>NZ_JABMKW010000010.1 GCF_013204795.1 Pedobacter panaciterrae
CAATCAAAAAAAGCATTTCCATAGGCGCAAAAGGCTATGGAGAGAAGAAAGTAAATAAGAGCACACAGGGGATGCCTTGGCTCTCAGAGGCGATGAAGGACGTGATAAGCTGCGATAAGCACTGGGGATTAGCAAATATGAATTGATCCGGTGATTTCCGAATGGGGAAACCTGGCTGGTTGAAGACCAGTCGTATATATACGCAAACCTGCCGAACTGAAACATCTAAGTAAGCAGAGGAAGAGAAAATAATAATGATTTCCTAAGTAGTGGCGAGCGAACGGGAAAGAGCCCAAACCAGCTATGTTACGGCATAACTGGGGTTGTAGGACTACGATATGATTATAATGCAATGAAGTGGAACAGGATGGGAAGCCTGGCAATATAGAGTGAGAGCCTCGTACACGTAAGTACCATTAGTCTAGTAGTATCCTGAGTACCGCGAGGTCGGAGACGCCTTGTGGGAATCTGCCGGCACCATCCGGTAAGGCTAAATACTCCTGAGAGACCGATAGTGAACCAGTACCGTGAGGGAAAGGTGAAAAGAACCCCGAACAGGGGAGTGAAATAGAACCTGAAACTGTGTGCTTACAAGCGGTCGGAGCGTCCAGGTGGCGTGACGGCGTGCCTTTTGCATAATGAGCCTACGAGTTACTCTTCTCTGGCAAGGTTAAGTGTTTAAGACACGGATCCGAAGCGAAAGCGAGTCTGAATAGGGCGTATAGTCAGGGGAGGTAGACGCGAAACCTTGTGATCTACCCATGGACAGGTTGAAGGTGCGGTAACACGTACTGGAGGACCGAACCGATAAACGTTGAAAAGTTTCCGGATGATCTGTGGGTAGGGGTGAAAGGCTAATCAAACTGGGAAATAGCTCGTACTCCCCGAAATGTTTTTAGGAACAGCGTCGTGGTGAAGTTAAATAGAGGTAGAGCTACTGATTGGGTGCGGGGGAGTCAAATCCTACCAAATCCAGACAAACTCCGAATGCTATTTAATATACACGGCAGTGAGGCGCGGGGTGCTAAGGTCACGCGCCGAGAGGGAAAGAACCCAGACCATCAGCTAAGGTCCCCAAGTTACAGTTAAGTTGAACTAACGAGGTCCGATTGCATAGACAGCTAGGATGTTGGCTTGGAAGCAGCCATTCATTTAAAGAGTGCGTAACAGCTCACTAGTCGAGCGATCGGGCATGGATAATAAACGGGCATTAAACAGTACACCGAAGCTATGGGTAATATTAATATTACGGTAGGGGAGCATTCCAGCGGCAGCGAAGCTATGACGTAAGTTGTGGTGGAGCTTCTGGAAAAGCAAATGTAGGCATAAGTAACGATAAGGCGGGCGAGAAACCCGCCCACCGAAAGGATAAGGTTTCCTGATCAACGCTAATCGGATCAGGGTTAGTCGGGGCCTAAGGAGAACCCGAAAGGGATATTCGATGGACAACGGATTAATATTTCCGTACTTTTTATAACTGCGATGTGGGGACGGAGTAGTGACACTGCCGCGATCTGACGGAATAGATCGT
>NZ_JABMKW010000011.1 GCF_013204795.1 Pedobacter panaciterrae
CACAACCAGAAAAATTAACAGAGAGGGCTTAAAAGATCAATACGTATCGTTTAGAAATTCATTAATTCTACCAGAAGATAACATTTTACTGGTTATCTACTATCTCATATAGTACGCATTCTCTAAGCGTTTCATTAGATTCAAGTAAAGGATGATTAAAAATCTTTATTTCTTTCATCCCGATCTTCTGCATTACGTTTACAGATGGCGCATTAACTTTAGGAGCTATTGCATTTATTGATTTTAGTTTTAAATCTTTAAAAGCATAAGCTATACATCTCCTTGCACCTTCAGTAGCAAAGCCTTTATACCATTTCTTTGTATCTAAGCGCCATCCTATATCAACGCAGGGTGTAAAATCAGATTCAAAGCTTTGAATAGATAATCCTATAAACCCTATAAATTCCCTTGTATCTAATTCTTCTACTGCAAAGTAGCAAAAACCCCTTTCTCGTAACAAATCCTGCATTCTTCTTACAAACTGCCGGGTTCGCTCCATAGATTGGATACCCGGAAAAAACTTCATTACATCTGGATCTGTATTTATACTTGCCAGTTTATCTATATCACTTTCAAGCCAATCTCTAAAACCTAATCTTTCCGACTTAAAAATATAAATGTCATTTGAGCTCATCCCCTAAATCTGATTTAAACAAATATATAAAAGCCTGGTTCAAAATGCTACAAACAAGAAAAGCCTGTAGTGATTAACTACAGGCTTCATTAAGATTTGGCACCGACCTACTCTCCCACGTGTTACCGCAGTACCATCGGCTCTGGTGGGCTTGACTTCTCTGTTCGGAATGGGAAGAGGTAGACACCACCGATATAGGCACCTAAATATTTTAAATATCTTTTAATAGAGTTCTTTGTTATGGTTAAAA
>NZ_JABMKW010000012.1 GCF_013204795.1 Pedobacter panaciterrae
CAGCAGGTTAAAATCAGGTTAATTCTTTATCTTAAAATACCACAAAAGGTAAAACAAGGCCGGCAAAAACGACTCCTCACATTATATATATACTATATGCGTAATCACATCAAATTCTACACTATATATAGTATACATAACATTAGGTATAATACCCCATCGCCTGATACCTTACATCAAAAAGCCTTACAAACGAAAAAATGTCGTTCAGAGTCATTGGAAGGTCGTTAAAAAAATACACCTCAACTATTAAAGTGCAAATGAGAAACACCAAAAGCAGACAAGAAAGCAAAAAAAGCCTGTACAAAAGAAAACGGAGTCTCGCTTCTTTCGATTTGAGTACTCCGTTTCCACTTTTTTATCGCCGTAGCCATAAAAAAGCATCAATTCTTCTTTTACTTTACCATTTCGTAGTATTCTTAGTTCTCACGAACTTTGAAACCCGTCTAAGTTATCTCTTTATAAATCATCCCGTAGGCTTCATCATCTGAGATACGTCCGTCCTGACACAGTCTACATACCTTTGCGCTGGGGCTCCGGTAATCTTAAATCTCGTGTTCTCTGTCTCCTTTGAACTTCGAGTTTTTATTTACTGATCATCGAAATTACCAGAATCTTTTTGCCCTTAAGCTAAGTGTTCTTTTTGGAATTTCTTCAGACTGTCAAAGTACTTCGTAATTGATAGATCTAATTTACACACTTAAACCATTGAAAACAAGGAAAATCCGATTTATTTTTCTAACAATTCACTAACAGCTTACCAACAGGTTTTCAACATAGTTATGAACAGCACAAAATCGAAAAAGAACTGTAATACAACAACTTACAAAAACAAAGCACCAAAAGATGTTCATATCCTTAATTTAAGCCCAGCTTTACTTTTCAAATCAATTTGGAATCATGATATTTATTAAATAAAATTAAAGCATGAATTTGTTACGCCCCTTCCCTATTGTAGCCTTTTTGCTTTTTGGTCTGCTATCTTTAAATAGCTGCAACCAATCTGAAAAGAAGGCAACAAAAATCACAAAAGACTCATTAAAAAGACGTTCCATTAAAGACTGGAACAAAACCATCCCTGGAAACTTTAATTCTGAACAGGAGCTTTTTTTTGACACCCTTCAAATTGAGTCATTTATTGCTGCACATCCACTACTCAAAGAATACGCTGCATCAATCCAAAAATTCTACAACAACAGGCACTTTGCTTTTGCATGGTATAACAAAAATGGGTTAATAGAACAGGCAGGCAACCTTACCGATCGGGTTAAAAATCTTAAAGATGAAGGAATCAATAAGGATATCCCATATAGAGCAGCATTGGATTCTATGATCTACGCCAAGCCCAGTAAAAAACCAGATATCAAACTAGAATTGATGCTTACTGCCCAATATTTTGTTTTTGCCAAATTAGCATGGGAAGGCATGGATGCCTCTATTAGCAAATCTTCTGAATGGTTTCTTCCACGTAAAAAGATCGCATACGATGCTTATCTGGATAGTATGATTAAAAGCCCAGCCAAATTTGCAGGTACAACAGTGGCTCCCGTTTACAGACAATATGATCTTTTGAAGAACTTCCTTATTAAATATCGCGAGCTTGATCAAAAAGATCCATGGAAACCGATAGTGGCCGATAAAAAATCTTATAAACCTGGAGATTCCTCAGAGGTGATTGCTCAAATAAAAACACGCTTATTCAAGTTGGAGGATTTTAAAGGTGATACTACCGATACTCATTACAACGATGAATTTCTTTTAGCCGTAAAACAGTTTCAGGAAAGAAGTGGCATGACCTCAGATGGTGCCATCGGGCCAGGCACATTAACAGAACTCAATACACCGTTAAAAAAGAGAATCAGACAGCTTTTAGTAAATATGGAGCGTAGCCGATGGTTGCCGGTACAAATTGACTCCAATTACCTTGGTGTAAACATCCCTGAATTTAAACTGCATGTTTACCATGCAGACAGCTTATTATGGAGTGGAAATGTTGTAGTAGGCCAATCTATACACAAAACAGTTATTTTTTCGGGTGATATGAAATATGTAGTATTCAGCCCTTATTGGAATGTCCCTACCAGTATTGTTCGTAATGAAGTTCTGCCCAATATGCGACGCAACAAAAACTACATTAAAAACCATCAGATGGAAATAACGGGTTATAGTGGCGGTTTGCCTGTAGTCAGACAAAAACCCGGACCTAAAAACTCCTTAGGACTTGTAAAGTTTCTGTTCCCAAACAGTTACGATATCTACCTGCACGACACTCCTTCAAAGTCGCTGTTCGGAGAGTCGTCCAGAGCGTTTAGTCATGGTTGTATCCGTGTAGAAGATCCTGCAAAACTTGCAGCATTCCTACTTAAAAACAGCAAGGGCTGGGATGCAGCTAAAATAAAAACGGCTATGAATTCAGGGAAAGAGCAATACGTTACACTAAAAAATAAAGTTCCCGTTTATATAGCCTATTTCACAGCTTTTATTGACCGAAATAACCGGTTAAATTTCCGTAAAGATATTTACAGCAGAGATGAACCTTTGGCAAGTATGCTACTTAAAGAAGAATAATTTTCATTTTTTCTTAATCCTACTGTAGCGATTTATCAACTAGCCTCGTTTAGTGGTTTGAGAGCGTTAATTTAGATTCAGGGTCGGCTCAATATGAGCCGGCTCTGTTTTTTACCATCAATGCTCTATTGTTAACTATAAACCCTAAACCAATTCTTATGGCCACTAAATCCTTTACTAAAAGCGCTTACTCAAACTCATTTATAATCTGCATTGTAGCTATAATCATCTTGCTTTTAACCCTACTAATGCAATCTTGCAAAAACGATGATCCTGCACCTGATCCAGAACTTTCTCTGTTAAGTGTTACTAACGCCTCGCCAACATTAGCCACTTATAATTTCTATCTGAACCAGAGTAAAGTAAATTCAGGTGCCCTTTCTTTTGGAGGCGTGGTATCTTATTTTCGCTTAAGTCCAGGCGACTATACGGGTAAACTTACAACCGAAAGCAGTACAGAAAGCTTGCTTTCAGAGAGTTTAAAGTTCGAAAACGGCAAAATCTATTCTTTATTCTTTATCGGCAAACAAGCAAGTCTTGATTATCTGCTTATTAACGATAACATTAAAGCTCCTGCCGCTGAAAAAGCATTTGTAAGATTTATTAATTTATCGCCTGATGCTTCTGCGCTTAATCTTGCATTTAAAGATAGCGTTGCAGTAGCTACCGACAAAGCATACAAAGCTGCAAGTGATTTTGTAGAGATTCCTGCTAAAATTTACACCTTCGAAATTAAGGATAAAGCATCCGGTGCTGTAAAAAAAGAACTGAAAGACATCGATATCAAGAAAGGCAAAACTTATACCATCATATCAAGAGGCATGCTTACTCCATCTGGAACAGAACATGCTTTTGACGGACAAGTCATTACAAATCAATAACCCCTACATCTCTCCTCTCTCAATGGCGGCTATTTTTTCTAATCGTTGAACATGTCGTTCTTCATTAGAAAAGATAGCCTTGAGAAACGCTCTAACAATATCTTTAGCTAACTCAATTCCAATAACACGTTCTCCAATACATAAAACATTCACATCGTCGTGCTCAACAGACTGGTGTGCTGAATAGGTATCATGACATACACCAGCTCTTATACCCTTAAATTTATTTGCAGCTACACTAACTCCTACCGAACTGCCGCACACTAAAATTCCTCTATCGCCTTCTTTATTTAACAAAGCATGGGCTACATGCGCAGCATGATCGGGATAATCGCTGGGTGCACTTGTATGAGTACCCTTATCTATCACTTCATATCCCTCATCAAGCAACATTTTTACTAATATGGTTTTATATGCAAAACCTGCATGATCTGATCCAATTATAACTTTCATAAATCTAATTTCAGTTTTTTGATTCTAATTCGGCAACTGTAAATGCTTTTTGTCTGCTTTTAAGTTTCTCACGAACACTCACTACGTCTTTAACATCAATTTTACCTGCATTGTTTTGCCACGAGTTTCTAATAAAACTTAACAACTGAGCAATATCTTCATCAGAAATTTCATCGCTATGACCAATTCCAGGCATATCACCAGCAATTTCTGGCGCTTCATATACGTGGCCATTAACATTTACCGGGCCGGTTAATCCAAATAAAACAATTGAAATTAAAGTGTTTTTATCGCCATTTACCCATTGCGACTTATTTAATGGTGGTGCTAAAGAGGCAATACCATTACCATCGTGCGAATGGCAAGTTTGACAGGTAGATAAGAACAGTGCCGATCCTTTTGGATATTCTTTGGCAAGCGCATCCGGATCACGGTTCTTTTTAGTGTTATTATAAGCGGTAATTACTTTCTGTAACTGTTTATTTATTTTCAAATTGGTATCGGGTTCAAACTTGGCTATTGTTTCTTTAAACGACTCTTCGCGATAAGCTAAATTGCTGATCACAGCATCAGAAACAAAACTGCTATTCGGATACTTTTTAGTCAGATTTACCAACATGTTATCAGCGGCTTGTTCATTAAATGGTTTAATATATTTTGATACAAATGCCACATAAGGAGCAGCCAATTCGTCGTTACTATCAACTAATTCATCTAATGCTTTCACATAGCTAGCATAAGACGATGAGTTAATTACCGACGGCAGCACTGTTAACGCCTGCATACGGATTGGCCATTCTGTACTTTTCAATAAGGCCAGCACTTCATTTGTTTCTAATGCATTAAGCCCTTCCAACGTCCATAACGCATGAATCACCTGTAATGGATTTGTCGTTTGTTTTAAAACTGCTTTTAAATGAGGGATTGCTTGCTTGTATTTTCCATCTATCAGCGTTTGCTGAGCCATATCCCGTAAATAACCGTTAGTACTTCCCAATAATGCTATCAATTTTTCAGGATCATTAGGAATGCTTGTAGCAACGGCCTTTTTACCTTTTGGAACAATTTTATAGATTCGGCCACATGCCAATGGCAATGTGAGGTTTCTCGCTTTAATCTGACCTGATAAATATGGCGTAACATAGGTTTTATGCTGAATAATGCCTCTATACATGTCTACAACATATAATGCCCCATCAGGGCCATTGTATAAGCTAACCGGTCTGAATCTTTCATCAACACTGGCCAGGAACTCCTTATCTTTATATGCCTGCTCCCCTTTTACTACATATCCGGTTTCTTTTAAAATATTCCTCTTAATTAAGTTAGCCGAGGGTTCTGCTACAAAAGCATTAAAATCATAAGCACTGCCAAACAGATCTCCCCGGTAAATCAACGGACCGCAAGCTGCTGTAAAGTTTCTTAATCTTAAGCTGTCATCTAATGTTCCTGGAGAATAACCTCTGTTTACGCCCGGGGTTGGTCTAATTGGATATACACGGTTGTTTGGTACTGTTCTTTCAGAAAAGCCATCCACTCCTCTTTGATTTTTATTTGAGGCACCAAAACCGGGACTAAAATAATCGCCCAACAAGTTCGTCGAATTATCATTATAGTATAACCTGCCATAATTATCCTGACTTACTCCCCACTGACCTCTAAAATGAGTATCCTCAATCAACCATTTATCGCCTTGTTTTCTATATCGTTTACTTGATTTTGCATTGTAAATCCAATTGTCAAGGGCTCTTAACAAGCCATTTGGCTGATGCTCCACATTACCATCTACCGCGTATTTACTATCGACAAGCGTCCTTTTTACTGGCTTATCATTTTTAAGTTCATAGTACCATAAGTTTGGCGGTTCAGCCACCAGAATACCATCTTCAATTAAACAAATTGCCCTTGGCAGCACCAATGAGTCGATTACTAGTTTACGCTCGTCTGCAACACCATCTTTATTTTTATCTTCCAGAATAATGATCTTACCCGATGGCTTATCTTCTCCGGTACCCAATGTATCAGGCATATATCCATTCATTTCTACTACCCACATACGCCCTTTCTGATCAAAGCTCATTGCCACAGGTGTTGTTACTATTGGCTCGGCTGCAATAAGTTCTACCTCAAAACCATCTTCTATAACCATTTTACTTATGGATTCATCAGCAGGAACCACCGGTGATGTGTTAAAGTCGATGGGTTTATCGGAAGTAGCTTTTGTTGTAGAAACCTTTTTATAACTCTGACATTGGTATAAAGAAAATACAATAAGGATTAAAAATGCGTATATGTAAACTTTCATAATAGGAACAAACGTAGAATAGTATTTAGTTATTTTTAAGTGGAATTTGTTGAAGTACTTTTAGCAAATAGCCCCAGAATTTTTGTACTGAAGATACCTGTACCTTTTCATCGGGCGAATGTGCACCATGAATTGTTGGTCCAAAGGAGATCATATCCATTCCCGGCAGGTGGCCACCCAAAATACCGCACTCTAAACCAGCGTGGCAGGCATTAACATTAGGTTCGGAATTAAAACTGGATCTATATAGATCAGCCATCAATTCTAAAATACTGGAATCGGGATTAGGTTTCCAACCCGGATAATCGCCACTGCGTGAAACATCGCATCCAATAATTTCCAGAGATGCACCAACGGCAATTGCAACATCTCGTTTAGTGCTTTCAACACTACTGCGTTGCAATGATTGGGTCACAAACTCTCCGTTTCCAATAATCACTCTGGCCAGGTTAGAAGAGGCTTCCACCAGGTCAGCAATATCAGGGCTCATCCTAAAAACACCGTTTGGAAGAGAGTAAACTGCATTCACGATCTTGGTAAAATCTGCTTCGTCCATTGCAAACTTAGGCAATTGGGTTTCAACGGCAGAAATCAATAAAGAAGGTTCTATGGCATGAAATTCTGCCTCAACAATAGCTGTAAAACTTTTTATAAAGGAATTAAACTTTTCTTTTTGAGCAGGTGTTACCACAACCACAGCTTTAGATTCTCTTGGAATGGCATTTCTTAGGCTTCCGCCATCTACCGAACTCAACTGAATACCAAGTTCCTTATTTGCCTCATAAAGTAACCGGTTCATCAATTTATTCGCGTTGGCCCTGCCTTTATGGATATCCATACCGGAGTGGCCGCCTAGTAAACCTTTTATAGAGATCTCAAAAGCAATGCTGCTGTCTGCAACCTGTTTTTGTTTATAAGTATATATCGTATTTGTATCTATACCGCCGGCACAGCCGATGGTAAGCTCATCATCTTCTTCTGTATCAAGGTTCAGCAAAATAGTTCCTGAGAGATTAGACGGATCAAGCTCCTTTGCCCCCGTCATCCCGGTTTCTTCATCTATTGTAAATAAAGCTTCAATAGAAGGATGAGCAATATCTGATGAAGCTAAAATGCTCATAATGGTGGCAACGCCAATACCGTTATCGGCGCCCAGGGTAGTACCCTTAGCTTTAACCCAATCGCCATCTACATACATTTCTATCCCCTGAGTATCAAAATTAAAGATTGTATCGCCATTCTTTTGATGAACCATATCAAGATGCGACTGCAGAATTACAGTTTGTCTGCTTTCCATACCAGTGGTTGCCGGCTTCTTTATAATTACATTTCCAGTACGATCCTGAATTGTTTGTAGTCCAAGGTTTTTACCAAAGTCAACCATAAACTGTATTACCCTTTGCTCCTTCTTTGATGCACGGGGTATTGCATTTAAACTGATAAAATTATTCCAAAGCGATGCTGGCTCTAAACTTTCAACTTTCATTCCTTGCTCATTTGTATGTAAACAAACTTAGAGAAAAGTTTTTATATACAATTAAGGCTAACCTTTTATCATCTTATTGTTGCACAAACCAGCCATTTGCAAGTACTTAGGGCAACAGTCCTTATCCACAGCCCAATGTTCTATTGTAAAAATTAGGTTTTAAATGACGATAATTATTATAAAGAATATGATATTAGCGCTTTCTTTTATTAAGAACATTCTATGAAAAAAATAATATTCTCTTTAATCCTTTGTGCATTTTCTACAATTGCTTTTAGCCAGGCGCTTTTGCCGGGTAGTGTGTTGCCTACTGCGGTTTTCTATAAAACTGATGGCAATGCTTATTCTACAAGTCAGATAGCAAAAGGGAAAAAAGCTTTATTGATGTTCTTTGACGCTACTTGCGAACACTGCCAAAGAACGGCTGCAAACATGTCTAAAAGAACTAAAGAGCTAAAGAACGTTAATATTTATATGATTACTCAGGATGAGCAACGTTCTATAGATTACTTTTTTACCAATTATGGTAAGCCATTACAGGCACTAAAGAATGTTACGATACTACAAGATCGCGATCATGTGTTTATTCCCTTGTTTCACCCTAAACAATATCCATCGCTATACCTTTACGACACAGCTAAAAAACTGACGTTTTATTCAAGCAATGAAAAGGATTTACCAAAATTCTTTGATCTGATGAAATAATTTATGCTGTTGTAGTGGCGAATACAATTTTGTTGTAAGCGCCATCCCATAGTTCAATCCGCTTTTTAAGCGATTCTATTGTAGCTTGTTCTGCGGCCTTCCAGTATTCATCGCTGTTACCGCATAGATCTGAAGTCATTTCTAGCGCAAGGTGACTATGATGATCTCCATCCACCTCGATGTGCCTATCCAGATAGTACTTAAATAAAGAGATCTGATCAGGGAATTTCTTGTTCAGGTCGTTTACTATAGTCAGGAACATATTAGGTATCAAATCTTCTCTGCCAAACGTAAACGTGCTTGCCTGCAAATGCGGCTGATTGCTGTTGATAATTTTAAAAGTAAAGTTCACAAAGCTTCGTGCCTCATCTGGAGTATCAGACAACTCATAAGCCTTATTCAAATCACCTGTTGTTTTCAATGCGTTTACAAACTGATCAATCTGATTGATATCTGCTCCGCATTGCTGCATTGCCTCAAGGTACATTTCAAAGTGACTTTTCCTTTCACCTTTACTATCCACATCAGATTCTTCTCCGGCAACGATCTCATTAATTAAATACCTGTTGTTTGCCGATCCAACCGGAAACCAGGGAATAGTGGTACAGGTAAGGTTAATTTGAAGCGATTTTAACAGCGACATGAAATCCCAAACTGCGTACACATGGTATTGCATAAAGATCCTCAGATCTTCAAGATCATTGATAACTGAATAAACTTTATGATTGATTATCTGCTGCCTTAATGGCTCTATTTCGTTTTGGATTCTTTCCAGCGGTGCACTACTCATTATTCCTTCTTTATTCCTGATGGCAAAGATAAAATTTTACCACCAAAAACCCTGAACTTTAACACGTCCATTAAAACCTGGTAATGCTTTAATTATTTTTCTGAGCTCAACAACCATAGGAACATTGCCGGCTAAGTATACCGCGCCACCATCAAGATTTTGTTCCTGTAACCATTCCTGCAAATTATTGATATTGCTACTCACTTTTTGAGGGATAGCCTCCAATGTAGAATCGAAGTACGACATAAATGCTTTACGGTGTTCTTCTTCCTTGATTACTACAGCTCCAGATACATTTCCCTTACCAGCCAATTGCTCTAAAGCCAAAAAATGCCCTATTGCAGAACTATCGCCAAGGCAGGTTAACGAAGCAGAAGGAACTGGCTTTGTAAAAGTACTTGAAATTCCAAGATACATTATCTCGTCCTTTGGTTTTAAGCTGGCAGCCCATTTACTTCCGCTACCGTCGTGTGCTGCATCAACATACAATGTACAGGTTTGTGTATCCTCATCCCAATGCGCAGGTGTATAGTCTCTGTAAACCCCATCGGAAACCTTACATTTCATGTGCTGTACGCTTTGCCACTTGCTCATATCTACCCCTGGCAAGTGCAGATCTATTTCATAAAACGTTGAAGGATTCCATGCACGAACATCCAGAACATGTCCTGTTTTGCCAAATTGTTTTTCAAATATTACAAGCGCCTTTCTTTTTATTAAATTCATAATTCCTTGTTTTGATGTTACAAAACAACATTAAAAACGTTCACTTTGCAATGAAGAAAGAAAGGTAAGTATTGGACTATTTGCGGTATATAGCCCTAAAGGCTCCGGCAGAAGTGCCGGCAAACTTAGTAAACAATCTGGAAAAATAAGTATGATCTGAGAATCCCAATTCAAATGAGATTTCTTTTACCGTTAGATCGGTATAATATAGCAACCGCTTTGCTTCGAGTACAATCTCATTATGAATCCAGTAACTAACCGGAAAGCCTGTGAGCCCTTTAACCACTTCATTTAAATAAGTAAGGGAAATATTTAATTTCTCTGCGTATTCAGAAGGGCCTTTAATCGTTTTAAAATTTGCCAGCAGCAAACTCCTGAATTGACTATTGATTTGCACCGGTCTGGTATTTTGCTTTTGCCCAAATTGAGTTTGTGAAAGATAAGCTTCGGCAACCATACCGATATAAGATTGTGCAAGAGAATGGGCTATTGCCCTGCTCAACGGCTCTTCAATAAGCAAAAACCTTTCATGAAGCAATTTCAGGCATTGCTTAAATTTTTCTGCTTTAGCATCATCCAGTGATATGGGTCCATTGCTTATAATGTACTGTTCAAAAACAGTTCTGTACTCTTCATTAACCAATAGGGTATCAATTGCCAAAAACCAACCCGAAACATTTTTACTATTTATGCTGTGATGCACCTGCCCTGGTAGTACATATAGTATGGCACGGTCATTAACCAAAAGAGACTTAAAATCAAGCATGAAATTGCTTTCTCCCTTTTCCTGATATAAAAAAATATAATGATCGTCGCGGTGTGCGCTTAAAATCGAAGCACGTTCTTGAACGTTGTCAAAATAAATAACCTCCATTCCCGCCGAAGAGCGCTCATAGAGTTTATGGACTGGGATAATGTCTTTCACGACACTAAGCTAGAACTTTTATGCGTAATTCAGTTTAGCAACTCTTCTGCTTCTTGCAATAAGTACCCATGCAAACGCAGCACCTGTTAAAGCCATTATTGAACCCACAGAAACCGGAGAAGTATAATCATAACCTGCGGCAAGTGGCAAACCGCCTAAAAATGCACCAAGCGCATTACCTATGTTAAAGCTGGCCTGACTAACAGAAGCAGCGAGCATTTCTGAACCTTTGGCAGTATTGATCATCAGCATCTGAATTGGTGATGCCGCTGCAAAAGCAATTGCACCAGTCACAAATGTCATTATTACAGCTAACACCTGGTTTCCTGATACATAATGTACAATTAAAAGGCTAATTGACATTGCAATCAGTAAGGTTATAGTTGCCTTTGCAGGCGATATTTTATCAGCCAGTTTACCTCCAATAAAGTTACCTACCAACATCCCTAATCCTGCTACAACCAAGATATACGTGATTGAATTGGCAGAGAATCCTGAAACTTCGGTAAGCAATGGAGCAATGTAGCTATACCACGAAAATAACCCACCTGTACCAATTGCAATCATTAAAATGATTAACCATGATTCAGGAAGTTTAAAGAAGTTAAGCTCTTTACCCAAATCACGATTTTTAGTAGCTGGAAGTGCTGGCATCCATGATTTTAAACTCAATAAAGTAACTATACCTACAATAACAATGATTACAAAAGTGTACCTCCATGAGTAGTTATGGCCAATATAAGTACCCAGAGGCACCCCTATTACGTTTGCTATAGTTAATCCGGCAAACATTAGCGACACAGATTGCGCTTCCTTACCCTTTTCTGCTATTCTGCTTGCTACCACAGAACCTACTCCAAAGAATGCTCCGTGTGGTAAACCTGCCAGCAAACGAGCGGCAAACATGGTATTATAGTCTGGTGCAAATGCCGAAAAGGCATTAAAACCTGTAAACATGAGCATTAAAACCATTAGTATTTTTTTGGGAGGATAGCTCCCCGCAATAACTACTAATAAAGGTGCGCCAATTACAACTCCTAAAGCATAAGCAGAAATAAGATGCCCGGCCTGAGGGATGGTAATATGTAAATCTTTCGCGATGTCTGGCAATAGGCCCATCATCACAAATTCTGTGATCCCGATTCCAAGGCCTCCAAGGGTTAAAGCAAGCAAACTTTTCTTCATAATCTACTATAGGTTAGTGTAAAAAATACACACTACAAAAGTAGATAATAAAATAGGTTAATTAGTCTATTTTTAGTAAAAAAATTTCACCTTTAATTTTGACTTACCTAAGGTTATTTTTTTTCATTTTTAACTGTAACTCACTGATCCTCTTAACTTGTTTTTTAGCTTTAGCGTAATCAATTAATTCTTGATAGGCAGCAAAATGATATGGGTTTAATTGAATTGCCTTTTCATACAACGCCATACTTTCCGTTTTGCGGCGATTAGCTTGCAGCAATTTTGCAGAAGTGTATAAATAATCTGAAGCATAAATATTGTCACCAGATCTGTTAGCCTTTTTTAATAGCTCTGATGCCTTTATTTTATAGCCTTTTTGAACCAACAGCCTTATGTACCTTAACTGATCAGGCCCTTTTACATATAACTTACCCGATAAAAATGGTTGCAAATAAAAATCAGTACTATCCTTGTATTTCAATTCATTGTAGAATTCTGCTATCCTTAAATTATAATCTGGTCTTCCATTTCCTGAAGCGGTCAAAATCCTTTGGGCTTCTTTTAATGTAGCAATAGCTGGTTTGTATTGCTTGTTTTCGGCCAAAGCATCGGCGTACATATTTCTAAGTTCAAAATTCTGAGGTTTCTGCTCAACCAGCTTTTTCAAAACAGCAACTTGCTGTGTATCACCCAACGTTGCCCTTAAAAATGCAGAAAATGCAATAGCATCATCTATTCTATCTCTTAAATAGGTAGACACCGTGGCTCCTGTTTTAATATACAGATCGGCCGCCTCAATCGCTTCTTTTAACTTAGCGTTTTTCCTGTACATCTCCCTAAGCAACAAATTATCCTTTGCCAGCTCCTGATAATCGTCTTCAAGAGTAATAGATTGCTGCAAATAACCTGCCTGCTGTTTAACAGATTCTTCCTGATTGATTTGTCGTGCAGCATATTTAGCTGCAACCAGATCTGCATACATTGCATAAATAGGTGCATAAACGATATCAATACTTTTAGCTTTTACCAGCCATTGCTCAGCTCCGCTAAAATCTTTGTTATAGATTTTGAGGTGGGCAATACTAAGAAATGCCGGAAGATACTTAGCATCATAAGTCAAAGCTGTATCCAGATAGGCCACTGCAAGTTTTGAATTACCTGCCCGACTTGCCAGGTTCACATAAACCTCAGCCCAATTGCTGGCCATAGCTTTTTTATCGCCAGCCAAATAGGCCTTTTCCTTTGAAACCAATTTATCCAGAAAACTATACATATCAGGATCCTTTGATTTTAAATCGGCGCTTGTATTCATAGATTTAAAATCAAGTGGGTGTACTTTTACTGGCTCAAAATACGCCGGATAAGTCTGCGCAAAATACTCGCTTTCATTGTTTTGGGAGTAATAATCGAGCGTACGCTTTTGTTTCATCGCATCGTAGTATAGCGCTCTTATTTTCCTGTTTTCAGCATCGGTTAATACGGCCCCATGAAACAAATGCACATACTCATGCAACACCACATTTCGCTCCATAAAAGCCCCACGCTCTACATATTCTATCCCTGCGGCTCCACTCCCTACGCCTCTTATATCCATCCACTGCCTGTTATCAAATGTAGTCATGTACCTAAAAGCCGGAGCGTCCATAGTAACCGCTAAATCCTGATGCAATGGAGGTATTTTAAAAGTATTGCCTTGTTTAGATAAAAAAGGAAAGTAAACTACTGATGAATATAGCTGGTTCCAAACCATTGCTTTTGCAGTTTCTCCCGGATAATAGCTTACATCAGAAAACACTTTGGTAAAATTCTTCATATCCCTGATTTTGGTATTATCCAGCGCTTTAGTGATGGCGTCGAAGGCATCAAGATATGGAATCCTTTTCGATTTAATAACTGCCGACAAGCCATTGTGGGCCGGACCATAGTGCTTTTTTCTAAGCAAAATAGATTTAAAAATATGCTCGGCAGAGTCGAGCCGCATGCCTCTATCCAGATCAAATGCGCTATAATAAATCGATGCCCTGTGCATTAACGGCAAAACAGAATTGCTGTATTGATTTTCTACCGCCCTGGTAATCTCTATTGCGCCTTGCACATCATTGCTTTTTATTCGCTGATCGGCCCTTAAAAGTGCTTTTCTCACCTCTTCATCATTGGCTTCTGCATAATCTGCATAGGTTAAATTGGTATGCCCATTGCCCCAATGCCAGTGAGTTTGATAATGAAGCGGATTAATTGCCAGTGCCAGTTCCCACTGGGCAGCCATGGCATTTAACTGTGTTGCATCTACCCTTCTCCATATTGCATAACCGTAACTGAATCTTGCATCTGCATTGAAAGGATCCAATTCAAGTGATTTAATTAACAGTTGTTCGGCCTTTTCAGGATGCTGATCCCAAAAATAAACATCGGCTTCCAACAGATAGGCTTTAGCACTTTTTGGATTTCTCTGCTGTATCTCTTTTGCAATCTGCAAAGCCGTTTCGTATTCCTTTTTAAGCAGCTTAACCCTGCCAAGTAAAAGTGCTGCATCTTCGCTATCCGGATTACTTTGAAGCACTTGCTTTGCTGTATTTTCAGCCTTTACTAAACGCCATGCCTGTATCTCCAAAAAGCCTTTTATGAGGAGTGCTTTTTCATTTTTCCGTTCTTGTTTTAGTACCTGAGACATTATAATTTCAGCCTCTTTGTATTTATTATTTAAGATTAGGTAATTGCATTTAAGTAACTGGTAATCTATGCTATTATGACTTGAATATTTAATCAAACTATCAGCTGTTTCCCACATTCCAAGCTCAAGCATACGACTAATTACAGGTACCGCATCCGTAGCAGTTTTCGCCTGCAAAACAAGTTGCTTCTTAAGTTTTATCAACTCCGTAAAAACTTGTTCTGTACTATCGGGATTAATAGACTGAGACCTGATTGCACCTAAATTAATGACAAGGAATAAAATCAGGGAGAAACAGAATCTTTTCATATTTATCCTAAATATAATAAATTACTAGATAGGGTGCTTTTAAAGCGACTGTGGTAATATAATGCGAATCGTCATCCTGAACTTGTTTCAGGATCTCTCAAGAGAAAGGAAACCTTGCTGGCGCGAGATGCTGAAATAAATTCAGCATGACGGAAGCTTTAAGGCAAAAAGCTTAAAACAATCTGGTACGAAATGTGTTAGTGATTAAGTAAAAAACATCTATTATGAATTATAAAAAATTAATATCTAGCCGTTTGTCCAATTTCCCGACTATGCCAACTGACAAATCTGGAGCAATAGTTGGATTATTAGCTGGTTTAGCGGTAGGTGCTGTTATAGGAGTACTATTTGCTCCTGACAGTGGAAAAAGAACAAGAGAAAGAATATCTGATAAAGCGCTAGACCTTGCAGATAATGTAAAAGATGGTTTCCATTCCATTAAGGATAATATCAATAATGGAAAACAAAGTCTTGGAGGACTAAAAAATCAGGTTGTAGACAACGTTAAGACTAAGGTGAACTCAGTATCTCAAGAGTTTAAAGAATTTAGAGATACTGAATTAGAAAAAGCGAAATCAGCAATCAAAAACACTGCTGATGATGCAAATGACGCCATTCAAAAGGCTTAATTTATGGTTTAATATCTAGAGCTATCCTTTGGTGTTTAAAAAACATTTTGGTAATGGGAACTAATAATAGTCCACATAATCCGAAGATTACAAAGGATACTCTTAAATTAAACGCATGAGCCAGATATCCAATTAATGGAGGTCCTAACAACATTCCGGTTATCGAATAAGTAGCTATAATGGATATGGCCATCCCCGGTGAGTACTTCTTTGAAGCACCTGCCAGCGCATACGACATTGGTATTATTGACGCTGTTCCAAAGCCTACTAATGAAAAACCAATCATAGCTGTCCAGAATGTTGGAAAGATAATGGCGAGGGAAATTCCTGATACAATAAAAACAGCACTCATGATATATGTTTTTGGCATACCAAATCTTACGATGATAATATCAGACAAGAATCTGGATGTTGCCATAAATGTCATAAAGATCAGGTATCCATAAGTAAATATCGGCGCATTTAATACTTCCTGAAAGTAAATCCCACTCCAGTCGAACATCCCTCCTTCGCATATTGCGCATAAAAACACAACTATACCAAGGTAAAAGATATACGGGTCTGGCTTACTCAAAATCAACTTGTTACCCGTTTCGGACTTATCTCCTTTTAATAAAAACTGGTATGAGTATAAGGTTACCAGTAACATCAACACGGCAACTATAGAAAAGTGTACTGCCAGCGTAACATTTAAGGTCAGTAAAAGTGTAGACAAGGCAATTCCTGCTATCCCTCCTATACTCCAAAATCCATGGAATGATCCTATTATCTTTTTCTCAAATCTCTTTTGTAGTGTTAGTGTTTGCGTATTTACTGAAATATTAAATATTCTGGTAGTAAAAGCGAATACACAAATTGCAAAAACAAGACTAAATGTATTGTGTGCAATTCCTATCAGCGCCAGTGAAAGCGCATTTAATGCATAGCCAACTGTTAACGGTACACGACTATTGTATTTGGAAACTAACCACCCTGAAATAGGTAGCCCGATTAAAGAACCGACCGGCATTGCCAATAGAATACTTCCTAATTCTGCTTCATTAAATCCAAAAGCGGTTTTAATCGTGGGAATTCTTGAGGCCCAGGTAGCAAAGCTAAATCCTGAAATGAAAAAGAAAAGGCTTAAGAAAAACCGATGTTTACTATTTGAAATCATTAATTTGAGATGAAAAAAAATAAAATTAATCACCCTAAAATGCAGCTAGTCGTAATTAATAGGCTACAAATGTAAACAATTCAAATTGGAGCTGAAAAAACTATTTAGCAAGTTGATCAGATTATTTCTATATGTGCAATATTGAAAATTAAACACACCCGTTCCCTGGTGCTTCCTTTACGCTGCTTCGAGGATTCTTCGAGGATGATTTGAAATACCTCAGATGCATCCTAGAAGCACGGCAGAAGAAGGGTTCAACCATAGCTGAAGCATACAGATAGAAGTAGCATAGATAATTTACTTAGGATTCTCCTATTTGTTTTTCCAAAAAATAACATAGCTTTACAAAAAACTTTAGGGGTGCCTTGCGCTGAGATATACCCTTTGAACCTGATGCAGTTAGTACTGCCGAAGGGAAAAGTAGAAGCAAATCTATTGCTATCTTTTCGTCCCGTTATGGGCAATCTCTATAGTTTTTCCAAATTAGCTAAAGATGGAAATAACTGTAAATCAACAAAATTACCAATTTAACAACCCTTGTTCTGTAGAACAAATGCTGTCTGTTATTAACGTTCAGGCTAAAGGTATCGCTGTAGCCATCAATCAAACCATTATTTCTAAGTCTGCCTGGGCCGAACATGAGCTAAAACATGGCGATCAGGTAATCCTAATTAAAGCCACCCAGGGTGGTTAATGCCCCAATCATGTATTAAATCAATCCTTCATTATAAATTAAAGTATTTATGAAAAGTGAAAAAACTCCAACCGAAGAAGTGATCAGCCGTAGTCCCTTCCCTGCCTCACGTAAGATTTTTGTAAAAGGACAATTGCACGATATTGAAGTTGCCATGCGCGAGATTAGCTTAAGCGATACCAAAATCCACAATGGCTTCGGTTTAACAGAACCAAACCCTCCGGTAACAATTTATGACACCAGCGGCCCCTATACCGATCCAAATGCACATATTGATGTAAGAGAAGGTCTGCCTAGATTAAGAGAAAAATGGATTACTAACAGACAAGATGTTGAGCAGTTAGATCACATTTCTTCTGATTATGGTCAGCAGCGCCTGGCCGATAGCAAATTGGATTCGTTGCGTTTTGCTTATATCAACAAACCTTACAAGGCAAAAAATGGCGCTAATGTTTCTCAAATGCATTACGCAAAAAAAGGCATCATTACTGCCGAAATGGAATACATTGCTATTAGAGAAAACCAAAGAATAGATCTTTTAAATGAGCAACTGGGTGCACAATACGATGTAATGAGTCATCAGCATAAAGGTCATAGCTTTGGCGCAAATACCCCAAAGGGATACATTACCCCAGAGTTTGTTCGTCAGGAAGTGGCTTCGGGCAGGGCGGTAATTCCTTGTAACATTAACCATCCTGAATTAGAGCCAATGATTATTGGCCGTAATTTCCTGGTTAAAATCAACGCCAACATCGGTAATTCGGCCGTAACCTCTTCTATTGAAGAAGAAGTTGAAAAGGCAGTATGGGCATGCCGATGGGGTGCAGATACGATAATGGACTTATCAACCGGAAAAAACATCCACGAAACACGCGAATGGATTATTCGAAATTCTCCGGTTCCAATTGGAACAGTTCCAATATATCAGGCCTTAGAAAAAGTTAATGGAAAAGCCGAAGATTTGACCTGGGAGCTGTTTAGGGATACTTTAATTGAACAGGCCGAACAAGGTGTAGATTACTTTACTATACATGCTGGTGTGTTGTTGCGCTACATCCCGCTTACGGCAAAAAGGGTAACCGGAATTGTATCAAGGGGCGGATCCATTATGGCTAAATGGTGCCTTGCACATCATAAAGAAAGCTTTCTTTATACTCATTTTGAGGAAATCTGCGAGATCATGAAGGCATACGATGTGTCCTTTTCTTTAGGCGATGGTTTAAGGCCCGGTTGTATAGCCGATGCTAACGATGAAGCTCAGTTTGCTGAATTGGAAACGCTTGGTGAACTAACCAAAATTGCCTGGAAGCATGATGTACAAACTATAATTGAAGGTCCTGGTCATGTACCGATGCACCTGATTAAAGAAAACATGGAGAAACAGCTGGAACATTGTTCTGAAGCTCCGTTCTATACATTAGGCCCACTAACTACTGATATTGCTCCGGGTTATGATCACATCACATCAGCCATCGGTGCTGCCATGATAGGTTGGTTTGGGACTGCAATGTTGTGTTATGTTACCCCAAAAGAGCATCTCGGCTTACCAAATAAGAAAGACGTTAAAGATGGTGTAATTACCTATAAAATTGCCGCTCATGCTGCCGATTTAGCAAAAGGCCATCCTGGTGCGCAGTACAGAGATAACGCTTTAAGTAAGGCAAGATTTGAATTTAGATGGGAAGATCAGTTTAATCTTTCTCTTGATCCGGATACGGCAAAGGAATTTCATGATGAAACTTTACCTGCTGACGGAGCAAAGATCGCCCACTTCTGCTCGATGTGCGGGCCTAACTTCTGCTCGATGAAGATCACTCAGGATGTTAGGGAGTATGCCGCAAAGCAGGGTGTTGATGAACAAGATGCACTGGCAAAAGGGATGGCAGAAAAATCGAAAGAATTTACAGAGAAAGGCAGCGAAATCTATTTGTAGATGAATGTAATTGTTATTGCAAATCCTTGTATGGTTGACAATGAATCAAATATAATTAATAAACTGTTTGAAAGTGGATTAGATATATTTCACTTAAGAAAAGATTCATATACAAGAGCGCACTATAATCAGCTGATTTCTGAAATAGATGAGGCGTATCATAGCAGGATTGCATTACATGATTATCATGAGCTTGCAGGCGACTTTGGGATTAACAGGCTGCATTACAAGGAGGCGCATAGGAAACAATTACAGGAGGCTAAAACGATGCTTAACTTTAATGACACTGTATTGAGTACATCTATCCATCAGCTTGAGGATATTAATAATTTGCAAGAATTTGACTATGCTTTTTTTGGGCCGGTGTTTAACAGCATATCCAAACCAGGGTATGCTGGTGTGCTTAATCGGGACTTTAGTTTACCACAGCGTTTAAACAACACAAAACTGATCGCACTGGGTGGAATTGATGCTGAAAACGCCGAAGCGCTCAGTTTAATAGGTTTTGATGGAGTGGCCGTACTTGGTTTTATTTGGAATGACCCTTCTAAAGCGATCAGTAATTTTAAACGTATACAGGAAAGATGATAGCAAACAGACCATATGCAATTAGTATTGCGGGATTTGACCCCAGTGCAGGTGCCGGTGTTTTGGCCGATGTAAAGTGTTTTGAGCAACACCATGTTTATGGCTTTGGCATCTGCAGTGCACTGACAGTGCAAACCGATAGCGAATTTTTAAAGAACAACTGGTTGGATTCACTTCAAATCATTGCACAGCTGGAGCCTTTAATGGCTCGGTTTAAGGTGTCGGCTTGTAAAATAGGACTGATAAAAGATGTCTCTGTTTTGCAAGAGGTGGTCAGTTTCCTAAGAGCTAAAGATTCTGATTTAAAGATCATTGTAGACCCGGTATTAAAGGCAAGCTCCGGTTATGAATTTCACGACTGGGCGAATGGGATGGAAATATTATCGCCTGTACTTGAACAGATAGACTTGATTACTCCGAACTACAATGAAATGCTAAGTTTAGGTGCTGAGGCAATGGATGTAAGCCATACCGCTAAGCTTTGGGCACAATACTGCGCGGTTTTATTAAAAGGAGGACATAGCATTGCTGCACCCGGCACTGATTATCTATATGAGCAGGATGATACTTATGAGTTTAGCTCGGGGGTTGATCAAATTCATCAAAAACACGGCTCTGGCTGTGTTTTATCGGCAGCGATTGCTGCAAATGTTGCACTTGGTTATCCTTTAAAACAAGCTTGCGGCAATGCTAAATTATATATCGAAAAATTCTTAAACAGTAACAATACCCTACTTGGGTACCATTCATTATGATTGATAAACTACACTACATATCACAGGAAACTGAAAACATCAGTCACTTAGATGCTATTAATAAAACACTTATTGCGGGTGCAAAGTGGATACAACTGAGGGTTAAAAACAAGCCTGAGAATGTAATTCTCGAACTGGCTATTAAGGCCAATGCACTTTGCAAAGCTTATGGAGCAAGGTTAATTGTAAATGATCATCCGTTAATTGCCCTAAAAGCTGGCGCTTATGGGTTGCATTTAGGTTTAACCGACATGCCAATTGCAGAAGCAAGAAGTATTGTAGGCGGGCAAATGATTATTGGTGGTACGGCAAACACTTTTGAGCATGTTAAACAAAGGGTTGCCGAGGGAGCTGACTATATAGGATTAGGCCCTTATCGGTTTACCAATACCAAACAAAATTTAAGCCCTATAATTGGTTTAGAAGGATATGAAGCGATTATGAAACAGGTTTCTATAGCTGGCATCACCACTCCTATTATTGCAATTGGAGGTATAGAATTGAATGATATTTCTTTGATTATGACAACTGGGGTTCATGGTGTGGCATTATCTGGTGCACTAACCAATGCAAATGATCCTGCCGCTGAGCTTGCACAAATGTACAGTGCGCTAAAGGTTTTAAACCCCATTAATAACTAACTATTATGTTAAAAATAGCAGACAAAACATTTAAATCCCGTTTGTTTACGGGAACCGGAAAGTTCAGTTCAGCTACTGAAATGGAAAAAGCATTGCTTGCTTCGGAATCGGAGCTAGTAACTGTGGCTTTAAAAAGAGTTGATCTGAAAGATAATGACGATGATATTTTAATACATCTAAATCATCCTCATATTAACCTTTTACCTAACACTTCTGGTGTCCGCAATGCAAAAGAGGCAGTTTTTGCGGCTCAAATGGCCAGAGAATCGTTAGAAACCAACTGGATTAAGCTTGAGATTCATCCAGATCCTAAATATTTAATGCCCGACCCAATCGAAACACTAATAGCCACAGAGGAACTGGCAAAACTGGGCTTTATTGTACTTCCCTACATACATGCCGACCCGGTTTTGTGTAAGCGATTGGAAGATGCTGGGACATCGGCTGTAATGCCTTTGGGCTCTCCTATTGGCAGTAATAAGGGCTTAAAGACAATAGACTTTTTAGAAATCATCATCAGCCAATGTAATGTTCCTGTAATTATTGACGCCGGAATTGGTGCTCCTTCTGATGCTGCAAAGGCTATGGAAATTGGTGCTGACGCGGTTTTGGTGAACACTGCCATTGCAGTTTCACAACATCCTGAACAGATGGCCAGGGCTTTTAAGATCGCCGTAGAGGCCGGAAGAATGGCTTTTGAGGCTAAACTTGGTTCTGTTAATTTACATGCTGTGGCCAGCAGCCCATTAACCTCATTTTTAGATGACTAACTTCACCAACCTCTTCCAATCCTGCAACTGGGACGAGACCAGTAAAAGCATTTATGCCAAAACTAGTGTTGATGTGGAGCGTGCCTTAAATTCTTCTCAAAGAACATTAGAAGACTTCAAAGCGCTTATTTCGCCCGCAGCGGCTCCATATCTGGAACAAATGGCACAGATGAGTCAGCAGTTAACCCTTAAGCGTTTTGGTAAGGCGATTCAAATGTATGTGCCGCTTTATCTTTCTAACGAATGCAATAACATTTGCACTTATTGCGGATTTAGTTACGACAATAAGGTAAGAAGGAAAACGCTGTCTTCGATGGAAATTATGCAGGAAATCGCCGTAATTAAAGACATGGGATATGACCACGTGTTGCTGGTTACCGGCGAGGCGAACCAAACCGTGCATACCGAATATTTTAAAAAAGTATTGGAACTTATTAAGCCTCACTTTTCTCATATATCGATGGAAGTTCAGCCATTGGATACTGAAGATTATAAAGAACTTACACCCTATGGGTTAAATACGGTTCTTGTTTATCAGGAAACTTATCATCAGGATGATTATAAAAAACATCACCCAAAGGGGAAAAAATCCAATTTTCAGTATAGATTGGAAACGCCGGATAGATTGGGACAGGCCGGAATTCATAAAATGGGATTAGGCGTGCTTATAGGTTTGGAAGATTGGCGAACAGATTCCTTTTTTACAGCAATGCACTTAACTTATCTTGAAAAAAGGTACTGGCAGAGTAAATACAGCATCTCATTTCCGCGTTTACGTCCATTTAGCGGCGGCTTGGAGCCTAAAGTTGTGATGAACGACAAAGAGTTGGTACAACTTATCTGCGCTTATAGAATATATAATGAGGAAGTAGAATTATCAATTTCTACACGTGAATCCATCGTTTTTAGGAATAATATTGTGAAATTAGGGATCACATCTATAAGTGCAGGTTCTAAAACTAACCCTGGTGGGTATGCCGTTGAGCCACAGTCGTTAGAACAATTTGAGATTTCTGACGAGCGCAACGCAAAAGAGATAGCCCAAATGATTAGTTCCCAAGGTTATGAACCGGTATGGAAAGATTGGGATGTCAGTTTAACAAAAAACTAATTAACCATGGATAGCGCTGAATTAAAGAGATATAACAGACAGATTCTATTACCAGAACTGGGTATAGAGGGTCAGCAAAAGCTAAAAGCTGCCAAAGTATTGGTTATTGGAGCCGGTGGCCTGGGTTCTCCGGTGTTGCTTTATCTTGCCGCAGCCGGCATAGGCACAATTGGTGTTGTTGATCATGATACTGTAGATGAAAGTAACTTACACAGACAGATACTCTTTAATACTACTGATATTGGAAAAAGTAAAGCAGATACCTCAGTAAATAAGCTGCAGCTACTTAATCCGCATGTTAATCTCGTTTCCTACCCTTTTAAAATTGAACTGGATAATGCCAATTCGTTAATTCAGGATTATGATCTCGTAGTGGATGGGTCTGATAACTTCCCTACCCGTTATCTGGTTAATGATACCTGCGTTGCTTTAAACAAACCATTGGTATTTGGTTCTATCTTTAAATTTGAAGGTCAGGTATCTGTATTTAATTATAACGGAGGTGTGGATTACAGGGCGTTATTTCCTGAACCGCCGGCTGCTGATGAAGTTCCAAATTGTGATGAAGGTGGCGTAATTGGCAGCTTACCGGGGATAATAGGCAGTTATATGGCTAATGAAACCATCAAACTAATTTGTGGTTTTGGCGAAGTGCTATCGGGTAAATTACTCATTCTTAATGTGCTCGACAATTCTTCATTGATCCTTAATATAGGAAAAAGTGTAAACGCCATTGACTCTAATTCAACTTCTGATAAGAAATTTGAGTCGGTTTATGAATCAGTTGCCTCGACTGCTGCTAAAAATGGCTATGAAGAAATAAACCTGGAAGCATTTGAATATCTAAAAGAAAAAGATTCTTCTCTGTTTTTAATTGATGTACGAGAGGATTTTGAATTTGATGAATACAATATCGGTGGATATAATTTCCCATTATATGAGCTTAATGATCATTTGCATTCGATCCCTGAAGATAAAAAAATTGTGCTTTGCTGCACCAGTGGCTTAAGAAGTAAAATTGCTTATAACTTGCTAAAAACAAGAACAGATGCTCAAATCTATATTCTGAGTCTTAATAAATAAAATATTTTTTTTCAATATTTCAACCACTATATATTCTTTTCTATATAGACTTTCAGTGTAGATCTACAATCTTAAATAACTCATAAAAAAACTCAAAAAGTTCAAAATGAAAAAACAGATTGCAAATAAAAACAGTACAAGTAAAAATCAGATACCAGTTAAAAAGATTCACGACAAAACAGGACCAAAGAAATTCAAAATTCTTGAGTTAACGAACAGTTTGACTCATAGTGCATATAAGGCTATGAGAAAAGAGCTTCCGAAGAGAATTGGCAAGTGTATTAATACATTAGACAATTACAGTTATATATCCACAGACTCAAAGGAAGACATCCCTTATCATGTTGCACTCGAAATTGAAAAGTATTTTTGCATACAGCCGGGCTCACTTAGCAATTTACCCATTCAGTAATGCTACCTTTGCAGTTCATAAGTAAATACAATCATTTCTGGTTTATCGGAAATGATTCAACATAGTGACCATGATAGCAATAGGACAATACAACGATTTAAGAATAATAAACAAAACAGAAGCCGGCCTTATTTTAACCGAAGGAGATAAAGAAGTATTACTTCCTTATAATGATGTTCCAAAGAATGCCGAAATAGGCGACAACATAACCGTATTCGTTTATGTTCATAAAGATGGCAGGTTAATGGGTACTACCAAAAAGCCATTGGCTTGTGTGGGTGATTTTGCTTATTTAACTGTTGTTGATGACAGTGAGGACGGTGCTTTTATGGATTTGGGTCTTGATAAGGATATATACGTTCCTAAAAGAGAGCAGAAACGTCCAATGTTTAAAGGAGACCGCCATGTAGTTTATATTTTTCTTGATGAAAGCAATGACCGTATGGTTGCGTCTTCCAGGTTAACCAACTTTGTTGAGGAAGAAGATATAGATTTAGAAGAGGGTGATGAAGTAAGCTTACTTATTGTGGACCGTTCTGATCTTGGATATAATGCAATTGTTGATAATAAGTATATTGGGTTGTTGTACACTAACGAATTGTTTGATGTGCTTAATCCAGGTGAACTAAGAAAAGGTTGGATCAAGAAGATCCGTGTTGAAGGCAAGATTGATTTAAGTCTGCAACCAATGGGCTATGGTCATATTCTTGATACAAAGGATAGCGTTCTGGAAGAATTAAAAGAAAGTGGCGGCGTAATTGCTTTAGGCGACAAAAGTACTCCAGAAGAAATATATGCGCGATTTAAAATCAGTAAAAATGCATTTAAGAAGGTAATTGGTGGCCTATATAAGGACCGCTTGATTACCATTTCAGATCATGAAATAAAGATACTGATTGATCACGAGGCAGAGTAAAATAAAAAAGGCCATTTGAATTTAATGGCCTTTTTTTATTTTAAAAGTTAAATCCTATTGAAAAATATGGCATCGTTGCCTCTCTCGAGAATCCGAGTGTTGCCTGTATCAAAAGTACTTCGCCAGGGAGCACATACAAGCCACCGCCATAACCATGGTGCCATCTTGCAGATGACTCTCCTTTTTCCCATACCCTACCTACATCGTTAAAACCAATCATCCCAACAGTTCCGGGAACCAGATAGGAAGTAAAATTAAACAGCTTTAATCTCATATCAAGGTTATGGTAAGCCATAGTGGTCCCCGTAAATCTTTTGCTGTTAAAACCTCTTAAACTATTAACACCGCCAATTTGCATGTGCTGGAAGAAAGCCGGATCGCCCACAACAGTCCCTGCTCCTATTCTATTTGCAAACACTAAACCTGATTTCCCAGGATTAATGTAGAAACGGAATTCTGTAGTTACAGATCCATAACGATCGTTGGTTTTATCAACCCGTTGCTGAGCGGTTAAAGACGTTTTCCAGTACAACCCTTTTTTAGGATTTGCAATATTATCACGACTGTCGTAAGTCCATCCCGCTACAAAACCGGCGTAGTACTTATCTGAAAATATCTCTTCTTCCGGATGGGCGGCATTATAATCATTAAAGAAACGTTCCTCATTTCCAGATGCTGTACTTGTATAAAATGATCCCAATACTCCGCCTTCAATTTTTAAATACCTGGTGAGTTTTCTACTGAGCCTTACATCTACATTTAAATAGTCGTAACGATTTCTGTAATAAGAAATCCCATCTTCTCTATCTGGTCCCTCATCATCATCGTTATCCAAATCGAGATATTGTGAATTGTTTCCAATGCCAAAGAAGTTACTTAAGTTGTTAGGTCCCAGCAAATTTGCATGTACTACAAGATCATTATTACCTACGGCCTTTTTAAAATCACCAAGATAGTCTAGAATAAACGATTTCCTACCAGTAGAGTAATTGGCCCAAAACTCATGTTTTGAAGCATATGGCTCCTTTCTAAAGCCTTGTTTTTCTATGATGTAACCCAAACCAATCTGTACACCCTGATCAATGTTATAATTAAAATTAAAAAGCGGCCCGGACCTATCGTATAAGAACGCATTCTTATCAAACCTGTTTACCAGGGTATCATTTGCAAGGCGCATCTTTGTCTTTGTTTTATCCGGTAATTCATTTGATTCGTCAGAACGATCATAAATGAAGGGCTTATTTGAAACATCTTGTGCAACCTGGAACTTATCTGCATCGCTCCCTCCAATCATCCTAACTTTTATCTTAGTGTTTTCTTTTCCCCTTACGGAAAATACATCTTCACCTGCCATTCCAAACAACCTAACCTCTTTGGTTATATTAGGGTCAAATGTTCTTTTATATACCAATCTTCCATTCTTGCCCTCCTTATTGATATTATATACCGTAACTTCAACATTTCCGTTATCGGTGTAATTAACATCAAAAAACTCTTTTTTATCAGAGGTAGGTACGTCAACATTTATGGATAAAAACTTATAGTACTGTAAAGCAAGCGTATCCAGTTTATCTCTTCTTGATATAAAGTGACCAATTAACTGACTACCACTAAGCTTAAATATTGTATCCGGCATTTGCCTGAAAGACGTATTAATAAGTTCAGTAGTTAGTTTTCCCTGAACAAACTTAACAGCATCCTTCCAGTCCTGTTCGCTAAGCTCGTTTAAAAAATACCTGTCAAAGTACCGCTCATTAAAGTTCCAATGATTTACATCTCTGATATTGTCACTATAAGGCTGCAAATGAGATTTGAGCCATTGATGGTTAAGAACCCATGGAAATACACCTGAAGTTTTATAAAACACCTTATCCCTATCTCTGGGAACAGGAATATAGGTGGTTTCACCCTTTTCTTTCTGAGCCAGCCAGCGCCAGTTATCTTCATGCCTGTCCCAGTCTCCCAAAACAAAATCCAGTAATCTGGCCCTAAGTGTTAGCTTCTGGTCTGATGTATGATCATTGTCTTCCTGTATTTTACGCTGTACTTTAGCTGTGTTGTCGGTTTCTTCTTCAAAAGGCGACCTTGGTTCCAATAAATAAGCGGCGTTTGCAAATTTTTCTCTATACTCTCCAAGTCCCGGATCATCTGCTACGTATACGATCTCTGGTTTAGAATGGGCAAGCTCAAGCGCTTCTGCCAAAGGAGGAACAATTAACGCCGCAAAAGGGTGATTAGTTGAAACCTGGTCCTGAGCAATGTCTTTTGCGATAGTTGGCCTTAAACTTTCAGGCAAGCCCTGTTCCGGATACTTCTGTATCGTTCTTAAAGCGTACTCTCTGCCCGTCGGATCTACTAACCGTAAAGAGCGGGTTTGCATCCCCCCCCCAAGTTTAACGATCTTTAGTCCTCCTTTTTCTTTCTGAAGATCTATAATGCGAACTTTTACTGGCGTTGCCCATATTTTGCGATAACTTTCGCCCAGCCAAAACCGGTGAAAACCGCTCACGCTATTATACTCGGGTGCTATAGCAACTGTAATGGAATCTGCCTGTTTCTGTGCCTGCCCTAAAGCAGGGATAGACAAGGTAATAAAAACAGCACTTAAGAGCTTCTTTAGAGGGCGCATATTAGTTAATTATTCTTTTTAAGGTTACTCCTATCCTCAGCGCCTTTAATCCCTCTACACCTTGTAATTCTTCTATTTCTAAATATTCAAGATCATTGTTCAGTAAACCCACGTTCTGCAGCTTTTTTATATAGCCCAGATATTCTCTGGCTTCTGAACTGTTAAAATACACAATTGATATTTTACCAGGCTGTGTTAACCGCTCTGATGTGTCTTTGATATGGGCTTTATCAATCCGTTTTTTTACCATCTGATAACGAATATTGTAACTACCCTCCACATCAAATCTTTGTTCATCAATCCTAAAGCTCACATCAATAGGCTTATCGTAAACGAAAATAAGCTGTGTTGTTTCAAGAGGTAAAGAAAAATATGGACCTAAATTACTGGTTGTTTGAGCAATTTCAGCTAATACCCTCAACTGTTTCAATCGGAATGTACCAAGTAAATCTTCAGACATCGGAATTCTAGGCGCAATAGATTGTCCAAGATAAATATCAAATTCAACACCATCCGTTCTAAACTTCTCAAAATAGCTTGGATAAATATTCTGAATTTCTGTATTAAATTCATCAAGATGGCGTGTTACCGCAACATTTATCATTTGCATGCTTTTTTCGTAGCGTTCTCTGTTTTCAAATACTTTTCCGTTAACACTTGTAAGCATGAAATATCTATCTATTATGCTTTTTATTTCAGGATGTGTATCTCGCAGATGATTTAGTGAGGTTGGTATTTGTCTCTGCAAATAGTCTTCCGTTTTTAAGATTTCCCGATCTGAAAGCTCATCAAGATCTTTATATTTCCAAATTGCTGCTTCAAGGGGTATATCGCTTTCCTTACAAGCCGAAACAGTATTCCTCACAGCATTAAGTGTTTCTTCAAGAATCTCGAAATGTACATACAGATCCCTCCTAATTGCTGCATTACGTTGAATGCTTGAGTTTCTAATGTCTACAGCTCCATAAAACGGATATACATTTCTAAAGAAAATAGGTTCAATAGGCAGATTTCTGTCTCTGGCACCCGATTGTATGTAATTAAGGGCTGCTTCGTGGAAACGCCACTGAACAGAAGGCTGCAAAGCAGTGAACTTATCTGTTATTACATCCTGAATTTCGTTATTAAAATCTATAATTATGTTATGGAAGAGCTGAGCCAGTAAAGGAAACGCTGCCTCTATTTTTGTAAGAGTGTTTCCATTAAATTTGGTAGAATCTTTTGTGTATAACTCAAGAGCTCCAACAAGTTTTCCATTATAAAACAACGGAAACAAGGCATACGACTTAATACCTACCTCATCTAGCAGACTAAGCATAGGGTAAACTTCCGGTTCTTCGTCTGCTATATCCGGAAAAATTAATGTTCGCGGATGGTCAAGATAGTCTTCTATAAGGCTAGAATATTCAGTATCATCCATACCCTTTTCTTTTGCCAACTGAACTACCTTACTTTGAAAACCTGATTGATCATTGATCAGCAGTTTTTTGTTTAATTTAAGATAAGGTAGCATCCCAAAGTTTACTTCATCAGATCCTACAAGGGTTTTCAGCGCAGTAGCTATATCCCTGCTATGTTGTCCATTCTGAGACTCATTATGTTCAATAACGAGGTTTTTGACTGTTTCCAGGGCATACTCATCCGTAACATCAGTTAAGGTTACAATTGATATCCCCTCAATACTAAAGATATCAGGTGGTATTAGTTTTGTTAATATCTTTAGTGAGTTCCGTTCATCTTTAATATAATCTTTAACATCTTTTAAGTTATATTCAGGCAGTTTTGTTTTTGCCCTGATATCCAAAAACCTGGTATCCACATTTAAGCGGTAGTACTTCAATAAATGAGTTTTAGGATCTATAATTGATTTAATGGTGAACTTGTTATTGCTTAAAGAGAAGTTGTAAAATTTCTCAAGAATAAGATTATAAAAGGTGGCCAGAAGATTTTTATCCATTTCCTTTTTGGATGGTAAACTCAGGTCTGACTTTAAACTACACATTGACGGTTCCATGAATACACTATAAAATGCATCAGTACCATAATGAAAACATGGAGAAATAGGTGTACCTATTGCCCAGAATTGTTGATTTTCATCATTAATAATAGGCGATAATGAGGTATAAATTAATTCAAAAAGCGTAGCATAATTTTTAGCGTTCTCTGGGGGTATCGGACTTCTGAGCTCCGGATAATGATTAAATTGCTCAAGGATATATCTGTAAAAGTTAATCTTGGCTGTTTTTTCCTTGTTCGCTCTTTTTTGAATATATTCAATAAACGGATTTAGGGACAATTTAATATCCGCACCTATCGGATGTTTTCCGGGTTCCTTTATTGTTTGATTTAGATTTAATGTTATTGATTGCATTGATCTATTCGTTACAGAACCTTAATAACAACATTAAAGCGCTGAAATAAATTCTTTAATATAAATAAAAATAACTTGTCAAAGGTAGCACCTGTATTTGCATAATAGGTAAAACCTAGGTAATTATTTAATCCGATTCTGTTTGCCTCTAAGGAGTATACTTGAATTTTATAATGTTGCCGTCTGTTAACTCATCTCCTTCGTTAGAGATATACAGATTTAGATCTTTATCAAATGCAATTCCTTCAGGCTGGTTAAATACCGATGAGCTTAAATGATGGGCGGCTTTTACTTTCCATTTATCATCAGTAATAACCAATAGTTTACTTACCGATGAAATAATATACCATTCATTTGTTTTAGGGTTTTTGGCCATTGCTGAAGCCCGCAAGTCGTTTTTAAATTTAGGATAAACAGCCTTAAGTTGTTTTAAATCAATCTTAAAACTACCTGAGGCAATTAATGTATCCTGAGCTGGTTGATAATCTAATATATACCCTGTTGCTTTTTTGGCTTTTTTATCCTCTGGGCAGTTTTTACATAAGATATATAACTTGCTGGTAGCAGCATCGGCATACAAGCTTTCGTATTCAGCTTTTGGCACCAGGTGCTTAGATTCCTTTACAAGGTCAGATTTTTCTTTGATTGCCTCAGAAAAAGGAAAAGAATAAAGGGCTCCACTACTTTTGAGTACAAAAACCCTATCATGAAATATACTGACATCTTCATAATCTCCTCTGGAGCCAAATTTCATATTCTTTTGTTCTTTCACATCCCATTTTTGCCTGAACAATTTACCTTCTTCATCCTGAATGCTATAGATCGTATCGCTATTACTGTCGTGAAAGGCAATACCTGATATTTCAAGCAGACTCGATGGCATATTGAACTTATCAGGTTTAGTTAAGTCATAACCCTTTGGGCTTGTATATTTCCCTAGCGGGCTTTTACATGCGTAGGTTCCAAAAAGAGCTAACAAAATAACAATACATAAACACTTAGAGTAGATTCGTTTCATAAATAATCGGGATTTATATTGTATCAGTATCTTTTAGAAATTTATAAATAGATTCCTGAGCGTTATCATGTAACTGTAAGTTAACTATTTTCATTATAATTTCCTTCAACTTAGCATCATATAATGGGAAACATACTTCAATTCGGCTATAAATATTACGGTTCATCCAATCTGCAGATCCCATAAATATTTCTTTATTACCATTATTTTCAAAAATAAAAATACGTCCGTGTTCAAGGTAGCGGTCTACAATCCGGGTTACGGTAATGTTTTCACTTAATCCGGCTTGTCCTGGTATTAAACAACAGATTCCTCTTACAATAAGTTGTACTTTCACTCCTGCTTGCGATGCTTCATAAAGTTTAGAGATCAGGATCTTCTCTTCCAGATTATTTAATTTTATAGTAATACCATTGATTAATCCCGCTTTTGCATTTTCTATTTCTCTTTGTATAAGATCAAGGAATTTTTGCTGTAAATTAAATTGGGCTACCAGCAAATGCTTAAAATCTATCAGATCTTCTGGTCCTGGCGCCTTTTTATTCTTACGCAAAAAACCGAATAGGGATTCGAGCTCTTTAAGCATCGGCTGATGGGAAGTAAGCAGAATTTGATCTGTATAAAACCTTGCGGTTGATTCATTTAAATTTCCGGTAGCCAGCAAACCTACAAACTCTTCTTTTCCACTTATAACCCGCTTTACAAGAGCAACTTTGGCATGTACTTTTAAATCAATACTACTATAAACAATCTTTACTCCCGCAGCTTTCATTTGTTTGGCCCATTTGATGTTATTGGCCTCATCAAATCTGGCTTTTAGCTCGACCAGCGCTACTACTTTTTTGCCATTTTTTGCCGCTGTCATCAAGGCGCTTACAATTCTGGAATTATTTGCAACCCGGTAAAGTGTAGTATAGATTTCTTCGACAAATACATCATTTGCGGCCTCATTAAAAAACCTGAGTATTGGGTTGTAACTCTGATAAGGGACATTTACAAGTGTATCTCCCTTTAAAATCAGATTAAACAATGTATCCGTCTCAGGAATAAGTACAGAAGATATTGAAGGCCATTTTGGATAGCTGAACTCTGCTCCATTCAATGGAAAACTATTCAGGTCTTTTAAATTGTGGTACCCTCCTCCTTCAACAACCGAGGCATTGCCTAGCTTTAATGCATATATCAAGCGATACAAACTCCTTAAAGGAATTCCTGGTTCAATTAGAAAGCGCGTTGCAAAACCGAAATCACGGGTTTCCAGCTGACGTTCCAAGACAGTTGTAATATTTTCCTCTGTGGCATTACCAATCTTTAGTTCTGCATCACGGGTAATTTTAAGATTGTATACACCCTCTATAGTATCATTTGGAAAGAGGTATGATAAGTTATGCTTAATGATGTCTTCCAAAAAAACAACGTATTTATGCCCATCATTCTCTAATGCATACAAGCGTTGTAAACTCTCTGATGGAACATTGATCAGTTCCAATCTTTCAGCACCAAGTGCATCTTTCAGAATAACTAACTGATAGAGTTTATTGTTTTCGGCAAAAAAATCGGTAAGGTCTTTATCAATACAAATTGAATAAATGTAAGCCAGTACTTCGTTAAAGAACAGGTTTACGATCTGATCTGCTATTTGTGGAGGGATGGGTTTGTTATAAATCCAATGTATATCGTTATTGGTCAGTTGCGGAAGTATTTGGTCTGCAACGATTGCTCCAAATTTTCTTTGCTGCCTGTTAATTTCTGTTTTGGCAAGCTCATAGTTTCCCTGACCATCGATATTGTGCCGGTACTCATCAACAGCCATCAACACCGGCATCCTTACCCGATAAAATTCATCCAGATTAGATGAATAAATAGAGAGAAATTTAATCCTTTCTAAAATTGGAACGGTATCCTTTGCTGCTTCCAGAAGCACCCTTTCATTAAACCCAAGCCAGCTTAGATCTCTGTTATAAAACACCGCTTCTCCCATAAAGTTATTACATTGTTACCAGAGCAGACGCAATAATAAAGGCCAATACGGCTGCAACAATACCAAACATAAAAACATTGTAGGCAATTCTTAACAACCTGTATTTACGACCTAAAACTACACCCTGGGCGTATACGTCTTTTATCAGACTACCGTATAAGAAATCACGATCATCCATCATTTTAATCATCCCGCTTTCATAGTCCGGCAAACTCATCCGGTAGAAATTACCGAAGAACAGTAGGTTCACACGTTTTTCCTTAATGTCGTCTGGTGTAAATACACCCGTCGGAATTGAGGGTCTGGTGGCAAGTATAGAAAACACCATAGTAACCACGCAAATGATTAGCAGAAGTAGTGTTGGAATAATCAGATGAGGGTTATCTTCGAGTTTACGCAAGAGTACACTTAAAATAACCGAGAGGATAATTGAATTGGTAGATATCATTATATGAGCCTTATTATCGGCCATATCGCTTAAACGCTGATGGTTTGTGGAGGTGATTCTGAACATAGTTTCAATGCCACGCCCGGGCTTATCACTTTTATTCTTTTTATCTCCTTTTGTTTCTTTTTCTTTAGAATCTTCAATTTTAGAAACTCCCGTTATATCCACGTTTTGTTCTTTTATGAGTTTATTTTCCAGTTCAGCAAGATTTTCTGCTTTCTTAGCATTAAGCAGCTGCTGGCAAAATTCGGTATGGTAATGGTGTGCTTTAAATAGCGCTATTGTTTTAATTCTCCAGTTAGTCTTGTCAATTTTATGCTTAACAAATGCCTCGGCTTCTTTACGCATTAACCTATTGCGTTCTTTAAACCTATCACTTCCCAGATGAAAAAGATCTGCATCACAAACAATTTGCTGCAACAGTCCCTCTGGGTTTTGAGGCATCTTGGTAGCCATAATACAACCTTTTACCTGATCAATTACTTCTGGAGAAACATCTTTATCAGATAAAAAATCGTTGGCTAAATCCGCTCCTTTTATTTCATGCTGAGTGCAATCAAAAAAATATCCCATATCATGAAACCAACTTGCGGCAACAACAATAAAGAAATCCTGGTCAGATAGCTGGTAATGGTTAGCAATTCTAACTACGTTTTCAACAACCTGTTCCGTGTGATGTAAATTATGATAAATAAAACGTTCGTCTTCGTGAGACTGAAACAAGCTTGCAACATGCGCTCTGAGCAGATCTAATAATTCCCGGTATTGCATTTTTCAGTAGTTAATAGGTACTTTATTAATTGTATAAATATGGTGTAAGTATAGCTAATCTGCAAATTTTAGTTTAGCCTTCATCAGAAAAACATTATAAGGTTTCCACATAGACATCAGAAAATAGAATTCATCGCTATTCTCATTTACCGGATGCATAAAGGCGCCATACAATCCCGGATATTCCGTTGCCTTTACTAGTGTTTTCTCGGAGCTCCAGGGTCCTGTAATGTTTTCAGCATCTCTCAATACAATTTCGGCTTTCTTTTCATTTAAATAAGTGATTATCCAGCGTTTAAACTTTTTATTGTATGCTAGCGAAAGCTCGCCTAAAGGTGCTTCAATTACCGCATCGGCACTACTCTCATCATTTTTAACCCAGCCCTTTGTTGTGCTCCAGTATTCGTAAGCGGTTTGCTTTAAAATGTCACTTTCCTTAAAACGGGCAAGGTGAGCTGATCCCCACCGGCCCGGAACGGTTCCTATCATATACACAAAACCATCTTTTTTAGCGTAAGTTACCTGAGCAAAATTACTTAAAGCTCCAAAGCGTATCTCATTACATTTAACCCAATTCTGACCATTGTTTGTAGATTTATATAAGCCAGAATAGTTTGTAGTCCAACTTCCAATGTTACCCCACTTTCTTACATCCATATAATGAACGTAATCTGTACCCGCAGCATGTATTGCCGCAGTTGGAATGGTTGTATGGCTGCCAGTACCATCAATAATATGCGGACTTGGAACAATCTGGTGCGCTACCATACCATCAAAAGTAAGCCCGTCCCCAAGATTTTTATCGCTCGATAACCCCAATACGTTTGACCGCCAATTGCCCGCTTTCCCTGGTCCACCCTCATTTACCACTTTAAAATCGTTACCATAAGTATCACCAAAAAAGAAACCTACTTTTCCATTCCCCATTTTCCAGGCTATACCTAAATCTGTACCTCCTACATCGTAAAGTTCATTTGTCTTATTTGGATTGGGCAAGGTTTCACCTGAAATGGTTTTACCTGTTACACGAGCCACTCGCTCCAAACTAATTGGAACAATATCTCTTTTTGCCGCTCTAAATGCATAAAATGATACTGACAACAAACTTCCTGTCAGCACAAGTATCCCGTTTCCGATGTATTTATTTTTTAACATATATCTATTAACCTAATAATCCCAATAAATCCTTTTTAGTCAGTGTCTTGAATATCGACTCTTCTGTTTTTATCAAATCTGTAGCCAAATCTTTCTTGCTGTCCTGCATCTTCATAATCTTCTCTTCAATTGTATCAGGGCAAATTAATCTTACCGCCACAACATTTTTTTGCTGCCCGATGCGATAGCTTCTGTCTATCGCCTGATTTTCAACTGCCGGGTTCCACCATGGATCAATGAGGTAAACATAATCGGCCTGAGTTAGATTCAAACCCGTGCCCCCTGCCTTTAAACTAATTAAAAAAACACGAATATTCGGGTTATCCTGAAAAGACCCAACCACTGCAGATCTGTTTCTGGTTTGACCTGTTAAATATTCAAAACCAATATTTCTATCAACAAGCTCTCGCTTTACCAGATCAAGCATAGTTACAAACTGAGAAAATACAAGAATCTTATGATGAGGAGACTTATTTTCTATCTGTTCAATTAATACATCCAATTTAGAGGATGTATTTTCATGTTTGCCTTCTTTTAAAATTGCCGGCGAGTTACAGATTTGCCTTAATTTTGTAATTCCCTGTAAAACATGCATACTACTCTTGGCAAGCTCATCTTCAGATTTACCTATCAGATAGTCACGAATTTCTTCCTTATTGGCTTCATAAATATCGCGCTGCTCTGCCCCCATTTCACAATATATCACCATTTCGGTTTTATCAGGAAGTTCTTTGGCTACCTGCTCTTTTGTGCGCCTAAGTATAAATGGATTGATCTTTTTTTGTAGTTCCAGAGCACTTCTTGTATTTTTAAACTGATCTATCGGCACTGAATAAAGTCTCTTAAACTGCTGCTTGGTTCCAAGCAAACCAGGGCAGGCAAAGGACAGCTGCCCATATAAATCGAAAGTATTGTTCTCTATCGGCGTTCCGGTAAGCACAACTTTATTTCTCGATCTCAATAAGCGAACGGCCTTATAACGTTGCGATTCTGGATTCTTAATTGTTTGTGATTCATCAAGAAAAATATAGTTGAACCTATATTCTTTAAGGAACCTGATATCAGCCAATAGCGTTCCATACGACGTTAAAATGATCTCGTAATTATCGAAATCATGAACTACCTTGGCCCGGTCTGAACCATATACAATCCGTATTTTTATGGACGGCGCAAACTTCTCTACCTCCTGTTGCCAGTTAAAAATAAGTGAAGCAGGAACTACCACTAAATTGGTATTATGATGACCTTTCTCTCGCTGTGAAAGGATGAATGCAAGTACCTGTATGGTTTTACCCAATCCCATATCATCTGCCAAACAAGCTCCAAAATTAAAACCATCTAAAAAATTCAACCAGTTTAAGCCTTCTCTCTGATATCCACGTAGCGTGGCATTAAGTCCTGAAGGAACTTCTACTTCTTTAATAGATTCAAAATCAGACAACTTAGAGCGATAAAGTTTCATTTCATCTTTAACAACTTCATCTAGTTGCTCCAGTTCATACAATTCGTCAACCGAAGCATAATTAATTTTTGAAGTACGAATAGTTTCTTCCACTACCTCTCCTGCACTAAAGTAGCCTGTAAACTTCTCAATCCATTCATCAGGCAATATCCCTAACGTGCCGTCATCCAATTGAACAAACTTACTTTTGTTGCGGATTGAACGATGCAGATGTTTTAATGAAACCGCCTGCTTATCAAATTTAACTTTTACTGAAGTCTCAAACCAATCTATACCACTGATCACGTTAATAGAAATATCAGCTTTGTACGGGTTTAAGTTATTGTTCTTTAATTCATTAAAACCAAGAATTGTTATCCCTTTATTTCGCCATGCCTCAAAAGCATTTAGGAACCAGTTATCTTCTGTAAATCTCTTTTTATGGAGGTAAAAGCAGTCAGCATGTGCTTGTTCCGGTAATTCCTGTACCTGTTCATAAAAGAACGGGTGCTCTCTTGAAATATTGGATATAAACTGGAACTCTGTATCCTCATCTCTATTTAATGTAAATATGTTTCCTCTTTTATCTTTGGCTCTAATTTGCTTTTTAGAAAGTATCGGAATTTCCAGACTGCCATATCTGATAACAGGTGTAACCAATACAAAATCTTCTGATTCAGACAAATAGATGATCTGTTCATTATCGAGATCAAATCCCTTTTCTTCTATTTGTTTTTTGGTGGCTGTTTTTAAATAAGAATAATTGATCTTAACCTTATCTTCTAATTTAGAAAGTATGTTTTCCTGAAACAGTTCAAATTCTGATCTGTGTACTACAATAATATCATTATGCTGTTTAAAAAATGCCAGCACGCTCAGGAAGTGGGGATTGTTTATCAGATAAAGTGTGTTGCTCCATTGAATAAAATAATGATACTTTACCTTAAGCATATCCAAAGAGAAAGACTTATTTTCCAGCAACAGTTTTGCCGAAATTTCAAAAAAATCTCCTTTTTCATCTACTGTTAAAGTAAGATCAACCTTTAAAACCTTTAGCTGTCCCGGTATAATAGATGATGCGGTAATATTCGTTGAAACCTTCTCGTCATGAAGGTATACTTCAAATCCCAATGGATTTTTAGCCATTGCTTTAAGTCCTTCCAGATCAGATTCTGATTTACCTGCATCGTAGTTATTTCTGAACTTTGAAATACCGGTATAAAATTTCAGCTCCTCCTGACTATCTGTTTTCCAGATCATGTCAGTCGGATCAATAAAAGTAAGTGGGTTTTTAGGTTTTCCGTTTAAAGTAATTTCAGCTTCTGCAAGTTCTACTACCAAATGTCTGTAAAAACGATGTTGACTAAATATCAATATCATTTTTGTATTTCCCTTTGTTTCGGATACAGGTAGCTTAACATTTTGCTTGGCATTTAAAATCGGCTTCAGCGTAGAGAAGTCAAAATTTTCCGAGTTGTATCCTTCTTTTTCCGTCATTCAACAATGTAATAGCAATGTGCTAAAGATAAGAATAAAATAGCGCTCTAACGTTTCTACAAAGCGTTACAGATTAAGTCTTTTCCAGGTATTTAATAACAGACATAAGATCCTGATCGCCAAGACCTCCTTCATTCATTGCTGCACTAAAGGTATTCAAAAGTGGTATTGATAATGGCGAGGAAAGGCCGGCTTCTTTTGCCAACTTTAAATCTTTAACAATATACTTAAGCGCAAAGGCTGCCGGATAATTGTTATTTAAAACTGATGGCGTTTTAATTTTAATAATTCCATTTCCACACGCGCCCTCATTAATAATGGTTAACATATTTTCTTTGCTTATTCCATTTTGTTCTGCAAAAAGAACAGTCTCAGCAAGAGCTTGTATATTGATACCAAGCAGGTAATTGATTGCCAGCTTTGCCGAACTACCCGCTCCGGCTCCACCTAAGTATAAAGAAAGTTTTCCCAATACATCAAAAAGAGGTTTTGCCTTATTATAGTTCTCAGCACTTCCGCCAACCAGAATAATCAAGGTTCCATCCTGGGCTGGCTTTACACTTCCGGAAACCGGAGCCTCAATAAATTTCATCTTATGTTTTTCAGAAAGAGCAGATAAATATCTTGATGTTTCCGGAGCGACAGTACTCATATCAATTAACAATTTACCTGAGTTTTCTCCAGATAAAAGGCCATTGGTTTCATTATAAACTTCCTTTACAGCATGATCATCAGATAACATGGTAAAAACAACATCACAAGAATCAACCAATTCACGCAGATCTTTAGCAGATTGCGCGCCTGCACTTGTCAATTCCTTTTCTTTATCCTTATTCCTGTTGTAAACTCGTACTTCGTATCCTGCCCTCAGCAAGTTTGCAGCCATAGCACTGCCCATATTGCCAAGCCCAGCCCAGCCAATCTTCAAATTATTCATATTTTATTTAATTAGTTGGGCAACGGCCTAACCATAATATCTTTATAATAGATTACACTACCCGGATCATGCCCCTGTAAAGCAAAGGTACCGTCAGAAATAGCTTTGCCTCCAATATTTTCCTTTGCAACATTATCCGGCTCAGTATATTCGACAACCGTTTTCCCGTTTATTTTAATGGTAACGTTTTTATCTTTAACCATGATATATTCTTCATACCATTCATTGTCTTTTACGTAAGTTTCTTTCACATCCTGAACTGCATATAAGCTTCCTGTTCTTCGCCAATCACTGTGAGAGTTGTTTACCTGAACTTCGTGACCTTTACCCGGGAATCCCTCCTGCTGGAAAGCGGTATGGAAATAAATCCCTGAATTTGCACCAGGCTTAGTCATTACTTGTGCTTTAAATTCAAAGTTTTTAAAATTATGATTACTTACTGAACCATCATAAAATAAATGAGAAACAGGCCCGGCCACCTTTATCGCACCATTTTCTATTGTAAAGGTCTCGGGATTTTGATTTTTTTTCCAGCCGTTAAAAGTTTTGCCATCGAACAAACTAATCCAGCCGTCTGATTTCTGTTGCTTTACGCTAGAACATGACAATAAAAAAATAGAGAGAGAACACAACACAAGGATTTTTTTCATTGCCGTATAATTTAGATTAAGTAATAAGGTGTACCAGTTAAATTAGTATATATGCTAAAGGTACACAAATTAGCTTTTTTTTTAAAGGTTCAATTAAGCTATATTTATCTTCTTAAATGAAGGAAGTTACTCATGAATATGGTATTGAACTGTTCTGGAAGGATAACCTGGCAGAACAATTAGATGGCTACGTTGATGGCAAATACATTAGGGGCAATGAATATGTCCTAGTTTCTATCCCTACTGTTTACAAAAAGTAAAATATAATACAATAATGTAGCTATTGAACTTATTGCAGCAACAACGTATGTTCGGGCCGCCCATTTCAGTGCATCAGCTGCTTTATCGTGCTCATAAGGTGTAGTAATATGACTATTTTCGAGCCATTTCAATGCGCGGTTACTCGCATCATATTCAACCGGAAGTGTAATAATTGTAAAGACTGTGGTGATAGCAAACAGGATAATTCCCACTAATAATATGGTAGGGTTGGCGCGTCCTATTAAAAAGCCCAGGCCCGCAAGTATTACCCATTGCGAGAGTTGAGTGCTGATATTGACAAGGGGAACAATAGCACTTCTAAATGTAAGCATACTATATGCAGTGGCATGTTGAACAGCATGGCCACATTCGTGGGCCGCTACCGCTGCAGCTGATATACTTCTGCCCTCAAAAACATCAGGACTCAGGTTTACAGTTTTATCTTCCGGATTATAATGATCGCTTAAATGCCCAGGCGTAGATATAACCCGCACATCATGAATCCCATTATCAGACAGCATTTTTTCGGCGATCTCCCTACCACTCATGCCATTAGCAAGTCCAATCTCACTATATTCCTTAAATTTACTTTTGAGCCTGTTGCTAACAATAAGACCTACAACAAACATAATTCCTGCTATCAGGTAATATCCCATTAATCCCATGTTTGAAACTTTTTATTTAGTTAATAAACAAACTTGTATAAATAACAATTTAGATTCGAATTGGTTCGCAGCGCCACCTTTTAGCTTTAATCCTATTTATGCATTTCAAAAATCTGTTCTAATTCTGCTACTGACTCATGAAGTAAATCTGCTGTTGCCAATGCAAGAACGGCCTTACTGATATGAAGCAAGTTGATTTCGTGAACTAGCTTTAAAATTTCTTCTTGCCTAAACTCAAGACGGGCTTTAAACTCAATTAAATCATTTTCTAGTTCTACCTTTACCATAAGAGTTAGAGATTAGTTTAGAGAAAGCAAAAATATTTATTTTAATGAGCAAATCATCATGACATAAAGATAAAAAAATGTCAATATATTCCACTAAATTATCCTATAAATCATATAATTCAGTTAAGGCCAGCATATAGCCAGCCTTAATCAAATAAAATAGCCTTAAAAAATAGGCTACTTTTTATATTCGGCCAATAAGATATCCATATCTCCCATTAGTTTCTTTACATCGGCATCATCAGTTCCGTCGTAAACACCTCTTATACGTTTCTCTTTGTCTACAAGTGTTAAATATCCGCCATGAACAAAACCACCAGGGGCCGATTTATCTTCTTGAGCAGCGGCCAGATAATTGCGTTCAGCAAGGGTATAGATTTCGTCTCTCGATCCCCATAAATATTCCCACTGTGTTCCCTTAACTCCGAGCTTATCAGCATATGCTTTCATCCTGGAAGGAGTATCATACTTTACATCGATAGTATGAGAAGCAAGTTTTACTTCTGGATTTGCTTCATATTTCTTGTAAATCTTAAGCAAATTACGATGCATAATTGGACAGATTGTAGGGCAAGAGGTGAAAAAGAAATCGGCAACATAAATTGTTCCATCAAAATCCTTTTGAGTTACAACAACACTATCCTGATTCAATAACTTGAATGATGGTATAGTTCGAAACGCTGTATCAGCAATTGTTTTTCCATCAACCACCTTTTCAGAAATTTCCATTTGTAAAAAAGGTAATCGCTTTGTTTCAGTCTTACAGCCTGAAACAAAAAGGGCTATCATTAAGGCCCCAAAAAGCAAACTCTTCATTACTTCTTAAATTTACTCAGGTAATCATCAGACAATTTAATTTCCTGCTTATACAAGCTGTCAATAATCTCAATTTTCTTCCGCTCATCTTTAAAATACTTAACTGCTGCTTCATTTGATTTGCCAGTTACATCAGGCTCAAATTTGTGCATCCAATCATTCATCTGATCTTCAGCTTTACTTAAATCATTTACCATAGCCAACATGGCTTGTTTTTCCTTTACCGTATCAACATCAGGAAACTTAATTTTTAACCCACTAAGGTTCTTCAACAAAGTATCCAGTTTCATCTGGTTATTCACAAGTGCACTGTGATCGCCCATTACCACATCATGGAACTTCATTACTTCATCACGAACAGCTTTGTAATCTGTTTTACCGTCCTTTTGCTGCGTACATGCAGCAGCTATTAGCGCTATAAAAGCGACAAAAATTATTTTCTTCATTTTTAAATATTAAAATTCATAACTACCCTAAAGACCTCCCAATAGCACACATACCTGTACTATTTGTCTATAAATTTACCTTCTCAGAAAAGACCTCGGAATCATTGCACTCCTTCAGCGCATTTATTCCGGTCTTTGAAGAGAATGGTTGATTTAACCCTTTCCTTGTGGCGGATGAAATATAGAATTTTTAATACTTTGCGGTATCCCAGTAGAAAAAGGAATATGGAATTTGATTTCCGCTAATGAATACTGCTTAAAAACCAGAGGCTTTACAATTAACGCGTCTTGGATTTGTGTTTTCTGCGATTGTCTCTCTTGCTTTTGCTCTTTGTCTTGTGCCTGTTTTAATTTTTTCATTAAATAGCACTTACCATTACAATGCATTTGAGGTTTGTCTCTATTTTCACAGAGTTCAGCAGTAATATATTTCTGATTTACTTCAAAACCCATAAACACAAATAGATTCGAACAATTTGCACTAAGCAAACTAAACAAAAGTAATATGGTTATGGGTTTTAGTAGCATTACGCGACAAATGTAAGCATCATAAATGACGATTCATTTACCTACTTTAATATTGACGTTGGTTTTTTATTCTCGTCGATAGCTACAAACGAAAACTCCCCGGTTACTGCTCTTTCTCTATGTTCAGAATACATCTGTTCAATAAAAATCTCAACACTAACTTTAAGGCTCGTATTCCCGATATGACTTACCCTGCCCACCAGTTCCACAATTGTGCCTGCAGGAATTGGTTTCTTAAAATCTATCCTGTCACTACTTACTGTTACCATAATTTGTCTGCTAAAACGGGTAGCAGTAATAAAAGCTACCTCATCCATCATATGCATAGCAGTACCACCAAATAATGTATCGTAATGATTGGTTGTATTTGGAAAAACGGCTTTGAAAATTCTAGTCTCCGAAGCCGTAATTTTATCTTCTAATGTCATTAAATTGATTGTTTATTTCTTAGGTTACCCCATTTCAAATAAGTAGCGCCCCATGAAAAACCAGCACCAAATGCAGTTAACATCAACTTGTCGCCATACTTGAAATCATCTTTAAAGTCCCATAAACACAAAGGAATAGTTGCAGCGGTTGTGTTACCGTATCTATCTATATTAACCTTTACCTGATCTTCGGATAATCCAAGATAATCACCAACAGACTGAATAATTCTCAAATTAGCCTGATGAGGGATAAGATAATTGATCTGTGAACTCTCAAGATCGTTGGATTTTAGAACCTTGTTACAAGTATCTGTCATACCCTGAATTGCCGCTTTAAATACAACACGACCATCCTGACGCACGTAATGTAACTTATCATCAAGTGTTTGCTGAGATGCAGGGAATTTAGATCCTCCTGCGGTAACAATCAGATTTTCCTTTCCACTACCATCAGTTCTAAAATAGCTATCCATTAAACCTACAGGTTCTTCAGTTTGCTCTAATAAAACGGCTCCGGCACCATCTCCAAAAAGAATACAGGTGTTACGATCGGCATAGTTTATTATCGAACTATTTTTATCAGCACCAATAACAACTACTTTTTTACAACGACCACTTTCTATCATACTTGCCCCTAGTGTTAGTGCATATAAAAAACCACTACAAGCTGCGTTAGTATCAATACCCCATGCATTTTTTAAACCTGCCTTTTCACAAACCATACTCCCCGTTGATACCATTACGTAATCTGGTGTTGAAGTAGAGACAATTACACAATCAATTTCATCTGGATCTACATTTCCTTCTTCCATCAATCTATTCAAGGCATAAGTAGCCATGTCGGATGTAGCAATATTTGGATCATTTACTATTCTTCTCTCCTTTATCCCGGTCCTGGCAACAATCCACTCGTTATTGGTATCTACCATCTTTTCAAGGTCATGGTTACTTAAAATAGTGTCCGGAACATAACCCCCAACCGCGGTAATCACCGCATTTTTCCTTATTCTCATTTATGTTTATGTAATTCTGTAAAAAGGGGCAGGCATAAAACCTGCCCCTTTTTTTTACAAAGTTACGGCTTCTTCCACATATTCCCGCAGTACTTTTGCAGCTGCGACCATTTCTATTAAAGCTTTTTTTGTTTCATCCCAGTGGCGGGTCTTTAAACCGCAGTCAGGATTCACCCAAAGTTGGGCTGCCGGAATAACAGATTTGGCCTTTTCAAGTAGTAAAACCATCTCTTCTTTGCTCGGAACCCTTGGCGAATGGATGTCGTAAACACCCGGACCAATTTCATTTGGATATTTAAAATCAGCAAAGGCATCTAATAATTCCATCTGTGATCTTGAACACTCTATCGTAATTACATCAGCATCCATATCGGCGATGTTCTGAATGATGTCATTGAATTCAGAATAGCACATATGGGTATGAATCTGAGTTTCATCTTCGACCCCACTTGCTGAGATACGGAACGCCCTAACTGCCCAATGCAAATAATTTTGCCAATCGGCCTTACGCAATGGTAAACCTTCGCGGATAGCGGGTTCATCGATCTGTATGATCTTAATCCCTGCCTTTTCAAGATCCACAACCTCATCTCTAATTGCAAGCGCAATCTGTGTACAGGTTTCTGATCTGGGCTGATCATTTCTAACAAATGACCATTGCAAAATAGTTACCGGACCAGTAAGCATTCCCTTAACCCACTTACCACTAAGTGATTGCGCATATGCTGACCACCTAACAGTCATCGGTTGCGGTCGATGCACATCACCATAGATTACTGGTGGTTTTACACATCTGCTACCATAACTCTGCACCCATCCATTTTTAGTAAATGTAAAACCTGCAAGTTGCTCACCAAAGTATTCAACCATATCATTGCGTTCAAACTCGCCGTGTACTAAAACATCAATACCCGATTCTTCCTGAAAACGAATCGTTTCTTCAGTTTCCTTTTCAATTAACGCGTCGTATTCTGCAAGAGTTAAATCGCCCTTTTTATATTTAGCTCTCCAACTTCTTACCTCAGGTGTTTGCGGAAATGACCCTATAGTTGTTGTTGGGAACAAAGGAAGTTTTAATGCCTTATGCTGTGCTTCTTTACGAATTGCGAAAGCATTTTCCCGATTTTCATCTTTAGTAGTTATACCAGCAACTCTTTGTTTTACCGCCTGATTATGGATTAAGGAAGAAGTTTTGCGGTTTTCATTCGCATTAATATTCTCCGCCAGTTTTTCGGCTGCCGCCTCTTCTCCATTAACTAATTGTTTTAAAGTGACAATTTCATCTACCTTTTGCTTAGCAAACGAAAGCCATTGCTTAATCTCTGGGGTTAGAACAGATTCATTTGTTTCCAGTTCAAGATCACATGGTGAGTGTATAAGCGAGCAGGATGGGCTAATAATCAATCTTTTAACACCAATATTAGCTTGTGCAGTTTCAATTAAAGCCAATGAGGTTTTAAAATCATTTTTCCAAATGTTTCTACCATCAACAACGCCAACTGATAAAATTAAATTAGAAGGAATAACATCCAAAACAGGTTGTAATTGCTCCGGATTTCGCACAAGATCAATATGCAATGCAGTAACCGGTAACGATGTTGCTAATTCCTTATTGTCTTTTAAAGCTTCAAAATAGGTAGTAAGCAACGTTTTAAGATTAGGAAATTGCTTTTTTATTTCCGCATACACATATTTATAAGCTGCTTTATCTTTATCTGTTAAATCTAAAGAGAGAAAAGGCTCATCAAACTGTACCCATTCAACATGTTGCTCTTCCAGTTTCTTTAAAATATCGATATATACCGGAAGCAGATTTTTAATAAGGTCTATCCTTTCAAACCCGGCTTCCTTTTCTTTACCCAGCAAAAGGTAGGTAACCGGACCAATAATTACAGGTTTGGTTTTAATGCCTAGTCTTTTACTCTCATTATATTCATCTAATATCTTGGTCGAAAACAGTTTAAACTGCTGATCCTTTACAAATTCGGGAACAATATAATGATAGTTAGTGTCAAACCATTTGGTCATTTCCATGGCCGTAATATCCAAGTTGTCTTTCTGATAGCCTCTGGCCATTGCAAAATAAAGGTCTAATTCTGAATTGCCTTTATTTAAAATAACCTCGTGATAACGCTTAGGGATTGCCCCAACAGTTAACGAAAGATCTAATACCTGGTCATAGAATGAAAAGTCGTTACTGGGAACTAAATCAATACCCGCTTGCTTTTGTAATTCCCAATTTTGCTGACGGATGTTTCTTCCAACCTGCACCAGGTTTTGAATTGTTGTTTTGCCCGACCAATACTGCTCGCAGGCTTTTTTGAGTTCTCTGTTGCTACCAATTCGCGGATAGCCTAGATTGTTTGTTAGCATTTTTCTTGCATTTAATTGAAAAAATCAGTTAAAAGCCCTTTGCTGAACTTCGCAATGCAATAGAAATAAAGAAGATTAAGAAAGGAAAAGATGTACTCAAGATGCCGTCATCTCGCACGCAGAGAGAGACCTCCTGACATAAACAAGGGATATCTCCTACCGTCGATATGACGGACGTCAATACATCATACCTGACTTGTGCTTCAAATCGCGAAAGCATTGTCAATTCGGTGAAGGCAGGTCTCCTGACTTGTAACATTTTTACCATCCTTCCCATTCCATAACTGGAACAGTGGATACTCTAAGGGTAAAAACCTTTGTGTTACTTACAGTTGCGCGACAGTTCGTGATTTACACACGATTCCCTATTAATCTACAATTAAGTAAAACCTCTCCGGTTGATGAAGAATTAAAGTAAAGAACTTATAAGCTGCAAACTTACATTTTATTACCCACACATTACATATTAATTTTTGAGTAGTGTACCTTTGCAACATTCTAAAAGCATTATTATGAAATTTAACCGATCCATTTTATCCGCATTTTTATTTGGTAGCGTAGTGTTTCTGGCCTCCTGTCAGGATCAAAAAAAGCTTCCTATTTTAGGCCCCAGAGAAGCAGCAACAGTTAAAAATGCAGATGGATCAACCAGCGTTGATACGGTATATAAAACTATACCTGCATTTAGCTTCTTAAATCAGGACAGCACCCTTATTAACAACGATACTTTTAAAGATAAAATTTATATAGCTGATTTCTTTTTCACTTCGTGTACAACTATATGCCCTACCATGCACCGCAGCATGAAAACCATATTCGACAAATACAAAGACAATCCTGATGTGATGTTCCTTTCACACACCATCGATTTTAAATACGATCATCCATCAGTTTTAAAGAAGTATGCGCAAAAACTAGGCGTAGATGGCCCAAAATGGCAATTTGCTTATGGCTCAAAAGACAGCATCTACAAGATCGCGGAAAAGGATTATCTGGTTGCAGTAATTGAAGATAGCACAGCTAAGGAGGGATATGTACACCAGGGTTGGCTAATCTTAATTGATAAGCAAAAACGTATACGTGGAGCTTATGACGGAACTAACCCCGAGCAGGTTGCACAGCTTACCAAAGATATCCCGGTTTTACTAGCAGAAGATAAGAAGTAGTTATGCGTAAATTAATAATAAGCACATTATTTCTGATCACAATTGCTACAATGATCTATTCTTGTCAAAGCTCAGAACAGCTAAAGCAAGACATCTATTATGCAAACGGTCGTGATCTTTACATTAAACATTGCCAAAATTGCCATGGTTCAAAAGGAGAAGGATTAAATGCTTTGGCTCCGCCCCTTACAGATACCGTTTTTCTAAGGGAGAACAAACAAAAAATAGCTTGTTTTATAAAAAATGGCGCATCAGGCCCGATTACTGTAAACGGCAAAAAATACGATGGAAAAATGCCTGATTTTGCTACCCTGGCCAACATAGATATTGCTCAAATAGTTGTTTACATAACCAACACATACGGTAATAAACAAGGAATGTATACTCCAGAGCAAATAGCAGAAGATTTAAAAAACTGTAAGTAAAAGGAGGCTGTAAAATTATGCAATCGTCATTCTGAATTTATTTCAGAATGACGATTGATACACCATTTCTAAATAGAACTATTTCCAGATAGACTTAGCTGAATACACTTCCAGGTTTTTAACATCAATATTGTTCCCCCAGAAATGGAAACCCTCTTTATTATCATCAACCGGTTTTCTTTCCATTGAATAAGAGTAAGCACCACCATCAATAAACACCTCTATAGATGTTCTGTCAACATAAATATCAGCTGTTAGCTCCATGCTGGTCATATCTGCAGGTGAATAGAAAACTCCATTAATTGTATTATTGTTCATATCATAATCAATAATACGCTGACCAAATAAATTAAACCCGGCACTAGTCGCATGCGAAAGCTTAAAGGTAGTTTTAATGCGTATTTTATCAGCGCTATTGAATTCCTTAAGTTTCTGATTTGCATCATCAGATTTTAAACCAGCCCATTGGTTTGTACGTTCAAACAATTGTTCAGTCTCACTTACAGGCAAATTATACAACCTAATTCCATTTTTTGTTGAGTGAAGTTTCAGTTCTGTAGGCAATAACATCATGTTGTTAAAAGCCATACCCGGTTGCGCTACTCTTCCCCAGCCTATCTGAATACGTCTGCCGTCACTTTCAGGGATATTAGAATAGGTTTGAGCCGCATAAATAGACCCTGTTGTATATAAAAGCTTACCTGTTTCAGGAGTAAAAGCTTTTCCATCAAATGAACCAATCATATAAGTACCCGATGCACCATACATCACCCATTTGGTCTTATTTTTATCTCCATCAACTGGCAATTCAAAAAGGTCCGGACATTCCCAAAATCCGGTAACATGACTTTCAAAATTCCACTCCTTTAAGTTTTTAGAAGTATAAATAGAATGACCATCGCGCTCATTTAAAGCCATTACCCAATGTTTACCTGGTTTATACCAGAAAACCTTAGGATCGCGTGTATCTCTACTATTCCATTTCTCCTTAGAGTCTATAACTGGATTTTTTTCATATTTAGTCCAGGTACGGCCTTTGTCCAAGCTGTAAGCAACACATTGAATTTCTCTATCTGCATTGTCGGCAGTATAGAAAGCAACCATTGCAGGTATTTTTCCTTTATTAAAACCTGCAGTATTATCATAATCAATCACAGCAGATCCAGAAAACATAGTACCTAACTTATCAGGATGTAAAGCCACCGCGAGCTCTTCCCAATGTACAAGATCTTTACTCACAGCATGCCCCCACGACATATTTTCCCATTCTCTCTCATAAGGATTGTGCTGATAAAACAAGTGGTATTCACCTTCATAATATATCAATCCATTTGGATCATTAACCCACCCCCTCCTTGTAGTAAAATGAAACTGAGGGCGATTTTTCTCATGATACAAAGAATCCTGACCAGCAATCTTATCGTCCTGATAGATTTTGCTAAGTCCTGTAGCATCACCATCATAGCTTATTTTTATAGTTTTTCCTTTATAAGCAGATACGTCGCTAAAAACCCAGTACTCAGGTTCCCCTGTTGCCAATCTTATTTTAAATGAGCGTTCTTGTTTACCCGCTATTTCAAATGTCATTATTCCCCTATCCTGGCGTTGAGATATAGGTAAGTTGAGGTATTTCTTAGTGATCTTAATAGAAATATCTGCTGCAAAAATTGAGATACTGCAGTACAACATTAGCCCCGTGGTAAGTATGGCTTTTAAAATTGATTTCATCGTTTAGTTATTTAGGTTAAATTGTATGTTTATGTAATAATAATATTTTAAATCCATTACCAACCCTTATTTTGTTGGTATAAGCCTTTGCTAAAATTAACCTGATTTAATGGAATTGGAAAATACTCATCTCTTGCGGCTGTAAATTTAGCGGTAGCCAAATGGTTGGCTCTTGATTTTTCTATGTTAAAATAAGCGTTCATGGTTTGCGCCGCTACGCCCCAGCGTACCAGATCGAAGAAATGATAGCCTTCAGTTGCGAACTCAATCCTTCTTTCAAAGCGAAGCGCCTTTCTGGCATATTCCTGAGTCCATGTACAGTTTACGCCCGGCTGATATAGCTGAACATTATAGTTTGAGGTTGGATTTCCGTTAGCAAGTTTAAGAAGTGCTTTACTTTTTGATGAACGATCCCTTACCTGATTTATCAACGGGTAAGCCTCATCTTGTCTACCAAGTTCTATAAGTGCTTCAGCTTTCCAAAGAAGTACATCTGAATAACGAATAATCTCCCAGTTTTTAGAGCTCGACATAAATGGCGGAATTTTCTGAAAAGAAGCATCACCTGGCAATACCGCTTCTTTTAAACTTGCAAATGCATCATAAACTGCAGGAGCCCTTGCCCAAAATCGTTCAAATATAAAATCTGTTTTATACTTAAAAGGAGCTCCGGGTTTAGCAACAGTATGATCTAAACGAGGATCAAAAGTGCTGGTTTGAAAATCAAGTGACGCTGCAACATCAACATCGTTGTAGGTGCCAAACATTGGCAAACCATTTGCATCAGTTTTAAATGAGTTAATCAAATCATGGCTAGGTACATTAAATCCGCAGCAGCCATAATCCTGGTTCATTGGGTAATTAAGCGCGTGTCCATAGTCAAGCCGCCCCTTAGGTGTTCCATCATCTTTCGAATACTGAATAGCAAACACGGACTCTGGTCCATTTTCGGTTGAAGACAGAAAATTATTAGCAAAATCATCACTTAAATGATATCTGCCGGATGCAATTACCTCATCACATAAAGCATTAACCTCTGTTAATTTTTCAGAGCTTATGGAAGTTACTGTATTGCTTTCGTCCTGAATGTACGCCTGATATAAAAGCGCTTTAGCTAAATAAGCCTTTGCAGTAAATTTATTTGGCCGGCCTTTGTCACTTTGATCTGGTGGAAGCACAGCGGCTGCATCTTTAAAATCTGATGCAATCTTGTCCCACAACTCTTCATTACTTAATGCCCTGTTAGAAACTGTTGGATAATCCTCTTTTACAAGTGTTTCATCAATAAATGGTACATATTTAAAAAGGATTTTAAGCAGGAAGTAGTAATGGCCTCTCAGGAACTTTAGTTCTCCTTGTCTTTCTGCTTTTTTAGGATAATCCGCATCAGACAAAGCATTTACTCTTTTTAAGGCGTCATTAACCCTTCCAACACCTACATAAAGCCTAAACCACAACTGATCCAACAAACCATTATCTACCCTATTTGTAACAAAGGTTTCAAAAAGATGGAATTCAGACAAATCCCCGGGTCCATCTCCTCCTTTATAAGTATCTCCACCTCTAACGCTACCGTATGGCCACATGCTTGAATAAGGTGAGGTATAATGGTCGTTTCCTAAAGATGAGTAAGCTGCAATTACCATCTTGTCAACATTTTCGGGAGTATTCAGTTCTTCACCAGAAGCAACTCCCTGTGCTGGTTCGTCAAGTACCTTTTTACAAGACGTAAGAAGGACACCAAGAACCGCTAGTGTATATAATAATCTTTTCATGTTCTGTTATTTTTAGGTTACAATGTAATGTTCAGGCCAATAGTTCCTATTACAGGTACTGGAAATCCATAATTGGGAGTTTCCGGATCGGTACCTGTAAACGACTTACTCTTGATCGTAAATAAATTACTTCCCTGTATGAATACGCGGGCATTCTGAATTTTCGATTTAAACACACGCTTAAGGTTATAGCCAAGCTGTAAGTTTCTTAGTTTTACGTAAGAACCATCTTCAATAAAATAGGTTGATGACCTGCCCTCGTTATTATTATCAATTAAGGTAAGTGCAGGAATGGTTGAGGATTGGTTAGACGGAGTCCATGCATCAAGAGTTCTCTGGCCCCAGTTTGTCCCTGTCCACAAGGATGAAAAATCAGTATAAGTTTTAAATTCATTTGTTACCTTGATGCTAATTGCCTGCACAAAGAAGCTAAGATCAAAGTCTTTGTATGTAAAGGAAGCGTTTAAACCATAAGTAAATTTAGGGCTGGCATTACCAATAAAATCTCTGTCCTTATCATCTATAACATTATCTCCGTTTAAATCTTTATACCTGATCCGGCCAATTCCTTTTCCAGGTTGAGCTGCCGAAGAATTTACTTCGTCTGCATTTTGAAACAAGCCATCGGCGATATACCCAAAAAATGAATTAATTGGTCTGTTCAAAACAGTTTTATCGGTTCCATTGCCCGGGTAAGAAGCTAAAACATCCTCTGGCAAATAAGTAACTTCGTTTCGGTACAATGAAAAGTTACCCGTCAGATTCATTGAAAAATCATCAGAAAATTTGTTATCGTAAGACAGTAAGGCATCAAATCCTTTGTTACGCATCGAAGCCCCATTGATGTATTTACTACCCCCATCACCCAAAACAGCCAGATAAGCAGGTTTAATTAAAATATCGGAGGTATTTTTAATAAAATAGTCAAATGAACCTGTGATTTTGTTGTTTAGCAAGCCAAAATCCAAACCGAAATTAGATTCCTGTAAAGATTCCCATTTCAGGGCATTGTTCCCCCTTTGTATTGAAGTAAAACCTGATGGCAATTGTCCGGAACCACTGCCTGTAATATCATAAGCACTTCCTGCATCAAAATCCCATGTCGGATCCATACCATAAATAGCGGCATATAGCGCTCTGTTAGCATTATTCGGAATTTCCTGATTACCCGATTTACCCCAGCCATATCTAAGTTTTAAATCAGAAATAAATGGAAGTTTTTTCATAAACTCTTCCTCGCTAACGCGCCATCCTGCAGAAAATGCAGGAAATGTACCATAACGGTTATCTTGTCCGAAACGCGAAGAACCATCTCTCCTTATTGTAGCTGAAACAATATATCTGTCATTAAAAACATAATTTACTTTTCCAAAATAAGAGAGCAGCGCATTTCCGGATCCTATTCCCTCATTTAAGGTATTGCCTGTTGCAGCACCCAGATAAGCGTAATCTATAGTTTCTAAGGCTAGCCCCTGTCTGCTGGCAAGGAATGATTGATTGATGTTTTTAATCTGCTCATGACCAAGCAAAAATTCCACCTGATGTTTATTACTGGTTAGTTTGTAGTTCAGCGTGTTTTGCCAAACTATGTTACCATCGTAATTTTGTGAATTAGTGACCTGATTAGACGGATCTGCTAAAAACCCGGAGATGTATGATTTACGCAATGTCCTTTGGTAAGTTCCATTATAATCTACCCCCAGGCTTGTACGTAAGTTTAATCCAGGAATAATACTATAATCAGCATATACATTTCCCATAATACGATAGAAACTGCTTGAATTTTGCCTGTTATCTTCTATCAATCTCACCGGGTTTTGCCTGTCGGTCATACCCGAGGCAGGCCCACCCCACCCACCATCTATGGTGTGTATCGGCACAATTGGTTGCTGTACAAGCGATGTAAACAGAATATCACTCACCGGGGTAAGTGCATTTTTAATGTAGCTGGCAGTAAGATTTTCTCCTATTTTAAGCTTGGAATTTAAAAAATTAAAGTCGGTGTTTAGCCTAGCAGTAAACTTGTCGTTTTTAGAAGACTTTACAATTCCCTTGTTTTGGTAATAGCCTAAAGAAAACATGGTATTTCCTTTTTCGTTGCCATTGCTCAAGGCAACATCATACGATTGAATAATTGAATTTTGTGAGATGGCATCAAACCAATCTGTATTGGCAGGTCTCATGGTCTTAGCATTATCAATAAACTCAGGATAAATAACTTTATTTAAAACTGGGTTATTCACATCATTATTCCAGTCAAACTGATAGATCTGATGTTTATTCGGATCCGCTTTATCATTAACGGCTGCCTGCCAGTAAGCCCTGCCTCTGCCTTCTGCATCCAGGGTTTTTAATTTGGTAGCGTAATTCTGAATAGAAGCAGAAACATTTACGTCAATTTTTGAATATCCTGCCCTGGCTTTCTTAGTAGTGATAATGATTACCCCGTTCGCAGCTCTTGAACCGTAAATTGTAGATGAAGAAGCGTCTTTTAAAACCTGAATAGATTCAATATCATTAGGATTTAATTCCTGCAAACCTCTCTTCGATGGCACACCATCTATTACATAAAGTGGATCATTATTACCTAAGGTTCCGATGCCTCTAATCCTCACAGTAGCACCGCCTGATGGAGAACCATCTGTAGTGATAAAAACACCCGGCACACGTCCCTGAAGAGACTTAACAGGATTCCCGACTGGTATATCTTTAATACCTTTCACGTCTACTACATTTACTGCCCCGGTAATGTCCTTCTTACGTTCTTTCTGATATCCGGTTACTACTACCTGATTCAAACTGGTACTTGCAACATTTAGTTTGATCTGAATATTTTGTGAGTCGGCAGTAATAGTGTAGCTATATGGATCTGCGCCCATATAAATAAACTTTATGACTTGTCCATTCTCTGCGCTGATCTTGAAATTCCCGTTCTGATCAGTAAGAACCGTAGTTTTAGTGCCTGGAATTGCTACTGTCACCGCCTCCAAAGGCACTGATTCTCCATCAGTTACCTTTCCGCTAATGACTCTGGTTTGCCCAAAGCTCGCGCTTATCGCTATGAGCAGCAAGCTGCATAGCAAGAAAAATTTTCTCATGATTTATTTGGTTATGGTTTAAATATTTGGTTGTTGTTTAGGTTATTTCTGTTTAAATATTTGATCTCTGAACTGAATGTACTCGGCAATATCATACTGAGGACAGCCTCCTTTTTTGGTTGCAATAAACCCGCCCATGGCTATCGCTTTCATTAATATATCTTTAGGTTGATCTTTAAGGTAATGACTGGCAATAAAAGCAGCCAGAAAAGAATCGCCACTACCAATCGTATCCGTTACTTTTATCTCGTTGCCCCAAATATGATGTGCTTCATCATTCTTGTAATACGAAGCGCCAAACTCTCCTTTAGTAACAACGATTTCGGGGACATTAAAACGGTTTTGGATAAACTTAACCATCTGTGGTTCTCCCTCAAATGAACCGCTAAACATAGTCTGCACCATACTCAACTCTGCCTCATTAAACTTCACAATGTCTGCTTTAGTTAATAGAATTTCTAACAATGAATGATTAATAAAAGGCGGACGAATATTGATATCAAAAACTTTTATTGCATCAGTATCCAACAATTCGATAAGAGTATTTCTGGAGGTATCATTTCTGGAAGCCAGGCTACCATAAACGAAATATTTTGCTGGCTTTATTTGTTCCTTTAACTCATTTGCTTCATTAATAAAATCCCAGGCAACCGGAAAAACAATCTCATAAGTCACCTCATTCCCATTGTTCATTCTGGCAAGCACTTCACTGGTAGCGTGCTCTTTGTCGGTTTGCAGGAAGCTCCTGTTGATCCCCCAATTGCCCATCAGTTCTTCCAGCTTATGCCCATTGTTGTCATCACCAATTCTGCTAATCAAACCAGATGCTACACCTAATTTATTGAGGTGATAAGCAACATTTAAAGGTGCGCCACCCGGCTGAGGACCATCAGGCAAAACGTCCCAAAGTATTTCTCCATAGCACACTGCTTCTGCCGTTAAAGATATTTCTTGTTTCATAGTTTAAAATTTAATGTAAAACAATATTGTCGCCGATGCTCTCCAATGATTTTCCTTTTGTCTCAGGCATAAAGCGCCATACAAATAACAATTGTAAAACCATCATGGTGCCGAAAAAGCTAAAAGTTACCGCACCTCCAAAAGTTTCGGCAAAATAAGGGAAGTAAAAAGCAACCAGAGCGGCCATTACCCAGTGCGTAGAGCTGCCCAAGGTTTGCCCTTTTGCCCTCACCTGATTTGGGAAGATTTCTGAAATAAACACCCAAATAACCGCTCCCTGAGAAAATGCAAAAAAAGCAATAAACACCATCATATAGATGGGAATAGCCATACCACTAAAGCGCTCGGTATAAAATGTAAAGGCCACTAAAAATAAGGAAGCGATAAGGCCAAAAGACCCGATTAACATCAATACACGGCGACCAACTTTATCTATAAAATTTAATGCTAATAAGGTAAATGCAAAATTAATCAGCCCAATTCCAACTGTTGATAACAGCGAGGAATGTGCACCAAGTCCGGCCATTTCAAAAATCCTGGGCGCATAATAGATAATTGCATTAATACCCGACACCTGATTAAAAAACGCAAACAGCACGGCAAATATCACAGGTTTCGAATACTGACCAGAGAACAAACTTTCCTTGTTTTTTGAAGATTCTCCCAATTTCTTTTCTGATCCCTTAATTGCCGCTAACTCAGCCTCACAGTTCAGCGGGTTAATGATCCTTAATATTTCCAGTGCCTTTTCAGTAGCTCCTTTTTTAAGGATAAGCCAACGTGGACTTTCGGGAATAAACTTAATTAGGATCAGGAAAACTAAAGATGGTACAGCTTGCACACCCAACATCCAGCGCCACGATGATTCTCCACCCTGGCTAATCAGGTAATTTGAAAGGTAAGAGATCAGAATTCCAAGTACTACGTTAAACTGGAACAATCCTACCAAACGGCCACGTCTGTCGGCCGGCGAAATTTCTGATATATAAATTGGAGCCGTTACTGAGGATGTGCCGACTCCCAAACCTCCGATAAATCTGAATACAAGAAAAACATACCAGTTATCTGCCAATGCAGTTCCTAATGATGACAACAAGTAAACTACTGCAACAAAATACAAAGTGTTTTTGCGGCCGAACTTATCAGATGGTCTGGAGCCAAGTAATGAGCCTATCACAGTACCTATTAAGGCTATTGAAATGGTTAACCCATGTTCAAATACAGAAAGATTCCAATATTGTTGAATTGATTTCTCGGCTCCTGATATCACTGCGGTATCAAAGCCAAAAAGAAACCCGCCTAATGCTACTACTACCGACCAGGCAAGCACTGAATTTTTTTTCATGAAGTTCGATTTATAAATGGTTAATGATTGCAAATTAGAGGTAAATCAGAAGCAGGTGTTATGATTCTTACATCAAATTCTTTAAAAAATCAAACACAAACAAAACCACTGATAATCAAACGATTAAAAACAAACAAAGGAAGTAATTTCCCCTACATTAAATCTGGTTACATAATTCTTTAACTCTCGTTACACTGCTTATTGCAGCTGCATGTTCGAAATTTTTAAATGAGCTATATAATTTATAGCTTTAATGATTAGTACTTAGTTACCAACCAAATAAATGAGCAATTCAGTCGATTTTAAAAGTCTTTTTAAGTACCAGATTACAATGCTGATCGTAGTTGTATTTGGGCTGATATTACCTTTAATAGGATGCTCAGATAAAAAGGAAACGCCTGAGTATAAAATTGGCTTTTCGCAATGTGTTGGATCTGACTTGTGGCGAAAAACAATGCTGGATGAGATGAAAACCGAGCTTTCGCTACGTCCTGGAACTAAATTAAGTTATGCCGATGCCAATAACAGCAGCAGCAAGCAGATAGACCAGGTAAAACAAATGATTGAAGAGGGTATTGATTTACTTATTATTTCTCCAAACGAAGCCCTTCCATTAACTAAAATCGTTGAAGAGACCTATAACAAGGGAATTCCAGTAATCGTTATCGATCGTAAAACTTCATCGCCACTTTATACTGCTTATGTTGGTGCAGAGAATTATCAGGTTGGTAAAATTGCCGGCGAATATCTGGCAAACAGTCTAAAAGGTTCAGGAAATGTTGTAGAGGTAATGGGACTGCCCGGCTCCTCTCCTGCTATTGAGCGTGACAGGGGATTTATGGACGCACTTAAAAAGCATCCTCAAATTAAAGTAAATGGGCAGTTTTATGGCGACTGGCTTGGTGAAAACACAGAGGTTCAACTACTTAAAAACAAGGATAAACTTAAAAATGTTGATGCCATATTTGCGCATAATGATGTAATGGCAACAAGCACCCGCAGGGTACTTCAAAAGCTTAATCTGAATAAACGCATACAAGTTGTTGGTGTTGATGCCTTGCCCGGCAATGGCGGTGGGCTAAACCTGGTGAGTAACAAAACGCTTACTGCCAGTGTACTTTACCCTACCGGAGGTAAAGAAGCTATCAATATAGCCATGAGGATCCTGAACAGAGAATCATTCTCTAAAGAGAATATTCTGCAAACTGTGGTTATCGATAGCAGCAATGTACAATTAATGAAGCTTCAATGGGCAAGAATAAGCAGTCAGCAAAATGATATTGAACGGCAACAGACTTTACTGGCAGACCAATTCAAGGTATACAATAGCCAAAGATTGGTATTGAATTTCATTGTGATTACCCTTGTATTAGCGGTTGTGTTCGGGGGATTAGCCTTTCACGCCTTACTGGAAAATAGAAAAATCAATAAAAGTTTGGAGCTAAAGAATGCTGAGATCTTAAACCAACGCAATCAGTTGATTGAAATGTCGGAAAAAGCTCAGGCCGCAACCGAAGCTAAACTTAATTTTTTTACCAATATATCTCACGAATTCAGAACACCTCTAACACTGATCTTATCACCTCTGGAAGATCTGCTTAAAAATGAACGGATAAAAGCATCCGCAGGTAATAATCTTAAGCTAATTAATAAAAACGTATATAGGCTACTTCGGTTAGTAAATCAATTGATGGACTACCGGAAAATTGAGCATAAAAAATTCAAGCTGCATGCCACTGCCAATAACATAATAGATTTTATAAAAGAAATCCTGGATAGCTTTAAACACAGTGCTGAAAAACGAAATATAGACTTGAGACTAGTGATTAAAGAAAGTCCGGGAGTAGTTTGGTTTGATGTAAACATCCTTGATAAAGTGATATTTAACCTACTAAGCAATGCTTTAAAATTTACCAGCGATAACGGGAGAATATACATTACAATAAGCAAAACTGAAGATACTGTTCATATTGATGTAGAAGATAATGGAGTGGGAATGACTGACATAGAGCTTAAACATATTTTTGATCAGTTCTATCAATCGGATGTAAATTACAGTAGAGGTTCGGGTTTAGGGTTATCTCTTTCAAAAGAATTGATTCTTTTACACAAAGGCGATATCTCTGTAAACAGCCAAAAGTGGCAGGGAACAACATTTAGAATAGCACTTCCATTAGGAGACACTCACCTTACTGCCGAAGAAAAAGTTGCACAGGAACAGCAAAGTGCAAAACTTTATGATCAGATAAAAATATACACTACAGAACATGATCATGCGGCCATCAAAGAAAAAGATCGTTCATTTGAGCACATTAAAGATCAATCCATATTAATTATTGAGGACAATCAGGATCTCCTGGATTATTTAACGGATAAATTTGAGGGAACCTATGAAATATTTACAGCATCTACAGGTACGAATGGATTGGCAGAAGCATACGAAAAAATTCCAGACCTGATCATTACTGATGTTGTTGTGCCAGGTATATCCGGAAAAAACCTGACTCAGCAACTCAAATCTGATATTCGTACCTCACACATTCCAATTATATTATTAACTGCGCAAGGCAGCATAGAGCAGCAAGTAAATGGTATACAGAGCATGGCAGATGTGTATATCACGAAACCATTTAACTTCGAATACTTGCAAGCAAATGTAGAAAATCTGATCAAAAACCGGGTTATTTTAAAAGAGCATTATACAAGCGACATCTCCTCATCGGGCGTTAAAAGAACAATTACGAATGTGATTGACAAAAAGTTTCTAAATGACTTTGCCGGCATTGTAGAACACAACCTAGGCAATGAGCATTTCAGCGTTGATGACATCAGCAAAGCAATAGGCATATCCAGAGTTCAGCTGTACCGTAAAATTAAAGCATTATTAAACTGTAGTATAACAGATTACATTCTGAACAGGCGACTTAAAAAAGCTAAGTACTATTTAAACAACGAAGAGTATTCCATTTCCGAAATCACTTATATGGTTGGTATATCCTCACCTACTTATTTCTCCACCATTTTTAAGAACAAATACGGAATGACCCCTACTGAATATAAAAAGACCCGACTCCAATAGTAAGCGGTTAGCCTTGTTTTTGAAAACAAACACTGTTTTCTACACCCTGGTACTGGCCATAGTTAGGTATAATTTCATATCCCATATTTTTATATAATGAAATAGCTTCAGGTTGCTTTAATCCCGTTTCCAGAACAAAACTATCATACCCTATTTCAACTGCCCACAACTCAAGTTCTGATAAAATCTGCCTCGCAATCCTCTTGCCTCTGGAATCTTCGTTTACATACATTCTTTTTATCTCTACTGCATTGGCTTCAAATGGCTTAAAAGCACCACAGCCAACCGGCTTACCATTATCATAAGCAATTACAACATTTTTGATATTTACTATTTTGTTATACTGAGAATAAAACGCATGATCATCGCCATCGCGGATGGCTAGTTCTTTATCGAGTAGCAGTACTAATGACTTGAAATCTGGATTATCAGAAGTGGTTCGGGTTAATGAAATCATTATAAACAGGTTAAGCAACAAAATTAATGCAAAAACAGCTATTTTTCAGGAACAATCTTTTGTTTGGTTTGTTAAAGGGGGTACATTAAACCAAAATAGTATGGAACAGTTTAGAATTGAAGTTGCTGATAATAAGCCCTTCGGTCGCTTTTTAAACATAAAAGCGATCAAAAACAAACAATATCAGATCTATGATGACCGTCAGGAAAGAATTGGAACAATTGAAATTGATAAAGAGGATCGCAGGCATTGCAGACAAAGTTTGGACTGCAAAGTAGACCTGACTTTACTGAATTCAATTAGAGATAGCATCCTCCTTCACGAAGAACAGGAATTGGCAATAAAGTAAACGCTGTCTCTTAATGATTCGACTTCACCGCATTCTTCAGGTGCATAATCTCATCGAACTCTACTTTTGCCACTGGATAGCCTTTCAAACTCCGCTGCACCTCATATACTTTATTACGTTGTTCACTAAGAGCTGGCAATTTCCCATAACTTTTCAAGTAAAAATTACAATTTTCCCTTAGCATTTCCAGCTCTTCAAACTTCTTCATATTGGTATAAAATGCCGGATCTTTAACCCCAGGCAATAAGGCTTTTTGTGCTAAAATCCTCCAATACAAAATAGCAGGGGTTATTTTCCTTGCTATTTTTTGTGCCTGCTCCAATTTGATTAATGTAGCCTCATATTCGCCTGCATGATAGCTTTTTTTAACCTCCTTCATTATAGAGTTTACAGATGCTACCTGCCCCCTGCCAACAATTGCGCTGCAGATAAGGACAACAAGTAGAATTAAAACTTTCATCATTTACCTTCCTTTTTCGGCGCTATTCCCTTTTCAGGCTCTAAAGTATAAGATGCTTCCGAAGCCTTAGAGGCTTGCTCGAACAATTCTATTTCCGGCTGTTCTACTTTCTCTTCTTCAAAGGTATCATCCAAACCATTTGAATGAATGTCTTTTTGACTTTGCTGATCCTCTGCTTCTGAATTTTCAGAATCATCAAGAGGTATGTTGTTTTCTGGTGTGATCATGATTTTTTTATTTTAACAACAATGCTTATCGCAGGTTGTTTGAAATATTCGCGCGTTAGTTGCAAATTACCAGGTAAGGTTTACTTTTATCCCATCCGGACTATTATTAAAACCCAGATAAAGGGTATTTGAGCTTTCATCCCATGAAGTATTTACATCGGCTATTTCCTCACCATTATTGCTTAAAACAGCACACTTTACAGGCTTAGCGGGAAGTAAAACACGAATACTGTTTACCGTTTTTGCAGGGCTTTTACATATAAATGAATATGCTCTTCCATTCCTTACTTCATCATATATCCTTGATGCTGTAGCTAAAACCATAGGCTTAGTTTTATCTTTTACACGCAGTATATTGTATAAAAGGGCTTGTTCCCCAGGTTTAATCACCTTCTCTGAAAGTACAGGAAGATTTGGATCAAAAAGATCTATAACAGGACCTTTAATTTTATATGGCTCATTACTTAAAGATTCGTCCATTACGGAAACAATATCATACGGACCTCTTTGCAAGTAAAGATTGTTTTTAAAGGATAGCTCTCCTGCTTTTGCATCAAATTCATAAGCATGTTTAACAAGGTCCAGATAAGTATTTGCCGAATTGGCATTTAACACAAACTCTTTAGGATTTTGTTTAATCAAATAAACTGCCCCTTTACCTACCGATACCTTTTTATTCTTAATCGGCTTTACATTCATTAAGCTAAACAAATGATCTGAAGGGACTTTAAATTGATTGCCCTTCGTATTCCACCATTCCATAACTGATTGATAAGGATCATCATCGCGTCCACAATAGAACAGAACACCACCACCTTTAACCCAATCTGCAATGTACTTATGTACCTCAGCCGAAACAGGCTTCATGTTTGAGTAACTAACTATTAATACCTTTATGTCTTTAAGCGTCCCCTTAAAAGAAAGATTCTCCATGTGCACTGTTTGTACAGGTACTCCTTTTTTTAGCAATGGCAATGTTTGGCCATAAAAGTTAGAAAACTGTGGATCTTCATATCCCTTATGATCAGGAAAGCGTTGGAACATTAGACTATTGCCCATCAAAACACCAATACCATTTTTGCCTGTAACCTTATTTTCTGACAGTGGCATATCATTTAACGCATTAACCATCACCTGCATCTGAGTAGAATAATACTTAGGAATTAACACCGCCTCTTTGCTGTTCGCCAACTTGTAAGGTCTGGTATAAATACGTTCCGGCCATGGCATTACTTCATAGTTATTAACCATTGGATACAACAACTTAGCTGTAAATGTGGCCTGATAATTAAGCTTATAATCACTCCAATCGCGTGGCCAATCTTCAATAGGATCTGTAAGGAAGAACATTTTTCTACCAGTAGGTGCCGTCATAGAAACCATAGAACCATATTCAAGAAAGGCATTTTCAAATACCCGTTCTTTCCTCTGTCCATCAAAATATGTTGGCTCACGGGATGTCCCTGTCCACACCTGGGCAATGTATCCATCAATCCCTGGCAAAGAAGCCAAACTCGCCTCCGGACTAACTATTTGCCATGACGAATAGTTAACCAGTGAATGCGTGGCGATGTAAACTTTTATAGCTAACCCTTTCGTTTTACCATACGATTTGGCATACGAGGAAACATCCTTAATTGCCTCATAATACAAATGGTACTTTAGTTTGTTTGATAAATAGGTATTCTCTGCCGACTCATGTTGTGGCCTCCAGTCAAAACCATAGTACTTTTTCCACTCTTGTTTAAACACCTCGCTATATCCTGCTCTTGCCCAAAATTCCGGTTCCTCCAAATAAATGGAAGTTATGCCGGCGTCAATTACCTTTTTAATGATAGCCGTTTTCATATATTCAAGAAAAGACTGTACGGGCACTATGTAGGGCACACCTCCCCCATGCCAAATCACATTTCCATTTCTTTCTACCTGGCCAATATCCTGATGGTTTTTACCATCCCATTTACCTAAAAAATAGTCCTGATACTCCCCCCATGCTATCCCTGTCATAAAGTGTGTTTGGTAGCCATGGTCTCTCCATGAGTTTACGCGCTCCTGAAACGTCATACCCTGCCTGTCATTTGCCCCGTAAACAATTGCAATATCAGACCGTACATCTATTTCGGGTTTCCAGGCACTACCTGTCTGAAATGCAGTTTTTTCTAATTGCGCACTGGCATGCATGGCAATAGAAAAAGAAAATAACGCCAAAAGAGTTAATGTTTTCATTATTTGGTTCTTAGGTTTGGTTCTTGTGTGTTGTTACCGTAAATATAATTTATTCATCTATTTATTGGTCAGGAATTATTAACTTACTACATATCTATTCGTTTTAACTGCTTATCACTATTATGGACTGGCTGCTGATTTCAGAAATCATTTACGTTGTTCTTTTAATCTTTGTTTGTCTGCGCATTATATACGATACCAGAAGCACAACCAAAAGCCTCGCATATTTGTTGTTTGCCATATTTGTCCCTTTTTTTGGGATGCTCTTCTATTTCTTTTTCGGCATCAATTACCGACACAGAAAAATGTATAGCAAAAAACTTTATGGCAACGATGATCTGGCAAATAAATTCAGGCACGACATACTTCAGTATTCAGAGCTCACTTTTAAGGAAAATGGCAATGCTGTTCTTGGCAACAAGGAATTGGCATTTATGATATTAAAGGATTCTATGAGTCCATTAACTTCAAAAAATGCTTTAAAACTACTGATCAATGGTGAGCAAAAATTTCCGGAAGTATTAAATGCAATTAAAAGTGCAAAACACCATATCCATATTGAATACTATATCTATGAGGATGATGAAATAGGCCACGCAATTGAACAAGCTTTGATTGAAAAAGCGAAGGAAGGGGTTACAGTTCGTTTTATTTATGATGATTTCGGAAGCCGCAGCATCCGCAAAAAGCTAGTTCCAAGATTGGTAGAGAACGGTGTAGAAGCCTTTCCTTTCTTAAAAGTGCATTTTATGCTTTTTGCCAACCGTCTCAATTACCGGAACCACCGTAAAATAATTGTAATTGATGGCGTTACTGCTTTCGTAGGTGGCATAAATGTTAGCGACCGATATATTAACAATGGATCAGAGAAACTTTATTGGCGTGATACACATCTCCGAATTGATGGTCCGGGAGCACAATATCTGCAATACCTATTCTTATGCGACTGGAATTTCTGTGCAGATGAATTGCTTCAGCCCAATACAGATTTTTTTCCTCCCAAGCCTCTGCAAACAGTAAACGACAATAAAGTTGTTCAGATTGCGGCCAGTGGCCCCGACTCCGAATCACCAACCATCTTGTTCTCTATCATTCAGGCCATCAATCTTGCAACCAGCGAAATACTCATAACAAGCCCTTACTTTATTCCTGGCGAAAGCTTATTGGATGCATTGATTATTGCCTCTCTAAGTGGAATCTCTGTTAAACTTTTAGTACCAGGAGTATCAGATTCTATACTTGTAAACTCTGCCGCCAGATCCTATTATAGTGAGCTACTAAGTGCCGGTGTAGAAATATATCAATATCAGAAAGGTTTTGTACATGCAAAAACAATGGTTACAGATAAAAAGATAGCTATGGTTGGTACTGCTAATATGGATTTCAGAAGCTTCGATCTTAACTTTGAAGTAAATGCAATTGTTTACGATACTCCAATTGCCACGGAATTAAGCGATATTTTTTACCGGGATTTGAAAGATGCATTAAAAATTAATCCTGTTTATTGGAATTCACGCCCTGTGTACAAGAAATTATTGGAAAAAGCAGCTAGATTGCTCTCCCCATTGCTTTAGAAATTTCATGATGGCTTATATCTGGTTCTGTCCTGCCTCTGTAGTGCTTCTGCATCCTCTTGTATATTACTTCGATTCCTCTTCAGTTAATCTTAAGTTCATGTTCGTTCTAAGGTTAAGATTAACATAAGAAAGTCTGGCTTTGGTGTTAGGTTAACTCAGAAGCAGAGAGACAGCACCCGAAGTCCACATGAGTACTTCAAACCTTACCGATATATACTTTGGTATCGTAATTAATGGTAATTGAATTATCTTCTTTATAGTCCTCAAAAAGCTGTTTCAAGTCTGTAACCATTGCTTCGTAACCATTTTCTCCTCTGGCAGGCATATAAGAGGATGAAAATAATCTCCCCTGCAATCCATAAAAATCAAAAACCTGTTTGTTCTGAAAAAGATGATAGGAAAAAGACTCTGGAGCATAGAATTCTCCGATTTTGATTTCATCAATATTTCTGTGATCTACCTTCACATAGTCCTTTCCATGCTTAATGATCAGTTCATCATATGCAACCTCAAAGGCAGATGTAGTTTTTCTTTCGTTCCAGATAAGTACAACTAAACCCTTTGGTTTTAATATCCTGCTAAACTCAGCTCGCGCCGCATCCCTGTCAAACCAGTGAAAGGCCTGGCCAGCTACTACAGCATCAATACTATCGGTTTCTAACTTCGTGTTTTCCGCGGTCCCATCTACTGCATGAAATGCTGGAAGATGTCCAAGAAGTTCAATAGCCTTCTCTCTCATCTCCGTATTTGGTTCAACAGCAAAAACCTCATATCCTGAATTAAGAAATAGTTCAGCAGAAATTCCTGTGCCAGCTCCAATATCTGCAATAATTTTATCCGGAGATAAACCAAACTTAGACTGAAGGAAATTGATGATCTCTACCGGATATCCCGGGCGATATTTAACATAGTCTTCAACTCTGTTACTAAATCTGCTTGTATTGTCTTTTACCATAGTAAAATACCCAACAAAAAAGAGGCCATACCATTATAAAATGTTATGGCCTCTTAGTGGTTAATAGATTATTTTACTAATGTTACATTTACCAGAATTGGGAAATGATCTGAAACAAACTTACCATGATAAGTATCGGTAAGAATCCCCCATTTGTCGGCTTTAAAACCCTTAGTAACAAATACATGGTCTATAATTTCATAACCATCTACGCTTTTGCCCCAGGCATTAAACGATGAATTATTTGCATATGGATGTTTAACCTGCGTATAGGTATCAGTTAAAATACCTGAATTGGCCAATGTTAAATACCATTCGCTCTTTTGGCCGCCATTCAAATCTCCGGTAAAAACAGCTGGGGCATCACCTGCTATTTCGCTGATCTTTTTTACAATTAGCTTTCCACTTTCTACACGTGCAATTTTACCTTGATGATCAAAGTGCGCATTAAAGTAGTAAAACTTTTTACCACTGCTTATATCCTGAAGATGTACCCAGGTACAAATACGATTACAGCAAGTAGCATCCCATCCTTTTCCTGGTTTGTCAGGCGTTTCAGACAACCAAAAATCACCTTTATCAAGTAACTTAAATTTATCCTGACGGTAAAAGATAGAGGAGTGCTCACCAGCGTCTTTACCATCATCGCGACCTAAACCGTAATGTGCATACTCTGGCAACAATTTACTTAGGTCGTCAACCTGATTCTTTAATCCTTCCTGAATACCGAAGATATCGAATTCGTGAAAACGTAAGAGATTTGCAGCTACAGGAGCCCTTTGCGACCATCTGTTACCTTCATCTCCGGCATTGTCATAACGAATATTAAAAGATCCAATAGTGAATTTTTGAGCAAAAGCGCTAACGCTCATTACTACCAAAAATATAGAAAGAATGATTTGTCTTATTTTCATGTCTATTTAATTTGTTTTATAATCTAATTAGTTGCCTTGCCAACCTGGATTCTGTCCAAGAGCAGGGTTCTTTTGTAAATCTGCCTGAGGAATTGGATAATAATACATTTTATCATCCCACTTCCTCACTATTTCATTCATCCAGATTAGCTCTCCAAAAGTACCATTTTTGAGCAACTGGGAATTTGTTTTACCGCCAATTGTTGCTGAAACGTCCACATACGTAACTCCTGCAACTTCAGGTTTTGGTTTTGCACCTTGATAGAAAGCTACGTCAAGTATGCCATCTTCATTAAGATCCATAGGTGTAACCAAAGCAGGAACATAAAAACCGTCCCATTCCTGATCCATAAGCGGGCCTCTTTTCCATCTTAAGATATCACTGTAGCGAAGACCTTCAAGACTAAGCTCAATCCCCCTTTCTCGCCTTACTTCCAAAATAGATGGATCAGTAATTCCAGGAAAATAGTTAGCAATAAGGTACGGATCCGCAATTATTGGCTTTGCTGATAATCCACCTGTTATCCCGCCTCTTGCCCTAAGTACTCCAACGGTTGCAGCCCAATCTTCGTTAGTAAGTGTACCAAGTTCTGCTTTGGCTTCCGCATAGTTTAACAGCACTTCAGCATAACGGAATAATGCAATCGAGTTAATATTAAGTGCTCCGGCATCATAATACATGTCATCCAATGTCCATTTTATCGGTTGATAACCGGTAAAAGTATACGAGAATACCGGAGGCGCAGGAATTTGTACACCTCCACTTATTCTTTTATAATTTCCAGAGCGGATGGTCTGTTTCAATCTAAGGTCTCTGTTTTTCACTTCATCCTTAAACAGCATAGTGGTATAAGCAGGGTCGTTGGTAAAGGGAGTTCCATCCAGATTCAAATATGTATTGATAAATGTTCTGGTAAAACTTGCTTTGGCACCATATGTACCGCTGGTCCACCACCAGTTTGCCTCATTCAATACATTTAAAGTAAGGTCACTTACAGCGGCCTGTAGTACTTCACTTGCAACAGGGACTGTGCTGGTAAATACCTGACGATAGGAAACACCCGGGCCTCCGGCTGTGTTGATTGAATACCCTCCTTTATCCATAATCTCTTTTGCGGTTGATGCAGCGTTTTCAAGCCATGCAGATGCGCTAGACTGCAGGCCAAGTTCAGTATGGTATTTTCTGAAAGTTCCTTCGAATAGACAGATTCTGGACTTATAAGCGTAGGCCACCCATTTGGTAACTGTACTGCGGGTTGCATCGTTAGTTGCTTTGATGTTAGCACAGGCAAAATCAAGGTCGGCTAGCACAGAATCCATCACCAGCGTTCTTTTATCACGACCGGCGTATAATGCAGGGTCATTGATGTTCAGCGGTTTGCCAATCCATGGTACGTCACCAAATCTCTTCACTTTCTCCATATAAAAATATGCCCTGAAATATCTGGCTATACCCAGATAGTTATTTCTAATATCAATAGGAACAGAAGGATCTTTACAATTTTCAATAAAGTAATTGATGTTTCTAAGGTCTGTCCATGTCCACCCCGTACTCTGGCTTGGAGTGAATATCCCCGGTCTTATAAAATCGGAAACAGATTTTACAGCCAGGTAGTCAGAAACAGCATCCTGACTGGTGGAATTCTTAGGCAAGAAATCCATTGCATAAAAAGAGTTGGTATAGAGCTTCAGACCACTTTCACTGCCAAAAACAGCTTTATTTGTTGGGGTAGATTGAGGTTCCTGATCAAGCTTCTTACAGGCTGTAAAACACAAGCAGCTCAGTAGTATCCATATATATTGTTTTTTCATGATTATCTGTTTATAATGTTCATCAATAACGGTTAAAACCCTAAGCTTAAGCCTAATGAATAGCTTTTCATCAAAGGATAGTTGTAACCATCTCCGTTGGTACTGCCTGAGTTCAGATCCTGATCTGAGGGTACTGCGTTCTCCACATCTATGGTTTTCACAATTTTATAGAGTGGCGAGTAGGTGAATAGGTTCTCTCCTGAAAAAAATATTTTTGCTGAGCGCGCCCCAATACGTGAAATCAGTTTTGCAGGTAAATTGTAACCAATCTGAAGGTTCTTCATCCGCAAATAAGCAACATTCTGCAGGTATTTAGTTTGCGCTACGCCAAGCTCCCTATTGGTGTTGCTGGAAGCCGCACGCGACATCGTTCTTGGGAAATAAGCATTTGTGTTTTCAGGTGTCCACATATTGCCCACATGAAAAGTAGGAATGTTGTTGTATGGCCTGTTGTACTGACCCCAGAACATTTCGGTTTCTGTACTCGGGTACCATTGCTGTTTACCAACACCCTGGAAGAATGTAGAGAAAAAGAAATTGTTCCAGTCGGCACCAAGACTTATGCTATACAAATATCTTGGAGCAGAATTTCCTATAATTCTTCTATCGCCTGGTTTGTCCACAGTATTGTCTCCAATATTCACAAAACCATCACCATTGGTATCTTTCAGTTTGATGTCGCCAGGATACCAGATATTGGTTGGTGAGGCGCGCATTTGCGGGCTTTGCTTGGCATGTGCATCAATATCAGCCTGATCTATAAAGAAACCTTCTGTTTCATAGCCCCAGATCTCTCCTATTGTCTGGCCTTCGTAATACTCCTTACCGGTCCCGTTATTTCCTACATCTGTAAGCAATTTAGTGGGGTTGTTGTACTTATCAATCTTCGATTTGCTATCAGATAGGGTTAAGCGAACATTATATTTAAAAGGTTTATCTGCATTACCAATCCTGTCGTTCCATGATATTGAGGCTTCCCATCCTCTGGTTGTCAAATCTGCATAGTTTCCTTTTGGTACAGTATTTCCAAAAACAGCAGGAGCTGTTAAACCTACGGTAAACATATCAGTAGTTTTCCGAACATAGGCGTCGCCACTGAAAGTCAGACGGTTAGACAACATTGCCAGATCTAAACCAAAGTTGGTGGTAGTAGAAGTTTCCCAGGTAATCTGGTCTGGAAGCACACCAGGTTGCTTAGTGGTTTGAGGCCTTACACCTCCCAGTACCAATGGTGACTGCGAGACAAGAAAAAGCTCCTGAAATTCATACGAATTTATATTTCCGTTACCCAATGAGCCATAAGATGCACGTACTTTCAGGTCTGAGATAATTTTATCTGAAACATTCCAGAAAGATTCCTTATTAACTCTCCATCCGGCTGAAACCGAAGGGAAGAATCCGTAACGCTGACCAGAAGGGAATTTTGAGGATCCATCATAGCGCGCATTTACCTCTAACAGGTAACGGTCTTTAAAGGAATAGTTCAATCTTGAAAAACCACCTAATACTGCCCATTGCTCATAAGCTCCTAATGTATTAATTGCTTGTCCGAGTGCCAGATTTAAATCAGTTGCATCTTCAAAAATGATCCCGTTCCGCTGCGTAGAGAGTCTCTTGTAGGTAGATTCTTCATAGTTATATCCGGCCATTACTTTTAAATAATGATCGTCGCCGAATTTGTCTTCAAACTCACCATAGATATTTGCAGCCAGGTATTGTGTTTCTCTTCTATCGAATAAAAGGTCATTGGTAGTAGTACCTACATAAGAAGTAATCCCTTTTATATTACTGTACGGTACCTGAACGCGTTTTTGGTTGATACCATTATTGGTATTACGGAAGGTAAAATCAGCATTAACCCTAAATTTATTATTAAAGAAATTGGATCTCAATCCGGTGATATTCCTAAAAACCTGTCTTTTCGTATCAATACCGTTCTTTCCATAATAGAAATCTCCTACAGTATATACAGCAGTAAAAGTCATGGAACCATCAGGGTTAAACATCGGCATAGTCGGGTGACCCTCATCCGCAATGTTCCTCCAGATTCCTCCGCCTTCTCCTACGTTAATAGGATTATGATAATTCATTACAGAGTAGTCGGCATTGTTTTCTATAGTTAGCCATGGAAATACCTGTACAGATCCCTTTGCACGGATGTTTTTCATGTTGTAGTCATCAGTGTTATACCTGAAAAGTCCATCCTGCCCTAAAAAACGACCTGAAACCAGAAAGGAGGTTTTATCACTACTCCCACTGATGGACAAATTGTTTTCTGTAGCTACTGTATTTTTTTTGTACAATTGACCATACCAGTCTGTATTTCCGTAATAAGTATACTCACCTGTTGTTGGATTTACCTCTACTTCATTGTAAGGTTGTCCCGATTCGGCTCTTCTTTTAAACTCATCTAAGTAAGCCTGAGAAAATTTCTGGGTTTTATTAACGTTCTGAGGAAAAGAGCCATCTCCGTTTACAAATGCTTCGGCAAACATTTTTGCCCAGGTGTATCCATCGGTTACAAAGTCGGGCGTTTGTAACGGGTTCTTTAAAGCATAGTTGCTAGAGAAGTTCACAGTTGTTCTGCCTTTTTCTGGTCTTTTGGTCGTGATAAGCACAACACCAAACGCACCCCTGGCACCGTAAATTGCTGCTGAGGCGGCATCCTTTAGAATAGACACTGTTTCTACATCATTTGGGTTCAGCAAACTTGGATCTCCTTCAAAACCATCAATCAGAATCAATGCACTTCCGCCCTGCCCAATAGACGTAGTTCCCCTGATGTTATAGCTCGGTGACTGCGTTGGCTTTCCGTCCATCATTTTGATGTTCAGATTGGGTAGCAGCCCTTGAAGTCCTTGTGTAAGGTTAGGCACAGGTCTGTTCTCTAATGATTTCGAAGAGATCTGATCAACAGCTCCCGTAAGGTTTTCTCTTTTCTGTGTGCCATACCCAACTACCAATACCTCATTTAAAGTGCCTGTTTGCGCAGTAAGTGAAACATTTAGTGTTGTTGTTTCTCCGGGTTTTACCACAACCCTGCTCTGTGTAGATGAGCCGTAAGATACAAAACTAACTACAAGTGTGTAAACACCCGGTGCAACATTAATACTATAAGTACCATCAACCTTACTCTGCACTCCTGTATTTAGTTCTAGAATTTTGATGCTCGCTCCAGGGAGTGGCTCGCCTTTTTCGTCAACAATTTTACCGGTAATTTTACCGGGATCTTCATTTTTAATTAAGGTGATGGTTCCTTTCACCTCTTCGCGGAAAGTAAGACCCGTTTCGTCAAAAATAGATTTTAAAATTTCTTCTATTTTTTCGTTACTAAAATCTTTCTCCTGGGTTCTGAATCTTTTAAGTTTTAGGTATGCCGGGTCGTAGGCAAAATCGACTCCGCTTTTCATTTGCAGCTTTTCTATCGCAATAAGCAGATTTTCATTTTTAAAGGTAATATTGACTCTTTTATTTAAAACCTGGCCACTGGAATTGTCTGCAAATAATATTTGCGTACTGGCGATTATAAAGGCGTAGATAAGCAGTGTATAACGCATAATCTTCTGCAAAAGCAGTAAATGTTTTTTCATATATTTGTTATTTTATTGATAAATAAGATTCTACAAGATCCAACAGGTAGAGGGTCTCAAACTACTTCCTGTTGAATTTATCAATCCGGATCTGCTTCAGATCCGGTTTTTTATTTTTAGTATATCACTATTTCATTTCCTATCCTCCTATATTTATTTTGATGTACTGAACAAATTATTTTCATAGTCTGATCAAGTGAACGTGCAGACCGTATTTGTATATTATATAAGTAACTTGAAGTAGCGGTCCTGCTGCCTTTTAGAATTATACCATAATTAATTTTCATAACTTTTGCCAATTCTGCAAACGAAGCATGGTCCAGATCTGTTACCTGTTCAAACCATGCGTTATGCTCACGCGTAGCAAAATCACTTGTTTTCCATTTACTTGTTTTCGAATTATAGTGTAAACGTTTGCCAGGGAGCAAACGATCAAACACGTTTTTACTATCGCTCACCTCCACTTTTCCTTCAGTAACACTTACCTCGGTTATGGCTTTCGGTTGCGTACTCACGGCAAACTTAGTACCCAATACACGTGTTTTAATTTGTTTGGTATAAACTACAAATGGGTGTTTAGCATCCTTAGTAACTTCAAAAAAAGCTTCTCCTTCATCTAAAAAAATTGACCTATCGGAATAAACCGGCTCACCTGAAGAATTCAACACGTATTTAGCTGGTATCCGCAGTTTTGTTCTGGGATTCATTTGAATGACAGATTGATCTGCAAGGATTATCTTTTTGTATTCTCCGTTTTTAGTCTCCACTACGCTAAATACTTCGTTTTCTACAGATTTCTTAAAGTCATTTGATGGCTTTAAGAATTTTCTGCCAAAAAAGAGTGCGGGTATAATTAAAGCCAGTACTGCAGCATACTTATAGTAATGTTTAAATAACGATACTTTTGTATTTGAAAAATTATCCCTCTTGGCTAAAATAGCATTTTCCATTTCAGCCTTAATGATTTCTTCTTTACCAGATTCAGAAAACTCTTGCATAGCAGCTTCATCATCGTATGAAGCATACCAATTCTCGACGATTTGCTTTTCGTCGTCACTTGCCATTCCGCTGACATAACGTTCTAGTATTTTTTTAAACTGCTCTGATTCCAAACCTCTGCCTCTTTCTTATAAGTAACTTCAAACACTCGAATCTACTTTGAGAAATTGTTAAGTTTGTATTAATTAATCAGTCGCTCGGGGAATTTTTCACTTAACCTCTTCCTGATCCTTCTCATGGCTTCACAAATATGATTTGAAACCGTCTGCTCAGCAAGGTTTAGTTTTTCTGCTATTTCAGATGTGGAATGATGAGCATGTTTAAGCAGGTATGCATGACGCATTTTTTCCGGAAAACCTTTTATTTCTACCTCTATAAGCTTTTCCAGATCCAGATAGTCCGATAGTTCATTAATAGAAACTGATGCATCTTCAAATTTCCTTAAGGTATGATCAAAAACACGTTCTTCTATTTTTTCTGATCTGAAATAATTGAGTACCTGGAATTTTGCAGCCCCCATCAAAAATTGTTCAAGGCTGGTATTAATTATGATTGTTTCTTTTCGCTCCCAAATATTGATAAAAACATTCTGGACAATATCTTTAGCAGCTTCCTCGTCTTTAATACGGGTTAATATATGGACATACAGCTTCTTCCAATACATCTCATACAAGAGATCGTAAGCTGCAGTATCGCCCAACTTAAGTTGTCGAACTATTTCCTCGTCTTTTCTTCCAACTTGAAGCATATTCAAAAGTAGAGTTCCAATATGAACAGGATGTTAACTCTTATTATTTGGTTATATTTAGTTAATTAAATATATGCAAAAGTTGTTCATATGATTACAATAACTCGATTAAATATATGGATATGAAAAAAATATACTGGCCCTTCTTATTATTACTCACTGTAATGAATATTCCAGCAGGTTATGGTCAAAAAATAAATCGAAAAAATGTAAAAATGCAGCAATTGCGTGTATCAGATAACCGCAGATTCCTTGTTTATGCTGATGGTAAGCCTTTTTTCTATCTTGGAGATACTGCCTGGGAGTTATTACACAGATTAACCCTTAAAGACGCAGAGATCTACATGGATAACCGCAGATCCAAAGGATTTACAGTACTTCAAACGGTAATATTGGCCGAGCTGGATGGGATAAATGAGCCCAATGCACTTGGCCATAAACCAATGGAAAACAATAACGTTTCTGAACTTAATGAAGACTATTTTAAGGATATTGATGCGTTTGTTCAATTGGCTGCCAAAAAAAATCTATACATGGGCCTGTTACCGCTATGGGGCGATAAAGTTTTTAAAAGCACCTGGGGAAAAGGCCCTGAAATTTTCAATGTTCAAAACGCAAAGGAATATGGAAAGTTTCTTGGCAACAGATATAAGAGCCAACCTAACATTATATGGATATTGGGTGGCGACCGTAATCCTCGCGGTGAAAAAGATGTGGCCATTTGGCGCGCTTTAGCGGAAGGCATTGCTGAAGGTGCCGGAGGCAATGATAAAGTGTTAATGACTTTTCATCCACAACCAAAAGAAAATGGCGGTTCATCAACCTGGTTTCATAATGATGAGTGGCTGGATTTTAATATGCTCCAGACAGGACATTGCAGGGATGGAAGTAATTATGATAAGATCTCTTATGATTACAATTTAAAGCCAACAAAACCAGTGGTTGATGGGGAACCTCTTTATGAGGACCATCCGGTATGTTTTGATGCGAAAAAGAACGGATTCTCAACAGCAGACGACATTCGAAAATTAGCATACTGGCAGGTATTTGCCGGTGCACTCGGACACACTTATGGCTGCCACGACATATGGCAGTTCTACGCTCCCGGCCGCGAACCAATCAATTTAGCCCGACATTACTGGAAAGAAGCAATGGATTTACCGGGCTCACAACAGATGGGCTATGTAAAAAAACTAATCCAATCCCAATCAATGCTTGACCGTATTCCCGATCAGGGTTTAATTTTAGGAGATAACCCTAAAGACGGGGCACACTGTAGTGCCACCCGTGCAAATGATGGGCATTATGCTTTTATTTATACTCCTACCGGGCGCAAATTGGATGTCAATACAACTCATCTGAAAGGAAAGCAATTCTTTAAGGCCAAATGGTTTAATCCTAGAAATGGTGTATTTAGCATGGCATTTAAAATCGACAAAAAGCCTCAGCTTACTTTTACACCTCCAACAAGCGGAGATGCTTTGGATTGGGTACTTATATTAGAAGCTGGTTAATGTTAACCGTTAGTACTGCTAATGGTTAACGCCAATCATCTCTGAAAGCCGCTTTTCATTTAATACCAGAATGTTTCTACCCGAGACCTCAATTATCTTCTCTTTTATAAAATCATTACTTACTTTGAATAAGGTTTCATATGTTGTTCCTGAGTACGATGCAATATCTTGCCTGCTTAGACCTAAAGCGATAAAACCATTCTCATCAACCCCAAACTTATGTAGCAGAGCCAGAATAGATTGTGCTATCCTCGCTTTTACCGACATATGGGCCAGATCACGCATTGCCCTATGAGAGTCTTGCAATTCATTTGCAAAAAACTGCATTAACTTATAAGTTAAATCAGTATTTACCCTTAGCGTTGTTTCAAAGAAATCTCTCTCCAGATAACATACTACTGTATTTTCTAATGCCGTAGCCGAAACTGGATATAACGGTTTTTTCCCGAGACCCAAATGGCCGATAATATCTTCAGGGCCGGCAAAACGAATAATCAACTCCTTTTCCTTATCCCATCTTTTATGAACCTTAACAGTTCCAGCAGATACAAAATAAATCCCGTTTACGGGATCGCCTTCTTTGAAGATCACCTCGCCTTTTTTTACCTCAAAATTCTTTTTCTGAATTTGAAGCGCCGGCAACCATTCGGGCAAACATAATTTACACAGAAAACAGCTTTTAAGATCACATAGATTACGAGATTCCTTCATTTTTTATATGGGCATTTGATATGCAATAATACTATATAAATATCAAAAAAGAAGAATCCACGCATAAAATCCAAAACAAAAAACATTGTTTAAACAATATTAAAATACAAAATAAATAATTAAATAAAAATAAAATATTGCATAAACAATATAATTGGCTTTTATAGCATGTAAATTAACCTTACCTTTGTGCCCATAAATAAAATCACTCAGAGTTTAACACTAAAAAATTCATCAGCTAAATGAAAAGACCGTTGCATAAAAACGGGATTCCGATATCCCCCTCCTTAGATTATTTAACCCAGTCAGTAAATGATACAAAGAAGGGCTACTTTAAGAAAAAACGCTTACTACAGATTTCTTTACTATCTATTGGTGTTGCTATTGCAATTAGTCTAATCGCAAAAGTTCTAATCTCTCTTATAGATCTTATAACCAACATTGCATTTTACGGAAGTTTCGACTTAAAATTCAACAGCCCTGCAAACAATCATCTGGGGATATGGGTAATTATTATTCCTGCAATTGGGGGCATTCTGGTTGGATTAATGGCGCTATATGGCTCTAAAGCAATAAGAGGACACGGTATTCCAGAGGCAATGGAACAAATCCTTGTTAACCAAAGTAAAATTAAACCTTCAATTGCGCTTCTAAAGCCCATCTCTTCTGCAATCGCGATAGGTACGGGAGGGCCATTCGGGGCAGAAGGCCCTATAATAGCAACCGGTGGTGCTTTAGGATCTACATTAGGCCAGTTATTTAAAATCACACCTAATGAGCTCAAAATCATTCTTGCCGCTGGAGCTACTGCTGGTATGTCTGCAATATTTGGCACACCCATAGCAGCTATTTTTCTGGCCATTGAACTCCTGCTATTTGAATTTTCACCCAAAGCCATATTACCTGTAGCACTCGCTTGTATAACAGGTGCCGCCGGACACCAGTTTCTATTTGAATCAGGCCCCGTGTTCCCTATGCCTGAACTTAGTTCACCATCAAATATGGCTCTGGGCATTTACAGCTTTATGGGTATAATAATAGGCTTTGTTTCACTTGGGCTAACTAAAGTCGTCTATCACATCGAAGATGCCTTTGAGAAATTACCTATCCACTGGATGTGGTGGCCTGCAATTGGCGGTTTGGCAGTTGGAATAATCGGCTTTTTTGCTCCCCATACCCTAGGCGTAGGTTACGATAATATCACCAGTGTTTTATCAGGAAAAATACCATTAGCTTTAATGCTGAGTCTTTGTTTCTTTAAATTTCTCTCCTGGGCAATTGCTCTTGGTAGCGGCACATCAGGAGGCACACTCGCACCATTATTAACGATCGGTGGCGCAGCCGGAGCCATACTTGGCTCAATTACACTTCTACTGTTTCCAAATTCAGGCATAAGCATTCCAATGGCTGCTTTAGTGGGCATGTCGTCTATGTTTGCAGGCGCTTCAAGAGCTTATCTAACCAGCATAACTTTCGCTCTTGAAGCTACTATGCAATCTCACGCACTGTTACCTTTACTAGGAGCTTGTACAGCATCATACCTGATATCTTTCTTTTTTATGGAAAATACAATTATGACCGAGAAAATTGCAAGAAGAGGAATATACACCCCCGATTCTTATGAACCGGATGTATTGAGGAAAATGACTGTGGTTGATGTACTAAGAGCAAATAGCATGGTTATAAGCACCAAAAATCGTATAAGTGAAATCAGGTCATTCTTTGACCTTAACCCACCATTAGAAAATCACTTTATAGTAACAGATGATGACGATAACTTTAAAGGTGTAATCACGCTGTCAAGCATATACAACAAAAATCACGATGCAAATGGCCCTATAGCCGAGCTCATGGAGCAAAATATTCCCGCAATAGAAAGCAACGATAATCTTGCATGGGCCGTAGAGTTAATGTCTAAATGCGACAAGGAGTTTTTACCGGTATTATCTGCCAATGAAAAAAACAGGGTAATTGGCTTACTCACTTATAAAGATGTACTTACCGCATACAAAATACACCTCAAGGAAAATCAGGAAGCGGGAATTAACCTATCCTTAAAGCGTCAACGTATTAAAATACTTGTAAGAGGACGTCAATTGATTCATAAAGTAAAAGAAAACTAGGCATATTTATGTGCTTCCTGAGCGGCAACGAATTCCGCGGCTTTTACTACATCTCCAATTATTATAATTGCCGGATGGGAAAGCCCGGAATCCATTGCCGCCTGAGACAAATCTTTAACCTCACAAACAATTTGTTTTTGATGTGGCATTGAAGCATTCTGGATTATTGCTGCAGGAACGGCCCCTCTGCCAGACATAATATAAGAAGCTGATATTTCTGTCAGCTTTTTCATTCCCATATATATAACTACTGTAGCTTTACTTTTAGCTGCTAATTGGAGATCAGACGATAAAGAACCATCTTTTTTTGTACCTGTTATAATCCAGATACTTTCGCTTACTCCACGATGGGTTAAAGGAATATCATTTAAACCACTTGCTTGCATACTACTGATGCCCGGCACATAATGAGATTCTATACCGTGCTCACGCGCAAATAAGATTTCTTCAAAACCTCTTCCAAAAATAAAAGGATCCCCTCCTTTTAAACGAACAACATTTCCTCTTGTAAATGCATAATGCTTTATCAGTTGATGAATAGTTTCCTGTGAAGTGCAAAGTCCATATGGCTTTTTACCAACATAAATTCTTTCACAATCATCAGAAGCTATATCTAACAACTCTTTGCACGCCAAATTATCATAAAGGATAACTTTTGCAGCTTCTAAAACCTTAAAACCTTTAATTGTTAACAAATCCGGATCACCAGGACCAGAACCAACAACAAAAAACATCGGTTTATCTATTTTTTTCAAAGAAATACCCATAAAAACAAGATTAAATATTAAAAAAATGATTTAACACCATAAATATACGATATAAATAATATAAATAAACCAAAAACACCCATTTTAATAAAATATTATCATCAATAAAATAACATAAAACACAAAATAATCCAAAAACATATTAAAAAAATAAAATAAACATGATATAAATCATACATTTATAAAAATAATGCAAATTATTATATATATTTGATTAAACAAACCACAATTACCAGTTAAATAAAATAAATAACCCAACAAAATCGAAATTATGAATCATGAAACAGTAATCGTAATAGGAAATGGAATGGTTGGACATAAGTTTTGCGAAAAATTAACCTCTAAATCAGATAATTTTAACATTATTGTATTTGGAGAAGAACCAAGAAGAGCATACGACAGAGTTCATTTAAGCGAATACTTTAACGGAAAGAGTGCAGAAGATCTTTCTTTATCTCATGAAAATTGGTACAACGAACAAAACATTACGCTTCATCTTGGCGACCCGGTAAAAGAAATTGACAGAGAAAGCAAAACCATACATTCGAATAAAGGGCTTATTTTAAATTACGACTATCTGGTTCTGGCAACAGGGTCATCGGCTTTTGTACCTGATATCCCTGGTGTCGATAAAGAAGGTGTTTTCGTTTATCGCACCATCGAAGATCTTGAGCTCATTAAAAATTATGCTTTAAATGCAAAAACAGGCTCCGTATTAGGCGGGGGCTTATTGGGCTTAGAAGCCGCTAAGGCATTAATAGATTTAAATCTTGCTGAAACAAATGTAATTGAATTTGCACCAAGACTAATGCCCAGGCAGATAGATAGTGCCGGAAGTCAGATGCTACAAACAAAACTTGCTACACTAGGATTATCCATATACACAAACAAAGGCACAAGCAGCATAGAAGGCGAAAACCGTATTGAATCTCTAAAGTTTAATGATGGCAGTGAATTAAAAACAGACATACTTGTAATTTCTGCCGGAATACGCCCTAGAGATGAACTGGCCAAACTCTGCGGAATTGAAGTTGGCACCAGAGGTGGAGTTCTGGTAAATGAATCAATGCAGACCAGTGATCCATCTGTTTTTGCAATTGGGGAATGTGCATTATTTAACCATAACATCTATGGACTGATTGCTCCCGGATACGAAATGGCCGAAGTGGTAGCGGCTAATCTATGCGAAGGCAACAAAACATTCAACGGATTCGATATGAGCACCAAACTTAAACTTATTGGTGTAGATGTAGCCAGTTTTGGAGATCCGTTTACAACAGAACCAGACTCAAGGAGTATTCTATTTGAAGACACCCATAAAGGAATTTACAAACGCATCAATATCAGCAACGATGGAAAATATTTACTAGGTGGAATACTAATTGGCGAAGCAGAGGCTTACAATATGCTACTGCAAACTGTAAACAACAAAATAGCGCTCCCTCCTAACCCCGAAGATCTGATATTAGGATCCCGCGGTGGCAGCTCCCAAACTGAGAATGCTGGGTTAGCCGGACTTCCGGACGACGCGTTGATCTGTAGTTGCGAGGGTGTATCAAAAGGAACCATTTGTAATTCTGTCTCTGCAGAGGGTTGCGAATCGGTAGATGCAATCAAAAAATGCACTAAGGCTGGCACAGGATGCGGTGGATGTATACCAATGGTGAAAGATTTAATGCTGCACACCATGAAAGAAAATGGCAAGTACGTTAGAAATGTAGTATGCGAGCACTTCCAACTGAGCAGACAAGAGTTATATGATCTTATAAAAATACACAACCTTAAAAATTACGAGCAAGTACTGGACAACGTAGGCAAAGGCGACGGCTGCGAAATATGCAAACCGCTGGTATCATCACTTCTGGCAAGCATCTGGAATGATATGATTCTTAAAAGAGGTAATGATACCGCCCAGGACAGTAATGACAGGTTTTTAGCAAATATTCAAAAAGGAGGAACCTATTCAGTAGTTCCAAGAATTCCGGGAGGGGAAATCAAACCGGAGAAGCTTGTAATTATTGGAGAAGTTGCTGAAAAATATGGCTTGTATACAAAAATCACCGGCGGACAACGGATAGATATGTTCGGAGCCCATTTAAGTGACCTGCCATTAATATGGGAAGAATTAATTGCTGCTGGCTTCGAAAGCGGACATGCGTACGGAAAAGCATTACGAACAGTTAAAAGTTGTGTTGGCAGCACATGGTGTCGCTTTGGTTTGCACGACAGTGTAAGCTATGCAATTAGAATAGAAGAACGCTACAGAGGCCTAAGGGCTCCACATAAACTAAAATCTGCTGTTAGCGGATGTATTCGCGAATGCGCAGAAGCACAAAGCAAAGATTTTGGAATTATAGCAACCGAAAAGGGATGGAACCTATATGTATGCGGTAATGGCGGCAGCAAACCTCAGCATGCACTACTTCTGGCTTCGGATGTAGACAGCGATACATGCATCAAATACATAGATAGGTTCTTAATGTTTTATATCCGCACTGCCGATCCATTAACACGAACTGCCCCGTGGCTAAATAAAATGGAGGGTGGAATTGAATACCTGAGAAATGTAGTTGTAAACGACAGCCTGGGTATGGCAGAACAATGGGAAATTGAAATGCAAAACATTGTAAACAGCTATCAATGTGAATGGAAAACAGCAATTGAGGATCCGGAAATAAGAAAAAGGTTCAATCATTTTGTGAATGCGCCCGAAGAAAAAGATCCAAGTGTAAAATTTGACGAAATGCGCGGCCAGAAAAAGGCTGCAAACTGGACAACAGCATAATTTAAATCAACAAACCTATTTATACACTAACAAAACAGAAATCATGATAGAAACAACAACAAACTGGTTTGAAGCATGTCGCGTTGAAGACGCAGTACAAAACGGAGGAGTATGTGTTAAATGCGGCGAGGAACAAATTGCCTTATTTTATTTTACCCGCAGAAATGAATGGTATGCCACACAAAACCTATGCCCACACCGCAGGCAAATGGCACTTAGCCGCGGCATGATCGGCTCTGTAGGTGAAGACCCTAAAATTGCCTGCCCCTTTCATAAAAAAACATTTTCACTTTCTACAGGAGAGTGCTTAAGCGGAGATGAATGCGCCATACAAACCTACCCGGTTAAGGTTGAAGATGGGTTAGTATACATCGGCTTACAAAATTAAATATAAAAAACCCCATCAGAAGGTCGGATTTCTGACGGGGTAAAATAGTCTCATCGATTAAATAAAACTTATCAAATGTATCAAAAAGTATTTACTCTTTCTGTTAGTGCAGCACCTTCATGAAATTAATTTCCGTAAACCGTTAACCACCACAACATCAAACAAATTCCGGAACCTAAATCTCATGAATTATGACTGAAGAACTTAAACCACTAAAAAAACTTAATATATTTTCAACGAAAGGTATTCAAATGAAAACCTTTCATATTACCTGGATAACCTTCTTTTTCTGCTTTTTTGGATGGTTTGGCGCAGCCCCACTCATGCCGCTGATAAGAGAACAGCTACACTTAAGTAAAGATCAGATCGGCAATATTATTATTGCCTCAGTTTCTGCAACAATTATTGCCAGGCTAATTATTGGTAAACTATGCGATACCCTTGGACCAAGGTTATCCTACACAATTCTGCTTGCACTGGGCTCAATACCCGTTATGTGCATTGGGTTAAGTAACAGCTACGAAAGTTTTCTTTTATTCCGCTTCGTCATCGGAATTATAGGTGCTTCTTTTGTAATCACACAATTCCACACCTCAATGATGTTTGCCCCAAATGTAATAGGAACTGCAAATGCTGTTACAGGCGGCTGGGGAAATCTTGGTGGTGGAGTTACAAACCTGATTATGCCACTTATTGCAGCTGGTTTTGCAGGCCTGGGCTTTGTAAGTCAGGCCAACTCATGGAGGGTTGCTATGATCGTTCCGGGGGTAATTCTATTAGTTATGGCTTTTATCTACTACAAGTACACAAAAGATACGCCTGCCGGAAACTTTAATGATTTACAGGTCATTAAAGTCAAAAAAACTCAAAAAGGCTCTTTTATGGCCGCATTAAAAGATTACAGAACATGGGTGCTGGCATTAGCTTACGCTGCATGCTTTGGAATAGAGATAACCGTTGATAATGTTGCTGCAACATTTTTCACAGATCAGTTCGGTGCATCAATGATTATGGCCGGTGCCATGGCGAGCATATTTGGTGGCATGAACATTTTTGCAAGGGCACTCGGTGGCTTTGTTAGTGATAAAGTTGGAAAATCTTATGGCCTTAGAGGAAAAGGAATACTACTAGGGGCATTGTTAGTTTTGGAAGGAATTGGGATTAGCTTATTTGCCCAATCACAAACTCTTGGTTTAGCTATAGCAGCAATGCTTTTGTTTGCACTATTTCTAAAAATGGCCAATGGTGGCACTTATGGCATTGTCCCTTTCATCAATAAAGATGCAATTGGCTCTGTAAGTGGTATTGTTGGTGCAGGCGGAAATATAGGTGCAATGCTGGTAGGCTTTCTTTTTAAATCAGAGCACCTCACCTACGCTGACGCTTTTCACTACATAGGAATTGGGGTAGCAGTAATTGGTCTGCTGGTATTTATTACCCGATTTCAATTAAAAAGATCCGAAAATACGGAAACAGTAAAACAAGAGTTTCAACAGGCTTAATTCTACCTAACAGAAAACGTGTATGTCTGGAGATAAGAACAAAGTTTTTAAAAGTACATGCTGCTATTGTGGTGTTGGCTGTGGCGTAAACGTTACTTTAGAAAAAAACAAGACCATTACAGTACAGGGCGACAAAGATCATCCGGTAAACCATGGCATGCTTTGCAGTAAGGGACTTAACCTCCAGTACACAGTAAACGATAAAAGCGATCGTCTCCTTTATCCTCAAATGAGGTATAATAAAAATATGCCCTTACAAAGGGTAAGCTGGGACGATGCACTGAATCGGACAGCAGCTGTTTTTAAGACTTTTATTGATAAATATGGGCCCGATTCTGTTGCTTTTTATGCGTCTGGGCAATGCCTCACCGAAGAATACTATGTTATCAATAAATTAATTAAAGGTTTTATAGGCAGTAACAATATCGACACCAATTCTCGTCTTTGCATGAGCAGTGCTGTTACTGCTTATAAAATGGCTTTAGGTGAAGATAGTGTTCCGGTGTGCTATGACGATATTGAACTTGCCGACTGCTTTTTCGTTACCGGTGCTAATCCCGCATGGTGCCACCCAATACTTTGGCGTAGAGTTGAAGCCCATAAAGCCGCAAATCCAAACATTAAAATTATTGTAGCCGACCCAAGAGTGACAGACTCTTGCGGTCTTGCCGATCTTCACTTGCAAATCAATCCTGGAACCGATGTAACACTGAACCATGCAATAGGCCGGGCACTTATTGAAACAGGCAATGTAGACAGTGATTTTATAAGCAATCACACAGAAGGCTTTTCCGATTACAAACGGAAGGTATTTGAAAGGACTTTAGAAGAATCAGCCAAAATCTGCGGCGTCACGGAATCTGAGATACAACTTGCGGCAACATATATAGGCGATGCCAAAGGCTTTTTAACGATGTGGACAATGGGACTTAATCAAAGTTCAATTGGTGTTAACAAGAATCTGAGTCTAATTAACCTGAATCTTATTACAGGCCACATTGGAAAGCCGGGTTCTGGCCCCTTTTCACTTACCGGACAACCAAATGCAATGGGTGGTCGCGAAGTAGGTGGACTTGCAAATCTTCTTCCTGCGCATCGCGACCTATCAAATGAACTACATCGTCAGGAAGTGCAAAAATTCTGGGGAGGAACAACAATTTCCGGCAAAACAGGGCTTACCGCTACAGAAATGTTTGAGGCCCTGCATGATGGCCGGCTTAAAGCAATCTGGATACTTTGCACAAACCCATTAACAAGTTTACCCAATGCACGGTTTGCCGAAGAAGCTTTAAAAAGAGCAAAATTTGTTGTGATACAGGAAATTACTGATAAGGCAGAGACGCTTGCTTATGCCGATGTTATTTTACCTGCAGCAGCCTGGACAGAAAAAGAAGGCACCATGACCAATTCCGAAAGAAGGATAAGTCACCTGAATAAGGTTATCGATGCACCCGGAGAAGCACTTCCTGATGCAGAAATCATCTGCCGTTTTGCAAAAAAAATGGGCTATAATGGGTTTGAGTACAACAGCATGGAGGATATATACAAAGAACATGCAAAACTCACCTATAGAACCAGCATTAATATACATGGGCTCGACTATAAACAAATCGACAAGAGCAATACCCTGCAATGGCCATTCAACAAAAGAACCGAGAGTGGCACAAAACGTCTGTTTACAAATCATTCATTTCATACAAGATCCAAGAAAGCGATTATACACAGCCCCTCCGATCAGCTGAACAGCGAACTTCCTGACGAAGATTTTCCATTTATCCTAACCACAGGCAGAGTTCGTGATCACTGGCATACTATGTCTAAAACAGGCAAAGTGAGCAAGCTTAAACAGCATATTAAAGATGCTTTTATGGAAATCAATCCAACAGATGCAGAATTCTTATCTATAGAAGATAATCAGGTTATAGTTGTACGATCCAGACGTGGTGAAGTGCAGGTTAAGGCAAAGCTGTCTGCCTCCATAAAACAAGGCGTAGTATTTCTCCCTATGCATTGGGGAAAAATATTGGGCAGCGATTTAAACAGAGCCAACAACGTTACCAGTACTATACTAGACCCCCTATCTAAAGAACCTGATTTTAAATATTGTGCTGTAAATATTGAAAAGTTCCAAAAAGACTTCCAAAAAATAGTAATTATAGGCGCTGGTGCCGGCGCTTATGGCTTTGTTAAATCTTACACGGAAATCAACAAGGAAGACCAAATCACAGTCTTTAGCAAAGAGAATTTTCCATTTTACAATCGTGTAATGCTCCCTGATTATATAAGCGGAGAACAAAAATGGGAACAATTGGTAAAAATGAATGATGAGGAAGAGCCCGAATATAGTATCAGACTGTTAAGAGGCATCAGCGTAGAAAAAGTAAACAGAGAACAGAAATACGTAATAGATTCAACCGGCAAAAGAACATCGTATGATGTATTGATTATGGCTATGGGAAGTCGCTCTACCCTTCCCAAAAATGCGCCTTCCTTACCTGGCATATTTACCATGCGGAGTCGTACAGATGCAGACAATTTCAAAAAACATATTCCTAAAAACGCTCATGTAGTAGTTGTTGGTGGCGGCCTGCTTGGCCTGGAAATGGCTGCATCACTACGTGAAATAGGCGTAAAAATAACCATCATTCATAGGGTATCCAGATTTTTGAACAGACAACTGGATCCGCTGGGAAGCCAGATGCTGCATGAGGAAATGGTAGATCAGGGCTGTGATATTTATTACAATGATGAAGTACAGCTTTATTACGGCCGTTCCAAACTAACAGGCATTGAGCTAAAAAGCGGCCGCAGGATAAATTGTGATGCAATTATACTGGCTATTGGCACTACTCCCAATATTGAACTGGCAAAAGAAACAGGATTAGATTGTAAACGTGGTGTACTTGTAAACGAGCGTTTACAAACCAACGATCCTTCCATTTACGCCATAGGCGAGATTGCCGAATTTGAAGGCACATTATATGGAATAACGGCCGCTGCTGAGCAGCAAGCAGAGGTAGTTGCCAAATTTCACAACGGAGATATCAGCAGCTATTACAAAGGCAGCCTCTTCATGAACATCATAAAGATCCACGGATTTGACCTTTGCAGTATTGGACTATCAGAATGCCCTGACGACCAAAACTATGAAGAGATTGTTTTTATCGATAAGGCAAAACGGTATTATAAAAAATGTATCATCCATCAGGACAGACTTGTTGGAACAATCTTAATTGGGGATAAAACCGAGTTCCTTGAGTTCAGGGAACTAATAGCCAACAAAATAGAATTAAGTGATAAGAGATTACAACTGCTTAGAAGTGGTAAAAAAACAGAACCGGTATCGGGCAAACTGGTATGCAGCTGTAACAACGTTGGAGCAGGAAACCTCCTAAAAAAAATAACCTCAGGGTGTTCAGATTTTAAGGAATTATGTGAATCAACAGGGGCAGGAATGGGGTGTGGTTCTTGTAAACCAGAGGTTAAGCTTATCCTTCAGGAAGCATTAAAGGAAGAAGTATTAGAAAAAACGAACTGATATGGAAAACAAGGAAATAAAAAAACATCAAATTAAAGTAAATCTTCCGGGAGGCATTGTTTCTATTGGTGATCTTTTACAAATCCTCACTATTCTCGAAGAATCAGCAGTCGAAAACGTAAGATTTGGCACCAGACAGCAGCTTTATTTTTCTGTGGATGAAGATAAGTTAGAAGACATTGAGCATGGCTTTTTTATATCCGACACTGAGTTTGAAATAGATGCTGATAAACAGCCAAACATCATTAGCTCTTATGTAACTGAAGACATATTTAACAATTCGAATTGGCTCCGCGAAGGGGTTTACAGAGATGTTTTAGATGCTTTTGACTATACCCCAAGATTAAAAATCAATCTGGCAGACAACAGTCAGACCTTAATTCCCTTTTTCACTGGAAATTTAAACTTTATATCTTCAGAGATTGGCAATTATTGGTATTTATACATACGTTTTCCCAGAACCAATATCATTTACTGCTGGTCATCTTTAATTTATTCTGAGGACATTGGCACCCTTAGCAAATTGGTTGAAGACGCAATATTCAGCAATAAAGATTTATTTTATGATCAAATTAATATTGACGGACTGCTACTGGAAAACAAGGTAAAATTAACCGGAAGCATCTTTTACCAACCCCTCTCTGCCCCGCTAAAGCTACCCGATTTCCAATTACCATACTATGAGGGATTCAATAAATATAACGACAAATATTGGCTAGGGATTTACCGTAGAAACGAATTGTTTTCAGTTTCATTTCTTAAAGATCTTTGTGCTATTTGCGCAAAAACCCGCATTGGCCAGCTGTACACTACTCCCTGGAAATCAATTATCATAAAAGGTGTAGAAACAGGCGACAAAAAACTCTGGAATGCTGTACTGGATAAAAACAGAATAAACGTACGTCACGCATCCAACGAACTAAACTGGCAAAGTGAGGATCTTTGTGAATATGGGCTTAACCTTAAACGGGAGCTTATCAATGAGTTTAACAAAGTAGATCTCAGAACTTTCAAACTTTGTTTTGCAATTAAAACCAATCCAAAAAGTGGCTTATTTGGCTCAGTAATTATAAGGAAATGTGCCAATAATGACTTGGAGGATGAATGCAAATTCGACATTCTTCATACCACTGATTTTAATCCCAATTCGAAGAATTTCACTCTTTATAAAGACAACCTTGACAGAGCATCATTAGCTGAAGCATTGGTAAAACTTTGCGACAATTATTATCAGCTCCAGACTTTGTCAGAAAGTGCTTCTGCAGATAATTATTACGAAACAGAATTGGTTACAGAAATTGAGTACGTCATTGCGCACCAGTGCAGTCACTGCTTAACTATATATGATGAAACATGGGGAGATGAGGCAAATGGAGTACCACCTGGAACCCCCTTCTCAGATTTAAAAGCAGATTACGGTTGCGCTGTTTGCGGAGCCTTTAAAACAGATATTATTCCGATTCAAAAAGAATCACTACAAACAATTTAGGTTTCACATTTAAATTATCATTTCATGAAAACACAATTACAACTTGCCATTTATGGCGGACTGGCACTTTGCATGCTGAATTTTAAAGGAAAAGCTCAAACAACACAAATTAAACCTACCCTGTTTGAGGGAGTAGTGGTATTAAGTTATATTGATCATGGGGCCGCAATAAACTGTACAGGCCCTGCAATTAAATACACCAGCAAACCCTTCAGTTTATTAATAGGTTTACTTCCCAGTTTAAAAATCAAAGAAGACAAATCGCCCGGAAATGCACCCAAAAATGCAATTATTATACCTTCTTTAGGCTGTGGTGTAACGGCAATTTATAAACACATTGCCTTACAGATGCCGATGCTTTATACCGCAAAAACAAGTACAAAAGATGGAAAGTGGAATGTTGGAGTGGGCTTAGGATATAAGTTTTAAAGTATAAGAATTATGCAATAAGTGTTAATGCTTTCAAACCTCTGGGATCTTTAACACTTATTGCTTTTCCTGTTATCGAAATCAAATCTTCTCTAACAAGCTCATTCATCATTCGAAAAACTGTTTCATATGTGGTCCCTGTAAAAGCAGCAAGATCCTGCCTGCTTAGTTCTATATCAATATGCCCTCTGTCATTTACGCCAAATTGATCTTTAAGTTGGATAATAGATAAAGCCAAACGACCTTTAACAGACATGTGGGCTAAATTCCGCATTCTCCGTTCCGATTCCTGTAGTTCATCAGCGTAAAACATCATCAATTGAAAAGTAAGGTCTGAATTTATCTTAAGGGTCGACATAAAGAAATCCAAATCAATAAAACATACCGATGTGGCCTCAAGTGCAGTAGCAGATATAGGAAAAATGGCACTTTTGGTACTTAGACCGCGATGACCAATAATTGCACCATTACTGGCAAAACGAACTATCAGTTCCTTATCTCCCCAGGTTTTGTGTATTTTAACTTTGCCTTTATTAACGAAATAAATACCATTAACCGGATCTCCTTCTTTAATTATCACCTCCCCTTTTTTCACCAAAAAGTTCTTGCGATGATTCTCAATAGGTAATTTCCATTCCTTTAAAACCAATCTGCACATTAAGCAGCTTTGCAGATCACATGCCTTTGTATTTTTCTTCATAAGGGTCTCTAGCTAAAAGGATTTCCTCTTATCTAGCAAAGAAACAATAAATCAATTAAATTAAGACATCCGATTTTAATAATCAGCGTACAGATATGGCATAATAGTGCAATAATCGCAATTCTAAGCAGGTATAGTTTTTATATCAAAGCATTTGGGCTATCTTTGAACCAATGGATTTCTTTAAGCAATTTTATAAAACACTGGGTATTCAGCTTGCAACATTATTGCGAACTGCTATTGCCATGTTTTTACGCTTTCTTTCCTTACAGTACGGTTTAGGAGATTCTTTTCTTAAAAGCAGTAAAGACTTTATTAAATAAACCCCTCCCTTTTCTTGGGGTCAGGGGTCCAGACATTTAATTCTTTCCTTTCACCTTCTTGCTTTCTAAAATGAAATTAATAAGCACTAAATGCTTTTTTAGGGCCATTCATATAATGCTGCTTTTAGCGCTGTTGATAGTTTTGCTATTGGCTATTTTACTACTTAAACCACTGTTGGTTTTACTTTCGGCGGGTACATTTACCTTTTTAACAAGCTGGTACAACAATAAAGACTTCGATGGCATTGCCTCAGTCGATTAATACTGGCTGAGGCTATTCATACAAATCAAATTATTAAGTCATTTACTCAATACAAAAAAACATGAATACTGAATCAATAAAAATAAACGAAACCCCTATCATACTATCAACCGGAATTTACGACCTCCTTAAAGATCATTTAAGAAGAAGAAAGTTAAGCAGGTATAACGAAGCAAAACTTGAACTGGAACTAAAACATGCAAGGCAGGTTTTAAGAAATGAACTACCAGCTGATGTGGTTACGGTTGATACCAATGTAAAAGTGAAGGAAATGGAATCAGGAAAAGAATTCATATACAAACTTGTTGCACCTGCAAAGGCACGAAGAAAACACAATACCCTTTCCATTCTCTCTCCAATAGGCGTAGCAATCCTTGGCTACACTAAGGGCGCCATAGTGCAATGGGAAATGCCTGAAGGAATAAAGAAGTACCAAATAGAAGACGTCACTAAAATAGGATAAAAAAAACCGGCATCTTCATCAGATGCCGGTTTTTTTATCCTATTTCTTATCTAAAGGAGCCATCCCGAACATTAAAACCAAGCGGTGGTTCTCATAAAAATTTAAGGTTTGTTCAGCAACATCGTATTTCAATGTTTTATCGCTTATCAGCTTTAAAAACTCACTTTCGAGCCTATTTCTATCTTCATCTACACAAGCCCTCAAAGTACTGCCCATTTGTTTAAACGTAAGTTTACCATCGCCTTTTTCATAAGCTCCAAAGAAAGAATTACATCCTGCAAAACCATTAACTCTTCCCTTTTCTTTATCAAATACTACATAAGCCGGCGATTGTTCCAGAGCGACGCCATTCATCTGAATCAGTTTCCATTTATGTTTAACAACAAAATCCCATTCACCAGTTTTAACCGGCATCTTTTGTTTCTTTAATACTTTCTTTAGTTTATAAGTATAAATTGATGCATCGGCAGGAACATTGGCCCTTTTAGTACGGGTTACCAGAATTACATAACGATATCCGGGTTTATAATTAAAACCAGAAATATTGCTGTAAAACAGCTCCCAACCTTTACTGTTTTTATATTTAACCTGAAAACAAGTTTGCGGCGCTACACCTGTACAACTTGCACGATCTTCCTTAACTATAAGCTTTATTACATCAGCTGCATTGGCATAAACTGAAAGGCCCAGCAACATTAAAATAGTTAGTATTAATTTTGGACTGAAATTCTTTGTTATAATTCTTTTCATTTTCTGTGTATTCATCTTTGTTAAAAAGATGCACGAAACAAGTCGTTTCCATAAATATAAGATTTTCTTCTCCCCTGATTGATAAGATTTACTTACTTTAGGTTACACACTTAATGAAAAACCACTATGAAACGCAAACTCCTGTTCGTGCTTGGCTTATTGCTGTGCCACAGCCAGATTTCCAGCTCACAAACCTTAACAAGCGCACATTTTAGAATCTCTGATAGAGAAAATGGAATCAGATCTATCGAACTAACTATAAACAACATGATCATCATTGGTTTAAATTCCACTGGCGACATATCTTATATCGATGAGGCCGAAGGAGCACTTGCAGATTACACAAGTAATTCAGAATATACCGATAACGAACATTCTAAATTCATTGCCAATCAGAAAATTGAATATTACGACCGGTTTGACGATGAAAAATCGGGAAAAATAAAATGGATAGGCGGAATCAAAATTGATTATAATGATAATTTTGATATTCATGATCCCAGAGGAAAAATAAAATCCATCGGTAACATTCAAATTAAATACAATAACGCTTTTGATGTCCACGATAAATCTGGAACAATTAAATCCATTGGTGCCATTCAGATTAAATACAACAATGCCTTTGACATTAACGATCCCGCTGAAAAGGTTAAATCAATAGGGAATGTAAAAATCACCTATTTTAATTCTTTTGATGCAAAAAGGTTATTTGGCAAAATAAAATCGATCAAAGGAAACAGTAAAAAGATTTACGTGACAAAGTAAACAACCTTAATTTATACATTCCTTATTTTGTATCTTTGCCGCAAATGCAAGCCGTTCTATCGCTGCGATTATATCGGAGAGGAAAGTCCGGGCAACACAGAGCATCTCGCTTCCTAACGGGAAGAGGTTTGGGGATGAACACCCGAATTATGGAAAGTGCCGCAGAAAGCATACCGCCGATGGCTTTTAAGCACAGGTAAGGTTGAAAACGTGAGGTAAGAGCTCACGATTTTTCCGGGTGATCGGAGAACTGGTAAACCCCGGGAGTTGAAAGACCAAATAGGCTAACGCATGTAGGGCTGCTCGTCCGATGTTAGTGGGTAGGTCGTTAGAGATAAATGGCAACATTTATACTGGATTAATGATAGAAAACCTGAGCAATCAGGTTACAGAACCCGGCTTACAGGCTTGCATTTTGTTTTTTAAATGATATATCAGTTTCATAACTTTAAAAAAACACATTATTAAACTGAAAAATAATATATTAGCACTGGATAATAAGAAGATTTAGCATACCCTATGGCAAAATTGTTAATAATTGATGATGAGAGAGCGATAAGAAGTACTTTACGTGAAATCTTAGAATACGAGAACTATGAAGTTGAGGATATTGACAATGGTGTAGATGGATTAGAGCTCATCAAAAAGAAGAAATACGACCTAGTCCTATGTGATATCAAGATGAATAAAATGGATGGAATGGAGGTGCTGGAACAAGCACTTGCATATAGCCCGGACCTTCCATTCATTATGATTTCAGGACATGGAACGGTCGAAACCGCAATAGAAGCCAGTAAAAAAGGTGCATTTGATTTCATTTCAAAACCACCGGATCTAAACAGGCTACTGATTACAGTTAGAAATGCACTGGACAGAGGTACTTTAGTTACTGAAACCAAAGTATTAAAAAGAAAAGTTAGCAAAACAAGAGATATTCTAGGTAGTTCAGAGAATATTAACAAAATTAAAGAAACTATAGAGCGTGTTGCCCCTACAGAAGCCAGGGTATTAATAACCGGAGCAAATGGTAGTGGTAAAGAATTGGTTGCACGTTGGTTACACGAAAAATCGAATCGTGCCGACAGCCCTCTTATCGAGGTTAACTGCGCTGCTATTCCATCAGAACTGATAGAGAGTGAATTATTTGGCCACGAAAAAGGTTCATTTACCTCTGCTGTAAAACAGCGTATAGGTAAATTTGAACTTGCCAATGGGGGAACGCTGTTTTTAGATGAAATTGGAGACATGAGCCTTTCGGCTCAGGCAAAAGTTTTACGCGCATTACAGGAACACAAAATCACCCGTGTAGGTGGCGAAAAAGAACTTGAAGTGAATGTACGTGTACTGGCAGCTACCAATAAAAATCTTTTAAAAGAAATCGAAGATGGCAATTTCCGTATGGATTTATACCACCGTCTAAACGTTATAAATATCCATGTTCCACATCTAAGTGAGCGCATTGACGATATCCCGGAGATCGCGCAAAGCTTCCTTGAAGAAATTTGTAAAGAATATGGCATGCCTGTTAAAAAGATCAGCGATAGCGCCATGACAGCATTACAAAGTCTGCCGTGGACAGGTAATGTTAGGGAATTACACAACATGATCGAACGTCTCATTATTTTAAGCGATAAAACCATTACAGATCATGATGTAACTGTATTTGCAAATCCTAGTGGAGGAACAAACATAGGTGCAGCAGGTGGGACTCCCAATGGATCTACCCATACAGCTCCTTCTCCAGCCTTGGCTTATGATAAATTCAACAACTTTCAGGATTACAAAGACTATGCTGAAAAAGAATTCATCAAGTTTAAATTGGAAAAGAACAACTGGAATGTATCTAAAACTGCCGATGATATAGATATCCAACGCAGTCACTTATATAGTAAGATCGAGAAATTCGGATTAAAAAGATCCGCAGAATAAAAAAAAGCTCCTGATTTGATCAGGAGCTTTTTTTTATTCCATATAATCAGCTTGCCTGCTTAACAAAGCCCTGTACTTATTAAAAATTGCCGTTTTGGATACAAACCCAAGGTAAGCTCCACTTTCATCCAATACAGGTAATAGCCATGCATTTTCCTTTTCCATTTTCCCCAGTACCTTCTTTAGTGAATCCGTAACCAGTACAATATCTGGAGCAGTCTGCATCAGATCATTTACAGAAAGGTTATCTTCATCGGCAACATTCCTCTTCAAAACATCTTCAACAAACACCAAACCCTTAAAGCTCCTGTCTGCACTTACAACCGGAAACAAATTTCTTTTAGAAAGTAGAATTTCAGGCATTCTTACTGAGACCAGATCATCTTCATTTAAAACAAGGTAATCTCGTTCTACAAGATATTTAAGTTTCATCATATTAAGAACGGTAGTGTCTTTGTCTTCATGCGACAACAGTTCTCCCTTCTCTGCCAAAGGCTTGGTATAGATAGAGTATTTATTCGCACTGCGATTGATCAAATAAGAGATTGCAGATGTAATCATCAACGGAACCATTAAAACATAACCACCGGTGATCTCGGCAATCAAAAATATCCCTGTAAGCGGTGCATGCATAATAGCGCTTAATGAAGCCGCCATGCCCGCCACAATGAAATTGGCAACATTCAGGTTTGCTATTCCCAGAGTATTTGCAGAAAATGCAACCACAAAACCAATTAAACCACCAATAACCAAGCTCGGTGCAAAAATACCCCCATTCCCACCGGCACCTAAAGTAATAAGGGTAGCGCAAGATTTAGCAAAAATAGTTATTGCTGTAAAAAGGATAACCAGCCATGGCAAATTACTATATTCTGAAAATATACTGTTGGTCATTACATTGGTATAATTTCCGCCAAGCAAATTTTTAATGGTAATATAACCCTCCCCATATAATGTTGGAAACAGGAAAACCATTATACCTAGCATCAAACCGCCAACAACTACACGTTTATATGGATGATTAATCTTGTAAAAGAAGGACTTAATAACCGAATTTGCTTTGGCAAAATAGATAGAGAAAAGACCAATTAAAACCGCAAGCAATACATAATATACAAGTGCATTCATCTTCCATCCTTCTGTAACCAGAAAGAAAAGCTGTTCGTTAAAAAAGAACCTTGCTACTACCGCAGCGGTGGCCGAAGCAAGCAATAAAGGTATAAAAGCAGGGATTGTAAACTCTGGAAGCAGTATTTCTATGGCAAATACAATACCCGCAATTGGACTATTAAATGCAGCAGATATTCCGGCTGCTGCACCACACGCCAGCAACATTGTGGTTTCACGGTATGATAAACCTAAAAATCTGCCTACAACAGAACCAATACCCCCTCCACTGGTCACAATTGGAGCTTCCAAACCCGTAGAACCCCCAAAACCAACAGTTAATGCTGCTGTAATAATTTGCGAATAGATATTATGAGGTTCTACTTTACTGGATTTTTTCGAAATTGTATACAAAAGAGGTGTTAGCCCGGTTTCAAATTTTCCTTTTCTGATGAACCTTCGCACATACATTACCGAAAGAAGTATCCCTATAAAAGGAAAAAAGAAATACAGATAATACTTGTACTGCCAGTGAAAACCCGTCTGCAGAAAATCTTCTATATGGTGAGTTAAGGTTTTTAGAAGTGCGGCAGCAAGACCGGCCAGAATGCCAACAATCAGTGCAGCAATAACCAGGAAATTACGGTTAGAAATTTTAGTTTTCCGGTAATGGTTAATCGAATCTATATAATTCACCAGCCGTATATACATAATTTACCTTTTAAGCGTCAAATTTATCCAGCAATTTAATTAATGTAGCAAAATCTTTTGGATAGGGTGCGTCGATTACAATATCCTTATCATCAAGGCCTTTAAATACCAAATGGCGGGCATGTAAAGCAAAACGTTTCATGATGGGTTGTTCCTCATCATCCTTTGCAATGCGGTATCCTTTTTTCATGGCCGATAGGTATACCGGTTTACCCTTATACATATGATCTCCAACAATTGCAGCACGCTGGGTAGCTAAATGTATCCGAATCTGATGCATCCTACCAGTTATTGGTTTACACTCTACCAGAGTATAATGTCTGTAGTTTTTAATGGAATTAAAATACGTTTCCGCACGTTTACCTTCCTTACGGTCTATAGTTACACTCTTATTTCCATCATTTAGAATAGGAAGGTCTATGAACAAGTCTTTAAAAGTAAACTGCCCATCAACAACAGCGTGGTATACTTTATTTACCTTACGCTTTTCAAATTGCATGGCTACAGAACGGTAAGCCTCAGGCGTTTTTGCAATAATAATTGCACCCGAAGTTTCTTTATCAAGGCGATGGCAAACCTGTGCATCGGCACTATATTGTTTAGCAAGGCGTAAGATATTTACTTCACCAGAACCGCCGCGCTCATCTAAAGAGGCAACAAAAGGTGGTTTATTTACAACGATATAATCATCGTTTTCGAATAGGATAATGTCTTTAAATGAAGGATATTTCAATTCAGTGTGTTTTTCAGAAGTAACTAGTGCATTCCAGCCTGTAAAGATATCAATGAGCTAATTCGCTACAGGTAGCAAAAAGCCCAATGATCTTCCAGAATGCAAAAGTACTAAGAAAGTTCGAATTTATACCCCACTCCTTTTACAGTAGCAACATAAGTTTCACCTAACTTCTCGCGTAACTTGCGAATGTGTACATCAATTGTACGGTTTGTAACCACTACAGAATCTTCCCAAATATTCTTTAGAATAGATTCTCTGGTATATACCTTACCTGGTTTTGAAGCTAATAAATAAAGTAATTCAAACTCTTTTTTAGCTAAAATGACTTTTTTACCACTCTGAAAAACAAGGTACGCTTCTCTGTCAATTACCAAATCACCTATTTCAACCTTATTATCAGAAACCTCGTCTCCGCTTGCATTTCTTCTTAGAATCGCATTAATACGACTTACTAGTGCACGAGGCTTAATTGGTTTAGCTATATAATCATCTGCACCAACATTAAATCCCGCTATTTCTGAATACTCTTCACTTCGTGCTGTTAAAAACACCATAAAAGTATTTTTAAACTCAGGAATAGCCCTCATTAACCTGCATGCCTCAATACCATCCATCTTTGGCATCATGATATCCAGGATAATTAAATCAGGATGTACCTTCTTTGCAATCGTAATGCCTTCCTGACCATTATTGGCTAAGAATACCTGATATCCCTCTTTCTTTAAGTTATACTCAATTAACTCTAAAATATCTGGTTCGTCATCAACAATAAGTATCTTCTGTTTTACGGTGCTCATAGCTTTAATTATTTGTTACGAAATTAGGTAATCAATTATAATATACCGTTAAACTCATGTTAACAAATTGTTAATACCATCATGTATATTAACATGAATTTAGGGTTAGCGTAAAGTTTTATTTAAAAATGCATCAAGCTCCTCTCCGCGAAGATTCTTTGCAACTATTGTTCCCTTTGGATCTATGATAAATGAGCTTGGAATAGCCTCTATTTGATACAATCTAACTGTAGAACCTTCAAAATCGCTTAATTCGCTGGCATGGTTCCAGGTTAGTTTATCATCAGCAATTGCTTTTTTCCATGCTGCCGGGTCTTTATCTAAAGAAATACCCAATATGGTAAAATTCTTGTCTTTATAAGTATTGTAGGCTTTAACCACATTCGGATTTTCCTGTCTGCATGGCATACACCACGATGCCCAGAAATCAAGCAATACATATTTTCCTTTAAAATCAGACAACTTAACTGGCTTTCCATCGATACCGGTTATGGTAAATTCTGGTGCAGCCTGACCAATTTGAACAGCCTTTAAGCTAGCCATTCTCTTTAAAAATTCAGTTACTGCGGCATTATCATTAAACTTACTTTTGATTTTATCAGAGTAAGCCACCATTTCTTTCTCAAATTCCGAAGGATTTAACAAGTTTATGGCATAAAAACCTGCTAACGATTCTGTATTCTCCTCAGCAAATTTCAACACCGCTTTATTAAGCCCTTCAATTTCAGCAGTATATTGAGGTCTCATTTGCTCCATAATAGCTTCTCTCTTATCTGGCTGGGCCGATACTGCTTCATCAAACTGAGTTTGTATAGCAGCAATTTTAGTCATATACTCATGCTTGGTGGTGTTCAATTCCTGTAACTTATCAGCCTCAGCAGCACCAGATGTAGTATAAGCCAATGATTTGTCGGCCAAATCAGCAGTAATTTTAATTTCATCGCCATTCTTTGCAATAATCATATACTCGTTATTGCCCGCAGAAATCCTAAAGAAATCTGCCCCCGGGGTTGAATGGGTGAATTTAAATTCTCCTTTTTCAGAAAACACAGTTGAATCTAATGGCAAAGCATTGTCTTTTTGCAAGCCAAATAAGTAAACTTTGCTTTTTGGAGCAGCGTTTTTAAACTCCCCGTTAATTACAAACTTACTTTTGTCCTTACATGCTGCAAAAGCCACACACAACACCAATACATACCCAATACGTTTCATCATAATATTTACTATTTTAATTTCTCTTGTAACAATTCATTTATTTTTTGAGGATCTGCTTTTCCCCTGGCAAGTTTCATTACCTCACCTACGAAAAGCCCAAGCACGCCTTTTTTTCCTTTTTTATAGGCTTGTACCTGTGCTTCGTATTTCGATAGAACCTGATCCACAAAACCAGCCAGTTCATCACTATTTTCTTCAATTAGCAAGCTATGTTCAGTAGCCAGTTTATTTACATCGGCACCCGCATTATTAACAATTAAAGGCAATAGCTGTTGCAATGCAATTTGTTGGGTGATCTTTTTATTATCTACCAGGTTAATTGCATCTGCAAGTTGCACAGGACTAACTTTAAAGCCTGATATTGTGATCTCTTGTTCACTTAACAAAGCTCTGATAGATCCGGTAAGCCAATTCACCAGGCTCTTTGTATTTTTAACTATAGGCAATGCCGAATTAAAATAGGTAAGCAAGTCAATATCTTCAGCAAGTAATGTAGCTTCAGATGTGTTAACTCCATAATCTTTTACCAGTCTTTTAGAGATCTCCGAGGGCAGTTCAGGCATTGTGGCCTTTATCTGCTCCAGCCACTCATCAGAAATATGTACGGGCGGCAAATCCGGATCCGGAAAATACCTGTAATCATTGGCTTCTTCCTTGCTCCGCATTGGCGATGTTGTACCTTCTTCAGCATCAAAGTTCAATGTGCTCTGTATAATCCTTCCTCCGTTGGCTACAACCTCTTTTTGTCTGTTAAACTCAAAATCCATTGCCCTGCGCACGTTTCTTATGGAGTTTAGGTTTTTTACCTCACAGCGCGTTCCAAATTCTGTTGCACCAACCTCACGGATAGAGATATTTGCATCGCAACGCAAACTTCCTTCTTCCATATTGCCATCACTCACATTTAAATGACGAACCAATTTCCTCATCTCTGTTAACAGCGCAGATGCTTCTTCTGAACTTCTGATATCAGGTTCTGTAACAATCTCTATTAATGGAACCCCTGCCCTGTTTAAATCTACATAAGAGTATTGATCATTCTGATCATGCATACTTTTACCGGCATCCTCTTCCAGGTGTATTCTATTAATTCCAATGCGCTTTTCTTCACCATTGCTTAGCGTTACATTCAGATAACCATTCTGACAGATGGGCTTGTTATCCTGAGTAATCTGATATCCTTTAGGCAAATCGGCATAGAAATAATTCTTTCTATCAAAAAAATTGAGCTGGTTAATTGTGCAATTTAAGGCCAGGCCCATTCTAACGGCTTTAGCAACCACCTCTTTATTCAATTTAGGCAAAGCGCCTGGTAATGCCAGCGAAACAGCAGAGATATGCTCATTAGGTTTTGCTCCAAAAGAAGCACTATCCGACGAGAATATTTTTGTTTGTGTGTTTAATTGTACGTGGATTTCTAAACCAGATACCAATTCGAATTCTGATGGAGAAACTGCAGTTTTCGTACTCATTTATATGCAATAATTAACTTTATTCAACATGTATTTAAGATACAAACATAACCATTTATGCGTTATTAACACAGATTTGTAGCCAGAATTATACTTATGGCACAAACTTTGGTTTTAATACATCACACACAAATAATAAATCAATTCTATGAAAAAACTATTTTTATTGGCGATGCTTGGATTTGCATCAATAATAGCTGCAACAGCACCTGCAAAGGCGCAAGTAAACATTAGTGTTAACATAGGCTCACAGCCGCAATGGGGACCAAGAGGCTATGATTATGTAGACTACTATTACATGCCCGACATTGAGAGTTATTATTATGTACCAACCAGACAGTTTATTTACTTAAACGGAAACCGGTGGGTTCATTCTCGTTCACTGCCACATAGATACAGGGGTTACAACTTATACTCTGGAAGAAAATACGTAATTAATTCGCCAAGACCATATCATAACCACAATGCTTATAGGGTTAAATATGGCAGACATGATAACTGGAAAGGGAATAGAAGACATTACACTGAAAGATATCGCGAAGATAGACACCATGATAACGGCAGAAGACAATACAGAGAAAGAGGTAATAACAGAAGACGCGACAACAGGCATTACGAAAACAAAAGGGAAAGAAGAGATCCGGGTATTGAAAGAATAATAAGGCCAAGAGGGTAAAAACTTTCGTCATCTCTCCTAACGTAGAGATGACGATTTTTTAGATGCTCCCAATTATTTTTATAACTAGCGTTTTAATCTCAGCCTTTCTTTAATCATTTCAGGCTTAGTAAATCCTACCTTATTGGAAGAAAGGTTTACTATAGATTTTACACGAGCAACAGCAGTTTTAGCTACTTTGGCTTGTTGCTTATTTATCAACGAAAGCGAATTAGCAAATATAAGTTCCGATTCATTACCCAATTGTTCATCTGTAGCTGCTATTTCTACAGGCATCCCGCTAAAATAATCACCCTCATCTTTTGCATTCTTAATTTGAAAACTCACTGCGGATAAGACCATTCTATCTATTTTTATTCCGAAAGAACCAACTGGCTTTCCGTAAGTTTGCTCCCCTATCAATTTAACATTAAAATAAGGTTTAAGGGAATTTATCAGCATTTCACTGGCAGATGCAGTGCCATTATTCACTAAAAAATAAAGGCTGGATATTGTTTTCAACTGCCCTTCTTTTTTAAATAAATAGGTATTACCACCAACAGAAAAATCCACATCAGCATAAGTTGCCCGGCGACCATCAACCAATACAGGTTGATTATTTTCATCCAGATAAAGCTGATTTTTTAAGATAGCTGCTTTGCCCGACTGCATTTGAGCATTAAAATGCTCACTATACATTACTTTATCATTCATAGATGGTGTAGCAATGAGGTTGGCCAGATGTTGTGCTGTCTCTACATAACCACCTGGGTTATTACGTAAATCTATAACAAGTGAAGTAATCCCCGAAGAGGCAAATTCTGTGAATGCCTCATTTAAAGGTACCATTAGCTCACTTAAATGTGCGAACTCGCTAAGTTTAAGATACCCTATATTTCCTGATGATAAAGCAGAAACTGTAACGGATGTGTTTGTATTTAAAGCAGCCTGATATCCGGCGTTAAGAATTCCTTCTTCTATGTAGCTATATTTAGACAACCCCGGCAGATTGGTCTTTTCATAAGCTTCAGATGTTAAAGTGTTTATTTTATATTGACTGATATCGTAAAGAGCTTTCCTGAAATTCAGCAAATCTGATGTTGCTGTATTGTATCTACGTGGGTTGAAAGTTTTGTAATCTGGCAGTACATTATTCCAGAGATAAGTGTGTTTAGTATAAAGATAAATCGAATCCAGTGTTAGTTGTTCACGTGTGCCTTCAGTGGGTGATTCATTTTTTTCATCATCATTAAAAGAGGACTTCCTGCAAGCAGCAATACTGCTGATCAAAATGATCAGCAGTATATACTTGAGATAGCGATAATTACCCATATACTATGGTAATTTTTTGTACTCAAATTTTAACCATGAATAGTTGGTTGGAGGCGTACCCACCGGTGTTGCATTCTCATAAGTACTGATCATATGTAAGGCATATACATCGCCATTACTATCCTCAACAAGAATGGTAAGGTCATCCGTAGCCAATAAAGTATGATTAGCGAAATAGTAGTTGTACCATCCTTTAATTGTCCAGGCCGGAGCATCAGCAGAATAATCTAGCGTTGCTACAGTACGGTTATGACCAAATGGTGTGGTAGCAGAAGTGCTGCCCGCTGCCCAGGCTGTAGCACCAGACCCCGCGGCAGTATAAGTGCCGATCACAGTCGCAAATGATTGGTTCAGGAATTTGATGGCTGAACCTTCTGTAGCATCAGTGTTGATTCTAATATCTGCATTTCCAGTTCCTGAAAGAGAGATATCCCATACTTTACTAGTCGGTTCGGTTGTACTGGTAGCACCCTTTTTGTTGTCGTTTGCACTGAAATCAAAATAATAGGTACCATTCGGTCTGTGGTTGGCAGTACCTGAGTAGATGCCCTGATCTACAAAGTAATTCTTAACAGTATAAATATTGCCTGTTGAACTTCTTTCTACTGTCCCGGTAGCATCAGTAAGGTTTAGAGCAGGACCACCAGCTACAGGTGCCAGTGCTTTTTCAGTGTTTAATTTTAAACCCGGAGCAGCGGCATCCGCACTTTCCTTTTTACAAGAAGTTAACACTGAACCGACAGCAATAGCTGCCATCAAACCAAATAAGGTTATTTTTTTACTAAATTTACTGCCTGTTAGCAGAGGGGTGCTTGGGCGTACTACGCCTGATTGGTAATTGTTCATCTTAAAAGAATGATTTTTATGATTAAATAATTATTGATTAAAGCGATATCAAATCCTTTCTGACATCACAGGCCATGTAGCGGGGAAAATTAATTCTGCGAAAATTGATTACCCTGCCTGCACGGCATTACGGCTTATGCAAAGCCTACCTTAAACCGGGCCCTGGTTTAAAATTTCTTATTTGGTTTTTAAATCTTTACTTCCCGCTTTACTTATGATATAGCGAAAACTTAGATATCCTTTCCTTGAAGTTGCACTATTTTTGTCGGGCGTATTGTTATAAGTATTGATCATCTGGAACTTCACATAACGACCGTCTGTAAGCTTAAAAATATGTGTTCTGTTGGTGTATGGAATGTAGTGGGTGTGTACTCCGTCAATATCATAGGCATCGTATGCCCAGTAAAAAGCACTCAGGGTATAAGGTTCTCTGTCATAGCCTGCTGTACTAATCACATTATTATTCTTGTCATTATCAAAAACCATATCTGATGGCACTTCATTTACCTCATCAAATTTTTTGAATATTGATTTAACGTTTACCCTTGCAGTATTTTCATACCAAGGCTGCTCCTCATCAACAGTAGCCCCGTTATTTGGCCAGATCACGCTGGCTTCTAAGCCCCTTATATGGAAGTCCCACTCCTGGGTCATTACTTTTGAAGCATCAACAAAATCCATTTTATCAAAACTGAAATAGCTCCTGGCTCTTCTGCTTATGGTATCTGGCAATGGAAGCTGTGTAACCTCTACCAGCCCGGTTGTGTACTTCTTAATGTATTTCGAAACCTGTTCAAATTGGGCCTGTTCGGGCTCTTTTTCGCCATTATCCTTTTTACAGGCAGTTAAACATGCGGCAGATAATGCCAGAACTAAAATTGTGTTTTTAAGATTCATCGTTATTTAAATATTAATTGATAATTGTTGTTGGATATCAGACCGTTTTCTTACCTGGTCTTTACGTTTCTGTTATCTGGTGTTTGTTGTACGTAGTATCTGAAATTATAATACGGTGCTTCGAACTCATACTTATCGGTAACAGTTAGAGGATTACTTCTATAAAGGTTTACGAGCTGAAACTTCACATACCTACCGTCCTTAAGGCGGAATACCACACTTCTGTCTTTATACGGTCGAAGGATGTGATCACTAAGTCGGTAACTGCCCCATCCATCTGTTGTCGGAAACTCATCCATTTCTATCTCAACTGAAGTCCTGGTCATCACCTTATCTGCTGCCTCATCAAGTTCATCAAAAGGGGTTCGGTATACCCTTAATTTACCAAGGTCACCAGCTGATCCGGCATCCCCATCGGTAACTACATACGCACTGTAGATATCGTAGAATTTGATATGCCATGCAGCAGTTCCAGCCTGAGCAGCTTCCTTTTTAACACTGTGGCGCTTATCAAAATTAAAGTAAAAGGGCTCAAACCCTGCCGCACCTTCTGCAGCATTACCTTGTATACCTGGCCAGTCTACCACATAAACTACTTTAAATTTCTCATCATAATAAACATAACCCTTACCTTGTTTCGTTTCAGAATTAGCCTTATCGTATATAAGTTTTCCACTTGCATCTTTGTATGGAATCACTTTGGTATAGCTGTAAGTAGTGTCTTGTATTTTTACTGCACGTGCCGGAACCCAATTGGTTCCCGCTACTTTAGCAGTGTCGGCTACTGCAGGTTCATCTGGTGTTTCAGGCTTATCTCTTGAGCAGCCCATAATTACTACACCGCCCAACAAAACTGCCATTATTAGTTTTATTTGTTTCATTTTTAGTTAATTGCTTTAGTAAAATCTTTTGATCCGTTTTTCAGGATGGTATATTTAAAGGTGATGTAGGGTGCTTCTGATTTAAGTGTAGGACTTAAAGGACTATCCTTATAAAAACTGTAAATGATAATTTTCGCATAGTTTCCTTTAGCGGTTTTGATAATTATGGGTCTTGGCAGGTTGTATACAATATGCGCTCTTTCTTTATCTCCCGGGAACATAGCTCCATAGAAATCATAAAATGCATAGCCTGCCCCACTTCCCAGAAAATAATCAAGGGTCAGAAATCCTTTTGAAAGTAGCTGACTGTCATTAATTGTAACAGTCCCAACATTCGTATAAGCCTCATCTAGAAGAGATTTAGGTATGGGCACTTGCCTTGGCCTTTGCTTTTCTGAATCATAGTATTTCGTCTCTACTGCAGGATCACTAATCAGGTATAATCCGCCACGTGCCGGACTGCCATAACCTGGCCCTTTATTACCATTATCAAACACTACTTCACCATGATTAGCCCAAATGCTGCTGTTGTATATTCCGGTAAAAGCAATGTCCCATTTATCGGTATTGGCATACTCAGAAGGTATAATCCTTCCATCCTCAAGACTATAAAATACAGGCTTAAAATTACCATCGCCAGTAGTCATTTTGGCTTCGGTATCTCCTTTAAGAATAACATTGTATTCTCCGCTGGCAGTTACGGTAATTGCAGGTAAAAGCGGCAGTTCTTTTTCAGGAACAACTTCATTATTCTTTGAACACCCTGATGATAAACCCATTACCAGAACAAAAAGGAAAGAGAGATAATTTTTCATTAACATTGGTTATTTAGAATGATTTTAAATAATAGCAAATATGACAACAATCTTCCAGAGTAGAGCGTACAATCTCTTACCATTTCGGGATAAAAATTACGTTAATGGGATTTCTGTTAGAAAGCTGATTTGATTTAGTTTGTATTCAAATTTCTACTGCCATCTGCCTGCAAATAGTACCTGAAAGTAAAATATGGTGCAGGCCAGTTCAGATCACTAACCGTTGCGGGTGCACCCTTATACATACTAACCATCTCTAGCTTCGCATATTTACCTTCAGCAGTTCTAACCACAAAAGTTCTGTTCTTTACAGGAACGGCAATATGTGTTTTAAGGTCGTAAAAAAACCAGCCCACACCATTTCCTGCGTCCCATCCAAAATTAGGGATGCCATTTGAAGTAAACTCATTATCAGAAGGTGCTTGTGTGACTTGATCATAAGGTTTTTCAACAATAATAATACGACCTGTACCTGAACCTCCATATCCTGGACTTACCGTTACCTGTCCATTATTCGCAACTATCAGCGAATTGTATTCTTTTGTAAATGCAAGATCCCATTCAGTCGTTAGTTTTTTTGATGGATCGATCTTGGTTCCGGTATTCAGACTGAAATAAAAAGTTTCAAACTCTTTTCCACTGCCAACTGTATTGCCTACATCACCGGCAAGATCCTTAATTACCGTACTTTTATCATCATACAGATCTGGTTTTACCTCATCTTTTGTGCATGAAGCAAAAGCGACGAGTGAAATAAACAGCATTATTGGTTTATAATTTATAGCTTTCATAGGTTTTATATTAATACGTTCAGAGGGTTATTTATTCAGTGCCAGGGCATGCTCTTCATCAGATTTAATTTCGCTGGGTAAAATACCGAAGTAGCGCTTAAAGGCGTCGGTAAGATGACTTTGATGATTAAATCCTACAGCCGCAGCTACCTGGCCTATACTTTTCTTCTCATCCAGAATCAATCTTCTGGCTTCCTCCATTCTTAACCTCGTTACGTAACCATAAATGGTAGTACCAAAGTATTCCTTAAATCCACGCTTAAGTTTAAACTCGTTTAGCGTAATCTGTTTTGCCAGCTCAATAATTGTTGGCGGATAGGTATACTCTGCATCAAGTATGTTCCTTGCATGTTCAATTTTTTTAAGGTCATCCTGTTTAATCATATACTTGTCAACCTCTGCCATGCCAGATTGCATTTGCTCCAGCTGAAGCATCAGTAACTCAAGGATCTTGGATTCGGTATGAAGTCTCTTAAGTTCCCCGCTTCTTTTACATTCACAGATGTCATTAATCACCCGTTTCATTTCAGTAGTCACAGGTAAATCTTTGGCAGCATAAGAGGTATATCTTCCTTTTAATATCTCTCTTACAAAGTCGCTATGAAGCAACGAATGCTGATCAATCAGGTGAAAGTAGTATTGTTTTGAAAGTACCAGCAAGAAGTATTTATACTCAATACCAGACATCATCGGATACTTACCTTTTATAGAGGGTATGTATCGGATATTGTGCCTGCTACCCGTCCTCCTTCCTTCTTTGTCAGAAGATTTACTTTTTGCTTCACTACTTTTCTGCGCAGGTATATCGCTTGATTTTTCATTTGATGGATTAGTGCCATAAAAAATAAACTGTGAAGTAATTGCCTCTCCCTCAATTTCAGAAAGCACTTTTACGTGTTCAGAGAACTGCATTGTTGAGTGAACCAAAAAAAGCCCACCTGCGCTAAGCTGGTAATTAACCAGCTTCTGTGCAGGCAAACTCTTTATATTCACATTCTTCTCTGAAAGTGGTGTATTCGGAGAATAGAGTTCGGGGATTTCTTCAATGAACAGCCAGTCGTCCGACCCTTCTATTTTTGATTTAATCTTCATCAGCTTGTTTTGTATTTTTTAATAGGGACGATATAGGAAAGCTATTTTTATGAAGCAACTGAAACTTCTCCAAAAACATCAGAAAATCGAGAAAACGTTTCGTTGGCAGCAATAATGGCCTGTCCTTCCTGCGCTTCAGTTTGCACCTGAGTATTCATTACGCCTACAAACTTACCCCACATCTGACCGGTAGCTTCTCCATAACCAGAAAAGAAGGATACCCCTTCATTAATTCCATATTTAGCAAGCATTTGTACAATGATGCTTCCCCCCATAATAGAGCCTTCCATCACATATAATGCACCTAATGCCGAAGCTACATTACCTATTTGTGGGGTTTGTACAGCAGGCAAATCATTAAGATCTCCGCCTAGTTGCTCAATATCAGCTTTCAGATAGGCAGAATTTCTTCTTTCTGCATAATCTGGTAATAACTCGTTGATAATATATGGAGCAACAGCTTGTTCTACTGCATTGAAGTAAACGTAGAAATGCTTTAGCAGATCTGCGTAGTCGGCATTACTGCGTATAGATTTCAATTTCAATATTACTTTTTTTTCTAATTGCTGGTGGGCTTCTTTAGTAGCCTCTTTAATGTTTGTACTTAACATATTGGTGTTATTTAAGGGGTTAACTATATTTAAAAGGTTTATTCATTTTTAAAAAATCTCCAGCTAATACCACACAGTATGGCACGCCCCTGCTGTCCGGGCATTAACTGGTCCCGATAATTCATCAGGTTATCTGCAGTGATCTGCAACTGCAGATGCTTGTTATACAATGTTTTTTGCACTGCCAGATTCAGCAGAAAAAAGCTTTTCACAAATTTATCCCAGGGATCAAGAAAGTTATTAGCCCTGTTATCTTCCATAAAACCATACTTACTCCTATAATTCACACGAAATGAACCTGTTAATCCTGATGGCTCGTGAGCATAACTAATCTTTACATTGGCCATATGTCGCGATCTGTTGTTCATACCCAGGTAATCGCTACGTTTTGAGCGGCGTGTTTCGTTGGCATCGGTGTCATAAACTTGCTCATACAAGCCAGTGCCATTCTTTATAGAGTCAACAACACCTTTATCTACCGCATAAAGCAATTGATAGCCGGCCGAAAGATGAATTGATTTGGACGCTTTATAATTGACACCTATTTCTGCTCCGGCAGTATATGCTTTGGCAATATTCATATAAGAATAAATCTGCTGACCGCTTGTTTTGAATGCAACCTGTTCAGAATTAATGAAATTCTTCATGTCATTATAGAACACATTCACATCCACATCCAATGCGCCAAAGGGCTTATAGGCAAACCCACCGCTATAAGAAACAGAGCGCTCCGGTTTCAAACTACCAATACGTTTGGCACTTGGAAAAACACTCATGATCTGTCCCGCTTCCTGAAGGATCTGGATTTCGCGCCAGAATTCCTCTGCCCCAAATACAGAGTAGCCGGTCTGCACATTGGTAAAAATCATATACAGTTGCTGAAAGTTCGGTGTTTTAAATCCGGTTCCGACTGCAGCCCTAAATGTTAAATTTTTTAGTGCATTATACCGCATCCCCAAACTTGGATTTAATTTAGAATCGTATTTATCATGATAGTCGAATCTTGCACCCCCGGTAAATGAAAGCCTTTCAGCAGCCTGAAAATCAAACTGACCATATAGAAAGTAATTCGCCATGCTTTTATTACCTCTATAAGAAGTATTATCCAGCAATTCATAAGCTCCTCCTGCCCCTCCTGTTAGTTCCAATAAAGGCCCCATATTTTTGGAAACCTGCATTTCTGCTCGATGCAGGTATTGTTTAAAATCACTACCCGGCATAATAAAACCACTTTCTAAATCAGTAACATTCTGTTCGTTCTGGTACCTTGTCAGGTAGTATTGTGATTTTAGTTTTAAGCCATTTCGGAAATTGTCGTTTAAGGCCAAAGAACCGTTAAGGTCATATTCATCAAGCACATCCATACTAGGATTAAGGTTCTGATAGGCGATCTTATTTTCAGAATGCCTGGTAACAAACCTGCCATTAAAACTTAGCGTACTAATGTCGCTCAGCAAATATCTACCCCTACCCTGAAAAGCATAACTATTAAAGGGCGGGGCAGTTTTTCCGTCTGATAAATAAGGGTTTGAGTTGAACCCATCTGTTCGGTAATAATTTCCGGATAAATAAGCTGATCCCCTTTTACCTGCAAAAGGAGTTTCGCCTTCCAAAGTTGCATCCACCATATTAAAACTTCCATACCTCAGCGCAGCCAGTCCCTGTGGATGACTTATATTTTTACGTGTTACAATGTTTACAACACCAGCCAGCGCCTCGCTACCAAATAGGCAGGATGATGCGCCCTTAATGATTTCTATACGCTCAATATTTGAGACTGTAATGCGGGAAAGGTCAAAATTTCCGTTGTTCCGCCCCACCATGGGTTGACCATCTATCATGATCATTGTATATCCGCTGTCGAAACCCTGCATTTGCAGACCAACCGCTCGGTTTCCAGATCCTATATCATTTACAATTGCAAGCCCTGTCTGCTCCTTCAATACCTCATCGAGCCTCCTGCTACCCATCATTTCAATCTCCTGCCGTGTAATCACTTTACTGGGCATCGCAGTGCGGGTCATGTCAATAAAATTATCCGGATTACTGTGTATTCCTGTTACATTAATCTCGTTCAACTCCTTATTTCCAGGCTTAAGCCGAATAAAAATCGTGCTCATCTTCCCCATTTCTATTTCTATTTCCTTTGTCTGCGCATCAAATCCTACTGCCGAAACTGTTAATTTATAAGTACCTCCATAAAGTCCGGTAATCTTAAATCTTCCCTTCGAATCACTAAGTGCTTTTTTGTGGTCAGGTTGAAGCGTAACAGCAATCCCCTGAAGTAACTTGCCGTTCTCATCTGTTATGATCCCCTCCAGACTCCCCAGTTTATCCGCACTAAAAGCAGGCAGACTGAATAAGGTAAACAAGAAAATCAAACACCTTTTAATGAAATGAAAGCCACACATGAATTGTAATTTGTTATTTTTAATCAGTCTAAATAAGATCACAAATATGCTTACATTTGTCAGAAATAAAGCAACGCGAAGAGGATTATTTTTAACCATTTCGGGATTGTTTTTACGGATTCAGGATGATTTTTGCAAAAAAAAGAGGAAAAAGATAGCTAAAAAGCAATTTCAAATAGAAACACAAAACACTAATAAACAACGAAATACAGCGCAAAACAATCCAATAAAATGAAAATAAAAGCTGCACTAAAAAATATATACCAATACCGTTAACACCAATTAAATTATTTGGAATGATTTTAATTAAGTCGTCCTTTGTTAAAGAAAACAACCCACAAAAACATAAAAATGATCAGATTCTTCTATATTTCTCTTCTTCTTATTCTAGGTTACAATACCTTATTTGCAGTCGCACCAAAACGCATTATCACTCTTAGTGGCGCACTTACCGAAACCGTAGATGCATTGGGGTACGGCCCACAGATTGTTGCTGTAGATGTAACAAGTACTTATCCCGCTTATGTAAATAAAATTGAGAAGGTAAGCCAAAACCGAAGTATATCTGCAGAAGGTGTCATTTCTTTCACTCCCGATCTTGTGCTCGCTCCTGAAGGTGCATTGTCAAATGCAATAGAATTTCAATTAAAATCTGCAGGGATCAAAGTAGTTACAGTAAAGCAAGAATACTCCGCAAAGGGTGCCGTTACCTTTATCAGACAAGTGGCAAGCGCTCTGAATAATATTCCAAAAGGAGAAGAATTGGTTAAACAAACAACATTAAGCGTAAATAAGGCTCTCGAAGTAGTAAAGAAAAACCCAAAATCTCCTAAAGTGCTTTTTTTATATGCCAGAGGTGCCGGTACCATGATGGTGGCCGGTAAGGACACAAATCTGGATGCAATTATCAAGCTTGCTGGCGGTAAAAATGCCGCTCAGGGTTTTTCGAAGTTCAAACCGTATACCACAGAATCTTTAGTAAATGCAAATCCAGATCTCATATTGATGTTTGATTTCGGGTATAAAAGTCTTGGCGGTATTAACAGTATTCTTAAAATGCCTGGTGTTTCCCTAACAAATGCAGGCAAAAACAAAAGGATAGTGCAGATGGATGGCGAATTGTTAGTCAACTTTTCGGTCCGTCTTGCTCAGGCAATCACACAATTAAATGCTAATTGGTAAGTAGTGAATAAGAAAACAGGTCTATACATATTGCTTATTGTGGCATTGCTGATTAGCGCAGGACTTTCCATGGGGCTTGGTGCCGTACAGATTCCTTTGAAAGAGGTTGTCGTAATTTTAGGCAAAAAAATCGGATTGTTTAGCGAATTACCCGTATCCACACAACATGAAGGAGTACTGAACATTGTACGAATACCACGGGTAATACTCGGGCTACTGGTAGGTGCCGCCTTAGGCATTTCTGGTACAGCTGTACAGGGTATTTTCAGAAACCCCTTGGCAGAACCGGGATTAATTGGAATTTCTGCCGGCGCTTCTTTAATGGCAGTGATCATTATTGTACTGGAGGCAACACTGTTGGTAGGCCTAAGTAACATCACGGGCTACTATATAATGGCCTTTGGTGCTTTTGCAGGCGCGGGCTTAGCAGCTTTAATTGTATATCAGATCTCCAGAACCGACGGCAAATCTAATGTTGCCACTATGCTTTTGGCCGGCATTGCAATTAATGCCCTTGCAGGTGCATTAACAGGACTCATAACCTATGCCGCTGATGATCAGCAATTACGCAACATCACTTTCTGGATGCTCGGAAGTCTGGCCGGAGCAACCTGGGAAACTGTAATTTCTCTACTTCCTTTTGTTTTAATCCCTCTGGTATTACTTCCCGGTATGGGAAAGGCATTAAATGCTTTCTCTCTTGGCGAAATACAGGCTGCTCAGCTGGGCCTTAAAGTTAATGTAGTAAAAAGAAATGTTGTCATACTTGCAACTATGGCCGTAGGTGCAGCCGTTGCAGTATCGGGTATCATTGGCTTTATCGGGTTGCTGGTTCCGCACACCATACGGTTAGTTATTGGAGTCGACAACAAACATGTCTTACCGGCATCAGCTTTATTTGGCGCTTTAATGCTTACCATATCAGATATGATTTGCCGCATTATCATTGCCCCAATAGAACTTCCTATTGGTGTAATAACAGCATTAATGGGCACTCCATTGTTTCTGTATATTTTAGTTAAGGACAAGAAAAAACTGGTTATATAAAATGTTGATAGCAGATTCATTAACTTTCGAAGCAGGCAGAAGAGCCTTAGTCAAAGATGTTTCCTTTAGCATCCGACCGGGTGAACTATTATTGATATTAGGTGCTAATGGTGCCGGTAAATCAACGCTGCTAAAAATGCTGAGCGGAGAAAAAATACCATCAAAGGGTGTTGTAAAACTACATAACAAAGAAATTCAGCAATACAGTCCCTCCCTGCTTGCATTAAAACGTGGTGTAATGAACCAGCAAAATGTGATTAACATGGCCTTTACCGTTACAGAAATTGTGATGATGGGCAGATATCCTCATTATAAGAGTAACCCTTCTATAAATGATACAGAAATTATTCAGCAGGTGATGGAACTTACCGGGGTAAAGGATTTTTCAGAACGTTCGTACCTAACCCTATCCGGAGGTGAACAGCAAAGGGTTCAGTTGGCCCGGGTGCTGGCCCAAATATGGGATGTATCAAATGCCTTACTGCTTATGGATGAACCGGTAGCTAGCCTCGACCTTCAATACCAGCAGCAAACACTGGCTATTGCCAAGATGCTCACCAAACGTGGATTTATGGTTATCAGTATTTTACACGACATTAACCTGGCCGCTCAGTATGGCGACAGAATACTTTTGTTGAAAAATGGACGGAAATGGTACGACGGTGCTCCCGCAGAGGTACTGAGTAGTAAAAACATCTATGAAGTATTTGAAATCGACTCGGATGTTTATACCAATCCGCGAACGTTAAAACACTTCTTTATTCCTAAAGATGTTAAAATAGCCACTTAAATTTTTACAATAATATATCATAAAAACCTGATAATTATTAAGCAAATCTTTAGATTTGTTTAAGTCTAAATCTCATTATAGATAAACATAAATTATAGAGTATGACTACTAACACTTCAGAAAAAAAAGCTGCAATCCTAAAATGGCTGAAAAAAGTCGGCGTTTGGGGATTCTTGTTTTTCCTGATAAAAGGCCTGATCTGGCTGGCCGTAGGGTATTGGGCGCTTAAATAAATAAACGACTTTCAGACGACTATTGAACGACTTTGAAACGACTCTGACCGACCTTTATCATTAAAAAGGCTTTTTAGAGTGGTTTAAATGTTAACCTATTGACTAAGGTATTATAGACCTCAATTACCAAGCTTTTCGCAAAAACCTTAACCAGTTTCCACTCATCAGATTTTCAATATCCAGGTCCGAATATCCTCTGGCCTTAAACAATGCAGGTACTTTTTGAAGATCAGCAATAGTTTCCAGATCGTAAGGACACTGTTCCTTCCCAAATGCACCATCAAGATCAGAACCAATTCCAACATGATGCGTATTTCCTGCTAATTGACAAATATGATCTATGTGATCAATCATCACATCCAGATTGCAATTCATATCCTTTGGGGTAGACTTACCACGCACCCAGTTAGGCACCATCATCCAGGCATCTAAAGCACCACCAATAACTGCACCCCGTTCTATTAGCGCCTTGATCTGATCATCACTAAACTGACGGTTATGGTTCACAAGTGCCCGGCAGTTGTTATGTGAAGCCCAAACATGGCCGTTAAAATGATCAAGGGCTTCCCAAAAACTATCATCACATAAGTGTGTAGCATCTAAAATAATATTCAACCGCTCCATTTCCTTAAGCAACTCATGACCCTTAGGCCCCATAAATCCAGTTGCATCAGTACCCTGAGCATACCTTCCAGGACCATAATGAGCTGGGCCAACAGCTCTTAAACCATTTTGATACGCTTTTTCTAAATGCCCAATGGTTACTATAGAATCAGCACCTTCGAGACTTAAAATATAGCCAATTGGTTTTTGAGCATCCAAGGTATCAGCAGCCCATAAAGCAAGGTGCTTTTCTAAACCTGCCAGATCAGTAATCTGCACCATCTCCCCTGCCTCCTCCATTGCTTTATACCATGCAAGCTGACCTTGGGTTTGCGCCCATGCCTGTGCCGGGGAGTGCCATCCGGGCAACTTATTCCCTGGTGCTACATATCGGGCAATCTGGGTGGCTACAACAAGTCCGATTTTACCTTTTCTAAGTTCGGGTAACGAGACAACTGCTTTTGCCCTATCCGGCTTATCAGTTAATCCCTCCTCCCTCGCATTGATCGAAGAAACAGGCAAAGTCAAATCACGATTCCACTCCAAAGCATTCATGCTTAAATCCAAATGCGCATCAATTGTAAACATAGGTTATATATTAATCTTTCTATTTCTTGAAACAATGGCCCATTCGCCGGTAATTTTATAATCTATAACCGTCGCTGCATGGTCATATAAGGCAACAGTTGGACAAATATGGATTGGCAAACCATACAAAACATCCCCTATTTTAAAACCATGTCCTTTAGTCATTTCCAATACCAAATGCTCTTCGCTCTGACTTATTATTTTGGCATCCGGAGCATTCAAAAATGAAACTCTTTTAGTAAGTTCATTTTCTGCAGCTACAGCTTTATGTCCTAAATCCAGACTTATTTTGGTTTCATCCGGCAAAGAAATTACGCGACTTATAAGAACCGCTGCAATTAAATACTCCTGCTCTTCAAAAGAGTTTTGGTATCCTTTATCCCACAGAATAAATGTACCCGGACTACATTCTACTTCGGGTTGTTCCGCGTAAAAAGGATAAGTAGGCGTACCACCACCTACAATAACCGGCACAGGCAAACCTTTAGCTACAATGCTATCTTTTAAGTTTTTAAGTAAATTCCAGCCAACCTGCCACTTCTCCCTTCTTTGCGATAATGAAACATCATGGATATGACCATCATAACCATGCAAACCTATAGCATTTATTCCGCCGGAAACATTCATTTTCTGGTAAAGTGCCAGCGCCTTTTCGTTGGGTAAAATGCCCGTTCGGTTCATCCCTAAGTTCAGATCCAGAAACAAATTTATTTCCAAACCCGATTCAACAGCAGCTTCCGAAAGTTCATTTAATGATTGCTCATTATCGACCAAACACGAAAATCGTGTTAGCGGAAAAGCTTTTATAAGCGATACGTATCTTTTAACTTTTGGGCCAACAGGCTGATAGGCCAGCAAAACATCCTCAGCACCGCAAAGGGCTAACATCTCTGCCTCTGCAATTGTAGCACATTTAAACTTAGCTATTCCGGCATTTATCATCAACAAGGTAACCTCACTGGATTTATGAGTCTTTACATGAGGTCGCAATCTGCTAACCGAATCAATGCTGGCTTTTAACTGAGTGATGTTATCTGCAATACGATCAGGGTAAAAGACCAATGCCGGTGAATCAAGTTCACTCACATTATCAACCTCAAACCAATACCGGTTTGTTAGTTTTTTAGGGTTATTCATGAAGTTCGAATAAAGCTTCAATCTCTACAGGGATGTTGTCAGGCAACGACCCAAAACCTACCGCACTTCTGGTGCCAATGCCATTTTCTTCTCCCCAAACCTGGGCAAAAAGTTCGCTACAACCGTTAATTACAAAGGGATGCCTTTCGAAATCTGGCGTGCAATTTACCATCCCTAAAACTTTGATTACTCTTTTTACACGGTTTAAGCTGCCTAAATTTGTTTTTATGGTTGATAACATGGTTAACCCTACTTGTCTTGCAGCAAGTTTACCTTCTTCTTTATCAAATTCAACACCCACACGTCCGATTATCAAACTTTTATCATCTCTAACAGGCCCATGTCCTGATAAATAAAGATACTTTCCATCAATCAAAAAAGGTTTATAAACACCCAAAGGTGTTGGCGCCGGAGGCAATGTTAATCCTAATTTTTCAAACTGTTCATCTGCATTAAAAGTTCCCATATCTATATTTAAATAATTTGATTTAATAAAAGTACGCCAACCAATCCAACAACACCTACTATTGATTCCATTACGGCCCACGATTTAAAGGTATCCTTCATACTTAAGTTAAAGTACTCTTTAAACATCCAGAATCCGGAATCGTTTACGTGCGAAAACATTAAACTGCCTGCACCAACTGCCAAAACCATTAAGTTAGGATCTGTATTAGACGATACCATCAAAGGTAAAATAATCCCCGCAGTTGTCAAGCCTGCTACTGTTGCAGAACCCACACAAAAACGAATAATTGCGGCAATTAACCAGCCTAAAAATAAAGGCTGCATATCCATATCCTTTAAAAGGACTGCTATTTGTCCGCTTACCCCACTATCTACCAAAACTTGCTTTAATGCGCCAGATCCACCGATAATTAACAATATCATGGCAACATCTTTAATCGCTTCGCCATAGATATTCATGATATCCCCCATTTTCTTGCCCTGAAAAATACCTAGCGAAAATGTTGCAACAAACAATGCAATAAGCATGGCAATTGTCGGACTTCCCGCAAAAGCAAAGAAATTGGACACAGCTGGATTCTGATTTTCTGAAAATGTGAATACTGTAGCGCCTATTAAAAGTAAAACAGGCAGTAAGGCCGTAAAAAAGCTATTAAATGTGCCCGGCAATTCTTCTTCAGGCATATCGGCAGGAACAAAAGATGCCAATGGTTTTGATGGAATAGCTTTAAGCGTTCTCGAAAACAATGGTCCACCTATAATAATGGCAGGTACAGCTACAATTAATCCGTACAACAACGTTAAACCCATATTGGCCTTAAACTGAATAACAAGTGCAGAAGGCGAAGGATGCGGTGGTAAAAATCCGTGAGTAACAGATAAAGCAGCAAGCATAGGCAAACCGATGTAAATAACAGGCAACTTATACTTGTAAACAATAGAAAAAATCAACGGAACCATTAACACAAAACCTATCCCGTAAAACAATGGAATACCGATTAGGAACCCCGTAGTAACTACTCCCCATTGTATATATTTCTCTCCGCAAAAATTCATCATAGAGGATGCAATTCTTTGCGCTGCGCCACTTTGGGCCACAAGTTTACCCAACATAGCCCCCACAGTAATGATTACTACCAAAGAGCCTAAAACATCTCCAATTCCCTTTTCTACGGAGGCCGTAACTTTATTAAGTGGAATGCCCAGTAAAATACCGGCAAGTATAGATACAATTAGAAATGCAACAAATGCATTGACCTTAAATGCTGAAACTAAAACAATCAGAAATAGGATACACAATAGGACGATTAGGATGGTCATACTTTCTTATTTTATTTGGAAAACACAAAATAGAAAAAAAAGCGAGTTGCTAAAAGTATTTCTATATTAGTATTACAATAAAGATGAAAAGAAACCTAACCAAATCACTTCTGGCACTGGCTTTAATTTTAAGCTCAGCTGCCTCATTTGCTCAATCAAAGAGCTTGTTTAATGGCAAAGACCTAACCGGATGGCATGCAGATGTTCCTGAAATGGATAAAGATTCAAACGCCCGGATGCCTTTTATCATTCGTAACGGCTTATTGGTAAGTTTGGGAACTCCAGGAGGTCACCTGATTACCGATGCTACTTATAAAAATTACCGTTTGGAAGTACAATATCGTTTTGCCGCCAAACCAGGCAATTGTGGTGTACTTGTACATGCTTCTACACCGAGGGCACTTTACGATATGTTCCCAAAATCAATAGAAGTACAAATGCAGCATACTATGGCCGGTGATTTTTGGTGTATCCAGGAAGACATTACTGTTCCTGATATGGAAACAAGACGTGGTCCCAAAGAAAACTGGGGCGTTAATGGCGATAAGCTTAGAAGAATAAAAAGATTGGTTCAGGATGTTGAGAAACCTGTAGGCGAATGGAATAAAATGGTTATCGAATGTTTGGGTGATCAGGTGAAAGTATGGGTTAACGACGTTTTTGTAAACCATGGAACCAATTGCACGGTAAGTAGCGGCAATATTGCATTGCAGGCAGAGGGCTCTGAAGTGGAGTTTAGAAAAGTGGTATTGGAACCGATTAAGAAATTAACGGTAAAATAGCCATTCTACTCTAAGACTGGAATCTTTTGCCCGCTTCGCTAAATGGGCAAAATTTCCTAGGCCTTTTCGCAGAAAGTCAATTTTTAGTAAAGCGAGTAAACTAAGTTATCGTTCTAAAATAGCCACCTCGTCATCTCGACAATAGGAGGAGAGATCTCTCCTCCTATTGTCGAGATGACGACTGTATTAAGGCTATAGCTTTAAAATAGTATAACTAACTGATCAATGATTCAGCTTTAGTTAAAACAGCAGCTAAACCATCTTTATTTTTTCCGCCAGCTGTAGCGTAGAAAGGCTGTCCGCCACCCCCGCCTTGTATATCTTTTGCTAGTTCCCTAACTATATTAGAAGCATTAAGGCCTTTATCTTTAACTAGATTCTCTGATAACATTACTGTAATTCCAGGTTTATCATCAATTAAGGTAGTAAACACAAGGAACAGATCATCAACCAGATCCTTAACTGAAAACGCTAAGTTTTTAACAGCTTCTGCATTTGGGAGATCAACGTGGGTTGCAATCAGATTAATGCCATTAATAGTTTTAAGGTGATGTACAATTTCATGCTTAAGATTTGCAGCTTGTTCACCAACAGCCTTATCAGCGTCCTTTTTAAGCTTTGCATTTTCTTCGATAAGTGCAGCAACAGCGGCTTTAAGGTCCTTATTTCCCTTTAATAACGATCTTAGCTCATTTAGCTCCTTGTTTTGTTCCAAAATAAAAGCTTCAGCCTTGTCAGCTGTAATTGCTTCTATTCTTCTTACACCAGCAGCAACAGCACTTTCAGATGTGATTTTAAAATAACCGATCTGACCTGTTGCCTGTACGTGAGTACCACCGCAAAGCTCTTTAGAATAATGATCATCAAAGGTGATGATGCGTACTAAATCTCCATACTTTTCACCAAATAAAGCAGTTACGCCGCTCGAAATGGCCTGATCATATGGAACATATCTTTGCTCCTTTAAAGGAATGTTTTCTCTTACTTTCTGATTAACCAGATGTTCAATCTGCGCCAATTCCTCATCAGTAACTTTTGCAAAATGCGAAAAGTCGAACCGCAGGTAATCAGGGTTTACCAATGAACCTTTTTGATTTACGTGCGACCCTAATACTTTTTTCAATGCAGCATGCAACAAGTGTGTGGCGCTATGGTTATCCTGAGATAGTAAACGTTTATCTTCATCAATAACAGCCCAAAACTGACCATCAACATCTTCAGGTAAGGTATCGGCATAATGTACAATTACGCCGTTTTCTTTCTTGGTATCAGTTATTTCAACAAAGAAAAGACGACTATGATCTTCTAAACGACCTGTATCACCAACCTGACCACCACTTTCAGCATAAAAAGGGGTTTTACTCAACACAATCTGATACTGGTCTTTGCCCTTTGCGCTAACCTTGCGGTACTTTACAATCTCCGTTTCAGCCTCAGAATCGTCATATCCCACAAATTCAACCTCAAGATCAGGATTTACCACAACCCAGTCTCCGGTATCAACCGCAGTAGCTGCACGAGAACGCTCTTTTTGTTTTAAAAGCGCCTTGTTATATTCTTCCATATCAACCGTCCAGCGTTGTTCTCTGGCCATCAATTCAGTTAAATCTATCGGAAATCCATAGGTATCATTCAGCTCAAAAGCAAACTCACCTGAAATCACCATCTGGTCTTTCAATATGCTGTGAACCCATGGATCATCAAATCTTTTTTCAAGCTCAATAGCATTCTCTGCCATTAATACTTCGCCTTGCTTTTTAGTGTAATTATCAAAGCGTTGGATACCTGTAGCTAAAGTTCTTAAGAAAGAAATTTCCTCTTCTAAAACTACCTTTTGCACAAAATCCTGCTGCATTGAAAGCTCATCAAATACCCCTTTAAATTGCTCGGCCAATACAGGCACCAGTTGATTTAAAAACGGGTCTTTAAGGTTAAGGAAAGTATAAGCATACCTAACCGCGCGACGCAAAATACGACGGATCACATAGCCTGCTTTATTATTAGAAGGCAACTGTCCATCGGCAATTACAAACGAAATGGCACGGATATGATCAGCCATCACGCGCATAGCGATATCCGTTTTTTCATCTACACCATAATCAATCCCCGCATGTTTAGCGATGAATTGAATTAAGGGTTGAAAAACATCGGTATCATAGTTTGAAGATTTCTCCTGCAATACGCGAACTAAACGCTCAAAACCCATTCCAGTATCTACATGCTGGGCAGGAAGCGGTTGCAATGAACCATCTTTTAAACGGTTAAACTGCATAAATACATTGTTCCATATCTCAATAACCTGAGGATGGTCGGCATTTACAAGCGATTTACCTTCAACGGCTTTACGCTCCTCATCCGATCTGCAATCAACATGGATTTCAGAGCATGGACCACATGGTCCCGTATCGCCCATTTCCCAAAAATTATCTTTTTTATTACCTAAAATAATGCGGTCTTCAGGAACATATTGCTTCCAAAGCTCGTAAGCCTCGGTATCCCTTGGCAAACCTTCTTTTTCGTCTCCTTCAAAAATGGAAACATATAATTTATCTTTTGGAATTTTATAAACCTCGGTCAATAGTTCCCAGCTCCAGGCAATGGCTTCTTTCTTAAAATAATCGCCAAAGCTCCAGTTTCCAAGCATTTCGAACATGGTATGGTGGTAGGTATCTATCCCTACTTCCTCCAAATCATTATGTTTTCCTGATACGCGCAAACAACGTTGGGTATCAGTTACTCTTGGATATTTTATTGGGGCTTCTCCTAAAAACAAATCTTTAAACTGATTCATTCCCGCATTAGTAAACATTAATGTGGGGTCGTTTTTAACTACAATAGGTGCCGATGAAACAATATGATGTTGTTTTGATTCGAAAAATTTTAAGTATGCCTGTCTGATTTCCTTAGCTGTCATCCTTCTCTTGATTAGTGGAACAAACTTAGATAAAAAAAAAACCTCTATCGAGGAAAATTGAAATTTTATTGTTGGATTCTACTAAAATCCCCCTACATTTGAATACTTTAAATAAAAGCTGTAAAACACTAATAATCAACACTAAAGTATGCCTTACAAAGAACGGGAAATCAATAAAATGTACTATACGATGGGTGAGGTAACCGAAATGTTTGGTGTAAACGCATCCCAAATCCGATTTTACGAAAAGGAATTTGACGTATTGCAACCTAAAAAAAATAAAAAAGGAAACCGCCTTTTTACCCCAGAAGATATTGAAAATTTAAAGATCATTTTTCATCTGGTAGAAGATAAAGGTTTCACTTTAAAGGGAGCAAAAGATCATCTGAAAAACAATACATCTGAGGTTAAAGAAAATCAAAAGATCATTGACTCGCTTGAGAAATTAAAAGATTTCTTACTGAAATTGAACGACCAGATTTAATTATTTTCATTTCTCCGGTTAATTATTTTTTATTTCGAAAATAATTAACGTGGTTAGGCAAATTTATGTCAACCACAACCGGAATATGCTCCACATTAGTAAATCCGGCAAGTAAGGACTTTAAGTTTTTTATCCAACCTGCTCTTGAGCAACATAAAATAAAAGAAATCCAGTGTATTGAAGGTACTATAAGGTACTATAAAGAAAGAGGACGATAGGTAACCAGCCCACCGTCCTAACCTAAACTGGATAAAACCTAACTACCAGTAAATTGTATATAGTGCCACAATTAGCCCGCAAACAATGATTGCACCAACTGTGAAAGCCCTATTAGTTCTAAACATTTCTTTTTCTATTTCAAGTCCGTTTGTTAGTACCCCTCTTCTGGTTTCTATGATGCTAATTGCATACATCACCACAAGACAAATGATAAATACAAAACCCATCCGGTCTAGAAATGGTATTTCATAAAGCATACTTCCATCTCTCTGTTGCACCAGCTTTGAAAAGCCTGTTGAACTAAGGAATTCCAGGTTCATCACATTTGGAAGGAATTTGAATATCACCGAAAGCGCAAAACCGCCAACTGTTGCAAATAACGCTGCATTTGAGGTTGTCTTTTTCCAGAAGAAACCTAAGATAAACATGGCAAATATACCTGGCGAGAAAAAGCCGGTATATTCCTGAATAAACTGAAAGCCACCTTTTTTATCGATACCAAGTAAAGGAGAAATGATGATGGCTACTAGCATTGCAAGGATAACAGTAATCCGTCCAATTACGACCTGCTTGTCTTCATTCGCTGTTTTATTGATTACTTTCTTGTAAATATCAAGTGTAAAAATGGTTGCAATACTATTTGCTTTACCAGCAAGGGAAGCAACTACCGCAGCGGTTAATGCGGCAAACGACAATCCCTTTAACCCGGCAGGAAGAAGATTTAAAAGCACAGGATAAGCACTGTCTGGAGATACCTCTCCGCCTTGCAACATATCTGTTTTAAAGTCACCATACCCTTCTTTGTAAAGAACAAACGCAGCTATTCCAGGAAGTACCACGATAACAGGCATCAATAATTTTAAGAAAGATGCAAAAAGAAGTCCATTTCTTGCTGTTTTAAGATCGGCTCCAAGCGCTCTCTGAGTGATGTACTGATTGCAACCCCAATAATTAAGGTTTACAATCCACATACCACCAATTAGTACAGTTAAGCCAGGCAGATCGAGATAATTCTCATTATCTTTCTTAAAGATCATATGAAAATGCTCTTCTGCGTGGACTTTTAACAGACTAAAACCCTTCATTACTCCACTTGAACCGAAATGCGTGGCTACCAGCTCTAATGCAAGATATGTAGTTGCCAAACCACCCAGGATAAGGAAAAACACCTGAATTACATCGGTATATCCAATTACCTTCATTCCACCGAGTGTAATGATGATGGAGAAAATAGCCAGCAGGTACATACACGCAGTAAGGTTAATTCCTGATATGCTGTGGATTGCCAGAGCTCCTAAATAAAGTATGGAGGTTAAGTTTACCACTACGTATAATAACAGCCAGAAAATAGCCATAATCATTGCTACAGTACCATTGTAACGTTGGTTTAAGAACTGTGGCATGGTGTATATCTTGTTTTTTAGATATACCGGTATAAAAAATACCGCCACAATTATTAAGGTAACGGCTGCCATCCACTCGTAGGTAGCAATTGCAAGTCCCATCTTAAACCCTGATCCGCTCATTCCAATAAACTGCTCAGCAGAAATATTGGAGGCAATAAGGGAAGCCCCTATTGCCCACCAGGTAAGTGAATCTTTGGCCAAAAAGAAATCTTTAGAGTTCTCCTTATGAGCCTTTTTTTGTCTATAAACCCACCATCCGTAAAGCGCAACGATCAGAAAATAAATCAGGAAAACTGCATAGTCTAATGCGCCCAGTGTTTTCATAAATTCCGGTTAATCGCTGAATTTAAATGTGCCTGTTGATTAAGTTTTCAAGGAATTCTTGTCTGCCACTTCGTGTTTGTGGCTCGCCATTCTGAATTGCATAATCTCGCAGATCTTCAAGACTTAAATTACCGTTTTCAAACTCTTTTCCTTTACCGTTATCAAAAGATGCATATCTGTCTGTTCTGATTTTTTTATAGTCAGAGTTTTGAAGTATGTCGTCAGCAACGATCAGTGCACGGGCAAACATATCCATACCCCCAATATGTGCATAGAACAAATCAGCCTGATCAGTAGAGTTTCTGCGGATTTTGGCATCAAAGTTTATTCCACCACGACTAAAGCCGCCTGCTTCAAGAATGATCAGCATAGATTCAACCAGTTCGTTAATGTTATTTGGGAACTGATCTGTATCCCAGCCATTTTGATAATCTCCACGGTTGGCATCAATAGATCCAAGTAGACCTGCATCTGCAGCTACTTGTAATTCGTGCTGGAAGGTATGACCGGCTAGGGTTGCATGGTTTACTTCAAGGTTTAATTTAAAATCGCCAAGAAGGTCATATTTTTGAAGGAAGCCTAAAACAGTTGCTGCATCATAATCGTATTGATGTTTAGTAGGCTCACATGGTTTTGGCTCAATCAAGAATGTACCATTAAATCCATTCTTTCTGGCATAGTCTTTTGCAGTATGAAGGAAACGTGCAAGATGCTCCTGCTCTCTCTTCATATCGGTATTTAATAGCGACATGTATCCTTCACGACCGCCCCAGAATACATAATTCTCTCCACCTAATGCAATGGTTGCATCAAGAGCAGCTTTTACCTGGGCAGCACCATGTGTTAATACATGAAAATCAGGATTTGTTGCTGCACCGTTCATATATCTTCTGTGCGAGAACAGATTCGCAGTACCCCATAATAATTTTACGCCTGTTTCATCTTGTTTCTGACGAGCATAATCTACCAAAGCTTGCAGTCTTCTTTCGTTTTCTTTGATGTCGTTACCGTAATCTACCATATCTACGTCATGGAAGCAGTAATATGGAATACTTAACTTGGTTAAAAACTCAAATGCTGCATCCATTTTATCTTTAGCACGTTCTACAGGATCGCTTTTTTGGTTCCAAGGAAAAATATGGCTTGCTTCGCCAAAAGGATCGGCACCGTTACCACAGAATGAATGCCAGTAAGCACCGGCGAAACGAAGGTGATCTTTAAGTGTTTTCCCAGCCACAATCCTTTCAGGATCATACCATTTAAATGCCAGAGGATTGTCGCTTTCACGTCCCTCGAAGTTAACCTTACCGATATTTTTAAAAAATTCGTTATTCAAAGTGTTTACGCTCATGTTGATTTTTTATTTATTTAATGATTCTAATTGTTGTTCAAGAAGTTTTTTCCAGGTTTGATATTCATCCTCCAGTCTCTCATTGGTTGGTTCTACCAGCTTAACAGGCTTTTTATTACTAAATGCCTCGCTAACCGTTTTAAAAATGTTTGCTCCAATACCGGCACCTACAGCAGCACCGTAACTACCGTCGTTCTCATAAAGTTCCACCGGCACGCCTGTTACGTTTACAAAGGTTTGAGAGAAAATATCACTCATAAAAAGATTTGACCTTCCTGCTCTGATTACAGATGGCTGCATTCCGTTTTCTCGAAGGATATCTAATCCATAACGGAATGAGAATGCTATTCCTTCTTGTACTGCGCGGAATATATGTGCCTGTGTATGCAGGTTAAGGTCTATTTGCTGTAAATGTGCACCTACAAGTTTATTATTCAGCATACGCTCTGCTCCATTGCCAAAAGGAAGAACATAAAGTCCGTTGCTTCCTGCAGCGATCTTACTTGCTGCATTATTCATGGCAACATAGTCTATTGACGAGCCCATTAGGTTTTTAGCCCATCGGTTCATACTTCCTGTTCCATTAATGCAAAGCAAAACGCCTAAACGCTGATCCTGAGCGGTATGATTTACGTGCGCAAATGTATTTACACGTGATTGTTTGTCGTAAAGTAACTGATCAGTAACGCCATAAATAACTCCTGATGTTCCAGCAGTTGCAGCTACTTCGCCTGGTTGTGTTACATTTAATGAAAGGGCATTGTTTGGCTGATCTCCTGCTTTATAAGCTACTGGAATACCTGCCCTTAAACCTAGCTTTTCGGCAATCGATTCCTTTACTTGTCCGTGTTCAGAAAACACTGGTTTTATCTCCGGAATTATGCTTGAAGAAAAACCAAACTGCTCCATAATATCAGTAGAAATTCCGTTGGCTTTAAAGTCCCAAAGTATCCCTTCTGATAAGGCAGAATTACTGGTAGTAACCTCTCCGGTAAGCTTCATTGAGATAAAATCTCCGGGCAGCATCATCTTGGCTACTTTACTATAGGTTTCGGGTTCGTTCTTTTTAACCCAGGCCAGTTTTGAGGCGGTAAAGTTACCGGGCGAGTTAAGCATACGGCTCAAAACCTGTTCTTTTCCTAAAGCGTTAAATGCCTCTTCCCCGGTTTCTACGGCCCTGCTGTCGCACCATATAATACTGTTTCTCAGGCTGTTTTGCGCTTCATCTACAATAACAAGTCCGTGCATCTGATAAGCTATACCAATGGCCGAAATGTCTAACGGATTGTATTTACCCTTACTATTACAGTTTAGTATGGCTTGCTGAACATGTTCCCACCACATATCTGGCGACTGCTCTGCCCACCCTGATTTTAGAGAAATAATCTCTGATTCACTATCCGGATATTGTGCACTTGCAAGAATGTCGCCGGACGCAACATCAACTACCGAAACTTTGACAGATGATGTTCCTACATCAATACCTAATAGCAGCATGTTTTCTTTATATATTTGGGTTGAATTAAAATATTAGTATTTGATTAAACGAAATTAGTAAAATATTTAATTTAAGCAATCGATTGCGATAAAAATATTTTATCATATTTACTCGATTAATAAATTGTACTATTGCACAGGGTCGTCATAGATGTTGCACCTGGTCATCTCGACAATAGGAGAGATTTCTTGGTTATGCCAGTTCAAGACATCTCTCCTATTGTCGAGAAGACGGGCAGCTTTAAACAATCTGAAAAAAGAGCAATGGACAAACAATGAACCAAATAAAAAACAAGATATACTGATGAAAAATCAGAAAAGGACAACGATTTATGATATTGCGAAGAAACTAAATTTAAATGCTTCTTCTGTTTCCAGGGCTTTAAGTAATAACAGTAATGTTAGTGAAGCAACCCGGAAACTAATTTTAGATACTGCCAAGGAATTAAATTACAAACAAAATAGCCTGGCATCAAACCTAAGGAAAGGCCATAATCAGACCATTGGGGTTATTGTGCCGCGCATTAATCAAAATTACTTTGCTGATGTGATTGCCGGTATCGAGGAGGTTACTTATCAAAAAGGTTATAACCTGGTAATTTGCCAATCAAACGAATCTTCTGCAAGAGAGGTTAAATGTGTAAACACCTTAATTAACCAGCATGTGAGTTGTATCGTAATTTCCCTTAGTGCTGATTTTGAAGACGATAAACACCTTCAAACCATTAAGGAACATGGTATTCCACTAATCCAATTTGACAGGGTAGCAGAACATCTGGACACATTTAAAGTGCTGAACGACAACGAACAAGCTTCTATAGACGCAGTAAGTCATTTAATTGAGCAGGGTTATAAAAGAATTGCATTGCTTGAAGGCCCGCAAAATCTGAATATTTTCAGACAAAGGAAAGCAGGTTATCTTGCTGCGTTAAAAAAATATAAGGTTCCGGTGTTACCAGAACTAATTAAAGAAAATGCCTGGACAAAAGAACTGGGAGCTGAATCAACTAAAGAATTACTAAATCTTGCTGAACCACCCGATGCAATATTTGCTTCTACTTCCGATTTCTCTGCTCTGGGTGTTTTGGAAGTAGCCACCAAGATGGGATTAAAAGTTCCTGAGGAATTAGGTATATGCGGTTATTCAAATGAGGCCTTTACCGAAATAACCAGCCCTTCTATTACTACTATAGACCAGTACAGTGTAAGCATGGGTAAAACAATTGCAAACCTATATTTTCAGGAAATAGAATCTTCAGAAAAAGACAACAACCCTAAGATTGTAAGTATAAAACCAAAACTGATTGTTAGGTCGTCAACATTGAGAAACAAAACCGAAGGTTATTAAGGTTTATTCAAGTATTTCCTGAAAGCTGTGTTTAAACTCTTCGCCATATATAGCCTTATACTCTTTGTTAAAGGTTTCGAATTTAGTTTTGGCTAATGAGTGTTTTCCTAAATGGACCAGGGCTTTACACTTTATGATCATCGCTTCTTCATTTACCGGATCAAAATAGAATACATAATTGGCCAGATTGATCAGAAACTCCGGATCATCGGCAATTTTAATTGTAGCTGCATAGTGCAAATAGGCGTCTATGATCTCGTTTGACAGATCAGATTTAAAGGTATCCAGCCAGTCGTATTCTACGTTCGACAAGAAGCTTCCCCTGTGTATGATCTTAGTAAGCTCATTCACTCTTCGCTTGTCCATTTCTCCTTTACTGCTTACAATGTTCAGGTACTCACTATAATCTATTTTTACCTTAGTATCGTCAAAGTCTATCTTCCAGTATCCGGTTTGTTTAGAGATCTGACAACCATCCATTTTTTCAAGAATGACCTTTAACTTCGCAATATTCACTGATCTGTTGTTCCTTGCACTATCTGCTGTTTTATCAAACCAGAGAATTTCTGTTAGCTTCTCAGAACTAATGCCCCTGCCCCACTTAATGGTATAAACCAGAACTACCAGAAATAACTCTCTTAATAAGGGAGAAAAGTACTTGGTAATGTCTTCCCCTTCCTTATCAAAAAGCTGAAGGTCGCCAAATAGGAAAATGGTATTTTCATGTTGCTCCACCACTGTTTCTACAGCTGAGGGTTCATCAACAAGCGGTTGCAACTTAACCTTAACAAACCGCTTTCTTTTCCAACGGTATATTACAAGCCCGGTAATGATTAGCACTGGCAAAAGAAATAGCAAATACTTTGCTGGCTTCCAGGACAGGCCTTTTGTTGAAGCGGCATAGGCAGCTTCGGGAGGGCCCGACAAAGTATATACTTTAACAGAGGTCGTATTATTCTTCTCTTCATGGAACAATACCACGGCTACAAACTTTTTACTTGCAGGGCAGTAAAATAAGTCTGCAAAGGAATAAATATCATGAAAAGGATAAGGAATTGAATTGCCTACCAGCTTATATGTAGGCGAATGTAATGATCCTTCGATAAGTTGAAGAGAAGAATTAAAGCTATTATTTGGGAAGGTTAAGGCAAAGTAGGTGTCTTCTTTTTCATTGATCACCATTGAGTTTGCAAAAGCAAATTCTTCGGCAGGGGGTGCCAATTCAAATATCTTTTTAAATGTTTTATGCTTAACATCATAAAAATTAAGGTCATAAATATTTTTAGGATTTAATATTTGTTGGCCGGTTGCGCTTCCATACCCGCCTAGTATATAAGCTCCGTCTTTTACTGCACCCAGCGCAGAAAGGTATCTTGGCGTAAAATCGCCCGAAGCTTTAATAGTCGTCCATTTCTTATCAGGAAAATGATAACGTTCAATACTTCGTCTGTAAGTATATTGGCCATAGCCTCCTACCATATACAATGACGAATCAACTGCCGAATAGAACTTATTAGGGTGCCAGTAATTGGTTATAACATCAGGAGTGATATAATTTTTATCCCAGGTTTTGTTGGCAAAATTAAAATCGGCAACAAGTTTTTGATCTATATAAAAATTGAACAGTTTATCGGCACCTGCATCATAGATTGACTGATTACCGGCAAATAAATGTTGTTTGCCCGAAGAGTAGCCCATGTAGGATAAACCGTTTGAAACAACATTATAAGTAATTAATGAATCTTCGGTAACTACATATAAGCTTTCCTTTTTAGCATTTAGAGCTACACTTGCAAGCCCCTTAACACTAAAAGTTTTAACCAACTCCCAATCGTGATGCATCTTCTTTATCCAGATAGGATTTATGACCAGTCCGTCCTTTCCTTTTATTTTTTCGGTAACCTTTGTTCCACCCTTTTCATCCAAAGGCCAATAATAACTAACCTTATCATTCTCTGTGATTCTCACATCTTTTATGTTCATTGGAGGGACATCTTTTACGCTGAAGTCTTTGTAGTTGTTGGCCCCTAGAAATATTTTATAGCAGTTATTCTTAAAGCTAACCTTTTGCTTATAATATTTACCATCGGCAAGCATGATAAGCTCCTGGTGGTCAACATCAAATTTAAGCTTCAGGGTATGCCAGTTCTTATACAGCTTATTGGTATCAATATCAAAAGCAATATCAGATATCTTATCTCCTACTATAAGCTTAAAGTGCTTATTCTCGTCGAACCTCATGTCGTAAATAAGGTCTATGTTGCGCTTCTCCTGGTCAATTAATCTAAAAATATAACCAAAATGATCTGCATAGCCAGGCATAAATGACAGGTCAAATGATAATTCGAAACTACGGTCAAAACATAACGGACGCTCGGGGCTAAGATCAAGTGCTGTTCTTTTGTCCTGAACTACTTCGTGTCCGGCAAACCCAAGTCCGTACGACTGGCTGTAAACGGGCGCCGATGCAATAAGCAGTAGCAGTAAAAAAGCAGTGTAAAATTTTAATCCCATAGTATTTTTATCTTAACCTCTATTGCTTCGGGATAATGGAACACGCCTTTTAAACTTGTTTTCAATTGTGGGGAAAATCATAAGGTGATGGTACTTAAAGGCCAGCGTTTTCAAGGTCTATTTTTTCAGCTATTTGGCACGCCAAGATAACTTTTTTGATTAATATTTTTCACAAGATCACGACAATTATACAATTATCATTTTATTAATATCGGTTCTGTTTTCTTTTTTGCGAGCCATTTTCGCCTATCTGACAAAGGTTTTTCAAATTATTTGATGCGTTAATTCAATATTAAGTATTTATTAATCGCAGAAAAATAAGTTTATCAATAAATACGAAGAATACCCATTTACAACGATACACCAATCGTTCATTTCTTCGGGAGCAAAACAACCAAATATAACCACTTATGAATTTTAAAAAGATTATCCTTTTATCTCTATCCTGCCTGTTCATCTATAAAGCACAGGGACAAACAAAACACAGCAAGCAAACGCTATATCCCACTTATAAAGGATTGGTTATGGCAGGTTACCAAGGCTGGTTTAGAGCTGAGGGTGATGGTACCGATTCCAAAAGGTATGCTTATGGCGATGAAAAACGAAGCAGCATTGACATGTGGCCCGATGTGAGCGAATATGAAGTAACTTATAATACCCCTTTTAAATTAAGCAGCGGACAGCCGGCAAAGTTTTTCAGTTCACATGATAAAAGCACTGTCGATCTTCATTTTAAATGGATGCAGCAATACGGCGTTGATGGCGTATTTATGCAAAGATTTTTCGGCAATGCCAAGCATAAAGATAAAGCCGCATTAACCATATTAAAAAATGCTTTTGAAGCCGCCTCAAAATATGAACGGGCTATAGCAGTGATGTATGATCTCTCGGGGTTAAGCGCATCAGGTGAAGATTGCTCTGCAATAATTGAAGACTGGAAATACCTTGTTGATGAGTTAAAAGTAACAAACCAAGCAGGTAAGAAAACATATTTGCACCATAATGGAAAACCTTTGGTTACGATATGGGGTGTTGGTTTTCCTGATAGGCCATATAACACACGCAACATCGGCCTGGAGAAATTGATTGATTTCTTAAAAAATGATCCGGTATATGGTAACTGTTCTGTAATGCTGGGTGTACCTACTTCTTGGCGCACGCTAAATGCCGATTGTATTAACGACCCATATCTGCATGAATTAATTAAAAAGAGTGATATCGTTTTACCATGGACAGTACAGCGTTATAGCGGACTGCTTCATAATGATATGGACAGATTGCGCGACAATACTATAGATGATATTAAGTGGTGCAAAGAAAACAATGTTGATTATGTGCCTTGTGTGTATCCTGGTTTTAGCTGGCACAATTTAAGTAAGCAGGAATTTCCAGATGATGTGAAACCGGTTGGTTCAATACCACGCCAAGGCGGTCGATTTTATTGGCAACAAATAGCCACCACACTTAATGCAGGGGCATCTATGCTATATGTGGCCATGTTTGATGAGGTGAATGAGGGAACAGCCATTTTTAAAGGATCTGACAACCCTCCGCTAAGTACCACTACCTCATTTATTAATATGGATGGAAAGCCATCAGATCATTACCTGTGGTTAACAGGTGAAGCCGCCAAAATGCTGAGAAACCAAAAGCCACTTACTTTAAAGATGCCTGAACGGAAATAATATAAGACTTTTTAAACCGGAGGTATTTGCGCTTCCGGTATTTTTTACGAGCACTCGGCAATCGATTGCTTAAATCATAAACCAAATATAACCATGAGCAGCTACAGATCACTTCCTCCATAAGCACCATTTACCCTAAGCAAAACTTTGCTTTAATCGGACAATAATCAAACAATAAATTAAACCAAAAAGATAAACAGTATGAAAAAATTAAAATACCTACTTACACTATTTTTTCTATTTCCACTCATTTTGCTGGCCCAGCAATCGGTTACAATAAGTGGAAAAGTAACAGACGCTGCCGGAGGCCTTGGCATACCGGGAGTAAGTGTTAGGGTAAAAGGAACCAACAATGGCACCTTAACAAATAGCGACGGAACATTTTCTCTTAATGTTCCTGGCCCAGACTCGTATATACAATTCACCTCTGTAGGATTTGCCCCACAGGAAATTCAGGTAAATAACAAAAGAGAATTTCAGATCATCCTAAAGCAAGACAACAACAACCTGGAAGAGCTGATTGTGGTTGGTTACGGTACCCAGAAAAAAGCTACTGTAACCGGTTCTGTTGCTACTTTAAAAGGAGAAGAACTGGTGGTTACAAAGAACGAAAGTGTTGTAAACATGTTAACAGGTAAAGTACCGGGCATACGTGTCCTGCAAAAAACTGCTGAACCTGGTTCTTATGCAAATAACCTAAACATCAGGGGATTTAAAAGCGATCCTTTAATTGTAATTGATGGAGTTATTGGTGGAGACCAATCAACACTGGGCAGAATGGATCCTAATGAGATAGAAAGTGTTTCGGTACTGAAAGATGCTGCTGCATCGATATATGGTATCAGGGCTGCTGGTGGTGTGATTTTGGTAACTACAAAAAAAGGCAACAAAAGCGGTAAAGTAGATATAAACTATTCATTTAATCAGTCTTTCCAAACATTTTTAGGAATGCCTGAAGGTGTAGGTGCAGTAGATTATATGTTGATGACCAATGAGAAGAACAAACACAATTTTGATGCAAACTTCATCAGTAATCAGCCTCCTAAATTCTCTTACAATGATATCAAACCATGGCTTGATGGCACTTACAAAGAGACTAACTGGATAGACCTGGCATTTAAAGATACAGCGCCCCAGTTAATGCACAATTTAAACGTTAACGGCGGTAGCGATAAGATCAGCTATTTCTTCAATCTTGGTTATCAAAAGCAGGATGGTGTATTTAAAAGCGGAGATTTAAACTACGATAAATATAATTTTCGTTCGAACGTAACCGTAGACATCACAAAGGGTTTAAAAGCACAGGTATTAGCCTCCGGTATGATGGATGAAAAAAACCAACCATATACTGATCTGTGGACAATCTACAAATATGCATGGAATCAGATTCCAACAAAGCAGGTATTTGCTAATGATAATCCTTTATATCCAAGTGTTATTGATGACAACATGAATCCTGCAATCATTACCGAGGCAGATAAAGTAGGTTTAAAAACATTTAAGCAAAAGAATTTTGTTGGTCAGTTAAATCTACAATACGATATACCCGGCATTAAAGGTTTAAATGCAAAAGCATTGTACAATGTTGACTATAATGTTAGCGACAATAACGAAATAAGAAGAGAGTACACTTTATATACTTATAAAGCCGACACTGATACCTATTTACCAAGCAAGGTGCAAAGCCCTTCTCGCGTGCGTCGCTCCTACTACACCAGGTTCAACACTTTAAGCTCATTGTCTTTAAACTATGCTAATACATTTTTTAATGATCATAATATAGCTGCAACCCTTGTTTATGAGCAAAGTCATCAAACAGGTGATAATTTTTATGCTCAAAGAGATACAGAAATCCCAGTTGATTATCTATTTGGTGGTTTACCAAACGGCCAGATGCAAGGTGGCATGGACATAAACGGATTAAACGACATTGCTTTTCAAAGTATCATAGGCAGGTTGAACTATGATTATAAAGGCAAATATCTGGCAGAGTTTATTTTCCGTAGAGATGGTTCTAATAAATATCAACCAGGAACCAATGATCAGTTCGGATTTTTCCCTGGAGTATCTGTGGGTTGGGTGGTAACGAAAGAGAACTTTTTCCGTAACCTTATTCCAGAGAACATTCTGGGCAGCTTAAAATTCAGAGCTTCATATGGTAAACAGGGTGACGAAAGAGGAAGGGCCTTTAATTATCTTTCAGGATTTAACTACCCTGTAAATTCTTACATATTTGGATCAAGTGCAGTTAACGGCTCCTCACAAAGACTTGGTAACCCAGGATTAAGCTGGGCAGTTAACACCAAAAAGAATATAGCTGTTGATTTTAGCTTTCTTGGCGGTAAACTCGATGGTACTTTTGAAGTCTTCAGAAGTGACAGAACCGGGTTAGAGGCCACTCCTGCAGTAGCATTACCAGGTACAGTGGGTGCAGATGTTCCACAGATAAATATCAATAGCGACAGGGTTCAGGGAATGGACTTAATCCTTTCACATAGAAGCACTATTGGTAATGTTGGGTTAAACATTAGTGGTAACATTGGTACAACACGTGCCCAATGGTTAAACATTCTTCAGGGCAGAGCCGGTAATGAACGTGAAAACTGGAAGAACGGACAGGTAAACAGGTATCAAAACATTTGGTGGGGACCTGAATATGCCGGCCAGTTTACCAACTATCAGCAGATATACAACTATGGTGTGAATATGGGAGGCGGTAATAATGGGGTAATACCTGGAGATTACTACTATCAGGACTGGAATGAAGATGGTGAGATCAATGATAAGGATGATCATCCTATTGCTACCAATGATATCCCATTGGTGAATTATGGTATGAGTATAGGCGTAGCTTATAAAGGTTTCGACGTAAATGTACTTTTACAGGGAGCAGCAGGTGTTTATGTGCAGTATGATGAGTTGTTTGCAGAGCCGCTTGCCTTCGAAAGAAGTTCATTAACTCGCTTTCTGGACAGCTGGCATACTATAGACCCGAATGCTAATATTTATGATCCTAATACACAGTGGACCCCGGGGTTTTATCCTGCTATGGGATCTCCAAAGGCAGTAGGAACAAAAGCTGTGCAAAACGCAAGTTATTTACGTGTGAAAACGCTTGAGCTTGGATACACCATTCCGGCAGCAGCATTACAGAAAATAGGTGTTAAAAAGTTAAGGGTGTATGTAAACAGTTACAATCTGGCAACTTTTACAGGACTAAAAAACTATGACCCTGAACATCAAGGCCCTAAGCCAAATGATAGGGATATCAATCCGGGCGATCCTTTCTCAATAGCCTTGGGAGGATATACGTATCCTATGAACAGAACTTTTAATCTGGGAGCTAACATCACCTTTTAATCTTATTGAAATATGAAAAGTATACATAAACTAATTATAGCAATATCTATAAGCATGGGGGCACTTGTAACCTCTTGCCAAAAGCTAGATATTCCACCTACTAATATTTTTACACCAGACATCATATTTGGTAGTGAGGCCGGCGTAAAATCCTTTTTGGCAACCATTTACAGAGGTTTACCCATTGAAGATTTTAAGTACAGACCCGATCAGGGTTTCAAAACGGGTGGTAACGATTGGGAGAACTTCTTTAACTCAGCCTCAGTTACGGGCGAAGAAGTTGGGCCTTTTGGTGGTATGGATATAGGGGGCGGTTTTGGCTACTGGCCATACGGTGATATCAGAAACGTTAATATTCTGATTGAAGAGTTACCAAAACATGCGGATAAGCTTGGACAGTCCAATGTAGATGCATTATTGGGCGAGGCGCACTTTTTAAGGGCATACTATTATTTCGGACTAGCCAAACGTTATGGCGGTGTCCCAATTGTAACTACAGTGCAAGACCCGGGCGCACCACTTTCAGAATTACAGGTACACCGTGATAAAGAAGAAGCAACATGGGATTTCATTGGTGCAGAGCTTGATCTGGGTTATCAGATGATGAATGAAACCAATGAGTTAGGCAGAGCTAATAAATATGCAGCTGCTGCATTAAAATCGAGAGCAATGTTGTATGCAGGCACCATAGCCAAATATGGATCTGCAAACTTTGTTGATGGCCAGGCCAGAGCCGAAGGATTTGCAGGCATACCTGCAGACAAAGCCAATGGATATTTCACAAAGGCATATGATGCTGCCAAACTACTTGAAGGACACTATTCACTATATGAGAAAAACTCAGATAAAGTACAGAACTATGTTGACCTTTTCCTGAAAAGCGAAAGTCCTGAAAACATCTTTGTTAAACAGTATTCAATTATCTCTGGTACTGCACACAGCTGGGACGCTACCATGTCTCCTCGCTACATGACTGCTAATGCACTTACCAGATCATACCCTACCCTTGATTTGGTACAACGCTGGGGCAACTTGCCGGTAACCAACTCAGATGGAACACCGAAACGTTTCAATGATCGTGCAGAATTAATGCAGGGACTTGAACCAAGATTGCTGGCCACGGTATATTTCCCGGGAGCAACTTTAAGAGGCCTCACATTTGATATGCAAAGGGGTATTTATCCTTCATTTAGCGGCACAGCAGCCGCAGAAGTTGCAAAGCCTGCTAACTCACGCAGCTACATACTATCAGGAGATACCAAAACTTTATACCAGGGAAGAATGATTATTGGTTTTACAGGACCATGGACCGGTGGCGATGAGCTAACCCGTACAGGTTTTTATGTAAGAAAATACATTGATGCTGCAAAACCAATTTCAACTGTTGACCTAAACAGAAGTGAGCAGCCATGGATTGATCTTCGTTACGCTGAAATACTATTAAACAGAGCCGAAGCAGCTATGGAACTTGGCAATGCCGGTGATGCGCTAACAGTGATCAATATGATCAGAAATAGAGCTGGTGCAACCCCATATACTTCAATTGATATAGATAAGATCCGTAACGAAAGAGGAATGGAACTGGCTTTTGAAAATCAATACTACTGGGATTTAAAAAGATGGAGGATTGCAGATGTGGTTTTAAACAATGCCAGATTTAAGGGTCTTATGCCTTATTATGTATTTAACGAAAACAAATACATCTTTTTGTCGGAACCTGAATTGTTCCAGCGTAATTACAATTTCGACAAAAAATTCTACTACGAACCAATACCTGGGGGTGAACTTGGTAAAAACCCTAATCTATACCCTAATAATCCTAATTACTAAGAATATAAAATTATAAGATATGAAAAAACTGATTAGTAGAATATTGTTGGGCACAACTATACTGGCAAGTTCTGCATGTACAAAAATAGACAACTATGATGGTCCTAATGCTTCATTCGAAGGAAACCTTATTTCCTCAGAAGGTGGCAATTTGCTTACCTCGCAAGGCAGCAGCCAAATAAGACTGGAGCAGATCAGCTGGAGTGCTACACCATCTCCGCAGGAGATACCAAGCAAATTCGATGGTACGTTTAAAGATTCAAAACTCTTTAAAGGAACTTACAAAGTAATACCTAAGGGCGGTGCTTTCTGGCCACTTTATGATACCCTTACAGTTGATATTAATAAGGGTACAAAGCACGATTTTACCGTTACCCCATATATTCTCATCAAGAATTTCACTGCGGTGCTGAATGGCAAAACGTTAACATTAAAATATACAATGGAGGCGCCTATTGGCGCGGGTTTACCAACGATTATAGAAACTCAGCCATATGTTAACAATACCAAACTTGTAGGTGCAGGTGCATCCATCAGAGATTTTTCTGACATCTATAAGAAGGCGATTAATAAAGAATGGGCCGATATGACTGATGCAGATAAGTCTGTTACTATCGATATCCCTGATATGTTGCCAGGCAGAAAGTTCTTTGTAAGAGTAGGAGTTCGTTTAAACGATAGTTTCAAGAGCTCCAATTTCTCTGAAATTATAGAAATAGACGTACCAGCAAATTAATTGAACCTAACAAATTATACTTATGAAGAAGTTTAGGATATTGTTTTTCTCTTTTGCAACCATCGCTTTTCTGGCATCGTGTTCTAAAAGCAATGGCGTAAAAGATCCCGATCCGGAAGTAAAGCCACCGGCTACTCAGGATAAAGTGTATGACATGACTGGGGTAGTTTACAAATCTTATACTGGCTTGGTAATGGCTGGTTATCAGGGTTGGTTTGCTGCCGAGGGAGATGGTTCACAGCGCGGCTGGTACCACTATCAAGGCAATGGCGGTTTCTTCCCCGGAAATACCAATGTAGATTTCTGGCCGGATATTACTGAATATACCAAAAAGTATAAGTCGCCTTTTAAATTTGCAAATGGCTCTGACGCTTACTTATACAGTCCTTACGATGAAGAAAGTGTTGATCTTCATTTCAAATGGATGAAGGATTACGGCATCGACGGTGTGCACATGCAACGCTTTGTAGGTGAGATTAAATCTTCAAATGCATCCGGAAAAAGACACTTCAATAAGGTGTTGGCCAATGCACTAAAAGCGGCTAAGAAATATGGCAGGGCAATTAGTGTAATGTATGACCTGAGCGGCTGTTCAAGCGCTGATGTTGCTTATCTGGAGCAGGACTGGAATGAATTACAAAGCCTTTTTAAACTTTTTGACAGTAAAGAGAACCCCACCTATTTATATCACAACGGCAGGCCATTGGTAACTATATGGGGTGTAGGTTTTAATGACAACAGAAAATATACCATTTCTGATGTAACCACACTAGTAGAAAAACTGAAAGGGCCAGATAATAAAGTAGCTGTTATGCTTGGAGTTCCCTTTTACTGGAGAACACTGGGTGATGATACAGAAAAATCGCCTCTGTTGCATGCATTGATAAAAAAAGCAGACATAGTTATGCCATGGGCTGTGGGAAGATTCGGCTCCGGAAATTACAATGAACGGATAACTTATGATGACATCCAATGGTGCAAGGCTAATAAGGTTGATTATGTGCCACTAGTATTTCCCGGCTTTACCTGGGGAAATATGCACAAGGATGCCAGCCTTTATTATCAGATACCCCGCTTAAAAGGTGATTTCTTGTGGCAGCAAATTGCCGGTGCAAAAAACGTGGGTGCAAAATCATTATATGTAGCCATGTTTGATGAAATTGATGAAGGCACAGCAATATTTAAGGCGGCCCGGGAAGCCGATACACCGCTGAATGGAGATGCCGGACTAAGATTCGTTGGAATTGAAAACGATCTGGCTTCCGATTACTACTTATGGCTTACAGGAAAGGGCGCAAGTTGGTTTCATGGCGAGCCAGGTTTTACCAGGGTTAAACCAGTTAGATAACGAAGAAATTAATGTTAAACTTTTAAAACAAAGGAAATGAGATTAATAAAAAGTATGATGGTATATTCCATCGCCCTGTTCGGGCTTACAGTAACCAGCTGTAAAAAGGAAACTTACACTTCAAGAGATACCAGTCATTTGGTGCCCTTGCCAGAGGAACCGGGAGAGCCGGCTGATCCTACACTGGTGGTATTTGACAATGTTGATGCTAAAGATGGGTGGCAAACTGTTGGTGATCCTGTTATTGAAACATCAGGAGCTAAAGAAGGCAGCGGCTACCTTAAAAACACCATTAAAAACGGAGACGATTTTATGCAATTTATAAAGCATTTAGCTACTCCATTGGATTCTAAACTTACAACAGCAAACGGCCAGTTCTCTTTCTGGTGGTATATCTCTGATGTATCAGCCATTAAAGAAGATGGACAAATTGAGATCACCAGTGGTGGAGATGCAGATAAGGATGAGTATGGATGGTCTGTAGCTAAATTATTGCCTACTTTAAAAAATGGCTGGAATCAGGTAAATCTTAATTTAAGAGATGCAGATATATCCGGCGCGCCAAATCCCGCTGCCCTTAACTTTTTCCGGGTATTTTTCTGGACCAAAACCAAAGATCATTCGGATGTAATTACCGGTGTTGATGGGCTGGTACTTAGGGCAGTGCCGGCAGCTCCGGCTGTTTCTTTTGAAAATGCAGATAAGCCAGATGGCTGGGAAACTGTGGGTGCTCCTGTTATTGAAACAGCAGGCAAAAAAGAAGGCACAGGTTACCTTAAGAACACCATAGCAAACGGCGGAGACTTTATGCAGTTTATCAGAAAATTTGAAACACCGTTTAATTCAACTTTTAACAAAAGTAATGGTCAGTTTAAATTCTGGTGGTATATATCAGATGTTTCTCATATCAAAAAAGATGGTTCCATAGAGCTTACCAGCTCCGGAAAGGCCGATGATCATGAATCTGCCTGGGATGTAGCCCCATTAGTAGATAATTTAAAGAACGGCTGGAATGAAATTACACTTGATTTTGACAAAGCAATTAATAGTGGTGACGGTGGCGCAGACTTTACTGCCATTAACTATTTCCGGGTATTCTTTTTTACCACGAGCAAAGATCATCCGGATGTGGCTGTGGGTATAGACGATCTTCGTTTTACAGGGAAATAACCATGAACATGAAAAAAAATGACATTGCCTTTCTGCTGGCCTTATTTACTTTAATGAGCAGTTGCTCAAAAAAGAGTTCTAAAGAAATCACCTCTCCCGATAAACCGGGGGAAGTGATTGACATAACCCCCTCTCCGGTTGGCGACGTGGTTGGCAAAATAACTGTTGGCTATCAGGGTTGGTTTGCAGCAAAAGGTGATGGCTCTCCAATTGATGCTTGGTGGCATTATACCCAGGATTGGGGGAAGATTCCTTCCCCTACCAATCTGGGGATAAAATCATGGCCTGACGTTAGGGAATATACAGAAACCTTTCAAACTGGTTTTGCAGATCTTGGCAATGGGCAAGCCGCAAAGTTATTCTCATCGTTTACTACTCAAACCGTAAACACACAGTTTCTTTGGATGCAGCAAAATGGTATTGATGCAGCCGCGCTGCAGCGCTTTAACCCAAATGGAATTGAGGGTCCGGTACGTGACGCCATTACAGCAAAGGTAAAAACCGCAGCAGAGGCTTATGGACGTAAGTTCTACATCATGTATGATGTAAGTGGGTGGACTAATATGCAATCAGAAATTAAAACCGATTGGACAAATAAAATGTCGGCCTATATCACTTCATCAGCCTATGCAAAGCAAAATGGGAAGCCCGTAGTTTGCATATGGGGATTTGGATTTAATGATAACAATCATCCCTGGCCTGCATCGGTTTGTCTGGATGTAATTAACTGGTTTAAAAGCAAAGGATGTTATGTTATAGGCGGCGTGCCTACCCATTGGCGGAAACAGGAGAGCGACTCCAGACCCAATTTCATCAGCGCTTATAAAGCTTTTGATATGCTATCACCATGGATGGTGGGCAGAATTGGCAATGCAAACGAATCTGACGGCTTTTTTGTAAATGTGAACAAACCCGATCAGGCTTATTGCAATTCGAATGGAATTGATTATCAGCCTTGCGTATTGCCCGGTGATTTACAGGAACGCCAACGTGCGCATGGAGACTTTATGTGGCGCCAGTTCTATAACATGAAAAGAGTGGGTTGTCAGGGAATATACATCTCTATATTTGATGAGTACAATGAAGGAAATCAGATTGCGAAAACTGCTGAGAATTCATCATTTATACCTAAAGGATCATCATTTGTAACACTGGATGAAGACGGTACTGCCTGTTCCTCAGATTATTATTTGAGGTTAACCGGTGATGGAGGGAAAATGTTTAAAGGGCAAATTGCACTTACAGCTGTGCGTCCAACTAGTCCGATGTAAGTTTTATTAATGTTTTCCTAAAACTTGTCTCTTAAATAATACACTTTATCCGTTACTTAGAGAATTAAAATTCCTTTACCTTTAATACCATTAAAACAAAAAACAAATGAAAATCACGACTAGAAACCACTCTTTAGCAAAAGCATTAACAATGCTGTCATTAATATTGATCATGTTTAGTGCCACATCGGCCTCTGCAAAGAAAAACCCAAGAATCCTTGTGTTCTGTAAAACAGCCGGGTTTCACCATGATGCAATTGCAGTAGGAACTACAGCTATTATTAAATTAGGAGCAGAAAATAATTTTGATGTAGATACCACAACCAATTCAGAGAAGTTCACCGCAGATAACTTGAAAAATTACAAGGCTGTAGTGTTTTTCAATACCACTGGTGATGTATTAAATGATACCCAACAAGCTGTTTTTGAGAAATATATTCAAGGCGGCGGTAACTTTGTTGGTGTACATGCTGCTACTGATACTGAGTACGACTGGCCTTGGTATGGTAAACTGGTAGGCGCTTATTTTGTTAGTCACCCAAGTCAGCAAGAGGCGTCATTAAATGTAACTAACCGCAACCACATCTCTACAAAACACCTTCCGGAAGTTTGGAAAAGAAAAGACGAATGGTATAATTTCAAATGGGTAGCCGACGGCTTAAATGTATTAATATCTATTGATGAGAAAAGCTATGATGCCGGTAAAGGAAAAATGGGTGATAAACACCCAATGGCATGGTACCATGAATATGATGGTGGCCGGGCTTTCTACACTGAACTGGGCCATACAGATGAATCTTATGCTGATCCACTTTATCTTAAACATCTTTTAGGGGGGATCAAATATGCTTTGGGTGTGAAAAAATAAACACACCCTCAACCCAAAACACACAAAACCAAATACACAATGAAACCAAATAAACAATGGGTATTGGGCATGCTCGGCTTGTCTATGCTCGTTTATACTTGTAAAGTATCTCAAAATACTTTAAAACGAGACGCCAATGGAAAGGTAATCGTAAACACCAACCCCTCTCCTGCTTATCTAACACCGCAGGAGAGTCTTAAAACCATCCATCTTCCTAAAGGCTACCACCTCGAACTTGTAGCCAGCGAGCCCATGATTCATGAACCTGTAGCAATTGCATGGGACGGTAACGGACGCATGTACGTTGCAGAGATGAATACCTATATGCAGGACGCTGAAGGTACAGATGAGATGAAGCCGATATGTACCATTAAAAGACTAGAAGATACCAATGGTGATGGAAAAATGGATAAATCAGTAGTTTTTCTTGATAAGTTATTACTTCCAAGAATGATCCTTCCACTTGATGACCGCCTTTTGGTTGCAGAAACTTTTGACAATAGTATTTATAGTTATCGTGATACCAATGGAGATGGCGTGGCCGATGAAAAGAAAATGGTTTTCAAAAATGAGTCTGAAAACAAAAGTAATCTGGAGCATCAGCGAAGCGGTTTAGTGTGGAATCTTGACAATAAGATCTATGTAACTGTAGAAAACGTTCGTTACAAATTTGAGGATGGTTTATTAAAACCTGAGAATCAGCATGAAGGTTCAGGCGGTCAGTGGGGTCTTGCGAATGACAACTACGGTCGATTGTTTTTTTCATCCGCCGGTGGCGAAGCTCCTGCAGTAAACTTCCAACAAAATCCCTACTTTGGATATTTGGACCTTGGCGAACAGTATAATGATAAATTTCAGGATGTCTGGCCTATAATTTCTACACCAGATGTTCAGGGAGGTTTAGGCCGATTACGTCCGGACAGTACACTAAATCATTTTACAGCTTGTACAGGTCAGTCTGTTTTCAGAGGCAACTCGTTACCAGATGATCTGAAAGGAGATTTATTGATCTGTGAACCGGTAGGCAGACTGATCAGAAGAGCCAAGGTTACGAACACCAATGGTAAAATAACCCTAAAAAATGCATACGAGAAAGAAGAATTTATTGCTTCTACAGACATGAACTTCAGACCTGTAAACAGTGTAACAGGCCCAGATGGATGTGTGTATATTGTAGACATGTACCGGGGAATTATCCAGGAAGGTAACTGGACAAGAAAGGGAACTTACCTGCGTAACCAGATTGATCAAAAGCAATTCGACAAAAATATTGGCCGAGGACGTATCTATAGATTGGTTCACGACGGTATCAAGCGCGATAAGACGGTCCCAAATATGTTAAGCCTTACCAGTGATAAATTGGTTCCGTACCTTTCGCATCCTAACGGATGGTGGCGAGATAATGCACAGAAACTCATAGTGGTTCGTGGAGATAAATCTGTTGTACCTGCGCTAAAAGAACTGGCATTAAACTCACCTGTGCAGCTGGCCCGTATTCATGCCCTGTGGACGATAAACGGTCTTAATGCGCTAGACAGACCTACCCTATTAGCTGCATTGAAAGACAAAGATGCGGAGGTAAGAAAAACTGCGTTGTGGATTAGTGAAGAGCCAATAAGAAAAGGAGATGAAAGTCTGGTATTGGCAGTTGAGCCACTAAAAAATGATCCTAGTGCCGATGTTCGTTTACAACTTGGATTATCATTAAGGTTCAACAGCTCTGATAAAGCACAGCAAATCATAGCCGACATCATTAAGGATCATCCTGAAGACATAGTTCTTGCAGAATCGCAGAAGAAATATCACAGACAAATTGAGGCTAAAGCTACTGCAGAAAAGAATTCAAAATTAATGGCTGCTGCTGATCAGAAATTAATTAACGATGGCGCATTAATTTTTAAACAGCTTTGCGTTACCTGCCATGGTGCAGAAGGTAAAGGTGTAATTAATGGTGGTAAAGATATGCCAGCTCCGCCACTGGCAGCGAGTAAAGATGTGAATGGCGATCCCGAAAAGATAATCCGCATTCTACTTCACGGCTTATCGGGTCCGGTTAATGGTAAAACATATGCCGATGTGATGCCTGCCCTTGGAAGTAATAATGACGAATACATTGCTTCAGTAATCAGCTATATTCGTAATGATATCGGCAACAAGGCATCTACAGTAAAGGCTGCTGACGTTAAAAAAGTACGTGAGCAAACTGCCGGAAGAACCAAAAACTGGACATGGCAGGAATTGAATGCATTGAGGAAATAAGGATAGATTGAAATAAAAAAGGGGGCTGATCAATTATGATCAGCCCCCTTTTTTATTATTTCGTCATCTCTCCTATCGTCGAGATGACGAACGTATTAATGCGCAGCAGCAGTAGCTGGCACACTACTCTTTACATTTTTTTGCCAGAAGAAAAATATAATGAACAACACCACCAGTATTCCAGG
>NZ_JABMKW010000013.1 GCF_013204795.1 Pedobacter panaciterrae
CTGTACGTTACTCCCGGAAGGGTATTGGATACGGTCAGTGTTGCTGTAGTACCACTGCAGGTAGTAGCTCCCGCAACTACAGGGGCGCCAACATTAACTACCAATGCATAATCTGTACTGGTAGATAGGTTGTTCGCATCCGTTGCAGTTACCTTGATCGTATAGTTCCCGCCGGTTGCAGGGGTACCTGTAAGTTTACGGGTTAAAGGATCAAAGCTCAGTCCTGCAGGGACACCTGTTGCAGCATAGGTATATGGTGATGTACCGCCGGTTACTGCAGGTAAGGTCTGGGCAGGGTAAACTGTACCTACCAGACCAGCTGGCAATACCGCTGTAGGAAGTGACAATACCCCATTTACTTTTAAAGCATAGGTCTGGGTAGCTTTTGCTCCCACAGCATCGGTAACTTCTACATTTATATTGTAAGAACCAGACTGGGTTGGTGTTCCGCTGATCTGACGGGTAGTGGCATTAAAGCTTAATCCCGCAGGAAGATTAGTGGCAACATAAGTATAAGGACCGGTACCACCTGTTGCTGATGGAAGGGTCTCGGTAGCATATAGTGTACCCGCTGTACCGTCTGCAAGAACTTTTGCCGGCAGCACCAGTGGATCGCTTACTTTTATTGTATAATTTCTGGTAACACTGTTACCGTCTGCATCGGTAACTTTTACCGGAATAGTAAAGGTACCTTTTGTAGTTGGTGTCCCGGTGATGGTACGGGTTAATGGATCAAAGCTCAGTCCTGCAGGTATGCCTGTAGCACTGTAAGTATAAGGACCCGCCCCTCCTGTTGCAGCCGGAATGGTCTGTGCAGGATAAGGAACACCTACTGTACCATCTGCCAGGGTAGCGGCCGGCAATACCAATGGATCCCTTACAATAATGGTATAATCATTGGATACACTGTTGCCGTTCGCATCAGTAGCCGTAACAGGAATTACAAATGTACCTTTCTGTGTAGGGGTACCGGTGATCTCCCTGGTCGACGGGTTAAAGGTCAGACCCGGAGGAAGATTGGTGGCAGTATAGGTATATGGTGTAGTACCGCCTGTAGCTGCAGGTATGGTCTGCGTAGGATATACGGTACCTACAATGCCGTTTGGTAAAGTAGCCGCAGGAAGCGCCAAAGCTGCTGTTACTTTTAAAGTATAAGCCGCTGTTGCTGTACACAGTTTACTGTCGGTTGCAACAACAGAGAAAGTGAAGTCTCCGGAGGCTGTCGGGGTCCCGCCAATTGTACCGTTAGCTGATAAAGTCAGTCCTGCAGGTAAGCTGCTGCCTGCCGCAAGGGTATAAGTAAATGCTGGCGTACCACCGGTAGCCACATTGATCTGTTTTGAATAGGATGAGTTTACTGTAGCATTGCTCAATACTGTAGTCGCAAAAACAATTGCTGGATTTACCGTTACCTTAACAGGTACACGCTCTACATTTGCACAACCAGCTTTGCTTACTTCTATATAATAGGTAGTAGTAGCAGTCAGTGCAGGGGTAGTAAAGGTCTCCCCGGTGGCAAGTACTGTTGTACTGCTGGCCGTAGCAAACCATCT
>NZ_JABMKW010000014.1 GCF_013204795.1 Pedobacter panaciterrae
GCCGATTCTCCATTCTGTGCAGGTACTTCAGCTAAGTTAACTGCAAGCAGTGTAACGGTAACTAATCCAGTATTTACCTGGTACAGTGATGCCGCCTTAACCAATGCAGTATTTACCGGAGCAGAATTTAATACACCATTACTAACTGCCACCAAAACTTACTATGTAACTGTAAGCGGCGACAACAGATGTGAAAACACAGCTGCTACAGCTAAGACTGTTACTGTAACGGTTAATCCACCGGCCACAGCAGCTGATATTGCTGTAGCAGGAGCGGGCTCACCATTCTGTGCAGGTGCAACTGCTAAGCTAACCGCAAGCAGTACAACAGTAACAAACCCAATATTCACCTGGTATAAAGATGCTGCGCTAACCGATGTAGCATTTACCGGAGCAGAATTTACTACTCCAGTATTAACAGCAACCACTACTTATTATGTGACAGTAAGAGGCGATAACAGATGCGACAATACAGCAGCCACAGCTAAGGTTGTTACCGTAACGGTTAATCCACCAGCCACAGCAGCTGACATTGTTATAGCAGGAGCAGGCTCACCATTCTGTGCAGGCACAACTGCCACGCTTACAGCAAGCAGTACAACCGCTACTAATCCGGTGTTTACCTGGTACAGTGATGCAGCATTAACCAATGCATTGTTTACCGGGGCAGAGTTTACTACTCCGGTGTTAACAGCAACTACAACTTACTATGTAACTGTTAGGGCTGCTAATAAATGCGAGAACACTGCCGCAACAGCAAAAGTGGTTACAATTACAGTTAATCCTTTACCAGAAACACCAGATGTTGCTAGTGCAGGAACAAGTATATGCAGCGGCGAATCAACTGTGTTAAAAGTAGCTAATGCTGAGGCAGGGATCTTGTACCAATGGTACAGTGAGTTAGCAGGAGGAACATTATTATTTACTGGTGAAGAATTTACCACACCAACCTTAACTACTAATACAGATTACTACGTATTGGCAGTAAGTGCTTCAGGTTGTGGAAATGCAACTGGTAGAACTAAAGTAACAGTAACTGTTTCACCAAAACCACAAACACCGATTGTAGTTTCAGCAGTTGTAGATGCCTGTATAGGAACTCCGGCTGTATTGAGTGTTTCAAGTCCTCAAACTAATGGAGTAACCTACAAATGGTATACTACTCCAATTGCTGGAACAGCTGTTGGTACAGGCACAAGCTTTACTACGCCTGCAATCACAACAACTACTACATATTATGTTGAAGCTTCAACAGCATCTTGTGTAAGTACGGGTCGTACAGCAGTTAAAGTAAACGCTTCACCAATTCCTACAGCGCCACCTGCAATATCAGGAGCTGAAGGGCCATTGTGTTCAGGTACAACTGCTACACTTTCAGTAACCAATCCAGATGCAGCGCTTACTTATAGCTGGTATACTGCAGCAACCGGAGGAACTTCAATTGCTCAGGGTGTAACATTTACTACACCGGCTCTAACAACAACCACAACTTATTATGTGGAAAGTAGCAATGCAACAGGATGCTCAAGTACAACACGCACATCAGTTGTGGTAACTGTACTAGGTAAACTTGAGGCACCAGTGGTTACTGTTAAAGAGAACAAAGCAACAGAAATAACATTCCAGTGGAATCCAATACCAGGAGCAACTGCTTACGAAGTTTCATTAGATAATGGACTAACATGGGTTGCACCTACAGGTGGAGCGACTGGAACTACTTATCTGGTAGCTGGTTTGAAACCTGATCAAAGTGTAACAATAAGAGTTAGGGCTAAAGGTCAGCTTGACTGTCAACTGAGTGACGCAACCAGCTTAACTGCTAAGAGCGATAATCCTCTAGGAAACACAATTTTTGTCCCTAATACATTTACACCAAATAATGATGGTAAAAATGATATTCTGTACGTGTACGGAAATACAATTGCAAAAATGAAGTTGCGTGTATACAATCAATGGGGACAATTTATTTACGAATCATTAAACATTCAAAATGGATGGGATGGAACGTATAAAGGTGATATACAGCCGAACGGTGTGTATGTGTATTTCCTGGAAGCGGAATTTAATGACGGGACTAAAACCACTAAAAAAGGCACAATAACCCTATTAAGATAAAAGATGTTTCCAGTTAATATTAATCATTTACCTAAAAACTCGAAAAACAAATTTGTTATGAAGAAACTAATAAAAATAATAGCACTAGGAGCGTTTTTAAGTTTGGGAGCTGTAAGGGTGGTTGCACAGATTGATCCGCACTTCTCTCAATACTACGCTCACCCGCTATGGCTAAACCCAGCACTAACCGGGGTAACGGACGGTGAATACCGGGTTTCTTTGAATGCCAAACAACAGTGGGGAACTATTTCAAATTCATTTTTAACCGGGGGGGCGTCATTTGACATGGCCCCGGTTAAAAACTTAGCATTCGGTGCAATGGTTTTGAATCAGAATGCTGGAGATATTAGTTATAATCACCTAAGCGCTATGGTTTCAGGAGCTTATCGTATCCACTTTGGAAAGATCGGTTTAAACATGATAAACTTTGGTTTGCAGGCTGGTATTCTTAATAAAAGCTTTGATCCATCAAAGATCACCCTGGGTGCACAATTCAATCCAATAACGGGTTATGATCCCAATTTTGGAATAAACGAATCCTTTGCTTCATCTAACACATTAGTGCCAGATGTGAATGCAGGATTTATGTATTTCGATGGAAATCCAGGACAAAGAGTTAACGTGTTCGGAGGTGCAATGGCAGGGCATATTACCAGGCCAGTCGATAAGTTTTTAGGGAATAGCGTTCGTATGCCAATTAGATATGCAGCTCATGGAGGTGCTAGAATCAAAATGTCAGAAGTTCTTGATATTACACCAAATGGGTTATACATGAAACAGGGTAATGCACGCGAAATAGCAATCGGGGCTTATGCACAGTTTATGCTTAATCAGGAATCAGATTTGCTTTTCGGGTCTAATTATAGGGTTGATGATTCTGCGATAGCTTTCTTCGGGTTACACCTAAAAAATATGGTCTTTGGGGTAAGTTATGATTTTAACACTTCAAGTTTAAGTAGAGCTACACGTAATCAGGGAGGGTTAGAGTTATCCATTTCATTTACCAGTAGAAAGGGAATTACAGGCCCTAACTTCTTTTGTCCAAGATTATAAACTAACGCGATATGAACCTAGCATGATTCATCATGCGAGCTCCATCTGACCACCTAAACATAAATAAATCATTTACAGATGAAACTGCTTAAAACATTACTGATCCTGTGCTTATTCACAACTGCTGCAAATGCGCAATTTGTAACCAATAGTAAGAGAGTAGCGGATGTCTATTTTCAAAATAAAGAGTATTACGCAGCCGCAGAATATTATAAAAGATCACTGCAACTATCCTCCGCAGATAGTGCTGGGTTTGTAGTGCCTTATGGTTTTGCAAATAAGATTAAACAAGATAACCCTAAAAAGGAAGATTACGAATACAGCGTATTTCAATTGGCTGAATCGTTAAGGCTTTATAAAAACTTTACTGACGCAGAGAAATGGTATGCTTTGGCAAAGGAATTTAAGGATCCGAAATATGTACTTGCTACATTTTGGTATGCCGAATCACTGAGGGCAAATCAAAAATTTGAAGAAGCAGTTACGGCTTTCAATGAATTTGTCGGCAAGTATAAACTTAATGATGCGTATGCCGCAAAAACAAAATCTGAAATAGCTTCTTGCCAGTTTGCATTATTTGAATTGCGCTATCCGAGATTGTTTAAGTTAACCAAGCTTCAAAACGATATTAACCAGAAAGGATCAAACTATACACCGGTTATAAAAGACAGTAAATTTTACTTTACATCTTCCAGACCAGTAGGTGATGCAGGCAAAAAGGAAATCTTAACTGATCAAAGTAATGCGAAAGTGTCAAAAAAAGAGACCCCATATTTGAATGCAGTATATGAAACTCCAGGTAATCCTTTAACGGGAGGCATCACAATTAAAAAGGTAGCATTAAACAGTTTAAACAAAGAAGCAGCTGCTCCGGCTTTTCATCCAAACGGAAAGGCCATTTATATTACCAGCTGGACAGCTCAGGGCGACAAAAAGATCTACCAACTAGCTTCATCAGATAAAGGTTGGAGCGATCCCGTTGAGTTAGGAAGCCAGGTAAATGTAAAAGGATTTAATGCTATTCAGCCCTTTGTAACTAAAGATGGCAAATACTTAATCTTCTCGTCTAACAGACCTGGTGGACAAGGTAAGTATGATTTATGGTATTGCCCTTTGAGAACTGATGGGTCATTAGGACAAGCGATAAATTTAGGTAATAAGATAAACTCCCCTGAAGATGATCAGGCTCCCTACTATAATGCTCAAACCAATAAATTGCTTTTCAGTAGTAATGGCAGAATAGGGATGGGTGGATTTGATTTTTATGAAAGTGAGGGCGATTTCACTAATTGGTCAGACCCTCGCAATGTTGGTTATCCATTTAACTCATCAAAAGACGATATCTATTATACTCCTTCTGATAATTCAGATACCGAAGGCTATATTAGTTCAGACCGTGAATCTCTTTGCTGTCTGGAGGTTTTTAATGTAAAACGTGAATACCTTACCGTTAAAGGTATTGTATACGATTGTGATACAAAACAGCCCTTACAAGATGCCACTATTATACTTGTTGATTCATTGCAAACACTTAGAACAGTTACAAATCAAGCCGGAGAGTACACTTTCAAAGTAAATTCTAATCGTAAGCTAAAACTTACAGCAGAAAAAGATAAGTACTTCTCTAAAATTTTAAACTTCAGTTATGATGATTTAGCAAAAAAAGATACATTGTTTAGTCCTGATATTTGTTTAACTCCTTACGAAATTGACAAACCTATAGTACTTAAGGATGTGCTATATGAATTTGATAAAGCAACATTAACTGAAGATTCAAAAGGTAAGCTGGATCATTTATTTTCAATCATGGAGGATAACCCTAAGATTGAAATCGAGCTAAGTGCGCATACAGATAGCAAAGGTTCAGATGCTTATAATATGGACCTGTCAGTGAGAAGAGCGAAATCTTGCGTAGACTATTTAGTTTCAAAAGGAATACCGATTTCAAGAATGACAAGCAGAGGCTATGGTGAAACAAAACCAGTAGCTCCTAATGAACTACCTAATGGCAAAGATAATCCTGAAGGTCGTGCCCTTAACAGGAGAACTGAATTCAAGGTTACAAAGAAATAAAATACGAATACCCGTCTGTTAACAGGCCTTCAGAATTTTATTTTTGAAGGCCTGTTTTTTTAACCTTATCTGTAAATATTGGGGAAATGAATCCAGTTTGAGGAAGGTTTACCCCTCTTTACTTTTTCTGAATTGTAGCTTTTGTCGCACATAATCCTGATCCCTCGTTTTTCATCCTCAATCGTAAATCCCCTTCAATTAATAATAGAAGATACATTTATTTGTCGTTAGCCATAAAAAAGCAATTTTTTAAAGCACAATAACAAATCGGGTATGGTAATTGCCATGTAACCGACATATTAGCTGCTATGCAATACCTTGATTGCAAGTGCTATGGGATAAATTAAGTTTAATTGTTTTGCGAATTGTAAGTATGATTGGAATCAATGTAATTTCACCAAATGAATATCCTTGCCTGGAAAACTTAAAGCAATATAAAATTTTGCATACTAAGCCGGAGCCAGTGTTTGATAAACTAGTAGCAGTATCGGCAAAGATGTTAAATGTTCCTTTAGCGATGATCAATTTTGTAGACAACTATAAAGTCTGGGGTATGTCAGAACAATCAGAGTCTGCTGATCTGGATACCGATCAAGCTAACAATATATGTTCAATTGCAATACAGAATGATAGTCTTGTGAAATTTGAAACCATCACAAAAAAACCTGGGTTAATTTTAAATCCAATGATGCTTGGTGAACTTGGGATACAATTTTTTGCTTCGGCTGTTATCACGACTAAAGGAGGACTTAATGTGGGTTCAATTTGTATTGTAGATAGTCAACATAGAGACTTTAGTTCAACCGAACAGAAAAAATTGGATTGGATAGCCTCCATGGTAACTGCCGAAATGGACAAGCGAATAGCGGTGTATGAAGTGGCTTAATTCTTCCTATACAGCCCGGAATGATAATCATCTAAATCTGTCCAAATAGTTGGTCGGGTTTATGCAGAATATATAGATTTCCAAAATTGTATCTACACTACTTAGGGACGCACTGTCTTCGCTTCATTAGTCCGGTGAGAGGATGCTCAGATAAAAAATTTAGGTCTTTGCCCTCCATGGTTTGTATTTTGTTTCCGCAATATTCACTACCATGTTTCAAGTCATCATCAGGTCCTATTAACACTGGGGAATTTACAAGATCCTTATAAGCAGAAAAATGGCATCAGTTACTTTGCTTTTGTCAGTTGTGATCTTCTCCCTGTAATTGTATCCCTTCAACAGGAATTGTGCCGAAGTTCCTCTAAATAGAAAGAGAGATAGAATGCGTGTAAATGGCAGGCCCGATCAAACGTTCATGTAACTCCTCGTAAATTTTCGTAAAGATGCTGTCTATGAAACCAATATTCGGTTAATTAAAGAAATTTGTCAGTGGTAAATAATCTATATAGACTTGAATCCATATGAGGAAATAGGCGTTTATAATCATGTTAATCATTTCAACCGGCACTGCTACGGCCTAAGAAGATGATCCCGAAGTACCAGTGATGCGAGTTCGGTTTACTGCCTGCGGCAGGAGCCGTCTATGATGTAAAAAGGATAAAGCGCAGCTTAAACCATGATGCCTTCTTTTCTTAAGATGTAGTTGTAAATACCCTCAATAGGTTTTTGATATATCTTACCAACTTTTACCTGATTCTCAATACAAACCTCTCTTAAAATATCCTGATAGTAAAATGCAATAGAGCCTACAAAGTGAGTATCAAGGCTTTTATAATTAGGGTAATCCTTAATGTTGGAATCTACAAATTCCTGGAAACCCTCACGTAAAATATTAATAATAAAAGGATGATCAGGATGAGAAGCCATAAAACGACTTATCGAGGCCAGGTAGATATTTGGTGCTGGTTTTTGATAAAGATTGGTAATAACAGATTCCTTGTCAATTTGATAAGTATCGGCAAATTCAACAGCAAGATCAGCAGGCATCTGATGATATAGATAGCTTGTGATCAGTTTGCGACCAAAATAGGTGCCTGAGCCTTCATCACCAAGAGCATAACCCAAGCCATGTGCCCCGTTATGAACTTCTTTACCGTCGTAATAAGAAATATTAGAGCCAGTACCCAAAATACAAGTCAGTCCTTTTTTATCACCACAAGTGGCGTATGCCGAACCAATTAAATCATGCTCAACTGACACATAAGCCTTGGTAAAGAAAGAAGAAATCCCGTTAGAGATCACCTCAATTTTATCAGGCGACGAGCAGCCTGCACCAAAGAAATAGATTTCTTTAACCTTATCAGCGTAAGGGGCAATTTCTTTCTTCTTTGAAAACAATTTGAAAATATCATGTGCATTTAAGAAATAAGGGTTTATTCCTTGCGTACTAAAGTTGATTTTTTCATTGGGGCTGTAACCCATCCAATCGGTCTTAGAAGAACCACTGTCTGCTACTAGAATCATGCGATAAAAATACTAATCTTATTGGATATTTAAAGTGCCACTTATCTCTTTTAAACTGATTTCTGTAAGTTTTGCCTGATATTGAGCATCTAAAAACCTGGTGATTGCGTTTATAGCGTTTCTTTGGGCCTCTCTAAGTTCCAGAGGGGCAATGCTTCCTAGCCTGTACTTTGCTAAAGTGATATCTAGATTTTGCTTGGCAATGTCAACATTTTTAGTCTCAACCTTTAACAAATCCAGGCTTGTTTTATAATTCTCGAAAGCAGTTAGCAGCTGGGCGTTAATAGTTTGCTTGGTTTTTTCAAGCTCCACTTCAGATGAATTGATCTGCACCTTAGCATTTCTTTCATTCTGACGCTGTAAAAAACCATTAAAGATATTCATGCTTGCCGTTAAGCCATAAGAGATACCCTGACCTCTAAATTTCTGGTTAAACCCAGTAGGGTTGGCGCTTCTCGAAAATGCATAACCACCATTTACACCAACTACCGGATAACGCTGTCCCTTTACCTCTTTTAAACTAAGTTCAGCCACCTTTTTATTAATAAAAGCATTCTGTAGATCAGGATTCAACTGTAACGTTTGCTCCTGCAACAGGGTATAATTCAGTTTGTAATCAATGTCCATATCCTCTTCCGCAGTAAATTTAGTATCAATAGCCCTGGCCATAACCTGATTAAGCGTAATCATTGATGTTTGCAAAAGGTTTTTTTGCTGTAAATAGGCAGATGTATCGGTATTGTAGTCAACCTGAGCAGCTAAAACATCAAGTTTCGAACCCTTACCCAGCTGCAGTTTGTTATCAGCAATGGTTAATCTAAATCTCGAAATATCCAATGCACTGTCATTGGCAACAACAAGCTGTTGCTGTTTTACCACTGCATAATATGAATTAATTACATCAGCAATTGTAGTTAATATAGCGGCTTTTGCATTTACCTCGCCCTGTTTTTGCAACTCCTTTAATTTATCATAAGTAGCAAACATCTTAAAGCCGTCAAAAATGGTCCAATCCAGCGCAACACCGTAGTTCATGCTTGTATTCCTAACACCATCGGCAACTCTCTCAGCACCAGTAGAAGTGGTTTGTACTGTATTTTGTCTACTCCCGTCCGTTGCAAAACTCCCTGTAACCCCAGGTAAAAAACCGGCATTGCCAATATTGGTGTTGTTCTTTGCAATCTGCAAATCATTGTTAACCAATTTTATGTCGTAATTATTTTGCAGAGCGATGGTAATTGCCTGTTGAAGCGTTAGTTTCTCCTGGGCAGCTGCATTTTGTACAAAGGCTGCAAGAAGTATGATCAAAATAAAATTAAGCTTTTTCATGTTTCTCTTTGTAAATGGCCACTTATACATTTTCCGTTTTCAACGCAGCTATTAAAGACTCTTTTAGTTCTGAATTTTCCTTGTGTTCTTTAGACCAGAACGAATAAATAGCAGGGATAACAAACAGCGTAAGAATCAGCGCGAATATAGTACCACCAACAATCACAATACCCATACCCATCCTGCTTTTTGCAGCGGCACCTAATGCCATTGCAATAGGAAGCGCACCAATGGCAATAGCCAAACTGGTCATCAAAATAGGTCTTAACCTCGATACCGAAGCCTCTCTGATTGCATCATGAACGCTCTTGCCCTTTTCTTTAAGCTGATTGGCAAATTCAACAATCAAAATACCATTCTTAGTTACCAGTCCGATCAGCATAATGGTGCCAATCTGGCTAAATATATTCCAGCTTTGGCCAAACAACCAGAGGGATAAAAATGCACCGGCTACAGCCATCGGTACCGTTAATATAATGATAATAGGGTCTTTAAAACTTTCGAACTGTGCTGCAAGAATGAGGTAAACCAACAATAACGCAAGGCCAAAGGCAAAAGAAGTATTAGATGAACTCTCTCTAAAATCTCTCGACTCACCGCCTAAATCTGTAGAAAACGTTTCGTCAAGTATTTTAGCCGATATCCTGTCCATTGCATCCAGACCTTCTCCAATACTTTTGCCCGGAGCCAACCCCGCCGAAACAGTTGCTGCGGTAAAGCGGTTATTTCGGAATAGCTGTGGCGGACTGCTCTCTTCTTTACTCGAAACCAGGTTGTCAATCTGAATCAACTCACCTTTATCGTTTCTAACATATACAGAACTAAGATCAAGTGGATCTTTCCTGTCGCCAACCTCAAACTGACCAATAACCTGATACTGCTTTCCGTTCATAAAGAAGTAAGAAAAGCGCTGACCGCTTAAGCCCAATTGTAAAGCAGAACCAATATCTGCAACAGAAACCCCCAGGTTTTTGGCCTTAGCCCTGTCAATAGTTAAGTCAATTTCGGGCTTATTAAACTTCAAATTCACATCAGAAGTTGTAAAAGTAGGATCCTTAGCCACCTCATCCATAAACAAAGGCACTTTTTCTCTTAGCTTTTCAAAATTCTGAGCCTGTATAATATAATTGATAGGCAAACCACCCCTACGACCAACCGAAATAGTAGGCTGTTGCGTTACAACCACTTTTCCTTCAGTATATTTTCTGGTAATCTTGGTTAAAGCATTAGTAATATCAGCCTGAGAACGTTGCCTTTCTCCCGGGTCACTTAAGCCCATTCTTACGAACCCGCTATTTGTAGATGCCGAACCACCAAAGCCCGGCGAGGTAACCGTAATAGCCACTTTCTTTTCAGGCACAGAATCCTGAACCATTTGGGAAACCTTACCCACAAAATCATCAGTATAGGCAAAAGAAGAGCCTTCAGGTAGAGTAAGGTTCATGTTAATCGCGCTTCTGTCGTCATAAGGAGCGGTTTCTTTAGGCAATATCTTCCAAAACAAAACAATAAGACCCAAACAAACCAAAATAATAGGAATTGCCAACCACCTTCTGTCCAAAAACTTGTTTAGTTTTTCTTCGTACCAATCATTCATGGCCACAAAGTATGGCTCCGTCATGTCGTAGAATTTGGATTTTTTGTGCCCGCTTTTTTTCATCAGGTAAGCATTTAGCATCGGTGTTAAAGTAAGCGATACAAATGCCGATATGAGCACGGCGGCCCCAATTACCACCCCAAACTCCCTAAACAGCCGGCCTACAAAGCCCTGCAAAAATATAACCGGTAAAAACACTGCAGCTAAGGTTACTGAAATTGAAATAACAGCAAAAAAGATCTCGTTAGAACCTTTAATTGCGGCCTCAAAAGGGGAGTAGCCCTCTTCTACCTTTTTAAAGATATTTTCTGTAACCACAATACCATCATCAACCACCAAACCCGTTGCCAGTACAATTGCCAGCAGCGACAATACATTAATCGAGAACCCAAAAATGTACATGATAAAAAACGTAAACACCAGCGATACCGGAATATCTATCAGCGGCCTCATTGCAATTGCCCAATCCCTAAAGAATAGGTAAATGATCAGAATAACCAGAATCAGCGACAAGATAATCGTTTCCGCAACCTCAGTAACAGAGCTCTGGATAAACCTGGTTGTATCCAACGAAACATTAAGTTTTATATCCTGTGGAATATCTTTTTGCAGCTGCTCAAACCGCTTGTAAAACTCTTTAGAAATGTCAAGGTAGTTAGCTCCCGGCTGCGGAACCAAGCCAACAGCAACCATAGGCTTTCCAGATTCCCTTAAAACAGTTTCTTCGTTTTCAGAACCCAGAACCGCGTAGCCAACATCTTTTAACTGCACTACATTGTCCGAATCATTTTTCAGAATCAGGTTGTTAAATTCATCTTCGTCAGTTAATTTACCTAAGGTTTTTATCACCAGTTCCGTACTTGCACCCGTAATTTTACCAGATGGCAACTCTACGTTTTCCCTGTCTAACGCAGTAACAATATCTTGCGATGTTAAGCCATAGGCAGCCAGTTTATTAGGGTCTATACGAATACGCATGGCATATTTCCTTTGCCCCTGTATCTGTATACTACTAACCCCGGTTATGGTTTGCAGCCTATCAGAAATCACGTTTTCAGCGTAATCACTTAGCTGCATTACATTCCGCTTATCGCTTTGCACCGTCATCGTAATTACCGCATCAGAGTTGGCATCAGCCTTACTTACAACCGGATTGCCATCGATATCTTTAGGCAAACTTCTTGCCGCCTGCGAAACCTTATCGCGCACATCATTGGCTGCATCGTCTATATTTTTATCCAGATTAAACTCTATGGTAATATTACTACTACCCTGATTACTTGATGAAGAAATATTCCTGATCCCGTCAATCCCATTAATAGATTTTTCAAGCGGTTCAGTGATCTGCGATTCAATAATATCAGAGTTGGCACCCGGATAAGAAGTTCGCACAGAAACCACCGTAGGGTCAATATTAGGGAACTCCCTAACTCCTAAAAAGTTATAGCCGATAACCCCAAACAAAAGGATCATCAGGTTCATTACAATGGCCAAAACCGGCCTTTTTATACTCGTGGTTGAAATACTCATCCTGTCGCTCTTAGTTTTTAGTAACTGTTACATGTACCGGCGTCCCTGTTTTAAGAGCCATGGCACCTGTGGTTAAAACTGTATCTCCAACTTTTAGTCCCGAAGTAATCACGATAGCTTTTGCCGTACGCGTACCCGCCTCAACAGAAATCTGCTGTGCCTGTCCGCCCTTACTTACAAATACCGTTTTCCCATCAAGTACAGGAATTATAGCCTCATTAGGAATTAAAATAGCATCGTTTAAAGTGGTAAGCGCTAATTTAATCCTTGCAAAAGCACCCGGCAGCAACTCGTTATTCGGGTTAGCCGCCAATGCTTTAATCTGTAATGTTCTTGTTTGTGAATTTATTCCCGGTTCAATAGCAAATACCTTCCCGATGTAAGATTTTGCAGATCCATCTGTTCTAAATGAGATCTCAGAGTGTAATTTGATCTGGCCTACATACTTTTCAGGAACCGCGAAGTTTATTTTAATAGGATCTATGCTAAGCAGGTTTGCAATAACACTGGCAGGGGTAATATACTCTCCAACCGAAATAGAGCGCAACCCAATTTTCCCGCTAAAAGGGGCATATATAGATGTTTTTGCCAATTGTGCACGGACCAATTGCGTTTGCGATTTAAGCGACTGCAAATCTGCAAGCGAGGTATCATACTCTTCCTGACTAATTGCTCCCTTTTGCAAAAGCTGTTTTGCCCGGGCTTCGTTAGTAGCCGATAATCGTTCTTTAGTAAGTGCGTCTTGTAACTGAGCCTGTATATCCCTGTCGTTAATTTTTACCAGCAGCGTACCTTTACTTACGTTAGTACCTTCCTTAAAATTAATTGCGGTAACCAATCCAGATACCTCACTTTTTAAAGTAACAGCCTCGTTGGCCTCAACAGCCCCTGTTATTTCAAGATCATTGTTAAAAGCAGCAGCATTTACTACTACGCCATTCACATTCATTGTTGGCGCGCCGCCTTTGGCTCCCTTGCCTCCGCCTTTTCCGCCACCTGAATTTTCGATCGCCTTATTGGCCGAAATCCTGTAATAAATAAAATAAAGAAACCCTAAAACAATTAGGGCATAAACGATATACTTGAGCTTCATATTGGCTGTGTTGACTTTGTTAGCGTACAAAAATATTCAAATATGGCGCCTCACAAGGCTTGTATTAAGGATGTTACAGCTCCATTAACGTAATATTTTACTTACGAGCATATTAAACGGTAGGTAAAATATACACTATTTTAAGCACTTTTATCTAAGTTTGGCACAGCAAAAACAACTAACTTATATTAATAAAGAATTTTTGATGAAAACATCATTAGCAGGATTAATCGTATTACTATCAATAAGTATGACAGCTAAGTCGCAGGTAAAGATTGGGTTCGAGGTAAATTTCACTGAACCACAGGCACATTACGTTGAAATGGAAATGAACATTTCAGGATTAACTAAGGATTATGTAGACGTTAAAATGCCTGTATGGGCACCAGGATCATACTTGGTTCGCGAATTTGCAAAAAATGTAGAGGGCTTTTCGGCTACTGCAAACGATAAGCCTGTTAAGTTCGAGAAAGTAAGAAAAAACGCCTGGAGAATTTATTCCGCTAAAGCAAAAAACATAAAAATCAAATACCGCGTGTATGCTTTTGAAGTATCTGTACGTACCTCTTTTGTTGATGAAAGTCATGCTTTTTTATCAAGCACCGGAATATTTATGTATCCTGATGGCATGCTAAACTTACCAAGCACTGTTAAAGTGAACCCGTTTAAAGGTTGGGAAAAGGTATCTACAGGCTTAGAGCCGGTAAGCGGAAAACCGTTTACTTATACGGCATCGAACTTCGATCTTTTGTTCGATAGCCCTATTGAAGTAGGTAACCAGGATGTTTTTGAATTCACTGCATCTGGTGTTAAACATGAAGTGGCTATGTATGGAGGTGGTAATTACGACAAGGAAAAGCTACAGGTTGATATGGCTAAGGTTGTTGAGCAGGGAACCGCTATTTATGGCGAGAACCCGAATAAACACTATACTTTTATAGTACACAACCGCTCCGTTGGAGGTGGTGGTCTGGAGCATTTAAATTCTACCGTACTTGGCGCATCCAGAGATAAATATGCTGATCCAAAAGGATATAAAGATTTTTTAAATCTTGTTGCACACGAGTATTATCACCTTTGGAACGTAAAACGCTTACGTCCGGTAGCCCTGGGTCCATTTGACTACGACAATGAAAATTACACTACAAACCTTTGGGTTGCCGAAGGTTTTACATCGTACTATGAGAATAAACTAACGCATCGTGCTGGCTTTTTTACTGTTGATGAGACCGCACAGGCGCTAGCAACAGCTATTGCCAATGTGGTAAACACACCGGGCGCAAAAGTTCAGTCGGCCGCCGAAGCGAGTTACGATGCATGGATTAAAGCATATCGTCCTAATGAAAACTCTAACAACGCCACCATTTCTTATTACAGTAAAGGTGAGGTTGTTGGTATGCTTATGGACATTGAAATTGCCCATGCTACTAAAGGAGCCAAGAGTTTGGATGATGTAATGAAAAGCATGTACCATGAGTACTATAAAAAATTAGGCAGAGGTTATACTGATGCTGAATTTAAGGCTATGGTAGAGAAAATTAGCGGCATCAGCTTTACTGATTTCTGGGCCAGATATGTAAATGGAACGGATGCTATTGAGTACAAAAAATACTTTGGCTATGCGGGTATTAGTGTTGTAGACGAAAATGAAGGTAAAATTATTCCGTATTTAGGTGTGGCATCTAAAAAGGTGGAGGGTGATATTATTGTATCGGCTGTTTCGCGTAATTCTGCTGCCTGGGATGGTGGCTTAAATGTGAATGATCAGATTGTAACTGTTGATGGCGTGCCTGTTGAGGTTGCTATTGAGAAAATGCCGGTAGTTACCAGTAAAAATGTTGGCGATGTGATTACCGTTACTATTAGAAGAGATGGTTTGGTAAGGGATATTAAACTTACCTTAAAGGCTAATCCGAATGTTAAATTGATAACTACGGTTAATGAGAATCCAAGCGAAGGAGAAAAGGCTGTAAGAAATCGTTGGCTTTTGGGAAAGAAAGGTTAAAAAACACTTACTATTCAGCGTCTGGAATAAATGCGCTGAAAAAGCGCAATGATTCCTAGACCTCTTCTTAGCAAGCATTTTTTAAGGGAATTGGGCGCATAATATGGAGCACATCCCCGTCCTCGACGACAGGAGAGATCTCTTGATTATGTGAATCGTTTCGTCGCTACTTCTTGGTCGAGAGACTCCTGTTTAATTACATATAAAAGCAAGGGCTGCGAATTCATATTCGCAGCCCTTGCTGTTTTTCAATACGGAAGAAGTGTAGTTTTATCTAAAACGCGTAACGTAATGAAATGCCGAAACGCGCTGCGGTAAATTCTGTTCCTTGATTAAGGGTAAACATTGGGCGCCAGTCAAATGCAAAGTCAATTGGTGCATTTGGGATTTTAAAATCTAAACCAGCGGTAGGTCTAAGTTGAACTGCAGTTGAGTGTTTTCCAAACAAGAAATTCGGACCAACACCTAAGTACCAGTCTAATCCTCTTGCACCTGCAATTGGAGCCTGATATTGAAATTCTGCACCTAAACCAACAACGTTTCCGTCAAAAAAGATAAGGTTGGCATCAACTGCACCGTTTCTAGAGAAGAAGTGTTTTACATTAAAACCAACACCGGTTGAACCGTCGCCAGCGTCAATACGCATACCTAGTGCAGTTTTATAACTTTGAGCATTAGCCACATTTGATGTTAATGCTAGCAATGCAGTGCAACAAAATAGAGTAAAGATTAATTTTTTCATAATGTCTGTTTTTAACTTTTTATTAGATGAAAGCATCATAACAACTATTGTGCCACGGCATGACATTCAGATTATAAATACTGGTTTTCAGTGAGGTTGTTTTATAAAAAGAGCAAATTGTCCTTATCATACGGAGATTTAAATGTAGGACTGATGGCATTGCTATACGATAACTACAGTCTTTTCTACTTTGATTTGCCGGCGATGTTTAGCTCAGGAAAAGAAAATTTGGAGAAATCTATCAGATGATCTTGAATGATTTATATCATACTCCGACATCGCGAACGAGCAGAGAGATAACAGTGCGGTCTGAATTGGGAAGAATGTTGAGAGCTGCTCTAATCATGAATTGTTCTTTATCCGCCTCCTAAAAATGACCCAAATCACACTGCAATTGTAAAATAATATTGATTATTTTTAGTTAAGTTTGGAAAACAAGGGGCGTAGAGGGAGAATATATGGGCATATCCTTTGTGAACCAAATTCCTATAATATAAATATTAAGCGAAGTACCATGGCTGTAACGATAACAAGAGTATTCGACTTGCTTCAATACAATTTAGAGAAATTTCCAAAGGAAGAATTTGTTAGTGGTAAAATAAACGGAAAGTGGGTAAAATACAGTACCCAAAAGTTTTGTGATACTGTGGATGCATTGAGCCGCGGATTAATTGGTATCGGGTTGGGAAAAGAATCCAGAGTGGCAGTGATTTCGCCAAACAGACCTGAGTGGAACATCACCGATTTCGCTATTATGCAAATAGGCGCCTATCAGATACCACTTTACCCAACGCTTGCAGAACACGATATCAAATTTATTCTTGAAAATGCAGCCGTTACGGTTGTGTTTGCAGCCGATGAAGCCCTTTATAAAAAATTAAAAAACGTATGTGCAGAACTGGCTACTGATATAAAAGTATATACGTTTAATGACGTGCCGGGTGCCAATAATTGGTCTGCATTGTTAGATGATGGTGCAAAACAAACTCATAATCTTGATGAGTATCGAAATCAAATAAAACCAGAAGATATTTTAACTCTTATTTATACTTCGGGAACAACCGGAACGCCCAAAGGAGTGATGCTTACGCACGATAACCTGGTTAAAAATTTCGAGAACTCCGCGGTGCTTTTGCCAGAAGGAATTACAACGGGTTTGAGCTTCCTGCCCCTGTCTCATATTTTTGAGCGAATGGTTGTTTACCTGTACATGTATACCAACACATCTGTTTATTATGCCGAGAGTATGGATACCATTGTGGCCGATATTCAGTTTGTAAAACCTACGGTTTTCTCTACCGTTCCAAGATTATTGGAAAAGGTATACGAAAAGATCATGGAAAAGGGTAAAGCGCTTACCGGTATTAAAAGGGGAATCTTCTTTTGGTCGGTAGCCCTGGCAGAGAAGTATGAAATTGAAAGCGGTTGGTTCTATAATTTTAAATTAGGCATTGCCAGAAAACTCGTATTTAAAAAATGGCAGGAAGCCTTGGGGGGCAACATTATCGTTATTGTTTCGGGCGGTGCGGCATTAAATCCGCGATTGGCAAGAATCTTTTGGGCTGCGGATATGCCAGTATTTGAAGGTTACGGATTAACGGAAACATCACCGGTAATTACAGTAAACCACTTTGGTAATACCATGTTTGGTACTGTGGGGCCCTCAATTAAAGGGGTAGAAGTAAAGATTGCCGAAGACGGAGAAGTTTTGGCGCGTGGCCACGACATTATGAAAGGCTATTATATGCGCGATGACCTGACTGCCGAAACGATAGATAAAGATGGTTGGTTCCATACCGGAGATATTGGCGAGCTTGTGGGTGGCAAGTTTTTGAAAATCACAGACCGTAAAAAAGAGATATTTAAAACTGCAGGCGGCAAGTATGTGGCACCTCAAATGATAGAAAATAAATTTAAGGAAACACCTTTGGTGGAGCAGGTGATGGTATTGGGCGAAAATCGTAAGTTTCCATCTGCCTTAATTGTTCCTAATTTTGTGGCGTTAAAGGCCTGGGCAGCGAAAAAGGGAATTGGCTATACCACCGATGCTGAAATGGCAAAGGATCCGAACGTAGTAGAAAAGTTCCAGCAAATTGTAGAGCTGTCTGGTAAAGAATTTGGTAAGTGGGAGCAGGTTAAGCGCTTCGCCTTGCTGGCAAAACAATGGAGTATTGATGGTGGTGAGCTTACCCCTAAGCTTAGTTTGAAAAGGAAAGTTATTCTGGAAAAGAATAAAGATATTATAGAAAAAATTTATGCCGACGCAGAGAATTACAAAGAAGAGAAACACGCATAGGAACATTGTATTAGCTTTAATTACAGGGTTAATGCTATCTGGGTGTGTTGGAGGACAGCTTGGAAAGTATAACAGCAACGAGTATAGAAACGGAATGGTGGTTTCTGCAAGTCCGCTTGCCTCTAAGGTTGGCCTGGGTATTTTAAAAAAAGGTGGTAACGCGGTTGATGCTGCGGTTGCCGTACAGTTTGCCCTGGCAGTAGTTTATCCGAATGCCGGTAATCTTGGTGGCGGGGGTTTTATGGTTTATCGCGCTGCTTCTGGAGAAACCAATAGTTTAGATTTTAGAGAAAAAGCAGCGGCATTGTCATCAAGAGACATGTATTTGGATTCTGCCGGTAATGCCATTACCGATAAAAGTTTATACGGCCACCTGGCTGCCGGTGTTCCGGGCTCTGTAGCCGGAATGGTCGAAGCACATCAAAAATATGGTAAACTGAAATGGGCTGATTTAATTGAGCCATCTATAGAATTGGCAAGAAACGGTTTTAAAGTAAGTGCCAGACAAGCCAGAGAGCTTAACGGATTAAAGGAAACGTTTACCGAGTTCAATCCAGATGGTACCGCATTTTTGAAAGCAGGCGATTGGACAGAAGGTGATGTTTTACAGCAGCAAGAGCTGGCCAATACTTTGGAGCAGATTAGAGATCATGGTCGCGCCGGGTTTTATGAAGGTGCTGTTGCCGATAGTTTAATAGCCGAAATGCAACGCGGACAAGGCATTATCTCTAAAGAAGACCTTAAAAACTACAAGGCAGTTTGGCGTAAGCCCACCATAGGTAACTACAAAGAATATAAAATTATTACAATGCCTCCGCCATCAAGTGGTGGCATTGCTTTGTTGCAGTTGCTTAAATCGGTAGAGACTTATCCTTTAAAAAGATGGGGTTTAAATGCTGATTCCACAGTTCAATTGGTGGTTGAGGCCGAACGCAGGGTATATGCCGATAGGGCTGCCTATCTTGGAGATCCTGATTTTTTTAAAGTGCCGGAACAGCAGCTTTTAGATAATGCTTACATCAAAAACAGGATGAGCAATTTTAGCTGGAACAAGGCTACCCCAAGTGCAGAAGTTAAAGAAGGGAATTTAAATGGCAGGGAGCATGAGGAAACCACACACTTCTCTATTGTAGACAGGGATGGAAATGCGGTATCTATAACTACCACATTAAACGGGTCGTATGGTGCGGCTGTAGTTGTAAAAGGAGCGGGTTTCTTGTTGAACAACGAAATGGACGATTTCTCCGTAAAGCCCGGAACACCTAATATGTATGGGTTAGTTGGTGGCGAAGCCAATGCCATTGCACCAGGCAAGCGGATGCTAAGCTCTATGACCCCAACTATTATTGAAAAAGATGGTAAACTATTTATGGTTGTAGGCACACCTGGTGGTTCTACTATTATTACTTCGGTTTTTCAAACGATATTAAATGTAATAGAGTTTGATAAAAGTATGCAACAGGCGGTATCGGCTAAAAAGTTTCATCACCAATGGTTGCCCGATGAGGTTTATACTGAAGAAAACACACTCGATAGTTTAACTATGTTAAAACTTAAGGCTAAAGGGTATAATATTATCCCTCGCGGCCCAATTGGCAGGGTGGATGCGATATTGAAAACCAAGTGGGGATATTATCAGGGTGGTGCCGACCCCCGCGGCGATGACAGCATTGCAGCATGGTAGTTTTGTATAGTATATAGCACAGTGGCTTTACCTCTTAAACATTGTTAAAGGTGGTTTTGGCTGTTTGGCCTGAGTATTGAATAATTGAACAGGAATTAAAAAGATTCTGATAATTATTTAAAAACTCGATCTATGAAACTAAGACTATTTAAATGTTTACCCGTAGCTGTTGCAGCACTGCTTGTTGGTGGTGTAGCCCAGGCTCAGGATTCTACAAGGGTAACAACTAGCGATGCAAATAAATTAAATACGTGGTCTATTGGTATAAATGGCGGTGCATTAGCTCCAATTTCTCCTTTGGGAGGAAAAAATGATTTCTCTAACTGGAAAAGCAACTTCGGTTACGGATTATATATTAAAAAACAATTTACGCCATATTTCTCATTGCGTTTAGATGGGGTAAGAGGTAAATTGACTGGTGATAATTCAGAACCATACAAAAGTGGTGCAGTAAATGATAGTCCTATCAGTGCTTTCGAAACTACTCTGGATTATTCAGCAAGCTTAAATGCTGTAGTGAATTTGTTTAATATTGATATGTTCAATAAAAACAATGCATTGCAGTTATATGCATCAGCTGGTGCTGGTGTTGCTGGTTACAAGGTTAAAACCTCTACCGGTAGTGCTGGTTTAACCGACTACAAAAATGGTGAAACACTTAATGAACTGGTTATTCCGGTTGGTGTTGGTGCTAAATTTAAACTGTCTGACAGGATAAACCTTGATTTGGGATGGACTATGAACTATCTTGATAATGACGATCTTGATGGTTACTTCCGTGGAAGCAATGATAAATACTCATACGCTTATGGTGGTTTGGAATTTGCTTTGGGTAGCGGTCAGAAACAACTTGCATGGCATAATCCTGTAGCTTTAACTTATGATGAGGCTTTACAGGCTAAGCAAACTGCCAATGCTTTGAAAGGCGATCTTGAAGCTCAGAAAGCTGAGAACCAGAAATTAAGAGGCGAAATGAACGATCTGTTGAAAGATACAGATGGTGATGGTGTTGCCGATAAATTGGATAAATGTCCGGATACTCCTTCAGGAACTGTAGTTGATGGATCTGGATGTCCGTTAAAAGTACCGGCACCGGTTGAAAAAGTTGTTATTACAGAAGCAGATCGTAAGGTTGTTGCTGATGCAATTAAAAACTTAGAATTTGATTTGGGTAAAGCTACAATCAGATCTAAATCATATGCTACATTGAATCGTGTTGCGGCACTGTTGGTTGAGAAAAACTTTAGTTTGAAATTAGCAGGCCATACTGATAATACAGGATCTGATGCTTTAAATATGAGATTATCTAAAGATAGAGCGGAATCTGTAAAAGCTTATTTAGTGTCTCAGGGAGCAAATGCTTCTCGTATTGAGGCAACTGGATATGGCGAGAGTCAGCCTATTGCAAGCAACAAAACTGCAGCAGGCCGTCAGAAAAACAGAAGGGTAGAGTTTACGCTTTACTAGTCTGAAACAGTATTAAGTTTAAAAACCCCACTCTATTGTTTTAGAGTGGGGTTTTTTATGATATAATATTTTGTAAATTATACTTGCAAACTAATTATTATTTCAATAGCTTTGTTATGCAAGCATAGTATTTAATGAAACAACAGGAGACAATAGACTATTTTTTAAAGGTAGTGTGGCAAAACATGGCCAACACCTATAACCAGATCGCATCCGGATTCGGAATAACGCAGGCAATTGGTTATGTATTAATTAATATAGACAAAGAGGGGACGGCGGTGTCTCAGCTTGCAGGTCTGCTTGGGGTCAAGGCAACGAGTTTGTCCAGGATGCTAAACAATATGGAAGAACTGGGGTTAATATACAGGGAAACTTCTGCCGGGGATAAGCGATCGGTTAAAGTTTATCTTACTGATTTTGGCCGCGAGAAAAGACAGCTGGCAAAAGGGGTTGTGATTTCATTTAATGAGTATTTAAATGAAAACCTAAACTCTCACGAGAAGAACAATTTGATACTATCCTTACAGAAATTAAATAAACTGACTTTAGCTTATAAAATACCTGAAGAAAACAGGGAAAATAAAGGCTAGCCAGGTAACAGCTTGACAATCATTAAAAGTAAAAATATACTGATGGAAATGATAAACAAAAAGATAAATAAGGTAGCGGTATTGGGATCCGGAATTATGGGGTCGCGTATTGCCTGTCACTTTGCAAATATAGGTGTTGAGGTCTTGTTGTTAGATATTGTGCCAAAGGAGGGGCCAAGAAATGGTATAGTTGATACAGCCTTACAAACCGCTGTAAAAACCAATCCCTCGCCAGTTTATTCCAAAAAAGTACTTAACAAAATTACTACTGGTAATTTTGATGATGATATGTCTAAAATTGCAGGTTGCGATTGGATAATAGAGGTTGTTGTAGAGAATCTGGATATTAAGAAAAAAGTATTTGAGCAGGTAGAACAGCACCGTAAACCGGGTACTTTGGTTACTTCCAATACTTCTGGAATTCCTATTCATATGATGGCCGAGGGCAGAAGTGACGATTTTAAAGCGAATTTCTGCGGCACGCATTTCTTTAATCCTCCTCGTTATTTAAGGTTACTTGAAATTATACCTACTCCACATACCAAACCTGAACTGGTAGATTTTCTGATGCATTATGGCGATAAGTTTTTAGGTAAAACCACCGTTTTATGTAAAGATACGCCTGCATTTATAGCAAACAGGGTTGGTGTGTATTCTATTATGGCGTTGCTACATCTGGTTGAAAAGATGGAGCTGACGGTAGAAGAGGTAGATAAATATACTGGTCCGGCTTTGGGCCGACCAAAATCGGCAACGTTCCGTACTACCGATGTAGTAGGGCTAGATACCATGATTAAAGTTGCCAAAGGACTTTATGATAATTGTCCGGATGATAAAGCACACGATCTTTTTAAGCTTCCGGCTTATGTAGAAAAGATGGAAGCCAATAAATGGCTTGGTGATAAAACCAACCAGGGTTTTTATAAAAAAACAAAGACTGCAGATGGCAAAACAGAGATTCTTGCCCTTGATTTAAAAACACTGGAATACAGACCGCAGGTAAAAGTTAAATCGGCTACACTGGATTTGACCAAACCGATTGAGAACGTAAGAGACAGGATGAAAGTGTTTGCTGCAGGTAAAGACAAAGCGGGCGAGCTTTTCAGAGCTTCGTTTTTTGGTTTGTTCGAATATGTTTCTGACAGGATTCCGGAGATATCTGATGAACTATACAGAATTGATGATGCCATGCGTGCCGGTTTTGGATGGGATTTAGGTCCGTTTGAGGTTTGGGACGCTGTAGGCATAGCAGAATCTATTGAGGGCATGAAAAAATATGGACACGAGGCTGCGGCCTGGGTTCATGAGATGCTTGCTGCCGGTAATACATCGTTTTACAAGGTAGAGGATGGGGTTCGAAAATATTACGATATCCCTACCAAAAGCTATAAAGCAGTTCCGGGTACAGAGGCGTTCATTATTCTTGATAATTTAAGGGGCAGCAAGGTGATCTGGAAAAACTCCGGTGCATCGATTATTGATTTGGGCGATGGAATTATCAACGTAGAGTTTCATTCTAAAATGAATACCATTGGTGGCGATACTTTGCAGGCCATTAATAAAGCAATTGATATGGCAGAGAAGGATTACAGAGGGGTGGTGATTGGAAATGATGGTGCAAACTTCTCGGCCGGTGCCAACGTAGGGATGATCTTTATGATGGCGGTTGAGCAGGAGTGGGATGAGTTGAATATGGCGATAAGGACGTTCCAGAATACTTCTATGCGCATCAGGTATTCTTCTATTCCGGTAGTTGTCGCGCCACATAACCTTACACTTGGTGGTGGTTGCGAGTTCAGCTTACATGCCGATCATGTGCAGCTTAATGCCGAAACCTATATGGGTTTGGTTGAGTTTGGTGTAGGAGTTATACCCGGTGGGGGCGGTACCAAAGAATTTGCTTTAAGGGCATCTGATGAATATAATGATGATCAGATTGTTCAGAATGTGCTTAAGGATAGGTTTTTAACTATCGGTATGGCTAAGGTTTCTACCTCGGCTGTTGAGGCTTTTGAGCTGGGTTACTTGCAAAAAGGTAAATATTCTATTTCTATGAACAGGAGCAGGCTAATTGCTGATGCTAAGGCTAAGGCAATTGAACTTGCCGATGCGGGTTATACCCAGCCAGTTAGACGAAAAGATATTAAGGTATTGGGTAAACAGGGTTTAGGTATTGTTTACGCAGGTGCTAATACCATGTATTCGGGCCATTACATCTCCGAGCATGATAAAAAGATCTCTGAAAAATTAGGTTGGGTGATGTGTGGAGGTGATCTTTCATCGCCAACAGAAGTAACCGAACAGTATTTACTGGATTTGGAAAGGGAAGTGTTTTTATCGCTTTGCGGTGAAAGGAAAACGCTTGAACGTATCCAAAGTATTGTAACTAAAGGCAAGCCATTAAGAAATTAATTTTTTGATTAAAAAAGACTAAGACATGCAAGAAGCATATATTATAGCAGGATATCGTACCGCAGTAGGCAAAGCCCCTCGTGGTGTATTTCGTTTTACGAGGGCAGATGATCTGGCAGCTGAAGTAATCAGACATTTGGTGGCATCCATACCCAATCTGGATAATGAGCAAATTGATGATGTGATTGTAGGTAATGCTACGCCTGAAGCAGAACAGGGACTAAATATTGGTCGTATGATATCGCTGATGGGTTTAGATACGGATAAAGTACCGGGTGTTACCATTAACAGATATTGTGCTTCAGGCCTGGAAACTATTGCCACGGCGGTTGCTAAAATTAAAAGCGGTATGGCCGATTGCATTATTGCCGGTGGGGTTGAAGTGATGTCGGGTATGCCTTTTGGTGGTTGGAAAGTTGTTCCGAATGCCGAGGTTGCCAGGGTTAATCCGGATTGGTATTGGGGGATGGGCTTAACAGCTGAGGCGGTTGCGCGTGAGTATAATGTGAGCAGGGAAGATCAGGATGAATTTTCTTATCAGTCGCATCAGAAGGCTGTTGAAGCGATTAAAAATGGTCATCTGAAAGATGGGCTTTTACCAATTACGGTAAATGAAAACTATCTGGATGCTGATATGAAAAAGAAAACCAGAAGTTATGTGGTGGATACTGATGAAGGGCCAAGGGCCGATACTTCGATAGAGAAGCTGGCTAAATTAAAACCTGTATTTGCAGCTGATGGTTGTATTACTGCCGGTAATTCTTCGCAAACATCAGATGGTGCTGCGTTTGTTTTGGTGGTTTCTGAAAAGAAAATGAAAGAGCTGGGTGTTGAGCCTATTGCACGTTTGGTTAGCTATGGTATAGCTGGTGTTCCGCCGCGTATCATGGGAATTGGGCCTATCTATGCCATCCCTAAAGCTTTGAAACAAGCGGGTATGACGCTTGATCAGGTTGAATTGATTGAATTGAATGAGGCCTTTGCTTCTCAGTCGCTTGCGGTTGTTAGAGAATTGGGTATCAATAAAGATATTTTAAACGTTAACGGAGGTGCTATTGCACTTGGTCACCCACTAGGGTGTACTGGTGCCAAGCTATCTGTGCAGTTGTTTAATGAATTAAAAAGAAGAAAACAAAAATACGGTATGGTAACTATGTGTGTGGGTAGCGGACAAGGTGCGGCCGGTATTTTTGAAATGCTTTAATCTTATAGGTATTATGGAAACTACAGACAAAAAGACTATTAAGGGCGGAGAGTTTTTGATAACAGAAACCGCTTATCAGGATGTATTTATTCCTGAAGAATTTGATGAAGAGCAAAAAATGATTGCGCAGACTTGTCGTGATTTCCTTGCTGCAGAGGTATATCCAAATCTTGATCGTATTGATACGCAGGAGGAAGGATTAATGCCTTCGCTAATGGATAAAGCAGGAGAGCTGGGGATTCTGGGTGTATCTATACCTGAAGAATACGGCGGTTTTGGGAAGAATTTTAATACTTCGATGCTGGTAGCTGATGTTATTGGTGCCGGTCACTCTTTTGCTGTTGCGCTTTCTGCACATACCGGAATTGGTACTCTGCCTATTCTGTATTATGGAAATGCTGCTCAAAAAGATAAATATATTCCTAAGCTGGCAACTGGCGAATGGAAAGCAGCTTACTGCTTAACTGAACCAAATTCTGGTTCTGACGCCAACTCTGGTAAAACAAAAGCCAAACTAAGTGCTGACGGTAAACATTATTTGATCAATGGTCAGAAAATGTGGATCACTAATGGTGGTTTCGCTAATGTGTTTATTGTGTTTGCCAAGATTGATGACGATAAAAACCTAACCGCATTTATTGTTGAGCGTGAGTTTGGTGGCATTACCATGAACCCTGAAGAGCATAAAATGGGTATTAAAGGTTCTTCGACCAGACAGGTGTTTTTTAACGACTGCCCTGTACCTGTTGAAAACATGTTATCTGAGCGCGAAAACGGGTTTAAAATTGCTGTAAATATCTTAAACATTGGAAGGATTAAACTGGCAGCTGCGGCTATTGGTGCCTCTAAATCTGTAATAGATACGGCTATTAATTATTCGAATGAGCGTATTCAGTTTGAAAGACCTATCTCTAAATATGGAGCTATTCGTCATAAACTGGCCGAGATGGCTTCTAAAGTTTATGCTGTGGAGTCGGCTAATTACCGTGCAGGTCAGAATATCGATGATGCATATGATACCCTGGTTGCGGGTGGCATGGATGCCGGTAAGGCGAAATTAAAATCTACAGAACAGTTTGCAGTTGAGTGCGCCATTTTGAAGGTATGGGGATCTGAAGCGTTGGATTATGTTGTTGATGAAGGTGTGCAGATTTATGGTGGTATGGGATTCTCGGCCGAGGCACCTATGGACAGGGCTTATCGGGATGCGCGGATTAACAGGATATTTGAGGGCACTAACGAGATAAACAGATTGCTTACTGTTGATATGATGCTGAAACGTGCAATGAAGGGCGAACTGGATTTGATGACTCCGGCAACTGCTGTTGCAGGTGAATTAATGTCCATCCCTGATTTTGGTGAAGAGGATGATACTTTGTTTGCTACAGAAAAGAAAATCATTAAAAACCTTAAAAAGGCTACTTTAATGGTTGCTGGTGCTGCGGTTCAGAAGTTGATGATGAGCTTGTCTAAAGAGCAAGAGATTCTGATGAATATTGCTGATATGGCCAGCTATGTGTATGTAGCTGAATCGGCAATGTTGAGAACGGAGAAACTGGTAAGTATCAGAGGTGAAAAGCAATGTGAGGGGCAGTTGAATTTAATGCGCATCTACTTTGTGGAAGCGGTTGATGCGGTTCAAAAGGCTGGTAAAGAAGCGCTATGGGCGTTTGCCGAAGGCGATGAACTGAGGATGATGATGGTTGGCTTGCGCAGATTTACTAAAGCAGAGCCGTTTAATGTTAAAAATGTTCGCCAAAGTGTGGCACAGCAGCTAATAGCTGCAAATAGGTACTGTTACTAACTTATTTTATACTAGGAGTAACATTTCATAAATAAACTGGGCGCCCCTAAAATATTAGGGGCGTTTTTTATGTCAATTGTTAAAATTGGTTAAAAATTGTTCTATCGCCAATAAAAGACTATTTTTGTGCATTATGTTAAGAAATAGGCTTTTATTAGGGATAGCTATCATTGTTGGTGTTTTAGCCGCGTGTACAAAACCTGAAGTCTATGATGAAAAAGCTCAGTTTGAGATTGATGAAACGATAATTAAGGACTGGGCAGTGGCAAATAAGGTTACTTTAACAAAAGATACGAGCGGGCTTTATTACAGAATTGATTCTGCTGGTACAGGAGCCGACGATCGTGCCCCGACTGATACTTTAACTGTAGAGTATGAAGGCCGCTTAATGACCGATTCAGTTTTTAGTCGGGCTACCGCTGATAATCCGTTTAAGTTTATTCGGGAAAGTGTAATGCCGGGCTGGAGAATAGGTTTGTCTTTAATTAAGCCAGGTGGACGGATAGAGTTACTGGTGCCTTCAAAACTGGCATATAAGAATTACCCTACTCCCGGAGTACCGGCAAATTCTGTATTATATTTTATTATTGATTATAAAAAAGTTGCTAAAAAAGTAGATAAACAAAAATAGTATGTTAAAAAAAATTACCTCATATACCTTTCTTCTAGTGGGTTTGATTCTTCTAAATTCTTGTAAAAAGGAATATGAGTCCATTCAAAGTATAGATGATACTAAAATAAAAGATTACATCTCGAGCAATAATATCACCGATGCAATAGAAGATCCTGATAAAACAGGATTTTATTATCAGATTAAGACACAAGGAACCGGAGAGCTTTTTAAGACTACCGATTCTGTTTTGTATTCTGTATCTGTAAAATCGTTATTGAACGGTACTAATTATCACACTACACCCGCTATCTCTAACTTAGGAACATATGTAGGGTATGCCAGTTCTTTTTCTTATTCTGGCGGTACTAGTGTTGGATCTGTGGGCATCCAGCTTCCAAGTTTAAGAAAAGTATTGCAGACCCTTAAGCCGGGTGGTGTTGCTAGAATTTTATTGCCTTCATACCTGGCCTTTGGTAAAAACGGAACAACTGTTTTAAATATTCCATCAAATGAAAATATTGAATTCACTGTTACTACTTACCCTGAAAAGTCTCAAAGGTTATTGGATGATAGAAGAATCAGAGAGTTCATACAATCAAAAGGTTTAACCGCTACAAAAGACCCATCTACCGGAGTTTACTATTCAGTTATACAGGCCGGTACAGGTACCGAAGTTATTGATCTTAATACTACTTTGAAAGCCAAGTATACAGGTCGCACATTTGATGGAACCTCATTTGATTCTAATACTGATGGAACATTTTCAACCACACTACTGCAAGTTATTTCTGGTTGGGAAGTGTTGACGAAATTTACAAAGGGCGCAAAAGTTAGGATTTTCATTCCATCTTCAGAGGCTTATGGAACTGCCGGTAGCTCAACTGGAACTATCCCTCCTAATGCCTGTTTAGATTTTGATATTGAAATTGTTGATGTTACCAACTAATTTGGTGTCTATTCATTTAGGGCATCCTTAAAAACTTTTAACACTCTTTCTCTTGCAAAAGCATGTTCAACAATAGGTTGTACATGCTTTTGTTGTTTATATTCAGGTAGCCAATGGTTGATATAAGCCTGATCCGGATCAAATTTTTTGGCCTGAAGTTCCGGATTAAATACCCGGAAGTATGGTGCGGCATCGTTTCCACATCCGCACGACCATTGCCATCCTCCAATATTGCTGGCCATTTCGTAATCCAATAATTTCTCTGCAAAATAGGCTTCGCCCCAGCGCCAGTCTATTAATAGATGCTTAGTTAAAAAAGAGGCTACTACCATGCGTACCCGGTTATGCATATAGCCGGTTTGATTGAGTTGTCTCATTCCTGCATCTACCAGTGGGTAGCCGGTTTTACCCTCACACCAGGCTTCGAAATCTGATTCATTGTTTAGCCATTGGATGTTGTCGTAAGCAGGTTTAAAGGACTGATGCACGATTCTGGGGAAGTGCCAGAGGATCATCATGTAAAAATCTCTCCAGGCAAGTTCGGATAGCCACTTGTTTGCTCTTTGTTTTAATGCTTGTTGTGCAGCCTCGCGGATACTTATTGTGCCGAAGCGAAGATGCATGCCGATATGTGTAGTGGCATCAACAGCTGGGAAATCTCTCTTGTCTTCATAATCGGTAAGTTTGCTGCCGAAACGTTTTGAGGGGAACTTTTGGCTCGACTCTTTGAATCCGATTTCTGCTAAAGTAGGTAATGGAAGAGAGGCTATTTTAAGAAGATTGTTGAAGTAGTTGTTTATGGGATATGACTTAATGTAAAATTCATTAAGCTTTGCCCGCCATTGGTTGAAATAGGGAGTGAAAACGGTGTAAGGCTTTCCGTCGGCCTTTAAAATCTCGTTCTTTTCAAAGATGACCTGGTCTTTGAATGTTTTAAACTCAATTTGTTCAGATGCAAGATATTCTGCCAGTGCATCATCTCTTTCAATTGCATTGGGTTCGTAATCATGGTTGGTATAAACAGCTTTTACATTGTAGTTTTTTAAAATTTGAATCAATACCTCTTCAGGCGTGCCATATTCAACTGCTATGGTAGATCCCTGTGTTGCAAGTTCGGAATGAATTTCCTGTAAGGTGTGATGTATAAAGGTTACTCTTGGATCTTCCCGGTTTGAAAGTTTTTTGAGAATCTTTGTGTCAAAAATAAAAAGAGGCAGGACGGGGTATGGCCCTCTTAACGCCTCGTAAAGTGCTGCATTGTCGTCTAACCTTAAATCTCTTCTGAACCAGCAAACGCTTATTTCTTCTTTCACTACTTGTAAATATCGGTTAATGCATCTTCCAGGTGGGTATATTTAAATATAAAACCTGCATCCAGAAGTTTTTGTGCAGATGTATTTGTGCTTATGAGCGGGAGGATACTCATTTTTCCGAGAATCATTTCCAGTACTTTTTCCGGTACATGTATTGGCCATACCGGACGTTTTATTGTTTTTGCTATCGCTTTTGTTAAAGTTTCGTTGGTAACCGGAAAAGGCGCACAAGCGTTGTAAGCACCCTGGTATGATGGATTCTCTGCTGCCGTAAGAAACATATTTACAATATCATCAATGTGTACCCATGGGGTCCATTGCTTCCCGCTACCTAAGGGGGCGCCAACAAAATAGCGGATGGGCCTTTCTAATGCTGCCAGACCGCCTTCTGATTTACCAAGAACAAAACCAATTCTGAATTTAACTATTCGCAGATCTGGTGAGGCGCCTTCATCAACTGCCTCTTCCCATAATTTACAACACCTGGAAAGAAATCCTGTGCTGCTTCCAGATTCTTCAGTTAATATTTCATCTCCGCGGTTTCCGTAATAACCGATGGCCGAGGCTGAAATAAAGGTTTTTACAGGGGCCTGTGTTTCTTTAATGGTTTTATAAAGCAATTGGGCAGACATTACCCTACTATCTATAATTTGTTGTTTACGTTCTTTTGTCCATTTCTTTTCTGCAATGTTTTCGCCTGCCAAATGAATAATGGTATCTATGCCTTGCAGGCAGTTTGGATCTATAGTCTGTTTGTAAACATCCCATAAATAAACAGTTGCGTTTTTTATGCTGGTGGCTTTCCTTGTTAGCACAGAAACTCTATGCCCGGATTCATGTAGCGCATTTATTAGTTTTTTGCCTAGCATACCGGTAGCTCCTGTAATCAAGATTTGGTTCTTCATACTTCAATAACCTATTGTTTTAACTTTAAGTTTTGCGAAAAGCGCTTTTTATGCCTTTGATTTGTTTCGCTAGTGTAAATATTGGGGTTGTGATTCTTATTCGGATAAAAAATCGTATATTTTTGTAAATAGTACACAAAACTCAGTTGCAAGTTAATGAAGTCTAAGAAAATATTGGTGTGGTTCAGGAATGACCTTCGCTTACATGATAATGAAATGTTAGTTGAAGCAATTGCTAAATCGGACTGTATTTTACCTATTTATTTTTTTGATCCCCGACATTTTGAGAGTACTTCGTTCGAAACAGAAAAAACAGGAGCACGCAGAGCGCAGTTTTTGTTAGAAAGTGTTTCATCATTAAGAACAGCATTTCAAAAATTAGGTGGGGACATATTGCTGATACAGGGTAAACCTGAAGAGCATATACCGGCTATTGTTGAGCAGTTAGAAATTTCTGAGGTTTATCATCACCGAGAAGTTGGTCCGGAAGAAACTATAATATCTACTTATGTAGAGGATGCCTTGTGGAAACAAAGGATTAATCTTAAACATTTTATTGGGCATACACTTTATAATAAGGAAGATTTGCCTTTTCCAATTAAAGATATTCCAGATGTATTTACTCAGTTTAAAAAGAAAACAGAGCGTGATGCGATTGTGAAATCCTGTCATGAATCTCCTTTAGAGATTGATTTTGTTGAAAATGAAAATTGGGGTGCGCTGCCGTCGTTATTGGAGTTAGGATTTGCTGAGGCTGGGTTTGTGAACTTTGATGATGAGGCTAAAGGGGGGGAATTAGATGGACTGGAACATCTAACAAAGTTACTTGAACCCGGATCAGATATTTATATCAAATATAGCTCAAAAGTTGCGGCGGATAAACAGGGGTTTTCTTCTAGGATTTCGGGATGGCTCTCGTTCGGTTGTCTTTCGCCAAGAAAGGTTTATTGGATGGTTAAAGAGGCCGAGGCGAGCTTTGGTGCCAATCCTAATTTTAATCAGATCTTATTGGGCTTGCTTTGGCGCGATTACTTTAGATTTATGTTTAAAAAACATGGGATTAAGTTTTTCCAGGAGCCAGATTTTGAAGAACTGATTTTATCGCCTGTTGAGGTTGATGAGACTTTGGTGAAAAAATGGAAAGATGGGGAGACGGGGCATTTGCTTGTTGATAAATACATGAAAGAGCTAAATGACTCTGGATTTATTCCTCATGCAGGCCGCTTAGTTGTTGCTACTTTTCTGATTCATGTTTTAAAAATTCATTGGACAATTGGGGCTGCATATTTTGAAGAAAAGCTAGTGGATTATGCTCCTGCGAGTAACTGGGGTAATTGGGCAAATGTTGCAGGCGCTGGTCTTGACCTTAAATCAAAGAACACATTTGACCTTGATAAACAAATGAAAATTCTGGATGTAGTATCTCCTGATGCTGCCTCTCTTGTCTGATATTCTTGTTTAATAAATGCTGCTTTTGGACAGTTAATAAAAAAAATGTTAAACAAAAATTGTTTTTTAAACAAACTTGTTTAACATTTGTTGTTCAATATAGTGTGAAAAAATTCTCAATTAGTGATATAGAAGGCCTTATAGGCATAAAGGCGCACACCATCAGGGCGTGGGAAATCCGGTACAATCTTGTACCGCCTAAGCGGACATTAACCAACATCAGGTATTACGACGAGGAGGATTTGAAGTCCCTTTTAAATATTGTTGCGCTTAATGAGAATGGCTACAAGATTAGCAAAATAGCTAAAATGAGTAAGAAGCAGATTTCTGATCTGGTTACTCAGCTTAAGGCAGATTGGAACAATGATTCGGTTCAGATGCTTAGTCTTTCTAACGCGACTATCGATTACGATGAAGAAGTTTTTTCTAATACTTTAGCAGGCTGCATTGATGAAATGGGATTGATTAAAACCATGGATCTTGTGCTGTTCCCTTTTATGAAGAAGGTTGGGATGCTTTGGCAAACGGGCGCAATCGATCCTTCTCATGAGCATTTTGCTTCTAACCTGATAAGGGATCGTATAATTGTTGAGATTGATAAAGTTGAAAAACCACATAGAGAAGAGCCGAAACGATTTCTGCTTTTTTTGCCTGAGGCAGAGATGCATGAAGCAGGTTTGTTATTTGCCCGATATTTATTGAAAAGCTGTGGGCAGGAAACTCTTTATCTTGGTTCGGAGATACCATATTCTGATCTGAAAAAAATTGTTGCAGCGTATAAACCAGATTATTCGTTTATTGTGCTAACCTCCTTAAATTTAGGCAAGGATATTAATAAAGTTGTAGGAAAGGTGATGGATAATTTGAACGTGCCGTTGTTAGTGGCAGGGAGTTTGATATCAGAATTTGATATTCTTGTGAAGGATCAACTGACACCATTGAAAAATGTTTGTGATATGGTTGAATTTCTTGAAGATTTATAAGGAAATTTACCTGTTTATTAAGGTAAAAAAACCTAATTTTGCAACACTTATAGCAATTCACACATAATGGATAATTTATCTTATCTCAACGGCGCAAATGCCGAATACATAGAATCCGTATATCAGTCTTATAAACAAGATCCTAATTCTGTTGAGTTTGGTTGGCAAAAGTTTTTTGAAGGCTTTGATTTTGGAAGAGGGTCTTCCGGAACATCGGTTAGTTCAGAGACTCCTGAGCATTTTTTAAAGGAAATTAATGTTCTTAATTTAATCAATGGCTATCGTCAGCGTGGCCACTTATTTACCCAAACCAATCCGGTAAGAGAAAGACGTCATCATTTGCCTACTTTGGACATGGAAAACTTTGGATTAACAAAGGCAGACCTGGACACTGTATTTAACTCTGGAATTGAGATTGGTATTGGAGCAGCTAAGCTTAGTGATATAATTGCTTTTTTAAAACAAACTTATTGTCGCTCTATTGGTGCAGAATATAAATATGTACGTACGCCTGAAATCCTTTCATGGATTGAAGAGAAAATGGAAAGCGCACGTAATACTCCAAACTTCTCTATTGATGAGAAAAGAAGGATATTAAAGAAATTGAATGAAGCGGTTAGCTTTGAGAATTTCCTTGGAACTAAGTTTCTTGGTCAGAAGCGTTTTTCTCTTGAAGGTGCTGAAGCTTTAATTCCTGCCCTGGATTCGGTAATTGAAAAAGGAGCGGAACTTGGAATTGAAGAGTTTGTAATTGGTATGGCACACAGAGGACGTTTAAACGTTCTTGCCAATATCATGCAGAAAACCTATAAGGACATCTTTGCTGAATTTGAAGGCAAGGGTTATAGTGCGGAATCTCCTTTTGGAGGTGACGTGAAATACCATCTGGGTTACTCAACTGATGTTACTACGAATAATGGTAACAGTGTGCATTTGAGTTTATGCCCTAACCCTTCTCACCTGGAAACAGTGAATGGGGTAGTAGAGGGTATGACCAGATCTAAAATTGATTTTAAATATGGTGGCGACAACGCACGCATTGCTCCAATTTTGATACATGGTGATGCTTCTGTTGCAGGACAGGGTATTGTTTATGAAGTAATTCAGATGGCTGGTCTGGATGGTTATAAAACCGGTGGAACAATTCACTTGATTATAAACAACCAGATTGGTTTTACTACCAATTATAAAGATGGCCGTACCAGTACTTATTGTACTGATATTGCTAAAGTAACATTGTCGCCAGTATTCCATGTGAATGGTGACGATCCTGAGGCTTTAGTTTATGCTATTAATTTGGCAATGGAATATCGTCAGAAATATAAAAATGATGTGTTCATTGATATTTTATGTTACCGCAGATTTGGCCATAACGAGGCCGATGAGCCTAAGTTTACTCAACCGCTTCTATACAAAAGCATAGAGAAGCATGCTAATCCACGCGATATTTATATTCAGCAGCTGATTGGTGAGGGTAAGCTTGAAGCAAGTTTAGCCAAGGAAATGGAAAAAGAGTTCCGTGGTATATTACAGGAACGTTTGAATGAAGCTAAAGAAATAACTTCTACTTATCATGAGGTGAAATTTGGCGGTGCATGGTCAGACATGCGTTTAGCTACACCTAAAGATTTTGAAACTTCTCCAAATACTTCTGTTAAAAAATCAACGCTGCTTGAGGTAGCTAAAAGAATAAGTACGCTTCCATCAAATAAAAAGTTCTTTAAGAAAATAGAGAAGCTTTTTGAAGAACGTAGTAAAATGGCAAATACTACTCATGTGTTCGATTGGGCAATGGGTGAGCAATTGGCATATGGTACTATCCTTGCTGAGGGAAAAAGAGTACGTTTAAGCGGACAGGATGTAGAGCGTGGAACATTCTCTCACAGACATGCGGTTATAACTCTTGAAGATTCTGAGGAAGAATATATCCCATTGGCAAACATTTCTGACCAACAAGCTCCATTTGATATTTACAATTCGCATTTATCTGAGTACGGTGTACTAGGTTTTGAATATGGTTATGCAATGGCTAATCCTAATGCGCTTACCATTTGGGAAGCTCAGTTTGGTGATTTCTTTAACGGAGCGCAGATAGTGGTAGATCAGTATATTGCAAGTGCTGAAACGAAATGGCAACGTGAGAACGGTTTGGTAATGTTATTGCCTCATGGTTATGAAGGACAAGGTCCGGAACACTCATCAGCAAGGATTGAGCGTTTTATGGAACTTTGTGCTGATTACAACATGCAGATAACCAACTGTACTACTCCGGCTAACTTTTTCCACGCATTACGCAGACAGTTTAAACGTGATTTCAGAAAACCTTTGGTAGTGTTTACGCCTAAGAGTTTATTGCGTCACCCTCAGTGTGTTTCGAAACTTACTGAGTTTACTGATGGTAAATTCCAGGAGGTTATTAATGATGAAAATGTTAAAGCAGCTGATGTTAGAAGAGTATTGTTCTGTTCTGGTAAGATCTATTATGAGTTGTTAGAAAAACAACAGAAAGATCAGATCAAGGATGTTGCTATTGTTCGTGTTGAGCAGCTTTATCCAACTCCATTGGAGCAAATGGAAACTGTATATGGGAAATACAAAAATGCTAAAGAAGCAGTTTGGGTACAGGAAGAACCTGAGAATATGGGCGCATGGCCATATTTGTTGCGTAAATTAAGAAGAACTATCTTTAGTGATATTGAACTGATTTCAAGAAAAGAAAGCAGTAGTACTGCCACAGGATTTGCAAGACAACACGCAGATCAGCAGGCTTATATTTTAGCTAAAGCTTTTGAAGCTCCTGTTACTGAAACAGAGAAAAAGATTGCTAAAAAATCAGTGAATAAAGTTTATAATGTAGATTAGAAAAAATAATACATCAGTTATGAGTATAGAAATAAAAGTTCCGCCAGTAGGCGAGTCGATAACCGAAGTTGTTTTATCACGTTGGGTAAAAAACGATGGGGATGTAGTTGAGATGGACGAAGTAATTGCTGAATTGGAATCTGATAAGGCAACGTTTGAATTAACTGCAGAACAAGCCGGAACTTTAAAAACAGTAGCTGCCGAAGGCGATACACTTGCCATTGGTGCTGTAGTTTGCAAAATTGAAGATGGTGGCGCTGCACCTAAAGCTAAAGAAGAACCAGCTAAGGAAGAAAAACCTGCTGCAGCTGCAGATAAGGCTGCTGCCCCGGTTGCCGAAAAAAGTGGTGAGAATTATGCTACAGGAACTCCTTCTCCTGCTGCCGGAAAAATCCTTGCTGAAAAAGGCGTTGATCCTGCTTCTGTAAAAGGAACAGGTGTTGATGGAAGAATTACTAAGGAAGATGCTGTTGCTGCAGAGAAATCTCAACCAAAAGCTGCGGCTCCTGCTGCTAAAGCTACTCCTGCGGTTACTGCTGTTGCAGGTTCTAGAAATGAGCGCAGAGAGAAAATGTCGCCATTGCGTAAAACGGTTGCTAAGAGATTGGTAACGGTTAAAAACGAGACTGCAATGTTAACTACGTTTAACGAAGTTAATATGAAGCCGATAATGGATTTGAGAGGCAAGTATAAAGATCAGTTCAAAGAGAAATTTGGTGTAGGCTTAGGCTTTATGAGTTTCTTTACTAAAGCTGTTTGTGAGGCATTAAAAGATTTCCCTGCCGTAAATGCTAAAATTGATGGTGAGGAAATAGTTTATAATGATTTTGCTGATATCTCTATCGCTGTATCTGCTCCTAAAGGATTGGTTGTTCCGATCATTAGAAATGCAGAAAGCATGAGCCTTGCTCAGATCGAGAAAACTGTTATTGAACTTGCTACTAAAGCACGCGATAGCAAATTGACTATTGAGGAAATGACTGGTGGTACATTCACTATAACTAACGGGGGTGTGTTTGGATCTATGATGTCTACTCCAATTATTAATGCTCCTCAGTCTGCAATTTTAGGTATGCACAATATCATTGAGCGCCCGATTGCTGAAAAAGGAGAGGTTGTAATTCGTCCGATGATGTATGTGGCTTTATCTTACGACCACAGAATTATTGATGGAAGAGAGTCGGTAGGCTTCCTTGTAAGGGTTAAACAATTGCTAGAAGACCCAGCCAGATTATTGTTAGGCGTTTAATAGCTTAAACTATATAGAAAAACCCCAATGTTTTTAAGCATTGGGGTTTTTTATTTATTTGTGTGTGTTTATATTTTTCTTACGCCACCAGATCCTGATACAGTTTTTTGAACTGTAGGATTGCCTGAGTAGCTTATATTTCCTGACCCGCTTATCGCTGCATCAATGCTTTTTTGTGCATCAATATAAATATTTCCAGAGCCGCTTACATGTGCTGAAATGGTTTCTACTGAGAAATCCTTTCCAGAGAATGTACCTGATCCACTAATGGCAACTTCTGAACTCTTGGCTTTTCCACTAATTGACAACCCACCAGAACCGCTGATTGCGCCTTCGAAATTATTTACACTTGCTGATGCTTTGATATTGCCAGAACCGCTTACGGCAACACTCAATGAAGAAGAATTGATCATTCCTTCAACATCTATACTTCCGGAGCCGCCCAATCCTAATGACGTGATCTTTTTTGCGGTAATATAGGCTGTGATTTTTGCGTTTTTGAATTTTTTAAACCAATCGTTCCATTTTGTTTTTGGTTTAATGGTGAGCACGCCATTTTTTACCTCGGTAATAAGGTTATCTATGGCCTCTTGATCTCCTTCTAATCTAAGACTTTCTGTATTGCCGAGCTTAACTTTTGCATTAATAGAACCACCAATCTCGATACCTGTAAAATTGCTTACTTGTCTCTGTTGATTTGAGTAATATGTCGATTTGCTGCTTAGATTGGAAGCTTGGCTTGCTGTTCCCAATGCCAGGAATGCAAGGATTAATATTGAACTTATTTTTTTCATTTTGTTTAGGTTTTTCTATATGACGCACAGAACTTCAATTAGTTGCACCATCTTAAAAAAAAATCTATGATTTTTTAAGTTTAATATAAAAGTTCCGGTCTGCTTTGAAAGTATTTGCCGTTACGCCTTTGCCCAATTCAGCTGTTTTCCATTGAGTAGTTGGGTGGAGGAGGGAAAAGGTGTCTTCTTTTAGGCTTACCTTAACCGGCATATCAAAATTCTTTACATCGGCAAGCCATCTGTATGATAGTTTTGAGCCTACAATTTTATACTCTAAAGTTGGAATATTCGCATAACGAAGGTATTGGTCAAATACCTTATCCAGTTTTAAACCACTTTTCTTTGCTATATAATTCTCAACTTCTTGAGTGGTAACAGTTTTATGATAGAATGTTTTATTTAATCCCCTTAATATGCTTCTGAATTTCTCATCATTATTGATCAGCTGACGGATAATGTGGATCATGTTTGCACCTTTGTAATACATATCACCAGATCCTTCTTTATTGACATCATATTGTCCAATAATTGGAATATCGTTCTGGATGTTATGTCTTATCCCCACAACATAATCTGATGCAGCTTGTTTTCCATGTTCTGATTCTGTGAACAGGGTTTCAGAGTAGTTTGTGAAGGCTTCATGGATCCACATGTCGGCTATATCTTTTGAGGTGATATTGTTCCCAAACCATTCATGCCCGCTTTCGTGAACAATAATGAAGTCGAACTTTAAACCCCAGCCTGAGGCGGACAAGTCTTTTCCAAGGTAGCCCATTTTAAACTGATTACCATATGCAACGGCACTCTGATGCTCCATGCCAAGATGTGGTGCCTGAACAAGCTTATAGCCGTCTTCATAAAAAGGGTAGGGGCCAAACCAATGCTCAAAAGATTTTAGCATGGGTTTCACATCCGTATCCCAATGGGGATGGGCTTTTAAACTGTCCTCTTTAAGTGCCCAGTAATCAAGAGATAATTTGCCTTTTTCGCCCTGATACTGATCAGACCAATGCGCGTATTTGCCAATGTAAAAGGTTACGTTGTAGTTGTTTATTGGGTTGGCTACAAACCAGTTGTATTGCGTGTAGCCATCTGGTTTTTGAACAGTGCTTCTTAAGCGCCCGTTTGAAATATCCTGAAGGTCTTTCGGTACAGTTATACTAATAAGCATGCTATCCACCTCATCGCTTTGATGGTCTTTGTTGGGCCACCAGCAGCTGGCGCCAAAGCCCTGACAGGCTACAGAAACCCATGGATTTCCAGACTTATCTTTGGTAAAGATAAAGCCTCCATCCCAGGGTGGGTTCTTTGCTATAACAGGATTGCCTGAATAATATACAGTAAAGCTTTCCTTAGCACCTTTTTTAATCTCAGTAGGGAAAGTTACAAATACTGCATTGAATTCTCTCTTGTAAGGTAGCTCGGTACCTTTAAATACAATTTTATCAACCTTAAGGTTATCGAACAGGTCAAATTGCAGTTTGCTGAAGTTTTGAGTAGCCGTAAATTTAAATTCATTGCTGCCGCTGATGAATTTGTTATCGATGTTAATTTTAACATCAAGGTGGTAGTAATTGATGTCGTAGCAGGTTCTTAACGGGGTAAGCGCACCTCTGAGGCTATCAGCCCTGAAAGATTTTTCGGCTCCGGTAAGTAATTGTGCCTTTGCAAAATTTATTGTACACAGTAACGCAATCGCACTGAATAATAGCTTCTTCATTAAATTATTGTTTTAGAACGGTTACGGTTAGTGAGGAAGAATTGTGTACATCGTGAAAAATGCGGTGTGTTGCCTTTTGGAAATCACTTGGCTCAGCCTGGTAAATATCCATGAATTTTTGAGGGTTTCTATCTGCTAATGGGAACCATGAATTTTGTATCTGTATCATAATCCTGTGACCTTTTTTGAAAGTGTGGGCAACATCAGGCAGGGCATAATTAACCTTGGTGATTTCGCCTGGATTGATGGCCTCAGGTTTCTCAAAGCTATTACGATATTTCCCACGCATAATCTCTCCGCGTACCAGCATTTGATAACCACCCATAATCAGGTTTTTTGGGTTTGTTGTCGGATTTGGAGTGTTTTCAGGATAAACATCAATTAGTTTTACCACATAATCTGCATCTGAGCCGGTTGTAGACACAACCAGATTAGCCAATACTGGTCCGGTTAGTGTGATATCCTCAGTTAACGTATCAGTTTGGTATACCTTAACATCAGGTCTGCGGGCAGCGAAACGTTGGTCATCAATCATATATTCGCGCGTTCTTTTAGCTTGAACTCCATCCTGATAAGGAACTGGATTATTAGGGTCAGTTACGTATTCGTCCCAGCTATCTGTTCTCTTAACTTTTTCAAAGCTTAGTTTCCCATTGGGTTGCAAATACAGCGTTTTAGTTTCGGTATCTTTAGGCGGCCATGTACTAAACTTTTTCCATTCGTTGCTGCCAGTTACAAAGATGTTTGCTTCTGCGGCATTAAAATCACCCTGACCTTTAAGGTAGTGCTTAAAGAAAGGCAGCTCAAAGTTTTCCTGATAGTATGTGCTGGTTGGCTGTCCGAATTCAATATCACCAAAGCTGCTTCCGGTACTGCGTACCCAGCCACCATGGAACCATGGCCCCATAACCAGAATGTTATTTGCTTTTGGGTTTTGTTTCTCGATGCTTTTATAGGTTGCAAAGGTACCATAGGCATCTTCTGCATCAAAGAAACCACCAACAACCATAACGGCAGGTTTTACATTAACTAAATGCGGCTGGATGTTTCTTGCCTGCCAAAAGGTATCCAGATTAGGATGGGCAAATAAGTCATTCCAGAATTTAATGCTATCGGCAAAGTATTTATCTTTTAAGTTTTTAACTGATCCGGCTTCCAGGTAAAAACGATAGTTGTCTTGTATTGGAAATTCGAAACCTTTAGGTCCTTTGTCTGGAGTGATGGGCTGCGGTCTTGGAACACCGAATGTGCTCATAAAACTGAACGCGTCCATTAAAAACAGACTTCCATTGTGGTGAAAATCGTCGCCACGGAACCAATCGGTAACAGGGGCCTGTGGAGAAACAGCCTTTAAAGCAGGATGTGCTCCCGGTAAAGATGTGGTAGAGTAAAATCCTGGATAAGAAATGCCGTAGATACCAGCTGTGCCATTATTGTTTTCTATATTTTTTATAAGCCAATCAATGGTATCGTAGGTATCAGTGCTCTCATCAATGTCTTTTTTAGTTTTTTTGTTGGCTACCTGTGGTCTTATATCATCGAACGTACCCTCACTCATCCACTTGCCTCTCACATCCTGATAAACGAATATGAATCCTTCTCTCATCATTGCAGGGAAGTTGCCCAAACTGGTTTTGTATTTGTCTGCTCCGTAAGGTGCAACAGTGTATGGGGTTCTATTAATTAGAAAAGGGTACTTTTTTGTCTTATCTTTTGGGATATAGATTGAAGTAAATAATTTGACACCATCTCTCATGGTAATACTACGTTCAATCTTAGTGTAATTTTCTTTTACATATGCCGAATCGGATTGCTGTGCAAAAACAGCTGAAAATGTAAAAATGTGGATAGCAACAAGCCAAAGGAATTTAATACGGGCCATTATGGGTTAATAAGTTATAAATAGTAAATATAGTAAATGGAAATGTTTTAGGCTAATAAGTGTCAGATTTTGCCTCAGGTTTACTAACTTTGTTTAATAAAAAAAACCTTTAATATGCAATACGATGTAGTTGTAATTGGCTCGGGCCCGGGCGGTTATGTTGGAGCAATAAGATGTGCCCAATTAGGCCTAAAAACGGCAGTTATAGAAAAATATAAAACTTTTGGTGGAACCTGCTTAAATGTTGGTTGTATTCCATCTAAAGCATTGTTGGATTCTTCAGAGCATTATCATAATGCTGCTCATACTTTTAAAACCCATGGTATTGATCTTAAAGATTTAAAGGTTGACATGCCTCAGATGATTGCGCGCAAGAATGATGTGGTTGCTCAAAATACTGCAGGGATTCAATATCTTTTCAAGAAAAATAAAATTGACACATTTGAAGGTGTAGGTTCATTTGTTGATAAGAATACCATAAAAATTACCAATGCTGATGGTAAATCTGAGACGATAACTGCTAAAAATGTAATTATCGCATCGGGATCTAAACCAACAGCTCTTCCATTTTTACCTGTAGATAAAAAACGCATCATTACTTCAACTGAAGCTTTGACCATTACTGAAGTGCCTAAACAAATGATTGTTATTGGTGGTGGGGTAATTGGTTTGGAGTTAGGTTCTGTATATGCTCGTTTGGGTACTAAAGTATCAGTTGTTGAGTTTATGCCATCTATTATTGGTACTATGGATGCTGGTTTGGGCAAAGAACTACAACGGGTGTTAAAGAAATCTTTAGGGATGGAGTTTTACATGGGCCATAAAGTTACCGGTGCAACTACAAAGGGCAAAAAAGTTACTGTAACGGCTGATAATGCTAAAGGCGAGCAAGTGAAACTTGAGGCTGATTACTGCATTGTTGCTGTAGGACGTACCGCTTATACTGCTGGCTTAGGTTTAGAAAACATTGGCATCACTACTGAAGAGAGAGGAAATAAAATTCCAGTTAACGAGCATCTTGAAACTTCGGTACCTGGAGTATATGCCATCGGCGATGTAATTAAAGGCGCTATGCTTGCGCATAAAGCAGAAGATGAAGGCGTTTATGTAGCAGAGAGATTAGCCGGACAAAAACCACATATCAACTATAACCTTATCCCTGGTGTTGTTTATACATGGCCTGAGGTTGCATCTGTAGGTTATACTGAAGAGCAATTAAAAGAAAAAGGTGTTCAATATAAAGCAGGTTCATTCCCTTTTAAAGCAAGTGGAAGAGCTAAAGCAAGTATGGATACTGATGGTTTTGTGAAAGTATTAGCGGATGCTAAAACCGACGAGATTCTTGGGGTTCATATGATTGGCCCTCGTGCTGCTGATATGATTGCTGAAGCGGTGGTTGCGATGGAATTCCGTGCTTCTGCTGAGGATATTGCAAGAATTTGTCACGCACACCCAACATACACCGAAGCCCTTAAAGAAGCGGCTATGGCAGCTACAGAAAACAGAGCAATACATATTTAATTGCAATGACATATTATAAAAGCAAAGGCCTTAGATTATTCTAAGGCCTTTGCTTTTAAAGCTGGATAGGTTTCGTATAAGACCTTTATGGCTATTTCAATAAGTCTTAAATTTTCTTCCTGATGACCGTGCTGTACTTCTACATTTATGTAAGGAATATTTTTACCCATAGCATAAACGGATAAAGAACCATCATCAGGTGCTTCTGGAGATTGGAGTATTACATTTACCTTTTCTTGTTTTAAGCGATTAAATAATTTTAAGTCGGTTACTAGAATCAGATCATCATTATCCATTTCGAAATTGATGTACACAGAATCTGCAGCGCTTTCTAGCTCATAGCCCTCTAGATACGACGAAATACCAAACGCACCATCTCCATTATTATGTAAGGTGAAAATGTACCCAAGTTTTTTAGGATTGTAAAAGTCGAGAATCAGCTTGCCGGTTCGTTCTAGTTGCATTAGAACTTCATCATTATCTACATTTCCGTACTTTTCAAGGCCCATAATAATACCTTCCTGCGTATAAATGCTGTTAGGATCTGTTTGGAAATTAAAGCCATCCTTTGCGAATTTAAAATTCCTTACACCGCCATACTGGCAATCAATGATGTTGCCCCCATTAAATTGTATGTATTCAAAAGCTGCTTTTACTCCAGTGTCTTCATCATCATGTATAGCAAGGAAACTGATCTTTGGTTTCCCATAACTATATTTTACAAGATTGATGTTTAAATCATTTAATGCAATAGTACTTGTATCAGTCAACATTCCCTCAAAAACAGGAGGATGCTGTGCTTTTATCCCGAATGAAAAGCCGCATAACAGCAGCAGTAATATCATGTGTTTCAACATATTCCCTGTAAATACAACAAAACAATTATAATTGTTTTTAATTATTAAAACAAAAAGAGGAACTTTTCAGGGTTCCTCTTTTTATTATTATCTATTTGAAATACTACTCTGCAAGGTCATATTCCAGAACATCTTTATGTTCGTATGGCTCTTCCAATAATTCGTCTATTGTTTTGCCTTTTTTGTTAAAGCCTAATTTATCTAACATCATATCAAAAATCAGGTAAACAACCGGTACAACAATTAATGTTAAAAATAACGAACTGGTTAAACCACCTACAATAACCCAGGCCAGTCCATTTTTCCATTCCGCACCGGCACCACTTGCAAGGGCAATTGGAAGCATACCAAAGATCATGGCTATGGTTGTCATTAAAATTGGACGCAAACGTGCATGGTTAGCTAAAATTAATGCTTCTATTGTAGACTTTCCCTCTGCTTTCATGTGATTGGTAAAATCGACTAGTATAATCGCATTCTTCGCCACCAAACCCATTAGCATAATTAAACCTAAAATGGTGAAAATACCGATAGAGTTATTTGTTAAAGCAAGCGCCAGAAAGGCACCGATTAACGCAAGTGGGAGAGAGAACATTACCACTAAAGGATAAACAAAACTATCATATAGCGCCACCATAATTAAATAAACTAGAATAACAGAAGCGAGTAAGGCAATACCCAGGGTACCAAAGCCTTCGGACTGATTCTCCTGGTCTCCTGCCCATGCATAACTTACACCTATAGGGGCTTTTAACTTTCCATTTTTTTGCATTTGTTCCAGTTTTGTCTGAAATTCAGCAACAACAGTTCCTGTAGGTCTACCAATAGATTGTGCTTTAACAGATACTGAGGTCGATTTATTTAAACGCTCTAACTGACTTGGTCCGGAACCTTCGGTAATTGATGCAAACTGCGAGAGTTTAATTTGCTCGCCATTAGCGTTTACAAAGATAAGGTTACGTACATCGTCAACATTTTTTCTGTTGAAATCCTGGTATTGGATATTAATGTCATATTCGTATTCACCTTTTCTGTATTTACCATCTGTGTTGCCAGCAAAGGCAGTTTGCATGGTAGAACCTACCGTTTGCAATGTTAAGCCCAAAGCCGACATTTTATCACGATCAACCTGAACGTTAATTTCGGGAGTTCCTTTTTCTACAGATAATTTGATCTCCGTTGCACCTGGGATCGTTGCAAGTACTTTTTGGGCACCTTCTGCATATTTTAATGCACTATCCAGGTCAGAACCCATTACTACTAATTGTATCGGAGCATTTTCTGCAATACCCAAAATACTAATTGGTACAGTTTTAACCTTAGCACCTACCAATTCTTTAGCAAGTGCCCGGCTCATTTTGGTTGCGAAAATGTCTGACGAGACACCCTCGCGCTCATTACGCTCAACCAGCTTTACATTGATCTCCGATTTATAGGCTGTTGCCTGAGTTCCACCGAAATCTCCACTGGCTTGACCAACAGTAGTAATTAGCTGAGTAATTTCCGGCTGTTTGTCCAAAAATGCTTCCGCTTTTTGTGTGTAAAAGTTAGTTTGTTCCAGAGGTGCATCTTTTGGCAATTCAATTTGAATTAAAAACTCACCTTTATCAGATTTAGGGAAAAACTCAGAACCAATAAAACCAGCTCCAGCTAACCACATTGCCCCTACAAACAATACCACAACGGCTGCGATGGTGCGTCTTTTATGATTTAACGACCAGGTCAAGATGTTTGTAACCCATAATGTGAATTTTTTTAATTGTTTTTCAAACCAAAGGATAAAACGACCAAATATGTTTTTGCCTTCAATATGTTCTAATTTACCGTATCTAGAGAAAAGGAGAGGTACAATGGTAAATGAAGCAACCAACGAAAGTAATGTTGCAATAATTACAACCACACAGAACTGACGTAGAATGTTCGACACAAGACCTGTACTAATGGCGATAGGGAAAAACACAACCACAATTACCAGGGTAATGGATACAACTGTAAAACCAATTTCTCTTGTCGCATCAGAAGCTGCTCTTACTTTATTTTTACCCATCTCCATGTGTCGCTGGATGTTTTCCAGAACCACAATCGCGTCATCCACAAGGATACCTACCACGAGCGACAAACCTAATAATGACATCAGGTTCAAGGTAAAGCCAAATAAACTTATACCAATAAATGTTGCAATTAATGATGCCGGAATGGATACCATTACAATTAATGCATTACGTAAACTATGCAGGAAGAATAGCATTACAAATGCTACCAGTACAACTGCCAGAATTAAATCGTGAATAACGGCATCTGCAGATTCTAAAGTGAAGATGGAGCTGTCGTTAACAATTTTAATGTTGAGTTTATTAGCGGCGTATTCTACTTTTAATTTCTCTATAATTTTATGTACACCTTTACTTACTTCTACCGCATTTGCATCACTCTGTTTAATAATTTGGATGGCAATAGCACCTTTTCTATCAATACGAGCAAGCTTTTCGGTTTCTTTTTGAGAATCTTGTACATCGGCAACGTCACCCAAACGAATTTGAGCGCCAGCTTTTGATGTTGTTAAAACAAGGTTTCTTAACTCCTCAAGGTTTCTGTATTTTCCAGATAAACGGATCAAAACATCCTGATTTTCTGTTTTAACACTTCCGGTAGGGAAGTCTAAGTTTGAGCTTAAAATCATTTGTTGTACCTGAGGCACAGAAAGATTATAGCCCTGTAATTTATCTGCATCTAAAGAAACCTGGATTTCTCTTTCAGATCCACCAATTAGGTTAACCTGAGCAATCCCGCTTACTCTGGAAATAACCGGAGCAATCCTTTGGTCAATTAAATCATAAAAGCTAATATCATCCATATCTGCAGAGGCCGACATGGTGATAACCGGTAAATCATCTAATGAGAATTTACTTAATGAGGGTGTTTTCACATCCTCAGGTAAATCTGAAAGGATGGCATTTACCTTACGTTGAGCATCATTTAATGAAATATCAATGTTGGCTGCATCAGTTAAAGTAATCGTAACTGTTGATAAACTCTCAAATGATACCGAGTTTATTTTTTTGATATTTTCCATTGATGATACCGCATCCTCAATTTTCTTAGTTACGGTATTTTCTACCTCAGCGGGTGAAGCTCCAGGATAAATGGTTGAAATAGATACTACGTTGTTTGAGAATTTTGGTAATAACTCATAGCCCAACGAAAAGTAACTTAATAGCCCTAATAGAGTAAGTGCAGTAAATACTACAATTACCAGGGAGGGCCTTTTTATCGATATGTCTGTTATCTTCATTTTCTTTTTTTATTGCTTATTGCGACTGGCATATCGCGATCATTAACTGCCGGGATTGACCTATTTTACTATGCTGACAGGAGTACCTTCAGCCAAGTTAATCTGTCCGCTTGTAATTACAGTTTCTCCTTCGTTTAGTCCGTCAAGGATTTCAACAAAATCACCTAAAATACGGCCAGCAACTACTTTACGAATTTTAGAAGTGTTATTTGATTTATCTAACATAAATACCTGGTTGCTACTTACACTACCCACAAAAGAAGTACGCGGGATTAAAATGCTTGGCGCTTGCTTAGGGAAGTTAAATACCGCTGTTCCATACATACCTGCTTTTAGGCTGTTTTTGGTATTGTTGTCTACTTCAATTTCAATCGGGAAGTTTAAAGTCGCATCAGCTTTTGCTGCAATGAATGTAACCTTGCCATTGAATTTTTCTGTTGGGAAAACAGAAGATTTGATGTCAATTTTATCACCGATTTTTAGATTAGCAACTTGGGATTCGTTAACGTTTACTCTTAACTTTAATTTAGAAACATCTACAATTTCAAATAACTGAGTTCCTTGTGTGTTTACAAACGCCCCAACTTCAATATATCTTTTATTAATTATACCATTGATAGGCGATTTAAGATTTGCATCGCTTACTTTGCGCTGTGAAGCTTGCAAGCGTAATTTTGCGTTTTGAGTTGTTAATTTAGCCTGATCTAACTGCTGTTGCGTTACACCACCAGTTTCGTAAGAACTTTTGTATCTGGCCTCATCTCTCAATGCATTTTGATAGTTTGCCTCTGCAGTTTCTTTGTCGGTATTGATAATTTCAGCGTCAACGCGAGCTAGAATTTGTCCTTTGGTTACACGATCACCTTCATCAACATAAATTTTGCTTACCCTGCCAGCATTTTCTGAAAGGAAGTTTAATTCTTGTTTAGGCACAAAGTTTCCATTGGCAGCAAAATCCAGATCAACTACTTTCTTATCTACATTTGCAATTCGAACAGCAACAGCACCACCGCCTTCTGCAATAAAGGCTGTTTTTGCTTCGTTTTTCTTCTTATTGTTGCTTAAAACATAAGCTATTGCGCCAAGGGCGACAACGATTATAACAATTATAATAATTACTCTTTTCATTTCTATTTTGCTAGCGATTTAATATTTCCGTTCGATTTGATTAATTGTATTTCGGCTATTTTGTAATTCAATAGCGCCTGGATGTAGCTGTTTTGAGCTTCAGTAAGTGAATTTTCTGTGTCCAGTAGATCAGTTAGGTTCGCCAAACCATTGTTGTAGTTGTTTTGCGTACTTCTGTAAATCTCATCTGCCAGTTCTGCATTTTTCTTTTGTGCATTAATTGTGTTTAAGTTATTGCGCAACTGAATTTTAGCATTCTCATAAGCCAAGTTTAATGAGTTTGTTGACTCTCTTCTGTCCTCTTTTGCTTTCTTAATATCTACGTCGGCCTGGCGTACCTTTGAACGAGTCAGGAATCCGTTGAAAATTGGTATTTTTAAGGTTAGACCCACAGCTGAGGAACCGTAACCAATAGCCTTACTGCTTGTCTTTAAGAAGTCGAAACCTTGATTTTGACTGGAGTAAGTGTAGTTTCCACTTAAAGATAAGTTAGGATAATACTCTGCTACATAAGCCTTACGCTGCAGCGATAAAAGTTTGTCCTGAATATCCAAAAGTTTAATTTCTGTTCTGTTGTCTAAAGAAATAGAATCTGCAAGTTCAGGTAATTGGGTTACTTCAGTAAGTTCTGTTTTAGGCAATGTAATGCTGGTGCTTACTGGCATTCCCATTGAAAATTTCAACTGGTTTTCCAATTGTGTAATAGCATTTAAAGTTTGCGAACGCTGTGTTTCCAAATTGGTAAGGTTAACCTTGATACGATCAACGTCAATTTTTTTAGCCAAACCATTTTTGTGCTGATTGGAAATGATATTTTCAATAACTTTTACATTCTTAATGTTGGTGTCGATTACATTCATTTGCTGTCTGTTTACCAACACCTGATAATAATTGCCTGCAACTAATTCTATTAACTGCTCTTCTGTAAGCTGGGCAGTAAGGTTATAATACTCCTCACTGGATCTTGCAGCCTGTAAGCCTGTAAAAACCTGTTGATTGAATAGTTGTTGTGAAAGTTGGACTCCCGCAGATGAATTCCATTTTTGACCGAATTTAAGCGTCTGTAATTGTCCTCCAAAATCAACCACCTGCTGGCCGATTATAGGATTGTAAGTTAAGCCTGTATTACCTGTAATTTGTGGTAAAGCCTGAGCCCTAACTTCCTGGGTTTTATATTTTCCCCCATCAATATCAAGTTTTGCTTTTCGCACATTTGCGCTATTCTGGATGGCGTAATTTAACGCATCTTTTAAGCTAAGCGTTTGTTGTGCACTAACCGTATTTGATAATACCAAACCCAGTAATAATAGTGGGATTGTTTTTATCTGTTTAATAATAGTGTTCATATAATATAATTAGTCGTCTGTTTATTTTAATCCTTTAAGGAAGATATTCGAGAGGTTTATTTGTTTTTCAAGCATTGCCTTCATTTCTTTTTTACTTGGGAACAGCTCCTTGTTGCCATGTAAAATACATAGAGAGGTTATTCCTGCTAAACTCTCAAGATACAATTCTGCAATTTTGTCAGCATCGTCTTTGGCAAGTTCCCCTCTGTCCATTGCTGCTCTGAAGATATCGGCATGGAAATGTTCATTTTTCAATTTCATTTTCATGAAATGTTCTCTTAATTCATCAGAATTTAAGGATGAATCCGGGCTGCCTCCAGATAAGTGAAGCATATAGTATTTCTGAAAGAAGCGGTGTTTAACTTCAATAAAGCCAGTTAAGCGTTCTTCAATAGACATCTCGGTTGATTTGTCTTTTTCGATAATTTCAAAATAATCAGAGAATATCTTATCAATAACACCAAATACCAAACTGTTTTTATCTGGGAAATAATAGTATAATGAAGGTTTTGATACTGATAGATCCTCAGCGATCTCATTCATCGTGGTTTTGTTAATACCATAGTGAATAAAACGTTTAATAGCCCCCTCAATTATAGCATCCCTTTTTTTATCAATTTCTACCATTTTACTTTTCTACTTTTTGACTTTTTTAATTCAACAGTCAAAAATACTGCCATTATTTTACTTGAAGAATTTTAGCGTTAAAATCTCATTAAACTGACAAAATGATGACAAAAAGAGGATGGTCTATAAAGAAAGCTGTGGTTGACAGTCTTTTACAGATGTAAGAATTGTGATGTGAAGATGGAGGTTATCAGGTTATTTGGCCTTTAAACCAGCCAGAAAAATCTCTGCAAGCATTTTCTCTTTTGCAAAAATTTGCTTGAACTGCTCTTTTCCGGGGAACATGATTTTATCTCTGCTCAGAATATTAAAGTGGATTCCCGACAGTGCATCGATAAATATATCAGTAGCTAATTTAGGATCTTCCATCGCTAATTCACCGCTCGCTATTCCTCTGCTAAAAAGAGAGCCGATGATAATTGCCTCGAAGGTTCGGGCCCTTTGGAATTTTTCATAAAGACCTTCTGGTAGTTCTGTGCTGATTACCTGATTCGACTCAAATAAATTATAGTATTTCTGAATGTAAGCCTGACGTTTTTGAAGTAATTTAAGGACACCCTCGGTAGCAGTTGTGGTTTTATCAATAGACTTAACAAGGTCTCTGCTCATGATTTGCATAAGGTGTTCGATAGAGCTTACGTACAAGCTTAACTTATCAGGAAAATAATAATAAAGAAGAGCTTTTGAAAAAGAAATGTCTTTGGCAATTTCTGTCATTGTGGTTTTTGATAATCCGTAATGAGCAAACCTTTTTAACGCAGCTTCAATAATTAAAATTCTTTTCTTATCCTGATTTTCCATACAAATATTAGTGTTCTCCCTTACTGTTCTTGAACTTACCTCAACGCCCTATAATCGTATAATGTGCCTGTTGCGGTAAAATTTCATGAAAAATAGTCAAAATTTTTAAATATTGATTTTAACATGTTTATTACAGGGCTTATCAATTACATTTGTAGTGTTTACTTAATCTGTTGAAACCTGTATGTTGGACGTGCAAAAGAATAAATCATTAAAACCTTACAATACATTTAGTATATCTGTAGATGCAAACTATTTTGCCGAAATCCTTTCTGAACAAGACCTTAAGGATGTATTGAAATCGGAGCTTATTAAGCAGCAGAATTTATTGGTTTTAGGTGGGGGGAGCAATGTATTGTTTACAAAAGATTTTAATGGCCTGGTAGTTAAAATTAGTATACCGGGGATTTCAAGTGTTGAAGAGGGGGATGATATTATTGTGACCGCTGGGGCAGGAGTAGTTTGGAATGATCTTGTAAAGTACTGTGTTTTAAATGGTTTTGCTGGTATAGAAAACCTTAGCCTTATTCCGGGAACTGTGGGAGCATCGCCGATACAAAACATAGGTGCTTACGGAGTAGAGTTAAAAGATGTTTTTAAATCTTGTGTGGCTTATGAAATAACTACCTCTGAAAAGAGGATCTTCAATTTTGAAGATTGTCATTTTGGATATAGGGATAGTGTTTTTAAAAATGAACTGAAAGGTCAGTATATAATTACATCTGTTAGTTTTAGATTAACTAAATCTGCAAAGATTAATACCCAATATGGAGCTATACAGGAAGAGTTAAATCGTAAAGGCATTGCTGTTCCCACAATTGCAGATATTTCAAATGTTGTTTCTGAAATAAGGGTTGCCAAGCTGCCTGATCCTTCTACAATTGGTAATGCCGGAAGCTTCTTTAAAAACCCGGTTATTACCTGGGTTGAATTTGAAAAAGTTAAATCTGAACATCCGAATGTGGTTCATTATCCGGCTCCAGATGGTAAAATAAAACTTGCAGCAGGCTGGTTAATAGAACAATGTGGATTTAAGGGGATTGTTGTAGGACAAACAGGAACATGGAAGAATCAGGCATTGGTTTTGGTTAATCATGGCGCTGCTACCGGGACGGAAGTGTATAGTTTTTCAGAACAAATTATAAATGATGTGAATGCCAAGTTTGGCGTTCAATTAGAAAGAGAAGTAAATATTCTGTGACAACGTTCCATTCGATACTGTAGGCATCGAAAATTAATTTCATAACATGGATATCTATTTTTTGGTACATATGTTGTATATGTTTTGGAGAGTAAGATTAAACAAACTGGTGAGCGCCACTCATAAAACTCTGTTTGTTTGCTTTTTTAACCCAAAACTTAAAACATTATGACAAAAAATGAATTCAACCTCAAATTAAATGACCACTCGGTCTCTTTACAGTCATTCGCTTTAAATTTTACAAAAGATATTGAAGATGCAAACGACTTGGTGCAGGATACTATGTTGAAGGCTGTAACTTACTATAGTAAGTTTAAAGAAGGAACAAACCTTAAAGGATGGTTGTTTACCATTATGAAAAACACCTTTATTAATAATTATCGCCGTTTGGTAAAAACAAACGCATTAATTACGAAATCGGATGATATTTCTTCGGCAAATCTTCATTACAGCGCTTCTAGAAATACCAGCGACAGTAAGTTTGTAATAGGCGACATTAATAAAGCTTTGGCTACTTTGCAACCAGAATATCATATTCCATTTGTTAAGTATTTTGAGGGATATAAATACCATGAAATTGCTGAAATGCTGAATATTCCAATTGGTACAGTAAAAACAAGAATACACGTTGCCCGTCAGATTTTAAAGAAATATTTAAAAACCTATTCTAAGGACGTACTTGGAGCAGAGATTGTTTAAAAATTTAATCCATAAAAAAGGGGCGCATTTA
>NZ_JABMKW010000015.1 GCF_013204795.1 Pedobacter panaciterrae
GTTGTTCCGAAACAAATCGGCGCCCCTGCACCCGCCACTGTAATATCAGATGCTATTGCAGGTGGGTTAACAGTTAAGGTTACAACTTTAGCATTAGCTGCTGCGTTTTCACACTTATTAGAACCTCTTACAGTTACATAATAAGTTTTAGTAGCAGTAAGCGCTGGTGTATTGAATATTGCTCCGGTGAATACCACATCAGTTAATGCGGCATCACTATACCAGGTAAATACTGGGTTGGTTACTGTTGTACTGCTTGCAGTTAGCCTAGCAGTTGTACCTGCACAGAATGGTTTATCGGCTCCACTTACATTAATATCTGTTGCCAAAGCTGGAGGATTAACTGTTAATGTGATTGCTTTAGCCGTTGCTGCAGTGTTTTCACATTTATTAGATCCTTTAACTGTAACGTAGTAGGTTTTGGTTGCGGTAAGTGCCGGAGTGTTAAAAATTGCTCCGGTGAAGACCGCATTTGTTAACGCAGCATCACTGTACCAGGTAAACACAGGGTTGGCAACCGTTGTACTGCTTGCCGTTAATTTAGCGGTATTGCCCGCACAGAATGGCGCATCAGCCCCAGCTACACTTATATCAGCAGCAAGTGCAGGCGGGTTAACAGTTAAAGTAACTGCCTTAGCTGTTGCTGCGGCATTTTCGCATTTGTTGCCTCCTTTAACTGTAACATAATAAGTAGTAGTTGCAGTAAGGGCTGGTGTTTTAAATGTTGCTCCCGTAAATGCAACATCAGTTAAGGCCGCATCTTTGTACCAGGTAAACACAGGATTTGTTACTGTTGTACTGCTGGCGACAAGATTTGCTATTGCACCAGCACAGAAAGGTGTTCCTGCTCCGCTAACGGCAATGTCTGCCGCAGTTGCAGGAGGGTTCACTGTTATGGTCACAATTTCTGCACCTGAACTTAAGTTTTCGCATTTATTAGAACCTTTTACTGTTACATAAAGCGTTGTTGATGCGGTCAGAGCCGGTGTTTTATAAACAGGTCCTTCAAAAAGCTGATTAGTTAACGCAGCATCGCTGTACCATGTAAATACCGGATTGGTAACAGTAGTTGTAGTTGCTGTTAATGTAGCTATCGTACCTGCACAGAATGGTGCGTCAGCTCCACTTACCGCAAGATCAGCTGCTGTTGCAGGTGGGTTAACTGTTAAGGTCACTGTTTTAGCGGCAGCAGCAGTATTCTCACATTTATTTGCACCTCTTACCGTTACATAATAAGTTGTGGTTACAGTAAGTACAGGAGTTTTAAATGTTGCACCTGTAAAGGCCACATCAGTTAAAGCTGCATCTTTATACCATGTAAATATAGGTGACGTTACGGTGGTACTTGTAGCCGTTAGTGTTGCTTCTGTTCCTGCACAGAAAGGTACATTGGCTCCGGCAACAGTTATGTCAGTTGGAAGTGCTGTTGGATTTACTTCTAATGTAATTTTAGTACGTGGTGTTGTATTTACACATGAGTTACCATTTACCGCCTCTACATAGAAGTCATGTTTGCCTACAGATAATCCTGCAGAAGTAGTATAAGTGTCGGTATTTGAAGCTAAAAGATTACCGCCTGTTAACGCGTCGTACCAGTTGAAGGTAACACCTGTTACAGGATTCACTTTTAACGCTACCGGAGTATTAGGACAAGTAGTTGCAGGGTTTCCTGTTGCAGCCACTGGTGCATTTGGTGATGCAAGGATGGTAACTGTTACCTTCGTTTTAGCACTTTGACAGCCATTACGTAATGCAAGTACGAAATAATCATAGGTACCTGCTGCAAGTGTTGGATCAGTGGTTAAACTTGCACCGTCTTTGCCGGTTAAGTACTCAGTTCCTTTATACCATCTATACACAATACCCGCAATTGGGTTTTGTACAGATAAGGTAGCTGAAGTACCGGCGCATGCACTAACTGTGGCGCTTTGAACAGTTGGAGCAACAATAGCACGTTGAGCGTAGTTAAAATCAAGTGTATTCAGAACCGAGGCAACACCCGATCTTATTCTTAACTCTACTCCGTCAAATTGTTTCTGAGGAACGAAAGAAAGTATTGCGCCTCTGTCTCCGCTAAGCAGTTCAAGGTGAACAATCGGATTGCTAACAACAATCATATCGTTATTGCTAACGCCTGCTTTCAGTGTTGTTAATTCTACAGAAGATAAAATTGATAGCGACAATAATTTACCAGGAGAACTTACGCGAACGCGAAGTGTATCACCAACATTAGATAGGCTTGTAAATCCAACTTTTTGATAAACTGAGGCGCCCAATGCACCAACTGGCATAACAAATGAAGAGGCACTTTCTGCATCATCATCGATTGCTTTTTCTGGGTTAAATACCCCTGTTAGTATGCCCAAACCATCAACCCCATATCCAAGATCCACGGTCGCAGCTTCACAAGGAATGTCTGTCGGAGATGCATTTGGGGTAACAGTTACCACTACTGACGCTCTTGCTGAAGCCGGACATCCTGAAGCTAACTCTGCAGTTACATAGAAAGTTCTTGTGATATCAACAGTTCCTGTATTTATTAATGGGTCTGTGGTGTACTCAGCTGTAGTGGCAAGAACTGTTGTTGAAGTTGGAGAATCATACCATTTAAACAATGCACCTGCTGTACTTGAGGTAGCAGTAAGAATTGCACGAGCGCCTGATCTAACAGTAACAGATGCCGGTGTGATTACCGGTTTATCCAGTGTACCTACTTTAATATTAGCCGTTGCTTTTGCAGACTCAACTAAACAACTATTAACCGCAGACACGGAATAGCTGGTAGCTGCATTAACACCTGTTACTGTAAAGGTTACTCCATCTTTACCTGCCTGGTATACACCTGTACTATTATACCATTTATAAGTAATTCCGGTAAGCGGATTGCTTACAGCTAAAGTAACATCGTTACCTAAACAGGTATTAATATCGTTTGATACCAAAACAGGCGTTTGAGGTGTAGGTGTAACTGTAATATTGACTGCAGTTCTATAGCTTGTACAACCAGAGGCAGTATTTGCTTCTACAAAATATCTTGTATTAGCAGTTAAAGCAGGTGTTGTGAAACTAGTTCCATTTGCCTGGAATACTCCCGCTGCATTGTACCATTTATATGTGATACCTGCCTTAGGATTTAGTACAGTGAGTGTAGCTGTTTGAGAAGCACAAGCTGTAACATTCGGCACAGTTACTTCAGGAGCCACTGGAACGCGTTGTGCATAGTTTACATCAACAGTGGTCAGTACTCCTGCAAGTCCTGAATTTACGCTAACCTCAATTTTATTAAATCTTTTTGTTGGTACAAATGAAACTAGCGCTTCAGTGTTTCCACTTAACAATTCCACACGTACCAGAGGATCGTTTATTGCTAAACCATCATTGTTATTTGTATTATTTTCATAAGTACCCACACGGATGCTTGAAAGAATGCCCAATGAAAGTAATTTTCCTGGGGCACTTAACAATACGCGCACAGTATCACCAATATTTGACAAACTCGAATAGCCCAAACGTTGATAAACTGATGCATTTAATGCACCTATTGCAAGGACTAAAGAAGATCCGGTTTTGGTATTGTTGTCTATAGCTAATTCAGGATTAAACACCCCCGAAAGAAGTGCAACACCCCTCACTCCATGCTCTTCTAAAGTTGGAGCTTCACAAGGAACCGGGTTCGGACTACCGCCACCATTTACATTAATTGTTACCTGAACACGACTTGGTGCTGAACAGCCCGTAGTACTAGAAGTTGCCTCCAGGTAATACGTAGTTGTTGCAGTAAGTGGTGGAGTTACGTAAGTTGGTCCCGTTGCAATGGCTGTTGTTGAAGTTGCAGACGTATACCATTTGAATATAACGTTTGCATCTGCAGAGGTTGCTGTCAATATAGCCGTTTGACCTGGGTTAATTGTTGTAGCAGATGCTTGAATCTGTGGTAGCACCGGAAGTGGGCTTACACTTACAGCAACCGCCGTACGTGTAGCGCTTACGCAGGTACCGTTCGCTGCTTCAACATAATAAGTTGTATTTACAGTTAACGCTGGTGTTGTAAATACTGCACCAGTGAAAATTGCTGTTCCACCTGTTGCGACAGTATACCATTTATAAGTTGTGCCTGTTACCGGGCTTGTAACTGGAATTACAGCTGAAGACCCTGAACAAACAGGGGCGACTGCAGCTACTACAGGTTTAGCCGGAGCAGTAGTTACAGTAACTGTAACAGGAATACGTGTTTTATTCGCACAACTTCCTTTGCTAACTTCTATATAATAAGTTGTGTTTACAGTCAATACAGGGGTTGTAAAGTTTTCTCCGGTATGAACCAAAGTTCCACCTGTGGCATCTGTGTACCATCTTAAAGTTGTTCCACCGTTTGCAGCTGCAGAAAGAACTGTTGCCGATCCTGAACAGATTGTTTGGCCAGTTGCAGAAACAGTTGGATTTGGATAAATCACTTCAGCTCCATAAATACGTAGATTTACCAAGGCTGACACAAGTCCACCAGCCCTAACTTCTACTCTATCGTAGATGCCCGTTGCCGGTAATGTCGCTGAAAATCTATTACCGCTTAATAGTTTCAGATATAGCAACGAAGCGTTAAGATCATAGGTTTTAACAACGGATGTGCCATTCATTATTCTTACCTGAATACCACCTAACACCGTTACATCTGCTAAGCCGGTCGGAGTTTCAAGATCCAGACGGATACTGTCGGTTGCAGCACCCGAGCTTGGGAACAGCAATCTTTGATACCCTGAACCAGCAACACCTACTGGAAGCGCTATTGAAGTATAATTTGTGAAGTTATTATCAACAGAATTACCTGGATCAACTATAGCACATAACAGACATATACCTTCGATGCCACTTTGCTGGCTATTAGCCGCATTACAGTTTGGATTAACTGGCCCGCCGACTACAGTAACAGTAACAGGAACTCTTGCGGAACTAACACATCCACTAGCATTAACTGTTTCTACATAATAGGTAGTGGTAGCTGTTAATGCTGGGGTTGTAAAGCTGCCACCTGTTGCGAGTGTAGCTCCTCCGGTTGGTGCAGCATACCAATTGATAGTTGCTCCTGCACTTGCAGTTGCCAGTAAAGTTGCTGTCTGCCCAGAGCTTATTGAAACATTGTTTGTACTAACAGTTGCTTGAGCTGGCAACGGATTAACCGTAACTGCTACAGCTGTACGCGTTGCACTTGTACAGGTGCCTGCTGAAGCTTGTACATAATAGGTTGTATTTGCAGATAATACAGGAGTAGTGAAACTATTTCCTGTAAACAGTACCGTTCCGCCGGTAGCAACAGAATACCAGGTATACGTTATTCCAACTACTGGGCTGCTCACTGATAGTGTTGCCGAAGATCCAGAACAAACAGGACCTGCAGCTGCTACCGTAGGAGCAGTTGGTGTTGAAGTTACCGTTACCTTAACAGGTACACGCTCTACATTTGCACAACCAGTTTTGCTTACTTCTATATAATAGGTAGTAGTAACAGTCAGTGCAGGGGTAGTAAAGGTCTCCCCGGTGGCAAGTACTGTTGTACTGCTGGCCGTAGCAAACCATCTTAAAGTAGTACCTCCGTTGGCAGTGGCTTTCAGTACAGCAGTGCT
>NZ_JABMKW010000016.1 GCF_013204795.1 Pedobacter panaciterrae
TAAATTGGGAGCCTTTTTTGTTTATGATTATAATTCTTAGTTAAACAAATATCTAACTCCAATTTGTCCTTGCCATCTTGAATCGAAAGATTCAGTAGACGTATTACCAGGAGTTGTAGGAGAGAAATTAAATCCTTTAAGGCCTGAGTTATACGAAATTAACTGATAAGCCTGGTTGCCATAGCTGTATTGACGACCCCATTTCTTATTCAATAAGTTGGTGAAGTTAAATACATCAAACGATAATTGTAAGCGGTTTTTAGTTGACCCAATCATGGTACCTATATCTTGCATTACGCGAAGATCTACCTGGTGTTGCCAAGGTAAACGAGCACCATTTCTTTTTGCATACTGGCCTCTTATTGTTTTAAGGTATGAATCGTTATTGATGTAGGTATTTAATGCATCCCATTGCTCTTGTGGAGTATAGGTTTTAACAACAACACCTTTTGCATCTTTGATTTCAAGTTTCACCATATTGATATCGTTCATTGTTCTTGGAACAAACAATAAATCATTACCAAAAGCACCATCACCATTTAAATCACCATTATACAAGTAGGTAAAAGGAACGCCTGAACTACCCGCATAGAATACTGAGAAAGTAGTTCCACTTGATTTTTGACGACCATAGTTAACAGCGTACGATAAGCTACCTAAAATTCTATGACGGATGTCTTGGTTTGAATAAACAAGATCAGGATTATTAGCGTCATTAACGATCTGAACAAACTCCCAGTTAGACTGAGCAGTACTGCTAGCACCAGAGTTTACATCTTTAGATTCGCCATAGTTATAAGCTACAGTTGCGAATAAACCGTTAGAAAAGTTTTTCTTTAACTCAGCAGTCAGACTGTAAGAATAGCCTCTACTGGTATTATCTAAAAGATAAGCACCTGTGTAGGTTGGATTTACTCTATTTGAATAAGCGGGACGCAAGTCATTTCCATTGCTCAAGGCTGGATCTATAGTAGTCCCTTTTGCTTTAACATTTAAATCTTTATAAAGAATGTTGTTCACAGTTTTAGAGTAAATAGCCTCTAAAGTACCTAACATACCTCCAGGCAATTTAAAATCAGCAGCTAAGTTATTACGGAATACCTGAGGTACTCTGAATCTTGGGCTCATTAAGTTAACCTGATAAGTATTTCCAGCCGACCCAACTGTAGATTGTTTGTTTGGATCAGGCTCAAAACCAGCATTATTAGCAGCAGCTCCTGATAATGCAATAGATTTATAATCTAAACCAGTATTTCCATATTGGTTAGAGAACCATACAAATGGAGCACGCCCCGTAAATAATCCACTACCACCACGTATTTGAATTGTTCTGTCACCAGTTGCATCCCAGTTAAATCCGATACGAGGAGAAACTAAAATTTGTCCACTTGGTAAATTACTTGTTCCATAACCTGGGAATGCGGCAGAAACTGCTGGATTATCAGCGGGTTTATCAAAGAATAAAGGAACATCTAATCTTAAACCCGCAGTCAATCTGAAGGTAGGATCTACTTGGATTTCGTCCTGGAAGTAAAATCCTAATTGAGCTGCTTTAAATGCAGCAGCAGGAACAGTACCCGCAATCGCAGGATAAGTAACATCTATATTGTTCGGCTTATCATTGTAGAAATTGTCAAGATTACTGAAACGATAACGACCTCTGTAGTTATTTACGAACAAGTTGCTGAATTTGAAAAACTCGTTGTGCGTACCTAAAGTAAAAGTATGGTTACCAGCTAATAATTTCAAGTTATCCGTAAATTCAATCACATCCTGATCAAGTGAGTTAGCTGTAGAGCTTCTTTCTGAACCGAACTGAAGTGTGCTTCCTGCTTGTCCGCCCCAGTTCTGAATTTCTACCTGAGGGAATAAAGCACCATTTGTAGCACGTGAATCTCTGATTCTTGAGTAACCCACAATAAGATTATTTGATAGGCTTGAATTTATTTGAGACCTTAACTCCAATACACTGATGTTTTGAGTATTGGCAAACTTATATCCATTGTTTCCTAACCGGAAGAAAGAAGGGCTTCTGCTAAGGTTGTCATCAGATGCTTTAATATAATTGTGACGCAAAGTCAATTGGTTTTTGCTGTTGATATTCCAATCTAAGCGCGCAAAAATCTTATCACTTTTAGTTTCCTGATCAATTTTATCAAAGCTACCAATATCATAGCCATAAGTTTTTTTAACAAAATCAGCTAATGTATTGGCATCAGTTGCTGAAAGCATAGCATTTGCATCACCAACATTAAATGATGTAGGAACTTTATCTCTGGTTTGCTCAGCGTTTACAAAGAAGAATAATTTATTCTTAACAATTGGAGCACCTAAACGGAAACCGTATTGAGTTCTGTAAAAGTCGTTTGCTTTCTCGCCTGCAAAGTTTTTACCTACTAGTTTCTGGTTTCTACCAAAAAAGTAAGCTGATCCTTCTACATTGTTTGTTCCTGAACGGGTAATGGCATTAATGCCACCACCTGTAAAGTTACCATAGCTCACATCGTAAGGAGCTAAAACAACTTGAATCTCTTGTACAGCATCAAGTGAAATAGGCTGAGTTTTGGCTAAACCGCCCGGTGCCGGTGAACCTGCGATACCAAAGATGTCATTGTTCATGGCACCATCGATGTTGATGCTGTTGTAACGAGTACTTGATCCAGAGAAAGAGTTACCATTTGCCTGAGGTGTTAAACGCGTAAAATCCTGAAGACTACGGCTCAAAGTAGGTAAATTTTGAATTTGCTCTTTTGAAATGGTTGTAGCAGCACCAGTTCTCTTGCTATTCATAGTTGCATCCTTTTTACCAGATACTACTACTTCTTCAAGATTTTTACTGTCATCACTTAATACTACATTTAAAGTATATGGATCACCTAACTTTAAATAAATATCAGTAGCACTTTCTTTTTGGAAGCCTACATAGTTTACTTCAATAGTATACGGACCACCAGGTCTCATATTTGCAATGCTAAATCTACCGTCGTTGTTGGTAGAAACAGAGTATACTGTACCCGTTGGTACATGTATAGCTTTAACGCTAGCACCAGGCAAAGCTCCTTTAGCGTCTTTGACTGTACCGTTCATAGCAGATGTAGTTACCTGTGCATTAACTGCAGAAATAGACCCCACAAATGCCAAAACGATTACTACGATTTTAAATAGTAAAGATTTCTTCATATTGTTTTGTTTTTTTATGAATAACATCAAAAATTGATGATAGCGGCAAATTTAAATATTAATTTAATGCTCACTTTAATTTTCATGTTAAATAATTATTAATAAAGTCAAAACTTATCAACATTTAACACAGGAATTAAATATATAACCAACAGTTTATCAGTCAATTGTTTTTATCCGGCAAACTGTCTTTTGTTTTAGTAAGGTCATATGTTAACATTCTGTTTAGGTAAATCATTTACTCAAAAATCTTAAAGGAAGTATTAACGAACATTTTTTTTTATTTTTGGGCGTTTACTAAAGTTAAATTCCTTTATAATAAGATATGAACTACGATGTAATTGTAATAGGCAGCGGTCCCGGAGGATACGTAGCTGCAATCAGAGCTTCTCAGTTAGGTTTGAAAACTGCAGTTGTAGAGCGCGAATCCTTAGGTGGGATATGCCTTAACTGGGGCTGTATACCTACTAAAGCATTACTAAAAAGTGCCCAGGTGTTTGAATACATTAACCATGCTTCAGAATATGGTATCAAAACTGCTGAAGCTGAGGCTGATTTTGCAGCAGTCATTAAGCGTAGCCGTGGCGTTGCTGATGGTATGAGCAAAGGGGTTCAGTTCTTAATGAAAAAGAACAAAATTGATGTAATAATGGGTTCAGGTAAAGTTAAACCTGGAAACAAGGTAGAAGTTAAAGCTGCTGATGGTTCTCAAAAAGAATACACTGCGACTAACATTATATTAGCTACAGGAGGAAGATCAAGAGAATTACCTAATTTAAAACAGGATGGTAAAAAAGTAATTGGCTACAGACAAGCTATGGTTTTACCTGAGCAACCAAAATCTATGGTTGTTGTTGGTTCTGGTGCTATAGGTGTAGAATTTGCCTATTTCTACGCTACCTTAGGTACTAAGGTTACCGTTGTTGAGTTTATGGACAATGTTGTTCCTGTTGAAGATGAAGATGTATCTAAGCAATTATTACGCAGCTTTAAAAAAGCAGGTATAGAGGTGATGACCTCTTCAAGTGTTGAATCTGTTGACACTAGCGGTGCTGGCTGCAAAGTACAGGTTAAAACGGCATCAGGTATGCAAACGCTTGAATGTGATATCGTTCTTTCTGCTGCTGGTGTGGTTGCAAACATCGAAAACTTAGGTTTAGAAGAAACTGGCATCAAAACTGAAAAAGGTAAAGTAGTTGTTGATGAATTCTACAATACTTCTGTAAAAGGTTATTATGCTATTGGTGATATTGTTGGCGGACAAGCGCTGGCTCACGTTGCTTCGGCAGAAGGTATTATTTGTATAGAAAAAATTGCCGGTCACAAACCTGAGCCTTTAGACTACAACAATATCCCGGGGTGTACTTATTGCAGTCCTGAAATTGCTTCGGTAGGTTATACTGAAAAAGCTGCCAAAGCTGCAGGATATGAATTGAAAATCGGGAAATTCCCATTCTCTGCTTCAGGTAAGGCAAGTGCCGCAGGTGCTAAAGATGGTTTCGTTAAATTAATATTTGACGCTAAATACGGAGAATTATTAGGCGCCCATATGATTGGTGCTAACGTTACAGAAATGATTGCTGAAATTGTTGTTGCCCGTAAACTGGAAACGACAGGTCATGAAATGATTAAATCTGTTCACCCTCACCCTACTATGAGTGAAGCGATTATGGAAGCCGCTGCTGATGCATATGGAGAAGTAATCCACTTATAAGAATCATTTTTGCATTAACATATTTGGAAAAAGGCCGCGCAATGCGGCCTTTTTCATTAATTTTAAAATATGAATCTACATACTATAAATACAGGCTTATTTAAACTTGATGGAGGCGCCATGTTTGGTGTGGTACCTAAATCCATCTGGCAAAAAACAACGCCATCTGATGCGAATAACATGTGCACCTGGGCAATGAGGTGCTTGTTAATTGAAGACGGTGATAGATTAATATTAATAGATAATGGTATCGGTGATAAACAGGATGAAAAATTTTTAGGTCATTATTACTTACATGGTGATGATACCTTAGACAAGTCTTTGGCTGCAAAAGGTTTTTCAAGAGACGATATAACTGATGTTTTTTTAACGCACCTGCATTTCGATCACTGTGGTGGTTCAATAATGCGTGTTGGCGACAAACTTAGACCAGCATTTAAAAATGCTTTCTATTGGAGCAACCAAAAACACTGGGACTGGGCCGTAAACCCAAACGAAAGAGAAAAGGCGTCTTTTTTAAAAGAAAACATCTTACCTATTCAGGACAGTGGTCAACTTCGGTTTATTGAAGATATTGATGGAGTTCAATTTCACGATGGCATCAATATTCGATTTGCATACGGGCATACAGACGCAATGATGTTACCCCAAATCAAATATAAGGATAAGACAATTGTTTATATGGCTGACCTGCTTCCTTCTATTGGACACATCCCCTTACCTTATGTTATGGCGTACGACATGTTCCCACTGCAAACATTAAAGGAAAAGAAGTCTTTTTTACAGGAAGCAACTGATAATGGCTATATCCTTTATCTGGAACATGATGCCGTAAATGAATGCTGTACTTTACAGCAGACAGAAAAAGGCATAAGGCTAGATCAGACTTTTGATTTAAAAAGCATCACTAATCCTTAAACAAAAAAATAATAATTGTTTGGTTTTGTTTAGTTATTTTATAAATTGGTTTATTAAAACAGTCTACTTTAAAAATAAATTAAAAAAAGATTATGGGCAAATTTGAAATCACAACAAGAAAGAATGGAGAATTCCAATTTAATTTAAAGGCAGGAAATGGCCAGGTAATTTTAACTAGCGAAGGGTATTCAAGCAAAAGTGGATGTACCAACGGAATTGAGTCTGTAAAGAAAAACTCTCAGGACGATGGTAAATACGAGAAAAAAACATCATCAAATGGCAAACCTTATTTTAATTTAAAAGCAACTAACGGGCAAATTATTGGCAACAGCGAAATGTACGAAAGTGTTGCAAGCAGAGATAACGGCATTGAGTCGGTTAAAAAAAATGCCCCTGACGCAGAGATTTCAGATTTGACTTAAATATCTATTTATATATTTTGTAAGAGCCTGATTAACTTCAATGTTGATCAGGCTCTTGTTTTATAGGTTTATGCCATGGCCAACGCCGTCATTCTGCTTCGTAATCCCGAGAACCAAGGGATCTCTTGCTTATACAAACTTGCTTAGAAGCTATTTTATGGCCAGGAGATCTCTCCTATCGTCGAGATGACGAGTGAACTATAAGATGACGGTGGGCTCTCCAAAATCACCTGCGAAACTCCAGGATATCGCCAGGCTGGCAGTCCAGAACATTGCATATCGCATCCATAGTTTCCAATCTGATTGCTTTTGCCTTTCCAGTTTTTAATATAGAAAGGTTAGACATTGTTACTCCTACCCTCATGCTAAGCTCTGTTAAAGACATCTTTCTTTTAGCAAGCATTACGTCTAAATTTATAATTATTGGCATGATATGTTTTTATTATAAGTCATTAATCAATGCAATTAATATTCCCCTATTTTCCCCATTTTTAAAGATGCTAATTATGTTTTATTTCCTGACATCATAAAGACAAACATTTATTTTGGCTTTAGACGGCCTCAATTATTGTTGTAAAACACAATATTAATATTGATATTCAATAACAACACTATGTTTTACAATATAACGACATTGATACTGACAAAAGTATTTTGGAATAATTTTTGCTGCTAAATTATTGTATAATTAATACGTGTAAAGTGTAACGTTTTCAGTAATTTATGTTTTCTAATTGCCTTAAAATTCTTACTTTTGCACGTTCAAACACATAAAGAGTACCAAAGCATATAAATGAGACAACTCAAAATCACGCAATCGATTACCAATCGCGAAAGTCAATCTCTAGACAAATACCTTCACGAAATTGGTAAAGTGGATTTAATTACCGCGGAAGAAGAAGTAATATTAGCAAGAAAAATACGTGAGGGCGATCAGGCTGCGTTAGAACGTTTAACTAAAACCAATTTGCGCTTCGTGGTTTCGGTAGCAAAACAATATCAAAACCAGGGTTTAACTTTAGGGGATTTAATTAACGAAGGAAATCTGGGCCTAATTAAGGCTGCCAAGCGTTTTGATGAGACAAAAGGTTTTAAATTTATCTCATATGCTGTTTGGTGGATTCGTCAGTCTATTTTGCAGGCAATTGCTGAGCAAAGCCGTATTGTTCGTTTACCGCTTAACCAGGTTGGATCTTTAAGTAAAATCAGTAAGGCCTTCTCTAAATTAGAGCAGGAATATGAGCGCGAACCGTCTCCTGAAGAATTGGCAGATATCCTGGAAACAACTGTTGATAAGATTTCTGACACATTAAGTAACTCAGGAAGACACGTATCAATGGATGCTCCATTTGTTCAGGGTGAAGAAAATACGCTACTGGACGTATTGGAAAATCATGAGCCTAATACAGATAGCAGTCTTATAAACGAATCTCTTTCTGAAGAAATTAAGCGTTCATTGTCTACTTTAACAGAAAGAGAACGTGAAATTATTGTTCTTTTCTTTGGATTAAGCACAAATCATCCACTATCTCTTGAAGAGATTGGAGAGAAGTTCAATTTAACACGTGAGCGTGTACGTCAGATAAAAGATAAGGCACTTCAGCGTTTGCGTCATACCTCAAGAAGCAAGATCTTAAAATCTTACTTGGGATAGAAAGTTATTTGTTTAATCGGCCTCATCCTGAAATAAATTCAGGATGACGTAGCATAAGAAATATATAAAGTAAAAAAGATCGGGTATATACCCGATCTTTTTTACTTTTGTGACGTTCTAACCAAATTTAACCGCATGCTAAATAAGTACCAATCGGAGTTTCAAAGCTGGATTGAAAAGGAAAAAAAGGCAATTCAATTAATCAATATCGTAGGACAGCTATGGTTCGATAAATCAATTGAACTGGTACTATTCAGAAAACCTTTGTTTGACATAGGTAGCAGCGAGATACTTTCCTACCATCAATACGCCAAGGAAGTTAGTGGGAAAGACATTAACATTTATGAAACACTGGAATTAGCTAAAACAATAGCAAACAGTAACCTGGCACCTTCCAGGATTGACATAGGAAGATTAGCTGCAGAATGGCTTGAGGACAATAACACCAATATCCAGGATTTCGTAATTGGCAAACTAAACAAGCACATCGGCAAAGATAAGATCAACCTAAAACCTAAGGACGTAATATTGTTTGGATTTGGCCGTATTGGGCGCATCGCTGCAAGAGAATTAGTTTTGCAGGCCGGAAAAGGAGAACAATTACGGCTACGTGCAATCGTAACCAGAGGTCACAGCGACGAAGAGCTCATTAAAAGAGCAGAACTAATGCGCACAGATTCTGTTCATGGCCCATTTAGCGGCACTATAATCGAGGATTTTGAAAACCATGCACTAATTATAAATGGGCAAACCATTTATTTCGTTGAAGCTGAACAGCCGGAAGACATAGATTACACTGTTTATGGGATTCAGGATGCCCTGCTAATTGACAACACAGGAATTTTCCGTGAACGGGAAGACTTAAGCAGACACTTGCAGGCAAAAGGAATAGCAAAAGTGTTGCTTACTGCCCCAGCAAAGGGTAATGTACCCAATATTGTTGCTGGCATTAATGATTTAGAGATTGATTTTGATAAGGAAACTATCTTTTCTAACGCATCGTGCACTACCAATGCCATAGTCCCCGTATTAAAATTAATAGACGATTGTTTTGGAATTGAAAAGGGGCATATAGAAACGATACATTCCTATACAAACGACCAAAATCTACTGGATAATTACCATAAAAAATACCGGAGAGGTCGCGCCGCAGCATTAAATCTAGTAATTACCGAAACCGGTGCAGATAGGGCTGTAGCGAAAGTACTTCCTCATTTAGGAGGCAAATTAACAGGGAATGCAGTACGTGTTCCTACGCCCAACGTATCACTAGCCATATTAAATCTGTCACTAAACAAAGTATCATCAAAAGAAGAAATCAGTGAGATATTGAAACAGGCCTCCCTTTTTGGGAATCTGTCTGAACAAATCGAATATTCAATTTCCAATGAATTAGTAAGTACAGACCTAATCGGCAATAGCCATTCGGCTATTATAGATGGGCCTGCAACCATTATGGCCAAGGACAACAAGTCTGTAGTAATATATGTATGGTACGACAATGAGTATGGTTATACCAGACAGGTTATCCGTCTCGCCAAAAAAGTTGCAGGCGTAGTTAGGCTAACTTATTACTAGAAATCTATATCAATAAGGCTGCTTAGTGGGATATGAACCCCGCTCTTTAATTGAAGGTATCTTTCTGTAACAGACCAAACGGTAGTACTAACTGTTTTTGGCCCCTCTGTAGTGTTAAATGTAATATCCGCTTTTGATTTAAATTCGTTTCCCAGTCGTTGCGCGGAGTTTAACTTATCTCTTAATTCTTCTGTGTGATTCTGATCGGCTGAAACGATTTTACTGATATCTATTGATTCTTTTTCTATTAATTCCCCTAACATAGTATTATGACTTATTCTTACTTAAATATGCATTTAATCTATTTAAATAACAATAGGACATGAAAAGAGTTACAAATATCATTCTATATCTTTACTTTAGTATTATATACCAATCATAGCAAAATGAGACTCTACCCTTTAATATTCCTTAGCTTATTGTTAAGCTGTAGTTCTGTAAAAAAAACAGATGCTCAAGCTGGAAGTCAGCTACTTAAAGATGTAGAAGTATTATCTTCCGATGCTTATGAAGGGAGAAAAACGGGAACAAAAGGTGGCGAAAAGGCACGCGTTTATATAGCATCCCGATTTAAAGAAATTGGTTTAAAAACTTTACCAACATTTTCTGGTTATGAGATGCCATTTACCTATACAGGCAAAAAAGGAACTGCCATTGAAGGCAAAAACATGCTTGCATATGTAGAAGGAAAGAGTAAAAATATAATAGTTATATCTGCCCATTATGATCATATCGGCATTATAAACAATGAAATTTACAACGGTGCCGACGATAATGCTTCGGGAATTGCGACATTATTGAAACTCGCCTCGCACTATACAAAGAATAAACCCGACCATACTTTAATTTTTGCTGCATTTGATGCTGAAGAAGCCGGTTTACAAGGAGCCAAAGCCTTTATAAAAAATCCGCCCGTTCAACTTGAGAATATCAAACTCAATATAAATATGGATATGGTAAGTCACAACGACAAAGGCGAGCTTTATGCTTGTGGTACATTTAAATACCCTCAGCTAAAACCATCTGTTTTTAGCAAGAATTCTAAAGTAAAAATAATTTTAGGTCATGACGACCCAAAGTTGGGTAGCAACGACTGGACAAATCAAAGTGATCATTCGGCTTTTAACGACAAGGATATACCCTTTATTTATTTCGGAGTGGAAGATCATAAGGATTATCATAAGGCTACTGACGAGTTTAAAAACATCAATCCTGCATTTTTCACCAATGCAAGTGAGGCAATACTTGAAATAACCCAAAGGCTAGACCATCAGCTCTATTTGAAGTCTGTAATTAACGAAAAGAAAACAATAAATTAAGTGAGGGTTATTTTCGGTTTTCAATCATCCCAACAAATTCACCACTTGATTTACCTCCAAGTGCCTGCAAACGTGTTGATTTAGTTCTATCTGCAGTGGTAGCTACTTTTGCCTGACTGGTGACTGCTATGCCTGGAGCCAGGATATTAATGGCTTCTGCAGTACAATCATCTTTAGGATTACCAAAATCATACATCACATCTCCAGAAGCAAACTCATATCCTTTAACATCAGGAACCATTCCAGTATAATAACCACCGCCACCCGCAGAGTTTTTAGTTTCAAACATTGAAAAGTAAACATCATACTTGTTCTCCAGGGTTATAGGAAAAAAGCCAACTGGTTTTCCATAAGAAGTCTCTCCTACCAACTTAACAGTCATATGAGGTTTAAGACTGTTTATTACAAGTTCACTAGCAGAAGCGGTATACTGTTCAACAATAAACACCACATTCTTCACTCCGGTTAAATTTCCTGTTTTCTGGAATGTAGTGGTATTGCCGCTTACGGTATAATCATCATCAAAATATGTCCCAACGGCTTGCCCATCATCATTAACAGCTGGCTGATTCTTTAATATCGTAGCTTTTTTATTCTGCATTGTGGCATTAAAGTGCTCGGTAAACATTACACCTGAGGTACCGGTAGGCGCAATAAGATTAATAAGGTGTTGTGCTGTACTTATATAACCACCACCATTATACCTCAGATCAACAATAAGATCGGTTACTCCTTTAGCAGCGAAATTATTGAACACTGTGGTTAATGCACTTTCAGAATTTTCTTTATTTGAGAACCTTGCATAGGCCAAATAACCTATCTTTTTACTACTGGCTGTAAAAACAGTGTCTTTATATATAGGACTGCTCTTATATACGCTCTTATTTAATGTTTTAGTGAAACTTACATTCCCCTTTTTTCCAGCAAGAGTTACCGTAGCTCCCTCAATTGCACTTTGGATTTTATCTATTTCTCCATTAAAGTTAGTTCCATAGGTAACTCCATTTACAGATGTAATTTCATCACCTCTTTTAAAACCAGCTTTGGCTGCAGGAGAATTTGGATAAACTGCGGTCACGAAGATATCATAGTCTGAATTAGACGGCCCAAAATAGCCGAACCTTAATCCAACATCATTACCGTTTCCTTCTAAGTCAACAGATAACATTATACCAGGTATACTTGCAGTAGGATTTTTATCGGCTTTGTCAAAAATATAGGAATACTTTGGATCCGTGCTATTTGTTAAATAATCCGGAGATTTTGATGCCTTAACTATATTAAACAAGTTAGCTTCGTACTTTTCAAGGTTGGTTCCGCCTGTAGCACTATATTGTCGAGGCTCAAAAGCATCGTATGTAGGCAAGGATTCATTCCAGAAATAAACTTCCTTAGCATATAGAAATAAGGAATCATTTGTTAGATCTACCCTATTTGTTGTAGGAGTTTGCTTGGTATTTTGCGAAACCTGCGGTTCCGGATCAGGTGTAGTTTTATTTTTTTTACATGCACTGAATAAAATGCAAATCCCCAACACCGAACCAATTACGTAATTTTTTACAAGACTATTTTTCATTTAAATCATTTTATCACCAACACCCGGTTCGGAGGTATAAACGTAATCAAGATACTAATAGTTTATCAACATTCAAATAATCAACACCTACATTTATAGCACAATCTTCATCTGGTTTTATCTTACCAATCATTAGCACATCTTCTTTCTTCAAACTATGCTTATCTAAAATCAGTTGAATCCCTTCTGGAGAAGGTTTAAGCGCGGTTTCAGCAGCAAAATAAACAGTAAGATAGTTTTCTAATCCATGCCATTCCATTTGCTTAATCTTATTAAGCTGCATCATAGGATCGCCATTTGTGAATATAAATATTTGCTTACGTTCAACAGTGATTTCCTGCAGCAAGCTAAGCATCTCATTAAACATCAACAGCTTTAAGGGCAAACGCGCGCTTAAGAAAAGCAAATCAAAATTTACTTTATACTTTAATGGTATATCAAATTGGGTTGCTGTTTTCTCAAAAATATCCTCATTACCTGTTGCAAGGTAAGTTTGCTGCATACTTTTAAGGATTTCATCGGCGCTTATTTGCTCTGCATATTCTATAAATTGAGCAAATAAATAATAAACCTGTAACAAGTAATCCTTTTGTGGATAAAGGACATCATCCAGCTCAAAAACAAATGCTTGCTTGTTGTTTAAATAACGTTCAAATGCCATTAAATATTAGTTAAATGGATGATCTGATCTTTTTCGGGCATTAGCACCTGAATATTAAACTCCTCAAAAAGGATTTTCGATTTTAGTATATCGGCAATCTCAAATTCATGCAAAGGTAAAACAGCATCTACCCCCTCGTTGAGGCAATGATTTAACAAATTATGAGCTATAATTTCATCATTTCGCTCCCCTAAAGAAATGAAATAGTATCGTGCAGATGGAAAAGAAGGCACATCCCCATAATCAGCCAGTACAATATGATCATCTGCAAAAGTTTTAATCAGTTTTAGCGACTGAGCAGATTTCCCTCCCGTTATTAATATCTTCAAAACTTAAATAATTAAACCGTCTTTCATTGTAACCACCCTATCGCTAATCTTAGCCAGATCTTCATTATGTGTAACAATCACAAAAGTCTGTTTAAAATTATCTCTAAGGGTAATAAAAAATTGATGTAGTGAGTTGGCGTTTGCCGAATCCAAATTACCGGATGGCTCATCAGCAAGAATAATTGCCGGATTATTTATCAGTGCTCTTGCTACAGCAATACGTTGTTGTTCGCCACCAGATAATTGATTAGGCTTATGGTCTGCCCTATCCTTTAAACCCAAAAGATCAAGGAGCTCAGTTGCCCTTGCTATTGCTTGTTTTGTAGGCACCTTAGCTATAAATGCAGGGATACAGATGTTCTCAAGTGCAGTGAACTCAGGTAAAAGATGATGAAACTGAAAAACAAAACCGATATTCTTATTTCTAAAAACACTTAACAATTCGCCTGAAAGCTTGTTGACCTTAGAACCATTAAGTTCTACCGTGCCATCGTCGGGCTTGTCCAGTGTACCTAGAATATGGAGTAAGGTACTTTTCCCTGCACCCGAAGCACCTATAATACTTACAATTTCGCCTTTTTTGACCTCAAAATCTACTCCTTTTAATATGGGTAGATTTCCATAAGCTTTTTTTATACCTGTGGCTTTTAGCATAAGTGCAAACTTACAAAAACATAGCACAAGGTTAAACAAATATGACGCAACAAAAAAAACCTAAATTTTTCTTGGAAGTTCAGATTTATCATTTAACTTTGAAAAACAAAGTACTTTTAAAATGAGTAACAAGGAAGAACAGCTAAATGCATTGAACGACATCAAAAAAATGATGGATCGTTCATCAAGATTTATTTCTTTAAGTGGGCTATCAGGAGTTTTCGCTGGTTTTACTGCGCTGGTGGGTGCTTACCTTGCTCATTTAGAAATAGCAAATAGTGTAAATGGCACTTATGAATATGGTTTTACTGAGGATGATCTGGAAGCCAATTTAATTAAAATTGGTCTGGGGGTACTTGTTGTTGCGCTTATAGGTGGTTTTCTTCTTACACTTAGACAAACCAGAATAAAAAAGCTTCCATTCTGGGACAGAACCTCTAAAAATCTATTGATCAATTTAGCAATTCCATTATTTGCTGGAGGTTTATTTATTATTGGCCTTCTTCTGGCCCACCCCGGGACATATGGCTTAATAGCACCTTCTTGTTTATTATTTTACGGGTTGGCTTTAATTAATGCCAGTAAGTATACTTATACTGACATTCGCTTTCTCGGTTTCTGCGAAGTTGTACTAGGATTGGTAGCGATGTTTAATATTGGATACGGACTCTATTTCTGGGCTTTTGGTTTTGGTGTGCTTCATATTTTTTATGGATTGCTGATGTATTTTAAGTACGAAAGGACTAAATAATGAAGAACCCGATTGGAGCCCTTAACAAGATATTTGATAGTCGGATAAGACTAGGCGTGATGTCTATTTTGATTGTAAACGACAGTATCAGTTTTAATGAACTGAAACAAATGCTGGAACTTACAGATGGCAACCTCGCCTCTCACCTGAACACTTTGGAACAAGCAGAATACTTAAAAGTTCAAAAGTCATTTATTGGAAAAAAAACAAACACTACATATATACTTACAGATCTGGGTAGGCAAGCATTTAAAACTCATTTAGATGCTTTAGAGAAGATGATTAAAAGTCTTTAATTTTTTTTATCTATTTACTTTGAAATGCAAAGTACTTTTAAAAAATAAAAAAATGGAAACAACGTCAATTAATCAAATTACAACCATTGCCAAAGAATGCACTAAATATTCATTTGTTGCAGGATCTGCACTCTTCTTATTGTATTGTCTTACAAAATTCAGCCCCTTAGTTCCAGTAGGTCTCTTATACATCATACTTGCCCTAGTGATCAACTCAATTATCTTTATGAGTTTATTGATTACAATAATCGTTCACCCTGAGCATTGCCTTACACTCTTAAAAACAGCAGTTGTTATGCTATTTAACCTCCCTGTAGCTTTTGCATACATGTGGATAGTTACAAATCATCTTTAATCTAAAAACAATCTACACTCACATGAAACAGCGGATAGACCTACAGCTCCTTGCAGCAATTGGCGGCGGCATTCTTTTCAACTTTCTTTTCTGGATGGAGAAACAAGCCCTTAACCTACTTATTTACACACTTTTTTTAATCATCATAACTTTACTGGATCGGGAAAAGTCTAAAACTAAAAAGTACTACATTTTTGCTGGCAGTCATCTTCTGGCTGCAATAATGGTAGTTGTCAATCAATCAGATCTTAATATCATCACCTGGTATATCACTTTTGCGGTTATGATAGGCTTAATTCATTTCCCTTTATTACGGAATATTTTTACCGTATTGCTTGCCGCATTTTTACAGATTATTACGACCCCGATAAATCTTTTAAAAAAAATAATGGCCATTCACTTTGGGGACCTTTCTTTTAAGCCTGTCTTAAAAATCGTGAAGTACACTATTATCCCCTTTTTCGCCATCATGCTGTTTAGCATACTTTATAGTGAGGCTAATACTGTTTTTGCCAATTACCTTAATCGGATTACTTCTGGTATAACCACATTTATAAACAACATGGTTGTTTTCCTATTTCCAGAATTAAGCTTTGAACGCTTCATACACATTGTTCTGGGAATTGTGTTGAGCGCAGGAGCTTTTATCAGTTTAAAAAGGCTTGAACTTGAAAAAATTGAAGCTGGTTTTGGTGAGCAGTTAGTACGAGAACACAGGAATAAAACAAGCAACTCAATTGCCTATATGTTGATCGAAGTTTTTGCCGAAGGTTTGTTGAAACGGATGATGGCTTTAAAAACTGAGAATATCATTGGTATTATTTCATTTACAGCCTTAAACCTTCTATTGCTTTCATTAAACACCATCGACATAACTACATTATGGCTGGGTAAAAATATTGAATCGAATGGGGCTAAATATTCAGATGCGCTTCATGATGGCACAAATGTATTAATAGTAAGTATTGTGATAGCTATGATGATTATTGTATATTTTTTTAGAGGAAATCTAAATTTCTACAGTAAAAACAAAACGATCAGATTCCTGGCCTATTTATGGATATTTCAGAATATTTTTCTGGTATGTTCTGTCTTACTCAGAGATTACCAGTACGTAAGTGCTCTTGGATTAACCTACAAACGAATTGGTGTATTCGTTTTCTTATTGCTTTGCACAATAGGTCTGGTTACTGTTTACATCAAGGTCGCTCAGCAAAAAACCTTCTTTTATCTGTGTAAAATAAATGGTCGCATTTGGTATATCTTACTACTTGTTTTTGGATTTGTAAACTGGGATGTTTTGATTGTGAACTACAACATTAACAACAGAGCCTCCATTAACTTAGATCTTGATCATTTAACCGATTTGTCTGACAAGACCCTCCCCCTTTTAAATACGAATAAGATTATACTTAGAAAATATTTGAGCACCTCAAATTATGCTTATAAATGGAGCAACGACACAACTGACCTCAGTAACAAACGAATAACTCCAACGAATTCAGAACAGATCCTGGCCTTTGAAAAGGATTTAGCTCAACGAAACAACACATTCAAAACAAAATACAACGAGACATCCTGGTTGTCATGGAACTACCGTGATTGGCAAACAATGCAATTTTTACTTAAAAACCATTTATAATCTTAAAACCTGGTGTATGCACAACTCATCGTATTGGATAAACTATTTTAACCAAAACCTAAAGAACAAAAGAATTGACTGGAGTATCAGTCCGAATTTAAGCCAACTGGAAAAAAACAACATTTTAAGCTCTTTACAGGCCTGGCAACTGGGAGAAACATCTGAGGGAACGAATCTGGTAAATGCTGCAACCAAACATGCAAAAAAGCTAAATGATCCTTATTATACAGATGCCATTAAGCTATTTATTAAAGAAGAGCAAAAGCATGGTAATAATTTGGGTCGTTATATTGATCTAATTGGCGAGCAAAGAATAAAAAAGGATTGGGGTGATAGCTTATTTAGAAAAATAAGGGGACTAAATACAGACATGGAGTTTTGGACCATAGCAGTAATTACCGTAGAAAGCGCGGCCCAGATATTTTACCAATGTTTAAAGGATGCAACGAACTGCAAATTACTTAAACAAATAAGTACAGATATTTTAATCGACGAAGCGGCTCATATCACTTTTCAAATCGAGAGGCTAAGTTTGATATATAGACAAAAGAGCTTTTTTATGAGAACTATTACGTACTATTTTTACACAGTTTTCTATTTTTCAACAGCGATGGTAGTCTGGCTGGCGCATAGAAGATTATTTAATGCCGGCGGGGTTCACTTTGGCACTTATTGGATCAAGATGAAACTCAAATTTAAAAAGACCATTAAAAAATTAAAACCCGAAATAGAAAATATAAACGCTGAAAATACCTTTAGCCATTTGTTATAAAGCTTTTGAAATTGTAGATTTGAACAAATTTTTTCAGCATAATGAATATCCACGAATATCAAGGTAAAGAAATACTTAAAAGTTTTGGAGTAGCCGTACAAGAAGGTGTAGTAGCCGACACGGTAGAGCAGGCTGTAGAAGCTGCTAAAAAAATGAAAACTGACTACAATTCTGACTGGGTTGTAATTAAAGCTCAGATCCACGCTGGTGGTAGAGGTAAAGGCGGTGGTGTAAAGCTTGCCAAAAACCTTGATGAGGTTAAGGAAAGAGCTTCTGCTATCTTAGGTATGCAGTTAGTAACTCCACAAACTGGTCCGGAAGGAAAGAAAGTTAACAAAATTTTAGTTGCTCAGGATGTTTACTACCCAGGTGCATCTGAAACCAAAGAATTCTATATCAGCGTATTGTTAAACCGCGCTAACGGAAGAAACATAATTATGTATTCTACTGAAGGTGGAATGGATATCGAGGAAGTTGCTGAGCATACACCTCATTTGATCTTCAAAGAAGAAATTGATCCTAAAGTTGGTCTTCAAGGATTTCAAGCTCGCAAAATAGCTTTTAACCTTGGTCTAAGCGGTCAGGCTTTTAAAGAAATGGTAAAATTTGTTACCGCACTTTACAAAGCTTACGATAGCACTGATTCTTCAATGTTTGAAATCAACCCTGTTCTAAAAACATCTGATGATAAAATTATCGCAGTTGACGCGAAAGTAGATTTAGACGAGAATGCCTTATTCCGTCATCCGGATTACGCGGCAATGCGTGATAAACTGGAAGAAGATCCTACTGATGTTGAAGCAAGCGAATCAAACCTTAACTATGTTAAACTTGACGGGAACGTTGGCTGTATGGTTAATGGAGCAGGCTTAGCAATGGCTACTATGGATATCATCAAAATTGCAGGTGGAGAACCGGCTAACTTTTTAGATGTTGGTGGTACTGCAAATGCACAAACGGTTAAAGCTGGTTTTAACATCATCCTTAAAGATCCGAATGTAAAAGCAATTTTAATTAACATATTTGGTGGTATTGTTCGTTGTGATCGTGTTGCCCAAGGTGTTATTGATGCATATAAAGAAATTGGAGATGTTCCGGTTCCTATTATTTGCCGTTTACAAGGAACAAATGCTGTTGAAGCTAAGCAATTAATAGATGACTCAGGATTAAAAGTTTTCTCGGCGATAGCATTAAAAGATGCAGCTGATTTAGTTACGAAAGTATTAGCTTAATCTATAGCTATTCAAATAAATCTTTATTAAAGGAAAAAGCCAATTGTTAACTCAATTGGCTTTTTTCATTTACAAAAAAATAAACAGGCTTGATTTCTGTTTAAAACACAAAAAAAATGAGAATTCTACTTTTAAAATAAGAAGAGGCATACAATCATCCAATTGTATGCCTCTCTAACCAAATATAAATTAAACGAGCATTACAAATATAGGGTTTTAAATTTAAAAACAATAAAAAATTGATTTTATTTAAATAAAAATCTAAAAATACACCATAAAAACAAAACAAAACCCAACAAAACACAAAAACAACTAAAAAAACACAATAGAAAAGCAATAAAAACACAAAATAACCAATAAAACATAATTACAAATACCAACAAACAACACTAAAGCAATAAAAAAACAACAAAACACCATCCAAAAAACAGAATAATACCAAGAAAAATACATTAAATACCAAAATCACTCAAAATAAACCTAAAAATACAATCAAAATAAACCTAGGTAATTTAAAATAGGCTACTAAAATATTCCCTCCCATTTATTAAAGGAAATCCTTATTTTTGACGCTCTCCACAAAAAAATCATGATTAAAAGAGAAAAAGTAAAAAGTTTGTTAGATACAAACGAATTCGACAGAGAAGTTACGGTTATGGGATGGGTGCGAACATTTCGCAACAACCAGTTTATTGCAATAAATGATGGCTCCTGCATTGGGAACATCCAAGTCGTAGTGGATTTTAATAATACTCCGGAAGAACTTTTAAAGCGTATTACTACAGGAGCTGCAATTTCTGTAAAAGGAAAAATTGTAGAATCATTAGGAAAAGGTCAGAGAGTAGATATTAAAGCTGAAACTATAGAAATATTAGGCGATAGTGATCCTGAAAAATTCCCTCTTCAACCCAAAAAACATAGCCTGGAGTTTCTGCGGGAAATTGCCCACCTGCGTTTCCGCACCAATACTTTCAATGCAGTCTTTAAATTACGTCATGCATTAGCCTTTGCTATACATCAATTTTATAACGAAAGAGGTTTTGTTTATATGCACACACCTGTTATTACTGCATCAGACGCAGAAGGTGCCGGTGAAATGTTTAAAGTTACCACTCTTGATTTCGACAACACACCTCGTACAGATGATGGGAAAGTAGATTACTCACAGGATTTCTTTGCGCGCGCAACCAACCTGACCGTATCTGGTCAGCTGGAAGGTGAGCTTGCTGCAATGGCCTTTGGACAGATATATACATTCGGACCTACTTTTAGAGCAGAAAACTCAAACACAACACGTCACCTTGCTGAATTTTGGATGGTTGAGCCTGAAATTGCCTTCGCTGATCTTGAAGACAATATGCAGCTTGCAGAAGACATGTTGAAATATGTGATTAGCTATGCGCTAGAACACTGCAAGGAAGAGATTGACTTTTTAAACAACCGTTTACTAGAAGAAGAAAAAACAAAACCTCAGAATGAGCGCAGTGAGCTATCTTTAATAGAAAAGCTAAACTTCTGCCTAAACAATGATTTTGAACGCCTAACATACACAGAAGCTATTGCGATCTTAAAATCTTCCAAACCTAATCAGAAAAAGCAGTTTAAATATCTTATTGATGAATGGGGAGCAGATTTACAATCAGAACATGAGCGCTTCCTTGTTGAAAAGCACTTTAAAAAGCCAGTTATCTTAACTGATTATCCGGCCGATATTAAGTCCTTCTATATGCGTCAAAACGAACCTGATGCTCAAGGCAGAAAAACAGTAGCTGCAATGGACATCCTTTTCCCAGGCATTGGCGAAATCATCGGAGGATCTCAAAGAGAGGAGCGCCTTGATAAGCTAACCCGAAGAATGGAAGAGCTTGATATTCCACAAGACGAAATGTGGTGGTATCTGGACACCAGACGCTTTGGATCGGCACCACACTCTGGTTTTGGACTAGGATTTGAACGACTGATATTATTTGTAAGTGGAATGACAAACATCAGAGATGTAATCGCTTTCCCTCGTTTCCCTAAAAATGCAGAGTTTTAATAGACTCATAAAAATATAAAAGGGGTGTATCAATCATGATTGATACACCCCTTTTATATTTATTACCTATTCTGATTTTGATTCAAATCATCTGCAAATGAGTTTGCATGTGTATAATCAACCAGTGAAACTTTATAATCAGAAGGCACAAAACTTGTTGATACACTCAGTGCCATTCCCAACTCAAACCTTAAAGGGTAAGGTGACTGCAATAAACTTCCTTCAGGGATGTATGGGAAACTTTCCATATATGATTGCATTACATTGGGCGCAATCCTCCTGTTGATATATGCCCTGGTCAATTGATAAGGATGATGTAAACCCGCAGCACCTAATAACTCTACAGCACTACCAACAGTTAGCTTATGGAAATTATAAACCCTAACTGTTTTATCTCCCACTACAAGACCTTTCATTAAACTTGGGTCCTGTGTTGCCACCCCTGTTGGGCAAGTATTACTGTTGCACTCTAAGGCCTGTATACAGCCCAACGCAAACATCATTCCTCTCGCCGAATTACATAGATCAGCACCAAGCGCGATATTCTTTACCAAATCAAATCCAGATGCTACTTTACCCGATGCAATAATTTTAATGTGCTTTTTAAGGTTAAAACCTACCAAAACATCGTAAACAAAAGCCACACCTTCTCTTAATGGCATGCCAACCGCATTAGAAAATTCCTGTGGAGAAGCTCCTGTACCACCTTCGCCCCCATCAACAGTAATGAAATCTACATAAATACCTGTTTCAACCATTGCTTTACAAATGGCAAAAAATTCACTTCTTCTTCCAATACAGAGTTTAATACCAATTGGCTTACCACCAGAAAGCTCTCTCAGTTTCTTTACAAAACCCATTAATTCTAACGGCGTTTTAAAGGCAGCGTGAGCTGGAGGCGAGATCACATCAAACCCCTCTTTTACCAACCTTATCCTTGCAATTTCAGGAGTAACCTTTTTAGCCGGCAATATACCTCCATGTCCTGGTTTAGCGCCCTGAGAAAGCTTAATCTCAATCATTTTTACCTGATCTGTACTTGCCCTCTCGGCAAAGGCCTCATAGTTAAATGTACCATCGTGATGACGACAGCCAAAATACCCAGTACCAATTTGCCAGATTAAATCCCCTCCGGGATTAGCATGGTAATCGCTTATACCACCTTCACCTGTATTATGCGCAAAATTACCCATCTTGGCTCCACCATTTAAAGCCAGAATAGCATTCTGACTTAATGAACCGAAGCTCATAGCAGAGATATTATAAATACTTGCAGAATACGGCTTTAAACACTCCGGACCCCCTACTAACACACGCGGATCTTCATTAAGTTCAGTATGGCTGATTGCTGAAATACTGTGGCTTAGCCATTCATAACCATTTTCATATACATCCAATTGTGTCCCGAATGGAATAGTATCATTTTCTCTTTTTGCGCGCTGATAAATCAATGAACGACTAAGTCTGCTAAATGGCTTACCATTGGTATCACTTTCTACAAAGTATTGATACACCTTTGGCCTTAAATCTTCCATAAAGTACCTTAATCTGCCCACTACTGGGTAGTTCCTTACTATACTGTGTTTTGGTTGATACAGGTCATAAATACCCAACAAAACAACTGGTCCTGTAAAAATGAATAACCACCATAAAGGCGGATAAGTAAGACCCAACATTACAGTGAGTGCCACCAAAAACGCCGCAATTGCGATAAATGCTTTTCTCATATTCCTTAATTTAATAAAAACATGCCAATAGAACAATTATAATCTGATTTCGGATCAATATTTTGTAAATTTACACATGCTTATTAAAATCTATCCTGAAAACCCAAATCCCAAGGCGATTGAGCAAGTTGTTGAAGTATTGAAAAAGGGAGGAATAATCATCTACCCAACCGATACCGTATATGGAATGGGTTGCGATATTACTAATCATAAAGCCATTGAAAAAATTTGCCGGTTAAGAGGTATTAAACCTGAAAAGGCCAATTTCTCTTTCATCTGCTCGGATTTAAGGCACATTTCAGACTATATAAAACCTATCGACACCACCACATTCAGGCTACTAAAAAAAGCTCTACCTGGCCCTTTTACATTTATACTGAATGCAAACGGAAATGTACCAAAACTACTAAGTTCCAACAAGAAAACTGTTGGTATAAGGGTACCTGATAATGATATTGCAAGAGAAATTGTTTTGCAGCTTGGAAATCCAATTCTATCTACTTCTATATATGATGATGATGAAGTAATTGAATACTCTACAGATCCTGAACTGATCCACGAAAAATATGAAGACACTATAGACATCGTAATTGATGGTGGATATGGAGACAATGAACCATCTACGGTTGTAGACTGTACATCAGGAGATTTTGAAATCATCCGTCAAGGAAAAGGAAACCTGGAAAACTACCTATAAATGGCCAAAATAATAAACTTACAAGCATTTAAAGACTTTTTAAGATCAGGACAAATTGGAGGCATACTCCTTATGGTATGTGTTGCGATCTCTCTGTTTATTGCAAACTCTAGTTATAAGAATGGCTTTTCTGCACTACTATCAACAGATTTAGGCTTCACATTTGGCTCTGGCTCTTATGTATTTACTGTTTCTGCCTGGATAAATGATGCGCTAATGGCTGTATTTTTTCTTCTTGTGGGCTTAGAGATCAAGAGAGAGCTGGTAGAAGGCGAGCTTTCATCTATTAAAAAGGCTTCCTTGCCTGTAGTTGCTGCTCTTGGAGGAATGTTGGTACCCGCATTTATTTATTTCATTTTAAATAAAGATACCGCTACGGCATCTGGATGGGGAATTCCAATGGCTACCGACATTGCCTTTGCCTTAGCTATCATATCCATGCTGGGTAAAAGTGTTCCGGCCTCATTAAAAATATTTCTTGCTGCCCTGGCCATTGTTGATGACCTTGGCGCCATCCTGGTTATTGCTATTTTTTATACAAATGAGGTACATTTTCATTACCTCCTGATGGCAGGAGGTGTACTTGCGCTATTGCTGGTATTTAACTTCTTTAAGATAAAACCGCTTTATTTTTATCTTATACCCGGAGTGTTCTTATGGTACTTCATTCACCACTCAGGCATACACGCAACAATTGCAGGGGTGTTGCTTGCCCTTACCATACCAACCAATTCAGATAACACAGAATCTCCTTTAGAAAAGCTTGAGCATTTATTAAATGGTCCTGTAAATTATTTTATCATGCCGATCTTTGCACTGGCCAATACCAACATCACCTTTCAAAAAGAAATGCTTGACGGTTTAGTATCGCCGCTGGGGCTTGGAATTGTGGCTGGTCTTTTTGCCGGAAAAACAATAGGTGTTACACTGTTCTCCTGGCTTGCAGTAAAGCTAAAACTGGGAACACTTCCGTCGCAATCAGGCTGGAAACACATTATTGGCTTAGGTATGTTGGCTGGTATAGGATTTACCATGTCCATATTTATATCCTTACTTTCATTTAGTGATGAAATGCATGTAACCGAAGCAAAATTTGCGATTCTTTGTGCTTCGGTTATTGCAGGATTAGTTGGTTTTGTTTTCCTAAAATCTATTAAAGGAAAAGCGCCGGTTAAGGCTTAAATTCTTTCATGAAGTTTTTAACACTGCCCTGAACATCATCAGCAGACAAGCTTTTCACAAAGGCAGTACCTATAATTGCACCGTTAGCATATTTACATGCTTTATCAAAGGTTTCTTTGCTACTTATACCAAAACCTATCATGGTTGGGTTTTTAAGTTTTAATGATGCAATTCTTGAAAAATATGTTTCGGTTGTATCAGATACCTGAAGATTTTTTCCTGTAGTTGCCGACGAGGATAGCAAGTAGATAAATCCATTACTTAAACCGTCGATTTTACGGATCCTTTCTTCAGAAGTTTGAGGAGTAACCAGGAATATATTACTTAAACCATATTTAGCAAAAACTGGTTCATACAACTCCTCATGTTCAACCATTGGGAGATCCGGAACTATACAACCATCAACGCCTACCTCTGCACAAGCTTTACAGAAATTCTCTACACCAAATTGAAGCATTGGGTTTACATACCCCATTAACAAAACCGGGATAGTTACCGTTTTACGTAAATCTTTAAGCTGCTCAAACAGCAGTCTTAAATCCATACCATTATCAAGCGCCAGCTTACTGCTCGCCTGTATAACCGGGCCATCAGCAACAGGATCAGAATATGGGAACCCTATTTCTAATAAGTCTGCACCTGAACGCTCTAGCTCTTCTGCAATTGCCACTGTATCTCCAAGATTAGGATAACCAGCTGTATAGTAAATTGATAATATATCTTTCTTTTCCTGAAATAACTTTTTAATTCTATTCATTTCTTTTATAATCCAAAATATCTCATGTAAGTATCCATATCCTTGTCACCGCGGCCCGACAAGCAAACCACTACATTCTCCCCACCTTTAAAATTCATTTTCTCCAGATAAGCCAGTGCATGAGCACTTTCTATTGCAGGGATAATACCCTCCATTTGAGTAAGCAATAAACCAGCTTCCAAAGACTCATCATCAGTTATGGAAACATACTGACCACGACCAGTTTTAAACAAATGTGCATGCTGAGGGCCAATGCCGGGATAATCTAATCCTGCTGACACAGAATGAGGTTCAACAACCTGACCATCTTCAGTTTGCATCAAAATACTTCTGCTGCCATGCAACACACCCTCCTTACCCAGTGTAGTTGTAGCTGCCGAAAACCCGCTATCAACCCCTTTACCTGCAGCCTCTACAGCGATTAGTTTTACCTTTTCATCATCAATAAAATGGTAAAACATGCCCATGGCATTACTACCACCGCCAACACAGGCCAGCACATAATCCGGCTGGTCATTACCAGTTTGTTCTATCAATTGCTTCTTAGTCTCTTCTGAAATGATAGATTGAAAAAGTGCCACCATATCCGGGTACGGGTGTGGCCCAACAACAGAACCTATTATATAATGGGTATCTACCGGATTATTAATCCAATCGCGCATGGCTTCGTTGGTAGCATCTTTTAACGTTTTACTTCCTGAAGTTGCAGGAACTACCTTAGCACCCAGCATTTTCATTCGTGCAACATTGGGAGCCTGTCTTTGAATATCAATCTCTCCCATATATACTACACATTCTAATCCGCGTAATGCACACACTGTAGCAGTAGCCACACCATGTTGTCCGGCACCAGTTTCGGCAATAATACGTTTCTTACCTAAACGTTCTGCAAGCAATATTTGACCAATGGTATTATTGATCTTATGTGCACCCGTATGATTCAGATCCTCACGTTTCAGAAAAATATTTGCGTTATATTTTTGCGATAATCGTTTAGCTAGATATAGTGGCGAGGGCCTGCCGACATAATCTTTAAGTAACTGATGAAATTCCTTCTGAAAGTCTTTATCCTCAATAATTTTAAGATAATTTTGTCGTAATTCTTCTACATTCGGATATAGCATTTCCGGAATATAAGCTCCGCCAAAATCTCCGTAGTATCCTTTTTCATTTACAAAATAGTTCATAGTCTTGTTCTTAAATCCTTGGTTGAATAAACTCAATAGGACAACATATTTCTAAAGTCAATCAATTTATCTATATCCTTTAGCCCAGGCTCCAATTCAAACTTGCTATTAATATCAATAGCATAAAAACGCACATCTTTTATTCTGTTTATTTCATCAATACTTTCCAAATCAATTCCCCCACTTAAAAAGTATGGTTTATCTAACACATATTTTTGAAGCAACTCCCAGTTAAAAGTCCTTCCTGAACCTCCATGATCGGGAGTCTGGGTATCAAATAAAAAGTAATCAACTGAATCAGCATATGCTTCCAACTGCTCAAAATCAAATTGTTCATCAATTCCAAACGCCTTTATTACTTCTATATCTAATAATGCTTTTAGCTGGCTACAATAATTAGCAGATTCGTTTCCGTGTAATTGAACAGCATATAGTCCATATTCCAAAACCCGTTCAACCACTATTCTAAGCTCTTCATTTACAAAAACACCTGTTTTTTTGATATTAGAAGGCAGATCCTTAACAAACTGAGCTGAAAGATCCGCAATAAATCTTTTTGAGCCATTATAGAAAATAAATCCCATATAATCAGGCTGCAAGTCTGCCACCATTTCGATGTTTGATGGCACCTTCATTCCACATACTTTCAGTCTCTTATCCATTACCTTGATATTAAGTTTTTAAAACTATTCAAAGCATTCTTGCTCATTAAAGAAGCCTCTGCTTCATAAAAACAATCCGCAAAAGATTTAGTGTTATCTATTGTCTGAATAGCAAGTGCGGCATTGCAAAGCACAACATTTCGTTGAGCATCGGTACATTCATCATTAAGCACACTCATAAAAATCTTTGCTGATGATTCAACCGTATCCCCTCCTTTTATTTCCTGCTCATCAATCTGTGCAAACCCAAGATCAGCAACGGTTACCAACGATTCTCCATTTTTACTAAAAGTTTTAAAATCGCAAGTCAGCGAAACCTCATCAAAACCGTCCACCGCGTGCAGTATCGTATAGTTTTTATCAGTATCCTGATATAAATAAGCATACAACCTGGCTAGTTCGAGACTAAACACGCCTACAATTTGATTTTTAGGTTGTGCTGGATTAACCATTGGTCCAAGCATGTTAAAAAAGGTTTTAACTCCTAATTCTTTACGTATAGGCGCAACAATTTTCATGGCCGGATTAAACAACGGGGCATGGATAAAGCATATCCCTGCTGTATCTAAACTGCGTTTTAAAATATCCTGTTCGTTAGTAAATGTATAACCCAGGTACTCCATAACATTTGAAGAACCGCAGCCAGATGACACACCATAGTTACCATGCTTAGCCACTTTGTGACCTGCGCCAGCCACAACAAAAGAAGCAAGTGTAGATATGTTAAAGGTGTCTTTACCATCACCTCCTGTTCCACAAAGATCTACAAGCTCATAATCTGAAAAGTTCAGTTTCACACAAAGATCAAGCATAGCATCACGAAAGCCTTGAAGCTCAGCAACAGTAATGTTCCGCATCCCATACGCCGTAATAAAAGCGGCAATCTGCGAAGTATTAAATTCGCCTAAGGCAATAGAAGTAAGTATCTTTTGTGCCTCTGCTCTACTGAAGGTTTTGTTTTCAAATAGGTGGTTAAGTATTTTCTTCATGTTATTTTCTTCTTAAAGAAGTTTTTCAAAATGTCGTAAAACAAAAAAGGTTGCCTTAAGCAACCCTCAAAATATTTTTATATAAAATAAAACGTTCAAAACGGGGTTACACTACGCTATTGCGTTGTGCCACCACCAGTTGTTAAGTCCGTTTGTAAGTATCATTAAAGCAAATATGGAATTGTTTTTGCAAAGCAGCAAATCTTTTATCAAAAAAAATAAAATTTATTACTTCTTTGCAGGGCGGGTTTACTTAATCAGGGCGTTCTTTTCCTTGGTAAAATGGTTAAAAACCAGTTTATCTGCCAATGCAGGCAATAACTTATTAATCCATACGGTTAGTTTGCCCTGCCCTGTCATAACTAAAGTGCGCTTTCTTGCAGCAATGCCATCAACGATACGAGTAGCCACTTCTTCAGCGGTCATCATTTTACCTTCTTCCATACTTGTTTCGCCATGAGCAGCACCATCTTTAGCCAATGCTGTAACCCGAATATTAGAAGCCGTAAAACCAGGGCAGGCTACCATCACATGAACACCGGTTTTAAGTAATTCGGTCCGCAGTGACTCCATAAAACCATTCATGGCAAACTTGGAAGCAGAATAACCGGTACGACCAGGCAAACCACGATACCCCGCGATTGATGATACCCCTATTACACTGCCTTGTGTTTTTAAAATCTCGGGCAACGCATATTTAGTGCAATAAACCGTACCCCAGAAATTCACATCCATCAGGTTTTTCAATACAGACAAGTCCAGATCATTGAACAATGCACGCATAGATAAGCCCGCATTATTAATTAATATATCTATCTTACTGAAAGTGACTAAGGCCTGCTTAACAAGCACTTCACACTCTTCTTCTTTACTCACATCTACCTGAACTGCAATAGCTCTTATGCCATATCTTGCCTCCAGATCGGCGGTAATTTCGCAAAGTGTAACATATTGTCTGGCACCAAGAACCAGGCTAGCACCGCGTTTAGCAAACTCTTCAGCACATGCTTTTCCAATACCAGATGATGCACCCGTAATTATGACTACTTTATTCTTAAAATCCATTCTAATTATTTAATTAATGAGTTTTCATAAGGTACTCTGGTAATAATAGACCTTCCCAGTGTGATCTCATCAGCATACTCCAACTCACCTCCAAAGGCAATTCCTCTGGCAATCGTGGTAATTGGTATTTGAAAATCTTTAAGCCGTTTATACAAATAAAAGAGTGTAGTATCACCTTCCATTGTGGCGCTAAGTGCCAGTATTATTTCTTTTACGGGAGTTGTAGCGACCCGCTGTACCAATGAATCAATAAACAGATCAGATGGTCCTACTCCATCCATTGGAGATATTAAACCGCCAAGCACATGATAAACGCCAAAATATTGAGAAGTGTTTTCCACAGCCATAACATCTCTGGTATCTTCTACTACACAAATCACTTCCTTTTCGCGCTTAGGTGCTGAGCATATTTCGCAAATATGGTTATCAGAAATATTATGACAAATGCCGCAGTGCTTAATTTCTTTTCTAAGCCTTACAATTGCATTTCCAAAATGCTCCACTTCCTCCTGCTCTTTATTTAATAAATGCAGAACCAACCTTAAAGCTGTCTTTTGTCCAACGCCAGGTAACTTCGAAAATTCGTTAACAGCGTCCTCAAGCAATTTAGAAGAAAAGTTCATCTTACAAACTTAGATAAATTGTGAATGTAAATTTATATTTATCTCCTGATATTTAATTTTTATAAGTAGAAACTCATGAGGGTTTCTTACATTTAGAATCTTAACTAATCATAAAAAATGAGTCCAATTATACTTTTGTCTTTTCTGCTCGGTTACTTTGCACTGCTAATAGGTGTATCCTATTTTACATCCCGAAACAACTCCGACAACGCTTCATTTTTTATAGCAAACAGAAATTCAAAATGGTACCTGGTAGCGTTTGGAATGATTGGAACGGCTCTTTCCGGCGTTACTTTCATTTCCGTACCCGGAGCGGTAGGTAAAAGCGAGTTTGGCTATTTCCAGTTTATACTGGGTAATGCTGTCGGTTTTGTCATTATCGCCACGGTACTATTGCCTTTATATTATAGGTTAAACATCATTTCTATATATACCTATCTTGAAAGGCGTTTAGGCTTTTGGAGTTATAAGAGTGGTGCTGTTATCTTCTTAGTTTCGCGTACTATTGGCTCATCTTTCAGACTCTACCTTGTTGCTATCGTATTGCAAAAATTCATATTCGATGCCTGGAATGTCCCTTTTTGGCTCACCATCGTTATCTGTCTGGTGCTTATCTGGCTTTATACCCATAAGGGAGGATTAAAAACCATTATCATTACCGATACCTTACAAACCGTATTCTTACTCCTGTCTGTGGTGCTATCTATCATTTTTATTGCAAGGTCTTTAAACCTGGATATTGCCGGCACTTTTGAAGCGGTAAAAAACAGCAGCTATTCAAAAATCTTCTTTTGGGAAGATTTTATGGGCAGTAAAACGCACTTTATTAAACAATTCCTTGGGGGTATTTTTGTAACCATTGCCATGACTGGGCTTGATCAGGACTTAATGCAAAAGAACCTGAGCATGAAAACAATAGGTGAAGCGCAAAAAAACATGTTCACCTTTACTGCGGTTTTTGTTGTAATGAACATCTTCTTTTTAAGTGTAGGCGCTTTATTGTACCTATTTGCAGCAAAAAATGGAATTGATGTGGCTGCATTAAAAACGCCAGATCACCTTTACCCTGAAATTGCGTTAAATTACCTGAATGTTATTCCCGGCATTATTTTCATGCTCGGATTAACCGCTGCAACATTTGCGACAACGGACTCGGCATTGACTGCTTTAACCACTTCATTTTGCGTAGATTTCTTACATTTCGATAAAAAGGCTGATCAAAACGACCCAAAACTGGTAAGTAAAAGACATTATGTGCATGTTGGCTTTTCAATATTAATGGTTCTTGTGATCATGGTTTTTAAACTCATTAATGACGATTCTGTTGTGAACGCGATATTCAAAGCAGCCGGATATACTTATGGTCCATTGGTAGGATTATTCGGTTTTGGTATGCTGACTAAAAAAGCTGTAACAGATAAGCTTGTACCTTATATCTGTATCGTCTCGCCAATACTATGCTATATAATAGATATAAATTCTTTAAACTGGTTTAATTACGCCCTGGGTTTTGAGCTTATCATATTAAATGGCCTGATTACGTTTATACTTCTTTGGATAACTGGGAAACAAACTACAACCCAGACCAAATTTTAAATATTATAATACCTATTAGAATGACAAGTGAAGAGAAAATAAGAAGCGCATTTGAGAACAAGAACTGGCAGGAAATAAAAGTTACCGACTCCTGGCAGATTTTTAAAATAATGGCCGAATTTGTTGACGGTTTTGAAAAGTTGGCAAAAATAGGCCCATGCGTAACCATTTTTGGATCGGCAAGAACTGCTGAAACAAATAAGTATTACCAAATAGCTGTTGAGTGTGGCAAACTGCTAACAGACCGTGGCTACGGAGTTGTTACTGGCGGCGGACCCGGTATCATGGAAGCAGGGAATAAAGGTGCACATACAAATGGTGGCAAGTCAGTTGGTCTAAATATAGAATTGCCTTTTGAACAATTCCACAATAAGTACATTGACCATAACAAGCTCCTTGAATTTGATTATTTCTTTGTAAGAAAGGTAATGTTCATGAAATACTCGCAAGGCTTTATTGTTTTACCCGGCGGTATGGGTACCATGGATGAGCTTTTTGAAGCAATAACACTTATACAAACAGGTAAAATTGCAAGATTTCCTATTGTGCTTATAGGTAGGGATTATTGGAGTGGATTAGTGGACTGGATAACCAGCACTATGCTAAACAAGGAGCATAACATTCATGCAGAGGATTTAAACCTATTCAGACTAGTTGATACGGCCGAAGAGGCTACCGAGCATATTTTCAGATTCTATGAGAAGTATGTTCTAAAACCGAATTTCTAGACAGGCTGTTGAAGAAAGTCATAAATTTTTTCTGATGGTCTTGCTATAACGGCGAGATCATCAGAAACTAATATCGGACGTTCTATCAATATTGGATTTTCAACCATTGCTGCGATCCATTCGTCATCAGAAAGATCTTTCCCTTTATAATTCTCCTTATAAAGAGTTTCTGATTTACGCACGAGCTCAGGAGGAGCAATTCCTAATTTACCGACAATAGTCTGCAATTCTTCAACAGTAGGAACGGTTTCCAGGTAATTGACCACTTCAAATTCCTTTCCGCTATCTTCCAAAATAGTTAACGCACACCTGCTTTTACTACATCTATTATTATGATAAATTTTGATCATATTATTTTAGAAATGGCTAACTCCGCCAGATACAACCAACTTCATGGCATCCGCAGCACTCATATTTAACGACTTAATCTTTTCGTTTTTAACAACGTAAACCTGACCGGCAAAAGAGTACGAAAATGGGAAATAAACGATTGCCTCTCCAGGAAGTCCTATTGATTTAAGATCAGCCTGAGTAAGAAAGCCTATCCTCTTTAAATCTCCTTCAACCTCTACAAGCACCGGGTGATTAAACTTCTTCTCATCGCCTACAAATGCTTCAGTAAGATCTTTAATAGATGAGTAAATAAACTTTACCACAGGAAGCCTGTCTAAAGCTTTTTGAAACCAGTTGTACATTGGTTCAGTAACAAAGTTAGTTACAAAAATTCCTGCAGCCAGGATAATGGAAATTACCAATGCTAAGCCTAGTCCGGGAATATTTCTGCTTGCCCCGGTTCTTGGATCTACTCCGAGAATATTGTTTACATTTAACCAGCTGTCTACGGTAGTAACAGCCCAAATCACAATAAAAATACTTAGTGCAATAGGCAGCACAATCAACAACCCTTTAATAAGGTAATTTAACAACGCCCTACCAATTCTATTCATGATGCAAACTTAGATAAAACTACTCATAAAAATACACTCGTTTTACCCTTTGAGATACATTTGTTAATATTTCGTAGGGTATGGTATCTATTTGTTTTGCTAACTCAGAGATGGTAAGCTTTCCATTAAAAACGATCACCTCATCGCCCGTTTTCACGTCTAAACCAGTTACATCCAACATGCACATATCCATGCATATCACACCAACAGTAGGTACAAGCTGACCGTTAATCAGCATTTTACCAACGCCATTTCCAAATTTACGGTTATATCCATCGGCATAACCAATTTTAACGGTTGCGATCATGCCTCCATTGGGCAGAGCACCCCTTCTGCTATAACCAACCGTTTCATTAGGTTTTATAGGCTTTACCTGAGTTACTGTAGTTTTTAAAACTGCTACAGTTTGGAGCCCTTTATTATGAGATAACCCTCCGTCAAAACCATACAGTCCAATTCCAAGTCTAACCATGTCCAATTGGGCCTCGGGGTGACGGGAAATCCCTGATGTATTAGAAATATGCCTGATAAATGAGTAGCCTATTCCATCCTTAATCTTATCTGCCGCGGACGTAAATCTTTCCAATTGATGTGCCGTAAATTCATCATGTTGGGGGTCATCGCTTCCAACCAGATGAGAAAATACAGAAATCACTTTTACTTTCTCGGTTTCATTTAATTGTTGTAAAAGATCTGCCAATTCCGGTTCTTCAAAACCTAGCCTGTGCATTCCTGTTTCTATTTTGAGGTGGACGGGATAATTTTTCACATTTTCACTTAGAAAACTGATAAAGCTTTTTAGAATATCCAGATTATAAATTTCAGGTTCCAGCTTGTGCTTAACTATAGCGTCGAAAGCAGAAGGTTCAGGACTCATTACCATAATAGGCATAGAAATACCTCCTTTTCTAAGCGCCACTCCCTCATCTGTATAAGCTACAGCCAGATAATCAACCTTATGGTATTGTAACAGGTTGGCAATTTCAAAACTACCACTACCATAAGAAAAAGCTTTTACCATTGCCATAACTTTAACGCCAGGTTTTACTTTATTTCTATAGAACTGCAGATTGCCTGCCAACGCATTTAAATCGATCTCCAGAACCGTATCGTGTATCTTTTGGGTAATCAGTTTACTGATCCGGGCAAACTCGAACCTGCGGGCTCCTTTAACTAAAATAGTTTCGTTACTAAAATGAAGAGATGGAAAGTTCTCGATAAAAGCTAATGTGCTATCAAAAAAGGAAGTTTCCATATCAAATAGCTTTGCAGCGGCAGAAATATGGGGTCCAACCCCTATCAGCCTGTTTACATTCTTTTGCTTAAGCAGGGCGGATATCTCTGCATACAGGTCCTCATCACTTTTCCCCGTCTCATACAAATCAGAAAGTATAAGAGTCTTTTTAGGGTGCTGGTTCTGCAGGTTTAAAAAATCAAGTGCAATGGCCAATGAGGAAATATCGGCACTATAAGAATCATCAATAACTGAACATTGATTGATTCCATTTTTCAGTTCCAAACGCATGCTAACAAGTGTCAGCTTTTCTAACAAAGCATCTGTTTGCTGAGGTGTGTAATTCAATGCAAGCAAGGTGGCCCAGCAAATAACACCATTCTCAAGAGAAGCTTTGTCGCTGAACGGAATTAAGCACTCTATTTCTTCGCCTTTAAACTTCGCTCTTATATAATTCCTGCCATCTATTGGCTCTATAAATAAAATCTGTAGATCTGCTTTTTGTTTAAAGCTCCAGGAGAATTTTGATTTGCCTGGTAAATCATCTAAACTTAATCCCTCAGTATATTCCGGAGAATAAATAAACAACTCAGCATTTTTAAAGAGCTTTAACTTTTCGAGCAGCTTTTCTTTAACGGAAGAAAAACCTTCTGCATGTGCTTCACCAATATTGGTTAAAATACCTATTGTTGGTTGTATAATTTCGGCAAGGCTATCCATTTCACCAGATTTGGAGATACCTGCTTCAAATATCCCCATGGTATGGTTCTCTTCAATTTCCCATACAGAAAGAGGCACACCAATTTGAGAATTAAAACTTTTCGGACTTCGAACTATATTAAAATCAGCTGCAAGCAATTGATACAACCACTCTTTAACTATAGTTTTACCATTGCTTCCGGTAATCGCAATTGTTTTTAGTGTATGATGTTCACGGTTGTATTTTGCTAAAGTTTGAAGCGCAACTAATACATCAGCAACCAACAGGACATTAGCATCAGGAAAACTACCAATGTAATCCTCATCACTGATTACAAAATTCTTAATTCCATTTGCATAAGCATCTTTAAGGTACTCATGCCCATTTCTTTTTGCATTCAAAGCAAAAAATAAAGACTCATCCGGATCAATTACGCTTCGGCTATCAATTACCAATTTGGTAATTATAGCCTGATCATTGGCTATGTATGATTTTGCACTTAAAATGCCGGCAATAAGAGAAATGGAATAATTGGGATTGCTCATGCCTCAAAATTAAACTTTTTTAAAGAAATGAATGAGAGCTCGTTCTAAAAGTATGGTCTTTATATGAGCTTTTCTAAAACTGAATATCAGTGAACCATTTTTTATAAATCGTCTGATAGGTCCCATTCTCCTTTAAAAGACCCAGAACTTCGTTAAACTGATCACGAAGCTGAGTATCCCCTTTTTTCATGGCAATCGCATATTGAGAATCTGTTTTAGGCAGATACATCCCTACTTTTAGTTTTTTGTTTTTTTGTAAAAACCCGCCTGCAATTGGTGAATCATCGATAAGCAGGTCTATTTTTCCTGCTTGTAACTTTCTGTATAATTCTTTGTTTGTTTCGGCATGTACCATATTGTTGCCCGGGAAATTAACATGAACATATCGCTCTGCCTCGGTTGCTTCTCTGATACCGATTGTTTTATTTCTAAGGTCATTTATGTCCTTTATGTCATCATCATTATTAACTACAGCACATAATCTAAAATGCAGATAGGGATTACTGAATTCAAGGATATGCCTCCGCGAGGGTGTGACCGTTACTGCAGAGCAGATGAGATCCAGCTCCCCTTTAAACAGCTTTTCGAGAATGGTTGCCCATAATGAAACTTCGTACTCTACCTCCAAATCAAGATGTTCGGTTATGGCTTTCATTAAGTCGACTTCGAAACCTTCAAAATTTTCAGAATTGTAATCTGAATGCATAGGAAATGGCGCTGCAGAATCTAATCCGACTTTCAATATTTTTTTTGGTTCCATAGAAGGAGAGTTAACTAAATGACATCCGAACGAAGCTAAAATACGCCTTTTCAGCAATAATTTAATAAAAAAACCCTAAAACAAACAAAATGTTTGAGATAATTATCGCTTTTTACTCATTTACAAGATATTAAAACCCAGCCCAATGAAGATTTTGATAAAAACACCGCACTTAAATAAGAAATTCTTGTTTAAACATAAATCACACTAATGACAAGCACATTTTGTAATATTGTAAATGCTCGATTCATCAAAAAAACAAACCGTAAAGTTAGATAAGAAAGCGGCTTTGGCAAAAGCTGAGCACTACTGTGCTTATCAGGAAAGATCTCAGCAGGAAATCAGAAACAAACTTTATGAATGGGGGCTTTGGAAAAATGAGGTTGAAGAAATTATTTCCGAACTTATACAGACAAACTTTTTGAACGAGGAGCGCTTTACGATGGCTTACGTTTCTGGTAAATTTAAGATAAAGAAATGGGGAAAGATGAAAATCAAACAGGGCCTTAAATTGAAAGGGGTAACTGAAAAGATGATTTTGAACGCGCTTAAAACAATAGATTATGATGAGTATTTAGAAACTATACTCGTTTTAGCGAACAAAAAGTTACCCTCCATTAAAGAAAAAGACGATTACAAGAGGAAATATAAGCTTACTTCTTACTTAATGGGGAAGGGTTTTGAAAGCGATTTAATCTCGGAAGTACTAAAGACCAATGGCTTAGCTTAACCGCAGCATTTTTTATAAAAAATAACTTGACGGTAATACAAAAGTATTTATATTTGCAATCCCAAACGGAAACAAGGTTATTAATTATTGTTTTAAAAAGGGAATCATTGGATAATGATTTAATGAAACCAATGCGAAAGTAGCTCAGTTGGTAGAGCACGACCTTGCCAAGGTCGGGGTCGCGAGTTCGAATCTCGTCTTTCGCTCTAAAAACCTTTACAGGTTTTTAAGTAAACAGTCATCATTTCAACAGATATTGAAATAAGACTATGCTCAGATGGTGGAACTGGTAGACACGCAGGACTTAAAATCCTGTGACCTTAAAAGTCGTGCGGGTTCGATTCCCGCTCTGAGTACAATAAAACAACAATACCAACGCGAAAGTAGCTCAGTTGGTAGAGCACGACCTTGCCAAGGTCGGGGTCGCGAGTTCGAATCTCGTCTTTCGCTCAAAATGCCTTCAGTAGAAGGCATTTCATTTTAAAAGGTTATTCACCTGCTCAGATGGTGGAACTGGTAGACACGCAGGACTTAAAATCCTGTGACCTTAAAAGTCGTGCGGGTTCGATTCCCGCTCTGAGTACAAAGCCTCTTTACTAAATGTAAAGAGGCTTTTTTATTGGCTCAGTGTATTATACAATACCTTGCGCTATCATTGCATCAGCAACCTTAACGAAGCCTGCTATATTTGCTCCTTTACCATAATTTACATAGCCATCTTCTTCTTTGCCATATTTAACACAATTCTGATGAATCTGAGCTATAATTATTTTTAGTTTAATATCAATTTTTTCGCGATCCCATGAATAACGAAGTGAGTTCTGGGACATTTCAAGCCCTGAAACGGCAACACCACCGGCATTGGCAGCTTTACCGGGAGCATACAAGATCTTAGCTTTTTCGAACACATGAATAGCGTCTGGTGTAGATGGCATATTTGCACCTTCTGCAACACAAAGACAACCATTTTCTACCAGAATCTTAGCGTCGTTCTCATTCACCTCATTTTGAGTAGCATTAGGAAAAGCCACATCACATTTTATACCCCATGGTTTCTCGCCAGCAAAGAATTGGCAGTTAAATTTATCTGCGTACTCTTTAATTCTTCCTCTGCGACTGTTTTTAAGTTCCATGATGTACTTAAGCTTTTCTGTGTCTATTCCATCAGGATCATAAACAAAACCTTCCGAATCTGACAAGGTCAATACCTTTGCCCCTACTTCTATACATTTCTCTGCTGTATATTGAGCAACATTTCCAGAACCTGAAATGACAACGTTTTTTCCTTTTAACGAATCACCTTTCAGCTTCAGCATCTCTTCAACGAAGTATACCACACCGTAGCCAGTTGCTTCAGGACGAATTAAACTTCCTCCCCACTCAAACCCTTTTCCTGTTAAAACCCCTGTAAATTCGCCTCTGATGCGCTTATACTGACCAAACAGAAATCCTATTTCTCTTGCCCCTACACCAATATCTCCGGCAGGAACATCAATATCAGCACCAACATGGCGATATAATTCGGTCATAAAACTTTGGCAGAATTTCATCACCTCAGCATCAGATTTCCCTTTTGGGTCAAAATCTGAACCTCCTTTACCCCCACCCATAGGCAACCCGGTAAGGCTGTTCTTAAATACTTGTTCAAACGCAAGGAACTTAAGTACACTTAAGTTTACAGATGGGTGAAAGCGCAAACCTCCTTTATATGGACCAATTGCGCTGTTCATTTGAACCCTAAACCCACGATTAATTTCAACTTCACCTTTATCATTCAACCAAGGCACTCTAAAAATGATAACCCTTTCCGGCTCCGCAATTCTTTCTAAAATCTTGTTTATTTTATACTTAGAATTCTTTTCACTAAAGGGTATTATTGATTCTGCTACTTCATATACTGCCTGCAAAAATTCCGGTTCATGTGCGTTCCGAAATTCTATTTTACTCATAAATGTCTTGATCGATGAATCCATTGATAGTTTAAATGTTATAAAAATGATGAATTTGGCCTAAACATATAAAAATGCACTAAGCCTGGAAGTCGTAAGTAACCGGAAAATTCTTTATAGAAAAGTACAATCAATATTGAATTATTGATTGTGTTATAACATGCTGCATTTCCTTTATTATTTGATTCCTGGATAAAAATATGTTTTTTTCAATTAAGGTCAAGCAATTTTTATATTCTCGCCGCTAATGTTACAGAAATAATCAACGAAGAGAGAGTAAAAGCGCCGATTCAAAATAAAATCAAAAAAAGGGCTGCTCTGGATGAACAGCCCTCACGATATTGAGTGCGTTATTAGTAACCTGGATTTTGTTTCAACTCACTATTTCTGTTGATCTCATCACGGCTAAATGGTCTGAAATAAATTTTATCTTCCCATTTGCGATTTTCCTGTGCGGTCTCTACAGTTGGTGTGTATGTATAATCATAAACTGAAGTATCATAATGATAAGGCTCAGACATAGTTTTACCTGCTTTAAAAGTACCGGACACTTTAATGTAAGTCGCTTTCCTACCCAAGGTTGCAGGTGCTATCATCCATCTGCGCGTATCATGATAACGTTGTTCTTCATATACCATTTCAATTCTGCGCTCATGGCGATAAATTTCGGTTAAAACTTCCTTCGAACTACCTGCAATTGCAGGCATTCCTGAACGGAAACGAATACGATTTAACCACAATACAGCCGGAGCGAAATCGCCTAGCTCTATACTGGCTTCAATATAATTCATTACCGCCTCAGTATATCTGAAGAATGGCCATGGCACAAATTGAGGCATAGAAGCATCTACAATATTCGGATCCGGATCTATAAATTTATGTGTATAATAGCCAGTCCAGCTTCCGTTCCAGTTTTCAATGGAGCTACCTCTTGTATCGAGCCCTTTAAAACGGATCTTTTTCCCGTCCTCCATAAGGTCATATTCACCGGTTTGTATCTGGTTAGCAGGATCTACTGATCCTGAAACTTTATCTCTTGGTTTCCAGCCAGCACCATCATATAAAACAGTTGCGTAGAAACGTGGATCACGATTTTGATAAGGAGCAGATTGCTGCGCAGTATTTGTCCAGCTAAATTTTGTTCCATCAATCATCTCATAATCATCAACAAGCAAGCCTATTGGGGTGTTACCAGCCCAGTTATGATAACCATTTGGTCCATTTGCTCTTCCATAGCGCAAGTCACTGCGATCTATAAAGTATCTGGCAAAAATTAACTCAGAAGCAGCAGCGATATCTATGCCCGGCGCTTTACTACCACCACCCATAGCTATACTTTTATAGTTATTACGTCCTTCAGCAACAGATACTTTTGCATCCAGGTTCAACTTATACCCTGTTCCGGCATCCATTACAGCTTTTGCTGCATCTTGTGCTGCTTTCCAGCGTGCATTGCGATCACCAGTTAGATATCCTAAAAATTCTGGGTTAGCATAACTTGAAATCACTGTAGATTTTGATTTTGCCGTAGGAACATCATGCAGATCACTTGCGGCATATAACAAAACTCGTGATTTCAACGCTAAAGCAGCCAAAGAATTAGTTTGCCCCTTTACCATTGTTTGATCTTTTAATAGATTAAAAGACTCCTCACAATCTTTAACAATGAAGTTTACACACTCTTCATAAGTGGCTCTTTTTACTTTATAATCATCATTAAGTCCATAGCTTTTTGTAATAAGCGGCACAGCACCGTAGTATCGCAACAACTGCTGATAAAAATAAGCTCTTAAAAAATAAGCCTGTCCCAACAACTTCGATTTTACAGCCTCGTCAGTAATTGCATTATCGGTACCTGTTAACTTTTCTACCGTGATATTACAAGCACGGATGCGGTTATACATCTGATCGTAACCCCAGGTTACATGAACCCACCCTAATGTTGTTGGATTAATGGTACTTGCATTAACGAGATCGATTCCCCTGTTTGGATGCGTAAAAAGTGACTCGTCGGAAACTGACGACAACATTTGCTCATCAAATCCCCCCACATTTAATCCATTGTATATCTCGGTAACAAAAGCTTGTGCCAATGCAGGATCCTTCCATACCAAATCAGCATTAATTGCCGTCGGCGGATCTACTGCAAGAAAATCCTTTTTACAACCTGATCCGAACAGCGTTATAAGAGCGATGGAAAATATGTATGTATTTCTATTTATAGGTTTCATATAAAATATTTTAATTCTTTGAACTTAAAAAGTGGCTTTAATTCCTGTATTGATAACCCTTGCCTGTGGATAATATTGGGCACTAGAGTTTGTTGATTCAGGATCCCAAATTTTAATTTTATCCAGAGTTACAAGGTTTAGCCCATTTACATATACCCTAAGCGCTGTTAATCCGATTCGTTTTACCAATTCCGGAGCAAACGTATAGCCCAGTTCAACATTTTTTAACCTTATATAGTTGTTGCTACGCATCCAATAGGTATTACGTGCTGCATTATTAAAATCCGTATAATAGGTTTTACCACGGTTAGATAACCTAGGGAATTCACTACTCGGATTTTCGATGCTCCAACGGTTTTTGTATGACCATTCAAGGAAGTTACCTATGTCACCAGATTCTGTTAATCCTACAATCTGCAGACCTCCTGAAGCTCCCTGAATTAATGCCGAAAGGTCAAAACCTTTATAAGCCAGATTCAAATTAAAACCACCTGTAAAAGTAGGTGTGTTTGTTTTGTCCATTCTAATCTGATCATCGCCATTGATTTTACCATCGCCATTGATGTCTTTAAACTTCATATCACCTGGCAATAGATTACCGGTAAAGGCGCTATAATCGATTTTGTTGGCATTAATTTCGGTCTGATCTCTAAAAACTCCATCATATTGGTACACAAGTTCTGTTCCTGTAGGCATTCCAGTTGATCGCTGCCACTCTGGTGCGCCTGGTGTTTCATCCCAGAATATGATCTTGTTTTTAGAATATCCTCCGTTAACACTTACTCCGTAATTAAGTTCACCTACATTGTCGTTATAGCTCAACTTAAATTCAAAACCTTTATTGTTTACTTTTCCAAGATTCACAGGAGGTAATTTATCGGTAATACCCGAACTGCCAGGTATAGAGTTACCTCTTGCAATAAGAATTTTTGTACGCTTGTTATAAAAGGCGTCAAACTCAAAGCTTAATTTATTATCCAAGAACGATGCATCCAAACCTACGTTGGAATTGTTTGCTACTTCCCATCCGAAATCCAAATTAGGAACTCGGTTTTCAACTAATGTTTGGCTTAACTGATCATTGATCACATAACTTCCAAAGCCCATTGTACTCAGGTATTGATATTCGGCCAGTGCATCCCCAAAGTATGCCTCTGCACCCATCTGACCCCATGAAGCTCTGATTTTCAAATTATTAACAAATCTGACGTTATCTTTAAAGAAAGGCTCTTCAGATACCCTCCAACCCAGTGAAAAGCCAGGGAAGAAACCAAAGCGCTTATCTTCAGGGAAGATGTACGAACCGTCAGCTCTCCACAAGAATTCAGCAAGATATTTTTCTTTATAGTTATAACCTACCCTTCCAAAATAACTCAAACGAGCTCTTTTGTATAAGTTGTTAGGGTCACCTGGATTACTGATCGACTGCTCTTTATCGCTACCTGCTAACAGTTCCTGCAAAGCAGTAGAAATGAAATATCTTCTGAAAGCTGAAAATCCATCATTATCAACCTTTTCTCTGGTTACACCAGCCATTAAACCAATAGTATGATCTCCTATTTTTTTATCATAATTGATCATTCCCATTAAATTTGTTGCCAATTGCGCTCCAGCGGTTTCAGTTAAACTAGGATCTGTACGTTCAGAACGCACCGAACCTGTCAGTACAGGTGTTACACCATCGGCTTCAAAAGATTTTTTGTCCCAATAATAAAGCGTCCATGGCGTCTGCCATCTTTTTTGCCTGCCTGCAAACTTATCTATAGAGGCAGTTCCTGTTACTTTTAACCCATCAACCCATGGAATTCTGATTTCTACTTTACCAGTAGTTTGTAAGTAATCCCTGCGATCCCTGTTATAACCTGTAAGATCTGTAGTTGTCACATATGGGTTATATCCATATTCAATATCAGGTCCTGGTAAACCATTTGGCCAAACCTCTATTTCTGTTGGTTTTCCGCGCATCAGCATCCTGAATACATCAGAGGCACTTACAGTAGGGAAATTACGAACTTCCTCTCTACCAGTAACACCTAATGTAGCAGTTACATATTTGTTGATGTTCGCTTCGAGGTTAATCCTCAGATCGTACTGCTGATATCCTGTTGCAGATTTTTTGTAATAACCATCCTGATCTAAATATCCCAAAGACACAAGATATTTGATGTTATCTCCTCCTCCATTAATTTGTAAGTTGTGTTTTTGTTGTGGAGACCAGTTTTTAAGTGTGGTATTAAACCAATCTGTATTAGGGTATCTTAACGGGTCTGAACCATCACGTAGCTTCTGCATCTCATCGGGACGATAAGCTGCGCTGATTGTACTATTGTTATCAGTTCGTTTGTACGACCCTGTTTCCTTAAACGCCTGCCACGCAGCACTCCATTGGTCCTGAGGCAAGTCGGCACCGAATATGTTTAATTCATTCAATATTTCAGCATACTGGGATGAATTTGACATTTTAGGCGTTCTGGTCGGTTGCTGCAAGCCATAACCATAATCATAAGATAATTGTGGTTTTCCTGATTTACCTTGTTTAGTGGTTATAAGGATAACACCATTTGCCGCCCTGGAACCATAAATTGCAGCAGAAGCATCTTTTAGTACTGATACACTTTCTACATCATTTGGATTTAAGCGTTCTAGACCGCCTGCCCTGTTAGGCACCCCATCGATAACGATTAAGGCATTGTTATTTCCTAAGGAATTAACTCCACGGATGCGGATAGTTGATCCATCATAACCCGGCTCACCACTTGCTTGAACAGCTGTTACACCCGGCAAACGACCAGCCAGTGAGTTAGAAAGGTTTACCGTTGGTGTTTTTGCCAGCTCGGCTCCTTTAACTGAAGTTACAGCTCCGGAAACGACAGCTTTTTTCTGTGTTCCATAACCAACAACCACAATTTCAGATAGTGCCTGTGCACTTTCGACCAGCTTCACATTAATTGTTTCTTGCTTATTAACCGGAATTTCTTGCGTCTGATATCCCATATAAGAGAACACCAATGTGCCATTGTCCGGCACCCTGATGCTGTATTTACCTGTTGCATCAGTAGTTGAACCAGCCGTACCTTCTTTTAATTTAACACTTACCCCGGGGATGCCAGTTCCATTGGCATCTGTAACCAGACCTTTCACCAAAATGTCAGCCGCCGATGCATTTCTTAGTCTTATCACTACCAGGTTATCTTCCAATTCCTGGAACTCCAGATTAGTGTTTTTCAAAAGTAGCATCAGGGCATCAGAAACAAATATCTGACTCTTTACCAATGTAACATCTTTACTACCAGAAAGGTCGTCCTCGCTATATAGAAAGCGTATATTCCCTTTCTTCTCAAGCACATTAAGCGCTTCTTTTAATTTGACTCTATGCAGCTCTAAATCAACCTTTGTACCTTGGGAGAAGGTGGAAGCTGATACCTGCAAACATAAGACAAACGATGAAACAAAGATCCAGTTTAGCATCATTATTAGTTTTTTGTTGGGAAAGTTGGCACATAGAACTTTATTGCACAGTTCTTTTTTTTTCATAGATTTGTGAATTTCAAAGTTAAAAATCTGTAATAGTAGCATTTAGCTACTCATGAAGGTTTAGGGGGAGAGAAATGTTAGCCGCATTTAGCTCCCTTTTTTGTTAGTAAATGATCACGTCATGTTCTTTAAGTTTAAAGTTAAATGGTTTGATTAATTGCATTGCTTTCAGGGTTTCTTCGATTGTTTCATTTTTAAATACACCTGTAAAGCGATAAGATTTTGCTTGCTCGGTTTCAAAGTTGATTTGCACATTGAACCAGCGTTCCAGCTTTGGTTTCAGATCTTCTAATGATTCATTCTGAAAAACAAGCTGGCTATCACGCCACGAAGTTTCTTCGATATATTCGTTGTTACCAATTCGCACCGGCACCACGTGTTGTATCGTTAACGTTATGTCCTTTGGCACATCTGGCGAGGGACTAGACTTAACATGAATAACTTTTTTATCTTCAACCAATGCAAATTTTTCTGACGGACTTAAAAGGATCTTTTGTTCCGATCTGTCGTTTACAGAAAGCTCAATAGACCCGCGGATCAAGGTAGCCTCTGACTTTTTATCAATGGGATAAGCTTTTATGTTAAATGCAGTTCCCAAAACTTTTACACAAATTTTATCAGTACGTACAATAAAGGGGTGAGATTTATGGTGAGCCACATCAAAAAAAGCCTCACCTACCAGATAAACAATACGTTTCTTCTTTTGATTGATACTGCTTTCATATGAAAGTTTACTATCAGAATTAAGCCAAACTATTGTACCATCCGGAAGCTTAATTTTTTTTCGGATCCCTTTCCCTGCAACAATTTGAGTATCCGGGGAAAATTTATCGGACCTATTGTAGTAAAGTAGAGCAGCAGAAACAATAACAAGTAATATTGCAGCAATGCCAATTAGATTTTTATATTTTTTGAAGCCGGTTATTTTTTGTGTTTCCTCTTTATGTCCAAACTCATCACGGAATTTAAGCCTATGCAACAGGTACGCCTGATCTACGTCTGGCAAATCGGTTTGTCCTTCTGAACTTAACCAGAGTTGTTCTAGAAATTCTTCATAATAAACGGAATCAGGATATCCTGTTATGAGGTCATTCAGCTCTTCCAATTCGCTTTTCGTGGCTTCACCAGCTAATTTACGAGCTAACAGTTCTATAATTCTGTTTTTATACATACAGATAATCCGGGTAAGTTTATATTGGTTTGTATGTATAGGACAAACCTTTTTGGAAAACTCCCTAGTCTTTCATGAAAAAAAATAAAAGTTTTTTTACATGAGGTTAAATTCTGCTTTTAAAACAGTGCTCATTTTTTTAATTGCCGTTACCAGATGCGCATCTACTGTTTTAGGAGAAATATTTAAAATGGATGCCGTTTCCTTATAACTTAAACCGTCTTCTTTTATTAATTTAAATACCAGCTTGCACTGAGAAGGCAGTTTTTCGGTGGCAACCTCGAGCTTTCTCTTCAATTCATCATTAATCAATATCTGCTCCGGATTCAGGTTGTCAAGAATAATTTCGAATTCAATATCATCTAGAGAGACCCACTCCTGCTTTGAATGTTTATTAAGCACATTTAAGGATAAATTACGGGCAATTACAAAAGCATAAACTTTGATATTTCTCACCTCCGATAATTTTTCTCTATTCCGCCAAATGGTAATCATAACATCACTGGCCACTTCTTCTGCAAGTTCTCTTGACTTTAATAAACAAAAGCAAAAGCGATATAAAGAAGGAAACAAAGATTTGAAAAGCTTCTCGTATGCGTTCTCATTATTATACAAAGCAATATGACTTATCAGACTGTTTAGGTCGGGTAAATGTTTAGGCATAGGGTCTATATTTGATTAATTCAAATGTATGAATTAAACCATACCATCCAAATCCTAAAACAATTCTCTTGAAATTTAACTGAATATAAGTACATATTCCTTACTTCTAAGCCCTTTAACCCAAAACATGTTAAAATGAAAAAACCTCACCCATTTTGAAAAATGCTTATTTAATCTGGATTTTAGTTAAAAAAATTAAAAACAGCTAACACAATGTGTAACTGACCTTTAGCATCAATCTCATCTTTTAGGCCACGAATTTGCATCTCTATTCACATCTTAGGTTCTCTATGCAAGGTCTAATCCCATTCGGATTTTGGCTTAGAATGGATTAGTCCTAACGTAGAATAGAAAAAATCCTTTAATTTTAAACCGAAACTGAAAGTAAAATCATACATGTTAACAGTAGAAAAAATTGGGGGGACTTCGATGAGTGCCCTTGCAGATGTTATTAATAACATCGTTTTATTTGAAAGAAGCGGTGAGGCATTATACAACAGAGTTTTTGTAGTCTCTGCATTTTCCGGTGTGACCGACCTGTTGTTGGAGAACAAAAAAACAGGAAAGCCAGGTGTTTATCATCGCATTGCTAAATATCAGGATTTTCACAGGCCGTTAATGAGTCTGATCGTTCAGTTAAAATCCATCAACAAAAAGTATAAGAGTATAGGCCTTGATTTAACTCTGGCCGATCAGTTCATAGAAAATCATATTACAGAGGCACAAAAATATCTTGAAAATCTAGCAAATATCCTGGCCTCAGGTTATGTGAGCAAAGCAGGTATTTTACAGGCGGCACGTGAGATACTAGCCTCAATTGGAGAAAGCCACTCTGCTTTTAACTTTACTAATATCTTAAAGAACATGGGTATTAATGCTATTCTTATAGATTTGAGTGGTTTTAATGACCATAGGGCATTTACTATTGACCAGCGGATAAAGCATGCCTTTAAAAATATCGACTTCGAAAACACAGTGTGTATAGTTACAGGATATGCTAAAGGAACCGAAGGTATTATGCGTGAATTTGACCGGGGATATTCTGAAGTAACTTTTAGCAAAATTGCTGAATTCTTAAAACCTCAGGAAGCAATTATTCATAAAGAATATCATCTATCAACAGCAGATCCGGCGTTAGTGGGGATAGAAAATTGTACCCCGGTTGGTTACACCAATTATGACATTGCCGATCAGCTGGCAGATGTAGGCATGGAGGCAATCCATCCCAAGGCTTCAAAACCTCTGGAAATCAACGGGATTCATCTACGAATAAAAAACACTTTTGAACCTGCCCACCCTGGCACATTGATCACCAGGAATTTTATTTGTGAGCATAAACGGGTGGAAGTAATTACAGGAACAGACAAATTGCTATTGATTGATGTTTATGATCCATTAATGGTAGGTAGTGTGGGTAGCGATCTGCACATCATGCAAATTTTCTATAAACACCACATTAGTTATACCTTTAAGGCAACCAGTGCCAACAGCATATCTATTGCAATTTGGGAACGAGATTTTGTTAAAAAACTAATTAGTGATCTGGAAGATGACTTTGAAAAGGTAACTATTGAAGAAGTTGCTATGGTATGCCTCTTAGGATCTAACATAGACCAACCGGGTTTGTTGGCAAAAAGTGCCTACGCTCTAACCGAAAAAGGGATAAACATTAAGAGCGCAGGCTTTGCATTAAGAAAAGTAAATATTCAGTTTTTAGTTGCACGCGAACACTTTAAAACTGCCATCATTGCACTTAACTCTGCAATGAATTAATAACGCATTTTATACTGCTATTGGTAGCTGAAAGCAAAATCTGCTTCCTTCTCCAATAGCACTTTCCACCCAAATCTTTCCGCTTTCTGCCTCTATGAAGTCTTTGGATATTGCCAATCCTAATCCAGACCCTGATTTATTATTTCCGTCGGTAGGAACCTGAAAATAACGGTCAAACAACCTTTTCTGATACTGCTCATCAATTCCTTTTCCAAAATCCCTCACAGAAAATTCTATGTTTCCATCCTTTTCAATTATCTGAATAATCACTTTAGATTTTTCTGAGCTGTACCTCAAAGCATTAGATAAAAAATTAACCAGCACCCATGCGGTCTTTTCAGTATCCACAAATACTTTAGCCAAATTATTTTTGCTGATCAATTCCAATTCTATCGACTTCTGCTCTGCCTGAAACCTTACAGCATCCATAGCATAAATAGCGATCTTACGTGGGTCAGATTTCACAAAATTTAATTGCAGGTTACCTGTTTCTACCTGAGCAAGATCAAGTAGCTCCGTTGTAATCTTTAATAAACGTCCGCAATCCTCCTTAATATGCTGAACAAGTTCCTTCTGCTCGGCATTCATTGTACCAACGCGCTCATCATCCATTAATTTTAAACTCATTTTAATAGATGATATCGGCGTTTTTAATTCATGAGATACAGTAGCAATAAAATTTGTCTTTGCTTCGTCTAATTCCTTATACTGTGTTATGTTTTTTAGTATATATACTTCACCAGCAGTTCTTCTGGTCTCAGTAATTATCTGTTCGTCCTGATCTTCATAGGCTACCGGAACTGTGATCTCCCTACGCTCCAACTGGAAGTAAGACTCTTTATTATCAGCATAGATCTTCATTGGTTTGTCTACACTATTGATTTGCAATATTCTATTTAAAAGATCATTTCTTTTCATTAGCTCTAAAGCATTTAATCCGATAATATCTTTTTCGCTCAGGTTTAACAACTGTCCGGCTACTTTATTCAAAAATAAGATCTCTTTTTTCTCGTTCAGACCAATAATTGCATCCTGCATTTGTTCAATAATGGCTTCTATCCTTAGCTTTTCGGATTGAAGTTTGGCCAGATTACTGTTTTCCCATTTGTTGAGCTGAGCAGCCATAGCATTAAACTCTGTTGCGAGCTCCGAAAACTCATCAGTTCCATTGAATTCCAAACGCTGTTTATAATTTTTCCGACTGATTTCTTTAATCGCTTCAGAGAATTCCTTTAGGGGATTGGCTACAAAGCCCGGGAAATTTACAACAAAAGAAAACAAGATTAGAAAGCACATTGAAGCCGCAAAGATCAGATAAGTTGCTGCCTTTTCGACGCCCCTTTGGGCAGCAGCATTTTTTCTGACAATAGCATTCATATTCACCTCATCAATGATCCTCAACTGCAATCGGGCATTATTTAATGCCAACTGCTTGGCTGATATATTTTTTGCCGGGTCTACAATAATCTTATAGGCTTCAGCAAGTCTAAGTACAGACTCATGCTCTCCTTTTTCAGTAATGTTATTTCTTTCTTTTGCCAAATGGATTCCAAACTGTTCAGCCTCTTTCTGCGAAAGTGGTATTACGCTTTCATCAAGTATCTTTCGCATCTCGCCAGAAAAATTTAAGCTCTCGTAGTTGTCCTTTAAGATTACCTTGGAGCTTACAGAAATTTTGTTCATATAGTAGAGCGAGATCGCTCCGAAGAATATCACGACCACGAATAAGAACCCGAATCCGAGGCGTAGTTTAGTTTTTATCTTCATGGTTTATAATATTAAATTTTTAACGTCATGATAATATAACAAGATCAGTTTCGGTAGCAGAAATACTTCGCAAAAGTTGGTTAAAAACAGCAGTTCTCATAATGATCTGAAATAAATTTAAGTGTGGCTTTCCTATACATATTGTGGTAATTTCTTTTTCTTCAGCAACCTTCAATATAGCGCTGGTGATATGATTGCTTTTAACTTTTATCACCTCTGCACCTAGCTCGGTTGCCATTTTAAAGTTGTTAATCAGATGTCGCTGCACGTCTAATTTAATCCGATCTCCACTTTCATTATCGTTTTGTACATATAGCACTATCCATGGTGAACGGTAATAGGAAGCAAGTCTTGCGGTTTTTCTGATTACTATTTTAGCTGTTGTATTATTAGTAGATATACAAGCTAAAAAACGCTCAGGCCGAAGCTTGATCTGCTTAGGAATTTCGATATTGATTTTCCTTTCCAGGTGATGGGCAACTTCTTTTAAAGCAAGTTCACGAAGTTGGAGTATACGCTCTGGTTGAAAAAAATTTCCGAGGGCCCGTTCGATCTTACTTTTATCATAAATTTTCCCGGCTTTTAACCGCTCTATCAACTCATCTGCGGTTAGGTCTATGTTAACGATCTCGTCCGCTGTTTCTAAAATCTTATCTGGTATTCTCTCTGTGATAGGGATCCCGGTAATGGTTTCAATATCCTCATTCATACTTTCAAGATGTTGAATATTTACAGCAGAGATCACGCTAATTCCCGCTTCAAGAATATCAGCAACATCCTGCCAGCGCTTAACGTTTTTACTCCCTTCAACATTTGTGTGCGCTAATTCATCAACAATAACAACCTCTGGGTGCGTATTAATAATTGCGTTTACATCCATCTCCTCCAGCTCTTTACCCTTATAAAAGAGTTTTCTTCGGGGAATAATCGGGATACCGTCTAATAATGCATGTGTTTCAGCTCTGTTATGGGTTTCTATATAGCCAATCCGAATATCAATACCATTCTTTAATAAAGCATGGGCTTCCTGCAACATTCTGTACGTTTTCCCCACGCCCGCACTCATGCCAATATATACCTTAAATTTCCCTCTTCTGGACTTCTTTACCAGATCAAGAAATTTCCTTACCGAGTCTGCTTTATTATCTTCTTCCATGGCTCAATAAAATTACCATTTAATAATGATGTAATTATTAGTCATCAAATACCATAATCCACCAATAATCAACCCAATACCAAAACACAGAATCAGTTTACCAAAGGGATTACTCACAAAACCCCGAAATGTCCATTTTTTCATAGTAAATATTTGATTTTAACAATTACGGAATCCGCCTGGTTTTAGGTGAATTCCGTAATTCTAAACTATATTAATCTAAGTCTAAAAAGCAACAGCAATACTTGCTGTAACTGCAGCATTGTTGTCTACAGCATTTAAATTACGCACAAATATTTTGTCTTTACTGCTATACATTTTACCTTCCAATCTAATTACTGCATTACTCACAGGCGCGTAATCCACATTAAGGGAATATCCGGTTGTTTTAAAGCCATTAGGTGTTCCGGTAGCAATAAAAACACCATTCTTATCCTGGTAATATTCTCCTCTTGCGGCAACCGCCCAGTTGCTGTTGATCTTGTATTGTGCAACGGCAACAGGCGAAAGAACTTCATTTTTGTCGCTGCTTCCTTTTGTTTTCTGCTGTGTTCCGTAATCAAAGCCAAGAGTCAATCCAAACTGATCAGTTACCTGGAATATTCCATAAACATTATGATAGAACCGTGTTACCCTTATAGAGTCAGCACCTTCTGTTCCCAGGTAATTACTATAGTTGACAGTAATTTTATCTGTTGGTTTCCATGTTAACTGTACACCACCGGCCGGCTGGCTGTTTCCGCTCTGACGGGTAATTCTTTGCCATCCGTTCAAATAAAATGCGGCAGCAGTAAACTTTCCATCACTAGTACCATAGGTAATTTTTGCACCCGATTCATAATAAGGTGTATTTTCTGATGAGATGTTTCTTGTTAATACCCAGCAATCTTTAGAAACGGCACTTTCAAAACCAATATGTGAAGAGAAAATTCCGGCATCCAACCATAAATTAGCTGTTTTGGAAAGTTTAACCCCAGCATTTGCTTCATAGATGTTTTTTAACACCCCAGGCTCAGCCGCTAGATTTGCATTGGCATAACTTCCCGCCATTACAGCTACATTTGCCCTGATGGTTCCATTATCGTAATTCCCTTTGATGAAACCCAAATTTAAGTTCATTTCGTTATGACGGTTATGAGAATAGATAAATCCAGGTCTGTTGTTATCCGTCGGTTTATTAAAATCGTAACCGAAATAAGTTTCCAGGTAACCACTCACTTTGATTTTTGATGTTTCCTGGCCGTATGCTAAAGATCCCGTAGTTAATGCTGTTGCTAATATTAAAAGTTTTTTCATTTATAGTTTTGTTTTTTCTAGATATGGTCATCTCTGATGGCCACGTTATTGTATTATTTGTTGTTTTTGGATTAAAATTTAGGCCATACTTCCCCTGCCGCTGCCTGATCCGGGGTTTGGCAAACGCATTATGGATCAGGCAGGAGTTTCGGAGCGAGAGTCGTAAGATTATTTTTTTAGCTCATCCAGGGCAAGGTTAAGCTTAAGTACATTTACGGATGACGGGCCAAACAGTCCTAACAATGGCCCCTGAGTATTTTTAACTACCAGTTCAGCTACTGTCTTTTCATTTATTTTACGATAAGCAGCAATTCTTTTGATCTGGATAATGGCACCCTGTTCGGAAATGTTTGGATCTAAACCACTACCTGAAGCAGTGACCATATCGGCTGGAATATCAGCCTTTTTCAAAGATGGGTTGTATTTTAGCAAAGTGTCGATTCTGCTCGAAACCTCTTTTAGGTAATCAGGATTTGAAGGCCCCTTATTGGAGCCGGCCGAGCCTGCAGCATTATAACCAACCGCAGAAGGTCTTCCCCAGAAATACTCCGGTTTGGTAAACGATTGGCCAATTGCGGCATAACCAACAACTTTACCATTTTTGCTGATCTTTTCGCCGCCACCATTTCCTTTTGAGAAGCCACCGGCAAAAGCAACAATCAATGGATAAATAACGCACAGTAATACCATAAGTACTAGTGTTAAGCGTAAGGATTGTATGATATATTTTTTCATGATTTCTATTTTTTAAACAAATAAGCCTACAACAATATCAATAAGTTTGATGCCTATAAAAGGGGCTATCACACCGCCAAGTCCATAGATCAGTAGATTTCTACGCAACAACGCACTGGCACCGATTGGTTTATATTCAACACCTTTTAAGGCCAGAGGGATCAGGATAGGGATAATGATTGCATTGAAAATTACAGCAGATAAAATCGCACTCTCAGGACTATGCAATCCCATAATATTTAAACTCTGTAATGCAGGAATCGAAGCAATAAACAATGCCGGTACAATCGCAAAGTACTTCGCTACGTCATTGGCAATAGAGAAGGTAGTAAGTGTTCCGCGGGTGATCAGCAATTGTTTACCGATTTCCACAATCTCTATGAGCTTGGTCGGATCATTATCCAGATCCACCATGTTACCTGCTTCTTTGGCTGCCTGCGTACCACTGTTCATAGCCACACCTACGTCTGCTTGTGCAAGTGCAGGGGCATCATTGGTACCGTCACCCATCATGGCTACAAGTTTACCCAAGGCTTGTTCTTCTTTGATGTAATTCATTTTATCCTCAGGTTTAGCCTCAGCAATAAAATCATCCACACCGGCTTTCTCTGCAATGAATTTTGCGGTAAGGGGGTTGTCTCCGGTAACCATTACCGTTTTTACACCCATTTTACGCAGGCGCTCAAAACGCTCACTAATGCCGGGTTTAATGATATCCTGTAATTCAATTACTCCAAGTGCTTTTTCATTCTCAGAAACAACAAGCGGTGTTCCCCCATTATTGGCAATTATTTTCACCTGCTCCTCAATGTCTATTGGAAAAGGATTTCCAGCCGTTAAAACAATGTTACGGATAGAATCAAATGCGCCTTTACGGATTCTTTTTCCATCCGGAGTATCCAAACCACTTGACCTGGTTTCAGCAGTAAATTTGATGAATTTAGATCCTTCAGGTGCAGTAAGTAATTTATGATCTTGCAATACCGCAAGCTCTATAATAGATTTACCTTCGGGGGTTTCATCAGCTAGAGAACTTAACATACAGGCATCAACGAATTGCTTCTTATCCATCCCCGAAGTAGGGTAGAAATTGGTGGCCTTACGGTTACCAATAGTAATGGTACCTGTTTTGTCCAGTAATAAAACGTCAATATCGCCTGCTGTTTCCACAGCTTTACCTGATTTGGTAATTACGTTGGCACGCAGTGCCCTGTCCATCCCGGCTATACCAATTGCAGACAGCAGTCCGCCGATAGTGGTCGGAATCAAGCAAACAAACAAGGAGATCAATGCAGCAATAGTAATCGGAGTATTTGCATAATCAGCAAATGGCTTTAAGGTAACGCAAACAATAATAAACACCAAGGTAAAACTGGCGAGCAATATGGTCAATGCAATCTCATTGGGTGTTTTTTGTCTTGATGCACCTTCAACAAGGGCAATCATTTTATCCAGAAAACTTTCACCCGGCTGGGTATTTACCTGAACTTTGATATGGTCTGAAAGCACTTTTGTACCCCCGGTAACAGAAGATTTATCGCCTCCCGACTCACGGATTACCGGAGCCGACTCACCGGTAATGGCGGATTCATCAATGGTAGCAATACCTTCAATAATCTCTCCATCGGTTGGAATGGTATCTCCCGACTCGCAGAAAAATATGTCTCCTTTTTTTAATTGGTTCGAAGAACGGATCTCGATCTTTCCATTTGCCAGAACAACCTTAGCTGGTGTTTCTTCACGTGTTTTCCTTAAACTATCCGCTTGTGCTTTTCCTCTGGCCTCGGCAATGGCTTCAGCAAAATTTGCAAAAAGAACAGTAAGCAGTAATATTAAAAAGATAAAAAAATTGTATAGTGGTGATCCCTGACCTGCGTTACTCATGGAGTATACAGTTACGTAAGCCATGATTACGGTACCGATTTCTACGGTAAACATAACCGGATTACGAACCATTACTCTGGGGTCAAGTTTGATGAAGGACTGCTTAAGTGCAGTTTGCACTAAAGCGGGTTCAAATAATTTATTAGATGAGTGTTTCATTATAATCTATTTAAGCATGGTAAAGTATTCTGCCAATGGGCCTAAAGCCAGAGCAGGGAAATAAGAAAGCGCATTCAGTACAATGATCACTGCAAAAGTCATCAGACTGAAAGTCAAAGTATCTGTTTTCAAGGTACCAGCAGACTCCGGGATGTATTTTTTAGAACCTAGTAAACCTGCAATGGCAACAGGGCCTATAATCGGTAGGAAACGACCAAGGAATAGAACGAAGCCACTGGCTACGTTCCAGAAAACATTATTGTCACCCAGACCTTCAAAACCAGAACCGTTATTGGCATTGGATGAGGTCATTTCGTACAACATCTCCGAGAAACCGTGGAAGCCGGGATTGTTTAACCAGTTCTTAGGTTGTACCGCCCATCCAGCTTCCCCGTGATTCGTAAATACATAACTGGCAATTGCCGTTCCTGCCAAGATCAGAAAAGGACTCAGTAAGGTGATCAATGCTGCAATCTTAACCTCTCTGGCTTCTACCTTATGCCCAAGGAATTCCGGTGTTCTTCCCACCATCAATCCGGAAATAAATACAGCAATGATCAGGTAAATAAAATAATTCAATACACCAACACCGCAACCTCCATAAAAAGAGTTGATCATCATACCCAGTAATTGCCATGCGCCTGTTAGTGGCATGGTACTGTCATGCATCCCGTTAACGGAACCGGTAGAGATAATGGTGGTTACTGTGCTCCAATAGCCGGTTATGGCTGGGCCAAAACGAACTTCCTTGCCTTCCATAGCCCCGGTAGCCTGCGAAATGCCCATTTTTGCAATGGCAGGATTTCCTCCAAGCTCGGAACTTACAGTAGGGATCAGCAGGAGTAGCATACCAATCGTCATGACCCCAAAGATCATCCAGGCAAGTCTCCTACGTCTGATGAAAATGCCAAATGCGATGACCATTGCAATAGGAATAATTACCTGTGCAACCAATTCAACGGTATTGGTGATGTAATTCGGATTTTCCAAAGGGTGGGTAGAGTTTGCACCAAACCATCCACCACCATTAGTACCCAAGTGCTTAATGGCAATAAAAGCAGCTGCAGGGCCTCTTGAAACATTTACTGTATCTCCCTGAACAGAAATAAACTGATCTTTAGCTTCATAGCTTGTTGGAGAACCGTTAAAGGCAAGAATAATTGCCATTACCAATGATAACGGAAGTAATAACCTGGTAATAGATTTCACAAAGAATTCCCAGAAGTTACCAAGTTTAGTGCTTGTTTTATCCCTGAAAGCTTTAAAGAAAACTACAGCAGCAGCAAGGCCTGTAGCCGCACTAACAAACTGGAGAAACATCAGTACAAAATGCTGGGTAAGATAAGTTACACCCGATTCTCCTGAATAGTGCTGCAGGTTACAGTTTACCACGAAACTGATGATTGTATTAAAAGAAAGATCGGGTGTCATTCCTGGGTTTCCGTCAGGATTCAACGGAAGCTTGTCCTGATACATCAGAACAAAAAATCCATAAACAAGCCATACAAGATTGATGGTTAACAGCGCCTTCATGTGCTGCTTCCAATTCATCTCTTCTTTGGGGTTAATACCAGAAAGCTTATAGATTGCGGATTCAATAGGTTTTAAAAAGTCTGTCCAAACTTTTTCTCCGGCAAATACCTTTGCCAGGTACTTGCCTAGCGGAATAGCGATGACCAGTGTAAGCAGGTAGGTCGCAACAATTCCAAGTAATTCTGTGTTCATAATGTACAATTAAAATTTTTCAGGTTTAATCAACACGTAAATCATATAGATAAATACGGCGATTGCGATAATAAATAATGCAGTCATAATTTTAGATTTTTTCGAACCAGTCGATTGATTTGTAAACTACCCAGCAGAGGATCAGCAGGGCTAAAAAAAGCAGGATTGTAAGCATGATATTTTTATTTTGTGAGAAGCATAAGCCAATTCATATACCACACTTAGATATAAACACATAAAATCCTGATTTACAGATACATAAAACACAAAAATATTTTAACATCTTATTATTGAACAGAAAAACCCTTCCATTATGGAAGGGTTTTTATCAAAATGAAAAAGTCTGTTTTGTATCAATTAGAATGGCACTTTTCATCATGCGGAGGTGTATAATTGCTGATCCAGACTAGAATCATTAACAAGATATGGGAAAATAGATTCTAAAAGATTGATATAAATGGTGATCCCATCACTTATTTCTGCAAGATAAATGTATTCATCAGCTGAATGAGAGCGGGCAGAATCTCCAGGGCCTATTTTAACAGATGGCATTTCAAGCCAGCCCTGATCGGAGCTGGTTGGGGAGATGTATGTTTTTCTGCCAATGGCAATACCAGTTCTGACAAGGGGGTGCAAAAGATCAATTGCTGATGGTGTGAGTACGTTAGGACGAAGCGTGGTATCACAAAAGGTATGATTTTTAATTGTATTGAGTATTTCCTTTTCTGTATAACTATGATCAAATCTGATATCAATGGTAAAGCTGCATTCGCCCGGAACAATGTTATGCTGTATACCCGCATTGATCTGAGTAACAGTCATTTTTACTGGATTTGGAAGATTAGAGTCAATAGGAAAAACATAGCTTGAAAACCAATGAATGTCTTTCAGCGCTTTGTAAATGGCATTATCTCCTTCTTCTCTTGCCGCATGCCCGGGCCTACCAGTCGAAACGCAGTCCAATACCATAGAGCCTTTTTCGGCAACCGCCATATGCATATTCGTAGGTTCCCCAACAATCGCAAATGAAATAGGCATTAAATCATCCAGAATAGACTTAATCCCTTTTCTGCCAGAATTCTCTTCTTCTGCAGTTGCGGCCAGGCATAAATTAAAAGGAAGGTCTTTCCTTTCATAGAAAAAAAGAAACGCAGAAATCAGTGAAACCAAAGGTCCGCCTGCATCGTTACTACCCAAGCCATAAAGTTTTCCATCTTTAATCAGCGGCACAAAGGGATCGTTATTATATTGATCATTTGGTTTCACTGTATCATGATGGGAATTCAATAAAATGATGGGTTTTAAGGGATCAAAGTATTTATTGTAACACCAGATGTTATTGTATTTACGGATAGTAAATACTTCATGGTCATTTAAGAAGGATTCAATACAATCTGCAGTTAGCTTTTCCTCTGTACTAAATGAAGGGATTTTAATTAGTTTTTCCAGTAGTTCAACCGCCTGGTCATATAATTTGTTCATATTGATGATGTTTATGATTAAATGTTGAACACGGCAATTCAAAAGGAATGCCCCAGTCATAAATCATCAAAAAAATGCAGTTAATTAGCTTAAATAAGCGATAAAATATTTTTTAGGTCTTGAATGAATAAAATTTACCATATCAAAATGGTATGATTAATTTCATTTTGAAGAACTGGGAGTTTCTAAATTTTATATTCTTCAATTTTTCGATATAATGTAGTAAGTCCTATCCCCAATAAGCGGGCAGTCTCTGTCTTATTTCCTTTGGTATATGTTAGTACTTTAAGAATATGCTGTTTCTCAACCTGCTCCATTTTCATTGGATCTGTCTCCCCTACCTGTTGCTCTAAAGCGTGAAACTCATAAGGTAGCAGATTCGCTGTAACTGAGTTCCCGTCGGCAAGAATAACGACACGCTCAATTACGTTTTTTAGCTCTCTGATGTTCCCCTTCCAGTTGTGCTTAAGGAGTAGTTCAGCAAAATCATCCCCCATTAAAAGCTCCTGCTTGTTTACTTTATTCGCAAATTCTTTTAAATAATGTTTGGCGATTAGTAAAATATCTGATTTCCGTTGAGATAAAGGTGGAAGTTCAATAGAAAATACGGAAAGGCGGTAATAAAGATCTAATCTGAACTTCCCACTTTCTGCTTCCGTTTTTAAGTCTCTGTTGGTGGCAGCAATAATGCGGACATTCACTTTACTTGTTTGGGTATCTCCTACCTTTATAAAGGTTTGATTTTCCAATACGCGAAGCAATTTTGCTTGCAAATCCAGGTTCATCTCTCCAATCTCATCCAGAAACAAAGTTCCTTCATTTGCTTCTTCCAGCAAACCTTTTTTATCTCTTACTGCTCCAGTAAATGCACCTTCTTTATGCCCAAACAATTCACTTTCTAAAAGTTCATGATTAAATCCGCTACAGTTTACGGCAACGAAAGGCTTCATTTTCCTTAAACTTTCGTAATGTATCGCTTGTGCGAACACCTCTTTCCCCGTACCCGTCTCGCCAAGTAAAAGAACAGTAGTATCTGTACCGGCAACCTTTTCAGATAGCGCTATCGCTTCTTTAATAGCCTTAGACTGACCAAGTATGCCCGTAAAATCATATTTTCTGGCTACTTTATTTTCCAGTTCACTAATCCTAAACTGGAGTTTGGCTTTATCTAATGCTTTATAAACAAGGGGGATGATTTTGTCATTATCATCCCCCTTAGTAATATAATCAAAAGCGCCATTGCGCATTGCCATTACACCATCTTGTATTGTACCAAAAGCAGTCAGATTGATCACCTCGGTATAAGGTTTTATTTTCTTGATCTCTTTTACGAGTTCAACTCCATTAATATCCGGAAGTTTTACATCACTAATTACTACATATACATCCTGGGCAGCTAGAATTTTCAGGCCTTCTTTGCCTGTATTTGCCTGAAAAACCTTGAAGCCTTCCAATTCAATGATGCGCGCCAGCAGGCTGCAGATCTTTTTCTCGTCGTCTATTATTAAAACGGTGTTTTGCATCGCTGATAATTTCAACAATATTAGCAATTATTCAAGACAAGTTGCTGTTCGTAGACGGAATCGTCTATAATAGAAACATTAAAAACATCCTGCCTTACTGTAAATTTACATCTTGTATGATTTCTAATTGTATTTAAAATCTCCTTTTCAGTATAATTATGATCGTAAACAATTTCAACGGTGAACCGACACTCTTTTGAGCTGCAGTTTTGTCCACCGTCCATATTTACATTTGTAACGGTCATTTTAACTGGATCTGGAAGGTCTGATTCAATTGGATATATATATTCAGAAAACCATAAAATATCTGTTAAAGCGCTGCAAATAGCATTAGTGCCTTCTGCTCCTGCGGCAAGGCTTAATTTTGGACAGGCAATACAATCAAGAGTCATCTCACACTTTTCAGTGGCTTGTGTTAAAGCATAACTGCTAAAACTTTCTTTGTGAGGATCAAATAACATAGCTGTACATAAGCAATTGCATCTTTTTTTACCCTCAAGAACATTGTAATTAATACAGCTTTTACAGCCCTCCCAAAAATGTTCATCATGCGTAATTTGGTCAAATGTTACCGGTTCAAAACCCAGTTGATAATTCATTTTCATAATTGCCGCTCCAGATGTAATGCTAAATATCTTGGCCTCTGGATATATTCTTCTTGAAATTTTAAATATCCTTTCCTTAATTGCCTTAGCCACACCAGCATTTCTGAATTTGGGAGCTACAATTAAACCAGAGTTAGACACAAAGGAGCTGTTTTCCCAAACTTCAAAATAAGAGAACCCAACCCATTCACCACCCCCGGTTACTGCAATAACAGCTTTTCCTTCTTTTATCTTTTGGGCGATAGATTCGGGACTGCGCTTTGCGATCCCAGATCCTCTGGCAATTGCCGAAGATTCAGTTTCTTTAACGATTTCATCAACATGTTTTATATCAGCGACGGTAGCGATACGAACAAATATCATTTGATTTTCCATTTTTTTAAAAGATTAATGAACGGCTTTATCAAATGAGATGCCCATATAAAGCTTACAAGCAAGAAATGCCCTTAGTAATTAAATAAAGTCGTTTACCACCTATTTCTTGCCTTTTAGCCAATAAAAATAGTCTTCCAATATGGTATGGTTTATTCCGTTTTGGTTGGGCTCATGGATAAAAAAATAAAGTTTGAAAAAAAATATAAATAAAGTCTACAGTTTTAGTAGACTTTATTTATATTTGTCCCATAGTCATGTGGCCGAGTGGTTAGGTGAGGGTCTGCAAAACCTTTGACGGCGGTTCGAATCCGCCCTTGACGTCCAGTTCAATTTCTACATTGTCTGAATCATTAGATGTTTGGTTAGATCTAAGTTTTGTTTAAAAAGCAGCCAGGTTGGATGACCTGGCTTTGCTATTTAACAGCAGAAATGTATTTCCAGATCAGAAAGAAAAACTATTGCGAAAAGAAACGGGGATACAGCAATCCGCCGTATCCCCGCTATCTAAATTAACGCTCTCATATACATAGACGCCTAAATATTCTATTTATTGTATTAGAGGTAAAAAAAATATTATTTTTCATAAAATTCAATCGGGAGTTGGTCGGGATCAGAAATAAAAGTAAAACGTTTATCAGTAAACTCATCAACACGGATCTGTTCAGCTTCTACACCTTTACTATTAAGCACACTAATCACCTTATCAAGATCATCTACTTCAAAAGCAAGATGTCTTAATCCTGCAGCTTCTGGTCTTGAAGGACGTTTAACCGGATCAGGGAAAGAGAAAAGTTCTATAATGTAAATGCCATTTAATGCCAGATCTAGCTTGTACGATAACCTTTCGGCTCTATATACTTCTCCAATTATTGTAAGTCCTAAAACATCAGTATAAAATGCTTTCGAAACTTCATAGTCACTACATATTATCGCAATGTGATGGACTTTATTTATCATATTCTCAGTTCGTGTTACTTGGCTGCAATTGTAAGTTTATAAATCTCTCCCTTGTTTCCCGCTAAAAGAATAAGCTTACCCTTTTTTGCTTTTTGGACCACATTGAAGCTTGAGGTGGAAATATTATGCCAATTCAACCCTCCATCTTTAGATACATCAGTGCCGGATGTGCCGGTTGCCAGCAAAACCTTTGAATTAACATAAGCAACTCCCGAACGGAAACCGCTTACAGGCTTTAGAGGTTTTTTCCAGCTCTGTCCTCCATCATTGGTCAACAATACATTATTGGTATTCTCTTTATCTTTTAAATAATTCCCACCAACAACAACCCCTTTGTTCTTGTCAAAAAATGCGATAGAGAACGGACCGGTGCTACTTTCTCCCTGTAAAATAGGACATTTAAAAACCTTCCAGGTGTATCCGTAATTGTTCGAAAAGTAAATATTAGATACCGCACCACCGGTTGCAATCCATACTTTACCCTTACCGATTGTTTTAATAGTAGATCCACTAGCAGCAAAGCTGGCTTCACCCGGGGCCATATTTGTTTTCAAATTATCCGAAACATCTGTCCATGAGGCTCCACCGTCTCTTGTTCTAAGAAGCTGCATCTTGTTCTTGATCGGATCACCAAAAGTCATTCCTGTTTGCCCATCCCAAAAGTCCATACCATCCAGAAAAATTGCAGAATCAACATTCTTATAATGCTCTGTCCATGTTTTACCACCATCTTTCGTGAGTAAAATAAACGCAGGAGCACCCGCATTTACAACTACCGCCCTATCCGCATCAAAGGCTTCAATATCTCTAAAATCAAGGGTTTCATACCCAGCAGGCATTATCCATTCCCAGGTTACACCTCCATCAATAGTTTTCCCAATACTGCCATTACTACCACTTACCCAGGCAACATGATCAGAAACAATAGACATACCCCTTAAGCTTGTATTTGTACCTCCTGTTAAGGGTATTAACTCATAGGTTTGTCCGAACCCTAATAAGGGCAAAAAAACCAGGCACCAGATTAGTTTTTTCATTATTTAACTCTTTTCCAAACTTCTGATCTGCCAATCAGAGAGATACCTACATATCCTCTCATGTTTAGCTGACCGTTATCTTTAAGTGTCATATTGCAGCTATAGGTCTTACCCGACTTAGGATCATATATCGTCCCATCAGTCCATTTACTACCTGCAAAAACAAAATCTTTAAGTATTTCTAATCCTAGTATGGGTCTTGATTTCAAGCTTGCATCAGGGTTTTTCAAATCCGTTTTAACAATTCCTTTGTCGTCTTTTGTTTCTTTGAGCCAAACTATTTTACCAAAGTATTTATCACCTTTTTTGGCTATTTCTACGTGAGCCTCACCGGTTGAATTGATCCATTTTCCAAGGATGGCATCCTTGTTTTGCGTAAAGCCAGAGAAAGATATTGCAGTGAAAAGCAACAGCAGTGAAAAATATTTCATAATCATAAGTTAGTGTTTTTTAAAGTTAACAAATCAGCCATAGAATAAGAAAAAAACTTACTCTGCCAGCTCCTTTAAAAGAACGAAAGAAATCGCTGAATAATCATCATTAAAATGATGAGTACCGGGAATACTGGTTACTTTGATGCCATTTCTCACAAATTTATCCTTAACATCAGCATCTTCTTCTGTCCCAAAAACACACAGGGGTTTTAATGATTTGATCTTTTTCATTTCTGCAATTACATCATATTTATCATTCGAGCTTCCAATGCTAAGCATGTCTGCAATGTGAATTTCAAAATCAGCGGTCACATCAGGAGAAAGTGAAAAAACTGCCTTTAAGTCGCCCTTCAACTCAGCTGACAACCTGCTTGCCAGAAACGGAACAACTGAAGCGCCAAAAGAGTATCCGGCAAGTACAAAGTTTTCTTTTCCAAACTCCTGTTTGTAATATGCAATGGCCTTGCTTAAATCTGCAGTTACACCCTCCGGAGTTTTAACATTCCAAAAATATTTTTGTGCATCAAGGCCAATTACTGAGAGTCCTTTTGATGCCATTGATTCGGCCAGAGATTGATCAAAACTAGTCCAGCCACCATCACCAGAGATCATAAAAACCAATGGCAGGTTATTCTTTTTACCAGATGGAACCAGTGTTAATGGCATCCCACCGGAATAAGCCTTAGGTTGCGAAGTTTTAAAGAAATCATAAGCAGATTTTTGCTCATTAAAGGATGGAGCAGCCAATACTTTTTTATATGCCGTATTAAAATCAGGAAGCCAATTATTAGCGATAGAAAATCCATGACCTACTTTTGTTAAGGTTACAAGTTCAGTCATTGGCATCCCCTTTAAAAAAGCTGCAGTAGCATCAAATGGGCAGGTCTGATCTTTCACCCCATTTAAAACAATAAATGGGGCAGTTAAGCTTTTTGTAGCCTCCAGATAGTAAGAAACCCCCGGCTTTAAAACATGCTGTGTGAGTCCGGCACCTTTACACATAGGTTTTTTAATATTAATATCCGGGCAAAAGCCTAAAGCTATAGCCCCCTTAAATGTATTTGCAGGTGCCTGCGCCAATATTCCGTATATCAGAACAGCCCCATATGAATACCCCAGAAGTACTGGCTTATGATAGTTGGTCAGTTTGTATTTCTTTTGGATAAAAAGACTCAGTTCTTCAAAATCCGCTGCTGGATATAAACATTGAGCAGATTCTTTTGATAAATAATTGCCATAACGTTTGCCATCAATACCTAACACCAATGCCCCCTGATTGGCAATATTCTTTGCCATATTAATAACTCCATTCTTCCAGCCGCCATCTCCTGAAACGAATAAGGCAACAGAAGTTGGAGTTCCGGTGGGATGATATACCGTTATTAAACCAAACTTCTTATACGTTACAGAATCAATTTCGCCGGCTACACTCTTTGTTATCCACAAGCAGATTAGCATAAAACATAAGGCAACGCATCTTTTCATATACTCTTATTAGGGTTTAATTACTTTAGTTAATACATTTGGAACCTGCAAAAGATCATAATCCTGATCATATATCAAATACTTATTGTGCCATACCGGCGAGAACTTCTCTTTTGATGCGCGCAGTCCCTTATAATGAGAAAATGACCGGATCTTTTCGTAGGCAAATCTCATAGATCGCTCGGTAAAATTGTGCGGTGTTGTAAGGCCCGACAAAGGGGCAAAACCCAGGTTAACTGCAGTATAATTTTGTTCCTTAAGGTGATTAAATAAGGCTACCATAATAAAATCAATAACACCGTTAGGCGCATCGGCAGTTTTTCTGATCAAATCGTAAGTTCCTTCGCCCTTTACATAATCAGGTATTACATTTAAAAAAGCAACAATCTTTTCTTCTGTGTTTTCTACCGTGATGATAGTTTGATTTTTCAATTCATCCCATATAAATATACCTTGCGAAAACACGATTTCTTCGCGCTCTGTTTCTTTAAGCCACTCGTCAGATACAGATTTAAGTTTTTGAAGCAAACCATCTTTAATGGGACCATTATAGATCTTTGTATGAAATCCCTGATCCGATACTTTTTTAAGCGCATTCCTGATAGATTTTCGGCTTCCCCCTTCCAAAGAAAAAGTAGTCAGATCAACCACGCCCTCTTGTCCTAGAAAAAGTCGCTTTTTTCCCAAAGAAACAAAATCGTCCAGGCTTTCTTCCGACACCCTGTAATAAAGGCTTTTCATCCCGCTTTCGATGCAATATCTGTCGAACGATTTGATAAAACCCTGTCTGTTTTCTGGCAGTGTAACCGGAAGCTCTAATACCACAGCAAAATTACCGGCTATTCGATAGGCAATAAATCCTTCCAGTTCGTCTGTGGTATAAATCAGCTTATCTCTATAAGTTTTGAAATAATCAATTGCTGAATTACCATATTTTTCCAGATCAGCTTTAGCCGCTTCAAATTCCTCTTCTGAAGTGTCCATTTTCAAAATATATGGCCTGATCAGTGTATAAATCAAGAAGGCTATAGATAAGAATCCGCTAATATTAATTGAAAAAAGGAAGCCTCTGGCAAACGCATCCTGAGGCACCAAATCAGAGCTACCCACCAATAAAAAATTTTGTAAAGTATACCTGATGGATTGCAACCAACTAAAGTCAATATCAAAATGTTTTTGATCAAGGAAATAGAATCCAATAACACCATAAAGCAAAACGGCCAGGATGCTTAATAACGTAGTTTGAATGCCAATAAACCTTAATCTTGAATTGTGTTTTATATAATACTCTTTTCTTGATCCTATTAAAATAACCAGCACAATTATCGAAAACCCGGCTTCTTCATAATCTATTGCTTTAGTTAAATGCCCTACCAGCGAAAGTATACACAAAGCAACTGCAAAGTACCATGCCATTCGCAGTCCTTTAAGCATAAATGCAGCTGTAACCAGCAGAAACAATCCCGCAAGCAATACAAAGTAATTGGACACTCTAATTGCTTCTATAGGAAGAAAATCTTTAAGAAATGCCAGCCTCGAGTGGATTGCAGGAGTAAGTACGGACACAATATTAATAATACCCAGCAGCAATAACAGCAAGGCAGGTACAATTCTCATTAATAATTTGTTAATTTTAAGAAGGAAGCTTAAGGCACCGAGAACCAGTGGAATCCAAAATTCCATAAAACGGTACAGCAATGTAATTGAAACTGCTGCTGCATTTGAGTAACCCAATCTAATTAAAATGAAAGCCATAGAGGCTTCTACCGCACCCAGTCCTCTTAAAAAAGGAGAAATAATTAAAAACACAACGGCAACTACGTAACTAATGGTAGCAAAAATTAAAGAGGGGTTCATGTCTAATGCAATCATCGCAATATAGATGTGAACTATGCCAACAACTTCTATCAGCATGCTGTAAACGAATGTTGAAAGAAAATGCTTACGTTCAATTTTATTGGCCCTAAACTCCGCTGCAAATACTTCAACAGAAGGAAGATATTTAACAACGAGCTTATAAACTACTCCTTTTTTTATAACCGACCTGTACAACAAATATATACCGGCAATTAACAGCAAGGCTGCCAACAAACCAAACCACTCTCCCTGACCTAAAGTTCCTTCTAAAACGCCATAAACAAATACAGGTATGGCAATTACCAATACCGATAAGATACCCACAAAACCATATATAGACGAGGCAAAATTAATTTGTGATCTGCTTACCCCCTTCTTTTCTATTGGCACACTAAAAAAAGCCAACGACGAGACCCCACCAGCCGGCAAGAAAACACTCACAAAGTTTCGCTTTAAAAAAAGAATGGTGCCATCTGCTATTGATATTTTGCTCGATACCGCAGCAAATGACGATCGGTACATCATTCCATGAATAAATACATAAACTACGCTCAATAACATCCCTGCACTTAACCACCACCATTTTGCTGTTATTAGCAACTGCTTTACATGATGTATTTCGCCCCGCTCCTGTTTAATAAACCAAATAGCAAGACCAATAAAAAAAAGAGTAAAAATATAACTGGAAATAATCTTTCCGTTCTCGCGGATAAAAGGCACAAAAAATTTGAAGCGCTTCATTAATTGGGATAATTAGAGTAGCAAAGAAAGTTTTTTTACTTTATAAATATAAGAAAAACATCTGTGTTATATTTCAATAACAAAAGGATGATCACTGGTTTTAAGTTTAACTGATTTTATATTCCTTAAAACCTGAACTGCTTCTGTGCCCTTTGTAGGATCATAAACTTTTACCAGAGGATATGCCTTGCTTAGTTTTATTTCTACTTCTTCAGTGCCCTTTGCTTTTTCTCCCCAAATTACCAATTCAAACCTGCCATTACTTTTTTGGAGCAATAGCGTATGCACAGTTTCAGGTTGACCAATAATTTGGAAAGCTAATTTCCCTAAGCTAAACTTTAATGGTTTGTCGGCCAGAATTGTAGTTAAGTTGTGTAAATATATGGCTGATTTTCTTGGGCTATAATCTGGCTTATAAAAACCAAAAGTTTGATTACCTGCCTCATCTACCCTGTCTCGCAATAAATAAACAGCAGTATAACTCCAGTTCCTCTTGAATTGCGACAGGTATAAGTTCAGGTAAAGTCGGGCTTGCTTCTCTTCAGTTATTTCATCAGTTAGCGTTACCCCTGTTTCAGTTGTAACCCGCGGTAATGTTAAAAGTTCGTTTTCGGTATATCCCTTATGTTTTCCCCTCCAGGTTTTTCCATAATTGCCATAGAGCCCGTCAACCTTACACAGTGGCCCCGGATCGGCAGCATTCCATGTTTGGTTATCGTACAGTCCCGGATGGGAAGGATGTGAGAAATAATTATGACATGTTGCAAAATCAGCATATTTAGTTCCATCAGGCATTGATGTGCCAGCCCCTTTTGGTATTTTAAGAAATTGTAATCCTACATTATCAGTTTGTGCTCCATTTTCACAAAGATCCCATACCGGATACTTTTTCAATGTTTTGTCACTTTTAACTGCATCATATAAATCCTTTTGTAATTGAGCAACCGGCAACCAGGTTAAGTTCTTTCCGCCCTCTGCCCCTTTATATTTAAACCCCCAGTTGTTTGGTTCGTTAGAACCTTCAAAAGCCAGCAGGGCTCCTACTGCATCGAGCTTTCTGGCTCCCGCTAACAACCTTTTAATGTCAGTTCCGCCACTTAACAGACCGTAGCTAAATCTAACACCTGTCTCTTTATGGAGTTTAATGAAATCTGCCTCAGGAATATCTCCTTCATAACCTGCACGAATCCATCTGATGCCTGTATACTTCATTAGCTCGATAGTCTTGTCCAAAGATTCTCCCCGCTTCGAGATCGCTGAGTTTACGCCAATGCTATTGAGAAAATCAACTGATTTAACAGCCGTTTGAGCAATTATTGGATTTTGCGTTGAAGGCGTTTTTACACCTGTTAAAGACACAAATAATGCTATACCAACAAAACCAATTGTTAATTTTAATAAAAGCCCGGAATTCGTCTTTTGTTTGCTCATTAAAACAAATTTATAATATCTTAAATAAAGTAAAAGGTATGCTTAACAGCTTAATAAAGATGCAATAAAACCAGATACAATTCAAATTGTAGCATAATTCACTTTTTAAGGGGTGGAAAAAAGACAAAGGTGCATTTGCTCTGCTTCTGGTGTGCTTGAGGCTTGCTTCTGGGCTAACCTTGAGCATTCCTGAGCCATAGGTAAAGCATACCCATACTAAATACGTAAAAATACGGGTGATTAAATTATTTTTGTATATGGAGCGACGTCAGTTTATATCTCTTTCCTGTTTTGCAGGTTTTATCAGTTTATATCCAAATTTTCTAGCGCTTGCAGCAGAATCATCTGGAGCTGAAAAAGGTTTTGTAATGACTGTGAATGGCAAAATTGAGACAAATTCAATGGGCCTTACCTTATCACATGAACACATTATTACCGATTTTAAAGGTGCAGAACCTGATACGCGTCCCGAATACGATAATGAAGTAACAGCAAACCTGTTGCTTCCCTATTTAAAAGCTGCTAAAAAATCTGGCGTCAACACCATTATTGAGTGTACTCCTGCACATATTGGCAGAAATGTAGAATTACTAAGATTACTTTCAAAAGCCAGTGGCATTAACATTATAACCAATACAGGCTATTACGCCGCAGTAGGACATAAATATCTACCCAAACACGCCTTTACAGAAACCAGTGAAGAGTTAGCTACCAGATGGCTAAAAGAATGGGAGAATGGAATCGGTGGAACCGATATCCGCCCTGGTTTTATAAAACTTGGAGTAGGTAGTGCACCACTGAAACCTATTGAAGAAAAATTAATTAAAGCTGCAGCAATTGCCCATCTTAAAAGTGGTTTAAAAATAGCCATACATACAGGAAATGGTGCCGCTGCGCGCCAGGAAGTCGAAATCCTTATTAAAGCAGGGGTAAGTCCGGAAGCTCTAATCTGGGTACATGCACAAAATGATCCAACAGGATTTTTCCACGTTGAACTGGCAAAAAAAGGTTGCTGGATTAGTTTAGATGGCATTAATGAAGACAGGGACTCGATTGTTCAATATCGAAATCATATTTACAGATTAAAAGGTGAAGGCCTGCTACATAAAGTATTGATTTCTCATGACGATGGTTTTGCCGTTACAGAAGAAGGCGGCAAAGCTGCTTTCAACGCTTTTAAAAATGGCAACTCAATACCTTATAACACCATTTTTGGAGTATTAAAACCTTCCTTATTTGAATTGGGGATTACACGGGATGAGTTTAAAATGATGACAGTAGGTAATCCGGCAAATGCTTTTCAGATAAAGGTTTGCCGTCAGGGTTAAACTTTAAGCGCCAATTATCATTATTAAGTTTCATAAATCGAAAATTTAATGTAAATTTTTAAAACTTTATTAGCCTGGAGAGAGTTGATAGATAACATCAACTTTATTCAACATGTAAGCCATGTAAAGTTTAAAGTTATAGTACTCATTAACCTGGATCGATGAGAAACAAACCAACAAACCATCTTAAGTGGTACTTACTACTCAAGATACTGGCAATTTTTGTTGTTACAGCAAACGGCCAAACGACCTCTCTTGAAACATGTTTTAATCTCGCCCGGGATCATAACATGACGCTCAGACAAGCCAAATCTGCACTGCTATCCAGTCAGTATAATTTGCAGGCCGAGAAGAAAAGCTACTTGCCCAAAGTAGACCTGCTATCTAGCTATACTTACCTTAGCAGCCCATTAACGGTAAATTTGCAGACAGTAAAAGATGGTATTGTAGAGGGTTCTTCAAAGCAAAGTGTTAATGCTGCAAATGAAGTATTTAAAGAGGTTACCGGCAATGATTTGTCGCAAGCCGCACAAGACCGGATATATAATGCTTCCAAAAATATTATCGGGAGCGTTTATCCCAACTATAATCCGAGTTTAAGTAAGCAATCTTATTTTGTAGCCGGCTTAGGTGTAAGGCAACCCATTTTTCTGGGAAACAAACTTGATGCTGCCAGTAACCTGGCTCAATCCCTTGTAAATTCTGCAGATATCAACGTTGATCTGGTAAATAAAGAAGTCGATTTTTTGATTGCAGCACAATACCTGCGCATTTTATATTTAAATACCCTGTTCAATAAGCAGCAGATAATGGTTGATGCGTTAACCAAAAACAACAATTATGCCCAGGAACTGGTGAAAAACCAAATCCTTGCGCCTTATCAGAAAAGCTGGACAAATGTAATACTAACACAGGCCGAAAGCCATTTCAATAACATCAAGCTGGAGCAGCAAAATGCCTATATTGAACTTAACAAGCTACTTGGCGTCCCGTTAGACTCTGCAATAATAATTACAGATACGCTGAAATATGCAGTTATTGAGCCATTTAAACCTGAGGGCGATTTTTGGGAATCAAATCCTGTATATAAAATGGCCGGCAGTAAGATCTCGTATGCTAAAACAGCCGAAAAGATCAGCAGTTCATTTTCTTTACCCAACATTTTTGCCATTGGGAATTATAATTTATATCAAAGAGACCTGCCCCTACTTATGCCCGACTGGTTTGTTGGTGTAGAATTACAATGGACGCTTTTTAATGGACAAACAAGAAAAAGAACACTGGCAGCCAGACAATTGATTGAAGAAGCAAAACTTGCTGAGAAGAATGCAAGTCTGGGAATACAGGTCTTATCTACAGTTGCCAGAAACAAGATGAAATCTCTTCAAAATGAGGTGGCATCACTAGATAATGCAAGAAAGGATGCCCATACCACGAGCCGCCTGATCACAGAACGGATGAGAAACCAACTCTCCTCTCCAAAAGATGTAAATGATGCTTTATTAATAGAAACAGAAATTGAAAAAGGCTACCATACCGCAGTGTTTGGATACTATTTAGCCGCAGCAGAATATTTCAACAGTCTAGGTAAACCACAGCAAATAACTCAATACATTAAGTGATGAAAAACATTCTAAAAAACTATTGGGCACTGCTCATTCCTATAGTGGTAGTAATTATTGCTTTATTTTTCTTTCTGGCGGGAAACAAGGAAGATGAAAACAACTTTGTTGGGATGGTTGACGCATCTAGTGTTGACGTAGCAGCAGAATTTCCGGGCAGATTGGATTCACTGCTTGTTGAGCAGGGAGATACGGTAAAAAGCGGACAGTTAGTTGCCATATTACGTTCAAACGAAATAGATGCCATTAAGGCCCAAGCGCTTTCAGCTATTGATGCAGCTAAAGGTCAACAAGAGTTATTAACCCACGGCGCCAGACCAGAGCTAATTGAAGCAACTTCTAAGCTGTATCAGATCAGTCAGGAACAGTACAACCTTTTTAACACCACTTATCAGCGTATGGAACGTTTATACAATGCTGATGTGATATCAGGGCAAGAGAAAGATGTATTCTATTTCAGATATCAGGCAGCTAAAAAAGAAATGGAAACTGCAGAGCTGAACTTAAAAATGCTGAAAGAAGGGACAAGGCCCGAGCTGCTTAAAACCGCTAATGCTATTGTAAAACAGGCAGAGCAGGCATACGAGCTTACAAAGGCTCTTGGAGATAACACCAAAGTTTATGCTCCTGCAGATGGAGTTATTTCGAGTTTGGTTACCCATCAGGGTGAGATCGTATCAATAGGCTATCCTATGATGACCATTGAAAAAAAGAATTCGACACTTTTACGGTTCAACATCAGGCAGGACAAAGCCAACTTATTGAAATTAGGAGCGGTTGCATCTGTAAAAGTACCGGGATGCGAACCTGAAATCTTCCCTGTAAAAGTAACCTCAATATCGCCAACACTGGAATTTGCCAATTGGGTACCATCAAAAGATAAGGGGCAGTTTGAACTTAGAACCTTTACCATAGAGCTTAAGCCCGAAAACCAATTACGGGTAAAAGGACTACGTTCCGGTATGACTGCATCATTAATTCTGCCTTAATGAATCGTTTTGGCCATATCATCATTAGGGAATGGAAGCGAATTCTCAGCTTAAAGGTATTTTACCTGGTTATGCTGGTTGTTCCCGTGCTTCTGTTTTCATTCTATGCGGTGATTTACCAAAAAGAAGAAGCTAAACATTTATCATTTGCCATATGGGATGACGACCAAAGTCCAGTTAGCCGACAGCTTACTTTTTTACTGGAACAAAGAGAAGCGTTAAACATTACAAGAAGAGTTAGCAGTGAGGCCGAGGTTGAAAGACTAATACAGCAGGGCAAAATACTTGGAGCCATACATTTCCCTGTAAACATGCAGAAAGACATTTACAGCAGACACCCGGTTAATGTAACGCTGTATACCAATGCAGCGTCTCTGGTACCAGCAAAAATGGTATATAAGGCCGTGGCCGAAGTTGTAATTACCGGGAGTTCGGGTGTAATTTTAAAGAAGCTGATAAAAACAGGAATGAAAGCCGATCAGGCGATGGCGCTCGCCAATCCAATTAAACTGAATTCTTATCAGCTCTATAATGCAAGTTACAATTACCAGGAGTATCTGGTGCCCGGATTAATAACCGTGGGCATACAAATGATACTAATCATAAGCAGTATGCTTGCCCTGAATTATGAATGGAAAACTGAAACAATGCAGGAGCTGTATGAATTGTCAAAGGGTTCGGCCTTGACCGTAATTACAGCTAAAACCATTGCCCACCTTGTAGTAAGCTGGGTTAATTTTATACTTATTGCTTTTGTTGTATTTCCCTTTTTCGATATTGGAATTTCAGCTGCCACTGGCAAATTCTTTGTTATTTATACACTACTCTCATTAGCATGCATTGGAATTGGTCTCTTTATTTCAGCTTTATTTAAAGATGTAATGCTCTCGGGTGATACCGCTTTATTTTATACTTCTCCGGCTTTTGTTTTTAGTGGATTTACATTTCCAAGATGGGCCATGCCATGGTACGATCAATACTATGCTACCATTATGCCTTACACACCATTTCTGGATGCCTTTTTTAAGGTTTATTATATGAATTTACCATTGCATTATGCACAGGCAGATTTAAATAAGCTTTTATTGTTTTGCGCAGTGATGTTCCCAACTGCAATTCTTTTATTTCAACGTCAGTTTAATACCAGTAAAGATGAAAAAGCAATCAGGGCAGTCCATAATTAAGCTCTTTTTAAGAGAGGCCGCCCTTGTGGCGAAGGACCATAGCTTGCTCCTGACCCTCTTGATTGCGCCGTTGCTTTATGCGTTTTTTTATGGAAGCATCTACATTAATAAAGAAGAGCAAAATGTAAAGCTTGCTGTTGTTGATGATGATCATTCAAGGCTATCAAGGTTGCTCCAACAAAATATTGATAACTCTCCTATTGTTGAATTAATTCATTTCCCTAATCTTGAAGAGGCCAAAGAGCAAATGTACCGTGGAAACTGTCAGGGGTATTTTTATATTCCAAAAGGTACAGAATCAAATTTACTAACCTTAAAGCAGAGCAATGTGGTACTTGCCGTAAATGCAGCCCGGTTCCTGCCCTCAAGCGATATCCTAATGAACGTGCAGCAAATATGCCTTACCATTGGTGCAGGTGTACGCTTACAGTATTTCCAAAAAAGCGAAGGCATGAGCTCCACCATAGCCATGCAAAACGTAATGCCCGTGAATTTAGATTACAGGCCAATGTTTAACGAAAGATCAAGCTATGGTGCATTCCTGCTCCCTGGACTACTGGCATTAATTTTACAACAAACCTTACTGATAGGTTTATCTGAAAGTGTGGCCGGAGAGCGACAACATTCACGTATTGGGGAGTGGCTAAGGGGAGGAATATCTACCGGTATCTGGGGGAAAGGATTATTTTATCTGTTTCTATTTTCAGCTTATGCTTTTTTCTTTTTGAATGTAAACTATAACCTGCTCAATTTACCGATGCGCGGCAATGGTTTCGAATTGAGTGTCTTATTGATACTGTTTATTCTTACGCTTATTCCTATGGCTCAATTTATTGGATCGCTGTTTAAATCGCAATTGCTCTGCCTGCAAATGATGGCCTTTTCTACTTATCCGATTTTTCTGATCACGGGATACTCATGGCCATTCGAATCCTTACCCTTAGCTGTTCAATGGCTATCAAAACTATTACCTACAACACCATTTATTCAAATCTATTCCTCAATAGTTCAGTCGGGAGCGAGTTTATCAGCAAATCCTTCAGCATTAATACATTTAATTTTGCTTTGGTGTTTTTATAGTGTTATTGCCTACATCAGGTTGAATATGTTAAAAAAGAATCTTTTATCAGCTTAACTTGCTTTTTGATTCATCAGCCGCAATTACAATAAAGCAAACGATCAATATTGCGCTGTATTCGATCCCTCCTGATCCATGTTCGCCAACAAACCAACCATTTTCTGCATGTATGATTATAATGCCAATTGCAAGCATTATGATAAATCCTATTGAAATCCATTTTCTGAAATACCCGGCAAGGAGCAATAGTCCTCCTATGATTTCAAATGCAGTAATTCCCCAAACAAAAGCGGTTCCGTATACAAAGCCTTTGCCGTTAAGAAAGCCACCGAACCGCTCAATAGTTCCACCGGTTATACGAACTACGGCATGTGCAAGGAACAACAAACAAGTAAATACCCGTAAGAGCCCCAGACTTTGATTTAAAGAGATGAAAGGAAATGATTTCATTTTGATGATTGGTTTCTATAAATATATAGAAACCAATCTCAATTATTGTATAGTTTCTTTCACTTCGCCACAGGCCAGCATGTTTTCGCCAAAATAAGGGTTTTTTATTTCTTTTTGGTTGCTTAACCACGATGCTCCTTTGTCATTTAAAGCCATTGGGCAATAATCTACATATACTTCTCCGGAACTTAAACCAGATGCTTTTACTCTTTCTATAAAGTTTGTACTCAATTCAGCATATGCAATTCTTTGCGCATCAATATCAGTTGCTGATCCTATTTTCGCTACTAATGAGGCTAAAGAAGTGCCATTAGCTAAATCTTTAGCGCCTAGTTCAATTGCATTAGCTGCCACTTTTGCCTCAGCCACATCGCCTTTAACAAGTGCATTGGTTAAATGAACATAATGTTGATAAACTGCATTTAATTTATCGTCTTTTAAATTTACGGCAGCAGCAGTACCCTTTTCTGTAGTTTCGGCATGCGTTTCTCCTGCCGCGTGACTGTGGCCTTCGTGTGCATCTGTTTCTGTTGTTTTTTGTGGGTTGCTACATGCAGCAAATAAGGTTACTGCTGCCAAAGTAATAATGAAATTAGTTACTGTTCTCATCTTCTTCTTTTTTATTAATTAATAATCTAAGTTTTATTCAATTTTAGTTTGTCACCTAGGGTTTCGTTCGTCATCACGGCACTCGTCCGTCGTCAGCTCAATGATGCCCAACAGGATTTTTACCTTTTTTAAGAATATACTCGCTATATAAAAGATAAGCTCCTGTTACTACGACCTGATCTCCATTTTTAAGTCCTTCAGAAATTTCAACTTCATTGTTATTCTCCTGTCCTGTTTTTACCGATCTGGGTTCAAAGCTGTCTTTACCCTTTTTAATCCATACATGCATACCTTTACCATCTCTAATTACCGCATCAACCGGCAAAGTCAATACATTACTCTTATTTGCTGATGGTAAAAAAACATTTGCCTGCAGGCCTGGTTGCCATTGATTTTGAGGATTAGCAATACTTCCCCTGATCTGTGTAAGCTGGGTTCCAGATTGAAGTGACGGGGTAATGAAGCTAATGGTCATTTCCTGTGGCTGATCTTCCCATCCGGCAATAACAACCTTAACTTTCTGACCCATCCTTATATTTTTTGCCTCGCTTGGATAAACATCGGCTTCAACCCATAACTGCCCATATCCTTCCAATCTTAAAATCGGACTCCCTTCTGTTACATACTGACCCTGAGTCACTGACAACTCAGCAACTACACCACCTTCGGGCGCGTAGAAAACCACATACGGATCTTTCTTTTGAGTTTTAACAAGCTGCTGTACCTGACTTTCGGATTGCCCGTACAACAGTAATTTCTGTTTTGCAGCGGCAACAATCTGCCGCTCTATTTTATCTCCCTTGAATTCTTTTTCCTGCGCCATCGCCATCAGATATTCTTGCTGGAGTGTGGCCAATTGTTCTGAATAAAGCTTGTATAAAGGCTGTCCTTTACCAACCTTAACACCAGTTTCTCGTATATATAATTGCTCTATTCTACCGGCAATTCTGCTGGAAACATAACTGCTTTGCTCTGGGTTAACAGTAAGCCTTCCATTAAGCTGTTTCGCTCCTGAAAGACTACCTTCACCTACCAATACCGTGGTAATATTTGCTAAAGCTTGTCGCTTTTCATCTATTTTCAGCGCCTTTTCATTACTGTTTTTTTCAAATGGAACCAGATCCATTCCACAGATGGGGCAAGTGCCCATCTCATTTTTTATCACCTGCGGGTGCATCGGACAAGTAAACGTTTGCTGTTTTGCGACAATCATTTTACCTTTTGATTTATCCTCACTACTGCAGGCAGCAATGAATATTGATGGAACCAACGCCAACAAGGCAATCTTTTTTATAAATAATTTCCGTTCCATAACTTAATTTCCTTTGTTCTCAGTCATTTTTATGAAGCTTTCGCTATCTACCAGATAAGCCGCTTTTTTACTTACCTCCCAGCTGCCGATGTCTTCTTTAATCTGTATCATTCCGGCAATGGTAATCCCCGACTTTACCACTTTAGGGATAACAACATTCCCTTCCTTTTTAAAAACCACTGTTTTATTACCCAGCGATATCGCAGCCGATTCTGGCAGCCACCATGAGGCATGAAGCAATACAGGAATTCTGGCAGTTAGCAGCTCACCTACCCTAAAGTTTGGTTTATTAAGGTAAGTGCGGGCAATAGTAAAGTTTACCCCATCTTTAAAAACAGGCTGTATCATACCTATGCTAGCATTCTGAATAGTACTTTTATCAGCCGTTTTATAGAATAAAAAATGATCGCCCTTTTTTATGAGCGATGCCAGAGCAGGCTTTAAGGAGAATTCAGCGATCAGCTGATTAGCGTTATAGATGGTAAAAAGCGATTGTCCGGCACTCACATATTGTCCTGCACGTAATAACACAGGGGAATTTACAGGCGCGGCACTTACAGGAGTAGCCGCAGATGAGCTTCCTCCGCCTCCCATATTGTCCATTCCATTTCCACCAGATGATGGCACAGCTACACTTGGTGCTGCAACTGGTGCCGTAGATTTTTCAAGTATGTACCCATCAGCATTGCTATACACCGGAATGCGGTAGTTTACCTTTCCTGTTTTTATTAGCTGATTAATACTGGCAGCACTCATTCCCAACAACATCAATCGTTGTTTTGCCCCCTGGAGCATCGTCTGATCAGTCCCTGTACCTTTCAGGAATAGTAATTCCTGTTGTGCGGCTGCCAAATCCGGTGAATAGACCTCCATTATCAATTGCCCTTTTTTAACAGGTTGGTAATTGTATTTAATCAGCAAACGTTCTATTCTTCCACTCACTCTGCTGGCAATGCTGTTCTGATTTCTTGTATCGTAATTGATTATGCCCTGAGCCTCTTCTGTAAATATTTTGGTTCCATATTCAGCCTTAATTACCGGGAGCGTAGATACCACCTGCTCATTTGAAGGTTTCAGCAAATGAGAAAGGTTACTGTCAATTTTTACAACACCAGGATCATCATGATTCATGTGCTTATTGTCTTTCCCCCTGTTGCAAGAGCTGATTACCAACGCGCCGATCAGGACCATTGCAAGCCATACGTAGGTATGCCGCTTAGCGATATAATTCTTTCTCATAATCGGCTATCATTAAATAAAGTTTCAATTTCTCATCCAAAACGCTGGTTTGCATCATAGTAAGGGCCTCCCATGAATCAATTACCTCAGGCAGTTCCATTTTATTTTCACGGTAATTCAAAAAGTTAACATCCAGTGATTTTTGCAGTGCGGGAATAATCTTGCTTTCCATAGCATCGATACGCTTTTGCATAGATTGGATTTCGAATTGCATACCATACAGCATCCCTTGGGTTTCCTGTAACATGGCAGCCTTTTCTTTATCCATCGCCTGCACTTCGTATTCCATTCCTTTTACTTCCGATTTATACATTTTTGAAGACCACGGGGCAATCGGGATACTTACCATCCCCATTACACTAAAAGCCTTCGGCATCATCTTGGTTAAAGGCGACATATGATCGAACCGCAGCTTAAAATCGGGTCTGCTTTGTTTTTTCATTGCTTCAATATTCAGCTGCATAGATTGGATATTGTAATCCATCTTCTTAATATCATTTCTGGCCAACGCCAAACTCCCGGTATCAATAGCATCTGCCTGTACAAACTTTGGCTGATAATTGGTATCAATAGCTATATCTGCATTTCCCGGCTGGTTCATTAAACTATTTAACCAGGCTCTGGATTTAGCAATATCGCCTTCCTGCATGCGGATCATGTTTTTGTTTTCCTCCAGTTTTGCAGTGGTTTTATATACGCTACCTAATTTCGATTGATTAAAAGGATACCTGATCTCTTCAATCTTCTTCATGGTCTGCATAATTTTCTCATTCTGTTTCAGCACTTCTATTTTTTGTACTGCAACCAGCCAACCGAAATACAGCCTTTTTGCCTGCGTTTTATATTCATTTAAGGTAATGCCGCGGGTTTCATTCTCTGCCTTACCCTTAGATTCGATATAGCGTTTGTTGGCATTTAATTTAGATAGGTTTGGGATATCCTGTTCCAGCTGTATCATTACAGATCCTTTATCCCTGTCGTCCATAAGTTCCTGACCGGGATAAGGGGTCATAAATGTACCTACACCAATCATTGGTGCCATCCAGGCAGTTGCCGCTTTAGCGGTATGTTTATAGCTCTCGGCCTTTAAACCATACGACTGCAGCAACAGATTGTTTTTATCTATACGGTGCAAAATCGTATCCAAGGAAAGCACCTGTTTTTGTTGTGCTGTTGTGTAAAATGGCAGCAGCAACAATATCCATGTTAATTTTTTAATGATGTACATCGTGAACCTCCAGTTTTCCATATTTCCTCAATTCATACTCTTTGGACATTAAAAAGATAAGCGGTGTAACCAACAGAATGTGTGTGGAAGAAGTTAGTACCCCACCTATCATTGGCAGCACTATTGGTTGCATTACATCTACCCCAACACCACTGGCCCATAACACGGGTACCAATCCGAATAGCGACACACAAACTGTCATAAGCTTGGGTCTCAACCTTTTTGCTGCACCATGAATTACATATTCTCTAAGGTCTTCCTTGGTAATGGTCTCGCTCGAATTCCCTTTTAATTTGATCAGCTGCTGCATGGCATCATTCAGGTAAATTACCATCACAATCCCTGTTTCCACAGCAATCCCGAACAGGGCTATAAAACCAACGGCTACACCAACAGACAAATTCACTCCCCAGAAATAGATCATGTAAGCCCCCCCAATTAAGGCAAAAGGAACCGTAATCAGACTTAAAAAAGCTTCTCTAATAGAGCGAAATGCAAAATACAGAGAGAAGAAAATGATCACCAAAACCACCGGAGCAATCCACATCAGTGTTTGCTTACCCCTTATCAGGTTTTCATACTGTCCACTCCATTCCAGAAAATACCCCTCGGGAAGAACCCCCTTCTCTTTATTCAGCTTCTCCATTGCATCCTTAACCGTGCTGCCCAAATCTCTATCGCGAACGTTAAACATTACAGCACCACGCAGAATAGCATTATCAGAGCTGATCATTGGCGGCCCATCTTCAAACTTCACATCGGCCACTGCCGATAAAGGAACTTCACCAAAGGAAGCTGATTGAATAGGGATTCTTTTAATGCGTTCTACACTGTTGCGGTATTCCTGAGCAAGGCGTACGCTTATAGAAAAGCGCTGTCTGCCTTCAATAGTATTGCCAATAGTTGCTCCACCAAGTGCACTTTCAACAACCTGATTAACGTCATCTACGTTTAAGCCATACCTGGCCAACTCTTCTCTTTTTACATCAATAGACAGGTATTTACCCCCTGTAATAGGCTCTACAAATAAATCGCTTACCCCAGGGGTACCTACTAATGCTGCTTTTACCTTTTCTGACACCGAAGCAATTGTATCCAGATTTTGTCCGAATACTTTTATTCCTACATCGGTACGGATACCGGTAGCCAGCATATTGATCCTGTTGATAATTGGCTGTGTCCACCCGTTTACCACACCCGGAATTTGAAGCTTGGCATCCAATTCCGTCACAATATCTTTTTTAGTGATGCCTTTTCTCCATTCGCTTTTCGGTTTCAAAGTAATGATCGTTTCGATCATACTAATCGGCGAATTATCTGTAGCGGTATTTGCCCTTCCGGCTTTTCCAAGAACCTTATCTACTTCCGGTACCGATTTAATAATCTTATCCTGTACCTGCAATATCCGCTTTGCTTCTGCATTTGAAACATCAGGCAGGGTTACCGGCATAAACAAGATACTTTGCTCATCTAATGGTGGTATAAACTCCGTGCCTAAATTTTTAAGCAAAGGAATTGTAATTAGCAAAGCGATGATATTAATGGCAATAGTTGTTTTTCTCCATTTCAATACCGTTCTGATAATTGGCTCATACACCTTTTCTAAAACTCTATTTACCGGGTTTGCATGATCAGGTCTGAATTTCCCTTTCATAAAGAAAGAGATCAGTACAGGAGCCAGCGTAATCACCAAAAAAGCATCAACAATCATGATAAATGTTTTGGTGTAAGCCAGCGGGTGAAACAACTTACCCTCCTGTCCGGTTAGCATAAATACCGGTAAAAAAGAGGTTATAATAATTACCGTAGCAAAGAATACACCTCTGGATACCTGCTTGCTGGATTTAGTGATCACCGCGAGGCGATCTTCTTCGCTAATCCAATCCGGAGATTTGCGAAACATATTTTTAAACCAGTTCATCATGATGCTGTCGTTTTATTTTGATCCTTTTCCCACTGTTCGTATCGTTCTGCCAAATGCTTATAAGCATTTTCACTCATGATAATTCCATTGTCTACAATTACCCCAATGGCCAGTGCAATACCGGTTAGCGACATAATGTTGGACGAAATATCAAAGGCATTGAGCAGGATAAAACTTGCGGCAATAGTAATAGGAATTTGTATAATGATACTTAGTGCACTGCGCCAATGAAACAGGAATACAAATACGATTAGGGATACTACGATCATCTCTTCGATCAGCGTATTTTTTATAGAGTCTACAGATTCTTTAATCAGTTCACCTCTATCATACACGATATCAAATTTTACACCTTTTGGCAAGCCTTTTGATACTTCCTTCATCTTTTCTTTCACCCGATCAATTACCTCTGCAGCGTTTTCGCCATAACGCATTACTACAATACCGCCTGCACGCTCGCCCTTGCCATCCTGATCAAATATGCCTAATCGGGTTTCTCCAGTCATCTGAACCGTAGCCAGATCAGACACCTTTATTGGCGTACCATTCTGATTCTTTACCGGGATATTCGAAATTTCTTCAATGGATTTGAGGTAGCCCGATGTTTTGATGATATAGCCCATGTCGCTCATTTCAAACTTTCGTCCGCCCGACTCGTTATTATTGCTCCTAACTGCGGCTATTACCTGAGGCACAGTAAGTTTATAATACAGCAATTTGTTTGGATCTATCGAGATTTGATATTGTTTCTGAAAGCCACCAAATGAGGCTATTTCACTTACTCCGGGAACGGTTTGCAAAGCGAACTTTACATACCAATCCTGTATTGCCCGTTGCTCGCCCAAGTCCATTTCAGGAGCATCTAAGGTATACCATAATACATGACCCACTCCTGTTCCATCAGGACCAAGTTGCGGAGATACGCCTTCTGGCAAGGTTCGGGATATGGTACTGATCCGTTCCAAAACCCGCTCTCTGGCCCAATAAACATCAACATCATCTTCAAAAATCACGTAGATAAAGCTCATCCCGAACATGGAGGAACCTCTTACATACTTAATTTTAGGAATCCCCTGCAAATTGGTTACCAGCGGGTAAGTCACCTGATCTTCAATTAACTGTGGCGATCTGCCCATCCACTCTGTAAATACGATTACCTGATTTTCTGAAAGATCAGGAATCGCATCTATTGGATTTTTTTGTACGGAGAAAACTCCCCATATAAACAACCCTGCGGAAAGTACCAGCACAATAAATCTATTGCGCATCGACCATTCTATAATTTTATGTACCATTTATAATAACCCTCTTTCTTTTAGTTATTTTTTGTCTGTACTTTTTCTATCGTATTGGCAGCATGAAGGTAGTTTGCTATAATTTTCTTGTTTGGCAGTAACCTTTTGCGTGTCGTGCCCAACTGCGGCAATTTTTTGTTGAATACCTTCAGTTGTAATCTTGGCACTATCGTAGCTTACCGTTAATATTTTAGATTTTACATCCCATACAGCTGTGTTAACACCTTCAGTTTTAAGGGCAGTTTCAATGCGTTTTTTACACATTCCACAGTTTCCAGATACATTGATTTTTTCGGTTTTAGATTGTGCAAATACAGCACTACCAAGGAAAGTCAAGCCGACTACCAAAAGAGATCTTAATGAGTTCATCTTAATAAGTTTTAAAGAAAATGGTATAAAAAAATTTGGGGTTACAGTAATGCTGCAACCAGGGCACGAATGTGCCAGGCATTAGAAAAGAAAGAGGGTATTATATTCTGTAGGTACAGTTTTTTAGGTAGACAGGAACTTGCTGTCTATTAGGTGGTGCATTGCTTAATGCTTCCCTTATAATTTTAACAGGCACCGGGGCCTGATAATTAACAAATAATTCGGGTAATATAATGGCTACAGATGGCTGATCGAATTTATAAACCGCTTGGTTTACTTTTTGAGAACTCTCAACCTTTACTTCGTGCTTAACATCTTTACAGCATGATTTCTTTTTAGATTCTGCCAAAGGCATTTTACAGAAATCACATAATTTGCCGGATTTTTTTGTCATGCTCCAGCTTACCAGCTTGTCCATGCAATAATGAAAGTGCACAGCTGCTCCACTGGAAACACCCAAATAGAAAATGGCAAGTATGGTAAGCAGTGTTCTTTTCATTACGGATCAAAGATTGGAAAAAGAACGGAAAAATATTTATATAATTCCGTTCTTTTTTTATATCATGGTTTATTTAGCACATGCTTAGGCTTTATCCAGTACAGATAATTGCTCAATACACTTAATCAAACTGTCTCTCCAATAAGGTACTTCGATTCCAAAAGTTGCTTTTATCTTCGTTTTGTCCATTACAGAGAACTTAGGTCGGCTAGCTCTTGTCGGATAAGCAGAAGTAGGAATCGGGCTAACTTTTACCTGTGTATTACTGATATCAAAAATACCTTTAGCAAAATCAAACCACGAGATTGATCCTTCATTGCTATAATGATACACCCCATATTCCGTTTTGCCAGAAGCAATAACATCCAAAATTGCACCGGCCAAATCAATAGCATAAGTTGGCGAGCCAATCTGATCCGCAATGATATTTAACTCATCGCGGTCCGCTCCTAGTTTCAACATTGTTTTCACAAAATTATTTGCATACTCAGAATATAGCCAGCTGGTGCGAATAATGTAATGTTCTTTAAGATTATCTATAATATCTGTTTCGCCTTCAAGCTTAGTTAAGCCATATATGCTAATGGGTTCTGCTAAATCATCTTCCTTTAGTAATTCTGGAATGGCTCCTTCAAAAACAAAGTCTGTTGAAACGTGAACTAATTTAGCACCAAACTCTTTACAAAGCAAAGCGATATTTAATGCCCCCTGCTTGTTTATTAATCTGCACAGATCTACATCATCTTCAGCTTTATCAACAGCCGTATAAGCAGCACAATTGATTACGTATGCTGGTTTTTTCTCGGCAAACAAAGCCTTTAGTTTCTCAACATCAAGGATGTTTGCGACACTTTCGTCCGGGAAATCTAATGTGTCGATATTTCTATTTGAGGCAACTGCCTTAAGGCATTGCCCTAGTTGTCCTGAGGCTCCTAATACTAGTGTTTTCAATATAAAATTGAGTTATGTGGTTAGCTATTACTTTTTTCAAAAATAACATTATAATGGAAAACTCACGCTTAAATCATTTATTAGGCATCCATCTTCCATTCGTGATGGAGCATGGAATATAAAACCAGGTCTAAGAATTTACCATTCACCTTTTCGGATTGCCTTAAAACCCCTTCTTGCTGAAAACCCAGTTTGCGTGGAATTGCCTGACTTTTCAAATTCAAAGTAGCTGCTTTAATCTCAATACGATGTAATGCCAGTTCCTTAAAACCATAATCAATTAATGCTTTACAAGACCGGATCATAATACCTCGGCCTTGTGCACTTTCTGCCAGCCAGTAGCCAATTGCTCCACTTTGATTAAAAACATTCAAATAATGCAAACCAATTCTGCCTACTGGTTGATTATCAAGCATAATCACAAAGCTAACTTCAAGACCCTGTTCATAAAGCTGCTCACATTTCCTGATGTACGCTATAAGATCTCCTACAGACTGCATGTTGGGTACCCAAGGTAAAAACTCAGATAGTTGCGCCCGACTGCTGTTTATCGCTTCCAATAAACCTTCTGCATGCTTCACGGCTGTTTGTTCCAGTGTGATATTTTGATCAATCGTTATTATCATTTCTTCTAACCTTATTTATTTTTCATATGCGCCACTGATTGATCTATCATCTTGGTTAATACTTGTATATTAACATCTGCCAGTTTTTTAATATAAATACAGCCTTTCCCTGTTTTATGTTTACCCAATTGCAGCAGCAAGTTTTCTTTATCTTCAAAATCACAAGCAACATACAAAACAATAGCAGTACTTCTCGGAGAAAATCCGATTAGAGGGGCATCTCCCTCATGACCACTGGCATATTTATAATGATAGCTACCAAAGCCTACGATTGAGGTTCCCCACATCGAAGGTTCATATCCTGTCTGTTTTTCCATCAATGCGGCGATCAGATAACAATCTTTTCGCTTTAAAGGGTCTGCCACTTTTTCCAGGAAATCACGGACATCCAGATTTGTGGCAACAGTTTTATTCTTAGCCATAGATGAAATTAATAAATATTATGAAAACCAGGTGAACTTTAAATTTGTTTCCATACAAGATCATCATTGGAATTATTTTAAATCAACAAATATGAAAAAGATAAGACCCTGTTTGTGGTTAGACCATAATGTTAAAGAGGCAATTGACTTTTACACCTCAGTATTTAAAAACTCAAAAGTCCTTAATGCCAGCTATTATCCAAAAGACGCACCTGGTTTTGGCGGTGAAATACTGGCTGTCGATATGGAAATAGAAGATCAACAGTTTATACTATTAAATGGAGGTCCACAGTTCAAATTTAACGAGTCAGTCTCTTTTTCTATTGAGGCCAATACACAGGAAGAAATTGACTACTACTGGAAAAGCCTTGTAGCTGGAGGTGGTGAAACATCACAGTGTGGATGGTTAAAAGATAAATTTGGTTTGTCGTGGCAGGTATCGCCTGCTATACTAGGGGAATTATTACAAGATAAAGATGTAGAAAAGGCCCAACGCGTAATGCAAGTTATGATGAAGATGACCAAGATCATTATCAAAGATTTGGAAGACGCCGCAAAGGGGTAATTTATCTAATTATCTAACTATCCACATCTGGCATACTAAGGACCAGATGTGGGTAGTTCAAGATTAGATTTTGGCTTTTGCCTCCGATGCCGTAACAGTTTTTCCCAATGCACCGAATTCGTGAAGATCACCGAATACCTCGATACGAATTGACTGATTGATTGCCCCTACCCGAACCGGATCAAATCCATTGTCCTTAATTAATTCTTCTACATCAGCATCGATGTTTGTATCATCTGTTGCATAAAACAATACTGATTTTTCTGGAGATTGATAAGCGGCTCCGCTAAGCGAAGCAGCACCCAATGTTCCTAACGCTTTCGCCAATTTTGCATTTTTAGGTAACGCTATTGCATTAATTTCGCCGGCAGATTGGTTCTGATCAATGATTTTATTAAACCCACCGTTTCCATCTGGCGCAATAGGATTGGATGGATCAACAATGATTTTGCCTTCCAGGTCACCTGAATATTCTGAGATAAATGGCTTAATCGCGCCAAATGGAATAGCCAAAACCACAATATTGGCGTCTTTTACCGCCGATGCAATATCACTTGGCACAGCAGACTTACCTAATTTAGCAGCTAATTCTTCTGCTTTCTCTACATTTCTGTCGGCTACAATGAAAGCTTTGTTTGCTTTTGAAAGGTTGGCAGCAACTGCCTGGCCAATGTTTCCTAAGCCGATTACGGCTACTTTTGATGTATTTGTCATTGTTATTTCTTTTAAAGTTTATATTAAATTGATAACACAAAATTGCATCAGAAAGAGCTCACATGCCAATGAACTGCATCAAGAAATAGTATTGATCTGGTTTAAGATTTTGGCTTTACAAGCTTGTTACGGAGTCTGCTTAAAAATTCAGGAGTAATCCCTATAAATGATGCGATTTGCACCTGAGGTAGGCGATTATTTAAGTGGGAATAATCTTGCATAAACGACAGATAACGTTCTTCGGCAGTAGAACTGATGTTTTGTAATAGTCGCTTTTGCAGTGAAACAAAGCTGTTTTCGATCAGCACTCTGAATATCAGATTGAATTTTGGCCCCTTTGTATATAAGTTGATGAGGTCATTATAACTTATATGAAGTACCATTGTATCCTCAATTGCGTCTATATTAAGTTCTGACGGTTCTTTTCCATGGAAACTACCAATATCCATTAGCCACCAATTTTCTGTCGCAAACTGTATAATGTGAGTATTTCCTTTATCGTCAATTTTATACATCCGCAAACACCCCCGTACTACAAAGTTAAAACTAGAGCAAACATCCCCCTCCTGTAAAACGTACTGTCTTTTTCTGTATAACCGAGGTTTAAATAGTTCAGCTACAAGTTGTTTTTCTTCGCTGCTTAAAGGGATTAACCGATTAAAGTATTCAAGTAATGGAGCTACGGAGGTGTACAAAATGTTTTCTTTCATCGGATTTTCCAGTCTAGTAAGCCTATGGTGTCAATCCACCTTCATCAATCGTGATCAGTCTGCGGAATTTTGCGGGCGTATTAACCGGCGCGTCGGCAGGGTAGCTAGTGTAATTCAGTTTAAGGATGTCGCCAGTAATACTAAAGGTGGCATTTTCGTAGAGTGTGTAATTCGTAGGGGTTCGTTGAACTGGTTTTCCTTGTTCCTGCTCCAGCTTTTCGGTAGTAGTTATCTTTAATCTGTCGCCTTGGATCTGGTAAGATCCGATGAACTGACTGCTACTTCCATCATTAAGGACAATATTAAGAAAAAAGCTATTGTCTTTGGTAAAATTGAGAGATCGCTTCAATCCGTTCAGGTCCATTTCCTCCCAGTTTCCCTTAATAAGATTTTCGGGATTTACATTCCTGTCTTTTTTACAAGAGAAAAAGCTAAGGGAAAATAAAAGTAATACTGAAATTGCGGATGTAGGGTTTTTCATAATCAAAAGTTTCTGGTTTGTATTAGAGTTTACGAATACATTAGCCGAAACGCTACAATATTAATTTAATCCTCATAAACCATCACGCTACTCATTAGCTTCAATATCATGATCAAGTAAGGCATTTTTATAACCAAGTGAATAATTAATGGCACCCCATGCGGTTAGCATGGTAATAATATCTTCTTCCTTTAATGGGCCTGTAATTTGGTTTTTACAAAACTCCAGGTATTCTGTTTCAGTCATAATCTCTACAGTTCTCTATACAAATTAAAATAGAAAAACTTCCCATATGGGAAGTTTTTCTTAGTACTCACAAATGTACTATTATCGAGGAAATTTAATGAGTTAGTATTCTAATATTTCGTTTATTCAGACCAAACTGCCAACTCATTACCATCCGGATCAATAAATTGAAAGCGTCTACCGCCTGGGAAACTGAAAATATCTTGTGATATTATACCGCCGGCCTTAATAATTTTTTCTCTGGTCGTTTCAATATCCTTTGAATAAAGGATAACTAATATGCTTCCTTTTACAGGCCTGCCCGAAGTAAAGCCACCATCAATATAATCGCCTTCAAAAGCGGTGTAATTGGTACCAAAGTCGGTAAAAGTCCAATTGAAACATTCTGTATAAAACCTTTTAACAAGTTGAATATCTTTAGAGAGAAACTCTATGTATTGGATTTGTTCATGCTTAAGTTTGTTCTGTACTGATCTATTGCCCATAATGTCTGTAGATTTCTTTAGATTATAGATGCAAATGTAGTTGACAATACTGATCCATACTTTGGAAAAATGCGACAAATTTTATAGTTCGTTAGGTGTAACGCCCGTGTAACTCTTTATAGCATTGGCCAAATGCGCATGATCGTAATAACCATGTTCAAAGGCAATCTCCGACATGCTTTTCTTTGATGATTTTTTCTGGATAGCAGCGTGCACAAACTGAAAGCGGGTTATATTAATAAATTCTTTTGGACTGATTCCCACATGCTGCTTGAAATGACGTTCCAGCTGTCTTACAGTAGTAAAATGCCGATTTGTCAATTCAACCACACTGATGATGCCTTTGTGTTTTTTAATGTCAGCTATAACAGGCATCAGTATAGGTGCTGGATGTGGTTTAAGCTTTTTAATAAAAAACTGATTAAGATATCCGATAGATTCCGTTATAACCCGATTGAAGTCGGGCGAAAGTTCTTTGTCAAGTGTTATAGTACTGTCGGTTGCCTCGTGCAGCGAGCCGAATTTATAGAAAGCAGAAAAGGCAGAAGGTTTGAAGCGTACTCCCAAAAGTTTTGTTTCCGTTTTCAGCTCAGTCATTTTGAAATGTCTCATAGTCCCCACCAAACAGATTTCTCCATTTTTAATATTGAATTGTCCATTGTCAGTCTTACAATCCTCGCCCAGATTTAAGATGATATCAACACAACCATCAGGTAAGATCTTTTCGAACACCGCGCTTCTTTCGTCGTTCGTTGTAGTCCAAAACGCATCAATATAATCAGCTATTGCCGGATGGGGCTTAGTTTCCTTATAGTTCATCACTTAATTGATTAATCAAATTTGGAGAAAATATCTTAAAAAAATTAGTATCCATAGGAACACTTGTCGCATTCTGCCCTTATTTAGTCGTATAGACACCACCAAAAATTAATTTTTCTAGCGAAATTTGTATTATAAAAAGAGATCGGCAGGCATATAAATTAACTCAAGACCTTAAAAACCAATTGAAAATGAATCTAAATATGAGTAAAGTAAAAGTTGCATGTTTTTCTATTTCCCTGGATGGATTTGGTGCAGGCGCCAAACAAGATCTAACTAATCCTTTGGGACTAAGAGGTGAGGAACTTCACAACTGGATTTTTCCAACAAAAGTGTTTCGGAAGATGGGAGGTAAAAATGACGGAACTGAAGGCACAGATAATGAATTCGTAGAGAAGTCATTCGAGAACATGGGAGCTTGGATACTGGGGCGGAATATGTTCGGACCCGTTCGTGGAGCATGGCCAGATGATGAATGGAAGGGTTGGTGGGGCGAGGAACCACCTTACCATGTTCCAGTATTTGTTTTAACGCATCATGCTAGAAAACCAGTGACCATGAAAGGAGGAACAACGTTTTATTTTATTACCGATGGCATCGAATCTGCGTTGAAAGAGGCAAAAAAAGTAGCGAACGGAAAAGACATTCGTATTGGTGGTGGGGTTTCAACGATAAGGCAATATCTGCAAGCGGGCCATATTGATGAACTTCATTTAGCAATTTCACCTGTCTTCTTAGGTTCAGGGGAACACTTATTCTCAGGAATGGATATGGCAGCGCTGGGCTATAATCAAGTGCAAAAAGTGGCTGGAGAGAACGCGACACACATTATTATAAAGAAAGGATAGCCAGACAGGTGCTCCATTATTAGATGGAACACCTGTACTGAATAATAGGACGATCAACGTTTTTTTATTCTCTTAGCTTCATCTGAAACTCTAGCAAAATATTTATCTCTTTTGCGTTTTTCATGTTCAGAAGTAGAAAAATACCAAGATTCTTTTCGCAATTTGAGGTAACTGTTGTACACTTCAAATTTTAAAAGACCGTTGTTTACAGCTTCAACAACTGCACAGCCAGGTTCATCGACGTGCGTACAGTTCTCAAAACGACAGGATTCCGCGAAATCAGAAATATCGAATATATCTGCGAGTGCCTCAGGATTATCTGACGCTAAACCAAATTCTCTTACGCCCGGCGTATCTATTAGAATACCACTATCATCCATCAGAACCATTTCTCTTCTAGTTGAGGTATGCCGACCTTTACCTGAAGATTTGCTTATTTCAGATGTGGGAAGTACTGTCCGTTCACATAATACATTGATTAAAGAACTTTTCCCAACCCCTGATGATCCTACAAATACAATCGATTCTCCTTGCCTGATAAATTTTCGCACAGGGAGTATTGTCTCGGGAGAAAGAATACTTGTGAAAAATATTGGTATTTGCCGGGCAATATGTTTCAGCGACTCATCTACTTGATGGCGACTAAACTCCAAGTCAGATTTAGTGAGTATCAATACTGGTTGAATATTTTCTTCTAATACCTGAACCATAAAACGCTCCGTTCGGCGAACACTGAAATTGGCATCAAGGCTTTGTACAATAAATACCTTATCAACATGGGATGCGATAGCTTGCCTGTCGGATATTGTACCACTCTTTTTCCGAAACAGCGTATGTTTACGCGGTAAAACATCAACGATTATTCCTTTATTATCGTCAAAAGGTTGAAAAATAATCCAATCGCCTGTACACGGAAGTTCAAATAATGACCTTCCATAAAGCAAATTGCCGGTTAGTTCGCACAACAGCAGACCACCTTCGGTAATAACCTCATAATTTGTTTTGTTTACTGCAGAAACACGACCATGAAAAAGATGTTTGTATTGTGATGTTTGTTTGAGTTGGAATAGACTGTCGTTCCAACCATATAATGATAAGTTATTCACTACTTATAATTTAAAATGATGAAATAAAATTGCTTAATTATCTATCATCCGAATGCTTTGCCCCATACAAAACACCTTTGGTAATACAGAAACTACCAAACATGCAATTTTAGAAACAAGACACCCGGAATCAGGCAATCATTCCAATCGCTAAACTATAATATGTGAATAGTTGTCTTTGCATAAGACACGAAGGTACAAAAAACTAATTCAATGCCTTAATTCTAATTGTAAAACTAAAAATTTTATGATTTCAAGCCCCCCTCTGTTGTGACTAGTGTAAAAAACACGTTGTATTCAAACATTAAGCTCATAAGGTTGTAACTTACCTGACATTAATCCAAATTGCATTATGTTTTCGAAAATTTATAAACCATTAACCCTGGGCGTTGCCCTTCTATCGTTAAATGCATCCAGCATGGCACAAACCGGTAAGCCGGTTGAAAAAAACAAGGCTAATAGCGAGTATAAACCTGCTTTCGCAGGGCAAACCCGTATCGGCAGCGTTAAAACCAAAACTCCGTATACCGCAAAAGTCATAAGCACTGAGCTAAAGGGCCCCTGGGGCATGCATGCTTTACCCGACGGCCGTTTACTGATAAGCAGTAAGCCGGGGACTATGCAAATATTGACAACTGCCGGTAAAATTGATAAAACCATTACCGGTTTCCCGGAAGTGCAATTTCAGGGACAAGGTGGTTTGCTTGATGTGAACATTGATCCTGATTTTACTAAAAACCGCATGATTTACTGGACCTATGCGCAACCGGGCGAGGGGGCTACCTTAGCCGTAGCTAAAGGAAAATTATCGGCCGATGAAACAAAGCTGGAAAACGTGAGCGTGATATTTGAAGCCAGTCCGCGTTTTAAAGGTGCCGGTCAGTTTGGTTCACGTTTGGTGTTTGATAAACAAGGCAATATTTTCATCAGCTCTGGTGACCGTCAATCTAATGATATTCGCGCTAAGGCGCAGGACCTAAGCGCAACCACCGGTAAAATTATCCATATTACTAAAGACGGCAAACCTGTTGCCAGTAACCCGTTTATAGGCCAGGCGAATGCCAAGCCAGAGATATATGCCTATGGCTTTCGTAACCCAGATGGTTTGTCCATTAACCCCGTTAATGGTGACCTATGGGAGACAGAATTTGGACCACGTGGTGGCGACGAGATTAACTTAATTAAACCAGGCGGCAACTACGGGTGGCCTTACGTAACTTACGGCATTGAATACAGTGGTGAAAAGGTCTATGATGGTATACAACAAAAAGAAGGTACGGTACAGCCAGTTTACTATTGGGATCCCGTTATCTCGCCAGGCTGCATGATGTTTTACACTGGTAACATCGCTGAGTGGAAAAATAACCTATTTGTAGGGGCACTCAGTGGACAACACATCATTCGTTTGGTGATAAAAAACAACAAAGTTGTGGGTGAAGAACGTTTGCTTTCCGATAAAAATGAACGCTGGCGCTGCATAGCCACCGGTAAAGATGGTGCTATTTATGCAGCAACGGACAGTGGTAAATTATACAAGCTAGCTAAGCAATAATTGTATCAACATCAGTCATACGAAAATTTCACCAGGGGTACCTGAGGTTAACCTGGGTGACATTTAACTAAAATGCCTGTAAATATTGATTTACAGGCGTTTTATTATTATCCCAGCACTTTTACTCCAATAATTTATTTATTTTTTTCCGAGACTCTGGATTTTCTTGTATGGATAAGACTTTATAAGTTCATACCCCCGTGCCGTTTATCATATTTTCAGATGGGGAAACCTTATAACCAAACCGTTTTGAAACTTCCTAATAACCTTCTAATGACGTTTATCGAATTTATTTACTAAATCTATCGTAGGATCTGTAAAGTCTCTAAAAGAAATTTAAAAAACTATAGCCGGAGCAGATTTAGAGAAACTTCCTGAAGCATCAGCCACTGCATCAATTGGTACTCCTACCTGACTGCCTCCTCTCTTGACTACAATTGTTACTTTTTGACCGGCTACTCCTCCATTTCCTGATATTGCGACAATGGCTGCAGCTACATTTGTAGCGTAAGTAATTTCTTTTGTCCATGGAAGCGATGCGACCGGATCATTTGCCGTACCACCTGTAGCAGTCGTATATGACACCATCAGTGTTGGTCCCGAAAAAGCTCCTGTGATCTCATAACGCACTGTGCGCGAGTTATTATCAGGCTTTTTATCTGAATTCTTCTTGCAGGCAACAAAAACTGCGACTACCATTAGTAGTGTAAAAATTGACTTTTTCATAAAGTATGTTTTTAATTAAAATTTAAGTGCTATTCCAATTCTGGCATTGGTACTGCCTATAGCGCCAAGCTCAGTGAATGCGCCAAGGTTATTGCTGAAGAAGTATTTGCCTCCTACGTATGCGCCCAGAAACAGTCCGCTTCCGTAACTATCGCCCAGGTCTTCACCATTGTCTTTCCAGGAAAAACTTCTGTAGCCAAGGGTTGGCCCTCCGTATAAATCTATCTTGTTATTGTTAATTTTTAATAATTGATTAACATGATAAGACGCTCTTAAGCCAAAGTAAATGGCCGTAAATTTGAGGGACAGGTATTCATTTGAGAGGTAGTCTGCATTTGCACCAATGCTGATACTACCTGTAATTCCCTGCTCATAAGAAAGACCGACAGGTATGCCTCCGTCATAAGAGGAGTTTACGCCAATACCGATATTGAGTAATTGATTTCCTTTTTTAAAGGCACCATTCTCTTGGGCGAACAATGTTGTGGTCGTAAAAAATACCAGGATAAGGATGTTAGCAATTTTCATTTTTATCATTTTTAATAGTTCTATGCAAACATAAAAATGATAAAAGCCTAAACTCGTTACCTTAAGTTAAGAAACGATTTGGTGTCGTAAATTTAAGAGGCTTTTCTAACCAGTCTCTTTCTCATTCTACTTAAAGATTGCGGAGTGATACCCAAATAACTCGCTAAATGGTACTGAGGAATTCTTTGAGCCAAATCCGGCCTTATTTCTAGCAAATTCAAATAGCGTTGTTCTGGTGTAGAAATCTTAAAATTATCAAACGCTATTTGACTTTTTGAGTGTAAATCTTCGGAAACAAGACGACACAGTTTTTCTAAGACAGGGTATTTTACAAAAAGTTCTTCATCTGTTTCTGAACTCGCTACAATCAAAATAGAGTCCTCAAGACAATCAACATAATATTCAGATGGGGTATGGTTTAATGCGCCTGGGGGGTTAAAGGTTTCAGACTCGGTATAAAAAGCAGTAGTCTTTTCTTCAGTATCAACTATATAATAGCACCTAATGCATCCTTGAAGCACAAAATAGGCATCCTTTGAGAGTTGACCCTCTTTCAATAAAATTGTTCCTTTCCTAAAACTTTTAAAAATGGCTAACTCTAAAATAACATTTTGCTCCTCTTCAGACAGGATTACATATCTCGCTAAAAAATTTAACAGGATTTGATCCATTTTATCATTATTCAACTGCATATTTCTAATATTTAGGCGATAGGTATCAAATTTAATATTTCTTGTTGGTTTATTATTAGCCGTAAAAAATTGTTTCACATAAAAAACTATGAGAGTGTTAAATCTTCAAGAACTAAATACCCTAAGTAAGGTTCATTTCTTAACTTAAGTGAACGAGTTATGCCAACTCGCCAATCTACCTTTGCTTATCGTTTAACAACTAATATACTTATGCAAAAGAAAATTTTATGTTTCGCCCTGACTTTAATGACGGCAAGCGCCCTACAAGTAAAAGCCCAATATTCCAAACAAGACAGCACTTATAGAAAGTATTTCATAGGCAGCACCTTATTTATGATAGCTAATGTAGTAGCTGATAATAATCCGCCTGGTATGGCTTATCTGAACTTAGGTTACCGCATTACAGGAAAGGATGTAATTTCACTAGAGCTAAAAACTTGGAAATATGGCTGGCCAATTGGCATTCCTTACGGAAAATCATTTGAAGCAGAAGGAGAAGGGTTTCCAGGTCATATTCGTGAATACGGGGTTTCACTTAATTATCAAAGGTTTTTATGGAATCGTCTTTTCGCTCAAGTTGACGTGATGCCAGCTTGGCAAAGCTTTGTAAATGATAACGGTAATAAGATTGACAATGGCTTTCAAATATTTAACACCTATTCCATTGGTTATCACATTAAACTTTTCAAGGACAGGCTTTTTTTTCAACCTTCAATAGCAATAACTCACCGCCCTTATCAATCAAAAATGCCTGATTCGTTTAAAAAGGTTGACGATAGATGGTCAAAATTCTTCTTCGGGCAGCCGGGATTGCATTTTGGATATAATTTCAATTGAAGTACCATAATGAACTCCAGATTCAACTGCCTCCTTCCGATGCCATTAAACAGTTAACAATAAAATTAACAGAAAAAACGCTGCCGCAACGCCTAGTAAGACCTCTCTATTTTTAGTTGATCACATACAAGATCATTGACGATTAAGCCTGTTTTGGTTCATGTAAATTTAGGTATTTAGACCTGAAGCTAGATGGCGGTTCACCGGTCTTGATAAAAAATAGTCTACTGAAATAGGCAGGATCTTCATAACCCAGCGCGTAGGCAATCTCCTTTGCAGTTCTGTCGGTATGTACAAGTAATCTTTTTGCTTCTAGAATAATCCTGTTCTTGATGATTTCGTTCGGCTGAGGAAGGTTAAGTCGCTTGAATCTATGGGTAAGGGTTTTTGGGGCTATCATCAGCAGGTCGGCGTAGTCGGCAACATTATGCTTTTCCTTAAAGTTCACTTCGACTAATTGGGTAAATTTCCTAAAGAACTCAAGGTCATTGTTCGATCTGGCGGCCATCGCTCCTTCTAGGTGTTGCACCTTCCATAATCGGGTAGACTTGATCAAAAGCTGCTTAAGATAAGTCCTGATCATTTCCTCCAGCGATCCATCCTTGAGTTCAAATTCATCCTCGATCCGAGAAAACAGGTACTCAATAAATGTGGCATCCTGCTCGGGTATCACCGTCATCGGCATATTGCTAATGTTATTGAACAAGAATCCATCGCAGGCAACTTCCTCATCATGTAACTGTATGCAATAAAAGTCGCGGTTATAGAACACAAAAAGGCCGGGTTGCTCACCCAATTTCTCAATGCTCAGTACCTGATTTGGACTGATAAAGAAAAGCGTTGAACCAGTAGTAATGTAAACATTGAAGTCCACTTTTATCTCAAATCCTTCATTAAGATAAAGCACCTTGATATAGGATTTGTAAGTGTCGGAATTGATGGCTTCAATATTTTCTAGATCAACATTTACCATGCCGATGGTTTTAAGATTCGCATCAAAAATGCTCTGTTTCATAATTGGGCTAATCAAATGGATTAAAAAATAAAATTACCATTCTTGATGATGATTTCAAGATTGGTTAAAACGAAAATTACCTGCAAGTATTTAAACCAACAGGCAACTTTCATTATTATTTTTTCGCAAACTGCTCAAGCTCCGAGTTAAATTTGTCCATCTCTTCTACAAAAAGTGCATGCCCGCTGTTCTCGAATTTTACGATATAGGAGTTTTTTAAGCCTTTATTTAATTGCTCAGCCAGCGTAAAATCAATTAGTTGATCTTTTGTGCCCTGAAATATGGCTACAGGGATCGTGATGTTCTTAAGCACCGGACGCAAATCAAGATCACCAAGTGCACTGATAGATTCAGTAACAACATAAGGACTTGCAGACAGATTGATATTCTCCAACCATTTATCTACATTTTTTGGAAGAGTAGTGCCTTTTGCCGCGAATGCTGCTCCTAATCCTGCTATCAGGTCTTCTCTGCTTGTCATGGTTTGTTTAATCAGTCCCGCAGCGCCTTCCTCGGATATTCCGTAGTTGTAATCTGCACGTTGCTTCCAAGATGGAGCCGCTGCCGCAAACAGCGCTAGTTTGCTTACATGTGCTGATTTATATTTGTTCACATAGTGGATAGTAACTGCTCCGCCCATAGAAAAACCACCCAGCACAGCCTTCTCTATTTTTAAGGTATGAAGAACGGCATAAATGTCATCTGAAAAAACATCGAAATTGTACTTTCCATAAGGTTTATCAGATTTACCGAAACCACGCAATGAAATGCCGATCACCCTGAAACCCTTCCTTACCAAATACTGATATTGATATTGGTACATTTCATCGCTAAGTGGCCATCCGTGAATCAATACAATTGGTTGTCCTTCGCCAAGATCAGTTACGTGAAGTTTTACACCTGGCTCAACTTCGATATATTCCGTCCTTCCGGCTGAAGCTGGGATTCTTTTGCTTTGTGAAAAAGCGAACTGGCTTGTTAATAAAGTCATGATTAGACTTGCGGTTAAGATTAGATTTTTCATTGCTATTTTTTTAAATTAATGTTTGAAATATTTGTTGTTTGTTTACATTACAAAGATGGGGAGAATGCCAGCCTCATGAAATGGACAAACGGACAACAGTCTTGTACATTTTTCCCATAGTATAGATTTATAGAGCCCATACTAAATCATCATCAAGAAGCAATTGGACTTTTAGCCCACATGCCATCTAGCACAAAACCATTCCTCGCACTACATAAGGTAAATATATAGGGTACATTTAATCATCGCAATTACGGAAATGCGAATTGCATAGGGATAAATTTTACGCTATCCGAATCGTAATACCGTACTTGTAGGAAACTGTAGTATACCTGAATTTTGTATAATATATATATACAATGGAAAAGGAATTTAATTTCAATAGCGAACTATCCGGCAAGATTGCCATGGTAACAGGTGGAACCAAAGGCACCGGAAAAGCAATTGCCGAAAGGCTACTGGCAGCCGGGGCAAATGTAATCATCACCGCAAGAAACAGGACTGAAGAGCCCAATGAAAAGCTGTATTATATTTCGGCAGACCTCAGCAGTCCCGATGGAACGGCAAAAGTAGTAACAGAGGTATTATCAAAGTTTGGCGGGCTCGATATCCTGATCAATAACCTTGGTGGTTCGGAAACTCCGGCGGGTGGTTTCGCTAATTTAACAGATGAACACTGGGAAGAAACATTGCAGACCAATCTTTTAGCACCAGTAAGATTAGACAGGGCATTTTTGCCGCAAATGATTAAACAAAAAACCGGTGTGATTATTCACATCGCATCCATTCAGGGGAAACTTCCGTTATATGAAAGCACACTACCCTATGCGGCTGCCAAGGCCGGACTGATCAATTACAGTAAGGGACTTTCTAAAGAGGTTACCCCAAAAGGAGTTCGAATTCTAACAGTTTCTCCGGGCTGGATCATGACTGACGGCTCAAAGAGAATGATGGAACGCATATCGAAGAGCGAAGCAATTTCGATAGAACAGGCCACACAAAGTGTAATGAATGCACTTGGTGGCATTCCATACGGCAGACCAGCAATGCCTGAAGAAGTTGCTGAATTTGTCGGGTTTCTTGTTTCACCAAGGGCAAGCTATCTTACCGGAACCGAATTTGTTATTGATGGAGGCACCATCCCAACCGTTTAAAAAATTACAACAATACCAGCCTGGGTTGCATTTGGGATGAATTTAAAATGCTGACCGAAATCAACTTGGGCTTAATTCAGCTAATCCTCACTCTGAAAAAATCAGGCCAACTGTGGATATCCTTTCAAAATCACACGTTTCAAACTGTCCTGATACTCATCTCCCCAATTCCCAATAGCGGCGATTACCGGTATCAAGGTTTTGCCAAACTCAGTAAGTGAATACTCTACCTTTGGTGGCATCACCGGATAGATTGTTCTGATAACCAATTCATGTTCCTCGAGTTCCTTTAGCTGAATATTGATTACCCTACGACTTGCATCCGGTATTTTGCGTTGCAGCTCGCTCGGACGCAAGTAACCCTCGTTGATAAACCACAACAACCGCATTTTCCATTTGCCATAAAGTACCTCTCCAACTAAATCGAGGCCACAGTTTAAATTGGGAAAAGTTTTTTTCTCGTACATCTAACAAAGATACATGTAGGTCATTAATGAAACAATACGGATAAATTTTTCCGTATTCGAATCGTAATCCCCTACTTGTGCGTGCCGCTAGTACCACCGAAATTTGTACAACAATAAGTAATTTAAAATAAATATCATGAACTTACCAAAATTAATAACAGACCTAGTTGAAGCGCAAAACAGCCATGATGCTGCAGCTTATTCCTCACTTTTTTCAGAAAACGCCGAAGTATTCGACGAAGGAAAAAACCATATTGGAAGAACAGCAATTCAAAAATGGATTGAAAATTCGAACCAACAGTATCAAGCTACTTTAAAACCGATTAGTTATAAGGAAGCTGAAAAGGGGTCGGTATTTACAGCAGAGATTTCCGGAACATTTCCAGGTAGCCCGGTCATTCTTAACTTTAACCTCGTTCTTCAGCAGGGTTTAATTCAATCGCTTAAGATTACTGGCTAATGCCAAACATCCAGCGACCATAAAATCGTAGGGATTCTGTTGCAACTCCAGGAGAAGGTATGGAACGAACCGTTATTAATCCGTTGGAATTTCCGGGTTTCCCAAACTAATCTGCTATTCCGAATCACCAGACTGAACCATTAGCAAGAATATTTAGAACAAGGATGACATAGAAAAAAAACAATGATTTTTTCATAAGAAACCGTACTTTGATTTGTTCAAAGTACGGTTGTACTCCAAAACATATCGTTAACTAAGGCTTTCAAAGAGGACATAAAAAAATGTGCCCGTCTTTATGATTTCCCAACCGATTTTTAAAATCAAAAACAGATTGTGTCGAATTAAAAATCGTCTCGCAACTTTCGTATTTGTTCAAGTGCCGCTACGTCAATCTGATCTTTTGGGCGATTAACAATCTTCTTATTCTCAATTAATTGATTAATATGCAAAAAAGGAACATTTACGTTATCAATATCCGCAATAGAGGCCATTTCCAAACATTCGTCAAAGGTATATCCTTCAAGCCCCTTCATTTCAATGAGTATATCTAAACGGAGACCATTGTTAAGGTGAAAATCTGTCCAGCCAAGTATAAATTGCATAGTTTCGATCAGTGGATAATCCCCCATATCACATTTTACAAATGCTTTTCTCAGTTGCTTTCTATTTTCTAAGGTGTCTTTTAGCCAAATATCTAAGTCACCTGTAAAACGCTGGTAGCCGTGTAAATTGGTGGCATAACCACCGACCATAATATATTGCACATTATACTCTTGAAGTGCTCTCCAAAAATTTAGTATCTCTTCATCAAAGATGTCCACGAATTATTTACTGATAAATGGTTTATGTGATATAGAAGCCTTACTCATGGTCTGTTGTATTTTATACAAACGCGTAGCCATTTCAAAACGTTCTTTATAGCTTCGTTTCAGACCCTCTTTTAAAAGTTCCAATTCGGCCTGATCAAATGTTTGTTTCCTTTTGTCCATGAAATGTTGACCTTAAAACTATATCAAATTTACATAAAATGCTTGTCATTAACAAGAGGGGTTGCAGACATTAATCTACAGCCCCTTTAATAATTTTCCTAAGAAACTTTAACACTACACTAACACAGTGTTAAAAAAATGTACCCATCAGCAGGAATACTTTGAACATTTAAATCGCTTTTTGTTGCTTATTGAGCACGTTATCGAGGATTTGGAGATACCTATAAATTAAAAATATAAAAAGCGCTGTTAATCTTTAAAAGTCAATATTCTATTTGTTATTCCCTTTGGTTCGTGAGTTCTTTTATTGACCTGCCCCCAATAGCTATGCCAGACCAGGTTGCTTAGCTTTCAGCTACTATTTGTACTTACAGACACGGTTCAATTCCAGCTGATGAAAAACAGGGTGATTAGATCATGTCTATTGTAGTTTCAACTTTTCACATCACTAAGCTATTCTGATAGATCGGATTGCATAAACCATTTCCAACAAATCAAGTGGAACTTTCTTATTATTCAAAATCATGATCAGTATTATTTCATTTTTATAGGCTCTGCATACCCACTAAATTCCTTGATGTTGAAACCTGACTTTTTAAGTCCGGACAAAAACATTTCGGTTTTTCCTACAATAACGACCCTGGCATTGTCATGCAAAAAGTATTTTTTGCTGACGCGAAGGACATCATCCGCAGTAACCGCATTTAATTTCTGCAGATAGGTACGATAAAAGTCCTTTGGAAGGTTGTTGATCAGGATGCTGCTTGCAAAGCCCGCACCACGGGCCGGGTTTTCCAGACCCAGTGCAAAAGAACCGTTGTATAAATTCTTTGCATCCTGGAGCATTTCTGGACTAACTTTTTTCGTACGCATCACATTGATCTCTTTTAAAATCTCTATCACAGCACTATCCACTTTCTCATTTCTCACCGAAGCCGAAGCACTGAAAGTGGACTGCAGACGTCCTGAACCTGTTTTAGAATAGGCACCATAAGTAAAGCCGTGTTTTTCCCTCAGATTTCTAAAAAGTTTGGCATCCGCCCCGCCGCCCAGAATTTGATTGGCAAGCAAAACCGCATGGTAATCGGGGCTGCCCATTGGTAAATCAATGAGATTGGTCACAGTGATCTCCGACTGAACTGCTTTCAGAACATTCACGAGGTCTACTTCCGTTTTCGCAGGGTTACTGACCCTGGTTAAAACAGGGAAGGTAAGCACAGGGCCCTTCCAGTCACCAAATGCTTTAATGGCCAGGGCCTTCGCAGCTTCCGGTTTAATATCACCAACAAAGGTTAAATAGCCTCTTGAAGGTGTCACATATTTTTTATACGCGGCTTTCACATCATCTAGGGTAATGGAATTGATGCTTTGCTCGGTTTCAAACTCGCCGTAAGGATGGTTCAGTCCAAAAGAAAGCGCATTAACCACACGCCCTGAAATCGCAGTGGCACTTCGTTCACTGGATTTCAGATTAGTAAGACTTTGTGACTTGAGCTTGTCAAATGATGCCTGCGGAAAAGACGGATTTCTCAGGGCATCAGCCATTAATAAAAAAGCGTCACCAAAATAGCGGGTCAGTGCAGATGCCTGTCCTCCACTGGCGGAAACGCCTACTTCTGCGCCCATCTGATCAACTGCCTCATCAAACTGGGCTTTTGTTTGTGTAGTGGTACCCTCATTGAGCATGCCGCCCAGTAATCCGATAACACCGGCTTTCTCACCCTCAGTGATCGGTCCTGCATCAATGCTGTAACTTGCGGAAATCTTCGGTAATTTATGATTTTCTACCACCAGAACAGTAATGCCATTTGGCAATTTATAGATCACAGGATCAGCAAATGTAATGGTTGGTGCAGGTCCTGGTTTTGGTTTCTGGCTCCTGTCTAATTTCTGTGCAGATACTGCCTGAACAAACAGGGCAGCTATGGCTAATGTAAATATCTTCTTCATGTTTATTTCTTTGGCAGGTAATAAAGTACTATACGCTGGTCTTTGCTGAGGTATTTTTTGGCGACATCCCGGATCTCTTCACGAGTGATTGATTTGATTTGTGCGAGCTGTTCATTCAGGTCGTTCGTATTCTTGTTGTGAAACGTATAGCCATTGGAAAGATTTTCAGCCACCCCGATCATTGTTGTATTGGCACTGACATAACCGTTCTCAAACTGGTTTTGCAGCTTTTTAAATTCAGATTCACTGATCAGATCAGTCTGCAGGCGAACAACCTCAGCATCGATGTCTATTAAAAGATCGTTTAAAGAAGTGTTGTTGTTGGGTAGTGCCAGTGTGATGTAAGCACCATAGTCTTCCAGCGTATAATTGAAAGCAGCAACCTGCAAAGCGGTCTTTTTCTCATCCACCATTTTCGTGCTCAGTCTTGAGCTTCCGCCACCGGACAAAATGGTACTGACCATTTCCAGCACCTTATTGTCACGGCTTTTCATTCCCGGAACACGGTAGGCTGCAAATATTGCCGGAATTTGGATATTGGCATCATAAACCGTATCTACAATTTGTCTGGCAATCGGTTTTAACTCGAAAGATCCCTTAACCACCGGCATGCCTTTTGGCACTTCGTTAAAATATTTAGCGACGAGGTCTTTGGTTTTTTCTATGTTCAGATCCCCGGCAATTGTCAGCACAGCATTATTAGGCACATAGTATTTTTTGAAAAAAGCAATAAATTCATCCAGTTTAGCAGCATCCAGATGGGCCATAGAACCGATTGGCTGCCAGCTGTACGGATGTCCTTCAAACAAATGAGTGAAGATATTTTCAGCAAATTTACCATAGGGTTTATTGTCAATGCGCAGACGTTTTTCTTCTTTAACCACTTCGTTTTGAGTCTTAACACCCACATTATCAATTTTCGGATGAAGCATACGTTCACTTTCCAGCCATAGCCCAAGTTCGAGCTGATTTGAAGGGAAAATTTCATAATAAAATGTCCTGTCCTGTGAAGTATTGGCATTGTTCTGTCCGCCATTGCTGCTGACAATCTTCATAAAATCTCCGCGCTTCATATTGTCACTGCCTTCAAACAGAAGATGTTCAAAAAAGTGGGCAAAGCCGGTTCTTTGCGGATCTTCATCCTTAGAGCCAACATGATACATTACCGAGACAGCTACCACCGGGGCTCTTTTGTCCTGGTGAAGAATTACATGCAGGCCATTGTCCAAATCATATTCGATGTATTTTATCTCCTGCGCAGTGCTGCGAAGACATAATCCCGATAACGAAAGAATCATTAAAAATTTATATCTCATTTTTTACGTTTTTTTGTTTCACTTTCTATAGATAAGCCAGGATGGCATCCACCAACCCTGGCCTCCTTATTAACTACCTATTTTTTTTACGAATAGACTCTTCATTTCCCCTTGTAGGCACCTAAATTAGGGGATTCAGGTCATGTCCGGCCAGTACAATATAATGGCCGGACGTTGGACCCATATTTTGTAGCCTGAAAATCCAGGTTCCAGTAACCCAAGACGCCGGTATTGCGTTTCAATATACTGAATTAATGGATTTTAACCTCTTCCATCTTGATGTCATGGTCATCAGCATACACTATTAACTAAAGTAAATAAGGCTGCAATTCCTAACCTCCAAACGTAACAGTTTCGCCATCCAAAATATTACCAGCAATCCCTTGTCAAGAACCAGTGTCGCCACAATGACAGTGCTTGTTGAGGCAAGGCCATAGCTTATCAAAAATTAGCCAGCCGAACCTGGTTTCCGGCCAGGATGAGCTTTGCCGAGAAGACCATAGACGGATCCTGATACTCCCGGATTGTACTGCTAATTGTTGCCAAACTTCTTTTTAGCTTCTTTCGGAACACGACCCGACCGCCAATCCTCACAGAAACAGGTTTATCAAGATCCAGGAACTGATCATTAAGGTTGAGATAGAGTTCGCTAAAGGTATTTTTGTTGATGTAAATTTCATTTCCCTTGATGCTGACATCTGCGGCCGAGCCCTTTATCTGCGCTGAAGCAGGCGCGGATAACCAATAAGACCGGTGCTGAACCCTATCATCTTCCACCCATATGACTCTTTCCGGGAATGGATTTCTTTTAAAAGAGGACATCCATGGGATCGCGATGGTATCCCTTCTGTCCATCCAGTGGGCTTTGTCGGCATATAAATGAAAATCATGAACAAAGCCTTTTGGATCAAGCCGCTGTAGGCTATCTAACTTTTGGTTGAAGGAAACGGCCAGGGTATTGCGGTGATAGGCGGTATCTCTACCCCCCATGTAAATGGAAAATGGGAGGTTACGAAGGTTGAGTGCATTGGCATCACCGGGATGTCCTGCCATCATAGAAGCCGCAGCCCAGCGGTCGGCCATGCGCGGCCCCAGCTGAAAAACACCATCCCCACCGGCAGAGTAGCCCAGAATGTATACCTTATTGGGATTCACATCTTCTAATATTACCCCATAGCGTATCAGTGAATCCAGCAGGTTATCTATATGGTCCTCGTGCCATAAATTCCAGGTATTGGTAGGTGCCAACGGCACAATAACCAAACCTTCCGGAATGTTATAGAGTGTTCGCTGGTTTTCCCACTGCTGATGGTTTACTGCGGCCGGAGCATTTCCCCCACCATGCAGGGAGATGTAAAGGCTTCGTCCGTCTGCAGGCTTTTCTCCAAATACCCTATAAGCGATAGGCATTGTGTATTTATTGAAAGCAATTACCCCTTCCGCCCACACTTTTTGTGCGGAAGGAAGTAAGCGCTGTTTTTCCAGTGCCCATTCTTTAACCGAAAGTGCTTCCGCTTCCTTTCTGCTTAGTCCCTTCTGTGCAACAGAAGTCCCGGTCATGATCAGTAAAATACCGATCCAAAGTATGTTGTGTTTCATGTGTTTCATTCGTATTTTTATTAACTCAGGTGATGGATCCCATCACAATTTATTTATCTTAACTTTTAAGCAGGTCTAAAATCCCTTCATTTTCAATAATGAGCATTCCCTGACGGTCCGTTGTTATACCCTTTTCTAGAAGGTAGGTGTATCTTGGCACTTTTCCATCCATCACCGTAGGCAGATAGGCAAACAGCACATTATCCGTTGACTTTTGCAAGGCCTCCCCCACTTCAATGATGTGAGTTGAAATGATGAAAAAGCATTGCCTGAATTGTGCGAAAGCAGTAGTTACAGACAGCGTCGCATCGTAAGCATCCTTAACATTGGTCCCTTTAAACAGCTCATCAAATAGCACCAAAAAGCTTTTACCACTGGCCACTTCTTCTGCTGCTTTTTTCACCCTCAAAACCTCTGCGAAGAAATGACTATACCCCATGTTTAAGCTATCGGGAACATTAATGGAAGAGTAAATTCCATCGCAAACTGAGAAACGCATCCCTCTAGCAGCAAGCGGAAAGCCCATGTGCGCAAGATAAAGCGCGATGCCTAAAGACTTCATGAAGGTAGACTTCCCAGCCATATTGGCCCCGGTCAGGAAAATCATGTTATTGTGTTCACTAAGACTAACAGGGTTTGCCACGCCCTTAATTAATGCCGGATGCCAAAGTGCGGCAATTTCTATTATTTGTTTTCCCTTGGGTACAGCCTGTGCACAGGCGAAGCCCTGAGCCTTTCCAACTTTGCCCACGGCAAGATAAACATCGAGCCTATAAATACATTCCAGTAAAACCTCAATATTGCGACGAAGGGTGTGTTTCAGCACATGGTCATAAGCCGCTAGTTTTGGTGTAGAAAATTCATTGTCGCCCCTTTCTTTTAGCACATTACGGAGTGAAGGCATTGCCAGGATACCCTGAAGAACATGAAGTTCCTCATCAAAAGGTGTCGGATTGGATTCCTGGAATTGCTCTAGAAAAGCGCTTAAAGCGTTTAACAACTTTATCGTTGCAACCAATCCCGCCTGGAGCGCGGAGTATCGCTCGTCCTTCAGCAGTGCGGCCTGCATCTTTTTAGAAAAAACAACCATCAGTGCGGCAGGATAGTTTCTCCTGCTAGCGGTGCTGAAATAATTTTCTACGAGCTGGAATTCAACACGGCTAAATGGAAAATCCAGGTTCTTACCTTGAAAATAACAAAACAACTCACTCCGCTTGTTGATGGTGGTAGCATCCGTGAGGGGATTTTTAAAAAACTGCTGCAAAAGCCTTTCACCACCACTGGTGTGTACTTTATTAAACATGGCAAAAACGGAACCAGGTGTAAACTTACCTAGTAAGTTCAAATCCTCAAGCGTTTGTTTGTCTACTGTGAAGCTCATATTTTTTGTGTATTTAACCGCTCCATGCCCGAAGCCAAAATATCCAGTATCCCCTCGTTTCTTATAATAATCATCCCATGCCTGTCGGCCGTCAAACCTTGCTCCAGCGTGTAAGTATAAATGGGCTTGTTCCCTTCCACACGGGTTGGCAGATATACAAAATTGATGTTATCACATCTCTCCTTCAGTACTTCTCCTGCTTCAATAATGTGTGTTGAAATGACAAACATGCTGTTGCGTTTCCCTGCGAAGGCTTCAGTAAAAGCAATCGTCGCTTCTGCTGCATCCTTCACATTCGTTCCCCTGAACATCTCGTCAAAAAGAACAAACAAATTCCTGCCCAGCTTGAGTTCCTGTGCTATTTTTTTTACACGCAGGACCTCCACGTAAAAATGGCTTGCTCCCATACCCAGATTATCTGGCAGGTTTATCGTGGTATAAATTCCATCCAGCACAGAAAACTCCATGTATTTGGCCGCAACCGGGAAACCCATATGGGCAAGAAAGAGGGAGATGCTCAACGACTTCATGAAGGTTGATTTCCCAGCCATATTGGCGCCGGTAAGGAAAATCACATTGCTATCAGGTGTAATGTTTATTGAATTGGCCACCGCGTTTTGTAGCTGCGGATGATATACTCCCTCTAGTTTCACCACATGCTGCTGCTTAGGTAAAGCCTTGGGAAAAACAAAGGATCGTTCTACTGCCACATTCGCCACAGAGAAGTAAACATCCAGGCCGTAAACATAGTCCAATATTCTAAGCACCGCATCGCGATGGCGAAACCTGAAAACCTCGTCGTAGGTCATATATTCATTGGAAGACAGCCTTGCTCCAGCAGGCAACACGAGGCTTTCTGTAATTCCTGGTAAAGCCAGCAGGTTTAATAATTCTGCCTTGTCATGCTGGTAAAAATCAAGATCTCCCATATTCAGCCCGTTTAAAAACTGGTGCAGTTCTTTCAGCAGCTTGATCAGGGAGGTGATTCCAGCGTATATACCAGAGGTAACGGCATCAAGGGCAACCAGATTGCTCAGCTTTTTCGCTATTGAATCATCTTGCGCAGATAGTTTTGTCCTTGTGTCTGTATTTCGCATATAGGATTCCACCGGGTCAAAATGATCCGTACTAAAGGGAAAAGACCTACCGGAGCTGGCAAAATACTGTATAACTTTACTTCGCTGATTGATTTTAGCATCATCTGATAACGGAAAGCGAAACATTCCTTCCAGTATCGCCGCTCCCCCCCTTGTTTTGGTCCTGTTAAAAATCTGATAAATGGAATCTCCGCCTGATTTACTAAAAAGGTTCAGGTCATCTATAGTTTGCTGATCGGTAAGGAATGCCATTTCTTTATTTTCTTTTTCTTCTGATCAATATCAATGTTCCGATGGCCACCATCATACCTGGAAATACCCAAAGAAAGGCGATACGCAGGTATTTAATTTGGTCCCTTTTAATTAACAGCGTGGTATCCTTCGCTGAAGGACGGTAGCTGCTAATTGGAAACTCTCCATAACTTAACCAGCTAAAAATTCCTGTATTGAAGGCAAAGTTGGCGGTCCTCATATTGAAACGGTTCAACTCTATATTCGACATAAAGTCGGCGTCACCAACAACAACGATGCGCTGTTCCTTCCCTTTTGTGTTCCTGGCTAAGCTGACCGCAAGTGGGAAAGACTTCTGCAAATCACCCCGTTCAGGTTCAAATTTCACCTTTGCGGAATCCGTTACAAATTTGTCCTTTTTGAGCCAGCTTCTTCTTTCATCGGTTACCAGCAAAGGCTTAATGATATATCCGCTAGAATTTTCAATACCGAGCGCCGTGGCCATGGGCATTGAAACCACTACACTGTCGTAATGCGCGGCTACAAGTGGCGGATAGAGCTTGGCGCCCGTGCCGGTTAAAAACGGCGCGGCAAGGTGGGGCTCCAGATCTCTACTGGCCTGCACGATGGCCCCAGCCATCAGTTGAACGCCAAACTGTTTTAATAGGGGATTAAGCATGGCCTGTTTTCCAGGCTCACCGGAAATCAGCAAATTTCCACCATTGTCGATGAACTGCTGCAATTTTGCCGTCTCTACATCGTCCAGCTCAGTTTTCGGATCAGCCAGCACCAGGGCAGAAGTGTTTTTAGGAATCGATTCGCTTTGTAAGGAAATGGTATCCACATCAAAGCCCTGATTAATCAGCGAATTCCTGAAATTCTTCAGGTTTGCCAAAGCACGGTATTCACGGTCGCCCATTTTGTTGATGTTACGCTCCAGATTTCCGGTTACAAACAGGATTTTTGGAATTTTCGCAAGAAGCAACCTTTTTAGTGCAGCAGAAATTTCGGTCTCGGATGGCCAGTGGTCATTATCAGGAAATACCCTTAAAAAAGTTTGCCTCCCTTTATATTTGAGCTGCATAATGTAATAATTGGGTTCCTGAGAAAGGTCAACCATTTTTCTGATCTCTTCAGGGCGCTTAAACTGGCTTAAGCTGATCTCCGCAGTTTTGGCGGATTTTGCCGCGACCTCGGCCAGTGTTTTACCGGGGTTGGCTTTCTTCATCCCTTCGCCAACACCCAGAGTATCATAGTACAATACCGTTTTCAATCTGATATTGTGTTTGAACCTGACATAAGGTGCCCAACGATTGATATTCAGCTGGTAGGATTCCGGTTTTGCGTCTTCCATAAATCCGCCGAATAGGTTTGCGTACCCGGTAACCTCAAGTGGCTCATCACCCAGGTCCTCCACAATTTTCTGTGTGTCTGGCTTAATCGTATTGTTTTTATCCCTGGTCACGTCAAAATAAACAATGAGTTGGGGAATGGAACTGATGTAACCAATGGCTAGCGTAATGAGGACAATCATACTGTAACCCATCGCCTTTTTTAGTGTGGACATGGTTTCCATTCCAGTTTTAAGTTTAAATATGGTCAGCTGCAGAAACATAAAAACGATGGCGAGGAAATAAACAATTCCATTGCTCGTGATCAGTCCTGCCAGCATCCAGTCCGTTCTGCCAGCGACAGAAAGAAAGTACGTAACGTCCCTGACGAAGGGCACACCGCTCCATAATCCGGAAACATTATACAATATCCCGAAAGTAACGAACGTACATACAGCGGCCACAATCTGATAAGTGGTCAGGCAGGACATAAAGATTCCTATCGCAGAGTAAGCGCAGAGCAGCAGGAACAAGCCCAACACACAGCTCAGCAGCAAGCCGGTATCCGGGTTGCTGACTGTGAAATAGCTGGCAATAATGTAGATGGAAACGATACCGATCATCAGCATGCTCATGACTACCATTGCAGCAAATTTTCCCAGTACAATGTCCCGAACCCGGATCGGCGACGAATATAAAAGCCGGATGGTACCGCTGGATGTTTCCCGGCTGATGAGCCCCATGGTAAGTAACGGAAGGTAAAGATAAAGGTTTCCCATCACGTTAGAAAGGACGCCCCTTCCTCCGGAAAATATCGAGGCAATGATACTAAAGGGAATTTTATACCCCCCGTCCACCGTTAAGGCAACATCGTCAAGCCCTTTCAGGTAGACAAAGCCGCACTGAATCATAAAAATAATGATTAGAAACCAGGCGATAGGAGAATAAAACAGCAGTTTAAGCTCCGTTTTAGCCACTCGGAAAATTGTTTTCATTAAGCTTTTTTTGATATAATTAGTTTTGTGACAATTGTTTAAATATTTCCTCTACAGAGTTTTTTTCAAGCGCAATTTCCTGTAAACGCCAACCGTTCGCTACGCTTTTGGCTACGATGGTCTCGGCGATCCCCGCCTCTCCGCTGAAATAAAGACGGACAAGCCTTTCGGTGAGCAGCTCTGCCCTCATGATTCCATCAATGGCTTCCAAAGCAGCGATTTCAGGCATATTGTTGAAATGAATCAGCATGCTGTGCGGCTCTATGTAATTGTTGAAGGCATCCATTGTATCTTCAAATACGATCCTTCCGTTCTCAATCATCTTAATGTCCCGGCAAAGTAGCTGTACTTCGGAAAGAATGTGTGAGGAAAAAATCACAACTCTGTCTTTAGCGATGTCTTTAATCAGGTTTCTGACCTCAATGATTTGATTGGGATCTAGTCCATTTGTAGGTTCATCGAGCACGAGTACATTGGGGCGGTGTACAATAGCCTGGGCGATGCCCACGCGTTGTCTGTACCCCCCGGATAAGTTCTTGATCAACCTGCCGCTGAAATGGTCTATTCCGCAGCGTTCTTTGGCTTCCTTTACGGCATCTTTTCTAAGCTGTCCTGACATATCGCGTAAACCTGCACAATAATTAAGGTACTCATCCACGGTCAGGTCCATGTACAAAGGCGGGTTCTGAGGCAGAAAGCCGATCTCCATCTTCGCCCGCTTTGGGTCATCCCTAAAGTTGATGCCATTGATGTACACATTTCCCTCCGTCTGGTTCAGAGAGCCGCAAAGAATGTTCATCGTGGTGGACTTTCCGGCGCCATTTGAGCCTAAAAGCCCAACAATGCCATACTGGCTAATTTCCATGTTAATGTCGCGTATCGCCCAACTACTGCTATATCGATGCGATAAATTCTCTATTTTTACTATACTTTTTTCCATTAAATTGGGCTTTAAACTTCATAGGATATCCCTCAATCTATTGATGGCCCGAGTTGGGCACATCAATAGAGAATCAACTTATTTTAAATTAATTGGGATTTTGAATCAACTCAGGGTTTTGATTCACAATAATTGTTGAAAATGGAAAAACATATCCATTGCTATTGGGTTCCAATGTATAGGTAACCCCATTAAGTACCCTTGTTACGGTTTTAGCAAACAATGATTCCTTATTTAGGCGCTTCTGGTCAAACCAGCGAAGCCCTGTTCCAAACAGTTCCCTTCGACGCTCATTAATCACTAATTCCAATGCCTGCTGGTCACTCGTTGCGGAAAGGTCTACGTAATCAGCTTCCAGGAACCTGAATTTACGCAAGTCATTCAATGCTTGTAAGGCGTCTGCACGTCTTCCGGCACGTGCCAGGCATTCTGCCCGGATGAGCCAGGTCTCGCCAACTGTTAATCCCACACATGCGTTGTCAGCACCAGCTCCGGCAAAAAATCTCCTGCCTGTAAAGCTGGGAGAACCACCGTCATCTCCTGCCTTGGTAAATAGGGTATATCTCAAGTCTTTAGTACCCAATAAGTTCAATAAGTCTTCGCTCAACTGCAGGCCGCTGTAACTAAGTCGAGGAATTTTACGTAACAGAACTTCTTTATTTTGTATAAGCGTAGGGAATGCCGCATTAACGAACAGTTTATAATCATTAAGTCCGTTTGAAAGTGCTAATGCTTGTTCTGCTGCTACCTGGGCGGCCTCAAAATTACGCATATTCAAATGCACCTTTGCCAATAGCGCATACGCGCTGCCTTGATACGGGTTCACTGAATTCGTTTTGACAGTGGGTAGTAAAGGAATAGCAGTTTCTATATCTTTCAGCACCTGGGTATAAACCTGAGCAATAGTGGCCCTTTGCAAGTTTACAAACAGCTTTGCTTCCAATAAAAGCGGTACACCGAGATCAGTGCCAGCTGTCGAAGCATCGTATTGCTTCCCATGTGAATTTACCAGCGTAAAATAAGTAAACGCCCTTTGGATAAGTGCTTCCGCATAAATCTCATTCCGTTCTGCCAGTGAGCCATTTTTACTCTCCAATACACCTGAGATCACGGTGTTAGAAGTATATATTGCTTTATACATGGAATTCCAGTCAAAATCATCTTCTTTGTCGATATAGAATGGTTTTGCCCAGGTATATTGCGCAACGTATACACTATTGTAAGAGATATCACTTTGGAGGTTTGGATCTTTGAGATCAATGTCATCACAACCTATAATGGCTGCATTTGCCGAGCCAAGTTCTAAATCGGATCTACTGTTCATCAGTAGGCGGTAATCATTTGTATATACTAAAACCCGCTGGCCTTGCACCGGAACATTTTCTACATATTTCCGGCAGGAAAGTAAGGTTACGACAGTTATAGTGAGGAAAAATACTTTAAATACATTCATGGTGATTTCTTTATGCATTATAAACTTAGGTTAAGTTGAAATGAATAGCTACGCGTAGGAGCCAATTGGTAAGTGTTGCTTACATTGAATAAATAGTCCGGATCAATCTTCTCCTTATTCTTTGCCCAGATCATGCCCAGGTTTCTGCAAACCGCAGATAAACTCAAGGCCTTAATACCCATTTTGGCCACCACCCGCTGAGGAACCGCATAAGACAGGCGCACCTGATTCAATTTTACATTGCTCCGGCTTCTCACCAGTAAATCCGAATTGGAATATCTTTCTACACTGGTTCCATAATTAAAACCCTGCGAATAATCCGATGTAATTCCTGGAACGTTGGTCGTCAATTCATCACCTGGCTTTCTCCAGCGCTGTGCCAAATCTCCGGCACGACTTAAATAAAATCCGGTTTCAGCAACTGAGGGCCTTAAAAAAACACCACCGAGTTGGTATTGAAATTGAAAACCCAAATCAAACCTCTTGTAGGTCACATTAGTACTGTATGCACCAAACCACGGAGAGGCCGTTCTTCCTGAATACGACTTCACGTCATAAAAAGGAAAATCCCAGGTATTATACAACTTGCCCGGCTCTTTGGGATCCTCTATTAAGGTTTCTCCTTTTGCATCCAGTCCTGCAAACTTATACGTAAATAAAAAGTCTGTCGGGTAACCATCGTAGAATGCCTCCTCTCCTTGCGGAATCGAATTGGCGATAGGCAATTTAAAACGCTCATCATGAATGATATTGGTATTATAAGATAAATTGATCGCGTTGTTCCATGTCACTTGTTTAGATTTAGCGAGCGCGAAGGAGAAACCTATATCTATACCCTCTGCGTCTAATGTGGCGGCATTAAATAAAGTTCTTGTAAAACCGTAGGTTCCGTTGATGGGCAAGTCATAAAAGATATCCTTAGTATGTTTTTTATAGTATTCCAGTGTTCCAGAAATGCGGTTGTCAAAAAGGGAAAAGTCAAGTCCATAATTCAGCATTTTGGTTTTTTCCCATGCCAGATCTTCTCGTGCGGGCGTTCTAATACGTGCAGTCGGAAGGAGGGAATAATCATCTGTCCCCTGTAATTCGATTACTGTTACCGGTGCATAGCCCTGTGGGGCATTCCCTGTAAAACCAAAAGTAAAACGTCCGGATAAAGCGCTCAACCAGTCCACATCTTTTAAAAAGCTTTCCTTTTTCATGTTCCAGCTTAATCCTCCAGACCAAAGCGGGATGGCTCTTTTTCTCCTTTCCACACCAAGTAGGTTTAAATCGTCAAAACGTGCACTTCCCGAAACCGTATACTTGCTATCATACGTATATGAGGCAGTTGAATAATAAGACAATGCCCTGGTGGTTCTCTCTACAACCGGCGAGGAGGTAGCCCCAATAGCCGGACGGTTCCCTGTTAGATCCAGGTAGCTTCCATTGGGATTTACTGGCGTAAAAGCATTGATCTCTTTATTGTAGCCGTAACGGTTTTCTCCACTGGCTCTATTAAAAACCTCACGGATTTCATTTCCCAGTACAGCATTCAAGTCATGCTTATTGTTCCAGTTTTTATTTACGTTTACCTGCCCCCTTAAATTGTAGCTTTTGGTTGTTCCATTATTTGTAATCAACTTTCCACCAATAGGAAGGCCATAAACCAATTGTCCTGCAGAATTTACAGAAGTCGCCCTATTTACCATTATCCTTGCTGCATAGCTATCCGGTTCCTGATAATTTTCACGCTCGTTAAAATTCCGGCCAATATTTCCAGAGATCGAAAAATTAAGCCAGGAAGTAATCTTAGTTCTCACATCCACATTCAGGCCCAAATTGTTACTCGTATTCATGGTATTGTTATAATTCAATTCATCCAGAGCTGAATACCTGAAAGGCAGGTATCCCCGGCCCTCTAAAGTCCGCGCCCTGGATGGAATCGTAAAGATATCATAGTACATTGTGCTTCCATCCGGATTGACCAGCAGATCATAAGGGCGCAGTCCAAACGGAGACATGCTCATCCCAAGCGCAGCGGCGGGATTAGTTTTATCCGTAGTATTACCGTAAGTCAGGGAAGTATTGATGGCCACACATCCTTTTAAGAGACTGGAAGTTGTTGATACATTAAAGGAGTATCCTTTATTCTTATTGCTTTTATAGATCCTGTCATCAGTATAGTAATTACCTGACATGTAATAAGAACTGTTTACACCACCGCCAGAAAGAGATAAATTATATTGTTTTGTGGCCTGCCGCTGAAGCAGGTATTTAGAAATCTGATCTGCATTATCATACTGCGCCAATGCAGCAAGTTCCCCATTCATCTGGGCTTCAGAAATTTCACCACGTTTGTTTCTAAAAATGATGGCTTGAGCCTGGGTCAGGTTCCCTGATATATAAGATGATTGTGTAACGTCGTCCACATAATTTTTATTGATCATATCTTTTTCCAGATCAATGTAATCAGCGACAGACATCATTGGCCCATAATCCGTCCTAGGTTTTGCACCGGTGCTATAGGTTGTAGTAAAGTTGAGTGATGGCGCCGAATTTTGCCTACCTCTTTTAGTCGTAATCACAATCACACCATTTGCAGCCTGGATTCCCCATATAGATGCTGCTGCTGCATCTTTTAAAAAAGTGATCTGTTGAATATCATCTGGATTAAGCAAATCCAATGCACCATTTGCGATAGAAATCTGCGATGGAAAGCCATCGACAACCAAAAGGGGCTCTACGCTCACCTGAGTATACTTACCGACGATGGTGGAGATACCACGTATGTTAATTGTCCCATTGCGACTGTTACCAGCTGTCGTCTTTGTCGAAATATTCACTCCTGGAACCAGACCTTGCAAACGTTCAAGGATACTGACCGTTGGAAATTGTGCGATCTCCTTAGCGGTTATGATCCCAAATGAACCAGTTGCCCGGTCTTTATTCAGATCCTGGTAGCCCGTACTTACAATCGATACATCCTCCAGAACAGCCACCAGGGGTTTCATGGCGATTACCACACTGGTTTGAGCAGTCAGCCTCAGCGTATCCGATTTATAGCCGATAAAGGTCGTAATCAGGGTTTCCTTACCTGTTAGGTTAAGCAAGTTAAACGATCCGTCTGATGCCGTCCTTGCACTTTGATTCCTGCCCAGCACAACAACGCTTGCGCCAGGCATCGGTTCACCTTTTTCATTCATCACCAGGCCTCTTATATCAATCCTGAATAAAGCAGTGCTTATGCGGTCGATAAAGGAACTTTCCTTCTTCAGTACAACGACCATTTTATTTTGAATTTCAAAACTCAATGGCTGGTCTTTGAAAATCAGCTCAAGTACTTCAGAAAGTTCCATATTCTTTACGCGAATATTTACAGGATCAGCGGTTTTCAATAGGTTGCCGTCTGCAACGAAATCGTAACCACTCTGCAATTTAAGTTGGGCAAAAATCCTTGCTAATGGTGCATTTTTCTCCGATAAGGAGATTTTCTGTGCAAAGCCTGCCGCGGCAACTTGCATAAGTGATGCTAACAATATCACGCTGGTTAATCGCATAATGAGCAAAATTTTAGGGTATACGCCTGATGGCATACCGGGGTTTCTGGTATATTTTGTATACATTTAGTCTAGGTTTGGTCTGCAGCATACCCCTACTTTCCACGGGAAAGGTTACTGCGGGTTCGGTTGATCAGTTGATTTTTGGCCTAAAGCCAAACTTAATCCAGGTTCCGGTCTCCGGGATCTGGTCATTTTTTTGTATTTATTTCTTCACGTAGACCCTCCTTCCTTCAACCTTAAAGTGAACTAATTTTGTAGCTTCCAAAGCCTGGAGTATCTGGCTTATATTTTTGGATCGGGAAACATTCCCAGAAAAAGTGCCTGTCGGAATGCTGCCTTCGTAAACTACCTCAATATTATACCATCGGGCAATGTCGCGCATAATCCTCTCTATAGTAATCTCAGTAAAAATAAAGTCGCCGGTTTTCCAAGCTGTATTTTCTTCCAGGTTTGCCTTGGAAATACTGATTGACTCTCCCCTGAGTAGGGATTGCTGTCCCGGACTCAGCACAATTTCGTCTTTATACCGAATCTTTCCTTTGCTATTCCAGGCAGCTGCTTCGAAATCTACACGCACACTTCCTTCCTGTAGGGTCGTTATAACGTCGGGCTCATCTTTATACGCCTTAATATTAAAGTGCGTTCCTAACACCGTTACATCCTGTCCATTTGTTTCCACGATAAAAGGCTTGGCTTCATCTTTTTGAATTTCAAAGTAAGCTTCTCCCGACATCTTAACCTTTCGGCTTTTTAACCCAGTGAAAGAAGCCGGATATGTTAGTGAGGAGGCTGCGTTTAGCCAAACCAACGAGCCGTCGGGCAATCTGACCCGGTAGGTCTCTCCCCGGTCGGTAGAAAGCATATTCATTCCCCGCTGTTCTGTCAGACCATTGTCTACGGTTTCATAGGTTATTTCCCCATCTGCTGTTTTAGAGATGCGTACCCCAGATTCAGATGCAAGCGCTCCGTTAAGGGCTGCGGACAACACGATTTTTCGCCCACTCGCCAACGTCAGCGTTGCTTTGTTGATTCCTGGGGCAATATCCTGCGCTGCAGCAATGGGATTCGTGCGGTTATCATCGTTAAAAAAACCGCTCCTTAGCAATAATGAAAAGGCGATGATTGCGGCAATTGCCGCAACGCCAGCCAGGCGCGGCCATAGCCTGCTCACTTTTTTGAGCTCCTGGGGCTGGCTGGTCACCTCTTCGAAAATTTGAAGTGCCCGGAATTCGCTGATATCCTTTTCGTAGCTTTCACTCAGCTGATAATCCGTTTCCAGCAAGCCGAACAGTCGCTGCTCCGCGCCGGGTGTATTCAGAAAAGTATTGAACGCTTCCAATTCAGTAGCAGTAGCTGTCTTTGCAGAGAACTTCGAATATAAATCGACGACCCTTTTGTCTTCCCAGTTGACCATATTGTATTGTCTAAGGATTATCCCCTTTTTAATAATAATCCCGGAGAAATGCTTTAGGGGGTATGGAGAAGGAAAAAAATTAAAGTAGTTTAAAAAGAATCAGCATAGCGGTCACGTCGGTGTGTGTTTTCAGGTATGCCCGGAGAAAGCGAAGAGCCAACTTCATGTAACTTCTGACCGTCTCGACACTTAAATTCATCTTTTGAGCAGCTTCCTCATACTTCAGTCCTTCAATGTGGCAGAGTTCATAGACCAGTTTCTGCTGAGGGGGCAATAGTGCAATGCCATCTGAGAGTAGTTTCCTGGTATCGGCCAGCAAAATTTCTTCCTCTGTTCCATTATCCTGCTCAGTCCACCCTCTTCCAAGTTCCGCGTCTGTTTTGGCTTCAAGCACTTTTCTCCTTAGCAACTGAAAGCTGCGGTTGCGTGTAAGTGTGGTTAAATAAGCCGCCAAGTTACTGTGTTCGGTAAGCCTGCCTGCGGTTTGCCAAAGTTTGAGCATGACCTCCTGCAGGACTTCTTCTGCAAGCAAATCGGACTTCAGCAAATACAAGGCCCTAGAATAAACCAGGATACGGTAATGATCATAAAGCATTTTAAAAGCATACTCGTTTCCCTTTGCAACTTTAAGCAGCAATTCACTTTCCTCAGTAAGGGGCTTAACTAACATAACATGCTTAAATATCAAATATACGTGTTTAATTAAAATAACGGGTAGTGTGACCCGCCGCCGTAGTCCATATCGGTATCATAAAAAGTAGAACAGAAGAAATATTTTGTCAGGATGTAACGCAGCCCTGTCATGTATCCTTTATCTGTGTTCCTCATCAAGTTTAACAAGCCTGCTTGTCAATGACATAGCTTTCCTCATTGCGCTTAACCTCAGGCTGAATTGAGCAGGCAAATTCAAGGGGGGCTGGCTTTTGTTTGTGCAGTTACCGTGCGTTCCTCGTGTTCTACGTTGGTGAGGCCATAAATACTTCTCAACACTATACATACTAATATCAATTTTTTCATGGGCTATTTGTTTGGTGAGCGGCTGATCATTTTTGCTGTCCATTGCAGGATCAACTGCCTATCCTTGGCAGAGAGTAACGCATTTCGGTGGATTAGGGTATAGGATGGCAATGGCATAGTGGGGTCCTTAATACTGCTGGCAATTGATTTCAACTTACTTCGCTGTCTGCGCGCGGAATAACTCCCGAACTGGTTAAAATTAAGCTCAGACTTCCCTTTTCTAATGTGAGAAGACACCCACCAGGCTGCAGGTTGTGAAAATGAGTACCATGGATATCTGGTATTGTCACTATGGCAGTCGTAACACGACTCGCGCAGTATACCCTGCACGGATTCGGGTACAGGGTAAATACGGCTAATGTCTAGTATTGCAGCCTGACCGGATTGATTACGGTCAGGCTGGATGAACTGAATGACTGCCAGCACAAATAGCATTATAAGCAGTATGTTTTTCATTATAAAGAGACTAATTGAATTCCTCTATCATACGACCACAATCTGGCATAGCCTTGCCTAAATACGGATTGTGTATGTCCTTTGTTTCGCTGATCCAGTTTCCGCCTTTTCCTTGATTATACATTGGACAATGGTCAAAATACAGCTTTCGGCCTGGAGTACTTTCTATTTTTACCAATTCGTAAATATCCTGGCTCAGAGTTTCAAAATGTTCCCGCTGATGGTTGATGTTTCCCTCACTGGCACTGATATGCTCGGCATGTTCTTTAGCGTCGTCAGCAATATCACTGAATGCCTTGGACTGTTCAGCATTCAAAGCATTTTTATCAATTATTGTGATTGCCAGCACCAGACTTTTACCGGCCTCGGCTGCTTCGTTATCGTTATCTTTTGTCAAAGCATTTTTTAGTTGTAGATAAGCGTTGATTAATGCCTCAGTGGGCGCCTTGCCTATTGGTTTCGCAACGACTACTGAGGTTAGCGCACTATCAGATGCCTTAGCGGCCGAGGTTGTTTTTTTACCGCTGGTGCAGGCAGCAAGCCATAGGATGGATGCTGCCATGCTGAATATGATTTTTTTCATTTTGATTTTATTGAAGTTGAACTGGTAAAGCCCCGGATACAACAGGGGGCATATTATGTAATTAGTTAATTGTTTTTACACTTTACCGCAATTTAGCATGGGGTCACTCTAATAAGGCCTTTTACGGGTCTAGAACAGCATTTTGATCACTACCAGTATGGTCTTTGACTCCTCGGTTGCTTTCGTTGCTGTTAATGCACCATTAACCTGTAACAAAATGATTATATCCTGATGCATTTTCTCTAGCTCGCACACGCTGGGCAAATACAGTTTGCGCAAAAGCGGTTGCGATTAAGCAAACAAAAAAATATCTATTCATTTTTTCAAGTTAATAATGACCCATCCGGGCAGGCATTTTGCCCTCCAGTGGATATTAAACTTTAAATCAAATCTGAAAACTTTGTATGGCAATCCGTACATCACTGATCGGAGACCGGCAATGCTGCGCGAAATAAGCATTTGGTACATTTGAGGGCAAACGAACCGAAAGAAATTGCCGATGAATAATACCTGGCAATAATATAAATAGTGTAGAAAGTTGGCTTAGATTATCAGTACGTTGCGCCAATTTACTACTTGCAGTCAACTTGGCTACTGCATCCTTGCAACAATTTTCCTTTTTACCGTCTTGTTCCTTATGATGATCTTTATCCTGATGGGAACCTAAATCTACATGCTGATGCTGAATACCCGCTCCGTGTTCATGCCCATGATTGGTTAAGGTTCCATTATGGTTTGCCTGAATTTCAGGTGTTTGCTGGGATGCATTGAAGCCCATATCAATCCCAATTGCACATGCAAAGCCTGTCACCGTATTTAATAAAAACACGATAAGCAGCATTATAGCTTTAATTGGCACTAATTTGCTCTTTGTCATCGATAGGCAAAAGTAATCTAATTCTAATATTACACAAAAAAATAGCAAATTTATCAGTCAAAAACCCCGTATTACAGATGTTTATTGCCATAAAAAAAAGGAAACTACTCATTAGAGTTGTTTCCTTAAGTACGATCAGCAAGAATACTTTGAACATCTAAATCGCTTTCTATTACTTATAAACCCTATAATTGAGGATTTGCAGCGGAAAAATTTCATTTAAAATTCTAGGCGTTGTCAAGGTAATCTTTGAAAGGATACCTTGACAAGACTACTTTAGAACAAAAAAGTTGGCAAATATGAGAGATTGTAGTTTTGGTTTATATTGAAGTTTATATAACCTCAAGTTTCACATTATAAAACTAATACTTTATTTGAATTAACTATTGAAAACAAGATCAAAGTGTCTTCAAAACACCGCCATCAGCCCTCAGGCTTGCTCCGTTTGTAGCTAACGACAAAGGACTGGAAAGATAGGTAGCCAGGTTTGCAATTTCTGCCGGTTCAATAAAGCGTGACAATAGCGAATGGGGATTCGTTTGTTGCATGATACCAACTTTTAACTGCTCCACACTCATATTTTGTATACCTGCAATATGTTCAACGGTTTTAGCTACGCCATCAGAATAAGTCGGCCCGCCTAAAATAGTATTTACCGTAACCTCTGTACCTTTGGTTAATTTCGATAAGCCATTGCCTACCGCCATCATTGCGGCTTTGGTCATTCCGTAGTGTATCATATTATCCGGAACATTAACACCCGACTCACTGCTGATAAAAATGATCCTTCCCCTGTTCTTGCTGAGCATCTTAGGCAATAAGGCCCTTGATAATCTTACGCTGCTCATGACATTGACCTCAAACATGTGATACCAATCGTCATCGCTAGTTTTCGCAAAATCTTTCAGATCAAAAATCCCGACATTGTTAATCAGAATATCGATATCACTTAATTGACTTAACAGGGCTTCTACCTGTGCTTTAACAGAGAAATCAGCTACAATCCCAGATACAATTGCATTTGGAAATTGTTTTTGTAACGCCGCAACTGCAGCATTTATTTTTGCTTCTTCACGACCGTTTATAATGACCTCAGCCTCTTCAGCTAGTAATTGTTGGGCAATAGCAAATCCAATTCCCTGTGTCGCGCCACTGATAAACGCTCTTTTTCCTTCTAGTTTTAAATCCATCTATTTTTATTTTTGTATCGTTCAATACATAATTATTCAAAAAAAATTAAGCTAAAATATCCAGCTGCATTTCTACCTGCGCTGCGAGTACTTTTTCATCAGGATAAATCCTTCTGAGGGTATTAAGGCCACACCAGAAAGTGATTAGGTATCTACCCAAAACTTGCGATGATAATGGGTTTTGCAGGTGACCGAATTCCCTTTCTCTTTCAATTGCGCTCACAAACATCTGCTCCACATCTTTTAGTATTCGAATGGCATCTGCCTCCAGCTCATCATCAATAAAAGTCATTTCTACAACTGTGTTTGCTATGATACAGCCTTTAAAATGATCTGTTTGCTTTGCTTTGGCTATACTCCTGAAAAAGTCTTTTATTAACATCAACGGAAACTCACTTCCTTCCAGTATTTTTCTGAAATCATTAAATGCTTCCCTCCGCTGTTGAATTGCGGCGCTGAAAACTTCCTTCTTTCCTCCTTTAAAGCTGTTGTAAAAACTACCGGAACCTACTCCGGTAGCAGTCAACAAATCGTTTAGCGAGGTTGCCGTATATCCTTTTTTCCAGAAAATTTGTTGCGCTTTGCTCACCAACTCGGCATTCTCAAATAATGTAGGTCTTCCTTTCATTGATATAATCATTTTTGTATTGATTGATACAAAAATAGAAAATCCAACCAATTATTCAAAAACATGAGTAAGAATAATTAATTAAATGACTGGCGATACTGTAAAGGGGTTTGCATGGTTTTTTTCTTAAATAACTTATTAAAAGACTGAGGATACTCAAATCCAAAGCGGTAAGCAATTTCGCTAACATTAAGGCTTGTTGTAGAAAGTAACACTTTTGCTGCCTCGATGATATGATTGTGGATATACTGCAGGGTGCTTTGTCCGGTGAGGCTACGCAACATATCACTTAAGTAATTGGCAGAAAGATTAAGTTCTTCGGCAAGTATTTTGACACTGGGAAGCGTAGGTACAGCCTTTTTATCATTTTCAAAATAGCCAGTAAGGATTTCTTCTAACTTTGTTAAAAGATCGTGATGTACAGCCTTTCTGGTAATGAACTGCCTGTTGTAAAAGCGATTTGAGTAACTAAGTAGTAACTCTACATGCGAAACCATCACATCCTGACTATATTGATCGATATTGTTTTTTAGCTCCTGCTGCATTTGTTTCAGGAGGGAGAAAATAATTTCTTCTTCTTTTACCGATAAATGGAGTGCCTCTGCAACCGAATAGGAGAAAAAACCGTAATCTTTAATACGCTTTGCTAAGTGATAATTCTGGATGAGCACTGGCTTAAATACCAGCATGTAGCCATTAACCGGTTTTCCGTCTGTTTCTCGTACCGAGAACACCTGTCCTGGTTTAGTGAATGTCATGATCCCCTCTTCAAAATCGTAATCCTGTTGCCCGTAACGGAATTTACCGTTTGTACCAGTTTTTATGGCTATGCAGTAGAAATCATTCGTAAAATGCTTCCATACATCACTGTGTTTGTAGCTCAGCAGTGCAAAATCAATCACACTTACCAAAGGATGATCAGGCTTTGAAAGTGCAAATAAACGATGCAGTTCAGAAATCGAACTGATCTGGTAAGGTGATTGATCTGTCTTCTTCATTTCCTCAAATTTAACCAATTAATCGAAGTTGGTGGAAAATGAAAGGTGTTTCCATTGTTCCATTTCAGTTTGCTCGTTTTTCCGGTGTTCCAGAATAGAGTTGTAGCTGTCTGGTCCAAGAACAAGATGAACGGGAGGCTCTTCTGCTTTTACGATTGCATTCAGTGCTTGTGCCAGTTTTTTTGGATCGCCTGGTTGGTGTCCGTTAAAACTGCTCAACATGGCTGCATGCTCTTTTTTACCGTAACCGATCACATCTTTTTTGGCCACAACTAGCGTATAATCAGACATGAAATTAGTACGGAACATACCTGGAGCCACCACAGTAATCTTAATGCCAAAGGGTTTGACTTCTTGTGCCAATGCTTCTGAAAGACCTACAACAGCAAATTTAGCCGCATTGTAACTTCCGGTATTGGCGTAACCCATATAACCCATATTTGAAGCTATGTTAATGATGTGTCCGGATTGCTGTTTTCTAAGGTACGGTAGGACATGACGAATAATGTTCACCGTTCCAAAAACGTTAACCTCCTGCGTTTTACGGAATTCTTCTTCAGAAATTTCTTCCAAGCTCCCCACCAGATAATAACCGGCATTGTTTAATACCACGTCCAACCTTCCAAAATGTACAATGCTTTTGTATATGGCATCGCTAACGGCTCCGTCGTTAGTAATATCTAATGCCAGAGGAAGAAAGTTTTCGCTAGTTTCGCCAAGGCTGCTCATGAGTTCGTTAACATTCCGTGAAGTAGCCACCAGTTTGTCGCCATTTGCCAATACCAGTTTGGCAGTTTCAAGCCCCATCCCTTTGGATGCACCTGTGATAAACCATACTTTTTGTGTATTCATTTTTTTAATTTTGATTGTGGTACAAAATTCGGCTAACACGGTCTGATAAAATTATCCATTTTACTGACATATGTATCCAATTTCAGGATCAGTGAATTCAAGATGAATGACTGATTTTTAGCTGAGCGCTACAAACATGCATTAGTAGCCATGTGATTATAACCTATTATAAACGAGAAGTTTATCTACACCGGCTATCTTTGAATAAAAAATATTCAAAGATAATCCTCTAATGCCCCACAATTGTAAAAACCTTTAGGAGAAATACTTTGAACAAGCTTGATGATATTGAAAACAGTGATTTTTAAATAAAAATTGGACTTTGAAATGTTCAAAGTCCAATTTATGCCCTTAGGGGGGTTATTTTGAACAGTACTCACAGATGGACTGAATTCAAAAAAATTTTATGATGATTTAAAGAAAATAGCTGATTTGAAACAACTTGTTTTGAGTGAACCCCTTAGTAGAGATTTTAAGCTAAAATATAGATGTAATTACAAAAAGGAATAAGATTAAAAACAGCCATAAAACTAGATTTGAGCAAGAAAACAAGTTAAAAAATATAGCAATAAATAATTTGGCTTAAATCTAGTTTTCTATCTATTGAATCCCGAGTCGGATTTCGTTGTTCTCTTTTAACCAGTCTGACTAATCCTTCGCTACTCATAAATCACATAGTTTACCTTATCAACACCTGTATTACCTGTCTTTTCATCATAAGCATACAAGATCAGTTCGTAGTTTCCAGCACAGCTAATTAGATAACTGCCCTCAAATAGATTTGTCGAGATCAATGACATTTTAATGTCCTTGATATATTTTCCGTCTTTTTTTAGTATGCTTTTCACTTCGATTTCGTCGGAGTTCCAAATTCCACCTTTATCGATGACGCATCCGCACATCATTACAACATTAGCCCGAATTTGGAGTAGCTTGTTCTTAATGGCATTCAGGGCTATGTATTGGTGGGTTCGCGGTTTCAATATGTCGATGATGAACCCCGGTATTTCTAATATAATTCCTTCCCCCAAAATATCCCGTCCAGGAATCAACCATAACTCGGTGCTTACTTTCACTTGAGCTTGTCTATAATTAATTGGGGAGGCCACCTCGATGTTGATGAATGTAGGTTCGTCAATATCAATATTCGCCAGGAAACATGCTGTTTGGGCATCCACAATGGAACTTTCTCTCATTTTGGGAGCTTTCATGATCAGATCTGTATTACCCGTGCTGCCAGTCGTTTTGCCTTCCGCTAAAATCTGCTGATTTACCTTGTTCCTGATAATTACGTAAGCACCGCCAAGGGAGCTACCTATGAACTTTGCATCTTTTGCTTTTGCTCTTATTACTATTTTTGTTTTAGTGGCAGAAACACAGATACAAGAGAAAAGAAATGCTGTAACAAACATTAGTACCTTCATGAGCTTTTTGATTTTTAGAATTCTTGTTTGAACCTATTATAAAAGGGGTGTTTTTCAATTCCAGATCTATGTTGTCGAATGGTATTGACTTGTGGATACTCCGCTGTGTAGTACGCCTCGATTCCGCCACAAAGTGGCTCTGCGTCACTTTTGCTGAAATATAAAAAAACTATAAAGCTAAAAGTCAACCAAAAACAAAAGTAAAAAAGAACCTGATCATGATTTATGATACAGGCTCTTTTTATCGATGAACTTGTTCCATCAATTAGACTTATTTATTTGATCCATATGTGAGTGTTTTACTATGAGATTGGTCTACTGCAACCACCACATTTTCATTCGTTTCCACCTTGCCATTAATTTCAGCTTTGTAGCTGACAGTTATCGGGCCACCCTCTAAATTAGAGACACTAACGTTCAATCCCCCAAAATCAAATGGTTTTACGGTTTCGAACACATAAGTTTTTGTGGTGCCTATAAAACTTTTCTCGTCTATTATTATACTGTTTTGATTACCTTGCGAAGTGCCATTCATTTTCCAAACAGGCGCTCCATACTGGCTTGCATCATGGTTTCCGGCACTTACCTGAAAATCTACCTGATCGTTTTGATCAGCTCCTGTTACTGTAACGGTCATTTTCATTGAAATTTTATTCCCGTCATCCGGGTTATCTCCAGATTTCTTTTTGCATGATGCTAAAGACAAAACACCTAGTAATATGACCATAACTGTTAATAAAGATTTTTTTGAGATTGATTTCATAATTGTTTTTTAAGATTTGTTATTATTTGATTGTTTTTCATGTGTAGTAAAAGTATTGCTAACCTATTATCTAAAGGGTCTGTAAAACAGCAGTAATACTAAAGCCAAAATGCCTAAAGTAGACTCTATGACCAACCATTGCGAACCAAATTCGCCCAAAGGCCCATCAACCAAGATTGTTATCAATCTAGAGATAGAATAGGCTAACCAAAACAGTGAAAGAAAAATGAGTGCCTTTTTTACATCCTTTAACAAAAGGTGAACTAGAGAAAAGCAAATAACTAAACCAACGCCACCATATATACCTCTTATGGAACTTATAGCATCTGTATTAGATAGTCGCGTAGCTACCAAATCCATAGTTCCCTGCGGATTATAAATTGATAAAACACTAACATAAGCGATACTGAAGATTGAAAAACCGATATAAATTTGACTACTGATTTTGGTGATTTTCTGTGTATTCATTATTGATTTTAACTACTGGTTATTTTTAAAAAGTCCTGTACTTTCATTCGTGCAAAGGATGTCTAAACCACTAGGAGTGCCAGAAGCTAGGGTACACTTATACTCAATGCTCGTATTTTTTAGGTAAACCTTAGCAGGGTCGTCAGCGTCGCTTTTTTTGCAGGATACATTGTTAACAATCATTGTAGAAGTCATTGTGGCAAATAAAATAAGTTTTGTTTCATGGTTTATTATTTAAAACTCCAGTGTTTTGAATGCAAAAATGAAACATTGAGAAATGTCAATCGCCCCACGAGGCTTCGTGGCACCTCTTATTGATTTAGAATAATGCGTTATTTAAAGTGGTGAAATACTTTAAATACCTGACAATAAACAACATAAATCGCTTTTAAAATAAACCTATTATAGCGAAGAAATAACTGAATAATAATAAGAAAACGGAGGACCTACAACGCCTTGTGGTATATTAGGTCGGTTGGTTTTCTGAAAAAATCTGAAGGAGATTTACCCGTGAATTTGCGAAAATTGCGATTGAATGAAGATTTAGAATTGAAGCCACAATCAAAAGCTATCGATAGCAGTGTATAGTTTTGGTTTTTCTCATCAGCAATCATTTTTACAAATTCATCTACCCTAAGTGAATTGATATAGTCGTAAAAACCCTTGTTAAATTTAGAATTGATCACTTGCGATAGCACAGCATCTTTTAGCTTTAAGGATTCGGCTAACTTACTTAGTGTAAGTTCCGCATTTTTATATAGTTTTTCTTGTGCCATTATCCTGTTAAGTTGCTGAAAAATACGTTCAGCTTCGGCATCCGTAAGTGAAGACCAGTCGTATTTTATTTTATTGAGCATTAATGCCGCGTTAGCGGGCTCTTCTAAAAGGTTTTCTTTTTGAGCAGAAAAGTTGGGATGTTCAGCAGCAGAGCGGGATGAGGCATTGGCGGTTTTGAATATTTGCTGTTGGCGTACACCAAAAAAACCGATGAAGCAGATGTACAACGAGGCACTGAAATAGATACTCTCTGCTGTGGGATAAAAAATAACAAAGACCCAAATTCCAGCGATGCCTGCAATCAGGTAGCGTAGCCAATTCAAGCTGATTTTATCTGTAGTTGAAAATTCTTCGCTTATTTTTTTCTTATATCGATGCAGTAGAACAATTGCGGCTGATACATAAATAATTCCCGAAATGATTATGCAAATATTGGTGATGATTCCAATGGTTTTATAGTAAGGCGAGGAAAAGCCCTGGTCATAAAGCAATAGCTTTTGCGCTGGGTTTTGTAGCAAAAAAGACATCCATAAAAGATAGGCAAAGGCAACAGGTAAAAAATGAAATAGCTTTTTCTTGCTAAATATTATCGGTGTGGTTAGATGAAGGATATATAGATACAAAAAAGGCCCATGCACAAATGCTAATAAATCTCCCCAGCCTATTAAATTGGGGAATTGGCAATAGTTTCCTGAAACCTGCAAATATAAACTGGCTAAGTGAAGCGTTGCTACCAGCTGCCAAATCATGAGTAGTTTATCTGCAGTTATTTTGTTAGGCTTAACTGCTAATAGTACGAACAAGTATAAAGAAATTGCAATACTGGTGAAGTATAACATGCTGTTATTTTGTATGGATGGCTAGATGTTATTGGTCAAACAAAAATATGAAATATATTCAAGTTCTTGACCATTGGTTGCAGACAGTAGCTTAAAATCAGCTTTTTGCCTTTGTTTGAAAAAAACTATTAAAGCAAAAAGCCAACTTTCGTTGAGGCTTCTCGTGATCCGCGGGGATTCGAACCTAGTTCAAACATCAGCGTTTAAATAGTATTTGACATGGTTTATACCAGCCCCAAAGTCATGCACTTCCAACAAGCACTCAAAACCAAAAAAATGGCCAATACACCCCTACAGCTCATCTTCCCCATCCATGTAGTCCAGCAAAACCTGACGCATCTGGTCTAAAAAGTGTGTACGTGATAACCTTTTCCGGCGCTTGATCTCCCTGAAACGGTTCGCCGGAATACCAATTTCCGTCAGCGAAGCCCTATCCTTACCCAATTGCCTCGACAAATAAATCGCATAACCTAATTCCACCAGGTTAATCATCTCCCCCGTCCAATCAAACCATTTCTTATTCGAAGCCATACCCACAGCAACACCAGCCGAAGCCGCTGCTCTTATCTATCACATTAACAGAAGGTTAAGGCATAAAAAAACGGAGTGAAAATTCCTGAAAACTTTCACTCCGGTGATGTACCAATTCTGAGGATTACCTAGAACATTTAAAAGTGTTTTGTGAGATCCTAGAGCCTATAATTGAGGATTTGCGTTCGAAAAAATTTATTGATTTTTAAGAGTACAGTCCGCCAAGTCTTATTTTTCAACCTCCGTAAGGTACTCTAGTTTGAATTAAAAACTTGGCGGAACTCAAATATTTTTGTATTAAAAATCGATTCATTTGCCTTAGAATTTTAACCACTCAATTAAGATCTTCAGCACAGGAATGACTGCTGAAATTATCTTCAGTAGAAGTATTAACATTTCAGCCCAGCCATTTAAATAACAGTTCTTTCTTGGCTTCTCGATGGATTTCAAATGAATCGATGTCTTTAGTCTTTTGTAAAATAATTTTTTCATACCTATTTCGAAATGATTTTTATTGTCATGCCGTAAAGGTGTTAGAAAAACAAAGTCTAAAACAGTTGCACAGGGTTGCGCAACCCTATATTACAAGACTAAAGATCAATAACTTAAATCGATTTATTTTTCTGAATCTTTTTTTAAAAACTGCAACATGTGCAACAATTTCTCCTTGACCAAATCCATATCTTTTGGATTAGGAGAATCCATTTTATTTTTGACGCTGTCTGAACTTATATCTCCTTGACGTGATGTATCAAAATTATCAGCTATGAAATTATAAACTTCAGTTTTCGCTTTAAAGCTTATCAACTTTTCATCCATCATTAATTTAAAGAAATATGCCAACTGGCCAACAGTAAGTTCAGATCGGATTTTTTTTCTTAAAGAAGTCTTTTCCGCAGAATCTCCCCTGCCAGCTTTATCATTAATAAAAGTCAAAGCTTCATAAAGAGTTTCTCCATAATGGTAATTATAAAAATCATGCTGAATTGCCTCGGTATCACCATTGAAACCTTCTTCAAATGCATCGTGAAACTTTGGGACATCTGATATGAGTACTTTATTTAGTTCACTAGAAATAAATGGGCTTGGGTCGAATATCTCTATTTCTGTCGTTTCATATTTTTCTAGCCATTGATCTATAGAGCTCCGATAGACATTAATATTCTTTAGAAATTCCTTACAACCAAACTCCAATCGCTCTAAATACGCGGCTCTCGAAGTCTTTTCGAGCCCAATTAGGTTATCCAAAATTTCCTTTTTTAAATGTTTTAGATTTTCCCTCCATTGGTACACATAATATGCTACAGAATGCTTAACTGGGTAATTGTATTCTAAAGAATTAATAAAAATCTCGAAATTTTCAAAACAGGGTTTACCCTGATCTTTTAAAAGCATATTATTTATATTGTTAACATGTAACTTGATATTTCTAAGGCTCTCGCCTTGGAGTGCATTGAAAATGTAGAATTTAAGTTGGTATAATTTATCTTCGACCTCACCTGCTGCTGACTTAGTGAATTTCATTGGAACTTCACCTAAAATTCCCCAAATTTTCGTGAGCATTTCTAGGAAGCGTTTTTCAGGCATAATATCTCTGGTTCGTATATCCCAGCTATCACGATTGTATTTGCCGTATTTTTCATTGAAGGCAGTCGTTTTCTCTACATCTTCAGCAGTTAAAAAGCCTATACCTTTATTCAGAAATGCCATTTCTGGAGCATCATAATCAGTAGGAATATCCGGTTCTTTATTAAAATAGCTTATCCGGCCATCAGGTTGGAGCTCTAGGATGAAAAAATCAGTCAGTGTTCTGTAGAATGCATCCATATCTTTCCAGGCAAGCTCATGATCGCGGATAAATTTCAACATGGACTGATAATCGGCATAATCATTAACACCTGAATCGTTTATTTTTTTAAGTATATTATCTACATATATCGTCTGCGATCCAGCGGTTTGATTCAACAGATTGAGTGAGATCTCTTCTTTAAAATCCTCTTCTGCAATAGACACTTTAACATTGAACTCCGATAGCCTTCGATATTTAATATATGAATCTGGGCTTGTGTAACTTACTGTTCGAAAATACTCTAGTTCTTTATTCTTGCCTTTTTCCATTGTAACTGTCAAAAAAGTTTGTTTTTATGTAACCTTGTTGGAATTTACGTCAGGTAACTCAAAGCCTAAATCAAAAAAATCAGAAGGGTAAATCATTAATTTCAAATGTAAAATTGCCAGTGTACCTTAGATAACAAAATAACCAGTTTTTTGCGATTTCATAAACCTCCTGATTATTATTTAGATAATCTATTAGCTTTTCCGATGCACTGAATTCTAATATTATCTTATTTTCTTCATTATCAAAATGGAAGTCGAAATATCTAAAATCGCTATCAATGACATCTACTTCATCAGAAACTTGCCACTTAATTTCGCTTACCAGCTCATCTCCATAATCTTCAATTAAAATAGCCCTTGCTTGGTAGCTCTCGAAGATTTCCTGGGAATAGAAATTAGGTATACCCTTTTTTATTATCTCACAGTTCAAATCATGTAGTAAATTAAAGTCTGCTACAACTTTATCAATAGCTGAAAATTTAGTGAAAATTATTCTACTGTTATGTTCGCTTTTATTGACAATAAAGCGGTTCACATAATTAATATTTTCAATTTCCCTTTCAACAAGCTCATCCCCAGAACATTCAATTTCAATGAATTTGTTTACATCTGCCACGGCAAGCAGATTTATGTTGTAAAAGTAATCTTTGTCATCTCTTCTTGTTGGCAATGATTCTAGCTCATAAGCCTGAGATTTAATTAGGGTTATGATACTTTCATAGATGCCCGTATCGTTAGCCAGCTTATTGGTAGCTTGCTTATTATCGTATTCCCTGAAAGCAAAAACTGTTTTATCGTACTCAAATAAAGAATCTATCTTACTAAGCTTATCTTGGTCACAGAACTTCATATCTGAAAACTTACCAGAAAACAAGTGATTCACAATTTTAGAATTGCTCCAATATGTATAAGGCCTGATATCCAAGTTCAATTTTGTAGATGGTGCATCTCTGGTTAAAAATACCCAGTCTTTGAAAGCACTTTTTTTGCAGCTTACTATAATCGTGGTATATACAACAGCATCATCGTATTCTCTAACCCTATAAGCTAGTAAATCGATTTCTCTTTGTATAGGTTGTACATCATCCAAATAGAATCGATTGTGTATAACAAACCAATTATTGTTTTCCAAGATTGTCGCGACATTATGTTCCAAGATAAAACCAGTTTTTTCTTGGAGTTCCTCTGCGATACTCTTTTCTTCTTTTCCAGCTTTTTGTTTTAGCATTATCTTATGACATTTGTCCTAATTAGATCAGACATCTAAAATTTCTCTGCAAATAACTAAAAAATACATTCGCATCTAAATTAAGCATAGAAATTATTAATAACAGATTAACTTTTGACAACTAAACCTACAAAATGAAGTTTTGAGGTATAATAATTTTAAAACTCTTAAATAGAAATCCTAAAAATCATTTAAACCCACTGAAGGACTTTGGATGTTCTGTTTTGAAAGAAGATACCGCATTGAAAACAATCACTATTATTATAGACAGCCTCATGTAAGATACAGTTAGAAAAGTGAAAAAGTACTAAACCTAAATACTTTACCTAGTGATAATCACGGGATAAATCCAATCATTTATCCATTCATTTGTCTATTACCTATGATATCAAGGACTCTTTGATACCTGTTAGTATAAGATTTAAGAAAACTTCCTGATATTAAATGTAAATCTTCAAAATGTTGTCTAGTAAGTCGTATTGTAATGTTTTTGTCCAACTCTTTATTATTTAACAGATCTTTGGAATAGGTTTCTTTAATTTCAGGTCCATTATAATCCATGTTAAAAACTACAATTGCATTCTCAAAATTAAAAAGTTCAATGTACGCATATAGTATCCGATACTGTTTGTCACCACGAAGATGAATAATATGAGATACCTCTTCCGGTCCAAGCTCATGTATATTATAATTATTAGGAAAATAGTAAAAATGAATATTATCTTCTTTACTCCCCTTTATAAATGCAATAACCTCCCCACAAAATTGAATATCATAGCCTTTAAATAAATACATATTTAAACACATCTTAACTATTGAGCGAAAGAAAATTCTTCCACCAAATTTTCGGTTCCCATTCTCGTCTGTAAATCTGTTAAGAATGTTAAATCGCTCTTTACTTGGCAGTTCAGAGGATTCAACAAAAAAGACTTCTTGTTTTCTTGATAGCTCTTCTTTCTTCCTTTTTAAAAGCTTGGCAAATTTGGATTCGGTTTCGAACAATACCACTTCTTTACCCTTGACCTTATATCTTAATTTATAATATGGCTTTAATTTTAATCCAACTTCTTTAATTTCACCAGAGGATGAGATCATTTTAATTCTGGGTTCTGCAGCGCCCCTGTCTCTATTGACTCCCAATAGAGATGATATTTCAGCAAGCTGACCACTCAATTCCGCATCTATTGTATCCCCAAACTCGCTATTACATTTTTTACACAACAACTCACTGGAAACGAGATTTCCACCGACACTGTTGTTGATAATGTGTTCCCGTGATGAATTCTCCTTTGTAATTTGGTTTCCACAGCTATAACAGTCCATAAATTAAGAGTTGAAATTCGAAATTAACTTAAAGTGGACGAATGAACAATAAAATCATCAGATTAATGTCGGCAACTATTAAGATTTAATTAGTTTAGTCATTAATAAAAAAATGCATCATGATTAACGACCGAGAACTAGAGAAAACTAAATTGCGTGAAGAGAATGCCAATATTTTGGCAGAATTTAAGAAAACCTATCCTCATAAATATGAGATACTCGATGAAACGCCCCTTGGAATGGGGGCCTATGGAGCAGTATACAAAGCGCTGGATATAGATAGGACGTTGGAAGTGGCAATTAAAATTCATCATAAAGGAATTGCTCCTGAAGGATCGGCAAGAGGCTGGGCAATATCAACAATGACAAATCATCCTCAAGTTGCAAATACATACACCATTGAAACATTTGAAAATCAGGATTTAAAAACTTGCAAAGCTGTAGTTACAAAACTAATACCCGGTGTACCTCTCCAAAAATTATGGGACAATATTGAAGAACTCTCCCCAGCAAACCGGGAAATTATCCAGGAAGACCTTGCACATTCATTAATACCTTCAATACTTAATGCTTTACGTTTTTGCCATGTTTTAGGATATGGTCATGGTGACCTCCATGCTGGAAATGTAATAACCTTTTTGAGTGATTTGGACAAAAGATATATACACAACGCTATTCTGATTGATTTTGATAATTCTTCAATTCGTGGAGAAATTCTATGCTCAAATGAAAATGAAAAGATAGAAAAGGATTATAGGGCTGTAAAACGCATGATATCACAAACAATAAGTGATTGGTATCACTTCGATGTCCTTAATATTTTGGTAGAAGCATATGATGAAGTATGTAATCTCTTTATTTCCTGGGAAAAAGTCATGCAGTTTATAGATTTAAGTAAAACCAACGGATTTAATAAAAACGTGATATTCACTTTTCTGAAATCCCTTATTGGTCTGGAAGTGACCAAAGAAAACTTACAACCAATTCTTACCTCAATTGCACAGCTGTGCAAGAAGCTAAATAAAGAGGAGGATTGCAAATGGGCTATCGAAGATTTTGATGAAGCTTACCAACAATATGAAAACCTATCAGAAATGCGACTAGAAATGACAATTATTGAAAATGCAGAAGTTAAGACAACATTTTATAAAAAACTGTTTGGTGGATAATTCAAACTTCGAACAAAATTTAAACATGAAATAAACAAATCTTAGTACTATGATTAGGATATATATGGATTGGAATGTAATGAGCCAAATGAAAGCTGGCAGACACACAGAATTTTCTGGAATCGTTGCCGACAATGACAAATTCTTCAAGCTCTACTCCACTTCACATATAGGAGACATCGCAGCAAGCAACCAACAAGAATCAAATAAATCGAATATAGATTCAGACCTGAATTTTATATCAAAGTTAACCGGCAACTACTGTGTATATAATACCGGCAAAGAAGTAATTATTGCAAACAGATCTCCACAAGATTTATACGCCGACAGAACAGATGTTAAAGATATCCTGAACATCCTGGATTTTGATATAAGTGAGATAATTACCAGCACGGAAGACCAGGAAATTGCCAAACTGATCAAGCCAGCACTAGACTCGTTAAGGAATTTACCTGTCGATGATGTATTCAGACAAGCATTTGAGAACCCTGAAACGGCAGCTCAAATGAAACAATTCCTACCTGATCTTGAAAATAACTATACGATTAAGGGACTTTTAAACTCCATCTTAAACATGTTCAATAGGCTCAATGAACGGGGAGATTACAAACAACTTCGTGAAATAGTGCAAAGTGGAGTTAAAATCAATAGAGACAGGCTTTTTGACAACTCGGCCCCCTATAAGATGATCAATAACAGCTATCAGAAACTGGGGATTACCTATCCCGATATCACTACTTCAAATCCGAATGCACCAGACTGGTACAATGAACTCACCAATGAGTACCTAAAATTAGATATGCATGGCTATCAGGAAGACCAGATAAAAATTGACAAAGGAAGGAAACAGACTTTTCGCAATACAATTGAAGATGCCTTTCATACCGCATATGCCACAACTTGTGATTTTTATATTACCAGTGACAAAAAGAATTATAAAAAAGCACAAATGATCTACGAAAACTTTGGCATGAATACGCTTGTCTTGAACCCCGAAGAGTTTGTTCAGCATTACAAAAACTGGCTTCATTTCAATGGAGATAGAGTTCTAAATATCATTCCTGCAATTCTCGAGCATGTAGAACCCAGGATCAGTAAAGATGGTAACCAGCGCACCTATTTTGGCTGTTTTTTTCTATTTGACTACTTCAACAAAATTTATCAGATTAACAGCCGTGAAGCCGAAGGTAGCAGTTTCCTAATACTTTCAAGAGAAAAACCTACAAATTCAAAACATTTATTTGGCAACGAGCTCGATGCCCTTATCCAGAAACTCCTGTTAATCTTTGGTAAGGATTTGGAACTACTTGACAAATTAGAAGAAACTGAAGCGGCCCTCATCAAAGATGGCAACTGGTCGGGCAGAAAGTGGATTCATAATGGTTTATGCTATAATCTAAGGATCTTAAATGGCTATTTACAATTCTATATTTCAAAGAGCACCGAGTGATGACAGGATTATTTTTATATTATTGAGTAAAGTAAACCATAGAATATATTCATCCCAAACTTGATGGAGTACAATCAAAAAGCCGAACTCTCTGATTAAAAAAACAGGAACTATTTTAGCAAGCGAAAGAAGAACGGAGAGCAAAAGAAATTGGTTCAAGTTATGACAACAGTATCAAAGCAATTAAAGCTAGGTCAATCATCTTTTGCCAATGAACATAGCCTCAATTAGATTTGATGTAATTTATTTCTAAACTGTTCAAACATCCGTTTTTTACAAAAAACTTAGTGGATAAACTAAATAGCTTTATAACCCATAATACTTTTTTAGTATTTCAGTCAATATACCTCCCGCTGTAGCGAGCCCAATATTCCAGGTACCTTCCATCGATTTATCGAGCATTTTCCTAATCCAGTTTTTGGCAGAGGGGCCAATAGAATTCTCAACCGGGACTTCCGTTTGAACAATATTGACAATTTCAGTTATTTCAGCTTCATTCACTTCATGTTCTCTTAAATCCTGTTTAAACAAGTCAAGATCGCCTTTACCATTATTAAAACTTGCATGAATTGTATTATAATCCCCAGTATTGATTACATTTTGGTTACCAGTGGAATGAATATTAATATGAGGTCGGGAAGTCATTTTCTGCTTTTCATTTTCCCTTTTTAATTCTCCTTGGAAACCTCCATTTTCAAGAAAAATGTAAGCAGATGAATCTAAGATCATTATATAGGGTAAATCCTTATCCTCAACGTCCTGCGTAGTGATCAAACCCCTACTCTTTAAAATACTGATCAGCCCGATCGCACTTTTTTCATTAGGTACCACATTTAATACCAACTCCCCATCAAGGTAAATACCATCTCCAAATGCACTCAATATATTATCCAGATTTTTGCACTGGTTTTCGTTAAGAACCTTCATTCTTTTTAGTTTTTAGTAAAAATAAGTTGAAAGAGAGAGATTACAAGGGAACCGACAGAGGATACATTTGCTCCAATAGCCAAAGCCCGCTCAACAGTCGATGTTACAGGTGTTCCTGACCTAGACTCCTCAATAAGCTGACTAAAAACAACTATAGCAGCCTCTTTTTCGGCTTTTGCTAAACTCAAATCATTTCTCAAAGTATAGATGATCTCTTCAGCCTTATCCTCTACTTTTCTTTTTTCAATCGAATTGGATAGTGTAAAGTTGTTACTATTACCAGTGTTGATCACATTACCATTTCCGGTCGAATTGATGTGGATATGATTTATCGGAGCAAAATGTTCCGTTGGCTTCTCTGGAGCGTTATGTGCCTGCTCAACCTCCTTAATTCCTTCATGGCTGATTTTGATCGTTCCTCCAAGACCGTGAGAGTTAATCAGACCTTCGTCCCTCAGGTAGTTAACCACATCGGAAGTTTTACCAGAATCGAAACCAAGTTCCCTTCCCATTTCGTGCATACTGAATACTGCATTCTGACTACCGTTTGATTCTATGTAGAGCTTATTAAGGAAGTTAAACCTATCTTGCTTAATCTTTGTTAAATCCATATTATAATTACCCGTGTTTCTGATTAGTTTATACAGAGGCACCAGAAAAAGTATTTCCGTTTCCTGTATTGATTGTAGCATTGTCACCCTTATTTTCGATCTGGTAGATATCTCCTATGAAGTAGTTAATAGTTGAGCCAATCTGTGCTTTAGTATTCCTATCTGCTCCCTTTTCATCTACCTGCGAAAAATCTTCTTCAAGCTTTAAAAGGAGGTCTAGCAGTTTTGTTCTGATAATTGTCGTCATTCCCTTTAGCTCAGAGGTTGCAACCAACTGATTACATTTGACAACCTCAAAATCATATTTATTTGTTTTTGCCTCATTTGACAACGCCTTTAGCACATCAGCAGCAAAGCCTTGTCCAATATATCCGTTACCAGAGTGCCTATTTACAATATCCTGTAATTGCCCAACGCTATGATCGAAACGTCTTTTTATTAGAATTTTAACAGTATCATCGTTAAAACAGGAAAGTGGTAGCGCTACTTCTTTGGTCAATCTTCCAGATTGTTTCATTACTGCTAGAACTGAAGTTCTTGCAAAACGGTAATAAGGAATGGTCTCTTCAGGACTGTAGCCATTTAGTTCTTTCTTAGCCCAGTCAGTAAGTTCATTATTACCAATCCTTTTTGCAAAGACCATTGTTTTTAGCAGTGGTTTTGTCAGATCATCTTCGGAAGTCAATGCGTCAATTATTTCGCTTACCATTTTCAAATATAATGATTCGGATCCACAAAAGATTTAAGGTTACATTTATGTAATAGGATTGATAACATGTCTACATCCCAAAACATACCAGGGCGAATCCACGCTATAAACCAATCCACCGATAAGAATTACTGTCTTAATTCCTCAAATACCGCTTTGCGGCAAAGTTCAATATCGAATACTTTTGAAGCAGAGACCATCTGCTCCAAAACCGCTCTAGAAGCACAACACACAAACTGCTTTGCCTGATGGATCATCAATACCTCACTCATCAAGGCGAATTTTGGACTTAATTGAGTTTTTGATATTTTTTTTTTGACACGTATAAGTTTATGTCGACCGGTCATTGGCATAACAAAGGAATTTTCAAAAAAATCTAGTGTTCTAAGGTCATCAAAGATCAAAGGATTATCCGATAATAGATTATTTGAATCTGATCTGAGAGAAAAACCCCAGTTTTCATGATCCTCGATAGAGTTGGACCTCAATAGCACCATTGAACCAATCGCAGGCCTGTACATACGCTGGAATGAAGGATCCATTCTCAACTTCTCCATTAATTCTGGTGGAGCAGCCTCTCCGGAAATTCTATTCTTAACCTTCAATTCCCGCAAGGGAAAACTTGTATCTTCCATATATCTTTTGAAAGTGGAATCCAACACCGGAAGCCGGAAAAAAAGATTACTAAGAAAAATTTGTAAATCAACCATCTGCTGCATCGAAAGTTGTGGGATACCTTTCTGTTCCTGAATAAATTTGACAATCACTTTTTCTCTGTTCTCAAACAGACCAAAAAGCTGTTCTGGAGTATCATCAGCCTGGCCATCCATTACAATTGTATTCCTGTCCTTCTCGAAGAAATGAGTACTTGGCGGAAAGCTTTTTGATTTGATCTGGTCTCGCTGCTTATCGTAGATATAAAACTCTCCTTGATCATTGGTAAACCCATTCAGGAAAAACTGGGGGATATAGTGGTGTTTGGAGGAAATCGCCATTAATATTGTTTTGCCTCAATATACAAATTAGAAGCTGTAAAATTAAAAAACAAAAAAAGCCTCCCTTTTACCAAGGGTATGGAGTTGCTACATTTGAACAGACAGTAAGTTAAGAGAATTCATAACTTAACAAAGATTATGTCACGAGAAAGAAAAGCGTATCCAAAGGAGATTAAGTAAATTCTATTACTTAAAAAAACTCATCCCCATCTCATTACTTAACACATACTAAACATTGAAACAATATAGAAGTTATACCTTAGAAATAAATATCATATTCTTATGATAAATGAAAACTATTAAGAGGAAAGCTAAAAGAATATCTGATCGTGGCAAAAAAGAATACAAATATGCCAATGAAAGCGAAAAACAACTATTGCAACTACTCGCGGAAATTATTGTAGAGATTTATTCGAGAGAAATAAACGAGAATGAAATTCAGAAAATAGAAAAATCCAAAGGTCGAAAAAAAGAATTTAAGGGTGGTTAAGCGTTTTACATTGAACACCTCTAAAAATCACCAAAAAGCGTAAAGCACTATGATTCAATAAAATAACTACATTAATTAGGATCAAAACACAAAATAACAAACAACTGTAAATCAATCGATTATAAATTAAATACAATAACTAATTCCAGTGTTCTAAGTTGAAAATGGCGAAAAAACTAAAACACAAAAGCCTAATAATCAGATTATTAGGCTTTTAAAAACTTATCTTTGTACCCGAGAGCAGATTCGAACTGCCACGCCGTTGCCAGCACCAGCCCCTCAAGCTGGCGCGTCTACCAATTTCGCCACCCGGGTATCTTACTGCAAATATATATTTATTCGCAATATAATATTAACCCATCATAGGCTAATTTAATATTATCTGGCAGTTCTTTTTCAACAACCTCATGAAGCCCCATATTATGGCTGATATGTGTAAAATAGGTTTCCTTTGCCCCTATCTTCCGGGCAAAGTCAATTGCTTCATCTAATGTAAAATGAGATATATGCTGCTCTTTTTGCAAAGCATTTACAACTAGTATTTTAGCGCCTTCAATTTTAGAAATAGTTTCTTCAGAAATAGTTTTTGCATCCGTGACATAAACAAAATCATTTATCCGGAATCCCAAAATAGGAAGCTTATAATGCATTATATCAAGAGGGATTATCGTTGTCTCACCAACAGAGAAAGCATCGTTAGCTATAGTATTTAAATCAATTTGTGGTAACCCCGGATAGTGTGCTTCAGCGAAAATGTAAGAAAATTCCTTTTTTAAAGCATGCTGAACACGTTCTGTTGCATATATCTCTATATTCTTTTTCAGCAGATAATTAAATGGTCTGATGTCGTCTAAGCCAGCAACATGATCTTTATGTTCGTGGGTAAACAAAATAGCATCCAGATCTTTAACATTTGCCCTAAGCATCTGGTATCTGAAATCCGGTCCACTATCAATAACAATGGTTCTATCCCCCGTTTCTATCAGAACTGATACCCTTAAACGCTTATCCTTATGATCGGCAGACCGGCAAACTATGCAATTACATGCGATAACAGGAATACCCTGCGAAGTACCTGTTCCTAAAATCGTGATCTTCAAAATAGAGGAGTTACTGTCATACCACCAAACTTAGAAAAAATTGTTAAAAAAATACAATCTTACCTCAAGTCTACCACCTCTACACCCGGATATTTCTTAGCATCAAAAGCAAATGTAGATTCGGGGACCTTAACATTAGGCACAAAAGATTTTATAGAATAAGCATACTTGCTTCCATTCTTATCAAAGATCAGCACATTGGAAATCTGCTTAGCTCCCTTATCAATACTTAATCGGATCTTGAAAAAAGACTTTTTAGTATCTATAGGCGATAGGTCGATCATTTGATAAACCTTGCCACCAACCTTACTATCTCCTGTATATAAGTACTTATACCCTTTTTCGTAAAGTGTAAAAATCTTTGCGGGGTTTATCACATCATCACTGTTGTCAACATTCGTAAGTTGTACTTCTTTATCGTCCTTCAAATAAGTCCACTGGCTTTTACCATCACTTATTAAATCCTGGCTAGTCATGGCAACCTTGTATTTATTGGCACTGGCCTTTGCATACAATGTGCCTTGCTGCGTTTCTTTAATTTTTGCTTGCTGATTATCTACAGTAAAAGTGAAATCGGCTTTAACAACATCGTATAAACGATATTTTTTACTTACCTCTGCCAATATGGCTTTTGCCTTGGCATCGGTTTGAGCGTAAGAGGACAAGGTAACTCCCAACACAAACATCAACAACACTATCTTCTTCATCATGTTCTTTAATTATTTATTAAGCTCATTCAAGAACTGTTCCAAAGCGTAATCATCAGGTATTAAAACTTCTCTTGCCTTACTTCCTTCAAATGGGCCAACCACTCCTGCAGCCTCTAGTTGGTCAATAATACGGCCTGCTCTATTATAACCAAGCTTTAATTTTCTTTGTATTAAAGATGTAGAACCTTGCTGATGCATAACAATTAATCTGGCGGCATCTTCGAACATAGAATCCCTATCGTTCGGATCAAAATCAAGCTTAGCTGACTCTGCTGCCTCATCGATATATTCTGGCAGCTGATAAGCTTCCGGATAACCACGCTGAACGCCAATAAATTCAGAGATCCTATCAACCTCCGGTGTATCAACAAATGCACACTGCAACCTGATCAGGTCATTTCCGGTAGACAATAGCATATCCCCCCTACCAATTAGCTGATCTGCACCACCGCTATCCAAAATAGTTCTTGAATCTATCTTAGACAATACCCTGAACGCCAAACGTGCCGGGAAGTTGGCTTTTATGGTACCTGTAATAATGTTTACTGAAGGACGCTGGGTTGCAAGTACAAGGTGAATACCAACCGCACGTGCAAGTTGCGCCAATCGGGCAATAGGCGTCTCTACCTCTTTACCAGCGGTCATCATCAAATCTGCAAACTCATCAACTATCAGCACTATATATGGCAAAAATCTGTGCGAGTTATTCGGATTTAATTTCCTTTTAATGAATTTCTCATTGTATTCCTTTAAATTCCTAACCTGCGCATCTTTTAACAGATCATAACGCTGATCCATTTCAATACAAAGAGAATTTAAGGTATTAATTACCTTTTTGGTATCTGTAATAATCGCATCAGCCTCACCAGGCAGCTTTGCCAAAAAGTGACGCTCAATTTTGTTAAACAAAGTCAACTCAACCTTTTTTGGGTCGACCAACACAAACTTAAGTTGCGAAGGGTGCTTTTTATAAAGTAACGACACCAAAATTGAGTTAATACCTACCGATTTACCCTGCCCGGTAGCCCCGGCAACAAGTAAGTGAGGCATTTTGGAAAGGTCAGCAATATAAACCTCATTAGAGATGGTTTTACCCAGTGCAATAGGTAAATCCATTGTAGTTTGCTGAAACTTCTCTGTAGCCAGAATACTTCTCATTGAAACCATCTCCGGGTGCATATTAGGCACCTCAATTCCAATTGTACCTTTACCAGGCATTGGTGCAATAATACGTATACCCAAAGCGGCTAAACTTAAAGCAATATCATCCTCCAGATTTTTGATCTTCGAAATACGGACACCAGGTGCCGGGATAATTTCATAAAGTGTAACCGTTGGTCCTATTGTAGCCTTAATCTTATCAATCTCTATGTTATAATGATTTAAGGTTTCAACAATCTTATTCTTATTGGCCTCCAACTCATCTGCGTTAACAGATATTTTATTGGAGCCATAGTTTTCCAACAGGTCCAGATGAGGATATTTATAACTAGCCAGATCTAGCGTAGGGTCATAATTACCAAATTGCTCAACAAGCTCTTCTGATTTCTTATCTTCTTCAGTTTTTTCAATAGTTAATTCTGGCTCTGCCTTGGGAACCTCCAGAATAGGAGATTTAGGTCGCTCATCAACTGATGGAGAAAGGACAATTGGCGGATGCATAACATTTACCGCCTGAGTAAATACTGGTGTTTTTTCCTCCTCAACGTCCCTTTCTTCAAATCTTGACGGAGTAACTACTATATTCTGCTCCTTTTTACGCTGATTACCTAGTTTATCATTAAGTGTAAACTCAACAGGCTCAGAGGGCATTTCGTTTTCCAGTTCAATATTATCAGGTGTTTCAGGAACAATTCCGCCATCCTGTTTACGCAGGGGTAGTTTAAAATCTATGTTATAGGCAATTATTAAAATCGTTAACCCTAAAAAAGCAATTAGCACCCCTACTCCTGCAGTCCCAATCTGGGCGGTCAGCAGTTTATTAGTCCAATAGCCAAACTCACCTTCTAAAAAATGAGGGGCATTGGAAAAGAAAGCGTGGCAAAACCCGAAAGTTAAAGAGATAAACAGCAAAAAGAAAAGGCTATAACCCAATGTTTTTTCAAGGGCGAATATTTTTACCTTAAACAGCAATCGGTATCCAATAACAAAGAATACAAATACAAAAAGAAAAGAGGCCACACCAAACCATTCGTAAATAAATTGATGAGATAGCAATGCGCCTATCTTGCCAAGCCAGTTCTGCACTACTGGAGGGATATTTACCTGCTGCAGTTCCTCGTAAGTTTTAAACAAATTACTCCAGCCACCATTAGCATCAATTACATAGCTGTGATCTTCTTGCCAGGTAAATAAGTATGAAGTAAAAGCTATAAGAAAGTATAGTGAAAGAATGACAAAAAACAAGCCTATGATCTTAATCGCCCGTCCATTCTGAAAATCCAGACGGGGCAATATTTCTGATCTCTCCCTGAATTTCTTTGTGCCTTGCGATCTGGAGCCCTGCTTATCAGCTTGATCATTTTTAAAAGAATTGGACTTAAATTGGTTTCCCCTTACCGACATTTTTCTTACGAATATTAATAATCAACAAACTTAAATAATATTATTGCCATCTATGCTAAGATATTACAAATACCGCTAAACATCGTCTAATTCAACAAATTTATTCAATGTAAAAACGTTTATTTCTTCAAAAACTTTTACAAAACATGTATCTTCTTAAAATAAATTCCTCGAGTATTTTAAACCTTCTCACTTAATTAAAGTCATAGATACAAAGCGTTTAAGTTTTGATTTTTTAGATATAGTTTTGTTTTAGGGTGATCCCGTTTAGTATTCCACTAGGCGGGATTCTTTTTTAGATAAAACATTTTTAGCTAAGTTTGTTAATTTTATTAAGCATTTTTAATTTAAATTTAACAATGGACATTGCTCATCTTGAAAGTTTAATCGAAGCCGATAAGAAACAAGAGATATCAGATCTTTTAACCAAACAGCCGCAGCTTGCCAGTCAAAAAACAAGCCACGGGATATCCCCTGCATTATTGGCATGCTATTACAGAAAACCTGGAATTGCCTTATTAATTGCAAGTTTTGTGGCAAACCTTACCATATTTGAAGCCTGCGCACTAGGCAAATATGAGCTTACTACCAAATTGGTTGCTCAAAACCCGGATTCAGTAAATTCTTTATCGGCTGATGGCTTTACGCCTTTGGGTTTAGCCACTTATTTTGCCAATGAGGAGATATGCAAATTCCTGATAGAAAGCGGAGCAGATGTAAATATCCCTGCAAACAATGGCTTTAATGTATATCCTATACACTCGTCAGTAGCTATTAAAAGTTATAACATCACCAAGATGCTGATCGATGCCGGGGCAATAATAAACGTAAAACAACAAGCGGGTTTCACACCTCTTCATGCAGCTGCCCAACAGGGAGACATTGAAATAATTATTCTATTGCTAGAGCATAATGCTGAAGTAAATAGCAGAATGGAAGGGGGCAAACTACCTGCTGACCTGGCTGAGGAAAAGGGTTTCTCTGAGATCGCAGAAATTCTGCGGGTTTAGCTTTTAAAAGTTCAAGGTCGTCTATACGTCCCAAATACGCAGGCGAATCCTTTTGATATAGTGTCTTACATCTAGAACAAGTGCCGCCAGAATATAAAACACAATAGGAAAACCTACCGCTAAAAAGGAAGAGTAAATAAAGAACAGCCGGATTTTACTAATCGACATATTTAAACGCTCTGCAAGGTAAGTACACACCCCGAAACTTTGCTTTTCAAAAAAGGTAACAATGCGCTGGAACATATTATTTTTTTAAAATTTTAATTCCTATACCACAATTTAAGCATTTTTTTTGAGTACAGTAATATTTATTTAGTTGTAACAACGCCTGAGACGTAAAAGCATTGTGTGCTTTTATCCCGGAATTAAAATATTTAGCATTTATTAGTATATCCTGCTATTATTATTATCCCGCTAAATTATATTTTTTGCTTTTTATAATTTGTGATGAATACACCCAGGATAATTAAGATTGTAGCAATAATAATGTCAAACGTAACAATTTCATCAAGGATTAACCAACCTAAAAACAATGCAATAACGGTATTGAAATAAGAAAGTACAGACACTTCGGTAGCAGTAACCTTCTTTAAAGCATAATGGTAACAGAAATACCCAACTACAGATCCAAAAATGGCCAGATAACCTACCGCCATTAAGCTCTTTAAACTCCAGGTCGCTATATGTGTATCTCCAGAGAAAACAAATGCAAGTCCGAGCTGAATTATAGCGGAGAATACAAATTGATAAAACAGATCAAGAAATATATTATCTGTTTTAAGGGTATATTTTTTAGTGTAAATAGTTCCTGAGGCCCAACCGGTAACCGCAAAACATAAAAACATAATCCCTGTTTTATAATTAGGGTCTAACAGATCACCTAAACCTGCCCTAAAAATAAAAGCTACTCCCAAAAAGCCAATAATTACACCTGCAAAGCCTTTTAAACTGGGTCTTTGTAAACCAAACAATACACTTCCCAGAAACACAACCAATGGGCTCAGCGCATTAATCAGCGATGTTAATCCGCTAGGTATGGTTTCTTCTGCTACAGTAGTCATTCCATTAGCAACAACAATCATTAAAACAGATACCAGCAACTGCCTTCTCAAATAAGGCCAGCTTTTCCATTTCAATTCATTTTTGCTCAGCAGTATCCCCATCAAAATTAAGGATGCAAATCCTTGTCTTATTGCGGCAACAAACCAGGCAGGGATGGTTTCCACTGCAACACGAATCCCAAGGTATGTTGTTCCCCAAACAACAGCAACACCTATTAAAGCAAATATTAGTTTAAAATCCGTTTTAGCGGTCATATCAATTTCGCAGATAACAATATCTGCTCCATCTCTTTTTGTACACTTATGGCTTCTTCCCTTGCTTTTTCAGCAAAGTCTTCGCCTTTGCTTGCATATATGATAGCCCTTGCAGAATTTACGAGTAGGCCACATTCTTTATTTAAGCCATAATTACAAACATCGGCAAGGCTGCCCCCCTGTGCACCAATACCCGGTACCAATAAGAAATTATCGGGAGCCAGTCTCCTTATATTTTCAAATTCAGAACCCCGTGTAGCACCTACAACATACATCAACTGCTCACTACCTGCCCACTGAGATGAAATTCGAATCACTTCTTCATACAATTTACCATCCGGCGTTTCATGCAACTGAAAGTCGCTATGACCTGCATTTGATGTTAAAGCCAAAAGGATTACCCACTTATCTTTATATTCCAGAAACGGACCAACAGAATCCTTTCCCATATAAGGAGCAACGGTTATAGCATCAAAACTCATCTCAGACTTGGCCTCATTAAAAAAGGCATCTGCATACATGGCCGAAGTGTTCCCGATATCTCCTCTTTTTGCGTCAGCAATTGTAAAAATATCATTAGGAATATATTGCCATGTTTTAATTAAAGTTTCCCAACCCCTTAATCCCATCGACTCATAAAAAGCAGTGTTAGGTTTGTAAGCTACACACAGATCTTTAGTTGCGTCAATTATCTGCTTATTAAATTCTAACACAGGGTTTTCGTATTTTAATAAGTGTTTTGGGATATTTTCCAAAACCGGATCAAGGCCAACACATAAAAAAGATTTCTTACTTTTGATTTGTTCAAATAACTGCTTCTTATTCATCAGAGGGTAAATTTTGTGTGCAAAGATGCCAAATTTAACAGTGATTTAATGCCTATTTAAAAACTTTTGAATGAAATTATTTTAAACAATTTTAAGTTTTTCTTGGAGATTAGTTTACAAATACATACAATTGCAACATAATTCTCTAAAAGTTTATCTGATCATTCCAGAAAATCCAATAAAATTTTGTCTTCTACTATCTTTTATAGCCGTATTTTCTGCTCTGTTCAATTGGTAAATTCTATTTTTAAAAATTTCTCTACACCCATATAATGTTTAATAAAACAGAATTAAATGAAAAACTCACAGCCGAATTGCGTGAGATTGCAAAAACTCAAGGTATACTAAATGCTGATGAGTTACGTAAGGCTGAACTGGTTGAAATTATTGCACAAATAACAGAACAAGAAACAGGCGCTCCTGTAGCTGAGGTGACTGAGGTAGCAGCACCAGCTAAAATCAGTAAAGCGAAAACTGTAAAAGATACTGGTACTGCTGAAAAACCAACCCGTAAAAGAATCCGGATTCCTGCAAAGGAAGAAGAAGGCCCAACAACTAAACCTTTCAATAGGGCATCGTTGTTTGATCCGCTTCCCGGCTCGGAACAAAGGTATGCTGAGGAAGCTGCTGAAGAATTATCCGTTCCGGATGCTGAGCCTCAGATTGAAGCTACTGAAGCTCCTTCAGAGGTCGCAGAAACAGCTCAACCCGCTCCTGTAGTGGCGCCTATCCAAAACGTTCCTTCAGGTGAAAACAAAAAAGGTAATAAACCTCAAAGAGACGAGAACAGACCTAAAGGGCCTAATACTGGCGGTCATCAAAAACAAAATGAGAATAGCTATTCAAATCTTGATTTTGATAATACCATCACCAACGAAGGTGTTCTGGAAATTATGCCTGATGGCTATGGCTTCCTTAGATCTGCTGATTACAATTATCTTTCATCTCCGGATGATATTTATGTATCTCAGTCGCAAATCAAACTATTTGGTTTAAAAACAGGTGATACGGTAAAAGGAAGCATCCGCCCTCCAAAAGAAGGCGAAAAGTATTTCCCCTTAGTAAGAGTAGAAACTATTAACGGACGCTTACCAGCTGATGTTAGGGACCGTGTTCCATTTGACTACCTTACTCCTTTGTTTCCTACTGAAAGGTTAAATCTTTTCACAGAAACCAACAACTACTCTACCAGGATCATTGACTTGTTTACCCCAATAGGTAAAGGGCAACGTGGTTTAATTGTAGCGCAGCCTAAAACAGGTAAAACCAATTTACTCAAAGAGGTAGCCAATGCAATTGCGAAAAATCACCCTGAGGTTTATTTGATCATATTACTGATAGATGAGCGGCCGGAAGAGGTTACTGATATGGCAAGAAGTGTAAGAGCTGAAGTTATTGCTTCAACTTTTGATGAGCCGGCAGAACGTCACGTTAAAATTGCCAACATCGTTTTAGAAAAAGCTAAACGTCTTGTAGAATGTGGTCATGATGTAGTAATCTTGCTAGACTCTATCACCAGGTTAGCCAGAGCTTATAACACAACTGCTCCTGCATCGGGTAAAATCCTTTCTGGTGGTGTTGATGCAAATGCATTACACAAACCGAAACGTTTCTTTGGTGCCGCACGTAACATAGAAAAAGGTGGCTCTTTAACCATCCTTGCAACTGCGTTAACAGATACCGGTTCTAAAATGGATGAGGTGATCTTCGAAGAATTTAAAGGTACCGGTAACATGGAGCTACAGTTAGATCGTAAACTATCTAACAAACGTATCTTCCCTGCTATCGATATTACTGCTTCGAGCACACGTAGAGATGACCTGTTACATGACAGAGACACTTTACAACGTGTATGGATCTTACGTAACCACCTGGCTGATATGAATGCTCAGGAAGCCATGGAATTTGTACAGGCACAAATAAAAGGCACAAAATCGAACGAAGAGTTTTTAATTTCGATGAATAGCTAATAAATGATAAAGAAGCATATCCCTAATGCAATTACCTGTGCAAATCTGTTCTCAGGCTGCATCGGAATAGTTTATGCTTTTAACGGAGCTCTGGAGACAGCAGCATATTTTGTGCTGCTGTCCGGAATCTTTGACTTCTTTGATGGCTTTGCAGCCAGATTATTAAACGTAAAATCAAACATCGGAAAAGATCTGGATTCTTTGGCCGACATGGTAAGCTTCGGTTTTCTGCCAGGAGTAGTAATGTACCAACTACTTTCGCAAAGCGACTATGCATCGCCTTACCTGCCTTATCTGGCCTTTATTATTACGGTATTCTCTGCATTAAGATTAGCCAAATTTAATAACGACACCAGGCAAACGGAAGATTTCATCGGTTTAAATACCCCAATGAATACTTTGTTTATAGTCTCCCTGCCGTTTATTCAAAAAGACTATCCCTCGGTTATCAATTCTACCTTACTGCTTATTGGATTAACGGCACTATTAAGCTGGCTACTGGTAAGTGAGATTAGAATCTTCTCTTTAAAATTCAGTTCAACGAGCTGGGCTCAGAATAAAATAAAGTATATCTTTCTGATCATATCAGCACTGCTACTGCCTTTTCTGAAATTTGCCGCTATTCCTTTTATACTGGTGTTGTATATAGGATTGTCAATTTTACATTTCAGACGTATTCCTGCAGCTTAAAGATCTTTTTCAAGATCCGCTTTTGCACGATCTAGTTGCTTATATAAGATTGGCACAAACTCAGCAATTTCAGCAAATGCCTGAGGCAATGCTTCTACATCAATAAGCTCGCGGGCATTATGTTCAATCATTTGCATGTGCAGTTTAGCATCTTCCCTTCCAATATAAGCAAAGGTAGGTTTCATTCTATGTGCACAGGTTGATACCAATGGCCAGTTTCTAGCGGCTACTGCACTTTCAAGCTCAGAAAGGTATACCGGCGTTTGAACTTTAAAAAGATCTATCATCTCTATGATAAACTCCGCATTATCTGCAGACATCTCTCTTAAGTAAGAAAGATCTAAAGGCTCATCATTTTTATTTACGTTAATCATTGGAACAAAAATATAATTAAATTTTAGATACAGATAAATTATCACGTAATCTTTCTAATACTTCGCGAACGGTTATTTTTAAACCCGGATGTATATAATCAGGAGCTATCTCAGCCAAAGGCTCTAAAACGAACTTTCTATATTGCATCTGAGGGTGAGGTATTTGTAATTCAGCTCCCATGTCTACCACAATGTCATCATAAAAAATGAGATCAATATCAATTAAACGAGAACCCCATTTTTCATGCCTAACCCTTCCAAGTTCAAGTTCAATTTCCAAAGCTTTATTTAGCACATCAATGGGTGTAAGTTTAGTTTTAACACCTAATGCGATATTTAAAAAAGAAGGCTGATCTTCATTTCCCCAGGCCTCAGTCTCGTAAACTGACGATCTTATAAACACCTCTCCTATTTCATTAGCAATTTGTTTAATGGCATCTTCAATCAACTGTTCCCTATCGCCAAGGTTGCTACCCAGTAACAAATAAACTTTTTTAGTATCAAATATCATATAAAGGCCTCAGGCTATTTTTTTACTTATATTTACAAAATAAATATTAAACCACCACATGAGAGAATTTTTCAAGTATGTTTTTGCAACCGTTGTTGGAGTTATCATTTCACTTGTCCTTTTTACCCTGTTATTTGTTGTAGTTATTGTTGGTGTTGTTTCATCTCTCGAGAGTGATAAAACTGTTAGTGTAAGCAGCAATTCGGTACTTTATTTAAATATGGATCAGGCAATTAAAGAGCGAACTCCGGATGATACTTTTTCAAATCTACCAATTGTAGGTGGAGATGGCGAGAAAAGTATAGGATTTAATGATATTCTTAAGTCTCTTAAAAAAGCAAAAACAGATGATGATATTAAATGCATTTATCTTAATGTAACTTCTCCAAATGCGGGCTTCGCAACATTACGCGAGGTAAGAAATGCTTTAATAGATTTCAAAACCAGTAAAAAGAAAATTATAGCTTATAGCGAGGTTTATACGCAGAGTGCTTATTATCTGGCCTCTGTGGCCGATAAAGTTTATCTGAATCCTGAAGGTGCACTTGAATTTAAAGGTTTAAGCTCTCAGGTCATGTTCTTTAAAGGAGCACTGGATAAATTAGGTATTGAGGCACAAATTATAAGAGTAGGCTCTTATAAGAGTGCAATTGAGCCATTTATTAACGATAAAATGAGCGATAAAAATCGTGAGCAGGTTACCGCTTATTTAACCGGAATGTACAATACATTTCTTGAAGGAATCGCTGAAAGCAGACACATCAGTACTCCGACCTTACATCAGATTGCAGACGATTATAAAATTCAGCAGCCAAAAGACGCACTTGCTTATAAGCTGATTGATGGTCTTAAATTTAAAGATGAAATTCTTGACGAGCTTAAATCTTTAAGCGGTAAAGACAAGAAAAGCAATATCAGCAGCATAACTATAAACGATTATGCCAAAAATATAAACGCCGATAAAAGTGAAAGCGGTAAAAACAAAGTAGCTGTAATTTATGCTGATGGAGATATTGTTGGTGGAGAAGGCTCTAATGCACAGATTGGTTCTGAGCGCCTTTCCAGAACCATCAGAAAGGCCAGATTAGATTCAAGCATCAAAGCTATTGTATTGAGGGTAAACTCACCAGGCGGCAGCGCACTTGCTTCTGATGTAATCTGGAGAGAAATTATTCTTACGAAAAAAGTTAAACCGGTAATTGCCTCATTTGGTGATGTGGCAGCATCCGGAGGTTACTATATTGCTTGTGCAGCGGATTCAATTTTTGTACAGCCAAACACAATAACTGGATCTATTGGCGTATTTGGTGTGATTCCTAATTTCCAGAAATTACTGAACTCCAAACTTGGAATTACATTTGATGGTGTTAAAACCGGAAAATATGCCGATATCATGAGTACTAACCGCCCTCTAACTGATGGCGAAAGGCTAATTATTCAAACTGATGTAAACAGAGTTTACGATACCTTTATTACTCATGTATCTGAAGGACGTAAAAAGTCTAAAGCATATATTGATAGCATTGGTGGTGGCCGTGTTTGGATAGGTACAGATGCGGTAAAAATAGGACTTGCAGATAGAACCGGAAGCTTTAATGATGCTATTGTTTCGGCAGCAAAAAAAGCAAAGGTAAAAGAGTACAGAGTAGTGGAATATCCTGAAATGATAAGCCCCCTAAAGTCATTTATGGAAAACAGTACCGATAAAGTAAAAACATATTATGCCAAGCAAGAACTTGGCGATAGCTATCCAATTTATCAGCAAATAAAATCAGCCATTTCAAAATCAGGCGTACAAACACGCATGCCATTTGAAATTAAAGTAAATTAAAAGATCTTAACTTTTATTCTTTAGAACGCATCGTCATACTTTAGAACGCACCGTCATCTCCTTTGGTTAATCAAAGGAGATGACGAAAGCCTCAAAACGACAGCCCTAAAATCAGCAGCGTCAAACAATCTTTCTTTATTGAACTTTATTCCAACCCGGATGTATTGTTAGATATGTACTATTTACCGATACTTTTTTAGGATGTACTGTAATGGCAGTAGTAAAAAAATGATCTCCTTTATTCCTTACATCAAAAGCTATCCCTTCATCCTCTGCATCATAAACAACTAAAGTATCTTTTTTAACAGTGCTCACATAAATCTCGGCCTTTTTTACATTCGGAAAAACTGCCTTTATCTCATCAAGAGATACTCCAATCCTTAAACCCTTATCAGTTCTGTAATTCGAAGCACTCACCACAATCTGCTTAACGTCTTTAGTAACCATCGTGCTATCCTTATAAGATGAATAAACCGACAGCATTCCTTTTTTGGTATCAGTTGAATCTCTGAGGTACCATATCCCCCACGCCTTTCCCATCGCGGCATCACCGTCATTTGGATTCCCTAAAATCTTAAAAACCTCTTGCATGTCTTGCCCTAAAAACACTTTATCAATCGACTTGCCCGGAACAATCATCAGATCTCCGGAATACTCTGGAAATGCACCGGCAGGAAGACGGGCCTCTTTGTCCTCCTCTGTCGTCTTTTTATTTGGTTCATTGCAGCCCAAAACCAGAGCCAGCAAAAAAACACTTAAAATATTGAATTGTCTCATAGCAACATAAGGTAAAAAAACCATGCCAATAATAGTTTAATCAAAAAACCGAGCGTTTTTATTTAATTTAGCAACGATGGAATTATCCTAAAAAATAGCTCCATTACTGTTAAGGTAAAAAATAACTCAATGGAAAACAAGACCATCGCCCGTACCCTCCGTCTCCTGTCTCAATTGATGGAACTACATAATGAAAATCCTTTTAAAATAAAATCAGTGGCTAATGCCGCTTTTAAAGTAGATAAACTGCCATTTGCCATTAAAGATAAAACGCTCGAAGAAATCGCACTCATAGATGGCCTTGGCAAAAGTATATCGGCAAAAGTATGGGAGTTACTGCAGACAGGCTCCATGGTTGAACTTCAGACCATCCTGACCGAAACACCCGAAGGAATTGTAGAAATGCTGGGCATTAAAGGTATTGGCCCTAAAAAAATATCAGTTATCTGGAAAGATCTCGCTATCGAAAACATTGGCGAACTTTATTACGCCTGCAATGAAAACAGACTTATTGAAGCAAAAGGCTTTGGTCTGAAAACACAGGAAGAGATCAAGAAAGTTATTGAATTTCAGATGGCAGCACATGGCAAATTCCTGTATGCCCAGGCAGAAGGTTTTGTTAACACACTATTTGGAGACCTTGCCATATGGCTTAGGGGCATCAGCGGAGAGCCGCTTTTAGGTGTTGCCGGAGCATACCGCCGCTGTCTGGAAATTATCGAAGAAATAGAACTCGTAATTGGTGCTGAGCGCATCGAAGAAGTAGTTACAAGAATATCAGAATTTGAGCCTTTACAATTTGAAGCGCAGGGCGATGATGCACTTATAGCACACAGTCCTACAGGTCTTAAAATCAAACTTTATGTGGTAGCCAAACACGATTTCTACCTCAATTGGTTTAAATTAACCGGCAATGAAAAACATGTTACCGATGTTTTAGCTTTAGCAGGCAATGGCCCCTTTAATGATGAGCAATCTATTTATCAAAAAGCCGGATTAGCATTTGTTGAACCGGAGCTTAGAGAGGGATTAAATGAAATAGAATTGGCAAAGGCAAACAAACTGCCTCAGTTAATTACCTACAATGACCTAAAAGGAAGTTTACATAACCACTCTACCTGGAGTGATGGCGTGCATACCCTGGAACAGATGGCGCTTTATTGTAAAGACAACCTGCAATTAGAATACCTGGGAATTTGCGATCATTCAAAATCCGCATTTTATGCCAATGGCCTAAACGAACAACGCGTTTACGCACAGCATCAGGAAATTGAAGCATTAAATGCTAAACTTGCTCCATTTAAAATATTTAAAGGAATAGAAAGCGACATCCTTTTTGATGGTTCATTGGATTACAGCGACGACATCCTTAAAACGTTTGATTTTGTAGTTGCATCTGTACACAGCATCCTGCGTATGGACGAAGAAAAAGCTACTTCAAGATTAATAAAAGCGATAGAAAACCCATATACTACCATACTAGGACACCCTACCGGTAGATTACTGCTTAGCAGAAAAGGTTACCCAATAGATTATGCCAAAGTAATTGATGCCTGTGCTGCAAATAATGTAGTTATAGAAATCAATGCCAACCCTTTGCGCTTAGATCTGGATTGGCGCTGGCATCGCTATGCGCTTGAAAAAGGCGTTATTTTATCTATAAATCCGGATGCCCACAGAACAGAAGGCTTCCATGATATGAAGTATGGCGTGTTAGTGGGCAGAAAAGGAGGCCTGGAGGCCAAACAATGCTTAAATAGTTATTCTGTAAATGAAATAGCAGATCATTTTAAAAACAGGTTCAACAATATTTAATCATTATAAAAGCCATTATGCTTACCTTTGACCTATAATAGAGCATGCTAAAAGAAAAACTACATAATGCACATCACAATAATCCCGCTCCGGATATATTAGTTATAGGCGATCTCATGTTAGATCACTACATCTTCGGGTCGGCCACCAGATTATCACCAGAAGCACCAGTACCAATCCTAAATGCACATAGAGAATCAAAAATTATTGGTGGTGCGGCAAACGTAGCCAGCAACTTGATTGATCTTGGGGCTAAAGTTCATCTTGCCGGAATTGTTGGTAATGATCTGTTTGCGGCCGACGTAATAGAGATATTAACAACAAAAGGCATAGATAATCGATTGATTTTAAAAGATGACAGCAGGGTAACTACCGTAAAAACCCGGGTTATTGCCGGAAATCATCAAATTGTTAGAATAGACAAAGAGGATATCCACAACATCTCTGCTGAACTGGAAGAATCTTTTTTTGCTTTCATTACCCCCTATATAGAAAAAGCAGATATTGTAGTCCTTTCAGATTACAATAAAGGATTACTTACTCCAACCCTATCCTTAAAAATCATTGGTTACTGCCAATCGCTTGGTAAAAAAACCCTTGTAGATCCAAAAGGAATGGATTATAGTAAATATGAAGGTGCTTTTCTTATTAAACCGAACAAGAAGGAACTGGCAGAAGCTGCCAAAGCAGAAAAAATCAATTCTGATGAGGATTTAATTAAAGCTGCTCACGTTATTCTGGACTCCACCAAGGCAACCTATCTGATTGTAACACTTTCAGAAGCAGGAATTGCTATTATTACTAAAGAAGATTATAAAATCATACCTGTTGCCGCTACCGAAGTTTACGATGTAACCGGCGCCGGAGATACCGTAATAGCCACTTTAGCGTATTGCCTATCACTAGACTTTAGTGTTGAAGAAGCGGCAACTATCTCTAATTACGCGGCATCAATTGTGATTAAACATATTGGCAGTGCAACTACCAGCATTGAAGAAATCATTGCATCTTTAAAAACCAATTAACATTCATGGTATTAGACGAATTAAATCATCATAAGGCAACCATTGAGAAAGTCATTTCGAACCTTGTACCTCAAATAGAGAGCAGCTGTAAACTAATTACAGATACCTTGCTTTCGGGTGCTAAAGTACTGTTGGCCGGAAATGGGGGAAGCGCTGCCGATGCACAGCATATTGCCGCAGAACTTACCGGTAGGTTTGTTAAAGAGCGCAAGGCACTACCTGCAATTGCACTTACGGTTGATACTTCGGCACTAACCGCAATAAGCAATGATTATGGTTACCATAGCGTATTCGAGCGTCAGTTGCACGCGCTAGCCAATCCTTCAGATCTATTTATTGCGATATCTACAAGCGGCAACAGCGCAAACATTATAAACGCCTTAAAAGCAGCAAAAGAAATTGGTTGTAAAACACTAGGTCTCTCTGGCAGAGACGGTGGCCAGATGAATGAACTTTGCGATATAAATATTGTAATCCCTGAAGACAATACTGCCAGAATACAGGAAATGCACATCCTGATTGGGCACATTCTTTGCACCGCAGTAGATCAATCATATTAATTATGGCAAAAGATTCAAAACAGACTCTTGTACAAAAAATAGTATCCAGAGATACGCTAATTGATAAGGCCCGTAAGTGGAAGGCTGAAGGTAAAAAGATCGTATTTACAAATGGCTGTTTTGACATCATACACCCTGGCCATATCGCCTACCTTGGCGAAGCTGCAGATCTGGGAGACATACTTGTTGTTGGTTTAAATACCGACAATTCTGTATGCCAACTTAAAGGCGAGAACAGGCCAATAAATAATGAGTTTAGTCGCACACAACTTATTGCATCTATGTTTTTTGTTGATGCTGTTGTCCTTTTTAGTGAAGATACTCCCCTTGATTTAATCAACGCAGTTCAACCTGATGTATTGGTTAAAGGTGGAGATTACAACCTCGATAATATTGTGGGCGCAAAAGAAACAATTGCCAATGGAGGTGAGGTTAAAGTACTTAACTTCTTGCCGGGTTATTCATCAACAAGTATTATAGAAAAAATAAAAGGTTCACAATAAGAAATTATTGATTTGAAAACACCTAAAAAGATTATTGTAATAAGGTTTAGTTCCATGGGGGATATCATTTACACAACCCCGGTAGTGAGATGCCTCAAAGAACAATTACCTGATTGCGAAATACATTTCCTTACCAAACCCGCATTCAAATACATTTACCAGAATAACCCCTATTTAACTAAACTTCATACGCTTAAACCAAGGTTATCTGATACCATTAAGGATATTAAAGCTGAGAATTTTGACCTGATTATAGACCTGCACAATAACCTGCGTACTTCTATTATCAAATTCAAAACCGGACTACCCTCTTCTACTTATAAAAAAGATAGAATAAGTAAATGGCTGGCATTAAAATTCAAATGGAATAAACTCATTTCTGGAAAACATCTGGTAGACAGATATCTTGAAACCGTGAAGTTTCTTGGTGTAAAAAATGATGACAAGCCTATTGATTATTATATCTCTAAAGAATATCATTTATCAGAATTTTTACCTCCATCTCATCAGCAAAAGTTCGTTGCCTTTGTTATTGGAGCCACTCATTTTACCAAAAGGCTGCCTAATGATAAGATCATAGAAATATGTAATAAAATAGATCTTCCTGTTGTTTTATTGGGGGGGAATGATGTAAAAGAGAATGCCGATATAATTAAGGAAGCTACTGGCGATAATGTATTCAGTACCTGTGGGATTACAAACCTGGATCAATCTGTTTTTCTGATCTCTAAAGCCCATAAGGTAATTGGATTTGATACCGGACTGACGCATATTTCAGAAGCTTTTGACAAGCCATTAGCGTCTGTATGGGGCGGCACCACACCTGATTTGCTAGGGGTACATCCTTATAAAATATCACAATCATTAATTGTTGGAGAAGACCTGGCGTGTAGACCGTGTTCAAAGTTTGGTTTAGAGAGATGTCCCTTAGGACATTTTAAATGTATGAAAAACATTCATACCGATAAGATTGTTAGTTTTATAAACTCATAAGAACGCTTATATGAAGCAATTGCTATTAGTAAGACACGGTAAATCAGATTGGGCCAATTCCCATCTTTCAGATTTCGACAGGCCATTAAATCCAAGGGGACACAGAAATGCACCAGAAATGGCGTCAAGGATACTTCAAAAAAACCTTGTTCCGCAATTATTGGTAAGCAGCCCTGCTTTAAGAGCAATTACTACCGCCAAACATTTTTCGCAAGTATGGCACAAATCTCCTGATCAAATCAAAGAAGAAACTGCTATTTATGAAGCTGATGTGAACACCCTTTTAAAGGTTGTAAACAAGCTGAATAATAAATATGACAGAGTAGCCATATTTGGGCACAACCCGGGATTTACAGATTTTGCAAACTACTTAAGTGATGCAAGTATCTATAATATCCCTACCTGTGGAATTGTTATGATAGAATTTCCTACAGATGACTGGGCTGAAGTTAGCCACTTTGGCGGAACGCTGATTGAATTCGATTCCCCCAAAAGTACTGATGGTGACTAAAAATGAAGGTGCTTAACAGTAAGTCCGTTATTAATTAGTTGCATTAACGAATCTACCCCTATTCTTAAATGAGTTTCCACATAATTAGTGGTTACACTGCTATCGCTTTCGGCAGTTTTTACGCCTTCCGGAATCATTGGCTGATCAGAAACCAGCAGTAAAGCTCCGGTAGGTATTTTATTGGCAAATCCAGTGGTAAAAATAGTTGCGGTTTCCATATCTACTGCCATTGCACGTAAGCCTTTCAGGTATTTCTTAAAGTTCTTGTCGTGCTCCCAAACCCTGCGGTTGGTGGTATAGCAAGTTCCTGTCCAATAATCTCTCGAGTGATCTCTTATTGTTGTTGATATCGCTTTCTGCAAAGCGAAGGCAGGTAATGCCGGTACTTCTGCAGGCAGGTAATCATTTGATGTCCCCTCGCCTCTTATCGCTGCTATAGGCAAAATCAAATCGCCCAATTGGTTTTTCTTCTTTAACCCTCCGCATTTGCCTAAAAACAAAACTGCTTTAGGAGAAATTGCGGTTAGCAGATCCATCATAGTAGCCGCCATCGGGCTTCCCATACCAAAATTGATAATGGTAATTCCATTTGCAGTTACGCTTTGCATCGGCTTATCTAATCCTAAAATAGGTGCATTGCCGTTCCACTCAGAGAACATTTGCACATATTTACTAAAATTTGTTAGCAAGATGTATTGTCCAAATTCTTCTAATGGTCTGCCGGTATATCTTGGCAACCAGTTCTTAACAATCTCTGATTTAGATTTTAAACCACCTTTTACAGGAGATTCAATTTCTTTAGTTTTTTTTGCTTTCGCTACTGCTTTTTCATCTTTTTTTACGTCTTTTTCTTCGTTCATATATTTATCCTTTCTTTATTATTCTTTTTTTGAGGTGTATGCTAAACTTCTGTTATCCACTTAAGTATGAGCCCGTCATCCTAAATCTTGTAGTCTTCGGCTACTTCTTCGTCATCTCTCCTATCGTCGAGATGACGGCTTGGCGTGCCTACAACCTTAACCAATATATTAAAAAAAAATCCCCGGTAAAACCGGGGATTTAAATTTCTAAGCAGCTTTTAACTTTTTAAAGTCGGCCTTCTCAAATTTCTCCACGGCATAGTCGAGTGAAATACTCAATTCCTGGACACTCGCGTCCGATGGTATTTCAAACATCGCATCAAGCATAATCGCTTCGCAAATAGAGCGTAAGCCCCTTGCACCAAGTTTATATTCCATTGCCTTATCAACAATGAAATCTAAAACCTCATCTTCAAATACAAGCTTTACATTCTCATATTCGAATAGTTTCACATACTGACGCAACAATGAGTTCTTAGGCTCAGTAAGAATGTTGCGTAAAGCCTGCTTATCTAATGGGTTAAGGTGCGTTAAAACCGGCACACGACCAATAAGCTCTGGTATTAATCCAAATGATTTTAAATCCTGAGGAGTGATATACTTGTACAGGTTTTTAAGATCCAACTCTTCGTCGTCCTTTTTAACTTTGTAACCTACAGCCTGTGTACGCAATCTGTTCGCTATTTTACGTTCAATACCATCAAATGCACCCCCGCAAATAAACAAGATGTTATTCGTGTTCACAGGGATCATCTTCTGATCAGGGTGCTTACGACCACCCTGAGGCGGAACGTTTACTACAGTACCTTCTAAGATCTTCAACAAGGCCTGTTGTACACCTTCTCCCGATACATCTCTGGTGATTGAAGGGTTATCACTTTTACGTGCCACCTTGTCAACCTCATCGATATAAACGATACCACGTTCTGCCGAAGCCACATCATAATCAGCCGCCTGCAATAAACGTGTTAATATGCTTTCAACATCCTCTCCTACATAACCTGCTTCGGTAAGCACCGTTGCATCGCATATACAAAAAGGCACATGCAATATCTTTGCAATGGTTTTAGCCAGTAAAGTTTTACCTGTTCCTGTTTCGCCTACCAGCATGATGTTGGATTTTTCAATCTCAATCTCGTCAGCTTTATCAATCTTCTGACTCAACCTTTTATAGTGGTTATACACTGCCACAGAAAGTACTTTTTTAGCATCATCCTGACCAATAACATACTGATCAATATGCGCTTTAATTTCCTGTGGTTTTAACAAGGTGATCGAAGGATCTAAAGCTTTACCTTTTTTGCTGCCCAGCTCCTGTACCAGAAGCTGATTCGCCTGAGCAACACATTTATCACAAATGTATGCATCAAGCCCTTCGATAAGCATTAAAGTATCCTGCTTACCTGAGCCACAAAAAGAGCAACGCGATTCTTTATTTTGTTTAGCCATTTTTAATCTTTCTTACTACTGGCAACCAGTACTTCATCAATCATTCCAAAACCTTTCGCCTCCTCAGCTTTCATCCAGTAATCACGGTCTGAAGCTTTTTCTACCCACTCATAAGATTGTCCGGAATGATTAGAAATGATATCGTACAATTCCTTTTTTAATTTTAGCATCTCCCTAAGGTTGATCTCCATATCTGAAGCCACACCCTGAGCACCACCAGAAGGTTGGTGAATCATTACACGTGAGTGAGGTAATGCAGCACGTTTTCCTTTAGCTCCTGCTACCAATAAAACCGCTCCCATTGAAGCCGCCATACCGGTACAAATTGTAGCCACATCAGGAGTGATGTACTGCATGGTGTCGTATATACCTAAACCGGCATAAACTGAACCACCTGGTGAATTGATATAAATTTGAATGTCTCTATTGTTATCTGTCGACTGTAAAAACAACAATTGAGCTTGTATAATGTTTGCATTTCCGTCATAAATAGCATCACCTAAAAAGATAATCCTATCCATCATCAAACGAGAGAAAACGTCCATTTGCGCTACATTAAGCTGGCGTTCTTCAATGATATAAGGTGTCATGCTTTTTGGAGAGTTGTTTGTTGCTCCAATAAAACGATCAACATTTAAACCGTTTATACGGTGATGTTTAACTGCATATTTTCTAAACTCGTCTTTATCTATTTTCATAAGTTCCTATTTTTCTTTTATCTGTTATGGAGCTTCCTCAGGAGGTTTCAGAAGTTCTTATTTTCTAATATTTGTCACCAAAGTAGCTAAACTAAATTGGTAATTTATTGTGGCATTGTAAAATTTGAATATCTTTTATATAAATAAGGCGGCCTTAATAAAGCCGCCTTATTCTTAAAACTATAAAATTAATTGTGTTTGCTGTTACCAGCCTTTCTTATTTTAATTCTATAAATTTATTATAAGCTATTTCTTTTTGGTCTAAAGTAGCAACTGATTGAATGTGTTCGAAAACTTTAATCGCTTTTACTTCATCAAAAATACGGTTAGCGTTGTCTTTCTCTTTAAGGAAAGTAGCAGTATACTGAGCCAATTGATCTTCCGGCATCGGAGCTGGACTGTACATTCTAAATTGTGCGTCTAAACGTTGTTTTGCTGTTTGGAAAACATCTTCATATTTAATCTCGATGTTATTGTCTTTAATCAATTTGTTTTCGATTAAAGTCCATTTCAAGTTTTTAGCGAAATCATCATAACCTTCAGCTAATTCTTCGTCAGTTAGTTTTTCGTTAGTAGCTTTTAACCATTTACGTAAAAACTCATCTGGCAAATCAATTTTAACACTGTCAGTAAGTTTAGTATACATATCGTTTTGTAATTTACGATCTGCATCTTGCTTAAACATGCTTTCGATTTCTTCTGTAATTCTGGCAGTAAAACCAGCCTCATCAGTTACTTCACCTGCACCAAATAATTTATCAAAGAACTCTTGATTTAAATCAGCTTCCTCTAAACGGTTTACATTTTTAACCGTTGCCTGGAATTTTGATTGTAGGTCTTTGGCATCTTCCTCGCTGATGTTTAATAATTTGGCTATTATAACCTCATTTTTATCAAAAGCTTTTTGAACGTCAAGCGTAACTACATCATCCTTTTTTAAACCAATTAAAGATTTTAAAATCTTTTTATCAGTAACCTGATCTAAACGAATAGATCCTGTTTGTGTAATGCCACCTTCAAAAACTGAACCATCGGCAGAAAGTTGTGCTAATTCGGCATAAAGTACGTCTTCTTCTGCCGAAACTTCAGGGTTTGTCATTTTGCCATAGCTTTTGCGGATGTTTTTGATACGCGCAGCTAAAGTTTCTTCGTCAGCTTTAACAACATATTGAGTAAACTTGTCTTTAGAAGAAAGGTTTAAATCAATAGCAGGTGCTAATCCTAATTCATAATCAAATTCAAACTCGTCTGTATAATCCCATTTGAATTCTTTAGAATCATCCATCACAGGCAAAGGCTGACCAAGAATTTCTACTTTATTATCAGTTAAGTGTTTGTTTAAAGTTTCGCTTAACAGATTGTTGATTTCTTCTACAAGAATACTTCTGCCATACATTTTTTTGATGTGAGCAGGAGGAACCATTCCTTTACGGAACCCAGGAAGGTTTGCTTTTTTAGCTTGTTCTTTTATAGTCTTATCAACCTTTTCAGTATAATCTTCAGGTGCAATTTTAATTTTTACAACTGCGTTTAAGTCGTTAATTTTTTCCTGTGTAATGTTCATCTTTCTGAATCAATATTTTTATAACCGTCTTTATATAAAAATTCCCCCGTGTTGCGGGGGAACTTTTGTGTGCGGAAGAAGGGACTCGAACCCCCACGCCGTGAAGCGCCAGATCCTAAGTCTGGTGCGGCTACCAATTACGCCACTTCCGCAGTTAGGATTGTTTTAGGACTGCAAAGATAGAGATAGTTTTCAATTCTCAAAACCCTTTTCAAAATATTTTCAATAAATATTTAATACCCCTCTGCCCTATTCTCATTACTTACTCACCATCAAAATTTCACCCTTCTGATAACCAGCAAAATACATTTGAAATTTTTAATGCATCAATAAATTTCATGAATAAAAAAAAATTAAAATATTTTTTCATTTAACTGTTTTCCGGTAGAGTCGTCGCTAGTTTTCGATCAAAAAGCCATGAAGACATACTCGTTATCCTGAAATCGTGCTATAGCACATGCTGTCGTCGAGATGACGAGCGTATTAGAATGACGCTTAGTACTAACTAATCACCTCCTGTATAGCCAGAGCAGGAGGCGACATTGCTTATCAGGACGTGACATTCTTTTATTGCCCCACCCCTCTTACCATCCGAGAAACCCAGGAGTTGTGGGTGCATCTCTTGTTTCAGTTACCTATATCCCAAGCCCATATTGTAGAATAGAAAGGCCCATTTGTCGGCAATCTCTTCAATAGCTTTATCTGTCGGTTTACCGGCACCATGCCCGGCGTTGGTCTGTATACTGATCAGCACCGGTGCATCACCTCCCTGCCGCTCCTGCAAGGTTGCCGCAAACTTAAAAGAGTGCGCCGGTACAACCCTGTCGTCATGATCGGCAGTAGTAACCAATGTTGCGGGATATTTACCTCCTGCTTTTAAAGCATGCACGGGCGAATACTTATGTAAATACTCAAACATCTCTTTTGAATCTTCCGACGTCCCATAATCATAGCTCCAGCCTGCTCCTGCCGTAAATTTATGGTAGCGCAACATATCCATTACCCCAACGGCCGGAAATGCTACCTTAAACAGCTCTGGTCGCTGCGCCATGGTAGCTCCAACCAACAACCCGCCATTTGAACCACCCATTATTGCCAGGTAATCTTTAGAAGTATACTTAGTTGAAATCAAATACTCCGCCGCAGCAATAAAGTCGTCAAATACATTTTGCTTTTGGAGTTTAGTTCCTGCAAGATGCCATTTTTCGCCATACTCGCCACCACCACGCAGATTAGGGACTGCATAAACACCTCCCTGCTCCAGTAAAACAACTACAGAAGTACTAAACGCAGGAGTTAAACTAATATTAAAACCTCCGTAACCATATAACACAGTAGGATTTTTGCCATTTAGCACTAGTCCTTTTTTATAGGTAATGATCATTGGCACCTTAGTGCCGTCTTTAGAAGTATAAAATATCTGTTTAGACTCGTATTTTGATGGATCGAAATCGATACCCGGCTTTTTATAGACTTCCGATTGGCCTGTAGTTACCGAATATTTAAAAATTGTAGTTGGATAAACATAGGACGTAAAGGTATAAAATAGCTCTAGCTCCTTCTTTTTACTGCCAAAGCCAACAGATGTACCTATCCCGGGCAACTTAATTTCGTGTTCCAGTTTACCGTCCATACCATACTGCAATACCATCGAAACTGCATCCTTAATGTAATTAGCAAATAGCTTACCTCCACCGGTTGATGGGCTTAATACATTTTCTGTTTCTTTGATCAGGTCTTTCCAGTTTGCAGGTTTGGGATCGGCAGCATCCACAGTAACGATGCGTCCATTTGGCGCGTCAAGGTTTGTATATATGTACAACTTGCTGCCAATATTATCAATGATGCTATGGTTTTGTTCAAAATTATCGACCACAGGGATAATGGCAGAATTGGCCACAGAAAGATCCTTTATGTACAACTCATTACCTGATGTAGAATTAGCAGCAGAGATAATCAAATAGCGTTCATCTTCTGTTAAGCCTGCACCAATATACCTGCGTGGAGTTTTTGCACCTCCAAATACCAGCTGATCGTCTTTTTGCGGCGTTCCCAGTTTATGGAAAAACAATTTATGTTGTTCTGTTAACCCTGATAGCTGGCTTCCCTCTTTAGGTTTATCGTAGCTGCTGTAATAGAAGCCGGTATTGCCTTGCCAGGCTATACCAGAGAATTTTACGTCAATAAGTGTATCGCCAATAATTGACTTATCGGCTGCGTGCATCACAACAACGCTGGTCCAGTCTGAACCTCCTGCCGAAAGCTGATATGCTACCAAACTTCCATCTTTAGAAAAACTGATGTCGGCCAATGAGGTGGTTGCATCTTTAGAAAACGTATTTGGATCCAGAAATACTTCAGGCTCTCCGCCTTCCTTTTGACGATACAGAAGGCTTTGGTTTTGCAAACCCGTGTTTTTATAGAAATAAGTATAATCGCCTTCTTTAAATGGCTGAGAATACTTTTCGTAATTCATCAACTTTGTTAATCGTTCTTTTATGACTTTTCTGAAAGGAATTTGGGCCAGGTACTTTTGGGTTACTGCATTTTCTGCTTTTACCCATGCTTTGGTATCCTCTGCACGATCATCTTCCAGCCAACGGTACGGATCTTCTACTACAGTTCCAAAATAGGTGTCTTTTATGTTTTCTTTCTTTGTTTCCGGATAAGTTATTGCCATTTTTTGTAATGTATTGTTTTTTTGAGCCTGAGCAAAAATAGGGAACATAATGACAAGTGCGATCAGGCTGTTTTTAAATGTTGTTTTCATAGCCAAAATTGTTTTACCTAAAATTTAATATTGAGATTATGTTCATAAAATTAAACAAAAAATACGCACACAACACTGTTACTTTTCTTTATTACTACGAATACGTAACTTGGGCGCTTTAATTAACTTTAATGAAGAACTTATTTTGCAAATCGGCCAGGGTTGGACTGGCACTCATGTTAACTTCCATCGGTGTTTGGGCTCAGGCCCCTTACCATGCATCATCTACAAAAATAAATGCATTAGTGCACACAAAATTAGATGTAAAGTTCGACTACTCAAAACGCCATCTAATTGGTAAAGAGTGGGTAACATTAAAGCCTTACGCCTACCCAACAGATTCGCTAACCCTAGATGCTCAGGGCATGGATATCAGAACTATTGCATTAGTAAATGGGAAAAACCTGCAAACGTTAAAATACACTTACGATGAAGAGCAGCTAAAAATACAGCTGGGAAAGAAATTCTTACCAGGCGAAGCCTACACCATTTTTATTGATTATACAGCAAAACCTGATGAATTAAAAGTAAAGGGCAGCGCTGCCATAACAGATGCAAAAGGTCTTTATTTTATTAATCCAGACAGTGCGGTTAAAGGGAAGCCGGTACAGATCTGGACGCAGGGCGAAACAGAAGCGTCTTCTGCTTGGTTCCCCACTATAGATAAACCAAATCAAAAAACTACAGCCGAAATTAGCATTACTGTGCCGGCTAAATACGTAACCTTATCAAACGGAAAACTGGTAAGTCAGCTAAAAAATGCCAATGGAACCCGTACAGATACCTGGAAAATGGATCTGCCACATTCTCCTTATCTATTTATGATGGCAGTTGGCGATTTCAAAATCTATCGTGATAAATGGAACAGTAAAGAAGTAAACTATTATCTGGAACCTGCTTACGCGCCTTATGCCAAACAAATTTTTGGGCTTACCCCAGAAATGATAGACTTCTATTCTAAAACACTTGGTGTTGACTATCCCTGGAATAAATATAGCCAGATTGTAGTTCGTGATTACGTAAGCGGTGCAATGGAAAATACCACTGCCACCTTACACGGTGCTTACGTACAACGCACACCAAGAGAAATGCTTGATGAAAATTTCGGACAGGCAGAAAGCACTATCGCGCACGAATTGTTCCATCAATGGTTTGGCGATTATGTTACGGCTGAAAGTTGGAGCAACTTAACTGTAAATGAATCTTTTGCCAACTATAGCGAATATTTATGGGCAGAACATAAGTATGGAAAAGATGCTGCCGATGCGCACAATTATGAAGACATGAGCCAGTATCTAGGTTCTAAAAAAGAAGCTTTAAAGAACCTGGTACGCTTTCATTATGCCGATAAAGAAGAGGTTTTTGATGCGGTATCTTACCAAAAAGGCGGTCGCATTTTAAACATGATGCGCAACTATTTGGGCGATAAGGTTTTCTTTAAAGGCTTAAATATCTATCTGAAACAAAACGCTTTTAAAAATGGTGAAGCTCATCAATTACGCCTGGCCATGGAGGAAGCTAGTGGACAGGACATGAACTGGTTCTTTAACCAATGGTATTTTAATGCCGGTCATCCGAAAATAAGTATAGACTATGCATGGGATGAAAGCGCGAAAACTCAAAAAGTAACACTTAAACAAACTCAGGCGGGAGATCCTTTTACCTTACCTATGGCCATAGATGTGTATACCGGGGCCAATAAAAAGCGTTATCAGGTAACATTTAAAGATGCAGTACAGACTTTTACATTTGCCAGTGCAACTAAGCCCGACCTTGTGAATGTTGATGCCGATAAAGTTTTATTAGCTGAAAAAGACGACCATAAATCCTTAGCCGAGTTTGCATTTCAATATGCACACGCTCCTTTATTTATGGACAGACTTGAAGCGATAGAAGCCGCTGGAAAAAACAAAAAAGATGCAGAAGGTGCAAAGGTTTTACTTTCGGCATTAAACGACAAGTATTATACGTTAAGAATGCAGGCAATAGATTCAATTGCGGCAGATGATTCAGAACTTTTTAAAACAGCAATGCCTGCAATTCAAAAACTTGCCACTTCTGATCCGAATACCCTTGTACAGGCACAGGCAATTTCCATTATAGGAGGCAATAAAAATGCTGCTGATTTAGCATTGTTCAAAAAAGGGCTTGAAAGTAAATCGTATGCCGTTCAGGGATCATCATTAATGGCTCTTGCTTTACAACAACCTGAAGAAGCCCTAACTGTCGCTAGAGCGCTTGAGAAAGACAACAAAGCATCACTTACACAAGCAATTGCATTTGTTTATTCAAAATTTGGTTCAGAGAAAGAATTACCTTTCATTACCGAGAAATTTACAGCAATGTCTGCTCAGGAACAGATAGAGATGATTCCTGCTTATGTAAACATATTAGGCAAGGTTAGCGACATTAATGAGCTAAAAAAGGGAGTTGATCTTGTTAAAGCCATCGGATTGAAATACAAAAGCTATGGCTACAATAAATATGTTACTAACTTCCTGCTGCAACTTAAAAAGCAAAAACAGGGAGACCAGGCTGCTTTGAGCTATACTGACAGCGCAATTGATGAATTGAAATAACAAACAGCAAATTGAATTAACACAAACTTTATATACAAACCACACAAATGACAAAGAAAACCATCTTATTTTTGGCGCTTTTAGTTAGCGTAACACTCTCGTGTAAAACCGTTAAAAAAGTTATTCAAGCTCCTCCTTCTGCGGTAGAGAAACCAACGGGTGATACTGAGCTAGACAACATTAAGAAAGATCTTCCTGAAAGTCAGGTAGAGCGTACTGATGCCGGAATTAAATTCACATTTAGTTCAGAGATATTGTTCCCTACCAACTCTTCGTATTTAAATGAAGGTTCAAAAAAGAGTATTGCTGATGTTGCTAAAGTTTTAAAACATAAGGACGCCAACCGTCAAATTCTTATCGAAGGACATTCGGATAAAACTGGGACCGCAAAATACAATCAGTGGTTATCAGAAAAACGTGCAGTATCTGTTAAAACTTACCTGGTTAGTTTAGGTATTAACGGAGATAGAATTCAAACTTCAGGTTTAGGTGATACACAGCCTATTGCAGATAACAAAACTAAAGAAGGACGTTTAAAAAACAGAAGAGTTGAGGTTACCTTGTTGAAGTAAGAACAACTGTTAAAGATAAATAATTCAACCCAGCCGGCCGGTTAATAAAGTTGCTTTTGAAGCTGAAACAGATACTGAACTGCTTTAACCAGTCGGCTACCATACCAGGAGAACATTTCTCCATCAACCAGCATTACTTTAGCCTCAGGTACTACAGCCCTGATTTCTTCAAGGTGTGCTTCTTTGAAGGGATAGGGCTCTGAGGATAAAAATATAAGATCGGGCTTTAATTTAGCCAGTTCATTTAGTTTAATTTCAGGATACCGCTTCTCTTTAATTACATTGCTAAGGCCATTTAATGCCAATATATTATCTATAAAGGTATCTCTGCCAGCCAACATATATGGTTTTTTCCAGATCAGGTAAGCCACTTTTTTATTGATTCCGTTTTGAACGGCCAAGGTTTGAAGATCATTAAAGCCTGCACTGATCAGGTGATTTAAATAGGAGGCCTCTGGTTGCCTGTCAACCAGTTCACCTATTTGGGCAATGCTCTTCTTTGCATCTTCCAGCGTATAAATATCGCTCATCCAAACAGGATAATCCTCCATCAGTTCTTCGATCTGCGATTGCTCATTCTCTTCTTTATTACCGATGATGAGGTCGGGATTTAAATCCCTTATTAGCTGGATATTTAGTTTCTTAGTCCCTCCTATTTTGGTACGCTCTGCAAACTTTTCAATGGGATGAATGCAAAATTTAGTAAGTCCGATGATTTCCTGATCAAGCCCAAGCTCGAACAACAGTTCTGTCTGAGAAGGCACTAAAGAGACGATCCGCTTTGGCGGATAATTGATTAAAATTTCTCTGTTCAGCTGATCGGTAAAACTGCGTTGCATGATGCAAAGATAGTTGCATTATGCGTAATTTAAAGCAATCGTCGAGGACGAGACGGCGACAAAATGACTTATTCATATTTCAATGCATCCACAGGATTTGACTTTGCAGCACGATAAGCCTGCCAACTCACAGTAAACAACGCAATCAAAATGCTCGATACTCCGGTAAGAATGAATACGGCAGGGCCAATTGAAATGTGGTAATCAAACTGCATCAGCCAATTATTCATAATCAGATACCCAATTGGCATGGCCAACACCATAGCTATCATAACTGTTTTAACAAAGCTTACTGACAACAGGGTAATGATACCAGTAATGGTTGCGCCCAATACTTTACGTATGCCAATCTCTTTTGTGCGTTGCTCGGCACTAAAGGCCGACAGCCCAAATAAGCCAAGACAGGAAACAAATATAGAAAGGCCTGCAAAGAGGTTCGATATTATAGACAGCATTTGTTCATGTTCAAATTTCTCGGCAACCAGGCTATCAACAAATTTGATTTCTACAGGGAAATCAGGATTTAATTCTTTTGTGATCTTTGTGATCTGATCAATGCTTTCCCGTACATTCCTTGTAGTGTTTAACCGCATCGTGATTACATCACTGTTTTCAGCATTGAATACGATGGCCATTGGGTGCAGCGTTCTGGTAGGTTCATCCCACAGTACATCGGCAAATACGCCCACCACCGGTCTTTGTTTACCGTTGAAAAGAACTTGCTGACCAAGGGGTTCTTTAAACCCCATTTGTTTTACAGCAGTTTCACTGAGCATCAGTGCCGACGAGTCTGAGGCACGGCCTTTACTAAAATCGCGTCCGGCAATTAATCTGATGTTATTCGTTTTCAGGAAATCATAAGTGGTCTGAATAAGGTCAAATGAAATTTTCTTATCTCCATCTCTCATGCCATGCCATTCAAGCCCGCTGGTATTTGAATTTTGAAAGGCGATGCTTCCTGATGACTGCGTTACCGCCGTTACTGCCCCTGAGTTGAGCAATCTGTCCTTGAACAAGTCAAATTTAGGATATAAGTTGCCTTCATGAGGCATTTCGATCAGTGCATTGCTATCATATCCCAGAGGTCTGTTCTTTAAATATTGTAATTGCTGATAAAGGATGAGTGTTGCCACGATTAGAACAATTGCAAAGCCGAACTGGATGATAACGAGCACCTGCCTAAAGCTGAGACTAAAATTGCTTTTAAATGCTATGGTCTTCTTTAAAGCCTGAACCGGGTTAAATGAAGAAAGGAAAAATGCTGGGTAACTACCAGCAATCAGACCGGTAAACAGAATCAGGCCGGTCACTGCCAGCCAGTTTCCGGGATGGTCATAACTGATCTGCAGTTTGGTATTCAGCAGGCCATTGAATGCTGGCAGGAATAGTTCAACCAAGACTATTGATAGTACCACACTAACTATGGTTAGGATAAATGATTCGAGCAGGAACTGCATTATTAATGATGTGCGGCTGGCACCAATTGTTTTTCTGATACCCACTTCTTTAGCACGTTTTTGAGATCTGGCAGTAGAGAGGTTCATAAAATTGATGCAGGCTATTGCAAGAATACCCAAGGCAAGTATAATGAAAATGCGTACTTGTTCGATCTGGCCGCCATCGGCTATACCATTAGTAAAATGGCCATACAGATGGTATTTTTCGAGGGGATATACAAAGGGGGCTGCTTCAAGAGTTTTTGTTCCGGTATTTCTGGCAATGGTGTTTTTTATTTTTTGGTTGAATGCATTAGGCTCGGTCCCATTCTTTAGTGTAAGCAACGTAAAGAAAGAATAATTGCCCCAGTTAGATTCGGCTGGCCATCCGTTCAGGTTCTCATAAAGTTTCCAGGATGTCAGACATTCAAATCCATAGGTAAAATTTGGCGGAAGATCCCTTATTACCGCAGTAACCTTCAGGTTGGCCTGGTTTTCAAATCGAACAGTCTTATTGAGTACATCCACAGTTCCGAATAACCGTTTTGCAATGGTTTCTGTAAGCACAATGGAGTTCGGATCGTCAAAGGCTTTCTCCGGATTACCGCTTAGATAGTCAAACTTAAATATTCGCAACAGATCAGGATCAGCATAGCGTCCTTCTACCTTAAAAGAATTCTGCCCATTAGCCACTAATCTTCTGCTGGCCCATAACACCCTGCTAATGTTTTCTATTTCTGGGCTTTCTTCTTTTAGCACCAATGGAAGCACATTGGAAACCTGTGGCGTGGTTCCGGTAATGCTCTTATCGGTACCGTAAAAATTAACCATCAGGTGATAAGTGTTTTCACTATTCCCAAATTGCTTATCATAACTCCACTGGTATTGCACATACAGCAACAACAATAGGCTTGCTGCAAGACCAATGGCGAGCCCGCTGATATTGATCAGCGAAGCAGTCTTGTGCTTTAGTAAATTCCGAAAAGCAATTTTAAGATTTAGTTTAAACATGTCCAGGCGCTATTCTTTAAACAGTTTGTTGAACCACAACGTCTTCCTTAATAACCCCATCCAATAAATGTAGAATACGACTTCCATACGCAGCATTAACTTCAGAATGGGTAACCTGAACAATGGTAATTCCCTCCTCTTCATTTAGCTTTTTAAACAGATCCATAATCTGTAAAGCCTGAGTAGATTGCAGGTTCCCGGTAGGCTCATCAGCTAAAATTATAGATGGTTGTGCCACCAAAGCGCGCGCAATACCGACTAATTGCTGCTGGCCTCCCGATAATTGATTAGGGAAAAGATCACTCTTGGCCACCATATTAAATCTGTCCAGAATATCAGCTACCCGACTTTTACGCTCAGAGCCCGGAACTTTTTTATACAATAATGGCGCTTCAATATTTTCCGCTACCGTCATCTCATCAATAAGATGATAAGCCTGAAATACAAAACCAATATGGTTACGGTATAGCTCTATACGCTTACGCTCGTTTAGTGAAACTACATCTTCGCCCATAAACTCATACTGTCCGTAGGTAGGTTCCTCCAGCATTCCCAATATATTAAGCAGCGTTGATTTTCCTGCGCCAGATGGTCCCATTATGGAAACAAATTCACCTTGTTTTATACTTGTAGTTACGTGACGAAGGATGTAACTTTTTACCCCTTTGTTAGCGTAATATTTCTCTATATTTTTTAATTCTATCATGAGATTATGTTTTTATGTTTTAATTCTATTCGTATTTCAAGGCATCAATTGGGTTGGTACTGGCAGCTTTATAGGATCTAAGGCTTACAGTGATCAGGGTAATGACAATGGAAAGCAGCATGGCGATCATAAAGGGCCAAACACTGAGTGGTGCTCTGTATTCAAAACCTTGAAGCCACTTGGAAACAAATATATAAGAAACTGGCCAGGCGATGAGGTTGGCGATCAGCACCATCCAGAGGAATGAACTGTTCAGCATCCTGATGAGTTCTGCAGTGGATGCTCCAAGTACTTTTCGGATGGCTATTTCTTTGGTCCGCTGTGTAGCGATGAAGGAGATCAATCCAAACAGGCCTATGAAGGAGATGAAGATAACCACCCCTGCAAATACTTTAAAAAGTACGCTCATAACCCGCTCCGTCTCATAAAATGAGCTGATCTGATCGTCCATAAAGCTGGAGTTGTACACATAATCAGGAAATGTCCCGTTCCAATCGCTTTCAATGGCTTTCATGGCCTGAAGAAGCTGGCCTGGTTCCATTTTCACGGCCATAAGATTGTAGACTCCCTTGTAGGAGAACAATGCTGTAGGCTCTATTTTATCATGCAGAGAAAAATTGTTAAAATCTTTAACCACACCAACAACCGGCATCTTACGGCCTTGAGTTTCTATAAATTTCCCAAGGATTTCATTGGGGTTGCTGATGTTGAGTTTTTTTAGCAGGGTTTCATTGACAATGGTTTCTTTAAGGGTGTCTGTTTTAGACAGGGTTCTCCCTGCGATCAGTTTCAATGAAAAGGTGTTGATGTAGTCACGGTCTGTTGATTTCACGCTCAGCTGGAAGTTTTCATCTTTGGTACTGTTGTATTTAAAGCTGGAGGTGTTGTTGTTGTTGGATGAAGGGGCTGCATTGCTAAAACTGACTGCTTTCACGCCATTGATATGAAGTATTTTCTCCTTTAAGGTGTTGAATTTTAGTTGGCTCAGACTATCGGATGGTACATCCACCAGGGCAATGGCGTTGGTGTCAAATCCTAAAGATTTGGCCCTCATGTAACTCATTTGATTGATCACTACCAGAGTGCCTACGATCAGTACGGATGTGATGGCAAATTGAATAACCACGAGCGCCCTTCTGAGTCCGATTGCTCCTGCGTTTGCGGCGCTGATCTTATTTTTTATCGCCAGCGCAGGACTGAAACCTGACACGATCATTGCGGGATAAAAGCCAGCCAGGAAACTCACTACCAAAACCAACAGTGTCATGAAGACGAATATTACGGGATGCCCAAAGAGGCTAAAAGAAATATCCCCACTGAACAGGTTTCTCATTCCCGGAAGGGCTAATTCTGTAAGCACACTTGCAATAAGCAATGCAATGACGGTGATCAGTGCAGTTTCGCTTAAAAACTGCCACACCAATTGTTTCCGCCTGCTTCCCATTACCTTGCGGATACCAACTTCCTTAGATCTGCTTACGGCTTGGGCGGTGGCCAGGTTAATAAAATTGATACAGGCAGTGAGCAATAAAAATGAACCAATAACGATCAAACCGATGATCTGACCCTCTGGCATGACTTTATTATTAAAGTTGCTGAATTTTTCGTTATAGTGGATATCACTTAAGGGCTGAAAATAGTGGTGCTCCTTGCCTACGCTTCCTTTTTCATAGTATTTATCGATAAGTTTCAATACAGGAGCTTTAAGCGCTGATGCGTCGGCACCTTTTTTTAACAGTACATAGCATTCGGAACTGGAGCTTACAGATTGCCAGCTATTCAGGCTTTCGTCTTTGTAGGTCAGGTAGGAAATGACTACATTGAAAGGGAAACTGCTGTTATCCGGAAAATCTTCAAAAACGCCGGTGACTTTGAGGTCTAACCTGTTTGAGAACCTGATGTTCTTGCCAACGGCATCCTGCCATTTTCCAAAATATTTATCAGCCGTTTTTTTTGACAGGGTAACGGTGTTCGGGACTGACAGCGCCTTGCGTGGCTCTCCTTCAAGCCACTTGATCTTAATGATATCGAAGAACTGGGGTTCAATATAATAAACGTTTGATGCTTCTTTGACTTCAGGTCTGGTGGTGGTGGCCGCCACCTTGATGATCCCTCCTGATTCCTGAACAGCAGCAACCTGCTCTGCCTGAGGAAAGTCGTTACGCACTGCCGCTGCGAGTGGTCGCGGCACTCCTTTACTATAAAATTCATTTTCGCCCGGATAGGTCCAGGAGGATACGACCCGGTAGATCCGGTCGTTATTTTCATATCCCTTGTCAAAGCTCAGCTGGTATCTTAAAAAGATAAAAATAAGCAGACATGCGGCCAGTCCGATAGATAACCCTGCGATATTTATGAAGGTGTATCCTTTATATTTCCAAAGGTTTCGTAAGGCGATTTTTAAGTTCAGTTTAAACATCTCAATTCTTATTAATCTGGTTATTCGTATTTAAGTGCATTAATTGGATTTGATTTAGCTGTTCGATAAGCCTTATAGCTTACAGTAAGCAAGGTTATTGATATGGTACCAAGGGCAGCCAATGCAATTATCCACCATGAGATTGTGGTATGAAATTCAAAATTATCCAGCCATTTAAGCATCACATAGTAAGCTATAGGTGCCGCTAATACGGTTGCAACAAGAATCATCTTCACAAACGACAGCGATAATAGCTGCATTAAGCTTACTACCGAAGCACCCAAAACTTTTCTTATTCCAAACTCTTTGGTACGCTGCTCGGCACTATAAGATAATAAGCCGAACAACCCTAAACAAGATATAAAAATAGCCAAACCTCCAAACAGATTAGATAACAATCCCAGAGTTTTTTCCTTAGTAAGTTTTTCAGCATATATAGAATTCATAAACTTGATCTCTACAGGATATGCCGGGTTTATTTCTTTAGTGATGCTTGTAATTGTCTCTATGTTTTGTTGCAGGTTATTGTTCTCATTTAAGCGCATGGTAATTGCCCCTGTACCACCTTTATTAAAATAAACGATCATCGGATTATTTGATTGGTATGGCGAGTCCCATACATAATCATCAAAAACGCCAATGATGGTGCAGTTGCTATCAAACATTTTAACAATTTCGCCAACTGGTTTTTTTAATCCCATTACTTTAACCGCAGAGGCACTAACCAAAATCGCGGAAGAATCAGAAGCGTATTTCTTATTAAAATCGCGACCACTGATCAGTTTAATTCCATTAGTACTAATATAATCGTAAGTAGTTCCAACTCTGTTAAACAACACTTTATTTTCGGGATTTGGCATCCCCCGCCATTCTATTCCGGTAAAATTAGACCCGTGATGTGATAAGTTAACCGATGACTGATACATGTTTGTAACGGCACCAGATTTTAACAATCTTGTTTTAAGTAACTCAAATTTCTCATTCAATTGCCCATCTTGCGGCATTTCAACCAGTGCATTTACATCAAACCCAACTGGCTTATTTTTTATGAACTGAATCTGCTTATAAATAACCAGCGTTGAGATGATCAGGATAATTGTGAAACAAAACTGTCCAATTACCAACAACTTTCTTAAGCTTAGCGAAAAGAAGCTTCTGCCCTCTACATTTCTTTTGAGCGATTGTGTAGGGTTAAAAGACGACAAATAAAATGCAGGATAACTACCGGCAATTAGCCCGGTAAGTAAAATAACAGACAAAAGCCCTAACCAGATGTAAGAATTAAAATAAGGGATGCTCATTTTAATATTCAGCAGGTTATTGAATATTGGCATAAATGCTTCTATTAATGCAATAGCAATGATTACACTAATTAATGTAAGCACCATTGATTCGGCCAGAAACTGCATAATTAAGGATCTCCTGTTTGCCCCTATCGTTTTCTTTATACCAACTTCTTTTGCACGTTTTTCGGACTTTGCCGTTGCCATGTTCATGAAGTTAATACAGGCAATTAAGAGTATACCTATAGCCAAAGCTGTAAAAAGCCAGATCTGTTCAATGTCTCCGCCTACACTTTTACCCTCTTCAAACTTTCCGTACAGGTGCATTTTACTTAACGGGAAAAGGAAGTTGGGTTGAGAAACCTCTCTGTTGTTTCTTTTAATGGCCTCATAAATTTTCTTATTAACCAAATCAAGATTTGCATCTGGCCTTAGGGTAACCAATGTTACAAAGCTGAAATTGCTCCAGTTTAAATCTCTGGCGCCCTCATCTAGTATTTCGTACAGAGACCAGGGCATTAAATAATCAAATCTATTTGAGCTGTTCTCTGGAAGATCTTTTATAACTGCTGTAACGGTCAAATTCTCTTTCTCCTGATATTTGACCGTTTTATTTAATACGTCAGTTGATCCGAATAAAGTTTTAGCCGTGCTTTCTGTAAGTATTACTGATCTGGGGTCTTTTAAAGCTGTCTTAGGATCACCATGGATGAACTTATAATCATACATCTTTAAAATGTCTGGTTCGGCAAATTTAGACTTCTTTTTAAAGCCGTTAATTCCATTTGCAATTAATCCGGTGTTACCATAGTCCATCCGGCTTATGTATTTTACCTCAGGAATTTCCCGTTTAATTACCGGAGCAAATGCAGTTGTCGACCCATTAAAGGTGACAAAGATCTTTCCTTTGTCATCAAGAACGTTAGTCATCACTACATGTACATTTTCGGAATCTTTTGACTGTTTATCAAAGTTCAGCTCATACATTACATATAGCAACAGCATTAAACATGCTGCAAGGCCAATGGCTAAGCCCACAACATTTATTATGGAAGACACTTTGTTCTTCCAAATGCTTCGCAATATGATTTTAAAATTCAGTTTGAACATTTCGTCATGATTTCCTTTCTGGTTGCTAATCGTATGCCAAATTAAAAAAACCTCACACAAGCCTTATAATCAATAAATTAACATCTAAAAATAAGCACCACATGTTCATTATCGAACAGGCTTCGTACAATAACGAACAATATTCAATTATTCATATTTCAAGGCATCTACGGGATTAGATTTAGCTACCTTAACGGATTGTATGCTCACTGTTAAAATTGCAATCAGAAATGATAGTCCAACGGCAATAGCAAATGGCAATACAGATATGGCCACTCTAAAACTATAAGCAGACAACCAGTGACTTATAATGATATAGGCAAGTGGAAAAGCTATGAGATTTGCAATAGCAACCAGCTTGATAAAGTCCTTATTTAATAGCGTAAGGATGTTTGCTGTACTGGCGCCTAAAACCTTACGAATGCTGATTTCTTTTTTACGCTGTTCGGCCATAAATAAGGCAAGACCTAATAAACCCAGGCAAGAAATAAATACTGCAAAGCCACCAAACCAGTTAGATAGGGTTCCTAGCAATTTCTCGTTTTGAAGTTTTGATTCGAAATCATCGTTAACAAATCTGTGGTCTACCGGAAAATCAGGGTTAAACTTCTTAATGATATTGTCTATAGTACTAACTGAAGAACTCAGATTCTGATCCGGATTTAGCCTTGCGATGATGTAATTATAATTGCTTGTTGGGTTATACATCACTAGTGGATTAACTTTTTGATAAGGAGATTCCATTACAAAATCTTTCATTACACCAACAATTGTTACCGGCGTATCATCCCATTTTATTATCGTGCCAACAGGTTGTTTTAGTCCCATTATTTTTACTGCGGTTTCGTTAACCAGAACATTTACAGTATCTACAAAGCGAGACGAAAATTCTCTGCCGGCAATAATTTTGGCACCGGTTGTTTCAGTAAAATCATAGCCCGTCCCTCTGTAATTAAATAAGATCAGTTCTTTTGGATTTTTACCTGGCCAGCTAAAATCAAAAGTTGCATCTCCAAACTGATTTAAACTATGACTAAAATAGGTAACTGAGGTTGCAGCACCTGATTTTAAAAGCTGATCTTTTACAAGATCCAGTTTTTCTTTTCCTTTTAGATTGCCTTGAACCGGTATTTCTATAAGGCCATTTCTATCGTAACCTATTGGCTTGTTCTTAATGAAATTTAACTGCTGATATATTACTCCGGTACAAACAATTAAGCATGCTGCAAATACAAACTGAAACACAACCAACACTCTTCTTACCGAAAGTGATGAGCCGCCAATGGCTGCAAAGCCCTTTAATACTTTTACAGGTTCAAATGAAGAAAGATAGAAGGCGGGGTAACTTCCGGCAATAAAACCGGTAATTATGGTTAAACCTAGCAGCGTACTCCAAAACTTCCAGTCTTGATAATTAATAACCAGTTGAATATTTAGAAGGTTATTAAAATATGGCAAGCTTATCTCTATCAAAGTAAAAGCAACCAGCATTCCTATAAGGGAAAGCACCATAGATTCCATAAGGAACTGCCCAATAAGTGATTTTCTTGAAGATCCAATAGCCTTACGTACACCAACTTCTCTTGATCTTTTCTCGGACCTTGCCGTAGACAGATTCATAAAATTAACACAGGCGATCAGAAGAATGCAAAAAGCCAGAACAATAAAAATTCTGATCTGATCTATTTTGCCACCGGTTGATTTTCCGTTTTCAAACTTATCATACAAATGCCATTTAGATAATGGATGCATTAATCCCTCATTTTCAGAATTCTTCCAGTTGCGTTTATAAATGCCTTTTATCTGACCACTAACATTATCCAGGTATTTATTATCCTTCAATTGCATTAAAGTAAGAAACGCATTGCTTCCCCATGTGGCATTTTTCACCCAGATATTTAATTTCTCATTCAATGACCAGGGCATCAGATAGTCAAACTGAATAGTTGAATTTTTAGGAACGTCTTCAATTACCGCTTCAACTTTTAATGGCTCACTGTTTTGAAATTTTACGGTCTTATTAATCGGGTCTTCATCACCAAATAAATTTCTTGCCATTGTTTGGGTCAGTATAACTGAATTTGTCTCCTGCAACACTTTCATTGGATTGCCTTTGATAAACTTATAATCCAGTATTTTAAGAAATGAGGGATCTGCAAAAATAGCAGCCTTTTTAAAGTTGTTTTGCTTATAGCTTAATAATTCATTAGTGGGGGTTGAAGAATGTGATGCGTAAGCTACGCCTTGAATTTTCTCGCTAATTTCCTTTGCCATTGGTGCCGGGGTAACACCGTAACTAACTATATCAGTACTGCTTACCGAATTAAGATACACTACATATGTTTTATCATAGTTCTTAAACTGCTTGTCGTAGCTCCATTCATACGCAACATACAGTAGCAGCACCATGCAACTGGCTAAACCAATTGCTAACCCGCCCACGTTAATTAATGTATACCCCTTGTTTTTCCAAAGGTTACGTAGTGCTATTTTTAAGTTTAATCTGAACATGACTTTAGCAGTTAAAAGTTATTCGTATTTCAAAGCATCAATAGGATTGGATTTAGCCACCTTAACGGATTGTACACTTACAGTTAGAATAGCTATAATAAGCGATAGCACCGCTGCTATTGCAAAAGGTAAAGCCGAAATACTCACTCTAAATTCATAAGCAGACAACCACTTGTTAATGACAATATAAGCAAGTGGAAAAGCAATGAGGTTAGCAATACTTACCAGTTTAACAAAGTCTTTATTTAGCAACGTTAAAATATTTGCAGTACTTGCACCCAGAACTTTACGGATGCTGATTTCTTTTTTGCGTTGTTCGGCAATGAATAATGCTAAACCTAATAAACCCAAACAAGAGATAAATATGGCAAAACCGCCAAACCAATTGGACAAAGTACCAAGGAGTTTTTCATTTTGAAACTTATATTCATAAGTATCAGCTACAAACCTCCTGTCTATAGGAAAATCAGGATTTAAAGCTTTAACAATTTCATCAATCCTATCAACGGAGGCACTTAAATTTTGTGAAGGATTTAATCTGATGATAATGTTACTAAACTCTTCAGCTCTATTGTAAATGATCATTGGCTTAGATGTTTGATAAGGCGATTCGGTCACAACATTTTTCATCACCCCAATAATGGTAACTTTAGCTCCCTCAAAATCGATCTTTGCCCCTATTGGTTGTTTTAATCCCATTACTTTTATTGCTGCCTCATTAACGATCACATTTAGTGAATCTGCCTTTCTTAAGAATTCCCTGCCGCTGACCATCTGTGCTCCAAGCGTTTTAGTAAAATCATAACCAGCACTGCGATAATTGAACAGCACCTTATCATTTACATTTTTGCCAGGCCACCCAACACTGAATGTATTATTTCCCTCATCACCTAATGGCGTGCTGAAATAGGTTATGCTTGTGGCCGCACCAGATTTTACCAACTGATCTTTCAGAAGATCCAGTTTCTCGCTGTTAACGAAATTGCCCTGTGCGGGCATCTCTATTAATCCACCATTATTATAACCAATTGGTTTATTTTTAATGTAGTTTAACTGCTGATAGATCACTGCAGTACATATGATTAAACAGGTTGCAAAGCTGAACTGAAAAACGACCAATATTTTACGAACAGAAAGTGAAGAGCTTCCAATATTACTAGCTCCTTTTAACACCTTAACCGGCTCAAAAGAGGACAGATAAAAGGCCGGATAGCTTCCGGCAATAAAACCTGTTGTTAAAGTTAAGCTGAGTAACGCTACCCAAAACTTCCAGTCGTGATAATTTATAGCTAGTTGAATATTTAAAAGTCCATTAAAATAGGGCAAACTGACCTCTATTAAAACAAAGGAGATAACCATACCCATTATTGCAAGCAACATAGACTCCGTCATAAACTGGCCAATGAGCGATTTCCTGGACGAACCTATTGCTTTGCGTACGCCAACTTCTTTCCCTCTTTTCTCTGATCTGGCGGTAGAAAGATTCATAAAATTGACGCATGCAATTAAAAGAATGCAGAATGCAAGAATAAAAAAGATTTTGATCTGATCAATTTTGCCACCTACCGATTTTCCGTTGTCAAAATCACTATATAAATGCCATTTTGCTAATGGATGAAGCAGTGCCTCACCCATAGCGTCCTTTGAATTCCGGGAATAAATCCCCTTCATTAGCCCATTCGCTTTTTCGAAAAAACTGTTGTCTTGTAATTGTACCAGTGTTAAACAGAAATTGCCGCCCCAACCTGCATTTTTCACCCATGGGTTTTGATCGGCATACAGCGCCCATGGCATTAAAAAATCGAATCTGATGCTATTATTTGCTGGAATATCTTCAATAACAGCTTCTACTTTTAGTATGTATTTGTTGTTAAATTTTACGCTTCTATTAATTGGATCTTCGTCGCCAAATAGATTCTTTGCCATAGTTTCTGTAAGGACCACCGAATTGACCTCTCTTAACACCTTATCAGGATTCCCCTTTATAAATTTATAATCTAATATTTTTAGGAAAGAAGGCTCACTGTAAACTGCACTTTTTTTGAACTTCTTTTCCCCATTACTAATTAATTGATCATTAGGATATGTAGAATGCGAAGCATAAGCAACTCCAGGTATTTTTTCTTTCACCTCATTGGCCATAAGACCTGGTGTCCACGCCCAGCTAAATACCTGCGTATTTGCTTTGGAATTATTATATACCACATAGGTTTTATCATAGTTCTTAAACTGCTTGTCGTAACTCCACTCGTAAGCAATGTAAATCAGCAATACCATACAACTTGCCAAACCAATTGCCAGGCCACCCACATTAATCAATGTGTAAACTTTGTTTTTCCAAAGGTTTCTTAATGCGATTTTGAGATTGAGTTTAAACATTTTGATCGAGTTTAGGTTATTCGTACTTCAAGGCATCAATTGGGTTTGCTTTTGCCACTTTTACCGACTGTGCACTTACAGTTAGAACGGCTATAATAAGTGATAGAATTGCTGCTATTGCAAAAGGTAAAGGGGAAATAGACACTTTAAATTCATATCCAGACAGCCACTTATTAATAATGATATAGGCTAGCGGAAACGCAATTACATTGGCTATGGCCACCAACTTTATAAAATCTTTATTTAAGAGTGTAAGAATATTAAGATTACTGGCACCTAAAACTTTACGGATGCTGATTTCTTTTTTACGCTGTTCTGCCATATAAAGAGCCAACCCTAATAAGCCCAGGCAAGAAATAAACACGGCAAAACCACCAAACCAATTGGATAAAGTGCCTAGTAATTTCTCATTGGCAAACTTACCTTCAAAAGAATCATCTACAAATGTTCTGTCTACAGGGTATTCAGGGTTAAGTTTCTTTACGATATTATCTATAGTGGCCACCGAGGTACTAACATTTTGATCCGGATTTAAACGCACTATAATATATCTTGCCGGATTATCATTCATGGCAATCAAAACAGGGTTTGCCTTTTGATATGGAGATTCCATCACATAATCCTTAAGCACTCCAATAATAGTTATGTCAGTATTTCCCCATTTTATCTTACTGCCAACAGGCTTAGTCATCCCCATAATTTTAGCAAGAGCCTCATTAATCAAAACATTTGTTGAGTCGGCAAACTGAGGGCTAAAATCTCGGCCATCAACCAGCTCCATACCTGTTGTTTTAACCAGGTCATAGTTTGTAAACCTAAAATTTATCAGGATCTTATCATTTAGATTTTTACCTGGCCACCTTACATCATATCCATTATTGCCACCAGCTGTTAGCCTTTGCGAGAAACTAGTTACTGATGTTACGGCACCCGATTTCAGCAATTGGTCTTTAAGTATTTCTCTTTTAGCCGGAGTTTTCAAATTCCCCTGTATAGGAATTTCTATCAGGTTATTTTTATTGTATCCAATTGGCTTATTTTTAATGTAATTCAATTGTTGATAGATAACGATGGTGCAAACAATTAAACAGGCTGCAAATACAAACTGGAAAACCACCAATCCCTTGCGAACAGACAATGAAGAACTTCCTGATAAGGTAAATCCCTTAAGCACTTTAATTGGGGCAAAAGATGAAAGATAAAATGCTGGATAACTGCCCGACAGCAAACCGGTTAAAACTGTTAAACCGAATAGCGTACCCCAAAATTGCCAATTGCTGTAATCAATTGACAATTGAATACCTATTATGCTGTTAAAATAAGGCAAACTAATCTCTATCAATACAAAGGCTATAAGCATACTCATTAAGGCCATAAGCATTGATTCCATCATAAATTGCCCTACCAGGGCCTTCCTGCTCGAACCAATGGCTTTACGTACCCCAACCTCTTTAGCTCTTTTCTCAGAGCGGGCAGTAGATAGATTCATAAAGTTTACACAGGCAATTAGGAGGATGCAAAAGGCAAGTAAAAAGAAGATTTTCAGCTGGTCAATTTTACCGCCAACAGGCAAGCCATTTTCAAATGTGCTATACAAATGCCATTTAGATAGTGGGTATAAAAAAAGCTCACCATTGCTGGTTTTATCATGAGATTTGATCATTCTATGAAACTGTTTATTGGCATTGTCGAAGAAAGAATTGTCTTTAAACTGAACAAACGTTAAACAAAAATTAGTACCCCAGGATGCATCTTTTGTCCACTGATTTAGTTTTTCGTACAATGCCCATGGCATCAGAAATTCATATTGAATGCTGCTGTTCTTTGGCACATCAGCAACAACCCCTTCTACTTTTAACTCTTCACTATTATCAATCCTCAGAGTCTTATTCAAAGGATCCTCATCTCCAAAAAGATTTTTTGCAAGTGTTTCTGTAAGCACTATGGAATTAGGATTTTTCAAAAATTCTGAAGGGTTTCCTTTAAGCACCTTCAGATCGAATATCTTGGTGAAGTCTGCATCTACAAAGACACTTCCTTTTTTAAAGCTGTTTTGTTTATAAGTGATTAACCTATCAGTTGGATAATCTAACCTTGCAATCTTTTCTATCCCAGGAACCGTTTGTTTTGCCTCGACAGCTAATACTCCGGGAGTAGCCGCAAAACTGAAAGTTTCTGTAGGCGTTTTCTGATTGTTATAAACAACATAGGTTTTGTCGAAATCAGTGAATTGCTTATCATAGCTCCATTCATAGGCAACATACAGCAATAAGATCATACAACTGGCCAACCCAATACCCAGGCCACCAATATTTATAAGTGTAAACCCCTTATTTTTCCAAAGGTTGCGTAATGCAATTTTTAAATTCAGTTTAAACATTATGATTGAGTTTAAGGTTATTCGTATTTTAATGCATCAACAGGATTAGCTTTTGCAGCTTTATAAGCCTGAAAACTTACTGTTAAAAAGGCGACTGCACTTGTACCAAATATTGCGGCTACTATAATCCACCAGGAAATTACAGTGCGGAACTCAAAATGCCCCAGCCATTTATTCATCAAATAATAGGCAACGGGTACGCCAATTATAATTGCTACCAAAATCATTTTCATAAACGATACAGATAGCAGCTGCATGATACTGGCTACCGAGGCACCCAGAACTTTACGTACACCAAACTCTTTAGTACGCTGCTCTGCGCTGTAAGCAGCCAAACCAAATAACCCTAAGCAGGATATAAATATGGCCAATCCACCAAACAAGTTTGATAAAATACCGAGAACCTTCTCTCCCTGTAGCTTTTTGGCATACAGATCGTTAACAAACTTCAAATCAACCGGATAAGCTGGATTTATTTGTTTGGTTATCTGCGTTATCAACTCAACATTTTTGGTTAAACTATTATCTGGGTTAAGACGCATGGTGATCTGACCACCCCATCCCTGACTAAAAGCAACTACCATTGGTCGGTCGGTATAATATGGAGAGCCCCAAATGAAATCCTTGAATACCCCAACTACAGTAAAATCATTACCATGATATTTTACTGGTGTACCAATTGGATTTTTAAGTCCCATCAGTTTCACTGCAGTGCTGCTCAACATTAGCGCTGCAGTATCTGAAGCAAATGATTTAGAAAAATCACGTCCCGAAACCAGTTGTATTCCATTTGTTTTGGTAAAGTCATAGGTAGTAGCAATTTGATTAAAAATTACATCCTTATCTGCCTTGGTCATTCCAGGCCATTCAAAATTCCAAAAACTAGAACCACTGTTAGATAAACTTCCCGATGACTGGCATAAAGCTGTAACTGCACCTGATTTTAATAGCTCTGTTTTAAAAAGATCAAACTTCCCTCCAAGCTCACCTTCCTGGGGCATCTCGGCCAAAAGGTTAAGGTCATAACCTACCGGTCTGTCTTTGATAAATTGGACCTGTTTATAAATAACCAGGGTAGCAATAATGAGTATAATAGCAAAACTAAACTGACCAATAACCAGTACCTGCCTCAAACTAACAGGGATAACTTTTGTTCTTGCAATTTTTCTTTTTAGGGTTTGTATAGGATTAAAGGATGAAAGATATAATGCAGGATAACTCCCAGACAACAATCCTGTTAATAGAATTATAGTTGTAATACCAACCCAATAGCCGGCACTGTAATAATCAATACTAAGTTTTATATTAAGCAGGTTATTAAATGTTGGGAGTAAGATTTCGACCAATACAATGGCCACCAATACACTAATAACAGTTAGTAAAATCGATTCTGTTAGGAATTGAGAAATTAAGGAAGCCCTGCTTGCTCCTATTGTTTTTTTAATGCCAACTTCTTTTGCCCTTCTTTCAGATTTGGCTGTTGCCATATTCATAAAATTAATACAGGCAATAAACAGAATGCCTAATGCTAAGGCAACAAATAAATAGATGCGTTCAATATCCCCACCCACACTTTTCCCATTCTCAAATTTGCCGAACAAATGTCTATCGGATAACTTAAATATAAAGGATTCATCTGTTGAATAACTACTGTTCTTTTTTATAATTCCTTTCATCTTTGAATTTATCAAAGGAATGTTTGCCTGCTCATTTACCCGAACTACGGTTTGCCAGTTGTAATTGCCCCAATCGGGCCTTTTTACCCAATCAGATAGTGCTTCAAATAAAGACCATGGCATCAGAAAATCGAATGTATTTGTGCTATTGCCAGGCAAGTCCTTAATAATACCTGTAACTGTTAAATCTGCCTCGTTGTTATAACGTACTGATTTGTTAAGTGCATCACCATCTTTAAATAACAACTTTGCCATTCCTTCGGTTAAAACCACCGATTTAGGTGTATTTAAAGCAGTAAGCGGATTGCCTGCTATAAACTCATAATTAAATATTTTAAGAATATCCGGATCAGCATATTTAGATTCTTTTTTAAAACTATTTTCACCATTAGCTATTAACTGTTGACCATTATTACTGATACGACTAATCGCTTCAACATCTGGAATTTCTTGTTTTATAACCTGGGCTATTGCATTGCTTGTTAGATCAACAGTTCCCTTAATGTTACCTTTAGCATCTACAAAATTGGTCATTACCTGATAAACATTTTCCGAGCGCTTAAATTGCTTATCAAAACTCCATTCATAGGATACATATAGCAGCAACAAAAGGCATGATGCAAGTCCTATTGCTAAACCAATAACATTAATTATTGATGAAGTTTTATGGTTCCACAGGTTTCTTAAAGCTATTTTTAAATTGAGTCTGAACATTGTATGTTATTTTAGGTTATTCATATTTTAATGCATCGGCAGGATTTGTTTTCACCGCCTTTCGGGCCTGAATACTCACCGTAAGCACGGTAAGAACCGTGGAAAATAATGCTGCAATAACGAAAGGAAAAAGAGGGATGTCTATTCTATAAGCAAAGGTTTCTAACCATTTCTTTGCCAATACATAAGCAAGGGGCCAGGCAATAAGATTAGCAATCAATACTATTCCAATGAAAAAAGTATTTAGCATTTTAAACATCTGAAAATCTGTAGCTCCAAGTATTTTCCTGATAGATATTTCTTTAATTCTATTGTTGGTTGTAAATGCAGAAAATGCAAAGAGCCCCAACACTGCAATAAATATGGTTAGCATTGCTGCAAAGAAAAATACCGACTGAAGCTGTTCCTGTTTTTTAAACAGCTTACCATACAACTCATCCAAAAATTCATACCTGAAATCTTCGCCATCAAGTGTATTAATATCAGACCATTGCGACTTAAGTGCTGCAAGCGCTGAAGTCATACTACTTTGGTCAATATTTACCATTATCTTTATTTTCTTTTCATTGCATGGATTCTTTATCGCATATATTGTTGGCGCTACAGTCGCTTCAAAACCCTGAGCTTTAAAGTCCTTTACCACACCAACTATTTTATAATCCATATTGCAACCTCTAATTACCTTACCTACAGGATTAGTTACTCCGTAACGTGCCACTGCAGTCTCATTCAAAATTGCCGAAACGGCTGTATCAGCAATAAAATCTCTGGAAAAAAAGCGCCCGCTTTTTAACTTAATACCCAGCGTTTCAAAGTAATCAAAGTTCACATCCAGAAAGTCCATTGATAATTCCTTACTTTCTAATTTGTAATTATTAGTGCCGGGCTTAGATCCATCTGGTATGTCTGAAGCTACAGTTACGTTGTTCACTCCAGGTATTTTCATTATTTTGTTTCTTGCACTTTCAAAATCTTTAGGCTTATTGTAAAACTGGATATTTTTAATAAAAACCACTTGTGATGGTTTAAACCCTTTATCCTCAGCCTGCATATATTTTAGCTGATTGTTTACAATCAGTAAACCTGCAATAAAGATGATAGCGATTACAAACTGACCTGCCAAAAGAGAATTCCGCAACCAAAGTGTTTTGTAACTGGTTTGCATATTGCCCTTTAAAACTGATGCTGGTTTATAACCGGAAAGTACCAGTGCCGGATAAATACCGGAGATAACTGTAACTCCTAATAGGATTAATATAAGTTGACCAAAAAGAGCCGTATTTCCATGCCATATAGACAATGGGATACCAAATAAATTATTAAACAAAGGAAGCATCATTTCGGCCAGAATAAGCCCTAATATTAAGGCTAGCAAACATTGCATAAATATCTCTGCAAGGAACTGGAACGTCAGGTTAAAGCGATAAGCCCCCAGTACCTTTTTCACCCCAACTTCCTTTGCCCGTTTGGTAGCCTGAGCAATGGTAAGATTTGTAAAGTTGATACAGGCAATAATGATAATCAGGGTACCTAAGCCAAACAATGCAACTACAATCTTATAATTAGTATCGTTGCCTGCCATTGGCCTTAAGTGCAGGTTCTTTAATGGATCCAGAAAAATAACAGAACGTCCTGCAATTCTTCGGTCATTTGCAGTCATACCGCCTTTAATAAGCTCCGTCTTGTACAGCTGATCTATTTTTTGCTGGAGTGCCTCGATATTTGCTCCATCTTTAACCTGTATAAAGGTTCTAAAATTATTTGTACCGTAATCCTTATTATCTAAACCTATATCCTTTGAGAGCGATACAATATCAAACTTTATATTAGAATGCTCATCTGTCCTTTCAATTGTGCCAAATAATTTAACGGGCTGTGCATCTTTTTTTGGCCCGAGGCCAACCATTGTGGGAAATACTACTTTCTTGTCTGAAAACAGCTCTTTAATAAATAATTTAGGGACATACATCTGAAATCCCGGGTCTTTTTCATCAACTGACTTTGCATCCGGCCAAATATTAAGCATTCTAGCAACTTTAAAATCCATCAACAAAGCTTTGTTTGAATAAACCCTGCCCTTTTCTGTATTGATTGGAAATTCAAACCAAGTAGGAGTCATTTTACCCGCTACCTCTACTTCCGGAAAATTATCCTTAATTAATTTGGCCAGCGGCGCAGGTGTATATTCCGTTTTAAAATCCGGCAAGCTTCTCCCTACCTGATAAATTCTGTCGTAATTCGGCACATCTTTATCATAGCTGGTTTCGTAAGTAACATACAGGATTACTAATATAAAAGCCGCCAAAGCAATGGCAAGTCCACCAATATTAATTGCTGTATAAGCCTTGTTTTTCCAAAGGTTGCGTAGGGCTATTTTGAGGTTCAGTTTAAACATGCTGATTATTCGTATTTAAGTGCGTCAATAGTATTTGCAATTGCAGCCTTATATGATCTTAAACTCACAGTAATTAGGGTAATGAGCATCGAGATAACCATAGCCAATACAAAAGGCCATATCGTTAAATCCATACGGTAGGCAAAACCAGACAGCCATTTATTGACAAATAAATAAGCCAGTGGCCAGGCAATTAGATTTGCAATGAAAACCATAATCAAAAAAGAGCCGTTCAACATTTTCACTAATTCTATGGTTGAAGCACCTAATACTTTTCTGATTGCTACTTCGCGAGTTCTTTGCGTAGCTACGAAGGAAATTAAGCCGAACAAACCGATAAATGAGATGAAAATAATTACGCCGGCAAAAACTTTAAACAATGCACCGGTTATTTGTTCGCTCTCATAATAACCGTTTATTCTGTCGTTAACAAAATTTGCCTGATAAATACCGTTTGGAAAAGTGCTGTTCCAAATTCTTTCTACCTGTTTCATTGCAGGCATAATTTGTTTAGCATCTATTTTAATAGCGACATTCCAGTATTCTTGTTTCCCAGGAAAAATTGCAATTCCTGAAATACTTTCTTTTAATGATTTATCATTATAATCTTTAACTACGCCGGTAATTGGTAGGATGTTGCCACTTGCATCTATAACTTTCCCTATCACATCCTGAGGATTTGTGACATTAATTTTTTTCAGAAACGTTTCATTCACCACACATCCATTAGCCGTATCGCTTTTCAGAAAAATCTTACCTGCAATTAACTTAAGGTCAAAAAGCTCGAAATAATTTTCATCTGCTCTTACAGTTCTTAATTCAAAATCTTTATTTTTTATTCCATTATAAGTGAAATCGGTCGAATTTACATCGTTTGATAATGGGGCTGTCTGGCAAAAACTAAGGGACTCAATCCCAGGAACCTGCAATATCTGTTCTTTAAACGTATTATATTTAGTCTTGCTTGTGCTATCGGTCAAAATGCCAACCATTGCAACTGCGTTCGGGTCAAAGCCTAAAGATTTCTTTTGTACATATTCCATTTGCCTGATGATTACCAATGTTCCGATAATCAAAACCACAGTTATTGAAAATTGAACCACAACCAAAAATTTACGAAGGCTTAAACTGCCACCATTTAAAGAAATTTTATTTTTTATGGCCAACACAGGGTTTAATCTGGAAATGATAAGTGCAGGATAAAAGCCAGCAAGAAAACCTACAAAAACAACCAAAAGCACCATGAATACTAAAATGCTCATGTGGCTGAAGAGACTAAATTCAATTTGTCCTTTAAAAAGATTTTGCATTGGCGGTATTGCCAGTTCGGCAATAACACAGGCAATTAACAGTGCGATTAAGCTTTGAGCAAAAGTTTCGGTTAAAAACTGTGCGATAAGTTGTTTCCGCTTGCTACCCATAACCTTGCGAACACCAATTTCTTTTGAGCGATTTACAGATTGAGCAGTGCTTAAATTTATAAAATTGATGCATGCTGTTAGAATAAGGAACAGGCCTATTATTGCTAACCCATAGATTTCGCTTTTACCAATTGTCGATTCAAGGAAATTATCGTATTGTGTACTAAAATGAATATCTCTTAATGCCTGAAGTTGATTGTTTTGATTACCAGCAATTTTCTGAATCGGATAATACTTTTTATTAAACTTATCTAAAGGCACCTGCATATCAGCAAGGGTCACTCCGGCTTTTAAAAGAACATAACTTGATGAGCTCGAATTAACAGAATCCCAGTTCGTGATATTCCGGCCATAGTATGTCTGATAACTGATAACGATCCCAAGCGGAAAACTGCTATTTTGAGGCATGTCCTGTATTACGCCTGTTACCTCAAGGTTTGTTTTGGCACCCAATGTAATGGTTTTGCCAATAGCATGTTCTGCTGTCCCGAAAAACTTAATTGCAAATGCTTCGGATAAAACGACGGTATTAGGCTTAGATAGTGCTTGCTGAGGTTTGCCATATTGCCATCTGATATCATTAAAAACTTCAAAAAAATCAGGGTCGGCATAATATACCGCTTCCTGTGTTTTAATGACCTCTCTTCCTGTCTGGTCTTTCACATGCAAAATACCACCACGCTTTACTATCGAGCCAACCTTTTCAAATCCTGCAATTTCATTTCGTGCCGCGGCTGCAAAAGGAACAGGAACTCCTGCAGAGTAATCATCAAAGGCATTATACTTCCAATTGGTTACTACTCTGAAAATCCTTTCTTCATTTTTATATCCCTCATCAAAACTCAGCTGGAAGCGGATAAACATAAAAATAAGGATACAGCTGGCCATTCCAATTGAAAGACCAAGCACGTTTATAAAGGTATATCCCTTGTTTTTCCAGAGGTTCCGCAATGCTATTTTAAGATTCAGTTTAAACATAGTAACCTAGTTATTAAGGGAATTAGATCAATTCCTCTGTACGCCCCTTATTAATTTTTTCAGAAATAACATGTCCATCCTTCAGGTTGATGATCCTGTTAGAGAAACTGGCATCATGTGAAGAGTGCGTTACCATTACAATGGTAGTTCCTGTTTCGTTCAGCTCACACAATAACTCCATTACTTCATTACCATGTGAACTGTCCAAATTACCGGTAGGCTCATCGGCCAGTACCAGTTTAGGTTTGGTTACCAAAGCTCTGGCAACAGCAACACGCTGTTGCTGTCCTCCAGAGAGTTGTTGTGGGAAGTGTCCGCTTCGGTTTACAATATTCATCCGTTCTATAATCTCATTTACAAGGCGCTTGCGTTCGCCCGCGGCAACTTTGTTATAGATCAGCGGCAGTTCAATGTTTTCAAAAACTGTCAGTTCATCAATCAGGTTAAAGTTCTGGAATACGAATCCCATATTACGTTTTCTAAAGTTAGAACGCTCTCTATCGTTCAGTTTCAGAAGCTCAGTATCAATAAATTTATAACTACCACTTTCAGGTTTATCCAGCAAACCCATTACATTTAATAAGGTAGACTTGCCGCAACCGGAAGGCCCCATTATAGAAACAAACTCTCCTTCTTTTACATGAAGATTAATACCATTTAAGGCAGTTGTTTCTATTTCTTCAGTTTTGTAAACTTTTTCCAGATTCTCAATTTTTATCATGGTTATATTTTTATGGTGTTAATCTATTTTATATATGCTATTTTTTTATTTTAGTAATAGGAAAGTTTCTCTGCTCCTCGCACAGATACAGAGAAGGCCTTTCCTATCTAACTAAACTAAAACTAAACTAATTTCTATTTACTAACTTCAATTATATCATACTGATTGAACTGATCATAAGATGAAGTAATTACTTCCTCATTCTTTTGTAAACCTTCCAGTACTTCATAATACAGATGGTTTTTACGTCCAATCTTTATATTTCTTTTTGTTGCTTTCCCGTCTTTAAGTACAAACGCCCATGACCCGCCAGTGCTTTGAAAAAACTGTCCCTGTGCCAGAAGTAACGATTTACTGTTATCAGACAAGGTTAGTTTTACCTGCAACGATAAACCTCTTCTTAAGCCATCCGGCGATGCACCATCAAATGTCAATTCTATTTGGAACTGACCGGCAGTTACCTCAGGGATTACCTTTTTAACCGTTAAACGGTAGGTTTTACCGTTAAATTCACAGTTTGCCGACTGGCCTTCTTTTACCCTGTTAATGTAATATTCATCAACACCAGCCTGTAATTTATAACCTTGTAACACATCAATTTTACCAAGCATTTCATTAGCATTATATGATTTACCTGTTACCGGATCATATGATGATAAGCGGCCTGCAACGGGAGCTTTAATGGTCATATTTTCAATATTCTGTCTAATGGTTTCTAAACTTTCGTTCATTCTGCTTATAGAGAAATCTATTTGTTGCAATTGCATCGTACGACTCTGGTTTTCTTGCTTTACAGCTTCTCTCAGGATTTTTTTACGACCTTGATAATATTCATAGTCCTGACTTGATATGTTAAACTCCTGCAAAGTGATTACCTTTTTTGAATACAATACACTGTCTATTTTATATTTACGTGTTGCCGTTCTTAAACTATTCTCAATATCCATCATATCCTGGCTCATCACCCTTTGGTTTTGTTCAAGATCTAACCTAAGCTTACGCAGCTGATTGATCTGTTCAATTATACTGGTCTCACTAGAGGTATAACTAGATAAAGCATTGGGATTTGTAATTCTTAAAAGAGGTGTTCCTTTTACTACACTGGCTCCATTTTCAGTAAAGATCTCTGCAACAGTACCACCTTCAGGAGAACTGACAATTACAGAAGTTAACGGAACAACACTGGTATTTAATAAAACTACATCTTCAAAATCTCCATAAAGTACTTTATTGATGGTGATTTTATCCGGATCGGCATTGTAAACTTTGTTTAATGACAAACTGTACCCATATGCAACAAGACCCACAAAGATCACTCCTCCTACCAGCATAAGGATGGTTTTCTTATTGAATCTTTTTTTCTCTATTTTCTTATCCATTTTATTTTCTACGCTTAACACTTACCGCTAAGCCAAGTATATGCCAACTGCTCAAATAACTTTTAGACATCTGTAAATCAACTGATTAAATATAACACAAAACAAAACATGTTCAAAATCGGACACTCGATGTACATCATCGAACACTTTTAGTATTTTTGGTTAACAAATTTTTTATTACAATGATAGATGCAACCGTTTTAGTCATTGATGATGATGATGATATCCTTTTAAGTGCAAGATTATTTTTAAAGCAGCATTTTAGTCAGGTAATCACTTGTAAATCACCAAAAGAGATTAATGTATTACTAAGCCGTAATGAAGTAGATATCATTCTGCTTGATATGAATTACCAAAAGGGAGCAAGTGATGGACGAGAAGGGATTTACTGGCTGGAACATATTCTTTCCATAGATAAAGACTATGTAGTAATATTAATGACAGCTTATGGCAATGTTGAACTTGCAGTGCAGGCAATTAAAAAAGGCGCTACAGACTTCATATTAAAGCCATGGGAGAATGAAAAACTATTTGCCACACTGTCTGCCGCTTCACGATTAAGGCAGTCTAACAAAAAAGTAAAAAAGCTCGAAAGAATTCATTCTTCTTTGCAAAAGGACATCAACAGGCAGTTTGAAAACATTGTAGGAAACTCAGAACCTATAAAGCATTTACAAAACACGCTTATAAAAGTAGCACCAACCGATGCCAATGTATTGATTCTGGGAGAGAATGGTACCGGCAAGCAAGTGTTTGCTTATGAATTACACAAACTCTCGCACAGAAAGAACCAGATATTTATGCATGTAGATCTTGGTTCTTTGAATGAAAACCTGTTCGAAAGTGAATTATTTGGCTATGCTAAAGGTGCCTTTACTGATGCAAAAGACGATAAGCCGGGAAGATTTGAAATGGCCGAAGGTGGAACAATATTTCTGGATGAGATTGGCAACCTATCCATGCCATTACAGGCAAAGCTCCTAAGTGTAATTCAGAACCGTACGGTTAACCGTTTGGGCGAAAGCAAAGAGCGTAAGATCAATGTACGCCTGATCACAGCAACCAATATGCCGCTTAATGAAATGGTCTCCAAAGGTACATTCCGTCAGGATTTACTTTTCAGAATAAATACAGTTGAGCTGCTTTTACCAGGATTAGCACAACGTGGAGATGATATCCTACTTCTAGCAGGCCATTTCTTAAATACTTTTAGTACCAAATACCATAAAAGCATTCTGGATTTCGAACCTAAGGCCGAAGCTATGTTATTAAGTTACCACTGGCCGGGGAATGTTCGTGAGTTGCAGCATGTAGTTGAGCGAGCTGTAATCATGTCAGATAGCCTTAAGATCGGGGTAAACGACCTGCAACTCAGTCCACAGAAATTTGGCAGTAGCACACCCATCCAATCTGATATGGGCTTGGAGGAAATGGAAAAACTAATGGTGCAAAAGGCAATAGATAAGCACAAAGGAAACATATCAAGAGCCGCAGCAGATCTTGGATTAACACGTGCAGCACTTTACAGGCGTATAGAAAAATTCGATTTATAATGTTTTACAACCGTTTTACCTTCCGTTTAATAAGTCGCCTGCTGGTCATCAATGCACTGGCTGTTCTGTTGTTTTTTCTCATCAAAAAAACGGAGCTATGGTTTACCATAATAGGTTTAAGCATCATATTGATTGGTACAATGCTAAGCCTCTACTATTACATTAACCAGATCAGGGACGACATCAATAGATTTATTCTGGCAGTAAAAACGCGCGACAATACTTTAAACTTCAAAAATAAAGCAACCAGAGGTAGTTTTCCGGAATTGTATGAATCATTTAACGATATTATACAGGTCCAAAAGGATATACAGCTTGAAAAGGATTCTATGTTTCAGCTTATAAAAACAATTCTGGAACAGGTTCCTGTAGGTGTGATTGTAATAAAAGACGAAAGAGAAGATACAAAACATGAAGAAATTGTATTCTTTAATCAGGCTGCTGCCCAATTATTAAATGTACCTGCATATAAATACTGGCATAGGCTAGGACAACATATTCCCCAATTTGCTACCGAGATAGAATCTATTGGCAAAGGAGGTAAACGGTTTATGGAGCTTAAAATACAAGATAAACTAATCCAGCTATCTACAGAAGTAATCCCACTAAACCTTTACAATACAGACTATACCATCATATCCTTCCAAAACATTAAGGACGAGATTGAGCAAAAAGAATCAGAAGCATGGAACAGGCTCATTGGGGTTATCTCACATGAAATATTGAATTCCATTACCCCTATCAGTTCCCTTTCTAACACGGTAGACGGTATGATTGCCGATAAGCAGAGTTTAAATTTTGAAGAACTTGAAGACTTAAAACCTGCAATAAAAACCATAAGAAGAAGATCGGAAGGTTTGCTGGACTTTGTAAAAGATTACCGTTTAATAGCCGAGCTACCAACACCAGACTTACATTACCATACCATTGGCGAGATTTTGCAGCATATTAAAGTGCTAATGCAGCCCTTTGCCAGCGGCCGAAACATCATACTAAAAGTAGAGCAAACATCCTCAAAAATCAGTATAAACATAGACTTAAAACTGGTAGAGCAAGCATTGATCAACCTGGTTACCAATAGCATCTATGCACTTGAGGGCACAACAGAGCATCCTGTTATCGAGATTAACTACAGGTTAGATCAGAACAAGTTATATTTTGAGGTTAGTGATAATGGTAAGGGCATTGAACCTGAGCTATTAGAAAAGATCTTCGTACCATTCTTTACCACCAGAAAAAATGGTTCGGGTATTGGCTTAACCATTACCCGAAACATTATGAAAATGCACCAGGGAAGTTTGGAAGTAGCATCAGTTCCTTTCGAAAAAACTACTTTTTCTCTGGTGTTTAAATATCAATAATTAAATGACTGTACCATCTGGTATAATAGCACCCTTTTTCACTACTACAATACCATCCTTAACGGTATAAAGCGCATGATCGCCATCAGGTAAATGTGCACCCCCAATAATCGTCACATTGTCGCCTATTCTACTGTTTTTGTCAATTATTGCGTTTACAATTTTACAGTTGTCGCCAATACCTATCAGTGGCTTAGTGCCTTTTTCCTTCTCTATTTCAATCAGGGTCTGGTACTTATCGCTACCCATTATGTAACAGCTTTCTATATGAGTACCCACTCCAATTCTTGAGCGGATACCAATAACAGCATGTTTTATACATTTAGCCTGTAAAATACAGCCTTCGGCAATAATGGTTTTATCTAAAGTTGTTCCTAATATCTTTGATGGTGGCAACATACGGGCACGCGTAAAAATACTATGGCTGCTATCAAATAAGTTGAATTTAGGAATATCATCAGTTAAGCCAAGATTAGCCTCAAAAAACGAAGATATATTACCTATATCAGTCCAGTAACCATCGTATTGATAGCTTAACACATCATATTCAGTAAGCATTCTTGGAATAATCTCTTTTCCGAAATCTTTCTCATCTTCATTCTCAGCAAAAATCTTGATTAAAAGATCCTTATTAAAGATATAGATACCCATAGAAGCCAGATAATCCCGACCCTCTGCATGCATCTCCGGGCCAGTATCTGAAATCCAGTCGCCCAGATTAGTTTTAGGTTTTTCAATAAATGAAGTGATGATATTCTGTTCATTTGCCTTAAGAATCCCGAAATCAGGAGCGTCTTTAGCATTTACAGGTATGGTTGCAAGTGTAACCTGTACCCCACTATCAATATGTGCCTGCACCATCTCTTTAAAGTCCATCTGATACAACTGATCTCCTGATAAGATCAGTACATATTCAAAGTCATGGTTCAACAAGTGATGCATCGTTTGTCTTACCGCATCGGCAGTTCCCTGAAACCAAGTCGGATTCTCGGGCGTTTGCTCGGCTGCCAGAATATCAACAAAAGCCAGACTAAAGTGGCTAAAGTGGTAAGTATTTTTAATGTGCTTATTTAAAGATGCAGAGTTGAACTGCGTTAAAACAAACATGCGGTGTATACCGGAATTTAGGCAATTGGAGATTGGAATATCAACCAATCTGTATTTCCCTGCGATAGGCACAGCAGGTTTTGAGCGAGTTTGTGTAAGAGGGGCTAACCTAGAGCCCTGGCCGCCGCCAAGAATTACACCCAATACTTTGTCAGTCATGTTCATTCATATTTAAATTTGGTAAAGATCAATATACTGTTGTGCCGCATTATCCCAGGAATGATCGAGCTGCATCATAAACTTACGAATTTCTTTCACTTTTTTCTTATCCAAATATAATTCATAGGCACGCCCCATTGCATGGTTCACATCCCATACGCTGGTTTGGTCGTGGCATATTCCAAAACCGGCATCACCAATATCAATTACCGTGTCTTTAAGCCCTCCAATACGCCTTACAATAGGTATTGTACCATATCTTAAAGCATACATCTGGTTTAAGCCACAAGGCTCTACCCTACTTGGCATAAGCAAAAAATCTGCTCCCGCATATATTTGATGAGAAAGTTGTTCATTATATCCTATATAAGCATTGTAATTTCCGGGAAAAACATCTTTTAAATGATTCAGTCTCCCCTCCACCTGCGGATCACCGGAGCCTAGCACCAGTACATTTATATCGCCATTTGCCTGATGCAAAGCGTTGTAAAATATATCCGGTAGCAGGTCTGCTCCTTTTTCTCCAACCAATCTACCAATAAAGGTGTACAAAGGTTTTTCGGGATTCAGGTTAAAAACACTGCAAAGTGCTGCTTTGTTTGCCTTTTTACCAGCCTCAACTGTTTTAATAGAAAATTGCTTTTCGAGCATGGCATCTGCCGAAGGATTCCAGACATCATTGTCAATCCCATTTAAGATCCCTACAGACTTCCCACGCTCCTGCGCCAGCAAATCCTCCAGTCCGTTTGCCCTAAAGCTTATTTCGTCAAGGTAACTTGGAGAAACGGTAGTTACCCTCCAGGCACACTTAATTGCTGATGCAAGTGGATTGATGGAGCCTCTCCAGTCAAGCTGGCCTGATTTCCATAAGTCGAATGGCGGAATATAGTGAAGTTTGTCCCAGCCGAACTGCCCCTGATATTGGGCGTTATGAATGGTTAATATGGTAGGTACGTTGCTAATATTTCTAAACTGCTGGCAGTATGCCATCATAAAAGGCACTAAACCGGTATGATGATCATGACAATGAACAACATCAGGACGATGCTCCCATTGTGAAATCCAATCTAAAACGGATATCTGGTAAGCTAAAAAGCGTTCTGTATCATCATCATAACCGTAAACCTTTTCCCGGTCCATAAGTCCTGAAATGTGCACCAGATAAAGATCAAACCCAAGCTTATTGGTTTTCTCTCTGAAAATTCTTACAGGAAAGTTATGGAAGCCCAGTTTACTCCAGCCATCATACACCACCTCAAACTCATTCTCTTGCATAAATTTGGTCTGATAGGCAGGCATAACAACCTTAGCCACATGTCCAAGTTTATTTTGATACTTAGGCAAAGCACCAACAACGTCCCCCAAACCACCTACTTTAGCAATAGGATAGCATTCGGCACTAAGGTGTATAATTTCCATAATTTGAGGTTTTATAAATCACTCTCAAATTAGCGATTACAATAGGGAAAGCAAATAATTAAAGGAAAAAAATTTAATAAAAATGAAGTTGGTTAGTTTTTTAAAAAATGGCATACTATTCAGCGTCTGGAATCAGTTACGCTGAAGAAGCTAAACAATTCCCAGGTCTCTTCATCGCATATCCATTTTTTTCTAAGCGCAAAAACTAGCCAACTTCATTTTTATTGAATTTATAGAGGGAGACGTAAAGGGATGGAGGAGAGAAGGGAACTATCGTCACCCTGAATTTATTTTGCTGGCCAGCTACTTCGTGGTCAGGGTCCCGGACTAGGAAAACCACTTTATCAGACTAGCACAACAGGTCAAATCTACCTTGACGGCTCCTTATCGGCCGTTTAGCAGAACATTTTCCAGATTAAGCGTCTAACAAAAAATCAATTGTATTGCAAAGAGACCTAGGAACTTTTGCCCTTTTTCAGGGCAAAAGGTTCCAGACTCTGAGTAGTATATTGATTTTTTCAAAAGCAATTAAGAAAACTAATCTGCAATTGCTCTGAACATCAAAGCAGCAACAGTTAAATTAGTTCTGCTGTCAATTAAAATGGCTGCGCCATTGGCTTTGTTATCCGTGTAAAAGTCAAAGGCAAGGGCATCAGCAGTTTTGATTACAATACGGCCTATGTCGTTTAATTTAAAGTCATAAGCTTCCTGTTTTTCAAGCGTATTGATATCAACTTTGTGTATGATCTCCCGAATTTTACACTTAGTAACTTTACTATTGTGCTGCAATAAATAAGTAATGCTCTCATCAAGAGGACGTTTATCCATCCAGCATACATCCGCTTCGATCAGCTGAGAGTTTTGAGGTAAGTGATCAGAGTTTACCAATACATCACCACGACTAATATCTATATTATCTTTCAGGTGAAGTGTTACCGACTGACCTGCATGCACTTCAGAAGGAGTTTGATCAAATATCTCTATACGTTCAATTACTGAACTGGTACCCGAAGGCAATACTGTTACTTTATCATTTACATTAAATGATCCACTAAGCACACGGCCCGCATAACCTCTGTAATCATGAAGCTCATCAGTCTGAGGTCTAACCACCCACTGCACAGGCATACGGGCAAGGTTATAATCAGGTCCGGTCTCTACATCAACATTCTCCAGGAAATGAAGCAGGCTTTGCCCTTTATACCAAGGCATATGTTCTGATTCATTGACTACATTATCGCCTTTTAAAGCACTAATAGGAATAAAAGTAACATCCTTTAGGCTTAAATCAGCAGCAAGTGTTCTGTACCTGTCAGTAATCGTGTTAAATACCTCTTCGCTAAAATCAACCATGTCCATTTTGTTTAGGCATACCACAACATGCTCAATACCCAATAAAGAAACCAGGTAAGAGTGTCTGATGGTTTGCTCAATCACACCATTACGTGCATCAATTAAAATGATGGCAAGTTTGGCGGTAGATGCACCGGTAATCATGTTACGGGTATACTGAATATGGCCAGGGGTATCAGCTATGATAAACTTACGTTTCTCAGTCTGAAAATATTTATAAGCCACATCAATGGTAATTCCCTGCTCTCTTTCAGCTCTTAGGCCGTCGGTTAAAATAGCAAGGTCAATTGATCCATCATCGTTTTTACGGTTAGACTGCTGTAAAGCCTCTAACTGATCAGCCAAAATGGAATCTGTATCATATAACAACCGTCCAATAAGTGTGCTTTTACCATCATCAACACTACCGGCTGTAAAAAATTTAAGTAAATTCATTAAAAGTATCCTCCTTTTTTGCGGTCTTCCATTGCAGCTTCCGATACCTTATCGTCCATGCGGGCTCCGCGTTCACTAATCTTTGATGCGCTGATTTCAGCAATGATATCTTCCAGTTGATCTGCGTCAGATTCAACCGCGGCAGTACAGCTCATATCGCCAACCGTACGGAAACGCACTTTCTTGTGCTCAACAATGTCCTCTTCATCCATATTCAGAAACGGAGAAGCAGCCATTAGCTGACCATTACGGGTAATTACATCTCTTTCATGAGCAAAATAAATAGAAGGTAATTCAATGTTCTCCCGACGAATGTAATTCCAAACGTCAAGCTCAGTCCAGTTACTGATAGGGAAAACACGAACGTTCTCACCTTTGTGGATCTTTCCATTATAAATGTTCCACAGCTCCGGACGCTGACGTTTCGGATCCCATTGCCCGAACTCATCCCTTACCGAGAAGATACGTTCTTTAGCGCGGGCTTTTTCCTCATCTCTGCGGGCCCCACCAATACAAGCATCAAAACCGTGTGCAGCAATAGTATCTAAAAGTGTAACCGTTTGCAGAGAATTTCTGCTGGCGTTTTTACCTTTTTGCTCTACCACTTTACCCTGGTCAATAGAATCCTGAACCGAACCAACAATCAGCTTTTCGCCAATGCGTTCAATCATTTTGTCCCTATAGGTAATGGTTTCCTCAAAGTTGTGTCCGGTGTCAATATGCACCAAAGGGAAAGGAAATTTACCTGGTCTGAAAGCCTTTTCAGCTAAACGCACCAATGTAATTGAATCCTTACCTCCCGAAAACAACAAGGCAGGTTTTTCAAATTGCCCCGCAACTTCACGTAAAATGTGAATTGCCTCGGCCTCTAATTCGTCTAAATAATCTAAATTATACTTACTCATTTTCTTTGTTGCAATTACGAAGTGGCGTGTAAACCACATTCTTTTTTTGATTGATCTTCCCACCACCAACGGCCGGCTCTAAAATCCTCGCCTTCCCTTACTGCTCTTGTACAAGGAGCACATCCTATACTGGGGAAACCCTTATCGTGTAATGTGTTGTAAACAATATTATTCGTTTTAATGTATTCCTTCACCTCATCCAGCGACCAGAAAAAGATCGGGTGAAACTTGATCAACTGATTTTGCTCATCCCACTCCAGGTTGGTCATATCGTGCCTGTTTACAGATTGCTCAGATCTGATACCGGTAATCCATAGCTGATTACCGTTTAAAGCACGTCTTAAAGGTTCTAGTTTACGAATTCCGCAGCATTCTTTTCTGTTCTCTACCGATTCATAAAAGCTGCTCGGGCCCTTTTTATTCACCATTTCCTGTACAGCCTCTGCCTGTGGGAAATAAGCCAATATTGGTTTCTTATAAATTTCTAAAGTACGGTTCCACACGTAATACGTTTCTGGAAACAACCTTCCGGTTTCCAATGTAAAAACCTCAATAGGAATATCATTTGCAAAGATCATGTGTGTAATCACCTGATCTTCCCAGCCAAAGCTGGTAGAAAAAACAATCTTACCGGGATACTCACTTGCAAAGAATTTAAGTGCATCAACCGGATCAAGTCCTTTTATTTTTTCTGCTATTTCTTCTAATTTTTCCTTCATGACTAAACTAATTTGAGGATAAAGTTGATGATGCTTCTTAAGCTTACCAGAATGACAAGAATACCTACCGAAACCATAATAGTTTTAGCAGAGATCTTGTTGGATACCCTTGCCGCAATTGGCGATGCAAGTGCACTACCGATAACCAAACCTCCTACCGCCTCCCAATGTGCCCCATTTAACATGGTTATAAAGGTCAGCGAGCTCATCAACGCAATAAAAAAGCGCGTTATCTTTACTGTTCCTAATGAAAACCGGGCATTTCTTCCGCCGGCTATTAAGCTCGACAAAACAATAGAACCCCAGCCTCCGCCACCAACAGCATCAATAAAACCACCAAACAAACCCAGCAATGAAACTTTCTTTATTTTTTTCTTTGGGCCTGTTGTTTTGGCGTTTGCTTTATACGCTTTAGAAAGGATTACAAATCCCAGTATTAAAGTATATAAAGAAACAACCGGCTTGGTATAATTACTATAATGCTCTAATGATGATAACAGGTATGCTCCTGTTACCGCACCCACAATTCCGGGGATAAGCAATAACCTGAACAATTTCCAGTTCACATTACCAAAGCGATAGTGCATCCAGCCAGCTATACCGTTACTCAAAATCTCAGAAAGATGAACACCCATACTGGCCGAAGCCGGTGGAACACCCATTGCCAAAGAGAATGAGGTGGTAGTAACACCGTACGACATTCCAATCGCACCATCAATCATTGCAAAAATAAAACCGCCCAGCAAGAACCAGTAAAACATCGGGTTCAGATTTTCAATGTAAGCCTGAAATTCCGGTTCTTTATGCCAAAATGCAGTAACAACAATTACAAAAGAAAATACGATTGCCAGCCATATCAGCCACTTCATCTTACCTCTTTTGCTTTTCTCTTCCTTATCTTTAACTAAAGAAGATTCTTCATCTTCAGTTGAAGCCAATTTTTCAGTAACCAATAACGATGTTACTTCATTCAGTCTTTTAACCTTCGAAGCAAAATCACCATTAAGTGTATTTCTAAGTGCCTCCATTTGCTGCAAAGTATCATTCAACTCGTCAGGCAAACTATCATTTAACACTTCTTTCAACCGTTTTGCAATGGTTGGCGATTTACCGTTGGTAGATATTGCTATTTTAAGATCACCCTTTTTAACAATAGACCCCAGGTAAAAGTTACACAGGTCAGGTTTATCAGCAAAGTTAACCAGCAAATTGCGCTGGTCGGCCTGTATTCTGATTTCCTGATTCAGCAATCCATTATTTGTAGCTGCCACAACCAAATCTGCACCATCCAGATCGGCAGCAACAAACTCTTTTTGAAGTACTGTTACACCCTCATGCTTGTCAGCCAGTTCCTGCAGCTCCGGTAAAATCTCAAGCCCTATAACGGTAACCCTGGCATCAGGGCTATTACCTAATATTGCTGTTAACTTTTCCAAACCAACCGGGCCAGCGCCAACAAGTATGGTATGTATGGTATTCAATTTTATGAAGACAGGAAATAACTGATTGCCTTCCATAAAAACTACAATTCTTCTTTTAAAGCCTGGTAAAAATTCTTGATTGGCTGAAAAGAAGGATGTAAAGAAACCACCTGACCAAATATCAACAATGCCGGTGCCTCAATACCTTTTTCTTCTACCAGTTCCACAATCGTATCTACAGTACCCACGGCTAGTTTCTCATTCTCTGTTGATCCGCTTTGAATAGCAGCAACAGGCAATAAATTCTTACCCTCGTTCTGAAACAGTTTCACAATCTCTTTAAGCTTACCCAATCCCATCAACACCACTACGGTAGCTTTTGATCGTGCAGCCTCATAAAGGTCATTAGATATTTTTCCGGAAGAGGTAGTACCTGTTACCACCCAGAAGCTTTCGCTAAGTCCGCGGTGTGTAACCGGGATTTGCTGCAAACCAGGTACAGATATAGAGCTGGATAAACCGGGAACAACCGTTACAGGCACACTATAACCCACAGCAAAGTCCAATTCCTCATATCCCCTGCCAAACACAAACGGATCGCCACCTTTTAAACGAACCACGTGGCCGTAATTAAGGGCATAATCGATCATCAGTTTGTTTATTGCATCCTGACCATACGAATGTTCACCAGATCTTTTACCAACATATACCTTAATGGCATCAGGGTTGGCATAATCCAAAACTCCTTCATTAACCAATGCATCATACAAAACTACATCAGCAGTTTTAAGTGCATTGGCACCTTTCATTGTGATCAGTTCAGGATCACCGGGACCCGCGCCCACAAGCGTGATCCTTGGCTCTCTGTTATATATATTTTTGTGAGTGATCATTAGGTTACTCCCCTCTTGTTCCTTTAATTGAGTTATAAAAACGCTCAACATCAGCTAAGTAAGCAGTTGCAAACGCTTCTGTAGGCTCGTTTTTGTTAATTTGAAGTACCAGGTCATTAAATGAACCTTCAAGTACAACTTCTCCGGTTTCAACGTAGTTTTTATCGAACTCTCTGATCACACCAATCTGAGTGCTGCTGTTCACACCTTTATCAAGCAATAAAGCTTTGGCTGAACCAACAAATACTGCGTAAGTATGATAAATGGCATCAGACCATGCCCCAGCCTCGTACGAAGCTTTAGCCCAACCTAATTTCTCTTCAGATTCTAATAACAAAGTAGCCACAAGATCTATTACCACACCCGCACATTCACCAACACCAATAGCAGTTTCAAAAGTTTCTTCATGGCCCCAATCTACATACTCTTCGTCTTTAAGATTAGTAAGATCAGCAAGTGGTTTCAACAATTGGTAAAAATAATCTTTACCGTTTCTGTCATAATACTTGTTAAAGCCTTCTTCTTTTTCGGCTTTAGCGCCAAAGTCATTTAATAATGTTCTTAAAACATCGGTAGCACGTTTAGATGGCGCTTTAATTACACGCTCAGCTACCCTGCCTTCTCCGTTACCAACTGTACCACCGCCAAGCATTACCTGTACTGCAGGTACAACTTTACCATTAGCCTTTACAGAGCTACCATGAAAACCAATGTGAGCCAAACCATGCTGTCCGCAAGAGTTCATACATCCACTGATCTTTATTTTAAGGTCTTTGTCGTAAATCAATTCCGGATATTCCTCGTAGATCACGTCTTCCAAAGCAACCGAAAGTGACATGCTGTTTGATATACCAAGGTTACAAGTATCTGTACCCGGGCAGGTAGTTACGTCGCCAACACTATCAAACCCAGGTTTAGCAAAACCTAAAGCTTTAAGTTCAACATATAATGAAGGTAAAGCACCTTCTCTAACATATTTCAATAATAAGCCCTGATTCTGGGTAACACGAATCTCGTCAGCCGCAAAAGGACTAATTGCATCAACCAGTTTACGGGCGAGATCGGTTGGGATATCACCTTTAGTTACTTTGATGTACACACCATAAAAACCCTCTTGTTTTTGAACAAAAGCGTTAGTAGCGCGCCAGTGTTTATAGTCCAGTGAATTTACCACATCATCCAAAGCAGGATAATCCAATAATTCAGGCACCTGAGGATCAGGTACAGCATCACGGTCTATTTTAAAAGATTTTGATTTATTGGCAACACGCTCTTCTTCAATAAGCCTAACAACTTCTTCTAAGCCAAGTTTCTGAACCAGGTATTTTAAACGCGCTTTATTTCTATTGGTTCTTTCCCCGTAACGATCAAACACCCTTAGCATTGCTTCAGCATAAGGAATGATCTGGTCTTCGTGCAGAAAATCGTGAACAGGTTCAGCTAAAAATGGCTGAGCCCCTAAACCACCACCTAAAACAACTTTAAAACCACGCTCGCCCTGCTCGTTAATTTTCGGAATAAAACCAAGGTCGTGGATATAACTAAATGCCGTATCTGTTTCATCAGAAGAGAAAGAAAATTTAATCTTTCTGCCCATCTCCTGGCAAATAGGGTTACGTAAAAAATATTTAAAAAATGCATGCGCATACGGCGATACATCAAATGGTTCGTTTGGATTTATACCTGAATCCGGAGAAGAGGTTACATTACGAACAGTGTTTCCACAAGCTTCGCGAATGGTTACATCGTCACGTTGAAGTTCTTCCCAAAGCTGGGGAGTCCTGTCTAAGCTTACATAGTGAATTTGAATATCCTGGCGGGTTGTCAGGTGTAAGTTCCCGCTTGCATATTCATCAGATACATCTGCAATACGTAAAAGCTGATTGAAAGTTACTTTACCAAATGGCAGTTTAATACGTACCATTTGAACGCCGGGCTGTCTTTGGCCATAAACACCACGCGCCAAACGCAAGCTTCTAAATTTCTCATCATGGATTTTACCCTCGCGGAATTCCCTGATCTTCTTTTCAAGATCGATTATATCTTTTTCGACAATAGGATTTTCTAACTCTGTTCTAAAGCTCTGCATCTTTTGTTAGGTCTAATTTAAAAAAAGCTTCTTTGTCGGGGAGACTGAAGAAGCTTTTAAAAGTTTTGTTCCAAACAGTCCGTAGTCTTACCCTTTCATGCATTGCATGATCATGTATTTAACGCTACAATTCACTGTTTTCATAAAGCAAATATATAAAGTATATAGGTTTGGTAGTACATAGAATTGTAAAAAAAGAATTAATGCACTAATTATCAATCAGTTATTTTGCAATTTAAAACCATTCAAGATTAGCTAAGTTCGTGCTTAATAAAAGGTTACGATGCTTTAAACAAATACGCCGAGCTTTACTTCGTGTTAAGCAGCGAACAAATGTTAACATAATGATAATATGAAATTTACACTATCTTTATGTTGTTTTGTAATTCTTAAAAAAATATGTCATGAAAGATAAAAAAAAGGGATCAGCTATCAAATCTGCAATCAAGGAACTTCGTAAATCATTAAACACTCAAATAGCCACAGGAATTGAAGCAGTAGTTACAGGATTGGACTACAACCCGAAAGATGCCAAAAAAGAAATCAATAAAGCAGCAGCTAAATTAGCAAAAAAACTATCTAAAAAACTTAAAGTAAGCAGCTCTGATCTAATTGAAGCAAGCACTGTAACTAAGAAAGCAGAGGCTCCAGTTAAAGAAGCCGCTGCCACTGCTAAAGTTAAAAAAGTAGCTACCAAAGAGCCCGCTAAAAAATAACGCTGTATTAAGCATTATTTAAGAAAGGAAACAGACTCAACTCTCTCTCCTACCGGGTGGTTGGCAGTAAACTTAAAGCCAAGAAAATGAGCTAAGGTTTGCGCAAACTGTTCCTGATAAATCTGCCCTTCAGTTTTCATTTCTCCTTTGGGCGGTGTATCAGGGCCTAGAACAGCGAACCATGTTTCGTTAGAGTGAGCCGTCTCTGATCCATGACTAACCCAGCCTTTATCTATACCACGACCATGATCCGGGCAAATCATAATAGTTGTATTATCCTTATAGAAAGGATCGGCCTGAAGGCTTGCCCAAAGACTTGCAATCATTTTATCCAGATAATTAGCGGCATCAAGAAAAGAATCATATTGCCCGGCGTGCCCGAACTCATCAGTATCTATGAAATCTATGTAAACCAGTCGTGGGTGATTCGCTGCTATATAGGTTTTAGCCAGCGCATAAGTTGTTAAATCGAAACGCTCTGAAGTACCGAACGTATTGGGTAAAAAGTACTGTAATTCATTGGCCAGCTTTTGAGCCTCGGTTAAGTTTGCACCTTTTACATCCTCGTAAGGGTTATACAAAGGCATTTTATTCCTATTACGGTTCACTATGTTTCCTACTGCAGCCCAACCTGCAAAAGTTACCACCTTATTTTGATAGCCTTTTTGTTTATTGATAAACTCAAGTACGTTTTCGTTCGGATTATCCGGATAGCTATTCGAATTAATGGCCGGATCATAGTAACCACAAACTGTTTCACTCCTACCAGGATAAGAGAACCAATATTTGTTTTTAACATTCACATAATTCTTTAGGTCGCGGTTACCATATAGCTGCCCATGTTTCGCAATAGTATTCCAAAAAAAAGGCATCAGTTTTTGTCGGCGCTCATTTGCAGTTGGCGCCCAATACTTTTTAACCAACTCTGTTGAATCCTGCCTGCGATATTTTTTTTGGAACAATAATGAAGAATCTGCACCCTTGAAAATTTCCTGCCAGCGATACCCGTCAATAGAAATAAGGATTACGTTTTTTGTCTTACCTTTTTGGGCAAAGGAAGAGACAGCTGCCGCCATAAAAACCAAGGCAAACACAAGTAATTTTGTTTTCATAATTTTTAGTATATATAAACTTTAAGATTTAATAACAATAATTTAACAATTAGATATTTTTAAGTTAAAACAAGTCAAAAGACACTATATTAACTATATACACGAACAACAACAAACCTACTTCTATCTTCAAATGTTTACAAATATTAAAAATATACTTCATTTATTGCAATTTTTATTTTACAATTGTATTCTAAAAAAACGGCTCCAAACTTCGACTTACAGGTATGAAAAGACGCAACTTTTTAATCAACACATTGATTGGCACCGGCAGCCTTTCAGGAATACAAAATCTATACGCAAAAACAGAAGCCTCCGCAGCCTTATCCGGCAAAAAACCTTTAATGCGTATTGGTATTTGCACAGACCTTCATCAGGACCTGATAAAGGACGGCGAAAAAAGACTGCAGTCGTTCATCAACGAAATGAACCAGCGTAAACCCGACTTCATTATTCAAATGGGAGACTTTTGCATCCCTAAGGAAAAGAACAAAAACTTAATGGGAATCTGGAATCAATTTACCGGACCAAAATATCATGTAATAGGAAATCATGATACAGATGGTGGTTTTACACATGACCAGGTTGTTGATTTCTGGAATGCCAAAGGAAAATATTACTCGTTTGACACCAATGGCTATCATTTTGTGGTGCTAAACGGCAATGAAAGACCAGAAGGAGATACTTCCAAAGGATATCCAAGATCTATGAATCCAGCACAGATAAAATGGATGAAACAAGATTTGGAAGCAACGAATTTACCTACAATTGTATTTTGTCATCAGGGTATAGATAATGATCAGGATGGCTTAAAAGAAGGAGCCTTGATCCGTTTAATATTTGAAAGAATAAACAAGAAAGCAGGGTTTAATAAAATTCAGTTCGTTTTTAGTGGCCACCATCATGAAGACTATCATAATGTTTACAACGGCATTAATTATGTACAGATCAATAGCATTTCCTATCAGTTTACCCATCCGGTTACAGGTTACGATTTTGCACACACTAAAGAACCCCTGTGGGCATTTTTAACAATTTACACCAATGGCACTGCAGAAATCAAAGGCCGTAAATCGGAATATATGGGGCAAGAAGCCACACAAAACGACCCCGATTATAACGGATACCCCAATGTACCCTATATTTCGGACAGAGCAATTAAGATTTAATTTGCTTTATCATCCTTTAAAGCGGACATTCTTTAAAACTGACGTCATTCAAGAACCGACCTCATTCGAGAACCGAGGTCATTCAAGAACTGGCCTCATTCGAGATGACGTGCATTATGTCGAGATGACGTGTATTATACTATTACACCCCCAACAATACACAGTAATGTCATATTGAGTAACATACCAAACACTTTGCCATCCAAGCTGTAATTTTAATTCGTTTATAAAACTACATGAAGAGAAGAATCAGTGTTTTACCACTTGCTATAATAGCAATACTACTTTTTGTTTTGAACTGGTACGTGCTTTCGGGCATCAGAACAATAAGTTCAAATTCACTTACCACCCCACTTTTCTGGGGTTTTATCGTGCTCACCACCGCCACCCTAATTTATTCCATAATAAGAATGCGCGACAATGGAATGGACCTGCTCTTTAAAATAACCACTCATGTTTTTCTGATCCTGTTTGTTACAGAGGTGATATTTTCGGCATTCCTGCTGCTGGGCGATACATACAGATTGATAACGCAAGGCGCCAGAAATGTATATTGGGTTGAATTTGCCCTCCTGGTCGTCCTACTCGTAATCCTAATATTTATCTACGGCATGATTAAAGGAAAATATGCCTACAGGGTAATTAAGCATACCTTATTTTTTGATGATCTGCCGTCAAATTTTGATGGCTTTACCATCACACAAATCTCTGATGTACATGCCGGAAGCTTTAAAAATCCAACAGCAGTACAAAAAGGCATCGACCTGATCAAAGCGCAAAATTCTGACCTCTTTGTATTTACCGGCGACCTGGTAAACAACAAAGCAGAGGAGATTACACCCTGGATTGATCATTTCAAACAGGTAAAGGCACCATACGGACAGTTTTCTGTTTTAGGAAACCATGATTACGGCGACTATGTACCATGGAGAAGTGAATCAGAAAAGAACGCAAATCTACAACGACTAAAAGAATACCATGAAGAGCTGGGCTACAAATTATTACTCGACGAAGAGGTAACCTTACACAAAGACGGGCAAAAAATAGTGTTGGCCGGAGTAGAAAACTGGGGAATAGGTTTTGGCGAAAGAGGAGACTTAAACAAAGCTTTAGCAGGCACCAGTCTCAATGACTTTAAAATATTACTTTCACATGATCCATCACACTGGGACGCAGAAGTAGTAAAACACCCCTCAAAAGTTCACCTTACCTTAAGCGGACACACACATGGCATGCAATTTGGGATAGAAGCATTTGGGATCAAATGGAGCCCTGTAAAGTATCGCTACGCACATTGGGCAGGTATAACAAGCAGGAATGGTCGATATTTAAACATCAACAGAGGCTTTGGTTTTCTTGGATTTTCTGGCAGGATTGGTATATGGCCAGAGATAACTGTAATAGAATTGAAAAAATCGCCTGAAATAAGTTAAAATACCTACTTTTGTACCTTGTTATAAAAAGCATATTTGCAACCCCTGAATGGAAGAAACACAAGATCTGAAAAGGATATTTCAAGACAGAAAAAGAACTAACATCCTAAGAAGTGCCGAACAAAACACCATTTCTTACCTCGTAAAACGAGTTCCTTCGTCCATCAGCTCAGATATGCTAACCTTTACAGGTACTTTTGGATCGCTTCTGGTTCTTGCAGGTTTTATTTTAGCTACATACGACAACCGCAGCTTTCTATTGCTTGGTATATTAGGCTTAGCAATTAACTGGTTCGGCGACTCACTTGACGGAAGAATAGCTTACTACAGAAACATTCCAAGAAAATGGTACGGCTTTTCTTTAGATATCATAATGGATTGGGTAAGCACGGTACTTATTGGATTGGGCTATATGGTATATGCCAGAAACGAATACGAACTTATCGCATTCGTTTTTGTGGTTTTATACGGATGGGCAATGATCATTTCTCAGTTACGCTATAAGATAACTGACATCTACAGCATCGACTCGGGCATTGTAGGCCCTACCGAAATCAGAATTATTCTGGCCCTGATACTTATCGCCGAGGTTCTTTTCGGACACTTAATAGAATATTTTGCGGCAGCGATCTGCATCACCTTGTTTATCATTAACTTTTTAGATACCAGAAAACTGCTAAAACTTGGCGATATTCGTGACAATGCAGAGCGAGAAGCTCGTTTAGCCAAAAAAGACAGTGTTTAATGAGTAAAAAAAATGCCGTATTTGTTTTTGCCAAAGCCCAGCTTTCTGCCTTTACCGGCGGAATAGTTGACTATCTGGTAATGATATTATGCACTGAATTACTAAACATTCATTACACCATTTCTATTGCCATCGGCGGAATCGTTGGCGCAGTAGTTAACTTCTCTGTAAACCGCTACTGGACTTTTACCACTGCAAATGCAAATAAGGCCCCGGTTGGACAACAACTCATTAAATTTATATTTGTAGTTGGCGGCAGTATTTTATTAAAATCATCGGGTACCTATTTGCTCACTACCTGGCTAAAGATAGACTACAAAATAACCAGAATCATGGTTGACATCATTGTATCTCTGGGCTTTAACTACGTTTTACAGAAATACTGGGTATTCAGAAGAAAATCTCTTTAGTCGGCTTAAATCAACCTTATCTTATTATTGAATATTTGTAATATTTTTATTTGTTTAGTTTTACTAAACAAAAATATACATATATTTAACTTCTGAAAGAAAAAAACAGCCGTGCCGTACGCGCCCACGATCCTGATGCCTAGGCACAAATGCGTTCGAGATAACGAAGAGAACGACGGCAGCTTTAAGACGACAGATTGTTTTAGTAAAATTTTAAACCACAAATAACAAACAAATGAAAAGATTAATTATTGCCTCCTGCCTATTGTGCTTTACTATGCAGCTTAATGCGCAGGTAAAAAAAGTAAAACATGTTGTTCTAATTGGATGCGACGGATTTGGAGCCTATGCAGTACCTGATGCTAAAATGCCCAACCTAAGAAAGTTAATGGAAACAGGATCATGGTCGTTAAAAGCCAGATCCGTATTACCTTCTTCAAGCGCTGTGAACTGGGCGTCTATGCTTATGGGTGCCGGACCAACTGAGCATGGCTTTACAGAATGGGGCAGTAAAACTCCAGAAATTCCTTCGGCTACTACCACTAAATATGGTCTGTTCCCATCTATTTTTAGCGTAATCAGAGATCAGAAACCCAACGCTAAAACTGCAGTAATTTACAGCTGGCCGGGCATTGGACCACTAGTAGAGAAAGATGCGATCAGCATTGTAGTACCAGGCAATGATAACGACGATTTTTGTGCGGATACTGCCGCCACCATTATCAAAAGAGACAAACCTTATTTCACTTTTATCCACCTTGATGAGCCAGACGGAACAGGCCACGGCATTGGACACAGGACCCCTGCCTATTACGAGCAACTTCAAAAAGTTGACATAAGAATTGGAAAGATTGTACAGGCAGTTAAAGACGCAGGCATAGAGAACGAAACCATCATTATACTATCTGCTGATCATGGCGGAACGGGCAAAGGACATGGCGGAAAATCTTTAGACGAAGTACAAATTCCATGGGTAATAAATGGCGCAGGAGTTAAAAAGAACCACGAGATTAAGGATGTAATTATCACATATGATACTGGCGCAACCATTGCCTGGATACTTGGATTAAAAGCCCCTCAAAGCTGGAGAGGAAAAGCTGTAGCAGATAGCTTTTCAGGAATATAACATAGTTGCGCCCCGGCATATATTACACAAATATAAATACGGTAAAAGACGTAATGAATACATAATAAATAAAGGATTGAAATACCCTTGCTATACCGTTGATATACCCTTGAATTACCACCAGGGTATCCCAACGGTATAGCAAGGGCATAGTAATAGTAACTTAATTATGTTCTTATATTGTATGCATATAGTTATTATTATATATTCAATAGCAACTCACAATAATTGATGGTAAGTTACACCCCTCCGAATTCCAAATTTTATTTACTTTTGGATAAAACGCGAAAACCATGGAAGACGATATTATCCTAAAGATCAGCTACAGAATAAAAGAAATACGAAAAGAAAAGAACATTACCATACAAGAGCTCGCTAATAGAGCCGGAGTAAGCAAGGGCTTGATCTCCCAGATTGAAAATAACCGTACCATCCCATCGCTACCTGTTCTAATGAACATTGTACACTCCCTAAATCTTGATCTGACTGGTTTCTTTAAAGACATCTCCCCTGCCAATCATCAGGAAAAGGTTTTTGTAATCCGCGCCAGCGAATATAAACCACTAAAAAAAGAGGCAGCCAAAGGATTTAATTACCAGCGCATACTTGCCCGCAACATCCATGGAGGTCCTGTAGACTTTGTATTACTGGAACTTAAAAAAGGCGCACGTCGCAATAAAATGGTAACCACCGATGCGTTTGAATACAAATACCTGATAAAAGGAAAAATTGAATACCTGATAGAAGATAAGAACTATATTCTGGAAGAAGGAGATTCTATTTTCTTCGATGGAAGGTTAGGCCACAACCTATCTAATATTGGCGACTCTGACGTGCTCATGTTAGTTGTTTACTACTTCATCACAAACGACTAATTAATACTTTCTTTCTTACAAATAGTTTATAAATACTAAATAGAAAATCACCGGATTTAAGCTATTGTGAACTATTTATCTTAAAATATGTCGTTAAAATACAAAAAATGACATATACAGTAACTATTATATAATTTTTTGCCTAAAATTATATATTTAAAAGTTTAGCATTTCTTAACATATTGTTTACATAAAGTATTTACATTTGTATAAATACTAAACAATAGTATAGCCAAACTAAACTTTTAAAATATGAAAATTTGTTACTTATTAAAAAAGACAAGTCTGCTCACGGTAGTGATGTGGCTATTAACTTTCGGCATTACTTATGCCCAAAGTACAATTACAGGTTCTGTAGTTGATGAGAACAACCTGCCACTGGCGGGAGCTTCTGTAAAGATTAAAGGCAAAAAAAGTGGAACGACCACAAACACCGAGGGTAAGTTTAGCATTTCTGCGCCCTCAAACACCATTCTTGTAATTAGCTTTATTGGTTACGCACCAAAAGAAGTTAATATTGGTTCACAAAACTCACTAAATGTAAAGCTTGATCCTGACCAGAGCGCTTTAGACGAAGTAGTAGTAACTGCACTGGGTATTAAAAAAGAGAAAAAACGTGTTGGTTATGCCGTACAGGAAGTTAAAGGTGAATCGTTACAGAAAGCGATTGCACCGAATGTGCTGGAGTCGCTTACGGGAAAGGTAGCTGGCTTAACCATCACCAACAATGGTGGCGACTTTTTCTCTGATCCGGGTATTTATTTAAGGGGGCGTAAACCACTATTGGTGGTTGATGGGGTTCCTAACGATACCGATATGTGGAACATAAGTTCGGACGATATAGAAAACGTTACTGTGTTAAAATCTGCAGCAGCCTCGGCACTTTATGGTTCCCGCGGAATCAATGGTGCAATTCAGATCACCTTAAAATCCGGAAAATCAATAGATAATGGCACAACAGTTTCTATCAACTCTTCTACAACCTTTCAGGGCGATTTCATCCGTATCCCCAAAGCACAAAGTCAGTACGGACCGGGAAATGCCGGCCAATACTCGTTTGGTACAGGAGCTGCAGGCGGTGGCGGCACAAATGATTTCGATTATTCCATCTGGGGGCCAAAGTTTGACGGCAGATTAATTGCTCAATATGATTCACCAATTGATCCTAAAACAGGTAAAAGAATTCCTACACCTTGGGTTGCCAGATCAACTGATAATCTGGGTAATTTCATGGAAACAGGAATAGTAACCTCAAATAACTTCTCGGTACAAAATCAGGGTGAGCATGGTAACTTTGTAATCTCTAACACGTACAAGTATTCAAAAGCTTCTCAACCAGGATCTAAATTAAATATTAACATTACCCGTTTACGTGGTGAATTTAAAATATCTAAATTAATTAGTCTTGAAGGTTCATTACAATATGACTACCAAAACTCAAATAATCGCTTACGCGCTGTATACGGACCCACATCAATCATCTACAACCTGGCTATTTGGGGCGGAGCTCATTTTGATGTAAGAGACTTTAAAAACTACTGGGTGCCAGGAAAAGAAGAGGTTCAGCAATACTTTGTGGAGAATTGGAGATACAATAATCCTTACGCTTTAGCTTATGCATGGCAAAAACCTTATGAAAAGAATGACATACTTGGAAATTTAAAACTAAATTTCAACATAAACAGTAAGCTTAACGCATTTATTAGAACCACATTAAATACGTATTCATTAACTGATGAGGAAAAGATAGCAGTAAGTATTTACAACTATGATATTGGTGACCGAGGCGGTCGTTATCGTTATAGCCACGACAAGATAGCGGAATCTAACACTGACCTTTTACTTAGCTACTCAGATAACTTCCTTAACAAAGATTTTAGTGTAGAAGCTACCTTAGGCGCAAATCAACGCTTTCACAATGCAGACTTCTATAGTGCTTCTACTACGCAATTAGTAGTGCCTGGAATCTATAAATTAAGCAATTCTGTTGATCAGGTTACACCAACCAGTTCAAAGTATAAAAAAGGTGTTTACAGCGGTTATGGCTCAGTTGATTTAGCCTATAAAAATTGGGTTTTCTTTGGTTTTACCGGCAGGGTTGACAATTCCTCTACACTACCTAAGAAAAATAGCACGTTCTTTTATCCATCGCTTTCACTTAGCACCGTGCTGACTGATGTTTTCACTTTTCCTAAAGCTATCAGTTTCTTAAAGCTCAGGGCTTCATATGCTAAAGTGGGCGGCGATTATGACATCAGTAACGGTACTTATCAATTCTATAATGCAACCAATGCCTACACCACAGGAAGCCGGTATCGTAATCTGCCAACGGCAACATATCCAAGCATATTGGATAATCCTGATATTTCGCCCGAATTTAACAAAAGCTACGAGTATGGAGCTGAAGCGCGCTTTTTCAATAACAGATTTGGTTTTGAATTCTCTTATTATGAGAACAATTATGGCCCACAGATCTTTACACAGCGCTTTTCTGAAACTTCTGGATATACCGGAATTCAATTAAACGGAAGAACTACTCAAAGAAGAGGAACCGAGGTTTCTATAAATGCTATACCTGTTAGAACAGACAATTTCACCTGGTCGACGCTTGTAAACTTTGACATGGGGAAAAATTATCTGACCTCTTTACCGCCCCTACCTGATGGTTCCCCTCAAACTCAGGAAGGAAGAACTAAGGTAGGTGCACGATTAGATGATTACTGGTATAATGAATGGGAAAGATCTCCGGACGGTCAGTTGGTTATTCAGCCTAATGGCTTACCAAGAAGAACAGATGTAGTGCGTTTGGTAGGAAACACACAAGCCAACTTTACATTGAGTATGGGCAACACATTTACTTATAAGGATTTTTCCCTTAACTTTTTAGTTGACGGCAGGTTTGGCGGGATAACTTACGATAGTTATGAAAGAGATTTATGGAGATCGGGCTCACACCCTGATGCTATACATCCTGAAAGGGAGCTTTCGAATATTGCGTATGCAAACGGTGGCGACCCTAAAACCATGCAAATACCGGGTGTAAAAATAGTAAGCGGAGAAATTACTTATGATCCGGAAGGAAAAGTTTTGACCGATACCAGAAAATTTGAAGCCAGTACTTATAAAGTAGATTATCAAAACTGGGCAGGTAGCTACAAAGGTGCCTGGGAAAATAATGTTATCGAAAAAACTTTTGTTAAACTAAGGGAGCTAACATTAACCTATAGCTTGCCAGCCAAGTTCTTAAAACAACGCTTTATCAAAAAAGCATCATTATCACTTGTAGGCAGAAACTTACTGTACTGGACCAAGGATAAGACTTATGGCGACATGGACACCTATACGTTGAGCACGGGAGATACTGCTTTACAACATCCGGCACAACGGACATATGGTTTCAATTTAAACTTTAATTTCTAAAACTTTTGATGATGAAAAATTATATAGCAAAATCAATAGTAGTATTGATAATCATAAGCCTGACAAGTGGTTGCAAGAATTTCGACGACCTAAGGGACAATCCTAACAACCCCAACAAGGTTCCACCAAGTCTGTTGTTTACAGCAGTTATACCAACACCCGTATCGTCATTTTCTGATGAATACATAAATGCGCAGTACCATCTTTGGTCGGCTGTTGACAATGCATCGGCAGTAAGTTACCGTTTTGGCAGTGGCACTTTTAGCTATGCTACCCTTCGTAACATTGACAAGATGGAAAAGGAAGCGGCAACAACAAATGCACCGGTTTATAGCATTATGGCCAAGTTTCTACGCGCTTACAACTATGTAGAAATGACAACGAGACTTGGAGACATTCCGCTTTCGGAAGCCATGAAGGGCGCTGAAATACCACAGCCAAAATACGACACACAGAAGTCGGTATACATTCAATGCCTGAACTGGTTAACAGAGGCGAATAACGAATTAGGTGCATATATCAGCACCCATCCGGGAGAAAAAATAGCCGGCGATTTTTACTATAATGGCGATTTAAAGAGCTGGCAAAAAGCAATAAATGCGTATACAATAAGGGTATTGATATCGCTGAGCAAAAAAGCAGATGATGCAGATTTGAAGATTAAAGATCGCTTTTCAGCTATCATCAACAACCCGGCTCAATATCCGTTAATGGCTGGTTTGGGAGATAATATGCAGATTACTCATAGAGATGAAGATGGTTTTAGAGGAAATTACAATCCAAATGCCGCAGTGTATCGCGTAAGTGTGGTATTGGTTGATACTTATGTAAACTTGCTAAAAACTTATATGGATCCGCGTTTACAAAAAGTAGCAGATCCAACACCTAAGGCATTGGCCGCAAATCCAACAAACGAAACAGCTGTAAGGGAAGATTTTAACTCGTATGTGGGTGCTGATATCTCTGCAAGTGGAGCAACGAATGTTTCCAGAAAGCTGAATGGAGAAATATCTTATCCTAACGAGAGGCGCTTTTGGAATTTTATAGGCCAGCCATCTATTTTGATTGGCTATCCTGAACAGGAATTAAATATTGCCGAAGCCGCACATTTGGGATGGATTGGTACTGGCGCAAAAACCCATTACGACAATGGCATAAAAGCATCAATGGATTTTTATGGTGTTGATGGCAGCGTAACCGCTACTTATCTAACAAACAACGCTCCATATCTATTAGGTGCTGCCGGTTTAAAAAGAATACATGAACAAATGTATTTGGCCCTTGCAGAAAACTCAGGCTGGGAATCGTTCTTTATGACCCGTAGAACAGGAGTACCTACATATAAATTCTCTACTGAGAATAGTGTTACTAAAATTCCGGTTCGATGGGCTTACCCTACTGCGGAAGATACAGACAACAGAGCGCATTACCGAGCAGCACTAAGGTCGCAATTTGGGACAGAAATAGATGACAGAGACCAGATCATGTGGTTATTAAAATAAAGGTTAGTTTATATTAGCTGAGGGCCGTTTAAAAGCGGCTCTTTTCACTAATTTTATATGATCCAACAAACACCTAAACAATACAACTACCTGAAAAACAATTTAAAGCAATAAAAACAACGTAATAATGAATAATATATCAACTCAACCCTTTTCAGCTAATGGTAAAACGTATACACCACCTGCAAAACCTATTGTGGTAATTTGCATGGATGGTTCTGCAGATGAATATCTGGATACCACAATGGCACACGACCGTATGCCTAACCTTAAAAAAATGGCTTTGCAAGGCTACAGAGGTATGGTGCGTGGTGCATTGCCGTCATTTACCAATGTAAATAACTCATCAATAGTTACAGGCGTTAGCCCTGCTGTACATGGCATTTGCGGTAACTTCTTTTATGATACTGCAAAGGATCAGGAAGTGATGATGAACTCATCGGAATATCTTAGAGCCGAAACACTTCTTGCCGCAGCTGCAAATGCTGGTCGTAAGGTTGCAGTGGTTACTGCAAAGGAAAAACTGCGCGACATCCTTTCTTACAAACTAAACGGCATTGCTTTCTCTGCAGAAAAAGCAGATCAGGCAAAACTGGATACCCATGGTATTGAAAATGCAGAACAGGTTATTGGTCACAAAACCCCTGCTATTTATAGTGCCGAAGCCAGCTTATTTGTGTTGCGCGCCGGTGTTGCATTGATAGCCAACGGCATGGCCGATTTCCTATACTTATCCTTAACTGATTATATGCAGCATACTTATGCGCCTGATACGGAAGAATCATTGGCATTTTATGAGGCACAGGATGTTGAACTAGGCAAAATGCTTGAGCTTGGTGCCATTATTGGTGCCACCGCAGATCATGGCATGAATGCAAAGGTTAAAGCCGATGGCACGCCTAATGTATTGTTTATTGAAACCATGCTTACCGAGAAATTTGGCTATGGCTTTAGGGTGATTTGCCCAATTACAGATCCTTATGTAAAACACCATGGTGCTTTGGGTTCTTACGTGGCTGTGCACATGGACGACACATCGAAGGTTAATGAAGTGAAAAACTGGCTTGCTGTACAACCAGGAGTTACCGAGGTATATGACAAAGAAACTGGATGCCGCATACTTGAGCAACCTTCAGATAGAACCGGAGATCTGTTTGTATTGTCAGCCCGCGATGTGGTTGTTGGTAAAACTGCAGCCCATCATGATTTAAAAGCATTAGATGGTACGCTGCGCTCACATGGCGGCAGGTACGAGGAAATGGTACCATTGGTAATTTCGCATCCGCTAAATGCGACCTACAAAATGAAAACACAGGGCGATCCCCGCAATTTCGATGTGTTCGATTTTACCGTTAACGGAACCCACTAAATACCCGCAGTTACAGTTTGAATTTATAGAAGGAAAATGAAAGAAGAAGATATTAATAACGCCCGCAATATTTTAAAACTGGCATCACTAATTGCCGGCAAGCCTGTTTCGTCAGGCAATCAATTGGCTGTACACAATCCTTACAATGGCGAACTGGTAGGAACTGTGGAAACAGCTGACTTAAACGATACCAATAATGCTATTGAAACCGCCCTTAAAGGTGGTGTTGCAATGACCCGCTTTGAAAGATACACTGTGCTTGATAAAGCCAGAACATTGCTTTTAGAAAGAAAGGAAGAATTTGCTCAGCTGATCACTTCCGAATCTGGCCTGTGCATTTCTGAAAGCACTTATGAAATTGGAAGGGCGCATGATGTGCTTTTGTTTGCTGCTATTGAATGCCTTAAGGATAATGGACAGATCTATTCATGTGACATATCGCCCAACGGCAAACAACGCAAAATATTTACGACTTACGAGCCCCTAAAACTTGCGGTAGCCATCACCCCTTTTAATCACCCGCTAAACCAGGTTGCACACAAGATTGCTCCTGCCCTTGCGGCCGGAACTCCGGTGATTTTAAAGCCATCAGAAAAAACACCTTTAACGGCCATTCGCTTTGTAGAGTTATTGTATGAAGCGGGCTTACCTCCGTATATGTTGAGTGTTCTTTTAGGAGACACCAAAGTGGTTTCAGAAATACTGGTACAAGATCCAAGGATTGATGTGGTTTCTTTTACTGGCAGCGTTGCTGTGGGTAAACTGATTGCCAAAACGGCCGGCTACAAAAAGGTAATCCTGGAGCTGGGCGGAAATGACCCGCTGATAGTTCTTGAAGATGCCGACCTTGATTTGGCAGTAGAACTGGCCGCTGAAGGATCATTTAGAAACTCAGGTCAGCGCTGCACTGCCGTAAAACGGATTCTGGTACACGAAAGCGTATCTGAAGAGTTCACCAAACGTTTTGTCGAAAAAGCTAAAGGATACACCTGTGGTGATCCTTCTAGTCCCGCAACCAGAGTTGGGACAGTTATAGATGAACAATCGGCCGTGTACCTGGAGGATGTTGTAAACAAAGCAGTTGCGCAAGGTGCAAAAGTGCTGCTTGGTGGTAAACGTACTGGTGCCCTATTGGAACCAACTGTGATTACCAATGTACCAAGAGACGCTCAAATGGTAGTACAGGAGTCATTCGGCCCACTTGCTCCTATTTTAACTTTCAAAGACATAGCCGATGCAATTGAACTTTCAAATTCTACTGCCTTCGGCTTATCATCAGGAGTGGTTACCACAAACATGGAACATGCCATCCGTTTTGTAAAGGAACTTAAAGTAGGTACGGTAAATATTAATGAAGTACCCGGATACCGCATAGAAAATTCTCCATTTGGAGGAATTAAGGATTCGGGTTTAGGTATAAAAGAAGGAGTAATTGAGGCCATTAAGTGCTTCTCTTATGTAAAAACATTTTCAATGCCCTGGTAATTATGACAAAGAATATTCAATATGATTTAATAGTGGTGGGCTCAGGTATACTGGGTACTTTCCACGCGTTACATGCTTTGAGGTTAGGTAAAACAGTACTGCTTACAGAAAAGGATCAATATCCTGTAAATGCTACGGTACGGAATTTTGGACAGGCAGTAGTATCTGGTATGTCGTCTGACTGGTTTGATTACGCCAGGAGATCAACCGAACTGTATCAGGAAATACAGCAGGAAGCCGACATCAGTGTACGTAACAACGGCACTGTTTATCTTTCTTCTGATGATGATGAAACTCAGTTACTGCACGAGCTAAAAGAAAGGATGGATGCCATAGATTATGAAGCTAATTTGTTATCTGTAGATGATTGTTTAGCGAAATGGCCATCATTAAAAAGAGAATACTGTAAAGGTGGGCTGTTCTTTCCACAGGAAGTAAGTGTGGAGCCAAGCAAGCTGATTTACCAGTTAATTGAATATGCTGTTGCTAAATACCCTAAACTTACTTACATGCCTTCAACGGCAGTTTTAGATTGCGTTGTGGCAGGTGATCATGTTGAAATTACAACTGCTACCCGGCAAACATTTACTGCAGAAAAGGCTATCATTTGCAATGGAGGGGAGTTTAAACTGCTGTTTGCAGACCTGTTTAAACAAAGCGGGATCATATTAAGCAAACTCCAGATGATGAAAACTGTACCAATGCCAGAAGTACAATTGGAAGGAAATATCCTAACAGGCTTGTCTATCCGCAGGTATGAGTCATTTCAGGAATGTCCATCGTTCTCCGGAATTTCTACTCCTGAACATTATAAAGAATGCCAGAAATGGGGAATTCATATTTTGTTTAAGAAGGCAGTAGACGGTTCCATTATAATTGGCGATTCACATGAATATGCAGACGTAAACCATACAGATGATCTTGGTTTTGGCATTAACAGCCATATTAACGAACTGATGTTAACCGCAGCACAGGAGATTGTAAGCTTTGATGTACGTAAAATAGCATCGACCTGGGCTGGCTTTTACCCTCAGCACAACAGCAAGCATATTGTGGAATACGATATTGAAGACCGGATACATATCCGAACTGCAATTGGAGGCAAGGGCATGACGTCATCGGCCGGATATGCAGAAGCAAGTATAAAAAAGATTTACAACTAGGCAGACTCAGATAAACTCTACGATCAATCCTTATGAAGCGAATAAACCATTTAATGGCCAACTCGAAACTCTTCTTTATTATCTGGTGTATGCTTGCCGCCTTTGGCACTTACTTTTGCATGTATGCTTTTAGAAAACCTTTTACCAATGGAACCTATACAGGGATAACACTCTGGGATCTTGATTACAAAGCGATCCTAATAATTGCGCAGCTTATGGGCTATATGCTTTCTAAGGTAATGGGCATAAAGGTAATTTCGGAGCTTAAGGCATCTGGCAGAAAAAAACTAATCATTTTTCTTATTCTTTTTGCGGAGGCGGCACTCCTTCTTTTTGGAGCAGTACCGCAGCCCTACAATTTCTTTTTTCTGTTTTTAAATGGCCTTCCACTCGGCATGGTTTGGGGAATTGTGTTTAGCTATCTGGAAGGCAGGCGCTTTACAGAAACACTGGCCATGGGATTAAGCATTAGCCTGATCTTTTCATCGGGGATGATCAAAACAATCTATTTTACCGTACATGAATGGGTACCACTGGTCTCGGAATTCTGGATGCCTGCATTGATAGGCGTACTTTTCTTACCGCTGTTTCTCACTTTTGTCTGGATGCTTTCGGTGATTCCAGAACCCACTGAAACCGACAAGCTATTGCGTGTTGAACGTTTACCGATGAACGCTGAGGATAAACGTTCGGTGATGGCAGAATTTGGCTTCGCGATTTTTGGCATTGGTTTGATCTATATGATGCTGACCACCATGAGGGATTTTAGGGATAATTTTTCTGTCGAGATCTGGAATGAAATAGATATTCATTGGGATAAGGGTGTATTATCATTAACAGAAACGATTTCCGGAATTATCGTTTTAATTGCCATAGGTAGTCTTTCGATGATACGCAACAACATACGCGGTTTTTGGGCTACGCAATATCTGATTGCCCTTGGCCTTGTACTTAGTGGTGGTAGTACCCTGTTTTTCCAACTGCATCTGATAAGTCCTTTTTGGTGGATGTTACTGGTAGGAATGGGGATGTTTTTAGCTTACACTCCTATTCAGGTAGTGCTGTTCGATAGGATGATCGCTTTATTTAAGATCAAGGCCAATGCGGGATTTTTTGTTTACATCTGTGACTCGGCAGGATACCTGGGCAGCGTATTCTTACTGCTTTACAAAGAATTTTTCATGAAGGATTTAAGCTGGTGCAAGGTATTGATTCGGTTCAGCTATACACTTACAGTGGTTTGCCTGATCCTATTGGTTATGGTATCTGTATTTTTTAACCGTAAAATTGGCATTAAAGGTCCGATTACCGGGGTATTAGACAGAAAGGTTTAAAACTGGAGCATAACTCCTCATTCCTAGAAACCGAGTGATCTCTTGGTTATGCTAATTGCGTAGTAGCTAATTCATAGTCAAGAGGTCTCTACTGTTCTCGAGATGAAGACAGGTTATTTAAAACTGGCCAGATAAAGAAAAGCCGTAAGCCTTGTTTTGATACATGGGCACCACATTAAAATTAGAAGCTTGCTTACCCATGATCAGCTTTTTTAAATGTGGGTATACCAGGTAACTTATTTTGGTTGACAAAATACCGAAGCCTGCTCCTGCTACCACATCACTAACCCAATGCCTGTTGTTGTATAATCTAAAAACACCTGTAGCACCGGCAACGGCATATCCGGCATACCCTATCCACGGCGATACATCTTTATATTCCTGTTTTAAAAACTCCGCTGCCGCAAATGATGTTGCGGTATGCCCCGAAGGGAATGAGTTGTTGGTACTGCCATCAGGACGAAGCCTGTTTGTAGTAGATTTAACAATAAGTGTAGAGGCTTTCATTAATCCAAAAGAGATTGCATAAATACCTGTAGCATCTGCCAGATTATGTCGGCCTTTTACACCCGATAGATTTAAGGCATAAACCGCCGCTGCGGGAGCATATTGCATAAAATTATCGGCATGTACGGAAAAGAAAGGGTGATCTTCCTGTAATTCATTACGGGTACTTACATCCAGGTCGTGTACAAAATTATTACCACCTCCCATTGCTCCGTATGCAAGAAACACCGCCGGAATGATAAAAGGTGCAACTTTAAAGGTATTCTTTTTTTGAGGCAGGGAGTCTGTTTGACCGGAGTACTGCGCGAAACTGCAAAAAGGTAAACAAAGGACAATTACAAAGCCGTACTTCATCTTAAACATCTTCTTATTTATTAAATTCTTAATCAAAACTAAACACCAAATTTGGAGTAACTCTGAAGTTCCCCTTCTAAAAAACTCACCGTAAAAATGTGTTGTGAATTCTGATAAGCATAATTTAACTTAAAATGATATAAGTTGCAAATTTGATTGGATATAGCAAGGCCCAGGCCCATTCCTTCTGAGGCAGTATTTTTATAGAATCTTTCAAAAACCTTATCTGCAATCAACGCTGTATCTAAACTGGTATTACTAACGATAAGTTGGCTATCATTTAATTGAATAAAGATCTGGCCGTCTTTATAGTTATGACGGATGGCATTACTAAGCAGGTTATTGATCAACATATCTGCAAGATGCTTGTTCATATTGATCTGCTTGTGAGCAAGGTCTGTTCTAAGGTTTATGTTATGCAGTTGAAGCAGCTCCTGGAATTGTCTTGTTTTTTGCCTGATCAAGTTATCCAGCGGAATCGTTTCCTGATCTGCTATCAGATTATTCTCGATCTTGGCAAGCATCAGTAAGGTTTGGTTAAGACGAGATAACTTGCCCACTGCAACATAAATATCTTCTATAAGTTCGCCTTGCGAATCACTGAATGTTTCTGTTTGGATCAGTGTATCTAGTTTGGAATTTATTACTGCCAGAGGAGTCATCATTTCATGAGATGCATTGTCTGTAAAACTCTTCAATTCCCTGTAATCTTGTTTTACACGCAAGGACATGGTTGCAACTGCCGTATTTAACTCTGCAAATTCATCGATTTTGGTTGACTCTATTCTGATGTCATTTTTATCTGCCAGATTAAAGGCTTTCATCTGTAGCAGTATCCCATAAAAAGGCTTCCAGATATTATTGAGTATAAACCTATTGATTAACAACAGGGTTATTAGAAGCAAAATAGTTACGCTAAGGGTTATTAAAACTATTATTCTGACCAGGTCTTCAGACTCTACTCTTGATTTTGTTACCGTAACAGAATACAGTTTCCCGCTTACTTTTACAGTACTGATAAGGCTTCTGCCAGGTTCTATCTTTTGTGCAGATTCATTAAAATAGTCATTATAGAAATACCTGCGTTCAAAATCACGCTCAGGATCTATCAGGTGATAGCTTACTTTCTGCTCTTTAAAACTACCTGCCTGTGGCAATTTGCCATTGGCTTGCACATAGGCAACAATTTCATCTTCTTCGATTTCCAGATCCCTATCCAACTGATCTGTCAGGATATAATGGATTACCGAATAATAGATTACCCCAGTAAATACAAAAACAATAATAGAGGCAATTAAGGTGACCCTGTTATATTTTGCGGATAACTTCATACATTTTCAAATTTGTAGCCTACACCATACATAGATTTGATGTAATCTTTGCATCCTGCTTCTACCAGCTTTTTCCGTAGGTTTTTAATGTGGGTATAAATGAAATCGAAATGATCGGAAAGGTCAATCTCATCACCCCATAAGTGCTCTGCTATTGCACTTTTGGTAGTTACCTTGTTATGATTTGCAATAAAATAAACAAGTAGATCATATTCCTTACGGGTAAGGATTAACACATTATCTCCTATCTTCACACTCATTGCCTGCGTATCAATATGTATTTCATTAAAAGTGATAATGTTGCTGCCATTATAACTTTTTCTGCGCACTATTGCTGTTACCCTTGCTTTAAGTTCCGACAGGTGAAAGGGCTTTACAAGGTAATCATCAGCACCAAGGTTCAATCCATCAAGCTTATCATCAAGCGAATGCCTTGCAGAAATGATAAGTACCCCGTCTTTTTTATTGATCTTTTTAATTGCACGCAGAATCTCCATCCCATCGCCGCCCGGTAGTGTTAAATCTAAAAGAATACAATCATAATTATAGATGTTAACTTTCTCTATTGCCGATTTATAGTCTGCTGCGGTTTCGCAAATATTACCTTCATCTGTAAAATAAGTGATAATACTTTCGCGCAATGAGCTTTCATCTTCTATCAATAATATTTTCATTCTGGAGATGTTAAAAAATTAAATGTAGTAAATTAATAAGGCAGTTTATGGTCTTTATAGAGTAAGTTTATCATGCTGGGCAAAACGATAAGCAGTAAGGGCATAGCAACAATAAAACCACCAATAACAGCTATTGCCAATGGCTGATGGAGTTGCGCCCCGGCTCCAATACCCAATGCAAGAGGCATCAGTGCAATTATAGCTCCGAGAGCCGTCATTAATTTTGGACGTAATCGCGTTGAAATGGCATAAACAATGGCATCCTGAACTTTATTTTCCCTACAGGACTCTTTAAACTGCAGGAAGGTAAAAATTGCATTTTCGCCTATTATACCTATGATCATAATCAGGCCTGTATAGCTCCCCACGTTTAGGGCCGTATGAGTTAAAAACAATGCCAAATAACTACCTGAAATACCCAAGACAGCTATAAATAATATAACAGTAGCAATTTTAAAATCTTTAAACAGAAATAAAATAACGGCAAATACAAGCAAGCTTGAGGAAACCAGGATCACAAGGAGTTCTTTAAAAGATTGCTGTTGCTCTGCATAAGCGCCACCATATTCGATATGATAACCGGCAGGCAAATGAATACTGTTTGAAACCTGCTGCCGGATATCCTGAATTGTGGTTCCAAGATCCCTGTTTTCAAGACGGGCCGTTACTACACCCATTGCCTGCAGATTCTCCCGTTCAACCTCTGCTTCTCCGGCATTTATATCGATAATTGCCAGATTAGTGATTGGTACCAACTTACCATCGGGCAAGAATATCTGCATTGATTTAATTCCTTCTACATTATATTTTCTGCTGTTTGGATAAATAAGCCTGATGGTTGAGAGTTGTTCTTTTTCGAGAACAGCGCCAGCAGGATTTCCTTCTAAAGCCATTTGCAATTGATACTGAAAATCGGCTACACTGATACCGTATTGCGCAAGCTGGCTATAAATGGGCCTCACATCAATAGAGGGCCCGGCTATGATAACGCCATCAAATACATCCGCAGCACCCTTAACCTCAGAGACAATAGCAGCAACAGCTTTAGAAAGGGTCGTAAGCTTTGAGTGATTGTCTCCAAAGATTTTAATTTCTACGGGCTGGGTTGAACTCATAAGATCGCCAAGCATGTCGCCAATTACCTGTCCGAAATCTATTTCGAGAGAGGGTTGGCTAGCAGTTATCTTATTACGGATTTCGCTTATCACCTCTTGAGTTGTTCTGCTGCGTTCTTTTTTAAGCTGAATAAGGTAGTCTCCATTATTAGGCTCCGTTATAAAGAAGCCCATTTGAGTACCTGTTCTTCTGGAATAAGTTTCTACATCAGGAATTTTTATAATGATCTGCTCTACTTCTTTCAACATCCTGTCGGTTTCCTGAAGAGAGGTTCCCGGCGGAGATTTGTAATCGAGTACAATACTACCTTCATCCATCTCAGGTAGAAATCCTGTTTGGAGTTTTGGCAGTATGAATATAATAACTAGAATAAGTACCACTATTGCCGCAAAACTGAACATCGGTTTTTTGATAAACCACATTACCCATGCCTGATTTTTCACAGTATGGACTTGGGTTTGTTTTCTTCCCGAAGGTTTTACCTGTTTACCTAAAAGCAGGTATACTACAGGCAAACAGATCCAGGTAACAAAAAAAGAACAAATCAAAGCAATGATCATGGTGTTGGTCATCACTTTGAAATAGGCACCAGCTACTCCTGTCATCAGTAAGAAAGGAATAAAAATAACTATAGTACTAAGTGATGAGCCCAGCATCGCCTGAAAAAGATATCGGATTGCTTTATGAACCAGATCATCGCTTTCCAGCTCCGGATATTCCTCATGAGTTCGATGAATTTGCTCCACTACTACAATTGCATCATCTATAATTAAACCTATTGCGGCAGCAATAGCCCCAAGAGTCATTATATTTAGGGTATAACCAATGCTATATAATACAATTACCGTTAGACAAAGCGTTAGCGGAATGGTAATAAGAATAGTACTGCTGGCTCTTAATGACCTCAAAAAGATGATTGCAACAATAATTGCAAGGCCTAAGCCTATCCAAAGGCTATCGGCTACACTTTTCACAGAATCGTTAACAAAATCGGCCTGTATGTAATAAGGCTTGATGCCTACTCCAGGAGGTAAAATGCTTTGTAAAAGCTTAATTTTTTTCTCCATCTCCTGAGTAAGGGTAATCAGATTGGCCTCGGGCTGTTTAATAACCGCAATCAATACAGCATCATGACCATTTGCATTGATTTTGGTATACTCTACCCCTTCTTGTATGCTTACCCTGGCGATATCTTTAATTTGGATAGCTCTATGTCCGTTATTGCTAACAACAACATCTTCCAAATCCGACATGGTTGTTACAGCTGCATCTGTAATGGTTAAGTACAATAGTTTATAATCTGAAAGATATCCGTTTGAGCGGATGAAATTGGTTTGACTTAAAGCAGTATTTACCTGCTGAGGAGTGAGGTTGAGCGAACTCATTTTATTTTTATCCAGTTCAACCCAGTACTCCTTAGCCTTTCCGCCGCTCACACGCACTTCCGCCACTCCCTCAACCTGAGAAAGGAAAGGTTTGATGGTATAAATGGCTATTTGACGAAGTTCAATTGGATACTTACTATGACTTTCGAGTGTATAACCCATTACCGGTAATATGGAAGGGTTCATTTTTTCAACCGATATGTTGATATCAGGAGGCAGTGCGTTCCTGATCTGATTGATTCTGGATTCTATGCGTTGCTGGCTCAAGTCAATATCCGTATTCCAGTTCATAAACGCAGATATTTCGCAGCTCCCTCTACTTGTAGTACTTCTTACCAACTTTAGTCCGGGTACTTGCTTAACTGCGTTTTCAAGCGGTCTGGTAACTGTTACCATCATTCTGTCAACAGGCTGAAGGCCCGCATCAGCAATTATCTTTATTTTAGGAAATGTGATCTCCGGAAAAAGTGAAGTCTTTAGGTTCTCATAAGCAATAACACCACCAAACATAATTATGGTCAGAATTATTATAATTGGGTTTTTATGAGTCAGAAAGAAATTCTTCATTTGTGGTTGATCATAATTTTAGCCGTATCGGGTAAACCGTAATTACCAGTAAGAATGAACCTGTCATTAGGTTTAAATAAGGGGGATTTTATTTCAACATAACTTCCTGTTTCCAGCCCCTTCTGAATATTTACTTTTACCGCCGTAGTGTCATTCATTAGCTTCATTACCCAAAATTCATCCTGGGTTTCGTTAGTAAGAATGGATTCTTTGGGCAAAGCAATTGGATTTAGCGATTCTGATCGGACTAATTTCACCTTAGCTATAAGCCCTTCTGGAATTACCTGTTGCGTTTTTACCTGAATGATGACCCTTTGGGTTTGCGATGCAGAATCGACCAAAGGCAGGGAACGGCCCATTTTGCCAGCTAACTTTTGTCCGTCAGGTAATGTTACTTGTAATGCTTTTTGATTTTTAATGATTCCCGTTAGTTCATAAGGCAAATCCATAAGAAAAACAAAACTATTTAGGTTAGTGATTACTGCCAACTGCTCCCCTTCCTGTACATAATCGCCTTTTTGGTGACTTACCTCTCCTACAAAACCAGCTGTATTTGCCGTAATTCGGGTTAGGCCGGTAAACTTAAAACTAGGATCAAGGCTATTAATGGCATTCCCTATGCTTCTGGCCTCTTTGGTAATCACCGTAAATAATGGTTGCCCTCCTTTTACATAGTCACCTTTTTTTACATTTACAGTTTGCAAATAGCCATTTGAGCTCGCCTTTATAATCCCTTTCTGTTGAAAGGTTGCCGTTGCATTTAATTCAATATAATCGCTTAATGGTGCATGGCTTATCTGGGTAACACTTACCGGAGTTTTTGGATCGGGTGTTTTATCCAACTCACGATTATCCAATGTAGCGCTTGAGTTGCATGCACTCAGAATTAAGCAAATTGAAGCTAAACCCAATGTCACTGTATAATATGGCTTACTACTCATCTTTTTGTTTACTAATTGTTCCAATAGTTTAGTTGATTAATTAGCTGAAGCCTGGATATATTAACCTGCCGAAGCATATATTGGGTATTGAGGTAATTATTTATGGCTATTACATAATCTGCGATAGTGATGTCGCCTGTTTGCAGCAATTTGCTGTCTACATTTATCAAGCCCTCAGTGAATTTAATTTGCCTGGTAATTTTAGCCTGCAGCTCCTGGGTGCCTTGTAGTTGTTGAACAAGCTGATTAACCTGCTGCTGATACTGCCGGGTAAAAAATTGCAGATAATCTTGCCTCGTGTTTTCCTGTATTTGAAGCTGTGTATGCTTCATTTTACGCTGACCACCATCATAAACCGGCACAGAAACACTAAAACCTACACTTGTTCCAAAATTTTTATATGGCTGTAGGATGAAGGATGAATTGTAGCCCCCATTTATATAAACACTTGCCTGCGGTTTGTAATTCAGATCAATCTGCTTTTTATCATTCAATAATTTTAAGCTATCTATTTTATAGCCTTTGATAAAAATACTATTACTTAATCCGGTAAGCTGTGTGGCTGTTAGTACGGGTTCTTGCAATACGGTAACACTAGTATCTATAATGCCACTCAAATAATTTAAACGCGCAAAATCATTCTTTAACTGTATGCTGGTTTGGCTCAGCTGCAATTCCTGCTGCTGCAAGGTAACCAGAAACGCAAGGTAATCTGCTTGTTTGTATACACTCTTTTGGGCAAGTACTTTTAACACCTTTTCTTCTTTTTGCAGGAGCTGATAAACTTCAAGATAAAAATCTCTTTGTTGCTGATCCGTATAGGTTGTTATGTATTGTTCGGTGATAGATTTTTTAATGTCTTGCCGGGAGATTTCTGAAGCCGCATTTATTGAATCAGAATGTAATATAATTCCTTCTAACTGAATATCTCGTCTACTTTTACCGATAATATTCTGGTTTGCAGTGATCAGCGCATCGAATGTTTTGCCATTACTAAGCGCATTATCATAACCATAACCGTTAATAACAGGCGCATAACTTCCTGTAGAACTGGCAGTAACCTGAGGCCTGTATCCGGCTCTTAGTATGGCACTGTCCATTTTATCAGAAAGCAGCTGATTCTTAAAATCTCTGAGCAAAGGACTAATGGTCAATGCTTTTTGAATGTAATCATCTACCTTTTTATGCTGTGCCTGACATAAAAATATCCCTCCGCTGTAACTTAAGAGTGTTAATAGCAAGATCGAAGATATTTCCCTTACGCCTTTTATCATTTACAACCAGATTTTTCACTGTATGAATATGATATAAAAGTAAAATCAGACTTTGAAGAAAATCTGTAGAGCTACCAGCAATATCCAGACTAGCTTTTTCTTTTGTGATGGATAAGCTTATCCATAGCCTCCTGAAATGACCCTGCCCTGGTAACCTCCCCACTATTTACAAAAAAGATTTCGTCGGCATTCTCGATGGTATTTAAACGGTGGGCAATAATTACCAGAGTAGTCTCTTGTGGCAATTTGTCTAATATCTCGCCAAGTAGTTTTTCTGTTATGGTATCAATATTTGCTGTCGCCTCATCAAGAATTAGCAGATCCGGCTTTCTTAGCACAGCGCGCATAAAAGCGATCAATTGTTTTTGTCCCAGACTTAAGCTATCACCCGAAGAGAGAATCTTTGTTTCTGCTCCATCATCAAAAACTGAAAGTAATCCTTCCAATCCAGTGGCCTTAATTATTGCTAAGAAACTTTCCTGATCATATTCATGATACTGTTCATTGCCGTATAAGATATTTTCTCTAACCGTTCCTGTAAATAAGAACGGTTCCTGAAGTATAAATCCAATTTTCTTACTCCGTTCTTCAGGAGTATAAGATTTGATGTCTTTGCCGTCTAAAAGAATCATTCCACTAACCGGATCGTACAAACGTGCCATAATGGATGCAGTTGTGGTTTTACCTCCACCTGTAGGACCTACCAGCGCATATGTCTTTCCTTTTTCGAGCTTAAAATTCACATTGTGAAGTATCTCATTACTTGTGGTATATCCAAAATGAACGTTTCTGAATTCAAGTAACGAATCTGAGGCTGTTCCAATACTACCCTTAACCATATCCAGATTACTTTCCAGAGATAACATACGGGAGATCCTATCCCAACCCGCAAGTGCGACCTGGAAACTTGTCCACAAAGCAGCCAATTGCCTTAATGGGTTATAAAAGTTAGTAGAATAAGCCAAATAACTTACGAGCAAGCCTATACTAAACTCCGATTCAGAGATCAGATAAATCCCATAGCTCAGCACAATTAATTGCGCTAAAGCGGAAAACAACCCGAATACAGGTAAGAACATGTTGTTTGCCATTCCTGTGCCCATAGCAGTTTTATAATTATGCTGGTTGGCTACATCAAACTTTTTTCTAAAATAATCTCTTCTGTTAAAAGCAATTATCACCTTAAAGTTGTTCAGGCTTTCCTGTATTTCGGCGCTTAGCCCACCAGAGCTTTTTAAACTTAACGCATTCCTTTTTCTTACCCAGGGAGAAACACTTCTTGTAAAAATCAGGATAACTAAGGCTGGTACCAGGGTAGCTAGCCCAAGTTTTATATTGATAGATAATAAGAATACCCCGGAACCGATCATAGTAATGATACTACTAATGAACTGCATTAGGGCCTGAGAAAAGAATTGGCTCAATTTATCCGTATCATTATTAACCCTTGATATCAGATCACCTGCTTTGTTCTCATTAAAGAAGGCTACCGGTAATTGCTGGATTTTATTAAAGATTACGTTTCTTAATTTGAAGATGGCGCGCTGGGCTACACCTCCCATCCATTGCGTTTGCAAATAACTGCTTACAAAAGCGATAGAATACATGCCTAGTAAAATCCCTGCAAATACCAAAACACCATGATATTTTCCGGTTTGCACGTAATGATCTATTGTATACCCTATTAAAAACGGGCCAAGAAGGTTAAGTGATGCACTAACAAGAATTGCCGATAAGGAAAGAAAAATACGCTTTCTCTCTTCCGCAACCAGATTCAACAGGTTTTTAAGTCCTGTCCAGGATGAACTTTTCTTCTCCTGCTCTGCTATACTGTTCAGATTATAATTCATAGTTGCTTGTGCTTTTTTGTGAATTAAATATCTGTACGTATTCAGGGCTCGTATTCATAAGCTCTTTGTGGGTTCCTGCGGCCAGTATTTCGCCCTGCATAAGCAAAATGATCTGTTCATAATGCTCAACCGCAGCTATTTTCTGAGTTACCGATATAAGCGTTAAATTAGGGTAATTGCGCTGAATATTTTCAAGTATGCGGGTTTCAGTCTGATTATCTACCCTTGCTGTAAAGTCATCAAGCAACAATACATTTGGATTTATTGCCAATGCACGTGCCAGCATAATCCGTTGCTTTTGTCCTCCTGAAAGACTTAATCCCCTTTCGGAAACGCTGGTATTTAACCCTTCCGGCAATGATTCCATAAAATCTTTTAGTTCTGCGGTTTCAATTGCCCTTTGTAAAGATTCGTCTGTTACCGTTTCACTAAAAGTTATATTTTCGCGGATGCTCATATTGAACAGGATACTATCCTGAAAAACAAAGCCTAACTTTTGGTAAAAAGATTCACTTTTATATTCATCTATTTGATGTCCGTTGAATGTTAATACACCGCTATCTGGCTTAATTAAACCACTAAGCAAATAGAGCAGTTGTGTTTTACCTGCTGCTGTCGGTCCAATTACCGCAGTCCTTGATCCTGGTCGTACAGAGAAATCGATATGCTTTAATACAGGCTTTTCACCGTAATTAACATTTACATCCTTCATTTCTATAGCTCCGGTTAAATTAGCTGCCAGCTGACCTGTTTCAATAGTATCTGGTCTTTCCAGCATTTCGCTGATCCTGCCGTATGAAGCAGTAGCCTGAGCAATTACATTACTCATAAAACCTATGATAAGAATCGGGAAAATTAGCAGTGCCAGATAACTGTTAAAAGCAGCAAAATCACCCAAGCTCATTCTGCCGTTAATTACATAATGTCCACCCAGAACCAGAATCATTAAACCCGCCATATTTGCTGTAAATACAATTATGGGGATTAGCCAGGCAAATAACCTCAGAATTGAAAGTCCAATATCTTTGGCCTTATTACTCGCCTCAAAAAACTTATCATATTCCAGTTGCTGCGAATTAATTACGCGAATTAACATAGCCCCAAGGATACTTTCATTAATTACTTTATTTAACCAGTCTATTACTTCCCTGCTTTTTTTGAATAGCACCCGTACTTTACCCAATACAATAAAAAACGTACCTCCAATAATTGGAATGATGGCCATGACAATTAAGCCGAGTTTCCAGTTGATGCTAAGCAGTAAGATACTTGCACCAATAATGATGAACAAGGAGGATACGATAGAAACAATGGCCTGCGATACAAACAATTTTATAGAATCTACATCGGAAGTAAGATTAGTAAGTAAACGGGATGGGTTCGTGGTTTGTATGTAGGCAAAGCTTTGTCTGGATATTTTATCGGCTAACCGGGTTCTTAAGTCTCTTGCTACCTTTTCTGAGGCATAGGTTTGCATTAAACTTTGCAGGAAACTGAATAGAAAGATAATGAGCACTACAACTATAAACTCAGTAGCAATGGTTTTATATGAAAATTTGCCTGCACTGTATGCATCTATACCGCTACCAATAAGTTTTGGTATCCAAAGGTTGAGACCATTGCTGAGCAATGCAAACAAGATGAGCAGCATAATCAGGCCTGAATACGGTTTAAGCAAACTAAAAATGCTTTGACCCTGCTTCGTTTTCTGTTTTGGACCCTGAGTATCTGAATTTTTCATTTTCAACTTACGAAATTGGGATTTTTTTTCAATACTATAACCCAATATCAATTATAATTCAGTTATTTTTAAGTTACGAAAATGGATCTCAGCACCCTCAGATTCTAAACACAGATATCCCTTCTTTACGGTTGATTTACTTATCCCGTTTACAAACTTGCCATTTACCGATAATTTGATGGTTCCATCCACACAAACAACTGTATAACTATTCCATTCGCCTTTTCCTTTGCAACGATTCTCTACAGATTTACTGCGTTCACCCCTTGGATTATCCGGAACTGTTTGTACACCCCCAACCCCAAAAAGTTCGCCATGAACATATGCAATAGGTGGCTTTTCGCCATTGGTAATATTCTGGTTTACCCAGTCAAGCTCAAGCATCTGCACTTCTACGCCACCAGGCAGGCGATTTTCCACTCCCGGTTTTGCATCACTCCATACAAATACTCCCGAATTTCCGCCAGCTTCCATGTGCTTCCATTCTACCTGAAGTATAAAATTCTCATATAGCTTTTCTGAGCGCATAACGCCAATGGGCTTGCCTTTGCAAATGAGCAGATCTTTATCTATCCTCCAGGTATCAGGATCCGTATTTACATTTATCCAGTTAATCGACTGCCCCTTAGCTTTATCACCACTGGTTGTTTGCTCAAATTTAAACTCAGTCCCAAATTTAATAGATTTTGGTTGTGCGTATAATGATGGTTTGCAAAGTAAAAGAAACAGAAAGGCCATACCTATCCCAGCTAATATTTTCATATCTATCGTTTTAGGTTGGTTAAATTACTTTGGTGATACCAGGTAAAGCTACCGGATGGTCTTCCCATTTAAGATCCCAATGATAATCCTCTATTTTTGGGCCTAGCGTTTCGGTTGATTTCATGACCTGTTCTAATGTCAGCGTTTGGCCGCTATATGCAACCATACGTCCCCAAATCGCCAACAGAGTGCTGTTTGCCATTTCTTCTCCCTGGTTTATTGGGTTTCCACTTCTTATACCAGCAAAAAGTTCATTATGTTGGGTTTGGTACATATTGTTTTTCTCCCCGTTATAAATCCATTTGTTTTTCCCGGTTATTTCGTATTTGCTGCCAACATTAATAACTGCATTTCCATCTGAGCCTAAAACGTCTACGCTGTTGCGATGCGATGTTCCCTCCTGCTGTCTGCAAAAATGGTAACCCTTAACTCCGCTAGCATACTCATACTCGATTGCAAAATGGTCATATATATTACCAAAGATTTCATCCACACGAACTTGTCTGCCACCTGTCCCTGTCGCACTAACCGGCATTTTTCCACCCATTGCCCACGACATCAGGTCAAGGCTATGAACAGCTTGTTCTGTTATAAAATCGCCCGAAAGCCAGCTGTGGTAATGCCAGTTCCGCATTTTATAGGTGAGATCAGTCCAATCCGGCTGACGAGGGTTTGACCAATTTCCTGCCCCATTCCTGAATGTAGAAACAGTTCTGATGTCGCCAACATCTCCATTTAAAATCCTTCCGAAAGTAGCCCTGCTTGGCAGGTCGTAACGGAAACAAAAACCAGACACCAGTGAAAGGTTTTTCTCTCGGGCTTTTTTTGCCGCATCTAAAACCTTACGTATCCCGGGCACATCAACCGCAACGGGCTTTTCACAAAAAACATGTTTATCTGCGTTTATTGCAGCGGTTAAATGGTCAGGTCTAAATGCTGGAGGTGTTGTAAGTAAAACTACATCTACTCCAGAATCTATTAGCTTTTGATAAGCATCAAACCCAATAAATTTATTCTTTTTGTTTACTTTAACCCTATCACCTCCAATTTCTACAAGGGCCGCATACGCGCCTTCCAATCTATCCTCAAAAACATCAGCCAATGCTGTAATTATAACATCCGGATCTGCCTGCAATGCTTGCGCTGCAGCACCTGTACCGCGACCACCGCAGCCTATTAGACCTACTTTAAGCTTAGACTTTGCTGAAGAAAACAATGGAGAAGCAAAGCCTGATTGATAAGCTAGGGCACTTCCTACAAGTACCAGACCCGATTTCTTTAGAAATGATCTTCGATCTGTTAAATTTGGAATTGTAATTTTAGTCATAATATTAGGTTCATTTGTTTGGTTGTGTTCTTCCTGGCAGGAGTAGTTTCATTTTGTACTAAATTTATGTTAAGTTATCTAAAGATGGAATTATTCACAAAAAGATTACCTAAAAAATAAAGAAATTGCATGATGATGTCCAATTTCAGAAATTACAATCGTCATCTGTTTTTAACCATTAAAACTTAAGCAAAATGAAAGAGTTCTTATTTGTATTTAGAAATGATTATCAGGCTGTACCTAAAGGTTCTCCTGAAGAAATGCAGGCCGAGACTAAAAAATGGATGGATTGGATAGGCGGTATTGCTGCACAAAACAAACTGGTTGACCGAGGTAACCGCCTGGGATCCGAAGGTAATACTGTAAAACCAGGAAATGTAATTACCGACGGCCCATTTATGGAGATTAAAGAAGCAATTGGAGGCTATACTCTTGTCAGAGCAGAATCACTGGAAGAAGCTACAGAAATGGCAAAAGGCTGCCCTATCTTTAAAAATGGCGGAAGTGTAGAGGTTAGAGCAATTAACCCTATGTAAGCTATAATCCTACGATTAGTTTAAAAAAATGAAAAGCCTTTGTAATTTGCAAAGGCTTTTCATTTTCGCGCATCTAACCTATCAGTTTTATTATGGAACAAACAGAAGAATTAATACCGCATTTATTTAGAACAGAATACAGGAAATTAACTGCTGTACTAACTAAAATATTTGGTCTGGAACATATAGAAATTGCAGAGGATATTTCAAGCGATACTTTTTTGATGGCTTCTGAAACCTGGGGGATTAAAGGTTTGCCAGAAAACCCCGTTGCCTGGCTCTATACTGTAGCAAAAAACAAGGCTAAAGATTATTTGAAAAGGAATACGCTGTTTGATCAGAAGATTACGCCGCACCTCCAAAACAATAGCTCCGAAATTCAGGAATTTGAAATTGATCTGTCGGAACAAAACATTACAGATTGCCAGTTACAAATGATGTTTGCCGTTTGCCACCCTACTATTTCTTCTGAAGCACAGATAAGTTTATCCCTCCGCGTGCTCTGTGGTTTTGGAATTGATGAAATAGCAAATGCCTTTTTAACCAACAAAGAGGTTATTAACAAGCGACTGTTTCGGGCTAAAGAAAAACTTAGGATGGAACAGGTTAAAATCGAATTTCCTAGTCAGGGCTCAATTGAAGGCAGATTAGAAATGGTTCTAAGAACTTTATATCTTCTTTTTAATGAAGGTTATTATTCGGCCGGAAAAGATGTAACCTTAAGAAAAGAGGTTTGCCTGGAAGCCATGCGTTTAACTAATTTGCTACTTGAAAACAAAACAACAAACAAACCGGCAGTAAATGCACTAATTTCTCTAATGTGCTTTCATGCATCCCGCTTTGAAGCAAGAGTAAATGTAAATGGGGAAACTATCCTTTATCAGAATCAAAATGAGAACCTTTGGAATGAAGAACTCATCACCCAGGGGGAATGCTTTTTAAATCAAGCCTCCGTAGGGGATAAACTTTCAAAGTACCATCTTGAAGCAGGTATCGCCTATTGGCATACCCATAAACAAGACACGGCAGAAAAGTGGGAAAGCATTTTGCAACTTTACAATAAGCTGCTTCAATTAGAATACTCGCCAATTGCAGCACTGAACAGAACCTACGCCTTATCCAAAGCCAATGGTAAGAACGAAGCAATTATAGAGGCTGAGAAACTAAACCTGAACGATAATCATTTATATCATGCTCTTCTGGGTAATTTATATACGGGAATTGACAACTCTAAGGCACGGTTCCATTTTCAAAATGCTTTAAAACTAGCCAAATCAAAAGCTGATAAAACGATAATATCAAAAAACATAAGTGATCTTGGTTCTGATTAGAATCAACTAGTTCTATTTTCAGACCGATCCTCTGCCCTTATTTCCCCAAGAGCAATCTGGCTTGCGTTCCCCATTGACCAATAAAAAGGTCCGGTTTACCATCTTTGTTTACATCACCAATAGCTATACCCCAGCTTCTGCCTACAGTAGATTCCGGAATAACCTCGTTGGTCACTAACTTAAAATTCCCTTTACCATCATTTTGCAATGCCTGAACCTGCATCGGCTGAAAAGGAGGAATCTTGAGTGCGCTTAAGATAATGTCTGGGTGACCATCATGGTTGAAGTCAAAAATTGCCCCTGCATAAGTAGAGTATTCCTGCTTTGGAATCCTTTTTGCCGTTTCATCTTTAAAATTTCCTTTACCATCATTAATCAGCAAACGGGCAGTAGGATCTTTCTCAAATGCACCCCCATTGCTTGTTAGGTTAAGAAATAGAATATCGGGGTGTTTATCTCCATTTGCATCAAATACTAAAACTTCTCTTGTATGCAAAGGAACCAGAAGCTCCAGCTTTTCTGCTTGTTGGGTGAAACGTCCTTTTCCATCATTAAATAATAAACGATTAGGAGGAACCTCATTCCCTGCAATTAAATCCAGATGCCCATCGCCGTTTAAATCAGTCAGCTTAACAGATTGTGTTTCCCATCTGAGTGCAGGCAATCCTTCTTTTGTATAATCAATAAAGTGCCCAGGCTTATCCGGATTATTTAGCCACAAGAAATTCTGAGGTGTAGGTCCGGTGTTTCCAACAACAACATCCAATAAACCATCGCCGTTTACGTCTCCAATATCCAGTCCATTCGCTTCACTTTTTGCAGGCAGTCTCTCACTCACATTTCTAAAAGTTCCATCTCCATTTCCTAAATAGAACTCATGATTTTGATCATCTTCGGCAACGAAGATGACATCCAGATTCCCATCTTTATCAAAATCTCCTGCACGTACGTGTTCTGTATCGTGCGATTTTTCTGCAAAAACACCTTTATTCCAGGTAAATTTTCCTGTACCATCGTTTATATACAATCGGTTAGGCAAATTTTCCAACGCTAGTATAGCATCCAAATGACCATCTTTATTCACATCAGCCAAAACCACATCCAAAGCATGTGCTTCTGCATCTATGGGCAATTGAGTTAAGGTAACATCTTTGAAATACTTGGTTTCCACACTTTGTGAACAAGCATTATTAACAACGACAAGGCTTAGTAAAGCCGAAATCGTATAGAATTTTCTGAATGGAGAAAGCTGCATAACTAAAGTTACTCATATTTTCATTATTCCATTCCCCGGAGCAGACCAAAAAAAGAAAATCAAAACAAAATGATTTTTCGTTAAAAGCTGTTTGTATTAAATCTAAATAAGAATACCTTTGCGGCAGTTTTAATCTTTACACGAATAATTATATGCCAGATTCCCAAATCAAAACGCATGCAGAAAACTTATCTTCTTTATTAACATATAAATTATTACTGATTTTATCAGTCTTGCTTCTTATTGCAACCCCTTTTATCTCATTTGCGCAAAACGGCAATTCAAAGGCTTCGCTATCAGGCATAGTCAATGACACTGAGGGCCAACCGCTGAAATATGCAACTGTTACCGTGAGTGGCGGCAAAAGCATTCCGACAGATAAACTCGGCAGATTCCTGATCAAGGATCTATCTGCCGGTGCTCACCGCATTAGTGTCAGCCTGGTCGGCTATCAGACTTTAGTCAAAGAGGTAACGCTTATTGCTGATACCACCACCGAAGTTTCTTTTGTGCTTGAAACAGGAAATGCCCTTTCTGAAGTGGTTGTTACTGCTGGTAGAAAACCAGAAAGCCTGAAAGATGTTCCCTCCTCAGTTACCATTCTTACCGCAAGGGATGTAAAGGAACAGTTGAACGTTAATCCTTCAGTTACCGCCATCCTGGGAAATACCGTACCGGGATTGGGAACTTCCAGTAATAAGGCCACCAATTCAGGACAGACCCTACGTGGCCGTCAGGTATTGGTACTGATTGACGGTATTCCCCAATCTACGCCACTTATGAACGGAAGTCGTGATATCCGTACACTTGACCCGGCAGCTATTGAACGTGTTGAGGTCATTAAGGGTGCAACTTCTATTTATGGTAATGGATCTGCAGGTGGTATTATTAACTTTATCACAAAAAAACCCACTGCTGATAAAACGTTTAGCGGTACCAGCAGTGTGGGATTAAATGGTAACCTGGCACATCCGTCAAACACAACGGGATACCGATTTTCGCAAACTTTTTCAGGAACGATAAATAAGTTTTCCTATGTGGTTAATGGCACATATAATTATACCGGGGTGTTAAAGGATGCTAAAGGGAACGTGAATGCCCAGCCTGATGGACTTGGTGAGAATTCACTTTATAATACCTTTGTTAAACTTGCGTACAAACCAAATGAGCATAGTGAAATTATTGCTTCATATAACCTGTTTAGAAGTGTACAAAGCAGCGATTACATCAACGTAACGGGCAAATACGGCGAAAACCCTTCGGTAGGTAAAAAAGGAGATGATCCCGGAGAAGCCGCAGGTACACCGTACAACCACAATGCCTTGGTTTCCTATCATAATGATGCGCTGCCTTTAGCCAGTTCTCTTGATGTTTCGGCTTATTACAATAGCTTTATATCTATGAACAGATATGTGGAGAAAGCAACGGCCTGGTACGGCCCGGGACAAACCAAAATACAGTCGTTCAAAAAAGGTGTTCGCCTAACATTGAACACCCCATGGAAAATGGGCGCTTTTGGCGATGGAGAACTGACTTACGGACTCGATCTGTTAAGCGACAGAACCAATCAGGTTCTTACCGATGGCAGGGTATACATTCCGGACATGAACATGCTTAATCTTGCACCATATGCCCAGATGAAGATGGACATAATGACCAATTTTGTTTTGAAAGCCGGAGTTCGTTATGAAAATGCCCGTGTTAAAGTACAGGATTTCAGCACTATTGCCAGAGGGCCTAACGGCGAAGGCAGTATTGCTGTTACCGGGGGTAAGATTCCTTATCATAGCACTACTTTCAATGCTGGTTTAAGATACAACAAATATGATATCTTTAATCCTTTTGTAAGTTTCTCTCAAGGCTTTGCAATCAACGAGCTGGGTCGTATCTTAAGAAGTGCAACCAGCAATACGCTGGAAAGCATTGCCACAGATCCTATTATTACCAATAATTACGAGGCGGGTTTCAGCAGCAGGCTAGGCATTGTTAATTTAACCGCATCTTATTATATAAGTACTTCTAAATTGGGGGCTAACCTTGTTGATGTTGGAGGATACCTTGTACCTCAGCGCGAACCGGAAAGAATCCATGGCTACGAAATTTCGGCTGATGTATACTTTAGTCAGAAATGGACAGCGGGAGGCAGCTACTCTTATGTAGAAGGAAAAGCAGAACAAACAGGCGGCACAAAAGTATATATGAATGGTTTACGCATTGCGCCACCTAAAGCAACTGCTTACCTGGGCTACCGTCCGTTGAGTTCGCTTGATGTGAAACTATATTGGGTATATACCGAGGGTCGTGATCGTTTTGATGTACGCGCTAATGGTTTGTATGCCAACAGTGAAGGTCCGGTTAAACCGGTAAGTCTTTTCAACCTGTCGGCCGGCTACAGATTTAACAGTAAGTGGTCAGCCGGACTAGGTGTAGAAAATTTGCTGAATAGTTCATATTACCCGGTAGTAAGCCAGTACCGCGCCATTGATGCAGAATATGTACGTGGCAACGGCGCAACCATGAGTCTGAATCTTTCTTATAACTTTTAATAATGCTGCGGAAACTCTTTTTCTGGCTGCATAAATGGCTTGGTCTGATTACAGGCCTGGTTGTTTTGATTGTTAGTATAACTGGTTGTATAAATGTCTTTTCGGATGAACTAAAAGAATACTTTTATCATAAGCGATATTATGTAGAAGCTGAGGGGAATCGCAACTTTTTAAATTTCAGTGAGCTGCGCAATCAGGCGCAAAAAGCGCTTGGGCCGGATGTTAAGATTACCCGCAGTGAGATCTATCCTGCTAAAGGCCACACCTGGATATTTCGTGCATCGCTAACGGATAAGAAAGCCATCGGACACTGGAACTACTACAAATATTATTACAGGGTTTATGTGAACCCCTACAATGGAAAAGTAGTATACGTGGAAGACACGCGAAATGAATTCTTTCAACTGGTGTTGAACCTGCACATGAACCTACTATTGGGTGACTCAGTTGGCGGCATGGTAACAGGAATTTCGGCGCTATGCTTTTTTGTTTTATTGTTGAGCGGTCTGATTCTGTGGTTTCCTCGGAAATGGAAGACAAAAGCCTTCAAAAAAGGGTTTGTAATTAAGCGTAATGTAGGAATAAAGCGACGGATTTATGATTTACACAATGTATCGGGCTTTTATATCCTGATTCCAGCGATTCTGATCTGTGTAACAGGTTTGGTCTTCGCTTTTCCCTGGGCTGATCAGTCTGTTCAGTTCCTGGCCAATGGCGGAAAAGCTGCTGAAAAGCGCATTATTCCATTATCTACGCCCAACGAGACCTACCATCCTCAGTCAACAGATAGCGCTATTACTCATCTTTTCCAATTGCATCCTCAAGCAGATATACTATCGATCCGCTTCCGCGAAAAGAATACAGATCCAATGGATGTTCAGGTACGGCTTGCCAAAAATCGTACACACCTGTTCGAATGGTATTATTTTGACCGTAACAACGGCAAACTGTTAATGAAGTACGGCGATCAGGACGTAAAGGGTGGTGAGAAATTCAGAAGTATGAATTACGACATTCATACCGGAGCCTATGCGGGCATCCCAACCAAGCTACTTGCTTTCTTTGTTTCATTAATCTGTGCCGGCATGCCCATCACAGGCTTTTTAATGTGGTATAACAAAGGGAACAAAAAGCGGTCGAGATAAGTATCCTCAATTTAGTTGATTGCCACCTGGTAGTGCGTAAAACATTTTTTAACTTTAATCAAATGTTTAGTGGAAATCGAAGATAATATGGATTCTAATGTAAAGATTATCAGTAGCGATGAAGGAGAAACATTAGCGATAGCTGGTGGCAATTACAGAATTGTAATCTCCGGAGATCAGACCAATGGCAACTATGCTGTTATTGAAATGACTGTTCCTCCAGGTGGAGGCCCACCACCCCACTCCCATCCCGAAACTCAGGAAATGTTCCACGTTCTGGAAGGAGAAGTGGAATTTAAAACAGAAGCAGGTAAGCAAACTGTTGGTAAAGATGGCTTTGTAAATATACCCTTTGGTGGGGCGGTACACTGTTTTAAAAACATCTCTGAAAACCATGCACGCTTACTCTGCACGGTGGTACCGGCAGGACTGGAAAATCTATTTAAGGAAATAGGCGTACCTGTATTGCCGGGTCAGATTCTGCCAGTTCCTGAATTAAACGACAAGCGAAGAGAATTTTTAAAAGAAATAGACCTAAAATATAATCAGAAAACCTATCCTCCAGACTTTCTAGGCTAGTAGCTAGGGATAGAAGTCTGCAATACCGAAATCATAGAACATTACTGCTACACTATTGGCCAATGGCCAATGAAAGATTAAACATTACGTACCTGCCCAACAACGAGGCACTACTAGTAGATTTTACAACATTGCTGACATAATTATTAACTAGTGTTTTTACATCAAAAAGGTTTTTACCTATAATGCTGTATTTTAAGCGTGTGTTTTTAGGCTGATATATGAGCTCCGAATTTAATATATGATAATTCGTTTTGTTAAGCTGATATAGGTCAAAAGAAACCAATTGTGTTAAACCACCGCCAAATTTAATCCTTGAAGCAGCAGAATATTTACGGACAATGTTATTGTTTATCCTATTATCGGCTAAATAAGTGGCATCTTTGATATATTGAAATTGTCCTGAAAAGTTCAATGGAAATTTAAAGCCCGTAGATAGCTTAAAATCAAATGCGTTATTGAAATTAGTATAATTATTTATTTGATTGCTAATTGATGCGTAATAATTGGTTTTGGATCGACCAAAATTTAAGGTGAAATCTGTAGAAATAACCGGGATAAATTTTTGAAAAACAGCATTTCCTCCTAATTTTTTTATCCCCTTATAAAAATCCAGTTGCGTGTAAAACAAGGTATTATCAAAATAATTAGCGGTAAGAAAACCTGATGCGCTATAGCTTGCATTGCCCGATAACTGAAATGAAAAATATTTATCAGAAAAAGATCTGTTGTTATAGTATGCCCGTATGATATGGCTGTTAAAGTAATATATACGATCTAAACCTGTATTGATATTCCTAACATCTGTTACCAAACTGTTTTTGTAATAATCAAAATCATCCGTGGAGGTATTCTGAATTTTGTAATTTAAGGACAGCTGCTGATAATCACTTAATTTAGCAGTGATGTTGAGTTCTGGCTGTAAGTAAAAGTAGGTGCTATCCTGCTCATACACACTAATATGTTTTATGTTTCCCCTTAATAAACCCTGCACTTTGATAATTTTGTTATCGAAAGTATATTTCGCCGCTAGATAAAGTAACCGACTATCCGTAACAACATCATTTTGAAAATCTTCTCCAAGAAGGGTTTGATTAAAATTATCTACCCTATAAAGATTAGTAAAGGTTTGTGTTTGTTTAATGTTACCTCCCCCATTTAAGTAGAAATAGTTGTATCCCGATTTTTTTAGTAGTTGAGCATCAACCGTAACTGTATTTAGCGTATTCGAAGCATTTTGAAGCAGATTTTTGGCACCGTTAAATAAAGGAATTTGACTGTATAGATCAGAAATTGATCCGTAGCTTTGCTCAATTTTCTGGTTAAGGGTAGTCATTGTGGCCACAAATGCAGTAGATGCATTGGCTTTTTGAACATAACTTATTTCTCCCTTAAAGGATTTAACCTTATCCTCCTGACTTTGATTGACCAGATTTTCAGTTTCAGCATTAAAAAAGGAAGTATCCAGAGAGGCGTAAGTTGAGGGTTTAAAAGTATAGGATATGGCAGAGGATAAGCGAGAAGCCCTGCCAATTCTTTGTTGTACACCCAACTCTATTTGATAATTCTTGTCGTTAGAAGACCTTGTTTCCCGGTCTTCGGTAGTTATAGGTTCTGGGCCAAGGAAAATTTGCGTGTTAGATCGTTCATCAGAAAGCTTATTGCGGATTGCATAAGCACCGAATGTAAGTTTAAGGTTTTTATTAGCATGGCTCACAGCAGAAAGACTTCCTGAAAGCGTGTTATTAAGACGAAAGTTATTGTTGTCGAATGGGTTAGTATCTCCTATAGCATGATTAATTAACTTGCCGTTTGAGTTGTTGTATGCTGTTTTACTATTAAGGCTTAACAAATCTTCCTGGTATTTGCCCGTATTGTTATTGCTTATGTAAGAGAAGGCCTTAATTCTTTTGTATAGAGAAACCACATTGGCAGACACATCGTTTCTTTTATTGATGCCAACCGCCAGATCTGCACTCCCTAAAATACTTTTATTGTTTTTTAATTTAAGATTTAAGACAACCTCATCAGAGCTTATTATTCCATTCAATAGGTCATCTTCGATATAATTCTCTATTGCTTGTACCTGTTCTACAAGCTGGGGTTTCAAATTTTGGGTTATGGTTTTATAATTCTCACCCGTCATATCGTCCCCCTCTAATAAAACCTTGGTGATTTTTTGTTGGTTATAAGTGATCGTGCCATCTTTACTTACAGACATGCCTGGCATTTTTCTGATCACACTTTCAATGTTCTTATCCTCCGCGGTTGTTAATTTAGCTACGTTAAAACTGGTCGTATCATTATGAATTGCTACAGTCGGTTTTTCAGCCTTAATGTTTATTTGCTCTAATTGTTTTGGGTCATCAAGTAATTCGAAGTTATGACTAATTACATTGCCGTTAAAGGTACTCGATTCTAATTTTAGTGTATCGGTTTTTAGACCGATGTAACTGGCTATTAAGTATATAAATTTCGCACCGCCTAAATTCGCTTCTAAAACGAAGAGCCCATTGGTATTGCTGTTTGTATAAGAAAGGATAGTACTGTCTGCTGTTTTTAACTGCAAAGTTGCATATGCAAGCGGCTGCCCGCCAGTAGTAACCTTACCATTTAAAGTTAATTTTTGCCCGAAACCGGCAAAAGATATTAAAATAAATAAGAGTGAAAATACAAATTTCAAAACAACTAAAGTTTTTCCATTTTGGGCGGTAAAGTTACTGTGAAAGACGAGCTTCCCCCACTGCTATTCTGCTGCTCACTTGCCCTCGATAGCGCTGCATTTTGGGCAACACGTTTTTTATAAGCTGCAATAAAATAGGCATGGCTTACAGCCTTCTCTTTTGAATAAGAAAAGGGAATACTGATTATTTTGGGGTCGAATACTGCTTTTAGATTAATGCCGGTAAGTTCATAATTATATTTCCCTTCTAAATCTTTTGCAACAATGATTAAACCGGGCAGTCCGCAGAACTTCCATGGTCCATTTGGTACAGAAATGGCGTCGGTAAACCAAACTTCAAATTGACGCCCTCTAAAGTTGGTAGTTGCCCGTGTACAGCTATAGTTTAATATTTTTTTCTTTTCCTTAGTTATTGTCCACTTAAAATTAGCCAGTGTATCCTTAATCAAATAAATATTACGCTCTATAAAGTCTGAAAGTTGAAGTTCATTTTTGCTGAAATCTTTGTAAACAAATATGGGCTTGCTATTTTTCAGAACTTTCGTTTCCACGAAACTATTATCTCCGTCTGCTACTATGGTGTTAGATAAATTTTTAGGTAGGTTTATCTCAATAGACTTGTTTCCGGAAAAATAAACTATACTGTTTATCTCTGTAGCGCTACTGACACCATCGTTTTTTGTTAACTTATAATTTATCGTTCCTTTAACTTGTGCGCTTATATTAAACGTTAAAAAGCACAATATAAAAGCAAAGCTTAGAGTCGATTTGTTTTGATACATAAATTGTAAGGATATGAGAGGTGGGTATAATTTAAAAAAGATGAGTTCTCCTTTTACAAAGCAGCACTCATCTTTTTGTTTTCAAACAGTAGAATAAAGCCTAAATACGTTTTATAATAAGGGTAATTAAACCGTTAAGGTTTCTTGGCTTAATAAACGTGAATAGGGCTTGATGGGTCGTCATTTACCGCTGCCTCTACGGCATTTTGACGTGCTCTTGCAGCATCCATTGCGGCTCCGCAGGTTGCACCACTACCATAGTAAGTATAAGAGCCGTAAACAGAACCATCTGGATACACATAAGTTACCGTAAGTGCTGCGTTACACTGCTTAGCAGCAGCAGTAGAAATTAAAGGAGAAGCGAATGTAGCAATGCCGATTAAGCACAACGCTACGAAAGAAGAGGTTTTTTTCATAGAAATAGATTGAGGATTAATTTTTCGATAATAATTTACACTTATCATGCCAAACGAGCAGCTTTAAAAGATAATGGCATTTTTAACCCTCAAAAAAAGAAATAAAGTTGGCAAGTACTGATTAGATAATACTGATAGCGCTCAGGTATTTGTATGTTAAATTATACATCCCTGTCAAATAAATGTATTAAATTTTTAAGTAAACACGCTTACTCGTATCCTTATTAGAAGCTGATGCAACTACGATGTAGCAATGCAGCTCTTCGCCAATATAGACTCGAAGAATTTAATCCCGGTATCTGGTTAGACACCACATTATGGTTCGGCAGTGCTTGCTTCAGTATCAACTTCGATACTTCTCCGATATATCTTCTTAGCAACTTTGATGCACGTCCGTTCCGAGATGAAGATACACCGAAGTTGCTAAGACGTTGATACGAATTTGATACTGAAACAGTCCAGAAGCAAGTCAGAAGCATCCCAGAAGCAAAGCAAGGATTCACTTCAGCCATGAAACTTTATGCTCACTTTTATGTTTTTTACCTATGATGTCCGCATATAGCGCCGGTCTTCTGGCCATAATATATCTTGAGCCACCCGCATCGGTAAGTTTTTCAGGATCTAATTCCGCCACTGAAATTTCATTATCTAAAGATCTGCATTCCGCTATGATCTCACCAAACGGATCCAAAATCATGGAACAACCATTTTTCAACTGATCGTCGTCCATTCCAATAGGATTTGAAAATACTGCGTAAACAGCATTATCATAGGCTCTTGCAGGCAACCACTTCATCAACCATTTCCTGCCTTTATCACCATCAAATTCTTTCCTCAGTAACTGGGCGTTCGCATTTTTGTCCCTCCACAGGCTAGCGTCAACAAATCCCGCCCCTGGTCTGCTTGATGGTGTACACATCGTTACATGTGGCATAAAAATCACCTGAGCTCCTAAAAGTCTTGTTGCTCTTACATTCTCAATAATGTTATTATCGTAGCAAATTAAAATCCCACATTTCCAGCCTTGCAATTCAAATACAGTATAGGCAGACCCCGGCTTGATATAGGGATTAATGAACGGGTGTAACTTGCGGTGACTAGAGATTAAGCCGTTTCCATCTATACATACATATGCTTTATAGAGTTCATTATTTTCATCTTTCTCAAATAGACCTGCGAGAATAACAATTCCATATTTCTTTGCAAATCCAATGAGAGCAGCTACGCTCGGTCCATTTGGTATGCTTTCACTAAGCACTAACATTTGCTCATAGCTAAGGTTCCTTGCAAACGTATAACCTGTAATCGAACATTCATGAAAACTAATAACATCAGCCCCATCCTTTGCTGCCTGTTCGGAAAGCTGTTCAATCATTTTAAGATTATACTCCTTGTCGCCACTTTTGTTTTCAAATTGCGCAGTAGCTATTTTTATTTTTTTCATGACACAAAATTATCCCTCGGCCTTCAACAATGATTGGAAAATTCCGACAACCATATACATATCACTAAAAACTATATTGATGGAAATGAAGATTCAGCCCTAAAACCGCATAAAATTAATTGCAAGCTTATTGACATTTAACCTGTATTCCATCGGTGTAATACCGGTCATTGTCTTGAAATAATTGTTCAGGTGAGATTGATCATAATAACCAGCTTTATAAACCGCAGTAGTCAGTTTGCTTTCAGCAGAAAGATCTCTGAAGATCTTTAAAAAGTGCTGGAACCGAATTACATTCATGAACTTTTTTGGTGAAACACCAATCTGCCTGCGATAGAGTCTTTCCAGCTGTCGCTCACTCACTTGTAGTTCCTTCAGCAAGTTTTCCATTCTAATAAGCCCCTCATGTTTATTGATAATTTCAAGGCTAAAAAGCAGATCATGATTCAAACCGCTGCTCTTTTGGAAACGCTCAAGGAGAAAGCTTTCTATGGTGTCAATTACCTCATGAAGACTTTTACTTTTCGCCGCCTTTCGTTCAAACGGAATCGCCTCAGCTCCGATAAGATCAGTGGGAAGAAATATCCCATCATTTAGCTCATCAGCAGACATCCCAAATAATAAATTAAGTGCAAATGGGCGTAATACAACAACCAACAAAGCCATTTGACCCTGAATTTTAAGATCTCTATAGGCAGACATTTGGCCATAAATAAACATCGATGGCAATTGATCTCCAAATGGATAATCACTCGTGCTGATCAGCATATTTTTAGTCAGCGGAACGACTATGCCTGGTTGTCCGTCAGAAAACAAACGATATGTCATCTCCTCCAACTCATTGGTATGCAATAATAAATAATGCCTGATAAATGGCACTAGCTTTTTACTCGGTTCAAACTGCATTTTACTTAATCTATAAAAATAAGTTTATTCCATCTCTTTTGTAAAGATAACATGATTGAACCATACTTCACCACCCGAGATCGAACTGTAAAATCTTCTTTTCTGTGCAATGGAGGCACATTACAAAATATAAAACCAAAAACCCCTCTCTAAGTACTTTAGAGAGGGGTTTGTACCGTGGAGTAGGAATACCTTGAACATATGGAACGCTTTTTATCGCTCATTGAGCCAATAATTGATTGATTTAGAAAAAAAGAGATGATTATGATACAGGCTCTTTTCATCAATAACTAGCTTCAACAATTAGACTTATTTATTTGATCCATATGTGAGCCTTTTACTATGAGATTAGTCTACTGCAACCACCACATTTTCATTCGTTTCCACTTTATCATCAACTTCAGTTTATTAGCTGGCAGTTATCGGGCCACCCTCTAAATTAGCAATACTAATGCTCAATTCCCCAAAATCAAATGGTTTTACCGTCTTTAATTAAATGAATGTCTGAACTCCAAAGGCGAAACATTTGTCTTTGTCTTGAAAAGTTTACTAAACGATTGTGAATGTTCAAAGCCCAATTCATAAGCAATTTCCGAAACGGAAAGATTTGTAGTTGATAATTTTTCTTTAGCTTTTTCTATGATTGCGTTCTGAATGTATTGTTGTGTGTTAAGCCCTGTCAATGAACTCAACATGTCACTCAAATAGCGTTGCGATAGCTTTAATTCTGTACTGATGTATTTCACTGATGGCAAGCCATTTTTCAGACTGTTTTCTTCTCCAAAATAGCTGTTTAAAAGTTCGTCCAAAGAAGTTATGATGTCGTGATTGATTGCTTTCCTCGTGATAAATTGCCTGTTGTAAAAACGATTGCTATAATTCAATAACAATTCTATTTGCGACACCAAAACATCCTGGCTGAAACTGTCAATATTGTTGTCTAATTCATTGGCTATTGTAGCAAATAAATTGGCTATAATTTCTTTTTCTTTTGCTGATAGAAATAAGGCTTCTGAAACATCGTAAGAGAAAAAGCCGTATTGATTTATTGTTTTTCCTAATGGATAATTTCGGATAAAGTCCGGATGAAAATACAAAGCGATACCTTCATAGCTTTCTATGTCTTCCGGTGAAAAAACAATTTGTTTTGGTTTCAAAAATGCTAATCCGCCTTCTTCAAAGTCGTAATATCCCTGTCCGTATTTTATGTGTCCTGTAAATGTAGGCTTAAAGGAAATCTTGTAGAAATCAAGACTTACTTTTTGCCCTTTTGGAAACATTTCAATCGAAACATTATTATAGTCAACCAATGCAATCAGCGGGTGCAATGGTGCAGGAAATCCCAATATCCGCACCAATTGCGATATACTTTTAATGTGATTGATATTAGATTGTTGTTGCATTTTTGGTTTACGAATTTAATCAATTTTGTTTTGACGGACGAATAACAATATCGCCAATTTCAACATCGTTAGGTTGGCTTATTGCATAAATTACAGCATTGGCAATAGCTATGGGATCTATGGCAATCTGTTCCATTCCCTTTTGGACAGCTGTTTTCATTTCTTCATTTTTTATGTTGTTTGCAAAATCTGTTTTCACAATTCCGGGCGAAATGCCTGTAATGCGTATGTTTCCATCTGACTCTTGACGAAACGCCTCTGCAATCGTGCGAATGGCATTTTTAGTTCCTGCATAAACGCCCTGCATTGGGACAATCTTTATTCCTGAAGTAGAAATGATATTAACGATATGTCCCGATCGTTGTTGTTTGAAAATAGGAATTGCAGCGGCCATCCCATACAAAACGCCTTTCAGGTTAATGTCGATCATTTCTTCCCAACCGTCAATATCCAATTCGTCAATACGGCTTAATTGACTGACACCTGCATTATTTACAACGGCATCTAATTTTCCATATTGCTCAACTGCCGTATTTACCAACCTAACTAGATCGGCTTTATCCTTTACATCAATTTGAGCAAAGGTGGCTTCACCACCTTTATTTTTAACTTCTTCAACAAGTTGTTGTAATTGTTCTGTTCGTCTTGCACCCAAAACAACCTTGGCACCATTTTTTGCTAATTCTATTGCAATGGCTTTGCCCATTCCGCTGCTTGCACCTGTAATGGCTACAACTTTCCCTTTAATATTTTCCATTGCTGTTCGTTTTTATTTGTCTATTTGTTTTTCTAAAAATTCCGGATAGCGGTCGCCCACAAGTGTAATTCCATTTACTGTTGTGTCAATTTTTGCAAGTTCATCGGTTGTTAATACAATATTTGTACTGCCAATGTTTTCCTCTAAACGATGCAATTTTGTAGTCCCGGGGATTGGTGCTATCCAAGGCTTTTGAGCTAAAAGCCAGGCCAATGCTAATTGTCCGGTCGTAACATTCTTTTGTTTAGCAATCTCAGAGAGTGCGTCCACTAAAGCCAGATTTGCCTTTATATTTTCTTCGCTGAAACGAGGAATAATGTTTCTACGGTCGATATCCTCTAATTTTTTGTTTATTACACCTGTAAGGAAGCCTTTACCCAAAGGACTGAAGGGAACGAAACCAATTCCTAACTCTTCCAAGGTTGGTATGATTTCATTTTCTGGCTCACGCCAAAACAAAGAGTATTCGCTTTGTAATGCTGTTACAGGTAGAATTGAATGTGCTCTTCGAATAGTTGTAACACTTGCTTCCGATAAACCGAAATATTTTACTTTGCCTTCCTGTATCAGGTCTTTCACTGTTCCTGCAACATCTTCTATCGGAACATTAGGGTCAACTCTGTGCTGATACAACAAATCGATGTAATCTGTCTTTAATCTTTTCAGAGATGCTTCGGTTACGGCTCTGATAGTTGCGGGTCTGCTGTCTAAACCTACCGCTGGTCTGGCATCCTTACAACCAAATTTTGTGGCGATTACTACGTCTTTTCTATAAGGCTGTAATGCCTCGCCAACAATTTCTTCATTGGTGTAAGGTCCGTAGGCTTCTGCGGTATCAAAAAATGTAATACCTCTTTCAACTGCGTTGCATAGTAGTGTGATGGCATCTTTTTTATCAAGACCCTTGCCATCCAAGAAGTTTAAACCCATACAGCCAAAGCCTAATGTGGAAACTTCTAATCCACTATTTCCTAATTTTCTCTTTTGCATAATCCTTTATTTAATTATTTCTAAAACTGACTTAAATTTCAAGTACAAAATTCTTGATTGTCGCGCTGTAAAAAGTAGTTGGATTGGTAATTGTTGTAGTCAGATTTTCAAACGTTTTTTAAACACTATAAATTAATCCGATGCCTTTATCTAACGATTTGATGGCTGTCAGATCATCGGCAGACAACTCTAAGTCAAGTACATTGAAATTTTCATTAATCCTTTTCATATTTGCTGATTTCGGAATAACAACGACTTCTTTTTGGATTAAACATCTCAGAACCACTTGGGCGATATTCGTGTTATATTTGCTTGAGAGCATAACAACAAGTTAATGGAAATCTGCCAGCACATGCAGTTTACTCCTTAGGTTTTCGTCGCGGAAAGGAATATCTGGAGGTATATTATTGAATCATCAGGGTGATAAATTCAATTTATTGTATCTTCCTAAAAAAAACAAATGAAGAAAACCAAACTACTAATTCTAACTCTGTTTATTGCCAATTTCAGTTACGCACAAACCGCTCTAATGGATAGTTTAATTCAAAAAAACTACTCCACCTTTAAAAAAAACAATAACAACACTTTCGAAGGAAAAGGATGGATTACCCTACAGGATGAAATCAGCAAAAACAATTCTGTGTTATTGGGCGAGCTGCATTTCACCGATGAAGTCCCTTACTTCACAAATGCGATTATTAATAATATTAAGTTCGACAACTATATTCTAGAAATTGATCCATATACAATCAACACAATATCAACAAAAATTAAATCCTTATCCTCAGCTGAACTGGACAAATTCCGTAATGAATCAGGTTCAGCTTTATCTTTTTTACAAGGTGAAGCTGAGTTTGATTTATTCAAAAACATACTTCAGCAGAATATCAAACTATATGGAGCTGATCAAATTAGTTTATTTTCAGACCGATTACTGCTTTCGGAATTGAGGAAACAAACCAAAAATGCTAAAGCAAAAGAAATTTATAAGCAGATGATCGCTAATTCCGCTGCTTATGACACAAAAAATAACACCACATTCTATTTGTTCTCTGACGATTGTTTGGCAAAAATGAATGCATTGAGTACCCTGAATTTATCAGCCAACGAGAAAGAGCAGCTTGAAGCACTAAAATTAAGCAGGGAACTATATTTAAGTCGAATTCACCCTTTAAGAGTTCAATACATGAAGCACCTGATTCTTGAAAAACTACCTGAATGGAAAGACAAGAAGAATCTTTTCAAATTTGGTGCTAATCACCTGCCTAAAGGAGAGAGTTTAATGGAAGTATTCGATATTGGAAACCTGGTTTCCAATATCGAAGAGGCAAATTACCGGAAGTCATTACACATTATGCTCATCGGAAAAGAAGAAGGTGAAACATTGGCTGATTTAGATCAATATAAATCTTTCTTAACCGTCGTAAAAGATGACAATTGGTATACCTATGATTTAAGCCCCTTGAAACAAGCAATCTCTAAAAAGAAGCTTAAAGTAGAGAATTTGGAGCTGGAAAGAATTATAAAAGGTTACGACTATTTGGTTTTCATTCCAAACATAACTAAAACCCCAAAAAGAGGCAGGAAAGACTATTAAATCTGATCAAGAGCCGGCTGTTTTATAGCGCAGACGGCTTACTTGGGTGAAGCCCGCTCATAACACCCAAAGAAAATGAGGTTCAGCAGAAATACTTTGAACACAGTTTGAAGAATATTTAGGCGTTAGAAAGATATAAAAAACCGGAATCGAAGTGTTCGATCCCGGTATGTACCGATCAGCGGGACTACTTTGAATATTTAAAAGCCTTTTTATTACTTATTGAGCCTATAGTGGAAGATTTGAAAGTTAAAGGTTTTATAAAATAGCTGCTCTGGATTCTTAGTTTTTTTTCTAGACATAATCTTGCTTTTATTTTGTCTTCAGCATTTTCGAGTTCCGAGAAAAATGCCCGACCTCAAGGGCGCAAGATTCTTTTGTGTATACAAAAGTACATCTTGCAAAACACCCGCGTGGTTAAAGTATTCCTGTAGGTCGCTCGAATTTGTGGATATTTACTTTTGTTGGTTCTCTGGAAAACCAGGATTTTTAATTGCACTTTTGGTATAGGAATAGAGGCAATTATCTACCGCGAGTTCATCCTTAATTCCCGGTAATAAACTGAGGAGCCAGGCTTGATTCTTGTTCTTGAGGCAAATGCTTTCTTCGGTCTGATCATAATCAAAGTTTTGATAAGCAAAAGTGATGGGTTAAGAAACAGGAAGATGGTACTCCCGAAGTTAAGAACCTTTAAAGTATCAAATAAAACTTATGAAAATTTATAACTGCTGCCAGCAGTATGTTTAAAATGGGAAATTCAATTTATGCAAAGGCCTAACACAAACAAAAATAACAGAAAAAAATGAGATTACTATTTTTTGGACTTTTAACATTACTTACCACAAATTCCTTTGCCCAAGGCAATGGACAGTTTGTAAAAGAACATCAATCAAATTGCAAAATATGGTTAGATGAACCGACAACCGCAGACAGCCTAATTTGGGATGGCAATTGCAAAAACAATTTTGCATCCGGAGCTGGCTTTTTGCAATGGTTTCAAAATAATAAATTGGCAGCTACCTACAAAGGTGAAATGAAGCAAGGAAAATTTGACGGGAAAGGAAAATTTGAAATTATTGGATATGCCAGTTTTGAAGGAACTTTTATCAACGGTTTCTTAAACGGAAAAGGTGCAGCCTATTTCAACAACGGCGGTAAAACCATTGGCAATTTTGTAAATGGTGATTTTTTAAACCTAGATGATCAATATCTACCTCTCCTTAAAAAACAAACTTTAGCCCTTAAAAACACGGCTGAGACTTATGGCAACATCAGCAAAGATGATAACCTTTTCTATTACGTACTCGCTCCTAAAAACCCAATACGGGCGGTTTTAGTTCTATTTCCATCAACAGGCGAAACGGCAGAAAATGTAATCAGCTGCAATAAATTTTTGATGCAACAAGCATACGATAAAAATATTCTGTCGGTAGTAGTGAGTGCAAACTACAACAACACATTAGATACGGATACAACATCAAAACGTTTTTTTGATACCGCTTTTGAAGATATTGTAACAAAGTATAAAGCTCCAAAAAATAAATTTATTTTAAGTGGACTTTCGTTAGGCGGGATGAACGCACTGCAATACACCGAAATGTCTCACAATGCAAAATACATCACTTACTTAACACCATTGGCAGTAATTGGTGTAGATCCACCAGTAGATCTAATAGATTTATACAACGGCGCAAAAAATGCAATTGTTAAGTACGAAAAAGAAGGGGATAAATTATCTCAAAGTAAAAAAATAGCATTGCAGGAAGACCATTTTCTGGTAAATGAATTTAAAAAACAGTATGGCGGGTCGCCAGACGAGTTTCCTGAAAAATATGTGGAAGGTTCGATGTTTACAAGAAGCAGAGACGATGGCGGCAATGCAAAATATTTGATCACTGTTCCTGTTAGATTATACTGTGACCCAGATATAGTTTGGCAACTTAAAAACAAAGGCAGGACCTATTATGATTTGAATGCTGCCAATCTTTCGGCAATGACAAATTTTTTAATGCAAAGCGGAAATAAAAAAGCAGAATTTATTCCCGCCATTGGGAAAGGTTTTAGGGTCGACGGAACAAGACATCCACATTCTTGGTCAATTGTAGAACCTACGGATTGTATCAAATGGATCTTGGATTTGGCTAAGTAAAAGTATACAATGTCGGTTTTATACAAGCTAGAAGCTGGTTTTAAATATATTTTCGAATGAATTTAAAGGTATAACCACGCTCATCAAATATTTTGCATTCGCCATACTCCTATTGGTTGTAGTCGGTATTTCAATAAAAAGAACCATCAATCAATCAACAGCACTACCAGAACGAGGTTGTTTTGTAAATTACATTCCAATTGATACTGCTCAAAAAGAGATTATTTTTCCACGATTAGCTGGCCATCTATTAAGTTATACAGGAGACGGTAAAGCATTGTTTACAACTATAACGAATAACTTTTCAAGGCCCATTTCAATGAAAGAGTGGCTGGCTTTGAAACAAAAGCCAAACAAACAAATCGCTGTTAAATCGACCTTAATAGAAGCTAGAGGAACGGTTAAAGCAAATGGTAATAAGTTGGTTTTTGAAAGTGATAAACCAGGCTTTCATAAAGTATTTTTGATAGACCTTTTTAAGGGAAATATCACTAAACTTAATGATGTAAAGACACACGATAAGTATGCTATTAGCACCTGTGATCCGAATCTGTAAACATATTAATTATGGTTTATAATTTACAAGCTTTTATTTGCCGACAAAGTGATGCCATACCACTTACAACGCATCATAAAAAAGCCATTTAAGTTAATCTCGAACAAGGATTATGTTTAATACCTATGACCGTTGACTTATCTGACCAAATCAATAAGGATCTGCAATTGGCAAACCTAGCTGTGTTCTCTTACCTCACTGAAAATCGAAAATAAGCCTTTATTCGACGATTTGAAAATCGCCTAAAAACAAAAAAGCCCTTTAAGATATCTTAAAGGGCTCACAGGTCCCGTGAGCGCACTGATTTCGAACTACATTTTAATGGATTGACCGAATTTAAGAGTTTGATTTTCGAAAGAAGAGCAATTGGAATCCACAATTAAGATTTAGCCGGAAGAAATCAAAAATTGACAAATATCGGGTAATTGGATTTTAAAGGGGTAAGATGTTGATTAGAAATAATGAAAGTTTGTTGATAAATAACAACTCGATGAGTGATGTGAAATCTCACGTTATTACGTTAAGGAGTTACATTATTTAACCCGTATATGTAATAACATTGTTAATGGAATTTCAAAAAAATGAAGCTAAAAAAATGCCACTTCGCAAGAGGCCTATCTTGATAGTGGATAATTTAAATAGAAGTTTCGGTACAGGACCGTATATAAAGGCAATGCTAGAATATTCTTTAAGTGGAAATCAACCGTCAAAATTCCGAAACGAGGATGAGCTTATTGACCGGACTTTACCGAATTTAACTAACCTCTATGAGATTTATCAAAAAGGCAACATTACACAGAAGCATACCCTGATGAGGGGGGTGTTCAAAGATAATCTGGTATGGGGTGATGGTATGTTTAGAACCGCTTTTATTGACCCAACGTTTAATGATAACATACTGAAAGTCAAGCAAAAAGGGTTGCTTTTTAATGAGCAACCCTTTAAGGTTTTGGGCTTGAGCCCGGTTAGTACCCAGCGCCGGAGTCGAACCGGCACGGTTTCCCACAGGTGTTTGAGACCAGCGCGTCTACCAATTCCGCCAGCTGGGCATTTGCTTATTCAGCGGGATGCAAATGTATCAATTGAATAACTAATTACCAAGACTTATTTAAATTATCTTCTTTAAGTTTTTTATCTACCCAAAAAGGGGCAAATGGCACTAATGATGCAAACCCTATGAGTACCACCTTTTTAAAGCTCCATTTATACTCTTGCCATGCCATAATTAAAAAAACAATGTACAGCACAAATAAAAGGCCATGAGCCCAACCTGTGTATTTCACAGCCAAAGGCATATCAGCCCAGTACTTTAGGGGCATAGCAATAAATACCAGCAAGATGTAAGAAATTCCCTCAGCAACGGCAACTTTTCTAAAAATGGATAATGTGTTCATATATATGGATTTGCGGCAAAGGTATCCAAACAATCATTGTAAAAAAGTAGCATTTTACTTTTTTACAATGATTTAACAGCCAGCCTTATATATTGGCAGCTTTAGCAATACTTTCTCTAAGTCTTAACAAATACTTAGTACGATAATACAAGTCCTTTATTGCAATAAGTGTTTTATCCTGCTCCGCTGAAGTCTGACCTTCAAAAGAAGTTGTAAGTGATAAAATTTCATCCGACAACCCCTTCTCTACTCCATTAACATCTTCCTTTAGACTTGCCAGCTTCACAGGGTCGGGATCAAATTGCAAATCCATTAATGCCTCATTAATATCCATCATCTCCATTAAAAAACTTTGGGGCAGAACATAGTTCTCACCTTCCTTTAATAAGCCTTTCAATTCCAGAACATAATGTAATCGCTTCTGCGGATCACTTAGAACCTGATATGCTTTATTATTTACCGTACTCAATTCCAATACCTCAGCCTGTTTCTCATCGCTTTCATTAATATAAAAATCAGGATGATACTTCTTACTAAACTCATAAAACTTTTGCTTTACGAGGGCCACATCAGGATTAAAGCTTAATGGTAAGCCATAAAATGCAAAATAGTCTGTCATAAGGGCTTAATGCATTACAGCCTTAAATATGTCGTTGCCGAGCACAAAAACCATCAACGATAACAGCAGGACAAAACCAACTATCTGGGCACGCTCCATAAACTTATCGCCAAGAGGCTTTCCTTTGATCATCTCTACAATCAGGAATACAACATGTCCCCCATCCAAAGCAGGTATTGGTAACAGGTTCATAAATGCCAAAGCAATAGAAATAAAGCCTGTAGAAGCCCAAAATCTCATCCAGATCCACTCTCCGCCATAAACTTTACGCGCGATTTCTACAGGGCCCGAAAATGCTTTGTTTGCCTGGATTTTACCTGTAACTACTTTCCAGATTCCTTTAGCATTATCACTAAAAGTTTTCCATGCCTGATTTGCTCCTATTGGAAGAGCAGCAAACAGACTATAATTAATTGTTTGTTGTTTTATCTCATCTATGTTAAATCCGATACCAATAGTTCCGGCACTGTCCACAGGAATAGTATAAGTTAACTTTTCAGTACCACGATTAATTATAAAAGACACTGGTTTTTTCTTGTGCTTCTGAAGCTCATCTCTAACATCTGCATTAAATCGAACAGGTGTATTATTTACAGCAACAATTCTATCACCTTTTTTTAATCCTGCTTTGAGTGCGTTGCCAAACACGCTATCTACTGTAGAAGTTAACAAGGGTGCCCTGCTAATAAACGCTTCAATTCCTAAATCAGAAACCTTATTTAAGATATTCTCAGGCACTTTGATATCCAGGGTTCTGTCTCCACGGATAACCGTTAAATTTGTGTTTCCGAGCAAAACCTTTGAACTGATCAATTCATCAAAGCGAATCACCTTGTTTCCATTAACAGCAATTACCTTATCTCCCTTTTGAAGCCCGATTTCTTTACCGATACTTCCGGGATTAATACCATTCTGTGCAGAACTGTTAGGAATAAATGTTTCGCCGTATTTAAATGTAAGCATCCAGAAAATCAGGATACCAACAACTATGTTGACAATAACACCGCCAAGCATCACTATTAAACGTTGCCAGGCTGGTTTAGACCTAAATTCCCAAGGCTGCGCCGGCTGATTCATTTGTTCGGTATCCATAGATTCATCTATCATACCTGCTATTTTAACATAGCCGCCTAATGGTAACCAACCGATGCCGTACTCACAATCCCCTTTCTTAAAACTAAACAACTTAACACCCCAGGCATCAAAAAACAGGTAAAACTTCTCTACCTTAATTCCAAAAGCCCGTGCCGCAAGAAAATGTCCTAATTCGTGTAAAATAACTAATATCGATAATCCCAGAAGTAACTGGGCCGCCATAATCAATCCGCTCATATATGATTTTAAATGTTTCTAAATTTGACTGTAAAAAACTTATTTTGTTACCAGCTCGCCCGCAAATATACGTGTATGCTGGTCGGTTTCTAAATAATTATTAAGAGTTGGTGTCGCTATAAAGCTGATATCAGACATACATTGTTCTATTATATCGCTCATTTCCAGGAAACCAATCTGATTTTGTAAAAAGGCATTTACTACCACTTCATTGGCAGCATTGATGATGCAAGGCATATTTCCTGCTCTGCGTAAAGCCTCAAATGCGAGGTCAAGATTTCTAAAAGTACCTCTGTCAGCCTTTGAGAACGTCAGCTCCGGATAATCCATAAAGTTGAAACGTTTAAAATTGCTGCTTATTCTTCCTGGATATGCAAAAGCATAATGAATTGGCAATTTCATATCAGGAAGACCCATCTGAGCCTTCATAGAGCCGTCATTAAACTGCACCAGCGAATGTACGATAGATTGAGGATGTACAATCACATCAATCTGATCTACATTCAAATCAAACAGCCATCTCGCTTCAATAACTTCTAGGCCTTTATTCATTAAAGATGCCGAATCAATGGTGATCTTAGCACCCATTACCCAGTTGGGGTGTTTAAGCGCCTCGGCTTTGGTAACATTAGCTAAAAAAGCACGTTCCTTCCCTCTAAATGGCCCACCCGATGCAGTTAAATAGATTTTTTCAATTGTATCAACTGCCTCACCTACCAGGCACTGGAAAATTGCAGAATGCTCAGAATCTACGGGTATAATTTTTACCCCATGTTGCTTTGCTAAACTAGTTATCAAATCACCGGCAACTACCAGCGTTTCTTTATTAGCCAGGCCAATATCTTTTTTAGCTTCAATAGCAGCAATAGTTGGTTTTAAACCAACAGAACCTACTATTGCAGTAAGTACTAAATCTGTCTCTGCTAAACTAGCTGCTTCACACAACGCTGCTTCACCTGCTAAAACCTTGATACCTGTAGCTGATAAAGCTGCTTTTACGGATTTATATTGACGCTCGTCGCCAATAACAACCATTAAAGGTTTAAACTTTAATGCCTGGGCAATCAATAGATCAGCGTTTGATTGTGCTGTAAGCGCTGTAACCTTATACAACTCCGGATTTGCCTCAATAACTTCTAAGGCCTGTGTTCCTATTGAACCGGTTGCGCCTAAAATGGATATGTTTTTCAATTTATAAAACTACTTAAATTATCAGCAATCTTTCTGTCGTTCGATAATCTTGGAACCTTATTCTGTCCGCCAAGCTTACCCTGGCTACGCATAAAGTTCACAAAGGCATCTTTCTGTAAAGAACGAATGATCAGTGGTTGCAGTATTTTCCCCTCAATGAGGTCAAAATAGTAAATATTCTTCTTTTGTAGTGCTTCATCTACTTTTTTACTGAAAGCCTCAAGATTCTTAGGAGGATTAAAAAACTCCACAAACCACTCGTGGTAAGGCAATTCGCCGTGTTTCGTTTCCACCTGAGGAGCTACAGTAAATTCTGTGATACCCACACCTTCCAGGTTAGCTACGGTAAGTAAAGCATGTTCTACCTCTTCGCCAATTACATGTTCTCCAAAAGCTGAAATAAAATGCTTAATACGTCCTGTCACCAATATTTTATACGGGTTTTTAGATACAAACTTAATTGTATCTCCGATGCTATAACCCCATAACCCGGCATTTGTATTGAGTATCAAAGCATAATTCTTTTCCAGCTCCACATCTTCCAGACTAACTCTCAAAGGGTTATCATTATAATACTCGTCTGCAGGAATAAATTCATAAAATATACCTGCATTTGCCAGCAGTAACAGACTTTTATCCTGCTGACTATCCTGATAAGCAATAAATCCTTCGGAGGCAGGATAAGTTTCAATTGTATCGATTTTCTTGCCTATGCTTTCCTCAATTTTAGCCCTATAAGGTTCGTAATTAACCCCGCCGTATACAAACAGGCTAAAGTTTTTAAAAATATCTTTAATCTTTTTGCCTCCGGATTTCTGTGCAAGCCTGTCAAAATACATTTGTACCCATGGCGGTATGCCCGAAATCAGGGTCATATCTTCATTAATGGTTTCTTCTACTATTGCATCAACCTTTTGCTCCCAATCTTCAATACAATTTGTGGCATAAGAAGGCAGACGATTTCTCTGTAAATAACCTGGAACAAGATGGGCTACTATACCTGATAACCTACCTACGTTAATTCCATTTTTTTTACTCAGCACAGGGCTTCCCTGCAAAAAGATCATCTTACCATTAACAAAAGCGGTGTTACCGGTTTCGTGAATGTAGGTAAGCAAGGCATTCCGGGCAGCTTTAACATGCTCGGGCACCGATTCTTTAGAAAGTGGAATGTATTTAACGCCCGATGTGGTACCAGAGGTTTTTGCAAAATAAAGGGGTTTTCCTTTCCACATTACATCAGGTTCACCTGCCACTACCCTTTCAATATAAGGTCGTAACTCTTCGTAATCCCTAACAGGAACCGCCTTTTTAAAATCCTCATATGTTTTTACAGAGGCAAAACCATGATCCTTACCAAAAGCCGTACTTTTTGCAGAATCAATGAGTTGGCTTAAAGTTCCCTTCTGTGCTCCCACTGCATTTTTTTTCCATTTATTGATGCCTTTTACAATAAAGGCCGCAAACGGTTTGCTTAATGCCGCTTTTAATCCCATAAGTTCTGTTTAAACTATGTTATGTATAATATCAGGCTCAGCATCTCCCTTGTATTCACTCATCATTTTACGATAAGCAATAGTTAAAGCTACACTTGATAGCGGAACAATAATAAAGGAGCTCAAAATATTTATAAAGAATGAGAACACCGGCCAGTGTATGTAACTAAAAAACAAATAAAGCAGGTGAAAACTTAATAGCACTAACAAAAGCAGAAAAATCTTTGTAAAGTTGCCTTTTGTAGTGGCTAAGCTAAGCTTTATAGATAGAAATGGAGGTAAATCTTTATCGATTATAAAAAACGGGAAGAAAGAAATACGGATCCATGTAATGAATATTGCAATTACCCCAACAGAAATAGCCACATTGGTTATAACTTCCATTTTTATCCCTGTGTATATAAAAGGGAAAGCGATTAACACTACTATCGAATACACACCTACAATACAAAGCATAAAGTAAAGCGTTGCCACCAGGAATCTGATAATCTGTTTTCTGGTAGGAATTGTACTTACAATGCTTACATCATGGTCTTCATCATCTAGTAAATGAAAAATATACTTAAACAGCGATAGATTGATGGTAAAGTAGAACATCACAAAGATGAAAGCCATCAATATACTCAATCCCTTACTTACATCCTTTAAAAAGAATGCCATTAAGCCCGAAGCATTAGAAGTAATAAACATCAAAAAGCACAGTGTGGCAATAGAAAAGTAATTCCTTTTGGTCACTGTCCAGGCCTTGCTAATCACCTCATTTACAGCAAATGTACTCTCCTTTAAAAATTCTATCATTGTTGTTTAAATACTACTCTTTTAATAAAATCCTGCATAAAACCTAAACCGTAGGCTGTTAGCTGAATGAACGCTGCAATAATGCTCAAAAATGCAACTTTTAATGACTTATTAACCTGCCATGAGTGAAAAAATATCAACATAAAGTATATCAGCATTACAAAGTTACAAATGAATGCTAAAGGCCAATAAAATATATTAATAAGCACAGTAAATATTACGGCACATGTAAATGCTGCCGGAAAGAAATGCACCAATTTTAATTCGGAAGGGAAATGTTTATAAATATTTATCCTGGCCCTGCCAAAAAAGTGCAGCTGCTTATAGAACTGGCTAAAACTTGTGCGTCTTTTATGAAAAACTCTGGCTGCCGGGATTAAACCGATCTTAAAACCGTGCTCGTGAATACGAATACTATATTCAATATCCTCTCCTAATCTTGTTAATATAAAGCCGCCAACTTTTTCCCATACTTCTCTGGATACCCCCATGTTAAAACTACGGGGATGGAATTGTCCGATATGCTTTTTATTGCCTCTTATCCCTCCGGTTGTAAATGGGGAAGTCATGGCATAACTGATGGCCTTTTGTACCGGCGTAAAACTTTGGTGTGCAGCATCGGGCCCACCATAAGCATCCAGTTTATGTTCAAAAAGATAATCCTTTACTATTTCAAGGTAATCCTCAGGGATGAGGCAATCGGAATCAAAAATCACAAAGAAATCGCCTTTGGCCCTTTCAAACCCATAATTACGCGAAAACCCTTGTCCCTCGTTAGGTTTAAAGAAATATTTTACATCAAGTGAATTGGCATATTTATCAACAATAGCCTTAGCATCATTTACAGAACCATCCTCAATTACCAATACTTCGAATTGGGTATAGGTTTGCCTGGTAAGCGTAGTGAGCAATTCATCAATCTCCTGAGGGCGATTGTAAAGGGGAATTATAATCGAAAAAAACATTTGTTATAAAATCTCCTTTTCTATTAAATATTGGTTACGCTCTGGTGCATTTCTGGTAACCAGTTCTGCAACAAAACCAGTTAAAAACAACTGAGAACCAAGTATTATGGCTACCAAAGCAATATAGAACAATGGTTGATCCGTTACATCCCTTTTATACGGAATGGCCATAGATATATGATATAGCTTAACGCCAATAAGCCATAAGGCCATAAATGTTCCTATCACAAAACTCAGCACTCCTAACGAACCAAAAAAGTGCATTGGACGTTTGCCAAATTTACCTACAAAAAAGATGGACAAGAGGTCTAGAAATCCATTAACAAAACGGCTCATTCCAAACTTGGTAACTCCATATTTACGCGCCCTATGCTCTACTACCTGTTCTCCGATATTCTTAAATCCTGCCCATTTTGCGATTACAGGAATATAACGGTGCATCTCGCCGTAAACTTCAATTGTTTTAACCACATCACTACGGTAAGCTTTTAAACCGCAATTAAAATCATTTAATTGAATGCCCGACATTTTTCGGGTGGCAGCGTTAAAAAGCTTGGTGGGTATGGTTTTGGTAATCGGATCGTAACGTTTCTTTTTCCAGCCGGATATAATATCAAACTTTTCCTCTTTTATCCGACGGAAAAGTTCAGGTATCTCATCCGGACTATCCTGTAGATCAGCATCCATAGTAATTATTACATCACCTTGTGCAGCCTCAAAAGCAACATTTAATGCGGCAGATTTACCATAGTTTCTTCTGAATTTAATTCCTTTTACTGAACTATATTGTTGCTTTAAATCTTCAATAATGCTCCAGGAGCTATCAGTACTTCCATCGTCAACAAAAAGAACCTCATAACTAAAGTTATGCTCCTGCATTACCTTAGCAATCCATGAAGTTAATTCAGGTAACGATTCTTCTTCATTATATAGGGGGATTACAACAGAAATATCCATGTGTGATTACAACGCTTAAAACTGTGCAAACTTACTTAAAACTTAACAAATATGCATATTCACAAAATTGTTAGGTTTTGCCACCACCTGAGCCCCATTATATGCATCATATTATTAACGACCTGTTAGAATGAAACTGTAACAATATTAGCCGTTCCCAATAAATACTTGGAGAATTACTATAATTAATCCCATTTAATTATAAATTTGAATAGTTATTAAATTAAATCACACAATGATAAACATGCGTAAATCAGTTATCCTTGCTACATTAATGATGGCAGGAATTAACATTGTTCAGGCTCAAGATGCAAAACCTGAAGACACCGAAGTATATACTCCAGTTCCTAAAGTGGTATCAACACCGGAGCTTACAATAGCCCCCCCTTCTGATGCTATTATACTTTTTGATGGCAAAAACCTTGACCAATGGGTAATGACTGAAGACAGATCGAAACCTGCTGCGTGGACGGTTGCCAATAAAGTATTTACCGTAAATAAAAAATCGGGAAACATAGAAACCAAAGAATCATTTGGTAACTACCAATTACACCTGGAGTGGCGTGTGCCTGCAAATATCACTGGCAAAGGACAAGGCAGAGGCAATAGCGGACTTTTCCTTGCTTCTATTGGCAAAGGTGATGCTGGTTACGAATTGCAAATTCTTGACTCTTATAAAAACGACACTTATACAAATGGACAGGCTGCAAGTATTTACAAACAATTTGTCCCTCTTGCCAACCCAACCCGCAAACCAGGAGAATGGAACAGTTACGATGTGATCTGGACTGCACCTACATTTAACGAAGACAAAACTGTAAAAACACCTGCCAGAGTTACCGTGTTATTTAACGGAGTATTGGTTCAGGATAATACTACATTATTGGGGCCAACACAATACATCGGAGCACCTGCATACAGACAAGCTCATGGCCCTGCGCCAATTAAGTTGCAATCTCATGGAGATCCTAGCGAACCATTGAGTTTCCGTAACATTTGGATCAGAAATCTGTAATATCCATTAGGATGTTAAAACAAAAAGGCCCTGTATCATGCATGATACAGGGCCTTTTTTATAATACAATCAGATAGGTTATTGTTCTGTTGACTGAAACGGCGTCTTTGTCCTTTTAAATATAGCGGCAAATATTAGCGCACCAATAAAATACATTACCAATTGAATTCCAAGACCTACTATCACTTGGGAAAAATTAGGGTTAAATTGCTTTTCCATATCCTCCTCTTGCTTAGCCATAGCTTCTGCAAGTTTATCGTCTGTTACACCTAAACTTTTAAGCATAGATTCTGTTTTCGCACCTATCATTTCTTTCATTCTAACGGGATAAGTAGTGTCAATAAATTTACCGAAAGCAAGAGTAAATAAATAAACAATTACAGCCGAAATAATGAACATAACAAAGATATGAAGCAAAGCTTCGCCAAAAGTCCAATAACCTCCAGCCTTTTTACGCATATCTAAACAAAGTACAACACTTAATCCAAGGCCAATTGCCAATTGTAGCCCCAGCATTAAAAATGACCCCATTTGCTCTGGCAATACATAATTCATAAATAAAAAAAGAACAATACTTACTCCCGCCATAATAAGTCCATTCTTAAAAGACTCTTTCTTTAAGTTTGCCAAAGGCTCAGTTGTCAATTCCATAATAGTTTTTTAAGATGTTAATTTAAAAATTAGTTACTCGCATTAAAATTAGCGATTAAGGTATACACCGCAATATCAAACTCCTTGTTTGCACTAAAATCCTCTAGCTCTTTAATTATCTTATCATTGGCTTTAGGCTGATGGAAGAAAACCATAAAAGGAACAAAAAGATCTTCCATTTCTTCACCCAGATCAATCATCCCGGCATGACTGCAGATATCCTCAACACTTCCTTCAATCAATTGCTGGTTGCTGATCAGGTCTTCATAAATATGGAATTCGTCCTGAAACTCGTCTTCCTCAACCAATAAGAATTCTTTAAGGAAATCACCTAATTCAGGTTTTATACGCTCGTCATGGCATTCATTGATATACAACAAAAGGTTCAGTAATTCTGTTCCCCTATCTATTGTTTCTTCTTCAATCCTTAGCCACTCTTCGGAGTCAAGGTAATCTTCTTCAAGTTTTTTAATATCAATAGAAAAGAAATTAATCATTAGCAAATCAAAGAATACTTCTCTAAGCTCCTCAAATGATGGATGCTCATCAAAAACTTCATCAAACTCTTCAACCTTCTCTATAAAGCCAAGGTCTTTGTTAAACACTTCTACAAGGCTTTCCTCTAACTTAACCGAGTCATTACCAGATACCGCAGCAAATTTATCTAACGATGCAATTAGTGCGTCTTTTACATGATTATCCATATGATTGTAATTGTTTGTTATTAAATACCAGTTGAACTTTACCGGTCAGTTTTTTATTTAATAGTGGAGAATTGGCAGATTTAGAATAGTTACTGGCAACATTATACTCCCATTGTAAAGTAGGATTATAAACTGTAAAGTTGGCTTCAGCACCTTCTTCAATCACAGGAACTGCGAGTCTTAGTAATTTACGGGGATTTATAGAAAGCTTCTCCGCTATCTGCGTTGCATCAAGTCCGGCTTTTATAAGCAAAGGCAAAACAGTTTGCAGGGCAATGATGCCGTATGATGCAATTTCAAATTCAACATCTTTAAATTCTATTTCGTGCGGGCGATGCTGTGATCCTATTGCATCAATGGTTCCGTCTTTTAAACCTGTAAGCAATGCCTTCACATCAGATTTACCACGCAAAGGTGGCTTAACCTTGTAATTACTGTCGAAATCATTCAGCAACTCTTCTGTAAACACCAAATGATGTGCAGCTACATCACAAGTGATTTTCACACCATCTTTTTTAGCTTTCTTTATAAGCGCTACAGAACCTGCTGTTGAAATATTACTAATATGTACAGGAGCATTATGGTAAGTGGCTAAAAAGATATCGCGGCTAATGTGCATTTCCTCTGCTAACGATGGCAATCCTTTCATTCCCAATAACACGCTGGTTTTGCTTTCGTTAATCTGCGATTTTCCTGCAATGGATTTATTCTCAGGATATACCATTAAAAGTCCGTTAAAACCCTGGGTGTATTGTATTGCGCGACTCATAAAGCCATCGTCAACAATTGCCTTTCCTCCATCAGAAAATGCTACTGCACCCGCCTGCTTCATGTCGTACAATTCTGCAAGCTCTTTACCTTCCAGTCCCTGACTAACCGCTCCTATTGGCAGCACATCTACCAGATTGTTTTTTGCCCTGTTAATAATGTATTCCACTTCGGCCTTAGATTGCACCACTGGCTTAGTATTTGGCAAAACCGCGATCCCTGTAAACCCGCCTGCTTTTGCAGCTTCAGTTGCCGTATTAATATCTTCTTTGGTTTCGAAACCTGGATCTCCGATTGAACAGTTTAAATCAAAGAAACCTGGAGAGAGAACAGCACCCTGGCCATCAAAAACCTGTTCGTTTTTAGATGCGGTCAGGTTGTTACCTATAGCCGTTATCTTTCCTTGTTCTACACGAACATCACATTTCTTTTGATTGAACTGGCTGTTTGGATCGGCAATAACTATACCCGTGATAAGAAGGTTCATGATATTTTTATGTTTTTTATGTTATTAAAGAATCTAATAAGTAGTATTTCACCGGCTAAAAAAACAATAGTTAAAATTAGGCAAAGTTTCCATAATTCACTGCTGCTATTTTTCCCTTCGATATTTAATGATTGTGCATCCTTTTTAGAATTAAATACTGCTACCTTTTGTTTGCCAAACAAGTTATTAAGCTGTGTTTCTGTAGCATAATGCATGTCGGATTCTGTACGGTTATCATTAAACGCTATAATGGCCAAAACAGAATCTGCTTTTTTTAATTCATAAAAGCCCGATTTCTTTACCTGATCTGCAACATATAGTAAAGTTTTTCCGGCAGTTTGTCGCACTTCAGGAATAACTTCAAAGTCATTCGACACCAATTTTAACGACTGATTAGCTAGAAGACTAATTTTTTCACTTTCTAATAAATTATTGAGGCCTATTGTATAATATAATGGTTGCTCTTTTGCACTTGCAAAAGCAATCTTATACATTAATGGTACAAAAACCGGGTGCTTAGGCAGGTTGCTATCCTTAATATCCAATGAACTTGATGAAAGATAAATTTTACCGGCCCCTACCGTATACTTTGCAAACAGGAATCTATTTAAAGGCAATTGCAAAATGCTTTCTTTAGCACTTGTATTCTGCTCAGTATAACTAAAATACCTGTTTACCAAGGGCAGATCTATATTTTTAGGAATCTGATCGAACACATCTTTAAAAACAGAGTTCTTTAAATCCATACTGCTTGCCAAAGGTGGCCCAGAATTTAATTGCTGAACCGCAGGCAGCGACAAGCCGGTTAAGAACGGAGTGTAAACACTGCTATTGGCATCAAGATCAGGAAAGATAACTACAGATCCCCCATTTTGTACATATCCTTTTAATTGCTGAGCGAGGCCTGAAGATGGTTCTTTTAGCCCGTTAAGTACTATTAAACTGTAATCGGAAAAGCTGGAGTATTTAATGTTCGACTCAGGCATTTCGGTAAGTTTAAAATAATTGTCGGATGCAAAGAGCGCCTTTATAAATTTATCAGAAGAATTGCCCGTGATGTTTAGCACCTTTAGCTCATTACTTACCTTAAAGCTAAAATTCAGATCATCATCAAATGTTAAAGGAAAGTCCTTAATACTAATTACACCTTTTTGCCACCCGCTTTTTAATCCACTAAAAGATAAAGTGTCTTTAACTGACTTACCAGCCTCAACATTTATATTACTGATAGCTTTTTGCTGTTTGTTTATTGTTAGCTTTAAGGCTATGCCCGAAGCAAGCTCTTCACCATAATTCCTCAATTGGACCACAACCCTCTCTGCCTGCCCTGATTGGTGTACCGGTGAAAGGCTCCAAACACTATCAACCGAAATATTCGGAAGGCTGTTGGCATTTAGCTTAATAAAAGTATAACTGATCTCTTTATTGGCCGCTAAAGGTTTATCACCTGCAAAACTATTCTGAAAGTCGGAAAGCAGATAGCAGATCTCGTTTCTATTTGCAGAAAAACTTGCCTGTTGTCTGTTTAGAATCTGTTGCAAAGTCTTATTTGCTGGTGATATCTTAATTTCATCCAGTAATTGAATAAACTCTTCTTTATTAACAAGCCTTTGGTGCTTGCCCTCAAAATCGTTTGTAATTAATTGAAACTGATCATTAATATCATATGACCTTACAATTTCCTTTGCCTTTCTTTTAGCTTCATCAAGTAAACTGCCCTCTTTGTTTACTGTCTCCATACTATAAGAGTTATCAATATAGATACTGATAACATTTCTCTGTCCCGGATTATGTTTGTTGCCCGAGGGGATAAAAGGCCTGGCAAATGCCAGCACAAGAAATACGATGGCCAATACCCTGCACAAAAGTACAAGCAAATTTTTAAGCTTTTCTCTTGAAGAATTTTGCTCCTTTGCCTCCTTTAAGAATTGTACGTTGCTAAAATATACTTTCTTAAATTTCCTGAAATTGAATAAGTGAATTACAATAGGTATGGCTATTGCCAGCAGCGCGAAAAGAAAACCTGGGTATAGGAAATTCATTAAAAACCAAAGGTAGAACTTTTACATGAATTTTTTCATAGCATCCCATAAAGTTTCATCTAAACCATAAACATCTGGTCGGAACTGCAGACTACCGTTTTGCGACCATGCGGTTATGTAATTGATGATCAAGGGAACAGGTTTTTTAACGCCAAACCACTTAGGCTTTAATCTATAAACATTTACTGTATCAGCTTTTTTAGCCATTTTTTTTCGGTAAACCGCCATTCTGTTGGTATCTATTGGCGGCAGGTTTACTTCCATTCTTAGCTGATCGTATTCGTACTTATCTTTTACCAGCGTTTCAGCAAATTGTAACGGTTTTTCTACACGAACACAACCATGGCTTATTGCGCGGTTAGCTCTGGAAAATGCACTTTTATTGTTCGTATCGTGCAGGTAGATGCTCGATCCATTGTCGAATATAAATTTAAACTTACCTAAAGCATTCCCCTCTCCTGAGCCTTGCTTGAATTGAAAAGGCAACTTCTCTCTGGAATACTTACTCCATTGAATAGTATCGGGCTCTCCTATTTGTTTACCCTTATAATATACCTTAATGTTACTATTCGAAAGATAATATGGATCTCTAACTGCCTGCCAGTAAATTTCACTTTGTGCAATGCTGACCGGAATATTCCATATCGGATTTACCTGTATAGAGTTCAGTTTACTGTATAGTAAGGGTGTTTCATGATTTTTCGGCTTATCATCCAGATTTCCCGATTTCAGGTACTGCTTAATTTTATCGGCATAACCTTCCTCGCGTTTCCCTCCAACACAAACTTTCATCTGGGTAAGTGTGTCCTGGTTTTTAAACCAGGTAAGTGAAAAATCAGGGATATTTACCTGCACATACTCATCGCCAAGCTCTGGCAATTTCCAGCGCAACCGCTCCATATTTACCATAATGGTTTTTACCATATAGCTTTTACTGCCAGAGTCGGCCTTGTATTTTGAAAGTTTATGCTGGAATACCTGATAATCGGGAGAAGAAGGTTGGATGCTTGTTAATAGTTTTTGAATGTCCTTTGTCTCCAGAACAGCAGTTACACTTAGGCTATCAGGTCTTTTTACCGGCACATAGTACCGGCTAAATAATTTCCTTGGATTGATGCTACCGTAATAAACAAAATTATTGTATTTGATAAGCCCCTCTGCAGCATTAAGCTCCAGATCAGCAATTACAGGATAAACTTCATCTATTGATTTGAATTTATTGGCGTGTAATGTAGCCAACAGCGATTCTATTTGCTTATATCTAAAGAGATTTGGGTTAAAGCCATGTTCCTCACTCCTGCCTATGTAGTTTTCTAAACTATCTAACCCACCATTTACAAAGAATTTGGTAACCAATTCAGGTTTATATTCATTTGCATAGTAATAGTTTGTTAACGTATTGGGATTCGAAAATTTAGGTTTTAAAGAATCAAGGTGTTTTTTAAAAACAACATTATATACAGCAGTATCAAATTTTTTGTACAGTTTATTTTTGAAATGATCTGACAGTACTACCCCTACTTCAGGCACATCTTTAAACCAATTACACGATGATAGCATCGTTATTAACACAACAACAGGCAGTACAGTTTTTTTCAAAGCAAGTGAGTTAGCGACAAATTTAGCCGTTTTTTTATACTTAATGCTTTACCCAAACAAATTAAGTGCCACTTACTATTTCTTAAGCTCCAAACTTCCTTACTTTAAATATAAACGAAAGCATGAAATATCGACCTAATCTGTTTACTTGTCTATCTACAATTACGTTATCGAACACATCTCTTGAGATGCCTGAATTTTCATTAAATAAATCAAACCCATCCAGACGTAAGGTGCCCATGTCTTTTTTAAGAAACTTGTACTCCATAAACAACCGTAATATAGTAGGGTTATTCACAAAAGAATTATCATACCCTGAATTGATCTGTTTAGTAAAGTCGTAACCAAGAGTTAGATCTTTAAAAAAGTAATTACGCCCCTCTATTCCGTATTCAAAACGATTGGTCTGCCGGTCTTCGAAATTCTCTTGCGAATAGGTAGTCCTATTTTGCATGTAAGATGTCTCTATTTCGAAATTAACAATATTTTCCAGGTCTACCCTAAATTCCAATTCCTGTCTCCATACTGCATTTTTTGCAACGTTCTTATTTTGATCAACAAAAGCAACATTGTTATTTAAGGAACCCCATCCGGAAAACTCTATTGTAAACTTACGCTCAAAGAACGGCTTGGAATAGTTATAGTCTCCACTTAAATTATAAAAACCATCAGTATTGGTATAACTGGTTATTTGATTTACTGTATTTGGGATCAGTACTTTAGTAGTTACGATCTTATTTTGTGTTTGGTTATATGAAATATTGGCCGATAACATATGCCCACGGTTCCAGTCTGATTGTTTGTAGCGGGCATTTACACTGTGAATAAATTCAGGCTTTAAGTCTGGATTACCAATCACTACGTTTTGAAGGTTAGAATTGTCAGCAATGGGCTGTAGTTGTAAAAACCCGGGTTGGTTGTTGCGCCCCCAATAATTGAACTCAAACGATTCCTGATTTGAAAATCTATACACCATTCTGGCCGAAGGGATCAGATTAAATGTCCTTTGTTCTGTACTGATGTCTTTACTGATATTTTGCCCTTTAAGTACTGCTGGCTGACCATTTACACCTAAAGTATAATTAAACTTTTCACTAATAAAACGATAGTTTACCCCTACTTTATTGGTAATAAACTGATAATCGTAATTATTACTTAAATCCGGGTTAAACACTTCTCCACCGTTAAGTACGTCCCGGGTATCTCTGGTACTGGAAGTGGCAGATCGGCTATAATTGTAATTGAATTCGATAAATGTTTTACGCCACAAAGGTTCCATGTAAGAAAATCCCGAGTAGGTACCCAGGGTGTGGCTATTCTGATCGGTAAGTTGATTTTGGAATCTTGTAGAATCAACCCCGCCCTCAGTAATCAGGTAATCATTAGACACGTCCTTAAAGTTATCACCATTAGAATAGTTAAAACCACCCCAATAACTAAAGTTCCTGCCTTTCTTAGAAAATTTATGATTGTAAAACAAGTTAGTTTTCATGAATAAGGAACTGGCATTATTCAGGTTTTTACTATTGCGGTTCGTGATCAGATCCTCTTGAGTGATAGTAGAAAGGCCACCACTACTACCGCTATTTGTATTATATGTAAACTGTGGAGACACTTTAAGATAATTCATGGTATCTCTCTTATATTCTACATTACCATTAAACTCATGATTATACCTGTTGTTTAAATTATCGTTCCTCGAATCCTCTAAACGGGTATAACTATCAAGAAAGTTCTGGGTATGCGAAGTACTAATGGTATTGTTTTTAGTGTTATCGAAATTATAGCTTGCATCAGCAGAAAGTTTGGGGCTCCACTCATTTCGATAATTCAAGCCACCTGCATTTCTGGTAGTTATTCCATCACCTCCGCCCCCTCTCATGTTCGCATTATTTACTGTACCATCAAAAGAAACCTGGCGCTCTCCTTTCATGCTATTGCCCCTAAAGCTGGTATTGTACCTGTCAGAATTACCTACCCCTCCCTGTGCCCGGGCAAAGTATCCCTTTTTCTTATCCTCCTGAATGGTTAGGTTCAGTATTTTTTCAGGCTCACCTGTTTTTATGCCTGTTAATTTAGCCTGATCGCCATAGTCGTCTATAAACTGAAGGTTTTTAATGATGTCGGCAGGCAAATTCTTAATGGCAGTAGCCACATCCGTACCAAAGAAATCCTTTCCATTTACTTTTATCTTGGTTACCGGTGTACCTTGGTTGGTTACATTTCCATCTTTATCAACCTTTATACCGGGTAACTTTTTCAATATTTCATCTACAGCATCCCCTTCCCTAACAGGAAAAGAAGCCGCATTAAAGCTTACAGTATCTTCAGTAACTTTTACAGGAGGAACTCCCGAAATAATTACTGCATCAAGAGTATTGGAAGTTGGTTTGAGTTTAACATTGGGAATTACCAGGGTATTGCCTTGTGTAATGGTGTACTGTTTGGTAAAAGTATCAAATCCAATAAATGCTGCTGTTAAGGTAAATTGTTTAGACTTAACCTTGGTAAAACTGAAGCTTCCGTCTGTATTGGCCGAAATACCCAGGCTATCTTTAACCCAGTTAATTCTAACGATGGCACCGGGCAGTGGCAGCCCAGCCGTATCTAATATGTTTCCTTTAACCGTGTAACTTTGTGCTTTACTGGTTAAAAAAGCACCAGTAAGCGCTACAAGTAAAAGAATTGATTTAATAAAATGGTTCATTTGGTTGTGTGTGTGCCATAAAGGTACAATAAGCTTTGCTAAAGCGTTTTAAGCGTAATTAACATGTTACAACAACACTACCATAAAATTCAGAATACCAAGTTAATCAGTCTTTTGTTTTTGGTAAGATATAATCCATCGGCACCATATCTGCAACCTTTTCATAACCCCAGAAACCTTCATAGAGCAAAGATCCGGGATCATAAATGCCCCCGTTCTCATAAAAATTGATGGACGATTTTAATTGATAAACCAATGAGATCTGAAACCTCGAATATTCTGGTGGTCTTTCAATCTTGTAACCAGAATGATCCGCATAGTTTCTTGTTTCCCTCTCCTTTTTAAAAACGATGTACAGTGCATCTTTGTAATTGAGGGTTTTCAGGCTGCTTAATTTTTGTTTAACCAAAGTATCTGTTAACACCTTCCCCCTGGTTAGCACTTCTAAAGTATCCGGCTTATTCTTCATCATGGTCCAGTAACTCAAAGAATCTTTTCTGGTCTTTAAGCTAATTTGTTTCCCTCTGATATCAGAAAAGAAGTTAATCTTCGCTTCAGTTAGTGTATCCGGGCGTTTACTCTTATTTGGGGCCTTTACCAGTTTATTAATAATAAAGCCATCTTCCTCAATTGAGTTACTGTATAACGATCTGAAAAAATGTTGAGGAGAACCTAAGTAGGCCACTTTTCTTTTTTCCTGATAAGCTCTTATTTTTGATCTTGTGCCCTTGATTTCTTCAAAATAAGGATAGCCATAAAATAAGACAATCTTTGTTTCTTCATCTTCTTCAAAGTATTTAAGCAGGTATTTAATTCGGTACCCCAATGCTTTATTTTCTACAACAATAAATTCATCGGCTATTGCTTTCAATATGTGCTTTTCATCATCATAATCAAATTGTATTACCTCCGGATTAGTAATTTCGCACTTTTTAGAATTTGGGGATGTGCCAATGAAACTTTCCTTAAAGGCCTTAAGGCGCTCTTCACGATGCGGATCTAATGTAATTACGACCTCTTTTAACTGCTTAATATTTTCCTGAAGCTTAATTTCTATATCGGCAGATTTACTAATAATGGTTACGTTTTGGTTTGCTGGAAGATACCCGATCATTTGAACAAGCACATTGTAATTTCCTTCCTTTAAATTTCGAATCACAAACCTTCCTTCATTATCTGCCACAGTTCCTGTCTGGTATCCGCTAAGTAAAATGCCGGCACCCGGCAATGTCTCTCCATTCTTATCTTTAACTACCCCGGAAATAGCATATAAACTCTGTGGTGGCAAAACTTCATTCTTATTCTTAGCAATAATCATTACAATTTTATTTTCGATAATGTAGGTTACAGGTAGATCTTCAAAAACGGTACTCAAAACCAAATCAATACCTGCATTTTTAACAGTTATACTAACTGTTTTTAAGCCCTGTAGTAAAGAGTTATCGTACAGAAAATCATAGTTGCATTGTTTTCTGATCTCCTTAAAAACTGTCGACAATTCGGTATCCTTTAGCGACAGAGTGATACCTTGCGCGTTCGCGTTAACTGTGGTATGCAGAAATACGATCAAAAAAAACGCGAATATCAATCTCATCTACTCTGTAACTATAACTCTGTTTCCGTCTATTTTAAATTTAACCTTACCCGTTACTTCTAATGCTTTTAAAACAACCGAAATATTTTTTGAACGAGATACTGTACCGCTTAAATGGAGGTTTTTATGATTTCCATTGTCAACAATTTCAACATTATACCATCGGGCAACCTGACGCAGAATGCTACCAAAATCTTCGTTATTAAATATAAAATCTCCATTTTTCCAGGCTACAGCCCCCTCTGTGTCTGCCTTACGAACACTTAGGTTATTTTTGGCTAACAACGATTCCTGACCAGGCTGTAAAATCTTATGTTCATTATGGTTCGACACTTTAACAGATCCTTCTAATAATGTAGTTCTGGTTGCATCCTCATCGCTATAAGAATTTACGTTGAAATGGGTACCCAACACCTCAACCTCTTGTTTATCTGTTTTCACAATAAAAGGATGCATTTTATCTTTCGCAACTTCAAAATAAGCCTCACCCACAAGTTCGACTTTACGCTGTTTAAGTGAGGTAAAAGTTGCAGGAAATGTAAATGTAGAAGCGGCATTTAACCAGATCTTTGAACCGTCGGGTAAAGCCACCTGATATTGTTGCCCTCTTGCGGTAGTTATACTATTTAATTCAGAATTCTCTATGGCTGTTTTCTGTTCATCCTCCTTTAAAGGTTTGGCTTTATAGGCCAATTTCCCGTCTGCAGTTTTGAAAATAGAGACATTTGTTTGTTCAGCGATCAGACCTGTTGGCGCATCAGATAAAATTATCTTTTTCCCGTTTGCAAGGGTTAAAGTAGCCGTATTTTGAGCGGGTGCCACATCATTAACGGTGTTTGCTACTATAGAGGCCTTAGGCTCTGGACTGATTTGCTGATTGTAATAAAACAAACCACCACCAATTACAACTAGCAAGCATGCAGCGGCAACAGCCGCATACCATAAGCGTTTTACTTTTGCAGGTGCCTTCTGTTCCATCAGCGATTTGTAAATCGCTTCAGTCTCCTGATTCAGCTCATCCTCAGAAAGTACTGGAATATTATCTTTAGAAAAATAATGCAGCCAGTATTTAGCAGTTTGTTCTTCCGCAGGAGTAGCTGTACCAGCACTCACTTTATCCAAAACTTTTTTAATATCTTTCTTTTCCATTGGCTCTTTAGAATTTCCGCTGATTTGAATTTGGGATTCTGCTCATTGTTGACATAGACAACTCAGGAACACCAAATGGGGACAGCGTCTGAAATTATTTTTACAAATCAGGAGTTAATGATAAAAATCAAGTAAATACCAAGTCCTAATTTTAGCTTCAAGTGCTTCATTGCCCTTTTCAGCTGGGTATTTACTGTTGATTCCGCAACACCTAAATGTTCAGATATATCTTTTGCAGACATATATTGTTTGCTTCGTAATTCATAAACCTTTCGCATTCCTGGTGGCATTGCCGCTATTTCTTTTTCTATCATTGCAGTGATATCCTTTTCTCTTATCAGAAAATCGGTTTCTTCACTATCAACATCTATATAATGGTTTCCTTCGTCTGCATATCGGCGTAAAACATCTTTATGTCTAAAAACATTGAAAATCTTATTAAGAACAGATTTATAGAGATAACCAGAAAGGGTGGTTTTTAAATCGAGCGTTTCACGATTGTTTAACATCCATGCAAAAACATCCTGCACTATATCTCTGGATTCTTCTTTATTACCAAGTTTGTGATAGGCATAGAGATAAAGGGGCTTATCGTACCTCATGTAGATTTCCCTAAACGCCGCATCATCTCCAGACTTAAATAGCCGGATCAATTCACGTTCGTTATATTTGGTATAGTCTAACATATAAACAACTTCTCTAAAGTTAACTATTATCTGAATACTCAAATCAGATAATATCCCCGTATTGAGAAAATTACAATCGGTTAATAAGAAAGGGCTCTAGCTGCTGATGGTTTTAGGGGTTTAATAGGCCCTGTCAAAGCTTCGCCACACTTAACTCACTATCAAGTCTGAGGCAGTTTCGGCTCCATTTTTATTTTGTACAGCAGTTACATATTAATTTTAAACCAAATTTTATTTGGAATTGCGATTTCAATCTATATATTTGCATCTCCTCAGGATGCTAGCCATTGTTGATAAGGAACTTAAATAATATTATGAACACAATTTTGAATCATCATTTACATTTGCACCATCGCCAATTGGCGATGTATATGTAATGTTTTGTACTTCAAAACTTGTTTCCGACCTTATTTTCTTGTTCAATTCAATAATAATCAAAAGCACATTTGAAAACACTTAAAATCGCTATCCAGAAATCGGGTAGATTAAACGAAAAATCAGTAGAAATCCTTAAAAATTGTGGTCTATCTTTCGAAAACTACAAAAGCTCATTAATTTCAACTGTTACAAATTTCCCATTGGAAATCCTCTTCTTAAGAGATGACGATATTCCGGAATATGTACAGGACGGAATTGCCGATCTGGGCATAGTTGGCGAAAACGTAATTGTAGAGTCTGGCTCTGAAGTTACTTATCTTCAAAAATTAGGCTTCGGTAAATGCACACTTAAAATCGCAATCCCTAACGAAAGTCACATTACAGAAATTGCACAATTAGAAGGAAAAGCCATTGCAACTTCTTACCCTGTAATCCTTGAAAAATACCTTAAAGATAATCATGTAAATGCTGAGGTTCGTACCATATCCGGATCTGTAGAAATTGGTCCGGGTTTAGGATTAAGCGACGCGATTTGCGATATCGTTTCAACTGGTGGAACATTAAAAAGTAATGGCTTGAAGCCATTCTCAGAAGTGATGAAATCTGAGGCTATATTGATTGGAAAAGAAGGCTCAGAATTATTACCGGAAGTTCAGGAATTGTTGCAAAGGATCCGTTCGGTACTGCGTGCAAAAGAGACCAAATATGTTGTGCTGAATGTGGCTAAGTCTAACCTTAAAAAAGTTGTAGATCTTTTGCCTGGTGTAAAAAGCCCGACTGTAGTTCCATTGTTTGATGAGGACTGGGTTGCTGTACATTCGGTAATTGCAGAGCATGATTTCTGGGAAAAGATCAATAGTCTTAAAGCAGCCGGCGCACAAGGAATTGTTGTTATGCCTATTGAAAAAATCATTGCTTAATCATAAGATCACAATAGAAAAACGCTTATTTTATCATTAACTAATAGTTAAACTTAAAATATAACAACTTGAAAATCTACAGTTATAAGGATTTATCTAAACAAGAGATTGAATCGATCTGTTTAAGGCAGCTGGAGGACGACGCTACAATACAAGACCGTGTAAAAGGCATAGTGGATGCTGTTAAAACCGACGGAGACAAGGCTTTGTTTAGCTTTGCAAAACAGTTTGACCAGGTTGAATTAGCACAGCTGTTCATCGGAAAAAAAGAGATTGAAGAGATAGCCGCATCTATTCCTGCAGCTGCAAAAGCAGCTATTGATACAGCCTACCAAAACATCCGAACCTTTCATGCGGCTCAGGCCAATAAAGAAGAAAAGATAGAGACAATGCCAGGTGTAACCTGCTGGCGCGAAGCGAGGGCTATCGACCGTGTAGGCCTTTATATCCCTGGTGGATCTGCTGTTTTACCAAGTACTTTTTTGATGCTTGGAATACCGGCTATACTTGCGGGATGCAAAGAGATTGTGGTATGTTCCCCTCCTCAAAAAGACGGAAAAACAAATTGTTATCTGGCCTATTGCGCTTTGAAATTGGGAATTGAAAAGATCTATCTGGTGGGAGGTGCACAGGCGGTTGCCGCAATGGCTTACGGAACAGAAAGCGTACCTAAGGTATACAAGATTTTTGGCCCAGGTAACCGTTATGTAACACAGGCAAAACAGCTGATACAGTCGACAACCATGACTGCAATTGATATGCCTGCTGGTCCTTCGGAGGTCCTGGTGCTTACAGATGAGACTGCCAATCCGTCATACGTTGCTTCCGACTTACTTGCACAAGCAGAGCATGGAGCTGATAGTCAGACCATACTGGTCTCCACCTCAAACGAAATCATAACTAAAACACTTGAACAAGTTGAAATTCAACTAAAAGAACTTCCAAGAAAAGACGTAACTGCCCTTGCAATAGCAAATTCGTATGCTGTACTGGTAAAAGATCTGGAACAAGGTATGGAATTTAGCAACACCTATGCCCCAGAGCATCTGATCCTTTCCACAGACCATTTCGAACCACTTATACCGCTGATAGCTAACGCAGGATCTGTATTTTTGGGTAATTTAACTCCGGAAAGCGCAGGAGATTATGCTTCGGGCACTAACCACACTTTGCCTACAAGCGGCTTTGCAAAAGCTTATTCAGGTGTTTCACTTGATTCGTTTGTAAAGAAGATTACCTTCCAGCACATCAGCCCTAAGGGTTTAGAAAATATTGGTAACACTGTTGAGGTACTCGCAGAAGCGGAAGGCTTAAGGGCGCACAGAAATGCGGTAAGTATTAGATTGAAAGACATAGTTTAACAAGCCCAAAAATTAATCCCGTTAACATGGATATTAATAAATTACAAAGAGAAAACATTAAAAACCTTCGCCCCTATTCTACGGCGAGGGATGAATATAAAGGGCAGGCCAGCATATTTTTGGATGCCAATGAGAACAGCTATGGCTCTCCATTAGATCAGAATTACAACCGCTACCCTGATCCTTTACAGCTTGATCTTAAAGATGCAATCAGCAAAATCAAAGGAGTTCCAATTGAAAACACCTTTCTTGGAAATGGAAGCGACGAGGCAATAGATCTTCTTTTCAGAGCTTTTTGTGAGCCGGGGATAGATAACATCATCATCCTTCCTCCTACTTATGGCATGTATGAAGTTTCAGCAAACATCAACAATGTTGAAATACGTAAAGTCGATTTACTACCTAGCTTTCAGCTGGATCTTGAGGGCATCGCAGAGGCTATTGATGAGCACACTAAACTGATCTTTATCTGCTCTCCAAATAACCCTACCGGAAACTCAATTATCCGCACAGATATTGAAACCGTACTGGCTAATTTCAATGGTTTGGTTGTGATAGATGAGGCATACATTAACTACGCAAAACAGCGCACATTTATTAAAGAATTAACGGAGTATCCGAACCTTGTGGTATTGCAAACTTTCTCTAAAGCCTGGGGTTTGGCAGCCCTGCGTTTGGGTATGGCTTTTGCCGCCCGTCCGGTTATAGATGTACTGAATAAAGTTAAACCTCCGTATAATATAAACCAGGCCACACAGGATATTGCTTTGAAAGCTTTGGAGAATATAGAACAGGTAAATGACTGGATTAAAATTACTGTCGAAGAAAGAGATAAATTAAGTACAGATCTGGCTGAATTGGCCATGGTAAGAAAGGTATATCCATCTGATGCTAATTTTATACTAATACAGGTTGATGATGCGTTAAATACATACAACGCCCTGGTAGACCAAGGTATCATCATCAGAGACCGATCTAAAGTATCATTGTGCGAAGGATGCCTGCGCATCACTATTGGAACCACCCAAGAAAACGAAATCCTCTTAAAAGCCCTAAAAACACTATAATGAAGAAAGTATTATTTATAGACCGTGATGGTACACTCATTAAAGAACCCGCGGATGAGCAGATTGATTCATTTGCCAAATTAGAATTTTACCCTAAAGCACTATACTATCTTTCAAAAATTGCAGCAGAGCTGGATTATGAGCTGGTAATGGTTACTAATCAGGATGGTTTAGGCACAGATTCTCATCCTGAGGAGCACTTCTGGCCGGTACATAATTTCATTATGGATACTTTTGCCGGTGAAGGCGTAGAATTTAGTGAGGTAATTATCGACAAAACCTTTGCCCACCAGAATGCAATAACACGCAAACCCAATACAGGACTATTGCAACATTATTTTACCGAGGCCTATGATCTGGACAATTCATTTGTAGTTGGCGACCGTATAAACGACGTTATCCTGGCTAAAAACCTTGGTGCAAAAGCCATATGGATCTGTAATAATGACCAGCTTGGCGCTAATGAAAAGCTTGAAAAGGCGGAGCATTTAACCGAGTATATTGCTTTAAGAACCCAAAATTGGGTGGATATCTATACCATGCTTAAGGCTGGAACAAGAACAATTACTCATGAACGCAATACCAATGAAACAAAGATTAGCATTGGCATTGATCTGGATGGAACTGGCAAAGCTGATATCGATACAGGCTTAAATTTCTTTAACCATATGCTTGACCAGATTGCGCGTCACGGAAGTATTGATTTACGAATCAAAACCAATGGCGATTTGCATATAGATGAGCACCATACTATTGAGGATACTGGTATTGCACTTGGAGAAGCTTTTGCCAAGGCTATAGGTAACAAACTTGGTCTTGAGCGCTATGGTTTCTGCTTGCCTATGGACGATTGTTTAGCTCAGGCAGCAATAGACTTTGGCGGGCGTAACTGGATTGTTTGGGAAGCAGATTTTAAACGTGAAATGGTTGGCGATATGCCTACGGAAATGTTTTATCACTTCTTTAAATCATTTAGTGATGCGGCAAAATGCAACCTGAACATTAAAGCTGAAGGCGAAAACGAGCATCATAAAATTGAAGCTATATTTAAAGCCTTTGCCAAGGCAATTAAAATGGCCATTAAACGTGATGCTGAAAAGCTGGTTTTACCCAGCACTAAGGGAGTATTGTAATTAGATAGCCGTCATCTCGACTTTAGGAGAGATGATGGGAACGAGAAATAAAGAATTGAATAATGATTGGAATAGTAAACTACGGCGCCGGCAACATCTTTTCCCTTACTTCTGCATTGGAAAGGTTAGCTATACCCTTCGGAATGGTAAACACAGAAACTGACCTGGACAAATACACCCACATCATTATTCCAGGTGTGGGACATGCCGGAGCAGCAATGAACAAACTGGAGCAAACAGGGCTTGTTGAGCCAATAAAGGCATTAAAAAAACCGGTACTTGGCATCTGCGTGGGCATGCAATTACTTACCGAACATTCGGAAGAAGGAAATGCCGACATGATGAATATAGTACCTGTTAAAACAAAACTATTCGATAAGAATCAAGGGATTAAAATCCCGCACATGGGTTGGAATAATATAGATCATAAAAACAATTCCTTGTTTGAAGGTGTTGAAAATCTGACACAATTTTACTTTGTGCATTCGTACTTTATTGAATATAACCCTACTTTTGATATCGCGACTGCAAATTATGGAAAACCATTTTCTGCAGCAGTGCAAAAGGATAATTTCTATGGCGTACAATTTCATCCAGAGAAATCTGGTATCGCCGGAGAGCGTTTATTAAAGAATTTTTCAAACTTAAAACAGTAAAATGTACATAATTCCCGCAATTGATATTCTAGATGGTAAGGTAGTTCGCCTTAGAGAAGGTGATTATAACCAAAAAACAGTATATGATGTTTCCATCGCTGAAATGATAGACACTTACCGGTCTAATGGTACAGAATTCATACATATTATTGATCTAAATGGAGCAAAAGGAGATTTCAGTAACCAGGCAGCGCTTTTTGACATCATTAGGAAAACCGACATGCGTGTTCAGTATGGAGGTGGTATCCGCACAATTAAGCAAGTTACAGATTTGCTTGACGCAGGTATTCATCGTGTTATTGTTGGCACACAGGCCATTACCAACCCTGATTTCTTAAAAGATCTTAGTGCTGAAGTAGGCAAAAAATATGACTATGCCAACCGTATTGTTATTGCTATTGACGTATTAGACGAAGTAATTAAATACTCAGGTTGGATGGAAAGTTCACCAATTAAGCTAATGGATTATGTTGACAAGTGCTTACAACTTGGCTTTTTCAGGTTCCTATGTACAGATATCAACAAAGATGGCAAACTAGGTGGCGCAGCCGTAGATTTGTATAAAAAACTATTGGAGCACTCTCCGTTTATAAAACTGATTGCATCGGGTGGTATCAGTTCAATGGCCGACATTGAAGAACTGGCAAACCTGGATATCCGTTCAGTAGTTGTTGGCAAGGCAATATATGAAAACAGGATTTCTATTGATGAAATTAAGCAATGGAATCTGAAGCAAATGACCTCTCTTTAACCGATGTTAAGCAAACGTATTATTCCATGCCTTGATGTTAAAGATGGGCGCACGGTTAAAGGTGTAAATTTTGTTGACCTTAAAGATGCCGGGGATCCGGTTGAACTTGCCTGGCAGTATGCGCAGCAAGGAGCTGATGAACTGGTGTTTTTAGACATTACCGCAACTCATGAAAGACGTGGTACCACGATAGAAATGGTGAAGTCGGTAGCCCGTCAGCTAAATATCCCGTTTACCATAGGTGGGGGTATAACTACCATTGCTGACGCTGAAGCACTATTGAATTCCGGTGCTGACAAGATCAGCATTAACTCTGCGGCAGTCAGAAACCCCTCGTTAATTGAGGATTTAGCTAAAGCATTTGGTGTTCAGTTTGTAGTGGTGGCTGTTGACACTAAACTGGTAGATGGCAAAAATATGGTTCACCTTAATGGCGGACGGTTGATTACTGAACTGGAAACAGAAGACTGGATTCTTAAGGCTGAAAGTTTGGGAGCAGGTGAAATTCTATTGACTTCAATGGATCACGACGGCACTAAAAATGGCTTTGATTGCTTATTACTTGATAAAATAGCACGATCTATCAACATCCCTGTAATTGCCTCGGGTGGCGCAGGGAAGGTTGAACACTTTACGGAGGTATTTTTAGAGACAGGTGTTGATGCTGCTTTGGCAGCCTCGGTTTTTCACTTTGGTGAGATTCCTATCCCCTATTTAAAAAGCGAATTAAAAAAACACAATATACCGGTAAGGTTGTAGCAAAATCTTGTAACTAAAGCGGCCGTCATCCTGAATTTATTTTAGGATCCCGCAAGAGAAAGATAAATAACATGGCCGGGATGCTGAGATAAATTCAGCATGACGAGATCGTGTAAAGAGTTAAAAAAGATATGAACATAGATTTTGAAAAAACACAGGGTTTGGTACCTGTAATTATACAGGATGTACAAACCCTGGAAGTTTTAATGCTGGGTTATATGAACCAGGAAGCATGGGATAAAACACTTGCAGAGGGAAAAGTTACTTTCTTTTCGCGCAGTAAAAACAGACTATGGACTAAAGGTGAGGAAAGCGGAAACTTTCTTTTTGTAAAGGAAACGCATATAGATTGCGATAATGATACAATTTTAATAAAAGCTACGCCGGTAGGTCCTACTTGCCATACAGGTTCTCGTAGCTGCTTTAAAACTGACTACAACCAGAACTTTATATTTGAGCTGGAACAGATCATTGCCGATCGCTATGAAAACCCTTCTGAAGAATCTTATGTAAATAAGCTTCGTTCAAAAGGGCTCAATAAAATTGCACAAAAAGTTGGTGAAGAAGGTGTTGAAACTGTTATAGCTGCACTGGCCGAAACTGATGTGGATTTCGTTAACGAAAGCTCCGACCTGATCTTTCATTTATTGGTTTTACTTAGAGAAAAGGGCAAAACCCTGGCAGATATCGGCTTAAATCTAAAAGGTCGACATAGCAAATAATTATATGTTAAAGCACTTACATACACTTAGCGGTCATCAAAACCCAATTTATGCACTTGCAAGTCCTGCTGCAAAAGAAGGCTTCTTCTTTAGCGCAGGCAATGATAAAGGCGTAGTAGAATGGTCATTAAAAACAATGACCTTTGTTAAGGTTCTGGTGCCCGTACAAAGCTCCGTATATGCTTTACATAGTTATAAAGATTTACTCTTTATAGCACAAAGAAGTGGGTTAATTCTTGTATTTGACATAAAGCTTGAGAAAACCATTGCTACTTTAAGTCATCACCAAAAGGGAGTATTCGATCTAAAAACCATTGCTTATAAAAACGAACTTTTAAGTACCGGAGAAGATGGAACAGTGGCTGTATGGTCGCTCAGTGATTTCTCATTGCTATATAATTTCCCTGTTTTACACAATACAGTTCGTACCATTGCGATAAGCAATTCAGAAGAAGAAGTTGCTTTTGGTTGTAAAGATGGAATTATCAGAGTTTACAATTCTTTGGATTATGGCTTAAAGATTGAGTTGAGCAGTCATAAACTCCCAATCACTTCATTGCAATATGCTCCGAATGGAGCATCTTTAATTTCGGGTGGCCGTGATGCACAATTAAAGGTATGGAACTTACCAAACTATGAATTGGCAAATAACATAGCAGCACATATGTTCAGTGTATACACTATCGCCTTCCACCCTACTCAGCCTTATTTTGCTACCTGCAGTCAGGACAAGAGCATTAAGCTATGGGGAGCCAATGATTTCAAACTATATAAGATCCTTAGTTTAGAAAAAAATACGGAGGGCCATTTCCATTCTATTAACAAACTCATCTGGAGTTCAGATGGTAAATACCTGATCTCTACAGGCGATGACCGACAGGTAATGGTTTGGGAGTTTAATTCTTAAAGTATACTATTTTTTTAAGGAAAGTTTGTTTAAATTGGAGGCTACTAAGTATAAGTTATGGCCAAAGAACATCTATATCAAACGAGTTTAACATGGACAGGTAATAAAGGTTCAGGAACAATGGACTACCGGTCTTACGAAAGAAGTTATATCATATCAATAGACCATAAAGCGGATATCCAGGGATCATCAGATTCGGCATTTTTAGGGGATAAAACCAAACACAATCCAGAAGATTTGTTGGTTTCATCATTATCATCATGCCACATGCTTTGGTTTTTACATCTATGCTCTCAAAATGAGATCATAGTATTGGATTATACCGACAATGCCGTAGGAAAAATGGCCGAAGAACCTAGTGGAAGCGGTCATTTTACCGAAGTTATTTTAAACCCTGTGGTGGTAATTAACAATGAGGACCACGTAGAAAAAGCGAATTCATTACACGAACAGGCAAACAAGATGTGCTTTATTGCTAATTCTTGCAATTTCCCCGTATCCCACAACCCTAAATGTATAGTAGAAAAGGGTTAAATTGATCGAGCTTAACTTAGAATCGTTAAGTTAATCGCTTAATGATTCTAAGCTTATGAGAATATCTTCCTAATTCAGCATTGTAAATACCCTGATTATCCATTGGATCTATCCTGACTTTACCTGAAGCGTGAATTATATCAGTTGCATTTAACATAATACCAACATGAATAATGCGACCATCTTCATTATCGAAGAAAGCTACATCCCCTGGTTTAACTTCAGGCAAAAAATCAACTGTGGTACCTTGTTCTGCCTGCTGCCATGCATCTCTGTTTAACTGTATCCCGTTTAGTTTAAAAACGATCTGCACAAATCCGGAACAATCCATTCCAAACAAATTTTTGCCCCCCCATAAATAAGGAACGTTTTGAAAGAAAAGTGCCGTATTTATAACATCGATTTGGTCCGAAGGAGGAACTACTCTTGGACTAAACAAAACCTTGTACTTTTCAGTGCCTATACTGCAATAACCATTATTAAACGAAGGAAGATTACTACCTGGAGAGATATAATATTTACTGCCCTGCTCATCTGTTATTACATTCCCTATTTCGGCCGGGGCCAGGTATTTGCAACTATGATTACTTACGAACTCTTCTAACGATACTTCTGTTAACTGCTTAAAGTCTAACCAACCCTCATATCCATCAAAAGCATTGCGTACTTGCCACCACTTTTCATTTCGTTGCAGTATCTCCACATGATCTCCAAAAAGCAATTGAGATGCAATTTCAGCTCTGTCTGATGGTTCAGATCTTAAGGGTGCAACTGCCACCCTACATATTCCATAGTATTGTTCCATAGCATAAAATCAATGGTATAAATGTAAACTTTTGCACAGTTATTTTGTTATTTTTATAGTATAAACCTTAATCTATAAGACGATGAACCTCAAAAAAATTTTAATTGCTGTTGATAATAGTACTTGTTCAGAAAAAGCAGCAAAAGTTGGTTATGAAGTAGCGAAGACGTTTGGCGCAGAGGTTGCACTTGTCAACATTATAGAACCCGTGCCTGCGAACATCAGCCCTGACTTAACACTGGCCCCTGTTTTTCTGGAAACTTACGACAACAGTGAAGAAAACAGTCATTTATTATTAAAAGAAATTGAAACTAAATTTAGTCATGGCATAGCTACCACCTATTTAAGCGTGGTTGATAGTGCTGCACACGGGATTATACAGCAATCTGATGAGTACGGTTCTGATCTTATTGTAATTGGTACTTACGGCCGAACAGGTTTATATCATTTTTTAATGGGAAGTGTTGCTGAGCACGTAGCTAGAAAATCTGCATGTCCCGTTTTAATTGTTCCAAACAAGTATGAAGAAAAAGCTTAAATAAAAAAGGACACCCTTTGGGTGTCCTGTATAAATTTGATTATAAAAGCTAAAACTAGTTCTCTTGGTGTAACCAAGCTTTTTTAGCCAATAATTCTTCTTCTGTTTCGCGAACATCCTCGTCATCAACGCAGCAATCTACCGGACAAACCGCAGCACATTGAGGTTCATCATGAAAGCCTTTACATTCTGTACACTTATCTGAAACAATATAATAGACCTCATCAGAGGCTGCATCCTGTGCAGCTTCAGCATCTATTTGTTTGTCGCCAAAGTCGATAATACCATTTAAGTTAGTACCATCAGAAAATCTCCAGGCAGTGCCTGCATCGTAAATTGCATTATTTGGGCATTCAGGCTCACATGCTCCGCAGTTAATACATTCGTCTGTTATTTTAATAGCCATGTCTTCGTGTAAATCTATTGCTAAGGGTTACCTTTGCATTGCAAATATAACACTTAAACTTTAAAATTGTTGGAAATATGCCAATCCTTACTACGGAAAAACTAATTATTGCTTTAAAAAAACTTAGTGACTATATAGCCAATCCCGATCAGGGATTCAAAAACCTGATTTTAGCGGCTCAAAACAGCAATGCCTGGTTTACTATAGATGAGGTTGAAAGATCATTAAATGCTTTGCATAAAATGCTTAACCAACAAGATCTGGAAACCTGGTTCAGAAATATTACGATTAATAAAAACCCTAAAAAAGTTGGACTAATATTGGCAGGAAACATCCCTCTTGTAGGTTTTCATGATGTATTATCTGTTTTGGCGACCGGAAACATAGCGCTTATTAAGCTCTCATCATCTGACGATAAATTGCTGCCTGCCCTACTCGCTCAGCTAATTATTATTGAGCCTCAACTGGCAGATCATATTGTTTATGTTGAACGTTTAAAAGATTTTGATGCTGTGATTGCTACCGGCAGTAATAACACTTCAAGATATTTTGATTTTTATTTTGGTAAGGTCCCAAATATCATTCGAAAAAACAGGAATAGTGTTGCAGTCTTAAACGGACAAGAAAAGCCTTCTGAAATCGCATCACTTGGTCATGATGTATTTGATTATTTTGGGTTAGGTTGCAGAAATGTTTCTAAACTATTTATCCCGGAGGATTATAGTATCAAAGAGTTCTTTGAACCAATAGAACATTTCAAAGAAATTATTAATCATTTCAAATACAACAACAATTACGATTATAACAAATCTATTTACCTGGTAAATATGGCTGAGCACTACGATAACGGTTTCCTATTGTTAAAAGAAGATTCAGGAATGTCATCGCCATTAGCTGTATTGTATTATGAGCGTTATAAAAACATCGATGATGTTGCAACTAAGCTAAGGGCAGAAGAAGAAAATATTCAATGTGTAGTAAGTAACATCCCTTTTGAACTAAAAACCGCTGTATTATCATTCGGAGAAAGTCAGGTTCCAAAACTATGGGATTATGCAGATAATGTTGATACCATAGCATTCCTTAAAACGATATAAAAAACCCGGCATACTTAACATATAAACGATATATTAAGTATGCCGGGTTTTGCTTTTGATACAACCTATTATTTGTGTATTACGCCATTTAATTTAATGGTTATTAAATAGGTACCCAGTTGCTTAATCTGGAATCCAAATCTTGGATTGATACTAAATGTGGTTCCAGGAGGATGATTTGCCGGGAATGTAGTTAACGACGCAAACTTACTTGGTATTCTGTAGTACATTAGAAAATCTCCATATCCGCTAATTCTCTTTATCGGGAAAGGCGTAATCTCAAAATTACAAACCATCGAAGTATCTGTATACGTTACAGGGTTAAATTTCGCATAAGATTCAAACGTCGGCCTATCTCCTCTTTTGATGATCTCTCCTGTCTTAGGGTTAAATGGAACTCCATTTTGATCCACAATCTTTACAATTGCATTTGTACCCTGGTCACTGATTTTTTCAATGATCATTTCTGGATTAGCAGACAATGCGCCATTGTCAGTCGCAACTCCATTATCATTAAACCAGCTTGCTGCTATTGCATAAGGCTTAAACAATTCCGGATCTCTAAAATGAATTTCGCCAATGTTTTTAAACACCTTTGTCCCGCTCTCATTACTTACCTCTACGTCAAATTCATATTCAGATCTTGCTGGCAAAAATGCGGTTCCTGCATTAAACAGAAATTGTCCGCTAGGCAAAAACTCAAAAGGAGGCAGCATTTTCTTCTCTCTTTTCGCATTTACCTGCGCAATGGTAGTATCTACGTCCGGATCAATTGGCTGTTTGTAAACATAAACCTCATGTTCTGCATAAAATTCCTCAGCTTTTTGGCTTGTTCCTTTTTTTCTTACTTCCAGTAACTTAACTAAAACAGGAAGCGTTGACCCATCTAAATTTAGTGAGCTTGTTACTACTTTTACATTACCCTGTTCAATTGAAAAGGGGCTGTCTTTATAATACATTGTTTCTCCAATAAAACCTACAGGGATCTTTTTACAACCCACCCAGGCTAAACTTGCGCATACAATTAGTATTAGTGCATATCTTATAATTTTCATTTCGTTCAATTTAATTGAGTAAAAGATTTACCAGTAAAATTTGTGGGTATTATTTAATACGTGGAGTACCCCGTTGGTAGTCAAAATCCCTGAGGTCTGAACCAGCTCTATTATATCCCTGTCCTCATCCAGATAATCATCAGGAATTGGATTCGGGTCCAGACCATTCCTGATCTTGGTTAGATAAAGATACTGTGGTCTAGTGGTTACAAGCCCGGTATAGCTATCAACTTGTTTTAGTAAAATAGAAAAATCCTCGCCAGACAGACTCTTGAAAACTTTATTTTCTAAAGAAAGCTGCTCACGATTAATCTTACCGGTAAAAAGATGAGATCTTAGTGAATCTCTTAGCTCCGGAACAGGCAAACTATCCAACGTATACTTGATATTCTCATCCTGATACTTCTGTTGAATAATTAGTGTTCTTCTTGCCAGAAGTGCTTTAATTGAATAATCTGTAGGAGCAAAAAAGGTATTATTCCCGTTGATTTCATCTTTCAATCCAGCCTTATCAATAAGAACTACCAGGGTATCAAATAGAGGTTTGGTTTTAAGAAAATCATAAGTCGTCATATTTACATGTGGATCATGTAAATCGCCTCCGATGATATAGTCGTTCTTTTTACAGGCGGTAAATGCAACACAAAAAGCGACTAGAGTTAAAATGTATGATAATTTAATTTTCATGATATTTAATTTAAGTGACCAGGTTATCTTAATTTTCCGATCCAGTATTTATTTTGTGTCAATTGTTTATTATCAACAAATAATCCTCTGTTAATAGGCCATTTCCAACCTTCCTCATCGTATCTTGATTGAGGGAAGCGACTAGCATCAAGATAGTCAACGACCATCTTGTTTCGCACCATATCGTACCAGGTATGGCCTTCACAAAACAATTCGCGGAAAGTCTCATCAAATATTTCATATCTAAGATCTTCTCCACTTCCGGCATAATTCTCAAGATTAGACCTTCTTTTAACTTCATTTAAATCTGTGAGTGCCTGACCATCTTTATTTAGTAATGCATTACACTCTGCCCTTAACAACAACATTTCTGCTAATCGGAAAATGCTGATATTACAATCTATTACCGCACCTGTCTGGGCATTAGGATCTTTAAAAGTTAAATTCTGTTTGTTTTTACCAATGTATTTTGTGAGAATCATATCTTCAGGTTTAGACCTGTCGAAATAATAGTTATATCTCGCATCCGAATCATCAGCAAAAATTGCATTAACCATCTCCCTATCAAAAATGGTTGATTTAGACTGTCCTGGTATGTAAGGAATGCCTAGGGTATAATTATAAAAACCGCTTTCCTGATACTCGCCCTGACCGAAACTTGTATTGATCTCAAAGATGCCTTCTGATGATTTACCTTTAAATAATCTGGCAAAATTTGAAGCTGGCTCCAGCATGTACTTCCCAGAAGCGGTTATAGAATCTATTGCTGCAACCGCATTATTTAATAATCCTTGGTCAGCATCTTTAGTTACAAAATACTTCCATCTATTTAAATGAGCCATTAGCGCAAAAGCAGCACCTTTATCAGCCCTTACTATCTCCTCGTTACTGGTTTTCCAATTTAAAAGTTTAACTGCTTTATTCATGTCCACAACACAAGAATCTAAAACTGTAACCTCTGAGGTACGCGCAATATTCTTAGACGATACAGGATCCGGGTCAAACTGAAGTACCAACGGCAAATCTCCCCATATACGAACCATATAAAAATAGGTGTAGGCACGAATAAAATAAGCCTCTCCAATAATCTTCCTTTTATCAGCAGGTGTCTTAAATACATTATCAGGCATTTTACCTACTTTTTCGATTACGGTATTTGCTTGTGTTATTGTTTTATAAAAGGGAGTCCAGGTTTGGAAATCATCCAGATAATCACCTCTAAAATCATTAACATTTAATCCTGTTCCATAATACTGGTCTCCTTTAACAAGGAAATTTAATGCATAATCACCTCCCTCGGTAAAAACTCCCGCGGTAAAATCGCCAAACACAAAATTTGACATACCTTGTCCGCCAAGAGTAAGCGACTTACGCAATAAGGAATAGGCCCCCATTAAGCCAGAAGTTGCATCATCCTGAGTTTTCCAATACACTCCTTCATATACCGAACCTTCAGGTTTTAAGTCTAATAATTTTTTGCAGGAAAATAGTCCTGTGCAAAGCATTCCTCCTAAAAGAAAAATACTTAATGCTCTATATTTTGATAAAATCATGATCTATGTTCTAATTATTAATTATTTATTTAAAGCCGCTTAAAAAGATGCCTGAATACCAAAGGTGAATTTTCTAGGTACCGGATAACTATCTCCTGTATATATTCCCAGCTCATTCACTGCTTCAACATCCGGTAATGTTGATTTCTGGAAAGAGTAAACATTATCTATGATGGTATAAACCTGCAAGCGTTTCATTTTTAATTTTTCCAGCAACTTGGTCGGAACATTATAAGCTAAATTGATGTATTTAATTTTCGCATAAGATCCATCTTCCATATAGGCTGAAGAGAAATTATTAAACTGATAATAATAATCACCGTAAGGATTTAAGTCGGCGTAGGTAGCCTTATCGCCCGGTTTACGCCATATAGGCAATTTATCCAGATTGATAAGCCCAGTGTTTGGGAAGCTTCCAAGTTGTTTATATTGATCAAGTAAACTTGAGATATAAGTGTTATACACCTCTCTGCCTAATAAGAAGGTTGTAAAAACTTCAAGAGAGAAATTTTTATAAGTAAAGGTATTGCTTAAACCACCTGTAATTCTTGGATTCGGATTACCAACCCTTACTTTATCAAAATGATCCCATACATCATAGTCAAAGTTTTGATCTATCCATCTGTATGAGCCAGGTTTTGCAGTCTGCGATCCGTTCCAATAAGTAATCAGATCTCCAGTGCGCGGATCAAAAGGGATTTCATTTTTATCTGTATATACCCCTGCCGATTTAACCAGGAAATATTCATAAATAGGACGCCCTTTTGTAAGTATAAAAGTAGTACCTGTATTACCATCTGTAACCATAATGTCTCTATTACCATTAGGCAACGACATGATTTGATTTTTGTTGAATGACATTACCAATCTTGGATTCCATTGAAATTTGCTCTCAGGACTGAATACTCTTCCTGTAACATTTAAATCAACCCCTAAATTCCTAACATCAACAGCATTAGTTCTAACTTTATCATACCCGCTGGTAACCGGCATAATCAAATCGAAAATAAGGTCTGATGTACCACGGTTATAAGCATCAACAGATATGTTTAATCTGCTTTTAAATAATTCTGCATCAATACCAATATTCGATTGGATTGATCTTTCCCATGTTAAATTATCTTGTGTAATAGATCCGGGATTATAAGTTACCGAGTTTACACCATTGTAGGTATTTGTAGCGGCAGAGCCTTGATACCCTGCACCACCATTTCCGGTAATGTATGAGTTAAATGGCGCATAGTAATCGGCCGGTAAGTTACCTGAAACACCATAACTACCTCTTATTTTCAGTAATGACACCCAATTCTCTGCTGATTTCATAAACGGCTCGTCAGATATTACCCAACCTGCCGAAACAGAAGGAAAGTGGGCCCACCTGTAATTCTTACCAAAACGAGATGAGGCATCGGCACGGAAACTAACAGAGAAGAGATACTTATCTTTATAATCATAACTTGCTCTTCCGAAAAACGACAGCATTCCTGAAGCTTCGCGTTTAGACCCCGTTATCATATTACCGTATGGATCACTATACGCATATTCATTAATACCCTGAACAGTAGAAATTACATTATTCCCTTTTCCAATCCCCCCAATCCCTGTATATTCTCTTGTCAGGTAGTTTATCGTATTTCCACCCAGTACGGTAATGTGGTGGTCATTATTCACCGAAGTAGTATACGAAAGAAGGTTGTCTATATTAAAGTTATCAAAGTTCGATCTAGACGATTGAGCATAAAAATTACCCTCCGCATCCAAAATACTTGGCCTAAAGATGTCTCTGCCGCCTTTGCTTGATTGCAACGATCCTTGTGTTTGAAAATGAAACTTTTTACTGATATCGTAATTTAGTGTTATACTAGACGTAATATCATCATTGATATTCTTATCCTTAACCTGATCCAGCACACCTGTAAAGTTTTGCATATCCACATCACTTATATATAACAGTGAAGTTGGAAACGTCCCTGCATTTATTGGAAGAGGGTTTTCCCAAGGTGCTTGTCCACGTCCTCTGGCGCGGTCTCCCCTCGACAATCTAAATAATGCATCAAGTTTAAGACGCTCTGAAAGCTTAACTCCCATTGATCCCGACATGGTATAACGTTTAAAACCTGTTCCTTTAATAATACCACCCTCGTTGTAGTAGTTACCACTAAAGCGATAATTCATAGTCTCTGAGCCACCAGATGCAGAAGCATCATAATTTTGAATGATACCTGTGCGATAAAATATTCCCTGCCAATCGTTCGCATTATTAAATGCAGGATTTAAACTATCGGTTAGTATCATAGGATATAGCCCCTGTTGCTCATGGCTGGCGTACTTGTTCAAATAATCCATTTTATACCTGCGCTCCTGAGCACCTGTGATGTACTCTTGCATCTCACCTTGTTTAGAAACACCGGTATACGCACTTACATTAATCTCAGGTTTACCAGACTTACCACGCTTAGTTTTAACAACTACTACTCCGTTTGCACCTCTTGATCCATAGATTGATGCGGCTGCAGCATCTTTTAAAACATCAATGGATTCTATATCATTAGGATTTATTCCTGCAATGAAGTTGGTTCCTGTTAAATCTCCAAATGAGGTTACATCCTCACTTGAAATAGGAATTCCATCTATCACAAATAATGGGCTGCTTAAGGCACGTGCTGCATTTACTGCTCTTCCGATTGATGAATTACCACGTACAACAAATGTTGGTGTACCACCGGGCTCACCTGAGAATGCCTGAACATTTAGTCCCGCCACCCTACCTTGCAAGAGTTTATCAAATGTTGGAGATGGTAAATTTTCAATGTCTTTAGCTTTTACTGTAGATACTGCTGCAGTAGTTTTTTTCCTTGATACTTCCTGGTATCCAATTACGACTACATCTTTAAGCGCATTTGCAGAAGGAGCCAATTGAACATTGACCTCAGTTTGCCCGGCAATGTTTACATCCTTGGCATTATATCCTATATATGAAAAATGAAGAACACCATCTGCAGGTGCATCAATTGTAAATTTTCCATTTCCATCTGTACTAACCCCCTTAGAGGTTCCTTTTAATGTAACGGATACTCCTGGAAGAGGACCACCGTCGTCTGATCCTTTAACTGTTCCGCTAATCTTTTTTTGTGCGAATGCAATTACAGAAAACAGTAGCAACAGGCAGGTCAAGAGTTGCTTCTTGTAAAAATTATTCATAAACATTTTTTTAGTTTAAAATCAAATAGTTGAATTCAATGAAGAGCGATTTTCTTTCAATCTGTTAAGTGGCTGGACTATTCCTGGATAGCCATATTCACCAATTGCAGTTAGGTGACTTGATTTTTCATGGGTTGGTTAGTTGTTAGTTTAAGTTAGTTTGTTAATACAATTAAGGCATAGGAATTCCCCGGCTATATTTATTGTAAATAGCTAATTGAGGTTTACCTAATTCCCTCGTTTAAAATTATATATGGTTATTTGTTGTTCTGGTTTGATGCCCTAAATCAAATCCTGGTTAATGGTTAATAATTAATTCTCAAGCTTTTATGTGCTAAAAATATTATTGCTGTTTTAGTTGATAGCCCTAATCTAGTGTTATTGAAATGTCATTTAACAATCTTTAACAACGCAACCGTTTGCATTAACCAAATAAGATTATACATAGTCCTCATATCAAGATATAAGTCTTAAACAATATTGGAAATAATTTAACTATAAAGACATATTCATTCACAATTCATTACATATGCAAATGATAGGAAAACCAAATAAGTTAGATATATCAATAATTCAACACAAACGGTTGCTTTAGATAAAAAATGTTACTTTACGGTATTTAAGACGGTTTTTAGCAATACGTCCATTCTTGTGCTCTTTCGTTAAAAAAACACCTCAAACAACTAACAATAAGGCACTTAACTAAAATAATAATTTTAGCCCATTATAATTTGTCTTCTATGTTATTATGGTAGACGGCATAAGTAAGATTCAGACGGGTACATTAGGTATAGCAAGGCTGTTTAAAATACAGAGAATAAGCAGTATATTGTATTAGCTTAAATAACTGTATTGACCTGGGGATATACAAAACTTACCGCATTGTTTTTACTGCTCACCTTTAGTGCTGCAAAGGTGAAGGCACAGGTATGTACCGGCTCTTTAGGAGATCCGGTAGTGAACATAGATTTTGGAAGAGGAAGTGCGGATGCTGGCCCCGATCCTGGCTTTAGCAGTTATACCTATGTAAGCGACAGAAATGTACGGGACGGCACCTATACTATTGCAAAAACAACTATTGGCATGAACAGGAATTGGTATGCAGTAACCAATCATACCCCTGATGATGTAGACGGCTATATGATGGTTGTAAATGCAGACCGCAATCCTGGTATTTTTTATGAATCAGATGTACAGATTAATCTCTGTCCAAATACCAAATACGAATTTGCTGCATGGCTACTGAACATGCTTGACTATTCCGGCTTAAAGCCAAATATCACATTTGTAGTATTAGATATGAATGATATAGAATTAGGTAGTTATAACACTGGTGACATTCCGGATCAAGACCGTAATTGGAGGCAATATGGGTTCATTTTTCAAACCACAACTTCAACACGCGTGAAAATCAGAATGATCAATAATGTTTTTAATGTAAATGATGCTGGTGGAAATGATATCGTGATAGATGACATCACATTCAGAGCCTGCGGACCAGATATTAAAGCTGGAATAGGCACTAGTTTTAATCGAGTTCAAGATATTTGTGAAGGGACCACCACAACCTTAAATCTGTCGGCTCAAACAGTGGGTTCGGGAACCCTCCGGTACCAGTGGCAAAAAGACAATGGTGGCAGCTGGGCTGATATTCCCGGGGCTACAAATCCTTCAAGTTATAATGAGTCATTTACTAATGCGATTCCTGGATTGTACAATTACAGATTAACTGCAGCTGAACCAGGAAATTTTAATTCTCCTAATTGCCGAACAGTATCCCCTATCTTAACCGTTAAAGTAAACTCGCCCCCAATGGTAAACGCAATAAGCAATGGGCCTGTATGTATAGGAGATGCCATAATGTTTGATGTAAGTACAGACGGTACCTACGAATGGCGAAGGCCCAATGGAACTTTATTTTCGACAGAAAAATCGCCTGTAATTCTAGATGCTACAGCAAGTATGTCTGGCTCCTATACCCTTACCGTAAAAAGTCTGGGATGTGAGGTTACTTCCGCAATAAATGTGAACGTTATTCCTCCACCAATTCCGGTTGTAGACAATCCGGCACCCCAGATTTGTGAGGGAACTAGTGTACAACTGAATGCTTCAGGGGGTACAAGCTACTCCTGGTCGCCGACAATTGGGCTTTCAGATCCAAATGTTGCGAATCCCATCGCTTCGCCAACTGTAACTACATTATATACAGTTCAAGTAAAAAGTGGTACGTGTTACAGGGAGGCCCAGGTAGATGTAATTGTTAACAAAGTACCAGCTGCTGATGCGGGTCCTGATAAAAAAATATTAAGTGGATATGATGTCAAACTAAACGGAAGTGTGTCAGGAGATGGAGTAAGGTATTTCTGGACACCGAATACTGATATTGATGATAAAAATTCCCTTACTCCCAGGGTATCGCCTAAAGAGGATACAGACTATATCCTGCACGCAGAATCGACTATGGGCTGTGTAACCGCTCTGGACACGGTATTTGTTAAGGTCTATAACGGACTTACAGTTCCAAATGCTTTTAGTCCAAATGGCGACAATATTAATGATGCGTGGAATATCACCGCTATAGATGCTCTGGATGCCCCTGTGGTAAAAGTCATGAATCGTTATGGAACCCTCATCTTTGAAAGTACCGGCTATGAAAAGCCCTGGGATGGGAAGTACAGAAATGAGGATGTTCCTGTTGGTGTTTATTACTACATCATCGATCTGAAAAATGGCATGAAACCAGTTACCGGATCGCTTACCTTGATTAGATAAATACATCACATGCCTTAATTCTCAATTTGAAATACTATTTTTGACCTAATGTATGTTATTAAAGTAAAAGGCATTGCCAAGATCCCTGATTACGTACAATTAAGGGATGATAAATTTACCTTATTGGCCTACTTTAGGGTAGACAGGCCTGATAAATCGCTTGAAAAATTGGGCTTAGGTGATAAATTGCCCTACATTATGAATTTTGTAAATGATTTGCCCTTTGGACAAATTGCTAAAATAGATATTTAAAAATGACAGGAAACGCAGTTATAAATCTAAAGAATGTAGATGTATTTCAACAAAAACATCTGGTCTTATCAGATGTAAATTTAAATGTTGATAAAGGAGAGTTCGTTTTTTTAATTGGCCAAACCGGTTCCGGGAAAAGCAGTTTACTTAAAATCATTTACGGAGATCTTCATATCGGTAATGGCGACGGACAAATTGCTGGCTTCGATTTAAAAAACCTGGCCATTAAAGATGTACCCTATTTACGCAGAAAATTAGGAATTGTATTCCAGGATTTTCAACTGCTTACCGACAGAACAATTGAAAAAAATCTTGAGTTCGTATTAAAAGCTACAGGTTGGAAAGATCAAGCCTTAATTGAAGAACGTATAAAAGATGTTCTTGAAAAGGTAGGCTTACGATCAAAGATCAGAAAAATGCCGCATGAGCTTTCGGGCGGCGAGCAGCAACGCGTTGTAATTGCACGTGCATTATTAAATAACCCAGAAATAATACTTGCTGATGAACCTACAGGGAACTTAGACCCTGATACATCAGAAGAAATAGTAATGTTGCTTAAACAGATTAGTCAGAGTGGAACTGCCGTACTTATGGCTACCCACGATTATCATATTATAAGAACTTTCCCTTCAAGAATTATCAAATGTGAAGGTGGAATTGTGCATGAAGATGCACAAATTGTTTAACCGCCAAAATCTGACAAAACATTCCTTTTCAGTCATTCGCGTCAGTTTATTTTAAATAAAACTGACACCATGACTGATATATTTCATTGGCAAAACTTTTGAGTTTACAATCAAAAATTCTACTATACCATGTTTAGCAAGAAGAAAAAGAACGATAACACAGATCCAATTGTGAAAAATAACGCTGAAGAGCAGATGAATAATACCGAAGATCAAATAAATACTGAAGAAGTAACTGCAGAAAATCCAGTTACGGAAACCGAAGTTGTGCCAGAGCTTTCTGCCGAAGAAAAATTACAACAAGAGAATGCAGCTTTAAACGATAAATATCTACGCTTGTTTGCCGAGTTTGACAATTTCAAACGTCGTACCCAAAAAGAGCGTAGTGAGCTTTTACAAACTGCGGGAAAAGATGTAATAGTTTCACTGTTACCTGTTTTAGACGATTTTGATCGTGCCACCAAGGCCATAGAAACTGCTACTGATATAAATCCAATCCGTGAAGGCGTTGCGTTAGTACATAGCAAGCTAAAAAGCATTTTAGCTCAAAAAGGTTTAAAAGAAATGGAAAGCATCAACAATGTTTTTGATACTGATAACCATGAGGCTATTACTAAAATACCTGCCCCAAATGAAGAGTTAAAAGGAAAAGTAATTGATGAATTAGAGAAAGGCTACACTTTAAATGATAAAGTGATTCGCTTTGCTAAAGTTGTAGTGGGTAGTTAATATTATGAGTAAGAGAGATTTTTATGATGTACTTGGTGTAACCAAAAGCGCATCTGCCGAAGAAATTAAAAAGGCTTATCGCAAACTAGCCATCAAATTTCACCCTGATAAAAACCCTGGGGATAAGGCTGCCGAAGACAACTTTAAAGAGGCTGCCGAGGCCTATGAAGTTTTAAGCAATCCGGAAAAGAAACAACGTTATGACCATTATGGGCATGCTGGCGTTGGCGGAGCTTCTAGCGGTGGATATGGCGGTGGCGGCATGAACATGGAAGATATCTTCAGTCAATTCGGGGATATTTTTGGTGGTGGTGGCAGTCCTTTCGAAAGTTTCTTTGGAGGCGGCGGTCAGCAGTCGCGCGGCGGCCGACGTGTAGCTAAAGGAACTAACCTGCGCATCAAAGTAAAACTCACTCTTGAGGAAATTGCCAACGGTACAGAGAAAAAAATCAAAGTAAATAAGCAGATTAGCTGTAAAACATGTGACGGAACAGGAGCTAAAGATCGCTCATCGGTAAGTACATGTAAAACCTGTGGTGGAAGCGGTGCAGTTCGCAGAGTGACCAACACAATTCTTGGTCAGATGCAAACTACCTCTACCTGCCCTACTTGTAATGGTAGCGGACAACAGATCACGGCTAAATGTACATCATGCCATGGTGAGGGTATAGTTCGTGGCGAGGAAACAATTACAATCAATATCCCAGCTGGTGTAAGTGACGGTATGCAATTAAGCATGAGCGGAAAAGGTAATGCAGCACCTAGCGGCGGTATCCCCGGAGATCTGATCATCCTGATTGAAGAAATACCTCATGAAACTTTAAAACGCGAAGGCAATAATGTAGTTTATGATTTACACGTTTCTATCATTGATGCTGCATTAGGCTATAGTGCCGAGGTTCCAACCATTGATGGTAAAGCAAAAATCAAAATTGAACCAGGTACCCAAAGCGGAAAATTATTACGCTTAAAGGGTAAAGGTATTCCTGAAATCAATTCATATCACAGAGGCGATGAGATTATCCATGTAAATATATGGACTCCAAAAGCGCTAAGTTCTGAAGAAAGAAGCATGCTTGAGAAATTAAGAGACTCTCCTAATTTTAAGCCACAACCTGGTAAGCACGATAAGAGTTTCTTCGAAAAAATGAAAGAATATTTCGAATAATAATTAAATAGTTTTTAGAAAGCCGTCCAGTAGGATGGCTTTTTTTTTGCACTTTTACCATCAAATAAACCTTTAATGAAAGCCGCAGTTATTGATCTTGGTACAAATACCTTCCACCTGATAATAGCAGAAATATCTGCTACAAACGTCCAGATAATCTATAAAACAAACGTACCCGTTAGGCTTGGTCAGGGACGCATTAACGAAAACATCATTATACCCGAAGCATTTGAACGAGGAATTGAAACCTTAAAAAACTTTAAACAGAAAATTGACAAGTACCAGGTTCAGCAAACACTGGCAATTGCTACCTCCGCAGTAAGGAGCGCAGCCAATGGAATTGATTTTGTTGAATCTGCAAAGAAAAACGCAGACATCATTATAGATGTTATTGATGGTGATAAAGAAGCTGAATACATCTATAAAGGAGTAAAAGCCACAGGTACAATCAATGGAACATCATTGATTATGGATATCGGCGGAGGAAGCACCGAATTCATTATCTGTAATGATAAAGAACTGCTGTGGAAGAAAAGCTATAACATAGGTGCAGCCAGATTAATGCAGGCTTATTTCCATTCAGATCCAATTAGTGAGCTGGATAAATCAGCTATTATTAACCATCTGAACAATGAGCTCACAGATTTAAAAGAAGCTTGTACACTGTATAAACCTGATCATTTGATTGGTTCTGCCGGCGCTTTTGAAACCTTTGCCAGTATGATTTTAAAAGAAACACATATAGAAAACATAAAATCTGCGCCTATAGAATTTACTGCTTACAATAGCCTTTCAGAAAAACTAATTACGTCTACCCATGCAGCACGCCAAAACATGCCTGATCTAATAAAATTAAGGGTTGATATGATTGTGATTGCCGCAATTCTTACCAATCACATTTTATCACTGTCTGAGATTAAACAGATCAGTTTGTCCACTTACGATTTAAAAATGGGCGTTCTATATTCGCTATCAGAATTAAAATCCTGACAAAGCTTTGTATAACTTTTCAGTTGGCAAACCCATTACATTTGTATAAGAACCAATAATCTTATCGACAGCTACAAGGCCTATCCAATCCTGAATACCATAAGCACCGGCTTTATCAAAAGGATTAAAATTGGCAATATAAAAATCAATCTGTTCTGCTGTAAGTGGATTAAAAAACACTTCAGTAACATCGTAAAAAGAATGCATTTTATCCCCATAAGCAATGCTCACACCAGTGTATACCTGATGGTTTGTACCAGACAGTTTGGTTAGCATTTCAGTAGCATGAGTTACATCCTCAGGTTTACCCAATATTTCATTATTATAGGCAACAATAGTATCTGCAGTAATCACTATGTTTTCATGGCTATCATCTGCAAAAGCTGCTGCCTTCTTTTCGGCAATATAAACCGCAATTTCGGCCGGGAGCAAATCTTTCGGATAGCTTTCATCAACTTCCTTCAAAACTACTTTAAAATCAAGGTTCATCGATTTCATCAATTCTTGTCTGCGTGGAGATTTTGAGGCGAGTATTATTGGAAGTGTCTGCTTATACATAATTAAAATTTGCTCAAAAATAACAAAAGCGGCCATATGCCGCTTCTATTATTTTAAATGTTTTAATGATTATTGACCTCCGCCATTACCATCTTGTCTTTTTTTCATTGCTTCTTTTCTCTCTTCTTTCCAGGTAGTGTAAGCTTTTTTCTGGTCGTCGTTTAACAAAGCATTAATTTTAGTATCGCTTTCCTCGTTAGATTTCACCATTGCAGCCCGCATTGCGTCTCTATCTCCTGCCGCATCTTCACGCAATTTTTTCATCCCCTCGGCTTGTTTCAGGTAAATGGCGGAAACTTTGGTTTGCTGATCCGCCGTAAGATTAAGCTTTTTAGTCAACATTTCGGTATTTCTTTTTGCTCTCTCTTCAGGTGTTCCTCCTCTACGACCACCTTGACCCTGACCCTGTTGTGCTTGTGCAAATGTTATTACACTAAATAACAATCCGCAGATAATCAATAATTTTTTCATACTCTTTTACAATTTTTAATAGTTATAAAGCTTTTAGCTTCGGTTTTGTAAGAGATTGGAGTATGAACAGTGGAATAGGTTTAATCTAACAGAAGTAACATAATTGTTGCAGGCTGCTACTTTCCCGAATCGGCTGCAGAAGGGTTCTCATCGAACCATTTTTGCTGTACTTTAAGCACCTTTTCAATAATATCCCGAACTGCAGTTTTACCTCCTGAATATGGAGAAATATATTCAGAAATTGCTTTTATTTCGGGTACAGCATCTGAAGGGCACGTTGGCAGCCCTACCAGTTGCATCACTTTAAGATCGGGAATATCATCCCCCATATACAATACTTCGTCGGCCGTAATGTTATGCTTAGCCAAAAGAGAATTAAATACATCTACTTTATCTGAAACACCAAGGAATACTTCCGCAATACCTAAACCTTCAAAACGTCTTTGCATTGCCAAACCCCGCCCTCCGGAGATGATACAAATAAGGTAACCCCTTTTCACGGCCAGCTGTAAAGCATAACCGTCTTTAATGTTAAATGTGCGCAGAAACTCCCCACTGTCTGATGCAATAATATCACCATTTGTGAGCACACCATCCACATCAAAAATAAGGGTGGTAATGTTTTTAAGTTTCTGCAGGAACATATCTTACTAATCCTGGTTATCTCTCCATTCGTAAACCCAGGCCGACTGGATTTGCTCCAAATGACCTTCACTGCTTTCTTCTCTGGTCCCTTTAAAATTAGGTAATTCCAATACCCATTCTATTAACTCAGTGAATCTGATACGGTATATTTTGGCTTCATTAAAATCATCACCAAATTTCTCATATAACTCCTGGGCTATATCCTCATGGTCATTCCAGTATATTGGTAAAGCAAATTTATCTTGCATGTCTTTGTATAATTTATTGATTTATATTAGTGACCTAAAAATTCTGATTGATCAGGGATTGTTACTTCTATGTCTCCATCTATAACAACACACTGGCAACCTAATCTTGAAGTAATTCTAGGACGAACAGCTCTGTCAATAAAATCTTCTTCTTTATCAGAAATTTCCTGGATATTATCCATTCCCTTTAGTACGTAAACATGACATGTACTGCAGCCGCATACTCCGCCACAGTTATGCTGTAATTCTATTCCGTGATCTAAACAAGCATCAAGAACCGATTCTCCACTTACAATAGGTAATTCAAGAGGTTCTTTTCCTTGTTCTTCAAAATTTATCTTTAATTTAAAAATACTCATAATTGTGTTCAAAAATAAGCACGAAAAACGGCATTTATAACTATAAATGTGTTTTTTTAATGCTTTTACTTAAAGTTTGATAGATTTCTTTTAATTCAGGCATACCATTCAGTAAAACCTGATGTTTAATCATAGTTTGCTCATCATCCCGAACGGCAGGTCCGGTTTGTACATTTATAGGCAGTTCAGTCTGTACTTTTAATGCAGTCTCCATTATTAATGGCTTAAGCATCTCAAAGTCGAGCTCAAAATGTTCCACTATCTTATCACTCAATGTGTAAAGATGGTTAACAAAATTACAGGCAAAAACTGCCGCCAAATGCAATATTTTCCTTTTCTCGCTATCCACTTCATAAACAGGCGAAGAAAGCATATCCGCGACACTTCTTAAGACCTCCAAAGTATGTACATTGCTTGCCTCAATACATAATGGAACGTTAGCAAAATCAATTGGCTTGGCTTTAGAAAAAGTTTGCAGAGGATATAAAACACCGTAATTTTTCAATGCCGACAAGGCATCTATTGATGTAGCTCCCGAGGTATGAACTACCAATCCATTTATTTCTCTTAAGCTATCAGATACTGATGCAATGGCATCATCTTTCACCGCAACAATGTATAAATCAGCCGAACGGTCAATTTCATCCAGATTTGAGATAGCTACAGAGTTTGTGTTCTTTGCCAGCTCAGAGGCGTTCGCCAAATCACGGCTCCATATCTGAATCAGATCTACACCCTTTGCTTTTAGCGCATTAGCCAAATGCGTTGCCACATTACCAGAACCAATACAGACTACTTTCATTAAACAGCTTTAACTTCTTTTTGTCTCCTGAAAATGGATATTAAAAATCCTGCAACCATCACTATTGTACCAATCCAATATAAATTGATGTAAGGGAACTCAATAGATTTAAAAACAACCCAGTCCTTCGCCTGCTGAGGTTTTTCAAAAACCTGCAATTCTACTTTGCCTTGATCAGGAATTACTTTTGTAAACCTAACCCTTAACCCTAAATCATCAATATTACGGGCAAAGTCAAATACGTTATTTCCTTTAACCAAAAAGATAGGTTCAGTTTTATATATTTTACCATTAACGTCAACCTCAATTGGCATACCTACAGCTAAATCCTTAGGACCAATTATTAAATCTTTTGCCTGCGGTTTTGGATTTAGTGCTTTAACAGTAAGTACCCCACTACTTGTATGTAAAGTATCACCAACGCTAACTGTCACAATTCTAGGAGCCTTATAGTTTTCTTCTTCACTATGTCCTTCATGGTCTCCATGCTCCTTGTCTTCTTTCAAAGGAGCGCTGGTAACGTGAGTATAAATATCGTAGGTTAAGTAATGTTTAGTGTCAGGTGAAGCAATAAGCCCCATTTTCTCGTTCGACTGAATATGAGGATTTACTTCGAAATCTTCTTTTACTTTGCCAGTACTTTCATCATAAACTTTAAAGTTCAATTTGTAAAAAGTATTTGGAGCAACGGTAGTATCGCTGATATAGGTAACGGTGTACTTACCCATTTTCTTTGGCTCATTTTTGTAGAGAACAATGTTCTCTCCAGGTTTCTCAGCCTTCTCGAAATCTTTAACCGGAATAAAGTTAGATGCATTTAAAGAGATTGGTTTGTTAGTAGCGGCAGCTACCAAAGCGCCAAGCAACAACAAAGCAAAACCAATGTGTGCAACGGCCGCACCTACCAATTTCCGCTTACCTCCAAAACCTTGTCCCAGAATCTTCGCGTTAGACATAACTGCAAAAACACAGCTAAAGGTTAAAAGTATATACATCAGGTTATGATATACATTGGTGATATAAACAAAACCAGCAGTAATTACAATTGAGAAAACCACAGTAGCCGCAAGACTGCTGTAGAATTTACGGATATCAGTTCTCTTGTACTTCATGAACTGGGTGAATCCAGATATGACCGTTACTAAAATAGCAAACGGAGCCTGCCATTGGTTGTAGTACTTAATGGCATCTATAGGAGGTGCAAAGTTAGTTCCAAATGCTGCGTTAAACACAGGTACAGAAGTAGAGAAAATTACCTGAATACAAGCTACAGTAATTACTAGTGCACCTATAAACATCCAGAATTCTCTTGAATAAGTTTCTTCGTCTTTATTGGTAATTGGCAACTCTTTCCATCTTACAATCAGTAAAATTACAGGTAAGGCCAAAAAGACAACATTGTATAATATAAGGTGCCCAAACATACCTAGATCTGTAAATGAGTGGACAGATGTTTCGCCCAAAATACCACTTCTGGTAAGAAATGAAGCATATAATACCAATACAAAGCTGAGGAAGATCAATACAATTGCAGTAAAGAATGCATGCCCTGTATTTTTAAAGGCAATCATTACGTGTACACCTGCTATGAGGGTTAACCAGGGAATAATAGAAGCATTTTCTACAGGATCCCAGGCCCAGAAACCGCCAAAATTAAGTGCTTCATATGCCCAAAATGATCCCATAATGATACCCGTCCCCAAAATCATTACGGCAAACAATGCCCATGGCATTGCTGGTTTTACCCATTCTTTATATTTCTTTTGCCATAGCCCCGCAATTCCATAAGCAAATGGCACAACCATGCTGGCAAAGCCTAAAAACAAAGTCGGTGGGTGGATAACCATCCAATAATTTTGAAGTAGCGGATTTAATCCGCGTCCGTCGGTTATAAATTTAAGGTAGTTTTTAAAGTTTTCAGGATCAGCAAATACAACTGGCGCCATCTCCTTAAGGTTTAAAGCATCTCTTAAAAGGATGAAGGGAGAGCTACCTATTCTTTCGCCAAAGATTTCAACACCTAATAACATTGAAGTTAAAAATGCTTGCGAGAACGCGACAATGGTCATTACGCCAGTTTCCCAGGTTCTGGCCTTCCACATTAATATTACGCCCAGTAATGATTGCCAAAACGCCCATAACCAGAAACTTCCCTCTTGCCCTTCCCAAAATGCTGACACAATATAATATACAGGCAGCTCTTTCGAAGAGTGTGAATAAACGTAATAGTATTCGTTGTAATGATTTAATATTAGAAAAAAAAGTGTAGCTCCGATGCCTATTACACTAAACCAGTTTATTAGAAATGAGATGCGTCCGATGCGTTTCCATGATTGATCTGCAAGATCCTTATTTTGGGTAGCAAAAAAATAAGAGATGGCTGATAGTAACGACGCAGCGAATGCTAAAACAATAAAGAATTGCCCGACTTTACCCGGAAGGAGGTTCTCTCCAATAAATTGTATATCCATTAAGATTAGTTGTATTTTTCCACTTTACCGTCCTTCTTGACTTCTACAAGATCATTATTATATTTAGATGGACATTTCATGAGTATTTTAGAAGCGTAGAAGGTATCATCTTTCATCTTGCCGATTAATACCAGTTTTTCGGAGCGTTCAAAGTCTTGAGGTTTAGTGCCATTGTAAACAACTTTATTCACAATGCCTTTTTGATCCTTCATGTAAAAAGCAAAGTGGTTAGCATCTTTCTGAGCGTCGTAATATGTACCCTTTTCTTTTTCCCAGTATCCCATTACGTGAAATTCCTTAGGATCTTTTGCAGCTTCAGTAAATGTAGAATAGCTATTTGTATCAGCATTTAGACTAACTAAAAAACCTACACATATCGCTATAGTAATTAAACCAACAATTGCACTTTTTCTCATGGTCGTAATAAAAATAAATTGAACCCTACAAAGATAAAAAATATAAGTACCTAAAGTCTTTTAGCTACATCCAATTCGGGATGATGACAGTTTATTGATAGTTCTCTGACAAAAAGCTCATTTTTTAGTCTTTATATTCAGATTTTATGAGGTAAGGCATAGTTTTTCTGAGTTTTAGCACTTTTGGGCGAGAAACATTTCTAATGTATGGATCCCAGCTACGTCTTCTATAATAATCCTGATGTTCGGTTTCGGCTGGATAAATGACTTTAAATGGAATCACTTCAGTTACCACCGGCCTGTTGTAACCATTTATAGAATCAATTCTACTAATTAGGTTGTGAATTATTATTTTCTCTGAAGGCGACCGATAAAAAGCGATCGAACGATAATCAGGGCCCAGATCAGGCCCTTGTCCATCCTCCTGGGTAGGATCGTGTGCATTGAAAAATGCTTCGGTTAGTCTTTCAAAGCTTATTACGTTGGGATCATAATAAACCTGTACCGCTTCCGCATATCCGGTAGTTTTAGACAATACCTCATTATAACCCGGATTTGGTTTAGTACCGCCCGAATAGCCACTTATAACCTTACTCACTCCCTTTAACTCCAGCATACATTCCTGCATTGCCCAGAAACAGCCACCAGCATAGGTTGCCACAGCTTCTCCCCTTTTTGCTGCTGTTATTACTGCAAATCCATTTTTAGTTTCCAGTTTTTGCGCCTCATTACAAGCGCAAGATAAAGTAGTCAGAAGTATCCAAAATATTAGCTTAACTTTCATAATCAGGCTTTATGTAATATACGCTGATAAACGCATTTTAATTTTAACATCTGTTTAATTAGCAAACTGATGACAAAAAAAATCCGCATCACTATGTGTGATGCGGATTAAAATAGCTGTCTTTAAAACCTACGGCCAGATACCAAGGTTCATATAAGAAACTGCGATCTTATCAATTGAACCCACAAAAGCAGCGGTCCTTAATGTTTGAACACCAGGTTTGGTAATTAAATTCTCTCTGATCTCATGGTAGGAATGAATCATTGTGTCCTCTAATCCTGAATTTACAAGCTCCATCTCAGAAGCTCCCTTAACAATCATTAAACGATTTTCAGCTGGGATCTTTTTACCAGTAAGATTTTCTAGGGTATTGATTAAGTTGGCATTAGAATTCTCTGCATAACGGTTTTCCATGCGTCCAAATGCTACGTGCGAGAGGTTTTTTAACCATTCAAAATAAGAAACAGTAACACCACCTGCATTACAATACATATCAGGTATGATGATCCCTCCCATTTCGGTAAATATTTCTTCAGCCTCAGGCGTAGTTGGCCCATTTGCACCTTCAGCAATAATTTTTGCTTTTATATTGCGAATGTTGTTTACAGTAATTTGGTTTTCTAAAGCGGCCGGAACTAAAATATCGCATGGTTGCTCTAATCCTTCCATTGAATTTTTGAAATCAGTAGCTCCAGGGAATCCCAATATCGATCCTGTATTTTTACGATGAGCAAAAACTTCATCAATATTTAATCCATTTTCGTTGTAAATTGCCCCCTCATACTCGCAAAGACCAACAATTGTTGCTCCGAACTCTGAAAGGAATTTAGCTGAATGATAACCCACGTTTCCTAAGCCCTGAACAATAACACGTTTATCGCCTAATCCTGCTTTAAATCCAATCTTTTGCATATCCTCGGCTACATTAACGCATTCCTTAACAGCGTAAGCAACACCACGTCCGGTAGCTTCTTTACGGCCGCGAATGCCATGTAAAGCAATTGGCTTTCCGGTAACACAACCTAAAGCATCAAGTTGCCCCGGATTCATAGTCATATATGTATCTGCAATCCAGCTCATTTCACGTTCACCAGATCCATAATCAGGAGCCGGGACATCAATACCAGGACCAATAAAATTTTTCTTTATCAACTCAGTTGTGTAGCGGCGTGTTATAGTTTCTAGCTCGGCCACAGAGTAGTTCTTAGGATTAATACAAATACCACCTTTTGCCCCGCCAAAAGGAACATTTACAATAGCACACTTGTAAGTCATTAGGGCTGCTAAAGCCATTACCTCATCTTCATTTACCATCTCACTGTAACGGATACCACCCTTTGTTGGGCTCATGTGATGAGAGTGTTCTACTCGCCATGCATCAATAACTTCAAATCCATTTCCTCTTCTAATTGGGAACTGGAAACGATACACACTGTTACAGGCTTTAATTTGATTTAATAGTCCCTCGGGATGGGAAGTGAACTGCGCTGCACTGTCAAAATTTTTACACACGTCGGCAAAAAATTTTGTCTCATTTGCTGAATTAGCCATTATTTGTTTTTTATGAATTTTGAATAAGTTCTCAGTTATGAGTACAAAATTGCACTAAAAAAAACGATTATTACAAATGCGGAATTACTTAGTGTACGCCACACACTAGCCTTAAAAAGGTATAAAAACGACGATTAAACGATTTAAAATTAGTTTTTGTCAGATGATTTCTTTTCTATTTTTTTTAATCTTTTATCTAGAGAGAATAGATAAATCAATAAACCAACAAGAATTATGACAATGCAGATCACAACAACATATATCTTTCCATTGCTGCGTAAAGCATCAGCCATCTCCACATCATTAGATTGAGCAAATAATTGTACTGAACTTAATAGCAGCATTAAAGCAAATATGATCTTCTTCATCTTATGAATTTTGTTTGTTTTCTATTGTACGAATTCTAAATCTAATGGTATAAATCCAATACCCAATTATCGACCAGCCAATGAAAGCCGGGTATAAAACAGCGCGCATGCGGCTATCTAAATCGTAGCTGTTAAAGCCCGGATTACCACCGTTTCCGGGGTGTAAGGAGTCTGACAAACGAGGCAATACCATTATAAGCACTACCATCATCGGAAAGGCAAAAATATTGTAAATAGCCGATATCTTAGCCCTTTTTTGTTGCTCATCAATCGCATTTCTAAGTACCAGATAGGCAAAATATAAAAGTATGGCAACTGCTGTAAAATTCTGTTTCACATCAAAACTCCAGAACTGTCCCCAGGTAAATTTAGCCCAGACTGCGCCTGTAATTAGACCCAGTATACTAAAAATGATCCCCACATTTACACTCTCTATTGCTCTGATATCATCCGATTCCTTACCGTATAATAAATATTTAACACTGTAGAATACCGAAATAGAGAACAATGTAAGCATCGCGAACCACATGGGTACATGGAAATACAGGTTACGAATTGTCTCATTTAATATGGCCAAATGGGGTACTCCGGATAGTAATCCTGCAATGGCGGTATACAAAACTAATACCGACCCTAAAATCTTCCACCAAATCTTGTTCATTATATAGGCTTAATTGTAACAAAGGTAATAACTGGGCAGGGGATTTTAAAGCTCAATCTCTCCATAAATAAGGGAATAGCAGTAATGTTACCGCCGCAACCAGTGCATTTATAATCAAAAGCAGGCCAATTTCATCTAAACTCACACTTCTGTCCAGGCCGTCAATTGCATTTTTTGTAAGCTTAATCAGTACAATTAACACAGGTATAATAACAGGAAAGCTAAGAATAGCCATTAGCATACCTCCGTTACCTGCTTTAGAGGCAATTGCTGAAATCATTGTAAAAATAGTTGAAAAGCTTAAACTACCCAATACCGTGGCTATGATGTAGAGTCCAAGATCCTGAGGCACATAATCGAAGACCATCACGTAAAAAAACAAGGCTATAAGGGTAAGAAGCATCATCAAAAGCACATTGTATACTGTTTTGGAAATGATGAGTGCAAGTGGACTTGCAATGGTATAAATGTATAATTGCTGCCCTTTGCTTTCGTGTAAAAAACCTTTTGAAACTGCATTTATGGAAGCAAAAAGCATGATAATCCAAAACAATGCATTCCAGGTAACTGGAGCTATGCTTACAAACGACAAAAAACAAACAAAAACAGTTGATACTACATACAGCAGAACGCCATTAAGTGCATATTTGGAGCGCCATTCCAGCAGTACTTCTTTCTTAATTAAATATTTTACCTGATGTAGTAATTGCATACTGTGGCAAAGATAATTTTTAATCGGTTATTTTCGATTCAAATAGGTGTTTTGTAAACTAAATATGAATAATATTGTATTAATAAACGCATCCTGATCATGAATCAATATCTTGACATCATTTTAAGAAGCTTGGCAGTTTATGCCTTTATGCTTGTTGCAATTCGCTTAACCGGCAAAAAGGAGCTTTCACAGCTCAACACTACTGATGTGGTATTGATTTTACTGATCAGTAACGCTGTTCAAAATGCTATGGTTGGTAACAACACAAGCTTATTGGGAGGATTAGTTGCTGCAGCCGTTTTGTTTGCTTTAAACTACGCTTTAAAAAAGCTCATGTTCAAAAACAAAAAGCTGAGAGACTTTATCTCTCAGCATCCTGAAATCCTTATCCACAATGGTAAATTCAATTTCGACAAACTCAGCAAGTTGGATATTACCAACGAGGAACTTGAAGAAGCCATGAGGGAGCACGGAATTGAAAAATATAAAGATGTAAAATTGGCTATTCTTGAGGTTGATGGTAACATCAGCATCATCAGCGGTGACGAACATCTAAAACAAACTCAGTTTAAAAGGAAAAGAAAACACAAATCGCTGGGCGATTTGAATTAACAATTTACTTTACCTCAACCCCTTCATTTACCAAAACAACTTTCGGTTTTCTTACAGTGATCAATATAAATGCACCGGCGGCAATAACATACCAACCCCATTTTAATTTTACCATACCTGCACCAAAGTTTATTAGTTTCTTAAAATGAAGAAAACCAAATGAATCATGTGCCTTAAAGTATATGCCAGCCAGGGTAATTAGAACTAAAACAATTCCTCCCCAACCGGCCAATTTTATCAGTCCGGCTTTATTTGCGAAGGCCCCTATCAATCCAATTACCACCAATACATAAAAAGCAATGGCTAACCTCTGGTCTATATCAAAATAATTCCAGCTGCCAATAATTGGAATACGCATAAGTGGGCACATCCCTCCTACGGCCATAAGTACTGAACCAATAATTCCCTGCAGTCTCATTTTATCTATCCTTGAGTATTGATCCCCATTTTATCAGCAAAATGCGCACAGTAATCACGCAAATCTTCTACTATAAGCGTTTCGCCTGTAGCTTTTAAAAAACTATCGCCCATAGTTTGCAACGTTTCGTAAAAAAAACGTTTCATCTCATCAACAGGCATGTCTTTAGTCCAAAGATCAATACGCATTGAGTTCTTATAGTTGTGATCCCACAATGCAAGCATCATAGACTTAACCGGAACTTGTTCCTGAGTTTGTGCATCTGTAGATTCCCAAAGAATATTATCAGGAACATTATTATCGTCTAATTGAACGGTGATTTTAATTTCTGCTTGCTTCATTAACTTATACTAGCTTTTATTATAAATATTAAAATGATGATGAAAATAATTAACACGCCTTCTACAACCCATAGTTTCTTTAGATTTAAAATAAACCTTCTGAAAATTTGATCTGATATGAAAGCAACAACTGCGGTTAAAAAGCTAAACCCAATAAGAATTCCTGTAATATCCACATATTTGGGATTTCCCTCATCTTTCTTATTTATCAGCAGCATTATGGCAATAACCAAACAGATGGCTGAAACAATATTAAGCGGGGTCAGTCTTACTTTCAATGTCTTTAACTATTTTTTGAATTTCTTCTTTTTCCATGCAGGCTGCTTATTTGTTTTATTTCTTGCAGCAGCTGCAATGGCGGCAGCATGTTTTTTCTCATGGAATGCACCTTTAAAATCAGGATCTTCTTTACGCTTTTGATCGTCTATTGCACGATTTATGGCTTGCTTCTCCTCATAAGGGGTTTCTTCCACAAAAACCTCAGTCGGCAAAGGTACAACAGGAATTTCTTGTCTTATTAATTTTTGTATTTTCTCAATGTAATATTTTTCGGCTGGCGTACAAAAGGTAAGCGCATCTCCTTTTGAATATGCTCTTCCGGTACGGCCAATTCTATGCACATAATCTTCAATGATAATTGGAACATCAAAATTAATCACATGACTTACTTCCGAAACATCAATACCTCGTGATGCAACATCAGTTGCTACCAATACCCGGATATTACCTTCTTTAAAATTATTTATAGAATTAATCCTGGTATTCTGGCCTTTGTTCGCATGAATTACCCTAACAGCCTCTGCTCCAAACCTACGCTCAATGAAACTAAAAATGTTATCGGCTACCGTTTTGGTTTTACAGAAAATGATCAGTCGTTTAAACTCCTCATCATTTTTCATTAAGTGTTGCAGCAGGTTGATCTTGGTTTTAAAGTTAGGCACTTCGTACAAAGTTTGAGTAACCGTTGCAGCTGGCGTAGCTTGCTCAGCTACTTCAATTAAAGTTGGATGTTTTAAAAAGTCGCCCGCAATCTTTTGAACAAGATTACTCATAGTAGCCGAGAACAAAAGGTTCTGCCTTTTACGAGGTACAATCTCTAAAATCCTATGAATAGAACCAATAAAGCCCATGTCCATCATTTTATCTGCCTCATCTAACACCAAAAACTTTATGTATTGGGTATTGATATGGCCGGCTAAATAAATATCTAAAAATCTTCCAGGTGTAGCTACAATAATATCAACACCGGCTTTAATCTGTTCAATCTGAGTTTTAGGTCCAAGTCCACCATAAACCACAACAGTACGCAGATCCGTGTATTTAGAGAAAATCTGGATATGCTCGGTAATTTGCATGGCCAACTCTCTTGTTGGAGCTAATATTAATGCACGTGCTGAGTCTCCCTGCGCATATTTCAACTGCATTAGAATGGGCAAAACATAAGCTGCAGTTTTACCTGTTCCGGTTTCGGCAATACCGAATATATCCTGACCCGATAATACAGGGGCTATTGCTTTTTCTTGTATAGGAGTAGCAACAGTAAAGCCTGCATCAGCTACAGCATTTAAAATCTGTCGATTTAGGTTAAACTCTTCGAAATTCTTGGCCATTCGGCAAAAGTAGTCAAAATTTATTTCCTAGCCCTTGTATTTAACCTCCATGTCATCCTGAATCTATTTCAGTACCCTGCACCTGCAATGCCTCCTTTCTCTTTGGAGGCCCTGAAATAAATTCAGGATGACGTAAGCTGAAAAGAATATTTTATTTAAGTTTGACACCATGAATACCATACTTATAAAAGCTGCTTCAATTGTAAATGAAGGCCAAATAGTAGTCGCCGACGTACTCATCAAGGCTGGGTTTATTGAAAAAATTGCACCAAACATTGATGAGCCTGCAGATCAGGAAATCAATGCGGAAGGATTACATCTTTTCCCTGGAATGATTGATGACCAGGTACATTTCAGAGAGCCTGGACTTACAGACAAGGCCGATATCTTTTCTGAAAGTATGGCAGCAGTTGCAGGTGGCATTACCTCTTTTATGGAAATGCCCAATACAATACCTAATACACTAACGCAGGAATTACTTGCAGATAAGTATCAGATTGCGGCTGAAATGTCTCTTGCCAACTACTCTTTCTTTATGGGTGCATCAAATACCAATATTGAAGAAGTACTAAAAACAGACCCTAAAAACGTTTGTGGAATTAAAGTTTTCATGGGTTCATCAACAGGAAATATGTTGGTTGATAATGAAAAAGTTTTAGAAAACATCTTCAAAGAAGCACCCATGCTGGTAGCAACTCATTGCGAAGATGAGCAAACCATAAGAGCCAACATGGCCATATATAAAGAAAAATATGGCGAGAACATAACCATTGATATGCACCCACTTATCAGAAGTGCAGAAGCTTGTTATATTTCTTCATCAATGGCTATAGAGCTTGCTAAAAAACACGGAACCCGCTTACACATATTACACATATCCACTGCTAAGGAAGTTGCATTGTTCGACAATATAACTCCTTTAAAAGATAAAAAGATCACAGCAGAGGCCTGCGTTCATCACCTTTGGTTTGACGACAGGGACTATGCTACCAAAGGAAACTGGATAAAATGGAACCCCGCCGTAAAAACCGCAGAAGATAAGGATGCCATTTTAAAAGGAGTACTAGACAACCATTTAGATATTATAGCTACAGATCATGCTCCGCATACCATAGCAGAAAAGGAACAGCCTTACCTGAAGGCCCCTTCCGGTGGGCCATTGGTACAGCATGCATTGCCTGCTTTATTTGAAATGTATCATCAAAAGAAGATCACTTTAGAAAAGATTGCCGAAAAAACTGCACATAATGTGGCTATTTGTTTCAATATCGACAGAAGAGGATTTATTAGAGAAGGGTATTGGGCAGATCTGGTATTGGTAAACCTGAATGATCCGTTTAAAGTGACCCGGCAAAATGTGCTTTATAAATGTGGATGGTCTCCTTTTGAGGGTCAAACATTCCAGGCCGAAGTAACACACACCTTTGTATCGGGCAATCTTGCCTATCAGAAAGGACGATTTACAACAAGAGAAAACGGGAAAAGATTAACCTTTAACAGGTAATGAATGCAGCTTATAAACCTGAAATACGGAAATTTGTTATCCTCTTATCGCTTTCAGTAATTGTATTTTTAGCCGGCTTTTTCAGCCGGTTCATTGAAAACATTTATTCAGAGGGACTTTATCAGGTCAGTTCTGTTATCCAGCGTTTTATAAGCTCATTAGTTCCTTTTGCCCTTGGAGACTTTCTTTATCTGCTGCTCATACTTTTTGTAATCAGAAGCTTATTTCTATTCTATAAAAAGATAACCCATAAATCATTAAAAAAAGCTGATCGGGTAAAGGTGCCCTTACAGGTAATTAACTTTATTCTTATTCTTTATTTAATTTTTAAAATTCTTTGGGGTTTAAACTATTCACGTCCTTCAGTTTCAAAACAGCTGGGCATCAACAATGAAAAATACAACACACCTGAGCTGGTTTTACTGGGTAAATTTTTCATCAGTAAACTAAACCATCTCCAAAAAGTAAAGAAAACAAGATACAACATTAAGGAATTAGCGATTAGAGCTAAAGCTGGTTATGACTTGATGGAACAAAGAAATTCCATTTTCAAATACCGCAGCCCTGCGGTAAAACCGGTATTAAATAGTTGGATAGTTACTAAAATTGGCATCGAAGGATATTACAATCCAATCTCGGGAGAAGCAAATGTAAATATGAGATTACCGGCCATAGCCCTACCCTTTGTTACCTGTCACGAAATAGCCCATCAGCTAGGCATTGGTCGCGAAGATGAGGCAAACCTTATTGGTTATCTTGTAGCCGCAAATAGTGCTGATCCTAATTTTCAGTATTCCGCATCCTATGCCATGTTAAAAAGCATACTGTTCGAGATCAGGATCAAGTCTCAGAAAGATTATGATGCTTTGTATACTACCATTAATCCTGGTACAATACAAGACTTTAAAAACGACCGTGATTTTTGGCGCAAGTATAACAGTGAGATGTTTGGATACATGGATGTTGCTTTCGACAGATTTCTAAAACTAAACAATCAGGATAAGGGAACAGACAGTTATCAGGATATTGTACTTTGGCTTTATAATATTCATAAAAAGGAGCTTGACCTTTAAAAATCAGCCGTTCAATTAAAATATTTCTTTAGAAATTACGAATTACTCAATACATTGAGTAATTCGTAAATCATGTTGCAAAGACCTCATATTAAAGAACTTACATCTAGAATCTTAGAGACAAGAAAACACATCCAAGTAGTAATTGGCCCACGTCAGGTAGGAAAAACCACATTAGTTAATCATGCGCAATGAGCTTTTCGATGAAGTTAGGCAAGATCCAAAAGAATGGGGTAGAATGGCAGAATCTGCCATAGGAGCTCATTTGGTTAATTCAGCGCTTACCGAAGGCTTTAAAGTATATTATTGGCGCGAGCGCAACAATGAGGTAGATTTTGTATTGGAGCGTCGGGGAAAAGTCATAGGGCTCAAAGTAAAAAGTGGCCAAGATTTAAGTATATCCGGTTTAAATGAATTCCAAAAACAATTCAAACCTGAGAAGATATTACTCATCGGAAAAAGCGGACTGAGCATAGAAGAGTTTTTGAAACTTAATCCCGTTACTTTATTTTAAACCTCGTAATAGAACAAATTAATTCCCAGGATCTGAAAAACATTACAACCTTAAAACAAAAAAACAGCTAAACATTCCTAAATTTGCCGAACTATGGCAAAAATATCCATCAACCTGGCAACAGGCTCATTCCAGCAAGAAGAAATCATCGTTGGGATTGATTTAGGGACAACAAATAGTTTGGTTGCCTTTATCGATCCGGACAAAAACCCCAAAGTGATAAACGACACTGGTAAAGGCTTATTGGTTCCTTCTATTGTACATTTCAATGGGCAAGGTGATGCTTTGGTTGGAAATGAAGCCAAAGAATTTTTAATTACCGATCCTTCAAACACCATATTTTCTGTTAAGCGCCTACTGGGAAGGTCATACAAAGATGTAGCCAGTCATCAGGATACCTTCTCTTATAAAATAATTGATGATGAGAACGATTCCCTGGTCAAAATTAAAGCCGGCGATAAGTTCTATACACCAATTGAATTATCAGCTGAAATACTAAAAGAGCTTAAAGCCAGAGCAGAGCACGCACTTAAAACCCCTGTAAACAGAGCAGTAATAACTGTTCCCGCTTATTTCAACGACAGTCAGCGACAAGCAACCCGTGATGCAGGAAAACTAGCCGGACTTGATGTTTTAAGGATTGTAAACGAGCCTACAGCTGCTAGTTTGGCCTATGGACTGGGCCTGGATCCTACTCAACAAAAGACAATAGCCGTTTATGATCTTGGTGGAGGCACTTTTGATGTATCTGTACTTTCAATTCAAAACGGGATATTTGAAGTATTATCAACTAATGGCAATACTTTTTTAGGCGGAGATGATTTTGATCGCGCCATCGTTCATTATTGGATAGACAAAAACAAACTAAACAAACAAGACCTTGCTGCAGATTCAGGTTTAATGCAAGCTTTAAGGTTAAAAGCCGAAGAAGCAAAAAAAGCTTTAACCACTCAAAATTTATTTAATGAGAGGCTTGGCGAAATCTGGTGCTCAATAGATAAACAAACTTTTGAACAACTAATTGCTCCCAAAGTTCAGGAAACCATAAACTCTTGTAAACAGGCCTTAACTGATGCTAAATTAGACATTGAAAATATTGATGAGGTGGTTTTAGTTGGCGGGTCTACACGTACCCCTTATGTTAAAAAACAAGTTGCAGATTTCTTTGGCCGCACTCCTCACGATCAGATTAACCCTGATGAGGTAGTTGCTTTAGGAGCAGCCATACAAGCAGATATCCTTGCTGGAAACAGGTCAGATATCCTTTTATTAGACGTGACCCCTTTATCACTAGGAATTGAAACTATGGGTGGCTTAATGGATGTCATTATTCCAAGAAATGCAAAAGTTCCCACCAAGGCTGGCAGGCAATACACTACCTCAGTGGATGGACAAGTAAACATGAAAATATCTGTATTCCAGGGCGAACGCGATCTGGTTCAGGAAAACAGAAAATTAGCAGAATTTGATCTTAAGGGAATCCCATCTATGCCGGCTGGGCTACCAAAAGTAGATATCAACTTCCTTTTAAACGCCGATGGGATTTTAACTGTCCAGGCTGTTGAACTACGCTCTGGTGTAAAACAGGAAATAGACATTACTCCTAGTTACGGTTTAACCGATGAAACTGTCGAAAAAATGCTGATCGATAGCATTACTCATGCAAAAAGTGATGTAGAACAAAGGATGCTGATTGAAGCCAGAAGTGAAGGCGAACAATTAGTTTACACGGCCGAACGCTTTATCGAAAAACATGGAACTTTCCTTACCGCAGATGAAATCGAAAACACCAACATCCATATCCTGGCACTCAAGGAAGCACTTGCTAAAGCAGAGAAAGATGAAATCCTTAAGAAAGCCGACGAACTAAATGAATTTACACGCCCATTTGCCGAAAGGGTTATGGATGTAGCTGTTTCTTCGGCAATGAAGGGGAAAAGCATCGATAAATAACCACATTAAAGGTTTCTTCATATAGTTTTACGGAAATGAAATATCCTTTTATTTCCGTAACGCTTGTTACAACAATTATTCTGTTTAGCGCCAGGGGCTTCTTTGCTCACATGAGAATTAACTACCTGGCAGTTTTCACGCTTCCTTCCGGCATTAATATATTCTTCAAAGCGACATAAAACGTTGTGCTGAACATGTGGATGACCACAGACAAACGTCGATATACAGATACTGTAGCGCATCCTGGCACTATCTTGACGTTGATTATATGAACCACCTAGGTCGCTGCTGAGAAGCTAATTTGAACAAATATTTCCCGGTCATAGAAAGTGTAGCTTTTCTGAAAGAAACAATCAAGTGCATAAGCAATACTCCATAGAATAATACCAAAGCATCTCATACTTCGATGAACAGTGTGGTAGACAGGCAGACGAAATCAGCGATATTAACCATAGGATCATCCTGGTACCCAGCATGGGTTGATGTGGGTTACCCCTGCTACTAATCTACTCTTTTACCTCTTTCTTTTTAAACTTAGATCTTAAAGCTGCAAATATTGCGGGGAAAAAAGTAACAACAGCAATCACTACAATTACTATGTCAAAGTTCTTTTTAACCACAGGAATCTGCCCCAATAAGTATCCCGCCATAAGTAAACTTGTTATCCAGGCAACCCCTCCAATAACATTAAAAAGAGTAAATCTTCCAAACGGCATCTTCGCAACACCCGCAACGAATGGAGCTATTGTTCTGAAGATAGGTAGGAAGCGACTAAAAATAATGGCTTTACCACCATGCTTTTCAAAAAACATGTGCGATTGATTATAATATTCGAGTTTTAGTATTCTGTTGTTCTCTTTAAACACCCGAACACCAAAATAACTACCTAATTTATAATTTAATGAATTACCTAATATAGCCGCCACAATTAAGAGGATCAGCATCACCCAAATACTTAAACCTGTATTTTCTCCGGCAATTAAAGTTCCCATGGCGAACAGCAAAGAATCGCCAGGTAAAAAGGGAGTAACTACAAAACCTGTCTCGGCAAAAATGATTAAAAAAAGAATGGCATATGTCCAATTCTGATAATCTCTGATGATCTCCTCCAAATGCTTATCAATATGAAGAAGAAAGTCTATTAAAAAAGTGAAAAATTCCAAGTTTTATAAATTAAGCCCAAAAATAAAAATATCATGCTTATTACCATGATATTTTTAAACTTAGAAATGTCATTTAATTAATTAGTGTGCTATAACGTGTCCTGTTAATTCCGTTGCTGTAACCCCATCAACCCAAATGGTATAATTTTTATTGGCTTGCAAATTCGCATCAAGTTCAGCCGAAACTGGTGAATCTACTATATCCGCAACAAACTTAAATTTAGTACCCGGGTCAAGATCGATATAAGACGATGCACTTTTAAAAGGTATTTTTTCTGAGATCTTGGTAGTTCCAGATAAAACCGAAATCGTATTAGCTAATAAGTAATTCAAATTAATGAACCTCACTTTAGCTTTACCCGCAACTGCCGAAGGTTTCATATCATCATTGATGATTGTTGCCATGTGCAATTCCTTCTGGGTGGTCTGACTCTTTGATTCGGTATAATAGAAAACGGTTGCGTTAATTCCTATTGGAACACCTACAACCGGTGTAGCAGCATTAGCTGTATCTGAACTTATATTACCAAAGGCAAACTGACTATTTCCTGAAGTAACAGTAATATAGCCACTGGATGCACCATACGGAATAGGAATAGAATTTTTCTTGCTTCCATTTAAATAAAATTCCTGCGGACTCGACCCTCTCACTGCGTTAACAGCATTAACATATGCGTCTCCAACAGGCTCTGGTTTGGGTTCTTTAAAACAAGAGCTCAGGAGTATAACACCCAGAGTTAAGCATAAAAAGAATGATTTTTTCATAGTAGTATTATTAAAATTACACTAAACAACGATGACCTGGTCAAAAACCAAGCCATCCAAAATATTTAAATGAGTATTAATTATAATTATTCAACATTACTGGCATAACCAACATTAAAACATCTTCATTTTCATCATTAGTCTGAGGAATTAACAATCCAGCGCGATTTGGCGTAGAAAGCTCCAAGGTAACTTCCTCTCCACTCAAATTGCTTAACATCTCAATTAAGAAACGTGCATTAAATCCTATTTCCAGATCTTCACCTTCGTACTGGCAACTTAAACGCTCATGCGCTTCATTCGCAAAATCTAAATCCTCAGAAGAAATGTTTAATTCACTTCCATTGATTTTTAGTCTTACCTGGTGAGTGGTTTTATTAGCAAAAATAACTACCCTGCGTAGTGTATTCAAAAACAAAGCCCTGTCAATCACTAACTTATTCGGGTTATTAGCCGGTATTACCGCTTCATAATCCGGATAACGCTCATCAATCAAACGACAAACCAGGTTTATATTCTCAAATTTAAAGAAAGCGCTTGTTGCATTATAATCAACAGAAACATTCACATCAGTTGATGGTAATGCCGCTTTCAATAAAGTTAAAGCTTTTTTAGGAAGGATGAAAGAAGATGTTTTATCTGCTTTACTATCCATACGTCTGTATCTTACTAATTTATGTGCATCAGTTGCTACAAAAGTGATGTGTTCTTCAGATAATTGACAAAAAACACCAGTCATGGCCGGTCTTAACTCATCATTACTTACCGCAAAAATAGTTTTGGTAATGGCCTCGGTCAGTACAGACGCTGGTAAGTTTACAGACGAAGCATTTTCTACAACCGGTATTTTTGGAAAATCATCTCCATTTTCACCGCTCAGTTTATATTTACCGTCTCCTGCACTAATCTCAATAGAGAATGATGCATCGTCAATATTAAAAGAAATAGGTTGATCTGGTAAAGTCTTTAAGGTATCTAACAGTATTCTTGCCGGCACAGCTACTTTACCGCCTTCTTTAGATTCAACAGCCAAAGAAGTGGTCATGCTGGTTTGTAAGTCCGTTGCAGATATCGTTAAATTTCCGTCTTTAATTTCAAATAAGAAATTTTCCAGTATAGGCAAAACAGTACTGCTGCTTGATGCACCATTTACTGTTTGCAAATGTTTTAATAACGTTGATGTGGATACAATAAATCTCATAGTATGATCTTGTCAGTTCTCAAAAATATAAAAATTACCTTGCATACTTATGTTTGCGGTAATAATGTTGAAAAATTGCGAACGATATTAACAATAGTAAAGGAAAAACGACATTAATAAGCTGCCATTGTAGCTTTTCGGTACGCAAACGCACCTTGTCCAACAACCTGATCTTAACTTCTTTATTGCGTAAAGAGATCAAATTATCATCATTAGATAAAAAGTCGGCAATATTTAATAACAATGCCTTATTTCCATAGTTTCTTTCTGTATATCTGTCAAAACCCAATGGAAAAACAGATCCGTCTCTGGCACTTATTTGATTTTTGAAGACATCTCCATCCCCAATCACTATCATTTTTGTGGCTTTACTCTCTGCAGGCACACTGTATTGTTCAGTAATTCCGGCAGGAGCCGACCTGTTTAGAAACACAGATTGAAATTTGCCCTCCAAGAGTACGCCAACAGTTCGCTGCACGCTGGCATACTCGCGCGGATCTGGCTGTTCCGCAACCATTTGCAGCGAAAGCATCTTTGGTGTATGATGCACCTTATTATAAGCTGAGCTTTGTAAAATCACCTTTTTATTAACTCCTTTTACTCCAATAGTATCAACAGTGCTAACAAATTCACTCCTTATTCCATCCATATTTTTTACGAGGCTATTAGCTGTATCAGGCATCAGTATTGGATAAAACACCCATGGTGCCATTTGAATCTGTCCCTGCTGTCCACCCATGCTTAAAGGAATTTCTGCACAGTTGGCATCAGCTATAAGATCATAGTTAATTCTTGCGCCATATATAAACAGCATATCATCAAGATTCAGCTTTTTGTTAAAAGCCAGTTGTTCTCCTGCCCCCCTTAAACTATCTAAGCTGGCGCTCACCTGATCTATACTCCAAACTACCCTGCCACCGTTCATTACAAAATAATTGATCTTGTATTTTTCGGCTTCTGTAAATTCCTTTTCGGGTTTTGCAATTATCAATAACTTTAATTTATCTAAACCCGCCTTATCAATTTGGTTAAGGTTTACCCTACCCACGTCATAACTATCCGACAAGCTTTTTATCGCATCATTCAACAGCAAATCAGAGAGCTCACCATTTCCTTCCGTAAAACCAATTCTTGGATGCTGTCCGCTCAATACCTTTTGAATGGCTGATGTAAATACATATTCCAGGTTTTGTATAGAATTATTGATATTTTCTTCATAGTTGCCTGAGGCATCCAGGTTTTGCAATAATTTTAAAGCCAGCTGATTTCCATTCCCTTCAACCATTGCCATTGGAAATATGGTTTTTTGAGCAAACCCGTTATCGTTCTTAATATTTAAGGTGGTAGGCTCTATTCCTACCTGATATAGATGATTAATAACTGTGTCCTGCTCGGCTGCAGACAGCCCGGATATCGGATCAACAAATTCAACGCTAATATCAGTACCTGCATAGGCTTTGTAGTCAGTTAACAGATCTTTTGCAGCATTTCTCAAACGCTTAAAAGCCGCTGGTAAATCGCCCTCCAGAAAAATAGTAATTGTTATTGGTTTCTTAGCTTCTTTTAAAATCGTTTTAGATTTTGGTGTTAACGTAAAACGCTTCTCTTTTGTAAAGTCTATCCGGGTATAAACATACTGTGATACAACATTCAATAATATTAGCCCTGCCAAAAGACCAATTAATCCGGCACTCTTGCTGTTCTTCAACTTTACCATTTTCTCCCTCCCATTACCAGCTTGGTAATTCCTAAAAAGAAGAATACAAAACTTATAAAATAAACAAGATCACGAGTATCCAAAACTCCTCTGCTTATAGATTGATAGTGCTCATTTACACTTAATCCTAAAAAAATACTTTCCAGGTAACGCATCGAAAAAATTTTGCTCAATGCATCAAAACCGCTGTACGCTACAAAGCAGATAAATACTGCAACTGCAAAGGCAATAACCTGATTTTTAGTAATAGATGACGCAAATATGCCAATGCCAACAAAAGCACTTCCCAGTAGCAATAAACCCAGATAAGAACCAATTACCGCGCCAGTATCAATATTCCCGGCTGGCAAACCCAGCTTGTAAATAGAATAATAATAAATTATAGTAGGCACCAATGAAAACAACACCAGTACCAAACATGCAAAATACTTTGCCAGAATAATTTGCCAATCTGTTAATGGCCTTGATGCCAGTAAAATATAAGTACCTTCTCTCCTCTCTTCAGCAAACGAACGCATGGTTATTGCAGGGATCAGAAACATGAATAGGAATGGCACCAAACTAAAGAACCCGGTGAGTTCAGCATATCCATACTCCAATATCGAGGTATCAGGAAAGAACCAAAGCAGCAAACCTGAGGTTAGTAAAAACACACCAATGGTAATATAAGCCATTAATGAATTTAACAAACTGAATAATTCCCTTTTAAAAACTGCGTACATTCATTTGCTTTTAAAAATTGTATCCGGCTCTTAAACCAATAAATGATAAAGTTCCCGTATTTTTTGTCCACCCTTCATATCTGGCTCCAATGTCTAAAGAACCTGTACGTGAAACAGGAATTTCAACGCCCAAACCAGGTGTATAAATAAAAGAAACTCCACTGCCATTAGCTGTCGCGATAGACGACCCCACTTCAGCTGTTCCGTAAATATTTTCGGTGATGAAATATCTTGCTCCAACTTTAATCGGAATAAAACTTTGCCTGTATTTCAAGGTACCAATAGTTTCTTTGCCATTGAATCTGATATAGCCTACATTTCCGGTAATGTTTAATGACTTTGATACCGGATGCTGATAAAGTAGAGAACCCCCTGTTCCATAATTTGCAAAGTCTCCAAAATCGCCGATAGGTAAGCCTACGTCAAACCCAATTCCCAATCTCGGCTCTGCAATTTGAGCGCTAGATTGTGCCTTAACATCAACCAACTGGAAAAATCCCGCAGTAAGAATTAAGAAAAATATTTTTTTCATTAGTTAAATTTCAATGAGCTGCAATATTATAAAATATAGCTAGTATAACAAAGCTTTGGATAATTACCAGGTTGTCTTCTTTTTTATGATAACACCATACTATAGGCAAAGATGCTTTTAAGAAAATACTCAACTTATATTCTGTTAAATAAGATTACAGTATAACCTCATATTAACAACATAACGAATACATAGTTGAAATACCATTGAAATAGTATGTTAATTATGTTCTTTATTTGTACTTATATTGTTATTATTATATTTTCATTATTAGCGTGGTAATAACTGCATATCAGAGGTAGTACTACCTTTCTTAGTTCCTAATGCATTAGGGAAACGGTAATTTGCAAGATGATAGTTTACATGGAGGTCAGAAACGAGGTACTGATTAACAAAAAAAGCCGCTTGAACTTAATCAAGCAGCTTTTTTTATTCGTTTAAACGAACCTTTTGGTTTTTGATTATAAACCGAAATTATATGCTAATCTTAATCCGATGAAAGAGCTGGTTCCATTATTAGACCATCCTTCATAACGTCCACCTAATTCTATAGTTGATTTATCAGCAACAGGAAACTCAACACCAATACCTGGAGAATATGCAAATGCAGTTCCTACACCACTTTTTGTTGAGAAAACCGCTCCTAATTCTCCGTTAACAAAGATGTTTTCGGCAAGAAAATATCTTAATCCAGCTTTAACCGGGATAAAACCAATGCTAGGATTTTTAAATGTAACCCCCATAGCACTTACTTCTTTACCAGTGAAATCTAAATAACCAGCGTTACCAGTTAAATTTAGATTAGCAGCTATCGGGTGTTGGTACGTTAGTGAACCACCATATCCTAATTTGTATCCATCACCAAAGTCGCCCATTGGAAATGCAAACTCAGCTCCAATACCTAACTTTGGACCTGTCATAGCAACATCTTTTTGAGCCTTAACGCTCGAGAATGCAAAAAGACCTGCAATTGCTGTTAGTAAAAATACTTTTTTCATTTCTGTTTAATTTAAATTGTGTAATTATAATCCTTAGATACAAAAACTTGGCCAATCGTTACAAAAAATAAAACTCTACAGTAAATAATTATTAACAAACGCACAATTGACTTATTTTATTGAGAAGTCAGTTTTCTAAAAATCTCTTCAAGAGACGAAGATTGGTGTTGCTTTTTAAGTTCATTGATTTCGGCATTTGCTACAATCTTTCCTTTATTGAGGATGATGACCTCGTCGCAAACTGCCTCTACTTCTTGCATAATATGTGTTGATAGGATAACCGTTTTGTCCTTTCCCAGCTTCTTAATCAGTTCCCGAATGTCGGTAAGCTGATTTGGATCTAAACCTGATGTAGGTTCATCAAGTATTAAGATCTCGGGATTATGAATAATTGCCTGAGCCAATCCTACCCTCTGCTTGTAGCCTTTAGAAAGCATATTTATTTTTTTGTGCTGCTCGGCCCCTAAGCCAACGGCATCTATTGTCTCCTTAACTTTTTGCTCGGGGTGCTGAAGCTTATAGGTATTGGCAACAAACAATAAAAACTCTTTTACATACATATCTGTATATAAAGGCGTGTTTTCTGGCAGGTAACCAATAATACGTCTAACATCCAAACTCTGGGTTTGCGAATCGAAGCCGCACAACTCAGCGGAGCCGGAGGTTGGCTTCAGATAACCGGTAAGCATGCGCATCGTGGTAGATTTTCCGGCACCGTTTGGCCCAAGGAAACCTAATATCTTTCCGGGTTTAACCTCAAAACTAACTTCATCGACAGCCTTTTGCTTATCGTAATACTTAGACAAATACTGTACTTTAATGCTCAATTTATTTAATTTTTAGGTTTACCGGAGTGCTCATTTTCAAAAGTAGAAAAAACACCACTGCATTCATGAAAACCATTAAAATATTTTATCTAAGTTTGCATCATTATGGCAAAAAACACTAACGACGAGCAATTTAAAAATGTAATATCACACGCCAAGGAATATGGTTTTGTATTCCAAAGCAGCGAAATATATGATGGACTAAGTGCTGTATACGATTACGGGCAGTTAGGGGCAGAATTAAAAAACAACATCAAAACTTATTGGTGGAAAGCCATGGTACAAATGCATGAAAATATTGTAGGCATTGATTCTGCAATATTTATGCATCCAAAAATATGGAAAGCAAGTGGTCACGTTGACGGATTTAACGATCCTATGATCGATAATAAAGATTCGAAAAAACGCTACCGTGCTGATCAGTTATTAGAAGATAAAATTGCACGTTACGAAAAAGACGGCAAAACAGATAAAGCTGCAAAGCTACAAGCTGATATGGATGAGGCTTTAAAATCTGAAAACCTACAGCAATTAAAAACATTAATTGAAGAACACGAAATAGCATGCCCGGTAAGCGGCACAAAAAACTGGACAGAAGTACGTCAGTTTAACCTGATGTTTAGTACCCAGTTTGGTGCTATGGCCGAGGGGGCAGAAGAAATATACTTACGTCCTGAAACTGCTCAGGGTATTTTTGTAAACTTCCTTAATGTTCAGAAATCGGGAAGGATGAAGATTCCTTTTGGTATTGCACAGATAGGAAAAGCTTTTAGAAACGAGGTAATTGCCCGTCAGTTCATTATGCGTATGCGTGAGTTTGAACAAATGGAAATGCAATTCTTTGTACGCCCGGGTGAAGACAAAAAATGGTTTGCATACTGGAAAGAGGCTCGTTTAAAATGGCATTTGGCTTTAGGCACCTCTGCCGAAAAATACAGATACCACGATCATGTTAAACTTGCTCACTATGCGAATGCAGCTACCGATATTGAATTTGAATTCCCGTTTGGGTTTAAAGAGGTAGAAGGTATTCATAGCCGTACAGATTTCGATCTTTCTCAGCACCAGGAATTCTCTGGCAAGAAAATGCAATATTTCGACAATGATCTTAATGAAGAGGGAAAACCATATGGCAACTATGTACCTTATGTGATAGAAACTTCTATAGGTTTAGATCGTATGTTCCTTTTAACCATGATCAATGCTTTTGAAGAGCAGGACCTTAGTGATGGAGAAAAACAAGATAGCAGGACCTTATTGCGTTTACACCCTTGCCTTGCTCCTGTTAAAGTAGCGATATTCCCACTTACTAAAAAAGATGGTTTACCGGAAAAAGCAAGAGAAATTATGAACAGCTTAAAGCTGGATTTCAACTGTGTATATGAAGAAAAAGATGCCATTGGTAAGCGTTACCGCAGACAAGATGCTATTGGTACTCCTTTCTGCTTAACAATTGACCATCAGACACTGGAAGATGATACGGTAACCATTCGTCATCGTGATACAATGGAGCAACAACGTATTGACATTAAAGATCTTCAAACATTAATTGAAAGCAAAACAAGCTGGAAAAACTTGTTAAGGTAATATTTGCTAAAGCATTCGTCATGCCGCTGAAGAGCGGTATCTCGCTTTTTCCAGGCAAACTTTCCCTTGAGGGATGCTGAAATAAATTCAGCATGACGACCGAGCTCTCAGGATGACGAAAGCACAAAGTAGAGGGGGCAGTAAACTGCCCCCTCTACTTATTTTTTCAAAACGCTACTCAATGAATATTCCCAGTTCATTCTTGCAATATTAAGAACTGAAATCTGTTGGGGGCATTCTACCTCGCAGGCCTCTGTATTACTGCAGTGTCCGAAATTCTCTTCATCCATTTGTTTTACCATAGAAAGCACCCTTTTCCGCGACTCCATTTTTCCTTGAGGCAATTTTGCCAGGTGGGAGATTTTGGCTGATGTAAATAAGGCCGCACTTGAGTTTTTACAAGTAGCAACACAAGCGCCGCATCCTATGCAAGCAGCAGAGTCAAAAGCAGATTCGGCCTGTTCATGTGTAATGGGTATTCCATTTGCTTCAGGTGCCTGACCAGTATTTACAGAAACAAACCCACCAGCCATAATAATCCTGTCAAATGCTGACCTATCAACCCTTAGATCCCTTTTTATAGGAAAAGCCAAAGCTCTGAATGGTTCAACATAAATGGTGTCGCCATCTTTAAACTCACGCATATGAAGCTGGCAGGTAGTAAGATTTGCTATGGGGCCATGTGCTTGTCCGTTAATCATCATTCCACACTGCCCGCATATTCCTTCCCTGCAATCATGGTCAAATTCAACAGGGCGGTCACCTTTTAAAACCAGCTGCTCATTTAAGGTATCCATCATCTCCAGAAAAGACATATGAGGGATCACATTATCCAGTTCGTAATCTACCAGCTTACCCTCGCTGGCAGCATCACTTTGTCTCCAAATTTTTAGATATAACTTCATCAGCCTATTTATTTATAGCTTCTTACTGCCAGTTCAACATTTTCAAAGTGTAATGGTTCAGGGATCAGCAATTCTTCCTGTCCTTCTCCCCGCCATTTCCAGGCAGATACGAAACAGAACTTTTCATCATTCCTTAAAGCCTCTCCTTCCGGAGTTTGATATTCTTCTCTAAAATGGGCACCACATGATTCGTCTCGAGTTAAAGCATCCAGGCACATCAACTCTGCCACTTCGAGGTAATCACCAATACGACCTGCCTTTTCCAATTCTCCGTTCATCTCATCTTCATCGCCAGGAACTTTAAGGTCTTTATAAAAATCAGCCCTTAGCTTTTTTATTTCGTTTATGGCGTGGATTAATCCTTCTTTGCTTCTTGATAAACCACAATAATCGTATAATAACTTGCCTAAAGTCTTATGGAAATAATCGGCCGTTTTAGTACCATTTATTTCCAGCAGTTTACTTAGTTGCGCTCTTACCTGAACTTCGGCATCGATAAATGCCTGATGATCTATCGGCACTCTTTCTGATTTAATTTCTCCGGCCAGATAATTTGAAACCGTATATGGTGCAATAAAATAACCGTCTACACATGCCTGTAACAAAGAATTTGCACCTAACCTGTTGGCTCCATGATCAGCAAAGTTAGCTTCACCAAGCGCAAACAACCCTGGTATGGTCGTCATCAGTTCATAATCAACCCATAGTCCGCCCATTGAGAAGTGAGCCGCAGGAGATATCATCATAGGCTCTACATAGGCGTCGGTAGCCGTAATTTTGCGGTACATGTCAAACAGGTTGCCATACTTCTCTTTAATACGCCCTTTTCCCTGCTCCTTAATCGCCTTGGAAAAATCCAGATAAACGGCATTCCTTTGCGGCCCTACTCCAAATCCTGCGTCTATGCGTTCCTTTGCCGCTCTCGAGGAAATATCGCGTGGGGCAAGATTACCGAAGGCAGGGTAACGTCTTTCCAGGTAGTAATCACGTTCTGATTCAGGAATATCATTAGGTTTCCGGTTTTCAGAAGGTTTTAAAGGCACCCAAATTCGCCCATCATTCCGCAGCGACTCAGACATAAGTGTGAGCTTAGATTGGTAATCGCCCGATTGTGGTAAGGATGTTGGGTGTACCTGGGTCCAGCTTGGACATGCCATTAATGCACCCTTCTTGTGTGCACGCCATATGGCAGATGCATTGCATCCCATTGCAAGGGTTGATAAATAATAGATTTTACCAAAGCCCCCGGTGGCCAAAATTACGGTATGAGCACTATGCCTTTCTATCTCTCCTGTATCAAGATTTCTTACAATAACGCCTCTTGCTTTTCCATCGATAACTACTACATCCAACATTTCATGCCTTGTGTAAAGCTTAACGGTTTTGGCAGCAACCTGACGCATTAAAGCCTGATAAGATCCTAAAAGCAACTGTTGTCCTGTTTGTCCTCTTGCATAAAAAGTCCGGCTAACCTGTACACCTCCAAAAGATCGATTATTCAGATACCCGCCATATTCTCTGCCAAAAGGCACACCTTGGGCAACTGCCTGATCTATTAACTGAGCCGAACATTCTGCAAGCCTATAAACGTTTGCTTCGCGTGACCGGAAATCGCCGCCTTTAATGGTATCATAGAACATACGATAAACACTATCTCCATCATTCTTGTAATTCTTGGCCGCATTTACTCCACCTTGTGCAGCTACTGAGTGTGCACGCCTTGCTGAATCCTGAAAACAGAAAGATTTAACATTGTATCCCATCTCGGCCAATGATGCCGCAGCAGCACTACCTGCCAGTCCGGTACCAATAACAATAACGTCCATTTTTTTTCGGTTGGCGGGATTAACCAGCTTAGCATGGTCTTTATAGAAACTCCATTTATCTTTTAATGGTCCCGGTGGTATTTTAGCGTTCAGTTCCATAAAACATGTTGAGTTAAGTAAATATAAATTGGAATAATAGCGAAACCGATAGTGATGATATAGCTATAGCCTGTACCAAAAGTCCTTACCCACGAAACATATTTAGGATGATACAAACCCAGTGATCTGGCTGCACTATAAAAGCCATGCAGCAGATGATAACCCAGCGCGAACATAGACAGCACATAGAAAAGTACATACCACCAGTCGTGATAGGCTGCCACCACTATTGCGTATAGGTCTTTATGCCCACTTTCATCTTTCGGTAAGCTTCCGAACTTGTACTGATACCAAAAATCCCTGAAATGAAATACCAAAAATATCAGAATTAGTGTGCCAAGTATCCCCATATTTCTTGAATACCATTTGCTGGCTTTGCCCCTGTTATCCACGGCATACCTGCCTGCTGTTTTTTTATTTTTAAGCGTAATTATCAATGCATCCAGGCAATGAATTACAATAGATGCATAGAGAACATAAGAAATGATCTTTATAAAAATATTGCCGGATAGCAGCTGAGAATAACTGTTAAAGCTGGCTTTTGCTTGTTCGGCAGGTAATAATAACTGCAGATTTCCAAGCAAATGAATGACAAGAAAAAAACACAGAAACAACCCCGTAACTGCCATTAGCGTTTTTCGCATCAGTGTAGATGCTCTGTTTTTATTATCCATAAGCTTTAAATTAATACAAGCCGATCATCTTCCACCACAGCCCGCCTATTCCCATCCAGATCAAAAGAAAAACGATACTCAAAACAAATCCCTTTGACCACCAGTCCTTGACATCAACGAATGTACTTCCAAAAAATACCGGTGCCGGACCATGCCCGTAATGGGTTAATGTTCCAAAAATACCACCACAAAAGCCCAGCGATAATGCAAGCAGCATGGGCGGAATGCCAATGGTGATACCCACGCCAAGCAAAGCTGCATACATAGACGCAACGTGCGCTGTTGCACTTGCAAACAAATAATGACTGTAAAAGTAAACCAGAATAATAATAGGAAAAGCCATGGTCCAGCTCAGCCCTCCTATTTTTGCCCTTACCAATTCACTGAACCATGGGATTAATCCCAGCGTATTCAAAGAACTACCCATCATTACCAAGGCCGAGAACCATACAATTGTATCCCATGCGCCCTTTTCACTTTTCACATCTTCCCAGGTTAAAACCTGCGATAACAACAGGAATACCAGACCAATAAAGGCAGTAGTTGTGGCGTCGATTTTAAAAATATCTCCTGTTATCCATAAAAAAAGCAAGACAACAAATGCAGTTAACATCAACCATTCGTTGCGTGTTACAGCTCCCATCTCTTTCAATTTTTCGGAGGCCATTTTAGGTGCTCCTCCCGTCGATTTTATTTCCGGAGGATAGATTTTGTATAAGATATATGGCACCAGAATCAAAGAGATAATTCCTGGAATTATTGCGGCCCACATCCAAGACATCCATGTGATATTTATACCAAGATCTGCAGCAAATTTCTGACACATGGGATTACTCGCTGTACCTGTTAGAAACATTGAGGACGTGATGAGGTTGATGTTATAACAACTTAATGTTAAATAGCCTCCTAGCTTACGGTGCGTTTCCGGTTTTTCTGGAACTGAATCGAAATTAAGGGCCATAGACTTCATGATCGGATAAATAATACCACCCCCTCTTGCAGTATTACTTGGAATAGCGGGTGCCAGTACAAGATCTGCAAGGCCCAATCCATAACCCAAACCTAGAGAGCTTCGGCCAAACACTCTGATAAAAAGGTAGGCAATTCTGCTTCCAAGACCCGTTTTTATAAAGCCCCTTGCGATGAAAAATGAAATGCCAATTAGCCAGATAACCTTATCTCCAAAACTACTTAAGGCCATTGAGATCGATTTACCCGGGTTTCCTGGTGCCAACACCCCTGTTAAAGCAACTATTGCGATAGCAATCATAGACATGGTACCCATGGAAGCTGCTTTTAAGATAATACCTAAAATAGTTGCTAAAAAAATAGCCAGCAAATGCCATGCTTCGGGCTTTACACCTTCTGGTACTGGTAAAAACCAGATTAACAACCCAAAAGCCAATGTAGCCAGCATCATTTTGTAGTTGATCTCTTTCATAATTTAACGGATTAGAGTGAATTAGATAATTAAAATCTTGCCTGAACCTGGCAAATAATCCTATTTGTATTGTACTGCGTTGTATTGGGGATATTTCTTTCGTATCTGTCCATTAGCAATCCCAATTGAACTCTAATGGCGTATGCTTCAGCAAAGGCCGCACTGATCATTGGAATATAACTTTGTCGGGAATTTCCCACTTGCTTAAAATCTGAATCGAGGTATTCATATCGCACTGCAAATTCCAAACTTTTGAGTCTAGCATTTTTAATACTGTAAGCCACATTTGGCAATACATAGATGCCGCGCATTGCATACTCACTTACCGGGATTACCGGATTTTCCTGGCCAAAGAATGCAACACTGTTTATCCCTTGTTTATATTCTGAAACAAGTTCTATACCCCACCGCTCATTCAGCTGCTTTTTATAATCAACATCGGCACCATAAGCCCATATTTTTTGGCCCATGTTTTTGCCAACTCCACCACTGGCACCCAACTGCGTAGTTTTACCTAAACCAACTACAATTCGGGCAGGAATTATTTTACCGTCGTCGTTATCACTTACCTGATTTCGGTTGTTGCCATTAAAAATACCTATATAATATTTTACAGGAACATCAGTATTTTTAATCTCTCCAAAATAAGTGGCACCTATTTGAAAGCTCTGCCAACTGTTTGAACCAAAAAGATAATATTGATTTGAATAATCAATGGAACGCACAAAATCAACAGGATAATTATCTTCCTGACCAAATTGAGGCCTGAACTGACCGAATTGGAAATTCACATAATCATTAATACTGTACTTAATGTATGCGTTTTCGAGCACTTTGTTTTGAGGGTTGCCTGTAAAATCACCAAAGTTGACCAGTATAACAGCATTAATTCGATCGTTTATAGTAGCATTCAATTGTAAACGTGCCCGTTTTACAGAAAAAGAATTTCTGGAAAAATGCTCATCGCCGGCATGATGCATACCAGCAATATCAATATCGTCATCAAGCGAATAATTAAATTGAGTTTGCAGCATTCCTGAAAAATTGATCTTGGCTTTTTCAGAAACGGGAACGCTTATTCCTTGTGCTTTACTTAAAAGGGGGCTGCAGAATAAAAAGACGGCCAGGAGGTGAGAACGACATTTCATAGGGATGATTTACGTAAGTGTTTCCGTTAAAGCAAATTAATAAAAATTTGAGGCTAAAAAAAGTGTTCAGAGTTATTATTTTTAATAATGTATATCATTTTATTATAAAATGTTTCATTTTGAAAAATGTCCACGCTCATCTAAAGTAAAACAGCCCTGTCGCTATTTGCAACAAGGCTGTTCCGGAATTTAGCAATCGTTATTTCTAGAAATTTGTGAGGGCAAATACATTCCCTGCAAAATCTGCTACATAAAGGGTGTTTTCAACAACTGATAAATCAGCAAATATTGGAGCGCCCAGATTAATTTTCCTCAGTACATTTCCAGAATTTTCATCCAAGACATAGATATATCCATCAGAGGCTCCAAGAAGAAGCTTATTTTTATACTTAATAACTGAACATTCTACAGTAGCCGACTCGGGACCTGCATACGGAGCAGAATAAACAAGCGCATTGCCAGTTGTAGTATTCCACGTTTCTTGTAAAGTATTAACATCATAAGCAACAACTCCATGTTTAGCGGTTGGCATAATAATATGCTTATCTGTAACCAAAGGTGCTGCCATTACCTTAAATTCATAATTGGCATCAATTTTTTGAAGTGTCTTTCCTGTTTGAGGATCTAACACAAAAATGGCGTTCAGACCAGTGATGTATAATTTACCATTTACATACTTCCCGGTACTGCTTCTAAAACGCAAACCTTCGTCACTTCTTTTCCATAGTAATTTACCAGTTCTTTTATCATGACCGAATAGACTTTGCCAATTACTGCCGGTAATTATGACATCGCCCGCAATTGTCATCTTTTCAGGTGTACCTTCTCCTCCTTGCCACTCTTTATTTACCCAAATAGTTTTACCTGATTTAACCTCAAGTGCCTGGAAATAACCTTCAGCCCCTGTATAATAAATACCGTTCTCTGCTACCCCTGCAGAGATGTAGCCAGGCAAGCTCTTCATGCCCAGGTCTTTCTTCCAAACCAATTCACCAGATGATGCTTCTAGCGCATAAGTAAAGCCTTCCATATCTGTACATAGTACCAATCCGCGGTCATAAGCTATTTCATGTTTGATGGAGTTACGGGTTTTATAATGCCATAAAACTTTTCCACTCTGCGGATCAAGTGCTGTAATTCCGCAATTGATATTGTTACCATCATCTATTGTAGCCGCAAATAGTCGCCCTTCGGCAAACAGGGGTGCAGTTTTCCATATATTTCCTTTTATGTTACTTATCCATTTTAATGATGTTTCTGTATCAATTTTAAAAGACTGTTTCTGTATGTGCTGCTCGCCATCTGCAAAAACAACTTCGGTTTGTATTGTTAAAGGTTTCCCTTTTGCCAACTTAGTCACGGGTATTTTCCCTTCCCAATTCCAATCAGTATTTGCGGTCAAAGCTGTTTCGGCCAGCTTATTTCCTTTACCATCATAGATTATGCTCTTAACATTCATTACAGTAGTTTCACTATCGTAAACATTCGCATTTACGATTAGTGCTCCGTTTTTCACCTTTACCATATCCGACCCGGATGGAGTAGTTACCACCAGGTGCTTATGCAAATAAGTATAATGTGGTTTTACTTTTTTTACACCATTTTTATCAATTTCTATAGACAGGAATTGTCCTGCAGAGTTATCTATTCCCCCTTTATCAGGTGGTGCAGATGAAATGTAATGAATCCCTGTCTTTTCGCTTTTCCTTACAAAATTATTGTGCCAATGGCCATAAACCCATGCTTTTAAATTATTATCATTTAAATTGATAGAATCGTTTTTACCTTTTAAAATGAATTGATCGTTGTAAGTAAGGAGATCATGATTAAAGATAATTACGGGTTTGTTTTTATCTACAGCAGCAAGGTCATTTTTCATCCAGCTGATTACCTCATCCACTGTATACGATGGCTGAAAATCGCCAGACCTCATTGGAGTTACAATAAAATGTGCTGGTCCGGCATCAAAAGAGTAATATACCGGGCCAAACAAATTTTCAAACAGTTCCTCGCCATAAGCCCCTTTAACGAGGTCATGATTACCAATACAGTAAAAAATTTGCTTACCCAATGTTTCAGATGTAATCTGGTTGGCATGGAAGTTTAATCCCTTTTCGTAACAGATATCGCCGGTATGAACAATAAAGCTGATGCCCTGTTTTTTTGCATAGTTCTTTACATTCACAATCCAATCGTTGTACTTATCAGTCTCGGTATCCGTAATCTGAAGCATTTTAACAGATGTTCCGGCACTTGTAGGATCTTCAACTAAACCAAAATTATATACCTTATCTGTCGTCTCACCTACTTTGATATAATGTTTATCAGTTAGTTTATAACCAGCAGGAATAGTAATGAATATAAACCTCGTTTTTGAATGACCAGGCAGGTTAAAGCTACCCTCTTTATCTGTGCTTAATACATTTTGCCCATCAGATACGGCTACATTGGCTATACCCGGCTCAGATGTATCAGCAAGTTTGTTCTTATTTTTATCTAGAAAAACCTTTCCCTTAAATTGGGCATTTGCTATACCAACAAAAGATAAGTAAAAAAATAAAATCGCTAGTATTCTCATGGTTTGTTTGTGTGTAAATTTAAAAAGCAGCAGGCGATTAAACCTGCTGCCGGAGAGTGCTGTCATTTTAATATTATTACCAGCCAAACACTTGTTTTAAGGCCGGGTTAACTACAGTTTCACTTATTGGTATTGGCCTGTAATAATACTTTGGTTCAATAAATGTTCTCGGCTGATCTCTATCGCGCGTAAATGCTACAAAACCAGAAGTGCCATTAGTAAGGTAAAAATTCTGGTCCTTACCGTCTTTATCTTTTAAGTAGTATTTAGATAGGTTCTTTTTCACATCCTCTGGGAGATTTGCGATCGCAGATTCATCATTAGGAGAGGTTAGAATTGCAATATCAGGTATACCATCTCCTGTAACATCCAATCCACCCATTGCCGGAACATACATCCCTTGCTGACTGTTTTGTAAAACTTTACCTACTTTCCAACGAACTATATCATCATACCTTAAACCTTCGCAAGCCATCTCCACCCTTCTTTCCCTGCGAATTTCAAGCAATACCGCTGTATTTGCTCCCATGGCATTAGGGTAAGTAGCTGAAAGTACCGGATCTAGTGCTACCCCCATGCTTAATGCAGGCATTTGCACCCTATTCCTTAACTTATTAATTGTCTGATCCAGGTCGGCTTGAGTAATCGTTCCGGATTCAGCCTTTGCCTCTGCATTTATCAAAAGAACCTCAGCATATCTAAATATTGGCAAGTCTGTGTAGTTCATTACCCAGCCTTGCATTAAATCAGCAGAACGGGGATAAAATTTAATTTGATTATAACCTCCAAGGGTTGGCTTTATTCTATATGGCGCCGTAGCATTATTCGGCCCTCTAAATGCCGGATTAATAATAGTTTCTGCCATACGAGGGTCGCGACCGGCAAATACTTCTGTATATAACTTGGTATTGTAGCCGGGTGTTGAGGTGAATGGAGAACCATCTGTTTTAAGATAAGTATCTGCCAGATTTTTACTAAGAGACCAGATATAGTCTAATACTGTATGGCTATTGTTACCAACTCCAAGTTCTTTTCCATAATCAGCCCACATAATCATCTCTTTATTCGCGGCTAAATTTGCACTTGAAAATAGGGCACGATAGTCTTCACCAGCCTTTCCTGTATTGTAGATAACAAAGCCACCGTCTTTTATAATTTGGGCTGTAGCGGTTATAGCAACGTCAAGAAAACGCTGATAGTCGTTTGTTAATGCTATCTCATCATGGTATTTCCTAAAAGTACCCTCGTGAAGCGCAAAGCGTGCCAATAAAGTAAGTGCCGCCCATTTGGTGACGCGTGTATTGCTTCCATCTGCTTTAATATTATTTGCGGCATAAGTAAGATCGTTCAAAACCGAATCGGCAACCGTTGCTCGTGGATCCTGACCTTTATAAAGATTAGGATCTTCGGAACTTACAACCTTTGAAAACCATGGTACATTGCTATAGGTTTTGATCTTTTTAAAATAATAAAAGCCACGGAAAAAACGGGCAATACCTACATAATGATTAATTAGTGTTTGATCACCTTTTACCTGATTAATATGATCAAGCATATAGTTAATTTGACGCAAATCTGCCCAGTCCTTTTTATCCCAGCCACCAACGTTTGAAGATGATATGCCGCCTCTTACCAGATTATCAACCTCACCATTTGCATTATAGTTAGCAATATTATCAGAGTTAATATCATCGTACGAAGGGCTCAACTGCTTGTAAAAGCCATTGCTATATGTTTCGAGGTCTGATGGTGACTGAAAAAAGACGGCGTCAGTAATTTGTGTTTGAGGATTACGTTGCAAAAAATCCTTCTTGCAGGCTGTTATTGCTATAGCTATAAATCCTATTATAAGGATATAATTTATTCTTAGTTTCATAATACTTTCTGCTTGAGTTAAAAATTAAGGTTTAAACCAAAAGAAAAGGTTTTTTGGAATGGATAGACCTTACCATCGAGCCCTTCAGGATCCAGATTTGCTTTAATATGAGATACATCAAATATGTTTTCTGCACTGAAGTAAAGGCGCAGTTTATCCAGTTTTATCCGATTCGTTAAAGTTTTTGGCAGTGTATAACCAAGTGTTAGGTTTTTTAACCGTAAATAAGAAGCATCCTGCAAATATTTAGTCTGTGGATTTCCAAGTTCAGTAGCATCTTCTGCAATATAGGCTTTAACCCTCGGGAAGTAAGCATCTGGTGTTTCGGGAGTCCAGTGGTCAAGATTATGAACCTGAACATTGGCCCATGGTTGTGCATAAACGCCCCAGAAATAATGGTTGCTTGGACCAGGATACCAATCTCTTTTACCAACACCCTGGAAGAATACCCTTACATCAAATCCCTTCCAGCCTGCGTTCAAGTCTATTCCATATTGGTACCTTGCCCTATTATTACCAATGATCTTCTGATCTCCATGATCGGCAAGTGTATTTTTACCTTTATCTATTTTGCCATCACCATTTAGGTCCTTAAATTTTAAGTCACCCACATCAAATTTATACCCTGTATCATCAGCCCCAACAGCAGTTTGGTCAGCATGGTTAGCAAGTTCTTCTTTGTTCTGGAAAAAGCCTTCTGTTTCCAAGCCCCATATCTCTCCGATTTCTTTACCAACATAATGATCAGATAACAAACCATTTGGATTATCAAATCTGGTAATATACGAACGACTATCGCCCATATTAAATCCTATGTTATAGTAAAATTGGCTTTCAGCGAGCATAAAACCATCTTTCCAGCCCAATCTTATTTCCCAGCCTTTTGTTTTCAAATCTGCAGCATTTACTTTTGGTTCATTAACACCAAAAGGGCCAGGTAAGGTTTTACCCTTTGTAAGCATACCCTCTGTGTACCGGGTATAAGCATCAAAACTCAAATCAAAACGATTTTTGAGAAAGCTTACATCACCACCAAAGTTAATTGTTGATACCTTTTCCCAGGTTAAACTTGGGGCAACTGCTCCTGGAGGGAGAACTTGAATGGGTCTTTTGCCATCAAGAATCTGATCAATCTGCCCAGATGCCATTGAAGGAATGTATAAATATGAATCCACATCCTGATTACCCAATGAACCATAAGACGCACGTAGTTTTAATAAATCAAGTCCGATGCTTTCTGCTACAGGCTTAAAGAAATTTTCACCCGTTACTACCCATGCAGCTGAAGCTGAAGGGAAAAATCCCCAACGATCGTCGCTTGGGAAACGTGAAGTGCCATCATAACGGCCATTTAATTCCAGAATGTATTTATTATCAAAAATATAATTCAAGCGATAAAACCATCCCCTTACTGCCCAATCTTCAATTCGTTCGCTACCGGTCATATCACCGGTTGCTAAAGAAATAGACGGTAGTGTATTGCTGATCAATCCCTTGCGTGTAACAGAATTAGTGGTACGATATCTATATTCCTGATTAAAGCCTGCCAATACTTGCAAATAGTGTTTTAAACCAAAGGTTTTATGAAAATCTGTATAAATGTTATAAATATTATGTCTCACAAGCCTAGTATCATTTTGAGCCCAGGTTGGGTTCGAACCACTATAACTTATGGCCGAATTAGGTCCTGTTTTATATGGTACGGGTACATCAAACGATCTGCCTGCAGTATCTATTCTTCTAAAGGTAGCATCAGCCTTTAAATCCCATACATCCTTTACCAGTTCAGCTTTGGCATTAAATGTTGTTTGAAAATTATTGCTTCTGGTTACACTACGTCCGCCACTTTGTAATCTTCCCAATAGAGCGGCACCGGTCGAGGTCCAGCTTCCATCAGGGTTCTTTGGAACATCAAGAGAACTCTGCCTGTTAACATTATGAAAGAAGCCTTCCCCGCCATAAACAGATTCATCATAAGTGCTAGACATAAAAGAGGTATTATTACCAAGAGTTAACCAATTCCTTAGCTTATAATCTGCTTTTGCTCTTAAATTATACCGATCATAGTTATCATTTCCGTAGCGCAACATTCCTTCATTTGTGAAATATTCACCTGAAGTATAATAGCTTAGTTTTTCGTCTCTTTTAGATATGCTGAAATTAGCGCTATAAGTTGGGGCAGTGTTATGATACACCTCATTCATCCAGTTTGTAGATCCATAATATGCCCATGCATTAGGATCTGTTGGCGATATAATTACAGACGGAAGAGAAGGATTTTCTGAACGTTGTCTGGCATACTCTCTTACATTTTCTGGAAACAGGTTGTATAGCGGATAAGCAGCATCGTGCTTAAACTCCATGGTTTTAAGGGGATCAGTTACAATATCAGGAACCTTACCCAAGGTACGTATTGCGTAATAAGTATTTGCAGATACCTTAAGATCGTTACTCTTAGCAGTTTTTGTTGTAATCAAAATTACGCCAAAAGCTCCTCTGGCACCGTAAATTGCAGCTGATGCTGCATCCTTTAAAGTCGACACACTCTCTATGTCATTAGGATTTAAAGCCATTAATTCATCGGCAGTAAATGGCACATTATCAACCAGAATATAAGGTGATCCGCCATTTAGTGATGTATAACCTCTGAGGTTAAAAGCTGGTGCTTTATTAACCTGTCCACTTGAAATAGTTATATTAAGGTTTGGAATTAGTCCCTGTAAACCAGCTCCTACGCTTGAAAAAGGCCTGTTTTCGATTTCTTTACTGGTTATTCCATCAACTGCACCGCTCAAATTTATTTTTTTCTGTGTGCCATATCCAACCACAACAACTTCATTCAGAATCTTCTGATCGTCTTTTAAAACGACATTGATCTGTTGTTGTGTACCTACAACAACTTCCTGAGTGGTTAAACCCATATAAGAAAACACTAAAATATCAGCAGAGGACGCTACATTAAGTTCATAAACTCCATTTACATCAGTAGTTACAGAAGAAGTGGTCCCTTTAATCTGTACCGTTACTCCTGGCAATGGTATACCAGTTTCGTCGGTTACTTTTCCCTTTATCAATTGCTTCTCTCCAGACAACTCATTCCTCTTCCTGAAGATCACAATATTTTGATCTATCTCCCTATAGGAAAATGGCGTCTGATCTAATAAACGTACAAGCACTTCGGTTATCGGCTCGTTAGATACGTTTATCACAATTCCTTTTACCTTTCGTAATTCATTGTTGTTATAAGAAAAGTCAAGCTTACTTGTTTTACTGATCTTTTCAATTGCTCTTTCTAATGATTCGCCATTAAGGTTGAGAGTTACCCTAACATCTTTAAGATTCTGGCTAAAAACAGTTTCTGCTAAAAGGGTTCCGGCAGAAGTAAGTAAAGTAGCAAACACTATTAATCCTACCTTCATTATCTTAAGAATTAGTGTAGTAATGTTTTTTTTCATATTTTTAATCGTTTTATAGTTTAAATGAAACACAAAACAGCCATACGGAAGATTTTTCGACGAATTACCCGCATGCTGTACATTTAGATCAGTATCTGCTCCAACAGGTACTGATCATTATTTTTTCTGGTCTAATTACACCCGTTTCCTGTTATCAGTACCTCCTTTTCTTTAATTTGATAAGTAATTCCCTGAATCAGGGCGATTAGATCTAAAGTTTCTTTAAGACTTTGTTTCGCGTTAATGTTGAAGGTATTCTGGCAATTCTTAAATAATTCCTTGTCATAATCTATTTTAACTCCGTATGCATTTTCAACAGCGAGAACAGCCTCTTCAAAATACACTCCGTTTAAATTAACTTTGCCATTATTCCATTCTGTTTTTTCAACAGCCTTAGTTGTAAGTGTTTTCGGCTTGTGGGTAACTTTATTATACACCACCTCTTGATTGGGGGTAAGTACACTGATCTGTTTGTCATGATTACTAACCGCTACCTTTCCGGTTACAACAGATACTGAGGCTGTAGAGAGGCTTTTATAAGATTTAACAACAAATGATGTTCCCAGAACAAATGTTTTTAACGATGAGGACTCAACAATAAAAGGTACTTTTTCATTGTGAACCACATTAAAGAACCCCTCCCCGTCTTCCAGATAAACTATCCTTTTCGCTCCAAACTTTTTGGGATATTTTAAGGTACTAGCGGCGTTAAGCCAAACAGTGGAACCATCGGGTAGTGTAACCAATTGGGTTTTGCCCATAGGCACTTTAACTATTACAAAGTCGTTGGCTTTAAAATAAGAATTGTAATAAAACACGATACCAGCCGAGAGCAGAACAAAACTAATGGCCGCAGCCATTGCCAGCATCAATTTCTTACTTATACGTTTTTGCTTGTTTGCGGATTGTTTGTCATGAGCATACCTGCTTGCAGTAATGCGCGCAAGCATCTCCTTGCGTAACTGCTCTTTGTCATCCTGATCCTCAAAAAATTCTGAAGGATCGGAAATGCCAAATTCTTTATAGATTTCTTTTTTATTCTTAGCGTCCATTCTAAATACATAACGAACAAGAATTAAAGAGGTACTATGTAGAAATAAAATATTTTAATTAGCCTGATATTTAGACCTAAGTCTTTTAAGAGCACTCGTAATTTGATTTTTTACGGTTTGAGAAGAAATGGATAATTTACCGGCTATTTCATTAACCGAAAGCTGTTCTTCCCTACTCATTAAAAATACCTTTCGCATTCCGGAAGGCATATCTTGAATTTCTAATTGCAATTGCTGTGCCATGTCCTTAGATACAAGTTGGTCAAACACATCATTATCTGCGAAAGGATGGGTCTTTATTGCTTCATCATCGTGCTTAATACGAAGTGTTTGCCTGCGATTAAGATCGGTAAGCTTATTTTTGAGGATCACGTAAATGTATCCGACAAATGTAGTGGTGATATTGATCGAATGACGTTTAACCCAGATGAGCATAAACAGATCATGTACAACATCCTTTGCCTCTTCACGGTCATTTAGTTTTTTACAGGCAACAGCGTACACCAAGTCCCAATAGCGTGCATAAATTTCATTAAATGCATCATCGCTATCATCTTTTAGTAAATCCAATAAAGCTAAATCAGTCAGGCCCTTCAAAAGATGTTGGTTTTAAAATCGTTTGGTCATCACAATGTATTAAAAATTTCAACAAAAGTAAAACTCTAAAAAAGCTTAAAGACTAACGATACATTAACTTTTTATTAACTTATGGAAACTATTTAAAATTTCACATCGCTCTGGATTTGCCCTGATTCTTAAGCTAAAACGGATGTGCTGTAACTTTAACACATTGCACTTACGGCATAAACAGAAGTTGTTTTATTATTTAAATAGTCCTAAATATATTTACTGAACTCATAAACCCACATCAAATGGTGGGATAAACATAATAGCATTACGTATTGTAACCCCAAGTATGGCCTGGCTTTTGCTATTGGTCAAAACATGAAACTGTTTTCGATATCTATCCTTTTTCTATTTTCTATTTTTACAAGTACGCAAGTCAAAAACACATCCGACGACTACACATGGTCTAAAGAGGAGCTAAAAATGGCCAACACCGCGGGTAACTCCAGTTACCTTACCGGGGAAGAAAAGGATCTGGTTATCTATATGAATCTGGCGCGTATGGATGGCGAAAAATTCTTTAATACTTATTTTCAGGATTTTGTGGAGGCACACAACAAAAAAGCCATGAAGTATAGCAACTATGATGAGCTTAAAATAACCACAAGTAATAAGTACTACCGGAGTCTGGCACAGCAGATTAGAGCGGTAAAGGATCTTCCAATGCTTTGGCCAGACGAGGCTTTAAGCATAGTAGCAAAACAACATGCAAGGGATATGAACCGCAACAATTTTAGCGGGCACAATTCCAGTGACGGAAGGTCGGTTAAAGATAGAATATCAGAGATTTACCCTAAAAGATCCAATGGTGAAAACCTTGCATTTGGTTTTTCTTCGGGTCTGGACAACATTTGTATGTTATTGCTTGATAAAGGTGTTCCAGATCTTGGACATAGAAAAATGATCTTAAATGATTCCTATGGGTTAAACTATATTGGGGTAAGTATTCAACCTCACAAAAAATACGGCTATTGTGCAGTAATTGATTTTGTGGCATTACCCAGGTAGTTCCTCGTCATCAATATTTCAAAAAGAACATATCGTAAATTTATTGTTAACAAATCGTTTTCAAAATACTTAGTTTTACTGCCTCTAATTAAAGGCAGTTGAAAATTAAGAACACAAAAGAGGTAAATCTTTACCTGGCACTGGCATACCGGTTTTTTATTGTATTGGTTTTATATACGCTTTGCAGATTGGGCTTTTATGCCTTCAACCATAGCTTATTTCAAGGCATTACTTTCTCTAAATATCTTGTTATCCTATATGGAGGTGTGAAATTTGATGTTTCCGCCCTGCTGTACATTAACCTTATATTTATATTATTACATGTTATTCCCTTCACTTTCAGGTACAAGGAAGGATATCAAAAGTTCTGCAAATGGCTTTTCATTATCACCAACAGCATAGGTATAATGGCAAACTTTGCCGATTTTGCCTATTATAAGTATACCTTAAAGCGTACCACAGCAACAGTTTACAGTCAGTTTAAAAACGAGCAAAACAAGCTTAAACTATTAGGTGACTTTCTTGTCGACTATTGGTACCTTCTGATCCTTTTTGCGGTGTTTGTGTGGTTATTTATTAAGCTTTACGATCTTATTAAAATTAACAAAGCACCTCGTTTCACCTGGCCTGTTTATTTATTACATACCGCGCTTATGCTAGGTATAGCGCTAGCCTGCCTTACTGGAATAAGAGGCGGCTGGGGTTTTGGAACTAGGCCAATTACACTTAGTAATGCCGGTGAATTTGTGGATACACCTGATCAGATGAACCTGGTTTTAAATACACCATTTTGCATATTCAGAACACTTAAAGCTTCTAAGTTAAAACCTGTTCATTTTTATGATGAACAGACATTAAATTCTATTTACAATCCGGTCCACATCCCTACTGATACCGGTAAGTTTAAGCCGCTCAATGTAGTTTTTCTAATTATTGAAAGTTTAGGGAAAGAGCACGTGGGAAGCCTAAATACTGATCTGGACGGAGGAAAATACAAAGGCTATACTCCTTTTCTTGATTCTTTGATTTCCCAGAGTTACACCTTCACTCATACCTATGCCAACGGCCGCAAATCTATTGATGCTTTGCCTTCTGTTATTACGGGTGTTCCAAGTATCAGAGAGCCCTTTATTCTTTCCATCTATTCTGGCAATAAAACTACCAGCATTGCTAAGCTATTAAGTGATAAAGGATATGAGACGGCATTTTTTCATGGTGCCCCAAATGGTTCAATGGGTTTTTCATCGTACACCCACCTTGCAGGTATAAAACATTACTTCGGACAAAACGAGTATAAAAACACTGGTGATACCGATGGTACTTGGGGAATTTGGGATGATCCTTTTATGCAGTACATGGCGCAAACCATGAATACCTTTAAACAGCCGTTCTTTTCAAGTTTCTTTTCTTTATCATCTCATCATCCGTTTAGGTTACCGGATGAATACAAAGGCAAGTTTCCTAAAGGCCCTCTTCCGGTACAGGAAATTTTTGGCTATACAGATATGGCTTTGCGCAACTTTTTTAAAACAGCGTCAACTATGCCTTGGTATAAAAACACCTTGTTTGTCCTTTGTGCAGACCATGCAACTGTTTCTTACTACCCTGAATATCAAACAACACCAGGATATTTCTCAATCCCAATTGTGTTGTATTATCCGGGCGGAAACTTAAAAGGAAAAGCTGATAAAGTTGTGCAACAGATAGACATCATGCCAACCGTATTAAACTATTTACATTACGATAAGCCTTATTTTGCTTTAGGTTTTGATGCATTTAAAGAAGGTAATGATAACTTTGCTGTGAATAATAACGATGGTACTTTTAGCTTTTACCAGGGCGATTATCTGTTAATTAATGATGGGAAAGAAAATAACGCTTTGTATAATTTAAAAACAGATCGTTTAACAAAAAACAACATTCTGGAAAAAGAACCGTTAATTGCAGAGAAAATGGAGAAATACCTGAAAGCATTTATCCAGCAATACAATAACAGGATGATTGAAAATAAACTAACAGCAAACTAATTGCATGAGGAAAGCCTTATTAAAAATAATAGATTTCTTTTATCCTCCATTCTCTCGCTGGCTACCCATTCATACATTCAGATACATGGTGTCTGGCGGCACCACTGCAGCCACTGGAATTGTAGTATATTATATTTGCTATAACTGGGTATTACATCAAAAAGATGTTCATCTCTCTATACCTTTCTTTCCGAACCTAATTACTGCGCCAACAGCAGCTTTGGCCATAGAATCTGTAATTACTTTCTTTATTGGTTTTATATTAAATAAGTATTTGATTTTTACAAAATCAGACTTAAAAGGACGGATCCAGTTGTTTAGATATGGATCTGTAGTAGCTACAAATATTCTGCTCAACTATGCCCTGCTTAAGGTGTTTTTATCTTTCGGATTTTACCCAACTATTTCTAAGATTATTATTACCACTATTCTAACTGTTTTCAGTTATTTTTCTCAAAAACACTTTTCGTTTAAAGTAAAAAAGTAGTTCGCTGTGTCTATAATCCAATTAATTTTACTTGTTTAAAGCCTGTTATAGCCTTAACTTAGACGCTTCATATTCAATTTTAGAAATGAGCGATTTTAATGACTTTAATAATCCACAAGTAGCTAAGTTGCCAACGCATCTAAAGCAATTTATTGTAGAGCAACATTACGAAAGATATACGCCAGTTGATCAGGCAGTATGGAGGTATGTGATGCGTCAAAATTATAGCTATTTAAAACATGTTGCTTATTATCCATATATAAAGGGCTTACAACGGGCAGGTCTTAGTATTGAACATATTCCTGATTTGCAAAACATGAACGACAATCTTGGCAAAATAGGCTGGGGTGCAGTTACTGTGGATGGATTTATTCCACCTTCGGCATTCATGGAATATCAGGCATACCGTGTACTTGTTATTGCAGCCGATATCCGTCAGATTAATCATATAGAATATACTCCTGCTCCCGATATTATTCATGAGTCGGCAGGTCATGCACCAATTATTGCGGATACTGATTATAATAATTACCTAAGTTATTTCGGCTCTATTGGTGCCAAGGCGATGTTCTCTTCAAAAGATTTTGAGTTGTACGAAGCTATACGACACCTCTCTATATTAAAAGAGGCTGCCGATGTTCAGGAACAGGAAATTGCAAGGGCTGAACAGCGCTTACAACAAATCTCTGAGGATATGGGCGAGCCTTCAGAAATGGCTTTATTGAGCAGATTACATTGGTGGACTGTAGAGTATGGCCTGATAGGCACCTTAGAAAACCCTAAGATTTACGGGGCTGGCCTGCTATCATCAATTGGAGAAAGCTCCTCGTGCATGAAGCCTGATGTAAAAAAATTATGGTATAATAAAGACACCATAAATTACGCATACGACATTACTAAGCCACAGCCTCAATTATTTGTAACCGAAACTTTCCAAAATCTGATTGATGTTTTGGAAGATTTTGCAGATACAATGGCATTCAGGCGCGGAGGTTCAGAAAGTATTGTTAAAGCTATTGAATGTAAAAACCCGGCAACTGCTGTTTACAGTTCTGGTTTACAGGTAACTGGAGTATTTACAGATATGGGTGTCGATCAGAATGATGAGCTTACGTTTATAAAAACCACCGGACCATCGGCCCTTGCTTTTGAAGGTCAACAACTTGAAGATCATGGCAAATTTCATCACAAAGATGGTTTCTCATCGCCGGTAGGTAAACTGAAGGGAATGGATACGCCGCTGGAAGATATGGACACATTTCAATTATTGAAATGCGGTATCAAGCCTTTTAATCTGGCCATCCTGGAGTTTGAAAGTGGTATTTCTGTAAAAGGTATTGTTAAGATCATCCATCAGAAAAATAAAAAAACTTTCCTTATCAGGTTTGAAGATTGTACAGTTAAGGAAAGTAACGGAAATATACTTTTCCAACCAGACTGGGGCGTATACGACATGGCTGTTGGTGCGACCATTGTTTCTGTATTTAATGGTGCGGCAGATAAAGGTTCTTATGAGGAAATTACACATGTGAGCGATAAGCACACTCATAAAGTAAGTTACGACGAGAATACACAAAAGCTTCATGACATCTATAAAAGCATGCGTTTGATAAGAGAGAACGAGGCAGGCTTTGAGCAATTACCTGTTTTGTTTGAAAAAATAAAGACAGAACATCGCCAGGATTGGCTTTCCGCACTTGAAATGCTTGAAATTTTACACCATAAAAAACTTTTCCCTGAATTGGAAAAAGAGGTCCGCAATTATTTAGAGCTTAAGTCTGAGAACGAAGCTGAACATAAAAAACTGATTAATGATGGATTACATGTAATCGAAAATCCCATTAGTCAATTAATCACTGAAGAAGATAATTAATGAATATAGTATTAACCGGTGCAAGCAGCGGAATTGGTTTTGAAGCCGCTTTAGAATTTACATTAAGTAGTGAGAACAAGGTAGTATGCATTGCCCGGTCTTCTGATAAGTTACGTAAACTTTTGGAAATAGCAAAAGGCATTAATCCTGATTGTACACTGCTGCCCGTAGAGTTTGATATTGTAAATGATGACTATGCGGCCCTAATCCCCTTTTTAAAAGAAAGACTTGGCAAGGTTGATATTCTAATAAATAATGCTGGCGCATTAATTAATAAACCATTTCTGGAAACTACTCATGCTGATCTTTATGAGATGTTTGAAAGCAATGTTGTGGGGCATTTTAGTATGATCCAAAACCTAATTCCTTTGATGGGTGAGAGTAGTCATATCGTAAACATTGGCAGTATGGGTGGGTTCCAGGGAAGTGTTAAATTTCCGGGGCTTTCGGCCTATTCTTCGAGCAAATCTGCTTTACATACTTTAACTGAATGCCTGGCATTTGAACTGGCAGAAACTGGTATTAAGGTAAACTGCCTGGCTCTTGGTTCTGCGCAAACAGAGATGCTTGAGCAAGCATTCCCGGGTTACCAATCGCCGGTTTTAGCTTTCGAAATGGGTAAATATGTCGCTGATTTTGCCAGAACAGGACATAAATTTTTTAACGGAAAAGTAATTCCTGTTGCGGTAACAACGCCATAATCAACAACTTATCAACATTTTTAGGGTTCAAAGATAATTTTAATATCTTTAACCCTATTGATATGAAGAAAACCATTATTCTATTCAGTGTAATACTTTTAAGTTTTACGGCAGCTAAGTCGCAAACTTCTATACCCGTTCAATTTCAGGAACTGGTGCATAAGCTTAGCCAGGAAGTACCAGATCAGGATAAGAAATCAGCAATCAATGCTTCGCCAAATCGCTTATTGGAATTTGCAAGATCTATGCTTGGTATCCGGTACCGCTCGGCTTCCAGTAGTCCTAGCAAAGGTTTTGACTGCTCCGGCTTTGTCAATTACGTTTTCAGCAATTTTGGTTTTAAAGTGCCTCGTTCATCCAGAGAATTTGCAACAAGTGGTGAAGCCAAAAAGCTAGAGGACGCAAAAATTGGAGATGTAATCCTGTTCACCGGAACGAATAGCAGATCAAGAACCCCCGGCCATGTTGGGATTATCTATTCTATAGATGGAGATGAAATCAAATTCATTCATTCTTCTTCGGGAAAGAAAAGAGGAGTAACGATTACCAGTCTGGATGATGGTTTTTACAAAAAACGTTTTATAAAAGTAATCAGTATCCTATAGCAATACTATCTTTAGCGCGTCGTTCACCTTGCCCTGCGCCAGCCACTCTTTAGCAAGTTCATGGAGCTCACGTTCACGATTATTAGCATCACCAATAGTTGCGTCTAAAATCTCCTTAACATCTGGTACATTTCTGAATGCGTCAATTTCATCGTCAGTTGGTAAATGTTCCATATTACCAAGTTTCCCTAGGTCGTTACCCGTTAATACAGTTGAATTACGAACTGCTTTAGGTAATGCGTCCACACCTATTCCAAGTGTTGTTAATGGCTTAGCTACTTTAAACAAATTTTCTGGTGTAACCCTGCAATACCAATCGCCCCCTAAACGTGCTACAAGATCAATTTTCGCCTGATCAATTTTTCCCTCTTCGTCTAATATCTCTTCTTTAATGTGAATTAGCTTTACCTCGGCCAATATAAGGTTCCCTGCCCCTGGATTTTCTCCCAGGTGAATTACTTCCCTGACCACACATTCCATCTGCACAGGAGCCTCTGCAACCCTTGGTGGCTTAACCAATTGTGAAGGGAGCATAGTAAACCCGGCCTTTTCAAATTCATTTATTCCTTTTGGGTATTCAGTACTCGCTAAACTGGTTTGCTGTACCATAGGATAATTTACAATATTAATAACACACTCCTTAACCTCTAATATGTTTTCGAGTGTATGTTTGGTTGTATTGTCCCGTACCCTTCTTGCCGGAGAAAATATACACAATGGCGGGTTGGTACTAAACATATTAAAAAAACTAAAGGGGCTCAAATTAATATTTCCAGCCTGATCGATAGTTGTGGCAAAACAAATTGGTCTTGGTGCAATTGCATATTGCATATAGTTCTGCAATTGCAAAGGGCTTAAATCGGAAGTATTGAGGGTTAGCATAAAGTTATTGATTGATATATGTTATGTCATCACGACAAGAGCCCGTCATCTCTCCTATCGTCGAGATGACGTAGACATACGAGATGACGTAGACATACGAGATGACGTAGACATAATAGTCGAAAGGAAATAATTACTTCTTCTTCAAGGTCAAAATAGAAAAATCGGTATCGACCTTCTTAATGGTATTACTTAAATGACCAAGACCTGTGATTTCCATTTCTACAACATCACCGTCCTGCAGCCATTGAGGCTTAAAATTTGGGTCATTTAATAATCCTGTACCATTCAATTCAAGAAAACATCCTGTTCCAACAGTACCGGATCCGATTACATCGCCTGGTAAAATATCTACACCATACGCGCAACGTTCAATAATTTCAGCAAAAGTCCAGTCCATATCTGCCATGTTTCCTGCAGACACTTGTTTACCGTTCACGGTACATGTCATTTCAAGATTATAAGTATTACCAGTGTGTCCTGATTTAGCTGAGGTTTTGTATTCTAACAACTCATCTGGAGTTACCAGCCATGGTCCTATTACGGTAGAAAAATCTTTGCCTTTGGCAGGCCCAAGATTTAACAGCATTTCTTCCATTTGTAATGTTCTGGCACTCATATCATTCATAATGGTAAAACCAGCTATATAATCATCTGCCTCTGCAGCTGTAATATTTCTTCCTTTTTTGCCTATTACTGCGGCTACTTCCAATTCAAAATCAAGTTTTTGGAAATGATCGGGCATACATTCAATTTCGCCGGGACCCTGGATGGCATTATGATTGGTAAAATAAAAGATTGGATATTGGTCAAACTCCGCAATCATATCAACTTTACGATTTCTTCGGGCAGCAGCTACATGCTGACGAAATGCATAACCATCTCTGCACGAGGCTGGATGAGGTACCGGAGCAAGCAATTCAAAAAAAGCTTCCTGCTTTGGTGACAGCTCTCCTGATTTGATCTGACTATCAACTTTTTTTGCACGGTCCATCAAAACTTCACCACCTTGCAAAAAGGCATTCATCTCATCAGGCAATTGTTTATCGCATGAATTTAAATTGTAAATGTGTCCGTTTACAAAAACACCAAGGTGTTCTCTGTCTTCTGTTTTATAGGATACCAGTTTCATATGATCAATAGTTTTTTGTAGTTATTCAAATCTATATAAAAAATAAGGCAAACAGACTAAATAATTTTCGCAGAGAATTATCGCCTACAATTTGTTGATTAGCAGATTAAATACTTAATTTAGCCACCGCAAAAGAAAAATGATACAAAGCAATTTTATATATCAGAGTCAGATAGCCAGGCAAGCATTGGCTTCATTTAGATATGCCATGCTTTCCAAAATCATTTTCGCGCAATATTCCCTTTAAGCTCCAAACCATCCTGCTTTATTTAAAACGTTTTGCACGTTTTAATCGTTATTAAATTACATTTTAACCAAATACCTACTGCTATGCCTATATATCATACCTTAGGAACTATACCTGCTAAACGCCATACTGTTTTTCGTAAACCAGATGGTAAATTATATGCAGAAGAATTAGTCTCTACTGAAGGGTTTTCAAGCCTATATTCACTCGTTTATCACTGCCATCCACCTACTATTGTAAAGTCATTAGGAGAACCATATTCTGTAGAGCCTAAGATTGCCCGTGAAAAACATTTACGCCATACCAGTTTAATCGGTTTTAATATCAAACCTGAAGATGATTATTTACAAAGTCGTAAACCAGTATTGGTAAACAGTGATTTACACATTTCTCTGGCCGCTCCAAGAAAATCAATGACCGATTATTTCTATAAGAATAGCCAGGCAGATGAGGTAATTTTTATACATGAAGGTACCGGCACCTTAAAAACAGGCTTTGGAAAGATCCGCTTTGAATATGGCGACTACCTGGTAGTGCCACGGGGAACCATTTATCAGATGGAATTTGATGACGAAAAGAATCGTTTGTTTATTGTAGAAAGCTTTAGCCCTATCCGATCACCTAAGCGCTATCGTAATGAATATGGACAATTAATGGAACACTCCCCTTATTGCGAGCGGGATATTAAGCGACCAACAGATCTGGAAACCATTGATGAATTTGGTGATTTTAAGGTGCTGATTAAAAAACAAGGACTAATGTATCCTTATATCTATGGAACCCACCCTTTTGATTTTATAGGATGGGATGGCTTTCATTACCCGTGGGCATTCTCTATTCATAACTTCGAACCAATTACTGGTCGTTTGCATCAGCCACCGCCTGTTCATCAAACATTTGAAGGACACAATTTTGTTATCTGTTCTTTTGTGCCCCGCAAATACGATTACCATCCCCTTTCTATACCTGCTCCTTATAATCATAGTAATGTAGACAGTGATGAAGTACTTTATTATGTTGACGGAGATTTTATGAGTAGAAAGAGCGTAGTTAAAGGCCAGATTACTTTACACCCGGGAGGTATTCCGCATGGCCCACATCCGGGTGCAGTTGAAAAGTCTATAGGCAAGGAAAGTACAGATGAGCTTGCAGTTATGATAGATCCTTTCAGACCATTAATGCTTACTGAAGATGCGGTTAATATTGAAGATGAAAGTTATCATAAAAGCTGGCAGGAAAATATCGAGTAAAAAATTCAGCTGTTGCTCGCTTCCTCAAAATCTTGAAGGGAAGATTTTGTATGTCAGTTCACAACACAGAATTTTTTAAGGAAAAAGAAGATAAAAACTAACTTATTATTCAAATAATACTAAAATGACTACACAAACATTTGCAGAAAAGATTGCCAAAGCGCAAGATTTTCTTCCTATAAATGGAACAGATTATATAGAGTTTTATGTAGGAAATGCCAAACAGGCTGCGCATTTTTATAAAACAGCATTTGGCTTCCAATCATTAGCATATGCAGGTCCGGAAACAGGGGTACGTGATCGGGCATCTTATGTACTGCAACAAGGAAAAATCAGATTGGTATTAACAACGGGGTTAAAATCTGACACCCAGATTTCTGAACATGTAAAAAAACATGGTGATGGAGTTAAAATATTAGCCTTATGGGTAGACGACGCTTACAGCGCTTTTGAAGAAACCACCAAAAGAGGCGCTAAACCGTATTTAGACCCGGTTACCAAAACTGATGAGTATGGAGAAGTACGCATGTCAGGTATTTATACCTATGGCGAAACGGTACATATGTTTATCGAGCGTAAAAACTATAATGGTTCCTTTTTACCGGGATATCGGGATTGGGAAAGTGATTACAACCCCGTTGATACGGGTTTGCTTTATATAGACCACTGTGTTGGCAATGTGGGCTGGAACCGAATGAATGAAACTGTTAAATGGTACGAAGATGTAATGGGTTTTGTAAACATTCTTTCGTTCGATGACAAACAGATCAACACAGAATATTCAGCCCTGATGAGCAAGGTGATGAGTAATGGGAATGGCTACTCTAAATTCCCGATCAATGAACCAGCAGAAGGCAAAAAGAAATCGCAGATCGAGGAATATCTGGAGTTTTATGAAGGCGAAGGGGTGCAACATATTGCTGTAGCAACTAAAGATATTTTAGCTACGGTAAAGGAATTAAAAGCTCGAGGGGTTGAGTTTTTAAGTGCACCCCCTGAAGCCTATTACAATATGATGCCAGAACGAGTTGGAGAAATTGATGAAGAAATAGTACAACTAAAAGAACTTGGAATTCTTGTAGATTGTGACGAGGAAGGCTATTTGCTCCAAATATTTACTAAACCGGTTGAGGATCGTCCGACTTTATTTTTTGAAATAATACAACGTAAAGGGGCCCAATCTTTTGGTGCAGGAAATTTCAAAGCACTGTTCGAGTCTCTGGAACGCGAACAAGAACTAAGAGGGAACTTATAAAAAAAATAGTTACTTTCGGGGTTCAAGGCTATAATGTGCAAATGGAGATTAATAGAGTTAACAAGATAATGCTGTTTTGTATACATTTCAAAGCAGCATTTAAATTATTTCAAAAAAACGATCCATTACGTTTAGCTGGGGCCACCGCTTTTTTTGCAAATTTTGCACTACCTCCTATCCTGATTATATTAATTAGACTTTTTGGGTACTTTATTGACAGAAAAATACTCGCTTCAAGAATGTTCGAGCGTCTGGCCAGTATTTTGGATGATACCAGTACAGGGCAAATCAGACAGACCTTAAGAAATATAAGAGGAATTGATCATAAATGGTATGCAACTTTACTCAGCTTTATTTTCTTCTTATTTGTAGCCACTACACTGTTCACCGTTATTAAAAATTCTATGGACCAAATCTGGTCTATTGCAAATAAAGAACATGCAGGGTTTATGTTTAAAATGAAGTTAAGGGCACGCTCAATGATAATCATTTTACTGGCCGGACTGTTATTTACGATGGGTTTTATAACCGATAGCATTCAGGCATTTATTGGTTCGTACATAAACACGGCCGCTCCTACTTTTGGAAAAATATTTCTTTCAATGTTAAATCAGCTTTTATTTATAGCCATTGTAATGATCTGGTTTACAGTACTGTTTAAATTTTTAACTAATGGCCGGCCAACCTGGAAAGCTGCACTAAAGGGCGGTTTGTTAACAGCGGTATTATTCACAATAGGTAAATATATACTAAGAATAATGCTTCCGCTCAGTGGAATAGGCAACATTTATGGTACTTCTGGTTCTATTGTTCTAATTATGTTGTTTGTATTTTATTCTTCTTTTATATTCTATTTTGGGGCTTGTTACATTAAGGTACTAAGTGATTCCAAAGAAACCCCTATACGCCCGATAAAAGGGGCGTTTGAATATGAAATAAAAGAAGTGTTAAAAAACACTTAGCATACCTGTGGTTTGGAAATCTGCTCAAACCCATGCATTTCAAATACTGCCAGCTTACTTAATAAATTGTAATGTAAAGTACCAAAGAAGTTAACAATCCCATCTTTGTTTTTACCTTCAATACAAATGTTTTCTTTAACAATCTCCTGGTGTTCTAATTTATGATCAGCAAGAAGGACATCTTCATCCTGAATTTTCACATCATTTGCCTCGATTGAGAACTGATTTAGCAGCTTAGAGAAGCTTTGACCGTTTAGCAATAGTTCTTTGATATTCATGATCAATTTGATTTAAGTAGGGACGGAAGCATCATCAATTTTAAAGCCAAAAAGAAAGGGTAAATGATTTACATTTACCCTTTATACAAAATGTGGAAAACTTTTATTTACTAGAACAACCTGTAAGCCAGTCCGAAAGTAAAAAGGCTCAGTTTGGTATCGTTATAGCCATCTTTTCCGATTTTAGAAAGTCCGGCTTCGTATCTTAGATCAAGACCTAAATTACCAATATCGACACCTGCGCCAAATTGCCAGGCGAAATTCTGTCCTTTAAAATTACCTTTAAATACGCTTCCTGCAGCTTGTCCAAATGACTGTTCATCGTCCAAAATAAAGGAAACTACGGGGCCTGTATTTAACCTTAGGCCAACACCAGCTGCGCCAAGTTTTGTACCTACCAATATAGGTACATCTAAACTGGTAAACTTAACTTTATTTTCTTCACCTGAACTCGCTTTTAATGTGGTGTTTTTACCACTCAAATAAAGCTCTGGCTGCAAATGAATACCTGCTGCACCGATGCGGGTCCATATACCAGCATAGTAACCAGCCCTATTGTCGCTGCTAAATGTATTTTCTGTACTTAATTTTGAAAGGTTTGCTCCGGCCTTTAACCCCATTTGGAAGCTAGGCAACACCTGACTAAAAGCAACCAGATTAAAGCAAACAAATAATGCTGATAAGATTAATTTTTTCATATTAGAATGATTAGTATTTTATTAATTAAACGACTATTACTATGTAAAACTAAGAATATTTTTAATTTGTATCTAAAATACGTAGTTTTATCTTAAAAGATCAACACAATATCATTGTTGTCCTCTTATCCCTCATTATTATTACCCTACTGTTTAATGGATTTTACATTTAATTTATACTCGATTGTTCTAATTTTATTTGGCACAGCTACTCTCCTGCTATCTTATTATATCTATAGAAAAGAAGGAGGAGCCGTTCGCTTTTTTGGCATTATGATGTTCTCAAGTGCCATATGGTCATTTGCGTATGGCTTTGAGTTAGCAAGCACCACAATTGAACAAGCAAAACTTTGGATAAGTATTGAGTATATAGGTATCTCTCTGCTTCCATTATCCTGGCTTCTATTCTGTTTAAAACTATCAGGAAAGGATCATTGGTACCAGAATAAAATAAATATGTTTATTCTAATTGCCACAGCAGTTATTCCCACATTATTGGTTTGGACAAATGATTATCACCATTTACATTTTAAAAGTTACCATATGGACACTACAGGGGATTTTCCAATGGTTGCTCTTGAAATGGGGCCATCATTTTGGATATTCACTTTATATTTCTATCTGTTATTGGCTACTGGAAGCTACTTATTAATCATCACGTTTCGCAAATCAGACCCTATTTACAAAAGTCAAAATTATAGTATAATAATAGCTGCATTTATACCCTGGATAACAAATATCACCTATTTTTTGGGGTTCAGACCTTTAGGTCAACTCGATATTACCCCTTTTGCTTTTATTATTACAGTATTTTTAATCAGCATAGCCATCTATCGTTTTAAGCTCTTCGATATTTTACCTGTTGCAAGGGAAAAAGTATTAGAACTAATGCAAGATGGTTTCGTTATACTGGATAGCAAAAACAGGGTAATTGATTATAACTCTTCTTTTAGAAGATACTTATCAGATATTAAGAAAAGTAAAATAATAGGAACTCAGATTGAAGCACTTTTTCCCGACCACAAAAAGCTTGCTGCATTGATTAAAGAAAGACAATCGGGGAAAATCGAATTAAAAATAGAAAACCATAACGGATCATTTGAACTGGAAGCAGAAATCAGAACTTTAAATGAAAATCAGCTTAAATTAAACAGCGAGGCGGTCATTATAAAACTACAGGACCTTACTACGTTAAGAAAGGAAGCGCTACGTTCTAAATCACAGACAACAGAACTTCAACAGCTTAATCAACTTAAAGACAGGGTATTTTCCATAATCGCTCATGATTTACGAGGGCCTTTGGTTAACCTTGGAGAAATCCTTAAAATGACCTCAGACGATGTAATTACTATTGAAGAATTCAAAACACTGTCGCCCACTTTAAGCAGAGACATTTCATATACCACAGAACTTTTAGATAATATTTTGCATTGGTCTAGAAGCCAATTAAAAGGTTATGGAATCGATCGGGACTTCTTTGATCTGAAAAATATCCTGGTCAATGAAATCAACTATCACTTACCAGCGGCAGAGGCAAAAAATATTCGAATAATACAAGATGTTTTTCCAGGTGAGATGGTTTATGCTGATAGACTGATGATACAGATTGTAGTTAGAAACATATTAAACAACGCCATTAAGTTTTGTAATGAAAATTGTGAAATACATATAACAGCTGTATACAAAAATGGCTTTATTGAACTTCGTATCGAGGACAACGGCGTTGGAATGTCAGAGATTGCACTCCAAAAAATACATAATGGAGATAACATATCCACAAGGGGTACAATGAATGAGAAAGGCACAGGATTAGGCCTGGTGATATGCAAAGAGTTTATGGAGAAAAATGATGGCAAACTTATAGTCAGAAGTGAACTGGGTAAAGGCTCTTCTTTTTGCATATACCTACCGGTAGATCTAAAGTAAAATGCCCGCAAGTTGCGGGCATTTCATTGCGTTTAGACTTTTATTTACCTGTGGCGTCGTTTATAGCTTGCTGTTCTTTTAAGGCATCAACATTGTTTTTGTTACCAAAGTTTTGAGTTTTATCTGCAAAATAGTCTAGTATGCCAACAATCGTGTCCAAATTATCTGAAACTCTTTGATGCATATCAGGCAAATCCTTCTCTAACCTTTTATCTCCAAGCTCTATATTATCAACTTCAATTTTCCCTATTTTTTGAATTATTGCTTGTTGTGAGTGCTGTAAGTCTTCTAATTCTCTTACGATTTTCTGCATCAATTCAAACTTCTTTAAAGTATCCATATTCGTATTTTAATTAAGATTAATATTCATTTTATATTATAATTCAACCAATTACCCTGCCAATATGTTTTGATTTTTTATAATGAGATCATCCGGGCATCGTTATATACATAAAAAAATAGAGACAAAACTTGCAATACCAATAAATAACTAATACTTTAGTTGTTTAAATATTACCCGTATGAAAAGAGCACTTCTTGTATTTTTTGCAGTCATTTCTTGCCAGATTACTTACGGACAGAGTAAAGCTGTCCTTGATAATGAGAAACTGCTGGAATTTTATCAAACACAAAAATATATCGATGCAGCTCAATATTTAAAAAGCATTTATGCTGAGGATACTCAGGATGAAAAAGAAATATCGCAACTTGCTTATGCCAATATGATGGCAGGCAAACTTCCGGAAGCAGAAAAAAATTATTTAAAGCTCCACGATAAACAACCTCAGAACTTACCAGTATTGTTTAGCCTTGCAAATATCAACCTTAGAAGAGGAAACGATGAAAAGGCCAAGGCATATTACATGGATATCCTTAAAATCGATAGCACAAATTTTACTGTATATAAGCAATTAGCCAATTTGAATAAGGGAGAAATGAACCTGGCTAAAATAGGTTATCTTAAAAAAGCGAATGAAATAAATCCTATTGATCCGGATGTGGTATTTGATTTATGCGAGCTCTATTTTAAAATGAACTTTTTTGACAAGGCAAGCAATATATTACAACCGGCCTTAGATGCAGATAGCACAAATCTGCAACTGCTCAAAATGAAAATGCCTATTAGTATGGCGAATAAAAAATATGATGAAGCTATCAAAACCGGAGAGAAATTATTAAGTTATGGTGATAGCTCGACCTTTGTCCTCAATAATCTGGGAAAATCTTATTTTTTCATTCTTGATTACAAAAATGCATTAAAGAATTTTTTAGTAATAGAAAGTAAGTCGATGGATAGCGAAGCATTATATTATTCCATTGGACTTAGCTACAGAGGATTAAAAGATTATAAAAATGCTATTCCTTACCTCGAAAAAGCAATACAAGAAGGAATATCAACCAAAATTGCCAGCTATTATGGCTTACTTGGAGATTCATTTGAAGGTGTAAACAAGAATACTGAAGCAAATGCAGCGTACAAAAAAGGCCTCCAATTCGAAAACAATGGAAGCCTGTTGTATAATATTGCTCTTGTCTACGAAACAAAGCTTAACGACAAGAAGAATGCAATTGACTATTATGAGCAATACTTAAAGACAATCAACCCTAAAGAGCAAACAAAGCTGATCGGATTTATTAAAAACAAGATTGCCGAATTAAAAAGATAACTACCTGTTTATTAGTCTGGCAACGTATTTACCTATAATATCAAACTCAAGGTTTACTGTGCTACCTACATTAACCTCATGTAAATTAGTGTGTTCAAAGGTGTAAGGTATTATGAATACAGAGAATTCATCAATATCTGAATTTACTACTGTTAAACTGATACCATTAACTGACACAGATCCTTTTTCTACGGTAACATTCCCACTATTAGCATCATACTTAAACCTGTACTCCCAGCTCCCGTCAAGCTCAGCTCTCTTAATGCATACTGCTGTTTGATCTACGTGGCCTTGAACAATATGCCCGTCCAATCGTCCATTCATTAACATGCAGCGCTCCAGATTTACTTTATTACCTATCCTTAACTCATTGAGATTGCTTTTCTGCAGCGTCTCTTCTATTGCCGTAACCGTATGAGTATTTTCTGACAACGCTACCACAGTTAAGCACACCCCGTTATGCGAAACACTTTGATCTATCTTTAGCTCATTACTTAAATTCGATTGTACGATATAATGTTTGTTTGTACCTTCCGACATTATATCTGTAACCTCCCCAAGTGTTTCTATTATTCCTGTAAACATATTTATTAATTAAACTTAACTCTATTTTTTCTCCAGTTGCTCACTACTTCCACCTGGTTTTGTATCGGCACCACATCGGGCTTTTTCAATGAAATTACCGCAATTAAAGCTGCCATGAGGGCCTCATCCTCATCTTCATTTTTCAAACTTTCTGCACTAAAGTATTTACTTACAAAATGAGTATCAAAATTACCACCTTTAAAAGCATTGTGCTGCATTACAAATTTCCCAAAAGCAAGAGTAGTTTTTATACCCGTAATGTCATATTCATCAATGGCACGGATCATCCGTTCAATTGCCTCTTCCCTATCCTTACCGTATGTGATTAACTTCGCAATCATTGGATCATAATAGATCGGAATTTCCATGCCCTGTTTAAAACCATCATCAACACGAACTCCGTTCCCCTTTGGTGTATTGTATGTTTGCAATACGCCTATATCCGGCAAGAAATTATTTTCCGGATCTTCAGCATATACTCTCAGTTCAAGCGCATGCCCATTAATCTTCAAATCCTCTTGTTTATAGGAAAGTTTTTCACCTCTGGCAATCTTAATCTGTTCTTTTACCAGATCCAAACCGGTTATCATTTCAGTAACGGGGTGCTCTACCTGAAGTCTGGTATTCATTTCAAGGAAAAAGAAATCGAGGTTTTCATCCAGAATAAACTCAACTGTTCCAGCACCCACATAACTTACAGAACGCGCTACATCTACTGCACAGGCTCCCATCTTTCGACGAGTTTCTTCAGTTAGAATACTAGATGGGGCTTCTTCAATTACTTTCTGATGTCTTCTTTGAATAGAGCATTCACGTTCAAATAAATGAACAATATTACCATGAGTGTCTCCAAGAACTTGAATTTCTATATGTCGTGGCGACGAAACATAACGTTCAATAAATACACATCCATCACCAAAGGCTGATGTAGCTTCACTAACTGCCAACTGCATTTGCTCTTCAAAGTCGGTCACTTGCTCTACCACCCTCATTCCTTTTCCACCGCCACCGGCAGCAGCTTTAATCAGAATCGGGAATCCAACTTCAATGGCTCTTGCCTTTGCTTCTTCAATATCCGTAATTGCTTCTTCGGTGCCCGGCACCATGGGAATATTATATTTCAAAGCAGCGGCTTTGGCCGATAATTTATTTCCCATAATTTCCATTGCCTCAGGCGTTGGCCCAATCAGAATTAATCCTGATTCTTTAACTAACCTTGCAAAGCCAGCATTTTCCGATAAGAAACCATATCCAGGATGTATTGCTTCAGCTCCGCTAGCCTTGCAGGCTTCTATTATTTTTTCTCCTAATAAGTAAGATTGATTTGACGGAGCCGGGCCAATGCAAATTGCTTCATCAGCATAAAGTACATGTAACGCTTCTCTATCAGCCTCAGAAAATACAGCAACTGTTTTTATTCCCATTTCACGTGCAGAACGCATAATGCGCAATGCGATCTCACCTCTGTTGGCTATAAGGATTTTATTCATCTGTTAAAGTTATTTATGGGCAATTGGATGTAAATGTATTATGTTTTCGATTGCCATGTCAATCATCTCCGAAGAAACATCTAAATGGGTGACCATTCTGATCGTATTTGGACCAGTAGTATTACAAGCAATACCTTTTTCAGCCAAAAGAAGAACGATATCATTAGCTCTAAATCCAGGTGCTACATCGAACAGCACTATATTTGTTTGGACAGGCAGTACAGACGACACATAATTAACTTCATTTAAAGCACCTGCCAATGCAACTGCATGCTGATGATCGATGGCTAAACGCACTACATGATGGTCTAAGGCATAGATTCCCGCTGCTGCTAAAAAACCTGCCTGTCTCATCCCGCCACCAAATGCCTTACGTATCTTCCTTGCCTTTTTAATAGTTTCCTGAGATCCTAGCAGTACAGAGCCTACGGGAGCACCAAGCCCCTTTGATAAGCAAACCGATATTCCGTCGAAATACTTTCCGTAGTCCTTTGCATGATCGCCGGTAGCGATTAAAGCATTAAATATCCTTGCCCCATCTAAATGAAGTTTTAATCCTTTAATATTACAAAGTGTATGGATCGGTTCTATTTGATCTAAAGTATAAGCTATGCCTCCGCCCTTATTTACTGTATTCTCTAAAACTACCAGGCTGGAGTTCGGATAGTGAATATTATTTTCATTTATTTCTGGTTCAATTAACTCAGGTGTTAATATCCCTCTGTCTCCATATAACAGGCGAACTGAAGCCATAGAGTGATAAGCAATACCGCCACCCTCATAACGATAAACATGAGATGTTTGGTCACATATCACCTCGTCCATAGGCTGAGTAAAACACTTAATTGCAATCTGATTGGTCATTGTACCTGATGGGCAAAACAATCCGGCTTCCATATTAAATATACCCGCCAATTTCCTTTCCAATTCATTTACTGTCTCATCTTCGCCAAAAACATCATCACCTATTTTTGCACTCATCATAGCTGCCCGCATTTCTGCTGTAGGTTTGGTTACTGTATCGCTTCTAAAATCAACTTTTATCGCCATGTTATTTTTTACTGAATACAAAGATTTATTTTTAATGTTCTTAATGAAAGAAAGATTGATAATATTACAAAATACAATATAAAATAACGGCTTTAGATAAAAAAAGAATTAACAACGCCTTTAAACAGATAAAAATCATATTATCGTTCATTTTTAACCAAAAAACTACTATTATAGCGGCTGTAACCTAAATTCATAAAAACAAGAAATTTTATAATTTGGATTTTAAAATAACAAGTGTATTTTAGCCTTAGTGTTTATTTAACAATATGGTAATCTAAAAATCACGAGCAAAATTAAAAAAAACACTGTTTTTAAGCATTTAAAGGCAGAAAACTAACAACTAACCAAAACTAAAAAATTAAATTTATGAAAAAAAACCATACGAAAGTTGTAGGATTATTTACTTTTATCCCGAAAAAATCAAATTAAGATGATAGTTATTGCAGATGGTGGTTCAACTAAAACCAATTGGTGTTTAATTAATGAGGCTGGTAGAAAAATTCATTTTAATACAGAGGGCTATAACCCGTACTTTTCGAGCACAGAGTACATAGTAGAGTCATTAAGAAAAACCTTACCTGATCACTTGGAAACTGACAAGTTGAAAGAGGTAAATTATTATGGAGCGGGCTGTTCTACAGACGCCAAACGTAAAATTGTTGCTGATGCAATGAAGCAGGTTTTCCCAAATGCGGAAATCAATATCGGCCACGACTTATTAGCTTCATGCAGAGCATTATTAGGCGATGAACCTGGTTTTGCCGCAATCTTAGGAACAGGAACAAATTCTTGTCTATACGATGGAAAAGACATCACTTTAAACATTGATTCACTTGGATATTTCCTTGGTGATGAGGGAAGTGGTTGTTTCATTGGAAAAAGAATTCTTTCAGACTATATGAAAGGCTATATGCCAAAAGGCCTTAGAGAGAGCTTCTATGATAACTTTGCATTAACCAACGAAGATATTTTTGACCATATTTATAACAAACCATTGCCAAATCGCTTCTGCGCAAGCTTTAGTAAGTTTTTATATGATTTCAAAGACAATTATGAGGATTATACATTCTCTACAGTTGAATATGCATTTACTGCATTCTTTGAAAACCTTGTAATTCATTATCCTAACTATAAAGAACATTCGTTAAACTGCGTAGGTTCTGTTGGTTATAGCTTTAGAGATATATTGAGTATAGTAGCAGACAGGTATGAGATGGGTGTTGGTAAAGTTATCCGCTCACCTATAGATGATCTGGTTGATTATCACTTGTTAGTAGCCAACAAGTAATAGCTAAAAATAAGCACAATAAAAATGGCCTGTATCATTGATGATACAGGCCATTTTTATTATTATATCGCACATGCTTAAAAAGAAATCTCCTTTTCAAACAATTTGGCATATTTTCTCTTGTCAAATTTATACAAGGTAGCCGCCCTAAAGGAAACACCCTGTTGCTTTTCCTGAAGGTCTCGTAAAACGCCGAAGCTTAGCATTTTCTTTCTAAAATTTCTTTTATCCAATTTCTTGTTCAAGATAATTTCATAAACATTCTGCAGCTGGGTTAGTGTAAACTTCTCCGGCAAAAGCTCAAATGCTATTGGTTGATGTTTAATGCGGCGCTTTATCTTTTCAAGCCCTTTATCAAAAATCTGCTGATGGTCAAATGCCAGCCTTGGCAAATCTTTTACATTAATCCAGTGTGCCCGCTTTGCATAGGTACTAATAGGCTTTACAGCCTTATCACCACCTAAACGCAAAAGTGCATAATAGGCAATACTTACTACCCTTCCTTGTGGATGTCGGTTAACATCGCCAAAAGTGTAGTACTGTTCCATATAAATGTTACTTAGTCCGGTAAGCTCGTTTAAGATCCTGGAGGCCGATTGGTCTAAACTTTCAACCTCTCCAACAATATTACCCGGCAATGCCCACCAGTCTTTAAACGGCTCTTCATTTCTCTCGATTAAAAGGATCTTTAATTCTCCCTCGTCGAATCCGAACACCACACAGTCAATCGAAAAAGTGGAATCAAACTTTGGTAAGACTTCTTTCAAAATATTAAATATTAATTACGCTAATTACTCGTTATACAACATGAATTTCTCCATAAAGATAGATAAGAATCCCAATTTAGCAATATTTTCCATTCCTTTGAAACCGGGTTCAAGCTAGACACTTATTATTCTGTTTCAATATATTAAATTTTTAAATATTAAAGCAAATAAATATACTTGTCCCCAAATTACACAGAAAATAAAAAATAAATTACTTAGTGTAAAAAATACACCCTATATTCGTATAATAAATCATGAAACCAAATATCAAAAATATCGCTGTGTTGACATCTGGAGGAGATGCTCCGGGAATGAATGCTTGTATTAGAGCTGTAGTAAGAACCGGAATATACAATGGTATAAATATGTTTGGAGTTTTGCAGGGATACCAGGGATTAATAAACAACAATATTAATCCAATGGATGCAAGGTCCGTAAGTAACATTATCCACCTCGGAGGAACAATATTAAAAACAGCACGTTGTCTGGATTTCAAAACTGAAGAAGGACTAGATATTGCTTTTGAAAATTTAAAAGCAAGAGACATAGATGGACTAATTGTCATCGGTGGAGATGGAACTTTTACAGGGGCCCAGAGATTTGCAAAGAAACATGGCGTAAAAGTTATAGGTATTCCCGGAACTATTGATAACGATTTATACGGATCAGATTTTACTTTAGGATATGATACGGCAATAAATACAGTTATTGAAGCCATTGACAAAATCAGGGATACAGCCGACTCGCATGACAGGTTGTTCTTTATTGAAGTAATGGGCAGAGATTCGGGGTGTATCGCCTTAAGAAGCGCAATTGCCAGTGGTGCAGAAGCTGTTTTGTTACCTGAAAGGGAAACTAGTGTTGATGAATTGGTGGCTCAACTGGAAGCAGGTGCATCTACTAAAAAATCTTCGAGCATAGTTATTGTTTCTGAAGGACATAAAGACGGTGGAGCTTTTGACATTGCCAAAAAAGTTAAGGAGAGGTTTAACCACTATGACACAAAAGTGACTATCTTAGGCCATCTTCAACGTGGAGGCAGCCCGAGTAGTTTCGACAGGATACTTGGAAGCAGACTTGGCTTTGCTGCTGTAAATGAACTTTTGAAAGGAAACACCATGCAAATGGTTGGCCTGCGTGGTAATGATATACACACCACCACTATTGAAGAAGCACTTACAAAGCATAGCTTTAAATTGGAAAGTGATTTATTGGAAATGACTAAAGTCTTATCAATATAAATATGATTGCAGTAGTTTATAGCGGATCAAAAACAGCGTTCTGGAAAATTGCACGGGATGGAAAAACCATCGCCGAATGCACTATGCCCGGTATAAACCCTTGTTTTAACGATCAAAAAGCAATACTGCAATTTTTAAATAAGAAGGCTACGCTGATTAATCATGCCGAAAGCATAAAGAAAATATATGTGTTTGCTGCAGGAGCTTCCTCAGTAGAAAGAAGGAACGAATTGGCAGAAACGCTTGGTATCTTCTTTAAATATAGCAAGATCACCGTTAAGGATGATCTATATGGAGCAGCAATTTCAGCGTGTTACAACAACAGTGGCATCGTGGGTATATTAGGCAGTGGTGCCAACTGTGCATATTTTGATGGTAAAAGCCCCGAGAAAAATAACTTTGGCCTTGGATTTATTCTGGGCGACGAGGGTTCAGCTACCTACCTGGGAAAGATTCTTGTGAAAGCCTTTCTTCAGGAAAAATTACCAAAAGATTTGCAAAGTGAGTTTGAGGTTAAATACAATCTGGACAGACCGCAAATACTTGAGCGTGTGTATAAAAAACCAATGGCTCAGCAATTTTTCAGTTCTTTCTTCGATTTTTTCCTTGAAAACCGCAACCATAAATATATACTAGATCTAATAGATAAAGCGTTTGAAAGTTACTTCAATATATATCTGTTACCAACAATAAAACTACATCCTGGAAAGGAAATACATTTTGTAGGTCTTGTTGCAGGAACATTTCAGGAGCAACTAAGGGAAACAGCAGAAAAACACGGATTAAAAATAACATCAATTACTAAAGAACCAATATATAATTTACTAAACTACTATTCAAATTAATAAGATGAGCAAAATTGGAATAAACGGCTTTGGCCGTATCGGCAGACTGGTTTTTAGAGCTGCTTTAAAAAGAGGATTAGATATCGTTGCAATCAATGACTTAGTTGAGCCTGATTACATGGCTTATATGTTAAAGTATGATACTACACATGGTCGTTTTGATGGTACTATCGCTGTAGAAAATGGAAATCTTGTAGTAAACGGAAAAACCATCCGTATCACTGCTGAAAGAGATCCGGCAAACTTAAAATGGAATGAAGTTGGTGTAGAAACTGTTATTGAGTCGACTGGTTTATTCTTAACTCAAGCAGACGGTGCAAAACACATTGCTGCAGGTGCAAAAAGAGTAGTATTCTCTGCTCCGGCAAAAGACGATACCCCTACTTATGTAATGGGTGTAAATCATCATAAATTAACTGCTGACCAAACTATCGTTTCAAATGCATCTTGTACTACTAACTGCTTAGCACCAATTGCTAAAGTATTAAATGATAATTTTGGTATCGTAGAAGGTTTAATGAGTACTATTCACGCGGTAACTGCAACTCAAAAAACAGTTGACGGTCCTTCAGCTAAAGACTGGAGAGGCGGACGTGGTGGTTTCTCTAACATCATCCCTTCATCAACAGGTGCTGCTAAAGCTGTAGGCTTGGTACTTCCTGAATTAAAAGGTAAATTAACTGGTATGTCTTTCCGCGTTCCTGTAGCCGACGTTTCTGTAGTCGATCTTACTGTACGTTTGGAAAAACCTGCTACTTACGAAGACGTAAAAAAAGCCATGAAAGCTGCCTCTGAAGGTGAGTTGAAAGGCGTATTAGCATATACTGAAGACGAAGTAGTTTCTTCTGATTTTATCGGCGATGAGCATGCATCAATTTTTGACGCTAAAGCTGGTATTTCATTGAATGATAACTTCGTTAAAGTGGTTTCTTGGTATGATAACGAATGGGGCTATTCTAATGCATTAGCTAAATTCGTAGAGTACTACGGAAACTTAAAGTAAAACCCGTTCATACAGGTTTATATTTGGTTAGAAAAGGGATGTGCGTGGATGCGACATCCCTTTCTTTGTTTCTATCCATTTCCAAAATCACATTTTGGATTTATAAATTAACCGGGGCAATATAAATCACTTTAGGTAATTTATAGAATACATCAACCGTGACCTGGCAAAGCCACATTTCATGATTAAACAATTCACCCCTATAGGTTTCCATAATATAATTACCACCACCAATAGTATTAGTTAAGTCTTGAACAAGTTTAATCCTGTCGGCACCCTCAAACTGTTCATCACTCATTTCTAAGTAACATTCATTACTATATCCACTAACTTTATCGAGCATAGTATCTGCCCCATCTACCATTTGCAAATCATCAATCGAGCCACCCCATTCAGGCAGATCAATGTACCACTTACCGTCAGCCGTCTTGTAAAATCTAAATGTGTCTTTCATATATTATCGGGTGAGGAAATAAAAACCATTTTATGAATGTCGTAACTTATGCCTTTATGGATCATCGTTTTACTTTTCTCTGTTAAGAATTTGAAACCAACCGATTCATAACACCTAATTGCCGCATAATTCTTTACCCAGGTAAAAAGTTCAACAATACTTGTATTGTAAAGTCGCTTAGATTCCTCTAGGAGCATTTGAATAAAGTACCTTCCTAATCCCTGGCCTCGAAGTGCTGGTTCTCCCACAAGAATCCTGGCTAATCTTGGGTAGCCACTTTCTTGAGGAATAATCTCTCCGAAAGCAAACGGAAGCTTTTCTAAGGTATAGCCTATATAAAGATGGCGATCTGGATAAGTATCCTGATAATCCTGAATTTGCTGTTCCGTTAAAGGATAAGAAAAATCTGTCCCAGAGAACTGAAGCAAAAGTTCTGCATCGGTTACCCAGTTCTCCAATAATTTAAAATCTGAACTTTTGTATGGTTTAAGCATTTCCTTAAATATCTATTCCAAATCTATTGTTAAGGATTTACACCACCAAGAAGAAAGTTAAAAGCATTAATTTTTTATTCATATCAATGTTACCAAGTTATATTTGGATATTTAATGTCAGAATTTAACTTTGTTTAAACCAAATATTCCTCTTATCTCAAAATTTTATGAAAACTATTTTTTACGCCCTTTTAACAACCGTTGCTTTCTCAGCTTGTCAAGGCAATAAAGAAAATGCTGCAACTTATGCCCCGAGAGTGCTAACTGCAACAGAAAAGTTCAATTATTATCCCGAAACCAGAGGCGACACCTTAGCGCTTATTACTGCCGAAAGTGATAAAAAAGCGGCTGAAGAAACAGAAGAAGTATTTAATGTAAAATACAAGGATACAGTCATTCAAATCCAAACAAATCCGGCAGACAAAGCCTCCGCTATAGGTAAATTTTCTACTGCTGAATATGTAAACACTCAAAAAACCGCTTTACTGGTTCAAATTGCCGACAACTCAGGTCTGGTAGCTCCTGTATATTTAATCACAATAACAGATAAAAAACCAGACGTGATTAGCCTTTACAGAGCATCTAAAGGTAAAGAGGATAAAAAATATACCAAGGGAATTATCAAAACCGGAAGAGATGGTTATTTAGTTAATAATGATTTCTTTGTTGCCAATGTTAACGCTAAGGTTTTCTTAATTAAAAGACAAAATCCGGACGAAAGAATCCAGGGAGAATTCATGTTGAAGTCTCCGGATAAACAAACATTTGCATTTCTAGGCGAAAAATCTTTCTTCCAGGTGCACTATCCTACAGGAAAAACATATGATCAACCTTTAAAAACTTTGCCAACCGCAAAAGGAAATGACCTGTTTGTATGGATTCAGGAAAACTATAAATGGGATAGAGATAAAGAAGGCATTTCACACTTAATCCCTAGCGACAACGATAAGATTGTCGATTTAAAATCATTCAAGTAAGCATTGCAAGTTTTACATAAAAAAGCGCCTGTATCATAAGTGTTGATGCAGGCGCTTTTTTATGTACATTAGATCAACAAAATAAAAAAACTGCATGAAAACATCATTTAAGGTTCCTTTATTTGCAATGCTTGCAATTCTAACATCTTGCCAAAATACCGATAAAAAGTCGACAGCAGACGGCACGGCTTTATCATCCTCAAACCCCTTTCTTAACCAGAGTAAACTACCTTACCAGGCGCCTGATTTTGATCATATAAAAGATAGCGACTTTAAACCTGCTTTCGAGGAGGGAATGAAAATTCATTTAGAAGAAATCCAGAAAATTGCTGGCAATACCGAAACTCCGACATTCGAAAATACGTTTGTAGCAATGGAGAAATCAGGTGAAATGCTCACAAGGGTAAATCGGATATTTGGCCTTCTTACAGGTGCAAATACAAACGATGATCTACAAAAATTACAAGAAGAAATTGCACCTAAACTTGCTGCTCACCAGGATGCTATATCATTAAATCCAGAGCTATTCAAAAGGATCGAATCCATTTATAATACAAGAGAAAAGTTAAAATTAGATCAGGAATCAAAACGATTAGTAGAGTATTACTATCAGGCATTTGTTTTAGCCGGAGCTAAACTTTCAGAAACAGACAAAACAAATCTTAAAAAGCTGAATGAACAAGAGGCCTCGTTAAGTGCTAAATTTTCTAATCAGCTTCTTGCTGCTGCCAAAGCAGGTGCTTTAGTTGTTAATGACAAATCAGAACTTGCAGGCTTATCAGAAGGTGAGCTTGCTGCTGCCGCCCAAACTGCGAAGGCAAACAAGTTAGAAGGCAAATGGATGTTATCTCTTCAAAACACCACCCAACAACCTTCACTACAAATGTTATCAAACCGTGCAACCAGACAACAGCTATTTGATGCCTCCTGGAACCGTGCTGAGCGAAATGACACAAATGACACCAGAAAAGCTATTGTAGAAATAGCAAAAATCAGAGCAGAGAAAGCAAAACTTATCGGCTTTCCTAATTATGCTACATGGAAACTGCAGGATCAAATGGCTAAAACTCCGGCCGCAGTTGAAACCTTCTTCTCTAAACTCGTGCCCTCCGCAACAGCAAAAGCCAAAGCTGAGGCTGCTGATATCCAGGCTGTAATTGATCAGCAAAAGGGTGGTTTTAAAGTAGAGCCGTACGATTGGAATTACTATGCAGAACAGGTTCGCAAAGCGAAATATGATCTGGATGAAAATCAGATAAAACCTTATTTCGAATTAAACAAAGTACTTCAGAATGGTGTATTTTATGCTGCCACCCAACTTTATGGCATCACTTTTAAGGAGCGCACGGATCTTCCGGTATACCATAAGGATGTTAAAGTATATGAGCTCTTTGATAAAGACAATACTACCATAGGCTTGTTTTACTGTGATTATTTTAAACGCGACAACAAATCTGGAGGCGCCTGGATGGACAATATGGTTGGCCAGTCTAAGCTATTGGGTACTAAACCTGTAATTTTCAACGTATGTAACTTCACTAAACCTGCAGCCGGTCAGCCGGCATTAATCAGCTTTGATGACGTAACCACAATGTTCCATGAGTTTGGTCATGCGCTACATGGTTTCTTTGCAAACCAGCAATATCCAAGCCTATCTGGTGCCAATGTTGCCAGGGATTTTGTGGAGTTCCCATCTCAGTTCAATGAACATTGGGCAATAAATCCAATGGTATTTAAAAATTACGCTGTTCATTATAAAACAGGTGAGCCAATGCCACAAACATTGATTGATAAAATCAAAAAAGCCGGTACATTTAATCAGGGTTATGCATTAACAGAAGTCCTTGCCGCCGCCGCCCTTGATATGCAATGGCATAAGCTATCAGCAACGGATCCTTTGCAGGATGCAGATAAATTTGAAACTGCCGCCCTACAAAAAACACATCTTGACCTGTCGTATGTTCCATCACGCTACCGTTCTTCTTACTTCTTACACATTTGGGGAAATGGCTATGCAGCGGGTTATTATGCTTACCTGTGGACAGAGATGTTAGATCATGATGCATTCTCCTGGTTCGAAGAAAACGGAGGATTAACCCTTACTAATGGGCAACGCTTTAGAGACATGATACTTTCAAAAGGCAATACAGAAGATTATGGTAAAATGTTCAGAGATTTCCGCGGACATGATCCAAATATTTCGGCAATGCAGAAATACAGAGGCTTAATTACAAAATAACAGATAAAGGGAACCGGTTAATTACCGGTTTTCTTTTTTAAACCTTCCTCCTATCCAAACCGATAAAAACGACAACACGAGGAATACAACAAGCACATAAAAACAGTTTACAAATACTGTTGCGTACCCATACTTCGCCACGTCTACAAAAGGGTAAGGGTAAAATCCTGATGCAGATCCTCTGTATAAGATAAACATCAAATAAATAAAAGGGTAAATAAGCCAGCTAAAGGTACCATTCCATTTCAATGAATCCTTGGATACAAACAAGAACCAGTATAGCACAAATAAAATAGGAATAATTAAATGGAGTAACTCATCAACTACCAATTGTAAACCCTTTGGTTCCCACGTAAACCTCAATATCAAATTATAAATTAAGGCCACTACAGTAATATACACCGCAGTTGCTGTAAGAGTAGTCGGCTTTGTAAAGAAACCGCTGTCCTTTCGTTTCAGCAAAAGTGAAGTAAAGCACAATGCCACAAGAATATTAGTTAAAACAGTAAAGTAGCTAAAGTATCGAATAACCGACTCATCAACCGGCACAATATTGCTTTGCATAGTAAGATAAAGCTGCGCTATTAGTGCAAACCAGCCCAATATAACACCTGTTATTAACAACCAATTACCACCTTTGGTATCGCTCTGTTCCATGTATACCAAGTTACGGAAAAAGGAATAATTAGCGTAACATAAATCTCAGGCCAAAAAAGTTTAATCATTAGCTATTAAGGAAGAATAATCTTATTCTCTATCCCCTATCTTAGTATTATTAACCAAATCAATAATCTTCCTATAAACGAAGCATTCATGTCTATTTTAAAAGTATTTATAACCACAGGTATTCTCACTGCATTCCTATTTAACTCATCAATAGCACAAGACATTGAACGATGGGACAAACAAGTAAATGAAAAAGAAAATCCTAACGCCAAGTGGTTTAAAGAAGCAAAATTTGGCATGTTTATTCACTGGGGTCTATATTCAAAACTTGGAGGCGTATGGAATGGCAAGGATTATTACGGTAGTGGCGAATGGCTAATGCATCAGGCCAAAGTTCCTGCTGCAGATTATGCAAAAGTTGCCAAAGAATTTAATCCCGTAAAATTTAATGCAGATGAATGGGCCGACCTTGCAAAGGATGCTGGCATTAAGTATATGGTAATTACCGCTAAACATCATGAAGGTTTTGCAATGTACGATTCAAAAGTAAGCGATTTCAATATCGTAAAGGCATCTCCTTATGGGAAAGACCCTATGAAAGCGCTTTCAAACGCCACAAGAAAAAGGGGTATACAATTTGGCTTTTACTATTCCCAGTTCCTGGATTGGCACGAACCAAATGGTGGTGGTAACAAATGGGACTTTGACGAAACAAAAAAGGACTATCTAAAATATTATAAAGAAAAGTCAATTCCGCAGCTAAAGGAATTGCTTACCAATTATGGTGATCTGGGTATTGTTTGGTTTGATATGCCAGGCGGTCTGGATAAAAAACAAACTCAGGAACTGGTAGACAGCATGCATGCCCTACAGCCTAAGAGCCTGTTTAGCAGCAGGGTTGGACAAGGGCTGGGAGATTATCGCACCTTTGGTGATTCTGAAGTTCCTGCAACGCCAATTAAGGGTGCCTGGGAATCCATATATACGCATAACGATTCATGGGGATATATTAGTCATGATATGAACTTTAAATCTCCAAAAGAAATCATCCAGCTCCTTGCAACTGTAGCTTCTAAAGGTGGTAACCTTATGCTAAACGTAGGACCTGACGGAGAGGGTAACATCCCTCCTTATTCAGTGAAATATTTAAGAGAAACCGGTAAATGGCTCCAGGCAAATGGCGAAAGTATTTATGGAACAATCTACGGATTAGTCCCTGCCCAACCCTGGGGTGTTACCACATCTGCACCGGGCAAACTATACCTTCATGTACTAAATAACCCTGGAAACGGAAAAATCAGGATACCAGGCGTAAATGTAGCAGTAAACAAAGTGTATCAGCTTGCAAACAAACAACCGGTTAAATGGATAAAACAAGGCAGCGATATTATTGTAGACATGCCTAAATCCTTAAACGAACACAACACGGTGCTTGCTGTTCAGTTTAGTGGCAATCTTAACGATGGTTATGCGGCCTCAATACCACAGGTTTCATTACAGTATGAGTTCAATACAATAGATGCAGTAAATGCCGAAGTTAAGGGAAATGCAGAAATAAAATCGCTTACTTACAGCCATTATTTTGGCGACTGGAAACACACCACCTGCGTAACAAACATGAGCAGCCCTGGGGATGAAGCTTCTTTTAAGTTTTCGGTAGCAGAACCGGGCGATTATAAAATATTACTGGAATATTCATGCCCTGAAGCAAGCAGTAAACAAGAAGGTCTGATGAGCTTTAACAACACAACCTATAAGTTTCTAACATTAAGAACATCAGAATTTAGTGCAGGCAAACCATTGTTATTTATTAAACACCCCGTTGCCATCGTTTCTGTTGATAAACCTGGTATTTACACCATAAAATTAACTCCAGACACTAATGGAAAAGCTTTATTTAGTTTAAAGTCTATTATTCTGCAACCGGTATTGTAAAAACATTATTTCCCAACTATATCTTGGTAAAGAAATTCAGAAACTCCTGTTTTTTTGTCCGGCTTAGGTTGATGACAGTGTTATTAGTCATAACTACTTCCCCTCCTTCACCTCTGATATAGTGTTTTATATAATCGAGGTTAATGATAAAGGATTTATGAGCCCTAAAAAACGAATGATCGCCCAGGGCCTCTTCAAATGAGGAAAGTGTTTTACTGACTAAATGAACCTGCCCGTCGTTCATCATAATGTTCGTATAACAACTGGTTGCTTCCAGGTATAATATTTCTTTTATCTTGATAAAATGAAGTCCCTTACTACTGGATAAAGCCAACGTATCCATGATTCTGGTTTGTGTAAAGTGCTTGGCCATTTGAAACTGTTTCTTAGAAGCAGCAGTTTCGTTGTTTAAAAACCTGTCTACAGCATCCTTCAGTTCCGTTTTATCAATTGGCTTTAATAAATAATCCAATGCATTTAACCTCAATGCAGCAATTGCATACTGATCATATGCGGTAGTAAAAATTGTCTGAAAGTTAAACTCATCAAATTGTTCCAGAACATCCAAACCACTCATTACAGGCATTTCTATGTCCATAAAAACAATATCCGGATGGCTTTCTTCAATAATTAATTTAGCCTCAGTACTTTTCTGACAAGTAGCAACCACCTCAATTTCCTTACAGCACTGGTTAAGCAAGTGCTGTAGTGTTATTATACCATGCTTCTCATCGTCAACGATAATAGCTCTGATTGCGTTCATATCTAGATAATTTTAGGTCTATAACTTTTAGTCCTTGCCAATAAATTTAATTCATTAATTCGTAAAACACGAAAACCAATTAGTAAACGGTAAGTTTTAACTATCAAATGGTTATCTCTTGGAAAAATTCTTTTACAAGTTTAATAAATCATGTTAAGATAAATATGAACAGCAGTACCTATTGCCTGGTTGTGTTTATTATACAGGTCCTCAATTACAATCTGGCTATCGCTGCTCAATAGCTTCAACCTGCTCGATGTAATATCAACCCCATAAGATTTATGTTTAAACTGGCTTGGCATAAAAGATCCGGCTGCAACACGACCAATGCCATTGTCTTTTATTGTGATATGTAATATGTTCTCATCACTTTTTTCTATCAATACTTCCAAAAGCCCCATCCCCTCTTTATTTCTTAACCCATGCCAAATGGCATTCTCGGCAAAGGGTTGCAAAATAAGCGGAGGAACTTTTAAAGATTCCGGATGGATATCCTTGCTGAACTTAATAATATATTCAAAACAATGTTCCAGTCGAACAGCTTCCAGATTCAGGTAAAGCTTCAGTGTATCAAGCTCCTTATCCAAAGAAATAGCGGTGTGTTTAGAATTATCCAATATATTTCTCATCAGCTTAGAGAAAGTGGTAATATATTCACTCGCCTCTTCAGTTTTGTGTTCAATAACAAAGCTATTAATAGAGTTAAGTGTATTAAACATAAAGTGCGGATTCATTTGCGATCTAAGGGCCTGCATCTCCGCATCTTTGAGCTTCCGTCTATACTGCTCTTCTATCTTATGCTGATGAAATAAATACCTGTAAACATAAACTATACCCAATATAATAAGCCCAAACATCAGAAATAAAAACCATTGCGTTTTATAAAATGGGGCGGGTAAGTATACTTTTACCAATAATCCTTTTGATTGCCAGTTCTCCATGTTGTCCCCGGCCTCAATTAATAAACTATAGTCTCCGGGAGCAAGATGTCTTAAAGACAATTCAGCCTTATTACCTAAGTAATTCCATTTGGTCTCATCTTTAAATTTATAGCGGTATATTATTTTTCGCTTGTCAATATAAGTAAGTGACGAGAAAAGCAATTCCAGTTCTGTCTCTCCTTTTTTTAGCTCAATATTAGGATTATTTGTATTAATGGTTTTGCCATTTATCTTAATGCCGCACAGTTCCAGTTTGTTTACCAGTTGGGATCTTACAATTTTACTTACGTCAATAAACGATAAACCGTTCTCAACCCCAACAACAAGATTCCCATTTTTCAGTTTTCTAAATCCGTAAATCAAATCGTCGCCTGGTAATCCATCTATTTGCGATATTCTGATTACTTTATCGGTATTCTTATTGTAAACATTTAATCCTTCCTCTGTCGCAAACCAAATATTTCCATTATGGTCTTCTGTAATCCCTTCAACCCTATCATTTGCTACATCATAGGTTTTAGTGTTCAACAACTTTTTTATCTCTCCATTAGCATTAAGCAGGTTCCAACCGCCATATCCTGAAACAAGTACATTATTATTCGTTGCCGGGGCAATCCGGTTATAATAATCGCCAGAAAACATCGAATGATTGGCATTTGCTTTAAACTTACTTACTTCAGTAAAAGCCTTTTGCGATTCATTATAGATGGTAATCCCGAAATCTTTAGGCATCCAGCCGATCAACCAGATCTTACCGTCATTGTGAACATATATATCATTCCACAAATTGTCAGACCAAAACTGTTTATCATTCATCACCAATCCCTCCTCTTTTTCAAGAGAAGGCCATTTGTAAACCTGAACAGGCTGTCCGGCAGGCAATATCCAAAGTTGTTTATTTTTATAAAGAATGCATTTTCTTATTGCCCCATTTAAGGGTATTGGCAGCTTTTTAATCTTTTCGTTATCAACAAGGAAAACACCAACATTTGTACTTACAAAAAGCTGATTGCCATTAAGCTGTAAACTCTCACATTTAGCGTTCTCATCTGGTAGTGGGAGTTTGCGCCACACCGATGCCCTGCTATAAATCCATATTAAGTTATCCCTGCCACAGGTGTAGATATCGCCATTCGGCATTTCAGCAATATCCACCAACATATTCCCCGGTTTTTGGAAATCAGCGGGTAGCATCTCATTATTTATCGAAGCATAGCGATTAAACAGTTTCACCAAACCCTTATTTGTGGCTATCCAAATAACTTTCGTTTCGTTATTTACAATAACTTCATTAATGATCTGTCCTTGTGTTTTATAAAGTAGCTTAGGTGTTAAATCGGTATCGCTTAACAGATATACGAACTGATCAGAATACAATAACGTCTGGTTAAGCCCATCAAAAACTATTTTGCCTAATCCAATAATCCGGTCATTGCCGGGCAAAGAAGGGAATTGTTTTATCTCCTGTGTAATCAGATTATACTTGGCAAGCAATCCGGTAGTTGCCCCGAAAAGAACTTCTTCTTTATTGATTCGCAATGCTGAAATATAGTTTAAGCTCCTTAGTTTAGCATCAGGATGAATACTAAGCTTATCTGTACTCTTTTGCCAAACATATAGTCCACGATTTGTAAACACCCAGATTTCGCCTTTTTGTATTTCTAAAAAAACGATATTCCTCTTTATCTTATCAGCATTTTTATCAGTAAAGAACACTTTACCCCTGGAACCGTTAGCATTATAATATTTAATGTTGTTAAAATCACTGCACCATATCCGATTCCCAGAATCAACAAAAATATTCTCAAAATGATCATTATTTGGATCAGTATCATGATACTTATTGGACACAATCACCTTTGGCTTGTCATAAAAGTTCTTTAACAAGCACAGCCCATTATAAACATCGTGGTAATAAATAACATCGTTTTTAACTAAAAGCGAGGTAATATTGGTAAGGGCTGCTGGATGCTCTAAAAAACGATAACCATCATATTGCGATAAGCCTCTTCTGGTTGCCAGATACAGATAACCGTTTTTACTTAAACTGAGCTGTCTCACGTAATCAGAGGGCAGTCCCTCATCAAATCTGATAATCTCATCCTTTAAATGACTTTGCGTCTTGCCATAAAAAGGCAAAATACAAAGCCACAATAAAATGTAATTAACAGATGCTTTAATGCCCATTGTGTATTAAACTTATCAATTTGCAGCGTAATTTGCAAATGATTAGTTTACAACAATAAAGTCATCGTCTCTATTTTGCCACCGGAGGTTTCACTTCGGTTGTATCTTTTTCAAGAGTAGGCACAACGTAGCCACCAAAATCCAGGGTCACTTTAGGAAATACCTTTTTAAGCTTTACCTCATCATCTTTAGTAATCCCTGTTTGGTATAAGTAAATACTATTTAATTCTTTTAAACCTTTTAATTGCTCTACTCCGGCAGCAGTAACTTTAGTACCAACAAGATTTACATATTGCAGATGACTTACACCTTTAATCAACGCTATTCCTTTATCAGTAACTGCAGTTCTGCTTAAATTAAGACGGATCAGATTATCGAGTTTAGCAACTGCCTGAATCCCTTTATCATCTAAAGCGGTGTTGGCAAAATTAAGCCAAACCAATTGTTTGTTTAACGGCTCTAAAAGCTTTAACACATCAGCATTTGCCTTTGCAGTAACAAAACTGGCAGATAAATAATTACTGGTACTTAGTACAGGAATAACCACTACACCTGCCTGTTTAAGCTTTTCAATAGCCGCAGCATCTGCCTTTCCAATTTCTTTTTCAGGAATATCAGCTAATTTATTTTCTTTTTTAGCTGCTCCGGTCTGGAAACTTAGCAGAAGTGCTTTTTCTTTCTCTGATTGTTTAAAATCCTGCACCTTTTTGTTAAAGTCTGCTCCTTGTTTTACCCACCACTGCAGCAATTCAATCTCTTCGGCAGTAAGCTGTGGTTTTTCTTTTGGAGGCATATGATCCTCATTAGAAGGCGGCAAAAGCAATCTTTTGATCAACTCACTTTCTTCAGCACTTCCCGGAACCAATGTTTTACCGTCTTCGCCTCCTTTTAATATAAAATCCTTTCCGTCGAGCCTCAGTTTTCCTTTCTGTTTTTCTGCACCATGACAATTATAGCATCTGTTTTGCAGCAGGGGCTGAATCATATGGGTATATGCCATTGCCTGTTGTACATTTGCGATTGGCGGTATAGCGGCCTTTCCTTTCCCATCATCTTTTAACGCAGAGCTGATATAATCAGATCCATGAGTAAGTGAGCCCCCATAATGCCCGGTAATGGTTATCAGAACGATTAAAATTACGGCTACCAGGTTTAATACGCCTTCTTTAGCCTGCTTTTTATACATCGTATAAACAAGCAGCGAAATAACCGACACGCTAATGCCTAGCCACTGATGGATGCCAACCATATTGCTATCGTAATCTCCACTTTGCGACAACAAATAACCGCTTACTGAAGAAAAAACAGCACCCAGTCCTCCAAGTAAATAAATAAGGGGCACTGCTGGCTTTAGCGCAGAAAACTTAGTATTAATAGTTAACAGTTGAAAAAGGCATCCCAGCAACAAAATACCTATTGGTAAGTGAACAAGAATAGGATGAAACCGGCCGATAAGGTCGGGAATGGATAATAATGTCATCTCTTACAACTGATAACGCTTACGCAGCAGGTTCATCATATAAACATTTATCGCCCATTGGTCGGCCACTGGCTGTCGGGTGTAGGGCAAGGTCTGTAAGTAATCAGGTGGACCAAATTCTGTTAAAATGGTCATCCTTTCGCCTTTCAATTTCTTACGTTCTATAACCTTATCCCACCATGCAAGATGTGCTTTTATAGGACCATCCCATTCTGGTGCGCGCGGATCGTTAACCTGTGCTCCTTGCGGATGGCCAACTCTGGAATGAATATGACTTACCCTTTCCAATGCAATATCAATAGTTGCTTTCTGATCTGCCAGCAAACTTTCATGTACCACACACCAGTGCGATATATCCAGAGTTAACCGCAAATCAGGATTTTTCTCAATAAAGTTTCTTGCTATAGGTGCGCAGAAAAGCATTCGCCCACGATGTGTTTCATGATAAATCGGAACACCGGTTTCTTTACTCTTTTTGGTTGTATAATCTATAAATAGCTTGTTCTCCTCATAGGTAAAATAATCTTTACCAGAATGACAGTTCACATAAACAGGCTTTTGAAAACTATTCCCTGTTGCTGCATCCAGATTTTTCTTAAAGGCATTTAAATGTACCGCTGGCTCACTCTGGCTGCCACCGCATAAAAAACCGACCTGTAAACCATGTTTCTTTAGTGCGGTAAATAAATTTTCCTGCGCTTTGGCATCATCTCCAGGCCACCAAACCTCAATCCCCTCATAGCCTTCTTTTTTTGCTAAAGCGCAAAACTCATCGGTAGTACCAGGGAAACCCCAATCGGTAGCCATAAATAACAATTCATAGCCTGCCTTTGCTTTAACGTAAGGAATTTCCTGAGCAGCTATTTCGCCTAGCGGAATCAATAATCCGGCAGCTGTTGCCGTTGCAGTAGTTTTTAAAAAATGTCGTCTGTTTTGGTGCATTTATAATTGCGGTAAAAGTTCTTTAAGTAAATTAATTAAGCAATAACATCATGAATAACCTTGCCGGCCACATCCGTCAGTCGGAACGGGCGACCCTGAAAAGGATAAGTAAATTTCTCATGATCAAAACCCAGTTGATTCAGTATGGTGGCTTGAATATCAAAGGCATCCACCTTACCACTTACGCCGCTGTATCCGATCTCATCAGTTTCTCCATGGGTAAAACCTTTTTTAATGCCGCCTCCGGCCATCCAAATGGTAAAGGCATCCGTATGATGGTCTCTTCCATTATACGGGTTCTGAACCCCGTTACGGTTCTCCATCATTGGCGTACGACCAAACTCACCACCCCAAACAACCAGGGTTTCTTCAAGTAAGCCACGCTGTTTCAAATCCAGAAGTAATGCTGTAATCGGTTTATCAATACTGCGGCATTTATTCTTCAGTCCTATATTTAAGGAATTGTTAGGTCCATCACCATGCGCATCCCAGCCCCAATCAAATAACTGTACATACCTTACCCCTTTTTCAACTAATTTACGGGCAAGCAGAACGTTATTTGCAAAGCAAGATTTGCCTGGTTGTGTTCCATACATTTCATGTATGTATTCAGGCTCATCATTAATATTCATCACCTCTGGTGCAGAAATCTGCATCCGGTAAGCCATCTCATATTGCGATATACGCGATAATATCTCAGGATCATTGTAAGCTGCATACTCTTGCTCGTTAGATGCATTAATCGCATCTATAGAAGCCTTGCGCAAATCACGGCTCATTCCATGAGGGTCTTTGATAAATAGTACCGGGTCTCCCTCACTTCTGCATTGTACCCCCTGATATACAGAAGGCAGGAATCCACTGCCCCATATGCTCTTACCGGCATCAGGAAAACTTCCGCCACTGGTAAGTACCACAAAGCCCGGAAGGTTCTGATTTTCGGTACCCAATCCGTAAGTAGCCCAGCTGCCCATACTTGGCCTGCCTAAACGAGGGCTCCCTGTATGGATTAACAACTGCGCGGGCGCATGGTTAAACTGATCTGTCGAAACTGCCTTTAAAAAACTAACGTCATCTACCATTGTAGAAAAATGCGGAAGGTTATCGCTAACCCATGCCCGGCTTTGGCCATGCTGTGCAAACTTTGCCTGCGGGCCAAGCATTTTAGGCACTCCGGTAATAAAAGCGAACTTCTTACCTGCCAGCAAAGATTGCGGACAATCCTGTCCGTCCATCTTCATCAGCTCCGGTTTATAGTCAAATAATTCCAGCTGAGAAGGTGCACCTGCCATATGCAGGTAAATTACACTCTTAGCCTTACCTAAAAAAGGTGGTGCCTTTGGTAACAAAGGATGCACCGGATCATACAAAATATCATTATTGGTTTTACCTCCCAAACCACAGCTGCCCAACAAGGCTCCCATAGCCACGGCACCAAGTCCCATTGCACTTTCTTTAAGGAAATGCCTGCGTGTAAAAGCCCTGAGTTCAGTTTCCTGAGCTTCTTTTACCAGGCGATGTGCGTTCAATTCATCTCTTGTCATTACAATTAGTTTTTTGTTACCGCTTCGTCCAAATTCAACATTGCATTTGCCACAACCACCAGAGCGGCTGTTTCCGGATACTTATCCGTTTGCTGGCCTCCAAGAATTTGCTTTGCTTTATCGGGGTGTACTTTATAGTCATTCAATGCCGTCAGATAAAGGTTATCTAACACCTTAAGTTTAGCACCTGATATAGGCTTATACATCATCCACTCATATCCTTTAGCAATTTGACTTTTTATTTCTTTCCCACCCTCCTTCTTCATTCTTAAAGCAAAATATTTAGCCATATCTATATATGCCGAGTCGTTAAGTGTAACCAATGCCTGCAAAGGTGTATTGGTTCTGATCCTCCGCGGACTACAAACTACTCTTTGCGCTCCATCAAAAGCAATCATAGATGGGTATGGCGAGCTTCTTTTCCAATAGGTATAAATTGCTCTTCTAAATTGGTCTTCACCCGTAGCATTATTCCAGGTAGCTCCATTGTATGGCGAATTCCAAATACCATTTGGCTGCCAAGGCATTACACCCGGACCATACATCTTAGCACTTAATATTCCACTCACAGAAAGGTGCTGATCTCTGATCTGCTCTGAAGTCAGTCTCATTCTCGATCCACGTGCATAATACTTATTAAACAGATCTTTCTTTTTCGTATCCTCAGTTACTTTCGAATCTTGTCTGTAAGTTGCACTCATCACCATTTCCTTAATCAACCGCTTCATACTCCATTTGTAATCATTCATGAGTTGCCACGACAAATGATCCAGCAGTTCTTTATGAGTCGGGTTCATTCCTTGTGTGCCCATATCCTCCAATGTTTCTACAATACCTGTCCCAAACAGCTGCTCCCACAAGCGGTTGGCCATAGTTCTTGACAGCAAGGGGTTCCTTTTATCCGTAAGCCACATGGCAAGCCCTTGTCTGTTTTGAGGCGCATTAGCCGGCATGGCGTAGGCTAAAGACTTAGGAACGCCGGCATGTACTTCTGCTCCAGGTGTAATCCATGCTCCTCGCTTAAACACAAATGTTTTGCGGGATCTGTCCGACGGATTTTCAACCATAATAGGTATCGTTTGTACGTTGGCATTCAACAGCGTCCAGAATGTCGCTTTGTTTTCTTCATATCCCGGCTTACCCTTCCCAGGAAACTGTGGTGAGAAACGGAACCAATCAAAGTATACAATAACTTCGTCCCTATTAGTTGCTGTTGGATTAGTATAAGTCAGGTAAACATCATGCACACCGGTCTGAGCTTTAAAATCAACAGCCAGATTTCGGTAACCGGGGCCTTCAGGAACTTTCCATGAGGCAATTACCGGCCCACCAGGCTTATCTAACCTTAACTGCATACTTCCACCCGGCTTACCAGATGAATATCTATAAATCAGCTGATCAACCTTGTTTAGGTTCACGGCAGGAATCCTGGCTACTGCATTATTCTTAAAGAAAAGTGCAATGTTGTTATTTCCTATAATCGCGTTGACCATACTATCAGCAATAACAGAGTTGATAACCGGTTGACCTGTTTTTAAGAATTTATGAATCTCCTTTGATTTTTCAGGCGATACATTCACCTTTAACCATTCAGTTAATGAAGTTAATTTTGTTTGCAAGGAATCATCATACTGTCTTAACAAAGGATATTCCGACGAAATATCTTCATCTCTGGTGTTGTTAAAATAAGCCATGAATTTATAAAATTCATCATGCTTAAATGGATCATACGGATGGCTATGACATTGTACGCAGGCAAATGTTGTACTCAACAATCCTTCCCAGGTAGTATTAACGCGGTCTAAAACCGCAGCAACCCTAAACTCTTCATTATTTGTCCCACCCTCATCATTGGTCATGGTATTTCTTTGAAACGCTGTAGCGATATACTGGGCGTCGGTAGGATCTGTAAAAAAATCACCTGCTATCTGTTCAGTAACAAATTCATTGTAAGGCATGTCCTTGTTAAATGCACGGATCACCCAATCGCGGTATTGCCAGATGTTTCTGCCCACATCGGCCTCGTAGCCTTTGGTATCTGCATATCTTGCAACATCTAACCACATAGATGCCCATTTCTCTCCAAAACGCTGAGAGGCCATTAATGAATCTACTAAGATTTGGTAGGCTTTATCTCCATCTTTGGCTGTTAAGTATTGTTCTGCCAGTTTTTTTGGCGGAGCCATCCCAATCAGATCAAGACTTGCCCTTCTTAATAAAGTTGGTCTGTCGGCCTCGGCAGATGGTTTTAATTCCTGTTCATCAAGTTTCTCAAGGATGAACTTATCAATATCATTCTTAGCCCAGTCGCCACTAACATCTGGTATCTCTACCTCTTTTACTGGCAAATAAGCCCAATGATCGCCCCATTTGGCACCTTGTTTTATCCACCTCTTAAAAATGTCTATTTCATCTTCATTGAGTGCTTCATGTTTGTAAGGCATACGCTCTTCAGGATCTTTGCTTAGCAAGCGTTTTATCAGCTCACTTCCATCAGGATCTCCGGGGATAATAGCAGGCTTACCACTTTTAGTAGCAGCAATTGCTTCCTCATGGAATAACAAGCTAAATCCTCCTTGTTTTTTCACGCCTCCGTGACAGGAAATACATTTTTTGTTAATAATAGGTTTTACTTCAGTATTGAAATCCACTTTCTTATCATACGACATCAGCAGTGAACATACAATCACCACAGCAAAAAGGACAAGCAGGACCAATAGTTTCTTGTTGCGAAAAAATTTCATAACGACATTACAATATTTGGCTTCAGTGTGTTAATGTAAATTACCTATTATTTCACATAAAAACCTAACAGCCAGTGCAAAAGTTTCTAACAAGAGGCGGCAAAAACAAGCAAAAAACCCTTTTAACTAGCAAAACAAACCTTTGCGCAAAATTTTCAATGTCGATGCAACTTTTTCAAAAAACAAGAATACTTATCATCCTAACACGCAGTGCACGCGTTTCATCCTTATACTCGTCATCTCTCCTATAGTCGAGACGGCGTATTCTCCCTTAAAATTTAATGTTCTGTATTCTAACAGCATTCAGAATAGCAAGCAGTGCCACACCCACATCAGCTATCACCGCTTCCCACAATGTAGCCACACCACCAGCACCCAAAATCAATACAGCAACCTTCACAATCATAGCCAGAGCAATGTTTTGCCAAACTATGCTGCGCGTAATCTTACCAATCTTTATTGCAGTTACAATTTTTGAAGGCTGATCGTTCTGTATTACAATATCGGCAGTTTCTATGGTAGCATCACTCCCCAATCCCCCCATAGCAATTCCGGCATCCGCCAATGCCACAACAGGCGCATCGTTTACCCCATCACCAATAAAAGCAATCTTTAAATTTTTATCCTTAAGCGCCTGCACTTTCTCCACTTTATTTTCAGGTAAAAGATCACCAAATGCATCATCAATACCTAAAAAGGCCGCTACCCTGCTTACCACACTTTGCTTATCACCACTTAGCATTACCGTTTTTATACCCAGGGCATGCATATCCGCAATGGCCTGCTTGGCATCTTCTTTTACTTCATCCGCAATAGTGATATAACCGGCATATATCTTATCAATGGCTACAACTACTACGCTATCGGTAATGTCATCTATGGCATTATCATAAGCTATGTTAAACTTTTTAAGCAATTTCGCATTACCCGCAAGCACCTCCCTGCCATCAATGATTCCTTTTAAACCATGACCGGCAATCTCCTCAACCTGCTCTATTTTTACTCCTGAGATTTCATCTCCGGCATATTCCTTAACTGCTACAGCAATTGGATGGGTTGATTTACTTTCGAGCGCAGCAGCTATCCTTACAAGCTCTTTTTCATTATATCCGTTAGCCACAACTACCTCCTGGACATCAAAAACTCCCTTGGTAAGCGTTCCTGTTTTATCCATCACTACAGTATTTACAGTAGTAATTACGTCCAGAAAATTAGACCCTTTAAACAATATACCATTCTTAGATGCCAGGCCAATCCCGCCAAAATACCCCAGGGGGATAGAAACCACCAATGCACAAGGGCAACTAATTACCAGGAATACCAGCCCTCTGTACAACCAATCGCTAAAGTTATAATCGGCTACAAAAAAATAAGGGACTGCAACCACAAGAACAGCCAATAAAAACACTATTGGAGTATACACCTTGGCAAAGCGCGAAATGAACAATTGTGTTTGAGATTTCCTGGCCGTAGCGTCTTGCACCATTTCAAGAATTTTACTCAGCTTACTATCTTTAAACAAGGCTGTAACCTTTAATTCGGCAAGCTGGTTCAGGTTAATCATACCGGCAAGTACAGATTCACCTTTTTCTTTATTGTCAGGTCTGCTTTCGCCAGTCAGGGCAGCAGTATTAAAGGTTGCCTTATCCGATGTTAACACACCATCAAGTGCTACCTTTTCACCCGGTTTAACCTGTATAATTTCATCAATTTGAACCTCAGCAGGCAGCACATTAATTACCTTTCCATCTCTGATCACATCCACACTATCCGGCCTGATATCCAGTAAAGCCTTAATACTTCGCTTTGCGTTACTAACAGCTGAATCCTGAAACCATTCTCCTATCGAATAGAATACCATAACGGCAACACCCTCGCTATAAGATCCAATTGCAAAGGCTCCAATGGTAGCTACACTCATCAGAAAAAACTCATTAAAAAAATCAAGTCTTATTGCTTTTCGAAATGCCAGGGCAAGCACATCATACCCGGCCAATAAATAAGCAGGGATAAAAACTACCAGCTGAATAACATTACTAAACACAATACTGAAACCATACTCCAATACCATCATAACAATGATAATGGCCAGCGCTGTTAATAATGGCCAATGCCCTATTATCCCTGATGGTTCCTCGGCGCCATGATTATGCCCATCATCATCAGAATGTTCGTGTTGATGGTTCTCTTTATGATTGTGTGTTGCTGCTTTTTTTGGTTCCTCAACCGAACAGCAATCTTTATGATTATTTGATAATTGCATAACTCTAAATATATAGCCAAAGGTACAGGCTACAGCTATGCAATGCTATTGCAAAGGTATAGATGGATTACACTGATCGCATATTCCTTTAATAATGAGGTTCATCTCCTGACGAAAGAAATTAATAGGCAGTGAGATATCAGGTATTTTGGTATTTGGCAGACAAAATGTTTCCTTACAGGTATTGCAATAAAAATGAACATGAAGATCATGATGATTTTCTCCATCACAATCTTCCTCGCATAAAGCATATTTTGTGGCACCGGTGCCGTCCTCAATACTATGAACCAGCCCCTTTTCTTCAAAAGTTTTCAATGTCCGATAAAGCGTAATCCTATCCGATGGAGCCATCCCTCTTTCCAGGTCGTTTAAACTGATGGCCGCATTTTGCCTGGTTAAAAACTCCAACACTAACAAACGCATAGCGGTGGGATTAATATCCTTTACCTTTAATTTATTCTCAATATCTATTATCATAAGCCTTGCACTTTTTATCGAAAATCACACTATTTATGATCATCGTTCACTTCAAGCCAATGGCCGTCCGGATCTTTAAAATATACTTGTTTTATACCATCAACCCTTAAAGTAACTGCCTTACGTGTTCCCGCCCAGTCTTCAAATTCAATTTTCTTAACATTTAGCAGCGTAATGAACTTGTCTACAGAAGGTACACTAAAACATAAATGTTCATTCTTATCATGCTCTACGCCTGCTTTTGCACCTTGAATTAAATGCAGATGTCCGGCAGGGCCAATAGAGAACCAGGTATGTTTACCATCTTTAAACGGCTCCGGAATAATCTCCAGATCAAAAACATCTTTATAAAATGCTGTAGACTTAGCCAGATCAGTAACATACACTGCAATATGATTTAGAACTGCTCCTTGTTGCTTCTTTTCTGCTTGCGCCATTGACTTTTGGAACGGGGTTAACATTACCAGAGTTAAAACGATTAATGTAAGGGTTTTCATATAGAATGATTAGGATTTCTTGAACAAGATGGTTAAAATTCTTGGAATATCTGTTCTGTTATTGTCATCAAAATACTCCTCAACATCAACCAATGTCAGTCCATGCTTTTTACCAGCCTGAATAAAATCTGATATATTATGGTTAAAACAATCTACAATCTGCTTACCCTCTTCTGTGTCAAATCTGGCTTTAGTACCAGTGTATTGCTTAAAAGGATGCAATTCACCGATGTACACATACCCCTCAGGATTTAAAGATTTAGATACCTGATTAAAAACATAATCCAGATTATCGATGTGTTCCAATATTAAACTAAAAGTTACCAGATCGTATAAGCCATCTCTGAAATTCCAGCGGGCAGTAATATCTGCCTGTTTAAACTCAACCCTGTTAGATGTTATTTTATCTTTTGCTCTGGCCAGCATTTGATCTGAAAGATCAACCGCTGTAATCATGGCGGCTTTTCCAATCAGCCATTCTGTATTTTTCCCTGTTCCACAACCAATCTCCAAAACTTTATTAAATGGAACACGGGCAAGGCATAACTTTAAAGCCAAACCCTCCAGATCTCTTGTTTTATTATCGTTAGTATCGTATTGTGCAGCCCAGATGTTATAAGCTTGTTTAGTATTCATAAAGCAAAAATAATAAAAATCCCCTTTTTCTTAAGCTATTGATATTCGCTGCTGTTGAATTTCGCATCCAGCCAGTCAATATGCCTTGTCAGGAAATTTTTCAGATACGCAACTTCTCCTTCGTACGACCCCGATACCTGGAGCTCTAAATATGACTGTTTCTTTAAGATATCCCATGTGGTAAAATTCCTGACCTGCGAAACCGCAAGCTTCTTGGCAAGCGGTATTGTTGCATCAGGCAATGTTTTTATTTTGGCTTTAAGCTCGTTCCATCGTTCTCTTATTCTCTGCCTGAAGGCGCGATCCTCCATTAATCTTTTAAACCATATCTTAGGCTCAAAGGCTGAATTAGACATTAGTCCGTTTACCTGATCGCCCAAACGGTTATCATTATTTGCCGCCTTATCAAAATCCCAAACCGGGCCAACATAAATCTTATCGTCGTTACGTTTTTTAAACATAAAGGTGCTCCTAAACGCATCCGGATTACCAATTACTTCATTTACAATATAAAAATCCACATAGCTATTTACATCAAAATACTTTCTGTAGCCATTTACCGGATCTGTAAAATCAGCCGAATACAAGGCGTCCTCCAATTGCTGGAAATGGTTTTTGATATAATCCTTTTGCTGCTGATTGATCTTATCTTCATCAGGATACTTAATTACAAAAGGCATATTCTTTTGTGTCTTAAAATATACTGGCTCGCCATCAGCAAAAAGATCCTGTTCTATCAGGTATCCTCCTGCAAGATCAGGCAAGGCGGTGGTACCATTAGGCTGCTCTTCAATATCAACCAGTCCCTTGCCTTCTTTAATCTGTTCGGTTAGCTGATAATTACCAATAAACAATCCGTTTAAATATACTTCAACATATCTCGAATTTGTAGTAAAAGCACGCCCCATATTTCTGCTCAGCATAAAAGCGAGTTCATTACGCATCAAAGTTTTGTCGGCATAATTAGCTAAAAGCACCCAGTTCTTACTTTCTGCCATACCCAGCAGACCTGCTTTTTTATCGAGTTTAATGCGATAAGGCTTTTTAGGCATATCATACCATGTCGAATTGCCTCTTCCCTTTATTTCCGTTTTACCTTCATAAACTACATCTTTAAAATTGCTCACTAACTTTAAGGAGCCCGTTACATAAGTATCCTTACTGGTTATAGGAACATTATTTGTGTTGATGTAAAGTGCCGCAATACCGTTGTCTGTAAACTTAACAACATATGTCTTTTTGGAATTGTCTTCAGCTACTACACTGTAACTTACCAAACGTGTAAAGTCATTAACGGTGGTATCGCTTTTCTGAGTTACTTCACCAATAACGATCTTTGCCCCATCGTAAGTAAATGATGGTATCAGCTTACTGATATCCGTTCCGGCAAATGCCCTGGCATATATGGTATCGCCTACAATCTCGCCGTTAACATCATTCACCAGAACATGGTTCTTCCTGGCACTAAAGCTAAAGGTTTTTAACTGCTTGTCGCTTTTTGGTATTACCGGCGGATCTTCATGCTTATTATCCTTTTTACAAGAAGAAATTACAAGCAGCACTGATACAACAAACATCCATCTGCACCAGTTTTTACCGGATTTTAAAGTTCTACAGGTCATAAGGCTTAATATATTTGGCTATTCAAGATAAAGATTATTTCTGATAACCACTCAGATATAGAACCCCTTATGAAACACCATTAGACCCTTATGCTCAAAATATCATGAATAGCATGTTTTGCATTAGGAAACTGAAATACAAAACCTGATTCAAGCAAACGATTTGGTACTACCCACCTGCTCTTTAAAACCAATTCTGTTTCTGAACCTATCAAAAGCATACCTATTTCCAATAACCACTGCGGACTAGGCAATCCAAATGGAATACCAAAAGCCTTACGGATCAAGCGCATCAGTTCTGTATTTTTAACTGCCAGCGGGGCGACACAATTAACCACACCCACAAGTCCTTCGTTATTCAATAACCATTCGGTACACCTGGCTACATCATGTTCATGAATCCATGAAACATATTGTTGTCCATCGCCCTGATGGCCGCCCAAACCGAATTTAACAAGGTTAAGCAGACGAGGGAACACGCTGTCATTTCTACCTAAAACAATGCCCATCCGCAATGCAACTTTAGGTGTTAAAGCTGTTTCTGTTTCAAAGAATGAAGCTTCCCATTGTTTACACACATCAATAGAAAAGCCATAACCAATTTCTCCCGTATATTCATCCTGTGAATGATCTTCCGCATGGCGATAAATTGTAGCAGAAGTTACATTGATCCAAAGTTTTGGAGGGTTAGCCATTTCGGCAATTACTTTATTTAACAATCTGGTGGGTACTGTTCTTGAGGCAATGATTTCTTCCCTATTCTTTTCATTATAACGGCAGTTTACATTTTTCCCGCAAAGATTGATCAGCATATCTGCATCCTTAAGCGTTTCGGTCCACTGCCCTTCAGTTCTTCCGTCCCATAAAACTGTTTCCACATTATCTTCAGCAGCTTTACTTTTTCTGCTGAGGATCACCACGTGCCTGGCAATGGTTTTATAGTAGTTAGCTAAAACACTACCCAGATAACCGTTACCTCCAGCCAGAACTATTTTTGCGTATTTCATATTCTTTAGATAAAGAGGATCAGTAAAAGAACAACTATTCTGTACAGCACCCAGGTTAAGGTAGGTATATATCCTAGTTTTAAAATACCCATTCGTCTAAAATGTTCCAGAAACATAATGCCGGCCACTCCCATAAAATAAGCAGCGTAAAAAAGTGCAGGCAATACCAAAAACTTAGCCATCAACAAAGCAGGTACCAGCAATAAAGATCCGGCAAAAGATATCGTCATCATATTACCCAGGTACTCCCACTTTTTATCCCATGCCATAATGCTTACCACAATTGCCTGAAAAACAATTTGTCCGCCACAAATAAAATACTCTCTATAGGTACTACCAACAGGCATTAGCTCTTTTAATAAACCCACATAATGTGTAAGTATAAAACTGGCCATAAACCAGGTGAATATTAAATATGCAATGCGATACCTCAATTTAAAAGTAGGCTGAATTGCAAAGCTATCTTCTGTAATTTCAGCAGGTATAATTACTTTTCTATTGTAAGATACAAAAGCGTATACCTTACTCATTATCCAGATAAAAGGTTTAAGAGAAAAGAGTGGCCCTAACAACGGGATTGAGTTTGCGAGCACTTTAAACAAACTGTTTATGCCGTATGTTACCTGCCCTGTTTCAGTATCAACCAGTGCAATTTCATTCACCGCCCGCTGCTGGTCTACATAAGGACAAACATTTTGAGGCATGTTCTGATAAGGTTGTGCTCCTGTCGGATCAAGCATTCCAACCTTAGTAAAACCTTTGGTATACAGCTTGCACATTGGGCATTCTGCATCAAAAAGGATCAAGTGGTTTTTTAAGCTTTTCATAGATCAAATGTAAGAACAAATTATTAAACTTTCAAAACTTATTGAAAGTTTAATCTTAAAACACACTTAAGAGTTCATAGATCTATCCATGAAACGCATTGACATAATGTGTAATGTTTATGTACAATTTTTTTTGCTATTGTTTTGCTTTCCTCTTGCTGAAGCAAACAAAAAGTAAAATTTACCCAAAAGAAAAGCAACGTATCAGCAAAATTTAAATTACGCCTATTGTAGTTCACGCACTATCCTGATCTAGGATATTCATTAATAATTGATTTACAGTTTACCTGAAAGTTCTTTCGCTTTTTGGTAATTCGGGGTACCTTGTGGGATTTTGGATAACCAAATTAAGGCCTCTTTTTTGTTGTCTTGTTTAATATAACTCAATGCCACATAATAGGCAGCATCGTATTTAAACGCTGACTCTCCTTCGTACAATTTCTTAAGTACGGTTCTTGCCTCATGTTCCTGGGAATTCTTTATCAGCGTAATAGAAAAATAATAAGAAAGCAGCGGATCCTGCGGGTTACTCATGTATTCTCTTTGCATGATCTTACGTGCAGCAGTATAGTCTCCTGCGTTATATAGTTCAGCCGCTTTATTAAGCACGCCGGCACTTTCACCACGCTCTGTTACCGACATTTGTTTGCTGATCTCATATTTATTATACAAGCCCGAAGACCATGGTGCCCAAATAAACAAGCCAACACCTAAAACCACAACTATACCAATCCATAGGACAAAAGATTTATAGTTCGCTTTCTTAAGAGGGGTTTCTGCATGTTTACCTTCTTCTGAAAAATGTATATTGGCCATTGAGGGGTTATAATAAAATACTGAAATAAGATTATTTAGCTTGCTTTAAAACCAGTGCGCCCAATGGAGGAATATTTAAAGAAATAGAATACTCCCTTCCATGGCAGTTCTCTTTTAATGGCAGCAACACTGCTTCATTCAACTTTCCACTTCCAAAAAACTCCTCGGCATCCGTATTGAATATTTCTTTCCATTTAGCCTTAAACGGCAAACCTACAAGATAATTCTCACGGAAAACAGGAGTAAGATTCAGGATCACAATAAGTGTGTCTTTTGCTTTTAGACCTTTCCTAAGGTAAATGTAAACCGAATGCTGGGCATCATCGGCATTGATCCATTCAAAGCCCTCATGCGAAAAGCTGTGCTCATATAGCGCCGGTTCAGATTTGTATAGTTTATTGATGGCCCTAACGGTTTTCTGCATTCCCAAATGAGGAGGATGCTGCAACAGATGCCAATCTAACGAGTTCTTAAAATCCCATTCGTGTGTTTGAGCAAACTCATTACCCATAAAAAGTAACTTGGTACCCGGTTGGGTAAACATATATGCATATAGCACACGCAGGTTGGCAAATTTTTGCCACTCATCGCCTGGCATCTTATAAATCATTGAAGATTTGCCATGCACTACCTCATCATGAGAAAAAGGCAGCATAAAATTTTCACTAAAGGCGTAAGTAATGCTAAAAGTGAGTTGATGATGATGGTATTTTCTGTTAAGCGGATCGTTTTTAAAGTATTTTAACGTATCATTCATCCAGCCCATCATCCATTTCATTCCAAAACCCAGTCCGCCGGCAAACACAGGATGTGTTACCCCCGGATAAGTACTGCTTTCTTCTGCGATGGTATGGACACCTTCAAAGGAGCCATACACAGCTTCATTAAGGTCTTTAAGGAATAATGTTGCACCAAGGTTCTCGCTGCCCCCAAACTCGTTGGTAGCTGCTTCTTCGGCCTTTCTGGAGAAATCAAAATAGAGCATCGATGCCACCGCATCTACACGTAATCCATCAGCGTGGAATTTATCTAACCAGTACATTGCATTACTGATCAGGAAAGACCGTACTTCATTTCTGTCGTAATTAAAGATGTATGATTTCCAATCGGGATGAAAGCCTTTGCGCATATCGGCATGCTCATACAAATGGGTACCATCAAATTTGAAAAGCCCATGAGCATCGCCGGGAAAATGCGAAGGAACCCAGTCCAGTATCACACCGATATTGTTTTTATGCAGTTCTTCTATCAAAAACATTAACTCCTGCGGAGTTCCATGCCTGGAGCTTGCTGCAAAATAACCTGTAATCTGGTACCCCCATGATGGGTAATATGGATACTCCATAATAGGCATCAGCTCTACATGGGTAAAGCCCATATCTAATACATAAGGCACCAGGCTTACTGCTATTTCTTTGTAGGTTAATACCCTTTTTGGTTCTGATGGGTCGCGCTGCCATGAGCCAAGATGTACTTCATAAACCGACATAGGTGTATTCAGTGCATTTGCTTTTGGGCGCTTATTGAGCCATGTTTTATCTTTCCAGGTATAATCTGTATCCCATACAATAGAAGCAGTTCTTGGTGGATGCTCCCATTTGGTAGCAAAGGGATCGCCTTTTTCTATATCGCTGCCATCAAAACCTTTAATGGCGTATTTATAAACTTCGCCTTTGCCAATGTTCGGGATAAAACCCTCCCATATACCAGAAGAATCTAACCGCCTGTTAAGCTGGTGCGATGTTTTGTTCCATTGGTTAAAATTTCCGGTAACATTTACTGCCTGGGCATTAGGTGCCCAGACAGCAAAGTAAGTTCCTTCCGTTTTATTGTGTTGTATTAGGTGTGCACCAAATTTCTCATACAACCGAAAATGCTTGCCTGAAATAAATAATGAGATATCAAAATCGCTAAATAAACTGTAGGCAAGCACTTCCATTAATTATAGATTTTTATTGTGGTGAAATTTTTATTTGATTTAAAACGCAAGCAATTACGCTCATCCAATGTATAATCGGCGACTTCATGATCATCAACCGTGATCTTATTGACGTTGAACGGCAAGCCAACAATGTTGTAATTGTACAACTCGTAATTAGGTGTATACAACCCACTTCTCGACTGCTCAATAGTTAACGCATACTGCGTTCCTTTAACACTGAATTTTTTCTCTGAGTAAATGTCCTGCTCATAAGCAAATGTATCACCATGATCTTCGTACAAGAACGAGTTCACTTCATAATCAGAAAAATAAACATTCAGCAATACCTCGTCAATGTCCTTTTCGCCAACATATTGCATTACAGGATATTCCGGAATTACGGAACCTGCTCTAACAAATAATGGCATATGATCTAATGGTGTAGCAATGCTATGCTCGCTCTCTCCGGTTAATACCTCATGCGTCCAGAAGTTATACCATTTTCCTTTTGGCAGATAAACCATACGGGATGCTGCACCTTGCTCTAAAACAGGGCAAACCAATATTTTATCACCAAATGTAAACTCATCCTGGCGGTAACCATTGCTGATGTTCTCTTGCTCAAGCATTACCAATGGTCTTAAAATTGGGAAACCATAACGGTGATGCTCCCAGAATACCGAATATAAATAAGGAAGCAACCTGTATCTTAATTCAATGTATGTTCTGTTAATGCTGGTATATGGTTCTCCGAAACTCCATGGTTCTCTTTCAGCTGTATCACCGGCAGAGTGTGCACGCATAAACGGAGAGAAGGTACCCAGTTGGATCCATCTGGTAAATAATTCCGGATCAGGCTCTCCACTGAAACCTCCTATATCGGTTCCGCAAAAAGGTACCCCTGAAACTGACATGCGCTGACATTGGATATTACCAATTTTTAAGTGTTCCCATGTAGCCACGTTATCACCGGTCCACACACAACCATAGCGCTGCATACCAGAATATCCCGCCCGGGTAATGGTAAACGGACGCTTATTACGCATTAGCTTTTTCAAGCCGTCGTAAGTTGAACGTACCATCTGCATACCATACACATTATGTGCTTTGCGATGCGAACCTCTATAACCATCATAGTTATGTCTTACATCGTTAGGGAATGTTCCTGAACCGAATACTGCCGGCTCGTTCATATCATTCCATACTCCTGCAACACCTATATCTACTAATTCTTTGTATAAGTTACCCCACCATTCTCTTACGGTTGGGTTGGTAAAATCAGGAAACTGGCATCTTCCCGGCCATACGTGGCCTTCCATAAAGTAGTCGTCGCTACGGCGACAGAAATAGTTGTTTTCCTTACCTTCTTTAAATACCCAGTAGTTATCATCGACTTTAATTCCCGGATCTATCATAACAACGGTTTTGAAACCATCGTTTGCAAGTTCCTTAATCATCCTTTTAGGATCAGGAAAGTGGCTTTTGTTCCAGGTAAAGCAACGGTAGCCATCCATATAATCGATATCCAGATAAATGGCATCGCATGGAATATTACGTGATCTAAAGCCTTCTGCTATTTCTTTAACCTTCTTTTCAGGATAGTAACTCCACCTACACTGGTGATAACCTAAGGCCCATTTCGGAGGCATTGGATGCGTTCCGGTTAGGGTCTGATATCTTTTTACCACGTCCATCATATGCGGGCCGTGGATGTAATAGTATTGTAATTCACCTCCATCTGCCCAGAAACTGGTTTTGGAGTTGTCTTCTCTTCCAAAATCGAAATAAGAACGGAAGGTATTATCGAAGAAAATACCGTAAGCCGCCTGCTCATTTACGCCAACATAAAATGGAATGGTACGGTACAATGGATCCTGATCCCATCCAAATGAGTATGCATCGGTATTCCAGTTTTGGAAATGACGCCCTCTAAGGTTCATGTTTCCTGATTTATCGCCAAGACCAAAGAAGTTCTCTTCCGACCCACACTTTTTAGTGGCATATACATAGTAACCACCAAATTCTATATTTTCTTCCCAGTGCATTGGTGTGGCATCTTCACTCATCACCTTCTGGTTCAGATTATCTGTGAAAGAGATGTGGAAATCGTCTTTTCTTACTTTACAGGTAACAGTATTGGTTGATATCGCATAATACTCTGGCAGTTCTTCGAATTTAAATGTGGTTACCTTTTGGTCTACCACCGGAACTGCATAAGAGAAATCATCCAGAAAAACACCATGTGGTGCCAGTCTAACTCTGATGATTTCGTCGCTTACCACTCTGATTTCAACTTTAGCATCCCCATCAGCAAAGAAAAATTTGTTTCCAACTGTGGTAACACTTTGTACCGGACTAAGATATTTTTTAACTATTGGTTTTATATCCGTTACCGGATTGTTTAAATGCTGAACTTGCTCCTCAACAATTTCCTTTGTGATTATATTATTTATTATTTCTTTATTTTCTTCCATGAAAAATCGCTTTAGTAAAAATTTGCCCCCCTTTTGATCATGTAATAGATCGTGTATTCTGTACATACTAAAGTGTTAAATTTTCTATTAAAACCAAAGGATTATTATTATATAAAAATATACGCATAAAAAAGGCCCTGACATTGCTGTCAGGGCTCTTTTATAAAACTAATTAATTGATGAAGAGCTGTGTTAATTTGATTTTATGGGTTAAATGTAAATCCTATGTAGTAAAGTGCGCCTACAGAAGGGTTACCATAAGAAGTAAAGTAATATTTATTTAATATGTTTGAGCCCCCAAGTTTAACCATTGATTTTACTGAAGGTATTTTTAAGTTAACCTGTGCATCAATTGTATTGAATGAAGGAACATCTCCTGAAGCAAATGATGAGTTCCAGTAAAACTTATCTTGCCAGCGGTAATTAACATTAAAACCAAAGTTTTTAATGATCTCTTTGTTACCAAGACCTAAATTATAACGAATCTCCGGAGTATTAAAATCATTAATATAATCTGTAGGAAGGTCGCCTAATTTGTTGTAAGATACGTTACCGCTTAAGTTATAACCGCCTATTAAATAATCCAAGCCCAATGCGCCTCCGTAAGAAGTTACTTTACCGGTTGCATTTACAGGTACTCCAAATTTAGAGAAGGAATTATCGTCGTTTTGCTGAAAAACATCCACTGCTGTAATGAAATTCTTATAAGTATTGTAGTAAGCATAGGCATCTATCAGGAATCTTGATCCTAACAATCCTTTATACCCTACTTCGTAGGCCTGCACGCTCTCAGGACGAACCCCTCTTGGATCAAAGTTGTATTGTTTTAGCAGAGCAGGATTAGGAGCACCAGCTGCTACAGAACCCAAGAACGCGCGATAACTTACATCAGTATAAGGAATATCTGTTGTAAGCATATGGTATTTCTCCAACATACTAGGTATACCACCAATAAGCCTTTGTAAACCACCTGCTACCGACAAATCTATGTACTGGTTTTGGGTTGTTGGATTCCGATAACCTGTTTGGTATGATACCCTGATGTTATTATCCGGAGCTACAGTAAGTACTCCTGATACTCTTGGTGTGAAACGGCCATCAAAGTTAGAGCTTTTATCATATCTGCCAGATACAGCCAGTTTGAATTTATCATCAAACATTTTTTTAGCGATCTGGGCAAATGCACCGTATTCATTTATATCAATTTTATCGGTAAGATCATCAAAAATAGTTCCCCCTGAACGCAATTGGTAAATCCGGTATGAACCTCCAACCTGTAATTCAACTACATTATTAAGTGCATTTGAGAAATTATACATACCCTCATAATGGTATAGATTGGTTTTATCGTCGAATTTAGCACCTGTTCCCGAAGCAATGGTACTGTTTACAATTTTATCTTTTGCAGCTTCAAACTGAGGGGTACCAGGCACAAAGCGTCCCTGATCGGCAACATTTCTTGCAGCTGCATGGGCTTGTGCATCAGTAATTCCCGGAGTGGTCAATTTTGCTCCTATGTATGTACTGATGTATTGAGGGTACCATGTTTGTGATGTTTTTGAAGCTTCGTTGATGAATGCTCCTAAAATAGAGGAGATATATGAATCACCCGAACGTTCTTGTGTGGTATAACCCCTTACAAAGAAATCCTGTCCTTTTAGTTCTAATTTGTATTGCCCGATGCTAAAGTTACGCAATGAGTAACGATCTGAACCGGTATATACCGAAGTACCCGTTCCCCAGTTTATCTGGGCAATACCTTCTATTGTAGGTGTAAATCTGTAGTGTAACGATCCGGAAGTTTTAAGCGATTGGGTATTGTAATCTACCAGTGCATTTTCATTATAACCGGTCCTTGTTACTTCCTGATTTGGAAGAATGGTTTGATTTTTAAGCCCGAAATAGAATGGCAGATACTGACCAGATACTGCAGGGCGCAATGGAGCCGGAACATTTGCATTTATAAAGTTCAGGTAGGCAGGATAGCTTGTTCCTGCAGGAAGATTATCAAGGACCGTTTTTGGATTAAACGCTCCACCAGATGCAGCTAAGATACCCGCCCGTATAGTAGGCTCAATGCTTTGCTGAACTATACTTCTCATATTTTGCGAGCTTTCATCACCATAAACGTTTATACCATCATAAGCCGGATCTGAAGCCCTATCGCCTGCTTTAAAAGCGCGGCCATTGCGATCAAAGTTGCTATAGTTATCTGCCTGCCAGTCTTTTGCCTGAAGGAACGAGAAAGTAGCTTTTACAGCGAACTTATTATTCCAGGCTTTTGCCAAACGTACATCCAACTGGTTATACTGCTGATTTCCGGTATTGTTATCATTTACATGATTAATTCCCGACTTATAAGAAAAGCTGGCTCCCTGGTAATCAAAAGGGCTTTTTGAGGTCATAAGCATGGTACCGCTGATACCGCCCGCACCATATAGCGCTGAAGATGCTCCCGGCAGTAACTCTACGTTATCCAGATCAAGATCTGAAATACCAATAATATTTCCTACAGAGAAATTTAATCCTGGTGCCTGATTGTCCATTCCATCAACAAGCTGATTAAAACGGGTATTGCCATTAGAGTTAAATCCTCTGGTGTTTATTGATTTAAAAGTTAAACTCTGTGCACTGATCTCAACACCTTTCATATTGGTTAGGGCGTCATAAAATGAGGGAGCAGAAAGTTCTTTTAATACGGCAGGGCCCATACGCTCTACAGACACCGGAGATTCAAGAATTCGCTCCGGAGTTCTGGATGCAGAGATAACCACCTCCTGACCTAAAACGGTAGCAGTTTCTATCTCAAAGTCCAGATTCGAAGTATTTCCTGTAACTTCTTTCTCAATTGAAGCGTATCCAACATAAGAAATAACGATTGTAAATGGAGCGGCTTGCTTAACGGTAAGTGTGTATTTACCACTCATATTAGTGGCTGTGGCTATTGTAGTTCCTTTGACAGTAATCCCAACACCTGGTATTGGTTCCTTAGTGGCTTTATCGGAAACAGACCCACTAATGGTTACATTTTGAGCCTGCGCTACCAAACCGGTAATACATAGCAATAAAAATGCAAAGATTGCTTTGGTAAAAATTTTATTCATGCAGTTAATTTATATAAGGTTAATTTATTATAAATATAATACATTAATTTAATTTTCCAAATCCAATTTTGATGAATATTTCATTGCCAAAATCGGATTTTGATTGCAATTGATTTAACTTTTATGTTAACTTGCAAAGTCAATTTAAATTCAAAGGAAGTAGTAATCAAATACTTTCATTTATGTTTTAGATGTGCCTTTAACTGAGCTATGATGAATAAAATAAAAGCCCTCATTTGCATTGTTATCCCAATACTATTAACATATGCTCTCAATACAAAATTTGGCGATACCCCTCCTCTTCTGAAATTCCTGAATCCCTTTACCGGTTTTTGGCAAAACGCAGAAAAAAATACAGTAAATCCAAATAGAAAAATTACCCTAAAAGCTACTTATCAGAATGTTGATATCGCATTCGACGACAGGATGATTCCGCATATTTTTGCGCAAAACGATCACGATGTTTATTATGCTCAGGGTTACGTAACAGCAATGCATCGTTTATGGCAAATGGACTTTCAAACCCGTTTTGCTGCCGGCCGCATCTCTGAAGTGGTAGGGAAAAAGGCCATAGAACTTGATAAATATCAACGTAGGATGGGTATGGTTTATGGCGCTGAGAAATCTCTGGAAGGAATGATGACCGACCCGAAATCAAAAGAAATGATACTGGCATATACCGCTGGTATAAACGACTATATACATTCTTTAACGCAGGCCAAACTACCCATTGAATATAAATTATTGGATTTTAAACCTGAAGACTGGACTCCTTTAAAATGCGCATTACTGCTAAAACAGATGTCGGCAGTATTGGCAATGGGCTCCGATGAGTTTTATATGACCAATATCAGAAAGAAGTTTGGCACTGATGTGGTTAAAGATTTATTTCCTGACTACCCTTTCAAAGAAGATCCGATTATTCCTGCTGGTACCAAATGGGATTTTGATCCACTGCCCGTTCCTACTCCGCCTGCTGATGCATTAAAGGAAATGACAACCGGAAATATAGAAACCAAACAAAAAGAAGAAGGAATTGGAAGTAATAACTGGGCCATATCAGGTGCAAAAACAAAATCCGGCTACCCTATTTTAGCAAACGACCCTCACCTTGATTTAACCCTTCCTTCTATCTGGTACCAGATTCAACTTCATGCTCCAGGTCTAAACAGCTATGGCGTATCATTACCGGGAGCACCGGGAGTAATTATAGGCTTTAACCAAAATATTGCCTGGGGAGTTACCAATGTAGCCGCAGATGTGCTGGATTTTTATGAGATCAAATTCAAAGACAATACCCATAAAAGCTATTGGTATAATAATGAGTGGAAAAATACCACAACCCGACTTGAAAAGATCCTGATAAGGGGTAGCAAAGCTGAAATAGACACCGTTTATTATACGCACCAAGGTCCGGTAGTTTATCTTCAGAAGCCAGAAAAGTTTTCTAAGGCTCAAAATATTCCTATCGGAAATGCACTAAGGTGGATTGCTCATGATAAATCTAATGAGCTTAAAACTTTCTATTTGCTAAATCGCGGCAAGAACTACAACGATTACCGCAAAGCACTTACTTATTATACGGCTCCGGCACAAAACTTTGTATTCGCTTCGGTTGATAATGATATTGCCATTACCGCAAATGGCAAGTTCCCACTAAAATGGAAAGATCAGGGTAAATTTATTATGGATGGTTCTGATCCTAAAAATGATTGGCAAGGATGGATTCCTGCTTCTCAAAACCCAACTGTTAAGAACCCTCCAAGAAACTTTGTTAGTTCGGCCAATCAATCATCTACCGATCAAACTTACCCTTATTACATTAACTGGGAATTTAGTCCGTATGAACGGGCGAAACGCATAAACGACAGGTTAACAGTAATGACTAACGCTACTGCCGACAGCATCAGAACGATGCAGACCGACACTTACAGCATCCATGCCCAAAATATCTTACCCGCTATTTTACCTTTGGTAGATGGCAGCAAGTTAAACGCCACACAAAAAGAAGGGTTCTCTTTAGTGTCTGCCTGGAATAAACATTACGATGCAAAAGAAGTTGCAGCAAGTATTTTTGATCTGTGGACCAAACGCATTCAATACAATATCTGGGATGATGAATTTAGTATTGACGGTGTTCCAATGCGCTATCCTTCCAGAGACAGAACCGTACAACTGATTTTAACACAGCCAGATTCCAAATGGGTCGATAACATTAAGACACCAGAGAAAGAAACGTTAAGTGATCTTGTAAATGAGGCCTTTAAGTATTCATGCGATAGCCTGGAACGTAAATACGGGCCTATTGGCGAAAGATGGCAATGGGCCAACTTTAAGCATAGCAATGTTCCGCATCTGGCAAAAATACCGGGTTTCGGCTCTAAAACATTAATGATTGGTGGTGGTAAAATGACCATAGATGCATTAAGCGAAAGCAATGGCCCCTCGTGGCGAATGGTTGTTGAATTAGGAAAAACACCTAAAGGACATGGCGTTTTCCCGGGCGGACAATCGGGCAACCCTGGCAGTAAATTCTACGACAATATGATCGACACCTGGGCTAACGGCGAGCTGTATGACCTTTTCTTTATGCAATCTGTTGATGACCCATCGGCCAAAATAATCTCTAAATTAAAAATATCCAAAAAATAGCATCATGGTATTTATTGTAATTTTAATAGCCTCTTATTTACTTCAAATGGTTTTGCCCTGGTGGATAATCGTAGTGATTTCATTTGCAACATGCGGTTTAATTGGTAAAACAGGAAAGATATCTTTATGGTCGCCTTTTTTTGCGATCCTGCTCTTGTGGACAGGAATGGCTTTATTTAAAAGCTTACCTAACAACAATGTTTTAGCATTAAGGGTAGCAGGAATGCTTGGTGTAAGTTCATGGATATTGGTGCTGGCATTGAGCGCTATGCTTGGTGCATTTATAGCGGGAGTAAGCGGTTTTTGTGGTTATCATTTCAGAAAAGCTGTTCTAACCAAGAAAACCAATTCTTAATTAAAACTTTGTTGTGTATTTTTGCACACGTGAAAGATTTAACCCGGCAAATTTTCTCTATTGAGACTAAAGAACAGTTTGAAAAAGCATCCCTTGAAGTATTTAAACATCAGGCAAAAAATTGTTCAGTGTATTGCGAATACATATCTCATTTAAGGATTAAGCCTGAGGAGATATCTTCATCAGATCGTATTCCTTACTTGCCGATCAGCTTTTTTAAAAGTCATGAGGTACTAAGTTCTGCTGACGAAACTGAGATTATTTTTAGCAGTTCAGGCACTACAGGTATGTTGCAAAGCAGACATTTGGTTACCGATGTTAAAGTATACGAACAAAGCTTTAACCTTGCTTTTGAGCAGTTTTACAGCAAACCCGAACAAACTTGTTTCCTTGCGCTACTGCCTTCTTATCTGGAACGGGATGGGTCGTCTTTAATCTACATGGTTGATGCGCTGCTAAAGCAGAGCAAACATAAAGACAGTGGTTACTTCTTGCACAATCATGATGATTTGTTCCAAAAACTAAAAGAGCTGCAAGCCTCTGGCCAGAAAACCATTCTAATTGGTGTTACTTATGCCCTGCTTGATTTTGTTGAGCAGTACAAAATAGATTTCCCCGAACTGATTGTAATGGAAACAGGTGGTATGAAAGGCAAAAGGAAAGAAATGGTGAGAGAAGAATTACACGAAATACTTCAGAATGGCTTTGGCGTTAGTGCCATCCATAGCGAATATGGCATGACTGAACTTTTATCGCAAGCCTATTCTTATGGAAATGGAGTGTTTAATTGTCCTCCCTGGATGAAGATTAACCTTAGGGATACCAATGATCCTTTAAGTCTGATCGCAAACAACAAAACAGGAGGAATCAATGTTATCGATCTTGCAAACATCAATTCCTGTTCTTTTATAGCGACCCAGGATCTGGGCCGCGTATTTGAAGATGGATCTTTTGAGGTTCTAGGCCGTTTTGACAATGCTGATATCAGAGGCTGCAACCTGTTGGTAAATTAGCTTTCTGATTATTTAGCTATTATCAGATAATAGTTCTTTTTACCTTTTTGAACGATAATAAATTGATCATTCAATAGGTTTTCAGCATTAAAAACAGCCTGAGCATCACCAACCTTTTCTTTATTTACAGATACTCCGCCACCTTGTATCAATTTCTTCGCTTCGCCTTTAGAAGCAAAAACGCTCGATTTTTCGGCAAGCAATGTAGCGGCGTCAATTCCTTGTTCAAGTTCCGATTTTGAAATTTCAAATTGAGGGATACCTTCAAATATTTCTAAAACCTGTGTTTCATTTAAAGTTTTGAAAAACTCCAAAGAACCATTACCAAATAAAAATTCAGAGGTTTTAATTGCAGTTTCCAATGCCTCAACAGAATGTGTTCTGATGGTTATATCCTCGGCCAATGCTTTTTGAAGAACGCGCAAATGTGGCGCAGTGTCGTGCTCTGCCTCAAGGCTTTCTATTTCTTCTTGCGATTTAAGCGTAAAAATTCTGATCCATTTTTTAGTATCATCATCAGAAGCATTAAGCCAAAACTGATAGAATTTGTAAGGCGACGTTTTTGCTGCATCTAACCATACCGCCCCGCTTTCAGTTTTACCAAACTTAGTACCATCAGCTTTTTTGATCAGATTGGTAGTCACTGCAAATGCAGTACCGCCATCTTTCCTTCTGATGAGTTCTGTTCCGGTAACAATATTGCCCCATTGATCTGAACCACCCATTTGCACCAGGCAATTGTGGTGTTTCCACAAATAGTAAAAGTCATAACCCTGAATCAGCTGGTAGCAGAATTCGGTAAAAGAAAGTCCCGAATCACCTTCCAGTCTTCTTTTAACACTATCTTTTGCCATCATATAGTTTACAGTAATGTGTTTACCTACATCTCTGATAAAAGTAAACAGGTTCATGTCCTTGAACCAGTCATTATTGTTCACCATCACTGCACCATTACCTGCCGCTTCGAATTTCAAAAACTTAGAAAGCTGTTTTTTCATTCCGGCTAGATTATGTTCTACTGTGGCCTCGGTTTGAAGATTTCTTTCGTCAGATTTACCTGAAGGATCACCTACCATGCCGGTAGCTCCGCCTACTAGTGCATATGGCTTATGGCCGGCACGTTGAAAATGAATAAGCGTCATGATCTGAGTTAAATGTCCTACATGCAGTGAATCAGCAGTAGGGTCAAATCCTATATAACCTGAGGTCATTCCTTCATTCAATTTATCTTCAGTACCCGGCATGATGTCCTGTAACATGCCTCTCCAGCGTAGCTCTTCAACGAAATTGGTCATTCTTATATCCTTTTGCCGCAAATATAGGAAAACCTATGTTATCCTTTAAATTCAATACGCCTCAAAAACGCTTAAACTGAACAAAATTAGCTACTTTTAGGGCAATGAACTTTTTGTCGCATTTTTATTTTGAAAGAGACAATCATGATGCAAACATGGTAATCGGAGTTGTTTTGCCAGATTTTGTAAAGAATGCACAGAAAGACAGCAACTTATATCCGCTAAAAGAAAAACATCTTTTTGAATCTGATGCTGATGAAAATTCTATCCTTATTGGATGGGGCCGACACATTGCAGTAGATGCTGTTTTTCATTCATCGGAGTTTTTTAAATTACATACCAACACCTTAAAACAGATCATCTTACCGGCACTTAAAGATAGCCCTGTTAAGCCTTTTTTCCTAGCTCATATTGGTCTTGAGCTAGTGCTAGATCATTTGCTAACCATCCATGGAACAGTAAACATTAATACTTTTTACGAGCAGTTAGGCCAGGCCAATAAACAAGCAATAGATTCTTTTCTGAAAAAAAGTGGTGTACCAGACACAACGGTATTCTTTAAATTCCTGAACAGCTTTATTTCCAGCAGATACCTGTTTAGTTACCAGAAGATCGAGAACATCTCTTATGCCCTGAACCGCATTTGTATGCGTTTGTGGGACAGCCCATTTACAGAACCACAACTTGCATTATTAACAGATAAACTCTCTGTTTTTAAGACCAGTATTGAAGATGATTACATGTCTATATTCAGCGATGTGGAGCAACATTTAAACACCGGTAACCACTAGAATCCTCAACATCAAAAATATTTCATATAAATCTCAATTAGCTCCTAAAGCTAATTTGTATCTTCGCTTCTATGTCACTATTTGATATAAAAGATAAAATGGATGCATTGGTTAAGGAGCTTAACCAACACAGTTACAATTATTATGTATTGGCAATGCCTACCATTGCAGATTACGAGTTCGACAAAAAACTTGAGGAACTTGGCAAGCTGGAAAAGGAGCATCCGGAATTTGCAGATCCCGACTCTCCTACCCTGAAAGTTGGAGGCGAAATAACCAAAACATTTACCACTGTAAAGCACAGGTGGCCAATGCTTTCATTGGGCAACACTTATAACGAACAAGATCTTCGTGATTTTGATGAGCGGGTAAGAAAAACCATTGGCGAAAGTTTTGAATACGTTTGTGAACTTAAATTTGACGGACTTTCTATTAGCCTGACCTATGAAGACACCAGGCTTGTAAGAGCAGTTACCCGCGGAGACGGAACCAAAGGCGATGATGTAACCACCAATGTTAAAACCATTAACAATATCCCTCATAAATTAAAAAATGAAGAAGTACCGCCTCTGTTCGAGATCAGAGGTGAAATCTTTATGCACCGTGCTGCTTTTGAGCGCCTAAATAAGGAACGCGAAGAGCTTGGGGAGATCCAATATGCCAACCCAAGAAATTTTGCCGCAGGAACCGTAAAAATGCAGGACTCAAAAGAAGTAGCCAGACGCCCTCTTGACTGCTTCCTGTACTCACTAAATACCGATAAAAATTATTTTAAAACACATTGGGAAAGCCTGCAGACTTTAAAAAGCTGGGGATTCAACGTAAGTACCAATTCCAAACTGGCTAGCAACATTGACGATGTATTGTTGTTCATTAAGCATTGGGAAACCGAGCGTTTTAAACTATCATATGACATTGATGGCATTGTAATTAAAGTGAACAGCTATGCACAGCAACAGGAACTGGGCTTTACAGCTAAATCTCCACGTTGGGCCATTTCATTTAAATTCAAAGCAGAAGAAGTAGAGACCATACTGGAAAAGGTAACCTATCAGGTGGGCCGCACAGGTGCTGTTACTCCTGTAGCAAATTTAAAACCGGTGCAACTTGCCGGCACTACTGTAAAGAGGGCCACCCTGCACAATGCAAATGAGATTGAAAGATTGGATTTGCATGAGGGAGATAGTGTGTTCGTAGAAAAAGGCGGAGAGATTATCCCTAAAATAATTAATGTGAACCTGGATAAACGCAAAGCCGGTGCACCTAAAATTATTTACCCTTCAGTTTGCCCTGAATGCCAATCGACCCTGATTAGAAAAGAAGGTGAAGTTGCCTACTACTGCCCTAATGATGAAGCTTGTCCGCCACAAATTGTAGGCAAGATCCAACATTTTATTGGCAGAAAAGCAATGAATATAGACGGTCTTGGCGACGAAACCATAGAAACATTTTATCAAAAGGGATTAGTAAAACACATCAGCGATCTATATACACTTCATGAAAAAGCGGAAGAACTGAAAACCTTAGACCGCTTTGGAGAACGTTCCATCGAAAATATGCTTAAAGGTATTGAGGAGTCTAAACAGATGCCTTTTGAAAAAGTATTGTTCGGATTGGGTATCAGGTATGTAGGCGAAACTGTAGCCAAAAAATTAGCTTTCGGCGCTAAAGACATCGAGAAATTATCGACAGCCAGTCTCGAAGAACTAACCGCAATAGATGAAATCGGACAGCGCATTGCAGAAAGTATCATTGAATATTTTGGAAATCCGGAACATTTACATCAAATTGGGCTTTTAAAATCCTACGGACTTCAATTTGAAGCTATAGAAAATGAAATTGCTTTACAAAGTGACAAATTAACTGGAAAAACATTTGTAATTTCGGGCGTTTTTGAAAATTATAGCAGAGAAGAACTTAAGGATCTGATAGAAAGCAATGGTGGCAAAATCTTAAGCGGCATTTCGGCCAAGCTTAATTATTTGCTTGCCGGCGACAATATGGGTCCGTCTAAACTGGATAAAGCGAAAAAACTAAATGTACCACTGATTTCAGAGGGTGATTTATTAGAGATGTTGAAATAATAACTAAACAATGAACAAATTTCATGGAACGGGTGTAGCACTGGTTACACCATTTAATGCAGATGGGTCAGTAGATTTTGACGGGTTGAAAAACCTGATCAACTACCTGATCGAAGGAAAGGTAGAATACCTGGTATCATTAGGTACAACAGGAGAAGCATCAACACTCAATAAGGACGAAAAAAAGAAGATCTGGGAATTTACAGCAGAAATAAATAATGGCCGTTTACCACTAATTGCCGGTATTGGCGGCAACGACACCAATGTTATAGCGCAAAACATAAAAGATTTTGAAGTAAGTGGTTACGACGCCATTTTATCTGCCAGCCCATACTATAATAAACCAACTCAGGAAGGCATTTACCAACACTATAAAGCACTTAGTGAGTCTAGCTCACTACCAATTTTGTTGTATAACGTACCAGGACGCACAGGAAGCAATATCAGCGCCGAAACGACCTGTCGCCTTGCTACAGATTTAAAGAACATCATTGCCATTAAAGAAGCTTCTGGAAACTTTGATCAGTTTAATCAGATCATGAGAGATAAACCAGCCGACTTTATGTTAATTTCCGGCGATGATCCTGTTGCAATGCCAATGATATCGTTAGGTGCCGTGGGTGTAATTTCTGTAATTGGAAACGCATTGCCAAAGCAACTGTCTGACATGATCAGATTATGCCTTGCTGGTGATTTTGCTAAAGCACTTCCGCTGCATCTTAGCTTAATCGAGTTTACCAGATTAATGTTTGTAGAAGGCAATCCGGCAGGCGCAAAAGCTGCCTTAAAACATTTTGGTGTATGTGATGATAACCTTAGACTTCCTTTGGTTAAGGTATCTCCTGCTATACGTGAGGCAATCATTGCCGAATCGAAAAAGATTACAGCTTAGTATTAAGTTGTACCACCATCGTCATCCTGAATTTATTTCAGGATCCTGGATTAGAAAGTCAGACCAGCGAGTGCGGGATCCTGAAATAAATTCAGGATGACGGAAAGTTTTAAAATATTATACAATAAAAAAAGCGTCGCGATAATTCGGGACGCTTTTTTTATTCATCAAAACAAAAATAAAGTGGTTCTAACCTTTATTTTTTGTTTCTTGAATCTCCAAACGAATCGTTTGAGCTAAGTTCTTAAGATCTTGCATACCTTTACGTACACGAGTACCTGCAGCGCTGTTCGCCTTGTTGTAGAATTTGTCGGCATCAGCTTCTAAAGCTGCTACAAGCTCTTTTACTTCATTAAATTTTTTCATCGTTAATTTACTCCTTTTAGGTTTTTAAGGTTTTGATTAATACTCTATTACTAAAGTAAGATGTTTATTTTACAAAAAAAACTTTTGGATTAATAAAAAAGTGCCTAAAACACTGTTTTTTTCCACATTATAGGGGGTTATGCACAATTAATCCGCCAAAAAACAAATTATCCAGTTGAAAATCAGATAATTACAAAACAACACAACATAAAAAAGCCCCTCCAATATACTTAGAGGGGCTTTTTTTATTGAATGAATTTTATGCTATTGAGAATTGATTCTCTTTATAGTATCCGCTTTTCAATTTATCTGAAACCTCGCTAAAGGCATCTAATGTACGCTGTACGTCTTCCATTGTATGAACAGCTGTTGGTATTAACCTCAACTCAATAAGTCCTTTAGGGATTACAGGATACACTACAATAGAACAGAATATTCCGTAATTCTCTCGCAGGTCCATTGTAAGCGCAGTAGCCTCCAATAGCTCACCTTTCAAGAACACCGGGGTAACCATTGTATTTGTTACACCTAAATCGAATCCACGCTCCCTAAGTCCTTTCTGCAAGGTAGTAGCAACATTCCATAGTTTCTCTCTAAGCTCCGGGTTGTTCTTTAACAGTTCCAGTCTTTTTAACAAACCAATAACCATTGGCATAGGTAACGCTTTGGCAAAAGTCTGAGAACGCATATTGTAACGGAAGAAATTAGTCATCTCTTCTGTTGATGCAACAAATGCTCCAATACCAGCCATAGATTTAGCAAAAGTACCAAAGTAGACATCAACCCCATCAATACAGTTTTGCTCTTCATGAGTACCCGCACCTGTAGGTCCCATAGTACCAAAACCATGTGCATCATCAATTAATAAACGGAAGTTGAATTCTTTTTTAAGGTCAACAAGTTCCTTTAATTTTCCTTGCGCGCCCGACATACCAAAAACACCTTCAGTAATTACCAATATACCGCCACCGCTTTGTTCAACCAGCTTAGTTGCTCTTTCAAGCTGTTTGCGTGCGCTATCAATGTCGTTATGTTTGTACACAAAACGCTTACCCATGTGTAAACGTAATCCGTCAATAATACATGCATGAGATTCAGCATCATATACAATAACATCATTCCTATCCACAAGACTATCAATGATAGAAACCATTCCCTGATACCCGTAATTTAATAAGAAAGCGTCTGGTTTACCCACAAATGCCGCAAGCTCCTGCTCCAGTTGTTCATGGTATTTAGAGTTTCCCGACATCATGCGGGCACCCATTGGATAAGCCATTCCAAATTCTGCAGCACCTTTTAAATCAGCTTCCCTTACTTCAGGGTGATTGGCCAAACCTAAATAGTTATTTAAACTCCATACCAGATGCTCTTTACCGCGAAAGTTCATGTGAGGGGCAATATCACCCTCTAATTTAGGAAATGAGAAATATCCATGTGACCATTTGTGATGTTGCCCGATCGGGCCCATATGCTTTGCTATCTTTTCAAAAATATCCAATGTTATATGTATTAAGTTTTTTTATATTTTTTGCAAATTTAAGGTTAATATGACTGATACGCAACATCAGCATTTACCAAAGGCTAATACGCTATTATTATGCCAAAAAAGCCTTAACATATTTATTGTTAAGGCTTTCTATTTTTTTTATGTTAATAATTAATCAACGTTGTCATGAAGGAATGAGTTATTAGGTCTGATTTCAGTAGATCCATCTTCATCATTACTTAAAGTAAATCTTGAAACCTGAGACTCAGATGAGTGCTGAACCTGTTGCAACTGCATTTGCTTACGTTTGTAAGCTGGCTCATTCTCTAACTCCTGCAAACCATTGCTGGTTCTTAATTTCATGCTCAGATCTTTTAATCTTAAGATTCTTTCTTTCGATTTTTTAAGCTGATCTTCTATTGACTCATCATTTTTGTCATCATCCAATCCTGCTTCCTGAACATCTTCTCTATGAGCTTCAACATCATTATTAAATACTGATGCCGGGGTTTCAAATACAAAATCAGTTTCTGCAAGCTTAATTTCGAATTCAAAGCCAGATGACTCTTGTTGAGTTTCCTGAGCAGGTTCTTCTTCAATTAAGGTATGTCTTACCACTGTATTTTCAGGCTCATCAGTTTTTCTGGCTTTATTGATATTAAATAAATCACCGAAAAGATCTGATTGCTTTATTTCTTCTTTGGCTTTCATAACCGGCTCCTGAGCAGGAACGTCAGCTTTAGGTTGTATGAAAGAATTGACAGGCTCTACCGGACGCACCATAGGTGCTTCTTCTGGAGTTAATAAAGAGATCTTTTTAACGTTCTTTTTATCTTCTTCACGCTGTTCTTTAGTTTGGAAGCCGGTAGCAATAATGGTTACAGATAATCTTTCACCAAGGTTTTCATCAATACAGTTACCCCAGATCAAATCAGCAGAAAGACCTGCTTTATCCTGGATATAATCAGTGATGATCGTTACCTCGTCCATTGTTACTTCCTGTACTCCTGAACTGATATTTAATAGGATATATCTTGCACCTTCAATCTCATTGTCTTTCAACAATGGAGAAGCCAAAGCACCTTCAACAGCATTTAATGCTCTGTTTTCGCCTTCGCATGCAAAACTACCCATTATAGATACACCGCTATCTTTCATAACAGTACGCACATCTTTAAAATCCACGTTGATGTATCCAGGTACAGTTATAATCTCGGCAATTCCTTTTGCAGCAGTTGTTAAAATATCATCTGCCTGAGCAAATGCTGAACCCAAAGTAAGGTTACCGAATATTTCGCGCAATCTGTCGTTAGAAATAACCAGGTAAGAATCTACATATTTTTTTAGTTCATCTAAACCATCGTTAGCCTGCATTTTACGTCTTTTACCTTCAAAGGAGAAAGGCGTAGTAATAATAGCTACCGTTAAAATATCTAATTCTTTTGCAGCTTTAGCTATGATCGGGCTGGCGCCTGTTCCGGTACCTCCACCCATTCCTGCCGTAATGAACAACATTTTTGTAGTGTTGCCCAGCATCTGCTTAATATCATCTATATTCTCTATGGCTGAATTTTTACCAACTTCAGGAATAGAGCCTGCACCCATACCTTCAGTTAAACTTGCACCAAGTTGAACCTTATTAGGAATAGGACTAAACTCCAAAGCCTGCGCATCAGTATTACAAATGATAAAGTCAACACCTGTAATTCCAGAACGGTACATATGGTTTACCGCATTACCTCCACCGCCACCAACACCAATTACCTTGATGATTGACGACTTATCTTTTAACATTTCAAACTGCATATCTTTATGAATCAGTTATTTAAAAATTCGTTTTTCCTGTTCATCTCTCTATGTAATATTAACACTTTTTTAACAGGCGTTTTCCACAACTGTTAAGAATGTGGAAAAATCGTGTTTTGTTGAAAAATATTACGGCTTTATATAATCTTCATCGCTTACATTCATGTCATCCTTGATGAAATCCTTTGTTTTAGCTAGAAGTTTATCAAATAATCCACCACCTGAACGTTTTACTTTCTCTTTATCTTTTGGTCGCTCTACAAATACTCCCGGTTGCTTCATTTCCTCAAGCAGCTCCTCAGCTTTTTGTATACCTTTAATTAATAAACCAACACTGGTAGCATACATCGGGCTTTTCAAATCATCATAGATGGTTTTAGGCATGTCTTCATATTTAGACAAATGCTCATTCGGATATCCAACACGGCAATCTAATCCGGTGACATATTCAACCAACTGCGACAAGTGTTTCAACAACGCACCACCACCAGTAATCACCACTCCTCCGATTAGTTTTTTCTCATATCCCGAAGATTTGATTTCGTAATAAACATGCTCAATAATTTCCTCCATACGGGCCTGGATTACATAAGCAAGATTTTTCACTGAAATCTCTTTAGGTTCTCTTCCTCTTAATCCCGGAACACAAATAATCTCGTTCTCTTTATTCTCTTCTGCAAGCGCAGAACCAAAACGGGTTTTCAACAATTCCGCCTGGTTTCTCATCACAGAACATCCTTCTCTGATATCTTCAGTTACACTGTTACCTCCAAAAGGAATAACAGCAGTATGACGGATAATTCCTTCATGGAAAATAGCGATATCGGTAGTACCACCACCTATATCTACCAAAGCCACGCCCGCCTCTTTTTCTTCATCGCTCAACACCGATTCAGAAGAAGCTAATGGCTCCAGTATCAATTCCTGAGTTTGTAACCCGGCATTGGTTACGCATCTCATTATATTTTTTACCGCAGTTACCTGACCGGAAATGATATGGAAGTTTGCTTCCAAACGCACTCCTGCCATTCCAATAGGATCTTTAATACCCGGCTCATTGTCGATAGTAAACTCTTGTGGCAATACATGGATGATTTCTTCTCCTGGGGGCATAACCAGTTTGAACATATCATCAATTAGCTTGTCAATATCCTTCTTTCCTATCTCATTATTTAATTCTCTTCTGGTCAAAATACCTCTGTGTTGTAAACTTTTGATATGCTGGCCAGCAATACCTACATTAACAACGCGGATTTCGACGTTCGATTGCCCGCTTGCAAGTTCTACCGCCTGAGCTATCCCCTGAACTGTTTTCTGGATATTGGATACCACACCACGTGTTACCCCTGCGGATTCTGCTTTTCCTATACCTAATACTTCTATTTTTCCGTGTTGTGTTCTGCGACCAACGATCACACAGATCTTAGTAGTACCAATATCCAACCCTACTACGATTGGAGACTGAGTGGTTAATTTTTCTTTGCCCATAACTATATTGATTTGTTGAGTTTATTATTTCTGTTTTTCCTGGTATCTGTTTTAATTATCATCCTTTAGTTCTTCCGGCATCTCTTCGCGAACCATCGTATCTATCGGTTTCTTTTTCAGAGAATCTAACCTGGCTACCTCTGATAAAGAATCAATCTTGTTCTTTTCGCAAACAACCTGATTGGTATATTTTATATTGATGGTTTTATAGGTGTCCCATCCCACCTTCGGCATTGCCTTATCGTAAAAAGCGCGCAAATTCCTCATCTTAACTTCCAGTGAATCTGCAGTTCCCAAAATGATCCGCTGATTGCCTACTCGCGGCACCAATTGAATATCATTTTTATCATCTACAATCAATTGCTCGATCTGCTCATTCCATAATGTATCCTGTTCTATATAAAATGCGGTTTTATACAGATCCTTAGCCAGCTTGGTAATCAACGTATCTACCTTACCACTAAAATGCTCCATTATTTTTCCGTTTGCCACCAATACGCTGGCTGTAAAATTTGGAGAAATAGGCATTTTCATTCCATTCCTATCGATATAAAAATCCTGATCACTCGCATTTATGACCCTTAATATCGGCTGGCGCTGTTTCACGTTAATATGAATTACCCCATTCATATCTGCGTAAACTGTTGCAAAAGCGATATAAGGATTCGCCTTTAATTTTTGTTCTATTTCTTCCAGATTAATCTGCTCCAGTTTCTTACCAATCAATATACCCTGACTCTGTTTTAAAATTGCATCTACTTCTTCCCTTTCAATAAAGTTATCCGCTCCCGGAATTAAGATTTTAATATTGGTACAAGTCACAGTATCTTTCTTAATGCTCACAAAACTCATGAGCACTATAATTCCAGCCAGACTAACTATCCAGGCAAAACCTTTAAATACCGATTTCCAATTTATCCTCTTAAGCATTTGTCAACAGGGTTTTTAGTGGTTGTATCAATGTATCTATATCACCGGCACCTACAGTTAAAAGTAACTCAGGCTGCTTGTTCTTTATGCGTTCTACAACTAAATCTTTTCCACATATCTCTTTGTCTTTCAACGAGATCTTATCTAACAAATACTGCGAATTAATCCCTTCCAGCGGCAATTCCCTGGCCGGATATATTTCCAACAGTATCAAATCATCGGCAGTGCTTAAAACTTGTGCAAAATCATCTGCAAAGTCGCGGGTACGGGTAAACAAATGTGGCTGAAAGATCACTGTCAGTTTCTTATCAGGATACAATTGTCTTACCGCGTTAAAGCAGGCCCTTAGTTCTTCAGGATGATGGGCATAGTCATCTATATAAATATGCTCGGGAGAATTTACGATATACTCAAATCTTCTCTTTACACCCTTAAAATTACCTACAGCAGTTTTTATCTTTTCGGGATCAATACCCAGTTTCAAAGCAACAGCAATTGCTGCCACCGTATTTTCTACGTTATGTTTTCCCGGAAGCATCAGGCTTATTCCTTTAATCGAATGATCGGCATCCTCATAATCGAATACAAAACTTGCATGCTCCACCCTGATGTTTTTAGCCTTAACCTGCGAATCCAGATCAGCACTATAACTTATCGAACCGGCAATAGGCAAGCCTTTTTTAGCAAACAGGGTACCTTCAGGTTTTAGCTGACCGGCAAACAATTGAAACGACTCCTGCAATTGCGAAGCATCACCATAAATATCCAGGTGATCAGCATCCATAGAAGTGATTACCGAAATATCCGGATGCAGTGTCAAAAATGAACGATCATATTCGTCAGCCTCTACCACAACCACATTGTTACTGCCAATCAAAAAGTTACTGCTATAGTTCGTAGCTATACCGCCTAAAAATGCGGTACAGCCATAACCTGTGTCAGTTAAAATATGCGCAACTACTGATGAAGTAGTGGTTTTACCATGTGTACCGGCAACAGCAATACAAAACTGGCCTTTACTAATGATGCCCAAAACCTCCGAGCGCTTTTTAAGTTTAAAGCCATGCCCTTTATAATAATTCAATATTTCAGAATTCTTAGGAATTGCAGGCGTATAAACTATCAGTGTTTCTTTATCATCAGCAGTAAAGCAATTAGGCAAGGTATCCTCATTGTCGACGTAAGATATCAAAACACCCTCCTGCTCAAGAGCAGTTGTAAGGTTGGTCTTTGTTTTATCATAACCGCAAACAATACATTTTCTCTTCACAAAATAACGGGCAAGGGCACTCATTCCAATTCCACCGATACCCACGAAATAAACTCTTTTTATATTGTCCAGTTCCATTATTCCTGCCCCCCCTTTCCAGCTAAAATTAAAACCTGTTGTGCAATCAGATTATCGGCATCAGGCAAAGCCATCTCAGCAATGTTCTCAGAAAATATCTTACACCGTTCCTTATCTTTTAGCAGCGACAATGCTTCAGGCACCAGCGTATCTTCGGCAGAGTGATCTGTTATTAACATTGCTGCATTGTTTTTCACTAAAGCCAGGGCGTTTTTGGTCTGATGATCTTCGGCCACATTTGGCGAAGGAACCAGGATAACCGGTTTTTTAATCAAACACAATTCTGCAATGGTACCGGCACCAGCTCTTGATATAATAAGATCAGCAGCGGCATAAGCCATGTCCATCTTATTCAGAAATTCCAGAATTCGTACATTCGGATGAAAATTCAAACCTAAACGTTCCACAATTCCTTTATAATAAAACTTACCGGTTTGCCATACCACCTGTACATCTTCCTTCAATAGCTCAGGCAAGTGTTTTTCAATGCTTTTATTTAAAGTACCGGCCCCCAGGCTACCACCTGTAACCAATATTGTTTTCTTAAGCGGATCAAGCTTTAGCAATTCTGCTCCTGCATGATGCTTGTTTAAAATATCAACAACATCTTTTCTTACCGGGTTTCCGGTTTTCAATATATTGGCAGCAGGGAAAAACTGATCCATACCATCAAAAGCCACGCAAACTTTAGCCGCCTTTTTCCCCAGCCATTTATTAGTTATACCTGCATAAGAGTTCTGCTCCTGTATCAGGTAAGGAATATTTTTTAAAGATGCAGCATACAATATCGGTCCTGATGCATAGCCTCCAACCCCAACTACAACATCTGGTTTAAATTCAGAGATCAGCTGCATGGCTTTTTTAACACTTCCTAAAAGCTTAAATGGCAGGCCAAGGTTTTTAATAATAGATCCCCTTTGGATACCGCTGATATTTAAACCCACAATTTTATATCCGGCAGCAGGTACCTTTTCCATTTCCATTCTGCCTGTAGCACCAACAAATAATATTTCGCACGCTGGCTCCATACGCTTCAGCGCATTGGCAATAGATATGGCCGGAAAAATATGTCCGCCAGTACCGCCACCCGAAATAATTACCCTTGTTGGTTTCATCATCTTATTTTATGCCATTGCAGGTATTTCACCCACAATCACTTTTTTACTATTATTTTCTTCAACATCCTTGCTCACACTCAATATTATCCCAAATGCAATACTGGTAAATAACAGAGAGGTTCCACCCATACTCACCAGCGGTAAAGGCACACCGGTAACCGGGCCCAAACCAACAGCAACAGCCATATTTGCAAAGGCCTGTATGGTTAAACTAAAACTTAAGCCTGCCGCCAGCAATGCCCCAAATGCCTTGGGTGCCCTGGTTACAATCTTTATGCATCGATAAAGCAGCACCAGATAAAGCGACATTACAATTATCCCCCCTATAGTTCCGTACTCTTCAATGATCATTGCAAACACAAAATCAGAATACGGATGAGGCAAAAAGTTCTTTTCTATACTATTCCCCGGACCTTTACCAAAAACCCCGCCAGAGGCCAAAGCAATTTTGGAATGGTCGGACTGAAATGTTTTATCAGAGTTCTGACGCTCCGGGTGCATATAAGTTTCAATACGAGATTTGTACACTTCCCTACGTGGACCTAAAAAGGCTACAAAAAGCAACAGTACAAAACCACCCGCACATACCATCATGATCTGCTTAATACTGATACGGCCAATAATCAACAACAAAATACTTACACCAAAAAGCATTAAAGCGGTCGACATATTTGCCCATGCAATCAGCACAAACACCACACAAACAGAACCCATAATCGGGATAAATGCTTCTTTAACGTCTTTAATATTCTCTTGCTTTCTGGTCAGCATCCTGGCCAGAAATGTAATTAAAGCCAGCTTGGCCAAATCCGAAGTTTGAAACGTTAAACCGATCAGCGGTATCTTAACCCATCTCGAAGCATCATTTACATTGGCTCCAAAGATCAGCGTATACACCAGCAATGGAATCGTAATTACCATCAGTACTTTAGAAATTCCGGCATAGTACCTGTAATCCAAAAGGTGGGCTATATAAATCATAGCAATACCTATCAGCACAAATATCACGTGTTTGGTCAGCAATAATTTTTCCACTCCTACACCACGCTTAAATGCCAGAGTACTGGTAGAACTGTATACTACCAAAATGGAAATAAGCGACAACAAAATGATGATCAGCCAAATCCAGCGATCTCCTTTTGTCTTGTCCAGAAGTTTATTTATTGCAACCATAGTCTACAATTCTTTAACGGCACTCTTAAATTGATTGCCTCTGTCTTCGTAATTTTTAAATAAATCAAAGCTTGCGCACGCTGGCGAAAGCAAAACCGTATCTCCTTTTTTAGCCAGGTGATATGCTACCTGCACCGCTTCATGAGCAGAAAAAGTATTCACTATAATCTCTACATCATCTTCAAAAGCCTCATGAATACGCTTATTGTCTTTACCCAAACACACAATGGCTTTCACCTTCTGGTGCACCATATCCTTAAGCATATTGTAATCATTACCCTTATCAACACCGCCCATAATCAGAATCACGTCAGTTCCTACACTCTCCAAAGCGTACCAGGTCGAATTCACGTTAGTGGCTTTAGAATCATTGATGTAATCCACCCCCGAAATCTTTGCCACATGTTCCAACCTGTGTTCAATATTCTTAAAATCTCCCATACTTTCGCGGATGGAAGTATTTCGAATGTCTAATACTTTGGCTACTATGCCCGAAGCCATAGAGTTGTAAATATTATGCTTGCCCTGAAGGGCTAACTCTGAAATAGACATGGTTAGTTCGTCGTTTAGGTGTATATTTATGTGTATGTTATTGCTTTCCAGGTATGCCCCGCTCTCAATCTTTTTACGAATGGAGAAGGGATACATTTTTGAACTTACGTTCGTTGTTTTTAAAACCTTTAAAGTTTCAGGGTCATCAGCGCAGTAAATGAAAACATCATCAGCTGTCTGATTTTGGGTAATGCGCATTTTCGATGCTGCATAATTACCCAGTTTATAATCATACCTGTCTAAATGGTCAGGTGTAATGTTCAATAATACCGCTATATCGGCTTTAAACTCATGCATGTCATCCAGCATAAAGCTCGAAAGCTCCAAGACATACCAGTCATAATCGGCAGTTGCCACCAAGGCCGCAAAGCTATGCCCAACATTTCCACCAAGTCCTACATTAAAACCTGCTTTTCTCAGCGTGTGGTAGGTAAGCATGGTAGTGGTTGTTTTACCGTTCGAACCGGTAATACAAATGGTTTTTGCATTGGTATACCGTTTGGCAAACTCAATTTCCGAAACCACAGGAATCCCCTTTTTCTTAATCTCCTTAATGATCGGAGCGGTATCAGGTATTCCCGGACTTTTTATCACTTCCGCTGCATTCAATATCTTTTCAGCAGTATGCTGTTTCTCTTCAAAAGGGACACCTAATTCCTCTAAAATCTCTTTATACTGGGTGGCAATAGCACCAAAGTCCGACACAAAAACATCAAAACCCTGTTTCTGCGCCAGCATTGCCGCTCCAACCCCACTCTCTCCTGCACCAAGAATTACAATTCTATCGTTTTCCATTACCGCAGTTTTAAAGTGACTAAAGTGATGATGGCCAATAAGATTCCAATAATCCAAAACCGGGTTACGATTTTAGCTTCATGGTATCCTTTCTTTTGATAGTGATGGTGCAAGGGCGACATCAGGAAAACCCTTCTGCCCTCGCCAAACCGTTTTCTGGTATATTTAAAATAGCTTACCTGAATAATTACAGATAAATTCTCTATCAGAAAAACCCCACATAAAACCGGGATCAATAATTCTTTTCTAATCATGATAGCAAAAACGGCAATGATACCCCCAATGGCCAAACTTCCTGTATCACCCATAAATACCTGGGCAGGATAAGAATTGTACCATAAAAAGCCCACACAAGCACCCACAAAAGCGCCCGCAAAAATCATCAGCTCACCCGAATTGGGGATATACATGATGTTCAGGTAATCGGCAATGACGGTGTTACCCGACACGTAGGCCAACAGACCAAGTGTTAAACCAATAATAGCCGATGTACCCGTGGCCAGCCCATCAATACCGTCGGTAATATTGGCACCATTGGATACCGCAATTACAATTACAATTACAAATAACAGAAAAACTACAAAAGCATATTTCTCATAGCCAGGGCCTAAAAACTTAAGCACCTTAGCATAATCCATTTCGTTATTTTTATAGAACGGAACATTGGTAAGGGTCGACTTAACATCCTGAGTATAATAAAAACTCTCTCCCTTTTGTCTCAAAACCATAGGTGCAGTAGTCTTGGCACCTATACCGGTTGTCGCTTTTGTATTTGTGGTCTCATCAACAGTTTGCCTTACCACAATATTCGGGTTAAAATACATTGTCCAGCCAACAATAAGTGCCAGCCCAAATTGTCCAACTACCTTAAAACGACCTGCTAATCCTTCTTTATTTTTTCTAAAAACTTTAATGTAATCATCAACAAAACCTATAACCCCCATCCATATAGTGGTTACAATCATCAGGATCACATAAATATTAGTAAGGTTGGCAAACAACAATGTAGGCACCAATATGCCCAGCAAGATGATAATACCCCCCATAGTAGGTGTACCTTGTTTTTGCATTTGCCCTTCCAGGCCAAGGTTCCTAACCGTTTCACCCACCTGCATTTTGTGCAGGTAATTAATCAATCTTCTACCGTAAACAGTAGTAATGATCAGTGAGATAATTACAGCCAACGAGGTACGGAAGGTGATGTATTGAAACAACCTCAATCCTGGAAATTCATAATTCTGATTCAGATACTCGAATAAATAATACAACATTAGCCCATCAAGTTAAATTGTTCCATCAATACCTCTTTATCATCAAAATGATGTCTCACACCATTTATTTCCTGATACTTCTCATGCCCTTTGCCTGCCAATAAAATAATATCACCAGGTTTGGCCAAATGACAGGCAGTTTTAATTGCCTCTTTCCTGTCCACTATGCTTAATGTTTTTCTTTTATTTGTTGGCGAAACACCTTTTTCCATATCCTCCACTATCGTTTGCGGGTTTTCCGTTCTCGGATTATCCGAAGTTAAAATCACCTTATCACTCCAATCACAGGCTACCTGTGCCATAATAGGTCGTTTAGTTTTGTCCCTATCGCCACCACAGCCAATTATCGTAATTACCTGTTCGGTGCCTTTTCTTATATCCTGTATGGTGCTCAGTACATTTTGTACTGCATCAGGAGTATGTGCGTAATCTATTATCCCAATTATGTTCTGGGTAGAAGTGATGTATTCAAACCTGCCTTCAGCGCCTGTTAACCTGCTCAATACAGTCAGTACAGAAAGCTGATCCTGCTCCAACAACATTGCCGTGCCATATACCGCAAGCAAATTATATGCGTTAAAAGAACCCACCAGTTTAAAGAACACATCAGCCCCGTCAATATCAAGATGCAAACCGCTAAAGCTGTTCTCAATCACCTTTGCGTTAAAATCAGCAAGCTGTTTAAGCGCATAGGTTTTTTTCGATGCCTTAGTGTTCTGAAGCATCACCATTCCGTTTTTGTCATCAAGATTAGTCAATGCAAAAGCCGATTTTGGCAACACATCAAAAAATGCTTTTTTAGCTTTAATGTAATTATCAAAGGTTAAGTGAAAATCTAAATGGTCGTGGGTAATGTTAGAAAACACTCCTCCCGAAAAGCTTAAGCCCTCAATTCTATGTTGCACCACCGCATGCGAGCTTACTTCCATAAAGCAATAGCTGCAATCGGCCGCTACCATATCCTTTAATAAGCTATTTAAAGCCAGCGGATTTGGTGTAGTATGCGTAGCAGGAATCACCTCGTCGTTAATATGGTTCTCCACTGTCGAGATCAAACCAACCTTATAACCAAGTTCTCTGAATAATTTAAATAACAATGTAGCAATGGTAGTTTTACCATTAGTACCGGTAATACCAATTAACTGCAGTTTAGAAGAAGGGTTGCCATAAAAATTAGAAGCCATAATGCCCAGCGCAGCAGCACTGTTTTCGACCTCTACATAGGTTACCAGCTCATTTTTAACCTCAGGTATCGTTTCACAAACTATAACACTTGCACCAGCTTCAATGGTAGCCTGAATAAAAGCATGCCCGTCAGACAAAGTACCTTTAACAGCAAAAAACACAACATCCTTAACAACCTGACGCGAATCAAACACCAAAGCGCTAACCTCCCTGTTGGTTGATCCAACCAGGTTTGTTATTGCTACTCCATATAAAACTTCCTGCAACTGCATCCTATTGTAATTCAAGTTGAACTAATAATCCTCTTCCTATTCTATTTCCGGCAGGAATAGACTGCGCTATAACCTTACCACCACCTTTTACCCTGGTTTTTAAACCTGCATTACCCAACAGGTATAAAGCATCTTTTAAACCCATCCCCTTTACATCAGGCATCACCCCTTTTACGGCAGCATGCTCTTCGTAAGGAACGCCGTTATTGGTATCAATACCACTTACAGACCTATCTGCATAAAGCGCTTTAATACCCAGGGCTTTGTAAATCTTTTTAACCGCTTTACTCTCGCCCACCTTCGCTTCGGGAGCCTTGGTATTACCTACCAGGTGATTTGGAATATCGTTGTACATTTCCATATCGCTGGCATAAATGCGATCAGCAATCTCTTTAAATACCGGCCCGGCAACTGCCGCACCATAGTATCCATTTTTAGGGCCGTTAATGGCCACCATAATGGAGTATTTAGGCTTATCAGCAGGGAAATAACCGCAAAAAGAAGCCTGATAGCTTTTCTTAGCTTTATAACCTTTATTACCATCAGCTACCTGAGCGGTACCTGTTTTACCGGCTACCCTGTACAATGGCGATCCCATTTGCTTACCGGTACCTTTAGTAACTACCGATTCGAGCATTGCCTGTAATTTTTTAACCGTTTTCTCAGAGCAAACCCGTTCCGAGATCACCCTTGCTCTGAACTGCTCAATCGGATTACCCAGTCTGCGGATTTCCTTAACAAAAATTGGCGCTATATACTTACCATCATTAGCAATGGCATTATAAAAGGTTAGCATTTGCAAAGGCGTAATCTGCATTTCATAGCCATAAGCCATTTGAGGCAGGGTCATGTTTTTATTCCAGCTTTTAAACGAAGGATTTTTTATCACGGGTTTAGTTTCTCCCGGTATCTGCAATCCAAGTCTTTCATTCATATGAATATCATACAGGTGATCTGTAAATTGCGATGGATTATCCTGATAAGCCGCATTCACCAATTTAGCCACAGCTGTATTTGCCGATTGCTCAAAGGCCTTCATTACCGTAACCGTTCCAATACCACCATGCGAATCCTTAATGGTATGTCCCGGAATCCTGTAATACCCATCTCCTGTCGCTACCATGGTATTGGTATCTACTTTATTATCTTCCAGCAGCGCCATGTACGAAGCCAGTTTAAAGGTCGATCCAGGATCCTGACTGCCACCAATGGCATAGTTAAACTTCTCTTCGTAAACCCCTTCTTTAACCCTTGTGTAATTGGCAACCGCCCTTACCTCGCCAGTAGTAACCTCCATTAATATCACCGTTCCGTGATCAGCATCGCTTATTTTCAATTGTTTTTCCAACGCGCTTTGCGCCAGATCCTGCATGTTAATGTCAATGGTCGAAATAATATCGGCACCCTCTTTAGGTGCTACCTCAGCTTCATCATTAACAGGCATCCAAACCCCACCTGATATTCTCTGAACCAGTCTTTTTCCGCTTTCACCATTAATATACTCACCATAAGCACCTTCTAAACCAACCCCATTGCTTACATTTTCATTTTTATAACCAATAGTTCTTGCGGCCAGGTATTTAAACGGCTTAATTCTTTTATTTTGCTGAACAGCAATTAAACCACCAGTATACTTCCCTACATTATATAAAGGAAATGTTCTTATGGTTTTCAATTCCTGGTATCCAACTTTACGCTTAATCAATAAATAACGAGCACTATCACGTCTGGCAGAGCGTAAATACCTCGAGTACTCTTTAGGCGTTTTATCTTTAAAGAATTGCGATAACCTTAAAGCCAGCGAATCCACCTTACTATCAAACACCTCACTATCAGCAATACCACCGGCATACATATCCATACGGAGCTCATACTCAGGAATAGAAGTTGCAAGCAAACTTCCATCGTTTGAGTAGATATTTCCACGCGCGGCTTCTACATTGATATACTTTGTAGAGAGACTATCGGCCATGGCACGCCATTTATGTCCCTCCACAAACTGTACATCGCATAGTCTGATCAGTACTGCCACGGCAAACAGTACAATCAGTCCGAAAGACAGATAAACACGTAATAATATGTTAGCTCTAATATTCATTACTGCTTATTACAATTTTTTTAGGCGGCTCTGTTAATTCCTTAATTCCAAGCGTATCCACCTTTTTAGCAACCTCTGTTAGTTTACTTTTGAACATCAAATCAGCTTTAAGCGATTTGTATTCCCAGCTCATTTCTTTTACCTCTTTACTTAACTGATCAATATTTCTGATGTTTTTGATGGCCATATGGCTATTCGCGATATACAGCATTCCTAAAACCGACAGAAATATCAAAAACGGCAACATCTCTGTTGCAGCTTCCTTACTCACTACACCCTCAGTAAATAACTTTTTAAAGAACTGATTTTCAGATACAGGCTCTTTCTTCTTAATCCTGATATCCAATTCCTCTTCTTCTTCAGGCTCTTCGTCTATATGTTCCCTAAACCTGTTATTCATAACTTCTCTCCAATCCTTAATTTCGCACTCCTGGACCTGCTATTGCGTTCCAGCTCAGCTTCATCAGCCATCACAGCTTTCCTTGTTATTACTTTAAAAGGCTTTTGTTCGTTACCAAAAAAGTCTTTATCAACCTCGCCTTTAAACTTTCCTTTAGCCAGGTAATTTTTTACCGGCCTGTCTTCCAAAGAATGGTAAGACATCACCACCAGACGTCCACCACTCTTTAGCACATCAGCAGTCTGTGCCAGAAAATTCTCCAGCACTTCTATCTCGGCATTCACCTCGATGCGCAGGGCCTGAAAAACCTGCGCCATATATTTATTTTCTTTTCCCTTTGGAATGTGTGCCGCAACTGCCTTTTTAAAATCAGCCAGTGTTTCTATGGGGCGTTCTATTCGACCGGTCACTACAGCCTTAGCCAGCGACTTTGCATTTTTCACCTCACCATAAATACCAAATATCCTGTGCAGCTTTTCTTCAGTATAAGTATTCAACACCTCCGCAGCAGTCAGTTTACCCTGTTTGTCCATCCGCATATCTAATGTAGATTCAAACCTGGTCGAGAAGCCTCTATCCGGTTCATTAAACTGATGAGAAGAAACACCAAGATCAGCCAGAATGCCATCAACAGCTTTAAAGCCTAATAAGCGAAGGTTATTTTTAAGGAATGCGAAATTCTGATCAACAAAATGAAAGCGCGGATCATCAATCTTATTTCTTTGTGCATCCGGATCCTGATCAAAAGCGATCAACACGCCATCTTTACCGAGATGTTTAAGGATTTCTCTCGAATGTCCGCCACCGCCAAATGTCACATCAACATACACTCCATCTGGTTTAATATTTAAACCATCGATGCACTCTTTCAACAAAACCGGAACATGGTAATTATTCTCCATTTTCCCTCCTGTTCTTATCCCCCATTACTTCGGCAGCAAGCAGCGCAAAGTCGGCAGGATCTTTATCAAATAATGCTTCGTATGATTTTTTAGACCAAACCTCAATCTTATCAAACTGACAAGCCAGTACCAGTTCAGTATTAATTTCAATACCTACCGATTCCATTAAAGAGTTAGGCAAATTAACCCTGCCGGTTGCGTCCAGCGTCAATTCTGTAGCACCGCGGGTAAATAATCTTATAAATTCTCTGTTTTTTTGTTCGTACGGATTCAGCTTACTCAAGTCCTCCACTATCTTTTCCCATACTTTTTTAGGATAGATTACCAGATGTTTTTCAAAACCCCGGTTAACCACAAGTCCCTCTTGCTCAACATTAGGCAATTGTTTTTTCAGGCTCGAAGGGACCATCAAGCGGCCTTTCGCGTCTAATTTACAATCAAATTCTCCTAATAACTGAACCATTATAATATGTGCACTTTTTATGTAGTGTAAAAATAGGTACTTCTACCACTTTTTACCACATTCTACCACAAAAAGTTTTCCACATATTATTTCTCTACCACTTTCCCCCATATTTAGCATAAAAAGGCCATAAATCATGGTGGGAGGAAGTGGTAAACAAAACAGGCGTTTCGCAAAAACGAAACGCCTGTCCTTAAAATTAGTCAGGTATACTAGTCATTTATAGCCTTAACACCTGGTAATTCTTTACCTTCCATATATTCAAGCAATGCTCCACCACCGGTCGATACATAACTTACTTCATCTTCTAAATTAAACTTCGCAATTGCAGCAGCCGAATCACCACCGCCAATTAAAGAGAAAGCGCCGTTTTCTTTGGTAGCTGCAACAACTGCATCAGCAATTGCGCGTGTACCTACCTCAAAATTAGCCATTTCAAAAACACCCATCGGGCCATTCCACAATAATGTTTTAGAGTCTTTAATGATGTTCGAGAACAATTCAGCCGTTTTCGGGCCAATATCTAATCCCATCCAGTCAGCAGGAATTTGTCCAGAATCAACTGTACCTTTTTCTGCATCATTGTCAAACTTATCAGCAATAACAGTATCTACAGGTAAAACAAGGTTTACACCTTTGGCCTTAGCTTTATCTAACAACTCAAGGCAAAGCGCCATTCTATCTGCTTCCAACAATGAGGTACCAATTTCACCACCTTGTGCTTTAGCAAAAGTATAAGCCATACCACCACCTATAATCAGGTTGTCTACTTTTTCAAGCAAACTTTCAATTAATAAGATCTTGTCCGAAACCTTAGCACCACCCATAATAGCGGTAAAAGGTCTAACAGCACCATGATTTACTTTTTCAGCATTTTTCAATTCTTCAGCCATTAAATAACCGAAATATTTTGCGTTAGGAAAAAACTCAGCAACAATAGCAGTTGATGCATGTGCACGGTGCGCAGTACCAAAAGCGTCGTTTACATATACATTTCCAAGTTTCGATAACTTTTCAGCAAAGGCTTTATCACCTTTTTCTTCTTCTTTATAAAAACGCAGGTTCTCTAATAAAAGAACTTGTCCCGGAACTAGGTTTTTAGCCTTTTCTACGGCTTCAGCACCAATACAATCATTAGCAAACTTCACCTCAAGATCCAGCATTCTTGAAAGGTCACCTAAAATGTGTTTCAAAGAATTTTTATCATCCGGACCATCTTTTGGTCTGCCAAGGTGAGACATTAGAATAACACTACCGCCATCATTTAAAATTTTATTGATTGTAGGTAGCGCTGCACGCATTCTTTTATCATCAGTAATATTAAAATCTTTATCCAAAGGGACGTTAAAGTCAACTCTGACTAAAGCTTTCTTATCTGCAAAGTTGCATTGATCTATTGTTCTCATTTTTTAAAATTATTGTTTTGTAATGGTTGGTTCTAAATTTAAGCTGTCAAATATGCCGAACTGGCGACGCGCCAAATATAAGAAGCATTACCCATTATTCTTTATAATTTTTTGCACCACATCTACCAAACGCGCAGAGTAGCCTGATTCATTATCATACCAGCCCACCACCTTTACCAGGTCGCCCACTATAGAAGTAAGCTGACTATCAAAGATGCATGAATGCGGATTGTCTAAAATATCAACGGAAACAATCGGGTCTTCTGTATATTCCAGTATTTCGCTCATCTCATTTTCCGAAGCCTTTCTAAAAGCAGCATTAATCTCTTCTATGGTAGTTTCCTTTTTAAGGATACAGGTAAAATCGGTTAAAGAACCATTTAATACCGGAACCCTGATGCCGGCACCACCCAGCTTACCATCCAGATGGGGAAATATATGAGTAATCGCTTTTGCCGCCCCTGTACTGGTAGGTATTATAGATGCCGATGCAGCTCTTGCCCTGCGTAAATCTTTATGTGGTGCATCGTGCAAGTTCTGGTCGCCTGTCATAGAATGAACAGTGGTGATGTAACCATCCAGAATACCCCAGTTGTCGTCCAGTATCTTAACCATTGGCGCCACGTTGTTTGTGGTACACGAAGCGTTCGAAAGCACTTCCGATTTCAAGTCTACCTCCGCATCATTTACACCAAGCACTACCATTTGCACACCCTTGTCACCACATGGAGCCGATATCAGTACCTGTTTAGCTCCTGCTTTCAAATGAAGATCAGCACCTGCCTTGCTGGCAAACTTTCCTGTCGACTCCAATACAAGGTCAATACCCAGATCAGCCCATGGCAGTTTTTCAGGATTAGGCTCAGCATAAACAAGAATCTTCTTTCCATTAATGATCAAGCTGTCATTTTCAAATTTTACAGTACCCTTAAAACCTCTGTGTACGGTATCATATTTAAAAAGATGGGCTAAAGTAGCCGGATCTCCCAGATCATTGATGGCAACAACGTTGATGTTTTTTTCGATAGCAGTACGCAGAAAGATGCGTCCGATCCTACCAAAACCATTAATTGCGATATTCATTTTACTCGTTTTGTTCTGGGGGCAAAAGTACCTATATTCTTATTAGCAGTGGTATAATTTCCGAAGGGATTATTAAAAATTACCTCTACGTTGTACCAGCACGCTACTTTACGCATTATTGCTCCCATTTCTTCGCTATTAAAAACTGAACTCGCCATTTTTCCAGAGTATAGTACTATGGGCGTCTACTTTTTTGACGTTAATGGCGTTACCAATTAGTGTCGCTTGGCTTCCAGGCTTGAGAATTACGTCCTCTCGAATTTTTCCGTCCTCTCGAACTGCAGGGAGAGAGGACAGGCTGCTTTAAAAATGTTTTTATTGCCTCTGTTACATTATCGTTTCAGATAATGAAGCGATACGCATCCCGAGTCAAGCACTCTCGAGTCCGCTAGTTTTAAACGCTGCTGCAGATCAAAACCGGTATCATCGAACAATCTCCTTCCTTCACCAACAATAGTAGGATGAACCAGGAAATAAAACTCATCAACCAAACCAAGTGCTATCAATTCCGAAGGCAAACTTACACCCCCAATTGAAATATTTTTGCCTGACTCCTGTTTCAGTTTTAGAACTTCGTCTCCAAGATTTGAACGAATAAGCTTCGTATTTCCTTCAACCTTATCTAATGTTCGGGAAAAAACAACCTTATCAATGGCATCAAATGTTTGTGCAAATTCATTCACTACTTTCGTTTCCGACTGTTTCTTTGCTACATCAGGCCAATAAGGAACCATCAGCTCATAGGTCTTGCGCCCATAAATAATGAGGTCAACGTCCCGCATGAGGTCCGTAAAATACTCATGGGTTTCTCCTCCGCCACCGAATTTGGTATGATCGCAACAACCATCCGCGCTCAGATTAATACCATAGATTACCTTTCTCATAAATTAAAGATAACAAGAATCCACCACTCTCTTCAAGGGCAAGCCGGACAAAATAAAGGGGCATTTACGCCAAAAGTACCACCCTTACCCTTTCTCACATTTCACGCATACTTTCAATATCTATTATTACATTTATATCTACTAACTTCAAAATTATGGCATCACGTATATCAGGCATTGGCGGTATTTTCTTCCGCTCTAAAAACCAGGAAGCACTTGCAGATTGGTATGAAAAACACTTTGGCATCAACTCCATGAAAACCGGGTACATCTGGGATCAGGAAGCAGGCCCTACCGTGTTTTCTCCTTTTGCCCAAAACACAGATTATTTCGGCAACGATCAGCAACAGTTCATGCTCAACTTCCGCGTAAACAATCTGGATGAGTTGCTTGCGTTACTTAGAGAAGAAGGTGTCAAAATCGATGAGAAAACCCAGAACGAAAGCTATGGCAAATTCGCCTGGGTTTATGATCCTGAAGGCAACAAAATCGAATTGTGGGAGCCATTAAATCCAGAAGACTAACTTCTGCTTACCGCTAAAGTCCCTCCTGCTTTTACCCAAACCGCTGCTTTAACAATTACCTCTCCTTTGTCGTTCAAAAACTTAGGCTGCCATAGTATTTTCTTTTTTCCAGCATTTGTCAACACAGATTTTTTATTCCCTTCATGCCTTACCGTGATCAGGGTTTTTAATACCGGAACATCCTTCAGTTCCGAAGTCACATCGCTTTTTCCGCGGTATAGCGTAGTTAATTGACTGGAACACGCATCAGCCTCTAACCCCATTAATCCTTCTACAAAACCTTTAATCACACCATAAGATACCTCTGGATACTCCCTTCTTTTCGTTTCAGGATTGGTCAAATGCAGCATGTAATTGTAAGCTTTATCCGCTTGCCCATTCTGATACATGATCAATGGAAAGTATGACAGGTTTTCTACATTCCAATCTCTCGACAATAAGTGCTGTATCGTCTTTTCTTTTCTGTCGCCTTCTTTCAATGCATCAAACCACAGCAAAAAGGTTGCTCCCTCTTCCATCCCAAACTTATGATCGGTCGAGTAATAAGTATTATAAAGTGAAGCAGATTCGTTCCACCACAGATCATCAATACTTTTCTGATAAGCTGCAGCTTTTTCCCTGTACAATTTGGCCTCCTCCCTTTTACCTTTCACATCAAGTATAGAAGCATAAGACATCAGTCCTCGGTATATCGCCCCTACCAGATCCACTCCCATTTTAATGTTAGGCACACCTTCAGAATAAGAAGGTAAACCACGACAACGATGAAAAGAATCTTCATTGTTAAAAGGTACCGGTGCATTTGGATGGGTCGGTCTGCTCAACAATGAATCAGCCTGCAACACCCACCTATCTATAAATGAGGTAACAGATTTTTTATGAAAATTTTCAAAAGCTGCTCCTTTAATGTATTCTTCATCACCCGTCCACAAATACAATTTCCAGTTGGTTGTCAATACATCAAAGTTGGCATTCAGGTTATACCAGAACTCTTTATCATTGCGGTAATCCTCTACTGCTGGTTTTCCCAAATGATTAATTTCCCAGTAAGAACACCAGTCTTTAGCATCAGATATATTGTTCACAAATAGCCTGAGCATATTTTTGTTCTCCTTATTTAACCCCAGAATCTCTCCGCCAATGCTCTGGTGGGATACATCACGCATGCAAAATGCTGCCCTGGGTGGCAATGCCGATTCGTACCATGGGCCAACCGGATCGCCCGGTTTTCCTTTGTAGCTTAAAGCCATTTCTTTAGCCCTGGCAAATGCAGTTTGCAAGGCAGCATCTGATGATTTAAAAGTTACTCCGCCATTCTGGGCATATGCACCGCAGCAAAGGCAAAGCAATAAGTATAGAAAAAGGTTTCTTTTCATGTGTTTAATATAAGTTTATTTCTACTGCCTTTCGTCCGTCCCAGTTAATTTCCTGGTTTTTACTACCGGCCTGTTCTACAATAATTTTTAGTTTCTGACCAGCTCTTACAACCGTAATATTAAAGTCTTTGTTAAAAGCCTTTATGTGATTTAGCGACATCTCTTTCCAACCTGCAGGAAGATAAGGCTGCAGTAAAAACGACCTAAAGCTTTTTGGCTGCATCCCAAACAACCCTTCTGTTATCGCCCTGCAATACAAACCACTCTCTGCTGCTAAATGGCGTTGGTCTCCCTCTGGCCAGGCCTCTACGGCATAAGGCACATGCTCACCAAGCAAACGCTCGGAGGTATAGTATTTCAGGTATTTAAGTGTAGTATCGGTAATACCTGCATTAAACAATCCGCGAACGGCATATAGAAGCGAGCGGTCCCAAAAAGTCTTCGATCCTGACTCAGTCAGCATCCCATCTTTTGTCCACAAATGGTTTGATAAAAGCGCCTTTGCAGTTTCGGCTTTCCTATCATATATCCCCATTACCAGCGGCATACCTATCCATGATCTTAACTTATCATTTCCATCGAAATAGCGATAGGTGTTATATCCCTGTACTTTTGCGCCAAAATACTTTTCAATTGCAGTTCTCAATTCTACAGCTTCCTTAGCTAATTTTTCTGATACCGTTTTATCGCCCAGCGTAGCCGCAAGATCCGAAGCGCTGATCAACGCCCCGTAAGCAAGAGTATTGGTTGACAAGTTTATTTTTCCTGCCGGAAACCTGCCCTCCAACTCATCAGAGTCTGACGCAATTACCCCGTCAGCACTTTTCTTCCTTCTCGAAAATTCAAGGCACCATTCTATTAGCGGCCACAATTTCCGGGCTTCAGCAGTATCCGCATAAGCTAGCGCAAATCTTGATGCACCATAGGCAATCATAGCCATATCTCCGCGGTCGCCCGCCCCATTCCACATTCCTGCTCCCTCTGCTATAATGGAACTCGGAATTGGTTTGTATGCATCGTTCATGTATTTCGCAAACATCCGAAAGCTGTTCATACCACTTTCGTTTCCCGCAGCATTACCTAAAAAAGGAAAAAGCGGGTTCATGTATTCGGCCTGGTCATTTGCCCAGATTCCTGCGTAATAAGATCCTCCACCCGGACTGTGCATCAGCCCCCCCTTAGTATCAAAGATACTTTCCGAAGCCCTGATCTTTGCAAACGAGAACATCTGGTTCAGAGTATCATCAGGAGTTTTCAAAACCAGTTCCTTTGTTATCTCAGCTATGAAGTTTTTACGTTTTACCAATTCGTATTCAGAAGAGAATTCATAGGCCTGGTCGGAGGTTTTTCTGGCTGAATATACAATGGCATACGCCTGCTCTTCGCCCGGGTTTAAGGTAAACTTACCTGATCCGTAGATTTTAGTATTTAACAGATAAGTTCCATAAACTCCTTCACTTTTCTTTGTACTATCTGTTCTATCTAATTCTGGAATCGTAATCTCAACAGGTTTTGTTCCCTTGTTCTTAAAGGTAAGTTGCTCAATAAATGCTGGCTTATCAACCGATGGGAAAAGTCCGTGCGATATATTTACCGTTCCAATTGCCGATTTGACTTTTATAGAGCCATTAAATGAAATGACATCAGGCTGTTCTTCTATGGCTTTCCCATTTATGGATGCTGGCTGTATAACCTGATCAAAATCCCTGATCAGGCTTCCTCGTGTATCATTAGGAATAATGCGGAGCATAGGAAACACCAATTTCCTTTTTAATATGAAATTACCTTTATCATTTACACCATAAGTAATTATTGCCGAGATCTGTTTCCCGCTCATTTCAATCTGATCGGTATGGGCAGCACCTTTTTTCACGGCCCATTCTATACCGCCGTTTTTCACCAAATGCCATCGGAGGTTCTGGCCGTTTACATCAGTAACGCTATACAGCAGAAACAGGAAAAATAATAAACTTTTTATAGGGAAATATTTCATATTAAAATTGGTTTTTTTGGCATTAAAAATGGTGTTTGCACATTCGTTTATGTTATCGTCATCCTGCTAACTCAATCATCATCCTGAATTTATTTCAGAATGATGAAGATGCATCAAATCTAATTGTAATTCGGGTTCTGCACTATTGCCGGATTTTTCTGTATCTCCGTTCTCGGTATCGGGTAATAGTAAAAACTCGGCACCCACGTACGTTCCTGAACCGTCATCACCTCATAGGTAAACGTACCGTTGCTCTGCTTTCTGATAATTACACCCTTCGCATCTTCCGAACCTATCTCTGCAATTCCCCACCTTCTAATGTCAAAATAACGATGTCCTTCAAAACACAATTCAATCCTGCGCTCATGTCTTATTTTCTCCATCAATGCTGTTCCTGCACCACTAACCACTGGCAAACCTGCCTTTTCTGTTCTTATTTTGTTCAGATAAGTCAGTGCCTCTCCATCCTCGCCCAACGCCGAGCAAGCCTCTGCATAGTTTAGGTAAATTTCCGACAATCTGAAAACTGCCCATTGTGTAGCATCATAATCCTGAACATTCCAATCATGGGTTTCGTCAACCATTTTCCTTACGCAATACCTTGTTTTAGAAGCATTCCATGGCGAATAAGGACTTTGCGGAGAATCATCACCTCCTTCAAAAAAACCTGTAAGCCTTCCTTTGAATTGCTGGTTATTGGCCAAAATAGTTGCATAAAACCGGGGCTCTCTGTTCAAATATGGATTTTTTGCCTGCTCCGGATTACTCCAGCTAAACTTTGTACCATCAGCCATCTCAAAATCATCCACCATTTGTTGCACCACATTATATGCGCTGTAACCATTATAACCATTCGGACTTAAATCTCTGCTTACGGTATTATATCTGTCCGCTTTTACCAAACCACTATATACCCTCCCAAAAATAATCTCCGGATTAAAGAAATCAAGAAAGGTTTTATTGTAGGTACCATTGGCCGCATTACCATACAGAGCATATTTAACACCTGTATAATCAATCACTGCTTTTGCAGCCAGTTTAGCATCTTCCCACAGTTTCCTGTCATTGCTTTTATTAAAATACGGACTTGCAGCGTATAATAACAGTCTCGATTTTAAGGCCAGTGCCGCTCCTGCTGTTGCGCGCCCTTTATCAGGATCGTTAGGATAAACCGCCGGCAAGGTTTTTAAAGCTTCAGCAATATCTGCTAATATAAAATCTTTGGTCTCCAGCCAGGTGGCTCTTTTTTCATTAAAATTCCTATCGTTCACATCGTAAACCTTTACAATAAGTGGTACGCCTCCAAATCTTTTCAGCAGTTCAAAATAAGCCAGTGCCCTTAAAAAGTGTACCTCTCCCTTCATGGTATTTACCGCTTCATCTGCTCCCGTTACCTTTTCAATATTTGTGAAAAAGATATTGCTCGAACGGATAGAGGCATACATTTTATTCCAATGGTTCAGGGAACCAGAAGTCTGGTTATCAGGTGTGGCTTCTCCGCGTACATACAGGTTTTCATTTGTCCAATTAAAATTCCCGTAAAGCTCATCGGTTTGTGCTGCCCAGCCAAAACCTCCGTCTTGGTAAGCAAGTACTGTTTCGCTGTAAATATTGTTCACAAAAACCTGGGTCAGTTTCGGATCCGACCACACATCCTTTTCAGAGTAAGAGTCAAGAGGTTGCAGGTCTAAAGCCCTTTTGCATCCTCCAAATATCAACGCAGTGCAAACAAGTAAAGCAGCGCTGTTGATTTTAAAATTATTTATATTCAGTTTCATGATATACTTTATAAGTTTTTAAAATGTGATGTTTGCGCCAATATTGATTAAACGCTGTTGTGGATAGTATTGCCCTGAATTGGCTGGCACTTCCGGATCAAATGACGGCCCGAACTTGTCAATAGAAAACAGGTTTGTTCCGCTGATATAAATCCTTGCGCTCTGCATTTTTAATCTTTCGGACACCGATTTTGGCAAAGTATATCCTACTTCTACATTTTTAAGCCTTACAAACGATGCATCTCTTAACCAAAAATCAGATTCAAATGTATTTACCCCAAAAGTTCTTCCGGTTGGGCCGCTAAAGTTTCTCGGATACTTAGTATCACCCGGTTTTTGCCATCTCTCATCAAAAAATTCGGTTACCATATTTAAGCCTGCAGGCGCCAGGTATGATTTAGCCCTGGCCTGCCCCTGGAAGAAAACGGAAGCATCTATGTTTTTCCACGATCCGCCTAAGGCCAAACCAAACATGATTTCCGGCGTGCGTACCAACGGCATTCTCACTTTATCAAGGTCGTTTATAGCACCATCGTTGTTTACATCCTTATACCCGATGTCGCCTACGCCTGTTCCTGCCGGATGTGGACTATTATCAATTTCCTGTTGATTCTGATAGATACCATCTGATTGATACAGGAACCAGGAATCAATAGGGATACCGGTTTTACGCTGGTACTCGGGGATATTCGCCGCCTCGTCCATAAAGATCACCTTGTTCCTTGCAAATGTGATGTTACCCCTGATGTTATAGACAAAGGAATTGCCGATAGTGTTATTGTGCGTAGCTTCAAGCTCAATACCACGGCTCAATACTTTTCCTAAGTTTTCATTTGGCAGGGTCAGCCCGGTATATCCCGGAACTGATTCACTTCTGGTGATCAGGATATTGGAACGCATAGACCTGAACACATCTACATTAACCCCCAGTTTACCATTAAAGAATTGTGATTCTAAACCGATATCGCTAGTGGTAGCAAGCTCCCAGGTGATGTTAGGATTGGGCGTTGGCCCAAGTACCAATGAAGAAACCTGTGAAGCTCCCGATCCTAGTGAGTAACCATAACCAGTACCCAGCAAATAGGTCTGCAGGTAATTGAAATCACTCACCCTATCATTACCGGTTCTACCCCAAGATGCTCTTAATTTTAACTCATTGATCACTTCCGATTTAAAGAAGTCTTCCTGCGAAATACGCCATCCTGCAGAAACTCCTGGAAAAAATCCATAGCGTTTTCCTTCAGGAAAGTTTTGTGAACCGTCGTAGCGCATAGTATAATCAATCAGGTATTTACTCTTATAATTGTAAGATAAACGACTGATGTAATTGATACGGGCAGCTTCTGCAGCATCAGAAAAGTTTTGCTGACCAATAAGGCTTCCTGCTGACAACTGATCCAGACTGTTACTCAAGAAATTTGACCTTGAAGCATTAATGATATCGGTATTCCCCTTAAAGCTCTCAAAGGCCACGAAGGCATCAAAGCTATGATCACTGATGGTTTTTGAATATCCCAGTTTTAAATTGAGCAACCTCTCGCCAATGTCGCCTCTTTGTTCAATAAGCGATGGTGCTATTGATGAGGTTACCTTTACATAGTCTTTTGTAGCGGGATCATACCTATATGCCGGTGGCGGCGTTTTGGTAAAGGATTTTGTTTTAGATAGGGTTTTGTCATAAGCGTAATAACCATCTACAAATAGTCCTTGTGTAATTTTGTCCAGTTTCCAGCTAAATGATGCTTTTGTTTGCAGATAATCGGTAGTAAACCGCTGGTATCCTGCTTCGCCAGAGGTAACATACATCATGCTGTTATCGGGGCCGCCACCAATACCTACACCAACAAGTCCGTTGCTATAAACAGGGGTTAAGTATGGATAGGCTAACCATAATTCTCTAAAAATACTTCCAGCATCATAACCATTTTTTGCAGCATTGCGAAATTCATTACGGTACGATACATCAACTCCGATTTTAAAGTTATCGGTCACATTCACATCCACGTTTGCCCTTGCCTGATCTTGCTTATAATAAGCTGCATCCTGCTTGTAAATTCCGTCTTGTTTCTGGTGCTGGCCCGAAAAAAAATAACTTACCTTATCTGTTCCTCCACTTAGTGACATGATGTGATTTTGTTGTAATGCACGTGTTTTCATCACTGCATCCCACCAATTGGTATTTGGAAAAGCTAAGGGATCTGACCCATTACGGAATTTTTCAATAGCTTCTGTTGTCCATGTAAGTTGTTGCCCCACTAAGGCATCGTATTCGTTTGTCGCCTGCGCATATTGATATGAGCTCAGCATCTGAGGAACGCGTGTTGGCTGGGTGCTGGCCCAGTTGGTTCCAAGTGTAAGTACAGGCTTGCCCGACTTGCCTCTTTTTGTTGTAATCAGAATAACACCATTAGCTGCTCTTGCACCATAAATAGCAGCACTTGCATCTTTTATTATACTAAATGATTCTATATCCGCCGGATTTAACCTGGCGAAACCGCCTGCCCTGTCCGGAATTCCATCAATAACTATCAAAGCACCTGAATTACCAAGCGTACCCTTTCCACGAACAAATATATCTGCATTGTCGTTACCCGGTTCGCCGCTTCGGGCATTTACAATTAGCCCGGGAACCTGACCTGCGATAGAGTTGGTTAAATTGCTTGATGGTGATTTGCCCAGTTCCGCACCACTAACTGTTGACACAGCTCCTGTCAGGTTTGCACGTTTTTTTGTACCATAACCTACAACAACGATCTCGTTCAGTCCGGAGCCTGCTGCTTCTGTTAGCTGCACTTCAATGTGCTTCCTGCCGTTCACAGCTATCTCCTGATCGGTAAAACCGATATAACTGAAAATCAACACCGCATTATCCGGGACACTCAGTTTAAATTTCCCTTCATCATCTGTTTTGGTGCCAAGCTGCGTGCCCTTTACACGTACCGTGGCATTTGGCAAGCCACTATTATTGTCTGTTACCCTTCCGGTGATCTGCTGCTGAGCAAATGCCTGGGCACAAAAAACAAAAAAGAGCAGTAATAGAATAAGCTTTTTCCAGAGAAAATCAGGATAGCCCAACTTTTCGATAGTAAGTTTCACGTTCATATTTGGTTATGTTTTGGTTAGGAATAGAACAGTTTTTCTTTCTAGTCTAGTCTATGCTGTTCTATTATTAAGTAAATATAAAGGAAGTTTTTTTATAATTGCAAATTTTACTTTCATAAGTGCCTTAATTTGTATTTAATGATTAACTAAAAATTATTACCTTGTGAAATAAAAACTAAAACAAACATTTTTTATACCTATAGACTAGTGTAGCCCAACCTATCAATATGATAACCATTTTTGAAAAAATACAGGAACTTGAAGAAGTACCATCCTTTTCCAAACACGAGCAATTTGTACAGGGTATAATTAATGCTATCGACGAAAGAATCATTTCTAAAGGAGAGGCGCTGCCTTCTATAAACGTCCTGATCAAGGAACTTGGTTTTGCAAGGGAAACCGTAATGAAAGGATACAGAGAACTCATCAGCCGCGGAATAGTGGAGTCAAAAAACAGACTTGGCTATTTTGTTGCAAATGACGATACTGAACAAACCTTAAAGGTGGCACTGCTTATGTACCTTATCGACTCCTTTCAGGAGCAGTTCTACCGGAACTTCAGAAACGAACTGGGGCCAAATGTACATATCGATGTTTTTTTTCACCATGGCAACATCACCATGTTCGAAACCATGCTGAACATGATTAAAGGAAAGTATGGGGTGTATGTGATTTCACCTATACCACATCCAAAAACCAAACATCTGCTGGACATGCTGCCGAGCAACAAGTTCATTATGTTCGACCGCTATGAACCGCTTAAAGGCGAGTTCAACTACATTACTCAGGAATTTGAACAGTCTACCTATAGAATATTGGCAGAATTGGCAGATACCATAAAGAAATTTGATGAAATGATCTTTTTCCACGTACCTGGCTCTCTGGATCCGGTTGAGATCATTAAATCATTTAAAAAATTCACTAAAGATTTTAAGGTAAACGCCAGGATATTAAACGAATATGAGCCCGGCAGCGTAGAAAAGGGAAAGGTTTATTTTACCCTAAACAACTCCGAAATATGGAAAATACTTAAAGATTGCGAGGCAAAACAGTTACAGCCTGGCAAAGACATAGGCATCCTGTCGCACAACGACGAGGTGGTTAAAGAAATCATTGGTGGTGGCATCACCACCTACTCTGCAGATTTCTCTTTAATGGGTATAAAAGTGGCGCAGGCGGTATTGAAAAAGGAAAAAGTACAGGAAACAATTCCTACCGTACTGATCAGAAGAAAATCGCTATAACCTGCAAAAATGAATGCGACAGCCTTTATCACCTTTATTGTTGTTACCTTTCTTGTAGGGGTGATTTCCTGGTTCAAAACCAGAAGGCATAAAATAACTACCTCTGCAGGTCTCTTTCTGGCCAACCGAACCTTAAGCTTTACCGCTGTAGGCAGTGCTTTGTTTTTTACGAACATCAGCGCCGCAGAATTTGTTGGCAGCAGTGAATCGGTATATGTGAACAACATGACGGTAATGGCCTGGGGAATAAGCTCAGTATTTGCCATGCTGGTTGTTTCTGAATTTGTGATCCCCGTTTATTTAAAGGGTGCCATGTCTACCACTCCCGATTTTCTGGAAAACAGGTATGATCCGGGAACAAAGAAATTGGTTTCCTTCCTGTTCCTGATCAGCTACATGGTAAATCTGCTTCCTATTGTGCTTTACAGTGGCGCTGTAGCATTGAATGGCTTGTTTCATTTTTCTGATATATGGCACATCAGTTATGGAAGCAGCATCTGGATTCTGGTATGGTGCATAGGTCTGGTCGGCAGTTTATATTCTATTCTGGGAGGTTTAAAGGCCATCGTGATCTCTGACCTGGTTTTAGGCATCTGTATGTTTACCGGAGCATTATTACTGGCTTACTTCGGACTAAGCCATGTAGGCAACGGTAACCTTCAGGAAGGCATACACACCATCCTCACTTCAAAAACGGAACATTTTAATTCCATAGGGACATCTGCAGATGCAGTCCCTTTTTCTACCATATTTACAGGCATGATCCTGATGAACCTCTTTTATTGGGGAACTGAACAGGTTATTGTGCAACAGGCATTGGCGTCGTCTGATCTCGAAACCAGCCAGAAAGGCATTGCCCTTGCCTGTGCCGGAAAGCTGCTTGGGCCCCTGCTTTTTATTTTGCCCGGAATAATTGCCGTTCATATGTACAGCAGCATGCAAAACACTACCGAGGTATTTTCAAGGGTGGTAAGTGATGTATCTCCGCCCATACTAAGTGGCTTTATTGCCGCAGTTATTTTTGGCGCTGCAATCACTTCCTTTTCGCCTGGTTTAAACAGCGCCAGCACCCTGTTCACCTTAAATTTGTACAAACCTTTTAAAGAGAAGAAAGGAAGAACCGTTACAGAAGCCGATTTGCTAAGAAACTCTAAAAGATTTGAGATGTTTGCCTCTTTACTGGCTATGTTCATTGCCCCGCTAATCATTTTCTCAAGCGATACCTTCTACACCTTTATGCAGAAGATAAATGCGGCCTTCAGCATCCCCATTTTCACCATTATGTTTGTAGGCTTTGTAACTAAAAAAGTTCCTCCGATCGCTGCTAAAGTAGGTCTTGGATTTTGTTTTACCGGCTACATCCTTACTCAGATTGTATTCGATACAGGCATCCACTTCCTGCATATCCTGGCCATCCTCTTTTTGCTAACAACCACCATCATGCTAATCATCGGAAAACTGTTTCCTATGGAAAAGGCTTATATGGCACAGAACAAACAGGTTGTAGATCTAAAACCATGGAAGAACCGCCACTGGGTTAACGGGCTGCTATTACTGATCATGATCCTTTTATTTGTGCTGTTCTCCAGATCAGGAATTGCAACCTAAATTAACGGTTTTCAACAGTCAGGTAAGCACTTCCACAGTAAGCAAACCGCCAAGAGAACTGCGCAACTGACTTAATGCTCTGGTCATATGGTTGTCAACCGTCTTTGTCGAATGTTCAGCCTTTGGGCAATTTCTTTGTGACTCAGGTTTTTTTCTTCCCTGCTGAGTTTATAAACTGCACTTCTCTGGCAAAATTCCCACAATTGAGTTGATCTGCTGAAGCAATTCTTTATGCGCTAAACTTCCATAGGCTGAGGGATCTCACACATTCCCGTTATCTCGACGTTAGGAAATCCCCAAGCCTTACTAATCAAAACAACACAATTACAGATTTATGTATATTTGATATACAAGCCCTAAACCAATGAACCACAAGTCATTAACCACAACCATCCAAAAGATCTTTATAATCCTGCTTTTGCTTGTCCCATACCTTTCTTTTAGCCAACAAACAGATTCAACCCATCTCGATCAGTTTATTGCAAAACAGGTAGCCGACTACAAAATCCCTGGCCTTGCCATCGGCATAATCAAAAACAATAAAGTAATCTTTAAAAAAGGATATGGTGTAACCAGCACAGCAAAAGGATTTCTGGTAAACACCCAAACTATTTTCCCCATATCATCCTGCACAAAAGCCTTTACCGCTGCTGCACTGGGCATACTTGTAGATGATGGAAAAATCAACTGGGATGACAAAGTCATTAAATACCTCCCGGATTTTAAATTGAGCGACCCATGGATTACCAAAGAACTTACCATTACCGATATTTTAAGTCACAGATCTGGCTTAAAAACATTTGATGGCGACCTGCTTTGGTACGGCACAAAAAATACCAGACAAGATATCGCAAGGTTAATCCGTTACTCACCAATCCGAACCAATTTCCGCACAGATTTTGCTTACCAGAATATCATGTACCTTGTAGCGGGGCTTGTTGTTGAATCCGTTACCGGAAAAACATGGGACGAATTTTTAAAAGAAAGGATTTTCAACCCCCTCAAAATGACGGGCACCGCTACCAACAGGGATTCCATAACCAGCGAAAGTAATTTTGCCCTACCACACATCCAGAATAAACCGATTAAACCACTCAACATGTACAACATCAGCCCTGCGGGCGGTGTAGATTCAAATATCGACGACATGCTGATCTGGATGCAGATGCTGCTTGCACATGGCCGAATTGATGACACCACCTTATTAGCCGATGGCACCATTAATACCTTAACAAGTGTCAAAACACTGTTCTCCATTAATAAAGACGATGGCTATGGACTAGGCTGGTATATTAAACACACCAAAAACGGTAAAGTAATTAACCACAACGGTGGGATGCCGGGTTATATATCCAGCGTAGTGTTGCTTCCCGACAGCAGCTCTGGAATAGTCATCCTTACCAACAAAATATCTCAGATCAACGATGAGCTGGTCAAAGCAATTACCGGCTACATGACCCGAAATAACACATTTGACTGGAAAGAAGCCGACAAAGAAATGTCTGGAAAAAACACCGTTTTCGATTGGGATAAGAAAAGAAAACCTCAGCCTAAAAAGAGTGCTTTAATACCCAACTTTAGCCGCTATGAAGGGGAATACGAAGACACAGCTTATGGTAAAGCGGTGATCAGACGAGAAAAAGGAAAACCTTTTCTGGAATTGCTTCCCACAAAGGAGCTCTTTTCGGGCTTTTTACATCACATAGACGCAGATCACTGCAAAATCATCTTTAACGATCCCTTTGTACCCGAGGGTGAAGTAATTTTTATAAGGGATACGGAAAAAAAAATAACCGGGTTCAAGCTAAACATCGATTCAAACGACTTCCTCTTTGACGATCTGGAATTTGATAAAATCCCTTAATTTTTCGCAAACTTGTCTGCTATTAGATTCAGATTGATGCCATGCTCCAGATAGGCCTTCAGCCCATCTACCACAGTAGTAAAGCCACCGCTTGCGCCATTGATCTCTGCAAGCAGTTCATCACCGGTTGTCTGAAAACCATACTGCGTAATGGTAACATACGTAGTGCCTTCAGTCAATGCCTCAAATTCAAAATCTACGGGAGTTGAATATTGATCCCACTCAACAGCTATTTTTTTATTCGGCACAATTTCTTTAACCCGCACAGCGCTGGAAACATTATACATTTCCCATTCCCAGGTAATTGTTTTGCCCTGCTCTAGCCTGCCACTTCCTTTGGTAAACCAAAAATGCTTGGTGATCTCAGGATCAACAAATGCTTCAAATACTACAGCCACCGGCCTTCTGATTAGCATCTGCGCCTGTACGCTTGGTATTTTATTTTCCTTCTCCATATTATAAATATAACAATTATCCGCGCCAGGTCTGTAGAAAACTGCTTAGGTTTAAGAACAAAAAAATACTTGTCCTGTTTTCGGTTGTTCGCTACACCCAACTAAGCTAATTTTGAAGAAAAAGAAACAGAATGCTGACCAACGAAATCATGTACAACGCCATCCTTAAAAAAGACATCACTTTTGAGGGGACTTTCATAACGGCAGTTAAAACTACAGGCATATTTTGCAGACCTACCTGTACCGCAAGAAAACCAAAGGCAGAAAATGTGGAGTTTTTTAAAACGACCAGCGAAGCCATACGCAAAGGCTACAGACCTTGTAAAGTGTGCAACCCCCTTGAAAAAATTGGAGAGACCCCTGATTTTATTAAATCGATCCTCGACGAATTAAACGCAGATCCATCTTTAAAATTTAAGGACTGGGACCTCATTCAAAAAGGTATTGAGCCCAGCAAAATCAGAAGGTGGTTCCTTAAAAATCATGGCATTACCTTTCATGCCTACCAACGGATGTTTCGGATCAATTCTGCATTTAAAAGAATCCAGGATGGCCAGGCCATTACCACCGCCGCATTTGATGCCGGGTATGAATCGTTAAGTGGTTTTGGTGATTCCTTTAAAGCGATCTTTGGCGTTTCTCCTTTAAACAGCAAAGATAAACAGGTAATTAATATCACCCGATTAGAAACACCACTGGGAACTATGTTTGCCTGCGCCGTTAAACAAGGCATCTGCCTTTTAGAGTTTACCGATCGAAAAATGCTCGAGACGGAATTCAAAACACTCGCAAAACAATTAAATGCCACTATCATTCAGGGCAGCAACCACCACTTCGATCTGCTAAAGCAGCAGCTTGATGAATATTTCGCTGGCAACCGAAAACAATTTTCAGTGCCCCTGTTTTCACCCGGAACAGAATTTCAGCAGTCTGTATGGCAAATTCTGCAGGAAATCCCTTATGGCGCAACGCGCAATTATAAGCAACAAGCCCTGACTTTAAATAAACCCGAAGCTGTTCGCGCAGTGGCAAATGCCAATGGAATGAATAGAATCTCAATCCTGATTCCGTGCCACAGGGTAATTGGCACTGACGGAAGCTTGACCGGCTACGGCGGTGGACTGGCTAGAAAAAAGTGGCTGCTCGAGCTCGAAAAATCAAACTCCTGATTTCTTAATTAAAAATGCATTTCATTCATTCATATCAGAATGAGCGGGATCTGCTGTGCCTAAAAAACAGATTAGACGATCATGAAAAAGAAAAAAAATAACTCAAAATGGCTTGCATTGGTAATCGTTTTAACCGCGCCAATGCTCTATGTAATAGATATTTTCATCATCAATATGGCAATACCGGGTATTAAAGCCGGAGTGAATGCTAGCGACGGAGAAGTACAGCTGGTGATAGCAGGCTATTTGCTGGGAAGTGCGGCTTTTCTGATCATTGGCGGTCGCGCCGGAGACTACCTTGGCAAAAAGAAAGTACTGTTCTGGGGCCTTTTCCTCTTCACATTAACCTCCTGCATCTGTGGCATTACACAAACGGCCCTACAACTTAACATTGCCCGCTTCTTTCAGGGCATCAGCTCCTCTATCATGGTTCCTCAATCCATTGCTTTTATACAGGTGCTGTTTACCGATCCTCAGGAGCGGGCAAAAGCAATAGGCTGGTACGGTGTTACCCTCAGTATTGCTGCTATTATAGGCCAGATATTGGGCGGATACCTGGTAGACAAATCTTTCTTGGGAATTGAGGGCTGGCGGTTGATCTTTTTGATAAACCTTCCCATAGGAATTGCAGCGTTATGGGCAATATCGAAGTATCTAACCGAGACAGTTAAAGACACCATGCAAAGCTTCGATTATTCCGGCGCAATGATTTTAACTGCAGGACTATTTTGCCTGATCTATCCGCTTGCAGAAGGCCGCGAAGCTGGATGGCCCTTGTGGAGTATAATCATGATACTGTCGTCGGCCCTTATTTTTGCCTGCTTCATTCGCAATCAAAAGAAAAGGCTGTTGCTTAACAGCGCTCCTTTAATAGATGTCTCGCTTTTTAAACTAAGGGAATTCAACATTGGCCTGCTCGCGGTATTGTTCCATTTCATGATGCATACGGCCTTTCTACTAATGAGCGCGGTGTATCTTCAGAACGGTCTTGGCTTATCTGCCTTAGATTGCGGTTTGTATTTCGTATTACATGCAGTGCTTTTTATGATATCGGCAATGCTGGCGTCTAAGCTGATCGTTAAATTTGGGAAACGCGTCTTGCAATTGGGCGTGGCCATTATCATGGTATCCTTTATGCTCCAGATCCTGCTTTTTAAACCGCAGGTAAGCGGGTTATACGTCATTTTACTCATTGGACTCTACGGTCTGGGCAACGGACTTGTCCTACCCTCTCTGCTTACCATTGCATTAGGAAGCATCCCAGCAAAATTTGCAGGCGTTGCTGCCGGCATCTTTTCCACCTTCCAGCAAACCGCTTCAGCCCTGGGGATCAGCATTTTGGGGGGCGTATTTTATTACGAAATCAGCACAAATAAGGCCAACCCCGATTACCTTAAAGCTTTCGATTATGGTATTGCCGCCAACATGGCCTGCCTTTGCTTAGTATTATACATGCTTTACCTCATCCCTAAACCCATTAAAGCCAAATAATGACGGGATAACCATTAATATTGATTATCTTTGAGTAGGCAGCGATAAGTGTATCGTCGTCGAATTTGACTTCATGACCAGACTAAAAAAAACAGAACTCGAAATTTCTGACGATCAGTTCCCTGTAGTGGGAATTGGGGCTTCAGCAGGAGGACTAAAAGCCATAAGTCGATTTTTAAAGGCCATCCCGCCGAAGTCTGGAATAGCTTACGTATTTGTTCAGCACTTAAGTCCTGATCATGAAAGTTCCCTACCGAAATTGCTTCAGAAAATATCAAAAATCCCCGTACATCAGATAACAGACGACATCCATTTGGAACCGGACAACTTTTATGTTATCCCAGAAAACAAGATCGTAACCGCTACAGATGGAGTGCTTAAACTCTCATCACTCGACGATAAACGCTATAAAGTAAAAGTAATAGACCGCTTTTTCTCTTCACTGGCCATTGTGCACCAGGGTTATGCAATAGGTGTAGTCTTATCGGGCTCATTAAACGACGGCACCCTGGGTTTAGAGGCAATTAAGGCCTATGGAGGAATCACCTTTGCACAGGATGAAGATTCTGCAGAGTATAACGAAATGCCTGCAAGTGCGATAAAAGCTAAAACAGTAGATTTTGTATTAAACCCTGAAAAGATTGCAGTGCATCTTCTTACCATTAATGCACCTTTTTACAATAATCATATCAATCCCTCCGAAGATAAAGGTTCAAGGGACGAAGCGGTTTTCAAGCAAATACTTACATTACTTCGGGTACGCAGGGGGGTAGATTTTTCATTCTATAAGTCAAGCACTTTAAAAAGGCGCATTGTACGTAGAATGGCCTTAAAGGGAACTGACAAACCGGAAGTCTATTTATCCGTTCTGCGCGAAAAAAAGGACGAACAGGACGCGCTATACAATGACATGCTCATTTCTGTTACTAATTTTTTCCGTGACCCGGACATCTTCGAAACCCTGTGTACCACTGTGCTCTCTTCGATCATAGATCAGAAGAAAAACGGTGAACCCTTACGGATCTGGATTGCAGGCTGCGCGACCGGAGAAGAAGCGTACTCTATGGCAATCTGTTTAACAGAACAATTGGGTGATAAAGCTTCTGCAATGAAAATACAGATCTTTGCTACTGATATTTCTGAAACGGCAATTAACAAAGCACGTACCGGCGTTTACAGACCTACCGATATTGAGGGTGTTTCGGAGTCTCGTCTGCGTCAGTTCTTTAATAAAATTGACGGCAACTATCAGGTCAGAAAAAGCATCCGGGACATGTGTGTCTTTGCACATCATAACTTCTTAAAAGACCCACCTTTCTCCAGACTTGACTTAATTACCTGTCGCAATGTTTTAATCTATCTCGAACCGGTATTGCAGAAAAAAGCAATTACGGCCTTTCATTATGCCCTGGCCAATCATGGTTTTTTAATGTTGGGAAAATCAGAAAGTATTGGCAAAGACTCAGATCTTTTTCTGCCATACAACCATGCAGGCAAAATTTTTCAGCGGATCGGCATTCCCGGCAGGATTATGCTGGTAACCACACAGGGTAGTGAACAGAATTTTAAAAATGTTGACACCAGTGCACGTAAAGGAGCCGAAGAACCGGATATTTCTAAACTTGCCGACCAGGTGGTACTGGCTAAATTCTCACCTTCTGGAGTGCTGGTAAGCGATAACTTCGACATTATTCAGTTTAGAGGAAAAACAGATGCCTGGCTCGCCCCGTCCCCTGGAAGAGCTAGCTTAAACCTGCTAAAAATGGCAAGAGAAGACCTGGTTTTTGAACTCCGGAATTTATTGCAGCAGGCAAAGAAAAATCAAACTCCTGTGGGAAAAAAGAATGTGATCTTCAACCTGAATGAACAGCAGGAATTTGTTGATATAGAGGTTACCCCGCTTATAAAACCTGAAAGTGTCCATTACCTGGTCTTGTTCCAAACCAGTTTTTCAGCGGTCCGTAAAAGGCCTTTATCAAAAGTCGGAAAACGGGTTGAAAGTGACAAAGACCTGAGGTTAAAGCAGCAGGAAATGGAGCTAACCCAGCTTAGGGCAGAAATGAGGAATGCAACAGAAGAACAGGAAGCGGCACATGGGGAACTGCAAAGCGCAAATGAGGAGCTGCTTTCTGGTAGTGAAGAGCTACAGAGCTTAAACGAAGAACTGGAAACTTCAAAAGAAGAGCTGCAAAGCACAAACGAAGAGATCAACATCATTAACAATGAACTCACCGGACGTAACCAGGAACTAAACAATGCAAGGGTATACACAGAAGCCATCATAAATACAATTCGTGATCCGTTGATTATTCTGGATAAGGATTTAAGGGTAAAAAGGGCTACGGATGGATTTTACACCAAGTTTCATGTCACTAAAAAAGAAACGGAAGGTGAATATTTCTATGATCTTGGTGACCGGCAGTGGAACATTCCACTACTCCGCGATCTGCTGGAGAACATCTTGCCGGAGAAAAAAATCTTAACTGATTTTGAGGTGAGCCATATTTTCCCAACAATTGGTCTGCGCATCATGAGTTTAAACTCAAGACTACTGGATGGCTTAATATTATTGGCCATTGAAGATATTACGGATAAACGTAAGGTTGAACAAGGCCTGGCTGAAGTGGAGTTGCTATTTAAAGAAAGTAAAGAACGGTTAAAACTTGCCGTAGAAGCCGCAGGTTTAGGCACCTGGGATTACAATACACTTACCGACGAATTGATATTTGATGGCAGGTCTAAAGAACTTTTCGGCCTTAAGCCTAATCATGACATCACTTATCAGCAATTCATAAATATGATCCATGTTGATGATCGTGCTGATGTAGACAAAACCCTGAAACAAGCGCTCACTGGCATCAATAATGGCGAGTACGAAAAGGAATTCAGAACATCAGAAAACCTAGATAAAAAACTCAAATGGGTTAAGTTTAAGGGTAAAGCGTATTTTAATGCAAAAAATGAGCCTTATCGCTTTGTTGGAACATCATTAGATATTACTCCCCAAAAGATGCATGATCAGGCGATAAAAGAATTGTTGCAACACAAAGATGATTTTATCAGTATTGCCAGTCATGAGCTAAAAACACCGCTGACTAGCTTAAAAGCATCGATGCAGCTGATCAACAGGTTAAAGGACGATTCCTTTTCTGACAAGCTGAATTCATTGATTGCCATGTCGACCAGGAGTTTAGATAAAGTAAGTATATTAATAGAGGACCTGTTAAATGCCAGCAGGATTAACCAGGGTCATCTTGAGCTTAACAAAACGCAATTCAATATTGCTAAAATGGTTGATGATTCGTGTTATCACATTCGTGCAGCAAATAAATATTCGATAATTACCACAGGTGATTTAACCCTGGAAATTTATGGAGATAGCGACAGGCTTAGTCAGGTAGTGATCAATTTTGTGAATAACGCCATTAAGTATGCCCCCGAAAGTAAAGACATTACCATTTCTATTGACAAACTAAAAGAGAACATCCGGGTTTCTGTAAGCGACAAAGGGCCTGGCATTCCTGAAGAAAAAATACCTCATTTGTTTGAACGGTATTACCAGATAGATAGCAAAAATGCCGCTTACTCTGGCCTGGGGCTAGGCTTATTCATCTGTACCGAAATCATCAAGAAACACGATGGAAAAATAGGCGCTGACAGTAACCTGGGCCAGGGCAGCACATTTTACTTTACACTACCTATAAAATAGCGTTAGCGAGTGTGCTGTAGCACACTCGCTTGCAACATGGCAACTTTACCCTAATGCCCGTGCCCGGCCTCTTCACTGTTTTTCAATTTCGACAGCAAATCATAAGTTCCTTTTAAAACCACCTTTCCATTTACAGCGACACCTTCCGGAATCTGGACCTCTAAATACCCGCCATCATTTACCCCAATACTTACTTCTACCATTTTAAAATAATACATCCCTTGTTTCTCCGAACCTTCTGAAACAAAGATGTATTTCTTACCTCCAAAATCAACTACAGCACTATTCGGCAATGCCTGCACTTTACTAGTACCCGTTTCAATATATGCTTTAAGGTATGCTCCCGGAATAAAGCTGGTGCTTCCTTTTGAAATGGCATGAACAGTAATCGTTTTATCGGAATTAATTTCCCGACCAACCAAATCTACCACTGCAATTTGCTCTTCCGTATCATTGGCCATAGAAAAACGAACCCGTTGACCTGCCTTAACTTTCGAAGCGTCTCTTTCAAATACATTCAATTCAACATGCAAATTAGCGCTATTTACGATCTCAAACATCGCATCATTCGGATTCACAAACTTTCCTGTATTCACATTTACTTTAGTTACATAACCCGTAATTGGCGAATAAATATTGATCTGGCTCCTAATATTAGCGGCCGACAAACTTGCCGGATTAATGTTGATCAGCTGCAACCTTTGTTTCAACGCACTTTCTCGTGCCAGCATACTTTGAAACTGCGCACGTGCCTGCTGCAATGTTTTCTTTGCATTTACATTCTGCTCTGCAAGTGTTTGTTGTCTCTTATATTCCGAATCGGCAAGTTCCAGCTGGCTCTTGCTTTCCAGGTAATCTTGCTGTAACAAGACATATTCCTGATTTTGCAAAACGGCAATCACTTGTCCTTTACTAACGGTGCTTCCCTGCAGCAACGGAGTCGATTTTACGATTCCTCCCATTTGCGTAGTAACACTCACCAGATTTTGTGGCGGCACATCAATAAAGCCATTAACCTTTAACAAGCCACTTAAATCTTTCATTTCCGGCGACCCTAGTGCGATGCCTGCAGTCTTATATTGTGCAGAGGTAAATTCCACGGTATTTTCATCCTCATGGTTTACGCCTGCTGTTTCTTTAACTGCTGTTGTTTCTTCTGATTTCGGTGTATTCCCTCCGCATGAGGTTAAAACCGCAGCAAATAGGACGTAAATGGTCACTTGAATAGTTCTTTTCATTTTCTTAATTATAAACCACTGAGGTATTGAAGTGTATAAACTGATTGATTGTATTGATTGATAGCCTGCAAATAGCTAAAATGTGTTTCCGAATACGTCCTTAATCCCTGAAGATATTCTACATAACCGATCTCTCCGTTTTGAAACGCGATTTGCGATTGCTTCAAAATCAGGTTGGCATTCGGCAGGGCACTTTTTTTATAATAATCGATGCTCCGTGAGTTTTTAAGCAATGCCTGATTGGCCTTATTGTATTCGCCCTGCAAATTGGTCTGAAAAAGTTCATACTGACTTTCCGTAACCTGTTTTTCTATTCTGGCTGCTTTTATACGGGCCGAAAAAGGTTTAAAGAATAACGGAATGGCCACTCCTGCCTGTACCCCCTGAAATCTTTTACCACCATTAAAGTACTGGTCCTGTCCGTTTACCGTTTGCGTACCGATAATGGACTGGTTAAAATAACCAACAGTAAAATCAGGTCCTGAGCGGGCTTTCTCTACACCTAGTGCTTTATCGGCAATATCAATCTGCTGTTTTTGCAGGGCAAGTTGCGGGTTTGCACCAACACTATTGCCAGCTGCTACATTCCATTCGGCCTGCGTAAATTGATCCTTAACAATTTCAACGGGTTGCTGCGTATTCAGCAATCGCTGCAGTTCAGAAGTATAAGCCAGTATATCTGATTCATTTTCACTCATCTGATTTCTTACTTCATTATACTGCGTTTCGGCAGTGGTTTTCTCCAGCAGGTTCGTCTCGCCTGTTTCATACCTTAAGGAAGCGGCTTTTAAGAAATTGCTGTATACGGAATCCTGACTTTGATACAGATCTTTTAAAGCAATAAAATAAGCAAGGTGCATATAAGTACTTTTAACCTGATAGCTCAGTTCGTTTTGCGTAACGGCCACATTAATCTCTGCACCCTTGATCTGCGCATCATACAGATTACGCTGATTTTTAAACAGTCCGGGATTCGGAATACTCTGGGAAACACTAAAATTATTGTCCTTTTTAATTCCATTAATTTGTCCATACTGCACATCAAGATTGGTTTTTCCTAAGTCGGTCGAACTGCCTCTCAATGCCTGTTGCTGATTTACCTGAAGGCCTGAAGATTTCATGGCCTGGTTGTTTTTAAGAGCAGTTTGCACGGCCTGTTCCATTGTAAGCGGAATCCTCTTTAAAGACGTTTGTTGTGCATTTGCCCCAGCAGGTACGGTGAAAGTGAGCAAAGCAATAACGACAATTATTGCAACTGGAACACCTGTTTTGGGCTTACGTTTATAGCCTTCGAAATAAGTATATAACACGGGTAATACAATTAAAGTTAAAATAGTAGAGGTAATGAGACCACCGATTACAACCGTAGCAAGTGGCTTTTGAACCTCTGCACCCGCCGCTGTTGAAATGGCCATAGGCAAAAAGCCCAACGAAGCCACGGTTGCGGTCATCAATACTGGTCTCAAGCGGATGGCTGTACCTTTAAGCACAATTTCATCCAATCCATATTTATTAAGTTTCCGGAGCCTGTTAAACTCGGTGATCAGTACAATCCCATTTAATACCGCAACACCAAAGAGCGCAATAAAACCAACTCCTGCAGAAATACTGAAAGGCATTCCACGAAGCAGCAGCGCAAAAATACCACCTATTGCCGCCATTGGAATGGCAGAAAATATAAGTACCGATTGCTTAACCGATCCAAATGAGAAATACAATAAAAGCAGGATTAGCGCCAGGGCAACAGGAACAGCAATAGAAAGCCTTTGAGTTGCTTCTTTCAGGTTTTCAAACTGACCGCCATAAGTGATGTAATAACCGGTTGGCAACTTGATCTGTGCGTTGATCTTTTCTTCAATCTCGGTTACCACACTGGCAATATCGCGACCTCTTACATTTAATCCAACAATGATCCTTCGCTTGGTATCTTCACGCTGGATCTGATTTGGCCCCACCTTAAATTCTACATCAGCAAGCTGATCAAGGGGAACCTGATTGCCGTTAGGTGCCGATACGTAAACATTTTTTACATCGCTGATGTCTTGCCTGTTCTGTTGCGACAAGCGCACCACCATATCATAGCGCTGCTCACCCTCGTAAACTACTCCGGCAGACTGGCCCGCAAAGGCGGTGTTAAGGGCTTGGTTTACCTTATCAACGGTTAAGCCATACTGAGCAATCCTATCCCGGTTGATCTTTACCACGATCTGCGGAAGACCCGTAGCCTGCTCCAGATAAAGGTCTTTTGCGCCCTCAACTGTAGAAACAATTTTGCCGATCTTTTGCGAAATATCGGTTAAAGCACTTAGGTCATCTCCAAAGATTTTTATTCCGATATCCTGCCTTACTCCCGAGATCAGCTCGTTAGAGCGAAGCTGAATAGGCTGAGAAAAACCAAAGCTTACGCCAGGCACATCCTCAAGGGCTTTACCCATAAGTTCGGCCAGTTCTACCCTGTCATTAGTGGTTGTCCAGTCTTTTTTATCTTTTAAAATAATGGTAAGATCACAGGCCTCCATAGGCATTGGATCGGTCGGAATCTCGGCTGCACCAATCTTTCCGATCACCTCTTTTACCTCTGGAAATCTCTTAACCAGGATATCAGATGCCTGATTTACTTTATCTATGGTCTGCGAAAGCGAGCTTCCGGTAAGCAAACGGGTTTCAACAGCAAAATCTCCTTCTTCGAGGGTTGGAATAAACTCTCCTCCCATTCTCAAAAACAGCAATATACTGATGGCTAAAAGTATTATAGACGACGCCACCACAGCCATACGTTTACGCAAAGCGGCACGTATAATCGGTGTATACTTCCTTTGAAAGAAATCCATCATACGGTCCGAAAAATTCCTTTTATGCGTTGCTTTTTTACTTAATAACAGCGATGATACCATGGGCACATAAGTAAGCGAAAGCAGGAAGGCGCCAAGAATAGCAAATGAAACAGTTTGCGCCATGGGGCCAAACATTTTCCCTTCTATACCCACCAACGCAAGAATGGGCAGATATACAATCAGAATAATGATCTGACCAAAAGCAGCAGCACTCATCATACGCACAGAAGATTTCTCCACCTCTGCATCCATTTCACGTTGGGTATAGGCCCTGCCTAATTTATTGCCTGCCAAAATATGCATGGTGGCTTCCACGATAATTACAGCCCCATCTACGATCAGGCCAAAATCGATAGCACCCAGGCTCATCAGGTTTCCTGATACCCCGAAGAGGTTCATTAACGAAATGGCAAAAAGCATGGACAGCGGAATAACCGAGGCGACTACCAATCCGGCCCGGAGGTTCCCTAAAAAGAGCACCAATACAAAGATCACAATTAACGCTCCCTCTATAAGGTTTTTAGCTACGGTACCCATGGCACGGTCTACCAATGCACTTCTGTCTAGAAAAGGTTCAACAACAACCCCTTCGGGCAGGGTTTTATTGATCCGCTCTATTTTAGCTTTAACCTTTTTAACCACATCGTTGGCATTGGCACCTTTCAGCATCATTACGATACCGCCAACGGCTTCGCCATGGCCCTTGGAGGTTGCCCTGGTTAGTGCTCCATAACGGATAGAACTGCCCAACTGAACGGTGGCAATGTCGCGGATAAGCACCGGAATCCCATTGGCATTGTTCTTAACCACTATTTTATTGATATCATCTAAACTGCCAATTAAGCCCTCACTTCGGATAAAATAAGCAGTCGGTTTTTTATCAATATAAGCACCTCCTGTATTTTGGTTACTGGATTCTAAAGCAATAAAAACATCAGCAATGCTTAAATTAAGGCCTCTTAACTTATCAGGATCAAGGGCAATTTCGTACTGCTTTAATAAACCGCCGAAACTGTTTACTTCGGCAATACCGGGAGTTCCCAGCAATTGTTTCCTCACAATCCAGTCCTGAATACTTCGCAGGTCACGGGCATTGTATTTCTCTTCAAAGCCCGGTTTTGCATGGATTACATACTGATATATTTCGCCCAGTCCGGTTGATATCGGAGATATTTCGGGATTCCCCAATCCTGCCGGGATGTTGTTCTTTGCTTCGGCAAGCTTTTCATTTACCTGCTGGCGCGCCCAGTAAATATCCACATCATCATGAAAAACGATGGTTACTACCGATAAGCCGAATCTGGAAATAGAGCGTACCTGTTCAATTTCGGGTATGGTAGACATGGTTTGCTCCACCGGATAAGAGATGAGCCTTTCTACCTCCTGAGTAGCCAAAGAAGGGCTGAGTGTGATGACCTGTACCTGGTTATTTGTAATATCGGGTACGGCATCTATAGGTAATTGTTTTAGCGAATATACACCCCAGGCAATAAGCGCGAGGGTAAATAATCCTATAACTAATTTGTTCTGTATAGAAAACTGAATGATTTTTTTCAGCATTGAATTTTAAATTAGGTTAAAGAAAAAACAAGGCAATGCATAACGGAATCATTCCATGAGGATAGATCCGGTGCAATAAAACCTGAAATTTAAACTAACCTAACTTAGGTGGCTGCCAGACTGAAGGATCATTAGACGCGATATGGCCGGGAGCGATATCTGAATACTCTTTATCAATAATCAATGAAACCGTACTGGTTAATAATGTTTGCGTTACAACCGTTGGTGTACTGCAGCAACAGCATACGCAAAACGGAGAGCAATCGTCATTTGCCAGGCTGTTGTGATCATCGGCATGCCCTGCTTTTGAAACGCTGGTCTGTTCAGAAACTTTGGCGTTGGCGAAATCCTTGCAAGGGGTAAAGCTCACAACAATAATGATCAAACAAATAAGCCAACTGAAGAATTTCACAGCAAACAATTTTTCCAAAAGTATAAAAAATTCTAATATTCCGTATCTTATCCACAAATTCAAACCTGTTACTTTTTAAGAAGATATGATAAGATCAGTCATTTTTTGGAGTGTCGTCTGCATACTTGCAATATTGGCAAGCCTAAAATTTATGGGGTCAAAAACCAAAGCTACCCCACAGCCATCAGATCAACCCAATATCATTGTAATTATTTCCGACGACCATGCTTATCAGGCAATTGGCGCCTATGGCAATAAAATAGCACATACACCAAACATAGACCGGCTTGCCAAAGAAGGCGCATTGCTAACAAATCAGCTGGTTACCAATTCCATATGCGGACCAAGCAGAGCCTGCTTTTTAACCGGCAAGTACAGTCATATAAACGGCTACAAAGCAAACGACGGCAAGTTTAACGTGGATCAGCAACTGCTACCGCGACTATTGAGCAGTGCCGGCTATCAGACCGCATGGATTGGCAAATGGCATTTAGGTACTTTACCGGGCAAGGCATTTGACCATTGGGAAATTATGCCCGACCAGGGATTTTATTACAACCCTGATTTTATCAATAAAAACAACGATACCACCCGAACCGAGGGATATGTTACCAATATTATTACCGATAAGGCAACGCAATGGCTCAACTCACGTGATAAAAGCAAGCCTTTCTTTTTGGTAGTAGGCGAAAAGGCTACCCACAGGGAATGGTTACCAGATATTCAGGATCTTGGTGCTTATGATGATATAGATTTTCCGCTTCCCGCAACATTTTTTGATGAATACGAAGGAAGGCCCGCAGCCAAACAGCAGTACATGACCATTGCAAAAGCAATGGAACTTGATCGCGACCTAAAGGTTAATGTGGATTTTAACAATTTCAATCTTTATAAAAGGATGAACCCTACTCAACGCAAAGCCTTTGCAGATTATTACCAGCAAAAGGTCACCAAAGATTTTGAGCAGAAAAAACCATCGGGCAAAGCCTTAGCCACCTGGAAATACCAGCGTTATATGAAAGATTATTATGCTACTGCAAATTCGCTGGACCGGAATATCGGTGAAATCCTTAATTACCTTGATAAAGCAGCGCTAAGCAAAAATACCATTGTAATTTATGCCTCAGATCAGGGTTTTTACTTAGGAGAGCATGGTTGGTTCGATAAGCGTTTTATGTACGAAGAATCTTTAAAAACACCCTTCATAATAAGATATCCCGGTCAAGTAAAAGCAGGGAGTACCATTAACAATATAGTGGCCAACATAGACTGGGCACCTACTTTATTGGACATTGCAGGTGCTAAAGTACCAGCCGACATACAAGGAAAATCTTTCTGGCCTTTGCTTAAAGGCAACAAAACGGGAAAACCAGATAAGCCTGTTTATTATCACTACTATGAATACCCCGGTCCGCATTTGGTAAACCCTCACTTCGGCATCAGAACCAATCAATACACGCTGATCCGTTTCTATGGAAAGCTTAATTACTGGGAGCTTTATGATGTAAAAAAAGACCCTGGCGAATTGAAGAACCTGGCTGATCTTAAAGAATATGCACTGGTCATGGCCGATCTAAAGAAAAAGCTAAACGCAGCTACCCACGAATACAAGGACGAGGAAGCCGAACAAATTATAAAAAATTTATAATTTGACATTTATTTGATAATATTCCTTATATTCCGTTATTAAAGGGGAAATTATGAGGTTATTATTCATGTTTACATTTTGCCTGTTTGCTATAACTGCAGTAGGCCAAACCAGTCCGGTATCTGATAAAGTAAATGTTGTTTATGAAAAGGATGCTAAGAAGCTGCCAGCGGGAATCCAGCCTAAGTATTTTCTGGATAGTGTGCTGATCGGTTCCTGCCTTCCGCTCTTCAGTCAGGAAGAAATTAAAAACATTAATGTAAGTACTGATAGTAAAATCGGTGAAGTTTATGTAATGACTAAAAATCCCGGGGCATTCAGGTTCATGACCTTAGATGAGATCAAAAACAAATATGTAAAATCTCCATCGCCTGCCACCTTGTATATGATAGATAATGACCTGGTAAAGGGCAATATAGCCAACCTTAAAATTGATGAGAATTACATTCTAAATATTAATATTTTGTCTGAAAGTGATTTTGGTTCTTTAAAAGGAGCTGTAAAAGACATCGACATCATCAAGATCACCACTAAAAGCAAAGAAAACCTGGAGAGAGCAGGCCAGGTTTATATAAGAGGGACTGAGTTTCAGGCAGGGTTATAAAGCTGGGTTACCAGCTATCCGTCCTAAAGGGTTCAGCAGGCAATCCTTCTACGTTATACAAATTTCCCTCTGCTCTGTCTTTAAAGGCATATCTAACAGCGACCGGGCTTTTAACCGACTCACTGCTTACTACTACCGTTTTGCCTTTAATTAATGCTTCGGCTGGATAAAACACCTTATCAATACCGGCGATCTCGAAAGAAATCAGCTTCTGATCATAAGCGGTCAGTCCGTTGGGGATTTCATCAAAGCTCAGCACCGCCTTGTCGCCCGTTATTTCTAAAGATTTATAAACCGGCCCCCTGAATACAATGCCTTGTTTGCCATAAGTATTGTTAAGTGCCCAATAAGCCAGCCTTTTACTGATAATGGTTTTATCAGGCGGATGGATGGTAGTCATACTGCCCACATCAACACTAACCACCATTCCGGAGTTGGGTATCAGTTTCATTGCTCTTGATTGCGCTTCATACAAAAGCGGTATCTGATCAGCATGGTCCTTATACACGTTTGGTGCAATCTGCACATAGTAAAAAGGCCATTCACCGGAGTTCCATAGCTGTCGCCACTGCTTAACCATAGCCGCCATTTTTTTATCGTAAGTAAGTGGGTTCATCCTGTTATTTTCTCCCTGATACCATAATGTGCCTTTAATGGAATAACCAATAATCGGGTTGATCATGGCATTAAATAATACCCCCGGGTTGTTCTTGGTAATTTTAGCAGTATCGGCCGGAATTTTAAAATCATTGAATCCCTGCAGGCTGCTTGTGGTCATCCATGCTTCGATGTCTGTACCCCCAAATGCCGATTGGATAATTCCAACAGGGACTTTTAGTCTTTTCTGAAGTATCCTTGCAAATTGATAACCAACCGCACTAAACTCTTTAACTGAGGCTGCATCGGCACTTTCCCATTTGGCATCCAATTGTGTTTGCGGGGTTTTAGACATTTTCTTTTCTACTCTGAACAACCTGATGCCCGGCTCATCGGCATCCATTAATATCTCGTTGGAATTCAAAATTGGCTGATTGGCATATCCCTTCACGGGCATTTCCATATTTGACTGGCCAGAGCACAACCATACTTCTCCAATAAAAACATCATCCACTACCAGTTTACTGCCATCGTTAAAAGTAATTTTATAAGGCCCACCGGCTTTAGGGGTGGTTACAGCCAGCCTCCATGTTCCTTCCTTTGTGGTGTTAATATTGTATACTTTTTGGTTCCACGAGGTCTGTACGGTTACTTTTGCATTGGCTTTGGCTGTACCCCATAAGGTAACATTGCTTTGCTGCTGTAATACCATGCCACTGGAAATGATGGCCGGCAAGGTTACATTTGCTTTAAGAACTGTGGTATTCCATAAAAGCATTACAGATACCAGGACAATAAAATGTTTTTTCATACCACTAAATTTATACATTATTCTTTTTTAGTTTCACCGCAAATAACGACCATGTGGCCAATAGCATTGCAACTGCTGAAACCTGATAGACAATAGAAAGATCAACCTGAGCATCTTTTAATGCACCACCAACATACACCATTAAACCACCAATAATTGTACTTAGAAAATTAAGGAATCCATAACCTGTGGCGATGTATCTTCCATCGGCCACTTGTCGTAATATCGGCATTAAATTCGCGTCATTAAACCCTCTTGCCAAACCAAAGACAAGCATGGCAATAATGGCGATGCTGAAGACATTTGTAGAGGCCATTAGAAACAAGAAAGGCGCACCAAGTGTAAAACCAATGATGAGCATGTACAAACGGCCCCTGTTATTTTTTCGGGTCCATCTATCGGCCAGAATCCCCCCCACAATTACGCCCACAAAGGAACCGATCTGGATATAGCCTGTTGCCGAAATACCGGCCTGGCCAAGATTAAGGTTAAAATGGTCTTTTAGAAACGTTGGCAGCCAGCCATAAACAAGCCAGTTTACAATACCCAATATGGCAAAATAGAACAACAGGATAAAGAAAGAGGCTTCACTAAAAAGTACTTTTAAAGCTCCTGTAAGGCTAATTTTCGGCATTACCTCTTCTTCTCCTTCTGTAACCACAACAGGATCAGGCTTATGGTCCCTCAACACATACAACAGGATCAGGGAATACACAATACCTACAATTCCAAAAACATGGAATCCGGAACGCCAGCCCCACAATTCGGCAATATATCCGCCTAAGCCACCAAGTGCCAGACCTGCATATAAACCACTCATATGCAAGCCCGTTGCAAGGGAACGGGTTTTTCCTTTATGATAATCGGTAATTAAAGCCAGTGCCGCAGGGATATAGCAAGCCTCGCTTACGCCCATTAAAAAACGGGCAGCCAGCATTTCGTGAAATGAGGTGGTAAAGCCGGTCCATAAAGTAACCACCGACCAAACCATTACACTAAAAACAATTACCTTTTTTCTGCTGTACCTATCGGCAAAGTAACCGCCAAAAGGACTTAAAAAACCGTAAGACCATAAGAATACAGAGGTAAGCAATCCAAATTGTGCATCAGTTAAATTGAAATCTGTAACAATAGGATCGCGCATCGAGGTAATTAAAATGCGATCCAGATAGTTTAAAAAAGCTACTATCCATAGCATGGCTACAATGATCCACGAGTAGAAGGAGGTAGTTTGTCCGGAATTCTTCATTTGTAAGTTGCGATTAATACGTTAGGGGTTCTCACTGCAGGTCTGATTTCGCCACCGGGAATAATTACATTTCCGTTCCAGACTGTTAAAGTTGTAGTTACAGGCGGCCGGGTAGCAAATGCCTTTCCATCAGAGGTCCAGGTATTGGTAAGCGTATTATAATTTAAAATTCTATTTGAAAAGCCAGGGTGTTTTTCTTTTAATACCGCAGCGCTTGCGGCTAGTTTACCATCATCGCCACCAAATATTTGTAATGAGGATTGCCCTAAAGCATAAGCAGGCGTTGGAGCCGCCGCTACCGAAGCCGGAAGGTCTGCTATCTTCTTCCATCCTGTTTCGGGCTGATACCGATAAGCATCTTTTAAATACTCGCGGTTGCCATCGATCAGTGCTACCCCGCTAAACAGGTAAAATGCGTCACCTTGTGCACCGGCAACGCTAAGCATTCGTGGGGCGCCCAGCCAGGTTGGCAATACCTTCCAGCCCTTTTCAATTGCATTAAGATCCAATGCCCAGAAATTAGCTCCGGCAACCTTATCATCTGGTTTCTCAATTCCGCCGGCAACATAAATTACACTTCCAACCAGCGCCGCCGATGTATTTGCAATTGCATGAGGCAGGTTTGGCAAGTTGACGGTTTCAATTTTCCCGTTCTTATAATTCAGCATAAACACTTCTGCACGGTGGCCTTTTTCATTACTGCCGCCAAGAATAATTAAGGCATCTTTCCAGTTTATGGAAGCCCCGTAGCCTAATGGATAGGGTAATTTACCTGCTTCTTTCCATTTCCCTTTTGGGTTTTCGAGAACAAAAATATGATCGTGCCATGCCTTGGCAGAGCCCGTCCACGGTGCACCGCCATCAGGGAAATTTGCACCACCTGCAACCAGTAATGCGCCATTGGAAACACCAGCAAAAGAACCTGCAAAACCTACGCGATCGGGAACCGGCGGCAGGTTGCTCCATAATAAGCCAGACCTGGAGACCTGCTGCGCCAGCCCTTTATTTAAGAGTATAGTCATAAAAAAAATAAGAAGAAGATTAAAGTACCTGTTCATCATCAGGATTGTTTAACGATATCGAAAAATCCGATCTCATCAAGGGATGTTTTAAATTGTGCCGCTTGTGCATCTGAAAGAGGCTCAAGAGGTAATCTGCAAGTACCTAACTCCAGTCCCTCCATTTTCATGATGGCCCGCTGTGCAGGAATTGGCGGATATTTAACCAAAGCACGAACCATATTTACCGAATGCAGCTGCATGGCTGCTGCTTCCTCCTGCTTTCCTTCATTGTAAAGCTTTATTACTTTCAAATACAGTGGAGCAGCGAAGGTATAGGTGCTGCCAATAGCCCCCTTTGCCCCTACTGCAAGTGCAGGAAGCAACATTTCATCGTAACCAAAAAGGATATCAAATTTTCCGTTCTTATAATTCAGACAGGCCTGGTATTCATGCAAGGTAGAGGCGGTATACTTAATCCCGGCAAGGTTAGGAATTACCTTTTCTGCCTGCTCCAAAAAGGTGATCATATCCATACCTACCCCGGTAAGGGTTGGGATGCTATAGTAATAAAATGGTGTATTGGGTGCGGCTGATGCAATCTCCGCCATGCTCTTAACAAGATTATCAACACTTGTTGGTTTAAAATAAAAAGCGGAAACAGAAGAAATGGCATCGGCACCAATCTGCTCCGCATGAGCTGCAAGCTTGCGGCATTCCTGAATGGAGCTATGCCCTACATGCACCAGTACAAGGATACGTTTGGCCGCAGCCTTCACATAAGCTTCGGCAATAGCCATCCGCTCTTCAATTGTAAGGTTTGGCCCTTCGCCATTGGTGCCGCAAATAAAAACGCCAGATAATCCATCAGCTATCATTTTGTCGACTATCGTTGGGATAATGTCTAAATTAATTGTTCCATCTTCACGATAAGCCGCAAAAGTGGCGGCTATTAATCCGGTTATTTTGTTCATATATATTAGATTGTTTGTTGATTATTTATTTCTCCTTGGGAGTTGTAAGCCATTTAGCGTTAAACCTTTTAAGCACCATGGAATAATTAAAGTCGTTGCTGGTATTGGTTTCGTACAGGCAATAAATGGTTCCATCTGGTGTAACAGCCACATCAGAATAGCCTGATGAACCCGCATTGATCACTTTCTTTACCGCCCAGGTTTGTCCTTCATCATAACTAACTCTGGCAGTAAGGTTTTTGCGTGGCGGTTTAGGTACGTCTTTGGTATCTGGGTTGATAAAAAGCATACCGGATTTCTGTTTATCCTGCAACCTGATGATGGTAGCCATGCATATTGGCTCGTATAATTCTTCGTCAAATACAGGCTTTGTCCATCCGCTTATTCCATCATTGCTATAGCTGATTCCTCTGCGGTGCTCATCAGAAGTATTTCTGATGTTTACCATCACACGGCCATCATTAAGTTCAATTGCCATGGTTTCACTTGGGTTTTTAAACTCCGGGGTGTTGCCGGCAATGATGGCACCACGTTTCCAGGTCTTACCCAGATCATCACTATAAATTGTAGCAATGCAAGATGGCGCATGGCTTCTTCTTGGTGTAGTTTTAGCAGGATCGCTTAACCATACAGGCACCAGCAGCCGACCATTTTTTAACTGTATGCTGTGGCCCGGGCCAGGTGCCAGTACTTTCCAGTTATACTCTGGCTTGAAGGCCTCAAACGCATAGGTAATGTCTATTGCAGGGCTCCACGTTTTACCCTCATCTGTAGAACGGGTATAGTAAGCAGTAGCATAATCACGCTGATACAGCAGGTGAATGGTACCATCGCGATCTACAATTGGTGTAGCATTACTTGTTGGCTGTCCGCTTTTCCTTGCGGCAATCACTACATTACTTTCCCAGGTGCGTCCTCCGTCAGTGCTTCGGCGCATCAGCAGGTCCATATCAGCCCAATCGCTGGCAGTACCTATCCTTCCCTCACAAAATGCAAGCAATGTTCCTTTTTTGGTTGCTACCAATGCAGGTATCCGCATGGAGGCATATTCCCCTCCGGGTGAAAAGACCAGGGTACTGTCAAGCAATGCCCGATCGGCAGCGCCTTTTCTTGTTTTACATCCATTGCCAATCATGAGCAATACCAAGCTGGTACAAATTAGGATAAAGCAGTTTCTTAGTGTTTTTTGCATTTGGGAAAATATTAAACTTGGTTAGTAAAAACTTCAGGTAAAAGTTCAGCACATTTTTCTCTTACCGGCAGTACCTCTGCCTGTGGTATCCATTTATAGGGCCAGCGCAGGCGGGTACTTATGGGCGTCCAACCACCTACAGCCGCCATAAATTTATCAACAGCCTGGTTGGAGTATCCTTTATCTCTAATATAAGGAACAATACACTCCTCCATAAATTGCTGGATTCGGGCCTGCAGCTCAAAGGGATCTCCGCTGTGGTTTGCAATGTTATTATACCAGCGCTGTGCAAGCCCCGGACTTAAACAAGCTACATTGGAATAAGCACCATGGGCACCGTTTGCAATTCCCGTGGCCAGATGATGGCCGGGAATAAACACAGAAAACGGGATATTTATTGCATTCATTTCCTTGTACCACTGCTCATCGCCACCAGCAACTTTGCATCCTGCCAGAGGGATACCTGCTTCAAGTATTTCTGCAAATTCTTTCGGCAGAAGTTTTCTTTTGGCATGCGGAGGGTTGTATAAGATCAGCTTTATGGGATCGGCGGCCGCGCATATCACCTTTAAAAAGTCAATGATCTCTTCCATGGATGGCACAAACCAATCGGGCAAAATGATCTGTATGGCAGAGGGCTGCAGTGCCTTAGCGCGCTTAACCCTTTCCAGTGATATTTTAGGGCTCATATGCGAGCAGCCAATTTGAAATGGCATACCTGCAGCATTACATTTTGTTGCAAGGATGCCATTTACTTTATCAAATTCCTGCTCGGTCTGGTTATAGAATTCGCCGGCCGTACCATTAGAATAGATTCCATTTACGTTACTGGCAATCAATACATCAATTTCACTTTCCAGCTGCTCATAATTGATGCTGTCGTCATTGTTGATCGGAAGCAGCAAGGTTGCCCAATTGCCATAAATTTCATCTGCCTTTAGTGGAGTCATTTTATTCTGAATTGCGATAAATTAATATCCTTCTGTTTGTTTAATGTTAGGATTATTTGCAAATACCGTAGTATTTAGCGGCCAGAACAACGGAGTAGTTTTACCAACCAGGTTAGGAACATAGGTATACACATTAATGGTTCCCCCTTTATGAAAACGGACAAGATCGTACCAGCGCTTGTTCTCAAAAAACAACTCACGACCACGTTCATCAAGGATTTCACGCTCTACATCGCTCTTAATGGTAGATGCGGTATAGTTCCCTGTATTGGCCCTTTGTCTTACTTTGTTCAGGTATTCAATTGCCAATGGTATGTTATTTAATCCGGCGTAAGCCTCTGCCTTCATCAAAAAGATATCCGACAAGCGATAGATGATCAGGTCATTATCAGAAACACGGCCATCGGCATAGATGTTTCCGGAATATTTGGTGATCCATGAAATTTTCGGACCGCTTGCCTGCAGTTCCGTAATCCAGGTATATGGGATTCTTTTATCATCAGGGTTGGTAAATAAAGCTTTTGATTTTGGGCTAATCTGATAAGCACCCTGTCCATTTGCTGAGGTTTGCGCATAAGGGATTTTATCCAGATTCAATGCCCCATCAACCCCTGTTAGATAAGGAAGTGCATTTACACCATAATTGCCCCCAGCCTCATCCCTTTGAAAGTAAGCTGCCAGTGCCACCTCAGGATTGGTAGCTGCCCTTACCCCGGTTACATTTTTATAATCCTGGTTTAGGGTTAATCCCGATGCTTCTACCTCAGTAATTGCCGCAGCGGCAGCGGTAAGGTCAGCATCGCCACCACCAAGTACTTTTGCATTCCATAAGTATGCATCTGCCTTTAGTGCCATTGCTGATCCATATGCAAAGCGATATTTAGAAGGATAAGCGGTTTTTGAAAATCCACTTATAGCAGTAAAATTCTGGATGGCCAGATCCAGATCTGACTGGATCTGCTTCAAAACATCCACAGCTGTTGCCCTTGGCAGCAAAGGCACATTTTCATCTTCAACTGCGGTAAGCATTAAAGGCGCATCGCCAATGATGCGGGTAAGGTTAAAATAGAAATAGGCCCTTAAAGAATAGGTTTCTGCAAGGATCCTTCTCTTCGCATCCGGATTGCTTGCAAAAGAAAATCCTTCGATCTTTTTTAGCAATAAGTTGCAATGTCCGATGGCTTTGTACCAATCGTTATAATTAATTGCACCTGAAGAAGGTGTAATGATCTGACTCCACGATACTCCAAACCTGGAATTAAGCGCAGCAACCAGTTCCTCGCTACGCTCAGTGCCGTACACAATATTATTGGCAAACAAACGCATATAAGTATAGATACCGGTAACGTATGGTTCAAAATCATTCTCATTTTTAAAGAATACCTCATCGGTGATACTGGATTGAGGATCTACTTCGAGCAGCTTTTTACAACCAGGAGATATGGCTGACAGAGATACTATGGCTATTATAATTAATGTAATCTTTTTCATAATTGGTTTTTTAGAATTTCAATGTGGCCCCTAATAAAAATTGTCTTGGTCTTGGATAACCACCCGGATCAAAACCGGTATATACTTCAGGGTTTAGCCCTTCATATTTGGTTAAATAGCCCACATTGTATACCGTAGCGAAAATATTAAGCCCCGAAGCTTTTATTTTTTCAAGTACTTTTTTGGGAACATCATAAGAAATTGAAATCTCCCTAAAGGCCAGGAAATCGCCTTTAGAATACATTGCAGATACATCTGAATTGTAACTATTGTTGTTTCCAAGCGGCGCGTTGCGTAAGTAATTGCGCTGTCCGAAATCATAATCTGCAAAAGAGAAACGGGCATATTTTTTACCCTCATCACCTTGTTTCTGCCAGATATCCGGACCAATAGCGATTGATGGTGCACCTTCGTTAAACGCCCTGCCCTGGCCTAGTGAACGGGCTAAAGCGCCATTACTGATCAGGTGCCCCATGGCATAATCCACTGTAAACCTTAATGAGATGTTTTTATAACTAAAGGTATTTTGCATACCTCCCATTTTATTAGGATTTCTATAACCCATAAAAACCTGGTCTTTTGTATCAATCACCCCATCACCATTCACATCATCAAAAATATAATCGCCACCACGTTTCCCTACTGTTATCCCCTGCGGAGAAGCAAGGTTATCTTTTACCTTGGCATTCCAGGCTTTAGCCTCCTCGTCTGTAGCAAACACACCCGTTACCCGGTATGCATAGATTGGGTAAGGACGCTCTCCTTCTGCAAAACCTCCTGCTTCTACCAATGAATTGGAAGCCGGATCGAAGATCATATCACCACCTTGTCTGTTCTTCGCTCGACCATTATCAGGCAGTTTAGTAATTAAAGCCTGGTTGTATGCAAAAGAAAAATTAGCGTCCCATTTAAAATCATTTCCTTTAATGATGGCTGCACCAAGTTCAATTTCCACACCTCGGTTGCGCAGCTCGCCGTTGTTAAATGCGATTGATCCAAAAGGAGATTCCGATGGCAAAGGTTTAGAAGCCAGCCTGTCCTTGGTTCTTTTGTTATAATAATCTACAGTCAGGTTAATGCGGCTGTTTAAGAAAGAAGCATCAAATGCCAAATCAGTAGTTTCGGTTGATTCCCAACGCAGGTTATAGTTTGCCAGGTTGGACCTTAAAATACCGGAGCTTTGTCCATAATTAGCTGTTCTGTTATCCAGAACCGAAGCATAGCCCCCATAGGTATCAGTAATACTCAGGTCGCTAAGCCCCGCTGCACCCCAGCTTGCTCTTAGTTTTAAAGCATTAATCGCTTTTACGTTCCAGAAATCTTCTTTATGAACATTCCATCCAATGGAAGCCGAAGGGAAGAATGCGTATTTGTTTTCAATGGCAAAGTTCGAGAAACCATCGTAACGAAGTGAACCACTAAACAGGTATTTAGCTTTGTAATCATAGTTCACCTGTGTAAATGCACTGGCAGATCTGGATTCGCCAATGGTAGTAGCAAAGTTGGTAACATTACTCATCACCACCCCATTGATTACGGTTGTTGGTGGTTCGTTTATGGTATAGATATAATCGTTGCTTCCTCTCTGAGAACCTAAGCTGGCCACGTGATCTGTGTTCCTGATAAAGTTAACCCCACCAAGGGCAGTAAAATTATGCACATCTTTTATACTAAAATCGTATTGCAAAACCTGATCGATCATCAGCTGTCTCGCGTTTTTGGTATAGTCATTTTTCTGACGCTGTGTGGACGGCTGCACCTCATCGGCAGGTGTTCCCTTTCTCATGAACAGTTCTTTATAATCATCTATCAGATAAGAAAAGGAAGGTTTAAAATGCAACCCTTTGGTGATGGTCAAATCGCCGGCAACCCTGGATACCAACCTTTCACTTGAGGTACGGGTATCATCATACATCAATGTATGGAAGCGGTTACGAACAGTATACAGCTCACCCGGCATTGGATTTCCATCGTCCTTAAAAGTACGGATCAAAGGCGTAATGCGTGTACCTCTAACCAGCTCATTTTGAAAACCATCTACATAATTAGGCATTACGTTCTGATAGTTTAACATTACATCGATGCGGAAATTATCTGCAGCTTTGAACCCGAAATTCCCAAGTCCATCATAACGTTTGTATTTGGTTCCCACAAAGGTACCTGCCTGATTGGTATACCCCATCGACAGGTTAAAGTCAGATTTTTCGCCACCCCCACTGATAGACAGGTTTTCGTTACTGCTCAAACCAGTGTTCCAAAGCATATCCTGATAGTTGTTATCCGCATATAATAGTTTTGTACCAGGGTTAATGGGATCGTCCATTACTTTCCAGCCTTTGGACAACAGGTTGTCTACGTAAGATTGTCCTTCTACAGATACGATATTATCATATAAGGCAGTAAGGTTAATGTTTTTACCATACTGGCCTTTTTGTGTATAAACACGAGTACCTGCAGAGAAACCACCATTGTTTAACAGGTTGTTTTTATCAAGTGCATCAGCAGTATTTTTAACTGTGGTACGCGCCAAACGCAGGTACTGTTCGGCATTCAGGTAATCGTAATCCCTTGCTGGCGTTTCCCATGTGGTTCTGTGGTTTAGCGCAATGGTCATTTTACTATTCGCTTTACCACCTTTTGTTTTGATTACAATAACCCCATTTGCACCCCTTGCCCCATATATTGCGGTTGAAGCTGCATCCTTCATCACCTGCAGTGATTCTATATTATCAGGATTCACATCATTCATAGACCTGAATACCCCATCAACAATTACAAGCGGAGAACTGCTGTCGGAAGCACCTGTTGAACTACCGCCATTGTTACCCAAACCAGAACCATAAGCGTTAGGTTTGGTACCACCCCTGATGATGATGTTTGTAGCACCTACCCCGGGCTGCCCGGTGGTAACCGGTACCGAAACACCTGCAATTTTACCCTGCAGGGCCTGTACGGGATTTGGACTGGCGATGTTTTTTAGCTCATCGGCACCAAGCTTTGAAATGGCAGCTGTGGTTTTGGTTCTCGACTGCTGTGTATAACCCACAATCAAGACTTCTTCCATTGAAGTTACATCAGATTCCAGCACCACGTCAATTTGTTTTTGCCCGTTTACAGGCACCTCCCTGGCTTTAAAGCCAAGATAAGAGAATACCAAAATCCCTTGATCTGATGGTATTCTAATGGCGTATTTACCGTTCACATCGGTAGATATCCCGATAGTACTACCCTTAAGTTTTACACTAACACCCGGTAGTGTTTCCCCCCCTGCACCCGAAGTAACCTTCCCGGAGATTTGCAGTTCGCGTGTCTGCCCAAAGAGGTTTTTAGTTGCGAAAAAGCAACAGAGAACGGATAGAAAAATAAAAATCCTTTTCTTCATAACTGGTTTAATTTTAATATTTGGTTTATGGTTGTGATGTGCTCAAGGGATGATAAAAACACATGGTATTTGGTTTTATGGTTCTGTACTGCCGTTTAAGATCCAGGCGAGATTGAACTTGTCAAATTCAATAGATTTATTGCTGCTGGCTGAATCATGAACATTTTCATTGTATTCTACTAAGGCACCAATGCAGTAATCGGCGGTTTTTACCATGCTAGAGTAGCCACCGTAAACTACAGTGCTGTTGGTATAATCGCAATTAGCAGTACTATAAAGTGCACGGCTTCTTGGCCAGGTAACCCCATCATCATAACTGATGCGCACGGTCATGTTACAACGCTGACCGGTTCCGTTGGGATTAAGGAATATGATCCTGTTCGGGTCGTCGGTATTATATCTTAACATGGATCCTTCGCACTTTGGATCGGGCAATGCAGTTACCGTTGAAAAAGCGGGGAAACCGCCGACAATAGAACCCACTGATTTCCTTCTGGTTTTTGATAAATTCCACTCGGTAGTACCCGGCCTGTCATTTCTCATCAGGCTTCCATTCATCAATTCCACTATGGTACTTTCATCTGTACCACCGGCAGTTAATTCATATTGCCATGTTGCACCATGATCATCACTATAAATATTTCTTCCGTATGCCGGAACAATCAACCTGCCGGGGTGATCGTATGCTGTTCTGATACCTATACCCGGACCAACACAATCCCATTTGTACGAAGGTGGCGTTAGGCTGCTCGTACGATCTAAGGGAACAGACCAGGTAACACCATCATCATCGCTATATGAAGTATGAATTTTTCTATCGCCCCATGCCTGAAAATCTGACCATTGGGCTTTAAACTCATCATTCCACTCCAGAAACAGCCAGATTCTTCCGTTTACGCCCTGAGTTGGGTCGTAAACAGCTGTTGGATTGCCCCATGTACCAGCGCCACTCCCAACAACTTCACCTAAGGTAGACCAGCTGGTTCCGTTGTTTACAGATCTTTTATATACAACATTGATATCGCCATAATCACTTGGGCTCCATCTTCTGCCTTCGGCAAAGGCAACCAGGGTTCCGTTCTTTGTTTTTATGATTGAAGGAATTCTGAAAGAATGGTATATACTTTCATTGCCTCCGTTAAATACGACCACACGCGTATTCACTGGAGCGGCCAGTACGGCAGCGGCTACCTTGGCTGTGCCTGAGGCTGTTGGTTTTTCAATGGTACTTGCACTTATTGAGTTTTTAGAACACCCGATGGCAAGAGAGACGATGAGAAGGAGACAGCAAGATACGATGACAAGATATTTGCTATCATTTTTTTTGAAGTGATTCATAGCGGTCATTTAATATTTGGTTATAAGCCCTTATGTAGGACATATCAAATGTGGGAACTATTTTTTATAAAAGCAAATATTTAAATTTCATTTATACAGGAACGGCCTTCAAATATAGTTTGAAGGCCGTTCCTGTATAAAGATGTAAAGCAAAAATTACTTTAACCGATCGAAATGAGGCTTAAGATGTGCCTCCATCCCCTTTTTAAAATCAGCTTTTGATCCTGTTTTCAGGATCTGAACCAGGTCCATATGGTTAATTTTTCCTCTTGTTGGCTTCTTTTCCAGGGTAACAACATAGTCGAAAATAGGAAGCAGCATAATTTGAAATCTTTTCAGTGTATCGTTGCCCGACATTTCGTAAAGCTTACCATGAAAAGCAATTTCATTTTTAATTCTGAATGAATTATCAAGGTTCACTTCTTTTTTAGCTATACTTTCCAATTCGGCAATATCCTTATCGGTTTTTCTGATGTAAATCAGATCAGCCAATCCCATTTCAAGTACAAGTCTGAGCTCAAAAATATCCTGAAGCGTTTCCTTATCTATTATCAACGGGTCAAGAACACGCTCAAACGTTCCCAGAATATCTGGTCTGGCCAGCACCATCCCTCTTTTCTTTTTAGTTTCAATCATGCCCAGCATACGCAGTCTGCTCAGTGCTTCTCGTAAAACATTTCTGCTTACACCTAAAGCTTCTGCCAGCTCCAATTCTTTTGGCAACGCATCGCCGGGCAGGAAGGACTTCTTTTTTAAATATTCTCTGAGTTTTACTTCAACAACATCTGCCATCGTAATTGACGCGATGGGAGCCAGATCTTTACTTAAATCGTTAATTGCCATAATGCATCAAAAATGAGATATTTTTTGTTAATATGTACTACAAGATAAAAATATTCTCACTCCACAATTTCGGCAAATTACTTTTTCTCAGCTTAATTTAAAGGCGGTGTATTCAGTGTAAGTATAGGCCAAACACCCGGTCTAGGGTAACTTACTCCTTTGGTTTCGCCTTTAGCAGCATCTGAACCAAAATAGTAGAGCGGATGACCTTTGTACGTTAGCTGATTTTTACCAACAGAAGTTATTACTGTAAAATCTGCTTTTTTTAGTACAGAGGGAACGTTTAAAATCTCCGATTCAAATATTGGCCATACGGCATTGTTACTAAGATCAGGCTTGGTAAAATTGTTTTTGTTAAAAGTATCGGGCGTAAAGGCATACAGTGTGCGGCCCTTTGCATCGGTTAGGTAAACGGTTATCCCCACTCCTTCTTTTGAATCGGCAGTATAATTTTTACCATCGTGACCAACTAATTGCTGGCTGGCCATCATAACAGAATAATCTGGTTTGGCAACAAACCAGATGCCACCTACCCCATCTCCTTTGATCTCGTCTTTGCCCTTATCGCCGGCATAATAATACAGTGGCCATCCTTTATAGGTAGTTTGTTTTGTACCATCGGCCCTTGTGATGGTGGCAATATCCGCAGCATTTAATCCTACGGGAGGGGTCGCATTTTCCGCATAATATACCGGCCATGTGATTAAGCAGCCATCAACACAAGTGGATGCACTATTGGCATCTTTTACAAAACAATAAAGGGTTTTACCTGTACCATCCGTAATAACACTACCGAAGGTTGCCGATGCTGCAAGTTTAAGGTCCAAAGAAACTTCTGGTTCTTTGATCACATCATCTTTTTTCTTTGAGCAGGCAGTAAAAAGTACTGCAGCTAAGCTAAACAGCACAACTGTTTTTTTGAATAAGGGTGACATAGTTGTTTTTTTTAAAGTGAATTAAAGAATTGATTGATAACTAATATGGATTACGGGAAGGCAGCATAAATGGTTGCGCAGAGATCAGAAAATAAATATTTATTTTTAAAGCAACCTATTGCGTAACTTCAACGTACTATAGTTAGTATAGGTGAAAATGGCCAATGTAAAATCGAAAAAATAGGTGCAGGAAATTATTGAAGGTTGCATCAGGAATGACAGAACAAGTCAGTATTTGCTCTATAAAGAATTTTATAGTTATTGCATGGCCATATGCCGACGGTACGCTTTGAATGACGATGATGCGGCAGATGTATTGAATAGTGGGTTCATGAAAGTGTTTACACATATTGAAAAATATGACCCCGAAAAGCCCTTTAAATCATGGCTTGGAAAGATTATAACCAATACCGCCATTGACCATTACAGGAAAAGCCTGAAGTTTTCAAATCACGACGAGCTGAGTGAACACGAAGACATGGGCGGGCCTGCGCAAGTATACGAGCAAATGGCCTATAAAGATCTGCTGGTACTGGTTCAGGGATTGCCCCCCGCATACAGAACTGTATTTAACTTATTTGCCATAGACGGATACTCACACGAAGAAATTTCGGAACTTTTAAATATATCGGTAGGGACATCGAAATCAAATTTATTTAAAGCAAGACAAAAGCTGCAAGAAAGGCTTAGTTCCGCGGGTGGAACCAGGTCTGGGGACGTATATTTTAATAACTTTAGTACTCAAAATGAAGTGCCTTTACAAAACAAAATAGCTGTAGATGGAAAAAGATAATGGAATAGATAAGCTGTTTAGAGATGGGTTGAATGATCCTGAAATCCCTTTCAATGAATTGGACTGGGCAAAGATGGAACAGAAACTGGACGCGGGTGCTAAGAAAAGGGTTATCCCATTTTGGTTGTATGCTACAAGTGGCATTGCCGCTGCATTGGTTGTTGGTTTGTTCTGGTATTTTTCGGGGTCAGACCATGTAATTAAGGAACCTAAAAAAACGGAAATAGTTGAATCAAAAAAAGAGAAACCTGCAAACAATAAGCCCTTAGGCACAGATACCGGCGTTGTTGTGAAAACAAATCCGGAAGCGGTTGCTGTTGAACAGATTATTAAGCCGCCTGTTAAAAATATAGATCATAACTACGTTGAGACCCCGCAGGTTATAAACCGCAGTCAGGATCTTATGATTACTCCTGACACCTCTTCAGTTAAAGAAAACAAGAAACGGGAACTCATTGCTGAGGCAGTAACACCAAAAACAGAAGATAAACAAACTGTTACTCCGGTTGACAGCTTACCGACGGGCAAGAAAGCTGATGTTTTAGCGCAAACCAATGGGCCTGCTACAAAAACTGATACTCCTGAAAAGAAAGACAATAAGCCACTGCCACCAAGCTTTACCGCAAAACGAAGCGCACTTACATTATCTGTTATGGCAGCGCCAGATATTTCGACTTCGAATAGGAATGTGGATACCAAAGTAAGCTCCAACATAGGGGTGCTTGCCACTTATGCAGTTACCGATAAAATTAGCGTAACCACTGGCGCTGTTTATTCAAGAAAGCTATACAATTATGGCGGAGTTGGATCGGCAGGAACGACCTATATGAAAAATGCCTGGCAGGTCGATGCGGATTGTATTGTTTTGGATGTTCCGCTGAATGTAAATTATACGTTTTTAAAAAGAAGAAACTTTTCTGTTGGTGTAAACTCCGGGCTATCAAGTTATTTTATGCTTAATGAAAAATACAAATACTTTACCGGACCGCAGGGAGGGGCACAAAAGGTTTCTGAACTTGAAATCAAGAATCAGAACCAGCACATTTTTGGTGTAGCCAACTTATCCTTAAGTTTTGAGCGCAGAATAACCAACTCGCTGAGCTTTGGGGTACAACCTTTTATAAAGCTACCGCTTACGGGAATTGGAAATGGCAATGCCAGATTAAAATCTACGGGTGTTGCCTTTTCATTGAATCTGGGTTTATTTCCCAAATCCGGGCGCAAATAGAACTTTCTTATCGCTATGATAAATGGTAGGCTGCTCTTTTGCCAATGTCATCTCCTCAATTACAGCTCAATCGGCCATAAGCCTATTTTATTTACACCGGATTACCTGCTGTAAAATCTAGGCTACCTAAGCCATATAATTTAATATAATTACTTATATTTAAAGCTCATCCCAGTTTATTATATGTCTTAAATTGTCACAAATCGCCCTTTAAAATGTCGTTTACGCACCGCATTAAATCTGCTTTGGCAATATAAATTTGCTGTACTAAATTGCTGCACTAAGCATTGAATCAGAATCAACCATCTCAAAATATGACTATATCTAAAACCGCCACAAATTCAAACAAGGTAAGTGCACACATCAAAAGATTAGAAGCACCCATAGCAGCCGCAACTCAATATATAAGGCAGATTATTTTAAGCACAGATAAAGAAATTGCAGAACAAATAAAATGGAATTCGCCCTGCTTCTATTATACAGGGCCAATGAAACCGTTCGATCCTAAAGAATATAAAAGAGATATCGTAGTAGTAAACCTCCATAAGGGCAATATCTTACTGGTTTTTCCTACCGGGGCAAAAGTTAATGATACCAGTGGATTGCTTGAAGGAAATTTTACAGATGGCAGAAGACTGGTTAGGTTTAAAGATATGGATGATGTTAAAGCCAAACAGGACTCGTTAAAGACAATAATTACAGAATGGCTTAAGTTGGTAGAAACCAATTAGCGTAGAAAGCGTCTGAATCATGATTTATGATTCAGACGCTGACGACTATTTCATAGCTTGATATAAATACGTGCTGTAATCAGTTGAAACTCCTGCATGATCTAATTGCCGAAGCATCGCTGCAATATTTCCTCTATGATAGGTCCCGTGATTTACAACGTGTTGTATTACCTCACTATGTTGCATGGACAGAGTCGAATAGGTCGTAGTTTGTTCCATGTCAGTAGTACTAACAAAATCATAGTAGCTTTTGGACAACAGATCCTGCTTTTTCCCGAAATCGGGAAGACTTAAGGCTTTTACTTCTTCTGTAAGTCTTGCAATTGTACTCCTTATGGCCTCATAATCATCTGAGGCATATCTCCTAATTAATAGTGAATGCCATCCATAGTCAACAATATAAATATGCATTAGCGTATCAAAAATAGATGGAAAAACACTTTTGATATTTTCATGGCATAGTTCAGACGGGAGTTGCATTAAGTGATCTAAAATGGTTTTATTTGCCCAGGTATTATAATCGAATAGCTTTATTGAATGATTGTTCATCATTGTCTTTATTATGTGTAAATGAAAAAGGATTAGATTTCTATGTATAAAAAATACATACATTCTTATGCCGTAAATTGATACAGAAATATCAATGCGGCATAATCATAGAATTACCAACTAGCTTTGAGATTTAGCAGGTCAGTTTTGTGGTTATATGTGTGATGGGATTTTTCATAGTCACCTCCTTCTTTTTAGGCAATTAATAAGTCAAAAATATACTTTTTTCCCCATCGGACAAATTAAGAGGATGTATGCAGGAAAAGTGTTCGTTTTATGTGGCTGAGCGTTACGAGTAAGCCCGATCATAATAGGATTAACCATATTCGTGGGACTCGGTTAAAACAGACCCTTAGAAGGGCATTTGAAGAGGTGGTTAAATATCGCAGGAGAAGGATTATTCGTATTGAAGAGGTTCGTACCGATAGAACCAAGATCGCGACCAATGCACCAAAATTCAAAATCGAGAAAATACGCTGGATACAGAATGAAGTCCAAAAAGAAGAGGATGTTCATATTAATAATGAACATCCTCTTTTAGTTTAAGTTATTACTTTGTAGAAAGTATATACTTTACAATTTTCTCGGCGTCAGCCTGAGTAACTGATGGGTGAGGTGCCATAGGGATTTCGCCCCATACTCCACTTCCACCTTTAATTACTTTTTTAGCAAGCAAAGTAACGTTTGCCTGTGTTGCTGGATATTTCTTTGCAACATCTGAGTATGCCGGTCCAACTAGTTTTTCAGTTGGCTTATGACATGCAAAACAGTCTGATTTTGTAATCAGTGCTTTTCCCTGTGCAACATCTGCAGGTGATAAAACACTAGATGCCGGTTTAGCCCCCTTACCGGTTTTCTTAGTTTGTGCGTATCCGCTTGTGCATACTGCAAAAACAGAACAAATTAAAAAGACAAAGCTCTTTTTCATATTCAATACATTAAAATTAATTGAGTTCGGTTCATTTGATAATGCAAATAAACTAATTTTTATGATTTAAACGTGAAATCTGGCAAAGGAATTATTTCTCCACCCTTCATTGCCGACTCATGCGCCAAAATACCAACACAAGTGATGTTGGCAGATTCCTGAGCATCAGGATAGGGAGCCCTGTTTTCAGTTAAAGCTTTTAAAAACTCATTTACAAGATGTGGATGCGAACCTCCATGGCCAGACCCCTGGATAAACGATAGATGCTGGTTCTCCTCAGAATCATAAACACCAGCAGTGGTAAAATGCTGAATTTCCTCGGGAAGAAGATGCGCATAATCTGGTATTTTAACTTTTTCAGGAGATTCACCGGTATGGATTACACTATCCTCATGTTCAATCAACGTCCACTCAAACGATTTTTTAGAACCATACACGTCAAAACTCTCTCGGTATTGTCTCGCGGTATTAAACAGCGATCTGGTAACTTCCGCAGACAAATCTGAATCACGGTATTTGATATGACAAGTTTCGATTGCAAATGGAGATCCATATTTTTCAATCAGATGATCATCAATTTTTCCAGAACCAAAACAAGAAACATATGCTGCCTGTGCTTTTGGTAAAGCCAGTACAGGGCCAACACAATGTGTTGCATAATGCATTGGTGGCAAACCTTCCCAATACCCCGGCCAGCCTGCCATTTCCTGCTGGTGGGAAGCTCTTAAGAATTGTATTTTGCCCAGGTCTCCCTTTTCATAAAGCTCCTTTACAAATAGAAATTCGCGACTGTAAATAACTGTTTCCATCATCATATACGTTAAACCGGTTTCTTTTACTGCTTCAACAATCTGACGGCACTCCTCAACAGTAGTCGCCATTGGCACTGTACAAGCCACATGCTTTCCGGCCCTTAGCGCTGCAATAGATTGCTCAGCATGATTTTGTATCGGCGTATTGATGTGAACTGCATCTACATCAGGATCTTTAAGCAATTCCTCATAACTCACATACCTTTTTTCTATTCCGAATGCATCTCCTATTTCTTTTAACTTATCCGGATTACGCTGACAGATTGCGTACATGTTTGCATTGGGATGTTTTTGATAGATCGGAATGAATTCTGCACCAAATCCAAGTCCAACAATGGCAATATTTATTTTTTTCTGACTCATATTATTAACTGATACAATGTTTATTTGATATGTTATTTACTCCAGTTTCTTAAAAATTTACCCCCTTCTTCGGCAAAACTATCCTGGCTTGGCGCAAGTGTACGCCAGATGCAAACCGCTCCGGCCAGTTCTTTTATCTCAGGGGTAAAACTTTCGATTGAAACCGCACCCTGGTAGTTTATCGCTTCTAATCCTCTTTTATAGGCATCCCACCTGGTTTGACCAGTACCTGGAGTACCTCTGTAGTTTTCAGAAACCTGTACATGCAAAAGGTCCTTACCTGCAAGCAAAATTGCCCTTTCAATATCAGGTTCTTCAATATTCATATGAAATCCGTCCAGCAATATCTTTGCTGTCGGATGATTGATATCTTTAATCAGGCGAACAACATCTTCGGCAGTATTGATCAGATCAGACTCGAAACGGTTCAACGGCTCTATGGCCAACTGAAGTCCTCTTTCCTGCGCCATTCCCCCTACTTTATGAAGATTGGTCGCCGCCCTGTCCCACTCTATTTTTTTCTGTTCAGGCGATACTAAACGTGCCTTACCTACTGCAGAATACATTGGCCCGGCAAAAAAACCGGCCCCAATTTCATATGCTATTTCCAGGCAAGATTCTATGTAATCAAAACTGGTATCATGATACTTTACGTCTTCATTTGTTAAATCTCTGGTTGGTCCAAAAGCCCCACAAATGGCAGGCACTAAATCAAATTCTTTAAGTGCTTCTTTAACCCTTTTTGTGTCAATTAGTGCAGGATCTTCAATTGGTATTTCTACCATGTCGTATCCCATACTCTTGATCTTCGAGAACAGTGAAATGGTGTCTGTTTTAAATGGCGATGTCCATAACCATGTACTAACACCTAACTTTATATTTAAACTCATAATGTACCGGCAGATATTTGATTGCTATTTATTTGGTTACTTTCATTACACCATTCATGATGCTCCAATGTCCCGGAAAAGTACACAGGAAAGGATAGTCTCCTGGCTTATCAGGTGCAGTGAACTGTAAGGTAACTTTTTCTTCCGGATTCAGCAACTTGGTTGCGAACAAGATCTCAGGAATAGCAGGCACATAATTCTTCTCTGCACCGTTAGGATCCTTCGCCATTTCATCTGCGGCCGCACCCACTTTTTTAAGTGTGCCGGGTTTAGAAATCACCATGTTGTGCTGCATAAAATCCGGGTTTTCCAGGTTAATGGTTACCGTTTGCCCTGCTTTTACCGTGAATGAGGTTTTGTTAAACTTCATTACATGCTCTACAACCTTGATGTTGATCACCACTTCATCAGAAGGCTTAGCAGAATGATGTTCTTTTTCAGCTGAAGCCACATCTTTGTTTTTCACATTCGGAAGGATGTCCTTAACTATCGTCTGAATATATGCAGATGGATTTGAGGCTGTTTTAGACATCGCCAGGAACCCTTCATGATGCAGTAATGCTGCTGTATACAATGCCTGAGCAATGTATTTATCTTTTGCATTTACCGAATCCGCAGCGGCTTCGTACAAAAGATGTCCAAGATGAACAGAAGCAGGTATATCTGATATGGCAAGTATAGCCGCCAGGCGAACACGAAGATCTTTGTCTTTAAGTAAACCTGATTTTTGGATTGAGCCAATCATTGCATTGTCTTTTGGAAGCGCTTGGATGGCAGCCTTTCTTACACCAGCTGCAGGATGATTTAAGGCCTCCTGTACTGCCTTTAAGGCTTCAGCATTAGATCCATCTAAGGCACCTAATCCTTGTAAGGTCCAGATCGCATTTACTGCAGGTCCGTTTAATCCTATTTCGTCTATTTTTTGATTGCTGATGATTTTGTAAAGTCCAGGAATAACTGACCGGTTTTTAGATTCCACGATTAAACGCTGAGCAGTCATTCTCCAGAATAGGTTATCGTTTTCTAAAGCGGAAAGTAATCCTTCAGGATGGTCTTTAGACAGCTTAATTGGGGTATATGCTTTCGCATTTTTATATTTAATTCTGTAGATACGGCCACGTACACGGTCACGTAGTGGATTGATGTATGCATTACCTTCTCCATTCTCAAATCCACGCGGCGTAGGGTTGTGCTGAATGATAAAATCATACCAATCTGCTACCCACACTGCACCATCCGGTCCCACTTCGGCGTGTACAGGACCCACCCATTCGTCGGAACTCGCCAAGAAATTCCAGCCGTCTTTTTCTATGAAACCGGCACCTTCTTTTTTAAGTAGGGCACTGTGAATTACCCTTCCGGTGGGTTCACAAACAAAGGCTGTGCTGTTCCAGTAACTTTTAGGAAAATTCCTTGCAGTATAGAAATTATGACCTGCAGCGGCGGTAAAACCACCATGCACATCTACCTGTCTTAAATTTGGAAATACCACATGCATTTCATAATGACCATCAATCTTTTGAACCGGTTGAACCTTAGAACCAGGTAATACTTTTTGCATATATTTTTCCGGCATTGAGAAAAATGCAGTATGCGTATTGTTGGCAGTAGAAATAAACACATCATTCTCTTCTGTAAAGGCTAATCCCCAGGTGTTGTTGCTGGTTTTACCTTTGAAATCAAAGTTTTTGCCATCAGGTGTAAAGCTGTACACTCCCTGACTGAACTTCAGATTCTGATCGCCTATTTTACCTTCAAAGCCAGCATATCCCACTACTCCCCAGATCCGATTATCGAATCCGTATTTTAAATTTGAAGGGCCGGCATGGGTATCGCTTTTACCCCATCCGGTGATGATATTTTCACGAATATCAGCCTTATCATCGCCATCGGTATCTTTCAGGAAAATAAAGTCAGGGGCCTGTGCAACGATTACACCACCGTTTGAAAACATGATACTGGTAGGAATGTTCAAACCATCGGCAAAAATTGTAAACTTATCTGCTTTACCGTCTCCGTCAGTATCCTCACAAATCTTTATTCTGTCGTCGCCCTTGCCATTTTTATTTCTTATTGTATTTGGATAATCTATCGTTTCTATTACCCATAGTCTTCCTTTTTCATCCCATGCCATTGAAATTGGGTTAATAATATCAGGCTCTGATGCAAAAAGCTGTATGTCAAAATCTACAGGAACCTGCATACGCTTTTGGGATTCAGCAGCAGTAAAGGCATGCTGAAATCTTGGTGCCGGATCACGTTTTTCGTAATTAGGAATATTGGCATCAGAATACACGCCAACAGGAATTTTGTAATCGGCAATTTGCTTTTGCACTTTATCTCCCAAAGCCCAGATGACCCCATTACTGATCAGTTTTATAAAATCAGGTTGTTTCCAGGTGCTATCATTGTGACCACTTGCGGTATAAAACACCCTCCCTTTACCTTGTTTGCGAACCCAGGTATAAGGCTCATGTAAGTCGCCCTCAACACGTTCCTGCAGAACTGTCATATCGGGATTAAGCTTGGTATGAACATAGGTTTCATCCCATGAGGAGAAAGGATTAACGCCTTTCATGACAGGGTGATTTTTATTCACCGTTACCGCCGAGAATACCCCTGTTTTATGGGTACTAAACTGTCCGCCAACGGCCTGAATATACCAATCAGAATTCTGAAAGCAGAAAGATGCAGAGTGAATAGGGATTAAAGCTTTCCCCCCCTCTACAAAATCTTTAAGTGCTTTTTCCTTGTCCGGAGTAATGGTATCATAGTTACCGTAAATAATGATACCATCGTATTTATTAAGTGTCTGAGTGTTTAACAAACTCGTATCAGTGGTATAAGAGACATTAATCCCCAGTCCGAAAAGAGGACTGATCAGCATCGGAGCAAGCTTTGATGAGTTATGATGCATACTTTCGTTTCCTAAAAAAAGCACCTCAGCTCTTCGGGGATGCTGTTTCTCTGCATTTCCACCGACTACTCTTGTTTTATTTGAACAATACTGAAACAAGACACTACTTAATACGATTAGAAAAATAATCTTTCTCATTGGGTCATTATTATATTTGGAAATACAAATAAGCTATTTTTTATATCATTATTCTATCTAAATATTATCAGTTTCTAAGTGTATTTTGTCATTGCCCTATTTTTTTATACTTTCACATCAAATGAAAAGCATTGTTCAAAAATCTGCCATCCCTCATTCCAAATTACTGGTTGTTAAGAGACTGGAGGAATTAAATTTCGATCCCAGCCTCCACCAACACCCTGAATATCAATTATTTTTAGTTCTAAAAGGATGGGGAACACGCTTTATTGGAGATAATATTAAACCATTTAAACCAGGAGACCTTGTATTTACAGGACCTAATCTTCCACATTTATGGAGAAATGACCCTGACACCAAAAAATCATCAAAAACGCTAGGCATAGTAATATACTTCCCTCAGAATTTTCTTAATGAAATTATAAGTTCAAAAGAAGAAATGGAGAACATCCGTTTACTATTTGAAAAAGCGGGAAGGGGACTGGAAATTTATGGCAAAACCAATAAGATGGTAAGTAAAATGATGCACGAACTCCTCAATGCAAAGGGGGTTTCGCGATTAATTATACTACTTCAGATTCTAAATACAATTGCAGACTCAACAGACTGCCATCCGATCACGCATGTCAACTACATTCCAATAAATAACAAAACCGAATCTGACCGGATGAATAAGATCTATAGGTACATTATGAAAAACTATAGAGATAAAATAAGTCTGGAAGTGATAGCCGAACTGATAAACATGACACCCAGTTCGTTTAGCAGGTATTTCAAATCGAGGGTCAACAAATCCTTTTCAGATTTTTTAAAGGAGTTAAGAATAGATTATGCACGCAAACTTTTGAACGAAAACAAAATAAGCATCAACAGTGTGAGCTATGATTCCGGTTATACTACGCTTTCTAATTTTAACAAACAGTTCAAAGAAGTAACCGGAAAAACGCCACTTCAATATAGAAATGAATACCTTAAAATAAGGACAGAAAGTATCTAAAACGATCTTAAATTTGGGGATGAGGTGCCCGCTTACCTATAGTGCACTAAATGAACAAATTGAACAAATCCATACGCGCTATCGATTTTCCCTTAATACAAATGGTTTTCTTGTCAAAAACCCACATTTTACCCATCTAAGTCAACAATTTGGCGCTTTCTGGCAGATTTCCCCTGCCATGGTTTTCTCACTTTTATTATTACTTTCGTTTTAGTGTTGGCCAACATAGGCGTATCCTGAAAAGCCTTTAACGAGTAAGGAATTTAACAATAACAACCCCCTATTATGAACAAGTTAGAATTAAACAATCTTGGTGTTCAAGAAATGAACACAACTGAAATGACAAAAGTTGAAGGCGGTGGTTTACTTGGCGGTATATTAGATAGTCTTTTGACTTCTGTAGTAGGAACCGTAAACTCTGTAGCAGCTGACACTTCAGCTTTCTTAAGCAAAACATTAACCAATGTTTTGAAACTGGTTTGGAGCCTGTAAGAAAAAATATCGGCAACTGTTATTCTGAAATTCAGAATAGCAGTTGCTTTAATATCCAACTATATGCCCCTTTCTACCTATTCCGCCGAAACAATTTTAAGCACCTCACTTGTTTATCGATCACAAATCAGTAATTCAACCAAGCTCATATACCTGATTGCAGTTTTTGCAATCCTTGGAACTTTTGCCGCACTCCCATTTATAAAAACGCCAATAAGTGTAAAAAGCACTGGACTATTACAATCTTCAGTTGAAAAAACGGAGCTAACAATACCTGTAAACGGCAGACTTACGCTGCTTAAGCTTACAGACAATAAGAAACTTAAACAAGGCGATACGCTCTTAATCATTGATGGAGCACTACCCAAACAGCAGGGTGCTTTGGTACAAAACCGTCAGGGACAAATTGGACAGTTCCTGCAGGATATACATATGCTGTTAATTTACATTAATCGAAACGGATACAGCTACCCTAGCCTTCAAACAGGCCAATATAATGCTTCATGGCAACAATTTGCCCAAGAACTTGAAAATGCGCGAATAGCAAAAAAACAAGCAGAAAGCACCTTCAACAGATACAGCAAATTATACCAGAATAAAGTGCTTACAGAATCTGAATACGATAAGTACAAATTCGAACTTGAACAAGCAGAATCTGCCTTTTTGATGGTAAGTACAAAATATAAAACCCAATGGCAAACCGAAGCAAACCAATTGCGAAATGAATTACGCGAACTTTCAGGTCAACAGGTAGAAATAAACGAACAAAAAAAGCAATACATATTAAGGGCCCCTATTGCCGGATCCTTACAAAATTTGGTTGGTCTTCAAAAAGGAGCCTACGTTTTTGCCAATCAAAAAATAGGAGAAATATCTCCTGACACCAACCTAACGGCCTTTTGCTATATAAAACCAGCAGATATTGGCTTAATTAAGAAAGGGCAGGAAGTACGCTTTCAAATAGATGCTTTTAATTACAACCAATGGGGTTTGGCTGAGGGTAAAGTGCTCGATATTTCTGACGACATCATTATAATTAACAATAACCAACCTGTATTTAAAGTAAAATGCAGTTTGGACCAGAATTATTTAATGTTAAAAAATGGTTACAAGGGCTATTTAAAAAAGGGTATGAATTTTACTGCCCGCTTTACGGTAACCGAAAGAAGTTTATACCAATTGCTATACGACAAGGTAGATGATTGGGTAAATCCAAACGTTAGCGGAGCGATATGAGAAGGCTATGAGCATCAAAGTAAAACAACACGATATAACCGACTGTGGAGCAGCTTGCCTTGCTTCTATAGCATCCCACTATAAATTGGATTTGCCTGTTGCACGCATCAGACAATTGGCAGGCACCGACAAAAAAGGAACCAATGTACTTGGCATGGTAGAAGCCGCCGAGAAATTGGGTTTTGAGGCTAAGGGAGTTAAAGGCCCATTTGAAAGTTTGTTTAAAATCCCCAAACCGGCCGTTGCACATCTTATTGTGCATGATATTCTGCAACACTATGTAGTAATTTACAAGGTTACCAATAAGTATGTAGAGGTGATGGATCCTATTGACGGACAGATGCACCGCAAAAGTCACGAGCTATTTAAAAAAGAATGGACCGGCGCTTTAGTACTGCTTCTGCCGGCTGAAGAATTCCAGTCGGGGAATGAAAAGGTGTCTGTACAGGGCCGTTTCTGGAACCTGATAAGACCACACAAAAGCATCCTGATTCAGGCACTGTTTGGCGCAATTGTATATACGATCCTGGGTTTGTCTACATCTGTATTTGTTCAAAAGCTGGTAGATTTTGTTCTTGTAGATGGCAACAGAAATTTACTCAACTTAATGAGTATTGGAATGATCATCATTCTAGCCCTGCAACTCTTTATTGGTACAGCAAAAACCATCTTTACCCTCAAAACAGGGCAAATGATAGATGCTCAGCTGATATTAGGATACTATAAACACCTGTTAAAACTGCCTCAACAATTTTTCGATACCATGCGTGTGGGCGAAATCATTTCAAGAATTAATGACGCGGTAAAGATCAGAACGTTCTTAAATGATGTGAGCATAAATTTTCTGGTAAATATCTTTATTGTGTTCTTCTCATTTATCATGATGTTTACTTATTACTGGAAGCTGGCCTTAATCATGCTAACAGTAATTCCTTTGTATTTGCTGATCTATTATATAACCAATAAACTGAACAAAAAAGCGCAGAGAAAACTAATGGAAGATTCGGCTGAACTGGAATCACAATTGGTTGAAAGCTTAAATGCAATAGGAACAATAAAGCGCTTCGGGTTAGAAGGACATGCCAATGAAAAAACGGAAACACGCTTTATTAAACTGTTGCAAACAGGATTTAAATCGAACATTAACGCTGTTTTTTCGGGAACATCCTCTGAATTGGTTTCTCGTTTGTTAACCATTATATTGTTATGGGTAGGTGCCGGTTATGTACTGGAAAGTAAAATCACTCCCGGCGAGCTTTTATCATTCTACACCCTTATAGGTTATTTCACCGGGCCGGTATCTTCTTTGATTGGCATGAACAGGACCGTTCAGGATGCCGTTATTGCAGCAGATAGATTGTTTGAAATAATGGACCTGGAGCGGGAAAACGACGAAAATCAAATTGACCTTACTCCTGATAAAATAGGTGACATTCATTTTGAAAATGTTTCTTTCCGTTACGGAACAAGAGTTACCGTATTTGAAAACCTTAACCTTAGAATACCTAAAGGTAAATTTACAGCGATTGTTGGAGAAAGTGGTTCTGGTAAATCGACGCTTATGTCTATACTCCAAAACATCTATCCGATACAAAAAGGAAATGTGAGTATTGGCAAGTACGACCTCAAGTATATTCGCAACTCCTCTCTTCGGAATGTGGTTTCTGTTGTACCGCAAAAGATTGATCTATTTGCAGGTAATGTTATCGACAATATCGCTGTTGGTGACTATGAACCCGACATGCAAAGGATTATAGATATATCTACCCAGCTTGGAATTATTGACTTTATAGAAACCTTACCATCAGGATTTCAAACCTATCTTGGCGAAAATGGCACTACCCTGTCAGGTGGACAAAGACAACGCATAGCAATAGCCAGGGCCATATATAGTAATCCCGAGATTCTTATTCTTGATGAAGCTACCTCTTCATTGGATTCTGCGTCTGAACAGCATGTGCAAAGAATGATTGATCTATTAAAAGTTCAACATAAAACAGTAATTGTTATTGCCCATCGCCTAAGTACGCTGAACAACGCGGATAAGATCATTGTATTAGACAAAGGTCTTGTTGTTGAGGAAGGAACACATAATGAGCTTTTGTTCAACAAAAACTCTGCTTATGCAAACCTCTGGAAATTGCAAACTCCGCAATTAATAACACACGGATAGCTCTTTATTTTCCCACTCAAATGTTATACCTTGCGCGGTCTAAAACATTTCTATAATTTATGGCAACATCCCGAAAGGCTGCGTTAAGTTTTATTTTTATTACCCTACTACTTGATGTTATTGGCATTGGCCTTATCATTCCCGTATTTCCTCAATTAATTGAACAGCTCATTGGTGGCAATATTAGCCAGGCCTCCCAATGGAGTGGTTGGCTTACCTTTGTTTACGCCATTATGCAATTTGTTTGCGCGCCTATTATAGGAAATCTTAGTGACAAATATGGTCGGCGGCCTGTTCTTCTCTTATCTCTTTTCGGATTCGGAATAGATTATATTTTCCTTGCCCTTGCACCTACCATCTGGTGGCTTTTTGTGGGCCGTATCATAGCTGGCATTTTTGGTGCAAGTATGACCACTGCAACAGCATATATAGCCGACATTAGTACAAACGAAAACCGTGCGCAGAACTTTGGAATGATTGGGGCTGCATTTGGAGTAGGTTTTATTATCGGTCCGGCATTAGGAGGTTTACTTGGAGAAATCGGGCCACGTGTACCTTTTATAGCCGCCGCAATATTAACATTGATTAATGTGGTTTATGGCTATTTTGTATTGCCAGAATCTCTGGATAGGGAACACAGGCGTGCCTTTGAATGGAAAAGAGCCAACCCGCTTGGGTCATTAATGCAGCTTAAAAAATATAAAGGTCTTGGCGGCTTAATTATAGCGCTTGTTTTCCTGTACATAGCCAGCCATTCTGTGCAAAGTACCTGGACATTTGTCAATATAGAGAAGTTTAAGTGGAGCACCTCTATGATAGGAATCTCTTTAACGGTGGTAGGCGTGCTTGTAGCCGCAGTGCAAGGAGGATTAATCCGGTTCATTAATCCCAGACTGGGCAATGAGAAGAGTATCTACGTGGGTTTCATATTATACGCCGTGGGCTTGTTTCTTTTTGCCTTCGCTTCAGAAACCTGGATGATGTTTGCTTTCCTTGTGCCTTATTGCCTTGGTGGAATTGCAGGCCCTGCTTTACAGGCAATTATGTCTGGCAATGTCCCTCAAAACGAACAGGGCGAATTACAGGGTGCATTAACAAGTTTAATGAGCGTAACCGCAATTATAGGGCCTCTATTCATGACAAACTTATTTGCATGGTTTACAAGCCCTGGTGCTGCAATTAAATTTGCGGGAGCTCCGTTTCTTGCCGGAGCTGTATTAATGCTAATTAGTGTGTTAATTGCTTATAGAACAATGAAAGGTCATTCGTTTATGAACCGAAAGAATGCTTAGCTGTTAATAGCTGCCCAAAGCATATCTTTTAATTCAACCAATCCCTTTTGTGCCACAGAGGAAATAAATATGGAAGGAATATTTTTAGGAAGTTCCTTTTTCATTTCTGCTACCAATTCCTCATCAAGCATATCTGATTTGGTTATGGCCAGTAAATGTGGCTTTTGCATCAGTTCAGGGTTGTAATCCTTAAGCTCTGCTTTAAGTATTTCATATTCTTGGGCTATGGTTCTTTGCGTATCCGCCGGTACCATAAATAGCAATACTGAATTACGTTCAATATGTCTGAGAAACCGATAACCTAATCCTTTACCTTTAGAAGCTCCCTCTATAATACCGGGAATGTCTGCCATTACAAAAGATTTGCTATCTCTGTAAGACACGATACCCAGATTAGGTACAATCGTTGTAAATGGATAATCGGCAATTTCTGGCTTGGCAGCCGAAAGTACAGATAACAAAGTTGATTTACCGGCATTAGGGAATCCAACAAGACCAACATCAGCCAGAACCTTAAGTTCAAGCACCATCCATTCTTCCTTGCCCGACTCTCCTGGCTGTGCAAAACGTGGAGTTTGCAAAGTAGGAGTTTTAAAGTGCCAGTTACCCAAGCCTCCTCTTCCCCCCGGAGTAAGTATCTTGGTTTCGCCATCCTGGGTAATCTCAAAAAGAACATTTCCGGTTTCGGCATCTTTGGCAATAGTACCCAGAGGAACATCAAGGATTTCATCTTTACCTTGTTTTCCTGTTGAGGTACCACTAGAGCCTGGTGCGCCGTCCTGAGCGATAATATGCTTGCGGTATTTTAAGTGAAGCAACGTCCAGAACTGAGCATTTCCCCTTAATATAATGTGTCCACCACGACCACCATCACCCCCATCAGGCCCACCTGTAGAAGTTCTTATATCCCGGTGCAAATGTGCAGAGCCCGACCCTCCTTTTCCAGAGCGACAGCATATTTTAACATAATCTACAAAATTGGAACCTTGTGACATAACCTTCTATTTTTTAAAAAAATAAGCCTGAAAAAACTTTTCAGGATATATGAAAATAGCGGGAAGAACTAAAAATTCGCCCCGCTACTTGTATTATTATTGATCTAGTATTTATCTATTACAGCGCTTAAATCAGCAAAAATGTCATCGATCTTTCCGATACCATTCACCTTACTTAGCTTATTTTGTCCTTCATAATAAGGCAAAACATGAATCGTTTTGCTGAAGTACTCTTCTATACGTTTTTGCAATTTATCAGCCTGATCATCAACGCGACCTGTCTCAATTTGTCTTTGCGCAATACGCTTAGTCAGCTCCTGCTGATCCACATCAAGTGCAATTACGCCAGCGATTGAACTTCCTTTACTCTCAAGAAACTCATCTAAAGCCTCGGCCTGAGGAACCGTGCGCGGGAAACCATCAAATATAAATCCTTTAGCATTTGGATTTTTATCAACTTCTTCCTCCAGCATAGCAATCGTAATTTCATCAGGAACAAGTTGCCCTTCTGCAATCAGGGCACTCACGCGTTGTCCTAAAGGAGATTGATTTTTGATATGGGCCCTAAAAAGGTCGCCTGTTGAAATGTGAATCAATTGATACTTCTCAATTAATTTTTCTGATTGGGTGCCTTTGCCTGCACCCGGTGGGCCAAAGAGAACAAAATTAAGCATTCGGGTTGTCTTTAAAGTTAAAAAGCCTTCTGCGCAAGCAGTAAGGCTTTTGGTTGTTATTTATACATTCACAGTTAAAAATCTCTAAGAAATTTATTGAAGATCTAATAAAATTAACTTCTACAAATAGAGATTTAACCATTCAAAATAATTTACTTATACCTATTAAATCAGTTGTGATAACTCTCCAGTTCTCAATTCATTAATCTCAACAAATACCGAGAAAAGAAGGTTACTTTTTAGCCTGCAAATATATAATTATTAATTTACTATATTGATTTTTTTACAAATAACCCTCGTCAAGGGTCAATGCAGGGCGGCCAAATCTTTATTAAAGACTATTGATAGGCCCCCTTGCTAATCAAATTATTCACAATACGAGTCTTCCCATCCTTGTCGGTTGTACCATTTATCTCAGCAGAAATAACTGTTCCGGTATTTTTTGCAGGCGAGGCAGATTTAAGATGAAAATCATAAATTAGTTTATTTACAAACAAAGGATCTGCACCCCATAAAGAGCCAGCATCACCACCGCAAGCAGCTTTCCACAAATTAAAATCAGTATAAGGAACATTATTCCAGCGCCAAATACTTAACCCTTCTGAATAATACAGGTTGTCGCTAACAACATTATTTGTACCGCCAGTAACTTGTTTATTGATAAAAACGCCTCTATCTGGTCTCGGATAAATAATGTTATTTCTAATCACATTATCGTTGCAATTCTCTGTTAGTCTAATCTCTCCCTCAACTTCATTCGAGTAGCCCAAATCTTTGCTATTGTGATAGACAGTATTATTCACTACATAACATTTATTGGTACCTCCCCCGGTATAACCTATATATCCACCCATATAAATTCCACCCAATGAACAATTGTATACTACGTTATTCCTGACGATGCACTCCTGAGTGGGAAAATTATCTGTTTCGCTAACAATCCCTATACCCCTGCCACTATCTCTAACCAGATTCCTTTCAACCAAAATATTTCTGGCACCATCAATATAAATGCCGATAGCACCGTTATGGTCCTTATAGGCGGGAATTGGTCCTGTCTTCCCATCTATATTAAAAACTTCATTGTCGGCTATTATACCATTGCGAACATAATTATACCAAGGGTTGGGATTTGCAGCATAACCGCCAGCAGCCACAATGCCTATATTTTCACCGTTGTAAACCTTATTTTTTCTGATCTCAAAACCGTCCACGTATCCATTTATCGTCAAGTTTTCGCTATAACCCGTGTTACAGTCAAAAACCTCATTTTCCTCGACCAAAATCTTTGTAAGTGCCACATTAGTATTGCCTATAATATGAATACCGTGTCCACTTCTACCCAATTCTGGAGCAGCATTATTTTCGATATTAAATACCCGATTCTTTCGTAGGGTAATATTACTTGAACCGCCTTTTACTACTATTCCATCAACATTGGCCCAGGCATTAGTGGTTTTAAAATCACAAATATCGAAACCGTCAATTACAATAAAGCTTACATTATTTACTGTAACCAGTGCTTCGTTACCAGACACAGAAAGGCCATCACCACTAATAATCGCTTTTTCTCCCTGATATGGCTTTAAAGTAATCAGCTTATCCTTTCTGCCGGATTTAGCAAAAGAGACTTTTTCCTTATAAGTACCACCCCTTACAAAAACCGTAAAACCGGGAGTAACCAATTCAAGTCCTTTGTTAATCGTGCTTACCGGAGCCTCCAATGTCCCGCTATTTGAGTCATTTCCGTTGACAGCCACATAGATGTCTTTTCCAGAAGCTTGTCCTTCTGGTTTATCCGAACCTGCTGAGGAACTTTTCTTACTGCATGCAGATAAAACACCATAATTCAACATGATGATCCCTAAAAAAAAGATGCGCTTAAAATACCCTAGCTTTGATGTATTCATAACTTAAATTCAAGAGCTAACCAATTAAAAGCTATTTACTTTTAATTGGTTAGCAAGTTTGTATGTTAAAATTAAAGGAGTTGTTTATTCCGAAACTATTTTTCGAATGCTATTGTTGTTTTTATCCAACACATATACGGTTCCATTCTTGTCCACAGCGACTCCGGAAGGCGCACTAAATGCTGCAGCTTTGCCAACAGCATTTACATTTCCCGCATTTGCAGATCCAGCGAAAGTACTTACTGAGTAAGTCAGGCCATCTACATAACGGATACTTTGATCTGGATTAGAAGTACTCCCGCCTCCAGAGCCATTTCCAGCTATGTACAAATTATTTGAGGCATCTATTGTCATACCCCATGGATAGGCAAATTTAGCGGATGAAGCTGGTCCATCTTCATAACCAACCGACCCAGATCCTGCTGCGGTTGTGCCGATCCAGTTAGAGGATTCGTATTTTTTAATGACCTGATCTCCATGTACAGTAACAAACAGATTTCCCGTATTATCAAAAGCAAGTCCTGATGGATAGTTCAACCCTGCAATAACCTGACTCGTTACGCCAGCTGGTGTCACCTGATATACATTACCTGGAGAATTGCAACTTGCATAAAAAATATTACCGCTCTTCTTATCGAAAACCACACTCCAGGGCTCTTGATTCGCCCAGGTCAAAAGACTAGCTGTACCATCAGGTGTTATTTTTCTAATGTCCCAATTCCCTGGATCAACACAATACAAATTACCTTCAGGGTCTATTGTAAGCCCATAAGGAATGCTAAATTTAGCTGCAGTGCCTTTCCCGTCGGCATAACCGCCACTCGTTGGATTACCTACAAAAGTTGTCACGTTGCCATCCTTATCAATTTTTCTAATGCAATGGTTACCTACATCGGTTACATATACATTAAGCTGATCATCAACAACGATACCACTGGCCCTGTACCAGGATTCCCCACTAAAATTAAACATGGCATCTGTACCTTGCGCATTTGCAAATCCTGCAACTCCAGAACCGGCTAGTGTAGTTACAGTTCTTGTATATTCATAAGTAAAAGTACTTGTACTTGTCGCAGTTTTATCACCAATTTTTACGGTAATCGCACCTGAACCTGCCTTTTTAGGCACCACAACCATCAACTGTTTACCATTAACGCCAACTACTTTTAACGGCTTACCATTCAGCGTTACCCTAATTTTTGAGGTATCGGTAGTAAAATTACTTCCGTTAATTAATATTTCAGTACCACCACTACCTTTCTCAGGAAGTATTTTATCAATTGTCATTGGAGAGGAATCATCATGTTTAAATCCTTCATCCTTTTTACATCCTGCAATCACTACCAACAGGAAAGCGGCAATAAATAAGCAAGCATTTATATATCTTTTCATATTCTTATACGTATTAATAAATGATGAATCCATTACCAACCCGGGTTTTGTACTAAAGATGAATTTTTATCAATATCATCCTGTGCAATAGGAAATAAGTACATCTTATCAGTCCAGGTTCTGTTTTGAAGCAAGGTTCTTTTGTTAAAATCAGCAAAAGCAAAACCCTGGTTACCATCGTTTGTAATGGTATTCATTCTATAAATGCTTTGCATTTTGGGATCCCCCATCATCAACCTTCTGATCAAGGTAAAGTACCTATCACCTTCAAAAGCCAATTCTATTTGCCTTTCCCTCAAAATCCATTTCCTCATTTCATCCTGATTGCCTACAGCTCCCGGATAAACAGTTTCCAAATTAGGCACACCTGCCCGCTGTCTTACCAGATTCACATATTTTAATATATCCGTGTTACTTGGCTCCACCTCATTCAATGCCTCTGCATAATTCAAATACATTTCAGCAAGACGCAGATGAATAAAAGGACGGTAGGTCACAGAACTGGTTCTTATATTAGAAGCAGGGCTCACATTTTTTAACACATCGTAACCGGTAATATCTCCATTATTGTTTACACCAACGCCCGATTTTCCTGAGTAGTAAAACTCAGCACGTCCGGTACCATCCTTGTTTGCGTCTGAAGAGAAGAAATTCCTGTCATCCGCAGTAGGCGCAGGTAGAACTGGTTTACCATTGTATTGAATACTCACGTAAAACCGTGCTTCCCTATTAACGTACATATTTGAATTCCCTTTAACATAACCTCTGTTTAAGCCATCTCTGGATTTACCCCAGTTGGCCGGGTCATCGGACTGCACAAAACCTGTTTCCACATACTGAGCTTGTGGATCATCAATAGTCCTTCCGTTACGCATATAAAAGGCATCTACAACATTCTGCGTTGCATTTTGCATATCAAATCCACCTGGTTTAGGTGCACAACGCACCTCATGTCCCCATTGCCATGAACCAGCCATATTGGTAGAGAACAGTATTTCATTGTTCCAGTTTGTCAGGAACAGGTTACGGAAAGATAGGTACGGATCAAACTGAGCATCACCTTCATCAATATTTGTAAATAGTTTATAACCCTGCAGGTCAATTACCGCTTTAGCGGCATCAGCAGCTGTTCTCCATTTATTTGCATCATACTGCAACGGCGCTAAAGAAGTACCGTCATTATTTTTAAACCCTGCAAACTTTGGGTTGCCATTCCACAGCGGACTCGCTGCTAATAAGGTTACTTGCGATTTAACAGCAAGACAGGATGCTTTGGTTGCTCTGCCATAGTTTACCGAAGAAGACCAGGCATCAGGTAAATCAGCCGCTGCTCTGTCTAATAAGGAGTTGATGTGATCAACACATTCATTAAATGGACTACGAGGATATTTATTATAGTCGTCATTAAGACTCAATAATTCAGTCACCTTAACAAAAGGCCCATATTGTCTTAATAATTTCCAGTAAAACCAACCTCTTAAAAAGATAGCTTCTGCTTTGTATTGCTTTTTCAAATCTGCACCGATTAAACTCTCAGACATTTTATCAATATTTTGCTCAAATACAATACTTTGTCTTATACCGGCATAATTATCACCCCAGTAATACCAATAATTACTCTGAGCATTCCAATTTCCAGTAATCATTTTACGAACGGCAACCCCCTGGATACTACATGAGGTTTCATCACTTGCACCAAGCATACTATAGGTATCTGCTGGAATTGAAACATGACTATAAATCTGATTCAGATAGGATTCTGCATTTGCTCTGGTTTGCCAAAGCATATCAGAAGTAAGCAAATTATCAGGTGTTTTATCTAAATATTTACAACCAGGACTAAACAACAATATGCAAAGTGCAATACTGCCAATAGATAGAAAGTTTTTATATAAGTTATTCATTGTAATCATTTTAAGTAATGGTTATTAAAACTGCGCCCTTAAACCAAAAGTTACCATTCTTGTAATGGGATACTTTGCACCATTAGATCCCAATTCCGGATCCCATATTTTGAATTTACTGAAGGTCAGCAGGTTCTGACCTGATGTATAAAAGTACAATACCGGTACACCTGCTTTTTTCATAGATTCTGACGTAAGTGTATATCCCAGAGAAGCCTGTTTTAAACGGATATAAGAACCATCTTTAAGCCAGTGTGTACTGTTTAAATAGTTGTTATCGGAAAGACCACCCACAGTTAAACGAGGATAATATGCATCCTGACGAGGATTATCCGGGGTCCATCTATCTAAAACTTTAGCCAGGGTATTGTTTTGATATTGACCTAAGCCGGAGAAAGGTATCACACCTACCCCGTCTACGCCCATGCCATTTCCCCTAATCTCTGATCCATTTGCCATAATCCCTACATCAGCCACTCCCTGAAAAAATAACGAAAGATCGAATCGTTTATAAGCTAAAGAGAAACCAGCCCCATACAACCAGGAAGGGAAAGGCGACTTACCTAACCTTCTACTGTCATAGGCATCAATAACACCATCTCCATTCTGATCCAGATAACGAATGTCCCCTGGCTGCACTGTCCCGAATTTTTGTTCCGGACGTGAGTCTATATCATCCTGATCGGTAAAGTATCCGTCAGCAACATACCCCATAAATTCATTAGATGCATATCCTGCCGCGCTTTGGTAGGCAAACTTTCTTTTAGGCTCGTCTGCAAAAGTAATTTTATTTTTACTGTGGGTTACATTTCCAAACACACGCACACCTACGGCGCCTATCTGATCATTATACTCAATACTTGCATCTATGCCCCGATTACTCATTTCACCTAAATTGGCAAAGATCGCAGTTGAACCGAAGCCGCCAATTGAAGAAATTGATTCTCTTCTGATTAAAATATCTTTACGTCTTTCATCAAAAGCATCAACAATTAGGTTGAACTTATTAAACAAACCGATCTCAAGTCCGATATCTCCTTTGTAAGACTTCTCCCAGGTTAAGTTTTCAATACCTATTAAATTTTCAGTTAAACTACCATAATATGTTCCATTTAATCCGAATCCGGTACCTCCACCTCCACCAATTTGTGTTAAATAAGGGAATCTATTCCCAGTACCTATATTATCATTACCCACAACACCATAAGAACCACGAAGTTTTAAAAGACTGAACGTCTCGGTAAATGGTTTAAAGAAACTTTCATTAGAGATCACCCAGCCTCCGGATACTGAAGGGAAAACTCCAAATTTCTTACCTTTTTCAAAATTCTCGGAACCCGTGTACCCCGCATTCACTTCAAGTAAGTATTTATCCATATAGCCATAGGTGATCCTTCCGGCCAAACTTTGATTACGGAATGGAATGGAGCCAATCACATCCTCAGCTGTACTTTTCAGCCTGTTCCTCATATTATATAAAAACATTCCGCCAAATCGATGATTTCCGAAGGTTCTATCATAATTAATATTCCCCTCTAAATACATCATCCGCTCACCAGCAGAAGATCGACCATAACCTAAAAATTGCTGTCCAATTCTCGTCTGTGTAAACATCAATTCGCCATTACCATCACGACCAATCGCTTGCCAATTGTCGTTTATACCTGATCTTCTGTTATCAAACTGTCCGTAACTGTCAAATGAAAATCTTGCATAAGACGACAAACCAGGAGTGACCACATCCAATTTTTGATTTACAGTAAATACGGATTGAACTGCAGGCCTAAACTCATCAGAGTAGCCATTGTTCTGAACCTCATTTAAAGGATTGGAACCACCATTTGTTGTGGGGCCTGCCCATTTACCATCAGGATATCTTGTAGGATAGGCAACTGGTGTGGTAGCATAAGACTGATACCATAAACTACCTGCAGAAATACCCGGGTAACGGGAATTTACCAACATTGCCCCAAGATTTAGCTGAAGCAAAGTACTTTTAGTCACATTTACATCAATATTACTTCTAAAGTCATATCTCTTAAAATCCAGATTGGGATTAAAACCATTCAAATTTGAAACTTTATATGGGCCCTTTTGATTATAAAAAGAGGTCGAAATGTAATATCGAACAGATTCAGTACCCCCATTTATGTTTAAGTGCGCATTAGTTAATGACGAATGACTTTTGTATACCTCATCTATCCAGTTTACATTTGGATACAGATAAGGGTCAAGACCGCTCGCAGTTTTCTGAATAGTTTCCTCAGAAAAATTAGGCAGAAGCCCCATATTGGTTCTGGCTTCATTTAACAATTCCATATATTGAATTCCATCCAGCATCTTTGGTCTTTCCGTAAAACCGGTCAACCCATTTTCAGCTTTCAAAGAGATCTTAGGTTTACCCTCTACCCCTCTTTTTGTGGTAATGATCAATACGCCATTGGCACCTTTTGCACCATACATTGCTGTTGAAGAGGCATCTTTAAGCAGGGAAATGCTGGAGATATCCTCAGGATCTATGTTATTAAATGAACCCCCAAAATCACTGTTCACATCATCTCGCTGAACACCATCCACGATGATAAGCGGCGAGGTGTTTCCGCCGTTAAATGTTCCCAAACCACGAATAGTAAACTGTGAATTATCGTACCCAGGTTCTCCACTTGATTGCATAGAGATAATACCAGCTACTTTTCCGGCCAATGCGTTAGAAAGATTTGCAACCGGGGTTCTCATATCAGCCATATTCACAGAGCTGATGGAACCGGTTACCGTAATCTTTTTCTGGGTACCATAGCCCACTACCACAACCTCCGAAAGCTCATCAACTGCCTCTTTAAGCACCACATTTATGGCATTCTGACCGTTAACAGAAACTTCCTGAGTAATAAAACCAGTGTAAGAAAAAATAAGGATAGCATTAGGCGAAGTAACAGCAATGCTAAAATCTCCATTACTGTTGGTAGTCCCGCCGCCTGTTTCACCCTTTATCCGAACTGTTACACCAGGTATTCCTTTGCCCTGCGGATCCAGCACACGGCCACGTATGTCAATAGCCCGGGCAACAACGGGCTTTATTTTTAAAAGGCCGTTAACCTTTTCTCTAATCACAACAGTTCTGTCCTCAATAGTATAAGACAGGGGCTGGCCGCTGAAAATCTTTTCCAGTACCTCATTCAGTTCCACAGAATTAACTTTGATATCTACCGTCTTTGCGTTTTGCAATAGCTCCTCGGTATATAAAAAATCATAATTGCTTTGTTTTCGTATCTCCTTAAAAATACGCTTAAGGGTCGCTTTTTTTTCCGAAAGCGTGATCCTTTGCGCAAAACCTACTGCACTCACCTGCATCATGGTTGCTATTAATATTACGGTGGTTAGTCGCATAATCAGCAGTAGTTTATTGATATACTTTTTGAGCATACCAAGTTGGTTAGCATAATTTTTATACATTTGTTGGTCTGGTTATTAGCGAGTTGGTTATTGCACTTATTAAAGCTCAATAACAGGTTCGCTGGTTAAAGTTGATTGAATCGCAAGTTTGTTGACTTAGTAATCCAGGCATTAGCCAGTTGTGTTGCAAGCACTTCTGGCTTTTTTTATTTTCTGTTAGCGAGGGCAGTTTTTACCAAAACAATTCGCTAAACCCAAGATTACTTTATTGATTTTATGTAGTTATTTGGTAACTGTAATCCTCCCTTCTTCAATTATAAAGTGAACCTTATTTGTATATTCTAATTTTCTGAGTACTTGTGACACATTCGCAAAACGACTCACTGTACCGCCAAATTTGTCTTTGGAAACATTTCCTTTAAATGCCACATCTATATTATACCATCGCGAAATCTTTCTCATTACCGATTCGATACTTTCACTATCGAACATAAAGTATCCATTTTTCCAGGCCAAAACCTCATCCATATTTGCCTCGACAATTCTTAACCCATCGTATCCATTTATAGCCTGACTTCCGGGTTTAAGTATTTGCTGTATACCTGAGGCCTTAACCAACACAGATCCTTCCACAAGCGTCGTTTTGGTCAATGGTTCATCAGCATAACTATTGATATTAAAATGAGTTCCCAGAACTTTTATCTCCTGATTTTGTGTCTTAACTATAAAAGGATGGCTTTTATCCTTCGCGACCTCAAAGTAGGCCTCACCTTTTAATTCCACTTGTCTTTCCCTCAGTGCAACGAAAGAGATTGGGTATGTCAATGAAGATGCTGCATTCAAAAACACTTTACTTCCATCTGGTAAAACCACTTGATATTGGCCCCCTCTTGGTGTTTCTATAGTGTTGGGGGCTGCATTTGCAACCTTACCTGGTTCTAAGGTATAAACAATTTTCCCATCGGCTAATTTAGTAACTGTAACACCGGATTGTGGAGGCAGCGCTCCGTTTTTAGCATCAGTAAGAATTATTTTCTTTCCATTCGCTAGGGTGAGTACCGCTTTATTTCCACCAGGAGCTACATCATGAACCAATTTATCAGACTTGGTATCTAGTCTGGACGAATAGTAAAAAGTACCTACACTTAAAGTGATCAGAATGATTGCTGCAGCAGCAAATTTTCTCCAATACAAATTCCTGTCCCGAAGAACAACAATTTTATGCCCTTCTTCACTAATGCTATCTTGTATTTTACCGTAAAGTCTGGTGATTTCATCTAAAGACATTTCTGCCCGATGGTCACTACCTACCAATCTGGAAGCTTCTTCTGCGAGCACAAAATCCCATTCACTTTTATTACTTCCTTCTTCAATGAGCTTAAAAACCCTTTCAAGTTCGGTTTTACTGCATTGATTATTTAAATACCTTGTAAACAGGTGTATGATTTCGTTGTTCAATTTCTCTCCTTTTGTAACTAATACAAATGGGAGTAACGATACATCTATCCTAAAAAAATAATTATTTTATTATTGCAGCCATTAGTACGATTACTGCACTGCGCATAGTGATAAATCCCCTTATTGATTTAAGCGCTTTTACCATTTGATTATTTACTGTGCTCTCAGAAATACCCAGTTCTGTTGCTGCCTGTTTATACGTTAATCCTTGTATGCGACAACGGATAAACACCTCTCTTCTCTGTTCTGGCAAACTTTTTATGGCTTCATTGAATATCGAGCTGCTTTCGCTATAGTCAAGCAGAAGCTCCGTAGCATTTTCCTCGCCAATTACGTTTTTCCGCATCTCCTCCACTATGCTTGTTTCATGTTGGGCCCGTTTTAACAGATTAAGCAGGTGTCTGCGCGCAATAGTATACAGATAGGGTTTAAATGGCTGTTCACTATCTATTTTATCTCTGTTTTCCCAAACCTTAATAAAAGTATCGTGAACAACATCTTCAGCAAGAAGCGAAGACTTTGCTGTTCTTAGCACAAAATATTTTAATTGTTTCACATACAAATAATAAAGACTGCTTAAAGCATCCGCATCACCCTCCCTAAGAAGTGTAACTAGTTTCTTTTCACTGTAATTATTATAAATGTTCATTCGGTTTGGTTCCCAAGCCGAAACTACAAAAAATTAACGCAAATTATATATGTTATTAATTCTCAACCACAACCCTTAACGAGCAGCCACTATTTCTGATGCTCCTGCAAATAACTGCTGTTCCTGGATTTTAAAGCGAAATCCTTTAGCAATTCAATTTCCTGAGGGTCGTAAGGTGTAAAGTCACCCCGAAAAAGATCATGCTGCCATACTGCAGGAATAGGATCTGCAGGCCGATGCCCCCACGGCAAGTCTGTTTGCGTTTTACCATTTACAAGGCCCCATAACATACAGCCAACCTTCTCATTATAAAAAACAGCCAGATTATCTTTGATTACCGATCCATTAGGTCTGTTCATCCATTCCGTATTAAATAAGGGTCTGCCCTGCGTTTTAAGTTCCACAATTTGCTTGGTCAGGTCATTTTTATTACCATAATTATGAAAAGAAATAATATCTGAATTTGCAAGCGCAATATCATTCAACCGGTTATCGCCATTCCATATATCAATTGTTATTGGCTGTGAAGGATTGATTTCGCGTGCCCATTTAGCAACCTTTTTAAGCAAGGGAAAACTAGCAGACCCCAGTCCGCCATTTGTGGGTTCGTTGTACAAGTCCCAGATAAAAATGCGTTTATCATCCTTAAAGCGCCCAATTACAGCTTTAACATATTTTTCAATGCGGGGATGGGTAGTAGAATCAACAACCATGCTGTGACCCGGACTTGGCGACCACGCCCAGGCATACCAGCCTTTAAGCGGCTCCGGTTGCTTTCCTACTCTAGGATCATGCTCAATTCCAAAAACACAGTCATCAAACAAAGCAGGCATAAATTTAATATTATGCTTATTGCAAATCGCCAGAAACTTATCCAGGGTATTTAAAAAATATTCCGGATCATCTTCATAAACTGCATACTGAAGTACAGCCCTCAAACAATTAAGTCCGGTTTTCTCTGCCAGGGCAAGTTCCTTATCAATGGTCTTGGCATCAAAACTAGTCTTATCCCACATAGCAGTATAATTAATGGCATAAGCCGGGATATAATTAAAGCCACAATAAAATGGCTGCTTGTTGTACCAATCCCATATTTTCTGCTTTGGCCAGCGTTGATCTGTTTGGGCCGTAACCGGACAAACGAATAGTAACAGCAATAGTAAATTTATTGCATAAGCTATCTTTTTCATTACAAAGTTTAAAAAATTGAGAGCCTTCTATAGCACTAGTGGATTAATTTCTGACTTTACCAAATCGCCAATAGGTGCATTCATCAGCCAACGCTCACGGTCATTTACCTGCCAGCTATTTTTAGGTTCGGCCACCCGTGCGCCTTCAGCGACGTAAATAATAGTCATTACCTCACGCATAATGTCAGATTGGTTACCGGGAGCACTATGAATGGTATTGCCGTAATGCCAGGTTGCGTCTCCGGCCCTCATCGTCGATGAACGCATTATAGGGAAGTCATTCTCCTTAACATATTTTTCATATTCAGCTTCCGATTCGTCAGAGATCTCGTAATTAAACACTACCCCTTTTTTATGAGAATCAGACGCAAATGTCAGCATCCCCATTTCTACATTAATATCTACCAAAGGCATCCACATAGTGACGGTATTATGCGTATCCAGTGGCCAATAATACTGATCCTGATGCCACGGAGTAGGTCCACCTCCAGGTTCTTTAAACAGGGCCTGATCATGATAGATACGTACATTTTCTACGCCAAGTAAATCTGCAGCAATTTTCCCCATACGTTTGGCAAGCGTAAATTTCTTCGCTTGTTCATCTACTTCCCACAGATTCATGATCTGCAAAAAAGCTTTACCGTAAGTATCTCTTTCGGCTAAATCTCTCTTTTCGGTATTGAACTTATCAGCAGCTTCTTTTATTACATCTCTGTAAATAAGCACTTCTTCAGTATCAAGTACATTTGGGATTAAAACGTGTCCGTTCTGACGGAATGCAGCAGCCTGTGCATAAGTTATTTCCCGATACTGATCTAATTCGGGCAATTTAATTGTTGACATAGCGCTATTTGGTTTAGGTTAACATTTGGTGCTTTGAATCACTAAATAACTGTTTATGGTTAGTCTGCAAAAGGAGTAAATTGGCCTTTTAATGGTTTTTTTTATCCATTTACAAGAATTAACCCATAACTTTATGAGAATATGAAATAATTAACATGGCACGAGCCGCATTTGAAGCATTAGACCCATATAATGATAATTCCTTTCTCCTTCGTGAATTCACGGAGTTTACTGCGCCTTACCATTTTCATCCGGAACATGAACTTACACTTATTGTAAAAGGTAAGGGTAATCGTTATGTTGGCAATCATATGGATGTATACAGCTGCGGGGATCTGGTTCTTATAGGCTCAAATCTTCCCCATTGCTGGAAAATTGAAAATAATGAAGAACAAGACAAGGATGTCGCATCAGTAGTTGTTCAATTTAACAATGATTTTTTAGGTACGGATTTCCTGGCCAAGCCAGAGCTATCTCAAATACTACATCTGCTGGAAAGAAGCAAGCATGGAATACAGTTTTTAAATAATACTGCAGAAGAAATAACCAAAAGATTAATTCTTTTGGCCAAACAACCAAATTCTTTTAAGCGACTTATAGAATTTTTAGAAATATTATATACCCTCGCCATTTCCAAAGAATACAAATTACTCGACAAACAAGAAACAAAGGCGCATCAGTCAGCGAAACCAGAAAGAATCAATATAGTTCTGGGTTACATCATCGACAATTACAAGGATGAAATTTTGCTTGATCAGGCAGCCGCGTTGGTAAATATGACGCCAAACGCTTTTTGCAAGTACTACAAAAAGACCACAAAAAAAACTTTTATAGAAACAGTAACCGACTATCGGATAAATTACGCCATTCAACAACTTGTAAATTCAGATAAATCTATCTCCGACATCTGCTTTGAGAATGGCTTTGGCGACTTATCGCATTTCTATAAGCTTTTTAAAAGAAAGATGAAGCTTAGCCCTTTAAAATACCGCAAGGAATTCAGGAAAGATACCGCCTAATTGATCTTCCCATTAGCAGCATCCGGGGTTTGTTTTAGATAAATACGATACAATTCGAAAAAAGTCGATGCATCCAATAATTCAATTTTAGGATCAATCAGCCTTAACTCATCAACCACTTTTACATACCAGCCGGGATCTTTTAAAATATTGCGAAACCAATGAAACGGAACCGGCCGTTTCCCTACCCTATCAAGAATGTGTTTTGCCGCTTCGGCAGGATCATCCTCATTAACATCATCATCAGCACGCAGCACAGGCATATTCCCATGTAAAGAAGTTAATGGGGTTTTCTGTGGAACTATTCCGTTAGGACTAAACTTAGCATACGCATCCAGCCCTTTCTTATTAAGCCCGGGCGCCTGGCCATCAATAATAAACCCGGTAATGCTTAAGTCCCACTTATCATAATAAGGTTTGTTGTGTGCTACCCAGGCATCAAGGCCATCCGGTAATGCAGAAATTGGTCTGGGCTGCTGCAACATTCCGGGCATTAAGTACCCCGCACCATTATCAGCTGCAGCGAAATAATCATTTTTTGTTGCCGATTCCCTCCTGTATTCCATTGCCATTGGCACTCGCTGCTGTAAAACCGGACTAATGCACCACATCAATGGAATTTTACCGCGCTCGGGACTATCCCATAAAGTAGGCGTAGTTTGAGATACCCACGAAGATGCATCGTAATCACCAACATAGAAAATAAAGAAATTACGCCCTTTAAAATCAACTTTTCCGTCCTCAGTTAAATAACCTCTTTGCTTCAGTTCAGCCTGGGTAACCCACTTTTGTTCATATTTCTTTTTAAGTGGGTAATGCTGCCAGAAAGAGGCATTTGCCAGTGCACCAAAACCAATGGCATCCGCATCTTTAAACGCGTTATAGGCGCTTATCACAGCAGAATATTCCCATTCGGTCGGCACATCATCGTGACTGCCACCGGCATGTTTAGTGTATTTAAAAGCCCATGGAGGGAAACCCCCAAGGTATGCATAATCCATGCCCTTATTATGCTGATAAGCAGTAAGCAGTAATTCTTTAAGTGTGTTTAGGTCTGTCCCTGTTTTCTGAGTAGGATCATCAGTTGCAGGCTCATCACCCCAAGGGCTCAGGTCAAAGAAAAACCCGCGTTTACTCACAAAAAAATCATGATTGGTAAGCGTATGATGGTTTGGTCCGGCAGCATGCGGATTCTTCATCCACTGCTGATCTACATAATATGCCCCATACTTTGTATTGGTTTTGCCAGCCTTTGTATATTTCTCCATAAACCACAAGTAAGCATCATTTTTTGCCGAACCTGTAGATAAGCGCTTAGTTCCGGGAATATTACCTGATCCTGTAAATAACGACGATCCATTTTTATTTAATAACCAGACCTTAACAGGTAATTTAGGGCCTTGTAATACAAGTTGTGTGTATAAGCTATTTTTAGCAGAATCGTAACGAATGGCAATTACATCTTCTTGCCCTGCAACAGAAGAGGCAACATTACTGGTTGCTGCTACAGTTGGATCATAAACCACCACGCCTTTAATCGCTGACCGGTATGCTTTAACTAAACTAATAACATCCTTATAAACCACAGTATCTCTTCTATTTAACCATTTGTCTTTTTGGCGATATTTATTCCACCAGTACCTGTCAATGTCTATTGACCCATTCTTTACCAAGTAAATATACAGTCTTGGCGATTTGCGGTTCACTATTCCTTGCAGTGTTGAAACCGTATGTACATCATCCCATGCGGTTTTTACGTCTTCAGCATTACTAAGATCTTTTGACAAGGTGTATTCCAGATCGAATATACCTATGGCATCTTTTTCGAATGATTGAGATTTTACTAAAGAGGAAAGCAAAACAAAGCATGCTCCTAAGAACATGCTTCTTGTTAAGTTAAAAGTCGTCATTATCTGTATGTTAAACAGTGAATATAAAGAAAATGACGAAATAATACTCTATTACCCTTTTACTGCAAACGCCCCTGGCTGATAATCTCCTGCCGGAGTACGAAAAGCAATATTAAGGCGATTGTAACTATTAATTGTATTTACTGCTATTGTCAAATCTATCAGTTCTTCTTCAGTAAACTGTTGTATTGCTTCATGATATACTTCATCAGAAACATCACCTCCTGTTATCCTTGTTACTGCCTCGGCCCATGCCAATGCAGCACGCTCACGCGCGGTATACAGCGGAGCATCGCGCCATGCATTCAACACATACAGTCGTTGCTCCGTTTCACCTTCTACACGCAAATCTTTTGAATGCATATCCAAGCAAAATGCACATCCATTAATTTGAGATACCCTAAAATAAATCAAGTTTAAAAGTTTCTTTTCAACCGGAGATTTAGCAAGATAACTTCCTAAACCATACATTGCTTTTATAGCATTCTGTCCTTTTGCGAATAAATTGATTCTTTGTTCCATTTTCTTTTGATCTAAATTGTAATACAATAGTTGTTTTATACCGCTATGACAATTGAGATTTCAGAAATAGGACATCAAATAAAAAATATTTTCTGTTTTTATTATCTATACCCTCCATTTAGAAGATTAGCAAAGAAAACTGCATTTAAAAACAGCCTGCTTGTTCCTAGCCAATAGCCACGATAAGTTGGGTCATCAGCAAACAAAACCACTTCACCGCTTCCACTTGCCGTGGCAATAATGGCCGCAGAATTGGCTACTTTACCAATATTTGTTTTTGATGAATATCCATTAATAAAGGGCTTACTGGTGTACTGGGCCACTGTAGCATATTTGTTTGCGCTAGGTAGTAACAAGGTAGGTCCATTTTTATTGATGAATAACTTTCTATCAGTTATACCAAATGCTATCGGATGTGAAATATCAAGATCTGCCTGAAAAATTGCACCGTTAATTCGTCTCGATCCCTCTACATCTTCTTGTCTGGCATAATCAAGCCTTTCTACTTCTGGTTTGGCAAGAGCATCTTTAGCCCCTCCCGCCGGGGCCTTCTCTTTTACTGCTGCCTGAGATGATACCAAAGGAATTTCTCCTCTTCTTGTGAAAGCCTCTGTTTCTGATAATCTTTCTTTTACAATTTCATTCTGTACTGCCCATGCTGTTGCATTTTGAAAAGTAATTAATGTTCCTCCTTCATTTACCCATGCCTTGATCTTACCTACTGTTTCTTTGTCCCATGCACTATAATTACCACCGGGTAAAACCAAGGTATTGTAACGACCTAAAGATGCTCTTGAAAAACTAGCCAGATCAATTTTAGTAACCGGCAAATTAAGTTGTTGGTTAAGCAGGAACCATACCTGTCCGGCTTCAGATGAAGTTACCCCTTGCCCAAAAGCTAAAGCTACTTCCGGTTTTCTTACTGCTTTAATATTGCTGCTACCAAGATCTATTCCTTCTGCACTAAATCCACTTGTAACAGATAAAATGTTGATATTAGTTTCTGCAGCTACAGTCTGTAATGCACTGTACAAAGAATCAGCTGAAAGAGTTTGCCCTACTACCGGAACAACTAACGACCCATTTCCAAATGCCCGCTTACCAGAAGGAGTATTTGCGGAAAAACCTTTAAAGGCTGTTTTAACGAGCACATTTTTCAGCTGCAATTGATAAAGTGCTTTGCTAGCATTGTAATCGCTGTAGTTAATCAGGTAAGCATAAGGAGACTTTCCGCCTTCAACAGCACCCTTGCCAGGGATTAAAGCAGTAACCTGATTACCTTTTGCAATTGTCGCATTTAGTTTAGCATATTTTAAACCATAAGCATGAATAATGCTCCATCCTGTATTATCATAAAAAATACTGTCTTTTAAAACGTTCTCTTCAAAAATAGAGTGTACCAGTAAAAAATTTGGTTGGGCTGATGGCACCACATAAGCCTTTCCTTTTTCAAACGTTTTGCCATCATGAGTGGTGTTATCAGCTAGTTCATAAACATTTATATGATGCTGCAGCAACAGGCCTAAAAACTTTTGAGTTAAATTAACATCCTTACTATCACCAAAAACAAATGTCTTTGCTGGATTTTTCTGTCCTTGCTCCAGCGCATACTTAAAAAAATCCTTTTGAACTTTAAATAGGCCCGCTTTCTCAGCAACAGAACCTCTTATTGTTGAAAAACTTGTGGCCAGATGATTTCTGATAGTGAAAGCAAAAGTAAGTGGGCCGTTGCTCGACTCCTGTAAGATCCCTCTGGAGCTTGCCTGCTCAAATGTAGCCGCAACAGAACCAAAGAATTTAGGATATGTGGAACCATAAATTGGCGAAAGATTATCATAATTTTCTTTGGTAAAGTAGAACGACCCAATATCGTCTAAAGCTTTAGCATGGTATTTAGCTAAAACAACATTAAAATCGTAAATAAATTGGGGTATTACCGGACTCTCGTGGCGCTTCGGACTTGGTTCAAAATAATAAGTTGCGTTTGTTCCCTGTTCATGAAAATCAATTTGAACATTCGGATACCATTTATGAAAAAACACAAGGCGATTGCGGCTCTCAATCTGAACAAGATTTAACCAATCTCTGTTTAAATCTGTAAAATAATGATTGGTACGCCCATTTGGCCATGCTTCCTGATGTTCCTTATCTATTGGATCGCCAACAGCTGGAAACGAGTGATAAGCATTGTGCCAATTTGCGGCCCTGTCTCTTCCATCTGGATTCAATGCCGGATCTATAAAAATAACCGATTCATCTAACCATTTTTTCGTTTCTGCATCCTGGCTTGCCGCCAAATAATATCCGGTAAGTAAACTTACCTCCGTACTAGAAGTCTCGTTACCATGTACACCATAACCCAGATGTACTATAACAGGTGCATTACTGCTTAGCGCAGGTTTTGAAGGGTCTACCTGGTTCAGATGATCCTGTCTTATTTGTTCCAGATTATTATAGTTTGCAGGAGAAGTTATAGTTACTATAATTTGCTCTCTTTGTTCATATGTTTTGCCTATTGATTCAACATGAACACGATCGCTTATTTTTGCCAGTTCTCTGAAATAATCGACGACCCTTTCATATCTGGTAAAGTAGGATCCAATCGGATAGCCAAGGTATTGTTCCGGACTAGGTACTTTAGCATCTAAAGCAGTTGCTTTAGGAAAGTAATAATTATTTTGGGCAAATGTGTGTTGAACCAGCAGCATTAAAAATACGATCAATATCTTACTGGATTTATAGATTATTTTCATCATTATTTAAGTTAATAGATTAATTAATATCCTGGATTTTGTGTTACATCTGGGTCTGATAAAACATCAGAATACGGAATTGGAAACAACCAGTAGTTCTTATTGGTTAAACCCAATACTACTGCTGCCCTTTCGGTTCTTACCAGATCAAACCATCTATGAGCTTCAAAAGCAAACTCAATCCCATTTTCGTCTTCGATAGCTTTAATAAGATCTGCTTGGGTTACCGCTGTCGTTTCTGGCACATCAGCTCTTTTTCTTATCGCATTTAAATCTCCGGCTGACCCTGTCAAATTATTTTGCTGTGCCCTTGCTTCGGCACGTATCAGATACAATTCTGCAATTCGAATTAAATATGATGGATCAGTACTTGTAGATGTTGTATTATACAACACGCCATATACCGTAGCCCCGCTACCAGCTATTAAGGCGTTGCGGGTACCGCCTATTGCCGGATTATTTAATTTTGCCACTAATGCATCCGAAGGCTTTAAAGTAAACTGTCCTCCGGCCGAACTTGGATACCATAAATTCCAGTAGCTATTCCGGTCGTTAACTGAGTAAGCAAGCTCAAATACCGATTCGGCACTTTGAAAAGGTGCTGTAAAAAACGACTTATATGGTTTTACCAAAGAATACTTCGTATTATTTATAACCAGCGTAGCATACTTCTCTGCATCGGCCCATTGTTTCCTATATAAATGGAGTCTGGCTCTAAGTGCTCTTGCAGTACTTTTTTGCGCCCGGTTACGGGTTGTCGCATCCTCCGGAAGGAGCTCTTCAGCTTTAACCAGATCTGCTAAAACCTGATCATAAGTTTGATCCAGCGTACTACGCTTAATGCCTTTCAAAACGGTAAGATCTGTAGTTGGCTTTAATTGGAGCTGAATGCCACCCCAGCCTCTTGCAAGGTCAAAGAAAGACAATGCACGAATAAAGTACGCCTCTCCAAGAATTTTATTCTTTTCGGCAGCGGTCAGTAATGGGTCTGTTACCCCCGGCACGTACGTAATTACACTATTAGCAGAATTTATTGTTTTATAAATATTCTGATAAGCTGCAACCGTAATTACATTATCTGTAGGAACTGCATTTTGATCTAACTGGAGGTATTCACTTAAGGTTCCATTAAAGATAACATTGTCTGTGGTAATGGTACCCAGTGTTGGGTAGTTCGAGGCATAGTATCCCTGAAGACGATCATATGTACCAATTATGGCTGCACGCGCGGTGCTTACATCAGTAATAGAACTTTCTGTTGGTAAAGAATTATTTGGTACTTCTTCCAGGTATTTTTTGCACGATGCTAAAAAGAAAATAACAGCAATGAGGACTGTATTTTTGATATATGTTGCTTTCATTTTTTCTAGATTTTAATCATTAAAAGGTTACATTGGCACCGATCTGGAAAGTGCGGGGCTGAGGGACAGTTGCCCAATCATAACCTGCCGTATTCTGGTTATTACTTTGAGAACTTACTTCAGGATCAAGACCGCCATAATTGGTAAAGGTTAAAAGATTGGTAGCCTGAGCATATAATCTGATCCTGCTAATGTTAATCTTTTTCAATACTGCAACTGGCAAAGTATATCCCAGGGTCAGGGTTTTTAATCTGATGAAGGAACCATCTTCAAGATACCTGGAACTTAAGCTTGCTACATTCCCGCCATAATTATTGGCTGCACCTCCATTTTCAGTAGGATTCGAACTGTATGTAGTCAATCTTGGAATATCAGTGATATCCCCTTCCTTTTGCCAGCGATCTAGCTGACGCGGTAAAAAGCCAATATTAGCCTGAGTTCCTCCATGAACCATGAAGAAATCATTCATATTCATAATCTTGTTACCTTGCTGAAAATAAACGAAGAAGCTCAGATCGAAGCTCTTATAGCTTAAATTATTGGTTAAACCTCCGGTATATTTTGGCAATGCATTGCCTACTATTTGTCTATCGGCAGAAGTGATCAGACCATCCTTATTTACATCTTCATAAACGGCATTACCCGTTTTAGGATCAACGTATAACTGTTTGTACAACTGGAAGGAATTAACCGAATAACCTTGTCTTAGAATTGAAATATTTCTGCCCGAAGCGCCTAAGCTGATATCTGAAGCAAGTTTTTCGATCTTATTATTGTTAAAAGAGATATTAAAATTGGTTGTCCATTTAAAATCTGTTGATGCCACATTCGTGGAATTGATGCCCAATTCAAATCCTTTATTACGTACCGAACCATAATTTTGCAGGTAGCTGGCAAAGCCTGAGCGGTAAGGAACAGGAACGTTTAATAACAAATCATAGGTATATTTATTATAGTAATCTGCCACAATGCTTAGCCTGTTCTTGAAAAACCCGAACTCGGCTCCAACATTAAACTGACGAGTAGTTTCCCAGGTAAGGTCTGGATTAGCAAGTTGCGAAGGGGATATTCCGGGTTGCTCCAGGTAATTTGCTCCTGACGACCATAAACCTTGTGCTGCATAGGAGCCAATTCCGTTTTGATTTCCAGAAAGCCCAAGACTGGCCCTAAGTTTTAATTCATCAAATACATTCAGATTTTTAATAAAATCTTCCTGCCCAGCACGCCATGCTACACCTCCAGAGGGGAAATATCCCCAACGTTTGTTTATCCCGAATTTTGAAGATCCATCGGCACGGATACTTCCATCAATTGTATACTTCCCATTATAGGTATAACTTACCTTACTAAAGAAAGATAACAGTTTGGATTCAGCTCTGGAAGAAGTACCGGAGCGAGTTGCTGCAACAGAGACAGAACGAAGGCTGTTTGCCGCAAAACCAGTTCCGGTAGCAGCTGTGCTTTCATTTAATACCGTATTTATGGTATTACCAACCAATGCATTAATATTGTGCTTACCATCTTCGCCAAAAGATTTCACAAAATTCAATACCTGCTCATTAGTTAAAACAAGGTTCTTTGTTTCTGTTGATGAAGCTGAACCATTAGCGGCAATACCTGCACTGATTAGTGTACTAGAATAGCTGTTGTCATATTCACTGCTATTATCTAAACTCCAGCTACTGCGTAATTTAAGTCCTGGAACTATTGAATACTCACCATAAACATTGCCAATAGTACGCCACCCTACCGCTTTACTATCGAGGTTTTCTATTAATGCAAGATGATTGTCAAAGCTACCATACCTGGCATATGTACCATCCTCTTTAAATATTGGAAGGTATGATCTCGGAAATAATGCCGAATTGATAACTCCTTGAGGATTGTTGTCACTTCCGCTCAAGTTCCTGTTTGATCTGGTAAAGTTAATACTGGTACCAATCTTTAATCTGTCGGTTAAATAATTATCATAGTTTAACCTGGCCGAATAACGGGTATAGTCTGATGGTTTTACTATGGATTCCTGATCTAAGTAACCAAGCCCAACATAATAAGTGCTTTTATCTGTACCCCCTTGTGTAGATACCTCGTAATTTGAGGTACGGGCAGTACGAAACAGACCACTGATCCTATCATATGTCGGTTGGGTTTCTGGATTCGGAAAAGGCAAAACCACTGCAGAAAGATCTTCGCCTTTATCAATAGCGGTATTAATTCTGGATTCATTAGTCAACAAAGCTACTTCCGGCCCTGTAGCTACTTCAAACTTATTGATAGCAGTCGACCATCCCTGAAAAGAATTTAAATTTATCTTTGCACTAGTGTTTCGCTTTCCTCTTTTGGTTGTTACAATAATTACTCCATTTGCCCCTAATGAACCATATATTGCTGTTGCATTTGCATCCTTTAGAATTTGTATGTCTTCTATATCAGATGGATTCAAATCAGCGATTGGATTGGAAGCCTGCTGGTTACCTAATCCTGCGGAGATAGGATCAGAATTACTTACAAATACGCCATCAATTATATAAAGTGGATCTACAGAAGCATTGATCGAATTGTTTCCCCGAACTCTAAAGGTAATACCACCACCGGGTACGCCAGAATTTGAAGACACCTGTACGCCTGTAGCTTTCCCTTGTAACAGCTGATTAAATCCTCCTGATGGCTGATCCTGGACAACACTCCCACTAACACTGGTAATCGAGCTTGCTATATATTTACGTTCCTGAGAACTGTAACCCGTAACTACTATTTCATTTAGCTCACTAAGGTTTTCTTTTAAAAGGATTTCTACAGGGCTCCCTTTAGCAGTAATTTCCTGTTGTACAAACCCAATAAAACTTACTACAAGTGTGTACGGAAAGGTTTGTCCGGTTACAAAACTGAATTTACCATTCTCATCTGCGGCAACAGAATGAGTAGTCCCTTTTATTTTTATTACAGCACCCGGAAGGGGTTGTTTTGTTGTGGCATCTAACACAATACCATTTAATTTTGATTTAATTGTTGGTGCACCTACCTGTGCGGCTGCAACATGTGCCCATAATACACAAATGAGCAGGTATGCGCTTCTTTTATATAAATGCTTCATTTTAAAAGTTTAAAAAAGTAATGACATGCGAGTCCCCTTACCTCCTCTTTGAGTGGCATAATTGTGGAATCTAAAAATTTAAAGGTGATCGAAAATCTGCCTAAACAATCAGGCGAAATCCCCTAACAACAACGGCAACACTTGGAGAAGTTGCCCGAAAATAATGATGCTGATTGAAGCCTCACCATTGGAAAATAATGATCAGATTTAGAAGTACTGAGCGACTTGTTTTGAAGTAAAATTGCGTTCATGATTAAATAGTATATTAAATCTATAGAATTAATATACAAATAAAGCAATAAATCATAACATCCGCAATTTTTTATTTAAACTATAGGAACATTAACTAAGAAGAATTGAGATTTATACACTAAAAGTGTAAAATTTCTGAACCACAACATTCTTTTTATCGTTTCCAGCACAATAATTGTTGTCTTAAATTTTTAATTCAATATCTTACTTAATCCCAAATTTATGCACAAAAAACTACCAGTACCTTTATGGACCATCTTATCTCCAATCGTTGCCTGGCTAGCCTATTTTGGCAGTTCATTGGATCTGGGGATTTTCTATACATTCTTTCTTGCAGCCGTACTCATTGCCGCGGTACTTGCCGCAGTCCATCATGCTGAGGTTGTTGCTCATCGGGTTGGTGAACCCTTCGGCACTTTGCTGCTTGCACTGGCCATTACCGTTATTGAGGTTGCGCTGATCGTTTCTTTAATGTTAACAGGTGGCCCCGATACCGCGGCACTTGCCCGCGATACGGTTCTAGCCGCTGTAATGATTATTTTAACTGGAATTATTGGTCTGTGCCTACTTGTAGGGGGAGCCAAGTTTAAAGAACAGGTGTTTAGTTTACCAGGGGTAAGTGCGGCTGTGGTTACCCTTACAGCAATACTGGTACTCACGCTGATTCTTCCAAATTATACCACAAGTAAGGCAGGTCCTGAATACACCCCTATCCAACTCATTTTTGTAGCTGTGGTATGTCTGGTGTTGTATGGTGCTTTTGTAATGGTTCAAACCATCAGGCATCGCGATTTCTTTTTACCTCCCGATGCAGATGGCGACGAAGAGGTACACGCTGAACCGCCAACCAATAAAGTCGCTCTTTTAAGTACTTTCTTATTGCTTTTATGCCTGGGTATTGTAGTATTGCTCGCAAAGGCTCTGGCACCCGATATAGAAAATGCGGTCATCAACTTTGGAGCACCAAAGTCATTGGTAGGGGTCATCATTGCCGCAGTAGTGTTACTGCCAGAGGGGCTTGCAGCCTATCGCGCAGCCAGAAAGAACCGTTTACAAACAAGTCTTAACCTGGCGTTAGGATCTGCGCTGGCCAGTATCGGTTTAACCATTCCGGCTGTGGCAATCGTATCTATGGTAACAGGAATGACCATTACCTTAGGAATTGACATGAAGGCTACCGTATTACTCTTGCTGGCACAGTTTACAATCATGCTTTCGCTGGCTACGGGCAAAACTAATATCTTACAGGGAGTGGTTTTACTGGTCATATTTGCAGTCTATCTTTTCACGATAATAGCCCCATAATTTATTTAAATGGGTTACCTTTTTAGGGCAAGTGTATTAATTAATGAACAAAACTTGTATCTAAAACAAAATTATTATGAAAACCCTATTCAAATTTGGCTTTTTAGCTTTAGCAATATCTTTATCAGTTGCCGCTTGTACTTCAGAAAAAAAAGCAGATGCTACAGATTCTACAATGACTGATACTTCTATGACCACAATGGACACTACTGTAACTGATTCAGCTGCTATCGATACCGCTGTGAAGACGCAATAAAAAAATAATTTTAGGTTAATTACCTAAATAAAAGCGCCTGTTCAATTAATGAACAGGCGCTTTTGCTTTAATTCAACTATCTACTCAACTAGTTTATATCAGACCTATTTTTTCTTTTTGGAAGATTTGGCCAGCGGATTAAACTCCAGGCAGAGACTCAGCCAATGCCTCAGCTCCTGCTGCTTCTCTACATCAGTATCATCTACATACACAAAGTCTTTCATGGTTCGTCCATTGTTGATCATCTGCCTGCAATTGCTATCTTCCAATTTTTCCTCTACTTTGCTTGCTCCAATGCGGCATAATAAACCCGTACTGGTTACACATATACACATCTTTTCATCAACCATAAAGCAAATCCCGCTAAACATTGCTTTTTCTGTCACGTCATCCCGATCTTCAAGTAACTCTCGGACACGGTTCGCTAATCGTTCATTATAACTCATAAACTATTTTACGTTTAACTCAATGGTAAAAATACCATTCCTTTACCTAAATCACAATGGTGCACAGACATGTTAAACCGAATGAATAAACGAGGATGAATTAAAGAGTACGCAGATAAAGAAGACAAGCACTCCAAAAGAATTGAACTCACGGCTAAAGGAGAACACGTATCCGAGTATGATATTACCGGACTAAAAAAAATGCAACCCTGATCATGAGCGGGTCCACTGCAGATGACAAAGACTTATGTATTCAATTGTTAAAAAATGTTGAAATAAAATTCTCAGACCTACGGTAAAAATACAAAGGGAAGGCGTTGATGAGATATTTGCTGGTTGCAAAGTGTATTTGAGAATAACCCTAAAACAAAAACAGTTGTCCGGATTTGCCGGACTAGTTCTTGCGAATCACAAAGTGGGCAAGTGCAGGATCACCCATCATTCGCTGTACCTCGGACCGGACAATGTCCTGCACATCTTGTTTGATCTGCAGATAATTCTTTTGGACCATACTTGAATTGACTGTTCTGATCACTGGGATGGGAACATAAGCTTCCTCTTCCCTGTTGAGGGCCTGAAAGTCATTCTGTATCTCGCCATGGAAAGCCTTTAAGGTAATTTTTTGATCCGGGGTATCGGCAACCATCCCTACAAATTCACCACTGGAAAGTGCCGCAATTCTGGAAGCGGGAACGGCAAATTCAAGTTGCCTGCTTTTGCTGATGGAAGTATCTCCGCTATTGATTGACAAGCTTTGGCGGTCCTGCATAATTTTACCGATGCGTTCGCTCAGCTGCTTGGCAGTATCCCCGGTTACCTGGCCGGCAATGATGTTGCCCACTGTACTCATGATCACGTCGGCCTGTTCCCGGCCATAGTCCTTTCGCAGTTGGCTGGCATCCTGAATGCCCAGACATACCCCGATTTTATTACTCCTGCCAGTAGCAATGGTAGGAATGATATCCGTAGTCAGTGTGGGAAATTCATCGAAGATCAGCATGGATTTCAGCTTATTCTTCTGATTGATGATTTTCAGCAAACGGTTTACATACAAGGAAAGCACTGCCCCGTAGGTCTGGATCTTCTGCGGATTGTTTCCCATGCAAATGACCTTCGGATGCTCGGGATTATTGATGTCCAAGCTAAAATCATTTCCGGACAGCACATAGTAAAGCTGAGGAGATGATAACCTGGCCAGGGCAATCTTAGCCGAAGCAATCTGCCCTTCGAGTTGCTCCATGACATCATTCAGGTAGGCATTTACAAATGGGTTAATCAAAACTTCTATTTCCTTCTCCAGACGCATTACCGTAAACAAACTGTCATAATCCAGCTGAATCAATTCAATGGCATGTGGCAAAGTACAATAGGCGCCGTTTTGGTATTTACGTAAAAACCAAATGATTGCAGTCACAAAATTAATTGGGGACTCCACAAAAAAATCTCCTTGCTTTTTCTGCCACTCCCGGTTCAGTCCCAACAGAATGGTACGGGCAGATTCTGAGGCGTCGGTGATGTCAACCATTCCCAGCGGATCAAATACGTTTCCACGATGACATCGCGACAAGTCATCACTACTGCCAAGGGATTGTTCGGAAAAAAAATAAAGCGCATCAAAGCAAGGCTCAAAGCCGGCTACCAGGTACTGTTAAAAGACAATCAATCACATTAATTAATTAAATCCAAAAATCATGAACAAGAAAAATGTAGAATTCCTGAAAGACCAGATCAAATACACTGGATTTGGTGAAGGCTATGAAAGCCAGCTGAATGAGAAGATCGGCAAAGAACTCAAAGAATTTCAACTCTTAAACCGCACAGAATTCGGCAATGATGTGGTAGTCTCCAGGTTGGATTTCAGTCGTTCAGAATCAAGCGACCTGTACTTTTTTAACCGTTATGAACTCACATTCAGACCTCCACACTCCCAAGAGCTGATGAGCCAAACCTTTCAAATCGGCAAGGAGAACAACATCACCCAGAAAGAGGCCTATAACCTGCTAAGCGGGAGATCCGTTTTCAAGGAGTACAGCAAAATGGAGAAAGACCTGATCCAGGACAAATACGTCACTACAGGTGAGAAATACAATGCCTGGACACAGCTGAACTTTAAGGAAACCGATAAATACGGAAACTACAAATTCCAGACTTTTGGGGACAATTATGGCTTTGATCTGCAGCAAGCATTGGAAAAATTGCCCATTGCAGAACTTGGGGACGAAACAACAGCTGCAAGACTGCTGCAATCGCTCCAAAAAGGTAACCTGCAATCGGTAAACTTCGTTGAAGATGGTCAATTGCAGCAGCATTTCCTGGCCGCCAATCCCCGATTTAAAAGTGTTGATGTATACGATATGAACCTGAATAAATTGTACCTCAACCAGCAACAGGGGAAAGAACAAATAAATTCCCAGGCAGCATCCCTGGAAAACAAGACACCCAGACCCAGGGTAAAAAAGTCCGGTCCCACCATGTCTTAGCAAACAAGAATTCCAAACCGCTGACGTCAACACTGGCGTCAGCAAATCACAATATCCAAGAAAGAATGGAAGCAACAGTTATTTTAAAGCAATTTCTGGAAAAAATCGAACACGACCCACGAATCAGGACCACACACATTGCCGTTTACATGGCGCTTTATCGGCACTGGATTCAAAGCGATCACCCCGCTTTCATCCGGGTAAAAAGCAAGCAGCTCATGCCGCAGGCAAAAGTATCCAGCAGTGCAACCTGGCATAGCGCCATCAGGGCTCTGGATGAATATGGGTATATACTCTACCAGCCCAACTTCAATAGAATGAGTTGCAGCAAAGTAATGATGCTGGATTTCTCCACCGCACCCTAGTTTGAGATACATTTAGCGCAATTGTCCTCAGACTGTAAACGAGCCAAGCTGCTGTGACGGCCTCTGGAGCCGGGCTATGTCCTCTTAAAAAAGATATCAAAATGGTTTATTCCGTCAGCGCACACTTTTTATTGTTTCCGGTCCAGGACATCTTTGATTTTATTCGCATGTTCCATCAGCTCGGTAAGGTATGCCCAATTCTCCTTCTCAATGCAGGATTTGAATTTCCTGAGCTGAGTAATGTGTTCATTTAACACATCAAGTACGTTTTCCTTATTTTGTTTAAATATGGGCATCCACATGGCAGGACTACTTTTGGCCAGCCTTACTGTACTTTCGAAACCCGCACTGGCCAGTTCAAATATGGCATTTTCTTCTTTCTCTTTTTCCAGCACCGTATTGGCCAGGGCAAAGGAAGTAATATGGGAAATATGACTGACATAGGCCACATGTACATCATGATCCTTTCCGCCCATGTATACATTGTACATGCCAAGTAATTTATACAACCGTTCTACTGTTTCAAGAGCATCCTTATCGCTTTCCCCTGCATCACAAATGACGTTGGCCCGACCGTCGAACGCATCCAATGTTGCCGCTTCCGGGCCACTGAATTCTGTTCCCCACATGGGGTGCGTGGCGATATACCTTCCCCTATTCGCATGCCCCTTTACGGCCTCCAGAAGAGAGGTTTTAGTGGAACCGGTATCCAGTACAACCTGGTGTGTTACAAGATCTAAGATATGAGGTAGTAATTTCTCACATACGCTTACCGGAGCACTAAGTATAACCAGGTCGCTGCTTGCTATTGCGCTGTCCAGATCAGCCACTTCATCGACAATCCCAAGTTCCAGTGCCTTCTGCGTATGTGTCTGCTGATTATCCACTCCTATCACTTTTGAAGCGAAGCCCCTATGCTTTAACACCATGGCCATGGAACCGCCGATAAGTCCAAGACCTACAACTGCTATTTTCATCTGTTTAGGTATTTTTTTTATTGTGAGTATATGCGTTATTTATACGAGTTACTGATCCGGCCTATCGCCTGCTCAAACCTGGAAAGATCGCCACAAAGACTGATCCGGATGTACCGATTTCCCTGACTGCCAAATATGCCTCCCGGGGTCAGAAAAACATTTGCTCCGTAAAGGATTTCATCGCTAAGGGCATAAGCATCCGGGTAATGATCAGGTATTTTTGCCCAAACAAATAAACCAACCTGTTTAAGCTCATAGCTGCAGCCCAGAATATCAAGTATACGATATACCTTATCTCTCCTTTGCGAATAGATGCTGTTGATAGAATTGTACCAGTCAGTCCCAAGACTTAAAGCCTTTGCTGCCGCCATTTGCAGCGGCTGGAACATTCCGCTATCCATATTACTTTTAAACCTCAACACCTCTTCAACCCGTTCTTTTGATCCGCAAAGCATACCGATGCGCCAACCCGCCATATTATGAGATTTACTCAAGGAGTTCAGTTCCAGTACCACTTCTTTAGCACCAGGCACCTCCAAAAGGCTTACAGGATGATCATTTAGAATGAAGCTGTATGGATTATCATGTATCAGCAAGATTTGATTTTCTTTTGCAAAGCGTATCAGGTTTTCAAACATCCCGGCATTTACCTGCTGCCCGGTAGGCATGTGCGGATAATTCACGAACATTAGCTTCACCTTGCTCAAATCCGTAGCGGCCAGTGCCTGGAGATCGGGATACCAGTTTCGCTCCTCCTGTAAGAGATAAGTTACAGCTTTGCCTCCTGCCAGTTTAACTGCACTGGCATAAGTAGGGTAACCGGGATCCGGGATCAATGCTTCCTCACCCTCATTCAAATAAGTCATACAGATGTGCATGATCCCTTCTTTAGAGCCAATCAGGGGCAATACTTCGGTGTCAGGATCAAGCGTTACCCGATACCACTTTTGATACCAATCTGCAAAGGCCTGTCGCAATGCAGGTATGCCTTTGTATCCCTGATAACCATGTACACCTGGCTTTGCAGCCTCTTCCTGCAATGTCCTGATCACATCCGGATGCGGTGGAAGATCGGGACTCCCGATGCCTAAGTTAATGATGTTTTTGCCTTCTTTATTCAGGGATTCTATCTCCCTAAGTTTTTGGGAGAAGTAGTATTCACTAACCCCCTCCATTCTTTTTGCAATCATGATTAAAAATTACTTTTACCCCGAAACAGTGATAACCGAATTAATTCAGACAGTAAATATCTATAGATTCGTTTTGATGTTGATCTGTAAAAAACTGTTTTCTTTCAAGCCATAAAAATAGGTTTTTAATCGAGAAAATTAAGTCATAATTTTTACATAAGAAATTTCATATGAGTAAATTTAGTTGTATAGCTTTATCATAAAATTCAGCTACCCAATATTTCGATGAAAATCAATGCGAAGCCCTTATTGATCACGTTAACTTTAGGTATTTTAACTGCAATAGGCTCGATCTCCATTGACATCTATTTACCGGCATTTGGTGTAATGGCCAATTACTTTAAAGTACCAATTGTTCGTATTGAAGGTACCGTAACATTGTTTCTGTTCGGCATGTCCTTTGGCCAATTGTTTATTGGTCCCATGTCTGATGTGTGGGGCAGAAAAACCCCTTTAAGAGTGGGGTTAGCAGCGTATGTCCTTTGCAGCATTTGCTGCGTAATTACCAGTTCTTTCCCTGTATTTCTGACACTAAGGTTTATCCAGGGGCTTGCAGGAAGCGCTTGTCAGGTCATCTGCAGGGCATTGGTAGGTGATATTTATAAGGACAAAAATGCAGCCCATGTATTCACTGTTTTACAGATCATAATGGGGGTTTCGCCAATATTGTCGCCAATAGCCGGCGGGATGTTAGCCGAAGCATCCACCTGGAAATACCTATTTCTAATTATGGCAGTTGTTTCGGGAGCAGGACTAATAGGATGTTTAACTATTTTACCCGCAGGAAAACCTCCGGCTGCTGATAAAAAATTCTACCTTCCTGTCATATTCAAAAACTATATCTATTGCATAAAACATCCCGCATTTATTAATTATGCAATAGTAAGAGCCATTAGCAATAGCGCAGCATTCTCCTTTATTACGGCTTCGCCATTTATATTTACACAGATTTATGGGTTAAGCAAAAAGCAGTTCGGCTTTGTGTTTTCCGGTTTTGCGATAGGAATAATTGCTACCGGAATACTCAACACCAGACTGCTGAAACATTTTGAGGTTCAAAAAATCACAAAACTTGCAATGATGTGCCAATTGGTTACAGGTTTAATAATGATAATCGTATTATATTTTAATGGGCCTTTCGCTGTTTTATTGGCATTGATCTTTATATTTTTAGCTATGCTTGGCTTGATTCTACCCAACACTACTTCTTTATATATCGGAGCCATTCCATCATTCAGCGGATCAGCTTCTGCACTGGTAGGAGCCGTAAGTTACCTATCTGCTTTTTTGATCACATCAATACTAAGTATACTTTACAATGGTACAGCCTACCCCATGATCTTAATGATGTATTGTTGTGCCGTTGTGGCTTATTTATGTTTGCAGCATAAGCATCTGGAAAGGTAGTGACCTTAGGCAGTTCTATATTTCGATGGTGACAACTCGGTATGTTTCCGGAAAAAATTATTGAAATGCGAGGGTTCTTCAAAACCCAGACAATAGCTGATTTCAGAAATGTTCCAGTCTGTATGTTTCAACAACGCTTTAGCTTCGCTTGCAATCCTGTTTGCAATATAGTAGCTGGTCGTCTTCCCGGTCGTCTCTTTTATGGCCCTGTTAAGGTGGTTAACGTGAACGAACAGCCTTTCAGCAAAGTCTTTGGCCGAACGCATATTAAATCGTTGTTCAGCCGATACAATCGGAAACTGACGTTCCAGAAGCTCCGAAAATACAGCAGTAATTCTGGCATTGGCATCATTGGTATGATACAGGTTTTCGGTAGGCTCCAACTTTAGCGCATAATGGATCATTTCGGTTACATAATTCAACAACAGGTCCCGTTTGTATTTATAATCAGATTCCATTTCCTTGATGATCTTTTTAAAGATCACTGAAACTTCCTCTTTTTGCTGCTCATCAAGAATATAGCATGGTTTTCCACCAATGGTAAACATGGGGAGGTCATTTAAGCTACCTCTCAATTTTTCACTATAAAAGGCTTCTTTGAAAATACAAAAGAAGCCTCTATTTTCCTTCGATGCACATTCCATTTTATAGGGTACCTGCGGGTTGAAAAAGATGAGTGCAGTACCATCGATCTTTATCGTTTTGTCGGCATAATGATAAAGGTTGGATCCGGTAACCAGGCTGATCTTGAAAAAATCCCTACGTGCATATTCAACAGTTGAATTTCCTTCCGGAGTACTGATGTCTTCCAATACAAAGGCATTAAAATCGCCAATTGCTTTTTGTGCATCGCTGGCAACGCCTGCGAATTTGTGCCTGTAAAAATCTTCTAAAGTTTCTATTTCAGCCATATGTTTTTTACCTGATCAAAAATAAAGATATTCCTGCAATTAATAACCTGTTGTCAACCTGCTATTCAAAGCCGGTGGCCTTACCAATATATGCCAGCTGTTCCATTTCTTTTTGTACAAATGCTATCTTAGCGTTGGCAAATTCGTAGGCATCCTCACCAAGAAACAAATGAACCGGAGGGTTTTCCATGTCTGCTACGCTGATAAAGGCTGCAGCAGCTTTTTTCGGATCACCAGGTTGATTCCCGTTAATATCCTGTTCGTGGGCAGCCTGAACCGCTCGTACCTCAGCATACTCCTGCATTTGATTTGATGGTACATTTAGCGAGGAATCACTTAGAAAATTGGTCCTGAAATATCCTGGTGATACTACCGTTACTTTTACACCAAAATTTTTCACTTCTTCCCTCAATGATTCTGAGAAACCATGAACTGCAAATTTTGTAGCACAATAGATTCCAAAACCAGGGAAAGCTCCTGTAAAACCACCAATAGATGCGATGTTAAAGATGTGCCCGGAACCTTGTTTGCGCAGATACGGCATTGCCTTCCTAATCACATTTAAAGAACCAAATACGTTGACATCGAAGTTTTGCCTGCTTTCCGCATCTGTCAATTCCTCAAGGGCGCCCGCTAAGCCATAGCCTGCATTATTCACAATGACATCCACCTTTCCAAAGCGCGCCACAACTTGTTCGATTGCAGCTGAGACACTTTCTTCATTCCTAATATCAACCGATAAGGGAAGAAAATTGTCATTTTCAGTACCTATTGCATTTTTTAAGTCCTGGATGCTTCTGGAAGTTGCAGCGACCTTTTGTCCTTGTTCCAATAACTGTATTGCAAGTGCTAATCCTAATCCCTTCGAAGCTCCTGTAATGAACCATACTTTTTGAATTGTTTTATCCATGATTATTGCTTTTTAATTTATGTAAACAAAGGTAAGCCCTCATGGAAACGCAATGATTGCAGAGAACAAATGAATACTTGCAAAATTCAAACAATCGTCCTGTTACAAAATGAGATGGTGGAAGCACTCGGAATACTTAAAAAGGTAATCCAATAATGTTTATTGGATTACCTCATTTTGGAATTTAGTCAGGCAAAAGCAGTCTTCAGCTCATTACTCACCCGTACCTTTCTGTATCGGTTAAAAGCAATAAACAGTATGCCCATAACCAGAATCAAAGAAATGTTTGCTATCCCCAGTAAAGTCTGGCTTTTAACAGCATATAAATTTGCAAACCCATAGCTAAATACCGAGCTAACCATATACATGGCACCACCGGTAAGTCCGCTTGCAACACCTGCATTTTTTGAAAAGCGGCTAAGGCAATAACCATAAATGATGTTGAAAATAAAACCACCGCACATATGTATACAGATCGTGAAGCCTATCAATGTATAAATATTACTACCAAAAGGAACTGTCAATATCATAAGGAACACTAAACTCACCTGTACGATAAGAGCGGTAACAACCTTTTTAGCCAGGGGCTGTTTAATAAGCGATTTGGCAATGATCCCACCAGTCATGATAGAAAAACCAGATAACAATGAACTATAGCCCGTAGTAACAGCAGAATAACCAAATACACTTTCTATAATAAAGGGGCTCGACAAACTGTAAATAACCACCATGCCAAAGCAAATGCCAATAATCGCCAAACCAAGGATAAAATCGGGTGTTTTTAGCATGCCACTATAAGTCTGTGCAATTGACCTGATCTTAAACGGATGAAAATGTTTTAAAGATTCGCCGCTGTAGATGAGTTCCAAAATTAAAAATAGAAGCGACAACACACCAAGGAAATAGAAGTTAGATTGCCAGCCAAAGACACTTTGCAAGTATCCCCCTAAAAATGGCGCCATAATGGGAGCACATGCCCAGATAATGGCAAACAAGCTGATGTAATGCTTTAATTTATCTCCCGAATAGATATCAACAAAATAGGCACGCTTTCCTACTACAATAAAGGCAATGGTGATACCCTGAATAATACGCATTGCATAAATAACATAAATATTGGGTACAATGGCAATAACAAAACTGGTCAGCGAAAACAGTGCGAGTGATACAATACCGATCCTAAAACGTCCGAAGCTATCCAATATGCTTCCAATAAAAATCTGGCTTACGCCTATACTAAACATAAATAGTACCAACGAAAGCTGAATAGCGGATGCTGAAACATGCAAGTCTTTTGCCATCGCCGGAAGTGAAGGCAAATAAATATCTGTAGCAAATCCCGACAATGGAATCAACGACAGGGCTAGCACAGTACTAAATCCCTGGTGATTTTCTTTTAAAGTTTTCATTGTTTTCTGCTATCAATTGCTTCCGTGTGCGGCTTCAGAAACAGCTTTCCACTCTTCAAAGCTGGCCAGACGTTCTTCATAAACTTTTTTTACCGAAGGATAAGCAAAAGACCCTAACAATAACCTTAGTGGTGGATGAGGTGCATCTACTAATTTAATTATGGCTTTTGCAGTAGCTGCTGGTTGTCCAAAAAAACCAGGAACGGACACAGCCTTCTGAAATGCATCTTTTACCGGACTATATATCTCCATAGGTTTTGCTTGAAAAGCCGACTCGCCGGACCAGTCTGTTGCATAGCCATTGGGCTCTACCAAAGAAACGTTAATGCCAAAGGCTTTCACTTCCAAAGCAAGTGTTTCAGTTAAACCTTCTACAGCAAATTTGGAAGCATTGTAAATCCCCAATACCGGAGCTGCTATTAAACCTAAATAACTTGATACCTGAATAATGTGTCCGGCCTTCTGCGCGCGCATAATCGGTAACACCGCTTGTGTTACCCAAAGCACGCCAAAGAAATTTGTTTCCATTTGGCTCCTTGCTTCTTGTTCAGAAGTTTCCTCAACGGCTCCAAACAGTCCATACCCAGCATTATTGATCAGTACATCAATTCTTCCAAAATGTTCCTTCGCCCTATTTACGGCTTCAACGCAGGCCTGGCGATCGTTAACATCCAATTGAACAGGCAATACCTGATCCCCAAATTGATCGCTCAGGCCCTGAAGCGCTTCGATGTTCCTTCCTGTAGCTACTACCCGATCACCACGTTTTAGAAATGCCTCTGCCCAGATTTTTCCAAATCCCCTGGAGGCTCCTGTGATTAAAATTACTTTTGACATTGTTTCTTATATTAATTGTTAAAACTCAGCACACAAAATAGACCAATCGGTCTTTAATTTGACAAAAAAATTATATTAAATACGACTCAAATTCAAGTTTGATGGCCTCGTGGATAATTCGCATTTGCTCATCACTTTCTAATACCCTTCTGAACAAAATAGCACCTTCAATCATGGCAAAAACTTTTATGCTAAAGTTCTTCGGATTCACCGTGGCTGATATTTCATGATGGGCAATACCATCAGATATGATATCAAAAAATCTTTTTTGCGAGGACCGGATTGCTTTCTTTACATATTCTTTCATATTAGGATGGGTATCATCAGACTCAACGCCAAAGTTCAGAATAGGGCAACCTCCCTCGGTGTTTTGAATCTCTGTATAGGCATCCAATAAATTTAAAAATTTTTCTTTCGCGGTTCCTCCACGCAACACAGCTCTATTCAATTGATCGGCAAGCTTCTCTGTCAGGTATAAAAAGGACGCTACACATATTTCATCCTTACTTTCGAAGTTTCCATAAATACCGCCTTTGGCCAGTTTTGTTGCCTCCATGATGTCACTAAGCGAAGTACCGGCCATTCCTTTTCTGTTGATAATGGAAGCCGATTTCTCGATAATAAATTTCCTTGTCCGCTCTGCCTTATTCATTACTTAAATATTAGAGGAAGCAAAAATAAACCATTCGGTCTATTTTAACAAATGTTTTCATCTTTCTATTGTAAAATTGCTCATAAAATGGGTAATCCAGTAGTCTACGGACCATGCGCCACTCCCCTTAATGATAATGATAAGCAGGATTGATAAGAGCAATATAAAATATTCAATGCCTTCCCCCTTTTTCCTGCCAGTCCAGTTCATCGCCCAGCCATCAGGGGCGTGCACCACAATGGCCGCAGCAAAGATGATAAAATTACCTATCGCGGCTACCCTGCCAAGGCATCCAATAATCAGTCCTATACTCCCCAATGTCTGGGCAACAATGACCAGACAGGCTATTAATACAGAAACCTTCTTAGCTTTAAAATCTGCTAGCGTTCCTTTAATGCCTATTCCTCCTCCCAATGGTGGAAACCATCCAAAGAGCTTTTGCATGCCATAAGGCAAAATGATTACGCCGGCCACCACCCTAAGGATGAGGGGAACATAATCATTGCCGGTATAAAAGATGCTGTCTATCATAAGGAGAGAATAAGCTAAAGTTAGCATATTAATTAATTTTCATTCGTTTCTCAAGATCATTTCCAAATGAATTATGATCTTGACTATTCTTGCTACCTTTAGTGTAAGATTGTTAAAACTACCCCTTCCAGAAATTATGTTGTCGAGTACGCTTATAGAAAAAGAGATTAAGGAATCCTTCTCTATCCATTTTTTTGCAGATAGACAATATGAACACCCATCGGCATCTCGGCTTGCTTATAACCGGATAATTCTGGTCAGTACCGGGCTTGGCACGCTAAAAATAGATGACCATACGTTTAAAATTTCATCGTCCGAACTTTTTCTAATTTCAAAAGGGCAGGTCGTAAATTTTAAAAAAGGCAGCAAATTTACTGGTTACGAGCTCAGTTTTGGTGATTGCTTTTGGGAAAAAGCTCCTTCAAGCGCCAATAATTGTAAGGCTGTACTGTTCAACAATGCCTCTGCAAACCAAATGCTCCCACTCATAAAAGAAGACCATGAAGAACTTAGTTCGCTGTTCAAATCTTTATGGAATGAATTCGCAAGAGAAGAATATATCAATAAGTTGGATGCAATGGCTGCCTATCTAAAAATTATCATGATAAAAATAGCTAACGTAAACGCATCCCTTGCAAGTGGAATCGACAATTATGAGAATCAGCTCTACAGACAGTTTATTGAATTGATAAGTGCACATTATCAAAGCTCACATGAGGTAGCGGCATACTCGAAGCTTTTAGGTATTTCTGCCCGAAAACTGGCCGATCTATCAAAACGTTGCAGTGGTAGAGGAGCCAAGGATCTCATAAATGGACAGCTTATTGCAGAAGCAAAAAGGTCTTTACAGTTCTCCTCTATGCCAATTAAAGAAATTGCACTTCAATTGAACTTTGCAACGCCGGACCAGTTCAGTCATTTTTTTAAGAAGAACGTACAGGTATCGCCCAAAGATTACCGGATGCTTTTTACAAACCTTGGTAGGTGATCATCTAACCAATTACACATTTGCAGCTTTTAACATGTGATTAACGGATTTTAACATTCCCTATGCCATAAGACGGCGGTAACTTTGGGAAAACAAAAAGACGATGTCAGTTAATAAATTAAAAACGGTTGCAGGTATAAGCATTCCCGATAGCAGCATTGCCAATCAGGCAACAGAACTTTTATTAGAACATGGAACAGAATTCATCTACAATCACTCTTTAAGGGTATTTCTTTTTTCTTCTTTAAATGGAAAAAGAAACCAGCTAAAATATGATCAGGAGTTGTTATATGTGAGCTCGGTATTCCACGATTTAGGTTTAACAAAACACTACAGCAGCCCTGATCTGCGTTTCGAAGTAGACGGAGCTAACGCCGCGCGCGATTTTCTTAAAAGTCATGGCCTACCGAAAGAATCTTTGCAGTTGGTTTGGGATACTATTGCTTTACATACTACGATAGGTATTGCAGAACACAAGGAACCCGAAGTAGCGCTGATGTATTCAGGCGTCGGCTTAGATGTAATGGGAGAAGGATATGAGCACCTCAGCGAAGAGAACAGAATTGAGATCATAAGTGCCTTTCCACGTAATGATTTCAAGAAAAACATCATCCCAACTTTTTTTAGTGGGTTTGAACATAAAACAGAGACCACTTTTGGTAATATCAAAGCTGATGTGTGTGCTTATATGATCCCAAATTTCCATCGCAAAAATTTCTGCGATTGCATTTTACATTCGCCATGGAATGATTAATAAGGATCAATAATTATTGCTTTCACAATTGTTAAGCAATTGTGAAAGCAATAATATAACTAGTTAATATGCACGCTAGCTATTCCTTTTTCCAACGCATGATCTTGTATGCCTGGTAATGAGGTTCCTTCTGCACGAATTACGGTGATATCTGTCATCCCCAAAAAGCCCAGAATAGTTCTCATGTAAGGTTCAACATAGTCGATTGATTTTAGTGGCCCTTCTGAGTAAATCGCTCCTGAGGACAGGGCTATATAAACTTTTTTGTTCTTGACCAATCCCTCAGGGCCATTTTCATCGTATTTGAAAGTGAGGCCGGATCTGGCAATATGATCTATCCATGCTTTTAAAGAAGAGTGAATACTGTAATTGTAAATCGGAGCACCGATCACAATCACATCCGCTTCCATGATTTCTTTAATTGCTTCATCTGAATGTTTAACCGCAGCTAAGAGCTCTGGTGTTCTATTTTCAGCCGGCGTAAAAAAGGAAGCTAAATGCGATTCTTCCAGGTGTGGAAAGTGTTTTTCAAGGAGATTGCTTTCCTGAACGGTACTGTCTGGGTAAGCTGCCTTAATCTTTTCAACAATGGCGTTTCCTAATTTAATGCTAAAAGAGGCATCGCCTCTTGGACTTGATATAACATGCAATATCTTTTTCATGAATTTATGATTTATTGTTGTCAAATCTATATACATTTGCTTACAAAAGATTAGTAGTATACAAAAGGTTAGCACTAATATTTTGTTTAGTAAACTGTAAATCAATTAATTATGCACGAAACACTGCAGCCAACTTCAAATGAATGCACAAGCAGACTGGCTTCTATCTCTGACGCACTTTATGTGATTGGAGGGAAGTGGAAGCTTAGGGTTATAGTCTCACTTCGTGAGAACAATAAGCGGTTTAACGAGATCCAGCGAAGTGTTGAGGGGATATCTGCACGGGTGTTATCAGCTGAACTTAAAGAACTTGAAATAAATGGTTTTGTAAAAAGAGTGGTTCATCCGCAAACTCCAGTGGTGGTTGAATATCAGTTGACACCATATGCTGATACTTTAAGCGGTGTATTGGAAACCCTGTCCGATTGGGGGGCAATGCACCGAAATAAATTGAGAAGCGAACGCTAGAAAAGGAAGAACTGAAAAATTCTCCCTTTTCGTACTCCTTAAGTTGTCTGTCAGATATTATATTTTGATGCTATTCTTTTGGAAGACAGTTATCGATTCGGGTCGCTTTTTTATAAATCTCTTCTGCCGAGCTCTTCATAATTTCCTGACAGGTCAATTTTCCTGCCCTATTAAATTGAATATAGTTTATTTTTCCCTCCTCTACAGTAAATTTCAACGGTTGAGATTTCTTTCCAGTGGAGATTCCACCACTGGCTACAGAGACCGTATGATCACCAACAGCAATATCGTGAATAGAAAACTGTTTGTTCTTTATTTTACAAACCAGTTTATCATCAATATATACCCTATAGTTGATTAAGGAACCCTCATATCCCGTAGATCTTATAATATAGACCTGTCCCATTTTTTCCTGAGCCATGGCTTTTTGAGAGATTGAAAAAAAGAAAATCAGATAGATTAATACTTTAATTGTTTTCATAACGCAGCATTAAGATGTTAATAGATCTTATAAAATTACAAAAAACTATAATTAAAATCGTAGTTTGCTTTATAAACGCTAAGTGATATTAAATGAAAATAATCATTACCAATATTCTATTCCTGCTTGTTCCAACCTTCATTTTCAGTAACCAGTTAGCACCCAATATTGAAAAACTCGAATGCGAACAGCTTTCAAATCCAATAGCTATTGAGCATCAACATCCTGGGCTAAGCTGGCAAATGGCATCGGAGTATCGAGCAAATAGTCAAACGGCATACCGGATAATAGTGGCAAGCAGTATCTCTTTATTACAGCAAAATAAAGGTGATTATTGGGATAGTGGCAAGATAAATTCTGTAAACTCAACCCAGGTTTTCTACAAGGGTAAGCCCTTAGCGTCCAGAAAAAAGTTGTACTGGAAAGTGATGATTTGGGATGAAAAAAATATGGCCTCTAATTGGAGCCAGACAGCTTCGTGGTCTATGGGATTATTAAAAGCCGCAGACTGGCAAGGGAAATGGATTGGCGCCTTCGAAAATCCATTTCCCGATTCGGCGATTACTTATCCCTCTCCCTTTTTTCGTAAAGAATTCACAGCCGAAAAAAAAATAAAACAAGCTATAGTTCACATCAGTGGCCTGGGGTTTTATGAATTGTTTTTAAATGGAAGGAAAATTGGAGACCAGGTACTGGCTCCCTCGGTTACCAACTATGATAAAAGATCACTGAAGAAATTACTTTATCCTTATGATGATCAATCCACTCAACGTGTACTTTATAACAGTTTCGATGTCACCAATTATCTGCTTCAAAAAAACAATGCGATTGGAATACAACTTGGTAATGGGTGGTACAATCAACGAGATCGAAGGGTTGAAGGTGATATGTGGTACGATGCGCCAAGGTTAATTTTTCAATTAGAGATAGAATATGTAGACGGCACCAGCAAAATCATCGGATCCGATAAAACCTGGAAAACAGCAAACGGACCGTTATTAAAGGATGGTATTTTTACAGGAGAAAAATATGATGCACGACTGGAATTGGGAGAATGGAATAAAATTGGTTATTCCGATGTTCAGTGGAAATCGGCCATTTTTGTGCGTTCACCTACCGGTGCTTTACGTCCGCAGCTTGCTCCTTTTGATAAAATTACCAGAACGCTGATACCTGCTTTTGAGGGTAAAACAAAAGACTCTGTTTATTCCTATCATTTAGATGAAACGGTATCAGGCTGGGCAGCAATAACTGTTCAAGGAAAAGCAGGCAGTCGGATTAAAATCAGGTATATCAGCGAGGAAGGTGATGATTATGGTCAGCTCGACAGCTACGTCTTGAAAGGGAAAGGGATAGAAAACTGGGAGCCAAAATTTACATGGCATGCTTTCAGAAGAATTGAATTAATTACCCAGGATGTAAGCCTTGACAAGGAGAGTTTAAAAATAAAAGAAGTCCACACGGATGTAAAATCAAATGGAAACTTCGAATGTTCAAACCCATTTTTAAATAAGATAAATACAGCCTATATCAAAACACAAAATGCAAACTTCCATGGAAGTATCAGCAGCGATTGTCCTCATAGAGAAAGACTAGGCTATACAGGAGATGGGCAGGTGATCATAGAAAGTTCCATTCTCACCTATGATATGCGTCAGTTTTATCGCAAATGGTTCAACGATATGGACGATGCCAGAAATAAAAAAACCGGATTTGTTACGCACACAGCCCCTTTTGGCGGTGGCGGAGGTGGGCCGGCTTGGGGGTCGGCCTATGTAATTATGCCCTGGACCTATTTTTCTTATTATGGAGATACCACAGTTTTGGCCGAGCATTATACCGGCATGAAACAATGGGTGGAATACCTGCAAACCAGAACCGACAAAGACGGATTAATAACCAGAGAAGAACCTAACGGATGGTGTTTAGGAGATTGGTGTACGCCCAACAATATTCAAATTCCGGCACCTTTGGTTAACACAGCCTACTTTTATCATGTTACCAATATCATGACAAAAGTGGCAAAGACATTGGGTAAAAATGATGATTCTCAAAAATTTGAGAACCTTGCAAATGAAATAAAAACAAATTTCAATAAGGCGTACTATAACACCTCCAAACAAACCTACTGGGAAGGCAGGCAGGGTGCTGATGTATTTGCTCTAGCTTTTGACCTGGTACCAAAGGAGAACTATGAGATCGTTTTCAACTCGTTACTAGCGCATCTAAAGGAAATTAATTACCATTTTGATACAGGTATTTTAGGAACTCCCCTGCTGATAAAAGTGCTTTCACAAAATAACCGGGATGATATTGCCTACCAAATTATGAATCAAAAAGATTCCCCGGGCTTTGGTTATTTACTGGACAGCAAAAACAGCACTTTATGGGAATCGTGGAATGGCGATGGCTCCAGGTGCCACCCTATGTTTGGAAGCGTGGTGGAATGGTTTTATTCAGGTATTGCAGGGATAAAAGTTGATCCGGCAAGTGTGGGTATGAAACATTTTTTAATTCAGCCAAAACCTATAGCCGATTTAAATTATTGCAAATCCTCATACAATAGTTCATTTGGGAAAATACGTTCAGAATGGAAACGAGATAATGGAAAGCTGCAGGTATTGATTGAGGTACCTAAAAATAGTTCAGCAACTTTTGTTTTACCTGGAAATAAAACGAAGATAAAGTATGATTCCGGACAAAGCACTTTAGCAAAAGAAACCAACAATAAATATCAGATCGAATTTCAATCAGGTGTATATAGCTTTGAGATAATATAAAAACAGCTTTGTTCTTAGATTGATATTCAACTAAATTTTAATTATTTTACGATATGAAATTACTATTAACGCTCTTATGTACTGTCATTTACCTTACTGGCTTGGCTCAGGAAAAATCACAATCAGATACGACCGTATATGAATTTACGGTCGTTCAGGTAATGCCTAAATTTAAAGGTGGCATGAAAAAGTTTTATGAAGCGGTAAATGCTAACCTGGAATACCCTAAAGGCGCCAAGGAGGCTGGAATTAAAGGCCGGGTATTTTTGTCATTCATCGTTGAATTGGATGGACGTATATCTAACATCAAAGTTGATAGAAAACTTGGTCATGGCTGTGATGAAGCTGCAGTAGCGGCAGTTCAAAAAACATCGTTTACTGAACCAGCCTATTACAAGGACAAACCAGTGCGTATGTTGCTAAACATGCCTGTTGGCTTTGGTATTTAATCCAGCAGTCGAATTTTTCTATTCCACTTTATCTGGGCTTCTTTATCTGCACCATGATTGGTTTCTTCATCATATTGATGCTGCAGTTTTTCGAACTCCTGATAAAACTTCTTGTAATTGGCTTTGATCTCATTCTTATAATTTTTGGTGTAATGGCTCGCGTTTAGGGCATCCTGGACCTTCTTTCCAATAAAGAACCCGATAACAATATGCCCCTGTTCATGAGCGATTAACTGATCTAAATTCTCATTCTTTATTCTCGATTTGTCGAGGTAACTCCGGGAACTGTTAGGACTGATCGTCAGGGCGACCTTTACTTTCACATCTTTTGAACGTCGCGTACCCTCTATGTTAAAACCGTAACTGTAATCGATATAGGTCATGCTTGCAAAGGATGTATTATTGGGCACAGGACCTTTGAAAAAGCTAATGTCAATTACTGGAATGTCTTTAGAAATATTGCTTTGCGCAAAAGAATGCGCCTGCGCCAAAAGCAAAAGAATAAATACAGATCTTTTTAGCAAAGAAACAAAGGGGAAAAATAACTTGATATCCATAGGAGATTACCATTATGATGACGCTCAATAAGGCCAATAATGATGCCAGTCATCTTTCACCTTTTTCCAACCATCACTAAACACAAACCGAAAGCTGGCTACTTCTGATAAACACGTACATAATCAACTTCAAAACGGTTGGGGAATTTGGTGTTTTCAAGACCACCTCCATTGGTACCTCCCATGGCCAGGTTCAACAGCATGTAATGAGGTTGTTTAAATGGATGTGTATTACTGCCATCTTTATTGTAAAGACTATCCATATCTACTTTAATCAGCAGCTGCTCATCTATATATAAGGCGATGTCTTTTTCTGTCCAGTCCATTCGCCAGATATGGAATTTTGAGACCCATTCGGGTCCACCCAATTCTATGATGGACTTGGAATTGCTGTGCCATTCCGCCTGATATTTTTTTGAAGTCCCAACAGCAATATTGGCCAGTAATTTCCCTCTGTAATATTCCATCATGTCTATTTCGCCATTGGAAGGCCATTCTCCGGATACACCGAGCGTCCACCATGCCGGCCAAAGCCCGGAGCTTACATCAATTTTACCCCGCATCACAAAACGACCATATTGCCAGGAATGTTTACCGGCGGTTTTTATGCTTGACGAAGTATATTCCGCATTTTCTCGGTTACTTCTCCAATCCCCGGATTCCTTTTTAAAACCTGGGTTAGGTCTGGTTTCCTTTCTTCCTTCAATAACAAGCAGCCCGTTTTCACACCAGGCATTATCCTGTTGATACCATTGGGCTTCTTCGTTGCGTACAAAGCCCTGCTCGTGCGTCCAACTTGTAGCATCAGGTTTACCATTGTTGTTAAATTCATCTGCCCAGACCAATTTATAACCTTCTTTTGTGTAAATCGATTCCGGATCCGCTTTCTGCGCGGATACATTTACCGTTCCGCCAAGGGCAAAAGCAAAAAGGATGCAAGTCATTTTATTTACCATATTCATTTCTAATACAAGTGATATGCATCCCTTAAGGTAATCATTCTGAGTTTTATTCCAACATTTTAACCCATTCTATAGAAAAATTCGTCGGCTACGATTTTACCATCTTTAACTTCATACACACAAATCTCGCTCATCGGCATTCTACCATGCTCTTTGTAGGTGGCGTCTATATCCATAACTATAGAAAAATGGTTGTCCGCAACAAGCGGATCTGAGGTCGATGCACTATGAATTTCTGCTACGCTTTGTTCCCAATGCAACGTTTTATTTTTAACGGCCTCCTTGCCTTCCGTCAATTCCATTGGAGATCCTTTCGGCTCTTTACTAACTACATTGTCTGCATACAGTTCATCAATGGCTTCTGCGTGCTTGCCTTCACGGCAAAGCTGTACTAATTTGTCAGCTACTTCCTGAGTATTCATACGATTATATTTAAGTTATCTCTAAGTTATTACAAATCTGCCTTTTAATTGTTTCCCAAATGTTACGTTTGGGTTATTTTGGCACTGATCGGAAATAAAAACCAGAATGCTGTAGATGGAGCTTTTTTATAAAGATTTGATAACAATCTATTCAGAAAAACTTTTGCTGATCGAATCCAGATAACTTTCATTGTTGGACCGTTTGAAAACAATGTCCTTACATTGGTTGAATTGAGCGAATGCTTTTAAAGCTTGAACAAACTTTTCAATAATGCGCTGCTCAAGATCCACGGATTCAAAATGGATGTTATGAACGATCAGCATTTTTTGTTTGCGGTCGGCTTTGGCATCCATCCTTGCGATAAAAGTTTCCCCTGCCAGTACAGGAAGTGAAAAATAACCGTACAGGCGTTTAGGGGCAGGCACAAAACATTCGATCTGGTAATCGAAATTAAAAAAGTCCTTTAAGCGGTGACGGAAGACATTGAGGATGTCGAAGGGCGAAAGAATGAAAACATCGTTGGAAAGTTTAACGTTAATTTCCTGATCGGGGAGCATATAGAGCGGGCCTTTCAAGCCTTCTACAATTACCATTTTTACTTTTCCTTCCTGAATAATTTTTTCCAGTTCCTTTTTAACCAGGTTGCCTTTCACACGACGGGCACGCCAGGCCATTTCCTTGGCAGAACAGATACCCAGTGCGCCTAGAGTGCGGTAGATCACAAAACGAGCGTATTCCTCATCTGTAGGCATGGTGAGGTCTGTTTCCTCCGGCACTAAATTAAAGGGTAAATCATAGGTTTTCTGAAAGGCTTTAGTCCGGCTGATCATCAATTTGCCGTTCAGGTAAAGTCTTTCCAAGGCAACCTTAGCGGGTCTCCAGTCCCACCAGCCGGAGCTTGCTGCTAAGCGGTCGTTCTCGAAATCTCCAACCATTAGCGCCCCTTCCCTTTCCACCCGGTCCAGAATCTGTTTCATTAAATTAACTTCCGGCTTAGTGAGCGGTTTTCCTTGCGTTTCAAAGGCCTTTTTTACAGGCAGGGAAAAGCGGAAATCCCCCATCGGAAGATAACCTGCATCTGAGCTGAAGTATTCATAAATTCGGCCATCCTCGCTAAGGTTGGCCAGCCATTCTGTTTGATAATCCGGTATACGTGCAGCCATCACATGATGATGGGCACGTTCAACAACATAATTTGTATCCAACTGCACAAAACCGAGATGATCAATTACGTTATAAACAGCTTCTACTCCAGTTCCGAATTGTGCTTTTCGGGCGAGCCCGGCGGCATCAAGGATGATCTTCCGTGCCTGTGACTGGGTAAGGACAATAGATTCCATCTAAAACCTTAAAGCTGATAATCAAAATGCACCACATCCTCCTGGATCCCACCCGTCGACCGGTAAAAGTCGATAGCATGCTGGTCTGCAAGATCGGCCTGCACAAAAACAAACTTACATCCATGCCCCTTGCAAAACGACTTGAGCTCCTCTATTAGCCTCCTGCCAACACCTTTGCGCTGCCATGCTACTTCAACAGCCAAATCGTATATATAAACTTCAGGGGCAGCATAATATATGGAAGGCATCATGTAAGCTGTCATTCCACCAACTACGTTTTCATAATCGTCAAGCGCACTAAAAAAAACGATCTGCTGATTTTCCAGCAAGGTTTGCAAATAAGCAACCGATGGCATTTCAAAATTCTGCATTTCAAATACCCGCTCATATACCCCAACCAGGGCCATTAGCTGTTTGATATCTGAAGATTCTAATTTCCGATAAGTAATTTTCATAAACGTATAACGTAAATTCCCGGACTACCCACCAAGATACTAATACATTTCTATTTTGAGATGATTTCAGGACTGCTGATTGTTTTAATGATAAACCTGTTTGTCAGTTCATTTTCATCAGGAAATCCGCAATCAAATTTAATGGTATGCTTTCCAGACTTAAGGCTTGGAATGGGCTGTTTTAATGCAATTTCGTTCTTAAAACTCCCCTTATTATCATAAATTTTAAGAGTTGTTCCATTGCATACAACTGAGTTTCCTGCTTCATATTCGCCCGGCAATTCAAGTTTAAAATATCCATCTAATTCAATCCACGGATTACTGATTACACCTTCTTTTCCCATAAAAGTAAGGGTAAAATTTAAGGGTTGTTCTGCATTACCATTTACAAACTGCCATTCCGAAAAGGTTGGTTGTCCAGGCTGAAGCACCTGCTTAGTATGTTCAAATTTGAATTTTTTAAATGGATATAGTTTCCAACCCTCGTTATTATGTTCCAGATGAAAATCGTTTTCCGGATTCTTTAATCTTGTCAATTGATCAGGAGAGAAAATTTTCTTTTTATAAGCATCCTGCCAAAGCTTGATCAGAGCTAATAGCTGAGTAGTATTTGGATTTTTTTGCAAATTTTTATAGCGTGCAACCAAAGCAAAACCTGCATGGTAACCGGCAGCTCTTGCCATCATCCATTCGATGTCATCTGCCGTTGTTGTTGAAGAAAGTAAAAACCATCCCAGCATATTAGGCATGTAATTTCTTTCCAAAAAAGGTTGGTTTTCCAAACGAAAATCTCCCTGGGATTCACGAAATCCGCCATACCATGGTTCTCCCCAGTTCCAATAATGACAAATATGCCAATAATAATGACTGGAACGACTTGTGCCGTTAACCAAGGTCTGCTTGGTATCCTTGAAAACCTTTTCGGCAAAAGCCTGCATACCATAATCACCTTCCCCCGAGGATAGACATCCTTCATGACCATCAAAATCCATCTGGCTAACCCCAGTTTCAGTAAAAAAACGACCTAAATTCCCTGCAATTTCCTGTTGAAGGCTAAAATTTGTAAAAAGCGTGTTATAGGGATAATCCATCATCATCCCTACTGCTGCCCCTTTTTCCTGAGCGGATGCTTTTGTTCCATAAGCACCTCGCTGGCAATCCAACAATTTGAATGGGCGTTCTGATGTCACTTCACGGAAACGGATAATTTCTTCACCGATTTGAACAGCATGTAATGTACTTGGCTTTATGTTCTTAAAATACTCATTAGATTCAACAACAATTTCAGTAGCAGACGATGTGATGTTTTCTGTTAGTATGGAGGAACCAGTTAAAGCAAGGCGCTTGTCGGGCAGCGGTGTAACATAAGGATCATTCGTATTGATAAAATTACTAAGTGTGTGTACACCTATACGAATCCCTTTTTTTGATGCTTTATCAACACAAACTTTCATTCCCGCATTCCCATTTGGGAAACTTGCAGGATTTAAAACAAAATGGCCCCAGGATTGAAACGGACTTTCATGGTAAACGGACATGAGTTCTGCCTGTTTTGCATAATTCAATAAGGTATCTATATTACTTTCATCAAAATCCGCAATCATGTAGGCCCTCCCGGTTTCAGGGGACTGTTTATGCCAAACCCCGTTAATCAATGGATGTGGAAGCCCCTCGGCAAGCTCAATTGTTCCGATACGAGATAGCACTTGATTTTCGGAACATCCAAAAAGGGCAATCTTTGAACCTATTGTAGTTTCATTGGGTATTGCATTAACCGGCATATTCGGATATTGATTCCAAACCGTGATTTTGCGGTCTTTTGATCGATCCAGACTGAATGCCTGTAAACTACTCCCATAGGACTGACTAACCGCCACCGAACCTCGCGAATAATCCGCCCCTTCAGCATTTTTTAAAACACCTCCAATGGTTTTTACGTTTAATGATTGAAGCCCGATCGCATATTCACCATCACGTACCACCCCAACCACTTCTCCAATCGTTTGCCCAATAATAGTTGGATATGCGCCCCAGACAACTGCATTTACTTTATCTTTTGTGTTCAAACGAATTAATTCGAAAACAAGGTGGGTTTTCTTTTGGACAACTTTTATTTCTGCGGAAACCTTGGCCTTCATAAAATTCAGGATAATGACACCTGATTTACTATTAAATACAGCTTGAGCCGGCTCTTCCCATTCCTCGGCGACACGAACACTTAATAAAGGGGCCTTTTCTCCGATAGCAAGGTAATTTTTTCCAGTCTTAGGATTTAGCATTGCGGCGACCTGACCAGTCTGGGAAATGCTGAGGCTCAGATCGTCTGTTTTTAGATTGATTTGCTGCGCAGATGCATTAAAAAATTGGACCAAAAGTGTAAAAATAACCAGGACAGTTTTTTTCATGAATAAAAAGGAATCTAATTTATACTTCGGTTTTCACCAGTAAAAGAAATGAAATTGAATAAATAATAAAGCTAAAATATAAATAGAATCCCTGATAAACTATTCAAATTTTGACACTTGTTGATGCTTTTTTGACCTATGGCGCTGAAGTTATGGCTTTCAATTTTGAACTTTTTGAACAAGATGCATATCAAAAGATTTTTGTTTCTTTTGCTTTTCGTAATGGCAAAAGCGCCGGCGTGACCCAGGCTTGAAATCTTACTCAATTTTTTGGTAAGCCACCGGATAGCGCTTTCTGAACATCGCGTAGGTCGCACTGACCATCACTAAGGCTACCACGGCATCTGTGGCTGTCCCAACACCAATGACGGCTACTTTTGACCCGAATGCGAAGATAATATCAAAGAAGATTCCGGCAAATACCCATTCTTTTAATCTCAGCAATTTGTCGGGAATCAGGAGCACGATGACGCCCGATATTTTAGCCACCCCCAGCAGGTAAATAAAATGCGCAGGGTAACCAAGTTGCTGGGTAATTTCCCAAACCAAAGCATTTTTGGTCAGTTCAAAGAATCCGCTTGCACCGAACCATAGGGAAGTTAAAACGATGCCGATCCAGAAGGTTATGTTTGTTGTTTTGGTATTCATGATTTCTATATTTATGTACTGTCTTACTTAAGTGTTTGCTATTTACTTTACCTTAATGTCTTTAAATTCGCCGGCGGTGACTATTGCCCTGGTGGCGCTGTGTATGGCGCTGCTTTTTCTATCCTGCAGCAGACCGATGATTTCCCATCCTGTTGCGCTGTATGCTTTGGGTAGTTCAATGCTAATCTTGCCTTTTTCGGGTTGATCCAGCTGGAAAGTCTGTAAGCTCCTTACAATCTGCGCATGACTCAATGTACGGCCTTCATTTTCCCCACGTTTGATCTGATGAACTGCGTTCTTTTGAACGATCGCGATCAGCAGTTCATCGTCAGTTGTTTTTCCGGTTACCTGGTAATTGAGGCTCATTTTTGCGCCCTGCTGCTTGCCCTGCAGTTGCAGTGTGTTGACTGCGCTACCGCTAATGCCACTTGCTATGGCATAATTCATCGCTGACGCATTGGAACCTACGAATTCCGTTTTACCATTAACCACTACTTGCGGTGTGTAAACCTGTGCACGAAGCTTGCTTGCATACTGATACTGACGTTTGCTGTAATCCGGATTGCTAAACACATCACGCCAGCCCTGGTTATCCCAGTAATCTACATGGTAAGACAAAGCATAAACGGGTTTGTCTCCGGCTTCGCGCTGCACTTTAGCCAATAGCTCGTCTGCTGGCGGACAGCTGGAACAGCCTTCGGAAGTAAAGAGTTCGAGAACGACGAAGCCATCCCCTTTTATCGTTTGTGAGATAGATGATTTGGAGGCCATTGATCTATTGGCCAGGGTCGCGGTCAGCAATAAGATGACGGCTAATGCACAAAGCATGGTGAGTTGTATCCTTTTCATAATTTGAATCTTTAATTTGATCCAAACTTAGGGACTAAGGATACCCAAAAACAGGAGATTCGGGTTGAATCGGACAATTGGGATCGCCACATAGACAGGGCGACCCTTCAATTGGATTGTTGTTAACGGTTCTCCATCCAGGATAAGAAAGAGGTCGATTTTTCCTTATTGATAAGCAGTTTATCCGGAGTTTCGATTACCAATTTCACATATAGCTTACGCAGGAAATAATGCTCAATCTCCTTAATTGCACTGAAGTTGATCAGGTATTGTCGGTTCACCCTAAAAAACTGCTTTTGTGAAACCGAGCCGGTAATCTGATCCAGGGATTGGTTCAGGGAAAATTCTTGTCCGTCGAAGCACATGATCGAAGTGGACTCATTCCGGATGTAGAAATAGGCGATCTGTGCGATCTGTACTGTGGTATATTTCTGGTGCTTGAATACCAGGAAACTCGTCTTCTCCGCAGGTTGAACCATCTGGATCAGCAGGTCGCTCAGATCCGGAATCGTCTTTTGCTGAAAGAAGTTTTTCAGGTCATCCACTTTTTTCATGGCCCCGGCAATATCTTCTTTTGAAAATGGCTTCAGCACGTAATCCACTCCGTTACGCTTAAAAGCCTCAAGCGAATACTCGTCAAAGGCTGTACAAAAAACCACCGGGCAGCTAATTGTTACCGATTTGAAAATCTCAAAGCTGAGGCCATCTGCCAGCTGAACGTCCATGAAAATCAGGTCGGGCTGTGGTCCTTTGGATAACGCCGCTACCGACTCTTCGATACTTTGGTACGCGCCCGTGATTTTGGCATTGGGTCGGAGTTCCCGGAGTATATTTTCCAATGATTTGGCGGTTCGTAATTCGTCCTCAATGATGATGATGTTCATAGATTAATGGAAGTTTGATTTGAAATAATTGCTGGTCGTCCAGGATCTCCACTTTCCTGTCCAGCAAATGACTGTACTTGAGTTCAATATTTTTGAGACCAACTCCCAGAGAGCTTTCCTCGTTATTCTTTAGCTGTATCTGATTCTCCACTACCAGCATTCCTGCTTCGCGGTAGATACTGATGTTTAATGGCCGATGTAAGGAGACGATGTTATGTTTCAGGCAATTCTCCACAAGCAGTTGTAGGGTAAATGGCGGAATAAGCGTTTCCAGCACTTCATCATCCAGTTTGTTGGTAAATATAAAACCATCATCAAACCTGGCCTTTTGCAGGAAAAGATAGGCGTTGAGGATATCCATCTCTTCACGAACGTGAATGAGATCCAGCTTGCGGCTCTCTAAGGTGTATCGGTAAAAGTTAGCCAGTTTCAGGATGAAATCTACCGACTGCTCATCATTGCTCTCTACCATGGCTTTCAGGGTATTCAGACTGTTGAAAAGGAAATGCGGATTGACCTGTTGTTTGAGCAGGTCATACTGCGCGCTGAGGTTGTCGTTTCTGAAGCGCTCCAACTCCATATTTACGTGTTGGTTCTCATAGTTCTGCTGCAGCAGGTTTAAAAACATATAGAAGACCAGGTTAATCAAGATCCCCCGAACCTCTACCATCAGCATCGTGGGGCCAAATTCAATATGGGAAAGTATTAGCTGCTGGATATAAGCCAGTGCGAGCATTACAGCGAGTCCGAATAACAGGGACTTCAGTAGTTTACGGTAAGAGATCTGCTGACCCTGGGTCTTATTGCTTTTTCGCGAAAGCATATAGATATTGAAGTACCACATCGTTACCGCAAAAGCCGCTGTGATACCTGCATTCACCGCAGCTTCTAAAAGATTGAACTGATGGGAAGCAAGTTGAGGCACTGAAGACAATACCCCCAGCACGATAGAACTGCTCCATATAATGGTATTTGATATCTTGAAATTCATTTTTTTCATGGATAAGCCAGGTGAGGTTAATCTGCCATTCTTATTTTTTCACGATGCTGCTTGCCCCATCGGATCATCTCCAGGATAATGGCCCCAAAAGAAAGGCAATAGTCTGTTTCACTGTATTCGACCAGCACTGGTGTTGAGGGTGTGACGGTTCTTTTGATCAGTTTATTGGCTTCCATATCCTTCAATTCCCTTGAAAGCATCCGGGTAGTGATACCCGGAATGCTTCTTTGTATGTCGCGAAAGCGCCTGTTGCCGTTACAGATCGAATTGATGATCATTAGCCTCCATTTTCCGCCCATGACGTACATGGTATCCTGCAGTGCCTGGATTTCTTCCTTTTGATTTCTGGGATCGGAAAGTATTTCTCCCGACTTACGGATAAGTTCTTCATTACTCATGATGTACTACTGGTTAAGGATTGCTTGCAAGATACTAAGATACGAAAGCTTATAAACTCATTCCCCCGTCCATCACGATTTCCGCACCGGTGATAAAACCGGAAGCCTCTCCGGCGAAATAAGCCACCATTTTAGCAACATCATCCGCAGCACCTATTTTCCGGAGCGGAATGCGCTCAATCATCCAGTCATCCAGGCCTTGTCGGCTGGCCTGGTCAAGTCCGAGTTTATTTAGAATCTCGGTCTGCGTTGGTCCTGGACTTACCGCATTCACACGTATCCCCCGCGGAGCCAATTCTACAGCTGCGATCTTCATTATTGAGTTCAGCGCCGTTTTGCCCGAGCTGTAGATAGAGGAGTTGGCTCCGCTCATGCTCGCCACGTTCGAGGAGAGGAAAACTACCGACGCACCATCATTCAGAATTGGAATAAAGCGGCTCAGCGTAAAGTATGCTCCCTTAAAATTGACATCCATCACATAGTCGAAATCCCGCTCGGTTGCATTTTCAATCCCTGCACCTGCCAAAACTCCTGCATTAATGAACAGGATATCGATCCTGTCATATTGTGCGCTCACTTTTTCAGCAAGTTCTTCAATAGCCGAGACCCGGCCCTGATCACTCACAAAACCGGTTACACCCAGATCTGCTGCCGCTTTTTGCAGCGCATCTTCGCGTCTTCCGGTAATGATGACTTCCGCGCCCTGTAATTTTAATTCTTTCGCAGTCGCATATCCGATACCACTGTTCCCTCCTGTGATGAGGGCTATTTTTCCTTTTAGCGTTTCCATATTTTTCTATTGTAAATTTGAACAAAAATAAAATGCATTTGGTATAATTTTGTTACCAGTATAATCAATGATACCAGCTAAAGCATTATTCCTGACATCATTCCGACAATACAATAGCATCATTTTATCTGCTCATATCCAGTGGTTTATACGGTTACTGAAATTTCTACATTGATATTGTTTCTGCTTGCTTTTGAATAAGGACAGGTCTGATGAGCAGCCGCTACAATGCCGGTTGCTTCTTCAACAGAAAGACCTGGGAGGTTAACCTGTAACCTGGCCTGTAAGGCAAAGCCCTCTTCTCCTGTTCCCAGGTCAACTTCAGTGTCTACAGAGGTTCCTTCCGGAAGTTTGATTTTTGCAGCAGCGGCATTGTGCTGCATGGCACCGATGAAACAGGCAGACCAGCCGGCAGCGAACAGTTGCTCGGGATTGGTGCCTTTGCCAATACTTCCCGGAGTAGACAGTTCGATGTCTAAACGCCCATCTGTGCTCTTTGCTTTACCTTCGCGGCCTCCGGTGATGTGTACTTTTCCAGTGTATAATACTTTAGTGATTGCAGATCCGCCAGTGGCGGTTAAAACTGTTTGATTTTTCATTGTATTTGAATATTTAAATTTTTGAATGATGATGATTGTGAGTTATTCATGTTTATCGGGTCCATGTGGCAACCTCAAGGATAGCATCCGCGAAAGCTTGCGGGGCTTCCTGCGGAAGGTTATGGCCAACGCCACCGTTAATGTTATGGTGTGCATATTTTCCTTTAAAGCGAATGGCATAGACGCTCGGATCGGGATGCGGCGCTCCGTTGGCATCCCCTTCCAGGGTTACTGTAGGCACGGTAATGTAAGGAGCAGTAGCGAGTTTAGATTCCAGGGCATCATATTTAGCTTCTCCTTTAGTGATCCCTAATCTCCAACGGTAATTGTCAATCACGATTTGTACGTGATCAGGGTTTTTGAAGGATGCTGCAGAACGGCTATAAGTCTCCTCGCTGAATTTCCAGGTTGGCGAGGCCGTCTGCCAGATCAGTTTGTTGAACTCAGCGGTATTTACCTGATACCCCGCCTGGCCACGATCTGTAGCAAAGTAGTACTGGTACCACCATGACAGCTCGGCTTGTGGTTTAAGCGGCGCCTTGTTACCAGCCTGGCTGCCGATTAGGTAGCCGCTCACAGAAACCAGTCCTTTCACGCGATCCGGCCATAATGCGGCCATGATATCTGCGGTACGTGCACCCCAATCAAATCCGCCGACGATGGCATTTTTGATTTTCAAAGCATCCATAAAGGCAATCATGTCCACGGCAAGGGCAGATTGCTGACCGTTACGTGGCGTTGCAGCAGACAGAAAGCGCGTGCTGCCATAACCGCGCAGGTAAGGGATGAGCACCCTATAGCCTTTAGCGGTCAAGATTTCGGATACCTCTTTGTAACTGTAAATGTCATATGGCCAGCCATGAAGAAGCAGAACGGGCTCACCATTGGCCGGACCCGCCTCTACATAACCAATATTGAGTACACCTGCCTTTATTTGTTTGATGTGATTAAAAGGGTCCTCGAGCTGCCTGAGCGTACTGTTCTCAGCTATCGTGATTGGTTTTGCTGTAGCTGAAGAAAATAAAATCAGCTGTAGCGCTGCAAATATAAAGGCTAGTCTTCCTAAGCAGTGGCGAGGGGATATAGATTGATTTTTCATTGTATTTTGTTTAGTATTTGTTGATTGATAAGGTAAATTTAGTGCTGCCGGGACCTGAGAAAAATTACAACCGGGCTGAAGTAGACAAGCTTAGACGCCAACCAGGCATTTGGGGGGGTCGAACATTATGCTCAATTTACTCCGATGGTCGTTTTTTCTTTTTCAGCTGAATGGTGATCATACCGCAGCTTTGTGGATCCCGTTCAAATCTCGCCGTAGATATTGCGAGTACAGAAGCGAAGGCGATCATAGCTGCCGCAAGCCGCCTCCTGATTTCAACTGCCAGGTCCCGGGCCGAAAATAAAAAGATGCTAGTTTTCATAATTACTGTTTATTAGGTGATTTGATACCCCAAAACTACCAGGACAGGCTATGAAAAAACGAGTAAAAAACCTTGGGTCAGACAAATCGGGCCATGACCCAGACAGCCTGGTGGCTGAATTTTCTCCGAAAGCAATCTTCAAAAAAATCCCCCAAGGGATTTTCGATTTGGCTTCTTTATAGGAATATATTAAATTTAGCAACGACCGACTTACAAAGCCAGTTAGCATCAGCACCGTTTATGAAATTTTTTGTACTATTTATTTTGTCTTTCCTATTGGTATCTGCCCTACCATTTCTCTGGAATCAATTTTCATTTGTTAAAGCAGGCTTTCCCTTTCCTTACCTGCAAAGAATGACCTTTGAGAATTCAGAATTCACATCCACAACAATCTCGTTTGTAAGGGTAAATTTTGCGTATGATTTGATTTTAGTAGGGATTTTTGTTTGGGTATTCTATAAATTCAGCGCAACCATAAAAGGTCACACTTCATCTAAGCGTCCTTTTGAGAAATAAATGAATGAGAAAAACCTTAATTTTAATTTTAATTGCAATCGCCACAATTGCCTCAATTTATACCCTGGTCCATTATATTAAAATGGATGGATTTTCATTCTCCTGGATTCTGAACTTCCTGCTGATGTTGTTTGTTGTTGTTTTTACCGGAGCACTAAAAAGTCCACTTGGTTCTCCCTACTTTAACGAAAAGGAATGGGAAGGGAGAGGAAAAACATATGAATATCTCGGAATAAATTTTTTTCGAAAACTATTGGTTTGGGTTGGCTGGGAAAAGGTGATCAGAAAATCCAATCCCATAGAAAAAAACACCAAAGCTTTAGTGAATTTGCATTATCAGACAAAAAAATCTGAACTAGACCACTTAATTATCCTGCTGATCGTCCTGGGTTTTAATGTTTTTGTGGCATTCGAATTTGGAGTGCTCAAATCATTGTGGTTACTCATATTAAATGTTTTACTAAACCTTTATCCGATTTTTCTTCAACGATATAATCGGCCAAGAATAAAACGAGCTATAAATTTAAGTAAACGAGCTATCTAATCTGATCGCTTCTTTTAAAAGCTTTTTTATTGGATTTTCATCAATCTCCTCTGCGGTTTGATAGATTTTATAAAAAATTTGCTTGTTTGTTCCATGAGACAGAAAGTGATCATGGTCATTTAATTTATGTCCATACCAAAAACCTAAAAGAACGCCTTTTTTGATACCTCCCCTGGGAACAGTTGAAGGCCAAATAATACATATCCCTTTGTTGCCATAAAAAAACGGAACATTGTATGAGATTTTCTCTTTACAGTATTCAGGAAGAGATTCAATAATTATCTGTCGCAATACGTCGACAATTATTTTTTCTTCTTCAGGAAGGATAGTAAACAGATCAACAAGGTTTCTGATTTTCATTGGAATTGGTTTTGCTACATGTATTGCCTATTCAAACTCAGTGATAGATTATTTTTTCAGCGACCCCAGATGCTTATAAGTATTGAGCAGCACACCTGTTGGTGTGGTCGATGTGCTAACGAATTCGAGCTCACGCGCGTCAAAGCTGTCAGAAAGAATGCGTTTGCCTTTACCCAGTAATACCGGGTATACAATCAGGATAACCTCATCTATCAATCCCGCGTTGAGTAGCAAAGGTGTCAGTGATATACTTCCGGAAACGACCAGATCGGGTCCGTCGGTCAACTTGAGTTTGCGAAGCTCCTCGATGAAATCTTCTCCAAGATCTTTCACTGGTCCCCATTTAAGGCTTTCCGGTCTGTGCGTCACTACGTGTTTGGTTGCAGCGTTTATAGCGTTCGCCATCGGAAAGTCTCCGGCATTTGGCCAATAGCCCAACCACTCATCGTATGTGCGTCGGCCAATCAGCAGGTCAAAACCAGGACCGTATGCGTCAAGAAGCATAGCCAATCCGTCAGAGGTCCGGTATGGTGCAGTCCATGCGCCATATGCATAGTTTTTGTCGTGCTCAATCACGCCGTCAAGCGAGATATGTTCGAAAATTCTGATCTTTCTCATTTTGATGCTATTTAGTATAATGATGATTCAAATTTAAAGAGGACAGGCTAGCTGTGTGAGGTGTAATTGCGACAATATAAGGGTGTTTTTCTCCTCTAACGCGCAATATCCTTTAACACCCAATCCATCTCCAGGTCCTTATTTGCTAAATAATCCTCAATAGTGTAGGAAATTGATACATCAGGCATTAATCCACGCCCGTCAATGTTTGTAATGTCACCAAAATAGGCCGGCATGTTGCCATAAGCGAGTGAAAGTTTACTGGTGGGAAGCGTCATATTTTTGATTATCCCTGCAGTCCAGACATTTTTACTGCCTCCGGTTTCTTCACCAACAAAAGTTACGTTTTTTAGGTTTCGCATATTTGCTGCCAGTAAACTGGATGCCGAAAAACTACCACCATTTATAAGTACATATATTTTGCCTTTAAATATGCTGGTATCAGGTGTAACAATGGGATAATTTAATTTAGATGCCTTTTTAACCCAGTCCCGTATTTTTGGATTATCATACAGTAACTTTTGCCGGCTTATTTCTGCCGGAAGCTTGTAGAAATAGGTTGGCGTATCTATTAAGAAACTATATATGCTTGATGCCCAACCGATTTCTCCTCCAGTGTTTCCGCGCAGGTCTATTATTAATGTTTTTAATTTTCTCTTTTGAATGTCCGCAAAAATACCGTGATACCCTTCATAATTAGCGCCATTAAAAAAGGTCTGGAGTTTAAGGTAGGCAATGCTACTATCAGCCGTTAATAATTTATACGCTGTATGTGGGGGCCGGGCAACACTACTGCTATCATAACCAGGTTTTTGAAAGGCATTTAGTGTGATTTGTTGCATACCTTTATTGGAACTGAGCTTAAAGTTCAAAGGTTCCCTTTTCGGATATAAAAAACGATAACGTTCTGCAAATAGGCCGCCGTTCATCAGGAACTCTTTATAGGTAGTATTATAACCATCTGAGGTAATGTAGTGGCTCAAGCTATCTATCAATTTAGCGGCTGGAACATCATTAATACTTAAGATCTCTGTACCCTTAGCTATTGTGGAATCGACAGATAAATTTTCGCTGATAAATAGCCTGTGTGCTATTACCCGGTAATTAAATTGATAAATAGGGTGCTGTAATGTTGGTTTCTTTAAAAATGCAATATCAGAGGCGGTAAATTTCGAGTAGTCTATGTTGATGGTTAAATGGCCATCGCCGATATAACTGATAACGCTTAATAGTTTAACATATAGACTTATGCTGGTAAGTGGTTGTTTTATGGTCATCCTTAAACTATCAAATTTATGGTCAAGATCTTTTTTACTGATATATAGATAAAGATTTGGATTTTCTTTTTCTAATGTGTTTTGCACGAGGTAAACATCTTTTTTAAGATCAGCGGGTTGATGCAGTTTTACAGACATTTCATCAAGATATTGCGCTTTACTATACGTACATAAAAGTAGCAGGCAGATAACTGAGATAAAATAATTCATCGACAAAATGGAATTTATTAAAGGTAATAATTATGGCCGTTTTTTAATACATGGACTTTGTTATCCACAAAACTGTATCGGCGCTCCGCAACTTGCGGAAAAATGCAACAGTATAATAAAACGAGCTAATCAGTAAACTACTGTAAATCAAACCCGTGCCAAAAAATTGATAGTTAGGCATTATTATGTAGCATACTCAAAACATAAATAACAAGAATATTTAGTTGAACTTTAATATAGTAATTATGAAAAAGATCATTTTATCAGCAGCAATTTTAGCTGTAGCAGGATTAACCTCAGTAAAAGCAAGCGAAATCAAAAATCCAGTGATGATTAGTGTTCATCAGGATAGTACAACCAAAACTCCGGTAGAATTAAAAGATCTTCCAGAACCAGTGCAAAAAACTTTGCAAACAGATCCAGTTAAAGAATGGACTCCAACAGCTGCATTTTTGGTAACAAATGCAGATAAATCAAGCTTTTACCAAATCGATGTTAAAAAAGGTGAGGAAACATCATCTTTGAAAATTGACAAAGACGGTAAAATAGTACAATAACATTTCATCTTAGTCAGAACCCCTGAATAGTTCTGATAAAATATAATCACAACAGCATTCCCTTAGTGATTGAAAAGGGCTGATGATGATTGAAAGGGGCTGCTTTTAAGCAGCCTTTTTTATGCATATATATTCCGATTAAGTGTTTACCAAAGATGACTACTTCACAAAATCAATACGCTGCACCAGATAGGCCTTTCCAAAGTTAGCTGGATCATGGGTTACTGTAGCTTTGATGAACTTCCATTTTGCTCGGCCTGACTGGTGGTTTAGCTCCCAGTTGTTACGTATTTCTAAAGCATTTTGCCATATTTTCTCCAATTGGTCTTTCACCGTCTGACTTGCGTAAGTGAGTTCCAATTTATCCCGGATATATTCATACTTATCATTCCATTATGCAGCAAAACCTGAATATGGAATTTCCAGATTATATCATAACAATGGAAAAAAGAAGCAATGAAAACCGCATGATCATAAAAGACGTAGATGACTAGTACATATTTTATGATAAATGAAATAAAGTTATTAGACAAAATACACTTGCAGAAGTATTTGCATCTGTTCTCGATGTTAAATTCCGGAAAAATTGAAATTGCCGAGTTCGAACAATTGTTTCTTGAAATCAAATCTCAGGATGAGTATGGGCAGTTGGGAAAGTTTGACGAGAGAATAGGAAAGGTTTTAGATACCCTCTATCTCGACATCAGATATTACTCACTGGCTTACTTGTATGATCCTGATGATTTTGTTAATGTTAATTTAATTAATTTTAATGAATGTGAGTTGATAAGAAGAGCAAAAGAGGCTTTTAAGAAGTTACAGAAACTGCAAAGCGTTAATAAAATTTAAGCTCAAACGTTCAATTTTTTTGCCTTCTTTTTGGGAGGTGCAGATCGTTAAGACCTGGCACTACTCTAGTCCGCTATATGTTCGGCTCTGGTCGAACAAGGTTCGAACAATTTCGGTCTCAGCGTGTAGCAAAAGGCGACTATATTATGTGTAACACTACCTGGACCAAAGGCCACCTAAGGCATGATACTCGTTTTCGGTGACGGCATGATAACCGTGCTGTACAAAACGTTTCTTTTATTTTTCATATCATTTCTAATTGATTAAGCGAAATTACTTTGACATATTTCAGCCTGAAGAGCTTAGATTGCAAATAAAAATGTAAACTTTGTAAATAAAATCTTGACATTATGCATGTTAACCGAAATCTCCTGTCCGGGAAACGCAAGTACCTGTTCGGGTTGTTGCTACTCTTGTTTATTTCTGTAATCTGCGTGGCTTTCAGTAGGAAGGATGGTGACGACTTTGATATCGCCAGGAGAGAAGTTTTGCTACGGAGGCTTGGACATGAGATACTCTTACAGTCGGGCGACAGTACATCAAGAGTGCTTCCGGTAAAAAAGATCGCAGAAAATGAATACCAGATCAGGTTTGAGAATGAGCTTACTTTTCAACCGGACTCTCTGGTGAATACTACTCAGCGCTTGTTGGGCAAAGATCAGCTGGCACGTGATTATGTTGTAAACGTAATGAACTGTAGCAATGCCAGTGTAGCCTATGGATACGCGATATCCAAAAATAAGAAAGATGATATTGTAGCATGCTTAGGAAGAAAACAGCCTAGAGCATGTTACATGATCAACATCAAATTTAAACCGACGGGCATAAATGTAGCAAAGAATGAATATTTTTTGGGAGGTCTGTCATTTTTAGCAGTTGTTGGGTTTTTCTTTTTGAGATCTGCTAAGCCGCGGAAGGCCTTACCTGAGAATGGGCATGCTGATATGTTCACTTTGGGCTCAGTGTTGTTCGACGTGAAGAATCGTAAGCTCATGACAAATGGAGAGACAACAGACCTGACCGGAACGGAAACCCGTGTACTGCGCATTTTCGCCTCGTCTCCTAACGAGATTATAGAGCGAAGTCGACTGCAAAAAGAGATATGGGAGGATGAGGGTGTTATTGTAGGTCGCAGTCTGGATATGTTCATATCAAAACTTAGAAAAAAATTGGAAATTGATCCGAATATCAAAATTGTTGTTGTTCGCGCCAAAGGATACAGGCTTGAGATTAGTTCTTAGAAGACTGAATGTATTTGCTGCTATCGGTATCCAGGAAAAGTACTGCCCCGTTATGTTTTCGTAATACAGTTGACGGAAAATCGCTACATATGGGCTTGGTTAGTGTATTTAACACAGCCTGTGCTTTTGCCTGTCCGGGTACCACACAATTGATAATCTTTGCACTCATTAGAACGGGGATTGTTAATGTTAGCGCCTGAGTAGGTACATCGTCTAGACTAGCAAAACAACCATCATTAACCTGCTGCTGCCTGCAGGGCAAATCTAATGTAACCACCTTTACGATTTCAGGATCACTAAAATTGGCAACGGGCGGATCATTAAAAGCAAGATGCCCATTTTCACCTATCCCCATACAAACGATATCAATCGGATGTTTTTCAAGTAATCTCGAATAACGTTTACATTCTGATTGAACGTCATCAACATTTCCATTCAAGTAGTTCACAGACTTAAAATTGAACTTATCAAATATGCGCTCTTTTAAAAAATTCCCAAATCTTTGGGTTGCATTTTCATCCAAATTGATATACTCATCCATATGAAAAGCATTTACGTGCTCCCATTTAATGTTCTCGTAAAAAAGCGCGCTCAAAAATTCATTTTGTGAAGGAGCTGCTGCAAATACGATATTAACGGAATCTTTATTTTTCAAAACAGCATTAATCTCGATGGCGAGCCGACTCGCTGCCGCAGCTCCCATTAATTTTCTTGACTTGTAAACCCGAAGCTCAGGCATGCTTAACTCTTTTTTTTTCACCACCAGATATAAATTAAATTGATTTTACATATATACTTTTCCCAGACACTATGGTTTGCATAATGTTCACATGATCATCGAAGATGACGATATCAGCGTCCTTACCTGCCACCAATGATCCTTTTCGATCTCCTATGCCGATTATATTTGCCGGACTAAGAGAAGCCATTTTAACGGCATCTTCCAGGGTAGCATCAGCCATTTCCACCATATTTCTAACCAGCTTATCCATCGTAGCAACACTACCCGCAAAGGCAGTTCTGTCTTTCAATTTAGCCACGTTATCTTCAACAATAACTTCCAGGCCATCACGTCGACTACCAAGAATACTTGGCCCTGGCGGCATACCTGCGGCGCGCATTGCATCAGTAACCAGTGCAGTTCGGTCTGCCCCTTTAATTTTGAGGACAAGCTTAAGTAACGGCGGAGGAAGGTGAATGCCATCAGCAATGATTTCTACAGTCATTGCATCAAGCAGATAGGCACTTTCTATCACTCCCGCATAACGGTATGCATTTCGCCTCGAAACACCCGACATACACGAGTAAAAATGTGTAGCATGAGTAAAACCTTTTTCAAATGCCGGCAATACCTCTTCGTATATTGCATTAGTATGTGCAATGGATGGCAAAATACCTTTTTCAGTCAGGTATTGAGCAAATTCTAAGGCTCCCTTAAGCTCAGGTGCTGCACTCCAGCGTTTAATAGCCTTAGAACCCGCAATAATCTCCTGATATTCTGCCGGATCCGGCGCCCTGATATATCTTGGATCTTGTGCCCCTCTTTGCTCCATAGAGAAATATGGTCCTTCAATATGTATCCCTATAAACTGTGCGCCTTTAACATTGCTGACATCGGCAGTTTCATAAACGCTTAAAGTATCAAGCAAATCCTGATGCTCACTACTTAATGTTGTAGGCATGAGTGCTGTTGTACCATGTTTAGCGTGTAATTCTGCAATTGCCAGAAAGCCATCCGGCTCGTTGTCCATAAAATCGTGACCACCACCACCATGAACGTGTAAATCAATAAATCCAGGTGCAATGTAATTACCCCTTACATTTATTTCTAATGCCCCTTCTACATGAATATCTGAGGTGCTTACGTCAAGAATCTTTCCCCCTTCAATAATGATACACCCCCCATTAATTATACGATGGGGAGTAATTATTTTACCATTATATAGCTTAATCTTTTCCATTTTCTTTAGTATTATTTAAGCCTCTTCAGCCTATCCAGCAATACCTTGATTTTCGCATTTCTAAGCTCATTTTCCTGAGCAATTTCTGAAGGGTACATGATCTCTGAATTGAGCGCTATAAACTTCTTATCCAGTTCTTTAGTAGGTAGCGCTTCAAGCTCAGGAATTAGTGCCTTAAGCTTTTCGGCGGTCATTTCCGGAGCATTTGCCCGGGATTCTATCGACTGATAAGTAAGATATTGTATACGGATGGCTGCCATTAAGCGGTAATGTTCAAACTCTTTTGCATTTTTAACGGGCTTAAGCTTCAGGAGTATAGCAGATGCTTTTTTGGTACTATCTAACATTTGATCAATACTTAAATCCGTATTGATCGGTTTTCCTTGTGTAATCTCGAAAGGAACCGCCGAAACCGCTTTCCAAAACGCATTAGCACTGTTTTCATCAAAACCATATTGCGATTTGGCATAACCGTAAATGAACTTTTCTGTATCAAGTGCCTTCCCGGACTTTATGGATTCAAGAAATGCCGCGATAAGCATATTAAATCCGCTGATAGGATAAACACGTCGGATTGCATAAAGATCTACGATATCCCTGGTGGTTTCAAACACGGGAGAATACAATCCGGAGGTAGACCAGGAAGTCATAATGATGCCTTTGTAGCCCAGCTCTTTTGCCAACGGAACAAAATCAGAAATATTTTTAAAGTGTTTTCCCCATTGGGTGAGAAAGTAATTATCGGGATGACTCCTTATTGATGGTGCTCCCCATACTTCAAAACCACTATGCATGAGTTTTTCATGGTCACCAAACATATTGATGTCCCATCCATAATTCCAGTCTATAAAAATGGTCTCTTTTGGTAAACCCTTTAATGCCTCCGGATATTTCAAAGCAATGTCTGCCCAAAGTACCGGTCTCTTACCCAATCCAACTACAACATCGCAAAGCATTTTGATATAATCGCCATATAGCCTTCCGATACCAACTGCTTTAATCTTCTTTTTGGATTCTTCTGAGTGTCCCAGCAGATAAGTCTCATCACCACCAATATGGATATAAGGAGAATTATGTGTAGAAATCAAGTCCTGATAAAGCGTGGTAAAAAGCTTTTTAGCCTCTGCCGCGCGAATTGGATTGACCTGAGAGTAATCTTTCTGATCTTCTCTCAGGTCTTTGTATTTGGGATTTCTAAGAATGTATTCAACATGTCCAAAGCTCTGTTGAAGTGGTATGACATCAAGTTTTATAGAAGCACAGTAAGCAATAAAAGCCTTTACTTCATCTCTTGTATAAGCAAAACGATTAGGAATCAAAGGTTCGTCCTGAAAAGGATAAGTTGCCTCCCATTCCATAACCAGCGTATTAATGCCACCCTTAACCAATTGCAGCGCAAGTTTTTTAAGAGCGGGCATAGGAATGGCCTGAATGCGCAAATCGAGATGAAATCCCCTTACCGGAAATGGTGAAACCGGATCGTTTAACCCTTTTTGAAATGCATTTGCATAGCCAAAAAATGTAGTTAAAAGCATTACAAGAAATACTGTTCTTTTCATAATTTATATTTTTGTTCGGACTTACTGGTTTAAGCAAATGCCAGGCAAAATCTATTTAATTGCGATATCCAGGCTGATGTCTGATTTAAAATACCCTCCGTTATGATCTCTTGCCTCAAAAATGATCTTATCCGTATTGCCCGATCCCCCATATAGGTATTTAATGGCTCCTTTTGCAATATCAGCCTGCGAAAAAGAGGCATTTGCAGCAAGTGGAATCCCATATTTAACTAAGAATCCGGCCGTAGGAACCTGTTTTACGGAGTAGGTAATGTTATGATCAGTTGTACCTTCCATTTTCAAATTAGCCAATGTTAACGGTGCAATCTGCTCAACGGCAGAAACATTAAGCACACTTACCTTGCCGAGTGTTAAAACTGTTTGCGGTGGAGAACTAATAGTAATATAAGAACTGTAAAGTCCATTAGAGAATTCTCTTGGGCGAACCTTAATAAAATTATCAACATTGTGTTTTAAAAACACGTTGATAAAGGTTTCATTATTTGCGTAAAGCTGACTAACTGCTGAGGTAACATCAAAAGAAACCCATCCAACTGTTTCTCCGGGAATAGATAAAGTTGACATAGGAACAGAATTGTAGGTCGGAGCATTGTTCCAGGTGATTGCATTTTCCACCCAATCTTTATTTTCACCTAAATGTGCAGAAAAGGAGAATGTGGTAGCAGGCGTTAACCCTGTGGTATACACATAAACATACATCTTTGCGGCGCCAATTTTGTCGCCAAAGCTTGGTTTTTCCAGTGGGTACTGCATTACACCAATACGACCAACAGTAGCATCTGCGGAACTTACCGCTTTTAAATCTATGGTTGCCACATCGTTGAAATTGGCATTTGAGTTACCAGAACCGCCGCGAACGTAAACGTCTTTAGCCACATTGATTTTTTGTGTAATCACATTCCCCCCCTCATCGGCCTCATCCGGTTTATCGTCCAGCAACCTGTAGAAAGTAAACTGAGCAGTAACCTGGGCTACGCCGTTGTTAAATTCCAGATCCTGCGACCGTACCACTGCCGCCGTGGATCCTAATGTTGAATTCTGATTAATTCTCAGCACATATTGATCAGATGCGTTTGATGTTCTGGAGTAGTAAATATAGTTTCCATTAATGGTTTCTATTTTTCTTGTCTCATCAAGACTAAGATCAGTGGATTTTAATTTCCCTTTTATGATCAGATCGCCCAACAGGTTTTTAAGAATAATGGGAGGTACCTGATCAACACTGGTATACCCTACCGTTGCCAAAAGCTGTTTAACCGCGGGATTGGTGAGCAGTACCATGGTATAATCCTCGCTTTTACCCAGCATATCCATCAAGCCCGAACGTTTCACTGCTGAAGCAAAGAGATCAAGTTCGGTTAAATCTGAACTGTGGTCTGCAAGTAGAAACTGTTGTATGGTTTGCTCCTTAAGGTTAGCACCTGCATGAGTTCCGTCACTATCTTCATTTTTCAAAAGCTCGAGTTTGCCACAACTTACAATTGTGAGCACACACATGCAGAGAAAAAGTACTTTTGGGTAAAGATTTAATTTTTTCATCTTTAAATATTTTTTATTGGTAATATGAATTTTGATCCAACAGTGGGTTTAATCTGATTTCGGTAAGGCTTAATGGCCACAGGAAGTTTTCAGTCTGACTAAGGCCATTGATGGGCTGCATTACTTTAATGGCCTTGCCTGTACGTACCAGATCAAACCATCTCTTGCCTTCGTAACAAAGTTCTCTGGCACGTTCATCAAGGATAAGATCTTCTATTTGATCGGTGGTAAATCCGCTGTAAGAATCTTCCGCATATGGCTGGGCCCCGGCTCTGCTTCTGATTTGATTTACCAGTACCATTGCTCCGGGAATGTTGCCGGTTTTATTGAGTGCTTCAGCACGTAACAACATGATATCGGCCAGGCGATAAATAATAATATTCTTATCGTCCTGCGTACCACGAACAAATCCAGATTTCTCAAAGAATTTTACGATACCCGAATTGGTATCGAAATTAATCTTTGAACGCAAATCCGTTGAGCTGAATTTACTAGATAGGTAACCACTGGCTTTGAAGAACGGCTGGAAACCAAGATCACCATATACCGTAATCAAAAATGATCGTGTGGCCCGCTCGGCAAAATTGTAATCGATTTCGAAAATTGATTCATTAGAAGCTCCTTTCGTAAACATCTGCGCATAAGCAGTATTGTCAATTAATGCCGGATTAACATTATAATCTACCGTTGACGAGGCACTATAAAGTGAAGCAAGTGAATAGGTTGAGCTGGTCAGAATTTTCTGTGAGGCCACAAGTGCATTCTCATATTGATGACGCCACATATAAAAATCAGTATACAAAGCATTAACTGCACCTAATGTAAACTGGGCCCGGGTTGCCGGAGCCGTTGTATAAGATGCAGGGATTGGCGCTAATGCTGCAGAATCAAGATCTGCCTGGATCTGGGCGTACACCGCAGCAGTATCTGAACGTGCAATGCTTACATTTTGTTTCGCATCTACAAAGGGTTCAGTTACCAGGGGTAATTTACCCCAAATACGGGTCATGTAAAAGTAACAGAAAGCGCGAATGGCAAAGGCCTGCCCTCTTACACTATTATATTCAGCAGCTTTCCCTAAATAAAGTCCTTTACCCTTCATTTCCAAAGTGTTCTTTAGGATTAAATTACTTTGATTAACAACCTGATAGAAACCACTCCAGTTTGCAATAGGCAGACTTGAGTTGAGGTTGTTTGTTAACAAATTCAAGGTCTGCGAGCTCAATGCCAGTGGATTTATGACTACATTATCAGCCCTTCCTTCGCCGTATAAAACAGACTCCGGCGCCATTGCTCCTTGTAAAAGGTTGTATGCACCATATAAAGCTGCCGTTGCCTGAGGTGTTTCGGTCCAGAAATTCGAACTGGAATAAGAAGTTGTTGGATCGATTTCTAATGCCTTCTTACAGCTGGATAAGAAAACCAAGGTGATCAGCATAAAGCTGTATATTTTATAATCTCTTCGTTTCATAGTATTAAAGACTAAAGTTCAATGACAAATTATATGTTCTGGTTCTTGGGAAAGATCCACGATCTACACCAACGGCAAGTGCATTAGTTGATGAGCTGACCTCGGGATCATATCCGGTGTAAGAACCAAAGGTTAGCAGGTTGACTACCGAGAATCCTACAGTAGCATTGTTTATTTTTAGCTTGTTCAATACTTTCGCCGGAATTCTATAATTGAGCGCAAGATTTTGAACTCTGATAAATGAACCATCTTCTACAAATCTGCTTGAGATGGCATTGTTTAACATCGGGTCAGTTTTAACCAATCTTGGAACATCTGTTACATCACCCGGTTTTCTCCACCTTCTAAGTTGATCGGTGGTGAAATTCTGATCATATGGTGTAGCATCCAGGTTTCTTTTAACCTCATTAAACACATCATTGCCAAAACTGTAGGTGATTAATGTAGAAAGCGTGAAATTTTTGTAATTGAATTCGTTTTGAAAACCTCCAGTAAAATCAGGATTTGGATCGCCAATTACTTGCAAATCGGAATCGTTAATGATACCATCGCCATTTATGTCCTCCCATATTACATCTCCACCTTTATAGATCGATCCATTTGCGGATCCCTGACGATAAGGAACAACAGCTCCGGCTGCATCCCGCTGATATACATTATCTGTGTCATAAGCATACACGCCCAAAGCTTTAAGACCGTAAAATACGCCTGCAGTTTCCCCTACCCTTGCCATATTATAAATGTTTGGACGATAATCCTGATTGCCAGGAAGAGAAAGCACCTTATTTCTGTTTAGCGAGAAGGTGAATGTGGAATTCCATTTAAATTCCTGGTCTATGTTAACCGTTGAAAGTGTAAATTCAAGACCTTTGTTCTCTAAACTACCGAAATTGGCAGGAACTGTAGCATAACCTGTAGTGCCCGGAACAGCTACATCAAATAAAAGCCCGGTTGTCTTTTTCAGATAAGCATCTGCGGTAAAGCGAATTCTATCACGTAAAAAAGAGAGGTCCAGACCAATGTTTGTTTGTTTTGTCGTTTCCCATTTTAACGATGCATTTGGAACTCCATTAGAAACAATTGCTACATTACCTAGATAAGTACCGATGGTACTGAGTGATCCCTGCCATGCATAGTTACCGATCGACTGGTTACCTGTAACACCAAAACTTCCCCGGATCTTTGCATCTGAAATAAAACTGATTTTCTTAAACCAATCTTCTTCTGACAATCTCCAACCGGCCGAGAATGAGGGGAAATATCCAAATCTGTTATCCGCTCCAAATCTTGAAGAACCATCAGCTCTCATTACCGCAGAGAAAAGATACTTGCCTTTGTAGTCATAATTTGCCCTGGCAAAATAAGAAAGCAGACTGTATTCTTCGATGTTCTGATTATAAAGCGAAACAACAGATGTACCATTGATAGAGGTAATGGTTGCATCGATTAGGCCTCTACCAATCACATTGACGTTGTTGTCTGTAAATTTCTGGTAAGACTGTCCAAGCAAAAAGGTAAGGTTATGATCATTAGCAAGGGTTGTTCTGTAGTTTAACGTATTCTCATTGATAAAAGAATAGTTTTTCCCTGTAGTCAGGTAAGATGAACTGACCTGACCCTGTGGTAAGAGGGTTTGAGGAGTGAAATTTGTTTCCTCTGTATTCGAATAGTCAACTCCTAAAGTTGTCTTGAAATCCAAATCCTTTAAAATTTTCACTTTAAAATCTTGATTACCAAACATCCTCCATCTGTTTATTTTATTAGCAGCCAGCTCAGAGATAGCTATCGGATTGGGTTTACTTCCCTCCAGAAGTGGAATAAGTTGTCCTGTGATGGGATCATATGGTGAATAAACAGGCATGGTACTTAAAGCCTGATATATCGCACTCTGATTGCTTAGTCCGCTGAGTATTCTGTTGTAATTATTGGTGGATATGTTGAAATTCGTATTCCCCGTAATAATCTTATTTACCGTGTAATATACCTTTGCCGAAGCGTAAGTTTGCTTAAATTTAGTATTGATGATAATCGGGTCTATATCTTTATAGCCTGCACTAACAAAATAATTCATATTATTATCTTTAGAAGCACCTTTGATACTGACATCTGCTTTGTACTGATATGCCGATCGGTACATCAGATCCTGCCAATTGTTAGATTTAGAATAATATGGATGAAGTGAATCTATCACAGAGACTTTAGTTGTCTGGGCTCCTGTAAAATTATATATCGCATCTATAAATGCACTTCTGAACTGTGGCGCATTTAACACTCCAATTTTTCGCGTGATGTTTGCAATACTTCCATTTGCTGAAAACTGTATCTCTGGTTTGCTAGAATTCTTTCCACTTTTAGTAGTAATGATAATTACACCATTCGATGCTCTGGAACCGTATATAGATGCAGTTCCGTCTTTCAATACCTCTATAGATGCTATATCTTGAGGGTTTAAATCTGCCAGGGGACTAAAAGTCGATGCATCATCTACCAATCCACCACCGTAAGTATCTGCATTTATGGGAACACCATCTACGATATATAGTGGCTGACTGCTACCGTTTACTGAGGATGCCCCACGTATTCTTACTGTGGCACCGGCACCAGGCTCTCCGGAATTACTTGTAATTTGAAGTCCGGCAATCTTACCCTGCAAACTCGAATTCACATCCCCTAGGGCATGAGTATCCATCTGCTTGGCCGTAATTGATCCGACAGCACCGGTAACTTCTTTAACCTTCTGGGTACCATAGCCTACATTAATGGTTACTTCTGAAAGCTGCCTTTCGCTTTCAGCGAGCTTAATATTTAAGCGTTTACGCTCCCCTATATTAATTGTCTGATTTTGGTAACCCATATAACTCACCAGAATAACAGCTCCGGGAGTTACCTCTAAACTAAAATTACCATTCTGATCTGTTGCCGTGCCTTTATCTGTTCCCTGCACGCGGATTGAAACCCCAACAAGGGTTTCATTAGTTTTTTCATTAGTTACCTGCCCAGTTAAAGTAAATAATGTCCCTTTAGCGGGGCTGACCTGGGCAAAGGTACTCAGCATGGAAAATGCGACCATCATGGTCATTAAGTATATCTTTTTCATTGGCGGTTTTATAAAACGTTTACGTACACGATTAAAAGTCAAAAAAATTACTATTGAGCTGGTGTAAAAAATCTGTTCATCTTGTTTTTGGTTTTTAGGTTGGTAAATAATAGATTGAAATCCTATCCGGACAAAGACTACAACTATCTAAATGCTAATATATTAAATAAACGGGTACGTACACGAATTTTTTTAAAAAAAAACACATTTGTCATTTAAAACTATTTAATTCAGCTTGCGCAGGCATAAATTGAATGGTTCCAAAATGATCTGGACGATGAAAGTCAGGTATAGGGGATATCACCTTATTCCAACATAGAAAGTGAGGATTTGGCAACGCATCACCACATTTATAAAAGTTAGCTTTCGCCGTGATGCCTTCAAAGTTTTGAATTTGATGGAATATAAATACATCTGCAGGTATAATCATCGTCATCTCCCAGTTAAACTCCCCTTCCTGAGCATCTGATTTTGTCCAGGTACGAATTTTCTGCACTACAGAATTCTGAAATAAAGTTCTTTTAGCTTTTTGATTACCATAAGCCATTTTTCCAATCCCAAGGCAATTGAACTCAATATTATAATATTGATCAGACTGGTCAAAAGCGATAAAAAACTCTACACAATTATCAAGATGAACTTCGCTGTTAATCGGTCTTTCTATAGATCGGAAATAATCATTGGATATGGTAAATTTTAACAGAATGTGTTGTCCCGTATGTGCGATAGCAAAATCGGCTGTGCAAATTACTGGTATTTGAGGCCATGAATCATTAGTCAAACGATTTTGGGGATAGTTAGCTAGTTTCTCTGAAAGTTGATCTGGTGAGGCATTGGAATCTTCATTGAGGTAAAAGACATTTAAGTTCATTTTAAAATTTTATAACAAATAAAAAGGGTGATTTCTTTTTAACCAATCCAGCGCTCGAGTTTGTACCCTTTGTAGGCATAAAATAGCAGGTAGAGATAACACGGTAAAAGCACGAAATAAGCATTTTGCAGACCATAAATATCGGCAAAGTGACCATATAATAGCGGCATAACGGCATTTCCGGAAAGCCCCATGATTAGAATAGCAGCACCTATTTTTATAAAACGTCCGAGTCTATCCATAGACAATGGCCATATTCCAGCCCATATCATTGAATTTGCAAAGCCCAATAATACAATGAACCATATAGAAATATCTGCCCGATGCCCCAATATGACAACACTACCGTTACAAAAAATGATACATAAAGTAAATACAACCCCCAGGATGATGCATACACGCAAGGCCAAGATCTGAGAAAGGTATTTTGGAATCAGCGAAATTCCAAGGATATAACCAACGATTGTCGCTGTGAGTGTATACGAAGGAAATACCTTTGCTTCTAAAAGAGAAATATTCATAGAATGGGCATAACCAATAATGGTATCAACTGCAATTACCTGTGAACCTACGTGAACAAATATGGCAATTGCGCCAAGGACAAGATGGGGGAACTGAAAAATATTACGTTTCCCTTTATTTGATTCGGCGGTAACCTCATCTTCCTGCTCGGTATTAATTTCAGGTAAAGAAGAAAAGCGCACCAGAAAACCTAGTAATACCAGAATTAAACCAACACATGAATAAGGAACAATAACCCTCCTGATCAGTTCATCAAGAATCGATGCCCGTTCAACCGCTCCCATCGACTTTACTTGTTCAAACAGTGCCTTATCGGAAGACTTAAGTATAACCGCAGCAAAAAGTAAAGGAGCAAGAATTCCTGCAAATTTATTACAGATCCCCATAATACTGAACCTCATTGCCGCACTGTTTTTTGGGCCTAATATGGTTACGTAAGGATTTGCCGCAGTTTGTAAAACTGCCAGTCCTGCCCCTAGCGTAAAAAGGCCAACTAAAAATAACAGATAATTACGTAATAACGCTGCTGGTACAAATATAAATGCACCGATAGCCATCACGAAAAATCCAATCATCATACCATTCTTAAAACCAAACTTTTTAAGCAATATGGAAGCAGGAAAAGAGATGAATAAATAAGAAATATAAAAAGCAAAAGCTACAAAATAAGACTCGAGATTATTGAGCTCACAGCAAATTTTGAAGTATGGGATAAGCATTGCGTTTATCCATGTGACAAAACCGAAGACAAAAAAAAGTACCGCAATGATATACAAGGATTTAATATAAGTCTTCTGGTCCATATGGTTTGTTTACTTAACATTAAACGTATGAGAATGATCAACGTTAACGTACACGAATAAACAAAACATTTTTTGGAATTCCAAATCAGGGTGGTGATATTGCTTTTTGAAAAAAAGTAATAATCAATGAAATAATGGCTTAATTGATGTAGAAGTCACAGTTCTCGCTTGTGATGATATCGATCGGCATAAAGTTATTTTTTTCACCAGTTTTGGAATGCACGACAAACTGATATAAGGCCATTAGCCCTTTGTACCCCTGCTCTCTGGGCTTCTGACAGATTAGAAAATCAATGTCCCCCTCCTTAAGGAAAGCAAGATTCTCTTTAGTATAATCAAATCCGATTAAAATTCTATGTTGATCTCCAGTCTTTGCCAAATATTTGGCAACGGTTGAAACCCTCGAATTGGTTGCGAAAATAGCAGCGATCTTATGGCTTTTTAACACCTGCTCAAGTGAGTTGCTTATATAGGTATAGTCAGTATGCTTGATATCAATTTTTACGATGACATTTTCAAGCTTATTATCGCTAAAATAGTTCCTGAATCCTTGCTCTTTACGCAATAGATGATGCTGGTTATCTATTTCTTGTGAAATGTTAACGATTAGAATCTTATCTTCCTTTTTAAGGAGGTATTTCATGAGGTGGGCAGAAAGGTAACCACTTTGATAAAGATCAGGACCGAAATAACTTAAGCTTTCGTGCCCCTGAATATCTGAATTGATGAATACATAAGGTATTTTTCTGATTTCAAGCTTCTTTACAAACTGTTCAGATTCTTCAATAAAACTTGGCGCCAAAAGAACACCCTTTACCAAGGAAAGATCTATAAGTTTGATCTGCTCAAGGAAGGAGTTTTTATCGTTGACATCATATAAATATTTCTGTAAGACAATGCCGTAAGGACTGATCTCTGCTCCCGCCTGGTCTATACCAAGAAGTGGTGCCTCCCAATAATTGGTTTCTTGTGAAATCTTTGGAATCAGAACAGCAAAAACGACCTGCTTTTTAGACGCCAACCTTCGCGCGAAGATATTAGGTTGATAATCGAGCTCTTTAATAATTGCATTAATCTTATCCTTGGTATTTTGCGATACCCCTTTGCGATCATGGATCACACGGTCTACTGTTCCAATTGAAACATTTGCCCTTCTTGCGATTTCCTTTACACCTGTTAATTCAATATCTTTTGCCGACATATGCTTAAAAAATTATATAAAGATAACAGATTCTATTTTCAAAAGTTCAAATTGTCTAGTCGTTCATACATTGCTCGTCATTGAAGCAAAGTAAAAATCAAAGCAAAAGAAACAAAGGCCTATTCTCTTGCATCACCAAAAGAACAAGATCCTGTGGCTTTGAAATTAAGAATACGATTTTTCAGATTAAACCCCGGCAACCTTATTAAAATCATCCACTTGGGAACAACAGGCTAACATTTCAGATAGAGTAAAAAAACTTCTTTATTAGTGAAATGAGTTTATGATAATCAGTCGTTAAGGTATCAGGATTTGGAAGTGTTAAAGAAGATATAACTCAAATATTTCTAGCCAGCTTATTTATCAAATATTGAGGGAATAATTGTTATACCTTTCTGTCAAAAAGTGTTAAACAACAGTTAGTCAGCTACATCGGCTTAAAAGTTTCGGGTTGTTTTGTTAGATTAGAACATTAAAAATATTTTGAATGAAAAAAGCATTACTCACAATATTGTTAATTGTGCCTATAATTAATTCAATTGCGCAGAAAAAACCTTCTGTCACAACAAAAAGCTTCAAAACATACACTTCTGCATTGGATAATAATCGGCGCATTGCTGCTGACAATAAGAACTACATTGAAGCAGTTAGTCTCATAAACGAGTGGTTGGTTAAATATGAAGAAGCTGCTGTAGATACCCAGGCTACTGTTAAAAACTGGTACCCGAGCATGTACTATAATCTTGCCTGTTATCAGAATTTGTTAGGAAGTACTACACAAGCCCTTGCTGCGTTTGACAAATGCGTAAAATTGGGATATAGCAATTATTACAACACCATACAAGATACAGATCTAAAAAGCCTCCATGGTAACAAACGCTTTGAAAAAGCCCTCTTAAGTATCCGGGAAAGGGGCGACATGAATTATATCTTAAAAACCTCACCCCCATATCTCAATGGTAAAGTAACGGCGTTGCCCCCTTTTATTTATCAATCTCCAGATTCAAAGGAGCTTGTGGACTTAAAAGTTAAATTTAATTTGGATTCAGTAGCAGGCAACGGTAACGAGATCAGCAAAATAAAAAGACTATTATTTTGGGCTTACAATATAGTGCCCCATCAAAACGGTGACAATCCACCTTCTAGAAATGCAAATGATATAATTGAGGTGTGCAAACGCGACAAACGGGGCGTGAATTGTCGAATGAAAGCTACCATTTTAAAGGATGCGTTGCACGCTGAGGGATTTAAATCCAGGATGGTTACATGTATGCCAAAAGATACTGCCGACACTGATTGCCATGTGATAAACGTTGTGTGGTCTAAAACCCTTAATAAATGGCTATGGATGGATCCAACTTTTAATGCCTATGTGAGTGATAATAAGGGTGAATTATTAAGCGTCGAAGAAGTGAGAACTCACTTAATTAATAATTCGGAACTCCTTTTAAATAAGGATGCATTTAGAAACAAGGAATTTTATCTTGATTTTTATATGTCAAAGAACCTTTATTGGTTACGCTGCCCTGTTAATAGTGTTTGGGATGTGGAGACTTACTCGAAGAATAATACTGTGGTTCAGTATGTTAATTTATATCCTGGTCGTTTTAATACTGTTAACTCGTCCAGAAAAACTTCAAGTGATACCAAGGTATTTGAAATTACCAATCCAAATTATTTCTGGCAAAAGCCTCTTGATAATTAATAGCATTTGGAAAAAGAAAAATAATGGCTCATTAGTTAAATAGACAACCTTGAGGTTGGCCATAAAGTACACGTTGGTTTTCTTGTTAAGGCAGGTAAGATGATTCCTCTGAGCAAACAGCTTTTGAAGAACCGGAACTGAGATTCGGGTCTTCAAAAACTTCGATAATATTACTTTAGGAATTGATATAGCAGGTAAATATAGATTTAATTGTCCATGAGCTAGGAAAAGCTACGCACGATACAAACTGTGAAAAACTGTCTCTTAGAAATAAACGTCAGCCCTGCAACAGAATTTAACTTTGTTCTTAGGCTGGCATCTCAGATTCAAATAAGGCCAATAAGTTTTGATAGGTTCCAATTATCAAAAAAAATGTGGAATAATGATAATGAGTTACACGAATACCTTCGTTTTTCTGTAATACAAATTTTAGACTTATATAAGATCTTTGTCTATATGTTAGTTCTAGCGAACGGTACCTTTAGCTTTTCGCTCAATTACCCCATCTTTTAATTCAATGGTTTCTTCGAGTTTTATTTTTTTATAAATTCAAATATTGAACTGAAAAATTCCTGAGGTTGTCTTTGCCATTGCCAATAAGTATATGGCCAATCCCAATCAGCACCATTCAGTTTACCCTTTGTTATCATGTCGTGTCCGCAATCTTTTATGGTAACAACTTTATAATCCACGCCTGCATTTTTCAGATAAGTTTCCATTTTATTTTTGTTTTCGGCTGGTGGCACTAATACATCATTCTCACCAAAAACACTCAATACCGGGCATTTTATTTTATTTAAGGCCTCTTTGGGGTCATACCGATTTTTTCTCCACCATAATATGTCGTCTCCAGTTTGCGATTGGGGTATATCAAGATAATCTATCCATTTTTTATCTTTAATTTTCGCGGCATATCCTTTAAGCGCATCCCAATCTTTTGTCTTCTTACCCTGAACATATTTGAAAAAAAGTGCAGAATAATGAAGTGCAGAGTCAATAGATTCTTTTGAATAACCTTCGTCAGTCAAGGTATATTGAACACGATTAATATCTTGCTCATAAAGAGAAACTGCAGGGCCAACTATTAAAATTGCGAAGCCACAGCCTGAGACTTTATTTGCAGCCAGCGGTGTTATCCATCCTCCCTGGCTTGCACCAAGAAAACCTATTTTGACATAATTCAAATCTTTTCTTTCTTTTAGATAATTAAAAGCGGAAACAGCATCATCTGCCAGATCATTGAAATCCGCAGATGAAAAGTTACCAGTTGATTTACCGGTTCCACGTTTATCATAAAGTAAAACGCCTATGCCCTTGCTCGCCAAATCGTAGGCTAACGAATGATACCACGGGGTATCTCTGTCTTCCCATCCTGATCGATGTACTAAAATCACATACGGAATAGGCTTTTCTGATTTTTTGGGTTTAAACAAAACTCCTGCAAGCGAAACATCTGCATTAGTAAATTTAATTTCTTCCTCTGAAAAGCTCTTTTCTTTCGCTAATGCTTTTTTCAGATGAATCCGGATTCTAGGATTTATATCCTTGCTTATACCTGTTACATCTCCTGTTTTGGGGTCTAAAAAACAATAGAAATCTCCGTTGAATATCTTCACATTCAAAGTGTCCTTGCTCCGAGATATTTTTTCTGTAGCCACATTCATATAGCCAATTTCAGGGATATCGTAAGTTGTTTTATCTATATGGAAATCGAATGAAATTAATTGAACGGATCCATCCCGTGTCAAGGCACCTTCATAATGTCCCTGCGGTGTTTGACCGTATGCGATTTGTGCTATTGTAAGCAAAAGAACTGTGTAGAAGGATTTCATAATTTTAAATGATAAATTTAAAAACCAAGGCCATTCATTGTGCCAACCTAAATAACAAGCTTTAGAAGTACAATTAAACTACTTATTTGGTATTACGAAAAACCCACCTGTTCATAAGTGAACAGGTATGCGCGAAATTGAACAGGAAAAAGCTTAATGTACCATAAAAGGAATATTTGCTGTAGCCACATGATTATGACCGTCACTCACATAAACAAACAAACGGTAAGCGCCAAGCTTTGCAGGTACGCTGAGCAATGCATTTGTCAGGGAAGTTGTCGTTACCATATTGGGGATTGGTGCAGGCCTGCTTTCCCTGTCACCACCCTGCCCAAGATCCGTTGCTTCAGGCAACAGCTCCCACCTGATCGTTAGTTTGTCTTTGTCCGGATCTGAAACAGAGATCACCACTAAATATTTCTCCTCGGGATTGAGATGAATAGAACTACGTGCACTTTTGCCATCTACGGTAAATAAACTGATATTGGGTGCTCGGTTTTGAGGCCATTTGCCACTCCATTCATATTGCATGACGTCAAATACTTCTGACGTTTCCCCCGCTTCTGTAAACAGACCATACCATGTAGGTGTACGCTCCTGTTTCTGCCCCCAGAGAAATACATAGGAACCCAGACAATTCTTATCTTTCAGGATGGATGCTTCGTATCGTGTTTTGTAGACTTCAGCTTTTTCCGAACTAGTTTCTTCAACCGGGGCACCCCATGATGTTTTCGGACATTCCCAATGCCCTGTGGGTCCCCACTCAGTGACCAGGTAAGGACCATCCCAGCCTGCGGTCTGTAGCTGATCAGGGACTTTGGCCAATCCGCCATATACCTGCACCGAAAGGAAATCAAGGTCTGGACATTTAGCTTTGATGTGGTCTATTTCTATTTGATTGATGCCTGCAAGCATAGTAGTGGCAGGATGGTTCGGATCTTCCTGATGGATCATTTTTGCAATGTCATTCACAGCACTCCAGACATTGGGGTTTTTATAGTCCAGGTTCAGTTCGTTTCCGATGCCCCAGGCGAGTAAAGCCGGATGGTCCTTATACTTCTGCACTTCTTTACGCAGGTGATCCAGTTGTTTCTTTACCGCAACTGCGTCATTGTAGTCAAAACCATGACGTTCACGTGCTACATTCAGCCCCATCGTAACAGTTAGTCCAAGTTTTTCTGCCTGCTCCAGATTTGCCGCTCCGTGTTCTGTATCCCAGGTTCGGAAAGAATTTCCTCCTGCAATTTTTATGGCTTCGGTTTCTGAAGTCCCGCCTGCCCCTTTTACAAAATAAGGTTGTCCGTTTCTGATGAACGTATAACCCGTCGCTGTTTTCTTAATTTCAACCTTTAGTGCTTTGCTGTTTTGTAGGCTTACATGAGTAGTCAATCCAGAACGAATCAATTTTGCATTATCTGCTTCAATTTTGTGTAGCGACCTGACATTTACTGACGCCGAGGATGACGCACTGAAACCCGCGGTCAGTAAACAGCTTATGCCTAAAATAAGGAGATTAATACAAATGATTTCTTTCTTCATAATGCAATATAATGAATCCGTCTCTGATTTTGACTTTGATAAAATGGAACGGGATATAGCAGATAATTTAAATTCATTGCTGTTCATTTGATTCCTTACTTTCATTATTATTGTAATACTTTGTAGCGGCTTTAAATTAGTAAGAAACCATGTATAGAAAGCACCTGATTATTCTTGTCCTTTGGCTAATCTCTGGAAGTACAGTCTTAAACGCTCAGGATTCCCTATCGGTGTGGAAAATCGAATACCAATACTTGTACAAGTCATCCGATACACTTATTAAGCGAGATGCAAAATTTGCCGATATAGCAAAATATGGAAAGGCAACACTCTATTATACAGATTCAGCCTACCGGCTCCAATACGCGGCAGATCACTGGGAAATTGGCGACTTCAGCGCCCCTCACCGCTATAGTATTTATGACAACCTGGCCAGAGAAGGACTTTCCGCCGCACAGCAAATGCCAGACCTTTATGAACTTTCAAATGATGAATTTCCGATCATTTTATGGGCTAATGACTATAAGGCGTTGAAAGCTGAAGGAAATTTTGAACTCTTGGGAATGACATGTAATAAGCTTGTTTTTCATCCTCAAAAAAAACTTGTGGATGCCGCATATGAGGTTTATGTATCGGAGAATATACCCAAAACTCCCTGGCACCTTTTTACATTCATTGATCAGGTACCCAACGGTTTTTTAGGTTTATATAAAAAAAATGCGGCCAACACATTATTTGAAGGCATGGAAGCAAAAGAAATCAAGCGGGTCAATGTCCCATTTGATTTTTTCCGCGTTCCCCAAACCATGAAAATTAAACGGATGATTGCTCCACCCAAGCTAAATTAGTATAGATTAAAGCAGGGGTTTTTATTTCTAAAACCTAAATGCTTTCAACGCTATTTTATTATAAATTAATGAGGGAATAGTGAGATTTTTTTATTGATGCGAGACTAACATTTTGCAACTTTAAGCTGTGACCGAATTATTGTATTTCTTTCCGCCCAAGTACAAACATAATTATAGAATAACAACCTCCTCCAGAATATGCCATTAAGCCCATTGCCTCTACTTCAGATGCACCACATAAAATACAAGAGTCCTTTTCAACATAAAAGTCGCCTTGTACATTTACCTAGTGTAAAAGTCATGACCTATAAAAACTCCCAGTAATTATCCCTGTTAATTGCAGATGACGTTTCAGGGCTGTATTTTTCCATAAACGAAGTGGGAAATTTTACTTTCACTTTAGAATTCCATTTAAGTTCAAAAGCACTTAGTTTATTGTCCTGCTCCTCTATGTAATCAATCTCGGCTTTATCCACTGTACGCCAAAAGTAGGTATTGCCATAAAAGCCGGTGTAAGCCAGATTCTTTTTGCGTTCACTAATAATAAAGTTTTCCCACAAAGCACCAATGTCATTACGCTGTGCAATAGGTGCAAAATTGTTAATGATGCTGTTCCTGATCCCATTGTCGTAAAAATAGATTTTGCGGGAAGTACTGATCTCATTGCGCAAATTTCTTGCAAGTGGATTTAAACGAAAGATAACAAAGGACTTTTGCAGCAAATCAATGTAATTATTAACTGTGGCCTTGTCTATACCCACAATCCCTGCAAGTTCATTATACGAAACTTCATTACCCACCTGCCATGCCAGTGCCTGTAAAAGTTTTAATAATGCTTCTGGCCTGCGGATGCCACCTGACTCTAAAATATCTTTATACAAATAGCTCCCAGCTAGGTTATTTAAGGTCTCAATTGCACTATCAGGATTGTTAATCACATCAGGGTACATTCCTGTTATTAAAAATTCTTCCAGCCTTGAATGAACTTTAGCAAAGGAATATTGGTCTTTTAATTCTCTCCAGGATAACGGATATAACCGATATTCCCATTTACGACCGGTGAGCGGCTCATTGATTTTACTGGCTATTTCCAATGCCGAGGATCCGGATATAAAAAGTTGTATATCTTTTTTCGCATCAATAATCATCTTAGCACTAAGGCCAATATTTTCAAGACGCTGCGCCTCATCAAATACAACTACTTTGTAACTGCCGATGTAATTATTGATAAAAGCCTGTGTAGGATTGTTCCACGCTGTTCGTGTAGCTGGATCATCTCCATTGATATAAAGATAATTCTCATTTAATGAAGCTGCTATCTTAGTAATCAGCGTAGTTTTCCCCACCTGCCTCGGCCCTAATATCACAATAGCTTTTTTAAAATCAACCTTACTTTCTAAGGTCTTTTGCAAGGCTCTTTTAATCATGACACAAATTCTATTCCCCAAATATAGCAATATTCAGGGAATATAACCCCCAAATATTGCCTTTTTTAGGGAATTTAAACATATTATCATAATGGGGTTATTGAATAACATACCCACAGTTCCTAAAAGGTTAACTTTCTGAAATTATTCATAACTCTAAAGCGAAGAAACAGTTCTTCCCATTTGGGAATCTGTACTAGCGGCAATTCCCAAATAGAATCAGATTACCTTGTGCAAGCATAGAACTCCTTATTCTGTTTTATCATAAGAAAATTGAATTCCGCAGCATCCAGAAAACTGTATAAGTGAAATTTGGGGTTAGCATATAGACCAATAAGGGTCAAAAAGTACTTAAACGCAAAAAAGCCCTAAATTTCTCTAAGGCTTTTCTCTAGTGCTGTCAGATATATTCCGGACACACCAATTTCTGCAAGATTTGAAGGTTGTTTCTGAAATGAAGAACTATATTCAAAACATGCGAAATACCCGCTTAAGGTTTCGACAAGGCTGATTTTAGCTTGTTTACTCTACAAGTTAATCATGAAATCCGACCTTCCCATGTGGGAATTTGTAATTTGGCCCATTTCCCACATGGGATCAGCTTTTTTTGAACTATTTTGAATATCAGTCGTAATCACTATAATAGATAAATTAAATTTAGCAAACAAAAATTAAGAGATATTGTACGATCTATTATATAATCATTTTTGTTTATATTTGTATTATGGAAACGGCACTTGAAAATTATAGAGGTATTCATCCTGGTATGATTCTAGCGCGTGAGCTAAAAAAGCGGAATCTTAAAAAACGTCCATTTGCATTATCTCTGCAGATATATCCACAGACAATTAATGATATAACGAAAGGCAAGCGAAGCATACCAACTGCATTGTCTTTAAAAATTGATAAAGCATTGGGATTGGAAGAAGGAACCATGCATTTATTGCAGGCATATTTTGAAATTGAGAAAGAAAAGCATAAGCAACAGGATCATCCGGATCTTTCTGTTATACGCAAAATCCTCTTCTGGGATACAGATTTCGATCAGATCAATTGGAAAGATCAATATAAATCAATAATTGAGCGCGTATTTGAGCGTGGGAATAATGAGGAAAAACAGGAAATCCTCAATTTTTATGGAAAAGAAAAAGTAAAATTCATTACTGGCAGCGATAAAATTGCAGGCAATAGCCTTCCTGTAATGAGGAATATAAAAACCAAATAGGATGTACTGGAATACTGTGAACAAAACCCTGAAAGACGGCTTGCTGTTGCTAATGAAAAAGGAAGAATTCGCGAGTTTCCGTCTTGTTGGAGGTACAGCATTGAGTCTTCATCTGGGACATAGGATGTCGGTAGATATTGACCTATTTACCGGGGAACCTTACCGATCCATAGACTTCGATGCCATTGAAGCATGTCTAAAAAACAGTTTCGCTTATGTGCATGGAGATTTTGGCGGCAATCAGGTTATGGGTAAATCTTATCTAGTTGGAACCGATCAAGATCATGTAGTCAAACTCGATGTATATTATTCCACGGATCCATTCTTCCAACCATACGTTGACTCAGATGGTGTTCGAATGGCTACGATAGAGGAGATTATTGCTATGAAAATAGATGTAATTCAGAGAGGTGGCCGTAAAAAAGATTTCTGGGACCTGCACGAGCTGCTGCCGCAATATCCAGTCAACACCATGATTGATTTACACCGTCAGCGTTTTGAGTGGACACATGATCCAAATCTGATCCGGAAAAATTTCTCGAATTTTGATAACGCCGATCCAGATCTCAATCCAATTTGCCTTCGCGGGAAGCAATGGGTCTTTATCAAAGAGGACCTGCTCGAAGCACTTGGTGCAGAATAAACTTCAAAAGAAGAAAAGGTATTGGGGGAGTTTCATATCCAAATTCACAATTCATGAATTGTGAATTCGCAAACACGTATCTTCAGAAACAAAAAGAGTCTGTATCATAAATCATGATTACAGACTTTTTTTGTTTAAGAGATTTTTTATTTTGCTGATTTCTAGGGTTTTGTAGTAATATTTTTGGGACTAATAGTTAAACCAAATTTAAAACCATAAAAACTAACTTAAAACACTTAAAATCAATACTATAAAAAACTTACTAAGTGAAAAAGAGCCTGATATCATGATTTATGATACAGGCTCCTCTCTATTCCATTTCTTAAATTAATTATCACTCAAAGCTAAGTCAAGCAACATTAAATACTTATTACATTGGCTTTAAATGTCTTAACTATGGTCTGTTTTGGGGACCCGTCTTTTGGAACTACATCAAAAGACACACGAACAGCGGCTTCAGCTGCGCTTGGTGGGTTACCAGGTAACACAGATAAATAAGATATTGTAACCGCTGTGGGATCAGAAGCAACTATTCCGTGCCCCAAAATATCTTCTTTATTTTGAGATGAAACACTAATGTCATTAAGAGTAGTATTATTGATAATAGATGTCATATCATATGCCAAAACTTCATATTTAATATTACTGATTGTAGCATCAGATAAGACTGCTGGATTAAAAACTAAATTAAAAGAATTTAGGTTAATAGTATATCTTCTTGTTGGAGCGTACCCTTTTGTTCTTCCATGCCAAGGGTCTGGCTCTCCAGGAGGCACTTGCGGAAGGATAACGCTTGGATTTGTAACTTCTTGGTACACTTGTGGTTTACCATCAACATAAAAAACCCCCATTGGTTGGTTATATGCTGGATAAAAAGGAACAGCTTGGTCATTATTTAATGTGCCTGGAATAGCGAAAACGTTGTCAAACAATTGACTGCTAACTGTAGAACTTCCATTAACAGTAATGTTAGTGTTAAGCGTTAATGAAACTTTTTCATTAATCGTAGTCCTTTTTGTAAAACCAAAAATGCCATTTAAAAACCCACTTATACTGCCTGCCAAACCATTTGTAATTGCTGTTGCTACCTTCGGTTTATCTGTACTGTCTAAAAAACTTATAGCTTGAGTCGCGTGTGATGATCCTACACCAAGAGCCGCATTGACAACAGTATTTGTTAAGGCTCCGAAAAAATTTGTTTTTGAAGAAGGGACAGCAATAGTTCCATTTAGGCTTCCTGTTTGCGTTCCGTTCAAAGTAATACTTGCAATACTATTGGGGTTTATTTGCCACTCCATTGTTGTTGTGGGATAAGCTGTACTAGCAGTATTTTCGTCATAAGCTAGTTCAAACTCGGAAGCATACCATGAACCGGTCGAGGAGACTTGAAAGGGTTGAAGCTGTGTAACGGCCGGTTGGTTTACACCATAATTTACAATATCGCTTCCTGAAAAATTTAATACAGGTGAGCTGGCAGCAGCCGATCCATTGATTGATAGTTCGGAAACAATATTATTGGAAGGATAATTCTGCCCGGGAGCAAAATAAAAATAAGTTCTCAAAACACCTCTATATTTATTGTAAAGCATAAAATAGGATGGATTGTAAACAACACTAGCATTAAAAGTATTGTAAACCAATTCCCACCCATCAGATTCGGCGTAATCTGAGATTATGTCTTGATTAATTTTTACCCCACCTAGCCCTGACTGCCAAGGTACAGGTATCGGTGTTACATTAGGAGGTACGGGCATAAACGAGATGTTTTCCCAATCTAACGGGAATGATGGTGTTCCTGTTAAGGTGCTAGCCGATACGCTCTTACTTTCTAAAGCTTTGTCATAGCTTAGGGATTGGTCTAAATTACTTTTCTTGCAGCTAAAATTTAGTAAAATTAGCATCATAGGTAGAGTGAGAGTTAGAGATTTTTTCATTTGATAATAGGGATTTTTGTGTATGATAGTCTAAAAATAATTCTTTTCTCAAAACAAAAGAGGACGTATCAATTATGATACGTCCTCCTTCTTTACTTTGGCTAATTTCTATTGTAAAACAATGAAGAGAATACAAGGTTAGCCATTTTTTCCAACTTCGCTAATTTTTCCTCTATGTTCACGAAGTTGGAAAAATTGATTTTGATACTTTCAGTCCACTTTTCAGTCCTCAACCTATTCAAAATATCACCTGTTGTATTTCTCGGTTTCACTATGTTCTTATACCATTTCGGTCCAGGTAAAGCTGTTTTATCCCCTTTTCCATAGAAATTGAATAAAATTATTGTTGCCAAAATGTTGACACAGAAAAATTAAACTTGAATTTGGGATTTTTGTAAAAAAACCCTTCTGGCTACCAAACCGAAGGGCTTTTATTTTTGAGTTTAACGGAAAAAATCCGTTTGTGCCCAACGATATACTCCGAACACACCAATTTCTTGATGATTTGAAGGTCGTTGCAGAGATGAAAAACTATATTGATGACATGAGGAATACACGTTTAACACCTCTCAAACGCTGATTTTTGTTTATCAATTAGAAGTAAATAACGTAAAAAAAAGGCATCCCATGTGGGAAATCACTAAGGTCGGATATTCCCATATGGGATAACCAAAATACAGTTATAAATAGATGTCGATCCATGCCATTCTAGCCAAACGTTTTCGACAAGTTATTGCAGAAGAAGACATTTTAGTTTTATAGCCTTTTTAGGGCATCTTCATTACCTAGTTTTGTATCGTTTTTCTGCACATGTGATTTTCCGAACTTATAGGTAAAGCCGACATAAACTCTTTTGCTATCAGTATTTATTCTCTCGGCTGATCGAAAAGTTCCGTAATTTCTCGTTATTAGGTAATCATTACGTTTAAATACCAATTCACTCCCTCCAAGCCTGAGCTGACCTTTGCCTTCCCATAAGTTGAGTAAAAAGGATGCGTCAACATTTTTATTTCCACTGTTATTTGAAAGATCCTGTACGTAATCAGTCCAGTAATAGGCATCGATCTGAAATTTGAGTCTGGTGGAAAATTTAAATATATGAGATGTTTTAAAATCAGAATGGAAAGCAGAAAGTTTATATTTCCGACCAAGGACCAGGCCTTCGGCTTTATTGTACCCTATTGGTGTACCACTGTTGATGGTTTCCCACCAATCATTTATCTGTAAAGGATAGAACAGGTAAAGGGAGATGTCTGAAGCACTTTTCAGGTTCTGTCTAGTATAGTAAGTGACCTTGGTTGCAAAATCTTGTTTTACCGGAAACAGTCCGATTAGCCCTTTGTTTTTTGTGTAACTTAGCGATAGGCTGAGTTTATAGACATTTGCATTTAATGAGTATATGTTATCAAATGCCGGAACCAATGCCGGATCACCTTGCTCAATGGTATACTGATTAATCGCGACCAAATAGGGCACCAGTTCATAGTAAGGTGCACGACTAATTGTCTTTTTATAGGAAGCCGAGACCTCAATGTCTTTATTCACGGTATGCTGGTATAAGAATGTTGGAAACAGATTTGTATAATGCTGGCGGAAGTGACCTGCAAAATCAGCTTTGGTATCTTCCAACCTCACTCCAGCCTGTAATTTAATATTTCTCCATCCTTTGGAGAGAATACCATAGGCTGCTCCAATGGATTCCTGAAGTGTATTATGACTGGAAAACTCCGGAACCTGTTGCATCTGTCCACTTCGGTCATCTTCATAATTTACGCTCGTTCTTGAATTGGTTTGCTGATACTTCAACCCTGTTTCAAGTTTCCAGCTTTTCTGGAATTGACGTGCATAATCTGCCTGTACAATATAAACGTCTATGGCCGCCTGATTCCGGTTTTGATATACGGGCGGAGTTTGGATCAGCTCACCCGAGGCATTATAGAGTGCCGATGGAAATTTCTGGAACATATTCCTCTTCCAGGGGGTAAAGGTTGTCAGAACCGTCAAGTCATGTTTACCCGAATCAGACAGTAAATGATAATTAAGGTTGTAGGTAGAAGACCAGACTGTCTGGTTAAAATCAGCATCGGTAATTAAAGCAGAATCTGGCCTCAGATTTTCTTTTCCAAATTCATTTCGCGTTCCCCATGGTCCTTTAAATTTATAGTGGTTAGCATCTGCGAACAACCCAAAGGTTTGATTTTCACTCAACTGAAAATCGATACTTCCTTGGAAGGAATACATATTATTATGGGAAAGACGCTTCCAGTTATTTGACATAAAATAGGAAGGATCAGCCGGATCCTGAAATCTGGTAGAAGTCACGCCGAAAAAATTGTCACCTTTAATGATCCCCCCGTTTGCATATATGGTTAAACGGTTGCGTTTATAGGTCCCTGAAAGATTTGTGCTACCGTTAGCATATTTTCCTGTAGAACCATCAAGTCTAAAATTTCCTTTAAAACCCTCGACTTGACTCTTTTTGGTTATGATGTTAATCACGGCGCCATAAGAAGCATCATATTTAGCTGATGGGTGGGTGATTAATTCAATTTTCTGAATATTTCCAGCAGGCATTGTTTGTAGTATGTTTTCGAGGGATACATCCGGCACAGGCTTACCATCAATTAAAATCATTGTTTTTTTTCCTTGCAGACTTACACTGTTGTCTGCACCAACTCGTACGAAAGGGGCCGATCGGAGCAACTGTAAAGAGTTACCGGCAGCCATTGCACTGTTTTCGACATTATAGATCAGCCTGTCCCCTTTGCTCTCTACCAGTTGTCTGGATGAAGTGATCTTGACTTCCTTTAAAGTTTCCTCAGAAGCCCGCATTGCAATGGGCTCCATAGCAGGCCTTACAGCTCCGCCAACAGTAAATGGTTTGGTGGTGTAAGGATATTTTCCAACTGCGGAAATCCTGATCTTATAGGTACCGGCTTTAATGGCTGTGAAAGTAAAATTGCCGGTGGTATCGGTCAAAGCATTTTGTACCAAAGTAGAATCTGCCGCGGTCAATAAGGTCACTTTAATATAAATCAGGGGCAGCTGATGCTCGTCCAATACTCGTCCCTGAACCTGGTCCCGTGCTAACGAATCCTGCGCCGGCAATTTTAAGGCTCCTATCTGTTGTGTATCCCCAACAGCCCGGGCAGGTTTTGGAAATATGGAATAATTCTGCTCATCAACTTTGTACCAGGAAAGATTTAACGGGCCTAATAAACTATTCAATACCTGACTGATTGATTTGCCTTTGTATAAGCTGGCATCATAATTTACTTTGTGAGGTTTGACATTAGCATCTTCGTATAGAAAGTTTACTTTAAATTGTGCAATTAATGCAGAGAGTACCTTGACCAGAGGCTGTGGTGTTACCGTGGGGTTTATTTGTCTGACCATAGCAACAGCGGGACTGAAAAGGATCATACAGACTAAATTAATGAGTCCTATTTTTAGATGCTTTCTCATAATGCCGCTCCTATTTAGCTTTAATAATGAGTTCACGGGATTCATTATTTCTGGTAATACTGATGTTTAACGTTATTGCAATTAACTCGAGTAAAACTTTATCATTTTTGGAACTTACTGTTCCTGAAAGTTTTCTTGTTAAAATGTGTGGATCGTCTACCCTGACTTTATAGCCGTAAATGTCTTCGAGGTAATTGAATATTTTAATAAGCGGAACGTTCCTGAAATAAAGCTTTCCGTCTTTCCACGAAGCATATTCAACGACGTTAATAGGCTTCTTGTCTAATTTTCCTCCTGTATATTCTACTATTTCCCCAGGGTTAAGAATTAATGTTTTATCCTTTTCGCTACGCAGACCCAGACTGATTTTTCCATCTAACAAGGCAACTTCTGTCCGACCCCTTCTATCATTGACATTAAAGGAGGTACCGAGTACTTCTACATTTAATGCACCTGTGTGTACTATAAAACGCTGATGATTTTTAACTGGTCCATTTTTATGAAGATGATTTACTTTCAAAAATGCTTCACCTTCAATCCATACTTCCCTGATTTTACTGTCGTCCCAGCTCCTATTATATTTGATATGGGAATTTGCATTTAGGGTCACCTGTGATCCATCTGGCAAAGTCATCGTTTGCAGTTGTCCGTAAGGCGTTTGAATAGATATCTGCTGGAAGCTTGAATAAAATAAACCAGCTGCGAAAAGTACACCAATTAAGATAGCTGCTGCAGCATACCGGAGCCAAAGACTGATTGATCTTTGTGGGTTGCCACTTAGGGTAGTTCTTGCAGCGATAGTATTCCAGATTTCTTGTTGTTCGTTTTTACCGAGTATTGCTGTTTCAAAACGCATAGACAGTATAATCTCTGTTGCCTCCCGGATAATTGGACTCAGGCCGGGATAAATTTGCTGGATGCTGCTCCATTTGAGGTCCAGTTCTTTAGTGGGTTGACTAACCCAAAGCATAAAAGATTTGTCATTGATCAGATCTTTCAGGGCATAGGATTGATAATCGCTTAATTGTTTCTCCATCTTCACTGTTTTGATCCTATTAGCTGACAAAGAAACATTTTACCCCATCAAAATGAATGTATTTTATATCAATCTGATTATCAGCTAAATAATTTTAAACTAAATATCAGATAAAGCAGCAGTAAATCTTCTTTAGATAGATTGTCACGCAAAAAATCCAATGATCTGGCCATTATTTTATAACTTGCTTTAACGGTGATTCCCATTATTTCTGCAATTTCTTCATAGGAAAGCTGTTCGTAGAATTTTAGAAAAATAGCTTCTCTTTGCCGGGCGGTAAGGCCGGAAATAGTTAATTGGAGCTGTTCACTGACTGCTTTGCGCCTTTCACCATCAATCAGTGCTTCTTCTACATCCAGACTAACATTAAATTCATAATTTTCAGTCTCATCAAAATCGCGATGTTTTTGTAACTGAGCGACTTTTTTAAGAATGAGATTTCTGTAAGATTTATAGAGGTAATTTTTAACGTGCGGTGGAATGCCAATTGAATTCCTTTTCGTCCAGAGCTGAACAAACAGTTCCTGGATACACTCTTTTATCAAATCCTTATCCATGGAAAATTTCGCTCCATAATTATACAATCCAGGGGAGTATTCTTGATAAAGAAAGGAAAAAGAGGCTGTATCGCCTGTTTTGAAGGCTTTCCAATGCAGGTTTTCTGATTCGCTGAAATTAGGATATGGAGTTTGCAAAGTGATCTATTTGCTGCTAAAATACAACTTTTAGGTTGTGTTCAAACAGAATGGCTTTGCAAAACACTCAGCAGTAGCTTCCTGCCCTTTTAAAATATGTTAGCTAATTAAGCAACTCAACAGTTTGTCATCGAAAATGGCCGCTCGTTCCATTTAAATTATTCTTCCCTACTTTTACAGAAATATACATCCCATACACTGTGGGTATTTCACCAAAAGTAACGAAAAACCACTATCTCCGAAATAAGCAATTAGGGAATTAGTCACTACAGATAATATTCAATTCCTTACTTCTTCGAATAAGTCTGGATCCATGGATGAATATTTTATAGGTAATGTATCTCCAACAGAAAATCGCCTGTCAGCTTCAACATCATCCATAATTGAATGATTATATATCCTTCCTCTTGAAGTATAAGTAAACTTAATTATTATTCCTGGGTAATTTTTGTGACCGCCCATGTATTTAACTGATGTAACTGTGGCATTAGCCTTTGTACCATACCTCTTAAGCTGATTATCAGCGTAGTTATTGTGAAGAATATTGAGCAATAGAAGTATAGATCCTGTTAAAAGGACGAAGATTAAGCCTTTGACTAAATAGTTCCCAGAAAACCGCAGCTGAATTAAAAAATAAATAGATAACGCAATAGCTAACTGATCAAGTCCATCGAGCTTTGAAAGCTTATGTGAATAATATATGTGGACATAGCCGCAAGCGACAATTCCTGTAGACAATATTAAAGTTATAATATTGATTTTTTTCATAGTGAAAAACTATCGTTTTAAAAAACGAAAATTCGTACATTAAAAGCAAGAATCCAAAGTAAGTTTTACGTTTGTACTTTTCACTGTTAGAGGTCGTCAGTTTAGTTAGCAAAAAGCATTCAGAATGCATTAATCATTATATCAATCTGTGTAATATTCGCTTGTTTATAAAAATAATACAAAAATCTTGATGCATATACTTATCGGATCTTTTTAACAAAGATTAACAACTCAGTCTTTTCACTTGTGCTTAATTTCGTTTGTATGAACGCAATCCGACTTAGGTCTTTCCTCAGTTTATTACTAATTTCTACCGCTAGTATCGTTTCAGCACAAACGCTCAAACAGAAAGAAAAGAACCTCAAAGCATTTACCGAACTACATGGCTATGTTCGCTTTTTCCACCCCTCAGACGAAGCAACTAAGACTAACTGGTTTTTATATTCACTATATGGGAGTCCATCAGGTAATGTCTGCCCAAAATGACCGACAGCTACTCAAAGAGTTGAAGGCGTTAATGTCACCAATTGCTCCATCGGTCATTATAGATAGTATTCCTATACCAAAACTTAGGAGTTTTAGTAAAATTATTCCTGAAAAGGCAATGAATTACAAGCTTGTAAATTGGGTTCACAGGGGTTTATCTTTGCCTAATGGTTCACCCGTCTATAAGAGTCAAAGAAATAACAGAGATACAGTTGAGACGAACTACATCGACTATCCTTTACCTACAATCAGATTAGACGCAACGATTGACGGTTGTTATGAATTTACTGTGGAAGTGACAGGGGATAAAACTGATTGTTACCAGGACAATTTATTTGTTGCGGCCTTTGATGGTTTTGAACGACTCATAAATAAGTCTAGTGAAAATATTATAACTGGAAAAACTATTCGGTACAGATTCCAGGGAAATCTTCCTAAAGGTGAGAAGAGTGTTAATTTTACGCTCAGAGTACCAAAATATAGGATTGTTAGGATAAATAAGCCTAACATTCAAGTTTTCACTGAAAAAAACAAGAGAACATTCGAATTTAAAGAGCCACTGGATGTGAAGAATGCGACTGTAAATATTATTTTGAGTATTGCAGAGGATAAAAAATTCTATTTGACAAAACCTGCCTCTATTTCAAATATAACTTCTTTAAAACTTGCTAAGAATGTATATGCCGCTATTCCACATACCCTCTATGCGACGAAAAGTGCCACTTATCCTCAGGTTGAAAATACATTCCCATTAAACATTTTTTCGATAATAATATTAGCCATCAGCCGGCTATGTCGTCCATTTCCATTTGAAAAACAGTGAATACTAACTATACGGTGTTTAAACCGAACTGCAATTTCATCAGGAGAAAAAACATCATTATCAATCCAAAATCTGGCATCGTCTAACAGCGACTTTAATTCAACAGCAACTTGCCATCTGTCAACGCCAATGTTCTTATTTGTTTTGCGGAAATCCCCTGCCCATGCCCAAACATTTCTATACATTCGTTTATGCACGTCCTTGACAAAAGCTTCTGTAAGGAGACTATTTCGTTTAAAATTTCTGCTCAAAGTCCATTGTATCGCTTCTTCGATATTCTGCTGTTCAAACTCATCCAGCTCTTCCCTGGTTGCAATGGCAGGGATTAGCAAACCTTCTTTTTTCCTCTTCGTCCAATGGGGTTTGTCCATCAATATAAACTATATCTAATCCCATAAAATTTTAGGCATGTTATTTTTTATATCTTCGGTTCTCTCCTTTATCGCTTTTTCAATTCTTTTCTTAGAATTCTCCTGATCTTCTAATTTCATGGTGTTTGATGTGCGTAAAACAATTTTCGAAGCTAGCTCCATTGCCTTTTTTTCTATTAAAGTATCTAACGAACCATCCTTTGGTATAAAGCCATAAACCAATTCCATATCTAATACCCTTCCTACCTCTCTTAAGGATTTTAGCGTGATCGAACCATCGTTTTCTCTTTTTTCAATATCCAAAATACCTTGTTTGGTAACCGACAATTTATTCCCCAATTGTTGCATTGACATACCTAAAGTAGTACGAATGGCTTTAATCCAACCAGTCGGTGGAACAGCAACCTGCTTTAAGGTAACAAAGCTTAGTAATTTATTATTAAGCTGTTGAATCATTAATGACTGTTTTCCCATATAAGTAAAGTTTTAACTTGACAATTCACCAATAAAAGTAAAGCTATAGCTTAACCTATTTTTATGCCTATATTTTAATTAATTACAAATGACTATTAATCAACTAGCCTCATGAAGTAACGGAATAGTGAGAACAACAAAAAATAGCATTTTAGGAATGCGCTTAAGCTTTTCTAAAAAAGAGTTAGAATAAGGTCATTATTAGTAGAACCAAAATTCGGATCGAACCGCTAGGATGAACCTGGCCTTCCAGCTTATCTACCACATTAACACAAATTAGAGGGCAAAAAAAAGGAGTTAGTCCCAAATTTAAGACTAACTCCAACCAAGTGCTCTCGGATATATTTCGAACACACCAATTCCTGCAAGATTTGAGGATAGTTGCAGACTTAAAAAAATATATAGAGGACATGACAAATACACACCCACAGTTTCAAAAAGGTTGCTTTTTTGATAATATCAGTAACTCTGACGCTAAGAAATAGCCCTTCCCATGTGGGAATTTGCACTAGTAGCAATTTCCCACATGGGATTTCACCGGAAGATCAAATAGCAACAAATTAATGTAGTAATAAGAATCATAGCTGTTATATTTTGAACCATCCACTAATAGTGATAGTTTAGCTTATCTGATACATTTCTAAGGACACGTTTGTAATCTACCAACTCTCCAAGCAAGAGTATATTCAAATTATCCCCACCCTAAGACCAATTAATCCGCTAAGACCCTGCAAATCTTCGATATCGAACTTTTGAAGATGGGCGTCAAGCAACTTTTCTGATTGCAACAGTTGCACATAACCGATGTACTCCTTTTCTTCCACTTTAGAAGTACAAACAATTGTAATTTTACCCGGTTGGGTAATGCGTTGCCGGGTGTTTTTTATATGGGCTTTATCGATTCTTTTCTTGACCATTTCAAAGCGGGCGTTGTACGTCCCGTCCACATCAAAGCGTTTTTCATCCATTCTAAAACGAATGGCAATCTCAGTATTATACACCAAAATCAATGAAGTTACCTCAAGCGGATATGGCAGGATATGAACTTCCTCTCTATGGGCAACTTCCATTTTACATACGGTCCTTAGCTGCCAAAGTCTCAAAGCGCTCAGCTTCGAAAAATCATATTGATGTTGCGGCTGGATGGACTGCCCTATATATAGATTATGCTCTACACCATCCGTCTTAAATCGTTCATAATAATGCGGAAAAATTTGCTGAGCTTCGCTCTGTGCAATATCCAACACATTGGCAAGGGTTTGGTTAATCCTGGAAATGGTTTGTTCGTATTTTCTCCGGTATCCATGAAACCTGCCGACATCCTTTTGACAAGCCAAAAAATAAAATTTAAGCTTGTTCCTGAGTTTTTTACTTGTGACACTTCTTAACCAGGGATGAACAGTACCGCTCAGGTAAGCATTGATTTCGTGTTCAGAACTGACCTGAAAGGCCGAACTGATCTTTCTTAACAGTGCCGTCACCTGAACTGTCAATTCGGCAATTTCATTGGGCACACTATCGCAATCTGCAGATTTTAACAACTGCAATACAGCGGTCAACTGATTTTTCAAGTCTTTTTTAGCACTGAGGTTTCGCACATGAGAAGACCCTTTAACATCTAGCTGTGCATACATGGGTATGATATTATCGAAGCAGATCTCTTCTGGCTGGTATTGATTCAGGCCATGCGATGATGCATTCAGATAAAGCTTTGCTTGCTCTCTGAACTTCCAGTTTACCGAGGGATGCAAGGTTGTAAATTTTAATTGTATAACCGCATTGATCTTACTCTCCATTTCCCTCACCATTCTCTCGAATTGATAGGCCAGGTCTGGCATCACCACTTCTAATTTAAGTGCATTAATGCTATTGAGTTCATCAGTCTTTGGCGAAACGACCTCCAGCACACCTAAAATAGAATTGTTTTTGGTTACCGGCGCCAGAATGATGCTTTTATAAGTGTCCGAATCGAACAAGGATGCAGATCTATGCCCCGAGTTAGCCCTGCAATATCGCTCTACATTGGAAATTGCCACATATCGCTGGTCTTTAATCATCGACCAATAATCATTCAGGATGATTGATTCGGACGCACTGTAATCACTATCCTGCAAGATAAGGCTGTGACTATCCTGAACGGTAGTTGCCTCATTGAAGGTGTCCCCATCATGGCAGAACACCACATACCCCACTCTGAGATTAGCGATACCGAAAATGGAACTGAATATGCCATCCAGATTTTGCATGAACTGTGCAGAATTAAAGTCCAGCAGGTTTCCTTTAAAAAGCGACACCGCATTTTCAATAGTTGCGTCAAACAGCGTCATGATTGCAAACCCTTTCAAAATATAACTGCCCGGAGGAATCTTACGCATCCACAAGTCCAGATCTTCGTAATTGTCTTTCAGCAGGTCGATATCCTCAACTGTCAATGGCACCGCTGATTCCGTGGGAATGATTTCCAGAAAATCAGCATTATACAAAATACGATAGTGTTTGATAATTCCATCGGCAGTTGGGATATCATAAAATAAGGGTTTACGGAAATCCAGCCTGGTACCATACAACATGTTGAGCACAATACAGGAACTCAAAACATACATCTGATGCTGATCAAAATCGCGAATACTAAATTCGAACTTTCGACCTGCCTGTTCCATTATCCTTTTGAAACGCGCAGTTAAATTAAAAGCAAAACTGACGTATGGCAAACCCACCGCTTTGATCTCGTTCTCGGTCAAATCTACCGGAAAATAGTTCTCTAGCAACCTGCCTATGAGTGGGGCTTGCTCATCAAAGATAGCCGCATCGGTTATCCCTGCTTTAAGCTCCGGAAATTCTCTGATTTGTTGCAGTAAACTGGTCGCTTCAGCAGAGCCAACGTGGCCGGAGGCTGCGCTTATCAATTCCAGTCTTTTGATGACCGGCTCAAAAGAAAACTCAATTAGAAACGGACTTACGGAATCAAGGTAAAGTGCTGACATCTTTTAATTCTTAATCTAAAATAACAATTAAAACAGACTTTTTTACAAAGTCTGAAACCCTATAATGTAGACACTAAACTATGAAAAGGATTCACCGTGGTGAATCCTTTATGCCTGCCTTCAGGTGCGAACTTGTGTGAAGAAAAACACCCTGCTGTAAAAGACCCCCGACTTCTACTTTACAGATAGGGCCGAATTTTGCTTGAGATTGGTTCCCTTAATAAACTCGGCTATATATCTGGCTGATAATTCCGGAAATTCATGTTGAGGACCATGACCCGAGTGAGGAAAAACCACCAACTGACCATTAGGAATTTTTCCAATCATCGGGTACCAGTTTTGAACCGGCACACTTAAATCATTGTCGCCGCAAACAATAAGCATAGGAATTTGCGTCCGTGTGAGTTGCTCTTTACGGTTTTCCTTATCTTCTCTGAATTTTTCATGCCCTTTGAGATACATCTGAAACAGTTCCATTGTTGCCGGAATTTTGTCCACAACCCCCTCTCTCGCATATATCCTTTCATGAGATGCTTTAGCAGCCTGTCTGCTTTGCGCTGAATTAGCTTCAAAGAAAAGGATCTCCTCATCTTCCAGCGAATTGATGGGTTTTAGGGCTCGCTCAACCCAGCGCTGCTGTACAGGGAATTCAGCATCACCAGGAGGGTTGGTACCGATCAAGACCGCTTGGGCGACACGTTCCGGATACTCCAAAACCATGGTCTGAGAAACATAACCACCCCAGGACCATCCGGCCATCGTCACTTTATCCAATTTCAAGGCTTTTGCAAATTCATTTACCACTTTAGCTACATCGCTAAAGTTGTCTGGCAGTACGCCGGTGGAATACCCGATGCCAGGATAGTCAAAATAAATGACGCGGTTGGTTTTAGCCAGTTCATCTAAAAACAATGGGTCCCAGGTATCAAGGGATCCTCTCATCCGGTTCGCCAATAATATTGGAGTGCCTTTCCCGAGTGAGCGATAGGCAATTTTTACTCCGTTTATTTCTGCATACTGATTTTTGGCGTTTGCCGCCGACTGGGCTTTAGCACTCAGGCTAACAATTACCAGGGTGAGCAATATGCTCAGCTGTTTAATGAATGCGTGTTTCATCTTTTTTTTGTTTAGTTTACAATACTTACTTTCTATAGTCCTAATGTTGAGGTAAGTGCAGGTCAAATTGAATTATGATTATGGACTTCCTCGTTTAAACCTTCATGACTAAAGGCGTACCAATATTGCAACTAGCTGATTAACAATAAATAACAACAAAGCAACTGTATTGTGGTTATCTTTATATCGACAATTGTTGAAAAAGTAACAGCATTGAGATCTTAATAAAGCTTCGTCGGTTGTTAGCCTGAATGTTAATGTGCCTACTGTTTCGTTTGCATCAGTGATGAGCCCGCTCCAAAAATACTCTCCTGTGTTGCCGCAATGATCTCATGAGGAAAGCCTAGCGCAATTAAACTAACCCCATTCAGGCGATCCAACTGCCCGGGGGTAAGATTCACTTTAAGGGAAGTAAGGTTATCAATCAGCTGTTGTTCAGTTCTCGGGCCTAAAATTGTAACGGTTGACAAAGCAGTTTGGGCGTGCTTCTGACGCACCCATGCCAGAGCCACATCCAGGGTCTTTACACCATTTTCTTCGGCTATCGCCTCCAGTGTATCTATAATAACAGTTTCCCTGGTGCTGCTTTCTGACTTTACCAGAGTTCCTCCCCAGGCTTTCTGTCTTGAAATACTTTCCTGAACCGGAGCGCGGTATTTTCCGGTAAGTGTGCCGCCGGCCAAGGGCGACCAGAATGCAACGCCAAGTCCCAGCGCTTCGGCCATAGGCAGAAGTTCCCTGTCTGCAGATCGCTCAATCAGGTTATATTCAATCTGAATGCCGGCTAAGGGTGTCCAGTTGTTTAGATCAGCAAGTGTAGCCGCTCTGGCTATCTGCCATGCCGGGAAGTTCGAAAATCCCGCGTAAAGAATTTTGCCCTCATGGGTCAAATCATCCAGCGCCCTCATCACTTCTTCAATTGGCGTCTGGCCGTCTGAAATATGTGCCCAATAAATGTCTAAATAATCGGTATTTAGGCGTTGCAAACTGTTCTCGATGGAAGTTTTTATATTTTTTCTGCTGTTGCCCGTGGTTAACAGCGTTTTTCCGCCAGTCGAAAATTTAGAAGACAATACCAGGTCCTGTCTTTTCCCCTTGATCAGCCCGGACAATATTTTTTCCGACTCACCACCCTGGTAACCATCAGCAGTATCTAAAAAGTTCCCACCCGCCTCGACATATCGGTTAAAGATTTTTTCTGAGGTTGCCGCATCAGCACCGTGTCCCCATCGTGTACCGAAATTTCCAGTGCCGAGTGCCAGCTCAGACACCCTCAATCCAGATTTTTTTCCAAAAATTTTGTAGTTCATAATGTTGTTTTATTGAATATGTTTAACTCGTGTAAAAGATTAGTCCAGTACCTGAAGGTTAACGGAGATGATCTCTCTAAGCTCACCATTGGTATAAAGTCTTCGGGAAAGGCTTATTCCGTTCCATAAATTTAAAAGAAGCTTTCCCACCAGCTCCGCATCAAGATGCTTGGCTGACCCGCGCCGCTGCGCACAGTTGATCCCCATGCTAAAAGTCTCTTGAAGTTCCGACAACAGCTTAGCTGCAACCTCTTTCAAGGTTTTATCCCTGGTTGACATTTCTGCCAAGGTATTCGCGATAAAACACCCCTTAAGCTTTTCCTCCTCTTCAGCCTCAGCTAAGCCAAAAAAGAATTTTCTTAAATCTCCTATAGGATCAAGACTCTCTGCGAGATTCTTCTTCAGGTCAAGCACTAAGTGTAAAGCATGTCTCTCCAGTGCTTTCTCAAATAGCTCTTTTTTACCCCCCTTAAATGAAAGATAGAAACTCCCCTTGCCTATTCCCATGGCTTTAAGCAGCTCCTCAGTAGAGGCTGCCTCGTATCCAATCTTCCAGAAGATTTCTCCTGCTTTAGCAATGATTTGTTCCTCATTAAATATTTTCGGTCTTCCAGCCATTTCAAATGAATTATAGCACAAATCTATAAATTGTACCGATTGGTACAAAATAACTTTTGCATCATGACAAATACTTAACAATATCAGGTCTGACCGTCCAAATCAGACGTATAGTCGGGACCGCTTGCGCACTGTGAATTAATTATCACGGCTGATGCATTCACTGCCAGATCAATTTGATAAGTGATATTGTAATATTTAAGCTAATTCAATAAGTATACCCATTACACAAACAATTAATTACCAGCACTTTGCATTGAAAAACTTTTTTAATCCTTTCGGGATTTCGGTAATTAGCGAAATAGATCGATAACAATATGTTCCATACCCTGGCAACATCAATCATGGATGACCTGAAGTCGTAAACAGATGAGCAATTCGGTTCAAACCTTCCGATCGTACCTGATTCAGATGGAACTCTGATTATGGAAAGCGAAGGTATTGCAGGCTATCATCACAGGTCCATATTATTGCGATATATCGGCAATTATCGGCATGACAGCTTAACAGAAGTCGACAACTCCTTTTAATCAACTGTGAATAAGGCACTTATTCAATTGGCATTTATTTAGCATTAATGAGCTATAGTTAAATAAACAACTGCAAGCCATTTTATTAAAATTAATTAAACATGTCAGAACAAATTAAAGGCTACACCTATGGACACGCCGGCCAGTCACCGGTCAGTTTAGCAGATCTGGATCTGCTGGAAAAAACTGTATTTTTCACCGAAAACGACGTTAAAAACCTGCAACTGGCAGGTGAAGTACTAAAAGATCAGACCAATGAAATTCTTGATGTGTGGTACGGATTTGTCGGCAGTCATGAACATCTGCTAAAGTACTTCTCTAAAGGGGATGCCCCTAACCCGAATTATCTTGCTGCCGTCAGAGAGCGTTTCAAACAATGGATTCTGGATCTTTGTAATAAATCATATGACCAGACCTGGCTGAACTATCAGCATGAAATCGCCTTAAGGCATTTGGTTAAAAAGAATGTGACTGATGGCGTTGATGCAGAGCCCTTTGTAAACTACCGGTACATGATTGCTTTTATCTATCCGATAACGATAACCATCAGAGGATTTTTAGCCAATGGCGGAAATGAGCAATCAGTGGTTGAAGACATGTATAATGCCTGGTTCAAAGCCATTGTACTTACCACCATTCTCTGGACATACCCCTATATTAAGGAAGATAAATTCTAAGAACCTGAATCCCTTCTCGAAAACAAGAATCCGGGTCTGCAATCCAAAAAAGCAGCCCGGTTTGTGATGTATTTTGCAAATCATCAATAAATACGGGTGCGCAAACCCGCCATTAAAAAGCAGGTTCTGTCTTTCGTGTCAGCATGATTTCGCAATGCCATTTTCAATGCTGATTCCTTCTGGTGAAAATGGCTCCATCCACTGGAATGTACCGGGTAAACCTTAGCGGGCTGCAGCACTTGTACAGCTTTAATCAATCCTTCCGCGTCCATCGTATAGAGTCCACCACCGGTGAGGTATTTGAACTGCACCCCGCCAACATTGAATACTCCGACATCAATTTTGAAGCGACGAGCCACCTCATAGATTCCTTTAAAAAAAACAGTGTCCCCCGCAATATAGATTACCCCATCCTTTTGGTCCCGGTAACTAATAATAAAGCCGATCACCTCTCCGGAAACGAATTCCGGTACCCACCAGGGACGATGCCGGGCCGGGGTAGCTGTAATCATTAGGCCGGGCACCCGCAAATCCTCCACTGAATAGCTTTCCCACACCCTGAGTCCGGTGATCCCTGGGATCGACCTGCTCGCTGAAACGGTAGACAAAATGCAACGAGTGGTGTCGAGATATTTTCTTCCTTCAATATCCAGATTGTCTTTATGCTGGTGATGACTGAGTAAAACAAGGTCAACATCCCCAAGATCCTCGCGAAGCATTCCCGGGCTACTAAGTTTCCTGGAAATTGCACCAAAGCCATGATGGTACAATTTTCCTGCCTGATCCAGGGTCGGATCTGTCAGTATGCGAAAACCGTTGAGCTCTAAAAGTACACAAGCGGTGTCAATATGAGTGATATGGAGTTCCATGATCTTATTTCTGATTGGTTAATAAGCTTGAAAAGTAGAGCATTGTAGTGGGCTTTCATCCCGAACCGCCTGTGGATAAATCAAGATGAGCTGTGCGCATTCGGACAACAACAAACCTCTGTCTCCTAATAATGTTTCAACGGTATGGATATACCTGAACTTTCTGCTCAGCTGATCAAAAGCTTGGTCTACCAGTATGACCACTACGCTTTCGGACGAAAAAATCCGGTTATCCTGGACGCAGGTTAGCTGGCCAGGTCGCTCCACAACAAAATCCAGTTCATAACCTATGTTGTGAAGATCGATTACCTTTCTGGCTAATAAACAGTTCATCATTTGCGTTCTCTATTTCGACTGAAGCGATTTCTGTCCAATTTGACCAATGATCAGTTGCCTCCGTAAATAACTGTTAAACTGATTGGCACGCTCAACGCTTTGGAGACAATGCAGTGGGCCTTAGCCTCCTCGGCAATCTTGATAAATAAATCTGCTGATACCCCTTCAATAGCATCTGCTTTAAGATTTAAAAGTATGCCGGTGATACTTAGTGCCCCCATATCCAGATCCAGGATTGCCTCGGTGTCCAGGTTACCTGCGACAAATCCAGCCTCTGTCAATGCTGCGCTGACCGCCATGGTAAAGCAGCCAGCGTCAGCCGCTGCGATGAGTTCTTCCGGATTGGTTCCGATCCCCTCCTGGAAGCGGGTTTTAAACGAGTATTGGGTAGCATCCAATACCTTACTTTGACTTGATAGGATTCCACTTCCTGAGGTAAGATCCCCATTCCAATGTGCATTTGCTGTTCTTTTCATGTTGTTTTTATTTGATGAATGATATGTAATTAATTGAGTTGCTTTAAATTAACCTGTATCAATTAAGGCTAAGGGCGCAGCCAGTTCAGGATATAATCCGCATTCTCTGTCCATGGGCTTGCTAATGGGAATACAAAAGCAAGCGATTTTGGCATATGCAGTCTGGTGAAATTCTTCATGTCTGGATACTTTGAGTGTCAATGAATCAGGTCATTTTCAATATTGATACCAAAACAACAACACACTGTATTTCAACGTCTTAAACATAATACAAGGAAAATTAATTGCCGATATTCCGCTAAATATTGAAGAAGACTGCTGACCATACATTTTCATCATTACCAGTTCGTGTAAAACCGGCTAGTTTAGCAAAAAAGCCATCCAGCATCTACAGCGACATGAACCATTCGCTGATGGATCAGCCGATCACATTATTCGGCAATTGCTGATATATCAATAGCGGACACGACTAATGTTATGCGCAAAAACCTGTAAATCAATAGATTGTTTAATTGGCCTTGTTATGGAATAGTAAGTTCAAAACAACTTCTCACTATGGCTATATCTTTAGAGGCTGCACTATCCGCACCAAATCAATTCGTAACCACCCAGAGTGGAAAAATCGCTTATCGCGTCCTAGGTGAAGGGAAACCGCTGGTATTGTGCAACCGCTTCCGGGGCACACTGGATACCTGGGATCCCAAATTCATTAGTCATCTGGCAAAAGAATACCAGGTTATACTGTTCGACTACCATGGGATAGGATTGTCTGAAGGGACACACCAAACTACCGCAGAAGCACTCAGCAAGGATTTGAAGCTTTTTATTGAATCCTTAAAGGTCGGCCAAGTAATCCTTGGTGGCTGGTCTTATGGGGGCTTGGTCGCCCAGTCCTTTGCTGTGATCTACCCAGAAATGATCACGCATCTGTTAGTGATAGGATCAAATCCGCCTGGCAATAATCCCGTACCACCGGAACAGATTTTCTTTGATACGGCGCTAAAACCCGTTAATGATTTTCAGGATGAGCTCATCCTCTTTTTCGAGCCGGCATCACCGGTCAGCGTTGCGTTGGCGGAAGCATCACACCAACGAATTGCTTTAAGAACATCTGACCTAGACGTCTCGGTGAAGCCCGAACAGTTCAACAATTATTTCTTGGGCGGGGCATCCTTTAAAGAAGACCTGCTTAACACCCGGCAAAACCTGTATCAATCAAATCTTCCCGTCCTGGTGGTGATGGGAGACCATGATCCCAGTTTTCCTGTCGAGAATTGGTTTCCCATGGTTAAAAATTCAGAAAACATGCAACTGGTTATTTTGTCCAGGACCGGCCATGGCCCGCAGCATCAATATCCTAGACTCGTCGCCGGGTACATCAGGAAGTTTATCGACAACGCTAAATAAAAAACATCATCATGACAAATACAGCAAAAAAAACCGCACTGATTTTAGTTGACCCCTTTAATGATTTTTTATCCGAAGGTGGGAAATTATGGGAAAGTGCCCGGGAGACTGTCCAGGGAAACAATTTAGTAGATAATATTAAAAAGTTGTTGTCAGCTGCCCGAGCAGCAGGTATCCAGGTCATTTATGCCCCTCATCACCACACCACTGTTAGCGATTACCAAAACTGGCGCATACTCTCCCCATCACATCAGGGAAGCAAAAACCTTATGCTTTTTGAGAAAGGAAGCTGGGGAGCCGAGTTTCACCCTGAGCTGATTCCTGAAGAAGGTGACCTGATCGCACAAAACCATTGGACAGCGAGTGGATTCGCTAATACAGACCTCGATTTCCTGTTGAAACAGCACGGTATCGAGGCCGTTATTATCACCGGGATGCGGGCTAATACCTGCATCGACTCCACCGCGAGATACGCGGTGGAGCTGGGCTACCATGTAACCCTGATCAGTGATGCCATAGCGGCGTTCAACTGGCAGGAGGTTAAGGCAGTAGTAGAAATCACTTTTCCGAATTATGGACATTCGTTAATGACTACAGATCTTTTCGTAGACTCTATAAACCGCTAACCCATGGAGATCATCACACAAAGTAGCGCCACGGCAACGATAAATGCCCCTGCAGCTGCAATAGATATTACCGATTGGCTTTTTAAGTTATCAGATTTGGAGTACCAGGCATGCTCAAAGGCACATGTAGCCTGCGGGTCGACCATGGATATAAACGGAAAACGTGTATCTATTAATGTAGAAAATGTCGCAGGAAACTTACTGGTGCAACATTATCAGGAAGAAATCAGTGAGCGGTCCAATTGCAGGGTAAATTCGATCTCCGATTCATTTTCGGAACTTGGAGTCACCAAACTTGGAATTACCTGGGAACTGACCATCAACAGGTTAACAGAGAAAACCAGCGAACTGGAAAACAAGGTGACCATCCTTATTACGGATGAGTTTGGAGCATTACTCAAACGGAACGATACCCAGGTTACAGACGCAATCAAATTAGGAATGTCAAAAAATGTCGCTGAGCATAATCTGGAAGAAACCCCTCTTTTTGCTAAAGATATCGAACGCAAGGCCTTATCAGGACAATGGGCCTAAGGTTAGGGATTGTAGATCTGAGCTTTGGTAATGCCATATTTTTTTATCCTTGAAGTCAGCGTAGAGTAAGGGAGGTCCAATATTTCAGCAGCACCCCCAGGCCCTGAGAGTTTGCCATTACAACGTTTGAGCACAGCAACGATATGGTCAATTTCGTTTTGCCGGATCGTCTTTAGTCCCTCAGCTTCCCTGAGATCAATCATCGAAGCCGAGGGAATATTGGATAGAAAGACCTCGGTAATCACCTCACCTTTATTCAACAATACACTTCTTTCAATCATATGTTCCAGTTCTCGGATGTTACCCGGCCAGGAATAATCCAGCATCTGCTCCGCTACCCGATCCGAGATTCCGATAAACTTTTTACCCATGATCCTACTGTATTGCTGTAAAAAATGCAGGGCGAGTAATGGCACATCTTCCTTTCGTTCCCTTAATGCAGGCATATGGATCGGAAAGACATTTAACCGGTAGTAAAGGTCTATCCGGAACCTCCCTTCGGCCACTTCTTTTTCCAGATTCCTGTTGGTAGCAGCAATAAACCTCACATTTATTTTAATCGAACCCCTTCCCCCGATTCTGTCAATCTCTTTTTCCTGGAGCACGCGCAGCAACTTGGCCTGAAGGTCAAGCGGCAGTTCTCCAATTTCATCCAAAAAAATAGTGCCGTCCTGTGCAAGCTCAAATTTACCGATCCTCGTTTCGTTTGCTCCCGAAAAAGATCCCTTCTCAAAACCGAACAATTCTGATTCAATCAACGTAGCCGGCAATACCGCGCAATTCACCTTGATCAATGGCTTGTTCCTCCTGGAGGAATGTTCGTGGATACACTCCACAATTCTTTCTTTCCCAGTGCCGCTTTCACCACTAATCAACACTGAGGTATCTGCAGGTGCAACGATCCTGACCAGTTCCAGCGCTTTCGCCAATTGTTTACTTTCCCCCACAATACCCCGAAAATCAGCGATTTCCTTGCTTTTATGCACTTTGCTTTCCTGACGCTGGATAGTCAGCTTTTGCTCATGCAGGTATTGTGCGATGTCAAGAGTAGCCAGGACATCCTTTTCCCTGAACGGCTTGACCAGGAATCCATAAGGCTGGGTCTCTTTTGCAGAAGCGAAAATCGCCTTATTGGAGTTCGCTGATAGATACACAAATGCGATGTTCTTTTCCCTTAACACCTTTGCCAGGTCTATTCCGGTTTGTTTGCCTTTCAGAAAAATATCGAGGAGCACAAGTGCAGGTCGTTCCTGTTTGACTACTTCCAGAGCAAGGCCAAAGGAATTTGCAATTGTACACACGTGATAACCATTACGCTCCAATATCATTTGCAGGTTATTGGCCTCTATAAATTCATCTTCTACAATGAGTATGCGTTTTTCCATTTTTACACGAGTTACACTTACCGCTGCCCAGCAAAAGCCCTGCCTTGAATTCCCGGCCAGTGATAAAGCCTGTTAAGAGCTTTAAATTAAGAAAAAAGGACGATATTCACTAATCATCGCCAATTCCATAACTATTCAAATTAGCGACATATCGCTAAATACTAAGCGATTGCCCCGCATATTAGCAGCCTCGGTAAGCACCTCAACTTCCAGCATAGCTTAATCAATTGTCGATATATCGTCAGTAAAAAACACAAATTACAATTAAACAACTGATTTACAAATAGTTAAAAACATGGCACCAGCTTTGAAATCATACGCTCAGTACAACTGCATTCTCTTCTTAAACTTTAAATCAAATGAAAACAATTAACAACTACTTCTTGATCAGTGCCAAAAGGATTCTGGTACTGATCACAATCTTTTTACTTGCATTAACAGGCTTTCCGTCTTTTGCACAGGTAAAAGACTGGTCAACTGATGACCGAATCAGTAGCGGTACCAAAGAATTTCTGAAAATCCTGAATAACGGCGGGCCCGCCCTTGAGTCCCTCTCTACAGATCAAATGCGTCTTGTTCTGGTTAATGCCCAAAAAGCAGTAAAAGTAGATCTTTCCGGCGTCACTACCAGTGAAAAAACAATCAGTTCAGATGGGTACAAGATCCTGATCCATATTGTTAAACCCATCGGTGCAAAACCGGGGATTCCGGTCTTTGTGTTTACCCATGGCGGTGGATGGATCCTCGGTGACTTCCCAACCCATCAACGCATGGTACGGGATCTGGTAGTCAGGTCTGGCGTTGCAGCAGTATTTGTCAATTATACCAGGACCCCGGAAGCAAAATATCCACAGGCACTGAACGAAAGTTATGCGGTAACTAAATGGGTCGCCGAACATGGTACCGAAATTGGAGTTAACGGTAAAAATCTCGCTATTGTCGGCAATAGTGTCGGGGGAAACCTGGCTACAGCCACCGCCCTGATGGCAAAAGCTAAAAACGGCCCGAAAATAAAGCTGCAAATACTGATGTGGCCAACCATCGACACCGACTACAACAGGGAATCCTATCAGCAATTTGCAACGGACAGGTTCCTGACCGCTTCACTGATGAAGTTTATGTATGACCTGTACAGCACAGATCCTAATGTGCGTCAGGACATTTATTACTCACCCTTGAAGGCAAGTACCTCAGCACTTAGTGGAATGCCCCCGACACTGATACAGGTCGCGGAGAACGATATTCTAAGGGATGAAGGTGAAGCTTATGGGCGCAAGCTTGACCAGGCAGGAGTAAAAACTACAACCCTTCGATATGATGGAATGATCCATGATTTTGGTCTGCTCAATGGCCTAGCCGAACTTCAGCAGACCAAAGCACTCTTCGACCATGCCGCGCTAGCACTAAAGACCTATTTGAAATAAAGAAAATGGCGCTAAGATCTTCGCTGCAAAAAACAATAATCAATCCACATTAATTCACGGCGCATGCTTTGACTTTAAACCAAAAAGACCTAAAACAGATGAATATGAAATCCTTCAACTTAAAACCCCATGTTAAACATTCACTACTTCGAATGGTATTGATCGGACTCGTCATGATCTTGCTACTGGTCACCAGCTTTCATTCCTTCGCCCGGTTCAACTAAATTTCAACACATCATGGAAAAATCAACAACAGCATCAGGCATTCCTTATTTTCATCACCAGGGCCCCCTTACTGCAGACCCCAGAGCGCCGGTACTGCGTGAGGACTTTATCCTGCACGAAAAAATGGCATATTTCAATTGGGAACGTATCCCCGAGTGGGAGGATGACCATTACAGTCAACCGGGCGAACTCTTCAAAGAAATAATGAACGACAGTGAAAGGCAGCGGCTAGTGGAGAACCTCACCGCAGCAATGACTCAAATCAGCGGATCCAAGCGGCAGGAAATCAATGGCCCGCAGCTTTGCCATTTCTTCAGGGCTGATGCCGGACTGGGTAATGCCCTGGCAAATGGTTTAAAAACAGAGTTAGCTCAAATGACTTCCCGGTAAGAACTAACATAACCCCATATACTTAAAATCTCAACACGATGAAAACCATCGAATCAAAAACCATCCTGCTGGTTACCGGCTGCTTTGTCAGCTATATCGGCTGGAACACCTGGAAAACCTATTTTGAAAGCAAGGGCTACACCGTCATTGCCCCGCCCTGGCCAAATAAAGAGGCCTCCCCGTCGGTATTACGTGCCAGGCATCCCGATCCCGCCATTGCCGGATTGAACCTAAAAAAGCTCGTCGATCACCATGCAGAACTGATTAGCAAACTGCCGGAAAAACCGATTATCATTGGCCATTCCTTTGGAGGGCTCATCACCCAGCTCCTGGTTCAAAGAGGGCTGGCCGCAGCAGCTGTGGCTTACCATTCGGTAGCACCGCAAGGGGTATTGTCCTTCAAATGGTCTTTTATCAGATCCGTTACTCCGGCTCTGGGGCTGTTTACCTCCAGAAATACCACCTATCTGATGTCCTTCAAACATTGGCAATATACCTTTACCAACGGCATGCTGCTGAATGAGCAGCAGGAAACCTATAACCGGCTGGTTGTTCCCGAATCCAAGAACGTATCCTGGGATGGTTTGGGTAAGCACGCCAGAGTAGATTTCAAAAGGCCTCATGCCCCCTTGCTGTTTGTCAGTGGAACCGATGATCACATCATGCCGGCTTCCCTAAATTACGACAACTATAAAAAATATAAGGACAAAGGATCGGTTACAGATTACAAGGAATTTCCTGGACGAAACCATCTGGCTATGGGACAGCCTACCTGGCAACAGGATGCAGACTATATCCTAGACTGGTTAAACAATCAGTAGCTAAAAACAAAGGGTCGCTTAAGATATTTAAGCGGCCTTTTCGGCAGCTTTCGCAAAACTTATTTTGTATCTTAGTGGACAAGTAGTTGCCCTTAAGGCCGGTATGAAACGTCAACCAGCTGATCCGCATTTAATAAAAAACCACATGCTACTTCACAGGTACAAGTTTTTACTTTTTTACGTAGCTAAAATGATGCTATTTGCGGTCATTCTGGCATCGCTTCCCCTTACAGGCTACGGTCAGTATTTCAGAACCAATAAGGCCAGCAATCCTGCTGAGATTACGGTCCTGCTGTCCAGGATCCAGGGGAAAAAACCTGACAGAAGTTATGTAAAGAACCTGCTTAGGCTGAGCAGCATTTATATTTATCGTCCGGGTAGTGCTCAAACGCATTTGGACAGTGCCTATCAATTCGCCCAAGAAGCTAAAACGATAAGTAAAAAAATCAAGTACGCGCCCGGTTACAATGAGGCATTGCTGCTCACGGCTGCCGTATACATCGATCGTAACCAATGGCTACCAGCTAAAGAAATGGTTAAACAGACCACTGATACCACCCGTGTCAAGCTGTTATCGGCACTTTGTGACTACTATTGGTATAGTGTATGGATGAAATGGGAACCTATAAATGTCCGTAGGATGGATACCGCAATAATATTGGGCCGGCAGGCGTTCCACGGCAGTCTCGTAAGCAAACGCAGGGATTTAATTTCTTTAGCTACCAAAAGCGTTATCGAGGTCGCCAATACCTTGCTAACGGAAAAAAAAAACATTCAGGCAGACAAACTAATTAATGAAGTATTGTCCTATTCCAGGCACATTCCCCCACCTGAACGCAACGGCCTGCTTGAACTGCAGGCGAGGATTAATACCGAGAACCGTGCCTTTTACCGGACCACCAACCCATTTGTCGAAAACAAACCTGCTAATGTAGAGCAGCTACAAACCCTGCTTCGGCTCGCTGAAGCTTACCTTCACCGGCCTGGTGAACACCAGAAAGATCTTGACCAGGCACTGGAATACATTTTAAAAGTGGTCAGTCTTAACAAATCACTTAAAAACCATAACGCAGACCAGCAGGCAAAGGCTCTGTTGGCAGAAATATATTTAGAAAAAAGAAACATGGCCGCCGCCCTGCAGTTGATGAACCAAACCACTGGGATGTACCGGATAAAAACACTGACCGTCTTCGCCGATCATTATAGTTTCGATTCTGACTACGGCAGAAATAGCAAAAAAGTGAAACTCGACAGTGCGGTTATTTTTTCCAGACAGGCCTTGGACCTGAGTTTCTCATTAAAAGATTCGGTTCAGATAAAACAGCAAATCGCACGCTTCATTCAAATGGCCTGGTATTACCGGTATAACGAGTACCTGACAGATGCCGAGCAGCTTTATACGCAACTGCAAATACGCTCAGTACACGAAAAGCAAATACCAAAGGTCAAGATTCTCTTCGAATTAGGGTCGATCAATTTTCAAAGAGCCGATTACTATAAGGCGACGTTTTATGCCTTACAAGCAGAAAAGCACCTTAATAGTCAAACCCCGGTTGAACACCTGGGATCTTTATATTTTCTTTTTGGCATGATTTACACCGAGACGCTCAATTACAAACAGGCAAACGTTTACTTTTCGAAAATCATTTCCCAACCGGAAAAATTCGGCCCGGCGATCTCGCTTTATAATACTTTGAATTACTATTGCGCCAGTCTGATTAAATCCGGTCAGAAGGACCAAGCTTTAGGTGCTATTCAGTCGGTCCATAACCGCTACCCCCCAAAGAATGACTCGGACCTGCTTTTTTATTACTGGTCTCTTGGGGACTATTACAAGGAACTGAAAAGAGATGATCGCGCCGAAAAATACTATTTGATGGCTTTAGGCATATCACAGGGAACTAATAACGATTATATATCCAACGAGAAACTGGGTCAGCTTTATTTACGCAGCGGAAATTACAACAAAGCCTGGACCCATCTCAAAGTCGCAGAATCTGGATTTGCGGACTCACATGCCGCATATAAGGTTAGCGTCTACCGGCTGCTTGCCGAGGCCGGATATGCACTTGGGGATTATAAATCTGCCATAGACTATATGCTTAAACAACAGAATTCAAGTGATTCCATTTTCAATTCAGGCAAAGAAAAACACATGCAGGAACTCGCTTTTCAATACCAGACCCAAAAAAAAGAAGCAGATTTAAAAATTAAAGAAGCCAGAATCAGTTCACTGAGTCAGCAGGCACTGCTGCTTACACAAAAAACCATCCTTTTAGACCAGGCCGCGGGAATCCAGCAGATCAAGTTAGACAAGGCAAGACTCATCGCCGAGAAAGAAGAAACCGACAACAAACTTCATAAGAAAAACATACAATTGCTCCACCAGAATGCCAACTCACAGCAGGAAGAGTTGCAGCGGGCCAAACAGGTCAGAAATATAACCATAATAGTAATTTTACTATTCATTCTGATTGTAATTCTGCTCTACCGGCAGTCTGTACAAAAGCAGCAATCCAGCATACTTATCCTACGAAAAAACGCGATGCTAGAAAAACTACTGAAAGAAAAGGAATGGCTGCTGAAAGAAGTTCATCACCGGGTAAAGAACAACTTACAAACGGTAATCAGCCTGCTGGAATCCCAAGCAGCTTACCTCAAAGACGACGCTTTGAAGGCAATGGAACAATGCCAGCACAGGATCTATGTCATGTCCCTGATCCACCAAAAGCTTTATCAGTCTGATGAGGTAAAGACCATCAACATGCCCCTATACATTGCTGAATTCATAGGCTACCTTACCGATTGCTTTGATGTTGCCAACAAGATCAGGTTCGAGCAGCACATACAGGAAATTGAACTCAGTATCGCTCAGTCCATACCCCTGGCACTAATTATCAATGAGGCAGTGACCAATTCAATAAAGTATGCCTTTCCGGGAGAAAAGATCGGAATTGTAATCCTGGAGTTAAAAGAAGAAAACGGCAAGGTCCACCTGGTCATCAGTGATAATGGCATCGGTATTCCGGCTAATACTCAGCTTAAACCAAATGCCACTTTAGGTCTTAAACTCATGAAAGGACTTTGCCAGGATCTGGATGCCACATTTCATCTGGAAAACACCAATGGTACGCTGATCAGTATAGCATTTACCGCTCATGAATTCAGTGATGAAAGGCGTCTGCTGGCGCTTCAAAATTGATGGATTGACTCACATGTTAAGTATGATACCTTTACAAACAGTTAACTTAAGCTCATTCGGGTATCTCCCTTTAATAAGACTCAACCCCTGGCATTTTATTTTTCCCATATGGGAAGATTTCAATTTGTCTTAGGACAACAAACGGAAATAAAAAATGTCTTCAGACACTCCACAAAGGCTCTTAATAAGAGAATTTTTAAAAATCTTTCCCATATGGGAAAGATTTTTGTGCACTTGTAGGGATTCGAACCCCAAACCTTCTCATCCGTAGTGAGATGCTCTATCCAATTGAGCTACAAATGCGTTTTTTTGTTATAACTCCGTTTCGTTAACGGACTGCAAAAGTAATGCTTGAAATTCAAAATAGCAATATTTTTTATAAAATTATTCAGAGCATTACTCTTGCAGAACTGTATTATGCTTCTACTGCTTTCTTAATCGCATCAAAATCAGGCATATTACCAGCATCTTCTAAAACTTCTGAATGGATAATTTTTCCTTCTTCGTTCAAAACAAACGCTGCTCTTTTAGAAACGCCCTTTAAATTGAAGACAAAATCTTCGTAAAATGCACCGTAAGCCTGAGATATTTCTTTATTAAAATCAGAAAGTAACGGAAATTGGTAAGCTTGATCTTCTTTGAATTTAGCGAGGGTAAAAGGAGAATCAACAGAAATGCCAACAACAGCAGCATTCATTCCTTCATAATAGCCAAAGCTATCTCTCATTGTACATAACTGAGCAGTACAAACACCTGTAAATGCCATAGGAAAAAAATGAACAACTACTTTTTTCCCTTGATAATCTGAAAGAGACACCTCTTTCAACTCAGAACTAAATAATTTAAAATCCGGGGCTTTATCGCCAACTTGTAATGCCATAGTATAATTAAGTTTATTGTTCAAATATAAATTTGTGATCCTCTTCTTTCAAATCAAATACTAAAGATGAGAAAACACTGACCCCTCTGCCCCTACTTCTTTAATTGCCGGTCCAGAATTATCAGCCCTTCTTCAAAACTGTGTGGATTATAACCCAGGTCCCGAATAGTCTTGTCTAAAACAAAACCTGTTCTTACAGGTCTTTTTGCTGTTTGATTAAGTGTTTCTGCACTGATCTCATTGATCATGCTTTTATCAAGCTTCCAATAATCAGCTACTCTTGCTACCAGTTCAGAAATACTCATCATATCCTTCCCCGAAGCATTGTATATCCCCTGTGCATCCTTCTCAACTGCAAGCAGGCAGCAATCAGCCAAATCCTCTGCAAGTGTAGGCATGCGCCATTGATCATTAACCACGTTTATTGGTGAACCTTTTTCTAAAGCTCCCTTTGCCCATAGTACGATATTACTGCGGCTCATATCACTTACTATACCATATACTAATATAGTACGCAAAATTGCCCATCTGCAATTAGACGCTTTAATAATGTTCTCTGCCTCGACCTTCGTTTGTCCATAATAACTTAAAGGATTTGGGTCAGCCTCTTCATCGTAAGGGCCTTTTGCCCCATCAAAAATAAAATCGGTCGACAAATGCACCAACTGGATATCATGTTCTTCGCAAACTGAGATCAGTGTTTTTACCGATTCCACATTCAACTGATAAGCCAATTCCTTTTGATCTTCGCAAGTATCCACGTTGGTCATGGCAGCAGTATGAATGATGGCATCAGGCTTATAATGCCCGACAACTTCCTTCACATTCTGCGGATCCATAATGTCCATTTCGGCATACGTATATCCATCTTTAACAGGAAAACGATCAGCCCCTTTTGATGTTGCAATTAACTTAAATTGCTTCGTAGCAGATAACCGCTCTGTTATTTTCTGACCCAAAAGGCCATTACTTCCTGTAACTAGTATGGTTTTCATTAATGTTTATTTACAATTTTCAACAGCTGCCAATGCAGCAAAAATCACTATTTAATGCTTTAAAAGGCATAATTAAAGCCTCAATAATACCGGCTAAATTATTGATTAAAAAACTGTGGAAAAACTTTTTATTTATATATGTATTTCTTGTATAAAAATTTTAACTTTGCAAACCGAATTGTAGGCCCATAAAACAGCCTTTAACAAATTGATATTTATAATTTTACCCAAAACAATATATGCCTAACATTGGAAAAATAGCGCAGATTATAGGACCGGTAGTTGACGTGAGTTTTGCTGACGATGCTCATTTACCTCAAATTTTCTCTGCATTAGAGATTGAAAAAGAAAACGGACAGAAAGTCGTTTTAGAAGTTCAACAACATCTTGGTGAAGACCGCGTACGTGCAATTGCAATGGACTCGACCGATGGTTTGGTTCGTGGAATGAAAGCATTAGATACTGGTGCTCCTATTCAAATGCCAGTTGGTGATCAAATTAAAGGTCGCTTATTCAATGTTGTTGGTGAAGCTATCGATGGTATTAATACTGTTAGCAAAACCGGTGGCAGACCAATCCACAATGCTCCTCCTAGATTTGATGAGTTATCAACTGAAACTGAAGTACTTTTTACAGGTATTAAAGTAATCGATTTATTAGAGCCTTATGCAAAAGGTGGTAAAATCGGTTTGTTCGGTGGTGCTGGGGTAGGTAAAACGGTATTGATCATGGAATTGGTAAACAACATTGCGAAAGCATATGCTGGTTTATCTGTATTCGCTGGTGTAGGTGAGCGTACTCGTGAAGGTAATGACCTTTTACGTGAGTTTATCGAGTCTGGTGTAATCAACTACGGTGAAGACTTCCTTCATTCAATGGAAAAAGGCGGATGGGATTTGAGTAAAGTTGATACTGAAAAATTAAAAGAATCAAAAGCAACATTGGTATTCGGTCAAATGAACGAGCCTCCTGGTGCACGTGCTCGTGTAGCATTATCAGGATTAACAGTTGCTGAATATTTCCGTGATGGTGATGGCGAAGGCGCTGGAAAAGATATCCTTTTCTTCGTTGACAACATCTTCCGTTTCACTCAGGCTGGTTCTGAGGTATCTGCACTATTAGGCCGTATGCCTTCTGCTGTAGGTTACCAACCAACCCTTGCTACTGAGATGGGTTTAATGCAAGAGCGTATTACTTCAACTAAACGCGGTTCAATTACTTCTGTACAGGCTGTTTATGTACCTGCGGATGATTTAACTGACCCGGCTCCGGCTACAACTTTCGCCCACTTAGATGCTACAACAGTATTATCCCGTAAAATTGCTGAGCTAGGTATCTACCCTGCGGTGGATCCATTGGATTCTACCTCACGTATCTTATCTCCGGCTGTTCTAGGTGATGAGCACTACAACACAGCTCAACGTGTTAAAGAAACATTACAACGCTACAAAGAATTACAAGATATCATTGCAATCCTTGGTATGGACGAGTTATCTGAAGAAGATAAATTAGTTGTATCACGTGCACGTCGTGTTCAGCGTTTCTTGTCTCAGCCATTCCACGTTGCTGAGCAATTTACAGGCTTGAAAGGCGTATTGGTTGACATTAAAGATACCATCAAAGGATTTAACATGATCATGGATGGTGAAGTTGATGAATATCCTGAAGCTGCATTTAACTTAGTTGGAAGCATTGAAGAGGCTATTGAAAAAGGTAAAAAACTATTAGCTGAAGCAAACGCTTAATTTTTAAAGCGTACATAATATATATATGACATTAGAAATATTAACCCCAGATAAGAAAGTTTTTGAAGGTGACGTAACTGCAGTTACTGTTCCTGGTACCATGGGATCTTTTCAGATACTACATGACCATGCACCTATTATTTCAACTTTAGAAGATGGACCTGTAATTATTAAATGCAAAACTGGCGATCAAACCTTTACTATTAAAGGCGGTGTAGTTGAAGTTTTAAAAAACAAAATTATTGTGTTAGCCGAAGGGGTTGCTTAATATTTAATCATGCAATATTCTAAAAGCCCTTTGAAATTTCAAAGGGCTTTTTTTTATTTATAGTTCCGTCATCCTGAACTTATTTCAGGATGACAATACTAACCTCTCAGAATGACCATCGCTTTATGAAAAATCCCTCTAAAAAAAACAAAATTTCAACCAACTTTTTTAAGGTTTTCCACATTTTAAGAAGAATTTGCGCAAATTTATAATGCTAGCATAACACCTATACCGAATACCGATTTCATATTTGGTATAGCGACCACCATGTTAAGATATGAATTTTACATATATTTAAGAATTATATTCTTAAATATATGTAAAATAAAGAATTATATTTTTTTTCATTTATTTTCATTCACCTATTGATAGTTTAACCGCCAAGAGGTAAATTGGATTCTATAAAACAACAAGAAATTAAACAACGATATGAACCTTTCAGTCAACGTCTTATTTACTGTAATTGTCAACCTAATTCTCCTACTGATTATTCAGAAGGATAAGGCGCTATAAAGGAATATTGAATACTTAAAATATACTAGAGCGCCACCACAAGTGGCGCTTTTTTAATGAAACATCTAAAATACAAAAACATACCTGACAAAAAATGCAATATTTCAATTCAAATACCATACTTTACTTAAACGGGCGGTTCGAAAAAGCGGCCGATTCAAACGCCGATTTGTATGGTCAGTCGTTACACTACGGCTATGCAGTTTTTGAAGGAATAAGGGCCTACTCCACTCACAATGGCACCCGTATTTTTAAGGCAAGAGAACATTTCGAAAGATTAAAACGCTCTGCAGAATTAGTTCATATTCCATTTACATGGGACATAAATAAATTAATTAAACAAACCTACAGGTTATTAGAAATCAACAATTTAAAGGATGCTTATATCCGTCCTTTAATATATTGTCCACCTGCTATGTCATTGGTTGCTGCAAAAGAAGCTTCAATCATGATCTGCGTGTGGGATTGGGAAGCTTATCTTGGACATAAACTGCTTAAAGTTTGCGTATCAAGTTTTGAACGTCCAAATCCTAAATCAACTCCTATTGAGGCTAAGGTTAGCGGCAACTATGTTAACTCCATACTAGCCACTACAGAGGCCAAACGTAAAGGATTTGATGAGGCCTTGTTGCTTGATATGTATGGCAACGTTGCTGAAGCCCCGGGTGCAAATATCTTTATCGAAAAAAATGGCAGGTTATACACCCCTCCTCTTGGAAACATTTTACCAGGTATTACCCGGGCTACAGTAATTGAACTATGCCATATTTTAGATATAGAAATTATTGAGAAACATTTATCAGTAAAAGACCTGAAACATGCGGATAGCGCATTTTTCTGTGGTACAGCTACTGAAATTGCAGGAATAGGATCGGTAGACGAATATACTTTCCCATTAAAATGGACCGATAGCGTTGGTGCAACCATACAGCGTACCTATAAATCCCTGGTATTAGAAAAACAGAACTACGAAGTAATCATATAACTACTACATAATATAATAAGTAAATAACAAAAAAGACCTAACCACATAATATGTCACAAACACCAGAAATCAATCGCTACAGTAAAACTTTTACACAAGACCCAACACAACCGGCTGCACAAGCAATGTTGTACGGAATTGGTTTAACTAAAGCAGATATGGATAAAGCTCAGGTTGGTATTGCCAGCATGGGATATGATGGAAACACCTGCAACATGCATTTAAATGATTTAGCCAAAATCGTTAAAGATGGTGTATGGAAAAATGACATGGTCGGTTTAACATTCAGCACTATTGGTGTTAGTGATGGTATGTCTAACGGAACAGATGGAATGCGTTATTCCTTAGTTTCAAGAGATGTTATTGCCGATTCAATTGAGACCATTTGTGGTGGGCAATACTACGATGGATTGATCACTATACCTGGCTGCGACAAAAATATGCCGGGATCTATCATGGCAATGGGCCGTTTAAATCGCCCTTCTATCATGGTTTACGGTGGAAGTATCCACTCTGGGAACTACAAGGGTAAAGCATTAAACATTGTGTCTGCTTTTGAGGCATTGGGTCAAAAACTTGCAGGTAACTTAGAAGAAGAGGATTTTCAGGGTGTAATCAGAAATGCTTGTCCTGGTGCAGGTGCTTGCGGAGGTATGTATACAGCTAACACTATGGCTTCTGCTATTGAAGCGTTAGGTATGAGTTTGCCTTACAGCTCCTCATATCCTGCATTAAGCGAAGAAAAAAGAAATGAATGCTTAGAAGCCGGTAAAGCAATTAGAATTCTATTGGAAAGAAATATCCTTCCTTCAGATATCATGACAGAAAGGTCATTCCACAATGCTATCGTTACTGTTATGGTTTTAGGTGGTTCTACCAATGCAGTATTGCACTTAATTGCAATGGCTAAATCGGTAGGCTTAAATTTACAACTTAGTGATTTCCAAAAAATCAGCGACAGCACTCCGGTACTTGGTGATCTAAAACCAAGCGGAACTTACCTGATGGAAGATCTGCATGAAATTGGCGGTGTACCTGCGGTTTTAAAGTACCTGATAAAAGTTGGTTTAGTTCATGGCGACTGTATCACTGTTACTGGTAAAACATTGGCAGAAAACGTAGCAGATGCTGTAGATCTTGACTTCGATAAACAAAAAATTATATTCCCTGTAACAGAACCGATTAAAGAAACCGGTCACTTACAAATGCTTTACGGGAACCTTGCAACTAAAGGTGCTGTAGCTAAAATCAGTGGTAAAGAAGGCGAAAAATTTGTAGGCCCTGCCCGCGTGTTTGACGGAGAGCAGAAGCTGATTGCAGGAATTCAAAGTGGAAAAGTAAAGAGCGGAGACGTAGTAGTAATCAGACAGGTTGGTCCTAAAGGAGCTCCGGGTATGCCTGAAATGCTAAAGCCAACTTCGGTTATTATAGGTGCAGGATTAGGTAAAACTGTGGCTTTAATTACAGATGGTCGTTTTTCGGGTGGTACTCATGGTTTTGTAGTAGGCCACATCACTCCTGAAGCATGGGATGGCGGAAACATCGCATTAGTTCATGATGATGACATCATCACTATTGATGCAGTAAACAATTCAATTGATGTTCATTTAACTGAAGAGCAGCTGGCTACCCGCCGAGCGGTTTGGAAACAGTTGCCACCACCCGTCACAAAAGGAGTGCTCTATAAATACCTTAAACAAGTAAGCAATGCCAGCGAAGGCTGCGTTACTGATGCCTACAATGATTAATTAATTAGAAAACCTATACCCTAAACATACAACAATGGATACAGCACACGAGGAAACAACAACCTTAACAGAACCTAAAAAAACAACAACTGTTTCAGGCTCTGTGGCTTTATTGGAAGGATTAATAGCTGAGGGTACCGATACCATTTTTGGTTACCCGGGCGGCGCCATCATGCCAATTTATGATGCGCTATACGATTACAAAGAAAAATTACAACATATTCTAGTACGTCATGAGCAAGGCGGCACACACGCTGGCCAGGGTTATGCACGTACTTCAGGCAAAGTCGGTGTTGTTTTTGCAACCAGCGGTCCTGGCGCAACAAACCTGGTAACAGGTTTGGCTGATGCTCAGATAGACAGTACTCCTATGGTTTGCATCACAGGCCAGGTTTTTGCACACCTTTTAGGAACAGATGCTTTCCAGGAAACTGATGTAATTAACATCACCACTCCGGTTACAAAATGGAACTATCAGGTAACTGATGCCAATGAAATTCCTAGTGTTCTTGCAAAAGCTTTTTATATCGCACGCAGTGGAAGACCAGGTCCGGTTTTAATTGACATTACCAAAAATGCGCAGTTACAAATGTTCGAATACGAAGGATATACTCCTTGCGAACACATCCGTAGCTACCGCCCTAAACCTTTGATCAGAAAAGAATATATTGAGGAGGCTGCAGCGTTAATTAACGGAGCAAAAAAACCTTTCATCCTATTCGGACAAGGTGTTTTATTAGGTAATGCAGAACAAGAATTTAAAGCTTTTGTAGAGAAAAGCGGTATTCCGGCAGCATGGACAATACTAGGTGCCGGTGCCATCCCTACAGATCATCCGTTAAATGTTGGTATGCTTGGTATGCATGGTAACTATGGCCCTAACGTACAAACTAACGCTTGCGATGTTTTAATTGCAATAGGAATGCGTTTCGACGACCGTGTTACAGGCCGCTTAGATAAGTATGCAAAACAGGCAAAGGTTATCCATTTGGATATTGACCCGGCCGAAATTGATAAAAACGTAAAAGCAGACGTTCCTGTTTGGGGCGATTGTAAAGAAACTTTACCATTGTTAACTGCTTTGGTTGATCAGAAATCGCATACCGAATGGGTAGAGGAATTCAGGGCTTTTGATAAAACTGAGCAAGAAACCGTAATACAAAAAGAACTAAACCCGGAAAGCGGAGAGCTTACCATGGGCGAGGTTATCAATAAATTAAATGAGCTGACCAAAGGTGATGCTGTTATTGTTACCGATGTTGGCCAACATCAAATGGTTGCTTGCCGCTATGCCAAGTTTAACCAAACAAGAAGCAATATTACCAGCGGTGGTTTAGGTACTATGGGCTTTGGTTTACCGGCTGCAATTGGTGCTAAATTCGGTGCTCCGGAGCGTACAGTAGTTGCCATTATTGGTGATGGTGGTTTCCAGATGACTTGCCAGGAATTAGGAACCATTATGCAAAGTGGCATCGACGTTAAAATCATGATTTTGAACAACAGATTCTTGGGAATGGTTCGTCAGTGGCAGCAGTTATTCCACGAAAAACGTTATTCTTTTGTAGACATTACCAGTCCTGATTTTGTAAAACTTGCTGATTCTTACTACATCGCAGGCAAAAAAGTTTCAGAGCGTGAAGACCTTGTTGCAGCATTACAAGAAATGTTAGACCACAAAGGTTCTTACCTTTTAGAAGTAATGGTTGCCAAAGAACATAATGTGTTCCCTATGGTTCCACAAGGAAGTAGTGTAAGCGAAATCAGACTTAAATAATTAAAGATCATGAGCAATTCCAACGATATAGAAATAACCGGAAAACAGGAATTTACGATTACTGCATATACCGAAAATAGAATCGGCATACTTAACCGTATAGCCATCATCTTCTCCAGAAGAAAAATTAACATTGAAAGTTTAAACACCTCTCCTTCAGAAATTGAACACATTCACCGTTTCAATATTCTGATCCATGAAACGGAAGAGGTGGTTCGTAAACTGGCCCGTCAGATAGAAAAGCAGGTAGAGGTATTGAAAGTATATTACAATACTAACGAAGACATCATCTGGCAGGAAATGGCTTTGTATAAAGTGCCTACTGATACGATTGCAGAAAAAGTATCGGTAGAGCGTTTGCTTCGCGAATATGGCGCAAGAGCAGTAGTGATCCGTAAAGACTATACTGTTTTTGAAACCACCGGACACAGAGAAGAAACTGATAAACTGATTGAGGTGCTACAACCTCACGGACTAATTGAGTTTGTAAGAAGTGCAAGGGTTGCCATTATTAAAGACAGTGAAGGTTTTAACCGCAAGCTTAGAGAATTTGAGCGCAGAGAACCAGGCGAGGATGTGATTGAAAATGAATTCCTTGATAAAGAGAAGAATGTATTTAGCATGTAATTCATAGCAGGCGAATAGGCATTACAGAACTAATAAAATGGAAAACACTCTTTTTAAAACGATTATACAAACCAGGAAAAACTTTATTGAGTTGATAGAAACATCAACGATTGAAGAGGTAAATGAGGTGCCCGCAGGCTTTAACAACAATATAATTTGGAACTTTGGCCATATTATAAGCAGTCAGCAGATACTTTGTTATAAACTGGCCAATGTTGCCCCTGTTATAGAGGCTCAGTATATTCTGGATTATCAAAAAGGAACAAAGCCGGAAAAGTTCATTGAAGCCGAAGAAATAAACATTTTAAAAGACCTGGCGCTTAGCACTATTGATAAGCTGGCAGAAGATCTGAACAACAATGTTTTTGTAAGTTACAATGTGCGTACTACAAGCTATGGAATAGAACTAAAAAGCACAATTGAAGCAGTACAGTTTTTTCCGATACATGATGCTTACCACTATGGCTGTGCATCATCGATTAAGAAAGCATTAAATAAAAAGTAAATAAGAACCTTATAACAAAAAACCGATAAAACGATGTCAAATTATTTTAACACATTACCTCTTAGAGAAAAATTAAACCAATTAGGTGTTTGCGATTTCATGGACAGTTCAGAATTTCTTGATGGCGTAAATGCACTAAAAGGAAAAAAACTGGTAATTGTAGGTTGTGGAGCACAAGGCCTTAACCAAGGTTTAAATTTAAGAGATAGTGGTTTAAATGTTGCCTATACTTTAAGAAAAGAAGCTATTGAAGGCAAAAGAGATTCATGGAAAAATGCTACAGAAAACAACTTTACTGTTGGCACTTACGAAGAATTAATTCCTACAGCTGATGTAGTAATTAACCTTACTCCTGACAAACAACATACTGCAGTTGTAACTGCAATTATGCCGCTAATGAAACAAGGTGCTACTTTATTGTACTCGCACGGTTTTAACATTGTGGAAGAAGGAATGCAGATCCGTAAAGATATTACGGTGATCATGGTAGCACCTAAATGCCCGGGAAGTGAAGTAAGAGCTGAGTATGTAAGAGGTTTTGGTGTACCTACCCTAATCGCTGTACACCCTGAGAACGATCCGGAAGGAAAAGGTTTAGCACAAGCTAAAGCTTACTGCGTTGGAACTGGTGGCCACAGAGCTGGTGTTTTAAAATCATCTTTTGTTGCTGAAGTAAAATCAGATTTAATGGGCGAGCAAACTATCCTTTGTGGTTTGTTACAAACTGGCTCAATCCTTTCATTCGACAAAATGATTGAAAAAGGAATCGATGCTGGTTATGCTTCTAAACTTGTTCAGTACGGTGTTGAAGTAATTACTGAAGCATTAAAACATGGCGGTGTTTCTGGCATGATGGACAGATTAAGCAATGTAGCTAAAGTTAAAGCTTTTGAAATTTCAGAAGAATTGAAAGACATTATGCGTCCGCTATTCCAAAAACATCAGGATGATATCATGAGCGGTGAATTTAGCCGTACAATGATGGAAGACTGGGCTGCTGGTGACAAAAACTTATTGGCATGGCGTGCAGCTACAGGAGAAACTGCTTTTGAAAAAACTCCTGCCGGCGATGTAAAAATCGGCGAACAAGAATATTTTGACAACTATACTTTAATGGTTGCTTTTGTTAGAGCAGGTGTTGAATTGGCTTTCGAAACAATGGTTCAGGCTGGTATTAAACCAGAATCAGCTTACTATGAGTCGTTACACGAAACACCACTTATTGCCAATACCATTGCGCGTAAAAAGTTATTCGAAATGAATCGTGTGATCTCTGACACTGCTGAATATGGTTGTTACTTATTTGATTATGCTTGTAAACCTTTACTAGCTGATTTCATGACTAAAGTAGATACCGATTTAGTAGGTAAAAACTTTAACGAAGGTAAAGATGGTTCGGTTGATAACAGAACGTTAATTGCAATTAATGAGGCGCTTCGTTCTCATGAAGTTGAAATAGTTGGCGCTAGATTAAGAAAAGCGATGACTGCAATGAAATCTATAAAAACAGCATAATAATATTAAATGTCACAGCCCGTCGTCCATATCACAAAACTAAATTTAAAGTATCGGCACAAACCCGTGTTAATGGATTTGAACTGGACTATAAATCGTAACGAGAATTGGTTGTTGTGTGGAACAAGCGGGAGTGGCAAAACATCATTAGCTAAAGCTATGGCCGGTATAGGCCATAGCTACAGTAATATTGAAATCAACTTTAATCCTCAAAGCAGTTTACCTGCTATGGCCTATTATGTGGCCAATTGGTTTCAATTTAAAGACTTGGAAGGCCAGTCTAATTTCTATTATCAGCAGCGTTACAATAAGCAATCAACAGAAACTACAGCCACAGTAAAAGCTGAATTGGAAAGTTTCGGCAAAAAACATTCACTTTCAATTCATGAAGTAGATAGGGTTCTAGCCGCACTAGGGTTTTCGGAATTAAAATACTCCACACTTATCCAGTTATCCAGCGGAGAACATAAAAAATTACAATTGGTTAAGGCCTTATGGTTAAAACCGCAGTTGTTAATACTTGATCTTCCTTACAACGGATTGGATGTACTTTCCCGTAAAAACTTAAACGCTTTACTTGAAGAAATTTCTGAAGTAGGAACACAGTTGATCTTAATCAGCAACGAAGCCGAGCTACCTGGCTGCATCAATCGCATTGCGACAATTGAGGAAGGCAAATTAGTCGAAATTTCTGGTGATGAACGTACCTGGAATGATATAGAAGCGTCTGATAAACCTGTTCCTACATTTTTGAGTGAATCGGTTGTAAATGCTTCATCTGCAGAGATCATTAGAATGATCAATGTAAATATCAGCTACGGCGAAAAACAGGTGTTAAAAAACATCAACTGGGAAGTTAAAGCGGGTGAAAAATGGGTGTTGCATGGCCATAACGGCTCTGGAAAATCAACTTTGTTAAGTTTAATCTGTGGCGATCATCCTCAGGCATACGCCAATGATTTTCATTTATTTGGAAACAAAAGAGGAAGCGGAGAAAGCATCTGGGAGATTAAAGAACGAATTGGTTTAATATCACCAGAATTGCACTGGTATTTTGATCCTTCAGCAACTGTTTGGCAAAGTATTGTTTCTGGCTTTTATGATAGTTCAGGCTTATTTTGTGATCCGGGATATTCAAAAAAGGCTAAAACCGATGAATTAATTCATTATTTCGGCCTGGATGAATATAAAAATACCTTGATGAACGAACTTCCTCTTGGTAAACAAAGACTGGCATTATTGGCCCGTACCATTGTAAAAAACCCGGAGCTATTGATATTGGATGAACCTTGCCAGGGATTAGACCAGCAACAAACATTGCATTTTAACAAACTGGTAGATGAATTGTGCAAAAATGGTACAACATTGATTTATGTTGGTCATTTTGAATCACAGATACCGGGCTGTATTGAGAAAAGAATTTTATTAGAAAACGGTGAAGTAAAATCCGTCGAAACCTTATTAGAGAGCGTACTATGAAGAAGAATATCTTAGTAATACCCGGCGATGGCATCGGGCCTGAAGTAACCACATGGGGGAAAGCCATTTTAGAACAAATAGCCGAAGATTTTGGCCATGAGTTTACCTTTGACGAAGCTTTAATGGGTCATGCTGCTATTGAAGCAACAGGCAGCCCATTGCCAGATGAGACCCTGGAAAAAGCCAAACAAAGTGATGCAATCCTCTTTGGAGCTGTAGGGCATGCCTTGTATGATAACGATCCTTCGCTTAAAGTACGCCCGGAGCAAGGTTTACTTAAGATCCGTAAAGAATTGGGTCTTTATGCCAACCTACGCCCTATTTTATTGTTTGATGAATTGTTAAATGCATCAAGCATTAAACCAAGTATACTAAAGGGTACAGATATTTTATTTTTCAGAGAGCTGACAGGCGACGTTTATTTCGGAGAGAAAACACTTTCTGAGGATAGAAATACCGCGTCGGATTTAATGATCTATCACCGATACGAAATAGAACGAATAGCACACAAAGCTTTTCAGGCTGCAATGCAGCGTAACAAAAGGTTATGTTCGGTAGATAAAGCTAACGTACTTGAAAGCTCCAGGTTATGGAGGGCAACCGTACAGGCTATCGCTAAAGAATACCCTGAGGTTGAAACCGAACATATGTTTATAGACAATGCCGCAATGCAACTGATCAAAGATCCTAAGCGCTTTGACGTAGTACTAACTGCCAATTTATTTGGTGATATCCTTACAGATGAAGCTTCGCAGATTGCAGGCTCAATGGGGATGTTAGCCTCGGCCTCAATTGGTGATGGTACTGGTTTCTTTGAACCAATTCATGGCTCTGCACATGATATCACCGGGAAAGACCTGGCCAACCCGCTGGCTTCTATCCTATCCGTAGCGTTAATGCTCGAAATAGGTTTTGGACTAAAAGAAGAAGCCAAAACAGTAGTTGCTGCAGTTGACAAAGTACTCAAAGAAGGCTTCAGAACTAATGACATTGCCGACGGCACCACAAATCCTTATAAAGTATTAGGTACTAAGGAAATGGGTAAACTCGTCTTAAAATATATTACACAAAAAACCTATACTAACTAAAAACGAAAATTATGTTACACGATCCAAATAGAGTTTATGTGTTTGACACCACGTTGCGTGATGGTGAACAAGTGCCGGGTTGTCAATTAACAACCCCAGAGAAAATAGAAATTGCCAAAGAATTGGAAGCTCTTGGCGTGGATATTATTGAAGCAGGTTTTCCTATTTCAAGTCCAGGTGATTTCCAAAGCGTTGTAGAGCTTTCTAAAGCGGTATCTGAGCCGATCATTTGTGCACTTACACGTGCAAATAAAGGTGATATTGATTCTGCTGTTGCTGCATTGAAATTTGCAAAACGTCCGCGAATCCATACTGGTATCGGCTCGTCTGATATGCACATCAAACATAAATTTAACAGTACAAGAGAAGATATTTTAGCACGTGCAGTTGAAGCCGTTAAATATGCCAAGCAATTTGTAGAGGATATTGAATTCTATGCAGAAGATGCTGGTCGTGCCGATGTACATTTTCTTGCCCAGATGGTAGAAGCGGTTATTGCAGCCGGCGCTACTGTAGTAAACATACCAGATACAAATGGTTATTGCCTACCAGATCAGTACGGAAGCAAAATCAAGTTTTTGAAAGAGAACGTAAAAAACATTGACAATGCCATTATATCTGTGCATTGCCATAATGATTTAGGTTTAGCTACCGCAAATTCAATTGCAGGCTTACAAAACGGTGCCCGTCAAATTGAAGGTACTATTAATGGTATCGGAGAACGTGCAGGTAACACCTCTATTGAAGAGGTCGTCATGATTTTAAAAACGCACCAGACATTAGGTTTGCATACCAACATCAACACTAAAAACTTTTATGAGTTGAGCCGTATGGTAAGTTCGCAAATGCGCATGCCGGTACAACCAAATAAAGCAATTGTTGGAAGCAATGCCTTTGCACACAGCTCAGGTATCCACCAGGATGGTTTCTTAAAAAACCGCGAAAATTACGAAATTATACGCCCGGAAGATGTTGGTTTCCCTGATGCAAGTATTGTACTTACCGCACGCAGTGGCCGGCATGCTTTAAAGTTCCATTTGGAGCGCTTAGGCTTTAATTTAAGTAAAGAAGAATTGGGCGAAGCCTACCATCGCTTCCTTACAGTGGCAGATAGTAAATTAGATATTAATGATGATGATCTTTTGTTAATGATGGGCAAGCAACAATTAGCTTAACCTTTATCTCACAAAAAGAATTCATAATAAAAAAAGAAAAAAATGAGCAAAACATTATTTGATAAGGTGTGGGACACTCACGTGGTACGTAAAATAGAAGGTGGCCCCGATGTGCTTTTTATTGATCGCCACCTTATCCACGAAGTTACCAGCCCTGTTGCCTTTTTAGGTTTAAAAAGCAGAGGAATAAAAGTTTTATACCCTGAACGTACATTTGCTACGGCAGATCATAACACCCCAACAATTAACCAGCATTTGCCGGTTGCAGATCCGCTTTCGGCTAACCAGTTAAAGGCATTAGAGTCTAACTCTAATGAATATGGTATCAGCCACTGGGGACTAGGCCATCAAAAAAATGGTATCGTACACGTTGTAGGTCCTGAGTATGGAATCACACAACCGGGTGCTACTATTGTTTGTGGCGATTCACATACATCTACGCATGGTGCTTTTGGTGCTATCGCTTTTGGTATTGGTACTTCTGAAGTAGAAATGGTACTTTCTACACAGTGCATTATGCAGCCAAAACCTAAAAAAATGCGCATCAATGTTAATGGTAAATTAGGTGTAGGTGTTACGCCTAAAGATGTTGCATTGTTCATCATCTCTCAGCTTACAACTTCTGGCGCAACCGGATATTTTGTTGAATATGCTGGTGATGTTTTTGAAAACATGACTATGGAAGGCCGTATGACGGTTTGTAACCTAAGTATTGAAATGGGTGCCCGTGGCGGTATGATCGCTCCTGATGAAACTACTATCAATTACGTAAAAGGTCGTGAGTTTAGCCCTAAAGGCGAAGCGTGGGATAGAGCATTAGCGTATTACAAAACGTTAAAAACTGATGCCGATGCTGTTTTTGATAAAGAATTGACTTTCGACGGTTCTTCAATTGAGCCAATGATCACATATGGTACAAACCCTGGAATGGGAATGGGAATTTCTCATGATATCCCTGACGCTGCTCACGCAGAAGGTGGTGCTGCAACCTATGCTAAATCATTAGGTTATATGGGCTTCTCTGAAGGCGAATCTATGATCGGTAAGAAAATAGATTTCGTTTTTGTTGGTAGCTGTACCAATGGACGTATCGAAGATTTCAGAGCATTTACTTCTATCGTAAAAGGCAGACATAAAGCTGACGATGTAACCGTTTGGTTGGTTCCGGGTTCTCATATTGTTGAGGCTCAAATCAAAGAAGAAGGCTTACTGGATATTTTAACCGAAGCTGGCTTTGAATTACGCCAACCTGGTTGTTCTGCATGTTTAGCAATGAACGACGATAAGATACCTGCTGGAAAATATGCGGTAAGTACCTCGAACAGAAATTTTGAAGGAAGACAAGGTCCTGGTTCAAGAACTATGTTAGCCAGTCCGCTAGTTGCTGCAGCTGCAGCTGTTACCGGCGTGGTTACAGACCCAAGAACATTAATTGAAGAACTTGTCTAAACACACTTAAAAGATTAAAATGGCCTACGATAAATTTAATATACTAAAAAGCACCGCGGTTCCACTTCCAATAGAAAATGTGGATACCGATCAGTTAATTCCTGCACGCTTTTTAAAAGCTACAGAACGCGTTGGGTTTGGCGACAACCTTTTCCGCGACTGGAGATATAACCCAGATAATACACCCAAAAAAGACTTTGTATTAAACAACCCTGTTTACAGTGGTAAAATACTTGTTGGTGGTAAAAACTTTGGTTCAGGCTCATCAAGAGAGCATGCTGCCTGGGCGGTTTATGATTATGGATTCAGATGTGTAGTATCAAGCTTTTTTGCTGATATCTTCAGAAACAACTGCCTAAACATTGGTGTATTACCAGTTCAGGTTAGTCCCGAGTTTTCTGAAAAGATCTTTGCTGCAATTTTTGCTGATCCTAATACAGAACTGGAAGTAAACTTACCGGAACAAACCATTACGCTTTTAGCAACAGGTGAAAAAGAGAAATTCGAAATCAGTTCGTATAAAAAAGACAATATGCTGAATGGTTTTGATGACATCGACTACCTGCAAAGCATAAAACCGGAAATCGAAGAGTTTGCGTTGCAGCTTCCTCTTTAAGAAATTACCCGTCATCCTGAGCTATTGCCTGTCGTGAGACTAAGCATTAAAAAAAGTAATGATGACAAATAATCGTCATGCTATAGCACACCTATAGCACCCCTCGTCATCGCGACGATGACGGATAATTAGTATAAAAAAAGTAAGACCCGATACATGGAAAGAAGGAAAATAGAGATAATGGATACTACACTCCGCGATGGAGAACAAACATCGGGTGTGTCTTTTTCCATTTCAGAAAAGTTAACCATAGCCCAGTTATTATTGGAAGAACTCCATGTTGACCGGGCTGAAATTGCTTCTGCACGTGTATCTGACGGAGAGTTTCAGGCAGTAAAAGCAGTTTTAAATTGGGCGGAAGCAAACGGATATGCAGATCGTATAGAAGTATTATCTTTTGTAGACAACGGTGTTTCTATCGACTGGATGTTAAAAGCAGGTGTTAAAGTTCAGAACCTGCTCACCAAAGGTTCTCTAAACCATTTAACGCACCAGCTTAAAAAAACACCAGAACAACATTTTGCAGAAATTAAGCATGTTATTGATCTGGCAATTGCCAACAACATCGCCACCAATGTTTATTTAGAAGATTGGAGTAATGGCATGCGTAACTCTCCGGAGTATGTGCTTCAATATTTAGATTTTCTGACTACACAGCCCATAAAAAGAATATTATTACCGGATACACTGGGCATTTTAACACCTGGCGAAACCTTTAAATTTATTACTGAGCTTAAATCAAAATATCCGGATACCCATTTCGATTTCCACGCACATAACGATTATGACCTTGGTACAGCCAATGTATTAGAATCTGTAAAAGCTGGAATAAGTGGTTTGCATTTAACAGTAAACGGGATGGGCGAAAGAGCAGGAAATGCAGCAATGGCTAGTGCTATTGCCGTAATTAATGATTTTGCGCCTGAGGTTGAAGTACAACTTAGAGAATCTTCGATTTATAAAGTTAGCAAGCTGGTTGAAACATTTTCGGGTGTTAGGATCCCTTCAAACAAACCGATTGTTGGCGATAATGTATTTACCCAAACAGCCGGAATTCATGCTGATGGGGACAATAAAAATAACCTGTACTTTAACGATCTCCTACCTGAACGTTTCGGCAGAAAACGCAGTTATGCATTAGGAAAAACTTCCGGCAAAGCCAATATTGAAAAAAACCTGCAAGAATTAGGCTTAAAACTAAACGATGCCGACCTGAAGAAAGTTACTCAAAGAGTTATTGAATTAGGCGACAAAAAAGAAACCGTAACCAAAGAAGATCTTCCTTACATCATTTCGGACGTGTTGGACAGCAGCCTTTATGAAGAAAAGGTTATTGTAGAATCGTATGTATTGATGAATGCAATGGGCTTACGTCCATCTGCTACTATCTCTGTAGTAATTGAAGGGGAAAAGTTCGAAGAGAATGCGCAAGGCGATGGTCAGTTTGATGCGTTTATGAATGCATTAACAAGGGTTTATGCAAAAAAAGAAAGGAGCTTACCAAAGCTGATTGATTATGCTGTAAGGATAGCGCCCGGAAGTAATTCTGACGCTTTATGTGAAACAATTATTACCTGGGAAACCGAACAGAAAGTATTTATAACCAGAGGCCTTGATTCAGATCAGACAGTGTGTGCGATTAAAGCTACCCAGAAAATGTTGAACATTATTTAAAGGTAAATTAGCATCACAAATAAAAACTGGTTATAATTAAAGAAATATTAAAAAACACAACTAAAAATATATGAAACTTAATATCGCTCTTTTAGCGGGAGACGGAATTGGACCTGAGGTTATTGATCAGGCAGTTAAAGTATCAAATGCTGTAGCACAAAAATTTAATCACGAAATTGTATGGACTTCTGCCCTAACCGGCGCTGCTGCAATTGATGCTGTTGGCGAACCTTATCCAGATGCAACACACGATATCTGCATGGCAGCTGATGCTGTTTTGTTTGGTGCTATTGGTCATCCACGTTACGACAACGATCCGAAAGCTACCGTTCGTCCGGAACAAGGACTTCTAAAAATGCGTAAAAAACTGGGCTTATTTGCAAATGTACGCCCAACATTTACTTTCCCATCTTTAATCGATAACTCTCCATTAAAAAGAGAGCGTATAGAAGGTACAGATCTTATTATCCTTCGTGAGTTAACAGGTGGTATTTATTTTGGCGAAAGAGGTAGAAAAGACGATGGCAACACAGCTTTCGATACTTGTACCTATACCAGAGTAGAGGTTCAGCGCCTTGCTAAATTAGGCTTTGAAATGGCGATGGCCCGTGGTAAAAGACTTTGCTGCGTAGATAAAGCAAACGTATTGGAAACATCACGTTTGTGGAGAGAAACCGTACAGGACATGGAAAAAGATTTCCCTGAGGTTACAGTAAGCTACGAATTTGTTGATGCAGTTGCGATGCGTTTGGTGCAATGGCCAAATTCATATGATGTATTGATCACAGAAAACCTATTTGGTGATATTTTAACTGACGAAGCATCTGTAATTTCTGGCTCTATGGGCCTTATGCCATCTGCTTCAATTGGTGTTCATACGTCTTTATTTGAGCCAATTCACGGTTCTTACCCTCAGGCTGCCGGTAAAGACATTGCCAATCCTTTGGCAACCGTATTGTCTGCCGCAATGATGTTTGAAGATGCTTTCGGATTAAAAGAAGAAGCAGAATTGATCAGATCAGTAGTAAACAAATCTCTTGCAGAAGGAATTGTAACTGAAGACCTATCTGGAAAAAATAAAGCATACAAAACCAGCGAAGTTGGTGATTGGTTGGCTAAAAATATATAACAGCTAACCACTTTTTCCTTATCAATTAATTAAAACACTCGTCATCCTGAATTTATTTCAGGGTCCCGCAAATCGCATTCGCAACTTCTAAAGGGGGATCCTGAAATAAATTCAGGATGACGAGCGTTAAATGCTATAGCCCCTTATATATTTCAGAACATGACAGAGAATCCTGTTAAATTAGACTCAAAGGCTGCGTCACAGCGGTTAGCAGATGTTGTAAAACATACCCCACTCATTTACAATTCAAAGTTATCTGAAAAATACGACTGCGAAATATATCTGAAACGTGAGGACCTCCAAATCGTGCGATCGTACAAATTACGCGGTGCTTACAATATGATCAGTCAGCTAACGCCAGAAGAATTGAGCAGAGGGGTTGTTTGCGCAAGTGCTGGTAATCATGCTCAGGGGGTTGCTTTCTCTTGCGATAAGCTGGGTACAAAAGGTGTAATTTTTATGCCTGAAATTACGCCTAGACAAAAAGTAAAACAAACAGAAATGTTTGGGAACGGCAGCGTAGAGCTTGTTTTAGTTGGAGATACTTTTGATGATTGTCTTATGGAGGCGCTGGCCTATACTAAGGAGCACAACATGACTTTTATTCCACCGTTTGATAATTACAGCATTATTGAAGGTCAGGGTACTGTTGGTGTAGAGATATTCGAAGATCTGCCGGGCGTTGAGGTGGTAATTATGCCAATCGGCGGTGGTGGTCTTGCTGCAGGTGTAGGAAGCTATTTAAAAAACGAAAATCCAAATATACAGTTGATAGGTGTTGAGCCTGAAGGCGCCCCGTCTATGTTAAAAGCATTTGAGCATGGTGGCCCCATAACATTACCTGAAATAAACCGTTTTGTTGATGGAGCGTCGGTAAAGCGTGTAGGTAACTTAACTTACGACCTTTGCACAAAGGTGCTAGACAATATGTTACTGGTTGCAGAAGGAAAGATTTGCACCACCATATTAAAACTTTATAATGAGGATGCTATTGTTGTAGAACCAGCAGGAGCATTATCTGTTGCTATTCTGGATGCTTGCAAGGATAAAATAAAAGGAAAAACTGTAGTTTGCGTGGTGAGCGGTGGCAATAACGACATCGAGCGCATGCAGGAAATTAAAGAGAAATCTTTACTTTATGAAGGGCTTAAACATTACTTCATTGTCCGTTTTCCGCAAAGGCCAGGAGCACTTAAGCTTTTTGTGAACAATGTGCTTGGTCCGCATGATGACATTACCCGCTTTGAATTCATTAAAAAAACCAATAAGGAAAATGGCCCTGCTTTGGTTGGTATTGAGCTTACAGATCGCACAGATTATGATGCTTTGGTGCAAAGAATGAAGGAATTTAAGTTTGAAATTATAGAGCTTAACAACGACAAAACACTATTTGAATATTTGGTTTAATCTGATTGCCTTCAGCTAGGAAGTTTTTTTAGTATTTCACACAGCTTAACAATATCTTGTAGAGGTCAAATCAAAAGCATATTTTTGCTCAAAATATCTAATTAATGAAAAAAAATAACGCTCCTACCTCATTATCATTAATGAGGCTTTTCGTTACGTCTATTTTCGCCTTAACAATTTATAGTTCTTGCGAAAAAGGTGAAACACAGTTGGAAAACTCAAAAGAAAACCCGGCGATAACTGAGATTAAAGGTAATTGGTCATTATCTAAGACGAAAACAATTGTCACTAACCAGAATGGTTTGATTCTCTCTCAGGATAGCCTAAATACGACCAAAGGCTATAATGATTACCTTAGTTTTAACACAAATGGATTTAAATTAGGTGATATTACTGTCGGATATGATATAATTAGAGAAAACCAACAAAGCTTTATAACATACCGTCTTTACGAGGTACCTTATAAGCTCAAGTTATCAAAAATTGACGAAAAACTTATTTCGTTGGAAGGTATCGATTCTACATCTGTAAACAAAGTAACTACCGTACTGTATTTCAAAAAAGATAATTAAATGAATGCTCTTAATAAATTAATACTAATCTGCTTTTTCTTAATTGCGGCTAGTAATCTTCATGGTCAAACAACTACCATAGATTTTTCAACCACTCCATATAAAAATAATGGCAATGGGGGTTGGGACCCAAACTATTTTGCTAATGGAGGCTGCCCTCTTTATTATAGATTCGGACCTAACCCACTTCCTTTAAATGGTCACAATATAAGAACAGTAGGATATATGTGGCTTAATCAGGTAGCTATTTCAACTCCTGCGGCCTTAAATATATATGCCACAGGTGGCAGTAATTCCAATATATCAATTGAATACCCATTCAAGGCTAATAAAACCTATGATATTGAAATAAATGGTCTATTGGATCATCAAAGTAGTGTAGGCGCAGGCTATCCACCAGAAAAGTATGTAAATGCAGTTTTTTGGCTAAAATTAGATAATAATCCTGCAATTAGTAGCAATGCTCCAAGTAAATGTGAGCCATCACTTACTCCAGTTGAAAAGATTGTAGATAGATACTCCAAATTAATAGCAGATGGAGATAGAGCTATTAGTTATAGAAAATATAAAGTTAGGTTTGCTACTCTCGAGGCCAAAAATGCTCTAAAAATAACTTACGATCCCTCTCCTGCTGATCCAAATATAGCATTTGATGAAATTTTTAGACTTCAGAATGTCAAAATCACAGAAATGCCATTTGAAGAGTTATACAACGAAATCAAACCTTTTTATAGAAATACTAAACCAGAAACATTGGGACAAAATACTAGGAATAATCCCCTTTACAAAATACCTTATACACCCCCACCTCTTCCACCGAATCCAGAACGTCATCATGTTCATTTTACTGTCGACCCAAGCAAATGGACATCAAATAATAACGGTTTAAGTTATTCCGTATCTGCGAGTGATCTAATCCCTAATTTAAATATCATTAGATTTAATGATCTGGTTATAGAGGGTGATTATCGCAATATCCCGCGCCCAACTCGAACCTTAATTGGGATCCCAGCCTTTTATCAAAATAATAATATAACTTATTCATATGCAAATGGTGACATTATAATAAACTCTACTAACAGTGTTCACACGGCTCCATCAGTTAATATTGATTTCTATGTTACTTATTTTTAGTTAGCTACTTATCTTTTTATTTTATGGCAATAAATTTGCTTGACTAATCTCAAAACACACAAATCACATGAAAAAGCTATTATTTTTAATCCTATGTACCACCACGCTAGGCTTGGTGTCGTGCAAAAAAGACACCATTATAAATGAAACGCCGAACAGGACTTTCATTTATACGATCCAGCCAAATGATTGGAAGTTGAGTAGTGACGGGTTCAACTATACTGCGACCTTAAATGTGGATGAGATTGACAATATTACACTGGACGATGAAGGCGTTTTAGTATACTTAACCCACCCTATAAACTCGAAAGGGTATATACAAGTTCCTTTTACATATGACGTAAATGCTTATAGTTATGAACTTTATAATGGAGGTATTAGAATAGATATACAGAGCTCAGATGATCAGAACACTAATCCCATTAAACCAACGTCAGCAATGACTGCAAAAATTGTTGTTATCCCTTCTAATTTCCAACCGTAAACACAGTCGGAATAGCTTCAGGATAAAGATTAAAAATCAATTATATTCTAAAAACCAGCACTTGATAAGCGCTGGTTTTTTCGTATCAAAAAAGTTACCATTCACATATACTAGCGCCTTAATTAAGTTCAAACTATATTATCTATATTAGAGATAACAACCAAATAATAAACGACTTCTAGAACTTTAGAAGATATTTAATGGCCTAAATCATCCCGATATGCCTAAATATTACTTTAAAAGACTTGAGTACCTGAACGCGCTCATACCAAACAGAATCATTGGTCCATTTAGGGGATCAACTGAAAATTCTAATGCCATTAGGCGACACCCGCCTACGCCCCAAGAAATTTTAAGAACTCATCCCATGCCGTAATATTTTAACGACTCTCACCGTCATGGAATTCATTTAATCTAGCCATCCCCTATTAAAATGAACACAAACGTTAACGCTTCCACCACTACAAGTAAGATTGCGATGCTAAAAGGTTTTATTGACAATAATAAAACCCTGACAACAATCTTATTCTTAATTTCTATAAGCTTATTGCTTTATTTCCCTGTGCTTTCGCATAAATTCCAAATGCGTTGGGATGATCAATGGGTAGTGGTTAATGCCTACACAGAAGATGGCTTAACACGAAGCAATTTATGGGCAATACTGACCGAGTTTTACAATGGTCAATACGCTCCGGCAAATCAGCTGTCTTACACATTACTTTATTCTGCATTTGGATATAATCCCTTCTGGTTCCATCTCCTAGGAGTTATTATACATATAAGTAATGTAATTCTGGTTTATCTTTTTATCAAAAAGCTTCTAAACCTTTCCAAAGGCTTTAAAACAGAATCTGTAACCCGGATCGCATTTCTTACGGCCATAATCATGGCAGTACATCCATTTCTTGTGGAATCTGTCGCCTGGTTATCCGCCTCTAAAATTCTCATTTATAGTTTCTTCTATTTAATTGCTATTCACATTTACCTAAGCTACCTCCTTTCTAAAAAGATAGGCCATTATTTATTGGTCATTTTATTTTTCATTTTGTCATTTGCCGGAAAGGAACAGGCAGTTACTCTTCCGGTTTGTCTTTTATTAATAGATTATGCGGTAAAAAGAGATTTCAGAAGCAAATGGCTATGGTTTGAGAAGCTACCTTTATTTATTATTGCTTTCATTTTTGGATATATTACCTTACTTTCCCAAAGTGCAGACAAGGCCGGTTTGCTCTCCGAGGCGCCACGCTACCCATTTTACCAGAACATCATATTTGCCAGCTATTCTGTTACCGAATACCTTGTAAAATGTCTAATCCCCGTTAAATTAAGCTACTTATATGTGTTTCCAAATGCCATAGGCAGAGAAGTTCCCATGCGTTTCTGGATGTACCCGGCAATGCTATTAATTATATGTGTTTCGTTTTGGGGCTTCTGGAAAAAGCATTGGGTCTTTTTTGGAATCAGTTTTTTCATTGTCCATCTCGGGGTTTGTCTGCATGTCATCCCGATTTCCAGATTCGCGATAGTTGCCGACAGGTACGTATACATAGCCTCAATAGGGATCTTTTTCCTTATGGCCTACTTCGTGGATAAGGCCCTAAGCAATTTAAAATACAAAAACTTAACAATTATGCTCACTTTCTTGTATGTACTCTCCATAGGCATTTATGCCCATCAACATAGTAAGATCTGGCATGACAGTGACAAGCTAAAACAAGAGCTGAAAGAGTTGCTTAAAAAAAGAAATGACTTCCAGAAACACAAGGCTAACAAATGAAACTAACTTTTATTAACATAGATTTCGTCATCCTTATTCCACCTTTAATCAGGGTCGAATTATTTCTGTTGCAACATTGGTGACCCCGTTGCGGGGTCTTATAAATGCAATCGAATCATTAAAAATTAACCTAATTATAATTTGTTAAAATTAAAAAACATGAAAAAAACACTTAAAATAGTAGGAGTTCTGGCTGTTGTGATCACATTGGTTTGTAATCTCCAATATGCATTCTTTGATTATGACGTAACAAACAACTCAGGAGCAGCGAATGCTGCATGGACCGATGCGAACGGTACTATGTATTGCGGAACCACAGGCAATACAAGTTACAGAACGGGTACATGGGTTTGGCAAAATGACAATTACTACAAAGTTGTTGAAGGCTGGTATGGTTACGACTATGGTTATTATGAATTTTTCCCAAACAATTCGGGAACTCAATGCGGTATAGGATACAATCCTTACAGACCTCATAATAACTATCATGATGTTACCAATATCGTACCTAGCTGGCCTGAATACTAAATTTAAAATCCGCCACCTTAAACAGGTGGCGGATTATTCAATATTTACTCAAAATCAAATATCTCATCAATGAAGTACTATCTACTTTTCCCTTTATTAATTCTACTTATTTCATGCTCACAGGAGAAAAAGAAAGAGAAATTCGATTTCCCTGTAACGAAGATTAAGATCAACCCTGCAGAGAACAAAAAAGCCTTCATTGAGGATATTGCTGATAGTGTTTATTATGTAACCCTAGAAGCCGAAAAGGACTTTTCTATTAAACATATTTCAAACTTTTTTGTAACAGATAGTCTTATCATTATCGCCGACCGATCGCAAAGTACTATTTTTCTTTTCGATCAAAATGGTAAGCCTAAAATCAAGATAAATCACCTGGGTGATAAACCTGACGAATATGCGAATTTAACAGACATATTTTATGATGAATACAGCCATCGGATAGAACTTTTAGATCTGAGCTTAAACAAAATTTTTAGGTATGATCTTGATGGAAAACCGGCAGGTGTTCTGGATATTGTAGGCTCCAGGTACTTCGGTTTAACATTTGCAAAAACCAAAGATGTCTATGTAAGTGAGATTCTTAACAATAATAAGGATTTAAGAAGGCTTAGGCTTTATAAGGAAGGAGATGGAATGCTTACCTACCATTCTCAGGAACTTTTCTTCCCTCGCCTAATTAAAGAGCTGGATCTGGGTTTTCCCCATCAGTTTGATATCTACAAGGATTCCGTTTACTATTACCCGCTACTTGACGATAAAATCTATACCGTTGGCATTGATCAGGTAAAACCCGTATATCAAATCGAGGTTCCCGAAGAAAATAAAATAGGATTCGATATTAATTCTGCTAAACCGGCAAAAGATCATTTTGACTACTGGAAAAAAATGGAATCAGCTAAAATAATGTACGACAATAACTCGCTTTTTGTTACCGATAAATGGGTCTCTTTCAGATATAATTTTGGCTCAAGAACTGATCCTAGAAATGCCTTTTTTTCGAAGAAGGCAGGTAAAACACTTCAATTTGTTGAATTAAATAGTAAAAAGGATCCCAACTTCCGTTCAGGTAATAAAATTGCAGGCAAACTTGGTGACTACTTTATAACAATGGTGCCTTTTGAAAATGCAACAAAATCTCAGACAAAATCAGGTGAAGATAAGGACATTGTCTTTAAACTGATGTATTTTAGATTGAAGGAGTTATAACATCAAAATGTATTACTGAATCGCACACTAAAGAACGGTAACCTTTCCAAGATATTGACTGTTACTTCTATTTTTCCGATCTTCTGATACAAAAGCCAGGTAAACATGAACCTCCCGGCCGGAAAAATTCTTTGTCAGTGTAAATTTCCCTTTCTTAAATAACCTCTTAGTGGCCGAAGTATCAAATTCAGCCACTCCATTTTCTATGTCGTACACTAAAAACATTGCCCTGTCATCATAAACATACCTGCCTCCATCCCAGCTAAAAGTTAAAGTATTAGTGCTTTCTGAAACTGCGCCTGCTGTTATAGCCGGATCAAGTTTACCAAAACTTACTAAAGCTAATGCGGGCTCAATCACAAAGCTTGGGTATTCACCCCTAACTGCATTTTTAGATATGTAAGACTTGGCCGCAACAAAACCTTCAAATTTAGGGGCATAATCCTTAAAGCCAACCCTTAAAAAATCGGTAAGCGGCTGCAACCAAAACTGAACATCTGCAAACTTCTTTCTACTTGCCAATTCGGCTGGGGATGGGGGTCTTTCTGTTCTTTTTTTGCCTACATCCCGCATTACATACTGGCCCCTCAGTTCGTAACCTACAACAATTCCAACTTTTCCGTTAAAAGGACCTAAAATTCCATTTCTATACGTTCCCCTGTCAATAGTTTTATTTTAGTTAAATATTAAATATACAAAACTTCAGTATAAAGTAAAGATTTACAAAGGATTACAAAAGAATCAAATAAGGAAACCTCCCTATCAACCCCCTATTTGATCCTTATTAGATCCGTATATTTTTTATATAATTTATTTTACTAAAATTGGATTGGGAATTAATCTGGTCAGTAAATCTGCTAGTCCCTCTTCTGCTGGTAGCTGATAATTTAAACTGCCAAAATAAGCGAATTCTTGTAGTTGCTCTTTAAAAAGAAGTAAACGGTCTGGTTCTTTTAAAACCTCCGGGGCATCAATAGCCAGTACAAACACTTCATCTCCTTGTTTGATTTCGGCATTAGTTATTGCAGAGCCATCTGTTTTGAGATATGTTATGCTTATGGGGGCAGTTAATAATGCTCCTTGCTGATTAGAATTGTATAATATAAGATTTTCATTTTGTGCCAGTACACTGATTGTTCCTCCTGTTAGCACATCGGCGATTGCAGCAAGCGAATAGTCAAAGGCCCCTTCTTGTTTATTTTGTATACTTTGCACCTTGCCATGTCCTACTAGACAAGCTTTCTTTTCATTTACAAAATGAGAACATGCAGAATCAATCTGAAGCCCTTTCATTAGGCAATCCATCAGTTCTCCACAAGCCATAGCATAACTTAATGAATTCTTGATACTATGATTTAATAATTGATCTATTCTTGATGGCCATAGGGCTAAACTTCCGGAATTTCCAAATAGTGCAGATCCGGTTACAGGGCGAAGCATACTATCCATGTCAGCTACCTGATCAATTTGGAGCAAAAGAAAATCTCCCTTGTCATTTGCTATTACGGCGGGTGAGGGCGGTAATTTACCAAATGTTGCAAGAGATAAAACAGGGACTGCACGACCGGCGCCATCAATATCCAAAACTGGTACGCCGTAACGTGCGGCTACCACAAACGGCACTATACTATTCTCCGGGCCGGTTTCGATTGGCACAACAAAAGTTAGGTTAGTTCCTATGGTGCGTTGCAATTGCAGTGACAACTCGTTAAAAGCTGTAGCAATTGCCTCATGTTGTTTCTCCTCCTGAGCGGCATTGGCTCCTATGTCGGCAATTATACAGCCCATGGCAGAGGAATCAAAAAGATGGTCTTGAGCACTCAATAGCTGTACTACTCCCGAAGGTGCTGTTTCCACAATATAACTGGCTAAAGCGTAAGCCGCAGCCTTGTTCCCTCCACCTCCGCTGCCTAATAATGCTGCTCCTTCAATCAGGTAATAAAGTTTCTCAATGCCTATTTCCATAAAATGAATTTTTAACAAATTATATATTTTTTTTTACTACATGTGATGCTTTTTTTACACATTTGAATAAAGCTAATCATGGATTTATTTGTAGACAACAATTGGTACCTGCATTTCCAGGAAATAAAGGACGACTTTCAAACAGGTGACATATTACTAGTTCATGGACGTTATGACTTCAGCTTTGTTATTGAGGCTGTTCAATGGTCTCCATTTTCTCACGTTGGAATGATTGTAAGAGCCGAAGACATTGGACTTGCAGGCAAAGCTCCTGATCTGCTCCTTTGGGAAGCAAATTCGCTAACTAATTTACCAGATGTCATTACCGGACAGGCAAAACCAGGACCTATGCTAGTTGATTTAGAACAGCGTCTTAGTGCAACTGCCAAAGACTTTGAAGATGTGAAATTTGCATTTAAACCGTTATACCTCCCAAAAGAAACAGCAATCGGAACTATTTTACAGCAGTTAATGCCAATTGTGAGTCAAGCTGGTTTTCCATCTGATGAAGAAATGGCTAATCGCTTTGTTGAAGGCCGTTATTACAATAAAACGGCCCCAACGGATGCTTTTTTCTGCAGCGAACTCCTGGCCCATACATTCATGGAAATGGGCTTACTCGGAACCAAATATCCAATGAATGCTTATGCACCTAAAGACTTTTCCGATGACGGAATAGTACGTTTACACAAACGTGCTTATTTTGGCAACGAACGTTTCTTTAACATGCAATTATAAATGTTCTATATAGCGCCCGACAGGTAATTTGAAGGATAATAGCCAAAACCAATTTTATTGTGATCATTCAAATTCTTCAACGTTGTTTTTGGATTAATAACTGCATAAATCGAGGTGTACCCATCCACCAGTAAGCTTTCTAAAAAAGATGTTTTTACTGTAAAAATACATTGTCCTGCTCCGCGGGCGGGCAAACCATTTATGGTTTGAATATCCCCAATCTGAGTACCGTTCTTATGCGGATCTTTATTATACAAAGCCAGCTCGATTTTTGTGGTAGGTTTTAACGTGTCATTATGTACAGTAACTAATATAGTTGTTGAATCATTATCACTTTGAACAAATTCAATATCACGGGTAAAGAGTTTATACCCATCCGTTATCCAGGGCAAATGAAAACATGGATTAGATTCATTATATTTTTGTGTAAACCATGTGCTGCCCTTAGGTATAAAAACGGCATAATCAACCTTTAAATAATTCCCTGTTTTACACCAGTATACATAAGGTTTAACCGTATAATACATAGTTTCATTTAAGCCTGCAGGAGTAATAGACATATCAATATTTGTTGATTCTGTAAAATTGATAGCGTAATTAGAAGACTCACTATTACTATAAGTGTTGTCATAATTGTGATTGATACCTAAACTGAATCCACACAAAAAATCTGAAGACACATTTGCGGATTGCTGATTACTGATGTGAGTTGATTGATTTACTGATTTTTGTTCTGATTGGTTATTCGAATTAGACCAATTCGCACTTATAGAAGTAGGTTGACTGTCCACAGAGATAACTGCATTACAAAAGCTACCTTTCATAGCATCATAATCTTTAGGGTCTGCAGAAGGATAAGATAGAATATTACCTATTAAATGTGCCGGCTTATATAATGATGACAGGTCTTTTCCTGATAATGTTTTAATATTGCCACTTGATTGGGGGAAAACAACTAATATATGGCCTTTATGTACCCCATCTTTATAAACCGGATATTCCCATGTATTGAATATATTTACATTCAGGAGTATAACATCCTCTTTATCTGAGCTTACATTAAGAGAGGTGGTTATATCAGCAATTTTATCTGTCGATTTACTAAAATCCTTGCCATGAGTTTTATTAATCGAACTGGTAAAGGAGAATAAACTTGATATTCCTAAAGAACTGCCAAGACTGTCAGATGTACTATAAGAACGGTGAGTACTAAGCCCCATTGAGGTTGAATTCCCTTTGGTATCGCTAAATGAAACTTGACCGACACAATTAAATTCTTCGGTGTTTTGAAACTCTGAGGGTATGGGTGGGAAATTAATGATAGCAATAATCGAATTTACATCTTCAATTGTACTTTGTTTCGGGCTCCCTACACATATATTGGTTCCATTAAAATCGCCATGTGTGAGTTTAATTTTTAAATTTCCTAAATTTTTATTGCTGTCGTAAGCAATATTACCAGAAAACAATCCGGGTATTGCTGCTGGTTTTTCTTTATATCTGATGGCAAAATTAAGTTCCGGATCTACTTTTATTACACCCAAACTTACCCTTGCATAACCATTTTGTGGCATTAAAGATTTTTCGGCCCCCAATGCGGCAATAACAATACCTGCACCAATGTAATTATTATCGAGTCCCGGTGAACAATGATTTTCTAAATCTGCAATTGCCAACTCAAAATCAAAAGAAATAAAGTTGAATGAATTATCACCATACATTCGGCCTGTTGAAGCAGGACTTAACTTTAACGTATTCTCGAACCTATATACTTGCAAAACAAGATGCCCCTCTATCAATTCATTAGCAACCCTCCCAACTACCAGTTCTTCTACACCATCATCATTTATATCGCCTACTGCTGTTCTGATAAGGCCACCTTTTACTGCCAAATCTTTAGCTGCATCTACCATTTTTAAATCAAATTGGTTATTAGTTTTTTCAGTATTTGATTTATGACATTCCCACATCTGCAGCTGGGCTTTATCTGTTTCTTTTATTGCCCAACTCAAAGCCAACCCATCTCTAACAGTATTAGCAAGAAAAGCTCCTGATTTAACATTTAGTGTATAAGGAGAATAACCTTCATCTGTGGCTCCCACTATTGCTGAGCTTATAAGCTTACTCTTCTGATTAGCAATACAATATACGCTTACAAAAAGATTATTACCGTTACTGTCTTTTTTACCTTCATAAAAAATTGCTATTTCGTTATTTCTTTGCCCGGTAAAAGCACCAATCGCAATATCTGCTTTTTTACTTTCACTGGTCTCCGGTCCTTCAAATAAGAATGGCTCTCTTTTCGTATCATCAGCAATATTGTCGCAGGTCCATATTTTTACCTTGCTACTTTTATCAACCCATGCTATTATAGGTTTTTTTATTTCGCCTTCATCTGTATAACTACCCCATATAGTAGTCTGATCTCCTATTTCAGCTTCAATTATAAATCTGGACAACACGGCGTAGTTCGAAGTTTTCGCTCCTTCCTCATATTTTATGACTTCCAACCACAACTCATTCTTATCATTTAAATACGCTACTATAATTTCATCCTTTTTATTACCATCAATATCGGCACTAATTGTAACCATTTGCTTAAAATTACTTACTCCCTCAATTGATAATGAAGTTTCATCAGAGATGGCCACTCCTGATCCGTTAGTTTTATCTGTATAAGGCTGTGCAGTAAACGACATCAGTTCCAGGTTGTTATTTACTCCCTGGAATGATGCCATTATGCTGTCTAATTTCACCACGGTATAATTGCCATTTAAAGGATCTGAAATTTGGTCCGACCCACTGTTGGCTATTTTTCCTGGCGGGCGATCAATATACCTGTGTTTACTTATTAAGCCTGGTTTGTGTCTGAGCACAAAGTTATTTACTTTTTCCATTTCGATTGAAATTAGAGGGACTATACCCACGATATGTTTATCGTTTCCGGCCCCTGGTTAATTATATGTACACTGGTGGTTCCATGTGGAATTGGCTGCCCCCCATTTCCAAAAATTTTATGGTTATTGGTTATCTGAAAGGTAACACTGCCGCCGCCACCGCCTGGTTTCATGAAAGAGACATGTACTTGAGTGCTTCTATTTTCCGTATGTGTTCCAGGAGCTACGGTTATTGTATGAGGTCCGTCAATCGTATGATTGTTATGAGCTGATAATGTTATTAGTGGCATAATTTTAAGGTTTAATTTTATTTAATATTATTGTTAACTCTATTTATAAAACTTTGAAATACCTGCGATGATTGATTATCATCTACCAAAGCTGTACCTACATTAATTGCTTCCTGATCGTCCTTACAAAAAGCCCTTATTTGTACTAGTTTCAGTTCGTATATCTGATATTTGCCATCATCTCCATCTTCGATATTATCACTAATTGAATGTGAATCATGGTCTATTAGTTTCCACTTATCCATGCCCGAATGCCAGAATATATAATATGGTAAAGACGATGGATGAATATCTGAGTTAGACCAACCGAGTTGAAAGTTGAGATAAAACATACCGGTATCATTGCTGCCGGAGGCAGTAACTTTACACGATAACGAGGTACTATCCAGATTATACCATACCTCTGCCTTATCATCTCCTGGCTCCTTGCCAAATCCCTGATTAAATTCAAAGTAAAACTGCTGAGCAGATTTTGCATTTACATTATCAGGAGGCCCCCAGGCATTCATTTGGTAACCAGGTCCTCCCTGAGTTTTTCTAACATTCATTGGAGTGCCATTGTAAATTCTTAGCATTGCACCTTATCCCATAATTTTAAAGATTAAATTGTTAATTAATCAAGCTTCTGTTTAACAGCTCTCATGCTATTTCAAAAGCTCATTTGCTGTATATCAAAGTTGTGGAGAAGATGAAAAAATGGCTATCAGATAACGGACAATGACTCGAATATATCAGACAATTTTTACATGCGGAGCCCTCACGGCCTTAATATTCGGACATTTTCTCTCAAAAAACGGACAGGCAGTAAAACTTAATAATTTATCGCGCGCGTTTGTTTAATAAATTCTGAAGGTGTAATCCGGTATTGCTCTTTAAAACACTGGCCAAAATATGACACGCTTTCAAAGCCCGACATGTAGGCTGCTTCGGAAACAGAGAAACCTGTAGTTAGAAAAGCAGCAGCTTTTTTTAAACGATAATTCCGAATCAATTCGCTGGAAGCCATTTTTGTGAGGCTATTTAATTTGCGATTTAATGTTCTTGAACTCATGGCTAATTTATCGGCCAGATCGGAAATGGAAAAATCAGGATGATCCAGAAATTGATCCAGGATGTCATACAGCTTAATCAAAAAAGGATGGGTAGCCTCATCTGCCTTAAAATCATTCGTAGCGAATACATGTTTATGGTAGTATTCCTGAAGTGTGCGCTGATATTTGATCTGATTGTCGACCCTAAATTTCAGTTCGGACAGCAGGAAAGGTTTGGTTAAATAATCATTGGCTCCCATGTCCAGACCTTTCAACCTGCTATCTATAGTTGATTTTGCCGAAAGTAAGATAATTCCGATATGACTTGTCAATGCGGAATTACGTATTAGCCCTGCTATTTCATAACCATCTTTTCCCGGTAACATAATATCTGATATCACTATATCCGGCAAATCCTGCTGAATGATGTTCCAGGCCTGTTCACCATTATTACAGGTATTTACCTCATAATACTCCCTAAAAAAATTTGCAATATATTCTGCAAGGCCAGAATGATCATCGATAACCAATATTGCGGGAAGGTTAGTTGACAGGTCATCTTCAGAAGTTGTTGGTAAAGTATCTGCTTCTGTATTACCTGATACGTTTGACAACTCTACCTCTTCAATCAATTGAACCGGAAGTGTAACTGTAAATGAAGAACCAATTGTCTGTTTACTTTCGACTTCAATCGTACCGTTGAGTAAGGTAACCAACTCTTTAGTATAGGCTAATCCAAGTCCGGTTCCATTTGGATTGAGGAAGGAAGTACCTGATGCTTGATAAAAAGGTTTAAATAAATCAACTAATGTTTCATCAGACATACCTATGCCGTTATCTGACAGATTCAATTGAAAGTAGTTCTTATGATCAAATTGCTTAAAACTTATTTTTAACGTTACAATGCCCCCCTCCTGAGTAAATTTAATTGCATTTGACAAAAGGTTATTCAGTATTTTCTCGAGCTTATCTCCATCAAACAAGCAATAACTGTCCGGTATATCCTCTTCAATAAATTTCAGCGTGATATGTTTACCGTCGGCAAGTGGCTGAAATGAAAATAATATCTCATGGCTAAACTCTTTGATATTACCTACCATTTCCGTTTTGGTCAGTTTACCGGCCTGAGATTTTGATAGATCCATCATTTGGTTAATAAGCCTAAGTAAATGGCTTGCATTTCTGTAAACAGTGTTCAATAAATTCTTCTCTTTGCCATTGGTACTAAGTCTGAGGAGATATTCAGTAGGAGCGGTTATAAGTGATAATGGGGTCTTAAATTCATGGGTAATGTTGGAAAAAAACTTTGACTTTAAGGATTCAATTTCAATCCGTTCCTCTGCTTCACGACGACCAAGTACCATTTGTTCATAAGCGATATTGGATTTAGCAAGTTCTGTCGCCAAGCGCTCTGAGTGGGTAAGTGCCCCTGTAAAACGAAGTGCAAGAACGATTGCCTGGAGTAAAAGCAAAACCAAAAAAGCAAATGGTAGCAGGAAGCCGGTATTAATGAGCTTAGCCTCATATAAAGAATCATTAATCAGGCCGATAAAACAGGCTAAAATGCCAATTAATAGCAGGGTATTATTCAGAGGATGATCTCGTAGGTGTTTGGTAAGAAAGTAAACTGTAAAGCAACCCATCCACGCCGCCATGATAATCACAACGATTAACAGATTGCCATATACTTGGTTTGGGCTAAGCCATACCAAACAGGTATATGCAAATCCAATAATCAGGAATATGCGTTTCATAAAGAGTGGGAAGCGTACAAGTTCTGTAGAGTTTAAAAAGTAAACAAAGCCCAGTAAACAGACCGGAAAAAGAGTATACAAAATCTTGAGCCCGAGTGAATAGCTAAATCCTGGTAAAAAATAAAACAGGAGTGGTGTCATCGAAAAGCAGGCTCTCAATGCTAGTGCCAGGCATAATATGGCAAAAAAAAGTGCAGCCTTTTCTTTTCGGCGCATTGCAAATATAGCAAGATGGTAAATCCCCATAATAAGTAAACTTCCCACCAAAAATGCATCTGCAATAAAAGATTTATCACTGATCTCTGTTATCTTCTCTGGGCTGCCGATAGTTATTGACGACCACATTCCGCCAGATGAAAAATGGTAATTGGATAACTGAAGCAGCAAAAAGGCTTTATCTGATTTTGCAGTAAAATACACAAGTTTTGAAACGCTTTTGGGAATCATATTGGAACTGGTGTCCACTTCCCCCATCGTTGCTACAAGTTTTCCATCTACAAACAGCTTATATGCTGAGGGTAATGGGGGTAGCAAAAGTGCCCAGTTTTCACCAGCTTTTGGTAGCAATATGGTAAGGCCATAAGTTGCGTAACCAAAACTCTTGTTAAAAAAATTTGCATCGGAATTAAATGGTGTCCAATTTCCCGGAACTGTTGTGTATTTTTCTGCAGTTTTCAATTCCGCCTCACTCGCAAGCTTCTTCCAGGCAAAAAGCCACTCACCTGATAATTTTATCGGAGGATCCTTTTCCGGACGGTAGGATTTTAAATTAACAACGCCGTTTACACATAATGGTGAAGTTTGAGCACTTACTGAGTTTATAAGAAGAATAAAAGCAAGAAACAATAGGCCGCTAATTAACTTCATATAAAAATTTATAAGTTATTATCTAAACTTCATAAAATTAGAAAAATTAACAACAAGGAAAGAAACAAAATTATAGGGTTCTAGATGCCGAATTCTAAAAAATGACCAATGTTCGCTTGAACATGGTCATTTTTTTTATGTTCTCCCCTATTCAATTGAATTGCTCGTATTTTAACTCCGTTTCTCTCCAAAAGCAGCTCTTCATAGAAACCTTTATAATAAACATCCTTCACCTCAAAGCGCCTGCTGTTCCATGAGCTTTTTAGCTCAACCCATTCCGGATAAAAAACTACGTGTTCTTTTGTTGCATCAATCCCAAGTTTCAAGGCATCATCTGCATTTAAAACTACGGCATTACCCAATATTTGGGCAGTATATATGTGATCCGGATGATGATAAATGTGTGACGGTTTTCCTGTTTGTAAAAGCTGACCATCTTTCAGAATCAATAGTTCATCTGACAAAAACAATCCATCTGCAGGGTCATGAGAAACCATGATAACGGTAACTCCCGTATCAGCAGCAATTCGTTTGATATCAGCACGCAACTGGTTTTTCAATAATGCGTCTACCTGACTGAATGGTTCATCCAGCAATAAAACTGAGGTATCGCTTACCAATGCTTTCGCTATTGCAACACGTTGCTGTTCTCCCCCACTCAGTTCAGTAATTTTCTTTTCTTTAAGATGCATGATGTGCAAATGCGCCATCATGGCCATCGTTTTATCGTGCTTGGATTGCACGTTTGTGTTCGACAGCATGGAAGCAATATTATCATACACCTTGGCGTAGATATTAAGGGAGAAATCCTGGGTAACCATTTTCATTTGCTTGTGACCTGGTATCAGTTGCTCATCGGGGCCGAGAATTCTTTTCCCTTCAAAAAGCACTTCACCACTATCTACCTTTAGTAAGCCATAGATACATTTCAGCAATGTCGATTTCCCGCTACCGCTTTCTCCAATAATGGCTACAATATTTCCCTTTTTAATATCAAAGCTAATATTTTTAACTCCAGAAGCCTGTTCAGTCTGATATTGCTTGGTCAGGTTTTTTACGCTAATGATCTGTTCTTCCACAATTCAAAGATAATATAAAAGTGTTGGTCAGTAAACAAAAAAATCCCGCAGTATATACCGCGGGATTGGTTTTATTTGTGTGTGTTGTGTGTTTTAATTTAAGCCAAGCGTAACGCCGAATGCCATATTTTTTAATCCCTTTTGAGCTGCGCTTGCAAACATGTCACTAGCAGAGTATTTAGCAAATACACCGAAAGCGCCATAACCTAACCTAACTGTACCGCCATAACGGAAGGATTGAAAGTTGTAATCATCACTAACTTTTACTTTTCCTCTTTCGTTACTGATTTGTTTTACTTTTCCATTTAAAAGGAACCCGACTTCTGGCCCGAATACAAAGTAAAATCGGTTGCCATGATCGTTTTCTTTAGTGCGTAATTCAAAATTGAAAGGAATGTGTACATAGCTGCTAGAGAAACGATTTTTAGAGAAATGAATATCTTCCTGAACATAAGTAAGCTCACTTGCATTTTTCTGCATGGTGATATCTTTGTTCAACCTGATGTGCGTCCAGTCGAAACCACCTGCCAGATAGATCTTAAAGTTTGAATTGAAACGATAGCCAAACTGGATGATATCGAAAGAGAATGTGCTTGTTTTACCACCTCTGTAATCCAGGAAGTCATTTTCAGGAGATAAGGTAAAGCTTCCATTATCTATTAATCTTGAAAACCCAAGGTCCACTCTGGTTATGGTTATTCCGCCAATAAAGCGGCCCTTAGACATATTGGTTTTCCCAGTAGAGTCCTTTTTGCCGATGGTGATACCAACGCCAAGGTCCATATCGAACTTTTTCATTTTACGTTCTTTGGTTACGGTAGTATCTTGTTGTGCACTGGCAGTTTGAGCTATAGCACCGGTAAGTCCGCTTACGATAAGTGCTGTTAATAATAGACGTTTCATTGTATGTATTGGTTTGTGTGTTTCCTAATTCTATTTATCTGACTTTTTATTAAACTTTATGAAACCTATGTTAATGGACACTAAAGATGAATTATCGTCATTGGTATCAAACTGTATAAATTTCTTTTCTCTCTTATCTACTTTGTTAACTACAAAATTCACCAGATCTCCTACATTCCTAATCCCCTTATTCTCTTGATGTTCAGGCTCAAGAGCAGCGTCTGTATATTCTGAAGGGTCTGCTTTTGCGATCATCACTTCTTCTTTGGGAGCTTCTTCTTTTGGTTCAACTTTAGCTAACGTGCTAACAACTTCCGGTTGCTTAATAACAGGACGATCGCTTGTTGCTTTTGGTTGCAAAGCGGCCAATTCTTTTTCTCTGTTGCTTAATTTTATGCGTGGTGCAATAATTAGCGGGGTACTTTCAACCTTGTCTGCAACCGCTGAGCTTACATGTACCGGAGTTTTAACAACAGTAACTGCCGGAACCGGAGAAACATCGTTGCTTGCCACCTCGGGTGCCTGCAACCTGATCTTTTCTGTTTTTTGCATCGGCATCAATAAACCTATAGTTACCGCAATTACAGCAACTGCTGCTGCCATCCAGTAAACCGGTAAACTACGTTTAGGTTTGGGCGACAGTTGCTCCGAAATACCGTTCCACAGGTCTGCTGAAGGTTGTATTTCCGCCTCCTCAAACTTATCTCTCAACAACTGATCAAACGCTTTATCCTGCATGTGTTGCATAATTTATGCCCTCCATTTTTATAATTTCTTCTTTTAATATCGCCCTTGCTCTAGACAATTGCGATTTGCTTGCTCCTTCAGAAATGCCCAATGTTTCAGCAATTTCTTTATGAGAATATCCTTCTATAATGTACATGTTAAACACCACTCTATAGCCATCGGCTAACTTTTGAATCACTTTTAATAAATCCTGCATTCCCAATCTGCTAAAATCAAAGCCTGTTGATGGCTGATCATAAGCATCCTCAATTGGAACAACATTCATAGTCCTTAAATTTTTACGGTAACTTTCAATTGCTGTATTTACCATAACTTTTCTAATCCATCCTTCAAAAGCCCCATCTCCCCTGTATTCATTTATTTTCTGAAAAATTTTAATATAACCCATTTGCAATACGTCTTCTGCCTCCATCTTATCTTTTGCATAACGCATACAAACTACAAGCATCTTGGGCGCAGTTTGCCTGTACAGGGCCTCCTGCATCTTCCGGTTGCCTGCTTTGCATCCTTCTAATAATTCATTTATACTATATTGCGTCAATTTCATTTGTGTGTTTGGTATATAGTAGATGAAGCAACTATAGAAAAGGTTGCACGCGGTAATAAAAAAAATTAAAGGGGGTTAGCAATCGTGCTTTTTGCGGTAATGTTTGTACCATTTTACGGCAAGCATAATTACTACGGAAAATATGACGAGCCCAACGAGGCCATAAATCCAGTTCACGGCGCTTTTTAGCACGACTGTGAACACAATAGCTACAAGTAGGATTGTTGCTACCTCGTTCCACAACCTAAGGTTAAACGAGCTTATTTTGCATGTGCCTTGTTTCAGCTGCTTCATTATATTCTGGCAAATAAAATGATAAACCAGCAGGGCTGCTACAAAGCCAAGTTTTACATGAAACCAGGGCGTTTGCAATAAACCGGGGTGTATGCAAACCATTCCTGCACCTGCAAGTACAGTGAGTACCATTGCAGGTGTAGTAATGATATTCCAAAGCTTGGCTTCTATCCTTTCGTATTCCTTTTGCAGGATATTACGCTCGATTTCGGGCCTGTCTTCGGCTTCAGTATGATAAATAAACAGACGAACACTATAAAACAATCCTGCCATCCAGCTTACAACAAAGATGATGTGAACAGACAGAATGTAATAATAGTACTTCTCCATTTTTAGATTAGTATTTAAAGTCTTTGATTACTTCAATCGCATATTTTACGTTGTCGAACGGAATATCAGGCATAATACCGTGGCCAAGATTAAAGATAAATCCATTCTCTCCACGCATACGCTCAAACAAGCGAAGAATCTCTCTCTTAATAATGGGTTTATCTGCATATAGTATATGCGGATCCAGGTTACCCTGAACTGCAATACCAGCTGGCAAACTTTTTTTGATATTTAACAAATCCGCGTTCCAGTCTACCGAAACTACATCTGGTTTGGCCTCAGCCATAATAGGCGCAAATACAGAACTTCCTTTACAAAATGAAATTACGGGAATGTCTTTTCTGTTTAAGTTCGCAATGATCTCCTGAATATAACGATGAGAGAATTCATGGTAATCGTTCCAGGACAACGCCTGTGCCCAGCTATCAAAAATCTGGATGGCATTCACACCTGCAGCAATTTGAAGGTTCAAATAATCGGCAGTAACTTTTGCTATTTTAGCCAATAGTTTGTGTGCAACCTCTGGTTGATTGTGAATCAATAGCTTGGTTGTTTTAAAATCTTTTGATGAACCACCCTCAACAAGGTAGCTCATAACAGTAAAAGGAGCACCGGCAAAACCAATTAAAGGAATGCTTCCGTTTAAACGTTGTTGTATAACTTTAATAGCATCTGCTACGTATTGCAAACGGTCTAAAACATCAACCTCAAGTGCATCTACATCTTTTAATGTACGTACTGGGTTGGCAAACTTTGGTCCAACACCCTGGGTAAAGCTTAAATCTCCGCCCATTGCCTCGCCTGTTACCAAAATATCCGAGAATAAAATAGCAGCATCGATACCCAGTAAATTAACCGGTAACATAGTTACATCAGCAGCAATTTCAGGTGTTTTGCACATTTCAAGGAAGGAGTACTTATTTTTGATCTCCCAGTATTCAGGCATAAAACGGCCAGCCTGACGCATCATCCAAACTGGTGGGCGTTCTGTTTGCTTTGAAAATGCTGCATCTAAAAATAACGTGTTCATGTAAATCTATTTTGTTTATAAGTTGTTCGCTTCTATCTCAATCTTGTTAATTATATCTTTTGCTTTTGGGGTGCTGGCCAATTCTTTTGCTTTCGCAATATAGGCCCTGCTCCGCTCACCATCTTTCTTTCTAAGCGCAAGATTGGCAAGATGGATCAATACAAAAGCTTTATCATTTTTTCCACCCAACGGGAAACGACTTGCGATCTGAAAATGATGTTCTGCAACATCATATTCTTCTTTCTTCAGGGCAATATTAGCACGCATAAACTCGTAATACCCCCTTCGGTTTCTTGCAAGTCTATCCGGATTTGGCACTTCAGCCAATATGCGTTCTGCTTTTTCATATTCGCCATTCTTAAAATATTTGGAGGCAAGAAGCACAGAACTGTGTTTAAAATGACTCCAAAGTACAAAGGCAAAGAAAAGGCCTGCCAATGCGGCAAGCTGATACTGATCATAAAAAAGGCATGCTAAAGCGGCAATCATAAAAATTGCCATCAGTGCATACCTGCCTTTGGTATTGTACATTAATGAATATCAGTAAATTTATAACCTACCCCTCTGATAGAGTGAAAATAAACCGGGTTTTTCTGATCTGGCTCAAAATACTTACGGAAGGTTAATATAAAGTTATCGATAGTACGTGTTGATGGATAAACATCGTAATTCCAAACTGTTTCTAAAATCTGCTCACGCGATACTGCTTCGTTTTTACGCTCAATCAGTAATTTTAATAGCATGGTTTCTTTTTTTGTTAAAGGAACAATAAGGCCATCATCCTGTTTTAATTCAAAAGAGTTAAAATAGATGGTCTTATCTCCAATTTTATAAGAGTTAAGTTCTTTCAGATCATCAGCTTTCATGCTGCGTTTAACCAAAATACCTACTCTTAAGATCAGCTCTTCCAAATTAAATGGTTTAACCAAATAATCGTCAGCACCTTTTTTCAGACCCATAACACGGTCTTCGCTTGTATTTTTGGCCGTTAGGAAAAGGATAGGAACTTCAGTGTTTTCTAAACGAATTGTTTCACAAACCTGGAAACCATCCATTTCAGGAAGCATCACGTCTAAAATAATCAGGTTAAAACGCTCTTCTTTAAAAACCTTTAAAGCAGTTTTACCGTCTTTTACCGCATGAACTTTATAACCTTCAAGTTCAAGGTTTAATTTTATTGCATCTAATAAGTGGTCTTCATCCTCAACCAGTAATATTCTTAATTTCTGTGGCATAATCAACTAAATGTTATTTCAAAAATTGCACCCTGTGGTGCGTTATCTTTAACGCTGATATCAGCGTCATGGCTTTGTAGAACTTCTTTAACAATAAACAGGCCTAAACCTGTTCCTTTTGATTTTCTGACATTTTCGTCACCTACACGATAGAATTTATCAAAAATAAGCATCTTTTCAGCGTCAGGGATACCTGGCCCTTTGTCAGTTACCCTTAAAAAAGGATGCCCATCTTTATTTGTCAATTCCACACCAACCTCTGCACAAGGTCCAGAATATTTAACTGCATTTTCAACCAGGTTAGTTACCACAGACGACAGCGCAAACTGATCGCCCACTACCTTAACCCCGGGCTGTATTTTTGGATTTATCAGCTGTTCACAACCACACGAATGGATCTGCAACCTATCAGTGATTCTTGAAACCATTTCCGAAAGATCAAATTCTTCTTTAGGGAACGAATAAGACCTGTTTTCGATCTTGGTAGCCAACAACATGTTTTCAACCAAATCATCTAAACGTTCAATATCCTTTAATGAATTATTCAGTAAAGAAGTTTGTCTGGCTTTATCCAGGTCACGTTTAACGATGGTTTGTATAGATAATTTTATAGCCGCCAAAGGCGATTTTAACTCATGTGTAACCGAGAGTAAAAAGTTCTGCTGCTGCTCTCTTAGCCTGTCTTCTTTTTTAATAGATTGATGCAAAAAATACGCTCCAATACACAATAAGAACAGGAATACAGATCCCTCGCCCATTACCATAGCCATCCTGGACGGTTGTAATTTAACTACAAGCGTGCCCCAGGAAATTAATTGCACTAAAGAGTACAACAGCAGGAAATAAAATATAACGATTGATTTCTTCAAGACAGTTAGTAGTTTATATTATAAATATACCCAAAATTTACTTATTCCTGAAAACAACATCAAGGCTATCAAATATAGCTCTCTTTGCTTTTTCAAGCTCTATTTTAGTATGCGCAGCAGAAACAAAACCTACCTCATAGCCCGACGGGCCAAGGTAAATACCCCTGTTTAACAACTCTCTGTGCATTACTTTAAATTTCTCCATGCTTGCCGGATCAATATCCTCGGCACATTGAATTTTATCTTTGTCCGTAAAAGCCAGCCAGAAAATAGACCCTACATGGAATACTTTTAATTTGTAGTTTCTTGCAGTTGCAAAACGCTGTATGCTCTCGGCAAACTCAGAAGCTTTATTGTTTAAATCTTTATAAAAACCAGAACGTAGTAGCTCCGTCAACTGGGCAATACCTGCAGCCATGGCTACCGGATTTCCAGATAAGGTTCCTGCCTGATAAACACCCCCATCAGGAGAAATATGAGACATGATTTCGGCCGAAGCGCCATACATTCCTACAGGCAAACCACCACCGATAATTTTACCATAGGTAACTATGTCAGGCTTTATGCCATAATGTCCTGCAGCACCTTCAAATCCCAATCTGAATCCGGTGATTACTTCATCAAATATTAAGAGTGCTTTGTTCTCTTTACAGATATGCTGTAAAAACTGAATATATTCTGCATCCTGCATCAGCAATCCGTTGTTAGCAGGAATTCCCTCAATAATGACGGCGGCTACTTCATCTTTAAATTGTTCGAATGCTTTTTTCAAAGCTTCGGTATCATTCAAAGGGATTACGATGGTTTCCTGAGCAAATGATTTTGGAACGCCGGCAGAAGAAGTTTCGCCAAAGGTAACCAGACCTGAACCTGCTTTTACCAATAGTGAATCGCTGTGTCCATGATAGCAGCCTTCAAATTTGATGATCTTATCACGACCTGTATAGCCACGCGCCAATCTGATGGCCGACATTACTGCCTCGGTACCAGAACTGGTAAAACGTATCTTTTCTACAAGTTTATTGTTTTTAATAATCAGTTCTGCAAGCTCGTTTTCTAATGCAGTAGGTGCGCCAAAGCTCATCCCGTTTTGCATTACTTCTGTAACCTTTTCACGAACTTTAGCATTGTTATGGCCAAGAATTAATGGACCCCAGCTACCGCAAAAATCTATAAATTGATTTCCATCAGCATCCCATACAAAGCATCCATCGCCCTTTTGAATAAACAATGGTGTTCCGTAAACCGATTTAAAAGCCCTAACCGGAGAATTTACGCCTCCAGGAAAATAGTTTTTAGCCTTCTCGTACAGCTCTGCCGATTTCTCTCTGGAAATATCCGGTTTACCTCCTGTATTTACAGGCATATCACCTTCATTTCCCGAAAACATTTTTTTTAAAGATTCTAACATATTACATCCAATTCTTTTCTACTATATCTCTTATATGGTAAGTTGTTATAATGCTTGCCCCTGCGCGTGCAAATGCATGCATGGTCTCCATCACTACTTTTTGTTCATCTATCCAGCCTTTTTCTGCAGCTGCTTTTACCATAGAGTACTCTCCTGATACATTATAGCAGGCTATTGGCAAATCTGTGTGCTGTTTTAAGTTATGCATTACATCAAGGTAAGCCAAAGCGGGCTTAACCATTAATACATCTGCCCCCTCACTTTCATCAAGCAATGCTTCTCTTAAAGCTTCATTGCCATTTCTAAAATCCATTTGATAAGCTTTTCTATCTCCCTTACTTGGCGCGCAATCAGCAGCCTCTCTAAAAGGCCCGTAATATGCTGAAGCAAATTTTGTAGCATGCGACATGATTGCCGTATTTACAAAACCTGCACTATCAAGTACACTTCGCATTGCACCAACCCTGCCATCCATCATATCTGAAGGGGCAAGCATATCAGCACCTGCCTGTGCATGGGTAAGTCCCATTTTGGCAATTACTTCAACGGTTGCATCATTTTGTACATAGTCATTTTCTAGTATGCCGCAATGTCCATGTGTAGTATAAGAACAAACACAAACATCCGTAACTATGTATAAATCGTCGCCAAAGTTTTTCTTAAGCAAACGAACTGCCGAAGGTACTAAAGAATGATCATGATATGCTGAATGGGCATCCTCACTTTTTTCATCTCCTACACCAAACAACATGATTTTGTTTACACCTAATTTAAGTCCCTTTTCAACATCTTTAACCAATGTGTCTTCAGAGTAATGGTTGATTCCCGGCATTGCGTCTAAAGCATGAACAACATTTTTACCCGGTACAATAAAGTACGGATAAATGAACATATCTTTCGACAACCTTGTTTCGGCTACCATTTCCCTAACTACAGGGTTTTTCCTCAATCTACGTGGACGGTGTAACATATCAACCTCTATTTAACTTCCTTTATTTTATTTCTATTCCAAACACAGCCTCAGCCAATCCGATCTCATCCGGCGAGTAAGGTAAGGTATATTTTATACCCATCTCATCAAATTTTTTCGCTGTTGAATTACCAATAGCAATAATCTGTTGTCCGGGATCTAATAAGTTCTCCACAAAATAGGCATCAACGTTAGATGGGCTGGTAAAAATCAGCACATCAGCGTAAGTCTGATCTATATCATCTTCAAATACAGTCTCGTAAATAGGTAAGTCTATTACTTTTGTATCTGCTGTTAAAGCTTTTTGAATGGTCAATAAAGAATCTTGTGCTCGTGGAAACAATACCGTTTTTCCGGCAACTTCTTTAGCAAAAAGTTCAGCTACTTCCTCAATATCACCACCTTCTCCTTCGTAATCAGCCAGATAACCAGCTCTTCTTAACGAATCTTCAGAACCTTTGCCAGCAACGCCAAATTTAACGTGCTTAGGCAGTACAGGTTTTAGATTAAAGAAATAATCTACCGCATTTCTGCTGCTAAAAAAGATCCAGTCTACATGTCTGAAATGATATTGATCCAATACCGTTACAATAGGGAAAGTACGGATCAGCGATCTCGCGTCAATTTCTATATTGTGCTTTGCTAAAGCTTTTCTAAAATAGTTATGCTCCCCAACTTCTCTTGAAATAAATACTCTTGATGGGAATTTCCTATCCGCGGCAAATCTGCTCACAATCTTTTCAGCTAAACCATCAAGGTTTTCTACTCTATAAAATAAGCGATCAGGAAAATCTTCATCAGTTTCTGCTTTAGAAGTCCAAACCTCATATAAACCATCTTCTTTTTTGCAGTAACAGCCTAATGGCATGTGACAGCCACCTTCAAACAGGTTTAATACTTTTCGTTCAATTGCAATTTCCTCTGCAGTTTCCGGATCGTGTATTTTTTGAAGTAGTTCAAATAGTTCGGTATCGTTTTCTCTGATCTGAATAGCCAAAGCGCCTTGCGCAGGAGCTGGAACCAGTTCTGTAGTATCAACTACTTCTACATGGAACTCCGAAAGGTCAATTTTTAAACGGTTCACACCGGCTTTAGCCAGCAGAATCGCGTCGTAATCTTCATCTCTTAATTTTTGTATCCTGGTAGGTACGTTCCCTCTTAAATCTTCAATATTTAAATCAGGGCGTAATGCCAATATCTGCGCTTTACGTCTGTTAGACGATGTACCCACCATTGCACCTGTTTTAAGCGATAATTTTTGGGTAATGTCTACGCAGTCTTTTAAAATTAAAAGAAGCTCTGCCGGATCTTCGCGTTCAGTAACCGCTGCAATTGTCAGTCCTGCGGGGTGTACTGTAGGTAAATCTTTATGAGAGTGTACTGCTATATCGATGGTTCCACCTAAAAGTTCTTCTTCAAGCTCTTTAGTAAAGAACCCTTTGCCTTCCAGTTTATCTAATCTTAAGTTTAGAATCTTGTCGCCCTGCGTTTTGATGATTTTCAAATCTGCCTCAACGCCAATTCCTGCAAGTTTATCTTTAATGAAGTTGGCTTGCCATAAAGCCAGGTCGCTGCCTCTTGTACCGATAGTAAGTCTTTTCACGTTGATGCTAATTTTTTGGCAAATTTAGCTATTCTTTACCAATATCTCTTTTGCCATTACCATTGGTACGCTGATGTATTTTTTTTCCATATAATCCATCACGCGTTCCAGTACCAATCTGGAGTTTTCATCCAGGTTATTGATCTCTTCGGCAAAGATACCATTGATAGCAGTATGCTTAATTTCCTTGATTTTCTGAGGAACGCCACTCATGGCTATCTCAATTTCACGCTGGCGTAATACCAATTCAAAATCTTTGATGTTCTCTTCGATGATGTGTTCTGCGTTAACCAGTTCATCATAGCGTTCTTGTATATTTTTGCGGGCAACTTCTTTTAAAGATTCTACCTCTATGAAATGTATCGGGAAGTTTTTCACTACTTCAGGAGCAGTGTCGTTAGGGATGGCAAGATCTACAATTACCTTTTTACCAGTATCACCATTTAATAATTTCTTATAGATCGCTTCAGTAATAATAGGTTCTGTAGCGCCTGTACAGGTAATAATTACATCAAATCCCTGATCGTAATTTTCTAGTTCTGAAAGTGGATATGCAGTGCCATTTAAATCTTTGGCCAGCGCTTTTGCATGTTCTAAAGTCCTGTTGAATACAGAAAAGTTAGAGTATTTATGTTTTTTAAGATATTGAGCGATGTTTTTGTTGGTCTCTCCTGCTCCGATGATGAGCAATTTTACATTGCCACACATTTTTAGGTCACGAAGTTTACGATAGGCAAGAGAAACAATGGAGACGGGGTTCTTGGAGATGTTGGTATGTGTGTAAACTTCTTTAGCTGTTTTTACCACACGGTTCATGATCATCCGCATATAATCGCCTGTAAATCCTGCAACCCTGCAAGCTTCATAAGCCTTCCGGATCTGGGCAAGAATTTCCTTCTCTCCTACTACCAGACTTTCTAAGGAACAGGATGTACGAAGCAGGTGATTAAACGCCTCGGCCTCTTCATAAACAGAAACATTTTCTATGAACTTATCCATGTATTGATCAGGTAGTCCCATATCTAACACAGTAAGAAAACGACTGATAAAATCTCTGTCAACTTTTTCTGAGGATGTGAATACGAATTCAACACGATTGCACGTTCCTACATAGAATATTTCTTTAACTCCTAACTCAGATTGAATGTTTCTCAATCTGTCGTCCAGCGTCTGCTCACATATCACCAATTTACCTAAAGATTTGAGGTCAATCTGTTTATGCGTAAAAGCAATGATCTTTAAATATTCCAAAATCTATTATCCTGTTTATTTTTAGCGAAACAAAAGTAATAAGACGCCCTTGTTCCACTGTCATTATGCTGTAATTAAGAGTTATTTAGAAAGATTTTAAATAAATAGATTCATTTAAACATCCCGATATAAAAATTGTTATATTGGCTAAACACCATAAATGCAGACATATATGATACAAAAGGAGCAATTTACAATAAAAGGAGCGGATGAAAAAAACATATTTGGCGACACGACATATGACGATAAGAACACAAACATTGGTACCATAATATTTGTTCACGGCTTTAAAGGCTTCAAAGATTGGGGTGCTCACAACCTAATTGCCCAATGGTTTGCTAAAAATGGCTACCGGTATGTGAAGTTTAACCTTAGTCATGGCGGCGTAACAGCGCAAAATTTTAATGATGTAACCGACATGGAAGCCTTTGCTGATAACACATTTAGCAAGGAACTTTTTGATGTTGACCAGGTGGTTAACTATGTTTCAACAACCTACCCATCTTCCCCTATTTACCTTATCGGACATAGTCGGGGTGGCGGGCTATCCATTATAAAAGCGGCTAATGATGAAAGGATTGATAAACTGATTACCTGGTCGTCTATTTCAGATTTCTCGAGCCTTTGGAAAAAAGAGCAGGAAGAAGAATGGACTAAAACAGGAAAAATCTATGTAGAAAATGCACGGACTAAAGAAAAAATGCCACTAAACAGCACTTTATTAGCAGACTTTAATGAGCACAAAGAAGAGCTGAACATCGTTAAAGCTGCAAGAAAGATAGACATCCCATGGTTAATTCTGCATGGCGATGATGATGTAAACGTAAAGTTTAGTGTTGCACAAGAGCTGGCACAAAACCAGCTTAGAGCAAGAATACTAAAGATTGAGGGAGCTAATCATGTTTATGGCGCATCGCATCCGTATACATCGGCAAGCTTGCCTGAGCATTTGCAGCAAGTGGTTGAAAAGACACTGCGGTTTATTAGTACATAAAAACAGCGGGGATCAACCATATGGACGATCCCCGCTGTAACATAAATTATTTTACTTACTATTTAACAGTAAACGGCACTACAACATTACCCCATAAAAGGCTAACTTTTCCTGATTTTTCAATCTTAAAAGTCATTTTTTCAGTTGCAGAAGCAGCTTTACCAGGTTTTACCGCTACACGAAGTGCGTCATCTGCCTCAGTGTAATCAGTACCCCATTGTTTCCAGGTTTTGTTAAAGATAATTGTCCATTCTTTTTCTCCTGGGATTGTATACAAACCATATTTACCTGCAGCAAGGGCTTTACCTTCTACCTTTACATCTTTGCTTGTTTCAAATACAGTTGCTTCATTTGCTCCGGTACGCCATACCTTTCCATAAGGAGCAATATCGGCGCCTATTTTACGGCCTTTAACCGAAGGCTGACTGTAGTCAATGGTTACCGCAGCTCCAGATGCAAGCGTTTCTTTTGCTACAGCTGGTGGGCTAACTCTTTTGGACTTGTCATCCTGAGCAGAGCTGGTCAGCGTGGTAAACAAACCAGCAATTAATGTTAATACAAATAACTTTTTCATAAAATTGAGTTTTTACCTCCAAGATAAGAAAAATATGTTTAATAAATGCCCAGACTTCACCTGAATCAAAATGAAGCCCGAGCGGATTTAATTAAAGGATATAATAAAAAAGCCATTCATCCTTTTCAACATTTGATTGCACCAAACCAAATGACTTTACTTTCGCTTATTGTGAAGAAGCAAAGTTCTTTGATATAAAGTTGAAAGAGAGCATAGCCATCCCTTCGCCATCAACATCCTTATCCCTGATTACCCCAAGTTGAAGTGTATTTTCATCAAGAGATAAAATCTTATAGGTTGTCCAGTTACTTATTCCTGTAATTCCATTCTTTGCAGGTTTGTATCCTCTAAGAATTGACCCTCCATTAATGGTCAATATTTTCGAATTCACATTTAAAAAATAAGTGCCGTTTTGTGTAATTCCATTTTCCATCGGTTTCACTGCTTTAAAAGAAGCAGTTCCTTTCAATCCAAACGTCATTACCCCATAATCACCTTTGGCCATCATATTCGGATAAATGTCGGCAAGTCCCGGCCCCCAATTCCAGCAATCACCACCATAGCATCCTGTGGTATTGGAACCCCATGGACCGCCGTCTTTAAGCCAACCAATATTTACTCCATAAAATGCAAAAGGTCCTGCATAATAAACACCTTCCGTATCCAACACCCATTCTTTCTCATTACCCACACCACCAGAAAGCGCTATCCAAAGAGGGTCGTTCACGTAGTTCAAATTATCTTGTGTTACTTTTACGACTACAGAATCCATCTTCACTTCTAATCCTCCGCTGAGTACAGAAAATTTAATCACATAATCTCCCTTAAAGGCAAATTTAACTGTGTCTATCATCCTTCTGGAGGTTCCTGTTCCATAATCCCACATGGATATAGTTCCGGGCGTAGCGTTTTTAAGAATTACGGTATTTCCACCGGCATCTGCCTGTAAATCCTGGGTCACCGTGTACTGAATTTCTGATTTATCGAGCGTCCTGTCAATACTGTGCTCATTTTTTTTGCACGCACTGAACAGCAACGGCATCATCAGCATTGCAAAGATTTTTATATATAGTTTCATTTTTTTAATGATTAAAATAGATGATCTGTTACCAGCCTGCATTTTGTTTTAACGTTCCATTAGAAAGACCGATCTGGGTATATGGTATTTGCTGCAAACCTTTTGTAGCAATGATATTTGCGGCAGATATTTTTTTCTCTGCACTTACACCACCATTTAATACCGTTGAAGTTTCGGCAATTTCCTGCGCCGCTTTATCTATTCCCTGACGCAGTAAGTCATAATAGCGTATTCCTTCAAAAGCAAATTCCAGTCTGCGCTCTCTAATGATGTTAGCCTGGCTTATTGCTAGTGGCGTAAATGCCCCCTTATATGCACGTTGCCTAACAGCATCAAAATAGGTTTGCGCATTTCCACTTCCCAGCTCTGCCGCCATCAACAATACGTCAGCATAACGGATAGATACATAATCCTGGAACTGGCCAATCTGGAAGCTGGTATTACCATGTGATTCTGGCAGAGGCTTGCCGTCTAAACCGATCATTGGGCTATATTTCTTCACATAGTAACCAGTATATTCTCTTTGGCCTTTTTGATTGGTGAAGGGCAAATTTTCGTCTACAATTGAAATGATAGAGCCTGCTCTTCTCGTATCGGTAGGCAAGTATGCATTCCACAGTTTAGGGTTTACTGTTTCAGCACCCCATCCGTTTCCATACGGGTAAAGTGCCTGCTCACGAATACCTGTCATTACCATCCAGTGGTTACCGTCGGTATTTCCTTCATAATCACTTGTATAAGTATATTTTATTGCAAAAATGGTTTCTTTATTATCCTCACCTGCATATGATGTTAATGATGCAGCAGGCCATAGGTTTGCAAAATTTTCAATTAAACCGTATCCACCTTTAGTAATTACATCCTCAAGATATGCAAGGGCTTCTGGTTTAGATACAAGACCAACTAAATCTGCCTTTGCATAGTAACCCGTATAGAACAAGAATACACGACCTATCAGCGCTTCAGCAGCATACCTGGTAACCCTACCATGATTGGCAACAGCCTGAGCCGGGTAAGCAACTTCCGGTAAATTTGCTGCAGCGAATTTTAGATCGTCAGCAATTACCTTGTAAACTTCATCCGGATTACTCTGTGGTAAATTCTCGGTAGATGGAGCTGTTAACAGTGGAATATTACCCCAAAGTCTAACCATATCAAATAGCAGGTAGGCACGCAGAAAGCGGGCCTCAGATTCGTATGTTTTTCTCAACTGAGTATCGTTACCCCATTCTATCTGATCCAATTTACCCAGAAGGGTGTTGCAACGAAACAGCGCTTTATAATACAAAACCCAGTTTCCATTATATAAATTTTGGTCTGATGGTGAACGCGACTTATCAAATTCATCAATCATCTGGTAACCAAAACCATCGGAATTTCCGGTTGCGCCAAAAGTATTATCAGACATTACTTCGGCTGCAACCGGCAAGGCAATACCCTCAGACCACACAATTTGTAGTCCGTCATAACAACCAACAAGTGCAGTAAATGCATCCTTTGGTGTTTTGTAAAAATTTTGATCTGTTACTGCTGTCACTTGCTCAGTATCCAGAAAACCTTTTTTGCATGCACCTAACGATAAAAGGCTTAGTGCAACAGCATATATTTTTATAGCTTTCATATTTTTATGATCTTGTAGTTAAAACTTAAGATTGGCTCCTATCATGAATGTTCTTGGTCTTGGATAATAACCTAAGTCTATACCCGACGCGAATCCTCGAGTACCATAACCTATTTCCGGATCCATTCCATCGTATTTTGTAAAGGTGTAAACGTTTAATGCAGCAGCATATAACCTTACCTGTTTCAGGTAGCTCTTTTTAAATACCTTACCAAGATCATAACCAACAGTGATGTTACTGATCCGTAAGAAATCACCTTTTTGAATATACAGATCAGAGAAATTACTCCAATTCCGGTTGTCTTCTGTTAAACGGGGAATGGTATTCGATGAACCCTCTCCGTGCCATCTATCGAGTATTCGGGTGGTATAATTACCGAACTGACTAGACGGATTTCTGTAAGATTGAACAATGTCATTTCCGGCAACCCCAGAAGCCACAACAGAAAAATCGAAACCTTTGTAATCACCCGAAAGTGTGATACCAAATGTATAATTCGGGTTCGGATTACCAATCATGCCTCTATCCAGATTATCTATCATACCATCTCCGTTAACATCTACATACTTAACATCTCCAGGAGCAGCAGTTGGTTGTATTACCTTACCATTGGCAGATCTGTAATTTTGAACCTCGGCTTCATTCTGAAAAATACCTGCTGTTTTTAACCCCCAGAAATAACCAATTGGGAATCCGGTTTGAGCACGATAGAACTCAAGTGCATTGTTGAACAGTTCATTCTCTCCACCATGAATAATTTCATCGGAAGTAGGAATATTTGTAACTTTATTTTTATTGTAAGCACCATTAACCCCAACAGAATAATTAAATTCACCCACCTTGTTTCTATAAGTAAGTGCCAGTTCGAGACCTGTATTCTTCACATTACCACCATTAATAAAAGGAGGAAGGGCTCCAGCTGTGGCAAGAATTGGTACGTCTATTAACCAATCTTTGGTAGTTTTATTATACCAGTCGAAGTTCAACGCAAATTTGCCTTGCAAAAAATTAGCATCAAATCCGATATTAGTCTGTTCTGAGGTTTCCCATTTCACCGCGGGATTGCTGATTCGTTCCTGGTAGCCGCCTGGAGTAAGCACACCCTCATCAGGGCCAAAAATATAGTTTGTATTATTTAGCTTAATTGGTGCCAGATATTGAAAAGCAGCTATGTTCTGACTTCCTACCTGCCCCCAGCTGGCACGTACCTTAAGAAAGTCCAACCAGTCCTTTTGTCCCTGCATAAAACTTTCGTTTGTTACGACCCAGCCTGCGGAAACAGAAGGGAAATACCCCCAGCGGTTTGCCGGGCCAAAACGTGAAGAACCATCAGCTCTGAAAGTGGCATTTAACAGGTATTTTTCTTTGTAGTTATAATTTAACCTGCCAAAATAAGATAGCCTGCGATCCGGCTCGTTAGGTCCACCCCCAATAGTAATACCTGCTACGGTTTTACCGGTTGCGTTACTTAGCCAGGCATAATCAAAACCATCAGCAAACAAATTGGTATTGGTTCCAAAAATATTAGAACCATCTGCACGATATGCAGAACTACCCACCATGGCTTCAAAAGTATGGTCATTATTTAAGGTAAATTTATAGCTCAATAAATTATCCCAGATCAGAGATTTACCTTTATTCATCGACTGGCTGGCTTTGTTAACAAGGTTATAAGTGTAAACCGAAAGGCTGTAGACAGGGGTATAAGAACGACTTTCGCCTGCACTGTAATCCATACCTAAGCTGGTTCTGAATTTTAGATTTTTAATCGGTTCAATTACCATATAAATATCACCCAGTATACGCTGAGTATTATTTTTGTTCTGGCTGTTATATACCATAGATGCATAAGGATTTGCCTCAGCATTGTTCCATGTAGACTTACTGTTGTCGAAGAAGTTTCCATCCTCATCATACATCTTCAAAAATGGGCTGGCACTAAATGCTCCACGAAGCGTGTTATTATACTGATTACCAACACTTATACCATTATTTTTAATATCTGTATAGGTTAAGTGCTGACCGATTTTGATGATATCTTTATAAAAATTATGCTCAGAATTGATTTTAAAGCTGTAGCGTTGGTAATTAGACAAGCCTTTGCCCCCTACTATACCTTCCTGCCCGGTATAAGATAAACCCAAGGAATAAACTGAGGCTTCAGATGCACCGGATGCACCAAGTGCATAATTTTGTGTAAGCGCATTGTCTACAAACATCTCGTCCATCCAGTTTGTACCTTTGCCAAAAGCTTTTATCTCATCATTAGTGAACAGTGGTTGTTTCCCCCCGTTTACAGCAGCTTCGCTCATCATAGCTGCGTATTGCGAAGCATCAAGCAACTCTAATTTTTTTGCAACATTTTGTACACCTGCGTAAGCATCAAAAGTGATTTGTCCTGTCTGCCCGCGTTTACCTTGTCTTGTGGTTACCAACACAACACCATTAGCCGCCTGCGAGCCATAAATAGCCGCAGATGCAGCATCTTTTAAAACATCGATCGATTCTATATCTGATGAGTTTAAATAGGTGATATCGCCGGTAAGCACTCCATCCACAACATATAGCGGCGATGCATTGCCAATGGTACCTAAGCCTCTTATGGTTACTTTGATGTTTTCGCCAGGCTGACCAGAAGTAGATGTAATCTGTACGCCGGGAGTTTGCCCCTGTAAACCCTGCAAGGCGTTAGTGGTACTTTGCTTTTGCAGCGTTTCTCCTTTAATCTGAACTGTGGCGCCGGTTACCAGTTTCTTTTGCTGAACGCCATACCCCACTACCACTACTTCGTTGAGGCCCTGGTTATCTTCAGCTAAACTAATGTTGATGGTGTTTCCTTGTCCAACTGTTACTTCTTTGGCTACAAAACCAATAGAGCTAACCTGTAGTACATCCCCGGTTTGGGCATTAATGGTGTATGCACCATCATTATCGGTCCCTGTTCCGCCAGTTTTTCCTTTTACTTTTACCACTGCACCCGGTATGGCGAGCCCATCCGCTGCAGTTACTTTTCCACTGATCTGACGCTGCTGTGCAAATAAAGATTCGCTAAAAACAAGCAGTGAAAGAAACATCAGCAGAAAAATATGTTCTCTTTTAATCATAGAATTCTTTTTCATGCCGTTCATAAAGATTTAGTAAATAATTGATTCATTTTATATTGGTTTAATTTTAGTTAGAGCTTTATTGTAGTAGCCTTACCATTGTAAGTAATACTATGATTCGCCTTTTGGTTAAAGTCTAATGCCTTGGCTGATTTAGGGGTAATCACCACGATCTTAAATGTTCTATTTTCCAGCATTCCCTTAAAACTTCCTTTGCGATCACCTACTGTAAGCGTTTTGGTTTTTTCGTCGTAATTGAAATCTACCGTAGCAAAAGCACCTTTCTCATAGTTGTAATTGGTACCCTCATCCTCATAAAGAGAGAATGAAGCATTTTTTCCGGTATACACAAAGAGTGTTATCGGATCAGCAGGTTTCTCTGAGGTGTATTGTAATTCCGGGCCTGTAGGAACAATAGATCCTTCTTTTACATACACAGGCGTCTTTTCATATGGCGCATCAGCTTTAATGGTTTGTCCACCCTTAAAGTACTTGCCCGTATATAAATCATACCATCCTTGTCCTGAAGGCAGATACACATCTCTGTTCCTGTCTTTGTACTTATAAACAGGATTAATTAATAGCGAAGGGCCAAAAAGGAATGCATCCGACAAATTAGAAGCTTTAAGGTCCTGAGGAAAGTCCATCATTAAACCGCGCATCATGGTATAATCGTGATGATAAGTGTTGCCGGCAATTGAATAGATATAAGGCATCAGTCTATATCGCAACTTATTGTAGTACAGCATGCTTTTATAAGCAGGGTGACCCTCTGGCGCAATGTTATAGATCTCTCTGAAAGGAAACTGTCCGTGTACCCTAAACAAAGGAACAAAAGCGCCAAACTGATACCATCTGGCATTTAGTTCTCTCCACTCTTCCAGGTCTTCTTTATTAGGTTTCTCATACCGTTTTTCAACAGAAAAACCACCAATATCCATGGTCCAGTAAGGCATACCCGAAAGCGAAAAGTTTACCCCTGCACCGATCTGGGTTTTCATGTCTTCCCATCTCGAAGCGATATCTCCGCTCCAGGCCGCAGCAGCATATCTTTGCAGGCCTGCATATGCCGACCGTGTTAAAATAAACACCCTGTTCTCGTTGTTTACTTTACGCTGTCCTTCGTAAACACCTTTGGCATTAACCAATGGAAATGCATTGAAATAAGTTGTAGACGATCCTTCATAAGTTGGATTCATCAGGTCTTTTCTAATCTCCACCGGTAAATTCGAATGCATATCCGGTTCTGTAGCATCCATCCACCAGGCATCTATACCTTTGCTATACAACCTTTTGTTCATCAGCTCCCAAAATGCAATTCTCGCTTTAGGATTAAAAGCATCGTAAAATGTATTCGAATATCCTTTGCCTATCCAGTCTACACGGCCATCCGCTATGTTTCTTTTATAAAGGAAATTTTCTTGGTTTAATTTATCATAGATATCGAAACCCTTATTAAACTTAGGCCAAACAGAGATCATCAGGTTCACATTTTGTTTGTGAAGAGATTTGATCATCCCATCAGGGTCAGCAAAACGCTCAGGGTCAAACTGCTGACTACCCCATTCCGGCTGCTTCCAGTACGACCAGTCCAATACAATATTATCAAGTGGAATTTTTCTGTCGCGAAATTCTTTTACCGTTGATAAAATCTCATCCTGTGTTTTATAGCGTTCTCTGCTTTGCCAAAAGCCCATAGCCCATTTTGGCATTAATACCGCTTTTCCGGTTACTGTGCGGTACCCGCTAATTACCTGATCGGCATTTGCACCCCCAATAAAATAATAGTTAATTGAGGCACCAGATTCGGAACTAAGCGCAAAGGTATTTTTTAATGATTCTGGCAAAGGAGGCAAACAGGTTATACCCAGATATGACTCTCCTCCATCTGGTATCCATTCTATTTTGATTTTGGTTTTCTTATCTTTTTTTAATTCCAGATCTAGTATTGCCGAGCCTGAATTCCAGGCCTGACGCCAAAAATCGGCAACAAGCTTATCATCAAACCAAACTTTAATATAACCTGCATATTTTAACTGAAGCTGATACAGTCCTTCAAGTTCGCTTCCCACGGCTCCCTCATAATGCACCACGGCATCCTGCATTTTTATGCTTGAAGGAAATTTATGCTGATCTGTTAACCAGTTTATAGATAATTCAGATATAGGTTGCTTAAGCAATACCTTGCCGGGTTCAGTTTTTGAAGTATAGGAAGCGGTAAGCCATCCTTCATCCCCTTCTTTAGAAAATAATTTCAATGCAGTTAAAGGCTGGTAATCTCTTATGTCGCCAGCGCGTGTAATTGAATAATTATCCCAAAGCAGGCCATAACCTTTATTAGAAACAAAAAAGGGAACACCTATTTCTGTATTGTACTGCACAAGATCTACCCTGCGTCCGCTATAATTTACCAGCCCTTGCTGGTGCTGCCCCAAACCGTAATATGCTTCATTTTCCTGCGCATCGAATAGCTGAGAAACCTGATAGGATGGCTCTCCATTAAATACTTTAGGGATAAGCGAAAGCCCTTCGGTTTTTGTTTGGGCCAGTAACACCTTACCGTTGGCATCACGATAAGTGATTAAACCTGTTTTAGTAGATACTTCAACTTTTAACGATGAAGTACTTAAGGTTACCTGGTCGGCTGAGTTGGTTGTTGTAAATTTAACAGCAGCATCTGAAAGCTTAACAGCCATTAAACTTTTGTCGTCAGGAAACTTGTCTGTCGCAATTGCAGTTACATGAATGATCTGATCGGATACTGGCTGAAGTTTTATTTTTTTAATTCCTGAGGCAGAATGTTGAATGGGAATTTCAATTCCTGAGGTTGTTTGCACATCATCTTTTACTTGCCCGTTTACATTTATATATAGTAACATACTACCTATAAATATTACGGCGCTCACCCTAATTTTTCGCATAGAAATAAATACTGTTTATACTTGGTTTATTTATTTCTAAAGGTATATGCAAGCAAAAAAAGGCAGGGCATTCAAATGATAACAATTAGGTATTCATATGTTAACAAATCTGCTAAAATGAGCATTAAACAGACTCTTGATCGGGTTTTGTTAAGGCATACGCTGATGGCAGCATATTGAATTCCTGCTTAAAATATTTACTGAAATGTTTAGGGTTACTGAAGCCAACTTCATAGGCTACCTCGGCAATGGTCATTTGCGATTTCAGCAACAAGGGTTTAGATTTTAGCAACCTGTAAGAGCGTATGTATTCTACAGGTGATTTACCTGTTAGCGGAAGTACTTTTTTATATAAACCTACCCTGCTCATATTCATGTCTGCACTTAACTGGTCGACAGTATAAGCGGAGTCTGACAAATGTTTTTCTATATGAATAGACAACTGTCTGATGAACTTATCGTCAACAGATTCAATTTCTGTTTCCAGTGGTTTAAACTCTACCTGCTTTTGGTAGGTCTTTTTTGAAAGCGCCTGCTGCTGCAGTAAGTTCCTTATTTTAGACAAAAGGATCTCAAAGTTAAAAGGCTTGGTCATATAATCACTTGCACCGGTTTCAAGGCCCATCAATTGTTCGTCTTCGGTAGTTAGCGCAGTAAGTAATATCACAGGCAAATGGGCCGTACGCTTATCCGCTTTAATTTTCCGACAAAGATCAATACCGTTCATTTCAGGCATACTCACATCACTAACAATCAAATCAGGATGTATCGAAAGTATTTTTTGCCAACCTTCTTTACCATTGGCTGCCTCGGCTATCTGGTAGTATTCTTTTAAATTATCCTTTAAATAAAACCTAAAATCCTCATTATCTTCTACCAGCATGAGCACCGGCTTTTTACTTTTCCATACAAACTTGGGATCGCTTACCGAATTTTCATCTACCCCAGCGGTAATGAGCAGGTCGAGCTTAGGTTCCGGATCGGAAGTTTCCATATCCGTTTTAGGAAAAACAAGGTAAACTGTAAATTCAGTGCCTTCATTCACAATACTGTCAACCGTAATATGCCCACCATGCAACCTTACAAATTCCCGGGTAATCGACAAGCCTATACCACTACCCTGGTTAACAATCGAATCGGGAACGTCATTTTGAAAAAACCTTTCGAATATCCTTGCCTTGTTATCTTCTGGAATACCAATACCCGTATCAGAAACTTTAAGAATTAACTGGGTTTGTTTTTGTTCATTAATGGTAGTGAGCAAACTTACTTTCACTTTACCACCCTGTGGTGTAAATTTAAATGCATTCGAAAGCAGATTAAACAGTATCCTTTCAATTTTATCATGATCAAAAAAGGTAATCAGGCTCTTTCTATCGGTTTGAAAACTAAAACTGATGTTCTTTCTGTCGGCTATATCACTAAAGGAAAACGACAGCTCCTGAATAAAAGAAATGATATCTCCTGTTTTAGGATGCAGTTTTAATTCGTGCACTTCCATTCTTCTAAAATCCAGCAATTGATTTACCAGATTCAGCAAGCGGCGCCCGTTCCGCTGAATCATCTGAAGTTGCGGTCTCTCTGAATCCTGAGCTTGTTTAATCAGTTTCTCAAGTGGCGTAATGATCAGCGACAAGGGCGTTCTGAATTCGTGACTTACATTGGTAAGAAATTTTATCTTAAGCAGATCCAGTTCATGCATCCGTTTCGCTTGTTGTCGTTCCTGTTCTATTAAAAACTCCTTCTTTATCCGTTGAATGCCACGATGCCGGATAAAAAACAGCGTACCGCCAATTAGCAATACGTAAATAATATAGGCTAGCGTTGTTCTCCAAAATGGAGGCATAATGGTAATATTAAGGCTGGTCTCATTGTTCACCCAATTTCCCGAAGCATCAGTAGAAACCACTTTAAAAGTATATTCACCCGGATCAATATTGGTATAGGTTGCCAATCGGTTATCCCCCTGAAGTTCCTGCCAGTGCTGATCAAATCCTTCCAGCCTATACCGGTATTTTATTTTTTGAGGATTAAAAAAGTTCAGTGCTGCAAACTCAAGTGCAAATCCATTCTGGCTATGGTTCAGCTTTAAATCTTTTGTAAAAATGATAGACTTCTTTAATAAAACCCTTCCATTTACCTGGTCATCAATGCCAATACTCCTGTTAGAAATCTGCAGATCGGTAAAAACGATAACAGGCCTGGTATTGTCATTTCTGATATCGCCCGGTTTAAAAAGATTAAAGCCATTTGCCCCTCCAAATAAAAGTTCTCCCGATTTGGTTTTATAGCCTGCATTGGCATTAAACGCATTGCCCTGCAAACCATCATGTTCATCATACTTACGAAAGGTATAAGAGAATTTGTCTGTGCTTATCTTCTTAACAATGATCTCAAACAAACCATTCGCCGTGCTTATCCAAAGATTTTTGTCATTATCTTCAACCACTTTTAATGTAGTCATTTCAGTGAGGCCATCTTTACTGTCGAAATTCTGGAACTGCCCTGATTCAGGATTTAGCCTACTTAAACCATCACGTGTAGATATCCATATAAAACCATAGCTATCCTCCATCATGCCATAAACAACATTATTAGTCAACGATTTTTTATTGCCTGGTTTATTCTTGTAATGAACAAATCTGCCATCCGGTTTCATTTCATCAACGCCTTCAGAGGTACCTATCCATATATTGCCTTTTCTATCCTCTATTAAACAGGATAGCGAATTTGAAATTATACCATTCTTTTCTCCTACCTTTTTGTGAAGAAAAATGCGTTTGTTTCTATCGAATTTATCCAGCCCACCACCTAAGGTAGCAATCCATAAATTTCCTCTCCGGTCTTCAAGAATGTCCCACACCCGGTCATCAGTCAAGCTATTTGTATCTTGGCTATTGTGTTTATAATTGACGAACTTTGTACCATCAAAGCAGCTTAACCCGCCAAAATAAGTACCTACCCATAGCTTTTTATCGCGATCTATAAACAGGCTTACAATGATGTCGTTACTTAAACTGTTTGGGTTGCCGGGCTCATGCACATACCTTTTAAACTGACCTGTTTTTCTATTAAAATAAAATAGTCCGCCTCCATTCGTACCAATCCAGATGTTGCCCAGTCCGTCTTCTGCAAAACGGTTTACATCATCATAGGTCAGCCCTCGGGGATTTGCATTCTGGTGTTTATAGAGCGGGAATTTGAGGATCTTTTCATGATAAAAGCTAACGCCCCTTTTAAATGTTCCTACCCATATTATGCCCGAATGGTCTTTATACAAGGTTAAAATGGCATTTTGACCAATACTTTTAACGTCGTCCTCTTTATTAACAAGATACCTGACACTAAAATTTCTTTTATCCAGCAGGTTCACACCGCCATGATCGGTTCCTATCCAAATCAATCCTTTATCGTCCTGAATGATACTGCTAATCAAGTTGTTATTCAAACCATTTGGTGCCTTGTCTATGAATCTGGTTTTCCCGGTTTTGGTTTCATAAAAATCTACTCCTCTCTGGCTATTCAGGGTATATATCCATAGATCGGACGCATTATCAACAAACAATTTAAAGTTTTGAAAAGCCAAAGAGTCATCATGCTTAAACACAGAGATACGCTTTTGCACTTTACCGGTAGAGCTATTGAGCAGTTCTACGGTCTTATCCGTATGAATAATCCAAATGTCTCCATTAGGCCCTTTCTGTAATGCAGAAATTGGAGAACCAGCCAGTGATGCAGCATTCCCGGTATTCAGTTTTAGATGAATACTTTTTTTGCTCAGTGTATCATATTTAAAGACGCCTTCGTCACCCGCGTTGAACCAAAAACCGCCTTTACTATCTTTTACTATATCTATGATCTTTTTAGCAATAATGTTTAACTCCTTCAGGTAAGGTTTCACATCCCTTATAAAACTTTGGGTTTCCGCATCATAGATATTTGCGCCATTCTTGGTTTCCAGATAGAGCTTGTTATCTGGCAGTTCAAAAATATTGACGATAAAATCGTCACTTATTGATTTAGTATCTCGTGGATCGTGCTTAAAAATTTTTATCTGCTGACCATCAAAACGGTTTAATCCGGAAAGGGTACCAATCCATATAAAGCCCTTGCTGTCTTTAAAAATTGTATTTACCTGGTTATGAGAAAGCCCATCGGAGAGATTTATACTCGAAAACTGAATCTGGTCTTGCTGCGCTAGCCCAACAAATGAAATCAGGAAGAAGATTAATGTAATTATGGTTTTCCTTGCAAACATTAAAGATTCATTTTATAAAATTCATGCATGGTATTCTTTAAATCAGAATAAAGCGTTTTAAAGATCCTAAAATTCCTCAAATAAACCTCACCATTATTAGTGTTTGGCTTAACCATTTTTGGCATTTTATTTACCAAATCGGAATAATCATGAATCAAACCAAGGGCTTTCATTGCCAACAGTGCAGCACCAACTGCCGAAGCATCTTCTGCTTGTGTAATCACCAGGTCTTTTCCGGTAATATCAGCCATTATCTGCATCCAGATATCCGATTTTACAATGCCTCCGCTAATATTGATCTGTTTAATGGGCTCAGCATTTTCCTGCAAGGCATCAAGCACATCGTACATCGCATAGCATATACCTTCCAATACAGCTCTCGAAAAATGGGCTTTTCCATGTTCCAGCTTTACACCAAAGAATACGCCACAGCTTTCGCTATCCCATATCGGTGCCCGATCTCCGGTTAGATAAGGTAAAAACAGCAACCCATTACTTCCAGCCCTTATGCCCGCAATTTCTTCAAAAAGCTGTTCATAATCGGTTTCTCCCAATTCATGTTTAATGTTATTTTTTATCCACCATTGTAAGGCAATGCCGCCATTATTTATCGGGCCGCCGCAAATAAAAGTATCCTTATCAAGGATATAACTAAATGTCATCGCCTTTTCATTCGGCAAAGGCTTATCGCTGGCTATTCTTACCGCACCACTTGTACCTATGGTCATCACAGCAATACCGGGTTTAATCCCTCCACTCCCCAGATTGGCCATACAGCCATCACTTGCACCAATTACAACAGCAATACCAGACTCAAGAAACTTAGTATAATTAGTTTGTACAGGTTCAGAAAGCATTTTACTGTCTATCCCTGTGATATTAAGGGAATCTGTATGCCAGTCTAGCAGATCTATGTTAAACAAACCAGTACAAGAAGCGATTGAGTAATCTATCTTAAACTCTTTGAAAAGCTTGTACCAGATGTATTCTTTTATGGAAATGAATTTATGTGTTTGGCTAAACAAATCCGGATCATTCTCCTTTAACCAAATGATTTTGCATAAAGGCGACATGGCATGCAGCGGTGTGCCTGTTGCTTTATAAATGGACAAGCCAGTTTCAGAGCTTCTTAATCCTTTAGCAATTTCAGAACTTCTGTTATCGGCCCAGGTTATCATTGGTGCCAGCGCCTTACCATTTTCGTCAACCGGTATCAGGCTGTGCATGGCACTGCTTAGGGATATTGCTTTTGGCACATTGCCAATTTCAGCAATCAATCCATCCATGCTTTTCTTAAAAGCATTCCAGATTTCTTCCGGATTCTGTTCATGATAACCGGGCTGTGGCGAGGTAAAAGAGTAATGCTGCTGAAAAGCACCAAATGATTTGCATTTGGCATCTACAGCAACCGCTTTTACACTCCCCGTACCGATATCTATTCCTAAAACATAATCCATAATTGCAATTTAACGTTGCAAGATAGAAAATGAATTATAACTATTTCTTTCTGGCAAGATCCAATGCTGCAGTAATTGTGTAATATTTTGCAATCATATTGGGTACTTCCCATGCAGGCAGATCCTTATTTTTAAGGTAACTCAAAAACTTTTCAGTTACCCTGGCAAAATGTGCCTCGTGCCCTTCTTTGTATTTATCGGGAATATTAACCCACCATCCGGTTTTGGTTTTTGTAAGCGAAATACCTGGAAACTTGCCCTGTAAATTTTTAAGCTGCTCATTTAAAGTTGCTTCAAAAGCGGCATCTTTTGGATTCACAGGATCAATATATAGTTCAGGTTTAAATTTCTGCTCTGCTCCCTGTTTTATAATCAGGTTGGCCTTTGTGCCACGCATAATGGAATAATGTGTATCGCCAGTACCTTCGGGTGCTTTATAATTCCATTTTACAGAAACTTTAGCATGCACACCACGGAGTTTATAATTGATCTCTCCGTTTGAAAACACCTTTAGCACACTATCGTTAACCACATCTTTTTTAAGATAATCTGGAAACGCAGTCGACTTGGTGATGGTATTAAACTGGCTTAAAGTTAAATCTGTACTTGATCTTTTAGCCGACACCAATTGAACATCGGTTTTATAATCGAGCGTCTGATCAGGAAAACATTCCCATTGCACCAGGTCAACCAAATGCGTAGTTACATCAACAATCCCCTCTCCTTCCTGGGCTACATCCATAAACCATGCAGGTCTTACCAAAACACTTCCTGAAACATACTTATAAAAATAATGAACACTTTCTTTGGTAACAGCAGGGTTATCAGGCGTGCCTTTTTCAAGCATACCGAAAACTTCGGGTATCATTGAGAACTCTCTTTGCAGCATGGTAGTGATCTCATAACGCTCCGTCATGATATCATACAACAACAGCTGCTTTTCTGCTGCCGTTTTAAATGCACCTTTCAAAACCTCAAAACTAGCTCCATCAATGGCCATTGGCTTATCAGCCAGCACATTCAATCCGGCTTCAACCGATCTTTTTATGTAGTTTGTTTTCTTCTGGTTATTTCCCGCCAATACCACTACATTCCCTTTCTTTTCGGCAATCATTTTATCCAGGTAATCATCGCCCAGATAAACTTTTTCATCCCATGTGGTTGGATTGTCCGGACGCTTATTGTAGGCTTCAATTTTTGATAAATGCAACTCCACATCGGTTCCCTTAGGCGCATACACATGCACGGTAGAATCTACCCCGCGATACATTGATTTTTGCACTAGCGCAGCATGAAAATGTCCGGGATCAAGGGTGATCAGCTTTACAGCATTATCTTCCTGTTTCTTAGGCTGACTGCATCCTGCCAGCACAATTAATGGGATCATTATTAGTTTGCTTTTCATAGTTTAACTCTTTTTATCGAGAATATAGTTGGTACCATAAGGATAACGCTGTGGTCTCGATAATAATTTATTGGCTTCTGCATTATCTTTAAAAACTTCTTTCTTCGGATCCCAATATAGCTTTTTTGGAGATCTCATTGCAGCATGAGCTACTAAACATGCACTGCAAGAGCGATGTGCTACTTCAGCAGGGCTAATTGTTGGCTTTCCGCTTTCAATACAATCCAGCCAGTTGCCGTGTTGTTCAGGACTTTCGTACAGATGAATTTCATTGGCCTCTATTTTAGAGGTAAGAATAGCCGGATCGCTTGCATAAAATGCTTTATTATCTTTACCACCCGACCCAGGGTCTGTACTCGTAACCCCTACGTTTCCTCTTGATACAAAGATCCAACCGTTACTGCCTTCAAACCTTACCCCATTAGGATTTTTACTATTCATCACCATGTTTACACCATTTGCATACTTGGCATGAACCTCATAATCGCCATGTACATTCCACAAACCATTTTTAGGAAATTCGGCACGCGCCTCAATTTCAATAGGACCAGTATGCTCAGTATTCATTCCCCAGTGGGCAATATCAATGTGATGTACGCCCCACCCGGTAATCATCCCGGCACCAAACTGTTCTAATCTTAACCATCCACCCCTCGATTCCGGATCTGTTTGTGAATGTACGCGATCCTGGGTATAGTAAATGTAAGGTGTTGAGCCAAGCCACATATCATAATTGAAATTTGCAGGAATTGGCATCTCTGTAGCAACCCCACCCGCAGGATCTGAAGGCAAACCAACCTGTACACTTTGAAGTTTTCCTATCCTTCCATTTCTTACCAGTTCACATGCTCTTTTAAATTGAGGCCAGGGGTTAACTGAACGCTGCTGACTACCTAACTGAAAAGTAACTCCAGATTTTCTGACCATATCACTCATCATCCTACCCTCTTCAATAGTTAACGAAGTTGGTTTTTGAAGATAAATGTGTTTGCCTGCAAGCGCTGCTTCAATTGCTGGCTGGGCATGCCAATGATCAGGGGTACTGATCATCACCGCATCAATATCTTTATTGGCCAGCAGGTCATGATAATCATCATAAGTTTTAATATCTATATAATTGGAATTACCTGTTTTTTTGGTATACCAGCCCTCTACCAGCTGTTTTCCACTTTTCAGTCTGTTACCGTCTAAATCTGCAATGGCCACAATACGGGCTTTATCATATTTAAAAGTTTCGGCAAGGTCATGTGTGCGGGCAATTCGGCCGCAGCCGATCTGGCCTATATTAATTTTATTGCTGGGTGCGTTTTTACTAAACACAGAAGCAGGAACTATAGTAGGAAAGCCAGTCATGGCAACAGAAGTAACAACAGCACTCTTAACAGCCGTTTTCATGAAATCTCTTCTGCTATATGGAAGTTTTTCATTTTCGCTCATCATATCATCTAGGTTTATTAGGTTAATATTTGGTTAGTAGCGCAGCGGTGTATTTCGTGAATCTGCGTATGCTTTACTGTAATCTATTTTTTTATACTGGCCGGCAACATAGTTAATGCCCTGAAGGATGTGTTTGATAAAAACCGGGTCTTCATAGTTTTCTTTATCGTGTCCAAGAGCGGTAATCCAAACATTTCCTCCGTCAAATTGCTGGTACCATACTGCAGGATATAACTCCGAAAAAGGAGCAGAAAATGTTTTTATTTTCTCCGCATCTGCCGGATCAGATGAATTTAAAGAGGTAACATCATGTGCCATGATTACTTTAATGCCAGGATACAGTTCTTTGGCAAAATAACATTCATCTTTTCTTTCCCAAACTTTTGGCAAGCCTGCAACAGAGGGATGCGAAGGGTCAATTACTTTTACAGTAAACTTTTGGTTTCTTGCATGCCAGGCAAACGTGCCTCCCAGCATTTGCTTAAACCATTGCCAGTTTCGTTCTGTACCGGTTACAGAGTGTAAGCCAACAAATCCGCCTCCGGCTTCTATATATCTTCTAAAGGCTAACCTTTGTCCATCGGTATCAAACACATCATTATTAGTGCTTGGAAAAATCAGCAAGGTATACTGCTTTAAATTTGCCTCTGTAAAAACCGAAGGATCATCAGATACATCGGTGTCAAATCCATTCTCCTGGCCCAATTTCTGAATGCATTTTACCGCATTAGGAATATTGTCATGAACATACCCCTTCCCGTTTTTGGTGTACACCAGTACTTTTACTTTTTTCAGAAAGGTGTTTTTTTCAGCAGCCATTGCAAATGGGATGCACAATATCCATAAGGCAGAAAGCAGGATACTCGCTTTGAATTTAAATCTTAAAATTGATACGCTCATTAGTTTGAATTAAGTTGGTTTAATTTTATTTTAACTACGGGAGGACTGGCAAAATCACCCCAGGCGGCTTCGGCACGCTCCTTAGAAGTATGGCCATTGTATACCAGGAACCTGTATTTTAGGATATAGGTTTTCCCCTTTTCCAATAACCAGTCTTTATCTTTTGTTGGCGAGAAATTGGCATACACATCTCCCCTTCCGTTCATGTTTTCAGGCCATATTCTTAATGGTTCCGGATAATTATAATTGGTAGGATAAGACATCATTACCGCACCGGCATAGTCATCATCTATCTTTCCCTGCAAAATCACCCACCGCGCTTTTGTGCCATCCGCATCTTTTCTTGTTTTTCCTTCGGATGTCAAGGTTTCGCTATTTTCTTTATTCCATTTTTCGGTAGCCCGCCAACCCAAGCCGCCATAACGGTATTCTTTAAGTAATACCTGTTCATCAGTAGCGCAATTGAGCTGAATAGTGATATCAGCAATATAATAATCCTGACCTTTTTGAGGTTGGAAGATCCTTACCGACTGAAGCTCGTTGAGTGCTACCTTTTCAGTTCCGTCTTTTTTAAAAACCACATGATCGTGCAGTGTCTGATATTCTGCATATACCGGACCTGCGTTTACAGCAACAAAATCTACAAACCTTACCGTTCCTTTAAGGTCTTTAAGGTTCCAGAAGTCTACAGTATCACCTTCAAAAACCACATGAGTCCATGGGTTCCACAATCCATAATGATGGTAATGATCGGGAGCCTGTATCCGTGTTAATTCTTGTCCGTGCGGAGACCATAACGGATGTATGAAACCGCTTCTTTTAAAGGCCGTATCTATTCCCTTTGGTGGATAAACCGTTTTGTAATTGTAGCGGAGTAAGTTTTTATTCCCGTTACTTATTGTTAACTCCCCGTTTTCACGGATAGCCCTTATGTGATCTGCAGGCTTAAGCGGTTTTCCTTTTTCCAGGGCAAATATGCTTGTGGCCAAAGAAGGTTTTACCAGCCAATGCAAAACCCGTTTTCCGTTGTTTTCTATCTGATACGCTACAGGAGTTTGTTTGTTTCCTTTTACCTCTATTAACCTGATAACGCTATCAGGCAAAGCAGTTATTGCATCCAGATCTACCTGAACATGGATCTCTTTATCTGGCGTTCTTTTCTTCAGGTCTACCTCCAGGGTAGCAATTCTTTGGGCATACAAGGGTGTTAGCATTGCTGAAAAGGCAATAAAAGATATGCAGGTTAGCCTCAGGGAATTTAACATCATTATTTCTTTAATCGTATTTTAAAAATATGGTTTTTAGACAGTAAGTTCACTTTAGCCTTTATTCTATTTTATCAATCGGTGGTACATTACCTTCTGAGCCAGAATATCCTTTGTTTTGATTTATGTGACCGGATACATTTGCTCTGATCGCACTTTGAGGTACCGGCCACAATACATGATATGGGCTCATGGTATATTGATCTCCATGATTTGTTTTAACACCATTTTTATAGAACACATTTTTTTCTTTTACCCTATCATAAAAGAAATTGTTTTCCGAGAAATTGGTTAAAGAATATGCTTTACCATTATAGGCGGTTTTACCGGTAAGTGCAAAAATGTAAGCAATTCTGGTCAGCTCACATTTTCTTGGCTCTTCGTAATAAAGTTCACGGGCTCTTTCATCCAGTATAGTGCCGATGTTGATAGAAGCAGGTGTATAGGGTGCTGCGTTTGCACGTGCCCTAACCTTATTAATATCTGCAGCTGCACTGGCCAGATCGTCTTTCCAATAATAGGCCTCGGCGCGAAGCAAATAGGTTTCTGCTATCCGGAACACGTACCAGTCTGTATGACCACCTTGCATTGGCGCATTTTCAAAATCAGGTATAAATATCTTATACTGAGGCCATCCAAAATAACTCCTTATGGTATCAGTAACAATAAGTCCGCCTGCAGCATTTCGCAATTGTATCGGTTTATTGTAGTATGTAGGGTCGCTCTTCTTTAATGCGGGCTCATTATAAACAAGGTCTTCCATGTTCATCCAATTGCCTTTTATATGCCTTAAGTCATTAGGATCGTCCCAGATCGCTTGTGTGCTGTAAGATGTTCCGCGACAGCGGCCTATTCCTCTTCCATAAAGATTAGACTGTGTGATCTCCAGATTAATTCCATCGTTAGTACCTTTTTTTCCATTTGGCGTATTGATGTTTGAACCCCAGTTCGGTACTGCCTGACGCATAATTTTCATCCCCCCATCATAACCCCCATCCATCTGCCTGTCAATCACCATAAATATCCCTTCCCTGTTCTCACCCAACGACTTGTTCTCCGGTCTGTGAAGGTCCCATATCAGGTTTCTTGTTTCATCTGCTCTTGTAGCGCCGAACCGGTTGGTCATTAGTGCATACGGACTTCCATTTATTACCGCATTTGCAGAGGCTATGGCGTCGTCAAATTTTCCGAGCGCTAAATTCACCTTGGTAAGCAAATGATTTACCGCTCCTTTGGTTACCTCACCTTTATTCACATTATCAGTTACCCATTGTGCTGCAAATTCCAGGTCTGTTTTCATCTTCTGAAGAATGACCTCGCGCTTAGTGGTATAAAAATCTACCCTTGGTGTAGTTACCTCATTTAATAACAAAGGCACGTCTCCAAATTGATTTACCAAACGGTAATAACGGAATGCTCTGTGAAAATAGGCCGACCCCAGTATCGAGTTACGCTCCGCTTCATCTTTAAAATTGGCAGCATCAATACGGCTAATCACCGTATTTGCATATTTGATACCCTTATATCCCTCGTCCCAATAATATCCAATCCTGTTAAAGTCAACCGAATTTAGATTCGCATCAGGAGTAATCAACAGATTTAAATCCTGAGCAGGACCAGATTTATCTGTTGTACCATCAACTGCTATCTCAGAGAATATTTGCTCGGTAATCCACGGCGCACCATCACCAAAGTATTCATTCCGCAAATTTCTTGCACAAGCCACTAATGTAGCCCTCAAAACTGCAGGGTCTTTATAATCTTCATCTGTGTAAAAGGAAAGCGGCTCGGGTTCTAAAAAGCTTTTTTTACAGCCAATTCCGGTCAGTATAGTGATAACTAAACAGACAGGTAATATTTTATATAGATTTTTCATGATCATCGATTTGATTTATACTACAAGGTTACATTTAGACCTAATGTCACATACCGGGGCGTTGGGTTTTTATTCTGTGGATCCCAATAATCCCAGTCGGGTGCATAAATTGCTGCATTTTGAACAGTAGTAAAGATCCTTACACTATTCAACCTTCCTTTTTCAACCAGTTTCTTTGGCAAAGTGTATGCTAACGAGACATTATCTATTCTGATAAATGATGTTTTACGGTATACATTATAGTTTGCACTGCCATTGCTTGAGTACAATCTTGCATAATCATTGATTGGATTTTCTGCAGTCCAATAAGGCACTTTGTACGAATTCTGTCTATCCTGAAAACCGGAATTATTCTTAGCCTCATTAAAATCTGTCATGGCTCCCCAGTTGGAATACATAGAGAAAGAAAAATCAAACTGCTTAAAAAACGTAAATTCATTTCTCATTGAAGTGGTAAATTTAGGATTTCTGGACCCCAGGAATTGTTTATCTGCATCAGTGAATTTAAAATCACCATTTACATCCTGCAGTTTAAAATCTCCCGGTTTCACGCCGTATTTAGCGGCTTCCGCAGCTTCGTTTTGCTGCCACACACCTAAAACTTTTAAGTCCCAAATGGCATTTACATCCTTGCCTATAAACCAACCATTTCCAGGATCATTGTTTTCAACTTTACCTATTACCTTTCCTTCCTTGTCCAACTGATTTACCTCGCCGAATAAATGAACAATCTTGTTCCGGTTCAAAGAAAAGTTAACAGAGGTTTTCCAGCTGAAGTTCTCTCTTTTAAAATTGTTGCTGTTTAAGGCGATTTCTACACCTGTATTGGTCACATTACCAAGGTTGGATGCTATATTAAAGAAACCAGTTACACTTGGCAAGGCTCTTAACAAGAGTAAATTGCTTGTATTTTTCTTGTAAACCTCTACCGATCCGTCTATTATATTATTCAGGATTGAAAAGTCCAGACCTCCATTAAATGACGATGTAGATTCCCATTTAAGATCTCTGTTTATCATTCTATCTACATACAATTGCGCGATAGGAAAAACTGTCCCTGATGGAGAAACATATAGATATTTACCTGTATTAAGATTTGAAAGCGCTAAATACCCGTCAATATCCCTGTTCCCTACCGATCCATAAGACAGTCGAAGTTTTGCATAATTAAGCCAGCTTACAGACTTCATAAAACCTTCGTCGCTGAACACCCAACCCAGTGCTAATGAAGGGAAAGTTGCCCTCGGATTTCGCTGCCCGAAAGCAGAATACCCATCGCGACGAATGGTAGCTGTTAAAAGATATTTACTGTTAAGGGTGTAGTTTAACCTGGCCATTAATGCGTCGCCTGTAGTTACCAAATCGTTACTGCTCACAATGGGTTTAATTCCTGAACCTATGTTGTGATAGCTTAATTTATCATTCGGATCAAAGCCCTCATTTTCTATTCTCGAAGACGTTTGTTTTAATTTTTCTGCGTTCATCAAGAACGTAACATCGAATTGATGAATTTTATTAAACGTTTTATTCCATTTCAAAACGTTATCAATTTGCCAGTTAAAACGGGTAGTTTCTGTACGATCAGCATATCCTTTTCTGGCAACATAGTCTGGATGTAATGCAGAAAAGTGATTAAATTCCCTGGTCTGATCATAACTTGGCGTAACGTTTACGGAGTATGAAAAGCCAAATGGCAATTCGCCTTTTACATACATGGTCGAAAAGATGGTGTTATATTTCAGCATCCTTTCGCGGTACACATTATCCAGAAAAGGGTTACGGTTGTTACCTAAATCGTCATTTGGACTTGGTCGTAATGTAATTCCATCATCCTTGTATTTAGATCCCAAAGGTGAAGCATTTCTAATCTGGCCAAAGTCAATAGGAACAGCACTCTCATCGCGACTGGCATATTGAAAGTTAACACCTATTGTTGCGAATTTTGCAGCTTTACCTTCCAGATTAAGGCGTGCCCGGGCATTTTTATATTGATCACCAACAGTTAATCCTTCATTATTGGTATAGCCTAAAGAAAGGTAATAATTAACCTCCTCTTTTCTTCCGGAAATACCAAATGTATGATCCTGTCTAAATCCATTTCTGTAAATCAAATCTTCCCAATTGGTACTTTTACCTGCCTTATAATTTTCAATCTCTATCGGAAACATTTTCAACCTGGTTAACCAGGTATCTATCGGATCGGCAGTTATAGGCGTATTATCGTAAGCATACCATTGCGCAAGAGTTACGTTAGATGGAAGCGTACGCGGATCATTAAAACGCGATGGTTGTGTACCAATCGTACCCGCATTTATGCTTTTTAATACGTCTGTACGCCAGTTAACGAAGCCATTGGCATCATAAACATGCTCCGTAACCTCGCGTGAGGCCATCCCGATTGTGGTATTTAAAGTAATTACAGGCTTGTCTGACTTGCCTCGTTTTGTAGTAATAATAACCACACCACTTGCAGCCTTTGCTCCATAAACTGCCGCCGAGCTGGCATCTTTTAATACATCAATTGTTTCGATATCACTAGGATTAATATCACTTAACTGACCTGGATAAATTACCCCGTCAACAACAAGAAGGGGTGTTACACCAGCTATCAGCGAGGATTTTCCTCGCACCTGAAGGTCGGAGTTGTTTCCACCTTTGGGTGAGGCTGAAAAAGCGACATTTAATCCCGGAACATTTCCCCGAAGCAGATCTTGTACGCTATTTGGATGTTGATTTTCAAGCTGTACAGCCTTAACCTGTGATATGGCACCCGTTAAGTCCTTTTTTGATCGTGTACCGTAACCCACCACCACTAATTCATTTAAATCATTTGCGGCTTCTGCCAACACAACATTAACAGTTGTGCCCGTTACCGGAACTTCTTTAGAGATAAAGCCAAGTGAGCTAAAAACCAATATTCCGCCATTGTCTGGAATATCCTTAAGGACATAACGTCCCTCCGCGTTAGTTACAGTCCCATTTTTAGAACCTTTTAAACGAACACTCACACCTGCAACAGGGAGTTTCTTTTCGTCGGTAACTGTACCTGAAACCGTTTTGACGAGGACATTTTCATATTTGTTATTAAATCGATCGTCAAATTGCTGGTCAGGGGGAAGCTTTGTCCATTCATTTATTGTTGCGTAAGACCATAGCGGACAACATATTGCTACTGCAAAAATTGAGCGTAAGAATCCTGTAACGCACATTTTATTGCCGTTTTGTATATTTAGAAACATAATATGTATTATTTATTAGGAAATGAATAATTTTAATTACACTGCGTGTATTCTAAAATTCAGGAGGTATCCCGGTTAAGTTTAGGTTTCATATGGTTTAGTTTAAATTAGGTTAGTAAATTAAAGTTAGGAATAATATTTAAAAATGCAACCGATAGCATAAATGTTTTTAAATTTGTCTATTCATACCTGGAAGGGATTAAGGAATGAATAAAACCACAAAAAGCATTCAAAGATGATAAAAATGGACTTTTATACGGAAAAACACATCTTTCCAAGGCAACAAAGCAGACAAAACTATCAGCTGGGCAACTGCCTGGATCACATTTTTTCCGCAGAAAAAAGCAATAAATATGCATCCGGTTTCAATTTTAAATACAAAATCATTACATCAGGCTCCATAAAAATCTAAAGAAATGCACTCACAAAAAGACGTAACCATTTACGATATCGCCGAAAAGCTCAACCTCTCGCCTACAACTGTTAGTCGCGGGCTGAAGGATCATCCTGCCATAAGTAAAAAAACAAAGAAGAGAATTAACGACATTGCTGCAGAGCTGGGTTATCGCTTCAATACGTTTGCAAGCAACCTCAGAAGCAAACGCACCAATACCATAGGCGTAATCATTCCAAGAATGAACAGTAGTTTTATGTCGGCAGTACTGGCTGGAATGGAAAAAGTTGCAAATGAGGCCAGCTATAATTTAATCATCAGCCAATCACTTGAATCGGCAGAAAAAGAGGCGGTAAACGTAAAAACGATGTTTAACAATCGCGTAGATGGGCTAATGGTGTCTGTAGCTTACGACACAGTTGGCGTTTCGCAATTCGAAATGCTATTAGAGAAAGGCATCCCGCTGTTATTTTTTGATCGCACACTTGATCATCCGCAGTGCACCAGTATTGTTATCGACAATTATAAATCCGGATACCTTGCAACGCAGCATTTAATAGCGCAGGGATGTAAAAATATCATCCACATCACCGGAAATCTGGCCAGGAATGTTTATGCCGATCGCCAAAGAGGATACGAGTCTGCACTGAAAGATGCAGGGATCCAGGCAGATCCTAACAATACTTTCATTAACGTACTGGATGAGCAGGCAGGCATAGATTGCGCCCAAAAGATATTGAAAATGAACCCATTACCTGATGGCGTTTTTGTAGACAACGACACCTGCGCGGTTAACTGCATGGCTATCCTTATGAATAATGGAATTAAAATACCTGAGGACATTGCTTTTATTGGCTTTAACAACGACCCGATATCAAGGGTGATCAGACCAGCATTATCAACCATTAACTATCCGGGGTTTGAAATGGGAGAAATAGCGGCGCACAAACTAATCGCACATTTAAACGGGCAACAAAGCATAAATTCAACCAATTCAATTATTTTACGATCAGAACTTATCGCAAGAGATTCATCTAAAAGGATTAAATAACAAAAAGGCAATCCAGTCGAAAAATAATTATGCAACCGGTTGCATAATTATGAGTTTTTTAACTACATTAGTTCAATTTTATTACCTCGAAATCTCAAACCAATACCATCCATGAAAGATGATCAAGAAAGAAAAATCGCATTAGTTACCGGCGGTGCATCAGGATTAGGCTTTGCCATAGCTGAAAAGTTTGTACAGAACAACATTTTCACTATCCTAATTGGAAGAAACGAACAAAGATTAGAAAAGGCATGTGAGCAACTTGGTGAACTTACAACTGCTATAACTTTTGATCTGAATAAACTAAGCGATATACCTAAATTGGTTTCAGATATCAAACAAAAGTTCGGTAGAATTGACATTCTTGTTAATAACGCCGGAATAAATGCAAAAAAACCGCTCATAGAAGTTACCGATCAGGAATTTCATGAGGTTATTCTTACAAACTTATCTTCCGTATTTTCATTAACTCGCGAGGTTTCAAAAGTGATGCTTAAACAAAAAAAAGGCTGCATCATAAATATCAGCTCCATGGCAGCTCAATATGGCATACCCAAAGTAATTGCTTATACTGCCGCCAAATCAGGTATCGAAGGAATGACAAAAGCAATGGCAGTAGAACTTTCGCCCGATGGTATTCGCGTAAACTGTATTGCTCCTGGCTTTATAGCCACAGATATGTCGGCCAAAGCACTAAACAATGATCCGGACAGAAAAAACAAGGTGCTTTCGCGCACCCCAATGGGAAAACTAGGCCTACCATCCGACATAGGAGATGCCGCTTACTTCCTTGCATCTGATAATGCTAAATTCATTACGGGTATAGTTATACCTGTTGACGGCGGAAATTCAATAGGATTTTAAACAAAAGTCTAAAGCTGATATGATTAAAATGGAACAAACCTTAAGATGGTTCGGCCCTAACGATCCGGTTAGTCTGCAATACATCAAACAAAGCGGCGCAACGGGCGTAGTTACCGCGCTGCATCACATTCCTGTTGGCGAAATATGGACTATCGATGAGATAGCGCAGAGGAAAACGGAAATATCTGAAGCAGGATTAACATGGACTGTTATCGAAAGCTTGCCTGTTCATGAGGACATCAAAAAAAGAAGTGGGAACTATAAAACCTATATAGAAAACTATAAAATCAGCATGCAAAATGTTGCTACTTGCGGCTTAAAAGTGATCACCTATAATTTCATGCCCATACTTGACTGGATGCGCACCAATGTTTCATACGAACTAAGTGACGGCAGCAAGGCTCTATATTTTGAAAAATCGGCTTTTATAGCATTTGATCTTTTCTTGTTAAAGCGACCAAATGCCCAAAACGACTATCAACCAGACGAGATTGAAAAGGCCGAAAAACGGTTTAGGGAAATGAGTAAACAAGAAAAAGAAACCCTATACAACAATGCACTACTTAGCCTGCCAGGATCAGACGAGCCCTTTACCCCTGAGCAGATTTTAAGCGCGCTAGAAACTTACAGGAATATCGACAACAAGAAACTAAAGGAAAACCTTTATGAATTCCTTAAAGAAATTATTCCAGTTGCAGAACAAACAGGACTGCAATTGGCCATTCATCCGGACGACCCTCCCTACTCTATTCTGGGCCTTCCAAGAATCATGAGTACTGAAGCCGATGTTCAGGACATGCTTACCGAAGTTCCATCGGCCAACAATGGCATATGCTTATGTACAGGTTCATTTGGCGCGCGTGCCGACAATGATCTACAGGGAATGATAAAAAGACTTGGCAACCATATTTTCTTTCTTCACCTCCGTAGCACCCAAAGAGATCAGGAAGGAAACTTTTACGAGGCCAATCACCTGGAAGGAGATGCCAACATGCCTGAAGTTGTTAGAGAGGTGGTTGCACTTCAACAAAGACTCAATAGCTCTATTCCGATGAGGCCCGATCATGGTCACCAAATGTTAGATGATCTAAACAAAAAGCATTACCCGGGTTATTCTATTATTGGCAGGCTAAAGGGTCTGGCAGAGTTAAGAGGACTCGAAACCGGGATACTAAGCAGTCTTGATTCTTAAATTGCATTTTCAAACCATTTCCAGTCCCGTTTGTTAGTGATAAGAACACTAATATTTTAAAAAATGGGATTATTTAAAACTGCCTTAATCGGCGCCGCAATATATGGCATAGTTAAGTATGTAACTAAAAAGGACATTAATGGCCGCTCAATAGCCGACGACATCAAAGAAAAAGCACCAGAATGGATGGAAAAAGCTAAAAACTTAAAAGATGATTTAAAAGTAGAACTGGAAAAACAACGGTATTAGTATTGTTTTAAGTCACTTACTTTTTCGGGGCACCCAAATAAAATAAACCGGGACCTTTTTGATATCCTTTGGCAATCCTGTAGATGATTTCCGCCAGCGCTTTTGTAGTTCCGATGGGGATATGGTTCGAAATTCCGGTGTTATTGAGATGCCTTTCATAAATCAGTAAAATTAGATGCATTAAAATTACTAATATTTTTAGTAAAACAGAAGTGAATTTTTCAGTTCTCTGAATGAGATTGTATGACCACTTGATCCAGACATAATGTGCACCTTGTTCACACTTTCCTCACAAACAGGTACCTTTTTGTGAGGAAAGTGTGAACAAGTCTCGAACAAGCCCCGAGCCAGCAAAAGTAAAATAGCTGGCCGCAGAACACCAAACTAATCTCCAAACACATTAGGACAATGCAATTTTTTTTAAAAATAAATTTGTCATTACAACTATATATCGTAATATTGCGATGTATAATTATGGGACTTACAAAAACAGAAATATTTACTGAAGAACAAAACCGCCTGGCGGTGATGCTGAAAGCAATGGCCCACCCTGCACGCATTGCTATTCTACAGCAGATCATTAAAGCAAATGCCTGCATCTGTGGAGACCTTGTTGAAGAACTTGGGCTTGCACAAGCCACCATTTCGCAACATTTAAAAGAACTGAAAAATGCAGGCATTATACAGGGTACAATTGAAGGTGTAAGTGTTTGTTACTGCATCAATCCAACGGTATGGAATGAACTTCAACAACAACTCTCAGCATTCTTTTCTACTTATGAATTAAAGACAAACTGCTGTTAAAAAAATTTGACCTAATACATCGTAATATTGCAATTAAACAATTAAACAAATTATCATGAATACAACGGAATTAATCAACTGGCAAACATTTAAAAGTAAGCTACAGGACAATCCTGAACTTACTTTACAATTTCAATATGCTGAGGACAAATGGGTAGATGCTTCATATCACATCACGGAAATTAAACAGGCACCCATTGTATCGGTAGATTGCGGTGGGGTTATGAACTCGTGGACAGAAATTATAGTTCAGCTGTGGGAACCATCTGCCAAGGATAATGAAAGAGCAATGTCGGTGAGCAAAGCACTGTCAATTGTTAAGCTTGTCGAGAAAAGCCTGCCATTAAATCCACTGGCTGTAGTAAAAATAGAATTTGGGAACTCTCAATTTGATACCCGCCAGATGTATCCCGGAGAATTTATTATTGACAATGGGAACTTTATTGTAAACCTAAGCGCTGATTTTACACAATGCAAAGCCATTAATAGAGGAGAAAGTTGCGGCTCAACAGAAACAGTTACTTGCACCCCAGGTGGCGGTTGTTGCTAGTTAAAACATGAAAAAGATACTTGTATTATGTACCGGCAACAGTTGCCGCAGTCAAATTGCCGAAGGCTACTTAAGATTCTTCGCAAAGAACAATGCTGAGATCTATAGCGCCGGAATAGAAACACATGGCGTAAATCCGAAAGCCATTGAAACGATGAAAGAAGATGGGATTGACATCTCATCACATACTTCAAACAACATCAATGAGTACATGGATGTTGATTTTGATTATGTAATCACTGTGTGTGATAATGCTAAGGAAAGCTGCCCGTATTTCCCTACAAGTGCACAAAAATTCCATTACAACTTTCCCGATCCGGCTAAAGCAACAGGAACTGATGAAGAGGTTAAAACACAATTCAGAGGAGTAAGGGAGATGATTAAACAGTACTGTCAGAATTTTATAGAAAAGAATATTTAATGGAAAGGAAAAAATTAGGCTTTCTTGATCGTTACCTTACTTTATGGATATTTCTTGCTATGGCTGTTGGTATTGGAATCGGTTATCTGGTTCCATCTTCCGCTACCATTATCAATTCCTTTTCCAGCGGAACAACAAATATTCCGCTGGCAATAGGGTTGATTCTAATGATGTACCCTCCACTAGCCAAAGTTAAGTATGAAAATATGGGCAGGGTATTTAAGGACACGAAGGTGCTCTCTCTGTCTTTAGTACTAAACTGGATTATAGGCCCTGTACTCATGTTTATTTTAGCCATTGTTTTTTTGCACGACTACCCTGAATACATGGTAGGCTTAATTTTGATTGGCCTGGCCAGATGCATTGCAATGGTAGTTGTCTGGAATGAGCTTGCAGAAGGCGATAGAGAATATGCAGCTGGCCTGATTGCCCTGAACAGTATTTTTCAGGTCTTATTATACAGCGTATTTGCGTATATTTTTATTACCGTTTTACCTCCTTTATTTGGATTAAAAGGATTAGAAGTAAATATCACGATAGGCCAGATTGCCGAGAGTGTGGCGATTTATCTTGGGATACCGTTTGCATTGGGTATCATCAGCCGTTATACATTAATAAAACTTAAAGGAGAAACCTGGTTTCAAACCAAATTTGTACCGTTAATTTCACCTGTTACACTAATCGCCTTATTATTCACAATTGTGATCATGTTCAGTTTAAAGGGCAATCTGATCATAAAAATTCCTATGGATGTAATACGAATAGCAATACCATTGGTCATCTATTTTGTGATCATGTTTATCTTCAGCTTCCTTATGGGCAAATATTTTGGCGCTGATTATTCTAAAAACACAGCAATTGCATTTACTGCTACAGGCAATAATTTTGAACTGGCAATAGCTGTTGCAATTGGCGTTTTCGGCATCAACTCGGGGCAAGCATTTGCAGGTGTTATTGGCCCACTGGTTGAGGTCCCTGCACTTATTGCCCTGGTAAATGTTGCTTTTTGGTTTAGAAAGAAGTATTACCAGTAAACTACTGCAGCACCCTCACTCCTTCTTGTTCGATTTTCTTTTTCAAAGGGCCCGTTAGCTGAGCATCTGTAATTAAAAAGTGTATCGATTTCAGAGTTCCAAATTTAACATAAGCATCTTTCCCAATTTTTGAGGAATCAGTAAGTAAATAAACCTGCTCCGCATTCTTTAGAAAAGCTTTTGTTATTTGGGCTTCCTTTTCGCTATGTGCTGTTAAACCATTTTGTAGTGATATGCCGTCGACCCCTACAAAAGCTTTAGAAACGTGATAAGTATCGATGTGCTGAACCGCCATATCCCCGTGCACTGCTCTGCGTTCTTTATCCAGCTCACCCCCTATCAGGTTAATACCAATACCAGGTGTATCTATTAATTCTGCTACTATTGGTAAAGAATTGGTAATAACCTTTAGCTTATTAAGCTTCTTTAAATGAGCACACATAGCAAACACCGTACTTCCGCAATCCATAAATATTGTATCCCCATCTACCACCTGAGCGGCAGCTAATTTTCCTATTTCCTGCTTGCTTTCTGTATTAGCAGTTTGCTTTTTATGGAATGCCACGAAGGGCAGATTATCTAGCTTCATGGCGCCTCCATGCGTTCGCTGCAGGAGCCCCTCTTCAGAAAGATCTTGCAAATCTCTTCTGACCGTAGCAGGAGATATTGATAATTTCCGAGAGATCTCCATTACAGATAAAGCCTCAAATTCATCAAGTATCATTAAAATCTTTTTCTTTCTTTCCTGAAAACTCATATAAATAGCCTACATTTGATCAAAAATAATCATTATTAATCATAATTGATCATGAATAGTACAATAAATATAATCAAAGAGGAAATTTTATCAGACGACTGGTATGTTTTAAAGAAAACAACATTCAACTTCTTGTCTAAAAAAGGGATACAGGAAACGCTAAGCAGGGAAACTTATGATCGTGGAAACGGGGCTACAATCCTTCTTTACAACCGATCACTGCAAACCGTTATTCTGATTAAGCAGTTCCGATTCCCCACATACGTTAATGGCAATGTTACCGGAATGCTGATTGAAACATGCGCAGGTTTACTTGACGAAAACAGTCCGGAGGAAGCTATCCGCAGAGAAACAGAGGAAGAAACCGGATATGTATTGTCCTCCGTTCAAAAAGTATTTGAAGTTTATATGAGTCCTGGTTCCGTTACAGAAAAACTGTATTTCTTTATTGCAGAATACACGGCTGATATGAAAACAGAAATAGGAGGCGGCGTAGAAGATGAGGATATAGAAGTACTGGAATTACCATTTAATACCGCAATGAAAATGATTGCAACCGGCGAAATCAAGGATGGAAAAACAATCATGCTACTTCAGCATCTTGCACTATCAAAAATCATGGGGTAAACTCTTTTTTTAAAGAGCCTACAGTTTTAGCGGTATCTTTTTACCTGTTTTAGCCGCCAGATAAATGGCTTCAATAATTTTTAAATCTTTTAGCGCTTCTTCTCCGTTAACAGGTACTATTGGCTCTTTGCCTTCTAAAATAATGCCTGCCATTTCTTCCATCTGTACAGTTTGGTGGGTAGAGTGGGGTTGTGTTAATTCACCTTTATGCGTACGCCCTTTTATTGGCCCGTAGCCGGTTGAAGGCTGCATCTCGGCAAAACCTTTCTCTCCGACAAGATAAAACCGATCAAGATAGTTCATATTATATGTCGACAGGTAAGAGGCTACCGCCCCACCCGGAAATCCCATCTGGAATTGAATGGTTTCATCAACCCCTTCTTTAAATATTTCAGTATTTGTTTTGCTTTCTTGTGCGGTTACCCATGTAGGTTCCTCGCCTACCATATATCTGGAGCCGTTGATGGCGTAAATACCTATATCCATCATTGCTCCCCCACCTGCAAGCTGTTTATTCAATCGCCATTGTTTTGGATCGCCTATTTTAAAGCCACATTGTCCTTGAAAAAACATGATCTTTCCAAATTCACCGGCATTTCTCATTCGGATAACTTCGAGGGTTTTGGGCTCAAAATGCATCCTGTACCCCACCAACAACTTCACGTTTGCTTTTTTACATGCATCGATCATTTCTTGCCCTTCTTTAGGACTTATTGCCATTGGCTTTTCGCAAATTGCATGCTTACCTGCTTTGGCAACACGAATAACCTGATCATGGTGAAGCGCATTAGGGGTAATAACATAGACCGCATCAATATCAGGATTGTTTTTTATCTGATCAAAGTTCTCATAGTTATAACAGTTCTTTTCCGGAATACCATATTTGGCTTGCCAGTCTTTGATTTTAGATGGTGTTCCACTAATTACACCTACCAGTTTTGCTTTAACGCAGGATTGCATTGCTTCTGCAACGCGACTACCATAGCCGCCAAGCCCCATAATAGCTACCCGTAAGACTGGTCCATCGTACAATTTATCAGTTTTTGAAGCTGACCATCCCGAAAGCGGTATAAATGGTAAAACCAATGAAGAAAGTCCAAGTTTCTGTAAAAAGTCGCGACGTGTATCCATAATTTAAATCGTTTTAAACCCAATTTACATATTTTACACATAAAAAATAGAAGTTTTATAGACTTAACATACTATAAACAAAAATGTTGGCTTACATTTGGTTATAAAAACGACCAAACCAATTATTGTAAACGATCTCTTATATGCGCCGTTTTCTTATTTTAATTGCCTTTATACTTTCTGCTAAATTTCAGGCCATTGCTCAGGTGATTTATCTTAACGACAACACACCTTACAGCAATATAGGTAAACAGGTAACTTATTTTGAAGATAAGGATGCATCATTAACGATTGATGAAGTTAAAACTTTTGAAAAGGCCGGAAAATTTAAACCCAGTGAATCAAACGTACTAAACCTCGGAAATACAAAATCTGCATTTTGGATTAAAATTAACTACGTTAATCAAAGCACAGGAAAAGCTTATTTAATTGCAGACATGCCCAATATTGAATACATTGATTGTTATGCAGATAACACTGACGGAACCTGGGTTCAATTCAAATCAGGCTTTTTAATACCTTCGAGCACCAAGGTAAAATCAGAGAATCGTTATACCTTCAGCTTACCTCAAAACAGCAACCAAACCGATGTACAGCACATTTTTATAAGGGTAAAATCTGACAATTACCTACCACTGCCATTAAAGATGGCTACCTCTGACACTTTAGTTGCGGGCCCTACTTTCAGAGACTACCTGGAGATTGTTTTTATGGGTGTTCTGCTTTCTTTATTTGTGTATAACATTTTCTTATACATGAATATGAGAGACAAATTGTACCTGTATTATTGTCTGTATGTGCCTGGTCTATTTATTTATGTTTCTTTGTATTTGAGGGGATATTCTTACCTTCTTAATTCTGAGATAAGGAAAATCATCAACCTTTATCCCCATGCCTTCCTGTCCGTAACAGTTATTTTTGGAATTTTATTTTGTAGACGTTTCCTCAATCTCCGTGTAACTGCACCAAAGTTTTTAAAGATTTACTTGGCACTTATTTTCTTTTGTGTCATCCTGTTTTTTGTCAGCATTCTTGGATACAAGGGAATAGCGGCTAACTATACGCAGATCTTGATGTTTGTTTCTCCTATCATTTTATGGATTTCAGGATTTGTTGCTTACAGAAGTGGGCATACTCCAGCTAAATATTATATTCTTGCCTGGAGCTTCATAGCTCTGGCGATCTTGATTGTCATTTTAACCTTATCGAAGATTCTTCCTTTTACAGATTATACTTTTGATCTTTTACCAATTGGATCAGCAATTGAATTGTTATTACTGTCATTTGCAATGGGATATCGTTATAATCTAGTAATTAAACGGGAACAGCATACACGAGATGAAAACCTGATGCTGGTAAACGATCAGAACCTGCGTTTGGAGCACATTGTTAAGGAGCGTACATTAAAACTCAGTGACACGATAACGGAACTGGAACTTTCCAATTCTGTAAAAAATAAGTTATTCTCTATCATTGCACATGACCTTAGAAGTCCTTTTAACAGTCTGACAGGCATCTTTGCGCTTAAAGACATGGACATGCTAACTCTCGAAGATTATAAAATGCTGTTAACAGAGAATCAAAAGCACATTGAAACGATCAATAGTTCTTTAAATAACCTTTTATATTGGGCAAGACGACAAATGGAAGTGGTAAATAGTGTACCCACTACATTTGATCTTAAACCTTTTATAGAAAAATTGCTTTTGGTTTATCTGCCGCTGATCCATAAGAAAGGGATCCTGACAGACATCAATTTATCGGATTCTTTTTCAGCTTATGCAGATGAGGACCATGTACAGCTCATTCTACGAAACCTGATTGACAATGCGATAAAGTTTACTCCTACCGGCAATGAAATTGGAATCGCCCTAAAAAACCATGGCAATATGGTAGAGATCTGCGTGTGGAATACCATCAATAATCCAGAGCAATTTGACGTTGAAGATATTCGAAATCCAAAAGCGGGAGGCGCAACCTACGGAACGGAAAATGAGAAAGGTATAGGTTTGGGCCTAACGCTGATCAGGGAATATATAAAAGCCAACGACAGTAAACTGAACATTGACCTGCTGGGAAATAAAGTGTCTTTTAGTTTTGATTTACCTCTATCCAGTTCCCGTCTTCTCTGATCAGTTCAATCAGATCATCAAGGGCACGGGCAGCATTTACATTTTTCTTGACCACTTCTTTTCCGCGATAAAGCGTTATTTTATCAGGGCCGGTTCCTACATAGCCATAATCGGCATCAGCCATTTCACCCGGGCCATTTACAATGCAACCCATGATACCAATTTTGATTCCTTTAAGATGATCGGTACGTGAACGGATCAATTGGGTAGTTTCCTGAAGATCAAAAAGTGTTCGTCCGCAGCTTGGACAAGAGATGTATTCTGTTTTAGAAATGCGGGTACGTGTTGCTTGTAAAATACCAAAACTTGTGGCATTAATTAATGATAAGCCTACGGTTTCGTCAGCACTGATCCATATACCGTCGCCCAGTCCATCAGTAAACAAAGCACCAAGATCGGTAGCCGCATACAGCATCAGATCATCAGCACTAATGCCTGAATATGCTCTTTTTACTACAACCGGTATTTGCGAATTATGCTTCATTAAGGATACAAAAAACTCCCTTTGCATAGCCATACCATGTGCAGCATTAGTTTCTAATACCAAAACTACATTTGACTGCAATTTAGAAAGATCTATACCGGCACCCTCTTCTGCTTTTATACTAACAAGATTTAAATACTCATCTTTAACATCGGCAGCAATGTATTCTTCAAAAGAAAGTAAGGGATGGCAATTGTTCTTATCCTTTAAATTTAGCCAGGTTTGATAATTATAAATCTGCTTTAGATTACCCGGAAAAGAGAATGAAGGCAATGCATCTCCAAGATATACCATATCGGTTGCCTGATCGGCCATGTTGTATTTATCCAGACCTGCACTATATTTATAGCCAACTGCTGTTAAAAAGTAAGGGTCTTTTAAGTTTTCTTTAGATGCATCAATGATCACTACAGGGTGATGATGATCGCCAATATGTTGTACAGGTTCTGTATGCCTGCGGTTGTATTCGTAAGGATTATAGGGCAGGTCTTTTACAGTAATGCTTTCTGATTTTTGTCCCGCAATAATTTCATTATTTAACAGTGCCCTGGTTTCATATCTTGAAGCCAATGCTTTTGCAACAGGAGCCTCAAATTCAGGATCCTCGGTTAAAGAAACCCTAATGGTATCGCCCAATCCGTCTTCAAGTAATGTTCCAATACCAACTGCCGATTTAATACGGCCGTCTTCCCCATCGCCAGCCTCAGTTACACCAAGGTGCAAAGGATAATTCATGCCTTCTTTTACCATGGTCTCTACCAGTAAACGGTATGCCTGAACCATGATCTGTGTATTACTGGCTTTCATAGAGATAACCAGATTGTAATAATTCTGGTCCTCGCACATACGGATAAACTCCATTGCCGATTCAACCATACCTCTTGGAGTATCGCCGTAATGGCTCATGATCCGATCTGACAGCGATCCATGGTTAGTACCAATACGCATTGCTGTTCCGTATTCTTTACAGATCTTTACCAGCGGTGTAAATTTCTTATATATGCGCTCCAGCTCTGCCTGATAGGCTTGCTGCGTATATTCAATGTTTTCGAAGCGTTTCTTATCTGCATAGTTACCCGGATTTACCCTTACTTTTTCTACGATTCGAGCCGCAGCTTCAGCAGCATTTGGCGTAAAGTGGATATCGGCAACCAGTGGCACATTGTAACCCCTGAATCTTAATTCTTTTTTAATGTTAGCAAGGTTTTCTGCTTCCTTCATACTTGGGGCAGTAATACGAACATATTCGCAACCAGAGTTTACCATTCTAATGGTTTGCTCAACTGTAGCCAAGGTATCCATGGTATCAGTTGTGGTCATAGATTGAATACGGATTGGATTTAATCCTCCCATCGGAATATCCCCGATACTAACCTCTCTGGTTAGAAATCTTGAATATTGGGTTAAACTGTTACAATACCCGCCTTTTAACTCTTTCTGTAACGCGCGCTGATCAAATACTTTTTCCATGACTTGCTAATGTGCTACAAAGATAAAGATTATGTTTATAACTGTTATGTCAGATCAACCGGTCTTTTATAACCAGTGTATCCGCTATCAGATCATGAAAGCACTGTTGCTTCTTATTCAGAAAGCTGTATAAGTAGCCCAAAAAGAAAGGAGCTACAGACAATATTTTAGCAGCATTTCGGCCATAAGCATTATTTAAACTGATCCTGTTTCCACCCAGATCTGTAACTTTAATATTAATTAACCGCTTACCAATGGTTGCTTGCTTATCAGATGCTTCGGCAATGCTGCTATAAATAAATTTAGCAATAGAAATGAGGGGCAATCCTGCCAGTGAGACCATTATCCGCTGCGTTTTTTCTTCTACAAAGATGAAACTGATTAATACCAGCAGCACATAGCCCAGTGTTAAGAAAAAATAATCTATAACGGAGGCCAGCAAACGCTGATCAAAGGAAGCGAAGTATTGAGGGGCTGTTTTCTGAAAGGTAAAACCAAGAAGCTCACGCAGTTCTTGCAACTCGTGAGCTTCTTTATAATCGTCCATCCCAGGCTTCCTGATAAAAGTTCCCGGAAGGATATTTAGTGACTTTAATTGTTCTAATTGATATGGGCCTTCCGGCTTTCCGTTTATGACAACGGTATATTCAATTTCGTTCTTACTTTCCATTCTAAGAGTTAGCTTGTCGCAATTTAAGCGCGATAAATCGATTAATAACGATTTACCTCAAAGCTACTCAATCCTCCATCTAAATTGATAAATATCTTTTTAGCTGAAGCTTTATAATTCGGAGTTTCGTAGGTGCCATCTTCTAATTTGGTAAAACCTGTAAAATCTTTTGATGAAAGTCCGGTTTTGGTTTTAATTCTGCATCCTGAATTTGATGGGATTTTAATTTTAACATCTGCTACACCAGTTTTTACATTTACATCTGTAATAGGCAGCAATTCTCCGATCTTAATATCAAGTGCAGCGGCACCACCATCAAAGTTGAAAGCGCGCACCTTGTATTGTGAAAGGTCAAAATTCACTTCTCCGGCCCCCATATTCATATGGATTTCCCAGGTAGGTTTAATGTTTAATTTCATTTTAACATCGTTTCCACCGTCACCCATATTCCATTTCGAATTGCCTTTCATTTTAAAGTTCACTGTAGTTATACTATCAGTTTTTTCTGTTTGTAATGAAAAGGTTCCTCCTCTTTTTTCTACATCTGCAGTAATTAAACTGTCTGTAGGTCCTTTCAGGTCGAAAGATGTTCCACCTCCAGAAACATTCAAAACAGTTTTAGTAGAAACAGAATCTGTAAAAGGATGAGAGAAACTCAGGTGCTCGGTATCGTTGTTATCAAAATCTACACTGTCTTCAATGTTCACATCAGCCCATCTTTTACTCTCAGGAGCTTGCTGACCTTTGTAAAACAAAACGCCTAAGGTTACAACAAGGATTGCGATAGACACTATTCCACCTATCTGTGATTTATTTCTGTTAAAAAGAATATTTACACCTGCGATAATTAAAAATATTGGCCAGAAACGCCAAACATTGCGCCAGTAAAAATCAATTATATGAAAATTTTCTAAAAGGAGCACCCCACCTATAAAAAGCAGTACTATACCCCACATTATTCTATCCAGTTTCATCTTATATATCTTTTTTGGTGAATCTATCGTCTATATTGCTTTCGCCAGTATTTGAATTTCCTGGTATGTCTGTTGGTGTAGGTGCAGGGTTTACAGGATCAGTAGTTTGTCCTTCCTGAGGATTTTGTTTTTTCCATTCTTCCCAGGCATCTTTTCTTTTAGACTTAAGAATAAAGCTTACTCCTATTGCAACAAATACCAGTGGCCATAACTTGCCTATACTAAACCAGAAAGGAATGATATTAAACTCGTTCATCAGAAAATACAGGCCTATAACCAGTAAAAACAATCCCCCTACAGTTCTTCCAGTATCACTTTTCTGATAAGGCTTAAATTCAGGTTGTTTCGGCTCAGTTGTAAAACCTGCATCACTTACTGTAGATGAAGTCCATGCTTGCGATTGCGATGGATTTGATGTTTCCGGGTTTTGATACGGCTGTGAAAACGCGTTTGGTGAGTTAAAAGGATTATTTTGTGGTCCTTTATAAAACTCATTGAATTTTGAAAATCTTTTTGTCGGATCGTTATTTACAGGTACGACAATCCACATGATGATATACACCAAAATCCCTGTTCCAACTAAAAAGATGGTTGAGAGTACGAACAATAATCTGATTATCGTCACATCCACCTCCATGTATTCCGCAACTCCAGATGATACACCTGCAATTACTTTCTCATGCTCATTTCTAAATAATCTCTTGTCCATAATATATTTCCTCCTATATTTTAAAACTGTATCGGCTTTATAGTTATCTCATCAACATTTACGCCACTGCTTAAATTTAAAATGGTGTATATGGTATTCGCAATATCTTCTGGTTGTACAAAACGATCAGCGGGGATTTCTGTTCCCTCCCACGATGATGTTAGTGTTGAACCTGGCAATACAGCTGTTACCTTAACGTTGTATTTTGATAATTCCTCCCTAAATACACTATTAAGACTTAGCAATGCTGCTTTAGTTACACTATAGCTACCTGCATTTTCTGCATTTTGTTTACTGGCTATCGAACATATGTTAAAAATGTGGCCTGATTGCTGTGTGCGCATCATTTTACCAAAAAACTTTGACAGGTAATAGGCTGCGTTAAGGTTCAGATTTATTTGCTTTTCAAGCTGATCATCAGCTTCATCAAGTATAGATCCCTGCAAAAACATACCCGCATTATTCACTAAAACATCAACTTTGGGCATTTCGTTTTTTACAGCATTACAAAATGCATACACATCTTCTTTAATGCTGCAATCTGCCCGATAAGTAAATATCCTAACACCTGTATGCCTTAACTCTTCTGCAAAACTATCCAGTTCAGTCTTTTTTCTTGAACACACTGCTAAGTCATATCCACTCTGTGCCAGCTTTATTGCAATGGCCCTTCCAATACCTTTAGTCGCGCCGGTAATAATTGCATTCATTGTTTAAACATCTTTATTTAACACAATAATACAAAAAAGCACCGCATGGCAAAACATTAATAGCCAAAGATTGGTTAGAAAAAGGGATTACAACGATTTCAACTTTTTATTGTTTCTTTGTAATAATATTGCACAAATACTATAGCTAATTTTTCATTGAATGAATTTCACCAATTTTGGCAGGTACCTACTTTTATTGAAAGCGGTATTTAGAAAGCCCGAAAAGTTTAAAATATACTTGAAGGCCATCTTTAAACAAATGGATTTTGTAGGGGTAGGTTCCCTGGGGCTGATTGCCATTATTTCTACTTTCATAGGAGCAGTAATGACATTACAAATTGCCTTCCAGTTGGTTAGCGACTTTATCCCTAAAACCATTATCGGTTCTGTAAACAGAGATTCAAGTATTCTTGAGCTTAGTCCTACCATTACCGCTATTGTTTTGGCCGGTAAAATCGGGTCTGCAATTTCCTCTGAAATTGGTACAATGCGTGTTAGCGAGCAGATTGATGCACTCGAGATTATGGGAATCAACTCTCCCGGTTATCTTATCCTGCCAAAAATCATTGCGGGGATTACCATGGTTCCTTTATTGGTAATTATGTCTATGTTCCTCAGCATTACCGGTGGATACATTGGTGGTACTTTATCTGGAGCTGTTTCTCCTGCCGAATATATTCAGGGTATCACTACTGATTTTAATCCTTATACCATTGTTGTAGCCCTTGTAAAGGCTTTTGTATTTGGTTTTATCATCACTTCGGTTCCTGCATATGAAGGTTTCTATGTAAAAGGCGGTGCACTCGAGGTAGCCCAGGCAAGTACAAGAGCTGTTGTTGTTAGCTGTATTACGATATTGGCATGTGATTACATTGTAACCCAGTTATTATTATGATCGAGATTAAGGACATACACAAATCGTTTGGCAGCAACAAAGTACTACAGGGAATTTCAGGTAAGTTTGAAGCTGGTGTAACCAACCTGATCATTGGAGGCTCCGGTTCGGGTAAAACCACACTACTTAAATGTATGATTGGCCTGCACCATCCTGAAGAAGGAAGTGTAGAATACGATGGGCGTGAGTTTACTACCATGAACTTCGAAGAAAAGATAGAGATCAGAAAAGAGATAGGTATGCTATTTCAGGGTTCCGCTTTATTTGATTCAATGACTGTTGAAGAGAACATCATGTTCCCTTTAAATATGTTTACCGATCAGGAACGTAAAGAAAAGCTGGAGCGCGTTAATTTCTGTTTGGAACGTGTAAACCTTGAAGGAAAAAACAAACTGTTTCCCGCAGAGCTTTCCGGTGGTATGAAAAAACGTGTGGGTATTGCCCGCGCTATTGCCATGAACCCAAAGTATTTGTTTGTTGATGAGCCAAACTCTGGACTTGATCCTAAAACTTCGATTGTAATTGATGAGCTGATTAAAGAGCTTACTGAAGAATACAACACTACAACCATAGTTGTTACCCATGATATGAACTCTGTAATGGGTATCGGCGACTATATTCTTTTCTTGCACGAAGGCAAGAAATTCTGGGAAGGCTCTAACAAAGAAATTGCCCATACTGAGATTCAAGAACTAAATGATTTCGTTTTTGCAAGCCGCTTTATGAAGGCTGCAAAAGGAAAGTTTTAATATATAATTATGATAAGCCTGCTAACACCCACGCATTGGAAAGATTATGAGCTGATTGATTGTGGTGATTTTGAAAAATTAGAACGTTTCGGTAACCTGGTACTATCCAGACCTGAGCCCCAAGCGGTATGGAAAAAGACTTTGTCTGATCAAGACTGGAAAAAACAAACACATATCAAATTTAAAGGTCGCTCTGCTACCTCCGGAGAATGGATTAAAAACTCCGCCCATTTACCAGATCGCTGGAATGTTGAGTACAAAAATGATGATGTAAGTATTAACCTCCGCTTAGGATTAACCTCATTTAAGCATGTTGGTGTTTTCCCTGAACAAGCTGTGAATTGGGATTATATCTCTTCATCGATAAAGAAATTTAAAACGGCAAGCCCTAAAGTATTAAACTTATTTGCTTATACAGGTGCTGCATCGTTAATTGCAAAAGCTGCCGGAGCAGACACTACTCATGTTGACTCTATTAAACAAGTAGTAAACTGGGCTAATGAAAACCAGGAACTTTCTAAGCTTAAAGATGTACGCTGGGTGGTTGAAGACGCACTAAAGTTTGTAAAAAGAGAGCTTAAACGCGGTAAAAAATATAATGGAATTATCTTGGACCCCCCTGCTTTTGGTCATGGACCAAATGGTGAGAAGTGGAAACTGGAAGACCACATTCAGGAAATGATGCAGGATGTTGTTCAGTTGCTGGATGAAGAAGAACACTTTCTGATCTTAAACACTTACTCTTTAGGTTTTTCTTCTGTTATTGTAGAGAATCTGATTAAAACTTCATTCCCTCAGGTAAAAAATCTTGAGACAGGAGAATTGTATTTGCAGGCAACTTCGGGTATTAAACTACCATTAGGTGTTTTTGGCAAGTTCAATACTTTCAAATAAAGAAATTCAATATTTTCAATTAGGAAGTGGCGTACACCCGTCATCTCGAAGGAGAGATCTCTTGTTTAGTAGTTCAAGAGATCTCTCCTTCGTTCGAGATGACGACAGCTTTAAGATGGAGGAATAGATTTTAAAAATAAAAAAGGCGCCGGGACCTAAACCGACGCCTTTAAACACACTTAAACCCAGTAACACCTTACTGCTTAAGTTTCTTTCGCTGTTTATGCAATTACAGCTAATTCATTTGCGATCATTCTCCAATTCTCATTTTCAGGAATACCAGGTTTACGCTTTCCAAAAAACTGAACAATGATGTTTCCTTCTTTATCAAATACTTCAATACTGGTTACAATACCATCATCTGTTGGCTTTTTAACTAACCATACGTTTGCAATACCATCTTCACGAAGGTGCATGTTAAATTCAGGATCCAGGACGTTAAACCACGGGCCTGTTTGAACAAGCTTCTTTACCAAACCAGTATGGATCTGGATACAGCCAGCATTTGAGGTAAAAACCATTATTTCAAGATCAGTTTCTGAAGCCCTAGTTAAAATTGCTTTCAGAGAATCGGTTGTAATTTGTGTAGCATGGCCTTCAGGTGCTAAACGCAAACCCTGAGTGCGACTTAATCCATGAGTTCTTAACAAACCATGAAAATCGTGCGTATCCTTTAGCGCCAACCATTCCTTTTTAAATGTTTCTACATCAACTTCCTGATCTGGTTTTTCTACGGCAGCAACTTTCTCTGTAATTATCTCTAATGCAGCGGTCTGATCGTCTGCAGTATATTTTTCAACCAATACCTCATAAGCGTCAGCATTGCTCGTATCGGTTAAGTAGATTTTGTGTATCGCCTGTCCATCCTTACCAAAAAACTGGAGGCTTTTACGGTCATTCTCATTAACCGCAAAGGCCGATTTCCATGCGCTCATAAATAACCTCAAATCGATATCAGGATTTACTGCCAATCCCATCATTCCTTTAAAAGATACTTTTTTATAGATTCCTTTACGTTCATGAACACAAAAGTCATTACGTGTTAAGGCCATTACATAACCTAAGCTTTCAACTTCTTTTAATATCTCCTGGAATTGGTCCTGCAAACGGATAGCTGTTGAGTTTACAGTTGTTGCGATTAATTCGGCTTCGCTGGTACCAAGTTGTTTTGCAGCATCTCTGATACGGACTTTTGGGTTTTCTGTTTTGAATGCTTCCCACTGGCTTTTTAAATCTAATATCTTTTCCATTTTATCCTGTTTTAATTAATTCGTTCTATTTTAAATTGAAGTGTATTCATGATACACCTTTTTTAGCTTACACTAGTAGCTGGTATAACCAGCGGACAATTATAATCTTCGCATTCCATTAGCTTTACTTTAATGCTAAAAGTCTCATGAATATTATCACAATTGATCACTTCAACAGGCAACCCTTCGGCTACTTTTTTACCATTTTTTAACATCAGTATTCTATCTGCAAAGCGAGAAGCATAGTTGATGTCATGCAAAATGCAGATCACGCAATACCCTCTGTCGGCCAGTTTACGAGCCAACACCATAATCTGCTGCTGAAACTGAATATCAAGTCCGTTTGTAGGCTCATCCAATAACAAACAAGCATTCGGGCTGTCATAAACCTGCGCAATAACCCTCGCCAATTGAACCCTTTGCTGTTCACCACCTGAAAGCGTATTATAATCTCGGCCCGACAAATGGCTTATTCCCGTATCCTGCATCACTCTTCTTACCACCGAAAAATCGTTGGCAGCTGGCTTCTGATCAAAATGTGGATATCTTCCCATCATTACCAGTTCATCAACAATAAAAGAAACTGAAATCGTATTGTGCTGAGAAAGCACAGCTCTTGTCTTTGCCAGGTCTTCGAGCCTGTAATTCATCAGCTCTTTTCCCTTAATAAAAACCTTACCTGCCGATGGCCTTATCTCTCTGCAAAGCAATTTCATTAAAGTACTTTTACCGGCACCATTAGCACCTAAAATAGCCAGCATTTCACCAGAGTGAGCCTCAAAGCTCAACCCATCTACCAGTTTCCTGTTTCCTACTTTATAGGTAAGTTCTTCTACTCGGATCATCTATAGGTTGTTTTTATTTTTCTCAGAAATAATAATATATATAAACACAGGCACACCAATCATTGCAGTTAATATGCCTATTGGAAGTTCCGCCGGAGCAACTATTGTTCTTGCAATAAGATCGGCCCCGGTCAACAAAGCCCCACCAAGCAATGCTGATCCAGGAATTACCAGTCTATGATCAGCAGTAAATGTCATCCTTATAATATGTGGAATAATTAAGCCGATAAATCCAATAATTCCGGCCATGGCAACAGAAGCACCCACAGCCATGGTGGCCAGAATAATAATCATCCGTTTAACTACTTTAACATTTACACCCATATGCAAAGCCTGGGGTTCTCCAAGGACCAATGCGTTTAAAGATTTGGCAAAAAAAGGAAGCGTAACAATAGGAATTAAAACAAAGGGTAATAATGCACTAACAGTTTGCCAGCTAGCCCCGCCTAGACTTCCAAGGTTCCAAAATGTAATGTTTCTTAATTGTGCATCGGTAGCCATGTACGTCATTAATCCAATAAACGAATTTGCCAATGCATTAATTGCCAATCCGGCCAGTAATAAAGTTGTGATAACTGTTTTACCATTCTTCATCGCAATGCGATAAACAATCATCGTAGTAATACCGGCACCAATAAATGCTGCAATAGATAAGGCGTAAAAACTTAATGTACCTGTTAGATTTTTAAAAATATTTATCTCAAGCACGATCATAATTACAGCAAACAATGTGGCACCCGATGATATTCCTATTAGACCAGGTTCGGCAAGGGGGTTGCGAAACAACCCCTGAATGGCAGCTCCTGAAACGCCCAATCCGGCGCCAATAAGGCTACCCAACAGCACTCTTGGCAGACGAAGATTAAAAAACACAGATTCCTGTTGCGAAGTAAAGCCCTGATAATCGGATAATCTTGTATGGTAACTTATGATAGATAGCAGTTCCGAGAAACTGATATCCACAGCACCAATGCAGGAAGAAACCACCATGGTTACGACCAGAACTACCGCAAGCAGTACAATAATATATCCTGTTTTTTTAATCACCTCTATTTTCTCTACTTAACTGCGTTGTTGATTTTACCAGACAATTCTGTTATTGCCTTGCCTAAACGCAAACCGAAACCGGTTAGCAAAGCACCATCCATAGTGATAAACTTCTTGTTTTTACCTGCATTTGTTTGCGCTATACCCTGAACTGTTTCCAAACCTTGCGTACCGCCTAAACTTTGCAAACCATCATCAAACAACAAGATTACATCGGGGTTGGCTTTAACAAGTGCTTCGGAGGTTAAAGGCTTATACTCAGAAAATCCTGTTACCGCATTTTGTGCTCCGGCTAATTCAATCACTTTATCAACTTGTGTACCTAAGCCGCCAACCATCATTGTCCCTGTGCCTCGGGCATAAATAAACAGTACTTTAGCTTTTTTTGTATTTGTTATTTGTTTTTGAGCAGCCGCTACTTCCGCATCAAATACCTTAATTAGGGAATCTGCCTTGGTCTGCTGCAATAGGCTATCGCCAACGGAACGGATTAAGTTCTTAGCCCCATCTATTGAGAATTCTTGTTTAAACAATACTAATTTAATGCCCGCGGTTTTAAACTGGGCGGCAAGTTGAGGAGATACTTCTTTATCAATCGCCACAACGATATTAGGTTGAAGCGACAAAACACCCTCAACATTGATCTTACTACTGTGGCCTACCTTAGGCTTGCTTTTTAAGCTTTCGGGATAGCTGCTTGTTATATCCGTTCCTACAATGTTTTTTTCTAAACCCAGTCCGGCAACTATTTCACTTACAGTGCCGTTTAAAGAAACAATTTTCACACTATCCGGCAATTGCCTGACAGTGTTATTTTCGGTAGTGTTCCTGCATGCACTAAACATGGCAACAGCTACCATCAGCAATCCTATTTTTTTCATAATAAATGTTTAAAAAGAGGAGCTTTCGGGGGGGCCGAAAGCATCCTCATCTAACCAAACTAAACCAAACTTTTATCCTTTTTTAACGAGTTTATATTCTACTACAGGCTTGCCGCGCACTCCACCGTCGCTTGCATGAAAACTGTTAAATTTCAATTTGTATATATTACCGGCGCCATCTTTTACAACGTAAAACGAATCAGTTTTTACACCTACTGCGGTACCGGTTGTATTTCTCCATTTATCACCAATTGCATCTCGGTTTGCACTGAACGATAAAGCATTAAGGTTTGACTCAGAAAAATCTGCGTAACTTACTACCGAAGTTTTAACTTGAGCTACCTGAACACCATTAAGGCTATTGGTAAAAACGATATCAGAAAAGCTATATGGGAAAATACCATCCGCATTTGTACCATAATACATGGTCCAGGTCCATACCAGATCCCAGTTGGCTTTTACAGGCTCCACATTTACACTTTTTCCATCAGTAAGAGAGAAAAAGCTATAGTTAGAATTTGCATCCTTAACAATATCAACAGATTTAAAAGTAGTTTCCTTTAGCTTAGCATATTGCAAAGTATACCCGTTGGCCTTACGAAGAACCCTTACTTTGTAAACAGTCTCTGCACTTATTACTGAGCTATGACTACCACCAACCGGACTAACTATATAGACCTTATTTTCTGAATCTGTTGCAGAGATGGTTTCAATTGCAGTTTTATTAAGGATGCTGGCTTCTCTGGGGTCATCAAATTTCTTAAATTCAATTTCAGCTTTAGCTCCTGTCTCGCCAAGCGCAATCGTTAAATCAGACAGGTTAAAATCTGCTTCAGTTACGGCATTTAAATCTGTCTTATCTAGCTTCTTTGCCGATGCCCCTGAAGTTCCGTTCAGAACAACTTTAAAATCATTACCAGAATAAAAACCTAAAGCCCAGCTGTTACGAAGCACGGCTGTTTGTTGGGCTCCACTTAAATCTACATAAACACTGTTGGCAGCACTACTGCCTGCTTCGGCACCAGCTATTCCATTTAGAGTTAATGTTGTCCCATCAGATACCGGAACCTCCAATATTGGATCGTCATCTTTACTGCAAGAAGTAAAGACTGTAGCAAAACACAATAGGGCAACGAGTTTAGTAATTTTGTTCATGATTTTATACGTGTTATAATGATTAATAATCTAATTCTTCTTCCAATTAAAACTTAACCCTACAACATACGAGCGTCCATAATTCAATGGAACCGGGCCACCCGTTGAGTGTGCCGAACCAGTTGCAACTGATGTGCTGCTAATGGTAGTTACATCGAACAGGTTTTTAACTCCTGCATTCAGATTAAGAGATTTAAATATCTTTTTATTGATCATCAGATCTGCTGTACTATAAGAACCGGTTTTCTCAAGTGTTACCTGCTCTATTCCATTGTTCGTATTGAGCTGATAAAAAGGCCTTCTTCCTGAAAATTTATAGGCCAGATTTACAGTTGCACCAATTCTGGAAAAGGTGTAAGTGATGTTGCTGTTCACCTCAGGAGTCCATGCAAATTCATCAGATTCACCAGGTTTTGGAGCATCGGCTACGAAACGGTTATTAATACCGATATAGGAAAGGCCCAGAGAAACCTGAAAATCATTAAGCGTTAAAGTATTTTCAAAAGTTCCTCCAGTTGTTTTGTAGCGAGAAACGTTTATAAGAGTAGTAATTGTAGGATCAGCAGCAGAAAGGCCAAAATCTATTCTGTTTCTGAAAGTATTATAAAAGCCACCTACAACTGAGCGGAAATCAGCATTTTCATTATGCGACCTGGTAAAAGTCAGCGATCCGGTCAAACTATGTGACTGTTCTGCTTTAAGGTTTTCGTTTCCTAAAATAGAATGGCTGGCATCAAAGAAATCGTAATAAAGTTCGCGTAAGGCAGGCGAGCGGAAACCACTTGCATAACCCAAACGCAAATCAAGATCTTTATTTAACCTGAATTTTGTATTAAGTGATGGAATTACAGGGGGTGCATCGTAAACTGAGTTTTTAATAAAGCGGGCACCCGGTCTTATGGTTATACCATCTGTAACCTTCCACTCAGAAGATATAAAGAAAGCATAATCATGAATAGAGGGATCTCCTTTAATCCTTGCTCCACTTGAACCATCCAGATTAATCTCGATACCAGGTTGAAAAGACCATTGGTCTGATAACCTATACTGAGCTGTTGCTCGGACCGATGTAGATTGGAATTTAGATACATCTTGTTCGCCGGCACCGGTAGACAATTCTTCCTTTCCTGTAGAATAGTCATGCAGCACACTTCTGGTAGTACGTTTTAAGTTGGAATAACCAAGTATTCCACTAAGCTGCAATTTATCAGTTAGCTTATAATCGCTTTGTATTTGCTGGGTATATCTATTGGTGATGTATTTTTGATTAACAGACTTAAAAATGTTTGGGTTATAGCCACCCTTGCTTAAAATAGTCTCATCAGCATAATCCATTCGGTACCATACATTTAACTTATCACTATTATAACCCAGACGGCCATTTCCCAACCATTGCTCTTTAGGTTTCCACCTATTAATATCAGCAGCGATCTGCGCTGCAGTAGCCAAAGCAGGTGCACTGTTAAAACCATTAAAATCGTTATGGGTTACACCTCCAAGAACACTCCAACGCTTATTTTGCCAGCTTGCTCCTACGTGTTGCAAGTGGGAACCTTTTTTACTGAACGCTGAGTACTCATCCCCCACTGTTTCCTCTTGCACCCTCGCATTAAGGCTTAATGTTTCTTTAACTGCTTTTTTTGTAATGATATTGATTACACCAGCAAGTGCATCGGTACCATAAGAAACCGAGAGTGGCCCTTCTACTATCTCTATGCGCTCAATGGAGTTGATGTCTATTTGGTTTAAACTTTCTCTGGTATCTCCCCTGTCTATCATTGGCACACCATCTAAAAGGATCTTAACGTTTCTGCCCGACATGCCCATTAAAGTTACGTCGCTTGTACCTAACGCCATGTCGTTAGAAAACCTGAAGCCTAATTCTGTATTTAATACTTGCTGAATATTTGTTGCAGCACGCAAGCGAATACGCTCTGAATTAATAACACGTGTTCTGTAAACTGAATTTCTTAATGATTGAGGTTGATATTCGCCCGTAACTACAACTTCCTTTAGGGAATTAGCTGTGGTATCGCTTTTCAATTCCTTGCCGGCACCTTTATCTTGTGCTTGTGTAGTTGAAACGATAAAAAATACAGCCATTAACAGTAAGCCAATTCTCATTAACAATTTATTTAGAATAATTTTAAATAACACCGCAAGTATAAGAACTTATTTAGACTAATTACAAATAATAAATAGAAATATTTTAATTAACCCTGATAACCAGCTTTTTTATTACTATGTATAGTGGTATACTTGTAAAAAATTTTATTGTTGGCTTGGAACTGACATTTACATCTTATCTTACCATAAAAAACAAGTATAAAAAATGAAATTATCTCATCTAGCAGGGATGCTTTTAGTCGGAATGGCTTCAATTGGTGTATTTATAAGCTGCACCTCGGACGTTAAAAAGGCCAATGGCCAAACAAAAAATGCTCCTGGAGATTCGACAGCAACCGAAACAAAAGAAGATTTGCGGGGACCGATTGACACTGCAAAGTATGATGCAATTATGGCAAAGTTAGCCAATGGTGATACCACTGGTAAATGGCCGGTTAAAAAACAACCATACCCACTTGCAGGTGCTATACTTCCATTTAAACGTATTGTTGTTTATTATGGAAATTTACACTCTAAAAAAATGGGTGCCCTGGGCGAATATGCTCCAAAAGAGATGTGGAAAAGATTGGATGCTGAAGTTAAACATTGGGAAAAAGTTGATCCTACTACTCCCGTACAGCCAGGTTTACATTACATTGCTGCTGTAGCAAGTGGTACGCCGGGCAGAGATGGGAAGTACATTAACCGTATGGCCAACTCACAGATTGACTCTGTATTAAGCATTGCTAAAATGCGTCCTAATACTATTGTATTTCTAGATTTACAGGTAGCACTAAGCAACATCAAGGCTGAATTGCCGCATATAGAAAAATACTTACAATTACCATTTGTGCATCTAGGTATAGATCCTGAGTTTTCTATGAAAGATGGTTCGCTTCCAGGTAAAAAAATCGGAACTTACGATGCTGCCGATATCAACTATGTTTCTCAGTATTTAACTAATCTTGTAAAGAAATATAACTTGCCTCCAAAAGTATTTGTGGTTCACCGTTTCACAAAAAAGATGGTTACCAATTCTCAAAACATAAAACTTCGTCCGGAAGTTCAAATTGTAATGCATATGGACGGATGGGGTGAGCCAGAACTTAAAAAAGGAACTTACCGTCACTTTATTTTCTCTGAGCCTGTTCAGTTTACGGGCTTCAAATTGTTCTATAAAAATGATTTGAAAAAAGATCCTAAGCGCTTAATGACTCCAGAGGAATTGATGAAATTGAAACCAGTTCCGGTTTACATTCAATACCAGTAAACTGTGCAAAGATTTAATTAAAAGGGAGCAGTTGCTCCCTTTTTTATTTAGGATTAATAAGAAAACGCGACTGATTTTTCCGGGTTATCAAGTTTGGTACTTTTTCGCTTTCCATTAACTGTAGCATGAATCATATTGATCTGTGAATCGTGCTGTTCAAACAGTATGTCGTTTTGAATCTCTAGCTTTTCGATGCTTTCTATTTTTTCACTTTCAAAATAGCACCATGCGGCATCCTCTTCAATTTGATATCCCAGGTACTTTAGCGTAAGCGATTTATTATTAGCCTTAATCTGCAGGTGGCTTTTTATGTAATCGGAAATAAGCCCGTCTACCTGTTTACGATCTTTAGGCTTCAAAATATTGATACTTGTTTTATAACGCTTATCAAGCGCATTTTCAAAATCATCAAAAAATACACGCACACTTACCTGAACAGTTTTTGTTTTTTGATTATGATCTATCTCGGTCACGCTAACGTAAAACGGATGAAAAATATTTAACCAAAAAAATAAAATAAGTTGTAACATTTTGTATAGGTAGATATAAAATAGAATATTTCTTGCTATTCTGTATTCAAAATTACAACTTTAAACTATAATGCAAGATTTCAATCTCTATTTTGATCTTGGCTGGCACCATATTTTAGACTGGAAAGGCTACGATCATATACTTTTCTTACTTGCTCTTTGTGGTGTATACACCCTCTCCGATTGGAAAAGAGTACTAATTTTGGTTACCGCATTTACCGTTGGCCACAGCATAACTTTAGCCCTAAGTGTGTTAAATGTTGTGCACGTAAACACCGCACTTATAGAATTTTTAATTCCGGTTACAATTATGATAACTGCGTTAGCCAACATCCTTAATAAAAAGCCCAAGCCCAAGGCCATAAGGTTAAAATATACATTAGCGCTCATCTTTGGACTAATACATGGCATGGGTTTCTCAAATTACTTAAAAAGTCTGCTTGGCAAAACTACCAACATCGTTGTAGAGTTACTTGCCTTTAACCTTGGGCTGGAATTTGGGCAGATACTAATCGTTTTCGGTGTACTCATACTTTCATTTATCCTTATTATGATCGTAAAAATTAAGCGGTGGGACTGGAATTTCTTCCTTTCATCCGCTATATTTGGTATATCATTTGTAATGGCCGCCGAGCGGTTACCTGCAATCCTTAACTAACAAAATGAAGAAACCGTTACTTCTAACTGCCGCATTGTTTTTCAATGTCGGTATATACGCACAATCATTAAATAATCCGGGTTCAAACCACGGTAATAAATTTGAACAGCTAGGCACAATCCTTTCTGATCCGAACTATTACCGCTCTGCATCTGGCGCACCCGGCCCTGCATATTGGCAGCAAAGGGCAGATTATGAGATTAATGCAGAACTGGATGAAAAGAACCTGCGTTTAAATGGATCTGAAACGATCACTTATTATAATAATTCGCCAGATCCTTTAAGTTATTTGTGGGTTCAGCTTGACGAGAATCAGAACAAAGCTACAAGCGACAATAAGCTTACACAAACCAGCAAAATAAAAGAGAAGATGACATTAGATGACTTCTCTGATATTATTGGCCGCGATGATGATCTTGGTGTTAAGGTCATTAAAATTACCGATGAGAAGGGCACTCCTCTTCCCTACGTGATTAACAACACCATGTTACGGATTGATTTGCCTGTCGTGCTTAAACCTAAGGAAAAGTATAAATTAAAAATAACGTGGAATTACAACATCTCTGATCGTAAGATTGTACATGGAAGAGGTGGATATGAGTATTTTCCTCAAGACGACAATTATTTGTTTACCATTACACAATGGTTTCCGCGCATGGCTGTTTATTCTGATTTCCAGGGATGGCAAAACAAGCAATTCGAGGGCAGAGGAGAGTTTGCCTTGGTTTTTGGAAACTACAAGGTGAACATGACTGTTCCGGCAGACCACATAGTTGGTGCAACAGGCGAATGCCAGAACTATCCACAGGTTTTAAGCGCAACCAGCTTAAGGAGATGGAATGAAGCACAAACAGCAAAAGCTCCTCTGGAAATTATAAATCTTAGTGAAGCAAAATCCGCTATTACAAAAAAGGCAACCGGGAAAAAGACATGGACTTATGTGGCCGAAAATGTAAGGGATTTTGCATGGGTATCTTCAAGAAGATTGGTTTGGGATGCTATGGCAACTTATATCGACGGAAAAAAAACAATGGCCATGTCTTATTATGGCCCCGAAGCTTACCCGATATACAGCAGGTATTCGACCAAGGTGGTTGCGCATACTTTAAAATCGTATTCTAAACACACCATTCCCTATCCATATCCTGTTGCAATATCTGTTGAAGCCTCCAATGCAATGGAATATCCTATGATTTGCTTTAATCATGGCCGTGCAGAAAAAGATGGTTCATACACGGAGTCACTTAAATATGGTGTAATCAGTGTAATTATTCATGAGGTGGGTCATAATTTTTTCCCCATGATTGTAAACTCCGACGAAAGGCAATGGACCTGGATGGATGAGGGCCTAAATACTTTTTGCCAGTTTATGGCAGAGCAGGAATGGGACAATAATTATCCCTCTCAACGAGGACCAGCACATAAGATTGTAGACTACATGAAAATGCCGAAAGACCAGCTGGAGCCGATTATGACTAATTCCGAGAACATTGTAAATTTTGGCCCTAATGCTTATGCTAAACCAGCCACAGCGCTAAACATTTTAAGAGAAACCATAATGGGCAGGGAGCTTTTTGATTATTCTTTTAAAGAGTATGCAAAGCGATGGGCATTTAAACACCCTACTCCTGCCGATTTGTTCAGAACAATGGAAGATGCCTCGGCAGTTGACCTTGACTGGTTTTGGAGAGGTTGGTTCTTTAGTACTGATCCCGTAGACATTTCATTGAACGAGGTGCGCTATTATCGCATGAACAGCATGAAACAAGCAGTTGAAAATGCAGAAAGCAAGAAAGCATATGAAAAAGACAACAAATATCTGGGCCGAGAACGCAATAAGGCCGAGGGTATAAAGTTTGCCATTGAGCAAGACACAAGTTTGCTTGATTTTTATAATAAGTTTGATCGCTTTGAAGTAAGCAAAACGGCCGACGAGCAATTTCAAAACTATTATAACTCGTTAGGTGCTGAAGAGAAAAAAATCTATGAGAGCAAAAAGAACTTTTACGAACTCGAATTCTCGAACCTAGGTGGTTTAGTGATGCCATTGATCATTGAATGGACGTTTAAGGATGGCAGTAAGGAAACAGATAGAATTCCTGCCTATGTATGGAGAAAGAATGAAAACAAGATAACCAAAGTTTTTGCTAAGGATAAGGAAGTTGTTTCAGTACAGTTAGATCCAAATAGAGAAACTGCCGATATTGATGAGAGCAATAACTCCTGGCCAAGAAAAAGCCAGTCTACCAGGTTTGAATTGTTTAAGGAGCAACAGATGCCTGCAACAAACCCAATGCAGCAATCTAAAAAACAGAATTAATTAAAAAGCCATCTTTCGATGGCTTTTTCAAAGATACTAAAACAAAAAACTACCTATTTAGACTTCTCTTTCAAGAGGTTTAATTCTTTTTTGAGCAGCTCAATTTCTGCCTGCTGCTCTTTAATAGCTGCCACGAGTACAGGAATCAGATTTTCTGATTGCACTTCGCTATATCTTGCAACTTTTGAATTGTTCTTACCCTGGTTGTACATTTTAGTAGCCTCATAAACCATAGCTGGGTATTCTGATTGTACGTTACTGGCGAGGAAGCCGTATTGCTCGCCAGCTGGTAATTTAAGATGTTTGTACTTCTGTACATCGTATTTAAAAGTTACGGGTTGCAGGTTTTTTAAGTGTTCAGTAGAATTAGAAATCTTATCTACGTTTACTTTTAACTCTTGCTCCTCAATTTTTTGTGCATTTACTGAAAATGCAGCTGCGCTTAATAAAATGCCTAATACGGCACCTTTTGATACTAAAGGATATCTCATAAAATAAAATTATTGTGTAATATTTGAATCTTAATTGTAGTGTATTTACAATCAGATTTCAGGAGGGGGGTATGGTAGCGAAATAACCGAGGTAACCGTAGGCGATACAAAGCTATAATTAACCTTTTTTGAGGTTAAGGTATGCGCCAGATCTACAATTGGCTGATGAATAAAAACATCATCCGTAAGCTCCAGATTTTTTAATTCTTTCTCTTCCTCTGAGTTCTCAGAGTCTTGATCAGTATGATGGATCGATACTGTTTGTTTATGGTCGGTTACAGTAAATAACGACACATGCTTTACCAGCAAAAATGAAAGTAAAATAAGAATGCCCGTTAATTTTTTCAACATAAACCTAAGTAGTATCTATCCTTTAATTGTGATGTGTAATCTGACAAATATATTTATCTTATTCAAAATCCGGCAATGCTTAGCCAGAAAATGACAAAAATTTAATGATCAAAATAACGAAGATCAGGACATTAAGACTAAAACAAGCCTAACTGCCCCTTATCGTCAATTTCTATATCGTCAGGGTTAGTGATCTCAAACTTAATTTCTTTTGCCGGAATATCTTTCTCATCCTTCTTTGTCTCTGGGGTTTCTTTAGCCATAGGTTTCGGCTGAGCTTTAGGCTCTTCTTTACCTTCAGGCTTGGCCTTTGATTCTTTTTCTGGCGTTTTAGGTGTTCCCCACGCTTTTTTTGGTTTTCCCTCTGCCGCCTCCTCAGATGGCTTTTCTTCAACCTTTTCTACAGGTTCTTCTTTTGAAACAGGTTTTGGTTCCTTGGCGACAACAAAAGGCTTTTTCGCAACAGGTGATGCCTCCTCTTGTTCGACTTCAGGTTCTTCCGAAACAGCTTCCGGCTCTTCCGGCTCGACATTGCTTTCCTCTACTTCCTGGATATTTTCCTCTTCCCCACTTGTAGCTACATCCGCTGTTGTTTCAGAAGTTTCTCCTTCAGCTTGCTCTTCATTAGCAGACGCATCTGGAATACTGACCTTGCTTTCCAGAACTAATTCCAGTTCTTCATGATTAGAAATACTCACATTTTTTACGTCATGTTGAGTGATCCTGTTTCCGTTAGCCTTTATACCCTTTACATCAATAAACTCTGCTAACACTATTTCTAATGTTTCCGGGATTTGCGTTTTACCTTTAAGTACATCAACCGTTAATACTGCTTCTGGATTGCTGGTCAGGTAAAGGAATCTCGAACCATTCTCTTCACTAATCAGAGTACCTTTTTTACCTACGGCAATTGATTCAAATACAAATCTCTTTATGAAATAATTTTTAGCTTTCCCCTCGTATTGTACAACAGTAAATGGTTTTTCAGGATCAAATTTCTGGATCAGTATCAGATCTGCATCAAAGTGATTGCTCAATTCGAATGTACTCAGCTCATACCATCCCTCTTTATGAACCTGTAATATTTTATCATCACCATCGAATTCACCAAGGTATTTCCCTCTTCCATCAACATTAAGTCTTCTAAGCAAATCGTCATACCATATCTTAAGGCCGGAAAGTGTTGATACTCCTTTTGTTTTTAACAGGATCTTTTTGATAGGATACTTAGATACAATATTACCCTGAGAGGCACGCCCTTTAATCGCTATTTCAGCATAATCAAGGTCAAATTGAAGTTTCTTAAGTTTAGTGTGTGGTTTTAACTGAACCGTAATCACTTCAGCTTCTCCATTTGGGTTGGCTGTAAAATACAATACTTTAGAACCTTTACTTCCTTTGGTAAGGTCATATTCCTTATCGCGGGTTACACCAACTACAGCGAAACGTTTAATGTACGAAACGCCGCTGGCCCCATCTTTATAAACCATGTTATAGATGGTCCGTTCATCACCCTTTTTAAACACCTGTGCATGCAGAATTCCTTTACCAACAAAGGTTTTATCTGCCACCTTGGTGATGATACATTTACCATCTTCTCTGAAGACGATTATTTCATCAATATCGGAACAATCTGCAACAAATTCATCCTTACGCAAACCAGTACCCACAAAACCATCTTCACGGTTCAGGTATAGTTTTACATTGGCTAAAGCCACTTTAGATGCCTCTACCCTATCGAATAAACGAATCTCTGTTTTACGCTCTTTACCTTTACCATACTTATCTCTAAGTTTCTGGAACCAGGCAATGGTATAATCTGTTAGGTGACGAAGGTGATTTTTTACAACTTTGATCTCATCAGCTAAAGCTTTCATCTGATCATCCGCCTTTTTAACGTCAAAGCGGGTAATGCTACTCATTGGTTTATCAATAAGTTTTTTGAAATCTTCCGGCTGAATCTCCCTATACAAATCGGGTTTGAATGGTTCGAATAAAAGATTCAATACCTCAACAACCGTTTCAAAATTACCAGAATTCTCATAGTCCGCATTTTTGTACATGCCCTCCTGAATAAAGATCTTTAGTAGTGAGCTAAAGAATATTCTTTCCTGCAATTCATGCAACTTAATTTCCAATTCTTGTTTTAACAGGTTCTTGGTATTATGAGTATTCTCGATAAGGATATCATTAACACTCAAAAACTGAGGTTTATCATCCTTGATAACACAAGTATTTGGAGATATAGAAACTTCGCATGAAGTGAAAGCATACAACGCGTCAATAGTTACATCAGGTGAGATACCAGGAGCAAGATGGATGACAATCTCTACATTCTGTGCCGTATTGTCTTCAATTTTCTTAATCTTGATCTTACCCTTATCGTTAGCAGATAATATGCTATCGATTACAGAACCTGTTGTTGTGCTGTATGGTATTTCGGTTATTACGAGGGTCTTCTTATCTTTTTCTGTAATTTTTGCTCTTACCCTGATTTTACCTCCGCGCATACCTTCGTTATACGCCGAGAAATCGGCCATACCGCCAGTAAAGAAATCAGGGAGAATATTTGGTCTGGTTCCTTTTAAAGATTCGATGGAAGCATCAATCAGTTCCAGAAAATTATGAGGCATAACCTTGGTAGCCAAACCTACCGCAATACCTTCTGCCCCCTGGGCCAATAGCAAAGGAAATTTAACCGGCAAAGTAATGGGTTCGTTGTTACGTCCATCGTAACTCAATTGCCAAACGGTAGTATCTGGATTAAACACTACTTCGTTTGCAAATTTAGACAAGCGCGCTTCGATATAACGGGCCGCAGCGGCACTGTCGCCAGTTACCGGATCACCCCAGTTACCCTGGCAATCTATCAGCAGTTCCTTTTGACCAATTTGCACCATTGCATCGCCAATAGAAGCATCCCCATGAGGGTGATATTTCATGGTATTTCCGATAACATTGGCAGCCTTATTAAAACGTCCATCATCCATCTCTCTTAAAGAGTGCATAATGCGTCGCTGAACCGGTTTTAAACCATCGTTGATGTGTGGAACCGCGCGATCAAGAATTACGTAAGAGGCATAATCGAGGAACCAGTTCTCATAAAGCCCGTTGATAGGGATTACAGTATGTGTACTTTCTTCGTTTATGTTGTTTTCTATTTCGTCGCTCATCAAAAAAGGATTGGATTTTGTAAATATAAGGGTTGGAATGAAATATTAAGAACAGAAGTTTTTAACAGTTCTTAGTTAATAACCTATCTTTTTCGGGTTAATGGACTAGATTTTCATAATTTTCGGGCATTATTTTATGAATTGATGTTTTACCTTTCCAACCGCTCTTCAACAAACACAAAAGGCAATAGATTTTTAATCCCTTTTACTTTTATTATTTCGCCCCCTATACAGTAAAAAAGCACCTCAATTTCCTGCTTTTGCTTCTGTTCAAATTCGGCCATTACCTGCAAGCATGCACCGCACGAGGTAACAGGTTTCTGGATAACAAAATTACTGCTTTTTGCAGTAATTGCCATAGCCTGAACAGCCGCTTCGGGGTAAGCAGCACCAACTGTAAACAGTGCAACGCGCTCTGCACAAAGCCCTGAAGGGTAGGCCACATTTTCCTGGTTACTACCAAGAACCAACTGCTTATTACTTAATTTTAAAGCTGCCCCAACCTTAAAATTCGAATAAGGTGAGTATGATGATTTCAATGCCTCTTCGGCCTTTAAACATAATTCCTGATCTGATGCACTTAGCTCATTTAAGGACTTAAAAGTTTGATAGCTAACAACAAAATTTTTCTGATCCATATTTAAACATACGTAATTTTCTAACAATAGATTAACAACAATTTTATCCCTTGATTTAAACAATTTAATTATTTAGATTGTAGATATAAGTAAGAAGCCTAATTTTGACGCCGATGGCATGGTTTTAGTGCTGTAATCATAGATTTAAAACCCTATTAAACGCATTTCAATTGAATATATATATTCGTAAAAGTCTTAAAATCATACTTTGGATAGTAGCAAGCATCATTATGCTGGTTGTCCTTATTGCACTTTCCCTAAACATTCCGGCGGTACAAAATTTTGTAAAGGATAAAGCAATAAATTATTTAAAGGATAAAACCAAAACTGAGGTAAGTCTGGAGAGTATAAAAATTGCATTACCAAAGGATGTGGTGCTGAATAAATTTTATATTGAAGATAGAAAAGGAGACACCCTGCTATATGCACAAAAACTTTCTGTAGACATTAACTTATTTAAACTTTTAAGTAATAAGGTAGAGATCAACAATATTTCACTGCAAAAAATAAGGGCCAATGTTACCCGCATAAACCCCGATACCTCATTCAACTTTTCTTTCCTGGTAGATGCGTTTATGTCTGAGCAAGAAAAGCCAGAAGAAGAAGTTGCAAAAGACACCACATCTACTCTCAAATTTTCTATTGAAAAGGTGGCTTTTGAAGACATTGGTATCGTTTATCGTGATGATGTTGCTGGAAATGATGTAAAATTAAACCTGGGTGAGTTTACTGCCAACATTAAAGATTTCGACCTCAATAATCAACACTATGTCATCAAATCTTTAGCCTTAAAAAACACCTCCTTAAAATACCTGCAGCAAAAACCGCTTACACAGTTACAGGCTCACTTACAAAACAGCATAGACACAGCAAAAACAGAATCCGGTAAATTACCACTTGTAGAGATTCAGGACTTTGCTTTCAACCATATAAAAATAGGATTCGACGATCGGATTTCGGGTATGAATGCGGATGTTGATCTGAACAAGCTAGCCTTAACTCAGCTGTTTATTGACCTTACCAATAGCAATTATAAAATTGACGATGCCAAACTAAATGATACCAAAATAAACTTCAGCTCCACAACTAATAAAGCGAATGTTAATGTTAATGACTTGTCTTTAACCAAGCTTCTGGCAGACGTTAAAAATGGCAAGTACAAAATAAATGACGCAAAGCTAAGCAAATCAAATATACTGTTTGCATTAAAACCGGCTAAACCCGGGAAAGAGACAAAAGTGGATACTGCAGAGAAATCTTCACCCCTGTCATTACTGGTTGACAATATAAGCTTAACCGAGAACAATGTACAGTTTGATAATCTTGGAGCTAAACCTACTAAAGGAATGGACTTTAACCATTTAAAGTTTACCGGCCTTACCTTAGTAGCTGATGCGCTTGGCTATAGTGATACTGGTATAAAAATCAATGTAAAAGAAGGTGTGTTTAAGGAGAAGAGTGGTTTTCAATTATCTAAGCTAAGAGGAGATGTTGTATACTCCGACAAGGCAATTAAGGTGAATAACTTCTTACTAAAAACACCTAATACATCAATAGAAAACGTTACAGAATTAAATTACTCTTCTCTTGATGATTTAACCAAACATCCGGAAAGGGTAAAGCTTTCAATGGTTGTTAAAAACACAACTATTGGCTTAAAAGACGCTGCTTACTTTAGTGATGCGGTCCCGGAAAACTACAGAAATGAGAAGATAAAAGTAAATGCCAATGTTAGTGGCTATATGAATAACCTTGTAATTCCCCGACTGCAGATTTCGGGGTTAAAAAGCACAAACATTGATGTGAGTGGCAGGATAAAAGGACTCCCTGATATGGATAAAGCTTACTTTGACATGAACATCAAAAGGTTTGCAATGACCAAAAAAGATCTTTTGGTAGTTATCCCTAAAAAGACTTTGCCAACCAATATAGAGCTTCCTAATGTGATTGTTGCAAACGGAAAGTTTACCGGTTCAATGACCAATTTCAATACCGGTTTTAACATTAATACCGACATGGGATCGGCTAAGTTACTGGCAAGCATGAAAGGTCCTAAAGGCAAGGAGAGCTATGTTGCCAGTGTAAACCTGAATAATTTTAATGTAGGTAGATTACTTAAACAGCAAGCCCAGTTGGGCAAAATTACGGCTAAAGCCAGCGTTAAAGGAACCGGGCTTGATCCTAAAACTGCTTCGGCACAGTTTAAAGCACAATTAATAAGTGCATACTACAACAAATACACTTATAAGGATCTCTTTTTAAGTGGCGATTTCAAGCAGCAAAAATTGAATCTAAAAGGCAATATGGCCGACACCAATTTGAATTTTAATTTAACCACTGCCGTAAATATTGCGGGCAAATATCCGGCGGTAAAAGCAGACTTAGATTTAAAACAGGTTGATCTACAGAAATTAAATTTCAGTCCAGGTGAGTTTAAGTTAGCGGGGGTAATTAATGCAGATGTAAAAACTGCTGATCCAGATTACCTTAACGGTGATATTTTTGTAAATGGCCTGCAGGTAGTTAAAGATGGCCAACGTTTCAATGTAGACACCATTGTAGTGCATTCTGAAGCGAGCGAAACACACAATATGCTTACCCTTCGTTCTGAGTTTATGCGAGCCAAAATTGATGGTAAATATCAACTTACCAATGTCGGCAGCGCAGTGATTAACCAGATCAATAAATACTATCAATTTGGCGAGGTAACTAAAATCCCTGATCAGCGTTTTAGATTCTACGTAAATTTCTACAATCCTAAAATCCTTCAGAACTTTGTACCGGAACTAACCACCTTTGCCCCTTCCAGAATGAATGGCTTAATTGATACTCAGAAGGATAGTTTACTCATGAATGCCTCTTTTCCTCAGATAGTTTATGGTGGCTACAGGATTGATAGTACTAAACTTAATGTGAACAACACTGAGCAGAAGCTTAATTATAAATTACAAATAAAAAGTTTTCAGAGCTCTGCGGCTAATTTGTTTAATACCGAAATTAGTGGCGACGCTGTAAATAACAACCTTGCTCTCAATATTTATCTAAGAGACAGTAAGCGGAAAGACAAGTATATTTTGGGTGGTAATTTTAAATCGATTAACAAAGACTACCAGTTCAGTTTAGATCCTCAAAAGCTTTTGCTTAATTATGAAAAGTGGGCCATCGCACCTCAAAATTACATTCAGTTTGGTCAGTCGGGTATTATAGCTAATCAATTTAACCTGAGTAAGGGTAATCAGCTCTTAGGGATTAACAGTACTGATACTGTTGCCAACTCTCCTTTAAAAGTTGAATTTAAAGACTTCAAAATAGAAACGCTTACTAAGTTTGCCGAGCAGGACAGTTCTTTGGTTGGTGGTACTATTAATGGTACTATTGATGCAAAGGAGCTTATGGATACACCTAAGTTTGAGGCAAATCTAACAATAGATAGGTTAAGGTATTTGAAAGATGAGTTTGGAACCTTGCGTGTTGCTGTAAACAACAATACAGAGAATGCATATGAAACTAACATTGCCTTATCTGGTGTACACGAGTTAAGGGTTAATGGATTTTACTATACTTCACCACAGAGTGCCCTTGACCTTAACTTAAACATTGATAAAATTGACCTGAAAGCAATAGAGAGTGTGTCAATGGGACAGATAAAGAATGGCTCGGGTACAATATCCGGGGAATTGTCTATCAAAGGCCCCCTTGATGCCCCCAAAATTTTAGGCGACGTTAAATTTAACCAGGCCGCATTTACAGCAACTTATGTGAATTCTTATTTCAGAATGCCAAATGAGTCTATAAGTTTTACTGATAAGGGGATAAACTTCAATAGATTTACCATTATAGATTCTTTAAATCAGAAGGCAGTAATAACCGGTGGTGTCCTCACTACTGACTATAAAGATTTTCGGTTCAACATGGACATGAGAACGAACAACTTTAGACTTATGAACTCTACTGCTGCCGATAACGACATGATCTACGGTACTGTTTATGTTACCAGTACCATTAAGGTTCGCGGCGATCTTAACCAGCCTGATGTAGACATGAACGTTAAAGTAGAAGATAAAACTAAGTTCTTCTTTGCTATGCCACCTGATGATCCCTCGGTAATTGATCAGGAAGGTATTGTACAGTTTACAGATTTCAGCGCACCGCCGTTTAATGGTAAAAAGGCACTGAACGTTAGCGATTCCGTAAGCAAAGCTCCAATCAAGGGACTTAATTTAAGTGCTACTATCGACATTGATCCGGATGCAGAATTAAATGTAGTGGTGGATCCATCTAACGGTGATGCACTAAAAGTTAAAGGGCAAGCATCTTTAACAGCAACAATGGACCCTAGCGGCAAGACTAGTTTAACGGGAAGATATCAGGTATCTGATGGTAGTTACAATCTGACTGTTGGTCCTGTTAAAAAGGACTTTAAGCTGCAACAAGGCAGCAGCATTGTATGGACTGGAGATCCTATGGAGGCCAATGTAAACTTAACGGCATTATATGAAGTAAATACAGCTCCTATTGACTTGATAGGTGATCCAACACAATATGAGGCTAAAACCAAACTTCCTTTCCAGGTATACCTGATGATGACGGGTGAACTTTTAAAGCCAAGCATCAAATTTAAATTAGACTTACCAGAAAATGAGCGGGGTGCACTCAATGGTCAGGTATATGCGAAATTACAGAGTGTAAATACGAATGAAAGCGAACTGAACAAGCAGGTATTTGCACTATTGGCGTTCAACAGGTTTATTGCTGACAATCCGTTCCAAAGTCTGGCCGGAGGTAGTAGTGTTTCTTCTATTGCCCGTTCAAGCGTAAGTAAACTATTAACAGAACAATTGAACAATCTTGCATCCGATTTGATAAAGGGTGTAGATATAAACTTTGGTTTAAATTCATCTGAAGACTATTCGGCATCAGGCAGCAAGTCGCAAAAAACAGATCTGGAGATCGGTCTGTCTAAAAAACTCTTGAACGATCGTTTAATTGTTACCGTTGGTAGTTCTTTTGGATTGGAAGGCCCTCAGCAGCAAGGTCAGAGTTCTACCAATATTGCAGGAAATGTTAATGTGGAATACCTTCTTTCCAGTGATGGCAGATACAGGTTAAGAGCTTATAGACGCAATCAGAATGAAGGCGTAATTGAAGGACAGATCATTGAAACAGGGCTTGGATTTGCTTTAGTGGTTGATTACAATAAATTCAGGGAGGTTTTCCAAAACTTCTCTAAAAAGAAAAGATTTAGAAATGAAGAGAGGCGTAAAAATGAGACAACAAATTAAATCCGGCTTATTTATACTTGCATGTTTAATTTTTGGCGCCTGTAGCAGTACCAAAAACCTTAAACCCGGGGAGATTTTATATACCGGTGCCGACATTAACATCAATCCTGATTCAACAGCAAAAATTGACAATCAGAAAGAGGTTAAAGGGGTTTTACTTGATAAAACACGACCTAATCCTAATAAGTCAATTTTAGGCATAAAGTTTAAACTTGCCATGTACAATCTTGCCGGCGAACCTAAAAAATCAAAAGGGATCCGGTATTGGCTCCGCAATAAAGTGGGCGAACCGCCTGTGTTATTAAGCGAGGTAAAAATCCCTTATAACAACGCTGTGCTTAAAAGTTATTTGATTAGTCAGGGGTATCTTCAATCTGAAGTAAACGGAGATACTGTAGTTAGTGGTAAAAAGGGCAAAGCACTTTATACCGTTGTTACCGGTGCGAGATATAAAATTAACAGTGTCGAATTCCCAAAAGATAGCACAGGTATAGTTCAAATCATAAATCAGAATAAAGACAAAACGCTATTAAAAGTAGGCGACAATTATGACCTGGAAACTTATAAAAATGAGCGGATCAGAATAGACAATGATTTAAAGGAACAGGGATATTTTTATTTTAATCCTGATTATTTGATTTTACAGGTTGATAGTACTGTAGGCAAACATCTGGTAGATATCAGAATAAAAGTAAAAGACATTGCCCCTGATGCAGGCCTTAAACCTTATACCATTGATAAAATTAATATCTACCCTAATTATTCTTTAAGAAGAGATAGCGCAATCAGAAATTCAACTCCTGAAGTATACAAGGATTTTAATATTTATGATACACGACACACCTACAAGCCGGGCTTATTTGACCGCTTGGTTTTCTTCAAAAAAGACGAATTATACAATAGGCGTGATCATAACCAATCTTTAAACAGAATGGTTAACATAGGTATTTTTCAAAATGTTAAAGCAGAATTTTTACCTGTCGACAGTTTTAGAAACAATAAGCTAAACCTTAACATTTTCCTCACCCCTTTAAAGAAAAACTCTCTTTCCTTTTCACTAACCGGAACCAGCAAATCCAATAACTTTGTCGGATCAGAAGCTAAGTTAACTCAAACTACCCGTAACCTTTTTAGAGGTGGCGAGCAGTTGGATGTAAGTGTAAGTGGTGGATTCGAAACCCAGGTAAGCGGGCAGGCCAAAGGACTAAACTCATATTCTTTTACTACTGAAGCAAAGCTTACCTTCCCAAGGTTTATACTCCCTTTCTTTAACTTTAACAGTACCAATGCGTTTATTCCTAAAACCATTGCTTCTCTATCATACCAATCGCTAAACAGAGGTTCCTTATACGGTTTAAATTCCTTTAAAGGAGAGTTTGGATATAACTGGAAAGAGAATTTATATAAAGAACATAGCTTTAACCCTATCTCTATAAATTACGTAACATCTAACGTAACCAATGATACGGCAAGAAGGGACAGTCTCTTTAGTGCAAACCCCGGCTTGGAAAAGAATCTTGAACGCCAGTTTATTATAGGAAGCAACTATAGTTTCACATTTACCAACCAGATGGAGGATTTCAGAAGAAACAATATATATTTCAATGGAACTCTTGAAACTGGTGGAAACGTATGGGGCTTATTTGCAGGAAAAAACGATGAAGGCAAAAAGACTGTATTAGGCATTCCTATCAATCAATTTATACGGGTTGAAACCGATTTTAGAGATTATTATAAAATCACAAAGAACCTGATCTGGGCAAGCCGTTTAAATCTTGGTTATGGATATGGATATGGGAACAATACATCTATCCCTTTTGTGCGTCAGTTCTTTGCCGGAGGCAGTAACGATATCCGGGCTTTTGCAGCCAGGTCATTGGGGCCCGGATCTTACAAACTGCCAAACCAAACTAATAACTATACCGACCAAAGTGGGGATATAAAGGCAATGGTTAACACAGAGTTACGTTTTAAATTATTTAGTGTTTTATATGGGGCTCTATTTGCAGATGCCGGGAACGTGTGGTTAAGAAAAGAAGATCCGTTAAGACCAGGGTCAGGCTTTAACTTTAAAGATGCACTTGATGAAATTGCGGTAGGCACCGGTGCCGGCCTCCGGGTAGATGCATCGATCTTCGTTATCCGCTTAGATGTAGCCTTCCCTATCAGAAAACCTTATCTTGAACCTGGAAATCGTTGGGTAATAGATCAGGTAGATTTTGGAAGCAGCACCTGGCGTAAAGAAAATTTAATCTATAACATAGGTATTGGGTATCCTTTTTAATATTGATTATGACATTCTTAAAAAAAGCTATTCATTTTGTTAAAGCAACAGCACATTTATTTATAGCCGCTGGAAAAGGGTTTATGGAAGACAGGGTGATGAAGCTAAGCGCGGCACTAGCCTATTACACCATATTTTCTCTTACCCCACTTATCATTATTATCATTGCTGCAGCAAGTTTGTTTTTAGGTGGAGATATTAAGCATACAATAGAAACATCTGTAGATGGAACAGTGCAAGAATATAAAATGGATCCGCGAGAGGAACTCTTCTCTGAAATACAAGATTTGGTAGGTCCGGATGCCACTGCTCAACTCAAATCATTCGTAAAACAATCAAACGTTTCGGGAAAAAGTACATTAGGGCTAATTATAGGTATCACTACACTTATTATTGGTGCTACGGCTATGTTCATAGAGATTCAGGACAGTATTAATTTAATCTGGAAAGTAAAGGCTGTACCAAAAAAGGGATGGAAAAAATTAATCACCAACAGACTGCTCTCCTTTTCGCTAATTGCTTCGCTTGGATTTTTGTTACTCGTCTCCCTTGTTATAAATAGTATTGTAGTAGGCATAGGCGACAAACTTGTGGGGCTTGCGTCTAAAGTCGGTGTCGAAAAGGTATCAGAGCTATTTATGCTAATCCTTACCAATGCCTTAACACTGGCAGTTGTAACCTGCATTTTTGCAATTATTTTTAAGGTGTTGCCTGATGTTGATTTAAAATGGAAACCAGCAATTGTTGGGGCCCTGTTTACGGCACTGCTTTTTAGTTTGGGTAAGTATATAATTGGAATCTATATTGAAAAGGGCAACCCTGCATCGGCATTTGGCGCTGCCAGTTCTATAATTGTAATTCTGTTGTGGATCTATTACACCTCTATCATATTATATTTTGGAGCTGAATTTACACAGGCCTATGCAGAACGATATGATAAAGGTATAGCACCAAGTAAATATGCAGTGCATACCAAAATTGTTATTGTAGAAAAAAAGGTGGATGTATTGCCGCCACAGCATCCGGAAGACACAAAGATCCCTTAAATATACTTAAGCATCTGGTCCATTAATTCCTGTTCTAAAAACGGCTTTAGTACCAGATCATTCATTCCTGCTTTTAAGTAGGCTTCTCTGTTTTCCTGCATTACATGGGCAGTTATTCCTAAAATCGGAATTCCGGATTTTGCAAAATCCCCGTTATATCTGATTTCATGTGTAAGCTCTACCCCACCCATCACTGGCATCTGAATATCTGTTAACACAATATTGTAGTCATTCTTCTTGTATAATTCGAGTGCCTGTTTACCATCATAAGCAGAATCATATTCCATACCCCACCGCTTTAATATTGTTTGAACCAGCAAAATATTCATTTTATTATCATCTACCAGCAGCACCTTCTTTCCTTTCAGCTTCTCAACAGTTGACGTTCCTTTATCAACATGTTGCTCCTCTGCAAATTCTGAAATAAGGTAGGGGATTTCAAAACTAAATACGGAGCCCTTACCAAGTACACTGCTAACATTTATTTTACCACCCTGCAGTTCCACGATCTTTTTACAAATTGCTAATCCCAGCCCAGTTCCCTGAAGTTGTGTTGTAGCCGATGAATAGATTTGCGAGAATTCAAGAAATATCAGATCAAGGTCTTCCCTGGCCATACCTATACCAGTATCTTCTACCTGTACTTTTAATACCGCCTGTTTTTTCCCATCTATTACCAATTGAACCCGAAGCGTTATTTTCCCTCTTTTTGTGAACTTAATCGCATTGGTTAGCAAATTCATAACAACCTGTTTCAAACGCAAACGGTCGCCAATTAAATAAATATTTTTATCGATAGCTATTTTACTCTCTAATTTCAGATCCTTATTTTCTGCAAGAACATTCATGCTATGAAAAACTTCCGCAATCTCTGATTCCGGAGAGAAGGGCTCAGATTCGATATTTATTACGCCTACTTCATATTTAGAAAAATCTAGAATTTCATTAACCAGTTCGAGCAGCATCTCTGATGAACTGCGTATAGCGTCTACCTGCTCTCTCTGTTCATCATTCAGGTTACTCTTGCCTAGCTGCTCAGAAAATCCAACTACCGAATTTAATGGTGTGCGTATTTCATGGCTCATATTAGCAAGGAAACGACTTTTCGAATGCGAATCTTGAGCTGCCAAACCATTCAGGCTGATCAATAAACTTTCATTCTTATAAAGCTTATATAAATTATATAGAATAATTGCGACTAAACAAACCAACAATAGTGCATCTATCAGTTCCATTCCGCTTAATTTTTTAAGCTCTACTTCAAGCTCTTCGCCCAAAGTAACCCTTCGTTTAGCCACATACTCAATATCATTTTGCTTAAACTCCTTTAATACCGTAATAATATCTTGGATCAGTTTATTATTCAACAACAAAATTGCCTTTTCATTGCTCTTGATTTGGTTATTGTTAGCATAAAGCTTCCGGTAATAGGCTTCTACTTCTTCTAACAATTTGTTATTAAAAGTGGTAACCTCATCTACCACTCCCTCATTCTTTTTGGTTTTAACAATTGTAACGGCACTATCTTTACTCCCTTTATTGGAAATTGCATCCGCTAATCGGCCAAAGAATTTTTTACGCGGTTTAACTGCTTGTTTAATCGTATCAACGGTTGTTACTGTTTTAAACTTTTTCTTTATTGAACCCAGATTAATTTTTGCCTGGGCACGCCTTTCTTCCAAACCAAGTTTTGAGAACCCGGCAAACAGGCTATCTGTTAACTGCCTAAGTTTCAAATAGCTCTCTGTCTTTAGCTTTTTCTGTTTTACAAGTTCTTTTAAATCCTGATTTTCCGTATTGTTATCGCCTAGGCTATTTAAATCGTTTAGAAGAAGAGAGATTTTATGGATACCGTCTGAGAATTGATTAAGATAATATTTATCTGCAGTTACGGCATACATGCGCGAATTATTCTCTGCCTGATAAAGGGTATAAATACAGGTATCTACTTCCGAATAACTTTTCTGAAGCATCGTTAGCTTCGTAATATCGTGCTTTAGCCCATTAATTTTATTATTCCTGAGGTATAACAGAAAGGCATAAATAAACAATGCAAATATCAAAAATGCTACTACAAAGTAACGGAATGGATCTCTTCTCTTAGCGTTAAACGACATATTATCTTATTATACTGCAGTTTTAATAACTACAGAACTTATCAAACAATTATATCAAAAGGGATCTGATTGAAATACAATAATAAACGAAAATTTTCACATAACCGATACTTTAATAAATCTTAAGCAACATCTAGTGTTGTTTCCTCAGGATCTTCTGCAATAACGAGTTCTTCGGGCAATAATTCCTCTATAGTATCTTTCTCTACCCTAAGGTTTCTAATGATGTGTTGTTGCCTGTCCGGGGTATTTTTACCCATATAATATTCCAAAAGATTTTTAATGGTCTGATCCTTTAAGATTACTGGATCTAACCTGATATCCTTACCTATAAAAAGTCCGAATTCATCTGGCGAGATTTCACCTAAACCTTTAAATCGGGTAATTTCAGGTTTGTTACCAAGCTTCTCAATTGCACGCTTTCTTTCATCGTCGCTATAGCAATAAATCGTTTCCTTTTTATTACGAACCCTAAACAATGGCGTTTGCAAAATGTAAACATGGCCTGCACGCACAAGATCAGGAAAAAACTGAAGAAAAAAGGTCATCATTAACAACCTGATGTGCATACCGTCAACATCGGCATCAGTAGCAATTACAATATTATTGTAATGCAAGCCTTCCAACCCGTCTTCAATATTCAATGCATGTTGCAACAGGTTGAACTCTTCATTTTCATATACCACCTTTTTAGTAAGCTCATAACAATTCAGAGGCTTACCCTTAAGACTAAAAACTGCCTGGCAATCTACATCTCTGGATTTAGTGATAGAACCGGAAGCAGAATCACCCTCGGTAATAAACAAAGTAGTCTCGTATCTCTTATCGTGATTACTGTTAAAGTGGACTTTACAGTCTCTTAGTTTCTTGTTGTGTAAAGATGCTTTTTTTGCCCTATCGTTAGCCAGCTTCTTGATGCCTGCAATATCTTTACGCTCTCTTTCAGACTGCAGGATTCTTTTCAACAATGCATCAGATACATCAGAATGTTTGTGCAGATAATCATCAAGTTCCTTTTTAACAAAGTCGTTAATGAATGTTCTTACCGAAGGCCCCTCGGGGCCCATATTCTGAGACCCAAGTTTGGTTTTAGTCTGCGATTCAAAAACAGGTTCCTGCACCCTAACAGAAATTGCAGCAATAATGGATGCCCTGATGTCAGAAGCATCATATTCTTTTTTATAGAACTCTCTTATCGTTTTTACCACTGCCTCACGGAATGCAGCCTGATGCGTACCGCCTTGCGTAGTATGCTGACCGTTAACAAAAGAGTGATAATCCTCACCGTATTGTTGTCCGTGAGTCATTGCAATTTCAATATCATTACCTTTTAAGTGAATGATGGGGTAACGCAATTCTTCGGCTTTGTTAAATTTAGAAAGCAGGTCGTACAACCCTCTTTCCGAGAAGTATTTTTGATTATTAAAATTAACGGTAAGGCCTGTATTCAGGAACACATAGTTCCAGATCATACTCTCTACAAAATCAGAAATGTAGTGGTAGTTTCTAAAAATAGTCTCATCCGGATAAAAAGTAATTGCTGTACCATTACGCTGAGTAGTTTCAATAATATCATTCTCCAAAACAATTTCACCTTTAGAGAATTCTACTTTTTTCGTTTTCCCATCACGATAAGACTGAACCACAAAATTGGTAGAGAGCGCATTTACCGCCTTAGTACCCACACCATTTAACCCTACAGATTTTTGGAAGGCATTACTATCATACTTACCACCGGTGTTTATTTTAGATACGCAGTCTATTACCTTACCCAAAGGAATACCCCTACCGTAATCCCTAACATTAACCTTGTGTTCGGATACCGTAATTTCAATTGTTCTGCCAGATCCCATCACAAACTCATCAATTGAGTTATCCACAATTTCTTTCAGCAAAACATAAATCCCATCGTCCTGTGCAGATCCATCGCCCAGTTTACCAATGTACATACCGGGACGTAATCTGATGTGCTCTTTCCAATCGAGGGAGCGTATACTATCTTCGTTATAATTCGGTTCAGCCATGATGTAAGTAAGTATAATACAAAAATACTATAATGCAGTAAATTTACTCGAATAAGCTGGGGAATCAATTACAAAGTTTCAACAAATGCACATTTTCATGTATATTCAAACAAATTAAATCATGCTCAATATGCGACCTGAAAAACAGCTCTCCATGCTTGACTTATCAATGATCGTTGTAAGTCTGGTAATAGGGATGGGCATCTTCCGCACACCCGTTAATGTAGCTGCAGGAGCGCAAATACCAGAGTTATTTTTTTTAGCATGGATTGTTGGCGGATTAATTGCCCTGTGTGGAGCTTTAACTTATGCCGAAATAGGATCTCGTTTTCCGGTTACCGGCGGGTATTATAAAATATTCTCTGCATTTTACCATCCTTCCATTGCTTTCGCCATCAACTGCATCATAGTAGTTTCAAATGCCGCTTCAGTTGCAGGTGTTTCAATTATTGGAGCTGAGTATTTAAGTAAGATTATTTTACCCGTTGAAATGCAAACCGAGTTTTCAAGAATAGCTATTGCAGCTATTTCTATTGGTCTGTTTTACTTCATCAATTTATTGGGACTAAAAGTTAGCTCTAAAACGCAAAACGTACTTTCGTTAATAAAAATAGGCATGGTGCTTATATTAATTGGCGCTGTATTTATGGGGCCGGCAGCAGTAAGCTCTCCTTCCACTTTCAACACATCAGGTGCAACTACCCCAACCCTGTTTGATTATGGCAAGGCCCTGGGCATCTGTTTAATCGGCATCTCTTTTACCTTTGGCGGATATCAGCAAACCATCAACTTTGGGGGCGAAACAAAATCTCCGGGTAAAATTATCCCCCGCTCAATCTTTACCGGCTTAGCTATCATTTTTATACTTTACATGGCAATTAATTACGTATATGTAAGGGTCATAGGGTTTGAACAGCTAAAAACAGCCGAAAGCATTGCTGCAATACTTGCGGGAAAAATCTTTGGTCCCATAGGTTTTACTGTGTTATCCTGCTTAATTTACCTTTCTGTTTTAGGCTATGTAAATGTCAATTTACTAAGCAATCCACGCGCTATGTTTGCCATGGGCGAAGAGAAAGCATTACCTGCAATCTTTACTAAAAAGAGCAAAAAATCGGATGTCATGTTTGTGAGCTTAACTGTATTCACAATCATCTCTATCATTACATTGTTTTACGCTCAAACATTCGACAAAATCCTGAACTACACCATATTTCTAGATTGTATTGGCATGGCTACTTCCGCGGCTACCATATTCTTTTTAAGAAAGCGAACCGCCCATCTTGATAAAAATACCATTTACAGTATGCGCCTGTATCCCTTAATGCCATTAATATTTATTGCCGCCTATTTATTTGTAGCTATCAGCATTTATGCCGACGATCCGCAAGCCGCAATAAATGGTTTATTGATCTTTGCATGCTTTATTATCATCTATTTCATAAACCGATTTTACCAAAGAAACCGAACATAGCAACCAGAATTAACAAGCTCAATCCATCACCCTATATAAAATGCCGATAAAAGAATTACCCTTTAAAAAAGAAATTGCCTATGCAGCAGGAATGATGGGCTGGAGCATCATGACCAACATTATTATAGTTATGCTGCCCTATTTTTATCTTCCTCCAAACAATTCAGGACTCACTCCGCTGGTTCCCCAATTATTGGTATTCGGTGCCTTTAATATTTTATCACTCATTGCTGCATCCGGCAGATTGTTTGATGCCATATATGACCCGTTCATTGCCTCCGTCAGCGACGCCAGCGACAACCCAAAAGGCAGGCGCATTCCTATTATGAAATATGCAATAGTGCCGGCAGTGGTATGTTGCTCGCTGGTTTTCTATCCTATGGTTAAGGGCGAAAGCATTACCAATGCCTGGTGGCTTACCATAGTACTTGCTGGTTTTTTTATTTCGGTTACCACCTATATTATTCCTTATAATGCACTGCTTGCCGAATTAACACACAGTGCTGATCAGAAAGTCAAACTATCTACCTTTCAGCAGGTGGGCTTTGTTTTAGGGATGATAATTGGAGCCATGTGCAATAATTATGCTGATCTGATACAGGATGTTTTTAAAATCACAGACAGATCCGAAGCCCTGCAATACACCATCTTTTGCCTCAGCATATTCTCTGGGCTGGTTATGATCTTACCGGTTATGTTTATAGATGAAAAAGAATATACCGATGCCAAACCAACGCATATCGAACTCATACCTGCACTTAAAAACACATTCAGAAACACCAATTTTAAGTATTACCTGATCTCTGATTTCACTTACTACATTGCCCTTAGTATCATTTCAAGTGGCCTGCTTTTCTTCGTTACCGTATTATTAGGTCTGCCGGATTCTGATGGCGGTAAATTTATGGGTACCATGGTAATTCTATCACTCTGCTTTTATCCCTTTATTAATTATGGAGCCAAAAGGTTTGGCAAAAAGCCCCTGGTACTAGTTGCATTTGCGATACTCAGCTTAATATTTGTCACCATTTATTTCTTAGGGCACCTGCCCTTTTCTCCTGCCGTCCAAATGTATATACTGGTAATATTTGCGTCTTTCCCTTTGGCGTCTTTAGGCATTTTACCTAATGCTATTTTAGCTGATATTGCTCAAAATGACACAAAAGAAACAGGAGAAAACCACGAAGGGATGTTTTTTGCCGTTAAATATCTCTTTGTAAAATTAGGCCAAACTATGGGAATAGCCATATTCGCTATGTTAACCGTATATGGTAAAGACCCTGGAAATGATTATGGGCTGCGTTTAAACGGGGTTGTTGGTTTTGTGCTTTGCGTCCTGGCCCTCCTGTTTTTTAGTCGTTTCAAAGAAAACAAAGCTTCTGATGTATAGCCACATAGCTATAAAACCGGGATATGAATAAAAGCCGGAAGTTTATATGTACCTTTGCAGCGAGGTGATATTCTTTTGCCTCTATTATACATTAAAATACAAATACATTGTTATTCGAAGAATTAAACCTGATTGAGCCAATTTTAAAAGCGCTGCAAACAGAAGGTTATACACAACCTACCCCAATACAAGAACAATCCATACCATCCATACTTCAAAACAGAGATCTGTTAGGGTGTGCACAAACCGGTACAGGTAAAACTGCCGCGTTTGCTATCCCAATGTTACAGTTGCTTAGTAAACCTCACACCAATACGAAAATACATAAAGCGATAAAAGCATTGGTATTAACACCAACACGTGAGCTTGCCATACAAATTGAAGAGAGCTTTAAAGCTTATGGAAAAAACCTGCCTTTAAAACAACTGGTAATATTTGGTGGTGTTGGACAAAAAGCACAAACAGATGCGCTACACAGAGGTGTCGACATTCTTGTTGCTACTCCAGGAAGATTACTAGACCTGATGAATCAGGGCTTTATCAACCTGCGTGATATCGAGATCTTTGTTCTTGATGAAGCCGACAGAATGCTTGACATGGGTTTCATCCATGATGTAAAGAAGGTTATTGCTAAATTACCTGTTAAAAGACAGACTCTGTTTTTCTCGGCTACCATGCCAAAGGAAATCCAGACTTTAGCCAATACGATCCTTACAAATCCAATTAAGGTTGAGGTTACCCCTATTTCATCTACAGCAGAAAAGATTCAACAAGAGATCTTTTATGTAGAAAAAAACGACAAGAAAGATTTATTGCACCATATTTTAAAAGACAAAACCATTCAAACTGCATTGGTATTTTCTCGTACAAAACATGGTGCCGATCGCATCGTAAAAGACCTGATCAAAGTTGGTGTTAAAGCCGAAGCCATCCATGGTAATAAATCACAAAATGCCAGACAACGTGCATTAACAAATTTCAAAGCTAAAACCACACGTATATTGGTTGCTACTGATATTGCCGCACGGGGTATTGATGTTGATGAATTAACTCATGTAATCAACTACGAGCTGCCAAATATACCTGAGACTTATGTACACAGAATTGGCCGTACTGGTCGTGCAGGCTTAAGTGGTACTGCGCTATCATTTTGTGATTCGGAAGAGAAAGAATTTTTAGACGATATCGAGAAATTGATCGGCTTAAAAATACCTGTTACCGAAGATCACCCTTTTGCGATGAGCTGGCAAAGCCTGATGTCAGGTGCTGCTGCTGCAAAATCAAAAGGCAAAGCTAAGCCATCAAGAGGACAACGCCCCGAAAGAACAGAACGTCAGCCTAACTTAAGCGGTGCAAAAAGAACCCCAAGCAGTGGAAGCAGACGCTGGAGCGGCAACAACAAAAAGAAGTCAAATTAAATGATCTGTTTTCGGATTGCATTAATTTGCGCTGAAGAAGCGCAAAAGAACGCTAGGCCCTCTTCCAGACATTGAATTTGTAGGAAAAAAATAAAAAAGGGCAGGATCTTCTTTCGATGAAGATCCTGCCCTTTTTTATGAGGTTTATCTTTTACATTGTTAATAACTATATCTAGTATTACTAACTCTAAAGGCTATTCTGATATCATTAATCACTACCATTTAGTGTAACCGTTCACAAGTGTTTGTAAAAGTCCACTGCCTTTCGTGCTTTTACTACTCTTAATTTGACTTTCTCAACTTAATAATCCTCATCCAGTGCATCACTTTCATGAGTGGATAAGTTGGATCAAACTCAAACCATTTTGAGGCAAAATTAGGGCTATTAGGTTTTTTGTGGTGGTTGTTCTGGAACAGCTCACCCAACATCAGAAAATCAAGAGGCAAAGAGTTTTTGCTGTGATCATCATTATCATGATTGGAATAACCGTATTTATGTCCACACCAATTTACAATCGCACCATGAAGAGGTCCCATTAAAAAGTGTATTGGCAACAATAAAAACATCCACCATGCGGTAGCAAAAGTTACATAAAACCAAATGTAAAAGCTAATGAACACAAGACGTGTTATCCAGGAATCTCCTATCTTATCAATAAGTGGCCATGCAGGATAGTTATCACGAAACTGCTCTTCAGGCTCATGGTTATATTTTGAATAATTCAGATAAATGTTTTTTGTCTGAATCATCATGCCCCAAACATCTTTTACAAAATGTGGAGAGTGCGGGTCTTTTTCTGTATCACTAAAAGCATGGTGCATACGATGTAAAATCGCATACGCTCTTGGATTTAAGAAAGACGACCCTTGAGACAAAAAGGTAATTGCGTAAAAAAACTTCTCCCAAAAACCATTCATTTTAAACATCTTATGCGATGCATAACGGTGTAAAAAGAAGGTTTGAGAAAAAAGAGACAAAAACCAATGTGCCAGAAAAAATAATAAAATTATCATATAAGATATTAACGAGTATTATAGGTGTTTAGATACAATGATGTCATTAAATGACAGGAAGATGCATTATCTTCCGAAGTCGTCCTGAACCCTTACAATATCGCTCTCATCAGATGGATTAGCTGGGTCTGTGTGTTGCCAGATTTCTGAAACAATACCCCAGTCTTCTAAACCTATTAAACGGTGTCTTTCACCTTGCTTTAATTTTATGCTTTGTCCGGGAGTTAATTGTTTTACTTCCCCCTGCTCATCGGTATCACTTGTGATCACACCAACAGTACCGTTAACTACTCTCCATATTTCAGCACGACGGTGGTGATATTGCCACGACAAACGTGTATTTGGAGCAACGATTAATATTTTAGGACTTAGTTTACCTGAAATTTTAAGATCATCAACATTTAAACCTTCAAAATAAACGTTTGCAAATTGCTGCGCCTGTTCTTCATCAATTACAAAAAAACCTCCCCACGGACGGGTCTCATCACGGTTAACTACATTAAATCCTTCAATCTTTAAGCGCTGTGCTACGCCTTCGAATATTTCTTTTTTCTGATCTGACATTTTATAAGTGGTATATTTTAAATCCCAAACTTACTTAAAACTGCTTAAGCTTTCATTAACAGAGACAAAAAAAATCAAAAAAACCAATAAAATAGTTAATCTGTGAGCTTATCAATATCACCCAGATCAGTATTTAAGTCTATTATAAGATCGTATAACAGCGAAATATTTTTATCATCAGGATTTATCTTACCTCTTAACAAATCCGAATACTTATCCAGAAACTCATCATACATATCCTCTGGTATTTCAACTTCATCAAGTTTAATTTGGCAAGTGGTATGATACAGCAGTTGCGAAATAGAAAAATAAACTGCGTTTAAATTGTAGAGCAGGTCTTTGTAACTTTTACTTTCCCAATCAATAATATAAGTATAGTAATTATCGGAAGCCAGCAGATTATACTCTTCATTTTCCATTACCTCCATTTCGTCAAGATTATTTATCAGAAAATAGGTTTTAGAACATTTTATTACCTTATCAATAGACCCAAGCAAAACGCGTACAACATCATCATCAACAGCCTCCAGCAGTTCAAAATCATCAGGTGAAATAGAATCGGGCTCAATCAGGCCTTTTAAATCCGATAGGTCCTTTTCATAAGCAATCATAAAGCCATTCTTGCAAAGCTCATTTATAATAAAACTCAATACATGTGGTACAAGTCCTTTAATGCTATCTTCCAAAATGCTAACTTTTAGATGCTATTCGTTGAAGTTAATTACTTCTCGGCATATTACAAAATAAAAGATTATGTCCTATTTCAATTTTGTCAATCGTCTATACATAAAACAACTTTTAATTTAATTAACAGAACATCATGAAAATTGTCAAAGTAACTTATACTGTAAAGGCAGAATTTGCCAAAAAGAATCAGGAAAACGTAAACGAATTTATAACCGATTTAAGAAACATTAAAGATTCAGGCATTCGCTATTCATCATATCTTGCCGAAGATGGCAAAACATTTACGCATATTTCGATACATAAAAACGAAGCTGCCCAACAAAACCTGTTTAACCTGGAATCTTTTAAATCATTTCAAAAGGAAAGAGATCAAAGATTGGAAATTGAGCCGCACATCGAATTTTTGGAACTTGTGTCGTCATCTTTTGATATATTTAACTAGTCACATCGCCTTATCAACCGGTCGCAATCCACCCTGTATATTGCCGTATCTGCACCTGTTATCAAAAGCTAAATGGATGTAACTTTAAGTTATAAAATCAAAACCCATGAAAACAGAAACCTTAAACAAAGTAACAGAAACAACAAACGAATTATTAAATGTCGTTTCCTCGCTGTCAGAAGAGCAAATAAATAAAATCCCTTTTGAAGGTAGCTGGACTGCAGGGCAGGTTACAGATCACATCTCACAATCCTTTGATGGGGTAATAAAAATAGTTAATGATAAAGCAGTACCAACCGAGAGGGCACCGGATAAAAAGGTAGAGCTCATTAAAGGTATATTTTTAGACTTTACGACTAAAATGAATTCACCAGAGTTTGTGCTGCCCGCTCAGCCACCTCATAAAAAGGAGATATTGGTCGATAATCTAAAGTCCTTAACAAAACAGATGACTGATGCAATTAATAAACAGAACTTATCTTTTATCTATACAGATTTTGAGATTCCGGGATTTGGAAAATTCACAAGATTAGAGTGGATCAACTTTCTTATCTATCACATGCAAAGGCATACACATCAAATCAAAAACATACAGCAGCTGGTATAAAAAAGAAGAGGGCGGGTATCCTAAAGCAAAATGACATAAATAAAAAAGATGATCAACTTTGATCATCTTTTTTATTTATGTCTGTACTTGTATTATTATTACGCCAATTGCGAATTAATTCGTTTTACAATGTAATCAATATCAAATGGCTTACTGATGTAATCATTAGCCCCTGCATCTAAACTTTTTTGTTTATTCTGATCATTTGCAGACATCACTATAATTGGAATGTGTTTAGTAAAGGGATCACTTTTCAAATCACCACAAATGTCGGTACCATCGCCATCAGGTATCATTACATCTAAAATGAAAAGATCTGGCACACTGTCTTTTAATTTACTTTTAAGCTCAGTAAATGTAGAAGAAAGCTGTAATTCATACCCCTCATCTTTAAGGAGAACGCCAATTATGTACCTTATATCTTCATCATCTTCAAGTATGTGTATTCTTTTTATCATAACGGATCTTATATTAATATGGTTTTCCGCTAATGCTAGCAACAATATTGCCATATATGACAAAACTGCATATAAATGTTACTTATTAGTAAAAAATAACTTACGGTTTGGCCTTTATCCAGGTAGCGATATCTGTTATCAGTACATCAGAAACACTTACAGGAGTTCTGTACTGCTCCATTGAGCCTTTTTCCTTTTGAGGACTCAAAAGGTGATTAAGTTCAGGATACAATTTTACCATAGCGCCTTTTTTCTTACCTATAGCAGTGTTCCATAAATTGTAATCAGTAGTTGAAACCTGAAAATCGTTTCCACCCTGTCCAACAAAAATACGCTGTTTTGCTAATTTCTTTGCCGCAGCAACCTGGTCGTTTACATTTATATCAACCCAGTAAGAAGCTGGCAAACCCAACAAAACAGAATCAGCCTTCATAGTTCCAAGCTTAGTTATTCTGGTTACCTCCAACTCCTTAATTACCGTATCAAGTGTTTTCTTGCCTGCTGCCGAGGTATCTTTTGAAAGGCCAAACATATATCTGTTTTGTTCAACCAAAAGATCTGTAAACTTCCTTGCGGGCGCAGCAAGCATTATAATCCCATTTAAATCGGGCGCCAAAGTAGCTATTCTTGGTGCAATCATACCTCCAAGGCTATGTCCAAGCAAATAGATCTGTTTCTTGTTTACTGCAGGTAAAGTCTTGGCAAGTGCAATTGCGGCAAGCGCATCGTCCATCACTTCCTCTTTAACGGTAAAAGCCTTTCCAAACTCACCGGCATAAATCATTGTTCTTTTTACATAACGAATAGAAGCTATTCCTTTTGATGCCAAACCAAGCGCAATATCCTTTAAAGGTTTATTAGGGCCAACAGTTTCATCCATATCGGCTGGCCCGGATCCATGAACCAGAACCACAACCGGGTAACTGGAAAGCTTTTTCGGCACAGTTAACATGCCAACCAAAGTATGTCCGGGTGTTTTAACATTTATTTCAGTTTCCTTATATAAGGTCGTATCTGCATAGGCCGGGAGTACGTAAGTAGCTGCTGTAGACTTTGGTTGAAGAAAAAAACCAACTATCTTTTCAGCTTTATTGAAGGCCAAAAGAAAATTTTGATCATCATTAGTAAATTTCCCTTCCATCGTAACCACAAAAAACTCTCCCTGGGTTTTACTGCTGATCACATCTAATGTTTCAATTTTACCAAGTTTCTCTGAAATTTGCGTCCACAGTTTTTTTAGATCCTCTTCAGGAACTTTCGCCTGAAAAGTACTATCAAGATATCCGTATGCGTCTGTATACTTTTGGTCTTCCAAAAGCTTAAAGAAATCCTGTGAACGACCTAATAAATTTAACACACCCTGTGAGAACGCAGTTGTTGTAACAAACAACGCAAAGATTAATAGAATTACTTTCTTCATTTAAATAATAATAATTGATTTTCAGGTCTTTCGTTTGGAGACTTCAAACCAAAGCTAGCATTATTTAGTAAAAAATACTTTTAATGTAACTTTTTGCTCCTAAAATCTGTTTATTGACAGGAATATTATATTTTCCCCATTTGAGAAAACAAAGTATATGAAGATACTATTGATTGAAGATGAACCCGGTCTAATTTCTGTAATGGTTAGAGGATTAACGGAAGCCAATATGGAGGTAAGTGTTGCGGCCGACGGAACTACAGGATTAGAAATGGCAGTAAAGCACCAATTTGATCTGATTATTCTCGACATCATGCTCCCCGGCGTTAATGGGATACAAATTTGCAGGGAAGTGCGTAAAGTCAATAAAAACGTGAGCATCCTGATGCTAACAGCATTGGGCAGTACCGAAAATATAGTAACCGGATTAGACAGCGGAGCTGATGATTACGTTGTTAAACCATTCAAATTTGCTGAGCTGGAGGCCCGTATAAGATCGCTGGTAAGAAGGAGAAGTACACCAGGCGAGGCTGGAAACAGCATCCATATTGCCGACCTTGAATTGGATTTTAATTCCAAAACCGCCAAAAGAAACGATAAACCTATAAGTCTCACTGCAACGGAATATCGCTTGCTCGAATATTTTGTAAAGAATGCAAATAAAATACTTTCGCGGATACAGATTCTCGAAAATGTGTGGGATATCGACTTTAATATGGGCACCAACGTGGTGGATGTTTATGTAAACTACCTCAGAAAGAAGATAGATAACGGCACCGGGCAAAAGCTTATCCATACCGTTTTTGGAATGGGTTATATATTGAAAGAAGAAGCTTAATGAGGTTAAATTCTAGTCCCTGTTTGCGGTGCCAAAGAAAATTTATACCCAAATTTCTAATCAAATTCTAATAAGTATAAAAAACCCATCAAACAGCCCACAAAAACACCCTATAAAACAACAACTTACACATATAATTAAATATGATTTTCTAATCAAATTCTAATTTACCTCTTATCCCCTTTTAATCATTGGGGCCTAGTATTGCAGTATAACATTAACCATTAATTATTTAGTTATGCAAACAATACTTATCCCCACCGATTTTAACCCTGCATCGGTAAACTGCATCCCAACGTTATGCAAACAATTACCTGAACAGGAATTGAACTTTATTTTTATCCATATGTTCAAACTTTCCGACAGAATGGGTGATCTTTTAATGCTTTCCCGAAGGAACAGGGAATACAAATATGTAAGTCAGGAATTTTATGATCAGTGCGAACTCATGAAACAGACTTACTCCTTAATTAAAGCAATTAAAATAGAGTTTTTTTATGGAAGTACAGTAGGCATGTTTCGCGATTACCTTGAAAACGCCGGAGTTAATCAAATTCTTGACCCCTCTTTTTGCTCCACCGGTAAACTGAACAGTAACAGCATTGACCCTGCTTTGTTAGTTCAGCGCTCGGGCACTCCTGTAATCCATATTAATACCAACACGCCTGTTGCCGAGCTTCCAAAAAGAAAGATCATACTGGAAGCCGAAACATTGGAAACATTGTTAGCCTAAACTTAACGGCTATTACTTCACCTAAAAATTAATCCTATGCTATTAAAAGAAAATATTCCTATTAGCTATATAGCCGGTAAGATTCGTAAAGAGATCATTCTTGTAAGTGCCTACGCTATTTTAATAGCAATTGTATATAATAACTTTCATTTCACAAGGATTTCCATTCCTATTGCCGTTCCCACTATACTGGGAACGGTAATCTCTCTGTTGCTTGCCTTTAAATCTAACCAGGCTTACGACCGCTGGTGGGAAGCAAGAACCATTTGGGGGGCAATTGTAAATGATACCAGAAGTTTAACCCGGCAGCTGCTCACTTTTGTAGATACTCCTTACAGCTCGGCCGACGGAAAAGCATTTTGCGAAAAAATGGCAAAAAGGCAAGTAGCATGGTGCTATGCACTTGGCAGACATTTAAGGCGTCAGGATATTATGCCAGGACTCGAAAAATTACTTTCCGAGGAAGATTACAATCATATTAAAAGTTGTAATAATATCCCATTGGCATTGCTGGAACTGCAGGGGTTTGATCTCCGAAATGCACACAAACTGGAATGGATCAATACCTACCAACAGGTGGAAATAGATAAAACATTAACGCGTTTTTCCAACCATATGGGAGGCTGTGAGAGAATTAAAAACACCATTTTTCCGGCAACTTACAGTGTATATATTCATTTCGCTTTAGTCCTTTTTATCATGTTGCTGCCATTTGGCCTGATAGAATTCTTTGGCATTGTAGAAGTACCATTGGTGATTGCGATATCCTGCTCTTTTTTTCTGATAGAAAAAATGGCCATTCATCTTCAGGATCCTTTCGAGAACAAACCTACGGATACGCCAACTACTACAATTTCCAATAACATTGAACGTGATGTGAAACAAATGCTTAAAGAAAACTACAGGCAAGAGGAAAAGCACAATACTGATTTGCTGATAAAATCACAATTGTTTTATATTCTATAAAATCATAGGAACCCATTTCGTTTTTCTCTAGTGAAGAAAGGAAAACAGCATGCACTCAATCTTTGTTGATCATCGCTGTTTTCCTTTGCATTTCCAATTCCAACCGAGGTTAGTAGCAGGCATCAATCAAATTTTGCAGATACGTTGTATTTATGCTGCATAAATTTTGCTATTTTATTGTCTCACCAAAAGAATAGCAAAAGAGAAGCAAAACAATAGCAAAAGGATAGCAAAAGAAAATTGTATCATAAACTTATTTTTTATTACAAAAAGCTGGAGTTATTGTATAATAATAGACCTTACTTTAACATCATTTGAGGCAAACATATCCTGATATTTTTTCTTATTTTCGTTTTCTTACAACGTCTTTCTTCGAAAAGGTAGGTACATGGAATATAATCATCAGGGAATTACAAAAAACTGGAAGCTCCTGGTCGAGGGTGAGAAGCAGGGTCTTTACACCTGCTTCAATTTATTCTATGACGACCTCTATCGTTTTGGGATGTCGCTGTACCGAAATCCGGAATTGGTTAAAGAGAGCATCCAAAACTTGTTTATAGAGCTTTGGCAAATAAGGGATAAACTAAGCCATGTACAAAACATTCAGCAATATGTTTTTACCGTCTATAAAAGGATTATGTATAAAACCTATCAAAAGGAAATCCGCAAGGATCCTGGTAAAGTTGTACACCTGGAGGACCTTAATGAACAATATGTTTCAGTTCATTCTTACGAAGCAATACTGATTGCGAGCCAGGAAGATGAGCAGCTAAAAAAACGCTTGGAGCATGCGCTGAATAAGCTTACGCCAAGGCAAAAAGAAATTGTACAGCTACGTTATTTTGACTGTTTATCGTTCAAAGAAATTTCACACAAAACGGAGCTTACAGAAAGAACGGTTTACAATACCCTTCATAATGCAGTCAACGTTTTGCGTGATTCTCTTCTTTCCATTCTTATTCTTATGATCCTGGGCGATCTCTAAATTTTTAACCTGATATTTCTTTTTTCCAGCAAACCTGTAACTGATACAATTAGCAAGGCATAAATCAATGATTTAAATAAGCCTGGCACCCCTGTGCGCATGACCTCCGGTAACTGCGAAAGTCCGAGTAGTCCAATTAATGCATAATGGATATAGGGTATCAAATAACAGGTAAGTGTGCTGGTACCGGCCGGTTTAATGTAGTTATACCAGCTCGCCACTTTTCGGATATCACTGATGTACACCATTACTAAAAACCCAAGAATTCCTATACCCGAGCAGATGGCCGTCCACGATGGTGTTGCCCTGATCTTAGAGATTCCCCAAACAGGGCGTGTAAGCAAGCCAAATCCAATAAGTACAACAGCAAACAGAACCATCAATATCCAGAATTTCTTATTTGCTGAACTAAGGTTTCGATACGCAATGGAAGTAATGATGCCTGCCATACTAAATGCAGGCATTGACCCATCCCCTGCGATCCAAACGTACTTTTTTATGCTTTCTATTGGCCCCAGCCAGTCGAGAAATGAGGCACTGCTAAAAAGCATAAAAAAAACAAGGGCAAGCACCTGAATCACGGGTTTTCCGGCCGAGAAAAGATAAACACAGGAAGCAATGAAGTAAGCCCAGCCAATTAACCCAAGTATACCCCACCAATGAATACCCATAGCTGTTATTCCATTGCGGGTTTCTGTTTTATAGAGGGCGGCCAATATAGCCAATAGTAAAACTCCCCCAGCCCTTAACAGTTTTACGGTTAATGACTCAGGGTTTTTATAGGCCATCCATATCAGAAAAAAGGCGGCTACCAATAAAATCATCCAGACATCCTTAGGCAAAATTGCATTATCTGCATAGCTTTCTGAATTGACAAGGAACAAGCCCATTACCAACAGTGCTATCGTTCTTGCTACAATATGAAAAAATACTGTGGTGTTTGTATCGCCCTTTTTGCTTCTGCTCTCTATTGCATAGGGCACAGATAAGCCTACGATAAATAAAAAAGCGGGAAATACAACATCGGCAAGCCCCATACCATCGGCATCGGCCGAAACATGTTCAAGCCAACCCGGAATGTCAATTAAGGTCCACAGATCGTTTACAAAAATCATCAATATCATCACTATTGCCCTGAAGGCATCGATAGAAATCAGTCTGGATAATGTTACCCCTGGCTTAGCTGTCATTTGAGTATCTTGCTTAATGTATTCATTAAGGAATTTTCGCCCACTGCATCATAGTCGCCTGCCCAAAGATACGCTCCTTTAAAGCCTTTTTCTTTTATGTAATTGGCTTTTTGAGTTACCAGCGGAATTCCATTGAAATATACACCTTTAGCTTCAACAGCTGTAAATTCTTTTTGAGCAGCCGTTGGGTCTTTTACTAATATGTCTTTAAACTGCATATAATCATAAGATCCCCAGCTCAGGTTATTACCGTCTCCATCTAATTCAAGATACCTTACACCAAAAGCTGGTATTCCTAGCACAATTTTGTTAGCAGGGAAACCTTTATTTCGCCAGATGGTTGCGCCATCATTCATAAAACTAAGTGATGACTGCTGTCCTAAAGGAGCTCCCGGGCCTACGTGTGCACCATCCTCAAATGCGTGAACATTTATCCAATCGGCTTTAGAAAGATCAGTATATTCCCAATGCATATAGTTTGTGGTTACCGTGGCGGTAACAATGCTTCCAACTGGTAATGCCGCCTTTAACTCTGATACGAAAGGGCCAACGGATTGAGCACTTTTAGCAGAGATATCGTAAACGTCGTTACTTAGGTCTGTCATCATGACATCTATTCCGTCCAGCTTTCTGTTTACAACATATTGAGTAAGGGCTTGTACCAGATGAGCTCTTTTTGCTGCATCGCTGATCACCAAACCAAAATCTGTACTGTTGTATAACGACCATCCATCTACTCCCGACAGTCGGCCAGTAACACCCAGCAGCACCGGAACGCCATTCATATGGCCCCGGGCAACAAGTTCATCTATGTTTTGATTCTGGTTTCCCTTCGAAAAATCAACCTCTCCATCGGGAAGCACCCTTGCCCCGCTAAAAGCCACATGGGAAACATTGGCCCAGGTAACATTGGCCGAAACCCCGTTTTCAGAAAGATAAGGCATATTTACAAATGGGCTAACTTTTGGTGTATAAGTGGATGGGCTAACCAGAACCTTAGATAGGCGCGTGGCGGTCTGTCCATTAAATGTGGCTTCCAGTTTAATTTCAAATTCACCTCCTGCCGTGGGGGTAAATGTAAAGGCAGTATCTGTTGAAACCTCTTTACCATCTACCTTCCAGCTTAATTTTGTTTTAGCTCCGGGAGCCGGGGAAAATAGCAGGCGGTTATAGACGGCCGATTGCCCTTCCTGTATAATTCTGGATGGCGACTGAAATACCAATCCCTGGTCGAAGATCCGGGGATGAAAATCTCCGCCAACCTCATTATTGTCTTTTTTACACCCGAGCATAAATATCAGCAGGGGAAATATAAGGTATACTATTTTTTTCATCTGAATATCTTTATTATTTTAAATAATTTCTCTTATTGGATTAAGGTATTTATGGCCGACAAAAGTGATTTATCTCCTATTGCATCTCCCAGCAATTGCCAGATCATGATGCCTCCTGCTTTTTTATTCAAAGCAAAGCCGACCTTTTTCTTTATGGTTGGTAATCCGTTATAATAGATCGTTCCCTTATTGGGCACGACAACAAAATCAACAAGCTCTGAGCCTGGAAATCCTGTTACAATATCGCCATAAGAATAGCTCTCCTGAATTGAGGGGCCAAAACCATATCCATAAAATGGCAAGCCAAGTGTAAGCTTATTTGCAGGCACGCTTCTGGAAGTGTTCCAATAAGCAAAGTCTGTTTCTGCCGCTTCATAGGTTGAATGGGGGCCCGGTTTTTCTTTATTCCACGGACCCGTCTGGTCATAAGACATGATGTTAACCAGATCGAACAAAGCCAGTGCCTTATCTGATATTGCATTTCCGTTCCAGGTTGCTACTGCCGCTGTTAGTAGTTTTTTATGCGGCTTTAAGGCGCTCGACAATTCAACAATCAACCCTTCATAGTTCAAATCAATAAAGTCTCCTTCCAGGTCAACATCTACCCCGTCAAAATTATAGGTATTGGTTAGCTTAACCAGTTCCTTAATCAATTCAGCACGTTTAGCTGGTTTGATCAGTTCCTTTAAATGTTGCGGGGCATTCCCTCCTCCAAAGGAGAACAAAACCTTTACCTTATTGTCATGGGCCCTTTTTATGGCTGCGGTTAAACCTGCAGATGGACTAAACAATCCATTGGCATCCGGATTTAAAAAAGCAATGTTCAAATGTGTGATCTTGCTGAAATCCAGCTTTGCTGATTCCGCATCCAGGTCGCCGCTTCCAAATATATATCCAACAACATAAAACCCTTTATCTTTTTTGTCTGGCATACTCTGATCTGTTGCTTTTGATTTGGCACAGGACACTAATGCAAACAAGCAAATGATTTGTATAAAAATTCTTGACTTTCTCATCGTATGAAAATTAGGTTTAACATTATGGTTTATCCCACCAAACCCTGTTGGTCCAGGTATTACCACCAGGGCCAATTGCAGCCACCGCAGCAGCAGCATTCACTGCATTTTGCTCCAGTTCAAAAATTGGATATTCAAATCTTCTTGGCGTGGTTTGAACGGATGAGTCGTAATTAGTAGATGAAGCTAAGGCAGGAAAGCCTGTTCTTCTCCAGTTTGCGTAAGCTTCCGGTCCGTTTAAAAGCAATGCAATCCACAGCTGTTTGTTGATCATCTCAATTTCCCTTCCCGGAATCAGGTTGTTCCCTTTTATGAAATTGCTGATGTCTGTTGAGCTGATAGAAGGCCCGCCCGGGAAAAGGCTTAACTGCGAAATTGCAGCTTCAATACCTTTTGCATAATGTTCTGCAGCTGTGCCACCAAAGGTTGTGCCCCACCTTACTGTTGCTTCGGCAAGCAGCAATTCAACTTCGGCATAAGTCTGGTGAAGAAAAGGGGCATTGTTACGAATGAGGAAATTAGCCAGCTGCGCTTTTTGATCGTTGTTAACGGCTTCAGTTGGCCCAACACCTGGTATGTCAATGGTGATTGGATTCATCCAGCCATCCCAAATGTACTCATTAGGAGGTACCCCGTTATAACCAATCTGCGCTTTAACCTGATCTGTGATGTCAGTGCGTTCAAAAGGTCTGTTCACAATGTCAATATAATACCTTACCATATGTGAAAGACGAGGGTCGTTAGTGCTTCTCAGTTGTTCTATGAAAGGGTCCTGAACACGAGGAATAACCTCAGACTGACAAAAAGCTGCAGACACGCCATTTCCTCTAATATCTATATAGCTGTTTTGTACATCCTGATGAACTATTTTACACATCTCTGCATTGCTGGTAAAAACACCCGCCGCAAATGCAGCCTGAGCTTCCGTTTTTGCTTTATCAGGATTAATCTTTACCAGACGCATGGCATACCTTAGTCTAAGCGAATTGGCGAATTTTTTCCAGGAAGCAATTCCACCATTATAGAAAAGATCGCCTTTCACGGCATCCTTAGAAGCATCAAGTTGGGCCGAGGCCTCGGCAAGTTCTTTAAAAAAATCGTTGTAGATTTCTTCCTGTTTATCAAACTTGGGTTGTACTATTCCATCTGTAAATGCTTTGCCCGCTTCAAAATATGGGATATCTCCATACACATCTGTTATTCTGGCAAATTCATACACCTTCATAATACGGCAGATGGCATTCAGATTCGTTTTTAAAGGATCATTTTTAGTCCGGTTCACCGCATCTACAATATTTACCACATCATTGTTGTACGTGTTATTCCATAAAGAGGAAAGGTAGTTTCGGTCGTATACATAGAACTGGCCATTTCTATTCAGCCAGATTCCTCCAATTTGCTGTACAAGAGGCATTGTAAATACAAGACCCAGCTTTTCATTTACTTCCAGATCTCCTGAGAAGCGTAGTTGAACGTTTGTGAGCTGTAAAGAAGGATCAAGATTGCTTGATCTGGTAGGATCAATATTTACATCCCCAAATTTTTTACAGGCACTGAGCATCAATACCATTATGGCAAGTACGAATGCGTATTTTTTTAAATTCGTTTTCATGTTTATCTCCCTTGATGAATCTCTTAAAACTTAAAGTTTAAATTAAAGCCCCAGCTGCGTCTGGTTGGCAAAGAGCCATACTCCAGACCCTGTCCGTTTCCATTATTGTAATTAGAATCAGGATCTACATTTGGTACATCGCTGAAAAGAATAAATGGATTTCGGCTTACCAGCGCTACCTGTATATTTCTAACTCCCCATTTAGCAGAGATTCTTTCAGGAATGGTATAGCCCAAGGTGATCTCACGCATTTTAACATAAGTTCCAGAGTAGATATAAGGTCTGGCTACACCACCGCTTGATACGATCTGTGGCCAGTAAACTGAAGGATCAACGGCTTTTGTGTTTTTAACAAAGTTCCCATTCTCGTCTTTAACTACACCTTCAGGAACTAAGCCCCTCACCTTTCCTATTGCCTTCCATTGGTCAAGTGTGTAACCCTGGGCCTGTCTTTCTTCTTCCGATGCAATCCATTCTTCACGTCCGGCAAGTGTAGTGTTTAAACTACCACGACTGGCGGCAAAAAGATTAGTCATTGAAAACAGGTCTGACCCGAACTTCACATCGATAAGTGCACTTAAACTAAAGTTTTTGAAATAAACCGTATTGCTAACACCACCTGTCCAATCGTAAATTCCTTTACCAACTACTTGTCTTTCGTCGCTTTGCAGAGGCAAAAGTGTAGTAGGGTCAAGTATCACATTTCCATTGGGATCTTTCTGATAGTCGAACGACAAGATAGAGCCATAGTTTTCACCTGGTTTTGCTATTACCGCAACCCCCATCCATCTCGCCTCCGATAGGGTTAAAAAAGGAACACCATCGGCCAGAGATTCAACTCTATTGACATTCCGGGCGAAATTAAAGCTCACATCCCATTTAAAATCTTTCTTGGCAACCGGACTTGCAGTAAGCAGTACCTCGATCCCTTTATTTGAAACCACTCCTGCATTGATCATCCTTGTAGAAAAACCTGAGGAGAAAGGACTTGGAACATTATTGATCTGATCTCTTGATCTTTGGTTGTAATAAGTAACATCAAGTCCAATTCTGTTTTCAAAGAACTTTAGTTCCGTACCTATTTCCCAGGAGCGTGTACGGGTTGGCAACAGATTGGCATTTGGCATTCTGGCCGTATTCAATCCTCCATAAGACATTCCGTTAAAAGACAATGGATTTACCGAATAATACAGGTCCAGTAAATAAGGATCGGTATCACTAGCCACCTCAGAAATTGCCGCTCTTAATTTACCCATCGTTAAGACTTTCTTACTTAATTTAAAGGCATCAGAGAAGACAAAACTTGAAGACAGTGATGGATAAACATAGTCTTTATTCAATGTAGAATAAGCATCATTTCTAACTGTTGCATCCAGGTACAGATAACCTTTATAGCCTACACTAAGCAGTGCATAAACAGAGTTTAAGTTCTTTTTATACGGCACAGGGATAATACTTTTATCGGTAAAACTTGTAGGGGTAATTGCATCAGGAACAGTAAGATTTGTGAACTGCATAAAGTCTGCATTGTTGTGTACCCTCGAAATACTACCCCCTAAACGGGCGGCCAGATAAAGAGAAGGTGTAACCTGTTTTTGCCCGGTAATTAATACATCGGCCTCTGTAGTTACGTGCTTTCTGTTGATCTGATCCAGCGCTCCGGTTACTACACCCGGTGTAGTTCTTGGACTGAATTTTTCAAAATTGATATAGGTAAGGTCTGTTGATCCGCGACCTTGAATACTTAACCAATCGGTGATTTCATAGTTTAATTGCAGGGCACCTAACAGACGATTCTTTTTGGTTGTGTTCTTCATTTCGTTAATTACCCAATATGGATTTAAACGATACTGACCACCACCCCATTCGATATAAGAACCATCTGGGTTTTTATAAGTTTCTGCAAACCATGCCTGATCTACATTATTTGCAAGCCCTATAAAAGCATTTCCAATATTCCCCGGATCATCAGCCAAAGCAGGACGATTATTTACATTTTCGTCCATGTAAAAAGCCCTGGCTTCGAGAGAGAGCTTAGAACCAAATTTTGATGTACCATTAAAAGTAAATGAATTTCTTCTAATGCCACTTTCAGGAATGATGTCGTTATTTCTAAGATCAGTAGCAGAAAATCTGACAGATGATTTTTCATTGGCGTTACTGAAGGAAACATTATTGGTAAATGTAGTACCGGTTCTGAAAAAGCCACCAATATTGTCGCCAATCTTTTGGTAAGGCCTATACACATCGTCGTACGATACCACCATTAAATCAGGATCCAGTCTGGCACCAAAGTTATTAAACATTGATGTTCTTGCCTGTAAAGAGGAGGTATTGATGGTCTGATTACGGCCTTGACCATATAAGTACTGGTACCCATCGAAGGAAGTAAGCTGATTCTCAAATGATGCAGTGCTGTTTACTTCTATACCAAGGTCAGAAGTGCCTTTACCCCGTTTCGTTGTGATCAAAATAACTCCATTGGCGGCTCTTGCACCGTACAAAGCCGATGCAGAGGGACCTTTTAATACGCTGATTTTATCAATGTCGTCCGGATTTATTGCAGATATTGCATCTCCGAAATCATATCCCTGAGCATACATCTCAGATCCTGTACCTCCGTAATTCGAGTTATCTATTGGAACCCCATCTACCACATACAAAGGCTGGTTATTGCCCGTAACTGTGGTATTACCACGAATGATCACTCTGGAAGATCCGGCAGGCCCACCTGCTGTACTGTTAATGATAAGACCTGCTACCTTTCCAGCTAAAGAGTTAATTACGTTTGTTTCTCTTGCTTTTTTTAATCCCTCGCCATTTACCTCAGAAACCGCATACCCCAAAGATCTTTCTTCTCTTTTGATACCCAGTGCGGTAACAACTGTTTCTTTCAGTTCAAGCGATTCCTCTTTCAGCACCACAGTTATATTTTTCTGTGATTCACTGGCAACAATGCCGGTTTGCTGAAAGCCCATCATCCGGAACCTGATGATGTCGCCTTTATTGGCTGCAATAGAAAACTTCCCGTTCTCATTAGTTGAAACTGTTTTGTTAGCCGTGGCATTAATCACAGAAACTCCGGGAATCGGGATGTTTTTTTCATCGGTAACCGTTCCGGTTATGGTAAATTCAATTTTTACAACCACCGGCTTGTAAGATTGGATCATTATCGTTTGTCCGTTGATCTGATATTTGATACTCACCTTTTTTGAAATGGCATCCAGAACGTCGTTAATTTTCTGTTTTTCGATATTCAGATCAAACCTTGCGTTTACATTTAAATCGAGTGGGTTGTAAGAAAAGTGCACTTGTCCCTGACTTTCTATTTGTTTAAAAGCATCCAGGATGGTGGTGTTTTTCCATTTAAATGAGTACAATTTATCTTTGGACTGTGCATATGCGGACGTTGACAGGATTAGAACAACGCATAAGCTTATTTTAAATAAAAGCCCATAAAAGAAATAATAGGTTGGTAAGTTTTTTTTCATATTGTTTGGTTTGGTTAGGTTGTTGCGGTTTAGAATGCCAGTGTTACAGTATCATTTTTTATAGTGTAAGTAAAGTGGTTAGCGAATCCGATGGCATTAAGCACATCAGTAAGATTTTCATTTTTAAATTGACCGGTAAAAGCGATTGGCTTTTTAGGTTGTTTTTCTGTTCTGATTTCAACTCCATAGATCTCCTTTAAAACCGATTTAATATCTTTTAAAGAAGCCATTGAGAATACGAGTTTTCTTTCTGCCCAGTTCTCTACTTTTTCCAGCTCAAAGTTTGATTTTGTAAATTTATTTTGAGTCTCCACAATCTCAACCTGCTCTCCGGGAATCAGTTCAACTTTGTTTATTATTTTTTGATGATTAACAGTTCCAACACTAACCTTACCAGTGGTGAGCATTACAGAGGTAGAAGTATGCATTTTGTAATTGTTGATTTTAAAAGAGGTGCCCAGGGCTGTGGTGGCTGTTTTGCCTGAAACTACAATGAAAGGTTTGTCTTTATTTTTAGCAACGCTAAAATGAGCCTCTCCATCCATCCATAAAACCCGGTTATTTTCGTTGTAATTGTCGTCTATCTTTAGTGTTGTTAAACTATTCATCAACACAGTACTTCCATCTGATAGCCTTATGGATTTACGTTCGTTATATCCTGTTTTTATAGTGGCTTTGGTGCTAAGTTCATTGTAGACAGGAATGGTTGTGGCATAATCCTTCCTGTTCAACAGTGCATAGGCGCCTATAGCAATTAAAATTGCTGCTGCCGATGAGAACCAAAGCGTCCGGCTTTTTAAACGAATCGTTTTCGCAGGGATCTGTTCAGACTCTAATGTCTGTAAGTGTTCAATAGAAGATTTAAGTTTGGATAATTCCTGCTCCTTTTCCTGAGGATCAATTTTTACAGAAAGTAAAAAGAAAAGCGATTCGGCCTGGTGTATTTTTGTCGAAAGTTCCGGGTACCGGATAAGGATGTTTTCCCAGAATGCAATATCCTGATGGTTATCGCGCAAACAATATTTAACAAAACTTTCGTCGGTTAGAAAGTCTTCAATAGTATATAAAGAATAATCCATTTTTATCGCCTATAATTGATTTATAAGCACAAGTGCAGGACTATTCCATTTTTTACCAAAAGAATTTTAAAAACTAATGCAAACAACTGATGATGAGTGCATTAATTTCAATAAGGATAATTCTATTGAATTATCCTTACTCCTTTAGGGGCATTTATATCCGTTTTAATTTTACCGTTAGCCAGTTTAGTATGTTTAATTTTTAAAACACCATAAGGTGTAGGGTATGTACCTTCTACAAACTTTAAATCACCTAAATGCGGTTCTATTTTAATTGCTTTACAACCCGCCTCCACTACTTTAACACCTAAAATATGTTCAGTTAACCATGCTGTTGGCCCCGAGGCCCATCCATGGCATAAGCTATGTCTGAAACCTACATAACAGTATGCTCCATAATCGCCATGTACGTCTTTTTTACCTTCTGGCACTAACTCATCTATGCGGGAAGCATTCGCTATCCAGTCCATATTAAAATCTTCCCAGAAAGTGGTGGCTCCTAAGTCGAGCATTGCACCCCAGTACTGACGGATTACATCAATAGCACCTTGATGGTCCCCTGCTTTAGCTTTTGCCTCGAGCATATAGTAGCCATAAAAAGTAGAGAAATTTGCTGCACCACCAACTGAAAGTACATCTTTATTGGCTTTCTCCGCAGGCATTAAACCAGTAATGGCAAGCAAAGCTGCCGCTTGTTTTGAACCATTAGGATCAGGTATATATTTGCGCATCCTGGCCACCGTTTTGTTGCATAAATCAGCGGTTTCTTTATCGCCTACAAGGTTACTTATTTTGGATGCCGTAGCCAATGACCAAACCGTCATGGCCTGCAAGCCTGCATGAATTCCCTTAGGATTTTCGCTTGATGGCCAGTCCAGAAAACGCGTCCCATCCAGTTTTTCCTGATTATCATCCCCAACTTTTGCTACTATTTGCTTTACCAATCCATTTAAATACTGCTTCTGTTGTTTCAGGTAATTTAAATCTCCGTTCTGCATATACCAATCGTAATGAAGAATAATCCACCACATAGAATAAGTACTTATCCCATTCATCCAACCTGGTAAAGGAGTAGTTTCCTTTGATAAATCTAAACTCTTAGGAACCACCTCATTGTATCCAAAAACAGAATTAACGGTAGATATTTCAGGATGAAGATCACCAACCCATACCAGCCTATCACGTTTAATTCCATCCCAAAGATATTCCTGCATGTTCAAGTGCACTGTATAGGCACCCGTTTCCCAAATTTTGTTCAGGCGCTCATCATTGCTTTTAAATGAACCGATATAAGGAATATCACGATAGGTAAAAATTGCACGTACTTCTTTCAATTGCAGTTCTGCATTTTCCTCTTCAAGGTCTATGCGCACAAAGCGAAATCCGCTTTCCGCCAATTGGATTCGGCCCAACCAGGGAGCCAATGTGGTAAAATCCCTGATAGCATGATCATTGGTTGCACCCTTTGGACCACCAACGTCAGACATGGCTTCGCTTGCCGATTCACCATAACGCACACGTATTTTAAGAGGAACATTTTTTGGGCCCCACATGCCGGTTACAATCTCCAATCCACCCTGCAGTTCTTTACCAAAATCCAGTAATATAGATGCTTTTTTACCTGAGCCATCATTTTTCAAGATCGCCATGTTACGATTGGCCAGATCGGCCTGACTAATTCCCGGTTTCAACAATTGCTCAATGTTGTTAACCTGGCCTTCTTTCCATAAAATCTTTACCGGAGAAATATATTGTCTGGTTAAAGGACTAATATTATCAGCTTTAGCAGAACTACTTAGTTTCTTGCCTGGCTGTGCATGTGTACTAGCGGCTATTAAACAAATGGCAAAAAGAGGATATAAGAATTTTTGTAACATGTTTTTAATTTATAATGATCTGTTTAGATTTTCTCTGTTTTAATAATATGGTTACCTGATGTAAGCTCAAAAGATCTGAAACCATCCTTTAAACCTAAGTCCTTAATGTGGTTTGACTTATCAGTTACATTTTTTGTCTCATTTTCCTGTAGCTGAAGTATAGCCGTACAATTAGGAGGTACGTTTATGTTCATGGTGAGCTGATTACCTGTACGTTTCCATGCCGTTTTGATTAAACCTGCAGGCGATTCTATATTGGCTTTGGCCCATTCCATTTGCGTGGCTGTTAACAGTGGGGGGCGAACGATAAAGCGTTGAAATCCGGGTGCCTGCGGATCGCGTTTTATACCAGCAACTCCGTCAATATACCAGGCACCCGGATACAGGTATGAGCTATGTAATAGAGAATGTCCAGGCAGGTCTTTTTCCCACATTTCCCAAATGGTTGTTGCACCATTGGCTTTCATGTAGCCCCAGCTCGGATAATCAGTCTGCGAGGTCATGGCATAAATAAGGTCATCGCGTCCGGCGTCTCTTAATACTTTAAAGAGCATTGCTCCGCCTGTTATCCCTACATTGATGTGCCCTTTATGAACCACCAGAATCTCATTTTCAAGCCGCTTCATGATTAATGGTTTCAAGTCTTGAGGCATTACCTCACCCAATAAGGCCGCAGCAAGATTAGACATTGATTTATCAGAATAACTATGATCATCTGCATTGTAAAATTTAGCGTGAATTGCTGCGCTTGATACATCTGCTTGTTTTTCCCACTGTTGTGCTTCTTTATCTTTATGAAGTACGCGAGCAATTTTAGCAGCCGTACGCAGGTTAAATATTCTATAGCAATTGTTTAAGAAAACGGTTTGGGGTTTATTGTTATTCATCCCTTCGGCTGTGGCTCCAGGCCATAACCAATCACCCAAAAAATCCCATGATCCGCCAAAGCGAACCAACATATCATCTTTAGTATTCAGATCCAAAAATGAAAGCCAGCCTTTTATCATTTCAAAATTCTTATCAAGCACCCTTTTGTCGCCTTCATGCTGATAAATAAACCAGGGCAAAGAGACTACTATACCGCCCCATGCAGGGCCACCGCCCCCCATGTAAGTAGGTGCAGTGTGTGGCAGAACACCATTATTCATGATGCGACCACTCATTATGCTTTTGCGGGCAAAGTTTTCGTCGTACATGTTTCCTACCAGAGATTCAGTTCCTTGTACATCTCTCCAGTCTTCCATCCATTTGGTATAGAAAGCAGCCATGTGATAATTGAACATTCCTGTTTCGCAAGTTGCATGTGCATCGCCTCCATAGCCCAGTCTTTCACGCTGAGGGCAGTCTACAATATACCCTCCTATTGAGAGATTTTGAAAGGTCCATTTTATCGTATTATATGTCCAGTTTTGCAAAGGGTCTGAACATTCAAAAGTGGTAGCTTCTTTGTAATTTGTACGTACCATCCACCCACGGATATCATTAAGTGAGGGCTTACTTTTTAAACCTTTAATAGTAACCCAGCGACCTGAGCTATAGTTAAAGCGATTATGGAAAGTTCCCTGTCCTGTTTTACCAATAACAAAAGCGCTGTGGTTGCTGAAAGTGATATCGGATTGTTCCCTTTCTGAGAATAAAAATTTCACAGTATCCCCTTGCTTACCTTTTACTTTAATTTCTGTCCACCCGGCAAAGTTGACACCCATATCAACCCGGTATGTCCCATCATTTCTTTCTACAATTCCAATTGGCTTTATTTCATCAAAAACACGGTTAGGTTCTATTTTTTGAGCAGAGAGGATAAGTTTAGGCTGATAGGTTATTGCCTTATCCCATGTTGTTTCATCACAGGCGGTAGTGTTCCAGTTTGCAACTTCTTTATTTGCATCCCAAATCTCTCCTCCCATTCTGTTAGAATCCCACACGCCTAATAATTTATTAGGGCTCCTGTGGGTTTTCCAGCTTTCATCTGTACTTATTACCAATTCAGGTTTTGATAGTGGTGTAGTGTTTTTATTGGTATAAATTGTGGCCTGAGCAATTACAATTGGGGTATTTGGCCGGTCTTTTACGATGTAGGGTCCAAAAATAGACCATGATGTTCCTAACCAGATGGTGATTACATTTTTACCTGCTTTAAGTTCCGGTGCAATATCGTAGGCCACGTAACGCGCCCTTTTCATATGGTCTGTTACACTTGGCGCCATAACATCGTTGCCTATTTTTTTACCGTTTACGTATACTTCATGGAAACCTACAGAGGCTACAAATATGTTTGCCTTTCCGGGTTTTGTTTTGAGTGTAAATGTTTTTCGAAGCCATGAATCGGAGATGTTACAATCTTGCTGGGCAGGATCAAAAATCTGATCTGTGCCAATCCATTTTGCTTTCCAATCTGTTGGCTTAAGTAAACCCGTAGTCCATTGAGCGGCTTTACTCCAAGGCGAGATTTTGCCTTTCTCGTCTTTAACCGAGACTTTCCAAAAATAGTTTTTATCAGATACAAACGGCTTTCCTTTGTAGGTTATCTGCTGCATCTGCGATGAACTTACCCAACCAGAATCCCATATATCACCTTTGTTGAGTTTAAGTCCGCCTTCTGTTGATGCAACTAAAATCCGGTAAGCAGTTTGCTTTTGTCCAAAAGCAGCGGTATCAGTTGCGGTAAGTGTCCAGCTTAAACGGGGTTGTAATTCATCCAGACCCTTTGGGTTGATCAGATATTCACATCTCGTATTTCCCGGAACAACGGAACTGGTTACATCGGTTATTTTGGCAGCGAAGGCCGTACCCGATAAACACAGAAATAGCAATGCAATAAATATATTTTTAGTTCGTCTCATTGGTTAACATTTGGTTTTTTAAAATACCACAATTACAGTAGAATGGCAACCTGTACTGTCCAGTACCTGGTCTTATTGTTTAATATATCTGTAAGCAAACCGTGCATTTGGAGCAGCATCACCCTTGTCTAGCCAATGCATGGCATTTCCGTCAACAGGTGAGTTATCGGCCCATTTAAAGTCTAATGTAAACTCGTTTCCTATAACACCAAGTTGTTTTTTTGGGATAACAAGTTCCAATTCGTTTTTGTCCGTTCTGTATTTTATGGAAGATGATTTACCTAAACTACCATCTTTTTTAAGGTTATGTAACGTAGCAGTATTATTACTTAAAACACGCTGGTTAACTACATATTGGAAGCCCTCCCAGTCTTGGTTGGCAGCACCTTTTACACCTATAAACAAATGCATCCAATCTGGAGAATCCCATGGTGTTAATGGATCTTTTGTTTTTACATAGAAGTACACATTCTGCTGATCTGAAGTAATTCTGGATTCAATAATATCATTGCGACCTGTGTTATTTACATATTCATTTATGCGGCCCCAGCCTGGGTGTTTGCGATGGAAGGTATCTCCACTATCATCTTTATATACCGCCGGTATTTTTTTCCAATCACTAAATTTCCCATCAATGCTCATTGATGTATTGGTTTTGTAAACGGGAAGTTTTCCTGTGCCTTTAAACTTCCTTACATTATCTACCAGCTGGTAATAATAATTGTCTTTGGTTACGCCGTTTTCAGGTTCCGCGTCTCTGCTAAATTCGGCATTATAAAGATCTACAAAATAGGTTTCTCCCTTTTCGATTGACTTACCTAAAAAGGTTTTGGATGCTCCGTCATTAAAGCGCATGGCCACCCACTCATTCCATCCGGTTATAAATACAAATTCAGGATCTACCTCAAGAGCTCTTTTCCATTGTTCTTCAAAGTAAAGTCCTTTTTCGGTCGAAAATATTTCTGGCTCTTTACCATTATGAAAGCTTCTGCCAATGTTCGACATCGGGTGTTGTGCAATAGAAACGGTTACCTGTTCAGCTTTATCTTTTGAATCGTGCCAGCCATAAGATTGAGGGTAATGATCAAGCCATGGCCATTTATCTTTACCATCTGCAAACCACTGCTGGCCCTTGCTCCATGCCCAGGAATGTCGGGTGGTAAAGAAACTTTTAATTTCGGGTGTAACTGCCTCTGGCGGGCACAACAACAGAGGTTTTCCTTTCCACAAAAACCAAAGGTTACTAAACAATCCTTTTTTATAAATCTGCTCATAAAGGTTATTAACCGTTTGTTTGGGCACACTATTTACAATAAAGGAAATAGATGGTGTGCTTACTCCTTCGGCACGCATTTTAAGGTAAGTATTGGCAATCTTTGTAACCTGCGGCAGATAAATAGCGGCATTGGTTACATCAAGAATAATTACATCAATACCAGCATCAGATAACATTTGTGCGTGTTTACGGATCACCCATTCATCATCGGCAAGGTAATACCCAAAATAAGGTTCACCCCAATGGTGAAAAGCGTGAATTGGTCCATATTTAGGGTCAGTTGGATTGGCCTTTAAAAGCTTGGTAATGTCATATGGGCTAACCGTATCCCCTGGTGTTTTGGGCATCACCCCACCATCAGCAGCACCTCCTTTATGCTGATCATAGCCGTGAGCGCCCTGCCATATGAAATAGAATATTCCTGCATACTTATCTTTACGTGGAGTTTTATATTTTGCTGGCTCAATAGTGCGGCCCAGCGCATCTTTTGCTACCCATGTATCAGCATTTGATGATGAAACTTGAGCTTCAGTCTGATAAAAGGAGATACAAATCAATCCCGATAAGAAGATTTTTTTTAAACCCATCATCAATTGGTAGCGCTATATATGAAATTAAAACGGCCACCCGGTGCTGTGTCGCCATTTAGATACCAGTCTAACGGATCGTTATCGTTCTGCATATTATCAGACCATTTAAATTCGAAATTGAGCGGTTTAGCTACGTTTTTAAGATAGATTCTTGGAAGTGTAACCATCATTTGATTACCCTTAACTACGTATTTTAACGTCTGTATATCTTTCCAGGCTCCATCTCTGTATTGCTGCAAATTGCTTCCCCCTGCAACTCTAAAATCATATCCTTTCCAGCCTGTTTTAGCGCTTCGATCTGTATCCAGATATAGTCTCATCCAGTTACTGCCTGAATTGGAAGTGATGTCAGCTACAGTTTTAACAAAAAAGTAAATGTTGGCTTTGTCACGCGCAATCTTCATCTGCTCAAAATCGTTTCTGCCTGTTGCATTGGTATAAACAATTGCAGGCTCTATCGGGGTGCCTGGATGGTTACGTTCCTGAGTGTCGCCGGTATAATCCTTGTAAACGGGCTGTACTGATGTCCAATCACCGAACCCATTAATTGTTTTAGGTAAGCCAGCCGAAGGATTTGCGGCTACGCCTTTGTATCTTCTTATATTGCCAACCAATTGCATATAGTAGTTATCCTTTAAACCGGCAGTAAGCGAAGGCTCGATATCTCTGCTATATTCTGGGCTTGCCTGATCACAAAACCATGAGTGTTCCGGGTTGTTATCTCTACTAGGAAATTTTCCGGCTATCCACTCATTCCAACCTGTAACATACACAAAAGGCGTGTTTTGTTTTATAGCATAATCCCATTGCTCCTGAAAATTGTAACCATAAATTACATCTGTTGCAGGATTTCCGGGTGACCCATTATGATAGCTCCTACCCCAATTGTCTTTATTACCATAAAATGCCGAACCACCCATCCCTGCCGTTGGATTAGGGTGCTGTGCAACTGAGACATTGATGATTTCTGTTTCTCCCTTGGCGTTCTTATATGTTTTTTGAGGTCTTACAAATTCAATCCATGGCCAGCTGTTTGTTTTTTGAGGTTCGTTTGGCCATTGTGATTCTCTGTATGTGAAAGTATTTTCATAATCTTTTCCCTTAGCTTCTGCAGATATTCCAATTATAAGCGGCTTACCATCCATTAAATACCAGCACTCGGGGTAGCGGTATGGAGCACCAGGTTTATAAAAATTATTGTAGGCTTCCTGCATGGTCTCGCCCGATGAGGTATTGGTATAAAACACGATTTTAGGAGGGGTTTTACCCTGCGCCCGAACTGCATTCATAGCCTTCATCAACACGTCGGCTTGTTTTGGATAAGTTAAGCGGTTTGTTGCATCAATTACAAGAAGATCCACACCAGCATCAGTTAGCAACTGAATACTTCTTAAATGCACCCAATAATCATTTGCGCTATAATATCCATAAATGGGTTGCCCCCAGTAATACATGCCCCCGCTTCCCCAATATGGATTATCAAAATCATTGAGTACTTCGGGATGTGCATTCACGATTTCATGGAGATCCCAATATTTGCGTGGTGCTGTTTCATGCCATAAAAAGTAGAACATGGCAACCGTTTTTTTTCTAGGATTACCCACCTCCTTATTTTGAGGGAGAACTCTGCCCAAATCATCAGCTCCGGCAAACGGCTGAGCGCTTGATGAACCAATCCCCAATAATGCAAAAAGTATTATAAAGTGAACAGACCTCATAGGATTTATTTTTTTACAAATGCCCTTTTTAATACGTCCAGATAACCCATTTTATGTAAGGTATCGGGTTCGAGATAACTTCCTTCCGACCACTCATTCCAGGCATTGATGGTAATTAATTTGCGTTGTTTTGGATGTGTATCTGCAAATGCTTTTGCCTTTTCGACATACTTTGCAAATTTTTCAGGAGCGGGATTATTTATATAACCGGTTTTATATGGAAACCTTGGGTTAGCATCCCAGCTAATTGTGAGATTAGGGAAATAAGGAATGGTAAAATCGTTACTAAATCCTTGCCACATATTGGTAGACAGATCTGCCCATTTCTCGTAATCTCCATCTGGATTTTGCAAATGTGCCCAGCAGTAATTTGTTAAACTGTTAAAGCCAAAATACTCCATAACTTTATTCTGTGTTCCAATTTTTTCGCCGGGTACCCCTGCAATACTTGAAGGTAAGGCCTGCCAAAGAATTCCCTGTAAGTGCAGTCCGGGAAACCCTGCGGCAATTGTTTTTTCTCTGAAGTAATCCAAAGCTTCTTTGGTTTGCGTTGCACCGCCTAATCCTGCAATCAGCGTATGAAGTTCGTAGATACAGAATACCGGGGCACCATCAATCTTGTAATAACCAGGATCTTTGAAATATTTTGCTATCACACGATCTACCACAATATTAAATTGTTTACGATCTACACTGCCTTTCCAGATCACTGAATCTTTTTTCGGGTTCTTGCGCTCCCAATAAGTTGTAGCATCATGATTTGCCCACATCAGGTAAAACTTCATCCTGCCTTTGTTGGCTTTTAAAAAGCCTTCGTTGATACAATCTTCAAGGAATGGTTTTCCCTCATACCAGTACCAATCGAAGATAAATGTATTCACTCCGTGATCAACAGCAGCAGTGATCTTTTTATCCATATCTTTTGGATTTGCCTCGTCCAGATATCCCCAGAGCGGGACTTTTGGTTGGGCATGTCCTTTTTCTTTAGGTTGCGCTTTATAAATGATCTCCCATTCCCCCTTTTTTTCTGGAAATAAAAACTCCGCTCTAGGCTCATAGTGATAGGCAGGCCAATAGAATGCAGCTACATCATAATCCTGGGTAATTTTCTTTTTGATGTTGCACGATTGAAATATAATGGCAATAGCTATTGCTATTGCCAAAGAAAAGAGCGATCTATTATAAGATAATGACTTCATAATAAATGTTGTGTTTAATATGGATTTATTTCAATAGATACCGGACCTGTTAACCCTGATGGATGCAGCGGGCTGTCTGCTTTGTACGGGTTAATATAAGACCAGGTTTTACGTTGATCTTCTGGCAATTTTAAATCACCTATCAACCGGTTTACCCAGGTGTTAACCACTTTTACTTCCAGCTTATTTTCACCCGCCAACACTGCCTCGGTAATGTCTACTTTGTAAGGTGGTGTCCATACACCACCAACCTCTTTACCGTTAACCTTTACTTTGGCCAATGCGGTAACTGCGCCGAGGTTTAGATAAATACGCTGCCCTGCAGCTGGTTTCTTAATCTCAAACGAAGTATTATATAAGGCACTTCCAGAATAATGAGCTATTCGTGTATCCGGGTGTTTTGACCAATCTATTAAAGTTTTAAATACCACAGGTTCTTCTGGGCCTCTGCCCTCTTTATCAAATTTAACGGTCCATGGGTCAGTTAATTTAATTACATCAATTGGCTCAGGGAAATTAACCTTTTTCTCGGCCGTGGTATTACCGGACTGGTCTTTTCTGAAGATTATAAAAGCACTTTCAAATGCATCGAGTTTTAAAGGAACAGATGTTGTATTTGGTGTTGAGCTGTACTCTGGAAGATCACGCATTTTCCCTGTTATAGCATTCCACAATTCGGGTGCTTTTCCGGTAACCCGGAATGCAGGATTAATGCTTATAGGTTTATCACTCTGATTAGACACAAAGTATATTTCACCATCGTTAGTCTTTCTATGGATATACAGGGCCAGATCATTACCAACGGTTTTAAAATCTGGAATCACTCCTATTTTATCTAATGCCTGTTGTAAATCAAGGCCATCCATTACCAGACCCTTACCATATTCATTTGTTTTAATACCCTGTCCATCAATTTTTCCCCAAACTTCGTTGGCAAGTTTTTTTACATTGTCATCTGCAGTGCTGTAGTTTTCTAAACTAGGTGAGCGTTTTGGTTTTGGGCCCAATATCACTCCACCTGCTTTTACCAGACTTGCTATTTTCTCCAACAATTCCGGCCTCATGGTTTCCAGTGCAGGAAGTACCAATACCCGGTAAGACATACCATCAGGAAGTACAAATTTGCCATCCTTAACAGTTAATCGGTTAATGATCACCTCTGCATTGATGTAGTCAAAGGAATAACCTTCGGGGAGCTTAGGATCCTGTATTCCAGTCATTTTTGGTGCATCTTCACCAATAAAATAGGCTACATCTGCAACATATTTACCTTGCTGCAGCATGAAATTACTGCGCTTAAGATAATGGATAAACATATCCATATCGTAAAACCAGGTATTGAAACGGTTAAACTCATTGCCAAACCAGGCATTAACACCGGGTTTCCTGTCCTCATATGGTTGTTGAATATAAACATGTAGCAACGTATTATTGATCCCTTCTGTAAAGAAGCGATCGCCACGTTGTTTCATCATTGCCGGATAACGACCAAAGGTATTTCCGGCAGCAGTGAATGATTCTGCAGAAACTTTAGTTTTACCATAAATATGTGCTGCCGATGATGCTGCCCTGTTTTCTATGTTACCAAGTTCACCTTCGCTCCAAAACTCTCCGCCTACTTCATCAGATTGTCCTCCGTATTGAAGAAATTCACCGGGAAAACCCCAGTGTCCATAATTTTCAAGCCATATGGTTAACCCATGTTTGTGACTTACATCGCGCAATCCGCCAACATATTCATAAGCAACATTGTCTGCAACAAATCTTCTCAGGTCCCATAGAAAGCGATCTGATTTATCCTGACTTCCTACCACATGCCCATACATAACCGGTATAAGTGGCATAGGATCATATCCGTAACGCTTTTTAAACTTGGCAATAAAATCATCTGTCCAGTTTTGGCCGCCCATCTCGTAACTATCCTGAACCGCGACTTTCCATGTTTTACGGTCTTCGGCAGGAATTCTTCTCTGAATTTCGCCCATGAATGCATCAAAGTGTTTTATCACATGCTCATGGTTCATTTTATCTACCTCTAGTCCGGTTCCTTCTGGGGATGCCGGGCTATTTTGAACACCTGTGGGTGCCATTCCTGTTCGCATTACAATCCATTCACCTTCGGGAACATCCCATGTAAGTGTACCATCAGCCGACAAATTTGAACTGATATCTTTTATTGAGCCTTCATCTATCAGCAATGACTTATCTGCTACCTCTTTTTGTTGTGCCCACTGATATTCATGCCAATAAGGAAGTGGGGTTGGGTGCATTTTAGCGAGTGTTTTTTCGATGAATCTTTCCACTTTTGGCACCGAAGAAATTTCCAGTTCAGCAATGCTGGCATCCTGGGATGTATTGGTAAACGTTAGACGAAAGGCTTTTGATGTTACTGCATCAAATGAAATGATAACCGGAGCAAACTGAGCAAAACCAACATTCAACGCGTTATTGCTACGGTCTACTTTGAACTGTTTTATTTCGCGGTAATTACCATTATCCAATGCCTCTATTTTCACATCCATACTCATGTTCTTTTTGGATGGATAGATGGTTAAACTTCTTGCAGTATAGCTTTCTTTGGCAGCTATGGTAATAACAGAAGGTTTACCACCTGGCAGCAATGCTTCAGTTTTCTGGTTTTTATCAAGGAAATTTGCAATGCTTTTTATAGCCGGATCGGAAGTAATAACAGGTTTTAAATCAGCGATACTGCTCCCATATCCTTTTGGTGCTTTAAAAGCCAGCAGTTTAACATCCTGAAAATTCCCTTCAGGTTTATTAAGCTTTTGGGAAATCTTTGCAGGTCCTTTGAACACAGTTTCTGATGATGCCAGATAACGCATTGCCTGTTCAGGTTTAACCCAGGGTCCGCCTGACTGGCTCCAGCCAGGACTATTAAACATTCCTATTTCTATCCCTAACTCCGAAGCCGTTTTTAAAGCAGTGTGTGTAATATCCCACCATTCATCAGAAAACAACTTGACCTTTCCATAAGGAACTTCTCCGGTTAAACCTATATTACCAATAAAAGCACGATTTATACCTACTGCTTTCATTGCCTTTAGATCGTTTATAACTCCTTGTTTAGAGATATTGTCTGAAATCCAATACCAATACACACTGGTCTGTATTGAATCCGGAGGTACTATAAACCCACTCTCAACTTTAGTGAAAGCAATGTTTTTGTTAGTACTTGAACAAGCGGAAATTATTAAAATTAATACCGGTATCACAAAGTGGGCAAGGTGCTCCCATACAGTACCCTTAAAAGATCTGATGTTTGAATTCATAAATGGTTTCATTTGGTTGTACCAATACTATTAATTATTTTAATAATCAGCAACCTGTACTATACTGCTCTTATTGTAACTTTTAGGATGCTGTTAATCAAGCCACCCCGGGTTTTGCCAATTCTGTCCGGTAAGGTTAATCATCTTATCCACTTCAGCCTGGTCTATTGGGTACAACAAATACTTATTGGACCAGGCATTTCTGTTGGCAAATTTGAAACGGCTAAAAGTAAGGTTTGAGCCTTCTTTAGTAATCCTCATCCCGGTAACAAATTTATCTGTCTGATCAAGGATTTTCCATCTTCTGACATCAAAGAAACGATGGCCTTCAAAAGCAAACTCTATCCGCCTTTCATTACGATACTTTTTTTCGAATGCTTCTTTTGACATCCCGGCCGGAAACGCAGGCATTCCAGCTCTGGCACGTACAGCACTAACTGCTTCGCGGGCACTCAGGGTAAGCGTTCCAGAGGACACCGCAGCATCAGGCCCCGCTGACTGGTACGCAGATTCTGCAAAGTTCAGATAGAGTTCGGCCAAACGGAAGATCCTAATAGAACCATCTGCATCATTGCTAATTCCCGATTTGTAATTGTTGAACTTACGAAGGTAATATCCTGTTCTGGTGCGCGTTCTTTCCGTTCCTGAAATCCCTTCAAGACCGCCAACAAAGGTTTCCACTTTTTTACCGTTAGGATCATTCAGATTCCTTACGGCACCATTATAGTATATCGAAGCATAGAATCTGGGATCGCGACCAATGTATGGGTTCCCCGGATCATAACCGGATGCCGGATTTACTGTTGCCACAAGGTTATCCGTTCCTGAATATCCATTTATTGGAGCTTCTCCATTTGCCATTTCGTAACTATCTACCAGGTCCTGGGTTGGACTTGGGCCAGTTTTTTCCATTCCTGGATTTGTTGGCATACCAGCCAGTTTCCATATTTGCAACTTACCGCCTCCATGAAAAATTGTTTCTTTATCCGTAGACCTTTGATCGTTGGAACCAATCAGATTGTAATACGCATATGCATTTTGAGCAACATCAGCTGCCGGAAGCTGGGTAAAAAGCTTATAGTCGTTTGCAAGGCATTGAGCAAGCGCCTCTAAGTTTATAGTTGTAGCATCGGCCCATGAGTAAGTTCCATCGGCCCATAAAGGACTTGCGGCATAAGTAACTGACTCTGATTTGATGGCATAGGCAATTGCTCTGGTCATGATACCATATTGGTTATCGTAAATATCCCATGAAAAACCATCACGTCCAGCTGGATAGGATAAAGCTTTATCACAATCTGCAAGAATGAATTTCACAACCTCCGAAAAAGTGGCTTTCTTATCCTTAGAGTAATCATAGTCTACACCTAAAGGTTTATCTATAAGCGGCACTCCTCCATATCGTTTTATCAATTGCAAATAATAAAGTGCACGTAAAGTATGTGCCTGAGCTGTCCACGCGCCTTTCTCTGCTTCAGTTGCAAATACTGTTGCCGTTTTGATATTTTCTATAAACACATTGCATTTACGGATTCCCTCGTACAACTTACCCCATGGACTACCATCCGCAGAATACTGGGCATATGAACTGGAAGTTATTGATCCACCATACCAGGCAGCATACCTGGAACTCACAACATTGTCATCTGCATCCTGAGATTCATCTCCAAAAGATGCTCTATCGGTATTAGGGGCCGGACAATATCCATAACATGAATTCAGATACCCTCTGGTTCTGTTATAGTCGCTGAATACCTGTTCCATAGTTATCCTACCATCTGAAGGCAAATCCAATTGTTTGTTACATGAAAACAGAACACCGGCTGTAATTATAATTATAAATTTTTTATACTTTCTCATCGCAATAATTTGTTAAAAAACAACATTTACACCTATGTTAAATACCCTGTAGACCGGGAAAGAAGTATAACCCCCACCTTCAGGACCAAAATCTTTCGACTTCATTTTATCCCAGGTGATTAGATTCTGTCCGCTAAGTAAGAACTTGATTTTTTCTGCCGAGATGGCTTTAGACAGACGGCCAGGCAGGGTGTACGAAAGCTCTACATTTTTAAGGCGTAAATACGATCTGTTATACTTATAATAATCGTTTATTTCCTGACTTGAGGACTTAACTGTCGACAATGCAGGGGCTGTTATTGTTTCACCATTTTGGTAGCGTTCCGGCGTCCATGCATTTTTGTGCAAGGAACCATATATTCCATCAAAATCTGCTTCCCAAACACCCTGCCCAACAATTACCGAAGAGTACTGACCAATTCCTTGTAATAAGAAACTCAGATCGAAGGATTTATAGGCAACACCTCCCGATATTCCATATGTAAACCTTGGAAGTGCTCCGGTACCTATTGGAGCCTTATCAGCCTCATTTATAATACCATCATCATTTAGATCCTGATATTTAAGATCCCCTAAACGTGGATTACCAACTTTGTACTCAATTTTGTTACCATCAAGTTCTTGCTGAGTATTAAAAAATCCATTGCCGTTACTATAATCAACCAGGTATCCAAATGTTTGGCCATAAGAATAGCCCTCCTCCTGCTTTCTATAAATGTAATCGTCGTTTCTCAGTGGCTCATTTGTATTAATCACTTTATTTTTCGAATAACCAATTAAACCTCCCAACGATATTTTCACATCCTGATTTAAAGCCTTGGTATAATTAGCGGTTATTTCGTAGCCCTTGTTTTCAAAAATACCTGTGTTTGTTTTAGGATAATTATTTAAAGGTATACCCTGATACAAAGGAATAGCTGATAGCGCACTAACTACCATATTATTCATGCGCTCTTTAAACACATCTACAGTAAAAGATAGGGAATTAAATAATCCCAGATCTAACCCATAGTTTTGTTTTGTAGATATTTCAGCCTGTATATGAGGATTTCCAACGGTCCTCTCATCTATAATATACTGAAGGGAACCAATTGGTCCTCCTCCTCTAACGGTTACCTCATCGAGGTAGGCGAACCGGTTTAAGCCACTTTGGTCGTTTGCTGTTTTACCATAAGAAGCCCTTAATTTAAGGTTGCTTAGCCAGGCTGCATCCTTCATAAAATCTTCGTTCGACACTTCCCAGGCTGCAGAAATTGCCGGAGTAAAGGTATAACGGTCGCTGCGCGCATATTGCTCAGAACCCGAATAACCAACATCAAACTTAATATGGTACCGGTTATCGAAGCTGTAGGTTGCTTCTGCGCCCGAGCTTAGGCGGTTATAAGGCAATAATCCCGGGGAACCTGTATCTGCCTTTGTCAGATTTTGGAAGAACATATAAGCCATACCTCCTACATGATGCTTACCGAAATCCCGGCTGTAATTAAGCGCTCCATTGTAGGTTAGGTGATAATAGTATGAACTTCCCTTGCCATATTTCAAAGGTGTATTGTTCTGGTCACCTTTTCTATTGAACAGGAGTTCTTCGGGTTTGGTATTATCTCTTGTCCAGCGTTCATAATCCTGAGTAGTACTTAAACTGCCAACGGCATTAGTCTGATAAGCAACTACACCTGTTAAATTTAAGCCTTTTGTAAGGAATCCCATGTCCAGATCAAGCCCAAACTGCGAGGTGATATTGGTCACTGTATGTCTTACATACCCAGATCGGTTTAACATCCCAAAGGTTGGCGAGCCCACATTACTCGTTGTAATTACCTGACCATTCGGAGTTAACGGACCATACACAGTTGGAGGAATCTGAAAAAGGCTGCCATATATTGTTGAATTTCCGGAACCAGGGGTTCGTTCTCTTTTAATATTACCACTTAAGCGGATAAATGCTTTAAGGTACCGGTTTAGGCTCATATCAACATTACTGCGATAGTTAACCCAAACGTTGTTTGCATTAGAATTGTATTTATCCTGATCTGTAATAAACTGTCCTCCCTGATGCATAAAGTTCACATTGGAATAGAATTGTACTTTTTCGTTTCCGCCGGTAACGTTAAGACTTGCACGCTGCATGGCTGCGTAGTCCTTAAAATACCTATCATACCAATTGTTATTGGGATAAAGGTCGTTCCCGCCTGAACGAAAGTTTTCAATCTGCTGATCGCTAAATAACTTTTCCTTTTTATCATTAACCAATGCCTGATTTCTCATCGATGCGTAATCGGCAGCACTGTAAAACGTTGGTGTGGTTGTTACCTGCTGTATGGATTGATCGAAAGTTGTTTTTATTTGGACATTGCCTTTTATCCCGCGATTGGTAGTAATCACGATTAATCCATTTGCACCCTGAATACCATAAAGCGCTTGGGTAGATGCGTCTTTTAACACAGTAACAGATTCGATTTCATTTGCACTGATGTACTCGAGCGTCTGATTGCTGTTATAAGCACATATAATTCCATCAATAATTACGAGTGGTCCGTTGCCCCTTGCAGCAGATAGCCCTCTGACATAAATATTGGTAGTTGCTCTTGATAGCTCTGAGTACGTTTCTTGTGTCACTAAGCCTGCAAAACGACCAGCAAAACTTTGGGTAAGATTTGCTACAGGAGATTTTTCCAGCTCTTCGCCTGTAACTGTTGCTACCGATCCGGAAACCTCATGTCGCAGCTGTGAGGTATACCCCAGTTGAACTACATCGTCTTTTTTATGTATATCTGGTTTTAACTCAACATCAATCTGAGCTTTCCCATTGATAGCTATTTTTTGTGTAGAATAACCAGCATAGGAAAATATCAGTGGGCTATTCACATCCAGTATTATGGCGTACTCACCATTTGCATTTGTTGATGTTCCTGTTTCTCCATCCCGGGAGCTTATTGTTACGCCAGCAAGCGGTCTTCCAAATTCATCCTTCACTATGCCTTTCACTGGGACCGATACCTCCTGTGCGCTTACACTTGTTCCTATGGAAAACAAGAGTGCCAGCAGCAATGTTATTTTGATCATTAATTTATGTATCATCTGATTTGTCATTGAGGTCTATTAAAAACTATTATTACCAACCGTTACTTTGCCACTTAACTCCTGTAATTGACTGCAGGCGGTTTGCCTCATCAAGCGGTATAGGTACCCAAAGGAATTTATTGGTAAAATTCTTGCGTTCATTGGTGCGGACAGGTCTTCGGTTATAGGTAAAGGTTCCGTCGGGGTTTCTGGTAATTTCCATCCCTGTTACCCACTGATCGGTTTTAGAAAGGTCGCCGGTTGGCAGCGTCCATCTGCGAACGTCGAAATACCTGTTTTCTTCCATAGCCAGCTCTACCCTACGCTCATTCCTGACCCTGAGTATCAACTGTTCTTTAGATAGATTCGAAGGTATTTCTGGCATCCCCGCCCTGGCCCGTATTTCGTTAACAGCTGTAGTTGCTTCAGGTAATTTACCTGCTTCAGCAGCTGCCTCTGCAAAGTTTAAGATGACTTCTCCAAGACGGAACATTTTCCAATTTGCACCACCCACAGGGTTATCATTACCTGAGTTTGGATGCAGGAATTTCCTTTCGAAATATCCAGTACGGGTTGCCTTTCTGGTAGAAGCATGAATACCGGTTTGCGGTTCACCTACATAAGTTGCAATAATCCTTGTTCTATTACCCATTGGTGCAGGATAATTTTCAATAGATTCAGGCACTTCCGCAAAATTCCAGAATGCTTTTCTTTTCGATCCATTGTAGTAGATGGAAGCATAAAAACGTGGATCTCTGTTTGCATATGGGTTTTTAGGATCATAGGTTTTATTTTCAGGATTGTAGTTTGGCTGCTGGTGCTTATCATCAAGATATGGATTTGCAAGATTTAGAATTGGCTTCCCATCAATGGTCTCATATGCATCTACAAGCTCCTGCGTTGGGCAGGTTCCTGATTTGTATCCATCCTGTGCGCCAATGCCATCAATATTCCAGATATTACCTTGCCCATCGCGACTTTGATATATTGTTTCATGATCTACACTGGATGCATAACCCATTGATTGAGTAAAATATTCATTATAGATGGCGGTTTTTTCATTCTTATTTGGCCCGAGGTATGCAACATCTGAAAGATAAGTTTGCGGATAGTTTACCTTATTATAAAGCTCAAAACCGTTTTTCCTTAAATTTTCTAATGATGTTTTGTTGACTTCATAAGCCTCTTCCCAATAATTTTTGCCTTCATTATATAATGGGCTCGCAGCAAAAAGGATCATTTTTGATTTTATGGCCTCTGCCATTGCTTTGTTTACACGGCCAGCTTCCTGATCTGAGTTAATTCTCCATTGCAATTCATTTGTGCCAAGTGCAACATCACAATCTTCCATGATAAACTTAACTACGTCATAATAAGTCTCTTTTTTTACTTTGGAAAAATCACCTGAAAAATCATATGGTTCACGTTCTATAGGTAGCGAAGGACCAAACCATTTTAGCAGTTCTGAGTAATAGTAAGCCCTTAAAAGATGTGCTTCAGCTTTCCAGCGTTTTCTATCTGATTCATTGCCCACCGTTGCATTATCTATGCGGCTAATAAATATGGTACAGTTGCGGATAGCGCTCCAATAGCTTGCCCAATAATTTCCATTTCCACTATCCCCACTTACATTGGTTATGGGATGATTACCGGCAGACGCATTGCCATTGTACATTCGGCCACTCATAAGTCCCGACTCTGCTTCCGCATCCGTATCCCAGGATTCGTCGCTCCAGTTAACGGGGCCTCTTTGCCAAAAAAAGTATCTGGTCCCTTTTACGGGCATGTTTGCATAACAGGTATTTAAAAAAGCTTTCACCTTTTCGTTATCGGCAAAGACTTCCTCCATCGTGATCTTGCCATCGGGTGCTGTATCCAAAGCTTTCTTACACGCAGCAAGGAAAAACATGGAGAGCGCGATTAATAAAACTATATATTTCGTTTTCATAACTTCTTGTATTGGGGATTAGAAAGTAACATTTAAACCAAAGTTTGCCATTTTGGTTACAGGGTATCCGAGAGGATCATTGTTCTCAGGATCCAAATGGCCCATTTTTAAATGATCCCAGGTATAAAGATTTTGTCCGCTTACGTAAACCCTTAATCTTTGAACTCCAATTTTATTAAGGATTCCCAGGGGAAGTGTGTAGGCTAATTCCACATTTCTAAGACGAATAAATGAACGGTCCATAATGAAGAAGTCATTGGCCGTGTGATTCGTATTGTTCAATGTGCTTAATGCCGGATAAGTAATCTTCTCGCCGTTCGCATATCGCTCCGGAGTCCATGCATTTTTATGATAATCGAAATAAGTACCCAGTTTTATAGTTTCATAAACTCCCTGATCAGAATAATTATTGGAGTACTTGCTTACACCTTGCAGGAATGCTGTAAATTCAAATCCTTTATAATTAAGGCCCAATGTAAAACCGTAAGCAACCCTGGGTATGGTGCTATAGCCAATGGCCACCTGATCCTTATCATTCACTACTCCATCGCCATTAGCATCTACATACTTAAAATCGCCAACTCTTGGCGTACCGAAACCATAAGTGGTATGCGCAAGATAATTATCGAGCTCTTCTTTTGAATTGAAATACCCATTTCCGTTGCTGTAATCTATTTTGTATCCAAGGGTTTGACCAATCGAGTACCCTGTAGATCTATATCTTGTTGCGTAAGATTCATCACGGATCTGTTCATCTATAAATTTAACTACGTTATGGTTATATCCATAATTTCCCTTAACCATTAAAGAAAGGTCCTTTGCGAGTGATTTATTATAGGTTAGCTCAATTTCATATCCTTTATTATCGACCAATCCCATATTTACTCTTGGAATAAAATTTAAGGGTACGCCTTGAAATTCAGGCACAGTGTTACGCTCGATCAGAATGTTGCTTCTTTTCTCAACAAAATAATCGAAGGAACCACTTAAATCCTTAAATAATTGTAGGTCTATACCATAGTTTTGTTTTACAGCGACCTCCCAGGTTAGATTTGGATTAGCCAGAAGAGCCTGATTTATTCCACCTCCAAGGCTGCCAAGTGGGCCACCGCCAACGGTGATATTACTTTGATAAAGAAACCTGTAACCGCCCATTTGATCGTTGCCTACTTTACCATAAGATGCACGTAATTTTAGGCTGGTAATTGTCTTATTATTTTTTAGGAATTGCTCATTACTTAGAATCCATCCAATTGAAGCCGCAGGGAAAAAGCCAAAGCGTTTGTTTGGCGCAAACTGTTCAGAACCATTATATCCCATGTTAAATTCTGCCAGATAGCGATTGTCATAAGCATACGTGGCCCTGGCTGCTATACCTAATACGTTAAAAGGAATATCACCACCCGGGGTTTCCCAATAATCGCGTTGACCAAGGATCATTGCACCAACCTCATGCTTTTCAGCAAATGTTCGGGCATAATTAACCGAGGCCTGCATATTGATATTATAACGGGAATCTGCTCCCTTAGTTAATGAAAGCAATTCTTCATCGGGACGTTTAACCGCATAACTTAACTGATTAGTTTCCGGGTTAACTTCGGCAAGATAAAGACGCTCGCTTTTCTTGCCTTGGGTAGCGGTAGTTGATTTAGAATCATAAGAGATCATCCCTTTAACACTTAGCCCTTTGGTAACGAAACTACTTAAATCCCAATCGAGCCCTAAAGTGGAATTCAGGTTAGATCTAACTTCGTTACGATATCCAAATCTGTTCATAATTTCAAAGGCAGAACGGTCTAAGTATCCCGGATCTACTATTTGACCTGGCGCTATTCCAAAGCCACCTATGGTTGTTGGTCCCGGCGTAATCGGCAAAATGGTTTGGGCCTGATACAATAAATCTCTCATCATCCAATTCGTATCACCTCCGCCATATAACCATGCTGAAGGCATATTAACCTGTTCTATATAACTACCTATATTTAAAAATGACTTTAGTGAGTTCGTGACTTTATAATCCAGATTGGCCCTAAAATTAAACCTATCCATTTTTGCGGAAGGATCATAACCCAATACCGGTTTAGGCTCAGTTTTAAGGTTACCCCCTTGATTAAGATATGCGGCGTTTACAAAGTAGGATACCCTTTCTGTTCCCCCGCTTGCACTGGTATTAATTCTTGTTTGCGGTGAATAACGGGATATAAACTCACGATAATAATCATGATCCGGATACATGTATTTTCGAACTGCCGCTTTTTGTGCATAGTCGGGATCATTTGGATCTAAGCCTGCCAAAGGATTTAGGTATTTATCCATGGTTTCCTGACTAAAAGGAAGTGGCGATATGTTGTCGTTTTTAGAAGCTTCATTTCTTAGCTTCATATAGTCTATAGAGTGCAGCCTTTCTGGTTCCCGAGTAAATGATGAATAACTCTGATCTAAATTGACAGATAATTCGGGCTTACCTTCCGTACCTCGTTTGGTGGTAATAAGGATAACCCCATTTGCTCCTCTAACACCAAATACTGCCGTTGCTGATGCATCTTTCAATACGGAAATAGTTGCGACCTCGCTAGCGTCAATGGTCCGTATGTTATCACGGGGAACTCCATCAATTAGAATAAGAGGGCTTTTAGTATTAGTTGTTGCGGCGCCACGCAGATACATAGTTGCATCGTCACGTCCCGGTTGGCCACCCCCAGACTGAATGGATGTTAAGCCCGACAATTTACCCGCCAATGCATTAGCAAGACTTGCAGAAGAATTTTGTTTAAGTTCCCTGGAGGAGACCGAAGAAACTGCCCCTGTTACCGAAATTTTCTTCTGTTGACCATATCCTACTACTACCACTTCATCCAATTTCTCATCGGAATTTACCAGAGTTACATTAATTGCTGATTTTCCATTTATGGCTATTTTCTTTTGAATATATCCTATGTATGCAAATACCAATATGGCATTTGACGGCGCTTTAATAGTGTAAGTCCCGTTTTCATTTGTCTGGGTACCCACCTTAGATCCCTGAACCGTAACAGTGACCCCGGGTAAGGGACCAAGATCCAGTGAATCCAATACCTTTCCGGAGACAGTGATCTGTTCCTGTGAGAAAGCATTAAGTGAACTACATATTGCCAGTAATAGCAAAGGAGTCCAATAGAGCTTTGAGAATAGTCGTTTTTTCCTCATAATGAGCATTTTTGAAATGTTTGATTTGGATTTATTAGGTTAGGTTTCAGGTGTGCTTTGTTGGTGTCAGTCTTCTTTATAGGGATAATTAAATCTTCCCGAGGGTGCAACATCTCCATTGATCAGGAAATCAATAATATCACCATCAGTCTGCATGTTATCAGACCATTTAAATTCAAAATTTAATGTGTTTTTTAAGGTTAGGAATGTTCTCGGAATACGGATTTCAAGCTGATTACCGATGTAGTTTAAATCGACTTGGGCTACCTGTTTCCAATTCCATCCCTTTGTGGATTTTTCCAAAAAAGCCTTTTGATCAGGAGATTTTCGATTCACAACAAAGTCATATCCCTCCCATCCTGTTTTTTTATCCCTATCAATATCTATAAACAGGCGCATCCATGCGGGATCTTTGTGATCGGTAAGCTTATCTGCTGTTTCTACATAGAAATAGACATACTTGTTATCTCTTGCTACTTTGGCTTTTACAATGTCATTTCGCCCAGTCGTATTTGTATAATGTGTACCTGCAAAGCCATCGGCATCGCGATGGATGGTATTTCCCTTATGAGCCAGAAATTCCGGCCTAACGTTAAGCCATTCATCGAATTTCCCATCCATGCTGATCGTTTTTGCTGCAGAGGCTTTTTCAGGAGCAGGCATCCCTTTAAAGCGGCGGATGTTAGCGATTAACTGGTAATAGTAATTATCCTGATGACCACCTTTCATAGGCTCTATATCTCTACTGTGTTCTGTATCAAACTGATCGGGAAAGGCATTTGGCTGATCCTGCCAAGTTTCATATCTACCGGCTATCCATTCGTTCCAGCCGGTAACAAATACCAGTTCAACGTTTTGCTTTAAAGCATAGTCCCATTGTTCCTGAAAATTCAGCCCGTATTGATGAGCATCCTTATTTGTGTTTTGCCCATTTTTGTTAGTGTAACTTCTTCCAAATGCACCTTTCGCGTTCATTGGATTTAAACCATTTTCCTTGGTCCAGTTTTGAGATGTGCCAACGGTCATTTGTTCAAAGCTTCCATCATCATTTTTTACGAAGCCATGCTGAGGATATATCTCCAGCCATCCCCAATGATCTTTACGTTCAGGTCCTTTGTTGTAAACCGGTTGTCCCGGACGAAAAGTAAAAAAGTGCTTAATCTCGGGATCAATATTATCCGGGTAAGCCATAATTAAGGGTTTACCTTTCCATTGAAACCACAAGTCTTTATAAAGGCCTGGTTTGTATAGGTCGTTATAAACCTGGCTGATGGCACTTTTGGTATCTTTTGATGCCCCAAAGCCCATCATAAAAGCGATCTGAGGGGTACGGATACCATTTTTTCTAGCCTCTGAAAACACTTCACACAATGCCATATACGCAGGCTTCCACACCAGATCTCCATTGGTACAATCAAACATAATCATATCAACACCTGCATCAGCCAGCATTTCGGCATGCTTCCAAAGCACCCATTTGTCCGTATTTACGTAATAACCAAACAGCGGTTCATTCCAGAAATTCATGATGTTTTGTGGCCATGCCGGATGCTTGTAATCGTAAAGCGCGTCGGGATGTTTCTGTAAAAAGGCAGTCGTATTATTTGGTTTCAGCTTGGCTTGAGCATAATGCCATGTCCAATAGAACAGGCCAATAAATTTGTCGCTTTTCTCTTTGCCTACTTCATTAAATATGGGTAGTTTTCTGCCCAATGCATCTGTGGCTGGCAATGTTGCAGTATAATTGGTTAGCGGCTTCTGTGAGAAAACATTTGTTACAGTGGCACACAGCACCAATAAAAGACCAGCAGAGGATCTGATATTAAAGCTCATAATAAATCTATATTTGGTTAGGCACAATCGTTTTCGAGGGAAAACTATTGGTTGCTATTTCAATAATATTAATAGTTTCATCGAGCAGCAACCTGTACTATACTGACTGGCATCCTGCACCTACAGGCTCTTAAATATTAAATTATGAATACAAATACATGCTAAATCCTATTAGGAAGAGAATAATTATTTATAAAAGAATTTCTTTTTTTAGATAATTATACCGGTAATGCCGATTATATAACTACGACATTGATAGGCATAAAAAAACGAGTGTCCATATGATAAAGATACTCGTTTTAATAGTTTAAGGAAAATACTGTCTGTTAGTTATATCCTGTATTTTGAGTTAATACTCCTTTTGAAAGATCCACTTCCTTTGGCTGAACAGGCTTCTTAAACCCTTTGAAATGGATTAGACTTGAGAATTCTTTAGCTATATCCCATTCAACATTGCGTTCAGAAAATCTCTCTTTTTCACATAGGAATTTGAAGTTTCAGAACTTCTATAAATAAGGAGTTTATTATTTTTAACAATGCTCTTAAATTTCTTCAGAGAAATTCTTAAAACACTGCAAGCCTCGGTTTGAGTGTAATACAAATCTTTGTTAATCATAATTGCGTTCTTTATAGCACCAATTTAATCTGAAAACGTTCAGATTATACAGCAAACTTATTGAATGGTAATTCTCGATCTTTAAACTGCGATAAATAACAGGTTATACAGGTTATGTGATATTTATACACTTTGCTACACAATCATAAAAGTTCCATTTCTTTTCATTAAATGTTGGGTATTTTCATCTTAAAAAAGATCATGAAAAAATTAGCGTTTATCTCTTCAATTACTTTCATCCTGCTGTCATCAGCATGCAGTAAAAAAGCTGGACAAGAAGTTCCCGAACCAAATAAAACAACCTATAAAGTTGGTCTCTCTGTTGAGAATGGAAAAACAGGCTTAGATGGTGGCACTGAAACAACATTAGTTACGCCCATAGAAAATTTAGTTAATCAATTGACCTTTATCATATTTAATTTTGACACCGGAAATGAATATTATAGATCAACTCAAACCAGCAATTTGCCTGGCATGGGAGAAATATATTTCGATTTGCCTGTTGGTAATTATATATTTATTGCGGTTGGCTCCAAATCACTTTTTGGGATCAATAAGTATTACCGGGACAACGAAGTTCCTATACTATTACCTCTTGCCGAGGCAAACATGCAGTATTGGCAACCTAACCCAACAATGGCTGATAAGCATTATAAAACAGATGATACTTTTTATGCAAAATCTTCAGTAATAAGCATCGATGGAAACCAAACAATAAACCTTACCATGCAGCGGGTTGTTGGCAAACTGGAAGTACTTGTGGAAGATGTACCTGAGTTCACCGTTGATGTTAATTTCGAAGCAACAGGTTTTACATTGAAAGATCAAAAAACCTTCGGCCGTATTGATGATAATGCGGGTTACGAGGTAAGCAATGCAAATGGCCCAATCAGCATTTATATTCTGAGTACGGAAAGACCTATTCTAATTGAGATATCTGGAGGTGGTGTAAGAAAAACCCTGAGTGTACCCATTTACAGAAACAAGCGTACAATTGTGAAAGGCAAACTACTAGTCCCTTCTACATCAACCAGTTTTAAAGTTACCATTAACGATAAGTGGCTGGTTGACACTACTGTTGTTCATTTTTAAGTACTACATAGATAGGAAGAAAATTATTGACACAATTTTGACAGTTAAAAAGAGTTAGGTTACGTTAACTTTCAAGGCTAATACTATTTTTGTGGCCGAATATGAAAACTGCTGTTGTATTCTTCCTATCCCTGTGTTTCTTCCTTTTAGGAGGATCAAATCACGTTTATGCGGGCACTCATCAAAGCACAAGCAGTTATTCTGGTGTTCAAAAGGTTGAAAAATCGCAACAAACAAATCTTGTGATTGCCAGTCAGGGCCTTTCAGAAGTTAAAACCAGTACCATAGGTGATAAAAAAGAAGACTTCATCAGTGTTGAAGACGAAGATGATGATCTTGTATCTGTCAGGAAATCCGTATTGCCTGCCAAGTACTTTGCAACACTTACCTATGCTTCTATTTTAATTTATTCCAACGCTTATTTCAAAAACCGCTTGCCTTTTTGCAAGCACCTTTCCTACACTTCTTCTTACAAATACATTCTACAAAGAGTTCTAAAAATATGATCAACAATACGCTTCAGTTATCGAAGTCGTGATCATACATGCCCGTAGAGGTAATTCTGGTTTCATACCCGGTAACTGATGCTATTTCTCATTTCAGGGAATCTCTGATTCCTGATCATCAAATCGATTAATAATTAATTCATACTATGAAGAGAATTGCAATGCTCATGGGCTTGGGCGTTATATTATGCCATACAAGCTGTACATCTGAAAAAAAAGAAAAGGAAGAAATCAGCAAGTATGCGGTTACTACTCCTTTAAAAATTGACACCTCATTTACCAAGGAATATGTTTCACAAATAAAATCTGTAAGGAACATTGAGATTAGGGCACAAGAAAAAGGATACATGCAGAACATTTATGTTGACGAAGGTCAATCTGTAAAAGCGGGCCAGCTCTTGTTCAGGATCATGCCAAAAATGTACGAAGCAGAGTTAATGAAAGCGCAGGCTGAAGCCAAATCTGTAGAGATAGAATTACAGAATACCAAAACTCTGGCTGATAAAAATGTAGTCTCAAAAAATGAGCTGACAATGGCTCAAGCTAAACTTGATCAGGCTAAAGCTGAAGTGGCGCTAGCAAAACTACACCTGTCATTCACTGAAATCAAAGCACCATTTGATGGCACCATTGATCGCATTCCTTTGAAACTGGGAAGTCTTGTTGACGAAGGTGAATTATTGACTAACCTTTCTGATAACAGCCAGATGTTTGCCTACTTTAATGTATCTGAACCGGAGTATCTGGACTATCAGACTAATATCAAAGGTCGCGGCGACAACAAGGTAAGCCTGCTTTTGGCTAATAGCCAACCCTTGAAATATAAAGGTGAGGTAGAAACCGTTGAAAGTGAATTTGATAATGAAACAGGAAACATCGCTTTCAGGGCAAGATTCCCAAACCCTGACAAGCTTTTAAAAAATGGCGAGACAGGTAAAGTTCAAATGACAGTTCCACTTAAAGGTGCATTAATAATCCCTCAAAAAGCAACCTACGAAATTCAGGACAAAGTATATGTTTTTGTGGTTGACAAGAATGGAGTAGTGAGATCGCGGAATATTAGTATCAGCAGCAGAATGCCTGACTTGTATGTTGTAGGAAATACTCTGTCTGAAAATGACAAAATCCTACTTGAAGGTGTACAAAAGGTTAAAGATGATGATAAAATCAAATATGAATTTATAGCACCCAAGGAAGTTATTTCCCGTCTGCAATTGAAAACGGAATAGTAATTCCATCCTTAAAAAAGTAATTCTATGTTTAATAAATTCATACACAGGCCAGTCCTGTCTATAGTAATATCGCTCATTATTACATTTCTGGGTGTGTTGGCTACCACCCAATTACCGGTAACACAATTCCCTTCCATTTCTCCACCAAAGGTGAACATCACTGCGGAATATCCGGGAGCAAATGGTGAACTAATGATCAAATCAGTAATCATTCCGCTGGAACGGGCGATTAACGGTGTTCCAGGAATGAAATACATGGCATCAGATGCCGGCAATGATGGTGAAGCCACCATACAGGCCGTATTTAATCTGGGTACCGACCCCAACCAGGCATCAATAAATATTCAAAACCGTGTAGCTTCTGTTATCAATAAACTACCTCCTTTGGTGGTGCGTGAAGGTGTAAAGATTACGAGGGAAGAGTCTAATATGCTCATGTACATCAACCTGTACAGTAAAGACCCGCATATGGATCAGAAGTTTCTTTTCAACTTCGCCGACATCAACGTATTATCAGAGTTAAAAAGAGTTGATGGTGTTGGAGTTGCAGATATCCTTGGTAACCGCGAATATGCCATGAGGGTATGGTTAAAACCAGACCGTATGCTGGCTTACAAGATATCAGCCGATGAAGTTTTAAAAGCACTTGACGAGCAGAGTTTGGAAGCTTCGCCAGGTAAAACCGGAGAAAGCTCCGGTAAAAGATCTCAGGCATTTGAATATGTATTAAAATATCCCGGAAGGTTTAGTACCAAAGAGGGATATGAGAACATCATACTAAGATCATCCACAAAAGGAGAGATACTTCACCTGAAGGATGTAGCTGATGTGGAGTTTGGAAGTTCATATTACGATCTTTATTCCAATCTTAATGGCCGACCTTCGGCTGCTATAGTTGTAAAGCAATCTTATGGAAGTAATGCGAGCCAGGTAATCAAGGACATAAAAGCTAAACTGAAGGAAATCAAATCGAGCTCATTTCCTAAAGGTGTAGATTATGAGATCAGTTATGATGTATCCAAATTCCTGGATGCTTCTATTGAAAAAGTAATACACACCCTTGTAGAGGCATTTATTCTTGTAGGATTGGTTGTATTCCTTTTCCTTGGCGACTGGCGCTCAACACTAATCCCAGCCATTGCAGTACCGGTATCTCTTATAGGAACTTTTGTATTTATGCAATTCTTTGGGATAACACTTAACCTCATCACCTTATTCGCTCTGGTGCTGGCAATAGGTATTGTGGTAGATAATGCCATTGTAGTAATTGAAGCAGTCCATGCCAAAATGGAAGAAAAGAATCTTTCGCCCCTTAAAGCCACCGAAGAAGCAATGCACGAGATTAGCGGGGCTATTATTGCGATCACTTTTGTAATGGCAGCGGTATTTATTCCTGTTGCATTTATGTCTGGCCCCGTAGGAATATTCTACAGACAGTTTTCTATTACCATGGCAACATCAATTATTTTATCAGGAGTGGTTGCACTTACCCTTACCCCTGCCCTGTGTGCAATTATGCTGAAGAATAATCATGGAAAAGCCCAAAAGAAAACGTGGCTTAATAAAGTGCTGGATGGTTTTAACAATTGGTTCAACAGGGTTTCGGGCAAGTACCAAAAGTTGTTAAGTTTAATTGTTAACAGACGGGCGGTCACTTTTATCATGTTAGTTGCCTTTTGCGCTGGTATATGGCTACTAAACAACAGCCTTCCCTCAGGTTTCATACCAAACGAAGATCAGGGGATGTTTTATGCGGTAATACAAACCCCTCCGGGTTCATCATTGGAAAGAACAAATCAAGTTGCCGAGAAGCTACAGAAAATTGCCGAAGGCATGGAAGATGTACAATCCGTTTCCTCTTTGGCGGGTTATGAGATCCTTACAGAGGGTACCGGAGCCAATTCAGGAACTTGTCTGATCAACTTGAAAAGCTGGGAGGAACGTAAACACTCTGTACAGGAGGTAATTAATGAATTGGAAGAGAAATCTAAAGATGTAACGGGGGCCACCATTGAATTTTTCCAACCACCCGCTGTACCGGGTTACGGAGCTGCTGGTGGTTTTGAGTTGCGTTTGCTGGATAAAGCCGGAACAGGTGATTACAAAAAGATGGAAACGGTGAGCAGGGATTTTGTAAAGGAACTGAGTAAACGCCCTGAATTATCATCGGTATTTACGTTTTACAGTGCCAGTTTCCCGCAATACATGCTCAAGATTGATAACGACATTGCTCAGCAAAAAGGAGTAACTATTGAGAATGCGATGAATACGCTTTCTACATTAGTGGGAAGTAACTATGAAACCAGCTTTATCAAATACGATAGGCAATACAAAGTGATGGTGCAGGCCTTGCCACAATACAGGGCCTTACCTGAAGATGTTCTGAAACTATATGTGAAGAATAACCGTGACGAGATGGTGCCATTCTCGGCCTTCATGAAAATTGAGAAGGTTTACGGATTATCAGAGATCACCAGACACAACATGTATAATGCATCAGAGATTAGTGGTTCCTCTGCGCCAGGCTATAGTAGTGGTTCAGCAATTAATGCAGTATCGGAAGTGGCTAAAACCAGTTTACCAAGAGGATTCTCGATTGACTGGGCAGGTATTTCCAAAGACGAGGTTGCCCGTGGAAATGAAGCGATCTATATCTTCATCATCTGCCTTGTTTTCGTGTATATGCTCCTTGCTGCACAGTATGAGAGCTTTATTTTACCATTCCCTGTAATTCTTTCACTTCCGGCCGGAATTTTCGGAGCATTCCTCTTGTTGAAATTATTCGGGTTAGAGAATAACATATATGCTCAGGTGGCTATGGTTATGCTTATCGGTCTGCTGGGTAAGAATGCTGTATTGATCATAGAGTTTGCCGTTCAGAAACACAGGGCAGGAAGCTCAGTACTTCAGGCGGCTATTGAAGGTTCGGCCGTAAGGTTCCGCCCTATTCTGATGACTTCCTTTGCATTTATTGCCGGATTGATCCCATTGGTTTTTGCTTCCGGACCGGGTGCAACAGGTAACAGGACAATCGGATCGGCTGCTGCCGGAGGTATGCTTTTCGGAACTGTTTTCGGTGTTCTTATCATACCTGGATTGTACTACATCTTCGGCAAAATCTCAGAAAAATATGCTCTTGTTAAAAATGAAGAAGAAAATCCTTTAACTGAAGAAATTGATCACAATGTATAAACACAAGATATATAAATGCATTGGCCTGGTGGGTATTTGCCTGGCCGTTGCAAGCTGTAAGGTCCCTGCGTTCATGCAGTCTGCTGAAAACAAATCTGTTCCCGAATCTTATAATGACAACAGGGATACCACCAATATGGCTGCGCTTGAATGGAGGCGCTTTTTTACCGACCCAAATTTGGTGAATCTGATTGACACGGCTCTTAAACATAACCAGGAGTTGAGTATAACACTTCAGGAAGTTGAAATAGCCAAGAACGACATCAAATTTAAACAGGGAGCGCTTTTACCAACCGTAGGTGCAAAGCTTGGTCTGGGTGTTGAAAAAGTAGGAAGGTACACCAGCCAGGGTGCGGGTGATGCTTCAACAGAAATTGCCCCGGGAAAAGAAACTCCAGACCCACTGATGGACTATACCGCTGCAGTGTATGCAAACTGGGAAGTAGATATTTGGAAAAAACTCCGTAACTCTAAGAAAGCTGCAATTAGCAGATACTTATCTACCGTAGAGGGCAAAAATTTTGTGCTGACTAATTTGATTGCTGAGGTTGCCAACTCTTATTATGAATTGCTGGCTTTGGATAATCAGTTAGAGATTGTTAAACAGAACATCCAGCTTCAAAAGGATGCCCTTGAGATTGTGAAAATTCAAAAACAAGCAACCAGGGTAACCGAATTAGCTGTTCAGAAATTTAAAGCGGAAGTACTGAATTCTCAAAGTTTGGAGTTTGACATTCTTCAAAAGATCAAGGAGGGTGAAAACAAGATCAATTTTTTACTTGGTCGATTCCCTCAGGAAATCCCAAGAGATCATGGCAATTTTCTGAACCTCTTGCCTCCGGCAGTTCGCACAGGTATTCCATCGCAGCTGCTGGCCAACAGACCAGACATTAAACAAGCAGAACTGGAGCTGGCTGCTGCAAAATTAGATGTAAAAGTAGCAAAAGCGGAATTCTATCCTTCACTCGATATTTCCGCAGCGTTCGGATTTCAGGCATTTAACCCATCTTATCTGGTGAAATCGCCCGAATCAATGCTGTATTCACTTGCCGGAGATCTTGCTGGCCCGCTAATTAATAGAAACGGAATTAAGGCAGAGTTTAAAAATGCAAACTTGCGTCAGCTTCAGGCCATGTATAACTATGAGCGAACAATTTTAAATGGATACTTAGAAGTTTCTACTCAAATGTCGAATATAGATAACCTGGAAAAGAGTTTTCGTTTGAAGTCTGACCAGGTAGATGCACTCAACAAATCTATTGATATCTCCAATGACTTATTTAAATCGGCAAGGGCAGATTATCTGGAAGTGCTAATGACCCAGCGGGATGCCCTGGAGTCAAAACTGGAACTCATAGAAACAAAAAAGAACCAGCTCAGTGCTGTAACCAATATCTATCAGGAACTTGGTGGTGGTTGGAAATAACAACAATTTCTTATAAAAAGAGCCGGTCTAAAATTTTACACCGGCTTTTTTTCTTTTAATCAATAACTTGATCTTATCTTTCGTTCAAGATTTGCAACGCATCCTGATCTTCAAATTTATTGATTTGCCTGTTTAGCTCTTTATATAAATCGGCAGTGATGGTTTCGTATCCTTTTTTCCCATATTTATTATCCATTTCATGTGGATCTTTTTGCAGATCGTACAACTCCCACTCTACTACACGCTTATAGAACCGGATCAACTTGTACCTCTTTGTGCGAATCCCGAAATGAGGGGAAACTGAATGCTCACCATTTTCATAATAATGATAGTATAAAACCTGTCTGCCTTTATCAGCATGGTTTTTTAAGGCAGGCAACATAGATATGCCTTGTATATCTTTTGGGATAGGCAACCCCGCAGCATCAAGTACGGTTGGGGCAATGTCCAGGTTCATCACAAAACGATTGGAAACAGTGCCTGCTTTTACCTGGCCGGGGTATCGCATAACCATAGGGGTACGGAATGACTCCTCATAAATCCAACGTTTATCAAACCATCCGTGTTCTCCCATATAAAATCCCTGATCAGACAGATAGATTACAATAGTATTCTTGCTCAGACCATGTTGATCCAGGTAGTCCAGTGTGCGCCCGATGTTTCGGTCCAAGGAGGTTGCAGTACTTAAGTAATCGCGCATATAACGTTGAAATTTCCATTCGGTAAGTGCTTTTCCTTGTAATTTCAATGCATTAAATTGTGCTTCTATAGGCTTATAATAAGCATCAACTTTAGCACTCTGGGCGGCGTTCATCCTACTAAAATTACCATCTTTATTCTCCTTATCATCAGAACCGAACATCTTTAGATCATACCCCATTAGCATGGTCTTTTCAATGGACATGTCCTGTATCTCGGCAGCTTTTCTGTTTTGGTAGGTATCGTAAAAATTGGCCGGAAGCGGAAAGTTAACCTTATCAAAGCGCCCCAGATCAGCAGTATCTGGCAACCAAACACGATGTGTGGCCTTATGTCCGATAACGAGGCAAAATGGTTTGGATTCGTCTCTTTTATCCAACCAGTTTTCAGCTTCATCCGTAATGACATTGGTTACGTAGCCGTCAATTCTTTTTTTGCTACCGTCCATCATGTCAAAATCCGGATTGAAATATTGTCCCTGATTAGGCAATACCTGCCAAAAATCAAAACCCTGGGGTTTGCTTTCCAGATGCCATTTGCCAATCCATGCAGTCTGATAGCCGCCTCTCTGCAACTGCTTTGCAAAGGAGTCCTGGTCGCCATTAAAAACTGAACTTTCATTATCTTTAAATCCATTTTTATGACTGTATTTTCCAGTCAGGATTACTGCCCTGCTGGGACCACAAATGGAGTTGGTTACATATGCCTTATCAAAACGAACCCCTTCATTTGCAATCCGGTCTATATTGGGGGTTTTCATCAATTTACTACCATAGGCGCTTATGGTCTGATAGGCATGATCATCTGAAATGATAATCACAATATTTGGTCGTTTTGCCGCAGTTCCCCTTTGCTGCTTTTGTGCAAACAGATGCATACAACTATTAACTAATGCAAGGAGTAGTAAGGTCTTAATTAATTTCATTTGATTTCCATATTGTTATATAAAAGGAGGCTGAGGTAAACAAATTCCTTCCGGCTCCGCCTAATCTTTTGGAATGGAAATATAACTTATTGTTAAGCCTTGTCCAATCTTTTTCTGTTTTTGGTAACCATTGCCTAAATAATTGATTTTTATTTACCATCGTTAATCCAACGACAACATTGCCGGTTTAGAATAACTTTCGCATACCCATATCGCCATAAATTTGTAGTATGGAACAGAATCAAAGATAAAGTTTGCCAGTTTGGGCCTTCGTTTATTAAGGTTGTAAAAGATTAATTTTAGCCGGCTAATTCCATTGGTTGAATGAAGGATACAATCTTGAAATTGATTAATCAGAAATTAAGGGTAAACTAAAAGAAAAAACAGAACCTTTTCCCCACTCACTTTCTGCATAGATTTCTCCATCATGAAAATGAATTAGCTCCCAGCAGAGGTACAACCCTATCCCAAACCCGGAAATGGATCGGCCCTGTTCATCATTCACCCGATAAAAACGTTCAAATACATGAGGGAGGTCCTCTTCTTTTATGCCCAAGCCCTGGTCAGACACACAAATTATAGCTTTACCGTCTTCTTTATGGCAGCTCAGGGCTACGGGCATCCCTCCCACGTTATATTTTATGGCATTACTGACCAGGTTATTGATTACCTGACCAATCTTTTCCCGATCGGCCATGACTGTTAAATCTGGACCAGGCTTAAAATGAAGGGGGGTAATGATAACAGGTGCAAAAAAGGTTTCCAGCACTTCCAAAATCAGATCGTTGATCAGAAATTCTTTCTTATCCAGGTGTATTTTACCAGAATCTAAACGGGAGACATCCAGGAAGCTGTTTATAAGGCCTGCCATTTTATTCACTTGGGTATCGAGTTTAATCAGCGTCGCTGCACTGAATTCATCAGATTTGATATTCGCTTTTCGCATCAACACCTGCACATAAGCTTTTAATGAGGTTAATGGTGTTTTCAGTTCATGACTGACCATCGCAATAAAGTCATTTTTTCGGACCTCATCTTTCTTTTGCTCCGTAATATCCTGCAATATACCACTGAATCGAATAGCCTGCAAATCCGTGTTAAATAATGCTTTCCCTTTAGCGCGTACATGCCTGGGGATAGGATTGTCAGGAGGCTGAATGATATAATCGATGTCATAACTTCCTCCGGAACTATAAGTCATCGCCTCGCCGATGGCATCCAATACACGCGGACGATCGGCTTCAGCAATAATACTTGTCGCCTTAGGCAGTTCAACTTCATCGTCCGCAGACAAGCCGAACCAAGCTTTTAGCCGTTGGTTTCCAATAAACCTATTGGTTTGTGGATTAAGATCCCATGTGCCAAGTTCTGCAGCCTCAATTGCAAATTCCAATTCCTTTTTGGCTTGTTCAACTTCATCATAGGCTTTTACCTTTTTAGTCGTTTCAGAACAAATGACCAATACCCCGCCAACGGCTCCGTTTTCGTCATCCACACCACTGTAGCTGAAAGTCCAGTAAACATCCTCTACTCTGCCATTGCGATAGATAGGAATGAGTTGATCTTCGCTCCAGGTAGACGCTCCTCCTCCCATAACCTGATCGATCAACGGCTTTATAGTAGGCCAAATTTCCGGCCAACATTCCGCACCCTTTTGTCCCAATGCGACAGGATGTTTCCCTTCATTACCGAGGCTTGGGCGGTAAGCATCATTGTAAAACTGAATGAGTTCTTTCCCCCACCACAAAAACATTGGAAACTTTGATCTGAGGATAATATTTACGGTGGTCAGCAAACTTTGCGGCCATTTTTCCGGACTACCTAAAACAGACTTTGACCAGTCAAAGTTCCGGGTAAGTTCTCCCATCTCACCCCCGTCTTTAAAATACTTGGCATTTGCTGATAAACTGGATCTGGTCAATGTGCTGAGCGTTTAATAAGTAAATAATGAAAAATCGGTTCAAAATCATGCCAAAACATTCCGAATGTCCCTTGTTTATTAATCCATTCTCTATGGCCGATGTAGTAGACCCGCAGCATCGGCAACCCTGCAGGCTTCCATTGCGTTGTTTACATTGAGTTTCTGAAAAATATTCTGCCTGTGCCTGTTCACAGTATGGATACTCAGAGACAGTTTACTGGCTATCTCTTTACTCCTTAACCCCTGGTTAATAAGGTGAAGAATCTGTCCTTCTCGTATAGAGAGTATGTCTTCGAACCGTCCCTGCTCACTATCTACTATTGTACCTGTACCGGAATTAATGATAAGACCTTCAGGGACGTCAAATCCAGGATGATCATACACCACGTTGTATAAACAGAGGGTTAACCAAACATCCCCTTCTTTGGTACTGCTAAGGTAAAGCAGACGATGTTTGATCATGACATATTTTCCTTCGCTGTTTCTTATCCGTAACCTTGTGATCAGACTGTAATTGAGACGATCAGCTAAGTCAATAGATTTAATTAGCTGGAAAAATTTAAATTCCAGTCTGTACTTCTTTTGAAGATCTTCAGGATGAACCCGGGCTAACAGTTCATCTTCCCAGATTGAATTTATTTCTGTTCGCGTGGGTTCAAAACCAAGTTGACGGGCAACTCCACCAGGATAGATATAACTTTTTCTTGCCCTCATATCACTCAATACGCTGATGGCATTTTCTAGTTTTGAATACATTCCAGCGATTATTTTGCCGTCATCGAGTAGCAGATCAGGTTGAAGCTTACCAGAAATTGGTTGAGAAAATAGTTTTATGTCAAGCAAATCACGCATCTCTTTGGTGTATTGATGGTTATTTATAGCCATTTGTGTAAGATTAGCAAACTGTAAATTTGGAGTGCACAAGTTAAGCTTTCGAAGCTATGAAAAATATGAAAAAAACCTTACTGGCGATTACGCTAATGCTGAGTTTCAGCGAAATCAGTGCCCAGAGTCTGGAGAAAATGAATTGGTATAATGAACCGGAACGATGGCAGATCAAAGACGGCAGCTTAATTATGCAGGTAACACCCAAAACTGATTATTGGCGAATATCACATTATGGTTTCACGGTTGACGATGCGCCTTTTTATTATAGCACTTACGGTGGCGAGTTTGAAACAAAGGTAAAGTTAACAGGTGATTACAAAGCCCGATTCGATCAAATGGGACTTATGATTCGTATTGATCAAAAAAACTATATTAAAACCGGGGTTGAATTTGTGGATGGTAAATTTAATATCAGTACAGTGGTGACCAATGAAAAGAGTGATTGGAGCGTGACCACACTTAACAAGATACCTCCTTTTATTTGGATTAAGGCATTACGGAGATTGGATGCTATCGAGATTTATTATTCTTTTGATGATAAAAACTATATCATGACCCGCAATGCTCCGTTACAGGACAATACTCCTGTTATGGTTGGCCTTTTGGCTGCCTCTCCTGATGGAAATGGCTTTGAGGCCCGGTTTGAAAATTTCTCTGTAAAACATCTTCCCGATCAACGACGCGCAGAGTGGCTTAAACAACATCAATAACCTTACTTTAAAATGAGAAACTAAAACTTAATCAGTAATTCTTCAATAATCAGTTTATCATTGTTGTAGTATTCAAAGAACCACTTCCCGTCTTTTTTTAGTACCATACCTTTGTGCTGACTACCCTCGGCAATAAAACAATTCTCAACAGAAGTTTTAAATAGGGTCAGCATTTTTTTCGGTGTGGTATCGACCAACTGAAAACCAGTTGTCGTTACCTGGGCATATAGTGTACCTGATGGCTCGGTAGTTTCAGCCCCTGCTGCCTGTTGATTTGCCGGCGCAGCAACGACCTCGGGTGCTTTTACACTTTCAGCCATCTGGACATCACCTGAAAAAGCATAGGGAAGTTCATTGAAAGAAATAAAGGCGTTTTGTAAGGCCTCCTGATAAGCCGCAGTAAAATCCTTTTCCTTACTTTTACCTTCCTCGCCCTTGAAAACTACGTTACCCTGACAGTCTTTTAATATCAGCGTAAGTCTGGTGGTAAACATTCCTTTTTTTTCTGTAAGATCTGCAGTCATTGCCTTACATTTGTTAGCGGCGATTTCCACCGGCAAATTTTCATTATCAAAATAAACCGTAAACCCTTTTTCTTCCAACAACTTCCTGGTCAGGTTGTTCAGACCATACTTGTTCACTTCTTTAAAGAAACTGAATTGCTCAGGCACCAGTATGTATTTGTAGTTATTGATCGTGTTTTGTGTATACCCCGACAGCGCGGTGAATAATAAGAGTAGTAAAAGGTATCTTTTCATCCTGCAAAATTCTAAGATTGTAAAGATAAGGTATTGGCTTGGTGCTTTCAAACGGTTGAATCTCGACTGTATTCTTAAATTATTTTTTTTGCATTATAATTTTTTCTGTCTGATGCTTCCCAATATCCCTCCCCTGAATTTGGCCATTTTCAATAGCCGGCCTATAATGAATTCCACCGTAAAGCCTACTGATAGCCGCTTCTTTAGCCGCCTGATCAAAAGAAGTAAAGCTTCTTATTGGTAATCCATAATCAACCTCTGTATTGTCTTGAAATTTAAAATTATCTCCAAATATTTTAGTTAGAATATAGGCTGCTGATGTTGAAGCAACACTATGCCCACTTGGGTATTCTGGGAATGGTGGCGTTTGCAGAATTGGCTGCCAATTTTCATCAATATTAGAATTTATAAATGTTTCCGGCCGGATATAGTTGCTCCTGTATTTTTCATCCCAACAACTAATAAACGCATCAAACAATGCAATACATGTAGACGTGTATGCAAAACTACTTTGTATATAATTAAAAGTTTTCAGTTTGCAGGCAATGCCAGCAATAGAAATCCAATGTGCTCCTGGTGATATCTTTTTCGTTGCATAATTCATATGTCCATTTACATTTAAAAAGAAAGGATTGCAATCCCAAAATTTTGCAATGTTTAATTGTTCATCATTTAGGTTTTTACCCGTTAGATAAACCTCATCGGCAGTTTTGTAAAAGGCACTATTTTTATCCCTACTATAAGCCGGAGGAGGAGAAGGTTTAAATTGATCGGCCGTTTTCATACATAGTGGTCTTATTTTATTCCAATAAGGTTCCACTGCCGCCATATAACCAGGTGGAGTAGGTGCCCAACTACCTTCTTTTTTAACAATACTATAACGTCTTAATTTACGTGTTTCTTTATACTGATCCTGATCAACCCACCTTAATATAGAATCTGACACCTTTTTACCATATAAAATTGAGTTCTGAACTACAATTTCAGGATATCCTTTTATTTTATACCACAAAAGGATACTGTTTAAACTATCTAAAGCTACCTGATCGGAGAATACAAGCCGTTTTGCAACCTGCCAATATGCGTAGGTAGCAGCTAGTGAATAGCTAATTTGTTTGTTGTCGGCGTTTGGAATTCCATTAAAGCCGTTCAATTGCCCTTTTAAGGATTGAAACTGACTATTACTCTTAGCCTGAATTTCATATGCGGCAATGTTTGAATAAACAAATATTCTACTCGCAACAGGTGGAGAAAATATATCGCTTACAATAATATCAGAAAGGGCTTTTTGAGATCTGTGCAGAGGAAAGGGATCATTTTCAATTTTGCTCCACTGCCCATTTGCACCTGTAGAAATACAAAAAATAAATAAAAACAAGTATATCTTCATGCTGTTCGATTTAATTAGCAGCCTTTAAAAGCTGAACTTTATCATTATTTTTAACGATAATAATTTTTTTGGTTTCTCCTTTAATCTCAATCATATTTCTAACGTCTCCATCTATATACAGCCCCGAATCGTAAGGAGACATTGGTTTAAAATCACCTTTGCCATTTCCAATTAAAAGTAAACCCAAACCAGCATCTGCCTGACCTAGCTGAACCCGATAGGGATAAAAATTTCCACTCAAAAGGAGATCATCTTTTCCATCCTTGTTAAAATCATCTACAACTATACCCCATGTTCTGGAAAACTGCGCTTCGATCGGAAGGGGCTTAATGGTAAACTTCCCGGTTCCATCATTTAACAAAATGGATGTTTCGAGTTGTTTGTAGTAAAATTTCTGACTTTGGTTTAACTGCTCCGGTGTAAATAACTTATCTATAGTTATGTCCGAATAGGAACTATAACTTAAAAACCGTTTTTTTAATTGAACCATCTGATCAAGTAGTTCATCTCTAGATGCCATTGGATAGTTTTCTCCCTGAATGTAGTAACACATAATTGGATCTAATGCGCCATCATTATTAAAATCTGAAGCATAAATGGTCATTGGTTGCTTACTATTCGCTTTAAATTGATTGTTTAAACCGCAATTCCCTACAACGAAATCAATTGCTCCATCATTGTTCACATCCATTGGTACGATCTTACTCCACATACCGTCTGAATTTTCTAAGCCCGAGTCTTTATCATATTTCAAAACCCCATTCTCATTTGTAAACTTCTTTAACGACATCCAGTCTCCGCCAATTAACAATTCTGGATATCCATCTTTATTCAAATCCTGCCAACAAGATGTAACAACCATTCCCGCGTACTCCAAATCGGGAGAAAGTTGGCTGGTTACGTCGCTAAATTTTACTTCCCCTCCTTTTGATTCATTTCGCAGCAAATAGCTTTTACTACATAGCGGGAAAGAGCCCGGTTTACTCATTCCGCCAACAAAAACATCTAAATCTCCATCCTTATCAAAGTCAACAACGCTAATAGCCTGTTTACTACTCCACATTTTCGGCAATGCGTCTTTAGCTTTGTGAAAAATACCTTTCCCATCATTTAGATATAATCGATCCTGATATTCAGGCGCGTTTTCATCATATTCATTTCCACCGCTTACCACCCAAAGATCAGGAGCCCCATCGCCATTTGCATCAAAAAAAACTGCATTTACATCTTCACTCACTTTGTCTTCATCCCAAGGTTGATTTGGCGAGGGACTAAAGTTTCCTTCTTTATTACCTAAGAATAATTGACCTGTCTGTCCAATTGCCCCTCCTATAAAAACATCTTCTATTCCATCTTTATTAACATCTGCCTTGGCTAAAGCAGGGCCGAATTTTGATAGCTGATAAGGTAAAAGCGTTTCGACTTTAAAGTCTATAAAATCATTCTCATTATGTTTAAATTCTAGTCCCGATTCTAGTGTGTTATCTACAAACAAGGGTTTTGTTTTAGTAATATTCTCTTTTTTGATTACCGCATCCTTCTGATTGAAAGTTAATGTCCGGTTCGATTGTATATTTTCAATAAAGCTCTCTTTTCCATCAGGCCAAATGACCCTAACGGAATTTATTTCAGTATTTTTACCTACACCAAAACAATTTGTTTGACTTACACTAGATTGATAACCACGTACCACATATTTTTCCTGATACTGTATGTTATCTTTTGTTTTAACATAAATTTTAGCTCCTATTGCAGCCGTATTTAACCCCGTACCGATAAGCTCAATTTTCAAATAGTTGGGTTTTAGTAATTCTGAGTTATTTTTATACACCATTACAGGTGAGTTTATATTACAAACAATCAAGTCCAGATCACCGTCATTATCTAAATCAGCATAAGCGGCACCATTGGAAACAGAAGGCTCTGAAACTCCCCACTCTGCCGTTTTGTTACTAAAAGTTAAATCATGATTGTTAGAAAAAATATAATTTGAAATTTTGTTTGAGGGCATTTTTTTTACCAAATCGAAAGTTTGAAACTTTAAATTCCCTTGTTTAAGCGATTCTTTTTGTGCACTGGCAACTGTATATTTTAAGAAATCCATGTCGGTAAAATCTCTTAAATAACCATTGGATATAAATAAATCTTTCCAGCCATCGTTGTCAAAATCTGCAAATAACGATGCCCAACTCCAATCTGTATTAGAAACACCTGCCAACTGACCTATTTCACTAAAGCGCAAGCTACCATCCTGCGCCACACCTTCATTTAAGTGTAGCATATTTCTCATTTGCTGGTTATAATATCCACTGTCTAACAATAAGTGATATTGATCGTATTCATCCGGCCCTTTAAGCAGTTTTTGCCTGTGGTTATCTTCTGGCAGCATGTCAAGAGTCAAGATATCCGGTCTTCCATCATTGTTATAATCGGCAATGTCCGAACCCATTGAATATTTTGAGATGTGTTTAATTGATTTCCGGATACTTTCCGAAAAAGTTCCATTCTTATTATTGATGTAAAGGCAATCTTGTTCGGTATAGTCACTTGAGGTATAAATATCTGGCCAGCCATCATTGTTTAAATCGCTTACCGCTACACTTAGCCCAAAATTTAAGGCATTGTTTATAATCCCTGAGGCTAAAGTAACGTCTACAAAATGAGGTTGATTATTTTTAGAATCATTTCTAAATAAACGATTCCCGTATTTCATATTTGGGGTAGATCGTACTTTTTTAGTATTTAAAAAAGGCTTATAAGTTTGGTTGGAATGATTTAGCAAAAACATATCTAAATCACCATCATTGTCATAATCAAAAAAAACCGCCTGGGTAGATTGAGTTCCTATTGCATCAAGACCATAAGTTTCGGCCATGTTTTTAAAAATAGGTATACCTCCTTTAATTCCCTGATTAATAAACAATTCATTTTTGAGTTTATCATCAGGAAATTTTCCTGAATGACAAACATATATATCAGGCAAACCGTCTCCATTTACATCTGCTATACTTACTCCTGTCGCCCAGGTGCCATTTCCTTTTACACCTGCTTTATTGGTAATATCTTCGAACTTTAAATTACCCTTATTAAGGTATAATTTATAATCTCCGGCATTTGCCGAAAAAAAAATGTCAGGCAAACCATCACCATTAAAATCCGCTACTCCAACTCCCGACCCGTTATACAAATATTCATAATTCATCACATGTAATGAATCGGTTTCAATTACCCTATTTACAAAACTGATATTTGTTTCTTTTGCTGGTAGCAAGGAAAATAAAGGCTGTTGCCCATTGGCATTGTTAACAACAGCTAGTACTGAGAAGAAAAGTGCAGATAGCCATATCTTTATTTTCATGGTATTTTTTTTTAAATCAACCTAAAGTATTATTACATGGGTAGCTGCAAATCTTTATTTTAATTCTACTTGTTCGTCATTTTCTTTATAAGGTAAAAATACAAGCAACATGGTCATCATCTCATCGGTTGACTTCATGTCATTGGCCGAATAAACGTTTCGAGGCGGACTACTGGGATTGTTAGGGTTACTCTTTGTATTATCATAAGTACCCTCTATGGTTAATACAGAGCCTTTGGGAATTTTTACTAAACTTTTAAATTGGTAAATTTCTTGCCATCTAAAATCCCAGGATGGGATTGAAACGAGCTGTATTGTGTCTTGCTGAGGCGTTACCGCATATGATTTGAATATTTTACCTAAGTAATGCATATGTGGCCAAATGTATAGTAAAGATTGATCTTGCGGTGTTGTGATTTTTAGTTCGAACTTTCTTACGGAATCAGCGGGGATGAAAAAATAAGGCTCGATAGCGTTTTCGCCTACACCGGCAGAACCTAAGCTAATCACCTCAACTTTTCGTTCTATTGGTGTTTTTTTGAAAAAGAAATTTATTCCGGAAATACTTTCTTCGTCTTTCGAAACCGGAGCATAATGTATGGTTAATAAGATGACACCCCGTTTAGGCATAACCCAACCAAAATTATTGGGATAAGATTCATAAGATGTTCCTGGAATCCATCCACCATAGTAGGTCATTGTTTTTTTAAAAGGAAAGTACTGCGAGTATTTGGTCCTGTCATCCTCTGTTAAATTTAAAAAATCAGCACCCTGGTTAATTTCAATATCATCTGCTACAGGGTGAATGGCAAAGTTAGCGTGATGTATTACTTTTTTATTGGATGAAAAAAACTCCATTGCTTCGACGTTATTTTCAGCACCAATGTTAAAAGGAATTTTAAAAACAATAAACCGCTCCTTATTATCGCCAATAACTTTAAATGGTTTAATTGTTTGTAAAACAAGATCAGGCTTCCTGGAATACTGGGTCCCTTCAATAAATGTTTTAACTGCAGTTTTTGGCGTTTCGCTGATATTGCCCATTGGCATTTTTGCGTCAACCCACTTGGCTATAGTTAGCTTTTCTTCATTCGTTAATGACCTATCATTCTTAAATAATCTGTAATGGTTATCTGGTTTCCATGGCGGCATATAACCAGATTGTGTTACCTTTTTAATAAAAGAGCCTCTTTTTGCAACATCCTCATAAGTTAATAAAGAAAATGGAGCAGACTCCCCAGGCCTATGGCAGGATTGACACTTATTTTGAATAATGGGTGCAACATCTTTATAGTAAGTTATTTTTTGGGCATTTACGTTATTTGCGCAAATGAATAACCCAATTACAATGGTAATAATTTTTGAAAGTAGTAAAGATTTTGAGCTCATTATATATCGTTGATTAGGCACCCAACAGGAATAGTTTTTTTAAATGTTTGTTTACCATTTAACTGGTCTTTTATAGCTTGTTCAAGATATTTCTCAGTAATTACCAAACGTTTTTGTCCTAGCGAGGTAGCCCAGTTATCGATTAGTCCACTATAGGTTATTGCCCCCATTTTATTAATTAAAAAAACTTCAGGTGTTGTGGTTGCACCTAAATATTTTGACAATCGTTTCTCTCTGTCAGTTAATAAACTGAAGTTGATCCCGTATTCATTTTTAAGTTCATTTATTTCTTTTAATGAATAACTGGTACCCGGGATTATACCATAAAAATTGATGCTTTTATTAGCATTTTGAAGCTTTATCAAACCCGGTAAATAGTTTTTACACAATGGGCATTCGGGGCTTAAAAAAATAAAGACTACTGCTTTACTTAGATTGACTCGACTTTCTTTACCGCCTAAATCAATTAATTTAATCGAATTTATTTTTGCAGGAGAGATCATTTTTTCCTGAGCTTTTATAACAACAGGGAAAATGGCTAAGGAGAGCAAAAAACTTAATCGAAAAATAAACGGCCTCATGGTTTTTGATTAAAAAAAGCCCTTAATAAAATTATTAAGGGCTTTTTAATTTAACAATTATTTTTTATCCCACCAAACACGACCAAAGGCATCATTTGGACCGGTTCCAAAATCTGGATTTTTAGCCATTTCTGCCAATGCAGTTTGTTGATTTGCATAATTTAAGTTGGTTGGACTTAACAAATCTATACCTGCTCTACGCGCTAAAACTAGCGGTGTCCCATTGGCCTTTAGTTCAGACCATGCCAAAACAGACGTAGTATTAGGAAAACCAGTTCTTTTCCACCAAGCCCAAGCTTCTAATGGTTGTCTGAAAAGATCCAAATAAGCCTGACAAGCGATTTGATCAGTAGCTTTAGCCGCATCAAATTTAACTCCAGCTTTATTATAATAAGTATCGATTGCTGGGGTAGTTACTGCAGTAAAACCTGTCACATTCGCATCAACAGCTCTGTCACTGTAAAATTGAATGGACGCGTATACTCCATTTTTATACCATGTTTCGGCAACGTCTGTAGTAACACCACGGGCTGCAAGATCAGCACGGATAAAGCAATACTCGGCATAAGTAAGTACAGGAAAAAAGCCTTTACCTTTACCCGCACCCTGGCCATCGTTTTCGTTATAATTAGGTGTAAATAACCTGTGTTGTAACTGTGATAAATTATCTAACGAAGCATACAATGGCGCATTTGCAGGTAATTTTGCTTCATCAGGACTGGTAAAACTTCCAACATAATTTCCAGCTGCATTTGGACGGTAATATATGGCTAACCTAGGATCGCCTTTGGCAACCAGAAAGTCTAAAACAGGTTTACCTGCTGCAAAGTTTGCAGGGTTAAAGTTTCCGCCACCATCTGCATAGGATGGTCCCACCTTAAGCATCCAGGAATCATTAACATTTGCCATTTGCACTGGATCTGCTAATACTTCCGTTGCAATTGTTTTCATTTTGGCTGGGTCAACTTTCATTAAGCGAATAGCTATTTTCAAGCGCAAAGCATTTGCTGCTTTAGCCCAAAGTGTTGCATCTCCATTAAAATATGGATCATTTCCACCAAGACTGATCTGACCTGTGGTTGAGCTTTTTAAAGTAGCTACCGCTGCTTTCAGTTCTTCGTCCACTTTTGCAAATATTTGCTGTTGGGTATCATAAATAGGGGTGGTAGTACCGCCATACCTTGCTTGAAAAGCTTGAGTATACGGTATACTTCCGTTGATATCACTCACATAAAATGCATAGTAAGATAAAAGTATTTGTGAAATTGCTTTCATCTGAACCCTTGCATTTTTATCAGCATCAGGCATTGATTCTATGTTTTTTATCCCATCAACTAAAGCTGGGCCTAATCTGCCATAAAATATTTTACCATAACGCGTATTAAATTGCGAGCCAACATTATTAAAATTCAATCCGTTTCCAGTGCTTAAAGTACTGTACTGCATCCAAAGATTTGCAGCACGATACACATCGGCGAAGTATTCAAAATCATCTTGAGACCCTACTGCAGCCCTAAGAAATTGATCTTCCGGCTTAACCTCGTACAGTGTATTAGGGTTTAAATTTGCCTTTACAAAGCTTTCCTTTTTACAACCACTCATTGCAAGCAAGGTTGAACCCATAAGGAAAAAATATTTTGCTTTATTTATAATTTTCATATCTGTATTATTTAAATAATTAAAACGATGCTCTGATATTAAAACCTAAGCTTCTTACCAAAGGGAAACCACCATACTCAGCAAAAGCACCTGCTCTATTGCTAAAGATGCTTTCAGGATTTACACCATCCTTAGCTGTTTTGTATAGATAAGCTATGTTTCTACCGGTTAAATTCAGGCTTAAAGTATTTATTTTTAATTTACTTAAATATTTACTTGGTACAGTGTAGCCTACTGTTACTTCGCGAAGTGCTACCCAAGAATTTTCAAATACTGAATACTCTCTAATACCACTAGACCATTGACTTAAATTTTCATAATATGCGTAAGCAGGTATTGGTTTTAACAAACCTTGTTTAACCGCATCTGCATAAGTCATTCCACCTAAGTCTACTCCATTAGCCTTTAATCCATCGTTTAATACTCCATCCGGAATAATACCATCGTGTTGTGTTACGCCATTTGCATCGGTATAACTTACTCCTCCGGAAGCTTCATCCCTACCAAATAATGAATTTGTGAATGAACCATTCGCTGATCCATATTGATGGGTTCCTGAAGCCATTAAACCACCAATTTTCGCATCAATTTGAAAACCTAAAGAAAAGTTTTTGTAAGATAGGTCCTGTCTTGTACTGGCAAGATAATTTTCCATCATGGTTCCTAAATTTTTCCTGGTTCCATCATAATCCTGAGATCTAACAAAAGTGTAATAGCCACCGGTAGTTCCATAACCTGTGTTACCTAATACTTTTTTGCCATTACTTGGGCTTGCAATTGGATTGCCGCTTGCGTCTTTCTTTTGATAATATGAATAGGCATAACCTGTAATCAACGATCCGTATTGTTCCCCTACTCTGGCAACAGAAGTAATATCGTTACCAAAAGCTAAATCTAAATCGTAATTTTCAACTCCAGGTGCTAATTCCAATATTTTGTTTCGGTTACGTGTAAAAGTGACAGACGCATTCCAATTAAAATCTCTTGATTCGATTGGCTTACCTGTTATCAAGACCTCGATACCTTGATTTTGGATGTTACCAGCGTTTAAAGATTGTGAACTAACTCCTGATTCCTGTGGTAAAGAAAAGCTTAAGATTTGATTGTAAGAATTTTTCTTGTAGTATGCAATATCAAAATTCAAACGGTTTTTGAAGAATCCTAAATTGGTACCAATTTCGAGCTCCTTGGTTAACTCATTTTTTAAATTGCTATTTCTAAGAATGTTATCACTAAATCCATAAACCGATTGATTACCGCCGCCAGCATTGTTAAAGGTACCATCTTGTAGTCTGTAGTAGCCATCAGTATTGGTAAGCTGTGGTTTTGCTGATAATCCTGTATATGAGTACGATCCCCTTAACTTACCAAAAGATAATATCGAACTATTTTGGAATACCGGTAATTCAGTAAATATCCAGGCCAAACCTACACTTGGATAAAAGTATGAATAATTACCGTGACCATCTCTGTAAGTAAGCGCCGATGACCAGTCATTTCTTCCACTAACATTTAAGGTCAGCATGTTTTTCCAGGTAATATCTCCGTACAAATAAACTGCGTCGGTACGTTCTCCTAAATTTGGATAAGCAGTTGTTGTTGAAGGATTAATGGAATTTGAAATGGAATAAACATCAGGAATTTTTAGACCACCATTGGTAACCGATCTGTTATAAAATGCAGAGTTCCCAAGATTTTTTTGATAAGTTTCCCCACCTATTGAGGCATTTAATTCAAAATCACTTGAAAGTTGCTTAGTTGCATTTAACAAGCCTTGAACACGATAAGATTTATTGGTATTTTGCGTTATTTCGTAATCGCCACCAGCGAAGGCAATACCAGCTCCTCTATTTTTCCTTTCGTAAGCAATATTGTAAAAGTTAGTATTTGTTCTTACCAAAGCCGAAAGCCAAGGAAGAATTTTAATATTTACATCAATATTTGCCAATAAATTATTCTCCTTTTGAGTCCTGTTGTCATTTTGAAGTCCATAAGCAAATGACCCTATACCGTAAGGATCGTAACGATTTCTATCGCTCGAGCCCAACGCACCGCCGGTTACCGGGTTGATATTGTTATTGATATAGGCATTTAAATCAACGTTTCTAGGCTTATAATATGTAAACGCAAACAAAGGATTATTTGCACTTCCTTGTCTTGCCGGATTCAATGAATTTGACATGGTGTAGTTTACACTCGCATCAACTGAAATTGATTTCGAAATTTCTCTGGTCACTCTAAGTGCAAATGCATCTCTTTTTAGTTTATTTCCAGGTTCAACACTCGAATTATTTAAATTGGTATAGGCTAAACGATAAGTTGTGTTTTCACTAGCACCTTCAACCGATACGTTTGTATTGATAAACTTTCCGGTATTAAAATAATCTAATGGATTATTGGCAACCCAAGGTCTCATTACGCCATCTAAATCCTTTACCATTCTGCCATCCAACTTAGGACCGAAAGAATAACCACCTACATAGTAACCTGCTGACTGATCAACAACATCTACTCCGTTAGCATCTTTAGCAAATACGGGAGAAATTCCTCCTCCATATTGATTTTGAAGATCTACAAATTTATAGGCGTTATCAAAAGAGCTAGTTTGAGAAATGGTTACACCCAAACCTTTGCTAGTTTTACCCTTTTTTGAAGTAATTAATAATACTCCACCTGCAGCTTTTGAACCATACAATGCTGATGCAGCAGCTCCCTTTAATACACTAATACTCTCAATATCATCAGAGTTAATATTTTTCATGATGTTACCAAAATCTGCCGCGTCGCCCCATGAGTCTGCTCCGGAAGTTCCCGGTTCCATTAATATCCCATCATAAACAACTAAAGGTTGCGTATTTGAGCTTAATGATGAATTACCTCTTATTCTAATTCTTGAAGAAGAAGTCGGACCACTGGCCCCCTGATTAATCATTACACCTGCTACTTTACCCTGTAAAGCATTTACCACATTAGCGTTATTTGCTTCTGCCAATTCGCTACCGCTAACAGCTGTTGCCGAATAACTTAGTCTTTTGACATCTTTCTTAACACCAAAACCAGTAACAATAACTTCAGAAAGCGATTCTGTGTCATCAACCATCACAATAGTCTGATTGGCTGAAGCGGCAACTTCCTGGCTAACCAAACCGATAGATTTAATAATCAGTTTAGCACCTTCTTTTACTGAAAGCACAAATTTTCCTTCGGCGTTAGTAGAAGTTCCATTTTGAGTTCCCTTTTCGAGAACACTTACCCCAGGGATGGGATTACCAGACGAGTCTTTTATCGTGCCAGTAATATTCTTCTGTGCAAAAGCTGTTATTGTTAAAAAACATAACAACAACAGACTAAAACACTTTAAGTACATTTTTTTCATAATTTTAATTTATTTAGTTAATATTAGTTTAGGATAATTAGGGATTTCTTGATGGATCTTCTTTTATTTCTGCATATACAATTAGTTTTAGTTAAATATTTATATTAGTTAGTTTTTAATTGAATAAGCTATTCTCCACCATTAAACTGGCAGCTGCTAACAACTCTGCCTCTTCACTTAAAGTAGAGAACATTATTTCAGTTTGCTCAGCTATTCGCGGTATACAAAATTCATTGAGTGCTTGTTGTATGGGAGGAAGAAGCATTTTTCCTGCTTTGGCACCTCGTCCACTTAACACAATTCGTTCAGGATTTAAAATGTGAATTAAAGTAGCCAGCCCCTTACCAATCTGAAATGCGGCTTCAGCTAAAATGGAAATTGCAAGCGGATCTTGCTTTACAACTGCATTTAAGAAATGATCAGCATGGCTTTTACTTTTATCTTTAAAAAGAGCCTTTAAGCTAGTTTCTTCACCATTTCTCACTGCTTTTTCGGCTTTCTGAACCATTATCAAAAGAGATGTTTCCACTTCGAGACATCCCCGCTTGCCGCAGGAGCACAAAGTATTTGAATTAGACAAGGGTATATGGCTAAATTCTCCGGCGTAACCGCTGCTGCCCCGGTATAATTTACCGTTGATAATCATTCCAAGGCCAGTGCCCCACCCAATATTGACCACGAGCACATCACTTAAATTTCTTGCTTCTCCAAAATTTAATTCGGCCAGAGCGATCAAACTTGAATCGTTATCTATGTATACCGGCAACCCTATTTTTTTTGAGAGGTAATCTTGCAGGCTGATGTCCTTTTCAACTTGCATAAAGGAATAATTCATACCTTTTTCCGCATTGATAAAGCCAGGCATTCCAATACCAATGCCCAAAAAACGCTCTTTATCAATTGTTGACTTCTTTATACAATCATCAATAAATGCGATCAAAGTATCGGCACTTTTACTCATAGTCATATCCAAATCGACCACCTGGGTTGGTAAAACCTGGTGATTCGAGAGATCATATATTGTTAACTGAGTAGTTAATTGATCCATGGCTACAGCTATTATGTACCGTTTATAATTGGGATTCAATAAAAACATTAAAGGGCGCCTTCCCCCTGTAGATGGCGCGAAACCCTGTTCTATAATTAAACCCTCCCCCATTAACGCATTTACAGCCGACGTAATTAAAGGCAGGCTTTTTTTAGTACGCTTACTTAAATCAATCAGCGAAGATTTTTTTTTATAATAAAGCTGCTTGATGATGTCAGCCCTTAATTGCTGCGCTTTCTTAATTGTTGCTGACATTTTTTAGTTTAGTTTCCATAAAAATATAAATAAAAGAAAAGAAATGCAAACTTTTTAAAAAATTTAATTACATCGGTCATTCTGAATAAATAATTAATCAAGAATCAGTACATACCTCGGAAACCTACTGCCTATTTAATTTACCAACAGCCATGCTAACAGAAAATCATTAATGGAAAGAAGCAGACTAGGATCGGCTAATACTAATCGGTATAAATCAGAAATTACTCGCGAAAGGATATATTTCACTAAATAGAAATGGGTAAATTCAATGGAAGCTCCGCTTTGGCCCTGAAGTCATCTCAAAATTCGAGACCAAACCACATAACAGGAACATTTTTAGGTGCATCTCGGGCTAATTAAATAATATAATGCAATTTCATTTATCTAATAGCGACTAAAAACATACAAAAATATTTAACCAAAATAAAAAAGCCTTTTAGTTATTAAAACTAAAAGGCTGACCATCAAAGTGGAGAATAGCGAAGTTCAAGTTGCCTCAATTCGCAAAAACAAAATTGAAATATCCAGATAAAAAACCAGACTTTAGATTACAAAACGGCCACTTTCGATGAAATACCCACAGGTCACCTCTTAACCATTTCATAAGCAATATTAACACCACAATATGTTAATATTGCTTATGAAATGGTTAAACAACCTAGCTGCGGTAAGTTTTAAAATCCCTTCCTTTGAAGGACCAAATTGACAAATCTTTATGAAAAGAAGAAATCTAATTAAAGGGCTTGCAACGATTATTCCAGCGATGGCCTTATCCAAATCAATAGCTGCGACCAATTATTTTTTAGATCCTGCAGGAAGTAAGGAATTCGCAAAGATACCTTTTTCACCAACCTGGGAGTCTCTGGAAAAATACGTTGTCCCTCAATGGTATAAAGACGCCAAGTTCGGCATTTGGGCTCACTGGGGTCCGCAGTGCGAACCTGAGCGAGGTGACTGGTACGCCAGAGGTATGTACGAAGAAGGCTCTGATCAGTACAAATACCACGTGGAAAAGTACGGACATCCAAGCGAATTTGGATTTAAAGATGTAATTAATAAGTGGAAGGCTGAAAAATGGGACCCTGATTATCTTGTTGGTCTCTACAAAAAAGCAGGCGCACAGTATTTCGTTGCGCTGGCAAATCACCACGACAACATGGACCTTTATGATAGCAAATACCAGGAATGGAATTCTGTAAATATGGGGCCTAAAAAAGATCTTATGGCTGGTTGGGCCAAAGCTGCAAAAAAATATAAATTACCATTAGGGGTAAGTGTTCATGCATCGCATGCATGGAGCTGGATGGAAACTGCTCAGCGAGCGGACAAACATGGGCCAAAGGCCGGTATTCCTTACGATGGAAAAGTTAAAGCAGAAGATGGTAAGGGCAAGTGGTGGGATGGAAAAGATCCACAAGATTTGTATGCACAGAATCATCCGCTGAGTAAAGACAGCGAAAACAACAGCGCCATTCATGCCCAATGGAGTTGGGAAAACGGTGTGGCAGAGCCTACAAAGGAGTATATCGAAAAGTTTTATAACAGGACCATCGATCTTATTGACAAATACAATCCCGAGCTGGTCTATTTTGACGATACTGTGTTACCATTGTGGCCGATCAGTGATGCCGGGCTCAGGATTGCTGCCCACTTGTACAACAAAAGCGTAAAGAAGAATGGAAAAGTTACCGCTGTTGTCAATGGTAAGATTTTGAATGAACAACAGCGCAAGTGTATGATCTGGGACATCGAACGCGGGCAAAGCAATAAAATTGAACCTTATACCTGGCAAACAGATACCTGTATCGGTGCCTGGCATTATGACCGGAGAATTTTTGACAATCACCATTACAAGTCGGCCAAAACCGTGATTCATACCCTACTGGACGTAGTAAGTAAAAACGGGAATCTGCTACTGAATATACCTTTACGAGGCGACGGATCCATTGACTCTGATGAGCTGGCAGTGGTAGAGGAAATAGGAGAATGGATGAAAATCAACAGTGAGGCTATTTATGCAACCAAACCCTGGAAGGTATTCGGTGAGGGACCTGCAATAGAGAATGTTGCTCCGCTAAGCGGGCCAGGTTTTAATGAAGGCAAAGGAAAACCATTTGATTCAAAAGATGTCAGATTTACCGCCAAAGGAAACGATTTGTATGCGACAGTTCTTGGCTGGCCAGAAGACGGAAAGGTGAACATAAAAAGCCTTGCAAAGGGAAGTTCCTTGAATACCAAAGCTATAAAAAAGGTAACGTTGTTAGGTACGGGAACAACCTCAGATTTTCAGCAAAATGCGGACGGACTAACGATCAAAGTTCCGGGTGTAGAGTCGAAACTGAGTTATGCACTGGTGTTCAAAATATCCTAAACAATTTAACTCAGTTCCATATAAGTAATTCGGGCCAACCGACGTTGGCCCGAAAATACTCTGCTAAGAAATAGTTATTTTTTTGCTCTTTTAATTACTTTTTGAGCTGCTTCAATAATATTAATTGAATCTAATCCGTATTTAGTCATTAACTGATCAGGAGTACCACTTTCCCCGAAGCTGTCGTTAACAGCAACAAATTCCTGAGGAGACGGAAGCTCAGTTGAAAGTAATCTTGCAATGCTTTCTCCTAATCCGCCAAACTTATTGTGCTCTTCGCAAGTAACCACACATCCTGTTTTCTTTACAGATTTCAGAACTGCTGCTTCATCTAAAGGTTTAATGGTGTGGATATTGATGATTTCAGCATCAATTCCCATTTCTGCTAATTTTTCGCCAGCTTCAATGGCTTTCCAAACCATGTGTCCGGTAGCAATAATGGTTACATCAGTACCTTCATTTACCATCCATGCTTTACCGATCTCGAATTTTTGATCAGGATCAGTAAATACAGGGATTACAGGGCGACCAAAACGCAGATAAACTGGTCCATGATGCTCAGCTATAGCAATAGTAGCGGCTTTTGTTTGATTATAATCACAAGGGTTAATTACAGTCATGCCAGGAAGCATTTTCATTAAGCCTATGTCTTCAAGAATCTGGTGAGTTGCACCGTCTTCCCCAAGGGTTAAGCCAGCATGGGAAGCACATATTTTTACGTTTTTGTCAGAATAAGCTACCGATTGGCGGATCTGATCATAAACCCTGCCTGTAGAAAAATTGGCAAAAGTTCCTGTAAAAGGAATTTTACCACCAATGGTTAAACCGGCTGCAATACCGATCATGTTTGCCTCAGCAATGCCGATCTGGAAAAAGCGTTCAGGGAATTCTTTAATAAAGGCATCCATTTTTAAAGAGCCCACTAAGTCTGCGCATAGTGCTACTACTTCAGGATTTTTTTTACCTGCTTCAAGTAATCCTGCTCCAAAACCAGAGCGGGTATCTTTTTTTTCAGTGTATGTATATTTTTTCATTATTAATAATCTTTTAAGGTACTTGGTAATTGGGCAAGAGCTAGTGCAAGCTGCTCGTCGTTTGGAGCAACACCATGCCATTTGTGCGATCCCATCATGAAATCAACACCAGCGCCCATTTGGGTGCTCATTAAATTCAAGATTGGCTTACCTTTTCCTAAAAGTGATTTAGCATAATGCAATGCTTTAACTATAGAATCCATATCGTTACCATCAGAATTGATCACATGCCATCCAAAAGCCTCAAATTTTGCCTGTAGATTTTCAAGAGATAATACTTTTTCAGTAGGGCCATCAATTTGCTGTCCGTTATAATCAACTGAAGAGATCAGGTTATCTACTTTATTAAAAGGAGCATACATAATCGCTTCCCAATTTTGACCTTCCTGTAACTCTCCATCACCATGTAAAGAATATACAACCGAGTGATCTTTATTTAATTTTTTTGCAAGGGCTGCTCCGATAGCCACAGACATTCCCTGCCCTAAAGATCCAGAGGCAATTCTAATGCCTGGAAGTCCTTCGTGAGTTGTGGGGTGACCTTGTAACCTTGAATTTAATTTTCTGAAAGTTGCCAGTTCACTAATGTCGAAATATCCCGACCTGGCCAGAACGCTGTAGAAAACTGGTGAAATGTGTCCGTTAGAAAGGAAAAACAAATCTTCGTCTTTTCCATCCATTGTAAAATCAGTAGAGTGGTTCATTACCTCGAAATACAGTGCGGTAAAGAAATCTGCACAGCCTAGAGACCCTCCCGGGTGACCAGATTGGCAGCGGTGTACCATTCTAACAATATCCCTTCTTACCTGAGCAGCAATATCTTCTAATTCTTTGATACTTCTATGTTTTATATGTTTCATTTAACAAAATTTAGTTTGTACTGAATATTCCGAAAAAGTAGCCGGGCTGTGTAAAAAATAGGCAGTATTACTCCGGCACCAAAATTTATTATTTTTTTATATCGTCAAAAACAAAAATCATGTTTTATTTGATCGCTTTATAAAGCTGATCATAAACGAGAGAATTTTAGTACCCTCTTAATGATCGGCCTCTTTTTCTATAGTCTTAATATTAATTAATGTGCAGTAGCTGATGCAGTTTTTACATTTTTTTGCCAGAAGAAAAATATAATGAACAACACCACCAGTATTCCAGGGAAAGCTATCATTTTCACTAAGGTATCCTGCCCTGCAGCAAGTTCCAGTGCTCCTCCTTTTAAACCTAATGCTACATTTTCTGCTCTTGCTGAATCAATCCAACTTCCTATAAAGGGTTGAAATATAGCCGTTGAGAACATCCCAACACCTCCAACAATCGACATCCCTAAAGCACCACTTAGCGGAACACGCTGGGCAACTGCTCCAATCATAACCGGCCAGAAATAACATACCCCTAAGGCAAATATTACCGTGGCAACATATGCAAGTGGTCCTGTAACCACGCTGAACATGTAAATGCCAATGGCTGCCAG
>NZ_JABMKW010000001.1 GCF_013204795.1 Pedobacter panaciterrae
AAAAACAGACCAGGGTCACCGCCACACTGCACCACAATCAAGGCTATAGCTAAGTCTCTCACCTCCATTGCGAACCTTCGTTTTGAGGTCTTATAGCCTTGTTTATTCGCCTTTTTGTATATCAGAACGAGCATGCTCGTTATCAGGGTCATGTATAACATCACCTGCAAGCCATTTTTATTAAGGGAAACTAAGTGGCTTGTGTTGAGTTCCTGTTTTAGAAAGCGAAAAAAAACCTCGATGTCCCATCGCCTGCGGTAGGCCTGGGCAATTTCTTTAGCAGGCAAGCTGAAATCGTTAGTTAACAGCCAGTACTCTTTGCCTTCCTGCACTTTGCTTTTGACGATGATCAGGCGAAAAGTACTTTCCACCAGTTCCTCTCTGTAATGCTTGTTCCCTCGTTTGTTGGCTATAGGTATACCCGTATAAAGCCTGACAATACCATCTCTGAGCAGCATAGATTCGCCCATGTCCATATCTTGTCCTTCGACAATGAGTGATTGGATTAGTTCAAACTTTCTGTTCTCTTTTGCGCGGCAGATGAAAGTTACCTGGTTCTCACTGAATGCTTTCATTGTCCTGGTGGATTGAAGACCCCTGTCCAGTACATAGATATTCTGATGACCGGGTTCTTTTTTTACATGCGCCATGACAACCTCTGGCAATGCATTGTCTTCGTTAATATACTTTGGGTTGGTGAACACCTGTGCCAGACCAGGCAGCATCCCATCGAAGGCAAGACTATATTTGACCGCTTTCTTGCTGCTGCCGGGATTAACTATCCCTTCGCTTAGCTTACCAGCGGTTTCACTCACTATCGTACTGTCTACACGGATGAGATTATACTGCTTTCTTTGTGTTAAAGTATAGACCCCGGAAAACTGTTCATAAATGAACTCATAAATCTGTCTGAAATAATCGGGATCAACCCTGGACAATCTTTCGGAAATAGAACTCCTGCGCACTTTTTCATCTTCATCGAGATTGAAAAGTATCTTGAATACAGAATCGTTGAATGTGTCCTCAAGGCTTCGCTGGCTTAGCCTATCATTGTCCAAAATCCCATAAAGCAATAAATAAAACAGCTTATTACCATGCAAAACCTTTGCGTAATGATCGATCTTGGTAGTAAGCGACAAATTTGCGATCAGCGCCTCGGGAATGAAGCCCAAGAGTTGTTTTACAGTGATATTATGATCTTTAAAAATAGCCATATCTTATTGATTTACAGCATTTAATATACTTAAAACCAACGAGAATTGCAAATAAATAATTGATAATCAGATAGTTGAAACAAAATTAAGCTTGCCTAAAAATAAAAAAAAGTCGGAAGAG
>NZ_JABMKW010000017.1 GCF_013204795.1 Pedobacter panaciterrae
TATCCCTAACTCGCTAAACCACAACCAGAAAAATTAACAGCAGGTTAAAATCAGGTTAATTCTTTATCTTAAAATACCACAGAAGGTAAAACAAGGCCGGCAAAAATGACTCCTCACATTATATATATACTATGTGCGTAATCACATCAAATTCTACACTATATATAGTATACATAACATTAGGTATAATACGCCATCGCCTGACACCTTACATCAAAAAGCCTTACAAACGACAAAATATCGTTCAGAGTCGTTTCAAAGTCGTTCAGAGTCATTGGAAGGTCGTTAAAAAATACACCTCAACTATTAAAATGTACTCCAATAAGCAAGAATCAAACAAGACAAATCAGAACCACGTAAACAGAAAATGAATTATCTTTATAGATTGGCACAAATACAATATGCTATTATGGATAACAACACATTGTCAGCATTCCTTCAAGGAAAATCACCTTCCTCGATTGAGCTTTTTAATCACTTGGTTTCATGTTACCAACAATTAGGCGAGGTGAAATTCCATACTACCAAAACAATGATAGCTTTCTCATCCCGCATCAACTTCGCGTACGTTATACAGTTTGGCAAAAACTTTATTGATGTTGTATTTCCATTTAAACAACCATATGAAGACAATATGTGTTTTCGAAAAATAAAACTTGTTCCAGGTAGCGATGATTACAATCACCACCTCCGAATATATTATAAAGAAGATATAAATGACGAGGTGTTAAAGTATATGTCTATGGCTTATAAAAATGGAAACGTTAAATTATGTTAAGCACTTGACAGGATGAATGCCTTTACATAGCTTAGCGTCCTATTATTTTTAATTGACGGTATCGTATTATTAACTTATCTTTGCAGAATGTTTAAAATTAAACACGTATTACTATTAAGTTTCACCATTATAGCCCTTACTATTGCTGGTTGTAAAAGTCAGTTTGAGAAGATCAGACTGAGCAACGACGTTGCAAAAAAGTACCAGGAGGCCATGAGGCTATATAACAAAAAGAATTATTCTAAGGCATTGATCTTATTCGAAGACTTGTCTCAAAAATACAGGGGAAGAGCTGAAGCCGAGGAACTGAATTATTATTACGCACTGACTCTCTTTAAACTAAGAGATTACACAACTGCAAGATATCAATTCAAATCGTTTGCAGATAGCTATCCAACTAGTAAATATGCTGAAGAGTGTAGATATATGAGCGCTTATTGCTATTATCTGGATTCTCCAAGACCTAGCTTAGATCAGGAAAATACCTATAAAGCTATTGATGCATTACAGCTCTTTATTAACTTCTATCCAAAAAGTGAACGTGCTGTAGAGGCTGCAAAATACATTGGTATTCTGCGTACTAAACTTGAAGACAAAGCGTATGCAAATGCAAAAATGTATTACGAAATAGGTGGCAATGGTGGTGAAGCATCTAACTACAGAGCAGCTGTTATAGCACTAAAAAATGCACAAATCGATTATCCTGATATTAAATATTCAGAGGAAATGGATTTATTAATGATCAAATCACAGTACGCTTTTGCTAAAAACAGTATTGAGGAGCGTCAGGAAGACCGCTTCACAGAAGCAATTACTTATGCCAATGAATTTGCAGAAGCGCATCCTGAAAGTAAATACTTAAAGGAAGCAAACGCCTTAAAGAAAGATAGTGAATCTGGAATAGAAAGTGCTAAACGCTTTATAGCTGAACGCCTTGCTAATTATGAAAAATATAAATCTCAATTAACAAAAGAAGCTAAAAGAGATAGTTCTGCAATTAATACAATTAAAACCCCCAACAGATAATGAGTACGAATAAACCCGCAATACCAAATACTACGGTTACTAGAAATGTTAATGATCTGGATCAAAAAACCGGAAACATCTATGAGTCTTTAGTAATTATTTCTAAAAGGGCTAATCAGATTTCTAATAACATGAAAGAAGAGCTTCATGGCAAATTAGCCGAGTTTGCATCTTCTAATGATAATCTTGAAGAGATTTTTGAGAACAGAGAGCAAATTGAGATCAGTAAGCATTATGAGCGTTTACCAAAACCTTCATTAATTGCTATTGATGAATTTCTGAACGACAAAATTTATTACAGAAATCCCGCTAAAGAGCAACAATAATATCACGCATAGGTATTAAATTGCATCAATGCATTATAAACCATGCTAAAAGATAAAAATATTATTCTAGGCGTTTGCGGCAGCATTGCAGCATACAAATCAGCAACCCTGGTAAGGCTACTGGTAAAGGCTGGCGCAAACGTCAAAGTAATTCTCACTGCAGATGCGGCAAACTTCATCACTCCGCTCACACTTGCAACACTATCAAAACATCCTGTTTACACTCAATACTTTGAAGAAGAAACCGGAGTTTGGAGTAATCATGTAGAATTAGGTCTCTGGGCGGATTACATGCTCGTTGCGCCCGCAAGCGCAAATACGTTAGCAAAAATGGCTACTGGATTGTGCGACAATCTACTAACTGCAGTTTACCTTTCAGCAAAGTGTCCTGTTTTAGTTGCACCGGCAATGGATTTGGATATGTGGAAGCATGAAACCACTCAAACCAATATAGATAAACTATTGTCATACGGCAATCTTCTCATTTCTCCTGGCAAAGGAGAATTAGCTAGCGGCCTATATGGTGAAGGCAGAATGGCTGAACCTGAGGAAATCGTTTCATTTCTATTAGAAACAATACGTAAAGATCTTCCATTGCTTGGGAAACAAGTGCTGGTAACAGCAGGACCTACTTATGAAGCTATAGATCCTGTACGCTTTATCGGAAATCATTCATCTGGCAAAATGGGTTTTGCTATTGCAGACCAGTTTTCTCGCTTAGGTGCTGACGTAACATTAATTACAGGACCAACAGCTGAAAAAAGCTCACAACAACTCAAAAGAATAGATGTTGTAAGCGCAGCTCAAATGCTAACTGCATGTCAAAAAGAATTCCCTACTGTACAAATTATGGTAATGAGTGCTGCCGTTGCTGATTATACACCAGTAACTACCGCTAGTCAGAAAATAAAAAAAACCAGCGGGGAGTTCAACCTGGAGTTAAAAAAGACAGAAGATATTCTGGCTACTTTAGGCAGACTAAAAACAGAAAATCAAATACTTGTTGGCTTTGCCCTTGAAACTGAAAATGAGGAAGAACATGCAAAGGACAAGCTTACAAGGAAAAATCTTGATCTCATTATCCTAAATTCCTTAAATGACAAAGGAGCAGGTTTTAAGATGGATACCAATAAAATAACTATCTTTAATAAAGCATTTGAGAAGACAGTTTTTGAAATGAAATCAAAAACTGAGGTTGCCAAAGACATTTGCAATGAAATTTTAAAGCTTGTTTAAGCATGAAAAAACGCTACTTACTTATCTTACTTTTCTTTTTTATTTGCCAAACCTTTGTTAATGCTCAGGAATTAAATGCAAGAGTTCAGGTACAGGCTCCTACTATCCCTAATATGGACAGAAGAAATCTGGAAGTTCTTGAAACTACCATAAGGGAATTCTTAAATAATAATAAGTGGAGTAACGAAAATTATAGCCCACAGGAGCGTATCGAATGCAATTTTGTAATCACTATAACTGATTGGGATGGCAGCGCTGCCTATAAAGCAGAGGCACAGCTTCAATCTAGCAGACCAGTTTACGCGTCGGCTTATAACAGTACGCTACTTAATCTAAGTGATAAAGATTTCGATTTCAACTATGCTGAGGGCCAATCATTAGATTTCTCCGATCAAACTTATATTTCCAATCTTAGTTCTTTACTAAGTTACTACGCTTATACCATTATTGGCTTAGATAAAGATAGTTTTAGTCACCTTGGCGGCACTCCTTTCTATAAGAGGGCCTCTACCATTCTAAACAATGCTCAGGTATCTGGAAATAAAGGCTGGAAAGCCTTTGATGGGTTACGCAACCGCTACTGGCTAAATGAAAATCTACTTAATAAAACCTTTGAAGAACTTAGAGTATTTATTTACGACTATCATTTTAACGGGCTTGATCGCTTGCAAGAAAATACCGGCCGTGGAGTAAAAAAAATGATAACCCTACTTAGTGGACTAAAACAAATGGACAAACAGAAATTAGGTTCTATTTTTCCCAACTTCTACTTTTCTACAAAAGCAGATGAGATTGTGAATGTCTTTTCTATTTCTACCGGAGATCAATCTGATCGTATAAAAGCATACAACCTGCTTGTCCAAATTGATCCCGCCAACATCAATAAATACGAAACGCTTAATCAGGCAATTGCCCCTCTTAATCAAGGTCTTAAAAACAATTAAAAAAAAATGTTAAAAATATTTTGTTTATACGAATACATTCGTACATTTGAATACGAAACAATTCGTATAAACAAAATATGGCAGCATCAATAAACCTTAAGCCTACAGAAAGTGAACTAGAGATCTTACAGATATTGTGGGAAAAGGGTAATTGTACGGTTAGAGACGTTCATGAGATTTTAGAGAAAAGCAAAGAGTCTGGTTATACCACTACGCTAAAACTAATGCAGATTATGCACGAGAAGGGACTTGTTAAACGCGACACGTCTTCTAAAACTCATATTTATACGGCACTTCTCAATCAACAAAAAACAGAACAGCATCTCGTAAATAAAATGATCGATAATGTTTTTAACGGATCGGCGGCGAGATTAGTAATGCAAGCACTTGGGAACCACACCGCAAGTAAAGATGAAATTGATTCGATAAAAAAATATCTTGACGAATTAAGTAAGTAATAAACCTAAAGAACCAACTATAAACACATGGAAGCAATAGTAAACAACCTCATTAAAGCTACCGGATGGAGCATCTTCCACTCTCTATGGCAAGGCGCCATCATTTATGGTATATTGGTAGCTGTTACAAGTGCATTTCCTAAAATTGATGCAAAAATCAAGCACAATATGGCCTATGGTGCATTGTGCCTTATATTTCTGGGGTTCTGCATCACATTCTTTACACTGTTTAAACTTCCGGTAAATAGTGTTGCGATTGCGTCTAATCAAATTTCCAATGTACAGCAATCCGAATACCTTATTCATTTGCCTCAGGATATGAGTAGCATAACAGAGAGCTTTTTCCCTTATCTGGTTAGCATATATAGCATTGGCATATTGTTTCAGCTATTTATCCTGGCTATTGGCTATAAGAAATTACTAGATTTAAAATGGGCTGACCGTACTCCCGTTCCAGCTTCATGGCGCCCGGTTTTTGAAACTATGGTGGCTAAATTAAATCTTCGTCAGAATATTGAATTCTATTTATCCTCAAGGGTAAATGTTCCACTGGTTATAGGTTATTTAAAACCAGTGGTATTATTTCCAATTGCTTTGGCATCTCAGCTTGATATAAAACAAGTTGAAGCAATATTAATTCATGAGCTTTCGCACATACGAAGAAACGATTATCTATTAAATTTAATAAAAACCGGTATTGAAACCATACTCTTCTTTAACCCATTTGTATGGCTGGGCGGCCGACTAATCAATATAGAACGTGAACATGCTTGTGATGATCTTGTTCTAAAATTTACTGGTAGCCCACTAACCTATGCACATGCACTTTTAAAACTTGAAATATTAAAAAACAAAACCACTCCTGCCCTCTCAATGGCAGCAACTGGAAAAGATCAACATTTGTATCAACGCATTAAAAGAATTACGGACATGAAAACCAATTATATGAATGCCAAACAGCAGATTTTGGCTATAACATTAACAATAGCGACTATAGTATCCTTAGCTTGGATTAGTCCTGCAAAAAAAGCTCCTGCTATAAATAAGGCCAATCAACATAACAAAAAGGTTGATATAGAAGGAATAGCTATAAAATCAAAAATACAGACACTATTAGCACCAGTTGCTAACGAGGACTGCGATAATGACCTTGTAAAAACAGATACCACAAAGAAAAAAAACAAGTTCAAAATTGTTACCGTTGACGCTAAAGGGAATAAAAAAGAATATAACTCGCTTAAAGAAATGCCTGATAGTTTAAGGCAGGAAGTAGTTAATGAATCATTTATGAATGATTTTAAGTTCGATTATAAGTTTAATCTTGACTCGGTAACAAAGGTAAGCATGGCTTACATAAAATCGCCTGAATTTCAGCAACAGATAAAAGATGTTCAAAAAAATGCCGCAGAAATGGCGAAGCATTTCGATTCTCCTGAATGGAAAAAACAACAGGCAGAGATTCAGCAAAAAGCCATTGAAATGAGCAATCAGATAAACTCAAAAGAGTTCAAGCAACAACAAGAAATGGCATTTAAAATTGCTCAGGATATGCGCAAGAAATTTGATTCGCCAGAATGGAAAAAGCAGCAAGCTGATATTCAGAAAAATGCTGCAGAAATGAGCAAAAAGTTTAATTCTGATGAATGGAAAAAACAACAGGCCGAGATGAAGAAAAACATTGATCTGATGCGTGAAAAGATAAATTCTCCTGAATTTAAAAAACATATTGAGGAGATGAAAGAGCTACAAAACTCACCTGAGTATAAAGAGCTGAAAAGAAAATTTGACAATGGAATTGATAGCATTAAAAAAGAAAAAAGGAATTAAAACAGATATAGACCTGAATTGATCAAACACAGATCACACAAATTATTAAACCACACAATAAAATTAGATTGAGGGCAGAAGAGAAATCTTCTGCTTTTTTGTTTGTAAGAATAAACATCCATTGATTAAGTTTTCATAATTTAGCAGAGTAATATGCTACAAAAACTTTCTATTCGTAACTATGCTTTAATAGATAGTGTTGATTTGGAACTTAATAAAGGTTTAAATATCATCACTGGCGAAACAGGTGCCGGTAAGTCTATCATGCTTGGCGCACTCTCCCTTATATTGGGTCAGCGTGCCGAAACTAAGTATTTCTTTAATCAGGACAAAAAATGTATTATCGAGGGGCAATTTCTGCTTAGCGACACTACATTACAATCTCTTTTCGAAGAAAACGATATTGACTTTTATAACGAAAGTATTTTAAGGAGGGAAATATCCACAGATGGAAAGTCTAGAGCATTTATAAACGATACTCCCGTTACGCTTACTGTAATGAAGCAAGTTGGCGAGAAACTCATTGACATACACTCTCAGCATGCTACACTAGAGGTAAACGACCCTGGCTTTCAGCTGCTAGTGGTAGATACCCTGGCAAATCATCAATCCTTGTTGGCTCAGTACCGTGAGCAGTATAAAGTTTATAAGAAAACACAGCAACAACTATCCATTTTACAGGAAGCTGCTGCAGAAGCCCGCAGTAGACAAGACTACGAACAGTTCCTTTTCAATGAATTGGAAACCGCGGCCTTAAAGTCCGGCGAGCAGGAACAGCTTGAAACTGAATTACAAATGCTTAGCAACGCTGAAAGCATCAAAAGAAGCCTTTTAAATAGTCAGAATATACTGAGTGAACAGGAAACAGCTGTGCTACCTCTATTAAAAGAGGTTATCAATCAGCTTCAAAGCATTGAGAAATTTAATCCTGATTATGCCACATTAAACGAACGCCTAAGGTCTTCACTTATAGAAATTAAAGACATTGCTCAGGAAACTGTAGCATTTGAAGAAGGAATTATTTTTAACCCTTCCAGAATTGAGGAAATTAACGCACGGTTAGACATCATTTATAATCTCCAGCAAAAACACAGGGTAAATACTATTGAAGAATTGCAGGCTATTGAAGCGCAATTATCCCAAAATCTAAGTGAGCTATTAAGCGGAGATGAAGAGATTGAACGACTTACAAAAGAAATAGCCTTGATGAAGGAAGATCTGGAACGCAAAGCGACCGAACTATCGGCAAACAGAAGCAAATCTATAACCAATACAGAAGATCAGGTAGCTAAGGTGCTTAGTCAGGTTGGCATGCCCAATGCTAAAATTAAAATTGAACAGAATGTACTTCCTGAATTGAATAAGGACGGAAAAGACAATATCACCTTACTATTCTCTGCCAATAGCGGGCAGGCGCCTGCTCCTGTGGGTAAAGTTGCCTCCGGAGGAGAGCTGTCCAGACTGATGCTGGCTATTAAGTCCATCATGGCCAAGCACACCTCACTACCTACCTTAATATTTGACGAAATCGATACAGGTATTTCAGGAGAGACAGCCGTTCGGGTAGGTAATGTAATTGGAGATCTGGAACAGAATATGCAGGTAATATGCATTACTCACCTACCTCAAATTGCAGCAAAAGGTGATGCTCATTATTTTGTTTATAAAAATGAAGAGACTGAGCGTACCACAACAGGCATTAGAAAATTAAAGCCTGAAGATAGAATAAGGGCAATTGCTGAAATGCTTAGTGGTAAAGACCCTGGTGCATCGGCCCTAAAAAATGCTCAGGAGCTGCTTGGTTTTAACTAATCTTTAACAATAACCGCCACACATATCTTTTAGATTTTTATTACTTTCGATAAATCATAAGAAGAACCAAAATAAAAAGATATGTATAACTTACTAAAAGGTAAACGTGGTATCATTACAGGAGCATTAGATCAAAATTCAATAGCATGGAAAGTTGCGGAAAAAGCACATGAAGAAGGTGCTGAATTTGTTTTAACCAATGCTCCTATTGCCATGAGAATGGGTGAGATTAATGCTTTGGCAGAAAAAACAGGTTCTCAGATCGTTCCTGCTGATGCGACCAATGTAGATGAACTTACAAATCTGTTTACCCAATCACAAGAAATATTAGGTGGTAAAATAGACTTTGTGCTCCATTCAATTGGCATGAGTGTAAACATTCGTAAAAAAATTCCTTACACAGAGTTAAACTACGATTATTATCAAAAAGGCATAGATGTTTCTGCACTTTCATTTCACAAAATGCTTGCTGTAGCCAAAAAACTTGATGCAATAAATGAAGGTGGCAGTGTTGTAGCTTTAACCTATATGGCAGCTCAGCGAACCTATCCGTTCTATACAGATATGGCAGACATTAAAGCAATGCTTGAATCAATTGCCCGCAGTTTTGGCTATCATTACGGCCTGGAGAAGAAAGTTCGCATCAATACAGTTTCTCAATCGCCAACTAAAACCACTGCCGGAGCAGGAATTAAAGGCTTTGGCGACTTCTACGATTATGCAAATGCCATAGCTCCATTGGGCAATGCCGATGCTGAATCATGCGCAGATTACTGTATTACTCTTTTCTCTGACTTAACCCGCATGGTTACCATGCAGAACCTGTTCCATGATGGTGGGTATTCATCAACAGGCGTTAGCGATATCGTTATGCAGAAAATGGGATTAGAAGAATAACCCGTTAGTTTATAATTATGATCCGTCGACTGTCATTAGCCATTTCCCTAATATGTTTTTCTATTACTGTTTATGCACAAAATTCATATTCAATTAGTGGTGTTGTCAGAGATCAGAAAGAAACTTTACCTGGTGCAGGTGTTTACATTAGTGGCTATAAAATAGCTACGGCAGCCGATAACAATGGCCGCTTTAAAATAAACAACCTGCAACCAGGGAATTACGATATCCTTGTTCAAATGGTAGGGTACCTGCCCTATTCCAAAAATGTTGTCATTTCCGATAAATCAGTAGAGGTAGAACTAACCCTTAAAGAGAATACAGTTCAGTTAAATGAAGTAGTAATTCGTGCAGATCCTAACAGGGCCAAATATATTGAGCAGTTTAAAGAGTTCTTTATTGGTAAATCGCCAAATGCTGCCCAGTGTAAAATACTAAATCCTCAGGTCCTTAATATAGATTATGATGTCAGCAAAAGCTTACTTACGGTAAAAACAGATGAGTTTTTAATAGTTGAAAATAAAGCTTTAGGATATCGCTTAAAATATATGCTTGATAATTTTGAGTACAACTCCAGAACACGCATAATTTATTACTCGGGGCATCCATTTTTTGAGGAACTAAGGGCTTCATCAGCAAGAAGAAAAAAATATACCATAAATCGCGAAATTGCATATTATGGCTCTTCCCAACACTTTTTTAAATCCCTCTATCAAAACAAAACTAAAGAAGAAGGCTTCATCATTAACAAAATGATTAAAGTTCCTAATCCTAACCGTTACCCAGATAAGGTAATAAATGAGAAATTAGCCAAACTGAGAACCATTCCACCAAAGACTGGTATCTTTAAAACCGCGGCTAAAATAGACACGGCACAAGTTAATTTTTGGCAAAAGCAGCAAGATATGCCTAAATATCTTGATAAACTTGACCGTACAGAAGTGCTTCCAGACACGCTGGTTCATTATTACAATCAGAATTTAAAGCTACTTGACTATACTGACGCGCTTTGTGTGATATACACAAAGGAAAAAGAATCCTTAGCTTATTCAAAAACCGGATTTTGGATTTTCCGACCATTGGATTTGCCAAGCTATGAAATCTCTGTAGCCAATTTAATGAACGGACCAGTTCGATTCTATGAGAACGGGGGTATTCACGATTCGAGATCCTTTTTATACGAAGGCTATTGGGCTTATGAGAAAATAGCGGATATGGTACCTATGGACTATATACCTCTAAAGCGCAAATAAAGATTACATCCCATCACAAAATAGTGAATAACTTCTTTTCAAAGATACTAATATTTTTAGTAATTTTAACTAATGATATTAGACAAAGAAACACCCGACAATTACCACAAAGGAAGAGGGGCTCAGTTTAACCCTCATAATCGTTTTGCTAAAAATGATTATGTAAAGGAACATGATGAAGGAATTGACGAATGGGAAGAGGAGGATCAAAAGACCACTTTCATTTTTGGCAAATCAAAATCTATTGTAAACAAAGTAGATAGTCCTGATGTAGGCATGCTATACTCTCTAAATCCGTATCAGGGCTGTGAACACGGTTGCACCTATTGCTATGCAAGAAACGCGCATGAGTATTGGGGATTTAGCGCTGGATTAGATTTTGAACGCAAAATCATAGTAAAAACAGACGCTCCTATCCTGTTCAAAAAGTTTTTGGAGCGTAAAGGATGGGATGCATCTACTATTTCATTATCTGGCAATACAGACTGCTATCAACCCGCAGAAAGACGCTTCAAAATAACGCGTCAGCTTTTAGAAATTGCTTTGACCTATAAGCAACCCATCGGGATGATTACAAAAAATGCGCTCATACTTCGTGACCTGGATATTCTGCAGGAAATGGCTAAACTTAATTTGTGCATGGTATATGTTTCGATTAATAGCTTAAATGAAAAGCTCCGTTCAAAAATGGAACCGAGAACAACTACTGCCAAACAACGATTAAAAATAGTGGAAGAGCTAAGCAAAGCAGGAATTCCAATGGGCGTTATGGTTGCCCCGCTCGTTCCAGGTCTAAGCGATCATGAAATCCCTGTTATTCTAAAAACTATTGCCAATTGTGGGGCAATATCAGCGGGTTATACTGTGGTACGACTTAATGGCGCTATTGGAGGGATATTTGAAGACTGGCTGCGCAAAAACTACCCTGATCGCTTTGAGAAGGTGTGGCATATGATTCAGTCCTGTCACGGTGGAAATGTAAACGATAGCAGATTTGGAGATAGAATGAGGGGCGATGGCAATATCGCTCAGTTAATTAGAGATAACTTTAAACTTCATTGTCGGCTGAACCACCTAAACGAGAAAAAGATTGAGTTGAACCCTGGTTTGTTTAAAATCCCCAAAGCTCAACTCGATCTATTTTAAAACACTAAGAAAGAAAGTTGTCTTCTTCTCTATATGCTTGTATTACTCTAAGTTCACCTTCTTTTCCTGGTTTTGAATTACCATGTTCCATACCCATAACGCCTTTATACCCTTTTTCATAAAGGTGTTTGAATAAGTTCTTATAGTTAATCTCACCGGTTGTTGGTTCATTTCTTCCAGGATTATCACCTATTTGAATGTAGGCAATCTCATCCCAGCATCTATCAATGTTAACTATTAACTGCCCTTCAGTTTTCTGCATATGATAAATGTCATAAAGAATTTTACATGAAGGACTCTGCACTGCCTTACAAACAGCATAGGTTTCATGCGTTTGTTGTAAAAATAACTCAGGGGTATCACTTAAGGTCTCCAGTACCATTATTAAACCATGGGGTTCAAAAATTTCGGCACCAGCCCTCATAGCATCAACAACATTTGCAAATTGATTTCCATAAGGTAATTTGCGTTCGTAAAATCCCGGAACAACTGTTAACCATTTTGCATTACATCTTTTTGCAGCTTCTACAGACTTTTTACAGGTCTCTACGAATTTATCTTTAAACTCTTTTTTGCCTGTTGTTAACGATGTTTTCCAGTTATCCCCTCCATCAACAACAAAAACACCCATTCTCATGCCCAATTTGGCAAGCAGGTCTCCTATTTTTGTTTGTTCATCAACTGATCTTCCTAAATAGCCATTGTCCTCAATAGAACGAAAACCCTGATCATGCATAAATCTAATCTGATCCAGAAAGCTATCACCGGCATTATTCTTAAACATTCCCTGATGAGGAGCATAATCTAGATTAAAAGTTTTACCAGCCAAGGCTGAGCCTTGCCCCGTAGTAGTTTTGTCTGCAGCAAGTCCATTTATTGAAGACCCGGCCACAAGCGCACCAGTGGCGACAAAGCTATTTCTTAAAAATTCTATTCTGTTCATATTTTTGGTTTTTGGTTAGGTACTTTTTTTAACAATGGATTAGTTTATTATCATTTTTTTAAATCCCGCCGTAAGTGTATCGGCAACGCTTCCGTCCTTTCGGTGATAAATAATATACGCTTCCATATTTTTTTTGGTTGCAAAATCAAGTGCTTCATTAACATTCATAGCCATTATGGGGCTATCATATCCATCGGCAGTAATAGCGTCCTTTGCATAAATTGTAACGCTTATCAATGCATTATCTAAAGGATAACCCGTTTTAGGGTCAATTAGGTGTGCAACCTTCCAGGAGCCTTTTTGCAAATATTTTCTATAATTACCCGCAGTAGTTATTGCTCCATCATTAATGCTGATAACATGCCTTACTTCAGGTTCGGCATTTGGTGAATTTGCAGGTCCTTCAATCCCTATATTCATTGATGTTCCATCAGGTTTCGGTCCTTTTATCCTTAGTTCGCCTCCTATTTCTACTACAAACGATGTGATTCCTTTGTTAATTAAATAATCAGCCACTACATCAACACTGTATCCCTGGGCAATTCCATTAAGATCTACATTTATACATGGCTTTTGTTTTTTAAGGAAATTACCTTTTAAACTAAGGTTATTCATGCCTACGCACTTCAGTAATTCCTTTACCCGAGCACTATCGGGGAATTTATCTATTGGCTTTGCACCAAAACCCCATGCTTGTACAAGAGGCTCAACAGTTACGTCAAATTTTCCTTTGGTAGCTTTATACACCTCAAAAGATTTTGCCATCACTTTAGCAAAATGTGGATCTAAAACAATCCCGTTCGAAGAAGCATTAAACTTATTGATCAAAGAATATGATTTGTATAGCGACATAGATGAATCGATAACCATAAGAATGCTATCTACATTACCCTTCGTTACAATGCTATCCCGAGCAAAATACTTAATGGAATAATCAGTTCCCTGAGCATAACCATGTATAGCATACTGTCGCAGATCTTCCTTCTTAAAAAGAAGAAAAATTTGCGACAGCAGCAATAAAATAAAAGCTTTATTTATAAAAAACATTACGTTAGTAACGTTTATATCACCTTAGTTTGCCCTGGTGTAGGAATTGGATACAATCCATTAGCATCAGGTAATAGTTTAGGTTTTGCAGTCCAGCTCAACTCATCAGGGAATAAACTGTTCTCTGCTTTTAAAGCATCATCCCATTTAATTGTTTTTCCAGAATAAGTTGCATAACGACCAATAATGGCTGTCATACAGCTTTTTGCACCACGTTCTGCATCCCAGAATTTATATTCACCCTTAGCAATAGCAGCAAAAAGCTCGTCGTGCTCAGTTTGATAAGGATTAGGGTTTACTTTTGAACTGTAGTTATAGATCAGTTTATTTTTAGTGTCATATAATCTTCCTTCATTACCTGCAGATAAGAAAACACGACCTTTAGTTCCATGGAAGCTTTCATCAACACGGTTATCAATACCTTCAAAGTGGCGGCACTGACTGTTAATTACAGAACCATCTGCATAAGTTAATTCTACAGAGTGGTTATCATAGATCTCACCATAATCTTTTCCAGTTCTCCAGGCACGGCTGCCAGTACCTTGAACAGAAACCGGATAAGCATTTTTAACCCAATTCGCAATATCAATATTGTGTACGTGTTGCTCAACTATATGATCACCACATAACCAGTTAAAATAGTACCAGTTACGCATTTGATATTCCATTTCAGTTTGGCTGGCTTCACGCGGTTTCACCCAAACGCCACCACTATTCCAATATACCTGACCACCAGTGATATCGCCTATAGCTCCATCCTGAATGCGTTTAATAACATCTCTATAGTTATTCTGATATCTGCGCTGCAGACCTACAACAACATTTAATTTTTTAGTTTTTGCAATTTCGGCAGCTGCTAAAACTTTACGGATACCTGGCGAGTCAACAGCCACTGGTTTTTCCATAAATATGTGCTTGCTCTGGTTAACTGCTTCTTCAAAGTGACTAGGTCTGAATCCTGGAGGAGTTGCTAACAAAACAACATCCGCCAGGGCTATTGCTTTTTTATAAGCATCAAAACCTACAAATCTACGTTCCTGAGGAACATCAACTTTGGCTCCAAATTTTTCAGAGATCTCTTTGTATGCACTTTCTAGTCTATCGCTAAAAGCATCAGCCATAGCTACCAACTTTAGGTTTTGCTTAGTACTTAATGCCTGAAAAGCGGCACCGGTACCACGACCGCCGCAACCAATTAATGCAATTTTGATGGTGTCATCTACAGATGAATGCGCTCCGCCGTTAGCAAAAGCAACTCCATTTAACATAACACCTCCGGCTACAAGAGCCGAAGTTTTTAAAAATTCGCGGCGTTTGTCGCGCAGTTCTTCATTGTTCATTGTAATTTAGGTTTATATATGGTTCTTAGTATGTTTGGTTTATTAGTAATCTTTAATAGGAGCCTTGCTATAATAAGCATCTATCTCTTCTTTTGATGGAGGTGTTACTGGTCTAACTAACCTCATTCCGACAAAAGGAGCTTCAGGAAACCACCAATTACTTTTTGGAATCTGAGGATCCAGCTGTTTCCAACTAGGGTCTGACGCTAATCGGGATGCAGAACGAGCATCTTTAGCTTCATCATTATATGCACCACCTCTAACTGCATTTGGATATAATTTTTCTGGAACAGCAACAGGATCATTTGACTTATCACCTTTTACTGATGCATAAAAATCCGGCAGATATTGATCATAGGTCCATTCTGCAACGTTTCCATACATATCGTATAATCCCCACGCATTTGGCTTTTTCTGACCAACAACATGAGTTTTACCATCGCTATTTCCATTAAACCATGCATAATCACCTAATTTTGAACCGTCGTTTCCGAAAGAATATTCGGTAACAGAACCTGCGCGGCAAGCGTATTCCCATTCCGCTTCAGTAGGAAGCCTGTAAAAAACGCCTGTCCTGGCATAAAGCCATTTACAATACTGAATAGCATTATAATGAGTCATAGCAAGTGCAGGTTGCCCCTCTTTACCCATTCCGAAAGTCATATCCAGATACGGTTTTGTAGGTCTTGTTATTGCATCAACATTTTTTGGAATTGGAGCAGTACTATGTGCTGCTTCGTAATCCTTATATAAAAATGGCTCATAATTATCCCAGATCACTTCGTAGGTACTCATCCAAAATGGGGCAACTTTCACTTTGTGAACCGGCTGTTCATCAGCATTCCCCTTTTTACTTCCCATCATAAATTCACCACCGGGAATAGCAACCATATCGAACGACAACTTTGTGCCTTCCAATTGTTGTTTATAAGATTCGGGTTTCTCCTGTGCCAGAGTAGTTTGAACAGCAAGAAATGCTAAGGGCACTAACAATGATAATTTCACTTTCATTTATAAAATTTTGATACAACAAATATTTTAACCTAACCTATTTATTCTCTAAAATAGAGGCAATAATTGATAAACCAAAATCTGCACCCATATAATTTCATAAAAAGTGTAATATAAACACTAAGTCAACCTCAGAAAATGAAAATCAGTGTAAAAGAAAACGCCTGTCAGATGTTCATCTAACAGGCGTTTTATAGTCACAGGTGGTAGTTTATTCTACACTTCCCTCTTCTTTTTTCTTTTTCTTACCCGGACTTTTATTTTCTACAACAATAACATCTCCTTCTTTATCATAATCGATTTCCAAAGTGTCTCCATCATGAATATCTCCTTTAAGGATTTCTTCAGCAATTGGATCTTCAAGATATTTTTGTATTGCACGTTTAAGAGGTCTGGCTCCAAAGGCAGAATCAAAACCTTTATCAGCGATAAACTCTTTCGCTTTCTCTGTTAATTTAACTTCGTAACCTAAATTATGTACGCGGCCAAATAATGATTTCAATTCTATATCAATGATTTTGAATATCTCTTCTTTTCCTAAAGAATTGAAAACAACCACATCATCAACACGGTTAAGAAACTCAGGAGCAAATGCACGTTTCAATGCAGTTTCGATAACCCCTCTTGAGTGCGCATCAACCTGGTTCACTTTAGCTGAAGTAGAGAAACCTACTCCTTGTCCGAAATCTTTTAGCTGACGGGCACCGATATTAGAAGTCATAATGATAATGGTATTTCTAAAATCCACTTTACGACCTAAACTATCTGTAAGCTGTCCTTCATCAAGCACCTGCAATAATATGTTGAACACATCAGGGTGAGCTTTTTCAATCTCATCCAAAAGAATTACGGCATAAGGTTTACGTCTAACTTTTTCAGTTAACTGACCACCTTCTTCATAACCCACATATCCCGGAGGCGCGCCCACTAAACGTGATACCGCAAATTTCTCCATGTACTCACTCATATCAATTTGAATTAGTGAATCATCACTATCAAACATAAAACGAGCAAGTTCCTTAGCTAATTCAGTTTTACCAACACCCGTTGGACCTAAGAAAATAAATGAACCAATTGGTTTTTTAGGATCTTTTAATCCGGCTCTGGTACGTTGAATTGCTTTAGTCAGTTTTTTAATGGCATCATCCTGACCAATAATTTTCTGTCCAACAGTCTCGTACATATTCAATAGCTTAACGCTATCAGTTTGTCCTACACGTTGTAACGGAATACCAGTCATCATAGAAACAACCTCAGCAACGTTATCTTCCGTAACGGTATAACGCTTAGTTTTAGTTTCATTCTCCCATTCAGCCTTAGCACGATCCAACTCCTCTAAAAGATTTTTTTCAGTATCTCTTAATTTAGCTGCTTCTTCGTATTTCTGACTTTTTACAACTTTATTTTTTTCAAGCTTGATCTCTTCAATCTTGTTTTCAATTTCGATGATGTTCTCTGGAACATGAATGTTCGTTAAGTGAACTCTTGAACCGGCCTCATCTAAAGCATCAATAGCTTTATCTGGTAAAAACCTATCAGTAATGTATCTTGATGTTAAGGCCACACAAGCATTAATTGCTTCGTCGGTATATGTTACACCGTGGTGATCTTCGTATTTTTCTTTAATACGGTTTAATATCTCGATAGTTTCATCAGGTGTAGCAGGCTCAATCATTACCTTTTGGAAACGACGATCCAATGCACCATCTTTTTCTATATACTGACGGTATTCATCAAGCGTTGTGGCACCAATACATTGTATTTCACCCCTGGCCAATGCAGGTTTAAACATATTCGATGCATCCAGTGAACCAGAAGCACCACCTGCACCTACAATTGTATGAATCTCATCAATAAACAAAATTACATCTGTAGATTTTTCAAGCTCGTTCATCACAGCTTTCATACGTTCTTCAAACTGCCCGCGGTATTTAGTACCTGCAACCAAAGACGCAAGGTCTAAAGTAACTACACGTTTGTTGAAAAGAACTCTTGATACCTTGCGTTGAACAATTCTCAAGGCCAATCCTTCGGCGATAGCTGATTTACCAACACCCGGCTCACCAATTAAAATTGGATTATTTTTTTTACGACGCGATAAGATCTGAGACACACGCTCAATTTCTTTTTCACGACCAACAATCGGGTCTAGTCTTCCTTCCTCAGCAGCTTTTGTTAAATCTCTTCCAAAATTATCCAAAACCGGGGTCTTAGATTTTATGTCAGAAACTTTTTTAGGGCTGCTAAAGCTCTCTTCCTCACGATAATCTTCATCACCGCCTGTTGATGCACTATTTTGAGTTTCGTCTTTGAATCCGTTTTTATTCACTTCAACCTCCTGTTTAAAGATTTCGTAATTAACGTTGTATTGTAATAAAATCTGCGACGCAATATTATCATCATCACGAAGGATAGACAACAATAAATGCTCGGTTCCTATCAAATCGCTTTTAAAGATTTTTGCCTCCAGATATGTTATCTTAAGAACCTTTTCAGCTTGTTTGGTTAAAGGAATGTTGCCCAGATTTACTGTTACACTTGAGGTACCTCTTACGGAATCCTCAATTGAGCGGCGAAGTTTTGAAGTATCAACTCCTAATGATTTCAATATCTTAATAGCCATACCATCGCCTTCGCGAATAAGGCCTAACAAAAGATGTTCTGCGCCTATGTAATCGTGACCTAATCTCAGGGCTTCTTCCCTGCTAAAAGAAATCACGTCTTTTACTTGTGGAGAAAATTTAGCTTCCATATATACCTTTCTAAAATCCGGAATGCTCTAAACTATAAAAATTGTTTAATAAAAAGCATCCCTGATTTTTTTATTTTATCAACAATTACGCCATTGACTATTAATTAGATGTTGGAACTGCCGTAATTTCATAAATGTTACCAATCTTTGACTAATTCATTTACGCATAATTTTCAATACTTCCACATATATCTATAGGCCAGAAACGCTTAATTAACTGTTTTAAACATATTCAGATCACTTTGTCGTATAAATGTAATGATTTTTATGGAATAATATCACCTGTCAAAACTGGATATTATCAATAAAAAAACTACCAAAATGGCAGACTTTTGCCAGATCAAATAAAATGACGGCCCAACCATCCTATTCAGCTGGAACCAACTTTAAGCATACAGGCTGCCCAACGTCTATTTTAACAGATGTTCCTGTCAATTTTCCGGTTGCTTTGTTTATTTTATAAACCGAAACATTATTGGCATCTTGGGCTGCAACCAGCATGAAATTGCCAGACGGAGTTATCACAAAGTTTCTTGGCGTCTTATCAACATTGTATCGTTCAACAAATGTTAACCTACCATTCTTTTTATTGATAGCATAAGCTACTATATTATTGGCATTACCTCTGTTTGATGCATACAAAAACAAGCCATTGGGCGATACATGTATATCTGCTGCACTATTTTCAGTAAAGGCTTCTGGCATCATATTAACACTTTGTAAAAACGTTAACTTCCCATTATTATAGCTGTATACATTAACAATCGCTGTCATTTCCTGCACAAGGTAAAGGTATTTTTGATCTGGAGAGAAATCCATATGACGAGGACCATTACCAGGTTGTACACTTTCAAAGGCAGGTTCAGCAGGCGTTAAAGGCATTTTTTTGCTACTATCGTAATTATAAATGTTTATCTTATCTGTTCCAAGGTCAGCATAAAACAGTATCTTCTCATTTTTTGACAATAGAGCCGAGTGTACATGCGGCCCCTCCTGTCTTAATTTATTGGCACTCCCTCCCTCATCCTGTATTGTTTGCGATGCCTGCGCTAAAGAGCCATCGCCATTTATGGGCAAAACAGTTAAACTACCACTCCCATAATTAGACACAAATACATTTTTACCATCCCTATCTATAGCAACATGGGCTGGCCCCACGCCTGAGGACGATTGCTTATTGATAAATTCCAGCTTACCAGTTGAACGATCAAATTTAAATGAACTTACCTCTCCTACTTTGCTCGAATTAACCGCATAAACAAACTTAAGATCATTGCTTACTGTTAAAAAAGCAGGATTTTCTACACCATCGATGTGGTTTAAATAGGTCATTTTACCACTTTCGTCATCAAATCGATAAACCAATATACCCTTGCTTTCATTAGTCCGGGTATAAGTACCAATCAGCAGATCAAATGTTTTAGAGGAAGTACCTTTTTTCTGAGAAAGGCCAATAAGAGGCAATAACAATATAACCAGGAAAGGGACAGCCTGTTTTCTGCATTTTTTGAAACAATTCATTTACTTAATTTTATTGCTACAGGTGAATTTAGCTATCTAAAAAATTGGTTAATGTAAACATAGAAAAAATCTTTGACAGACGTTTTCTTATCTTTGCTCTGAATAGGGCTCAAATGTGTCCTTTTTCCACTAAAAACTATACTAACAAGAAACAACGATGTCAGACGAGAAAATAATATTTTCAATGGCCGGGGTAAATAAGATTTACCCCCCTCAGAAACAGGTTTTAAAGAACATATACCTTTCCTTTTTTTATGGTGCAAAAATAGGTGTTATTGGTTTAAATGGATCGGGAAAATCATCGGTTTTGAAGATCATTGCTGGTATTGACAAAGCTTTTCAAGGCGAAGTTGTTTTCTCTCCGGGCTACACTGTAGGTTATCTTGCACAGGAGCCGGAACTAGATGAAAACAAAACAGTTAGAGAGGTTGTTGAAGAGGGCGTAGCTGAAATTACCGCTATCCTTAAAGAATACGAGTCTATTAATGAACAGTTTGGTTTGCCGGAAGTTTACGAAGATGCTGATGCAATGGATAAACTAATGGCCAAACAAGGTGAGCTTCAGGACAAAATTGATGCTGTAAATGCATGGGAGCTGGATAACAAATTAGAACGTGCAATGGATGCGCTTCGCTGCCCAGATCCGGATACAAAAATTTCAGTACTATCGGGTGGAGAAAGAAGACGTGTGGCGATGTGTCGTTTACTACTGCAGGAACCAGATGTTTTATTACTAGATGAACCTACGAATCACCTTGATGCTGAAAGTATTGATTGGTTAGAGCAGTTTTTAAAAGAATACAAAGGAACTGTAATTGCAGTAACCCACGATAGGTATTTCCTTGATAATGTTGCCGGATGGATTCTTGAGTTAGACCGAGGTGAAGGTATTCCATGGAAAGGAAACTATTCATCATGGTTAGATCAAAAGGCTAAACGTTTGGCACAGGAAGAAAAAACGGAGAGCAAACGTCAGAAAACTCTTGAAAGAGAGCTTGAGTGGGTACGTATGGCACCGAAAGCGCGTCATGCTAAATCTAAAGCTCGTCTATCAAACTATGACAAGCTGGCATCAGAGGATTCGAGAGAAAGAGAAGACAAATTGGAATTGTTTATTCCGCCTGGACCAAGATTGGGGAATGTAGTTATTGAGGCAAACAATGTTACCAAAGCTTATGGCGATAAATTGTTATTTGAGAATCTGAGTTTCTCTTTACCACCTGCCGGTATAGTAGGTATTATTGGCCCTAATGGTGCAGGTAAAACAACATTATTCCGCCTAATTACTGAACAGGAAACTCCAGATACCGGGACATTCCGTGTTGGAGAAACTGTTTCACTTGGTTATGTAGATCAGATGCACAATGACCTTGACCCTGCCAAAACGGTATATGAAAATATTACTGATGGCTTAGATAATATCCAATTGGGTAACAAAGCGGTAAATGGGCGTGCATATGTTTCTAAATTCAACTTTAATGGTGGTGATCAGCAAAAGAAAGTTGGCATTTTATCTGGCGGAGAGCGTAATCGGGTGCATTTAGCCATCACTTTAAAGAAAGGTGCAAACGTATTGTTACTGGATGAGCCAACCAATGATATCGACGTAAATACTTTACGTGCACTAGAAGAAGCCTTGGAAAACTTCGGTGGCTGTGCAGTTGTAATCAGTCACGATCGTTGGTTCCTAGACCGTATTTGTACACACATTTTAGCCTTTGAAGGAAACTCTCAGGTTTACTTCTTTGAAGGCAACTACAGTGATTACGAGGAAAACCGTAAAAAACGCCTGGGCGATGTAACTCCTCATCGCATTAGGTACAAAAAATTAGTATAGTACTCTTTAACAAAACAGGCCGGTAATACCGGCCTGTTTTGTTTTATTTATATTGCTTTTGTATTCTTAACAACAGCTCTTTCGTTTTTTTGATTCCCTCATCTTCCGACAAACCTTCGCCTTCATATTCAATACCCACAATACCACTCCATTTTGCATCCTTAATAATTTTAAACATGCGATCGTAGTCGATATCTTTTTCATCACCCTTTTCATTGAAATTAAAGGTTTTCGCGCTAATTCCTTTTGCAAATGGAACCAGATCAGTTACTCCCTGGTACATATCGTACACTCTATCTGCACTCACTCTAAAATTACCAAAATCAGGCAAGGTGCCACAATAAGGGCTATTAACCTGTTTCATAACATCCGACAACCATTTTCCATCAGAAGAATACCCTCCATGATTTTCAACTATAATGTTGATTTTATTTTGCTTACCATATTCAGTAAGTCTGCCTAAACCATCCACCACTGCAGTTTTCACATCCTGTTCAGATCCATTTCCTGCTGCATTTACCCGAATCGTTTTACAACCAAGCACTTTGGCCGCATCCACCCACTTATGGTGATTTTCAATAGCCTTTGAACGCGCTTTTTCATCAAGATTTCCCAATTCACCTTCTCCGTCAATCATGATTAAGTGATTTTGAATTCCCTCATTTTGAGTTATGCTTTTTAGTTCTTTCAGGTATGCCGGATCAGTTTCTTTTTTATTAAAAAATGGACTTACATACTCAACTATATCAATACCGAAATCTTTTTTAGCTTTTATAGGGAACTCAAGGTTTGTTAACTTACCGCCAAACAATGATTTATGCAATGACCACTGAGCTAAAGATATACTGAAAAATTCTTTTTTAGGGAGTGCCAGTGCGTCAAACGGAATTAAAGAAGAAAGTCCTGCAGCTGCAGATAACATTCCTAAATCTTTGAGAAAACTTCTGCGATCTGTTGTATTCATGTTCTTATTTATAAAGGGTAACTATCGGTTTTGTCCTTCTAAAATAGGAATAATTCCAGCAGATTTCTCTAGTTATTTATGAAAACGTATTATTTTTTGATGAATTGATTATTAAAGAACATCAGTTGAAATCCGATCGCGTTTTTCCAATAATCCCAGTTATGAGATCCCGGTCTGATGGTAAAATCATGCGGAATGTTATTGTATTGCAGTTTCTCGTGCAATTTGATATTCACATTGTAAAAAAAATCTTCAGAGCCACAATCGATAGTTAAAGCAAGTTTGTTAGGAACAAGTAGATAGGTTAAATCGATAACAGAATTTGCTTTCCAACGCTCAGGATATTTATCTTCAGGTCCAAGGCGCTTGGCGATGTCCCAGTTCAACGGGAAAGGTTTAATGTCTACACCACCACTCATACTACCAGCAGCGCCAAATATGTCCTGATGTTTAAAGGCCAAATATAGTGCACCATGGCCGCCCATACTTAAACCTGTAATTGCACGACCTTTTCTATCTTTTATGGTCTTATATTTTTGATCTATCCAATTAACCAGTTCAGTAGCTACATAAGTTTCATATTTCCAGGCGGGGTCTTCAGGACTATCAAAATACCAACTGGTAACATTTCCATCGGGGCATACAATGATCATCTGATAATGATCTGCATATTCCTTAATTGATGGCACCTTATTTACCCAACCAGAATAAGCATCTCCGGCTCCGTGCAGTAAATAAACTGTTGGATATGTCTTGCCTTCATTGTAACCCTCAGGAGTAATTACAACAGCCTTAATATTTTTCTTCATTGCAGCGCTATAGGTCGATACCGTATCAACCTTAGCTGCAAAAACTGATTCGGCACTAAAAAATGCAAAGATGCCGATGAGAAAACCCCATTTTTTCATTTTCTAATTACTTATCCAGGTACATGCAGCACCTACAAGAGCAGCGTCTTCCCACATCTCGCTTTGCTTTATTACCACGGTTTTATTAACTAACTTTTCCTGCAATTTAGTAATAAAATGATCCCATGTTTTGGCAATATTTCCACCAATTACCAACACCTGTGGATTTTCATCAGCAATAAAATCATTTAAGAAAGCCGCCAGGTTTGTAGAAAACTCTTCAAATAGTTGTTCCGTTACAGACTCATCTGCCGTAGCGAGCAATTCTTCAACATTTTTCGCTTCCTTTCCGGTTAACTCTTTATAGTGTTTCAAGAACCATCGGGTTGATATGTATTCTTCAGCAATACTGTCTTGAAAAGGAGCAAATGCTAAGTTCATATCCGTTACCCGACCATTGCAATTACTTGTTGAGCCAAGTCCTGTACCCAATGTTATTCCTATTGCTCTTTCAAAATCTGATGCAGCACCCGATGCAAGTTCACCTCTTAAAAATGCTTCTGCATCATTTATGAAAACAATATGCTCACCTGGAATGCCTAATTTTTCGGATAAAATAGTGCGGATATTTAATCCATATAATGAATCATATTTCTGCATACCTTTCATCAATGAAATACCTTCCTGATAATCGAAGGGTCCGGGCATGGCTATTCCAATTCTTATTGTCTCATCAGAAGATTTTAAAATTAGTGAAGAAAGTGCATCTACCCACGACTGGATAATTACTTCTGCACTGTCCATTGATGCCACGCGTAAACGTTGCATAGAACTATCAATAACTTTATATGTTGAGCAATCTACGTGTGCTGCTGTGATATGAGAGCCACCTATGTCGACCCCAATAAAGGGAAGTTTAGAGGTTTTAGTATTCATTTATTTAGGTCTATTTGGTTAACAATAGAATTGCTTTGATTCTACAACTCAAATAAAGACATTTAAACCGTTTTAGCAAAATTTATTTACATTTTTTTATTGCTTAAAAAGTGGCAGAATGCTAATAAATTGAAGATGGCAAAAAATATTATCTATTTCACTGGCCTTGGTCCACGTTTGTAGATAACCAACCCATTTAGGAAATTGCGAAGAATCTGATCGCCACAAGGTTTAAAATTTGGGTGGTCATCACTTCTAAAGAACGAGCCCAATTCACTCTTGGTGATCTTAAAGTTTACTAATTCCATGATCTTAATAATATCATCATTAGTTAGTTCAAGTGCTACACGCAACTTTTTAAAAATATCGTTATTGCTCATATGTTGAGTTTTATATAGTAAATCCTTTAGATGCTTTTGGTTCCATTACATTGCCACTTCGATCTTAACCTTTTTCCCTTTAATCTTCTCATTAGCCAAAGATTTCAGAATTCGGTTAATCATATTGCGCTTCACGGCAACGTATGAAGACTGATCTTTAACTTCAATCAATCCCACATCTTCCTTTTGTAAACCACCCTTTTTAAGTAACAAGCCAACGATATCAATTTTATTTACTTTGTCTTTTTTACCGGCAGCAATGTATAAGGTTTGCCATTCGCTATCGCCTGGCAATACAAAATTACCCTTTAAATTTTCAGTTTCTATGTCAGCTTTTAAAAATGGATACTTTTCATCATCAGCAACAATTAGATATGCAGTACCTTTAGCATTCATTCTGGCTGTACGCCCGTTACGATGTAAAAATGCATCTTCTGTATATGGCAACTGATAGTGAATGATACATTGCACTTCAGGAATATCTAAGCCTCGTGAAGCGAGGTCAGTAGTGATAAGGATCTTTATACTTCCATTTCTGAACTTCAATAAGGCCCTCTCCCTCTCATCCTGCTCCATTCCACCATGAAATATATCATGTGCCAGATCTTTGTCTATCAATAAATCGCTAATACGGTCAACCGTTTCTCTATGGTTACAAAAAATCAAAGTATTTTTATTCCCGATTTTGCAAATCAGTTTTAATAGGGTGTCTAACTTATCTTCGGCTGTAGTAAGTACTTTTTTAAGCTTTAAATCGGGAACAACTTTTACATCCTTTAAAAAGTTAATCTCTGTTGGCTTACTAACACCAGTAAAACCAGGAATCTCTTCCATAGCTGTAGCCGAAGTAAGTAAACGTTGCTTTAAAGAAAGTAGCTTATGAATAATGTACGACATGTCTTCCTGAAAACCAAATTCGAGCGCTTTATCGAATTCATCCAGTATAAGTGTACTTATCGTAGATTCATCAAAATTTTCGTGACGGAGGTGGTAAGCTATCCGACCTGGGGTGCCAATAAGTACTGCAGGAGGTTGCTCCAGATTATTTCGTTCCGTTCTTACCGGATGACCGCCATAACAGCAATTCACCTTAAAACCTGTAGCCATTTGTTTAAAAACAGTTTCAATTTGCAATGCAAGTTCCCGGGAAGGAACAAGCACTAAGGCCTGAACACCCTTAACTTCGGGTTTTAGGTTGTTTAGAATAGGTAATAAAAAACCAATTGTTTTACCTGAACCTGTTGGAGCAAGTAAAACTACATCACCACCCTTTTTCCATGCGGCAATAGATGCCTGCTGCATTTCATTTAGCGAAGCTATTTTTAAATTTTCCAATACCTTTTCTACCATCATGGCGCAAAGATAGCGGAATTAAGGCATTAAAACTTCAGATACTTCTTTCTTAAGTGTTTCATTGAGCTGTTTAGCCGAACCTCCATGTTCATAAGCATATGCCCTCTTTCACAGATCCATGTTGTCATTTTCCGATTTGCATGCTTAATTGGGGTATATACATTGTCGTTAAGCATTTCACTATAATCTACAGATGCCCTGCTTCTTTGCATCAAATAAAACTCATTTATCAATTCTGTCTTCATAATGATTTAATCTGATTAATTTATTATTGGTACATTTATATATATAATACTATCTAGTGCCGTTTTGTTTTAACGAATATTCCTTTTGCAATAGTATACCAAGCGTATATTAAAGATACCATAACCCACAACAAAACAGCACACTAAAGTGTTGACAACTAGCGAATTGTTAGCAATTAAACAATAAAGAATTAACTTCATTTTAATTTAATCCCCTTATTTTTAGGAAACCTGAATACGGGTTGTTTATGATAACACCAATTAGCGTATGATCTGGAAAAAATTTAGCGGCGAGGTAATCCACGCACCCATCTTAGAAGAAGTAGAAAAGGCCATCATCAGAGAAACTGAAAAAGGCTATCACCTTAAAGTTTGTATCGGTACAGATTCACAGGTCAAAGGAGCTTTAACTGATTTTGCGACTGTAATAGTCCTGTTAAGAGAGCACCATGGAGGTTTTATGTATATCCACCAGGAGAAAACACCTCAGCGCATGAGCATAAAGGAAAGAATGCTTATTGAAGTTCAAAAGTCTATTGAAACCGCTTACTCAATTTGCGATCTTTTAGATCTGTATGATGTAGATCTGGAGGTACATGCCGATATTAACACCAACCCAATGTTTAAATCAAACAAGGCTTTAAATGAAGCCATGGGCTATATCCTCAGCATGGGCTTTATTTTCAAAGCAAAACCCGAAGCTTTTGCCAGCTCAACCTGTGCTGATAAGATGGTGCATTAAATAAGGGCATATCTTTTAAAACTAATAGCCTATTACCACTTTGTTGTGGAAACGGTAGCAGGCTTCTTTGTTTCGGGCTGTGGGTCTTTAATGGTATTACTCATAGTAGCTTTTAGCTTATCCGCAATTTTTTTGGATTCTCGGGCAATAGATGCTACATTCTTTTCCCATTCAGCATTATTTAATTTGCCTGGGGATTTCTCAAGCGCTGTACTAACAGCCACCGGAACGAAATTACCATAACGGTCCCGCTCATAAGGAGTAAACATAAAGTCGGTAAGTATTAATCGATATTTACCATTACGCAGTTCCAATGAGATGTTATATTTAGCCTCACCTGTTGGATGACCTACTCCTACAAGGCTTTTATTTAAAACCATTTTCCCTTTTCCATAAAAAGCAGTATCTCCTTCTGAAGAATTCAGTTTAATAGCTTTTGAGTAGCCTTTGAAAAAGCGCTTAGCATTTGCAGACATCACTTCTTTTTTAACAAGCGGAAGTTCTGCAACCTCTAAAAAAGTATACTTCCCGCGCTCATCCATGGGTAATACATTTGTTTGAGAGAATGCACTGAGACTAAATACGAATAAGGATAGAACAAACATTATTTTTTTCATCGGTAAATAATTGATTTAAAGCTTAGAAAAGAGAATAAAAAACCGCCAGAAGTAATATTCTGGCGGCTTAAAATTAAAAAATATTTTGTACAAATCCCTAGAATGCGTAAACAGCAGCCAGAGAGAATTGCGAGGCTGATTTAGACAGAGCACCGCTCTTTTTCACAAATTCCTGAGAATAATCTTTATCGCTATCGAAACGTACTTCAGGAATAAAAGTTAATCCACCTGCTTTAATATTACCAGATAAAGTAATGGCTGCTATACTTGCATCAGGTAGCTCACCTATACCCTTGTAATTAAAATACTCGCCTCTTAAACCCAATGAAACGGCAGGAGTAAATGCATATTGCGGATACAATGCAACACCTGTATAACCACCATTATCATTAGAAACAGAATAATCAGCAGCATTTAAGCCTAACTTGAATTTATCAGTTACCTGATAAGCTGTTGTTAAATCAAAAATAGTTCCCGTACCTCCGGCACCAGCCGAATAACCAGACAAGAAGTTCAGGTAAGCAGACCAGCCTTCAACAGGAGCCACCATTAACTGAGCACCTATATGAGATACTCCATTAAGGTCCTGATAAACATTCCAGTCATTGAACAAACCAACCATTAAACTGGCTTTTTCTGAAAAGGCATAAGTTCCTTTGATACCCGCATTTTGAAAAGGGCCGGCACCAAAAAGGTAGGAAGTAGAATAGTTAAAGTTAGCCACCGGCGATATCACCTCATAACCGATAAACGTACCCATATAACCTGCAGTCATGCTAAATTTATCAGTAAATGCATAGTTAACGTACAAATTCTGGATATGGAAAGAGTTATCATCAGGTCCATTTGGAATAGATTGATATTGTCCTCTTGGTCCAAAAGATAATTCTCCAACAAATGAAGCTTTACCAGTAGTTTTCTTTAAAGCCAAATCGATCATCCCAATAGAAACCGAGTTTTGCTCTGAAGCAAAATAGGTTTTAATATTTGGAGCTTTCGCAAAATCATATTTAAAATATGTATCAACTGAACCCGAAATTTGCAATGGAGCTTCAGCGGCTTCCTGAGCGTAGGTAGCCGAAACAATAGATAGTAATGCTATAGTTAGTATTGATTTTAATTTCATAATTTTCGGTTTGAGGTTGATAATTCAGATAGTTTGTGGTTGGTTAAAATGTATTTTCTATTTCTGCCCCTGTTGAAGCAACAATCAAAGTACCTTGAGAATATTTCTCGTTATGTTGAGAAGCATCTAATCCTTCTTCTTCTTCTTCTGAAGTAACACGGATTGGCTGAACTACGTTGATTAATTTAAAGATGATGAAAGAAACTACGAAACTGAATATGATTACAATTACAGCTCCTTTAAGCTGAGTAAAGAAGAACTCTGGATTTCCATAAAACAACCCGTCTGCACCAGCGCTGTTAACAGTTTTAGTAGCAAATACACCGGTTAATAGCATACCAACAATACCACCTACACCGTGGCAAGGGAATACATCTAATGTATCATCTAAACTGGTTTTTTGTTTCCATGAAACAACAAGATTAGAAATAACAGCTGCAATTACACCAATAAAGATACTTGAAGGAATGCTTACGAAACCTGCACCTGGAGTAATGGCAACCAAACCCACTACAGCACCTATACAGAAGCCTAAAACAGAAGGTTTTTTACCTCTTGCCACATCAAAGAACATCCAGGCTAAACCAGCAGCACCAGCAGCAGTATTAGTAGTTAAGAAAGCTGAAACTGCTAAAGCATTAGCACCCAAAGCAGAACCTGCATTAAAGCCGAACCAACCGAACCAAAGTAAGCCAGTACCAATTAGTACGTAAGGGATATTAGCTGGTGGAACTTCCTGATGCTCAATATGAGATTTCCTGCGTTTTAGAACCAAAGCACCAGCCAGGGCAGCCATACCAGCAGAGATGTGTACAACAGTACCACCTGCAAAATCAAGTACACCCATTTTTAAAAGGAATCCATCAGGAGACCAGGTCCAGTGTGCTAAAGGAGAATAAACAAATAGGGCAAACAATACAATAAACAAAATGTAAGAGGTAAAACGAATACGTTCTGCAACCGCTCCAACAACTAAGCCAGGAGTAATGATAGCAAACATCAATTGGAATACCGCAAACAATGAAAGTGGAATAGTTCCCCATGCCGGACCAGAATTTACACCCTGGAAGAACAAGAATGTGGTTGGATTACCTATAAATCCACCAATTGTTTCTCCAAAAGCAAGGCTAAAGCCTACAACAATCCAAAGCACGGTAATTACACCTGCAGCCACCACACTTTTAATCATGGTAGAGAGAACATTTTTACGATGAACCATACCGCCATAGAAAAATGCGAGTCCTGGAGTCATCAAAAATACAAGAGCTGAAGCAATTAATACAAATGCAATATCAGGCGCACTGTATTTTCCCTCGTCAAAGTTAGGAAGTAAGGGAATAAAAAGAGCCAAAATTGCAATTATCAATAAAACTGCAAATGGACCCCACTGTTTAAATAAAACTTTTGCCATAAATGTTAGATTTTACTAGTTTATAATTATACTTTATCTGATTTTTTGATAAAACTAGACAAAATTTTCAATTATTCATATTTTTAATCAAACAAAAACAACACAAAACATTAAAATATTCAAAAATTATAGCCAAAAACATTAAAATTTAATAAAATCACTATCAAATTTTTAAATATTTCTCACATTCAACACAAAAACACCTTTATTTTTTAACAAAAACATAAAAATTAGCAAAAAACAAGATTTGCAAAGAAAAAAGCAAAAAACAGGATAAAACGGAATAAAAAAAGGGATTTCCCGCAATTTAGTACACTTTCAGACAAACAATAGGCGTATATCGGCTTATTTTCAAGCGGAAATTATAAATTTCAAAAAGAAAAAGACAGAATCCCTGGCCCAGCAATGGTTTTAAGGGGAACAAATTTTGGCATTACATCATTTATGGATTGCCAATGAGATTTTTCAGGCAGATTACCCAAAAAAAGAGCTATTTAAAGATTATCCGGAGATTTAGAAACAACCTCCGGATAAGAAACTACACCCTAATGAAAGAAAACAGATGCATCAACATCCTTAAGCTTACCAGAAGGTGTTTTATATTGTAGTTTTAATGTGTAACCTCCGCCACCTTCCAAAAACATAAGTTCAAATGGGTGGTACCCTTTCTCAAGAGCTATTTCAGCAGATTTTTCAATAGATGTGTGCATACCATCGCTATCAATAAATACTTTATCACCTAATTTCAACACACTTCCATCATCTGAGCGCAATGCGAACGAATAAATACCCGTTTCTTCTGCATAAAAGTAACCTTTATGACGGGTAGCAAAACTTTCCGCAGTTTTTGCCACAGGAATTTCAATTGCAGCGCTAATGCCTTCGTTGGTAAGATCTTTTTCGTCTATAGCGTTTACAGTCTTATAAAAGCGCGGATAATATGAAAACTTTAATCCCTTTGCTGGTGATGATAACTGTACAGGCTTCATATAATCCTGATGTACATAATTAATGGTATAAATATCCCCTCTGTTACCATTTGGTCTAAAACCTGCCACTTTAAATTCCACCGGCTTAGTTATGGTCAAATCTCCATTAAAAATTTTCGACTGCAAAGTAGGCAAGGTACCATCAGTAGTGTACCTTATTGTTAAACCTGCAAGTGGTTTATTTATATGTAATGTGCCCTTGTCAACAAATACACTCTGGGTAGTAAATCCATCCAGGTCCGGAAGCCGATAATTTATATTCATAGCATCCAGCAATGAAAAGTGCTTCTGTACACGATTTTCAAAATTATTCCAGTCTACACCCCCTTTAAACCATGCTACCTCCGCCATAGCCAACATTCTTGGAAACACCATATATTCCAATCTTCTCTCAGAAGGAATATATTCCGTCCATATATTGGCTTGTACTCCAATTACAAATTTCTTCTCGCTTTCTGAGATGTTAAATTTATATGGATCAAAAGAATATACCTTTTTTAATGAACCTCCATCTTGCTGAGCATCAAAATAACAAAACTCACCAGGAGTCATAATCACATCATTCCCTTTTTCCGCAGCGTGTTTAGGTGCTGTAGGTACCCATGTTCTCCAATACATCATTGTAGCTGTTGGCGATACACCTCCATCCAGAATTTCGTCCCAACCGATTAGCTTTTTACCTTTACTGTTAAAAAACCGCTCCATTCTCCGCACAAAATAGCTTTGCAGCTCATCCACACTTTTAAGTCCTTCCTTCTTCATTAGCGCTTCACATTCAGGCACATTTTTCCAGCTGCTTTTTTCAACTTCATCGGCACCCAGATGGATATATTTGCTTGGAAATAATGCAGCAATCTCAGTAAATACATTTTCGGCAAATTCAAAAGTTGTTTCTTTACATGGGCACAATGGCTCAGAGAAGTCCTTTGCCTGTCCGCCTTTGCCATGAGAAGTTAGCCAGGGCATAAGGTTTGTTGCAGCCATCATATGTCCCGGCATATCAATTTCAGGTATAATCTCTATTCCTTTCGAATCCGCATAAGCAATTAGCCCACGCATTTCATCTTGAGTATAAAAGCCTCCGTACATCTTCTTACCATCAATCATTTTGAAATGTTTTTCAGGAATAGCATAATCAGGATTTGTTTTAGCAAGTGCAATACAACTCGAGTCCTGGCCATTCATCTCTCGCCACGCGCCTTTTGATGTTAGCTCAGGGTATTTTTTGATTTCGATTCTCCAACCCTGATCATCTGTTAAATGCAAATGAAACTTATTGAATTTATAGTAAGACATTCTATCTATCATTGTTTGCAGATAAGCAAGATCAAAGAAATGACGGGAAACATCCAAATGAATACCTCTCCATGAGAAACGTGGTGCATCTTCAATTTTTACGCAAGGAATAGCGATTGCGCTCAGCAATGATTTTTGTAAAACCTGCTTGCGGCGTAATATCGCAGTTCCCATCAACTGTTTCAGGCTGGTTACAGCCCAAAAGGCACCTTGTATTGTGGCAGCTTTAATTACAATTGCATTTTTTTCAACTGATAATGTATAACCTTCATTTGCAATGGAAGGATCAAGACCTAAAGTAACTGTATTTGCGGCTGTCTTTCCTTGTTTAAGCAACGCAAAAGTAGCCTTTAATTCAGTTAAGGCTGGTGCCAGACTTTCCGAGTTTTCAGCCAACAGCAGTTTTGTAGCAGTTGTCCACTCAAAATTACCTGCAGCAGGAATGAGTTTCACAGGTTGTGGTATAATAGCATAACCTGCCTTTTCTTGCTGTGCGAATGTTGTAAGCACACAAAGAAACAAAACTAAGGTGATCTTAAGTTTCAAAGTAATAAAGTTATTCATAAAATGTCTGGTAATCTATTTAGCTAAGTATTCTGATCCTTGCACTACACCTCTGCGTTCAATTTCCTTATCAATATATGTTTGAATTGCAGATTTATTTAACCCCCAGTTAGGTGCTATTAACAAATCCCAATCTGATATCCCAAATAATCTTTGAATAACAATATCGGGCCTCAATAACGGAATTAATTTACAAAGCAGATCGGTATATTCTTCTAGCGAGAACAGCTTAAAGGGTTCCTTTTTATATTTTACTCCCATAATTGATCCTTCTACTATGTGAAGGTGATGGAATTTTACAAATTTGATTTGAGGGAACCGGTTAATCTCATGGATGTAACCCAGCATCATTTCTTCTGTTTCCCAAGGGAAGCCAAAAATAGTATGTACACAAAGGTCAAGCTTACTGTTTTCAAGTAATTTAACGGCCTCAACAAACTCGCCATGACTACATCCTCTATTGATCTGATTAAGCGTTTCGTCGTATATAGACTCCATGCCCATTTCCAAATCCACATCAAATCGATCAGCATAGCTTTCAAGTAAAGCAACCTTTTCTGCATCAATACAATCAGGGCGGGTACCCACAGAAAAGCCTACAACATCTTCTGTATTTATAGATAGTGCTTCATCGTACATCATTTTTAAATAATGTACAGGAGCATAAGTATTCGTATTAGGCTGGAAATAAACAATAAACTTATCGGCTTTATAAAAACCCTTACCTCTTTCCATACCCTGCTCTAATTGTTCGCGTATGGTTGGCAGCTTTCTGGAAAGCTCAGGGGTAAAAGAGTCTACATTACAGTAGGTACATCCTCCATAACCTTTACTCCCATCGCGGTTAGGACAAGTAAATCCACCATCAACTATTACTTTAAACACACGTTGCCCATTGTATTTCTCTTTGAGGTGTGTTCCGTAATTTCTATATCCTTTTATTCCTTGATCCAGTAAAGTTCCCAATTGCTTTTTTCTTGCAAAAATACAGCTTTTAATTTATTTCTGACAAAGAATGATTGTTAACCGCCAGGTAGTTGCTATCAGACCAGAAATTAAGCACTTTTTAACTCTTTAATTTTTTTAATGGGCCAGAGAGTAAAAACTATCGACAATGTACCGGCCAGGGCACCCAAAAGAATAGAAAGCAATTTCCCATTAAAACTATAATCTTTAGGGATACTAAGTTGGACCGCCAACATACAAAACAAAATAACAGATGAGGTAGTTACGCCGTTAATACCTGCCATTTTAAACATAAATTTATTCTTAGTAAAATTATCAGGCAGCACAAATCCTGCTTTACCCTCTTCAGAAAGTGCTATTGTTTTTTTTAAAATATCGAAAGTGATTATAAATGGAAGCAACAATGCCATAGGTAGCAGAAACCGCGCAATACAATACTCACCTTCAAATAAGTGAACCGCATTGAGATTTTTAAAGCTAAAATACGGGATAATAGTGTTAGCGATAACGTTGGGAATAAAGTAAAGCGGCAGGTTCCGCAGAACAAGCCTTTTCAATACCATGCCATCACTTTTTAAATCTTTAAGCATAACTTACCATCAACTCTTGCTGTAATAGTTCCAGCGCTTTATTTTTAATTGCTATTGCCTCACTTTCAGGTAAAAAAGCATCATTTGAGCAAAATGTGAAATCCATTTCTCCTTTAAAAGTACTTACAACCATGGTATTGGGATTTCGCCATGGGAAACCGACCGATGGACTATATATAGCTTCCACTTCAAAGGAATCGTAGTTTTCAGGAATTCCCAGTCTGCCCATATTTGAAAAAGTTACATCATGACTACCTTCAGTGGTCAATAAATACTTCACCATCTTCTTTACCGAGCCATGGAAATATTCACTCATGATCAATAGTTCATGAACATTCATAGCAGCAATTTTTGTATTCAGGTCTTCCTTTACTTTCTTTGCTTTTTCCCAAAAACCGGTAAGCTTATCATCAACCGATAGTTCGGCAATGGGTGCAAAAGCAAACATGGTATCCCCTTTTATTTCGCTGATAAATCGCCTCACATCAACCGGACAGATTACCTTACCACGAGCCTTACTCCCTTTAACAGATTGAAATGCTTTTAATAAAATAACACACAAAGCAGAATACACACTTACACCTGCTGTTTTACATTCAATAGCAAGTGCTGCCGTTTTCTCTGCATCCAGTCGCCAATGCAAAAAATAGTTCTGCCCCTCAGGCTTTTTACTTTTTGTAGATTTAAAAAGAAAAAACAACCTTGCAACTACTGAAAAAAACTTCGCTTTTAAAACCTTCCCTTTACTGACTTTAAATGATTGAGAAAGTAATCCTTCCATAGAATTAAATGGCAGGTAGCTGGATAGCTCCTTTTCCGGTTTATCCAGTACTTCTAATATCTCACTCATCAAAGCGACAAAAGTAGTACCGTCACAAATACAATGCGGACAAACTAGAATCAGATCCGAAACTTCGGCATCCTTAAGCCATACAACTCTTGCCAATGGCGCACTCTTTCCATCAAAAAGTTTTCTCCATTCAGCTTTAGATTGTGCTTTCCAATCGTCATCACTAACCCTTTCCCCAATTCTAACCGGAATTTCAGAAAGCTTATTACTCGAAACAAAATAAGGAACCCCCGCAGCATCTTCCTTTATACTTGCTCGCAATAAAGGATGTTTTTGCTGCACTTTATGTAATGCATTACGTAATCTTTCAAGCGTAAAACTCCCTCGAATAGTAATTGCAAATACACAATTTAAAGGAGTAGAAGCATCCACATACATGATTCTTTCTCCCATGATCAGCCGTCTTCTCATAGCTCATTAAGTATTTCCATCATTTTTTCTTTAATAGCCTGCGCTTCATTATACGGGATAAACCCTTCGCTGGCAATAAATGTAAAATCCATTTGCCCAAGATAGGTTGAGGTTACAAGTGTTGTCGTATTCCCCAACGGACCTATTACAGAGGGGCTAAAAATGGTTTCCACAGCAAAATTTTTATACAGATAAGGAATATCTACTCTGCCCAGATTAGAAAACATGCAATCGTTACTGGACTTGCCATACTTTAGAAAATTAGTAAAGTTATTTAATGATGAATGCGACTCTTCCATCATCATAATCGTTTCATACGGATCTAACTTTGTGGTTTTCTTGTCAATATCTTCCTGCATTCTTTTAGCGTCAGCAAAAAAGCCGAGGTCTTTATCTGCAGAAACCACCAGCATCAAACCAAACGCAAAAATGTTATCTCTCTTAATTTTTGGGGCAAACCTGCGAATATCAACAGGGAGTGAGATTTTGTTATGAAAGTTTTCTTTTCGAACTTCCTTAAATGCATTTAATACTGCCACACATAGTGCTGTATTAACCGTAACTCCTTCCGTTTTACACTTATGGATTAACCGGTCGCTTAATTCCTTTTCAAGCTTCCAGTGAATCATATAATCACGCTTTCTTTCAATCAATTTCTTTTTAACGGGAATCAGCCATAAAAACAGGATTGCTACACCTCCAATTAATTTGGCTTTAATGATCTTCTTCTTGTTATTAAGAACTGAAACCGGTATAATATCTTCAATCCTTAAAATCGGATCTTCCTTACCTATCTCTATTGAGCCATCATCTAGTAATAGTAAAAGTTCAGCCAAAATTGCCATAGCCGAGCCCCCGTCACAAAGGCAATGATGGATAACCATTATAAATTCAGAAAACTCCTCACCTTTTATCCACACCAGCCTCATTAAAGGCCCTGATCTGGTATCAAACAAGGTCGACCACTCATTCATTGACTCTGTTTTCCAGTCGTCATCAGTAGTCCGGGCTACAATCCTTAAAGGAATTTGAAGTTCAATTTTTTCACTAACCACAAACCAGGGCCTCGATTTCTGGTCATCCATTACAAAAGCATTCAAAAATGGGTGTTTTTCCTGAAGCCTCCGCAATGCATAGCGCAAGTTCTCTATTTCAAAACTCCCTTTTAACTTTATAGGGATCACGGCATTAAAGGGCGCTTCCCCATTTCCATGAAGCATTCTTTCGGCAAATAGAAGCTTTCTTTTCATACAAATTCTTCTAATAACTGTACTGCTTTATCATTTCCACCGGCAGCAATAAATGTTTCTTTAATTCTCAAAGAGGCGTTTCTGTATACCGGATTTTCAAGCAACTCAAATACTGCCCTCTTCATATCCTCGATGCGTAACCGCTTATAGCGGATCTTGATCCCACAACCGGCATTTTCGATAAGTTTAGCGGTATGAAAATGATCATAGGCAATTGGAGTGATCAACATTGGCAATCCATTAATGAAGGTATCGTTAACGGTATTAAAACCACCATGACAAATCACAGCATCCATTTTTGGCATCAGCTCAGCCTGTGGTACAAAACCATTAACAATAAAATTATCAGGCCATTGCTCAAAAATATCTGGATTGGTGGCTGCCACTATAGTTACCGGGGCATCTGCAAAAGCTTCGATCAACTTACCAAAAAACTCTTTTCTTATGTCAACCAGCAAAGTTCCTAACGAAACAAATACTTTAGGAGTAGTTGTTTTTTCTAACCTCTCCCAATCAAAGTCAGCATGATTTGGCCGACCTTTAACAGGCCCAACAAATTTCATATGAGGCATGGAGTCCTGAGCTCCGGCAAACTCTTCAGAAGTAAAAACGATGTTCATTTTATGTGAGTGAATTATAATCTCTTCACCATACACACCAAATTCCCGCTGTAATCCTTTAATCAGGTTTTCCTGCCATTCAAATATTTTAGGTGCGCTGTTCGCCGTATCTCCCATCACATCCGGTGGCACCGGTGTAGTCGTAACACAAGGAATTCCTTTAATGTAAGCACATAATGCCCCCGCAAAAGTGATGCAATCGTTAATAATTACATCTGGCTTCCATTCATCAACATACCTACCCAGGCCTTTCATCATAATGCGGGCAATAGGAACGTAAGTTTCTTCAAGTGCCAGTTTCATTACCTCAGGTCCAGAACAAGCCGGGCCATCATCCTGTCTCTTTAATATTTTTTGAAGTTCTTCCTGATGTTCAACCAAATCATCATGCGGATAGATGTACTCACCACCCTCAGGAATATGAGAATCCGAAAGCGGTATAACACCAAGCCATTTCACCTCATGACCTTTAGCGATAAGACTGGCTCCTACACTTAACGTTGGGCTTATATGACCAAAAAAAGGTGGCACAACGAACAAAAACTTTGACATAATTCTCTTTTAATTATTTAATACCTCAACATATCTTACCGCGCTTAACTGTACAAGCAAATCAGCAGCAGTTTCCGTCCCTCCAGCCTCTTCAAAAGACAAGCTCATCTGTCGTGCTGCCTTACCGAAAGATTCATTATTTAAAATTTCCTCAACAGCTTCCTTAAGATGTTTTGATTTGAACCGATTGAAATTTAACCTCAACCCGGCACCCACTCTGACCACCCTTCCGGCAACGTGCGACTGGTCGTACGCAATAGGCACAACTACCATTGGCAAACCATTAGTTAAAGTTTCACATACTGTATTATGACCTCCGTGACAAACAACTGCATCGAGATAAGGTAGCAGCTCCAGCTGTGGAACATTGCGCTGAACGATAAAATTCCCGGGCCATTCATCAAATAACGAAGGTTCAGAAACAACCACAACAGTTAAAGGTTCTTCAGCAAAAGCTTCAATCACCTTAGCAAAAAAACTCTTCTTATGTTCGTGATCAAACGTAGTTCCTATACTAACCAATATTTTTGGTTGCGGGGTCCTCCGTTCCAATCCTTCCCAATCAAAAGGCGTTTGCCCTTCTCGCTTATGGATAACAGGACCTACAAACTGATAATTAGAAGGCAATTCCATTTCACCAAAAAAAGCTTTAGATGTCAACACCATTGTTAACAGGTCCGAGCAGGCAATAGCATTTTCACTTTCAACACCCAAATCCTTTTGAAGTGCCACAATTTGGTTTACCTCCCATTCATGGATCTTAGGTAGTTCATCCATCACCTTAATTGCAGCCGGTGCAGTAACAGAAGTTGCATAAGGAATATTTCTATTAACTGCAGCAATAGCTCCGGCAAACATCTGATGATCTGTAATTATCAGATCTGGCTTAAACTTATCCAACAAACCCACAATACCTTCGTAACTGTGTTTGTTCAAAGGGATCAAAACTTCCTCGTAAAGGAATTTGATGCTATCGATACCATAAACGATCTTCTTTGTAATGATGTCAAGATATTTCTCGCTGTCCTGTTTTTGCTGATCATTTTCATCATACTCAATAAGCAGTAACTGCCCCCCTTTAGGGAGGCGCAAAGCCAAAGATTTATCCAGACTAATCCAGGCCACTTCGTGACCGCGATGCAATAAAACAGCACCAATACTTAATGTTGGGTTAATATGCCCTGTTAAAGGCGGAACTATGAATACGAATTTAGCCATTGTTAAAAAATGTTTCCATGATATTTCCAATACTTACCGGCTCCTGAATAGGAATATTATGGTCGCCGTTAACCTCAAGCAATGCTGCTCCTCTTATCTTATTTTTCAATTTCTTACCCGCTCCCAGGCAATTTGAATTTGCACCATATAGCAGTAAAGTATCTTGCTGTATATCCGAAATCTCAGCAGCGCTAAAAAACTCCTTCTCAAGAATCATATCACTCTTTATACTGGTTTCGTGAAAAAGATACTCGTACATACGGTGGTTACGTTCCATCTGTCGCTTTCCCATTTTCACCTTCGTGGTATCTGTAAAATTGGTTACATAATGCTCCAGAAACTCCCTGCTGTAATCATCTATAATATCTCTCGTTTTATCATCATTAGGATCTGGGGCTTCTATAACAGCAAGTTTTTTTATCTTTCGGGGAAAGCGCGCAGCCATTTTTAAAGCAATAAGTCCCCCAAAACTATATCCGGCCAGGTGCACCTTATCAATCCCCAAACTATCCAGTAAATTCACCAGATCATCGGTCATACTATTAAGGTCGTAGCCATTTTCTATTCTTTCACTTAAGCCATGGCTTTTAAGATCATACATAACCACATGAAAGTGTTTCGCTAAAATAGGCGCAATATTAAAATAGTAAATAGAAAGGTTGCTAAACATCCCGTGAACAAGCAGCACCGTTTCCGCAGCCCCTTTATTCAGTTCCTGTATATGCACTCCTCTGTTATTTACTTCTATTATTGGCATTCTTCTATGTAGTTTACAATCGTTCCTAAATTCAGATTGATAAGCTGATCAAGATCCATGTTAGACAACCATCCTGTAAAGTCTATCTGCTCACCAAAGTGTGCCTTAATTTTTTCAGAAAAGGATACAATTTCAATACTATCCATCTCAAGGTCTTTAGTGAAAGAGCTTTCCATCGTGATATCCATTTCTTCCACAAACTCTTCTCCTATCACCTCTGTAATAAATTGTTTCATAAGATCAAAGATCTCGTTGCTGTTCAGTTTTGCTGTCGATACTACTGCGTCCATCCGATTATATAATTTTTATGTTTTATTGTTTTTATGAATATGTCGTTAATCCTTAATTCTTCTCCTCTGATCTCCTGTATAGTATATGCTTTTGGATTTCCCTGCAGGCCTTTCCCGAGGTATTTCCCGTAAGCCTCCTTTGCCACCCAAAAACGGGTTGCCCATTCCGCTTTGTCTTTATCTGCTAGCAGTACCTTCTCTTCCTCAGAGAAAACGAGATCAGCAAACCCTTCACTTCGCTCCTCAATCCGTTCAATGTCAATACCAACAGATCTATCGTATTGTGCAATTCCAACAGCATCAGTCCCTTTATGGGCAATAGAAACATGTATATCCTCAGTCATATTGCCATATGGGTAGGGCTTTCTGAATTCGTCTGATCTGATTTCAAAAGCAATCGGAAAGTAGGCTTCTTGTTTAGTCTTCTTCAGTAAATTTCGAACAGCATCTTTTACTGCAACTCTACTGATCATCCATTCTTTTCGCTTATTTGGCAATAATGAATTATGATGTTTTTTCTCATCCTGATTGAAATAGCGTTTTAAAATAAAGTCCCACGAAACCACCCTGCTGTAAGCGTTGTGAAACATGAACACTCCCGGGGCAATCTCTTCTGAAAGTCTGTTATTTAATGGCGACATAGAAACGCTCCACAACGCATCATCAATTTCAAGTCTTCTGTTTTGCCAGCCTGATATTACCGCCCAGATCTTATTATCCCGCTTCATCACAAAATCTGCGGTAGCAAATTCATCATTCAACTCCGTGAGCACACAAGTACATTCAAAACTTCCTTTCTGATCTTTAAAATCACCAAAGAACTCTATTTCCTGTATTTTAACAGGGAAAGCGATGCGATCTTTTGTAAGTGTAAGCTGCAGCCATAAACCAAACAGCTGTCCGGCATTATCTAAAAGAGAACCCTTGCCAGTATCACCTTCAATGATACCGGTAATGCCTTTTTCACCAACAGCAATTAATTTCTTTATACCCTGATAGCCGGGTCCATGAAACATATGTCCATCATATATCTGCTCAGTTGTTCTGTCGATGTTCAAAATCTTACCCACATCAAAACTCCTCAAAGGAGCATCAGCAAGATTAGCGGCCAGCAATACTTCTGCATTTGCAAAGCGCTCCAGATTCAGATATACCAACTGGTGATCTTTCCACTCGCCTGTAACTGTTTCTACAAATGGTTTTGCAACATTCATCCATTGGAACACCTTTATGTTCATGATCTTTTGCACCTGCTCTTCGGGCGACTGATCAACTGCAATTTCAGCGAACAGTTCAAAAATCATTGTCATTGGAATTACGGGATCCATATCATCTAGGCAGTGCCATCCTTTGGGTTGTCTGAGCAATGAATGGTCTACCAGATACGGACAGTTTTCTAAACTAACATCCAGCTTTTTAGAAAATGGAACCCTCCGACCAGAGGCCCTCATAACCGGAGCGGGGGCGTTTGCAGTTTGATTAGCAGGAACTCCATTCTTAAATAACTGAAGTAATTCCGATTGAATATCAATCATCTCCTCAACATTCTCATTAAAAGCCTTCATTAGAGGATGTGAGGCAGCAGAGTCCTCCAGAACTGCCTCCCTCCGATATGCAGTCTTTTCTTGTTTTTGCGCCAGTGCTTTAATGCCTGCAATATTATTAATTATGGGTAAGCCAAGCTGAAGCACAATACCTTTTCTGGCAGCTACTTTTTTCTTATCATACCCCATGAATTGCATTCCGGCTTCCTTACCCTCAACAAACAATGCCGCTAGTACACGTTGCAACTGGGCAATACCAGAACGGATTGGTACGTTTGACGATACCGCACTATAATTTTTACCGCGTAAAGTATCATCAATAAAACCAATCAAACCACCCGATCCGATCTGCACAAACACCCTTGCACCTTCATCATAAAGTCGCTCAGTAAGTTCACGAAAGCGAACAGGCTTTATCAGGTGTTCTACACTTAACTGTCTTATTGCTTCAAAACCTTCCGGATAAAGCTCCAAAGTAGTTGCCGACCATAATGGGAACTTCGTTTTTCTAAACTGCATATCCTTCATGCCTTCCAGCATAACGTCCAGTTTATCTGCCACAAAAGGAGAATGGAATCCAGACTGAAAAGGAAGTATCTGATGAAAGATTTGCTTGGTCCTTAATATTGGCACCAGCTCATCAAGAGCCGTATTACTTCCGCAAAGAATAACCTGTTGCGGGCAATTATCATTTGAAAGATATAGTTGATCTATGTTTTCGATAATAGGCTGCAGCTTATCAATTCCACATCCTACGGCAATAAATTTGGAATCCTTTAACTCAAATGTTTCCGGGTTGAGGTAGTTAAGCAATTGCATTACCGATGATTCTTCTGCCAGCTCAGAAGATCTTGCCGCGAGCCATTCCCCTAAGCTATGTCCTGCATTCATATCAGGCAGTACACCTAATTGCTTAATGGCCGTATCAAGAATGCTGCTTTTCTCCAGAATTTTCAAAGCTTCATCTAATAAACCACCAGCTGTCGATACCTCCTTATGTGCAATATTGAAATGCTCAGCAACACTAAGTACCTCTCCACCTGCCAAACCATCAAGGCCTGGAAACACAAAAGCTACTTTCCCACCCTTGCTTAAAAGAGGCTCATTATTATACCATATATCTTGTTTATTGCGCCATGGAATATTTTTCCCCGCAATTTTAAGCGCTTTCTTTATTCGCTCGGGAGTTGGATCAAACACCGCAATGCGATATTTGCCTTCACCAGGATCTTTGTCATTGGTTTCCAAAGCATCCAACAAAGCTTCGTGGCTGTGGCGCGCTATTAACAATACCTGATCTGTCTGTGTACTCTTTAAAACAGAAGCAGGCTCCGGCTTATTAGCTTCATAACCTTCAAGTACCACATGTGCATTTATGCCTCCAAAACCAAAGGCATTTACACCCGCAATCCTTGGTAAACCTGAAGTTTCCCAATTCTGCGCATCTTGCACAGCACTAAATCTCGTTTCTTTTAATTGCGCTAGAGGAACATCACAATGCAATGTCGGCGGAATAATACCATGATACAATGCTAATGATGTCTTTATCAGTCCTGCAATACCCGAAGCAGGCATGGCATGACCGATATTAGATTTTACCGTTCCAATACCTGCCTTTGGCAATGAATTATCACTACCAAAAAATTGCAATAAAGTCTCTATCTCAGTTTTATCACCCAATGGCGTACCGGTACCATGAGCTTCAATGTATCCTATATCTTTTAAATCAACACCGGCATTTTCCCAGGCCTGGGCAATCGCTTTGATTTGTCCTTTTACCGAAGGGCTCATTACACTCGTGCCACTTCCATCACTACTAACACCAATACCTTTTAATACGGAATAAATTCTGTCGCCATCAGCAATTGCATCTTCAAGGCATTTTAACACTACAAACCCACAACCTTCTCCAATAAGTAATCCGTCGGCTCCCTCATCAAAAGGAGCAATCTTTCCTTTTCTGGATAAGGCACCCAGTTGAGTAAAAATACTCCAGAACGCAGCATTCTGGCCAACATGAACACCCCCTGCAATAACCATATTACAACGCTTACTATTCAACTCCTGCACCGCATGATCAATGGCAATAAGAGAGCTCGCACAGGCCGCATCTAAAGTATAAGCCACCCCGCCAAGATTTAACCTGTTGGCAACTAAAGAAGCCACAAGATTAGGAATAAGCCCCATTGCAGTATCAGCGCCAAAACGACCTTTACGAACCTGAAACTCTTTCTTTACCTTATCTATTTCTTCTTCACCCAAATGAGGTAAAAGATCTTTTAAAACACTGGCAATCTGCTCGCCTGTTCTCACTATTTCTATGGCGCGGGTAGCTCCCGGCCCGGCATAATTCCCTTTACCGATAATGATGCCCGTTTTATCAAGCGAAACATTCTTTTCAAACACCCCTGCATCTTCCAATGCTTTCTGAACCAGGTTAAGTGTTAACAAATGATCAGGTTCTGTACCTTCAACAGCTAATGGTAATATCCCAAAACCGGCAGGATCAAACTCCACTTCAGGGATAAAACCTCCACGGTTACAATAAAAACGATCGACTCCAGCAGAACCCTTTTCAAAATGTACCTGATCAATTCTATTGGCAGGAACAATCTGTGTAGAATCTACCTTGTTAATTATATTTTGCCAGAATGTCTCCACATCACCCGCACCGGGAAAAATGCAAGACATTCCTACTACAGCTACATCCGTTTTTTTCATAACGCCCCCTGGCTACCAGTTACTTCCTGCCATGATGAGTACCTGACTCTCATTTCCGTATTTAACTTCATTTACAAAGGTTTCCATACCATCCTGCAAGGGTATCATCGAAATTCCTCTGCGTTCATATTCTTTTTCCAGCGTAGACGAAACCATTCCCGCGCCTTTCCAGGGCCCCCAGTTTATCGCCATCACCTTACCATTTATCTTGGCTTTTAATGCCCAGGCGTACCTGTCCATTACGCTATTTGCTGCCGCATAATCTGTTTGTCCACGGTTTCCGTAAACCGAAGCTATGCTCGAGAAGAAGATTACGAATTGCGTTTCTGGTCTTAGCTGCTCTGCAAGCACACGTAAAGGAGTTACCTTGGTTTCAAAAACCCGTCTAAAAGATTCCACCGTTTTACCATGGAACAATTTATCCTCCAGCAAGCCTGCGCCATGAACCACCCCATCTATCCTTCCGTATTCTTCATAAACCTGACCAATAAATTTGCTTAAGCCTTCTTCGTCACGCAGATCAAGTGATGCATATGATACTATAGACCCTTCTGATTCAAGTGAGCCGATAGTTTCCAGAATCTGGTTGTTTTTATAGATTTTGTTTGTTTCCTGCTCTATTTCTAACGGTTTTTTAAGATTACCCTGTTTGATTAGATAAGCTCTGATCTCTTCTTTGGTTTTCATAAAAGTAAACTGGTCCAATCCATTGGCTCTGGGATCAGGAGAACGGCCAACTAAAATATATCTGCAAGGATAATCCTTTGCAAAATGTGTCATCAGCTTAGCGGTAATACCCTGGGCTCCGCCAAGAACCAGCACCACCGCTTCTTTATCCAGCTGAATATGGGAATCAGCCAATCCGGTTACCAGCTGCGAAGGAATAAGCTCAAGCGTTTGTCTGTTAATGCCATCATATATAACCTCAGAAGGCTCATCCGGATTCAGGATCTCATTCAAGGTGATTTTAGCAATTTCTGATGCTGCAGATTTTGTGGTTAAACTTACAACCCTGCATTTGGTATTTTCATATTCCTTATCTAAACTTTTAAACAAGCCTGAGTATCCCTGAAAGTGCCTTAACATGGCCGCATCAGATTCATTATCCATATAACCCTTGGTATCCGAAATTAGATATACCCATTTCATCTCCTCAAAATCCAGCTCCTTTATCATTGCAATATTGTCAATAATGGTAGCCTTATCTGGCGTACTGAACATGTTCAGCATGATCAAACCTTTATAACCTTTTAAACTATCTTTAGCAGAAACAACATCTACAATTGCTCCCTGAGCCTCAAATAGTTCTTTAATGGCCATGGCCTGCAAACCAGCATCGTCAGTTACCGCAAAACGAACTCCTTTTAATGATGAGGTATCTTTATTTAAAAGTTCCGAAGGGGTAAGCTCAAACCGAAGTCTTGACAATGACTCACCATAATTATCATTTACTGCGCTCTCTTCAATAATCTTTTTAGCCTCAGCAACGGTTTCGGTACCTTCAGATTCTATCTCCGAAATCCAATTTACCAGACCATTAAGCGTCTTAATCGCAGCAAGTTTTTCCATTAGATCATCGCCACTTTCCTCACCTTTACTAAAACCGATCTTTACCTTCAACTCGCCAATAATTTCCATGCGTTTAATTGAATCTATACTTAGATCCGCTTCGAGATCAAGATCCATCCCCAGCATATCCTGCGGATAACCGGTCTTATCACTTACAACTGAAAGAATTGCAGATTTAATATCTGCAAGCGTAAATTTCACACCAGTCACTTCCTCTGTAACCGGAACAGCCGAAGCAGTATTTTCATTGATCCAGTTTACCAAACCACTTAATGTTTTAATACCTGCAAGCTGCTCCATAAAAGCATCTTCATTTTTATCTGCATTACTAAAACCACCCAGTTCAGTGCGCAAGGAACCTATAATCTCCATACGTTTAATAGAATCAATACTTAAATCAGCCTCTAAGTCCATTTCCATCCCAAGCATCTCCTGAGGGTAACCAGTTTTATCACTTACAATACTCATTAAAACCGCTTTAGCATCAACTTTTAATGCTACAGGTTTTACAACGGTCGCCACTGGCTGAATCTCGGACACAGGTTGCCTGGTTGCAATCTGTACCGATGGCGCTGATTGCGTTACAACCGGTGCAGGAACATACATTTGCTGAGGCATTTGCATATTTGGCGATTGCTGAGCTAAAAACGTTAACATCACATCACGTTGTGCCTGAATCATCATTTTCATACTGTTCAGGTATTCCTGCATCATTTGTTCTGCCCCATTCGATGGGTTATTTATATATTCTGTTTTCACTTCTGTTCCTTTTAGTTTAAGTGGTTGCATTATCGGCAAAGCCCCGTTTGCAGGTAGTTTCCCTACCGATGGAATTGCATGCTGCCCATTTACATACCAAACTGTTTTACTCTTCTTGTACTGCTCTGGTTCATCCAGGTTTAAATGCCTGCCATTACGGCCTTCAAACAATTTCTCCAATTTAACATCACGCCCTGTGGCTATGTAAGTCGCAATTGTACAAAGCAAATGTGTTATCTTATTGTGGCTATTGTCCTCTGCATAAAGTAGCAACTCATCTCTGCCTAAGCATGCTTTCGCTAGAGCTGTTAATACTTTTCCAGGTCCAACTTCAATAAAGATTCTTGCTCCGTCCTGGTACATCTGTTTTACCTGTTCTACAAATTTCACAGGTTTCACCAGGTGATCGGTAAGTCTTTCCTTTACTGCTTCCGCCCCTGTCGGATATAATCCAGCGGTCGTGTTTGACCAAACAGGTAAGCTGAGATCTGTAAACTCAACCTTATCTAACACATCCTTATAAATCGCTTTCGATTTAGCCACCAGCGGACTGTGGAAAGCACAGGCAACTTCCAATTGTCTGAAAGAAATTTTAGCAGTTTTAAGTATTTCTGCAAGCTTTTTAATTGCAGGCGTTGTACCTGCAATTACCAATTGAGTTGGCGAATTATAGTTTACTGCATAAACATCCTTCATGCCATCAATCACCTTAAATATCTCATCCTCCTTACTGGTTACCGCAATCATAGCCCCCGTATCTCCATCTTCTACAGCATCGAGAATCGCTTTGGCCCTTTGTTCACTCAAAAACACCAGTTGATCATCATCAAAAGCACCGGCAAAACACAAAGCAGGTAACTCACCATAACTATGTCCTGCAACCATGTCAGGTTCAATACCCAAATCTTTAAGAAAATTAGCAATTGCCAGATCCACAATACCTAAAAGCGGCTGCGCCATACGGGTATCCTTAATTCTTTCTTTCTGAGCTTTTAAAGAAGCTTCATCAAATACCGCATTTGGGAAAAGGACTTGTTCATATTTACTCCTGTTGTTTAGCAGTTTCCGCATGGCGGGAAATATCACAAAAAGATCTCTTGCCATATTGATACGCTGACTACCCTGTCCGGGGAACATAAACGCTACCTTACCGGCTCTCTTCTTAGTGATATAGGTATCTTTACTTTCAACGCCCGATAAAGCCAGGTCAATCTTCATAATCAGGTCTTCAACTCTATCAGCTACAATACTCAGCTGTATCTGCTTAGTATTTCCCATGGCCAAGCTAAAGGCAATGTCCTTTAAATCTATATTGTCGTTTTCATCCAGTAAAGCCTTTACATTACTCAATTGTTTTTTGGCTTCCTCATAGGTATCGCCTCTAAAAACAAACAGTTCAGACGGCAATGAAGTTAATGCAGATGCCTGTTCAGAAACTTTATGATCGCTTTCAATAACCGCATGGAAATTAGTACCTCCAAAACCAAAAGCACTTACCCCTGCATAACGTTTATCTTCCATCCACAACCCGGCTTCGGTATGAAAAGCGAAAGGACTTGTACTACTGTTATAATAACTGTTAGGTTTTGTTAGGTTAATGGTTGGCGGTTTTACGCCATGATAAACAGATAAAGCAGCTTTTATTAAACCTGCTAAACCTGCCGCACATTTGGTATGGCCTATCTGGGTTTTCACTGATCCCAGATGGGTTTGATTTGCCCTCGCGCCTGATTCATTTAACATATCAGTTAAAGCACTAAGCTCTGTTCTGTCGCCAACTACGGTACCCGTTCCATGTGCCTCTACCAGTCCAAGAACTGATGGCGAGATGCCCGCCTGCCCATATGCACGTTCAAGCGCCCTAACCTGACCAGATTTACGCGGGGCTGTTAAACCAAGGCTCTTCCCGTCACTTGAACCACCAATACCCTGAATTACAGCGTAAACCCTATCACCGTCCCTCAAAGCATCTTCATACCTTTTCAGCACCACCATAGCTACACCTTCACCTAAGGCAATACCGTCAGCCTCAGCATCAAACGTTGCACATCTTCCCTTGCGGGATAAAGCATGAGTACTCGAGAACATCAGGTAATCATTGATACCGTTATGTAAATCCGCCCCACCAGCAAGTACCATATCCGACTTATCGAGGAACAATTCCTGACAAGCCAAATCGATAGCCGCTAAAGATGAAGCGCATGCCGCATCAACAGTATAATTGCGCCCACCAAGATTTAACCTGTTTGTAATACGTCCTGAAATTACATTGGCTAAAATTCCAGGAAAAGAATCCTCTGTTGTTTTCGGCAGCAGTTCGTCCAGTTCAGCCGGCATTTCGCCAAATACCTGTTTAAAGAAACCTCTGAAACTGTAGCTGTTGGCAAGGTCATTCCCACCTTCGGCTCCTATTATTACAGATACGTTCTCTGCATTAAAGTTACCCTCTCTATAACCGGCATTTTCCATTGCCTGTTTAGCTACCATAAGGCTCAATAACTGCGTTGGCTCAATTGCCGCTAACGATTGTGGGGGAATTCCATATTCCAATGGATCGAAATCAATCTTAGGGATAAAACCACCCCATTTAGAATGCGACATGTCATTCTCCGTTGATTCCGGATTATAGTATAGCTCTTTATTCCAGCGTTCATCCGGAACTTCCGTTACCGAATCGTTCCCCAGAATAATATTACGCCAATACTCTTCAATATTTTTTGCGCCCGGAAAAATACAGGCCATTCCTACAATGGCTACGTTTAGTGATTTTCCGTTAGCCTCAGGAAGTGCAGCCAATGCTGCGTTTTCAATATATTTATAGTTGCCTACAGCAACATCTTTATGCAAATCTAAAATAGAAACAACCTCATTACGCATTGCCGCTATTTGCCCAATCATGTACATACCCAGGTGCAACTGATCCTTTTCATCAATGGTTACCAGTTTATCACCTTTGCGTTCAATTCCTTTTGCTGCAATGCGCAGGCGACCAACATTTAAGCTTTCCAGCTTTGCCCAGATTTCCTTTTTATCTACACCTTCTTTCTGGAGCTTTTCTTTTTCTTCATTAAAGAATGCCGCAAACGGAGAATTTAAACATCTGGTTTCGTGACCTGGTGCTGTTTCCAATAATATCGTATCGTTAGACACCATTGCTTGTTCCTGGAATTTATCCTGAATAGCCCCCGTAGCTACTGCCTCTCTGGTATATAAATATGAAGTACCCATCAACACCCCAACCTTTACACCTTTTGCTGCTAAGGGCGCTGCCATTACAGCAATAAATGCGGTTGATAAAGCATCATGGATGCCACCAGCAAAAAACACACTGATCTGTTCCGGTTGATCTTCTTTTAATAAACGCTCAATCTGCTTCTCCCAAAGCACCATACTCGATAACGGCCCAACATGCCCGCCGCACTCTCGCCCTTCAAAAACAAAACGCCTGGCGCCTTCCTTTAAAAACATATCCAGGAGTGAAACCGATGGCACATGAAGAAAGGTTTTGATACCCAGTTTTTCAAGCGGTTTAGCTTGCGACGGTCTGCCACCCGCAATTAACACTACCGGAGGCATCTCTTGTTTTATATATTCCAGCTGCTCATCACGCAACTCCTGAGGAGCAAAACCCAATATGCCTACGCCCCAGGTTTTATTTCCCGCAAGTCTCTTAGTTTCACTGATCAGTTCCTTTGCTCGATCTCCCTTTAACAATGATAGTGCAACAAAAGGCAATGCCCCCGCTTCAGCTACAGCATTAGCAAAAGGTGCTACATCACTAACCCTTGTCATAGGCCCTTGTGCTATCGGATAGGTAATATTTAAATCTCTTGCCAATGCATTGTCAACGCTAATCACGTTGATTGATTTAGCCTGATTAAGATGTCCGTGAACAGCTTCCTGAATCCCAAATATTAACTTGTCTAATTTTCTGTACCGGTTTACAAGATCTGCTGAGATCGCAATATCCTGCCCCATTGGGAGGAACGAGCGCTCCAGATCAAACCCATTAAAATAAGGTTCAAGATCTTTGGCTGTGGCCTCTTCAGCAAGTACAGGTGAATTCGGTCGCACCAATACCCTGAAATCCCCAATCAGTCTGGTTTCGTTACCACTTAATTTTTCGCAGATTTGTTTTATGGGGTCTGGAACGCTGCATTCAGGGAACAATGCAAGTTGACTGTCCAATACAACTCCTGCTGCACCAGACGCAATTAAAGCAGCAGCAGTATGTATTCCAACACCACCCTGTACATATATGTTTATATTTTTAACCTCTTTAACAATGCGTTGAAATAGGATATATGATGACTCATAGGCTACCTTACCGGCACCTTCATTACCTTTTACTATAATCCCGTCAGCTCCTTCGGCCTGGGCTTTTTTGGCATCTTCAACATTGCAAACCTGATAAAACAGCTTAACCTGTTTTTTTCTGGTAATTTGTATTCCATACGGCAGAATAACCATAGTTACCTGTTCAGGAAAAACAACATCCTTAAGATCGTCCGAAATCAGGCACACGCCAAATCCTGTCGAACATTTTTCTGACAACTGCTCTAACGCATCGGCAGCTACGGCTTTATCTCTTCCGAGGTGAAGTACAGGAAACGCCTTCGCATTTGACACCGCACAGGCAAGATTTACATCAGGCCTTTCAAATGGAGTTATTCCAATAATAATGGGAGTTTTCATGTTGTTGAGGGATGATTAGGGTTCAACTTCGAGTATTCTTCGAATATCATTTAACATATTCTACAGAAGCAGGATTTTTATACAGAAAAGCACCATGATTTTATTCAAAGTAGCTCTATATCAAGAAAATTATGCGCTTTCAACTAAATATTTCAACAATATTTTAAAAAACACAATAAAAAGCAATAATCCTACGCTCTTGTATGCCCAAAATTACAACTATAAAGACTCAATACCTCCAAAAAGGCAAAAGTGAACAAAAAGAACAAACACAAAAAAGCCCAAATAAATGTGTTTGACGCAATAATTTAACAACCTATTAACATCAAACTAAAATCCGACAATAAAGGGGGCAAAAGTTCGTTCAATACGACTTGTTTAATCAGCGGATTTACATGAGCACAAACACTTCATTTTTTAAATAAATTTAGTAGAACACACGTTCTTAATATAACTGGCGTTATTAGTGTGTTATTTTATTTGCATTTTAAGATATAATTAATACCTTTTGTGCACATAACAAATGAACTAAATTTTATAAAACTCAAATGAAAATTACAAAAACAATTTCGCTCCTTGCAGTCATCGGACTTTTGTCAATCTCGATGTATTCGTGTAAAACAAAGAAAGTAGTAGCGAAACCAAATCCGGTTCCGGTTGAGAAACCAGCACCTGCGCCAGAGCCAGAAAAACCTGCACCAACTCCTGCGCCAGAGCCAGAAAAACCAGCTCCTGCACCTGAACCAGATTTTAACTTCAAAAACATTCAGTTTGAATTTAACTCTGACGTGTTAAAAACGGCTTCATTCCCAATTTTAGATAAAGCCGTTGCCGAAATTAAAAAGGACCCTACAGCTAAATTTGTCTTAAACGGACACTCTTCAGCAGAAGGTACACCGGAAAGAAACATGTCTTTGTCTGTTGACAGAGCGAATTCAGTTAAGTCTTATCTTGTTAATGCAGGTTTAAATGCATCTAACTTTACCGTTAAAGGTTTTGGCGAAAGTCAGCCAGTAACTTCAAATTCTACTGAAGAAGGAAGAATTTTAAATAGACGAGTAGAGATTAAAGCAGACAAATAAGATCTGCTAAAAGGAGGGAGTATTTTGCCGAACCAGCAAATTAATCAAACTTAATTTGCTCAGGCCCATCAATTTTTGATATATGGCAGGCACAATTCCCTCCTTTTACCTTTATAATTGCAGACTTGGTCTGTGCACTTTTGGTATACGTTCCGGTAACTTTAACACTATCTCCACTTTCTGAAAGTTTGCTGATATGGCGGTCGCTAGCCACAATATAAATACCAGTTTCAGAATTGATATCACTTGTCGCAACACTTAAAGTATCGCCCGTACGTTGGTTTACAGCACTATAATTATCAACAGCTACTCCTTCTCCGTTTTTATCTACAAACTTCACTACCAAAGTAGCAAAACTTTCATCGCAAATTTTATCCTGGCAATTTGAATTATCTGTTTTATCACATGCTGCCAGCAGTATTACCCCTACTCCGCAAACAAGCATCGCTATTTTCTTAAACATAAACATCCTTTTCATCACTAAACGTAAAATATATCAAAAACGCTACATGCCATCCACTTTCTTATTTGTCGATACTCATGGCCTCAATTTCCGCCATGTATTGAGTTAAAGCTTCGCCATAAGTAAGCTTAATATGTTCCGGCTTGCTTAGAAACACCTTAAAATCTTCAAGGTCATTACCCGTAAAACCCATTCTTACGAATAGCTCTTTATCTGTTTCCCATTCTTCCAGGCTTACCTTCTTCTTTTTTAGGTTTCTGTATAATACCATGCCTTCAGCAAAATCTTTATAGGATGCCGTCTCTCTAAAAACGGTCAACATCTCAATCAGCGTTCTGTAGGTAGCCGGTTTCCCCAATCTTACCTGATCCAGCATTAAAGCGCCTAATATCGGCCCCTTAAAAAACTCATTGTCAATGCTATCAAAATTACCGCAGTGTTTTAAAATCTCTATATCACGTTTCAGCATTACGTCTTGTTCTGCAGTTTTATGCTTAACAAAATAGGGTTCAGTATCAAGTACTTTAACGCAGTCAATTGCATCTTGCTGTGCAAAAACCGGAAACCCCGAAAACAAAAAGAATAAAGGGCTAAACAAACAGAAAATAGATAATTTCATAAGTTCCCGCAAAGTTAACCAACTCCTTCATACTCCCAACACAAAATCATCGTTGTAATTGTTAAATCTACGAAGGGCCATTTGGCAATGTTTTTTTTCCTTATCTTTCGATCTAATATTTACTACAGCAATTATAAATGAGTACAAAACCTTCTATTTGGCAACGCATGGGCATCCAGGACTGGTTCTTAACCAATAATGGATCCACATCATCGGGCAAGTCGAAACCGCTTACACCTAACCAGGTTTATAAATATATCATCGAAGAATTTCGGAAATCCATATCAGAATTGTCATTTGCGGAACGGGTGGTATTTTATCATGAGTTTATTATATGCCTTAATCCCGATGATTATCGTGAGTTTATAGATAACAAAAAAGGTATTCTTGGTTTAATATCTCAGGAATCTGTCGACAACTTTTATGAAATATTAAACAAACAGGTTGCAGATGGTAAAAAGGTAGAACCGTCAAGTAATAAATGGGTATTCAGATTTGTATCTCACCCGGATTATAAACCTGGTGATATTAGTTTTATAGGAAAATTATTGCCAGACAGCACACAAAAAGAAGAAAATCTTAGAGTTACCTTTATACCACGGCAAACAGGGCTGGCCCAAACATTCGACATAAACAATGATATTCTAAAAGACTTTATATTTTACAGCGAAGGATACTATGAGATCCCTTATGTAGATATACAGAAACCTGAAGAAAAGACAATAAATGATAGCCAAAGAGTGGTGTTGGCACGTTTTGAAACTACTATTCCAGATAAAGCTTACTCCGGACAAAAATTAGAATACCTGATGAAAGCAGATGATATAGTGGTTTCCGGAAACGAGGAAACAAGGGAAGAAAATCATATTTTCAGGATTCCGTCTGAGTGGGTAAATACGCCTCATCTTAAAATAAGATACAACAGACCAGAAGATAAGTTCTATGTAGCCTCTTTTGGTGAAAAGACCATTTTAAACGAGAATCTAATTGAAAGAAGTGACATTACCGGACCTAAATGGTCTGAACTACCTGTTAACTCTCGACTTATATTGAACGGAATTATTGGTGTTAACATATTTAAATCCTGATATATGTCGCATATCTTATCTATAGCGTTATTCATTATATGCATCATTTTATTGATCGCACATTTTAGAGACATTAAAAATTCGCCCAAATAAAATGGATAGAAATTACTTTGGACTAACCGATACAGGAAAAGTAAGAGATAATAATGAAGATACCTTTATTGCCGAAACTACGGCAGCTAACGATCTGGTTATTGCCTGTGTGATAGATGGGGTTGGGGGTTATTCTGGAGGCGAAATTGCTTCGGCGATTGCCAGACAGTCAATTTTACAACACCTGAACAGTCAGCGTAAAGACTTGCCTTCGCTGATGAAGGATGCTATTATTGCTGCCGATGGACAGATAATGGCCGAAAAACAAAAAGTTAAGGAACATGAAAACATGGCCTGTGTACTTACACTGGCAGTTATCGATCTTCAAAAAAACCTGCTCTATTACGCGCATGTTGGTGATACGCGGCTGTACTTACTTCGCGACGGATCATTGGTTAAAATATCAAAAGATCAATCTTTTGTAGGCTTCATGGAAGATAGCGGACGCCTTACCGAAGAACAGGCCATGAGCCATCCCAAACGTAACGAGATTAATAAAGCTTTGGGTTTTGGTGCAAAAATAGCAGCACAGGACGATTATATAGAAACCGGCCAATCCCCTTTCCTTCCTGGTGATTTGTTATTGCTTTGTAGTGATGGCCTTTCCGACATGGTTAACAGACAAGGCATTACAGACATTCTGACCAAAAAGACCACTTTACAGGAAAAAGGAGCTGAGCTTATACAAGCAGCTAACAATAATGGTGGACGCGACAATATAACTGTTGTTTTGGTTAAAAATGGTAAACAATCACTGGTACATGAGGTAACAAAACCTGCAGTAAAAGTAAAAAGCCCAAAATCTATTGTAAATCACCAGCCTTCAATAACCCATGCTGCCCCTAAAGAGGTTACGGTGCAAAAAGAGATTACTCCTGTTGCTATTCCTGTGGTACAAAAAAACAATAAGGGTTTGGTAACACTGTTGTCTGTACTCTGCATTGTTTTTCTGGCATTCGCACTTTATCTGCTATGGCAAAATAACGTCCGTTCAAATGCCATCAAGCAGCAAAAGCTGACAGCTTTGCAACCTGTCCGTAATGAGCAGGAAGCAAAACTTCAGGACACGATTAACAAATTGGTTGGGAACACGCTAATCATTTCCGATTCCCTGTTCAAATCGCCAATTATACTTAATGAGGATATACATTTTAATAAGGATACGCTTTTCATCATTGCTAAAACGCCTATTATCATCAGAAGTGATTCAGCATATAAAGGCAGTGCTGTGTCTATTAAACCAATCAGTAAGTATGTGTTTTTAGAGAACATCACATTTGAAAACTTCCATACGGCCATATTATCCCAAAACAATGTACTGCAGCTAAAAAATGTACGGTTCAACAACTGTGTTAATTCCATAGAAGCTACTTATAATTTGCCTCAGAACATGTATATCCAGGGAAAAATACCTGCCAGTTCTTTTAAAACAGATTCATTACCAACCACTGGAAGTCATTAGTATGGAGAGCAGGAAAATAGAACGTGCTTTTATTATACTGATAACCATCGTGTTAGGATCATTATTCTTTACACTTTTCAATACCTTACAGCGCAATTTTGCCGACGTGGGTTTCCGTTTGGACAATGGAACCATGATGAACCTGAATGCTAAAAATCCAGGTGAACTCATAAAAACCTTACTTGAAAAGGGGTACTATTTTGAAGACAAAAAAGACGTAAACCTAATAGAACAAACTGTTGCAAAAGGCGTTAAGTCTTTTAAAGAGCCGCTTGATAACGTTGGGGAGCTGAATAAAAGCAAATTCTTTGTTGAGGCGGATTATGCTTTTGCCTCTGGAGGACAAAATTTCAAAAAAAGAGCTAGCGACTCGCGCGCATTACTTGGGTATACCGGCGACGACTCTTTGCGTTTTACCCAGGAAAGAAACCGGCCTCCTCAGTTACCTGCTCAAACCGACCTTAAACTAGGGGTCCATAGCATATCGGGTAAGATTATAGATACTGCCAATAAAGCCGTATCCGGCGTTCTGATAAAACTACAAATGATAGTTCCTCAGGACAGTGCTTATGTTGATGATGAGGTAGAAGTAAAATCAGCGGGATTAACATCATATGTCCGAACAGATGCCAACGGGAATTTTGCATTTTTAAATTTACCTGAAGACAAAGCCTTTGAGCTGTTACCCCTAAAACCCGGCTTTCAATTCGGAAGATCACAGGGCATACAGGAACTTCAAAAAGATGCTTCGTTTACGTTTAAGCAAACACAACATACTATCCGGCTTTTTTCTGCAAGGGATTTTAAAATCTTAAAGAAAGAAAAATCGCTGATAGTACGTACTCCTGATGAATTTAATAAATGGTTCTGGATCATTACCGGAAGTTTTTTTGCAGGATTTTTCCTGTTACATTTCCTGCTAAGCGTTAAGTTTCCTCAGGCAGATCAGCTTATTTTACCCATCATTATGCTAATGACGGGGTTCTCGTTTATAGCCTTACTCAGTTTACAGGATCCATTACGAGATCGTTTTTTAGCAAAAGATACCCTTGTTTTTTTTGGCATGGGCGTTTTCGCCATCATTATATTAATGCTCATTAAATTCCGGAAGTTTAATGTCGACTCCAGGTTTTACCGGATGCTTGTGCTTAATAAAAACTCAGGAAAAGCAAACGGGTGGCAATGGGCGGGGCTGGCACTGGCGCTACTGGCCTTAACCATCATTTTCGGAAATGGCCCCGAGGGCAGTGGTGTAAAAGTAAACCTGTTTGGTGTACAACCCAGTGAGATCGTAAAATATGCCATCATTTTATTTCTTGCAGGCTTTTTTGCCAGTAACGAGCGTTTTATCACCGAATACCGCAGCTGGCAAAAAAGATGGTATTTCTTCTCATTCGCACTTGTGGCAATGGGCATCGCTATCCTGATGTACCTGGTTCTGGGTGATCTGGGCCCTGCAATGGTGGTGTGTTTTACATTTATCATACTGTTTTCTTTCTCGCGTGGCGATTTCATGATGATGCTCATTGCCATCATTACTTACACATTGACTGTCTGGTTTTTGAACATCTGGATAGCCAGTCTGGTTACCGTTGTATTGATGGGCCTGGTCATGCTGATCAATAAAAAACAGACCAGCGAATCGGCAATAATGGTCATCATGATCATCGCAGGTTTCTTATTGATAGATCAGGTTCCTTATCTCGACAAACTCATCCAGGGACCTGTTAACCGGCTTACAGAACGTAAATCTATATGGCAAGACCCATGGAATAACGAAGTCTATGGCGGAGACCAGGTAGCAAACGGCATTTGGGCTATGTCTGGTGGTGGCTTAACCGGTCAGGGTGTAGGCGAAGGTTTTGCCAAAACAATACCAGAGGCACACACCGACATGATATTGCCAGCCATAGGCGAAGAATTCGGGTGGACAGGTATAGTGAGCATATTTGTGTTGTTCCTGATTTTCTTAAACAGGTCAATAATTATAGGCCGGCAAACGGGCACTCCATTTCTATTTTATCTCTGCGCAGGTATTGGGATAAGTATGTTTGTGCAGTTCCTGCTCATTGCCGGTGGTTCTACAGGAGCATTGCCCCTATCAGGTGTTGCATTGCCGTTTATCAGCTATGGTGGGTCATCACTGGTAGCAAATATGATGGCAGCCGGCATTTTGCTTTCCGTTTCTTTAATCAGAGGCACAGATGTACAGATGGCATTTATTACCAAACAGCAAGATAAGAACCTTGTACCGGCACTTTTATCTGCCAGCATCGCCGTTCTTCTGTTAACCATCACCATATCAAGATATATTGCCAATAATAAAAAATGGGTAGTACAGCCATCGCTTGTAGCCGATAGAAGTGGTTTACGCATGTTTAGCTATAATCCCCGCATTGCAATTTTAATGAACAAATTAGAAGCGGGCCAGTTATACGACAGAAAAGGAAGGGTTCTTGCAACAAGTAATCCTGACTTTGTCAGGAAACAGGCAGACACGTTAAGAACATCTGGCATTAGCTATAATCTCGATTCGGCCATGCATAAACGGGTCGACAGGTATTATCCTTTCGAAGAGCAAACCTTTTTCTGGATAGGTGATGCAAACACGGGAGTATTTAACGGTAGCACAAACGGGTATTTTGCCGAGTATGAACATGCAGCAGAGCTTAGAGGCTTCCATACACCTATTACCTCCTTCAATACAAAAGCGAATAAATACCGTGAAGACCGCTTTCTGCCAAGAGGCGTAAAAGAGATGACGGTAAGCAAAAGAGATTATGCCGCCCTGGCTCCTTTATTACTGGCAGGAATCAACAGCAATGAGGTTGAATCGTTCAAAAAAAGAAACAGAGATGTTAAGCTCACTATAGATGCACGTTTACAGTCAACCATCCAGCATTCTGTTGGTTTGGATACCTCACTAAGAAAAAGCAGGGTTTCCGTGGTAATCATGGAAGATTCAACTGGCGATGTACTCGCTTCATCAGTTTACCCCTTACCTCCGGTTAAGGATTGGGAGCTGTTAAACATGACTACCAACGAACAGAACAAGCTTTCCGGCTGGTATACCAATGCAGATCTTGGGTTTACCTACGCAACACAGCCAGGCTCTACCGCTAAGGTTTTAACAGCAATGGCTGCCTTTAACAAACTGGGCATTAATGCAGCCAAAAGATCTTTTACAGTAAGTTCCTATGAAAGGATCAGAACCAAAGGTATAGAACCGGATGAAACAGGAAATATTACATTGGAGCGTGCAATTGTAAACTCAAACAATGTTTATTTTATTAAATTAGCTAATGAAGAGCATTTGCAGGAAAACATGGCCGCTTTATATATGAAAACCGGAATGTTCCTTAGAGGCGTTGGTGGTTATTACTTTGATAAGGACACCAGTAATGCAAAACAAGAGAACAAGTGGATGAATCTTTGGCGTAAAACTGAGTTTAATACTAAACCGAGATACGATCCTTCAAATATACGTCGCACCAGGGCTAAAGGTATTTCCGGAATGGCCTGGGGGCAGGGCGAGCTAATTGCTACCCCCGCCTCTGTTGCAAGGCTTATATCCGGAGTGGCTAATAAGGGCACATTAGTTGCTAATCGTTATGTTTTAAAGATCAGCGATTCTACAACTAAAGTTAAACCAGGTATTAAGTTGGCCAATGATCCGCAATACGCGGCTTTGCTTACAGATTATATGCTTAAGCAGAGTGCCAATAAGCGGTATACATTGGGCATTACTGTAGGAGGTAAAACAGGAACACCAGAAAGGATCTGGAAAAAAGAGCGAATTAATGACGGCTGGTATGTGTTCTTTGCGCCCAAAAAATCAGGTCCCGGTCACGTTGTTGTTTGTATTCGTATAGAATCTACCAGGGGCTCAAGTAAAGCGGTACAACTTGCCGGAAAACACGTTGTACCAGCATTATTGGATCTTGGATATATCAAAGATTTTAAACCGCCTGTTGCAAAACCTGTTATAAAAGAAAACATAGTAGTAAAAAAAGATAGCATCAACTAGTTAAAGAAAGGATAAAACATGTTTAACCTATTTAGTAAAAATACCTCAGAAAAGCCACAGGATGTTAAAGCCATCAGGGAGGCTATACTTGTTTTCATTAAGCAGGAACTACAAAAAATGGAAGGCGGAGAAGGAAAACACATTAAAGGTTTCCAGCTCTACATTGCCTGTATACCTGTAGAAAAATACATGTATGAATCGGCGGTTTTTGCCGAAGAGGAGAATCATTTCAAAAATGAGGTACAAAGAATAGCTGATGATTTTGCAATAGACCTTCCCAAAACCTGGACAATGGAAAATGTTTTTGTGGATGAGCTACCTCAGCAAGCCATAAGAATGCCTAATCTGGAAGTGGCCCTTTACATAAAAACACCTGAACATGCAGCAGTACAAAAATCAGGAACAGCATACATAAGAATTTTAAGTGGTGAGGCCGAGAAAGCCGAATATACCCTCTCTTCTTCTGATGGCAAGATTAATATTGGCAGGGAAAAACAGGCACAGGATAGCGACGGCTTTATCAGGGTTAATAACATTGCCTTTCCAGATTCCAGCACAAATGAATGCAACAAATACATAAGCAGGCAACATGCCCATATAGAATGGAATAATGATGCTGCAGCTTTTATGCTTTTTGCTGATGATGGTGGTGTGCCTCCCCGAAATAAAGTAAAAATAAGGTCTGTAAAGGAGCATAATTCTGTAAAACTTACCTTCACAGAACTGGGGCACGCACTACAAGAAGGAGATCAGATAATTTTAGGAGAATCAGCTGTTTTAGAATTCAGTTATCATTCTAATCAGTAATTATAAACAAATGGCAAAAGTATTTACTATAACAGAAGGATTGGAAAATATGGGTGCATTACGCACCGGCGGACAAGGATCTGTATATAAGGGTAAGAGAATGGGCGCCATTCTTTCGGCCGTAAAACTATTGCCTACACCTATCCACGCAGAGAACACTGAGGACAAGAATTTCAGGGATTTCCAGAACGAAGTAGAAAAACTAAAAAAAGTTAATGAAGATCCAAGTCCCAATGTGGTCAAAATATTAAACTCAGGCCTTACCGAAAGCGGCTCTCTTCCTTTTATAGAAATGGAATACATAGAGGGCCCTGATCTGGAAGACTTGCTGAAACCACCACATAGTCCGATATTTACCATAAGAGAAACCATCAAGCTGGCCGATCACCTGGCCAATGCCCTTGCGCATTGCCATAAAGTAGGTGTTAAACATGGCGATATTAAAAGTAACAATATCAAATTCAATACGGATACTGGCAACTATATACTGCTTGATTTTGGTTTGGCGGTAATGTCTGATGAACAGCGTCGTTCCAGTTTACGTCATGCAGGTGCAGTAGAGTTTATGGCTCCTGAGCAGCACGATGGCAAAATGCTTTTTCAGTCCGATATTTACAGTTACGGCATTATTCTTTATGAACTTTTAGCCGGAACGGTCCCCTTTCCGTTGATCAATAAAACAGAAACATCCCGAAATATGGTGATGCTTTCACATATCGAAAAGCAGATCCCTGATGTGATGGAGCTCCGTAAAAACCGCTTACCGGTAGAATGGTCAGAAGAAAAGAAAGCTCATGAAATGATGGCTCCGGCCTGGTTACTTCAGATTATTGAAAAATGCCTAGAGAAAGATCCGGAGAAAAGATTCCACGACGGAGTTGGCCTGTATGAAGCGGTTAGCAATAGCAATCAGGACATCCTTAACAACGAACAGGTTACAACAATAATAAATGAACTGAAAGCCGAGAATGAACGACTAACCAATTTGGTTCAGAAGTACGAAAAAGGAGGCAAAGCAAAAGCATTTCTTATTGGCGGAATTATATTATTTATTTGTTTAGCTACATTTGGAATAAATTTGGTCTTAAATCAACGTAAGGGTACTGAAACAGACAGCACTAACGTTGTAAGTAAACCAATACAGCCAGTAAAAAGCAGTTCAAAAACTGAACCTGGCAAGAAAGTTACAACAGTGAATCCGGATACCTTACAAACTGTTCCGGCGGCTAAAAAGGATACGATCAAACCAAAAACGACTAAAAAAACAAAGGACGGATTGATTAATGATGTTCCTGAATTTTAATAAAACAACAAAGACACTATGAGCAAAGTATTTACCATAACAGAAGGATTAGAGAACATGGGCGCCCTACGTACAGGTGGGCAGGGTTCTGTTTACAAGGGTAAAAGAATGGGTGCCATTATTACTGCGGTAAAGATATTGCCAACTCCTATTCATACTGAAAATACGGACGATAGAAATTTCAGGAATTTTAAGAATGAAGTTGAAAAACTAAAAAAGGTAAATGAAGTACCAAATCCAAATGTAGTTAAGATCCTTAATTCGGGCTTAACCGAAAGTGGCTCTTTCCCATTTATTGAAATGGAATACATCGAAGGGCCAGATTTGGAAGAACTGCTTAAATCACCACACGCTCCAATTTTTACGATCAGAGAGACCATTAAACTTGCCGAACAGCTGGCAAATGCCCTTACGCATTGTCATAGAGTTGGGGTTAAGCATGGCGATATAAAAAGCAATAATGTAAAATTTAATACGGATACAGGGAATTACATCCTGCTCGACTTTGGCCTGGCAATCATGTCCGACGAGCAGCGCCGCAGCAGTGTGCGACATGCAGGTGCAGTTGAGTTTATGGCTCCGGAACAGCATGACGGCGAAATGTTCTTCCAAACCGACGTGTATAGCTATGGTATAATACTCTATGAGCTTCTGGCCGGTACTGTTCCTTTCCCATTGATCAACAAAGGAGAATCAGCGCGTAACTCGGTAATGCTTGCCCATATGGAAAAGCAGGTGCCCGACATATTAGCACTGCGAAGAGCTCAATTGCCGGAAAACTGGTCTGACGACGTGAAGGCACGAGAAATGAATGTACCTGCATGGCTGCTTGATGTGATCAGGAAATGTTTAGAGAAGCGACCTGAAAACAGATTCTCTAATGGAATGGAATTGCAGGATGCCGTATTGCACCATAGCCATAGTAATGTATCTGCAACTGCTGCAAAACCAGCGGCCACAGTAGCAAGCGCAGTTACTGCAGCACCCTCATCAGGAGTTCGTGTTGCAAAGCCAGTATTTGTTTTAATGATCATGGCCATTTTAATGCTGGGTATTCTTTCAGCATATGCTTTGTTTTTTAAAAATCTTGAACCGAAAAAAGATCTGGTTACCGATTCCAGCAGTATAGTCCATCAAGACACCACCCATCAGGCAGAAGAAATAATTCCTGACACCACCGAGGAAATCAAACCTATTATTTTAGATACCGCGGCACAACAAACCAACCAGGATAGCTTAAAAAAAGAGTTTGAACGCCAAACTGCAGCAAATACACCTAAGCCTACTCCTCCTCCTGTTACACAACCTAAAGAAGGACCAGAGGAACCTGTTATATTTAGTGAGGGCAAAAAATACAGAGTCCCTAAAACCACACTCTATTTTCATGATTCTCCAAATAACGATGCGCCAAGAAAAGGTATTTTAGGACTATGGGTCAAATCAAAATTTGAGGTAATTGATGAACAGGGCAACTTTATCTATGTTACACTTACCGATAGTGATGGGCAGGTTACAAAAGGCTGGTTAAAAAAATCAGACCTGAAGGAAGTTCCACAATAAATGCTTAAATTTCATTACCAAATATTAAGCATACCGTTGTATGGCAAGAACTACACCGCTTTCCGTCAATTACACTGTACTTAAGAGTGCACTGGATCAACGTTTCCTTATACTTAACTCATCCGTTAATAAAATAATATTTATTAGCCTGGTTACTGTAATCAGCTTGCTTTTCATGTACACCTTTGTGCCTTTTAACATCAACAGGTGGTATGAGGATGCAAGCAAATTTGACTTGTTCAAAATCTTTAGCATCTTTTCACTTGCCGGAACATTCACACTCCTGCTCACCCAATTTGGATTGCGGAAATGGCTGCGTATCGAATACCTTACCTACGGGCAATATTTCTTCTGGTTTCTTGGTGAAATACTGATCTTAACCTTTGGCATTATGGGTTGCGACTGGCTGCTCAACAATCATCCCGACCTGTCTGTAAGCAATTATCTCGACACGTTCAATTATACCATACTTATTGCCATCCCCCCTTATGTAATTTCATTACTGATTTTATTTGGCGCACAGCAATACAAACTGGCACACAACCTTTCATTGGTAGCAACAGAACACAAAGCACTTTCAGATAACCTGCTGATCGGAGATGAGAACGGAAAAATCATATTAACCCTTCACCCGAACAATGTATTGTTCTTTAAATCTGAAGACAACTATGTAGATGTTCATTACCTATTGGGTGGTGAAGTTAAAACAGAGCTTATCCGTACCACATTAAAAAAGATTGAGTCAACCTGCAGTTATTCCGGTTTAATAAGGGTACACAGGTCATATACCATCAATATAAAAACCGTTTCTTCTTCAAAGAAAACACATAAAGGCTATGTGCTTCAGTTCGATCCATTGCCCGACTTGCAGATTCCTGTTTCAGCATCACATCAAAAACAATTTGAGCAATACCTCAGCAGTACTTCTTCTACGTTCCCATTCACCCCATTATAGCCCTATTTCGTCCCAAACACGTTCTAATCATTGTATGCAGATGGTTTTGCAATCTATATTGCACTAACCAAAACCAAACACAATGAAAGTAACCAGACTATTTTTATTGATCCCTTTTCACTTTTTATTTGCCAACCTAAACGCTCAGGTTATCAAAGGAACGATTAAAAACAGCGCCACACAGGAGGCCGCACCGGCTGTATCCATTCATGTAAAGAATTCTTCGGAAGGAACTTATTCTGATGACAGGGGCAGGTTTCAACTGACCATTAAAAAGAAATTACCCATCGTACTTGTCATCTCTTCTATCGGTTTTGAAACTAAAGAAGTTGATGTGCAAAGTACCTCTGCCGCGCTCGATATCACCATTAACCCCACATCTATACTTGGGCAAGAGGTAGTGGTTTCGGCCAGTAGGGTGGTACAAAAAAAGCTCTCCTCTCCGGTAACCATAGAGCAGCTCAGCAGTAAAGACATCAGCAATTCCCCTCAGCTAAACTACATGGATATGATCCAGGGTTTAAAAGGAGTTGATGTAACCGTTTCCAGTATTGGCTTTACCAGCATCTCTACAAGAGGGTTTAACACCAGCGGAAATACCAATTTCACACAAATTGTAGATGGGATGGACAACCAGGCGCCGGGGCTCAATTTCCCCCTGGGTTCGGCCATCAGCTTAACTCAGCTTGATGTTGACAACATTGAAGTACTCTCGGGTGCATCATCTGCACTTTACGGTTCAAGAGGCTTAAATGGCACCATGGTAATGACCGGTAAAGACCCATTTAAATACCAGGGCTTAAGCGTGCTGATTACACAAGGAGTAAACCACGTTAAAAACAGCGGCAGTTATGACCCTGTAGGCGCATCACCATATTATGACTGGGCAATCCGCTATGCCACAAAGATCAACGAGAAACTGGCTTTTAAAATTAATTCTCAATATACACAGGCAAACGATTGGGTAGCTACCGACAGCACCAATAAAAATGGCCCTGGCAGCAGGTTTACAGATCCAAATTATAATGGCGTAAACTATTATGGTGGAGCTACAAGTACAGATATTAATCCGTTCTTAGAGGGAGCATTAGCGGGCGATCCTTCCCTGGCTCCCCTTATTGAACCTTTACTGGCCAAACCTAATTACGTAGCCAGAACAGGATATCCGGAGTATGGATATCTGGATAACAAGGCAAAATTATTCAAAGTAAATGCCGAGTTCAGGTATAAAATAAATCCCAAACTAGAGGCAATCATGTCGGGCACATACGGTACAGGAAACATCGTATACACCAACGATACCCGCTACCAGCTTAAGGCCTTTAAAGTTGGCCAATACCGCGCAGAATTAAAAAGCGACAATTGGTTTGTCCGCGCATATACCACTTCAGAAAATTCCGGAAGAACCATAATTGCCGGCCCAACCGCTCAGTACATCAACGAAGGATGGAAAACGAGTTATGATGGTGCTACAGGAGGATGGTATCCGGAATATACCGGTGCTTTACTCGCTTCCCTTGCCGGAGGGGCCAGCTTAAATGATGCACATTTAGCTGCCCGGGCATTTGCAGATCAGGGTCGCGCACAATTAGGCACCCCGGAATTCAACGCCCTTAAAGAAAAGATTTCCAATACACCTATTTCCGAAGGAGGCACCTTATTTCTTGACCGCAGTAAGCTCTACAATGCAGAGGCTCAATACAATTTTACCGATAAGGTTAAGTTCATGAGTGTAATTGCCGGCGTTAACTGGCGCCTATACAGCCTGAACAGTAAAAACACATTATTCCCTGATAAGGATAAACCAATCAATGTAAAAGAATACAGTGCCTACATTCAACTGGCAAAAAAACTGGCAGCCGACAGGTTAAGTCTAAGCACCTCTTTCCGGTACGACAAGAACACACTTTTCTCTTCTCCTAAAGTAACCTCAAGAGCATCAGCAGTGTATGAGCCCGTTAAAGAAAACTTTATCCGCTTCTCTTATCAAAATGCGTATAGCTTTCCATCAAACATTCAGGCATTGCAAAGCACACTTAACGGATATAACAGCTACTCCTCAGGAGGCTCTTCTTTGCTGTTAAATGACAATTACCATTTCAATCAGTTTCCGCCATATACACTTGAAAGTGTATCCGCTTATCAGCAATCAGGCGATGCCTCCGTATTAAAGAAATTTGAATACAATGACATTAAACCGCAATCTGTAAATGCCTTTGAGCTTGGTTATGCAGCTTTAATTGGCAAAAGAGTAATGTTTGATGTATTGGGCTATTTCTCTACCTGGAAAAACTTTATCGGCTACGCCAATGTGGCAAATACTCCGGGAACCGATGATGTAACTGCTTTTAAAGATCATAGTACATATGTACAGTACAATATTGCTTTTAATGGCGGACAAACCGTAAACACTTATGGCTACGCTGCCAGTGTAAGTGTAGACCTGTCGCATAACTTTTTGGCTAAGGTCAACTACTTTTCAGACAACATTAAGAACAAAAACAACAGCCAGGTAAACAACTTTAACACGCCTCATTACCACGTTAACATGGAATTTGGCAACAGCGGTTTCGGCAAAAAGCAAGAATGGTCGTTTGGCACTACCCTACGTTACAAGCCCGGCTATTTCTATGTTGTTTCGGGTGGCTTAGCTGAGGGCAGGGTTCCCAGTTCAGCAGTTATAGATGCCCAGGTAAGCTACAAACTTATCAAAGCACGTTCCGGCATAAGGCTGGGTGCTACAAACATTACCAACAAATACTATTCAACCGGCGTTGCCAACCCAAATATTGGCGCGGTCTATTATGTAACTTATGCATATAATATCCTTTAATATGAAAACCATCCCATCATTACTAATTGCCCTTCTTGTTACCCTTTCTTTGTTTTCCTGCACAGGAAACAAATCAACGCAAGCGGGAAACTACAAAACCAGGTTAACCTTTAAACCTGGCGAAGAACAGAAAATTGCCGAAGCTTTCCTGTCGATAAAAGACAGCACACAAATTTTATTGAAGCAGGGCACCTATAAATTCGACAACCTGAGCATTGCACAGGTGAACCACATCATGATACAGGGCGAAGGACATGACAAAACTATTCTCGACTTTAAAGAACAAAGCCAGGGCGGAGAAGGCATTAGGGTAACAGATGTAAAAGGCTTTGTGATTGATGGAATGACCATTCGTGATTCTAAAGGCGATCTGCTAAAGATTAACAAGAGCCGGGATGTTACCATTACCAACCTGCATGCAGTTTGGAGTAAAGCCGACTCAACCAGCGGTGGCTATGCCATTTACCCTGTAATGTGTAAAAATGTATTGATAGAAAACTGTTATACAGAGGGCTCATCAGATGCAGGCATTTATGTTGGTCAAACGGATAGTGCAGTGGTAAGAAAATGTAAAGCAGCAAAAAATGTTGCAGGCTGTGAAATCGAAAACACATCTAATGCCCAGGTTTACGACAATGAATTTTATAACAACACCGCGGGCTTTCTGGTATTCGACTTACCGGATCTTTCAAAGAAAGGCGGCCATGTTAAAGCCTACAACAATTACATCCACGATAATAATTTCAGAAACTTTGCAAAGGCAGGCAGCTTTGGCACCTCATGGGGTGTGGGTAATGCCTCACCCGGAAGCGGTATTATTATATTGGCGGCATCAGATATTGAGATCTATAACAACCGGATCATTAACAACAATTCATCCTCAATAACCATTGCTTCGGGCTTTGCAGTTGATGAAAAAGCTGCCGAGAAAATAAACGACAATTACTTTCCCATTTCAAAAAACATCAATATTCACAACAATACTATTGAAATGGGCCCCGCCTTTCCGCAGCCAGCCTATGAGCACCGTATTGGAAAAATATTAGTAGCCGTTGAACAGCAGTTAAATGCCAGTGATCCGGCAAGAAAAAACAAACGTATCCCTTTCATTATGTACGATGGCATCTCGAGCAATATCTTAACCAAGGGTACAGCAGTTAATCCGGATTCTATTTGCATAAAGCAAACGGGCGACAACCTATTTGTAAATGCCGACTTTTTAAACATCAGCAATCCTAAAAACTGGAAACCAAACACAAACATTACCCCTTATATCTGCAAGTAAAAATCAGTATCAATGCGTAAAACTTATCTTTTGGGGTTTCTCCTCCTTTTCAGTATTTCACTTTCCATTTTAAGTGAGCAGGGTTGTAAAAACAAAACCGGCCAGGCTGTGCAAAACAGTGGCTTTGTATTTAAAGAAAAACTATCTGATTATGGTTTCTTTAAAAACAAACTAAAGGATCTTGATCCCAATGAAGGGGTTTTGCATTATGATATCAGTACCGCTCTCTTTACAGATTATGCCGTTAAAGACCGCTTCATTGTTTTACCAAAAGGTACTGCAATGAAGTACACGGCACAGGGTGCGCTTGAATTCCCTGACTCAACCATCATCGTTAAAAACTTTGCTTATACCAATGTCAATCATCAGAAAATAATGATCGAAACAAGGCTACTGGTTAAAGACCCTTCCGATAAGAACTGGAAGGTGATGAATTATCTGTGGAACAAAGAACAAACAGAGGCCATCAAACACATTACCGGAGCAAAAATCCCGATTACCTTATTGGATAATGATGGCAATAAACTCTTTACAAATTACCAGGTACCAAACACCAATGATTGCAAGCGTTGCCACATTAAAAATGATGTGTTAATCCCTATTGGTCCAAAAGCCAGAAACCTTAACATTACCCTTGTCGGACAAAGTACCAATCAACTTAAGGCATGGGCAGCAAAAGGAGTACTTAAAGGATTGCCAGATACGGGAGCGGTTGCTCAATTACCGAACTGGGCCGATGCTAAGCATTACAGTCTGGAACAACGCGCAAGAGCATACCTTGATATAAACTGTGCCCACTGTCATACCAAAGGAGGCGACGCCTATAATACAGGTCTGTTTCTAGAATATGAGCAAACCAACCCCAATCATTTAGGGATCAGAAAAGCCCCGGTTTCGGCCGGAGGTGGAGCTGGCGGGCTTAATTATGATATTATACCTGGCGATGCTACCCATTCTATTTTAGCTTACAGAATGAATAGCACAGAGCCGGGCACTGCTATGCCTGAGCTTGCAAGGACCCTTCCTCATAAAGAAGGAATTAAATTGATCAGGGAATGGATAAACAGTTTAAAATAAAAAAGAACAGCCGTATATTTCTTCCGACTGTTCTAACCTAATTCACAAAACTCCCTAAGTTTATGAATGCTGTGCATCCAGATCAACACAGCACTCAGCCTAAATAGTGTTAAACCAAATTGGTATGGCCAGATCAGGGCTAACCATTCCCTGATCCTTTATTAACTAACAATCCGCAAGGGTGGCGGAAGGATCTTTATTACAGTTTCTCCTTCAATGCCTCATAGGTCTTTTTATAATCCGCATTATCGGATTCCTACAACAAGCTTTTTACTCCATGCCAATGCTTTGGCAAGCTCCTCTTTGTCTGCACTATACTCTAATACAAAGTTGGCATTGGTATTTATGGTAGCCAGGTTGGCTGTATCTTCATATTTCTCGGTGTAGTTTACAATTGCTGAGGCAAAAGCTTTCCAGTCCTTACCGTAGTAAAAAAACAGTTTCGCTCTGGTAACAGTCCGGTCGGCAGTTGTGGCATCATGCTTTTGCGTTACCGATGCGGCTATTGTTTTCCAGTCAGGGATTTTGTCTTTGGCTTTAGCAGCCTCAACAGCCGGGTTAATAATTGCATCGGCAATGGCTTTATCTTTTTATTTAATATCTGTGGCGTCAGATGATTTTGGGGCGGCAGTTACCACTTTACTCAGCTCATCAATTGCACTCAATTTCAAATACAACTATGAACTGGTCCGAATTTCCGAAGTCAATTATGAGCTCTTCCTCAGGTCAAGGAACCTCGAGGTAAAAATGCTTGGCATACTGGCCAACCTTGGAGATGGCAACCCTAGTAAAGGAAATACGAGCCAGCTTAGAGCCTAAGAAATAAACAAAGTATGACATCAGTCAGCATAGGCGACTAGTCCGCTATCATACGATTTGGCCGTATCCAGTAATAGCAATAAGGATTGTATATCGCTATCATTAACAGTATGCTTTTGAATATTCACCCTGATTTGCCGTATTAAAGATGTGTCCCATCTAAAGTCCGAATGGTAGTCAAACCTTTCAGGAATGATCTTCTTTACTTTTAGTCTGTCAAAAATTTGATCATCTATACTGCCTATTAATTTACATTCCTCTTCTTCTGGATAGTTCGGCATATTCTGATTATCGGCTAATAAATAGAAATCTAACATACAGAACTTATTTTTCGATATACAAATATTAACTATTTTAAAATCAATTAATTACAAAAAATAAGCAACAAAAGAATAACTGAGTAATTGATATTGCTTACCTCTATTGGGTAGGAAATTGAACTGTTCCTGTTCACTCTAACTGATCCAGTAGACTTGAGTTGAACAGTAAACCCTCTCTGAAGTTCATGCCTAATCTCAAAATATCGGGTATCAAAAAGCAACGACAATTTGTTTCTTGAGATAGTCTCAAGATCCTCACCGCGGCTGGATAGAGGCAATTTAATGCTACCACAAGTTTCCGACTTATCAAAATTTGGCTTTGTCATTTAGAGAGGTTTTTAATTCGAATATACAAGTGCTAAGTGTTTTTTGTTAAATGATCCAAAATTGGCGGTTCAAGTATTTTTCAATCTCAATAAACCTTCCGGTAATCCTTAATCTTCTATAATTGCTTTAAGATTATCAGAAAGGTAATGATCAAAGAGATTGTTTGTTTAAAGATACATAATTGAATTATTTAAAATTCCTTCCCCCATAAAAGGTTCCCTTTGGAACTTCCCCGGGAACCGTTGTAAGTACTGGCAAATCCTCTTGCTCCCGCTGCACCAGTTTACCCATCAGTTTAGTCAAATCCACGCATTTGCTCACAATGACATGAACCACCTCTCCTTCCCGCTGCAAACGCCCCTCCACCATCAACAGCCTGGAATGCAAAATCTCTTTCCGGTAGGTATCAAAAAACTTTTCAAATACCACCAGATTGCTAAAGCCAGTCTCATCCTCAATGGTAATAAAACATACCCCACCGGCAGTTCCCGGTCGTTGTCGAACCAGCACGAGCCCGGCAACCTTCACCAATTGTCCGTTCTGCGCCTCCTTATTGATCTGATGGCAGGACAAGATGCGCAGCATCTCCAGTTGTGATCGCACAAAGCACACCGGGTGTGCTTTTAACGATAAGCCTACGGTAGCATAATCCTGAACCACATGTTCTCCTTTGCTCATCAACGGCAATTCCACCTGTGCCTCCAACACACTTTCTGAGGGTTGCCCTTTAAAAATCACCACTGGCATATCCTGCAAGGCAGAAACCTCCCATAATGCTTTTCTGCGGTCCAACCCAATCGAGCGGAAAGCATCAGCATCTGCCAGTCTTTCCAGTGTATTAATCGCTATTCCTGCATCACGTAAGGCCGTAACTGTCCTGTACTCATTTCCCCTGCAATTCACCAAAACATCCATCTCCTCCTGCCCTAAACCTTTAATCTGCCGGAAACCCAAACGGATCGCACAATACTTCCCTGATTTTTCTTCCAGCAAATTATCCCATGTAGAATAATTGATATCAACTGGCCGAACCTCCACACCATGTTTCTGTGCATCAATTACAATCTGCGCAGGCTGGTAAAAGCCCATTGGCATACTATTGAGCAAGGCTGTAGCGAAGGCATCCGGATAGTAGTGTTTCAGCCAGCAGGACACATAAACCAGCAAAGCAAAACTTGCCGCATGACTTTCGGGGAAACCATAACTCCCAAAACCCTCCAACTGCCTGAAAATCCGTTTGGCAAATTCCTCGGTATATCCCTTTTTCATCATCCCCTCGACCAGCCTCTGTTCATACAAATTAACCGTTCCGGTATACTTAAAAGTGGCCATACTGCGACGCAGTCCATCTGCTTCGGCGGGTGTAAATCCTGCGGCTACAATGGCAATTTTCATTGCCTGTTCCTGAAATAGCGGCACACCATAGGTTCTTTCTAAAATTTCTTTTAATTCAGCGGAAGGGTATTCCACAAGTTCATCACCATTACGTCTCCGCAAATAAGGATGCACCATATCTCCCTGTATGGGGCCAGGCCTGACAATGGCAACCTCAATCACCAAATCATAAAAACATTTGGGCCTTAACCTGGGCAGCATGGACATCTGTGCCCTGCTTTCAATCTGGAATACCCCCAGTGTATCCGCAGCACTAATCATATCATAGACCTCCGGATCATCCTGAGGGATATTGGCCAGGGTCAGATCTAAACCATAATGCGCTTTGCACAAGTCAAAAGCCTTGCGGATACAAGTCAGCATACCCAAAGCCAATACATCCACTTTCAGAAAACCCAAAGCATCAATATCGTCCTTGTTCCACTCAATATTCGTACGGTCTTCCATACGCGCATTCAGGATCGGACAGAGATCAGTCAGCTTCCCATTGGTCACCACAAAACCACCGGTATGCTGGCCCAATTGTCTGGGGAAACCCATCATCTGCGCGGTCAGTTGCAAGGTCTTCATCAAATGCGGATCCCGGGGATTCAAACCCTGTTCAGTCACACGCTTGCCCTCAAACCATTCGTCTGTAAACTCCCATACTGAACTGGATAACCTGTTAATGGTATCCACAGATAAACCCATGGCCTTGCCCACATCTCGCAAAGCACCTTTCTGGTGCAGCTGTGTTACCGTCGCCACAATCGCTGCACGGTCACGGCCATACTTGGTATAAATGTACTGCATGATTTCCTCCCGACGTTCATGCTCAAAGTCCACATCAATATCGGGCGGTTCATTCCTGTCCGAAGAAATAAAACGCTCAAAAAGCAAGTCGAACTTCATAGGGTCTACTGAGGTTACACCCAGACAGAAACAAATTGCTGAATTGGCCGCTGATCCCCTTCCCTGGCATAAAATGCCTCGGCTTCTCGCTTCGCGGACAATGTCTTCCACAAAAAGGAAGTAATTCGCATAGTCCATCTTCCGCACAAAGTCCATTTCATGGGCAATCATGTTCAATACTTTTTCCGGGATAACCTCCCCATAAAATGCATGTGCGCCTTTAAAACACAGGTATTCCAGCTCTTCCAATGGCGAACGACCGCTTTTGTTGATCTCCTCCGGATATACATATTTCAGTTCATCCAGTGCGAAAGCACATGCCTCAGTGATGTGCATCGTATTACGGATCGCTTCGGGATAATTACGGAACAAGCGGTGCATTTCGGCAATCGGTTTCATATAACGTTCCGCATTCTGATGCAACCTGAAACCAGCCTCCTTGATGGTACACTTTTCTCTCACACAGGTCAGCACATCCTGTAATTCCCTTCTGGAAGGATTGTGGTAATGCACATCACCGGTGGCTACAACAGGTATTCCAAACCTAGCAGATAACTGCTGGATGCGAAAGATCAGCTTATCATCATTACCCAGGTACGTACGTGTTGCAGAAAGGTATAACTGCTTACCCAAAGCTTCCCCATATTCCTCAAAATCTTTAACAAAGGAATCCTCAAAATTGAAATGACGGTTCAGCACACCAGGCATCACAACGGTAAACAACATCCCTTCAGCGTGTTCATAAACATCCGCCTTATTCAAATGGCAGGAACCTTTTTCCGCACGCAGATTCCCAACCGTTAATAAAGCCGAAAGTCTGCAATAAGCATCTTTGTCCGTAGGATAAGCCAGTAAACTTGGCCCATCCAGTAAATCCAGGCGACAGGCGGGAATGATCTGAATGTTTTTTTCTTTAGCTGCAGCGTGTGCACGAACAATGCCTGCCAACGTATTGCGATCAGTAATGGCTACCTTTTTATAGCCGAAAGCAGCTGCCTGATCCACCAGTTCATGGGGATGGGAAGCCCCCCTTAGAAAGCTGAAATTAGAAGTCACCTGTAATTCACTGTATTCCATATCTCATTCTTCATGCAAAAAAACCATGTATAAACCATTGGTACCGCTGCTCGCCCCCATAGTGACCCGAACGGAACAGCCAGTAACGCTGTCCCAGTTCATCTTCCACCTGGTAATAATCCCTGTGCTCTCCTACATCTAACCACCACTCCCGTTCTATGCGCTCAGGACCATCGGCCTTCACCACAACATGCCTGATGCCCATATAAATAAAAAACTTTGGCGGATGATCGGGTATCAAGGCCATTACTTCGATTGGGACAGGTTTACTCAACAATTCTGTTGGGCGCGGTCTGTCAATATGCCATTGGGCTATCGGTTTTTCAGTAATGGAAACTGCCCGGTTCGCAGATCGTTCCGGCCAATAGCGAGCTGCAGGGACATAACGATGAATCACATCAGGCCCCATTTTACCGGTTACCCTGTCCAGCAGCTGGATCACACTCTGATCATCCAGTCCGGGCTTACCCGCCCAAAGCGCTTCTTGTCCGGGTAAAATATCATCCACTTTAGGCGCTTCCAACACAAACAGTTCAATGCCCAGGGCCGGGCGGATCTGATCGATCTTCAACTCGAAAAGTTTAAACAAATGACTGACGCTACAGGTTGCCCCGCTGGTTCCTATAGAAACTTGTACCACCTTGCCATCAATACGATAACAAGTCAGCACCCCTGTCCTTAAGCCCTTGCCCTCATTTTGCAGTCGCAGACACAAATGCTCCAGTAACCGGCTGATCGCCACTTCAATGCCAATGCGGGTTTTAATCGGCTCCAGACAAGGCAAGCGTTCCTGAAAAAGAACAGGCACCTGCAAAGGAGTAATCAACTCATCAACTGTACCCAAAGCCTGCCCCAAACGGGCCAAAAAATCCTCTCCGAAACGCCTGCGCAGCACCGAGCGCGGCATACCTATAAAACTCCTGATCCGGTAAAAACCAAGCTTGCTCAGCTTAGCCAGTGTATTTTCCGGTAAACGCAAGGCTTCTGGCGGCAACGCAAGCAGGGCTTCTGTATGCGTCCCGGGTGCAATCAAAGGAGTTACTTTTCCAAAACGAGCTATTGCCCATGCGGCACCGGCAGTATCAGCCATCGCCACACGAACCGTATAACCCTTGCTTTTTAACCTGGATACGATTTCTTTCAGGTATTCCCGTTCCCCGCCCCAAAGGTGGGTACAGCCACTTACATCCAGGAACAACCCATCTACCGAAAAATCATCGGCCATCACCACGGGTGAATAACGCACACACCACTCTCCAAGTCCTTTCAGCAATATGGTAGTGCGCCCGGCTTTATCATCCAAAACCTCCAGTCCCGGGCAAAGGGCCTTGGCATCAGCTGCACGCATTCCTATCTCAATTCCCTGCGAAGCAGCTAAAGGACTTGTCGCAGTAATCATATTGCGCCCATGATCGGGCGCTGCGAAAACAAAAGGAATGTCACAAAGTTCCGGCCGGCGGATCAGCTGCCAGTCTGCCAGCAAATGACGGAACCATATCGAAACATAACGCTTTTGCATTTTTTAGCCGTTTAACCAATTTGTCTTTCCTCATGATCGTACCATGCTGCTGTTTTCAAGGCTGGAAGTACTTCCACAAAACGATCTCCTCCCCATTCCATGATCCAGCTTCCCGGATTTCCATTACGGACTTTGGTCAGCTCCACCTTCCAGCGAGGGAAACCCACACCAGGCATTTCATCCTCGGTTACACTGGGTACCGGGCTGATCTTCCAGCGCGCTGTAGCCACCGTACTTACGGCCTTACGGGCGTCTTTACGTAAAATAAAACCCGTCACACCAGAACCTTCCACCGCAAGCTGGAGTCTACGGGATTCAATCAAACTCAGTTCATTCAACTCCGCCACCACAGCAGCAAGACCTTCACATTTTAAAGCCTCCTCCATAATCCAGAGCACATCTTTTTCCCTGGTAACATCCATAAAAATGATCCGCTCGGGTTCTACGTTGAACAGACAAAGGGAAACCGGGAATAACTTTCTTGCAGTACTGATCCATACACAAGCAGCGCCATCCTTCATCAATACCGAAAGCAAGCCACCGATAAAACCATCGCTCGCTGCCGCATGTTCGGGCAGCACCGTAATAAATTCATGAATGGCCTTTTTCGGAAAAACCCCGTTTGGAAATACGTTTTCCAGCTCACCAAGGCCAATCGCCTCAGCAGCTTCTTTACCTTGCAGTTTAAAGCCCTGCCACAGCAGAATATCCTGTTGTAATTTACTAACCAATTCCTGTTTTGCGTTCATGATGTTATCCCCTTTCTTGAATCATTGTATTAGCAATGCAAATGAACAAACAAATATAATACTAAAAATATTAGTACTGTAAATAAAATGAGAAAGAATTTTTACGCTCGATTTTTCTCGCTAAAATCCTAAAACTCCCGTCATCTCCTTTGGTTAACCAAAGGAGATGACGAGGAAGGGCGATGAAGGGAAGGGCAAGGACGACGTTTACTGTACCAACACCGGACATAATAGTGTGATTGCTAAGGCCAGCTTGAAGACAGCGTCGAGGCAGCATCGACATTCCTTCGGAAAAAGGTACCTGTTTTCCGAAAGAATCCTATCGCAGTCCTTAATTTGCCTTGATTCAGTCGAGACCCAGGTACTAGCATTAACATATTGAGTGCTATACAAAAGGAGATTAATTGAAAAATTTATTAATAAAAAAAAGTCCTGTATCATAATTATGATACAGGACTTTTTTCATCCTCACGTCATCCCGAACGAAGAGAGAGATCTCTTGGACTACGCCTAAACAAGGGATCTCTCTCTTCGTTCGGGATGACGGAGAAGAGTAATGACGGTCAAGGGTGATATCCGTCTGTCCCTACTTCACTACCATTTCTTTTTTGCTAACCGTATGTGCGCTGAAATACCCCAGGGCATCATTGCTAATATTTGAAGGCGGGTTACCTGGAGTAACACCACCACCAGGACCATTCTGTGATTGCTGACTTAATGTATTCCAGTAAGTAAATACATTTTTATCTATACACTGCATCTCAACTTCTACGTTATCGCCTGTTTTCAGCTCATCGTCATCATCATTTTTCCCATTAAAAAACATCACACTCGGAACATTGTTTCCATCGGTAAAGCGATCATTTTCAGAATACACACTTCTCGATTGAAAACCATTCACTTTTAGCACAAACCGGTACTGATTGGCAATTCCGGCAGGATCTTTATAATGTACCTGTGCCTGCTTTTGCTTTTCGCTACCAAAATTAAATACTTTAACATCAAGCGAATCAATGCCTACAGAATCTGGCATGGTTGAAGAAGCAGTATAAAGCACATTATTTATATTTACTTTAAGGCTATATGTGCGGCCCGGTTCTCCTTTGAACGCGCCAAAAGTATAGCTGCCGGGTGTGCTTTCGGTAAAGATCCATGAACTGCCCTGATCATCAGTTACATTTACTACGGCACCTTGAACAGCCGGGTAATCGTTAGGTTCAGTATAAGCAACCGATTGACTTATTTTAATGGTTTGCATCCCCAATTTATTGGTAATGTTGCCTTCTATCACCAACTGATTTGGAGAAGTATTAAGCTCAACGTCTATCACTTTTTCACATGAACATATGCTAAAGGATACTGCAAGTAACAGACTTAAATATTTGATTTTTCTTAACATCACTATTAAAATTTAAAGTTGTAAGTTACCGAAGGAATAATGCCAAAAAGGCTGGTTTGCACTGCTTCGGTACGTGTTGGATCATTTTCTTTATCGCGGAACTGGATAGAATAAGGGTTTTTGCGGTTCAATGCATTGTAAACACTGAATGTCCAGCTAGAACGGAATTTCTTGGTTTCCTTAGCCTTTAATGTTGCCCCTAAATCTAAACGGGAAGTATATGGCATTCTGTTGGCGTTTCTATCGGTATAATAATAAGTGGTAAGACCACCTACATTATACTTTCCGGCCGGATAGGTTACGGCATTACCAGTGCTGTAAATGTAATTAGCTGATACCGACCAGCGGCGACTAAGGTTGTACATGGCAACCAAAGCCAGGTCATGTGTACGGTCTTGCTTTGCATTATAATATTTGCCTTTATTGATTTCATCAAACTGCCTTTCGGTTTTTGAAAGGGTATAGCTCAACCAACCGGTAAGCTTGCCTTTGGTTTTTTTACCATAAAGCTCAAGTCCGTATGCCCTGCCCTTGCCATACAACAATTCAGATTCAACATCTTTATTAGCTGTTAGTTCAGCAGCATCTCTATAATCTATCTGATTTTGCAACCATTTATAATACACCTCGGCAGAAAATTCGTAAGCATTGCTTTCGCTATTTTTGAAAAACCCTAAAGCTACCTGATCTGCAATCTCGGGCTTAATGTTATTGCTGCTCATTACATATTGATCTGTTGGAGAGCTGGTGCCTGAATTGCTAAGGATATGGATATTTTGGGTATTTCGGTTGTATGATGCCTTTACAGAGTTTCGCTCATTTAAGGTGTAACTTGCCGAAAGACGCGGTTCTAGGTTGAAGTAATTTTTAACAAATTCACCGCTTTTATAGGTTGATGAGGAACTTACTTCTCCTGAACTGTCATATGTATTTATTGTACCGGGCCCCAAAAGGGAAAACTGGCTTAATCTTAAACCATATAATAAATTAAATTTATCGCCAATGGTCCATTCGTCTGAAGCGTATACAGCCATTTCTAATCCGTACCTGTTCTCTATAGAAAGAGGGTTGAAGCTCGAATTGGCCGATGCGGTAATGTCAGATGGTGCTATTCTATGGTGTGTGGCCTGCAATCCGAATCTTAGGATGTGGTTACTGGTATAATATTGCAGGTCTTCTTTAAAATTAAAATCTCTGATCAGGGATTTTACCTTGGCATTGCTATTTTCATCGAGCAGTTCTATGGCATAGTTGTACTTGTTATAGATCAAAGATGTATTTGAAAACAACCTGTTGTTAAATACATGGTTCCAACGGATAGTAGCTGTTGTATTGCCCCAATCGTTTGCAAAAAGGTCTTTGATACCAATATTATCCTGCCCAAAATAGCCTGAAAGAAACAGCGTATTCTTATCGTCAAACTTGTAATTCACCTTGGCATTAATGTCGTAAAAGTTTAACGTATTGTTCTTTAATGCCGAATCGCCCGAGGCTTTAAGCAAAAGATCTACATAGGTGCGTCGGGCGCTAATCATAAAAGAGCTTTTATTCTTAACGATTGGTCCTTCTGCTTTTATGCGTGAGGCGATGAGCCCTAGTCCACCTTCAAAGCCATATTCTTTATCATTACCATCCTGCATTTTAACATCAAGCACTGATGACAATCTGCCTCCATATTGCGATGGCATGCCACCTTTGTACAAACTTACGTCCTTTATGGCATCGGCATTAAAGGTTGAAAAGAAACCCAGCAAGTGAGATGAATTATATACTGTGGCCTCGTCTAAAAGGATCAGGTTCTGATCGGCAGCTCCTCCGCGTACAAAAAAACCTGTATTGCCCTCTCCTCCTGCCTTTACTCCCGGTAAAAGCTGTATGGTTTTCAGAACATCCTTTTCGCCGAATAGAATAGGTACATTGTCAAGATCGGCCATATTGATCTTGTTGAAACCCATTTGAGGGCTCTTTACATTTTCATTTTTCCTTTCACTGGCACTTATTACTACCTCCTGCAAATCTGAAACGGCAGCAAGTTCTATATTTAGTTTTAAGGCCTTGTTTAAGGTGATTTTTTGAGTATTGCTCTGGTAGCCGCTGTAGCTTACGATGAGGCTATACTCGCCTCCATCGGCTGTTAGGGAATAAAATCCGTATGCATTTGTAGCAATACCTGAATTTTGCGTGGCACTTTGCAATCTAACCGTTGCTCCAATCAAGGTTTCTCCGGTTGAAGCATCCCTTACCGTACCACTAATGGCGAAACGCTGCTGCGCAGATAAGAAGAATGGTACTGAAGTAATAGAAAATAAGAGGAAAAAGAGATATACTTTCATAGTGTTTTGGTAATTAACCGCAAAATTATCGTATTAGTATACCATCACCTCCAAAAAACTGATGAAACGGACAAAATAAGTAATGAAGTGTTCAAAAACTCCTTTGAATTGTAGGGAGTAACAATAATACAAAAAAGTGGTAATGACAATCGTCATCTCGAAAGAAGAGAGAGATCTCCTGAATAACACAGGCAAGAGATCTCTCCTATCGTTGAGATGACGACAGCTTTAAACATCTGTCATTGGTAATCTATTTCTAATCTTCCAACACGCCAAATTTCCCCATGTTGAAATCAGTGATCGCTTCTCTGATTTCTGCTTCAGTATTCATTACGAACGGTCCGTAGCTTACAATAGGTTCATTCAAAGGTTCCCCGCTTAACAACAAAACAACACTTTGCTGATTTGCTTTAATGTGAATCTCTTCGCCTTTATTTTCAAATAAAACAAAGCTATGTTCTCCAACTATTTCATCGTTTACCTGAACACTTCCGTTTACAACTAATAAAGCGGTATTGTGGCCGGCCGGAATACTGGTAGTCGTTTCGGCACCTTCATTCAATTTGATGTCAAACAGGTTCACCGGACTATATGTTTCTGCAGAACCTGCAACACCATTGAAGTTTCCGGCAATTACATTTACCTCGCCACCATTGTCTGCAAGCTGCACTTTACCCATACCATCTTTAGTCAACTCCTGATAATGCGGAGCTGTTGATTTGTCCTTTTTAGGAAGGTTAACCCATAACTGAACCATTTCAAAAGGTCCTCCTTTTTTAGAGAAAGTCTCTTCATGATATTCTTTATGCAAGATTCCATTACCGGCAGTCATCCATTGTACGTCACCAGCATTGATTATTCCGCTACTTCCGGTACTATCGTGGTGTGCAACACTTCCTTTGTAAGCAATGGTTACTGTTTCGAAACCTTTATGTGGGTGAACACCAACACCTCTAAGGTGATCTGAAGGCCCAAAATCATATTCAGGATTAAAGTCCAATAGTAAAAACGGACTTATTCTCTCCTGCGGAATGCCAGCGCCCGGGATATAATTAAATACCCTAAACCCATCGCCAACCATATGCGGGCGATCAGAATTTATCACGATTTTTTCAATTAACTTTTTCATTTTAATTCTCCTTTTAATAGTATAACACAAAGTTATCCTAAATAGATGAGCTGTTAATTGATCTAGGATAAGAAGTATGGCCTGGTTATTTGACAGAAAAGTACCACACCCAACCTATAAAAAACAATTGAAGAGGGATGCGCTGCCACAAATAAGACATCCCTTTCCCATCAAACTTTGCAGTTTCATAGTTGATGCTATGCATTGAGGCATATATGTTTGCAGGCAAAAGAAGTATAAAGAAAATGATTAGGAAGTACCCTGCATAAGGCCTAACTGCAGGGAACAACAGGGCTATTCCCAAAACAATTTCCATAATTCCAGTTAAAAATACGATGGAATCTTTAAATGGAATTACGGGTGGTATCATTAGGGCCATTCCTTTTGCATAAATGAAATGCCCTATTGCAGTGAAGCAGAGCATAACCAGCATTGCCAGATTGCCCCCGAATGTAAAATTCCAGTTTCCCGTTATAAATCTCGAGATAATCGAATACAATAAAAAAGTTATTAATAATATAAATAGGGGCTTCATTGTTCTTTGTTTTAATGTTCAACAAAGTTGCAGAATGATAGCTGCGAAAAAAATGACATATGTTAGTTTCGCACTTGAAGCTTACGGATCCGACTAAGGCTTTCGGGCTGAATCCCTAAATAGGAGGACAAATGTTTAACAGAAATATTCTGTATCAACTCAGGATTTTTACTTAAAAGTAACGCATACCGTTCTTCAGCAGTAAAAGCAAGAAGATCCATTTCCTTTCGCAAGCGTTTTACGTATTGAAATTCAGCCATTAAGCGGCCAATTCTTTCTCCTTCATGATCTTTTTTATAGAATTCCTGTAAGTGTCTATAAGGAATAGCAACTACTTCAGCCTCTTCTAAAAGCTCAATAAAAATAGGGCTTGGTTCTCTGCTAATGAAAGAGAGATAAGCGGTTACAAAATCGCCTTCAAATTGGAAATCTACGGTATAATCCCGGCCATCTTTCAAAAAGTAATTCCGGGTTGCACCTGCATTCAGAAAGTAGATATAATTTTCAGTCTGTCCTTCTCTGATTAGAAAATCGCCCTTTTTGAATGTTTTTAAAAGTAAACCGGAAGAAAAGGCATTCCACTTTTCATCAGTAAGCGCTACAAATCCAGAAATTGCCGACTTTATTTTATCGAAATTACAATTCATAGCTATAAAGATAGCTCTATTGAGTATTCAATGCATCCCGCAACTGTTTTTCTTTATCACCATTCCAGTAAGCACAATCCAACTGTAAAAAGACCGAAGTATAGGGAATGGTCTCATTTGTTTTAATGACCAGAACTTTAAACAGTTTCGATTCCGTATCCAATTTCCTGAATACGGAATCATGAAGCATCGTTTGAACAGTTTGATTGCCAAAAATTGTTTTTGATTCCTGTACAAACTGCTTAACCCCCTTGGCCTGACTTTCTGTAATAAAACCTAACTCCTTATCCTGATAGATAATCGGTTTAACATGGTTAGACAAATTGATTTGTGTAAGTACCTGTTTTAAAACAGGCAGCAAACCTTCATTAATATAAATGTATTCCATTCCCTGAGCATTTTGCTCTGGAAAGGCTTTATCGACAACAAGAATCCAATTCCTGTGACCCAGCATAGGCAGTTTCTGATTAAGTTGTTCTTTCCAGTTCTGATCCTTATTCGCAACATCTCCGTTTGTTTTGCTTGCAGGTTCCTGGCAACCAGACAAGATTACTGCTGTAGTAAACAATAAAACTGTAAGCAGTTTTTTAAACATATCATCTAATTTTTTCATGCTACTTATCTATCTATGAAAAGGTAATATTTAAACGCTCATTGGTTTTAACGCTGATCTTCTTATTGCTGGTAATCTGCAATTCGGCACCGTTCTGTTTAAATTGGACAGGAATATTTTGAGCGCCCAGCATTACGGAAACAGATTTTACAGTGCCTGAGCCTATTTTGTTAAAAGCCAGTTCCTGTAACTGCAACTCGCCATATTTCAGGTGTATGGTGTGTAATTGTTTAGCGCCTGTTTTTTTCTGTGTATAGCTGCCCCATCCATTAGCTGAAGTAAAGGGAGCTTTAAAATCCTCTGCTTTCCAGGCAGGCGCGAATTTGATATAACCTTTAGGGCCATGGTACTCAAAACCACATGCGTTAATAAAGGTCCCATAACTTGCCATAGCCCTTGCATAATGGTCGCTGCACTCTATCTCATTGAATGGGTTTCTTTTAGCTGCATGATACCTGTCGTGAATAAATCGTGTAAGAATCAGGCTCTCTTGTACCATACCTTCGGCCATCAGGTGTGCTGCAACCTGATGTTCAAATCCGCTCATACATTCGTGAAAGTACCCGAGTTGCCAGGTTACATTCTCTCCAAAAGGCTTAGGTTCGTTATGCGGATTGGTATTCATGACCATTCCACCCTCTCCTGGCAAGGCATATGGCCTGCCACCAACATGGGTTTTGATGTATGGGCCAACATCGGCAGTAAAGTTATATTTCCATAAGGCTTTTAGAGCAGCAATGGCTTTGTCTTTACTCAATACCCTTGGTAATCCTACCTGAAACGCCCAGCTTTGGCCGTATACCTGATCAATATGACAGGTATTATAGGAGCCCAGGTTTTTACGACCCTGAACCTTATCTGGCCGATGAATAAAGTATTCGCCATTAAACAGTTCTTGTTCCATATTCTTGCCACCGTTGGTTACATAGGTTTCACAAGTCTGTGCAAATGCAGTGTCGTTCATTTCCTCTGCCATGGCCTGGCCTGCTCTTGCCGCAGCAATACAAAGACCAACAATCCATGCAATTTCACCTTCCCATACTGCATCAAGGGTATTCTCCATTGGTGTATCCGTCATACCATCACCATTCTTATCCTGGTCTAACATGAACTGGGTTGCCTTTTTGATTTTTGGCCAGTTGGTTTGCAGAAAAGTATTGTTGGCACTCATTTGATGCTCACGGTAAAACCTGAGTACAGTGCCTGCTTGCCCGTCAATGGCCGGTCTGTTTTCGTTTTCTGCACGGAATATAATGGCGCCACTGTCTTCCTTAAACCCAACACCTAGATCTACACGGTGTCTCAGGTCGCGCTCCAGTTCAGGAAATATCCTGGCAACCGCTTGTGCATATTGCCATACGTGCGTACAGGTTCCGGCACAAGCACCAACGCCCTCCCAGCTCCAGAAGCGGCCGTCAGCAAAACGATAAGTATTTGCCGTTGCCAGTGTATCAATATTAATAAACGTGCGCTCCAGGAACCAGTGTGGAAGCGTAGCGTCATTCCATGTGGTACTCCACAACTCGGTTGTATTTGTTAGCTTTTCAAAATTTGATTGCAGGTATGCACTTACTGCACCGGCGTCCTTAAATCTGGTAGCGTAATGAAACCCTTGTTCTGCGTCCTTAACTATTTTCTTGAGGTTAACATTTGCATTGTTGAAATGCCAGCTGATTGAATAATCGGCTTTAAGAGATTTTCCGGGACTAACAGTCTCTCCAAATTCAATTCCTCCAACCAGTTTTTCAGGTGCATCTGCAGTCGAAGAACTTGTAGCCGCAGCTCCAAAATGCTTGCTTTTAACCGGCCACGGATCAAGCGAGGCATATGTTTTACTCTTTGTTTTGTGTAAGGTAAAGCACATTGTACCGCTATCCTGAGCATTTTTCACATCATCGCTAACTGCTTCAAAAGAAGAGAAGATGCTGCTTGAATTTTCGACTGCCAGCACCTCATTTTTCCTTTTTCCGGTGTTTACTTTTCCGGTCAACTTATTCGCGCCATTTTCCATCCAGCCTAAAACCGCAACATTTATATTGCTGTTGCTGATATTCTTTACTTCTACACGCAAAATAGTTGCAGGCAAAGCCGAATTTTGTGCATCCAAAGGAATAAATGGCGAATACACCTTTAGGTATACTGCTACAGGAAAATCTTTACTGCTATATTTTATGGTAGCCATCGGGTAGGCTGGCTTAAATTCGATCTCATCCCAATGCTCTTCACTTAATTCTTTAATAAAGGTTTTGCCGTTAACCACTGCCTTAACCGCAAAGCCTTGCTCCAAAACACGCTTGTTATTAGCAATAGCCGGTTCAATATAGGCCGAGCCATCTCTGGCACGGATCTTTCTTACTTCTGTTCCGTCATTCCAGTTCACGGTTTTAGGTTCTATCCCTTCCTGTGCACCTTCGAATGTTTCATTGTAAATTTGCCATAGCCAGAGCCGTCCATCGCCACCTACATATACGGTTCCGGCGTGAAGGCCGCCAACAGGCATTCCAATATATTTAAATTCATTTTTACTTTTATAATAAGCCGTCTCTTCGCCCCGGTTGTAAAGAGATTTGACCCATTGTGGATCTAAGCCTTTACTTTCGGGTATGTTGTGAAGAGGATAGTCTAACGCAAATATACTTTTACCCCATACCGGGAATTGCACCGCTGCCAGACTAGCCGTAAGCAAGCCTGCTTTTTTAATAAAATCTCTTCTGTTGGATGGTTTCTTGTGCATGTTAAAAATCTCTATTTCTGTTTAATCTTATACTTGGTTAGCGTTTACATTTAGTGGATTAACGATCCGAAAATGCTTTCGGATCGTTAAGATACAATGAAATTATCAGAGGCTTACCAACCTTTATTTTGTGGTAAGAGGTTCTTATTTCTGTCTATTACAGATTGAGGAACCGGCCATATATAATTTTTGTTTGCGTTAAATACTCTGTCCTGAGCTTTAAACATAGGTTTCGTCCAATCGCCTACAGGATCAGCAACATTACTGTTAATCCCGTAAGCAGGTTTGCTTAATACCAATTCGGCAGTTTTCCATCTAAGCAGGTCAAAGTACCTTTTGTGTTCTGCTACGAATTCATGGCGACGTTCTTCCCTGATCGCATCCCTCATTTTAGCCTGATCGCCAAGCAATGCATCCACACCGGGAAGCCCTGCTCTTGCCCTCACCTTATTCATTGCCCAGGTAATTTTGGTATTTCCCGGATCTGATTCATTCAATGCTTCAGCAAGTATTAGCAATGTTTCAGAATAGCGATAGATCGGCCAGTTGGCCCAGTTCTCTCCGGGTTTAGGGTTAGTAGGGTCATTAAATTTCAAATACATATAACCGGTTAAGCCTCCTCCTTCATTGTTCATCCTTTCGGGCATATTATAAGATGGATGTGGCTGATAAGGGGTAAAGGTTCCATTTGGCCTTAATACAGGAACACCCGGAAGCATAAAAGTCATTTTTAACCTCGCATCCCTGTTTTCATAAGGTTTGTTAACATCATAAAGTGCCGATGTTTTAATGGACTTTCCGTCTGTACATTCATAGGAATCGATCAGATCCCTGGTTGGACAAAAACTTGCCCAGCCTTCACCGGTTATACCTGTTCCGGTAGGAGAAGCCAGTACTGCCAGGAACTGGGTAAATTTATCCTGAACATATTGGTAGGCCAGGATCACTTCTTTATTGTTATTATTGGCTTCTTTTTTAAATAATGATGAATAATCATCTTCAAGATCGTAACCCATTGTAGTTACTTCATTGGCAGATTTAGCTGCCTCTGCCCATAGAGCTGCATCGTTCTGGCCATTGTGAAACTTTTTCATACTGGCCATGTAGAGATAAATATTGGCCCTTAACATTAAGGCTGCCGCCTTTGTAATACGACCCTTATCTGCAGCTGCTCCATAAGTAGCAGGTAATCCTGCTATAGCAGTCTCTACATTTTGCAGTGCATAATCCAGGACTTCTTGTTTAGGGCTACGCGATAAATTCGACTCTTCAAGTGTAACCGGTTTTTCCTTAATCAAGGGCAAATCTCCAAACAGCTGGGCCATACGAAAATACCTCATTGCCAAAATGAACCTGGCTTCGGCATCAAATCTCCTTTTAAGATTTGCATCTATGGTCATGGTACTTAGCTTGTCAATAAAATACAAGGCCCTTCGGATTTGGTCGTAGCGCCATTCTTCAGCAATATAACCGTCAGTTGCAGAGTAGGTACCCATGCTTATGTAGCCCATTCCTCCTTCGCCCCAGGCATTGGTCATTACCGAATTGTCGCTGCTGCAATCCCGCCAGAAATCACGACTGTCCGGTAAGGTAGCATATACCGCATTAAGACCTGTTTGCGCATCATCCGCTGTCTTCCAATACGTAGCATCAGAGGATTGATCAAGTGGTGTAGTATCTAAAAAACCCTTTTTACAACTGCTGGCAATTAAGATCAGGGCAAGAAGGTAAATATATTTTCTTTTCATTTCTTTAAAATTTAAGGTTTAACCCGAATGATAATGTTCTTGAAAGCGGATAATATCCTCCTTCCGGATCAAAACCAGGATAGTTTGTTATGGTAGCCAGATTTTGAACAGATGTAAAAAGTCTGAGCGAATTAAGTTTTAGTTTGCTTAATACAGATTGCGACAATTGATAACCAAGTTGTATATTCTGTATTTTTAAGTAATCTGCTTTTCTTAACCAATAGCTCGAAAATTTAGTATCATTGGATGTATTTTGGATCGATAACCTTGGATAAGATGCATTGGGATTATCTGGAGTCCAGTTGTCTAAAGCAAGCGGACGGGCGTTTTGGGAAAGGAAAAAAGCCCAGCCTTCATAACCACTCATATACCTCATTCCGTTCAATGCTCCGGTTACATTTGCTGAAAGATCAAAATTCTTCCATCCAAAATTAAGGTTAGAACCAAATCGCATTACAACCTTGTCATTTAAGATCACCCTGTCTTTACCATCGATAACATTGTCATTATTGGTGTCCTGATATTTGATATTTCCGGGAAATACATTTGGTCCCTGATTTGGGCTGTTTGCAATCTCATCAGCGTTTTGAAATAATCCGCTAGCTTTTAACCCATAAGGCAATTGATATTGCAAGCCAACATCCGTATAAGTATCGCCAATTTGAGGGCCTTTACCGGCAAGATCAACAACTTTGTTTTTAGAGAAAGAGGTATTAAAATCAAATCCCCAATTAAAATCACCTGAATTATCCTTATAGTTTACCAGGAATTCCCAGCCTTTGCTATCCATTTTCAACAAATTGCTAAATGGCGCCGGCAACCCAAATTCGGCACTCACCGGAGGATTGTTTAAAATATTATCTCGTTTATTCATAAAGTAATCGACCGTGATCGCTATCTTCTGACCAAACAAAGTCATATCTATACCAATATCAGTTTGTTTAGACTCCTCCCAGCTTATTCCTTTGTTAACAGACACCCCATTGTATGCACCAGGAACAGTAACTCCATTAAACCCATAAATGATAGGCGAGTAGGTTAACACCTCGGCCGTTGGGTACAGGCCAACTTTCTCAGCATCTCCCAAAATCCCCCAGGATCCGCGAAACTTTAAACTGCTAACCCACGGCAGTGTAAAGAAAGATTCTTTATGAATGTTCCAGCCTGCAGAAAAAGAAGGAAAATAGCCCCATTTATGCCCCTTGGCAAAACGTGAAGAACCATCGGCACGGATATTTGCCTGCAAAAGATATTTTCCATTGTAATCATAGTTCAGTCTTCCGAAATAAGACCTGATGGCTACATCTGAAGCAGTACCGGAATTTTGCATATTGGTTGATGATCCTGTATTTAATACATCTATGTTCCCAAAAGGAAGATTATCTCTATAAGCACTAAAGCCATTGCTATAAACATACTCTTGCGAATAACCTGCTAAAGCTTTAAATGTGTGGTTACTTAAATTATAGGCATAATCGGCCGTCGCCTGAAAAACATTCCTGTAGTTGCTGGAAAAACTCTCAGTCAGTCCTGTTACCAGGTTTTTCCTTGCAGCTATTTCACCTTTATCATCATACAAATTGTAGGCAAGTAACCTATCGGTAGTACGCTGATCTGTTGAAGTTCTGGCATATGAACCTTTAATATTTAAGTTTTCTATTGGGGTATAGATCAGGTCAGCTACCCCAAACAGTTCTTTATACTTTGCATTATTATAACCACCCTCATTTAAGCCGGCAATGGTATTACCTACCATAGAAGAACCTAAGCCATATTGACCCTGTGAAGTATAAATAGGACTGATAGGTGCAGCACGGGCAGCCTGCGACTGCCATGCATCCGTTCCACCCTGAGGTTGCAGGATGTAAGTTTGAGTATATTGCAGATTTGTAGCAAGTTTAAGTTTGTTGGAGATTTTAATATTTAGATCAGGACGGAAAACATATTTGTTATAATTGTTATTTGGCAAGGTTCCATCCTGATAATCATATGAACCGGAAACGCGATAGGTAATATTTTCGGTTCCTCCGGAAATTGCAATGTTATTGGTGTTAATAATGGTATTATTTTTATAAATCTCCTTATACCATTTGTTGTCGGAATATTTTCCCGCAGCCAGATCCTCAAGCCCTTTAGCTCCGTAAAGTGGTTGTTTACCATCATTTACGAGGGCCTGATCCCATAACTTCATATAGTCTGCAGAGCCTACAAAATCAAGCATAAACTGAGGTTTTTGTACACCAACGCTGCTGTTAACTTCAACCATAGGTTTTCCGGTTTTGTTCCCTTTTTTTGTGGTAACCAATAAAACTCCATTGGCAGCCCTGGAACCATATATAGAAGCTGATGCTGCATCCTTAAGTACAGAGATGCTCTCGATATCGTTAGGGTTTAAAGTATAAATGTTACCGGGGAAGCCATCAATCAACACCAATACACCCGAACTGCCACCAATTGTGGATGTTCCGCGGATATTCAGTGACGCACCAGATCCTACTGCTCCGGAACCTTTCGAAATATTTAATCCCGGAACCGTTCCGGCAAGTAATTCCTGAACATTGGTTACAGGTCTGGAAGTAAGTGATTTTTCAACGTTTACCACTCCCACAGCTCCTGTAAGGTCCGCTTTCTTTTGAGTACCAAAACCAACCACAACAAGTTCTCCAAGTAGTGCTGATTCTTCCTGAAGCACCACATTCAGGTCAGAATTTTGGCCATCGGCAATGCTGATCTCTTTTGATTGTGTGGTGTAGCCAATAAAGTGCCAGGAGATTTTGTATACGCCTGGTTTTAGATTGCCGAAAGCATAATTACCGGCTTCATCAGATGTTTTAGTAAAGCTGGCACCTTCGCCATCCAATTTAATAGTTACCCCTGCCATCGGCAGCCCTGTTTTACTTTCTGTAACTTTTCCCTTTAAAAAACCCGCAGCTACCATATAAGTAGTTCTTATTGGAATAGCGGGTTTAATGATCACTGTTTTATCTACAATGGTATAAGTAATGGGTTGGCCGGCGAAGCACTGCTTAAGTACTTCATCCAAAGAAGCGTTGTTGGCCACAATATTTATCCGCCGGCTTCCTGAAAGCGCCTCATCTCCATAGAGGAACTGATAGCCACTTTGTTTCCCAATCTGCTTAAAAACCTCTTTCAGGCTTTTGTTTTTGGCCGACAAAGTGATTCTCTGCGCATTTGCAGCAATACCCATTTGAAGAAATAAGGTGACTAAGAAAACAAAGGTTAGTTTGGCGCGCATTAATATTTTCTTTGTTAATTGCTGGTTAAATACCCCACTGATAACATCAGGAGAATATTGCTGGTGTATAAGCATAATTAGCTTATGCATCAAAAAAGTATAAAATTTCATACATTTGGTTTGGTTAGTTTTCATGAACCGTTTATTCTTAGAGAATATCGAACGATTCAAATTATTTGATTTTGTTTAGTCGCAATGATCAATATGGAAACCCCTGCTTTGCCGGAAGTGTTATCAGCGCTTCCGGTATTTTAAGGTTCATTTGATGATAAGTATGGCTTATGGCATAACTATTATTCTCCTTTCTTTAATTTTAAAATGAACCAGATTTGTGAATTCAAGCATCTTTAATACCTGTGAGACATCTGCATAACGGGAAATAGAACCAGTAAATTCTTTCCCTGAAATGTCTCCTTTATATTCTACATCAACATTATACCACCTGGATACCTGACGCATGATGCCTTCCAGTGGCTGACTGTTGAAAGTAAACTTATTGTTCTTCCAGGCCATAACTTCCTCAAGATCTGCTTTTGCAACCTTCAGTTCCGAGCCCACAGCAGACTGCTCACCCGGCTTCAATATCACATTTCGTTTTCCACTTCCGGTTTGGGCCAGCACCCTAACTGATCCTTCCAGCAAAGTTGTTTTCAGGCTGCTTTCATCAGCATAGCTGTTGATGTTAAAATGAGTACCCAGCACTTCAATAACCTGCTCGCTGCTGCTTACTTTAAGTGGCATTCTTTTGTTTTTAGCTACCTCAAAATAGGCCTCGCCGGTTAAACTGACATTTCTTTCTTTACCTGTAAAACGGACAGGGAAACGTACTTTTGTTGCGGCATTTAGCCAAATGCTTGTACCATCCGGTAAGATTACCTGATATTGCCCTCCTTTTGGGGTAGTAATGGTATTGAAAGATAAATCATCGCCTAGTTTATATCCGCGTGTGGTACTATAAACCAGCTGTCCACTTTTTGTTTTTTTAATAATTACACCGGACTCATTTGCGAGTACCCCATCCTGTACATCATTTAATATAATCTGCTTACCATTGCCAAGGGTTAACACCGCTTTATTTCCACCTGGATTGATGTCGATGTGCTGTTCCTGCTTTACTATTTGATTTCTATTAATAATTGGTTGAGGATAAAAATAAAATGCAAGTCCAACCACAATTATTAATGCTGCAGCAACCGCTATGGCTTTATAGAATCTAAATATTTTGTTGGGTTTAAAAGCAGGGTTAGATTGTGTAGTGTTCGATATGACCTTCCAAATTGCATTTTTAGCAAGCATAGGATCAGCATCGCCTTGCGGAAGTTTGCGATTCAAAACTTCTTCCATATAAAACCGCTCAATAAGCGCCTTTTCTTTCGAAGTACACTTTCCAGCTAAATACCGGTCTATAAGTTGTTCTACACTTTCTTTGTTCATGAGGGCATGGTCTTAATTTTAGTAAAGACACTTGCCAAAGCCCGGGGGAGTAGAAGAAAAATAAAATTATTTATTTAAATACCAGGCAACCATAATCAGAAGGGTTGCGGGAACTGTAAGCCGTAATCGAAGTATCCGGATTGCATTGGCTACTTGTTTCTTAACCGTTTTATCTGAAATGCCAAGCTGGTCAGCAATTTCACGGTGCGACAGGTATTCTTTACGGCTATATTCAAAAACCTCCCTCATCTTTTTAGGGAGGTTTTTAATTTCAGCTTCTATAGCTGCAGCCAGCTCTCTCTCACTAATCTGATCGATAACAGAATCATTATGAGTAGCGGCATATGCCCCAAGCGCCTCAATAAATTTATCACTGGTTTTACGTTTCCGAATAGTATTTAAAACTTTATGCCTGGCAGTAATATAGAGATATCCCACCAGATTAGTCTTAAGATCCAATTCAGCCGATTTTGTCCAAAACGTAATAAAAAGATCCTGTACCACATCCTGAGCCTCGGCTTCATCCTTAAGCATCTTTAAACAATGCACATAAAGAATGCCCCAGTACCTGTTGTAAATTTCTGAAAATGCATTATGATCTCCGGCTTTCACAAGCTGGATCAGCTGATAATCAGAAAATTGACTATTTAGATTCATGGAAGCACCCCCTATTTGGCTCTATTTGATTAAAGATAAATACTTTACATGATAGAATTTAAAATATGCCAAAATCGCTTAATACTATGGCAATTTCATTTCGTTTTCTGTACAACGCCAGCCGCCTTTACCATCGCCATGCTTGCTGAATGCAAAACGCATCAATAATCCATTTGCTGCAATGAACAATATAATTGCCAGTATGGCGGCAACTTTTGTTAGTGAAACAAGGGTTGGATTTTTAGAAAACCCACCAAAAATATAACCGATGATAAATACCATACAAACACCAAAAAGTATTCGTATGAACATGATAATTGCGAATCCCATGATCTTAAATTTTAATTGTTAATGATTATTTGTTTTTACCTAATAATTCCTGGTTCTCTGTTTTACCCCAGTGTGGTTGAATACTTGATTGCTCCTTCTGAAGCAAGGCAAGGCTTCTGGTTGCCAACTGCTTGCCAGCCTCTTTATCGCCTCCCCACATTTTTGGGGTCTTATACATTTCCCAGGCTTTTACATAGATTGCTCTGGGGTTTTCAGGATTGAGTTCCTGTGCTTTTACACGGTATTGCTGAGAAAGGACTCCGTATTTTCTTCCATATGTCATTGGGTTGATGAACACCTTTGTACGGTAGACCATACTGAGCACGGTATACAGCTCTGAAAGCTCCTTTTTTTGCTTTACGGTATCGAGCAGTGATTTGGCCATTTGCACCTGCTCTTCTCCGCGGTTGCTAAAAGGCTCTATACTTTCGCCATCGTCCTGATTGATGAAACCTACTTTCGCATTGCAAAATGCGGCATAATAATAGGGCAGCCAATCTTTTTTCTGCTGGGCTGCAATCTGTAAAAATTCTTTCTCCAGCAGTTCAAAATCTTTGGCCTTAGTTGCCTGATCTAATTTAGTTACCGCATTTTGTAATGCATTTGGTTTTCCTTGTTCCTGTGCCGCTGAAGTAAAATAGAATGATACCAGGGCCAGAATAGCTAATACTAACTTTTTCATGTTATTGATTTTTAATGGTTAAAAAATATTTATTGATTTTTGTCGAGGAAATCGCTGGTGCGGTCTATCCCGAAGCTCATGAATATGCCTGCATAGAAAAATCGGGTGGCAGGCAGTGTTATGGGCACTTTATTGGTGCCATCCAGACTATAATTATATCCGAATACCTGCTTAGTGCCCAGTATATTATTTACCCCTACACTAAATCCGGAAACGGGCCTTTGCTTCCAGCTGCTGAAGATTGAAAAAAGGTGGGCAATCTGTAAGTTCATTACACTGTATGCTTTTGTTTTTCCCTGATCAAAGATCTTGCAGGCATTGTCATCAGCACTGTATCTGATATCATAATACGGCCTTCCTGTAGCAATTGCATAGGATACATTCACATAGGTATTGATGTCCTGAAAATTTTGTTTAATTGCAATGGTTGCCGTATGCGGCGTAGCAAAAGCAGGTTGCAAAGCAAATGGGTAATTGAGGTAATTGCGTTTGGTATCCAGGTAAGTATAAGTAACCCAGTAATCAAGATTTTTAATCGTTTTTTTATCCCTGAAAAACAACTCTACCCCCTGTGCATATCCACTTCCTTCATTATTAATAACAGGGATTGTTTTTACAAGATCGTTGTATTGCTTACGATAAGCCTCTATCCTGAGGAAACGGTTGTTTGCTTTTTTGGTATAGTTTAGCATGTAATGTGCTGCCCTTGAAAATTTCAGGTCAGTGCTCCGGTACAAGATTTCGTTCAATGGTTCCTGGTAAAAAATGCCGTAAGCCAGATTGAATTGTCCGCCGTCTTTTAAACGATATGCCAGACTTGCACGTGGTGCCACAACTGCCTTATTTAACAAAGAAGAGTACTCTATACGGGTTCCAATTTTTGCAGCCAGATTTTTTGCCAGGTAAATATCGCCCTCAACAAAAGCTGCCGATAGGTTGTCGATAATGGCAAGGGTACTATCGTTGGAAAAGCCCCTGTCCCGGTTATAAAAGTGCTCTGCTCCGAAACGCAGTGCCTGATTGTTTGAAAGTGTATTGGTAAATACTATTCTACCCTGCGCAAAGTTAGATCTGAATAATTTTTGGGCATTCTTATAATTTAGTGCGTCATCTTCTAGATTTACGGGCTGTCCATCGATGTTTAAAAGACCATTAATGGTATGATCCTCATTATAACTATAGACTAAACCTGCATCAACCTGCCATTTATCTGTTAAATAATCTTTATAGCTAAGGTTATTGTAGATGCTCTTTCCTTTTACCTGATAGCTGGATCTTAGTGCTGTGCTATCAATATCAGCATTACGCATACCAACATCACTGATGTTCCAGTTGGTATAAAACTTGAGCATTCCGGTTTTCCCTGTTTTTATTCTAAAATTCGCATCCCCCTCAATATATTCCGGCCCCCTAAAATAATCGGGTTTTTGTTTAACAATAGAATTATAAAATGTTGCATTGCTATAGCGCAGTGTAACACCATAGCTGCTTTTCTTATTGCGCGATAACTGTTGTATACCTGCATTGGAACTTGGCGGAAAAATGGCAAAATAGGCCGATGATTTTTCAGGGAGCTCATTGCTTTCGAGAATCAGGGCACTACTCATTGCCTGGCCATATAATGCGGAATAACCACCGGTACTAAAAAGTATACCCTTAAACAGAATCGGATTAACACGTGCATACTGCTGCACACCAGGCACCCTTGGATAGTTTGGATTTTTGAGCAGTGTACCATCAATAAACTGCTTAGTCTCGTCGCCTGTTCCGCCGCGGACAAACAAGCCATCCAAATCGCCGACTTGTTGTGCGCCCGGCAAGGACCGCAGGGCTAAGGATAAATCAGCCATGCTCCCGGCAACAGTAAAGGCATCCATTGCGGTAAGAGAGGCCCCTTTAGCCTTATCGCTTGCTTCAAAAGACCCGGCACTAATGGTTACTTCGTTCAGCGTTCTGGTATCTGGCTTTAAAACAATGTCCAGATAAAGGGATGAATCTAAGCTGATGTCTTTTTTGAACAGTTTATAACCTATTGAGGATACAGATAGCACTTGTTTTCCTTTTAAACCTTCAATACTGAATTTACCTGTGCTATCTGTTTTAGCTCCTTTATTTGAAGGGCTTAATAAAACACTTGCAAGTGGAATAGCATTTCCTTTATCACTTTTTACAGTTCCTGAAATCCGGTATTGGCCAAAGGCAAAAGAGAAGGCCGATACCAACAAAATTATGATTATGTATGTTGCGAAATTTGTTTTCATTGCCTGCGGGTTTTGTATAACTTACAGGCAAACTTATGCTGAAAACCAATGCAGTTTTTGGAGAGTAGACTACATCAGAAATTTTGTAGACGAGACCGGAGATTCTCTTTATAAAACTCACTTACCGGAATTTCTTTATTGCCAATACAGACAAAATCCCTTTTAACGGCGGTTATCTTTTGCACAACTACAAGAAAAGATTTATGGGTTCTTACAAAGGAATTTGCAGGAAGCTTTTCTTCCATTGCCTTCATGGTCATGCGGGTAAGCACCGGCTTATCGCTGGTCGACAAATGAATTTTGATGTAATCTTTTAACCCTTCTATATATTCAATATCTGCTACTACAATTTTAACAAGGGTATACTCTACATTTACAAAGAAGTCCTGAATCTCATTTACATCGTTGTTCTGATTATGCTGCAAACGGAACAATTCATTGGCGCGGTTACATGCTTTTAAAAAACGTTCGAAACTGAAGGGCTTTAACAGATAATCTACTACCTGCTGATTGAACCCCTCCAACGCATATTGTTCATAGGCTGTTACCAGGATCACCATTGGCGGATGCTGCAAGGATTGCAGGAACTGCAGTCCGCTTAGACCGGGCATTTGTATGTCCAGAAAAATGAGGTCCACCTGTTCGGTTTGTAAAACTTCATAGGCTTCGAGTGCATTTTTACAGGTTTTAATTAACTCTAAAAATGGCAGCTGCCGGATGTTATCTTCCAAAAGATCCCGAACCAGTTTTTCGTCATCAATGGCAATACATTTGATCATTTAAGCATTAAAGTTAAGGTAATATGGAACAAATTGTTTTCCGTTTTAATTTTTAAGTTATGCTTGCCTTTATAAAGCAGATCTAATCGGGATTTAACATTGGCCAGTCCGATGCCCGAATTTTCATCTTTACTGGAGTTGGGCTGATCATCAATCTGGTTCTCTACTTCAAATAGCAGCACATCATTTTTTACGGACGTACTTATGCTTATTTTAGGATACCCCTGGTGGGCGACACCATGTTTAAAAGCATTTTCGACAAAAGGGATGAGCAGCATTGGCTCAATGGAATAATCTCCATTTTCTATGCCAGGATCTACGTTGTAGTTGATTTCAACATCGTTACCAAAACGCAATTTCTGTAATTCTATATAGTTATTAAGATAAGAAACCTCTTTGCCCAGCGCTACCTTTTTCCCTTGTGTATCGTACAACATATAGCGCATGAGTTCAGAAAGCATGATCAGAGAAGGTTCCATTTGATCTGATTTCTTTCTGGCCAGCGATACCAGGTTGGTAAGCACATTGAACAGGAAATGTGGACTGATCTGAGAGCGCAGAAACTTTAATTCGGTAGACAGCTGTTCTGCTTCGATCTTTTGCTGTTTCCTGTCGGATATGATCTTATCAACTACCTTACGATAAACAATACTAATTACAAATATTCCGATAGAAGGTGCAAAGACAAATTTATAAGCCGACATGTCGTTTAGGACATCGGGGAACCACCATAAAAGCAGGTGGTATTTTAACTGAAAGGAACTGATTATAAGAATTGCCGATGCAATAATGTATAACCACCACCACCGCCGGTTTAGTAACCGGGGTATGAGGTAAAAGGCATTAAAATAAAATATAAAAAGATGAATAAAACCCGCAAGGGTAAAGAAAGGCCCTGGTATAGGCCCTATTTTATAATCGTGTTCTGCAGAGGAAACAAAATAAGGTAACAAGAGGATCATTCCCCAGACAAATACATGAAGGGCAATACTGATGTGCTGGAATTTAACAGATATTTTCATTAGCCTCTAGTAACAAATTACAAAGCTACTTATTCATACATGTAACGAAATAAAGAGTAGACGAAGCAGGCAATTGTAGCGACAACAGCCTGCTTTTACTATGGCACTAGCTTCTCAAGTGCCAGGCTTTAGGCTTGGCAAAAGCACGCAAACCCTGGTGGGATAAGGTAGCACCTATACCCGAATGTTTTCTGCCACTCCATGGCACGCCCGCACTTACCCTGTCGCAGCAATTCCAATATCCCGTACCGGAATCAATTTGCGAAAGAATGTGTTCTGCCCTATCTATGTTATCAGAATAAACGGAAGCTGTAAGCCCATAGGCCGTATCCTTCATCATCTCCAATGCTTCATCGTCATCCGCTACTTTCATAATTCCAATTATAGGCCCAAAGCTTTCTTCCTGCATCACCTTCATATCATTAGTTACATTGGTGAGAACAGTAGGTTCAAAATAATGCCCGATATGGCCTTTGCGTTTACCCCCCTGCAATAGAGTAGCTCCTTTTTCTATAGCATCTTCTACCTGATGCTTTAGTACATCAATTTGTTCCTTTCTGGTTAAAGCGCCTATATAAACTCCATCTTCTGTTGGTGGGCCCGATTTCCATGATTTTACTTCTTTTACAAAGGCGGCCACATAATCGTCATATACATTTTCATGCACGTAGATACGCTCTACCGCGCAACAGCTTTGTCCGTTGTTATAGAAGGCCCCATCAGCGGTACCCGCAGCTACTGCAACAATATCTTTTACATCATCTGCAACATAGAGCGGATCTTTACCGCCAAGCTCCAGCTGACAAGGAACCATCTTTTTGGCTACTCGTTCGTAAATGTGTTTTCCTGTTTTATAGGAACCGGTAAAGAAATAACCATCGAAATCCATATCTAATAAATGTTCTCCTGTTTCTTTAGCCCCGATAGCGATCTGAAAAACATTTTCAGGTACACCTGCTTTTTTAAGTAGGCGCTCAATTTCCAGTCCTGTTAAAGAAGCATATTCCGAAGGTTTATACATTACTGCATTTCCGGCAAGCAGGGCTGGCACAAATACGTTTACCCCAACCAGATATGGATAGTTCCAGGCCGATATGTTACAGATTACACCAAGCGGATCATAAGAGATCTTTTCTTTCAGTTCATCGGTATCAGTAACCCACTCATCTGAAAGGTATTTCTCTGCATTGCTAATCATCCATTGAATCCTTGTTCTGGCCCCGTTAAGTTCATTGCGCGATTGCTGTAAGGGCTTGCCTACCTCAGAAGTAAGTATTGCCGCAAGTTTTTCTTTTTCTAAATCCAGCAAATCGTAAAACCGATGGATAACGGCAATGCGTCCTTTTAATGATTGCTTTGCCCAGTGTTTTTGAGCAGCTTTAAGCAGGTTATATTTATTATCTAACGATGCCTTGTCGTTTTCTATTAATATGGTAATAATTTCCTCTGTAGCCGGATTTACAACATTCATCTTTTATGATTTTTTACTGCTTCTATAAACTGTTCTTTAACTTTTTGAGAGAGTGGGTTCGATTCCTTTTCTTTCATTCTTTCAGGATGCCATTGTACGCCTAGCATAAAAGCTTTGTCGGTTTTATCTTTAAATTCCAGGGCTTCAATGATACCGTCGTCGGTATCTGAATACGCACTAACCATTAAATTCTCACCAAGGTAATTCGGATTAATTCCCTGATGGTGGGCGCTGTTTACTTCTCCTTTTTCTACACCGGTTACGCTATACAGCAAGCTTTCCTTTTTAACATTTACGCCATGTACTTTGTCCTCAGCAACTTTTTTGTGGATTTGATTCACCTGCTCGCCATTGTCTTCAAATACTTTGCCCCCCTCAAGGATATTAACATATTGCATGCCCCGGCAGATTCCCAGAACAGGTACTTTGTGATCTTGTGAATAGGTATAAATCTGTAGTTCAAACTGATCTCTTTCGGGTAAAAACACATCCGGCTTATGTGGATAATCTTGTACCCCACCATACAATTCAGGAACTACGTCTATTCCCCCGGTTAAAACAAAGCCATCACATAACTGAAAATCGTAAATATTATCCTTTTGAAAAGAAAGCTCTATGAGTTCAATTTCATCTCCCAATTCCTGCGAGGTAAACCAATTCCAATAGTTCTGAAAATTGGTTTCGGTATAGCTTATTCCAATCTTTTTTTTCATTAGAATATCATTAAAGCGCCTTTAAATACAGTTGTTTAAAATCTTCGCGGCTTACCGGTTTAGGATTGTTAGGATGTGCAAAATCGGCAAGGGCGAGGTCTGCTAGTGTTTCTATATGTTCGGGTTTTACACCGATGTCTCTTAAATGATGCGGGATATTTACTTTAGTATTCAGTTCAAAAAGGTATTTTACCACCGCTTCGCCTGTTTCTTCTTTTAATTCAAGCGTCCGGGCTATCCTGCGGAATTTGTCTTCAAAGCCGGCAATATTAAATTCCATTCCGTATGGGATGTTTACCGCATTGGCCAAACCATGATGCGTATCGAGTAAGGAAGAAAGTGGATGTGCGAGAGAATGCACCACACCAAGTCCTTTTTGAAAAGCAATTGCGCCCATCATAGAGGCCATCAGCATTTTACTTCTGCTTTCCAGATCAGGTTTGTTTGTCGCTTTTTCGAGCGCGTCTTTTATTAACGAAATGCCCTCTAGTGCTATACCATCGCACAGCGGTTGCGGATTTTTTGCCAGAAACGCCTCCATATTGTGGGTAAGCGCATCCATACCTGTTGCTGCCGTTATAAATGGAGGTAAATCCATAGTAAGTACCGGATCAGCAAATACAATTTGTGCCATTAACTTTGGAGAGAACAGGATCTTTTTCTGATGTGTTTCATCATCAGCGATAATAGCACTTCTGCCTACTTCGCTTCCGGTTCCCGAGGTGGTTGGAATGGTAATAAAATGTGGGACATCGTTGGTAACGTAAACATCCCCACCAATCAGGTCATCGTATTTAAACAGATCCTCGCGGTGATTTACCCTTAACACAATTGCCCTGGCCACATCCAATGCTGCACCGCCACCAATACCAATAATGCTATCTCTGGAAGTATTATCCCACACATCGCCCCCTTTGTATACATCGCTTTTTACAGGGTTTTTGTGAATGTCGTTAAATACTTCTACTGAAATGTTATGCGCTTGTAAATCGGCTACAATGGCTTTAAAAAATGGCAATGAAGCTATGGTTGGATCGGTAACGATCATTGGCCGTTTTAATCCATTCTTTTGCAAATAAGCGGGCAATTCCTTTATAGCCCCAGCTCCGAAACGAATGGTGGTTGGGAAATTATACTGATATACTTTATCGAATGTCATATGTATGGTTACTATTAATCAAATTATACCTGAGGTTAAATAATTTCAAAGTAGCGTTTAAGCTCCCAATCTGTTACTACTTTGGCGTACTGCTTCCATTCCCACTCTCTTGTTAACGTAAAATGCTCAACAAACTGATCGCCAAACAGCTCTTTTGCTACTGTTGATTGTTTCATTTTTTGGGTAGCTTCATAAAGGTTGGCCGGCAATACTCCGTTTGAAAGATCCCGGTAACCATTTCCTTCGGTAGCCTCCTTTTCCAGTTTCATTTTGTTTTTAACTCCATATAAACCCGCAGCAAGGCAGGCAGCCAAAGCCAGATATGGATTAGTATCGGAACCTACTACCCTTGTTTCCAGACGCGTTGCTTTTGCGTTGCAAGGCAATGCCCTTAAGGCAACCGTTCTGTTGTCGATACCCCAGGTTAGGGTAGTTGGGGCCCAGGCCCCTTCAACCAATCGTTTATAACTGTTAATGGTCGGAGCAATCATTGGCAATATTTGCGGCAAACAATGCAATTGCCCAGCTATATAGCTTTTCATCAGTTCACTCATTTTGTGCGGATCCTTTTCGTCGTAAAACAGGTTATGTTTCGAATCCTTATCCCACAAACTCTGATGAACATGTCCGCTGCAACCAGGAAGATGTTCAGTAATCTTTGCCATAAAGGTAGCCATAACCCCGTGCTTATAGGCAATTTCCTTGACCGCAGTTTTAAACAATACCGCCTGATCTGCCGCCTGTAAAACAGGCGCATATTTAATGGCTGCTTCGTAAACCCCTGGCCCGGTTTCTGTATGTAAGCCCTCTATAGGTATTCCGAATTTGCAAAGCAGATCAAAAAGATCTGTCATGTATTCATTTTTTAAGGTACTCCGTAAAATGGAGTAACCAAACATTCCAGGAGTTAAGGGTGTAAGGTTTTGATAGCCTTTTTGGTGTGCTGTTTCTGGTGTTTCTGCAAAATTGAACCATTCGAATTCTTGTGAAAAATAGGGTGAAAAGCCACTTTGTTCAGTATCTGCCAACACCTTACGCAGTAACTGCCGCGGACAGGTATATCCTGGTATTTCATCATCATCTACGAAGTCGCCCAGGAAAAAAGGAATATCATTTTCCCAGGGTATTTTACGGAATGTACTTAGGTCAAGCTTTACCAGTGCATCGGGATAGCCGGTATGCCAGCCTGTAAATTTCACATTATCGTAAGCTACATCACCCATATCCCACCCAAAAGTAACATCACAAAATCCTAATCTTCCTTCTGCTAAAGAAATGAACTTTTCGGCAGAGATATACTTGCCTCTTAAAACGCCATCAATATCGGCAACGGCGAGTTTTACTTTTCCTGACGGATGCTGCTTTACATATGCTAATATTTCTTGTGTTGTCATGCATGAGATGGTTTAAAGATTCTGTACAGCAAAAAGGTTACTATCAATATGGAGAAATAAATAAGTCCGAGTTTAAAATTGAAAATGAACATTGCAATAATAGATACAGTTGCAATGACGAGCGAGATAACCGGAAATGCCGGATAAAATGGAGCCCGAAAAGGTCTTGGCAGATCAGGTTCCCGCTTCCTCAGGATAACAATGGAAATCATGGAAATGATATATAATGTAAGTGCTCCAAAAACAGAGACAATGATGATCTCTGATGTTTTACCGGAAAGCAATGCCAGAATACCGATTACCATGTTTCCTATAAGCGCATTTGCCGGGGTATGGAATCTTGGAGATATTTTGCCGAGAAATGAGGGGATGTTATGTACCCTGCCCATTTCATAGGTTGATCTTCCGGCAGCAAGTATAAGTCCATGAAAAGAAGCTACCAGTCCGAATAAACCAACAGTAATTAGCAGGTGGTACATGAGGTGATTACTGCCTGTTATTTTTGCAAGGGCCAAAGGAAGCGGAGAATCTGATGTTTCTCCGCTTATTCCATTTTTATAAACTATTGCTTCCCATCCGGCGATGCCGGTAGCTGCAATAAAGATTAATACGCACAGTATAGCCAGTGTAAAGATGGCCCAGCCAAATCCTTTGCTGATGTCTTTTTGCGGGTTCTTGGTTTCTTCGGCCACATTAGCGATTCCCTCGATTCCCAAAAAGAACCAGATGGCAAATGGAATGGCTGCAAAAACGCCTCCCCATCCATTGGGCATTGCATTGTGGGTAAGGTTTGCTACCTCGAACTTTGGCAAAGCGATACCTGAAAACAAAAGCAATTCTCCTACGGCAAGAACAGTAATGATCACCTCAAAAGAGGCCGCAGCTTTTACACCATATACATTGAGCCCGGTAAACACGAAGTAAATGGCTATGGCACTGGTTAGTATGGGCACTTGCGGAAAAAATGCATTGAAATATGCACCAATTGCAAATGCAATGGCTGGCGGAGCAAGTATAAACTCTACAATCTGGGCAATACCGGCTATAAAGCCGATATTTTTGCCCATCGCTTTGTTTGCATAGTCAAATACCCCACCCGCCTTGGGGATAGCGCAGGCAAGTTCCGCATAGCTGAATGTAAAGGTTACATACATTACCATGATCACTATAGTGGCTATAGCCATCCCCCCTGTGCCGCCTTTTTCGAGACCCAGGTTCCATCCAAAATACATACCCGAAATGACATACCCTACTCCAAGCCCCCAGAGCATAAACGGGGTGAGTGTTTTTTTTAAACCTTTGTTTTCTGTCATTTGATGATTTCGGTTACATGATTATAAATATAAGATAATTACTACTTTAACAACCACATTTGCTGATTTGTATTATCATTACCTCCGTATTGAGATTGAACAGCTGCATCAAGGTTGTCTGAATTATAACTCAACTCATTAGATGGATATAACCAGCGTAACGGAAAGTTTGTAGATGGTGTATTTAAATTTGTTGTACTGTTTAAAGTAAATACAGGATATCCGGTTCTCCGGTTTTCGAACCAGGATTGATATTTACCTCCCTGTAAGAAATTGGCCAGATATTTTTGCGTGATGATCTGCTTAATCTGCTCCTCAGTTGACCCTGCAAGCGCAACTCCTGGCTTAGCCGGGAAGGCAAGTATATAAGCTGCATCCATTTTCATGTTGTGGTGATAATCGGCCAGATCAGGTGTATTTATTGCAACTGCGTTCATAGAATTTGTAATACCATCAGCGTAATAAACCTGTGCTGCTGTTCCTGTAATCCATCCGCGTACAGCAGCCTCTGCAAGCGCAAATTGCATATCCCAGCAACTAAATACACTAACCGGCTCAGCATTTACCAGTTGCACATAACGATTATTAAGGTCGGCATAATCTTTACCTACTCTTCTTGTTTGCAAGGCTGAAAAGGCATCAGAAGGTTCTACACCCGGATAAGCGTTATAATCAGACTGCGACACCCCTGCAGTAATTTTAACCGACGAAGGCTTAGCATAGTAAAACAACCTCCTGTCGTCGGTAGCTTTTAAAGGGGCTAGCAAAGTGTTTGTGAGCATGGTATAGTTCGATTTCACAAATGAGTTACCAGAACCAGCCGGCACATCAGACCATGGGTAATTCTGACCAGCAGTATTGTTATAAGCAAGTGCAAAATTATCTCTGTAATCGCGCATCAGCGGACGGTTTGCAACAATATCTTTGAAACGGTCAATAACCTTAAGATCTGCATCTGCTGTTTTTTTATAAAGATTAATTAGCACATGCAGCTCAAAACTATTGGTAAGCCTTCTCCACTTGTCGACGTTACCGGCATAGATAGGGTCACCTTCAAAGTTTGCACCTGTTGCAAACAACTGGTTTGCCTGATCAAGCTCATTCAGAATTCCCATAAAAACTGCTTTTTGAGTATCATATTTAGGCTGCAGCACATTAGTTTCTCCTTTTACGGCTTCTGCATAGGGGATATCTCCTACCTGCATTGTAGCCATAAAGAATTGCCATGCACGGATAAAATGTCCTAATCCCTGATATGATTTTTTAAGTGCATCGCTTGTAGCATAGTTTTCCATTGATGGAATATTCCGCAATAATGTAATGCGATCAAAATCGGTACGTCCGAGTCTGTTGTATTGAAAGCCTTCTTGACCCTCTCCCCAGGTTAGGTATTTGCCCAATAAAAAGGGCTGCATAAATCCTTTTGTAGAGCTGATGTCGCCACGGGTTACGTTCAGAATCATACCTGTTGCCAGCATGGCCGAATTTACCTGGGTTGTTTCATTTGGATTGGTATTGATGTCTTCAAACTTTTTACAACCGTTTGTTAGCGTTGCCAGTAAAGGCAAAATCAACATATATTTTATAATTCTTTTCATCTTGATTTAAGTTATTTATAAACGTAAAAGCTGCCTTACTAGAATCCTACTTTAAGATTGAAACCAATCATTCGTGATGAAGGAGAGTTCAGGTTTTCAGTATCTATATCCGGATCTGAAAATTTAAAGTCGGTTAACAGCAGTAAATTCTGACCTGTAACTGAAAATGATGCGCTCCGGGCACCGATTTTATTAGCCAGCTTTGCAGGGAAATTATACCCGAGTGAAACTTCACGAAGTTTGATGAAGGTTTCTTTTTGAATACCCATATCACCCCCTCTAAAAGATTGTGCAAAATCCTGATAACCTACTTGTACGTCGTTTGCTGCGTATTGTCTGGTATCGCTGGTAATGTTTCCATATTTGTCAAACTGCACTTCTCCAGACACTACTTTAACACCTTTACCTACATAGTTATTCAAACCGTTTACTACCTGGTCATAGCGATACTGGTTATCGGTTTCTGGGTTAGTACCGGTATCCCACATTTTATCGTATAGGTAGTTGTACATTAACCCTCCAATACGTCCGTCTATATTTACACCCAGATTCCAGTTTTTGTAGCGGAAATTATTAATAAAACCAATGCTAAAATCGGGATCTCCATAACCATATTTTTTATCATAATCGCTTTCAACAGGAAAGCCGTTGTTAAAAATTACGTTTCCACTTGGATCCCTCAACCAATATGAGCTGAGATAAGTATCTAACCTTTGACCTTTTTTAACCCATGGATTATCAGCTGACAAAACAGGATCAAGGTTAACATAATAGCGGTGCTGATTAGACCAGTTAACGGTAGTTTTCCACTCAAAGTCTTCATTTTTTACCACAGAACCGTCAACAGAAATTTCAAGACCTCTTCTGGCATATGTTTCTGCAGTGTTTACCAATATGGTAGCAAAGCCAGATGACCCTGGAATATCAGTATTTACCTGTCTGTTGTAATAGTACTTATCATAATATGCAACATCGAAATGTAGTCGTTTACCCAGTAAGTAGCCTGCTGCACCAACTTCCCAGGTGCGCTGTGTACTTGGCAGTAAATGCTCTCCGATCAGCTTTGATGGATAACTGGCAGAATTAAGTGTATTCCATGCTGAGGTAGTAGTGGAGAAAGTTTTATTAATTGCAAAAGGATCAAATGCGTTTTTAAAGAGTGTCCATGATCCACGTAGTTTAAACATATCAATCACAGTCGGCATTTTTACCAGCTCAGATACTACCACACTTGAGCCCAAAGATGGATAAAAGAAAGATCGCGATGATTCTGGCTGAGCTGAATTCCAGTCGTTCCTGCCCGTAGCATCAAAGAACACTGCATCGTTCCAGCTTACAGATGCCCGGCCGTAAAGACTGTTAATTTGCTGAGACCAATTTCTTCCAGGGGTAATTGTTACCGGCTCAACTGAACCTTTCAGAGAAAAATACCTAGGAGAAATTAATCCATTTTTAGTGGTAGCGGTAAAGCCATCATCTTTAAAATAATAAAGTGTACCACCGGCTAACCCCTCAAATGCCCATTTGCTAACTTTCTTATTAAAAGTAAGGATCAAATCGTTATTGGTAGAGAAACCTCTTGAATCACTTGTTTCATACATTCCTCTTGCATTCCATCCCCCACGTGTAGAGAAAATATTAGCTGTAGGGTTTTGTTTGGTATTTGTATTATTATAGTTATCATAACCTGAACGCAGCATCAGGTTAAAATCATTGTTGAACTTATAATTGGCAGTGACATTTGCATTTACTTTATTTTTGACCTCACCGTTAAGCTTTTCGTAAGCAATTAAGTATGGGTTATCATACCAATTGGTATACATCCAGTTCTGTGTTTTGTTAGGAACTACCCAGTAGTCTTTATAATCACGGATATCGTACTCTGTACCCGTCCACATGATAAGCTGGTATAAATACCCCTGATTTCCATATCCGCTACCCCACATTTGAGGCGTAGAACCACGACTAACACCAAAACGTCCCTCTACCCTAAAATGATCATTAACTATGATCTCACCACCAGAAGTAAGGTTCAGGAGATTAAGTTTCTGATTTGGAAACTGGCCTTTCTGGAAAATATGGTTTACCCCAATCCTGAAACTTCCATTCTCATTACTCTGTGCCAAAGAAATGTTATTACTGGCTATAATACCGGTATTCATAAAATTCTTCAGGTTATCCTTTCCTACCGATACTAAGGGGCGTCCATCTTCAAATTGTTTGGTTTCCGGGTTCCAATCTCTGGCTGTATTTCCTGCATCCAGTTTTGGACCCCAAACATAATCGTTATCAATTTCACCATTTTGACCACGACCGTATGAACTTTGTACTTTCGGAATTGCCAGATAACCCAATTGAAACATAGTGTTACTATTTACATCAATTGAGAACCCCTTGGCTGCTGCTCCTTTTTTAGTAGTGATCATCAAAACACCACCTTTAGCACGTGAGCCATATAAAGCAGAAGCAGTCGATCCCTTTAACACATCCATACTTTCGATGTCATCGGTAGGCACATCACGTAAAGTCATGTTTGCATAAGGGACCCCATCAATAATTAACAATGCATCTTCACCTCTCAACTCTACTGTAGGTCTTGCATTAAATTCCGTAGAATTCTTAATTACCAAACCTGAAACCCGACCGGTTAAGGAAGTACCCAAGTCCACTCCTTTTACAGTTTGCAGTTCTTTTCCCCCAACTCTTTGCACAGCATAACCTAAAGCCTTTTCCTGTCTTTTAACCCCAAGGGCCGTTACAATCACTTCAGAAAGGCCCTGTAATTCGGCTTCAAGTACAATATTTATACTGGTAACACCTGCCTTTACCAATACCTCTTTGGATTGATAGCCCAGATATTTTACCACCAATACATCTCCTTCTTTCGCATCTATCGAAAATTCACCGGAGATATTTGCAGAAGTTCCTTTTGAAGTTCCTTTAATCATAACAGTTGCTCCTGATAGCGGATTGCCTTCTGTATCTGAAATTTTCCCCTTAATGTTTATTTGCGCCTCGGCAGTAACAATAACCGATGCTGTTGAAATGGAATTTCTCTTAATTACAATGGTTTTGTTTATGATTTTATATGAAAACGGCCTGTTTTTAAATATCTGGTCCAGCGCTGTTTCCACACTTACATTCTTCAGCTCGATGCTGATTCGGCCTTCCTGTTTTATGAGTTTATTGTTATAAAAGAAGGTATAGCCACTTTGCTCTTTTATACTTTCGAACACATTATTTAGCGTAGTGTTTCTTTCGGAAAGTGTAATACTTTGCGAAAATCCCGTTGCGGAGACTTGAAGGCAACCTATGAAGATTAATAGTACAATTAGTTTCATTGCCAATAAATTCCTGGATGAGAATAACCACCTGAAAACAGATGCTTTCCTACATTGATTTAAATTCATACTTTTGAATGTTTGGTTAATTCATTAATTATTTAACAAGGTATTTTTTGAGATCGACCGGAACTTTGTTCCATTTCTAACTTAAGAAGTGGATCTATCCGGATCCTGTTGCAACCAGGGTCCGGTATTTTCTTCTCAGTTACACGGGTTAGGTATTTATTTTTCCATACAATACTGGTTTTAAGTTGTTTATTTAGTTACAATTAGTTTTTTTCCTTCAATTTTAAAGTGGACACCTCCAAATTCTAATATCTTAAGCACTTCTGATAATTTTACGTTGCGCGGGATATCGCCCATAAACTCATCATCAGTATGGTTTATCTCATATAATACATCTACATCATACCATCGCGATAGCTGACGCAACACAGATTGCAGGTCATCACCCTCGAAATGAAAATACCCCTTTTGCCATGCCATTACCTGATCAATATTGGCTTTACTGATTTTCAGGCTCATATCCTGATGTTCAACATTGGCCTGCTCTCCGGGTCTCAGGAAACGTGAAACTTTTTTATTCCTCCCGTTCAGTAATGATACTTTTACTGAACCCTCAAGCAAGGTTGTTTTGATGCTTGTTTCATCATCATAAGAATTAATATTAAAATGGGTTCCAAAAACTTCAACTTCCTGTTTATCTGTTATCACAATAAAAGGAAGCTTCTTATTCTTAAATACTTCGAAATAAGCTTCTCCGGTTAGTTCTACCCTTCGATAGGTCGCATTAGCAAAACTTGTTGGAAATTTTACGGAGGAGGCAGCATTTAGCCAAACTCTTGTACCATCAGGCAAATTCACTTGATATTGACCGCCCCTGGGTGTACTGATGGTATTATATGCCATCTCTTTTTTCCTGGATTCTATAACAGTATATACCAATTGCCCACTGGCATTTTTTGTTATTGCTACTCCAGCTTGTTTAGCAATCTGGCCGTTAACTGCATCTGTTAGCGAAATTTCAGTACCATCAGCTAAAGTAAGTATAGCCTTATTTCCACCGGGTTCCGCATCTTGTTTTGTGTAAACAGCGCGCAGATTAGCATTATTAAGATTGTGATTAACATAAGAATATAAGCCTATAGATAACGTAACCAATACAACAACCGCAGCAGTTAGTTTGAGCCACAACGGCTTTATTTTAATTTGCTTGTGGTGGTCCTCGTCAGCCTCAGAAATTCCACCTTCCTCATCCATCGCTCCCAAAAGATGTTCATCCAGTTTCCCATCTTTGGTTAACTGTACAAACAATTCCAACTCATCATCAGAGAGTTGTTTATTAATATATCGACTAACAAGTATTCTGTAAAATTCTTTATCTTCCATAGTGAGGGCCTTTCAAATACTAAGACAATATTTGAAGCGCCGAGGGTAGCTGGAAAAATTATTTTTTTGAACTTATTTTAACAGGATAACCAAAAGTACTCCTAAAGAGATACCCAGGTCCCTTTCAACAGAAGTCCTGAGAATTTTCATAGAAGCTACCATATGATTCTTTACGGCATTTCGGGAAATACCCAATGCCGTTGCTACCTCCTCGTAACTTTTGCCCTGCTCTCTGCATAGTTTAAAAACTTCTCTGCTTCGGGGAGATAATACCGCTAATGCTTTTTGAAGGTAGTCGTAATATTCTTTATTCAAAAGCTCGTCTTCAGTGGAGTTCCTTTCTTCAACAAAACTATTGACTATCTCTGACATAGCAACTTCAGAACGGAAGGCTTTTTTAAGGCTATTTAAGGTATGATTCCTGGCAACGATATGTAAATAGGCCTTTAGCGATTGGATATCTGCTAATTTTGATCTGCATTGCCAGATCTTTATAAATATTTCTTGTGTAAGATCTTCTGAAAGATCCGCAGAGTGAACAAATTTTTTAACAAAACCTAAAATTCCGGCACTGTACCTCTCATAGAATTCCGCAAAGGCGTACTCATCCCCAGAGACTAATTTGGCCCTGAGGTCTTGATCAGAAAGCATAGAATATGTGGTCATGGTTTGGCTTACGATACTAATTTACTAAAAATAAATTAATGTTACACAAATGTTACGGAATTAAAAAACCTTCATATTTTACTAGAAATAGATTTTTTGTCTGCTAAAACCATCAGGTAACGTCCTGAGAAGTAATTATTTAAAATTTATTTTCAAATAAAGAAACTTTTTGACAATATCATACGTTATAGTAGTGGTTTGTTTGGTTTAGGTTGATCTGTGGTGGATCAACCATCTTAAAACAGGGATAGCTTTATTGCTCATCCCTGTTCCTATTTTAAGACATACCATAATATTTTCTCTTTTTTTGCATTTACTGAACAGTGTTTATTATATTTGCATCAGTTAGCATTTTAGTATGTCAATAAAAGATAGAAAAGAAAGAGATAAGCTGGACAGGAGAAAGTTGATTATTGAATCGGCTACCAAACTCTTTTTGGAACAGGGTTATGAAAAAACTTCTATCCGCAACATTGCCGACGATATAGAATACAGTCCGGCAACAATCTATCTTTATTTCAAAGAGAAAGATGAAATCTTTTACGTAATCCACGAACAGGGATTCGATCTGTTAAACAAAGAATTTATAAACCATAACCAGATAACTGATCCATTTGAAAGGCTGGCTGAGCTAGGAAAAATATACCTGAATTTTGCGCTGACAAATCCGGACTATTATGATCTTATGTTCATCATGAGGGCCCCTTTAAGTGAAATTAAATGCCATAGCAAGTGGGAAGCCGGAGAGAATAGCTTCCAATACCTGCTTAATACGGTTACAGAATGCCTGGATAAAAAGCTTATTGTTGATGGTGACCCCCTTATCGTTTCAATGTCTATATGGTCCTATGTTCATGGCCTTATTTCCTTATTTATAAGAGAGCGGCTGCAGTCGGTAAATATTGAAGGTGAACAAAATCCTAATCTTTTAGCCCAATCATTAGACTATTTTCTAAAAACACTTAAAGTGTAAAAAAAATTTACCTTAACATAAACAGTGTTTAGTAAATAACCAACGATTATTATTTTTCAAAAACAATGTAACAAATCAAAAAATATCAATTCTAATAAACAGTGTTCATTTTATAAACAACGATACGTCATGAATAGAAAAACAGCCTTAAAATCGTTAATACTATTAATCCTGGGGTGCTGGCTTCCCTTTAGTGTCTTCTCTCAAAGTCCTCTTCAGGGTTATATAGACGAGGCCCTCAAAAATAATCTTGGGATACAAAAACAAGATTTCGCTTTACAGCGAAGTCTTTACGCCCTAAAAGAAGCAAAGGGACTATTCCTTCCAGATGTAGAACTAAACACCTCCTACCTGACATCAGGAGGTGGACGCAAAATTGAAATCCCAATTGGCGACCTCCTAAATCCTGTGTACAGCACCTTAAACAGCTTAACAGGTTCGGGTAAATTCCCTCAGGTAGATAATGTGAGTCAGACTTTCAATCCGAACAATTATTACGATGCCAAAGTACATACCACCTTGCCTCTGTATAATGCGGAAATTATTTACAACAGCCGCATCAAAAAAGAACAGATCACTATGCAGCAGATAGAACTAAGGCTGTATAAACGCGAGCTGATAAAGCAGGTTAAACTTGCGTATTATGGATACGAACAATCGCTGCAGGCCATAAAAATTTTTGAAAACGGGATTGCATTGGCAAAAGAAAACCTGCGGATAAATCAATCAATGGTTAAAAATGGAAAAGCGATAAGAACAGTGGTGGCCCGTTCAGAAAATGAGCTTACAGGGCTTGAAACTCAACTTGAAAATGCCAGAACTGAGTCTCTGAACGCTGCCGCGTATTTCAATTTTCTACTCAATAAGCCGCTCAACAGTACCATTGAAATTAGTGAAAACGAGAATACGATTGTTGGATCAGATTCATCTTCTCATTCCGGAAAAAGAGAAGAACTTACCGCGCTGGAATCTTTAAATCAAATAAATACCCTCTCTGTAAAATTAACCAGGGTAGCAGTACTTCCAAAGCTATCCACATTTGTTGATGTAGGTGCTCAGGGTGATTTTTTAAAAGTAAACAAAGATGCGCCCTATTATCTTTTCGGAGTAACACTATCATGGCAAATATTTAATGGCAACAGAAATAAAAACAAAACTCAGCAGGCGCTTTTAGATTTAAAGTCCACCGAAACACAAACAGAACAGGCCTCGCAGCAACTGGAACTTGAGGTTATTACAGCTCAAAACAAACTGAACGCGGCGCTACAGGCTTTTAAAGCCTCAGTTAGCCAGTCGTCGTTATCTCTTCAATATTATAAAGACGAGCAACGTCTTTATAAAGAGGGTCAGGCGCTTTACCTGGAGTTATTGGATGCACAGACAAGATTGATAAATGATCAGCTAAAACAAAGTATTGCCTATCTGAATATGCTAACCAGAACAACCGAACTGGAAAGAGCAAAAGCAAGCTATATTCTTTAATCACCTTTAATTTAAAACAAAATGAAACATATAAATACACTCCCGATCTTCATATTTCTTGGCATTGCCGTAATTGGTTGCAGTGAACCAAAACCGGCACAAAAAACCGATAACTCAATTCCGGTAAAGGTAATTTCCTCAAATGCCCTTAATGAAAATGAACCGGTGGAAACTTCTGGTTTACTATCGTCAGAACAACAGAGTAATCTTTCTTTTAAAACCAGTGGAATCATAAACCGCATCCTTGTTAAGGAAGGTGATCATGTAAGCAATGGGCAAGTACTTGCCTCGCTAAACATGACAGAGGTAAATGCTCAGCTTAACCAGGCCGAAGAGGGATTTAATAAAGCAAAGCGGGATGCCCAAAGGACTGCCAATTTATTTAAGGACAGTGTTAGTACCAGGGAGCAATTGGAAAATACGCAAACGGCTTTGGCAATTGCCAAAAAAAGTTTGGACATAGCGCGGTTCAACGCTGTTCAATCGACCATAAGGGCAAATACAACTGGCGTTGTTCTTAAAAAACTCGCAAATGAAGGAGAACAGGTAGCCGGAGGAACCCCCATACTTTACATAGGTGGCGTTTCAAATAAAGATTGGATAGTTAAATGTGGTATTACCGATAAAGACAGATCAAGAATTAACGGAAAGGAGAAAGTTGAGTTAAACTTTGATGTCTTTCCTCAAACATTAACAGGAGTAGTAAAGTCCCTTGCCCAGGGCAGTGATGAAAGTTCCGGTTTATATCAGGCCGAAATAAGGCTCAATCCTACCGATGCCAAATTGATCTCAGGACTCTTTGCCAAAGTAAAGATCTATCCTTTTGGCAAAACAGACCTTTTGTCTGTTCCGGTAGATGCTTTAGTGGAAGGCAAAAACGACAGTGCTTACGTATTTACTTCTGTGAACAACAGAGCTGTAAAGAAAGCGGTGAAGGTTGCCTACTTAAAAGGCGACAAGGCATTTATCTCCTCTGGTTTATTAGCCACTGATCAGATAATAAGAGAAGGATCAGCCTATCTTACTAATGGTTCTTCAATTAAAATAATCAGATAGCCTAAATTATTTCAAAATGAAATTACCTGAATTTGCAGTAAAAAATTATCAGTTCACACTGATTGTTTTCGTGGCGGTGCTAGCTCTGGGAATATATTCCTTGTTCACCATGCCAAGAAGTGAAGATCCTGAAACCCATCCTCCGCAATTTACGGTAGTTGTAGTATATCCGGGAACTAATCCTAAGGATATGGAGCAACTGGTTGTTGACCCAATGGAAAAAAAGATCCACGAACTTGACGATATAAAACACATAACCACAGATATAAGCGATGGTCTTGCAGTTATGCAAATAATATATAAATATAGCTCTAACCCCGATGATAAGTATCAGGAGGTGGTGAGAGAAATTAACAGCTTAAGAAGTGAGCTACCTTCTGATATAGCAGATATACGGATCAACAAACAGATTCCATCGGATGTTAGTGTGTATCAGTTTGCTTTAGTGAGTGAAAACACCTCCAATGCCACGCTTAAAAAATATTCAAAAGAGCTAAAGGAACGACTCGAAAAAATACAGGCATTAAAAAGAGTTACCTACGCCGGCGTTCCTGAACATCAGGTAAATGTAAGGCTTAACATTCAAAAAATAGCTCAGGAAAAACTTACCCAGAATAATGTTATTGCTGCATTACAAAGTGAGAATGTTAACATTCCAGGTGGTAACATCAGTATGGGAAACAGAAAGCTTAATATTAAAACCAGCGGTAATTTTTCGAGCATAGATGAGGTTAAGAATACGGTAATCTTTAGTGCCCAGGGAAAAGTAGTTTACCTGAAAGACATAGCCGATGTTTCATTAGGCTATGAAGATGAAACACATATTACCCGCTTGAACGGCTACAGAAGCAGTTTTATAAATGCCAGCTTAAAAGATGGAGAGAACATTATATCTGTGCAGGAAAAAGTTGTCCCCTTATTAGCAGCATTTAAAAAGGATTTACCACCGGGTATTGACCTTGTAAAGGTTTTTGATCAGGCTAAAAGCGTAGATGTAAGGCTTTCGCATTTTACCAGAGATTTTGGTATCGCAATTTTATTGGTGTTGGTTACCTTACTGCCTCTGGGTACAAGGGCATCGGTTGTTGTGATGATCTCGATCCCGTTATCTCTTGCCATCGGGCTTACCCTGATGAATGCATTGGGTTATAACATCAATCAGCTAAGCATTGTAGGTATGATTGTAGCGCTGGGTATTCTGGTTGATGATAGTATTGTAGTGGTTGAAAATATTGAACGGTATCTGCGTATGGGCTACAGCAGAATAGAGGCTTCTATAAAGGCTACTTCTCAAATCGGCATTGCCGTTGTTGGCTGTACCATACTGCTTATATTTGCCTTTTTACCAATCGTTTTCTTACCCGAAGGAGCCGGGGATTTTATTAGAAGTTTACCGCTTTCTGTAATCACTACAATTTTTGCTTCTATGTTGGTATCGCTAACAGTAGTCCCTTTTTTAGCAAGCATCATTTTGAAACCGCACATGAGTGAGGAGGGAAATTTTCTGCTCAGGGCAATGAAAAAAGGAATTCATACAACTTATGGAGCGGTACTTAACAAAGCGCTGAAGAGACCATTAGTTACACTTATCATTATCGGAGGGATCTTTATTGCCTCACTTGGATTAGTTCCGGTTATAGGAAGCAGCCTGTTTCCAAAATCTGAGAAACCTATGTTTCTGGTGGATATAGAAACCCCGGAGGGAACCAATATAAATACCACAAATAAAGTAACAAGGTATGTGGAATCTGTATTGAAAAAAGTACCTGAAATAAGTTCATTTTCCAGTAATGTTGGTAAAGGAAATCCAAGAATCTATTACAATGTGATCCCACATAATGAAAGCGAAAATTATGCACAGATCTTTGTCCAGGTAGAGGGACTGGAAACCCGCGAAAAAGTTGCGGTAATTGAAAGGGTAAGAAAAGAGCTGAATGGTTACCCTGGTGCAAACATTAAGGTTAAAGATTTTGAACAGGGACCACCAGTTGATGCCCCCCTTGCCTACCGCATTTATGCCGATGATCTTAACGGCCTGCGCAAAACAGCATTCGATATTGCCTCGCTGATCAGTAAAGTAGATGGCACTATTTACGTAAACAATCCTTTACTGGTAAAACCTACAGACCTTAAGGTTACAATAAATAAAGAAAAGGCGGCTTTGCTGGGTGTTGCTTCTGCGGATATTGACCGTACAGTTCGATTGGGATCTGCCGGACTGAATGTAGCAACGTACAGGGAAGACTCGGGAAAAGCAGACAATTATAATGTGAATGTTTCTATTCCAAGAAATAACGATATTCAGGATATCAGTATGTTCGACAGGCTATATGTTCCGTCTTCCTCTGGGGTAAATATCCCTCTGAAAAACGTGGCATCTATTGGTTTCGAGAGTTCGCCAAACCAGATCAGACATTATGATAAAGACAGATATGTAACCATTTCTGCATTTGTAAAACCAGGCTATAACGTGCAGCGCCTGGATGAGGAGATCACTGAAAAACTGAACAAATTTAAATTCCCTGAAGGCTTCTCTTTTAAAGTTGCAGGCGAGAAAGAGAGTAAAGAAGAAAGCTTTGGTAATCTTGGTCTTATCCTTATTGTTACTGTTTTTGGTTTTCTGGGGGTGTTGATACTTGAGTTCAAAACCTTTAAAAGTATACTGATTGTATTGTCGGTTATTCCACTTGGAATAGTTGGAGGATTGATCATGCTGTTCTTTGCAGGTGAAACGCTTTCCTTTACAGCCACAATAGGTTTTATTGCATTAGTAGGTATAGAAGTGAAAAACTCTCTGTTGGTTGTAGATTTTACAAATCAATTAAGGGCGCAGGGAAAAAGCATTGAGGAAGCGATTATTGAAGCCGGGGAAATTAGATTTGTACCCATACTTTTGACCTCGTTAACAGCCATTGGCGGATTGCTGCCACTTGTAATTGAATATAGTGAATTGTATTCTCCACTTGCTTTGGTGCTTATTGGTGGTTTAATTAGCTCGACATTATTATCAAGACTAGTAACACCGGTGATGTATAAACTTTTACCACCAAAAATTGCAGTTGACCAAACAATATAAGAAACAGTAAACCCTTAAAAAAATACCCATTAATGGGTATTTTTTTAAGGGTTTTATAGGGTTTAATTTGTGGCGGATAATCTTCACAAATTAACTTTATTATGAAATTAAAATCTTTATTAACAGCCTCACTGTTTTTAATTGCACCTTTTGCAATTAAAGCTCAAACCGTCCAAATCTCAGCTTCAGAAGCTGATGCAAAAATTGTTGTAGACGGACAAATTTTAGGTACAGGTAATGCAAAGATCAAAGTCCCAAAAAACTCTTGCGTAAATGTAAAAGTTCAGAAAGCCGGGTTCTTAAAGTATGAGCAAACTTTCTGCAATAAGAAGGGAATGGCCGAGCCACCAAAGAAGCAGTTTTTTGACATGAAGAAGGATGATGCCGAGGAAGCTTCAATAAAAACGGACCAGGCCAACATCGATTTCTCTATTGAAATCAATAAAAAACAAGATGTGGCAGAGGTGTGGAAACGCGCAAATCAAATTGTGACTGATTACTTTGATGCAATTGAAGTTGCCGACAAAGAAACATCTTATTTAAGAACTTCATGGAGCATTCAAAGTTTCCAGCAAAACACTATCAGAACGCGTTTAATTATTAAGCTATCTAAAAGCGAACCGCTTACTTATAAGGTTAAACTTGTAAGTGAATTTTCTGGTGCTCCTTTAACAAGCGTAAAAGCCGATGAACAGTTTCATGATTGGGATCGGGTATTGAGAAAATACCAAAATGTTATTTCTGACTTCACCACACGTTTAGGAAACCAGTAGTTTAATACGCTCGGTAACGCTATCGTTTGCCTCGTCATCTCCTTTGGTTAATCAAAGGAGATGACGATTACCTTTTTATTACTCGGTTGCTTCAACTTTTTTAGTCAGATAATAAACTGGTATCCCTATCAGCATAATTAACACACCCCATCCGCAAGTGTCTGTCTTGTAGATTAAAAGTGCAACACTAAGTGCTGATGCTACTATGATGTATAACATTGGCAGAACCGGATAACCAAAAGCCCGGTATGGACGCTCTGCATCAGGCATTTTTCTTCTTAAAATGAATATCCCATAGATAGTAAGGATATAGAATATCAAAACAATAATCACTACAAAATCCAGAAGAGCACCATATCTACCCGTTAAACACAACGCAGAAGCCCATGCTCCTTGTACCCATAAAGCCCAGCCCGGTACATCTGCTTTATTTAAAGTGGCCGCCTTTTTAAAGAACAACCCATCCTTTGCCATTGTGTAGTATACCCTGGCCCCCGCCATAATCAAACCATTATTACAGGCAAACGTAGAGATCATAATCATTACAGCAATAATTATGGTACCCGCTTGTCCAAAAATATACTGTGCCGCAACTACTGCTACCCTATCAGATTTTGCAGTGGTAATCTGGTCGAGAGGCAATACTGCAACATACATCAGATTAGCAAGAATATAAATTATGCTTACAATTAGCGTTCCCAGGAACAAGCTTAGACCAACATTGCGCTGAGGATTTTTAATCTCTCCGGCAATGAAGGTAACCCCTGCCCATGCATCACTTGAAAACAATGAACCAACCATTGCTGCCGAAATTCCCGATAGTAATAAGCTTCCACTAATAGGCGCCCAGGTCATTGTTTCTAAACTAAAAGAACGTGTTTCCCAGGCATTGGCCCAGTTTGCATCCCAGACCTCAGCTTTCGCTGCAAGGGTAAATCCGAAAATGATTAAACCAAAAAGTGATAGGATTTTTATAATCGTTAAAACAGTTTGCAGAATTTTACTATCCTTAACACCACGGCTATTTACAAAGGTCAGAAAAACGATGGTGACAATAGAAACCAACTGAGCCGCGCTGATTGCGTAATGCTCCGGAATACCTTTGTCGCTAACTCCTGTTTGAATTTGCCATAGGATATTATTTTCACTAAAAGGTTCATAAAGGTAGGCGGCAAACTTAGAAAACGCGACCCCTACGGCCGCAATAGTCCCTGTTTGTATTACGGCAAACAGACTCCAGCCATATAAAAATGCAATCAGTTTATTATAAGCCTCTTTTAAATAAACGTATTGTCCTCCTGCTTTTGGGAACATTGCGCTCAACTCACCGTAACTAACTGCGGCAATAATGGTAATTATTGCGGTAACCACCCAAATGAGAATAAGCCAACCGGCAGAACCGACTTGTCGGGCTATATCAGCACTTACAATGAATATCCCCGACCCAATCATTGAGCCGACTACGAGCATGGTACCATCTAACAGTCCTAGTTCTCTTTTAAAAGAACCGTCTTGATTTTCTTTATCCATATGGTTTGTTTGGTTGGTTTTAGCATAAATCCAATACAAGAGCTTTATAAGTTATGTATCAACTGCCCTGCTAATATATTAAAAATACAGAACGTTCGTACATTCTTCACACCTCGTTCACACCAAACCCACAAACAGGTACTTTTTTGTGAAGAATGTATGTAGAATGTGCGAATTATGTGAGGACTTCGTCTTTCTGACTAATAAACCCGATTAAAAGCAACCAATGGCATAAATTCCCGGTTCATAAAAAAGGTTAGTAATCAATTCATTAAAAATTTGGTAATTTCAGAAACACGCTTATTTTTGTAAAGCCCGGTCTTGCCAATTAAATGACTTAAGTGCTTTAAGGTAATGGCGAAAAAGGGCAGTCTGCCAGCTACAAACAATTGGCTTTGGCCTTTTTTGGAGGCAGCTAAAGTCGACAACTAACAACCAAAAATAAACTAAACAAGAGATCAAAGTATGGAGTTTTTACAGAACAATTTAATCTATTTTATTCCCGCATTGGGTTTAATTGGCATCATTGTGATGGCTATTAAAAGTGCATGGGTAAACAAACAGGATGCAGGGGATAAAAACATGCAGGAACTGGCCGGCTATATTGCTGATGGTGCAATGGCCTTTTTAAAAGCTGAATGGAAAGTACTTAGCATTTTTGTTGTGTTTACGGCTGCATTACTTGCCTATTCAGGAACGGTACATGAAGTTAACGGCGTACAATTACACTCCAGCTGGATCATATCTATTGCCTTTATTATTGGAGCTGTGTTTTCTGCTACCGCAGGATACATTGGAATGAAAGCAGCAACAAAAGCGAATGTTCGTACTACTCAGGCTGCAAGAACAAGTTTAAAACAAGCGCTAAAGGTTTCTTTTACCGGCGGTACGGTAATGGGATTGGGTGTAGCAGGTTTAGCTATTTTAGGTTTAGGCGGTTTATTTATTGTTTTCCTAAACGTTTTTAATGTTGTTCAACCAAACAGCGCAGAAATGAAAACAGCGATAGAGGTACTAACCGGATTTTCATTAGGAGCCGAATCTATTGCGCTTTTTGCGCGTGTGGGAGGTGGTATTTACACCAAAGCTGCCGATGTAGGCGCCGACTTAGTTGGTAAAGTTGAAGCTGGAATTCCTGAAGATGATGTGCGTAACCCGGCAACCATTGCAGATAACGTTGGCGACAATGTTGGTGATGTGGCCGGTATGGGAGCGGATTTATTTGGTTCTTATGTGGCAACTATTCTTGCTACAATGGTATTAGGACAGGAAATTGTTGCGACAGATAATTTTGGAGGTATGTCTCCGATACTATTACCTATGGTGATCTGCGGATTGGGTATCTTGTTTTCGATAATAGGCACCTGGTTTGTGCGCATCAAAGGTGAAGATTCTAATGTACAAACAGCGTTAAACCTGGGCAACTGGGGATCAATTGTAATTACTGCCATTGCATCTTATTTCATTGTGATGTGGATGCTGCCTTCAAACCTGCATTTGCGCGGCGTTGATTTTACCAGTATTGACGTATTTTTTGCGATCATAGTAGGATTGGTTGTAGGTACCTTAATGAGTATTATAACTGAATATTATACGGCAATGGGGAAAGGCCCTGTTAATTCAATTATCCAGCAATCTGGCACAGGTCATGCTACAAACATTATTGGGGGGTTATCGGTAGGTATGAAATCTACTGTTGCTCCTATCCTGGTTTTAGCAGGAGGCATCATTTTCTCTTATGCTTTTGCAGGATTATACGGTGTAGCAATTGCCGCTGCAGGTATGATGGCTACTACAGCAATGCAGTTGGCAATTGATGCATTCGGCCCTATTGCTGATAATGCTGGTGGTATTGCTGAAATGAGTCAATTACCTCCTGAAGTACGTGAACGTACTGACAATCTGGACGCCGTTGGGAACACAACTGCAGCTACCGGTAAAGGATTTGCAATTGCTTCGGCAGCATTAACCTCACTTGCTTTATTTGCGGCATTTGTTGGTGTAGCGGGTATATCTGCTATCGACATCTATAAAGCTCCTGTTTTGGCCGGGCTATTTGTAGGTGCGATGATTCCTTTTATATTTTCTGCATTATGTATTGCAGCGGTTGGCAAAGCAGCAATGGATATGGTACAGGAAGTTCGTCGCCAGTTCCGCGAAATTCCAGGAATTATGGAATATAAAGCAAAGCCGGAATACGAAAAATGTGTTGCCATTTCGACTAAGGCCTCGATTCGCGAAATGATGTTGCCAGGTGCTATTGCACTTTTAGTTCCAATTATAGTGGGTTTTGGTTTCAAAGGTGTTTTCCCATCGGTAAGTTCTGCTGAAATATTAGGTGGTCTATTAGCAGGTGTTACCGTATCCGGAGTACTTATGGGAATTTTCCAGAGTAATGCGGGTGGTGCATGGGACAACGCTAAAAAATCATTTGAAAAGGGTGTTGAGATCAATGGCGAGATGCATTACAAAAAATCTGAGCCTCATAAAGCATCTGTTACAGGTGATACGGTTGGCGATCCTTTTAAAGATACTTCCGGACCGTCAATGAACATCCTTATTAAACTAATGTCGATTGTCTCTTTGGTTATTGCCCCATATATAGCTGTTAGTCCAGGCGAGAATACCGCCTCAAAAAAAGAAATCACGAATTCGATTCAGGTTTCCGCTAAAATGTCGGCATTAACACAAGAAATAGCTAAAAACGTAAAATATTTACTTGAGGAAAGACCTAAAAATACTCAATTCGCTCAAAACAAAGTGAGCAACACACTAAAAGTGGAGGGGAAACAGTCAAGAAGATCGATTGACAACATTAAAGCTCAACCTTAAACTTCATTAGGATAAAAATAAAAGGGATTTCGTAAAAGAATCCCTTTTATTTTTAGATATATTTTATTTAGGTTTGGCACTTATAATATAAACTAGACGAGTTATAGATACACTTTAACTAAACTTTAAACTATGAATTTTAGAAAGTCAATTGACTTACTTACACAAGAAGCTGCTGAAAGTGGTGAAGGAACCCTGAAACGGACCCTTGGCCCCGTCAATTTGGTGGCTTTGGGTATTGGTGCAATTATTGGAGCCGGACTGTTTTCCATAACCGGATCTGCTGCCGCCAATAACGCAGGACCAGCCATTACCATCTCATTTGTTATTGCAGCTTTGGGTTGCGCTTTTGCAGGCTTATGTTATGCCGAATTTGCTTCAATGATCCCGGTAGCAGGTAGTGCTTATACTTATTCGTATGCTACAATGGGTGAATTTATAGCCTGGATAATTGGCTGGGATTTGGTATTGGAATATGCTTTAGGTGCCGCAACGGTATCCATTAGCTGGAGTAGGTATCTGGTCAAGTTTCTGGCGTATTACGATGTCCATCTACCCGCGCAGGTAACCATGTCGCCTTTTGAAACGGCAACCCTTTTAGATGGCACCGTAGTTTCTGGTATGTTTAACTTACCTGCTGTATTTATTATCGTCTTAATGTCCTTTGTTTTGATCAGAGGCACCAGCGAATCTGCATTTATTAATGGGCTCATTGTAGCTATTAAGGTTGTAATTGTATTCATTTTTATCCTTTTAGGATGGAAATATATTAACGCCGACAACTATTCACCTTATTTTATTCCTGCTGACAAACCAGGTCACGAAAGTATGTTTACACACGGATGGGGGGGCGTAATACGAGCGGCCGGAATTGTTTTCTTTGCCTATATAGGTTTTGATGCCGTTTCTACAGCTGCCCAGGAGGCAAAAAATCCTAAGAAAGATATGCCCATCGGTATCCTTGTTTCTTTGTTTATTTGTACAATTCTATATATTCTTTTTGCACACGTAATGACCGGGGTAGCTAATTTTGACATGTTTAAAGGTCAGGATGGTATTGCTCCTGTTGCTGTTGCAATTGACAATATGGGTGTAAAAAATGCAGCAGGTGTTGTTGTTCCATCTTATCCGTGGTTAAATAAGTTGATTATTCTTGCCATTCTGGGTGGTTATGCTTCAGTTATCCTAGTGATGCTATTGGGCCAATCGAGGGTATTCTTCTCGATGAGTAAAGATGGTTTATTACCAAAGGTGTTCTCGAAAGTTCACCCTAAATATAGTACACCTGCAAAAAGCAACTTATTATTTATGTTTTTTGTAAGCTTATTCGCAGCATTTGTTCCGGCCACTGTAGTGGGCGAAATGACAAGCATAGGTACTCTTTTGGCATTTATTCTTGTTTGCATCGGAATAGTTATCTTAAGAAATAGAATGCCTGATTTGCCTCGTGCATTTAAAGTGCCTTTGGTACCGCTTATTCCAATATTGGGTGTAGCGGTTTGCTTAGGTATGATGGTGTTCCTGCCTCTTGATACATGGGTTCGTTTATTGGTATGGATGATTATTGGTATTAACGTGTACCTGTTCTATGGTATGAAAAACAGTTTATTATCTGATAACTTACAAGCTACATTAGCAAAAAGCACTAAAACTGTGTCTTATGTAGGTTTTGGCCTTGCTATTTTGTTGATCATAGTGGCGTTAATTCACCACAATATTACTGACGGCAAAGACACAGGCTTATACTACTTCTCCTTAGTGTTTGCTGTTGCGCATATCATTTTATACTTATACCGGGCTTCAACATCTAATCGGGTTCAGGCAAAGTAATCAAGCATAATTAGCAATAAAAAAGCCGCTCAGTTTGAGTGGCTTTTTTATTGCTAATTAATTTACCTTTGTAGCATAAATTAACTGCTATGGAATTCAATTTTCGACAAATTCTATCTACTTCAATGGTACTATTCGCTATCATTGATATTCTGGGAGCTATACCTGTAGTAATTGAGCTTAGAAAGAAAGCCGGACATATTCAATCTGAAAAGGCAGCTATAGTTGCAACCGTACTTATGGTTATCTTTTTGTTTGCCGGCGAGACCTTGTTAAAGGTTATCGGACTGGATGTTGAATCATTTGCCATTGCGGGCTCATTTGTGATCTTCTTTATTGCCATGGAAATGGTACTTGGTCTAACCATATTTAAAGAAGGTGATGCGCCTGAAACGGTATCAATTGTGCCTCTTGCATTTCCATTAATAGCAGGTGCTGGAACCATGACCACTTTACTTTCGTTAAAAACTGAATATGCAACTCAAAACATCATTATTGGAATCATCATCAATATGCTATTCGTTTATTTTGTATTAAAGAATACAGAGCGTTTAGAGAAGCTTTTTGGCAAATCCGGCTTAAATGTTTTAAGAAAAGCTTTTGGAATTATCCTTCTTGCTATTGCTATCAAATTATTCAGAAACAATACTGGCTTGTAACAAAACCATCTTTTGATCGTCTAAAATAAAAAAGGCTATGAACAGCTTCGAGCAATTCACGTTGATTATTGGTGTGCTGGCCATATTGTTTGAGACCATAAGTCACATTAAGAGTAAAATTAAGCAGTGGTTTGGTACCCATGGGCACTAAAAGAGTGACTATTTTTTAATAAAGCGAGCAATAAACATGGTATCTGCTTTATCCTTATAGCCCTTAATCACTTCCATTTTTTCGAGTTGTAGGGGTAGGTTTTCGACTATCCATGCTACAACATCTTCATTTTCCTGTTTAAATACAGAACAGGTAATGTATACCAATGGCTTCTCTGTTTTCAGATATTTAACAACATTACCTGCGATTGCTGTTTGAAGTTTCGAAAAATAACTGATTTTATGAGCGTCAAAATAATAAAGCATTTCAGGAGTACGACCCCAGGTACCCGACCCTGAACAAGGTGCATCCAGAATAATTCCGTCAAATTCATAATGATGCAGATCCTGATCGTTATTCTGAAGCAGATCTAACACTTTTTTCTGATACTTTTTTAATCCCGCTTCACGGAAACGCTCCTCCAGATTGTTTAAGCTGTTTTCTCTTACGTCGCTAACCAATAACTGTACACTAGGCTCAAGATCGTGCAGAAGCAGGGATTTGCCTCCTGAGGCGGCACAACAATCCCACCAATAGTCCCAGGTCTGAGGTTCAAAAAAATCTCCTGTTTTCTGTGATGATAAATCCTGTACCTGATAATACTGTTGTGAGGGTACAATTTTTTCCAGTTTGGTTCCATTTGGCAAGGCCAAAGTAGTTTTACTTATCTCTTCAACTGCTATTTCTGCCTCTTTTAGCGTTTTAATAAGTTGGTTTATATAGCTCGGTTTAACTCGCAAAAATAAATCCGGCTGTATAAAAAATGACTCATAAAAGTCTTGCTTTTCAATATCTTCACTCAGGTTTTCATTGAATATGAATACCTCAGAAAGTTTAAAGGAAGGGTACTGATCTGTTATTAAAGCTATTTTTTCTTGAACGGAAAGATTGATCTGCTCTTTAAACTGAGGCAACTTAGTTTCAATTACCAGACTTAGTGTTTGATTGCAAAGGAAGTCGGAAATAGCCAAACGAAGTATCGTATCTTCTTTTAGGAGTGCCTTACCTAATCTGAAAAAACTATAAATATATCTGGTAGCCCAACGCCGGTCGGACGAGCCCATTTGTTTATGCTGCTTAAAATAAGTAAACAAGAAACGATGTAGCGGCTGTGTGCCGTCATAACTTTTAAATACCTGTTCAAATGCCCTGATCTGGTGTTCTACCCTCATTCAATAAGATTTAAAGAAAAATCCTGGTAACGTAACAACATTAAACTGGTATTAATATAACCTAATTTTTCATCATGGTAGAATGAAAAGTTATTATGCAGCCCTTTATATTTTTCCTCTGTAATGTATTTCAGATAATCTTTTCCATGTTTGGAAATAAGCTGAGCAAAATAAAAGCCGATATCGAATCCCTTAAACGAATATTCACCGGGTTCAAAGCTATACGCAGCTCTATATTTCTTAATAAATGAGATCACATGATTATTCTTATAATCGACCTTATAAGACGACGTTACAGCAGTATTTAGCGCCTGAAGCTTGTCTATATTATAATTTTGTTTTATCCAGTCAGGGTGACCATACAAATCTATATCCAGACCAGCATTTTTTAATTTTACTAGCTTATCAATTGTTGGTATTACAAACTTTCTATCCGGGGAAGTTACAATAATGACATATTTCTTATTCTTGATCAGGTTCAGCTCCATAGTAAAAACAGAAGCAAATTCCTGAAAAGTGAACTTTTTCTTGCTGCTTTCAAAATATGCTTTTACAGGTGCTGACAGTAATTTACTGCCTGCATCTTTTGAATCTATCAGTACTAAAACTGTGTTTTCTGGATTGTAATGTTTAGTAATATAAAACCCTAATTTTTCGACGTGTAAATCTATATTATTTACAATAGAGATCAGATTTGGGTTATTAAATTCCTCTGGATGTGTAGCCGCGAGCGGATTAACAACGGGAATGCCTTGCGCTACAGAGTAATCTTTAATGTATTTTAATCCTGCGGGGTAAACCGGCCCAACAATTAAATTACTGTTGCTTAATCCTCCGTTTTTAATTAATCCTTCAATTTGACTGTTATTGTCGCGGGAATCATAAACATTTAATTTAAAACTGAGTCCTTGTTCTGCTGCCGAATCTATACCAAGCTTAAATCCCTGATAAAAATCGATTGCCATAGCTGATTTTTCGACTTCAGCTTTGGTGGCCGTTTTAAGTCTTAAATCATTTAATCTGAACGGAACCAGCAGAGAAATATCAGCCTGCGTAAATTTAGACGCAGGCTTTTCTTTTTTCTCTTCTACCTTTTTAGGAACATCGGGCTTTTTAGTAGTGGTCTTTTGAATTTTAGGTGAACATGCAGCTAAAAAAAGTCCAATAAAAGCTATTACCCAATATTTACTCCCACTCAATTGTAGCTGGTGGTTTTGAGCTGATATCATATACGACGCGATTAATTCCTTTTACTTTGTTAATTATTTCGTTAGAAATTTTTGCGAGTACGTTATATGGCAGATGGCACCAATCGGCAGTCATACCATCAACAGATTCAACTGCACGAAGGCAAATTACGTTTTCGTAAGTACGCTCATCGCCCATTACACCAACAGATTGAACCGGAAGGAAAATGGCTCCCGCCTGCCAAACTTTATCGTAAAGGCCGGCTTCCTTTAAGTTATCAATATAGATAGCATCTGCTTCTTGTAGAATGGCAACTTTCTCTGCAGTTACTTCACCAAGAATTCTGATAGCCAATCCCGGACCAGGGAAAGGGTGACGCCCAATAATAAAGTGTTCAAGTCCTAATGATCTGCCCACTCTTCTTACCTCGTCCTTAAACAATGTATTAAGAGGTTCTACAACCTTTAACTTCATGAAATCAGGTAATCCACCAACATTATGGTGTGATTTGATAGTTGCTGATGGTCCTTTAACAGACACAGATTCAATAACATCTGGGTAAATGGTTCCTTGTGCTAACCATTTCACATCCTGAACTTCATGTGCTTCATCATCAAATACCTCTATGAATACGCGTCCAATTGCCTTGCGCTTTAATTCTGGGTCTTTAACTTTTGCAAGCTGGCTAAGGAAACGTTCTTTAGCATCAACTCCCTTTATGTTTAAACCAAGGTGTTTGTACTGTTCTAAAACTGATTCGTACTCTCCTTTGCGTAACAAACCATTATCTACAAAGATGCAGTGTAGGTTTTTACCAATTGCTTTATGCAATAAGATTGCTGCAACACTTGAATCAACACCACCTGAAAGGGCAAGAACAACTTTATCGTTACCTAATTTAGCCTGAAGCTCAGCAATGGTGGTTTCAACAAATGCATCTGGAGTCCACTCCTGTTTACATCCGCAGATGTCTACAAGAAAGTTTTCTAACAATTGTTTACCATCAGTACTGTGTGTTACTTCTGGATGAAACTGGATTGCATAGGTTTCTGAATCTTTAACCTGATAAGCGGCAACTTTTACACTATCTGTACTGGCTATAAGTTCTGCATTTGCAGGCATTGCTGTAATGGTATCACCATGTGACATCCACACTTGTGAACCTGCACTAATATTTTTAAATAACTTATTATTATCTGCTACAAAGTTTAGGTTGGCTCTGCCGTATTCGCGTGTTGATGAAGCCTTAACCTCTCCACCTGTGTGCTGGGCAATATACTGAGCACCGTAACAAACTGCTAAAACAGGATAATGTTTATGGAATTTTTCAAGATCTATTTGAGGTGCGTCTTCCTGACGAACTGAATATGGACTACCTGAAAATATGATGCCTTTAACGTCAGATGAGATTTCAGGAATATGATTGAAGGGATGAATTTCGCAATAAACATTTAACTCGCGTACCCTACGGGCAATTAATTGTGTGTATTGGGAACCAAAATCGAGAATTATGATTTTTTCTAGCATGGCCAAAGTTAAGAATATTTAATTACCTCCACACCAAATCTTCGCAGAAAATCAACACCTTCATCGCTCGCCAAGCCCTTGTACTCTGCATAGGAATCTTTATAGTAAACTAATTTAATACCTGACGATAATATTAACCTGGCGCAAGCAATACACGGCGAAAGTGTGGTATACAAAGTTGACCCTGATATTCTAGAACCATTTTTTACCGCATACAATATGGCATTCTCTTCTGCATGTAATGCAAGTGAACAACTACCGCGCGAATCTCTGTCGCATCCTGTTTCAGGCCACTCTTCATCGCAGTTATGTGTACCTGAAGGCGGCCCGTTATAGCCTATAGAAATAATTCGGGTATCTTTTGTTAATACAGCTCCAACATGGGCACGCACGCAGTGTGAGCGGTGCGACAGATCGGTAGCTAAGTTCATAAATATATCTTTAAATCCTTTCTTCATCTGATGCGTTTTAATTCAAAAAACCGGCTGGCAAATATAGGGTAAAAAAAAACTTCCCTCCTTTAAGCAAAGAGGGAAGTTTTTATGCGAAGGCTATTTTAGTGGCCGCCGGCTATTTTTTTATCGAAATCAATTCCTTGTTTTCTAAGGATGCCGCTTACTTTCCAGGCATAATATGCCAGATAGGCGAAGCATAGCACACCTACTATATAACTGTATTGGATACCAGTGAACTCAGATACGTATCCTTGTACCCAACTAATAATTCCTCCACCCATGATCATCATGATTAAGAAGCTACTTCCCTGACTTGTATTTTTACCCAGACCACTCACAGCCAATGTAAAGATACAAGGCCACAATGTACTGCAGAACAGCCCCACACTTGTAAGTGCATAAACACTTACCATACCTTTTGTAAACATACCGATTAAGAGTGCACTAATACCTATGATAGAGAATATCAGCAACATTCTGGCTGGATTTCCTTTACTCGCCATATCAGCAATAATCAACACTAAGATAATTAGACCATAAACATAAAATGGAGCTAAATCATGGTGAAATATTGCATTAACACCTAAGAAGATCCCGAAAGCTAAATATGGAGCCACAAACCTTAATATTTTTTGTGTACTTACATTGTCGGTGAAAGCCTCAACAGCTCCAGTCCATCTACCAATCATCATACTGGCCCAGTATAAAGATACATATGGTGCAATATCCTTAATTGCAAATCCCAGGTCCTTTTCCATGTAAGCAGGCAGGTTACTTGCAGTAGATACTTCAACACCTACATAAACAAATATGGCAATCATACCCAATACCAACTGAGGGTATTTTAAAGCAGAACCCTTATGGCTTGGATCCTCAATTACCGACTCAACCAAGGTTGGTCTATCTGGCAGAGAAGACAGCTTTAAAAATATTGCAACCGCAATAAACGCAACTCCTAAAATTAAGTATGGTATTTTAACACTTTCAATACTTACATCTTCACTTGCTGTAGATAATGAACCAAAAATGGCAAAACTAACAATTAGGGGTCCTATTGTAGTACCAAAGTTATTAATACCACCTGCTAATGTTAATCGTTGGGAACCTGTTTTAATTGGTCCTAATGCAATGGCCAATGGATTTGCTACCGTCTGTTGCAAAGAAAATCCTAATGCCACGATAAACAACCCAGATAACATTAAGGGGAATGAGCCCAGATTTGCAGCCGGATAAAACAACAACGTTCCTACAGCCGAAATAACCAAACCTAAAGCTAATGAATTCTTGTAGCCCAGCTTATTTACAAGATCCTGTTTCATTAAAACTGAAATGGCATTATAAATTAATGCTCCAACCGTATAGGCAATATAAAATGCAAGTGATACCCATTGGCTTTGGCTTTGAGTTAAGTCAAATGCTTTTTTAAATACCGGTATTAATATGTCATTACTGGCAGCTACAAAGCCCCAAAAAAAGAACACTGTGACTAAGGGAATAAATTGGCCCCATTTGGTTTGAGAATTTTCTGAACTCATTTTAAACTTGGTTTTTTAGAACGCTAAACATAAATAAAAAAAACTATAAGCTAAAGTGTAATGTTTACACATTACAGGACGTTAGATATCTGCATGAAAACTAGTAAAAAAATAAGGTCACTTTATGTTTAAAATTGCATATTAGCGTATTATATATGTTTAGCTGAATGTTTGAAGCAATATTACAAGGGATAGGTGCGGGGATTTTATTTTCGTTTTTAACGGGTCCCGTATTTTTTTCCATGATAAAAACCAGCATAGAAAAGGGCTTTAAAGCTGGGTTCTCTTTAGCTATAGGTGTAGTTTTCAGCGACATAATCTTTATCTCGCTTACCATATTCAGTTCACAATTTGTAGACTATAATTCTGAATACAATCAATACATAGGTATTATTGGTGGATTGTTCCTTTTTGGAATTGGCCTCTACTATCTTTTTAATAAAGTAAAAGTAAGCTACGACATTTCAGAAACTGTAAAAATCAAAAAAAGAGGTTATATATTAAAAGGGTTTTTAATGTGCCTCTTATCTCCGTCTACTTTGATGTTTTGGATTATGGTTGGGGGTATTATCTCGGTACAGCTTCATTATGATATGGCCGAAAAGGTGGTATTCTTTGTGATTGCGATGACAACCCAGCTATCAGTTGATTGTGTTAAAACGTATTATGCAGCAAAATTAAGATACCGGATTAAAGAAAAAAGCATTCAGAACCTCAATAAAATAGCTGGGGCAGTGATTTTAATATTTGCAATCAGGTTATTTATTCAGGTATTTATAAAGTATCACATGTAAACAACGGCAATAAAAAAGTCCCGTTGCATTTTACAACGAGACTTTTTATATCTGCTAATTAGGCTTCTAGTAAGCTCTTTGATTGTTTCCTTCTTTCCAGTTTACAAAGGCTTTATTAACAACCTTATTTCCTCCTGGAGTTGGGTAGTTACCCGAGAAGTACCAATCGCCGGTATGATTTGGACAAGCCACATGTAAATTATCTAATGTCTGATAAATTACCTCTACCTCTGCATTGATATTGTCAGGAGTAATGATTTTAGTAATTTGTGCAGAGATTTCCTCTTGTTTAAATGGTCTGTAAATGTCTTTTACATGATTTACAATTTCCTCTTTTGGAAGTAATAATGAAGCCTTACACTTTTGGTATACCTCTTCAATGACATGCTCCATTCCACGAGCTTTCAAAAGTTGAATTGCTGCTTCAAAAGCAACAAATTGACCCATCTTCGACATATCAATACCGTAACAGTCAGGATAACGTATCTGAGGTGCCGACGAAACGATAATAATCTTTTTAGGGTGCAGTCTATCAATAATTTTGATAATACTCTGTTTAAGAGTTGTACCTCTAACAATTGAATCATCTACCGCCACTAAAGTATCTGTATGATTTTTTATTACACCGTATGTGGTATCATAAACATGGGCAACCATATCACCCCTATCTGCGTCTTGTGTAATAAATGTTCTTAACTTAACATCTTTAATCGCTAATTTCTCTACCCTCGGAGACATGGACAATAACTCATCCAATTGTTCATCATTCAAAGAATCTTTACGATGCAATAAAGTATCTTTTTGTACATTTCTGATGTAACTATGTAACCCTTCAACCATTCCATAAAATGAAACTTCGGCAGTATTAGGGATAAAAGAGAATACTGTGTTTTTTAAATCCGATTTTACTGCACTAAGTATTTGCTTACAAAGTAACGCCCCTAAATGCTTTCTTTCTTTATAGATTTCGGCATCGCTACCTCTCGAAAAATAGATGCGTTCAAAAGAGCATGCTCTTTTTTCTTCAGGCTCTCTAAAAATCTCCTGAGTTACAGTGCCATTTTTCTTAACAATTAGCGCATGACCTGGTTCAATTTCTTTAACGTCTTTGAATGGGATATTAAATGCAGTTTGAATTGCTGGTCTCTCTGAAGCAGCTACAACAATTTCATCATCCTGATAATAATAAGCCGGGCGGATACCTGAAGGATCACGAAGAATAAATGCATCTCCATTTCCAACAATACCAGAGATCGCATAACCACCATCCCAGTTTTTTGCAGAGCGTTTTAAGATTTTTGCTATGTCTAAATTTTCTGAGATTTTATGAGTGATCTGAACATTATCAAGTCCTTCTTTTTTGTACTCGTCAAAAAGTTCCTGATTTTCATCATCAAGGAAATGGCCTATTTTTTCTAAAACGGTAACCGTATCAGCTTGTTCTTTTGGATGCTGACCAAGCTCATAAAGTTGTTCGAGTAATTCATCTACATTGGTCATGTTAAAATTACCGGCAATAACAAGGTTCCGGGTCATCCAGTTGTTCTGACGTAAAAATGGATGGCAATTTTCTATGCTATTTTTACCGTGTGTACCATAACGTAAATGTCCCAGTAAAACTTCTCCAATAAAACTTACATTATTTTTTAGCCACTCAGCATCCTGCATCAATTCAGGAGTTTCGTTTTGAATGTCAACAAATTTGTTCTGAACGTAACCAAAGATATCCGCAACAGCGTTTTGTGCCATTGAGCGATATCTGCTAATGTAGCGATGACCTGGTTTTACGTCTAGTTTAATTGTTGCAATCCCTGCTCCATCCTGCCCACGGTTGTGCTGCTTTTCCATTAAGAGGTAAAGCTTATTAAGTCCGTAAAGTGCAGTCCCGTATTTTTGCTGGTAGTATGAGAGAGGTTTTAAAAGGCGAATAAAGGCTATTCCGCATTCATGTTTTATCGAGTCACTCATTATGTGTTATTTGAGCGGCAAATTTACCGTTAATAATAATTAGAACCTAGAAAGAAATACAATCTTTCGGTCAGATTATAATGACTGGGTTTTCAGGCTTATACGATACGAAATAACATCAGATCCAAAAAAAATGGAGGCGTGCCTGTTGAATACCTTCTCATCTCCGGAAGTAAAAAATGATTTGCTACCCTGTGTTGCAATCTTTGACTCAATCTCAGGATGATTTTTCAGATACAACACCAGACTGTCTGCTACGATATCACCCTGACCTAATAAACTTACATTCGCTGGAAGCTTTTCTTTTATTTTAGGAATAAGCAAGGGATAATGTGTACAGGCTAAAAGAATACAATCTATTTTGCGGTCCTTCTCCAGCAATTCATTAATGTACTTTTCTACAAAATAGTCAGCCCCGCGATCCAAATGCTCATTGTTCTCTACTAATGGCACCCACATTGGGCAACTTTGTTGAAGAACCTTTACCTCCGGAAAAAACTTATTAATCTCTATTAGATAAGACTCGGAATTAATTGTTCCGCGAGTCCCCATGACTCCAATAGTTTTCGAAGAAGTAAACTCCCCTACTATTTCTGCCGTTGGCCTGATCACTCCAAGAACTCTATTATTAGGATATTTAAAAGGTAATACGTTCTGCTGTATCGAGCGAAGAGCCTTTGCTGAGGCCGTGTTGCAAGCCAGAATAACCAATTGACATCCCTGGGCAAATAACCATTCCACACACTCTAAGGTATACTGATATACGGTATCAAATGAATGATCTCCATAAGGTGAACGGGCATTGTCACCAAAATAGATATAGTTATATTGAGGTAGTTTTTGGGCTATTGATTTAAAAACAGTTAAACCACCATAACCTGAATCAAAAACACCAATGGAATGCTTAGTATTCATTGCAAAAAGAAACGGGATTGAGTTTTATCACTCAATCCCGCAATTTAAATATTTTTTCCTCTACTAACTGTTTTCTTTCGAATGTTGTGACAGAGGTTTGATCTTCACTATTTTTTAGGAGCAGGAGTTGTTGCAGTGGCAGCAATACCTAACTTAGTTTTAACAAGAGGTGTAATGTCTTCGCCACCATCCCAGTACACTAATCCCTGGTTTGCAGTATCAAATACATATGTAAAACCTTTTTCTTTTGAGACAGCCTTAATAGCAGCATCAGCTTTTACCTGAATAGGGTTAAAAAGTTCTGCATTTTTTGTTTCTAATTCTTGTTGAGCTTTTGTTCTTGCATCAGTGATACGTTTCTCTAAATCCTGCAATTCAGCTCCCATTGTTTGTAATTCTTTACCAACAGTTTCTTTGTTAGCTTCGCTCATAGTTTTTTCTTTGTCCTGAGCCGCTTTAAGTTTAGTCTGGTATTCAGAAATCATTTTATCAATATCAGCAGTTTTCGTTTTTTGAAAGGCCTCCAATGTGGTTCTGGCAGTTTTAACTTCAGGCATTGCTTCAATAATAGCCGCTGAATTCAAGTGTGCCAATTTTTGTTGTGCATTTGCGATGTTGACAGTGAACAATAAGCCAGCTGTTACAAAAAATGCGTTCATTAACTTTCTCATCTTTATTTTTCTTAATAATTGTTTTTAATTTATCTATTTGTGTGTTTATTTCAGCATCGTTCCAGGTTTGAAACCCAATCTTACAATAACGTCGTTACTTACATCATAAGTACTGCTTGCGTATATCATCATTGTGGCTTCACTACTCTTATCAAATATGAAATCAAGGAGTTTAACTTTCGCTATTTCAGAAATGGCTTTTGTAACCTTATCCTGAATAGGACTCAACAATTTTGAACGGGTTTGGAAAAGATCTCCATCCGGACCAAATATCTTGCGCTGAAAATCTTTAGCCGCTTTTTCCTTTTCAATGATTTCATTCTCTCTTCTTTTGCGCATATCTTCAGTTAACAATACCTGATCTGCCTGGTAAGCCTTATACATCTTATCTATCTCAGTAAAGTTAGCATCAACCTTCTCTTGCCATTGCTGAGACAACACATTCATTTGATCCAGCGCAGATTTATACTCAGGTAAATGTTTAAGTATATATTCAGTATCTACGTAAGCAAACTTTTGTGCAAATGCTCCAAAGCCGGTAAAGAGCAAAAAGCAAATTAAAAAGTATTTTTTCATTTCTAAAAGCATTAATTAATTAAAGTCCTCCCAACTGTTGTGCAATACTGAAGGTGAAATTTTGTTTTCCACCATCAACAATTCCTGGAATTTTATCAAAGGCATGCCCATAATCAATTCCCAACATTCCAAATATCGGTAAAAATATTCTAGCACCAACACCTGCAGTCCTTCTAATGTTAAAAGGATTAAAATCTCCAAACTTGTTCCAGGTATTACCACCTTCGGCAAATGCTACAATAAACGCAGTTGCTTGTTGACTTGCAATCACTGGATATCTTAATTCCATAACATATTTAGTAAATATAGGACTTCCTGAATTTTGCGCAATAGTTGCATCAGATCCTTGTGGAATTACTGCATTATTTGCATATCCACGCATCTTAATTACTTCTGAACCTTGCAAGAAATCAAATCCCTGCATACCATCACCCCCCAATTTAAAACGTTCGAACGCCGATTCTCCAACTGCCGAGTTATACGTTCCTAAGAAACCAAACTGAGCTTGTGCCATCACAACAAATTTGCCGGCCAATCTTTGAAACCACTGAGACTCAAATTTCCATTTGTGATACTCTGTAAACTTATAACGTTGTTTATCAGATGCCGTTGCATAATTAATGTTATTTAAAAGAGAGTATGGAGGAGTTGCCTGAATAGTGAACTTAAAGTACGAACCCTCTGTTGGGAAAATCTGATGATTTCTTGAGTCCCTGCTTAACTCTTGAGTTAAGTTAAGGTTGTAAGAAGTTCCTGTACTAAACAAATATCCTGGGTAGTTATTTAAGATATATTGCTGAACATTAATAGCATGTGTTAGCTGGAAATAGTTATCAGGGAAATTCAGCCTTCTACCCAAACTAACAGTCACACCATTTAAACGAATCTTTTGGAACCTGCTATCAGCAGCTTTCAAACCATTTGATTGTAATGATGTAAATGCACTTACGCCAAAACTGATTGGTTTCTTACCACCAAGCCAAGGCTCAGAGAAAGAGAAACTGTAAGATTGATAATACTTACCATTTGTTTGTCCACGAAGACTTAATTTCTGACCATCACCTTTAGGCAGAGGTTTGTAAGCATCCAGATTAAATATGTTTTTTAATGAGAAGTTGTTAAAGGTAAGTCCTAATGTTCCAATAATGTTACCACCACCAAAACCACCAGATAACTCAATCTGATCAGAAGGTTTTTCTTCAACAGCATATTCGATATCTACTGTACCATCAGCCGGATTCGGTTTAGGAGTTGGAACCGTTTTAGATTCATCAAAGTTACCCAATTGACCAATCTCACGAACAGTACGGATCAATAAATCCTTAGAGAATTTTTCTCCTGGCTTTGTACGAATCTCCCTTAATACTACCCTATCATTTGTTATGGTATTTCCTTTTAAAGTAATACGATTATTGGTATACTGAGGTCCTTCATAAATACGCATTTCAACATCTACAGTATCACCGTGAATTTTGGTTTGTACAGGATCAACATTAAAAGTCAAATAACCATCGTTAAGATAAATACTTGAAACATCATCCCCATTTGCACTACCTCTTAATTTCTTTTCAAGCTTTTCTTCACTAAACACCTCTCCTTTTTCAATGCCAAAGGTCTTTTCCAGGATCTCAGTTGTATACTTAGCATTCCCTGCCCAGGTAATATCACCAAAGTAATATTTAGGACCTTCATACACATCGATATTGATACCAATTGCTTTATCACTATACTGGAAAATACTATCCTTAAGAATAACAGCGTCACGATAGCCTTTATCCTGCATCTTGGCAATAAGCGTTACTTTATCTTCATCGTATTTTTCCTTGTTGAATTTTCCGGAGCCAAATACTTTATAGAATGCCTGTTGCTTTGTTTTCTTTAAAAACTTACGCAGTTTAGCAGATGAAAAATCCTTATTTCCGGTAAAGTTTATCTCATGAACTTTTACTTTTCGACCCTTATCGACAAACACCTGCAGAATCATTCCATTCTCCAAGCTTGGATCAGGTTTTGTTTTATACTCTACTGTTGTAAAAAAGTAGCCCTTACCTAAAAGGAACTTCTTTATTGTTGCAGTTGTTGAATTGTATAAATTATCATTGATAATAGATTTTCCGCTTTTCTCATTTAATTTCTCCATGATGTCAGTCTTTTGGGACTTACTCACGCCATTAATTTCAAATGAACTTAAACGCGGTCGTTCAACCACCTCAATGTCAAAATAAACAGTGTCCTCTACAATTTTAGCAATATCTAACTGCACATCATCAAATAAGCCTTGAGCCCACAAGGTCTTAATTGCATTGGCTGTTGCCTCACCTGGCAATACAATACGTTCTCCCTTTATCAATTTAGATAAAGTAATGATTACATCCTTGTCAATGAAATGAGTTCCGGTAAGGGTAGTACCTCCAATTATGTACTCTTTTGGATTAAAATAATCCAAGTCCAGGCCCTTAACTTTAAGGGTAGGTGGTGCAGTATTGGACGGTCGGGTAATCTGTGCCATTGTTGGTAAACCAATCAATAACAATAATATGAGTTGATATATTCTTTTCATTTACAATCTAAAAATCGATGCTAAGTTAATTTAAACACATGTTAAAAAGTGTTAAAAGTAAAATTAGTTCAATTGTTCACTAATTTTACCAAAGCGGCGTTCGCGTTTTTGATAGTCTACAATAGCCTCAAAAAGGTCTTCTCGCCTGAAGTCGGGCCATAGTGTTTCAGTAAAATAAAGTTCCGTATAAGCCATTTGCCATAACAGAAAATTACTCACTCTATGCTCGCCGCTTGTTCTGATCATGAGTTCAGGATCAGGGATGTTTACTGTTGTTAACTCAGCTGCAAAATTTTCTTCATTAATGTCTTCAATATTTAATTTCTGGTCTTTAACCTTCTGTGCCAGTTTCTTAGCGGCATCAATGATCTCCCATTTAGCACTATAGCTTAATGCCAATGTTAAAGTACAACGGGTATTTTTCGCTGTCTTTTCCATAGCACTGCGTAAGTCATCAATACATTTTTGGGGTAACGACGCAATGTCACCTATTGCATTTAACCGGATGTTATTTTTGTTAAGAGTAGCCGTTTCCTGATTGATTGTTGATATCAACAACTCCATCAAGGCATTAACTTCTTCAATAGGCCTTTTCCAGTTTTCTGTCGAAAAGGCGTAAACAGTTAAATATTTTATTCCTATATCAGCGCAACCCTCTACAATATCTTTTACAGACAGCACACCACTTTCATGACCGAAGTGTCTGAATTTACCCTGATTTTTTGCCCATCGCCCATTTCCATCCATGATGATGGCGATATGCTCTGGTAAGCGTGTTACGTCGATTTGTTCTTTAAATCCCATTAATTTCCTGCAAATATGCCTAAAATGTATAACATTTTTGGGACACAAAGGTATAAGATATGCCAATACCTACAAACATATATGTATCTCTTTTTCTAAAATCTCCTCTTTGAGTGTATTGAAAATCAGTAGAAGTAGGATTTGAAGGGTTTGAAAGCAGTTTACTTATATCTCCATTTGGCTCGTTATTCCAATGCGCAATATTTGGATATAAGCCACTAACATCATCAAGATAATCAGTATATGCTGTTCTATAACCGATCTGACTAAATAACCCCCAGTTTTCTTTCAATTTTACTTTTACTCCTACTCCATAAGGAACCGTTAGTGCATAATTTCTGTAAGATACATTCTGTCCTTCTGTGTGATAATCTCTCAAATTATATTTTTTATCTTCCAATCCAACAACACCTGAGTATCTGGCGGTAGGATTATACAATACTCCTCCAATTCCTGTAAAAATATATGGCGAGAATCTTTTGGTGCCTCCTCCCGCAAAGTATTCAAAAAAATTGAAGTCTACCTGCAGACTCACCTCATTTAATGCGGTGCTGAAGTTAAGTCCCCTATTTCTGAAATGTTCATTATCCGATTTTGTATCATCCGCCTTTATCTTTCCATATGTATAATGGAGCCCAACTGCCCAATATGGATCTATATTTACTTTCACAAAAGCTCCTGCCGAGATTCCACTTATTTTTAGCGGCTTGTTTTGATTCAAATCTCCTAAATAACCTGCTCCACCAGCAACTGCACCCACCTCAAAAACCTGGGCTTTTGCACTGATTCCACAAAGAAACATTGCAAGAAAATAAACAAGTTGTTTCTTATCCATTCTAATAATTCCGGGTATCTATGCCCCAAAGCAATTTATTCCTTAAAGTTGTTAAATAGGTTTCGTTATTAAGCCTGATTAAATTTACATGAAAGCTGGCTTTATTCAGTATTATTTTGACAGACTTGTCCACTGTTTCTGTTCTTGAATCACAGGAAACTAAAAATTTGGAGCTTCTTGCCTCAATTTCAAAAGTTAACGACACATCGTCAGGAATAATCACCGGTCTTACATTCAAATTATGAGGTGCAATTGGCGTAATAACAAAGTTTTGTGAACTTGGATAAATAATCGGACCACCGCAGCTCAATGAATAAGCTGTGGAACCTGTTGGTGTAGCAATGATTAATCCATCTGCCCAATAAGAGTTAACGAACTCATTGTTCATATAAGCGTGAATAATCATCATGGCCGAGTTATCTCTTCTGTGAATCGTAATGTCATTCAATGCAAAGTTTTCATCACCAAACAATCCATGCTTAGAAGTTAGGCTCAACAAACTCCTTTTATCCAAGGTAAATTCTCGGTTGTGCAGTGCCTCAAAGGCTTTCTTTATTTCATCTTTATTAATACTTGCCAGAAAACCCAAACGGCCAAAATTAATTCCTATTACAGGAATTCCTGAGTCGCGGATTAATGATAAGGTATCCAACAGCGTTCCATCACCACCTAAGCTCAACAATACATCTGTTTCTCCCAGAAGATCGTCGTGACAGGTAAAAACCTGCATATTGGCTGGTAATTTGATTTTATCTTTTACAAAATCAAGGTATTTATCGTAAACCAGAATCGGGCTTTTATAACTGTCGAGAACATTAAATACTTCCTGCACATAAGGCAATACACTATTATTGAACTCTCTACCGTAAATTGCAATCTTCATTAATGTATTTTCATTTTGCGGTTATGGAATCTGTATAAACCCTGGTTATACATTTAAATAATTCATAAATGAATTAAATCTATCTTCTGTACCATTGTCAGATATGGTACTGTTAAATACTGCCTTCACCTGGTAATCGTAGCGTTCAAAAGAAGCTATTATTCCTGAAAGGTCAGTTTTATTAATTTTCAAAGTAACTTCTAATCTGGTAGAATCTGGGAAGGATTGCACATAAGATGAGAGGATCTGAGCATTATCTGCTTCAACAATCTGCGCCATATGTGACAACGAATTGTTCCTATTACTTATTTCCAAAACAATTATACCGCCGTATTCCTTTACCGCAAAGATATTTGAGGTGTACTCTAAAAGACTGTTTATTGATATCAGGCCTAAATAATTCTTTTTATAATCCAATACCGGAACTACCGATAAGTGTAGCTGATTAAACAACCTTATGATGTCATAAACGTGAACATCTTCAAATACAAATGGATTTAAGATGGAAAGTGATAAACTACCAATAGGCTGTTGAACATCTCTAACTTCAATTAACTCTTCCTCAGCAACTAATCCAAGAAACTGGGTTTCGTTAACAATTGGTAAATGATATAATTTGAACTCAGCCATTCTGTCCAAAGCTTTCTGAACCGAATCAGACGTCTTTAGCGGTGGTATTGAATTAGATATGAGTTCAGATGCAAACATTATTTAAGTAAAATTCTATTTAAAAACTTATCAAGATAATCATTAAAAACCTCTGGTCGCTCCATCATTGGTGCATGGCCACATAAATCTACCCAATTCAATTCTGAATTCGGCAAAAGTTGATGAAATTCTTCTGCAACTTCCGGTGGTGTTACTTTATCTTGCTTACCCCAGATTAAAGAAACAGGTATAGTTATACGGGAAAGGTCTTTAGACATATTATGACGAATAGCAGATTTTGCCAATGCCAGAATTCTAATTACTCTTGAACGATCGTTAACACTTTTATAAACTTCATCAACCAGTTCTTTTGTTGCGGTTGCCGGATCGAAGAAAGTAAATTCTACTTTTTCCTTAATGTAATCGTAACTCTCTCTTCTTGGGAATGATCCTCCAAAAGCATTTTCATATAATCCAGAACTGCCGGTCAATACAAGTGCCTTTACATGTTCCTGATGAGAAACTGTAAACACAAGACCAACATGGCCACCAAGTGAATTCCCTATCAAAACAACCTGCCCGAGTTTTTTGAATTTTATAAATCTGTGAATGTATTTAGATAAACTTTTTACCCCGAGTGTGAGTATTGGGAGCTCATAAATGGGCAAAATTGGCACAATGACATGATAATTTTCTTTAAAATGATCAATCACATCCTCCCAATTGCTTAGTTCTCCCATCAAACCATGAAGTAATACCAGGGTCTCACCTTTTCCAGCTTCTATATATTTAAACCCATCTTCTTCTATTACTTCGTATCTCATATTGAATATTTTGTAAGGTATGCTACTAAGTTAGTAGACTAAAATTAAATTAATGTAATTTTAAAACATTATTTTAAGAAAAAGGCTTAATGTGCTTAATGCAACACAATTTATGCCAATTGTGTTTTTACAATCTCTGCAATTAACTTACCATCGGCTTTACCTGCCAGTTCCTTATTGGCTAACCCCATTACCTTACCCATCTCCTTTACAGAATTCGCACCGGAGTTCTTAATAATTTGTGAAATCACCGCTTCAATTTCAGCTCTGTCTAGTTGTTTAGGCATAAAATTGCTGATTACCTCAATTTCTTCTTCTTCTACAGTACTCAAATCTTCTCTGCCTTGTTGTTTATAAATATCAGCCGACTCTTTACGCTGTTTAATTAATCTTTGTAAAATCTTAAGTTCAGCTTCTTCGGTAATTTCCTCTGATGATCCCTTCTCAGTTTTCGCCAATAACAAAGCTGCCTTTATTGCCCTTAAACCTCTAAGCCTTGCCTGGTCTTTTGCAAGCATTGCCTGTTTTATTTCCTGATCTATTGTATTAGCTATCATATGATTTTCTGTTAGTATTCTATTTTCTATTAATTATAGTACCTGTTGCCTGTGCTGTTGGCATTATCAACATGTCATTTATATTTACATGAGCAGGTCTGCTCACTACAAACCATATTGCTTCAGCTATATCCTTTGCGACAAGAGGTTCCAATCCATCATAAACCTTTTTTGCTCTACCCTCATCTCCTTTAAACCGAACCTTAGAGAATTCCGTTTCAACCATTCCGGGATTAATAGCGGTAACTTTTATGCCATGGGGCAACAAGTCGATTCTCATACTTTTATTTAAAGCATCTACTGCATGTTTAGTGGCACAATATACATTTCCGTTAGGGTAAACTTCTTTACCCGCGATAGAGCCAATATTTATAATATGACCAGATTTCCGGGCAATCATCCAGTTAGAAACTATACGTGTTGTATATAGCAAACCTTTAACATTAGTGTCGATCATAGTGTCCCAATCATCAATATTACCTTTATCTATTGGATCAAGCCCCTGACTTAAGCCGGCGTTATTAATTAATACATCTACTTTCTTCCATTGTTGTGGTAAAGTTTCTAAACGATAAGATAAATCTTCATTATCCCTTACATCTGCAACTATCTTTTTAACTTCAACGGCATATTTATCTTCCAGATGTTTAGATACCTCTGTTAAAAGCTGTTCTCTTCTGCCTAGTAAAATTAAGTTATAACCTTGAGCCGCAAACAAATGCGCACAAGCAGCCCCAATACCTGAAGTTGCTCCTGTAATTAATGCAATTTTTGACATCCCTGATTTTATTGATTATTAAGCAAAGCTATAATTTTTTTAGCAGTAGCATTACTCAAAAAATAAACTGAATGTCACATGACGCAGCATTAATTTATCAATTGGATAAGAATAGCGATTAGGTTCATCCTTTAAAACACTGTTGAAGGAGTAGGATAATTTAATCTCTGGCGACATTTTAAAATATTCGAAATAGAGGTCGAAACCCAATCCGGCTTCATATGAGAGATAGTTCCGTACATTATTTACCATCTTCTCTCCGGGGTCAGTTATATTCGCATTATTTGTCTTTTTCTTTGAAGAAATATCCATTGAATATTTAGCTCCTCCGATCATATAAGCTCTAAAATTATTCCTCCTATCTGATTTCAGCTTTATTCCAAGTGGGAACTCCACTAGCGTTGAGGATATCTTCCGTTCAACGTTATCTTTAAGTTCGTCATGGTGAAAAGTTAACACCCTATCATTAAACACCAGTATTGGTGTAAATCTTAGATCGGCATTTTCGATCAGTCGTTTATTTACGACAAATCCAATTCCAAAGCCCGGAGAGGAATCAGAGGATATTCCGGTTAATTTAGGCGGATCCAAATCTTCGGGAAGTATATTTTTAAATTCTCTCCAATCCGGTCTCTTTAGAATCTTATACTCTGATGAAAGATACTGAAATGTAAATCCGAAATGGAGATTGGAATCATCTACCCCACCTCCCCAATTTTGGGCTCTGGCTGACACACATGCGAATAAGCATAAAATAAGTAAGCCTGATTTTATTTTCATTTGGTCCCAGTATAAATTGCACTTATACCAAACGTAAGGCGTCTATCCCTGGTGTTTGTAAAACCAACCTTATTCATTAAACGTGTAAACTCCTCGCCATCCGGAAATGCTGCTACAGATTCCGGCAAATAGCAGTAAGCTCTATTGTCTTTAGAAAATAGCTTACCCAGCATTGGTGTCACATGTTTAAAGTAAAAATTATACCCCTGTTTAATCGGAAATTTTCTGGGTTTAGAAAACTCCAGTATAACAATTTTACCTCCTGGTTTCAAAACCCTGTACATATCTGCAAGTCCTTTCTCGAGATTTTCGTAATTCCTTACACCAAAAGCTACAGTTATTGCATCAAAATGATCATCGCCAAAGTGTAATCCTTCCGAATCCCCTGTCTGAACAGAAAAAACGTGCTGTAAATTTCTATCCTGAATTTTCTTACGCGCAACATCAAGCATGCCTTCAGAAATATCTACTCCAATTATTTTCTCAGGTGCTAAAATTTTTATTGCCTCAAAAGCAAAGTCACCTGTACCAGTTGCCACATCAAGCATGATGCGTGGTTTGATAGACTTAAGTTCCCTTATTGCCTTTTTACGCCATATAATATCAATACCTAAGGACATAAAGTGATTTAAAAAATCATAAGTTCCTGATATATTATTAAACATGCTGGCAACTTGTTCCTTCTTTGTTGCCGTTTCAGATTGGTATGGTGTGATGTTTTCGTTCATGGTACGCAGCAAAGATAAGTATTGTTGAAAACTAATTTTCTACCTTTGTCAAATGATTATAAAATCAGCAACATTTATTTGTAGTAATACAAAGGTTTCAGCGCTGCCTGTTGCCAATATGCCAGAGTATGCATTTATTGGACGTTCAAACGTTGGAAAATCCTCGTTAATCAACATGCTTGTTAATCAACATGGATTAGCAAAAACCTCACAAAGGCCAGGTAAAACCCAATTAATAAACCATTTCCTGATTAATGAGAAGTGGTATATTGTCGATTTACCAGGTTATGGCTACGCCAAAGTATCTAAAAGCAGTCGCGAGAATTGGGAAAAATTTATACGAAATTACATCACAAAGCGTGAGAGCTTACAATGTGTTTTTGTATTAATAGATAGCAGGCTTGAACCACAAAAAATAGATCTTGAATTTTGCTGCTGGATGGGAGAGATCCAAATTCCTTTTGCACTTGTGTTTACCAAAGCAGATAAACAAAGCGCGGTAAAGACCGATCAGAATGTTTCGGCATTTAAAAAAGCACTAAAAGGATGGTTTGAAGAAATCCCCCCATACTTTGTAACTTCTGCAGAGAAAAGCACCGGTAGAGATCAGGTTTTAGATTTTATCGATCAGGTTAACCTAGATTTTGTAATGCCCATTTTAACCCCTAAAGAAGATTTTTAATAAAAGTTAATGAAAAAGTATTTTTCACTGGTATTATTTGCCCACTCTATTTTTGCTTTGCCTTTTGCACTGATAGGCTTTTTTCTTGGGGTAACTACTACTCCAAATCCATTTAACTGGCTATTGCTGGCATTGGTATTACTGTGCATGGTTTTTGCTCGAAATGCAGCCATGGCCTTTAATAGGTACCTCGACAGAAACATAGATGCAAAAAATCCCCGCACTCAAATGAGGGACATTCCTGCAGGTAAAATATCTGCTAATGAAGCATTAATATTCGTAATTATTAACTGCGTTCTTTTTATTACCACTACCGCCTTCATTAACAGCCTTTGCTTTTATCTTTCGCCTGTGGCCCTCTTTGTAGTACTATTTTACAGTTACACAAAAAGATTTACAGCATTGTGCCATATGGTATTGGGCCTGGGGCTTTCACTTGCTCCCATTGGCGCCTACATTGCAGTAACAGGGGTATTCAACATTGTTCCTGTTCTTTATTCATTTGCCGTATTGTTTTGGGTTAGTGGATTTGATATCATATATGCTTTACAGGATGAAGATTTTGACAGAAATGAAAAACTACATTCTATCCCGGCAGCAATGGGAATCAAAAATGCCTTAAATCTTTCGGTAGTATTGCATGTCTTTTCCGCACTTTGCGTAATCCTACCGGTAATGTTTACTACATTCAGCTGGGTTTATTATGTAGGCGTAGCATTCTTTTGCTTTATGCTAACTTATCAGCACTTACTCGTAAAACCTAACGACATCAGTAAAGTAAATAAAGCATTCGCCACCACAAATGGTTTTGCTTCAGTGATATTTGCCATTTGTTTTTTAATTGATGCCTTCTTAAGAACCAATTTTAATTTCTAATTATGATTAACCTTACCATACCTAAAAAGAAAAGAATCTATATCCCTCAAAATCTGGAAATGAAATGGGACAATCTTGAACCCATACTTAATGAGCTATTGGCTCGTCCAATAGACAATGTAAATGATTTAGAACAATGGTTAAAGGACAAAAGTGAATTAGAAGCTGCTCTTGAAGAGGATTTTGCATGGCGATATATTAAAATGAGCTGTGATACTGGTAATGAGACCTTAGTAAAAGATTTCCAATATTTTGCTACCGAAATTGAACCTAAAATTTCGCCAATAGCGAATCAGCTTAACCAAAAATTTAACGATAGTCCGTTTATTGATGAACTGGACCATGATAAATATTTTGTCTACATCAGAGCAATCAGAAAAGCTTTAGAGATTTATCGCGAAGAAAATGTAGAACTCTTAACTAAACTTCAGGTAACTCAGCAAAAGTATCAGGCAATAACCGGGGCAATGAGCGTGATGATCAACGACAAGGAATATACACTGGAACAAGCAGCCAACTTTGTTAAAGATACGGATAGAAGTGTAAGACAACAGGCATGGGAAACCATACAACAACGTCGCCTCGTAAATAAGGATGAATTAAACATTTTGTTTGATGAGTTGATAGTTATGCGCCATCAGGTAGCAGTAAATGCTGGTTTCGAGAACTATCGAGATTATATGTTCCAGGCGCTTGGCCGTTTTGATTATACGCCGCAGGATTGTTACCATTTTCATGAAGCTATTGAAAAGCAAATTGTTCCCATCCTAAAGGAACAGGCGGAAAAAAGAGCTGAACTACTTGGAATTGATGAATTAAAGCCATGGGATATGGAGGTAAGCCCCACTGGAAAACCAGCTTTAAAACCATTTAAAAATGGAAAAGAGTTAATTGATAAAAGTATCGACTGCTTTAATGCCATTAACCCTAAATTGGGCCAGATGCTTTCCATTATGAAAGCTAACAACCTTTTTGATGTAGAAAGCAGAAAAGGAAAAGCACCAGGTGGTTATAACTATCCTCTTGCAGAAACCGGCGCACCTTTTATTTTCATGAACTCTGCCAATTCGCTAAGAGACCTAACTACTATGGTCCATGAAGGCGGCCATGCCATACATACCTTCCTTACTGCAAATCTGGAATTAAATGACTTTAAACACTGTCCTTCGGAGGTCGCAGAACTTGCTTCAATGAGCATGGAACTCATTTCAATGGATAACTGGAACATCTATTTTGATAATGAAGAGGATCTCATCAGGGCAAAAAAAGAGCAGCTTGCCGATGTGCTAAAAACTTTGCCATGGGTTGCTGTTATAGATCAGTTCCAACATTGGATCTATACCAATTCTGGTCATAATGCCGCTGACAGAGAGGAAGCCTTTAAGCAAATATATACGCGTTTTGGTAGCGGATTTGCTAGCTGGGATGGCCTGGAACAAGAGTTCGGGAATATTTGGCAAAAACAACTGCATCTTTTCGAAGTCCCTTTTTATTATATTGAATATGCTATTGCACAATTAGGAGCAATAGCGATCTGGAAAAATTACAAGGAAAATCCTGAACAAGCATTGGAGCAATACCTTGCAGCACTATCATTAGGATATACCAAACCCATCAATGAAATTTACGAAACTGCGGGAATTAAATTTGATTTCAGCTTAAACTACATTGAGGAGCTGGCATCATTTGTAAAAGATGAATTGCATAAATTAGGCTAAGTTTACCACATAATATCTAAGTTTGAATATCAAAACCGAACCTAACCACTAATGTATGTTTGAAAAACTTTTCAGAAAAAAGTCAATAGCCAAAATATTGGAAGATGCAGAAAAAGGCTATGGTGATCACGGAGCTTCGCTCCATAAAACACTTGGTGTACGGGATTTAACGGCTTTCGGTATCGCCGCTATAATTGGGGCGGGCATTTTCAGTACAATTGGCAAAGCAAGTGCCGACGGTGGCCCTGCGGTAATATTCCTTTTTATATTTACTGCCATTGCTTGTAGTTTTGCTGCTTTTGCATATGCAGAATTTGCCTCAATGGTTCCTGTATCTGGAAGCGCATATACCTATTCATATGTTGCGTTTGGTGAACTGGTAGCCTGGATCATTGGATGGTCGCTCATTATGGAGTATGCTATTGGAAACATAACTGTTGCTATATCCTGGTCCGATTATTTTACCGGACTCCTCTCCTCCATACGAATACCTGCATTTGGCATAAATGGCATTCACCTGCCTGATTGGACTACAATGGACTATCTGACCGCATATAATGGTCATGCACATGCTGAAGCACTTGTGAACGCAGGAAAAAACTACGCAAATCTGGATGACGCAACAAGAATAGCAAACAATGCCTGGATAACAGCCCCACAAATTGGGGGCTTTCATCTTGTAGCGGACTTACCCGCTCTGGGTATTATCATTTTTATTACCTGGCTGGTATACAGAGGAATGAAAGAATCTAGAAATGCAAGTAATGCAATGGTTATTGTAAAACTAGCAGTTATTTTACTAGTACTTGCAGTAGGTGTTTTTTATGTTGACACTGGTAATTGGGATCCCTTTGCTCCCAATGGAGTATCAGGAGTATTAAAGGGAGTATCAGCAGTTTTTTTTGCATACATAGGCTTTGACGCCATTTCTACGACTGCCGAGGAATGCAGAAATCCCCAAAGAGACTTACCAAGGGGAATGATGTGGGCGATTATCATTTGTACAATTCTATATGTAGCAATTGCACTTGTGCTTACAGGGATCGTTAACTTCAAATTACTTGCCGTTGGCGACCCACTTGCATTTGTCTTTGACCAGATAGATTTGAAGCTAATGAGTGGAATAATAGCCGTAAGCGCAGTATTTGCTATGGCAAGCGTACTTTTGGTGTTTCAAATGGGTCAGCCAAGAATATGGATGAGCATGAGCCGCGATGGCCTGCTTCCGAAATCATTTTCAAAGATCCACCCTAAATACCACACCCCATCTTTTGCTACCATCGTAGTGGGCTTTGTGGTGGCAATTCCTTCACTTTTCATGAACCTTACCATTGTAACAGACCTTTGCTCTATTGGTACATTGTTTGCATTTGTGCTGGTATGTGCGGGAGTTCTTGTTTTACAAAACAAGCCAGATATTCAAAGAGGGAAATTCAGAATTCCATATATGAATTCTAAATTCATTGTTCCTCTCTTATTCATCGGTACATTATTTTTTGGTTTTAGCTTTTACAAAAAAGAAACTATCTCGTTTATTTTCAATACCCCAAGAATATATGATCCTGTAAGTTTTATTACCGCTTTAAATGAAAATGAGCTCGGCATAGTTAAAAAAGAAATAGCAATTGCTCAAACTAAAGCTAATCTTATTGAGAAGAACACAGATTCAGAAGCGTATTTAAATCAGCTATCCTCCGAACAGTATGAGCAGTTCATAAACAATTCACAGCTAGCCCTGGAAAAGAAGTATGAAAGTGGGTGGAAACTCTTTAAACACAAAATCCCTATGTGGATTTTCTTTTTTATCTGCCTCGTAATTATTTACTACTGCATTACTAAAAATCTTTCTCTTATTCCTGTTTTGGGCTTAATAAGTTGTCTCTATATGATGTGTGAATTGGGTATATCCAATTGGATAGGATTCGGGATCTGGTTGATTGTCGGTCTATTTGTCTATTTCTTATATGGCTTTAAGCACAGCAAACTCAGACTTAAAGAAAACAACATATAAATAAAAAAGGCTGCAATTGGAGCCTTTTTTAATACCCTTACTCTCTTAAACTGTAGAAAATATTGCCCAACGATACAATATTTTCAAAATAAAAAAATATTTATTAAAAATAATTCCACAATTTGAGAATATATCTCTACATTTATAATTGTAAAAAACAAATGGTATTCAAGGACTTGATTACCATTTAAATTGCCCTCCTAATTATCCCTATAATTGTCTGGTTGGAAGGCCGACAATAGAGGCTCCTCCCCGGAGCCTTTTTTGTACAATTAAACCGGAAGCCTGTTAAGCTCTATATCATCAGGAGTTACAAAGATTAATGGAACTTTCTCTACATCCACGTAACTTGAGTCAAGGCCAAAACTTCGCTCTTCGGATAAGCTCAAACGCTTCAACACAAAGTAGTAGTCCATTATTGAGCGCTCATAGAAACTCAGTTTAGAAAACTTAGATAGATGTTTTTCTAAGAGTACAAATCTAAAGTCACCAGCAATCTTATGTTTATTTAAAGACGTATACTGGCTTGTAATATCAACCTCACCATTTTTCACCAGATCTTCAATCACTTTTCGGTATAAAAGATTAACTCTTTGTTCCACCCTAAATCCGAGCTTAAAATCAATACGGATAAGCTTTCCCGGAATCAGGAATTCTACTTTATAATCCCGGGTAAATGGTTCATCAACAACGTCAACATGCACGAGCCAATAAACATCAGCTCGCTTGGGTTCTTTCTGGATAATTGAGTAAATAATCTTTGATTCTATTTCTGTTTTAAAATTGGCACTGGTAAGGTATACCAATTGGGAAGAATATTTTGGAACGGAAATATCACTACTTAGTTCACTTATTATCTCAAAATAATCCTCTATTTCAACATATTTAACAAACCGGTTTTTTATCTTCCTGGCAACATACCAACTCCACATTACAGTAAACAACGCAGATCCAATCAATACCGTTACCCAACCTCCATGGAAAAACTTCGCCATATTTCCTATCAGGAAGGTAAGTTCGAGTAAAATATAAATTACTAAAAAAGTTCCAATTACATATATCGGAACCTTTTTACGCTTCATATAAGCTGCAATCAATATCGTAGTAGAAAGAAAGGTTAGGTTTATAGCCAAACCATAAGCGCCTTCCATTGCCCCTGAGCTTTTAAATATCAATACAATTCCGATACAGCCCGCCCAAAGAATCCAGTTAATAGAAGGAACATAAATCTGTCCCTTTTGATTACTTGGATAATTGATTCTAACTTTTGGCCAAAGATTTAACCTTACTGCTTCAGATATTAAAGTAAAAGAACCAGTAATCATCGCCTGACTGGCAATCACCGCTGCGCAAGTTGCAAGTGCAACCATAAACAACAGATATTCGGATGGTACTATTTCAAAGAAGGGATTCAAAGTGGTGTTGTAATTGCCATGTTGCAACACCCAAACACCTTGTCCAAGGTAATTAAAAATCAAGGTTGCTTTTACAAAAACCCAACTAACGCGAATGTTTTTTCTTCCGCAATGCCCCATGTCTGAATACAATGCCTCGGCTCCTGTAGTACATAAAAACACCCCTCCTAATATTAATAAAGCCATCGGATTATTCACCAACAGTTCATAAGCGTAATATGGATTTAATGCTCTTAGAATACTTAAATCCTGCACAACATAAAGAAGACCTAATAATCCAAGTGTGCTAAACCACAGAAACATAACTGGACCAAATAGCTTTCCTACCAAATCAGTCCCGAATTGTTGTATTACAAACAATGCAGTAATGATAGCAAGAACTATAGGAATTACCGATACAGAAGGAAATTTCAATTGCAAGCCTTCAACAGCAGAGGTAACTGTTATACTTGGCGTAATGATACCATCAGCCAACAAAGCACAACCACCTATGATTGCAGGAATAACAAGCCACTTTGCATTTTTACGAACAAGGGAGTATAAAGAAAAAATACCACCCTCACCCTTATTATCCGCTTTTAATGTAATAACAACATACTTTACAGTAGTCTGCAAGGTTAAAGTCCATATGATACAAGACAAAGCACCAAGCACAAGATTTACATCAACATTTTGCCCACCATTAACCACTGAATTAAAAATGGCTTTTAAGGTATAGAGAGGAGAAGTTCCAATATCACCGTATACGATCCCTAAACTTACAAGTAAACCTCCTGCGGTGAGCGCACTTAAATTCTTTTGACTCGACACTTATCTTATTTTGTTTTGGTGGGTAAAATTACAGTAATTCTTATGTAAATGCATTGTTTTCTGACTTTTTTGAACCCCAACATGTGGTATTTACGCCACAACTTTAGGGTCTCCAAACGTTAATACTTGTTAAATATTGTTAAATATTTTTTTATTGAACAAAATGATTGATTTTTTTGTTTTATTATTTATATTTTTGGCAATACCAAACATGAGCAAGAAACACAGAATAGCGCTTCTCTTTCATATCTCCTGCATAATTTGCATGGGTGTCTTTGGCAGCGTTAATGTTTTTGCGCAAAAGTCTGACAGTACAATAAACAGTGCCAGGGCAAAGAGAATTAACAAAACACCACAAATCAAGGTCAACATACCAACGTACAAGCCCAAATACAACTTAGGATTTATACAATATAATGATGTGATCTCTAATGCAAAAGTTGTTCCAACCACTCAAACTAAACAAGATAAAATCCTTACTGTTTTAAAAGTTTATCCTAATCCTGTTGACGATCAGGTAAATTTAATGCTAAGACTTGATCGTGAGTCAAATCTTTCTGTTAAAATTATGGATTTGCTGGGCAATGAAGTTGTAACGCTTTCAAATGAGCGCATTTCCTCTGGGGAACAAACCAAAAGCTATACTATCCCCAATCGTTTAAATCCAGGTATCTATTTTTTAAAAATAGTAGCAGGGTCTGAAACAGTAGTAAAACGCATTTCAGTTTTATAGTCAACATTTAATCAATCTTCCTAATTGTTTCGTCTGTATAGAATGTATAATTTAGCAGCGGTTAGTGTTATTCACAAAACATAATACAAATGAAGGTAATCGCTATAGGCCGTAATTACGCCGCGCATATTAAAGAGCTAAATAACCCAACGCCGGAAAATCCGGTTATATTTCTAAAACCAGATACCGCAGTATTAAAAGACAACAAACCTTTTTATATACCAGATTTTTCTTCAGACATACACTACGAACTTGAAGTGGTTTTGAAAATTTGTAAAGAAGGCAAATATATTTCTGAAAAGTTCGCTCCCAATTATTATGAGGAAATGGGCCTCGGCATAGATTTTACTGCGCGAGATATCCAGACGCTACATAAAGAGAAAGGTTTACCCTGGGAGTTAGCCAAAGCTTTCGACAATTCTGCTGTCATAAGTACTTTTGTTCCTAAAACCCAATTCACAAACATATATGACCTCGACTTCGAGCTAAAAATCAACAATGAGACCAGGCAAATTGGCAATACTAAAAATATGCTCTTCCCGTTTGAGAGAATAATTGCCTTTGTATCTAAATACATTACATTAAAAAAAGGTGATCTTATTTTTACCGGTACGCCGGAAGGCGTTGGTAAAGTTCTGCCAGGTGATAAATTAGAGGCGTGGTTAGCGGGTCAGCAACTACTTAATTTCGATATAAAATAGCATTGATGATTAAACTGAACTTAACACTAATACTTGTTGCTCTTTCAGTAGTATGCTTAAAAGGACAACAAGTATTCAGCGGCAACAAATACCCACTAGTGGATTTCAGGGCTCCTCTAGACATTACACCACCGGCTCTGGCCGGCTCATTTGGAGAATTAAGGGCTAACCACTTTCATTCTGGCATGGACTATCGGACCAATCAACGAGAAGGCTACCCCGTATATGCCATTGCAGATGGATATATCTCCAGGCTTCGGGTACAGAACAGCGGCTTCGGCCTTGCCCTTTACATTAATCATCCAAATGGTTACACTTCTGTTTATGGCCATCTTCAACGCTTTAGCCCTAAAATAGCACAACAAGTAAAAACCATTCAATATCAAAAGAAGAGTTATGAAGTCGACTCCTTTCCTAACTCACTGCTTATACCAGTGCACAAGGGAGATGTTATTGCTTATTCTGGCAATACAGGAAGCTCGGGTGGCCCTCACCTTCATTTTGAGATCAGAGACACTAAAACAGAAGCTACAATCAATCCGCAGCTATTTGGTCTAGAAATACCAGACAACATCCCCCCTGTGCTTTATTCCATGTATGTTTATCGTTTAAATAAGAAACCATTTAACGAATTTACACCTAAACAATACTTTCAGATTAGTGGAGCCCCCGGCAATTACCACCTTAACAAAGTAACCACAATCAATTTAAGCGGTGAGGTTGGCTTTGGTATTGTTGCCACCGACAAACACAACGGTGCTTCGGGAACAAATGGTGTTTATTCTATTCAGCTCGAGATAGATGGCAAACCTGTTTATACTTCGGCTCTTGAAAAATTTCAGTTTGATAATAGCAGGGGAATCAACTCGCATATAGATTATCCAACGTTTATAAACACTAAAAGAAATATTCAGAAAAGTTTTGTTGATCCAGGCAATCCTTTAAATATCTACAGCAATCTGATAAATAATGGCCGGGTAGAATTCACTGACGGCAAGCTACATCAGGTAAAGTATATTATATCAGACGCAACGGGCAATAAAAGTGTTCTGTCATTCAATGTGCAGGCCGATGAAAAAGCTATAATAAACAGCCCTGAGCCCTCTGCAGGTACTCATTATTCATATGCTACGCTCAATGAATTTAACAACCCAGATGTAAAGGTAATCCTTCCAAAGGGCACGCTCTATAATGATCTTAACCTTATATACAAGACCTTACCAAAACCGTTAACAAATGCATTCTCGAATATACATCAGATTCATAACCCTTTAACTCCATTGCATTCGGGATTTGAAATATGGATTAAAGCAGACAGTTCAATTAACAAGTACAAAGAAAAGGCCCTTATCGTAAGTACTTCAAGATCGTCACAAGGCGGATATTATGAAAATGGATATGTAAAAGCCAAACCACGCACCTTTGGAAGCTTCTTTATAGCCATAGACACTATTCCACCAAGCATAATCCCCTTAAATATATCAGATGGGAAAAGCATGGCTGGAATAAGTAAAATGTCATTCAAAATCAGAGATAACTTATCCGGAATTAAGAGCTTTAATGGCTATATTGACGGAAGATGGGTATTAATGGAGTTTGACACCAAAACAGCTTCTTTATGGCATACATTTGATGACACTACGCCTCCGGGCAAACATATGCTGGAGGTGATTGTTTCAGATATGAAAGACAACATCAAAAATTATTCAATTTCTTTTTATAAATAGCATTATGAGTGAATTAAAAGAAGGCCAAAAGGCCCCGAATTTTACTGCGAAAGACCAAGATGGCAACAATGTTTCCTTATCACAATTTATCGGAAAAAAAGTAGTACTCTACTTTTATCCTAAAGATGACACCCCAGGTTGTACTGCAGAAGCGTGTGATTTCAGAGACAATTATCAGGGACTAACAGCCAAAGGAATTGTAGTATTGGGCGTAAGTGTTGATGACGAAAAATCACACCAAAAATTTGTTACAAAACACAGCTTGCCATTTACACTCCTTGCTGATACTGATCAAAAAATTGTTGAAGCTTACGGTGTTTGGGGCGAAAAAAACATGTATGGAAAGAAATATATGGGAACCCATAGAACTACTTTCCTTATTGATGAAACTGGCCTCATCTCGCACATCATAAAAAAGGTAGATACTAAGAATTCAACTGCACAGGTTTTAGAGTTACTTTAGTACAGACTTTTCATCTTTATGCTTACTTCCAACAAGATGCTGAATCTTTAAATTTAGTTCATCCGAACTAAAAGGTTTAGAAACATAGTCATTCATTCCAATTGCCAGGCACTTCTCGAGCTCTCCCTGTATGGTATGGGCCGTCATAGCCACAATTGGAATACCTGCTTTTTCTGTGCCCATCCGGCGTATGTATTTAGTGGCCTCATATCCGTCCATTTCCGGCATTTGCAGATCCATTAAAATAATATCAAAATCCTCGCTCTTATATTTTTCTATACCTATTTTCCCATTTTGAGCAATTGTGGTTTCGTATCCTCTCTTTTGCAATACCTTGATAACCAAAAGCTGATTAATTGGATTATCTTCAACAATCAGCACTTTGATTCCCCTTCCAGGCTCTTCTCCAGTATCAGGTCCGGCAGGAATATGGTTATCCTTTTCACGATCATTTATTTTCACAAAAGGCATTCTGAAATAAAACACAGACCCGTCTCCCGGGGTACTTTCCAAGAATATTTTTCCATTCTGTAGTTCAACCAGTCGTTTAACCATACTCAATCCTAAACCAACCCCCCCAAACTTACGTGAAGTTCCACTTGTACCCTGCTCAAACAACTCAAATATTTTCTGTTGCTTTTCGATTGGGATTCCAATCCCTGTATCTTTAATCCTGAACTCAATAATCACATTCTCCTTGGTTTCTTCTATAAGATCTGCAGAAATAACCACCTCGCCTTTTTCTGTAAATTTTATGGCATTGGATACCAGGTTCACAAAAATTTGAGAGAGCCGGATAGAATCCCCAATAAAAATATTTGGTACTCTTGTTCCTATAGAATAGCTTAAACCAATTTTCTTAAACTTGGCATTAGATTCCACATAAAGACAAGCATCTTTAATTACATCCCTAACTTTTAACGGTTGTTTAATAAAATCAACATCCTCATTACCAAGCCCGGAAAAATCCAAAATGTCATTTAATATCCTCATTAAATGATCGGCAGATTTTATAATCATCTCAATTGCCTCAAGATGTTCTTTATCAACCAGGGACTCTCTAATATAGCTCGCAAACCCTTGAATACCGTTCATAGGAGTCCTTATTTCATGGCTCATATTTACAAGGAAAACGTGCTTGGCTTTCTCAGAAGATTGAGCTCTATGCCGCTCAGTTACAAGTTTAGCTTCCGTAACCTTTGATTCTGCTACTTTATGTTCCAAGGTCTCAATCATTTCATTAAATGCATTAGCTACCCTTCCAATTTCATCATTTGCAAAAATCTTTACGCGGGTGTCAAGTTGCCCTTTCTTTACAAGTTCGGCCCCCTCTACGATAACATCCAGGCCTTTTTTAATACTTTTGTTTATAGATATGGCAATAACAATGCTAGTTGTACCAATGGTTATCGAAAGCGCCAGAACCAATTTAAGCACCATACTTTCTAACCATCTTGCGCCTTCTCCAAGTGTATAAGAAAACCCATCTTCTAAAATGGTAAGCTCAGTATTAAGTCTTTCAATTTCGTTTAGCAAAATTTTTATCTTTTCCTTATCTATCTTTGGAGCCGTAATCAACGCATGAAGTTCCTCACCAATCGTAAGAAGCTCATCTAAAACCGGCTCAGCTTTTTGCCATGCAACAAAGGCTTTATTCAAGTAATACACCTTACTAAATCTCTTGGTGAGGCCAATCATATTATCAATATCGGCTGGATGATTTCTGCCTTGCAAAAAAACCGCTCTTACTGCCTCCAGATCAGGATTTGCCTTTCCCATTTCTATTCTGGCAATTTTATCACCAAAAGGAACCTTTAGAAATTCTTTAAAAGCGTGATAATTCTTTTCATCATAAGTGTAGCCATACTCCCTGAGGTTCAGAATAGCATTCTTCTGCGATTTGGACCATAGTCCTTCCCCACCGACGTAAGATCTAACTGCCGACAGTGTCGTAATTGAGAACCATAAAGTGCACAACTCTACTATAACCAAAAAAGTGATTATACCAATGGTAAAATATAGTTTTCTGGATATAGATATATCATTGAGCTTCTTTCGTAACAAGGAAATAAGCATAACTAGAATTTTAATCAAATGTAAAACCCTAATTTTTTACATTTTTTTTTTAAAAATAATCCTTTTAACCTGAACAAGGCACCTATTTGCCTCATTCATTTTGTTCAAAAAACAGCCTATTTCCATTGTCATAAATGAATAAACACAAAAAAAAGGCTATCTTTTCGGACAGCCTTTTTCTTCTTTATACTTTATTCTTAAGATTTAATCTTATGTCCGTATACGGCAAAGAACCATATATATAAATAACAAGGTAGCACACTCACAAAGAAGGCAAGCTGGAAATGCATATGTGCATAATCCTTAAGGTAGCCATAAATCAATGGCCAGATCGCTCCACCTGCAATACCCATAATCATGATTGCCGATCCGGTTTTAGTAAACTTTCCTAATCCTTTAATGCCCAAAGGGAAAATAGCAGGCCACATTAATGAATTTGCCAGCCCCAAAAGTCCAACAAAAATTACTGAATAGTAACCGGTGGTTACATAAGCGGCACAGATAAATATTACACCCAAAATTGCACAGATTTTTAATGCAGCCTGTTGACTGATGTATTTAGGAATAGCGATAATCCCTATCACATAGCCAACCAGCATACTGGTTAATGTAAGTGTTGTAAAGTACTTGCTAATGTCGGCACTGATCCCTAAAGCTTTACCATACACTCCAATTATATCGCCAGCCATAACCTCCGCAGCCACGTAAACAAAAATACAGAAGGCTCCTAAAAATAAATGTGGAAATTGGAAAATTGAAGTCTTTGTCGATTTTACATCATCACCTTCAATTACCTCTTCCTTATCTACATCCACTTCAGGCAGGTGAGAGTATTTAATGAACAATGCAAAAGCAGTAAATACAATTGCTAAAACAATGTAAGGTGTATAAACGCGACCTAAAACCTCGGCTAAAAGGGCTTCTTTTTCAGCAAGGGTAGTTGCTGCATCATTAATTTTGGCTTCAATACCAGACGCATTTTTAAGAAACAAGGTACCCATAATAATAGGTACAATAATGCCGGCAAATTTATTACATAACCCCATTATACTTATGCGTTTCGCCGCACTTTCTATCGGACCTATAATACTAATATATGGATTTGAAGCAGTTTGCAACAAAGATAGAGCAGCACCTTGGATAAATATACCTGTGAGGAACAGACCAAAACTTCTTGAACTTGCAGCCGGGATAAAGATTAAAGAACCGAAAGCCAAAATAAGCAATCCAATAATGATACCATTTCTAAAGCCCAGTTTTTTAAGAATCCATGATGATGGCAATGCTAAAAAGAAATAAGCAATATAAGAAGCAAATGTTACCAGAAAGGCTTCAAAGTCAGTTTTCAAACCACAAGCCAGTTTCAGAAAGGGTATTAATGTGCTGTTGGCCCATGTTACAAAGCCAAAAATGAAAAACAGAGCCCCAATAGTTACAATGGGCGAAATTACAGTCGATTTTGTTTGGTTGGTCATAATTAGGTTAAGGTTGTTTAGGTTTTGTTTACTGTTTTTGTTTTTTTGTTAAAAAATTTTTGACTTTACTCTCTAAAAGTATAAAAATATACAACAAGTTACTAGCATAGCCATTCATTAAACCAAAGTATGCTATTTACACTTAATATTTGCTCATTTTGTTTGCGCAAACGTTTGTGTATCCTATCAATTACCATGTTATTAAAAAGTTGTGGTGCTATTTGGGCAGGACAGCCAAATTGGGGAAAAACTATCGATACCGAAGTTCAACCATGATCCTTCTGCCTTCAATCTTAAATTTAGCGGGACCGGTTCTTTCGAGCTTATTGAGTAATGAATAGATATTACTGAACCTGTAGGTGGAGCCGGTGTATAAGGTTTTACCAATATTGCAATCGGCATATATTACATCTACATCATACCAGCTTTCAATCCTTTTCATGAGAGATTCAAGAGTTTCATTCTTGATGGTAAAGAAACCTTGTTTCCAGGTTATCGCTTCTTTTATATTTATATTATAAACATGGGTATTCTTATCAACAAGGGCTGAATGCGGGCTTGGTTTTAAAATCAAGGATTGATCGTTGGCTCTTAATATTTTAGATCGGGGCAATAAATTGGCTTGCGAATCATTACTTTCAATTACGCTTTTATTATTAAGGTAAATAAAAAAGCCTGTAGAAAGTGCTAAAAGAATAATGGCGGTGGCTCCATATTTTAAGAATTCATAATCCCATTTCTTTGTCAATTCAGGTTTTGGAGAAATATATACTTGATCTTCAGTAGGTATACGATCGCCATATTTTTCCATAAAGTTTGCAAATGCCGCAGGTGCGCTTGTAAAACTTCGCATCTCCATTAGTTCAGCTTGTCTATAAGACGGATCCGTCAGCTGATCAAACAAAATCTTGTTTGTCTTGCTTTCAGATATCCATATCTCCAAATCACGCTCATCAATTGCGTTCAGCTCCCCTCTGATCTGCTTACCTATGATGGACACTATTCTTTTAATTTGCTCTTCTGATTGCATCCTTTTTCGATTGATGCTATTATTACGATGCGAAAACTCAATCGTACTAATCAAATCTTTTTTTACCTATATCCCATTGCCTGCAGATCAAACAATTCAGCATACCTTCCTTTCTTAAGGATCAATTCTTCATGACTGCCGATTTCTATCAATTGACCCTTCTCTAGTACAAGTATTCTATCGGCCATGCGCACAGTAGAAAATCGGTGAGAGATCAGTACAGCAGATTTCCCTTTTGTTAATTCCGCAAAACGTTGAAAAACCTCATATTCAGCCCTCGCATCAAGGGCCGCTGTTGGCTCATCAAGAATTAAGAGCTGTGCATCCTTCATATACGCTCTGGCCAGAGCTACTTTTTGCCACTCACCACCAGACAACTCTACTCCTTGAGAAAAGCGTTTACCAAGCATCTGATCGTAATGAAAAGGGAGCTTTTCTGCCAGTACATCTGCTAAGCTTTGTTTTGCTGAATTTTCTACCAGAGCTCTATTATCCTGTTCTTGTATATTTCCAACTGCAATATTTTGCGCAAACGTCATTTGGTAACGGAGATAATCCTGAAATATAATACCAACGTTCATCCGCAATTCGTCCAGGTCATATTCTTTTAAATTCACCCCATCTAGCAATATCCTACCCTCTGTTGGGTCATAAAGCCTTGCCAGTAACTTAACCAATGTAGTTTTGCCAGAGCCGTTCTCTCCTACCAATGCAAGCTTCTCATCAGGATGAAGTGTAAAGCTTAAATGGCGGTTAGCCCAACGTTCTGAATGTGCATATTGAAACCCGACATCTTCAAACTTAAAACCTTGTCTAATGGGATTCGGGAAGGGCTTAGCCTGTGGCAAATTTCGGATTTTAGGCTGGATTTCAAAAAACTCAAAGAAATCACTAAGATAAATAGCTCCCTGAGAAACTGCTGTAAAACGTAACAACACGCCTTCAATTAACGAGCGCATCTGTCTGAACGAGCCTGCCAGAAATGTAAGTTCACCAATAGTAATACTTCCACTAATGGTTCTATATATAATATATATATAAGCAAGATAATATCCTGTACTTCCTAAAAAGGCAAAAAAGGTGCCCCACACAGACCGCTGTAAAGACAATTGCTTATTCTCTGTATAAAATCTTTCTGAGAGGGTTTTAAAACGGCTAATGATAAAACCGGAAAGATTAAATACCTTAACTTCTTTTGCCGTTTCGTCGCTAGCACCCAGATAGCGAACATAATCAAGTTCTCTTCGTTCAGGTGTTCTCTTTCTTGAAAGGGCATAACTCTGATCATTAAAATATGATTCACCCAAAAATGCAGGGAGAATAGTAACCAATAATACAACTATGAGCCATGGATTAAAGGCAACTAATCCTACTGCAAGAAATCCCATGGTAATCAGGTCCTGGATCTGACTCATTACCTGCGATAATAGCACAGTACGGCCCACCGTTTGCTGCCTTGCCCGCTCCAGTTTATCATAAAAGATCGAATCTTCAAACTGGTCTAAATCTAAAGTTGCGGCGTGGTTCATGATCCTTACTGACGTATAATTGGAAAACAAATCACCCAATAAACCATCCATCAAATTAATAGCACGGCTCAGAATATCAGTTAGTATAGCTAATCCAAACTCCAACGCCACCAGTTTCCACAGATATTCTTGTGAATGGCTGGTTCCGTCATTGCTTAAGTGCACTACTTCATCAATGATATGCTTACCTACCCAAAGGATAGCGAGAGGCATAATTGATCTTGCCATTCGCAGGGCAAAATTGCCTATCGTCATCCATCTGCTGGTTTGCCATACCAGTTCAAAAAACTCTGGCAAATTCCTGAACGCGGCTATCCGCTCTTTAAAAGTTAAAGATTTGATGTTTAAATCTGCAGTCGCTTTTTTAGGATTCAAATGGCATTAAATTTTCACTAAATTAGAAAAAGGAAGTCAATTAAGGTCTTTTATAACAGGAAATCCTCATAATAGTTTAGTTCTAAGCCACCCCTTTTAACCTGCTCCGCATAACTTTCTCCGATTGGGAGTATAATATGACTCAGTTGTATCTTTCTATTTTGAACAGATCTGAGCCGAAATAAAGGAATAATATAACTTCTGTGAATTCGCCTAAATTACTGTTCTGGGATGAACTCTAGTATCTTTTTTAAAGACATTAATGTTAAAACAGGTTTATCATTAGTCAAATGAATCTTTATGTAATCCTCCATACTCTCAATATATCTGGGGCTTTTGAAATTAATGGTCGGTTAATGCACGCGAGAGATGGATTGGCTCTTTGGGATGTAAATTCAATTGAAATAGAAGCTTTAAGTGCCGAAGCGACCTATTCTGCCTTGAATTATTTAATTAGACGCTTCCAAAAGTAACATAAAAAGTACTATACAAGCCTGCCTCTTAGAATGGAGACACCCCTGGTTTTCTGATTTTTAACCGTTTGAACAGAAAGTCCAAGCTTTTCTGCAATCTCTTCGTTACGAAGCCCCTCAATATAACTCATAGAAACAATTCTACTACATTGTTCTGGCAAACCATTAATTTCGAGGTAAATATCCCTTAAAACCTCGGAACGAATCATTTCATAAATAAAATCTGGTTCCTGATCTCCAATCCGCATCGCAAAATTCAATTGCCTTTCTTTAGCATGATTATTCTTGCTAAGATGGTCCATACAGGTACGCTTGGTAACCATATACAAATACGATCTCAAATGCTCTGAACAACTGATATGATGATTGCATTTCCAAAGTTTCTCAAAAACCTCTTCAACGATGTCCTCGGCTTCCTGCACATCAAACACATACTTGTTCGCAAAATAACATAGAGAAGAAAAATATTTCTTAAATACGTGGCCAAAGGCCCGCTCGTTCCCCTCACTGAGTTTAACGAAAAGATCTGATTCACTCCAATATTTTAATTGGTTGGCATGCATCTATTTCTTTGTTTGGTATGCAACTAACATAAATATAAACAAATATTTTCTAAATGTTAAAAAATTATTTTTCAATTGTCGGCATAGTTTAATATTACACCCTTTCAGTTTAGATCAACAAAAAACAATTTAGTAGTAGCTAAAACAAGTATTTTCTGACCTGCGTTTTTTTGCCATGTCTTTTAATATTCCTTTTTATTATTATCTGAGTATTTTTTAAAATATAAGCCCTATAATTGGAATATTTATTTTAACTGTGCGCATGAATGCTTGCGCAGTTTTAGTTAAGTTTGTCATATTAATCAACAACCCCAATTAATGAAACATACAATCAAAGAATTAGAAGATATTGCTTCTCAGGTAAGAAGGGATATTGTTAGAATGGTACACGGCTGCCAATCTGGTCACCCGGGAGGGTCTCTAGGCTGTGCAGATTTCTTTACCGCACTGTATTTCGAGGTAATGAACCACTCTACTGATTTTACAATGGATGGAAAAGGCGAAGATTTGTTTTTCCTTTCTAACGGACACATTTCGCCTGTTTTCTATAGTGTTCTGGCCAGGTCAGGATATTTCGACATTAGTGAACTGGCAACTTTCAGAAAATTAAATTCAAGGTTACAAGGTCACCCCACAACTCACGAAGGACTTCCAGGCATTAGAATTGCCTCTGGATCTTTAGGTCAGGGAATGTCTGTTGCTATCGGAGCAGCCCTTGCAAAAAAATTAAATAAAGATCACTCGGTTGTATATTCTTTACATGGTGATGGAGAGTTACAGGAAGGTCAAAATTGGGAAGCGATTATGTATGCTCCTTTTAATAAAGTAGATAACCTGATCTCTTCGGTTGATTATAACGGACAGCAAATTGATGGTCCTACTGAAAAAGTATTATCTCTTGAAAATCTACAGGCAAAATTTGAAGCTTTTGGATGGCATGTGATCAATTCTGATGGCAACGACATGGATTCTATAGTTAAGGCATTGCATTATGCTAAATCACTATTAGGAAAAGGTAAGCCAATCTTGAATTTAATGAGCACCCAAATGGGTGCAGGTGTTGATTTCATGATGGGATCGCATAAATGGCATGGTGTTGCGCCAAACGACGAGCAACTTGCACTAGCTCTTGCCCAATTACCAAGTACGCTAAAAGATTATTAAATAGCTTTTAATGAAACCCTGCGTAGCAAGCTTGAACACCATTAACTAAAAATAGAAAACTCGTGAAAACCTGCGCAGCAAGCTTGAACACAGTTAAACAAAAATAGAAAACTCGTGAAAAAATATACATACACTGAAAAAAAAGATACCCGCTCTGGTTTTGGAGCAGGATTACTTGAAGCAGGTAAAAAAAATCCTGAAGTAGTAGCACTATGCGCAGACTTAGTGGGCTCTTTAAAAATGGATGCCTTTATTAAAGAATTCCCTGAACGCTTTTTCCAGATCGGCATTGCTGAGGCAAACATGATTGGTATTGCAGCCGGTTTAACCATTGGCGGTAAAATTCCTTTTACAGGAACTTTTGCCAATTTTTCTACAGGCAGGGTTTATGATCAGATCCGCCAATCGGTAGCTTATTCTGACAAAAACGTAAAAATATGTGCTTCCCATGCTGGCTTAACCCTTGGAGAGGACGGCGCAACTCACCAGATTCTTGAAGACATAGGTTTAATGAAAATGCTTCCTGGCATGACTGTAATTAACCCTTGTGATTATAATCAAACAAAAGCTGCTACTATTGCTATAGCTGAGCATCATGGACCAGTTTATCTGCGTTTTGGTCGCCCTGTAATCCCTGTATTCACCGATCCTGATCAAAAATTCGAAATCGGTAAAGCATGGATGGTAAATGAAGGTACTGATGTAACCATTATTGCTACCGGACACATGGTTTGGAAAGCCATTGAAGCTGGTGAAAAATTAGCAGAAATGGGAATTGATGCTGAAATCATCAATATCCACACCATTAAACCTTTAGATGAAGCAGCAGTTCTGAAATCTGTAAAGAAAACAGGATGTGTGGTTACTTGCGAAGAGCACAATAAGTTTGGCGGATTAGGAGAAAGCATTGCAAGATTACTTTCAACTGAGCTTCCGTCTCCTCAGGAATTTGTTGCTGTTAACGACAGCTTCGGGGAAAGTGGTACTCCTGATCAGTTAATGACTAAATACGGATTAGATTCAATTAATATTATTGAAGCAGCTCAAAAAGTAATTAAAAGAGCAAAAAAATAAATTACCTATCCAACCAAAATAGAATAAATGAAGCAGGTTGAAGATTCAGAGATTTTAGAGAAGTTCTCAAACACAAAAACTCGAGATGAAGCCTTTAACCTGCTTTTAAATAAATATCAACAAAAAATTTACTGGCACATCCGACGCCTGGTAATTGATCATGACGATGCGGATGATCTGGTACAGGATGTGTTCATTAAGGTTTGGAAAAATCTCGATTCTTTCCGCAGCGACTCGCAGCTTTATACCTGGATATACAGGATTGCTACCAACGAATCTATCACCTTTCTCAATAAAAAGAAACAAAGAAACAATACTCCTTTAGACGAGGTATCTGATGAACTGGCAGAGACCCTGATAGCTTCATCTTATTTTAATGGGGATAAAATACAGCTAAAACTACAGCAAGCATTATTAACTTTACCTGAAAAACAAAGACTTATATTTAATATGAAATATTTTGATGAACTTAAATATGAGGAAATTTCGGAGATCACTGGCACCAGTGTAGGTGCTTTAAAAGCCTCTTTTCACATAGCTGTAAAAAAAATTGAAGTTTTTATGCTAAATGAAGACATTACCTTTTAAACCTTTTGGCGATTAATGCATCAATACATTTGTAATGAAACAAGATTTTGAAAACGATGAATGGATGAAGGGAGTTCGGGAAACCGGGTTTACTACTCCTGCGCATTATTTTAATGAATTGAGCGAAAGTATCAATGCCAGAATTAGTACTGAAAAATTAAAATCTGTTATTCAAAATGATGGGCATACTGTACCAGATCATTACTTTGAAAAATTGCAAGCCAATATTTTAGCAAAAACAGTAGGTGAAACAAAACCAATTGCAAAACCTAAAGTTATACGCTTATGGAATTCCAATCTCGTTAAGTACGCTTCGGCAGCCTGCTTTTTATTAATAACTGGCGTAGGTTTGTATTTCAACCAACAGCAAAGTCCTGCGCAACAAACAGTTTCTTCAGATTTGGCCACAGAGCAAATGTTATACGACATAGATGAGCAAGTAATTATAGATCACATTAGCAGTACCGATATTACACAGCCTAAGTCCACAGTAGCAGATACTGATTTAGAAAATTATATACTAACTAATTATTCGCAGAATGAGCTTGCAACAAGTTTATAATTTATAGAAGAAATGAAAAATTTAACCATTATAGCATTCCTTTTCGCATTTCCATTTCTTGCAATGGCACAAAAGCCAGATGACAAGAAACGCGAAGAAATTGAATCTTATAAGATTACTTATTTAACGCAAAAACTTGAGCTTTCAGCTGAAGAAGCTAAGATCTTCTGGCCAATCTACAATGATTACCAAAAAGAACAATCCCAACTGCGTAAAGAACGTGGACAAAAGATGATCAGTTTCAGAAAAATGCCCGAAATTGATGAACTTTCTGATAGCGAAGTGCAAACACTTATTGTTAATGATTTTAGCTTTAAACAAAGAGAACTAAACCTCGACAAGAAATATTACGCAAAACTAAAAGCGAGCTTACCCATTAAGGTTATAGGAAAATACTATAGAGCACAGGAAACCTTTAAACGCGAACTACTATCAAGATACCGTAATAAAAGGCCTTAAAAAGGTGTGTAGCAAAATAATTCTTAACTTTGTGTATGCTTACACAACGTCAGTTATTTCTTCAACATAACGCTCAAACCACATTAGAACCTCTTCTTTTAGAATTCAATAAAGCCAGCGGAATGTATCTTTATGATACTGAGGGCAAAAAATACCTCGACTTAATTGCCGGCATTGGCGTTAGCAATGTTGGCCATTGTCATCCTGCCGTTGTGGAAGCAGTAAAAAATCAGGCCGAAAGTTACATGCATATCATGGTATATGGCGAGTTTGTTCAAAGTCCACAAGTCAATTTTGCCAAAGCCCTTGCAGATGTTCTTCCTGCCAATTTAAATTGTACTTATTTTGTAAATTCCGGAGCAGAAGCCGTGGAAGGCGCAATGAAGCTTGCAAAACGCTATACAAATCGTACAGAGATTATTTCCTGCAACAATTCCTATCATGGCAGTACTCAAGGTGCGTTAAGCTTAATGGGCAATGAGGAGTTTAAACAAGCCTACCGCCCTTTATTACCTCATATTAAATTTATTGAATACAACTCCCTAACTGATCTGGATCTCATCACTACAAATACCGCAGCAGTATTTATTGAAACCATACAGGGTGAAGCAGGAATTAGAATTGCCGATAAAGCCTATTTTAAAGCGCTTAGAGAGAAATGCACTGCTACCGGTACATTATTAGTGCTTGACGAAATACAATGCGGTTTTGGACGAACTGGTAAACTATTTGGCTTTGAACATTTTGACATTGTACCTGATATTCTTTTACTGGCCAAAGGTATTGGTGGCGGCATGCCTATCGGCGCCTTTATCAGTTCAAAAGAGATCATGATGACTCTGGCAACCAACCCGATACTTGGCCACATTACAACCTTCGGCGGTCATCCTGTTAGCTGCGCCGCTGGCCTGGCAACATTACAGACCATTCTTCACGAAAATATTGTTGACGGGGTAACTGAAAAAGGTGAGCTATTTAAGAAATTACTGGTACATCCGGCAGTAAAGGAAGTGCGTGGTAAGGGTTTAATGATTGCCATCGAGTTTGAGAATTTCGAAACAAACAAAAAGATCATTGATGCTTGCATTGCTGATGGCGTAATAAGCGACTGGTTTTTACATTGCAGCAACTCTATGCGTGTAGCCCCTCCACTAATTATCAGCAACGAGGAAATTGAATACGCCTGTTCTGTTATTTTAAAGAATACCGAACTGGCAACAAATCCTTAGCTCATCTTTTGTCTTTTAATGAGGTAGGCCTGCAATATGGGATAAAACCCGGCAGAAATATCGGCATCAATCATATCGATCTTATATTGAGTGCACTTAAGCTGAATAGCTTGTCTATAACTGTTCATTTTTAACAGATACGATTCTTTTACTTTGGATGTATGCGCCTTAAGAGTGGCACCGGTTTCCATGTCTACAAACTCATAGGGTCTGTTCTCAAAGCCGAAATCTACTTCCTTTGATTTATCGGTAACATTAAAAATAATTACTTCGTGCTTGTTAAACTTTAAATGTTGCAGTGCAGAAAACAACGCTTCAGTTTCGTTCTCATCCTGCATGGTATTCAGCATATCACTAAAAACTACCACTAATGAGCGTTTATGAATCAATTCCGCTATCTGATGCAATGCCTGATCTACATTAGTTTTTACATCCATCTTTTGAGATTTTAATATCCCTTCCAGATGTGTAAATAAATATTTTTGATGTGTCGTAGTAGATTTCGCCGGAGTATTTAATAATAAATGATCTGTAAAAAGACTAAGACCAAAGGCATCACGCTGCCGTTTTAATAAGTAAATTAATGCTGCAGTGGCTTGTATCGAAAAATTGAGCTTATTGTATTCGTTTACCGGAAAATACATAGAAGATGATACATCTATGATAAACTGGCAACGAAGGTTGGTTTCCTCTTCGTACCTTTTACTGAACAGTTTATCTGTTCTGGCAAACAGTTTCCAGTCAATATTCTTTACACTATCACCCACATTGTAAAGCCTGTGCTCTGCAAATTCAACCGAAAAGCCATGAAATGGACTCTTATGAAGACCGGTAATAAAGCCTTCTACCACCTGTCGGGCAAGAAGTTCTAAATTACTGTTAAAGTGTAAGGATTGTTCATCAAACGGCGATTGCATATTGTAAATATAAAAAAAGCGTTCATAAGTTATGAACGCTTTTTAAACTAGTATATGTTGAGTTATAATAACTGCTTATCTAATTTCTGTGCTAATACAGATTTCGGAACTGCACCAACTTGCTTATCTACAACCTGACCGTCTTTAAAGTACAACAATGCAGGAATGTTGCGGATTCCGAACTGAGTTGAGATCTGAGGGTTGTTGTCTACATTCACTTTACCCACGATTGCCTTTCCTTCGTATTCTTTTGAGATCTCATCCACTGATGGTCCAACCATGCGACATGGACCACACCATTCTGCCCAAAAATCAACCAAAACGGGTTTATCTGATTTTAATACAACTTCCTCGAAGTTTGCATCTGTAATTTCCAAAGCCATAATTCTTATTTTTATTTTATTTTTTTCTATTGAAATCAGCGGTTAAAAGCCTGTGGCATAAACTCTGTGAGTATAAACTTATCAGGCTATTGCTGATGCAAATATATAATCAATTGTAGTGCCATCTACTTTACTAATGCCAAAATGACATTAGTTCAACTTAGGATGAACATCCAAACTCTGCAATTGTTCTAAAAGTTGATTACTAGGATTGATTTTAACCGACTTAGAAGGCATTTTAATGTTCACATTCTGTTCCCTATCATAAACCTCAAAAAGTAGCTGGCAATTTTGTTGATCAGTATTGGCCTTATTGTCTTCTAATATCGCATTAATTTGAGTCATAAAGTCATCGTCTATCCTTTCAAGCGGTACCTGAATTGTTACAGACTTGGCTAACTTATCCCTTAATTCCGAAAGCAGGTTAATCGAAGTGATCTTAAACTCCCAATCGCCCTCTTTTCTAAACCGTTCTCCAACCCTTCCGCGAATCTGCAGAAAATAACCATCAGTAAGAAACTGCTTAAATTTAATGAAATCATCACCAAACAAAGCAAGCTCACAGCTGTCATCATAGTCTTCAAAAACCATAGTTCCAAAAGGCTTTCCGGTTTTGGTCATCCTTTGAGCTGCCACCACTACCAATCCTCCTACAACTAATTCTCTGTTTTTTATCCCTTCAAACTCTGCAAGTACCTCTTCATTTGTATCACCAGTTCTTATTTTGTTAACCACAGAAAGATGCTTAACCTTTTGCTGGCAAAATTCCTTTAATTCTAAACGATAATTATCAAGTGGATGGCCACTCAGAAATATCCCAATAGCATCCTTTTCAAATTTCAACCGATCAATTAAACTCCATTCCGGTGCAACAGGAAGTGATGGTTCTGAAATCATATCGGCAACCGAACCTCCAAATAGAGACGATTGAGATGAGGATTCATTATTTGAAAAATCGTTGGCAAACTTGATAAGCTTCTCAATACCGTTCATTTTCTCATTTAAACCCACAAAAAAGTACTGTGCACGATGATAACCGAAGCCATCAAATGCACCACTATAAACAAAGCTCTCATATGCTTTTTTGTTTACAGTACGAGTATTGGATCTTTTAGCAAAATCATGAACATCTTTGTACATACCATTAACATTACGCTCTTCGATAATACTTTCTACCGCCTTATCACCAACTCCCTTAATACCAGATAAACCAAAACGAATTTCACCTTGAGTATTTACAGAGAACTTAATGTCCGACTCATTAACATCCGGGCCTAGTACCTGAACTCCCATTTGTTTACACTCTTCCATAAAAAAGGCAACCTGTTTAATGTCACTCATATTGTTTGACAGCACAGCAGCCATATATTCGGCCGGATAATGAGCCTTTAAGTAAGCCGTTTGGTAAGCAATCCATGCATAACAGGTAGAGTGCGATTTGTTAAAGGCATAGGATGCAAATGCTTCCCAATCTTTCCAAATCTTTTCAAGCGTAGCGGCGTCGTGTCCTTTCTCTGCGGCCTGGGCTACAAATTTAGGTTTCATCTTATCCAGTACATCCTTTTGTTTTTTACCCATTGCCTTACGCAAAACGTCGGCTTCACCTTTGGTAAAACCTGCAAGTTTTTGCGATAAAAGCATCACCTGCTCCTGATATACGGTAATACCATAGGTTTCCTTTAAATATTCTTCGCAGGCATCAAGGTCATACTTAATCTCTTCTTCTCCGTTTTTCCGGCGCACAAAGCTTGGGATATACTCTAAAGGTCCAGGACGATACAGCGCATTCATGGCAATTAAGTCGCCAAAAACAGTAGGTTTCAGCTCCTTCATGTATTTCTGCATTCCGTTGCTCTCGTACTGGAAAATACCTATGGTTTCTCCCCGTTGGAAAAGCTCATATGTCTTTTCATCATCGATAGGGAAATTATCAGGATCAAGATCTACCCCATGGCCGAGTTTAACAAGCTTTACTGTATCCTTAATAAGGGTTAGCGTTTTTAACCCCAAAAAATCCATTTTTAACAAACCCGCACTTTCCACAACAGAGTTGTCGAACTGCGTTACATACAGATCAGAATCCTTAGCTGTAGAAACAGGAACGAAGTTCGTAATATCATCAGGCGTAATAATTACCCCGCAAGCATGTATACCTGTGTTACGTAATGATCCTTCCAGAATCTGTGCCTGAAGAATGGTTTCGGCACTTAGGTTTTTAGCTTCAGATAATACCTTTAATTCTAAAACCTTTTCATATTCATCTGCTCTTAAAGCACCTTTTAAAGTCTTTTCATCAAGCGTAAATATTTTGGCAAGCTTCATATTAGGTATGAGCTTGGCTATTTTATCAGCTTCAAAAAGTGGCAGATCCAGTACACGTGCAGTATCTCTGATCGAAGATTTTGCCGCCATGGTACCATAAGTAATGATCTGAGCAACCTGGTTTGATCCATATTTTTTAATTACATAGTCCATTACCCTGCCACGGCCCTCATCGTCAAAGTCGATATCAATATCGGGCATGGATACACGATCCGGATTCAGGAAACGCTCAAAAAGGAGGTCATATTTAATCGGATCTATGTTGGTGATCCATAAGCAATACGCAACCACCGATCCCGCAGCTGAACCACGACCAGGTCCAACAGAAACATCAAGGTTTCTTGCTTCAGCAATAAAATCCTGTACAATAAGGAAATAGCCTGGATAACCTGTTTTTTCGATAGTCTGCAACTCGAAATCAAGTCGCTCAATAATTTCCGGTGTAAGCTCGCCATACCGTTTTTTAGCACCTACATAAGTTAGATGACGCAGGAATTTGTTTTCTCCACGTTTTCCTCCATCTTCTTCATCCTCGGCAACTAGAAACTCTTCGGGGATATCGAACTTAGGCAAAAGAACTTCACGGGCGAGTTTATAGATCTCAATTTTATCTACAATAGACTGTATGTTTAAGATTGCTTCAGGAAGATCAGCAAAAAGTGCCTTCATCTCATCCGAAGATTTGAAATAGTATTCCTGATTAGGCAAACCATACCGAAAACCTCGGCCACGACCTATTTGTGTAGCTTGTTTCTCACCATCTTTTACACAAAGTAAGATATCATGCGCATTTGCATCCTTTTTACTAATGTAATACGTATTGTTGGTAGCAACAATTTTCACATCATGCTTGCGCGCCAGGGAAACAAGAGAAACATTTACAATATTCTCATCATCCTGATTGTGACGCATAAGCTCGATGTAAAAATCGTCGCCAAATTGTTCTTTCCACCATAGCAAAGCTTCTTCTGCCTGACGCTCTCCAATATTCAGTAATTTACTGGAAATCTCTCCATAAAGATTTCCTGATAATACGATAATATCTTCCTTATACTGTTCAATAACCGCTTTATCTATCCTTGGAACATAGTAAAAACCTCTGGTATAGGCAATGGACGACATTTTTGCCAGATTATGATAGCCATTTTTATTTTTGGCCAGCAATACCATCTGATAACCATCATCTTTACGTTTTTTGTCTTCATGGTTCTCGCATACAAAAAACTCACACCCAACTATTGGTTTTAAAACAACATCAGTAGGTTCCTCTCCTTTTTCTACAGCAGCAGCATTTTTAGCCTCTATGGCTTTATTATGATTGAGTACCTGGGTTACAAAATGAAAGGCTCCCATCATATTTGCATGATCGGTCATCGCTACAGCTGGCATTTTCTCGGCGGCCGCCGCCTTTATAAGCGCAGGAATATTAATGGTCGACTGTAGAACAGAAAACTGCGTATGGTTATGTAAATGCGCAAAAGAAGCGTTTTTAAGCTCTTCTTTATTACCTGCGAGTTCCTGTTTAGAAGGTCCACCGCTGGTTTTTTGCAACCTTTTCCTGATATCATCAGAGGCCGACTTAAGGTTTATATGTGTTAAACCGATGCGGTTTATTACCCCTGGGTTCTTTTCTTTAAAAAGACGTAAATAGTTCTGGTCTGTCTGTAACTGATCAGGTCGGAAGGCATCAATTTTGAGAAGTTGAAAAAAGCAACGTGTGGTTGCCTCTACATCGGCAGTAGCATTGTGTGCTTCCGAAAATGGCTCACCAAAAAGGTATTCGTGAAGTTCCGTTAAATTAGGTAGTTTAAACCTGCCTCCTCTACCCCCGGGAAGACGCAACAGCTCGGCCGTAGTTTCTGTACAGGTATCAAGAACAGGCATCTGTGCCATCGGACTTTCTACACCCATCCTATGAAACTCGCATCCCATAATATTAACGTCGAAACCAATGTTCTGACCTACAATAAATTTTGCCTTAGAAAGTGCAATATTAAACTTCTCTAACACCTCCTGTAATTCAATTCCTTGTTCCTGCGCAAGTTCAGTTGAAATGCCGTGAATACGTTCGGCATCATAAGGAATATTGAATCCGTTAGGATTTACAAGATAATCCTGGTTTTCGATAAGATTACCAAACTCATCATGAAGCTGCCATGCAATTTGAATACACCTGGGCCAATTATCTGTATCAGTAATCGGGGCATTCCAATTGCGTGGTAAACCTGTAGTTTCGGTATCAAAAATCAAATACATATTGTAATCAAATTACTCGTTTCGGAATTCAAGAATGGAAGTCCAAAAATAGGTATTTTTTGACTGTGATGTAAGGTGTTTCTAAATTTTAAGATCAGGCTAGTGCTGCATCAGCACAAGAAAGAATGTGATGTTCCTGAGAAACAAGCTTTGAGGTATCATAACCGCGCTGCCCACACCTGTCAATAATTTCTGCAAGTAGTTTATCAGCCATGCCCGGTTTACGCGATAGAATAGAAAGATGCCTGTGCTTAGGATGCCCAACCACGGCATACGAATAATCATCGGCCAGTTCCACTACCCAATAGTCAACTTTAAAAGGCCATACATATTGAGCCTTTAAAATAGCATTATTACTGCCCCTGGTTACAAAAAGTTTTGATCGGGTATATCTTTGCTCATCAGTCCCAACAACTTTATATGTTGTAAATACAGCATAGTAACCATCGGGGTGTATTACATAAGTTTCGGTAGTTTGATACCAGTCTTTATCCATAATAGTAGGTATGGAACATAGCGAATACCATTTGCCTGCATAAGACATTATATCAACTTTTTGTACTGGTATATTTTCCATAAGCCCCCCTATTTTTTCACTCGATTAGCAAATGTAAATTCTTTATCATAAAACCAGCAATAAAGAATAAAGTTTTAAAAACCATTTTTTAAACTCATGTATTTTTCTAACTTCGAAGGGAAGGTAACATATGTAAAAAACTATATTTATGAAGATAACGGTTGTAGGTGCAGGTGCCGTTGGCGCTACCTGTGCAGATAATATTGCCAGAAAAGAATTAGCTGAAGAGCTAATTTTACTGGACATTAAAGAAGGTTTTGCAGAAGGCAAGGCAATTGATATGATGCAAACGGCCGCTCTATTAGGCTTTGACACTAAAATTACCGGTGTTACCAACGATTATGCCAGCACGGCAGGATCTGAAGTTGTGGTTATAACTTCGGGCTTACCACGTAAACCGGGCATGACTCGCGAAGAGTTAATTGGAATTAACGCCGGCATTGTAAAAGGCGTTGCCGAAAATATCTTAAAACACTCTCCTGACACCATTATCATCGTGGTTTCGAACCCGATGGACACCATGAATTATCTCGCCTTAAAAACTTCAGGACTACCTAAAAACCGTGTAATAGGAATGGGTGGTGCTTTAGATTCATCAAGGTTTAAATATTACTTAAGTCAGGAATTAGGCTGTTCTCCAGCTGACCTGAATGCCATGGTTATTGGCGGTCATGGAGATACAACTATGATTCCTTTAATTAACCATGCCACCTGGAATAGCATCCCTGTTACTCAATTCCTAAGCAAAGAGCAACAAGAAAAAGTTGTTGCCAGCACCATGGTAGGCGGTGCTACTTTAACTAAACTAATTGGCACATCGGCATGGTACGCACCCGGTGCAGGTACTGCTGCAATGGTTGAAAGCATTGTACGCGACCAGAAAAAACTGATCTCATCCGGCGTGTTCCTTGAAGGAGAATACGGACAAAAAGATATTTCATTGGTTGTTCCGGTAATTCTTGGTAAAAACGGTGCCGAAAAAATACTAGATATTAAATTAAGTGATACTGAACAAGCTACATTTAACAAAAGTGCTGATGCTGTTCGTAACATGAATGACGTACTTTATGAAATGAAACTCGTTTAAACGAGGGTATACAGATCTGCTTAAATGAGACCAATCTCAATACCCTTAATATTAATAAGCTTACAAGACGACGGTTTCCACCTGCTGGTGGAAATTGTTGTTTTTGGACAAAAGTTATTTGCCGTTGTTGACACAGGAGCGTCCAGGTCAGTTTTTGACAAAACCTTTGTTAAAGAACACCTTAAGGAACTGGAACATAGCGAAGAGACACAGGCCACTACATTATTCTCTACCTCAAGTACATTGCAAGCGATAATACCGGCTATAAAAATTGGCAGCCTTGTATTAAAGGATTACGAAACAGTAGCACTGGATTTGGAAACCGTAAACCAGGCGTATGAGAATCTGGGCCACCCACCTATTATTGGAATTATAGGGAGCGATTTGCTCTTGAAATATCAGGCAGTAATTAACTACAAAAAGATGAAACTATTCCTTTATAAGTAAATATTTAAAATATTTCTTATAGGGATCAAACAGGGAGTTAATAGGGGCAATTCTCTATTAACTCCTTTTAGTATCCGTTTAAAAACCCTTGTTGTTTCTTATAATCTATTTTAAGGAACAATCCAATTCCTCATAGATAAATGGCACCAAAAAATCGATTGGACAAAAAAAGAGGATGTATCATAATCATGACCATCCTCTTTTACATATTCTTGAAAGCTTAAAAATTAAGCATCAATTTTAGCATACTTAGCATTTCTTTCAATAAACTCTCTTCTTGGCGCAACATCATCGCCCATAAGCATAGAGAATGTATGATCGCACTCTGCAGCATTTTCAATTGTTGCCTGCATTAATGTACGCTTTGCCGGATCAAGAGTTGTATCCCACAGTTGCTCCGCGTTCATCTCTCCCAAACCTTTGTAACGTTGAATATGTACGCTTTCTTCTTTACCAGCACCTTTTAAACGCTGTACGGCAGCATCACGTTGCTGGTCATTCCAGCAATATTCAAATTCTTTACCTTTTTTAACCTGATACAGCGGAGGAGCAGCGATATAAACATATCCGGCCTCTATTAAGGCTTTCATATACCTAAAGAAGAAGGTAAGAATCAAAGTGGTAATGTGAGATCCATCGATATCAGCATCCGTCATGATTACGATTTTATGATAGCGAAGTTTGGTAAGGTTTAAGGCTTTATCATCCTCTGGAGTACCAATACTTACGCCAAGAGCAGTAAACATATTTTTGATCTCATCATTTTCGTAGATCTTATGTTCCATTGCTTTTTCAACATTCAGGATCTTACCTTTTAGAGGCAGGATGGCCTGGAAGTTACGATCTCTACCTTGTTTGGCAGTTCCACCTGCGGAGTCTCCCTCCACCAGGTATAGTTCGCATTTTTCCGGATCGCTATCTGAACAATCGGCAAGTTTTCCAGGAAGGCCCGAACCTCCCATAACGCTCTTGCGCTGTACCATTTCGCGAGCTTTACGCGCCGCAGCACGGGCAGTAGCCGCAAGAATTACTTTATTAACAATTGATTTAGCTTCTCTCGGATATTCTTCAAGGTAAATACCAAGGGCCTCACCTACTGCGATATCAACCGCACCCATAACCTCAGAGTTACCTAATTTAGTTTTAGTTTGACCCTCAAACTGAGGCTCCTGAACCTTAACAGAAATTACTGCAGTTAAGCCTTCTCTAAAATCATCACCGGTGATTTCAAATTTAACTCCTTTAAGCAATCCTGATTTATCAGCATACGCTTTTAAAGTTCTGGTTAAACCTCTTCTAAAACCGGCAATGTGTGTACCACCCTCATGTGTGTTAATATTGTTTACATAAGAGTGAACGTTTTCTGCATAGCTGTCGTTGTACTGCAAAGCAAGTTCAACAGGAATACCATTTTTGATTCCTTCAACATAAATTGGTTCAGCAATTAGCGACGGACGATTGCCATCAAGGAACTGAACAAATTCTTTCAGTCCACCTTCAGAATGGAAAAGTTCTGTACGGAAAGTTCCATCGTTATTTACTTCCCGCTCATCAGTAAGGGTTAATCTGATCCCCTTGTTCAAGAAAGATAGCTCTCTTAATCTTGAAGCCAGTGTATCATAACGATATTCTGTAGTTTGTGTAAATATAGTAGGGTCAGGCGTAAAGGTTACTATAGTGCCACGTTTATCGGTTTCGCCAATAGATTTTACTTCGTATAGTGGTTTACCAATATTGTATTCCTGTACCCAGATTTTTCCTTCTCTATGTACTTCTGCTCTTAAATGGGTTGACAATGCATTTACGCAACTTACCCCCACCCCGTGTAAACCCCCAGATACTTTGTAAGTATCCTTATCGAATTTACCACCGGCGTGTAGAACTGTCATTACAATTTCTAGTGCGGATTTCTGTTCTTTTGTGTTAATTCCTGTTGGAATACCACGTCCGTTATCTTCAACTCTTATCGAGTTATCTTCAAGAATATTTACATAAATGGTATCGGCGTGTCCTGCCAATGCCTCATCAATCGAGTTATCTACAACCTCATACACCAGGTGATGTAAACCTTTAACTCCTGTATCGCCTATATACATCGAAGGGCGCTTCCGCACCGCTTCTAAACCTTCTAAAACCTGTATATTATCTGCCGAATAATTTGAATTAGGATCCTTTTCTTCGCTCATATTTTTAAATAAAACAATTAGACTCAAATTTAACCATTTATGGCCAATTAACGGCAAATGTGGATAACTATTTGACTTAAAACAGCCAAAAAACATCCGAAAAAAAACAGTTCTTTAGGATACTAAATTTGAAATTTTATATTTGTTGAAATTTATCACTCAGAAATGGGCAAGAGGATAGATTTATAACCCAGAAAAAACAAATTAAACACTAATGAAAACAAAATCAACATTAGGCAGTATAGCTACTGCTGTAGCCATAGTTTCTTTAATGGCATCTTGTCAGAATAAAGAAGAGAAGGCTGGCGCAGCTACTAAATCTGAGCCAACTACTGTTTCAAATAATGAGAAAATTGTTTACGTGAACTCTGATTCATTACTAACAAAATATCAGTATTTTAAAGACATTAAAGTAAAATTAGAAGCAAAATCTAAAACAGCACAAGCTGATCTTGGGTCAAAACAACAAGCGTTTCAACGTGAGGTTGCTGCTTACCAACAACAGGCAAATACTTTACCCGCTGATCAAAGAGCTAAAACTGAAGAAAGATTAGCACGTAAACAACAAGAATTACAGGCATATCAGCAAAATGCTGGTGCTGCACTTCAAACTGAACAAGCTACTGAAAACGAAAAACTTTACGATAAAGTTGCTGATTACTTGAAAGGTTATGCAAAAAAGAAAGGCTATAAAATGGTGTTGACTTACTCTAAAGGAAACAGTGCAATTTTATTTGCTGACGAAAGTTTAGATGTAACCAGTGAGGTTATTATTGGACTAAACGATACTTACAAACCAGCAACAAAATAATGCTGATTTATTAACATATATGTGCCCCGAATTATCGGGGCATTTTTTTTGCACCACGATTAATATGGACAAATTAAAAGAGCACGAGAAATTCATGAAGCTGGCGATTCAGCTTTCTGAAGAAAATGTTTTAGAAAAGATGGGTGGCCCTTTTGGTGCCGTTGTGGTAAAAAACGGGAAAGTTATTGCTAAAAGTGCCAATATGGTTACAGCAAGTAACGACCCTACAGCACATGCGGAGGTTGCTGCGATAAGACTGGCCTGTAAAAAACTTAAAACATTTGATTTAAGCGGGTGTGTGATCTATACTAGTTGTGAACCATGCCCTATGTGCCTAAGCGCTGTTTACTGGGCAAGGATTGACACTATCTATTACGCAAATACAAAAATAGACGCAGCGGATATAGGCTTTAGCGACAAGTTCATTTATGATGAAATTCATAAATCTATGGCTGACCGTGTACTTCCTTTTAAGCAAATGCTTAGAGATGAGGCTCAAAGAGCCTTTAAGCTTTGGAGTAAAACTGCAGAGAAGACAGAATACTAATCTTTTCTGTAACTTGGAACTGCCTTGTTACGTCTTATACCAAACAGTGTAATGACAATGCCAAAAAACCCTGCAGAATGGACAATTATAAGCAAAAAGTAGAGATTGAACTGGAGTTTTGGAAAAGGGATATTCTTAAGAAACCATCTGCTTTGAGCAAGGTTACAGATGGTATTCAGAAAAAGATAAACACCTATATTCCCGACAAGGTTCATAATACAATTACTGCTGCCATTAAGGGAATGACAAAGGCTGTTCTTTTTGGTTCTACTTATACTACTTCTTCCACCCCTCCAATGGGAATGAGTTTGATTCATAGGGAAGCGCTGGTGCGCGAAAAAATAGACAGTTACTGTAAAACCGGAGCTGCTGAAGGGGGGATAACCGGGGCCGGAGGTTTTTTAATGAGTATGGCCGACTTCCCAATTCTTGTTGGCATTAAAATGAAAATGCTTTTTGAAATTGCTGCTTTATATGGTTTCGATGTAAAGGATTTTCGGGAACGCTTATACATTCTTTACATTTTCCAATTGGCTTTTTCAAGTAAAGAAGGTGCCGCAAAGGTATTTCTGCATATGCAGGACTGGGATCAAAAATTAATTGTACTACCGGAAAGTTCTGACAATTTCGACTGGAAAACGTTTCAACAGGAATATCGCGATTATATTGATATTGCTAAGCTGGCTCAGTTGCTACCAGTAGTAGGTGCCGCTGTTGGGGCGGTTGCCAATTATCAGCTGATTAAAAAATTAGGAAAAACGGCCACCCAGGCTTATCGGATGCGTCTGATAAAAAAGGAATAACTACTCTTCTTCTTCAAACATCCCCCCTATCAAATCGTCGGTTTCGCGCCTATCCTTTTTAGTTGGTCGGCCAGATCCTCTGTCTCTTTTTAATGCAGGAGCATGGAACATGGATTTGAATGCATGTGTTTCTTCGACCGGGGTGATGTCTTTGTATTTAGTTACGGCAATTTTAGATTCTACCCTGTTATACAAAAGTTCCACTACCTCTATTAATTTTTTTTCTATCCCTTTTGATACCTGGTAAACATCACCAGGTTTTACGATAGCAGATGGCTTAAGATTTTGACCATTAAATTTAACGCGACCTGCCTTACAGGCCTCTGTGGCTAAACTTCTGGTTTTAAATAATCTTATTGCCCACAAGTATTTATCAATACGTAATTTTTCCTTTTCAGTCATAAAAAATCAAAAATACATAAGAACCATCAGGAATTGATAAATACGAATAAAAAAAACAATAATTATATGGCAAAAAACAATGCGCTATACATAAAATTCATTTATTTTGTCAAAAAATAAACAAACAACATGATAGCAGAATTAAAAAAGTTAGTAGAAGCCGCTTGGGAAGACAGAACTTTATTAGAATATACGGAACATTGTGAAGCAATTGAAACCGTAGTTATGCAGTTAGATAAAGGTGAATTGCGCGTGGCTGAACCTATTCTAAATTCATGGGGTGTAAATGAATGGATCAAAAAAGCTGTTATTCTTTACTTCCCCATCAGACAGATGAAAGTAACTGAAACAGGACCTTTTGTGTTTCATGATAAAATGAAACTAAAAACCAATTATAAAGAACTTGGAGTAAGAGTAGTACCTGGTGCTAGTGCACGTTATGGCGCTTATCTGGCTAAAGGTGTAATTATGATGCCTTCTTATGTAAACATCGGTGCTTATGTAGATGAAGGTACTATGGTTGATACATGGGCTACTGTTGGTTCATGTGCTCAGATTGGAAAACATGTTCACTTAAGTGGTGGTGTTGGTATTGGTGGCGTTCTTGAACCGATCCAGGCTGCACCTGTTATTATTGAAGACAATTGCTTTTTAGGATCAAGAGCTATAGTTGTTGAAGGTGTTCGTGTTGAAAAGGAAGCTGTATTGGGAGCAAACGTAGTACTAACTGCATCTACAAAAATTATAGACGTTACCGGAAGCACTCCAGTTGAGTATAAAGGTATTGTGCCGGCTCGCTCTGTGGTTATCCCGGGAACTTATGCTAAACAATTCCCAGCTGGTGAATATCACGTTCCATGCGCTCTAATTATTGGCAAACGTAAAGAATCAACTGATAAAAAAACCTCACTTAATGATGCATTAAGAGAAAACAACGTTTCAGTATAAGAAGCTTAAATTTATATTAAGAGCCTGTATCATTATTTATGATCAGGCTCTTTCATTATAGCCTGATAGGTCTTCATGACTTGTTCTGCACAGTTTTTATTGCTGAACTTTTCGGCATGTACAAATCCTTTTTTGATCATGTTCTGCACTTCCTCTCCCCCCTTTAATATCTTTAACATACAATCTGCAATTTCAGCATAGCTATCAGGATTAACGTATAACGCGGCATCGCCACCTGCTTCTGGCAAACAACTAACTGAAGAGGTAATAACGGGCACGCCTACGCTTAAAGCCTCTAGTACCGGGATACCAAAACCTTCAAAATAGGAAGGATAAATCAATGCCTCCGACAGGCTATATATTGCTGGCAGATCCGCAGAGCTAATATCAGAAAGAAAGATTATTTTACTGTTCAGGTTATTTTTTTCAATGAAACTGTCAACCTCGTTTTTGTATTTACCACTCCCCTTTCCAATCACAATTAAATTAACTGCTGTATCCTTTACTAACATTTGAACCGCTTTACAGACATTGAGCAGGTTCTTTCTTTCTATAATAGAGCCAACGGAAAGGAAAAACTTTTCTGGCAGGCTAAATTTATCAGCTACTAATCGTTTATGATTGTCCGAAATTGATGGGTTAAAGCTGTTATCGCAACTTTGGTAACAAACATCAATTTTATTTGGGTCTGTTTGATAAAAGTCTACGATATCTCTCTTGGTTTGCTCACTAATTGCAATTACCCTGTCGGCATACTGGCAGGCATGTTTAAATTTTCTTCGATAGATTTTAACATCTAAAGGGTTATGCTGTTCAGGGAAGTGTTCATAAATCAGATCGTGTATGGTAACAACCGACTTAATAGGTGTTTTATTTATACCTACCGGAATTTCGTGACTTAGTCCATGATAAAGCTCGATACCAAGATCCAGTAAATCCTTTATCATCCATTTGCTCCTCCATAAGGATGAAAGTTTGCGGGAGAAAAATCCTTTAGGTAAAACCTGATGTATATTATTATTTTCTAGTGAATATTTTTTTGAAGGTTTAGGGTTTAACAAAAAATATTCATTATTAGGATAAAGCCGGGACAGGTCCTGGATCAATGTCCTGCTATAGTTCCCTAACCCTGTATTATTATGATAGGCTCTCTTTGCATCGAAGGCAATTTTCATATCACATTTAAAATTGAGGCGAAATATACAACAAATTAAAAACTGAGGTCAATAAAAAACGAAATTTGCCTACTTTTATAGACTAAAAGAAACTCATATATGTTAAATGATCAGATTAAACAGGCGCTGACTGTACTAAAGGATGGTGGTATAATCCTTTATCCTACCGATACAGTATGGGGTTTGGGCTGTGATGCTACCAATGAGCAGGCTGTAGAAAAAATAAATGCCATCAAAGGACGCAGCAATGATAAGAGTTTTATCATTTTATTAGATACTGATGCTAAACTGCAGAGCTATGTTACCGAAATCCCTGATGTTGCCTACGATTTGATTGAATATGCTGAAAGTCCGCTAACCATTATTTTTTCAGGAGCAAAAAACTTGGCAAAAAATGTAATTAATGTTGATGGAAGCGTAGGTGTAAGAGTTGTGAAACATGATTTCTGTGAACAGTTAATACAACGCTTCCGTAAGCCCATCACCTCCACTTCTGCCAATATATCCGGAGAACCTACTCCAAAGTTTTTCGATGAGATAAGTGATGAGATTAAGGATGCGGTTGACTATATTGTTGACTGGGAGCAAGACTTAAACGTTGATAGAAAACCATCAACTATAATGAAATTAGCTCCCGGAGGACAGTTTTCCTTTATTAGAAGGTAAGTTTTACTACTTTTGCAAACTCAGTAATGGAAAAACACCTACAACATCCTGTTTTTAAAGTTCTTGCAGGGATAGCTGCGAAACACAACATTGAAGCTTATGTTATTGGCGGGTATGTACGCGATATTTTTTTGCAAAGGCCATCAAAAGACATCGATATAGTTGTACTTGGAAATGGAATCAATTTTGCCGAATTAGTTGGTGCACAACTGAAAACCAAAGTAGCTATTTTCAAGAATTTCGGTACAGCAATGCTTAAATTTCAGGATCTGGAAATAGAATTTGTAGGTGCAAGAAAAGAATCTTACCGCGCAAACTCACGCAAGCCAATTGTCGAAAATGGTACAATTGAAGATGACCAGCTCAGACGCGATTTTACCATAAATGCGCTGGCAATTTCTTTAAATAAAGATAATTACGCAAGTCTCATAGATCCTTTTAGCGGTATAGAAGATCTTAAGAATAAATTAATCAGAACTCCTCTGGATCCTGAACTTACTTTTTCTGATGATCCTTTGCGTATGATGCGTGCCATTCGCTTTGCCAGTCAGCTTGGTTTCACTATTGATGAAGCTGCAATAAACGCTATCAAAAAACAAAAAGAACGTATCAGTATCGTTTCAAAGGAACGTATTACTGATGAACTTAATAAAATTATTCTATCTCCCTTACCCTCAATAGGCTTTAAGTATTTATTTGATACCGGTTTATTGCACCTGATATTTCCTCAAATGGCCAACTTATATGGCGTTGAGATCATTAAAGGGAAAGGGCATAAAGATAACTTTTACCATACCTTGCAGGTCCTCGACAATATTTGCACCGTAACTGATGACCTGTGGTTGCGCTGGGCTGCAATTCTACACGATATTGCCAAACCGGCGACAAAACGTTTTGAAGAAGGTCATGGTTGGACTTTTCATGGCCATGAAGATAAAGGCGCACGCATGGTACCTCAAATCTTTGGTCAGCTTAAACTACCTCTTAATGAAAAGATGAAGTATGTTCAAAAGCTGGTCCAACTACACCTACGCCCTATCGTACTGGCACAGGAAGTAGTAACCGACTCAGCAGTTAGACGGCTATTGTTTGATGCTGGAGAGGATATTGAAAGTTTGATGTTGCTCTGCAATGCTGATGTAACGACCAAAAATGAGTACAAGGTAAAAAAGTATAGAAACAACTTTGAATTGGTTAAGCAAAAGCTTAAAGATGTTGAAGAGCGTGACAAGATCAGAAATTGGCAACCACCAATTTCAGGAAATGACATTATGAAGGTATTCGGCTTGGGAGCAGGAAAAGAAGTGGGAATCATCAAAAACGCCATTCGTGAGGCCATTTTGGAGGGAGAAATAACCAACTCTTACGAGGAAGCTTTACAGTTTATGCTTAAAAAAGCAAAGGAACTGGGGCTTTTACCAGTAACTCATTAATACAATTATATAAAGTATATTTTATTTTTTAATTTTATAGCTAGAAAATAAGCTCAAATGGCAATTTATAGATTTAGAATAAGTTTCGAAGATTTCGATGAAGTAGTAAGGGAAATAGATATTAAATCGACCCAAACATTTGAAGATTTACATAAAGCAGTTCACCGCTCAACCGGTTATTCTGCCGAAAAATCTTCTTCCTTTTTTGTGAGCACAGATAATTGGATAAAAGGCGATGAAATAGCCTATTTGCCTAATCAGCGTAAAACTGATCGGGGCGTAGCATTAATGGAAAATTCCAAATTAAGCAGCTTCATTGAAGACCCGCATCAAAAATTCTACTACATATATAATTTTGACCGCCCCTTTGATTTTCATGTTGAACTGATAAAGATCATCCTGGAAACAGATCCTAACATCGAATATCCATACCTTGTTAAAAGTACTGGAGAGGCCCCTAAAATTATCGACAAGAATAATTTTGGATCGGTTGCCGTATCTTCAAATCCGGTGTCTACAGATTTCGATTTCCTAAATGAAATGGATTTTGTCCCTGAAGACACGGATGAAATCGAAGCAATGGGTGGCAGAGGAATTAACACGGAAGAGAAGGATGAGGATGCTGAAGAGGAATCGGAAGACGGAGCAGATGAATTCTCTGATAATGACAACTACGAAGACGAAGAATACAATAGCAAAGAGGATTATTAGTGCCGGCTATGGCATCAGGTAAAACTTTAATTGTTATTGTAGGCCCAACTGCAATAGGTAAAACTGCCTTAGCTATCGAAATAGCTAAGCAGTTTTCTACCGAAATAATTTCTGCAGACTCCAGACAATTTTTTAAAGAGATGGAAATTGGTACTGCTAAACCTTCTGCCGAGGAATTAGCTGCCGCGCCACATCATTTCATTAATTCACATAGTGTAAATACATTATTTAGTACCGGTGACTTTGAAATACAAGCGCTTAAACTAATGGATGAATTGTTTAAAAAGCATGACCTTTTGGTTATGGTTGGAGGTTCAGGTCTTTATATAGATGCTGTATGTAAAGGTTTGGATGATCTTCCTGCCACTGATATCAACATTCGTGAACAACTCAATGAGCAGCTCGCAACAGAGGGGATTGAGGCAATAAAAGATCAGTTAAGCAGGGATGATCCTGAATATTATGCTAAAGTGGATCAATCTAATCCCCAACGAATGATAAGGGGTCTGGAGTTTTTTCTTTCAACCGGAATGAAATTATCTTCTTTTCTTACCAACAGTAAAAAAACAAGACCCTTTAATATCATTAAAATTGGTTTAAATACAGACCGTGCAATACTTTACAATAGAATCAATTTAAGGGTTGATCTGATGATGGATGCGGGTTTACTGGATGAAGTAAAGGCCTTAAAGGATTATAGAAGCTACAATGCTTTAAATACCGTAGGCTATTCTGAACTTTTTGCCTATCTGGATGGAGAAATTGACCTTGAACAAGCTGTAGATAAAATCAAACAAAATACACGTCGTTTTGCCAAAAGGCAATTAACATGGTTTAGAAGAGATGACCACACCACTTGGTTTGAGCCAAACCGCACTGATGAAGTCATCACTTTCATTAAACAGGCATTGGCTTAAGCCTGAGCTGTTGGCCCACCAAAGTTCATTGGAAAACCCGGAGGCTCTTCCTGAGTCTTAATACGTCCGTTTATAGCTTCATATTTTTCTATATTATCCTGCATTGCAGCTAACAATCTCTTTGCATGCTCCGGGGTAAGAATAATACGTGACTTTACCCTTGCTTTAGGAACACCTGGCATTACTCTTATAAAATCGAGCACAAACTCTGTATTAGAGTGAGTAATAATAGCCAGATTAGAAAATATACCCTCTGCTATTTCTTCAGAAAGTTCTATGTTTAGTTGGTTCTCGTTATTTTGTTCTTCCATATAACAAACTTAGATATTTTTTATAGTATAAAAAAAGTCCCCCAACTTTTAAAGAAGGGGGACTTGTAGAAAAATGTATTTAAAAATTAAGCCTCTATTTCTTCTTGTTTAGAAGCTAACAATTTATCGTATTCTTCCTGAGAACCAACAATGATACGCTCATATCCACGTACACCAGTACCTGAAGGGATTAAGTGTCCAACAATTACGTTTTCTTTTAGTCCAAGCATACTGTCACGTTTACCAGCAATAGCTGCTTCGTTCAATACTTTTGTTGTTTCCTGGAATGATGCTGCAGAGATAAATGATTTCGTACCTAATGATGCACGTGTTATACCTTGCAGCACTGAACTCGCAGTTGCAGGTCTTGCATCACGAACTTCAATTTGTTTCAAATCCTTACGTTTCAATTGAGAATTTTCGTCTCTTAATTTACGTAAAGAAAGAATCTGACCAGGTTTAACTGTGTTTGAATCACCAGCTTCTACTACAACTTTTTTGTCATAGATCTCATCATTCTCGATCATAAAGTCCCAACGATCTACAGAGTTATTCTCTAGGAAACTGGTATCACCCGGATCTTCGATATGTACTTTCTGCATCATTTGGTGTACAATAACCTCAAAGTGTTTATCATTGATTTTCACACCTTGTAAACGGTAAACCTCTTGGATACCATTAACAAGATATTCTTGTACAGCCGCAGGGCCTTTAATTGCAAGGATATCAGCAGGCGAGATAGAACCATCAGATAATGGCATACCAGCTTTCACAAAGTCATTATCCTGTACAAGGATGTGTTTAGACAATGGAACAAGGTATTTTTTAATCTCACCGTCTTTAGATTCAATAGTCATCTCACGATTACCACGTTTCACACCACCTAAAGTTACCACACCATCAATTTCTGTTACTACAGCAGGGTTAGATGGATTACGTGCTTCGAATAACTCAGTTACACGCGGTAAACCACCCGTAATATCCCTTGTTTTTCCAGTAGCACGAGGTATTTTAACTAAGATCTGACCTGTTTTAACAGCATCACCTTCATCAATTGCAATGTGAGCACCTACAGGAATGTTATATCCTCTGATTAGTTCACCTTTTTTATCAACAACTCTTACAGAAGGGTTTTTAGTTTTATCACGTGTGTCAATAATTACTTTTTCTCTGTGACCAGTTTGCTCATCTGACTCTTCACGGAAGGTTACACCTTCGATAATTGCATCAAATTCGATTTTACCGGCAAATTCCGAGATAATTACAGCATTATATGGATCCCACGAACAAATCCTGTCACCTTTAGTAATTTTAGCTCCATCCTCTACGTACAAGAATGCACCGTAAGGAATGTTACTGGTCATGATAATCTTATTCGTTTCCGGTTCAACAATTTTGAACTCACCTGAACGGCCTAAAACAATTTGTTTTACTCCATCTTCAGTATCATTCTCAACTGTACGAACGTTTTCAAATTCGATAATACCATCAAACTTCGCCATAATCTGAGATTCAGCAGCAATGTTCGATGCAGTACCACCCACGTGGAATGTACGTAGTGTTAACTGCGTACCCGGCTCACCGATTGACTGTGCAGCAATTACACCCACAGCTTCACCTTTTTGAACACGTTTACCAGTTGCTAAATTACGTCCATAACAAAGGGCACAAACACCTCTTTGATTTTCGCAGGTTAATACAGAACGTATTTCAATACCTTCAAGTGGAGACTCTTCGATTGTTTTAGCAATCTCTTCGTCAATATCCTCTCCGGCTCCCACTAATAGTGCTCCATCCAATGGATTGAATACATCATGCAGCGAGATACGTCCTAAAATTCTGTCATATAATGGCTCAACGATATCTTCATTGTCTTTCAATGCAGTGGTATACATACCTCTCAATGTACCGCAATCCTCAGAATTAACGATCATATCCTGTGCCACATCATGTAAACGACGTGTCAAGTAACCAGCATCGGCAGTTTTTAACGCCGTATCCGCCAAACCTTTACGAGCACCGTGAGTAGAGATAAAGTATTCTAGTACCGATAATCCTTCTTTAAAGTTAGATAAGATCGGGTTTTCGATAATCTCACCACCAGAACCTGATTTTTGAGGTTTTGCCATCAAACCACGCATACCGCACAACTGGCGAATCTGTTCTTTCGAACCACGGGCACCAGAATCCAACATCATGTATACAGAGTTAAATCCTTGGTTATCGTTCGATAACTGGTTCATCACGAATGATGTCAAACGGTTATTGATACGAGTCCAGATATCGATAATTTGATTGTAACGCTCGTTGTTGGTAATGAATCCCATGTTATAGTTATTCCTTACCTCTTCAACTTCTGCAGAAGCTTGCTCTAATAAAGTATGTTTTTCAACAGGAATGTTTACGTCTTGTAAGTTAAACGATAAACCTCCTCTGAATGCCATTTGGAAACCTAATTCTTTAATATCATCAAGGAATCTTGATGCACGAGCCATACCAGTGATTTTTACTACCTCACCAATAATGTCTCTTAAAGATTTTTTAGTTAACAATTCATTGATATAACCAACTTCTTCAGGAACCATTTGATTAAATAGTACGCGTCCAACCGTTGTTTCTGTCAATTTATTAACAATAGATCCGTCCTCAATTTTAACATTTACTTTAACTTTAATAAATGCGTGAAGATCAATTTGTTTCTCATTGTAAGCAATGATTACCTCTTCAGGAGAATAGAATATAGAATCTTGTCCTTTAACTACACGTCCTGCATCAGTTCTACGGCCTTTAGTAATATAATAAAGACCCAAAACCATATCCTGTGAAGGTACAGTAATAGGAGTACCGTTTGCAGGGTTTAGAATGTTGTGTGCAGCAAGCATTAATACTTGTGCTTCTAATATTGCAGCGTGCCCTAATGGTAAGTGTACTGCCATCTGGTCACCGTCAAAATCCGCGTTAAATGCGGTACAAACTAACGGGTGTAATTGAATTGCTTTACCTTCAACCAATTTAGGTTGGAAAGATTGTATACCCAATCTGTGCAATGTAGGCGCACGATTCAGTAATACAGGGTGTCCTTTTAAAACATTTTCAAGAATATCCCAAACTAGTGGATCTTTTCTGTCTACAATTTTCTTAGCAGATTTTACTGTTTTAACGATACCTCTTTCTATCATCTTACGGATGATAAATGGTTTGAATAGCTCGGCAGCCATATCTTTAGGTAAACCACATTCATGTAATTTAAGGTTAGGCCCTACAACAATTACAGAACGAGCAGAATAATCCACACGTTTACCTAATAAGTTCTGACGGAAACGACCTTGTTTACCTTTCAGGATATCTGAAAGAGATTTTAAAGCACGATTACCTTCAGTTTTTACAGCGTTTACCTTACGTGAGTTATCAAATAACGAATCAACAGCTTCCTGTAACATACGCTTTTCGTTACGTAAAATTACTTCCGGAGCTTTGATCTCGATCAAACGTTTCAAACGATTGTTACGGATAATAACACGACGATAAAGATCATTTAAATCAGAAGTCGCGAAACGACCGCCTTCAAGAGGTACTAATGGACGCAATTCTGGTGGAATAACCGGAACGATCTTAATGATCATCCACTCTGGATTATTCTCAATACGTGATCTTGAGCCACGGAATGCTTCAACAACCTGTAAACGTTTTAATGCTTCGTTTTTACGTTGTTGAGAAGTTTCATTAGCAGCCTGGTGACGTAAGTTATATGATAATGTATCTAAATCAATACGTTTTAATAAATCCTCTAATGCTTCAGCACCCATTTTGGCTACGAATTTATTAGGATCTTTATCATCCAGGTATTGGTTCTCTTTAGGTAATTTATCAAGAATATCTAAATATTCTTCCTCAGTAAGGAAATCCATATACTGAATACCTTCCTCAGCCATTAAACCTGGTTGAATTACTACATAACGCTCGTAGTAAATGATCAGATCTAATCTTTTAGTAGGCAAACCTAATAAGTAACCGATTTTATTTGGCAGTGAGCGGAAATACCAGATATGCGCAACAGGAACCACCAGGTTGATATGTCCCATACGCTCTCTACGTACTTTCTTTTCAGTTACCTCAACACCACAACGGTCACAAACAATACCTTTATAACGGATACGCTTGTATTTACCGCAATGACATTCGTAATCTTTCACAGGACCAAAAATACGCTCGCAAAACAAACCATCACGTTCAGGTTTGTAAGTACGATAATTGATGGTCTCAGGTTTCAACACCTCACCACTTGAGCGCTCTAAAATAGCCTCAGGCGATGCCAAACTAATGGTGATCGATGTGAAATTGCTTTTTAATTTATTATCCTTTTTGTAAGACATAGCTCTTTTGTTTTAGTAACTAGTACTTAGTAGTTAGTATTTAGAAACAGGCGCTTAGCCTATCTAATTACTAACTACTTAATACTATATACTTAGTCTAACGTAATATCTAAACCTAATCCACGTAACTCATGCACCAATACGTTGAACGATTCTGGTACACCCGGTGTAGGAAGGTTTTCGCCTTTTACAATCGCTTCGTAAGTTTTAGCTCTACCGATAACATCATCCGATTTAACGGTTAATATCTCTTGTAGAATGTTGGCAGCACCAAACGCTTCCAGTGCCCAAACCTCCATCTCACCAAAACGCTGACCACCAAATTGAGCTTTACCACCCAATGGTTGTTGTGTAATTAGTGAGTATGGTCCGATAGAACGAGCGTGCATCTTATCATCAACCATGTGTCCTAATTTCAACATGTAGATAATACCTACAGTTGTTGGTTGATCAAATTTCTCACCTGTTAAACCGTTATTTAAGTAGGTTCTTCCAGAAGCAGGTAATCCAGCCTTTGCGATCCAGTCTTCAACCTCATTGTGCTTAGCACCATCAAAAATTGGAGTAGCAAATTTAACACCCAATTCTTTACCGGCCCATGCCAATACAGTTTCATAGATCTGACCAAGGTTCATACGTGAAGGTACACCAAGTGGGTTCAACACGATATCAACAGGAGTTCCATCTTCTAAGAATGGCATATCTTCATCACGTACAATACGAGCTACAATACCCTTATTACCGTGACGACCAGCCATCTTATCACCTACTTTTAACTTACGCTTTTTAGCTACATAAACCTTAGCCATTTGAACAATACCTGATGGCAACTCATCACCCACACTAATCGCAAATTTATCACGTTTGTAAGCACCAAGTTCTTCGTTTACACGAATACCATAGTTGTGCAATAACAATTTGATCTGCTCATTCTTGTCATCATCAGTAGTCCATTTGTATGGATTAATGTGCGCATATTCTAAATCGGCTAAACTCTTTTGAGTAAACTTAGCTCCTTTAGGGAATAACAATTCCTTATAAACATTGTACACACCTTGAGATGTCTTACCGTTTACAATCTGGAATAATTTATCTACAAGCTCATTTTTTAGATTTGTAGTGGCAAGTTCATATCTCTTGTCTAATTTTTCTATTGCTGATTTTTCCTCAGCTTTAGTAGTTTTCTTAGCTCTAGAGAATAACTTAGTATCAATTACAACACCTTTAATAGATGGAGGAGTTTTTAATGATGCATCTTTAACATCACCAGCTTTATCTCCAAATATCGCACGCAGTAATTTCTCTTCCGGTGAAGGATCAGATTCTCCTTTCGGAGTAATTTTACCGATAAGGATATCGCCTTCTTTAACTTCAGCACCGATACGGATAATACCGTTCTCATCTAAATCTTTAGTAGCTTCTTCAGAAACGTTAGGGATATCTGGTGTTAATTCCTCTTCCCCGCGTTTCGTATCACGTACTTCCAATTCAAACTCTTCAATGTGTAATGAAGTAAAGATATCTTCACGAACAATACGCTCGTTAATTACGATCGCATCCTCAAAGTTATATCCTTGCCAAGGCATGAAAGCAACTTTTAAGTTTCTTCCTAATGCCAACTCACCATTTTCAGTAGCATAACCTTCACAAAGCACTTGTCCTTTAACAACTTTCTGACCTTTCTTAACGATTGGTTTCAAGTTGATACAAGTATTCTGGTTGGTTTTCTTGAATTTGATTAATTTATAAGTTTTGCTATCACCTTCAAACGATACTAAACGATCTCCATCGTTTCTTACATATTTAATAGTGATCTCATTTGCATCAACATATTCAACAACACCATCACCTTCAGCATTGATCAAAGTTCTTGAATCGCGGGCTACGCGACCTTCTAAACCTGTACCGACAATTGGAGCCTCAGGACGTAACAAAGGTACAGCCTGACGTTGCATGTTTGATCCCATCAATGCCCTGTTCGCATCATCATGCTCAAGGAAAGGAATTAAAGAAGCAGCGATTGAAGTAATCTGATTAGGTGCCACGTCCATTAAGTCTAATTTCTCAGGCTCAATAATCGGGAAGTCACCCTCATAACGTGCTTTTACACGAGGAGTAGTGAAATTACCTTTATCGTCATACTCAGCATTTGCTTGTGCAATTGTTTTACCATCTTCATCCTCAGCAGAAAGGTAAATAACCGGTTCATCAACAGACACAACACCATTATCTACTTTTTTATAAGGGGTTTCAATAAAACCTAAGTTGTTTATTTTCGCATGCACACAAAGAGACGAGATCAAACCGATGTTTGGTCCCTCTGGAGTTTCAATTGTACATAAACGACCGTAGTGAGTATAGTGAACGTCACGCACCTCGAAACCAGCACGCTCACGTGAAAGACCACCTGGGCCTAAGGCTGACAAACGACGCTTGTGCGTAATCTCTGCCAAAGGATTTGTCTGGTCCATGAACTGAGACAACTGGTTAGTACCAAAGAAAGAGTTAATAACCGACGATAACGTACGGGCATTAATTAAGTCTGTTGGAGTAAATACCTCGTTATCACGAATGTTCATACGCTCACGAATAGTACGCGCCATACGTGCTAAACCAACACCAAATTGAGCGTATAATTGCTCACCTACTGTACGAACACGACGATTCGACAAGTGATCAATATCATCTACTTCTTCTTTAGAGTTGATCAACTTGATCAGATATTTAACAATAGCAATAATATCAGCTTTTGTCAAAACCTTTACGTGATCAGGAGTATCCATTTTCAACTTACGGTTGATACGGTACCTACCTACATCACCTAGATCATAACGTTTATCCGAGAAGAACAAACGCTCGATAATACCTCTTGCAGTTTCCTCATCAGGTGGTTCTGCATTACGCAAAGCACGATAGATGTTTTCAACAGCCTCTTTTTCAGAGTTAGAAGTATCCTTTTGTAATGTATTATATATAATGGTATAATCAGCCTGGCTTGCACCATCATCTTTAGATAAGATAATAGTTTTAACACCAGCATCAATGATCATATCAATATGGTCATCTTCTAAAACAGTATCCCTGTCTAAGATCACTTCATTACGATCTATAGAAACTACCTCACCAGTATCTTCATCAACAAAATCTTCAACCCATTTTCTTAATACTCTTGCAGCAAGCTTACGACCGATATATTTCTTCAATCCCGATTTGCTAACCTTAACCTCATCAGCTAAGTCAAACAATTCAAGGATATCTTTATCAGAATCGTAACCAATGGCACGCAATAAGGTGGTAACCGGGAACTTTTTCTTACGATCGATGTATGCATACATGACGTTATTTACGTCGGTAGCAAACTCAATCCAAGATCCTTTGAAAGGAATTACACGGGCAGAATAAAGCTTAGTTCCGTTAGTGTGACGGCTTTGACCGAAGAACACACCCGGAGACCTGTGTAACTGAGAAACAATTACACGCTCTGCGCCGTTAATCACAAAAGTACCTTTAGGAGTCATATAAGGTATGGTTCCTAAATATACATCTTGAATGATCGTTTCAAAATCTTCGTGTTCAGCATCATTACAAGAAAGCTTAAGCTTTGCCTTTAATGGAACACTATAAGTTAACCCACGGTCAATACACTCAGGTATATCATAACGTGGTGGGTCAATAAAATAATCAAGGAACTCAAGAACAAAGATGTTTCTTGAATCGGTGATTGGGAAGTTTTCAGCAAACACCTTAAATAAACCCTCAGTGTGACGGTTATCTGAAGTTGTCTCGATCTGAAAAAATTCTCTGAATGATTGCAACTGCACATCTAGAAAATCTGGGTAATCTATGATATGCTTACTACGTGCAAAATTTACTCTTTGGTCGACTTTATTTGCCAATGGACTAAAGTTAATTTACTTTAAGAATAAACTATTTGTTTGGTTAGCCGTTAAACAATTCCACCAACCAAACAAGATGAAATGTTTATAAACAGGTATAGACTCCGACTATACAGTCGGAGTCTATGGTTAAAGTTATATTAAAATTAAGTGATTACTTAATTTCAACTACAGCTCCAGCTTCTTCTAATTGTTTTTTCAAAGCTTCTGCTTCGTCTTTAGCAACACCAGCTTTTAATTCTTTAGGTGCACCATCAACTAAGTCTTTAGCTTCTTTCAAACCTAAACCAGTTAAGTCTTTTACCAATTTAACAACTGCTAATTTCTGACCACCGGCTTCTTTCAAGATTACATCGAAAGTTGATTTTTCTTCAGCCGCAGGAGCAGCATCACCAGCAGGTCCTGCAACAGCAACTGCAGCAGCAGCTGGTTCAATACCATACTCGTCTTTTAAGATTTGAGCTAATTCGTTAACTTCTTTAACTGTTAAGTTTACCAATTGCTCAGCAAACGCTTTTAAATCTGCCATTTTTATAGATTTTAAAAATTTACGTAAAAATAATTTGTTTAATATGAACTTTTAAGGTGTCCTTAACCTTCTCTTTCTTGAAGAGTTTTAACAATTCCTGCAATTTTGTTACCGCCAGACTGTAAAGCCGAAATAACGTTTTTAGCTGGTGATTGTAATAATCCAATGATATCTCCAATAAGCTCTTCTCTTGATTTCAAGCTTACTAAAGTATCTAATTGGTTGTCACCAATAAATACCGTTGAATCGATATATGCAGCTTTAAGCTGAGGTTTATCAGACCCTTTTCTCAAGGCTTTGATCAGCTTAGCTGGACCATTACCTACTGTTGAGAATAATAATGCTGATTGGCCTTTAAGCGCAACAAAGATCTCTGATGCATCGCCTTCTAATCCTTCAATCGCTTTTCTGATTAAAGTATTTTTAGCAACCTGCATTTCAATCCCACTTTCGAAACATTTGCGACGGATACTGTTTACTTTCTCAACAGATAAGCTTGATGTATCGGCAATATAAAAATTACCGAATTCCTGCATCTTCACTTGAAGAGCCGAAACGACTTCGTGTTTTTCTTCTCTGTTCATAATTAGATCCCCGCTACTGATTTAGTTTCGATTGCAATTCCAGGACTCATAGTTGAAGAAACATGTATGCTCTTAAAATAAGTTCCTTTTGCAGCAGATGGTTTTAGCTTAGAAATTACTTGAAGAACTTCTAAAGCATTTTCATATATTTTATCTGCTGGGAATGATACTTTTCCTACTGAAGCGTGTATAATACCACTTTTGTCAACTTTAAAATCAATCTTACCGCCTTTTACATCAGTTACTGCTTTACCAACTTCGTTAGTTACAGTACCTGATTTAGGGTTTGGCATAAGGTTACGTGGACCTAAAACGCGGCCCAGTTTACCTACTTTTGCCATACAAGCAGGAGTAGTGATAATAATGTCAACATCAGTCCATCCACCTTCAATCTTGGCTACATATTCGTCTAAACCTACAAAATCTGCGCCAGCCGCTTTAGCCTCTTCTTCCTTATCAGGAGTACAAAGAACTAAAACACGTACAGTTTTACCTGTACCATGTGGTAAAGTTGCAATACCACGTACCATTTGATTGGCTTTACGTGGATCTACACCTAAACTAACATCGATATCAACCGATGCATCAAATTTAGTAGTAGTTATTTCTTTAACCAAAGCAGCCGCATCCTTTAAAGAATACGTTTTACCAGATTCTAGTTTAGCATGTGCCTTTTTTTGATTTTTTGTTAATTTAGCCACTGTTGTAAACTGTTATTTGTTAATTAATTTGTCCAAGGCGCATCACCGCTAACGGTGATTCCCATACTGCGTGCTGTACCGGCAACCATACTCATTGCCGATTCGATAGTGAAAGCATTTAAATCAGTCATTTTATCTTCAGCAATTGACTTAACCTGATCCCAAGTCACCGAACCAACTTTTTTACGGTTGGGCTCAGCAGAACCACTCTGTAATTTAGTAGCATCCTTTAACTGGATAGCAACCGGAGGGGTTTTGATGATGAATTCGAAAGACTTGTCAGCATAAACAGTAATTACAACAGGTAATACTTTACCAGGCTTATCTTGGGTACGAGCATTGAATTGTTTGCAAAACTCCATTATGTTCACCCCCTTAGCACCTAAAGCAGGTCCTACTGGTGGCGATGGATTTGCAGCTCCACCCTTGATCTGTAATTTAACAAGTGCACTGACTTCTTTTGCCATTTTCTGTTTTTGTTAATTTGTAATACTCAATGTTAAAATGTTGGAAGCATGTAACAATTAAGATCTTTATTCTATTCCTTTTCTACTTGCATATAGTTAAGTTCTAACGGAGTTTTTCTTCCGAAGATCTTAACCATAACCTTTAATTTCTTTTTCTCTTCGTTAACCTCTTCAATAACGCCGGTAAAACCGTTAAACGGTCCATCCATTACTTTAACGTTCTCTCCAACATAATAAGCAACGTTCATGATCTCGCTTTGTTGGCTCATCTCATCAACTTTGCCTAAAATACGGTTAACTTCCGCTTGGCGCATAGGAACAGGATTTCCGCCCTTATCTCCTAAGAAACCAATAACGCTATTAACATTCTTAATAATATGTTCTAACTCACCATCTAAAATAGCTTCAATTAAAACATAGCCAGGATAAAAGTTGCGCTCTTTTGCAATTTTTTTCCCGTCTTTCATTTGGTAATATTTCTCCATCGGTATTAAAACCTGAGGAACCAAATGTGAAAACCCTAAACGGCTAATTTCAGAATCAATATACTGTTTTACTTTCTTCTCTTTTCCACTAACGGCCCTAACTACATACCATTTCAACTGATCGTTCATTTAGCTATATTAATTAGAAAGTGATTTATAAAAAGTATCCAAAACGAATGTAGAACCCTTATCCATTGCAAAAATAACACATGCAATAATAAGCGACGCTACCAAAACCAACACTGCAGAATTTTGCAATTCTCCCCATGTAGGCCAGGTAACCTTCTGGGTCATTTCTTCATATGATTCTTTAACAAATTGAACTACTTTAGCCATAATTAATTTTTTGCACGGGAACAAGGATTCGAACCCTGATCAAAGGTTTTGGAGACCTCTATTCTACCGTTGAACTATTCCCGTGTATAATTTTCGCTCTTCCAAGCGAATCGTTTTGCTATTAGAACAAAGTACTCAGGCTGTTAAAGCCCAAGTACTTTGCTTTATAAATTTGTCCGGTATCTTTTGGATACCTAAGAACTATTTTACAATTTCAGTTACCTGACCAGCACCTACTGTTCTACCACCCTCACGGATAGCGAAACGTAGACCTTTTTCCATTGCGATTGCGTTGATCAATTTAACATTGATAGTAACGTTGTCACCTGGCATAACCATTTCAGTTCCTTCAGCTAGTGTAATCTCACCAGTAACGTCTGTAGTACGGAAATAGAATTGTGGACGGTATTTGTTAAAGAATGGAGTGTGACGTCCACCTTCTGCTTTTGATAACACATAGATCTCAGCTTTGAAATCTGTGTGAGGAGTTACTGAACCTGGTTTGCAGATAACCATACCACGACGGATATCAGTTTTCTCAATACCACGTAACAATAAACCTACGTTATCACCTGCTTCACCATAATCAAGGATCTTACGGAACATCTCAACACCTGTTACAGTTGATTTAAGATTTTCTGCACCCATACCCAAGATCTCAACTGGATCTCCAGAGTTGATTACACCACGCTCAATACGACCAGTCGCAACAGTACCACGACCAGTGATCGAGAATACGTCCTCAACAGGCATTAAGAATGGAAGATCAGTTAAACGTGGAGGAATTGGAATGTAGCTATCAACAGCATCCATTAATTCCATGATTTTAGCTACCCATTTCGGATCTCCGTTCAAACCACCAAGAGCTGAACCTTGAATAACAGGAATATCATCACCAGGGAATTCATAGAATGATAACAATTCACGAACTTCCATTTCTACTAATTCTAATAACTCAGGATCGTCAACCATATCCACTTTATTCATGAATACTACCAACGAAGGAACACCTACCTGACGAGCCAATAGAATGTGCTCACGAGTTTGTGGCATCGGACCATCTGTAGCAGCTACAACAATGATAGCTCCATCCATTTGTGCAGCACCAGTAACCATGTTTTTCACATAATCCGCGTGACCTGGACAGTCAACGTGTGCATAGTGACGGTTAGCAGTTGAATACTCAACGTGTGCTGTATTAATGGTGATACCTCTTTCTTTTTCCTCAGGAGCTGAGTCAATTGAATCAAATGAACGCGCCTCAGATAAACCAGCATCAGATAACACTTTAGTGATAGCTGCTGTTAAGGTTGTTTTACCGTGGTCAACGTGACCGATTGTGCCGATGTTTAAGTGCGGCTTGCTGCGGTCAAACTTTTCTTTTGCCATGTTTTTATACTTATTAGTAGGTTATAACTTTTTATTTATTTATTGTTTTGATACAATTCAATACAAAAAACCTTGTTCACCCTGCGTTTAAACAGATTCAACAAAGCCTATTTTTATTTTTTTGAGCCAAAGATGGGACTTGAACCCACGACCTCTTCCTTACCAAGGAAGTGCTCTACCGCTGAGCTACTTCGGCTTTTAATCTCTAGCAGCTTATTCTTATTATTCCTTTCGGAATCAATTTTCACAATCCCTGCCGACTGCCCACCTTTTTCCATTTAAGAGCGGAAGACGAGGTTCGAACTCGCGACCTATAGCTTGGAAGGCTATCGCTCTACCAACTGAGCTACTTCCGCTTCTTTATTGTGGGGGGAGAAGGATTCGAACCTTCGAAGTCTTGCGACAACAGAGTTACAGTCTGTCCCATTTGGCCACTCTGGTATCCCCCCAAAAAAAGAGCCTCCTATCGGGATCGAACCAATGACCTACTGATTACAAGTCAGTTGCTCTACCAGCTGAGCTAAGGAGGCTTATATCATGTGCTGCTTACAAACGAAGCAACAAATCTTATAATATTAATCTTTCATAGAACATTCCATTTTAGTTGTTGAGGTAACGCCCTCTCTGAAATGGAATGCAAATCTACAAGAATTTATGATAGACGCAAAATTTATTTCAAAAAAAAATTGGCGAAACTTACTCCGCCAATTCAATATTAAAATATCGCTAAAATATGTACCTAATAATCAGATACTTCATTCGCGTTTAAAATTGCCTTATGTTCACTTAATTTTATTCTCGTCTTGTCTTTATGTTTGGTAATTTGCTTCCTTAACGACTCAATTGCTAAATCTGTGGCCTCTTCAAATGATTTACACTGTTCCTTTGCGAACATTGTTCCGCCCGGTACGATCAATTTAATCTCACTTATTTTATTGGCTTCATCATCTACATTCTCTAATTTTAAATAAACTTCGCCACTGATAATCTGATCAAAAAACTGATCTAGCTTATCTACTTTCTTTTGAATGAAATCTAATAACTTCTGGTCTGCATTGAAATGGATCGATTGAACTGTAATTTTCATATTTTCCTCCTCTTTTTTATGCCTTTGGATGGGCTTGTTTATATATTGATTTTAATCTTTCTACTGAATTGTGGGTATAAACCTGAGTAGCGGCCAGGCTTGCATGCCCCAACAATTCTTTTATTGCATTTAAGTCTGCCCCCCTATTCAACAAACTGGTGGCGTAAGAATGGCGCAACACGTGTGGACTCTTCTTATCCTGCGTTGAAATGAAACTTAAATAACGCTGAACTATTCGGTATATTAATTTAGGATATGCATCCGCTCCTTTATCTGTAACGAATAAGCCTTCCGTTTTGTTATCAAATTTTTGTAATGTTTTTAATTCAATGTAGGTTCTTAGCTGATCCTCAAGTGGTTTGCTTATCGGAACTATCCGCTCTTTATTTCTTTTTCCCAAAACCCTGATATTTGAGTCGTAAAAGTTAATGTCAGATTCCTTCAAGGTCAGCAATTCTGCAAGCCGCATACCGGTTCCAAATAATGCTTCGATAACTAACCGGTCTCTTACTGATGAAAAGCTTCCATCAAAAAACTCTTCAGAATCAAGAAGCAGATCCAGCTTTTGGTCGTCCACAAATACAGGAAGGCGCTTAGGGGCTTTAGGAGCTTTTACGAGAGCCATAGGGCTCGATTGAACTATTTGCTCGCGAACAAGGTATTTATAAAAACTGCGCAGGGTAGATAGCTTCCTTCCTATAGAATTCTCGGTAACACCTTCCTCCATCAGCCAAACCATATAATTCCTTACATGGATATAGGCCACCTCATTAAGTGACAGTTCAAATGTTTGGAGCATAAAATCTCTAAACTGAATCAGGTCGGTTCTGTAGGACTGGACTGTGTGTGGAGAATATCGCTTCTCGTGCTGGAGATATGTTAGAAATTGTTCAACAGTCATAGAAACTATTTGTATTGCTCGATAGAGTGAATATACAAAACATTATCTTAACAATTCCTTTTTATTTGAACAAAAAAAGCCATCAAACAATTGATGGCTTTTAATATTATTATGTTAAACTACAAGAACTATATTGTTCCTTCTAGTTGCATATTTTGCTTATAAATAGCGTGTTTCACTAATGTACGACGTGCTACAGATTTTTTCTCGTAAGCTTGGCGGCTACGTAATTCTCTTAACACTCCTGTTTTTTCAAATTTCTTTTTGAAACGTTTTAACGCTTTATCTAGTGATTCACCGTCTTTAATATTAATAATGATCATAACGTAAAATACCTCCTCTCGTTGTTTTTAGGACTGCAAAGATAGGTATTTCATTTGATAATCAAAACACTATGTTTAATTTTATTAATAATATTGGATTTGAAAATACGTGGTACACTTTTTATACTTATTTTTAATATAAAAACAAATCTATCATGAAATCTAAAAAGCCGCTGTTTATTACTCTTGCTATAATAATTGTTATCCTGTCAGGATTCATTTATTACCGTTATTATTTTGTGTTTGGCGATGGTGTTAAAGCTGGTGAGCTGAACTATGTTGTAAGAAAAGGTTACGTATTTAAAACCTACGAAGGCAAACTGATCCAAACAGGGCTCCGATCCAAACAAACCGGCACCATACAATCAAATGAATTTGAGTTCTCTGTTGATGACAAAGCCATCGCCGAAAAAATGATGATGAACAGTGGAAAAACATTTGAATTACACTATAAGGAATATGTCAGCACACTTCCCTGGAGAGGTTACAGCCCTTATGTAGTCGACCGTATCATATCCATAAAATAGAAGTAAGCTCTTTAAAAACAAAAATCCGGCATATTTAAATATGCCGGATTAATTGGTTTTATATTTGGTTAGAATATTCTCTTTTATTTTGTTACACTAATCTAATGTTTTAAAACTTCTCTTGCAATAACTATTTTCTGAATTTCTGAAGTTCCTTCTCCAATAGTACACAATTTACTGTCTCTATAGAATTTTTCTACTGGAAAATCCTTTGTATAACCATAGCCTCCAAAAATCTGCACTGCCTCTGTTGCCGTTCTTACAGCAACTTCCGAAGCAAAATATTTAGCCATAGCAGATTCTTTGGTCATAGGTAAACCACGATTCTTTAAATCGGCAGCCTGTCTAATCAACAGCTCCGCAGCCTCAATCTCAGTAGCCATGTCTGCCAGCTTAAAGCTAATGCCCTGAAAACTTGCTATGGGTTGCCCGAATTGATGTCGTTGTTTAGCATAAGCAACAGCTGCCTCATAAGCACCTTTTGCAATACCTAGTGCCAGCGCTGCAATAGAGATTCGTCCACCATCTAAAACTTTCATTGCCTGCTTAAAGCCTCCGCCTATATTCCCTAAAAGATTTTCTTTTGGAACACGGCAATTGTCAAATATCATTTCAGTTGTCTCCGATGCTCTCATACCTAATTTATTCTCCTTCTTGCCTGCTGCAAACCCTGGCGTTCCTCTTTCAACAACAAAAGCCGAAACCCCATTAGAATCTCCTTTTTCACCTGTTCTGGCCATAACAACTGCAATATCTCCGGTCTTACCATGAGTAATCCAGTTTTTAGAGCCATTAATAACATATTCATCTCCATCCAGTGTAGCAACTGTCATCATCCCCAAAGCATCAGATCCTGTATTTGCTTCGGTTAAGCCCCATGCTCCTATCCATTCTGCTGTTGCTAATTTAGGCAACCATCTCATTTTTTGTTCCTCATTAGCAAAAGCCAGGATATGACCAGTACATAAAGAATTATGAGCCGCTAAAGAAAGACCTATTGAACCGCAAACTTTAGATACCCCTACAATCACATCTACATATTCCTGATAGCCCAAACCAGATCCACCATAAACCTCAGGAACAAGAACTCCCATCAAACCTAATTCGCCAAGTTTTTTAAAAACATCTATCGGAAAATGCTGCACTTCATCCCACTCCATTACATTTGGACGAATATTCTTCTCCGCAAAATCATGTACCACCTTTCTTATCATTTCCTGATTTTCTGAGATGCTAAAGTTATAGCCTACAGAATTATCCATTGTTTCTAACATAATTTTATCGATTGAATCCCGACAATTATAAACAAATAAAACAACAGAAACACAAGTTTAAATTTGCAGAATAATAGAACGAAATGGTATTTAGTTCATTAACCTTACCTCCTTATTTTAAGTAAGTCAAATACGCTAAAAACTTTTTTTATTTTTTTTTAGCTTTACCCCCTTAGAACTATCTAAATAAAGCATCTCATGAAGTCCATTACCGTAAAAGCTCTTGTCGCTCAATTAAAGAACGACCTTATAGGCAAAGATTCTTACAGAGGAGTAACGCTTACTTACTCCTGGCTGGCAAACCAGTTTGGTCACTTTTCTTTAGGTTTTATTCCAACAATACTGCTTTATAATGTACTTAAAGCAAAGACAAATATGTCTCAGCCTGAATTGTGGGCGGCATTTGGTGTTTGGGCTGGCTGGATTTTGTTTGAACTTTTTAATTTCCTATGGCCGTTATTGTTTAAAACAGAATCAATACGTAAGGCTCTTGGAACAGGCAAATACACATTTCAGCCAGCATGGACAAATGTTGCATTCGATACTTTAACAGATCTGGTTTATTTTGGAATGGGCGCACTTGCTGCAAGTCTCATCTGTGAGTTTCACAAAGGTATGTTAATTGGTCTTATTGTGTTAGTATTATTGGTTATTTACCCCTTCTACTATTGGTACACCACAAAAATGTTTATCCAAAATGCCGATTATCCTTTTCAGTTACGACTAAGTCAATGGAACCAACGAATAAAAGAAGACAACAAAGCATTGATTTTAGACTTCCTCAAGCACAATGAACCAGGAAAACATATGTTGCTATTTGGCTCCAGAGGCAGTGGCAAAACAATGCTATCAGTCGGAATTGCAACGGAGTCATCTATTAAAAATAACAGTTGCAGCTACATTACTGCCGTAAAACTACTCTGTTTATTTTTCGAGAATGAAGATAACCCGCCGATTACAAAGCCTGGGGCTTGGTCGTGGAGAAACTCTTCTTTATTAGTTATTGACGATATTAATCCTGGCGGAAATGTACAAGACGATATTTTAAGCGCAAAACAATTCTACACGATACTTAATAATTTAAACTGTGGCGAATTAAATAAAAAAGCTATCAAAGAAAAAAGTATTATCTGGGTTATGGGTAATGATGACCCAGACAGGCACGCTGAAGAACGCTGGGAAACATTATTAGAAAATATAGGTGTAGAGAAATCAAATATTACAACCGTAAACCTCGATGCAGTTTAATTAAGGAAGTATGTTATTGTCATACGCAAAGCTTACCAGGTGTGTTAAACTTTTAACATCAAAGCGCTTGTACAGTGGAATTATCCTTTTTTCAATTGCTGAGTGCGAAACACCCAATTCATGGGCAATTTCTTTGAAGGAATAGCCTTTTGCCACAAGCGAAAGTGCCTCCTTCTCTTTATTGGATATAGCCAGATGGTAAAACAATATCTTGTTTAATTCCTCTTCAAATTTTTCCTTATCAGGGCCATAAGCCGCATATCTCATTATTTTTCCAAAAATAAGACTCCTGTTAATTTGAAAACGACCGATAATAGATTCGATTTTACCATTCTCAGAACTAAAAACACCTACCCTTGCAGAGATAGGAACTTCCTGACCGTTTTTATGTATCTTTTTAAGCTCTATAGTAAAGCTATACTTCTCCAGGTCTTTTGACTTGTTATGAATAAATTTGAGGGCCTTATCATTAAGGTCATGTGAGAAGGGAGCAAATTCAGGGGCCGACATATTTACTATTGCCAGCATATTTATTTCATCATCTTTATAACCAACCACCTCTTCCCATCCGCTGGCAAAAATCATTCTGTTCTCTTTAAATGAATAGATATAAATGGCTTCTTCAGCAAACCTGGGGATAGTTTGTTCAAAGAACAATGCTTGTTCGCTCTCTAAGTCGGCAGGAACATCTGTAATAAAGTTCCTTGAATAGTCTCCAAAATTCCCTTTTGATTTCATTTTATATCAATTTTGAGAAATCCTTTCATTAAAACCTGCGTATTTACTCAGTTGATTTCAATTAAAAGCACTGCTAATTTTGCAACAAGTTTAAAAAAAATACCTCTCATTTCAGCATACAAAAAAAAGCTGCAAAATTATGCCTAGTCTTACCCCTCGCTTTTCTATTCTAATTTTAAAATTAATTGCAATTTCTCTACTGATCTTATGTTTATATCAAGCCAGCAATTTAATCGTTTAAGAGAACTAGTAAGAGGCTAAAGAAAAAACCTCACTTCCATAAGGGGTCAATCTCTTCCTGCCATTTAAAAAATCCAACGATATAATAAAAGAATAAGCGGCTACCGTTGCTTCCATTTGCATCACAAGTTTTGATGCCGCTACAACCGTTCCCCCCGTGGCCAGTAGATCATCATGAATTAAAACCCTTTGTCCTTTAAGCAATGCATCCTGATGACACTCTATGGTTGCACTGCCATATTCCAGATCATATGATTCCTGCATCGTTTTGTAAGGCAACTTCCCTGCCTTTCTAATAGGGATAAAAGGCACATTTAACAGCTGAGCCAAAGATGGGCCAAACAAAAAGCCCCGGCTCTCTATACCTGCAACCACATCAATGGCCACATTCGAAAGTTGTTTAGCCAACGCGGCTGTAATATCCATGCACAAGCCCGGATCCTTTAGTATCGGAGTTATATCTTTAAAAATGATTCCTGGTTTTGGAAAGTCTTGTACATCGCGTACAGTTTGTTTTATTCTTGATTCTATCATGACTAAAAAGTAAGGTAAGGCGCCAAACGCTCAACCGTTTCCGGGTCTAAAATAGCAACCTTATTTAAGTCAGCAATATTACTATAATTTCCGTGTTGTTTTCTATATTCAATAATAGCATTTACCTGTTTATACCTTATATATGGATGTCCTTTAAAATCCTCTAACCTTGTAGCATTAACGTTAATTCTTTTCAATTTTTGATCATCCACAGTAACCTGATTTCTGATCTCCTCGTATTTTACTGAGTCCAGTCCAAATACTTCAAGCAGCGGCTCCTTTTTATAAAAACCTCCAATACGTTCCCTGTATTTTATTATCCTCCTGGCAAAAGCCGGCCCAATTCCTTTTATCTCAATAAGGGCCACACTATCTGCCCCATTCATTTCTATTATTTTGCGCGCGCTGGAAACTGGGCTGTTGACATTATTCTTAAAACTCTTCTCCGGCACTTTAGTATTTCCAGCATACTTATCCTCAATTCGTACATAAGGAGATAACCTTTCATACATTTTCTCAGTAATCGTATACATTTTCTTCAGATCTTCTACATTTCTAAACTTCCCTCCTTTCTCTAAATATTTTAAAATAGCTGCAGATTGCTTAAAAGACAGGCCCAGTCTTTGCTAATCATCAACATTTATAGTATTCGGATCAAACACGAACAAAGAATAATGATGTTCTTTTTTAACATTGTACTTTAATTTTCTACTGTTAAAAACGGAAGACTTATTAACCGGCAGCACTAACCTTTTAATGGCTAATTGTTCGGCTACTGAATTATCCGGTTCTGGTGTCACAAAGCTGTATAAATAAGGAGTAGCACTAATTAATACTATAAGCACTATTAGAACTAAAAGACCATTAAATTCCTGTTTACTAAAATCAAAATAAGCATTCAACCATTTTCTCATTGCCTAATCTATAGCAGAATATTATAAATAACAACCATAATAGGATTAGTATTATATTTTAGTATGTCGCCAACGATTAAAAATATAAATCTTACTTTTGAGGTTGGATAATGTTTCACAAACTGGAATTTAAATGAAGATCATAACTACCCAAGAGTTTGCAAAAGCTACTAAAATAGATAAACTGGGCGTACCCGGACTTGCTGCTTTACTCATGGAGATGATGAAACTTAATGACATCAACAAAGTTTTTTCGCAGAATGAGCATTTTAGTGGTTTAGAATTTGTCGATAAAATTTTAGAAACCATAGGCGTTAGTATCGATTTTGATGAAGACGACCTTAAAAACATACCCAAAACCGGAGGTTTTATTGCAATAGCAAATCACCCATATGGCGGTGTCGAAGGTCTTGCACTTGTAAAATTACTTTGTACCGTAAGGCCCGAGGCAAAGGTGATGGTTAATTTTATACTTAAAAAGATTCCCAATCTAAGTGAGTTCTTTGTAGCAGTAAATCCTTTTGAAAACGTTCAGCACACCTCAAGCATAAGTGGCTTAAAAGCTACTTTCGACCTCCTTCAAAGCGGTACACCAATAGGAATATTTCCCGCAGGTGAGGTTTCAACCTTTAGTTTAGATAAGCAGGAAATTACAGATAGGATATGGCACCCGGTAGTAGGTAAATTAATTGCCAGGGCTAAATTACCTGTAGTACCAATCTATTTCCATGGCAACAACGGGGTTTTATTCAATATCCTTAGCTTTATCCATCCTACGTTAAGAACAGCTAAATTACCTTCAGAATTTTTAAACAAACAAGGTTTAAAAATAAAAGTAAGAATTGGTAAGCCTATTAATATAGAAGATGTTTCTTACAGAAATAACACCAATAAACTACTTGATTTTCTTAGGGCACGTACCTATGCCCTTGGAACCGGTTTAGAACAAGAAAAGAAATTGTTCAACCCAATCAATCTGTTTAAAATAAAGAAAAAGCCAGAAGAAGTTATTGTTGAAACGGATAGGAATAAAATTGTAGAAGAAGTTGATCAGCTCGAAAACTTCAGGGTATGGCAAGAAAAGAACTACGAAGTATATATTGCCCCTACGGTAGCCATTCCAAATATTTTAAGGGAAATTGGCCGTTTAAGGGAAATAACCTTTAGAGAAGTTGGAGAAGGAACAAATAAAAAGATTGATCTCGACAACTACGATATTTATTACAACCATCTTTTCATCTGGGATAAAGACCTGCAAAATATCGTAGGTGCTTATCGTATCGGTAAGGGAGATGAGATTTTAAATACCATGGGCAGACGTGGGTTCTATCTATCAGAACTCTTCAAAATCAAAGAGCCTTTTTATCCGATCTTAAGGCGTGGAATTGAATTGGGCAGATCGTGGATCCGAAAAGAATATCAGCAAAAACCACTTCCTCTTTTCTTGTTGTGGAAAGGTATTTTAAAATACCTTTTGGATAATCCTCACTATCGCTACATGTTTGGCCCGGTAAGTATCAGCAATAATTTCTCAAAGTTCTCCAAGTCTTTAATTGTAGACTATATTACAAAGAACCACTTCGATTATGAGCTGGCGCATTATGTAAAGCCTAAAAATAAATTTAAAGCAGATCTTTCTGCGATTGATAAGGATCTGTTAATTGAAAGCAGTGATTCCTTAAAAGACCTTGACAGCTTAATATCTGACATTGAGAACTCTCACATTAAGATACCTGTATTACTTAGACAGTATATGAATCTTAATGCCAAAATAATTTGTTTCAATATTGATCCTAAATTTTCTGATTGTCTTGATGGCTTTTTAGTAGTGGATATGCAAAATATCCCACCTGAAATGCTAGAGAAGATTGGTAAGAATTTTTAATAACAAAAGCCCTGACATCCATCGGGGCTTTTTGTATCAACTAAACCTAAACGTATATAAATACTAACCAAATATTTATGCCACAAAAGTACTGGCGTGATGTTAAGTGCTTGTTAACTATTGATTACTATATAATTTTTTAAAGCCGAAAACTTAATATGCAACTACTGTTAATTCTGTGTATATTTAATGTTACCATAATATTAATTAATCTACAGAGTCATGGGCCGTTTGCTAAAAATATTCGGTACGCTAATTTTACTTCTGGCTACACATTTTGCATATAGTCAAAATAATAGCTACAATATTAGCTTTGAGTTTTATAACGACACCTTCAACGTTGAAGTTGATTCGTCTATTATTGTAAATGCCCCAACAGAACTCTCAGAACAATACATTAAAGCAAGCTACAATAAAGCAAATGCCGGCAAGTACTCATCAATAATAAAAACGCTTACTGATTACAAGGGGAAACATCAGCTCAACGACTGGCTTTATTATCAGCTGATCAGAAAAACAGCTCAGCAGATTAGCCCTAAAAAAGACAACTATGAGCGCTATACTTTTTACAAATGGTTTCTTTTAGGTAAATCGGGATACGACGCCAGACTTACCATTGCAGATAACCGGATCATATTTTATGTTTATAACGATGAGGATATCTCTGATATACCTTTCGTCATGTTCAAAAACAAAAAATACATGTGCTTAAACCATCATGATTATGCATATGCAGATTTAAATAAGGTACCTCCTCACGATATGATCAGCATCCCTGAAGCTAAAGAGGCCTTTTCTTACAAAGTAACCAGAATGCCTGATTTTAAGCCCGAAGACTATTATGAAAAACAGATTCAGTTCAGCTATAAACATAAAACCTATCATTTCAACATTAAGCTAAATCCTGATGTAGAAACTATTTTTGCCAACTACCCGGTGGTTGACTTTGAATCGTATTTTAATATCCCCCTTAGCAAAGAAACTTATGGTTCCTTAATTCCCCTCCTTAAAAAAAATGTGAGTGGAATGAAACAAAAAAAAGGGATTGATTACCTGATGCGTTTTACCAGATATGCATTCTTATATGAAAATGATGAGGAGAATTTTGGAAAAGAAAAGCGACTCTCTCCGGAAGAGACGCTCTTCTCTAAATATAGCGACTGCGATGATAGAGCAGCCTTGTTTTTTTATCTGGTAAAGGAGATCTATAATGTTCCAATGATTGCTCTGCTGTACCCTACCCATATCACTATGGCAGTTCAGTTTGACACACCTGTAGGCGGCGACCCTATAGTTTATAAAGGCAAGACCTATTCTATTTGTGAACCAACACCACAGAAAGAGGATCTTGGTATTGGGAAAATGTCTGCCGAACTAAAAAAGATCCCCTATCAAGTAGTTTATGCTTATGAGCCGAAACACTAAAGCCTAATTAAAAACAAAATTTGGGTCAAAATATTGCTTTACATGTAAAGTATCTCGCTTTGCTGGCTGTCCGATTGCTTCCAAAATAATCTCTGCCTCTAATAACCACCTTGTTTGGTCTGCTTGTTTATCAGGTCTTAAATTAATTCCTTTAACATATCCATCTTCTATTAGCCTAAACGGTGTCATCAGGCAAGCTGCACAACTCCTGATTAACTTTACTTTTCCATCTAAAATAGCTTGCTTGTTAAATGAAAAAGTTTTTCCTTCCATTGGCGCCTTTATGTAGAGCGTTGTTCTAACACCTGGGGTCTGTATATCTGCCCAAAATAGTCGATAAGGGCCGGTTATTAATCCTGAACCAGCTTCATTTAAATCTGCATCTTCAGTAAATAGATATTGACAACTTGCTTTTTCGGGACAAGGTGTTAGATTTTTTTCATCTATTTCATCCTTAATAATTTTTCCTTTGTCTTTCGTGCAGGAAACACCGATCAAAATGGTTGTCATTACCATCAACAGTTGAATAGTTATTTTTCTCATAATCTTATTGTTTACAACTATACGCTCAGCCATCTATTACCGCTACAGAATTCAGGTTAAGTTTATGTTAAATAAAAAGGCCTTTTTGCGATGTGCAAAAAGACCTTTCAAAAATGTTATGATTTGAATATTATTTTACAGCTCCAGGAGTTGTATAAGGTAATACCTGAGGATTATAATTAGCCCAACCAGCAGTCCAATCAGTTGTACCAAAAGCACCTCTATAAGCAACTTTCTCGAAAAAAGCATCAGCAACTTTTACATTTGTGTACAAAGCTCCGTTAGCAGCGGCAGAACCTGCAACTACAGTAAAGTTAGGAGTACCTTGTTTAGCTGCAGCAACTAAATCAGGTGAAAACTTGTAAGGATCAGTAATAACTGATGAAGCATAAGCATCAGGAGTAAAAGTATTATTTGAAGTCAAAGAAGTAGTTAATGCAGCCAATATACCAGCAGCACCTTTAATTTGATTTGATTTACTATTACTTCCTAATACTAGATTGTTAGCAAATACAGATTTACCTGCCACAAAGTTAGCATAAGTAGCGCCAGCTGTAGTAACCTTCGTATCATCATAATAAACACCCTCTGTATATCCAGCTAATACTGAATTAAAGATGCTTATTGATGAGTTACGACGAATTTGAGCAGCATGTTGATAGTTAGCATTTATATTTCCAGCACCAGCTACGTCAACAGGACCTAATATAGTTACGTTAGAAAAAATAGCAGATGTTTGAGGAACATTATTTGATCCATTTCCATCATTATCAGATTCAAAACCATTTGAGCCAGAGAAGTCAGCAATTGTAGCCACACGTTGTGCTAAAGCAAATTGAACCTTTCCAGAATAGCCATTATCAGTATCAAAATCATCATCCCATGTTCCAACTGAAAGTAAGTGTTTTGCATTTACTGTTCCACCGAACCATTCAAAAGCATCATCTCCTGAACGATAAACCTGAACATAATCAATAGTAGTACCTGAACCAACGCTTCCAAAAGTAAGACCGTTGATTTCATTATCAGGACCTAAGGCAATACCAGCATATTCAATACGAATATATTTCAGAGTTCCTGAATTATCAGCATCATCAGTACCTCCGTGTAGTGCCTTATCAGTAGCATCAGCAATACCTTCTATTTTAACACCTGTACCGATATTGTTTTTTGCTTTTCCTAATAAAACTAATCCACCCCAATCACCTTGAGCACGACCACCAGCAGGTTGATTTGAAGTAAATACAATCGGCTTGTCAACTGTACCTACAGCCTCGATTTTAGAACCACGTGTAATAACTAATGAACCTTTAGAAGCTTTATCACCTTTAATGATTGTCCCTGGCTGAATTGTAAGAGTAGCATTTCCAGTTACATAAACATTGCCTTTTAAAAGATATATTTTATCAGCAGTCCATGTAGTGCTTGTAGCAACATCTCCTGTTACGGTAACAACTCCTTCTGTAGTTGGAGGATTTATGATTCCTTCATCTGAATCATTCTTTGAGCAGCTTGCAAAAAAAACAAGCACACTTAAAGCTGATATTAATAACTGTTTTTTCATTTCTTTATTTTTAATTTGTTGTTTCAAAGATATTAAGCGTGATTTACCTGTATATTACTATATGTTTAAATAAACATTAAGCATTATTAAAGTCAATTAACAATGATTTAACATTAAAGCGTGTAAGAGAAAGACAAGGAGTAATTGCTACCCAATTTATATCTATTGATTGTTTCATCCTCTCCATTCATTTCATACTTCTTGTTCATGTTATTATCGTAGTATAAAATATTATTGTTGTTTAGGATATCTCCGGCATTGATTTTAAATTCACCCTTATTTTTAAATACCTTCATTCCTAATTGTAGATCTAAAACATTTCTTGGTGCTTCCCAGATGCTAGGGAATCTAGAACCCCCAGCTGCTATAATTCTACGGCCTACCTTGTTATACAAAATATTGAAGTTCATTTTATTATTAAGAAAAGCATGTTGCAAGCCAGCATTTATAGTATAAGGAGCCTGTCCTACCATTTGGCGACTTTTTTCTAAATAAACTACCCCTGTATTTTCCGGATTTGTTACTTTAGATTTAATCAAAGCTAAATTGGCATAGGCAGTAGTATTTTTCATAAATTCATTCTCTGCTATAAAATCAAGAGACTTTCTAACTTCAAACTCTAACCCATAAACATCCGCCTTATCAGAATTGAAATAAGTAATTGTTCTTGTAGAATTGTAATCCTCATTTAGAGATTCAATGGCATTATTAAATTGCTTATAAAATGCGGATACAGAAATAATCTGACCTGCCGAAGGATATAGTTCAAAACGAATATCTGCATTATTAACCTGAGCACGCTTCAGATTTGGATTTCCTTGCTGAAAGGCAAGTTGTTCATAATCATAATATTGAAATGGGGCAAGTTCTCTAAATTCAGGACGTGCCAATGTACGGTAATATGATGCCCTTAAATTTATTTTTTCCGTTAGGCTATAAGTAAAATTCAATGAAGGTAAAACGTCAAAATAATCCTGTTTAACTGGTTTATTACTTGGGTCAAGTGTTTTTAAGTTTACATTGAACATTTCCGTTCTTACTCCCCAAACTAATCTTGCCTTCTCGCCAAATTTATTATCTAACATAGCATAGCCTGCATTCGTAAGTGAATTAGCTGTATAGATATCTCCAGAGTTTGGAATTTCACTTAGCGTATAAGCACCACTCTCAATTAAATCCTTGCCAAATAATGTTTTTAGTGGTCTTGCTCTTATGGCCTCAACATTTTCGTTATTGAACCCTAACTGTAATCCAAGGAAGCGAACATCAAAATTACGATCACGGTAAGATGAAGCTAGTCCAACTTTAAGTGTCGATGTCTCTTTAAATAAATTAACGGGTAAAGAATAATTTACTGAACCAGTGTATCCATTCTCTTTTAGGGTAGAGAACAATCTTGTGTTTTCTTTACCAATATTTAAAACGTTAGCTGTGTAAGCAATTTCAGGTTTATCCAGATCAGAAATATTTTTAGAATAATTGATCTTACGTTGATCTGGTTGATCATTTAATACGTTACTGAAGCCTACTGACCAATTAATCTTTGCATTTCTTGCCCCTAGCTGATGATTACCTTCTAGTGTTGATTTGAATAAAGATTTCTGAATTAGGTCAAAAGCAAAAAATTTGTTATCTGTTCCAGAACTTCCATTGGTTCCAGTTCTACTAGTATATTGGTCGTCAAATATTCTATTATAAATATTTTTGAAGGTAATTTTACTCTTACCATAAGTGTATGCAAAATTAGCAAGGGCACCTACGTTTGTAGAGAATTTATAAGAATTATCCAAATAATTATACTCATAAAAATCACGTACAGCGTCTCTAGTTATGCTTTGTGCATTACGATAAGTTAATGAAACTATAGCTCCGAATTTCCTATTATCCTTTAAATCCTTAACCCGACCTAAAGTAAACTGATAGTTTTGAGTTGGCAATGCGGTCATGTTATAGATCGACCAGTCTTGAGGAAGCGTTCTTATCGCTTTGATATTTTGCTCATAAGTAAGGCCTGCTGCTAGTCTATTTGTAGAAGGAAAACTTGATTGTAGCTTTCTTTTACCATCATCAAAACCAAAATAATCGGTTGCATTTCGAGGGCCACTAAAGAAGTCTTTAAAAGTCGATGCTGTATTATAGCCAACCCCACCACTTAATGTAATATAATTCTGATCAGGTATATCTTTAGTAGTAATCTGAACAGCTCCACCGGTAAAATCTCCTGGAAGATCTGGTGTGGCTGTTTTACTAATAATTAGATTATCTACCAAGTTCGAAGGCACAATATCAAACGAAAAAGCCTTTCTATTTGGTTCAGTACTTGGCAATGAAGCTCCATCAAGCATCGCAGTGTTATACCTATCACTTAAACCACGGATAACAACAAATTTATTATCCTGAATTGTAGCTCCACTTACCCTTTTTAGAACATCCGAAGTATTTTTATCTGGAGAGCGTTTAATTAATTCTGATGAAATACCATCAGAGATTACCGCGCTATTCTTTTGCTGAGCATAAAGTGCATTTACACTTTCCTTTTTAAAACTCCCCTGAATAACTACTTCATTCAGGTTTTGACCGCCTGCTTCATCAAGGATGATATCGAATATTGTATTTTTTCCAGAGGTTACTTCAACATCACTGATCTCTTTTCCATTGTAACCAACATATTGAAATATTAAAGTGTATTTTCCAGTAGCCAATCCTGTTAATGAATATTTACCATCAACATCTGTAGCCATACCTTTGGGGGTATTTTTTATCTTAACCGTAACACCAATAAGTGTTTCACCGGTTTTCTTATCAGATACCTTTCCTGAAATTTTGCCCGTTTGTGCAAATACTGCTGTGCCGATAATTACAAATAAGGCCGTAATTATTGCCTTTTTAAGATTTAGTTGTGATTTCAATTTGCCGTATATTAATTTCCAGCAAAGCTATTACCACAATGTTAGGTATATGTTAGGTGTAAATTACCATTCGTTTACCAGAGTGTTAACCCTATGTTAAGTAGCATTAGGCTCAGTATCTTAGCCCTACTTTTTTGCAAATAAAGTGCAATAACCAAATCGGTCCGATTAATAGAAACTTAACATCATCTAAAAACGAAGGCTTCTTTCCTTCAATCTTGTGCCCTATAAACTGCCCTATCCATGCAATTACAAAAATCACCAAACACACCAGCCACAATGCTGGTCCACCACTGGCCTCCCATTTCTCTAGCTGAACAATGATCATACTCATTCCAAAAATGAGCAACAGCATCAGGTACGACAATACAGGAGAAAGCTTTAAATAGTAATAAACAGAAAAGGCGATTAAGAACGAAGCCCAGTTCAGGTATCCATTGTACCTTCCCAAAAATCCGATATGCGGAAAAGGAATGGCCCAAACCAAACCTAATAAACTAAACACAATTAGAGGAACACAAATCCAGTGAATAATTTCATTTGAAGGGTTTTGATGGCTTTCGGCATATTTATCAAAAAGGACATCTACCTCACTTCTTTGCTCCGTTTTCATATCGTTATAAGTTTACTGAGTAAAAATAAAAAAAGCGACAGAATAAACCGTCGCTTTTATAAAATATTAATAGCCTGCAGTAATAATTGCAGGTTCGCTTATGCTATTTCGCAAAAGAAACCGATCTGGTCTCTCTTATTACAGTTACTTTAATCTGACCTGGATAAGTCATCTCTGTTTGAATGCGGTTCGAGATGTCAGCTGCCAATAGTTCTGCCTGCTGATCAGTTACCCTTTCACTTTCAACCACAACCCTAAGCTCTCTACCTGCCTGTATCGCAAATGTTTTCTCTACACCCGGATAAGAAAGCGCAAGCTCTTCCAACTCTTTTAATCGTTTAATATAGCTTTCAACTACCTCACGTCTAGCACCCGGACGTGCACCTGATATGGCATCACAAGCCTGTACAATAGGAGATATCATTGAAGTCATTTCTATCTCGTCATGGTGAGCTCCAATAGCATTACAAATTTCAGGATGTTCCTTATACTTCTCAGCCAGTTGCATACCTAAAATAGCGTGAGGTAATTCTGGATTATCATCTGGCACCTTACCTATATCATGTAACAGACCTGCACGTTTTGCCATTTTTGCATTTAAACCAAGTTCTGCCGCCATAGTAGCACAGAAGTTAGCAACCTCACGTGAGTGATGTAATAAATTTTGTCCGTAAGATGAACGGTAACGCATACGACCAACCATTCTGATCAATTCAGGATGTAACCCGTGGATACCCAAATCAATTACAGTACGCTCTCCTATCTCTACAATTTCATCCTCAATCTGCTTCTTGGTTTTAGCAACAACCTCTTCAATACGGGCCGGATGAATTCTACCATCAGTTACCAAACGGTGTAAAGCCAAACGCGCTATCTCTCTTCTTACCGGATCAAATCCTGATAAGATAATTGCTTCAGGAGTATCATCTACAATAATCTCAATACCTGTTGCAGCTTCTAAAGCACGGATATTACGACCCTCTCGCCCAATAACACGTCCTTTAATTTCGTCACTTTCGATATGAAAAACTGAAACCGTATTCTCAATAGCAGCCTCAACTGCCGTACGCTGTATGGTTTGTATAACAACTTTCTTTGCTTCTTTTGTTGCAGTAAGCTTAGCTTCATCAACAATATCCTTAACCTGGATCATCGCTTGTGTGCGTGCCTCCTGTTTCATTGTTTCAACCAACTGGCTTTTTGCTTCATCAGCACTTAAACCTGCAATAGTTTCCAATTGCTTTACATGTTGGTTTTTCAACAATTCAACTTCTTCTTGTTTCTTTAATGCAATTTCAGTTTGCTTTTCAAGGTTCTTTTTATGATTATCAAGTTCTTGATCTTTGCGGGTAGCGTTTTCAAGCTTCTGGTTTAAAGACTGTTCTTTTTGTTTTAAGGTATTCTCTCGTTGATTGATCTGGTTATTTCTGGAATTTACTTCTTGCTCGTGCTCAGATTTCATTTGGAGGAATTTCTCTTTTGCCTCTAGCAATCTGTCTTTCTTTAAGATCTCAGCGTTACTTTCCGCATCCTTAAGTATCTTCTTTACCTTGCTCTGAACTGCAATTTCCTGCTTCTTAAGCAGGCTACGCAGCAGATATCTGCCTATTAAAATGCCGATTACTAATCCGGCAAGTACGTATCCTAATATTTCCATTCTATTTTTCTATATAAATCAGCTCATACACGCTGCATCACTGTTAAAAATTCGTTTAAAAAAAAACCGCAACTAACTTTATTGAGCCCCAAAGTTTTAAAAACCTCAACTAATTATAATTAGGATTTAAGTCATTTTCAGGTACATAAATGCAAATGAAATACACCTTCTTAATCCTATAAATATTGAAGTGTTAAGTTTTAAAAATAATGAAACTCAAAAACCTAGCTGCGGCTAATATCTTTGTTGTCTTAACTAATATAAAGAACGATCTTATTTCGAAAAAAAATCATTTAATAAACTATCCAATTCTTCCACCTTCTCGGCAACAGCAGTATCTTGATCCTGGACTTTGTTTTCTACTCTCAACACTGCCGTTGCATAGTGCAGTACTGCCATAGAAAGCAAATCCTGTTTATCGCGAACGGCATAATTTTCCTGATAATCTTTTATGCGCTCGTTAATAATCTTGGCTGCTCGCCTTACAATTTCTTCCTCTTCTGTATTGACCTTTAAGGGGTAAATACGATCGGAAATAGTTATTTTTATAGAGATTTCTCCCATTTTTTAGCTTTGTTTCACTTTTTCAAGTATTCCTTATTTCTTAAGTAATACAACACACTTATCTATTTCACGCACAAAATCGTTAATTTTTTGCTTTATATCAAGTGTCTTTTCACTTGTTCCTTCAATACTTTTCGCAAGCTTCAAAACTCTAAGCTTTTCCTCAAGCTCAGTGTTCTTGTTTTTTGATGTATCAAGGGCAACTTTTACTGACTGGTTCTCAAGCTTTAATAAATCATTTTCTTCCTGCAAAGCATTACAAAGCTCTATTAAACGAGTTGTTTTTTGCAATACTGAATTTAACTGATCTGCTACAGAAGACATTCTACTAAAGTTGTTTTTTATTTAAAATATTATTTTTTCAGAAAACACTTACTTATTTTCTGATTTCTGCTTTCGCTGTTTGCGCTAAGTTAGATATAATCTTTTGCATAACGGAATCAATCTGCTTATCCGTTAATGTTTGCTCTTCATCCTGAAGGGTAAAATTAAGTGCATATGATTTCTTTCCTGCAGGTAGTTTATCTCCAACGTACACATCAAACACCTGTACATTCTTAATCAATTTCCGCTCTGTTTTGAATGCTATGGTCTTTAAATCATCAAAAGTCACATTAGTATCTACCAGCATAGATAAGTCTCTTCTTACTGATGGATACTTTGGAACTTCTTTATTTATGATTTTATTTCTCTTTATAATATCTAAAAGCTGTGCCCAATCAAAATCTGCATAATAAACATCTTTATCAATATCAGCTTTCTTTTTATCAGCAGCTGTTGCAGCTCCAAAAGTTACAATTGCTTTATCACCTCTAAAGTATTTTAAACCAAAAGCAAAGCTTTCATTTTTAACTTCTTCAGTTTGATAGTTTGTTATGCCAAGGCGACCAATAACGGCATCAACTGCAGCTTTTAAATTATAAAAACTTACCGGCGAGGCTTTATGGTTCCATTGCTCAGATTGATTAGAACCTGATAACACAATTAATAACCTTGGGCGCTCTACATATTTCTCATTTATCAAATGGTAGGTTTTACCAAATTCATAAAATTTAATATCAGCAGTTTTCCTGTTTAAATTATAAGCAACACTCTCCAGGGCAGGCAACAGCAATTCCTGGCGCATTACATTTAAATCTGAACTTAATGGATTTAAGATCTGTACTGCTTCTTCAGGCACTTTTGAATAAGCTCCCTTTGTTAATGAATTACACCAGATCTCTAAAAAGCCGTTAGCAGTTAACATATCAGCAATAACATGCTGTGTTTGCTCTTTATCTGGCTTAGTGCCATAAGATAGTGATGCATTTATTTTACTAGGAATCTCAATATTATTATAGCCATAAATCCTTAAAACCTCTTCAGTAACATCGCATTCGCGGGTTACATCAACTTTAAAGCTTGGCACTTTAAGCTCCAAACCTTCGGTGGTTTCTTTGGCCACTTCAATGCCTAATGCAGTAATTATATCTTTAATTTCTGCATCGGGAATATTAGCTCCAATTAATTTATTGATGTTCTGATAGCTAACTTCAACATCAAAAGGCTTTATAGGATTAGCGTAAACATCTGAAACCGACGAAGCGATTTCACCGCCTGCCAATTCCTGAATTAATAGCGCTGTACGTTTTAAAGCAAAAGTTGTTATTTCTGGATCAGCACCACGCTCATACCTGAACGAAGCATCTGTTTTTAAACCATGGCGTTTAGACGTTTTACGCACAGAAACAGAGTCGAAATAGGCACTTTCCAGGAATACATTTTTAGTGGCATCAGTTATTCCCGAGGTTTTGCCTCCAAAAACCCCTGCAATACACATAGGTTCTTCTGCATTACAGATCATCAAATCTTCAGCAGAAAGCTTACGCTCAACCCCATCAAGCGTTACAAAAGGTGTTCCTTCAGCACATTTCTTAACAAAAACTTTAGCACCTTTTATCTGATCAGCATCAAAAGCATGAAGTGGTAAACCCAGATCATGTAAAACATAATTGGTTATATCTACAATGTTATTGATGGGTCTGATACCTATTACTTTTAATTTATCCTGAAGCCAATCTGGAGAAGCTTTGACAGTAACTCCACTTATGGTAACACTGCTATAACGCGGACAAGCACTCGTATCTTCAACCTTAACTTCAATTTTAAGGTTTTCATTATTCGTTTTAAAGCCAGAAACGTCAGGCATCTGAATACTTTTACGCAAATAAGCAGCTAAATCTCTTGCTACACCTAAGTGCGAAGCAGCATCTGCCCTGTTAGGTGTTAAACCTATTTCAAAAAGATAATCATCTTCCAGCTTAAAATATTCTTTAGCAGAAATACCAATTGCAGTATCGGCTGGCAAAACAAGTATTCCGTCATGAGAAACGCCCAAACCAATCTCATCTTCTGCACAGATCATCCCTTCGGATACTTCTCCTCTTATTTTTGATTTGTTGATTTTAAAAGGCTCCCCTTCATTTGGGTAAACGGTAGTGCCAACAGTAGCAACCACAACCTTTTGGCCCTGAGCTACGTTTGGAGCACCACAAACAATTTGTAAAATATCTGGTCCGCCAACATCAACGGTTGTAACACGAAGACGGTCTGCATTAGGATGTTGTACGCAAGTTAACACATGACCTATAACCAATCCGGCTAAACCACCAGCAACAGGCTGCACGGTTTCTAAGCTTTCTACTTCCAGTCCAATATTTGTTAATATAAGAGAAAGTTCCTGAGGTGTTTTATCAGTTTGTATGAATTGTTTAAGCCAATTGTATGATATCTTCATTATCTGGTATCTAGTATGAAATACTGGGAAAACGCAAAGATAATATTTTAAAGGGGAATGCTAAAAGAGAAATGCCATTAATGCATACCTCCCAATCCCGATAACATAATGGCACATGCTCCTGCTCCTATTACTAATAAGATAACTGATAGAATAACCAATCTGAGACCCGGCTTTACAGGTTTGTTATTTGCTGTCGCTACAATCATCATGATAATACCAACTATAAATATGATGGCAACAGCTGCCCAATACAATAAAAGAAGAGCAATCATAATTACTGTATTAATTTAAAACGTTCGTTTAACTTTTCTCTGATATCATCGATTTTATTATCTCTGTAAAAAATATTCATTGTTTCAAATGGGATGATCTTCATTTTATCACTCACAATATGAACACATGATTTTTTTACTGCCCGTACATCAAAATCCAGAGGATCCATAAAGTTCATTATAATGATGCGAAACAGGTTATTATAATTCAAATGATCTGATTTTACTCTTGGCAAACAACACATAAGCTCTCCAAACTCTCCCTCTGCACAATCAACAGATATTCCTGTACTAAACAAATTCAGCAGATGCTCCTTCAGTTTCTCATCATGTTCAAAAACGATGGTGTTTTTTGAATTGTTCAGCAAATCTTCTGGATTAATTAAATGTGTCATAGGTATTACGTCATCCCCAATTTTTAACGCATAAGCCATACAAAGTGCATCAGGGTTACAAGGCACCGGAATCAGGTCCTGCGGGGTAAACAATGGGTACTGTTCATATATTTTCCTACGAACCTCTGTAAGCGTTATCCTTCCCTGCTGATCGTTATAATTGTCATTTCTGCCGGCAACCTGGGTTGGCTGAAATGTTACTCCACGCACGCATTTTTGTTTTAAAGCGTAATCTAGGATATCACCAATTTCATGGTCATTCAAGCCTTTTTGTAACGTTACCACCAATGTGGTCGAAACATTAAACTTATTTAAATTATCTATCGCCTTTTTCCTTACTTCTGTAAGGTCTTCTCCTCTTAACTTTGTTAAAACGGCTGCATTAAAACTGTCAAACTGAAGATAAATTTCAAAATCAGGCATATATGAGGCCAGCTTTTCAACAAAATTAATATCCTTTGCAATTCTAATTCCATTTGTATTTACCATTAGGTGTTTAATGGGCTTACTCTTTGCAAGATCAAGAATTTTAAAAAAGTCGGGATGCACAGTTGGCTCGCCTCCAGAAATCTGAACCACATCCGGCTCCCCTTCATTCGCCACTACCGTATCCATCATTTTATTGATTTCTTCAAGAGTTCTGTGTCTACCATAACTCGGAGAAGACATAGCATAACAGGTTGGGCAACTTAAATTACATCGGTCTGTTACTTCTATTATTGTTAAACACGAATGCTGTTCATGATCTGTACAGAGGCCACAATCATATGGGCAACCATAATGTACCTTGGTATTAAATTTCAAAGGCATCTCAGACTGTTTGTTGTAATTTCTGATCTGCTTGTAATACTCTACATCGTCGGCAATCACAACTTTACTATCGCCATGGGTTTTACAATGTTTTAGCATATAAACCTTCTCATCCTGAAAAACAATTTTTGCATCTATTAGTTCCAGACATTCCGGACACAGACTTTTTGTATAATCGTAATAGATATAATTTCTTATTTTCATTTGAGGATGCTATTTGAGATGCGAAGAATAAATTTGTAATAATAGTTGAATATAAACAATGAAATCCAATGGATCACACTTAAATCCAAAAACAATGGGTGATACGGTTTAATAAATTCTACCAGAAATCGATATAAAAAATATAAAACCATAAACAATTTAAAGTGATCGCCATTGATCAGCCTCTTTTTCAAAAAAATAAAGAATAGGAAAAGAAACACCATATAGATCATTTCATAGAGTGCCACTGGATGTCTTTTTAAACCATCACCCAGATCCATCCCCGTAAAAAAATGTGTTTCAACACCAAAAGTGGGCTCATCTATACCCATTAAAAAACAACCTATGCGCCCAATAAACAAGGCAACTATAATTGGTATTACATAAAGATCACCGGAGGCAATCTTTACGCCTATAATTTTTTTGATAAGCTCTACGCCAAACAACCCTCCAATAAAACCTCCTGCGATAGTTTTATTACTGAAGAATGCCAGCAAACTTAAATGTTTTATTGATTCCGGATCCTCAAGCGCAGCAACGACCCGGGAGCCAATAAGTGCACCAATCATTGCCCCCAGCATAATCCACAACCTGTTTTCATCAGAAATAGGATCAACTATCTTTTTCTTTAAGAAATAATAAACCCTAATGCCTATAAGAAAGGCTAGTGTTTCAAAAATATAATGCCAATGATATAACTCACCAAAAAGCTCAAAACGAACGGGAAAATTCATGTTTATCAGATTAACCCTTGATCTCCGAAGCTATAATATCCCTTATCTGCAAGAATAAGATGATCCAATACTTGTAAATCAAGCATCTTCCCTCCCTCTACCAGCTTCTTTGTAAGCTGTAAATCCTGACTGCTGGGCTTCAGATTTCCTGAAGGATGATTATGAGCAAGAATAATAAAAGCTGCGTTATGTTCAAGTGCAGTTTTAAAAATAATTTTTGGGTCTGCTACCGTACCTGCCAACCCACCTTTGCTAATAATCTGCTTTCCGATTACCCTATTTGCCGTATTTAAGATCAAGATCCAAAACTCTTCATGATTTAAGTCGGCAAAAACCGGCATCATTATTTCAAAGGCATCCTTTGATGATGCTATATGCACCACCTCTGTTGCTCCTGTATCCTTTCTCCTACGACCCAGTTCTAATGCGGCAACTATAGCTATTGCTTTTGCTTCTCCAATGCCTTTAAAGTTCGAAAGGCTTTTAACAGAAACTTTGCCTAGTGCATCCAGATCATTTCCATACTCGGCAAGTATTCGTTTGCTTAGATCAACAGCACTTTCATTTCTGTTTCCAGAACCAATTAAAATAGCTATAAGCTCGGCATCGGTTAAATGCCTGCGGCCGTTAAGTAATAGTTTTTCGCGAGGCCTATCTGCCTCTGCCCATAATTTTATCCCCAGTTTTGGTTGATATGGTTTCATTGGAACGCTTTTTTGAACATAAAAAAAGGGATATGCAATGCATATCCCTTTTACAATATTGTAAAGCTATGTTTATTTTAAGCTATTAACAAACTTAGTTAATTTAGATTTGTTGTTAGCTGCTTTATTTTTGTGAATAACGCTTTTTTTGGCTAAACGATCTAACATAGAAACTACTTTAGGAAGTAATTCTAGTCCTGTTTTTTTATCTTCAGCAGCACGCAGTCTTTTAATAAACGTACGAGTTGTTTTTGCTTGATATCTATTACGTAAACGTTTAGTTGCGTTTGCTCTAATTCTTTTTAATGAAGATTTATGATTTGCCATTTTTTGTTATTAAAATATTTTATGTTGAGACCAGCTCTTTTATTTCTTCTTATTTTTCGGACTGCAAATATAGAACTAATGTTTTTAAAATGCAAAATCAGAACATAAATATTTTTTTTAATCTTCTCCAACATAAATACTTGTATCATCAATATACCACATTAATACATGTTAGATATTAGATAAATCGAATTTAGAGCACCAATTGTTCGAAAAAAACACCTGTTTTGCGAAGTAATGTCGAACCAGCAACATTCTAACACAGTGCCGATCAATACCAACAGCTATATTTATCAATCAAAAAACCGAATTAAAAGCTTTCATTAAACGCTTAAAATGCTATTTTTGGACATAATGATAACATTACTACCTTTGAAAAAGAATAAATAGCCTCAATTTATATTGCCCCATGAAAAAACGTATAGCCATATTTGCCTCAGGGTCAGGATCTAACGCCCAAAAGCTAATGGAGCATTTTAAAAATAACCCTGAAGTAGAAATTGCATTGGTGCTTACCAACAACCCTGATGCCTACGTTCTACAGCGTGCAGACAATTTTGAAATCCCTTCTCATATTTTTGACAGACATGAATTTTATCAAACCGATAATATTATTGATCTGCTAAAAAATCTGGATGTGGATCTGATTGTATTAGCAGGATTTTTATGGCTAATCCCTAAAAATTTAATAAATGAATATCCGGGACGTATTGTAAACATACACCCTGCTATATTACCTAAGTTTGGCGGAAAAGGAATGTATGGAGATCATGTACATAATGCGGTACTGGCTGCCAAGGAAACTGAAGGTGGCATAACAATACATTATGTTGATGAAAATTACGATGAAGGAGAATATATTTATCAGGCAAAATACCGTATTGACAAAGACGATAATTTGGAAATGATTAAGTTTAAAGGCCAGCAATTAGAGCACCAGCATTATCCCCGTATCATAGATGGGATTATTAAAAAGATAAAAAAATAGTATATTTTTATTATTTAGGCATACTAATTTCTCGGTTAAAAAAACTAATTTTGCGGCTCAAAATTTTTCTCTAATGAGTCAATCGATAAAGATCAAAAACGCTTTAATTTCAGTTTATTACAAAGATGGTTTAGAGCCTTTAGTTCGCCTGCTGGCAAAACAAGGTGTTCAATTGTTTTCTACCGGAGGTACAGAACAATTTATTAAAGATTTAAATTTACCTGTTACCGCAGTTGAAGACCTTACGGGTTATCCTTCAATTTTAGGCGGAAGAGTTAAAACTTTACACCCTAAAGTTTTTGGTGGTATTTTAAACCGCAGAGCTTTAAGTTCAGATCAGGAACAAATTTCTCAGTATGAGATTCCAGAAATAGATCTTGTTATTGTTGATTTATATCCTTTCGAAGAAACACTAAAAGCTGGTGGTTCTGAAGAAGAAATTATTGAAAAAATAGACATCGGTGGCATCTCACTGATTAGAGCAGCAGCTAAAAACTTTAATGATGTAGTAATCCTTGCTTCTAAAGATGATTATTCAACTTTACAGGAGCAACTGGAAAATCAGAATGGAGAGACTACTTTAGCTCAACGTAAAGCATACGCCAAAAAAGCATTCCATACTTCTTCTAACTACGACACTGCAATCTTCAATTATTTCAATACTGAAGAACCGCTTAACGTATTTAAACAAAGTATCAGCAAAGCACAAATCTTAAGATATGGCGAGAACCCACATCAGCAAGGTGTGTTTTATGGCGATTTAGATGCAATGTTCACTAAATTAAATGGCAAAGAGCTTTCTTACAACAACCTTGTTGACGTTGATGCTGCTGTTGCATTAATTGACGAATTTGAGGCGCCTACATTTGCTATTTTAAAACATACAAATGCTTGTGGCGTAGCTTCAAGAACAAATCTTTTAGATGCCTGGAACGTAGCTTTAGCTTGTGATCCGGTTTCTGCATTTGGTGGTGTATTAATTGCCAACAGAGAGATTGACCTTGCTACAGCAACAGAAATTAATAAATTGTTTTTTGAAGTATTAATTGCTCCTTCTTATCAGCCTGAAGCTGTTGAGCTTTTCCGTGCTAAAAAGAACAGGGTAATTTTACAGAGAAACGATGTAGAATTGAGCAAAAAACAATTTAAAACTTTGTTAAACGGAGTTATTGAGCAGGATAAGGATTTAGTTATCGAAGGTCCGGATCAAATGACCGCTGTAACAGAAAAAGCACCTACTGCCCAGGAATTAATTGATCTACATTTTGCTAATAAAATTGTAAAGCATACAAAATCAAACACCATCGTATTTGTTAAAAACGATCAGCTATTATCTAGTGGTGTTGGTCAAACTTCAAGAGTTGATGCATTAAAACAAGCAATTGTAAAGGCAGAGGCTTTCGGTTTTGACTTAAAAGGCTCTGTAATGGCTTCAGATGCATTTTTTCCGTTCCCTGATTGTGTAGAAATTGCTGCTGAAGCAGGAATTACTGCAGTTTTACAGCCAGGTGGCTCTATTAAAGATGCTGATTCTGTAAATATGGCTAATGAAAAAGGTATAACCATGGTTACTACTGGCATCAGACATTTCAAACACTAACTTTATTTGTCTCTCAATACAATAAAAAGACGTAGTTTTACATTACTATAGTACACAGAATTTTTAATACTTAAATTATCACCTATAAATGGGTCTATTTAATTGGTTTACACAAGAAGTTGCTATCGATTTAGGTACGGCAAACACCTTGATTATACATAATGACAAAGTAGTAGTTGATGAACCTTCAATTGTTGCTTTTGACAGACAAACAAATAAAATTATAGCAATTGGCAGGCAGGCCATGCAAATGGAGGGTAAAACCCACGATAACATCAGAACAGTAAGGCCCCTTAAAGATGGCGTTATTGCTGATTTCAATGCTGCTGAAGCCATGATCAAAGGTATGATCCGCATGTTAAATGGCGGTAAAGGCTGGATGTTTCCTTCGTTAAGAATGGTAATCTGTATTCCCTCCGGTATTACTGAAGTTGAAAAACGTGCAGTAAGAGACTCTGCTGAAATTGCAGGTGCTAAAGAGGTTTACCTGATCCATGAGCCTATGGCTGCTGCTGTGGGTATTGGTATCGACGTGGAAGAACCAATGGGCAACATGATCATTGATATAGGTGGTGGTACAACTGAGATCGCGGTAATCGCTTTATCAGGTATTGTGTGCGATCAGTCTATCCGCGTTGCGGGAGATAACTTTGACTCTGATATTGTAAACTACATCCGTCGCCAGCACAACATTATGATTGGCGATCGTACTGCTGAAAAAATTAAAATTGAAGTTGGTGCTGCATTACCTGAATTACAGGATCCACCAGCTGATTTTGCGGTACAGGGAAGAGACTTGATGACTGGGGTTCCTAAACAGATCACCGTATCTTATACTGAGATTGCGCATTGCTTAGATAAATCAATTTCAAAAATCGAAGAGGCTATTCTTAAAGCTTTAGAGATTACTCCGCCAGAGCTTTCTGCTGATATTTACCAAACAGGTATCTACTTAACAGGTGGTGGTGCATTGCTTCGTGGTTTAGATAAACGTGTAGCTGCTAAAACGAAATTGCCGGTTCACGTTGCAGAAGATCCTCTTCGTGCAGTTGTACGTGGTACAGGTATCGCCTTAAAAAACATTGGCGGTTTCAAATTTTTAATGCAATAATTAAATGAAGATAAACTAAGGGCTTCCCTCTTATATTTAGAATATGCGTAACCTTTGGATTTTTATAAGCAGATATAACGCATTTTTCTTCTTCATCATTTTCTTTACTGTTGGAGTTGTTCTTACCGTAAGAAACAACTCCTACCAACGAAGTGTAACCATTAACTCGACAAATAAAGTTGTTGGTGATGTGTACAACAACCTTAATGTATTAAAAAAATACATTAACCTGGGTTCTGTAAATGATAGCCTGGCAGTAGAGAATGCGAAACTGAAGACGGAGATACTTGCCCTTAAAAATATAGACACGGCTAAGGATGTTGTAGTAAAAGACACGGCCGGAGTACCTCAATACACTTATCTTTCGGCCAGGGTTATTAAAAACTCCATTACCAACCGGAATAACTTTATCACTATTAATCGTGGCAAAGCCGATGGCATGGAAACTAATATGCCTGTCATTTCGCCAGGAAGGGGCGTTGTAGGCTTTGTACAGGATGTTTCTGAGCACTTAGCTACTGTACGTTCGCTACTACATAAGGACACGCACATTAGCGTGAGCCTAAAGAGAAACAATGCGGTAGGATCGTTAGTATGGGGCGACAGAAATTCCGATTACAGAAAGGCCTATATTAAAGATATTCCTAATCACTTTAAAGTAAATCTAAAGGATACGGTAGTTACATCGGGGTTCTCATTTTTTCCTTCGGGCATTCCTGTGGGCACAGTTAGTAACACTGGCATATCCACCGGAGATAACTTCATGACCATTGAAATCAATCTGTTCAATGATTTTAGTACCTTACAATACGTTTACGTCATTAAAAATAAACTAGCAAAGGAACAAACAGAATTAGAAGCGAAATTACCCAATGAGCAGTAGATTAGTATTAACAAACGTAGTCAGGTGGTTTATACTACTTTTATTTCAAATCCTTTTACTAAGGAATTTGAGTTTCTACAATATGGCAACTCCTTTTGTTTACATATTGTTTTTGCTATTGCTTCCATTTGGAATTCCCAACCTGTTACTTTACTTAATCGCCTTTGTTACCGGTTTAACTCTTGATGCATTTTATGATACATTGGGTGTTCATACCGCAGCTTGTGTAACTTTAGTTTTTGTAAGGATACTGTTTATTTCTGTAACGGTAAGCAGGGATGGCTTTGATGAACCGGAACCTACTCTGGGAAATATGGGCATTAAATGGTTTCTTCTATATGCTTTTTTATGCACTTTTGCACATCACATTGTGCTGTTCTTTTTAGAAACATTTAGATTAACTGAATTTTCATACACGCTACTAAAGTGTCTTTTAAGTGGAATTTTCACACTGTTTCTTGTTACCTTGATCGAGTTTATATTTTATAACAGAAAGGTACGCTAATGGATAATCTGTTTAACCGAAAATATATTGTACAAGGATTATTCATTGTTGTTTCATTGATATTATTAGGTACACTTTTTTATATACAAGTATTTAGCGACAAATATTTCCTTTCTGCAGAGAGTAATGTGTTGAGAAAGCTTTACACTTTTCCGGCCCGTGGAGTTATTTTAGATAGAAACGAAAAGATTCTTGTACAGAATGAGCCGGTATACGATTTAATGGTTATACCTAACGACGTAAAAGAATTTGATACGCTTGCTCTTTGTGGCATTATTGGTATTGATACCATAAAATTCAAAAAGAATTTTAAGAAAGCTTTAAACCAGTCGAGATACCAACCTAGCATATTTGAAAAACAACTTTCCGTAAGTATTTATCAATCGCTGTCAGAAAAACTATATCGTTTCCCTGGTTTTTTTGTACAAAGCAGAACGATAAGACAGTATCCCGATAGCATAGCCGGTCACTTTTTAGGGTATATAAAAGAAGTAAGCCCTACCGATATTGAAAGATCTGAAGGCTATTACAGACCTGGAGATTACATAGGAAAAACAGGTGTAGAGAAAGCTTATGAAACTGCGCTAAGAGGTGAACGGGGTGTAGTAAATATGCTTTATGATGCGCACAATGTACCAAAGGGTAGTTATGCGGAAGGGAAATTCGATACTTCGGCGGTTTCAGGAGAGCAATTGATATCTTCTCTGGATGTAAGAATCCAGAAACTAGGTGAAGAATTACTGAAAAATAAGGTAGGCAGTATAGTAGCAATAGAACCTGCTACTGGCGAAATCCTCGCTTTTGTAAGTAGTCCGGGTTATGATCCGAATTTAATGGTTGGCCGCCAACAGGGCAATAATTATATGGATTTACTTAAAAATCCAAACCGTGTGCTTAACATTCGTCCTATACAAGGTTATTATTCGCCAGGATCTTCTTTTAAGCCTTTAGATGCGCTGATTGGGCTACAGGAAGGCGTTATTGATGAGAACACCACATTTAATTGCCCGGGCTATTTCCGTGTTGGAAACCACACTACTAAATGTGAGCACGTTGACGGAAATATTGCATTGCGAAGAGGTCTTGCCAGATCATGTAATACTTATGCATGTTATGTATTTCAGAAACTATTAACACAGAAAAAATTTAATAGGAATCAGCAAGTAGCATATGATTACTGGCAAAAGAAAGTAAAGCTCTGGGGCCTTGGCGATACCCTTGGTATAGATTTACCGGGAGAGCGTAAAGGAAGGCTATACGACGCATCTTATTATTCAAAAAAGTACAGCAAGTATTGGGGCTATTCAACTGTAATTTCGTTAGCCATTGGGCAAGGCGAGATGGATGCAACCCCTTTACAGATGGCAAATATTATGGCGGCCATTGCTAATAAAGGTTATTATATAAAGCCTCACCTGGTTAAATCTATCGGAAAAGATCATGTGATTAGAAAGGAATATCTAAAGAAAAACTATGTTGGTGTTGATGCAGCACACTTCGGGCCTGTAATTGATGGGATGCAGGAAGCAGTAAATTCGCCATGGGGTACTGCTTTGGCTTCGAGAATAGATGGAATTATAATGTGTGGAAAAACAGGTACTGTACAAAATCCACGTGGCAAAAACCACTCCGTATTTATTGGCTTTGCCCCCAGAGATAATCCAAAAATTGCCATCGCAGTTATTGTAGAAAATGCTGGCTACGGGGGCACTTATGCGGCGCCAATTGCAAGTTATATTACAGAGAAGTATCTTAAAGATAGTATACCTCCAAACAGAAGAGGTGGAGTAGAATGGATGAAAAAACAAGTTATTCTTCCTGCGCTACCAAAACCAAAAGTGAAAACCAAAGCAGCCCTTATTGATTCTGCTAAAAAAGCGGATTCACTTAAAAAAAGCATTAATGCTGTTGAACCAAAAAAAGTGATAGATAAAAAAAATGACTAATCAGCAAAGCAACAGATTCTTCTTCAATGTAGATTGGATTACTATCCTAATTTACATTGCTTTGTGTGCGGTTGGTTACGTAAATATTTATGCTTCAGTACATAACACGACTGACACCTCTGTGTTTAATTTTGGCAGCAATTACGGAAAACAATTGATCTATGTTATTGCGGGTCTGGTGTTGGGTTTTTCAATTTTGCTATTGGATGCCAAGTTCTTTAGCGTCTTCTCGCCTATTGTATACGGTGTTACAGTACTACTACTCATTATTGTTTTGGTGGTTGGTAGAAATGTCGGTGGTAACCAGGCCTGGATATCACTAGGTGGTGGGTTTCGATTGCAACCCTCTGAGTTTGCGAAGTTTGGTACGGCTCTATTGCTCGCCCGGTATATTAGCAGCTTCAGTCCTAAATTCAGAGATTTAAAATCTATAGCTTTTGCGGGATTGATTATGGGCATTCCTCTTGTGCTTATCATGCTTCAGCCTGATGCTGGATCGGCTCTTGTATTTTTGGCTTTCATGTTTCCAATGTACAGAGAAGGTTTATCTGGTTACTTTTTGCTGATCTTTTTAGGAATGATTGTGTTATTTGTGGCCGACTTCCTTGTTCCATTAAAAGTATTAATTCCTACTATTCTGCTTATTGGAGGTTTCTTTGTTTATCAAAACAAGCGAAAACAGAAGGTTATGTTTTCTGCAATTCTTGTAACAATAATAGCAATTGCTTATTTATTTGTGGTAAAACTAGCCTACGAGAAGGTTTTGAAACCGCATCAACGTACAAGGATAGAGCTGATATTAGGATTAAAGATAGACCCAAAGGGTGTTGGTTATAATGTGATACAATCTAAAATAGCTATCGGTTCGGGCCAACTTACAGGTCGTGGTTTTTTACAGGGGACCCAAACTAAATATGGTTATGTTCCAGCTCAGAGTACTGACTTCATTTTCTCTACAATTGGAGAAGAATGGGGTTTTGTAGGTTGCTTTGTAGTGATTGGATTGTTCTTATTCCTCTTACTTCGCTTAATTAACCTTGCAGAGCGACAGCGATCTACATTCTCCAGAGTATATGGTTATTGTGTTGCCAGTATCCTGTTCTTCCACGTATTCATAAATATTGGTATGGCCATAGGCATTGTGCCTGTAATTGGCATACCCCTACCCTTTATCAGTTATGGAGGATCATCGCTTTGGAGTTTTACAATATTGTTGTTTATATTCCTTAAGCTGGACTCAAACAGAATGGGCTTTATCTAAGCCTATGAAAAACGCTGACTTAGCAATTCGTAAAATTTATCTACAGTAGTCTGTTTTGAAGCCCAGTTGTTCTTCTCTGCATAGTTATTTTTTAGGAACGTATCTGCAGTCTTTAAATCAGGCATTTTATTGATCAGGTCGATGGCTTCGGAATAAGCAAGATTATAGCCATTAAACAAATCCTTAATGTATAATAGTTTTTCATTAAGAGTTATTCCTTTTTTAAGATCTGTTATTGTGGGCTTGTTGCTTTCCAAATTCAAATTAACAGAGCTATTATTGTTCTTGCCTGCCAGAATATCGTTTAAGGTAGGCCTTACATTACTTACAGGCTCTTGTTGTATTGGTTCTGGTGTAGTTTCATTTACAAAAGCTTTGGCTGGCTCAGGGGCTTTAAAAACAACAGGTTCAGGAGTAGGTATTGGAGCAGGTTCTAGCGCTTCTGGTTCTTCCTGTACTTGAACGACTGGTTCTTCTTTATAAACAACGGGTTCCTGAATTGGTTCTGGTTCCTCGTCAATTGTTGCTTCTTCAATTCCGCTAGTCACAAGAGCAGGTTCCTGAATTACTTTTTCAGTCGGCTGCTGATCAGTTGTTTCAAACTGCGACTTGCTTTCCATTAACCTCTGCTTTTCAGCAATAATGCGTTCTTCTTCTTTACTTAATGGCCTGTCAAAAATACTATCAACAGATTTTTCTTCGAAGTCAAACTTATCAGTTGATGAATTATCATTTAAAATAAATTCAAAAGACGGAACGTGGTTCTTAACTTCTTCCACTTCCCGAACATTCTCTGGTTCTTGAGAAATTAAAGGCTCTTCCTTTTCTACAACACTGTCTAAAGTATGTTCAGGTATTTCCTTTACAGGCTTATTGTTATTTAACTTCTTTACAATTTGAACATGATCCGACAAAAAATTGGCATTTGCCATAAACAGTTCCAGTTCTAACTCATTCAATTGCTCTGGATTATGAGCTAAAAACTCGTACTGATCTTGAAGTTCGTTTAGTATTTGTCCTATTTTTTTGAAAATATCACCTTGGTTCATCATAATTTAATAACGGAAGAATTGACTTTTTATGTTGGTAACTTGCCATTCAAAAGTACTACAAAATTCTGATATTAGCAGGCTATAAGTACTACAATACGATGTTATTCAGCGAACAAAATTACAGAAGAGGAGAGTTTTGCGGTAGCATAGAGGTAATTTGCGGCTCTATGTTTTCGGGCAAAACAGAAGAATTATTAAGGAGATTAAGAAGGGCTCAAATTGCTCAGCTGAATGTTGAAATCTTTAAACCTAAAACAGATACCAGATATGACGAAAATGCAGTGGTGTCTCACGATTTAAATTCAATTCAATCAACACCGGTAGAAACATCATCTTCAATACTACTTTTAGATGCCAATACTCAGGTTGTCGGTATTGATGAGGCTCAGTTTTTCGATGAAGACCTGCCTGACGTATGCAACAAACTTGCTCAAAAAGGAATAAGGGTTATTGTAGCCGGGTTAGATATGGATTTTCTTGGTAAACCTTTCGGTCCCATACCAGCGCTAATGGCTATTGCAGAATTGGTAACAAAGGTAAATGCAGTTTGTGTTCGTTGTGGTAGTCCGGCGATGTACTCTTTCCGTAAAGTTGCTAGCGAATCGAAAATATTATTAGGCGAAAAGGACAGTTATGAGCCTCGTTGCAGACGGTGCTATCATTTGGCCGATAACGTTATCCTGAATTAAAAAGCATAAAGTGATTACAAAGCTAGGCCAGGGGACAATTTTTACATCGTTTTCCTCTAAGGTATTTCTCACAGCAGTCTTTTTTCTTTTTATCCTTTTTTTCCTGCTTAGAGTGTTTGTTCTTTTTATGTTTCTTTGACATGGCCTATATTATCAATAAACAAAAAAAGGTACATACTGTTTCATCAGTATGTACCTTAAAATACCAGGGTAAACTGGCTAAATTAGATTAAGCCTCGCTTTCGTATTTAATCTGGCCAACGTGTTTGTCAATCTGCCATCTTCCAGTTCCTTCTTCTCCGATTACATCAAACAATTCAAGGGCACGACGAGCTTTATATTCTTCTTCTCTTTGTTCTCTAAAGAACCAGTTTAAGAACTCAAGAGTTACATAATCCTGTTCTTTATGGCAACGAGCTGCAATGCTTTTAATAGATTGGGTTACGCTAATTTCCTGATCCAAAGCTTCTTCAAAAACCTCACGGAAAGAGTTATATTCAATTTTGATATTTGTGATGTCAGGAGAAATTGCTGTACCTCCCATATCTAAAACATATTTATAGAATTTAAGCTGATGGGCTCTTTCTTCTTCGGCTTGCTTGAAAAAATAATCAGATGAAAAGTCGTATCCATTGCGATTACACCATGAAGCCATAGAAAGATAAATAGCTGATGAGTGGGCTTCTTTTTTTATTTGCTGGTTAATAAGTGTCTCTACATCTGATGAGAGTAAGCACTTTGCGCGAATGATATCTTTCATAATTACTATCGTTTAAATGATATTATAACATCAAAAATAATGCAATAAATTAAGAATAGATAATATTAGAGTAATATGGAAAGATTCTAATTCTAAGTTAATCAGGCAACTATACGATGCAAACGATCGAATATGATGTGATTAAGCTCTAACATTACAAATGTACCTTGTAATAGCTCTTTTAAAGCAATAATTTCCAGGATAGAAAGTACATAGCAATGATCGCAAGCGCAGATAAAAATGATTTCAAGATCTGGTGCTTTGGTGCTATTTAAAAGCAAATTTTCTATATCGATCTGATAAACTGCTTTTTTAAGTTTAAGTAAGTTACGATAATCGAAACGAGCAAGTTTACCGGCAAAATCTATATACCAGCAGTTCTCACTGTCTGATTGATAGATGGCACCTTTGTTAGTATTAAATACTTCTGTAAAATTGATTGAAGGTAGTATAACTAAATCCTGCATGTTCACATTTAAACTCTTGATATTGCAAAGGTTACTATTATTTAGAATTAATCCAAATCGTTTGGTAATTTATTTTAAAAAAATTAAATGATTGGTATTCTGAGCGCCTGGCATTAAAGAGATGAAACCATCATAAGAAGACTTTCTAAAGCTACTACTTACGATGGTTTCTTATTCAGATTTGGCTTGTGTCTCGGTTAATTCAAAGAAAGCATGATTTGCTTATAAAAAGATTTACACAATTGTCTAAATATTAAGCGATTTTGACATAACCAATTTGCGTCTTAAGGCTTATCCCACCATAATCGCCCAGTTAAATCATCGGCACCATTAAATTGTCGCTGGATCGCTTCAGAATAATGTGCTTTGTTGTTAGATGATTCTTCTGTTGGATACGCCTGCCTTCTAGGAATTGCTTTAGCTGGATTACCTACGGGTGAGCTCAGTTCAGGATAACCAGTCCTTCTCCACTCAGCCCATGCTTCAAAGCCGTTCATAAATAAATGAACCCAACGCTGGTAGGCAATTTGTTTAAGGCCATTTGCAGGATTATATTGAATTTCGGCATGTGCTTTCATTTTTGCCAGACCACTAATATCATCATTGTTCCATTGCCTAACGGACTGTTCAATTCCCATGTCGTAATTTGTTTTAGCTTCGACATCTGCCCCTGGAATCCAGTTCATTTTTGCAGCTTCAGCTTTAGCAAAAAGAGCCTGCGCAAAAGTAACCAGGTAAACCGGGGCGTCCTGTTTACGAATAGCTAACCCCAGTAACGAGGGGTCCTTTTTATCAACGCCCTCTACAAGTCCAAACTCTAACCCTGTATAGTCTCCGGCTTTATTGGCATCCCCATAAACCTTGAGTCTTGGGTCGTCAAGTGGTTTTATATAATCTACCAATGGTTTGCTTAAAGCCCACCACTTACGGTTTTGGTTTGAAATCTGATCATACCAATAGTTTTCATTAGCCGCATTCGCCAAATGTTTGTAGACAAGATTATCTTCATTAGACTCCATAATACCCGCAGCTAAAGCCTTATTGAATTCCACTTTTCCTGTATTCGGATCTATCTTTGAAAGTCTGAGTGCTATTAATAAATGAAGGGTATTTCCCAGCTTTTTCCATCGCTCCATGTTTCCGTTATAAACAATATCGTTTGAGATATCACCTGCAACAATTTGTGAATTTGCTTCATCCAGTAACTTAAAGAGACTATTATAAATTGACTGTTGTGTATCATAAGCGGGGGTATAATTATTTTTTCCCTTTAAAGCCTCACTAAATGGAACATCTCCCCATCTATCTGTTATATGCCAGAAAAAATAAGCTTTTAAGATCTTGGCAACCGCAAGCTGGTTACTTATGGGCCCCTCTGATGGCACTAAAGATGGAGAAGTTAGAACCGATTCCAGGTTCTGCAACGGGCCTGTATACAGCGTATAAAAGCTGAAGTTAACATTATTATAAAGAGAGAGATCGGGATATAATGCTTCTGACAGAAATTGAGCATAATACTCTCCCTGAGGGGATGAGCTCAAAGTAGGCAAACTAAGCTCTGAGTTTGCTATTAATTGGGTACCAGAGGCAACCGTTGGATTATTTGTATCTCTGTTTATGGATTCGTCGAATTTATTACAACCAGAAAACAAGAACACGGTTGCCGCTACGAATAATACTGATTTATTTATCTTTTTCATGACTGCCTATGTTAAAAGTTAATATTCAAGTTAAGGCCATATGAACGAACCGTGTTCAGTCCTCCCGTTTCAAGCCAGCTAATGGATGAACTTCCACTTGATAGTTCTGATGGGTCCAGTCCTTTTGGTGCTTTTTGCCATATCATAACAGGATTACGTGCAATAAAAGCAAGCTTAAGTGATCGGAAAGGCAGTTTAGAAAACATTTTTTTGTCGAACGTATATCCTATACTTAATTCTCTTAATTTAATATATGAGGCATCATATAGATACTCTTCATACACATTTGTTCCTAGAGTGTTTCTGTAGTAGGCCCTTGCCTCAACATAAGGACTGGCTTCCTGTCCACTAACATCAGTGCCATTTATTACAGTGCCTGGAGCATACACGCCATTAATCTTTATCCCTCCACCCTCAGCTACAGCATCACGAATATTATGTCCCTTGTCATTCATAGCAGCAGTCTCTTCCGCCTGTCCTGATTTTTGGGCAAGCATTTTGGACCAGCTAAAGAATCGGCCTCCTTTTTGGAAATCAATCATCGCCGCTATACTAAATTTCCAGAGGTTAAATGTATTTAGAAATCCGCCAGTGTATTGAGGTAGCACTGTTCCAAAATTATGAGTAGCGGGTGTGTAAAGTGGCATATTATTAGCTCCTAGCAGAATTTTACCAGTTGCAGGATCACGCTGGTAGGCCTGCCCGATAAGGCTTCCGTACGAGCCCAGTTCATAAGAATTAAGGAACACTGACTTACCGGCATAGGTATTTGAGCTAATTGGATAAACCTTTGAATCAGTACCCAACTTTTTAATCAGGTTTTTACTATGTGCAAAGTTAAAAGCAGCATCCCATGAGAAATTTTGAGATCTTATCGGTGACCCATTTAAGGTGAGTTCAACCCCTTTGTTTTCTATCTCACCTGCATTAATTATAGTAGTATTAAATCCAGTTGTACCCGAAACTTTTAACTCAATAATCTGATCCTTATTTTGCTGTTTATACAACGTAAAGTCAACTCCTAAACGATTATTCAAAAACTTCAAATCAAGACCGGCTTCATAAGAATGAGCAAATGATGGTTTTAATTCAGGATTTTTAATATCATCAGGGACATAAATAGTATTTATAGTCCCTAGAGGACCATCATATATACCACCAATTCCATATACAAATGACGTTCTATAAGGACTAACATTTGATCCGGCGATTGCATAACTAAGTCGTACTTTTCCATATGAAAGCGGTTTCCATTTTAACAATTCGCCGAAGACCATGCTACCCGAAACCGATGGATAGTAGTAAGAATTATTCTTTTTAGGCAAGGTGGATGTATTATCATTTCTGATTGATGCATCTAAATAATAGATGTTTTTATATCCAAAAGATGCCATTGCATACAAGCTTCGTATCTGTTGCCTAAGTAGGTACGACGTAACAGTAGGCCTATCCTTTGAGGCCGCAATATTATAAAAGTCGGGACTAATTAAACCCCCTTCTGTTTTTTCAAGTAAATAGTTATACTTACGGGTATAAATATTAGAACCAATATTGGCAGCTAATGAAAAGTCATCCCAGCTCTTATTATACTGACCAAGAAATTCATAATTCATTTCTTTGTTCTGGTATTTGCCAGTAGAGAATGAACTTAAATAACGACCACCTACGGCAGACCGCTCCTCAATATTCTGAATATAGCTATCAGTTCTGACAAAGCCGCTTAATTTCAATTCAGGCAAAACCTGATAAGTTAAACCAATATCACCAAATATGCGATCTCTATCATCATTATTTAGGTTCTCATTCGCTTCAAAATACGGATTATTCCAGTATAAAGGCTGGTAGCTATCTAACGAACCATCGGAATTAGGCACATCCAAGTTCCAGTGCAGAAACGTGCCGTCAGCGTATTTATAGTCTTTCAAACGTTTCATATCTATATTCCGTTGAAACCACTGCACAAAATTTCTTGACCCTCCATCATATCCTTGTGAAGGTCTTTGACCTTTATTACCTGCGTAATTTATGTTAGCAGATGCCGTAAGCTTAGTTGTTACATCAAGGGAAGCATTTAGTCCTAGATTGTTTCTTCTAAGCCAGGTATTTGGTTCAATTCCATTTATATTTCCATTGGTATAACTTAGCCTGAATGTTGAATTTTCTCCACCTCCGGAAACAGATATGCTATTCACCGCATTGTTTCCTGTTTCAAAAAAATCCTTAATATTATTAGGATGAGGAACAAACGGAGTTTCCTGTCCGTATGTAGGATCCTGAGGATAGAAACTGAATACTTGCCTAACTGGTGTACCATCCATTTTTGGGCCCCAGCTCTCATCATAATCCATCTGAACATATTTCTGGCCGTTATCAAGCGTATTCCAGGTTTGTTTAGAACCTGCCCCATATAAATTTTGCATTGGCATCAGATTCCCAACCTTTTCAATTGAAAATGCAGAACTAAATTGAACATCGACTTTTTTAGGTCCTTTTGCTCCCTTTTTTGTAGTGATCATTATAACGCCATATTGCCCGCGTAACCCATAAAGCGCTGATGCTGCTGGCCCTTTTAATACGTTCACTGATTCAATATCGTCAGGATTTATATCCTGAGCAACGTTTCCATAATCAGCACCGGTATAACTTCCATCACTACCTGAAGCACCTCCCCCACCATTAGAGAAATTACTGTTAGATATCGGTGTTCCATCAACCACTATTAAGGGTTGATCTGAGCCTGCAAGGGAATTAACCCCACGGATTTTAATCTTTTGGGTACCCCCCATGCTGGCTCCTGATGACCCTACAACTTGCACTCCTGCAATTTTACCGGCAAGGGAACCAATTACATTCTGCTCTTTGGTAAGCGTTAGGTTATCACCTTTTACCTCCTGAGTGGAATAACCAAGAGAGCGCTCACTTCGTTTAATACCCAGAGCAGTTACTACCACTTCTGATAATGACTCAGAGTCTTGCATCAATGAGATATTGATTTCGGTACGACCATCAATAGCTACTTCCTGACTAATAAACCCAAGGTATTTTACAACAAGAGTTGTGGCATTTGCAGGGACTGAAATACTATAAGAACCGTTGGATTGGGTTGAGGTGCCAGTTGAAGCACCTTTAACGAGCACGCTTGCGCCCGGAATTCCTGTTCCGTTACTTGCATCCATTACCTTACCCCTGATAACTTGCTGGGCAAAACTATAAAATGCGAGAAAAAAGGAACAGGAAAAAATTAGGGAAAATTTCTTCATGTCGGTTAGTTTTTAGGTTTGTTAGAGAAAAATACTAAAAAAAATGAAGAAAATGCGACTAACCTGATGAACTCAGATCAAAACAGGATTAATCTTTATTAAAATACATCACAAATTGATTGTAGCTATCAATTTTATTACAATCTGGAAGCCATTATCTCACTGATCTTTCCATTTACCTTAACTTTTACCCTTTTTGGATGGCTTGAGCTGATGCGATAACTGATAATCTTACCCTCTTTCCAACTCATATCAACTGTAAAATTTCCTCTTGCTCTTAGACCTTTAATCGATCCATAAGCCTTCCAGGCATCAGGCACAGCGGGCAAAAGATCAATAAAGCCGTCATGACTTTGTATTAGCATCTCTGCAATTCCTGCTGTTGCGCCAAAGTTTCCATCAATTTGAAAAGGAGGACCTGCCGAAAGCATATTAGGATAAACACCACCACCTGCACCGTAATTGATATCAGTTCTCAAGGTGGGTTTTAAAATCTCTTTAAACAGCTTAAATGCGCGATTCCCATCATGTAGTCTGGCCCAGAACAATAGTTTATAAGCAATGGTCCAGCTAGGGCCATCATCGCCTCTTACTTCAAGTGTTTTTTTTGCTGCCTCAGCAAGATCTGGGGTTGAAAGAGGTGTAATTAATGCCGCTGGGTATAAACCATATAAATGTGATATATGACGGTGCTGTAAATCTGTTTCTTTATAATCTTCTATCCATTCCTGAATTCTTCCATCCTTACTGATTACCCCTGCCGGAGGAACAGATTTCAGTTTTTCCTGCAGTTCGTTTCTAAACTCTGCGTCTACATTTAAAAGCTTTGAGGCTGTTATTACATTAGTAAACAATTCTCTTACAATCTGATTATCAATGGTAGGTCCCATGGATATACTTGCCGTTTTACCATTTGGAAGGTAGAACGTGTTTTCGGGCGATACCGATGGCGAGGTTACTGACCAACCAGTTTTTGGGTCTTTTATCAATACACTTTTATAGAATTTAGCAGAGCCTTTTAAAACCGGGTAAATGCTTTTTAAATAATTAACATCCTGGCTAAAAGCATAGTGATCCCACAAATTATTACACAACCAGCCTGATCCCGCATTTGTTGCCCCCCATGAGGCACTCTCTCCTGGCTCTGTAAAGCCCCACACATTGGTAATAACGTGGGCAATCCAGCCATCGGCATTGTAATATGCCTTTGCGGTTTTCTCTCCTGGTTTTACAAGACTCTTAACCAATTCTGCCAGTGGCAAATTCAATTCTGAAAGGTTTGATACTTCAACCGGCCAGTGGTTCATTTGCACATTCACATCTAAATGGTAATCGCCATTCCATGGTGTATTGATTTGGTTTGCCCATAACCCCTGAAGGTTTGGGGGAAGCAAGCCTACTCTGGTACTGCTTATACTTAAATACCGACCAAATTGAAAAAATAAGACAGGTAAAGATTTATCATCTGCAAAGTTCTTATAAAAGAGGTCTAACCTTTTATTAGTGGGAAACTTAGCTGATTTTCCCTGTCCCAAATCTATATTTACTCTTTTAAAAAGCTTGGCATAATTTAAGATATGTTTCCCTTTTTGGAGTTCATAAGGAGTTTTTAAAGCAGCAGATAACAATTGCTTTGTTTTCTCTTTAAATGCAAATCCTTTAAAATCTGTTGCAGCAGAAACGTAAATAACTAATTCTGTTGCATTTTTTACAATAAGAACATTCCGATCTACTGTAACCTTTCCCCCCTTCAACTTTGTATTTACCCTGGCCTGATATTGCATCCCCTTGCCATCAGTCCCATTATCAAGTTGACCATACATTTGCAATTCAGTTCCCTCGGTTTTTACTACTGATTTTTCTGATCTGCTAATAGAGATTTTGCAATTTAATTTTCCGGGTTTATCAGCTGTTATTTTGATCACATCAATATCCCCACTAAAGCTTGTAAAATACTCTCTTCTATAGTTTACTCCATCTACTTTATAGCTGCAGTTGGCTATCGCTTTATCCAGAGATAATTCTCTGTGATATGCTTCAGGAGTTATTTCGTCAGGCTTTAGGTTTCCGTAGTTAAAGTCAATTTCGAGATTTCCGAGCACCTGGTATTTGCCCCATTTTTCGCCTCCAGAACCCAGTCCTTTACAAACAAAATCTTTATTTACAAGATCCTGGGCTTCATCGTTTTTTCCTTGAAGTATCAACTCTCGTATCTTCGGCAAACTTTTGTAAGCTTCGTAATTATTAGCATCCTGAGGACCACCCGACCAAAGTGTAATGTCATTTAATACAATCTTCTCTTTCGATATCCCGCCGTCTGGAGTCATACCTAATCTTCCATTACCTAGAGGCAAAGTTTCTTCCCATATTTGTGCAGGTTTGTCGTACCATAAATTTAATGGCTTTTGTTGCGCGCTAACTTTTAAAGTAGCATAGGCTGTTAAAAAAAATAGCGAAAATAGTCTTCTAGTCATTCGGTTTGTTATACTTGGTTGCTATATGAAGGTAAAAGTAGCTGGTCTTGATTTCTTTTAAAATGTACAAACTTTAAAAAAGAATGGATTAAACTATCTTATCTCTGTTGAAAAAGTTAAGGATTAAACAAAAATAGACGACAGACACAAATAAAAAAATAGCAAAAACATTCATCGACATGAACTATTCACTTATCAATAGCATTATCATATCTTAAGAATACACTAATAAAATACTATTGCTAGACTAAGAATGATCAATCCCATCAAATAGCAAACCCAAATAAGAAGAATAATCCCTATACTTGTTAGATACATGACACATGAACGAGAAAAAAATACAAGATGGATTTGAGGGAGAAAAATACATCAGTATCCCAGCCTCTGCGTGGAAAAGTGTAATTAAGGGTAATCGCGTAATGAATCAACTATATGTTACCTATATCGGTTATTTCCCAAAAGCGGCTTACCATTATAGAGAAAGACCCGAGGGCTGTACCGATAATATACTGATCTATTGTACCAGAGGAAAAGGATGGTTCATCATCAATGACAAGCGCTTAGATGTTGGTCCGAATGAGTTTATTATTGTACCAGCTACAAAAGTAGCCATGAGTTATGGAGCAGACATAAATGATCCATGGACAATTTATTGGGTACATTTTAGTGGGAAGGACATCGATACTTTTAACAAGGAATTTAACATTAATCTTTATGATGGTGCACAGCAAATTTTATTGAATGAAAAGGGCATCCAAATTTGGGAATCCATGTACCAAAATTTAGAACTTGGTTATAGCAAAGAAAATCTAACAAATACAAATTTATGCATGTATCATCTTCTGGCTACTTTTCTTTATCCCGAAAAGCATAGTAGCGTTAAAGTTCAGGATGAAAAGAATATGATTAAGGAAACTGTGGCGTACATGAAGAGCAATTTAAGTGAGAGACTTACGGTCGAAGATCTTGCGAGTAAAAACAACTTGTCTACCTCACATTTTTCAAAAATGTTTAAAAAGTCTACAGGTATGTCTCCAATGGATTACCTGATTCACCTGAAATTGCAAAGGGCATGTGTACTCCTATACAATTCGGAAACCAAAATAAAAGAGATAGCTACTTCTCTTGGTTATGACGATCCTTTTCATTTTTCACGATTATTCAAAAAAAGTATGCGCATTTCTCCAAATCAGTACCGGACCAACAGAAGGAAAAAGCTTGGATAGAGAATAACAAAAAAAAATAAACACACAGATAATCAACTACTAATGCGACAAAGTGAAATTATTTTAAAAAAAGATTTTGTCATCCAAAAAAAGACACTACATTTGCAATCCCAAACGGGAAGTAGGTACGGTAGCTCAGTCGGTAGAGCAATGGACTGAAAATCCATGTGTCGCCGGTTCGATCCCGGCCCATACCACTACTTAGAAAAGCTCAATTTCATAACGAAATTGGGCTTTTCTGCTTTAAAAGGCACATTTCCGCTCCAATTTCAATGTCAGTCTATTCAGACTTAGTTTACGAGTTAAACAGGTTTTATTGTTTAATTCACCGAAAATGTTCCACAATAGTTCCACAAAAAAAAAGAACTGGAAAATTTTCGGTCTAACACCCAAATCGAATGGCAACTGTTCGACCAGTGGTCAACCCGCACCAGCAAAAAAAAGACGGGACATGGAATGTAAAAATCATTGTGACCCACAACAGAAACAAAGGGTACATTGAAACCCAACACTTTGTTGTTCAAAAGCAATTGAGAAAAGACTACACCATCAAAGATCAGTTTATCCTAAGCGCTTTGAATCCTGTACTCGATGGGTACAGAAAGAAGATCAGCGAACTTGGAGAAAAACTAAACGCTCACACCGCTAAATCGCTAACAGATTTACTGAAGAATGGCGAGCTAAAGCCGGAATCAATTAATTTCATCGCTTTTGGATGGAGTGTCGTTAAGCTCATTGAGCAAAAGAAACGCAAGGGATGTCTCGGTAATTTCAAAGCCGTGATGTATGGTCTTCAGGATTTTTTCAAATCCGACGTGGTCCCGATTACCGAGTTTACATCAAAAATGCTTTTTAGGTATGAGGAGCACCTTCGCATGCCCAGGGTAATGATGCGGCCCGACCAATTTGGAAATATGCGACCAAGGAACTCTAATGGGGTCACTGAGGGTGGTCTACACAATCACATGAGAGATCTCAGAACGATCTTCAACGATGCTATTAAATTCTATAATGACAAGGAGCGCGGCGTAGAGATCATTAAGCTCTACCCTTTCGAAAACTATAAGCTAAAAAGCGCTCCCGAGCGTGACAAACCAAAGCTAACCATTGAACAAATAAAAAAAATCAGGGATTTAAAAGTGTTGAGCTTTGAGCAGATCAGAGTGCATCAAAAAGCCATCCTCGAAAATCCGGAATATACCATGAAAGACATGGTTTATGTATTGCGGGATTCCAGAGAGCATCAGGCAATTGAATTAGGCATGCTGAGTTTCTACCTGTGCGGAATGAATGCGGTTGATCTTTATAACTTGCCTCCGGCAGATGAGGTTACGATCCATAGGTTGAACTATAATCGGTCTAAGACGAAGGACAGGAGAAAAGACCGGGCATTTATCAGCTTGCATATTCCTGACATTGCTATTCCACTTTATGTTAAGTATGCAGGAAAGCTTCAACATAAATATGCCAATTCATTGTTCTTGGATTCTGCGTTGAGTTATGGCATGCGCAAAGTTGGGGCAAAACTGGGGATTCAAAAGCTGGAGTTCTATGATTTTAGACATGCGTTTGGAGACCAGGCTAGGAATATTTGTGGTTTTAGTACAGAAGACGTAGGTAAGGCCCTTAACCACAAAGACAATGCGAATAGGATTACAGACATTTACATTGCTAAAAACTGGAATCTCTTAGATAAAATTCAAGGCGCGGTAATTGGTTTATATATCGACAAAATTGAAGATAATGGATTTTGTAATCCAACTTCATTTAGTTTTCGAAGCACAGGCAAATACATTTAATAATTAATTCTATTAATTGCATTTTGCAGTTCGGTTAATTTTATCTACAATTGCATCGAGAGCGTTAAATTTTGAAAGCGGTACATGTAGCCATACAGTATCGCTTTCTATTTTTATAGGTCAGCTGCGAAAACGATTACACTATCGACTAATCAAATGTCAGTCTCTGATGACTTCGATCCTATAGTGGTTCGAATCCCCACAAGTTCACAAACAAAGTTTCCCATATGCGAAATATTCTTGAAAATCTTTATAAGGTCTTTAGATGTTTCTAAAGGAAATTGAAATATTTAGATAAGAAACAGGCTTCAAACTATAAAAAACCACTTTATTCCGAAATGGGGGGTCAGTTTGCGAGATGAGATGTCGTTTAAAGGTTCTTCCGCAATTTTACCTCATATAAGGGCGGCCAGGCCGGAAGACTCATAATCAATGAGCTAAAGTATTGAAAATAAGTTTTTTTTAAGCTTTATGGATATGCCAATAAATTTTTTACAACATCCTATTCGGCTATAAAGAAAATAAAAGGCATATCTCCATTAAGTATATTAAATGAAAATACAAGGCTTAGTCTTTAAAATTAACTTCTCATTGGGGATTTTACTTCAAAAGTATTAGGGCAACAATGATCAGGTTGAAACTTTTGAATAGTTCCCCGCTTGAAGTCTGGTAACATTTAGGTTTTTAGCGCTTGATTCCGTCAGTATTATCCAACCTGGCAATAATGCCCCAACCATAGAAATAATTTGCAAGCGCTATCATTATCTCGTTTTTGCCTTTACGCAGAGGAAGTTTAATGGTGGCGTTTTCTATAGTGCATCTTCCCTCCGGACTTTTTTGTGCGGGCGTACCAAAGTAATTTTTATCAACGTATATAATTTGACCATTCAAGAAGAACCATACCTCGTCATTAAAGCCGAAATTTAGAATTCTTTCCTGATCCTTATCGGAATCGATTGTCGTTTTAAGCCATGTAAGTCGCCGGGCATCATTTTCTTTCAGTCCATATATTCTGGTAAGGTTAACAATTCCACGCGCTTCAGCTTTTATCGGTGACCATTTTGTATTACTATCTGGTAACTCCGAAGTAGTTAGCTTTCCATACATACTTGGCAAAGAGAATTTTATTTCTTGTCCAAAAGGAAAATCTTTCGCAGGCGCCACCATCCAATCTCTTAAATATCTTGTGTCACCAGTGGTTGTAATATAACCAGATTCGGAACTTAGGGCCTCCGTAGCATTTGGTTTGATTGTAAAATTGGCATATATAACATTTCCCGAAAGCGAAATGCCGCCGGAGTTACGCCCACCTTCCAATTCAGGAACAATGAGCGCAGGCTTGGCCATATCATTTATATAAACCCTCATCTGTTTACCGGATACAACCAATTTTACATGATTCCATTTATTTTGATGTATCGTGGCACCTGCCTGATACTCATCGGTCAAGTCCCAGATACTCATGCCATCTATTAAGGCCGCATATTGCAATGTTGTTCTGGTTTCTGGTTTTACAGTCCCAAAAGAACGGATATAAAAATTCTCGCCATTTTTATGGTCTTCGGACATGCGAAAATTAATTCCCGGAAATCCCATGCCGCTAAGTTCTACATCAAATTCAATTGTACCATTGCTGAAATTGTGATTTTTTAAAAACACCTGAAATGCACCTCCATTTTTCCCCCTTATAACACGCGTATTTTTGTAGGTTATAAATTCAGTTGTAGCGGTGTCACTTTTCCAATATTCAATTTCCATTGGTATTTGAATTTCGCCGCTTGAATCTGATTTTGTTGCCTTTATCGATTGGGCATAAATTTGGAATGAACACAAAATTCCTGATAAAAATAGAACTGATAATTTCATATTAGTCTTCATGATAAAAAGATCAGGGTTAAAAGCTAACTAACTTAATGTCAGGGAAAAATAATCATTTAATTTGTGAAGGCATTGGATAGTTGAAAAAAGATCAACTGTCCAGAAGCTTCAATCAAGTTTCAATGCATATTGACTTGGAATCCCATGTGGGAAATCTAGACTTTTCCAGAACCGGTAATTCAACGCTGCACTTTTACAGAAATAGTAACCGACTATCCATTAAATTTTCCGGCCAGGCAGGTATAGGCTGTATCTTTCGGAGATAGTGTCTATCCCTTATTCCTATCTTTGAAATAAACAGGTAATTACAAGTCCTGTCTAGCACTAAGTGGGATTCATAGCCTTAAGCAGAAGCATTTTTCCAGGGTCACTGAATTTAATGCCCTGAGTGTTTTTTTTGCCAATGTCGCTCATCTTAGCCAGTGTTTTCTGAAGGATGCTGATCATTTTTTCTGCTGGTTGCGTTTTAATGAGTGCATCGTATTGGAATTCTAAAAACACAAGGCACAAAGCATCCTCTATTACCTGTACCTCATAATCATTTTTTATACCTTTTTTCAGTATGATTTCCTTGACGCGCTTTATAATGTCTTCGCTATAATCAATGGAGCGAAGTATTTCTTCACACTTTTTTGAATGAAATTTCGAAAGATCACTTCTCCATTTTAAATAGCCGATCCGGCCCTCGGGGTAGGTTTTTCTTGCGATTTCCCAACGGCCAATATGTTGACATCGGGAGGCAAGCTGCAAGGCTTCACCTGCATTTGGTTCAAGTTTTAGTACCCATTGGTGGAGCTTTAACGCATAAAAATATTCAATTGGATAAGTCTTGCCCTGATAGGTAATACTTCCGGGAGACCGCTGGTTATATTGATCAAAAAGAGTGTAGGCCTGTTGAATATTTGACATGTTTAACTGTAATTAGAATTTATTGCCAAGTGGCATTTGTTTTGGCTATCAGCTTTAACTCCATCTGTATATTTCGGAGGTAGTGATTCTTCGTTGCTTTTGGTGTCTTTTACTAAGATTGCTTTACACAAAAAGCATTAGATGTTAAATATAGACATTTAAATAATCTTTCCTATGACTGATTTTTCTCACAAGATTTCGATTTACTAAACGGCCTGTTTAGGACCCAACCGAAGTGTTTACATTTCTGTCTGGTTCGGCTGGACTACGAGTAATACCTGATTGTCTTTAATTTTAAGATAGCCTTGATCAAAGCAAAAGTGATAAACATCCCCCTTTTGAGTGATATGGTAACTGGTTAGGTAATTGAAATTAAATCCCAGGCCGTTTAACTGTTGTTCGCTGACTATGGTCTTGCTCTTGGTGTTCAGCTTTCGCAAAATCTGATAGTTGTGGCTGAGGATCTTGGCTATCTTTTTAACAAACTCAGGATGCTCCCCTCGCCTCTCCATTTTCACTTTATTGTTGTAGTCAATACGACAGGCATCGTTACAAAATTTCTTATCGGTTCTGCCGTAGAGAATTTCTTCGCCGCAGTTCCGGCATTCTTTAGGAACAGGAATGACACTATTAATCATGAGCGTATTAATTAAATAGATACACCATCAAAGTTATGTAATTCAGACTGTTACCACCAAATACCAGTCCCATTTTATCCGTGTAAAAAATAGTTACATGGATAAACACGGGTTTTATTTAAATAATTTTCGGCTACGAATTTTGCAGTTTCGAGGTTTGGACCGACTTAAATCCAAATCTTATGAAAACAGGAATTTTAGAAAGCGAATATTTTGGTAACGGCAGAAGAACTTACTTTCTTGATTTTGCCAGGGCAAGTAATAACAGCAATTACATTAAGATCACCCGATCGGACAGGCAGGCGGATGGTACTTATAAAAAAAGTTCTGTCAGTATTTTCCAGGAGGATTTTCATTTTCTAATCGAAAGTTTCTCTATGCTTTTTACGAGCATGATTCACAGAGAAGCGAGATCAGATCAGAAACCTGAATTCCCTTCTTCTGCTAAAATAGAAACCAGACCAGGGGGAATTAAAAGCTGGTCCGCTGAAATGCGTCCTCGTGAAAAGTATCTCGCTGGAGGTCCTGGGGGTTTATCAGACGCGGAATTGCTGGCACTGCTTATTGGTTCAGGCACCACAAAACAGACCGCCGTAGATCTTGCTGCACGTATTCTAAGATCAGTGAACGGAGATTTGAATGCACTTTCAAGCTGCTCAGTGAAAAGATTGTCTAAATTTCCTGGAATAGGTGATGCAAAGGCAGTGACGATTATGGCTGCAATGGAACTGTCCAGACGGAGCAGGCAACTGTTGTTGCCTTTCAATTTAAAAGCAGGTTAAATGCACGATGCTCCATTTCTGCGGCCAATTAAAAGGCGGCGAATCGGAGCATTCCTTCATTCATGTGCATCGCATAATGCCACCTTGGGACACCCTTAGGGACTTATAGCACTTCGGTGAGCTAAATGCGCTGCGTGCGCTTCCTTTTAATCATCCTGCAAAATCAATTGGCTGGCTGAAAAGAAGAATTGAAGCCCTGGTTCCGTCATTGGGCGGGCTCAGCACCATGTGAAAGTGCTTTCTTGCAGCGGATTTAAATCCATCCGGAATAGGCTATCTTTAATATTTCATACACCGATTCTACGCTGTAGTTTTGCCAGCTGTTCCTGAGATTGTGGCTGGTTAAGGATTGCCGTGTCTTCTATGGGCCGTCATAGACTGTTTCGATTAGCCCGTATAAAATACCATCCGCCGGTGGCAGTGATTATATTGACAATGGACGGTGCTATCGTTCACTGATTCGGCAATACGACAGAAATACTGGACGGCCTCTTAAAACCACCACGTTTGACGACCAGCATAACGGAGATAAACTTAGTATGCTCAATTATGATATTCATACCGGAAATGTACTGGGATTGGGTGGAAAATTTCTGGTATTTTTTGCGAGCTTGGTTGCTGCCAGTTTGCCTGTTACAGGATGTTGCATTTAGCTCGGAAGAAAGAAAGGGAAATACTGATTTTTCGGGAATCTATGTGTGCGCATTAATTAGATCCAGTGCATGGGTGTAAGTTTGGTGTGAAAACAATTGCGGTATGCAGGTCATTTACTGAAGTTTTCAACTGGAAACCGCGAATGCGAATCATGATAAAGATGACATAAGGGAAGAAAGGAAAGCAGTTGTTCACTCTTTAAGCTACATAACCTCATTCAGAATTCCGGGCTGGCTAAACAACTCACTAAAAGTGATATAGATCATATTTATTTTCGTACCTTCTTTCCATATTTGGTTAGGATACGCTTATATAAGAATCAATAGCTGGATTAAACAAAAATTAATATGGCAATTGTTTACTGAAAATTAAATTGGGTTTAAATTTATTAATCATAGAAAATGTTAGGAGACCTTAATAAAAAAGAGCTTATTGATTTACTGGAAAGTCAGGTCATTGGCAGGATCGGTTGCCATTCCGATGGTGAAACGTATGTAGTACCGGTTAATTATGTGTACAAAAACAACGCGATCTATGCGCATTCAGGGAATGGAAAGAAAATTAAGATGATGCGTGCCAATCCAAAGGTATGCTTTCAGGTAGACCAGATCAAGGATACCTTTCGCTGGAAAAGTGCCATTCTTTGGGGAGATTTTGTTGAACTGACTGGTGAGGAACGTCAGCAGGCCATGCAGGGTATTATACACCGGATCATGCCTTTAACCAACCGGCCTTCACAAGAAACCTCGCATGGAATTAAGACTGAGGAACACACCAGCCTTGTCGTATTCAGAATCGACCTGACAAAAGCTACCGGAAAATATGAAACCCATAACTTATGATCATAATTTCGTTTCACCTGTGATAGGAGAACATTTAAATGCTTCTATTTTCAAATATTTATGGTCATACCAGTTCCTTCAGGTCCTGTAAGGTCAAACCCTTAAATGGAATATAAACCGCATCTGTCAAAAAGGGATCAATTGCTGCCGGACTTCCCGCTTTTCTTTTTCCCGGAATAGAAACTATCCTAAAACATGGTGTGCAAGTACTTTCTGTACCTCAAAGACATTCACTGATTTATTGAATTTCTTACGGATACTTGGAATAGTTTCACTGGATACCCAGATTTTTAATTCTGCATCCAGGTCAAAAGTACCAGCTGTTTCCACACTAAATCTGCTAATCGCTTTATATGCAATAGAAACGTACTCCGTCTTGCTTCCCGTCAATCCCTGGACATCAACAATGATCAGTCTCTTATTGGTAAAGATGAAAGTGTCCCTTATCAATTTAAAACCCATTTCAATCTCTTCATTAGCTGTAAGCAGTGTCCCGTAGTTTTTCCTTACCTCGTCCTGACTTACCGCGCCGGCATTGCCCATTAATGCTGAAAATAACCCCATATTGTATATATTTTTAACTGATTTAAGATTAGAGGAAGCAAGAGGAATAAAGTTACAGTACGTCCGATATTTTGAGTTTATTTTTCATATACCGCTGCTTGACAGGCACAATTAGAAAAGGTAAACAAGTCCTTCTAACACTTTTCGCTGAAGAACTGTTTGAGGGTTATCTGGCTTGTTTTACGATTCATTATATCATCGTATATACTGATCAGTTTGAGCATCCAAACCCGAAATTTATTTTGACAGTTGAGCTGCTATCCATTACGAAATTCCCGCTCGGTAGTTTGCCCTTGGCATCGGCATACAATATCGCCGAAAAACATTAAAAAGCCATTATGCCCGCCATTGACCTTCGTAGCCTTCTACAAAAGCCTGCTCGTATTCGCATCCAGTTTGTAAACAATCGGCTTGGTAGCTGGCTGCTGCCTTGCCATATTTGTATTTGCCAGGCAGAACAGTACGGCCAATAACACTAAATATTTCTTTTCATTTTTTTAAGGTTTAGCATTTAATTTTTCCAGCGCGGCATGAGCCTCATTGTCTTTACTGTCATTTGATTTTACCGACTGTTGATACGCGGCTATGGCACCAGCATTATTTCCAGCCGCCAGCTCAGCTTTGCCCAGCAAGTTATAATTCTCATAAAATTGGAGGTTCACTTTGATGTTAAACTTCAAGATCGCCACAGCATCTTCATTGCGCCCCTCAGCCAACAGCTTTTCTGCAGTTTCCCTCAGGCCATTGCGGTTTGGGCTGCGCAAATTGTACACATAATAATTCTTTGGATCTTTAACCAGATTCTGATACAGCTTGGTCGCCGCCCCAACACCATCTTTGATTACTGTATTGTAAACCAATTCCCCATAATCCTTTTTTGGCTCATTAAGCCCCGGTTTATTATCCAGCACATCCTTTAGGTATTCATTGGAGATCGCTACAGAAACATTCCCAACCTTAGAACCCGCACTGCCCGTAATGATCCCGATCAGGTAACCATTGGCATCAATTACCGGCGAACCACTGCAGCCGCCCTTATGCGTCTTCATGTCCCGCTCAATGAGGATATCCATTCCGTATTTCTGATATACTTTTCCTTCATGAACCGTACACAGGCTGTCATCATAGGCACAACTCAGGATATACACCTTCTCTCCCGGCTTCACTTGTGTATAGCGGGGTTTCAAAGGGTATAAATTTGACGAACTCTTTTTCACTGTAAATACAATCCAGTCTCGGTCCTGTATGGTAGAGCCCTTACCCTCCAGCACTTCATTCGGGTCTTCATTCAGCAACTTGCCGATCACTGCCGAATCCTGTGTGTCACCTTTTGGCCTCATCACCCATTTCTTAAGCGCAGCATTGACTTCAGTCGCCTTGCTTTGTTTATTTTTTGCGATCCAGAGGATGTGCTTGCCAGTCGCCGCCAGCGTGTCCTTACCATTGTCAATTAAAAAAGCCGTACCCGCATACTTAAAAGAAGAATGAACGTAGCGGTCACCATTTTTAAACTGCACCTCGTTGATCAGCGCAATCTTCGGCCACTCAGAAATCGGCTCGTCTACCCAGCTTTCCTTTCGCTGGCCAAAACCCGCCAGCGAAAAGCACATCAGCATCTGAAATAATAAATTAGTTTTCATCTGAATATAGTTATTTACCCAAACCTAATTTAAACAGCCCATTTCGGCACCAACAACATTGTAAAAAGAATTGTAAAAAATGTAAATTCAGATTAAATAGTGCCGCTATCATCTTTAAGAACCAATTTCGGTAGGTTTCTCAGCTGAGTGACAGCAGTAAGACACAAGAGAAACAAAACAAATAAATAATACTACTAAATATAAATATCTCAAATCTATCTATTTGATCTATTCAAAATCCATTAGCTATTGCAAGTATCGACCTCCCATTCGTCAACACCTGGGTAGTAAAGTTTAACAAAAAATTATATAAATCCTATCTAAAGATCGTCTGGTTCTCAAAAGGTTCTAGAAAAAACTAGATATAGACCTTGGATTATTTACAAATGGATTCATCTAGTGTTTCTATAAATGCTACCAACTCATCGAACTTCTTTGTTCCGTTAAGAATACCGTCAAAAATCTCAGAAGAATTTTGATCGAAATCTCGTGAATTAATTGGGGACTGTATGGCTGCAATCACAAAATTGTACTTTGTCAGATACCTTATTCTGAGTTCAGAAGATTCACGTTCTAAAACCTTGCCTTTAACCTCTGCCGCTCCGTCGTCATATTGTTCCCTGGAGATTTTGTGTTTTCCATTGAAAATTGCATACTCTTCCCAGTCGTATCCGTAATTTGCAATTCGATGTTTTCTATGTTCTTTGGAATTTTTATAAACACCAGTTGGAGATTCAGCTTTAGTTTGAACATAAATGAAACTGTGTTTGCTATTGTCAGCTCTAGAAACTGCAATCTTTTCAATCGTGTGTTCATAATAATCAAGCAATATTTTATTTCCGTCAACAATCTTAAATGTCTTTATATTAGCATTCTTGCCACCTCGGAACCACCAAACAGGATTATTAATTTGGGGTGATTCTGGTGAAAACCTCAATGGCTGTTTCAAAACGATTCCTAACCTACGTGCAGCTTCAGCACCTGAATGCCATTTTATCCCCGGTAAACCAGGAAACGCATCTGCCAGTCTGTAATCAAAAAAAATAGTCGATCTATCGTGTATTATTTCGAGTTCGGCAGGTTCGTCATCTTTTTCAACTTCAGGTTCTATATTAGCTTTTATCTTTCCTGCTAAGGTTAAGATAAAGGGTATTAGAAACGATAATCCAATTACCACTACCAAACATAAGGTCAGCCAATTAACAGAAATTGTTACTTTTTCAATTAAAAAAAACCAAAACTTCTTTAGGGATGACAAAAGGCTGGCATTATCGATTAACGACTTTATCCCGATCCAACCCAGGGTCAAAATGGAACCACCAACTGTAATGATTATAGCGGATATAACCTTACTCCATACCGGATCGTTCCAGTTATTCTTAATCAGTACAATTATTTTTTTATATAGACTTTTCATTGAGCGTATTTGAATATGCAAAAATAGAGATTATTATTAACCAGTGAATAAGATTCACTGACACAGGTTTAGCAATTTACAAAAGCATCCTGTTAAACCCCACCTTTGCGAATTTGCAAAGTCTTGCTCTTTTCTACAATCAGCGAATCCCTACATCCAACAATTTCCCCATTATCATAAATTAGTGTAAATGGATCACTGAAGTTAAAGGTGTAGAAGTCCAAATTGTGGGATTGTAGACCATCCTTACTTGCTGGATAGTTGTTATACTGGAGTTTGTTATGTTTAGGTTTCAACGCGTTGATCAGCGCTTTTTCAGCATCTAAATAAATTACATTGTCTTCAATCGGCTTTTTACCCATTAACATGTTAACCGCAATGTCCATTTCATCATCATCAGGAGAGAAAGTATTCATGAAAATATTATCCTTAAATGACAGGAAAAGTATCGCTATCTCTTCCGTAGGCAAGGCTCCGTAGTGAAATGGTCTTTCAATTGATAATATATCTTGCAGGTGAGAATGTCCTGTCAGCCTTTTTATTATGTCCTGTTCCGTAGCCTTACCAATATAGTGGACCTTATATTTTAAGAATAGGGTTACATCACCTTTGATGTTGATTTCCAAAGCATCCCGCAAATAATGATAAATTAATTTCTCAGGCGATATCCAATAATAATCATCTCCGGTATTGACCACAAAATTAGCCATTGATGAAAATGGCATCTTGTAGTCATAAACGACTTCAGACTTTGGGTAGGTATAATTAATTGCAATATCACACCGACTTCCAAAAGGCACATTAAATTCATCCTGAAATAAAGGAAACTCACATTCCAGCTTTTCTTCCCTGCCTTTTTGATGAAGTTCAAATTTTAAAACAGGATTTTCTGGATCGCTACCATCAATATAAAAATTTTCAAAAGTTAATACTGGTCGTTGTGCAATTACATATAACTTACCTGAATTGATGAAGTGCTGAATGATTGCATCATCTTTTACCATGACAAAATCATAATTACTCAAAGGAGTGTATGCCAACTGTAATACATTAAAAAGTCGCTGTTCTGCCATAAGCTATTTAGGATTTGATAAGTTCTTTCTTGCCTGTTGAGCAACCATTTCTAATGGCCGTCTGACCATAACCTCTTCCCATAAGTGTTCACTAACAACCATTATCTGATTTTCATTAAGTTTTGCATTACTGAAATCGGCCATGACTTGTTCAGAAATGTCACCTTCGGCTTTGAAAAGTATAAAACCAAATTTATCGACATTTAAAGATGCAGGGTTGCCAGAGTTAATTGCTGCCAGAACATTTGCTGTCTCGTCTTTATATGATTCAGCAGTAATGATTGTGTAAGGATGCATAGTAATGTTCCTTGCCTTTAAATTTGCATCTAAATCAGAATTTGTTAAAGCTTTAAATTCTAATAGAGTACTTCTTAAAGATTCTGTTAAACCAGGGTCGAGAACGTAGTCTTGAAATATTTCCAAAGATGAAACTGTTGCTCTCCAAAACATGGAATAAACTAAAAGACGCATAATCACCGGATTGGGCGTCGCCATTTCAACTACCTTTAAATATGATTTTATATTCGTCTTTTTAAATTTGCCGCTGGCAACCTTGGCTTTCCAAAATTTTAAAGATGGCGCAGAAGCAGTTTCGAGCAAGCTAAAATAATATTCACATTCATCGCATAGGATATAGTTTTCTTTGGGTGAATCCTGAACAGCTCTAGGCTTGAGTGAGAGTTCGTTTTCTCCATTAAATGCAAATCCACGTCTTTGAGCTCCTTTAGCACCAAAAAAGCCTGTTGAAATAAACCTTGGTAAAATATGTGAATTGGTTTTGTTGGCGGCATTAGCCTGGCACAACAAACACTCATCAGTGGACTTCCTCATAATGCTGATCAAATTGTTTCCCGTGTTGTGTGAATGGAAATGTATCTACTGATTTCTTCGACCCCAATCTCCTTGAACATTTTATTTGTAATGGAATTGCTTAAATCTGAAATTATGCCACATTTCGATCCTTCTTCAGCAGTGAGCTGACTTGCAATCTCATGAACTAGACATTTAGCATATCCTTGACCACGGTTTAAATCATTGGTAAAAAGACTTCCGATGATAGGCAATTCAGTATCATTGTCAAGAACGGATGCAATGTTTTGATATTACCATCAACTTCCCAGTGACATGTAGTCGCGTTCTGGATGCCCTGAAGGGCAATAGTTCTGGCATAGTTTCGATCTCTTCCTTCCCGTTCACCCCATTCTTCCAAGCCATACTGGTAATACATTTCCCCGATCACATCCAAATCCGAATTTCCCGAAAAACAAGCTTCCCCACTGCATGGACGAACTAGTGGTATAACCTCATTACAATGATAAATAACCCTTTCTTTATATACTTCATTTTCTACCCCACTTTTTTCAAATAGTCTTGAAATCAGTTCGCTAGTGCCGCAAAAGGTAAACCGTTTCGTAAACTTTGCAATTTCAATTTTACTCAATAAACCATCAATTATAGCATCTGACCATTTTAATGCATATAGGTAGTAAACTGAATCACCCCAAACAGCAATTGCATTTCCCTCATCATCGTCTAAAATATTATAAGCCTCGTAAACGGATTGTCTACCCGCATTCAATTCGTCGAAATACTGAATCAAATGATAGTATGCTAGTCTGTTTTTGTAAATGACCTTTTTATTTTCATTAAAGAAATCTTGAACCTTAGGGTATTCAACGACCTTAAACATGTTTCATAATATTTGATTAGATGTACAAAAGAAAATCAAAACCAATCTAAAAATCTGTATGCGCCAGAATGTGGGCTGATTATTTCAGTCTGCTAATTTAATTAAGCAATTTTTCGTTCATATACAGTCACTTTAAAAACAGGAAGTATCCACACAGCTATGCCAGTGCCTAAACTGTAACTGAAATCGACAGAATCTTTTTTCAATACAACACCTTTGGAGTCATAAGCTTTCTTAGTTAATCTATTAAATGCAATGACTCCATTAGAATGATAAGCATTGCCTGTTAATTTGTTGTATGCTTGAACCCCGTTTGCGTGATAAGCATTACCAGTTAACCGGTTATAGGCCTGAGATCCGTTACTATGATAACCATTGCCTGTTAATTTATTAAAGCCTTGTGAACCATTATCATGATAGGCATTACCTGTTAATCGGTTATATGCCTGTGCTCCATTTTTGTGGTAAGCATTGCCTGTCAACTTATTATAAGCCTGTGCTCCGTTATCATGATAGGCATTACCTGTTAATTCATTCCATTTAATTGCGCCGTTAGTGTGCTTGAGATTTACCATAAGATTTGTTTAGCTTTAAGATGATCAACTTGTATAAACCTGTAAATGAACATTGCCAACAGTATGTAAATAATGTGCTGTTGTTCCCAGTATCTGAAGTATATCCGCAGATGCCCCCGCTTTAGCCAACCCTGGTTGTACAATGTTTATATGAAAGCGAAGTTCTTTAGTCCATTTGGCTGCATTAAGCAAATATTCCATTTCATCCTCTGTGCCTTTTACCAACCTCGAGCACTGCTGTCCATTTCGCGTCTTTATCTTTCGCTTGAAAAGATGCTCAAAAAATTCCCTACCTGGGCGATACTTCCAGTTCAGCGATTTCTGTGCCTGTCCACAAACTTGATAAAAATTCTCAATGTTGTTCCCAACCTGACCGTTTCTGGCATATTTTAAATGATATAAATGAATGTCGATATGACTCGCAGAATCATTGATACCGATAATATCAGCAATCTCGCCGCTGCCATCGTCATCATAGATTATTTCATATTGGTTTCTGATCTGTTCAATAAACCGATACTGAATCGAATTCTGCAAATATGGATGAATCCCCTGCGATTCACGAGAAAGATTTACACCAACCCATTGTTGGCTGATGATCTGATCCAATGGAATATGATCTGCTTGCTTTCTCAATTTCACATATTGGTTTTGCATAAGTTGGCTGCCGTCTGCAAACCAGAAAAGTGGCGTCATATCCTTAAGATAGTCGACCAAATGTTCAGTTTTTGAACCACTAATGATCTCTGCCGAAATGTTGCCTATTTGTAGTATGTCGAAACTCGGCACTATCTCCCCATTTAATTGCGCCGTTCCGAGTACTAACTCAAATTCAATGGTATGTAGCTCGCTGGAGATAGAAAAGCGGAGATGCTCGCCTTGATGATCAACGATATCGATATCCAACTCCCAAAGATATGATCTAATCCCATTTAAATAGATCTGATATCGGCTCTCCGAAAACTTGTACATCTCCGGATTCCAATCAACCGCAGTAGCTGTGACGGCTGGTCGTGAGGTGATTGTCTCAACTTGTAACGTATGCTCCAATACAGTATTGGGGTTAATATCAGCATTATTTATAATATCGCCGATAGTCCTACACCAAGCAGTAAGCTCCTGTAGATTACCTCTTAGATATGACCATACCTTTCCTTTGACAGAACATCCTAATGAAACTTTGTTTCCATCTTTGTAACCTACCCCAAAGATGTTGTTTTTGATTAATGTGCCTTGTTCAAGCATGTGCAAACCATCTTGTACACCTTTTCCATAAAAGGATTGGAAGCTAATATCACCTGGCACACCTTTTCTAGCACCTACATTAAAGAGTGATAGCCTGTATACTTCATGAAAAATACGAAAGACGTTCATTCCCGTAATTTTTACCTGATCACCTTCAAATATCTCGTCCACCAACGTTTCAGAAGAAAAATTCTTTATGGATGTATTGACAAAAACCCGGTTAATTTCTGGACGTAAATCCCAAAAAACCACAATCATATCCCAAGTAAGGTCTTGAACCGTATCAAATCCACCCCATTCAACTCTTGCCACTTTACCCAAAATAATAACCAAAGTATTCTGTTCTGCATTATAATCCGAATACTGATGATCATAAGCATTAAGATTATTAATACCCTCTCTCCAATTGTTCGGATTCCAGGTATCACCGCCATTTTTATAGACAATAGTACTAAGTGCTGGATTGATACTCTGGAACGGTATTATTGAATCTTCTAGATGATTAAATCCATCCAAAAAGTTCTTAAAATCTATTTGTTGTTGTTCAGCCCCTTCACTCAGCATAGGCAATAAAAGATTCCAATCAGCATCCTTTGCATAGAGCTGATCAAGCTCATCTTTAATCGGTGGATAAGCCATATTAGTGATGAAACTTGCATTTCCTAACTCATTATAACTTGTTCTTGTAAAGCGACCGATAAACTGCAAAGTAATCGGTATGCTCTGACGTTCATCATGGATAGCACCAATTTTAAGCTCTGGAAGATCAAATCCCTCTCCCAACATATCTACGCAGATAATGATTGAATGTTCTTTCGCTTTAATAGCCTTTATAGTGTTTTTTAAACCAGGTTTATTGTTATATACTACAACAGGCTTAAGATCAGTATGAGGTGAATAGTATTGGAGAACTTCTTCAGCTCTGTCTTTAGTCATACACCTGGCCAAGATGATGTGCGGATATCCACTTTCAATATCAGCTCTTAATGTAGCTACTGCTTTATCAGCAATCATTTTATCTGCTTTAGAGCGGTCATATTCTCTTATTGGCAGAAATTTAATCTCTTTATAATATCGCTGTTCCTGAGCCTTTCGAAGTGGAAAATTAAAAATAAACTTTCCCTTAAGCCGTTTTCCATCGTTCCTATAAGGCGTAGCAGTAAAAAGAAATACTTTACGTTTATCAAAACGCAAAATGAAATCCTGCCAGGTAGTCGCTTCAGAATGATGCGCCTCATCAACATACAGATTCGAAAATCTCTCTGACATCAACGCCTTTTGTTCTTGGGTAGCACCAGAGGCTATTGCCATCGTAGTAATGACTACATTGGATCGGGATATAAATTCTTCAAGTTCTTCAAGAGTGCTCACTCCCGAAGTTAAAATTCCTACATGCGGGTTGATGGCTTCATTCCCTACTACACCAAAGCGTTTTAATAAACCATAAGTTAGAAATTTTTCAAAAAGTTGAGTACGCAATGAATCAGAGGGAACAGTAACTAATAATTTGATTGCCGGGCTTGCAACCATCGAACAGATCATGGTTTCCGTTTTTCCAGTGCCAGTAGGCATAACTACTATACCAATATCATCACCACTATACTGGTGAGCAAGAATAGAATGTATAGCCCCAAGCTGTGGGGTACGCAGTCCATCAGTGTTATTTTCGGTATCTTCCTTAATAAAATTGAAACTCTCCGACCATGACGCAGTAACTTCTTGTGGCGTCGACTGCGTAATCGATGGGTGTTTAAGCCATTCTATCAAATTCAAATTCTCAGCTTCAAAATCCCTTTTTGTAGGAACCCTTGAAGATAATAGAACATAGGAATGGTCTTCAGAAACAAAATCTCTATTCGTAGTAATTACAAAACGCCTATCCCCACTGTTGATTATAAACGGGTCTCTACTCTCTAAAATGCAATTTTCAAGAACAGAGTTTTCACCGCAATATTGGATGATCTTATTGCCTCCAGTATTATACAGTATATTGAGGACTTTTGGAAGTTTTGTATTAATCATGGAGCTTAAATAGATAACTTACTAATATATAGATATTCTGACACTTATAGACTGATTCAGTAAATGTAAAGCCTTATTTGTGTAACACATTACGGATTCCCGTAGGTTGCTTGTTAAATAAATTTATACCTACTAGAGTATTTCCCAATCTGCTATATCGTAATCTTGCCAAGATTTGGCAAATGCCTATCGCTGTATAATCATTGCAAGAAAATTAAATTATGAAAACAGCAATTTTATACCTCCGTGTAAGTACCGATGAACAAGCATTAAGGGGTTATTCATTAAGAGCTCAGCAGGAGATGCTAATTAACTACTGCAAACTGCATGGCATTAGCATTTTAAAGATCTTCACAGAAGACCATTCTGCAAAATCTTTCAAACGACCGGAATGGATGAAGCTCACTACCTATTTGCGTAAACACCGGTCGGATTTCCTCCTCTTTACCAAATGGGATAGATTTAGCCGTAATACCTGTGATGCTTATCAGGTATTGGCAAACTTAAAAAGGATGGGAACTAACCCCCAGGCAGTAGAGCAGCCATTGGACTTAAATGTTCCTGAGAACAAATTAATGCTTGCATTGTACTTGGCTATACCGGAAATCGAAAATGACCGACGAAGCTTGAATACTCAAATGGGCATGAGGCGTGCGAAAAAAGAAGGACATTGGTCTGGCAGGGCGCCACTTGGCTATAAAAACAAGAACTACGAAGATGGGAAGAAATATATTTCACCAGAAGAGCCTTATGCTTCTGCAATCAGGTGGGCATTTCAAGAGCTTTCCTTAGGTATGTCTTCGATGGCGGAAGTTCATAGAAAGGCATTTAAACTTGGGCTTACCTGTAGCATTAATAACTTTCATTCCCTTGTACGAAATCGGATTTATTGCGGAAATATCAGAGTTCGAGAAATAGATGGAGAAGAAGAACACATCATAAAAGGTATGCATGAACCATTGATAACAGAAAAGCTATTTGACAAAGTTCAAAATGTATTGAAAGGAGACATCAAACCTAAAAAATTTGCAATTGCTACACCAGAAGATTTACCGCTTAGAGGTTTTCTGAAATGCCCTAGCTGTCATAGAATGTTAACAGGAAGTGCTTCTAAGGGTCGTAAAAACCATGTTGCTTACTACCATTGTAAATCGCCATGCAAAGTAAGATTCAATGCCAATCAGGTAAATCAGGAATTTATCGAAGAACTAAAACTCTTTAGAATCACTAAAAGGGATCAACCGAAATTCTTACAAGATATCATCAGCGCTTATAACGAAGTCAGAAATACGGCTTCCTCCATGAGGCAGAGCTGTATAGATGAATTACACAAATTAGATGATCAGATCATTAATGCTAGAGAACTTTTACTCGCTGGAAAGATCGAACCATCTGATTTTAAAAGCCTGAAAATGGATTACGATAATAAAGTAAACGCAATAAATGTTCAATTAACAGCACTTAAAGAGCGATTTAAAGATAAAATCAATATTCAACCTCTGGTGATCAATGCTATAAAAACGCTCTGCACTCTTCCTCGTCTTTATCAAACAGCTACGATTGAAGACAAAAGATACCTAGTAGAGATAATTTTTAATGGAATGTTGATTTATGACAAAGATGGGTATCGAGCCATAAATCTCAACCCGATTACAGAGATAACATATCTGAAAAACAAGGAGTTACAAAGGAACAAAAAAGGGGAAAAGTATCTTTAAAGACTCTTTTCCCCAACTACGGGTGGCCCCACTTGCTTCTGTCGACGGATTTTATGTACGATTTAACGCGTCTAGCGAACCTAAAGGGGAAAATGATGGAGATAGATCCGCAACTTTCAGAGCGGCTTTTGGGATCTTAGCATGTTTTAGTCGCATGCGGATAACTTCAATCAATTTTATACCTAGTAGAGAAGATGGAAGTTCTCTACTAGGGAATATTTCGATTAAAAACTATCTAGTAGTCATAAAGTTTAGCTTTGATGAGTAACCATATTAAATATTTACATATAATAGTTAAACCGTCTGTAATTGCGTTATCAACTGGATATATTGTAATGATCGGAAGGCGACCATTATTGTCCAATTTTATAAAGGAAGGTATAAAGAAAATTCTTGTTGTTAAATCAATAAAGAGCTTGATTGGTTTTGATACATCGAATACCATATATTTGAAACTATAAATCAACTAACTTATAGAATATATTGGATTATATTCAAAAAAATAAATGAGTAATTCGCCAATTTACAAACAATTATCATCAAAGCTCTTCGACCTGTTCTATGTCGATGATAACAAATATGGGCGACAAAATGATAATGGAACTTACCGACTAGTAAGAAATAAAATTACACCTGCTACGATAGATGATATGTTGCTCGAGCAAAAGAGCCTACTATCTTACCAGGAAATTCATACTTTACAGCATGCCTTTATCAAATGGATATGTCTTGACCTAGATATTGTTAAAGCCGCTATTGGGGAAGAAGAAGTTAAAGAATCCGATCTTCAGCTAGTTAAAAAGTCCGCTGATAAAATCTGTGAATATTTATTGAAAGAAAAAATACCTTATCTTCTTGAATTTTCTGGAAGAAGGGGGTTTCATATTTGGATCATTTTTGATGAGCTGCAAACCAAAGAAGATGGCTTTAAACTTGTTAAATTAATTAGATCCAAGGTAATACTTGAACAAAACATCAATGTAGATTTATTTCCTAAAACGCCAACTGTTACGAAAGGATCAAAAATGGTTGGGCTGGGCGTAAAATTACCACTTTCCCAAAACAAAGTTTCCAATAAACTATCTTTCTTTTTAAACAAAGCTGGAGATTTCAATTTCGACAAGAAATCTCATCCATCCGAGCCAACGAACGACTTCCTATTAGCCCAACTCAATATCATTGGAGATTATCCTTTGGTAAAAACTGAGAAGATTAAACCATACATTGATGAGTTTGATCAGATACAAAAAGAGGTTTTTTCGAAATCTCCATTCGCCTTTTTAAAAAATATTAGAGTTGAATCTCCCCCTAGAATGAGTGCGAACTTAGAAGGTGTACTTAATTCATTAAAAAAATGTGAGCACATTGGTTCAATTCTGGAAAATTATCAACAAGGGCTTAGTGGCCATAGTAGAAGTTTGATGGTTGGACTGCTTGGAAAATTGAAAAATGCAGATGACCCTAATTTGGGCTATAATTTGCTTAATGAGTTTTTCTCTGGCATTCAAGGCTATAGAAAAGATATAACTGAACAGAAACTAAAACTCGCTGAAAACTATTATCCCGTTTCTTGTCATCATTTAGGTAGATGTAAAACCTGCACTTGTGATCCAATAGACTCTCCAGTTCAACTTATAGATGGAATCGAACTGATTCCTCAACCTCCATTTAGCATTACTAATATATCCAAGGATCTTTTCGAAACCATTGTTGCTTCTACATCACGGTACAATCTTATCAATGATGAGATTCCATTGTACAGTCAATTGAAAAAGCTCGAACACATTTCAATGGACAAGGTTGAACAATACATTAGTCAAGTTTTTGAAGGTAATTTCCCAGATGTCAGTGAAGTATTCAGATTCGACAGAAACGAGATCGACAAGTTAAGAGTACTTTATAGTATAGATTATATTACAAATGTTGTTTCCTCCTACTTTCTATTTGTTTTAAATAACCTTTTTTACTCTGAAGTTTCACAGAACTCCTTCGGTTATCGCATTGCTCCAGGATTTTACAATTCTAATATTTTTTCTAATTGGTTCGTCAGCTGGTCAATTTTTTCAAAAAATGTTCAACAAATCTTAGAGGGAGAGGAATTTAAAAATTACTATCTAATTAAAGTCGATATAAAAAGCTTCTACGATCGTATTGACCTCCAACGATTACAAATTAAGCTTTATGAAGAAGCTCCACCTAAGATTGATGCCAAAATAAAAGAACTTGATGATCAAAGCCGATATCGATACCATAATATTGTCAAGTATCTCTTGCGTATTTCCAGACAAACAACTGGTAATGCTGATAAAGGGCTTCCACAAGGTCCAGCATATGCACGTTACCTTGCTGAACTATATTTGATAGGACTGGATCGATTAATTGAGCAGGAACTTATTAAAGATAAACGTCGAGAATTCTACTACAGATTTGTCGATGATGTGTTTATTTTCGTCGAAGATAAAGAAAAAGCCAAAGAGGTATTGCAAAACATACAAAAATGGTCTTCTGTTAATGGGCTAGAATTAAACCCTTCAAAAACGGAAATCAGCAATGTTCACGAGTATTTCATTTCAGGTAAATTTAAGCGCTTTCAAGATGATGCGAAATATTCAATAAATAAAGCCAATAAGAATAAAAATCTGTTATCTGAAATTGAGATTCAGGAAGCCATTGCAAAATTGGATGGTATTACTGAGGATGCAAAATTTGGCATCAAAGATAATATCAGATTTTTTTACTACCAGTTCTCCGGTGATTCAAGATTGAAGCACATCAGAACTAAACTAGCGGGCATTCTGCCATTTTCCGTGTCAGGTCGGGGAACGCTTTTTATGCTTTTTTACAGTGACCTTTTTGATAGTTTACCAGAGATATTTTGGGGACTAATTAAGCAACAAGAACGTATCACAGGTCTTTCCTTGGGGCAATACTTAAATACGATTCTATTGAAAGACAATTCTTTGATCGAGCATACCGAAAAAGTAGAGACCCTGCTTGCATCGATGTATGAAAGAATCGATTTAAACGATGTCCATCGCAGTTTAATACTTACTTTGGCCCTCAAATATAAACTTAAAATACCAACAAAATTTCTAACTCAATGCTCCAAACCCCTTATACATTCGGCAATGGAAACACCTGAAATCGCCTACACAGAGGATAATTATCAGGTGCTCGAACAAATGTTGGCTGAAAGAGATAAAGTCGATTTTATCTCAACGGTATACCAGATTGTAACCAACCATCAAATGACAAGTGATGTTGCACAGAACCTTGCCAAATACGTCATAGCCAGATTTAGTGAATGGCGCGATAGCCCTGAGATGGTTGAAAATTTAAAATCTCCTGTCGTTGCGCTTGAGTATTACCATTCACTTTGTTTTTTAACATTATTTGAGCATTCAGATGACCCCTCAGCCCTATCAGTTGCTTGGGAAAATCTACTAAAGGTTTCTAAAGAGATAGATTTAGGTGAGAAAAAAATAACTTTTGATTGGATTAATAATGCCATTGAAAACTATTCGGGTGAATTCTCTGCCAGCAGCTATAACCTATTGTTGGCTAAAAAGGAAGGTTCGGATCTAAATAAGTTTGAATGCAAACACAATTTCATTGACTTATTCCTTGAGATATTATTGATTTTCCATTTCGCCAAGAACTTGAGCTTGGAAATGTTCCAAAAGGGAGCCCACTCCATTATTGATAAAGATTCGATGTTCGGAAAATGGTTAGTGAATGACAATGCAAAATTGTATCCCATGAGAGATATGTTATGTGTAAAGAACCTGTCTTTGAATGGTTTAATAGTATTGACCAATGATAGCCATGTTTTCATTAAAAACATCAACGGAGAACTACCACTGGGTCAATTCGAATACTTAACCATCAATTCAAGTGACGATGGCACTGAATGCGAAATCTTAATGGAGGATTCAACAAAGCTCGAAATATATGAAACTGCGCCAAATTTTCATTCATTAATTATCCTCATAGCAGACCGAATCAGGAAAGATGAAACGTTTAAGAAAGATTTCAAAACAAACTATCCTGTCTATTACAATAATCCCTTTTTAATAGAGAATAAGCCGCTAATTCCTTTCTATTCCGTTTTTGAGAAAAAAATAGCGATGTCGGGAGTTGCGCAATCAAATGACGCGAAAGCATATTGGGAAAATCTATTCACGTTAGCTAAAGAACATAACCCAAACCTCTGGGCGCTTCAGGATAGCGAAAACCCTTTCAATTTTAAATTGAGTGCATTAAACGAACGATTTTTCCCTAAATCTGAGACCATTCTTACCAGTGACCAAGAAAAATTAGAATTTATCTGCGCTTTTGCTGAATTGGAGAAAGTTAATCCAAATACAAATGCGTTTCAATTTCATTATGCCTGGTTGCAAACTGTTTGGAAATTTGTAGAACGGACAGCTTCAAATGTGAATAACAAGTTCAATCAGTTATTAAGCATACATTTTGCTCAATTTGTTGCAGAAGCAGAGATTGCAATCGATGTATTATTTGCTGTAGATCACCGAACCCAGCCAAAAAACACCACACTGCAAGAATTCAATGATAGTATACGGGCCTCGTTTATCTTGTTCCAAAACGAAGTGGATTTAGGTGACTTTAACTTAGTGACTTTGCTAGATGAAGAAACAAGCCTCTTCAGCGATGTAATTTATGAAACTGAAAAAATTAGACCAGCTGACTTTTTATCAATAAAATTGGAATTTGCACAATTTTATAATATAGAAAAAGGAGAAAGAGACATCAAGGTTCACTACAAAACCGAAGATCTTACGTCACTACCTGTATATTTATTCGATCGCAATACCTCTCAATTTTGGTCCAAAACTTACCTGGAATTGCAGCCACTAATTAATGGCAAAAGGTACTACACTTACAAAACCGAGAAAGGTGTCTGGGTTTACATTACTGAACCTGAACTATCCAAGGCTTATGAGCGCGTATGCGAAAGAAGGGTCATGTATGAGAATGCAAAATCCGTTGTTAAATTCAAAAAGGTATTCCCCAAGGATCAGGATTATTTGCAAGCAAAAAAAGAATTTGAGGCCTATCAGTCCGCAGCATTCGTGCGCATGTTAACACCACACTATTGGTCAACTTCAGATGTAAGCGAAAGAGTAATAAATTGGCTAAGCATCTTTAATGAAGAAAGCATTAAGGGTTCTCAGCTCGCAAAATATATGGCCGAACATGAACCTGTCATTCAAATACCAAAATTACATCGTGCGATTATGGAGGTGGCACTTATTCATAAAGGTCCTACAGATGAAAATATTGAGGAATTTAAAAACACTACGTCCAAATATATAGAGGATGGGGATTGTATTTTCCCACTAAAACATCCTGGAAGGGATGAAAATGGATTGTTACGGCTAATTAATAAAGCTAATTTTTTGCCCCGGGCATTTGATTGGGACAAAAATGCAAAGGTGCTTTTTAATTCAGACCTAACAGGAAAATCAATTGTACTCATTGCAGATTTAACAATTTCAGGTAGTCAGATGCTTAAAGCTCTAGAATATTATTTGAAAGACTATAGTAAAATTGAAGAACTGAATGAAGCAAACAGGGTCGCTGAGGAACACAATCTAAAGTACTTCAGATATGCCTCGATAGAGGAAGCCAATAAATGCTTACAAAATTTTAAAAACGCAAAAGAAATTGTAATTCTTTCGCCTATGGTAACAGAAAAATTCGTCAAGGCCATTACCCAACATCCGATGCTTGTTGATAGGGTGAAAATAAAGGCAATGACAACTTTGCGAGATGATGAATACCTTCTAGGCACAAGTGCATTGGATGGGCAAAATAGAACTCTTTTTGATACTCTCCTCAAGGATGAACAATTAATAAAATCATTGTTTGAGGTTCCAAAAGAACTCGAATACGAAAGGACAGTAAAAGATACTTCAAAATTAAATGTTCTTTTACGCGTTGGCTCTATGCCCAGAAAACACATAAGGTTATTTTCATTAAAATCTAAAAATAGTGGCTTAACTCTTTTCGACTACATAGAAAATTGGGGTATAATCAATTAAACTAACTGCAAAAATTAGTTTAAAAGTCACTTTATTTACTGGTATGACTGCAGAGGGTCGCCGAAATTTTGGCTGACTTCTGCATACTACAGCTGCTCAAAAGTTTGGAAACCATCCTTTTCAAATACATAAAAAACAGTAAAGACAAGATCTGCTATTTCCTAGCATTCGGTTGAGCCAAATAGAAATTACTTGTACTTACTTAAATTGCTACAGATAATCGTAGATTTAAATCATCAAATTATCAGCAATCATGGCAAAAAACAGTCAAAGTTTTCGTGCAGAGAATCCGGATGAAATTGTATTTCTTAGACTCAACAGGCTTAAAAGCACGAGACTTTGTGAAAATTTGTTGCGAGACAAGCTAAGTGAAACACCAAATGCAGCAATCACTGATGAGGTAATAAAAACTAAAGCTATTGGATTGTCTTCGGTAATAGAAAGTGCGTTGGGCTATTGGCAATCGCCTTCCCAATCACTTAATTCCAAAGTCCTGTCACGTTACTATTTTATGCTTCAACTGACTATAGCTGAACAGGTAGCTAGTGTTGTTAATATAGATGGGCTTCGAGAAATTCAACGTCATACAGAAAATGGTCACGGTTTAAAAACTTTCCTCATACCCAACGGTAAAGTCCATAATAACCTTTTAATTTATGCAACACAGGGCGAACATTTTAACTCTTACGGAAAATTTCTGGGATGGGATATGAAAAAATGTATTCAAGACAAAGGAATAAAAAAACAGGATGATATAACTCCTGACGTTCGCGAGAAAATGCTTAGCCTTTCTCAGTTATTCAGAACGATACCCGAGTTAAGAACAGTAATTGAAGAATACTTAGATGAAGCACCACTATCTTTGCATGTTGGACATTCCCAGTCTAACATGATTGCTCAGTCCGAGTTTAATGAAATGTTTATTAAAACTCACCACCGGCTCCCTACACTTGAAGATTCCCAAAAATTAGACAAAACTACCGATGTTGGAATCTACACAGAATCCTCTAAAATCGACATTCCCTATTTGGAAAGCCTAGGCATGCCACTTCGTAACTTTAGGACTTACAGTGATACGGTTTCTAAAACCGATACAATTATTGGTTCCATTTCTCACCCTGGCAATATGACCTGGTGGAAACTGTTTCCAACATATTCATCTCAATACGTTCCGACCAGCTTTGTAAAACTGATCTGGGGAGAACGCTATCATTCTGTTGCAGTAAATTACGTATTACTTTATGCGCTTAGTATCATAGTAAGATATATGCCAGATGTCTGGTATCGCATAACCAGTGGCGAAGACAATCATATTGGATCTTTAATCGACTATTATATTTCCGTAATGGATCACGTGCTGCCGTTGCAAATGCTCGAACATATACAAGGGACAAAATTAAATATTCATAGTCAAGGCAGTTGGATGGGAGAAATATAACTAGCAATTAAAAATCATAGAAATATATTTATTGGTTTTGCATAGCCTTCGAACAAATCTGTGTGTGACAATCAATTTCTCGTAGTCCGGCAAGACAAACATGTAGCAACGATGGAAATCAGATTTTCTCCCTTCACGGGTTGTTCCAATCCAGTTGTCCAAGCATCTCCTCCAATCCAATATCATTGCGATCATCATTTACTTTATATGCCTTAGTTAACATCTCTTCGTAAATCGCTTTTGTATCTCCCTTCGCATCAGTAAGCATTCGATGCATGGTCAAAGTCTGAAAATCCGCCCATGCAAATATTTGTAGCCAAGCAAGATCTAAGTCTGTTCTTTTGCTCTTGTTCTGTAGCCAGTACGCCCTGTTAAGGCAGAACGCAGCATAATCAGCCAGTTGTAACATCGGTTCCTTTTCGGAGGCAACATATCTGATTGTTTTATCGATGAAATCACTTTTAAATTCATTCATTTCCTGGATACTTCCATCCTTCTGCCTTCCAGCATCAATAACTATCTCTACAGGTGGGTAACCATTCCTGTTTTTTTTCAGAAAATAATGGCAACGAAGCAACAAATAGCACAGCGTGAGGTCCTCATGCCTGGTCATATCAAAACCATCGATCAAATGCTTTCCTTTGGGCCGCACGATTTTACTTCGCTCATAATCGGCACTAGTCATCGTCATGTGGAGGATAGGATATTTCATATCCCGGAAAATAGTGGCAAAATGTTCGAATATCTGCAAGCGGGTATCAAGAGATACACCTTTATATGCTCTAACCCCACTAAAAATATCAGTGAAATGAAATTCTTTTGCACCATAAATACCGAAGTTCTCTCTGATTAGCACTGTCATAAATGAATGCGCTTGGATGCGTTGCTCTGAAGTTAGTACAACTGCGTACCAACTTTTACGATCGGTAGTATCGTATAAATTTTCAGTTTGTGTCCCGGGATTTCCGGAGTCATCAATAAAAATTCCTGCTCTCATTTCAATGGATTTTCAGTATAAACCTAAGATATTTATGCCGGAACCTGAAATATTTCAGATCCTTGTTCTTATCATTTAATCATGCCCAGCTCTATCACAATCAATTTTATACCTAGTAGAGAAGTTTGAAAAGTTCTCTACTAGGCATTTTTAAATCAAAAATTGACTAGTAGGTATTTTATTGTTGATGTAAATAGACCGATATAAAATTGGGTTAATATTAATATGATTCTCCACAATCGCTTCGCCATTAATCTCATTTACAAATTGAAGGGAAATCATTATGCCTACATAATAATTAGGCTCACATCAAAGAAATTATCAGAATTTTCAGGATGGTAAATCTCTATAACAACAAGACCATTTTTAAATCAGTATGATTTGAAATGCTTCAGTATATTGTCAAGTGTCATATTGGTATTCAATGTTTGGAAGGCCATCCTCTTCATTCAGTAATTAATAGTTTAATATAATTTCGAGAATTTTAGCTTTTAGCGACACGGCTTTTGAAACGTCCATTCCGCTAATGGCATTTGTAGAATTTTTAGAAGCTGTGGGTAGCCAGTTTACGATACGGTTAAATAGGTTATAAAGTATACTCATATAGACTTGTTTCTGCTCAAACTTGCTATCAACTGAAGAGAGTTGTGTTTCGCATCGCTGAATTAATTCCGAATAAAACTGCGCAGTCTCATCAGGTGCGGTACCAGACAATTCAGAAATGATTTCTTCTATGATAGTTGCCGTTACCTTCATTTCTTCCTCAGACTGCGTAGCCGCACTTGCAGAAATACCCACTGTGTGTGGTTCTTTCCATGCTTTGGAAACAATATGGGCGATTCTACCTCTCAAGCTTACATTATCATTCTTTTCAAGTTTTCTGCCTTGCAATAAGGTTAGGAGGAAATCTTTGCTAAGTACAACGTTGCCTCGCCCTTTCTCAATGTCCTGTCTGGTTTCAGAACTTAAAATATCTATGACGGCATCGATCACAAATTGTATTGCAGATAGTTCCCGAAGATTATTGGATTTGATTATATCGCCCGTAGTTGTTGATTTACTTTTTTTCGTTGATTCAGTCTCTATAGTGATACTTTCTGGAAATTGACTATCGAGCTGGAAGACTGAAGCAAACTTACGGTCCGACCTGCCGTCGAGAGTGAACTCTTCTCTATATTTCGACGAAATGGTAAATAAAAGTGCGTTGCCTTTTTCTTTCAATTCAAATTCGCTCCAGCTGTTGACCATATCTTTCCACAGACCGATAATAGGCTTAGCACTTTCATTAACTTTTGGATCTTCAGACTTCGAGCGATCCATCATTCCCTTTGATGTTAGCGAGAGTACTGCGGTACCAGGATCATCTGCAAGAACGCTGGCATATCTGGCTGACCAGCGACCCTTTAATTGCGGACCATCACTCAATAAGGCCATTAGTAGTGTGGGGCCGATTCCTCGTATGACTTCTCCAACTGGTTCCTGTCTCGCCAAATCTTCACAAATTAAAGCGGTTAAGGCAAGCCAGTCATTTGGAGCAAGAATGGTTAACCGGCGCTGTGAGACGGTGCAATATTCAAACCAAAGGCTGTCAGCAGTAAAATGCCCTTCTAATTCATATTGACGGATTTGATTTCTATCGAGTTGCCAGCGATGGTGTTTACGCTGGGTATTACTGTGCCATTTTCCTGCAAAGTGTATGGCTAGACGAACTTCATTCAAGAAAGTATCATTAATGGCTTCATTTACTGTTTTCTCAGAATAATTACTCATTACACCTGCTACGATTATTGGCAGCCTGGCCAGACATTGAGCTTTAGCAAATCGGTAGTGTAATTCATTTAGTAAAAAATCATATTCTTTATCAGATAGAGACATTTCAGGAAAAACCAGAATATCTACCTGTTTATTTTTTTTACTTAATGTCAGAACTTCTTCTACTAGATTTATCAGAAAAGGTTCTTGGATTTCACGTCCCGAGACATTTGCTTTGAAATACCTAACTGGCTGATAATTGTCCCCCATAAGTTCAAAATCGTTTGACTCGACTTTATAAGGATATGGAACTGCTAAAATGTTAAGGCTTTTGTTTCGCTGCTCCAGCCAGGGAAAAGTTCGCCAGAAAACTTCAACCTCAGTGGCATGAAAAGTTAGGTAATGGGTAACTGATCTGGGTACCATACCTGCCTGGGGTGTTCTCATTTTCGGTAGGACAACTCCGTGAAATTTGGGAATAGTGCTCAGTGAACCAGTATTGATAAGAAGTAAATTAGCAACGCAGAAAAAATTTCTATGAGGCAAATTTTGCTTAGCGAGTGGCTGTCCTAAGAATCCCAAACCCTCACAACACGTATCGGCCAGCACATACATAAACAAAAGCGCCTGAGTAAATTCTTCTACCCTTTTCCAGGAGGGCAGGGCATTTTGCTTGTAGATATTACCTAATACCCTCACATGATCCAGCTTAACACTTTCATTGCTTTCCCAGTCATCTATTAATATTTTGTAATGTTTGGCAAAAACTGGGTGTTCAAGAAAAGCTTTCGTTGGCGCATTCTGCAGCAGGAGTGAGTTAGAATATTTAACCCAGAGCAAAGCAATACGTTTTATGTCATTTGTCCATGTTGGATTATTCCATATAAGGGGATCCATCAGCAAAAGTTTGTAGGCTCCCGTGCGATTGATAATGGTGGCACAAAGGGCAAACATATCTGGTGGCCATTGGATCCAGCTTTTAAGATTCGATTCCGGATTGATACCCAGGGCAATTTTTTTTAAGGTTACATCTTGAGGGCTATTCATCGGTTAAATTAAGAATGGTTAGGTATAAATATATCAAAAACACACAAATAGACCGCGAAGCAAAAGCCACATAATTCTAAAATCAATTATGGCCTGTGTCCAGGTAGTCCCAAGATACCCAATAAATAGATTTTAAATTGTTCGTCAGGTTCGTCAATCATCTTGAGTAGGGACGTAAACGTCTCATGCTCATAATTTAGAAAGATTTGGTTCTGATGCCTTACAGACGACTTGGGAAGCCTGCTAAATTTCCCAACGTCAATTGTGACATTGTTTTCGGCAGCAATTTGAGGTAACATTGTACCCAATTTTTCAGGAAAACTGGAAATATCCATTTTCATATCTGCAAGAAGGTGCGCGGGAGCTTGGTTAATTTCTAGGATTTTAATACTGTTTTGAGCTGCAATTTGAGACATGAATCCATGTGAACTAATAGATTGAGGCGTATCTCTAAAATTAACGTTGATTCCCCTGTTTGTAAAGACTAGATAACCTTGACTTTCTAAATATTGCAATAGTATATTCTGATAGTCTGTAATGTTGGAGTTGACATAGAATATATACTCTAATCCCCGTCTTCTCATTGAAGAAATAATTTCTCGTAATGATACATTGCTGCCCTGAAAGGGCAATATTGTATAATCTGAGCACATAGTGACGAGTTCAGATTTAGAATAGAAATCCGTATATGTGGCTTGCATCTGTGCATTGTTGATGTCATAGAACTGAAGATAATATTGTAAGTAGCTTACAACTGCAGGAACAATTTTAACATTACCTCCTTCTAAAGCATTTCTAAAAAGTATCCGAAGTGCCACTGACATTTCTTGGCGGAACATGCTGGCCTTTTTGGTAGGCATTATCTTTGTTCTGGACATGTCAAAGTCGATCCCCTTCGGAAGAAAATTCACCTCTCCGCCTATAATAAAAGGAAACTTAAATGGAATTATTTCAGGTAAATCTGTTCCTATCTTAAAACCACTATTTGACGAAATAATGGGCGTAGGATTTGCCTGGATTCCCAGTTTCATTACAAATGTTGGAGATTCACGCTCAAACTTGTATGCAGCACCTTCTACATTCCAATTGCTTGGGACATCCATTACAGCATTATCAAGCTTTATTTCAAGCCCATTGATATGCCTAAGATATTCAAGTGCCTTATCTAACGCTGCTCGTGGACTATATCCCGACTTCATATATATGCGTATACGCGTCCCAGAAAGAGACCTCGCATTTTCAATCGAAGGCTTTATGTAATTAAATCCTTTAAATACATCGTTAATCTCAAAGATTATTTGCTCGTCGTCATCACTTTTGGTATCAACAATTACCCTTTCTGCAACAATAAACGTACTCATAAACCCAATCCCAAACTGCGATATCAGATCAAAATTGCCCGAGCTATCGCTAAATTCTTGGCTAATACTTTTACCTATTACCGAGAAATGATTCTTCAAGATCGCTTTGGTCATTCCATCACCATCATCGCAAACTTCTAAATAGTTTTCTTTACTGTTTACATTGACCGCAATGCGAGGGACAGCCGAAGTTTTCTTTTCTCCAACCCTGTTACAAGCATCAACCGAATTCTGAACCAACTCCCGCACGAACATATACGGCTCTGGATAGAGCGATTTACCAATCAAGAGGCCCACAATCTTATGAACATCGGCGGAGTAACTGTTCGGAAGATCCTTATCCTCGTTATTAGACTGTTCTGGTTTTGCAAATTCGGTATAGGCATAAGTATTTGGTAAAAAGCCCTTTTCCTCACCTCCTATTATCGAGTCCGTGTCTTTATCAAAACGATATCCTGTACTTTTTATAAATTTTCGTGCATGCAAGATATATGCCCTCGTATCTATATTAACATCCAAAATATTATATCCGGGTTGATACTGGCTATGCTTTTCATCTGCGGAATTAAAAGCACTTCTTCCGTTAATAGCATAATAGCTACCAGATGTCGAAGTCAATGATTTCGCCTCATGTTTGTGACTGTGCCCAAAAAAGAGAATGTCATAAGGCTGTGATGCTAAAATATTTTCAATTTCCTCTTTTTCGCTCTCGTTGAAAGCAGCTAAAGGATGGTGGAATACCGCTATATTAAATTTAGTCTTGGCTTCTTTAAAGGTTTTATTAGCATTCCAAAGTTGATTATATCCCATAAAATGGTGTTCAGACTTCAGATCTGAGGAGCATCTCCAAGAATCATTAAAAAGTGCAAGCCCTATTGCGTTACCTTTTTCTAAAAAGATGCTTGTAGATTCGTTGTTTGAATAGTTATAGCTCTTACTATCGCTGTGAAATTTGAATTCAAAGTCCTTAAAAGTTTTAATTCGCTCATTTATATTTCGAAAACTAGCCTTATTTAGCGCCAATTCAACATTTATCGCTTCTTTGTCAAGGCCCAAAAGATAAGGTTCTGTATATTTATCAATCTTTTCCCTCTCTATATCATGATTACCAGGGATTAGTAGCATTTGATCGGCTCTGAGATTTAATGCATTCCGAATTGGGGTTATAATTTCTCGATTAAATATTTCATAACAGCTTTCAGGATTCTCCCCCTTTTTATCTACAAGAGATTCCCCTCCTTTGTCGACAAGGTCGCCGGTAAAAAGAATTAAATCTATAGGTTCTTTCTCATGGAATACATTTAAATCGTTTATAAGGGCCTCAAGGAAGAAGTTACGCAAATCCGCAAGGTTGGCCGAAGAAAGGTGGATATCGGAGAGCTGTACAATTCTCATTTTAGGTGCTTCGTAATGTGTTTTATCAAATCAATGATCATATTAAAATTTTCTATATGAAAGGCGAGCTAAAGTTATGGTTTTTTAACTAGCCGCAATTGAGCTTTAAACTTTAACTTATAATATACAACATTAACAATGAATATTTACACTTAACTAAAAAGTTAAGCATTTCTGAAGAATTCATGCAAAGACGGCCAACTGGAAGTTGATCATTTCCCTAAATTTGTCCTTTCCCAATTCAGCCCTTATGCGCGTGTGGACTCCAATTTTTACCATTCTATTCACACAGAACGATTCTGTATGTTTCCATTTCGCTAATAATTTTTTCATTTTAATTATTTATCTCTACTAGAGTATTTCCCAACCCACTATATCGTAATCTTGCCCAGATTTGGCAAATACCTATCGCTGTATAATCATTGCTAAAAATTATATTATGAAAACAGCAATTTTATACCTCCGTGTAAGTACAGATGAACAGGCATTGAGGGGTTATTCATTAAGAGCTCAACAGGAGATGCTAACTAACTACTGCAAACTGCATGGCATTAGCATTTTAAAGATTTTCACAGAAGACCATTCTGCAAAATCTTTCAAACGACCAGAATGGATGAAGCTCACAACCTATTTGCGTAAACACCGGGTGGATTTCCTGCTCTTTACAAAATGGGACAGATTTAGCCGCAATACCTGTGATGCTTATCAAGTGTTGGCAAACCTAAAAAGGATGGGAACTAACCCACAGGCAGTAGAGCAGCCATTGGACTTAACTGTTCCTGAGAACAAATTAATGCTTGCATTATACTTGGCCATACCGGAAATCGAAAATGACCGACGAAGCCTGAATACTCAAATGGGCATGAGGAGAGCAAAAAAAGAAGGACATTGGTCTGGCAGGGCACCTCTGGGATATAAAAATAAGACCTCCGAAGACGGCAAAAAATACATTGCACCAGAAGAACCTTACGCTTATGCAATCAAGTGGGCATTTCAAGAGCTTTCTTTAGGTATGTCTTCGATGGCGGAAGTCCATAGAAAGGCGTTTAAACTTGGGCTTACCTGTAGCATCAATAATTTTCATTCGCTTGTACGTAATCGGATCTATTGCGGAAAGATAAGAGTTCGTGAAATTGATGGAGAAGAAGAACACATTATAAAGGGCTTACATGAACCATTGATAACCGAAAAGCTCTTTGACAAAGTTCAAAATGTATTGAAAGGAGAAGTCAAACCTAAAAGATCTGCAATTGCAACACCAGAAGATTTACCGCTTCGAGGCTTTTTAAAATGTCCTAGCTGCCATAGAATGCTGACAGGAAGTGCTTCAAGGGGTCGTAAAACTCATGTTGCTTACTATCATTGTAAATCTCCGTGCAAAGTCAGGTTCAATGCCAATCAGGTAAACCAAGATTTTATCGAAGAACTAAAGCTCTTTAGGATTGCCAAAAGGGATCAGCACAAATTTTTGCAAGATATCATAAGCGCTTATAACCAAGTGAGAAATACGGCTTCCTCAATGAGACAGGGCTGTATAGATGAATTGCATATACTAGACGATCTGATTATTAATGCTAGAGAACTTTTGCTCGCCGGAAAGATCGAACCATCTGATTTTAAAAGCCTGAAAATGGATTACGATAATAAAGTAAATGCAATAAATCTTCGATTAACAGCACTTAAAGAGCGATTTAAGGATAAAATTAATATTCAGCCGATGGTTATCAATACTATAAAAATACTATGCAATCTTTCTCGTCTTTATCAAACAGCAACTATTGAGGACAAAAGATACATAGTAGAGATAATTTTTAATGGAATGTTGATTTACGACAAAGATGGGTATCGAACAACAAATCTCAACCCGATTACAGAGATAACATACCTGAAAAACAATGAGTTACAAATGCATAAAAAAGGGGAAAAGCATCTTTGAAAGACTCTTTTCCCCAACTACGGGTGGAATATGGGGCTCGAACCCGAATTCTGAAAAAATATTTAGTTTCTAAAATTATTAAACACCAATAACTCTTAACACTGCTCCGTTTCAGTTCAATATTTTTTAGCGTTACATCAAGAACCTATCGATATCCTCCTTCATCTTATTCACAAAGGGCTGTAGTGCTTTATAAATCTCCCTTTCTTTCCCATATAGTTTGGACTTGACACTGTTACTCGATGGCCGCATGCCCCGCTTGGTCTTAAAATTAGCGGAGACCTTTCCGGTAAACAAGTCCACATTTGCCTCTGAATAAATACCTGCATCGTATTGTAGCTTCTGCCAGCAGGACAATTCGGAAGTAGTCAGCACGGTGTTGAAACTATTGTCATAAATCACTTCTTCAATTCCTACAGGGGAGCCCTCTCCTTTCTTCAGCTCAATCACGATCCATTTGTTCAGGTCTTCAACCACATTGGCTTTTCCGGGACAAAAACTCATTAGGGTTCTGGAAGTGGTTTGTCCGACGGCCGTAAGCTGTTGCTCCAGTAGGCTGCGTTTGGCTGGCTGATCGCAACCTGCCAGTGCTGTCCTGAGTTTATTGGTATAGTAAGCAGAAAATCGTGTATGGTTGTAACCCAGTCCAATCAACAGCTGAAATAAGTCCTGGTCATTCTTTATCAATTCGGCAGTTTCAGATTCAAGCATAAATGTATACATTTTTAAATACTTATAATCATGCCAGGTCAGCTCGATATCCGGAGAAGTCAAACGGCTAAAGGGGATGTAGACTACGTCGATCAGGAATGGGTCAATCGCGGCCGATTCCAGGTGAACCTTGATCCTTTGCCACTTCTGGTTATATTCAACCGCTTCTTTCAGACAAAACAGCTTTGGCAGAATCACCTCACTGGGAAGTGCATCAAAATAATGACGAAAGACACCTTTAAGAACCTCAACGATCAGTTCGGCATCAGGGTTTATTTTTCTTTCTGGGTCATATAGCGTATCGGCAGCTTCCGAGAGTTTGGTCACGACCATCTTTAGATAACTGCGGATCTGGGTTTCATTCATCAGACTCAATACATGGTTGGGGATGGATCGCTTCAGCTTTTTACATTCATTTTTTAGCATCAGATCTGCAGTTCCTGTAAAGTCTTTCCGGTCTGATAGCTGAGCCACCACAGTATCCAGCAGCTCAAATTGGTAGTTCATCATAGGTATGGATGGTAAAATAGTTTCCTTGTTATTTGCTGCAGTACAGGCCCAATTAATAATCTGTTCGATGGTACGGGAGAGTTCGACCTGATCAAGTTCTTCATTCAGATCTATACCACTTACTACGCTTTTATTGGTTCTTGCGTGGAGCACCATGTAATAAATACCGCCTAGCAACAGGCCTATCACAGCTCTGAAGTTTACATTCGTATCCTGAAAGTAGGGGTCGGTAACCTTAAATAAATTTTCGCCGGCGAGTTCCCGGTTGGTGGAGATCTCCGTCATCAGCTCATTCGATTCACTGATCTGCCAGAGGATGATGTTCTGCATCTCCGGATTGCTCAGGAAGAACCTGAAATTTTCCTGCATCAGAGTGGTAAACGTCTCCTTGATTTCAGCAATACCGTCCGCATCGGTCAGGACAAAGCGTTTGAAGAAGGGGATCCAGTAATCCTTTTCCATAATATATGCCCTTTGTAAGCCGGCAAGGCCGGAGAAATAGCGACCAATCAAACTCCGGTTCCTGCCGCTGTACCTGGCAATTCTATTCACCCTCAAACCGGTGTGCCCTTCCAATTTCAGGATATTACCAACGGCTGAGATAAACTCCCTCATGGTGGCGGGCTTGTTCTTTATTCCTTTCTGACGCGGACGTTTTGCCATAACTTACTTATTCAAAATTTACAATCTTCGATTTGGTCACTACCCATTCCCAGGCATTCAGTACCTCATCCAGGTGCTCATAACTGTGCGTAGCCATGACACTCATCCGGATCCGGGCATCTTTCCTGGATACTGCAGGGTAGTTAATCTGGTTGGCGTAGACGCCTGCTTCAAGGAGCAGCCTGCAGACTTCCGCATTCCGGGTAATGTCTCCGATTTTAACGGGAATGATGGCGGATTGCGAAATGCCGGTATTTAGTCCCAGACTCCTGAGACCGGATCTTAGGTATTCGGTTTTCTCCCTCAGTTGATCCATCCAGTGTGGCTCCTGATCAACCAGGTCAATCGCTTTTAGGATACACGCAGCTGCAGGTGTGCTTGATGCAGAGAACAAATGCTGCCTGGACTGGAACTTCAGAAAATTGATGAGCTCGGGTCTGGCAACGACATAGCCTCCGATATGGGCAAAGGTTTTGCTGAATGTGCCGGTAATCAGATCCACTTCCTGGAACAGGTCATTCAGCTCGATTACTCCCCTACCGGTTTTTCCGATCACCCCTGTACCATGCGCATCGTCTACTACGGAATAAGCACCGTATCGTTTACACAATTCCACGATCTCCTTTAAGGGGGCGAGGTCACCATCCTGGGAATACACGCCGTCTACGATTACCATGCGGGTGCGGTATTTTGTTTGAGAAGCCGCAAGAATTCTTTCCAGTGCATAGAGGTTGTTGTGTGGGAAGGATTTCACATTGCTGAGCTGACAGCCTTCATATACACTGGCGTGAACGGCCTGATCCAATATGGCCAGGTCTGATTTTCTCAATAGGCATTGCAGGGTCGCTGAGTTGGAAGTATAGCCGGTGGTGTAGATGATGGCACTTTCCCGCTGAAAGAATCCGGCAATCTTTTGCTCCAGTGCTTCATGAAAATCCATATGACCGCCAATTGCAGGAGATGCACCTACGCCAGAGCCGTATTTTTCAATGGCGGCAATGGCAGCGGCTTTTACTTCAGGGTGCTGGGTAAAACCCAGGTAATCGTTAGATACGAGACTTACAAAGCGGGTGATGGGAATGCCGGGGATTTTCAGGGTGATCTCCGGTCCGCATCCCGATGTAGCCAGCTGCCGGTAATTCATCTGACCACGCTCACGTTTGTAAATGGAATAGTCGTTGAATAGTGATGCTCTGCCGAAAGGGTCTATTCCGGCGATGTCCTCGAAGTCTTTAAAACTTGCTTTTTCGAAATCTATTGTCATGTCTGATTTGTTTAATACTGCGAATGTAGAATTCGGGAAGTCCCCGACCGGATACATCGATCGCCGTAGTTATTAACAGCCCCTGCATACTCGAAAACAGCAGATTTTACTTCCAAAACCCTCCAGAACTGGAGCTTACCTGGCAGGTTATTTTCCATGTTTATTGGCTGGGTGAATGAGTCGGCCGGTGGCAAAAAGCGCAGATCGGTGTTCCCGCAGCAGACTGACACTGATCTTGAGAAAAGAGGAGATCTTTTCGTCACTGAGTACCGAGCCTGGGTCGATGAGTTTCGGATAGCACTTGTAAAAGGATTCAACAAGCTGGATGCCTTTAATCAACAGTATTTTACGCATTTGCGCTTCCTTGCGGTTATGCTGGGAAATGATCAGGGAAGCCAGTTCATGTGCTTCGGGGAAAATCGAGTAGACGGCTTTCATCTGTGCATGGGTAATGTAGGCGACAAAAGTGCCCGCTGTAGCTTCAATCAGGAATTCCGAAGGGCTCTGATGCATAAAGTCAGGACCGGCCTTTATTTCATTTTCTTCAAAAATGCTGAGTAGCTGCTGGCGCCCATCCTCGCTTTTGGTTGACCTGGTGAGGAAACCTTCCGAAATAAAAAAGGCGGAATGAACCTGATCACCAGGCTTATAGATAACAGTAGCTTTCGGGTAAAAAGTGCCCTGATACTTCATGACCTGCTTCAGGTATTGATACAATTCAGGTCGCTGCGATTTAACGGATTCCAGGATGCCAAACATTCTTTCTAGGATGATATCTATACTATTCATTTATTAAATTATGTACAATGCAAAAAACAGCTGCGCATCTTGCTGTGTCTTAATAATAGCAGTGCAGCGTCCATCCGGATCACAACTGCACTGCTTAACCTAAATTCTCAGAGACTTGATTGTCCTGATTTCGGGCAGGCTAACCAGACCGGCCCGCATTATTAACTATAGTTAACCCAAATTTGACTTGGTTTCTTTGTTCGTTTTTACCTGCAGGTTAAATGCGATATTTCTGCTTCTGTGATTGTGGTATCAAAAATCGGATCTGGCATGGGCAAACTCTGCCTGGTATATTCTTTTTCAAATTCCCTGTTCTGATTAACGCAGGCAAAAATCCTTAGGATCAGTTTATACCTCAATGCATTCAACACCGCCATTTTTGGCTTCCCCTCCTGTTCCACTTTTCTCAGGAAATAAGGCCTCAATTCTGGACAATGCCGCATCGCCAGAAGTGCGCACATGTGGAGCAAGCTTTTCATTTTTTTATTGGCCAGGGGGGATACCCTGGATCTCACCTTCATCTTTCCGGATTCCTTTGGAAACGGTGCCACACCAGCATAACAGGCAAATTTCTTGGGATCTTTAATGTCCCTAAATTCATTGGTGCAGACCAGCATTTCAGTTGCCGTAACCGCTCCCACATAATCCACGGAAACAATGATATCCCTAAGCCGGCGCAATTGATCATCCTCATTGATCACCTTCAATATGGCCTCCTCAATATCCATTAGATCCAGCTTCACCGCTTCTATACTGCGTGTACACAACTTTAAATTCTCCTTAAAGATGCGCTTGTTCACGAAGCTCCGCTGCTCATGCACGGAAGTGGTCAAACCAACAGACAATCCCTGGAGCCTAAGCCTTAAAGCGGTCAGTTCAGCCAGCTGGTCAATTACCGGGCGTCTTGGAGACCAGAACCGTAGGTTTTCCTGATGTAAATAGGTGTACTCGGCAATACGCATGGCGTCAATCTTATCATTTTTACCGCGGATATTGCCCAGGGAATTCTTAATCTTCATCGCATTCTCTACGACAATATTGGCCTTAAAATGCTGCAAAACCTGTAACAAATGATTCGAATAAAAACCTGTATTTTCCATGCAGAAGATCGTCTTACTGACCGTGAAGCCCTGACGCGCCTTGAGCTCAGTGATAAAATCTTTAATGGTTTGCACTTCATTGGGAATTTCTCTGTGAAAAATTATAGTCTTGGACTTCATTACCGCAAAATCCAGTTCATTACGGGAGACATCAATCCCAATAAACCAGCTGTATTTTTTTGAACTCTTTTTATCCATATCAATTTATCTATTTTATTGTATTAAGCAGAACTGAGATACGTTCTTTATCGAAACCCATCCTTAGTTGGGGATACGTTTTGAATGCAGGTTAATATGATCTATATTATGAAGAGGATTAACATATAACTAGGATCCTGCCTATAGTAGTCACGACCTTCTCTCTCCATAGCACTTTAATCTATTTTAACTATAACACCTCTTAAACCTTCAACATTATCTAATCTTGGCATGCCCTGCTCATTTTGTTACTATATGATTAGAAACAATCTAGAGATCACTGTACAATTCACGCAATCCCTTGGCTGTTTATATAATTATAAAACCAGTGAAAGATTCCAATGCCCACTAAGTCTTTCTTTCTTCAGGATTTAATTCGCTTCATCTGGTCTTATAATTAACATACTTTACAAACCAATAGCAGTGTAATTGATCCCTTTCCAGATCCTCACTCTATCTAGGGATATTTCCGTTTACTTGATTTACTTTCTTATTTATGGCATCAATAAAAAGGGATTTACATCCCGATTTGGTCTCACCTAAATCCTCTTTTAATTCGCCCTTTCTATTGTTCCATTTTTAATTACACTCATCAAGTTCCCACTTCTTTGATAAAACTGTGGCGCCTATCCGGGCCGCCACAGTTTCTTAACCTAAATTCAAATCTCATCTTAGGTGATGAGTTCACAAAACCATAAAGGATTAACCAATCCTTTATCCTGATATACTAGTGCTCAATTCAAACACTAATTTCTTTTCATAGCACCTGCTTTGGTTTAAATCATCAGTGCTCCCCGTGTTGTCTTATTTCTCAATCAACTGAGGCGGGTCCTTCAAATACTTGTCCTGCACCCTAAGCTTCCTGGTCGTCGATATTTCAACCTTCAGTGCCCGCTAAATTCCGGATCTCCATTGGGCTTAGCCGCGTTCTGCGTTTGATAAACCTGGCAAAGTAAGCCTGGTCCCGGAAACCCAGTTCAAAAGTGATTTCTTTCACAGAATCCTTACCGTCCCGGAGCAATTTCAGTGCTTCCTGAAACAACCTGTCCTGGATCATTTGATACACCGTCATCCCCAAATGGGCCTTACCCATCTTGTCCAGTTGATATAATGAGGTTCCCATCAATGCGGCGTAATACTCCCTGTATTTACATTTCCTAAAATCTGTTTCGATCAGGCGTTGTAAACGAAACAGCAGCTTAATCTCGTCCAGAACGTAACCCCGCTGAGCCCAGTCAGCTACAGGAGTTTCCTTTACCAATTCCTGTGTCATTTCGATTACTTGTGTTCATCAATGGCAGCCTGGAACATTTTCTTCTCATTGTCCGGCACATTCGTGCCGAATTTCTCCAGGTAAGTGGTCGCTGCAGGAACATAGTTCTTCCAGTCCTGTTTGTTGTAAAACCCAACTGTCTTCGCACGAAGGAATATTTCCTCACCTGGAGCACCGTATGGTTTTACCGCATCCTCAACGGCTGTCCAATCGACCGGATCAGCACTCATCAAGGGTTCCATTTCCCCTTTTAAGATCATGTTCATCATGGCCACTGTATATTTACGTTCACCCATTACCTTTTTGAATGTCTCCGCATCCTTGTTCATCAAAGTAAAACCAGCATCTTTAGTGCTTTTGGTAAACTGAACCACGGAGTTGATGTCTTCTTCTTTTAAGGGCATCTTTAACCCGGCTATGTAGTCCTTACCTGCTAATTCTGCTCCCAATTTATCGCCCACCTGTGTGGCTGTCATGGACAGTTGTTTTAAAAAAACCGGATCTCTTTTTCCATCGATGTACTGCTGCAGCATGGCACTGTATTTCAGTCCGGGCTCGGTTAGATCAGCATCCTGAGCGGTCACCATTGGTACATTTTTTTCTGCATCGGGATTGAGCGGACTGTGAATCGTTCTCAGCTCCGCAAAGGGAATTTTGACCACTTCCCGGTCATAAGTCATCAGTCCGTTCTGCTCTCCTTCCACATCAAATGGCTGGGTATAAATTGAGCCTGAAAGCCCCTGTTTTTCCATCAGCTTCAAGTGCTGGTTCATGATGGTATATTTTGCACGCAACCCTGAAGGCTTCTCGGTAATGTAGCCCCAGGCGGAACTGGTGTTCCACTGGTGATCCGGGATAAATACGCCTATGCCGCCGAACTCCCCGCAAACCTGTGCTTTGCCTGGTTGTTTGACGCTCATCATCGGGTCAGGATAACTGTGCACATCGGTCATATCCGCAGATACATAGGCATTCGGAGAAGGAGAACGCAAAACTTCATTCACGTACAAAATTTCCCCGGAGTGCCCGTTCAAGATTCGGGAAGGATCAGTTTTTTTGATCCATTCACTCAGTCTTTGCTGGTCATATTGGCCCCATTTCTCGTTGAACAGCATCCAGCAAACTATAGAGGGATAATTGTGCAATTGGGTAAGTGTTTCTGAACATTGTGCTTCAAAAGCGGCTTTGCTTCCTTCCGGCAATCCCTGGTTCGGGTTTACCATGTCCTGCCATACCAACATCCCCAGCTTATCCGCATGGTAATACCAGCGGGCGGGTTCTACTTTAATGTGTTTACGGATAGTGTTAAAACCCATGGCCTTAATGGCTTTGATGTCAAAGGAAAGGGCTTCGTCCGTTGGGGCCGTATACAGCCCCTCCGGCCAGAAGCCCTGGTCAAGCGTTCCCAAATTAAAATAAGGTTTGTTGTTTAAAAAGATGAGGTCCACACCCGCAGCATCTTTGGCAATGCCGATCTTGCGCATTCCGAAATAGGAAGTTACTTTATCTACCACCTTACCGTCTTTCAGTAATTTCACTTCCAGGTCATACAGGAAAGGGGAAGCAGGTGACCATAGTCTTGCATTTTTAACCGGAAGCTGTAGTTCAGTATCCGAATTCCCGAATACGGCGTTTACCTTGGCTTTTCCGTCAAATACTGTGGCTTCGATTTTACAGCCTGCAGGTGCTTTTATGGTAAGGTTTAATATCTCTTTATCTATATCAGGTGTCATTTTCAGCTCACTGATATAGGCTGCAGGAACAACTTCCATCCATACGGTTTGCCAGATTCCCGAAGTTGGTGTATAATAGATATTAGCTGGATTCAGGACTTGTTTGCCGTGAGGTCCGTTTCCTTTGTCTGTGGGATCGTAGACTTTCACCATCAGCTCATTAGTTCTTGAAGTCAATGTCTCAGTGATATCGATATCAAACGCGGTATATCCTCCGGTGTGTGAACCGACTTCTTTGCCGTTGATATACACCCAGCACTGGTAATCCACCGCTCCAAAATGCAACAACACACGTTCACCAGCTTTCTGCGCAGGTCTAACAATACTTCTTTTATAGATCAGGTGCTGGTCAGGCAACAATGCCTTCTTCACCCCTGACAGAGCAGATTCAATAGGATAAGGCACCAAGATCGTTCCCTCGCTTAGCAACTTCATGTTATTGGTCTTTGCTGTTATGGCATAATCCCATAGCCCGTTCAGGTTTGTCCAGTTTGCACGAACCATTTGTGGTCTGGGGTATTCCTTCAAGGCATTTTCCGGGGAAACCAGTTTAGCCCATCGGCTTTGAATAGGTACTTCCTCCATTTGGTATTTTTGTTGTGCCTGTACTGCGATATTCATAAAATTGAACAAGGCGGTGGCCAGGAACAAGCATTTTTTTGCTTGGTTTAGCATGTTTTATGTGTTTTTATGGTTGTTTGTCTTTTCTAAAAGTTCAGTTTGTATTTGTATAGGTAGTGATCATATAGGGCGTAAAGTGACTGTCCGTATACCTTAAAATCAGTTAACTTTTTCTTATTAAAATCCGGTAAGTAAAAACTAAAATGATATTTGCCATCTTTAATGGTATAAACATCAATGATTGAAACTTCTTTCAGCGATTCCACAACTTCGTTATCTGCTATTAGACCCGATTGGATAAATAAATATCCCTCATTTACAGCAATTCTTTTATTTACTTCAATCGGCGGTGCAGCCAAAGTCGTTTGATTTTGAGACTTGATATCCACGATTTTAACCTTAGCAGTTGAATTTGTGTCAATCGTCTTTCCTTGATACAACAAATTAAGATTAGTATCAGCACAAATAAACTGATTCCGGTAGTAGTAGACATAAAAAATCCTTGCAGATTTCGGTTCAACTATCAGGTTACCATCAGTACTAAAAATGCCATCCACCTGCTTATGAAGCAGGTTGGGCGAAACACGAAATCCCGCTGAGTCCAATTGATATTTTACCAGTTTGTTTTCAGCATTTTGGACTATCCTCAAAACCAAGGAATTTCTTGCAATATATGCGGCTTGAGTAAAATATGGAGGTTTTACAAGCGGTTTAAGAAATGGATATTGAATAGAGCTATATAATATAAGTGGCTGATCACCGTCTAGAGTATAAATTGAGCCATCACTGACCAAACTGAAATAACCTTTTGTTAATTTACTTCCTTCGGGAAATTCTAAATTATATGCGGAAGAATCATTTACTGCAACATTAACTTTTAATAATTTCTCAGGAGTGTATAGATTTGCCAAATAGATTGAATCATAATTGAGTCCAGCAATGTACCACCTGCCCTCGCTTAAAGCCATAACATTATCGGGAACAATTTTATGGGACGGCAGTAATCGAATAAAATTGTTTTTATTTTCCCTCGCATTAGTGGATAAGAAATACAGAGCTCCAACTGATACTACGCTAAAAATCAAACAAATTAATATTACAAAGAATCTTTTATAAATCATGATTAGTTTAATTAAGCCTGGGTTACTAAACCCAGGCTATCTTTTTAGTTAAAACGCCTTAATGGAAGACTGCAAGTCGGAGGAGGAAACCCTGTTTCATCATAATAAAAGATGGGTTGAGTGTTATATGTGCATTGAGCCCCTGTAAAAAAACTCTCGCAATATTCTTGATCTGTCTCATCGTTATTAGCATAGCAAGTACCACCAGAAGTGAATGAAAACCACATCAAGGCTTTGCCTTGAGATTTAAAAGCAAATGTTGATGTTACAGCCAAGACGAATGCTGCAGTCATTAAAAGATTTCTAAATTTCATTTTTAAAAATTTAAGTTAATCATCAGCAATTTCAAGAGTGCTGATTTCCCTTCTTATCGCGAATAAGTTCTTTATTATCTACTTGAGGATATATTAAAATAGCAAAGGTACCAAGAATCATAAAACATACATTAAAGAGAAGATGTTGTTTCCATGACATGTTCTGTAATATTCCACCGCATGAACAAGGTATATAGGGGCTGAAATTTAAAATTGCTACTATGTATGCTGAAAACACGGCCATTAAACAAAAGGAAACATATAAAGCAAAATATTGGAAGTTTTTCCAAGCTAGCAAAACGGACAATATCAGTTCGACAAAGGGTATTCCATAGACAATATATCTTGTAAATGCATTTAGTAATGGAGATTTCCCCAATTCAACTCTAAATTTCTCAATATCCTGAATCTTACTAAAAGCTGCATATACAAAAAGTAAGATAAAAAGTGCGCTTATAATCTCTGTTACTATGACTTTTTTTTTATAACTCATTTGGAATTCTTATTTTGGTTCATAAAATCCTTCTCTTTTAATAAAAGCTAACATCGGATCCAGCCATTCAACAACCGAAAGTCGCGATGTAAATCCATGGTTACCCTTAGGAAACAAATGCAACTCGGCATCTACCCCCTTCCTTTGCAAAGCCTGATAAAACACAATGCTGTTATCGACATCAACAATACTGTCATCACCAGCATGTGTTAAATAGGTTGGAGGAGTTGTTTTGGTTACTTGAAGCTCATTAGAGAACAGCTCTATTCTTTCCTTGGACGGTTCCATTCCTAGTAAAGAAATCCTGGAGCCCATATGCGTCAAGCTATCCCCCATACTGATCAACGGATAGACCAGGATCATAAAATCAGGACGCAAATTGATATTTTCTGGATTTGGGCTATAGCTTTTACTAAAATGCGTTCCTAAAGTCGAAGCCAGATGTCCACCTGCACTATAGCCAATCACCCCGATCCTTTTTTGACCAATACCCCAAGAAGCGGCTTTTGATCTGACTACCTTTATGGCTTGCTGTGCATCCATTAATGAACCAAAGCTCTTATCCCGCATTGTTTCTCGTCTAGGTAATCGATATTTGACAACAAAAGCTGCAATTCCCTTTTTAACAAACTCCTTAGCGATGCTTATTCCTTCTTCTTCGTAAGCTAAAAACGAGTAGGCACCGCCAGGGAAAATAATCACAGCTGTTCCTGTCGCCGCTCTTCTTTCAGGAAGGTAAAGCGTTAAAGTTGGTTGTTCAGCATCCGATAACTTAAGTAAATTATTGGGAACACTATCCGGATAAAGGGGCAAGACCTTCTGAGCCGAGGCAATTCTAACAATAAAGAAGAGAAGAATTAATAATTTCACTTTCATATTATCTATCTATTTGTCAATCCAAGTTTTTTCACCTTTTTCCATCTTTGCAAGATGATCTAATTGCTCTGGTTCGTATATGGTACCCTTTGAAAGTTCAAGTGCCTTTTTTTGCCACCAGATAGCCTGGGTACTTCTACCACATTTATACAACAAATTGGCATATGTATCATATGCAGCTGCATCATTTTGATACCATTCCTCCATCGCATACTTCATAACTACGTCACAAGCAAACTTCAATACATTTAGATCATTTACGTTTTTAAATAACTTCCATGAAACATTGTTTACATTCCATTCTGAGCGCTTTAAGGCACTTTGATAGTACAAAACATAATATTTCTTGAAATTTTTCCAGTCATTGGATTCTAAATGATAAATCATTTGTTTTCCATAGACCATTTCTCTTCCTAATACGCCGAATTTGGAACTTATTTCTTGTTCTAGAGCTTCCCAATTAGGACTCCTTACTTTCCAAGTGCTCCTTCCAGGAATAAATTCATCTGCAATAACCGACCTAATGGAATATTCCGCCTGATTGCTACCTAATATTAAATTGATCTGCTCTCGATTTTTTACAAAAAATTGGAACCCCTTACCGACTGTTGACCCCAAATGATCTTTGATAAAGGATAAATTATCTTTAGTTTTCAACAATTTATCGTCTAACTTGAATAGATAATTATCAATATAATCGTTTGCCACAAGGTTTGCTGTTGCACTATCTCCAGCATAGCTTGATGATTGAACTAGATAAGGGAATTGATTGTAACCTAAAGTTTTGCCTTTGTACTCAGCTAACAAGGTAAAATACTGCCTTTTTGTATCTAGGGCATTTTGAGCCAATTTAAGAAAGGTTGAATCCGGAATCACTCCGCTGAATTTATGAACGGCCTTCCCTTTTGAATCGAAAAACAAAAATGTTGGGTATCCATTCACATTGTAATCATGCCTTATTTGATCACTCAACTTCTCCGGATTCTGAATGAAATTGCTATCATTGTTAACAGAATCCATTTGTAGTTTTACTGAAATGAATCTATCATTGAGAAAAGCGCCCACCAATTCTGATGAAAAGACATAGTTGTCCATCCATTTGCATGGAGCACACCAGGATGCAAATACATCCATGAAAATGAATTTTTGTTCCTTCTCCGCTTTTATCTTTATTTGTTCCCAACTCAAATCATGCTCAAAATCAATAGACTTCTTTTGAGCATTTGTTAATTGCGTCAGAATTATAAAAAATAAACTTAAAATAATTGTTTTCATGTATTTCTATTTAAGGGTAAATTGTTCTGGATTCATTGAGAGGGACATTCAAACTACTTTGTTCTTTTTTAGAAATAAGTCCTGTCCCTGGTTTTCTGCCAAGGGTATCAAGCTGAAAGTCGGCTGTGAACCTTCTTGACGCGGCTTTCACCCCATCGATCATCCAAACAGGAGCCGCTTTATTCTTTAAGTAATGATCAAAAAACTGCATCATTCTAGCACTAAAATCTTCAGCGTTCCTGCCACTAAGTTCATGACTGCCATTAGGATATGCCAACATCCAAGAGGTTTTACCCAGCCGACGAAGACCAAGAAAAAACTCAACTATGTTTGGATACGGACATAGCGGATCCTCTTTCCCATGTTCCATTAAAAGTGGTGTAACCACTTTGTCCGCGAATAAAATCGGAGAATTATTTATATATTTTTCTAAATTACCCCAGATGGGAGCCCCCATTCTTAGTTGGCCACCCATTTCATAAGTTCCAAATGCTACGCCATCATATCCGTCTCTCGGGTTACCATATAGTGTTCCATAACCACTTATCCAGTCGCTTAGTCCTGATGCAGAACATGCAGCTGCGAATAAATTGGTACGAGTAACAAGATAGTTAACTTGTACACCTCCAAAACTATGTCCTTGAATTCCCAGTTTGTCAGCATTTACATATGGTAATTTTGAAATATATTGAGCAGCAGATACCACTGCATCATATGTTCCCTGCATCGGATCACCGACTGAATGCCAAATATCAGGAGTAAACACAAGGTAGCCATTGCTAACATATGTGGGTATGTTTATTCTTCCGGTTGAAATTTTAGGATCCAAAAAAGCATTTAACCGATCGGAAAGAAGTTCATACAGATTGAATATGATGGGATACTTTTGGTTTGGATCAAAATTCTCCGGCTTATATAGAACCCCCTGTAGTTTTCTGCCATCCAATGATTCCCATGAATGTAATTCAGCAGAGTACCAATTGTAACCCTTACTTGGATTAATGTCTGTTAAACTTTTAAAGCATCTGAAGTCGGTGGTCGTAAACAAATTAGGCGCCTCATTGGCACTTTGCCGTCTGACCAAATACATTTCTCTATTTCTGGCTTTAACTGGAGAAAAGTTTGCTCCTTTAGGAACGTAAATGCTTTTTGTATCATATAAATAAGGACCAATGGTTAACAGACTAGGATTTCCAGATTGATTAAGGTCTTTGCAAAAAAAACCGTTATGCTTGTTACCTGTATCAAAGGCTGATAATAAAAGCTGCGTATTCGGGACGACCTTATTTTGGTAATGCAATCCAAGGCTGAAAATAATATTGTGTTTTAATCCATATCCTCCAGTAATATTAAATGCTCTTTTCGTTCCTGTAGGATCTATTTTCCAGATATCATTGCTGTCATAAATCAAAACAAACTTATCACCGGGTGACCATGCTGCTATCCCCCTTATTGTCCTATAACTAACATTTGCGGAGAACCAAGAAGTATTAATATTTTTGGTTACCCCCCTTGTAGTTCCTGAAGTTACATCATAAACAAAATACCCACTTTCTTTCGTATCATAATAAAGTACGTACTTACCTTCTGGCGACAGTTCGATTCCTATAAAACTATTGTTGTCTAAAAAATTAAGTGATTCTCTTTTTCCAGTTATCCCGCTGACAATATCATATGTATTTCTGGAGCTAAGATTCCATTGAGATTCACGATAATCTCCAACACCTATTTGGTGAGAAGAAAGTACAATATCTTCATATTGCCTGTTAAAGAACATCTCATTCTCATACTTTTGTAAGTGAATAACTTGAGGATTATTTAACGGAATAACAGCCAGGTAAGGATCTGTATCCAGAGTCAATTCCCTCTCTTGAACAGTCTGTAATTTGGGATCAGTATAACTCCAGATCTCAGGAGCATTCTTATCGATGATTTTCTTTTTATTATCCTCATTAACAATGGATACATATAGACGTTCTCCATCTTTACTAAATTTTTCCAGGCTCCCTAACCTAAATCTCTCATTTGTTTTTCTACTGTCTGGATCATATATACAAACCGGTTCAACCATTCCTAATTTGTAATAGAATACGCTATCATTGGACCTAAAAGCCAGTTGTTTGGCCTTGTAGTCGAAAATCAGATTTTCTAGGTTAAGACCCTTCCATACGTCTGTCATTACGCCATTGTCCAGGTTGAGCCAGGTTAAATGCTGATTCTTTTTCTCATCTTTCAGGGAAAGGGCATGCATTAAGAGTATTTTTCCATCTTCAGAAAACCAGTTCTCTAGCATTCCTGAAAAGATCCTTTGTTTTCTTGTTTTAAGGTTGCGCAAAACAACAGTTTCTGGCTTATCTTTTTTTTGAATAACGATCCACTCGCCTGCGCCAATGTCATCAATTTTGAAATTAGAAATATTTGGTATGTAACTAATTGTTTTACTCTTAAGATCTACTATACCTAAACTATCTGCCGTATTAAACAGACAATACTTACTATCTGATGTAAACTTTACATTCCTTATCTTGTTATTAATCTCAAGTTGCCAATTAGTACCTGAAGATGTAACAACTAGCTTTTCCTGCTTAGTATTAAACGGTAAAACACCTTTACAAATGCTGTAGCAAACATAATTGCCATCATTGCTAATTATAGGTTGTTCAATATGCTGCCAGACCCTGTACGAGCTGGAATCCAGCAAAGGTTTTTGGGCAAAGATATCCTGTATACTCCCAAAAATCAGAAGTATTAAAAAAAATGCTCTCATATCAGTACTTGATGTATTTATCCGCTGTTCTTAGTTTTAATAGCCCTCATTTTGTGAAAGTTTAGGGTTAGAATTCAGTTCCTCACTACTAATAGGAAACCATTGCTGGTAATTTACCCAAACTCCTCCCCCTATTTTTTTAGGCACTTCGAGTGTCATTATAGAATTGATTCTGTTAGTCCGCTTTAGATTTAGCCATCGATCTCCCCATTCTGTAAATAGCTCGACTTGCCTTTCATGTTCAATTAGTAGCAGCGCGCTATCTTTAGAAACGTTTTCACTAAGCGGAGCTAATTGCTGATTTATAGGTGCACTTTTATTCGTTGCCCTTTCACGTAACTTGTTCAGGTCAACGATTCCATCGGCAATTCTTCCTTGTTGAATTCTTGCTTCGGCTCTAATCAGGTACTGTTCAGCCAAACGAAGAACTGTTGAACATTCAACAACTGGATCTGTTGGAATGAAGGTAGAAATAAGCTTATATTTGTAAGGAAAAAAATATGTGACACCATCAAAAACCACACTATTTACCCAATCACTTTTTCTCTGATCCCCCTCTTCAAAACTATCAATCAATCGGGTATTGAGGGCTGGCTTGTATGTAAGCTCAATAGGATCTGTTAATATGAAAGTATTCCCTTCCTGGGAATTAGTTCCTTTGATCACCGGCTGAAGTTGCCAAATAGCTTCCCTGCTATTTTTTAAAAATACACTGTTTAAATTAACCAGCTCATAATCTGAGTTATCAATTACTTTTGTTGCTTCTACCTCGGATTCCTTCCAATTTTTCGTATATAAATAAGTTCTCGCCAGTAACGCAGTTGCGGCTGATTTGTTCGGCCGCACTCTTTCATTTGTCCCCTTTAACAGGCTTCCACCCAGATATTTTATATCTAACAAACTCTGAGCATCTTTCAGATCCAGAATAATTTGATTCCAAACTTCTGATTGCGCAGCTCTCTTAATTAAGGAATTAGCCTTATAGTCCGTGCTCATGACCAACGGTACATCACCATACAAATTCACCAAATAAAAGAAACAAAGGGCCCGCATGAATTTGGCTTCTCCCAATAGCTGCTGTTTTACTGCCGGCGTGAGAGAATTTGAGTTGGAAACCCCTTCAAGGGCGGAATTAACGATATATAGAACTGGGTAGATATTTTGCCAGAATTCGAATCCAATAGCTCTACTATTTAGCGTATTTGTATAATAAGCATTCAAGTTTTGGTTGTTTGCACCATCATAGAATGTAAGCTCATCTGATGATAATCCTGTAAGACATGAGATGCTCGTTAGCTTTCCTTCCTGAATACCAGCTAAACTTAGATTTGTATAAATCCCAGTTAGAACTGAGGCCGCGGTAACATCACTCTCGTAGACATTGTCCGAATTAAGACTTGTAGTCGGGCCGTCAACTTCTACAAGTTTTTTACAACTGAAAATAGTGAATATTAATAACATAAAATTCACAGAGATAAATAGTTTAATTTTCATGTTCTCCTTGTTATTTTTATAATATATAAACTATATGCCTACCTGTAAGCCAAGAGTAATTACTCTTAATGGAGGTAAAGACAGTGAACTTTTAGTTTCTGGGTCTAATCCAATGTAATTTGTAAAGGTCAATAGATTTTGACCTTGGACATATAATCTGCAACTTTGCAAATAGATCTTCCTCATCCAATTCAAGGGTAATTGATAGGACAGTGATAGGTTCTTTAAGCGAATATAAGATGCATCGGACCAGCTCGCATCGCTTGCCAATATGCTAACCTGAGAGTTAAATAGTAATGAACCGTTACTGCTATATTTTTGAGAACTGGCATCATCACCCGTAGCTTGCCATCTATTTAACAAGGTCCGTGGCATATTACCAACTCCATTTGAAAAAACACCGGCATAAGGGGAAATTTGGCGACCAAAGAAATAATTTTCCCCAATTTGCTTTACAAATTGGAATAAAAAATCTAGTTGAAATCCCTTATATGTAAAAGAATTTTGAAATCCTCCGTAAAACTTTGGATCTGTGTTTAATCTTGCAGTATTATCAATACCATCAACAGGCGAGATGGTAGGATTTCCACTAATATCTGCAAACTGATATAATCCATTAGTTGGATCTACTCCTAGAAAATGATATACTGCTTTTCTATTTATCGGTTGACCAATTGCATAGATATTCGTGTAAGGAGAATTCTCAAAGTCCTTAAAGCTTACCAGTTTGTTTTTTGGTAAGGTTAGATTTATACTGCTTGACCATTTAAAACTAGCAGAACTTATATTTGTCGAAGAAAGAGTAAACTCCCAGCCTAAATTCTGTATTGTTGCTGGCAGATTTGCAGAGATTCCGCGGAAACCAGTGGTAATTGGGAGTTGGTATCCAAGCAGCTGATTTGAAGACCTGTTTTTAAAGTAATTTACGTTAATCAAAACATTATTTCTAAAGAAGCCCAAATCAAGACCTACCTGAAACTTCTTTGTTTCTTCCCACTGCAGATGTGGGTTGGTCAATCCATTTGGTTGATAACCATTTACTCCCTGATATGGAGCATTTACTGAAATTGCATCATATAGATTTAAATATTGATAATTAGAAATCTGATCACTTCCGGTGGTACCAATGCTGGCCCTTAGTTTTCCGAAACTTAAAAATTTCAGGTGATCCTTAATTGCATCTTCTTCAGAAAATATCCATGCCGCCCCAACAGCGCCAAAATTATGAAATTTGTTCTCTGAACCAAATCTTGAGCTTCCATCTCTTCTAGCGGTTAGGTTTAAAATATATTTATCTCGCCAATTGTAATTGATCCGGCCAAAAAGAGCATTGTATTTATAAGTTGAATTTATAGAGGAAAGAGCTGTCAGGGTTGTAGCAGATTTGATATCTTCCATTACTTGATCAGTACTAAAGCCTGATCCGCTGATGGAAGAATAGCTTTTGTCCTCATTCTGAATCGTAGATCCGATTAGAACCTCCAATTTGCCATTTCCTATGCCCAAACTATAATTTACCTGAGGTTCTAAAGAATAAAAAGTCATGCTATTGGCACCAAAAATTGTATTTCTAAATCCCGCTAATACCGATTCTGGATAAGTTGGCGGACTGGTGTTAATTATATTTGCTTGTAAGTTGTTATACCCGAAACTACTTTTAACCTCCAAGCCATCTATAACTTCAAAACTAAGCAAGGCATTTCCAATTAAATTGCTCGTTCTATTCTTAGATTTCGAATATAGATAACCCATTGGATTTCTGGTAAAAGTTGTGCCTACGGAATTAGGCTGCCAATTAATACTCCCCGTTGAAGTATAAAGAGAGGGAGCCACAGGCGATAAAGTCATCGCGGAACTTGTTAAATCTCTTTGTGGTAATAAATTATCATCAACCAAATAAAATCCAGAAAATTGTGCTTTGAACTTCTGATTCGTTGATGCACTGTTAACGTTGAAGTGAACGGATGTTTTAGTATCATCGAAATCACCAGGGAATACATTGCCTTCTTTGTGTAAGCCTGCTCCAACCAAAAATTGTGTGTTGACACTACCACCAGAAACTGATGCTTGTAAATCTGAATAATTTGCAGTTCCACCAATTAATTCCTTTTGCCAGTCAACATTCCTGGTGTCATCCCAAGCACCGTTTAAGTCATAATCATTAGCTTTTAAAGTTGTAATCCCATCATTTTTTAAAGCTTCCCTTCTCATTTCTAGATACTCCTGGGTATTCATTAAATCCAATCTTCTGTTAACGTTCCCCCGTCCACTTTGTACGTTCGCGTTGACTTTAACTTTCCCAGCTTTTCCTTTTTTTGTCGTTATTAAAATTGCTCCGTTTGCTGCCCGTGAACCATAAATTGCTGTCGCATCAGCATCCTTAAGTATGTCAATACTTTCAATATCTGATGGATTAATAAAACTTAAAGGGTTACCAGGCTGAAAAAATAGTTCTCCGTTTATATTCGCATATTCACCGCCTAGTATTCCATTCGCTCCTGGCAATAACTGCGAGGACATTGGAATACCATCTATCACATACAATGGGTCATTACCATTTGCCATACTATTAGTCCCCTGTATCCTAACCTTCACTCCTGTCCCAGCAAAACCAGTCGCCTGTTCAATAAACAATCCCGGCACCCTGCCCTGCAAAGCAAGCAATGGATTATTCACCGGCTGCTTCTCAATCACATCAGCTTTAATCGTCGTTACATTACCAGTAGATAACCTTTGCGTAGTCGTACCATAAGCAATAACCTGAACCTCATCCAACTTAGAAGTACTCAGTTCCAACACCACATCTCCCAATTCCTTCGCAGCCTTAATTTCTTTGGTTACGTACCCGATAAAAGAAACTATCAGTGTGGCATCCTCATCTACGCTTTTTAAATAAAAACTGCCGTTAGCACCAGTACTTACCGCCTTGCCCCCTTTACCTTTGACCGATACAGAGGCACCAGGCAAACCACGGCCATCAGCATCCACCACCCGTCCGCTGACATCAATGGCCTGAAATCGGGCAATGAGATTGTCTAAAAGTGATGGTTGCTTTATTTTCCGTATGGATACAATCTTTCCGTCAATTTTATAACTTAAGCGGAGCCCCGTTAACACGCTTTTCAAAGCTTCATCGAATTCCACATTTGAAAGTGCCACCGTAACTTTTTGGTCATCACCAATGGCCTTGCCATCATAGAAAAAACCATATCCGCTTTGTTTTGTCAGCTCACGAAGCACCGTCTTCAACGGTATGTTCTTCTGAGTCATGGTAATGCGCTGGCCAAATGTCACTGCACTGACCTGCATAAGGGATGCTATTAAAATGACGGTGGTTAGTCGCATAACTAGCAATATTTTGTGGTATAACCGGATCGGTATACCCGTTCTTTTGGTATAGATTGAATACATTTTGTCGTTAGTTTTAGACGCTTCCTTAGCGGTCGACAAGAGACCGTTCATAATTGCTTTTGCAAGCAATTTTCTCTAAGTTTACGTCAGTTTGGTTCTTGCAGTTTGTCTCTCGCCTGAGAAACTAGTGACATCCTGCGGTTTAATTGATTTAAAAATTGATTGCCAGACACAAACCAGCGGTGCTTCACTTCTGGTTTGTTTTTTTCCCCCCTAGCTTTCCTGTCGCCTACTTCCTTTCATCTCTTTACCTGCGTTAACGGTTATTAAATCTGTTGATTCACGATTTAACGTAAGGGAATGAATATTTTTTATAGGTTGGCTATTTAGAAACATACAGCCTCCTTCCTTCAATTTTAAAATGGGCAAGACCACTGGACTCAATCGATTTCAGCACATCCGAAAGATTGCTGCTCCTTGGAATCCAGCCACCCGCCTCCAGATGCTCCGGCACTGATCCACTGTAGATCACTTCCACATCATACCATCTGGCAATCTTCCGCATCGCTACCCGGAAATCCATCTTGTCCAAATAGAACTCATTATTTTTCCAGTCCACAGCAGTTTCCAAATCCGCTTTCGCAACCCTGATCGCTGTTCCATTATTCAGCGCCTGTTGGCCCGGCTTTAGCATTTGCTGCTTCGATTCACCAGATACTTTAACCGATCCTTCGAGCAAGGTTGTTGCCACCACCGGCTCATCCGCATAACTATTGATGTTGAAATGCGTACCCAACACCTCGACTTCCTGCCCGGTCGTCTGTACCACAAAAGGATGGGCTTTATCCTTAGCCACTTCGAAGTAACCTTCCCCACTCAGCCTGACCACCCGTTTCCCGCGCTCATTTAAGGACGCAGTATAGGTCAGGCTTGAAGCAGAGTTTAGCCATACCTGAGAACCATCCGGCAAACGCAGCTGATAAGTTTCTCCATTGGCTGTAGATAAGGTGTTGATTTTATTTGATTCGGTGGTATTGCCTTTGATTTCATAAACGAGTTGTCCATTTGCCGACTTAGTGATCGTTACACCAGCTTCCTGGGCCAGCTCACCATTCGCGGCTGCACTCAATCTGATTTTCTTACCGTTGGCAAGCGTCAGCGTTGCGCCTTGTTTACCGGGAGCAACATCATTGACATTACCCGCGGTTTGAACAGCATCTGTTTTGGACCTGTTTGCATAAAAGAAAATACCCGCGCCAACAGCAAGTATAATAGAAGCAGCCGCAGCGATACGTGGCCACATGCTTCTGATTTTTCTCCTGTTCTGCGGCTGGGTAACTACATAATTAAAAATCGTTTCCTGCTCACCATCCGTCAGGACTGGGGCTTTGAAATCCTCCAGGTCCCAATCTTTATCCACCAATGACAATAAAGACGCGTCATTAGAAAGGTCAGCGATAGCCGACTCCCATTCCTGAGATTCTGCCTGGGTTAGCTGACCCAGTTGATACTGCTGATATAAATAGTGTAATCGTTCTGTATTCATTTTCTATCGAATCCTTAATCTTTGCTTTACCTGGGATTAACACCCATTTAATACTAGGTCGAACGGCAGAAAATTTACGGGTAGGTGAAAAATGAATTATTTCACAACTAACTGATTTTCAGGGAAATAATTTTTACAGTAATTTAAAAATGATCATCAGTACCGCTACATCGGTATGATCCAGCATGTACTGGCGTAGAAACTTGAGGGCATGTTTCATGTGTGTGTGCACCGTGCCCGGTGCAATGTCCAGACGTTCTGCTGCCTGGTCATACTTCAAGCCTTCCTGCTGGCAAAGCTGGTACACCATCCTTTGCTGTTGTGGCAATAACCGGATACCTTCTTCCAGGATCTGACGTGTCTCATTCAACAGGATACCTTCTTCGGTTTCTTCATGTGCTTCTTTCCAGCTAGGCTGCAATTTCTTTTCCGCCCTTCTTTCCAGCTGCATCCTGCGCAGTACATCGATCGCCCGTCTTTTGGCCAAGGATTTCAAATAACCTTCCAGGTTGTAGATTTCAGTGGCCTGCTCACCAGATTGCCATAACTTCAGCATCACTTCCTGTACCACTTCTTCTGCCAGTTCCTTGGAATGAAGCACATAATAGGCAAAACCATATGTTCTGGAGAAATACGCATCATAGACTTTCTTAAAAGCCAGCTGGTTCCCTTCCGCTATTTCAGCAAGCAATTCACGCTCATCCGGAAGAGATTTGTATACCATGATGTTTCCAGTTTTTTCTGATACAATTTACGACTTATTTCACTTCATATCCGTATCTATTTTGTTATGAAGCACTTAATTATTTTCAACAGTGATCGACAAGTACCCCCATGCCTTTCATTTCCAAAAAATTCACATATTCATGAACGAGCTGGATATTGAATCCCGGCCATCGTTCCACTTCCTGAGTGCGGTATCGGAGTAATTGCTGCATGGTTTTGATCCCGTTGGCGTTTGCTGCTCTTTTTAATTCAGCACTCAGTTCAAGTTGCTGTATTTGACAGTTCAGCACATTGATTTCTCCCTGACTATTCATATGAAAATCATTAGTCTTGGTCTGCTGATCCCGAAACAGCCCGGTGATTAAACAAAATAGCGCGGGACACAACCAGAGTTCCGTCTTGGAGGTTCGGCAGAACCTTGAGAACAGAAAACAGCTGCGCCCGCGCTATTGCGCAGGCGAGCAGCATGATTTTCCCTTGTTCTCTTTTAAATTTTGCCGATTTCCAAGACAAGTTCAAATAGCTGACGCTAAATATTTTTAATACACAAAGCTAGCAACTTTTTTGACGCAACATACAAAAGTTATTTATTGAGTTAATGAATTAAATGTCTCTTACAGGATACGCAAATAGTATAGTTGTTGTTTTTGCTTCGGGTAACTCACTGGTTTACAACCTTATTTTATTGGTATTGGTGTATATACGCTGGCAGAATCCGGTTAGCTTCCTGATACACTCGCTCGTTTGCTCATTACCCCCTACTGCCTCGGGGGTTGTTTTTGCTCATGTGGGATCCCTGGAGTGTTAGACTGGATTGTTTGCTTTTCATTTAGCTGTGCCCCATTCCATGGGTCCACTGTTCGTAAAACTGAATGCCTTCGCGAATTGAATTCAACATTGGCATATCCAGTTCACATCCCTGACTCTCACAATGGGTATGGTCTTTTTCGTCCAGTTGAATGGTTCCGATGGTTTCTCCCTCGACAAATATTCCGTATCGTGCATTTCCCAGGGGTTGAATGTCAAAAAACTTTCCCTGATTTCCATTTGCTACTTCTATTCTGAATTGTCCCATATTATTTTTCTTCTTTTAATAGATAACAAATCAGTAGTCGTTTATGTTCGCAGGGAACGCTGGTGTCAGCAAACTAAGCGATATTTCTGCGGCTTGGTACCGATCCTTTCGATCAGCCCCCTTGCCTCCAGATCTAACTTGACGGTCTCACCATACCATTGTACTCTGCCTTCAAAAGTGTCTTTAAGGCGCTGATATAAGGTGTCCATAAGCTGGGTGTGTGTCAGCTTCTCCCCGGATAGAATATCCAGTAATTCTGATTTAACACACTCATATTTGACCATGGCAATTTTCTTATTCGTCTTCCCGGGATCCAGATGAAGTGTCTGGATGGTTTCTGTTTTCATGCTATGTTTATGTCGAACAAAATGAGGGTATAGGTCCGGTCTGGTTTAGTAAATTTTCTGAGCTATGTGTTAACGATTAATTGATGAGGCGCGAAAAGGCTAGCCTCCATTTGGCAATATTTTCTTTTCTAAAACCGCTCTGTTTTCTTCTCCCCATCTTGCAGTGGATTTTATAACCGGGATGAGTGATTTTCCCAATTCGGTCAATTCGTACTCAACCTTTAAGGGACGCTGATCATATACCTTTTTTAAAAGCAATCCGTGATCAACCAACTGATTGAGCTGGGTATCCAGCACTCTTCTGGAAGCGTCGGATAGCTTTCTGTGTATCTCTCCCGGACGTGCGATTCCGTTATAAATACTCCAAATCAGACTTATTTTCCATTTTCCGTTCATCACTTGCATGAAGAGATGTAGTCCACACTCCAAAGTAAGCGGGATTTTTTTTTGATACATAGGCGCAAGAACTATAAATTTTGATACGGATAAATTTAGCCCTACTTGTACACGAAAATCGGTTCGGGTAACTTTACCGTATAAAATTAAACAAAAAAAGATGAGATATAATTTGTTCGGCACGCACACGGGTTTATATGCAAGTGAAATGATATTGGGGGCTGCCAGTTTTGGTACGCGAAATGGTTATGGCGCAGCTACTGAAGACGCGCTGCAGATATTAAAGGCTTATGCCGATGCGGGCGGGAACTTTATCGACACTTCTGATAAATATCAACTGGGAGAATCTGAAGAAATTATTGGAGCATTCGTTAAAGGGCAAAGGACTGATTTTATTATTTGTTCCAAATACACACAAAGCAGCAGTGCCGCTCCCAAAACCAGCAATTTTGGAAACCACCGGAAATCCATGAGACAAGCGGTAGAGGCTAGCCTGAAAAGATTGCAAACGGACTATATTGATATTTATATGCCGCATTATGATGATGGAGTAACACCCTGGGAAGAAATAGCAAGAGGATTGGAGGATTTAGTCAGCAGTGGTAAGATATTATATTCCGGTTTGACCAACTTTCCCGCTTGGAAAGCGTCTGCTATCGGCGCTGCAATCACATTGACTGCTATTCAAATCGAATATAACCTTTTACAGCGTACAGGAGATCGCGAGTTCTTACCTATGGCATCACAGTTTGGTTTAGGTGTAATGATGTATTCTCCACTGGCTGGCGGCTTACTGACGGGAAAATATAGAAAGGGAGAAACCGGGCGCCTGGTAAAAGATGCAAATTCTGCTCCATCGGAAGATATTCGCACCAAAAACATCCTCGATTATCTAACCATTTTGGCAGAAGAACATCAGGCCACATCAGGACAGCTTGCATTTGCCTGGGTTTTATCGAAGGGTGCATTTCCGCTAGTTGGTGCCCGCAAGTTATCGCATTTGGAAGATAGCCTGATGGCTTCGCAAATTCAATTGACACCGGAACAGATCTTAAAACTAGATGACTTGAGTAAGGTGTCCTTGGGTTATCCACATGAACTATTGGTCAAAGTCAGAGGATAAGTCCAGACTGAAATTTCTGCTATATTAACTGTCCTCTTTTCAGTCAACTCCACCCAGTCAGGTCGCCAAGGGCAGTTTTTTTTTAGAAAAAAAGAACATTAATGAATGTGCGGTGTTAACGCATGTAGTGCCGGGCATTGAATACTCCTGGACATGAATAGGCCATTTTATGTAATTAACTTAAAACGCCCATGAAAAGAGAAGATCCATTATCCATTTATAGAAAGTGGTTCGCTGAACTGGAATTCAATCTGGCAGATGAGATTGCCCATACGGTGTTCAATGCGGTAGTGACCTGCCGATCCCTGAATCTGCTATTCATTAAAAAACAAACCAGCGAAAGTCCCGGACTGGCCTCGATGAGTTTGATAAGCATCATTGATCACCAGATTACCTTACAGCAAAAACAATCCAACCGGAAATTTTCGATGTTCTTGCTTGACATTACTAGTATCATTTTACAAGTCGATGAGCCACAGATACCCTCCCTGCTGGAAGAATATAAAGAGCAGTACATCAGAAGTCTTGTGAACGGAAACCAGGTCGAGGCAAACCATTTCGAGGTGTTAATCGCTCAACTCAGCCTGGAGCTTGAACGTGAGCATGCATGGAATAAGCTGGAAGCGTCTGGTTTCACATTCAGTGCCATATACAACGATATTGACCATTAAATGAATGCCGTCTCTTACAGGATACTACAATAGTATAGCTGTTGTTTTTATTGCTTGTAAGTAACTGGTTTACAGATTGGATTTACTGGGAATGGTGTATATACGGCACATACACTCTTTTTGAATTCATCAGCTCATTTACTTTGCATCGATGACAATTATTGATTTATCCGGGTTGCTGAAAGAGGCGATTACTGCTGGTGCGAATAAAGCACTTGCAGAATCCGGTCAACTGCCCGATACACTCACCAAAGCACAGGCTTACCGTTTATATGGTAGGGTTAATGTGGACAGGTGGTGCATGGAAAATCTGATCCATCCGGTGGTTAAGGCTGGATCAGGGAAAAAGAAATTCATCGACCGGTTAAAGCTGGAGGCAGTTGCCAGGGCAAGTAACCGGACTACCTACCTGCAGGTTGCAGAGCGGTAAATTGATTTGAGCTGTTGCTCAGCGTACATTGTCCTATTGGGGTGAAGCATTTTCCGGGGAACCGGAGAATTACAGAGCAAGGCTTTTCTCGTCTTAACGGTTACGTGTAGCCAATAAGGTGAGAAAATCCTGAACCATAGGCAGTCAGTTTTGGCAGGTAGGTAAATACCGACGTGAGTAACCCCGGTTTAAGGGAGGCAATTTTTGTCTCCCTTTTTTTATTACTTCAAACTAGGCTTCGCCATGTCATACAACATTACTGATTTCTCTTTAGTTTTTATTTTACGTAGTGCAGCTGAACTAGGTGCTAAAAAAGCGCTTTGTGCGACTGGCCTGATCAAGCCTTATTTATCTAAAGCAGAGGCTTTCCGTTTGTTTGGTCGGGCCAATGTTGAGAGCTGGATCGGGTCGGGTCTGTTGACACCGCGTAAGGATGGGGATCATTCCTCGTGCTGGAGGATAGGTCGGCTGGAAGCGGAGTCGATTAAGTGTGCTATGGAAATCATCCGGATACTTTAATTTATGGATCAGCATACTTTAAGCCGGATAGACCGGGCTGTTGCAGATAACATTAAAGATATACAGCGCTCATTTGGTACACAGGCAGGGCTGGTACAAGATTTTATTGTGTTTATTTCCCATCGTTTGAAGACTGATCTGTTTGGTTATACCCGTTTTACTTTGCAGGACTTTTGTAAACAAACTGGCCGTAACCGTCAGGATTTGGCTTTGCTTTGTGCGGATTTTGTTTCCGGCAAGTTTGCTGCGCCAGTTATTGAGGGCTTTGCTTTTCAGACAGTATTTGATTATGGGTTATATAGTATGATGGAAAGGAACATCATCTTTTCCTCTCGCTATGAAGTACGAGAAAAGGATTCGGTATTGGTGATGCACAGCTTTTCTATCTTGAAAGATTTGCGCTTGAACTTTGTTCGTGGCATTAAGGAACAGAAAGTGTATGAAGTGCGCTTGTCAGATGAACTTTTACAGGGCTTTTTATCGCGCTATTATACGGTGAATACCGAGAGTTATAAGCTGGTGGGTAAAGGGCGTGGTGGGGATAGTCGGAAAAAGCTACTGTTGTATCTATCCAAATTGAGTCATGTCGTGCAAACTTCGGGGCATCTGGAAACAGTAGTGCCGTTGGATAGGCTTTGTGAGTTTGCGGACATTACGGATGTGCGTCCAGCGCATAAGAAGCAAAACCTGGTTCGGGTATTGAACCATTTGATAGTTGTGGGGAAGTTTGGGTTCAAATATGTATTTACCTCCAGGAATGGCTACATGGTAACACTGGCATTTGAACCCACCCTTTCCAGGCGTCTATTGCAAAACGAACATAATTTTTATCACAGGCTTTTATCAGGGCTTCGCTCCGTATTTGATACTCAGAAGGTTCAGTCTTCTGGTTCCTTTGATAAGGATCCGTTTCAGGCATGGCTTGTCGATTCTTTTGCTGATGTTGAAGTTAAGGCGCAGATCCTGGCGAAAGCTTATTATGCTGGCTTGGGTATTGAGATTAGTTTTGCTCATGCCATTAGCCTGATCCGTTCAGGGACGCTATTTAAATGAAACGCTATGGTTGAAATTGCATTTTTAAAATGACTAGTTTTATGGAAATGATCTGGATCAGGCATCTTTGTTTTAACAAACTGTAGATATCGTATCGGTCATACACTTTAAAACCATGATAAAATCCAAGCACTTCTTCTGTCTGATTATGTTTCTTCTTCCCGGCGGTTTATTTGCCTGCTCATGTGCCAATGAGGGTGTGATCAATAATTTTCAGCGGTCCGAATTCGTAGCAAAAGCTAAAATCATCAAAATAACACCGGATTCAGCAAATTCGGAATACCATGATGCGGTAATAGAAATCATCAACTTATATAAAGGTGAGCAGCTGAGTAAGATCAAGATCATGAGTTCATTGAATACTTCCTGCGGCTTTTTACCGGATGAAAATTCAACCTGGATCATATTTGCTAGTACGTGGCAGGGTGTGTTGAGTTTTGGATTTTGCTCCGGCAGCATGCAGGTTGACAGGCATTTCGACCCTGTCATGTATCCAAACGGAGCTAAGAACTGGGGCAATACAGTTAAACTAAGAGAAGGGGCGATTGCATTTCTTAGCGACCATGAAATTTTTAATCCTAACCCTTCTTTGATCCGCCCACACAGTAGTGAGATCGGTTCATTCAAAGGTTATAAAAATGAGAACAGCTTTGCTGTATTTCAGGTAGATGTGAATGCCGACTTCTCGATTGCTAAGATCAAACAGCTTAAAAAATTTGAGAATAAGACGCTTAACAAGCTGGTCTTTAACAGCATGAAGAAGAATCTAAAGCTTAGTGGTAGACGGGGCAAACCATTGGCAAAACCGACTAGACTGATCTTATTTTGCTACTATTATGAACAAAATGGGTCACAGCAAAGCTTTCTAAGCTTTTTCGATGTCTAGGCTACCTAAAGTTAAATAAGGTTAAATATTTTACAAATACGATAAATGACTGTATATTAAGACTGTATATTGTAAATCTTATCTTTTGAAGAACAAGTATAAACGCTATGAAAATTAACCTCTTATTTGTTATGCTCCTGATTTGTGAAACCGCAAATGCACAAATGCTGAAGCTAAAACCAGGGCAAAAGTTCAGTTATGAGGCCATAAACAGCAGCGACTGGAAAGACAAACAATACAGCTCAACCAATTACGAATACTGGAAAACCAATTTTGAGGTGATCAGTCATAAAAATGGTATATACACCTTAAAAGCATCTCCTGAAATATTTCTGACCAAATGGGGCGATGGTATTCACGATTCTACTGTTCCTTTTGAACAGCAGCCGGCTGATTTTATGGCGGTTGCAAAGAAAGTGATGACCGACTGCTCCTATGAATTAAAGCTGGATGAAAAAGGAAACATCACAGCCATAAACGGAATACCTGAAATCAGGGCGGCTATTATGGCCAAACTGAAAGCGTTAAACACGCCGGAAGGTTATGAAAAACATCAGAAGCTGATAGAAGTAGTGCCTTCTGAGGAATATTTTAAGGAACGTCTACCCTTCTTCAAGCACCCGGTACGTTCTTTTAACCGTGACACCACGATAACCCAGCGCTCGCCTGAAGGCGCCGAGATGGGCACCACACGTACCATCATCAAGTTTAATCTGATCAGCCCGGCAAAAGATAGATTCGATGGCTTATCTACCCCGCTAATGGCAGAGGCTAAAGCGAAATTGAATTATGCAGATTATTATACTCCGATCAACAAGGCTAGACGTAAAATTCAGGAACTGGCCGATAAGTTTGGCCAGGAGAAAGGAAGTCAGACGATTGAAGCGAAGGTTCTGAAACAACTGGATTCACTAGACAAAGGCTTCGCAAAAGATGACTACCAGTACATGGGAGCCAAACTTGGTCTTTTAACTTATCTGAATACTGGTGGTTATTGGGATGTGCTGGAGAAAGTACCTTATGAATATCTGCCTAGTGAAAATGACATAGACAATAAGCTTACCCGAGACCTGGAAAGAGATGATATGAGTAAGGTTAAAAAGGCCATGGAGTTGTCCTTTACCAAATTTAAAGGAAAAGACTATTATCCGATGAACATGGGAAATACCGCAGGTTCCTTACACGATAATTTTGGTGGACTGATTTACCGGATTCAAAACAAAGACTCTCTTCAGGCGGCCTACAACATCATCAAACAAATAGAAGAGCTTAAAATCCCAATAGCAACAGAAATGCTCAAAGGAATGAAGACTTATGTGCAGGCGAAACTGGCAACTGATCAGAAAGAACTGGCTGAAATTGCCCATGTCAACTTCAACTCCGTATTTGACAAAGCGGGACGTTACCGGATATTGATTTACGACGAACTGGTGAAAAAGCAGATCCCGGATTCTATAAAGCTGGCTTACATCGATTATACCATAGACCTGGATAAGAAAAAAATCGAACAGATCAATTCAGGCGCCATTGAAAATATAGAACCTTTTTATTTCACATACTTCATAGCCAGGAATAAAGTCGTTTATAAGAAAAATCTTGCGGATGCCTATTACCGTAAAAGCAAACTAGACAAGAAGACTGAAGAATCCTATTTGCAGATGGCAGCAGATTACCTGCCTACCCAACAGGATATTGTAGACAATGAGTTTGGTTTAAAAAGGGAATACAAATTCACTCCCTTCGTTCCCTATACTGATCTTTATTTAGCTTCTGGTGGTAGTAAGGGCATAACTGATGAGGCGAAACTCAACAAATATGTTGATATGGTTATCCTTGAACCGGAGCGTTATGCCACTTTGAAAGAGAACTACCTGAAAGCTTATCCAAATGGTGATTTTAAAGCCTTCTTCAACAAGGCATTGAAAAGTAAACTTCCTGCAATCCCAACATTTTCCTTAAGTGAGCGATCCGGAAAAATAGTGGCGAATAAGGATCATGCGAACAAATTTGTCTTTGTCGATTTCTGGGGCACCTGGTGCGGCGCCTGTGTAGCGGAAATAGATAGAATTGAAGCCATTCACCTGAAGAATCCCAATCCTGAAAAACTGGTGGTAACGACTATCGCTTGTTATGATAAAAAGAAGAATGTCGACGACTTTATGGCCAAAGAAAAGTACAGCTATCAGGTGTTGATGTCTGACGGGAAAGTGGAGAAGGATTTCAAGATCAGAGGTTATCCGACCAAACTCCTGTTACTTCCAAATGGTGTGTATGTGATGATTTCCTTCTTTTCAAATTACGAGGATGTTTTGAACAAATATTTGAAGTGGGAAATCTAATTTGACGGTTTGGACGGTGCTTTTCATCTCCGAAGGATCAGGTTTAGCTGATCAATCTCCTAGTGCCTCTGGGATTTAAACTACTTTTTGTACGGATCTGAGTACCTGCTTGCAATGTGGGTAATTACTGCAACCTAAAAATTTCCCTTTTACAGATTCCCGTTCTATCATCCTACCATCGCACTTTGGGCACTTGACGTGCTCAGTTGTGTTGTTGCCAAGGTTATAGGAGTCGATAATTTCTTCCAGAAACTTGCTTTGGTTTTGTGGGTTGTACATCAGGTAAACCTGGTGGCGGGCACGGGTAAGTGCAACGTAAAACAGGCGCCTTTCTTCGGCATTCTCGAAGGTCTCGCCTTCATGCAAGAGGTTATTCAATATCGGATCGTCGGCAACTTCCGAGGGGAATCCGTAGATTCCTGCATCCAGATCGAGTAATATAGCTACATCACAGGTTAGCCCTTTGCATGCATGCGCAGTGTGGTAAGCTATCTTCAAGTTCTTAAAGGCTTTTTGAAGTTCACGTAGATCTGGGGGTGCATTGTGATGGTATCGCCCGATAAGAAAAACGGTAGCCTTTGGATGGTTCAAGGCAATCTTTGAAAGGGTTATATTCAGTACGTCCCATTTTCGCAAGGTCAGCTCAGCAATATTTCCACCTGCTGCGACAGGCAACAATTCGAAAGCAGGCAATACAGCTTTGAAAGGAGACGTGAGTTCTTTTTGCAGTTGACTGGGATTGGTTTGAATGAATCCACTAGTTAAGGCCAAAATCTCATCATTAAAACGATAGGTTTGTAAAACGGTATTTTCTGCTGTCACCCCAAAATGCTTTGAAAATTCCGTGATGATACTGATGTCACTTCCTGTGAAACGGAAGATGGATTGCCAGTCGTCACCAACGGCGTAAAGCTTGGATCCGGGATTGGCTTTTTTCAGTGCCTTGATCAGTCCATATCTTCCCAGCGACATATCCTGAAACTCATCAACCAGGATATATTTGTAGGCTTTGGGAAACTCACCGTTCTGAATAAAGTCAGCTGCATGATTGACCATATCGTTGTAATCAATACTGCTGGTTCGGGATAGTTCCTGCTCGTAGCTTTGATGCAATGGACCGAAGACATCCAGAAATACAGAGAAACGCTGATCGGTGCTTTTTGCTTTAAGTGATGCCACTGAGGCGTTATTGGATTTCATTAAACTGAGGAAGGTATAGACCAGGCCCATGAAGTCTTCGTAATGATCTGTTTTTTTGATTTTGGCCAGGACTTCCTCTCCTGGTCGTTTTTCCAGCACAACACCATGAGCGGTTAATTGCGTTTTGAGTGAACGCAGTAAAGTATTGTTTCTGTTTTGAAAAGAATAAGTTTTGATGAGCGTACTGCCATATTTTTGGTGAATGGAATCTTTCCATTGCATGCCATGGTGATACTGTTCTTTTGCCGTTTGAAAGGGTGGACTGCTTTTGAACCAATCCGGAACCTCACCATTTTCATCAATTCCATAATGTTCGTGATATATGCCATAACCTGGCAGGAAGAAGTCCGGTTGATAAGACTGAAAGTCCGGGTTGCGGTCTTCCCGTTCCATGGGGTAAAGACTTTCGTATTCAAACTCCACCTGATGCAGGTAAAAGAAGTTAGCGATTAGTACCTCTTCCTTACTTTTACAATGGATATCGTTTAGGCTTACATTGCAAAAGGATTTTTCGTGCCGGATAAAATCGCTTCCTGTTTTGAAATCAAATTCATCCCTTGGTGGCCTTGCAAAAAATGCAATAAAATTAATGGCCTTTTGCTGAAAGTCAGCATCCGTTAGAAATAAGCGGTCAAATTCTTCTTGTAAGAACACCTTAGCCATATAATCTTTTCCCTCAAAGGCCATTTTCTTTGGGAACTGACTACAATAGCGGCTAACCATATTGCCAAAACTGTTGAATGTTCGGAAGGTAATCTGCTTCACCTGTTCATCATGGTTCAAAAAAGTAGCCGTCCTGTCAAACATTTCCTCCACCGCACTATTGGTAAAAGAGATCACTAAAAGCTGTTCTGGTAGCGCCAATTCTTTTTCAAGGATATAAGCAATTTTTGCACTAATGGTGGTTGTTTTTCCTGTACCGGCACCGGCAATGACCAGATTGTTATCCTCATCACATACCACCGCCTTCATCTGATCCATGGAAAGCGGATAGCTATCCAGTGTGGAAAGGTAAGCCTTGTATTTAGCGATTTCAGTTTGAACAAACCGGCGATTATAAGCGGACCGGATCTCATTTAGCTTTTCATGGCTGGATATAAAGCGGTAAATCAGTTCGTTCTCAGTGGTATCAAGTCCACAGTTTTTATAATCTCTAGGGATCGCCTGGAGCAAGTCAGCTTGGGCATTTCGTAATGCCTGTGCGTCGAAATTAGAGAAATACAAAGCCAAGTTTTGCTTTTGATCTATTGCCTTTAATGCGGCGTTGATCTGCGGAAGGAGACTTCGGATGTTCTCCCGTTTTTGAAGTTCGAGTTGATGCTGTTTAAACAGATACCAAATACCGAGGGTAAGAATAAACAGGATGATCTGTAAGAATACGGGGAGGCCCTGCTTTTCCTGGTAATGGTTGGAAGATTTTTTATTCTTTGTAGGCATTGCTGAGCGCGTATTCAATAACAATCCAAAGATAATGTTTTAATGGTCCAAATTATCGCACTCCTAAGTAAGCATTGTCGAACACTTCGGCACAGATGTCAGATATTTTGATTTGAATGTCGAGTATTTAGGTTTTCATGTCGCCTACTTCGGCTTTGATGTCGGGCTCTTTGACTTCAATGTCAAGTAGTTCGACTTTAATGTCAAGTAGTTCGACGACTGTGTATTAATGTCGAGTATATCGGCAACTCCTCAGGGCTAGAGAGGTCTTGACTGGCCTTTGATGTCGAACACTTCGGCCAACAATAATAGTTTAATATACTTAATAAAGGCATATACGCTTTTCCCGCTTAACTCCCCTGCTGAAAAACAAATTCAATTTATATGTTGTCAAACTCTGATAAAGCCCTTGTGGTAAAGGAACAGGTGTCTATGATGGACTTTCTGTCTCGACTTGGATTCCATCCTAAGAAAACTTACGGCAATGAGGCCATGTATATCAGCATGGTCAGGGATTCAGATGCTAATCCCTCATTTAGTGTTAATGAGAAACTTGGTGCCTGGTATGACCATGGCATGGGTAAAGGAGGCGATATCTTCGACTTCGCGATGTTGTATTGGAAAGGTCTTAAATTCCAGGAGGCGGTTGAAAAAGTTCGACAGGTTTGTAACCTTCCCATCTCTGAACAGGTGACATTTAACAAGATCAATCCTCGTCCACGTTTAAAAGTGGCAGTAAAACTCCCTAATTACCAGATACAGGAAATCAAACCTTTCGGCTCTTCTGAGGCGATCAATGCTTATTTGAGAAGCCGAGGTGTTTTCGATGTGGCATCTACCCAGCTTGCCGAGGTTCATTATTATGTTGAGGATGAAAAAAAACAACGCAAGCAGTTCTTTGCTGCAGGATGGATGAATGAACTCGGAGGATGGGAAGTCCGCAATAAATATTTCAAAGGCTGTTTGGGTAAAAAAGCGATCACCTTGATTCCGCGGGGCGCTAAAAAACTGGCTGTCTTCGAAGGCTTTTTCAATTACCTGAGCTGGCTCAGGGATAATCCAGGGCATGGCAGATCTGCGCTGGTATTGAATTCACTGGCGCTGATTGATTCGGGTATTGAGAAGGCCAAAGCCTTTGCTGAAATAGATTTGTATTTGGACCGGGATACTTCCGGCTACAATGCGGTTAGGACCTGGTTGAAGGCCCTGCCTTACTCAACCGATCGTTCCGGTATATACTTGGGTTATAATGATTACAATGATAAAATCACTGCTGATTTGAGAAAAGAGCGAAGGCAGGGATTCCAAAATCCAGTGAGGTCTCCTTGATCGCGATTGTGGTGTTATTTCACCACAATTCATTATTATTGCTTATAATATTCTTACCTTTACTCTATGTCATTAGCTCGTGTTAACTCTCAGTTGAACCTAAGTGCATTAGCAAAAATGGTGTCTAATGCTGGATTACAGCGCATGATGTTTGCTGATGATTTCAAAAAACAGGCAAAACATCTCAAACAATTGCTGCGTAAAAATGGCATCCAGGTTGAAAGGAAATCCTACGTTTCTGAACTGATCGATATTTCCTATGATCACTTGTTGACTCATTACCGACATGAATACTTATACAAGGTTGCCCTGTTAAACAGCTATGTATTTCATAACCATTCACTTTCCGATACAATTTTACTAAACGAGTTCAGAATAGGAAACTCCAAAGCCGATACCATATTGATTAATGGAGCGAATAAGGTATTTGAAATTAAAACTGAACTAGATAGCCCTGAACGACTTTGCACTCAGATTGATGATTACTATAAAGGCTTTTCAGAAGTGTATATCGTTATACACCATTCAGAGATTGGTAAATACATGGATTGTATAGATGAACATGTAGGAATAATGGTGTTTTCAAAAGACAATACCATCGAACTGTGTAAGGCTGCTCAAATCTATAATGACAGGCTGGATATCGTTGCAATGATAAAGGCCCTGCGGAAAGATGAATATTTGCAATTGGTCTACAAAATGACTGGAGAAATTCCAAAAGCAACTCCTATACAACTTTTTAAGACCTGTGTAAATATACTCTCCGAATATCCAGTTCTGGAGGTACACGCTGAGTTTTTGAAAATCATCAAACAACGAATCAACCTGTGTACAAATGACTTGATACAGAAATCGGAATTACCGGCAGCACTTCGTTTATCCTGCTATTACTACAATCTGGATCAGAATGATTATATTAGCTTAGTTGATAAACTAAGTTATCAAATATAATTAACGCTATGTATTTACCTTATCTCAGGGGAAAACAGTATGAGCTGCTGGCTTTACGCGAGCTTTGTGCTTTACCATTAGACAATACCAAGATTTTTCCGATTTTGGAGCCTTTAAAAACGACGCTCAAAAGTATTGAGACAGCTTTAGTGGCACTCAAACGAATCGGCATTCAAATGCAATTGATTGTCAACCCAGAACATGGTGAGCTAAAGGGAAACGGAAATGTGGTTCTAGATTTCATCGATCACATGCGATCTCTGGGTGTAGATAACGTGATCCCCACCTACATGATTTTAAGTGATCGTGATTTTACTTACTTTGAATCCACAGCTGCCGTCCGCGGCTATCTTGAATCTGGTTATTCTCTTGTACACCTCAATCAGATCAGCAATGTAACTGCGCTTAAGACATTGGTGAATGAAAGTGCGATCAAATTCAATATCATTCATGTCACTCACCAAATGTCACTTAAACGCGGTTTTACAAATGGTGCTCTGACGCTGCTCAGCGACCCCTTCAATAAACAAAAACGTAATTCTGATTACATCAGTGTGGATGATGAATTTTTCTCCAACGACTACTTGTATTATGTTGACGAAAAATTTGCTGCCTTTTCGGATTACCTAACGATTGGATCCGACTATGTCGAGGGTGGGATGCTGCCTTACGCAGTTGCTATACACCTGACTTATGTGAACAAAGAATCCGGTGAGATCTGGATCAGACATTTTATTTCAAACAGCAACGAAGATTACAGTGACACACCGGGTAAATTCGGTGAGGCCTTAGATAAGCTTATTGAATTTATCAATGCTGAAGACTTACACACGAAGGCTTGCGAACAGTTTCGCGACTACCATTCTCGCGGCGCGTTTCCTGGTTTAGGCGTTGTTAAAAAGCTTTCTATCATGCACCATATTCAACTCATTCAGGAGCTCATTTAATTTAGGGTGGTTTGCTGTACGAATTGCTTTTCTGATCAAGGATTAAAAAAGCGAATAGAGTCATTGTCCACTAAAAAAGGCAATTGCAATTTCTGCGATTCCAAAGGAATTATTGTGATTACCTGCACCGATCTCAATACAGAGTTTGAGCAACTGTTTGATATGTATATTCCGAACCCAAATGCTGAGAAATCACTGGGTCATGATAAACCTGTATTGCTTCATGAACATCTGATGGAATACTGGCCCAGGTTATTCAATACAGCCAGTCTGTCTAAAAAAGATGTATTGCACCTCGTAAATCAAATTGGACGTGGTTGGGACAATTATAGCGATGAGTTCTTCGAGACACCAACAGAATTCGGGACACTCCTTGATTCTGCCGCAGGACTGGGTGAAGACCTTCAGTTACAGTGGGACATGTTTTCCGACGAAATTAAAACCCGCAATCGTTTTTTTATAGGCGAAAAAATTGATACTGATCGATTGGAAAGCGTTTTTGAACGCTTAGCCATTTATTATCCATCCAATTCTTATTTTTACAGAGCGCGAATTTCTGATCATCAATTACCTCCCAATGAACTGGGTAAACCACCACAAAACAATACCACACCCGGCCGGGCAAATCCTATTGGAATACCTTATCTCTATATATCCGAAAGTAAAGAAACTACCCTTTATGAAACTCGGGTGGCTCTCCATGAAGGAATAACAGTGGGCAAATTTGTCACAACAGAAACCATAAACGTTGTCTCATTGAAAAACATAGCAGATCATGGCCCTTTTGAAATACTTGACCGTGGCTTCGACCTTGAAGAATTCATCTTAGTACGGCCCTACCTGATGCGATTGGAACATGAACTTTCCAGGCCCGTAAGGAAATTGGATATACATTTGGATTATCTTCCCACACAATATCTCTGTGAATTTATCAAATCACTGGGTTTTGACGGTGTGGAATACAAAAGTGCTATGAATTCCCAAGGTTATAACCTAGCGGTTTTTAAAGATAGGAAACTAAAGTGCGTCGAATCCGCCTTCCATCACGTGACTAACTTAACTTACGACTGGGAACCTAAATAGGCTCACAGGAATTTGTGAAAATTACTGAATCCAGGTTCTTTGCACAGAGAGCAACTTCCAGGTATTGTCTTCGAAAACCAGAAATGCCTCGCCTCCTTCGTAAACCATATTGTAATAAGCCTTGGCGTACTTAAAATCCTTATCAAAAACGATAGAACTAATTGTAGGGTAAGTGTAGTATTGCCAATACCCACCCCAATGACCATGGAAGATCTTAATATAATTTTGCAGGAACTGTTGTCGATCGGCACTTCCTCCTGTAGCCTGGGCAGTATTCATAATCCCTCCTGTGGCAAATGGTACGTGGTTATTCCCGATGAAACTATCCAAAAGCACTTTATACTTATCACTGAGGTACAAGGGCGTACCTTTGGTCTGGATGGTGTTAGGACGAAAATCAATTACTGAATCAATTAGAATTCTCTCGGTGTCATCCCACTCCCGTTTGCTATCGGGTCCAAATAAATCTAAAAAATATTTATCTCCTGATTCAATAGAAGCGATCCGTTTTTCGGTGTATAATATCCTCTTCGCATTTTTTTTAATGTTATCAATCGCATATGCTTTGGCTTCCTGCTCTGTATAGTGAATCTTTTCTTTCTGATAGATTTTGAAACTATTTTGAATAATAAAGTAATTAAACCCCTCATAGATCCTATTCCCGAATTCTGAACCGCCCCTGCTCTTTAGGTCCACAGGATTGTAAAACACTTCAAAAACCTGATAAGCCTGCTGAATGGGATTACGCATCTTCGACCGTTCATCCTGTGTAGCAGGACGGAGATCTTTGGCCCAGTCATCGAAAAATCGCTTGAGTTTTACAGTTGATCTTTTCTGGTAAGCTTTTTCCAGTTGCTTGACAGTTTGCCCCTTGGCATGCCCAAGGAAAAATAAAAGTGCTATAGAAAGGAGAGCATATACTTTTTTCATTGCTGGTTTAACATGGTCATGAACAAATTACGAACTTAATTTCAAAACTCCCTTACTCAGCTTTTTTCAGCCCGAACTTTCATTAATTTCGATTACACCAACAGAATTTATCCTACATTTAATATCTACAAGCAATATTCTTTATGAAGTACCTGGTTCTCATGCCATTTTTATTTTTTTATTATTCATGTTGTGTCGCACAAAGTACCCTTTCTCAGCAAAGTGAACCGGAAAGGCTTGATTCCCTCTTCACTGTGGCACAGTCTGTATTTCATCTTCCCGGTTTTTCCATAGGAGTTATAAAAGACGGAAAGAGAATATTTGCCAAAGGATATGGTAAAAAAGAATTGGGCAAACAGGCAGAGGTTATAACCAGTTCCGTTTTTCACATGGCCTCACTTTCAAAACCTTTTGTAGCCCTGGCTATTCTGCAACTTTCGGAAGCTGGAAAACTGAAACTGGATGAACATCTAACGACCTATATACCTTATTTCAGGATGGCTGATGATCGCTATAAACAGGTTACGATTCGGCAGATGCTCAGCCATATTTCCGGCTTCCCTGATGTGGCAGATTATGGCTGGAAAAACCCCAAGTATGATTTAAAGGCGCGTGAACGTTACATTAAAGACAGTATTTCTCATGAAATGCTTCTTAGTACACCCGGCCAGGATTTTTCTTACAGCAATATGGCTTATGATGTACTGGCAGAAGTCATTAGTATTGTTTCAGGCGTCGTATTCGAAGATTATATGCAGATCCACATTTTTAAACCTTGTGGAATGACTCACACTACGTTTCTCGGACCTGAAACGAATTCATCACTCCAAACCAGTCCTCACTACCTGGGGGACAAAGGGCGTATTGTGCCAAGTCCTGTTTATCCATATAACCGGGTACATGCAGGAAGCTCTACCCTACATTCAAATGTGGAGGATATGCTCTTATGGCTGGGCATGCTGATGAATGGAGGCAAGTTAAATGGCCATCAGGTTATTAGTAAGGAAAATTTGCAACTGATGCTCAGCACCCAGCATAAATTTGATACGCAAAGCGGAATGGGACTAGGCTGGTTTATAGAAATGCGTGAAGGAAAAACATTCATTAGTCATGGAGGAAGTGATGTTGGTTATTCCACGTACATGGCTATAATTCCCCAAGAAAAAACGGCTATAATACTGATGAGTAATTTTTATCGTTTTGTTCCTGTTGATGAATTGGCTGCTCTGGCAATGAATATCCTACACCATCAACCTTTACGAAGGTTAAAAACGCCGATCGCCCTTGCAATTGCTCCTGTAATAAATGACGAGGGAATTATAAAGGCTCGGCAGTTGTACACAAAATTAAAAAAGGATCATCAGGAAACCTATAATTTTGATGAGTCGTCATTGATTACGCTGGGATATTCCTACTATTATCTTGGTGACTTACAAAAAGCAATTGATGTCCTCTGCCTGAATGCAGAAATTTATCCCAAATCCGTATGGAACCTACAGACTTTGGGTGAGGTATATTCACTTGCAGGAGCAAAAAAGAAAGCTGCCGCAACCTTCCAAAAAGCACTGGAACTGGATCCAGAGTGTGCACCCTGTAAACTTGGATTAAAGAATACAGCTAAGGATTAATAAAATCGAAAGAGGTCGGTAAACCGAAAATTCATTGCATGAATTTACTCCAGCTGCGTTCCTTCGGAACCGCGCTGCAAAGCAAAAACAAACCGTTTGCTCATCAGCACCCTGATTTGAATTTTACTTGGCAAGATGTCTTTTTGTCCGACAGAAATTCCTCCGGAACCCTGTTCGACAAAAAGTGATCTTGCCTTAAACAACTACCTCCTTACAGTCGTGGTTTATTAAGGAGTTATTCTGCTCGCAACTCACAGAATTTATGGAGGAAAAAAAAGGTAGATCGGCAGGAAGGCCTGCGGTGAAGAGCGGTAAACGCTCATTTAAGATTGATATCCGTTTTACCGAGGAGGAGTTTACTGTTATTCTTGGCCTGGAGAAGACTTTGGGTATGAAGCGGGCAGATATTATTCGAATGCGTGTAATGCAGCAATCTGGTCAACTCATGGTCAACGCCAGGGATCTGATAGCAAAGCTCGATGTGCTTGGTGCGGAGCTTGGCCGTATTGGCAACAACATCAACCAGCTTGCGCGATATGCAAATACCTTAAATAAGCGTGGGTTGTTGTCTCCCCAGATTATCGAAAGGTATAATCGGCTGATAGCAGATTACATCATTATTCAGCAAAAGCTGGAAGTCGTGCTGCGTAAAATCATTCGCGCAAAGAGTCAATAGTGAATTTCTGACATGGTGATCTGATTTCAATTAATCAGCGTTTCAGCAATTCAATGATCCAATACCTCAGTGGCTCACTATGTACACATTCCTATAACTCAACATTTCATTTAATCAATCTTCATTTTTAAACTATGAACACTCAATTCGTTATCGACTTGTCGACGCTGGCTTTGGCGCTGTCATTTTACTTCACCATCAAGTGTATCTATTACCTGCTGTTTTATTTTTTGTGCAATCCTTCCGGACATTGGGATTCAGGCTATACTGCTGGACACAATGCACTAGCCGACAAGATCCGACCTGATATAGAGAAACTGGCTCGGACCTGGACGAACTTTAAAAACCATGTAGAGGCCATGGATGAATCTAAAAAGGAAAATTCAACAAAGACAGATGATCGTAAAGTTCCTCGCGAAGAGCAAAACATTTAAAGGTGTTCGCTACAACACCAATAAGGTGGGAAAAGATAAAGGGGAACTGATGAAGGTTTCTGGCTTTGGATCGCTGCAAGGAATGTCTCAACTGTTACCGCAGGATTACATTAATTATTTAAATATGGTTTCTGCTCCTAACAAGCGGGTGGTTTATCCGCAATTGCATGCAATTATTTCTGCTAAGGGCAAGGAATCAAGTAAGGAGGATTTAACGGAGATTGCCGAAAAGTGGCTTGCTCAAATGGGATATGGAGATCAGCCTTACCTGATCATCTTTCATAAAGATACGCGCAATCAGCATGTCCATATTGTGTCAACACGGGTAGATAAAGCCTCGGGAAAAAAGATCAGCAGTGCTTTTGAGCACATCCGTGCGATGACGGCGATCAATAAAATTATGAAACAGGACCCGCTTGCTTTGGCGAAAGCTGATCTTGATCTCGCCATGAAATATAACTTCCAAACTAAGGCCCAGTTTAAGATGATCCTGGAAGGCAGGGGCTATACTTTAGTCGAGAAAGACGGTAAGCTTTCGCTGATTAAATTCGGGAGAAATCTGCTGGAGGCTGATTTGGGATTTTTGAAAGAACGGAAAGCCACTTACCAGATTGATTTAGCGAGAGCCGGACAGATCACGGCCTTATTACATAAATTCGGTCATCAGCATTCGGCAATGCTTCGCGCCGAAATGATACAATTGCCAGGAAACTTCGAGCAAGAAAAGAAATCATATACTTCGGATCTTGCTATTTTCATGAAGCAAAAATTTGGCATTGAACTGATCTTTCACGGAGCACCTGGCAGGATTCCTTATGGTTACTCTATCCTGGATCATAACCCAAATCACAAAAATGTTTTCAAGGGTGGAGAGATCATGGATATTCAGGATTTATTATCAACGTCTGCTGACGTGCAGAAGATGAGTACCGACTGCCTGGAGACCATCCCTGTGAGTGAAGCGAGCAATATTGAACTCATCAGTGAGAACAGTACAACAGGTCATCAGTTCACTAACTCATCGGCTCATTCCGTCACTGGTGAATTTGGGTTTGAACCGTTTGAACAACCTGTTCAAATCTCCATATCTGAAGATATAGACGATGAGGCAATTCACGGGCGTAACAGGCATAGGAAAAGACAGGCAAGAACCAATACGAGATAGTATTCCAACAAACACTTTTATCTTGCTTCTGAGTCAGACTTTTACTAATTTCAGGAATGCAAATCAAACAAAGGATAAGCCAGGTTATGTACGTTTTACTGGTATTGATAGTAAACTACATTGGGTTTTTCCTGATCATCGGCACTGCAATGGTTCCTACCTATCAGGACGATTCTCTGACGGAGATCTTCATCAAAAAAGGCTTGATATTGCTTGTGATTTTTGCATTCCTCTCTGCTGTGGTGGCCTTTCTGAGCTTTATTTTTCGCTACGAAATGGGCTATCAGGGCAAGGCGATCTGGAAAGTTGCGATAGCTCAGATGATCTTCTTTATGCTTATGGTGGCAGTATTACTCGTGATTGGCAACCACTAATTAACATTTACATATGATCATTCTTATTGGCAACCAAAAAGGTGGCGCAGGGAAAAGTACGCTTACACTTGTCCTGGCCAATTACCTAACTATGTCCCGGCACTGCAAAGTGACGGTTATTGACATGGACTATCAGCAGTCTATTGTCCAAAAATACCAGCGTGCAAAATTGCTGGAGAACTCAGAACCTTATGAGGTAATTGCAGCAAGCCTCGAACAATATCCTGCGCTGCTCAAAGTCCTGACTGAAAATCTGGAGGACTTGGTGCTGATCGATTTACCGGGAAAACTGGATGACGATGGGTTGATTGGTGTTTTTCGCTCTGCGGATCTGGTGCTTTGTCCATTCTCCTATGACGAGTTCAGTTTTGAATCTACTGTTCTTTTCTCAGTGGTGTTGGAAAAGATCAATCCTGAGGTGCAGACTGTATTTATCCCTAACCGGATTAAAGCGAATGTCCGGTATGAAACGATGGCTGAAGTAGATCAGCAGCTGGGCAGGTTTGGCCTGGTTACCGAGTCTATTCCTGACCGTATTGACTTTTCGCGCGTAAGCACTTTCCGTACCCCGGCTTCTTTGATTCCGGTTGTTCAGCCGGTCATGGATCAGCTATTTGTGAATTACTTCGCATTCCTTGTTGATGATCTTAATGCAAACGATCTAAATACTTATTAAAATGAGCGAAATTAAATCTCTGGCTGATCAGCTCCGCAGCAGCATCGTCGGGAATTCTGGCGGGAAACCACCTGCTAAGAATCTGAAGCTTGCCGCTGTTCAGCCTAAGTCAAAACCACCTCCAAAGATCTTGCAGGAGATCCTGGATTATGATTCTTCAGGCAATAAAGCCATGGTACATGCAAAACTGGATGCGGCTACGGCCAAACTGCTGGGACATTTTAAAATGGCAACCGGGGTGGATAATATCAAACTGGTGGCTTTTGCTGTGCGACACTTGTTTGCTACGCAGCCTGAACTTAAAACTTATATCAAAAACTTTATTCAATCTCTTGAACTATGAACTGGATTTCTTTCCTGACTTATTTGGGGCTCGGATACGGAGCCTATTATTTTATTGTGTTTCTTCTGGACAGCAGGGCTTCTTCGGGATCAGAAACTGGGGCTTCATTGCCTGTTCTTACTTTTTCGGAAACTGTTTTACCTGAAAAAGTGAGTTTGGAAGATTTCGGTTTGGAGGATAATAATTCCTCCGCAGGAGGTGCAGCTTCTATTGGTATGGGCGGAGTGTCCATAAAAGAACTGTTTAATCTGGCCCGAAAGGATGCCATTGAATTTACCAAATCTGTTAGTTTTTAAGGTCCGGAAGATGGGAAAGTCGAAAAGCAATCTTCAATTGAAATTTCGCGTCTACAGGCTTGCCGTCAACGATGACTGGCACCCAGTCTGGAGGAAGCATTTTAAATACGCGCAGGCCTTCCTCTTCTAAACCATAGCCGTTTGTACTGATGGCTTTTTCCTGGGTTAGTTTACCTTGTTTATCAATCTTGGCCTCAAGAACGACCCAACCCTGAATATTGTTTTCCTGAGCCGACGCTGGATAACGGATACTACGTACAAGGATAGCTATCATCTTCGAATCTCCACCAAAATAAACTCCGCGTGAGCCAAGATCCTTCACACTATTTCCTTGTTCATCAAGCTCCTCAACCGAGCTGATCATCTTAAAAACATCATCCTGAAGAAAGCTTTGGGTGGCAAAATCGTACTTTTGGACAAGCTTGCCATTATAGTAGCTTTCCCAAATGCCTGCTTTTTTATCGGCTTCAAACTGGCCTTTTTCTGAATACGAAGATAAGCTTGCGCTATATGGCCCTTGTTTTATTTCAGGATTGCTTTTCAATACGCTATATTTTTCTGCGATGGTGAAATAGTCATTTTTACGTTTGAAGGAAATCGTTTTTGTTTCCTGAGCCCAGGAGACAGAGAATAGTAACGATGACAAGATGAGAAGGCCGAGCGTTTTGAGATTAAGCATAACAGATGGATTTGAACAGGAAAGTTAACCACAAAAAATGAGTTTTAAAACATGCTAAAAACTATTTTAATTTTTCTGATCATACCGCTGTGTTTAGCTATTATTCCAGCATCTGCCCAGCCCGGCATATCTGAAATGAAGCAGGCAACAGCTGATCTGAGACAATCTTTCTTTTCCGCCCGTGATGCTTCTTTGGTATTGGCTGCCTTGTTCGGAATCGCCGGTGCGGTCAATGTTTATTACAACTGGCAAATGGGTAAGGACAAAATCACTGCAAAAGTTGCCGCATGGTTTTTCGCTGCATTTTTTATGATCCTGATCGGGCCGTTTTTACAGGTGCTTTTCGGTATCTAAGTTAACCTCTTTCCTTCCATATCAGGCCAGTTCGGCCTCAGAACTCATTCAATTCATGAAACAAATTGAAACGTACCAAACATCTTCTGGTGCTGGCAATCCTTATTGCCATTACCCACACAACAGTATTTGCCCAGAGTGGCGTCAACGGTTTGAACACCGCCACTACAACGCTTAAAACTTACGTCGGGCCGGTTACCAATACCACTCTTGTTATTGGTGGTATCGTCGGTCTTGTCGGAGGTCTCCGCGTTTATTCCAAATGGAATTCAGGTGATCAGGACATCAACAAGGAACTCATGGGCTGGGGAGGTTCCTGCCTGTTCCTTGTCCTTTCTTCGCTGATTGTTAAAGCCTTTTTTGGCCTGTAAATGGAGCGCAGATTCAACGTATACAAGGGGCTGCAAAAGCCCCTTGTATACCGCGGTTTCGCAGGGAAATTCATTTACTGGGGAATCGGATCGCTGCTTTGCGGCTTAGTGCTGGGCACTATGGTGATGGCGCTTTTCAGTATGCTTTTGGGCGTAATTCTACTGGCTGCTTGCATTGGTGGTGGCTTATCTTATACCCTATCGCAGCAGAAACGGGGGTTGCACCTGAAGTCCCGGTCTTTAGGTACTTATCATTTTCAAACTAAAATCAATTCTAAAATTTATGAGGGGACACAACGAATTCAGGCTGCCTTATATCGGCACCGATAAATACCTGGATATGGATTTGCTGTATGGTCTGAACGGAGAATTCTCTGTTGTCATTTCTATGCTCAATCCGGTATTGCAATATTCTGGTTCCGGTGAAGCCTATTTTGAATTCCATAGCCTTTTTACCAATATCCTGAAGATCCTGGGTAGTGGATACTTGTTGCAAAAACAGGATGTGATTTGTAAGTCTGTTTACCCTTATCGCCCCGCAGCAGAATATTTGCAGGATAAGTACAACCAGCATTTTGCGGGCAGGTTAACAACAGAAGTTCAGACTTACCTGACCATTACCCGGCAGGTTAAAAAGGGTGCATTCTATACCTTTGATGTTCGGGTGTTGCAGGAATTCCATCAGAATGTGGCTAAGGTGATTTCGGTTTTGGAAGCTGCTAAAACTCAGCCTAAGATCTTGAAAGATCATGAAATCAATACGCTGATCAAAAGAATGCTAGGTCTGAATTTTACGGGGCAGACTTTGACCTTGAACAACATCTCTCCCACTGATACGCAACTGAATTTTGGTGAGCTTTCTCTGCGGAGCATTAGCCTGATTGACATTGACAGCATCGATCTGCCTTCGCAGATTAGTGTCAGTACTGTGCTGAATGACAACGATACCTTGCGTGGTTTCCCGGTAGATCTGCTTTCGTTTTTAGTTCGCACACCTGACTATCATTGTATTATTTACAATCAGCTCATTGAAATTCCGCCACAGCCATTGACACTTCGTAAGCTGACTTTGAAGCGGAAGCGACACTCTGGGATACCTGATCCGGCGAATGCAATTTGCGTAAATGATATTGATGCGCTACTGGGTGATGTGGCAAAGGACAACCAGCTTTTGGTCAATGCGCATTTTAACATTATGGTTGTGGCAGCTGGAGAAAAATTACAGGCGGCCTGCAATTTCGTAGAGACTGAGTTATTTGGTTTGGGAATTACCCCTGGCAAGAACGCTTATAACCAACTGGAACTTTTTCGCACTGCGATTCCTGGGAATGGCGTAGAGCTGAAACCCTATGACTGGTTCCTAACGACCAGTGATGCGGCGCTATGTTTCCTTTATAAAGAGTCGCTTTCGGTGGATGATCCTTCAGATTTCCTGATCCGTTTTACCGATCGCCACGGTGTTCCGATTGGGATAGACATTTCTGATTTGCCGATGAGTCAAAATCGGATGAGCAACCGCTCCCGCTTTGTGTTGGGTAGCTCAGGCACCGGAAAATCGTTCTTTATGAACTCCGTATTGGAACAATACATGCTTTATCAAATGGATGTGGTGATCATTGATACTGGACATAGCTATTCGGGCCTTTGTAGTTATTACAATGGCAAGTACATTACCTATTCTGAAAAAGAGCCGATTACAATGAATCCTTTTGCTATTGGCGTTGAGGAATACAACCTGGAGAAGAAGGATTTCCTGGTTACGCTGATCACTTTGCTGTGGAAGGGTGCTGATGGTTCTATTTCTCAGGTCGAGTCTGATGTAATCACCCAATTGATTACCTCTTACTATACTTTGTCTTTTTACGGGCGAGACATATTCGGTAACCAGGTCGGATCCTTGATTTCAGAGCAGAACTTCAATTCGTTTTATGAGTATGCGTTGGCGACTATTCCATTGATTAAGGACACTGAGCAGATCCATTTTAATCTGGAAGAATTCCGCTACATTTTAAAAAAGTTCTATCGTGGCGGTGAACATGACCGGATGCTGAACCAGCCGGTTGATCAGTCTTTATTTGATGAGCCTTTTATTGTTTTTGAAATTGATACCATAAAAGATTCGAAGCTGTTTCCAATTGTTACGTTGATCATTATGGACGTATTTTTGCAAAAGATGAGACACCGTTCAGACCGACGGAAAGCGCTCATATGTGAAGAAGCGTGGAAGGCGATTGCGAGTCCCATTATGGCAAATTACCTTTTGTTTTTGTACAAAACGGTTAGAAAATTCTGGGGTGAGGCTATTGTTGTTACCCAGGAACTTGGGGACATTTTAGGCAATCCAATAGTGAAGGACAGTATCATCGGCAACTCAGGTACAATCTGTTTATTGGATCAGAGTAACTTCAAGGATAACTATGATGAGATCGCTAAACTGCTTTCAATTAATGATACGGAAAGACGGAAGATTTTCACAGTGAATCAGCTTGACAATAAAACCGGACGGGGTAAATTCAAAGAAGTGTATATCCGCAGGGGAATGACCGGTGAGGTATACGGCGTGGAGGTGTCGATTTTTCAATATTTATGTTACACCACAGAAAAACCCGAGAAAAATGCGGTTGAACGGTATGTCCGGCAATACGGGTCCTACCCGGCTGGCCTGGATGCTTTTGTTTCTGATTTTGAATTGAGCGGCCTGACCCTTGGGAAATTTGTCGCTAGCGTGAATTCTCGTCAGCTTAGACCCGGCATTGCTAGTAGCTAGTTATACTTAAATTCGAATGGCTGATACATACGATACCTCACCGGTTTGCCGTCCCTGGTTCCCCGTGTATATTTTGGCAAGAGTTTCAGGATCCGGACAAGTTCTGTTTTCATGCTTTCAGGTCCTGTTCCGTTTACGGTATAAGACGAAACGCTACCGTCTTTTTCAACAATCCGGGTGATTTCTACCTTGGTATAGTTCCTGTTTTTTTTCAGGACAGCAGAGGCCGTGAACTCCTTATTTATAAAACGGCTGTATTCCAGGTTGTCCAGAGCGGATTGCGGCAGCCTCAGGTCATGTCCCTCGCTGGGCGTTCGGTCATCATAGAGGGTAGTATCAGCTGCTGAGGCATCTTCTGAAATGGTTTGAGCAATGCTATTCTGGCTGATTGCCGTTAGCATCAGCAGGGATAAACAAAACAGGATGAATCTTTTCATGGAAAGCGTTTTGATTAAAGATAATAATTCAAATCTATGTATAAACTAATTTTTTGAATGATGGATAGAAAACTGATGATTTTGGGAGCACTGATTTACATATGCGTTTCCGCCAGGGGTCAGACGCTGTATGTAGATCCTGTGGTGTCGGCAGCAATGTACACACACAGTGCAACCATTGACGGACAGCTTAACCGTACCAATAATAATCTGTCTTTGATCCAGCGGGGACAATTGGCGGTGACCGGGCAACTGGTCATTGTAAATGACTTGCAGGACAGGATTTATGGGGGACTTTCTGAAGTCTCGGGTATTTTACATTCACTGACCACGGTAAAGGAGATCACCGATATCGGAATAGACATTGTTAATGATGTAGGTGAGGCAGTGAGTATTGCCCGTACTAACCCTGTCTTATTGCTATTTGCGGAAGAAGGTGCCCGCGAGTTCAAGAACCGGGCGACAAACCTTGCACTTGAGGTCAGCTCTTTTGCACTGCGCGGAGGTGCGACAAACCTTATGGATGCGGGAGAAAGGGCGAAACTATTAAACCACGTCGCTTCTGAGCTGCGTATCCTGCGCGGCGTTGCATACGGTATGCACCGGGCGATGTACTGGGCGAAGATGCAGGGTATCTGGAAGTCGCTTACCCCCTGGCAAACCTGGATCAATACAGATGTACAAATCGCAAATGATGTGATCCGGCAGGCGAAATACCTGAGGCGGCAATAATACCTAAGGTGTAGTTGCTTACACGAAAGCTATGGTTTACCGATACTAAAGTCCATTCTACCTACACTAATTATTATGAGAACACTTCGCAGTTTAAAATACTGGTGTGCTGCACCGTGTTTTATTTTTATCTATTTATGCTTTCCTGTAATGGGCTTTGCTCAAAAAAAAGCACTCAACATTGCCGGTATTCATCAGCTGGTTGCTGCTTCTAAATCTGAGTATGATAAGCAGAACCAAACGCGTGACAATCAGGCTTTGACTACGGCTAATGAACAGGCCAATAAGACAATGCTAGCGCGTCTAAAGAACAAATACCGGGAATTACAGGAGCGTTATCAGTCCCTTGGCACAGTGATTTCTGCTGCCAATATTGGTATTCAGGCGACTCCTATGGTCAACCAGATCGTTCATAACCAGGGGGAGATTTATCGTATGGCCATGCAAAACCCTGTGCTGGTCGGTCTTGCGTATCAGACTGAGATTGAGTTTGCGGGAAAGACCAGGTCGCTGGTGAATTATCTGATTGGGCTCTGCGCGAGTTTTGGGGCAGTGAATCAAATGAAGGCTTCGGACCGGAAAATACTTTTTGATCATATTCTGATGGAATTGAATACGATCCAGTCTATGTCAGCGAGCCTTGTCAATTCTATGTATTACGCTAATGTTTCCGATGGGCTTCGCTCATTGAATCCTTTTCAAACCTACATTGATCAGGATAAGGATCTTGTCCAGGACATTATACGCAATGCCAGTTACCTCAGGTAAAATTTAAAAGCTGGCACATCATCCGACGGAACCAGCTTCCTAACTAAAACTAAACTATATTTTTTATCTGTGCCTATCTGCACTGCTGTTTACAAGAGGCATGCCATGGATAATCGGGCTTCTTGGGCGACCTATTGCTGTTTTTGATTTTCGTACTGTGCGAATCTGAACAGAGATGACCGATCCCGAACAATGTTGGGCTTTTAATCGCCCGATTTTATTTACCAAAAAATCACCTAATCATGATGACCTCTCAGAATACCTTGTTGTCCCTTTTAATGGCAGCCGGATTAATAAACCAGGCTGATGCACAAAGGGTCGTTTACGATAAAAAGCATTTCCAGGTCGTCAATGAGAATGCAATCGCAAGGCATGCTGCTGAGCTAACCCATAATCAGTACCTCGAAAAAATCGATCAGAATTTGCAAGCGATCAATTTGAATGTCGCATCTGTAGTGACTGCACAGACCATTATTTATGATGGGTTGTCAAATGTTAACGCTGCTCTGAGGAATGGCAGGGCCGTTTTACAGATGGGCTCTATTGTCTCGGATCTGATCAATTACAGCAACCAGATGCTGGTCATTGCAAGAGCTGACCCCTACCTGCTTTTGTTTGCTGAGGACTTTGGTAATCAAATGAAAGCAAGGTCTGCTCGTCTGGTTTTGGACGTGTCCGGCTTTATACTGAAAGAAGGCAGCAATGTATTAACAGATTACAACAATCGTGATCAATTGCTGCGTAAGGTAACACAGGAATTGCAGTTGCTTTGTTCACTTGCCTATGGCGGCTGGAAAGCCATGTATTGGGCGAAAGAGCGCGGCATTCTGCGTTCAGCCAATCCTTTTCATGAATTTATCATTCAGGACAGGCAGTTTGTCGAAGAGATCCTCAGATCAGCCAAATATCTAAGACAGTGAGTTATCTCTTAATGCGACTGTCAAATTCAAATGCGGAGATTTTGATCACTTTAACTGCAGCAATTTTATCGGACTCCGGATTGATCAGGTAATTGTATTCTTCGGGAACGACCACTGAAGGGACACGCAAACAAAGTAAGCTGGAATCGCTGAAATATTTATTACCTAGGTCCTTTGTAGATTGGGGGCTGGGGAGTTCTTCCCAGTCCTTTGGAAGTTCCTTTGTTGACAGCGTGAGGCACTGTTCCTCTGGTAGCTCATAAGTGGTGATACTTAAATCTTCTGGAATGAATTCAAGTTCGACATTGGATGCAAATTCCAGTACGGCTAATGCACGACTGACAGACGTATATACGCAGGCCGTTCCTTTATTGTTCCACCTGCCGCCGTAAAGTTTCGCTCCTGTTCCTTCCAGATCGCCTGCGAACTCCGTCTTAGATAAACGATAGACCAACATGATCAGGAATAAACTCCGTGCTGAATTCTACCAATGATGCTTTTGACTTCATCAATACCAAAGATGGTATCCATAACATCTAAAGGGATGCGGTTACCCAATGCCCGGTTAGTAGTCTGAACCCATTTATTGAATTTTTCATGATCACCAAAAACCTGATAACCGAAACGGTAGACATCCATTAAAGCTATGACTTTCTCGCTGATTGAGGGGCCAAAGGTTTCCTCGCCCTGTTTTTTATGCAGGGTGGTTTTAGTAGTTCCCAGGACAAAGGAAAGGTGGTCGTAATCGATATCAATTGCTTGTTTGAAGGATACTAGGCTGTCTTTGCTGATGCCGGTTCTTACCGAGGCGATCTTTTCAAAGTTCGTCCATGACCTAACCATCCAGTCTCCTTTCTTGTGAGATTGTTGTGCTACCTTTTTATTTCCGCCAGTCGGCTTTACCGACACTACTCTACTTGACATAGTAAGATTTTTTACTAAGGTAAATAAATTATTTTACTTCATCAATTTTATCAAAGCTATTCCAGTCTAATTATTTATTTATGAATTCAAAACAAAAAAAGACAATCGCACTACTGATCGTAGCTGCCATTTCTCAATCAGTTTATGCCCAGCTTGCAATTGAAGACAAGGCCATGCGCTATCAGCAGGAGCGCATGGTTTTTAAACAATGGGATCGTGGTAAATTCGAGCCTGGTTCCGGCTGGCTTGGGATCAATCCTTATTACTGGCTCACCTGGGGGCTGCATCCGAATTACCCTGATACTGACCGCAGGCCGCTTAGCGCTTGGGGACCGCAAACTCAGCGATTAGGTTTGATTGGTGTGATGAATAATACCAGCGGCGCTTACAAGCTAGAAGCGGATACGTTACGCAATACGGCGCTTTTGGAGATCAGCAATCATAGTGGTTATTTATCTGCTGCTGATCCGTTGTGGATGTTGTATTACAGTAAGGAGCTCCGGCCGGTGATGGAATATTCTGATTATGGTATTCTGGGGGCTTTGCCAGTGCCCGTTCGTGCTAAAGTCATTTCCGAGGGAACTTTCAGCTGGTTCAAAAATGAACTGGATGTACTTAAGGAACGGATTGAGGGTGCAAGATCAGCTAACATGGACCGCAGTTCAAGGATTCTTGCCTATCACAGGTTATTGATGGAATACCGCAGGCTATCTGCCACCTGGGCTACCCGTACTGTAAACGCGGAAAAGAACATGAACTTGATTAACCGCCAACGAAGCGTGAAATCTGGTCAGGTTAATATTGATTCCTGGACTTCAGAATCTGATGTAGAGATTGCAAAAGAAGTACTCAAATCCCGGAAATACTGATGGGTTAAGGCTGATTACTTTTCTTAAATTCTTCAAATGAACTTTTGATATAGTTTGCCCGATCATATTCCGACCATTTCTTAAGCTTATCCAGTTTGGGGGTATATTTGAGTTTGAATGCTTCCAGCTGCGCACTGTCTATGGGTACCGTCTGCTGAATAATAAGGTCATTAAAATACCGGTCAATTTCCTCTGCTTTTGCAGCTTGTTTAGCCAGTTGATTGAGTCGCCTTACCCGGCGTCCATCCTTTCCCAGAAGCTCATAAAAAAAGGTGATGGGGCTGCCACCAAAAGGGGACAAGAGGCCAATCGGTGGCTTTCCGCCATAGAATACACCCTTTTCCTTACTATAAGCATTACTGATTTCCCTGAAGTTTTGCGAAGCGAGTTTACTAGTGATTGCAACTTCTTTTAGTTGATTGGTGAGTTTAAGCCGTATGACCATATTAGTAAAGCTCTGAACTCTGGTTTTCATGGACTGATAGCCAATTCTTTGTATTTCCAGGGTGTCTCCTATATTACAGGCCAGTTCAAACAGTCCAAGTTTGTCGGAGTAGACCATCTGGCCGCTGCGCTGGTTGCGAACTTCTACCTGTTCAATCCGGGCTTTTGTACCGTCTTGCAGGATCGCCCCGCGTAGGGGTTTGGCGGTTTGCGCCATGCTAGAACTGATGGCGACAAACATTAATACAACTATAATTCTGAGTGCGAAAGTTAGGTTCATCTTTAGCAAGATACCGATCAAATTGACTTTAAAACAGCTGTTTAACTTTTTTTAACATTATTATTTATTTCGGGAGAACCATCCCATTGACGTAATCCATCTTCTTTCCTGAAGCACGTCTCGTTAAATATTTCCATTGCCAATTTTCATTTATTAATAATTAACCATGTTTAAGATTCTATTGACAGCGGTGATACTGCTGACCGGGGTTGGTTTGAGCCATGCGCAAACCGTAACCCCAGATTACAAAAAGTCCCTTGAATTTCTTCAGGGCAATGGTGTTTATGAAGAAGGCATGATGGTCTTTCTGAAGGGGTTGAAGGATTCCATCTGGACGCATTTTGATTTGTTTATTACCGATGCCAAAGCACTTGCTGCCATTTTTATGATCATATTCTTTGCCATCAAATCTTATGAGATGATGTCCGGAGATAAGAACATGGAAGTGATGCCTCTTTTGCGGCCATTTGGTTTGACCATGGTTATCATCTGGTGGGGTGCTTTTGTCCGCATGGTTGCTTTTCCTACGGATCTGGTGGCCATGGAAACCGAACAGATGTTCCAGTCGGAACAGACCAATGTCAATAACCTACGCTTTGCCCGGGCTGATTACCAGATTAAAGTTGCCAATGCCTTGTATACTTTCCAGGCGGAGTCACAGGTGGCAGAAAAGGAGTCCGATACCTGGTATGGACAGGCCTGGGATTCGGTAACCAGTTCGGTTAAGGAAGGGATCTCAACTGTGGTTACCCCGCTCATTGAATTGAAGAACCGGCTGTCCATTTCCATGCAACTGCTGATGACCCAGCTGCTGGAGCTTTTAGCTCTTTGGATCCTGCGTTTAGCAGTCTATGTGATTTTTATCATTCAGATTATCTATTCCAGCATCTTAATTATTCTTGGCCCTTTTGCGGTTGCGGCAAGTATCCTGCCTGCCTTTCGGGATAGTTTCAGTACCTGGATCGCGCGCTTCATTTCTGTAAATCTTTATTCAGGTATTGCTTACCTGGTGATGTACATCATGGCTTTGATGCAGAAATATGCGATGACTTCTGAGATCAGTAAGTACAAAGAACTACTGGGCCCAGATGGCACCGGTGGTACGAGTCTGGCGAAGCTAACGGTATTTGCTGGAAATGGGATCCTTTCCTTCGGAACGGTGATCGTTGTGTTTTTTATTGGCGCCTGTTGCATGTTTACTGTTCCGAGTATCTCTACCTGGATCATTTCCACTTCGGGCATCAGTTCAGCGACATCCAGCTTCGGAAGAGGTTCTTCAACGGTCGTTTCTATGGCCAAAAAAGCGGGCAAACTTTTCTAATTCATTGTCTATTTATTTTATTTAATCACTCATTATATGCTAATAAAAAGCATTGAAAGCAAGATCCGCCTGGCTACCTATGTGTCTGTCGGCAGTATCATCGGGGCGGTATTGATTGCCGGGATGGCGCTGTTTTCTACCTGGCAACAGGTCGCCAGTGCCCGCAAGAGTATTTATATTCTCGATAACAATGTGCCGATCCTTGCACGGCAAACGGATGTGCAGCTGAACCGACCTGCGGAGTATAAGGCACACATAGACCTGTTTCATTCCTTTTTCTTTTCGCTGACTCCAGATGACAAGTACATCCAGTACAAGATGAAAAAGGCCATGTATTTGATCGATGAATCAGGTATAAACCAGCTCAATAATTTAAAAGAGCGGGGCTATTTCAACTCAATCCTCTCATCAAGTTCAGTGTTGACACTGGAAACAGATTCGATTGTTTTGGATATCCCCCGAAAGTACTTCAGGTATTACGGAAAGCTTAAGATAGACAGGCGCAGCGCCACACTCATCCGTTCCTTAGTTACTGAGGGCTACCTCAAAGACATTCCCCGTAGCGATAACAATCCCCATGGCCTGTTGATTACAGGCTGGAAAACTTTAGAAAACAAAGACCTTCAAAATGTTCAGAAAAATACACTCTAAGCGTGATCCGAGTGATACGCTTTATTCAGCGCTAGCCAGGGAATTCAGGGCTTACATCGATTGGTTAAAAGCTAAAATACGTGGGTTATTGAAGGCTTATCCAAAACCAGTATTTGCTTTCATGGTGGTTTCGATAATAGTATCGGCATCATTGGCCGTCACTGTATTTAGGTCTGAAAAACCAACATCCGTACCACAGATAAAGCCTGCTGTTTCAACTGTTGGAAAAGGATTCAGCCAGATCCTGGCAACCGCTGATGCACTTCGCGAAAGCTTGGAGATCAAGCGCGAAATCTCGGCGTTGATCGCAAAGGATAGCCTCTCTTCAGCAGACAGTGTCTTATTGGAAAAAGCACTAAACAGATTCCATCAGTTAACCATAACTACAAATTCAAATGAGCCGAATTAAACTCAATCAGCCCAAATACATTATTCCCATTATCGTCCTCCCTTTCCTGTTGCTTTTCTTTTATGTGTATCAGTTAACTATTGGATATCCTGCTCCTGAGTTAAGCGCTAAAGAAGGCATTCAGGACCATATCGGAAATGTTTCACCTGAAGTCCAGAAAAAGGAATTGGAGGATAAACTCGATGCCTTTAATCAGCAGTACAAGGAAGCGGACGGGAACACGGCGGTCAATCCCATCGAAGATGTCCAGGGATTGGATTCCATTGACCTGATGATGAAGCAGCGTTTCATGGCGGGTGGGCCCATTGCGGGTTCATCTATTGGGATGAATCCAGTAATGAGCCAGCAGGATCAGCAACTTGCTCAAGCACTGGCAGCTTTACAAAAAGGCAGTCCGCCTGCGGTTGCTGGCGGCTATCAGCCCTCAAATCCGTATGGGAGTTATACCCAGCCCGCTCCAGTTTACCAGCCACCAGCGGTTAAAGAGAAAGATCCAATGGATCTTTTTAAGGCGCAGATGAAGTACATGGACAGCGTCAGTAAGACCAGTGATCCAGAATATCAGGCCGAGGTGAAACGGCAGGCTTTGGTGGATAAAGCAGAACTAGCCCGCAAGAATACACCGAAACTCAGTGTTCAGAAAGAAGCTTCCTATTCCGAGGTTTTCAACACCGTAAAGCCGGGAAAGACCGACAATTTTATTACAGCGATTATTGATGAAAACATTACCGGCTATGCTGGCTCGCGAATCAGGTTGCGCTTATTGGAAGACATCCGGGCGGGTAAGTTTTTGGTTCGTAAAGGTACTTACCTGTATGCGTTGATTACCGGATTTGGAGATCAGCGGGTTACTCTGGGTGTCAAATCCATCCTTCAGGATGGTAAAATCCTACCAGTAAAACTGGAACTTTATGATACCGATGGCCTGCCGGGGCTATATGTTCCGGAATCGGCTTTTCGTGAATTCAGCAAAGACCTGGGTGGTAATTCCATGCAAGGTGTTAATCTTCAGGGCAACAGTACCGATGCCAATCAGTTTTTAATGTCCAGCCTGGATAAAATGTTCCAGTCCACTTCTTCCGCTATTGCATCATTAATTCGGAGGAATAAGGCCAAGGTGAAATACAATTCCTACATCTACCTGATCGATCCTGAAGAGCTGCAAAAGACGCAGCAGGAGTATTAGGCTTTGTTACTGCTCATTATTTCAATTATTCAATTCGTCTATTATTCATTTAATCATCGATTCATTATGCAAATCAATTTTATGGTCTGGGTAGCATTGCTGCTTTTTAGTTCTTCTGTGTCTTCACAGACTTTACCGAACATTGACCTACCGGAAAACGTTTCTCTACATTTCATTTCACCAGAACCGATTCAGTATGTTGATATTTCTATTAAATCAATTTCCGGAGATCTGCCTATCAAAAATGTTTTGCGGATAAAGCGGATACCGGATTCGGTTGCTGGGAAGGGTTCAAATTTGAATTTATTGCCGGATGCAATCGTTACCATTGCGGGGGAAAGTTTTATGGCTCAATACCGGATACGCTATGTCCCTGTTGTTGGAGGTAAAGAATATCCGACACAAATTGAAATCTTGCCGGAACACATGAAACCTTTGGAGTCCGGCACTAAACTATCTGATGTTCAGCTAGAGAAGCTGGCTACTTCGCTGCTATTCAAAAAAACACAGCACAATATTGCAAAAAGCAAGGCATTCGGGATTTCAGGTAACATAAACAACCTGGCAACATTTGGGGACTATGTTTTTATTGACATCGGTTATCAGAATGGCACCAATCTGAAATATGATACTGAGGAGGTTCGCTTCAAGATTGAGGACCAAAAGATCAATAAAGCAACTACTGTTCAGTCAGTAGAGATTAAGCCTCAGTTCATTCTTTTTAAACAACCGGCGTTCAGGAAACAATTTAGAAACGTATATGTCTTCCGAAAGTTCAGCTTTCCGGGACATAAAGTGTTGAAAATCGAGCTCAATGAAAAACAGATCAGTGGAAGGGTGATTGGCATCAAATTGAAGTATAAAAATCTGCTTGAGGCTGATACGTTATAGTGGCATTCCAAATTAAGCCGATGCGATTTTGCAACCGCGCTAATATTCTATACTTTTAGAAATCAATCTTTATCTAAATTACGTATTCATGGAGACAATAATAGGTGTTGGATTTAATATCCCTTCAAAAGAAAAAGACTTTTTGGCTATCAATACAAAAGGATCTCTTTCTGATGCGGATATCGTTGTTTTTTCCTGCACTTTTCCTTACGACTCTTACAAGCTAGATAAAGATGGATATCAAGGCCACCCCTTATACTCAACAACCTCTTCCAATCAACTTTTAGAACATTTTGATCATTGGAATGCGGAATTGACGAACTTTTTGGATCGTGGAAAAGTCCTTTTTATTCTTCTAGAAGAGAAAAAAACTTTTTATTTGTATACAGGTAAAAAGAAGGTAACCGAAAGGCAAGAAACAACCATGGTCGGCAAACATCATAATTATGAATTCTTGCCGTCCTCGTTAAATGCAGAAATCTTAAATGGCCATGGCAGTACCATTTATCCCTGTTCAAGTCTAGTGAAAGACTTTAATGATGCCGTAAATGAGGTTTATCAATTCGAAGCGCACGTTAAAACTGAGGTGCCTAGTTCCACTCTGTTTACCACTAAAGCCAAAGACAAAGTACTTGGCCTTCATAAGATATATGGAAAAGGTCATATTGTGTTTGTTCCTTCAATTACCTTACCTAGTTCTTTCAAGACAGAAGCAGGAAAATTCAATGCTAAGGCATTTCGCTGGGGCAGCCGGTTCAAGGAGAGCTTGTCCGGTCTCTCCAAGGCATTACGCGCAGAAGACAATATAACCCCTACCCCGAACTGGACGCAACAGAAAGATTATATGCTTCCAAACGCGGTTGAAACCCTGAAAAAGATAAAGACCGCAGAAGGTCAAATTTCTGCGTTGGAGTCTAAAATTAGCAAATATCGAGAGTTGCTAGCTGATCAGGAAGAGTGTAAAAATCTTTTATATGAAACGGGAAAACCTTTGGAATATATCGTCACAAAGACCCTGAATGCATTGGGTTACGAAGCCGAGAATTTTGATGATGGCATGTTGGAGATGGATCAGATCATATTGTCACCTGAAGGAGATCGATTTGTTGGCGAGTGTGAAGGCAAAGACAACAAAGACATTGATATAAGTAAATTCAGGCAATTGCAGGATGCACTAAATGCTGATTTTGCCAGAGATGAAGTTTCTGAGAAGGCATATGGGATTTTGTTTGGAAATCCACAACGGCTTATTGATCCAAAAAGTAGGACTTTAGACTTTACTGACAAATGTAAAAATGGTGCCCAAAGGGAGGGGATTGCCCTAGTTAAGACGGCCGACTTGTTTCAAATTGCACAATACTTCACCGATCACGTCAATGATGAATATAAAAAGGCCTGTCGAATGGCTATCAAGGAACAGCTTGGTAAAGTTGTTAATTTCCCGCCAATACCCGAAGATTAGCAGCTGAGACACCTAGATAGTGACGGTCTACAACTATATGATGTTAAAGTATGTAGATTTTAAATCATATGGTCAAGATTCCCTACTAAGATGATTCTGTAAAATATTGCCGATGCGATTCACTCCTTAAAATAATTTATACCGTGGAAGAATCCCGTGAAATCCAAAAACTTCATGGTTTCCTTCAATGCACTATCTATCTGATGGTCATTGCCGAAATCATGATCTTCGTTTATTCAAGAGCCCCTTTTTTGGGGCTTTTTTCTTTTGTGGTGGATAAGCTTAGTCTGATACCAATTTACCACAAACTACTTTACAGCAAGTTCGCAACACTTGTTTTGATCTGTCTGGTCAGTATCGGTACGCTTTCTAAAAAGAAGATTGACCTTGATCCTAAAATGCACATCATGCTTCCGTTAACTGCCGGGCTACTGATGTTTTTTGGGAGTCTTTGGTTGTACTGTAGGCCTTCGGGTATCGCTTTTAGTTACACCAGCTGGTACAACTTATTTTACATCATATGTTCATTGTTTGGTGCGTTGACTTTGAGCATTTCAATGGATAACATTTCCAAAATGATCCGCTCAGGTCTGGGAAAAGACAAATGGAATGTGGATCAGGAAAGTTTCATGCAACCTACTGAAAAAGTTGAAACTTCGAGCTCAGTAAACATTCCGATGCAGTTTTATCACAAGGGTAAAGTTCGTGACGGCTGGATCAATCTGAATAACATTTTCAGGTCCTGCATGGTAATTGGTACACCGGGCTCGGGCAAAAGTTTTTCTTTGATTAACCCGATTATCCGGCAGCTAATGGCTAAGGAATTATGCCTCTGCGTATTTGACTTCAAATACCCGGATTTGGGTAAGATTCTATACTATCATTTTCTTTTAGCTAAACAACAGGATAAATGCAGGAACTATACTTTTCATGTCATCAATCCTACAGAGCCTGAGAATAGCAGGCGGATTAATTTGTTCCGTAGGGAATGGCTGGGGACGCTAGCAGATGCCTCTGAAACTGCTGAGGCGCTTGTCGAGGCGATGAAGAAAGGTGATAAGTCTGGAGGAAGTGATCAATTCTTTACCCAGTCTGCGATTAACTTCCTGGCTTCCTGTATCTTTTTCTTCAGTAAATATCAGGATGGTAAATTTTCCACCTTTCCGCATGTGATGGCTTTTTTGAACCGGAGCTACGATGAGATTTTTAAGGTGCTTTTTACTGAGCCTGAACTGGTATCATTACTCTCCCCTTTCCGCAGCGCCTATCAGCTAAAAGCTTTTGATCAGCTGGAGGGTCAGATTGGAACCCTGAAGATCTTTATGAGCCGCCTTGCTACCAAAGAGACATTCTGGGTCTTTTCTGGTGATGATTTTAACCTGAAGATCTCAGACCCAAATGAGCCGGGTGTGCTAGTACTGGCAAGTAACCCTAATACACAGAATATTACTTCTGCTTGCTTTACGGGAATTGTCAACCGGATGACCAGGCTCATGAACAGTCGGGGCAATCTGCCCTGCGGGTTGATTGTAGATGAAGCGCCGACACTCTATTGCCATAAAATAGAAAACGTCATTTCAACCGCACGAAGCATGAAGTTCGCCGTGGTACTCGGTCTACAGGAATTGCCCATGCTCCAGCAACAGTACGGAAAAGACACCGCAGCGGTCATCACTTCTGTTGTAGGCAACATCCTCTCCGGTTCCGTGCGAAATAAAGATACCCTGGACTGGCTTGAACGGCTCTTTGGGAAGTCTAAACAGATCAGTGAAAACCTGAGCATCGACCGAAACAAAACCAGCACCTCCCTCAATGAAAAAATGGAAGCCCTGATCCCTGCCGGAAAAATTGCTTCCCTAAATACAGGGGAAATGGTTGGCCTCATCGCTGCCGAACCGCAGGAACATTACGATGGGAAGTTCGAAACCTCTGCCATCCACTGCCGGATCAACCTCGATACTGAAGAGCTGAAAAAAGAAGAGCAGAACTACAAAGAACTCCCAATCTTCTACGATTTCGGGGACAAAAAAGAAGAAATACTCATGAAAAATTTTCTAAAAATCAACGACGACATCGATCAGCTCGTCCAGGAATTTATGCAATTAAACAAGCAATAACCTATGACTAACTTTAAGCCCCTGCACGAACAAATCGCCGAAAAGCTAATTGCCGAGCTCAAGGCTGGCACTTCCCCCTTCCAAAAGGCATGGATTGACGACAACAACCCTGGCTTTTCTATCCCTTTAAACCCTACCACTGGTAAAAACTATCGTGGTCTCAATGCACTCTGGCTGGGGATGCAGCCATTTTCCGACCCTCGCTGGTTAACTCTCCGTCAGGCAAATATCAACAAATGGCAGGTTCAGAAGGGTGCGAAGGCTACCCTCATTAATTTTGTCCAGCACACGGATAAAAAAGCGGTACTAGATGAAAACGGTAAAGCCATTCGGGATGAGAATGGCAAAGTCCGGTACACGGAAACTCAACTGGAAAAACCGATCATCACCAATGCCTGGGTATTCAACGCAGAGCAAATTAGCGGTATCCCTGAGCTGGCTCTGGTAAATGCTGAAAAACTAGCCGCACAAAAATGGTCTCCAATCGAGCGGGCCGAAGCCATTTTAAATGCAACCAATCCCAGTTTCAAACATGGGGGCAATTATGCCTTTTACAATTATGTAACAGATCAAATCACCCTGCCTCATCGGCATCAATTTCCAAGCGCAACAGAATACTACGCAACAGCCCTGCACGAGCTAGGCCACTGGACTGGCCACAAATCCCGGCTCGATCGCGATATGATGAATGGTTTTGGCACGCCTGATTATGCCAGAGAGGAGCTTCGTGCCGAAATCGCATCGCTCATGGTTGGCTCTGAAATAGGTACCGGCCATTATTTTGAACAACATGCCGTCTATGTTGAAGACTGGATCAAAGTACTACAGGATGATCCATTCGAACTCCAAAAAGCAGCCGCAGATGCGCAAAAGATCTATGATTTCATATTGGATATCGAGCTCAAACTAAACCTAAAGCAGGAGGTAGAACGAAAGCCGGAATCTAAGTTCTTAATGAAAGGTGACGAGATCGTTCATAACGACACCACCTACAAGGTTACCGAAGTGCTGAAGGGCAAGCAGGTAAAAATTGAGGATATAGACTCTGGTGAACAGCTTAAGCTTTCTCATAGTGACGGACTTTACAAATCTCTCCTTGTTGCTAAAAACTATCCCATGCTAAATCCTGAAGTCAAAATGGATAATACCCGGGAATTGATACTCAATAACGAATCATCAGAAACCGCAATGAAAAGGAAGCGATAAACCTTTCCTTACTAAATACACCATGAACAGAAAGATTTTTAAAGAAGAAGAACTGCCAATTAAGGCGTTAGAAACCATAGGCCTGGCACAGAACGGACAATTATTGATGAGCGATGAAAACAAACTCGCACTCCTTTTTGGGCGACGCACTTCCTTGATCAGGCTCCAGAATCTTGAAGATAAAAACTTAAAAATTGGCGAGTTGGAGGCCAAAATTTCAGTCGAAAGGAATAGCAAAGGCGAGATTGAACTGAAGGCCCACCCCATCTATCATCAGCCTGTATTTCCTGTCGACTTAACTGATATTGAAGCAGAGCAACTAGAACAGGGCGAAACCGTCGCCATCTATAAAAAACTGAAGGACAAAGACGAAATCAAACGCGAATACCTGTTTGAGTACGATTCTGAAACCCGTGAATACATCAAAACAGACACAGAGAGAATCGAAGAACCACTGTTGGTTAACAGCGAAATCCTTACTGAAAGCCAGCGTGAAGCATTCCGCAAAGGCAAGGAGGTACAGCTTTCTGATGGCACCACATTTCGCTATTCCGGCATTGATACTGCACCATTTCGGGCAAATCGTATTGCACTGGCAGTCTCACTCCTGCTTGATGGCGGCTTATCCTATGTCATATACAAAGGAATTAAATCGCTAACCGGCAAGGAACACACTTCAGAAGCTCATGAACTAAGTAAGGGATTTCAGGAAAGTGTGGAGGATTTAAAAAAAGCGGCTGAATACTTCCGCTCCAGGATGAAACAGGAACCCGCTAATGAAGCAAAAGAAATTGACCTCGGCATCCACAACAACAGGCCTTTCAGATCCAGATGATGCCGCACACCCCTTAAGAATTCCTGCATTAAAGCAGGAATTCTCCACTAGCCGCTAGACTATTTGTAACGCTTCGCTTCAGCTTTTCTCCTTCTGTTATCCAAATTCCAGATAAACCAAACCCATACGCCAAAGCCAAGCAAATAACCCGACCAGATGTTAGCCGAATTCAAAGCTCCCATAAATGCCCCTGCCGAAATAAAACAGGTAAACACCAGATACGCAAATGTCCTCATCACAATAAAATTTAAGTAAAGATGTGATCAGGCCTGTGGAATATGGCTTCTTCGGTTCACATTAAACCCCGTTGATTGTACAATCAAATATACGAACTTGTTAATTATTCATCAACGCTTTCCCCCACGCAATCATCTTCCTTGCAGGATAACGGACCTGATTTCTCTTCCAAATACCCGCAATGCCGGGTATCTTTTCCGTTCACCAGGCGGTTCGCCTTCAGCTTATCACTGAACTGAAATCAATCTATCCGCTTGATGGCGGACATCATTCTTTTAGATCAAGGAAAAACACTTCAAACCCTTTAAAAACTCACCTAAAAGCGTTGTTTTTAACAGAAAAGCTGAGTTTATACTCAGTTATTGCAGAAACTAAAAAAGATTTTTTCTATGTTTATCGCCTGCTAAATACATTTAGAGGCAGATTTATATTAGTTAACTTTCAAAAAAAATGGAAAAATTTTCAAAACTTAAAGAATTGGTAGCTTCAGTTGAAACTGATGTAGAGAAATTTTATAATGCTGGTAACAGTGCAGCAGGGACAAGAGTCCGTAAAGCAATGCAGGATTTAAAAGTATTGGCACAGGAAATCCGTGCTGAAGTTACTGAGAAAAAAAACGCTAAGTAATTCTTTATTCAAAAAAATAATAAAGCCCGGTAGCCTAGAAGCCGGGCATTGTTATTTTTTTACCTACAATACCAGGAAGCGCTCCTCAGCTTCCGCCTCGATATGTGCTCTCGTTATATAAAGAGCCCTACTTTCATTCCTCATATTGAAGTTATGCAGATGCGGAGAAAGATTCAAATGGGTGATAACTACGTCTGGGTCATGCGGTAAACTGGCAGTTTGCCTTTAAAAAACCTAGATATTTCTATTTTACCTGACAGTTGAGACAGTACCCTGTTTACTACTTATTTAAAATCTTTTTGGTTACAAATTCGGTAAAAAAGAAATCCCTGTACATATTCCCAATTGGTATTTCATTTTTTCCAATATATACGGTATTGTTATCCACAGAGTCTATTCTATTTACATTGATGATGTAAGATTTACTGACTCTGACAAAAAAACTTTTCGGAAGCAAATCATGAATAGTTTTAATATTCATCAGTGTAATCACTTTTTGATTTACTATGTAAATAACCACATAATCCTTTAACCCCTCAATATAAAGTATATCAGTAAAATGTACTTTAAACATTCTGCGGTCTGCTCTTACGAAAATATAATCATCGGTTATGTTTTCTATATTACTGTTTATATTATCAGTGTGGAACAATTTGAAATACGTCTGTGCTTTTTCAACTGCTTTTTGAAAACGTTCTAATTTTACAGGTTTAATCAAATAGTCGATAGCGTCGACTTCATAACTCTCAGAAGCAAATTCATGAAAAGCAGTAGTAAATACCACTAAAGTTTTTTTAGGAATAGTTCTGGCAAATTCAATTCCATTCACTCCTGGCATTTGAATGTCAAGAAATATTAAATCAACGGCATTTTTTGCCAGAAACGCTCTTGTCGCATCTGCTCCGTTAAATGAAGCTATGGATTCTAAATTTTCCGTCTCATTAACCAGTTTCTGGATTGCTTTTCTTGCTAGTGGCTCATCATCTACTATTATGCAGTTCATTTTATAATTTTAAAGTTAAGGTAGCGCAGTACGTTTCCGAATTGTCTTCTATTTTCAAAACGTGTGAAGAAGGGAACAGGAGTTCTAATCTTCTTTTAATATTGGCCAGACCTAATCCTCCGGATTTATTAACGGCTTTTACAGCTGGTTTTGAGTTTACGCATTTGAAAAAAAGCTCAGTATGACGAACATCGAAAAACAAATTTACGTAGGATAATTTCGCTGAGTCATTATTGTGTTTTACAGCATTTTCGACAAATGAAACAAATAATAAGGGAGGAACCTGAACACCGCTCAATTCCCCTTCTTTGGATATTAAAAAACTAAAATTATCCCGTCTAACTTTTTCAAGGTTTAAAAAATCTTCTAAAAAATGGATTTCTGAAGTTAATAAAACTTTATCTCTCGAGCTGTCATAAAGCTGATAACGAAGTAGGTCACTTAGCTTCATCAAAACCTGAGAAGCTTTTTTAGGATCATCTTCAATTAAAACATTGGCATTATTGAGCATGTTAAAAAGGAAATGCGGATTGATCTGATTCTTGAGCTGTTCCAGTTCGGCATTAGTTTTTGCCAGGTCCAGATCATGAATCAGTTGAGCATCAGATATCCACTGCTGGAATAATTTAACTGCGGCCGATGCAATAATAAGCACCATGATCATAAAGGAAAAGGTAAAAAAATTAATACTGTCATCCTGGTAAGGCAGTAAATCAGGTTTAAAATAACTAGAAAAACCTTCATGAATGTAAAACGAAAGAATCATGCCTGAAAGCACAAAAAGACCATAACTCAGGTATTTTTTTTTAAACAAAAATCTAGGTACAAAAAAATACATATTGCTGTAGGCCAATAAAATTATCTGAAAAAAAATGACCGATCGATTATAGGTTTCGAAAGGTTCTACATAGTCCGGCGGACTGTAGTACAAAACAACAATACAAAATGCAATTAGTAACAAATGACGGTGAAATCGGTATTTCCCTGAAATGATCAACTCAAGCATGCAATTGGCATCGATAGTTTTGCCGGGTAAAATTTTATTCATAAGCCTATTTTTGATTTCGAGCAAATGTAGCAATATGCAAGAAGTATAAATTTTTACTATACCAAAGCACATGAATTATATACCAAAATAAGATTTAAACATAGTAAACCTTTTCTGGGAGTTTAAATAATACGCTCCTAGCCCAAAAAGTATATTTCAATGAGGATTCTTTTGTCTTGAAAATCCCGCTTCTTTCGCTGAAATCTTAGTCCGCAATTTATTTTACTGCTAGATGTAACAGTTGCTTTAGTATATAAAGTAAGTCATTTGGTATATATAAAATATGCGGATTCCACAAAAATATACTTTAGCCGAAAATTGCAACACTTAATTCAAAACTTCAATAATGAAAATCAGAATCCAATTCTTTCTCTTATTCTTTTTTGCCTTTGTATTTCATACCTATTCGCAGGAAAAAGTTACCCTTAGCGGTACAGTATCCAATAAGTCCAATACCGAAACACTCATTGGCGTAAACATTTACATTCCAGAAGTGAAGATAGGCATTACCACGAATTCGTACGGATATTATACCACAACAGTGCCAAAAGGGACTTACACCATTATCATAAGCTATGTGGGTTTTGATAATATAGAAGAAACCATCACGCTGATCGAAAACACCAAAAAGAACTTCGGGATGACAGAAAACAGTAAAACATTGGGTGAAGTTGTGATTAAAACCAATACCGCAAAAGAAAACATCCGGAAACCCGAAATGAGTACCAATAAACTGTCAATTGCCACGATAAAAAAGATGCCGGCTGTTATGGGTGAAGTGGATGTCTTAAAATCGATCTTACAACTTCCCGGGGTTACTAACGCACAGGAAGGCGCGTCGGGATTTAATGTCAGGGGAGGTTCTGTTGATGGAAATCTCGTACTGCTTGATGAAGCCGTTGTTTACAATACCTCTCATTTATTCGGATTCTTTTCTGTTTTTAACGCTGATGTAATCAAGGATTTAAAACTTTACAAAGGAGGGATTCCCGCCAATTTTGGTGGACGTATCTCATCAGTACTGGATATTTATCAAAAAGAAGGAAACAACAAGGAGTATCATGTTAACGGGGGGATCGGATTAGTCTCAAGCCGGTTGCTTGTTGAAGGTCCTATCGTTAAAGATAAAAGTTCTTTCGTGGTTGCAGGTAGAGGTTCTTACGCGCATCTTTTTTTGAAAATGGCGAATGAACCAAATTCAGCCTATTTCTATGACTTGAACACCAAGTTCAATTACAAATTCAACGATAAAAACAATGTTTTTGTATCGGGATACTTTGGCAACGACAACCTGAATTTTAACAACAGTTTTATAAACACCTATGGTAATAAACTTTTTAACCTCAGGTGGAACCATATCTTCTCAGACAAGGTTTTCTCCAATGCATCTGCCATTTACAGTGATTATGACTACCGTATTAAAGTAAAATCCGCCGGTCTTGACTGGAAAGCAGAGGTTAAAAATTACAATCTTAAATATGATTTTAAACATTATGTTTCAAATCACCTGACTTTAAATTATGGTGTAAATTCAATTTACTACAATTTTAATCCCGGAACGATCAGGCCGTTTAATGCGAGTTCAGCTGTCAATCCGGACCAGTTGGCCAAAAAATATGCCTTTGAAAATGCCATCTATATCAGTGCCGAACAAAACCTTTCCGAAAAATTATCACTGAATTATGGACTTCGCTACAGTAATTTTCAAAGATTAGGTGCGCAGCAAGTGTACACCTATGCCAATAATCAGCCAGTTGTTTACAATAAGGTGCTTCATATTTATGAAGAGGCTGAGCCAACAGGAACAATAAACTATCTGAAAAACAAAAAGATAGCCAGTTTTGGCAACCTGGAACCAAGACTTGCCGTAGCTTATTCGTTAAACAATGACCAGTCCATTAAGGCCAGTTACAATAGAATGAGCCAATATGTTCATCTGATTTCCAATACTGCTTCTGCAAGCCCGCTTGATATATGGGCGCCTTCTGACCAATACCTTAAACCGGAAATTTTAGATCAGGTAGCACTGGGGTACTTTCACAATTTTAAAGGCGGTAAATATTCTTTGGAAACTGAAACATTCTATAAAAAAGTGAAAAACAAGGCAGATTACATTGACGGCGCAGATTTATTGGGAATCGATGCTGTAGAAAGTGTGCTTTTAAACGGAGAAGGAAGGGCTTATGGTTTGGAAATGATGTTGAAAAAAAATACAGGAAAGCTGACGGGCTGGGTATCTTATACGCTTTCTAAAGCACAACAAAGGACACCAGGCAGAAATGCAGATGAACCGGGCATAAACAACGGAGAATGGTACAGGGCAAATTATGACAAATTGCATAATTTATCTGTTACGGGCGCTTATGCTGTAAGTCCGAAATGGTCATTTGGGGCTATTTTAACTTTCCAGAGCGGAAAAGCAGCGACATTTCCTAATGGAAAATACCTGTACCAGGGCGTTAATGTTGCGAGTTACGGAGTAAGAAATGAAAATTCTTTAGCCGCATACCACCGTATAGATGTATCTGCAACTTATACGCCTAAACCCAACAAGAAAAAAGGATGGCAGGGTGAATGGAATTTCAGCATCTACAATCTTTACAACAGAAACAATGCAGCATCGTACGCTTTTAGGCAGAATGAAGATACGGGAACAAGTGAAACAAGAAGAGTATCCATTTTTGGCATTGTCCCCAGTGTAACCTACAACGTAAAATTTTAAAAGCAACTCACTTATTTATAAAAAGATAAAAATGAAACTACTACAAAAAATTATAATTCTATCTGTTGCACTGTTTGTGACAGGATGCGAGAAAGCTGTTAATGTACCTCTTAAGACAGCATCGCCAAGATTGGTTATAGATGCGTCTATAGATTGGGTTAAAAATACAACGGGCAATGAACAAAAGATTGTATTGTCGACAACAACAGGTTATTACGGTTCCGAATTCCCAAGCGTTTCGGGAGCAGTAGTTACGGTAACAAATGCATCAAATACGGTCTTTAATTTTGTAGAAACTCCCGGAACTGGGCAATATGTTTGTCACAATTTCCTTCCCGTTATCGGCCAGGCTTATAATCTAAAAATTATATTAAACGGCGAAACCTATACCGCATCAGAAACATTTACCCCGGTTCCAAAAATTGAAGATCATATTGATCAGAACGACAAAGGAGGTGAAGTCGGTGATGAAATTGAAGTAACATTTTACTACAAGGATGATGCAAGTCAGGCAAATTCTTATCTAAACAGTATCAGGCAGCCGTATTCGCCGTTCCCTGAGCTTGAAGTTGAAGATGATGAACACACTAATGGTAATTTAATGCAGGAGTCGTATTCGCATGAAAAGTTAAAAGCTGGGGACCTGGTAGACTTTAAACTGTACGGGATTTCAAAAAGCTATTACAATTACATGTTCAAATTAATATTGGCTACTGGCAATGATGGCAACCCTTTTCCGACAACACCAAGTGCAGTCCGCGGTAATATTATTAATCAGACCAATAGCGATAATTACGCTTTTGGCTATTTCAGACTTGCAGAAGTAGACACAAAAAACTATAAGGTTAGGTAATTAACCTTTGCGCATTTAGTAAAAACCGGAATTATTATCTCCATGAAAAGTCCGGTTATTCAATAATCTTGGAGCAATTGAAGCGCTGCCATAAGGTATATAGAATCAACATACTTCGTGTGTAATTGAATAATATATAAATAAATGAATAATATAATAATTGTGCTTTTTCTATTTTTATCCGTTTTAAAAGTTAACGGACAAAGCGTTTCAATTGACTCAACAAAAAAAATTACAAACACCCAATCCAAATACAAATCGCTCATCATTCCGACTGTTTTAATCGGATATGGGATTGCTGGTCTTACAAGCCCCGCTTTAAAAGATATTAACATCAGTGTTAAAAATGAATTTAGGGAGCATGATGACAAGAAAGTAAACTGGGATGATTATGCTCAATACAGTCCGTTTTTATCAGTATATGCCTTAAATGCAATGGGCGTACATGGAAAAAATAATTTTAAAGACAGAACCATTGTTTTGGCAACGGCATATCTCATTATGGGCGGCTCTGTAAACATCATAAAAAAAACTTCAAAAGTTAAAAGACCAGATGGCTCAGATACCAACTCGTTTCCTTCGGGACATACCGCTACGGCTTTTATGGGTGCCGAGTTTTTATATCAGGAGTATAAAGATGTATCGGATTGGTATGGTATTACAGGCTATGCGGTTGCTGCCGGCACAGGTTTTTTTAGGATGTCCAACGAAAAGCATTGGCTTACCGATGTTGCCACAGGTGCAGGAATCGGAATTTTAAGCACCAAAATCGCATATTGGGTGCATCCGTTAATTAAGAAAACGATTTTCAAAGACAAAGATAAAGTAAATGGAACTGTGATGCCTTTTTATAATGGAAGACAATACGGGTTGGGATTGTCAATGACATTCTGAAAATGTGCACATAATCTTTTACTTTCCATAATTACCGTGATGCAAAACTTTGCAGGTCAATTTCAAAACGACAGCAATTCGGTTCCTTCTGATAATGAGCTGGCAAGTCTGCGGTGTCAGTCAATTTAACTATTCCTAAAAAATTAAATCCCGCCGAGGCATAATGCGCTATAAGTTTTGTGTTGTTACCCAGTGTGTCTAAACGTACAAATCTTTTGCCCAGTTGTCTTGCATACTCCTTGGACCATTCTACGATTTTCTCTATGTATCTGTTCCCGCGTAATGTCGGGTGTGTGCAGATCCGGTGGATGTAAATCGAATCATTCCTGTCTTTTTCTCCCCAGATCTCCTTGTCTTCAAAGGTAACGGCCCAGTTGCAGGCAATTAAATTGTGCTGGAGGATTTTCCATTGCCGGTTTTCTGTGATTTCATTTTTAATGAATGTGTTTTCAAAAACTGGCCAGACTACCATTTCTCTCTGAATTTGCAAACTCCTTGCCGCTTCATAAAGCGATTGTATTTCAGCTAAGTCAGTTAATAAACAATTCTTAATCTCCATATCTTATATTTTTTCAGAGACAATATCTGTATAAATGGAGGATTCATAAAATCCGAATCTTGCTAAATGTGATTTGACTGCGGGCTGGGGTACAGGAAACTTTCCGAATAATCAGGGGAATCTTAGGAATAAGAAGCGAATAGAAGAACAATCGACATTTAATGTGGCGAAAAAAATTGCGAGGTTAAGTTACATTTCAATACCGATCAGGGAACTCATTCAATATCAATAATAGATCATCCTTTGGCGGGAATTGTATAGGAGAATACCGCCCCGTGTGGCGTTGCATTCTTAGCCCAGATCCGCCCACCGAGCTTTTGAATAAAATCCTTACACATGGAAAGCGCTATTCCTGCGCCGTGCTGTGTAGAAGAACCGAAATTGCTGGATATTGAAAATAGTTTGCTGATGGTTTGTTCATCCATCCCCTGACCCTGATCTGCAACAGATACAATCACGGAATTGTTTTCCAGTGTACACGTAATCACAATTTCGCCATCCTCCGGGGAAAATTTAATGGCATTGGACAGTAAATTCCGGTTAACAAATTGCAGCATTTCTTTATCTGATATTGCAGTTACGTGCTTTGGAATTTGATTAAACACTATTATTTTTTTTGCTTTTAGTTGTTCCGAAACGATATCTGCTGATTCGCAGAACAGTTCATGGAGCACGAGTGTTTCTGCTTTATACTGGTAACCAGACAACTGCTGCTTGATCCATTGCAAGATGGTGTCAAATGATTCCAGCATGCCTCTGGCTTGCCTTTCTATATCGCCATAAAACTGTTCCATTTCTGTTTTTGTAAATTCAGGATTGTCTTTCATTAAGCCTGCAATGCCTATTGTAGAGACAAGTGGGGTTCTGAAATCGTGAGCTAAAATAGAAAAGAGTTTATTTTTGAATTCATCAGCTTGCTGCAAGGTTTTATTTTGCTCCAGAATTTTTAGGTTAAGCTGCTGCAGCTCATACTCGTGTTTACGCGAAATCTGGTATAAGCGGTAAATGAAAAGCAGTAAGAATAAACCGGCTACACAAACCGAAACCAGCAACCATATTTTGGTCTTGCTATTTTTGTTGATCACACTTAAAACAGCATTATCACCTTGGATCGTGTTGTACTTAATGTAATCTCCAACAAATTTTTTCAGCTTCTGGTTCTCTTCCGCCATCGCCCCTTCAAGTAACTTGTGAACATTGATGATTTGATCTTTATTACCCTGTAATGTAGTATGGGTTAGAATATTCGTCAGTATAGGGATTAATTCCAGGACATAGTCCTTTTCTTTGGCCAACTGATAGCTACGCCAGGCATAATGCAAAGCGCTATCGGGCTGGTTTGCATAATAGTTGCTATAAGCGCTAAGTATGTAAATTTCCTGATCATCAAGCTCATATTTTTGTGCTTCGGCCAAAGCACCGCCAAGCAGCTTCAGTGCTTCTGCAGAACGGCCTTTTTTTACTAAAAAATCGAATTCTAACTCCTTTACAGCAATTAGCACCCGGTGATCTTTGTACATGGATGCAATTTCCCGGGTTTTGTTAATGTAATACTGGGCACTGTCATTTGAAAGGGACGGATTACTCATGCAATAATTTGCGTACACCAGGCTCATGATGCTATCTCTTCTTCCCGTTCTAATAACCTGTCGAAAAAGATCAAGGCCTTTTGTAGAATCACCAAGACTCAAATATACATTCCCCATATTCATTATGACCTGACTCATATTTGCGGTATCCCTTTGAATCTTGTAGTGAGATAAAGCCTGAGTGTATAGTTGAAGCGACTCTTGATACATTCCCCTAATATAAAGTACAGAAGCGATTACATTATCCGCATCTGCCTTTCCCTTAGGATATTGCAATCTGGTAGCCATAGCTTTAGACATCATACCATAATAAAGGCTACTATCAACATTCTTCATGTGATAAAGCATCCCCAGACGATTTATGGAATTGACATAACTAATGCTGTCTTTAATGAAGGGCAGCTTTTGCTTCTCTGCTCCTATTAGATTAGACTGTCCCTGCACGGTGCCATAACAAAATAGCAGAATCAGTAAAAGATTGTGTATTAGTTTTGATGGGCGCATAATTTCTGTACAAATAGCTTAAACTAATTTATTACTAATTTCGACAAATACAGCCAAATATAAATCCTGGAATCTGTTCATTTTATTTATTTACAGGTATGTTGTCTTTCTATTTAGGTTTAAGCAATAATTTTCGCTCATAAAATATTCCAGTTAAAAACCGGATAAAATGGTTACAGAATTTGCACACGCTTATTTAGAGTGGCCGATACGTATCAGATACCGGAATCATGGTATGGCTGATAATCAGAGTGCCATCTGGAGATAATATTTTCCCGGTTTTAAATTCCGAAACTCGAAGGTACCGTCCTTATCTGAAGCCTTCGTAAGTATACGGTAAGAGTAGGCTTCAGAAGACATCATCGCCAGTGTGTTCCCCCTTTTATTTTTCATCTGCAAGTCATACCATTCATCAAAATACGGTGCACAGGGGAAGAGCGTTACAACAATACCCAAATAGGTATTATCCGGGTTCTTAGACTTCTTTGTGATGATACCATGTAGCGTTGCTGTGCCATTATTTAGCATACTACCTGCTTCGTGTTTGTTAAACGAAGCGCCCGGGAAAACTGGAACTGGCTGCTGCTCCTGGGCTTGCAGTTTAATTTTACAGGAAAATATGCACAAAATCAAAAACAAAACAGGTTTGCTTCTCATGACATTCATGTTTAGTACAAAAATAACAATTCCTATACTTTAAACCACTACTGGAAAACCAGTATTTTTAAAGGATTTGGGCAGAAAATTTGGAATAAAATTACGGTGCAATTAGGCAGGGAAAAGTTAAACGGGGACAATCAGCAACCAGCGGGGAAATTATAATAAACCACTGCGAGATTTGACGGCCTTTAAGCAGGGGCAAGTAAATCCAGAACGGCACATACCTTGCTTGTCATGGATCCCGCATGGAAAAACAAGAGAGGCAAAGTGGCATTTATGTTAAAGCGGATACTGATCCTAACAAGGGTTATACCCGTTCGGAACGCGCGCGGTAGCCGGCATTTACTTTTATCTCGGATTCAGGAAATCCCGCCGGTATTGAGAAAGTTTGACCCTTGTGGCAATAGCATGCAGGTGCTTCAAAAAACTTAAACCATTTTATTTCGGAGGTGTTAGCTATAGACACAAAAACTTATTGAAAATGGAAAACAACGCAGTAAACACAGAAATTTTAAATGATTTGATAGAAATCAACAATGATAGGGTAAAAGGTTATGAAAAGGCAATTTCAGAATTAACCGAAAACGACAGTGATTTACATTCCTTATTCTTGGAAATGATCAGGCAAAGTAACCAACACAGGTCAACATTAACACAAGAAATCCAGGTATTGGGAGCCAATGCGGATACGGGGACCACTACATCCGGAAAAATATACCGTGCCTGGATGGATATAAAAGCAGTCTTTACAGGACATGACCGGGAAACCGTTTTAAATAATTGTGAATTTGGCGAGGATGCTGCTCAAAATGCTTATAAGATGGCTTTGGAGACTGAGGGACTTTCAGCAAACTTGAGAAGTATCATTTCAGCGCAAAAAACAGACTTAAAGGCCTCCCACGATAGGATTAGAGCGCTACGGGATAGCGTATCTTCTTAATCTCGCTGATGTACGGCAAATAAAACCATGATCCCGGAAAACAAGTGCTTCTGCCGAATGAGTTCCGGGATCATGTTCGCTTTGATCAAAGACCAAAGTTAATGAGTTAGCAAATTACTTACTGAAAATAAAGTTCCTCAACTCTTTAGTTGAGCTACATTCAATAGCTAGACCAACTGAAAGATCAACCAGCAACTTCAATTTCATGAAAGTGCTGAGTTCGATCGCAAACCACGCCCGCTATTCCAGAGATAACAGATATCGATGCAGACAAAAGGCTAAAAATTCTACCGTCTGACAAACGATTTCCTCTGGGCTGCCCCGAAAAACTGTCCGTTCGCTAAAAAGCAATTCCTGAGCACTGATTGCATGGAGAAACATCGTGCCCACTGGTTTCTCTACAGTTTCACTGCCACCTGGCGCAGTGAGACCAGTGCAACCAATATGAATGTCGGCCGGCATCAGTTTTTGCAGACCGGAGGTGATCAGGCAGGTCACGATTTCCGATTCCGGAGTAAACGCCTTCAGGTGTGCCTGAGGCACACCCAACAGGGTGTATTTTAAATCTGCATCATAACAGACCACACCACCTTTCAGAAATTTTCCAGCGTCAGGAACCAGGCCAAATTCAGCAGACAAACGCCCGGCAGTTGCACTTTCGGCAAAAGCAATGGTCAGCTTATGTTTAATCAGCAACTCACCACAAAGCAGCAAAAGGTAATCATCAATCTCTTTTTTCATCGGTAAAGCGTTAAATTAACAACTAGTTTTATTATCCGGCTTCCATTTCCGGAGCATCAGCAGGTTTGGATTCCGGGGATCCTGTCACCTCAACCAATAAGGGGGAACCATTGGAAAGGAATATGACAACAAAGAATCCCCACTACCCGTTGTTTCATTAGCAACGGCTTAACCTTCCGTTCACAGGTTACTTTCTGTTCCTAACGAACATTCTTCATGGGGCAAATGTTTAAAAAAATTACGTGAGACCACAAATTTTAAGCATCTTGAAGGCTTGTCTGAGCTAAAGATGCAAGGAGCGCCCTGTGTTTTTTACCCCATTTGCTCAGCAGGGACCAAATGGGAATTAAATCTTTCGCTACTGCCGTCAGTTCATAGTCCACCCTGAGAGATTTTCCGATCACATCACTTTCCACTGACGAAATTCCTTATTAGTGTCAATACCTCATCAAAATGAGTGTCCAGCACATCATGCCCCCCATCCAGAACATGGATTTGTGCTTCAGGCAAGTCACGCTTATAGTACTGGACTTCTTTTACCGAAAAAATATTTCATGTTTCCCCCAAATGATAAGCGCTGGTGGTTTGTGATTGTAGAAATACTCCTGATAAACAGGAAACATTTCCAAGTGAGTTTTAAAATCACAATTTAGTTCAAACTGCCTTTCGATGTTACCCGGCCTTTTTAGAAATTCCCAGTCTAGCATCCACAGTTCCGGACTTACCCTGGATAATACCTCTTTGGGAAGTCCACCGAAGTATTGATTTTTTATACCCTCTTCGCTTAAAAATGTAATCAGTTTTTTCTTTTTTTCTGTTGTTGGATTGTACCAATAGTCAATGTATTCATCCCATTCCGGTCCCATACCTTCACGATGTGCATTGCCACTCTGAACAATTATACCGGCAATCTTTTCAGGGTGGTTTATGCATAATTTAAGTCCGATCGGCGCACCATAATCATGGAGATAAATAAAGAACTTGTTTAGATTTATTGCTTCGGCGAATTTGTTTATCAAAGCTGATATACCACTAAATGTATAATCAAAATTATCTGGTACGGGAAATTCACTAAAGCCAAATCCTGGATAATCCGGAGCCACAAGATGATACTGATCGGACATCGCAATCATCAAATTCTTGAAAGCTATCGATGAGGTAGGAAATCCATGTAAAAGCAGTAGCGAGGGATTCTCTTTATCTCCAGCCTCTCTGTAGAAGAGATCAATTCCACCAACTTTGATTGTTCTGTTGTAGATTTGCCTTGACATATTATTTAATTTGCCTAAAATTAGTGCAGTTTGAATCTAACAAGCCCTGGTACTACTCCAAAAACAATTCTTTTATTGAAATTGTTCTCAAATGTTTTTTTGTGTATATAGCCAATGGCTTAGGCTTGTCTTTATAATCTGCAAAATTGCCTGCATAGGTTTTCAAAGTCAATGTATTCACACTGGAAGGACGTAATTTGGCGTTAAACACCAAGGAACTGGCAAGGTTACTAATTATTAATCTGTCCAATTGTTCATTTTGATAAAAATAGTTCTTCCCTTGCTATCTTTTCGTATTCGCTTGTCCTATAAATCTGGTTATTGATAACTGGGGTGTCTTCCCTAAAAATTGGGTACAGTTAAGACAGCAATGGAAATATTCACGTGCGCTCAATGCAATATTGGAACCCATTGCTGTTATTTTATTGCTGCGCGCGCGCTTTGTCTTTGATCATGGGAAGGAACAGCTAAGTAATTCAGCGAACGGACTTATAATTCACATTGGCACCTTGTTTTGTCAAGACAATTTGCCAAAGCTGGTTTTTCCCACTCCTGAAGGAAGCTGCAGAAACATTAAGGTAGTATTCCCACATGCGATAAAAATTTTCATCGTATTGATCTTTTAATGCCGGCCAGGCAAGTTTGAATTTCCTGAGCCATTCCATTAAGGTCTGGTCATAATAATGGCCAAAGTTATGCCAGTCAAGTAGAACAAAGTGTTTTTCAATGGCCTTGCACATTTGTTTGAGAGAGGGAATCACCCCATTGGGAAATATGTAACGGTCAATCCAGGGATCAGTTATGTCTTTTTGCTCATTACTGCCAATCGAATGCAAAAGAAATAGACCCTCATCTTTTAAACTGCGACACACCGTGTTCATAAACACCTCATAATTTTTAGGGCCGACGTGCTCGAACATCCCTATAGAAACAATACGGTCAAATCTCTCATTAATGTCCCGGTAATCCTGCGTCCTAATTTCTACAGGTAAATTTTCGCAGCGCTTAGCTGCCATCTCAGCCTGATTTACAGATATGGTAATTCCGGTTACATGTACACCATAGTGTTGTGCTGCATATTGTTCGAAGCCTCCCCAGCCACATCCAACATCCAACACCTTAAGGCCCGGTACAAGCTTTAATTTACGGCAAATCAGCTCAAGTTTCCGCTCCTGGGCATCGTCAAGATTTGCGGCGTTTTCCCAATAGGCACAGGAATACATCATATATTTATCTAGCATTTGCTCAAAAAGCGCATTGCTTAAGTTATAATGTTTTTCCGCTACTTTAAGTGATCTTTCACCAGATTGACGGTTCATTAACTTTGCAGATAGCAAGAGGTACAATAAATTTAGGTTACTCTTAACTTTCTGTTCCAGATTGGAATGCAAAATGCGATATAAAAAATCATCAAGCATGGAACAATCCCACCAGCCTTTCATATAGGATTCTCCCAAACCCATTGAACCCCTATGCATTACAGTATCATAAAACCTGCTATCCTTAATTTGAATGTCGGTTGGGGCATCGCCATTGATCTTAATGCCCGCAACGGCAAGCATCTTTTCAATAATTAGCCTGGTATTCATAATTACATGCATTATAAAGTAACAACAACCTGTAAACAATCTTTCTGATATAAGGAGAACAGGCAGCATGATAACAATTACGAAAGGCGTTCGGTTTTGGAAACGCTGTAGACATTTTTTTCTTTGGATTGTTTTTATGCAATGACTTCTGTTTTTTTCTTAACGACTGCCATGTCCTGATAAAATGACAGATCAGAATTTTAAAGGCATAAAAAAGGAAATAACCAATTATGGTTTCTTTAAGCTGGGGAACTGGGAACCCACTAGAACATTTAGAGGTTATTTTATCAATCATCCAAGAGATTTATGAGAATAAAAAAGAAAAATAGAATTTCCGCCCGCTATTAAGAATAATTACCCATTCTGAGGATTACATAGAATATCTAAAAGTGTTTTGTAAGATCGTAGAGCCTATAATTGAGTATCTGCATTCGAAAAAATACATCGATTTTTAAAAGTACAGTCTGCCAAGTCTTATTTTTCAACCTCCGTAAGCCACGGTAGTTTGAATTAAAAACTTAGCGGAACAGAAATATTTTTTGTATAATTTATATCGTAATTTAATAAATCAATGGGAATATTCAATATAGAATGATCCCCAGCCAAACTGCACAAAAAAGTCCGCTTTCAAATCGTGTGCATTTCATCTGTTGTACTAATTGAAAGAATTATTCGCAATTTTTAGTCTATACGCGAGAATTTTTTTTAAGCATCGGAAATATGCAGCATTCCAAGAGCAACGCAAAAAGCGAAACTACCCAGCGACAACCAGCCTAACCGAAATTTGCCCATTATCGCAAAACCTATCGTTGAACCAAACAGCAGAAAAAACCATCTCATGGCATAGTTTCTGCCTTCATTTTCACTTTTCAGTATTTTTTCAATCTCTAACTGGAATATTCCATAGAGATCATCTTGCTTTTCAGGCTTTGATTAAGTAACATTCGTATCGGCGTTAGCAGAATCACTTATTTAGACAGCCAAAAGCATAGGGTTGGAGTATGCAACTCAATGACACAATTGCTAAGAATTGTTCTTTAGCCCATACATTTTCAAACTCTTTTTCAGAACAATTCTCGCTCCATGGATTCTGGTTTTGACGGTACCAATAGGGATATTCAGTTCCTTGGCGATCTCATGGTATTTATATCCTTCAAAATACCTGATGAAGGGATAAGAATAATCATATGGAAGCATCCTAAGCGCTTTGTGAATGTCATCGTGAAAGCATTTATTAACACCCAAATTTCCAGAAGAATTCAATTGATAATCAGCTGCCAGCGCTGTACTTTCCTCCATGTAAATTTGATGTCTCGCCTTTCTTCTGTAGTTATTAATAAAAGTATTTTTAAGGATCATATACAGCCAGGCTTTTAAGTTAGTTCCCTCCTCAAACTTATGTGCATAACGAACCGCCTTAAGGAAAGTATCCTGTACCAGATCATCTGCATCTTCCTTATTTTTAGTAAAAGACATTGCAAAAAATCGTAAACTGCTTTTCAGTTTTCCGAATTCTGACTGTAAATTGATCATATCTGCTTTCATAGTATATCGGGTTAAGTGGCTAAAAAGCAACAACCAAATAGCATACCCAAGACTCCTTCTGTTCCTTTTCATATGGCAAAAACGGTAAATTTACCCTGATTTCGGGTGTTATGCTCGCTCTCAACACGTAGATGACGCAGTACAACCAGTATTTCTACCTGTAAGAAAAAAAAGGTACGTGTATATTAAATAATTCAAGGTAAAGGAGTCAGTTCCTGCTCTGATTAGGGATTTAATGCTTATTTTTACATTACGGCGCTGAATCATATAAACTATGACCAAGCGTTACCCGTAAGTATAAAATAATGTCTACCGAAACAATAAAGAAGATGCTAAAAGTTATACTGGCAGAGGACCATAACATCGTTAGAAATGGCATTCGGATGTTATTGGAAAATGAGCCTGACTTTGAGGTAATTGGGGAGGCGACTAACGGCAAAGAGGTATTGGAACTGCTAGAAGGCAATGTAGAAGCTGGGCTTATTCTTGCAGATATCAATATGCCCGTTATGGATGGAATGTCCATGCTGAAGGCCATAAGAACAAACTATCCAGATGTAAAAGTAATTTTCTTGTCCATGCTGGATAATGAGAAATACATTAGCCAGGCTTTTAGGGAGGGCGCTTCGGGCTATGTTTTTAAAAACGTAAGTTCCGATGAACTGATCTTCTCCCTGAAGCAGGTACATAGTGGTAGCCGCTATTTGTGCACTGAACTTGCACTAAACCTGTTGGATAGATCCTTGCAGGAAAATCCTGTATTTACCACAGCACCGGAAAGCAAAATTGAGTTTTCGCAACGGGAAGTTGAAGTACTTCAACTGATCGCTGAAGGATTAACCAATACAGAAATAGCCGAAAAGATCTTCATCAGTAAGCGAACAGTGGAAGGTCATCGTCAAAGCATACTGGAAAAAACAGGTTCAAAAAATACAGCCACATTGATCAGGTTTGCGGTATTGAACGGATTTATCTCTTAACTGTCCCTTGAACCGGATTTAAATCAATAGGCAATGTGATCTGTATTCTGGTGCCGGATTCATCCGATTTGATTTCTGTTTTTCCGTTTAACAGCCTTACATTTGCCTGTATTGTTGATAATCCAATCCCCTTATTTTTGACTTCCGCCCAGCTAAAACCACTCCCATTATCCTCTACCTGTATTTGAGTGACATTGCGTTCAATCACGATTTGGACCACGGCTTGACTGGCATGGGCATGCTTAATGATATTGACCATAAGTTCCTGCACGATTCTATAGATAGAAAGCTGGATGTATTTGTCCAGCGCAAGTGGGTCACCAGTGAAGTGACAGTTAAAGGAAACCTCCCCCCTCAGCTGCCAACAAACATCTTCAAGAGCGGCCTTAAGTCCAAAATCTTCCAGGGCAGGCGGCATAAGTTCATGAGAGACCCGTCTGCTTTCTTTAATACATTTAGTCAGCAGGTCCTGGGCCTCATTTAATATTTTCTGTTGTTCGTTGCCTGCATTAGAAAGACTTGGTTTCAGGCGGTCAAGGGTAAGTTTAATTCCATAAAGAATCTGCCCAATACCATTGTGAAGGGTTTCAGCAATCCGTTTTCTCTCCTCTTCCTGTACCTTAAGTGTTGCCCGAATGATCTCCTGTCGCTGCTTCTTTTTAGCCTCATTGTGTTCCAGCCAAAGCTGATGATTTTTCTCCTGAAGTTCTTTCCTTTCGGTAATGTCCTCTGAAACACCAACAATATGACTGGGCTTCCCGGCATGATCATACTTATAAATGCTTCTTCTGGTCCGGATCCAATGGACATGACCAGCTGCGTCAATCAACCTGTAGGTCAGCTCACTTACCTTACTGTTTTTTGCGTTTCTCAGTTCAGCAAGGTTGTTAAAGAAATTATTGCGGTCTTCTGGATGGATAAATTCACCATAAAAGGAAATGTCCAAATGCCTGATCTCCTGTGGCGACTTGTTCAGTAAAGTAGCAATTTTATAATTGGAATAAATCTGCCTCCGGTTGATCAGATCAATAGCATAAACCATATCCGGTGCCGAATCTGCGATGCTATTGATTAATGCAGCATTCTCTCTGATCGCCTTTTCAGCATGCTTTCGCGCACTGATATCCATGTTGGTTGCGACAAGGCCATCTCCCATCTTTACAAAATTACAGTAGAACCATTTGTGAATACCATTGTAGGCAAAAGCATATTCCTTTCCGTCAGGTTCTGCCGTTTCCATTACCCTTAACATGATGTCGAATAATCCCGCGGCACGTAGACCAGGATATTCCTCCAAATAGCGTTTCCCTACAAGGTCGTTTCGATTAGTTTCCTTTTCCAGTTCTTTACTTACCATTTTTATGAGAAAATCATTGATCACACCGTCCTGGCCACGGACAGCCTCCAAAACAGACATGCCTACCAGAGTGCTGTCGAAAACCGACTGCAGCATATCCAAGCTGGTTTTTGACTCCAACTCAACCTGCTTATGTTCGGTAATGTCGTCGGTGATGGCCACCAACAGGTTATTCAACCTGACAGCTTTAATTCTGAACCAATGTTGCATTTCCTCTCCAGCATAGCAGGTTTCAAATTCCGCCGGACGTCCACTTATGGCAACTTTTTTGAACTCATCAAATATCCCGGTGCTCAGGGTATGTGGAAACACATTGCTATAAAGTTTACCCACCACCTCACTACTGGATAAGCCTGTTGTTTCTAAAGTAAATTTATTGAACATCAGAATCTCAAAATCTGCTACTTCAGATTGCTGGTTATAAATAATATTAAATACAGAAATAGAGTTGGGTGCTGCATCAAAAATGGACTCCAGCAAATCCTTGCTTTCTTTTAATTTCAGTTCGGCATTCTTCTCCTGTGTGACATCCTGCCAGATGTGAAAAGCGTAGGTCGGCTCACCTTCCTGATTACGACGGAAAATAGTCCCTCTTAAACGCAGCCAAATGTATCCCCCGTTTTTGTGCTTCGCCCTGTATTCGATCTGCTCAGTTTCACCATCCTTCAGCAAATTCACCCGCTTATAATAATCCAGCAGTGACTGCAGATCCTCAGCATGGATTAAATGGTCTGCCCCCCCGTCTGAGGACATGGAGATCATTTCTTCCCGGGTATATCCTACCAGCATCAGCGGATCCCTGTTGATGTACTCCAATTTTCTGGAAGGAAGTCGCACTACAGAGACTACGTCTGGCAGCGTGTCCATAATCGACTGAATGAAATGGGTTTGTGCTTCCAATTCCAGCTCTGTCTTTTTCAGTGGGGTAATATCACGTTCAATGGAAAGAATGCTTTCTATGCACTGCTCGGCGTCAAATTCAGGCACCATCTTGGAAAAATAGAAAAGCTCCCCAAAAGGTCCGGGGTAACTGTAGTAATGCTCCTGCGCCTTACCTGTGTTAAAAACTTGTTTCATCTTTTCCATCCAGGGTAGCGCCACTTCAGGTGATTGGCCGATCTGGATCAGGGTCTTCCCTACTAACTGGTCTAATGTCCTGCCCGTCTTCTGGGTATATACCTGATTAGCATATAAGAGCTGCAAATCCCTGTTCCACCGGCTAATGGCATCAGGGGTATTTTCTACAAGTGTTTGATATTGATGTCCATTTGTCTTAAGTTCAGTAATTTCAGAGAACATCACAATTGCTCCGCCGTTTTCAGCTCGCAGAGCAGTCATGCTGATCCATGTGCCGCTAACTGTAGAAATATATTGACAGGAAACTTTTGTTTGCTCCGACAGCGCAGCATTAATAGAAGCATAGCAATGTGTCGGGATAGATTCCATAAATATCTCCCCCACATTCCGACCCAAGATATTTTCTTTTTTCAGCTGCGAAAAATGCTCTGCCTCTCGATTCAGGTAGACAAACCTACCCTCTTTATCCAGCAAGTAACAAGCAATGGGTATTGAATTGAGCAGATATTCTGAAAGATGTTCATAAGAATTTATTTCCATAAAAAGAGGGCCGGTTTAGAATGCCTTATATTTCTTATTGCTGTTATCTAATCACTAAAACATTCATTTCTTACCAATATTATTTGCTTTTATATTTAGATGATGACCGCTGCAAAAAGGAAAAAATAACTAGAACCAAACGAATCAGTCATCAGCAACATATGGCCGTAAAGTGTTTAAGTTTTCAATTGCATTCCCTATGGTATTGTTAAAATAAGTATAAACTTGCTTTCCTTCAGTCATCCAGTTCCGAATAGAAGAAGTATACTCATAAAGAAATCCATCCTCATAGCTACCCAGGTAGTCTCCGCCAGGACCATGGAACCTGACGTAAACACAATCGCGATCGGAGTTGAGCATATAGCCGCCCTCATGAAGTTTATCATGCAAAACCACCCCCATCTGGTAATTCTCCAACATGCGATAAATATCCTGCTGGTACCAGCTTTGATGTCGAAATTCTAAAGCTACCTTCCAGCTACTCTGCGGATCACACTTGTGAATACAATCCAACAAGCTCAACAGTTTTCTGACAAGAGCTACTCTAAGACTTGCGGGAAATTGCACCAAAAGGCATCCCTTTTATCCCTCACCATCAATTTCTTATTGAATAACTGAAAGCAGCCTGATCTGGTTGACAATTGGCTCGGCAACCCGTTACTCATTTCCTATTATGTTCCACTGCGGATCAGCCGCAGCAATACCGCAATGACTGCAATGACCAGCAGTGCATGAATAATTCCTCCAGTATAAAAACCACCCAGAAAACTTATTGCCCAGATGATGACTAGAATGACCGCAATAACATACAGTAGATTTCCCATAATATTCTGCTTTAAATTTAAATACTAATCTTATAACCGCCTGAAATGCTTTTTGTTTTAGCTATTTTCCATGTTAGTCCCTTCCAGATAGCTATAAGAATAAGATAGCAAATGAACCAAAAACATTTTAAACAGTACTTGCAAAGTCGATTCAACAGATCTTTCTGTGAAAGCCAAATCAATTTATTTTCCAGAGTTTATTCAACTTACCAAGGGAGTTGCCCTTAATAATAAAAGCAAACACCACTAAAAAGAAACGTGTTAAGAAAACTCAGTATTTCCTGCACGGACTGCGAATTCCAGAAACCCACATGGTCTAGGTTACAGAACTCTCATTCATCTCTCCACTTAAGCCTAGCGTTTTAAGTAGCTTTTAAGCTGACTTTTAATTCATCGTCTCTTTGGTTATATCGAAGTAGCTAAAGGAGAAGTCTTTAAGATGATATGGACTGCTGGCTGAATTTCCTCACAAGTTTCCCTTGGATATAAAACAAACTTTCTTTCAGACTGGCATCACAATATAGATATCCTTTAGAGACTTCCTGGCATCAGTCGCCATCACTAGCGCACTAATGATCTGGCCTGTTACTGTGCTTTCGGTAAAAGCCGTCCTAATTTAAACGAGATAAAACAAAACCCTATCCTTCGACAGGGTTTTACTCAATTGTTTTAAGCGACTTAAACCGTCATATTTGCCTCAGTCATTGCGATATCTGTCAGCAGGCTATCTGTTTCCTTTTCTTCTGCCAGCGTTTCAGCCAACAAGGCTTCGGCATCCTCATGTTCCATAAGTCGAGCATAGGTAACAAGGCAGCCATAACTGGCAATTTCGTAATGTTCAACTTTCTGCGCTGCCGCAATCAATGCAGCATCCAGCGCCGGAGAGTCTTCAAAACTTTCTAAAATTTCATCTGCCTCTTCCAGCAGTCCTTCCATTGCTTTACATTTTTTAGCTCTGACGGCTAATCCTACGGATTCAAAAACCTGTTTTAATCGGTCAATCTGCCCTTCGGTTTGTTTATAGTGCGTCTGAAAAGCATTCCTCAGTGACTCACCGAAAGCCCCGTTTGCTAGTTTTTTCAAACCTTTTAACAATTGTTTCTCCGCGCCTAGTATGTCTCTCAATTCATCTACAAATAGTTCATGAAGATGAGCATTAGGCATTTGTGCTTGATTTGTAGTTGCCATAATTTTTCATTTTTAGTTTAAGAAATTTGTGTTGGAGTAACAATCCGGGATTTTTTTGGTTTTCTCCTGTTTACAGGAATCCAAAATACCTCATTGCAGAAATACACATATCACCCTATTTATCAGCATATTACAAAACAAACCAGCGACAAGCAAACTACATTTCGGGTATTTGCCGCAACAGAAACGTATTTTTCCATTTCCGCTATCTGTCGGTAAAGTGTCAGAACACATTAAAATCTTCAATGTGGCCAAGCCGATTTTAGAAAAAGGGGGTTATCTATGCGGTTATTTTATATTCGAAGTCGAAGATTGAGCGTAATACTCCAACTAACCCATCGATCAGATGTGGACAATGGCCAATATCCAGGACAAGGGTTGGTACCCACTCTCACTTACCTCCCCTGCCCTGCTTAAAACCAGCTGCAGAAATAAAAACTTCCCGAATAAAAGGTTTTACGATTAGGAATGTAGTCATTTGGTAAAATCAGCATTCCGATAAGTCTTGCATTTTTCAGCTGATGATCTCATTTAAGTAAATGTTTATTTATGCCAGATCTAAGTTACTTTTGAAAAGCTGCTTTTACTTTGTCAATAAGACCCGTTTTCCTGCGCCGTTGTTTTTCCGTGCCAATTAAAAATCCGTAAGGCTGTAAATCAGGGATATGATCACAAACGATCTTTACCATTCCTAGTAAAGGGATCGCCAGAACCATTCCAGCAATCCCCCATATCATTTCACCCAAAACAATAACCAGTATGGTAAATAGGGGATTAATGTTAACCTGCTCTCCGACAATAAGCGGTTCAAGTACATAAGTCTGGATGAATTGGACTAGCGCGTACGTGACAAGGACGCCAACAATCATTTTAGCATCTCCGCCTCGAGACAGCACTGACAGCAAGGTCAACGAAGTCCCGGTGAGGTTTCCCACAAAAGGGATAATCTCCAAAATACCACATAACACAGCAAAAAACAATGCACCTTCCACCCCAATAAGGCTAAAGCCTATCCCATACATTATCCATAAAGTCCCAATCATGGCTGCAAGTCCGCTTAAATATTGCTGGGCAACCTGACCTGCTTTATGTACTACTTCATCTGTTTTATCCCGTTGGCCTGCAGGCACGAGTTTAAGTGCAAATTTTTTAAGGTGTGAACGATAAAGCAGAAAAAGAAACATATAAACCAATACCAGCACGATATTCGCCAAGACATCCATGACTTTACCGGCAAAGCCGGCTAATAAATTTCCGGCACCATTGCCAGCTCCCTGTTCGGTTTTTTTAATCAGCTCCTGCTGCTGCTTCGGATCCAAACCAATCTTCTCGCTAATCCAATGCTGAAAGGCGGAGAAAAGATCAATGACACGCTGTTTCATTTCATCTACATTTTCCATTAGGCCATTGAGCTGCCAGGAGAGTGAAAATAGGACGAGTGAAATGACCAGTACAAAACTGAGTATACAAATCAGGGACGCGGCTCCCCGTCCCATCCCTTTATGCTCCAGCCAATTACAAAATCTGATAAACAACATGGAAAATACCGATGCAAGTGTGACCGGAATGAGGAATGGTCCAGCAAAATACAATCCTGAAAAGGTCAGAATAAAAAACAAAAGCACATAAATACTGTGTTGAAGTTTTGCCATACTTCTGACAACAAATCTTCAGCAAGAACTGTTTGTTCTGGTGCAGAAAAACCCTATCGTCATATGGGGTTAGCGGCACAAAGTCCGGCAACATTTCGCAAGAGGCCGGTAATACCCCCAATAGTATGATTCAATCTTATTGTCACTCAACGCCGTTGTCTGGTTGACACACGTTTGAGATTCTGACCCACAAAAATGTCGATTGTTATTTAAACAGGTATTTAACGCTGAAACATTTCATCATACAAAGGGTTATATAGCACATAATCATCTGTAATGGAATTGTTAATATAAAATTCATCGCTATGAAAAATCTCATCATTTGCCTAATCTTTATGATGGCAGCAGCAGGCTCGGCCGCCGCTCAGAATCCAAGCCAAAACCAGTCTTCAGGAATCACCCCAGAACAGTTCATCAACCAGGCTGCACTCAGCAGCATGAAAGAAATAGCAGCCGGAAAAATAGCTATGCAAAAAGCCGAGAACGCAAAACTTAAGGACTATGGAGCGATGATGACCCAGGATCATGACAAAGCCAATGTCGAATTAACGGCGATCGCCAAATCTAAAAATGTAAATTTGCCAAGCCAAACTGACACGACTACTGTTTCATCGGGATCTGGCAACGTTGGTAACAGGCCTGCCTTAGATGGTACTCAAACAGGTATAACCAGTGCCAACGGTACTACTATAAATCCAAACACGACCAACAGTACAACGGGTTCAGCAAGAGTTACAACCGGTATCACGGAAACGGACAGCATATCTGCTGCTGCCGCAACAGCCACAGGTATTAATAAGTCCAACGGAACGACCGGTGCAGCGAAGCACACGCAGAAGCAAAAAAAAGGAGGGCACCATGCTGGTGCTACGCCAGCTGATAGCAATGATGGTACATATGCATTGAAAACGATCACCGAAACAGATGTCAGTTCGGCACTTAGGCAGCTGTATACCTTAGATGGCGCGGCGTTCGATACCGCTTATATCCAAATGATGGTCTCCGACCATAGAAATGCAATCGCTTTATTTACACAGGGAGCCGAGTCTTCTGATCCGGATATCAAAGCCTTTGCCAGTAAACAACTGCCCACCTTACGCAACCATTTACAGCAAATTCAAAAAATCTCCGACATGGCAAAAAGTCCGCATTAACTAATATGTCATTAAAACGCTGAGACGGGCATTAAATGTATCATGGCATTTCACCATTAGCTGTAATATTCAATTTGACAGCCGATCATAAGTCCGATGCTACTGGAATTGCTTTTTACGCTTTCGAAAGGCACCAAGAGTTCCCTAGAGCTTATGGTATGGCCTTCTCCCAGCCAGGCAACCTGTTTCCAGGGACTGTCAACATCAGACTGGCCATCACCAGTTCCATTCAGTGGAATACGGAGCCGACCGACATTTAATCTACCATCATGAGTGGGAAAGAACCACTTTTCACGAAATACAAAGGACAGATTCGACCAAAAAAGTGGCAAAAACACAAATCTTATCATTTCAACTTCTTGCCCTCATTAATCACAGCCTGATTAACCTCCCTAATTCTTTCAACATCCATTTTCTCAAAGGCACGGTCATAGGTCAAAACACCATTGACTTCATGCTCCACATCTGTCGTTTGTGTATAGACGGCAACACTCAGGCCTTTATACTTCATGAGCTGCTCAACCTGATCTAACAAGAGAATGTAGCGGTCTGTAAGTGCAGTTTTGGTAGGCTCATAACCATACGCATTATTTTCCACAGGCCACATATGTCCCCTCACAAACAGACCTACGCCTCCAAATTCGCCCAGTGATGCGGCTCGTTTGTCATCAGGCACAGAAGCATCGTTAGGTCCGATGTAAATATGGGTATCTACAAAATCTCCATTCCCAGGATCTCCGGCTGCTTTCTGGTACCCGGGATTGTTGTTGAAGCCAGAGTTGCCATTTACAAGTCTTGACGGATCATATTTTTTTACCCAATCAGTAATTTCTTTTACATCAAATGCACCCCAGTTTTCATTAAATGGAACCCAGGTAATGATAGAGGGGGAGTTGTAATGATCGTCCATTATGGCTTTGAGTTCCTTACGGAAAACTGTTCGTGTTCTGGCTGTATCTTCATGTTGGTACCAAATGGCCGGCATATCCTGCCAAACCAATAAGCCAAGTTTGTCTGCCCAGTAATAAAATCGCTTTGGCTCAGTTTTCATATGCTTCCTAATCAAATTGAATCCTGCCCTCTTGGTAAATTCCACATCATATTTCAGCGCATCTTCTGTTGGTGCAGTCAGAATTCCGTCCGGCCAATATCCCTGATCAAGGAGGCCGACCTGCATAACGAATTTGCCATTCAATAACGGCCTAATGACACCATTCACTTTACCAAGTTTCACATCACGCATTCCGAAATAGCTGGTTACCTCATCGGTAACTTTACCATTTTTACTTCGTAACGTCAACTTCAGATCATATAAAAAGGGCTCATCTGGAGACCACAGTTTTGGATTTTTAATTGGAATGTAAAACGCAGTTCCAGCTTCGGATTTAATCTCGGAAACCATCTTTTTCCCCTCAAGTACCACCGCAGAAACTTGACCAACGTCTGCATTCACCTCTACCTTCAGGCGACTATTGGCTAAATCAGGCAGTAGGCGGATGTTCTTGATGTAATTTTCATTTACCGGCTCAAGCCAAACCGTTTGCCAGATTCCCGATGAAAAAGTATAATCGCCACGAGGACCATTCTTACCTGATGGCGCCCGGCCATCGTTTGGATCATAGGAGGCAACAATAATTATGTTGGCGCCCTTTTTCAAAAAAGGGGTGATGTTTAGGCTGAAAGCATCGTACCCACCGGCATGTGATCCGGCTTTTTGTCCATTGACAAAAACAGTTGCGTCGTGATCGACAGCATCAAAATGGATAATGATTTGTTTATCTTTCCAGGAGTCTGGGATTTCCAGGCTCCTGCGGTACCACATATTTATTTCCTGTTTTCTTTCAATTCCGGACAGTACAGACTCCGGACAGTAAGGAACAAGTATCTGCTCACTTTTGTCACCGAAGTTTATGGGTTTTGATGGATTGAGGGCATTCATAACATCTTTACCCCCAATATAGTCCCATTTTCCATTCAAACACAGCCAATTCTTACGTTCAAGCTGAGGCCTGGGGTAGTCCGGGAATGGAATTTTTGATTCTATAGCCACCTTCGTCCACGCTGTGGGTAATTTAGCAACCTGACCCGCTGATTTCTCAACTGAAACAAAAATCACTAACAAAAGGACGGCAAAAAAGAGAATTTTGATGTTTTTTTTCATCATTAAGAACATTAGTCTTTAATTAGGAGTAAATTCTTTTATAAATATACAAATATGCTTAAAAAATCTTATGGCTCACTGTAGTTTTAATGATCATTAAGAGAAGATTCTGATCATTTCCAATATAGCACCGAAAAAGTAAAGAACCTAAGGACACAAAATAGAGTTACGATATCGCCAATTTTAAACAGGGTCTTGCCTTCAGGGTAATGCTTTCCTTTCATAAATTCGGTCAGCAGCTTATGCACTTTTGGTTTCTGCCCGCACATGCCGTAGTTGCTGCTTATTTCTAATATCTGGCTTACTTTCACGATGTTTCCATGGAGTATTGCCCCAATAAGAAACCGCAGCCAGAGAGACAAAGAACTTCAGGATAAAGAGCGCCAGAATCCCCCCGGCATTTCAGAACGTCAGCTTAAGATCGCGGCTAACATCATTGCAAAAACAGCACAAACAAAACTGCGATAAATGCCATGAAAGGTTGTTTAAATTGGTTTAATTTCTCACCAGTACCGTCTAAAAAATGACATTAAATATGATTCTCATTGTTTTTTGGGGAAATCTCAGATTTATTTACGTCCTCCTCATATTTAGTTAAATCCTTTTTGTTCCGGTTGATCAGGAAAATGACTAACAATACGACCAGTAGCACAACCAAACCTTCAATAAAATAATTAGTTTCCATATGAGCTATCGATTAGTTGGACAACGCTTTATCTGAAAGCGTCCTAACTGAAAAACAATGCAGGTTTGGATTGGTTCAGGAAAACTGAACAAAAAACCCTTCTCATTATGGAGTTTCATTCAACAGATGCAAAAAAATGCAGCATCGATGTTTTATCCAGCCTACCCAAAAGGCCAGCTCAGAAAATAAATCGGTGATAAACGCATTAGAATATTTGGTAATCCTTGAGCTATGGAACAACTGCCACACAACTTAAAAATGGAATTCAGCCTTCCAAATGATGAAAACAGCCTCATATTTATCAAATATTTTGAGGATTATACTCACCAGGAAATCGCATCTTCATTGAATCTCCCCATAAATATCGTAAAAGAGCGGCTGCGAAAAAGCAGGCGGCGACTAAGGATCAACTATAGGCTTTTTACCAGGTGGTTTAATGCCTCTTTAAAGTGCGGCAACATTCACTCACCCGGAGCGCAAATTTCAAGCCCAGAAAGCGGGCTGTGAGCTACACCCTTTTCCTGTATGAGTACTTTGTATTTACTGCCCATCTCTATCAGCAGCGTATGGCCGATATGTGCAGCCTTTTGAGCTGCCAGGACAACATCCTGTTCTCCTGAAAGAATGTTCAGGAGCTGCTCCCGGAATCCCAGGGAAGTTAAGAAGTATCTCTGATCGGTAAAACCTGCCTCCCTCAATCCATTTTTTTCTCCCCAATGGCGCAGTGCAGAGAAATTCACAAAAGAGCTCATGTCCTGCTCACCGATATGTTCATAAAAAGAATCATTTACTGAATGCTTGTAGTAGCATAACAACGTTCCCTTTTCCTTCCCTGGGATGCACATATCTGCAATGCTATAACCATAATCTATGGTGATCACATACCCGCTCTTTAAGGCGGAAGCCACCTCACTGATCCAATCGAGTGCCTGCAGATTGATCTCGGTACCGAACCCTTTGGGAAGATCTATACCCAATTCGCTAAGGTAGGCTTTGAGTGTTTTTCCAGCGGGACGCAGCAACTCACAAAAACCATTTTGATAGTCGACGAATACCTCCATCAATTCCTTTTCCATCACCACCCGGTGTACCGTAAAATTATCTATCAGCTCGTTGGACAGCACACAACCATTTATCGCTGGGATCTCTGAGATCGAATCATACCATTCCACTTTATCGTCAACAGGTTTCTGGCCAGCTTGCGCATCCGCGGACTTTTTTCTATGATGCAATAACGCAGCTCAGCAAACATCCTGGTATTGGTTTGAAGGCAAGTCATGATGTCCCTGCATAAATGACCTGTACCTGCACCATATTCCAAAATAGTAAATGGAAGACAGCCCATTTGCACCCACATCTGTTCAAGCTGCTTTGCCAGAAGTGCGCCAAAAACCGGTGAAAGTGTCGCACTCGTATAAAAATCTCCTTCTGTACCTATTGAATTGCATCTTGTGGTATAATAACCATTCCATGGGTCATACAGGCAGCACTCCATAAATTCGTTGAATGGGATGGGTCCAGTTTCACGGATCCGCTGAGCGATGAGATCTGACAACTCCATATCACAATTGACTAACCCAGTCCCATGCCGTCTGGGGCGGAAACCGTTTCCCCTGAACCCAACCTGGATACAAATTTATGAAAGGTGCTCATTTCCCCATTTGCCTTTTTTTCTTGATATAAAAAGTCAAGTCTTTCCTGGTCAAAATCATTAAAAAAATCTTCCCAGCTGATTTCTTCCAGATCATCACTTTTACTGAATTCCGGAAAATGAATTCTTAGTATACCTTCATCACCGTTTACTGTTGTGCCAATCACCCGGGCAGGGACACCATTTCGCGCTTCCGCCCATTCTCTAATGGTTTGATGATTATGCGTCTGATTTGAAGTGCTCATATTTTTTTGATTTAACTTTGGTTTTAGTGTTCTTCATGGTTCTATGGTCAGTTTAAGAACACGCTAAATGCATATTGAATTTTTAAGCTTCAATATGCACGGCATTTTTTGAACAATCCCTATTTATAAAGGTTTGTCAAATTTTTAAAAATTGAATTTATGACAAACCATTTAAACACCTGACTGTTAACCTCTAAAAACAGCAATCTGGTTTCCTAATTCTTAAAGTCTTAGTCATGGAAAATAAAAGAAAAAGAATAACAGGCAGTGAGATCGATAAGGTCATTGCAAAGGCAGGTAGTCCGAATCCCCAGAAATCTAAGACCGGGGAGCTGTTACCCGAGAAGGAACAGGCAAATGCAGATCTGCATAATCAGGCAGAACAAGCAACCAAATATATTAACAAACCGCACATGCTGTTTAAGTAGCTATTTGATTTGAAACTTAAAATTGAAGCCAATGGGATACCATGAATGGAAATCATGCATTGAGGCTTGTTTGGAATGTGCCTCAACCTGCAACTACTGCGCCAGCTCCTGCACCCGGGAACCGGATGTGGAAATGATGGCGGAATGCATCAGACTGGATATGGAATGCGCAGCGGTATGTTACGCTGCTGCACAACTGATGAGTCTGGGTATTGACAGCGCAAAACAACTTTGTAAACTCTGTGCGGAGATTTGTAATGACTGTGGAACAGAATGTGGTAAACACCATAGCGAACATTGTCAAAAATGTGCTGAAGCCTGTTTACATTGTGCGCAGGAATGCCTTAAAATAGCCTCCTAGCATACGTCACTATTACTTAAAGCTCACAATTTTCAGTTCTGAGACCACGCAGCCATTATGAAAGAGCACTGGATTTTAACTGGGTTACTTTCTCTGATGGGGATCGGGGGGATTACACCTCACCACGCAACCACCGGACATGGAACCGCGTGGCTTGGGTCTGACACCACCGGGAACAAATCCTATTCGGGATTAATCTTTGAACAAACACATATCATTCCATCCTCCTGGGGAATAAAATCGGTATTGTTCAATTCAACAGGCACAAAACTGTATGCGCTTAACCTGGAAAACATGTACATCAGTGAATTTAGCCAGGCAAGTAAAAAGCAAATCAGGGTATTCAATTTCAGCCCCACAAAAGCCAGGGGATTGGACTATCGTTCCCACCAAAAGATCCCTTCTTTTGCCGAAAAACCGGTAGAGGCCTGCTTTAGTCATCACGATAAGATCTTGTGGGTTTCCCTACACAATAGCGAAGGCATTATCCCACTGCCCTTAGATTCGGCATGGAGGGGCCAATCGGCGGCCAGTTCAGTTCGGAATAAGGTGGTTTACCTCTCCCATCAGGGTACTCAGGTCAAAGACACCCTGCTGGTTCCCTTGATCCAAACCGGAAAAACACCGAAAGTAATTGCAAAAACAGCGGACAACAGGTATTTATTGGTCAGCAACTGGACCTCCAAAACCGTCAGCATCTTAAAGATAAACGATACACTTGCTCCTTATGGAAAAAAAATAGCTACCATATCCACTTCAGCGATCCCCAGGGGAATTGCCGTTGACGATAAAAACAGCAGCACCTATGTGGGTATAATGGGCGGAAATTCCATCATCCGGATCAATAATAAAACCTGGAAGGTTGAAAAGCGATTTACAGTACCTCAAAACCCACGGCACCTGGTCACGGATAACTTGGGGCGTTTATTTATTTCTTTCAATGCTGTTTCTGAAATTGCCTGTATGGCGACCAGCACAGGCAGGGTCTTATTTACCGCCAAAACGCATGCGCAGCCCAGAACGATTGCTTTATCAGAAAACCAGAAATTCCTTTTTGTGACTTGCTACCTGGGGAATAAAATTGATGTTTTTAAGATCAACCCGGGGAGTTTCAGGAGAATCTTTTCCATCGATTGTCCGGGAAAACCTGTTGGAATCGCCCTTTATGAGAATAAAGATACTATCGAAGCCTGGGTTGGTAATTACCTGGTGGGCCATTTGAATGTATTTACCTTTAAAAAGATCAAATGAATGTCATTGCCTTCAATGTACACAGGGGTAGAGAAAACACCTACTGTAGGTGCCCAATCCCTCTTTGTCATTAAATATCTTATGACAAACCATTTGGCAAATAGCTTGTTACTCTTTAGCTATAAGCTCCTAAATACTAAAAGACCCTAAGGGACCAGTGTTTACTGGCTTATAGGCAAATGGAAAAAATTTAATATTAAGACTATGGCAAAGTATTCAGAAAAAGCCTCAGAGAAAGTGGAAAAAACCATGCATGAAATGAAAGAAGGGAAACTCAAATCCGGTAGCGGAAAAAAGGTTACCTCTAAAAAACAGGCAGTTGCAATTGGTCTGTCAGAAGCCCGTAAAGCAGGTGCGAAAGTACCGAAGAAAAAGTCCTGACCGGGGTATTCAGTCCATCATCTGACAGCAGCGGCAACAGCACTTCAGCACTAAGCGGATCGCCATAAACCTATTGCATGATGGGACCATTATTTATACTGCAGCGCTCCTTTTCCTCTTTTTTACAGGCTTACCTCCGGTCAAAAAGAAATTCGACAAAATCGTTCCACATACAGCGACGGCACCATGAAAAACAAAGACAAATTCATACGAGACAGTGACATAGATAAAGCGCTTGCAAAAGCAGCGAGTTCCAATCCAAAAAAGCTGAAAACCGACGAACCTCTTTCAGAAAAAGACGAAGTCAAACAGGCCGAAGAAGAACTGCGGCAAAGGTTAAATAAAAATAAGAAAGAACGTTAAGCATTCCCGCCTTTTTAAAGAGGAAGGTTTAGCTGACAGGCCAATCATCCCATAAAGACAGATATTATGAAAAATCGAAACACCCCCAAACCTGGCTCAGCGGCGTATAATACGGAAAAGCCGCAACACTTAAATGTTCCGGAATACCACAGCAGTAGCGATAGAAGAATGAGTTATGAATTGCCTGCAACTGAAAACCTGAATGATCAGGCAGACCTACATGAAACCAAAGTTTCAAGTCCGGCCTCACCAAAACCTAACCTGGGCAATCCCCGAAATAAAGACGAAGACGATCGTGAAAAACTCATCACCCCATAGGGAGTACCATCAATCGCCCTACCAGTCACCTATGGCACATGCAAAACATACCGGGCAAGGTAATCCCATCATCAGGCACAAATTTACGGCCGATCCGACCGTACTGGTCCACAATGATACGCTGTACCTGTACACTGGCCACGACACTCCTCCTGCAGGAGTAGAAGATTATGTCATGAACGATTGGCTGTGCTTTTCATCTGGAGACCTGGTGAATTGGAAGGAACACCCATCTCCATTAAAAGCAGCAGATTTTAGCTGGGCTAAGGGCGATGCCTATGCCTCAAAAGTCATTGAGAGGGACAATAAATTCTATTGGTATGCCGCGGTTTCCCATCGCAGCATTCCGGGTATGGCCATTGGAGTAGCTGTTGCGGATCAACCCACAGGACCGTTCAGCGACGCCAAAGGATTTGCATTAATATCGCATGATATGATCCCCCCAACTGCTAATCAAAAAGCAAACCTGGATCCTACAGCGATCATTGATGAAAATGGGCAAGCCTATCTTATCTGGGGGAACCAAACCTGCTATATGGCCAAATTAAAAAACAACATGATTGCAATTGACGGCCCGATTAACATCATTTCCCTTCCTGCATTCAGCGAAGGTGCCCATATCCATAAAAATGGCGACTGGTATTATCTTTCTTACGGCTATGGCATGCCCGAGAAAATAGGATATGCCATGAGCCGTAACGCCAACGGCCCATGGACTTTTACAGGCATCTTAAATCAAGTACCCAAGAATTGTGAAACCAACCGCCCGGCAATCATTGATTTTAAAGGAACTTCATATCTCTTCTATCACAATGGGGCTTTAAAAGGAGGCGGAAGTCACCGTCGCTCCATCTGTATAGATTATCTTAGATATAACCAGAATGGCACCATAATTCCGGTCATCATGACGACACAGGGTGTGGAAAAGGCAACGTCCTAAGTCAGAACAGCTTATTCTTCCTTTGGTAAGCTATCGGCCACCATCTTACCGTCCCTGATGCTTTTGGAAAGGAATTTTGCCCCTTCCAGGTTTCTTCTCCACACCAGTAGAAATTTCGCAGCTAGGGAAACCACTGTAGTATCAGGAGACATAGTCCCTTTCTCGAGCATAACAATCATTTGATTATGATGATCTATTGTGGCAGCAAGATATTTTTTGTCAAATTCGGCTCCTTTTGATTTTTCTAGCTTAGCCTGAATTTGGTTAGGCTCAACGCTGGTGGAATCAGCCAAAATCATTTTCTTCGCTTCAGCAAGTGGCTTAAGATCCGAATTTGCAAGAATACAAGCATCCATAACTTTTATGGCATAATCCCTTATTCTTGAATTTTTGGTTTTTTCTTTCGCCAGTTTTGACAAATTTATTTCCTTACCGCTACCTACCGACATTTGCTGAATAAACTGCTCCGTATTAAGTGAGTCTGACAGCGAGCTAAAGACCCCGTAAGCAAACTTTGGTTCAACCATAGTGCTTTTGGCCGCACCGCACATGGCAATGGCACAAATCACAATGGAGGCCACCGCATAGTCTTTGAAATTTTCCATAACATACAGATTAAAACATAAAACCTATTCAATGTAAACAAGCGTTACACTAGATATGATATGGCGCTGTTTTAATAACAATTGTCAGAAAATGTAGTTTTAAAGAATTTACCAAACCCTAGCCTTTTTTATTTGTTTTCTTTAAAGCTGGCACAAACCGTTCCAGGGATGCCCCCGGCCCAGCTGTCTCTGGAGCATCAACAGGTGTCAATTTGCTCGGGGATGTTCAAATTGTTTAACTATCACTGCAACGTTCTCTCTTAACGTTCTCTCTTAACGTTTTCAACGCTTTCCTTTAGTTAATTTGAAAAAGTGAAAACCCTATGAAAAACAACGAGAAATTACAAGAAAAAGCCAACCTAATCCGTAAATGGTGCCTACGCACGACCACAGCAGCCGGCTCCGGACACCCTACCTCCTGCCTATCGGCAGCCGATCTCACGGCCGTACTTTTTGATAAATATTTCAGCTATGATCTCAAGAATCCGCTGAATTTATATAATGACCGTTTTGTCCTTTCCAAGGGACATGCCGCACCCCTGCTATACACCTTATTCGGCATGGCCGGTGCCTATCCCTTGGCAGAAACACTCAGGTTACGAAAATTCGACAGCCGGTTTGAAGGACACCCCACTCCAAGATTTGTATATTCAGAAGCAGCTACGGGCTCATTAGGTCAAGGTCTTTCGGTTGCAGCAGGACTTGCACTACTGGCAAAAAGAGCGCAACTGGATTACAAAACCTATGTTCTTCTAGGTGACGGAGAACTCGCAGAAGGACAAGTCTGGGAAGCCGCCAACTTTGCCTCCTATCATCAGCTGGACAACCTGATTGTCCTGGCAGATATCAACCGACTGGCCCAAAGCGGAGAAACCATGTTTGGCTGGGATCTTGAAAAATATGCAGAACGGTTCCGTGCATTCGGATTTGAAGTCATTCAAATCGACGGTCACAACCTTGATGAAGTGGATCAGGCATTCAGCCAAGGCATTGACCATCATAACGGGAAACCCCTGGCCATCATTGCCCAGACCATTAAAGGCAAAGGCGTCTCCTTTGTGGAAGACAGAGAAGGCTGGCATGGAAAAGCCCTGGATAAAGAACAGTTACAAAAAGCACTGGAAGAATTAGGAGAGACCGATGAGCAGCTTCGCTTTATTCTCAAGCAACCCGACACCACCTGGCTACCGGGGCAGGCTACCTTTCCAATCGCCATCAACCCCTCTTTGAACAAGGACCAGGAGTATGCGACCAGGGAAGTCTTTGGTGAGGTGATCACTGAACTGGGAAAAGAAAATAACGACATCTATGTACTGGATGCTGATGTGAAGAACTCCACTTTTACCGCAGATTTTTTAACCCTATTTCCATCGCGATTTGTCGAATGCTATATTGCCGAACAAAATATGGTATCCGTGGCCGCAGGCCTATCCAGGTTAGGTAAAATACCCGTAGTAGCGACTTTTGGTGCATTCCTGACCAGGGCGGCCGACCAGATCCGCATGGCCAGGGTATCCGAGGCAAATATCAAATTTGTGGGCTCACATGTCGGTGTTTCCATTGGTGAAGATGGACCTTCTCAAATGGGACTGGAAGACATCGCCTTATTCGGAACCCTACCCCATACCGTGATCTTCCAGCCGGCAGATGCAGTCGCAACCTGGAAACTAACCGACCTGATGATCAAACATCAAGGTATGGTCTACTTAAGAACACTACGTCCTAAAACACCCCTGATCTATGAAAATCAGGAAGAGTTTAAGATCGGGGGATCAAAACTATTGCGACAGTCAGATCAGGACCAGCTGACCATTGTCGCCACCGGCATTACGGTATTTGAGGCACTCAAAGCAGCAGACCAACTAAAAGAAGAAGGAATAGCTGTCCGGGTATTGGATTGTTATAGCATTAGTCCTATTGACCAAGACGCGCTCATCAACTGCATCAGTGCAACCAGGCATCCTATCTTAATCACAGTGGAAGATCATTTTACCCATGGAGGAATGGGGGATTTTGCCATGTCTGCAGTGACTGCATCGGAAAGAACTGTACAGGTAAAAAAAATGGCGGTAACCCAGGTTTCTCATTCGGGGAAGATGGAGGAATTACTTGAAGAGGCGTGTATCAGCGCGTCCGCCATCATCAGTCAGGTGCATGCCCTGATTCCATCGCAGGTACTTCATCAATCAACAGATGGCAGTAAAAACCATCACCAACATAAAAATTAAGCCATGGAGACAAATAAAATAAAACAATTGCAGGAATTCGGTCAGCGCATTTGGCTGGATTTCCTTGACCGCAACCTCATTCGTTCCGGTCAGCTAAAAAAATTGATAGAAGAAGATGGCGTACGAGGCATGACCTCTAACCCGGCCATTTTTGAAAAAGCCATCAGCAGCAGCAATGATTATGACCAACAAATCGGACAACTTGCTGCCATCCATCAGGACAATGAAGCCATCTTTTATCAACTTGCCATTACCGATATTCAAAATGCAGCAGACCTGTTTAATCCAATTTTTGCCCGGGATGAAGATGGTTACGTCAGCCTGGAAGTCTCTCCCCACCTGGCACATGACACCAACGGAACAATCAAACAGGCTGTGGAATTATGGAGAAAGGTTGATCGGAAAAATGTAATGATTAAAATTCCGGCCACAACGGCGGGGTTATCTGCCATCAGAAGAACGATCAGTGAAGGACTGAACATCAACATTACACTGCTCTTTGGCCTCGACCGGTATGAAGAGGTTACTGAAGCCTATCTCTCCGGACTGGAGGACCGGGTAGCTGTGGGATTACCAATAGATCATATTGCTTCTGTCGCGAGCTTTTTTTTGAGCCGGATTGATGTACTTATTGACCCCATACTGGAAGAAAAAGGCGAGCCTCAGATGAAAGGAGAAGTCGCGATTGCCTGTGCCAAACAGGCCTATCAGATTTATAAACGTGTGTTCAGCAGCGACCGCTTCATGAAACTTCAGGCAATGGGTGCCATGCCACAGCGTGTCTTATGGGCGAGCACAGGAACCAAAGATCCTTCTTTCCCTGACACCAAATATGTAGAAGCACTGATAGGACCGGAAACCATCAATACGATTCCAATGGAAACTCTTAAGGCCTACCGCGACCATGGACATCCGGCCAGTCGTCTGGAACATGATCTGGATAAAGCAGACCAAACCCTGCAGCAATTAAAACTGATAGGGATTAATCTTCAAAACATTGCCAGTCAGTTAGAAGATGAAGGCATAGAAAAATTCAATAAACCCTACGATCAGCTATTGAAAGCCATTGAAGATAAAAAGGGACCTGTTATTGCTTAACCGGCAGCTATATTGTGCAACGATAGGCCAAAAGTTGCACAATACAATTTTAAACAGCAGTTGTCTATAAATTGCAGGGCTTCCTCCAGCAAAGATACTATAAAACGCACTTACCCCGGCTGATCCAGCTCAGGCACCCCCATTTGGTGATCCATACTTAATGGCCCCGGGCCGAAATACGTGATCAGCAGCGCTCCTCCCAGTAAAGACAGGTTTTTCATAAACATGCCCAGCTGCATTTGTTTCACCTGCAGGTCAGACGCTGCCCAGAAATTATGCATCATCAATGTCACCGGCACCAAAAAAACAACAATGATCCAGGCGCCCAGTTTGGCTTTGTATCCCAACAAAATACTGATCCCGCCTATAAGGGCTAAAATACCTGAAAACGGAACCAGTAAAGAAGGTAACGGCACCCCCTGGGCCATAGCAAACTGAATACTTTGATTCGAAAAATGGCCTGGACCGGAAATTAAAAAAATCAGGGAGAATAAAATTCTTCCCAGCAACACAATTGCTTTCATAGCGATTTCTTTTAGTTAGCAACCAGAGTTTATATGTCTTCTTTAAAAAGCAGTAAAGGCAAATGAGTGTGGTAGGCCAGCTTTTTGGTCATGCTGCGATGAAAAATACTTTCAAAGAAACCATATTGTTTAGGAACCGTAATCACCAGTTCGGCACTTTGCTCAGCAGCAAACTCCATAATCCCTTTGGCCATATCTTCATGATCCCTGTAGTGGTATTCCGGATGCTGGCCATCCCAAAGTTGGTGAAGCTGTTTCATTTCCTTAATGGCATCTGGATTAAAATGGTGACGATCATGGCCTACATTTAAAATGACCAACCGTGCGCCCAAGGTATTGATAAACCGCTTAATGGCCAGTACCGGGGTAGATTCCGACACACGCTTCAAATCACAGGCAAAAACAACCGTTTTTATGGGTTGAAAGGAAGCAACGGGTGGTACAATGAGTAAGGGCACCGGGCTATCCTTCGCCAGACTGATCGTATTACTACCGATTAATGCCCTTTCAAGGCCACTTTTTCCGGAAATACCCATCACTACAAGACCGATATATTCCTGTCCGGAGAGGCTGATCACCGCATTCAGCAAATTCCTTTCATCACAGCGAACATCCATTTCAGCATTTGCAGGAAGTCCTTCCTGAAGTTTATTCTTCAGTTCAGTGATGTTCTTTAAACTCAGCTCCGGAGATTCAGTAAAACCTCCTGTATAAGGGGCAAATGCAGTAGCCGGCACGGCAACGGACTCGTAAGAGTGATAGAGCGTTATTTTTTCAGCCTCCAGCTGATGGGCCAGCCCAGTGGCATACCTGGCGGCATTTGCAGCTTCCTCGGAAAAGTCAGTCAGCACCAGTATTCTATTTACTGCATATATTTTATCCAGGTGGGCTTCTATGGCGCGTTCGAGTGCCTGGAATTCCCGCTCAGAAAAATTACGCTGACCAGGGTGGACCACCCTCCATTCCCCGTCTACCGACCGGTTTAACAGCACCGGATCAGACTCATTCGTTACCATTTCAACTTTGAATTTCTGGTGATGTTCATATTCGGTCACCATAGCACTCAGGTCCAGGTTTCTCGCCCGGAATTGTACAGAAAATGTTTCCATGATTTTCTCCTTTCTTTACGGAATGCGTTGCAGGAGGTTAACCAGATATCTTAAAAACAATCCACAATCGAGTTAGTTCAAAAAAAATAAACAAAGATGGAAACCCAATTGTTTTATGGTCTCAGTAGAGGTATTAATGCTAAACTATAGGCTCATGGAAAAGAAAAGAAAAGGATTCAAAGCAATGATCACACAGAATCCGCACTGGTTTCCGGTTCAGCGGAACAAAAGATAAAGATGGTTTCCGATCAGCAACAAAGAGACAAGGAGCTCAATTACCTGAACAAACCGCATATGCTATTTAAATAACTCAAATAGCATCCAACCCTAACATATCTGAAGGTAGCGCTTTTTACATGGATTAATCAACTTTTTAATCTGTATGTTATGGAAAATTTTAAAAATTATGCGATGGCAACAATAGCCACCTGCAGCATCGCAGTAAGCGGGCTCAGCCAGACCCCGACACAAAACAATACCCCGGTGGTCCCATTCCGGTGGCAGGCAGACACATTGAGCACCGAGCAGTTCATCAGGCAACTCTCCACTGCCAGCGCCAAGGAGATCAACCTTTCAAAACTTGCCAAAAAGAAATCCAAAAATTCAAAAGTAAGGGAATATGCCGTAAAGGCAATGGATGCCAGCATCCTGGTCTACACAGACCTCAAACCATTTGCGCAAGCCAGGAACATTACACTTGCCGATTCCACAACATTTGTTCCTGACCAGCTCATGTCCGCTTTAAAAAAAGCCGGCAATGGCGATTTTGACAGGCAATACCTATCCATTACCATTGAAGACCACAACCAGGCCATTTCCCTGTTGGAAAAAGGCGCCATGTTTGGCGATACGGCTATTGTAAGTTTCTCTAATAAACAACTCACCGTATTGAGAAGAAACCTGGAAGAAGCAAAATTCCTTTCCAAGCAAGTCAGCGGCAAAAAAATGACAGCCGACAAACTACGGAATGAAGAGATGAATTAGATCAACAAATTCTTTATCTGTTAACGCTTAGGTTAAAACAAAAACAACAATTATTTGGAGGACTAAAAATGACCTTAGTAAAATTTAATGAAAGAAACGGCAGGGATCTGGTGAGCCCTGGTTTCAATGACATCTTCGAATCTATCTTTAACGATTCTTTTATCTCCGACCGGATGATCTCCAGGGTGCCGGCTGTCAACATTTGCGAATCTGACGGCCATTACCATATCGAACTCGGTGCGCCGGGTCTGAAAAAAGAAGATTTTAAGATCGACCTCGATCGAAACATGCTGAACATCTCGGTAGAGAAAAAATCTGAGGAGACAGAAAGCAACAAGAAGTACAACCGCCGGGAATACAGTTATACTTCTTTTGTACGTTCCTTTGCTTTACCTGATTCTGCGGATGACGGAAATATTGAGGCGGAATATACAGATGGTGTATTGAAGATCAATGTAGCTAAAAAGGAAGAATCCAAAATGACCAGTAGGCACATCGACATTAAATAAATTCCCATCCTAAACTAAAGGGGAACTTATGGAGGTTCCCCTTTTTCAAAACAAACGAATAACAGTCCTAATCCCAATCAAATGGAAGCGCTTAGCATTAAAAATAAGGGGCAGGCACGGATTTTTAAGCACCCCTTTTTAGAAGCAATCAGTAAAACCCGTCCCTGGGTAATTTATACCTTATACATTCCAATGGTTATATGCTTAGTATATTATGCACATTACGCCTATCAGTACGCGATAGGATTGATGGCCTTAGTTTTTCTAGCCGGGATGTTTAACTGGACGCTATTTGAATACCTGACACACCGTTTTCTATTTCATTTTAAAGCCAGAACTCCTATAGCCAAGCGCCTGGTCTATATTTTTCATGAAAACCACCATGAGTTCCCAAGAGATATAAACAGGTTATTTATGCCACCTGTACCGAGCTTAATTCTTTCTGCTACTGTATTTCTTTCTTTTTATGGAATTTCGTCATTGATTTTAGGTACCCCCGGTTACGGAATCGCATTTTTCGCAGGTTTTATTTTCGGCTACCTGCTCTATGTTTCGCTGCATTTTGCCATACATGCCTATCCGCCACCTAAATACCTAAAGGTACTGTGGAGAAACCACTACCTGCACCATTACAAATATCCCGATCACTTCTACGGGGTCAGTTCACCCCTGTGGGACACCTTATTTGGCACAAAATCTTTAAAGAAAAAAAATAAAACTAAGCCACAGCCCTTATAAACGCATTTATTGCCTGTCGGCTGGTTTTTGCTGCTCGGGAATATGCCTTCTGAGGATAGTATACAGCAAGTCCAGGTCAAAAGGTTTCCGGATATAACCATCAAACCCATTAGCCCCATACAAGCGGTCAATATTATAATTACAGCTCATGGCAATTATCGGAAGGTGCGGGTAACGCTGCTTGATCTGAAAACAGGTTTGTTTGCAGGCCTCACCATCCAGCTTATAATCCAGCATGACCACGTGGGGCCTGTGCTGATCTACCAGAGAAAGGAAATCCCCTTTGATATCTGAAACCGGCAGCACCTGAAAGCCTTCCATTATTAAAGCCTGGGTAAGCACATCCAAAATAGCCGCATCGGTATCCTGTACAATAATGGTTTCCATAAGCCTATTCTTTCTTGTTTAACAAAACAAGATTTTCATAAACAACAAAAAACATATGAAATTGGTTTTGCCAGGGTTTGAACAATTAAAGAACCTTTTTTAATTCCAGCTGTTTTTCCAGTAACTCTTAAAGACAAAAATATGGATACTAAGGAGAGCATAAACCTGGAACGCCAAACAGAAGGTAAAATTAACAGCCTGGCAGGCAATTATCACCAGCGGCAAGCCGATGGCTCAGAACAGACCATTTTAATAGATCCTGCCATTACCGCAGAAACTGATGAACTGGATCCCATCTTCCACCAGCAAGATTCTCCTGTTGATCCCGAGCAGGAAGATGACGACTTTGATAAACAGGAATGAAGATGATTTGAATTAAAGAAATAACACATAGAACAATTTAGAATAGAAGTAGCCCATAATAGCTGAGGACGATTTTATAACATCACATCACTGGGAAACTCCCGTTACCAGATTTATGTAGAAGAAGATGCCATTGGAACCATCCAGCTCGATGAAAAAGATCATGCCCGCTGCGAAAGCCAGGGTTGCGAGCTGGATATGCCAATGCTAAATTTCATCCGCAAAGCCATCCATGCTCATAAGCAGGCAAAGGATAATTAGACCATGATCTCCATTCCATCGGTTAAATATCCCGGTTTCAACCGGTCCAGCCTGTCCAACATTTCCTGGTCAAAGTGCGTCAGCAATATGCGTTTACAAGAGAACTCAGGCAGTTTTTTCTCCAGTTCCAGGTAATTCATATGCCCTGTAACCTTGGTGCTAAAAAAATTACACTCACAAATAAAAAGATCTGCCCCATCACTTAAAGGCATCAGTGTATCTGTCCAGGAAGTATCACCAGAATAAGCAATGACCTTACCTTCAATTTCAATCCGGACTCCATGAGGTAAAGCCTTTTCAGCATGGATGACTTCAAATGCCTCTACACTAAAATGTTCCACCAATGATACTTTGCCAGCACAGTATTCCAGGAATTCTACATTAAGTTTCTCCAGCACGGACGTACCAGGATAAAGCAAGTCCAGCAAAGTAGAAATCCGCTGCTCCCCGCCTGGTGGGGAGATGATTTGTATCTTTTTTGCCCGACCATAAATGGCAGCATCCAATAGCAAAAAAGGAATGCCACCGTAATGATCCCCATGAAAATGGCTGATCACAATAGCATCGATATCATTGGTATTGATCCCGTGGTGCTTTAAACCCGGCAGACTACTCGCTCCGCAATCGATCAAAAAATTACCCGCAGAACCCTGTATATGAAAACAGGTATTCAGCCTTCCCCCACTACCAAAGGCATCACCGCAGCCGACCACTTTCAACTTCAGCTCAGTCATCTCCAAAAACTTAAAAGCCCACCTTCAGATTTTCCATTCAGCGGATCATTTTCAGGCAAAGAAACCCCATCCACTTTATCTCTGACACCCTCCGGACGATCCTCATCCAAACGGATCAGGTCAGGCTCTACCCCATCCGGATAGGCCCCAACCACGGCAAAATCATTACTATGGCTGATAGACTTGTGCCCGGTTCCTGCAGGAAGTACCACAACATCTCCCAGGCCAACCTTAATCTGCTGCCCATGTTCGCCTCCCAGCTGTAGCAGGGCGCTACCGGCATACACACCTAGAACTTCATGCGTATTGCTGTGGTAATGATGGTAATCATACACCCGCCAGCGAAATGCATTTGTCCATTTGTTTTCCGCAAAATGACCTTCCAGCCAGTCCGCCCCCGTATCAGGATCCAGGCTAAATACCCCCCGGAAGATCACTACAGGAAGTTTGCTATTGGGAATAACCCCATCATCCGTAAAATGATAAATTTCTGGTGATTGTTTCATGATAAAATCCGTAATCGCCCAAGTATAACAATCCAAGGCAGCAGAGTGTTTATTCAAAGGGATTATTTCCCCAATAACTTAGACATAACTGGCAGCAGAATTAACAAAAACTTTAAAACCCAGATTTGCTTCCAAACTTTAGACTCAAAAATTGTATAGAAAGATGGAAACAGTAAAAACAAGTCAAGCAAATAATTCTGTCTCAAATCACCAAGTATTCCGGGCACTGATCATCAGCAACTGCAGAAATTAAACCGACGATCCCCTGCTGGCCAGTGCAGTTAATTTATTGAAATGCTGATTCTCAATCAGCCATCCAATTCAAGTAGCCAAAGCATCATGCTTATAAAAAAACAATGCCCCTCAATTATCAAATTCTTCTGCCCAATGTAAAGAATCACAATAGCTAAAACATTCTGTATTGGTCATTGTACTAATATACAGAGAACTAAAGTTTAACATTAAAACAGTAATCATGGGACAATTAAGCAATCGAACCATTGCCGTTTTATCAGAAAGCGGTTTTGAAGAAACAGAATTGACCAGCCCGGTGCAAAGGCTAAAAGAGGAAGGTGCCACCGTTCATATCATTTCATCTAAAGCAGGAAAGATACAAGCCATGAAAGGTGATCATCAGTGGACAATTGAAGTTGACGTGGATAAGACCATTAGTGAAGCTAATGCCGAGGATTACCAGGGCTTAGTCATCCCTGGCGGAGTTTTGAATCCGGATGCATTAAGAAAGAATGAGGACGCCATTACCTTTGTGAAAGCATTTTTTGAGGCAGGAAAACCAGTAGCAGCGATCTGTCACGGACCACAGGTTTTGATCACAGCTGAAGTAGTAGAAGGTAGGGAACTGACCTCGACAAAAACCATAAAAATTGACCTGCTCAACGCCGGAGCAGAATGGTATGACCAGGAAGTTGTGGTTGACCAGGGCTTGGTTACCAGCCGTAGCCCGGATGACCTGCCTGCCTTCAATGACAAGATGGTCGAAGAATTTACAGAGGGTGTCCATGAAGGGCAACACAGCTAAAAAGTAGATCCAAAAGCGGCTGCTCCTAATGGGCAGTCGCATTTTTTATCAAGTCATTTTTTCAGCGGTCCAAGATGCCTGTATGTGTCGATAAACCATCCCGCGGGCATGATCTTGGAGTCCACAAAAGTAAGTTCTCTTGTGCATCAATGCTGTCCAACAGTAAGAATTGCAGGAAAGGTTCTTTGATCAGCCTTATATGAATAAGGCCTGCTAATCTTTCTTTTTTGGAACTTTAGCACCAGCTTTTCGTGCTTCGGACAAACCGATCGCAACAGCTTGCTTTTTGGAAGTTACCTTTTTGCCACTTCCGGATTTGAGTTTACCTTCTTTCATCTCATGCATCGTTTTTTCTACTTTTTCTGATGCTTTTTCTGAATACTTTGCCATAACATTAAATTTAGGGTTATCAATTACTCCTACGTTTTTAGATTTCACACTTATTTGCGGATTTACTAATGGATTTGGAAACTATCCTTTGCTTTCCCCAATCCCAGTCTTCTCTAAAGTCCTCATCAGCATGGAAATAGTAGACCGGGCTTCCTTTGTCACCAAGCTTCTCCATTTTAATCCGTTTATTTATTTTACCCGTAGTTTTCATCACTTATAAAATTTGGTGGTCCCTGATTGATTTTCCATAATAATGATGAAGCTTTTCTCTATACGCGGTCTGCAAAGGAACTTCAGCATTATATTCAGGGCTATGTTTTACCGCATCAACCGGAAGATCCACGTAAACAGCAGTATCCTCCCATTTTACCTGTTTGATCCATTCAGGAGAAAGGATCACCTTTTTCCCCGGAAACCAGTTACCGGTATCCACAATCAGGTAATCAATTCCCCAGGTATCTGTATTCAGGATGAAATCCTCCACTTCGCCTATTTTACCATCCCTGGCGTGAATATGGTATCCGCGGATTTCTTCGGTACTGCGCAGATGCGGATCTCCCTCATAATTTTCCAGATGCTGTTCAGCAATAGCATCTTCAAAAGGGATTCTTGAATCCACCATCCCTGACATTCCCATTCCCCCATAAAACCCCGTTCCCGTTGCGCCATAATAAGGCCAGGCATAGTGATTGTATAATTCAATCTCATGTTGGCGGGACACCGTTTTCTCGGTATCAATATCAGGACTGTCCTGCACCTGCTGTTTATTCAGGTTTACTGAAAATACCTTGTTTTCCCAATCCGGCCGCTGCAAAGCAAGCGGGGAAAGCAGCACTTTACGACCCGATAACCAACCTCCGGTTTTCACCACTAAATAACGTATGATCCAAGTCTGGTCATCAAAATAAAAGTCTTTTACTTTTCCGATTTCTCCGTCAGTTGCACCAATTGTGAAGTCTGACAGACTTTTTACATTGTGTTGCATAAACATCCATTTAAGTAGTTAGCTTTAAACAACATAGGTCTTACAAAAGTTTTCAGATTTCCTTTATTCTCCTTCCATTCGCCTGCGCCGCCGCTCTTCTTCCTGTTTTACTTCATCCTTTTCAGTCAGTGGCTCATCTGTATGAACTTTCTCTTGTTTAGGCAGGTTTACACTACCCGCTTTGGCCAGTGCTTTATCCATATCCTGACCGGTTTTCTTTTTCATAATGATATTTATTTTTAAAGTCTGCTAAGCAACGAGGTATTGAATATGTCGATTCATTACAGGCATCATAACATATCCTGCTCATCTTATTATGCTATAAACTATAAACCCGAAGCAGATTCCATAATCTTTTTCATGATATCAACTACAGTTCAGCTTGTTGACAAATAACTGAACTGATCAGGATTACCCCTTTAACGGTTTACCAAACAGACTCCGTAGTTCATCCTTAGCCTTTTCCAATACCTTTTTCTGATCCTCATGCAGATTCTTTCCCGCACGATTGATATAGAAAGTCAACATCGACATGGCAGAACGATATGGACCTGATTTCTTGCGGTCACTGTCCTCGGCAGACTTCTTCAGTGAATGGGCAATCTTCTTTAGATCATCAGATTCAAATATATCCCCCTCTAGATCCAGCGCATCACTATGCTGAGTTACCTCAGCCGACCATTTCTCTTCAGATTTAGTTTTTTTTTCGGGTTTAACTGTCTGTTTTTTTTCATAGCCATAATTTGAATTCATGAAAGTTGTGCAACACAAAAGTCCGTTCTTTAAATCGTAATCCGTCCTCCGGTAACGGGTATTGTAGCCCCTGCTATATAGCTCGCATCCTGGGAAGCTAAGAACACATATGCGGGTGCCACTTCAGCAGGTTGCCCCGGCCTTTTCATAGGCGTATTCTTACCAAATTCTTCATGCTCCGGCATAGTGGAAGGTATTAGCGGCGTCCAGATTGGACCTGGCGCCACTGCATTTACCCGAATGCCTTTGCCGTCCATCAACAAGATTTGGCTCAGATTAGCCGTAAAATTCTGAATAGCACCTTTTGTGGCCGCATAGGGAAGCAGCTGCTCACTTGGTGAATAAGCATTTACTGAAGTCGTATTGATAATGCTACTGCCAGGTTTAAGATGAGGTTCGGCTGCTTTACACAAAAAGAACATTGCTGTGATATTGGTGCGAAATGTACGGTCCCATTCTTCAGATGGAATATCTGCCATTGTTTTTCTTGCCATCTGGAATGCAGCATTATTGACCAGGATATCCAATCCACCCAACTCTTTTATAGCCGTATCAATAATGCGTTTGCAATGGGCTTCATCCTGTATGTCGCCCTTCATTAAAATTGCCTTTTTGCCGGCTGCTTCCACCAGTCCGGCGGTAACATTAGCATCCCCATCTTCTGAATCATCAAGATAACTGATCAAAACATCCGCCCCTTCCCTGGCAAAAGCAATTGCCACCGCACGACCTATGCCAGAATCACCACCGGTTATTACGGCCTTCTTTCCCTCCAGCTTACCGCTGCCCTTATAGGATTCTTCTCCATGATCTGCTTGGGGACGAAGCCGGGACTCGGTTCCCGGAGCTGGTTGATCTTGTTTTGGAAAAGGAGGTTTAGGATATTTTTCTGCCGGGTTCTCTAAGGAGTTCTGTTGATTTTCCATAGTAATTGTTTAAATTGAAGTCCTGTTCTATTTTTGATATTCACGCCCACTACATCTCCAGGGAAGACCCAATGGGCTCACTATAAAACATCCAAGTGGAATTCCGGTTTATTATTTTTTAAAATTCTCCGGCTAATCCCTTGGCCGTTTAAACCAGAAAAACAGCTGGACCGCCACTACAATAATAAAAAATGCCCATAATCAATAACATCCTCATATAACTGCTGCTCACTGATAAAATATCCTTTCCGGCGCCAATAGTTTTGACTTTGATCTCCACGCCACTTTTACACTAAAATTAACCCATATTTCCCGCTCCCTTACGGTTTGATTTAAAACATAAATGTCCCCGGTTTGTTTTTTAAGGAGAAAACAGGTTTTCACTAAAACTTATTATTATGGAAAGCAGACAAGATCATCAGAAAAAAGAGCATGTGCCAAAAAAAACTGTTTATAAAGAAACACCTGAGCGCATCAATGAAAAGAAACCAGATAGTGGAGAAACCTCCTCGGTAGCCGATCTGGGAAGAACAGATTTGATCTCAAGACCGGAAAGAAAAAATAAACCATTGGGATCAAGTCATGAGCCGGGAACAACCCCAGGCACCGATATATAACAAAAAGGCGCTGATAATTTTCAGCGCCTTAAGTATTCAAAAATTCAAAGCAAAAACCTGTGCCATGGAAAAGCAAGAAACACCAAAGCCCGGTTCTAAGGATTATGATATCAGCAAAACTAAAGAATTAACCAGGCCTAAATATCATAGCGGTATCGATCGCAGAACCAGTCATCAGCTGCCAGCAACTGAAAACCTGAATGACCAGCCGCAAAACAAACCGGAAGAAAAAATAAAAGTGTACGGCCTCCCAAAAACCGATTTAGGCAATAAACGTAATCCGGATAAGAAACAATGGGAAAAGATCATTACACCTTGATATAGCAACCTGAATGATCCTAGCCGCGTTGAATATGAATTTTAAAACTAGACACGATGAAAACACTAATCAAAACGCTGCTACTGACCCTTGGTACCAGCATCTCCGTTGGCGGATTCGCCCAAGACAAAAAGAAAGACACCATAAAGATCAATCCAGACCCGGAGATTAAAAAAGCCGCGAAAAAAGTGGGCAATAAAACCGCAGAAATCGCGGTTAAAGGCGCATCAGCAATAGTAGACAAAACCTATAAAGGTAAAGCTGGCCCCAAGGGAGAAACCATTTACATCGATAACAAATCCAGGTATTATTATGTAGATGCCAAAGGCGCAAAGGTATATCTACCCAAGTCCAAACTTAAAAATAAACCAGAAAAGCCTTAAGTCATGGCTTTAAAGTTTATCCAGTTTATTGCATTGTTACTTTTATTACTGGCCACCGGATTATTCTGGGGCACCTGGTTTGCCCTAAGCCAAAGCATTGAAAACTTCAGCGCAGCAGAATTTATCCATATCGGCAAAACCATCATCGCCAATGTCGCTTTTCCCATGCGCATCATCCTGCCCTTGTGCATTCTTTCCATTATATTAACGGCATGGCTATACCCGGTAAAAAGATCCGCAGGATTTTATTTTATATTAGCATCCCTTGTGCTGATTATCCTTAGCCTTTTCATTACGGTCTTTATAGAAGTCCCGATCGATAACCAGATCAACCTATGGACTGTACAAAATCTCCCTGCGGACTGGGAAATCTTGCGCGGCAAATGGCAATATTACCATGGTCTGAGAACCCTCACCTCTATAGGCAGCTTTAGCTGCTTTGTGATCATGACCGTGTTTTGCAAGCACAAAAAAGTAAGGAATTTAACTAATTAAACACCAGGTTACGGAAGCGTATTTTTCGCAGGTTTTATTTTCGGCTACCTGCTCTATGTTTCGCTGCATTTTACCATACAGCCTATCCACCACCTAAATGCCTAAAGGTACTGTGGAGAAACCACGACCTGCATCATTACAAATATCCGGATCACTTCTACGGGTTAGTTCACCCCTGTGGGACATGTTGTTTGGCACAAAATCTTTAAAGGAAAAAAATTGAGACATTACCAATACAAGTTCCAATTGCACTTCCGGATTTGAATTTCCCCCTTTTCTTTCATGCATCGTTTTTTATAAGTTCTGCAATCCTTTCTGAATCCTTTACATACTCATAAATTTTAGCTTAGGTCCATCATTAAATTTCAAGCTTATTAACTGGCCTGGAACTAGCTCTAGAAGCGATCATTTTTGACTTTCCCCAATCCCAATCTTCTCTAAAATCTTCATCCGCATGAAAATAATATCCAGGATCTCCTTTTAAGCCAAGCTTTTTGGCTTTATTCCTTTTGTTTATCCTACCTGCAGTTTTCATCTCCTATATATTTTATCTGTCGTTATTTTAACAAGTCCAGTAATAAAAGGTTTGTCAAAAAACAATTGCAAACCATTAAAACTGCCTGCATTTACTTCCGGGAAGCAAATACAACTATAGCAATTCAGGAAATTAGCTGTGGTTGATGACTGAAAAAACGGGTGATTAGGAAAGCCATTTCCTCCTGATACGACTCAGACTTTCCGGTTTCATACCAAGAAAGGAAGCAATATAAGTAATGGGAACATTGTGTAAAATTCCGGGATAGTTCTCTATCAGCTTTCGGTAGCGCTGTTCAGCTGAAAGGGTTGCCAGTTCCATAGAGCGGGTTTCGTTATAGGCAATGGATTGCTGAAAAACGCCAATACTAAAGTCTTTCATTGCGGGGCTTTTTGAAGTTAAGCTTCCCAGGTCTGCCTTTGTAATCCGCAACAATTCACATTCCGTAATACATTCTACATTGTCATTGGATTTAGCCTCATTCACAAAAGAGAAGTAGGAGGTAAAAAAACCCGGAGGGCAATTGATGTGCGTGGTAATCTCATCACCGGTTTCATTGTAATAAAATAGGCGCAAGTAACCGGAAACAATGTAGTAAAGGTATTTTGGCACTTTTCCTTCTTCTTCAATAATGCGATTTTTTGGGAAAAGTACCGGCTCAAAATATTGGACAATCAGGTCCATATCCGTTGTTGACAGCGTATGACCTGATTGGATAAAGTCAATTAATTTCTGTTGCAGCATACCTCTAAAAGTCCTCCAAATTTACAATAACTATTTTAATAAAGCTTTATGCGCCATTAAGTATGCCAGGGCATCAGTTACTGCCTTTTCCGGCTTTTTGGGATTAAAGCCCAATTCCTTTCTGGCTTTGCTGATGTCGAAATTCTGTTGCAAACCTGAAAACATAGCGATGTCCTTTCTTGTCAGTACGGGTGCCTTTTTGCTTATTTTGGCTAAACACTCCATTATCCCTGCAATAGCAAACAACATAAGTTTTGGAACAGCACCAGGAATTTTAAGTTTTAATTCCGGATATAGCTCATTGGCAAGCCTAGTCGTGTCGGTGATCGTCATACATTGTTCATTGGCCAGTATGTAACGTTCCCCACTCCTTCCTTTTTCTGCAGCGAGCCAACAGCCCTCTGCCACATCTTTTACATCAATCCAGTTCAACGTTATTTTGGTATCAACAGGAATTTGCTTGTTCAAAATAAGTTTAAGTACTCCGTAGGATACATTAAGCGGCAAAAAAGCTTCGCTGCCAATCATAGCGCCAGGCATTACGGCTACAAGTTCTATACCTAAATCTTTTGCCAGTTGGAAAGCTAACCTTTCACCATCATTTTTAGAATTGTAATACATATCCCTTCGATCAGGATTGTACCCATAACTCTCCTTTGTTGGTAATTTCGCATAATCCAATGCGGCGATTGAACTGACATATACAATGCGCTTTACACCAGCTTCCGCAGCGGCCTCTATGGTGTTCTTTGTTCCCTGAATATTGACATCATAAATTTCTTTTTTGGCATCTTTAGCCCAAAGCTTGAACGAGGCACCAACGGCATAAAAGGTTTCTACACCTGTTAAAGCTTTTACAAAAGAGGGTTTGTCGGTAATATCTGCCTGTACTACCTCACAATCCAATCCTGTAAAAGGTATTTTGTCATTGATCTCGCGGACAGAGGCCCTCACAGGGATCCCTTTATCAATGAGCAACCTTACCAGGTTATTTCCCAAATGTCCATTTGCCCCCGAAACCAATGCTAGTTTTTTCTGTGTCATCATGTCTTATAGTTATTGAAGACACAAAGTTCCTACAGAAATTCCCCGATACACTTGACTTTTGTTAGGAAATGGATCTGGGTGGAGATAATTCTACAATGGTCTAAAGCAATCCTATACAATAGAGAAATTGTGTTTCGTTTTACTTGCTCCTTTGTGAAAACAATGTGTTCTTATAGTAAGCGCTGGTTAGCATTTTTATTGTGAATAGATGTAAATACATATTCTGAGAAATAACAAAAAGCTATCTAGTAGGGCAATAAAAAGAGTTTTGTGTGATTTTTCCGTACTGGCATCGTACTGAGAACCCTAAATCAAAGACTTTTTTGGGTATAAAAAACCCCTTTAAAGCTAATTAAAGGGGTTTAAAATTATCTGGGTCAGTGATGACGCATAATTTGAGCCATTTTGTGGACGAATTGATTGAAATTGAAGTTTTTTCGAAAATTCTGCAAAAGTAATCAACCTTATAGTTTGTCTATTATATTTTGCTATGAATTTAAGCAGATACTAGTTTACAGGAGTGAGCTTGCCCATTTTTGTTGATGCTGGTGCAACTTTTGAGGTGGATGCATATTTGATGGCAGGGGCAATTTTTGCATCCTTTTTACCAATTGCTTTATTACTTTGTTGACCGACACTACTTTTAGCCAGTGTATCAGCTTTTGGTTTTACTGTTTCTTTTTGTACAACTATTTTTTGTGCCTTAAGCCCGGTTACAATTAACAAGGCACTTAAAAGGGTCAATATCTTTTTCATGATTTCTTACTTTTATGAAGTTACTTATTCTCGTTCTTAGGTTTGATTGCTGTTTTATTTGAGTCAACAACGGCGGATGGCACGCTATCAGTGCGTTTTTTATTTTTCTTTTTAAATAGGCTATTCAGTTTTTCGCTGACTTTGTTTATGGCTTTATCTGTAACATTGTCGGCAGATTTATTGACAGCCTTGTCCACAACTTTATCGGTTGATCGGTCAACTGAGCTCGCTGTCGCAGTTTTTGCTTTTTCTTTAAGTTTACGCAATACCTGTGCTTGTGCTATCCCCCCTATACCAAGAGTAAGGAAAAAGATAAAAATTACTTTTTTCATGGCTTTAATTTTTTCATGATTTGCTTTCTTCTGGTAAAATTAGGCCAGGCGCGGACATAGGTCAATCATTAAAAAAGATGATTTTTCAATTAAAGGGGAATGATTTCCCTATCTACAAACCATTTACTATAATCTTTACCGTATTCGCCCCCATAATTGATGCATATCTCCGTATGCGCCTTTATCTGCTCATGAGCTGTAAATACCATCTGTCTTTCTTCCCTATTGAGAAGATATACGGCATTGGGATATTGCCTGTGGTTATACATGGATCCAAAACCCATGGTTAACGACAATGTATTCTCTTCTTTATTGAAATAAAAACTATAATCCATCAGTGGTGTGGTACTTAATGCGGTAAATTCTTCGGCTGCGATAATGATAACTGGACAAACTTCTATAATATCTCCTTCAGAAATAGCTGTATGGCAGAAAACACCCCTACCCTTTCCCTTTATCGTTTTTAAATACAGTTGTTTCTTCATTGTTCATCCGAATTGGGAAAGTATACTTCAGCCTTATCATCTGGCTTACCATTATAGTTAATGGTTATTTCACAGCCTTCTTCAATGGTTTGATAGGCATAGATATTAAGGGCATTTTTCTTTCTAGAAAAAGTATAAAAGGCATTCGCGACTGAGGAATGATTGTAAAAAGAGGCATAACCAAAACCAAATGCAGTCTTTTTTTCGGGATTGCCCAATAAAAAGTAATAATGAAAGAGCTTGGTAAACCGTAAGGTCTCCCTCTCGTCATTTGACAAGAAAATAACAGGAGCCTGTTCTATCAGACTTCCTCTCCTTATTTTGCTTTTCGCAAATACACCACGCCCATGAAGCGGGCTTTCCTTAACTTCAATATGCTGTGGTTGCTCAATGTTGCAATTGAACAGCATTAGTTTCCTTTTTGTTGGGCAATTTTTGCGTCTTTGGCTGCTCTTTCTTTTGCGGCTTTATCTGCTGCTTCCTTTTTAGGATCAGTAGCAGCAGCCTTTGGATCTTTCGCAGGTAAAGTCTTAGGGTCAACCTGTTGCTTGATTTTGGCATCTTTCGCTGCTCTTTCTGCTGCCGCCTTAGCCGCTGCTTCTTTTTTAGGATCGGTAGCACCTGCCTTCGGGTCTTTTACAGGGATGGTTTTAGGATCAGCCTGCTGCGCAATTTTTGCATCCTTTGCAGCCCTTTCTGCCGCTGCTTTAGCTTCAGCTTCCTTTTTGGGATCGGTAGCCGCAGCCTTAGGATCTTTTACTGGTGTAGAAGTACCAGTAGTTTGGCTACTTCCGGGATTTACCGTTTCTTTTTTCACCACGGTTTGCGCTTTCACTGCTGTTACCAATAGCAATGAACCTAAAATGGAGAAGATTTTTTTCATGACATTTTTGATTAATGAGTAAAATTTAAATAGCAGGATACGTTCCTACTCTAGCATATTCCTTACAGCATCGAAATCGAAGTTTTCGGTAAAATTTTCTACCAAACTTTTCCCAAGAGGAGTTTTTACGTACCTATAGGTCAATTCTATCATATAAGGCTTTACCGGATTTCTTTCTGAACCCTTAAAATAGTCGGGATTATATTGATAGAGCGTTGAACCACCTTTGTTATCCCAAAATCCATCAAAGGTAAATGATCCGGTTCTTTGGGCGGCCTCTTTGGTATCGGCATTGTAGGTCTCTACCCATACCTCATCGTTGGGGGCCGAGCCATAAGTCCTTTTCCAGGAAAAGGTTTCAGCTTTGGGTTTTACAACGGCAGACTGGGTCAGCCAGGCCACTGTATTTTCTTTCAATACCTTTTCCACCGTGGTTTTTTTAGCTTCTATTTTTTCTTGCCAGTCCGGGTATTTGGCCTTTTTCACGATCAGGTTCCGTTTCCCGTTTTCATACAACTGAGGGTACTTTTTCGGATCTTTCATCATGCCAGCGCTTTCGCTTTCAATCTCTTTTATTTTGTCGGCTATTAAAAGCCTTTCTCTTTCGTAATAGACCAGCAGGGCTTCGAGGTATTCTTTACGCGAAACAGGCATAAATACCAAAGCACTAGGTTTTGTGCAATACCAATGACGGGTCATATATACATTACGGCTACCTTCTTTCACAGTGTGTTCCGGAATATCCTGATAAAATCCCTTACTGTTATTGATATTTTTAGTGGCATCCATTTTAATAAAATTGTGCAGGGCGATAAATTGCCCATTGTATTTTTTTGGTGTTTCGTAATAATATGCTTCGTCAGGAAAAGAAAAAGCAGTTTCTATCCCGGTATAACGATTAACGTAGGCACGAAAAACATTTGCATATTCACTGTTGACCATCATTTTATTTTTGACACAGATATATTCGTAGCAGCCCATATTAAGGTCATAGCTTGCCAATGCATATTTGCCAACTATTGTAGTAGCGGTATTGCCCGAAAACGCAGTTTTAAGCACACACCCTTTAAGGATATAATTGCTACGGCTTTGTTTTTCGAGCGTTTCGATTTTAGTAAGTATGGCATTGGCAGCAGCTTTATTAGCTGCCGTACCCAAGGCATCCAGCCAATGTGCTTTCTCTTGCGGCCATTCGCAATGGGCTGCATCTATATGCTTTCCAGGAAGCGCTTCCAGGTCTTTTGACGACTGGCAATCTTGTGCATTAACCTGCTGCGTTAAAGCAACCGTTGCAATTAATGTGGCAATGGTCGATGTATGTATTCGTTTCATGGGTCGAATTTAATTTTAGATAATTATTGCAACATCTTTTTCAATGCACCAATATCAAAATGCTGTTCCCAGTTGTTAAACAACCTTGAAGAGTAGCCATAATCTTTTGTGATTTCATACCGAAACTGTACTTCTATCAACAAAGGTTTTGCAGCCTGCCCGTTATTGGATACAAAATAGGCTGGATTTAAAACATACAGGGCACTTTTATACTCTCCTTCTGCATCATAAAACCTACCCAAAGCTTCCAGGATTTTATTTGCATCTTTTAGCAATCTATCCTGGTCTACCACTGCCGGTTTTTGTAACCATTCCGGTTTTTGTTTGGCAAGTAGGTCATTCACTTTTGCTTTTTTTGCTTCATATATCCTGGGGTAAGCCAATTTATCCGTTTGCAAAGCTGCCAGTGTTTTTTTAGCATAGTCAGCCGTATTATTTCCTATATTTTTAATTTTTTCCGCGTTGTCATACTCAAAATTGGCTTTTTCAATTTCAAAATATTCCAGCATATCCTGCAGGTATTGCTTGCGGCTAACGGGGATCAGTAAAGGCACTCCCGGTTTGGTGAGGAAATAACGACGATCTATAAATTGATACGAATTAGGTCCGTGATTGTCATACCTGCCGCCCATTTCCCAGTGCTCAACATAGCCATTACCATTGTTGAGTTTTAAAAAATCGCTATGAAAATCTTTATAATTATCAGAGCGGGCAACCATCAGCGTTGCTTCTGAAATATATTGTGATACGCGGCTGGGATTGTTGTTTTTGTCTTTTTCAAAGTTGGGGCCCACTTTTGCTTGTACAGGAATTTCGTACATCGGATTCCCATTTTTCATATTGAACTCGCCAGTACCTACTGCATGTACGCCTCCAGGCATTATATAAGGATTAAACTCAACCCTGAAAACCGTTCTGTATTCATCTACGATTTTGGTTGCGTGTTGGGACACATTGCAGACAAAAGCATATATGCCCATGTTGTACCCATAGCTGGCATAAACATTTTTGCCGTAATTGCTGCTACCATGCCTGGCAAAACTTACTCTGGCGGCACATCCCGTCAACTTAAAATCCTTACGGCTGGCTTCTTCCAGTTTTTCTGCTGCGATGAGGTTTTTCATCATCGTAGTTTTTTCGGCGGGTGTGCCTTTTAAACTAAAGCCATATATTGTATTGTTGTGGTCGGTATAAATACCGGGCATACCGTCAACTTCTGCACGTGAACCACAGGGCGTTAATGGGTCAGTTATTTTTTTTATTCCTTGCGAAAAACCTGCAATGCTCCCCAATACCATTACTGAAAAGATCAAAAACTGTTTCATTTGTTTATAATTTTGTTTTTAGTGGTCAAATATTCCTTACCATGATTAAATCATCATTCCTATGTGAGTTTAATGATGATTTAATCATGGACGGTTCATCGTTTGTTGTTTATTTAAAGATACCTGTTCCGTTTAGTGAGCCTGCGCCGCTATTAAGGCTCATTCTTCCTTCCATGCCTGCGCTTGCACCGGCAGAGCCAACTCCGGCGGCGGCTTCTGCACCCGCAACCACCACTACATCGGTTATACCGGTTCTGTCAATTTCAATATCTGCACCTACACCAGCGCTTACACTGGCCTGTAATGGCCCCAATTTGCCGCCGGCACTTACTTTAGGTCCAATGCTAACTGTGCAATTCTTAAAGGAATCGCCAAAACCTGCATGATCCAGATCCTGGTTCAAAGTACCGCTGATCACACCTGCATTAACAGTAGTAGTTAAGCCACTGCAGGTAAGCGTCATCGTGAAGCCGAGCCTCGCACTACCAAATTCGCTATTGATATTGCAGTTGGGATCTTTAAACTCGGTAAGCTTACCTTCTTTTATTTTACCCGGACTTGCACAGCCGTAACTTACCTGAAGCACTTCGGCTTTAAAGGCCAGGTCTTTTAACCATTGTTGTTTTAGGCCAGCATTGATACCAGGAATCAATTCGGGATAAGTAGTATACAATGATAAATAAGCCATTTCATTCAAAAACTGCTTCTGCACCTCCAAATATTCTTTGTACAATTCTTCGCACTTTGTATTGTATGCACTCAAGTAAACATCTATTGCTTTTATAGATTCGTTGCAAAGCACCCCATTATTTTCTGTTCCGCCCTCTCCAACGTTTTTCCATCTTTCGTTGATCTTTTTCATAGTGGCTTCATACTCTTTTTTGTAAGTGGCACCATCTCCTTTCGTAAAATCGGCCATTTTTTGCAGTACCTTATCCTTTTTTAGCTGAAGGTTTTGCAGCACTATTTTCTCTTTGGCGTTCATTTTTTCCGAAAACATGGGTATACCCACAGTTTGCATGGCACTACTTTGGTTTACTGAACCAGGATTGGCCAACGTTTTGTTCATGACGCTCATCAACTGTTTTTGCTGCTCCTCCAAACGCTTGATCGTTTGCTTACTCGACTCTTCGCTAAGTTTTTGTAAGGGCTTTATTGCCTGATCAATAGCTACGCTAAACTGTTTCCATTGCGTTTCGTACATTTTCATTGCCGCATAAGATTTTGGAAATTCCATTGGTGAAAAGTTACCGAGATTCAATAGATCGTTACTTTTGTTAGTACGAGGAAAACCAGTATAATCATCTGCTCCAGGTGTATAGCCTAATTGCTTTAACTTGTCTTTTCTTGATGCGGTGTTTCCCTGCTTAAATGCGGCTTTGGCATATGCAAGCGCTGCTGCTTTATCACCTTTGTGCTCAGCTATCAGACAAAGGGTTTGATTGGCCTGCGCGTGTGATGCGGCAAGTGCAAGTGTGGTATCCAGGTATTTTTGGGCTTTGTCCACATCGCCTAGTGCAAACCATGCCTGGCCAAGGTTGTTGAGTATGGTACTGTTCTTTTTAAATCGGCCATTGAGGTTACTGAGAAGAGGAATTGCCATTTCAGGAGCCCCCATCATCGTTAACATCGCTGCATAATTATTCAAATTATCGGTGTTATTGGCATCATCTTTACATACCTGTGCCATCAGGCTCAATGCGATTTGTGTACGGCCACCCACCCACAATGCGACAGCAGCATTGCCCATTTCATCAATGCTTGCTCCTTTTTGTTTCAGGTCTTTATAGATATTGTTGGCTTTATTTTTTGCAGCAGGAAGTACAGCGGCAAAAGTTGTATTTCCTGTATTGCCGATAAATGCACCCATGTTTACTTTGGATGGTGTAGCAGCAATACCAGCAATGGCTTTGATGTCTTTTGCAGGAATAAGACCGTTGGCAACACCGCCACTTTTTGTTGGCTGACTTTTGTTTACCTGTTTTATGGCATTGTCCATCTTTTGTCCCACACCATATTGATTGAGCAGACTGTCGTATCCTTTTTTGGTCTTAGGGTCCATTTTAGAAGTCTTTTCATTGAGTTTTTGCATGGCCTCAGCCAATCGCTTTTTGTCCGCTTCCATTTGTTCTTTAGATGGCTTTTGGGCAAAAGCAATAAATGGCAGTAGTATAAACAAGGAGATAAGTATTTTCGATTTCATAGCAATAATTATAGATTATCACACCATAAACCCAGCACCGATGATTTCCCAGCATCGTTTGTACCACCAGTTGCGGCATTACCAATTTTAATTTGATTGGCTTTTGGCAATTCCAGTGAATTTACAAATGCCAATATTTCTTCCTGATATTTACTGGTGTTGGTCAGGATTACAACGCTAACCGTTTGGCCATATCCCGTTGCCGTAATTAGTGTTGCCAATCCTTTGTTATTGCCATCTACATAATTTGCCTGTCCGGTAATGCAACTCCAGCCTGTTTCTATATTCATATCCGAAATGCTTGGCGCTGTGTCACCGCTTACTGCTCCTTTTACCAATTTATCCCAATCATTATTGAAATTTTCATTAGCTGATGCAGAAGATGCCCTTGCTTTGGTGATCACCGCAATTCCATAAACACCTGTTTTTTTATCGGTAATGGAAAGTTGAATACCTGCTTCACTTTTTTGTTGTTGCCAGCCTTTTGGAAAAGTAAAAGAAACCACATCAAAAGTCTGTTTTTGTGCAAAACTGGTACAGCTCATCACTATTAGGACACTCAATAAAATAAAATATTTTACGTGTTTCATTGTTCAAAGGTTGATTAAGGAATTTCACAAAGAGTCCATTTAGTACCAGCTACATTACTTTGAGCTCCTGCAAATGCCAATAATCCAGAACCAGACGAATAGTTTCCTGCACCAAAGCCAAATGCAAGAAAATTGCCAGTTGGTTTTTGTTTTATAACGGAATACGTTTTAGTTAAATTTCGTTCTGAATATAACACAAATGTTATCGGGGAACAGATCCCTACTTCTGTTTGCCATTCTGAAAACGATGCCCCAAAAAAAGGCGTTTCATAATAAAAACCTAAACTGGTGCCCAATACAGAAATAGCATAAGCACTGCCATTCCATTTATAACTTTTTGTAACTTGCAGGCGCCTGCTATCTGATGGAAATCTACCTGGTATGCTGACAGTGTCTAAGGTAATACCCGCATCAGAGTACCTTCCCCATGGACCATCAGCAGTAGTGAAGGTATGAATTGCTTTTGTAGGGTCTGTGTCAGTAAACTCTCCATACCAGTGGTTAGTGAACCCTATACCCGATTTACTTTCATCAAAAAGAACTCCCGAACTTGGGATTTCGTCAATACACCGGAACGGGTTAGGGTCATCAGGCTTAGTAACTATTGGAGGGGTATTAGACGTTTGCAAGCCACCTCCACCAGGTGTATATCCCTGCACTGGTTTAGCCAATTCATATTGAAATCTCAGAAACTCGCTAAACTTAATCTTATCCTTTACATTATCGGGAAACACGGCTCTTATTTTTGCTTGATAATCCCGCTCATCAATGTTTGCCTCTTCCCAAACTTTCTTAATAAACGGATAGTATTTTTTGGAAACATTTGCTATCCCCGATCGTTTTTCTTCGTTTGTTTTTGCATCGGCTATGGCCTTAATATCTTGCTGGTAGGCTTTATAAGTGGCTGGATCGGCATCCATAAGCTTGCCCAGTCTGTCAATAACTGGTTTCACTATTTCTGCTATTTTCTTTGCTATTTCTGTCTTCGTATCATCCTGGGGTAGCCTTAATTCTTTTATACTTTTTAGGATGAATGCACTCTCGTCTTTAACTCTTGGTTTGATTTGTGCCTTAGCTGTTATTGTTCCTACAATGAACAGGAATAAGATGATTAATTTTTTCATAAGTATATAATTTGTTTATATCGGTAATGAAGCTATCAAGAGCAATATTATTCATTTCTGTTTGTGAGCGTTTGCTTATAATGGTTTCATTGGTTTTTTAATTTTGTGATATAAAAGTAGCTTGATATAAAAAAATGGTCAATCATTAAAAAAGATGATTTTATGGCTTGTTTAAACCCAGCACATTTGCAATATAACCGCTTGCTTTTATCCCTTCATTTACAGAAATATTAGTGGAGGCAATATTGGCTTCTCCACTAACCGCACCGATATTTCCCCCGGCCGAAACGCCTGCAGAGATTCCCCAGTCTGTTACCTGTACCCCGCCATTTGGCCCGGCACCAACGGTGATGTACTCCACCGCAGATGCGCCTGCTGAAACTGCTGTTACATTTTGATTGCCAATATGCCCTTCTATTCCTATGCCTGCACCAATTGTTGCCTCTTTAAAAGTGCCATTTTCATTGAAACTCAAATTTAATTCTCCCACAAAACCTTCGCCACCGGATATGCTCATGGAGTTACAATTGAACCCAATCTTTGCAGGGCCAATGCCCAACGTTCCTTTGAAATTGGCACAATAATCTTCTTCCCATGGCTTTGGCTTGGATGGCTTCTTATCTTCTTTTGCTTCTTGGGATGGATAGATACAGGGCTCTGCAACAGTGTATACCGAAAGGATCTTCCTTACATCAGTAATATATTTTACCTGTGCATCCAGAAGAAAGCGGTTGCTGTTATCGTTTAATTGAACCGGCATCCAGTTAGCATAATCCCTGAAATAAGTACGGCTTACCAGCTCGCTTTTTTGAGCAAACTGGTTGGTGAGCTTTGCCAGGTCAGAAAGATATATCTGACTTTCTTTATTGTATTCTTCACAACGGGCTTTCTTTAGGCGCTCCATTTCTTCCTCTTCTTCTACCTTGCCTTCACCGCCTTCTAATTTATTCAACAGTACATTATATTTTTTGGTGATCGCACTTATCTTTTTATTGTAGGCGGTTGTTAATGTTGTTTTGTTCTGTGTAAAAATCTGCTCCAGGTCGCTTTTCAATTTTATGTACCACGCCGCACTTTGATTTACAATATTGGCTGCTTTCACCATCATCATTGCTGTTCCTTTGTTCTGGTTGATATTTGCGATTACTTGTTTCATATCCGCTTCGGGAATCTTTTTATAAGCGGCCCTGATATCATCGGCAGTTTGAGACAAAGCAGTTTTTTCTTTTTCTAAAAATCCGTTGAAAGATTTTGCCTGCGCCAGGTCTTCGGTCATGGCAGGCAGCTCCAGCCGGCGAAGCATGGGGAATTCTTTAAAGTTTGTATTCGCAAAATCTTTTTGTTTTTGATGATTGCCTTCAATTTTATTTAATATTTCAGCTGCTTCATTATCATACCGTGATTTAAGCACTTGTTTTAAACAACCAATAGCTTTATCGGCTTCGGCTTTGTTATTGGTTGCCGATGCTTTGCCCAGGTGTACAAAAGCGGCCACTTTATTTCCGTTAACGTTCAAACTGTCTTTTGCAATGCTTTTATCCGCAAACAGGGAAGCATTGTTCATATCGCCAAGGTTATAATAAGCAGTTGCCATATTGGACAATACATCCGGGTTGTTATTGATTTTACCATTCACATATTGTAAAACAGGAATTGCTTTTTCTGAATAACCATAAGCATTCAACAGCGAAGCCAGGTTGTTGGCAGTATTCATATCATTGTAGTCTGCCTGCATGGCTTTGCAGAATAAATACAAAGCTGCTGTTGGTTTGTTGCTCAGCCATGCGCCAATAGCTTCTGCAGCAATTGCTTTTGGTGCCGTTATTTTTTTTGCTTTGAGGTAACCGTCTATCTTATTTACATTATCTGTATTCAATTTGGTGGATACAGTATTTTTCAGGTCATCAATTAATTTTTTAAATGCAGCATTGCTCAACACTGTATTGGGTATAGCATCTAATAATGCAGAACGTGAAGGCGCTTTGAATGGGGGTAAGGTTGCCACTGCTTTATTGCTTCCTTCTGCCTGTGCCGGAATGGGGGTAGCGCTTTTAAACCCTGCAGGATAACTTATCGGCGGCATAATATCTATTTTTTCTAATGGTTTAAATGCATAGTCCGATGTTTCAAATGTAGCAGCATCGGGTGTTGTGGATTTTTTGTCTTTTACCACTCCGGCAAATTGCGGCTCCTGCGGAATAGTATTTTGCACAGGGCTGCCACTTTTTACATACACATTACTGAAATACACACCCGGTTCGCTGCAATACCAGGCGTATCTTCTAAAAGATTTTCCCGCAGGGATTGCATTATCATCATGCATTAGTTCTTTGCCATTTACAGAAACAGCTATTGCAGCGCCGTTCACGGAAATTGTTACATGTGCTACATCGCCTGCTTTGGCAGTGGGTATCCTGGTATTAGTGAACGTTTCTTTGTATTCAACACTCATGTACCGTTTGCTTGTTTCGGTTTCGCCACTCATGGCTAATGAAAATTGGAAGCCTTCCCTGTTTATATCGTGCAAATCAATTGGGTTACTTTTCTTCGGGTCTTCCGTATCTATCCTGAAGTAAAAAGGCGTTCTTTGGTTTTTTACATTTTTTCCGAAATACACATCGTAGTTCACGGTAAAATTGGCGCCAAGCGGTTTATTAAAATTGGGATAGAAACTAAAATCCTGCGGTACAGAAATCCATTTGCCGGATTGTCCATTCACTGTGCTTACCGATGCATTTGCAAAATCATGCCCGTTGTGTCCATAAGTGTGCCATACTTTTGCAGACAGTGTTCCATCGGTATAACCGTTAAAATCATCGTACAAAATAGTGTAAGGGTCTTTATTTTTTGTAGATGCTGTTGCCGAAATCATTGCAGGCGCTGAAAATATATTGCCCGTAGATTTTGCCGGCGCTTTTACGGGCGTATAAGCCATACTCTTTCTTGCATCAGGCTGCGCAAGCCACCTGGCTACATAATCAAAATTAAAATTGTTCAACAGAGAATACACCATATGCGATATATCGGTACCAAACTTTGTATCAAATTTTGCAGGGTTTCCTACTATCGCCCTATTCAGTGGTGTAAAATTAAAATACACCCAAAGCGGGTTATCTGTTTTTGATTGGTCGATGGTTTGTTGCGTGGTGCTAACAAGGATGCTGTGTTCAGGAAATGTTTTATTAATAGGGTTTCCGTTTATGATTGCCTCGGGGTCCAGCAGGTAATGATCATTATTATCATTGATCGCATTGTTAGGATTATAATTAGCTCTTAATTTCACCACTTCATTGTAATAAGGCTTTAATCTTTCCAAAGCTTTTTTTACAGGCTCTGCCGAGTAAGGATTTTTTTGAAGGATAGCGGGATAAGCGGCCAACTGTTGCTGAATGTATGCAACGGCATCCTTTACCAGCACGGGTTTAAAAGGCCAGTCTCCATTTTTGGAAACCACCACCCCAACTTTAAACATCTGCTGGCCAGCATCGTGATAATGATCTAAGTAGGTACGATAGTTATATAGATTGGGCTGAATTTTTTTATCTATTCCTTCTTTTGATAATTGTGCATCATCATCGCCACTGCTGAACTGTGCCTCCTCGGCAAAGAAATACAACCCACCGGGATTAAATTTTTTGATAGCTACGCCCGGAAAATCATTAAACCCTGCAATTAATTTCAGGCCCTGTTCACAGCACTTGAGGTCAATTTTGCCATTGACAAAATGAGCAGAATAGCCCAGCAAATTGATACCATAACTATGCAGCGGGCTATAATCATCTACATACCAGCGTTCATCGTTTTTGGCGATGGTGCGCACTATCAAACCCCGTGGCAAATAGGATTGTTGTATCCAGCTTAGCAATAAATCCGATGCCTGCTGTTGCCATGCAGAATAGGCCCCGCCTGCATATAGGCCTTTTACGGGTTTATAAATCGCCTTTGAATTTATAGGATTGCTTACATATTGCCATCCGATTACGGAGTCCCTGTTGAGTTCTTGATCGCTTTGTGCCTGTGCGCCAAAAGCGATAAATAGAAATACTATTATTGCTACGTATGATTTCATAACTATATTCTCTATGGCTTTATTTCCAGCTTCAACTCTCCTGTTACTGTTCCAGGTGTATAACCCGCTGGTGCATTAGTAACAGGAAGTACTTGCAGGGTATAAGTACCTGTTAGTGTTTTGTTGCTGTTGTTATAAATAAGATTGCAGTTCATGGTTACATTTGTATTCTTTTTTAAAAGGATAGTTACATTATTGCCATGAACGGTGTAAGTACCAGATTCGAGCCTTGTTACAGCTTCGGGGGTAGTGAGACTACAGCTAACTGTGCCGTTACTGAGAAATTTAAAAGAAGGATCGGTAATCGAATGGCCTGCATTGGGTGTAACCCACCAACGAATAAGGTTCCAAGTATGTGTTGTTAAAGAGGTAGTTATAGGGTCTGGTTTGCTCGGTAATTTAATAGGCCTACCTCCAGGAATTTCTATTGGTTGTTGTGGCAATTGCGGCAACTTTGTATCGATTACATTTTTTATAGGTGGCACCTTCGGTGGCGCTTCCTGTGCATTTGCAGCAATAATGGTTACTGCCAAGCTTAGTAAAAGAATAATTTTTTTCACGTATAACGAGATTTAATGGTTTGGAACAAATGTTTTATTTAATCTGTAAAACAGATTATTGTTGGTGATAAAACCACTATTATTGGTATTATAATTAAATCTTTTGAAAAGGAACAATCGTTTCTATTCTGTTCTTATCATAATTAAAGGCATAAAAACCCATTAAATTTCTCCATTCATTATTACCAGATTTTCTTGAATAAAACCGTATGAAGTATTTTGTTACCGGGCCTGAACTAGTTTTTCTTTCCATCACATTTCCTTTAAAGGCAAATACACCTTCACCTTTAAATTGTTTACTCTTAATCAGGTCATTATAATAATCATAGCCCACCGTATAAGAAGATTGCGCCAATACATAATATTTCCCTTCCACAGTGTAACTGGTCGCAAAACTTAAACTATTACCATACGATCCACTGCTTGAAACCCATGTGCCTGTTAACTGCTTTTTATAATCCATATTTTTTTCAGCCACCCCATTTATTTTTAAAGTGAATAAAAGAAAATTCAAGCCCATCTCCATCTCGCTGCCCAGTATTATATCAGCCGAATTAATTACAGCTACATTTGTTCCTACCTGTATAAGCAGCACCGTACCTTTTACAACCGATCCATTTTTACTAATGCTATTACTTAGCATATAATATGGCAGGCCCTGGCTGGTAACTCCTTTTTCATGATCACCTTTTTCGAATAACTGGTTGTTAGAACTGTTATACAGACCCCAACCATCAAAAACCTCGAAGAAAATATGTTCCATATCTTTTTCTAAACTGCCAGATGATTTTACCATACTCATCAACTCAATAATTTTTTTTCCAGTAGTTGTATTTTTTTCTAGTGTCAAACTATTTCCACTTGCATTTAAACTCCACGTAGGTGGAACAGTGATGGAATACCTATTTTTGTTTCCTGAACTGGTTGTATAGTTTGTTGGCGAATTCTGTTGTGTATTATTGTTCTGTGCAGTTGCCGTTTCATTTAAGTCGAGGCTTTTTATAAAATCCAGTATTTGGTTTTGATATTTATCGGTGTTGGTCATAATTACCACGTTCGCCATTTTGCCGTTGCCTGTAGCGGTTATTAGTGTTACCCATCCTTTACTGGCGCCATCGGTATAGCTGGCTTGCCCCGAAATAACATTCCATCCTTTTTCAGTAGCAGGATTTTGCATGTTTGGTTCTCCGGAAACAGACACCGTACCTTTCACCAGTTTTTCCCAGCTGGTCATAAAGTTTTCGTTTGCTGGTGCCTCGGTCGCTACCGAATTTAAAATAACAGCAGCGGCATAGTTTCCTTTACCATCGTTTTTGGTAGACAGTTGAATGCCATTTGCCATTTCTGTTTTATCCCAACCGTTAGGTATGGCATAGTTTATTACATCAAAAGCCTGCCTTTGGGCAAAACCAGTACAACTTACCATCAATAGCAGGTTCAACAGGAGCATGTTTTTTATAGGTTTCATCTTTTTAAGGTTATCATTTTCTGAAAAATCATTTCAAAATGCCAGCAGTTATACATTAATAATAACATCAATCTTTTACACAGCGTACGGAATAGCCATTATATTTAAATCCAGATGAGATATCAACTTCTATATATGAGTGATACAATCGAATTTCATCGCCGGCTACTCCACCAGATACTCCACTATCCTCTGTAGAAGCCCAGTAATAGCCAATCAAAGACAAGTTATCAAAGTTCCCATGGGCGAAACGGTATCCACCCGGAAGAGCCGAAAACCCGCTGCTATTGGTTGCACCCACATTGGGTGTACTCCAATAAAGTAAGTCTTTTAAGGGGCCCCCTGCTGAGTATTTGCCATTTAAGAATGTTATCAATGTTATCCATTCATCCTTTGTAGGTACATGCCATCCTGCAGGTGCTATATTGTTGCTGTTGTTTACGGCATACCAATTATACAGCTTACCATAAGGATTATTATTTTTACTGTCATTGTTATAGTAACAATAGGCTCCTTTTGTAAAGGCATCCCATGTTTGCGAATCAGGAGCAGTTAGTATCTCAGCGCCGTTTCGGTAATGCGTAGTTTTCAGATTCTCCACCATCCAGCATTGTGTACCGATAGTAACGGTATGATACACGTTACCGTCCACATCAGTGACAGTTCCACAATTAGTCAAGCCTGTTGTGGTAAAACTTATTTCGTTACCATAAGCGGTGCCAATGCTGTTGGTTGCATATGCCCGTACATAGTAAGTAGTATTACTGTTTAGGCCTGTAAGGTTGCTCGTAAAATTGCCTGCGCCGCTCCCATCTGTTGTTTTATCATTGGCAATAGAAGGATTGTTGTTTGTACTCCAACACACACCTCTTGCGGTAATGACACTATTGTCTATGCTACTGATCGTGCCGCCTGAAACGGCTGTCGTATTGGCAATGCTGCTGATGGCTACGGTGCTTACCATAGGCAACTGCGGTGCTACACTTACTACAATATAGCCGGTTTTTGTTTTGGTATTGCTGCCGTCGGCATTTGTTACAGTAAGCGTTACATTGTATGTTCCCGCAGCGTGGTATTGAATATTGACCGGATTTTGCAAAGTAGAAGAAGACGGCGTACCTCCCGCAAAGCTCCACGACCACGATGTAGGATTGCCGGTAGATAAATCTGTAAAGCTGGCCGCCGAATCTGTTTTAATACTAGTAACACTTGCAGAAAAATCTGCTGCCGGTAAGATTGCATTATCCTTAATCTTAGTGCAGGAAATAATTAGCGTACTGCATAACATCAAAACAAACGGCAGGAATTTTAAATCTCTCATGATTTCATTTTTTATGCAGTAAAAGTAGATAACTTACCAAACCGACGTAATCATTAAAAAAGATGATTTTTTATTATACGCTTTTAAAAAATCATTAAAAAAGATGATGGAAAATATGGACCCACAACATTTTATTTGCGTTGTAGAAAAATGTAAATTAGGGTATGAGAAAATCACTGCTGATATTATTTGCAGGCTTTATAAGTTTCGCCTCTCAGGCACAAGGATTGAATAGAAACAGTCTAAAACGAACTATTAACTATAACAAAAAAGATAGCAATACTGTAAATGTTTTATATCAATATGGAGAAACGTACAGGCAAGACAACCCTGATTCTGCCACTTTTTACTATAACAAAGCAAAAGAGCTTTCTCAAAATATAGGATATAAAAAGGGTGTTGCAACTTATGCAAGCTATCAAATAGTAATATTGAATAATAAAGGTTTATTTAAAGAGGCTTTGTCTCTTACTCTTGATGCCCTTGATATTTTTAAAAAATATGGAAACAAAAAAGACTTGTCGGTTGCCAATTTAAATGTGGGTAGTGAGTGGGAATATCTTTCCGATTTTTCTACTGCGTCGGAATATTATTTAATTGCAAAAAAATATGCAGAAGAAATTGACGACAAAAAAATGTTACGAATAGCAAACAATAATTTGGCTTCTGTATTTATAAATTTACAGGAATATGCCAAAGGTCTTGAGTATGCAGAAAAAGCATACAAACTCGCTGTAGAATTAAATAATAAAACTGCGCAGGCTAATACACTCTGCAATATCGGAACCGCCTCTAATAACCTTAAAAATTATGATAAAGCCATAAGCGTATTTCGGGAAGTAGGAAAAATAGGTAAAGAAGAAAAGGACAACATTAACATTGTAAGTGGGTGGTTAGGTATAGCAGATGCCTTAAAGGGTAAACAAATGTATGCATTGGCAATAAAATATTATGATACAGTACTTTATTTTTCAAGACATGAAGAGTTGCCTGAATATACTTTGTATGCCAATATGGGCATGGGACAAACTTTAATTGAATCAAGAAAATATTTAAAAGCAGTCCCTTATCTCAATGAGGGAATCAACTTAGCTCATAAATTTGGTTCAAAAAATGAGTTAAGCAGCTTATACGAATATCAGTCTAATTTGTACAAAGGAGTAGGAAAACTTGATAGCGCATTGGCGTATCGTCAAAAGTTTGAGTTACTACGAGATACTATATTAGGAGAAAATACCAAAAATACTGTAGCAAACCTAGCAGCCAAATACGAATTTGAAAAAAAAGAAGCACAGATTAAACTGCAACAAGCGCAGCTTCGCCAAAAATCTATCCTCAATTATATTCTTATCGGCAGTGCGCTTGCCATATTAATTATTTCACTGCTAGGTTATCGCAACTATATTCATCGCCAAAAACTACAGCAATTAAAAATTGATGAATTAGAAACCGAAAAACAACTTACCGCTACAGAAGCAGTACTAAAAGGTGAAGAACAGGAACGTACCCGACTAGCCAAAGACTTGCACGATGGGCTTGGCGGGATGTTAAGTGGAATAAAATTTTCATTAAATAATATGAAAGAGAATTTAATAATGACCCCGGACAATGCTCTTGCTTTTAATCGCAGCATCGACATGTTAGACAGCTCTATACAGGAAATGCGCCGCGTAGCACATAACATGATGCCCGAAATACTGGTAAAATATGGACTGGATGTTGCATTGAAAGAATTTTGCATGGAGATGGATCGTAGTGCTGTGTTACATGTAAACTACCAGTCGGTGGGGATGCAACAAACAAGCATACCGCAAACTACATCAGTCGCCATTTATCGCATTATACAAGAGTTGCTGAACAATGCGATTAAACATGCCCATGCCAAAAATGTATTGGTGCAATTGCATCAAGCTGATCAGGAAAAACTATTAGCCATTACGGTAGAAGATGATGGAAATGGTTTTGATGTCAATCTTTTAACAAAATCTGGTGGAATGGGCTGGCATAATATTAAAAACCGCGTTGAGTTTTTAAAAGGCAGGATAGATTTGCAATCCGGTCCTGGCAAAGGTACTTCAGTAATGATAGAGATTAACATTTAACTACAGGCAATGAAAATAAGCATTTTCGTAGTAGATGACCATTACATGGTGACAGAGGGTATTCGTTCTTTACTGCAAAACGAAAAAATACTTGATTGGATGGGCCATGCCACCAACGCAGCATCCTGCCTTAGTTTTCTTAAGCTACACGAACCTGATGTGATACTAATGGATGTAAACCTTCCTGATAAAAGCGGAATAGATTTATGTAAAGAAGTTAAGCAACTGTATCCCTCTTTAGCTATACTTGGGCTTAGTACATTTAACCAGCAAGCCATTATCAAAAACATGATGGATAATGGTGCTTTAGGTTATGTATTAAAAAATGCCACAAAGGAAGAACTGTTAGAAGCGATAAACACCGTGATTAAAGGCAAAGTATATTATAGTTTCGAGGTCTTAAGCGCAATGAGAAAACCAGAGCCCAATCAGCTTCTAATCACCAGAAGAGAAAAAGAGGTTTTATTGTTAATTGCAGAAGGACTAACCAATGCAGAAATATCAGAAAAACTTTTCATCAGTATTCCAACTGTAAACACACACCGCAAAAGCCTGTTAGAAAAATTTGAAGTAAAAAACACAGCCATGCTAATCGGTAAGGCTTCAAAATTGGGATTGATTTAATTGTCTTGCTATATTATTTCTAAATCATCTATTTGACATTAAGAAAGTTGGGTTAATAAACAAATAGTGTTACACCGCCAGGGCATGTATTTCGCAAATAGTAGACACTTTAGGCACAGCGTCGATGGATCAGTGAGTACTGGCTATATTGATTACGATATTTTTAATAGCGAGGAGAAGGCACTTTTATTATTTTTGTCGCAAAAAATAAAAAGTGCCTTTCCTGTTTTTAAATGACATTTACTAAAGTTAAGATAATCCCCGTGGCGGCTAGTTTTTCACTCTTTCCAATTCATTTCCGGCGCCACCGGTATTGCGCTTCTTCGCAGCAGAAGCTCCTTTGCTGAAACTATAGCTGAAAGAGACAAGGCCTATTCGGTTGTCAAAAATGTTGCGGTAAGTGGCCCGGGTCTGCGGAATGTTGATTATTTCGCCCTGTGGCCTGAAGCGGTTCAGCACATCACGTAAAGTAAATTTCAGGGTGCCTTTATCTCCAAGGATTTTCTTTGAGACGCCGGTATTGATGTTGTAAAGCGCGCGCTTTTTAAACTGAGCGTTTTGGTTGGGCGTCACGTACATGGCGCTCAGTTCTGCGCTCCATCCTCTTCCGAAATTGAACTGGTTATTTGGATTGACATAAAAATAAAAGCTCTGTACGGTATTGCCATCATTGCCGGGCAAGCCGCTGAAATCAATTTCGACTGCTTCACTGTACATATTCAATGTGTACCAGTTTCCCGCCTTCAGGTTCAGGTTAACAGAGCCCCCGTAAAAATGCATTTTCCCAATGTTTCCTGTCCTGCTGATAAAAATGCCTTTTTCCTGCTCAATGACTTCAGAAATCATTGATGAAGTAACGTTGTAAAAAAGGTCGATGCTGAGCTTATTGTTGTGGTTAAAATTGAGGTCGATCTTGTGAGCAAACTCCGGTCTGATATAAGGATTGCCGGCAAAGTAAGTGAACTTATCCAATAGAAAAATAAAAGGATTCAGGTCCTGGTAGTATGGTCTTCTGATTCGTTTCCCGTAATATAGTGTGAGTTTATTTTTGGCGCTATCCAATTTGTAGGAAAGATAAACTGTTGGAAAGAGATTGGTATAGTGCTGCGAAAAGGAGGAATCCGGGCGGAGCCCATTGCTTAGTTGGTGTCCTTTCATATTTGTCTGTTCCATGCGCAGTCCGGCCTGTATGCTCCATTTCTTCCATTCCTTGCTGAAATTCACGTAAGCTGCATTAATGTTCTCCTTGTACCGGAAGTGATTGGTCTTTTCATTGTCCACCAGCAATACATCTCCCCGACGTATAAAGTAATCTGCGGTATTATCGGTGTTCACAAAGCTGGTCTTTGCACCTGCAGAGAATTTTGCTTTATAGGCCAGGGGGTGCTCGTAATCGCCTTTTGCAGCATAGATGGCAATGTCTGAAGGAAGTTGAGCCACGAGGTTCTCTTCGCTGATACTATTATTGGTGGTATTAAAGATTCTATTGGCAAAAGACTGGTCCGTTCTGGCACTATAGCTGATGTGGTCGAGATCGAAGCTGAGTTCGCGGCCCAGACTGTCAAACTTATGACTGTAATTGAAATTGATCCCGTTGCTGTTCAGTTTCGACTGTTCAGAATTGAGTGCCGTAATCAGAGAGTCCCTCTGTCCTGCAGAACCCGTTGCGATAGCCCCCACTTCTTTTCGGTTACGGCCGCTGTTGTAAGATCCGGTAAACACAAAACCCAGCGTGGTCTTCTCGCTGACATAGAAATCCATGCCTGCTTTGATATTCGGGGTTTTGTTCCGGTTGCGGAACACAGTACTTTGCATAAAAGCAGAGGTCAACTGCTGGTCCTGGTCATAAAACCAGCGGTTGATGTCCAGATCCCTCCAGGTGTCGGTTTTATTGTAACCGAGAGTGGTAAAAAAGTTGAACTTATTTTTGCGGTAGTTCAGGTCGATGCTCTCATTGTGGCGCCAATTCGGTGAGTACCCTGTACCAGCATTTATAGATCCGTTCCAGCCACTGATCAGTGATTTTTTCGTGCGGATATTGATGATCCCGGCGCCTCCCGCCGCATCATAGCGGGCGGGGGGATTTGGAATAAGTTCAATCTGGCTGATGCTGCCCGAAGGAAGCGATTTCAGATACGCGGTAAGGGCGGCTTCCGAAAGATAAGTAGGGCGGTTGTCAATGAGTACGACCACACCCTGCTGACCTTTCAGGCTAATTTTCCCGTCTTGATCAACCATAACCCCGGGTGCCTTTTCCAAAACCTCCAGTGCATTGCTGCCGGCATTGGAGATCAGGGCGTCTACGTTGATGACTGTACGGTCTATTTTGTGTTCTATAAAACTTTTTTTTCCACTGATCTTTACTTCTTTGAGGTCTACCGTTTTTTTTAAGGTATCAGTTTTATTCCCCGCAGTATCCTTTTTTTGGGCAGGCTTGGATTGCGCTGCGGCCAAAATTGGGGCAATAGCTATCCACAGGGTGAATGTCACCCTCAAAAATGAGTTCGTCATATCTCTTTTTAGTTATTTAAGATAGTAGCTGCTGGATGTGCTAACTCCTTTGCCATTCCTGTTGTAAGAAAAATCAATGGTATCTTCTGGAGACTTAAGGAAATTTTTTAATACAGCATCTTTTACTGACTCAGCTTGTTTTTTGCCGTTTACAGTCAATTCTTTGTTGCTGATGTGGAAACGAAACTGATCACCTTTGGTATCGATACCAGCTTTTTCCAGGGCTTTGATCAAATTCTGGGTCAGATCAGAAGACTTAGCTTCGACTTTTGGCAATGGTGAAAGCTTTACCCTTGGATTAGGGCTGGCTATAGGGCTCAGTTTCACCTGGGGATCCGCATTGAGGGTTGAGGAGTACTGCTGACTACTGTCCAATGCCATATTTAATGCACTTAGTACTGTTGTAGTTATGTTCGAAGCGAAATTCTCGACCAGCTTATGGTCTACGTTTAAAGTTACATGACCAGAGTTATTGGTGTTTGAATTGACGTTTACCGAAATCTCCGGTTCAACATTGTCTTCAGTATTGCCCGTTTCTTTAGTTACCGTTGCCGGGGAACCTGTTTTTGCTGCTGGAGGTCGTACTTTTGCTTTTACAGTGGTTCGTTTCTGAGGTTTAGCAGCAGGGCTGGTCTGAGATTTTTCCTTTTTAGCAACAGGTTCCTGGAAAACGGACTTTGGAGCCGGATCAGTTGTGCGCAACAGTGTAAAGCTGCAGAGCAGTAGCACAGCGATCAGCATACATCCCTTTTCAATGGAATTTAACGCGGTGTTCTTTTGGTAGACCATTCGTTTTATCCTGCTGACCAGGTTGCTTTCTTTTGCAAATGCCATGGCATATGTGGGCACCTTTAGCTGGTATTCCTTAAAGGAAAGCAGGGCCTGGATATAGTTGTGTTTTTCATCCGCATTTTGGAGTACCAGTTCATCACAGCAATTTTCCCGTTCTTTTCTGATTAGCGCCGATAACCATAATACTGCAGGGTTAAAGAAGAAAAGCAGTTCCAGTACATGTTGTAAAATATTTACCAGGAAATCCATTCTCTTGATGTGAGCAAGTTCGTGGAGCAGCATCATTTCTATTTCCCGGGGTTTAATGGCGGTGATCATTCCCAGGGGGATTAAGATCACTGGCTTGAAATGACCGATGACCAGCGGTACCTGGGTGAGCCCTGACTGCATGATCCTGGCCGCTTTAGACAGGCCCATTTGTCCGGACAGCTTTGCCAACTGGTCTTCCCAGTGTTTACCAACCGGATACACCTGGCGGGTTTTCAGGTAATGAAGCTCAAACAGGTTGCTGGTCAGCTTGATGCTTTTTGCGAAGACAATAAATAACCAGATCAGGGTGATGGTTCTGGCATTATCGTTCATAAAATCCCTGCTTGAGGCGATCAGATCTGTTGTCTCCGTATTTATTGTGGTATTGATACCAGCTTTCCGGAAATCCGTTGTTACTTGCGGAGTTCTTATCAGGCGGTTGAATGCGCTCGTGGTTGGATTGGTTTCACGAAGTTTGAAAACAACGGTAACTGCTATACTTGCCGTGAATAAAGCCAATAGTGTCACCAGTATACGGTAACGCAGTAAAGGACTTGCTGAACGGGTGAGCAAGAGTGTAAGACCGGTCAGCAGGGCCAGTATCAGGCCGAGTGCCAGGGAATATAGTAAAACGGTGTTTAAGATCTGTTCCATAATTTAGGTTTTAATAATAATGGTTTACTTTTGTTGATCCAGCTTATTCAGGATGTCCCTGATGGTCTTTAGGTCTTCAGAAGAAGCATTTTTACTGTCGAGCAGCTGCATTACCAGGTTGCCTGCGGAGCCGTCGTAAATGTGGTTTACAAACCTGTCCAGTAAATGGCTTTTGGTTTTGCTCGGATCTTCTGCAGCCCTGTAGATGTGGGTCATGTTACTTTCATCTCTGGTCAGCATCCCTTTTTCAGCCATAAGCTGCATTTGTTTTAATGTGGTAGTGTAATTTACCTCCTTGATCATCGCTAACTGGTTGTGCACAAACCTGACTGTATTTGGCCCATGTTTCCAAATGACGGTCAATATATCTAACTCTGCTTTCGAAGGTTCTATCTTAGGTTCCATAAAACAAACATACGATTAAAATCGTACGATACAAATTTATTTAGCTTTTTTTTTTAGAAAACCCTTAATTAGTAGATCATGCCCTATATGCTTTTATCACCATAGTTACATTAACCATTATTATTTTTAGAATTCAGCAGCGCCATTGTACTTTTTTTGCGAGATGCACCACTGGTGCAACAAGTAAAAGATCTGATAATTGATCAATCTTTCAATTCAAAGCTGAATAAATTGAAAAAGGCGAATCATGAAGCTTTTTATTATTGGATTAAAATAAAAGGCCTTCCATTACCATGTTTATTGTACCGGTTATTAGCAAGTAGCTTGATAAGCAATTGTAATTGGTTTGAACCTGAGGGAGCCTGGCTGTGCTGTTCATCATTTGTGGCTTTACTTCATTTTAACAACAACTTTTCCCTTGGCACGTCCACGCTCTACATATTCCAAAGCCTCATTAGTCTGCTCAAATGGAAATACTTTATCTACTACAGACCTAATCGCCTGCTGTTCAATTAGATCCGAAATCTCTTTCAATTGCTTTCCATCTGCCTTCATAAACAGAAACGAATAATCTACACCTAACTTCTTTGCTTTTCTGCGGATACCGGAACTAAGTAGCGACAGGAGAACCTTCACAAACCATGGCGCTCCAATTGCTTTAGCAAAGTCAGATGTTGGCGGGCCAGAGATGGAGATCGCCTTTCCTCCTGGTTTCAATATTGTTAGTGATTTTTCAAGTGTTTGATTGTCTTGGCTGTTTAACACGACATCATAATCTTTCAGGATGGCTTCAAAATCTTGTTTCTTGTAATCAATTAGCACATCCGCTCCCAGGTCTTTCAGCATTCCAAAGCTCTTTTCACTTGCAGTTGTAGCAACGGTTGCCCCCAAATGTTTGGCCAGTTGTATCGCAACTGTACCTACCCCTCCTGAGCCTGCCTGGATAAAAACTTTCTGTCCTTTTTTGAGATTTGCTTTTTCCACCAAGGCTTGCCATGCAGTAAGTGCAACCAAAGGAACAGAGGCAGCTTCTTCCATAGAAAGGTTTTTTGGCTTTAAGGCTACGTCCCTTTCATTAATCGAAATAAATTCTGCAAATGTACCGATTGCGAAATCCGAAGGGCGTGAATACACCTCATCTCCTATTTTAAAATACTTTACATTTTTTCCAACCTGGATAATCACACCCGCCACATCATGCCCTAAAATAAGCGGCATTTTGTAAGGCAGTATCAATTTAAACTCTCCAGTCTTAATTTTCTTATCCAAAAGATTTACGCTTGCTGCATAAATCTCCAACAGAACCTCATTATCACCAACTTCTGGTGTTGGAACATCTGCAAGCTGAAGACCATCTTTGGTATATTTGTTAATGATAAAAGCTTTCATTTTAATTTTTTAAAAGGTGATGGTTCTTTTTCGGATTAATTATGTTAAAAGCAATTTTAGGCAAAATCCTATTAACCAGATTAAAAATTTTTGCGTCGCCCACGCGAATAGTATATTGGTTTTTTGATAGACCTTTGATCAGCCCCTTAACCATTTCTTCAGTCGATATTTTTTTATCATTTCTATCTGAGGTCATTTCCGTGGCTACAAGTGGTGGGATCAATTCAAATACTTTCACTTTACTCCCAATGATCCTTAAGTGTTCACGAAGTGATATTGTATAGAAAGCCAGTGCTGTTTTTGACGAAGAATAGGTAGCTTCAATTAGGGAGGGAGCCTGACTCAGAATTGATGTGGTATTGATTATTGCAGCTTCATTTCTGGATTTGAGCATATCGAGAAATAGATTGTTTAGCCTTAACACACCCAGGTAATTAACTTCCATTTCGTATCCAGCGCCTTCCAATATGTTTCTCATTTGCAACTCCTAAATTTGATGGTGGAACCAGGACCGCGGCATTATTGTACAGGATATCTATACCGCCCAATTCTTTCACTTTATTAAAAAGAGATTGCGCATCTGCCTTATTTCCTGCATCACTTTGTATGGCTGTTATAGCAGGGTATTTATTTTTAGCAGCATCTAGTTTTACCTGATTTCTTCCTGTAATGATAACGTTCGCGCCAATTGATAAAAACTGTTTAACTGCTTCTAGCCCTATCCCTGATGCCCCACCTGTTACCAGTACAGTTTTTCCTTTTAAGTTCATATTGATTAAGTTTTATAAGACAAAAGAATTAATGGTTTACCTCTTCTTTGATTAGATTTGCCAAGGCGTGCATTTTTTTACTGTCTCCAACCGGAACTTCGAATTGATTTTTTTCCAAGGCTGTAAACAGCTCATCGGCGACCTCTGATGGCGGAATGCCGTTAGCTCCACCAATCTCTGCCGAAAAATCAGTGTTAACCAAAGGAGGATAAAGTTCAAATACATTTAGACGGTCATTTTCAGAAAATGTATCTCTCAATCCCTGGGTGTAACTGTGGAGCGCTGCTTTGCTCGCAGAATAGGTTGGCAAGTACTTATTTGGCCTAAATACAGCTATTGAAGATACGTTTACAATAGCCGCTTCTGTTTGCTGCAAAAGTAATGGTAATATTAAAGCTGTAAAATCTATAACACTAATATAATTCGTGTTGATTTCCTGATACGCTTTTTCTGCAGCATTATTTTTTTGGCCGCTTAAATCATTTATAAAGGCAGCTCCAGCATTGTTTATGATTATATTTAATTCCGGATGGTTATTTCTTAACTCTTCTACAATCTTAATCCTCTCCAATGAGATAGATAAATCTCCCTGTATGGCAACTGCTGTTTTATCTAACTCTTTTAAGGCATTTTGAAGACGTTCTTCACTACGCCCATTGATAATAACTTTATTTCCTGCTGCACTCAATTTTTTAGCGATAGCCAAACCAATACCCGCGCTTCCACCGCTGATGAATATTGTATTTCCGGTTGTTTTCATTGCATCTCTGATATAATTGTTTAAATTTACTTGCGTTTTGCAAGTACAAATATACAAACAACTTTCATTTTGCAAGTGATTATATAAATTATTTTTATGGTGGATATAAAAAAGAGGTCTGACTACCCTATAAGTAGCTCTCTAGATATTTGGGGAGACAAATGGTCATTGCTGATCGTTAGAGATCTTATGTTCTTTAAACAATGTACTTACGGCGACTTTTTAAAATCGGAGGAAAAAATAGCCACTAATATTTGGCCTCCAGATTACAAACGCTGGAAATAAATGGCATAATTACCAAACAGAATCATCCTGAAAGCAAGGCAAAAGTTTTATATAAACTAACTCAAAAAGGGATTGATTTGCTCCCGCTGATGATTGAAATAAACTTATGGGCAGATAAATATTTTACGTTACCAGCAGAAAGAAAAGAAGTGCTCGAAGATTAAAGCAAAATATTTTGATCAAGTTACCCTTGATCAATTTTCAAGGCAAGACTTTGCGAAAAAAAATACAACCCGAGCGCAGCGAGTGTGGAGATTTTTTTTCAGCAAACCCTAAAGGGGCTTGGTCTTGACGGAAGCGCCCGAACCTATCAGCAGTGCCAGAAGTTCCCCATCAGACAAAGCATAAGCCCCACGGGCAAGAAACTTCTCCCTCGGCCGAAGTTCAGATTCCATACCCTTAATCCTCTTTTGTTGTTGAATTCTGGCCTCACGTAATTCATGTACATCAACCTCCTTTCTCGGCATTTACTAAATCAAACTGGTACGGCTGCCCTTCGTGAAAGGGATAGCAAAGGATACTGCAACTCCACCTTCTTTATCTATCTCGATCCGTAGTTCTTCACCGAATTGATTCCTCAGACGTTTGGCTGTATTGTTTAGACCTATTCCGTCACAGGCAAACATCTCCTCGACAGTTCCCCTGTAGGGTATTCCGGTATTATGGATATAGAAATGTGATGCCTTTTCATTAGTGTGGCATTTGATGTATATCCTACCGCCATCAATGGCTGGCTCAATCCCGTGTTCTATGGCATTTTCCACAAGCGGTTGAAGCAACATGGGAGGAATCATTGCTTGACCATCGCAGGAGCGGACATCAATTTCAAAATCAAGTCTGCTACCAAAACGGCTTTGCTCCAACAACAGATAGGACTTTACAAATTCGATTTCCTGCCACAGTAGAACGAGCTCTTCCTGCGTAGAACGCAATGCATAACGGAAGGTGTCGGCAAGTTCGGCAATCAGTACACGGGTGTGCTCATTCTCCGCGGGCACCGATGCGCTGATGCTGTTTAGGGTATTGAAAAGAAAGTGGGGCTGTATCTGAGCCTTGAGGCTCTCGATCTCTGCCTTGTGGGCAAGTTCACGCAGTTCACGTTCCCTGTGCTGTTGAATTTCCCGCTCCCGAAAGAAAAGATCAATGTGAAGCGAACTGAATACCTGGATGTAGAAAAGGAGATTGGGCCCGATATTTTGGAGCATTTGCTGGCTGGTCATCACCGGTAGGCCTGCAAACTTGTTGTACCACCGATAAAGGACAATCCAGATGATATAGTATATAACGCCGGTAAAAAAATGCAGGGCGAACCGTTTCTTCATAGGAAAGCGGGTCCACTTCCGGAAATGGAGCCACCAGACTGGAAAACATGCGATGGCCATTATCGAACAATCAACCAGCAGCTCCCTGATAAATGGTTTGGAAATGCCTTGAGAAAACAGCCGCGGGGTAGCATACAGGATACTCATCAAAATCAGGCAGAAAAGAAAAAGCAAAATTTCCCTTTTCGCATTTCCCATATGTTTATGCTTTGTCATTATCAGTAAGTTTAACCTGAGTTGAATTTATGTGTTTTTTTAATTATACTATTTTTTCTTTTACCGCTCAAGCTGGTAATTCGACCAGCTTATATGTCGTTTGTCCGAAAAATTCCACAGAAGTTTCTTTCTCGCTATATTGCAGTAAAAAGATACCATGGCAAAAATGTCCGTTTTGATCATCGATGATGAAGAACCTGGGAGGATACTGGTACGACAATATCTTGACTCTTATGCTGAATATTTTGTCGCCGGCGAATGTGCAAACGGCCTGGAAGCCATCTCTCTGATCGACAGGCTCGAACCTGACCTTATTTTTCTGGATATACAGATGCCCGGCGCTAACGGATTCGAAGTGTTACAGCGGATCGGGCATGTCCCAAGGGTAATCTTTACGACAGCCTATGACAACTATGCTATTCAGGCCTTTGAAACAAATGCTACAGACTATCTCCTGAAGCCCTATACCAAGGGTAGGTTTGAAAAAACCATGGCGAAACTTCAGAACCAACCTTCACAGCTGCCATTTGCCGTTGCTGATTCTTATCGGGGGAGAACAAGCTTTCCCGAACGGATCCTGGTAGAGTGCAAGAAGCGCTTCCGTAACATCCAGGTAAATGAGATCATTTTTCTCAGGGCCTTTGGGGACTATACCGAAATACATAGCGAAACTGACATGTATATTAGTTCAACAGGCATCACCGTGCTTACTGCAAAATTAAACCCGGAAAAATTTCTCCGGATCCACCGTTCTACTGCGATCAACGTACAACACATTGCAGAGCTCTATCGGGACATCGGTAAAACATTTATCGTTATGAATAACGGCACCGAATTGACTGTGGGCAGAAATTACCTGCCCACAATAAAGGACCTGATCATTTAAGATGGTATTCGGCTGTTAGCTTGTGATCTATTCCGTCGGTGCTTGTGAACCGATGTTCCAAAACCAGCTTTTTTGAACTGGACTCCAATACTTTAGCCTCGTCCTTCTTGCCATCGCTGTGAAATATGATCTTCGCATTATTTCCTGCCAAAGTCCAGGTCCCATCCTCTTTTTGGTCTGCTTCTTCTTCATCACATCTTTTCTTTTCGGCAAACCGGATTACCACGCCATCGCGACGAAGAAGTAAGAGGTCGTCCTGATCACAAGGCTCCAGCAATGCAAAGATGTCAGTGTCCTGTTTTCCATCAAGGTCCCAGTCAACACTTGGGCTGACCGTAAATTTCTGCATTTGCCACTTCTTATCTATAAAAGACGTCTGAGTTTCCTTCTCCCCTCCAGCAACATGGCATGCTCCGATCAGGATAGCCATCGGGCTTAACATAAGCATGATGGCCGGTAGTCTAATAAATTTCATATCTGTTTTTATTTTCAAAGATCATAGGAAAATGCATACTAATATCAAAAATACGACGAACGGTATACTAAGGCCATGAACGGCTGTCTGAACCGTTGAGCCTTCAAATACCACTTCTTACCCAGCATTATTACGGTTCATCGAAAAGAAAACCCGGGCGTTTCCTATTCCGGTAACTTCACGGTCAACAAAAATCAAATACTTTAAAATCTCAACTTATGAAAACTTTTCTCCGAACATTTATATTGCCCGGTTGCTTATTCCTCTTTGCATGCTCAAAAGGAGTCGACGGTAAACAAGAGGAAGAAATTCCTTTCGGCCAGGACGAAGTAAGAAAACAGCTTTCCTTCTCGGACCTGCCTGAAAGGTCTAAAACGCTCATCGTGTCTGGCACCGGTACTTATGTTAACCTGATGGAAAATCAGCGTCCAAAATTGCCTGATTTCAGATCTCTGGATAGGAACCCCAATATATTACGTGGGTTTGTGAAAGATATATTCGGCAGGCCGGTGAAAAATGCAGAGGTCGGTGTACGCTCCTCTATTGCGGGAGGATTCTATAGTTCGGCAACAGGACTGTCTGATCAGAACGGTTATTATGAAGTGAACATCCCCGTTGGCAATACAGAAATATGGGGATCTAAAGTAACCATCGAATACCAAGGCGGTCGGGCATTTGTCTCATTATTTCCTGCGGACAGTACTTTAAGTGAATTCAGATCCTCGGATGGTGCTGTGAAAAACTTTGTATTGCTGCCATATGGTAATGGCCGTCCCGATGAAATTGCCAAGGCCCCTCAGTGGCCAACAAGTTATGTGGGAGGATCGATACATCTTTCTTATAATCTGCGGACAGAAACCCTTCCCTTACCAGGCAGTTTCCCTATCGGGTCGGTCATTGTGGTCAAACTCATGCCGGTTGATCTGGTCCATGCAGAAGAAAGGATTACGTTCATCATAAAAAAAGAAGTCCTTAACAACAGTCTCTACATCAACAATATTCCATTAGGCAAGTATAACCTGGAGCTTTCCCTTTCTGATGGCAGAACGATCCTTATTCAGGAAGGAATCAATTTGAAACAGGAATTCGGACTCAGCCCCAAACAGGCTGAAGGAAAAGCTGCGCTGACATTCATCCCCGGTGATCCGGAATGTTTGACCTGGTTTGGAAATTGGAAAGAAGTTCCATTGAACATTGAATTAAAATAAACGGAAACAACATTCGCAATAGGAATTCGCTTATGCATGCAGTAGTCTTGCCTCGGTGAGACAGTGCAGCGTACGAAAATATAACTAAAAATGATAATTAAAATAGAGAAAACAAGAATGAAAATTACAAGAAAATTAACACTAGCAATTGCGCTAACTGTATTAGGAGCATCATCAGCATCTGCTCAAACTTATAAAAAGGGAGACAAATTGGTAAATGCAGGACTGGGTATTGGTGGCGGTTTTGGAATTCCAATTGGTGTAAGCTACGAGCATGGCTTTACAGATAGAATTAGTGGAGGTGGTTATTTGGGTTACGCGGGTAAAAACGAGTCGTTTGGTGACTCGGGCAAGTGGAAATATACTTATGTGCTGGCTGCAGCAAGAGTTTCATATCATTTTAGGATTAAAGATGAAAAATTTGACCCTTATTTAGGCGCAATTTTGGGTTATAACATAGCTTCGGTAAAATGGCAAGGTGAGGAAGCAGCGCCAGCATCTGCTTCTGCAGGAGAGGTCATTTTTGGCGGACATCTTGGGGCCAGATATTGGTTGGCAGAAAAAATTGGCATCTTCGGCGAATTAGGTTATGGCGTAGGCCTGTTGAATTTAGGTGTAGCTTTTAAACTATAAAGGGATTCCGGTATTATCAATTAAAAAGGCCTTATACGCCTATCCCTTTATAATAAAGCTATAGGCGTATAAGACTAAAAGAAAAAATTTCAGCACGGGAAATTTTTATAAGCAACGAATATTCGCCATGTAGTTCGACCGCTGATTTAAGTTGTTTAACGATGTTTTAAGGGGTTCGAATATTTTTTTTATAACGAACACATTTAGAGGCTATTTTCACAAAATGAATAAGATAAATTTTTATATTGGATTAATAACAATCATGTTATTTGGTTTAGCAAGTTGTAAGAAAGGGGAAAAGAATATTCTTAAAGAAGAAGAACTTCCTTTTACCAATATTGGTAGTGTTAACAATTTGCCGGGTTTTGGCAATGATGATGATAAGCCTGAAGGTATTCCATTTGAACTGCCAACAGGACTAAGGTTTGTATCAAGGCCCGACCATCCATTTGACCCAGATTTAAGGAAACTACATGGCAACATGAATACCTTTTATGTTGATGTAAATATTGAGAGAGATAGTACCTGGAAGGAAGACAAACTTCTAACATTTCCCCCTGGTTTGGTAATGCTTAATGTATCACCTAGCAGAATTCAAAATGGGATGTTAATGGGTAGGGTAAGAATTAACGTACCACCTAACGGGAGAGGGCCAGGAGGTAAAAAGGACACTATAACTGTATATTTAGGTGTTGCGTGTATGAATTCTTCTAAAGGTTTACCCTGGGAGGATAATCAAGAACCAGACACCCGTAATTATGTTATTGGAAAGGGTACTCACACCCCGTATGTAGTTGTCACCAATACCGAAGTTTTAAAGTTTTTGTCATTATTGGAAGATAAACCCCATTTGAATCTTACAAGGCATCAAAATCCTTTGGATGTTTATGATCCTGACTATGTAGAACCAGAATGGATGAAACCCTACAATACCATACAAACGATGTTCTGGAAAATAACCGATGGACAAGGATTGACCGAGGCAGACCTTAGGGAACTTCTTGAAGCAGTTAAAGGATAGTTATCAAAGTACCAGAGATCTGGATTTTGTCGGTGCGCTCATTCATACGCTACAAAGTAATCTGAATATGGGTAGATTTGTCTCATGTTGATCCCAGATAACAAGCTAATTAGCGATGGTTATATAATTTTAGAAAAGTACCTCAAAGACAATGAGTGTATACAAATGATAACATCGCTTAAAAAGCTAGGTGTGTTTGACTATACACATGAGGCAAGTGCAGGTAACCTGCTTTGTACGTCACCTGAGTTGTACAAATTTTGCTGAACAAACTGCTAGACAATTGCTTGGTGAAGGGGGAATGCAACTAAGCCCTATCAAAGCATTTATCCTGGACAAGAGTATTGAAAATAACTGGTATATACCATGGCATCAGGATTTAAAAATTGCTGTAAAGCAGATTTTACAGGTGGAGGGTTATACGAACTGGACATTAGAAGCAGGCATCCCACATACAGAACCTCCCTTAAATATATTGGAAGGAATAACAACATTGAGAGTTCATCTGGACAATTGTACAAAACGAAATGGTGCTATCTATATTCTGCCTAAAACGCATAACCGTGGCAAACTTACTTCCAGCCAGATAGAAGAAGCAGTGACCAATGAAACCGCCTTATGTTGTGAAGTACAACAAGGAGGGGTTATGATCTTTAAGCCACTTCTGTTGCACAATTCCCCTCTTTCCCAACAGGAAATGCCCAGAAGAATTTTGCAAATTGAATATGTCAAAAAAGAGCTGCTTAGCCCACTATTAGAATGGCATTAGCAATAAAGCATATAGCTGAGTTAGCCTGTACAGAAAGAATTCTACATTTTTAACACCTCTGAATAGATTTCTAAAAGCCTTTATTTTTGCATTAAAAGATTCCGCCGAGGCATTGGTTGATATGTTATCAAAGTAATTCAATATAGTCTGATAATGGTTTTGTATAGACCTGGCAATTGTATTGAAAGCTTTAAATCCAGTTTGTCTTACTTTTTCATGCCATTTGGCCAGATTAGCTAGTCCAAAGACCTTATCTTTTGTATTTTCAAAGATCCGACTAAGTCCCATACTGAGTCCGCAGGCTGTTCTAAGATCAGGAAATCTTCCAAATAAGAGCTCTGTGCGATCCTTTTGGCTATCTGTCCAGTCTGAAGGCTTTTTATACAGCACATATCTACTGCGGGCCAGCAATTGCTTGATGGTATCTCCATTGTGAAGTACTTCCGCTTGAAATGGACGACCAGTCTTTTGATTGTTCTATGGCTTCATTTTCTACATCCATAGCTTCCCACCTGTATTTGACCCGCATCTCTTGCAGTGCCTCCGTAGCCAGCTTCTGTACATGAAACCGGTCAGTCACTCTGGTTGCCTGCGGAAAACAACGTTTGCAGATTAATTCCATATTACCTGCCATATCCAGAGTAACCTCAGCCACTTTTTTCCTTGCTCTTTCCGAAATCCTTTGCAGTACTGAAATGACAGTTTGCGCTTTGGTACCTGCTACAATGGCAACAATGGCTCCTTTCGTACCCTTTGCGGCTTTGTTGGTAAGGATGGTGTAAAGTTCACCATGGGACAGGCTGGTCTCGTCGATGGAAAGCTGTTCACCGAGGTTTTCTGGATATAACAGCCCTTTCTTTGCATGTGATTTCTGGTGCCAGCTTTTAAAATCACTTAGATAATCACGATATTGACGGAGCAGATTTTTTGCCTTTACTGCATAGAATGAACTGATAGCATCAACACTATTCGGGGCTGTATCGATTGATTTATTTTAAAAAAGCCGCGAATTCCCCTGTCATTCGCGTTCCCTTTTCTACTAAAGTCCAAGTCCGGTAAATCAAAGTAGAGGTCTCTGTATTGAGCCATCGGCGGCGTCGGATATGAAAAAACACCTTATGCCCCCGGATAGGAAAGTCCTGGATCACAATCTGAGGAAAAAAACCTTTGGACAAAACTTTAATCCCATCCCATTCCGATGGAGGAGTATTGACTTCTTCAAGTTCGATACTCCTTTGAATTCAAAATTCTCTAGTATAAAATCCGGCAGAAATAATCTGAGCAATGAGGCAGTAGCTGAGCTGATCTATCAAATTAACACTAAATTAGTGGATAAAAAAAAGAGATTGAAAGTTTCGAAAAACGATCAATCTCCTTGCGTACTCCAAAATTCTTATTTAACGAACTGCTTCAAAGGCATGAAGAACATGAGGGACATTTATAAAATTCAAGACTAATAATACGAAAGCATCTTAAAATGACTATAAAATTAAAGTTCACTTAAAGTGTACTCGTCGAAAACCTTTGTCACACAGCTTCTTGAAGGATATGGAACGTTTAACCAACATTGCGGGTGGTTCTGTTTCAGATCCCCTTAGTAGGGACTGTAAGAAAAAATACCAGCAAGTCATCAGATTTCTTTCTCCAAATTGAGTTCTTTAAAGATTTCTTTGGTAATTATTTTTGTATTAAAAGCCAGATGCTCCCAATTACAATGCAAAATAGATATTGGATAGGGAATGCCCATTTGCCTCTTGGTCAAATCCATGCTAATTACCGAATTTGCCTTTATTTCCCTTTCTCCCTGCATCAAATTAAAAAGCCCTCTGGCGAATTTTTCATTAGACCCTAAATAGAAGCTCGCATAAGTCTCTAAGCCCTTAATGGTCTTCATATTTAATGAAATTTCAAATGAAGTTTCCATAACAATAGATTAAAAAAAGAGCTACCATCTAGGTAGCTCTCGAAATTCATCTTTGAAGAAATTATTTAATTTCTATCTGACGGCTTACTGTTTTTGCTTCTTCTCTTTTTGGAATATTGATCGCTAAAACACCATCAGTATAACTTGCCTGAATGCCGTTTTCATCGGCACTTTCAGGTAAGGTGAAAGAACGGACAAAAGAACTATAGCTGTACTCACGTTTGGCGTAATTCCTTTCCTCTTGTTTGTCGTCTGTTCGTTGCTCCACAGAAATACTCAATACATTCCTTTCAAGGTTGAGCTTGAAGTCTTCTTTTTTAAGTCCCGGAGCCGCCAATTCAACATGATAATGATCGGCACTTTCACTGATGTTTGCAGCGGGCACGCGGGTTACCATGCGATCCGCAAAGAAAGTGTCATTGAAGATGGAATCAAAAACATCATTAAAGCTTGGCATTAATGAATTTCTCTTGTTTTCTGGATTAAATTTAACCAATGTCATGGGTTTTCCTCCTTAATTGATTTAATGATTAAAACTTATAATTAATTAAACTCTTTGAACTTTCGTTCGCCCATAATAATACAACATAAATGCCAAATGGATTTTTGATTAATGAGGCTGAAAAAATTACAAGATCACTGAAAAATATTCAGTTTTTAACTGTCAAAAATTCCTAAATCAACTGAGATTTATAACCAAAATATGTTCTATTTATGTCTTGCCAGCAAACTAGTTGGGGAGTTAACCTATATATTTGTTTTAGAACCGGGGAGCTAATCGTGAAGGTCTCTGATGCCTTTCAGTAATTCCTGTAATGCTTTATATGCCCTGTTATAATCAAAGCCGCCTCCTGCTGACAAGGATCTGGCTAGATATGAATGCTCTTCATCCTCTAATTCGTTTTCTATGATCAGAATAGTTTTTTGGATCGCTTTAGGATTGTTCTTTAACAATTTGGCAATATCTCTACCTAAAATTCTCGCACAAGAGGTGATAATGTCCCAGTCTTCGCCATTAACGATGTCTTCATGTTCATCATATAGTACTTCATATTTGAGCTCTATGTAGTTAGCTAGAATAAATCCCTGATCCCTTCCGTCTTTGTCATCTTTGTATTTTCTGTCGTTCCAGGCATATATCTTCATGAAATAGATGGCATGGATTGGCGCCACAGAGAAAGTTAAATCTTCTTCATCTATTTTGAAAGTGATAGTTTCCTCACGAACCTCCATGAATCCGGCAACATTCATGGACCGCATAAAGTCAGGTGGCCAGTCATATTCTCCTTCTTCATTTTGGATTTCGCCAAATGGAACAATATCTATTTCACAAATTTCTTTGTAAATCAGTTTATGTGTCACTTTTGTCGCCGTAAATAATCCCGATTTAAGTAATTTATCCAGCACTGATTGATAGACTCCCCACTCAGGTACGTATAACGCGAAATCCACATCTAGCGTTTTTGGCCCCGCACCCAGATGATACTGCCCATCTAATATTAAATCTCTTGCTGTTGCTCCGATCAACATAAAATCATATGCCTGATCTCCAAGAATTTCCTGGATATCTCTTATCACTTCTTTTAATTGATCCGGAATTTTATCTGTCGGTAAATTGTATGTACTCATCAAAGATCTTTTGTGCGGTTTCTACTTTTCTACTGTCGTTGGACGTTATTAGGTCTGCATACGCCAGTATAGGAGGTACGGCATTTTTTCCGTCTATAACTTTTGTAAATTGATAAAATTCATCACTCCAGAACTGTTTTAGCACCTCGATTTCATCTTTATCGTTGGCCTTTATCAATTTGAATGCTGACATCCATTTTTTATCGTCATCCTCCACAAATAAAGTTATTTTTTGTGGACTTAAATAGTTAGTATAAATGTTGCCAGCAGCTTCGCCTCCCCAAGCCGCTTTCATCTCAGTAAGGTCGATCTTTTTAAAGTCTTGTGACAGCTTATAAAATTTTGAATAGTAATTGCCAATCAGGAGCTTAGGCTTTAGCTGTTCCTTATATGCTATAGCCCATCTGTCTAGCAATTCCTTTTTATGATTTAATATCTTTTTGTTTCGCTGGCCTAAATGCACATATTTTGTGTTCAGCAATTCGTTCAAAATAACAGTAATAGAAGCCATTGATACATTGACCGCTCCCGCCATTTGTCGATAAGGTAAATTAATGAAATCTGGATCATTCAGAATTCCAAACAACAGTTTTACTCCCGTTTCTGTAAAGATCCGATTTGTTTTGTCTTTTGGAACGGCTGTTGCACCTTTTTGCCCTAAGTGCACAAGAAATATCTCTTCATCTACAATATAAAAGTTCCCTAGGCTGTCCATGTAATTTATTCCTGCATTCACCAGCTCATCACCAATGTTAGGGTAAATAACTGGTGCCATGACCAGCAACTTCCGTGAGTCTTTTCTGAAAAGCTTTAGAAAGGAAATGGTGTTATGTGATGCCTTAGATAAGTTTATTAAGTTGTATTCTCTTTTTTCTTTGTTGAAGAGTATCGTTATAATTCCTGAATGTTTATCCTCATCGAACTCTATTTTTTTTAGACTTAGACGTTCGGCCATACTTTCAGGCAGTTTAGCTGTAGCCTCTTCCCATAGTTTAAATGCATCCATCGTTCTTATTTTATCAATATTTACTGTCAGTAAAAACATAAATATAGTGAACAAATTTGAATTAGCAAATTGTATTGCGAGAGGTTCCGATTAATATTTGATTTCGTACAGAAATATCTCTAATTGCGTTTCATTGCAAAATTCTGAAGTACATCTACGAAGACTTCTTTCATAAAACTGTCGGCCGGAAAAGCGGATATTTCTGTATCTTTACAATAACCTGATCAGGACAATCAGGGTTTTTATTTCCTGCTGTTCCGCAAATATTCCGCAAGAAATTAAGAACGACTCGTAAACATTTGAAAAACTGACACTTACGACATTGAGCAAATGGCCTGAAAATCCATGTGTCGCCGGTTCGATCCCGGCGCATACCACTACTTAGAAAAGCTCAATTTCGCTATGAAATTGAGCTTTTCCGCTTTTAAACACATATTTCCGCACTAATTTCAATGTCAATCTATTCGGACTTAGTTTATGAGTTAAAGCAGGTCTATTCTTTAATTCACTGGATCTATTGCTCGAACATTAATGACGCTTAATTTCCCGAAATTTAAATATAGTTATTACATTTAATGGTGAAAAGTAATTTCACCCTTTCAAGATTTCCGCATTTCATACTTGCCTAGAAGATAAATTATGGGATTTGACTTGATCCTACAGAATATTACTAAGTATATCCCACTCGATAGAACAGAGGCTGACTTCTTTGTTTCTTTACTTCAATCAAAAACACTAAAAAAGAGAGATTATTTACTGCGCCAGGGTGATATTTGCAAGACCGAAAATTTTATCATAAAAGGATGTTTCCGCGTTTACAGTATAGATGAAAATGGTGTTGAACACATTGTGATGTTCGGAATAGAGAGCTGGTGGATAAGTGATCTGTACAGTTTTTTAACACAAGCCCCTGCCGATTATTTTATTGAAGCTTTAGAAGACAGTGAAATTCTGCAAATCACAAGAGAAAATTTAGAGCGGTTGTATGAGAAGGTACCGAAATTTGAACGCTTCTTTCGGATTATTCTTCAAAATGCTTTTATAACCCAACAAAACAGGATCAAACAAAACCTTTCCAGCTCCGCTGAGGAAAGATATTTGTATTTCATAGAAAGATACCCTCAGATGGCCCAGCGTGTTTCTCAGAAACAGGTAGCTGCATATTTGGGCATTACTCCTGTCTTCCTGAGCATGCTTCGCAGAAAACTGGTAAAAAAAGGTAATTTTATTAAACTAGTTTAATTTTTAAAATCTAGCATTTCATTTCATTTGTAAGAAAAAACAGAATGAAGCAGATGATTTTTAAAACAGACAACGATTGGACAGGACTAATCATACGTTTGACAATTGGATTGGTAATGTTTCCGCATGGGGCACAAAAAGTTTTTGGCTGGTTTGGCGGCCCAGGATTTTCTAAAGAGATGACTTTTTTTACCGAGACCTTGCATTTACCTTGGTTAATGGCTTTTCTCGTCATTTTTATTGAGTTTTTCGGTGCTATCTCGCTCATCATTGGATTTGCCACACGCCTGTGGTCAGTAGCTATGGTGATGCTTTTTATCGGTATCATTTTCACAGAACATCTGCAAAATGGGTTTTTCATGAATTGGTTCGGGAATCAAAAGGGTGAAGGGTATGAATATCATTTATTGATTATTGGTCTATCAATTACTGCATTCATAAATGGAAGTGGTAAATTTTCAATAGATAAACAAGTTACCACCTAAGTTTAAAAATGTCCAGAACCGTGTAATTCAAGGCTTTGGTAAAGATTAAAAGCTGCCCCAAGTGTTACTTATGCAGAAAGCTTTTTAAAACCATTCTCAATTACCTTAGGCAATTGAGAAATTGCCTTTTCAGGATTGTTTAATTCTCCTGCCCAACCTCTCCAGATTACCTTTTTGGTCCTGCGATCAATCAAATCAATTATAATACTCACCTGCTTGACACCCACCTTCTGTTGTTCATTGCCCACATACACCGGAAAAGGATTACGATAAGCATAATAATTGTGCCTGGAACAGGATCACAATACAATTACCACCCCCAGTATCATTAAAATTTGCTTTTTCATTGTTTTTCTATTTGTATGAAGTGGAAAAATATCCCATATCTTGTCTCATAGCCTATTATAATAAAGTGTGACTAGATGTTTGCAACACTCGCTAAATATTTGGAATATACAGTGATGGAAAAGATTAGTCACGGCTGAATTATCGTCATGCTAAATTAAAAATCAGATCACAACCCTGAAAGTTAAATTTACCCTTGGTTTCATTGGTTTCATCGACTTTGCAATCCTATGTTCCCAATTCATCTGCAAATCTCCCTTCATGACCATCAGTGCACCACTTTCTAAACGGATTGAATACTTTTCTCTGTGATTGCTCTTTCTGCGGATATCAAAACACCTCACTTGTCCAAAACTCACTGAGGCAATCACAGGACGTTTACCTAAGGCCTTTTCATTATCACTATGCCAGGCAACCGAATCATTGCCATCACGATAATAATTCAACAACACACTATTGAACTGAACTCCCGCCGTTAATTCTACTTTTTGCTTAATCATTAACAGTTCCGGGGTCCAGAAATTTGGCATAGATCTACTTAAAGAAGTGTAATCATAGGCTTCAGCATCTGCATACCAGGCCGTAAGTCGTGGTGTAATTACTTCCTTGTCATAAATCTTTATTATCTTTTGGTTCCAAGGAGATTCCGCGATAAATTTCTTTAACAAAAACTCACTCTGAGTTTCGCTGAATAAATCGGGATGGTATTCCAACAATTCAACAGGCAACCCTGAACTTTGGCCCGATTCTTTAAACAAACTGGTCTGCTCCATATTAATATGCCAATACAGGCCCTTTTATAAAAACCTCAAAATCTTCAGACATTCTCGCATTATAAACCCTAAAACGTATCTCCCAAGGATCTCTAACTAAATTTATAATATAAGCCCTAAACAACCTTTCAAAACGTTCAAATTCAATCCCTTCTTTACAAATTACTAAGTATTGGTTCTCACCCTGAGCAATTGCTTCCTGAACATATGCTCCCCAATGTTGTTTAAGTTCGGCCGCCAAAAAATTAAAATGCTGCATATCAATTAAACGCCCGATGCTTTCGACAAGTGTAGGAGGCAGAATTGTTTTTCCTTTCACATACCAAAGACCATCCAACTTTTCCATACTACATATCATCTCCCCTGCACAAACAACCCGCCAAGCTTCACCAGTACGAAATTGCAGCACTTGGTAAACTACATCATTAACCCCATCTGGGAAATAATCCAACTCAATCATCTTTCCTCCGATCCTTTATACTTCCTTCATTTTTCTCAAACACAGCATCAGAATCTGTGTAATTCCTTTTGAACAGATCTACTTCTCTCATGGTTCAAAACTTAGGTAACAGCAAAGTTAGTACATTTCGAAATAAATTACTAATATTTTTAGTTTTTAATGAGTGCGATAGCTATATTTGCTAAAAAACAACAGCATTCCGCCCTTAAAATATAAGACCATGAAAAACACAGAAATTAAAATGAGTGCAGACCTAAAGAAATTCATTATCAAATTTGAACCTAACAAATTCAAAATGCTGACTAGAGGTATTGAAATCAGAGGCATCAACGACTTACACCGCAGCATAGAACTGGCCAACGCATTAATTGAAAGTTTGAAATTAAAGCTTGTTGTACATCATTCTGCTGAAATGGCTCAGTACAGAAGTTTTGAGGTTGTGAATGCTGAGCAGAATTAAATTAAGACGACGAATTTGTGTCTGAACGATGTTTACCACCCCAAATACTTAATTGTTTAAAAATAGGGCCAAATTCAAGTGCCATTTCAGTTAGCTCGTATTCAACCCTAGGTGGAATTTCGGCATAAATTGTACGCTTAACCAGGCCATCCTTTTCTAATGCCCGCAGCTGTAGTGCAAGCATGCGTTCTGTAATAAAGGGGAGCTCTTTCTTTAATTCGCTAAACCTATGAACTTTGCTTTCCAGCTTACTTATTATCAGAATTTTCCATCTCCCTCCAATCTTGTTAACAGCATATGTCAAATCACATTCAATAATCCATTTTTCATTGCTGCTATAAGTCGAGTTTTCCTTTCTTGTTGCCATTACTTACATGTTTGTTAGCACCGTACAATTGGTTGCATAAGCTGTAAAAATAGACGCTGCTATCTAATTTTGCAAGGAAAGAAAAGTTATGGACTTATATTTAAAAGGAAAAACCGCGATAATAACAGGTGCCAGTCAGGGAATTGGCAGAGCAATCGCAAAAGAATTGGCTTTGGAAGGCGTAAAAGTCTTGGCCGTAGCTAGAAACGAAGATTTACTTAATAGCCTCAAAGAAGAGATCAATACTTCCGGAGGCGTAGAACCTATTACTCTTGTTCAGAATATTCTAGCAGCAGGAGCTCCTCAAAAGATTGGAGCTGAGGGCATATCACTCTTAGGACACGTTGATATTCTTATTAATAATGCCGGCCGTAGTCGTCCCGTTGATGTGGTAGGATCTGAAAAGATCTGGATAGAATCGATGACCTTGGATTTTGATCGGCCCAGACAATTAACACAATGGCTTCTACCTCATTTTATTGCTCGTAAACAGGGGTCTATCCTAAACCTGGCAAGTACTTATGAATTACGAGCAGTTAATGTCTCGGCTGTTGCAAAAGCGTCTATTGTCGTGTGGTCTAAACAGCTCTCGGCGCAAGTTGGCCGTCATGGCATTACAGTAAACTGCTTGCAGCCTGGTCTCATAGATACCGAAAATATTCGCCCCTTCTTTGCTGGCGATGAGCGTAGGAAATTTGCCGACCGTGAGATTCCGCTTGGCGATTTCGGCGAGCCACAGGACATGGCCAACATGGCTGTTTTCTTAGTATCTCCTCGAGCGCGATACATAACCGGTACAGTTGCGGTTGTCGATGGCGGGATGCGTCACCATCCATTTTAAATACACTTTCTATCATTCCATGAATATATTTATCCCTAGAAGGAGGGATTATAGAAAAATATAATCCAACAGTTTTTGTGAATTGCTGTAATTCTCTAGTTTTGTATTTATGAATGCGTATAAGAAAGAATGGATCGACCTGCTTTTAAAGCAAAACTACCCAGGTTGGCTGATAGCCGACGATCGGGATAACATCTTTATAAATATCCCTGAAGATCAGGACCTGGAAATTGCAATGGCAGAATTCAAGAAAAAAATCCGTTCATTAACGTTAAAGATCAAGACCAAACCAGACAAATTAGGCTTCTTTATTGGAAACAGTAAAGACAGCAGGTTTTATGAGCTAAACGCTTAAGATTTTGCAGTTTTAAATCATCGCTTCTTATCTTTACCAGCATGACAACCTTTGCCGATAGGATTATTGCATTTAATAAGCAACTGGATTTTCATGGTTCCCTGCCCGATGACATCCGGATAATGAATCCTTACAAGGAAAATCCGCTGGCGCTAATCTGCTCGTCTGCTTTTTACAAAAAATACTACAATGATAATGAACCCAGACACCTCATTTTGGGCATCAATCCCGGTCGCTTTGGTTCGGCAATGACGGGTGTATCATTTACTGACCCTAAAAGGATGGTGGGTAAATGCGATATTCCATTTCCGGGACAGATGACACATGAGCCTTCATCAGAATATGTTTACGAAATGATTGCAGCTTATGGAGGTATACAAGAGTTCTACAGTAAGTTTTACATTCATTCAGTCTGCCCATTAGGCTTCACCATTAAAAGCACCAAAAGCAAGGAGGTGAATTACAATTACTACGATAGTGCTGAACTTTCAAAAGCGGCATATCCATTTATAATTGAAAACCTGGAAAAACAAATTGCCATTGGCTTCGAAACTGATATCTGCTTTTGTTTTGGAACAGGAAAAAACGAATCATTTTTAAGAAAACTTAACAACTACAAAAAGTACTTTAAAGAGATCATTGCACTGGAACACCCCAGATACATAATGCAATACAAATCAAAAAACAAATCAGACTATATCAAAAAGTACCTTGAGGCATTCAAGAAAATCTAAATTTATGCATGCATAGTAATTTATTTTGGCATATTTATTTTTAACTTAGCAACACTAATAGAAAATCAAATGGTGGCACAAATCATATTTATAGCAATTACACTGGCCGCAATAGCCTTGTTTAGCTATAATATCAAAAAAGTTATCCGAAATATACAATTGGGAAAGTCCGCCGACAGATCGGATCAGCCTCAAAAAAGGTTTATGACGATGCTTAAAGTAGCGCTTGGCCAAACAAAAATGTTTTTCAGGCCAATCCCAGCTTTTCTGCATTTGATAGTTTACTTAGGCTTCGTTATTATCAATATTGAAGTTCTGGAAATTTTGATAGATGGAATATTCGGCTCTCACAGAATATTTTCTGGAGTAGGCTTTATTTATGATTTTCTAATAGGCTCATTTGAAATATTAGCCCTTGGTGTATGGGTGGGTTGTGCCGTCTTTTTAATAAGAAGAAACATCCTTAAACTTAAGCGTTTTAGTGGCGTAGAAATGACTAAATGGCCCAGATCAGATGCCAATTACATTCTAATATCCGAGATTTTGTTAATGACAGCATTTTTACTGATGAATGCTGCTGATGCAAAACTTCAGGTTCTCGGATCCCAACATTATACAAACGCCGGAGCTTTTCCTGTAAGCCAACATCTACAAAATCTTTTGCCAAATTCAGAAGCAGCCCTTGTCGCCATTGAAAGGGGTTGCTGGTGGTTTCACATCATTGGGATACTTATATTTTTAAATTACCTGCCCTATTCTAAGCATTTCCATATCCTGTTTGCATTCCCTAATACTTATTTCTCCAATTTGGAGCCGAAGGGAGAGTTTACAAACATGAAGAGTGTTACAAATGAAGTGAAGGCAATGCTTGACTCATCATTTACTCCAGAAGAAGCAGAACCAGGACGCTTTGGGGCTAAAGATGTGAATGACCTTACATGGGTAAACCTAATGAATGCTTACACCTGTACTGAGTGCGGAAGGTGCACCTCAGTTTGTCCTGCAAACATTACCGGCAAGCTGCTTTCGCCCCGCAAAATAATGATGGATACCAGAGACCGAATGGAAGAGGTCGGAAAAAACATCGATAAAACAGGTAATGGTTTTGATGATGGCAAATCTTTGATTGATAACTACATCAGCAGAGAAGAAATATGGGCATGCACAAGCTGTAATGCCTGTACTGAGGCTTGCCCTATAAATATAGATCCTCTTGCAATTATTACTGAACTAAGAAGGTATGCAGTAATGGAAGAATCTCAATCGCCGGCAAGTATTAATGCGATGCTTGGTAATATTGAAAACAATGGCGCTCCGTGGAAGTATTCTCCGGCCGACAGGTTTAACTGGGCAAAAGAAAGTTAATTAAAGTATTTAAATCTATTATAGCTTAAAGATGAGCGAGCAACTAAATTTTGAAGTACCTACAATGGCAGAAATGATAGCCAAGGGCGAAGAGCCTGAGATATTATTCTGGGTAGGTTGCGCAGGCAGTTATGACGAAAGAGCACAAAAAACAACTCGCGACATCTGTAAAATCCTCCATCATGTAGGCATGAAGTATGCTGTATTAGGCACAGAAGAAAGCTGTACAGGAGACCCTGCAAAACGAGCCGGAAATGAGTTTTTGTTTCAAATGCAAGCCATGACCAATATTGAGGTTCTTAACGCCTACAACATAAAGAAAATAGTGACAGGCTGCCCTCATTGCTTTAACACCATTAAAAATGAGTATCCGGGTTTAGGGGGAAGTTACGAAGTTATTCACCATACACAGCTAATCCAACAATTAATTGACGAGGGTAAGCTAAAGGCCGAAGGAGGAGAAAGCTTTAAAGGTAAAAAGATAACTTATCACGACCCATGTTATTTAGGTCGTGGGAATGGTGTTTATGAGGCTCCGCGTAAGGCTTTAGAAGTTTTAGATGCGCAGCTGGTAGAAATGAAACGCTGCAAGTCAAATGGATTATGCTGTGGTGCCGGAGGAGCCCAGATGTTTAAAGAACCTGAAAAAGGCAATAAAGACATTAACATTGAACGTATTGAAGAGGCCCTTGAAACACAGCCAAATATTATAGCTGCCGGTTGCCCTTTTTGCATGACAATGATAAGTGATGGTGTGAAGCTGAAAGATCAGGACAAAAACGTACAAGTATTGGATATTGCTGAAATTACAGCTCGCGCGAATGGCTTGTAACAAGTTACATATTGCATCCTTAAATTCCGGAAGCAATGGAAATTGCTATTATATCGGAAACGACCAGGAAGCTATTCTTGTAGATACAGGTATCTCCTGCAGAGAAACCGAAAAGAGAATGTTGCGCTTGGGCTTATCAATGCATAATGTTAAAGCGATTTTCATTTCTCATGAGCATACAGATCATGTTCGCGGACTTGCCACCCTCTCTTCAAAATACAATTTGCCGGTATACATAACAAATGGAACTTTAAATGGCTGTAGATTCAATATCCGTGAAGACCTCATTAGAGTATTATATAGCACCCAAACAATATCGGTTGGAACTTTAGAAGTAACGAGTTTTCTTAAAATACATGATGCATCTGAGCCACACAGTTTCGTGGTTTCGTGTGGAAGCACCAAGGTTGGCGTATTTACAGATATCGGAGCGGCTTGTGATCAGCTTATTTTTCATTTTAAACAATGCCACGCAGCATTTCTTGAAACGAACTACGATGATGACCTATTAAGTAAAAGCGCATATCCGTATTTCTTAAAACAACGCATCAGCGGAGGTAAAGGTCACTTATCAAACAAGCAGGCATTAGACCTTTTTATACACCACAGGCCATCATATATGACCCATTTATTGTTATCTCACTTATCTAAAGACAATAACAATCCTGAGTTAGCACATAGTTTGTTCAGACAGCATGCTGGAGAAGTTGAAATTGTTGTAGCCTCTAGATTTGTCGAAACCGAGGTTTATACTATTTTTGAGCGAGTAAGCGAGCATTCGTCTTTCTAATATATTCTGAAAGCGCTGTAAGATCATTAGTTTTTATATTTTTTACCGGAATAGACATATAATTCGCCATTGTATCAACATCCTCTTCATTTGTATCATTATAAGTTTGCACAATTACATCATCACCCCTGGTGTATAAATATAAGGCGCCGATTGTATCTGTTCCCTGATAATCAAGATCTTTGAACTTCACCAGATTGAAAGAGAAATATTCAATCTTACCACTCTTAAAAAATCGCTTGTATCTACAAAAGCCACTGTTAGTAACATTAAGTTCGTAATGCTTTATTTGTGATGTTTCGAGCTCCTCATTATAGTGGCTCACAAGCAATTGCTGGATATAATCAGTTTGTTCATCAAGTAATTTAAGCTTAGAAAACCCCATGAAAAGAAGGCACATTGCTAATGTGAGGCATATTTTCAAGTTTAATGTAAACTTTTTCATGGCGTTAAGCATTTAACATCATCAAGTTAATTATTTTTGTATTTTTGATTTATGAGTTTTTCTCCACAATCCAGAATTTGGATATACCAAAGTAACCGCGCATTTACAAATGACGAGGTGCAGGCAATACAGGAAAGATTAAATGATTTTACTGTACAATGGAAAGCACATGGCCATCAACTAAATGCGAAGGCAGAAATATTATACAATTTCTTTATTGTGTTTTTTGTTGATGAAGCTTCTGCAGGGGTTACCGGTTGCTCTATAGATTCATCTGTAAGAATAATGAAGGAAATTGAGCAGGAATACAAAGTAGATCTGTTTGATAGATTCAATATGGCCTATAAGTTAGAAGACAAGGTTATTGTTACTAACAAAGAAGACTTTGAAACGTTAGTAAATATAAAAGCAATAGGCCCGCAGACTATTGTATTTAACAACATGGTACAAACATTACAGGAGTTTGAAACGAAATGGCAAATACCATTTGAACAAAGCTGGCACAGTAAAGTGTTTGCACATTTACTGTAACCAGCATACAATATTAGCTATTTTACGTAAAACACATCCCCTTCTGTAAACATATTAAAGCGAAGGCTCTCCATTTTTATATGTCCTGTTTTTGTGGTTTTCAAGTTTTTAGGATCTGCTATTCTTAGTACCTGACTAACTCCCGCAACCTCAATCTTCTTCCCTTGTACTATTATCGCCGTACCTTCGTCAATGCCAACACAATCAAAAGTAGGGTGCGCTGCCAATGCAGAAAGAAGCCTGTTAAACCTGCTTCTTTTAATAAAATGCTGATCAATAATAACTGAATTAAGCAGACCCAAGCCCTGCTCAAATTCAATGTTCTTATCAACTAGTTTATTAAAAGTTTCCCTATAAATAGTGTCTCCTGCCAACTGATTGCCAGTGATCATATACTTACTCATCACTGCAGCACCGGCGCTCGTTCCTGCTACAGTTGCACCGTTATTATATGCCTGATGGATCGCTTTATAAATCGGAGTATTTAGTACAACCTTCATAAAGCGGCTTTGATCGCCACCCGTTATAAAAATAAGTTTTGCACCTGATAAGGAATCAAGCAATTGCTTATTACCAGCGCTTTCAGCAGTAAAATTAAGATATCCGATACTATTTGCTGCCTGAGCAGAAAGCTCTTCTTTAATGGCATTAAAAGAACCGATAGGATCACCACTAGACATAGGGAGAACTATCATATAATCTTTGGGACCCAAATTTGCGGTTTTAATTAATTTCTGCACCAATTCCGGAGAACGGGAACCTCCCCCGATTATAAATAAACTTCCCTTTGGTGAAGTTTTTTGTTGCGCAATTGAAGAATAGCTACACAACATGAGTGCAAAAACAAAAACTTGCTTTAACCTTGCTTTCTCTAAAATATTTAAGACCATCATTTATAAATCAATACTTCTATTTTACCATCTTCTGTTACAGTACCTCTGTACATTCCTTCCGTATTAAAGGGCATCGCCACGTTCCCATTTTTGTCAAGCGCTATTAGTCCACCGTCTCCACCTAGCTTTTCCATTTTATCAAGCGCCTTCTTTGATGCATCCGCTACCGATAGATTTCTATACTCCATCATAGCTGAAACATCATAGGCTACTACACTTCTGATATAAAACTCACCCCAGCCTGTACATGAGATACCAGCAGTCAGATTATTAGCATAAGTACCTGCACCGATAATTGGAGAATCACCAACTCGCCCATACTTTTTGTTCGTCATTCCACCCGTTGAGGTTCCAGCAGCAAGATTACCCATCTTGTCAAGTGCCACAGCACCAACTGTCCCGAATTTATAATCTCTATTTATCGTTCCCAGCTTCAAAGATTTTTTATTACCATGATCAAGCACAGCTTTCACAGAATCTTCTTTTATAGCTTCCTGCAAACCATCCCAACGTTCTTTAGTATAAAAATATTTAGGATCAACTATTTCAACTCCGCACTGCTTCGCAAACTGCTCAGCTCCCCTGCTCACCATCATTACATGTTCAGATTTTTCCATCACTGCCCTTGCAGCGGTAATTGGATTACGGATTACACTTACTCCCGCAACGGCTCCTGCTTTTAAACTTTTGCCTTCCATAATTGCAGCATCCATTTCATTTTTACCATCGTGCGTAAAAACTGCCCCCTTACCGGCATTAAAGAGTGGCGAATCTTCAAGTACACGTATTGCTGCTTCAACTGCATCCAGACTCGTTTTACCTGATTTAATAGCATCATAGCCCTGCTGTAAAGCCTTTGTTAATGCTGCAGTATATGCAGCCTCCTTTTCCGGGGTCATGCTCTTCTTTAGAATTGTTCCGGCACCCCCATGCACAACTAATACATATTTCTTTTGTGCCTGTAAATTCAAAGATGCAAGCAGCAGTAAAATAGAAAAGTAATAATTAAGCTTATAGTTCATAGTATTCCGTTTAATATAATGGGTTCTGTTTAACGTTAGAATTGGCTTTAATTTCTGCGTTAGGAATAGGATAAGCATATTCTTTATTTGCAGTGGTTAAATTGATTGCACCCAAAGCATTAATTGCATCCGCAGGCTCGCGAGTTATTGGTAAATTGTTTCTTCTTAGGTCAAAAAATCTATGACCTTCAAAAGCAAGTTCTTTGTATCTTTCTAAAACAACGGCCGTTAACAAAGTTGATTTATCTGTAAAGGAAACATCTGCATAATTCTTAATTCTGGCCTCCCTTAGTGCATTCAAATCTTGTGCCGACAACTGAATGTTATTTTTTTCGGCATAAGCTTCAGCTCTAATCAGATACATTTCGCCAGTTCTGTAAAGTTTTACATCAGTAAGATTTGGCAAACCGGAACTTCCTTCAAGATATTTGTTTACGCTGTATTTAGACTTACCAGCACCACGCGTATCATCAAATTTCACATAGGCAGAGTACCTTATGTCATTATTCTTATCGTAAGTATTTATCAATTCAAAAGCGGGAGCATATACAACGATATTTTTGATATCATAATAGAAATCTCCAATACGGCTATCTCCTGCCACTCGTTTCAATTTCCATATTACCTCGTCTTCAGTTTCATCTTTCCAGATATCTCCAAAATCATCAATACTTGCCAAAGGTGCAGCATTGATTACCTCAGAGCTGTATTTAATAGCATCGTCCCAATTCTTTTCATACAACGCAACCCTTGCCTGTATAGCAGAAACTGCATTTAGTGTTATCCTTGTATTGTCTTCAAAATCTGAAGGGATTAGTCCTTTTGCTGCTAAAAGATCAGATTTGATTTTATTTATCGTTTCTCCAAAAGTTAATCTGGATGGATTAGAAACTTCTGAAACCTCCATATAGGGCACCCCCATTGCAGAAGCCTCATATTTAGAAGCAAAGTTTCTTAGTAACTCAAAATGACAATATGCTCTAAGCGCTAATAATTCTCCTTTGTATTGACTTTTAAGTACTTCTTCTGATGATTTTGACTTTACCTTATCTACATAGGTAAGCACCCTGTTCACTCGGTCTATAGAAATGTAGTTGCTTTCCCAGCCTGCAGTAATGGTACCATTACTTCCATCATACTGCCAGCGATAGGTAGACACCCCTCTACCAGTGCTATTTTCGCTTGGCAGGGTACATTCATCAGAAGTAAGGGATACATTGGTTATTGTTGTGGCATCCAATGAAGCATACGCGCCAACTAGCCCCCCGTTAAGATCTGAAACAGATTGAAATGCTTTTGAATCATCAATTGTATCAGATGGTTTCAGATCCAGTTCTTTGGTACAGGAAACTGCTAAAAAGGCCAATAGAAAAATGGCACAAAGAGAAAGTTTATTGCTATAATATTTTAACATGATTGTACAATTAGAAGTTAACATTTAAACCAAAAGTGTATGTTCTGGAACTTGGATAATCAAACATGGCTTCGCCATTATTATCCTCGGGATCAAAACCTTTCCACTTTGTCCAGGTAACAAGATTACTTGCCTGAGCGAAAACAGTTACACCACTTATGAATTTAGTACCCGCCAATAATGTTTTTGGCAGTGAATAATTTAAATTCACATTTCTAAGTCTTATATACGAGGCGTCCTGGATGTCCTTAGATGAATAGCTTCTTTTGGCATCATACCTGGGTAAAAGTGCCTGATCACCTTCTTTTTTCCATCTATTATAAAGCATTCTTACCGATTGTCCACTTGTTCCGAAACTCGGATTTTCATTGTAATAGTCTTCATTATTATATCTATATACATGATTTGCAAAACTAAACAGGGCTGTTAAATTAATTCCCTTATAGGTTAAAGAGGTATTAAATCCTCCAGTAAAAGGTGGGTAAAGACTGCCAAATTCTGCCACACTCATTGTTGTAGAATTATAATCTGAGGTTTTGGTTCCATCTGGATTATAATATAATGGATCACCCGTTTTTGGATCTACCCCTGCCCATTTAGGTGCATAGTGAGATCCATAAGGTAATCCTTCTCTTACAATCTCGGTTGTATTTTTCTCGAATCCCTCAGAACCAGCCAGTGAAGTGATTTTATTTTTGTTGTAAGCAAAGTTTAGCCCCACATTCCATCTTAATGATTCATTTCTAATCACATCTACCCTAAGTTCAGATTCTATACCTCTGTTACGCATTGAACCTGCATTTAATGGTAATGCCCCGACACCGGAAGTAAGTGATACCGGAAGGTCTAAAAATAGATTCGCTGTTTCCTTATTATAAATATCAGTTACCAAATGTACCCTGTTATTCCATACGTCCAGATCAAAACCGATATTCAAATCCTTCGCGTACTCCCAATCATAATTTGCACTGCCATAAGCGTAAGGATAAATTCCGCTATTACCTCCATAAGAAGTAGTAGCAAAAGTAGGCAGGTAAGTAAAATTACCCGGGAACGGACTTGCAGTAGTACCATAACTGGCACGGAATCTTAAATCGCTAATGAACTCACTATTGGCAAGGAAGTTTTCTTTTTTAACATTCCATGCAAAACCTACTGAGTAAAAGCCATGCCATCTATTTTTCGCAGGCAACGTCGAAGATCCATCATACCTGTAACTTGCGTTAAATGTATACCGATCATCAAAAGTATAACGACCAAGTGCTATATAAGAGATTAGCGCATTTCTTGTTCTTCCACCATTAAATTCAGGAATAAACGAGTTTTCATCAGAACCTGGAGTTGCACCCGCTGGTGTTTCAGGCAATCTTGGATCTATGCCATAAGCAGTATACCCAAAGCTTCTGAAATGCTGCTTTGTAATCTCATAAAGTCCGGTTACTTCAAAATTATGTTTATCAATAACCTTTGAATATGTTATTCCTGAGGTAGAGATCATTGAAAAGTTACGTCGTAAATTCTCGCCAAAACTTCCTTTTTCTCCATTTTCGTTTGATCCGGAGTATGAATCAGGCCTAATAAACCGCTCATCGGTAGATTCCCTAAAATCTACACCCAATCGCGTTTTAATAGTCAAATCGTCGGTGATTTTATAGTTTAATGATCCGCTTAAAATCGTTTTGTACTGATTGGTTTTATTAGTGGTATTTAACAATCTTTCTAAAGCATTGCTTCCCTCACGTTGGTCATAAATTTCATAATCATCTGAATTACCATAATGCACTAATGTTCCATCAGAAGCATAAGGATATTCATATGGAAGTGCATAATATACTGCCGACAATGGATTGCTTCCGCTACTGGATCCTTCACGTTCAATAAAGCTCGATTCTGAATAACCTAAACTTGTGTTTATAGAAGCTGAGAATCCGCCTGCATTAAAATCTACATTATTCCTTAAAGAATAACGTTCCATACCAGACCTAACTGCAATCCCATCCTGTTTATAATAATTTAAAGAGCTATAAAACCTAACATTTTCATTACCCCCGCTTGCATCCACCTGTTGTTCGGTAAACTTCCCGGTTCTAAAGAAGATATCTTTCCAATCCGTGTTTATTTTTCCAATGCTATCTAAAATAAGATCCGCCCTGTTTTGTTCTGTCGAGCTCATATTGGCATATTCTGGATTCTTTTTCGAGAATGTCCAGCCCGGCCCAATTTCTGATCCTGTTTCCAGTCCTATTTCTTCTTCAAACTGTAGCCTTTGTGCGGTATTCATCATATTAAACTTAGGCGAAGTTAGCTTGGAAATACCATATTGAGATTTATAATTGAACTGGACCTTTCCAGATTTACCTTTTTTTGTTGTAATCACAATTACACCATTAGCACCTTTAGAACCGTACTGCGCTTTTGAAGTAGCATCTTTTAAAACAGTAACACTTTCAAAATCGGACGGATTTAATGTTTGAAAATAGGCATCCTCAACAGGTATTCCATCTAAAACATACAATGGAGAGGTATTCCCGTTTATTGTTCCTATTCCTCTTAAAATAACCTGAGCACTAGTACCCGGCTGGCCAGATCCTGAAGACACTTGTAAACCAGCTACCCTACCTTGCAAAATCTGATCGAAAGTTGAAAGGGGAACCTGGCTCATATCCTTACCTGAAACCACAGATGATGCACTTGCAGATTGTTCTTTTGTATAACTTGTGTAACCTGTAACTGTTATTTCCTGCAAATTCTGGCTATCAGTTCTCAGTGTTATATTAATTACTTTCCTATTCCCTACGCTAACAAACTGCCTTGCGTAACCTACAAATGAAAACTCAAGATTAGAAGAATTATCGGGCACACGTATACTGTAATCACCATTAGCATCAGTTACAGCAGCTATTGCCAGGCCCGAAACTTTAATCGAAACACCAGGTATTGGTAACCCCGTATCATCAACAACTTTTCCGGTTACAACAATATCTTTTCTATTGGCCAGTACTGTTGGATAAATTACCACCAGATTGCTTTCCTTTAACACATAGGTAAGTTTTGTATCCTTTAAAATCTGGCTCATTGCTTCATCTAATGATACATCCTGAACATTAAGAGAATTCTTATTACTACTCGAAATTGTGTTGTTGCTGTATACAAAACGATACTCTGTTTGTTTCTCAATTGCCTTAAGCAATTCTTTAATGCTTAGCTGCCTGGCATTAATTGTAATCTTTTGCTGTGCAAACCCGGCAGCAGATACCTGCATACATAAAACGAGCAAAATAAATCCTGTAATTTTCATACTCAATAATATCCTGTCGCTTAAAGAATGACTGCTGGAATGTTCTAAAAGTACATGTTTTCTCATATTTGTTGGTTTAGGTTCTTTTTTATTTGTTTGATAGCCTGATTATAGCTATTTTTTTATAGTGATTTTATTATTTTCAATCTCAAACTTAAAGGGATAAGATAGTTGTAAAGCTTCCAGTGTTTTAACAATAGTCTCATTTTCAAATGTTCCTGAATAGCGGTAATCCTTTACCTCTTCATCAGCTATCAAAACTTCTATGCCATACCAGGTCTGTAGCTTCTGGGCAATGGCCGACAATGGCAGGTTATCAATATCTAGCCTGCTTCTTATCCACTTAGTTTCTTCGGGTTTCTTGGAAAAAGAATCAGTTTGCAATACAGAAACCTTATACTCTTTAGTAACAGATTCATCTTTTGTTTCCGATTGATTATTGCTTACTACTTTTTGATTGGGTTTTAAAATCACAAAATTGCCAGGATTACTTTTAGAATCTATACGAACACTTCCATGTATTAATGATGTCTCCGTTGTTTTTGAATTAGGATAAGCCTTTATATTGAAAGTGGTTCCCAGAACTTTTACATCGTTAAAAGAAGTATGAACAATGAATGGATGGGCTGTATCGTGTTTTACATCAAAAAATGCTTCGCCGGTAAGCCACAACTCTCTTTTTCCAGTATCATATGCATCATCTAACTGAATTGAGCTTTCTTTTGCCAGCGTTATTACAGTACCGTCGCTTAGTATGATGGTTCTGCGTACAGCCATTCCTGACGAGTAATGTTTAAAAATATTGGGAGTATTTTTATCTTTTAAATATGGATTTGAATAAAAGTATAAAAATAAGACAGCTACAATAGCCGCAGCTATCCCTATGGTATACTTTAGATATGCTCGTTTATGATTAAGGTTAGGTTCAGTGCCAAGTTCAATTTTTTCAACAAATGCATTACGATATTTTATTCCCTCTTTTAAATCTTTAATCTGACTTAAGCGACTGCCTTGTTTAACATTTAAGATGTTGACTATTTTTTTTGCTTCTTCAAAATCAGTTTTTCTATGTGGAATCTTTTCAATCCACTCATCCCATAAAATCTGATCGGCAAGGCTGGTTCCAAGACAATATTGCTGAAAGGATTCACAGCAAATTAGCTCTTCAATACAAAAATCATCCTTAATCCCTACCATAGTATTTACATTTACCATACAGACGGCAGAAACGACTCCTTTTCCTAAGAAATTCTGTAATATTTTCTAAAACAATTACTTTAAGAGCTTCTTCAACATCTTAATTGCATCGTAAATTGTATTATAAGCCGTTTTCACGGTTTGAGAGCTACGTTCGGCTATTTGTTCATACGTTAAACCTTCGAAAAATTTCAACTGAATCAACTCCATTTGTCGTGGAGTTAATTGTTTAATTGCCAGTTGTAGTTTGTGCTTCAACTCATCATCTTGCTGCACAGCAATCATAATCTCCTCGTACGATAGTTCAGCACGCTCTTCTTCTGCCCCCATCCTGCTAACTGCCGCATTCATTTTATCTGTATATGCCAATTGATCAAGCATACATCTTTTTAGTGAAGTCATCAGATATGACTTCACATTATCTACAGCGTTCAGACGAGATCTTTTATCCCACAAGTTCAAAAACACCTGATTAACACAATCTTTCACCAGTTCATCGTCAGCATTTATTTTTAATCCAAATCGGATCAAATGAAAATACATGTTATTGTATAATTCAAATAGCGCTTGCTTATCACCAAGGCGCATTTTATCCCAATAGCTTCTAACGTCTTCCTCGAACAGCATAGTCAAGGCTTAATATAGGGGTTTTATGAGAAATACCTGGAAATTAAAAATCCAAAGGGCCTAATCTTCTCATATTTTTCAAAATAAGAAATTGTCTGTGTCTGATATATTGAGTAGCTTTTTTAGGAGTCCACCTTCTTGGATTAGGGAAACAAGCAGCGATTAGTGCTGCCTGAGCCCTGCTTAATTTAGTGCAGGACTTACTAAAGTAAGATTGGGCTGCAGCCTCAGCTCCGTAGATTCCATCTCCCATTTCAATTACATTTAAATACACCTCCAATATTCTTTCCTTGCTCCAAAGCATTTCAATCAATAGTGTAAAATAAGCTTCAAACCCCTTTCGAATCCATGAGCGACCAGGCCATAAGAATACGTTTTTGGCAGTTTGCTGAGAAATTGTACTTCCACCTTTTATTTTTTTTCCACTCTTATTTGAGGCAAAAGCTTTTTCAATAGCTTTTAAGTCGAATCCAATGTGTTTAAGAAATAGCTGATCTTCTGCAGATACAGCTGCTCGTTTCATATTATCGGATATATCTTCAAAGTCAACCCATTTTTTCTCCATTTTAAATGGTTTATCATCAGAACTACGCTCCAGATTTCTTTGGATCATTAAGAGTGTAATAGGAGGATTAACAAATCTGTAAACCAGCACCCAAAGCACAGTAACCATTAAGAACCAAAGGAATACTTTGGTAACAATGGTTGTAATTTTCTTAAATAAGGGAGATTTTGGGGTTTTTCTACTAGTTGCTCGTTTACGTTTTGCCATCGGCCAAAGGTAAGTCATAAGCCGATAATTTTAAAGCCTCGGGGAAGGTTGTATGCAAAAAAAAAGCGTCCTTATTTGGGACGCTTTTTAATATCAGAAGATAGATGATTACTCAGCTACAACTGCGAAAGGAACCTTAACTTTCACTTCTTTGTGTAAGTTTAAGTTAGCGATATAATCACCAACAAATTTAGGTTCAGTTTCGAAAGTGATACGGCGACGGTCAACATCAAAACCTTGTTGTTTTAATGCATCAGCAATCATGATAGTGTTTACAGCACCAAAAATCTTACCTGTTTCACCAGCTTTAGCACCGATAGATAACTTAACGTCAGTTAAACGCTCAGCAATACCTTCAGCATCTTTCTTAATTTTATCTTGTTTAAAAGCAGCTTGCTTTAAGTTTTCTGCTAATACTTTCTTAGCTGAAGGAGTAGCTAACTGTCCAAATCCTTGAGGGATCAGGTAGTTACGGCCATATCCTGGCTTTACAGAAACGATATCATCTTTTTCCCCTAGGGATTTGATATCTTGTTTTAAAATAATTTCCATCTCTCAGCTCCTATTTTAATTGGTCAGCAACGAAAGGCAACAAACCGATGTGGCGAGCGCGTTTTACTGCTTGAGCCACTTTACGTTGAAATTTCAATGAGGTACCGGTTAAACGGCGAGGTAAAATTTTACCTTGATCATTGATAAACTTCAATAAAAAGTTTGCGTCTTTATAATCAATATATTTAATACCGTTTTTTCTGAAACGGCAATATTTTTTCCTGTTATCGTCCACTTTTGGAGCAGTAACATATTGTATTTGATCCTTTGCCATTATACTGCAGCCTCCTGTTTAGGTTTTTTGTTAAAAGCACCACTGCGTTTCTTTTCATTATATGCAACCGCATGACGGTCTAATCTAATGGTTAAGAAACGTAGAACACGCTCATCGCGTTTTAGTTCTAATTCCAATTTACTAATTACTTCACCTGAAGATTTGTACTCTGTAAGGTGGAAGAATCCGCTTGCTTTTTTCTCAATCGGATACGCTAATTTTCTCAAACCCCAATTGTCCTCTTGAACAATTTCGGCTCCGCTATCAGCTAAGATCTTGCTGTATTTGGCAATAGCCTCTTTCGCAATTTCTTCTGACAACAACGGGGTTAGAACGATAACAGTTTCGTACTGATTCATTGTTATTATTTGTTTTTTAATTAATCCGCTCTTAATGCGGGATGCAAAAGTAACAATAAATTTCTAATAATCAAATGATTTAGTGTTTATTGAACAACTAATTCAGTCCCGCTTATTCACCAGGTTACAATATTAACGTGTGTGCAGCCTTTAATAGATATGTAGGATCATATCCTTCATATCAAGGCCGAAAGCTTCCTGACGTTACAAATAAAAAAAGGTTGCCCCAAAAGAACAACCTTTGTAAAAAAATTATTGTACCTACTTAGTACATTTGAACTGTTTTTGTAAAAACCTGGTTTGCCGATCTAATGATAAAAGTAAGCTCTTTCAGACCACGCGCAACGTCAAATCTCTTAACAAACTTTGTCTCTCCCTCAAACACACGTTCATATACAGCATCATTATATCGGTCTAAAATTTGAATTTCTAGGGGCCCCTTTGGAGCATTTTCAAAATTTAAAGTAATAATCCCGTTTTCTTTCGTTAACACTGGCCGAACCACATCAGCAACTAAAGGGTCTGAAACAGAAGCCTTACCGTCCTTAAGCTGTATCTTATACTCCGCCGTATTAGATTCTGTTTTCAGCTGAAATCTATAGCTCCCATCTGGAAGCGAATTCAAATCATATGTCTTTGTAGAACCTTTTAATGCATTTATCTTTTTTCCATATACAACCTCATTGTTAGCATCATATAAAGAGACTTCAACAACCTGCGTTTCATTAATAAAAAAAGTGACTGATTTTTCGTTTACATCCTTAAGTTTAATCGAAAAATTACCCTCACTTGCATACAAACCAACAGAATTAATTAATAAAACTGCGATCAAACTGATTTTTATAAAATTTTTCATATCAAAACTATTTAAATTGAACAATTAATTTATAAACCAAAATTACCGCTGTTTTCAATCAAAAATTTATTGCATATTTCCATATATCTATGCTATATTAACCCTCAATTTGAAATTAACTTCAGAAATCATATTTTATTCACTAAAAAAACGAATAAAAAGAAAATGAGGAATACAAAACCAGGCTTTGAAATCATTGAATCTTCTTTCGGAAGCTCCTTTTACTATTCAAAATATGCAGAGAAACTAAACAATAAGGCACATGTATGGCATTACCACCCCGAAATAGAAATGGTCTTTGTAAACGGGGGATCCGGTAAACGGCAAATCGGGAGTCACCTTTCTTATTATACAGATGGGGATTTAATACTAATCGGCAGTAACCTGCCCCATTGTGGCTTCACGGACAGTAATACAGCCAACAAGAATGAAACGGTTATTCAAATGAAACCAACCTTCCTGGGGATTGATTTTTTAAAACTACAGGAAACAAAATACATCTCAGACCTCTTTAATAAAGCAAAGGGAGGTATTGCTTTCGGAGCCGAAACAAAAAAAACAGTTGGCAAGAGAATAGAAAGTATGGATAACCAACAACCTTTTGATAGACTTCTAACATTATTGAGAGTTTTAAAGGACCTGGAAAATGCTAAAGACTACAAAATTTTAAATGCCTCAGGTTTCTCCATGGAAATGCAAGTTCAGGACAATGACAGAATCAATATGATTTTTAACTACATTAAAGATCATTTTCAGGAAGAAATTAATCTCGCGGCTATAGCAGAGATGGCCAGCATGACTACCCCATCCTTTTGCAGGTACTTTAAGAAAATAACAAAAAAAACTTTTACCAGATTCGTAAATGAATATCGGGTGGTACATGCCGCAAAGCTTTTGGCAGAGAAGCAGATCAGTATTGCAAATATCAGTTACGAAAGTGGGTTCAATAACTTCAGCCATTTCAATAAGCTATTTAAAGAGTTCACAGGAAAAAGTGCGTCAGAATACAGAAAAGAACTGAAATTCGTTTTCAAGTAAGCAGCGCTCTACTTTTACAGTCAATTTTTCAACATTTCCAAATTACCACATTCCAACCTCAACAAAAATTCATATTTTCGTTGGCGAATGGAAAACTTTATAGTATCAGCCCGTAAGTACCGCCCGGCAACGTTTGAAACCGTTGTTGGACAGCACCATATTACAGGCACGCTAAAAAATGCCATTAAGAACAATCAGTTAGCCCAGGCATTTTTATTCTGTGGCCCCAGAGGTGTAGGTAAAACTACCTGTGCCCGTATTCTAGCTAAAACTATAAACTGTACTAATCTAACTGAAGATCAGGAAGCCTGCGGAACATGTGATTCATGTGTTTCATTTCAGACTGGTCATTCATTTAATTTTCATGAGCTCGATGCTGCATCAAATAACTCTGTTGACGACATCCGCAGTTTAATTGAGCAGGTGCGCATTCCCCCACAGGCCGGGAAATATAAAATTTACATTATAGATGAGGTACACATGCTATCTGCAAATGCATTTAATGCATTTCTGAAAACGCTTGAAGAACCACCATCTTATGCTATTTTTATATTAGCCACAACAGAGAAGCATAAAATACTGCCAACTATCCTATCAAGATGTCAGATTTTTGACTTTAATAGGATTCAGGTCGATGATATATCCAGCCATCTGAATAAGATTGCACAACGTGAGAATATTTCAGTTGAGGCCGATGGATTACATATTATTGCCCAAAAAGCTGATGGTGGATTAAGAGATGCACTCTCTATGTTCGACCAGATTGTGAGTTATACCAATAAAAACTTAACCTACAAATCTGTAATCGACAACCTGAATATCCTTGATTACGATTATTATTTTAAGCTTACTCAAAACCTGACCGGTGCAGATGTTAGTAATGCATTAATCTTATTTGACGAAATCTTAAATAATGGTTTTGATGGCAATAATTTCATAAATGGGCTGGCAGGTCACCTACGTAATTTATTAGTTGCTAAGGATCCTCAAACCACAAAGCTTTTAGAAGTAAGTGAAAATATTAAGCAGAAGTACATTTCACAAAGTCAGCAAACACCTGTTTCATTTATACTTACTGCGCTAAATCTTGCCAATCAATGTGATCTCAATTATAAAAACAGTAAAAACCAGCGATTACAGGTAGAACTGGCTTTAATAAAAATGTGCCACATCCCTTCGGTACTTCAACTCGCCCAGCAGCCTAATAACAACTCCGCCACTGACACAGATCAGATTAAAAAAAAAACTAATGTAAGTTCGTCTGCACCTACAAACACTGTCTCAGCAGAGACCCCAAATAAGATAGCTGAACAGAATTCATCTAGCCTGCCATCAATTCCTGCAGCAAAGATAGCGAGCCCGCCACCGGCCACGAAGATTGCACTGAAACCTCTCGCCGACGTTAAAAAAGTGGCGACATTAATACCATCACTAAATGACATTGGCCGTGTAGCGGAAGGCGAGGATGGCGACGAGCCGAAATACATTAGCGGAGATGCAAGAGAGGCTTTTACCTATGAACAGCTATCAGCATTATGGACCCAATATGCAAATAAGGCAAAAGATGATGGCAAAATAAACATATACACCCTGCTTAGCAGTTCAGCTCCAATACTTGATTCTCCTGAGGAAATTACTGTACACGTAGAACATAAACTACAGGAAGGTTTATTACAGGAAGAAATGATAGATTTCCTTAATTTCTTAAGGCCAAATCTGAAAAACTTTAACCTAACCATTAAGGCTAAACAGGTAGCAAGAACTGTAGTCAACAGACTTTATACCAATACTGAAAAATACCAATACCTGATTGAGAAGAACCCTAAACTGGAAGAAATGCGTAAACGCTTTAATCTCGACGTTAATTCTTAATGAGGCTTTCCCGGCGGCGTGTCATTAACAGGATACCCCTCTTCGTCCAAATCATCCCGTTCATCCTCGGGAGTGCGTGCCAGCAGCTGATCTTCTGGCTCAAGCTCAAGGCTCTCTAATGTGTCGATGTGCATAGCAGCACTTTCTAGGTTTTCTCCAATTTGTTGATCTTCATCATACGCTGAACCATTATATGGATTTGCTTCATCATATGTAGAAATACTATCCTCACCATTTGGCGCAGAGGTATCATATGGCAATGGGTGATCATACTCACTATCTTCACCCCTTACATCAAATTCAAAGCTGTTTCGGGTCTTATCGTATGATAAATTATTAAAATCTTTAGTTTCTCCCAGTTCGGTTGGATGAAGTTTGTCGAGTGCTTTTCTTGGTCCGGGAACATTGTTTTGGTCTGCGCTCATAACAGTAAATTTTATATATAAACTTAGATATAATTGTTTTTATAAACAATTATAGTCTCTATGAATATGATGTGTAAATAAAACCTAAAAAGATCCTGAATTGTTTTCCGTTTTGGATTTAAATAAGAAGCCCGCTTACAAATGCAAGCGGGCTTCTTATTTAAACTTTTTTTATCTTATAAATTTGTCAAAGCAGTATTGAATGTTTCACTTGGGCGCATTGCTGTAAAAGCTAAATCGTCATTAGGATGATAATAGCCTCCAATATTTTGTGGTTTACCCTGCGCTCCTATCAACTCTCCTGAAATCTTTGCTTCATTTTCAGTTAAAGCCTTAGCTAATGGGGCAAATCTAGCCTGCAATTCTGCATCCTTAGTTTGCGCAGCTAAACCCTCTGCCCAATATAAAGCCAAATAGAAGTGCGAACCTCTATTGTCTATCTGGCCTACTTTACGGGCCGGAGATTTATCATTAGCAAGGAATTTCTCAGTTGCCAAATCCAAAGTTTCAGCAAGTACCAAAGCTTTTGGATTATTTTGAGTTTGCCCTAAATGTTCAAGGGAAACAGCTAATGCTAAAAACTCTCCTAATGAATCCCAACGCAAATAACCTTCATGAATGAACTGCTCAATATGTTTTGGCGCCGAGCCACCTGCTCCGGTTTCGAATAAGCCTCCTCCGTTCATTAATGGCACTATAGAAAGCATTTTTGCCGATGTACCTAATTCCAAAATCGGGAATAAATCAGTTAAATAATCACGCAGGACATTACCGGTTACCGAAATGGTGTCTTCTCCTTTACGAATTCTGTCTAGCGTAAACTTCGTTGCTTCAATTGGTGATAAAATACGGATGTCTAAACCAGTCGTATCATGATCCAATAAGTACTTATTTACTTTTGTAATGATCTCTCTGTCATGCGCCCTGTTCTCATCTAACCAGAAAACTGCCGGCGTAGCCGATAAACGAGATCTGTTTACAGCAAGTTTTACCCAGTCCTGAATTGGTGCATCTTTGGTTTGACACATCCTAAAGATATCTCCTTTTTCAACTTTTTGATCAAAGAAAACTTTACCGCTGGCATCTGTTACCCGGATTGTCCCGTTAGCAGTTGCCTGGAAAGTTTTATCATGAGAACCATATTCCTCTGCCTTTTGTGCCATTAAACCTACATTTGGCACAGAACCCATTGTAGTAACATCAAAAGCACCATGAGCTTTGCAATCATCAATTGTAGCCGTATAAACACCAGCATAGCAACGATCTGGAATGATAGCAATCGTATCTTGTTGCTTGTTATCTTTATTCCACATCTGTCCTGAAGTACGGATCATAGCAGGCATAGAAGCATCAACAATTACATCAGATGGCACATGAAGGTTGGTAATTCCTTTATCTGAATTTACCATGGCAATTGCCGGACCATTTTCAATTGCCTCGGCGATTGCAGCCTCAACTTCTGCCTGTTTAGGGTTCCCTGCAATTTTAGCATAAACATCTCCTAAACCATTGCGGGTATCTACATTTAATTCTTTAAATAAATCTGCATATTTAGCAAACACATCTGCAAAGTAAACTTCAACTATAGCTCCAAAAATGATTGGGTCAGAAACCTTCATCATCGTGGCTTTTAAATGCGCCGAAAGTAGAACTCCCGCTGCCTTTGCCTCTTCTATAGCTTTAGACACGAAAGATTTTAATGCAGAAAGACTCATTGCAGAACTATCGATAACCTCACCGGCTTTTAATGGCGATAAGCCCTTTAGTTCCGTAACAGATCCATTAGTGTCTACAAATTCTATCCTAAATTGAGAAGCTTCTGTTAAAGTAACTGATTTCTCAGATCCATAAAAATCACCTTCACTCATGCTTACAACTTTGGTTTTCGAATCTGCAGACCACGCTCCCATTGAATGGGGATTAGCCTTTGCGTAATTCTTAACCGCTTTTGGTGCTCTACGGTCAGAGTTACCCTCACGTAAAACTGGGTTAACTGCTGAACCTAAAACTTTTGCATATTTTGCTTTGATTGCTTTTTCTTCCTCTGTTTGCGCATTATCAGGATAATTAGGGATAGCAAATCCTTGCGATTGTAATTCGGTAATCGCACCAACCAATTGTGGAATAGAAGCCGAAATATTAGGCAATTTGATAATATTTGCCTCCGGTGTGGTTGCTAGCTGGCCTAATTCTGTCAACGCATCTCCAACTTTTTGGTCTTCCTTTAAAAATTCAGGAAAGTTTGCCAAAATTCTTCCGGCCAAAGAAATATCTCTGGTTTCTACATCAATACCTGCCGAGGCCGTAAAAGCTTGTACAATTGGTAATAATGAATAGGTTGCCAACATTGGCGCTTCATCTGTTTTGGTATAGATAATTTTTGATGTATTTGACATATTTTTATAAATACGATTATATGAATAAAAAAAATAAAGCAGTATTGTTTATGATAAACGTGCTTTCTATTAAAATCGCCTAAAGATATAATAAACAGATGAATTTCATGGTGTTTAACTGAATATATTAAACAGTAAATAGCCAATAGATGATGGTAATTATTAGCTGGTAAATTTTAGCTTTGTTAAAGAATGAAAACATTTTTAACAGGACTATTTGCCCTCATAGGAGTTACAAGCTTTGCTCAGGCACAACAGGATTCTATCAGAAGATTAAATCAGGTTACCATAAGACCTTATTTTTCCAACCAATCTTTAATCAGATCTACAGGTACAATTGGCCTTATTGATAGTGGAACCCTTAATAAACAATCCGGCAACTCATTTGTCTCAGCTGTAAATACAGTTCCGGGGGTTAGAATGGAAGAACGTTCTCCTGGAAGCTACCGGTTATCTATAAGAGGCAGCTTACTAAGATCGCCTTTTGGAATAAGGAATATTAAAATTTACATGGACGACTTCCCTTTAACTGATGCAGGGGGTAATAGTTATCTGAATGCTCTCGATGTCGCAGGCGCATCACAACTTCAAATTTTAAAAGGCCCACAGAGCAGTATCTATGGGGCTAACTCTGGTGGCGTCATCTTGATACAACCCCAAGGCACTAACGTACCAACGGACAGCACTTCTGTTGTGTTAAAACTGGAGGGTGGATCATTTGGAGCTTTTCATCAAAATGCATTATTACAACATCAATCGGGAAAGTATAAATTAAGCATTACACAAGCTTATCAGCGAAGCGATGGCTATCGCGATCACAGCAATATGGACCGCAAGTATTTTCAGGCGCTGCAAAAGTGGGATTATACAAAAAACGCGAACTTAAAAGCATTGTTATTCTATTCCGATCTACACTATAATACTCCTGGTGGATTAACTGAGGCTCAATATCAACAAAATCCAAAATTATCTCGTCCGGCTGCAGGACAGATCAAAAGTGCAATAGATCAAAAAGCGGGTATCTATAGCAAAACCTTATATGGCGGCATCTCCAACAATTGGATAATAAACGGTAATTTCAAACATGTTATCTCCGTATTCTCATCTTATACAGATTTTAAGAACCCCTTTATAACCAACTATGAAAAACGGAAAGAATTTACTCTGGGGCTCCGCTCTTATCTGGAATACACTAGAAACACATCTCATGTAGAATGGAAGTTTAACCTGGGGCTGGAAAGTATGAAAACTGGTACCGATTTTGATAACTATGATAATAATTACGGTCAGCGGGGTGCTGTTCAGGCATCGGATAAACTAAACGCAAATTCCAACTTCGCATTCGCCCATTTAAGTATCGATCTTCTTCAAAAACTGTTCATTGAATTATCTGCAAGTGCCAATCTCTATGGATACAACTACAAGAGCATTGCTCCAGTTGCCATTCCTAAAAAAACGAACAGGTTTGATATCCAGTTCATGCCAAGGGTAGCTTTGTCCTATAAAATAGATGATCAATTGTCGTTAAGAACCTCCGTGAGCAAAGGATATTCTCCCCCAAGTCTTGCCGAAGTAAGGGCATCAAACAATGTAATTAATGTTGATTTACAACCTGAATATGGCTGGAATTATGAGACTGGAGTAAGATATGAAGGTGTGAACAAAAGGCTATTTGTTGATGTAACCGGATTTTATTACAATCTTAAAAATGCAATTGTTAGACGCACTGTTTTAGTCAATGAAAAAGAAGCAGAGTATTTTATAAATGCAGGAGGCACAAAACAATGGGGTCTCGAAAGTTCTTTAGCTTTCTGGATTATTCCTCTCAATAATATACATTTTGTTAAAGGTCTGCAGTTAAAAAATTCATATACACTTAGTCATTTTAAATTTGATCAGTACCTGGACAAGACCAATAATTTCTCTGGAAATGACCTTACCGGAGTTCCTAAAACAACAATTGTTAGTAGCACCGATTTACAATTACCTAAGAGCTTTTCTGTATTTTTACAGCATAACTATACTTCTAGTATCCCACTTAATGATGCAAATACAGTTTACGCAAGGAAATATCACCTGGTACAAGCTAAAATTGGGAAAAAGAACTTATACATAGGAAATGTTCCCTTTGAAATCTACATAGGAGCAGATAACATATTAAACGAAAAATACAGCTTAGGCAATGACCTGAATGCTCTCGGTGGGCGGTATTTTAATGTCGCAGCAACAAGGAACTTTTATGGCGGGTTGTTAATATGTTTATAACTAGTTAACAACTATTTTTTCCTCATCTTTCATTTTAAATTAAATGTTTGTAATTTGTTGTTAGACAATATGAAACATGAATCCTAACAACGAAACTCTATTTTCAGAAAAACAGCGATTTGGGCAAAAATGGATTTGGGCAATCCTTATTGGAGCTAACTCAATATTCTTTTACGGCGTTTTTTATCAGGTTTTTCAAAGAAAATCATTTGATGACAACTCTATGAGTAACATGCAGTTGCTAATAGCCTCTGGCTTAATGCTATTGTTTACACTTGCAGTTTTAACATTAAAACTAGAAACCTATATTAAAAAAGATGGCATTTATGTACGTTTTTTCCCCTTCCATTTAACTTTGAAAAAATATTCCTGGGATAATATTCAAAGATTTTCTGTGAGGCAATATGATCCTATTACCGAATATGGTGGCTGGGGATTTAGATTTGGTTTCCTAACCAAAGGAATGGCGTTTAACGTTTCTGGAAACAAAGGCATACAACTGGTTTTAAAAAATGGATCCAGACTATTAATTGGGACTAATAAACCAGATGAAGCATTAGAAACGCTAAAGAAACTGGAACAACGGTCTGTATTTAATTAGCTTATTTTTTAAATATGCTCTGAGTAGGATATCTTCTATGTCTTAAATTATTAAATATCAACGCTACTAAAAATAGAATCATTATCCCCGATAATACTGGAGATAATACGTACATATAACCTAAGGCCTTAATTTTTTCGCTGCCAATTACGGCTATTAATGCTGTTGCTCCACCAGGAGGATGCAATGTTTTGGTGATTTGCATTGCAACTATAGATATCGATACAGCTAAGGCACAAGCCAGCCAACTCTCGCCAGGAAAAAATTTAGCAATTGTTACTCCAATTATTGCCGAAATCAAATGACCACCTATTAAATTTCTTGGTTGTGCCAGGGGACTATTAACAATGCCGTAAATTAATACTGAAGACGCGCCAAAAGAACCTATCAGATACAAATTATCATTGGCCACCAGATACTTGCTATTTAACAATCCTATTAAGCCTATCCCAATAAATGACCCAATAAAAGTTAAAATGTGCTCTTTAGCATCAATTAAAGTTTCACGATATAATACATACCTTGCCCTACGATAGTGCTTCCTGATTCTCTTTCTCGGCATTGCTCTTTAAAATATGGCGCAAAAGTAAGATTATATCTAGCCATTTACTAGTAATTATCTAATATCAATACATCTTATAAACTATAAGGTGAGCAAAAAAACGCACCTTATAGTTTTAAATTAGTAGCCTAAATTAGTAGCCAGCTGTAAAACGCTGACGAGGATGTTTGTTATTTTCTAGTTCATCAACAATTGCCATTGCCAAATCCTGAACCGACAAAGTACTTCTACCATCTTCATTAAACACAGGGCTATTTGTTCCTAAACGATATTTACCAGTTCGACCGGTTGTAATGCCGGGGTGCATTTCAATAGCAGGGCTAAAGAAACTCCATTGCAAATATTCCTCTTGTTTAAGTGAAGTTAAATAATCTCTGGCCGCAGTAGCACCGGCTTTATAATCCGCAGGAAAATCAGGTCCGTCAACTAATTGTTTACCATCAATTTCCAAGCTACCTGCACCTCCAACAACAATTAGGCGATCCACTCCAGATGCTTTAACAGCTTTTTGAATGGCCTCGGAACCTGCTATAAAGTCGTGGTACAGATTCGGGTTTGTCCATCCGCTATTGTATGCACTGATTACTGCATCACTTCCTTTTAATGTTTCTATTAAAGCCAATGTATCATTTACATCAACACCTTTAACAAACAAATTATTGTTGTCAATTTTAATCTTTTCAGGACTCCGTACAATAGCGGTAACCTCATGCCCGCGATTAAGTAATTCTTCTAAAATGGCGGTTCCTACGAAACCACTTGCGCCAATTAATGCTGTTTTCATATCCTTATTTATTTTTAAATGTTATTGTAACATTTTTCATTACAGTTATATATAAAAAAATCAATCAAAATGATTGCTGAAATCCGCAAGTGTTTGAGACGAAAGTTCTTTTACTAATGCCTGCTCTGTCGAATTATACAAGTTATTCAAATGTGTATTCATTTGTTTACCTACAGAACATTGCGGATTAGGTGTATTCTTAGAAATACCTAGCAAATTATTTTGTTTTACTGCCTTATAAATATCTGCCAGATTAATCTCTTTTGCAGATTTACTTAAATAGCTCCCCCCATTTTTTCCCTCTTTACTATCAACAAATCCATGATTCCTTAAATTACTTAATTCCTTTCTTACCAATACTGGATTTATATTTATACTTCCGGCCATAAATTCTGATGACAACAGTTCACCCTTAGCCCTTTCAAGTAAAGTAAGTATATGTAAAGAAATAGCAAATCTCGAGTTATTCATTCTGTAACTAAAATTATTACAGTACAAAGGTAGGGTAATAATTGTAAATTCCAAATACCAGGATCCGTGCTAGATCGATGCTTGTTCGACGATGCTTCGACTTTACTTCGCAAAACAGGTACTTTTGCCGAACAATCGGCACTCTAAAGCCGGACATCCAGTACCTAACACAAAGCCTGTTGTTGCCAGTTACAGCGGGCCACCATAATTTAATGATTAGCAAGTTTCGGGTTTTATTGTCTGGCTTATCAGCGTAATTTTGTTATATTAAATTAAAGATCATGGAAACATTAAGCCAAATTGATTACAACAGAATTGCCGAGGCGATAGCATATTTAAAATTAAATTTTAAACAACAACCTTCGCTAGATCAAGTTGCTGAGCATATTAACCTGAGTCCATTTCATTTTCAACGGATGTTTAAAGAATGGGCAGGCGTTACTCCAAAGAAATTCCTGCAGTACCTTTCTATTGAATACGCAAAAAGCATCCTTAAAGATAAAGAAACAACCTTATTTGATGCAGCCTATGAGACAGGATTATCAGGCACCAGTCGTCTGCACGATCTCTTCATAAATATAGAAGGAATGACTCCGGGTGAATTTAAAAATGGAGGGGAACAGCTTACCATAAACTATAGCTATGCAGAAAGCCCTTTCGGATCTCTAATAGTCGCATCAACAAAAAAAGGAATTTGCTATATGGCTTTTGCTGATGACCAGATAGAGGCATTAACAATGTTAAAAAGCACATTCCCTAATGCTAAGTATTGTCAGCTATTGGATATGATACAGCAGAATGCACTTTACATCTTTACTCAGGACTGGAGCAGACTAAATGAAATTAAACTTCATTTAAAGGGCACAACTTTTCAAATAAAAGTATGGGAAACCTTGTTAAAGGTTCCTATGGGAGATTTATCTACCTATGCTACCATCGCATCTGCAATTAACAATCCAAAAGCCAATAGAGCAGTGGGCTCAGCTATTGGGAACAATCCCGTTGCTTTTTTGATTCCATGCCACAGAGTCATTAAATCCACAGGAGAATTTGGGCAGTATCATTGGGGTAGTTCCCGTAAAACAGCAATAATAGGATGGGAGGCTGCAAAAACAAATTCTCAAGAATAAAAGACCTTATTCTTTATTTGCAAGACTTCTCCAAAGATAAAACACCAGATAACTCTCCCATCCAGGATAATTTCTAAAAAATGCCTGAATTTCCTCATGCTGTTTTTTATCTGTAATGATATTATGGTTTAACAAAGAATTTAAAAGCCCTGCATCGCCATAAGGAACACATGAATGTTCCTTTAAAGATTTCATAAGGGCATAGTTGGCAGTCCACACACCTATGCCCTTTATACTATTCAATGCTTTTTGTCTTGCGTTAAGGTCCGGCAAAGCAAGTAAATTATCTTTGCTCATTTCTCCACTGGCAAATGCCTTAGCAATAATAATCAGGTATTCGGCTTTACTTCTTGAGAATTGCATTTCTCTCAAATCATCTATAAAAAGTTCCGCAAGGACCTTGCAATCTGGAAACACATAATAATTGACACCATTAAAAGGAATATAAGTTCCGTACTTTTCTACCAGTCGTCTTTTTAATCTATATGCAAAAGTGAGATTGATCTGCTGCCCTATTATTGCCCAACAAATAGCTTCAAATAAATTAGGAATACCTATTAATCTTAACCCGCTATATGCTGTTATCATATAAGCTAGCCTTTCATCATTTTTTACTAATCGATAAAAGGATTCCATATCTTTTTCAAGGTCAAACCAATCAGATACAAATTGTTTGAGCTTTTTTACACCGTTTTCTTCCAGATCTCCTACAAGTACTTCGATCAGCAATTTACCTTCATAAAAGGCTACGCTAACCAATAACTGGCGACCCTCAATTTCAATAACCTTTATAACCTGATCTGCATCTACTTTGTGCATGCAATCGTCAAAGTTTCTATCCAAAAACCACAAACACTCTTCGAAATCAAAATTCCTAGGGACTTCAATAGATATGACTTGTTTATTCATATCTCAAAAGTATTCATTTGTTTATACAATAAAATCTGATTCTTGCTTAATATGTAGTACCAACTTATTCCCGCAAACCTTTTATAGCCTAACTTTAACCGACTTCTCATTTGCCCCGTTAAGGTAAACTACCTGCTGTTTGGCTTTTCTTAATTCGCCCCCATCTATATTAACGAACTCGTTACCTGTCCCTTCCAAACTAAGCAATACTTTACAGGGGCTTAAAACACGGACACCTGTAAGCAATATATCTTTGGAATTTGTGATCCGAAGCAATGAAGGAGCATCTAAACTTCCTTGCAAACTTAAGCCATTTATAGAAACATCCTGAACATTATCAAAAACTACAGCAGGCCGAAGGTCATTCTTCTCAAACTCAAACCGCACATTATGCAAGCTTAAGCCTTTTACGTTTCGGGCATATAAACCATAAGCTGGCGGCCCACCTGGTGTTTTGTCCCATACACCAAAATATTCAGCTACAATATTGGGCACGTCTCGCTTTTCTGCCTGTTCTGCAGTTCCCCCACCCGCATACTTTATATGAACATCGGTAAAACTGATGTCTTCAATATAATATTCGCCCATTGCATTCAAGGTAATGCAGGAGTTTTTTTCACCCTCCCATGTATGTAAATCAAAATGAATGTCAGGATGAGGAACTGGCAATGCTACAACATTAGCCCTTATGTTATTAAATGAAATATTTCGGAGATAGGGTTTCCCGGCAAGTTGATTATTTTCTGCATTTTTATTACTATTTACCCCGCTGAAGCCAATACCGATTGGACCGGTTACATTTTCCATAACTATATTTGAGAAGCTAAAGTTCTGTATACCTGCAACACCGGCACTGATCTTTATTGCACAACCATAAGTATCATAAATAAGGCAGTTAGTAATAGCAATATTTTGTGATTCACCACCCCCAAAACGAAATATTGACCATCGTGTACTGAAACTACAATTAGTTACTGTAACGAACTTATTGCTACCAAATAAGGCACAGGCATCGTCCTGGCACTGAACATCACTGTTAATCAAATGAACATATTGACAGCTATTGAAATGAAAGCCATCATTATTTTTATTTACCCGGTTGTAAATCCGTACACCATCAATATACGCATGTTTGCACTTCAATAATCGCACGCAATGATATGCGCTGGCAGCCATAAAAACATCATCCATCCGCAAGTTAGTACACTGGTAAAATATTAAGAGATGAGGCCGATCAAAATTGCCGTTTACTCCGTTTTGTCCAGGCCCGGTATTGTCGCCCTTTCCTGTATAAAATGCGAGACCATTTCCATCTATAGTCCCCTTGCCTTCTATACTAAGTCTTTCAGCATTTACGGCATATAAGAATACAATATTCCCATTTCCTTCGGGAATTCCTTTTCCTGCTGTATAATCCTCTCTTTTAGGACTTCCCAAAAGTTTTGCTTCTGCAGAAAGGTGCAAAGTTACATTAGATTTAAGCTCCAGAGTTCCCGACAGAAATACGCCGGCAGGGATCATCACCACACCCCCTTTATTATCACTACAAGTATTTATAGCATTCTGAATAGCATTTGTATCGAGCACCTTGCCGTCTCCTTTAGCTCCAAAATCTCTGATATTGTAAACATCTGTTCTGCTTTCTGCCTGGGGTATCTTTGCACTAATTAACGAAGCTCCGGCTACCGTAAGTGCGGGCACAGAAACTCTTCCTAGCCATTGACGGCGGGATAATTGATCCATACTGTAGTTTGATTTATAAATGATTTTACTATCATAAATATACGGACGACGATAAAACAATAACTCTCCCGAATAAACTAAATGCTCAGCCGTATTGGCTTTTGGCAAGGCTATTGTAGATAAATAATTCCAACCAATATCATTATGAAAAAATCACTTCTACTTTTAACAGGCATTGCACTACTTGCCTCCGCTTGTAATAGCAGCAATACTGATGATAAAAGTGTCGACAGTACTTCAGTAACATCCATGGACACTTCTCTAACACCATCTGTACCTGTTCAGGAAAAAATATCTGAGTGCTATATCTACACTAAAAACAGAGATACTGCCAAACTTAAAATAAACACAGAAAATGACGAATTGACCGGTGATTTGAGTTATAGTCTATTTGAAAAAGATAGTAACAAGGGGACCATTTCAGGAGAGGTTAAAGGCGACACAATTCTAGCAGAATACAATTTCGATTCGGAAGGGATGCGCTCAACCAGAGAAGTTGTATTTTTAAAAAGAGACAGAAAACTATATGAGGGCTTTGGCGAAGTAGAAGAGAAAAACGGCAAAACTGTATTTAAAGACAGATCAAAATTAAAATTTGGAGACGCAATAGTATTTTCTTTAACAGATTGTAAATAGGCTAAAAATTTTCAAAGCGTTCCCAAAAACCATCAACAGGTAGCTTAGCAAAAATATTTACAGGCTCTTTTTTTACTGGATGAATAAATTGCAATCTACGCGCATGTAAGCAGATACTACCCTTTCTGCTTCCTCTGGGATAACCATATTTGTTATCACCAACAATAGGACATCCTAAAGTAGATAGCTGTACTCTTATTTGATGAGAACGCCCGGTAAGCGGATCAACTTCAATCAGGTAATAACCACCAAGTTCCCCTATTAACCTATAACTTAATTCCGAACGCTGACTTCCGGGAACTTCAACATTATGCGGAGTAACAATATTTTTTTGAGGGTTTTTTACTAACCAATGAACAAGTGTACCTGAAGCTTTAGCAGGCTTATTCCTAACAATGGCCCAATACGTTTTTTTTACTTCGCGATTTTTGAATACTGCATTCATCCGCTCTAATGCCTTGCTTGTTTTAGCAAAAAGTATTACTCCACTAACGGGCCTGTCTAAACGGTGCACAACACCCAAAAAAGCACTATTAGGTTTATTATACTTTTTAGCAAGATATTTTTTAACCTGCTCATCAAGAGGCTCATCTCCAGTTTCATCAATCTGCACAATATCACCTGCGCGTTTCAGTACCGCTATAAGGTGATTGTCCTCGTAAAGCACATCTTTATCAGTTACCGGCATTAATACTGCTCCTTTTCGTTCGGGAAATCCTTTGCTTTCACATCTTTAATGTACGACTGTGCAGCTCCCAATATACCATCATACAGATTTACATATTGACGCAAGAAGCGAGGCTTAAAACCTTTTGTTAAACCAATCATATCATTAACAACCAAGACCTGACCATCGCAATCAGGGCCCGCACCAATACCTATAGTAGGAATTTGTAAACTTTCAGAAACTACTTTAGCTAATTTTGCTGGTATTTTTTCAAGCACAATAGCAAAACAACCAGCCTCCTGAAGCGCAATTGCATCAGTTTTTAACTTCTCTGCTTCATCTTCATCTTTTGCTCTTACAGTATAAGTTCCGAACTTATAAATAGACTGAGGTGTTAATCCAAGGTGCCCCATAACAGGAATTCCGGCCGTAATGATGCGCGATATTGACTCTGCTACTTCTGTTCCACCTTCAAGCTTTACGCCGTGTGCCCCAGATTCTTTCATGATCCTGATAGCAGAATTAAGTGCTTCTTTAGAATTTCCCTGATAGCTACCAAAAGGCAGATCGACTACAACGAAAGCTCGTTTTGCTCCTCTAACTACACCTTGAGCATGATAAATCATCTGATCAAGTGTGATAGGTAAGGTGGTTTCATGTCCAGCCATTACATTAGATGCAGAGTCCCCAACTAATAATACATCCAAACCAGCATCATCAAGAATAGTGGCCATCGAATAATCGTAAGCGGTTAACATGGCTATTTTCTCTCCACTAGCCTTCATCTCCTGAAGTATATGTGTGGTTATGCGTTTAACCTCTTTGTTTACAGACATAGTTCTATAGTTTTGTAGCGACAAAATTAGTTTTTACATTCGAAATAAAGACAGTTTTATCGTTTTTGTGACATTTTGTTAATGCCTGTCTAAGTTTATATAGTGCTATATAAACTTAGAGCGATTTATAATTGCCAAATGCCATTCGAAACAATCTAAAAAAAAATCTTGATTTAAATCCTCAAAAACGTATCTTTGTATCCCGAAATGAAGGGGTCACTTAACAGCACATTTGTTAACTACAAAAACGGCATCAAAGCCGCGCTAGAGCCATCATTTTTTCCTTTTTTTATCCCAATAATTTCTCTTAATAAATACCATGACTAATTACACCAAGTTACCTGCAATCTTGTTACTGGCTGATGGCACAGTTTACCACGGTAAAGCCGCTGGAAAAATAGGCACAACAACAGGCGAGATCTGTTTTAATACAGGTATGACAGGATATCAGGAAATTTTTACGGATCCTTCTTATTTCGCCCAGATTATGGTAACCACCAATGCACATATTGGAAATTATGGTATCCACAAAGACGAAACTGAATCAGAAAGTATAAAAATTGCCGGTTTAGTTTGTAAAAATTATAACATTGGTTTTAGCCGTAAAGAAGCTTCTGAGTCTATACAGGATTATTTTCAGAATGAAAATATTGTAGGCATTTCTGATATCGATACACGCGCTTTGGTTCGTCACATCAGAAATAAAGGAGCAATGAATGCAATTATTTCTTCAGAAATCATTGACCTTGAAGAATTAAAAAGCAAATTAGCCGAGGTACCATCTATGGATGGTTTAGAATTATCTTCTAAAGTTTCTACCAAAACACCTTATTTCTATGGTTCACCTGATGCTACCTATAAAATAGCAGCATTAGATTTGGGTATCAAGAAAAACATTTTACGCAACTTCGACGACAGGGATATTTATGTTCAGGTTTTCCCTGCTAAAACTACTTTCGAGGAAATGGACAAATGGGGTGCTGATGGTTATTTTATTTCTAATGGACCTGGTGATCCTTCGGCAATGCCGTATGCTATTGAAACTGTTACAAAAATATTAGCTGCTGACAAACCTCTTTTTGGAATATGCTTAGGGCATCAATTACTTGCAGAAGCAAATGGAATTGGCACCATGAAAATGTTCAACGGCCACAGGGGCTTAAATCATCCAGTTAAAAATATCATTAAAAATCATTGCGAAGTAACTTCACAAAACCATGGTTTTGGAGTTATCCCTGAAGATGTTAGAAAATCAGAAAAGGTAGAGATTACCCACATTAATTTAAATGATCAGTCTATAGAAGGTATCCGTATGAAAGGCAAAAAAGCATTTTCAGTTCAATACCACCCTGAATCATCTCCAGGCCCACATGATTCACGTTACCTTTTCGACGACTTTATAAGTATGATTAAGAACGAATTGGCCTGGTAATATTCACCGGTTCAAAATTATCATTTTACCGACATTTTAGAAGGTTTAGCAGAATAGCGTTTTCTATTCCTCTAAACCTTCTTACATTTATAACATGGATAAAACAAATGCCATTATCAGTGTAAAAGAACTGGTAAAAAAGTATGACGATTTCACTGCTGTGCAAGGCATTAGCTTTGAAGTTTATGAAAATGAAATATTTGGTCTTTTAGGGCCAAATGGGGCAGGAAAAACCACCACACTTGAAATTATCGAGACCCTTCGCGAAAAAACTTCAGGAGAGATTATTGTTGATGGCTATTCTGTAGACAAAGATGCCAACAAAATTAAAAGGATTATAGGCGTACAATTACAGGCAGCCGGTTATTACCCAAACCTAAATCTGGTTGAGTTAATGGAATTGTTTTCTGGTCTGTATGGCGTAGACATCAAACCGATGGAAATGCTTGAAAAGGTAAATCTTCAGGACAAAGCAAAAGCTAAATATAAAGCGCTGTCAGGCGGACAGAAACAGCGTTTTTCTATAGCCACAACACTTATTAACTCTCCTAAAATTATTTTCCTTGATGAACCTACTACCGGATTAGATCCTCAGGCACGCCGAAATTTATGGGATTTAATTATTGATATAAGAAATAACGGAACAACAGTAGTGATCACCACACACTATATGGACGAAGCAGAACAACTTTGTGATCGTGTTGCTTTTGTTGAACGTGGAGAGATCATCGCTTTAGATACGCCTGATAATCTGATAGACAATCTGATCAATAGTGGTTTTGAACGTACTAAAGAAGTTAAAAAGGCCAACCTCGAGGACGTTTTCATAAACCTGACAGGCAAAGAATGGCGCGAGGATAATTAATAAAGAACATGAGCAAACCTTACAATAATACTAAAGCTACGCTGGCCCTTGCAAAAGCAAGTTTCCGTTCTATTATGCGCAGCCCTTCAGCAGTTGTTTTTACACTTGCTTTTCCACTAATCTTCATTCTTGTTTTCGGCTTTTTAGGACGCGGAGGTGTTAAGGTTGACTTAGCCATTGCGTCAGGATCGGATTTACAAAATCCTATTATTAAAGCACTGGAACAAATCAGTGTTGTTCATATCATAAAGGATAAAGATCCTGCGGAATTAAAAACAGGACTTGAGAAAGGAAATATAGACGCTGTTATTAACGTTCAAAAAAACACTGAGGATAATACACCGGCTTACCTTGCCAATGTTCAATACACATCTGCTTCTTTAGACAAAGGAACTATACTTAAATCGGTGTTAAACAACCTGATGTATACTTTAAATTCAAAAGATGTAAAACCTACCATTGCGCAATTAAATGAAAGTACTGTTCAGGGTAGAATTTACCGCACCATTGATTTTATCCTGCCCGGACAACTTGGCTTTTCTTTATTAAGCACAGGTGTATTTGGAACAGCATTTGTATTTTTCAGTTTAAGACAAACCTTAGTTATTAAACGCTTCTTTGCAACACCGGTTAGCAGGGCAAGTATTGTATTTGGCGAAGGTATTGCAAGAATAGGTTTTGCGCTTTGTGGTGCAGTATTTATTATACTTATTGGCCATTTCTTTTTCCATTTCACCTTAATTCACGGTATCATCACGGTGTTGAATATGCTTTTACTTGCAATTATGGGCCTCATCGTTTTTATGGGCTTTGGTTTTGTAGTTTCCGGAATAGCAAAAAGCGAAAGTACTATACCCCCGATTTCAAATATTATAACATTGCCTCAATTTCTGCTGTCAGGCACTTTCTTTTCTATAGATGCATTTCCATCATGGCTTCAACCAATAAGTCGTGCATTACCTTTAACTTACCTTAATGATGCCATGAGAAAGGTAGCTTTTGAGGGAGCTGGCTTATGGGATGTAAAACATCAGATTCTTATTATGATAATTTGGGGCATCGGCGTATATGCCGTTGCTGTTAAGGTGTTTAAGTGGGAGTAATCCTCTGACAATCTGTACTTTTTCCTAGGAAAATTGAATAATTGTTTTTAAATTTCATTATAAAAACAAACATTCTTCTATTAATTTATTAACCAGGTAGTAAGAAAACCAAACCTTCATTACCACTAAACTAAATTAAACTCGTATGAAAAAACTAGCAGCAGAATTTATCGGTACATTTTGGCTCGTACTTGGCGGTTGCGGTAGCGCCGTTTTAGCCTGTAATTATCCAGGTGCAGGCATTGGCTTTGCAGGGGTAGCACTCGCCTTCGGACTAACAGTAGTAACTATTGCTTATGCTCTTGGTCATATTTCCGGGGCACATCTAAACCCGGCAGTTTCAATTGGTTTATGGATCGGCGGACGCTTTGATGGAAAGGATTTGGTGCCCTACATTATTTCACAGGTTCTTGGCGGTATTGTGGCTGCGGGTGTGTTATACGTTATCGCTACTGGAAATGGCAATCCTATTGGTGGATTTGCTTCCAATGGCTATGGAGATTTATCACCCGGAAAATATAGTATGACAGCAGCGTTGGTTACCGAAGTGGTAATGACCTTCATTTTTTTAATCATTATATTAGGTGCAACAGATGACAGAGCTCCCAAAGGATTTGCCGGATTAGCGATTGGCCTTGGGCTAACATTAATACACCTGATCAGCATACCTGTAACCAATACTTCAGTTAATCCTGCAAGAAGTACAAGCCAGGCGCTTTTTGTTGGCGGTGAAGCACTAAGTCAGCTTTGGTTATTTTGGGTTGCACCTATAGTTGGTGCCATTTTAGCCGGAATAGTTTATAAAGCTATCTTTGCGGCTAAGAGCGAAACTACATAAACTTAACTGACTAAAAAACAATACAATAACAGCAAAACAATTAAATATTCACCAATGAAAAAGTCGTAATTAAATTAATTACGACTTTTTTGCGTTTAATTTTTAACTTTGGATATCGCCTTAGTAATTGTAAATTTTACACTAAGGGTTATTTACAAATAAAAACCAATAAAAATGAGTTTAATAATTGATGTTCATGCGCGGCAAATACTTGACTCCCGCGGCAATCCTACGATCGAAGTAGATGTAATTACAGAAAATGGTATCCTTGGTCGTGCGGCAGTACCATCAGGAGCTTCTACTGGTATGCACGAAGCTGTGGAGTTAAGAGATGGTGATAAAAAAGTTTACTTAGGTAAAGGTGTTTTAAAGGCCGTTGCCAATGTGAATGATAAAATTGCTGATGAATTAAAAGGTATTGACGTATTTGAACAAAATGCTATCGATAGCTTAATGATCAAGCTTGATGGAACAGAAAACAAAGGAAATCTTGGTGCTAATGCTATTTTAGGTGTTTCTTTAGCGGTTGCTAAAGCTGCAGCTCAAGAAAGTCGTCAGCCTTTATACCGTTATATTGGAGGTGTTAATGCTAACATTCTGCCTATCCCGATGATGAACATCGTAAACGGTGGTTCTCACTCTGATGCTCCTATCGCTTTTCAGGAATTTATGATCATGCCTGTTGGCGCATCTTCATTCTCTGAAGCGTTAAGATGGGGAACAGAAGTATTTCACAACTTAAAAGCTATTTTGCATGACAGAGGTCTTTCAACAGCTGTAGGTGACGAAGGTGGATTTGCTCCAACTTTTGATGGTACTGAAGATGCCGTTGAAACCATTATTAAAGCTATTGAAAAAGCAGGTTACAAAGCTGGTGAGCAAATCTTTTTAGCATTTGACTGTGCTGCTTCTGAGTTCTATAAAGATGGTAAATACGACTACACTAAATTTGAAGGTGATAAAGGAGCTATCCGCACAAGTGCTGAGCAAGCTGATTATCTTGCATCTTTAACCGAAAAATATCCAATTATCTCTATTGAAGATGGAATGGATGAAAACGATTGGGATGGCTGGAAAATGTTAACTGATAAAATTGGCGATAGAGTTCAGCTTGTAGGTGATGATTTGTTTGTTACAAATGTAACTCGCTTGCAATCGGGAATCGACAAAAAAACGGCTAATTCAATCTTAGTGAAAGTAAATCAGATTGGTTCATTAACTGAAACCATCAATGCTGTTTCTTTAGCTCAAACTAATGGCTATACCTCAGTAATGAGTCATAGAAGTGGTGAAACTGAAGATACTACCATTGCAGATCTTGCAGTTGCATTAAACTGTGGTCAGATTAAAACAGGTTCAGCTTCTCGTTCAGACAGGATTGCAAAATACAATCAATTGTTACGTATTGAAGAAGAATTAGGTGCTGCAGCACGTTTTATTGGTAAAGATTTCAAATTCCTAAAGAAATAAATATCTTATATATATACTTTAAGATAAAATTTCAATAACAAACAACCCCATTACCCAGAAGTATTGGGGTTGTTTGTTAATATCAATTACCAGGCTCATACAACATTAAATCTTCAATTATTGTAGAAATCTTTTCATAAGGATATTTATGAGCTAGAAAATAATGTCCGGCATTAATATCCGCATCCCATCGATTAGATCCATCTTTATATACGATAAACTTCCCTGGACCGTTTACATAAAAATATTTTTCTGGATTTCTTACTGCACATAAAACTGCTGTTTGATCCCAAGATGGCCTATTGCTTAGTAGATTTTTATCATAAGTTGCTAAGTTATATTGATATGCCCATGCGGCAGGATTTTTACTAATATTTTGCTTTGCCACTTTTCCACCTGTAAGTATCTTATCTCCAATTTCAAAACCACTCAGCAATATCGGTTTCGGCCATCTACTAAAAGCTTCATAAGCCGCTTCCTTATGTTCATTTACATTAAATTCAACCCCATTTGGTATAATTCCCGCCATCGCGACCCAATTTTTCACTTTCTTTTTAACAAGGTCCATTCCCGAAAGGTTGGAAAATTTATCGGGCTTTGAGTTGAGAAGCTCTGCTATATTAGAGGTAAAGCCAACTGTAACTATCGTTACGCTATTGTCTTCCTGCCTGGCCAATACTTTTCGATAAACTTCTAAAGCATTGGGATATTCAGTGGGCTTTTTCTTAAGAAAATGTAAAACCAGCGAATCATTCCAATTATTATGGGCTATGAAGCCCGGGGCTTTTGCAGATGCTATGCCTATCGGAATATTGGGTTTGCCAAAATATTGATTAAAAATTTCTATAGTCGGTGCAACAGAAGCATGGCTATCACTGGATACTGTAGCAAGTATCTCACATTCGCCTTTAGCAGCCAATGCGTGCAAAACTGTTATTGCGCCTACATCATCAAAATCTGGCCCCATATCTGTGTCGAAGATGATCCTAGGTTTTCTATCCGCTTTCCCGTGTTCAACGATAAAGCCACAAAAAATGCAAAACACCAATAACGAGCAGAGAATTACTTTCATACATATATTAATTAACCTCCATACAATATCTGATCTTTTATCTAATACCTTACTATTGAAACACATAAATTACGACCAGCTAAAACCTACATGTTAATAAGTGGATAATACCCATTTGAATAAAAGGCAAAGGTTTTAAATCTTCGGGTGTTATTTTATATATTTGTCCATATGAATCGTTTTCTAGAACTTTTACGTAACAAATACTTCCTGAGCGTAGCTGCATTCGTTGTATGGATGTTATTTTTCGATAAAAACGATGTAATAGCACAATACGAATACAGATCGCAAGTAAGCAAGCTTCAGGAGGAAAAGGATTTTTATGTAAAGGAAATTGCTAAGGTCAAGAAAGATCTTAACGAATTAAATACAGATCTAAATACAGCAGAGAAATTTGCCCGCGAAAAGTACTTTATGAAAAAAGATAATGAAGACGTTTTTGTGATCATCAATGAAGCCCCAAAAGACTAATAGCCGAATTTAGGCAACGTAACTTTATATCTTACCACTACTATTCTTATTGTAAAAATAAACGCAATTACGGTAACCTTTGCCAGGTCTTCTTTCAAGTTAAAATATAGAAGAGTAAAATATAATATTCCTCCCATAATGCAGGCGGTGGCATAAACTTCTTTTCTGAATATTACAGGGATGGTATTTAATAGCGTATCTCTTATTATACCTCCAAAGCATCCTGTAATGGTACCAAGGGCGATACAAATACCCGGACTTAAACCAAAAATAATTCCTTTCTGAATACCCAGCATTGTAAAAAGACCAAGCCCTAAAGAATCGAACAAAAAAAGAGTTACTTTAAATTTCTTGATATGTGTTTTAAAAAAGATCGTAGCAATTGAGGTCAGCAAGATCAACAAGCAATAATTTACATCCCTCATCCATGCAACAGGAGTATCCCCTAGCAACAAATCGCGCACGGTTCCTCCACCAATAGATGTTACAAAAGCGATGATCAGTACCCCGAAAGGATCTAATCTTCTTTGCATGGCTGCAAAAGAGCCAGATATCGCAAAAGAGATAGTCCCCAAGATCTCAATGGCATCCATGGTATTTATTTGCATACTTTGCGCTTAAATTTCTCCGTTTCTTTTTCTTAAAAACCATTCCAGGGTTAGCAACATAACTATCAATGCAAACACCCACTTAAAGTTAATCAATTCCTCATATTTACGGTCTTCGTAACTCAGGGTTTTTACCTGTTCATTGGCTTCAATATCTTTTAAAATCTGCGATAAGTTCTGCGGCATATACATCTTACCGCCCGTTTGCATAGCCATTGTATTAAGCAGCTGATGATTTGCGATAGTTAGCTGATATTCTGCAACAAGTGTATTTACATAAAAAACTCCTTGCGCAGTGTGTTTTTTACCCCCAAGGTTAGTTGTGGCTGTATAAGTATAATTTCCTGCAGGCAACATCCCTGCATCAAGCTGATAGGCTGTTTCTGTTCTGGAGAATAGAAAATTATAGACCTTCCCCTCTTCATTCTTTATTTGAATACTCACATCCGGTGTATTTACCGAAACATAACTATCATTATAAAGAACTGCATTAATCGGCACATTTTCATTTTCATCAAAAGTGTTCTTGGCAGTGTAAACTTTAAACTTACGCTTATCGTCCTTTGCAGAAACATATTGGACAGCATTTGAAATTAAAGTATTAAAAGCATTTGACTTCTGATCATTTTGAGCCTCTCCCAACCTCCAACGCCATATGCCTTCTCCTATTAAATAACCTGCTTTTTTCCCCTCGGCGTTCATAAAAAACAATTGTGGCGATTCAGTCTTAATCTTGCCTATTCGCTGTTTTAAAGCCACTAATGCCGTTCCGTTTATTCTTACCTCCCCAAAAGGAGCTTGAAGAGGATCAAATCCTTCAATTTGTTTATCGAATGTCGCGCTCATTTCAAAGGCAGTAAATCCAGTATTAGCAACAGCAAAAGCCTCTTGCAAAGTATTATTGCTTCCATTAAAATTTACAGCACTTTGCATCTTATTAAACGCATACAAATTACTTTGAGCGCCCAAAATGTACCACAACGGCACATTACTTTGCTGAACCTTATTAATAAATGTACCACCGTCATTTTGAAGAGCCGGAAACTGGTACAGAATAATTAAACTATAGTCCTTTGGATTAATCACATTCAGATCGTCTCCCAAAGCAATTTTCAAATCATAATGTTTGTTTATGGAAATGGCCTGTTTTAATGCTGCAATGTCGGGGTGCGGGCCAGCAGAGGCAATCAATATTTTTTGCCTTGCATCAATTACCTCAATAAAAATACTTTGTGCGTTGTTACGTTCTGATATCTCATTTTTTAACGGGCTGAGTTGAATGGTATATTTTTGAAGTCCTAACCTCGAAGCCTTTAACTTAATAGGAATATTCTTTACAAATGCATTTGAATTAATCTGAATCTGCTCATTGTAAATCTTTTTTCCTCCCTCCATAACTAAAACCCTCGACATTTCACCCTTACTTTCAAAGGCTTGTACCTGAACCTCAAGCGTAAATTCATTATCAAGATAAACCAGGCTGTTGTGATTTACGTTCGAAATCATTAAATCCTTTTTCGGAATCGTATCCCCCAATGCAACGGTATAAACCGGAGCTTTAAGTTTGTTTAAATCATAAAGTGGGCTTCCCCCGCGATTAAAAATACCATCTGAGGCCAAAATAACTGACCCCACATTCCGATTTAATAATTCATCGTTTAACTGATTGATGAACTTCGAAGCGTTACTTACCTGCCCCTTATTTTTGAAATCATAGCCGGATTTCACGCTGTCACTGAAATTATAGACTTTAACTTCATACTTTTCCGACAGCTTATCGGCTAAGGCCTGCATGTCCTTCTCATACTGTTGCTTATTAAAGCCATTAGGTTCAATAGCTCCAACCGACAGAGAATTATCCTGCCCAATAACAATAACAGGTTTTTCGAGATTATACGAGACGCTTCTTACCAAAGGAAAGAATAGCAATGCAGTTATTACCGTTACTGCAACGGTGCGTATAACGAACAATCCATAACGCAGCCGTTTATCTAAATGTTCCGTTTTACGGTACAATAACCAGGCGAAAAGAATACCTGCAAGCAAGCATCCCAGTAAAGCCAATAAAATGTATAAGCTAAAAGAATCGTTCATACGTATTTGGGTAAAGATGCTAAATTTTAAAATGCTCGCACAATTTTATATAAGTTTGTTCATAGTAAAACTAACGCCTTACAATGAAAAGCTATTTTTACATTATTCTTCTAATGATTATGTCTACATCCGTACTGGCCCAATCTAATTTCAAAGCACAGCAATTAACATTTGAGCGCGTGAAACAAGCCTATGGTGAGAAGTGGAATAGCCTGCAAAAAGAGCTTAAAAAAGATCAAATAACCGGAAAGTTCAGTTTATATATAGCCGCTTATAAAGCTGAAAGAAAGTTAGAGATTTGGTTAAAAGAGAATAACCAAAAACAATACAAGTTGTTCAAAGTATACCCCTTTTGTCAGCACTCAGGTGTTCTGGGTCCTAAATTAAAGGAGGGAGATCTGCAAATCCCCGAGGGGTTCTATTACATCACCGCGTTTAATCCTCTAAGCAATTTCCACTTGTCTTTAGGAATAAATTACCCTAACAGTATTGATTTGCTAAGAAGTGCGAATGAAAAACCGGGCAGCGACATTTACATTCATGGAAAATGTGAAACTGTTGGATGTATTCCTATAACAGACGACAAGATAAAAGAGGTTTATGTGCTAGCCACTGAGGCACGAAATGGAGGACAAAATCAAATCCCGGTTCACATCTATCCGTTTAAAATAACTGATACTAATCTCAATAAATACCTGGCACAATTTCCACAACACAAAGCTTTCTGGATAAACCTTCAGCAAGGGTATAATTATTTTGAAAAATACAGGCGAGTGCCACAGGTGATAGAGCTTACTAATGCCTATCAATTTAAATAAAAAGGGGTGCCAGAAATCAATTCCGACACCCCTTGTAGATTTTTATTTTAAGCTTACAGCATTCCGCCGCAAACTGACAATACCTGTCCGGTAACATAAGAACTCATATCAGATGCAAGAAATACGCATGCATTCGCTACATCTTCAGTCTCACCTGCTCTTTTCAAAGGAATACCTTCTTCCCAACCCTGTACTACTTTAGGATCTAACACGTCTGTCATTTCAGTACGGATAAAGCCAGGAGCAATAACATTGGTGCGGATATTACGTGACCCTAATTCCTTAGCCAGCGATTTAGAGAATCCAATTATACCTGCTTTAGACGCAGCATAATTAGCTTGCCCGGCATTTCCTTGAACACCTACTACAGAACTCATGTTAATGATAGATCCCTTGCGTGCTTTCATCATCACCTTAGAAGCCGCCTTAGACACATTAAATACAGATTTCAAGTTTACATTAATTACTTCATCCCAGTTCTCCTCACTCATTCGCATCAATAAACCATCTTTCGTTATACCTGCATTATTTACTACAATGTCTAATGCACCAAAATCAGCTACAATATCATTGATCAGCTTCTCTGCTTCATCAAATTTAGAAGCATCAGAGCGATATCCTTTTACCTTTGTACCAAAACTTTGCAACTCTTGTTCTAAAGCCTCACCCTTTTCTACTGATGATAAATAAGTAAAAGCCACATTAGCTCCATGCTCTGCAAACTTTTCCGCTATTTTGCGGCCAATTCCTTTAGATGCACCTGTAACAAGTGCTGTTTTTCCTTCTAATAACTTCATCTGTATTTCTTGTTTGGTTATATTCAATTAATTATATCAATTATAAAAAGCGATTAGATTGCCGGTTCTTGTTGACTAAGGCAATGAAAACTTCCTAATCCCCAAATAATATCTGTAGAGTCAATTCCTACAACTTTTCTATCCGGAAAAACGCCTCGTATAATTTCTAAAGCTTTTTCATCATTCACATCTCTAAAAGTGGGCACAATTACCGCAGCATTTGCAATATAAAAATTTGCATATGATGCAGGTAACCTGGTATCCTCGTGTATTACCGGCGAAGGCATTGGCAATTTCACAATATTCAAAGGTTTCCCGTTTAATAATCGTAAAGTCTTTAATGTCTCCAGGTTCTCCTGTAACAGCAGATAATTTTCATCCAGAGGATTACTTTCCACAACTGTTAAAACGGTGTCTTCGTTAACAAAACGGGTAATGTCGTCAATATGGCCATCTGTATCATCCCCAACTATTCCATCTCCTAACCACAACACCTGTTCAGCGCCATAAAATTCTTTTAGGTACTCTTCAATCTGCTCCTTATTTAAATGAGGATTTCTGTTTTCATTTAATAAACAAGCCGTTGTTGTAAGTATTGTTCCTGCCCCATTAAATTCAACAGATCCGCCCTCCATCACAATATCAGGATGATAAACAGATAAATTAAAATGTTCAGCTATTTTGGTTGGGATTACGTCATCAAGATCATACGGAGGATATTTGCCCCCCCACGCATTATATCCCCAATCCACAATTGCTTTTTTCCCGGTTGGCTTATTTAATAAAAAAGCCGGTCCATGATCTCTGCACCAGGCATCATTGCTTGGATTAAAATAAAACTCTATCTGAGTTAAATCAGCCCCCACCTTTTCCAATTCAGAAATAGCAAAAGCTTTAGTCTCCTCATTGTTAATATTAATCCTAACTTTTTCACCTGTTGCCACGATTTTAATAAACTGGCAATAAGGTTCATATATAGTTTCAATCTTACCTGGCCATGATTCTTCCTTATGGGGCCAACTTAACCATGTTGCATCATGTTTTTCCCATTCAGCAGGAAAGCTAAAGCCTAATTTTTTCGGACTGCTGTTAAATATTACTTCGTTAAATGATGACATTTTTAAATCTTAATCTTCGTCAATAAATCTTTTAGTAATTGGCTGATAAGAATCTATTCTACGATCTCTTAAGAAGGGCCAATGTTTACGAAAGAAATCAGACTCAGATAAATCTAATTCTACTACTTTAGTTTCTTCATTATCATGTGAACCCAAATAAAGCAATTTACCCTGAGCATTTGTTGCAAAACTTCCACCCCAGAACTTCATGGCTCCATCTTGTTCAAGTCCAACACGGTTTACACTCACCACAGGTACTCCATTGGCAACAGCGTGAGAACGCTGAATAGTCTGCCATGCATTATATTGATCCTTATTTGTTTCCTCATCCTGATCTGTAGCCCAACCTATAGCTGTTGGATAAAACATAATCTCTGCACCCATCAAAGCAGTAATACGTGACGCTTCAGGATACCACTGATCCCAGCAGATTAAGATACCGATTTTAGCAAATTTGGTTTGAAAAACCTTATAACCTAAATCACCCGGAGTGAAGTAAAACTTCTCATAAAAAGCAGGATCATCAGGAATATGCATTTTACGGTACTTGCCAAGATAAGTTCCACCAGCATCTAAAACAGCTGTTGTATTGTGATACAGGCCCGCTGTACGCTTCTCGAATAAAGAAGCAATAATCACTACGCCCAATTCTTTAGCAATGACTTGTAAAGCATCTGTGGAAGGACCGGGAATAGCCTCAGCCAAGTTGAAGTTGTCATAATCTTCAACATCACAAAAGTAAAGGGAAGTAAAAAGTTCTTGCAAACACACAATTTGTGCACCTTTTGCTGCTGCTTCCCTGATTTTTAAAATTGCTTTATCTAAATTTTCTTGTTTATTACTGGTACAGCTCATCTGCACCAATCCAACTTGTACTTTTGCCATTCTTTGTTAACAAATAATTTGACGCAAAGTTAGCCAAAAAAAATAAAAGATAGGAGGCTCAAAACCAGCTATACTTATGAAGCAACGGCATCCCTGTACTCCTGCTGAAGCTCAAAAAGACATTTAGCGCATAAACAACCATCGTGTAATTCGCTAATGTACTGTACCTCATTTAAGTCCAGCTGTACAACACTACACTGGCATTTAGTGTACGAGTTAGCTTTACACTCTATTGGTGTACCACAACGTTCGCAGGGTATGATTTCGTGTTTAGCCATTAACCACAAAGATACAAGATCAGAAACTAATGGCTCCTGATTGCCTGTTAAAAATGACAAATAGAATATTAAACATAAACCTCGTTGCAAATTATATTAAGAATGAAAAAAGAATTTTGTTAGACAATAGTCTAACCAAGTCTAAGAAGAGTCTGACTTGAGTCTGAGGTGAGTCTTATCTGTTTGCATCTCCAACTAGATTCCTGCATGGTTAAATTCAGGATGAGGAAGCACAAAAAAAGAGCAGGTATTTGGTACCTGCTCTTTAAATATATTAATTATTAAATTATTATTAACCTGAACAGCTGATGCATCCTTCTTCCATTGAACAAACCGGTCCTTCAACAATCTCTTCGGCACTTTGTTCAATATGCTCAGGAATTACAGGCTCCATGTTTTTACCTGCCTGGTTCTCTACTGTAAATTTAACAGCTTGAGAGGCTGCTTGAGTACGTAGATAATACATACCAGTTTTCAATCCTTTTTTCCAAGCATAGAAATGCATTGAAGTTAATTTAGAAGTATTTGGTGCATTAATGAATAAGTTTAGAGATTGAGACTGGCAAATGTAAGCACCTCTGTCGGCAGCCATATCAATAATGCTACGCATTTTTATTTCCCAAACTGTTTTGTACAATTCTTTAATATAGTCAGGAATCTCAGCAATCTCCTGAATAGAACCGTTAGCTAAAATAATTCTGTCTTTCATAGCTGGGGTCCATAAACCTAAAGCTACAAGGTCTTTTAATAAGTGTTTATTAACAACAATAAACTCACCGCTCAATACCCTTCTGGTATAGATATTAGAAGTATATGGTTCAAAACACTCATTGTTACCCAAAATCTGCGAAGTAGAAGCTGTAGGCATTGGCGCAACCAGCAATGAATTGTAAACACCATCTTTAACCACTTTTTCGCGCAAAGTTTCCCAATCCCATCTTCCACTATCTGGTTTCACATTCCAAAGATCGAATTGGAATTTACCTTCAGATAAAGGAGATCCTTTAAATGTTTGGTAAGGGCCGTTTTTAACTGCAAGGTCATGAGAAGCAGTCATTGCAGCAAAATAAATTGTTTCAAAGATTTCTTTGTTCAATTCACGCGCACCTTCACTTTCAAAAGGCAAACGCATTAAAATAAACGCATCGGCTAAACCTTGTACACCTAAACCAATTGGTCTGTGGCGCATGTTTGAATTTCTAGCTTCTTCTACCGGATAATAGTTATAATCGATAATCTTGTTCAGGTTTAAAGTAGCCTGATAAGTAACATCATATAATTTTTGGTGATCAAATTCACCATTAATTACATATCTAGGTAGAGCTAAAGATGCAAGATTACAAACTGCAACTTCATCTTTAGATGTATACTCAATAATTTCAGTACAAAGGTTAGAGCTCTTAATTGTACCCAGATTTTGCTGATTAGATTTGCTATTCGCAGCATCTTTATATAACAAATAAGGTGTACCGGTTTCAATTTGCGAATCAAGGATAGCAAACCATAATTCCTGAGCTTTTATAGTTTTACGAGCTCTTCCTTCTTTTTCATAACGCTCATATAAAGCATCAAACTCTTCGCCAAAGCAATCAGCTAAGCCTGGTGCTTCATGCGGACAGAATAAGCTCCAATCGCCATTCTCTTCCACACGCCTCATGAACAAATCACAAACCCACAGTGCATAGAACAAATCACGCGCACGCAATTCTTCTTTACCGTGGTTTTTGCGCAAGTCTAAGAAGCTCAATACATCAGCATGCCAAGGCTCTAAATAAATTGCAAAAGCACCTTTACGCTTACCTCCACCTTGATCTACATAACGCGCGGTATCGTTAAATACCTTTAGCATTGGTACAATACCATTACTTGTTCCGTTAGTACCACCAATGTAAGATCCGGTAGCACGAATGTTATGGATACTTAAACCAATACCACCGGCACTTTGAGAGATCTTAGCTGTTTGTTTCAATGTATCATAAATACCTTCAATGCTATCATCCTGCATAGTTAACAAGAAGCACGACGACATTTGAGGTTTAGGAGTAGCAGCATTAAATAAGGTTGGCGTAGCATGAGTAAACCAACGCTCGCTCATCAGGTTATACGTAGCTATAGCACTTTCAATATCACCTTTATGGATCCCCACAGACACACGCATAAATAAATGCTGAGGACGTTCAACTATCTGTCCGTCTACCTTTAACAAGTAAGATTTCTCGAGTGTTTTGAACCCGAAATAATCAAACCCAAAATCTCTGTCATATATAATTGTGCTGTCAAGCGTGTCAGCATTTTCTTTAATTACTTCCCAAACATCATCAGCAATAAGAGAGGCTGATTTACCTGTTTTAGAGTCAATATAGTTATACAACATCTCCATCGTTTTAGAGAAAGATTTAGTTGTATTCTTATGAAGGTTAGATACAGCAATACGTGAAGCAAGCAAAGCATAATCCGGATGTTTGGTTGTCAAAGAGGCTGCGGTTTCAGCTGCAAGGTTATCCAATTCAGATGTTGTAACCCCATCATATAAACCTTCAATCACTTTCTTGGCTACATCTATCGGATCTACAAGTTCAGCGTTAAAACCATAGCATAACTTTTCAATACGGGCAGTTATTTTGTCAAACCTTACCGCTTCCTTGCGGCCATCTCTTTTTATTACAAACATATTTTTCAGGTATTTATGGTGCATATTGGGTTTGTGATGAGCAACCCCAGCATCGGCACCGAATTAATTATTTATTTATATTACTTATCGCCTAACCCGATAAGTTTTAAAAATCATCGTCTAAAGAGAAAGCCGCAGCTTTATCTTCTGTAGAGGTTAATACACCACTTTTCTGGTAATCACCAACTCTTTTTTCAAAGAAATTCGTTTTACCTTGTAGTGATATCATCTCCATAAAATCAAATGGGTTGGTTGCATTATAGATTTTAGTATAACCAAGCTCTTGCACCCATCTGTCTGCAACAAACTCAATGTACTGCGACATTAGCTTTGCATTCATTCCAATCAGTGCCACAGGTAAGGCATCTGTAATAAATTCTTTTTCTATTTCTACAGCATCCTTAATGATACCGTGAACTTGTTCTTCAGTAAGCTTATTCTTAAGCATACCATACAACAAACAAGCAAATTCGCAATGTGAACCCTCATCTCTGGAGATCAGCTCATTACTGAATGTTAAACCTGGCATTAGCCCTCGTTTCTTTAACCAGAATATAGAGCAGAAACTTCCGCTAAAGAAAATACCCTCAACAGCTGCAAAAGCTACCAAACGTTCAGCAAAATTACCACCTTCTATCCAGCGTAATGCCCATTCCGCTTTTCTCTTAACACAGGGAACAGTCTCTATTGCGTGGAACAACCTATCCTTTTCATCAGGATCTTTTATATAAGTATCAATTAACAATGCATATGTTTCTGAGTGGATGTTTTCCATCATGATCTGGAACCCGTAAAAGCAACGTGCTTCAGGCAACTGAACTTCACTCATAAAATTTACTGCAAGGTTTTCGTTTACAATACCATCACTTGCAGAGAAGAAAGCCAAAATATGAGAAATAAAATGTCTCTCCCCGTCATTTAGGTTATCCCAATGTTTCTGGTCATCAGAAAGATCAATTTCTTCTGCCGTCCAAAAACTAGCCTCACTCTTTTTATACATTTCCCAAATTGCCGGATATTTAATCGGTAAAAGAACAAAACGGTCTTTGTTTTCTTTTAATAATACTTCTTCTTCTTGCATAAGCCTTTGTTTAACGTAGTGAATGATTGAACTATGAAAAACCCTTAATAAACGCTAACAGTCGACAAAACCATACTTAATTTAAAGATTTGAAAAGACTTGAATTTCTCTGGCAACCTTAATCAACTAAATATTAAACCTTTAACTGAAAATCTACGTGTGATTTATTAAAGAATTTTACTTAAACAAATATAAAGTATGAGGCCTTTTTTGCAGAACAAAGTTGTTAACACGTTGTTAGATTTGGCTGTTTAAAAGATCAGATTTCAGTCATAATCAACCACCAAAAAAGCTAATTATTTCTTTTTAAGGGGATAGTAAAAACTTTTGAATGTTAATAATTTAAAAAAGCTGACTTTATATCCCCTAAAGTTTAAAAATTACTCGGTATCTGGCAGATAGCTAATTTCAAGTTTAGCAACCCCTTTTCCATAGAACCCAAGCTCTTTTGCCGCGCCTTCAGAAAGGTCTATTTTGAATTTTCTGGAATGCGGACCTCTGTCATTTATTTCGACGTCCACAGATCTGCCATTTATTGGATTAGTAACCGTTACTATTGTCCCAAATGGTAAGGACATGTGAGCGGCAGTCATTTTTTTACCCCGATACCTTACACCGCTTGTAGTTCTTCGTCCTTCAAACTTCTTTGCGTAATATGTAGCGTAAACGGTTTTAGAGATTAATTTAGAAGATAGATTGGATGACGATCTTGCTGTTGTTTCAGGGGCCGATTCTGATGTCGTTCCGTCTGAAATATCCTGGGAAAAACCCATAAAAGAAATCAGCATACCGCATAACAATAAACAATACTTCATATTTACTATAGTTGGTGAACGTGCAAACATAAGTAAACTAAACACTTATAAACAAGTAATGCCCGACAAGTTATCATCGGGCATTATACTTATGTCATTCCAAAAGATTTTATTTCTTATCGGGCACAAAACTCATAGAAATTGAGTTCACACAGTTACGAGTATTTTTAGATGTGAAGCCTTCTCCCAAAAATACATGACCTAAATGTGCTTTACAATTTGCGCATACAATTTCTGTACGCTGTCCGTCTGCATCAGGTATTCTTAACACTGCTCCTTTTATTTCATCATCAAAACTTGGCCATCCGCAATGCGATTCAAATTTTGATTCCGAGCGGTATAATGGTGCATTACATCGTCTGCAGATATAGGTTCCTTTTTCTTTGTTATTCAACAATGCTCCGGTTCCAGGATATTCAGTACCCTTCCGCACTATTACATCCTCTTCTTCTTTAGTTAATTTATTCCACTCCATATTATTGGTTGTTTTTTTGACTTCTTCTTTTTTGGGCTTTTGCGCACATGCTACAAAGCTAGTTATCACTAACAAGCCCGCTAGCATAAATGTTTTAGTAATTAAAGCTTTCATTTGCATATTATTTAATACAAGGTACGAACTAAAGCCTCCAGCGGTTTCATAATTGAAGTAATAATAATGTCAGTTATAAAAAAAGCTCCGATGAATGATATCACCAGAGCCTTTGCATTATACAAGAAGATCTTTATTATTTCTTTAACAAGGCAGCCATAGCTTCCCCAATTTCAGCAGGACTTGCTACAACGTGAATACCGCATTCTGCCATGATTTTCATTTTTGCTGCAGCAGTATCATCTGCGCCGCCAACAATTGCACCAGCATGGCCCATTCTACGTCCGGCAGGAGCAGTTTGACCGGCAATAAAACCTACAACAGGTTTTGTGCCATTTTCTTTAATCCAACGCGCTGCTTCAGCTTCCATACCACCACCAATTTCACCAATCATGATGATACCTTCAGTTTCCGGATCGTTCATCAACAACTCAACTGCTTCTTTAGTAGTAGTACCAATGATAGGGTCACCACCAATACCAATAGCAGTAGTAATACCTAAACCTGCTTTTACTACCTGATCAACAGCTTCGTAAGTTAAAGTACCAGATTTAGAAACTACACCAACAGTACCTTTTTTAAAGATGAAACCCGGCATAATACCAATTTTAGCCTCATCAGCAGTGATAACACCTGGACAGTTAGGACCGATTAAACGGCAATCTCTGTCAGAAATATATTCTTTAACCTGAATCATATCCTTAGTAGGAATACCTTCAGTAATACAAACAATAACTTTAATACCTGCTTCGGCTGCTTCCATAATAGCATCTGCAGCAAACGCAGGGGGAACAAATATAATAGATACATTAGCACCGGCCTTATCAACCGCATCCTTTACAGTATTAAATACTGGTTTATCTAAATGAGTTTGGCCACCTTTACCTGGTGTAACACCGCCAACAACGTTCGTTCCGTACTCAATCATTTGAGAAGCATGATAAGTACCCTCATTTCCTGTAAAGCCTTGAACAATAACTTTTGAATCCTTATTTACTAAAACACTCATGTATCTTTATTTTTTTGTGCAAACTTAGATAAAATAGTTTTCAATTACAATTTTATCCGCCTCTCCGTTAAGCTATCTTTTTTTCCACTCTTCTTTCGGGTATAAACCAGATTATTGCAATAAAAACATAACATGCTATACCTACCCATGGGGTTATAAAACTGCCTCCAATTGCAACTACGTAAGCTAAGCAGGAAACAGTGTCTTTTATGGTTGTGCCAAATGTATTCGCAAACTCAGAATCTGGCCCATGTAACTTTTTCAATGTACTTTCCAGAATAAAATAAGCCATGGCTGCCATAAACATTACACAACCATACATTGCCACTGGCCAGGTTTCATAATGATTCTCTCCCATCCACGCAGTAGCAAAGGGGAACAGTGAGAGCCAGAAAAGCAGATGCAGATTAGCCCACAACACCTTTCCATTAACCTTTTTAGCCAGCTGCATCATATGATGGTGGTTATTCCAATAAATACCAACGAAGATAAAACTGAGCACATAACTCATAAAAACAGGAATGAGTGGCGTCAGTGCCTGCAAAGAACTTCCATGGGGAACTTTCAGCTCCAAAACCATAATGGTGATAATAATAGCTAAAACGCCATCACTAAATGCTTCTAATCTGTTCTTATTCATAAATTAAAGATATATTAATTCAATATTTTTTTCAAACTACGCCCAAATACTCATTTATTTGTAAGGCTAAGATCAACCTTATCGCAAAAAAACAATATGAAACCGCTTAAAATTTATTTTAAAATCCTACAAACAGGAAATGGGAAATATCTCAAAACTAAAAATGAGGTAAGCAACCTTATTGTAGATATTATTGACAGGAACCCGACTAAATCATCATCGGCGATAAGGGAAATAGCTATTGAGGACTTTAAAAATAATGATAAAGCTCAAAAAACACTATGTACAAGCGCACGTTTCTTTATTCAAAGCATTTCTGACATTGAAGTTGCCATTACTTTCTTACCACAGGAAAAATTAGCACAAGAACAATTTTACACCCAATGGAGATATGTTCAAAAATCTGAACCATATAGACTTGTACAGTACTTAGATGAAAACAGGCTTGTGGTATATAGCGACAAAACAAAAGTGCTGCATACCGTAAAACTGGACAAAGATGTGTCTGTAATAGTTGAAGAAGAATAACTCCTTTTAGTTCTTAACAGGTCTCTTTACACGAGACAGATCTTTTATTTCGATGTTTTTAAAGTCAACAGGTTGGCCTTCGCTTTGCAGAGCGATAAAGCCGCTGCTTAATAATTTGCCATCTATTTTGATTTTAGGATCATATCCATTTGCTACGCCTCCACCGATCTGGGGTTTAGAGTATTGCAATACTGTATCACCATTAATAATATGAGTGATCAAAGAATCGCCAAGAACAATCAACTCTCCCCGTACCCACTGATCGCCGTCATATGTTTTTGAGGTAGAGTTTAAGCAGTGAGAATCTGCTATTTTGCCCTTATAAACCACATTGGTTCCGGGTGAGCACATATTGCCCGTAGGTCTTGGATTTCCGTCACCCAGGCCAGCAAGAAGTTGCATCTCAATAGAGATTGGCCAATCCTGCTCTTTTAACATTGTTCTCGGATCCTGCGAATGAAACATTACACCGCTATTTAACAAAGTATAATCAGGGGCTCCTTTTTGCAGTTTTCCTACAAAACGATATTCAAATTTCAAATGATAATAAGAGAATGGCGTTTTATAATACAGGTGCGCAAACTGATCATTAAAATCTCCATATTGATCATACCGCACTTTAATGATACCATCTTCAACCCTAAAAGTATTTCCAAAATTCACACCAAATTCATGATGATGTACCTTTACAAACCAATCCTTAATGTCTTTACCATTAAACAAAGGGACCCAACCTTTTTTGTCATCAGATTGGTTTGAGCTTTGCTTAATTCCTCCGCAGCCTGCAAAAAGAAGACAAGAAATCAAGGCTATAAATGTATATTTTTTCATGTTATGTGTGGTTTATTTAGTTGGAGGCAAAATACAATAAAAAATTAAATATCCGATTCCTCCATGCTTTCAATGGAAGCAGGTTGAATCGCAAGCTTATATTTCTCTTCATCAAATTCGTTTTCGCTTTTGGCAATTACAATCGTTGCAATTCCATTTCCAATCATATTTGTTATAGCCCTGGCTTCAGACATAAACCTATCTACTCCTATTAAAATCCCTATATGTTCAACCGGCATTAGTTTCAAAGCGGTTAAGGTAGACACTAATACAATAAACCCACTGCCAGTAACCCCGGCAGCTCCTTTTGATGTGACCATCAAAACAGCAAGCACACCTAGCTGTTCTCCTATTGAAAGATCTACATTAAAGACCTGACACAAAAATATAACTGCCATAGAAAGATAAATTGCCGTTCCATCCAGATTAAAAGAATAACCGGTAGGTATAACCAAACCAACAACAGATTTATCACAACCAATGGCTTCCATTTTCTTCATCATACTAGGTAAAACAGACTCAGAAGAGGAAGTACCCAAAACAATCAGGATCTCCTGTCGAATATATTTCAAATACTCTAATAAGCTAAATTTATAAAACCTGCAGATGGCGTTTAGCACTACAAAAATAAATAAGAAACAGGTTAGATAAACTGAACCCATTAGCTTCGCCATAGGCAACAACGTTTTTAATCCATAAGTACCAATGCTAAATGCCATCCCCCCAAAGGCACCCAACGGAGCAAGTCGCATCACTATCTTCATGATATTAAAAAATACCTTTGCCATTTTATCAAAAAAACTAAGCAATGGCTGCCCACTATCGCCAAGCTTATTTAAACCATAGCCAAATAAAATGGCAAAGAATAATATCTGTAAAATATCTCCTTTGCTAAAGGCCTCAAAAACATTATGAGGTATTATGTTCGCAAAAAACTCTAACCAATTAATTTTGCCTGCTTGTTCAGTATATGCTTTTATTTTACTCACATCACCCGTTGTAGGGTGAACACCAATCCCAGGCTTTAATAAATTGGCAACCACCATTCCAATTAAAATGGCTACAGTAGTAACCACCTCAAAATATAAAAGAGCTTTCCCTCCAACACGCCCAACTTTCTTCATATCGCCCATATGGGCTATTCCCAGAACTATTGTTAAAAATATGATGGGAGCAATGAGCATACTGATCATTTTAATAAAACTCTGGCTTATAAGTTCGGCATGTGGGGCGAAACCCGGGAAAAAAGTACCGACAATAATCCCTAAAGCAATAGCCACTAAAACCTGAAAAGTAAGATTCGAAAGGATAGATTTCATTATACTATAATAGTGAAATTTTGTTTAATGTATTAGCTTTATGGCATGGAAAGCGAAAACAAAAATCCTTACGTACAGTTCAACGGTAAAATCCTAAAGGATTGGAAAGACAATGGAGTAAAATACATCAAGCTTGTAGAGTTGGAAACCGACCTTACTGTTAAGTTTTTCGAGCTTATTCCGGATTCTGAGATTCCTGATTCCGGCGAAACAATATATCATATAGAATCAGATGATATTACCGAGCTTTTAGAGCCGGTAGCTAAAGTGAAATTTCTGGTACACGAAATCTATCTTGAAGAGGAGGAGTAAATGTATCCTGAACTTTTAGCCCACATTAAAAGATATGTACAACTTGAGTCGTATGAAGAGCAATTGTTATGCGATAGCATCGAGCTTAAAATACTTAAAAAGAAAGAGTATCTTCTGGAAGCAGGTAAATTATGCAAGGGAGATTATTTTATTGTCAAGGGCTGTTTAAGGCAATTTTACATTAATAAAAAACTGAACGAGCAGATTATAAACTTCGGTCTGGAAAACTGGTGGATAGCAGATCAGGACAGCCTACTGAACAAACAACCATCTACAACCAATATCCAGGCTATAGAACCCTCAGAACTTTTGTTTCTGAGTGAAAAGAATAAAACAGTCTTGTTCGAAAAAGTACCTCGATTGGAAAGTTACTTCCGCATAATGATGCAAAAAGCGTTTGTTGCCTCACAACGCCGGATAGGCTATATTTTTAACCAAACTGAAGAAGAACGTTACAGGCATTTCTCAAGTTTATTTCCTGATTTTATGCAACGTGTACCACAATACATGTTAGCTTCTTATCTAGGTTTTACTCCACAATTTCTTAGTCGCTTAAGAGCTAAAAAGCAATAAACTTTCTTAACCACAGTTCATTTTTCTAAGGTACTTTATTGCTCAACTTTGGTACAACAAAAACAAATAGTTATGAGTAATAGAATTAGAATTAACCAGGTAGAGCCAGCAGCTTATAAAGCAATGTTGGCGTTTGATAGTTATGTGGAACAAAGCAATCTTACCACTAAACATAAGGACCTCATCAAAATAAGAGCCTCTCAAATTAATGGATGTGCTTATTGTATCGATCTGCACACCCGCGATGCACGCAAAGCGGGTGAAACAGAACAAAGAATTTATGCCCTTAATGCATGGAGAGAAACTCCATTTTTTGATGAGCAGGAACGTGCCTTGTTAGCACTTACAGAAGAAGTAACTTTTATTAGCAACAAAGTATCTAATGAAAGTTACAATAATGCTGCTGCACTTTTTGACCATGTTTACCTTGCTCAGATAATCATGGCCATAATTAGTATCAATGCGTGGAATAGAATTGGGATAAGCACCGGAATGGAGCCGAAATAACTACACCCCTTCCATACCGTATTGCTTTAGCACATCTGCCGGTACACCTTCCCAACGGTTAGGTACATTGCCAACATAACCGAGGTCCTTAATACCGATCTCGGTTGTAAAGAATCCTGAAGCAGTGAGGTCTCGCATCAAACTAAAGAAAGCCACACCTTGTTGCATTCCTGGTTTTACTTTCTTTGGATATGCAATGTCATCAACCATCTCAATTTGCTGAGTTGATGATGCATCTTTAAAAGTTTTCTGATAGCGGTTTAAACATTGCAGATCAAGCCACTTTAGTCCACCGCGCATCGGAGTTTGATGTCCTGGCATATCCTTAACAATGAACTCAATAAAATCAGGCACTTTGGCATCCGAAGCGCTTCCTGATTTGTCATCCTTAGGAATAATAATATCCGCTAAAAGCGTTATTGTTGCCATTTCATGTTCGGTAAAGAACTTCCATGAATTTAATTTCTTATCACGTTCTACTTCAAACTCCTGTCTTCCAGGTTGGGCTTCGCCATCAGCACCTTTGGCAACAACTTCCGGTTCTTTTCCCGGTTTACAGGCTTCAAGCACCACACCTGCGCTAATTGCAGTAAGGCCCAAAGCTTTTAATGAATCACGTCTGTTCATATATATCGATTTGAGATCAGCTAATGTTTAAGTTTTTCTTTTGTGCTAAAATGTACTCTGCAGTACGCATAGAAAGCGCAAGAATTGTCCAGGTAGCATTTTTATCACCTTGTTGTACAAAAGGAGCAGCATCTACTACAAAAAGATTTTTACAATCATGAGCCTGGCACCATCTGTTTAATGCAGATTTTTTAGGATCATCACCCATTCTTACCGTGCCAACTTCGTGTATAATCTTTCCGGGCGCTTCTAATCCGTAGCTTGTTTCCGCACCAGGAGGCTCAGAGGCAATTGCCCCCATTGCATGCATAATTTCCTTAAAGGTTTCCTGCATGTGTTTTGCTTGCTTTACTTCTTCCGGGGCCCATTTATAGTTAAATCTAAGTACCGGTATTCCGTATTTATCTACTACGTTTGGATCTATTTCGCAATAGTTACTTTCCCTGGCTATAGCGGTTCCTCTACCCGCCATCCCAACTTCGGTTCCATAAAAGCGCCTGTAATCATCCTTTAACCCAGCACCATATCCGCCGGCTTCTTTCATTTTACCGTCCCTACCAGGTATAGAACCGTTCATACCCTCTATGCCCCAGCCAAATCCATAACCAGGCATACTAAGTCCGCCACCATATTCTATGTGATAACCTCTTGGGAAATCAAGTTTTTTATTATCAAGCCACCATGGGGAATATATATGTATACTTCCGGCACCATCTTCGTTATATCTTTTGCGATCTACCAACTGAGGCAGGTATCCACTCATACTGGCTCCAGTAGAATCATGCAGGTATTTACCAACTATTCCACTACTATTCGCCAATCCGTCAGGATGGGCAGCAGATTTAGAATTAAGTAATAACCTTGCAGATTCACATGCACTGGCACCCAGAATAATGGTCTTACCTTTTACCTGGTATTCTTGCATATCCTTTGTATTTACATAAGATACTCCCGTTGCTTTTCCGCTTTTATCAGTTAACACCTCTCTTACCATCGCATTGGTAATAACAGTTAGGTTTCCTGTTTTTACTGCCGGAATCACCAGGCAAGACGATGATGAAAAGTCGGCATAAACTTTACATGATCTTCCGCACTGACCGCAATAAAAGCATTGCCCCCGATCTTTATTGTCTTTTAATGCTTCGGTAAGTACAGAACCTCTGCCAGGAATTACAGTTACCCCAACTTTTTGAGCTGCTTTTTTTATAAATAGTTCATTAAGTCTTGGTTTCGGAGGTGTCATAAATATCCCATCAGGCTCACTTTCTATGCCCTCTACTGTACCATAAAGACCAATCATCCTATCTACCCTATCATAAAAAGGTTTTAGTTCCTGGTAAGTAATAGGCCAGGGATCAGTTAGTCCATCCTTAGGTTTAAAATCATCTGGACCCATTCTCAAAGAGATACGACCCCAGTGATTTGTTCTTCCACCAAGCATTCTGGAACGAAACCAGGCAAACTCCGAATTATTTTTCTGAGTATATGGTTCTCCTTCTAGCTCCCATCCGCCATAAGCAGCATCAAAATCACCAAAGTGTCGGGTAGTACCCGCTCCTCTTCTTGGCGACTCCCATGGCCACTTCAGTTGTTGAGAGTCTATTCTCGGATCAAAATAAGCACCAGCTTCCAGCATTAAAACTTTCAAACCTGCATTGGCAAGTACATATCCGGTCATACCTCCTCCGGCACCTGATCCTACAATGACAGCATCATATTCGACGCCCGATTTCTTGATTTCAAATTCGCTCATTTATAATCTGATTTTTTTTAAAATAACGATTTACGGAGCATTTTATTCCTAAAACCATTGTCTGTAACAACAATAATGGCTTAGGCTAAAATAAGCACTTAATAATAAGTAATATACAAATTTTAACAATCCACAGAAAAATTAGAACTTATTTATAACCACTCTAATTAAAGTCCATTATAGTCCATCGAGCTAACATTAATCATACAAAACTCATAATTAACAACATAACTCTATAAATAAATCCATATGTCTAAATTTGCTTCAATGAAGGTAGATATTTGGTCGGACGTGCGTTGCCCGTTCTGTTATATAGGAAAAAGAAAATTTGAGGCCGCTCTGGAACAATTTGAGCATAAGGATAAAGTTGAAGTTGAATGGCATAGTTACGAGCTTGATCCACATGCTGAAACTGCTCCGGAAATTAGCTCTTATGATCATCTTGCCAACAGATATGGCAGATCAAGAGAATGGGCTATAGAAACTCATGAGCATGTAACAGAAACTGCTGCAGCAGTAGGTTTAGATTTCAATTTTGACATCTCGGTTGTAGCAAATTCTTTTGATGCCCACAGATTAATTCAACTGGCAAAGTCAATGGGACTGGGTGATGAAGCCGAAGAACAATTATTTAAAGCACATTTTACAGATGGCATTAATATCAGCGATCATCAATCACTAATTGAAATAGGCACAAAGATCGGTCTCGACAAATTATCTGTACAAACTATGCTGAACGGCACCGATTTTACAGACGAAGTAAGATATGATGAAAATGCAGCCCAAACCATCGGGATTAAAGGGGTTCCTTTTTTTATATTTAATCAGAAACTTGCTGTATCAGGAGCACAATCACCGGAAACGTTTTTAGGTGCGTTGAATCAGGCATTTCAAAATAACATTGAAAAATAAGCATTCTCTTCAAAGTCTGGAATCTTTTGCGCCTGAAAAAGGGACAAAATTTCCTAGGCCTTTTCTGAGAAACTGATTTTTCAGGAAAACCCACCGTCTATTTTTTTAAATCTACTCACATATATCCATATCGCATAGCTAGTACATCTTGCATAACTTATTTTCCAGAAAAAATCCTTGTTCTTCGAAGACATGCAGATTTTTCCCTTCAAAAATCTGAGGATGAGAAGAATCAAGAATTTTTTCCTCTTGTTTTAAACTGATGTAGAAATGCCGGTAGAGTTAAATTGTAAATCGTACAATCTCTTGTAATACCCATCAAGTTTAAGTAATTGCTGGTGTGTTCCCATTTCCTTGATCTCGCCCCTCTCCAATACAAGAATTTTATCTGCTTTCTGTATAGTTGACAGGCGGTGTGCAATCACAATAGAAGTACGTCCCTTCATTAAGTTCTCTATAGCTCGTTGAATAAGCATTTCCGTTTCCGTATCCACAGAAGATGTAGCCTCATCAAGCACAAGAATAGCTGGATCGTAAACCAGCGCTCTGATAAAAGAAATCAATTGTGCCTGCCCTGCAGATAATGTTGCACCGCGCTCCATCACATTGTACTGATAGCCTCCTGGTAATCGCTCAATAAAATCATGAGCCCCTACTTTTTTTGCAGCATCAACAACCTCTTCCATCGTAATCGCATCATTATTTAGCGTTATATTATTAAAAATGGTATCCGAAAAGAGGAAAACGTCCTGCAACACAGTCGCAATTTTATTCCTTAAATAACTTAATTCATAATCCTGTATTCTTGTTCCATCAACTTTAATCTCTCCTTTTTGAATTTCGTAAAAACGGTTCAAGATATTTATTGTCGAGGATTTCCCGGCACCGGTTGCTCCAACAAGGGCAACTGTTTTACCTGCTTCAACTTCAAAAGATATATCTTTCAATACATAATTCTCATCATTATATGCAAACCAAACCTTTTCAAAGGAAATATTGCCTTTCATAATTTCAGGAGCATAAGTACCTTTATCCTCTGTAACCTCATTCGTGTCCAAAACCTTAAATACACGTTCGGCACCAACCATACCCATTTGCAGGGTATTGAACTTATCCGCGAGCTCACGGATTGGCCTGAAAAGCATACCGATGTACATAATGAACTCGGTAATAATACCAGGTTTAATTGTTGGATTGCTAAGGATCGTTCTGGCTCCATACCATACTAACAAACCAAGTGACATAGCAGAAATAATTTCCACTACAGGAAAAAATATAGAATAATACCAGTTAGAGCGGATGTTCGCATCGCGATAGCGGCCATTAATTTTCAAAAACTTATTATACTCTTGTTTCTCTCTGGCAAAATATTGAATAATTGAAACCCCGGTAATATGTTCTTGCAGATAGGTATTCAAGTTAGACACTTCCGTTCTGATTTCCTGAAAGGCAGATTTAATTGCTTTCTGAAAAATTGAAGTAGCAATAATAAGTAAAGGCATTGGCAATAAAACCACAAGTGTTAAGGCCCAATCTTCATATACCATCACGCCTATGATCACAATCACCATTAAAATATCGCCTATAATTACAATTAAACCTTCCGAGAAAATCTCAGCAATGGTTTCGAGATCCGAAACTGTCCGGGTAATTAACTGACCAATAGGTGTATTATCAAAGTACTTCAATCGCAACTTAGTAATATGATTAAACACATTTATTCTTAAATCACGAATTGCCGACTGCCCCAGCGTATTTGTAAGTAAGGTGTGACTATACTGTACCCCGGTTTGAACAACAAGCAATACAAGCATTAGTATGGTCATATTTAGTAACCCGCTGTAATCTCCGGTAACAATATGATGGTCCAGCGTATATCCGATAAGAATAGGTCTTAATGGAGCAAGAACAGCTAGGAGTATAGTAAGGATTACCGAAATTATAAAGATGCGCTGATACGGTTTTACATATTGAAAAACCCTTTTCAACAACCCTACATTAATTACATCACCGGTTATTTTAGACATATTTTATTTTACAAAAGGGTAGATTACGCTTACAAGATACAAACCACATGCAGGTACTGATTGTCCGGCATTACTTCTGTCCTTACTTTCTATTATTTCTTTAAATTGTTCCAGGTTAATTTCATTTTTACCAATCCGTACCAAGGTACCAACAATTGCGCGAACCATATTTCTTAAAAAGCGATCTGCTCTGATGGTAAACAATAAAGATTCATCCTTTATCTGAAAATGCGCTTCGGTAATTTTACAATTATTAGTAAATGTTTGCGTATTAGATTTACTGAAACAAGAGAAATCTGTATGTTCCAACAAAATTTCTGCAGCCTCATTCATTGCTGCAACATCAAGATCTCCTTTATATAGCCACGATCTATCTAGCTTAAATGGATCTTTATGAAAATGTATATGATAATGATAAGCTCTTTCTGTTGCACCAAAACGTGCATGGGCCGTATTTTCAACCTCAAAAATACGTTTCACTGATATTTGGTATGGCAATAGAGAATTTATACCTGTAACAGAACGCTCAAAATTCAATGGTTTAACTTCATTCGTTTCATTATCTTGTACAATGTCAAAGTGCGCATAAAATTGGGTAGCATGTACACCAGCATCTGTCCGTCCGCAACCAAGTGTAATTATAGGTTGCCTAAAATATGTAGACAGCGCCTTGTCCAGGCATTCCTGTACAGTAACGGCATTAGGCTGTACTTGCCAGCCATGATAACTTGTTCCGTTGTACGACAATTCAATAAAATACCGTTGCATATTCAATTGTACAAAATTATCTTTTTAATCGGATATCGGATTGGTTACTATTTGCCTTTTAATATATTTGTTGAAATTATTGAACTGATATGATACAACGCGTACAATCTATATGGCTGCTTTTGGCTGCACTCACCCTAATCTGTCTGTTTTTCATTCCTTTAATAACTAAAAGTGTGAATAACACAGAGTATCTTTTATATCTTGATGGCCATCAGCAATCAATTAAGGGGGTAAATGACGCTAGTACCGCTGTCACCCCTTTGGGAGCAATGATCATAAATGGAGTTGCAGTATTAGTATGCCTTATTTGTATATTTCAGTTTAAAAATCGCGCTATGCAAAAGCGACTGATCATGATCAATATTGTGCTGATCGTTGTTACAGCCATTTTATCAGCTTTAAACGCTTCACTTTTACCGGGGGGAATAAACGGTTCGTCTATCCATTTCGGCTCTTCGCTATTCGTTCTGGCTATAATATTTTGTCTACTTTCAATACGTGGAATCCGTAAAGACGAGCAATTATTAAGGTCGGCCGACAGACTAAGATAATTAATTAGCTCATTTTTATTTAGTTACGCATCTGTAAAATACCAAATATTAAGCTTACCTTTGCGGCTTAATAAATTATTATACATGATAAACCCATTTAGTAAATTGGGGATAAGTGATGACGTTGTTAATGCTGTAAAGGATTTAGGTTTCGAAAATCCAACACCTATTCAGGAACAAAGTATTCCTGTACTGTTAGAGGGCAATAACGATTTTGTTGGTTTGGCCCAAACAGGAACAGGAAAAACAGCCGCATTTGGTTTGCCGCTGTTAGAATTGATAGACTTTAAAAGCAATAAGCCTCAGGCATTGATTTTATGCCCTACAAGAGAGCTTTGCTTGCAGATTACCAGCGACATCAAGAATTTCTCAAAAAACATCTCTGGTGCTAATGTAGTTGCCGTTTACGGTGGCGCAAACATTATGCAACAGTTGCGTGAAATTAGAAACGGTGTACAAATTGTAGTGGCTACACCCGGCCGTATGTTGGACATTATTGGCCGTAAGGCTATAGATTTCAGTAATGTGAAATTTGTAGTTTTAGATGAGGCTGATGAAATGTTAAACATGGGCTTCCAGGAAGACATCAACGACATCTTGTCAACAACTCCTGACGACAAAAAAACATGGTTATTCTCTGCAACTATGCCTCCAGAGGTTAGAAGAATAGCTAAAAATTACATGGATCAGCCGGTTGAGCTAACCATGGGAACAAAAAACACAGGTAATGTAAACATTGAACACGAATACTATATCGTTCGTGCAAGAGATAAATACGCTGCCTTAAAACGTATTGTAGATTTTAATCCTGAAATTTTTGCAGTAGTATTCTGCAAAACCAAATTGGATACTCAAGACGTTGCTGAACACTTAATTAAAGATGGCTACAATGCTGATGCATTGCATGGAGATCTTTCTCAGCAACAACGTGATAAAGTTATGCAACGTTTCCGCGATCGTAACATGCAGTTGCTTATTGCTACTGACGTTGCTGCACGTGGTATTGATGTAAATAACGTTACTCACGTAATCAATTACTCTTTACCTGACGAAATTGAAAGTTATACTCACCGTAGTGGCCGTACCGGTCGTGCAGGTAAAACAGGTATTTCAATCTGTATCGTTAACTCTAAAGAGATTGGTAAAATCCGTCAAATTGAAAGGATCATCGGTAAACAGTTTACTAAAGCTGAACTACCTACAGGTTTTGATGTTTGCGAAAAACAATTATTTGCTTTAGTACACAAAGTTCACAATGTTGAAGTTAACGAAAACCAAATCGAGCAGTACATGCCTCGTATTATGGATGAGTTTGCTGAACTAAGCAAAGATGAGGTAATTAAACGTTTTGCATCTTTAGAGTTTAACCGCTTTTTAGAGTATTACAAAAATGCACCTGATCTTAATTCATCTGCTGATGACAGAGGTGAGCGCGGCGAACGTGGTGAACGTGGAGAAAGAAGTCACAGAGGTAGCGAAGGTTACACTCGTTTATTTATAAACCTGGGTTCTGTTGATGATTTTACAAGAGGTGATCTATTATCTTTTGTATGTAACAATGGTAAAATCAGCGGAAAAAGCATTGGTAAAATTGACCTAAAAGGTGTTTATTCATTCTTTGAAGTTGAAAATGCAACTGTTGAGTCTTTATTCAACAACTTTAAAGGAGTTGAATTTAATAACCGTGGTGTAAGGATTGAAAAAACTGCAGAAAGTGATGGTGGCGGTCGTAGTCGTGGTGGCTCAGGCGGTGGCAGACGTGAAGGCGGAAGCTATGGCGGTGGAAGACGCGAAGGCGGAGGAGAGAGAAGAAGCTACAGCGGTGGCGGTGGTGGAAGACGTGAAGGCGGAAACAGCAGCGGTGGTGGCGGTGGTTTCAGAGATTTCTCTGGAAGAAGCCGTGAAGACAGAGGCGGAAGACGTGAAGGCGGAAACGACAGAAAACGCAGATCTTAATTATAGATCTTCTTTATAAGAAAAAAGCCCTCCAGAAATTCTGGAGGGCTTTTTTTTATAGGCGCTTAATGTTTTACTGGTCTGTCTTTAATCTCAGAAGCCTTAAGATACACCTTAGCTCCTTTTTTATTAATGTAATACTTCTTATTCTTGCCGTCAATATATACATCTGTGCCATCAGGTGCCATTTTCCCTTTATAGGTCTGATCAACAACTTTAGCACTGCCTTTTACAGCTACTTCAGCCGTTTTGTTTCCTACCTTTTTCGCTGTTTTTCCTATTGCTTTACCAGTTTTATCGAGTGCCCCGCCTACTGTTTCCTTTTTCTTATCCTGTGCATTACTGTTAAAAGAAACGGCTGTGCATAGCGCCAGAGCTAATAAGCCCATCGCAAATTTTGTTTTCATAGTTATCTGTTTATATAAAAAACAACTATATCCACATTTTGTTTACTTAATTGAGTTGCTCTGTAAGCAAGCGCATTTCAATATGGGGCGAATGCTTTTCGTATAGAATAGCATAAACAGCCCTGCTAATTGGCATATCAACCTTATATTTCTTGTTTACATGGTGCATAGAATTTACCGCATAATAACCTTCGGCTACCATATTCATCTCTAATTGTGCTGATTTTACAGTATAACCTTTGCCAATCATATTGCCAAAAGTCCGATTACGGCTAAATTGAGAATATGCCGTAACCAGCAAATCTCCTAGATAGGCCGACTCTTTAATATCCCTCGAAATGGGATGAACGGCATCTACAAATCTTTTAATCTCCCTGATAGCATTAGATATTAACACCGCCTGGAAATTATCTCCATAACCTACGCCATGGCAAATCCCACTGGCTACGGCATAAATATTCTTCAGAACAGCAGCATATTCAGTACCAAAAATATCATCAGAAATATTGGTTTTAATATACCTTGTGGCCAACAACCTTGCAAAGATTGCGGCAAGCTCCAAATTGGTAGAAGCAATAGTTAGATAAGACAATTTCTCCAAAGCAACCTCTTCTGCATGGCAAGGACCGCTTATAACTACTATATCTTCATACGGCACATTATATTTTTGATTAAGAAATTCACCAATGATTAGATTTTCATCTGGTACAATCCCCTTAATTGCGGAAATGATCTTCTTTCCCTTTAATTGTTCCGGGCTCACACCATCCAGTGTCTCCTTTAAAAATGCTGCCGGCACATTCAAAATGATGTACTCTGCCTTTTCAATAATATCAGAGATATTGTTGGATATATTATCTTCAGGAATTCTGATTTCAACAGAACTCAGATAATTCGGGTTATGCTTATACTTCTGCAAATGCGTTATCGATTCCTGATTGCGCATCCACCAATAGATTTCCTTAGCAGTAAAATTATCTGAAAGCATTTTTATGATTGCAGTAGCCCAACTACCGCCACCAATCATTGCAACTTTAGGTATCATAACTTATAAATAAAAAACCCCGGTTTATTGTTTTAAACCGGGGGCAATTTACTTATTTTAAATGACTGATATCGCTTACTTTCTATTTGGGAGCAGCAAACAATTGATCCTTAGTGGTTTTTTCTACTTTCATACCATCCTTTAATCTGTTTTGAATTGCAGAGTAAGGACCTGTTACCACTTCCTGATTCGCTTTAAGCCCGGATTTAATAATGATGTATTGATCATTTTGAATTCCTGTAGTAACCTCAGTACGTTTTACTGTGCCATTATTAAACACATATACATACTGTTTAATGGTTTTATCAGAAAGCTTAGATTTTTGTTTGTCTACATTTTGATCATTATCAGCAGGCTTTTCGGCTTTAGACTTATCTTCTGTAAATACAGATTGAATAGGAATTGCTAACCCTTTTAAAGATTCACTTTCGATATCCACTGTTGCAGACATTCCTGGTCTGAATGGAGATGGAAGATCTTTTGCTCCTCCCTTAATATTACTATATGATTCAGCTAAAATACGAACCTTAACGTTGAAATTCGTTACCTGATCCACAGTGCTTGTTGCGGTACCCACATCTTTAGATGAACTTGCTATTTCAGTTACAATGCCTTTAAATTTTGTATCGGCAAATGCATCAACCTCTATAATAGAGCTATCACCAACATTTACCCTGTTAATGTCGTTCTCATTCACATCCACGTTTACTTCCATAGATGACAAGTTGGAAATACGCATAATCTCCGTACCTGCCATTTGAGCTGTACCAAGAATACGATCTCCCAATTCAACTGACAATTTAGAGATAACTCCATCAACCGGAGCGTATATAGTAGCTTTAGCAAGGTTAGCTCCTGCCTCTTTAACATTAGCACCACCTTCCTGCAAGCTGTATTTTGCACTGGTAACCATAGCTTTCAACCTGGCGATATCGGCTAAGGCACCAAAATATTGCGCTTTGGCGGCATCAAATTCTGAAGCTGAGATCACTTTTTTAGTAAAAAGTTCCTGACTTCTTTTATAGCTGGCTTCAGTATTATCAAAATTTGCATTGGCTTGTTTCAACTGTTGCTCTGCAGCCACTACCTGGGCTTTCTGAGTATTATTTGAAGCTACAGCTCTTTCAAATCCTGACTGAAGTACATCTGGTCTAACTTTAATCAGCAATTGGCCTTTTTTAACCACATCACCTTCTTTAACCAAAAGTTCAGTAACCTCACCCGATACTTCAGAGCTTAGTTTTACTTCAGTTTCAGGCTGTACTTTTCCACTGGCAGTAACCGTTTCAACAACTTTTCTGTCAGCCGCCTTTTCAATCGTCACCTTCTCGGTCTTATCTCCTCCTATTAAGCCGGTAAATTTTGCTACCGCCAATAATACGAGAATAACTCCTATTGCAATTAGTATGGGTTTTAGTTTCATTTGAGTTTATTTATTTTTTTATCATTTATAATCAAGGGGCAATAAATTGTGCGAATTTATTATGCTGCTCCTAGAAAACTATTTGTTTACCTAAGTAATAGTCAATCACCTTTGCTTTAAAAAGCAAATCATACTTAGCTCTGATCATGTCTATTTCTGCTTTATTCTTATTTGTTAACGAAGTGTTGTAATCTAAAGAGTTAACTAAACCAACGTTATAACGTTGCTCAATTACCGAAAAGGCCTCTTTTCTGGCATTAAAAGTATTGGTTGTAGATTCGTAAGTGCTTTCCGCTGCTTTTAAATCAGCAACAGCCTGATAAATAATCTTATTTAAGTTGTTTTTTGTCAGCTGTTCATCAGCCTGAGTTTGCAAAAAGTTAATTCTTGCTTTCTTTACCCCTATTCTAGATTGTAAGCCATTGAATATTGGAATACTCAAACCTATACCAACTCCTTTCGAAACATTGTTTTTTATCTGGTTACTAAAAGACAGATTCTGAACATTTGCCGGAAGATTATAATTATAGTTATAAAAAGATCCATAACTTCCGCTTAAAGTTAATCGTGGGTATAAACTACCTTTTGCTACATCGATCCCCTTTTTTGCGGAAGCAGTTTGAAGTGCTGCTAGCTTAATATCTGGGAAAAGATTTATTGCATCTGAATATACTTGCTCTGCATTGTAATTTGTAGATGGCTTATTGAATTCAGCTAGTACCGGCGCCTGTACATCGTATTTTGTCGAAGAGGGAATATCCATTAACTGGGCCAGGGTCAAATAAGAAATGCTAAGTGCATTTTCTGCAGTAGTAACATCCAACTGTGCCGTAGCAGTTTGTGATTTAGATTCTGCTAAATCAGCAAGTGTTTTATTTCCAACATCCAAAAGTTCTTGCTGTTGTTTCTGTTGTTGCTGTGCTACAGATAATTGTTGTTTTGCAGCAGATAAACGATCCTTATTATACAAAATCTCCATGTAAGAGGTAATTACCTGAAGAATTAGATCATTCTTAATTTTATCCGTATTGGCTTTTCCTGCCTCAAGAAGTATTTTATTTTGTTTGATCTGGTTTATTTTTGAAAGACCATTAAACAAATCAAAACCTAAACTTGCTCCCGGACTAAAGCTATAATTCTGCGTATTCTCATAAATACCCGTATTACCGAGATTATTACGTCCCCAGCCCATATTCTGATCAGCACCTGCATTCAATGTTGGATATAGCGCTAATTTTGATTGCTTCAAATTTTGACCGGCAAGATCCTCACTGTACTGTGATTTTTTTACCTGAAGGTTGTTATGTAACGTTTCTTCTATTGCTTGTTGTATGGTAATAATCTCTTGAGCGTTAGATTTTTGCACAAAACCCGTAATAAAGATAAGAGAGAGTGCTAAGGTTAATTTGGGCAATGTACTATAAGGGTTAATTTTTTTCATAATTTAGTTTTCACAATATTAATATAAACAACTTATTCGTTTTGTAAATTTTCAGGTACAACAACTGCATTTTATTGCTTCTTCTCTTCCTCTATTTTCTCTTAAGGCTTAAAAGAAGCCAATAAAATTAAAATTTTCTCTAAGTTTGGGCATGTACCTGATAAAATCCCCGCTTTTATTAAAATGGTATTATCCATCATTAACCTGGCACAAGAACCGGGATCAAAAAGTTATTTATTTAACCTTTGACGATGGACCCATACCAGATGTTACAGACTTTGCATTAAAAACTTTAAAAAGCTTTAACGCAAAAGCAACATTCTTTTGCATCGGAGATAATATTCACAAACATCCTGATATTTTTGAGAAGATAAAGAACGAAGGCCATCGCATCGGCAACCATACTTTTAACCATTTAAAAGGATGGAAAACGCCGGATGAAATATACACTAAAAACTTCCAAAAGTGTCAGGAATTAACTAACACGAATTTATTTCGTCCACCTTACGGCAGAATTAAAAAATCTCAGATCACCAACATCCGTGCAATGAACCCGGAAACTCAAATCATTATGTGGGATGTACTTAGCGGCGATTTTGACATCAACCTGGCACCTCACAAGTGCTTCAACAATGTGATTAAGCATACAAGCAACGGGTCTATTGTAGTTTTTCACGACAGTTTGAAAGCCTACGACCGGATGTATTATGCATTACCAAGAGTGTTGAAACATTTTTCTGAACTGGGTTATCGTTTCGATTCTCTTTAATTTTTCATGATCTGAACAGCTAAGGTTAGGCCAAAACACAAAAACAATTTAACACCCTAAAAAACAGATAATTATAAGCACTACAAAAAATAAAAGTGTTCATAAATGGACAGCAGTGTTCAGAAATGATCGCAACTATTTTGCAGATATTTAAGCCATTAAGGCTGTTACATTATTTAGAATAGGTATAAATAATATAATGATATGCAGATGATGTCCTACCCCTGTTTTTTTTTGTAAATTCGCTACAAAATAATAAGAATAACTTACCCTTTTAACACATATTATCAATGGCTTTTGATATAGAAATGATCAAAAAGGTGTATGCAAACTTTGGCCCCCGCGTTGAGGCGGCCCGTAAATTAGTAGGCAGACCTTTAACACTCTCAGAAAAAATCCTTTACGCCCACCTTTGGGATGGAAATACAAATACCGCTTACACAAGAGGTACTGATTATGTAGATTTTGCTCCTGACCGTGTGGCCATGCAAGATGCTACTGCACAAATGGCTTTATTGCAATTTATGCAGGCAGGCAGACCAAAAGTTGCTGTTCCTTCTACTGTTCATTGCGATCACCTGATCACTGCAAAGAATGGTGCTGAAATTGACTTACCAGCTGCAAACACTGAAAGCAAGGAAGTATTTGATTTCTTAGCTTCGGTTTCAAACAAATATGGTATTGGTTTCTGGAAACCAGGTGCAGGTATTATTCACCAGGTTGTTTTAGAAAACTATGCTTTCCCGGGTGGAATGATGATAGGTACCGACTCTCACACTGTAAATGCAGGTGGTTTAGGTATGGTTGCCATAGGTGTTGGTGGTGCTGATGCTTGTGATGTAATGGCAGGATTACCGTGGGAACTAAAATTCCCTAAATTAATAGGTATCAAACTTACCGGAAAATTAAGTGGATGGGTATCTGCTAAGGATGTAATCCTTAAAGTTGCTGGTATTCTTACTGTAAAAGGTGGAACTGGTGCAATTGTTGAATATTTTGGCGAAGGCGCAACAAGCATGAGCTGTACCGGTAAAGGAACCATTTGTAATATGGGTGCCGAAATTGGTGCTACAACTTCAACATTTGGTTACGACGAAAGCATGGAACGTTATCTACGTGCTACCAGCAGAGCTGAAGTTGCTGACGCTGCAAACGCAATAAAAGAACACTTAACCGGCGATGCTGAGGTATATGCAGAGCCTGAAAAATACTTTGATCAATTAATCGAAATTAACTTATCTGAACTTGAGCCTTATTTGAACGGCCCATTCACTCCGGATTTAGCTACTCCTATCTCTAAAATGAAAGAAGTTGCCGCAGCTAACGGATGGCCAATGAAAATCGATGTAGGATTGATCGGTTCTTGTACCAACTCATCATACGAAGATATTTCCCGTGCAATCAGTATTGCCAAACAAGTATCAGAAAAAGGCTTAACTGCTAAATCTGAATACTGCATCAATCCGGGTTCTGAGCAGATCCGTTACACCATTCAGCGTGATGGATTTTTAGACGTATTCAAAAGCATAGGCGCTAAAGTATTTACCAATGCCTGCGGACCATGTATTGGTATGTGGGACAGAGTTGGCGCTGATAAACAAGAGAAAAACACCATTGTACACTCATTTAACCGCAACTTTGCAAAACGTGCTGATGGTAACCCTAATACTTTTGCCTTTGTTGGTTCTCCGGAATTAGTAACAGCATTAGCTATTGCAGGCGATTTAAGCTTTAACCCTTTAACAGATACTTTAACAAACGATAAAGGCGAACAAGTAAAACTTGATGCCCCAACTGGATTTGAATTACCTACTAAAGGTTTTGCAGTTGAAGATGCAGGTTACCAGCAGCCAGCTGAAGACGGAAGCAAAGTAGAAGTACTTGTTTCTCCAACTTCACACAGGTTACAATTACTTGATCCGTTTACTCCTTGGGAAGGCACAGACCTTAAAGGACTTAAATTGCTGATCAAAGCAAAAGGAAAATGTACTACTGACCATATCTCAATGGCTGGTCCATGGTTAAAATTCCGCGGTCACCTGGATAACATTTCTAACAATATGTTAATTGGTGCTGTAAACTACTTTAACGACAAAACTGATTCAGTTAAAAATGAGCTTACTGGCGAATATGGTCCTGTACCAGCAACCCAGAGAGCTTATAAAGCTGCCGGATTAGGCTCTATCGTTATCGGTGATGAAAACTATGGTGAAGGATCAAGCCGTGAACACGCAGCTATGGAACCTCGTCATTTAGGTGTGCGTGCCGTATTGGTAAAATCATTTGCCCGTATCCACGAAACCAACCTTAAAAAACAAGGTATGCTTGGTTTAACCTTTGTTAACAAAGAAGATTACGATAAAATATTAGAAGACGATGTTATCGATATCATTGGATTGACAACATTTACACCCGATGTTCCACTTACTTTAGTATTAAACCATGCTGATGGAACTAAAGAAGAGATATCTGTTAATCACAGTTACAACGAGCAACAAATTGAATGGTTCAAAGCGGGTGGTGCATTGAATATCATTCGCAGAGAAGCAGCAGCTAAAAACGCTTAGTAGCTACATCTCTATACAAGAAAGGGGTTGATATTTAAGATATCAACCCCTTTCTTGTATAACTTGCTTGGTTACATAATTACCGCAGCCCATCCGCCATTGCGAACCATCTTAATATCAATCTTGTCTCCAGATTTAACCTGTATTGTTTTCTTTCTATAGTCCATTGCCTGGCGACCGGCATTAATTCCATCCTCAAAATAAGTCATTGTATAGGTTTTTCCTTTTTCAAGGAAATCGAAATTTAAAGAAACGTTTCTTTCTTTTTCCTTACCATTGGTTATTGCCCCTACAAACCATTTGTCCTTTTTACGCTTTGCCACTACAGCAACTTCACCCATTTTGGCTTCCAGAGCCTTCGTTTCATCCCATGTAGTTGGCACGCTTGTGATGAATTCTGTGCAATCAAGGTTTCTGTAATAAAGCGTAGGATTATCAGCCAGCATCTGTATTCCGCTTTCAAAAACAACAAACAAAGCTAGTTGATAAGCGCGCGTACCAATGCTTGCCGCATTTGGCCTATCAGCTCTATAAACATCAGGCTGCATGCTTATCATTGCACCAGGAGTATAATCCATAGGCCCCACAGCATTACGCATAAACGGCAGGTATAAACTATTATCCGGATAACATCCACCCATCTGCTCCATTCCCCTAACTCCTTCGTAAGAAATCACGTTTGGATATTTATACTCCAGGCCCGCAGGTTTGAATGCGCCATGGAAATCGACAAACAATTTATGCTTAGCCGCTTCTTTTGCAACGTCCTCATAGTAATTAACTATCCATTGATCACTGCGGTCCATAAAATCTATTTTAACCCCTTTTACACCCCATTCCTGAAAGGTCTTAAACAACTCCATGTTCTTATGAACAGTTAACCAGGTTAACCATAATACGACCCCTACGTTCTTCTCTTTACCATAACGGATCAGCTCATGCACATCAACATCTGGATTTGGGGTATAAGGATCAGTGGTACTCTTTGCCCAGCCCTCATCCATAATAATATATGGTATACCAAATTTAGCGGCAAAGTCTATGTAATATTTATAAGTTGCCAGGTTATAACCGGAAACAAAATTCACATCTGGGCCATAAGGTGCGGCATCATTCCACCACTCCCAGCTTGCCTGGCCAGGTTTAACCCAGCTAGGATCTTTAATCACACTTGACGAAGCTAGTTTTAAGGTCATCGTATTTTCAAGCAGTTGCTTATCGTTAGATGTGACCACAAAGTATCTCCACGGGAAATTACGGGTACCCGAAGTTTTTGCAATATAATCAGCCTCTTTAAGTATTTTTAGACTGCGATCGCCATCATCACCAAATTCAAGCGGAACCTTAGGAAAAGCTGCCGACATGCCATTATTCCCGGTTCCCTTGAGAAACATACAAGGATAGTCTGTCAAGTCTGATTCACTGATCAATATCTTATATTTCTTCTTTGTATCTATAAGTACTGGAAGGGTCGACATTTTATTTTCAGGCTTCCAGTCCTTTGACTGCACCTGCGAGTACAGCTCTTCATAAGCAGTTTTAAATCCGCCCGGCTGCTGCAAATGAAGAACGTATTCGCCCGGAAAGTTCACCGAAAATTCCTCATTCATCACCTCAATACTTCCTTTCTTTTTGGTAATAAAACGGTAAGCAATCCCATCATCAAAAGCACGAAACTCTACGGCATAATTACCTTTAAAATTAAATATCAACGAGTTATAGTTGCTTTTTACAGTAGAAAATTTCAAAGAAACATAGGGTTTAATGATTTCAGTACCCTGTCCTTTTTTGCTGCCGGTTAGTTTTGGATTTTGCCCTAAAATTTCATTTCTAAGGCTCATCTGCAGATGGTTATTTTCTAATAACAGATCCTCTCCGGAGGAAATGGAATAATATATTTTGTCGGATATATTAATGGAAACTTTCAATCCTCCATTAGGAGACTTAAGCTCAACACCTTTAGTTTGAGCGTTTAAAATCGCCGACAATCCAAACACGGCTACAATGGTTAGTACGAGTTTATTAATAAAATTCATGAAAATAGTGGTTTAATCTATATGGTTGAGTTTTGCGATTACGTTATATTTTGGTTCAGTTTTGTAAAATTAAAGGTAATGATTTATATGCTAAAACCATTTACTTGCAATATCTTTTCAATTCCATAACCAATTTTCTTAAAGCAAGGAATACATAATTTATTTATGTAAATTCATATAACCAAAATTCAAGATTATGAACGTGCTCACAAAAATTCAAAATTGGGGTAATCGTCATCACCCAAAATGGCTCGACTATTTTAGAATAATTCTAGGTTTAGTACTCATTTGGAAAGGTATTGCATTTGCATCAAATCTTCATGCCTTTACCAATATGATGAAAGATGCTATGTTGGGTGTAGCAGTGTCTATTAGCTTACTGGCGCACATAATTATAGTGCTTCACATCATTGGTGGACTCCTCATTGCTGTCGGCTCACACACACGATTATTTTGCTTGCTCAATTTACCAATACTTGTTGTGGCAGTGTTCTTTGTTAATTTGAGAGCAAACATATTCAGCCCATATGCAGAATTCTGGGTTTCTGTGATTGTACTGATCGGCCTGATCTGTTTCTTGATTGAAGGTAATGGAGTGCTATCTGTTGAACGGGATAAAAAGGCAGTAGTTTAATTTAATTGAAGCTAAAATTCGTACTCGCAATCAAAGCAATGATGAGTTTTCTTTGCATAAAAAGGATAGATCATTAGCGCGAAGGAAACGATCATAGTTAATAGGTTAAATCTCTTTTTTGTAGCTTGTACATACCCTACGTGATTAGAACCACAGTTAGGACAATTCTCAACGCCCGCCTCGGTCTCTTCCTGAGGCAACCGAATATTTTCATCCTGAAGAATGTCCTTTACCAAAGGGATGTCCTTTTCAAAAATGTGCAGTTTAACCCCACCAAGCGCCTGAGTATATAAAGGGTTTATGGTAATTGGATTTTTCATCTGATAAAAAACATTGAACACCGCTATCCATTAATCTTGCTTTCACAATATTGGCCTCAATTGGGTTATAAAAAGTTTCAAATACTACAATCTTATCCATTTAATATGCTTTGGATATAAATGTACAAAAAGCTTTTCATTTGGGATTTTATAATGCCACCTAACATATCTAGTTGCGCCCTGTCAAGTCACAATGAAATGAACTTCTGATGAATTATAAGAAACTCCAGACACGACTTTACTATTGCTGATTTATAAATCGGATGCCAAAAACTGCTGAAACCAGAACCCGGAATCTTTTATGATTCTGTGCTGAGTTTTAAAGTCTGTATGTACTAAACCAAAACGGGCATTAAAACCCTCGGCCCATTCAAAATTATCCATTAATGTCCAGGCCATGTAACCTGTAATATTTAACCCTTCACTTTTGGCTTTTAGGAGGGCCGCCAGATAAAGCTGAAAATAAGCTATGCGTTCCGGATCATGAACATGATTACCCGATACCTTATCATGATAGGCTGCTCCATTTTCAGTAATCATTAGTTTCTTAATACCCGGATAAGAAGCGAATTGCTTAATGATATTGTAAAAGCTATCGGCATTTATTTCCCATCCCATTGCAGTATGTGGTTTTTTTCTGCTTTTAGCTTTAACTTCCCATGCCTGCAAAACAGGGATAAAGGCGTTGTATTTAATGGTTAAGGGAAAATAATTTTGTAGACCAATAAAATCGAAGTCAAAAGTTAGTCTCTTAGTATGTCGCCAGGTAGAATGCTGAATCGAAAATTTCTCCATCAAATCCCAATCTGCTCCTGGATAACCCATTCCCAATGTAGGTTCAATAAATAACCTGTTCATCAAACAATCAATTCTTTTAGCGGCAGTTATATCGGCATCGCTTTGCGTATACGGAATAACTTCAGAGCAAGAGAAGCTTGTTCCAATGTTGGCGTTGGGCACTTCGGCTCTTAATATCCGGCCACCATCGGCTTGTGCTATTGCGGTATGATGAACGGCAGAAAAGAAATTGGTTAAGCCCGTTTTTCCGGGCGCATGTACTCCTAACATGTATCCCAGTGAAGTAAAACCGAAAGGTTCATTCAAAACTATCCAGTTCTTAACCTTATGACCATACTCTTTGGCGCATATAGATACGAAGTTATTAAAGGAATCATTGATGCTATAAGCAGTCCACCCGCCCTCATCTTCCAGCGCATCCGGCAAATCCCAGTGGTAAAGTGTTACATAAGGAATTAGCCCATTTAGCAGGCACTCATCTATCACTTTATGGTAGAAAAGAATTCCTTCTTTATTTATAGCTCCCTTCCCATAAGGAAGAATTCTGGACCAGGCTATTGAAAATCGAAAAACGGAGAAGCCAAGTGTTTTAACAAGGGCTATATCTTCTTTGTACTTATGGTAAAAGTCGCAGGCATGCTTGGGGTCGTGCCCTTTTTTTATTTTACCTGATCTTTTAGAAAAAGTATCCCAAATAGATGGCCCTTTGCCATAGCTCTCAGAAGCACCTTCAATTTGGGCTGCAGCTACCGCCACACCCCATAAAAAATCCTCACCAAAATCAGATGCTTTAATCATACCTGCAGTTATTAAAGGCAATATGGCATTATGGTATTAACTTAATGTTAAGCCTATTTGTTTGAGTAACAGGGCCGCATTAAAAGTTTTGCAAGGGCCATGTTTCAACTTGTAATCAAACTCCATCTCATCCTCTGCTATTTGAATATCAAAATGATAGTTCCTTACATTATCGCCATGATCTGCTTCCATTTCTGAGAGTTGTAAGTCGTGAGTAGCAAACAGTGCAGGTGTGCTTTGTGCAATTAATTTTTCTATAAATACTTTAGATCCAAGATATTTATCCTTACTGTTTGTTCCCCTAAGCATTTCATCGATCAGCACAAATGAATTTGCCGAAACATTGATGGCATCGAGTATCATTTTTAGCCTGTTGAGTTCTGCTTTAAAGGTTGAGGTATGATCGTTCAAAGAATCTTTGATACGCATATAGGAAAGTACTTTAAATATAGAAAGCGACATTTCTTTAGCGCAAACGGGCGCGCCTGCAAATGCGAGCACCATGTTAATACCAACTGTACGCAGAAATGTGCTTTTCCCTGCCATATTTGAGCCTGTAACAATATCAACTGTAGGATGGGCGCCCAGACTAAAATCGTTTACTACACGCTCTCTTTCGTGAATTAAGGGATGTCCTAATTCAATGCCCTTTAAGTTAAAATTATCAGCAATTGTAGGGAAGCTCCAGTCTGGTTGATTGTGGGTAAGTGTGGCAAACGAAATCAACTCTTCGAACTGACTAATCCTATACAGGCCGCCTACCAAGTTAGTTGATGATTTTATATACCATTTATTTAAATCGAATGAGCATTTTAGATCCAAGAGCAGAAACAGGTTTAAAAAAAAGCCTACAAATGGGTTAAGCCTGTTATCAAATGCTTTAATGATGGATGATAGTTGTTTGATCTGTTTACTTACAGGATCGTTTGTTATGCCGTCGCTATCATTTCCCTTAAAAAAATCTTTAATATAGGTGCTTTTCCAGGTAATTTCTTCTGTCCACTTTATTGTGCCAGAGAAGGAGTCTAATAAATTTGATCCCCCTGTAAATCCATAATAAACCAGGTTGATGTATTTCAGGTTGAAGAAAATGAGTGACATATTAAATAAGGCTACAAGGCCAAATATTTTCCATACATGACCACCGAATATTGCGCCAAGTATAAGCACCCCAAAAGTAATAAAAGGCCCTATTTTTACATATAATTGAAGCGTTTTATTGTGAGTAAACTTTAGCTGATTGGGCAGCTGATGTTCCAGTTTATCCTTAATAACGTCAAGCTGACCGGGTTTGTGATTTTGTAATTCGGCCCGGAAGTGAAAAGTTTTATCTATATGTTCAGTCATTTCGGCGATAGCTTCTTGTCGCTGCAAAATGACGTCCTTTCCATTTGGCCGACCCAGATTTTCTGCAAGGATATTTAAGCCATTATTTGTATTGCAACGATTGATATAAGAGAACAAAGTTCCTTGCCCGTAAATGTCCAAATCTGATGAATAAGAATGGTATTCGTTGCTATAGCGCTCTCCATCACTATATCCATTGGTATTTGAAGTAATATGATTCACTTCATTTTGGTAAACCCACAAAAGTTGTTCGGCGTAGGTTAGCTCTTGTTGTACTGCAATTTGCTTTTTCACCAAAATCATAAAAAAGATTACCGGTATAATAGTTAGCGCTATTAACACCCACGAAAAACCAATATTTATGATGAGCGCTATTATTATTACTTCGGCAATAAACAGACCCAAACGGGAGAATGATATTTTATTAAGCTTGCTCTTAAGGCCATCGATTTGAGTTTGCTGACTTGCTACATTATTTCTGTAATCGTTTAAAATGCTATCTTTTGTTCTTATCATTGTATTTTTCTCCATTGAACTGTTTTGCTTCGGCCCAGTTTGATAAATATAGGGAATTGATTATTACGCCGCTAATTAGATGAAGATTACACTACTTGTTACAGGAAAAACAGAAGAAAAATATCTTATTGAAGGTATTGAGAAGTATTTAAACCGACTAAAACATTATATAGGGTTTAATATGATCGTTATTCCTGATGTAAAAAACACTAAGAATCTAAGTGAGGCGCAACAAAAGGCAAAGGAAGCTGAAATGATGTTAAAACACATCAGTAATCCGGATACTGTAATTTTGCTTGACGAGAAAGGGAAAAAATATACTTCTGTACTATTTTCAAATTATTTGAACAAACAGATGATTGGAAGTGTTCAGCATTTGGTATTTGTAATAGGTGGACCTTATGGGTTTGATGAGTCTGTTTATAAAAGATCCAACGGGAGTATGTCGCTTTCTGATATGACTTTCTCTCATCAAATGGTACGTTTATTTTTTGTAGAGCAGCTATACAGGGCTTTTAGTATATTAAAAGGAGAACCATATCACCATGAATAATCTGTATTAATTTTATGGAAATTTAATCCCGCTCTCATCATTATTTAAAAGGAGATTTATTATGCGCTTACCATCAGAATATAAAAGAAATTACAAGTTTAAAAGCGACAGAGGAAAGGATCGTTTAAGCTATATTATTGCCATAGTTATATCGGCAATAGCGTTTTTACTGATCTGGTATTTGGCTTAAAATAACAAAGAGCCCGATCAACATTAACGTTAATCAGGCTCTTTATATCATATTGTAATTCGCTAACTACACACCTTTTTTACTGGTCATGCTTGCTTTTTTAGCTGGCTGTGATGTTTTAGCCGGTGCTTTTGCATTTGCTGGTTTTGGCGTAGCTTTTGGCTTCTTATCGATTTTTTCTTCAGCCTTTAAAGCTTCCTGTTCTGCACTTACTGATGGGGCATCCTCTGAAAACAAAGGCAGCTCTTTTAATAAATGGTACCAGGTAACAATCTTTTTCATATCAGAGGTGTATACTTTTTCCTCATCATGATCTGGCGCAACTTCTTTAAAGAATGCTTTTAAAGCGTTTGCGTCTGTTTTTGCATCAGGAACGTTTCCTTTAGCCGCAGCAATGTTAGCCAAAACATCCACAAGCTTCAGATCCTCATCTTCGCCATAAATGGTAATGTCTTCTAATGATGCAAGTTTAGTTGTAGTAATATTGGCTACAATTTTAACTTTTTGAGCATCAAGGCTCTCAAGAACGTATCCGCCTTTATTTTGCCCTACTAGTTTAAATAGCCCCGGTCTCCCAGATACTGCTACTATTCCTCTTAAATTCATATTAATCCTCTATTACTTCTATTCCTAAAATCTTGTCACCTTGTTTAATATCATCAACAATATCGACATTTTCTATTACTTTACCGAATACTGTGTGGTTTCTATCAAGGTGAGCAGTATTATCTCTGCTATGACAGATAAAAAACTGCGATCCTCCTGTGTTTCTGCCAGCATGTGCCATTGACAAAACACCACGGTCATGATATTGGTTCTCTCCAGAAAGCTCACAATCAATTTTATAACCCGGGCCACCTGCACCAGTTCCGGTAGGATCTCCACCCTGAACCACAAAATTTGGAATTACTCTGTGAAATATAACCCCATCATAAAATCCCTCGTTCGCTAATTTTTTAAAGTTAGCAACTGTATTTGGTGCATCCTGATCATAAAACTGAACAGTCATGTTCCCTTTCTCTGTTTTAATTATTGCTTTACTCATGTTGTTTTTTGTAAACGCCAAACTTAGATAAAATAGTTTTTATATGCAATTTATACTAAAAGCGTTATATGTACATTATAATTTTATATTGGTATGCAAAAAATATACATTCGTACTCACTGATACAACCACATGATTTTAAGCTTGAAAAAATTTGGCCTTCTGTTTTTTTTACTCGTAGTTACAATAGCTGCTAAGGCATCGTCTATTCTTATTTACATGGATGAGGACCAAAAAAACCATTTGAAAGCTTATGGTATAGCATATTGGGGTATTAAGCAAAAAGCGGATGTTAGCTGGCTCTTAAATTACAGAGGTGGTAGTTTTTTAATTGGCTATAACAAGGCTATTGAAGACGAGTGTAAAACCAGGGGGGTTTCTTATCAGATACTTGCCGACGGAAAGGTTACATCTATTTTAAATGAGATTAGCGACCCACAAGTAAATATGGAAATGGTGAAGCTTGAAAAAGCTCCAAAAATAGCGGTTTATTCGCCTAAAAGTAAATTACCATGGGATGATGCGGTTACTATGGTGCTTACCTATGCTGAAATTCCTTACGATGTGGTTTATGATGATGATGTTTTAAAGGATAAATTGTCGGCATATGACTGGCTGCACCTGCATCACGAGGATTTTACCGGCCAGTATGGTCGCTTCTGGAGTGCTTTTAGAAATGCGACTTGGTATCGTGAAGATGTTAAAAATCAAGAAGCTACTGCAAAAAGAAATGGTTTTACTAAGGTATCTCAATTGAAGTTGGCTGTAGCTAAACGGATAAAGGAGTTCTGTACTGGAGGTGGATTTCTTTTTGCAATGTGTTCGGGTACTGATAGTTTTGACATTGCATTGAGCGCCGAAGGTGTTGACATTTGTGAAAGTATGTTTGATGGCGACGGGGCCGATCCGCAGGCTCAAAGTAAACTTAATTTTAATAACACCTTTGCTTTTAAGGATTTTAAGCTTGATGAGAACCCTAATAATTACGAATTTTCTGATATAGATGCTACTCAAACCAGAACACTTACACAGGCTAATGATTTTTTTACACTGTTTGATTTTTCTGCAAAATGGGATCTTGTGCCAACTATGCTCACTCAAAACCATGATAAGGTAATTAAGGGTTTTATGGGCCAAACCACTGCATTTAAGAAACGTTTTGTAAAACCAAGTGTTACGGTTCTTGGTGAAAATAAAGGCGCCGAAGAGGTACGCTATTTAAACGGCGAGATTGGTAAAGGGCAGTTTACTTTTTATGGTGGACATGATCCGGAAGATTATCAGCATGCTGTTGGAGATCCTCCAACTGATCTAAATCTGCACCCTAATTCACCGGGTTATCGGTTAATTTTAAACAATGTTTTGTTTCCGGCTGCTAAAAAGAAACCGCAAAAGACTTAGTGACTTCGGGCAAAACTTAATACTGTTAAAAGTAGTAATGCCATGCTATATAGCTTAGCTCGTCATTTCGACGATAGGAGAAATCTCTTGGTTATGCCAATTTGCATTTGCAGCTACTTCGTGGTCAAGAGATCCCTCCTATCGTCGAGATGACGGAAGTTTAAAAACAACCGCTCATCAATAGTTTAATCGTAGAAATTCCAGCTTACTCCAAATTTGAATAATAAACGATCTGGCATTGGATAGCGATCAACTGTATAATATCCTTTATAAAGTAAGCCCTGGTTTACATAATCGCATTTCACAAAAAGGTTAGCTCTTCTTAAACTTGCTTTAACCCATACATCTACAATTGGCGTGGTATCAAACGTTACATCTTTACCAATATAGAACTGGCCAGTTGCAGTTGAATACGAGTATGCTTTGTATGGTGTGTTGTAACGGACATCGAAACCGACATTGGTTTTTAACACCTTAAAAAAGGTGTGATCCAGATAAAAACTATTGAAGGTATAAACTTCAGGAGTACGTAACTTATCGGGATTATCTGTTTTTTGGTAAACAACATAACTCTCCAGATTAAACTTACCGAATCTGAATTTTTTACCTGCAGTTATTTTAAAGAGGTTTATAGAGGAACCTAACTGAAGTGGTTCTATTCCGCCTTTGTCATCCTGACCAAAATAAAGATACTTATCTATTAAATAGTACTGTGCACCTGCATCAAACCCAAATTTTTCGTTGATAAAATTAAAGGACAGGTTGATGGTTTTAGTACGATCGAAATTATTTTCCCAACGGTAGTGGTTGCCAAAGTAATTGGTATAGGTTTCTTCAGGTGACTTGTTTTGGAAATAAGCACCTAGAACTATACGACCAACAGATTTACTTAAGAGCACGTTACTTTTGGCTTCGTATAAAAAATCACCTACGTTTCGTCCTTGAAAGATTTGTTGTAAATCGACATTAAAATCTATTTTGTTACTTAACCGATAGCCGGCATTACCCAACAAACTAACATTTTGGAAAGTAGCTGAATAATCATAAAACCGGGTTCGGTCTCGATAAAGCACCATCTGGTTATAATTATAAAAGTCGTGCTTTATACCTACATCGAGCTTTAGCTCATTTTTGATAATTGAACTTCCTTTTGCCCTAAGGAAAAAGCTGTAGATAAACTCATTCTGTATGTGGGTATATCTTGTACTATCATTAGTGAAAGTAGTATCTGCCAAACCAATACCATTTGGGAAAACAGATTCCCTGACACGTTCTGAAGTAAAGCCCTCATCCTTTTGGAATGCATAGGAATTTGCATCATACTTTAAAGTATAGGATATCTTGTTTGTTGGGAGTATTTTTTTTGTTATTTCCTGGGCAACGCTATCTATCCGCCCCACAAAATAGGTCTGCTTAAGCATAAAACCAGTTTGCCGCCATATTCGTTTACCAGTTTGCAGCCTAACAGGTTCTGTAAGTTTATCTACAGAATTGTTTGTACCTGTATAAATAGAATCATTAAGTATGGATCCATTTTCTTGAGTTTTAAGGGTATTAAACACTACACTAGCCCATAGATTATACCTTTTGTTTGGCGATTGGTACCAGCTAAAGAGCGCGCCATTCAGGTCGTCTCCCCTTTGCCTTCTGTAATAACCATTTGCCCCTATCCTATTAAAATTGAGGCCCACATTAAAGTTCGGCTTAATATTCTGAGAGTGTATTACTTTAAAAACTTGCTCAGCTTCGCCGGCGCTAACATAATAAAGACTGGTAAATGGTGTTCTTGCCTGGTAATACCTAACATCGTCGTGCGTCATTGCGTAATAATCAAGCGAGTGCATACCAATGTCAAAACCTATTGTTTTAGACGGCTCAAAAAGCATTGGTCTGGCGGCCAGGCCTAAGTTACCAACCCCAACTGTTGGTGTTCTTGGTTGTATAAGTATGTTAAAATTTTGAAAGCCTGTTAGTGTTGTGTCCAGAGGTATAGTTTGTATGCTATCCTTTGTAAGTTTAAGGGTAGTATATCTGATAAATCTTGAGGTGAATACTATAGAATCTCTTCCTTCTTCTTCTTTCTTTCTTAAGGAGTCCATCTCCTTATTATCATTAACGGTAGTTTTTAAATCCTGCGCGAACAATTGTGCACCACCGAAGATGACAAAGCAAAAAACAAGAAAGGCAATGTTTTTATACATTATAAAGTTGAAATTAACTGGCTCAATATTTTTGTCATTTTAGGCTCGGCTATCTTTGCTGTTTCTATTATTTCTTCAAGACTAACCGGTTCAAGTACTTCAGGGAATCCCTCATCCGTTAAAACAGAAATTGCAAATACAGGGATGCTCATGTGGTTGGCTACTATAACCTCGGGCACAGTACTCATCCCTACAGCATCGCCTCCAATAATTCTCAAATAATTATATTCTGCTTTAGTTTCTAAATTGGGTCCTGTTACGGCAATGTAAACGCCTTGATGGCACTTAATGTTGTTGTCCTTAGCAATATTAATTGCTTGCTTTATTAATGCTCTATTATAAGGCTGACTCATGTCGGGAAAACGAGGTCCCATGTCTGAATCATTACTACCACGTAAAGGACTCTCTGGCTGCAAATTGATGTGATCATTGATCACCATTAAGTCGCCTTTTTTAAATTCCGGATTTAACGATCCCGCAGCATTTGAAACAAATAAGTGGGCTATCCCTAAAGCTTTCATTGCCCTGATCGGGAAAGTAATTTGCTGCATAGAATAGCCTTCGTAATAATGAAGCCTTCCTTGCATTGCAATTACTTTTTTGCCATTGAGCTTTCCGAAGATTAGCTTTCCGGTATGAAATTCGAGTGTCGAGATTGGGAAATTAGGAATATTAGAATACATCAACTGGTATTCAACTTCTATATCGTTAACAAGACCACCAAGGCCAGTTCCTAAAACAATTCCAATTTCCGGAAGGAAATTATCAGTTTTTCGTTTTATATATTCAACGGTTTCGTGTAGTGCTTGAAACATAATCTAAAATCTTTTGATCAAATGTAGCTTTATCTTCTTCCTGTAATGTTATTTTAACAGGCAAATAAAAGACAGGCAAATTTAAAAGTAATTCTTTTAATACATCATCTAATAAACGTTGTGCATCTTTTTCTGTTGTTATTATTATTTTTTCTTCTGAAGGTTCGTTCTTAAAGGCATTTACAAGTTGCTGAATATTTTGCAAAGTAAAGCGATAATGATCAGGATAGTCATGGTGATCTATACGCTGCGTATATTTTTGCAACTGAGTTAACAAAGGTAAAGGGTTAGCTATCCCGGTTAATAAGAATACAGAAGTAGTACCTGAAATTGAGGATAGGGGCCGCTGTTCTTTTGAAATAAGGTTTGTAAGGCTACTATAAGTTAAAAAAGAAAAGGATAGCTTTTCTTTTGCTGGTGTATCAAACCTATTTAAGCAAGCTTGCTTTTGATGCACATCTATCTTTTCTGGTCCTTTGGTAACCAGCAATGCCTGTGCCCGATGGTATCCAGAAAAAGGTTCTCTTAAATTTCCGGCAGGAAGCAAAAATTGCGGACTTAGTAGTTTTTGATATTCAAAAAGAAGGATGTTAAAACCGGGTTTTACACTCCTATGCTGAAAAGCATCGTCCAGTATTATAATATCGTGATTACTTTTTAAAAGATTAATACCGGTTACCCTGTCTTCGCAAACTGCAACTGTAACTGTTGGAAACTTGTTGTAAAACTGCATTGGTTCGTCGCCTATTGTTTCTGCATTTGAGTTTGCATCTGCAAGGATATATCCTTTAGTTTTACGGCCGTACCCCCTGCTTAGGATGGCAATACGCTTATCAGATAACAGATTTACGAGGTACTCGGTTACCGGACTTTTGCCAGCCCCCCCAACAACAAGGTTCCCTACACATATCACCGGTAAGTCAAAATTTGTTTGCTTAAACACACCTGTATCGTATAGCTTATTCCTGATGAGAACTACTAAGCCATAGAGGACAGAAAACGGAAGTAATAATAATCTGAGGTATTTAATCATGTGCCGTTTCAAAAATAAGAATTATTACCTCGCATTTTATCACGTTTATACGGATTGCCATTTACCTGTGTAATAAATAAAAGTTTACCTTTGTAAAAATAACTTATTATAACATGCTTAAAGGATTTTTTAACGTACCCGCTCCTGTAAATGAGCCCATTTTGGGTTATGCACCAGGGAGTAAAGAACGTGAACTTTTAAAGGCCGCTTTAGCCGATGCCCGTTCCAAACAAATTGAGATACCGATGTATATTGGTGTTGAGGAAGTGCATACAGAAGTTAAAGGAAAGGTTACCCCTCCGCACGATCATCAACATGTATTGGGTAAATATAGTATTGGAAATAAAAACCACGTAAAGCAAGCTATTGATGCTGCTTTGGCAGCTAAAGCTGATTGGGAAAATTTGGCGTGGGAACATCGTGCTGCAATTTTTCTGAAGGCAGCCGATTTAATTGCAGGTCCGTATCGTTATAAATTAAATGCTGCAACAATGCTTGGGCAGTCTAAGAATGCTTACCAGGCTGAAATTGACTCGGCATGTGAGCTGATTGATTTCCTTCGTTTCAATGTTAGTTATATGGCTGAAATCTATAAGCAACAACCCCCTGTTTCGCCTAAAGGATCTTGGAACAGAGTTGAGCAACGCCCATTGGAAGGTTTTGTGTTTGCTTTAACCCCGTTTAACTTTACTGCCATCGCAGGGAATCTTCCTACATCAGCAGCTATGATGGGGAATGTTGTGGTATGGAAACCAGCAGATACTCAAATTTTTGCAGCTAATGTATTAATGCAGATATTCAGAGAAGCGGGATTACCTGATGGTGTGATCAACCTTGTTTATGTTGATGGACCTGAAGCTGGCGAAGTGATTTTTAGTCACCCTGACTTTGCCGGAATTCACTTTACTGGTTCTACTGCAGTTTTCCAAAACATCTGGAAAACTATTGGTAATAACATTCATAAATTTAAAACCTATCCGCGTATTGTTGGAGAAACCGGTGGTAAGGATTTTATCCTTGTTCATGGTTCTGCAGAACCGGAAATATCAAGTACAGCAATTATTCGTGGTGCTTTTGAATATCAAGGTCAGAAGTGTTCTGCTGCTTCTCGCGTTTATGTATCGAAAACCGTATGGCCTGAGATTAAGGATTTAATGATCCGTGATCTGGCTACCTTTAAAATGGGTGGAACTGAAGATTTCAGTAATTTCATTAATGCAGTTATTGACGAGAAATCTTTCAATAAACTGGCTAAATATATTGATGAAGCCAAGCAAGACAAATCTGTAGAGATTATTGCAGGAGGAAACTACGATAAATCTAAAGGTTACTTTATTGAGCCCACAGTTCTTGTTGTTAAAGATCCAAAATATACCACAATGTGTGAAGAGCTTTTTGGCCCTGTATTAACAATATACGTTTACGAGGATAAAGATTTTGATAAAGTTCTGGACATTATAGATACTACTTCTATTTATGCCTTAACAGGTGCTGTTATTGCCCAGGATCGTTACGCGATAGAAAAGGCTACTCAACGTTTAAGAAACGCTGCCGGTAATTTCTATATTAATGATAAATGCACCGGTGCTGTTGTTGGACAGCAGCCTTTTGGTGGTGCCAGAGGATCGGGTACAAATGATAAAGCCGGATCAATGATTAATCTATTGCGCTGGGTTTCTCCTCGTACTATTAAGGAAACTTTTGATCCACCAAAGGATTATCGTTATCCATTTTTAGGATAGATACTAAATAAAAAAACTCCCGGCTCATCGCCGGGAGTTTTTTTATTTAGTAAATCAGCCTTTAGCTTAATTGAAAAGTTATTTTTCTGTATTCATTTTAAATACCGGAGAAATATCCTCAGCACTTGAAGCACTTACTTTTAAATCGGTGATTAAACCTGATTTTAAACTATAAACCCAGGCATGCACACCAAGTTCCTGACCCGATGCCCATGCGTTTTGTACAATTGAAGTACTCATCACATTTGCAGCTCCCTCTATGGCATTCAACTCCACTAAACGGTCAGACCTCTTTTGTGGATCTTTAATGGTCGACATTTCACGCTCGTGTATGCGAATCACATCTTTAATGTTTCTTAACCAGTTGTCAATTAACCCCACTTGTTTATCTCCAAGTGCAGCATTTACACCCCCACAGCCATAGTGACCGCAAACAATGATATGTTTTACTTTAAGAACATTTACTGAATAATCCAGAACACTTAATAAATTCATATCTGTATGCGTAACCACGTTTGCAATATTGCGGTGTACAAAGATATCACCAGGCATTGTGTTCGTGATCTGATTAGCCGGCACACGACTATCTGAGCAACCTATCCACAATACAGGCGGAGCTTGACCTGCAGAGAGGCGTTCAAAGAAAAGGGGGTCTTCTTTAAGAGTCTCAGCAACCCACTCTTTATTTCCATTTAATAAGCTATCATAAGTAATCTGATCTGTATGTTGTTTTTCTAATTTCGCGCACATAATAATTTAATTATTAATTTCTTCAATGATTTTATTGTTCAATTTTGGCACGGTATATTGTTCTTTAATATTTTCTAAAATTACAATAATACCCTTAGTATAAGCATTGTGCTTATAATTAAAAATGGTTTCCAATACGTCGGGGTCTATATACCGTGAATTGGATCCATCAATGATCACGTTAGTTTCTTTAGGTATTTTATTTAATACCACCTGAATGGCAGCCTTGTTTAAGAAAGATACTTCTTCGGCCAATTTTATTCTCAAGTTCTTTTTATTACCCTCTTCCTGTATTTTGTAGAAGTATGGATTACGCATATTGGTACGTAATAAATAGAATATTGAGAACAGCATACCTATTGCAACACCTTTTAACAAATCTGTTAGCAAAACAGCTACAATAGTAATTACAAATGGGACAAACTGATCCCAGCCTTTGTGGTACATATGTTTAAAAAGCTCTATACGTGCTAATTTATACCCTGTTACCAATAGAATTGCAGCCAGACATGCCAAAGGAATCATATTGATAATACCCGGTATAAAAAGCAGGGATAAAAGCAACCATACTCCATGAAAAATAGCTGACATCTTTGTTCTTCCACCTGCATTTACGTTTGCAGAGCTTCTTACAATTACCGATGTTAAAGGCAATCCGCCTAACAAACCACTAACCATGTTTCCTGTACCCTGAGCAACCAGTTCCCTATTTGTAGGCGATACACGCTTAATTGGATCTATCTTGTCTACCGCTTCAATACTTAATAGCGTTTCAAGACTGGCAACCACCGCAATTGTTGCAGCAACAACCCAGACTTTTCCATTCGTTATCTGTGAAAAATCTGGTGCGGCAAATAAACCCGTAAATTCCGACCAGCTGTTCACAACTGGAATCTCTACCATTTGTTTTGCTTCCAAAGCATAATTCCCGCCCTGAAAAACAATTGTAAGCACAACTCCTATTACTACCACTACCAGGGGAGCGGGAACAACACTTAATTTTTTAAATTTTGGCCAAAAGACCAAGATTAAAATTGACAATACACTTATTACAATAGCAGCCAGACTAAAATGGCCTAATGCCCCACTAATGGCTGAAAATGTATTTTCATTATCTTTTTGGAAGAAACTTTCATCACCAAAAAAATCTGAATCTACCCCGAGCGCATGAGGAAGTTGTTTAAGTATCAAGGTTAATCCGATTGCGGCAAGCATCCCTTCAATTACACTTGAGGGAAAGTAATTACCGATAGTTCCGCCCTTTAACAATCCAAGTATTATCTGAATTACACCTGCCAAAACTACTGCAAGTAAAAAGGTCTGATAAGCGCCCAATTGGCTGATAGCTCCCAGAACGATTGCGGTTAATCCAGCCGCAGGCCCACTAACACTTAATTGTGATCCGCTTAAGCTGGCAACTACAACGCCACCAACTATACCTGTTATAAGACCCGCAAACAGAGGTGCGCCTGAGGCTAAAGCTATCCCTAAACATAGGGGGAGAGCAACAAGAAATACCACAATACTGGATGGCAAATCACGCTTCAGATTCTTTTTTAATATATATTTCTTCACTTCCAATCTTGAAAAGATTGAGTTTCCACTTTGCATAAAACTATGTTTTAATCTTTTAAACTAATTTTTAAAAATTGCATACCGCTCCCCCTTTGGGTGGTAACACATAATAAATTAGCTCAGGTTAGGAGGCGGTGTGGGTACAGACGGATGGAATGGATCGAAATACCGTTTGAAATTATCTATAAAGCTATTCTTTATACCGTAAAGATGTAGGACAGATGACCATACGTAGTCGTGCTGAAAGTCAATCTTATAATCAAAGAGCTTTACTTTTGCCTTTCCCGGATCTCCATCACTGCTATGTTCGGCTTCGATTTGCATGATTACAGAAATCATGATGTTCTTATCAATATGACTAAAAAATACAGGCGCACCGGAAATTACCATCTTCGCCGAGAAGATACTTAAGAAGGTAATAACTATTAATATACGGTACTTTCTTAGAAACATTTGTTTTTATTCTTTCACCTAACTCTCCAAAAATAGCTCCAAACATTGCTTATTTACAAATTATCATGTAAAAAAAATGTAATTTAGTTGTTGCTTTATCATATTTTGGACTTCTATTTTTTAAAAATCTGAAGCCATTTTAAAGAAAAATGCTTCATTTACCGTAATTTAGGCGATCAAAATTCTTTTTTACTCATTCATGAAAAAAACACTGTTAAGCCTGATATTTCTTTATCCGGTTGTCCTTTTTGCCCAAAGTAATAATGCTCCCTCAACTTATGACCCTCATGAAATTGCGATAACAGGCTATCTGCAAACACAATTTCAAAAAGCTCAATCTGGTGGCATTTCCTCCTTTTCGGGCGGAGATTTCTCAAAAAACTCCGACAGTCGTTTCATGATTCGCAGGGGTAGATTGAAAATTGATAGGGCTGATAAGTATTCGAGCATTGTTTTCCAAATAGATGCTACGCAAAATGGCATTCAATTAATGGACGCCTTTATACAGTTGCATCAACCTGATTCAAAGGAACTATTGTTAACTGCTGGCTTGTTTAACCGCCCCTTTGGTCACTCTATTGTTTACTCTTCGGGATATAGAGATTTCCCTGAAAGAGCGAGAGTTTTCCAAACGTTGATGCCCAGGGAGCGTGATATTGGTGCCATGGTTACTTATCACCCCAGTAAAATATTTAATTTTCTGACAGCAGAATTAGCTGTAATAAATGGAAGCGGATACAATGCCAGAGATTATGACTCAAGAAAAGATATTATAGGCAACCTTGGTTTTAAATTCGACAGTTTGGCAAATAAAAAACTTCATATAGGCTTTGGAGCATCTATCTATGAAGGTTGGGTACGTAACGATACTGAAAGCTATTATTCTTCTACAGGATCTGGATTTCGAAAAAACACCGGCCCCGACAATGTTGGCTACTTTGGTAAACGCGAATATTATGGAGGTAACTTACAGCTTCAATACGACAATACTTTTGGCCGAACCATATTTAAAGCTGAGTATCTTCAAGGAACACAACCTGGGGTAGCTGCTACTGCCAGCATATTAGGTCCAGTTGCCAGTACTAGTTTCTCTGCACAACCAGCAACAGATCTATATCTACGTCAGTTTTCTGGTTATTACTTATGGTTAACCCAGCAGATTGCAAAAAGTAAGTTTACTGCACTGGTATCTTATGATGTGTACGACCCAAACAGAGAAATAAGTGAATCGGAAATTGGCATTGCAGGCAACAATACTTCAGCTGGTGATATTAAATTTAGCACCCTTGGTTATGGCCTGACCTATCTAATAAATTCAAGATTTAAACTTACATTGTACAACGAGCACGTTGTTAACGATGCGACTAAGTTGCCAGACTATACGGCCGACTTAAAAGATGATGTGTTTACTACCAGATTACAGTATCGCTGGTAAATAATTAAAATTATTAGTGTTTAAAATGAAGAATAAAATAGATGTACTTCAGGACAAAATAAAAAAAGCGAATGAAGGTGGCGGTGCAGCGAGAATTCAAAGTCAGCATAAAAAAGGAAAACTAACGGCCAGAGAGCGAATCCATTTTTTATTGGATGAGAATTCCTTTGAGGAAATTGGCATGATGGTAACCCATAGAAGTGTTGATTTTGGCATGGAACGGGAAAAATATTTAGGAGATGGTGTTGTAACTGGCTATGGAAACATAAATGGCAGGCTGGTTTATGTGTTTTCACAGGATTTTACCGTTTTTGGCGGCTCTCTTTCTGAAACACATGCCGAAAAGATCTGCAAAATAATGGACATGGCCATGAAAAACGGAGCTCCCCTGATTGGCTTAAATGATAGTGGTGGTGCGCGGATACAGGAAGGTGTGGTTTCTTTAGGCGGTTATGCCGATATATTTTATAGAAATGTTCAGGCATCAGGAGTTATCCCACAACTTTCAGCAATAATGGGACCTTGTGCCGGGGGCGCAGTATATTCGCCTGCCATTACCGACTTTATTTTAATGGTAGAGAATACCTCGTACATGTTTGTTACGGGACCAAATGTTGTTAAAACTGTAACCCACGAAGAGGTAAGTTCTGAAGAACTTGGTGGTGCATCTACTCATGCTACAAAATCGGGTGTAACTCATTTTGCGTGCTCAAATGAATTAGATGCTATTAATCATGTTAAGAGATTACTGAGTTATATGCCTCAGAATTGTGAAGAGATCCCATTGCAATTGCCCTATACTTTGACTGATGAAAGTCGTTTATCTCTTAATGGCATTATGCCCGAGAATTCGAATCAGCCTTATGATGTTAGGTCTATAATAAGCGAAGTGGCCGATACAGATAGCTTTCTAGAAGTACATAAAGATTATGCAGAAAATATTGTGGTCGGATTTATCCGTTTGGCAGGAAGAAGTATTGGTATTGTTGCTAATCAGCCTGCTTATCTTGCTGGGGTATTGGACAATCATGCTTCAACAAAGGCCGCCAGATTTGTACGCTTTTGCGACTGCTTTAATATCCCATTGCTTGTTTTCGAGGACGTTCCCGGTTTTTTGCCAGGTACAGACCAGGAATGGAATGGAATTATTACCAATGGCGCTAAATTATTATATGCTTTTAGTGAGGCAACTGTACCCCGTATTACTGTAATTACAAGAAAAGCCTATGGTGGTGCATATGATGTGATGAACTCTAAACATATTGGAGCAGACTTAAACTATGCATGGCCTACTGCAGAAATTGCAGTTATGGGTGCAAAAGGTGCTGCCGAAATAATTTTCAAGAAGGAAATTACCAGCGCAGAGCACCCTGAAGAAAAATGGCTGGAGAAAGAAAAGCTCTATTCAGATATTTTTGCTAATCCTTACAGAGCCGCGGAACGTGGCTTTGTAGATGAGGTTATAGAACCTGCCCAAACCAGGTCTAAACTAATAAAGGCATTTAAAATGTTAGAGAACAAAGTTGTAAACAGACCTCGTAAAAAACACGGAAATATCCCTCTATAAATGAAACTTAGTCGTACTGATGTGCTATTGATGGCCTTTTGTACAGGGCTTATCGTGGCAAATATTTATTACTGCCAGCCTCTGGTTATTTTAATCGCTAAAGAGTTTGGTTTAACAGAGAGCCATGCCGGTAAAATTACATACCTAACACAAGCTGGCTATGCCCTAGGACTATTTCTATTGGTTCCTTTGGGTGATATGTTTGAAAGGAAGAAACAAATACTTTTAATAACATGTCTTGCTATTGGGGCATTGCTGTTGGCAGCTTTTGCCCACTCCTTCTTATTATTGGAAATTGCTTGTGTATTAATTGGCGCAAGCTCCATTATTCCTCAGCTTGTTTTACCAATGGCTGCAAATCTTAGTTCAGACGAAGATCGCGGTCCTACGGTAGGTATAATTATGAGCGGCTTACTTATTGGCATCCTTGCATCAAGAGCAGTTAGTGGAAGTATAGGATTTTTATGGGGATGGAGAACAGTTTATTTTATGGCTGCTGGCATATGTTTCCTTTTATTACTGCTTATGGCCAGACGCTTTCCACAAAGCAGACCGTCATTTAAAGGCACTTATAATGAATTAATGTCATCTATGTGGTATTACATAAAAACTGAGCCCGTACTACGCGAAGCTTCTATTATAAACTTTCTGGCTTTCTCTATACTCAGCGCGTTCTGGACAACGATGGTATTATTCCTTGCCAATCCCCCGTTTAATCTTCAAACGCTGCAGATAGGTCTTTTCGGCATTGCCGGTGCTGCAGGAGCTTTAGCCGCTCCATTAGTTGGAAAGTTTAGTGGTGGCCAAAACCCTCGTAAGAATCTGCTGGTCGGGTTAATTCTGCAATTACTTAGCATTGCTGCCTTTTACCTTACCGGCAGCCACCTTTACCTATTTGTAGCTGGCATTATTTTAATAGATATTGGTCAGCAAGCTATCCATGTAACCAATCAAACCCGGATCTATGCTATACTACCGGAAGCTCGTAATCGTTTAAACACTGTGTTTATGTCTGTGAGCTTTATTGGAGCGTCTTTTGGTTCCGCCTTAGGTTTATGGCTTTGGGAACAGGGTAAGTGGCCATTATTCTGCTGGGGATGTGGGGCCGTTATTGTTCTAAACATTTGCATATACAAGTTTTATAGTGGTAAAATAAAGATTAACATTGATGCAGGAAATTCAAATTGAACAAATCAGACCTGATTTAACTTGGAGGATAAGACATGAAGTTATGTATCCAGACCTACCTCTTGATGCTATAAAGTTGGCTAATGATAATGATGGAATCCATTTTGGGCTATTTGCAAATAACCAACTAACTTCTATAGTTTCTTTGTTCAATTCGGGCAATATTTATCAATTCAGAAAATTCGCGACAATTGTGGAGTCGCAGGGAAAAGGATATGGATCATTATTATTGGATCATATAATTAACTATGTTAAATCCTTTGGAGCTGCAAAGCTATGGTGCAATGCGCGCGTTTCGGCCATTCCTTTTTATAACAAATTCGGCTTCGTTCAAACAGACAAATTTTCTACAAATAACGGTATCGACTTTGTCATTATGGAGTTAGAACTCAATAATTAACTTGGTGCTTAGGCAGTAGTTTCTATATTTGTTTAGAATAAAAAATATACAATGGCAAAGAAAAAAGAAGATAAAAAGAAACACGTAAGTGTAGTAAATAAAAAATCGCTTCAATTTTTTGAAAAATATATCAATAACCCATCTCCAACAGGTTTCGAATACCCTGGTCAAAAATTATGGCTAGATTATTTAAAACCATATATAGATGAAAGTTTCATCGATAATTACGGGACTGCAGTTGGTGTGATTAATCCCAAAGCAGATTTCAAAGTAGTTATTGAGGCTCATGCCGATGAGATCTCCTGGTTTGTTAATTATATCACTCCTGATGGCTTAATTTATGTAATCCGCAATGGAGGGTCAGATCATCAGATAGCTCCTTCTAAGCGCGTAAACATACACACCGACAACGGTTTGGTTAAAGCCGTATTTGGATGGCCTGCTATTCACACCCGTAGCGGTGGCGAGAAAGAGGAGGCTCCGGCGTTAAAAAACATCTTCCTTGATTGTGGATGTACATCTAAAGAAGAAGTTGAAAAACTTGGTATTCATGTAGGTTGCGTAATTACCTATGAAGATGAATTTATGGTATTAAACGACCGCTATTATGTTGGCCGTGCACTGGATAACAGAGCCGGTGGATTTATGATTGCCGAGGTTGCCAGACTGCTTCAGGAAAATAAAAAGAAATTACCTTTTGGGCTTTACATTGTAAACTCAGTACAGGAAGAAATTGGATTAAGGGGAGCCGAAATGATAGCCCACAGAATTAAACCTAACGTGGCTATAATTACTGATGTTACTCATGATACCACTACCCCAATGATCAATAAGATCACTCAGGGAGATTTGGCTTGTGGCAAAGGTCCGGTAGTTTCTTATGCACCTGCTGTTCAAACAAATTTAAACAAATTGCTTATTGAAACAGCTGAGAAGAATGATATCCCTTTCCAACGTCAGGCATCATCCCGCTCAACCGGTACAGATACTGATGCTTTTGCTTATTCTAACGGAGGTGTTCCATCTGCATTAATTTCTTTACCATTAAGGTATATGCATACCACAGTTGAAATGATTCATAAAGAAGATGTTGACAATGTGATCAACCTCATTTATCATTCTTTATTGAACATTAAAAAAGATCACGACTTTACTTATAAGAAGTAGTTTTAAATAACCTTATTTTTAAAAGGGTGTATCATGAACTATGATACACCCTTTCTTTTGTTTGTATTTCGGGTGCTTTTCTTACTTTTATAAAAACTATCTTTTCCTATGAGTGATCAATCCGCAAAATTTACAGAAAAAATTAAGGCCTCTTATACACCAAGTGGTTCATACATATATCTTGGAGCTGGTATTCTGGATGGGCAAGTAATCGCTGAAGCTGAAGTTAACTTGTCTTTAAAAATGATGAATAGGCATGGGCTTGTTGCAGGCGCAACAGGGACAGGAAAAACCCGCACATTGCAGTTGCTATCAGAACAATTGTCTGATGCAGGTGTACCGGTGTTTATGCTTGATGTAAAGGGCGATTTATCAGGCCTTAATCAACCAGGACCAATCAATCCAAAAATAGAGGAAAGAGCAGGTCAACTGGGCAAGCCTTTTAATCCTTCTGGATTCCCTGTCGAGATTTTTTCCTTATCTGGCAAATTAGGCGCTCAAATGCGGGCTACTGTTCTTGAATTTGGGCCTACCCTACTGTCTAAAATCCTCGATCTAAATGATACACAGGCAGGTGTTTTAGCTGTGATCTTTAAGTATGCTGATGATAGCAAACTACCAATTATTGATCTTAATGATCTTAAAAAATTAGTTTCATACCTGGCCGAAGGGCAAGGTGCCGAAGAGATTAAAAGTTCTTATGGTAAAATATCCACTGCCACTTCAGGAACAATATTAAGAAAGATAGTTACCATTGAGCAACAGGGACTGAGCGCTATGTTTGGCGAACGTTCATTTGACATCGAAGATCTTTTTACTAAAACCGACGGTAAAGGAGTAATCAGTTTACTCAATATCTCAGATGTCCAAAATCAGCCGGTTCTTTATTCCACTTACCTGTTAAGTTTACTTGCAGAAATTTTTTATAGCATGCCTGAAGTTGGAGATTTAGATAAACCTAAGCTGGTTTTCTTTTTTGATGAGGCGCATTTGTTATTTAAAAATTCTTCAAAAGCTTTTCTGGAACACATAGAAACTATTATCAGATTGATCAGATCAAAAGGTATAGGTGTATTTTTCTGTACTCAAGCCCCTAGTGATGTCCCTGAGAGTGTATTATCTCAACTAGGAAATCGTGTTCAGCACGCTTTGAGAGCATTTACACCAAATGATGTTGATGCGCTTAAAAAGACTGTAAATACTTATCCAAGATCCGAATTCTACGAGATCGACAAAATGTTGACTTCATTAGGAACCGGACAGGCTTTGATAACAGTGTTGAACGAAAAAGGTATCCCTACAGAAGTGGCAGCAACTATGCTTACACCTCCAAGAGCAATCATGGGACCACTCGGTGCGGCGGATTATAATAACCTTGTCCAATCAAGCGAGCTTACTACTAAATACCAGGAATCAATTGATCCTGAGAGCGCCTATGAAATCTTAACCAAACGTGTAAATGATAAACTAACCGAGGAAGAAGAAACAAAACAAGAAGAGGCTCCTAAAAAAGGTGAGAAGAGTTTAGTTGAACAGGTAATGGGCGCAACTATAACCAGACAAATAGGAAAAGAAATAGTGCGGGGATTATTTGGTATGCTTACAGGGAAAAAACCTCGCAGCAGCGGCGGAAAGGGAATATTTGGATTTTAACTACCTCAATATCCATGCGATACATTGAGAACCGTTATCAGACTAATGAAAAAACTATCTCACTTTTTACATTGAATATAAATTGAATCATTATTTTCGCTGCATGAAAAAACCTACCTTATTAATATTAGCAGCTGGTATGGCAAGTCGCTATGGCAGCATGAAACAGATTGATGGCTTTGGCCCCAATGGAGAAACAATTATTGATTATTCTATATACGATGCAATTAAAGCTGGATTCGGCAAAGTAGTCTTCATCATCAAGGAAGAATTTGTAGAAAACTTTAAAGCCATATTTGAACCTAAACTAAATGGTAAAATTGAAACTGATTATGTATTCCAAAATTTCGATTTGAAACAATTTGGCATTGAAGAGGAAATTTACCGCGAAAAACCATGGGGAACTGCTCATGCCATTCTATCTGGCAGAAACGCCATTAAAGAGCCTTTTTGCGTAATCAACGCAGATGATTATTATGGTTATGATGCGTTTAAAAAAATGGTAGACTTTTTAAATAATGAGGCAACTGACAGCAACTATTCTATTGTTGGCTATCAAATTGGGAAAACACTATCTGATTTTGGATCTGTATCTCGTGGGGTTTGCAAAACCAATGATGCTGGATTCCTTGAAGAGATTACTGAACGTACTCAGGTTTATAAAAAAGATGGTGGAATTGTATATGAAGAAAATGGTTCTGAATATCCTTTAGAATATAACACTCCGGTTTCAATGAACTTCTGGGGCTTTACTCCAGCTGTTTTTAAATTAACTGAAGACTTATTTAGAGTATTTGCTTTAGAAAATAAAGACAAACCAAAAGCTGAGTTCTTTATCCCTTTGATTGGCGAAAATCTTGTAAAAAGTGGTGCAGCCTCTTTCAAAGTTATACCTACAGATAGCCAGTGGTTTGGAGTAACTTATAAAGAAGATAAGCCTTTTGTACAGGAATGTATAGATCAGTTAGTAAAAGATGGGACTTATCCTGAGAATCTTTGGAACTAGACAAGCAATAAAAAAGCCCCTTGATAATTTATCAAGGGGCTTTTTTATTGCTTAAAAGACTATTTTTTATCGTCTTTTACTTCTTCAAAATCAACATCAGTAACGTTATCGCCACCATCAGCTGACTGAGCGCCATCCTGAGCTTGAGCACCTTCAGGTTGTGCACCGTCTTGTCCTGATTTATACATCTCTTCTGAAGCTGCATTCCACGCATTTTGCAATTCTGCTTGTGCTGTGTCAATATCAGCAAAGTTTCTTGCAGCATGTGCATCTTTAAGTTTTTTCAAACCTTCTTCAATAGGAGCTTTTTTATCAGCAGATAGTTTTTCTCCGAATTCTTTTAATTGTTTCTCAGTTGAGAAAATTAAAGCATCAGCACCGTTGATTTTTTCTGCTTCTTCTTTAGCAGTTTTATCAGCTTCTGCATTTTTCTCAGCTTCATCTTTCATTCTTTTGATCTCTTCATCAGTTAAACCTGAAGAAGCCTCAATACGAATCTTTTGCTCTTTACCGGTTGCTTTATCTTTAGCACTTACATGCAAGATACCATTTGCATCAATATCAAATGCTACTTCAACTTGAGGAACTCCACGAGGTGCTGGCGGAATACCATCTAATATAAAACGACCAATAGTACGGTTTTGAGCTGCCATAGGACGCTCTCCTTGTAAAATATGGATCTCTACTGAAGGTTGATTATCAGCTGCTGTAGAGAAAGTTTCTGCTTTTTTAGAAGGTATGGTTGTGTTAGCTTCAATTAATTTAGTCATTACACCACCCATTGTTTCAATACCTAAAGAAAGAGGTGTTACATCTAATAACAATACATCTTTAACTTCTCCGGTTAAAACACCACCTTGAATTGCAGCACCAATAGCTACTACCTCATCAGGGTTTACACCTTTAGATGGTTCTTTACCAAAGAAAGCTTTTACTGCTTCCTGGATAGCTGGAATACGTGTAGAACCACCAACTAATATAATCTCATCGATATCACTTGTTTTTAAACCTGCATTTTTCAAAGCTGATTTACAAGGATCAATTGTACGTTTAATTAAATCACCAGCTAATTGCTCGAATTTAGCACGGGTTAATGTTCTTACCAAGTGCTTAGGTCCTGTTGCATCAGCAGTGATGTATGGCAAGTTGATCTCAGTTGAAGTTGTGCTTGAAAGCTCAATTTTGGCTTTTTCAGCAGCTTCTTTAAGACGTTGTAAAGCCATTGGATCCTGGTGAAGATCCATGCCGTTTTCATTTTTAAATTCAGCAGCTAACCACTCGATAATGATATGATCAAAGTCATCACCACCTAGGTGAGTATCACCATCTGTAGATTTTACTTCAAATACACCATCACCTAATTCTAATACAGAAACGTCATGAGTACCACCACCGCAGTCAAACACAACAATTTTCATATCCTTGTGTGCTTTATCTAATCCATAAGCTAAAGCAGCTGCAGTTGGCTCGTTAATAATACGTTTAACAGTTAAACCTGCAATTTCTCCAGCTTCTTTTGTTGCCTGACGTTGAGCGTCATTAAAATAAGCAGGAACAGTAATAACCGCTTCAGTTACTTCATGACCTAAGAAATCTTCTGCAGTTTTTTTCATTTTCTGCAAAATCATCGCAGAAATTTCTTGTGGTGTATATTTACGGTCGTCAATTTCAACCCTTGGAGTATTGTTATCACCTTTAACTACCTTATAAGGTACACGTGATGATTCTTTAGAAACTTCAGCAAAGCTGCTTCCCATAAAGCGCTTTATTGAAGATATTGTTTTTGTTGGGTTAGTAATTGCCTGACGCTTTGCCGGCTCGCCTACTTTACGCTCACCATTTTCTGCAAAAGCAACAATGGAAGGTGTAGTGCGTTTACCCTCGCTGTTGGCTATAACTACAGGTTCGTTACCTTCCATTACGGCTACGCAAGAGTTTGTTGTTCCTAAGTCTATACCAATAATTTTTGACATGCTATTTTATCTATGTTTATGTTTATGAAATCTTATTATTTACATCTGTTCAACAAGCAATGTGCCAATAGGGTTTTGGCAGAAAAAATAGTTTTTCTGTAAGATTTTCAATATAAAATTGTCCGAATTACATCATAAAAATGTGACAGTATGACAGAATGTTGTTACATTTCGTCTTTCAAAAGTCTTTCCAAATGATGGTAACCAATTCCGAAATAACTCTTAGTCTGCTGTATCTGAGCTAGTATTTCGGTTTTTCTACTCGTAGCAATCTCTCCTTTTATACCAACTACCAAAACATTCTTTGGAGTATGAACATCCGAAATGAATTCGAATATTTTAGTTTTATAACCAAAATACTCCAGTACCAGTGCCCTGATCCCGTCAGTTATCATTTCTGCCTGGCGCTCCATGAATATTCCATATTTAGTTAAAAAAGAAACATCGTTTTTAGTTTTACCTTTTTCCATTTCTCTTCTGATCTGCTTATGACAGCAAGGTGCAACAACAATTAATTCTGCATTAGTCTTAATTCCTTTATAGATCGCATCATCAGTAGCCGTATCACAAGCATGTAAGGCAATTAACAAATCAATTGAATCAGTATTATAATTATCAATGGTGCCTTCTACAAACCGCAATTGATTAAAGTTCGATTTATCAGCAATGCTATTGCATAGCTGTACCATGTCTTCTCTAAATTCAACGCCTACCATATTCACATTTTGATTAAGTACATTATGTAAATAATCATAAAGGGCAAAAGTAAGATACCCCTTACCCGACCCCATGTCCACAACATTTCGGACCTTAGCATCTGGCAGTTCTTTAATCAAAGAACTTAAAATTTCAATATACTGATTAATCTGTCTGTACTTATCCTGAGAATTTTTGAATACATTCCCCTCCTGATCAGTAACCTTTAGCTCTTGTAAATAAGTTTTTCCTGCTGGCTTTATAATTCTCTTCTTCTCTTTATCATGAGACAAACTCGGTTTAATATTAGAAGCATTTTGTCTTTCTCTTAAAGAAATGGTTCCCTTTTTCCCATGCTCTATAATTACTTCTTTATTTGTGGTGAAAAGGGTACAGATTCTAAAATCATTACTAATCAAATTCTTAATTAGATCAGTGCCATCCTGTATGCTTAGGTTCTTAAATATATCGCGGGTTTTATAACGATAATTAAAAGAAAGCATCTCAACTCGCTTAATCTTTACTCTTCGAACGTAGATATTCTTAAGTTCTTTTTCATTTCCATGGTAATTCCCTAAAGACGCTTTTAGAAATAGATTTAATGAAATACTTTCTGATAATTGATCCAGAAATAGCTGGATACTAAGTTGATTCGACATGAAATATTATTACAGTACAAAGATAGGTTTTGAAAAGCAAAAAAAAAGTCGGTTCAAATTGAACCGACTCTTATATTCTGACTAGGGAATATTATTCTCCTTTATCTTCTTTTGTTTCTTCAGCAGCTGGTGCTTCTTCTACAACTTCTTCGGCCTTAACCTCTTCGGCTTTAACTTCTTCTGTTTTTGCTGCAGGAGCATCAGATTTTTTAGCTTTGCTTCTACCACGACGAGTAGTTTTCTTTTCAGCTGAATCTGCTTCTTTACCGTACACTTCGTTATAATCAACTAGTTCGATTAACGCCATTTCAGCATTATCACCTAGACGATTGTTTAACTTAATGATCCTAGTGTAACCACCTGGACGGCTAGCAACTTTAGCCGCAACATCACGGAACAATTCAGTAACAGTTTCTTTATCTTGTAAGTAACCGAAAACAATACGACGAGAGTGCGTAGTATCAGTTTTTGATTTTGTGATAAGAGGTTCAACATACATACGCAAAGCTTTTGCTTTTGCTAAAGTTGTCGAGATTCTCTTATGTTTAATTAACGATGAAGCCATGTTAGCCAACATCGCCTTACGATGTGAATCTGTTCTTCCTAAGTGATTTACTTTTCTACCGTGTCTCATTTTTAAATTTATTCAGTGTATACCGTCTCTATGAAATTAATCTGAGGGAATTATACACTATTAACAATATATAATTTATGCTTTTAGCTTATTATTCCTCGTCCAATTTGAACTTAGACAAGTTCATTCCAAAAGATAAACTCTTAGATTTAACAAGCTCTTGTATCTCTGTTAAAGATTTTTTACCGAAGTTTCTGAATTTTAACATATCAGCAACATCATAAGAAACCAAATCAGCTAAAGTACGAATATCAGCTGCTTTTAAGCAGTTCAATGCACGAACTGATAAGTCTAAATCTACTAATTCAGTTTTCAGGATCTTACGCATATGCAAGATTTCCTCATCAACTTCTTTAGTTTCTTCTTTAGCTTGAGATTCTAATACTAAATTCTCATCAGAGAACAACATAAAGTGCTGGATTAAAATCTTAGCAGCTTCTTTTAGCGCCTCTTCAGGATGGATAGATCCATCAGTAGAGATATCTAGTATTAATTTTTCGTAATCTGTTTTTTGTTCAACACGATAGTTTTCAATCGTATATTTTACATTTTTCATTGGAGTGAAAATCGAATCTATCGCTATAACTCCAACTACAGCATCATTAATTTTATTCTCTTCTGCTGGTACATAACCACGTCCTTTATTAATGGTCAATTCCACCTCTAAAGTAACAGATTTCTCCATGTTACAGATAACGAAATCTGGATTAAGAACCTCAAAGTTATTAGAGAATTTAGTAATGTCTCCTGCAGCAAATTGCTCCTGGCCATTTACTACAATAAAAACCTTCTCAGAATCACCTGAATCACCTACTTTTTTAAAACGCACTTGTTTTAAATTAAGGATAATTTCAGTCAAATCCTCTACAACACCTTTCATTGTAGAAAACTCATGAGATACGCCAGAAAAACGAATACTTGTAATGGCATAACCTTCTAAAGAAGAAAGTAATATTCTTCTTAAGGCATTACCAATTGTTACACCGAAACCGGGCTCTAAAGGACGAAATTCAAATATACCATCGAAATCAGTTGATTTCTGCATGATTACCTTATCGGGTTTCTGAAATGCTAAAATTGCCATTTATAATGTTTTTAGATCGTTATTAAAATTATGCAACGTAAAAAATTAATTGCCCGTAGGCAATTAATTAAATATATTACTTAGAGTATAACTCTACTATAAGGTTTTCTTTGATGTTTTCTGGTATCTCATCACGATTAGGATAAGCTAAAAATTTACCAGTTAACTCATTCGCATTCCAATCTAACCAATTGAATTTATTGATTACTCTTCCTGCTACAGAATTAGTGATTGCTTCTAATGTTTTTGATTTCTCGCGAACTGCAACAACATCTCCAGCTTTTAATTGATATGAAGGGATATTTACTACTTCACCGTTAACTGTTACGTGTTTATGGCTAACTAACTGACGAGCAGCTGAACGTGTAGTAGCAATACCTAATCTGTATACTGTATTATCTAAACGAGCCTCTAATAATTGCAATAAGTTATCACCTGTAATTCCTTCACGAGAAGACGCTTTGGTAAACAAGTTACGGAACTGACGCTCCAATACACCATAAGTATATTTAACTTTTTGCTTTTCCATTAATTGAACTGCGTATTCAGATTGTTTTCCTCTTCTTTTTGAGGCACCGTGTTGCCCAGGAGGATAATTTTTTCTATCTAATACTTTATCAGGGCCAAAAATTGGCTCTCTGAATTTACGCGCGATTTTGGACTTCGGTCCTGTATATCTTGCCATTGCTTTTTGTTTTAAAGTATCATGCAACCTGAAGCTGCAGACTCTTAGCTTTAAAAATTAATAAATTAAACTCTTCTCTTCTTAGGAGGACGACATCCATTGTGTGGAAGCGGCGTAATATCTTTGATAGAGGTTACTTCGATACCTGAAACCTGCAATGTTCTAATTGCAGACTCACGACCTGAACCTGGACCTTTAACAAAAACTTCTACTTTACGTAGACCTAAATCAAATGCTACTTTACCGCAATCAGATGCAGCTTGACCTGCTGCATATGGAGTGTTCTTTTTAGAACCCTTAAATCCCATTTTACCTGCAGAAGACCATGAAATAGTTTGACCGTTGTTATTTGTTAGGGTAACAATGATATTGTTAAAAGTAGCATTGATGTGCGCCTGACCAACAGGCTCAATAACAACAATACGCTTTTTGGTAACTTTTTTACTCTTAGCCATAATTATTATTCAGTACTAATTTTTATTTAGTAGCTTTTTTCTTGTTCGCAACTGTTTTTCTCTTGCCTTTACGTGTACGAGAGTTGTTTTTAGTACGCTGACCACGCACAGGTAAACCTTTTCTGTGACGTAAACCACGGTAACAACCAATGTCCATTAAACGTTTGATGTTTAATTGAACCTCTGAACGTAAAGCTCCTTCAACTTTTACGCCGTCGTTTATAATGGTACGGATTGCTGATAATTCATCATCAGACCAGTCCTGTACTTTTTTGCTTAAATCGATACCTGCCTCAGTTAATATACGTTGTGCAGTTGATCTACCTATTCCGAAGATATAAGTTAATCCAATTTCGCCTCTTTTGTTTCTTGGTAAATCAATACCTGATATCCTTGCCATATTTGTACTAAATGTTTGATTATTTGATTAAACGACAGATTGAGTAACCTGTACATTCAATCCAATCATACTTCAATAATTTCTTAACCTTGACGTTGCTTAAACTTAGGGTTTTTCTTGTTTATAACGTAAAGTTTACCTTTACGACGAATAACCTTGCAATCAGCACTACGTTTTTTAATTGATGACCTAACTTTCATTTTATTTATATCTATAAGTAATCCTGCCCTTTGATAAATCGTAAGGCGACATCTCTAATTTTACTTTATCTCCGGGTAAAATTTTGATGTAGTGCATCCTCATTTTCCCCGAAATATGAGCTATTATCTCATGTCCATTCTCTAGTTCAACTCTGAACATGGCATTCGATAATGCTTCTTTTATTACACCGTCTTGTTCAATTGAGGCTTGTTTAGCCATATAATATTGATTTTTACTTAATTAGCTGCTATTAAACAGGGTTGCAAAATTAAATAAAAAATTTTAATTATTTACTTTTTTTCTATTAAAACTTCTTCAATTAAAGAAAAGGTTGATAAAACATCTGCTTTTCCTTTTTTTACAGCCACTGTATGTTCAAAATGTGCAGAAGGTCGATTGTCATTACTGGTTACTGTCCAGCCATCAGACCAAAACTTCACTCCGGCTGTGCCGGCATTTATCATTGGTTCTATTGCTATAACCATCCCTTCTTCCAGTTTAATCCCACTACCACGTTTACCGTAGTTAGGAACCTCTGGCTTTTCATGCAACTTAACTCCTACTCCATGCCCTACCAGCTCTCTTACTACACCAAAACCATTCTTCTCTGCCAGGTCCTGAACAGCAAAACCAATATCTCCAATTCTGGAACCTACAACTGCCTTTTCTACAGCCAGTCGTAAACATTCCTGAGTTACTTCTACCAACTTCTTCTTCTCGGCACTTACTTCTCCAATTGAAAATGTATATGCTGAATCACCAAAGTAGTTGTTTTTAATAACCCCGCAATCCACTGAGATAAGATCACCTTCCTGAATCACATAATCGCTCGGAAATCCATGAACAACTTGTTCATTAGGTGAAATACAAAGCGAATAAGGAAAGCCATTATAATTCAAAAAAGCAGGTATTGCGCCATGATCCTTAATAAAAGTCTCAGCCAGCTGATCTAACTTTTTGGTTGTAACACCTGGCTGAATAACTTTTGCTACTTCAGCTAGTGTCTTTGACACTAACAAAGAGCTTTCTCTTATTAATTCTATCTCCTCGAGGGATTTATAATAGATCTTAGACATTCTTTCTTCTACTATATCACTGCATTGCTTCCGCTAGCAGCTGGAATTCCTGTTCTTCCAGTAACACGACCTGTCTTCATCAATCCATCATAATGACGCATTAACAAATAACTTTCGATCTGTTGCAATGTATCCAAAACCACACCTACAAGAATTAGCAAAGAAGTACCGCCATAGAAATGAGCGAACTCAGATTTAATTCCAAACTTAACAGCGATTGAAGGAAGAATAGCGATGATAGCTAAAAAGACAGCACCCGGAAAGGTAATCTTTGAGATCACATCGTCTATAAAAGATGAGGTAGACAATCCAGGTTTAATACCAGGAATGAACCCACCGTTCTTTTTCATATCATCCGACATCTGAGTAGGATTAACTGTAATAGCGGTATAGAAAAACGTAAATGCAATAATTAAAAAAGCAAATGTTAAACTATATGCTAATGAAGTATAATCACTAAACTGAATTAGCCATGTATTTTGTAGTGAAGGAAAAAATTGCGTTAAAGTTGCCGGAATAAACATTAATGCCTGAGCGAAAATGATTGGCATTACACCTGCAGCATTCACCTTTAATGGTATGTACTGTCTTACACCACCAAATTGTCTGTTACCAACAATTCTTTTGGCATATTGAACTGGTACTTTACGTACACCCTGTACGATCATGATAGTGAACATAACTACTGCAAAAAGTGCAACTATCTCAATCACCAAAGCGATAAGTCCACCATCACCTACAAATCTAGAGCTGATCTCTTGTTGTAAAGCGATAGGTAAACGAGCGATAATACCAACCATAATGATCAGTGAGATACCATTACCGATACCTTTATCAGTAATTTTCTCTCCTAACCACATTACAAATAATGTACCTGCGGCCAATACAAACGTAGCCAGAACAAAGAATAATGTATGATTAATGATAATTGCCTCTGGCGGAACCTGAGTTTTTACATAACCAACTGCTTGTACAGCTGTAATAGCAACAGTTAGATAGCGTGTAATTTGATTCAGTTTATTTCTTCCACTTTCACCTTCCTTTTGCATTTTCTGAAACGAAGGTACAGCAATACCTAATAGCTGAACTACAATTGATGCAGAAATATAAGGCATAACTCCCAAAGCAAGAATAGATACTCTGGAGAATGATCCCCCAGCGAACATATCCAAAAGGCCCAAAAGGCCAGACTTCTCATTATCGCCTAAAAGAGTCGCATCAACACCTGGCAAAACCACATGCGATACAAATCTATATACCAAAAGAATCATGAGCGTAAATACTATACGCTCTTTTAATTCTTGAATTTTCCAAATATTACTTAAAGTAGTAAACAGCTTCTTCATTAATTACAATTTTTCGATTGAGCCTCCAACAGCCTCAATAGCTTTTTGTGCAGTAGCAGAAAAAGCATGTGCTTTAACTTCTAATTTAGATTTAACCTCACCACGACCTAATACTTTTACCAGATCATTTTTTGAAGCCAATCCGTGTTCTTGCAAGATAGCAAAATCAATGCTTGTTAAGTTAAACTTCTCAGCCAAACCTTGTAAAACATCTAAGTTTACACCTACATATTCAACACGGTTAATTGGTTTGAAACCTACCTTAGGCACACGACGTTGTAACGGCATTTGACCACCTTCAAATCCAATCTTAGTTGAATGTCCTGAACGTGATCCAGCACCTTTATGTCCACGTGTCGAAGTACCACCACGACCAGAACCAGTACCACGACCTATCCTCTTACTATTTTTAGTAGAACCTGCTGCAGGTTTTAAATTACTTAAGTTCATTTTTAAAACTTATTGTGTTGCCCTTCGCTTTCACTAATCAGGGACAACGGTTAAACAATATACAAAGGTTGCAAATGTAGTCATATAACTCACATCTGCAACCTTAAATAATTATATACTCTCGATAGCTATTAAGTGATTAACTTTTCTTACCATTCCAATAATGGCAGCAGTTGCTTCTACTTCTACACTTTGGTTCATTTTAGTTAAACCTAAAGCTTGCATCGTTCTTTTTTGGCGTTCGCTTCTATCGATAATGCTTTTTACCTGGGTTATTTTGATCTTCGCCATAATATTATCCGTTAAAAACTTTATTTAAATCTACACCACGTTGCTGAGCTACAGTATAAGCATCACGCATCTTAGTTAAAGCATCAACAGTTGCTTTTACCACGTTATGTGGATTAGATGAACCTTTTGATTTGGCCAATACGTTATGTACTCCGGCACTCTCTAATACAGCACGCATTGCACCACCAGCAATTACTCCGGTACCTACTGCAGCTGGTTTGATTAAAACAAAACCACCTGAGAATTTACCAATTTGCTCGTGAGGAACAGTACCATTTAACAAAGGAACTTTTACCAAGTTCTTTTTAGCATCATCGATGCCTTTTGCAATTGCTTCTGTTACCTCTTTAGCTTTACCCAATCCGTAACCTACGATTCCGTTTTCATCTCCAACAACTACGATTGCTGAGAAGCTGAAAGTACGACCACCTTTGGTTACTTTGGCTACACGCTGTATGCTAACTAAACGATCTTTCAATTCGATTTCGCTAGTCTTAACTCTTTTTATATTGATAGTTGACATTCTTATCCTATTTTCAGATTAAAATACTAAACCAGCTTCGCGAGCACCTTCTGCCAACGATTTTATACGTCCATGGTATAAGTAGCCGTTTCTATCGAAAACAACTTCTTTAACACCAGCTGCGATTGCTTTCTCTGCAACTAATTTACCTACAGCTACAGATTGCTCCGATTTGTTTCCAGTACCTGAAAAATCTTTAGATAAAGATGAAGCTGATACAATTGTACTACCGGTTACGTCGTTAATGATTTGAGCATAAATTCCTTTATTGCTTCTATAAACCGATAAACGTGGACGGCTTTCAGAACCTGTTAATCTTTTTCTGATTCCTTTTTTTATACGATCTCTACGAGATAATTTTTTCCCTGCCATGATGATTATTTTTTAGAAGCTGATTTACCTGCTTTTCTTCTTAACACTTCTCCTACAAACTTGATACCTTTACCTTTGTATGGCTCTGGTGCACGTAACGAACGGATTTTCGCTGCTACTTGTCCTATCAGTTGTTTATCAATACTTTCCAAAATAATTTTTGGAGTCTGACCTTTTTCTGAAGTTGTCGTTACCTTAATTTCTTCCGGCAATTGGAATACATAGTGGTGAGAATAACCTAAAACAAGATCCAAAGTATTTCCTTGGTTAGTAGCACGGTAACCCACACCTACTAATTCTTGTTGAATTTTATAACCTTCTGTTACACCAACAACCATATTGTTTAACAAAGAACGATACAAACCGTGTAACGCTTTGTGTCTTTTTTGTTCTGAGGGACGTTGTACAGTTAATACACCATCTTCCTGACTTACTGTGATATCTGAATCTACTGCTTGAGTTAATTCACCTTTAGGGCCTTTAACAGATACTACGTTATCTTTAGATACAGTAATTGTAACACCTGAAGGGATACTAATTGGGGCTTTTCCTATTCTTGACATTTTGCTATCCTCCTTTAATTAATAAACGTGACACAAAACTTCGCCACCAATGTTTAGTTTAGCAGCTTCTTTATCAGTCATAACACCCTTAGATGTAGATAAGATCGCGATACCTAAACCGTTTAATACTCTTGGCATATTCTCTACGCCAGCATATTGCCTTAAACCTGGTTTACTGATACGTACTAATGTACGGATTGCAGGTATTTTCGTAATAGCGTTATATTTTAAAGCTATCTTGATTGTACCTTGAGCAGTAGTATCCTCAAATTTGTAATTGGCAATGTAACCTTTATCAAAAAGTACTTTAGTAATTTCCTTTTTAAGGTTTGATGCAGGAATCTCTACAATTCTGTGATTTGCCTTGATGGCATTTCTTACCCTTGTAAGATAATCTGCTATTGGATCTGTATTCATTTTTTATATAGTTGTGATAGTGGTTTCCTTCCTGACCTATTCGGGACGACCTGCCATCGGTTAATATTTATTTTCTACTCAAGGAAAAAACCTTAAGTACAAAGAAGCTGTGTTACCAGCTTGCTTTTCTAACTCCAGGTATTTTACCTGCTAAAGCCATATCGCGGAAAAGTACCCTTGATATACCGAAAGTACGCATATAACCACGAGGACGTCCAGTCAATTTACAACGATTGTGTAAACGTACAGCAGATGAGTTTTTTGGTAACTTATCTAATCCTTCATAATCACCAGCAGCTTTAAGTTCAGCACGTTTGTCTGCATACTTAGCTACTAATTTCTGGCGCTTAACTTCGCGAGCTTTTACTCCTTCTTTTGCCATTATAGATTTGTATTTTGATTTTTAAACGGTAATCCAAATTGTTTTAAAAGTTCCAATGCTTCAACATCAGTAGTAGCAGTAGTTACAAAAGTAATGTCCATACCTAAAATCTTGCTGATTTTGTCGATGTTGATCTCTGGGAATATGATTTGTTCGGTAATACCTAAAGTATAGTTACCTTTTCCATCAAAACCTTTATCATTGATACCTTTGAAATCACGGATACGTGGCAAAGCTACGGAAATTAAACGATCTAAAAACTCATACATGTTATTATCACGCAAAGTAACACGTACACCTACTGGCATACCTTTACGCAACTTAAAGTTTGAGATATCTTTTTTAGATTTTGCTCCAACTGCTTGCTGACCAGAGATAGTAGTCATCTCCAAAATAGAGCTGTCCATTATTTTCTTATCAGTTACAGAGAAACGCCCAACACCTTGGTTAATAGCGATTTTCTCTAACTTAGGAACTTGCATAACGCTTTTATAATTGAACTTATCTTTAAGTGCAGTTACAATTTCCTCTTTATATTTACTTTTTAATCTTGGTATGTAAGCCATTATTTGATCTCCTCTCCTGATTTTTTACTAACCCTAACTAATTTCCCATCAGCATTAAGCTTTCTGCCAACGCGTGTTATATCACCTGATTTAGGATCTATTAACGCAACGTTAGAAATATGAAGAGCAGCTTCTTTTTTAATGATACCACCATTTGGGGTAGCAGCATTTGGTTTTGTATGTTTTGATACAAGGTTAACACCTTCTACAAGGATTCTGCTTTTAGTAATTAATACTGAAAGAACTTTACCTTGTTGGCCTTTTGAATCGCCAGCTATAACCTTTACTAAATCTCCTTTACGGATTTTTACTTTTGGTGTAGTTACTTTATTTTTCATTTTATAATACCTCCGGTGCTAATGATACAATTTTCATGAATTGTTTTTCACGCAGTTCTCTTGCTACCGGGCCAAAAATACGTGTACCACGCGGCTCATCTTGTGCATTTAATAATACTGCTGCATTGTCGTCGAAACGGATGTAAGAACCATCTTTACGTCTGATCTCTTTCTTTGTTCTTACAACAACTGCTTTAGAAACGGTTCCTTTCTTGATGTTTCCAGAAGGCAATGCACTTTTAACGGTAACAACGATTTTGTCACCAATAGAAGCATATCTTTTTCCAGTACCACCAAGGACACGGATAACCAATACTTCTTTTGCGCCGCTATTGTCGGCTACGTTTAATCTTGATTCCTGTTGTACCATGTTATTTAGCCCTTTCTAAAATTTCCACTAATCTCCAGTTCTTGTTTTTACTCAGCGGACGAGTCTCCATGATCAGTACTGTATCACCAATACCGCAATCGTTTTTCTCGTCATGAGCCATAAATTTGGTAGTTTTCTTAACAAACTTACCATAGATCGGGTGTTTCACTTTACGTTCTACCGCTACAACAATAGATTTATCCATCTTGTTGCTTACCACTAACCCGGTTCTTGTTTTTCTTAATTGTCTTTCCATTTCGACTCTAAAGTTATTTAGTTTCACTAGCTGACTGAGCTTTACGCTTAGTCACTTCAGTATTTAATCGGGCGATATCTCTTCTTACCTTTTTAATGCGGGTAGGATTCTCTATAGCCGAAATTGTATGCGCAAATTTTAACTTTACTAAGTTTTCTTTTTCTTCTGCAATCCTGACTACTAGTTCTTCTTGTGAAAGCCCTGTGATTTCTGAGTTCTTCATTTTATTAATTTTTATGTTGTGGGCCTAGCGGTTGTAATAACAAGTTACTTACAACATTCAACCCATAACTTTTCTTATGCCTCTACGTAATCTCTACGTACTACAAATTTTGTTTGGATCGGTAATTTTTGAGCTGCCAATCTCATAGCTTCTTTAGCAATTTCTAAAGGAACTCCTTCGGCTTCAAAAATAATACGTCCTGGTCTAACTACGGCTACCCAGTATTCCGGAGCACCCTTACCTTTACCCATACGTACTTCGGCTGGTTTCTTAGTTACCGGTTTGTCCGGGAATATTCTAATCCAAACCTGACCTTCACGTTTCATGAAACGAGTCACGGCAATACGGGCTGCCTCTATCTGACGACTGGTAATCCATGTCGACTCTAAAGATTTAATCCCGAAAGATCCGAATGACAATTCAGCACCACGAGTTGCTAAACCTTTCATTCTGCCCTTTTGCATCTTTCTGAACTTCGTTCTTTTTGGCTGTAACATTTTATCTTAATATTATCGTTAAACGATCTGTTAACTAATTATTTACGAGGACCTCTATTCTGAGTATTTCCGCCTCTATTATCTCTTCCTGCACCAGGACCGCCTTGACCAGGACCTCTTCCGCCACGACCTTTGTCGTTTCTTCTGTCGCCACCGCCACGGTTATCTCTGTCTCTACCACCACCTGCAAAAGCACCTTCTGGTCTTCCACCTTTGCCTGGAGCATTGCTCGTAGCACCGATGTTTGGAGAAAGATCACGTTTACCGTAAACTTCACCTTTACAGATCCATACTTTAACACCTATTTTACCATAAGTAGTTAAAGCTTCTGCTAATGCATAATCAATGTCTGCACGGAAAGTATGCAAAGGAATTCTTCCTTCTTTATACTGTTCGCTACGAGCCATCTCAGCACCACCTAAACGACCAGAGGTCATAATTTTGATACCTTCAGCACCCATACGCATTGTTGATGCGATAGTAGACTTCATTGCTCTACGGAATGAAATCCTTGCTTCTAATTGTTTTGCAACACCTTCTGCTACTAATTGTGCATCAAGCTCAGGACGTTTAATTTCAAAGATGTTGATCTGAATTTCCTTCTTAGTCAATTTTTTCAACTCTTCTTTGATCTTGTCAACTTCCTGTCCTGCTTTACCGATCACAATCCCCGGACGAGCTGTATGAATAGTAACAGTGATACGTTTCAACGTACGCTCTATTACCACTTTAGCTACACCGCCTTTTGCGATACGTGCAGAAAGGTATTTTCTTATTTTTTCGTCCTCAACTAATTTATCAGCATAGTTGTTGCCACCGAACCAGTTAGAATCCCAACCTTTGATGATTCCTAACCTGTTACCTATTGGATGTGCTTTTTGTCCCATTTCTGTTAATTAGTTTGAGTTTCAACGTTTTTACTATCTACTATCAAAGTTACGTGGTTTGAACGTTTACGTATTCTGTAACCGCGTCCTTGAGGTGCTGGTCTTAATCTTTTTAACTGACGACCACCGCCTACCATTATCGTTTTCACGTATAATTGGTTTTCTTCAGGGCGAGAACCTTCATTTTTAGTTTCCCAGTTTTTGATAGCCGATAATAATAGTTTCTCAACTCTTATTGCTGCTTCTTTATTGGTAAACTTTAAAATATGTAAAGCTTTCTCAACACGCTCACCTCTGATAAGATCTACAACCAAACGCATTTTACGTGGTGAGGTTGGACAATTGTTTAATTTCGCTACTGCTTCCATCTCTTAATTATTTTTTCTTTTCAGAGTGACCCCTAAATGTTCTGGTTGGAGCAAACTCTCCCAGCTTATGACCAACCATGTTTTCTGTTACGTATACCGGTATAAATTTATTACCGTTGTGTACTGCAAATGTATGACCCACAAAATCTGGTGAAATCATTGATCTGCGTGACCAAGTTTTAATTACAGACTTCTTGCCTGAATCATTCATAGATACTACTTTCTTCTCTACGTTATGGTCAATATAAGGTCCTTTTTTTATCGAACGAGCCATTATTTCTTCCTTTTCTCTATGATGAAACGATTTGAGTATTTTTTAAGTGTACGGGTTTTGAAGCCTTTAGCATACATACCGTTCCTTGAGCGAGGCTGACCTCCTGATGAGCGACCCTCACCACCACCCATAGGGTGATCGACTGGGTTCATCGCTACTGGACGTGTTCTTGGACGACGTCCCAACCAGCGGCTGCGACCTGCTTTACCTAATACCTCATTTGCATGATCTGAATTGGAAACTGCTCCTATTGTAGCCAAACATGCAGTCAAGATTAATCTTGTCTCACCTGAAGGCATTTTCAATGTAGCATATTTACCATCACGAGCTGCTAATTGTGCATAAGCACCTGCACTACGTGCTAACTGTGCTCCACGGCCTGGATGAATCTCTACATTGTGCACAATAGATCCCAAAGGAATATTAGCCAATTTAAGAGTGTTTCCTACCTCTGGAGTAGCTGTTTCTCCCGAAACTACTGTTTGTCCTACTTGCAACCCTTCAGGTGCAATAATGTAACGCTTCTCGCCGTCTGCATAATGTAATAGTGCAATACGTGCGGTACGGTTTGGATCGTATTCAACAGTAGCTACTGTTGCAGGAATATCAAATTTCTCACGTTTAAAGTCAATCAAACGATAAGATTTTTTGTGACCACCACCCATGTAGCGCATAGTCATCTTTCCTGTATTGTTACGTCCTCCCGATTTCTTAGAAGATACAACCAATGATTTTTCGGGCTTGGTTGCTGTAATCTCCGTAAAACTGGCACCAACTCTAAAGCGGGTTCCCGGAGTAACTGGTTTAAATTTTCTTAAGCCCATAGTTATAAATAATTCAATTCTTATTAAATATTCGCGTAATAATCTATTGTTTCACCTGCTTTCAAGGTTACAATAGCTTTTTTATATTTCGGGGTACGACCACTAACTAATCCACCTTTAGTATTTCTAGATTTAAGTTTACCATTTACTACCATTGTATTGATAGCTAAAATGTTAACACCATACATCTTTTCAATAACTTGCTTAATCTGCAATTTATTGGCTTTATGATCTACTTGAAAAGTAAAGCGGTTAGATTTTTCTGTTAATGCCGAAGCTTTTTCTGTTAATATTGGTTTTCTTAAAAGTTCCATATTACTTGGCAAATGCCTCCTCCAATGTTTTAAGAGATTCAGTCGTCAACAAAAGCTTACCGCAATTTAATACATCATAAGTATTCAATTGATCTGCAGTAATAACTTTAGCTTTCTGAATGTTTCTGCTTGATAAATAGATATTGTTATTTTGCGAAGGTAAAACCAACAATGTCTTTTCGCCAGCTAAATTTAATGCGCTAACTAAGTTCAAGTAGTTTTTAGTTTTGATTGAATCAAAAGTGAAACCTTCTAAAACCACAACACTTTGATCTTGTGCTTTGTATGATAATGCAGACTTACGAGCCAACACTTTCAGTTTCTTATTCAATTTAAAACTATAATCGCGTGGTTGAGGACCAAATACACGACCACCACCATTAAACAATGGAGATTTAATACTTCCGGCACGAGCACCACCAGTACCTTTTTGTTTATATAATTTACGGGTTGAACCTGCAATCTCATTACGTTGTTTAGACTTGTGAGTACCTTGACGTTGATTAGCCAAATACTGTTTAACATCTAAATAAATTGCGTGGTCAACAGGCGTTATGCCAAATACCGACTCAGGAAGCTGCACCTTGGCACCTGTCTCTTTTCCTGAAATGTTTAATACTTTAACTTCCATCTGCTTACTTATCTAAGATTACGTAAGAACCCTTAGCTCCTGGTACGGAACCACTAACTACAACTAGATTTTGATCAGCATAAACTTTCAAAACTTGTAAGTTCTGAACTTTTACTCTATCTCCACCCATTCTTCCCGCCATACGCATGCCTTTAAATACACGTGAAGGATAAGAAGCAGCACCTAATGAACCTGGCGCACGCATTCTGTTATGCTGTCCGTGAGTTTGACCACCAACACCGCCGAAACCATGGCGTTTAACAACACCTTGGAAACCTTTACCTTTTGATGTACCAACTACATCCACAAAATCTCCTTCGTTAAAGATGTTTACCGTTACAGTATCACCTAAATTTAACGATTCTTCAAATGGCTCAAATTCAACCAATTTACGTTTTGGAGTGGTGTTTGCTTTCGCAAAGTGCCCTTTTAGAGGCTGAGTGGTGTTTTTTTCTTTAGCTTCGTCGAAACTCAACTGAACTGAAACGTAACCGTCTTTTTCTTCGGTCTTTACCTGTGTAACTACACAAGGCCCAGCTTCGATCACCGTACAAGGAATATTCTTTCCCTCGGCGTCGAAAATGCTGGTCATTCCTACTTTTTTTCCAATAATACCTGACATTTTCTATTTTAATTTAACACCCATCGAAGCAGTAGGGCTTCGTTCAAGGTGGATACACATCCCTATTAAGGGAGGGCAAAAATAAGAAAGAAATCTTAATTTTCAAATAGTTAGCTCATTATTTTTTCAAATAAATGCAAAAAAATAATTACATGCGGTAACGTGCAATTAAAACAACATTTACCCAACCAACTTATTACTTAAACTAAATAGAATTACACATAAAACGAATGCTCCAATCAAAACGTATAAATAATCACGCTCAATTAAGAAGCTAAAAATCGAAAAAACCACGCGCATGATTGGTGTAAATATCAGCAAGAGAACTCCAAATTGAATAATAGCACTTCCTTTTAAATGCCCCAATCCTATAAAAATATCTGATACAGTAGAGAAGCCGGCCTTAACAGAATCAAAATGGCTATAGTTTACCATTTCAGAATGATTAAAGGCAAGGTACACCAAACCTCCTATAAAAACCACTGTCATAGAAGCAATTACACCAACCCTAAGTAATGTCCCAAGGATGATCTGAATATCCCTGTCTGCAAAGAAGTTCTTCTCTTTACTCATAATCTACCAGTTAATCCATTATAAATCATTTGCAGCGCCAAAAAAGCAACAACAACAGCAAAGATAATTTTAAGTTTATCTGTTTTAGTCTTTACCAATATTTTCGAGCCAACCGTTGCTCCTGTTAAAACACCTAGTGCCACAGGCATCGCAATTCCCGGATCAATCTGTCCTCTATGTAAATATACGATAGCACTGGCCGCCGCAGTAACCCCCATCATGAAATTACTTGTTGTAGTAGATACCTTAAAAGGGATACGCATTATGTTATCCATTGCAATAACCTTTAGTGCTCCGGAGCCAATTCCAAGCAATCCGGAAATTATACCCGCAACAAACATCATCAAAAAACCACCAATCACATTATGCACTGCATAATTTTGCATACCGTTTTCTGTCGGATAAGTACCGTTCAATTTTAAAAAAACTGCTAATCTCCCCGATGTATCATTATCAGAATGGTCAATTTTTTTCCTTATCATCATTACCGCCGAGAACAACAGAATAAGACCAAAAATTATTGCAATATAGCTGGGGTTAATATATACTGTAACAACTGCACCTATAATTGCGCTTATTGTGGTAGCAATCTCCAGGAACATCCCAATTCGAATATTGGTGATCCCCTCTTTTACATAAGCAGCCGCAGAACCTGACGAGGTAGCTATAACGGAGATAATTGAAGCTCCTATTGCATAGTGAATATCAACACCCAATACCAGGGTCAACAATGGAATGATAATTACCCCTCCCCCCAAGCCGGTAAGAGACCCAACTAATCCGGCCAAGAAAGCTCCCAGCAGGACAATAATTGTAAATAGTAATACCGACATTGCTGCAAATATACTATCTCCAAACAAAACACAATAAAATTAAAATATGAATGTTAAATTAGGGGTGAATCACTTGTGAAACCGCAAACTGAATAAACAACTACCAATATTTAAAAACAAAATACCATCAATGAGAAAAATCTTACTACCAATCATCACTATTCTATTAATTAATTTTACGGCTCAAGCGCAGTTAAAAGCGGATACAAGTAAAATTGATCCCTCTTTAAGGGGGCAGTACCAGCTTCTGCTGTCAAAATCTAAAACCTTAAATGGCTATAAATTAGTAAATCCATCCAGGTTATCGGTATTCTGGCAAAATGTGAGAGATAGTTTAAACACAGATCGCAAACAATTAGTGATAACAAGAAAAAAAATCGAGGATCAAGGAAAAGAGATCTCAGATCTAAAAAAGCAAATTTCTGGCACAGAATCATCACTTGCCAATTCCAATGCTAAGTTAAATGAGATCAGCTTTCTTGGAATAGGTTTTACCAAATCAAACTATAACCTGGTTGTATGGGGCCTAATAATTGCCTTAGGCGCAGCTTTGGCTATTATCATATTAAGATCAGCTAAGCATATCCATGAAGCCAAATACAGAAGCACCTTATATGATGAGATATCACAAGAATATCAAAACTATAAAGTTAAGGCTAATGATAAAGAGAAAAAGCTGGCCAGAGAACTGCAGGATGAACGTAATAAACTGGACGAGCTTAAAAATCGCGGTAAATAAACAGTTTGCTGCAATAACAAAAAAGCCCTTGAAAATAAATTTCAAGGGCTTTTTTGTTAACCGTTAAAGTATAGTTATACTTTAATTTCTACTTCAACACCGCTAGGTAATTCAAGTTTCATTAAAGCATCAACTGTTTTAGAGTTAGAGCTATAAATATCTAACAAACGTTTGTATGCGCATAATTGAAACTGCTCACGTGCTTTTTTGTTCACGTGTGGTGAACGCAAAACTGTGAATATTTTCTTTTCTGTTGGCAACGGAATCGGTCCGCTAACCACTGCACCCGTAGGTTTAACAGTCTTTACGATTTTCTCAGCAGATTTATCTACCAAGTTGTAATCGTAAGATTTTAATTTAATTCTGATTCTTTGGCTCATGGTATTTATTTAATTAAGGCGCCGGTTAGAGCTATTAATAACCGGCTGCCAATTTATTTTTATTCTACAGATTTAATTCTGCCTTTTGATTTAGCAATTACTTCGTCCTGAACGTTTTTCGGAGCTGGCTCGTAGTGATCAAACTCCATTGTAGAGGTTGCACGACCAGAAGTAATAGTACGTAACTGAGTTACATAACCAAACATCTCAGAAAGAGGTACAGTTGCTTTAATTACTTGAGCACCATTACGTGTATCCATTCCTAAAAGTTGACCACGACGACGGTTCATATCACCGATTACATCTCCCATGTTTTCTTCAGGAGTAAGGATCTCGATTTTCATGATTGGCTCCATCAATACAGGGTTACATTTAGGTAATGCCTCACGATATGCCATTTTAGCTGCAAGTTCAAAAGATAAAGCATCTGAATCGACTGCGTGGAATGAACCATCAATTAAGCGAACTTTCATGTCTGGTAGTGGGTAACCAGCCAATACTCCGTTAGCCATAGATGCAGCAAATCCTTTTTCTACAGATGGGATAAATTCACGAGGAATTGAACCACCGGTAATTTCGTTAACAAACTGCAATCCACCTTTTTCCCAATCAGCATCGATAGGAGAAATAACAACTTGGATGTCCGCAAATTTACCACGACCACCAGATTGTTTTTTATATGTCTCACGATGTTGAACAGTTCCATTAATTGCTTCTTTGTAAGCAACTTGTGGCGCACCTTGATTAACCTCAACTTTGAACTCACGTTTTAAACGATCGATCAAAATATCTAAGTGAAGCTCACCCATACCAGAGATAACAGTCTGGCCAGTTTCCTGATCAGTTTGAACTCTAAAGGTAGGATCCTCTTCAGCTAATTTAGATAAGCCCATACCTAATTTATCAATATCAGCTTGAGTTTTAGGCTCAATTGCTAAACCGATAACCGGCTCTGGGAAATCCATTGATTCAAGAACAATTGGATGTTTCTCATCGCAAAGTGTATCACCTGTTTTGATATCTTTAAATCCTACTACCGCAGCAATATCACCAGCACCTACATTAGGAATTGGATTTTGCTTGTTAGCATGCATTTGGAAGATACGAGAAATACGCTCTTTGTTTTCAGAACGTGCATTATAAACGTATGAACCAGCTTCTAGGTTACCTGAATAAACACGAATAAAGCACAAACGACCTACGAAAGGATCCGTTGCAATTTTAAATGCTAAAGCTGCAAAAGGCTCGTTAATGTCTGGCTGACGAGTTACTTCCTGACCAGTTTCTGGGTTAGTACCTGTAATACCATCCACATCCATTGGCGAAGGCAATAGTTCCATTACCAAATCAAGCATGGTTTGAACACCTTTATTTTTGAAAGATGAACCACACACCATAGGAACGATTTTAGCATCTAAAGTAGCTTTACGCAATGCATCAAGAATCTCACGCTCAGTGATTGAACTCGGATCTTCGAAGAATTTCTCCATCAAAGACTCATCGTAATCAGCAACAGCTTCTAATAAATTCTCTCTCCATTCAGCAACTTCATCAACCATATCTGCAGGAATTGGAACCTCAGTAAAGGTCATACCTTTATCGTGCTCATTCCAAACAATACCACGGTTATTGATCAAATCAACTACACCAGTAAAGTTATCTTCAGCACCAATTGGTAACTGCAAAGGAACAGCATGACTGCCCAACATATCTTTAACCTGTTTAACAACTTTTAAGAAGTCAGCTCCAGAACGGTCCATTTTATTAACGAAACCGATACGAGGAACTGCATAGTTGTTAGCTAAACGCCAGTTAGTTTCAGATTGAGGCTCAACACCATCAACTGCTGAAAATAAAAACACCAATCCGTCAAGTACACGCAATGAACGGTTTACCTCTACGGTAAAATCCACGTGTCCAGGAGTATCGATAACGTTTACCTGATATTTATTACCACGGTAAGGCCAGAATACAGTTGTTGCAGCAGACGTGATTGTTATCCCGCGTTCAGCTTCCTGTACCATCCAGTCCATGGTTGATGCACCTTCGTGTACCTCACCAATCTTGTGGTTTACCCCAGCATAATAAAGGATACGCTCTGTTGTTGTAGTTTTACCTGCATCAATGTGAGCTGCGATCCCGATATTTCTAGTAAATTTTAAATCTCTTGACATTATAATAATTTCAAATATTAGAAACGGAAATGTGAGAACGCTTTGTTAGCCTCAGCCATTTTATGCGTATCTTCTTTCTTTTTCACTGCTGCACCTTCACCTTTAGCTGCTGAAACAATTTCACCTGCTAATTTTTCTTTCATGGTTTTTTCACCACGTTTACGAGCGTAAGAAATTAACCATTTCATGCCTAAAGCAATCTTACGGTCTGGTCTTACTTCTGTAGGTACCTGAAAGTTAGCACCACCAACACGGCGTGACTTAACCTCTACTGCAGGCATTACATTTGCTAAAGCACGTTTCCATACTTCTAAACCGTTCTCACCAGCTTTTTTCTCAGCTAATTCAACAGCATCATAAAAAATATCATATGCGATAGATTTTTTTCCATCGTACATCATATTATTTACAAATCTCGTCACCTGAACATCGTTAAATTTTGGATCAGGAAGGATAATTCTCTTTTTTGGTTTTGACTTTCTCATTTTTCTTTCCTCCTAATTATTTCTTTTTACCTTTTGTTGGTGCCGCTGCTACTTGTCCTGGCTTAGGACGTTTAGTACCATATTTTGAACGACGTTGGTTACGACCAGCAACTCCTGAAGTATCTAATGCTCCACGGATGATGTGATAACGTACACCTGGTAAATCTTTAACACGTCCACCACGTATCAATACGATTGAGTGCTCCTGTAAATTGTGACCTTCTCCAGGGATGTAGGCATTAACCTCTTTACCATTGGTTAAACGTACACGTGCAACTTTACGCATTGCTGAGTTTGGTTTTTTAGGGGTAGTGGTATATACACGTGTACATACACCTCTTCGCTGTGGACAGCTGTCCAACGCCGGAGACTTACTCTTGAACTCCAGTGCTACTCTACCTTTTCTAACTAATTGTTGAATGGTTGGCATTGTTCTTTTTTGTTTTTCTTATTTTATGTTTAAAAACTTTACCCCTCAATAAGGGACTGCAAAGGTAAGACAATACATTTTATAAATCAAGGGGTTAACACAAAATTATTCAAACCATAAGATTCACAGAATAAATAATAAGGGTTCTATATGGCGTATTTGGGTTTGGGATGAAAGCAGATTAAGAATTGGTATGGGATCCTTGTGGAAAACAGACGCTTTTTTCAAAAGCATCCTCGAACAAACCTCGAAGCAGCATCGAACCTGTCTTAAAGTAATCGCGTTAATGAAAGGTGTTTAAGTATAATTTCTCTACTTTCTTCCTGGCCCAGTCAGTTTTACGTAAAAACTTAAGGCTCGAATTCATAGTAGGATTATTATTAAAACAAGCAATTTTAACAAGAAGACCCAATTCTTCCCAGCCATAGTGCCATACAAGTTGTTTTAGAATAAACTCGAGTGTTTTTCCGTGTAATGGATTATTTTTCTGCTCTTCTATGGCCATGCCACAAAAATAATAAGAATAACTAAATTTGGACATAAATAAAAATATATGAATTTCAAACTAGGAGACTTTGTTCGTTTTGTTGACGAGAATTTAGAAGGGTACATTACCAGAATTATCGACAAAGATACCATCGGTGTTACTGATGCCAATGATTTTGAAATACCGGTTTTGGCATCTAAAGTAACATTAGTACATGGTGAAATTATAGAAAATGACATTGTTAGCAACCGCCCTGCCCCTGTTATACCTCAGGCAGAGTTTATAAAAGATGGTGTATTTCTTGCCATTGTAACAGATCAGCACAGTAATTCTGTAGCACACTTTCATATCGTGAATGAAACGTCTTTCCAATTACTTGTTAGTTTAACTACTGAAAAAGGTGGAAATTTTAAAGGTGAGTTCGCAAACATTTTGGCTCCTCATTCAGCTAAAAAAATCTATTCAGATCAACTTGGCGACATACAGATCTGGCCTAAGTTTAATATTGAAGTGTTGTTTCATACAACAGCTAATGTTGAACCTAAACCTCCTATCGTTATAAATAGAAGCATAAAAGGCAAGGATCTTTCTGTTGCTAAAGAAGATATTAGTTTGCTGAAGCAAAAAGGATGGTTAATTCGTCTCGATGAGCCTGAACCATTAATTGATGCTCAAAAGCTGAAAGAAAGCTTTTTCAAAAGCCACTAAATAAAAGTAACTGCGTCATGCTGCAGCACAAACCGTCATCTCCTTTGGTTAATCAAAGGAGATGACGGCCGCTTTAAAAACAACCCATTATTAGTTTTTCTTCCATTTATTATTATCGTTATTCACATCGGGTAATAGATTCTCCGGATCCAAAACAACCGACACTACCTCTTCAGTTGTAGGGTAAGGTACGGTCCATACATTATTCCGCATCCAAACATCAACCGGGATTTTTACATGGTCAGTTTTACCACTTTTGGTTTTAATCTCCAAAATAATCGGCATTGGCATTTTTTCCAGATTGGCAACAACTATGTTATACCCTCTGGCCTCATCCCTGTTAGATTCTGTTACGCTAACAATAGCCTGATCCATTTTCCAGTTTTCAAGAAACCATCCTCTCCAGAACCACGAAAGGTCTTCTCCTGCACCATTTTCGATAGAACGGAAAAAATCATCTGGCATTGGGTGCTTAAAAGCCCAATGATCTATGTATTGTCTAAAAGCATAATCAAAACGATCCGCCCCTAGTATTACGTTTCTCAATATATTCAATCCCTGAGCGGGTTTATAGTATAAATTCCCTCCAATATTACGTTCTCTCATAGCATCGGGGCTCAGCATTATATATTCTACTTCCGGACTTTGCTGCTTGTCGGCAATCTTATGCATATCATCAGGAGTTTTTTTGTACTCGCCATTATTAAATGCAGCCGATGAAATTCCATTAATAAAAGTATTAAAGCCTTCGTCCATCCAGCCATATTTACGCTCATTACTGCCCACAATCATAGGAAACCAGGTATGCCCAAATTCATGATCTATAACTCCCCAGGCACTCCCTTTTTTGGCTTTCCAGCCACAAAAAACAATTCCCGGATATTCCATCCCCCCAACATTACTGGCAACATTTACAGCCATAGGGTACGGGTATTCAAACCATTTATCAGAATAATGCTCTATTGATGTTTTAACATATTCAACCGCTCTGCCATAACCATCGCTGCCGTTACTTTCAACAGGATGAGCAGAAACAGCCAGTGCTTTCTTGCCACTTGGCAAATTGATACGTGCAGCATCCAAAACAAATGCTTTTGACGATCCCCAGGCAACATCCCTGGCATTTTTAATTTTAAATTTCCAGGTGAGTTTATCTTTAGCAGGGCGGGATTTTGGATCCTTAACTTCAGATTCAGATCTTATAGATATTGTTTTATCGCTATCCTTTGCTTCATTCCATCGTTGTAATTGCACAGGCGTAAAAACCTCTTGTGGATTCAACAACTCACCAGATCCCATAACAATATGATTTGCTGGCGCGGTTACAGCGAAATCAAAATCACCATACTCGCAATAGAACTCCCCTGCTCCCCAATAAGGTAAGGTATTCCATCCTAGAACATCATCATACACACACATGCGAGGGAACCACTGCGCTATCGCGAATATTTCACCATTTTTAGTTGTTAAATGCCCCATACGATCAGACCCATTAATGGGAATAACGAAAGAGAAATTCATTTTTATTGTTACTACATCTCCTGCAGCAGCCATTGGTTCGGCTAGTCGTATTTGCATACGGGTATCTTCTATCAAAGAGGTAAACTTAACTTCTTTCTGTTTTTGCAATACAGTTAAGCCTTCTATTTTATATCCGCCGTTTAGCTTTTCACCTCTGGCCCCATACCTACTTCCTGCAGCGATAAGTGCATTTCCTCTAGAATCCGGTGCAAATAGATTTTGGTCAAGCTGTAGCCATAAATAAGGTAATTTATCTGGGCTATTATTTTTATACATAATAGTAACGGTACCAGTTATTTTATTATTTCCTTCATCCAAATCTGCACTAATAGAATAATCGGCATGATTCTGCCAGTATTTTGGCCCCGGATAACCACTTGCTGATCTGTATTCATTTCCATTTTTAGTATAAAAAAGTGGACTAAATGCAGCATGTGCATCGTAATTACCAGCATTTGGATCTGTTTGCTGCGCTACTGTAGTCAAAGCAAATGCGCACAACAATACCACTAGTATGGTTGACTTGTAAGACATATAAAAGTTTAAGTTTATAGATTTGGAAATAAAGGTATAAAATCCAACTTATCCCCAGGTAATGTAACGACTTTATTAATTTTTCTTTAACCTTGGTACCTGAGGTGGTTTTCTTTGAGATGGAGGCAATTTTAGCCACTTATGGTAGGCCTGAACAGTATAATATTTATAGTCGAATGGCCTGTTGCTTTGCACTGTTGCAACAGGTGGCCTGTACATGGTCATAAAATCTTTTAACTCCTGACCCTTTAACTTTACCAGATCTGAAACATAGGCTTCAGTAAAAACACTATTTATCTCATTTTCGTATTGATCCTTCTCTTCCAGATCCTTTACTTTGGCCTGCTGCTCTTTATACTTGCCATATCCCAAATTTAGCTTAAGGCCACCAGCTCTTGAAACATTAGGTTTACCTTTATAATCATCCGCCTCAACCCTTTTAAATTCTTTAGCCTCAGGATCCGGAGCTAAAATTGTAGGATTTATTTTTGCACTTAAGATCTTTACCTCCTTTAAACTGGTTGAACTGCCAGGAAGGAATACTGTTTTTGGAGAAAGGTTGGTAAGATAAAGTGTGTCTTTATGGTAACCATTTAAAGAAAACTCCAATACATCCCCAATCTTAGCTGCAAGCGAAAAATTACCCGAAGCTTTCGTTTTTGTGCTTTGGTTATTATTAAAATTCTTAACATTTACCTCCTGAAGCGGCAAAGTCTTTATCTCAAAATCATAAACAGTTCCCGAAACAACATCTTGCGCCCAAAGTGATAGAGGAGCCATTAAAATCAATGCAAACAAAAGTTTCTTAAGCATATTCAAATATAACGCTGTTTAAGTGTCACGTTAACTATTTAACAAACATTAACAGCAAAATGTTCCTTTATTAAGATGATTTTTTCGAAATACTATTTTAAAGCGTTTTGGTAATTTTCTTCACTAAAGCTAATTAAAATGGGCTTTCCATCAACTTCTATTATTGGACGTTTAATGGCACTAGTATAAATCATTAAAACTTTAATAGCACTTTCTTTACTGTTTACCTCTTGTTGTTCCTCGGTACTTAGTTTTTTCCAGGTAGTACCTTTTTTGTTAAGTACATTTTCCCAACCAAATGTATCACACCAGGTATTTAGTTTTTCGGCACTGATTCCCTTTTTTTTAAAGTCATGAAATTCAGGTTTAAATCCATTTTCAGTTAACCAGGTCATGGCTTTTTTAACAGTATTGCAATTTGGTATTCCGTATACGATCATAATGGCAAACTTAAAAAAAAGATTTCAAATCATAATTCGTCACATTTTTTAAAGGTTTCATCACATTTTAAATTTTGTAACCCATAGTCGTTGTACTATTGCATCAACAAAGTGTATTGAAAATTTAAAAGTATTAATCAACAACAAATGAAATTATCAGAACTAACGAAGGTTGAATTTTGGATAGCTACCAGCCTTTATGGGTTTGCCATCCTTTTACTGGTTTCAAATTCGGGAGACAGCACTCCAAGTCACCTGGAGTATTTAGCCAAAGGTGCCAATATGCAGTATTCATATGTTTCGAATTATCTTATTCCGGAACTGTTCCGTTTTTCAATACTATATTTTAGTTTTCTCTTATTGAATTTCTGCATTATACCTGCTCTTTTTAAACCAAATAACAGAGCCTTGTCGCTGGTTATTTTAGCAGGCCTGTTTCTGGGGATCGGATTAATCACCAGCATCACCTATACCTATAGCAAGGTATATATGTTCCCCGATTTCAATAGCACTCAGGATGCCTACAACCACTTCTTTTTTAAAGGATTTACGTACTCTGCATGGTTGATATTAGTCATTACCATCTATGTAGCTCTTAAAAAACTGATTATTAGTATTAAGGAAAATGAAAATACAGGTAATGATCCGTATAACCGTACTAAGTTAGAGGCAGTTTTCGGAGCAGCATTTTGGTTTGTGGGCCTGTTGTTACTAATAGCTACATCATCGCCGTTTGAGGTTATAGTATGCTGGACACTTGTGATTTGTTCAACAATAGCTCTTGTTATCTTTTCATTATACTATCTTATCCCCCAGGTCAAAGAATCTGGAAAGCGCTTTTGGAACTACTTCTGGAAGATATTTTTCATTACCATCGCATCTTGTCTTCCACTAGCGCTTATTGCACTAATGTTTAGCAACCATGCCGAAATGGCTGGTGTTGTAATAGCCTTCCATATCCCTACCCAACTCATTATAAGCGCACCACTATCTTGGTATATTTATAAAAAAAGGAATGATTCTAACATAGAGCTTAACAGCTTAAAAACTGAACTTGGAAAGTCTGATGCGAGCTTAAGTTTCCTGCGATCGCAAATTAATCCACACTTTTTATTTAATGCACTAAACACGTTGTACGGAACTGCTTTGCAAGAAAAAGCAGAACGTACCGGCGAGGGTATTCAGAAATTAGGCGATATGATGCGGTTTATGCTTCAAGAGAACCTACAGGACAAAATTTCCCTGACCAGAGATGTGGATTACCTTAATAACTACATTGCTTTGCAGAAGTTAAGAACTTCCCGTTCAGCTTCGATTTCAATAGAAACTCAAATTGAAGAGCAACTAAACAGTCAGCAGATTGCTCCCATGTTACTCATCCCTTTTGTAGAAAATGCCTTTAAACATGGGGTTAGTTTACAGCATCCATCGCATATAAAAATCACATTGCAGACCAAAGAGAACACCCTGTATTTTGATGTAAATAACAGCATCCACATTAAACCGGATAATGACCCCGAGAAACTTAAAAGTGGTATCGGCTTACAAAATGTAAAACAAAGACTTGCACTGCTGTATCCTCGGAAGCATGAATTGATCATTAGGGAAAGTGCCAATGAGTTTTTTATTCATTTAACATTACAATTATAATAATTACACCAAGGCAAACTTATTAAAGATGTGTTATATTGTGCCAACAAAAGCTCTACTATTAGATAACAAATGATATTAAAAAATGCTGGCAATAGCAATTGATGACGAACCGATAGCACTGGATATAATAGAATCGCATGCGTCTAAAGTTCCGTTTATTGAACTCAAAGCTACATTTGTAAATGCTTTTGAGGCTATCTCCTATCTGCAAAACAATAAAATCGATTTAATTTTTCTAGATATAAAGATGCCCGATATTAGTGGCATTGATTTTTTGAATAGCCTAACGAACCCTCCAATGGTTATTTTTACAACCGCATATTCTGAACATGCGGTTAAGGGTTTTGAACTAGACGCTGTAGATTATTTATTAAAGCCATTTTCACTTGCCCGCTTTTTAAAAGGATGCAACAAAGCTCAAGAATTCTATAACCTTAGAAATAAGACAGAAAATGAAGAGCAACCTGCTGCCATTTTTATTAAAGACGGCTATGAGCAAATAAAGGTACAAATTGAAGACATATTATATATAGAGGCTTCGGGTAACTATACCCTTATTCACCTTGCAAACAAGCCACTTCTTAGTACTCGGATCCCTATAGGTGAAATGCTCCTGTTGCTTCCTGCAAAATCATTTATTAGAACACACCGCGCTTTTATAGTTTCAAAGGACAAGATTAGTAAGTATGATCGCACTCAAATCTGGATTGGCGAGCAAATTATCCCAATTGGGGTAACTTATAATCAATGTTTAAGGGAATTACATTAAATTTATCTTACAATAGTTAGTCAACTTGTCTTAACAAGTACTATCATTGTATTTATTTTTTAAGAGCTTCAATATTTATTAACTTAATATATGTTTAAATTATCTTTTAAACAACAAGTGTTAACAGGATTTGCTGTATCCTTGTTATTTGTTTTGGTATCAGCAATCACATCCTATCTAAGTATTGATAAGCTAAATCAAGATACAAAATGGCAGGGCCATACTTACGATGTGATCAATCTGATAAAAGACGTCGAGTTTCAGGTTTTAAACTCAGAAACCAGCATCAGGGGGTTTGTTTTGTCTGGCGACAAACAATACCTTAAGCCTTACAATGCCAATGCATCAAAGATTCTACCTACAATAGCCGAATTAAAGAGGTTAACAAATGACAACGCTGAGCAACAGATCAGAATTGATTCTCTAAACCAATATGCGCACGCTAAAACTGAAGAGATGAAAGGGGTGCTTAGCGCTTATGAATCAAATGGGAAAGAAGCTGCCGTATCCCGTGTAATGGCAGGGCTAGGCCAGCTTTATAAAACTCAAATCTTAAAAACAGGCAACAAAATAATTGAAACCGAGCTTAACCTCCTTGCCAAAAGAAAAGCCGCCATTGTAAATAGCAGCAAGCAAAGCGAAGGAGTGGTTATGATAAGTGCGGTAGTCATTTTTTGTTTAATCTTGTTTCTATTCTCCTATATCAGAAGAACTTTTGACCAGCAAAAACTAACAGAAAATCACATCAGAGACTCTAATATAGAACTGGAACGGATTTCGGCTGAAAACGAACAAAAAAACTGGTTGCTATCTGGCGCAACAGCTGTAAATGAGGCTATGCGTGGAGAGCAGGGGGCTGATGAGCTATGCACAAAAATAATAACCTCAATATGTAATTATATACATGCACCTGTTGGTTCAGTATTTCTGGTTAATCGTTCAAAAAAAACCATCAAATTTATTGGTGGTTATGCATTTGAAAATACAAAAGGAACCATAAAGGAATATCAATTTGGTGAAGGATTGGTTGGACAGGCAGCTCTTGAGCAGCAATCCAAACTGCTTAACAAAGTTCCTTCAGATTATATAAAGATTCAATCGGGATTAGGCAGCACCCCTCCAAGCCATATCTTTCTGCTTCCAATACTCTTCGAAAACGAAACGCTGGCGGTAATAGAGTTAGGTTTAAATAAAGAACCAGATTCATCTACGCTAGTGTTTTTAAACACAATTGCCGAAAGCATTGGTGTAGGAATAAACAGTGCAGTAGCACGTGTTAAATTAAGGGCCTTGTTTGAACAAACTCAACAGCAGGCCGAAGAGTTGGAAAGTCAGCAGGAAGAGCTTCGCACAACAAATGAAGAACTGGTGTATAAATCAGAACAGCTACAGGCATCAGAAGAAGAACTTAGGGTACAACAAGAGGAACTGCGCCAAACCAATGCCGAACTGGAAGAAAAAGCTCAATTGCTTGAAGAACGTAATATTCTGGTAAACCAGGCCCGGGAAGCAATGAGCTTAAAGGCTGAAGAGCTGGAAGTTTCAAGCAAATACAAATCTGAGTTTTTGGCCAATATGAGTCACGAGTTAAGAACTCCTTTGAATAGCATATTGATTCTGGCAAGAATATTAAAAGAGAACAGACCTGAAAATTTAAACGAAGATCAGATTAAATATGCAGGGGTTATACATAATGCGGGCTCCGACCTGTTAACGCTTATTAACGATATTCTTGATCTTTCGAAAATTGAATCAGGCAAAATAGATCTGACAATAGAACACGTCTCGCCTAATGCCATTCAACAAGATATGGATGCATTGTTTAGCGAATTGGCCAGAAGTAAGAAAATCACTTTTAAAACCACTCTTGAACAAAACTTACCCGAATCTATATTTACTGATCAGGCAAGGCTGGAACAAATTGTAAAGAACCTCCTTTCAAATGCCTTTAAATTTACTCCAGAGCATGGAGAGATATCTTTAAATCTAAGCAGTGCGGCAAAAGGGACGAAGTTCTACTCTGAGCAGTTGAGAAACTTAAATAAAAATATAATAGCTATAACGGTAAAGGATTCTGGAATTGGAATACCGGAAGATAAGCAGAAGCTAATATTTGAGGCATTCCAACAGGCCGATGGATCGACAAGCAGAAAATATGGTGGCACGGGCTTGGGCTTATCTATTAGCAAGGAACTTGCATATATACTGGGCGGCGAAATTCAGGTAATAAGTAATCCTGGTTTAGGAAGCACCTTCACACTTTTTATCCCTGAGGAAAATACCTCAAATAATCCGAAAGAGATAATTAACCAAATAAATGAAGAGGCTAAAATTATTCCTTTAATTCCTGAGCCTGTACTACTTCCAGTCAAGAACGGCACAGTTCAAACATTACTAATAGTGGAAGATGACGTTGTCTTTGCAGACGTACTGAATGATTACGCTATAGAAAAGGGTTTTAAACCTCTTCTTGCTCATAGTGGAGATGTTGGATTGGAAATGGCTATATCTGAACTTCCAGATGCTATTGTTTTGGATATTATGCTGCCCGTTATGGACGGATGGACAATACTTAAAAAGCTAAAAGAAAACCCCAAAACAAAACATATCCCTGTACACATGATGTCGGCAGGTAATGAAAAGGAAAGTAAGGCAAAAAAAGAAGGCGCAATAGGCTTCCTCAAAAAACCTATTGAAAAGGATAGACTTGACGAGGCGTTTGAACTATTGAGTTCAGCGTACATAAAATATAATTTTAATACAGTCTTAGTAATTGAAGACCAGGAGCTTCATAGTAAAGTTTTAACCCAGCAGCTTACCGATAAAGGTGTTGATGTAAAACAAGCCTTTACAGGTAAAGAGGCATTAGCCCTGCTGGAAGAACATACATTTGATTGTATTATCCTCGACCTAAAGCTTCCAGATATTTCCGGATTCGATCTGCTGGATACGATTAAATCGCAACCGGCCCTTGCCCACGTGCCTGTAATCATAAATACAGCGATGGAATTAAGCGATGAAAAAATGGCTCATATCATGAGATATACAGAAGCCATGGTTCTGAAATCAAACAAATCAAATGACAGATTAATTGATGAGGTCAGTCTTTTCATGAACAAGCTTAAACAAAGCGACCGATCCACGATTCAAACACAAAATAAAAGTAAGGGCCTATCCACTATTGAAAAAGCATTAAAAGACAAAACCATTCTAATTACCGATGATGATATGCGTAATATTTTTGCTCTTTCCAGTGCCTTGCAACTCTACGATATAAATATTGTAATTGCAAACAACGGAAGAGAGGCGCTTGAACGATTGGCCGAGAACGAACAGATTGATTTGGTTCTAATGGATATTATGATGCCCGAAATGGATGGATACGAAGCGATGAAAGCAATTAGAAGCGAGAAGCGCTTTTCGAAACTTCCAATTATTGCTTTAACAGCAAAAGCCATGAAAAACGATAGGGAGAAATGTATTGAGGCGGGTGCCAATGATTACATATCTAAACCGGTAGATATGGATAAACTGCTATCAATGCTAAGAGTTTGGTTAAGCTAATATGGATCAATCATCAGACACAATAACATACGAGCAACTAACCGATCTGGTAGATTTTATCAGAAATGTTCATGGTTTTGATTTTGGAGATTATTCTGCTGCTTCTCTAAAAAGAAGGGTTACCAGAATTATGCAACTTCAAAGGCTATCGCTGTTTGACCTGCGCATATTATTAACAAATGATCCTGATTATTTTGAGAATTTTTTAGTCGAAGTGACGGTAAACGTAACTGAAATGTTTAGGGATCCTTTATTTTTCAAATCAGTAGCTACTAATGTAATTCCTTATTTAAGATCTTATCAAAGAATCAAAGTTTGGAATGCTGGATGCTCTACCGGAGAAGAACTTTATTCTTACGCCATACTTTTCTCTGAAGAAAACTTGTACGAACGATGCTTTTTTTATGGGACAGACATCAATGTAGATGTTCTGGAATATGCCCGGAATGGAATCTATGATTTGCAAAAAATGAAGCAATATTCTGAAAATTTCCATAAAACCGGCACAATACATACACTGTCTGATTATTATACGGCAAAATATGATGCTGCAAAAATTAATCATTCTTTAAAGAAAAATGTGCTATTCTCTGTTCATAATTTGGCTTCTGATGGGGTATTCAACGAATTTCAAGTAATATCCTGCCGGAATGTACTTATCTACTTTAATACAGACTTACAAAAAAGAGTAATTGAATTATTTTACAATAGTTTAGCTAATTTTGGCTTTTTATGTTTAGGATCCAAGGAAACATTGAGAAGCACTGAAATAGGCAGATTTAAAATCATAGACAAAAAAAACAACATTTACCAGAAAATAGGTTAACATTAACACTCAGATAAGATAAAACATGGAGAAGATTAATATATTGATTGTTGATGACAGGCCTGAAAACATAATAGCGCTTGAGGCACTACTACAGAGAAATGATATTAATATAATTAGTACCACAAACCCAAATGAAGCACTTAGAATTTCCTGGGAAATGGATATTGCAATTGCTTTGGTTGATGTTCAAATGCCAGAAATGGATGGATTTGAACTTGTTGAAATACTAAAAAGTAATCCTCGAACAAAAGACATATTAATCATATTTGTAACAGCAATTTCTAAAGAAACAAAATATGCGGTGAAAGGATTAAATTCCGGCGCTGTTGACTATTTATATAAACCATTAGATCCGTTTATCACTTCAGCTAAAGTTGATTCTTTTATACAATTTATAAGAAACCAACGTGAGATAAAAACAAAGAACAAAGAACTGGAAGCTTATCAAAAGGAACTTATAAAAGCTAAAGAAGAAGCTGAGCAGGGCAAAAGAATAAAAGAAAATTTTCTTGCCAATATGAGCCATGAAATCCGCACTCCTATAAACGGGATCATTGGTCTTGCCCATCTGCTGGAAAGAACCACTTTAACCGAGGAACAAAGAGAGATGATTTCATTACTTGAAATATCTTCTAGTTCATTGTTGGGCGTTATTAATGACATATTGGATTTATCAAAAATTGAGGCTGGCAAATTTAGAATTAATAGAACTCCAACTGATATCCAAAACGTTTGCAATTCAGTTATTAATCTTTTACGTATAAGGGCAAAAGAGAAGAAACTGAATTTAGAAATGGAATTAGCCCCTGAACTTCCAGTCCATGTACTTGCAGATTCATTGCGTTTAAACCAGATTTTAATGAATCTGATAGGTAATGCAATTAAATTTACATCTCAAGGCAGTGTTACATTAAGGGTAGAAATTCTTAATAGCAAAGGGAATAATATTCAGGTTAAATTTTCTGTAATTGATACAGGCATTGGAATAGCTTCGGAAAACATTGAGAAAATATTCGAGACGTTTGAACAAGCCGATGAGCAAACTACGGTAAAGTTTGGCGGCACAGGTTTGGGGTTATCTATAGTAAAAAACCTTGCCAAACTCAAAGGTGGCTACCTTGAAGTATTTAGTGAAGAAAATAAAGGAAGCACATTCTGTTTTACAAACTGGTACGAAATTGTAAAAGAAACACTACCCATTCAGAAAGTAGCTAAAGAAAATTTCACTCCTTTCGATAATGTCAAAATTCTTGTAGCAGAAGATAATCCAATCAATAAATTTCTTATTGTGAAGATATTAAAGGATTGGATGATTGATGCAGACGTTGTAGAAAACGGGAAAGATGCAATAAACAAGCTAAAAGAGAATCATTATGACCTTATCTTGATGGATACCTTTATGCCTGTTTTAAATGGCTTAGACGCAATCAGGATGATTAGAAATGGTTATGCCAAAGGGAAAGAAAACATCCCAATAATTACATTTTCGGCTGCAGTTATGGAAACGGATACTAAAACTGCTATGGATGCGGGGGCAAATGATGTAATAAGCAAACCCTTTGAACTTGCCACCCTACATGAAAAAATAACCAAATATACTACAGTTACTTATTAAAGGCTGTCATAGTTTTTGCCGGGCCAATGGTTACAAAGCTTTTAATTAGTTCTACGCTTGTATCTATCAGTGCTGGCAATTCCGGCTGCTCTTCTTTATAAAAGTTTGAAAGGACATAATCGGCTTGTCTACCTTTGGGAAAATCATCACCAATCCCAAAGCGTAAACGAGGATATCCTTGTCCACCGCACAAACCTTCAATGCTTCTTAAGCCATTGTGTCCTGCGCTGCTGCCCTGCATCTTTAATCGCAGCTTGCCAAGTGGCAAGGCAAGATCATCTACAATAACCAGAACATTTTCTAAGGGGATACGCAGCTCCTGCATCCAATAATTTACTGCCTTACCACTTAAATTCATAAAAGTAGTTGGCTTTATTACGTGTAGCTTCTTGCCTTTAAACGAAACTTCAGAATAATAGGCAAGCCGTAAATTAGAAAAAGTACCACCGAGCTGCTTAACTAACTCATCAGCTATATTAAATCCAATGTTATGCCTTGTATAAGCATATTCAGGTCCTATATTTCCTAAACCAACTATTAAGTATTTCATTGCTGCAAAGATAATAGTTTACGCGACATGCATTTTCTGTAATTCTATTTTCACAAAAAAGCAGCACTAATTATCTTAGTGCTGCTTTTTTATATTTAGCTAATTCGAATTATTTCTTGTTAGCTTCTTGCTCTGCTTGTTTTAATGCTCTTGACATACCTACGGAAACGATAGTATCTTCAGGAGTGTTAGTAATAACGTATGCGCCTTTTTGAAGGTCACGAACACGGAATAAATTACCCACTTCTAATTTCGCAATACTTACTTCAACTGTTTGCGGCATATCTTTAGGCAATGCTTTAACACGAAGTTTACGTAATTTTTGAACTAATTTACCACCCATTTTAACACCTGGAGAAGTGCCGGTTAATTTAACAGGGATTTCCATTAGAATTTCTTTGTCATCAAATAACTGAAGAAAATCTACGTGTAATAATAAATCAGTTAATGGGTGAAATTGTAATTCTTTGATAATAGCTTTGATTTTCTTACCACCTAAGGTAATCTCAACAAAGTTAGCTTCTGGCGTATAAATAGCATCCTTTAATTCAGTTGTTACTACAGCAAAATGTGCTTGTTCTTTACCACCATACAATACTGCAGGAACTTTGCCTTCATAGCGAAGCTCTTTAGCATCGCGTTTCCCTACGTTCTCTCTTGGAGAACCGCTAATTGCGATTGTTTTCATTTTTTTGTTTTTTAAATGTTTTGAAACCTTAACGGCTTCATTATATATAGTTATTAATATTAAACGTTAAAAAGATCACTAATTGATCCATGCTCATTCACATTAGCAATTGCTTTTGCAAACAATGGAGCTGTTGAAAGCACCCTTATTTTTGGGCTATCTTGTTTCAAAGGAATCGTATCTGTTACAATCAATTCGGTTAGCATCGAATTTTCAACAGTTTCATATGCCTTACCTGATAATACCGGATGTGTACAAACCGCTCTTACACTTTTCGCACCCTTTTCCATAATTAAAGCTGCAGCCTTAGCTAATGTACCTGCAGTATCACAAATATCATCAATAAGCACAACATCTAACCCTACTACATCTCCAATTATAGACATAGATTCTATTTCATTAGCACGCTTACGGCGCTTATCGCAAATCACTACCTCAGCATTAAAGAACTTAGCAAAAGTACGCGCACGGTAAGATCCACCCATATCTGGTGATGCTATGGTTAAGTTTTCAAGCCCTAAACTCTTTATGTAAGGAACAAAAATTACTGAACCATCAAGGTGATCAACCGGAATATCAAAAAATCCCTGAATCTGAGCTGCATGTAAGTCCATGGTCATGATCCTGTGGATACCTGCAGATTTTAAAAGATTTGCTACTAATTTAGCTCCGATTGCAACCCTTGGTTTATCTTTCCTATCTTGTCTGGCTAATCCATAATAAGGAACAACCGCAGTTATATAATGTGCAGATGCTCTTTTTGCAGCATCAATCATTAATAACAGTTCCATTAAATTATCAGAAGGCTGATAGGTAGATTGGATAAGAAATACATCACACCCCCTTACAGTTTCATCATAAGAAGGCTGAAACTCACCATCGCTAAACTTGCTTAAGGTTACATTACCAAGAGGCTTGCCGTAACTTTCGGCAATTTTATGTGCTAAATCTTTAGTGCCGGTTCCGGCAAAAAGTTTAACTGGGTTAAATTGCAATGGCATTATTGAAAAGTTTCAATACTGGTTAAAAAAAATCGGATTGCGGTTTAATTCACAATCCGAATATTGTTTAGTTGTCCGACCTGGATTCGAACCAAGACAAACGGTACCAAAAACCGTTGTACTACCCTTATACTATCGGACAATCTTCCATTAAAAAGGTTGCTTTGAAATGGAATGCAAATCTACGCACATTTTTCAATTTTGCAAGGGGCAAATAAAAAAAATATAAAATATTTTATATCAAATAGCCCACCCTGCTTATTACTCCCAATAAATCAATCAGTTAATCTAATCATATTTTTATAATTATTTTTTCACCACATGAACGTTACTTAAATAATGTATACAGCATATACTAAGGAATAAAGCCATGTTTTAATCTAATCGTACATTTTTACAATAACTGAATTCATACAATATCGTCTATATTATATGTAGTGATTATCTTAAGCAGGAACGTTAAATTTGTTAAACACAGCTTTAGATTATACGATTATCAATCTTATTCTTTATTTTCGGACGCAATTAATTGCCTTTACATTAGTAACTACTTGATAACGAAATGAATTATTCAAAAATCAATAACATTACCGGTTGGTTCTGTTTTGCCATTGCTACCTTAACCTATATTTTAACTCTAGAGCCCTCTGTTAGTTTTTGGGACTGTGGCGAATTCATAGCTTCTGCTCTAAAAATGCAGGTGGTGCATCAACCAGGAGCCCCTTTATTTTTAATGATCCAGAGATTCTTCTCTTTACTTGCTCTTGGCGATGTTACTAAAGTAGCATATTTCATGAACGTGGGTTCTGCAGTTGCAAGTGGTGCTACTATATTATTTTTGTTCTGGACAATTACTGCCCTAGCCAAAAAGATCTTAATAAAAGATAAAGAAGAGATTTCTAAAGCCAACCTAATCTCTATTATGGGAGCTGGTGTTGTTGGAGCCCTTGCTTATACATTCTCTGATAGCTTCTGGTTTTCGGCAGTTGAATCTGAAGTATATGCGCTATCTTCACTATTTACAGCTATAGTTTTCTGGGCTATATTAAAATGGGAAGCACATGCCGACGAACCTCGTGCTGACAGGTGGTTGTTATTTATCGCCTACATTATGGGGCTTTCAATAGGCATCCACTTACTAAACTTGCTAACCATACCTGCAATTGCTTTTGTTTATTACTTTAGGAAAACTAAAAAAGCTACTACTTCAGGTATTGTAAAAACGGGATTAATTGGCATTCTAATTTTAGCCTTTATACAATACGGCATCATTCAATACCTGGTTTCTTTCGGTGCTTATTTTGACTTGTTCTTTGTAAACACCTTAGGTTTTGGTTTTGGGTCGGGTGTTATTTTCTTTGCAATATTATTAATAGGTGGTATTGTTTGGGGTATTAGATATTCGATAAAACACCAAAAGAAGATCCTCAACCTTGCGCTATTATCTACAGTATTAATCATATTCGGATATGGCTCTTTTGCAATGATCATTATTCGTGCGAAGGCAGATCCTAATCTAAATAATAGTGATCCCGATAATGCTTTTTCATTTCTGGGATACCTTAACAGGGAACAATATGGCGATAGACCATTACTATTTGGGCCTAACTATAACTCACAAAAGGTTGATATTAAACAGGGTAAAACCCTATACAGAAAAGGTGCTGAAAAATATGAAGTAGCTGGAAGAAAAACTGATTACGAGTACGACAGAACTACACCTTTTCCGAGAATGTATAGTGATGATGCGCGACATATAGGTTATTATAAGGATATGATGGGCTTTGATGATACCCATTTCCCTAATCTTATAGATAATATTGGATTCTTTTTTGGCTATCAGACCGGCCAGATGTACATGAGATACTTTATGTGGAACTTTGTTGGTCGTCAAAATGACGATCAGGGACAAGGAAGTTTGTACGAAGGTCAATGGTTAAGTGGGATTAAACCGATAGATGCTGCTCGCCTGGGCGATCAAACTCACCTCCCTCCAACTATAACCGACAATAATGCATACAATAGATTCTTCTTTTTGCCGCTTATATTAGGACTGCTGGGAGCAATATGGCATTTCCAACGTAATCAAAAAGATGCAGGTATAATAGCCTTGTTATTCTTCTTTACTGGTATGGCTATTGTATTGTATCTTAATCAAAAGCCTATGGAGCCAAGGGAGCGGGATTACGCCTATGCCGGATCCTTTTATGCCTTTGCTATATGGATAGGTCTGGGAGCATTGGCTTTAAAAGAGTGGCTATTTAAGAAGGTCACCCCTGCTACAGGTGCTGTTCTGGCAACAGTTGTTGGATTGTTTGCTGCACCCGTAATTATGGCGGCACAAGGATGGGATGATCATGATCGTTCTACTAAGCTTGTTGCTCATGATATAGCGGTTGATTATTTAGAGTCTTGTGCACCAAATGCAATTCTATTTACCTACGGTGATAATGATACCTATCCGCTTTGGTACATACAGGAAGTTGAAAATGTTAGACCAGATATCCGTCTGGTAAACCTAAGCTTATTTGATACTGATTGGTATATAAATGGAATGAAGCGTAAGCAAAATGAATCTGAGCCATTGCCGATAAGCATGAAAGAATCTCAATATGTACAAGGCAATAGAGATGTAATGTATTATCAGGATTATAAAATTGCAGGTTCAATTGAACTGAGTAAGATTTTTGAAGTATTAACTTCTGATAATGATGAAGATAAACTTCCCTTAAATGACGGTACAAAAGAAAACTTTATCCCAACCAAAAATTTTAAACTTACTGTAAACCGTGCTGACGTTATTAAAAACGGGGTAGTTAGTGCCGCAGACTCAGCTAAAATTGTTCCTGCTCTTGAATGGAAATTTAATAAGAACTACGTTACTAAAGGTACTTTAGCAATGTTTGACATCCTTGTTCACAATAACTGGAAAAGACCAATTTATTTTGCCAGTACAGTGCCTTCAGAGCAATACAATGGCCTGGACAACTATTTATATAACGAAGGGCTTGCGATACGACTAATGCCTTTAAAAATAGATAGCGCCGCTGGAAAAAGCGATTTGGTAAATACGCCTGTTCTATACAATAACCTGATGAATAAATTCAAATGGGGCAATGTAAAGAATGCGCGTTATCTTGACACGCAATCATCAGACGATATCTCTATTTTTACAAGCATGTTTAATAATGCTATTACCGGTCTTGTTAAAGAAGGAAAAATTGAAGATGCTAAAAAAGTTGCGAACCGTTATTTCGAAGTAATGCCTGATAAGTTCTATGGTATGCGTTCTATGATGGGGGCATATTTTATGGCTGAGAATCTGTATACTTTGAATGACAGCAAGAGAGCCAATGCTCTAATCGAAAAATCTGCAGCCTATATACAAAAGGAACTTACTTACCTTGCCGATGTATCTAAGAGCAAAAACAAATTTATTGGCGGACAGAACGTACAACTTGGTATGTCGTTCCTAAATCAAATGGCAAAAATAACTGAGGCAAATAAGGAGACTAAATTAAGTCAGAGTTTGACAAAACAATTCAATGAATTAGAAGGAAGGTTTTCACAATATTTTGCACAACAATAAGAGGTAAGCTCTCATTCTGCTCCCCGGCTGCATTAATTTGGCTCAGAAAAAGAGCCAAATGAACGCTAGGTCGGTTCACAGAAAACTCGCTTACTACCAAACAAAAACAAATCAGGAATGAGTGCTGATTAATTAGCCAGATCCCTTTCCAAAATTTAGAAAATTATTAAAAAACATAACAGAAAAAGGCCCCGAAATTTTATCGGGGCCTTTTTCTGTTATTACAAATTTAATTATATAATCCTTTGATTATTTTAGGCGGTAGTAAGCGAGTTTTCTGTGAACCGACCTAGCGTTCATTTGGCTCTTTTTCTGAGCCAAATTAATGCAGCCGGGGAGCAGAATGCGAGCTTACCCTTCTACAACAACTCCCATTGCGCAGAATTTATCAATCCTAGTGGCAATCATCTTCTCAGTTTTCTCCTTAGTAAGCGTTTTCAAATCATCGAGAATCTGCTTTTTAATAGTTCCAGCCATTTGTTCTGGGTTTTGATGTGCACCACCAAGTGGTTCTTTTATAATACCATCGATAAGTTTGTTTTCGAACATATCATCAGAAGTCAGCCTTAAACATTCTGCGGCTCTTTCTTTATAATCCCAGCTTCTCCATAGAATTGAAGAACAAGATTCCGGAGAGATTACCGAATACCAGGTATGCTCTAACATATACACTTTATCTCCAATACCAATACCCAAAGCTCCCCCAGAGGCACCTTCACCAACAACAAAACAAAGGATTGGTACTTTTAGCACAGACATCTCTAATAAGTTTCTGGCAATTGCCTCTCCCTGCCCGCGCTCTTCAGCCTCAAGCCCAGGATATGCACCCATCGTATCTATAAAAGAAATAACAGGTTTGTTGAACTTCTCAGCCAGTCTCATTAGGCGAAGTGCTTTTCTGTAGCCTTCAGGATTAGCCATTCCGAAATTACGGTATTGACGCTCTTTTGTGTTTTTCCCTTTCTGATGGCCGATAATCATCACCGTTTTACCATCAATAGTAGCAAATCCACCAATAATTGCTTTGTCGTCTCCTACAGTCCTGTCGCCATGCATTTCAATAAAATCATCGCAGATCATGCTGATGTAATCTAAAGTCTGAGGCCTTTCCGGATGACGAGACATTTGAACTTTTTGCCAGCCTGTTAAATGGCTGTAAAGTGTCTTCTGCGTTTGTTCCAATTTTTCTTCAAGCTCTGCCAAGGTAGCAGACATGTCTACTTTTGTCTTATCAGCAACCTGTTTAACCTTTTCAATTTGCTGAACAAGTTCAGCTAAAGGTTTTTCAAAATCAAATGATGTTTTTATCTGTTCCATAAGCGGGCTGTAAAAATAGGTATTTTATTTTACCTGTTCAACTCCTTTTTATTGTAGATACAAGTTTACGGTAAGTTTATAATCAGGTCAACCTTTATGTTATAAATCTGTACTTACATGTTTAATAACCTTTGGATCAGTAATCAGAAAATTAGCCAACCCTCCGATAATTAATGAAGTGCCTGCAAGTAACATGGCATTAATAGCTTCCTTACCAAAAATTAAATGATAAAGAAAATTTAACCCTCCAGTTGCCGCTATAATTTGTGGAATAACAATAAACATATTAAAGATCCCCATATACATCCCCATTTTCTTTGCATGTATCGCACTTGAAAGCATCGCATAAGGCATAGAAAGTATACTACCCCACGAAATTCCGATTAATATAAAAGAATAAATCAGATATTCCGGATCACGAATAAAGTACATCGAGATAAACCCAATGCCACCTGCAAGCAAGCTAATCATATGAATATATTTTCTATTGATATCCCGCTTTGCCGCATATAGTGTTAATATTAAGGCAAAAGCCATCGATGATAAGCCATACATCCCCATACAAGAACCTACAAGATCAGCCGCATTGTTATATGCCTTACTGGCATCAGCAAACAGTGCTTTTGATGCAACATTACTCATATTATAGGCTTGTTCCATAGGCAATGGTGCTTTAAAAACATGATCAGTTAATGCGGGCGTAGCCAAACTCCACATAGCAAAAAAAGCGAACCAGCTAAAGAACTGTATTATTCCAAGAAGTGCCATAGTTTTTGGCATATTGGATATACTTTGAAAAATTTCCTTAACTCCGTTTAAAAGTCCCCTACTCTCATGGTTTGACTTCTTTAGTTCTGCGAGATCTTCCGGAGGATATTCTGAGGTCGTAAAAATGGTGTATAATATTGATAAGAGAAAGACTGCTCCTCCTATAGCAAATGCTATTTTAATTGAAAGAGGAACTATGCCAGGATCAGCAACATTTGATACACCTAATTTATTCACTAACCAAGGTAAATTACTAGCGATCCATGTGCCTACCCCGATAATTAAAGTTTGCATTACAAAACCGTAAGACCGTTGAGATTCAGGCAACTTATCGGCTACAAGGGCTCTAAAAGGCTCCATACTTATATTTATAGATGCATCCAGAACCCACAAACATCCCGCTGCAACCCAAAGTACAGGTGAATGTGGTAAAAAGAATAAGGTTAAGGTGCTTAAAATGGCTCCTATTAGAAAGAAAGGTTTCCTGCGTCCCCACGTTGGGTGCCATGTCCTGTCGCTTAAATAACCAATTATTGGCTGCACAAGTAAACCTGTTAGCGGCGCAGCTACCCAAAGCATCGGAATTTCGCCTTCGCTTGCCCCCAGGGTTTGGAAAATTCTTGACATGAACCCACCTTGTAATGCAAATCCAAATTGTATTCCTAAAAATCCAAAGCTCATATTGAAGATATTCCAAAAGGATAATCTTGGTTTAGCTAGTTTAATGCTACTCTTTTCCATATTAAAATTCAATCATTTGTGCAGATGAAGACATAACTTTAACTCTTATCATACCACTGTTCCATTATAAGAAATCACCTTTTCACCTTTGGGAATACTATATAATTCATTGAATATAAGCACTTCAAGGGTTTGCTCTGAATTGTTGATGATGATAATTTGGCGTATAGTTATCTTTATTTTTAATTGTACTCCTCTAAAACCAATGGTAAACGAAAAAGAATCCCACTGTTTAGGTAAAAACGGACTGAACTTTAGTTGATTGTTTCTTACACGCATTCCTGCAAATCCTTCAACAATACTCATCCAGGTACCTGCCATAGAAGTGATGTGCAGGCCGTCTTCTGTATCATTATTATAATCATCCAAGTCCAAACGCGCTGTACGTAAGTAAAATTCATAAGCTCGTTGCTCGTCGTTAAGTTTTGCTGCTAATATGCTATGCACACAGGGTGAGAGCGAGCTTTCATGAACAGTTCTGCTTTCATAAAAATCGAAGTTCTTCCTTAAGGTTTCCAATTCATAATCATCTTCAAAGAAATACATTCCCTGTAGCACATCCGCCTGTTTAATGAAACCCGATCGTAATATTCTATCCCAACTCCATTTTTGATTAAGAGGCCGTTCTTCCGCCGCCAAGTCCTTAACCAGAATCTGCTCCTTATCCATAAAACCATCCTGTTGTAAAAATACTCCTGTATTTTCATCATAAGGATAATACATATTGGTAACTATTTTGGTCCAGTCGGCAAACTCCAGCTCCGCATTCAGATTTGCATTTAATATTACGTTCTGGTATTGCTCAGGGTATTTTTCCTTCACTATTTCCGCCACTTCAACAGTATATTTCAGGCACCACGCTGCTAGTGTATTGGTATACCAGTTGTTATTAACGTTATTCTCGTATTCGTTTGGCCCAGTTACCCCCAGCATTACATACTTATTCTTTTCTGTACTCCAATTAACCCTTTGTTTCCAAAAACGAGCAATGCCAATCAAAACTTCTAATCCATATTCACTTAAGTAACTTTCATCACCAGTATAACGGACATAGTTAAATATGGCAAAAGCTATGGCTCCATTTCTATGAATTTCTTCGAAAGTTATCTCCCATTCATTGTGGCACTCTTCTCCGTTCATTGTTACCATCGGATATAGCGCGGCCCCATCTTTAAAACCAAGCTTTGATGCGTTTTCAATTGCCTTTTGAAGATGTTTATAGCGATATACCAATAAGTTTTTAGCTACTTCCTGAGGAGCTGTTGATAAATAGAAAGGAATACAATAGGCTTCGGTATCCCAATAAGTTGAGCCACCATACTTTTCTCCCGTAAACCCTTTAGGTCCGATATTTAACCTTGCATCTTTACCCGTATAAGTTTGATTTAATTGAAATATGTTAAATCTAATTGCTTGCTGAGCAGCAACATCACCAGCAATGACAATATCGCTTTCCTGCCATTTAACTGCCCACGCATCTGAGTGTTCTTTCAGCAACTGTTCAAAACCCTTGGCAGAAGCTTGATCGATTACTTGTTTTGATCTTTCAATTAGCACCTGCTTCTCGTGATTCTCGGAAGTTAGATTGGATACAATTTTATAAACATCAATCACATCGCCCTGCTTAACATTTACCTTAACTGTTTGGCCAAGGTATTTTTCACTCACAACCGGACTTAAGCTTACACTTTCATTATTTATCAGTATGGTTGATCTTGCACTCGTGCAAACATCAAAATCAGTTTTTTTTGTTTTTAGTAATAAATAATCGGTATTCTTATCCTGCTCTTTACTTACCTCATTCCAGAACTTTTCATCATAATTGGAGTCTTCATTCTTTACATCTCCATCAATAAAAGAAGTAACAGATAATACAATGTTTTCAAAGTTTAGTGGCACCAATTGATAATGTAATGCTCCCACTTCATCATCTATAATACTGCAAAATCGTTTGGCAATAACTTTAACAGCTTTCCCATTTTTATTTTCGGCAATAAATGAGCGTGTAAGATACCCCTCCTTCATATTTAATACACGTTTGAAGGCTGTAACCTTACAGTTATTGAGGTCAAGGGTCTCATCCCCAATCCTAATGTCAATACCTACCCAGTTTGTGGCATTAAGAACTTTAGCAAAATATTCAGGATAGCCATTTTTCCACCATCCAACACGGGTTTTATCTGGATAATAGATTCCTGCCACATAATTTCCCTGAAGGGTTTCTCCTGAATAAGCTTCCTCAAAATTAGCACGCTGTCCCATCCGACCATTGCCGATGCTAAAAATGCTTTCTGATATTTTATTTAAATGTGGATCAAAGCCTTCCTCTATAATATTCCATTCATCTGGTTTTATATAATTCTTCATCGTCTATTCTTCTCTGGTAGTTAATGTTAATTGGCCTTATGCATTTTCAAATTAATTATTCCTTAGGGCAAGGATTTTACTAAGTGTAATCTCTGACAAGTCTTTTGCTATTAAGTGCGTTTCTTTCAGATGTTCTTCATCACCTATTCCAATAACTTTCATATTTCCAGCAAGTGCAGCCATTACCCCTGCTTGCGCATCTTCAAATACAACACAGTTTTCAGGTTCTGTATTTAACATTTCTGCCGCTTTCAAAAAAACTTCTGGATCTGGTTTGGAGGTTGTTACTGAATTACCATCCACAATTGCATCAAAGAAATGTGCAAGATTGGTACGCTGTAAAATAATAGATGAGTTTTTACTTGCCGATCCTAAAGCGATTTTTATACCTGAAGATTTTAATTCGGTTAATAATGTTAAAGAACCAGGCAGCACCTCATCTGTTGTCATTTTATTGATCATAGCTACATACCATGAATTTTTGAGACTTGCTAATTCTTCTTTTTCTTCAGCAGATTTCTGCATACCACCCCAATCCAAAATCATTTCTAATGAACGCATTCTGTTTACTCCTTTTAATTGCTCATTTTGCAATTGAGTAAAATCAAAGCCCAATGAATTGGCCAGCTGTTTCCATGCTTTATAATGATAAACTGCTGTATCTACCAATACTCCATCAAGATCGAATATGCAGGCTATTTGTTGTGTATGTTGCATCTAGTTTAATTCTAAAACAAGTGTTGTTTTTGCGGGAACTGAAATGGTTTTAATACTGCCTAATTTTTCTTTTGTGAGGACATTAGTGGCAGAAGTAAACTTTGAGAGACGCTGCTCAAAACGAGAGGTATCTAACTCTTTTACTTTATCTTCCGTGTTAACAACAATCATGACATCTTTTTTACCAACTTCAGTATATCTGAAATAAGTGTACAATCCATCTTCAGGTACAAATTGCATTAACTTACCTGTTTGCAATGCTATACTCCCTTTTCTATAGTTGGCAAGAATACTGATATGATTCCATGCTTCATTTTCCTGAACCGTGCGACCGTTCTTTGTAAATTTATCAGTCTTATCTCCCTCCCATCCACCTGGAAAATCAGAGCGCACCAATCCATCAGGGTTAGAAAAGTTTTTCATTAGTATTTCTGTGCCATAATAGATTTGAGGTATTCCGCGCATGGTTAATAAAATAGACATACCTGTTTTGAATTTATTAAGGTCTTCACCAACCATAGAATAAAACCTACTCATATCATGATTGTCAAGGAAGACTACATTCTGGTCTGCATCCTTATAAAGGAAGTCTTGAGCAATGGTGGTGTAAAGCCTAAAGATCCCATCAGTCCATCCCGACTTCCCATTCAAGGCTTCATAAATTGCATTTTTGATAACCGCATCGGTTATTCCTGGCAATTCGGTATCAAAGCCTGGCCTTACGGTGCTTCCCCCAGTAAAAAAAGCTTGAGCTGCAACAGAATTCACAAGCGTTTCACCAAAAATAGATAGGGTCGGGAATTCGGCCTTTAGTTTTTTAGCCCAATCTCTCATATATTCAGGTTCATTATACGGATAAGTATCTAATCTTAATCCATCAATACCTGCATATTCAATCCACCAGATGTGATTTTGAGTAATGTAATTTTGAACGTATAGGTTTTTCTGATTGAAATCTGGCATTGAAGGCACGAACCACCCGTCAAGCATTTTTTTCTTATCTGTTTCAGAAGCATGCGGATCCATTACAGGCTCATCACGATAGCTGGTTTGTGTATAAGTCGGCCATTGATTAACCCAATCTTTCATTGGCATATCATTATAGAACCAATGACCGGTTCCCATATGGTTATGCACAACATCCTTAATCACCTTTAGCCCTTTTTCGTGTGCTTTATTAACATATGTTTTGTAAAGCTCTAAGGTGCCATAGCGCGGATCAATTTTATAATGATTGGTAGCAGCATAGCCATGATATGAAGCAAGTGGCATATCATTTTCAATTTCCGGTGTCATCCAGATGGTGGTAATACCGAGGTCTTTTAAATAATCGAGTTTACCAATTAATCCTTGCAGGTCACCACCATGACGGTAATACATCGAATCGCGATTCAACTTAGTTTCGCGCATGCCCTTTATTACATCATTAGATTTATCACCATTTGCAAAACGGTCTGGCATTAACAGATAAATAAGATCTTTACTTGTTACTCCCTGAATTCGGGACGAAGATTGTTCTTTGTTTTTAAGTTCGTAAACATATTGCAGCTTCTTTTTGCCATTTTTATTAAATACAATCGGGAATTTACCTGCCTTAGCTTCTGCGGATATTTCAAGATCAAGGAAAAGATAATTTGGGTTTTCAACTTTATGAATTTCTGCAAGTTTCACTCCAGGATAGTTGATCTCTGCCTCTAAAGCAGCTATCTCAGTGCCATGTACAAGAAGTTGTAACTTGGGATTGTACATTCCAACCCACCAAAACATAGGTTCAACACGTTCTAGCTTTTGGGCATTAACCCTTGTCGTTAATAAGACTAGAAACAATAGAATAAATGATTTCCTCATTTTTTAAGTTTAATCGGTTATAAAAAATATGAGATTAGGCGATATATACCCCGCAAAGATTGAGCATTGCGGGGTAATATCTATATATGAAAGTTAGTTTTTAACCAGGGTATACTTCAAATTGTTTACGTCGAATGTAACGGTATAACTACCTCCCGAAGTAACTTTAATATTGCCTCCATTAAAAACTGCAGTTCCACCACTACCGCCATAGTTCACATCCCATTTATGATCTTGCCTGAATTTCATTTCACCAATTTTTAAATCAGCTGTAACTGTCCAAACGCCATGGGCATAGGCCATATCTGTATCTCCATCCCATCCTTTTGGTGTTGCATCTCCAATAAGTGCAAACACTATTGGAGTAATTTCTATTTGATTTTTGTTTAAATCAACAAAAAGCTGAAATGCACCTGCAGCAGGAGCTTTAAAATTATCACCTGCAGTCGGACTTATTTTACCACCCCCCGCATCTCCATAAGCAATATCCCATTTTTTAGCTGGCGTAATTTTAAATTCAAGATTACCCGGAGTAAATCCAATTACGCCCTTAAATTCACCATTCCCTGTAGGAGAAATTAGGCTGTCTGCTGTTTGTGGATTCCAGCCCTGATATGCACCAGGAACATAAATCCATGTAGTTAACGGGAACGGTCGTGCACTAAGTGTTAATGCATTACTGTAAACCGGCGCTACAGCACTGGAAATTGACGACTTAATCCTCATTTCTATTTCTGAATTTTCAGTAAATGATAAATTCAGTGCCAGCAACAAATTATTAAAATCAACACCCTTAAATACTTTAGAGAGTGCATTTGCTTCTAAGGCAACTTCTTTAGGTGTTTTAAAGTCCGTCCCTTTAACTGCCAATTGAAGCACATTTGTAATACCAGCCTGATATCCGAATGATGCATTAGTTAAATCAAGTGTAATTACATCGGTATTTAGCTTAGCCTTATCCAATACCAATGTAGATACAGATGACTTTAAAGTTCCCGGGGTACCCGAGGAGGCAACTACCTTTGTTTCCTCTTTTTTACAAGACCAAAGCCCTATGGTTATTAAACCTAAAGCAATGGATTTTATGATTAGTGATTTCATCTCAATAATTCTTCTTTATGTTAAATTAATAACCTGCGTTTTGGACTAAATTTGTATTAGCAATAAGATCTGCAGATGGTATCGGGAACAAATTCCTTGTATCAGATACTCCGGTACCAGCTTTAGCACCACCTTTAAATGGCCATACATACGAAGCATTTGTATATTTACCATAACGGATTAAATCTGTTCGACGAAAACCTTCCCAATACAACTCCCTGGCTCTTTCATCCAAGAAAAAAGGAATTGATAGAGAGGCCACATTTCCGGAAGTGTTACCATAAGCACGTTCACGTAGGTTATTTACATAAGTAAGGGCCTGAGCTGCATTACCGCCAGAGCCTCCTCTGGTAACAGCTTCGCTATAAATCAAATATTGTTCAGCCAGGCGGAATAATGGAAAATCAAGAGAAGAAAACTTGCCCTCAATCGAAGGAGCTGGAACCCCTGCTGAGTTTACATTTCTAAATTTAGTAACTCTTAAACCATCAGAGAAAACACCCATTTCATCGTTGGCAAGCTTTGTTCCAAAGAACATCGCTCTTTTATCAGTGTTACCGCTGTAATCTCCAAAAATCAGAGGAAGGGGGTTCTTAGTACGGTTGCCCGCCCACCCACCGGTTGGCACACCAAAAGAAGCGGGGTTCATATCTCCATTGATAGCTGCGTTGATAAGATATGTTGTTCCTCCATCATTCTGAGTATGAATGCCATCATAATTAATGGTTAGAATTAATTCATTTTTACTTGTAACGTTATTATCTGTTAGAAATAGGTTTTTATAAGTACTGGCAAGAGAATAACCGCCATTAATAACTTTACTCGAATAGGTAATTGCTTCTGTGTATTTTGCCGTGCCGGTGTATATTTCTGCATTTAGATATAGCCTTGCCAATAGGGCCCAATCAGCACCTTTATCAGCTCTGCCGTATTCATTCGTTTGGGCATCAGCAAGATCAGATTCAATTGCTTTTAGTTCTGATTCAACATAATTAAACAAGTCTGTACGCTTGATTTGTTTAGGCGGAACTTTACCAATAACATCGTTTTCAGTTATAAACGGAGGATTCCCAAAACCATCTAATAATACCCAATACTGAAATGCTCTTAAGAATCGGGCTTCGGCGCGGTATTTCTGAATAGCCGTAGCATCAGCCCCTGAAATCCCTCTTGATGAAAGTTTCTCTGGTGTACTTTCACGAAGGAATTCATTACAAACAGTAATCTGATAAATACTGCGTGAATATAACCCTCTTAAAAATGTAGTTTCTGAAGTCCAGGTCATCTGATTCAAATCAGGAATTCCAGTATCATTCCAAGAACAAATTGCTTCATCTGAAGTTAGCTCTTGCGACATCCAGAACAATCTTAAAAAATCGGTAAAACCAGGATTCAGGCCACCTATATCACTTTCAGCAGTTGCGCCACTTGAATGGGTTAAGGCATAGCTTGCATACAATTTCACCAATTCTTGCTTATAACCTGCCGGTGTTGAATAAACGCTGGACGCTATTTGATCATTGGTGGGTGTTAAGTTCAAATCACTCTTCTTACATGAAGAAACAGACAGCCATACAATGGTTGAAACTGCTAATACTTTATATAAATTTTTCATTCTATTTCTCTAATTAAAAACCAACATTAAAACCTAAAGTATATGTTCTTGGTCGTGGATACAGGTTATAATCAATCCCTAGAATTGATTCCGGATCCAGGCCTTTATACTTTGTAACTACGAATACGTTCTGACAATTAGCCGATATACGCAAAGTCATATTATTACTTTTGGATATTCTTCCTGCGTCGAAAGCAATCCCGGCATTATCCATCTTTAAAAAAGATGCATTTTTTATATAATAATCACTTAGGTACTGGTTATTAGTAAAGTTTGTATTATAGATATCGGTAGTGGCATTGTTTATCAAACCTGTAGGGCTTAGGATATTTCTTTTAACACCAAAATTTGAAGAAACATTATCATAGATGTAATTGCCTAGATTAGCTCTTAGAACTGTGCTTAAAGTCCATTTTTTGTAATTGAAAGAAGTATTAAAACCAAATGTGAATTTAGGATCAGGTGCTTTGTAGAAATACTGGTCACCCGTATTAATAATACCATCTCCATTTAAATCTGCATAAACACCCTCCAGTGGTTTATCATTTGAGTCGTAAACTTGTTTATACACATAAAAAGAACCCGGAATCTGGTTGATTGCATTGTATTTTAGGTTTATTCCTGTACCACCTGTGATACCACCCGCATCAATTATAAACTTAGGGTCAGGGTTTAGAGAAAGATTGGTTACCTTTCTTTTATTGTAGGCAGCATTTACTCCAAAATCCCAGTTGGCATTTTCACCTTTGATTACCGAAAAGTTCAAATTAACCTCTGCTCCTCTTACATCCATATTACCAACATTGGTTAACAACCTGTTGTTAAAATTGGTTCCAGAAGGAATATCAACAGTCGATAATAGATCTTTTGTTTTTTTATAATAAACATCAATCCCACCATAAATGCGTCCATCAAAGAAACCGTAGTCTAAACCAGCGTTATAGGTTGTAGTGGTTTCCCATCTTAAATCAGGATCGTAAGCTGCTGGTGTATAATAGTCGTAAAGAGTATCTCCAATCTGGTATTGTCCTTGCCCGGTATTTGAATAGTACTTTGACAAATAATTGTAGTTACCAATTCCATCTTTATTTCCGGTTTCTCCATAACTTAATCTCAATTTCAAGTCAGACAAAACTTTACTGTCTTTAAGAAAATCCTCGCCAATTATTCTCCAGGTAAAACCTACAGAAGGGAAATAACCCCAGCGATTTTCTTCTGCAAATCTCGAGGAACCATCGGCACGCATAGTTGCTGATAGAATATATTTATCTGCAAGGGTGTATACAAACCTGCCATAATATGAAAGCAATTTTTCACGCTCTACTGCAAACGGGAAAGTTGGCGTTGATATAACTTCTCCGGTACCTTTGTAACTAGCAAAGTTATATGTAGTAGATGAGTTGTCATAATATCCATAACCTGCAGTTACATCGAACTTGCTTTTAATACTTTCGACATATTTGGCATAATTTAAATAGAACTCGGAAACTTTATTTCTTTGAGTGCCTACTGATCGTGTAAAGGAGCCTTGTGTGGCTGCACTCTGAGCTGCATATATTGGCACACGAACGGTTCCATAACCTTTTGAAACATCATAGCCTAAATTAAGGTTAGCGTGTAATTCAGGTAAAAAATGAAAAGAGTAATCGAATTGCGCGTTACCAAAGCTTCTCTCAGTTTTTCCGTTATTATCTTTTAATCTGATCAATCCAACTGGATTTCTTGGCGCATTCGGATTAGGAACATCCCCCTGAATCCATTCAAAATAGTTACCGTACTTATTCTCTGCATAAACTGATTGGGTAGGATCAAATTGGATAGCATTTTGTATCGCATCCTGATTTGCAAAATGAGCTTCTGTTAATGATCCTTTTAAATTCAGGTCAATTTTCAGGTGGTCACCAAATAACTTTGGTGAAATTCCGAACCCACCAGTAGCGCGTTTTAATCTGTCTGTTATTAGCAATCCTTTTTGGTCTAAATAGCCCCCAGAAACCCTATATGGCACTCCATGGAAAGCTCCAGAAAGACTTAAATTATTATCTGTTGTGAATGAATTATTATAGATTTCATCTTGCCAATCCGTATTGGAATTCCCTAGCAAAGCTTTAAATGTATGATCAGGATTGTCATCATATTTAACATCTGGATTATCATTAACAACTGTTCTTATCTGATCGGCAGAAAGTACTCCTACTTTTTTTGCAATAGTTGCATATGAATTATTTGTGCTGAAATTAATTACCGGCGTACCTGCAGAACCCTTTTTAGTAGTGATCAAAACTACTCCATTAGAAGCCCTTGATCCATAAATTGCCGTTGCATTTGCATCTTTTAGTACAGTAAAGCTTTCAATCTCATTTGGGTTTATTAACGCAAGTGGACTTGGAGCATTACCAATAGTATTACCACTTAATGGCACCCCATCAATTACAATAAGGGGGTCATTACTTGCATTAAGAGATGCCCCCCCTCTAATCCTAATAACACTTCCAGCACCGGGTGCCCCACCATTTGAGGTAATGTTTACACCCGAAACCTTGCCTTGGATTAACTGCTCTGGGGTAGTAATTGCTCCTTTCTGGAAATCTTTGGCACTAACAGTGGTAATTGATCCTGTTAGGTTCTTCTTCTCCGAAGTACCATAACCGATTACAACCACTTCGCTAAGATTTTGAGCGTCTGGCTTTAAATTAAAATCTACATTCGTGTTTCCGCTGATAGTAACCTGCTGATTAAGGGTCTCATAACCTATGTAGGTAACAGTAACAATTACAACACCATTCTTTAGCCCACCTAGCTGAAAAATTCCAGTGGCCGGAGTAGTGGTACTTTTATTTAAACTTTTGATCTGTATTGATGCTCCTGGCAAAGGCAATCCAGTTTCATCGAGCACTTTTCCAGTTAGTGAACTGGTTTGTGCATTTGCTGCAAAAACAGCTAGTGTTAAAAGCACCAGAAGACAGTGCTTCGTAAGGTAAAATACTTTCATATTTGGGCTCGTTTTTTAGTGTAATATTTGGTTAATGTTAACAGTATGTAACAGTTATGGTAAATTTACAAGCGCACTTGACAAATCAAAATTTTATATCATATTTTTTTTTAACACCATATTTTATACTTCAAAACAATAAAAATAGCTTTATAAATTTGCAAGCTAATTTTCCATAAAACAACCTAAAAAATTAATAATTATTTGATTATAAATAATTTACAAATTAAAATAAAGCTATTTAGTGTATATTTTACACTTACATATTTTTGATCATTTCTTCGGGAACGTTACCGGGAACGTTCCCGAAGTTTTCAACATATTTTACTGCCGCTCCTTATGATTTGGAATGAAATTCTGCGTGAAATCAGAAAATCGCCATTTTTTTTTGAAAAAAAAAAGCAAAATAGACCATAAAAAGCAGCTCTGTTTTTTCGTTAAAAAGTATCGTTTTTTGGATGCTGGATCGTTACTCTTTTTATTCAGGTTTTACCTCAGATTTCGGTCGATCTTCTCTTGATTAGTTTTGAATTAAGGACGATCTTTTCATTTGGATTTACCGAGGATGGATCTTCTAGCATTTTAAACAAAAGCAAGGCTGCTTCGACACCAATTTTTGTAGCCGGCTGTGTAACTGTTGTTAATGAAGGGTTCAATAAAGGAGCAATCTCCAAACTAGAAAAGCCTATTACTTTGAGCTCCTCAGGAACAGAAATTTTTAAATCATAACAAGCGTAATAGGTTGCAAATGCAAGGCGCTCAACGGAAGTAAAAACACCGTCGGGTTTTAACTGTGTAAGTACCTTTTTCAAAATCACATTATTTTTTGGGTAGCTGTTTGTACAATCAATTATAAGGTCTTCATCGTAAGGTATCTTATATTTTACTAATGCATCTATATATCCCTGCATCCTAAATTTACCTATAGAAAGGTTTTTATTGATAACCAGATAAGCTATACGGGTACATCCTTGCTTAATCAAATGTTGGGTAGCAGAAAAACTACTGTCATAATCATTAGTAATTACTCTGGGTGTAATAATATCTTCGTAAACACGATCAAAGAAAACAAGAGGTAAACGTTTTTGCGTAAGCTCATTTAAATAATTATGGTCATTAGCCTCACCTGAAACAGACATTATAATTCCATCTGCCCTCCCATTATGTAAATGTCTGATAAAAGATACTTCTTTTTGGTAATCGTCATCTGTAGCATAGATCAGAATGTGGTAGCCCTTTTCTCTTGCTACACGCTCTATTCCATGTATAGCCTGAGAGAAAAAGTTATTTGCCATCTCAGGAACAATTACTGCAATAGTTCTGCTTCGCTGCTCTCTTAAATTGCTGGCATGGTGATTAGGCTGATAATTTAGCTCCTTTGCCATCGTTAATATCCGCTCTTTCGTCTCTTTACTAATATCGCTATTATCTCTAAAAGCTCTTGAAACTGTTGAAGTTGATAAATTTAGTGCCTTAGCTAATTGCTTTATATTAACGTTATCCATCCAATTTTAATGATTTATATAGAATCACTAATTCACGGTAAATATAGATGAAAATCTAAACTCATAGTATTAACGTAATTAAATAATATAACGTTTACACCATGTCTGCATATTTATGGTACATTAGCTGAATATCATAGGGATATAGACAATATTAAGAAGAGGGAGAACAATTCATGACGAAAAAGGTCAAGTTTACTAATGCCAATAAATCTGCATTTTATGCAACTGTACGTTCAAGAGTTGATGCTTACTTTACTGAAAACAATGTTTCTACCTATGCAAATGGACAAATGTGGTTTAAGGCGTATTTTTTTCTTACAGGTCTAATAGGTACATACTTATTAATTCTTACTGCAAGTTTAAGCCTCCCTATTATGCTTTTACTAGCTATTATTTTAGGTATGTTTGGTGCTTTTGTCGGGTTTAATGTTTGTCATGATGCCATCCACAAGGCACTTTCACCTCACTTGGCAGTTAATAAAATCTTCAGTTTTGTTTTTAATCTAATTGGTGCAAGCCCATATGTTTGGAATATATGCCACAATATTGTACATCATACCTATACCAATATTGCAGGACATGATGAAGATATTGATGTGGCGCCAGGTCTAATTCGTTTTTCAGATGCTGAAACTGTTAATAGAGTTCAGCGTTATCAACATTTTTATGCATTTGTACTTTACAGCTTTGCTATGCTATCTTGGGTATTTAGAAAGGACTATAAAAAATTCTTTCAAAAGAAAATAGGTGAGCATGTTTTAACACACCCAAAAATTGAATATTTTAAGCTTTTTTTTTACAAAGGAATCTATTATTTCCTATTTATAGTCCTACCGTTAATAATACTTGACGTCACCTGGTGGCAATTTCTAATTGGGTTTTTAGCAATGCAATTTTCACAGGGACTTGTATTAGGCCTTGTTTTTCAATTAGCGCATGTGGTTGAAGGCACAAGCTTTCCAAATCCGGATACCCATGGCAATATTGAAGAGGCCTGGGCTGAGCATCAAATGAGAACAACAGCCAACTTTGCAACAGACAGTAAATTAACTAGCTTTCTATGCGGAGGATTAAATAGACAAATAGAACACCATCTTTTTCCTAAAGTATGCCATATACATTATCCTGCCATTGGTGGGATTGTTAAGGAAACCGCAGCAGAATTTGGATTACCTTACATCGAAAGTTCCACTTTTGGAGCAGCATTGGTATCCCATTACAAGACACTTCGCAAATTGGGAAAAGAAACTTATGCTGAAAACAAATACATTAATAAATCTTCCTGCTTATTTACCCGGAAAGTGTCTGCAGCATATCTATAGCGTACTTTAATGTGGCTATCGTAACCTTTAGTTTTAAATAAGTGGGAATCGTCATTCCGAAGCAAATTCAGAATGACGATATTATCCTACAGTAAGTATACCTTAAACAGTTATTTCTTTCTTATACTCAGTTCCAAAACGATCCTTAACTACCACCCTAACCCTTTTTACAGATGGTTTAAAATGAGCAACAAATAAGTGATCAGTCTGGTTTGGTTCAACAAACTTTCTCGGATTCGGCAATTCAGGTCCCTTGTAAAGTTCAATTGCCATAGGATCAAGGCCCAATTGATGCTCCATTAAGCCTAGAGTCTCTCCATCAAGATAATAACTTACAGTCCATTGAGGATCCCAATTCCACACATTCACAATCAATCGCATCTGATCTGTAAGTTTATCCACATACAATCGCATTTGTTCGTTTCTATCTTCTCCGGTAGCTTTATAATACCACTTTAACTGATTCCCTTCAACATTGTATACCCCATACCCCCTGGGTGTTCCGTCTCCACAGATCGGGCCAGTCCACCATGCTCCGCATACGGCTCCATGATTATGTTCAAAGATGCCATTGGAAATGTTATTGGCATTCACATGGGTGTGCCCAGACATAATGTGTACATTATCATATTCTTTTAAAAGAGCATAAAAATCAGTATTATTTTTTACTTGGTTATAAACCGGTATATGGAGGTTGATAATTAACAAACTGTCTTTAGATACCTGTTTAAGATCTTTCTCTAACCAGTTGAGCTGATCTTCTGTTATGAAACCATCGTATTCCCTCTCATTGCCCAGATAACGCACATCGTCCAGTACAACGTAATGTGCCTGTCCCCGATTAAATGAATAATAGGTTGGCCCATACATTTCCTTGAAGGTTTTATCCGAAGTTTCATCTCCTCCCATACGGTAATCCATATCATGGTTTCCTAGTGCCTGAAAAAACGGAATGTTCATCTGGCTCACCGCTTCATTATAATTTTTGAACAGTGTGAGATCGTCCCATACCAGATCACCTACACCGATGCCATGAACTAGGGTATCTTTTGGAAAAGACGCAATCAGCTGCTGAACATCAGGCACAGTAGTGTTCATCATCTGCGCCACATCCTTTTTATTCTTAACCTGAGGATCTGCCCAAATGATAAAAGTATGTTTATCATCTTTTACCTTTAGCGGTTGCAACACGAAATCATATTCATTTTTGCTGCCCAACTTCTCATATTGTCTGGCAACATTATAATCAGTTTTAAATTCATATCCTGAAGGGGTACTCATAAAGATACTGCTGGCTCTTTCATGAGGTGTAATCGAATAATTTCCACTTGAATCTGTAAGCACCACCGAAAATCCATCAGAAACAGCAACATTAGCAATTCCCTTCTTTCCCGAACTTACTTTGCCGCTTATAGTTTTATTCCGCTTTAAATTATCAAAAGCGCTTGATTTTAGTGTAATAAAGGCACAGCCCGTAATTAAGCCAAAGCTTTGTATAAAGGATCTTCTATTCATCTTCTATTTCAATCATTATAATTCAATTGGCTATTTATTTGATTACTGTAGATGGATAACCTTCAGGATTTTCTTCCGAGGGTCCTGGAAACACTCCTTCAATTTCACTAAGTGCTGAAGTTTTGGTTAATTCTATTGCAACCTGACGTCTTGCTTTCATCCATTTTCCTAATGCAACATCATAAATACCCCCTAACTTATTAAAGTAACCCTTATCGGCTTCAGTATAAATAAAATTCATCGTGTTTGTGCCACTGAGGTAAAAAGGAGTAGGTTTCAGATTATCTGACAAAACATCTACCTTATCATATAGGTCAGTATTGGCTACACGATAACCCAAACCGGTTTCTGCATTGTATAAACTCCCTCCTGAACCAATAAATACAACATCTACAGGATCTGTATTCACGTCGATTTCTGTACCTTCAAAAATAGCAAAGCCTGAGGCATTGCCACTATTAGCAAATAAACCAGTGGTTTTTAGTCCGAAACCATCACCATCACTTTTTGTATAATCAAACGCCCGGATCCACTTACTACTGCTCATAGATGTAGACCCCGATCCATTAATCATTTTGCCGGCACCGCCTACATAAAAAAACTCTCCCTTGTTTACAGTTCCTGAGGTTAGGTTGAATTTAAATGTTCTTGAATTTCCAGTTGTAGCGCGACTACCAGTTGCCCAGCCTAAAGTTGGGAAGCCTGTTGGGTTCGTTGCACCTGCATTATTCGTAACAACTACAGAATAAGGTGTTACTGAAAAATCAATAAATTTAGTCGCCTTAAATTGCATATATTCATAATTTCCATCTCCACCTTTAACATCGGCCATGTAACCGGTAATAATCACCGGTGCAACCTCTGGCACTGAACTTAATGCTTTAACATCTTTTAAGGTACGTATCCGATGCTCAGGAGTAAGTTTTCCATTCACATCTTGTTTATTGAGAACAATACCGTAATAAACTGCATTAAAATTAAGATTCCCTGCATTGGCAAATGTCGCCGTAGCCTCGGTATGCAAGGTAATGTTATCAAAGCCATCATTAATAGGTTTATCCCCAGCATATGTTGCAGTGCTTTCTACTGCCGGGTCAAAACTTGCCTTTACAATAGCTACAAATGTACTTTCATAATCATTTGGATTTTCTTTGATTTTGCTACTTGCTACTCTGTTTTTTGGAATTGGTCTACCAGTTGCAATTTTCGTTATCGCACTAGAACTCACCCCGGTAATTTGCAATATACCATCTAAGCGTTTAAGCACACTACCAGCAATATTTATCTGGACCGAATCTCCAGGTGCATACTCTGCAGCTGCTGCTCCTATGGGTATAGAAATACCTCGTACCAAGCCTAGACGTCTGTATTGTTCTATCACTAAAAGCCCCGAAGGTAGGTTATGTCCGGAGTGATCCGAGATCACAATCCCTTCTACACTTGTTGATCCAAACATATTATCTGCATTAAGGGTAAGATCTACTCCCTTATATAGATTTCTAAGATCATATATAGGAAGGTAAGAACTAACTGCTCCGCCCGGATAATTCTCTTTTTTGCATCCTAACCAGCCCAGGGTTACCGCGAGTAAAATGATGCTGTTAAATATTATTTTCTTCATGTGAGTATCTTTGATTTTTAGATGGTCTATGGTTTTTGCCACCATACATTAGTAAATATTTCGTCTTGTCCTTGTGCAGCCACGGCAGCCTGATAATTGGTTGGATTAGCCGATTGCACATACACCGGATAAGTCATTCTGGCTGGCATTACACCTCCATTTTTCAATCCTGGTCCTTTAGGTAATACCGGATGACCTGTACGACGATATTCAAACCATTGTTGCATATCTACCAAAAACAAAGCATAATATTTTTGGATATGGATCTGCTCCATTTTTTCATCTTCCGATAGGCCGGTATTCCAGTCTATATCCGCCTCAGTTACATATTTTTTAAAAACAGCTGTCGATGGATCTGCGATGAATGTAGGTACCCAATAATTAATTGCATTAGCTATTCCTTTATTATAATAGGTCTCCGCAGATCCGCTGATCCATCCTTTCAATGCCGCTTCTGATAAGATAAATTGCAATTCAGCATAGTTCATTATTATTCCCGCTAATGGCGATTGTTGCAACGACCTTGCCCCTGCAGCCTTACCGCCTACTTCTTGATCGCTCGAGTAAAAATACGAGCGTTTAACAGCCCCGGTACCTATAGAATAACCACTTGGTACACCCGACATACCAGACCCTGTAGGGTTAATACCCAAACGGCAAACACTGTTATCACCATACGTTGAAATATCAACACGTGGATCCTGCCAATCACGAAGCCTGTTAATAAAGAAGCTGCACATAGCAGGGGTTCTGAAATCTTGAACCCTAATGCCGTTTACATAAGGGTTTACATAAGCACCTACTCCCGCTTCTCCCGTCCATTTTAATACCGCAGACTCATTATTATTACTCATAATTGGGTATTTAGCTGCGTTAGTATCTACAATCTCTTTTATCTTAGCTATACTAGTAGGCGCAACATCAGCTTTTCCCGAAACACGGAGCAAAAGTCTTAGATATAGTGAATTTCCAAACTTGCGCCATTTGTCTATGTTTCCGTTATATACCGGATCACTTAAATTTTCAATTGAAGTGTTTTTAGCAAGCAAAATGTTAGCCTCCTCAAGTTTCTTAAACAGATCTAGGTAAATATCCTTTTGCTTATCAAAAGCAGGTTCAACAATACCATTTCTTCCTTCTCCTGCTTGTACATAAGGTACATCGCCATAAGTATCTGTAAGCATTGAAAATACCCATGCCTGACAAATAAGTGAGATACCCTGATATGATGGATTTAAATTTTCAGGTTCGCCTGCCAGATTGTATATGTCTTTAAAGTTGTTTATCTGTATGTACCAGCTGTTCCATAGGTAGTCAGACCAGGTACGTCCAAATTCATACCGCATTACGGTAGCATCCCCATCACTTATGCTCACAGTCACCTGCATTAACTCGTTATTAAAATTACGATTGCGTATCATGTTTGCGCTCAAAGTATTCACAAGTGACGGTGCAAGAAGCTTTTCAGGTATAGTATTGATAATGTTAATAGGATCTGTATTTATCCCTTCAAAGTCTTTATCGCATGACGAAAGGGTAATAGTCGATAACAACAACAAACCTCCAAAAACTTTATATATGATATTTTTCATTTTTTAATAATTAAATTCCAACAACTAAATTAAATCCAAAAGTTCTGGTTGATGGAAATTGCCCAATCTCAAAACCCGTCACAATATCTGATCCGCTAAGGGTACCAAACTCCGGATCAAACATCGGCCATGGCGACCAAATAAATAGGTTACGACCATAAATGCCCAATGTTACCGAGGATAATCCTGTATTTACTAACCATTTCGGATGAAATGAGTAGTTAAGGCTGGCTTCTCTGAATTTAATAAAATCTGTACTGAAAGTGCTACCCTCTGCATTCTCTGACCCCATGTGCGAACGATAATAATCATCAATATCATAAGCAATTACATCATTTGGCCGATAAGTCCCATCAGGATTCTGAATTACTCCTTTACCAATAATACCACTATACCTACCAGGAAGAGTACTGGCTAATTTGCCTTGCTCCACCATTTTATAGTTTAGCAAAGAATGCCCTACTGCACCTACCTGTGCATCAAATAGCACATTTAAACTAAATCTTTTGTAATTAAAATTATTACCAAAACTAAATTTAAATTTAGGTGTCGTATTTCCAATATAAACTACATCAGAAGTAATCTTTGCATTACCTGTTACCGGGTCATATACGATCTGCCCATCTGGCGAACGCACGTATCCTCTTCCGTAAAGGTCACCCATACTTCCACCAACCTTTGCTACAATCTGTCCCCCGGCAATCGGGCCCGTCCTTAGAATAATAGAACTGTCAGGCAAGGAAACAATTTTATTCCTATTCGCAGCAAAAGTCATATAGGTACTCCACATAAATCCACTCTGGTGTTTTATTGGAATAGCATTAAGTGCCACCTCAATACCCGAATTATTGATTTGTCCGGCGTTGATAATAGCAGTATTGTATCCCGAAGAACGGTCTACTGTACGGGTTAGGATCTGATTTTTAGTATTGCCTGCATAATATGCCACATCTAATCCCAAACGGTCACCAAAAAACCGCAAATCTGTTCCGAACTCATAAGTTGTGGTTTTTAACGGTTTCAAATTCGGATTGGGTAAAGTTGATGGATTTACAAGGGCGCTATCAGGATATGTCCCGTTTGATGCCAGCGAGTAGGTATATGAGGTTCGGTAAGGTGTAGTACCTCCGCTACCCACTTGCGAAACTGACGCTCTTAACTTCGCCAGACTCACAGCTTCAGGCAATTTAAAGTAATCAGATAAAGAGAAGCTTAAGCTAGCTGACGGATAGAAAAAGCCAACATTATCTGTCCTGTTTGGTGTGGCAAGTACACTGCTCCAATCCTTACGACCAGTGATATCCAAGTAAAGATAGTTCTTATAGCTTGTAGACAATACTCCGTAAAAGCTGTTAATTCTATACCTGCTGGTATCTGGGATTGAAACCAAGGGATACAAGTTATTTTCAAGGGTATATTCACCAGGTATCTTAAGTCCATCAGCTCTAAGATCTGTTTTGTTATACTTATTTCTTAACTGGCTCCCACCTACAGTTGCAATCATTTTCACATCCTTACTGATATTTTTATCGTACTTCAGTAAAAAATCTATATTGGTTTCCTGACCATAGATCTTCTGCTCACGATACGATCCAGTTGGAAGCCTGCTTCCCGCATCATATGGACGTTCCTGAGCACGACGCTCCGATGCCAAGTCCATTGTTGTACGCAACTGAAGGCTTAATTCATTCGTAAATTGATAACTCGCCTGCACGTTTCCAGTTAAACCATTACGACCACTTCTGTTAATGAATTCATGCGATATCGCATAAGGATTTTCAGGAAAACTGCTGAATGGATATTCAATTAACTTATTTTCGCTGCCATTAACCCAGTAGTTCTTTAACCAGTTCAGGTCCGCACTTGGCTGCCAGAAAATGAACCAATACATTAAAGATTGGTTCCCATAACCATTACCTGGCAAATTATCACTAAACCTATTGTTGTAATTGACCTTGGCAGATATATTTAATTTAGATGTAATTTTTGAATTCAAAGACAAGGCTACTGAAGTTCGCTCCATGCCAGTTTCAGGAACAATCCAAGTATTATTCTGATTCGTAATAGATAACCGGGCTGCAGTATTTTTATAAGCACCATCCAGCGTCAATGAATTGGTTAAATTGGTACCTGTCTGGAAAAAATCACGTATCTGATTTTTGTATGGAACCCATGGTGTTCTTATTAATCCTTGTGTTTGAGTAACCGGATCATATTGATAGAACATCTGGCCATCAAAACGCGGTCCATATGCAGAGCTTGTACCACTGGTGCTTGCACCATCAGAGCTCGCTCCATAAGAATAATGAGCTGCACCATCAAGTCCCTGCCCATATTCGTATTGCAGATCAGGCCAACGATTTGGCGATTCTACCGAACCGTTAGAGGTAAATTTAATCCCTAGTCTTTTTTTCTTACTATTTCCAGATTTTGTGGTAATAATGATGGCACCATTTGCACCCCGCTGACCATACAAGGCTGCTGCGCCCGGGCCTTTTAATACCGTTACACTCTCTATGTCTTCAGGGTTAATGTCATTTACACTACTTCCATAATCCGCTGGCATGTTATCGCTTCCTGTCCCATAAACAACGTCAGATGCGTTTGCTGTTCGCCTGCCCCCACTATTATTAATTACAACCCCATCAAGTACAATTAGGGCCTCGTTATCTCCTGTAAGATTATTTTCGCCACGAAGAATAATTTTATTGGAACCCGCCGGACCTCCGTTTGACCGTACCAGGTTTAATCCAGCAACTTTACCCGACAAAGCATCACTCCAGTTTGAAGAAACAGCATCAGTCAATTGATTACTGTCAATCTTAGTAACTGCATAACCTAAAGATTTCTCTTCTCTTTTGATTCCTAAAGCAGTAACTACAACTTCCGACAAATCATTTGAAGATGGCTTTAATGTTGCGTTTAAAGTAGTTAGTGAATTCGCTTTAATCGTAACGCTCTGTGCAATAAATTTTTCATAAGAAATAAAGCTTATTTCAACTGAATAAATACCCGGAGCAACATTTAGGGCATATTTACCATTATCTTCTGTCTGTCCTACTACCCCGCCTATTATTCGTATAACAGCTCCCGGAAGTGCAGCGCCTGATTCATCAACCACCTTACCTGTTAACTTTCCATTAGTTTGAGGCTTAGGTATGATAAGTATATTACTGGCACTGGATTGTTTGAAAGTAAAGGATGTACCATTTAGAAGAACGTTTAAAGTTTCTTTTACAGAACGATTTGCTTTATTGATCCTCACAATACGCTGATCATTTAATTGCGTATTGCTGTAGTTTATAGATAATCCACTTAATTTCTCCACTTGCAAGAAAGCATCTTTTAGTGTAATTCCTTGGGCTTCGAAGAAGATAGTCCTATCTATATTTGTTTGCGCCTGGGCTTTAAATATGCTGAACGAAAATTGTAAAAGCACCAGTATGGTCAACAACCATAACTTTTTCATATATTTACTTTGTTTATACTTATTTATTCTTGAGTTTAAATTTTGACTTGAATGCCTGGAATTGTTACCAGCAATTCCGGGCTATCTTTACTATACTTCAGGTAGATCTAATTCATAGTTTTTCCTCCTTTTTGATTAGCACGATATATATAAATGTTCCCGTTTTTCTTAGTATAAGTTAGGCCAGATAATACCATTAACTCGTCCATAACATTATTCAAAGGCATGTTTTTAAACTTCGCAGTTACCCTGGCATTTCCAATACCAGAATCAATAAACTCAATCCTAACACCGTAACGATGCTCCAACGATGACATAACTTCATGTATGGGTACATCATAAAAAACAAAGTGATTTTTGATCCATGAACTTACGTCTGTAGCTTCTGTAGCGTCAAAAGCATAAAGCCCGGTTATTGTGTTGATTTCAATCTGTTCATTAGGGGTCAGGTATTTAACTAAATGACTCTTTCCCTCAATGGTATTCATCACGCCCACTTTCCCACTGTTTACTGTTACAGTCACTTTATGATCAGAAGCAAATGCCTTTATATTAAAAGACGTTCCTAGTACAACTGTTGAAATCTCACCACTTTGTATAACAAAGGGCCTTCTATGGTGCTTTACATCAAAAAATGCCTCGCCGTTCAATGAAACCGATCGCTTGTTGCCACTAAAATTCTTTCTATATTTTATTTTACTCCCCCCTGCGAGATAAATCACCGAACTATCTGGTAAAAGAATCTTAGACTGCTGACCTTCAGGATTGATAATCTCAGTATACTCTACTGCAGTACTTTCTTTATAAGAAGCGTGTTTATACCACCATAAAGACATAGAACCGATAATTAATATCGATGCAGCGTAAGCTAACCAATGTATTTTTCGGCCAACATTAACAATGTTACCTTTTTCTTCCTTTTGAATATGGGCACTGATGAGCTTCCAACTAGTTGGCTCTATCTCATCAGCTTTTTTAAAGTAAGATTTTGAAGCTTCTAATATTTGCATGGTTTCCCTGAACTGCTCCTGATGATTTGGATGCAGTTCAAGCCACTCATGCAATTCGGTTAGCTCCTCATCACTGATTGTTTTTTCAAAGTATGCAATTATTAACTGATAGCTATTGTCTTCCATTATACCTGTCTCTAAAATGAAAGACAGATTTTAAGCACGCAGTTACGTAGCGAAGTATATTAAAGTTATGTTAATAAATGATTAACCCCGGGAAGTAAGATTAGTAGAATCCTTTAGCATTCTTCTTAATTCTTTTATTGATTGATATAGAGTGGTTTCTACCGTTCTTATAGAAATACCCAATACCTCTGAAATTTTCCTTTTATCAACCTGATCAATCCTGCTCATTAGCAAGATCTCCCTTTGTCTTTCAGGCAGTTTATCAATCAAACGTAGTATCTTGCTTACCGACTCCGTGCCAGACAGTATTCGAAAAGGCGTGTGGGTGTCCTCAAAAATGTGATTTTGAAAAGAAATATCTTCAATGGAATCAACCGGATCCTTTTTCTTCTGATTATAGTTTATAGAGAGGTTCCTTGCTGAAGTAAAAAGATAATTTTTAATGTTCAGGATAGAGCTATCACTTCGTCCGTCCCAAATTTTAATGAACAAGTCGGCAATGATCTCTTCTGCTGCTTCATAATCTTTAGTATAGACAGCACAAAAATGACATAATGGTTTATAATACCTATTAAAAAGAGTTTCAAGGGCTACCGAATCATTTTTTCTCAAAAGATCGGTCAATTCTTCATCTGTAAGTTTTAGATACATCCCTGGTTCTTCATTTTGCAAACAAAATTAAAGATGTAATGTTAGCCTAATGTTAAATAATCACTACTCACAGTGCGATCCAAATAGGGAATTTATTTTGAATGTGCTACTAAAGCAAATTTGGATAGTCAGAAATGATCCCATCAACATTTAAAAGTTTTAGTTTGGCAATATCCTCTTTAGTGTTAGCAGTCCAGGGAATCACCTTGATATTTGCAGCATGACATTTCTGTACAAGATCTTTATCAACTAATCTATATTCAGGGCTTAGGATAAATGGATTAAATCCAAGTTCTGCAATATTTTCCTCAAAAGTTTTCTTATTTGCTATCAGGTAAGAGGTTTTTATCTTTGGATATTTTTGATGCAAAATCTGCAGAGTTCTCTTATCAAAAGATTGAATAACTACATAGCTAGATATTCCCTTATTCTCTATCACGTCCATTAATAACTTTACAAATTTCTCGGGTTCAGGGTTTGAGATGTTATCACCCGCAGGACTGCATTTGGTTTCAATGTTATAGAACATTTGTTTTTTCCCCTTTGAATACTGTTGAACAGAATCAACCAAATCTGCTAACCGAGGGATATAAGATTTGATCTTTTTTTGTTCAGGGAAACCTGTATGCGGCTTGGTCCCCAAATCAAATACTTTAATCAAATCATAATCCATTTGATATACAACATACTTTTTCGAATCTGCCGAAGGTATTTCCTTACCTTCAGGAGTTAGCATAAACCCTGGGCTTAAATAATCGTCGTGAGTTACCACAACTTCACCATCTTTAGTTATATGCGTATCCATTTCTAAGGTTGTAACCCCAATATCTATAGCATTATGCATTGCAATAATTGTATTCTCAGGCATTAAGCCTCTGCCACCTCTATGTGCTTCAGTGCTAAATGCGGGAAATTCAGAAATTTTGTCAGAGCTGTTATTTTTGATGGTTTTACATCCAAGCAAGCACAGTAATGCTAAAGAGCTCATACAAATTATATTCTTCATTTTATCTATTTTAAAATGTTAAGGACCTCAGCAAATTTATTAATAAAGCAATTAAGCCTCTGTTAAGTATTCATTAAGCCAGAGCCCACTTTACATATTAAGATTCAATCTCACTCAATAAATATTGTTTCACCAGATTTTTGAACTCTAGGATCTGAGTTTCCACCCATTGCGTATCTCTTCCTAATTCTTCAGCCATCAAGCTGGCCACCTCTGGGGCAAGCAGTAACGCGCCTTTTGCATCAAGAAACAACAGCCGCATTCTACGAGAAAGTACATCCTCTATAGAGCGTGCCATTTCATTCCTCACCATCCAGATCACTTCTGCTTTTACGTAATCGTATCCCTTATATACAGGAACATTTAATTCTGGTTCATCTACCATCAACGTCCTTATCCCTTCCGCATCTGCGCCATAAATCCCTAAAGCACCTTCATCAATTCCCGGAAGATAACCGTGAATCTTAACGCCTTCAGTAATACATTTGGCCGCCGGCAGCTTACCAAGCTCAATAGCCTTATTTACCACATCCATAGCCATTCTCCGATAAGTAGTCCATTTACCCCCGGTTATGGTAACGAGCCCCGATTTACTGATTATAAGCTTATGGCTTCTGGATATTTCCTTTGTACTATTGGTGTTTTTGCCTGGAGCGGCTAAAGGACGTAATCCGGCAAATGCAGCCAGCACATCAGACCGAGATGGTACCTTTTTCAGATATTTACCTGCCGTACTTAATATAAAATCAATTTCCTCGTCCAGTGGTTTAGGCTCCAAACTGTGCTCATCCAATGGCGTGTCTGTAGTACCTACAAGCACTTTCCCATGCCATGGAACAGCAAACAACACACGTCCGTCTGATGTCTTTGGAATCATTAAGGCGCTACTGCCTTGCAGAAACGACTTGTCGAGCACCACATGAGCACCCTGACTTGGTCGCACTATTGGATTACCAGAAGGCACATCCATCTTTAAAATCTCATCAACAAACACACCGGTAGCATTCACCACCACCTTAGCTTTTAACGAATAAGATTTCCTGCTTTCAAGATCAGTGAACGAAACGCCATTAACCAATTCCCCTTCCTTCACCAAACCAGTTACCTTCATGTAGTTAAGGAGAACACCTCCATACTCCGCAGTAGTCTGAGCCAAATTTAAAGCTAACCTTGCATCATCAAACTGACCGTCACTGTAACTAATACCTCCAATTAACCCATCCCGTTTTAAACCAGGAATTGCCTGCAAAACCTTATCAACAGATAGAAATGATGATTTTTTAAACCCACTTTTACCAGCAAGCAAGTCATAAAATTTTAATCCAACTAAATATTTGTATTTAGAAAACCATGAATAACATGGTATAATAAAATCCTGATCTTTCACCAAATGAGCAGCATTCTTTAAAAGCAGGCCGCGTTCATGCAGGGCCTCGTAAACTAAGGCAATATCACCTTGAGCCAAGTACCTCACACCGCCGTGGACTAACTTCGTGCTTCTGCTTGATGTTCCCTTTGCAAAATCAGACTGTTCCAAAAGCAAAGTACTGTATCCTCTGGAGGCTGCATCCAGAGCAGTTCCTAATCCCGTTGCGCCCCCACCTATAATGATAACATCCCAATCGCTTTTCCTATCAATGCGTTCAATAAATGCTGCTCTATTAAAAATCATTTCGTTTATTTTCTATTTAAGCCGTTATTATTTCATAAACTTTCGTTTAAACACACAATAACAACAAAACGAAACTAAACATAATTATTTTATAATGAAAACAAAATAATTAAAAAATTCAGACAACTATTTCTATTGCTTAGCTAACTTTACAGTTGAAAAATATCATTATATTAATAGCTCTTTATATTTTAGCTCTAATGATTAACATTGCAGAAAGACACCAATATATTTTAAATAAGATTCAAATAAACGGATCCCTCGATGTTCAAAGCTTATGCAAAGAACTCGATGTTTCGTCTGTTACAATACGGAAGGATCTGAAACTACTTGAAGATAAAAGTCTTCTTTTTAGAACCCATGGAGGGGCAACCTTAAACAATCCGTATACAGTAGATAAACCTGTAAATGAAAAAGAGCATCTTCAATCTGCAGAAAAAATCAGAATCGGAACACGCGCTGCCGAACTCATAGAAGATAACGATTCTATCATTATAGCATCTGGCACTACTGTCCTTGCACTAGCCAGATGCATTAAACCAAAAGGTTCATTAACGGTAATTACCTCAGCATTAAATGTTGCCCTTGAGCTTGTTCATCATTCAAACATAGAAGTAATTCAGCTGGGTGGATTACTAAGAAAAAGCTCATCATCCGTTACAGGCCCTTATTCTGATAATGTATTAGGAAATGTATTTTGCAGCAAATTGTTTTTAGGTGTTGATGGAATAGACCTGGAGTTTGGCCTAACTACAACAAACGCTTTTGAAGCTCACTTAAACCGACAAATGATAGATTCATCTCAAAAAATAATTGTCCTTGCCGATTCAACCAAATTTGGCAAACGTGGCTTCGGCAGAATATGCGGCATCGAAGAAGTAGATCATATCATTACTGACAGCGGTGTGTCCGAGCACACCATAAAATCAATTGAGAGTATGGGAATTAAAATATCAATAATTTAAAACACCTAATTTAAAGTTCACAATAGGTTAATATAGCTGATGTACATTTACTATATACATCATCCATATGAACAGCGTTTTCAAATTCTTTATCCCGCCCGACAAAAAATTCCAGCCCTTATTTGAGCAATCAGGCAAAAATCTGATCAGTATTTCCGAAACACTTTTACTCGCCCTTAGCACCAATGATCTTGATCAGCGGAATAAGCACATCAAAAAAATTGAACAGCTGGAGCGTAACGGAAATAAAATAAGGCATGCCGTTTTTCTAGGTTTAAGCAAAAGCATGATCACCCCATTCAGTAGGGAAGATATTCATACCCTGATTAGTGCGCTTTATGATATTGCAGACCATATCCGGGCCGCAGCCATTAGCATAGAAATGTTCAATATTCTTCAGCTCGATAAAACAATGATCAAGCTCGCCAACCTGCTCACAGAAATGTGCAGAGACCTCGATAGCGCCCTTAAAGAGCTAAGGAACTTCAAGAATAAAACCATTATATCAGATGTTTGTTTGAGGATATACAAAGGTGAAAGTAAAGCAGATCAGCTATGCAACCTTGCAGTCGCAGGCCTCTTTAAAACCGAATCCAACCCAATAGAGCTCATCAAGCAGAAAGAGCTATTGCAGACATTAGAAATGGCGACGGATAAGTGTGATGACGCCGCCAACGCCCTTGAAGCTATTCTCGTAAAAAACTCTTAACTGCTATCTTACTACCATCTCCATTCACCGGCAATCTTTAGTGGAACTTCCAGATTATTCTGTTTCAAGAACCCTTTTAGTTCATCGTCAGTTTGTTTTTTAACGGGTAATGCAGGCGTATTTGCAAGACCATACACCAGCATAGCACTAAAACGTACCGTATTTTTCAATTGCTGCTCATCAACTAACTTAAAAACGTCTCCATCCGAATGATAGAAAGGCCCCGAATTATTAGGTAACTCGCCTCCTGTTCCTCCACCAATAGGAATCCCCTGTAGCATAAAAGGCTGATGATCACTATGTAACCATGCTCCAGAATAAAATAAGTTTTTAAATCCTGTATCAATCTTAGTAATCTGGCTGCCCCACGAAGAAAATAGATCCTTCATCTCAACTCTGCTGGTGGCAAATCCTTTCGGATTATTGGTCATGTCGTAATTCAACATAAATTTTACCTGATCAAGCGTATTTAAATGCCTTGCAGCTTCAACGTAGGCTTTTGAGCCCAGCAACCCTTGTTCCTCTCCCATAAACAGCACGAACTCAATTGTTCTTTTATTTTCTAGCTTTAGTGCTTTGTACGTTCTGGCCATGTCTATCACCGCGAAAGAACCTATACCATTGTCAATTGCGCCTGTAGCCAAATCCCAACTATCAAGGTGACCGCCAACAACAATTTTCTCTCCCAATGTATCTGTACCTTTTAAAGTAGCTATTACATTTCTGGCTTTAATTATACCAGAGAAATTGGTCATATCTATGCTTGCAAACTGTTTCTGGTTTTTTAGTTTTTCCTTAATACGCATCCCATTTTCAAAACCAATGCAAACAGCAGGTATCGGAATTAATTTTCCCGTTACAGAGGCTGTACCGGTAAGCAATACACCCCCTTTTACGCCATTAATAATGATAATTCCAGCAGCGCCGTACTTTGTAGCAATAGCCGTTTTTTCTGAACGATGAAGCGATGGAGTACCTTCGGGAGACCCAGGAAGCACACCTAAAAATACCAATGCTATTTTCCCCTTCACTTTGCCCGAGTCCTGTTTATAATCTTCTTCAAGACCGTTGCCTAAATCAACCAGCTCCGCCTTTACATTTGCTTTTACAGGGGAATGAGCAAGGGTTACCGATGTTATTGTAATTAGGCTGTCTGCCGAATCACCAACTTTAGTTTCATTGGTTAAGCGGCTCCAGCTTTCTACTTCAAACCCTTGGAATTTTACATCATAGCCATAAGATTTCAACAATTTATAGGCGTACTCTTCGGCCTTCGCGCCGTTAGCAGATCCTGTTAACCTGTGCCCTATTGATTCAGTGGCATTTTTTAAATTTATATACGCTTTAGATCCACTCTGAACTTCTTTATTGATTTTATCGAAAGCGGATCCAAAATCATCCTGCGCCTGAACTTTAATAAAGGCACAAAAAACAAGTAAAAAGAGAGAAATTCTCATAAAGGATATTTATAGTTTATGATAATATCATAACAGAAAAAAACGAAAATTATTTCTTACGCTCGGTAGTATATCTTACCAGTTGCTCCAATCCGGTCCGTGCCTCGCCAGGCTCAAAGCTGTGCAGAATATCGAAAGCTTCCTGCTGATACTGCATCATTTTCTGATTGGCATAATGTACGCCGTCTTTTGCATTTACAAAATCGATAATCTCCTGAATTTTCACAGGATCATCCTGATGGTTCTTTACAAGACTAACGATTCGTTTCTTTTCAGCTTTTTCAGCCCGGTTTAAAGCGTAGATCAAAGGCAGTGTAACCTTTTTTTCCTTGATGTCTATTCCTAGCGGCTTTCCAACATCATCAGTTCCAAAATCAAAAGTATCGTCCTTAATCTGAAAAGCTATTCCAACCTTCTCACCAAATAGCCTCATCTTTTCTATGGTCTCATCATCAGCACCTGCAGAAGCTGCTCCACAAGCGCAACATGAAGCGATTAAAGATGCCGTCTTCTGTCTGATAACATCAAAATACAACGCCTCACTGATATCCATGCGCCTTACCTTCTCAATCTGCAGCAACTCACCCTCACTCATCTGTTTTACCGCCTCAGATACTATTTGCAGCAATCGGAACTCACCATTATTTACTGATAGCAATAAACCCTTAGCCAGCAAATAATCGCCAACTAATACGGCTATTTTATTTTTCCATAATGCATTAATAGAAAAGAACCCTCTTCTTTCATAAGCATTGTCAACTACATCATCATGAACCAGTGTGGCAGTATGAAGTAACTCTACTAATGCAGCCCCACGATGAGTAGATTCGATAATACCACCACAAAGTTTTGCAGCAAAAAAAACGAACATCGGACGGATCTGCTTACCCTTTCTTTTTACAATATAATGGGTAATACGGTCTAATAATGGAGCATCGCTATGCATCGAGTCTTTGAATTTTTCTTCGAAGACATCAATATCTTTTGCTATTGGTAATTTTATCTGATCTATTCCAGGCATTCAGGTAAAAAATGTGTGTGCAAACATAAATTAAATTCCTTTAAAACCGTACTTTTAGTAAAAAGTTTAAGGTGAAAATAACATTAATAGTACTATCCTCTCTGCTAGCCCTGGCAATTGTGGTCTATCTGTTAGGCCCAAAACCTCAGCATCCACTTTATTCAACAAATCTCCCCGCAATTCCCCCAGTTGATAAACTCGAAGATTATATTAAAAGTATAGAAAGTCGACATAAAATAAAACCAAATAATGAAGCTGAAATTGTTTGGGCTGATAATGCTGTCCATCAGCAAACGGAGTATGCAGTAGTCTATTTACATGGCTACTCGGCTTCAAAAGAAGAAGGAAATCCCGTTCATATAAATCTTGCTAAAAAAATAAAAGCAAATCTTTATCTCTCCCGACTAGCAGATCATGGTGTAGACACCGTTTCGGCAATGGAATACTCAACTGCCGATCGTTTATGGGAAAGCGCCAAACAAGCTCTTGAAATAGGAAAAAGATTAGGTAAAAAAGTGATTCTTGTTGGCACCTCTACTGGTGGTACACTGGCATTAAAGCTTGCAGCCACTTATCCGGATATTTATAGCGTTATTCTAATTTCGCCTAATGTAGCAATTAACGATAAGCTTGCTTTTCTTGCCAATAACCCATGGGGATTAGAAATGTCGAGATTGGTAGTTGGCGGGAAAGAAAAAATAGTAGAAGGCAAGTCTGAAGAATATAAAAAGTACTGGTATACCCAGTATCGTCTGGAATCTGTGGTACAACTGGAAGAGCTGGTTGAAACAAGCATGACCGAAGAAACTTTTAACAAGATTAAACAACCACTATTACTTTTATACTACTATAAAAATGAGCAGGAACAGGATCCTGTCGTAAAGGTCGATGCGATGTTAAAAATGTATGATGAATTAGGAACACCAGCCAGCTTAAAAGCCAAGGTAGCCATCCCTAACGGAGGAAGTCATGTTCTTGGCTCTCATATTACTTCCAAAGATATTGAAAGTGTACAGAGGGCTATTGACAACTTCATTACAAATACTTTAAAGATCAAAACAAACTAAAATCTCAGTCTTTCATGGCTTTAGATGGGCAGGCAAAATCTGTCCGCTTCAACCCGGTAGATTTGATGGCTCCATATCCTCCTGCAATATCCACAACATGATCAACCCCTCTCGCTTTTAGTATAGATGCCGCTATCATAGAACGGTAGCCACCGGCGCAATGAATATAATAGGTTTGCTTAGTATCAATTTCCTTTGTCCATTCATTAATATAATCCAAAGGACGGGCCAGCGTATTCTCTAAATGCTCTGCTTCATATTCTCCTGGCTTCCTTACATCAAGGGCGTTCACATCAGGATCCGCATTTACGATATCTTCAAACGCTTCAGCAGAAATAGAAGTAATGATGTCTATATCCTTACCACTTGCTTCCCATGCGGCAATGCCGCCTTTCAGGTATCCAATAGTATTATCATAACCTACACGAGATAAACGGGTAATCGCTTCTTCTTCTTTTCCATCCTCAACAATTAACAATAAAGCTTGCTTCAGATCTGTAATTAAGGCACCTACCCACGGAGCAAATTGCCCGTTAAGACCAATATTTACCGACGAAGGAATAAACCCCTTAGCAAAAACCTGTGGATCCCTCGTATCTAGAATCACAGCTCCCGCATGATTAACCATCGCTTCAAACTCATCTGGGTTTAAGGGATTAAAACCCTTTTCATAAACATCATCAAAGCTCTCGTAACCATGTTTATTCATCTCAGCATTCTTGGCAAAGTACTGGGGTGGTGGTAAAATACCATCGGTCACTTCTTTTATAAACTGCTCTTTTGTTGCCGCCTTAAGTGCATAGTTTACTTCCTTTTGATGCCCCAGAGTATCAAAAGTTTCCTTACTCATGTTTTTCCCACAGGCAGAACCAGCGCCGTGTGCAGGGTATACCAGCACATCATCTGGTAAGGTTAATATTTTATTATGCAATGAATCATATAGCGTAGCCGCCATGTCCTCAACAGTTAAAGAACCTTGCTGAGCCAGATCTGGCCTGCCTACATCACCAATAAACAAGGTATCACCTGTAAAAATGCAATAAGACTTACCTTCTTTATCGGTCAGCAAATAAGTTGTAGACTCCGGCGTATGTCCGGGTGTATGCAAAGCAGTAATCGTCAAATCCCCAACTTTAAACTGCTCTCCATCTTTGGCAATATGGGATTTAAAAGATGTTTTAGCAGTTGGCCCGTATACAATATCAGCACCAGATTTCTCTGCTAAATCTATGTGTCCGGATACAAAATCTGCATGAAAATGTGTTTCAAAAATATACTTAATCTTCGCTCTATCTTTCTCCGCTTTCTTTAAATATGGCTCAACTTCACGTAAAGGATCAATTATAGCAGCCTCGCCATTACTCTCAATATAGTAAGCCGCTTCTGCCAAACAACCCGTATAGATCTGTTCAATATTCATATACAAATTTAAGATTATAATCTTTCAGCATAAAACCTACGTCGCAAATTTACTTTAAACAGTTAATTCCCCTCTTAAAGGCTTTTCTATTAAGCGCACCAGTTCACTTTTTTCCAGACCCTGCCCCATAAGGTACATTAATTTGGTAGTGGTAGCCTCAAACGTCATATCATAACCGCTCACCACTCCCATCTGTTGCAGCTTTTTACTTGTTTGATACATTCCTAGCTCAACTGAGCCACGCTGACATTGAGTAATATCTATGATCACCTTACCCTTATTAATCGCTTTTTGCAGGCATTCAATAAACCAGTCGGCAGTAGTCGTATTTCCCGAACCAAAAGTTTCTAAAATAATAGCATCTACCGGAGAATCGGTTATTGCTTTAACTGCCTGAGGTGAAATCCCCGGATACAGTTTCAAAACACCAATATTTGGATTAAATTTCAAATTTACTTTTAACGGCTTCTCCGGCTGAGGTAAAATATAGTTCTTAAAAAAAGAAAGTGTTACTCCTGCTTCTGCCAGAATAGGATAATTTGGCGATCGAAAAGCTTCAAATTTTTCAGCGTTGTATTTTATTGACCTGTTTCCTCTGAACAACTGATAATCAAAATAGATACACACTTCAGGGATCATTGCCTTTCCGTTTGTTTTGGTAGCAGCTATTTCCAGTGCAGTAATTAAATTCTCTTTTGCATCGGTCCTGATTTCTCCAATAGGGAGCTGAGAACCTGTAAGCACTACCGGTTTCCCAAGGTTTTCGAGCATAAAACTTAAAGCAGATGCGGTAAAAGCCATTGTATCTGATCCATGCAAAATCACAAAACCATCAAACTCGTCATATTTATCATAAATCAACTGAGCAATATCAGCCCAGATCTCCGGTGTCATGTTAGAGGAATCGAGGATAGGATCAAACGAATACACATCAAGATCATAGTTCAACCGCTTTAGTTCAGGAACATTTTGTTGAATTTGCTTAAAATCAAAAGGAATCAGCGTCCCGGTTTTGGGATCATTAACCATTCCAATTGTACCACCGGTATAAATAATAAGTATTCTGGTCATTACTAAACTTTAAAAATGCTGATGGAATTGGCTGTAGTTACTGAAGCAATCTCTTCTACACTTGTATTATAGATTTCAGCCAGCTTTTCTGCAATATGAATAAGGTAACTACTTTCGTTAGGCTTTCCTCTAAAAGGAACAGGGGCTAAATACGGAGAATCAGTTTCTAACACAATATTAGCAAGCGGGATATCTTTTAACACTTCGTCAAGTCCCGATTTTTTATACGTAACCACACCTCCTATACCTAAGTAAAACCCAAGTTCTATAGCATGTTTAGCCTGTTCCAGGTTCCCTGTAAAACAATGAAAAATCCCTCTTAGCTTTTTGTCCTTCTCTTGCTCCAATACTTCAAAAACCTCATTAAAGGCTTCCCTGCAATGAATAACGATAGGCAAATCAAGATCCTTAGCCCAATTAATCTGTTCTATAAAAGCAATTTTCTGAATCTCTAAAGTTGCTTTATCCCAGTAAAGATCAATCCCTATTTCGCCTATAGCATAAATCTCTCTATCCACAATACTTTGGCAAATTTCATCCAATACCAGTTCGTAATCCTCCTTCACCTCACAAGGATGCAGGCCTGCCATCGCAAAACAATTTTTAGGGTATTTCTTCACCATGGCATCTATACTTGCAATCGAAGCAATATCAACATTGGGCAGAAACAATCGCTCTATATTATTATCAAAGCAACGCTGCATAAGCAATGCTTGTTTCTCTTCGTCTGTTTCGTAATACAGGTGTGTATGGGTATCTGTTAAAAGCATGAGCAAAGTTAACAAAAAACCACAGTAAGCTGATAATAACAAAAAGGGGGTGTATCATAAAAATGACACACCCCTTTTAATCTCGCTGTATATACAGCTAAAATATTATTTTTTCACTGGAGCTGCAGGAGTTATTGGAGCAATAGTTGCACCAGCCTGAGCTGTTGGTTTTTTAATATCTACAATCTCAATGTCAAAGCAAAGAGGAGAGAAAGGAGTAATTCCAGCTTGTGGCTGACCGCCTTCTCCGTAACCTAATGCAGAAGGAATAATTACAGTGATTTTTCCACCTTTACCAATTAATTGATAAGCCTCATCAAATCCTGGGATTGCTGCACCGATAGTAAACGGACGTGGAGCATATTTTGCCATAGCATTGTATTTTCCAGCTGCTTTAGCAACAGATTCAACCGAAGTGTCAAAAATATTGTCTTTACCGTCTGCTTTTTTATTAAGCAATTTACCAGTGTAGTTTAACATAATTGTATCACCCGCAACTGGTTTTTGAGCATTACCCGGAGCATTAATTACATACTGTAACCCTGATGCAGTAGTTTGCGTTTTAAGGTTATTGTCAGCAATGAATTTTTTGATTTTACCAGCTTCAGAATCTTTCAATTTAGCTATAGTAGCTTGATAATCTTTTTGGAAAAACTCCTGAGCTTTCTTTTGGAAAGTTGTATCTGCCTCGCCAGCAGCCTTTTTCAATACTTTTTCTATTTTAACAGTAAACACCATATAGGTATCTTTTGCATTTGCTGGTGGTTTTGGCTGACCAGAGTGCTTAGCCATAGTATCAAGGTTTAACTTAAACGTTGCACTATCACCTTCACCAAATAAATAAAGTACATCGTTCATATCGCCATCATAAGCTTTTTTCCCAACAGGAAATACTTGTGGCTGACCTAAATCGAACGTGCTTACAATTGTCGAATCTTTTTCAGTTTTTTGGATAAAGTTGATTTTAACAATATCACCTTCTTTAATTTTTTCGTTTCCTCCAGATTTGTGTATCTGATACATCAAACCTCCCGGTCCTTTTTTGTAGTTGTTACAAGCAGCTAACCCAAGTGTTGCTGCGAAAAGAATTACTATACCTTTCTTCATGTGGTTGTTTATAAATTATTTTTTGGTTTTTATTTATTGTAATAATTGTGTTTTATATTCTATCAATACCGATTTAAATTGCGCTATTGTATCCTCTAAATTCTTATCCGAAAATCCTCCTGCCGCATTCCTGTGTCCACCACCATTAAAATATTTCTTGCAAATTTCATTAGCAGGAAAATCCCCGGTGGAGCGCAAAGATAATTTAACTTTATCAGTTCTTTCAATAATAAATGCGGCAAGCCTGATCCCGTTTATAGATAAGGCATAGTTTACTATCCCCTCTGTATCTCCTGTAGCTATATTATATTCGTTTAATTCTTCTTTAGTAACAGAAATAATTGCGGTATTAAACTCTCGTAGTATCTCTAACTTGTTACTTATACAGTGGCCTAAAAATCTTAACCTGTTTTCAGTAGCATTATCATAAACCAACTGATGGATCTTCCAATGCTCCGCTCCCAGATCTATCAGATCAGCTGCCATGCGGTATACTGCAGATGTTGCTGATGGGAATCTGAAAGAACCAGAATCTGTCATTAAACCGGTATAAAGGCAGGTAGCAATGTCTTTGTTCATCCTTGCTCCATCTCCAAGCTCATCTACAATAAACTCATAAACCAACTGAGCCGCAGCACATGCACTAATACTCCAATGACGATAGTCGTCAAAATCTTCAGGCTCCAGATGATGATCTATCATTAATTTATAAGCACTTGAAGCTCTAACCAACTCGCCAAGTTCATTAATTCTGGTAAGGCTATTAAAATCCAGACAAAAGATCATTGCAGCATCGGCAACTAATTCTGCTGAGTGCTCAGGCTGTTCCGTATAAATGATTACATCAGAGTTATTAGGAAGCCAATGCAAAAAATATGGGTAATCAGTAGGTGTAATCACCTTAACGTGATGCCCCAATTGAATCAAATAAGCATATAAGCCCAAAGAAGAGCCCATTGCATCACCATCAGGTTTATGATGGGTAGTGATCACTATTTTTTGCGGCGTAGCCAGCAACGACTTTATTTCTGAAATGGATAACATAATTTTCGGTCGCAAAGCTAACGAATTAATATTTAATGATTAATTGAACCTATTATATTTCCTCTATAATCCAATTTATTTACAAGATAGAGGTAATATCGAATTGTTTTGTTTTATGCAACGGCAAGTATATATAAATTTCAAACTTTAATATTAACAGTATAAAACGTAATTTTGCAAAAAATTTGAAATAAAAAAATGACAACGAACAGAACTTTTACCATGATCAAGCCTGATGCTGTTGCAAACGGGCATATCGGCGCAATTATTAATGATATAACTACAGCTGGTTTTAAAATCATCGCACTAAAATACACTCAATTAACGCCTGAAACTGCTGGTAAATTTTATGAAGTACATAAAGAACGTCCTTTTTACGCAGATTTAGTAAGCTTTATGTCGTCTGGACCTATCGTTGCTGCTATTTTAGAAAAGGATAATGCAATTGAAGATTTCAGAAGACTTATCGGAGCTACCAACCCTGCAGAAGCAGCTGAAGGTACTATCCGCAGAAAATATGCAAAATCTATCGATGCAAATGCTGTTCACGGTTCAGATTCAAATGAAAACGCTGCTATAGAAGGCGATTTCTTCTTTACCGCTGCTGAGCGTTTCTAGTAAGATCTTTTATTATCCTGCATGTTCAAAATTTTATTAACATGCAGGGTAATAATCATAAGTTTGTACCTTTCGGAACAAATTTATTAAAATGAAGAAGATCGCTATCGCACTTTTATTACCACTATGCTCAGTTGCAGCACTTGCTCAGACAAGCAAAAAGCCTACCACCACTACCAAAAAAGCTACCGCTACTAAAAGCGTACAAAAACCAATCGCCCAACCTGCATTTAAAACTACGCTAGACTCGGCAAGTTATTCTTTCGGAATAACAATGGCTAGCAGCATGAAAAAAGACGGTTTAAATGCCCTTAATTACGACTTATTAGTTCAAGGTCTGAAAGACGCCTTTAATGATAAGCCTTTCGCTTTAACAACACAAGGTTCACAATCTGCCATCAACAATCTATTTGCAACCTTAAGTAAAAAGAAGTTCGGACCAGCAATTGCCGAAGGCACAGCATTTCTGGAAAACAACAAAAAACAACCCGGAGTTCAGGTTACAGCAACTGGATTACAATACCAGGTAATTACAAAAGGCACAGGTATTATGCCCAAAGCTACAGACTCAGTTCTTGTACATTATAAAGGTACCCTATTAAACGGAAAACAGTTTGATAGCTCGTACGATAGAGGTGAGCCTATTTCATTCCCGCTTAACAACGTTATTGCCGGATGGACAGAAGGAGTACAATTAATGCCGGCTGGTTCAAAATATAAATTCTTTATACCATACAACCTTGCCTATGGCGAACGTGGGGCTGGTCAGGACATTCCTCCTTACAGCACACTGGTTTTTGAAATTGAGCTTCTTAAGGTAAACGGCAAGTAAATCTAAAACCATTATCATAAGATTTTGTTACATACATTAAAAACATAAAGCTTATGATGACCAAAAGATTTTTCCCACTCGCAATTATTGCATTTCTATCAACCACATTAGCCAGCTGTGAATTAATTCAAGGAATTTTTAAAGCAGGCGTTTGGACCGGAGTAATCGTTGTTGTTCTGGTACTGGCGCTAATCATTTGGTTGATCAGCAGAATATTTTAAGTTAAGTAAAAACACTACAGAAACACAATATCTGTAATCACCTCAGTGCCGGCATGTTCATTTATCTTTTGAATAATGCCGGCTCTAACCATCAGCAATTCATTTTTAACAACCGACGATTCGATTCTCACAAACAATTTCTTGTGTGCAATGTAAATCTGCGTAGTTCGGTTCGCCACAGCTTTACCCATTAATTCTGGCCAAAAAGCAACTACAGAGGTTTCATCAAACCGGCCTTTTAGTCTGTATACATTCAGTAATTTACCAATACCTTCTTTTAAGGTAATATCATTAGGTTTACGCATGATTTACTGATCCGTTATTTACTTCAAATAATGTTACCGGCACGTTTATCTTATTAAACAAAGCCAAAACTCTCTCTCTTCCTGTATCGGTTATAAAAATCTGTCCAAAGTCCTGATGAGAAACCATTTCCATTAATTTATGCATCCTGTTGTCATCAAGTTTATCAAAAATATCGTCTAACAACAGCAAGGGCTTAAACCCTTTATGTTTCTGAAGATAAGCATATTGCGCCAATTTTAATGCAATTAAAAACGATTTTTGTTGCCCTTGCGAACCAAACTTCTTTAAAGGCATTTCTGTAATGGTAAATATCAGATCATCTTTATGAATTCCGGTGGTAGTTCTCTCTAAAATCTTATCCTTTTCTATAGATTGTGCAAGCAACTGTTCAAAAGGAGTATCACTTAACTGGCTCTGGTATTGCAAACTTACCTGCTCATTATCATCTGTTAAAAACTGATAATACTTATCAAACAGTGGAATAAAATCAAGCATAAATTGTTTCCGCTTGGCAAAAATCTTTAGTCCCGACTGAACCAGTTGCTCATTATAAATCTCCAACAAAGTTGGATCATAGCTTCTTGTTATTCCTATCTGCTTAAATAGCGCATTGCGATTCAACAGATGGCGGTTATATAAAATAAGTTCATCTAAATAGTGGGTATCCGTTTGCGAGATCACATTATCCATAAAACGTCTCCGTTCCTCACTCCCATCAGTAATAATATTGGTATCGTAAGGAGAAATCATCACCAAAGGGAACAGCCCAATATGATCAGCTAATTTATCGTACTCTTTTTTATTTCTTTTAAACTGTTTCTTCTGGTTTCGTTTAACACCGCAGGTTATTTTCTCATTCTTTTCTTTGCGGTCAAAATCACCCTGTATTAAAAAAAGATCCTCGGCTGTTTTAATCTGTTGACTGTCAATTGGATTAAAATAACCCTTACAAAGGCATAAATAATGTATTGCATCCAGCAAATTAGTTTTACCGGCGCCATTGTTTCCCACAAACGCATTTACTGTTTTGGAAAAACTAATACTAGCATCTGCGTAGTTCTTAAAATTTAGGAGTGTAATATTCTTTAACCACATATTATCTGAAGCCAAAGTTACCGTTTAGCTTTGTTAAATCGGGTCGATACATGCCTATTTATTTACCCACAAACTTTCCCCATTTTGATGGCAGTTTAACATGCCTCAGCAACATATTGGTTCTAATTAACGCTCAGTTCATTAAACTTTATTTAAATACTCAAAAAAGAGGTTGATACTTTAATGTAAAAATGTATTTTTGCAGTCCTTAATTTTTTTAAATAAAATGTCCACAACAGAAAAAGAAATAAATCAACAGGTAAGAAAGGGTTCTTTTTTACAAGAAAACTCAAAAAGCCTTTTGTTCATTGCAGGTGCTATCATTGTACTAATTGGAATTTACATCTGGTATCAGAATGTTTATTTAAAAAACAGAGCGGAAGAAGCCTCAGCTAAAATGTATAAAGCAGAGCAATTCCTTGGTGTAGACTCATTAGCCAACAAAGCTATAAACGGCGAAGGTGGTTATCCAGGATTTGAAAAAATTGCTGATGAATACGCGAATACTAAATCGGCCAACCTTGCTAACCTTTATTTAGGCGGCATCTATTTACGTAAAGGTGAATACAAAAAAGCAATTGAATCTTTAGGTAAATACTCTGATACAGGAAGCCCTGTTGCTGATCCTTTAGCATTAGGTTTATTAGGTGACGCTTACAGCGAACTAAAAGACTACAAGCAAGCCATCACTTATTATAAAAAAGCTGCTGATAAAGCAAGCAACAAATTCACCTCTCCATTGTTCCTTAAAAAACTAGGTTTAGTTTATGAAGTTCAAAAAGACTACAAAGGTGCTGCTGATGCTTACAACAAAATTAAAACACAGTATCCTCAAAGTCAGGAAGCTCAAATGATAGACGAATATATTGCACGTGCAGAAGCACAGGTAAAATAAGATATTATAACATTATAGTAAAAGGCCGGTACATATGTACTGGCCTTTTTTGTGCACTTCCTTACTTTTCAATTAAAAATCTTTTATGATTTTTCCCTAGCTTTGCCCCATGGCAACACAATTAAAGAACCTGTCTGATTTTTCTCATACAACAGTACCAAACGGAAGCGCTTTTAAGATAGCTATAGCAGTAGCAGAATGGAACGCAGAAATTACCGGAAGCTTATACAATGGCGCTTTGGAAACACTAACTAAACATGGTGTTACCCAAGAGAATATCCTATCAATTGCAGTACCGGGTAGCTTTGAACTAACATCCGCAGCTGATCTGCTTTTACAAAAACATAAGGACCTTGATGCGGTTATTTGCCTTGGCTGTGTAATACAGGGAGATACCAAACACTTTGACTTTATTTGTGATGCAGTTGCAAACGGTATCACTCAGGTAAGTGTTAAACATAGTAAACCTGTAATATTTGGTGTATTAACTACCAATGATCAGCAACAAGCTATAGATAGAGCCGGTGGTAAACACGGAAATAAAGGTGATGAGGCCGCTATTACCGCTTTAAAAATGGCTGAGCTTTTGGCAACAGTCTAAAATTACTTTGATACTTTCTTCGAAAAGCTGTAGATTAGAAGAATATATCAATTAAAGATCATACAGATGAAGAAAGTAGCTATTTTATTACTTGGCGTATTTTTTGCCATATCTGTTTTAGAGGCATGTTCTAACAGGCTTTGTCCGGCTTACAATTCGTATCCGGAAGGCAAGAGAAGAAGATGATAACTAAGGCTAAACTTTAGAAAGATATTAGATGCAGTGGAAAAACATTACTGATTTAACTCAAATCAGCGAAATAAAACAAAAAGAAGGTTACAGTTTAATTTTTAAACACAGTACCCGCTGTTCGGTTAGCTCTATGGCTAAGCGACGTTTTGAATTGGACTGGGAAGTATTACCAGCTGATACTTCACTGTATTTTCTTGACCTGATCAGCTATCGCGACATCTCTGCAGAAATAGCTGAAATTTTTCAAGTGCACCATGAATCTCCTCAAATACTTTTGATCAAAGATGGAGATTGTATTCTGGATGCTTCTCATAGTGACATCTCTGCAGACGAAGTTGCAGAAGTGATCAACAACTAGCAAATCTACTTTAGAAGTTAAAAGAAACCCTTTTCCGGGCAGGCTAACGCATGCCTTATATTGCCGTTACACATTGTTTATCAACAATTTACACATCGTTTATACAATCTTTTATTGCTTAAGCATTGTATAAGCATTGTATAAACCCCAATACAAATCTGATTATCAGATATTTATGTAGGGTTAAAAAATAACATTACACCAGGTAAACATTTCATTTTTGCAACAATTCAAACCTATTGCTTAACTTTGTACCATGATCGCACTTCCGGTTGTTTCAGAAAACCCAGTACAACGTAAACCAGATTGGCTTAGAGTAAAGCTTCCTGTTGGTAAAGAATATGCACAAGTTCGTAGTCTTGTAGACACTCATAAGCTACATACGATCTGCGAAAGCGGTAATTGCCCCAATATGGGCGAATGCTGGGGCGCAGGCACGGCTACCTTTATGATCCTGGGAAATATTTGTACACGTTCTTGTTCCTTCTGTGCTGTAGCCACAGGCCGACCTTTAGCCGTTGACCTTGACGAGCCAAACCGTGTGGCCAATTCAGTTAAACTGATGCAGGTAAAACATTGCGTTATTACTTCGGTAGACAGAGATGATTTAAAAGATGGTGGCTCTATTATCTGGGCAGAAACCCTACAGGCAATTAGAAGAGAAAGTCCTGAGACTACTCTTGAAACACTTATTCCGGATTTCAGAGGGGTATGGGACAACTTGTACCGTGTACTGGAAGAAAGACCTGAGGTGATGTCACACAATGTTGAAACGGTTAGACGTTTAACCAAACAAGTGCGTATCCAGGCAAAATACGATAGAAGTTTAGAATGTCTGAAACGCATTTCGGAATTTGGATTAAGAACTAAAACAGGCATCATGCTTGGTTTAGGTGAAACAGAAGATGACGTTTTAGAAGCAATGGATGACCTAGTAGCTAATGGAGTTCATATTTTAACACTGGGCCAGTATCTGCAACCTACACGTAATCATCACCCTGTGATAGACTGGATTCATCCAGATCAGTTTGCTAAATACAAAGAAATAGGATTGGCTAAAGGATTAAGGTATGTAGAAAGCGGCCCTCTGGTACGTTCTTCTTATCATGCAGAGAAACACTTATTTGATTTTTAACTCCCGGTTAATTAAAAACAAATTCTCCTTTCATCTTGTTGTAGTTTCTGTATATTAGCAAAACCCTTGGGAACTACAAAAAAAATATCGCTATCTGAAGAAGAGCTGGTTAGTAAACTGAAAAGTCGGGATACTATAGCTGTTCAGGCATTGTATGACATGTACTCTGGTGCATTGCTAGGTGTTATCTCAAGGATTATTCTACAAACTGAAGTAGCTGAAGATCTGTTACAAGAAACCTTTATAAAAATCTGGAACTCTGCAGATAGCTACGACAGCTCTAAAGGCCGACTATTTACATGGATGATGAACATTGCACGCAACTTAGCTATAGACAAGTTACGCTCAAAAGATTTTAAAAATTCAGGTAAAAACCAAGATATAGAAAATAACGTAGATTTCATTGACGCACAAAAAGAGGTTACCTTTAATGCGGATATTCTGGGGATAAAAGATATGGTTACCGCGCTTAAACCCGAATTTAACGATGTATTAAATATGGTGTATTTTAAGGGGTACACACACGTAGAAACGGCAGAAGAATTAAATTTACCATTAGGTACTGTAAAAACACGTATCAGAATGGCTATTATGGAATTAAGAAAGCATTTTAACTAAAGTGGAAGAAGTAAAAGCATATATTGAATCAGGCATACTTGAACTTTACGTTCTGGGGCAATTAAATGCTCAGGAGCAGAAAGAAGTTGAAGCAATGGCATCAAAATATCCTGAAGTAAAACAGGAAATTGAAGCCATTGAGATTGCTATGGAACAATATGCGCTTGAAAATGCGATAAGTCCTTCTATTGATCTGGAGAGCAAAATTCTTGAAAAAATAGGCGTTACTAAAAGTCCGGAAAAAACCGAGTCTTTACCAGAGCCTGTTAAAGTAGTTGAACCGATAAAAGATGCGGTAATTGTACCATTGAACACCGCTCCTTATGAGTCTAAAATAAAATCTTTACGAATTGCACTTGTAGCATGTATTGCGCTTTTAGCTGTAAGTATTGTTGCGCTTTACTCTGCACACAATCAATTAGGCGATGCCAAAGATCAGATTGCTGCCTTAAACCTTAACAACGAGAAATTTACAAGTACTGTTAATTTCATGAAGCAAAGCAATGCTGATCTGCAAAAGATCATTGATATGAACAATGATCCGGATTGGAAAACCGTAAAACTAGCTGGAACTGTTATGGATCCGAAAGCGAAAATGACTGTTTACTGGCATGCAAAAGGTAAACATGTAATGGTCGACAATTCTAAAATGGATTTACCTGCCAATGATCAGCAACATCAATATCAACTTTGGGCTATTGTAAATGGCAAACCTGTTGATTTAGGTGTATTTGACGTTAAAGCAGATTCTACTCATATTCTTGTGGCCATGAAAGAAATTGGCTCTGCTGCTGCATTTGCAGTAACGCTAGAGAAAAAAGGTGGCAGCGTAAGCCCTACCATGAATCAAATGATTGTAATAGGCAACGTTTCGATCTAACAATTTTAACCCAGAAAATCTTTTACAGTTTTTGGAAGTTGCATTGCAACCTGTGATGCAGTTACATTAAAAACATCTGCAGCCAAATCATCGCCTGCTTTGCCATGAAAATAGCATCCTAATATTGCGGCATCCTTTGCAGGATAACCTTGTGCAACATATGCGGTAATTATTCCGGTAAGCACATCACCCATACCACCCTGTGCCATTGCAGGGTTACCAGTGGAATTAATAAGTACTTCACCTCGCTGGCTCACAATAAAAGTATATTGATTTTTAAGAACAATCACTATGCCTAGCTGTATCGCTTTTTTTCGTGCAGTCTGTAGCCTGTCCCACCAATTCGTATGCTTGCCAAATAAATTATCAAATTCCTTTAGGTGGGGTGTTATTATGGAGTGTTTTTCTATTACAGCCAACAGATCCGGACGCGAAGCTAATATATTTAAGGCGTCTGCATCTGCAATAAAGTCTCTTTTTAGGGCAAATAACTGCGCCAGTGTCTGTTCAGCTTTTGCTCCTTTACCTAAACCAGGGCCTATAGATATGGCATTATACTTAGTTAGTGCTTCATTTTTTAGCAGTGCCTTCCTTTTTACAAACATTACTTCCGGTAGGGATGTATTCAACGCCACCAGGCCGCTTTCGGGCATTGAAGTGGTAGTCAGCCCTGCTCCTGCATAAAGGCAGCCCTTAGAGGCCAGCAACGCAGCTCCCATAGTTTGGGGAGCACCTGCAATAATTAATGCATGCCCATAAGTGCCTTTATACGAAAATGCTGTTCTTTCTTTAAACAACTTTTTGATATCATCAGGCTGTATAAGGCGATATGGAGATGTTTCTTCTTCTTTAGTATTTTGTTTACCCAGACCCGTTCCTACCACCTGCACTTTGCTGTGCGGATCTGAGTCTGGAATGAAAGAATCTAAAAAGATAGCCATATGCTTAAAGTCCCATTTCTTTTTTCAAAAACTTACCGGTAAGGCTTATTGGGTTTTGAATTAATCCTTCTGGTGTGCCCTCAAAGATAATTCTGCCTCCACCTATACCGCCTTCTTCACCAAGGTCAATAACCCAGTCGGCAACTTTTACAACATCCAGGTTATGTTCAATAACAAGTACTGTATTTCCCTTTTCAACCAATTCGTTTAGTACACCTAACAATACATTGATATCTTCAAAGTGCAAACCCGTAGTTGGTTCATCCAGAATGTAAAAAGTTCTTCCTGTATCTTTTTTAGAGAGTTCTGTAGCCAGTTTTACACGCTGCGCTTCTCCTCCCGATAAAGTTGTTGATGATTGCCCCAGGGTGATATATCCTAAACCAACATCTTTAAGTGTTTTAATTTTGCGATAAATAGAAGGCATGTTCTCAAAGAAGTCGCATGCCTCTTCTATACTCATGTCCAATACGTCGCTGATAGATTTACTTCTGTAACGTACTTCCAGCGTTTCGCGGTTATATCTTTTTCCTCCACACTCTTCACATGGCACCTGTACATCTGGCAGGAAGTTCATCTCTATAACCTTCATTCCTCCACCCTGACAGGTTTCGCAACGCCCCCCCTTTACATTGAAAGAGAAGCGGCCAGGCTTATAGCCTCTTATCTTGGCTTCAGGCAGCTGAACGTACAGATTTCTGATATCTGAAAATACACCTGTATAGGTGGATGGATTAGAACGTGGCGTACGACCAATAGGTGCCTGATCTATTTCGATTACTTTATCTATTTCTTTTAAGCCGTTAATCCTTTCGTACGGAAGCGGATGTTTTTTTGCTCTAAAGAAGTGATGGTTTAATATGGGATACAGTGTTTCAGTAATTAAACTTGATTTGCCACTGCCAGATACTCCGGTAACTGCTATAAACTTGCCTAATGGAAAATCAACCGAAACATCTTTTAAATTGTGGCCGCTTGCCTTAATGATGGAAAGCTTGTGTCCATTTCCTTTTCTGCGTTTGGCAGGCACCTCTATCCCCTTTTTACCATTTAGATAAGCGGCAGTTAAGGTATCCGATTTCAGGATTTGAGCTGGTGTTCCCTGCGCAACAATTTGGCCACCATGGGCTCCTGCAGCAGGGCCTACATCAATTACATGATCTGCTTCCAGAATCATGTCCTTATCGTGTTCAACAACCAACACCGTATTACCAAGATCCCTAAGATTTTTAAGGGCTCCTATTAAACGCTCATTATCACGCTGATGCAAACCAATACTAGGCTCGTCCAGAATATACATTACATTCATTAACTGCGACCCGATTTGGGTAGCTAACCTGATTCTTTGTGCCTCACCGCCAGAAAGTGTACGTGCAGTACGATCTAACGACAGGTAATTTAAACCAACATCTGTAAGGAAGCCTAATCTGGCGCGTATCTCTTTAAGAATTTCTTTGGCAATAATGTTTTGCCGCTCGGTAAGTCTGCTCTCTACATCTACATACCAGTTTTTAAGGCTGATGATGTCCATTTCGGCAAGCTCAAATATGTTCTTACCATCAATTTTAAAGTTCAGGCTCTCTTTCTTTAAACGCGCGCCATTACATACAGGGCAGGTTTTTAGTTTCCGGAAGCTCTCCATATCATCAACTCCTCCCTCACCCTTCCGCTCTTGCTGCTCTTCTAACAGCTTAATAATTCCATCAAATGAGATTTGATAGTTCTGAACGTTCCATTTATTATACTCTACGGCTACACTTAATAATTCGTGAGTACCATTTAGAAGAATATTAATATTCTCTTCTCCAAGTTTTTCAAGTGGAGTTGAAAGCGAGAAATTATATTTTTTTGCAAGTGCCTTTAAAACCTGAAATACCCATACTTCCCGGTATTCGCCTAACGGGGCTAATCCTCCATTTAGAATACTTAGTTTAGGATTCGGCATCACCGACTCTTTATCAATTACAAATATGTATCCTAAGCCGTCGCAATTCTCGCAAGCTCCATAAGGAGAGTTAAAAGAAAAACTATTTGGCTGTGGCTCATCGTAAGAGATGCCCGTTGTTGGGCACATTAAAAAACGACTGAAATGAGACACATTGTTTGCCTTATCACTTATTTTGATGATTCCCTTTCCTAAACGCATAGCGGTTTGGAGTGAATCCTGAAGTCGTTTTATATCTTTCCGGTCTATTACAAGCCTGTCTACAACAATTTCAATGTCGTGGATCTTGTACCTGTCAACCTGCATTTTAGGTGTAATATCCTGTATATCGCCATCGATACGCACTTTAACGTATCCTTGTTTACGGATTTGTTCAAAAAGTTCCCGGTAGTGGCCCTTACGACCTTTAACAACGGGTGCCAGGATATTTACCGGCATGTCATCAAACTTATTGAATATGTTATTAAGGATCTGATCTTCGCTCATACGCTCCATCTTCTCACCTGTATTGTAAGAAAAGGCATCAGCTGCGCGGGCATAAAGTAAACGCATAAAATCATAGATCTCAGTAATTGTTCCTACAGTAGATCTTGGGTTCTTACTTGTCGTTTTTTGTTCAATTGCAATAACCGGACTTAAGCCCGAGACTTTATCTACATCAGGTCTTTCCATCCCCCCCATAAACTGGCGCGAATAGGCACTAAAGGTTTCCATATACCTCCGTTGTCCCTCGGCATAAATGGTATCAAATGCCAACGAGGACTTGCCGCTTCCACTTAAGCCTGTAATTACAACAAGCTTATTTCTGGGAAAGGAAACATCTATATTTTTAAGGTTATGCACCCTGGCACCATACACTTCTACATCTTTTTGCTCGCCCAGGTCAATGGTATTTTTGCTCATATATATATTAAAAACAATATGGATATCTGATGATTAAGATAACAATTTTAAAGGCACAAAGGTAAGCCATTATAAGGAAAGATTATCTATTTACCAAACTATGGTTGTGTCATTTTCTGTAGGATGGCCTGTACAGACCAGCACCCTGCCCGCCGCAATTTCATCATCCATTAAAATTTCGTTATAATCCATACGTACACCGCCTTTGACGCAATTTGCAGTACATGTACTGCAGATTCCAGCCTTACAACTGTACGGCACATCTATATTTTGTTCAAGAGCGGCATTAAGTATCGTCTTATTATAGGGCACCGAAAGTCTGTATTCCTGCCCTCTAAGGTTCAAAACCACAGAGTAGGTATTTGTATCTTTTACTTCCTTTTCCGTAGTATCGTCTTCATCTACTTCATCCTCCGGCATTACAAAAGTTTCTCTTTTGATCTGACTGATATCGAATCCCAGGTTAAGCAGGGTAATGCGGCAGGTAACCATATAGTCTATTGGCCCGCAGGTATAGAATAAAGCGTCTCTTTCATTAAACTCCATGTATTCCTTAACTATTTTTTCTATAAGAAACACATTTAACCTGGCCATCATCAGATTCTGCGATTGGCTTGATACGTAAATAATCTTAAACCTATCGGGATAGTTTTTCTCCAGCTCATTAAGCTCATCGTAAAAAAGTGTTTCAGCTGGCGAGCGACTACTATATATAAGGATGAGCTTCGAACGGCTTTCTTTTACCAGAGCCGTTTTAATAATAGCGAAAAGCGGTGTAATACCTACCCCTGCGCCAAAAAGGAAAACAGTTCTTTTTAGCTCATCTTGCGGCGGGTAAGTAAACAAACCATTGGGTTGCATAGCATACAAGATATCTCCAACTGCTGTTCTATGATGCAATAGTCTCGATATTTCACCGTTTTCTACCCGTTTTATAGCAATAGCAAGTGGTTCATCAACATCAGGAGAACTACATAGAGAATACGACCTCCTAAGCGCTCTTCCTTGAATATCAAAAACTAATGTTAAAAATTGGCCGGCTAAGTATTTTGGTTTTAATCCATCCAAAACATCGAATGTAAGAACCAGTGTTTCCCCCGGCCCATACTTCATATTTTGTATACGCAATTTCATCGCTCCCATCATAGGGCAGTAAATTAGTAATTTTCATATAAAACAAAAAGCCGTTCCAATAATTTGGAACGGCTTTCCCCATTTGCACGTGTCTTTTCTCTTTCTAATTTATAGAACTTTGGGCATTACCCCCGTTCAAAGCTAATAATGCTCTTGGAGCTCTATAGCCATGACGAACAGGATCTTCCACTATCTCTTTCATGGAAATCAATTTATAAACATAACCGCCTGTTTCACGGTTTAATTTCATTTTGAAATAATTATCCTGATTTTGTCTGTCTATTTGTCTTCTCATGTGGCCATCACCTACATTATAGGCTGCTGCCACAAGCGTCCAGCTATCAAAAATACCATAAAGCTCTTTGATGTATTTAGCCGCTGCTATAGTTGATTTACGTAAATTCTGACGCTCATCTACTCTTGAGTTAACTTTTAAACCGTATGTACGGGCAGTTGCAGGCATAAATTGCCAAAACCCTGAGGCACCTTTTGGTGACACACCCGCTTTTAATCCTGATTCTACTAAAGGAACATATTTAAAATCCTCTGGAATGCCGTAAGCGGCAAGGATTGGTTCTATCACAGGAAACCATTCTGCCGCTTTTCTATGCAGGCGATTGGTCTGTAAATTGTCGAAGCTAAATTCTGCTAGAATTCTCTTCATTTTGCGTTCCACTTTGGCATCCCCTAGTGGTAGTGTTTCTTCTGCGAAACTCAATTTAGCCATCAGAGATAATGGCTTTTCATTTTGTGTTACTGTTGTATCTTTTTTTGTTGTTTTTTCTTCTTTTGAAAGACTTTTTGCTGCTTGGGGCATGTTGTAAGCAAACACTTTTGCCATAACCAGTAATGAAATTATTACCGTACATGTTATTATGTGTTTCTTTATCATTTTCCTCCTTTTTTTGGTTAATAATATAAAACGCCTGCAAACATACAACATATTGACCTAATTATCAAGCTTTTATGAAAAACACTTCCAAAATCAAGGTTTAAACTGCCGTGAGGCTAGATTTTTTTGGTTCAGGTTACGCAAGAGAAAAAATGCGAAAAACTAAGCATTTTCGATTCCAAAACCAGTCAGTAAAACCTCCAAAACCAACCTATAAAGGAGCTCCGCATTTTCTGAAATATTACGGTTTATCTACACTTAAAATTGTGAATTAGAGCAATTTTAAGTAAGTTTGCACCCGCATAAATTATGCGGTTAAAAGCGTATCATGATAAAAAACAACAACAGGAACAGTCGGGATGACAAGTCCAAACCGGGAAACCGAAGCACAACTGGCAAAAGACCAAGTGGAACAGAGAGTTCTTACAAAGGAAAAAGCAAGTTTGATGATAGAGAAGGAAAAGATAATAAATTTGGTGCGTCGAAAGACTTTAAGCCAAGAACACCAAGAGACGGAGACAGCAACAGAGATTATAAGCCAAGAGAGGGCGACAGAAAGGATTTTAAACCTAGAGGAGGAAAAGACGGAGACTCTAGAGGCTTTAAACCAAGAACTGAGAACGACTCAAAAGATTTCAAATCAAGAGGCCCAAGAACATCGGGTAGTGATTTCAAACCAAGAACACCAAGGGATGGTGATTCAAAAGGATTTGCCCCTAGAGGTACAGCAGGTAAAGACTTTAAGCCAAGAACACCAAGAGACGGAGACAACAGAGACTACAAGCCAAGAGCTTATAAAGAAGGTAGCTCAAGAGAAACTCCTCCAGGCGAAAAAACTCGCAGTTACATAAAGAAAGATAATTTTAGTCCTGCTGGCGATAAGCCTTTCAGGAAGTTCGATGATAAAAAAGGACAATCGTCTAGAAGTACTGACAGCAGACCATTCAGAAAAAGAGAAGGAGATGGCGCGAAATCTGACTTTCAATCTCGCCCTGATCGTGCAGAGCGCGGCGGACGTCCAGAACGTTTCGATAAAGAAACGGTTATGCGCAGCAGGAAATCTCCTGTTATAAAAGATGACGGCTTAATCCGTTTAAACAGATACATCGCAAATTCAGGAATTTGTTCCCGTCGTAAAGCCGATGAGCTTATTGCTGCCGGCGTAGTTTCTGTTAATGGAGTAGTTGTTTCTGAATTAGGTCAGAAAGTTGATCCTTCGAAAGATGAGATCCGCTATAATGGTGAATTGTTAAAACGTGAGAAAAAGGTTTATGTGCTTTTAAACAAACCTAAAGATTACATCACCACTACTGATGATCCACAAGAACGCAGAACTGTGATGCAACTTGTTGAAAAAGCAAGTAGAGAACGTATTTATCCTGTTGGAAGATTAGATCGCAATACTACTGGTTTGTTATTAATGACAAACGATGGTGATCTTGCCGACAAACTATCTCACCCTAAAAATGGCATTACAAAAATCTATCACGTTGAATTAAGCAGGAGTTTAAGTCAGGGCGATTTGAATAAAATTCAGTTTGGGATTGAACTTGAAGATGGTATAATTAAACCAGATTCAGTATCTTACGTTGCCGGTGGCACCAAACGCGAGGTTGGTATCCAGATCCATAGTGGTAAAAACAGAATTGTGCGCAGGATTTTTGAACACCTGGGCTACGATGTTGTTAAACTGGATAGAGTTGTTTATGGTAATTTAACCAAGAAGGATCTTCCACGTGGAAGATGGCGTTTCCTTGAAGAACATGAATTAATCCAGATCAAACATCTGATTAAATAATTTAAACATGAGAAAATCTTTCCTTTTACCCATTATCCTTTTAGCGATGCAAAGTTGTGCACAGAAAAATGATTACAATTTAATAATTGGAACATATACCAATACGGGTAAGAGCGAAGGAATTTATACTTATGATTTTGACACCAATACTGGTGAATCTAAACAGTTAAGTGTTACAAAAGGTGTTGAAAACCCAAGTTACCTTACCTTAAGTGCAGATAACAAATTTGTTTACGCTGTAAACGAAACTGGAAAAACAAGCGCGGTAAGCGCATTTAGTTTTGACGCTGCAAAAGGTGACCTTAAGTTTTTAAACAAACAGGCTACGAATGGTGATGATCCTTGTTATATTGTTGCCGATGAGAAAAATGTAATCTCTGCCAATTATTCTGGAGGTAATGCTTCTGTTTTCGGCATTGAAAGCAATGGCTCATTGGGTGCATTAAAACAAATTGTTCAGCACTCTGGAAAAAGCGTTAATAAAGACAGACAAAATAGTCCTCATGTGCACATGGCGTTTTTTACACCAGATCATAAATATTTAATTATTAATGACCTTGGAACAGATAAGGTTTACTTATATAATTACAATATCAATGGTACTAATGATGTTCTTACTCCTCATGATAGCGTAGCAATAACACCCGGTGCCGGACCAAGACACATCACCTTTAGTAAAGATGGTAAGTACGCGTACCTGATTCACGAAATGGATGCCGGAATAACAGTTTTTAGCTATACTAACGGATCACTAGAAAAAATACAGGAAACTAAAATAACTGAAGAGGGGTTTAGCGGGGAAAATGGTGCGGCAGATATTCATATCTCTCCGGATGGCAAATTCTTATATGCAACTAACAGAGGAAGCGAAAACAACATCACTTTCTTTGCTATTGAAAAAGGAGGCTTGCTGAGCAAAAGAGGTCAAATCAGCACTTTGGGTAAAGGTCCAAGAAATTTTTCGATTGATCCTACCGGAAAGTATCTGTTGGTTGCTCATCAGTATACAAACGATGTAGTGGTATTTGAACGCAATACACAAACCGGCGAATTAAAAGATACAGGAAAGAGAATTGCTGTTGGAGCTCCGGTTTGTTTGGTTTTTGCACCTAAGAAATAAAATCATTAAAAGAGGGTGATCATTATTCATGATATACCCTCTTTTACTTTTCAAGCTACTTCTATAATTAATTATACCGCTTTTAGTTTATGCTGCGCCTCAATAACCTTGTTATAATAGTTAATATAAGCTGGCAATATTTTCTTAAGATCAAAATCTTTCGCCCTTGTTAAAGCGTTTTCTTTGAACTGCTTTAATACATCATCATTTTCCAGGATATGAATTGCTTTTGAAGCCATATCATCAATATCACCAACATTACTCATATACCCGCAAAAGCCGTCAATATTTAATTCCGGTAATCCACCCGCATTTGAAGTAATAGCAGGGACTTTGCAAGCCATAGCTTCAAGTGCTGCCAAACCAAAACTCTCAGACTCTGAAGGCATTAGAAACAGATCAGAAACAGAAAGAATTTCTTCTATTGCATCTTGCTTTCCTAAGAATCGAACGTGTTCACAAATCCCAAGGTTTCTGCAAAGCTGTTCATCATATGCGCGTTCGGGCCCATCACCTACCATTAATAATTTTGAAGGAATTTTAGCCTGAATCTTTTGAAACATTCTAATCACGTCAGCCGTACGCTTTACTTTTCTAAAGTTCGAGGTATGAATTAATATACGTTCGTTGTTAGGGGCAATTGCTTTTTTAAAATGATCTTTTGGCTTTAAACTAAATCTCGAAAAATCAATGAAGTTCGGAATCACCTGAATTTCATTAGTAATTTCGAAATGCTTCTCTGTGTCATCTTTTAAGCTTTGTGAAACAGTTGTAACCCCATCTGATTTGTTGATAGAAAAAGTAACTACCGGTTTATAGGTTGGATCTTTACCAACAAGTGTAATATCTGTACCGTGCAGCGTGGTTACAAATGGAATGTTAATGCCGTAAGTTTCTAAAATTTGCTTTGCCATAAACGCAGCGGATGCATGTGGAATTGCATAATGAACATGCAAAATATCCAGTTTTTCGAAACGCACTACATCCACCAGTTTACTGGCCAATGCTGATTCGTAAGGTGCATAATCAAATAATGGATAATCTCTAACTGATACTTCGTGATAGAATAAGTTTTCAGAGAAAAAGTCTAGCCTGGCTGGCTGACTATATGTGATGAAATGTACCTGATGACCTTCGTCGGCAAGCGCCTTGCCTAATTCAGTAGCAACTACACCACTACCTCCAAAAGTCGGGTAACAAACGATACCTATTTTCATGAATATTTTTTTACGATGCAAAGTACACTACTTAAATTGAGCTTTGTGTTAAACAATTGCAATTATTTAAGTTTTTGATCGGCTCAAAAGATTTGATTTAAGATTTCATCTCGGCTTGTATCACGAGATACATTTCATTAGGTCTTTGCGTACCAATGTAATATTCAAATCCATCAGTATCTGTAAGCACAACAGCGTCTTTCCCGGATGAATAAAAACGAATACTTCCCTTCCGGTGAAGGTTATAAACAGGGTTATTGAATAAGTAATTACTATAAGTATCTTTTCTTACTTTAACTATTGAATTCAGATCTATTTCTACTCTTTTAGCAGACCACAAGCCGTCTATTATGATTTTTTTATGCTCAATAATGGTTTTGTATTGAATTAGAAAAAGCAACGCTATTGAAACTCCAATGATACCAAATCCAACTACAAGAAATAAATCCTGGGTATTATCTCTATCTCGTTCATATACATAGGCAGCGAAGCAAAATGCAGCCATAACTAACCTGATACAGATCCTGATATAGTCACGTCCTATGTACTGTTTTTCAAAAAAAGCGTAGCGATTGCTCATTTATGTAAATTTCAATAAAGTTACTTTTTTTTTATTTCCGTAGTACCCCTATCTCTGTTAAGATTGTTTAAAAAATGTAATATGATTATTTCAGATCGAATATAGCCACTTTTTTTGTGGCCGATGTCACCTTGTATCTATCATCTTGCCGCATACCACCCAGCCAAATAATTTCGCCGTTTCCGTTTATCAGAATAGGGACACCAGCCTTCTCTGCAAGCGGGATTTTCTCATCAATAAAAAAATCGCTTAAGTTTTTAAAGAACTTCATACCTAGCGGCATAAACTTATCGCCAGATTGCCAGGGTCGCACCACTAAAGGAAACATGAGCTTATCAGCATCTACAAATGCCCTTTTGGTACTCTTTTCAAAATATGGTTCATCTATGAATGACATTAATATCTTATGCTGCGACAGATTTACGCTTTGATCGTTAACATGAATAAATGCCAATTGCTGATTTTCTTCAACAATAGGATTTAATATCAAATCATCCCTATCGATGGTAATTCTATGAGAACTGCTATAGAAAGAGGTCCCACTTTGCTTGTTTAGCGCCTGCAGCAGTTCTATCACTACAAGTTCCGAGAAACCAAAGGGCCTAAGCAGTTCAAAAATTAACAACCGCTGCGGCTTCAATGCTTTGACCTTGGCAATTGACAAGTGCAGGCTATTTTGTTTTTCGACAAGCAAGTCCTCCCTTAGTTCGGAAACTGCTTTTTGCAACACAAGCTCCGTTTCAGAAAACCGCTGAATATTTTGTTCAAATGTTTGCTCCAGATTAGGATTAATCTCTTTAAGATGAGGGATAACCTTTAGGCGAATTTTATTGCGGGCATAGTCTACAGATAAATTTGAACTATCTTCTACAAAATCAATATTATGCTCTGCTATTAATTCATTAATTTGCTCACGCGAAAGAAATAGCAGGGGCCTGATGAGCTTATCTCTTTTAGGGAAAATGCCATGCAACCCGGCTATCCCTGTTCCCCTCGTTAAGTTTAACAATACGGTTTCCATGGCATCATCCTGGTGTTGTGCAAGAGCGATGAAATTATAGTTATTAGATTCCCGTATCTCTTCGAACCAATTGTACCGCAAATCTCTGGCGGCCATTTGGGTAGATATTTTATGCGCTGCAGCGTAATTTTTAGTTTTGAAGTGGGTTACATAAAATGGCACTTCCAGGGAGTTGGCGAGCATTCGTACAAAGCTTTCGTCTCTTTGAGACTCATCTGCCCTTAAATTAAAATTACAGTGTGCTATACCAAAATCAAAACCAGCGAGTTTAAAGAGATGGGCCATTAAAACAGAATCCTTCCCACCACTAACGGCAAGCAGTATCTTGTCGCTAGCAATGAAGAGTGAATTATGGCTTATAAAATCTTTAAAGTTTTGAATGGGTAACATCTTTCAAAAATATTTAATTAAAATGGTAAGCAAAAAACTAACTTTGTAAAGTGCAGAAAATACGCTTTTTCATTATCTTTTTCATGTTTCCTTTCTCTTTGCTAGCGCAACAGAGAACCAAGATTATTTTGAAGGATGCCAGAATAGGAAATACAGATGGAAAGAAAAACATTTCTTATCTGAAGTATCCAGTATTTATTCATGAAAATGCTACGTTAACTTGTGACAGTGCTGTTTTTTATCAAAACGACAATGTTTTTGAGGCATTTAAAAACGTCCATATTAATCAGGGAGATACCATAAATATCTACTCTGATCATTTAACATACAATGGAAATACTAAAATTGCCCACTTAACCAGTAATGTGCGTATGATCGACAAGGAGTCTGTTCTTACCACTAATGTGCTTGACTACAATATGGCCACCAAGGTTGGAACATATGTAGAAGGAGGCAAAATTGTTAATAAAGATGTGACCTTAACGAGTAAAAACGGCTACTACTTTTCTAATAGCCGAGATTCTTACTTTCGTTATAATGTTGTAGTGGTAACACCACAAAGCACAATTAAATCAGACACATTAAGGTACAATACCCTTACCAACTGGACCTATTTTTATGGCCCTACAAATATAAAAGGTAAAGAAGATAACCTATATACCGAAAATGGCGCATACAACACCAAAACTGAATATGCTTATTTTGGCAAGAAGAACTTATACACCAATGGGACTAAATCTTTAAAAGGAGATAGTTTATACTATGATGGTATAGCAGGATATGGTAAGGCTGTTAGGAATATCATCTTTAAAGATACTGCCGACAAAACGGTTCTTTATGGTCAATTGGGTTATTACTACAAAATAGACGAGCGTACTGTTGTAACCAAAAATGCGTATGTAGGTATGGGGACAAAAGACTCCATAACAGTAAACAACAAGTTACAGCCAGATAGCTTATGGTTGGGTTCGGATACATTAGAAACTCAAATGGTACTTCAAAAAACTTTGAAGTTAATTGAATCACCGGTACTCAAACAAAACAATGAATTGGGTGATCCTGAGAAACCACAGAAGAAAGGTGAATCACAAGCACCCGGTATGACGGCCGAGGAAATTGGAATAGCAAAGAAATCGGAGAAAAAAGAAGCAAAAGAAAAAGCGAAAACTGCTAAAAGAGATAACAAAAATACAAAACCTGTTGATTCTACGGCAATTAAAGCAGCTAAAGATAGCCTGCTAGCAAAGGTTTCCTTACCCAAGGATAGCCTTTCTAAGGATAGTATTGCTCAAAAGAAACCCGATACTTCATTAATTAAGGATTCTTTAAATGCGGCAAAAGACCCAGTTAAACCTATAAAGGCAGCGATTTCAGGTAAAAAACCTGATAGTCTAAGTAAAAAAGCCGATAGCCTGGCAAAATCAGGAAATGTAGTGAAGAAGATTAACGCGGCCATTAAAACCACGGATAGTTTAGTAAAGAAAAATATTAAGGATTCAATACCACCTAACCCTTTGGATACGGTAAAAACACGTTCCATTAAAGCTTATCATAATGTAAGGGTTTACAAATCCAATATGCAGGCTAAAGCAGATTCTCTATTTTATACAAGTGCCGATTCCACTTTAAGGTGGTACGGAGACCCTATTTTATGGTCGCAGAACTCTCAACAAACCGGAGACACTATTTACCTTCGCTTAAAAAACAATAAGCTTAATACGTTACAGGTAATTGATAATGCATTTCAGGTGAATGTAAATGCGGATTCCGCAAGGTTTAATCAGATAAAAGGAAAACTCATTACTGCTTTCTTTAAAGATGGAGAATTAAGCACCATGTTTGTGGATGGAAATGCAGAAAGTGTTTATTATAACAGGGGAAAAGACAGTGTATACACCGACATGAACCAAACTGTAAGCAGTAGAATAAAGATCTTGTTTAAAGACAAAGAAATAAGTCATATTCTTACTGTTAAAGAACCCGAGGGAATCAGGGTGCCTATTACTGAACTAAAAGAAGATGTTTTGTTAACAGGATTTACATGGAAACCTGAACTTAGACCGCTTTCTAAAAAGGAAGTAATAAGTGGGAAACCTAAAACAAAACCTGCTGCATCTAAAAGCCCGGCAGCAGGGGCAAAAAAACCTGGAAGCCCGACAGGCAAAGCACCCAATAAAGCTGAAGTAGCCAAAAAAGGATTAATTAAAACTGCTTCAAAAGAACTTGTTAAGGCTGCCTCCAAAATTGATTCAGCCGCAATAGATTCAGCAAAAGCTATTATTGCTCCAATTAAGAATATCTTACCCTTAAAGCCCGATACCAGTAAGAAACCTGATACTGCTAAAAAAATTACACCTGCTCCTTTAAAAAAGCAATAAGCTTTTTCATCGCAATTGCCCTGTGACTGATCTCATTCTTTTCCGTCATGCTCATTTGCGCAAAGGTCCTATCGTAGCCAATAGGCATAAATATTGGATCATAACCAAATCCTTCATCTCCTATTGGAGTTTGTGTAATGTTGCCATAAACAACCCCTTCAAAAAGATAGTTCTTATTATTTTGGTTTAAAGAAATAACGGTTTTAAAATGGGCCTTTCTATTCGTTTTACCTTCCATCTTTTTTAGTACAAGATTAAGGTTTTCAAGATCATCTCTAACTCCTGAGTACCTGGCCGAATAGATTCCAGGTTCATTGTCTAATGCCTCAATCTCCAATCCGCTATCATCAGCAAAACAATTCAACTTAAAATTATCAGTTACATAACTGCTTTTAAGCTCTGCATTCTCTGCAAATGAGTTCCCTGTTTCAGGGATATCAACATCACAGCCAATATCTTTAAGATTTAAAACTTTATATTGATTTACAAGGAGTTTACCAATTTCTTCTGTCTTATGCTTATTGTTGGTAGCAAACACCAATTCAGGTAGCATCATAGTCCCAGTTGTTTCAAACTACCCCATAATACTTTCTTTCCATTTGCATCTTCATCCAGTTTTTGGAGCGCCGAAGAAAAGATAAGCTTTACTTCTCCTTCAGTTACTACTGTGTTTTCAGGATGCTGCTTTAATCCAAGTTGCTGAGATGAAACACCAAATGCAAATACAATGACACTCGAAAAACGAGCCTTCAATTGCTCATAGCTTGCTTCTTTATACTTGGCGTAATTAAGCAACGCGAAATCACTAGCGGTTAGATTTATTGATTTTACGATCTTTCTTAACAATTCCCTACCCCTTTCATCACTAACGTCATTATGCTCATCGTATACCAAAATCAGTATATTACGGTTATTATTACCTAAAAATTTAAACTCAGGTTGTACTTTAACTAAGGGAATTATTGGTTCATTAACAATTAAAGGCTGAGCAGGTGAAGATGCTTCATCTTTTACATAAACTTGCACTTCTTCATTTAACGTCCCCTCAGGCTCTTTAACCAGGTAAATATCATCCGTAAAAAATAAACGCAGACCTTCTCCGTCAGTTGTAAGTTGGCTCACCATTAATGATAATTTTATTGAAAATCTTTTTTCTGTTAAAATTAGTTAAATATCTCATTATAGTACCTTTATTTATTACTTTTATGCCTTAAAATTTATACCATAAGTCTTTTGTGAGAAAAGTTTACTGTTCCATTATCATCAGTCTTTTTATTACCGGTGCATTTGCTCAAAATGTGGCTGTAGTTAATGGAAAACCAATAAGCAATAAAGAGTTTATGTGGGTATATAAGAAAAATCATTCCGGCAACGGAAATGCGACGGCTGAAGATTTACATGCTTATCTAACCTTATATGTAAACTTCAAACTTAAGGTTACTGAAGCCAGAGAGTTGGGTCTGGATACGGACACAGGCTATCTTGCCGAGGTAAAAAACTATGAACACGCATTGCGTACACAGAAAAGAATATCGAAAACAAAACCAGAATATCTTTTCATAATGAATGAATATAAAGAAGCGGTTTTAATGTTTAATATCTCTGAAATAAAGGTATGGAACCAGGCGCAGAATGATGAAAATCAGCTCCGCATTTTTTATGATAAAAACAAAAGCGTTTATTTGCAAAGTTCTTTTGATGAGGTTAGAGGGCAGGTAGTCACAGATTATCAGCAGGAACTGGAGAATGAATGGATAAAAGCACTAAGAAAAAAATATCCTGTAAAGATTAATCAGGACGAGATAAGAAAATTGGCTAAGCCATGAGCTTCACGCCAATAGCACAGATAATATTAGATTTGCAAAAGAATATAATTGAACAACCATAGAATGAGGAAATTTTTAGTAACAGCAAGCGGATTGATTTGTTTGTTTTTCAACGTACAGGCTCAAAAGAAAAATATAGATAAAGTTGTTGCTGTATTAGGTAATAACATCATTTTACTATCAGATTTAAATCAACAATATGCACAATACTTAAATTCAGGAAATCCTGATGATGATAAAGTAAAGTGCTATATATTGCAACAAATGCTTGCTCAGAAACTACTTAAACAACAAGCAGAAATTGACTCTGTTGTAGTTGAAGAAGCCCAGGTTGATGAGGAAGTTGAAAAACGTATGCGTTATCAGATCCAGCGCGCAGGTGGACAAGAAAGATTGGAACAGTTTTTAAATCGCTCTGTTCTTCAGTATAAAGATGAGATCAGACCTGACATTAAAGAGCAGTTGATCTCTAATAAAATGCAGCAAAAAATAACTCAGGATGTAAACATTACACCGATTGAGGTTAAACGTTATTTTGATTCTTATAAAAAAGATAGTCTTCCTGATATTCCTACTGAATTTGAAGTTGGAGAAATTGTACTTCATCCAAAACTTACAAAAGCAGAAAAGCAAAAATTCTATGATAAAATTGATGCATTAAGGTTAAGAGTGAAAAGTGGTGAGGATTTTGCATTCCTTGCTAAATCTTATTCTGAAGATACAGGTTCAGCTGCTGAGGGTGGTGACCTTGGATTCTTCGATCGTACCAGAATGGTGAAAGAATTTACAGCTTGGGCATTTAAATTAAAACCAGGTGAAATGTCGCCGGTATTTGAATCAGAACACGGCTTCCATATTCTTCAGGTTATTGAACGCCGCGGAGAACAGGTTCAGGCACGCCATATTCTTATACGTCCGGAAACTACACCGGCCAGCTTAGAAAGAACTAAATTACAAGCCGATACCATTTACAAAAATATCGTAGAGAAAAAACTTCCATTCTCTACCGCTGCTTCATTATATTCTGATAACAAGGAATCTCAATATAATGGTGGTATGATATTATATGCAGATAACGTTACTGCCAGAACTACATTTATCCCAGCGGATAAACTAGATCCAAAAGTATTTGTTGTTGTTGACACAATGAAAGTAGGCGAAGTTTCTCAGCCTGTTTCTTTCACAGATCCAGATGGCAAACAAGGATATAAGATTCTTTATTTAAAATCTAAAATCCCGCCACATAAAGGAAACCTGGAACAGGATTATTCTAAATTCAAAGAGAAAGCACAACAGGATAAAATCGATAGAATGCTAAGTGAATGGTTCGAAAAAAGAAGAGAAAACACTTACATCAGAATTGACGAAGATTATGATGATTGTGATGAATTGAAAATTTGGACTAAAAATTCAACTGCTAAAAAATAACGCGTATGCAGTTTGAAAATGATATAAAGGCAGTAGATGCGTTGCATCAAGCTTATAATAACATTAGAACCGAAATAGGGAAAGTTGTTATAGGTCAGGAAGAGGTGGTAAAATCTGTTTTGATTTCCATCTTCAGTAATGGTCATTGCTTACTGGTTGGCGTTCCAGGGCTTGCCAAAACGTTGCTTGTTCAAACTGTTGCAGACGTAATGGATCTTAACTTTAACAGGATTCAATTTACCCCAGATCTAATGCCCAGCGATATTATCGGTGCGGAAATATTAGGTGAAGACAGAAATTTTAAATTCATAACCGGACCTATATTTTCAAATATAGTTCTTGCAGACGAAATCAATAGAACGCCACCAAAAACTCAGGCAGCTCTTCTTGAGGCAATGCAAGAGAAGGCTGTCACAGCAGCGGGACAAAGGCATGTATTACCAAATCCATTCTTTGTGCTGGCTACTCAGAACCCTATTGAGCAAGAAGGCACATACCCTTTGCCTGAGGCTCAACTAGATCGATTCATGTTCAATGTTCTACTCAGCTATCCTACATTCGCTGATGAGCTTACAATAGTAAAGAACACGACCAGCAACAACGACGTTAAGCTTAAAAAGATAATAGACGCCAAACAGATTCAGTATTTCCAAAAATTAGTAAGAAATATTCCTGTTGCAGACAATGTAATCGAATATGCCGTAAAGCTGGCAAGTAAGACCCGTCCTCATACAGCCTTGGCTACTGAAGATATTAATAAATATATAAGCTGGGGCGCAGGCCCAAGGGCATCCCAATTCCTTGTTATCGGAGCAAAATGTCACGCCGCGATATCGGGGAAGTATTCACCGGATATTGAGGATGTTCAGGCTGTTGCTGAAGCTATTTTACGCCACCGTATTGTGCGTAACTATAGAGCTGAGGCTGAAGGATTATCAATTGAACAGATCATTAAAAACCTGTTTTAGGTTAATTTTCTTCCAGTACCTTTTTATAAATATTAGGGTAATCAGTAACAACCCCATCTACGCCCAACCCGATTAGGTACTTCATATCTTTGATTGAATTTACTGTCCATGGTATAATCTTAACACCTGCCTCATGGCAGCGTTCTACCAGTCCCTTACCTACTAATACTGAATAAGGGCTATAAACAGTTGGCTTAAAGCCAAGGTCAGCTATATTCACCTCAAAATCAATCTTTTCATCAATTAGCAAAGCTGTTTTTATTTTGGGATAATTTTCGTGCAGATATTGTAGCGTTCTCACATCAAACGATTGTATGGTTACTCGTTTAGTTAGTTTCTTTTTAATCACGATCTCCATAATCAAGTCAACAAATTCTGCCGGTTCCGGATGGAACTCATTATCTCCTTTAGGAATAGTTTTGGTTTCTATGCTAAAATTAGGTTTTGGCAATTTTTTCTTTTTTGCATAACTCTCTACAGAATCTATGGTCTCTTCCAAAAGTGGTTTATAAGCTTGCATTTTTTCCTGATATGGGAATCTGCTATGTACCTTACTTCCAACATCAAATTTTTTGATATCAGCATAATCCATTTTATACATGTTATAACTCTTTTGGTTTTTGAGGGTTATAGGTTTTCCATCAGGACTAGTACTAATTTCAAAATTAAAATAGGGCTCTTGAGACAGTACTACCTTTTTATCTTTAGAAATCACCACATTCATATTTAGGGTATTAACACCCAGATCCAATGCCCTTAGCATACCAGGGATTGTATTCTCAGGCATTATTCCGCGCGCACCGCGATTACCTTGCAGATCGAATTTCTGCGCCATTGTTTGAAGAACGGTAATTAATATTGCTACTAATAGTATAATTTTTCTCATTTGCTTTACGATATAAAAGAAAAGGTTTCTTAAATCAACTCTTTAAGAAACCCTTTCGTGATAAATATGATTTATAAAATAACGCTTTCTCCCGCTACATGTTGTTAACGTTCTGCAGGTGCAAATACCATTGCAACAAGGTTCCAGTTAAAATCAGCCTGACGTTCATAAATAAATACATAGTTGAAGCTCTCTCTTAAATCAGCTTTATAATCTACTGTTGCAACACCATATGTATAGGCCAAATCACCTCCATCGGCTTTATCCACCTTTGTAGTTTTTAACGACACCTTACTCATCATGCTATTTAAAAATGCAATTGCTTTATCCTTGCCAATAATAGGTTCATAACCTGGAAACAAAACTCTTGCATCCGAATTTAAGAATCCCGCAAAAGCCGATACCCCATAAGATTTAAGGGTAGCACTTAGGGTCTTTTCTGTAGTAGCTATTATATTCGCTCCTGTTGCACGTTCTTTATCATTTAAAAACTTTGGTTTATGAAAATCCTTTGGTTCTATAAACTCTTCTGTTACCTTATTTAATGGTTTATTATGTGTTGTACCAAGGTCTAAGACAAGTTCCCATTTCCCATTAACGGCCTTCCATATTGAAAGGTATTGTCCATAAAGGGTTTCTTTTCCGGCTAAGGTAAAAGGTCCTGTGGTAAACCCCCAGTCTCCACTTCTTGATACTTTTGCGTACACTGGTGTCCAGCTTAAGTCTTTAGTATCGTCTTCAGTTGCATAAAATGTTCTGGCGTTTACAGGGTTGGGTCTGAAAACCAAGCCATCAGCGGCTGAATATGTAGTAAATGCAGTTTTTGCACCATTTTTTGCCAGGTTCGCGGCAAAATCTTTCTCTGCTTTAACAAGTGATTTAGTGCTTCCATCTGATTTTTGAGCGTAAGCACCAATCGTCATGGATGCAACAGCAATTGTATAAAGAAATTTATTCATCATCGTTTTTAAATAGTTTCTGTGCTAAGATAAGGGTTGAGTAATTTTTTCCTTTAAAAAGTAATTAACAATTACACAAAATTAGATTTTATTCCAGGTTGTTCCATCTTTACTGTCTTTCAGTTGGATACCCATGCTTTGTAAACCCAATCGTATCTTGTCTGATGTAGCATAATCTTTATTCTCCTTAGCCCCTTTTCTTATGTCTATAACGAGATCAAGAACTGAGTTTAATTCAGTGTTTGAAGTCTCTTCGTCCTTCAATCCAAAAACATCAAAAACGAAATCATTCATGAGTTTTTTTAGTTTTTCCAGCTCAACCTCAGATATGTTGCCTTTTCCATCATGAACGGTATTAATAATACGTACTGCTTCAAATAACTCCGCAATAACAACCGGACTATTAAAATCATCGTTCATTGCTTTTACACAATTGTTAAATATTGGTTCTATCTCAAAATCACTATTTGCTGAAGGAGTTAGCTTTTCCAATAAATTCACGGCATTCATCAATCTTCTGAAACCTTTTTCAGAAGCATCCAAAGCTTCATTGGAAAAATCCAAAGTACTTCTGTAATGTGCCTGAAGGATGAAAAATTTAACCGTCATTGGGCTAAACCCTCTTTCAAGTAAAGGATGGTTTCCTGTGAATAGTTCCCCAGGTAAAAATCCATTGCCGGCACTTTTAGACATACGTGTGCCATTTACAGTAAGCATATTGGTATGCATCCAGTATTTTGCGGGTTGTTTATGACTGCAAGCCTCCGATTGTGCAATTTCATTGGTATGATGAGTAGCAGCAAGGTCCATACCGCCACCATGAATATCAAATTCATCTCCTAAGTATTTTGCACTCATAGCCGAACATTCTATATGCCAGCCCGGAAAACCAACACCCCATGGTGATGCCCAGCGCATGATTGTTTCAGGCTTAGCTTTTATCCATAACGCAAAATCTAACCTTCCATGCTTTTCGTCCTGCCCACCCAATTCTCTTGTATTGGCAAGCATATCTTCCAGATTTCTGTTGGTTAATATGGTATAATTATATTCCTCACTATATTTTTCTACATCGAAATAAACTGTACCGTTTATCTCATAAGCATAGCCGTTCTTTATGATCTCCTTAATCATTTCAATCTGCTCAATAATATGACCAGTTGCAGTAGGTTCAATACTTGGAGATAGTGTATTAAACATCCTTAATACATCATGGAAACCCAGCGTATATTTCTGAACAATCTCCATTGGTTCCAATTGTTCAAGTTTAGCTCTTTTAGCAAATTTATCATCTCCTTCATCCCTATCCCCTTCCAAATGGCCGGCATCAGTAATATTCCGTACGTAGCGTACTTTATAACCACTGTATTTCAAATATCTGAATATTAGGTCGAAAGATATAAAAGTGCGACAATTCCCTAAATGAACGTCACTATAAACAGTAGGGCCACAAACATACATTCCTACATTAGGGGCATTAAGGGGTTCAAAAAGTTCTTTCTTACGTGATAAGGTATTATAGAGCTGTAAGCCTGTATTCATTTTGCAAATGTAAAAATTTTAAGGGTTTAATCTCAAATCGCTGCGAACGGGAAAATGATCAGATAGTTTAGCATCAATAATGCGGTAATTGATCACTTTAATATCTTTAGTTGTAGCAATATAGTCAATTTGAAAATTAGGGAATTTACCGTTATATGTTCTTCCAAGGCCAGTGCCTTGTTCTTTAAAAGTATTATTTAATGATTTTGTAAGTTGCGTTACTGCGTAAGATGCTGGAGTATCATTAAAATCACCTGCAATTAAGAAAGGGGTTTTACATGTTTCCATGTGATCTTTCATAATATCAACCTGGCCACTTCTCTTAACAAAAGCATTTTTAAGAAGCGTTAAAATTCGTTTCGAAGGCACAAGATCCGCATCCATCTTTTGCGTAACCTTATCTATATAACTATAATCTTGCTTATCGAATGAAATGGACTGCAGGTGCACGTTGTAAACCCTCAGTTTTTGCTTTTTAATCATTATATCAACAAAAATACTGGCATTGCCTCCAAAATTTTCGCCGAAGACAATGGTACCTTTGTCCTTTATGGGATATTTTGAAAATATAGCTAAACCAGTCGCCTCGTAATCGTTCGCAGAAGAAGGCACAAAATAGTAGTATGGTGTTTTTAATATTCTTTTTAAGCTATCAGTGATATCATAAGGGCCTTTACGACGGGTAAAATACTCCTGAAAGCAAATGATGTCTGGATTTTCATTTCTTATAAGTTCCAGCATCTGTTGTTTCACCGATTCAATATTATCTAGCCCATAAGGTTTAAAGCTATGAACATTATAGGTCATCATTCTTACATGCTCAGGTTTCTCTTTGGCTTGTTCACCTGACTTGCCAAAGACCCCTATTGTTGCTGTTAAAGCTCCCCAGCCTACAAAAATCAATACAATCGTTCCAATCGCAAAGGTCCATCGCTTTCTAATACACCACCATGCGATCATGAAGATATTGAAGAGCAGAATAAAAGGATATGCCAAACCAAAGAAGGGAATGTATTTATATTCACGCGGATCAAATCTACCAGCTAAAAAACCAAGCACTAAAGTAATTGCCAAAACAACAGCTGCCAGGCGAACTACTTTATCAATAAATGTTGGTTTATTTTTCTTCATTAATCTATACTTTACCCCTTCTATAAGCCCTATTTAATGTTTACTGGCTTTAAATAAAGTCTCCTTTTCTTCTTTTGTTAATTTATCATATCCCGACTTAGAAATTTTATCTAAAATCGAATCTATTTCTCGTTGATCAACCGATGACTCTTTTTTCTTAATAGATGGTTTGGCTCCATTATTTTTAACCACTCTTAACTTAGGCTTTTTCTTAAAAAGATTACTCCAATCTGTTCCCTTCTGAAGTACTTTAATATATGTAAAACCTATAATCGCTCCTCCAATATGAGCAAAGCTACCACCTGCATTCGCAGAGGTGGTTCCTATTAAATCTAACACGATGTATGCTATTGCAAGATATTTCAATTTAACATCGCCAAATAACAATAACCTAATACTATAATCAGGTACTAGTGTAGCTGTTGCTACAATAATAGCCATAACTGCCGCTGATGAACCAATTATAACTTGTCCGGAAATCCCACTAATAAATACCGGAAAGATATTAAAAGCCAATGCGAACAATATGGCTCCTGCAAAGCCGCCCGCTAAATACACAAAGTGGAATTGACGCGGTTTCAGAAAATCTAAGAAGATTCTTCCAACCCAATACAACCACAACATATTAAATAGCAAATGGAGAAAACCTCCGTGAAAAAACTGATAGGTAAGGATGGTATAAAACCTTACAGGAAGCTTTGCTAATGAAGCAGGAAAACCAAAGTACTCTCCTATTATTGCATCGAAATTAACACCATTGCCCGAAAGAAAAAACGGAACATTTATGATCGCGACAATTACAAAAACAAACGTATTTATACCTATATATAAATACGAAGGATTGCCTGAGTGAAATACTTTGTTCTTTAAATCCTGAAATACACTGTTATTCATAATATCTATAGAATCTATTATTGTCCTTATCTTTCCAAAGCTTAACTAAAATAAAACCTAGCAGTGCACCTCCTAAGTGTGCATAATGGGCTATTGAATCTCCTGGAATTTTTGCCACTCCAAGGGACAACTCCATAATGATGTAAACTGGAATAATGTATTTTGCCTTTACTGGAATCGGGATAAACATAATGTACAGTTCGGTATTTGGATATAACATTCCAAAGGCAACAAGAAGCCCAAAGATAGCACCCGAAGCACCGACCATTGGTCCACCATATATGCCCAGAAGCATGTTGGCTTGTTGTTCTGACAATCCCGCAATGTTTATGTTTCCTTGAATATATCCGCCATTTATACTGAGGTCCGTAATTGGATTATTCATGACGGAACCTGTAATGTGATATACTTCATACGCTTGAACAGCCATTTGCAGAGCAACTGCCCCAAGTGCCGTTATGAGGTAAAAGTTAATAAAACGTTTCGCTCCCCACCTGCTCTCTATAACACCACCAAAGGTGAATAAGGCAAACATGTTAAAGAAAATATGCATAAAATCCCCATGCATAAACATATAGGTGATCAACTGCCAGCCTCTGAACAACTCTGAATCAAAATAAAATACCCCAAATAAGGAGGTTAGATTAATAGATGTTAAAATATACTTAGCAGCAAAGAAAATTATATTGATAATCAACAGGTTCTTTACAACAGGTGGTATATGGATGTTATTCATTCTTTATTATTTATCAAATTTTTTATCAAGTTCTGTTAGTCCAATTGTTTGAATAACCGGCTTTCCACTTATGCTAAAGTTAGGAGTTTTACACGCAAAAAGCTGCTCAATAAGCATATTCATTTCTGCTTGCCCTAATACTGTTCCACTTTTGATAGCACTGTTTCTTGCCATACTTCGTGCCAATGCATCTCTTTTATCCAGCTTCAATTCCTGTTGCGAATTTTTAAACCCCTCTATCAGATGTTCGAATAATTGAGTTTCATTTATATTACTGCTTCCAAGATCAACAGGAATCCCTTCAATAACTAACGTATTTTTACCAAATTCTCTTACCTCAAAACCCAAACTTTTTATGTCATCAAGTAAACTTTTTGCCAACTCATAATCATTAGGGCTTAAAGTAACCGTTTGCGGGAATAAGCTTTGCTGTGATGCCCCTTTTCTATCTTCAAGATGCAAAATAAAACGTTCATACAAAACCCTTTCGTGTGCTGACTGCTGATCTATTAGCATAAGACCAGATTTAATCTGCGATATAATATAGCGGTTATGAAGCTGCATCAGTTGCTTCTGCACAGGAACAAATTGATCATCGCCCTCATTACCAGGCAAATCAAGAGACGACTGCTGAGCAGGATTGTGATTTGCGATTTCATAAAGAGAACCCCAATTTTTTGTACTTGTCGGCATTTTACCACCTCCCGATCCATAGCTTTTAGGAAAACTTGCGTAAGAAGAATCCTGACTATAGGATGAATCTCTTGCTGCCGGTTTATCTGCCGCAAAAGGGTTAAAATCAGGATTAAAGCTAATGCTCGGTGGTACTATTTCTTCGGGCGCTTTATGGGTTATCATACTGCTAAATCCGGTTTCCTGATCAAAATCTATGGTTGGACTTATGTTAAACCGCCCTAATGATCTTTTTACAGCAGAGTGCAAAATCGCATATATCGACTTCTCATCCAGGTATTTAATTTCTGTTTTTGTAGGGTGCACATTCACATCAATCTTTGAAGGATCGATGTCAATAAATAACACATACAAAGGGAAGTTATCATCCGGTAATAATTCTTCATAAGCCCTGTTCACCGCATGATTAAGGTAAGCATCCTTAATAAACCTATTATTTACAAAAAAGAATTGCTCACCGCGTGTCTTTTTAGCAAACTCGGGTTTACCTATAAATCCTTTTAAGTTAATGATAGAGGTTTCCTCTTCAACAGGGATTAACCGTTCATTATAATTATTACCAAATAAATGAACTATTCTTTGTTTTAAAGCAGAAGCTGGCAGTCTATAAATTTCAACGCCGTCATGATGAAGGCTAAAAGCAATACCTGGATTTGCCATTGCTACCCGTTGAAACTCATCAATAATATGACGCATTTCTGCCGGATTACTTTTTAAGAAATTCCTTCTGGCGGGTGTATTATAGAATAGGTTTTTTATACTGATACTTGTTCCCTCAGCCGAAGCCACTGGTTCCTGCTTAATAAAGGTGGCACCTTCAATCTCAATTAAAGTCCCTATTTCATCTTCATGCTTGCGGGTTTTCATTTCAACTTGTGCAATGGCCGCAATAGATGCCATTGCTTCCCCTCTGAAGCCCATGGTCCTGATCGCAAAAAGATCTTCGGCTTTACGTACTTTTGAGGTAGCATGACGCTCAAAGCACATACGGGCATCTGTAACGCTCATCCCGCACCCGTTATCTATAACTTGTATCAATGCCTTTCCGGCATCTTTAACAATCAATTGGATTTTATTAGCTCCCGCGTCTATAGCGTTCTCTAATAGCTCTTTTACTGCCGATGCCGGGCGCTGCACCACCTCTCCTGCTGCAATTTGATTGGCAACACTATCGGGTAAAAGTTTTATTATATCTGACATTTATATTCCTTGGTAAAGGTTGCTAATTTATGCAAAATAAGCCTCATATCGGCTCTTCTTTTCAGATAATTGATGAGCATTGACCAGATATTACCATAAAATTACCATTATATTTACATCGCGATCCGCGCATCAAAAAGTTAAAAATTACGTTTGTAAGAACAAAACTACATTAAGGGAGAAAATACACCTATGAGAAAAAATAACCTGGCAGGTATCATTGCAATTAGTTTCCTCGCCCTATTTACATTCACAGCCTGTGCTCAGGACCATAAACAAAACGAACAAACACTTGCTATTTTAAATAGTATCGAGAGCAACACAACCCTCTTAAATAACCATGAAAATGTAATCCCCCTGCTAAATCTTGACAAAAAAAATATAGCATCTGTTAACCTCGGATTTGCCAGTCAAATTATATTTGACAGTCTTTTAAATAAATACGCCAAAATTACCTCACTCTCTTCTGCCAATTATCAGAATTCAGCCGCTTTAAACGACCTCGAAGATGATCTGAAATATTTCAATATCGTTATTATTTCTCTTCCGTCCGCAGCAGCTAATGACGCCCGTAACATTAATTTCATTCAAAGTTTAAGCAGTAACAAACAAGTTATTGTTTCTTTATTCGGGGATGGACGAGCCCTTTCTTCCCTTGATGCAATTAAAGCCCCAATTGTGTGGACTGATCAAAGCACACCTTTGGCAGCTGCTATTACACCTCAGGTAATTTTTGGAGGAATTGGTGTTACCAAAAAGCTTACCGCCAACTTTTCAGCCAAGTACACTGCAAACTCAGGATTCACGACCCTTCCAATCCGTTTAAAATATACACTCCCGGAAGATGCGGGTATAAATACTGATAACTTAAGAGAGATTGACAATATTGCCAGTGAAGCTATTAATGCACGGGCTACTCCGGGGCTTGTAGTATTGGTAGCTAAAGATGGGAAAGTGGTTTTCAATAAAGGTTACGGGACACACACTTATGATGACAAAAGCACGGATAAGGTTACCGACATATTTGATCTGGCCTCTATAACCAAAATTACAGCAACTACTCCAACTGTAATGCGCCTGTTTGAAGAAAAAAAGCTTAAACTGGATACAAATATAGGAGCCTATATCCCTAAGGCCAGAACAACGCCAATGAACAACATCCAGGTAAGAGAGGTTATGCTTCATCAGGCAGGGTTCATTCCATATATTCCATTCCATGATGCCATCAAACCCACTGATCATAGTCCAGATTCTTCGGCTGCCTATCCAACAAAAGTGGCCGATGGATATTATGTAAGAAAGGATTATTTTAAAGACATAATGTGGCCTAAAATGTTAAATGCCCCAATCAGAACCAGAGGCAAATACGTATACAGTGATATTAGCATGTATGTAATGAAGGATATTGTAGAGCGCATCAGCGGAAAACCGCTAAACGAATACGTTAGCGAGAATTTCTATCAACCCCTCGGCATGCAAACAGCAGGTTTTCTACCTCGAAACAGATTCAGCAGAGAGCAAATCATCCCAACTGAGAACGACACTTATTTCAGAAAAACCTTATTAGTAGGATATGTTCATGATCAGGGGGCGGCATTAGTTGGTGGCGTGTCAGGACACGCAGGTTTATTTGCAAGTTCAAATGATATGGCTATTATGTACCAAATGCTGCTTAACAAAGGCACCTATGGAGGTCAGCAGTATTTTAAACCTGAAACAGTAGATATGTTTACTCAAAGACAATCAGCAGTTAGCAGACGCGGATTAGGATTTGATAGATGGGATCCGGATTTGACAAAGAAATACCCTTCAGAACTTGCATCCTCACAAACTTATGGACATACAGGTTACACCGGTACGTGTGTATGGGTTGATCCATCAAGAGGCCTTGTTTACATATTTCTTTCAAACAGAGTAAACCCTTCTGTAACCGATAAACTAAGCACAATGAAAATCAGAGGAAGAATTGAGGATGCAATAATTAAGGCGGTTGACAAGGGCGTAAAATAGCCAACTAACCTTCTGAATCTCAAATAAATGTATAAATCACTACACAACTTTGTACATTTAAATACCACAGCTCATATAGAGGCGTTTTTTTCGTAAATTAGGTATAACCTAAAATCATATAGTTATGAAAAAAGTATCAATTATTGCGGTTCTGCTAATGCTTATCGCAGTAGGCAGAGCCCCAGCTCAGGACGACGCCATGATGAAAGCCTGGGAGGCCTACATGACACCCGGTGATGTACATAAAATGATGGCCAAAGATGATGGCACATGGAATGCAGAGGTAAGCATGTGGATGAGCCCCGATGCCCCGCCAGCAAAAAGTACAGGCTCTTGCACAAACACCATGATCATGGGTGGACGTTATCAGCAGTCGGCCTTTAAAGGAACCATGATGGGAAAGCCTTTTGAAGGTATGGGACTTATGGGATATGATAATGCAAAAAAAACATTTGTTAGTTCCTGGGTCGATAATATGGGCACTGGAATTATGAATATGGAAGGAACATGGGATGAGGCTACAAAGTCTATTACGCTTAAAGGAAAAACTGCTGATCCAATGACAGGCAAGGACCTGGATGTTCGAGAAGTATATAAAGTAATTGACGATAAAAACCATCTGATGGAAATGTACATGACCACTGATGGCAAGGAAATGAAAACCATGGAGATTAAATTTACCAGAAAATAAGAATTTAATCCGGGTGATATTCCACAATAAGGGCCGGTTTTGCTTTGAAAGATTGCAAAACCGGCCCTTATTGTGGAATATCTAATTTATTTTTTTAATCCAATTTCTCTCAATCTTTCATCAAGATACTCCCCCGCAGTCATGTCATCATAAACCTTGGGATGCTCAGCATCTATGCAGGATTCCAGACTTGTTAAATCCATATCAGAACGAGGATGCAAAAAGAAAGGAACCGAAAACCGCGAAGTTTTCATCAGTTCTCTTGGAGGATTTACAACCCTATGTGTTGTAGAACGAAGTTTATTGTTTGTTAACCTTTGCAGCATATCTCCTACATTTACCACAATATCAGTATGGCCAGCTTTAATAGGCAGCCATTCGTCACTGCGTGTTAACACCTCCAGACCATCTGCACTTGCCCCAATCAACAAAGTGATAAGGTTTATATCTTCATGAGCACCTGCACGAACTGCATCATCCGGTAAAGCATCCGGATCCTGAATAGGAAAATAATGAATTCCTCTTAAAATTGAATTACCATTATGAACATGCTTATCAAAATAATCTATTGGAAGCCCTAGATAAGTAGCAATTGCACGCAACAAATGCTTTCCATTCCCCTCCAGACGCTGGTAGATCTCTCTTGTAACTTCATTAAATTCCGGGATCTCTTCAAGATACTCATTATCCGGATATTGACTTTTAATAGGATCACCATCCATAACCTCCTGTCCAATTTGCCAGAATTCTTTTAAGTCAGCTGTTTTAGCTCCTTTTGCTGTTTCTTTACCGGCGCTGGTATAACCACGTTGACCAGCAAGTTCAACTCTTTCATATTTTTTCTTTTGCTCAACAGAAAGATTAAACATAGATTGTATATTCTTATACAGCTTTTCGATTAATTCCTGACTTACCCCATGATTAGTGATGGTTACAAAACCAGAATCATTAAATGCCCTGCCCAATTCGTCAGAGAATTTTTTACGCTGTTCTTCATTTCCATTGATGTATGAACCAAGGTCCAGACAAGGAATATAAGGTGTTGACATAGTGATTTATTTTTATGAGTAATAACAATCTAATTTAAGAAACAATTGTTAATAAACAGTAAAGGCACATCGGCAACACATATAACATTCTGCAAGTAAATACCTTAAGTTATTCACAAGATCAAGGACAAAATAAGATTATCAGGTAATTGTAAACTTAGAATCAAATCAAATTAATTAAAAACTATGTACCTTCCTGCTACGTAATTTTACATGAAAGATGATTTTCAAAATTGTATTCGAATTATGAGAAATATATTAATTATGGCTATAATCCTTTTGTCGGCAGGCGGTGCCAATGCGCAATCTAAAGGCCTGCAAAAAGCGACATTTGGTATGGGATGCTTTTGGTGCTCAGAAGCGCTATTTCAGCGTTTAAATGGAGTTACAAATGTTAAATCAGGATTTGAAGGGGGTAATGTTGCTAATCCATCATACGAAGATGTATGTACCGGAGCTACTGGTCATGCTGAAGTAATTGAGGTCACTTATGATCCTGCTAAAATAAAATACGATGAACTTCTTGAAGTATTTTGGAAAAGTCATGATCCAACTACCTTAAATCGGCAGGGCGCAGATGTTGGCACTCAATATCGCTCAGTTGTCTTTTATCATAATGAAGAGCAAAAAGCGCTGGCAGAAAAATATAAAAAGGAATTGAATGATACCAAAGCCTTTGGCAAGCCAGTTGTAACAGCTATCAATAAGGCATCTACATTTTATGTAGCAGATGGATATCACCAGGATTATTTTAATAAAAATGGGAATCAACCGTACTGCCGTCTTGTAATTTTACCAAAGGTGGAAAAACTCGAAAAGATATTTAAAGCAAAGCTGAAACATTAAAAAGCTTTTTCTAATAATTGAGGAGAGTGTCCAAAATGTAAGGTCGACATGACGGCAGAATGTCGACCTTACACTGGAATATAGTAATACTATATTCCAATTTTAAGTCCAACGTTTAACCCTAATCCACCAATGTTAATATACGAGCGTAAATCATCTGAAGGTTTAGTAGGATCATAATTAGGCTGTCCTTTAACATTCATTGTAGAATTAATGGTTTTATGATAGTTAACCTCTCTATCTCCTTTTGGTTGATCCTCTAGCGTCAGTTGTTTTGACCCCGCCGGAGTGTTTGTGGCATTAACAACTACAGTTGCTGTTCCATCGTAACTTCTAAGTTCTTTATCTTTACCGCCAACCGAAATATTACGATACTCTATTTCTGAGAATAAACTTATATTATTTCCAATCTTATAATCAAATCCTAAAGCGCTTTGAAATCCTATTGTTGGTTTCGGATTGATGTGCTCTTCTCTTGCCAGAACAAGAGTTGTACGAGTACCCGGAGGAGACACCGTTCCTTGAGAAGCTGCAATCTGACCAGTCTGATCATTAACTGAAGTATTGATTTGTAAATATCCTCCAACAGGAATGATCACCCCAATTTTACTATATGGCTGGAATTTCCCTGTATTCGGAATTCGGAAAACTAATGCTGGTGTTACGTCAAATGCTTTTACTTTACCCACAGCATGCAGACTTAACACATTTGTTCCGTTATTTATTACCGTTTGCCTCAGCATATCCTGCTCTTCACTCTTAAAATAATTAACTCCCACTTCCAGACCAATAATTTTATTAAACTGATAACCGCCAACCAGACCTGCCCTAAAACCTTGTCCAAAAGACCCTGTCAATGCTGTTTCTGAGGTTGTTGTCGTTGCACTTGCACCAGTTCCGGTAACGGTTGTTGTTTTGTCTCTTGCTAATTGCCCGTTTATTGCTGGAAACTCAACAGGAGTAACTTTCATAAAGTAACTACCCGTCGGTTTAATGTAAAAGCCTTTTTCTTGTGCTAATGAAGACAGAGAGGCAGTGGCTAGTAATACTGCTGATAGAAGTAACTTTTTCATAGTAGATTAAATTTGGTATATGCATTCACTTTTATCTATGCATGCATAGTAATTAACGTATGAAACCAGAAAAAAGTTTGTTATCATTTTAAAGTCATAAGCTTCAGTATTTTTTTTTGTTTTGACTAACGTAACTACATTTGCTAACACTGTTATTTTTAAAGCTCATGTTAGAGTTAAAAATAAGTGCTAAACGATAAAAAAATAAACTAAGATTTTCAATATGAGCTCAATAGAAGCCTTAAACTGGCGATATGCCACAAAAAAAATGAATGGTGAAAAAGTTTCACAAGATAAAGTTGATCAGATTCTTACAGCCGCACATTTAGCTCCAACATCGTCAGGCTTACAACCATTTAAAATTATTGTAGTTACCAACCCTGAACTAAAAGAAAAAATTAAGGCCGTAGCTTACGGACAATCTCAGATTACTGATTGTTCTCACTTATTAATCTTTGCTGCCTGGGACAATTACACCGAAGAACGTATCAAAGCGGTTTTTAACCATACCAATAATGAGCGCGGATTACCTGAGTCAGCAACTGCTGACTATGTAAATAAACTGATAGGTATCTATACCTCAAGAACCGAAGAAGAAAACTTTAACCATGCAGCCAAACAATCATACATTGGCTTTGGAGTTGCTTTAACCGAAGCTGCTTTTCTAAAAGTTGACGCTACTCCAATGGAAGGCTTTGACCCTGCAGAACTTGATGAATTATTAGGTTTAAGAGAACGGGGATTACGTAGTACGACCTTACTTCCATTAGGATATAGAGATGCCGGTGGCGATTGGTTAGTAAACCTTAAAAAGGTTCGTACCCCCTTACAAGATTTTGTAATTGAATTCAAATAACATAGTTAAGTTGCGGAATTAGATTCAGCGTAACAAAAAAATTAAGGAGATCCTGAAACCATATTCAGGGTCTTTTTTTTGTCTTAATACCCAGTATTAAATAGCAATGATATGTCAAAATATGTTAAAGATGCACTGTAACTAACCTATTCAATTCATAAATGAATATATTAGCATGATTAACAGCATACCATTTTGATGAGATTCGTAAAATTTGTAATTGCCCTAATATTATTTTCAACTGCACTGCAGCTTTCTTCATATGCACAGCAAGACAGTATTGTTTTAGATAACATCATGAATAAATCTAAAAAACTTGCGGAAGAACGTCCGACAGAAAGGGTTTATGTTCATTTTGATAAACCTTATTATAGCGTAGCTGATACCATATGGTTTAAAACGTATTTAACAATGGAACAAAATCTTCCTTCCATACTAAGTAAAATCGTTTATGTTGATGTAATAAACAGTAGGGATTCTTTAGTTCAAACCATAAAACTACCCGTTGTAAAAGGAGTGGCCGCTGGGAATATACCTCTCACCCCTGGTACTTATAAACAAGGAAACTATTATATAAAAGCATATACTTTATGGATGCTAAACTTTGGAGAAGACTTTTTCTTTAGCAAAACCATCCCTGTAGGTGAGGCAATTGATAAACAATTGATTACTCATTTTAGCTATAAAACTACTCAGACGGATAAAAACCAAAACATTGAAGCAATAGTCCAATTCAAAAACAGTGAGAACATTGCTCAGGCAAATAAAACAGTAAACTGGAAGGTAACTTCTAATTTTGATGTGGTTAGTAAAGGCAAAGGCACAACCGACCAGAATGGGATTTTAAGGATAAAGATTGATTCCCGTAAAGAACCTATTACAAGTGGCGAACTTATAACCGACATGACTTTAAGCGAAACGAATATAGTTACTTCGAACTTTAAGCTTAAACCAGCTAAAAGTGACAACGATGTTCAATTTTTCCCGGAAGGTGGAGATTTAATTAACGGCGTAGCCACAAGAATTGCTTTTAAGGCCATCAACGGATCTGGACTTGGTGTTGAATTAAAGGGTACAATTACCGACAATGGAGGCAATACGCTTACCAACTTTACTTCAAGCCATTTAGGTATGGGCTCCTTTTATCTGAATCCAGAGAATAATAAAGTCTATACAGCAAATGTTACGTTTAAAGACGGTACCACCAAGAGCATTGAATTGCCAAAGCCAGTTGCTTCGGGCATTACACTTCAGGTAAGCAATACAGATCCATTAGCTTTAGGCATCAAAATATTTGCCAACGAAACATATTTTGAAGCGAACAAAGGAAAAATGGTATTTATTGTAGGATCCAATGGTGGAATTGTTTACTACGCAGCAAAAACCAAGTTAAATAGCCTGGTTACAAATGCCAAAATTCCGAAAGACAAATTCCCGGCAGGCATTACTCAAATTACGCTTTTCTCTGAAGCAGGTGATCCAGTTAGTGAGAGATTAGCATTCAATTATCCAAAAAGTACCATAAGCGTATCCTTAAAAACTGATTTAGCAGCCTATAAACCCAGACAAAAGGTAAAAATGACCGTAACAGCAAAGAACGGCGCAGTACCTATTGAAGGAAATTATTCTATTTCTGTTACCGATGACCAAAAAGTTCCTGTTAATGAAGATAATGAAATAACTATTTTAAGCTCACTGTTATTAACCTCTGATTTAAAAGGCTACATTGAAAAACCAAACTATTATTTCAATAAGCCGGATGAGAAAAAGATAAGTGATCTGGATGTACTTATGCTTACGCAAGGTTATCGCCGTTTTAATTTTAAAGATATCATGACCGCGCCGTTCCCACCGCTTACCTTATTGCCTGAACAGGATATGAGAATCACAGGTACATTAAGAGATCGTACGGGTATGCCTGTTAGAAAAGGTGCATTAAGACTAACTGTCACAGGAAGTAAATATTCTGCAGAGGCATTAACCAATAACACAGGTGTATTTGCGTTCCCTAACCTTAACATCCCAGATTCATCAGAAGTAGTAATAAATGCAAAATATAACGCCAATGGCTCAAGCTTAATGATATTGCTTGATGGACAAATGGCCCCTCCTGTTTCCAAAAATCCTAAACAGATTGATGAGGTTGTTAATATAGACAGCGCGTTAGCGCCCTATTTAAATAACAGTAAAAAGCAGTATAGCTACCTCCGCACACTTAAAGAGGTAAAAATTGAGGGTGCTAAGGCCAAAAGGCCAAGCCATGCAGATTATCCATCTTTATCCGGGTTGAGCAATATTACAGGAACAACAATAGATGGTGATCGTTTTCAAGGATGTAACACATTCGCACTATGTTTGCAAACACAGGCAATGGGCCTAACATTTTTTGAGAACAATTTCTATGTAACCAGAGATTATAATCAAGGTAACAAAACACCGGTTCAAATTTTTATTAATGGTACACCTAGCGATTATTTTGCGTTAACTGCTGTTCAATCTTCTGAAGTTGAGTCTGTAGAGATATTTCCAAGGGATGAATTAGGAACAGTAAACAGACTTTATGGCACCAATGGAGTATTAGTCGTGAATATGAAAAAAGCTCCTAAAGGCACAAAAATGAGTTTAGCTGAATTTAAAAAACTTATGCCCGAAGCTAACCTGTTAAAGTTTAGCCCTAAAGGATTTAGTACACAAAGAGAATTCTATTCACCTAAATATGTAAATGCAGCCAGCACCTATAATTTTAATGATTTGCGCAGTACAATTTACTGGAACCCTAAAGTAGTTACAGATACAACAGGGGTATTATCGCTAGATTATTATAATGGTGATGGAAACGGAACCTATAGAGCTGTAATTGAAGGGGTAGACAAAGATGGAAATATATCCCGCTCCGTCTACCGCTATACGGTTAAGTAATTAGGATTATTCCCCGCTGTTTTCTGTCTCTTCGTGTTCGCATTTGATACCGGCGTCGGTCATTTTCCAAACGGTGAACTCACTGTTTGAATCATGATCACAATCCCAATAGCCATAACCATCCAGATAACGGCTAAAGTTTTTGCTTATGTTTAACCTGGTTCCAACAGGAACTTTTAATGTAAGCTCAACCTCTTGTCCGCGCCAATTACCTGCTTTAACAAATTGCAACATTGGGCTAAAGGTTAGCAAAGAATCATGTTGCAGGAAATCGTAGTGGATATTCTGCGCATTTTTTAATGCCATTTCAAAGGTTTTACCCCTCGCTTTATAATATTGGCTTAATGAGGGCTTTCCATTTTCACTTTTCTCAATATTTAACCTGATGTTTCTTGGCGCATCAAAGTTATGATCAAGATCAGTTAAAATTCTGCGTCCATTATAATTTCCTGGATCTATGCTGTAACGTAAGCTGTCTTCTTTTGTAAAGAATCTTGTTCTATCAATATTTAATGTATACGTCTGAAATGGTTTTACTTCACTCACTTGTGTAAATTCAGCACCTTCTTTAAACTCAGACCCAATTTTAACTACATAAAATGAAGTTACTGCTACTCCTGCAAGCCAGATTATCAATAGTCCAAATGAAAGTGACTTATTAACTGGTCTGCTGTTAAAAGCTACCCTAATAGAAAAAAGAACCAGCGCTAAAACCGGAATCATAAAAACCAAAAAGGCTGCAATAGCCGATGCAGTTATATACTCATGATTTATAATGTTGAGCGGGAACATCTGATAAACATTTGAATCCCACATACCTAATAAAGCTGCCAGGGCTACAATAAGGAATAAGATAATTAATGATCCAAAAGCAATAATACCAGCAGCAATAATTTTGAATATAACCTTACCGGTTCCATTAATAAAATTACCCAAAACATCAAGAAACTCAGCTATAAAGCCTCTGGACTGATGCACCAAAGGCTGCAGATAACTATTAGCAAATCCTTTTAAGTTTGCCTCCTCGCCCCTCATTGTCATTTTCTCAGCCTTAGTAACAGCCCTCGGTATCATAATCCACAATACAACGTAAGCTAATATTCCAGATCCACCCAGAAAAATTGTAGCAATAGCGATAAGTCTAACCAAGCGTGATTCTACATCAAGGTAGTGGCTCAAGCCAGAACATACACCAGCAATCATTGCCTGATCAGTATCTCGGTAAAGTTTTTTCACACTAAAATGAGGAGGGCTAGCGTACTCTTGAGTTTCCTCTTCTTCTTCTTCCGACGATTCAAAATCTTTAACTGAACCCATCTGGGCAGTAACTATCTGAACGTCCTGAATATTAATCACCTGCCTTTGCTGATTGGTCAATATTTCTGCAAACATCTCTGCAATTCTATTTTCTATATCAGTTACAATTTCAAAATCATCTGCATTCTTCGCGAAATGCTGTTTTACTTCATTTAAGTAAACTGTAAGCATTTCATAGGCGTCCTCTTCTATATGAATGATGGAGTTGCCAATATTTATGTTGAGTGTCTTCTTCATTACTTATTAATATTTATTTGGTCGTTGGTATCATTATCTGCAACTTTCTTTGAAGTATTTATTGCGTACGACAGTTCCTGCCACGTAGCGTCGAGTTGGCTAAGTATAGATTTGCCTTTTTCTGTAAGCAAATAGTATTTTCTGGGTGGACCAGAGGTAGATTCTACCCAATTATAGCTCAACAAGCCATTATTTTTTAAGCGGGTCAGCAAAGGGTACAATGTCCCCTCAACAACAAGCAATCTTGCTGATTTCAACTCAGCTATAATATCCGAGGCGTAAATTTCACCTCTGGATATGATAAGAAGCACACAGTATTCCAGTATGCCCTTTCGCATTTGCGTTTGCGTATTTTCTGCTATCATAATACAAAGTTATATGTTTTATATAGTAATATGCAATACATAGTACTATATAAAAACAAATTTAAGGTACATCTTTCTGATTTACAGATAAATAATTTTAAAACGAAGAGTAGAATATAACTGAAAAACGGAAAATATGAGTAGAGATATCAACCAAAAATCAAAGTTATTAACATTTTACCCTCTAAGCGCTAATTTGGCTCACAGTTTGCAATAATCAATACATCTACTTGAAAACCATCTATCTATGTTAACAAAAACTTTTTCCTTATTTAATATATTCGCCAGGCGAAAAGAGGAGGCACCCCCTAAAGAATTGACCAGAAAACAATGGATAGATGCAGATCGGATTGTAATGATCGTTCTATTTCTAAGTGTTATTATTGGCGCAATTATTTTTTCTTAATTTACAACAACAGCGTATCTATTCTGTGAGCCTGTACCCTATCCTGATATTCGGACCAGGTATAAATGGTAAAATGACCATCCTGAGAAGCAACTAATGCTGTAGCATCTCTTTGATCATGAACAAATTGAGCAGCTGAAAGATGCCTTGTTCCGCCTACCTTAGAAGGATGGATTACTACGGCATCACCACCGGTTATCGGTTCTGAAAAAGAAATCTCATCAACATTATCCTTTCCTTTTGCCCGTCCTATTTTGGCTCCAAAAGCCAGCAGTTCATATTGATTGCTGATAACAGTTGCTCCATCCACCGCAGTTAAACCCGCAAGATGTTCTACTTCTCTTTTCAATGCAGTTTGCCAGAAAATCTGACTAGCCTCTTTACGATCTTGTTGCAACAACTTGGATAGACCTGTAAAAGACGGCTGCACATAATATTGAATAGGTTTGATAATGGATTGCAACCAATTACTGGTTTCACCTGGCACTACCAGCAAAGTCCCCCCTCTTCCATGTGCCCTCATAGAAACAGCAAGCTGGATTAGTACATTAACAGAATCATTCCAATAAGAAGGGGCGGTAAGATCCAGCAATGATAAAAGCATTGGCGGGCAATCCGGTACACTTGTACTTTGTCCGTCAACCATTTTGACCTGGTCACCCTTAAGAACTGCAATGTTTGTAAATTTTCCAAACCCATAAATCCTTCTATGCTTAATTACAAGCAATGCAGGTTCAGAAACATCAAGTACAAAACAAAAATTAGGAATACTAACGGTAGTTCCCCAAATATAAAGTGCCCCATCCTCTTCCCAAACGCCAAGATGTATCCCCGCACGCTCTATGCCCGGTGCCAGCTTAGTTAAGGTGCCCGGATTTAAAGGCAATCTATTTTTAAATAATAATGGGTTGCCCGCTTGCTGCGGAGGTAAAAATGCCAATGATATTTTTGGAGAATGTCCTTCTTCTTTACGTAAACTTGCCCAAAAAGTCGCATCAATTATAGCTTCAACTATATCTGCTGTAGGTAAAGGTGCGAGATCGTCCTCTCCACTATCTCTGGCAGCAGCAAGATGTGCGGCAAAAATAGCCTCAACTTTAGGGGCAATAATCCGTGCTGCCTGATAGGTAGATTGATAGATCATGCCATAAAGTTAAGGTATTCGATTTATTTAATTGTATATCTAATGCCAAAAAATCCCCGTATTCCTTGATTCGGGCCGTAAACATAACTTGGATCAAAAGTAAGCCCATATGGGTTTTCAGCAGTAACCATTACCTGGCCGTTTTTGTCGAGTTCCACATGTTTATCAAAGGGATCATTAGCTCTCGCAATTATGAAAGGATTGCCTTTGTTTGGAGTCCAGTTTAATAGATTTTTTATTCCACCATATAGTTCAAATCTATTGAATCCACTAAATGTGAATTGAATATTTTGTATGCTCCAGACTGGTGAAAATTCTTTCCTTGGATCAAGATCACTTAGCAATGGTAAACGCATAGGGCTGTAAACATTTCCTGTGTAGTCAATAGCAAGATTAAATGGTTTGATTTTGTATGAAATGGCCCAGTTTCCTGAAAATTTTTCTGTAAGAATTTGTTGCTTCTTAATTCCATGTTCAAAACTGGCAACATCCTGATAAGTTGCCCCAACTATAACCTTCAGTCCGTTGTTAAAAGCCACATCAACATTAGCACTTAATCCTTTACTTACGGCATAACCATCTAAATTATCATAAATAATCTTATTAGGATCTGTATCAAAATCGCCTATGATCCTGTTGTTAAAATAAGTATAAAATGCTGAGCCTTCAAGACCTAAAAAAGTCCCGTTATCTGTATATATTTTCTTTAAATAATTAAGATTTACATTATATGTCTTTTCAGGTTTAAGCTCATTCGGTATCTCTACAGTTCTGGCTCCTGTTAAGGCAGCATGATCTTCAGTAAAGATGTTTACCACTCTAAAGCCGGTCCCTGCATTTAATCTAAGAATATTATTATCATCTATGCTCCATTTATAAGCAACCCTGGGCGTAAAAATATTTCCATGAACAGAATTATAGTCATACCTAAATCCTGCAAGAAATTTATGCTTTGCGCTTAGTGTTATTTCATCCTGAATAAAAATTCCCGGGAGCCAGGTATTTTTTGCAATCTCCTGGTTAAGGCCAGTGGTTGCCGCAGTATTATCATCATAAAAAGTATACCTTAAAGCTGTCCCAAGCAAAAGATCATGATTGTGAATCTTCTTATCCCAGGTAAGTTGGGCAAACCCTATTTTCTGTTCGGCAATATAAGATGTTGTTCCATACCTGCTATCCTGATTATGTTCATTATACGAAAAAGCCAGAAATATCTTCTCTTTTACCGGCAACTGATAATTTCCAATTAATTCCCAGCGTTTGGTATAAATGCTTTCACCATAAACCTGATCTCCTCCCCTAAATGACTTGTTCCATTGCATTTCTCCTCCCCATCTGTCCTCATACATATACCTTGCGCCAAGCGTAAATATTCGTTTGTTTTTCCTTTCAAAACTCCATTTCTGGAATACAGAGATACGATCCTGAAGCGTCACATCTGTGAAGTTATCATGATTGTGATCTACCGGATTGCCATATTTAAAATAATTCACCCCTGTTAATGCGATGGCCTTTTTCCCGAGGTTGAATTTAAATCCAAGATCAGCATTGTATTCCTGATAATCGGTGGCAAAAAAATCTGCAGAGAGCAGCGGTGCATTTTCAGGCTTTTTTGTAATGATATTGATTAAGCCTCCAACTGCCTCGCTACCATATAAAGACGATGCAGGTCCTTTAACAATTTCAATCTGTTCTACCAGTGAATTCGGAATTCCTGAAAGTCCATAAACAGTCGAAAGGCTACTTACTATTGGCATTCCATCAATTAAGATCATGGTATAAGGTCCTTCAAGACCATTAATATGAATATCACCGGTATTACAAATATTGCAGTTTAGCTGTGGCCTTACTCCATTTACGTTCTGGAGCGCCTCAAAAATACTAGGTGTAGGATTCTTTTTAAAGTACCCTGGCGTATAGACTTCTACCGGAACCGGACTCTCCAATCTCTTTACTTCCTTTAAAGTTCCCGTAACTACAACCTCATCTAAATCATTTTGAAGGTTGCTGAGATCAAAATTTAAAACTGATGACTCATCGTTCCTTAATGTAATGGTTTTAACCATTTTCCTAAACCCTATTGCCGATGCCTGAATCCTATAAGTGCCCGATTTAACTTTACTAAGTGTATAATTCCCCATACTATCAGTTTGAGTGATTAGTTGAGTCCCCTCTATCTTAATATTTACGAGAGCTAAGGGTAGCGCTTCAGAAATAATTTTACCACTAATGCTTCCGGTTTGGCCCATGGCATTAATAACAAACAACATAGAAAGAATTGAAAGTAAAGTTTTGCTAAACATATTTTTATATTAATCTAATAGTTAAATAATTTCAACAAAACTAATAAAGTTAGATTAGTCTAACAAATATAATTTGACATTTATTATTTTTATTTCCTTTATAAAGCGATAAGTTTGTACTATGCTATCTTATACAGAAGAAAACTATTTAAAAGCCTTATTAAAACTGAGCTTTCAGAACGAAGAAAGGCCCGAGGCAGGCACCAATGAAATGGCAGCTTATTTAGGTGTTAAACCTGCTACTGCCACAGATATGTTAAAAAAGCTGAAAGAGAAAAATCTGGTTACTTACAAAAAGTATGGCAAAATATTACTTACAGATATCGGCAGAAAAAACGGCATCGCCATTTTAAGAAAGCACAGACTCTGGGAAACATTTTTATATGAGAAACTGGATTTTAGCTGGGATGAGGTCCATGAAGTTGCTGAGCAACTGGAACATATACAATCAGCTAAATTGGTAGATAAGCTGGAAGAGTTTCTTAACTTCCCGGAATTTGATCCACATGGCGACCCAATTCCAAAAGCAAACGGGGACATGCCCGCCATTGCAAAAACGTTATTATCAGAGTTAAATGCTGGCCAAAACTGCAAAGTGGCAGCTGTTAAAGATACTTCTACTCTATTTCTTCAATATTTGGAGAAATTGAAGATAACCATTGGTACCAGGATAAAAGTACTTGAAGTGATTGCTTTTGATGGGTCATTGAATATTCAGATTGAAAACGAAGAGCCCAGAAGCGTATCTATGAAATTTGCAGAAAGTTTATTTATTAACCAACTTCCATAACACCCATTATATGTCAACCGAAATAAAATGTCCTAATTGCGCGCATACTTTTCCCATTGAAGAGGTGATGGCTGAGGAATATAAAAAAGACCTCAGAGAGAAGATGGTTACCTTTACCAAACAAAAGGAAGATGAATTTGCTAAAAAGCAAAATGAATTTCAAGCGTTGCAAAAACAGCAGGAACTTGCTTTTGAGCAGCAGCAAAAAAAACAAGCGGCAGCTTATGAGCAAAAATTAAGCGAAGAAAAAAAGCAGCTACAAACCGTGCTCGAAGAAAGCTTGCGCAAAAGTATAGCAACAGATTTCGAAAACAAGCTGCAAATGCTTGATAATGCCAACAAAGAGAACGAAGAAAAATTAAAATCTGCCCGCGCTAAAGAGCTTGATTTCCTGAAAAAGGAACAGGCAATGAAGCAAAAGGAAGAAGAAATGGAGCTTCAGCTACAGCGTAAACTACAAGAGCAGCGCGCTGATATGACGGAACAGATCAGAAAGCAAGAGGCCGAAAAAAACAGCATAAAAGAGACCGAACATCAACTGAGGGTAAAAGAACTGGAGAAACAGCTCGACGATCAGAAAAAACTGGCAGAAGAGATGAAGCGTAAAGCAGAACAAGGATCTATGCAGTTACAAGGCGAAGTACAAGAACTAATTTTAGAAGAATTACTTAGAAATGCATTCCCTTTTGATCTGGTATCTGAAGTAGGTAAAGGAGTAAGAGGAGCCGACTGCGTTCATCATGTCAGAAATCAATTTGGGCAGGAATGCGGTAAAATTATCTATGAAAGTAAGCGCACTAAAGATTTCTCGATGGAATGGATTGAGAAATTAAAGAAAGACATGCGCAGTATGGGAGTTGATGTTGCAGTTATAGTTACCCAAACCTATCCAAAAGGAATGGACTGTTTCGGCGAAAAAGATGGTGTTTGGATCTGTTCGTTTGATGAAGTTAAAGCCGTTTCCTATATCCTTAGAGATGGAATTGTGAAGCTGTTCAGCGCTTCAAAATCTCAAGAAAACCGTGGAGATAAAATGCATATGCTGTATGATTATTTAACCAGCAATGAGTTCTCTGAGCAATGGAAAGCCATTAGAGAAGGTTTCATGAGCATGAAATTATCTATCCAAAGAGAACGCGATGCTATGGAAAAACTATGGAAAGCCAGAGAAAAGCAACTAGAAAAAGTACTGCTAAATGCAGCACACATCAGAGGTTCAATTGAGGGCATTGCCGGAACAGATAGTATACAGCTAAGCCTTACAGATGACGAAGAGGATCCTTTACTGTTAGAATAAATCTGGCTTATGATATACGCGAAAAAGAAAGTACAACAGACTGCTCATTTGGCCGCCCAAACGGCCAAAATTATTGCAAATGTAAAAGAGCTTCAGGAAAAGAATCTATTAAGGATTGAAGGAAACGAGGTATATGTATATCCTGAAATCCTTAAGGATAAACCAACAGCATTAAATTGGATTAAATGCCTTCATCTGTATTGTATGCTAAAAAAGCGTTTTAAAGAAAGTGATTCACTTTTCTTTAAAGATTATACCACTGGAGAACAAATTGGCGCTTACAAAAACAAGAAGGCGAGCGTCACTATTTTCACTTAAATCCAGTTACAACCATCTGCTTTTGCGCCAGTTTTCTTGTTTCTCAAAATCCATAAACGTCCAGGCCACAAACCGACTGATCTTTTGTCCTTGTGCCATTTCTATTGTTCTAACTTCAAATGCGTTAAAATTCTGAATCGCTTTATAAATAAAAGGAAGGTTACTGCTCTTTGAAACTAAGGTCGAGAACCATAGACATTGATTTGCAAAAGAAGCACTCTCCTCTATCATTTTTCTAATAAATCCGACTTCCCCTCCTTCATACCAAAGCTCTGTATTTTGTCCCCCAAAATTCAGTGTTACCTCTTTGCCTTTTTGCTTACCCAAATTTTGCAATTTCCGTCTTGTGCCAGATTGAGCCTCTTCGGCAGAAGAATGAAAAGGTGGATTACACATGGTGAAATCAAACAGATCCTCTGGCTTGATAACCCCTTTAAAAATATGATGTTTATTGCTCTGTGGCCTGCAAGTTATAGCATTTGTCAGTTCCGGATTTGATGCAATAATTGCTTTAGCCGCTTTTATGGCTCCGGAATCTATTTCGCTCCCCACAAAGCTCCAACCATAGTCCTGATGACCAATAATCGGATAAACACAATTAGCACCCAATCCAATATCTAACCCTCGAACTGATTTTCGCGTTGGTATTATCCCATCATTAACAGAAGCAAGCAAATCTGCCAGATAATGCACATAATCTGCCCTACCCGGTATAGGTGGACAAAGATATCCGGCCGGAATATCCCAATACGAAATACTATAGAAATGCTTAAGAAGTGCTTTGTTAAGACTTTTAACAGCCTCAGGATCAGAAAAATATATAGATTCGTCTCCATATGAATTAACTGCAACATAGTTTTTCAATTCCGGATAGCTTTTAATCAACTCGGGAAAATCGTACCTGAAGCGATGTTTATTTCGTGGATGGAGGGATGTTTTTTCTGCTGACATTCGTATAAAAATTATCCAAAGTTAAGCGTTCTGAGTAAACAATTGGATATATTAGAAAGCATGACGTACTTTGCATGTATAATTTTTCAATTTTGAAGGTACTATGCTAAAGTTTATCAAGGGATTTGGGTATGCGTTTTCGGGTATTGGTTATGCCTTTAAAACACAGCTTAATTTTAAATTTCATATTGCGGCCCTCCTTGTAACGGCCATTGCCGGGTGGTATTTTGCATTATCTATAAATGAATGGCTTTGGATAATTGCCGCTGCCGCTATTGTTTTAATAACAGAATTGTTGAATACGGCTATAGAAGTACTTGTTGATTTGGTTTCGCCAAACTTTAATCCCAAAGCAAAGATCATTAAAGATGCAGCTGCCGGGGGTGTATTGATTGCAGCTATTGGTGCAGCTATAATTGGCTTGATCATCTTTATTCCTAAAATTTTTTAGGTCATGTTGCATAAAACCAGGGGGATTGTTTTAAAAACTACACTCTATAGTGAAAGCAGTGTAGTTGTACAAATCTTTACCGAAAAGTTTGGCATCCAATCGTACATGATCAATGGCGTTAAAAAACCCAGGGCAAAGATCAGAATGAATATGCTCCAGCCATTGCATCTTGTAGATATGGTGGTTTATCATAAAACCAATATTAGTATACAGCGTGTTTCGGAACTCAGGCCATCTCCTGTTTTTAGTAGTATTCCTTATGATATCATAAAAAGTACAATGGCAATCTTCCTAAATGAAGTATTGTACAAGAGCATAAGACAGCAAATGGCAGATGAGCATCTATTTGATTTTATATTTAGTGCTATTTGCTGGCTCGATGAAAACAGCGAAACAAACGTAAATTTCCACCTTGCATTTTTGCTTAAACTATCAAGGTATTTGGGGTTTGCGCCCAGTATGCAAACTAAAAGCGACCAGAGTTATTTTGATTTACAGGAAGGAGAATTTAAGTCGATGCTCCCTGTACACCCCCACTATTTGGAAAAATCTGATGCAATTCTCTTTATTTCCCTGTTTACTTCACCTTTTGAAAAAATAAATCAAATAAAATTAGAAAATAAAACAAGAAGATTCATTTTAGATAAAATATTGATTTACTACACTTTACATACGGCATCTTTTGGAGATATTCGTTCGCATCAAGTTTTAGAGGATGTACTCTCTTAAAATATTACAAAAGTTTTGGAGTTTTAAATTAGAGGTGTATATTTGCACTCCCTAACAATTAGGGATTAATACAGCTTACTCGGCTGGCCTTTTAGCAAAAGAGTAGAACCAAAGGGGAGATTAGCTCAGCTGGTTCAGAGCACCTGCCTTACAAGCAGGGGGTCACTGGTTCGAACCCAGTATCTCCCACCAAAACCTAACGAGGATTCGAAGGTTATTAACAACAGCTTACTCAGCTGGTTTTTTAAACAAAAGAGTAGAACTAAGGGGAGATTAGCTCAGCTGGTTCAGAGCACCTGCCTTACAAGCAGGGGGTCACTGGTTCGAACCCAGTATCTCCCACCATAATGGACAACCTAGATAATTCCGGAGTTGTCCTTTTTTTTTGCCCTCGCAATTCCTTGTTCGCTTTTAAATACCAGAATAAATTAGTGTAAAATCCGTTGGAAGTAACTTTTCTGTGATTATTGATTTATGTTCCATCTAAATGCCTGTAAAGCACATGAATGCATCTGGAAGAATTTTTAAACTTACTTTTTAGTTATATATTGGGTTAACCAAATATGCTCTCATGAAAATTCTGCTCGCATTGCTTGCTGTCTGTTGTATCTTTACTGTTCCCACTGCCGCACAAAATTCCTTTGCCGTTAAAGGTTTGGTTATCGACACGACTACACTTGTTAAAATTCACGAAGCAACAGTTATAGTGCTTGATGATCAGGATTCGATTCTGCAAAATTTCACCTATAGCAATAAGGGAGCTTTTGAACTTAATAACCTAAGGCCGGGTAAATTTCTAATTATGGTTACTTATCCGGATTACGCAGATTTTGCTGAACATTTTACGTTAGATGAAGCAAATCCGGTACACGACTTTGGAAATATCGGGATGATCTTAAAATCGAAACTGCTTAATGAAGTTATTATTAAAGCGAGGGTAGCTGCCATTAAAATAAAAGGTGATACCACAGAATTTGATGCCGCTGCTTACGCAACGCAAAAAAACGCAAAGGTAGAAGACCTGCTGAAACAACTACCAGGAATGAGGATCAATCAAAGTGGTGTTATCATTTTTCAGGGCGAAACTGTAAGTAAGATCCTTGTAGACGGTGAAGAGTTTTTTAGTGACGACCCCTCTCTGGTAACTAAAAATATAAGAGCCGATATGGTAAGCAAAGTACAGGTTTACGATCAGAGAAGTGAACAGGCAAAACTTACAGGTATTGAAGATGGTGTAAAAGTTAAGACGATCAATGTTATACTTACAGAGGATAAGAAAAAAGGCCTTTTCGGTAAAGCCGACGCTGGTTACGGCACGGATGGCTATTATACGGCTCAACTCATGGCGAATAAATTCAGTCCTAAACAGAAGGTCTCGGTTTATGGGAATATTGGCAATACCGGAAAGGTGGGGTTGAGTGGAGAAGATAATAACAAATTTGGCGGTGGTTATAGTCAGGGTGATTATGGGGGCAATGGGATTCCTTTGGCACGTGACGCCGGTGCGCATTACAATAATAAATGGAACAAAGACAAGCAGTCCATCAACGTGGACTATAAAGCAGGTGCATTGACTACCGATGCCCTTTCCAGTACTATAAGTCAAAACAACCTGCCAGGTAATTTTAATACAAGCAGCAGCGATGGCATGAATCACCGTTACAACTTTAACCAGTCCTTCAATGGCAGATTCGATTCTAAAATTGATTCAACAGCAGATCTCAATACTTATATTAATACGTACAGCAACAAAGGCGATAACAAAAGTTATCAAACGGGTTCGACCTTGCGAGGCAATGGTATTCTACAAAATGCAAATACAAATTCAACAATAGGTGAGAACACATTTGAATCCTTTACAGCCAACGCAAAGTATACAAAACGGCTTAAAAAGAAAGGCAGGAGTATTTCCATTAACACTGGGGGCTCATTTGATCGGAGCAATAGCAAAAGCAATCTGAGGTCTGAATTGAGCTATTATAATGAATTGGGTTTATTAGACAGTACAAGTACCATCGATCAGTTTAAGCCCATTGTTTCAAATACAAACAGGCTTTCGGCCGGTTTTTCGTACACTGATATGCTAACTAAAGCTATTTCGATTACCACAGGATATAATTTTTCCAGAAGTATCAACACCAGCGACCGGAGATCTTTCAATCTATCGGATGACAACCGGTACGAAGAGCTTGATTCTGCATTTAGCAGCGATTTTAAGTTGGTAAACCTGACAAGTTTATACAGTTTAAGTGCAAATTATTCATCAGGCAAGTTATCCGCAGGTGCAAGTGCCAGTCTTACAGATGCCAGCTATAAACAGGAGGATCAATTTATTGATTTTGTGATGGATCGCAAGTTCATCAACCTCCAGCCGGGGGCATATCTGTACTATCAGCTAAGCAAGGCGGCGTCACTCTCTTTAAACTACAATGGAAGCACCAATCAGCCCTCTTACTATCAATTACAGCCGCTACGTCAGAATAGTGATCCGCTAAACATAAGTCTGGGCAACCCGGATTTGAAACCTTCCTTCAGCAACCGCTTTTCTTACAATTACCGGGTCTATCAGCCAACCCTAGATCAGGGAATCAACTTTAACGGAAATTACAGCTTTACTACTAATGCAATTGTAAGTAACAGAGTTACTGATTCAGCTGGAGTAAATACTCTTAGTTACTCAAATCTAAGCCAGGGCAGGCCCAATTACTGGAACATGTTCGCTCAACTATATGGACATGCCACAAAGCTTGATTTTATACTTTATATTAGCCTTAACGTTAATGGAAATACCTATTTTAACTATGTAAACAATACGCTGAACAAGACCAGTACGGTAGAATATAAACCACAAATCGACATAGGTAAAAATAGGGCTACATATTCCTATAGTTTTAGTATAGGATCAAATTATGTGGTCAGCTCATCCTCGCTGCAATCTGTGAATAATAACAGGAAAGGTTTTTTTAGCAGTGCCAGCTTTTATACCAAACTTCCCTATGATTTTTTTATAGGAGCAGATGCGCAATACAACTACATGGCCAAAAATCAGTTGTTTAACCGTGATTTTGAGCGGCTTATTGCCAATGCTTATTTTGGAAAGAATTTCCTTAAAGAGGAAAATCTGAAATTGATGATCAGAGGAAATGACTTGTTTAACCAAAATACAGGATATGAACGTTACAGTTCAGCAAATGGCTTTACTGAGTCAAGAAATACAACCATACGCAGATATTTCATTCTATCTTTAACCTGGGACTTTACAAAGTTTGGTAAATCACTTCAAAAACAACAACCATGAAACAGTTAATTATTCTACTGATTTGCATGTTCACTACAAAAAGTATTTCTGCTCAAAATAAACATTTTGTTACCAGCGGAATAATAGAATTTGAACGAACCATGAATATGTTTGCACTGGTCAAAAAGAAAGTGACAAAACACAGTACGGAGAATAAAGTTTACTATGAAAAGTACTTGCAAACTGAGCCTCAATTCAGGGTACTGAAGAGTAGCTTGACGTTTAATACCAGTAGTTCTCTTTTTATGCCTGTGGCCGCAAAAAATGTTCATTGGTGGTATGATACCCCAATGGCTAATCAGGTCAATATTGTATTTTCTGACTTGAAAAATGGAATGAGCACCATTCAAAAGGAATTCTATGAACGTACTTATCTTGTGAAGGATAACTTGCGGAAAATTAAATGGAAGATGACCGAGGAAAAACGAATAATTGCTGGTTATGAATGTCGAAGAGCCAACGGACTGATGCTCGATTCTATCTATGTGGTTGCTTTTTACACAGAAGAGATTCATATACCAGGTGGTCCCGAGTCCTTCAACGGACTGCCTGGAATGATACTGGGTGTTGCTGTTCCACATGAAAATGTGACCTGGTTTGCAACCAAGGTTACAGAAGCTAATATTGATCCGAAAACTATTGAGCCACCAAAAAAGGGCAAGGCCGTAAATAATGAACAAATGCATGATGAGATTATGAAAGCGTTAACGAACCAGGGAGATCATGCAATTGTTCAACTTAAAGGACTTTTGCTATAAAGTTGTAATATTGCATCCATCCTTATCGATTAAACACCCCGTTATCTTTAACAGTACTAAATCCCGATGTGGCTTCATTCAAGTTGCAGTACAAGTCCATGTTTTTATCCGAAAAACATGGACTAGACATGGACTTACCATGGACTCAACATGGACTTTGGAATAATATAACTTATCAATTATTTAGTTGTCATTATTAGTACTTTTACTAATAATAGCGCAACTAGATGAAATGAAAAGAAAACTATCTTTAATTGAAGGGACCATGTATGCAGGCGGCCAAACAGCTGTGAATGTTGTTTCCTCTGTTACAATTAAAGGTACGGTTCAGGAATCTGAATTACATGCCTCACTATTAAAGATTCAAGCCAGGCACCCATTGCTAGGCAGTAATGTTTGGGAAGATGAGGCAGGTATCCCTTATTTTGTTGAACAGAATCCGGTTCAAAGAATCGGCCTCCGCATAGTTAACCGACAAACAGACCAGGATTGGGAAAGGGAATCTATCACAGAATGCCTTACCCCATTTAACACTAAGAATGATACTTTGGTTAGGTTGGTGTGGTTAAAATCAGAAAGTGTTTCTGACCTGATTGTTGTGGGCCATCATTGTATATGTGATGGCAGATCTATCCTGAACCTTATGGATGAAACGTTGTCTTTGTTAGGAGATCCGGAAAAAGAAATAGGTACCTATAAACCCTTTTCCTCTATACAGGATTTTATTCCTCCCGAAATCCGGGAAAGCAAGGCAAACAAATTAAAGATTCAATTATTTTCTAAAGTTGCAAAGCTTGCCTTACTTGCGGTGGCCTTTAAAAAAGAGATTAAAAGAGAAAAACCATTTTTTTTACATTGGAAACTTAGCAAAGAAGAATCTTCCCTAATTATTGAAAAATGCAAATCTGAAGGGGCTTCTGTCCACGATGCACTAAGTGTGGCATTTTTAAGAGGGTTTAAAGAAATTAAACCCATAAAATCGCATTCCAGACTTTATTGCGCAGTAGACATGCGGAAGTTCCTGCCAGAAGTTAAAAGCAATATGCTCTTTGCTTTTCCGGCAATGGTTGGGCTCAATCTTTCGAACAAAAAAACCGATGGTTTTTGGAACCAAACCCGTGAATTTAAAAATGGCCTGGCAAAAAAAATAGATGAGATGAATGTAAATACCGTATTGCTATACAGCGAGTGCCTTTTGCCTTCTTTACCAAGAATGACCAGATATGCCAAGGCTGATAAAGGAGCCCATGATTTTACCCTTTCAAACATGGGAAAAGTAAGCATAAACGAAAAATATGGTGCTCTTGAAATCGAATCTTTGCAATCCCCTTCAACAATTTTTCCGTTCGGTAATCCAACAACTCTGTTTACAACTTATTTTAAAGGTCAAATTGATTTGATATTCACATCTGATGAGCATTTTATAAAACGGGAAGATGTGTTAGCCTTAAAAGAGAGTGCATTCAGTACGATCATAAAATAATTATTTATATTTAAATAACGTTGAAACTAACGAGATCAAACCATGAAACTATTAAAATTAATCATCCTTTCCGCAGTTACATTAGCCTCCTGTTCTGGGCAGACAGAAACCAAAAAATCATCTGAGCAATCTATAAACGGAACCTGGAAACTTATATCCGCAAAAGTGATAACCAAAGGTGATACCGCAAATACTTTTCCTGTAGAAAATCAGGAGATGATTAAAGAATTTAATGATACTCATTTTTCCTTTTTCAAGCATGATGTTAACAAAGGAAAGGGCAAAGGAGCTATTTTCGATGCGGGTAGTGGCACATATACGTTAAATGGAGATAAATACGAAGAACATCTTCAATACTGCAGCTTTAGAGATTGGGAAAATCTGAAATTCAGTTTTACATTAAAAATAAGTAATGATACATTGGTGCAACGTGGTATTGAAAAAATAGATAGCCTGAATGTTAACCATGAGATCGTAGAAACCTACGTTAAGTTACACTAGGATAAGGTATGTTATTACCTACGGTGGGCATCGAACAGATCTTTAAACTTCCTTACACAGGGGAAGACTTTAAGTTACTACGCCACGATCCTATTAACATGCCCTCCATTCCTCATGCGCATAAGCATGATTTTTACATGCTCCTTATTATAGATCAGGGTAGTGGCACGCATACCATAGATTTTAAAGAGCATATCGTTCATAACAAAATGGTGTTTTTCCTTGCACCCGGGCAGGCCCACCAATGGGAGCTCTCAGAAAAAACATCTGGTTATCAGTTAATGTTTTCGCAGAAGTTTATGCTTCCCGGGAGTCTAAGGTTGCCATTTTTCAATTTGTCGTCCTCTCCTGTTCTGCCCCTTAAAAATAATCAATACCCGGATCTTGTTCAGGAGCTAGAGCTAATATTGAAGGAATTGACTACCCCCAGACAATTTGAAACTGAACTAATTCAAACCAGATTACAAATTGTATTGATTTTATTGAAAAGATGGTATTCAGACTGCTTTGATCTGCAGGACTCTACTACCGACAATCGCCTGATTAACAATTTCCTTGCACTTCTCGATAAGCACTACGCTGCGCATAGCGAGGTATCATTTTATGCTGCAGAGCTACACGTTACTGCTAATTATCTGAATCAGATTTGCAGGAAAAAATCAGGAATAACTGCCGGAGACCTTATTCGAGAGCGCATTTTGCTCGAAGCAAAAAGAATGCTAACGTTAACAAACCTTGATATTAAAGAGATTGCCTATTCTCTTGGGTTTAACGACACCTCTTATTTCTCCAGATTTTTCAGGAAAAATACGAGTGTTAGTCCTCAGCAATTTCGGAAAACAAATAATTAGTACCCTTATTATGATAATCAGTCCTATTTAGCTGAGGCTTTAAGAACTAAATTTGCATATGAATTTCCGAATCTTATCTGTCATAATCCTTACTTGCATTGCGATGAATGCTTGTTCGCAGAAAAAAAACATGGAGCAAAACGAATTAGAGGTTTTCAAAATCATAGCGGCAAACGACAGCACTAAGCTATCGCAATGGCTTTCTGTAAATAAGAACGTTGAGCTGCGAAATAGCAAAGGGGAAACACCTTTAATGAATGCTACTTACAGCAATCGCATTACGCTGGCAAAAATGCTGATCGATGCCGGAGCTAATGTAAACCAGCAAGACAATATGCTAAACAGCCCTTTTCTATACGCCGGCGCTTCCGGTTATCTCGAAATACTTCAGCTTTGCTTAAAAGCGGGAGCTAACTATAAAGTATTTAATCGGTATAATGGTACTGCATTAATACCTGCATGCGAAAGGGGTCATATTGCAATAGTTACTGAATTACTAAAAGACAAAAACTATCCTATTGACCATATTAACCGATTAGGGTGGACAGCATTACTGGAAGCCGTTATTCTTGGTGATGGAAGCGATAAGTATATAAAAATTGTTCAGCTTCTGGTAAATGCCGGCTGCGACATTAGTATTAAAGATAAAGAAGGCGTTGATGCACTTAGCCACGCCAAAAAAAGAAATTTTAAAGAAATAACAGCTGTCCTTGAAGAAGCAGCTAAGAAATAATACTTCCTAATGAAAAAACTAATATTCTCTATCCTCTTCTGTTTATCGGCCTCTGGTGTATTCTCACAGAAAAAAGACGCTGATATAATTATCAAATCTGCAAATATCATTGATGTTAAAACAGGCAAAATAATTTCCGGAAAAGCCGTAGCTATTAAAGATGGGAAAATCATTAACGTATTTAATGAAAAGCTGATCAGCGGATACAATTCAAAACAAATATTGGATGCAAAAGGCAAGTATCTGATGCCTGGCCTTTGGGATATGCATATGCACTTTGGTGGTGGCGATTCTTTAATCAATGAAAATAAGAACCTGTTACCGCTATTTCTGGCTTATGGCATTACAACCATACGTGATGCAGCAGCTGACATTAGCCCTAGTGTATTACAATGGAGAGATGAAATTGCAGCAGGGAAACTACTTGGTCCATCCATTTTCACCTCTGGACCTAAACTAGAAGGGTATAAATCTGTTTGGAAAGGTGATATTGAAGTAGGAAATACTAAAGAGATAGAGCAAGCCCTGGATTCTTTACAAAAAATGCGTGTCGATTTTGTTAAAATAACAGATAATACGTTAAAACCCGATCTCTTTTTAGAAGCTATAAAACTAGCGCGTAAGCGTGGATATCGGGTGTCGGCACACATCCCAAGTGCCTTAACAATGGAACAAATAGCAAATGCAGGTTTAAGTTCTGTTGAGCATTTGGGCTATGCACTTAAAGCCGGATCAAAAGTAGAAAAAGAGATCTCAGCTGAAGTTGCAGCAGGCACCCTGAAAGGTAAGGCGTTTAACCAAAAAGTTATGGAAACTTTTGATGAAACCGCTGCCTTATCAACTTACAGAAATATGGCTAAGCATGGCATGTATGTTACGCCAACGCTTTCCCTAAACTATATCCTTACCTATTTTGAGAAAGACAATTATAAAAATGACAGCTACCTGCAGTACATAGGAAAAGGGTTACAAAAAACTTATGAAGGCCGTGTAAAAAGAGTTGAGCAAGATGATGCAGAAGCTATTGCTTTCAGACATCAGCTGTTTGAAAAAACCGTAACCACACTCCCGCTTCTGGAAAAAGCAGGTGTAAAAATATTAGCCGGTACGGATGCAGGTTATCTAAATTCTTACGCTTACCCTGGTATTGGTCTCCATAAAGAATTAGAATTGCTTGTGAAATATGGTTTAAGCCCATTACAGGCTTTACAGGCATCTGTTATCAATTCACCAGATTTTCTTGGCAAAAAAGAGTATGGTAGTATTGCTGAGGGGAAAAAAGCAGATTTACTATTATTAGACGAAAATCCTTTGAGCAATATAAGTGCTACTCAAAAGATCTTCGCTGTGATAACTGCAGGCAAAGCACTTGACAGAAAGACACTTGATGATATGCTTGAACAAGTTAAGCAATTAAGTACACAATAGAAGGAATCTATTTTAACTGGTAAGCCATTATGCTCTTCTTGTAAAAAGTAGGGATATAAACTATTTTTTTAACCGGATCGTATCCAATATCAGCAGTGTTTTTCTTTTCCAGATGCGTATCCAACAATAGTTCGGAAGTGCCATTGGCAGATACATAATAGATATAACCACCCCAACATGAGAATAAGAAATCGCCATTGCCAATTGGCTCAATTCCGTCTCCACCAAAAGGCAGTCCTGCAATCTTGATCATCTCTTTCTTTGCATTGGCCTTTAAAAGGTTCTTGCCCCCACCAGCGATATAAAGATCGTCGCCAACTGCTTTGAGTCCATTAACACCATCTATATTTTCCATATAAACAACGTCTTTATTGTTAATGATCTGATGGATTCTTTTTGTCCGGGAATCTGAAACATACACCACGCCTTTATCGCTAACCGTAACGTCATTTAAGAACTTAGATCCTTCTATTGGTATAGTCAGCTCAACTTTACTTGTAGGGATGTCGATCACTACCACATCAGTCAAATCAGCAACATACATTTTGCTGCCATGTATTGCAAGCCCTTTTGGGGAGTTAAGTCCGGTAATCCAATCCAGATTAATCACCTTTCCGTTCATATCCAGTTTGCCTACCCCACCTATTCCATCCTTATTATCGGGGCTATTTCCCATTATTGACACATACAATACTCCGGCCTTAACATCAGGCAATACAGATTCAGGCAGATTAATTATACTGTCTGTTTCCCATATTTTTTCCAGTTTGTGCTGTGCATTAACACATAGAGCCAGCAACATTACAAAAGATAAACTCAAAAAATTCTTCATAACAATTTCCTTAAAATAGAGACTTTACCAATGAAATTACATAAAAACCAACACATTGAAAGTAATATTTTTGTGTACCCTATTTCTTTTTTTACAATACGACCTTATTAAATCGAGTTAATTATCTGTTTATTTGTATTTGTTAATTAAATACACACACAAATTTAATCTTCATTGTTATGCTACTTAGCATTTTAAACTCTATTTTTTGCATCGCGTTTATACTATTTGCGTATGTAAACCTTAATGACAAAGACTCATGGCTTTGGGTGCCTATCTATATGGTGGCTTCCATTTGTTGTGGATTTGCCATTTTTAATCTTTTTTATCCCATCGTATATCTTGTTGCCATATCTTTCTATCTTATTTACGCAATCATCCTCTTTTTTGCAAAAGACGGAGTGCGTGACTGGATAATGAAGTACCGAAGCCCAAGCTTAGTTGAGAGTATGCAGGCCACCAAGCCTTATATAGAGAAAACCAGAGAGTTCTTTGGTCTTCTGATTATAAGCGGTGCACTTGCCATCAACTATTTTGTAGCTGTCAATTTATAAAAAAGAACATCATGCTTTTGATAGATATAGAAGGGATAAAAAGCCTTAATGATCTTTTTCTGCAAATCATTAAACAAAACCTTAGCAGTGATGCCTTGTTGTGGTTGGAGAATAAGATTGAATTGATTAAGACAGAAGAAAAATCAATGCAATTAAACCTCGCCTTTTCGCATCTGCCACGTTTGGCCGGAAAAAAGCCGATAGAGGTACAGACAGAGGATGAGGAAAAAATAGATGGGCTACTACCCGGTTTTTCGTTAAATGGGTGGACTGCCGACAGGCTTTCTCGTGTTTGGCTATTGATGCAGGTTCCAGATGAGCATAAAGAAACCTATATCAAAAAGATAAACGGGTTGTTTATTGCCTCTGAAATGAACGAGCAAATTGCACTTTATTCTGCCTTGCCATTTTTAGCTTATGCTGAAGAATGGGTAGCCAGATGTGAGGATGGAATACGCAGTAATATTGGCACCGTATTGGAAGCCATTATGTACCACAACCCATACCCTGCTCATTTCCTTTCAGAAGGAGCATGGAACCAATTGGTGCTGAAAGCATTTTTTACAGAGAAAGACGTTAATCACATCATTGGATTAAAAGAGAGATCCAACCAGGCATTATCGGATACTTTAAGCGACTATGTACAAGAACGTTTAGCCGCTCACAGAACTGTTAATCCGGAGATATACAAATTGATAGAACAAAAAAATCAGAAAATATAAATTTTGAATTATGTGCTGTAATGATAATTTTCAGGAAAGAAATGAAGGAGAAAAAATTCAAACTTCTCTTGATTTAAATGACATCAGCGGGATGAAATTTTTTGACCCGCATGTACACATGACCTCACGTACTACAGATGATTACCAGGCTATGGCCGATGCAGGTATTGTAGCTTTAATAGAGCCGGCTTTTTGGCTGGGTCAGCCGCGTACAGGAGTAGACAGTTTTACCGATTATTATAGCAGCCTTATTGGTTGGGAAAGATTCAGGTCGTCACAATTCGGTATTAAGCATTATTGCACCATAGGCTTAAACTCTCGTGAGGCCAATAACGAAAAACTGGCAGAACAAGTAATGGAAATACTTCCTCACTTTATTTTTAAAGAAGGGGTAGTTGGTATTGGCGAAATTGGTTTTGATGATCAGACTGCTGCCGAAGAAAAATATTTCCGTTTGCAATTGGAACTGGCAAAAGAATCAGGGTTGCCTGTGCAGATTCACACACCACACAGAGATAAGAAAAAAGGCACGCAACGTAGTATGGATATTGCGATAGAACATGGACTTTCTCCATATTCGGTAATTGTAGATCATAATAACGAGGAAACTGTTAAGGAAGTTCTGGACAGAGGCTTTTGGGCCGCATTTACCATTTATCCTTTTACCAAAATGGGCAATGAGCGCATGGTAGAGGTGGTAAAACAATATGGATCTGAAAGAATCATGATCAATTCAGCAGCAGACTGGGGCATTTCGGATCCACTTGCAGTACCTAAAACTGCGGCATTAATGAAAAAATCGGGAATTAGCCTTACTGATATTGAACTGGTTAGTTACAGAAATGCTATAACAGCATTTGCACAAAGTGGACAAATTGATGAGAACGATTTTATTTCAGTTAAAAACATCGATCAAAGTCAGAAATTTGAAAGCAATTCGATTTTGCGTGGGGGGCAACAACCAAGAATAGATAAAAATTCTATCATCATTTCCTAATTAGGTATACATTGAAAAAACTATTAGGATATATAAGGCTAATGCGGCCTGCAAATGTTGTTACTTCTGTTGCAGATGTACTGGCGGGCATAGCTATTTCGGGTTCCTTTTCATTAACGGGATGGAGCACTTTACAGCTACCTGTTATACTGCTTTGCATCTCAACAATAGGTTTGTACAGTGGCGGCATTATCTTTAATGATGTTTATGATGCCGATCTGGATAAGATAGAACGTCCGGAACGCCCAATCCCAAGTGGATTAATAAGCAAAAAAGCAGCAACTATTTTTGGCGCAGTATTCTTCTTTATAGGAATTGCGGCAGCCAACCTTTTTGGCACCACAACATCAGTACTTGCAGTGTCTATTATGATTGCATGCCTTACTTATAACAGATGGGCTAAACATCATTCCATATTAGGCCCATTAAATATGGGGTTATGTCGTGGATTAAACCTATTGCTAGGCGTAAGTATTATTAGTTCTCAGGTGCAACAATGGTGGTTTTTAGCCCTTGTACCTATTATCTATATTGCGTCTATTACCATGATTAGCAGAGGTGAAGTACACGGAGGAAGTAAAAAGATGCTTTATTTTGCTGCGGTACTTTACGCTATTGTAATTGCCAGCATTCTTTTTTTCGCCACCACAAAAGGCGATATACGCATCACATTGGCATTTATTGTACCTTTTGCTTTAATGATATTCATGCCTCTGTTAAAAGCCATACAAAATCCAATAGGCCCAAACATAGGCAAAGCAGTAAAAGCAGGTGTTATTGCATTAATATTAATGAATGCTGCCTGGGCTAGCGTCTTTGCCGACTGGAAAGTAGCCCTATCAATTGTTATTTTATTACCATTATCAATATTACTAAGTAAAGCATTCGCTGTTACTTAGTCAGGAATTTTCAACTATGAGTTATTTAGAACAGTCGTTTAGTGTAAAATTTGAGTATAAAATATACTTCACTGCTTCGCTATTTGATACAGGCAATCCTATCTTGGCAAACTTCTTTAAGGAGAAGCCTTCAGAGGCCTTGCGCAAAATATTTTTCGTATTGGACAAGGGTGTTGCCGATGCTCATCCTGACCTTGTACCGTCAATTAAAACTTACTTTGAACAACATAAAGATGTGCAGCTGATTAAGGACATCATGATTGTTCCGGGCGGAGAAGCATCAAAAAATGATACTGCACTTTTTGACCAACTGGTTGAAGCAGTGAATGTTTATGGAATTGACAGACATTCGTACATTGCTGCCATTGGAGGAGGCGCTGTACTTGATCTTGTTGGTTATGCGGCTGCAGTTTCGCACCGCGGTATTAAACATATCCGTATCCCTACAACTGTACTCTCGCAAAACGATTCTGGTATTGGTGTTAAAAATGGCATCAATTACAATGGTAAAAAGAACTTTCTTGGCACTTTTGCGCCGCCATCGGCAGTATTTAACGATGACCAGCTTTTGCTTACGTTAAGTGACAGAGATTGGCGTTCGGGTATTTCTGAAGCAGTAAAAGTTGCCCTTATCAAAGATCCCGAATTCTTTTACTGGATTGAAGATAATGCGGCACAACTGGTTGCACGGGATATGGATACGATGAATTACCTGATCAAACGTTGTGCTCAATTGCATTTAAACCATATTGCCGGTGATGATCCATTTGAAACAGGATCGGCCAGGCCACTAGATTTTGGCCACTGGAGTGCGCATAAACTGGAGCAGCTAAGTAATTTCAGCGTTTTACATGGTGAAGCTGTGGCAATGGGTATTGCTTTAGATAGCACCTATTCTTTCCTGACAGGAATGCTAACAGAAGAAAAATTACAGCGCATATTAAGTGTACTGCTTCACCTGTCTTTTGATATTTCTAATCCATTTATCCAGATTAACGATACTGAATCTCCAATACTTCGTGGATTGGCAGAATTTCAGGAACATCTTGGCGGCAAACTTACCATTACCCTGCTTACTGATTTGGGTACCGGGAAAGAGGTACATCAGATGGATCACCAGTTATTGATAGAAGCGAGCAACTATGTTTTAAACTTTACCAGTACACACGCTGGTTTACCTATAAGTAACCAATAATAATGAAAGTCAACACTGGCCATTTAACCTATTGCACAAACATACATCCGGGCAAAAACTGGGATGATGATTTTAAAGCGTTACAAGAGAATTTCCCTGTGATCAAACAATCTGTTTCACCAAACGGACCACTTGGACTAGGACTTAGATTGTCAAATATCTCTAGTCTTGAATTGATTAAAGAAGATGCTTTGGCTGAATTTAAGCAGTGGCTTAAGGAAAATGCCGCTTATGTTTTTACCATGAATGGTTTCCCTTACGGAGAATTTCACCGCACAGTGGTTAAAGAAGATGTACATACACCTGACTGGACAACAGACGCGCGCAGAGAATATACTATCAGACTTTTTAATATACTCCAATCTCTATTACCTGAAGGTATGAATGGGGGGATTTCAACATCGCCACTTAGTTACAGGCACTGGTTTAAAACTGCTGACGATTTTGCACAGGCAAAACGCACTGCTACCTTGAATGTAATAGAGGTTATAAAAGAACTTATTAGAATTAGCGAGCAAACAGGCAAAATCATGCACCTTGATCTGGAGCCTGAGCCTGATGGCATACTTGAAACCGGAAGAGAATTTATAGACTGGTTTGAGAATGATTTGCTGCCACTTGGCATTCCGGCAATTGAAAGTTCATTTAATGTTGCTGGCATTGAAGCCGAATCATTAATTAAAAAACACCTTTGCCTTTGCTATGATGTTTGTCACTTTGCTATAGGCTATGAAGCTCATGATGAGGTTCTAAAAGAACTTGAAGCAAAAGGCATTAAAGTAGGCAAAATACAGATCAGTGCTGCTTTAAAAGCAAATCTTGATAAATCAGAAGCAGATAGAGAAATCATAAAGAACAGCTTTCAGACGTTTAATGAGCCAACCTATCTGCATCAGGTAGTTGCCTTAAAGAAAGATGGTGGGCTGATTCGTTATTCGGACCTTACTCCTGCTCTTGAAGACTTTGAGAACCAGGAAGCCACACAATGGAGGGCACATTTCCATGTACCAATATCAATTAAAGAGATCGGATTATTACAATCTACTCAGGATGATATTACCACTGTTCTGGAACTTCAAAAGAATGCCCCTTTTACTGACCATTTGGAAGTAGAAACCTATACCTGGGAAGTATTACCGGAGCAATTAAAATTACCGATTGCCCAATCTATCAGTAATGAACTGAACTGGGTAATTAAAACAAATGTTTAAGATGAAGAAAACTGTAGTAATAGATGTTGTTGGCTTATCCTCGAACCTTATTGGCAAGCATACCCCCTTTTTAGAACAATACATAAAAGATAAAAACCTTGGTGCAATAGCACCAATGCTACCGGCTGTAACTACCAGTGTACAATCAACTTATTTAACAGGAAAACAGCCAACAGAACATGGTGTTGTCGGGAACGGATGGTACGACCATATGGATTCGGAAATCAAGTTCTGGAAGCAATCAAACAAGCTTGTGCTTGCAGAGAAGATCTGGGACAAGGCAAAAAAAGAAGATCCTAATTTTACTTGCGCCAATATGTTCTGGTGGTACAACATGTATTCAAATGCTGACTACAGTGTAACTCCACGTCCAAACTATTTAGCTGATGGCAGAAAACTTCCTGATTGTTATTCAGAACCGGCAGAACTACGCGATATTTTACAGGATAAATTAGGTCAGTTTCCGCTTTTTCAATTTTGGGGACCAGGTGCAAATATAAAGTCTAGCCGATGGATTGCTGATGCATCTATGATTACTGAGGATCTTTACAATCCTACCCTTACCTTAATATATTTGCCACATCTGGATTATTGTCTGCAAAAATTCGGCAGTGACTTTGATAAAATCAGCAAAGAACTGGGCGAGATAGATGAATTGGTAAAGGACCTGGTAACATTTTATGAAAAAAAAGGAGCCAATATCATTATTCTATCCGAATACGGGATTGTTCCGGTAAGCAAACCGATTCACCTAAACAGAATCTTTAGAGAAAACGGGCTGTTGCAGATTCGTGTAGAGCGAGGTTTAGAATTATTAGATGCGGGTGCTTCTAAAGCATTTGTGGTTGCGGATCATCAGGTTGCACATGTTTACATCAATGATCCGACGGTAACCAACCAGGTAAAAACTATTCTTGAAAAAACCCCTGGCATTGCTATGGTTTTAGATAAGGAAGGCAAAAAGAAATATGGAATGGACCATGAAAGGGCGGGCGACTTTGTATTGGTTGCTGAACCGGCAAACTGGTTTACTTATTATTTCTGGCTTGACGACGCAAAAGCTCCTGATTATGCCAGGTGCGTAGATATTCATAAAAAACCAGGGTATGATCCTGTTGAAATGTTCATGTCTTCTAAACCGCGTGCGGCATACAAGCTATTAAGAAAAAAAGCAGGTTTCCGTTATGTAATGGATGTTATTCCATTAGATGCCACCTTAATTAAGGGCTCACATGGCAGCATCAACACACCTGCAGAGTTTCACCCTGTTTTAATTACGGATCAAAAGCTAAACAACAGCAATGTACAGGCGACGGAAATTCATGACCTGATCTGGAAAGCACTAAAGGGGTAATTCTATCGGTTACCAACTTATTTCTATTCTTATTACATTTGGTTCAAACACACAACATACAAATGAACCACTATGAACTCAAGAAGAGACTTTCTTAAAAAAGCTGCCCTATTATCTGGAGCAGTGGGTTTACCCAATGTAATTCCTATGTCTATCCAAAAGGCAATGGCAATCGAAGCAGATCCCGGATCTACATTTTATGATGCAGAGCATATTGTAATCCTGATGCAGGAGAACCGCTCTTTTGATCATATGTTTGGTAAGCTCAAAGGTGTTCGTGGCTTTAATGATCCAAGAGCTTTTACACTTCCTGATAAGGATAAGGTCTGGTTACAAAAAGATAATGAGGGTAAAACCTATGCCCCGTTTCATGTAGACATTAATAAAACAAAGATTACCTGGCAAGGTGGGCTGCCTCACTCCTGGTCGGACCAGCTTGCTGCCCGAAACAACGGCAAGTATGATAAATGGGTACCTGTAAAATCACTTATGTCTTTAGGATATTATGACAGGACAGATATTCCTTTTTATTATTCAATGGCCGAAGCCTTTACAATTTGTGACCATAATTTTTGCTCATCTCTTACCGGCACTACTCCAAACAGGTTATTTTTCTGGACAGGTAACATTCGGCCTGAATTAAACGGGAGTTCGGTAGCAGCTGTAAACAATTCTCAAGCAGAATCAAGAGACGGTGCTTTTGTAGACTGGGATACATTTCCAGAGGTATTAGAAGATAATGGCATTGATTGGAAGATCTACCAAAATGAAATATGGACAGCAGATTTACAAGGTGACAATGTAGATGATTGGTTAGGTAATTACGGGGACAATGCAATTGAGTATGTAAAACGCTACAACGTTAAGCTTGCGGCATATTTCAGAAAGAATGGTGATTCGACAAGTAAGCCTGCCCTCACTGCAGCACAGGTAACCGAAAAATACAATAAGCTATCTACCCGTGAAAAGAATTTAATAGACAAAGCATTTGCCAGCAATATAAATGCGCCGTTTAACTATCTGGAACTTGCTCCATTTACCTTTACTAATGACCAGGGACACGAAGAAACCATCAGCATCCCGAAAAACGATATCTTCCATCAGTTTCGCTCTGATGTTGACAATGGCAAACTACCCACCGTTTCATGGCTGGTAGCTCCGCAAAGATTCTCTGATCATACCAGTTCACCGTTGTATGGAACGTGGTATGTATCTGAAGCGCTTGACATTTTAACAAAGAACCCCGAAGTATGGAAAAAGACAGTTTTCATCCTTACATATGATGAAAATGATGGATACTTTGATCACATCCCTCCATATGTAGTTCCAAAACCTAACGACCCATCGAGTGGAAAAGTTTCTGAAGGAATTTCTGTTGATGCCGATTATGAGCTAGAAAAAGATAGCCCTATTGGATTAGGTTATCGTGTGCCAATGATCATTGCCTCTCCCTGGAGCAAAGGAGGCTATGTAAATTCGCAAGTTTTTGACCACACCTCTTCACTCATGTTTTTAGAAAACATACTTAGCAAAAAAACCGGGAAGAAAATTCGCAGTAATATGATTAGCAGTTGGAGAAGAGTAATTTGTGGCGATCTGACATCAGCTTTCAGGCCTTCAACAGGGATGTCATCTGTTGCACCAGCACCTTTAAAAAGAGAAGAAGTTGTTACCAATATTCAAAATGCAAAAAATAAGCCGGCACAGGTTAAGCCAAATCCTTTATCAAAAACTGAAATAGCTTCAGGGGCTTATTTACCTCAACAAGAACGAGGAACAAGTAAGGCTTGCGCTTTACCGTATCAACTCTTTGCAGAATGTAATCTTGATAGTTCTAAAACCAAAGTAGAACTTTGGCTAGAAGCAGGCAGAGGCAATTTCGGGCAAAAAATATTGCCTGTTGGAGCACCCTTTAATGTATACACCACTAATCTATACAACGGGCAGGCAGGAAAGACCTGGGCATATGCAGTAAAAAATGGAGACAAAATTTTAGACCGCCTAACGTTGCAAAATTTTGGGGATGGGCAATATGATTTATGTATAAGTGCTCCTAATGGTTTTTTCAGAGCGTTTAAAGGTGATAAAAATGACCCTTCGCTAAAGGTTAACTGCCATTATGAGGTTAAAGGGTTTTTAAGTAAAAAGCCAAGTGGCAACATTGAACTTATTCTTGAAAATGAGGGTGATCAGGATTTAAAGATAAATTTAATCGACAATGCTTATAAAAGCGATGCCACCAGATCGATATCATTAGGTACGAAAAGTAAAAAAACTTTAATTATTGACCTTCAAAAGAGTTCAGGTTGGTATGATTTTACAATTCAATTAGAGGGTTACAATGCATTTTCAAAGCAATATGCAGGACATGTTGAAACAGGAGAAGATTCGATAACGGATCCATACATGGGTGGGGTGGTTTAAGCCTCTCCCATTTTTTCGTTTACCACAACTTTTTCAGTTACAGGTTCTTCAGTTGTGGATACTTGTGCCTCTGTTGCAACCATTTCTTCTTGTATTTCAGGATCAAGTTCTACACACCCTTCTTTATCTTTTTTTGCAAAAAGAATTGGATAGATGAGCATCAATGCTCCTGCGATAAATAAAATGCCTGCAAACGACAACATGTAATTACTTGATTCCACTTTGTTCACACTCATCACTTTATAAGCAATTAGCGCCAGTATGCCCAATATAAAGGCAATTACTGCTTTCTGAAGTTTTAGCGTTTTAATCATGACCAGAGGGTATTAAAATAGTTTTAAATAGTGGACAAAAATCAAACCATTTTCATAAAGCATCTAAAAAGGTAAGGTCGTCGCTTTGAATTTATTTTTTCAAAAATATTTGCGCAATCAAATGATTGCATCTATATTTGCAACCATATAGTTGCAAAATGATAACAAGAAGAGATGTATTTCAAGCCATCGCTGATCCTACCCGCCGCGAAATTATTCAAAGAATAGCACAAGAGCCTTTGAATCTCAACGCTGTAGCTGAGGCTTTCAATATTAGTAGACAAGCAATATCCAAACACATACAAATCCTCACTGAATGTGGATTAGTAGTAATTAAGCAGGTAGGCAGAGAACGATTTTGTGAGCCTCAGCTTGATAAACTAAATGAAGTGGCTGACTGGGTTGAGCAATCCAAGAAACAATGGGTCAGCAAATTTGAAAAACTAGACAATTACCTACAAACAATACAAACTAAACAGAAAGAAGATGGGACAATCTAAAAAAGAACTTTTCATTACGCATCTTTTTGATGCCCCACGTGAACTTGTATTTAATGCCTGGACAGATCCAGAGCAATTAAAACACTGGTATGCACCTGATGGCTGTACCATCGAATTCAAGTACATCGATGTTAAGGAGGGTGGTACCTTTCACTCCTGTATTCATGATCCTATACATGGAGATTGTTGGATAAAGGGCGTCTACGATCAGGTTATATTTCCCGAAAAACTAGTTTTCTCAATGATTCTTACGAATGAAAACGGCGAGTCAATAGCATCTGTTGCTGCCGGAAAACCTGAAGACTGGCCAGAAGAAACCATTACTACAGTGACTTTTACCTCAATTGGAAATCAGACAAAATTAGCTATCCATCAAACTGTTTCTGAAGAGGACGCGAAACAAACAGGTGCTTATCAAAGCTGGATCAAAATGTTTAATAAATTAAATGATCTAATCGCGATTAAAAAGTAAAAGCATAAGGATTTATAGAAATATAACATTTAGCTGTCACAATGCAGCTATAAATGCCTATTTATCATAGCAATAGATATATTCTATGTATCTTGTGCGTTATTCAAAATATGAGCGAAATTATAAACGAAACGCAGGTAGGAACTACTGACAAGAAAAAACTGGCTTTTGAAGAAAAGCTTCAAGAGATTGATAATAAATATTCTAGATGGTTTGGTACAAAGAACAACCCATTTACCGGAGCACCGGATAAGATTAACAACTATTTTCGTTATTTCTATACCGCTGAAGGTGAAATTCAACTTTACTTAAAAGATGGATTACCTCTGGAAATAGGTAAAGATTGCAGAAATGCATTCAAAGCTGTTTTTAACAACTAATACCCTAAAATCTAATTCACAGCTTTATTTTTTTAACGCTGAGACAATATCAATGATATTTCATCCGGCTCTGGTTTCACCAGGGCCGTTATTTTAAATCCATTTTTTTATAACTCGTTCCAGCTCTCTGATCAAAGTATTTATCAAACAGTTAAAAGACCGATATTTGCTTTTGCTAAAACGACTTATTAACTTCAAGTAATGATTTAAAAAAACATATATTTGATTATCATGACCAAAATAAACCATTTATTACTTTTCATCTGCATGGCAGGATGCCTTGTAGCTTGCAAAAAGGATTTCCCCGAGGACGACCGTGATCCGTATGCTCAACTTGCATTAGATACTGTAGCCATAAGAGCCTTTATTATAAAAAACAATATTAATGCACAAAAAGACTCAGAAACAGGAGTGTTTTATCAAATTATTGAGAGAGGAACAGGTAATATTACCTATAAGGATACAACAAACATAACAGCAAATTATATAGGCAGATTATTAGATGGAACAGAATTTGACACCAAAACAGGTGCTAAATTTAAACTAAGCGATGCAATCTATGGCTGGCAAGTGGGCATTAAGCAAGTTCAAAAAGGTGGTAAAGTCAGAATACTCATTCCTTCAATTTATGGTTTTGGAAATATACAGAATGGTCCGATCCCTGCAAATTCCATATTAGATTTTACCATGGAAATCACAGATCTAAAATAAAACCAAATATTAAAATATTTATCAAATCATTAAAAGGAGGCTATGGCCTCCTTTTTTATGCATAGAATTATCATAGTATTGTCATTTGAAAAATTACTTAGTGTATTTATTACACTATCTAAAAATAATTCTTACATTTGTATTGTTAATACAGCGTAGCTGATTATTAAACGATTAAAACAGACAATGGTGCGATTATTGTCTTAAAGAAAAAGATCCCGTTCATACTGGGTTTATATTTGGTTAAAAAGAGGTAGTGCTTGGATAAGACTACCTTTTTTTTGTGCCTTATTTTTAAGGTTTAGTTCTTCTTTTCTTTAAACGTCTTCAAATCCGACTTGATCTTCAACATCAAATTGTAATCAGATAGCTCCAATAACTCTTCTTTAGTCGGCCTGTATCGTTCTATAAATAAATCAAGAGAATCGCTCTCGAGCTTAGTAAGCGATGAAACAAAAGACTTTCCAAATCTTGAATCTATGTAAGCCTTTTTTTCATCTTCATGAAGTCTTTTCTTTAGCTTATTCTGAATATCATTTTTCCGCCCTAATAACCTTACCAATTGCAATACGTCAATCTTTACAAACTCAAACCGGCCCCTGGGTTGATAAGAATTTATAAAAACATCTTTAATACCAATAGGTTTATAATTGAACTCTCTTGCAAAATCTTTCCTTAGTTTTAGTGAATCTGCTTTGTGATTCCGTTGACCAAAAATAACAACTTCTTCAAGGTCTAAAGAAGTTGGTTTAAGTCCAATTGTCATTAGAGGAGACTTCCAATCTTTTACAAGAACATATCTTCTTTCATAGCCTATTCCTGAAAACCATACAGTATCTGCTGCAGAGGCAATTAATGAAAAATCACCAGTAGCGCTACTTATCTTTTTTGCATATTTTAATTGTATTGAAATACCGCCGAGCGGGCGTTCTGTTTGGATATCTATTACTTTACCTTTTATTAGCTGCGCAAAAACACCCTGACATAACAACATGAAAAACAAAAAGATAGAACTTCTTAGCATTACATTTTCCATTTATAAACGAAACTAATACATTCTGTAGAAACAGGTAAAATTTTAACAGTATTTAACTGATGACAATTCCATGATAAATAAGTGTTTAAACATTTATTACATTTGCCCCCGAGAGCGTTAATTTAAAGGGGGTAAGTCGAAAGGCCTATCCCCTTTTCTTATTTTAAACCATTTCTGGTCGCAAACAATTCTATAATTTTCTTTTCTAGTTGGTCGATTCCTTTTGACCGTTCGTCGTATTTTTAATGCCCCATGGTATAAAACAGATAATAGCTGTGCAACTTTTTTATTGACGGATGCATCTTATTGATAAATAATCAAAGAATCTTAAATACACACCGTCATGAAAACCCTTACAAAAACTCTATTTGCTTCTGCGTTTACAGCAATCATTTTAACATCTTCCGCTATCTCAACTTTTGCTGCAAATCCCAGTCCTCAACTACTTTCATTTAAAACAGGCACGATTACGTTTAACAAGGTTGTTATTAGTGGAAATGTAAAAGTCATTTTAGTGAAAGGCCCGGAGGAAGAAGTCAGAATTGACGAATACTATAATTCCTCGAAAACCACAATCGCCAGAAAAGGTTATAATCTACTAATCAATTCTACCGATAGGTATCCTGTTACCATTATAGTTACAGTAAAAGATTTAAACAGAATTCAGGCATCAGGTAATGCATCAGTAGTTACCAGAGGTGAACTTAATCTTACTTGCTTGCAAATCTTTTTAAATGATAATGCTACCGCCAACGTAAGAACCAATGCGAACAGCATGTATACCATTCTTAAAGGAGAATCGACTTTAAAATTAAGTGGTACTGCAGATTCACATACTTATATAGCTAATAAGATCGAAAACATAAGCTTTGAAAACTTTGTTTGCCAGAAAACAGACAGGCTAACTAACGAGTTAATAGCTTCTAAACAATAAATTGGCCTTTTAATATTTCTTCATGATTTTAACTAGCATATCCGCTATGATCTGATAACCTTTATCTGAGGGATGTAAGCCATCGAAAGTATTGTCACTTGCTTCTATCGGATAAGGGTATTCATCAGTATCAGGATTAAAAGGAATATCCTTAAAATCAGGATAGCTATAATTCTTATAAACTCCTGTTTCAGGATCTTTTAATCTTTTATACTTTACCAGGGTTTTTAACTCCATGCCACTTTTATTATATAAGTCCACTACTTTATAATGTTCATGACGGCCAATTTCATTAACAGCATCTGCAAACTGCGATAGCATCTGTCCTTTTTTCTCCTTATAAGAGCCCCATGCGTTATTGTGACTATTTGCTATGTATACAAAATCTACACGTTGCATTGGAGTAATCAGAATAATTTTGGCATCAGGATTAAGGGTTTTAAGCTTGTTAATAATGATGCGATACGAACCGTAAACTGTTTTGAGACCAGTGCTATTGATATAGTCATTTAAAGTTCCTAATGGTTGGCCTGACCACCAATCGTTTGTACCTAAAAAAACTGAATATACATCGGATTTCTGGAGGCCAAGATTTTCGATTTCCTTGGCAATACCAACAGCTGTCCAACCATTATGGCCCTGATTAATGTAACGAATATTAGGCAACTTGCTTACCACCCTGGTCATGTAACCGCTGGTAACCCGGTTACCCGTTTCGTCCTGATGTTCATTTAAATAGGTAATGGAGTCACCAATAGCAGTCCATGTAATTTCCTTCTTGGTAAAAGATCCAAGAGTAACAACAATGGTAAGCAGCAATAATATTCTTTTCATTTGAGATCAAATTAACATTTACTTTATAGTAAACATAAGAATAAAATACGATTGCAATCTATCTTGCTATGCTTCTTTTATATACCGTTTTTACAAACAAAATAGGCTTATCCAGTCGGCCCGACCTTATCAAATAATTTATGATGATTAAGAATAACATGACTACTTATTTAACAATACCTGCAAAACGCTGGTAAAACACGGTTGGACTATTTTCATTTTTAGGAGCATATTTGCCTGCAATAATTGGAATGTAAATTACCCTTCTACGACTTTGCTCACCAATTACTGTAGATTGTGCAACACGATGCCATAATCTTCCATCGTGGATAGTAAGATCGCCCACCTCAGGTACCACTGCAATTTCTTCAGCATCTTCATCGTGGTCAAGAAAATATTTTTTTCTGAAAAGCATTTGATAAAGTCCTTGCTTGTGCGTACCTGGAATTATTCTTAAACCTCCATTTTCAGGTTCCAGATTATTCAGATGTATTCCCACATTAAGCATCGGATTTAGCTTTTGCCCATAAAAAACATCTCTTAAGCCATCAGTGTGCCACCCCATTTTTGTGAATTTACTATCCGGGCCATTTACATAATGATTAAAAACCATTCCGTCTTTTTCGCTTTCGCCTAATCTGGCACCTGCACCAGCAAGTTCAAGTAAACCATTTAGTCTTGGATCAAGTAAAAGACCACTAAAGGCCGAATGATGCTGGTTAATAAATGCAAATCGTTGCACTATAGAAGAGCCATCGAGATCACGCCCATATTTAATTGGAACGCCATTAACTTTACTTACATCCTTTTCTAACCATTTTTTTTGCACTTCCAGAGAAGCATCTACAATTGATTTTACAGTTTGAGGTGTTATAAAGTTTTTGAAATGAATAAAGCCGTTTGTATTAAAAAAGTCTTTCTGCTCAGCGGTTAAAGTTTCAGCTAATGAAAACTTTGGATATGAAGTTGCCATAGGTATATTTTATAAAAAATTAAAAGAAGGTATTATTTGAAATCAGAGGTGGGTGCATGCGACCCTAAGAAATTAACAGCAACAACACTGCATGGGCTTCATGATCTGAAGCATTGCCATGGGGTGATTTAATGAAAAGTTGTTATCTGTTTTAATAGACATAGTCTATGTGTTTAGTAGTTTATTTTACAAACATATAAAATATATTGAATACCAAGCATTTATTTTTAAAAAATATTTTCTGATTCCGGATTATTTGATTTTATAGATGCCGGCTGTTATCTTCTCAATAAGTGATTTTGGTAAAACTCTATTCGCATATGCCGATATAATATTAGTGAAACCAGGTATTACTTCTGCTTTCCGATTTAACATCGCTTTAACCGCAATCTCCGCAACAACATCTGCATCCATATTAAATTTTTCGGCGATATCGTTAATAACTGAGAGTCCTGCCCTCTCGGCAAAACCAGTTCCAACAGGCCCCGGACTAATACACGTTACTGATATGGATGAATCTTTAAGTTCATACCTAATGGCCCTGCTAAACGACAAAACATATGATTTAGACGCCGCATACATCGCCAATGTAGGCACTGCCTGATACGCTGCCGTACTAGAAACATTAAGCACATAACCTTGCTGGTTTTGTCTTAAAATTGGAAGCATATAATAAGTAAGTTCGGTGAGTGCCGTTACATTAAGTTGTAACATATTTAACTGTTCATCTATAGAAAGGCTTTCAAATTTGCCCCAAACGCCAAAACCAGCATTATTAACAAGGGCTGAGACAGGAAAAGCATTGTCAGTACACCATTCCGTTACGCGCTTTGCAGCTCCGTGTACAGACAGATCTAATGCGAAAACTTCCACACTAACATTATACTGGCTGGAAAGTTCCAGTTTAAGTGCATTAAGTTCAGGAGCCGACCTTGCCACAAGTAAAAGATTAAACTTTCTTTTGGCTAACGAAATGGCTATTGACCGTCCTATTCCTTTACTTGCTCCTGTTATTAATGCGAATTGATTCATAAGGCTAAAAATGTAAATTTACAATAAATCAGCTCTAATTATTTTGAAAAACAACGCACTAATCAGAATCGTCATCACTTATCTAATTTTAGGTGGAACATGGCTACTTATAGGTTCGCAATTTATCGGTTGGCTTGATCGGCAATACCCGGCAACTGATTTAAGGAACTTATACTACCTTAAAAACTTTATATTTTTAATTGGCACTGCTATAGCGGCAGTAATAGGCTTAAACTACCATTATAGTAGCCTTTTAAATACAGAAAGAAGATATAAAAATGAACTTATTGCACATGAGAAACAGTTAAACGATCAAGTCCTCCTATACAATACGGTTACCAGGGCCACCAATGATGTGATATGGGATTATGACATAGCCAATGACAAATTAACCTGGATGAGTGGGTATAAAGAGATCTTTGGGCATGAAGACAATGAGGTTATTCACAATTCCTTCTGGGCTATGTCGCGGGTACATCCCGACGATCAGGCCCGTATCATTTATGAATTTGAGAAAATCATAAAAACAAAGGGGAACAAGTGGAAAGCAGAATACAGATACCTTTGTCAGGATGGCAGTTACAAACATGTTTTTGATCGCGGCTATCTAATCTTTGATGATTCCGGCAACCCGCTTAGAATGCTTGGAGCAATGCAGGATATAGATGTAAGGGTAAAACATGAAGAGCAGCTCATAGCTCAGAATGAAAAGCTAAGAGAAATTGCCTGGCACAACTCTCACGAAGTAAGACGACCTCTATCTAATCTGCTAGGACTTATCCCTTTATTAAAGGATTCAATTGGCGACCAGGAGACCCTTACGGGCTTAGTTAATTTTCTAGAAATCTCGGCAGGAGAATTGGACAATGCTGTATTGAAGATCAATGACCAAATTTAATAAAGAAGCCTGCACCGATATCGGCGCAGGCTTCTTTATTAAAGCAATTACAAATTTATTTAACTGCCAAAGCTTTATCAATTAAAAAAGTCAGGTTTGTACGGTGAGCTTTAGTTTGTTCATTTGTTGAAACCGCACCACCAAGCTGGGTTTTTACCTTTTTTAAGGTAGATAATGCCGCAGCTTTACTTGCATTATCATATCCTCCAGGTGAAGAAACGATGCTTGCTGAAGCTTTTATAAATTCAGTCTGTAGGTTTTGACGGAATAGATTCACATTCGATTTAAGATCTGCAGCAAAAATATCATTCGCCAAATCGTTCATTACACTTGCTACAGAATATGTGTTACCATAAAGCCCACTATTGTTTATTCTCGTCAACGTATTTGGATGTAGAATTTGGGCAAGCGTACTTAACTGTATAGACATGAATGTATTCTGAGGCTTAAAGTCCTCATTACTTCCAAAAAATCCAAATCCACGTCTCTGAATTTGAAGATAAGGGAATAGTGGGCTATCTGCATCAAAAGCATTAGGAGCAAACACATATTTACCCAACAGTGCCATTGCCTTTTTTTGATAAGCAACAGGAACAGGCGTAAATGGGGCAACAGTAGTTTTCTGTCCCACAAAACTTCTATCTACATAAACACCGCCAACGAAACGGCTTATCGCCGCTGCAATACTTGCGCGTTGTCCGTTAAGCTGCTGATAGCGTAAGCGTAACTCCTGATAGCTCTGACCAGTTCTGCTAAAACGAGACTTCAGCTTTGGCATCATTGTGTTAATCAATTTAAACCTATCCTCTCCGTAAGCAACCATGTCATTAGTCTGATCATTAACATTCACTCTTGGATCGATACCACCTCCAGGGCTTCTCATGTCATCTGCATCATTACCAAAGGCAAGCTGTGGATCTGTACTGCGGCTTAAAATCTTATTTAGTCCGGCCTCTTCTTCCGACTCGCTAAATGGAGTATAGCCATACTCTATTGCCCATAAATCATATGGACCCGCTTTAGTGGTATAATAATCACCTTGTTTACTACGATCGCTGCTTACATTGATAGCAGGATAATCCATTACAGATCCTTGCAATCCAATTTTACGGGTAAGCGCTACATCATTCATTTGAGCAGGGGTTAACATTTGACTGGCTTTCATATTGTGATTAAGTCCAAGCGTATGTCCCATTTCGTGCATGATAAGATAGTATAAGAATTGTTTGTGCATTTCACGGACAGTTTCTGCTCTTTTTGCTTCTGGAACATCAGCATCCAACGCTTCAATTGCTGTTAAACCAGTCTGATACTGCATACTTAGCTCCTGGGCCAATGTACAAGAAGCCATATGGTTTTTATCGAAACTATGCCCTTGACCTGATTTTGAAGAAGCAGCCTCAATAGGATTTTCCCAAGGCAGCTTTAAAGCAGAATTTCCACCGTTATAAAGATCGTCTGTAATAATTGTACCTGCTCCAGAGCGCCATTCAACAGTAATGTCGGCGCCTAAAATCTGGCCAGTTAATGGGTTATAAAAACTTGGGCCTATTGCACCATAAGAAGGATATGCCGAAGATACCCAACGGATTACGTTGTAAGCAATATCTGCCGGATCCCAGCTAGCCGTATCAGGCATTTCTTTCATTACAACAGCATTCTTGAAACCCGCTTTCTCAAATGCTTCATTCCATTTCTCACCTGCCTCTTTTATAATCGGGCGATACTCCAGCGGGGTAGTATTCTCAATCCAAAATACAATTGGTTCTACCGGTTCGCTTAATGCCGCCGACGGATCTTTCTTTTTAAGGTTCCAGCGGCTAATAAAATCTTTATATGGTGCAGGTGATAAAGAAGTCAGGTTATCTACTTCGGATCCAAAATAACCTACCCTTGGATCATCACGACGGGCGCGGAAATCATTCTTAGGAACTTCAAGAAAAGAATGCTGCATTTTAACCCTTACATAGCGGGCATCAGTAATGTCTTTTCCTCCCCCGTTTAAAGGCACAGGGTTATCATAAGCAAGTTCCACAACTACGTCTGTATTTCCCGGGAATGAGCGTATCTTTTGGTACTTTGATTTAGAGGTATTTAGGTTTCCAAGATTAAATACAGCTCCCGGAGGCAAAGTTGGAGGAAAAACCGGTTTAACGGGATCCAGTTTGTCTCCAAGAAAAAGACCGTCTACAGCAATCAGGTAGCCTAAAGAATCTTGTGCAGCTACCTTATCACTATAAAAAACTGCATCTGATACGTCAACATCTGCTGATTTACTTACCGGATTTGCCTTATCGTAGTAAAAATTAGTATTCTTTTGAAGAAGCTCAATTTTATCATCAGATTTCTGGATATAAAACAACCAGGTAGTTCTGATCATATTTTGGTTAAGAAACAAAGTTGTTGGCCCACCCATCGAGAAACTTTGATAAATGTAATTCTTGCCTAACTGATCTTTCTTAATATACATCTGAAGGCTACCCGTTACGGTATCTCTATACATCGAAAAAAGACCGTCAATCTTTTTACTTGATTTTATTTTGTCATTTATTGTTGGTTTAGCAGGCTTGGCCATCGCTTTTTTTAGCGAATCAGCGGCAAGCTCTTTTTTCTTCTTTTTTTGGGCAAAAGCGCCCCCTGCCAAGAATAATACCAGCGTGAGCAGTGTAATGGTTCTTTTCATATGAAATAATAGTTTGTTTTTGTTACGAATTTATCTTGTGTATGATGCTTTCACGCAATAAATGTTACTAAAAATATGAATTTTCAGGCAAAAAGAATATGTCAAAATCGCTTTTCAGAAAATTAATCTACTTGTTCTTTAAACGAGGTATTAAAAAAGGCATGTTTGTTCCTTAATTAAACAATCTTAAATTATCCTGTTAGTTGTATGCCTGACAAATAAATCTCGATCACTAAGCTCTTAAACGATAATTAATACCCAGAATAATGAACATTATAACAAGCCCACCAATTACATAGCGGTTCTCATATAGGTCTATTTGGGTAATGTTGCTTATAGGAGTAGTTACTGGAATATTTTGGGGTTCGTTTCTTTCGGCTTCAGTATACTTCCACATTCCCAGCAACTGATCTTTTGCTTCGGCTTCAGCATCAGTGTACACCGCAGCTCGGTCAAAACGAAACTTAAGTAAAGCGTAAGCATATCCTTCACGGATCATTTGCTCATTTATATCCACTCCACTAAGCACAACATATCTCAACAATCTCGAGTATCTGTCTCTGTCTTTTGACTTATGGTCGCTTGTTAGTTCAATATCTCTTCCTTCAATCAGCTCTGCTAAGTGTTCCTTTGCTTCAATGCCATAAAAATCCTTCATTTCAGGCGCATTTATACCTATTAACCTTACCCGCTCGCCTGATTCAGTTACGAAAGTATCACCATCAACAACACGCTTAACCTTTGTGAATTGTCCAAAGCACAGACTATGGCTTGCAACAATTAAAAACAGAATTATATACTTCATTTGAAGCGGCAATGATAAGCATAAAAAAATTCTGATTCAACTTAGGAAATTGGGAGCGAAAGCAAGGGTATTTTTAATCCTGAAGCCATTATGCGTGTTTTACTCCGGTGAATAATAGAAGCCCAGAACCCATATTTTTTTGGCACCATAATCAATAGATCAGCTCTGAAATCGATAATTTCTTTTTCTATTTCCTTGATCACCGCATTGGAATTTACGTTCTTATAATAGTAAGAAATGCCTTCAAGTCCATCATCAATGGCACTTACTTCCGGTAAAGAAGCGTTTAGTGTTTTTAATTCTTCAACCTTCTGACTTACATTAAAAACTTCAACCTCGGCGTTCAGTGCTATTGCCAGTTCTTTAATATTGGCAAGTACTTTTTCTGATATACCTCGCAACACATCACAAGCAAAAAGCACATTTTTGGTGCCCTCAAACCTGGCTCCCAGCGGAACAGCCATAACCGGCAGATTGAGTTTCTTAATTGCCGATGTTGTGGTGTTACCCCAAAGATCCTGCTCCAAAGTTTTAGTATTCATCCCCAATACCACCAGGGCAGCCTGATGCTTGTCTATTAAGCTTTTCAGCGCCTCCTGAACAAAGGAGAGGTTTGATTCATGTTCTACCTCTATATCGTAATCGATAGATAGAGATAGTGCTCTTTCAATTAAGCGAATCTCATTATCCGTTATCAATTTTTGTATGCTGGCTGCCGGCAAAAGGGTATTTGCAGCATGAGTAGGAATTACAAAAGAATTGTAAAGGATAAGCTTTGCATTATTATGTTTGGCAATGGCAGCGGCATATTCTACAGCGTTCTCAGCTACTTCCGAAAAATCTGTGGCTACAATCAGGGGGTTCATATATAAAGTATTAATTCTTTATAAATTTAGGCATATACTACTTTATAAAACAGCCCGAACCCAGGTTAAACCGTTATTTTACTTTAATCTTAGATTTCAATTGTAACATAGCAATGACGGAGTGCACTAGCACACTCCGTCATTTCGACTGCTTTAACCAATGTTACTTGCTATGTGTAATTATGGTTGCACTTAGCCCGGCTCCGCCAGGGCTTCCATTTATAAAGATGGTGTATATCTTTCCGGCCTCAAAAGTTATGTTAGATAACCCACTGCCTGCAATAGGTAATACTGCCTGAGTCGTATTGTTCTTAACCTCAAGATTCTTAGATGCAACAGCATCAATTTCCTTAAAGGGGCCAAGCGTTTTCCAACTCAAACCCGGTATGGTGGCCGGAGCCTTCCCATTTGCATCATAGGTTATAATGGTCTGATCGCCAAAATTGCCATATGCAACATTTGAAAAAACTGCACCACTACCTACTAAAACTAAATCTACATTCGGTGCATCAGGAGAAAAGTTTGCAAACCGCACTTTTGCCTTACCAGAAACCGGCGCTGTTAAATCATCATACACCAATACCAGACTATCCCTATTTCCAGGATTCAATTTACTGGGCTTACGTTTGGCAACCGCGAATAAAGTATGATAATAGCTCGCAATAGGACCATTAGGAGCTGCAAAAGAAGCTTTATCAGTTTCCTGTACAAAAGTGGCACTCCCTCCAAATACATATGATGATTTATAGCTCGTGTTACTCCCCTCGGTAGTATTGTATTGTACTTTTCCATATTGGGTGTCCACATAATTGGTTGCCGCATTATGAACAATCAAAGTGGTATTTATCTGCCTTGTAAAGTCAAGAAAGTTAATAGGTGCTGTAATAGACAATGCATTTACCAGTTTAACTTTAGCACTTAGAGGTGGCCTGTCGGCATTATCCGAATCCAGGTATTCCGTTTTTTTGCAGGATGTAGACACGATAGCAATTACACCCAATATCCCTGCGAACTTTATATTTAAAAATTTCATGATCTCTGTATTTTATAATTAGAACTTAGCCGATAATCTTACAAATGGCTGTATACCTGTATTTGTTCCAGCTTGTGTACCACCTGGGCCCGGATTGCGTGTAATATTGCTTCCTGGCGCAGGAATACTATAATCACCCAGAACATTGAATAAGTTATTGGCACCCACAGTTGCCTGTATGGTAGGGGTTATTCTATATCCCGCAGATATATCTGCTATCCAGATCGGACTAAAAACCTGATAGTAGTAATCTGGTTTAGGGAAGTTAGCATTAAGCTGGGATACCGATGTTACCGATCCAAAATACACTGCCCGCACTAAAAAATTAAACTTATCAAGGTTATAAGTTCCCTGCAAGGTTATTTTCTTCGATGGGATATTGTTTGTTACCCTTGCTTTCTCCGATTCATCAAAAATTATATATCGGTAAGCTTCCAATCCTTTTGGTGTATTTACTTTGGTCAGCTTAGTATCTAAAAAGTTTGCACTGGCAAGGAAAGTAGCATTTGCCCCATTATTGAACAGGAACTTGTAGCTTCCGGTTAGCTCAATACCCTTTGTACTGGTGCTAAATGAATTGTAAAAAAACTTTGCCTGTATGGTACCTGTTTGTACAAATAAGGCCCTAACATCGGCAGGCAAATTGGTATCAGTTGCCGAAAAGCGCCCGGTATTACCAACTCTGTCTTTAATATCAATCTGGTATGCATCTACAGTAAGTTCCACATTTGGTATTGGCGATGCGGTTAAACCGGCCGTATATCCCTTAGATCTTTCTGCTTTTAGTTCCGGAATCCCCAATGCTTTTGTAGCCGGATTTACATTGTTTGCGGTAACCTGATCTATGGCTACGCCATTTTGAAAAGTTGTAGAGGTTTCAGTATAATAAAACTGCGCAAGGTCAGGCGCCCTAAATCCAGTGTTTATTGATCCTCTTACCCCAAGCCAGTCGGTAACACTATAGCGTGTTGCACCTTTATAAGTAAACACACTTCCAAAATCTGAATAATTCTCGACACGTACCGCACCAGAAAGTAACCATTTTGAAGTAACATTTAACTCCAAATCTAAATACCCTGCAGAAATAGATCGGTTTACGTTCACCTCATTCGATGGGCGAAAACCTGCATGGATCTGCGAACCTGGCGATAGGCCGTTTAGTGGCGTTAACCCTAAAGAAGTGGTATAAGGAATACCACCCGCTGTTGTATCTACTCCATAAATTGCCCTCAAATCTCCTTTTGAATATGAGGCTTCCTCACCAGCAATGATCTGATAGCTCTCTACACGGTATTGACCGCCAAATGCCACATTAAGCCCTTTTAGCACTTTTTCAAAATAGCGACTAAAATCCAGACTGGTTGTATTCTGGCTGGCGTTATAACTACCTGCATCAAACTTACGGGGTGTACGCTGGCCCAAACTTGCGTTCAAAGAGTTGCTGATCACATTCCCAAAATCATTAATGCCATACACATTTGAAATGTCAACTTTCCAGTCTTTTACCTTTGCTTTTACGCCCAGGGCAAACGACTTATCAGAAATGATGTTATCCATTGCCGGTAAAAACCCATCGGGATATATAAAGGTATTGTTGCGCTCAGTCCAACCCGGCAAACGGTACACCGCTGTAAACTGTGAATTACGGTGGCTAATACCTCCAAATGAGTACAACTCCACATCTTCCTTTAAAGGAACAGAAGCATTAAAGAAAAGTAATCCATCTATGGCTTTATTTGTACTGCCACGCTGATCAAAATAATGCCTGTCAATACCTCTGCTGGCTATTATGGCATCATCAATTTCTTTTGTATAGATCTGATCAAATCCCCTTGTATTGGCACCACCACCATAGGCAGGCCCTATATATAAGCCTGCATCATCGTTTCCAACAGGCAATGATACTGCCTGGGTAGCAAACTCTCCGGTTACGTTCAAAAAGCCGCCTTTATTTCCTAGCTTAACCCCATAATTACTGCTGGTCCTTGTGGTTAATCCATCTCCCCGTCTGCGCGCACTTGCAGTTGAGCTGAGCGACAGCTGATCAGTACTTTTCTTTAAAACTATATTAATAACGCCGGCAATAGCATCAGAACCATATTGGGCCGCAGCACCATCACGCAGTATTTCAATTCTTTCAATAGATCCTGTCGGAATGGAATTAAGATCATAGCCCGTTGCTCCATTCCCTAATCCACCCCAGCTGATGTTTGAACTTTTATGTCTTCTTTTTCCATTAATCAATACCAATAACTGATCTACACCAAGCCCCCTAAGCTGCGCTGTTGATGTTGCCGAAGCGGCATCTCCCCCACCTGAAACAGAGGAGTGGAATGATGGGGATACATACTGCAATAATTGGGTAACGGTTACCTGCGGTGCCGATTCCTGAAGTGCCTTTATATCAATAATATCTACAGGGTTTGCTGAGGTAAGCTTAGTTCTGTTTGCATTGTTTGAACCAACAATATTTACCTCACTCAGTGAGCTTGATGAAGGCTTAAGACTAATATTTATCACCTCCTTGCCATCAATTTCTGCCTCTTGTGTTTCATATCCGATGTAAGAAAAGATCAATATCCGACCATTCTTAATAGTAACCTGGTAACTTCCATCCTCTTTTGTGGCAGGCCCCTCATCAAGCCCTTTTACCCTTACCGAAACTCCGGGTATAGGCAAATTATCGTCTGCTGAGGTAACTACCCCCTTGATTATGCGCCTTTGCGCATATAAATTTTGCCCATAAAAAAAGCTAAAGAACAACAGTACCGGTATAATTTTTTTCATTATGATTTAGTTAAGTTTAGACAAAAGGATACCCCCTACATGCATTTAAGCATATATTACATTTTGTCAGTTATATGTTTTTACTTGTTCAACAGGAACCTGTCGTCGGTAAGCGCACCCAGAAAAGCTACAATATCATCCATTTCCTGGCCTGATAGATTCAAGGGTTTATCCAATGATAAATCCCTGTTAATACCATCTTTAACCACTACCGACGGATTGTTGTAGTATTCTACTACGCTTCGTAAAGTTTTAAATTTGCCGTTATGCATGTATGGAGCTGTTAATGCCACATTACGTAAACCGGGTATTTTAAACTCTCCCAATACAGTACTGTCCTTTGTTATGCTGAACCGGCCGGCATCATTCAAAGTTTTTCCGTTATACAAGCCGATATTTTTAAACCTATCGGCTGTAAAATCTTCACCTGAATGACAGTTGTTACAATTCCCCTTACCTATAAACAGAAGTCGTCCGCGTATAGCGGCTTCTGACATGGCGTTGTCATCTCCATTTATATATCGGTCATAAGGGCTATTGTTTGTTTCCAGCGTCCGTTCAAAAGCAGCCAGTGCTTTCAACAAATTATCTTTATTTGGCGCTGTTTTAAATACTTTTTTAAAAGCGTCTGCATAGAATTTATCGTTATTAAGTCGTTCAATTGCCTCATCAATGGTTAAGCCCATTTCATCAGGCGATGTTATTGGCCCTAAAGCCTGTTCCTCAAGCGATGAGGCACGGCCATCCCAAAAAAAATGAGTACGGCCAGATAAGTTGGTTAATCCCGGAGAATTCCGGGATGTAAGTTTTCCTCCAATACCTTTACTAAATACTGCAGTATCAGCAAAAGCAAATTCCGGTCTGTGGCACGACGAACAATTAATTGTCCGGTCTTTCGATAATATGTTATCAAAAAACAGCTTACTGCCAAGTTGCTCCCGGGTCTGTATCTCGTCGCTACCCGACATGAAACTTAACTGGGTTATCAACAGGAAAACAAAGGCTATCAGTATAAGTATGGTATTTCTTTTTTTCATGATTATTGTAAAGTCATGCAATTATTGAGCATTGGCTACTAGTGCCACGTCGATATCAAAATCATCATAGATCACTTTATCGCCAAGGTTTTCGAAGAAGTTTTTAGAGCGGAACTTAATGTCGTATTTGGTACGGTCTATAGTTATCTTGGCATTAGCAGTTAACTTTTTACCATTTACTGCAATTGTTGCCGGGAAACTCACATCGTTGGTTATCCCTTTAATGGTTAGTTTGCCCTTAACATTGTACTGGTTACCTGTAGTTTTGGTGGCAGAGCTGATTACAAAATTTGCTTTAGGAAACTTCTCTGCACTAAAAAAGTCCTCACTTTTAAGATGTCCAACCAATTTTGCATTTGCACTTTCATCAGTAAGGTCAGCATTGGTTATGGTACGGGTATCAATGTCAAAGCTCCCCGCTTTTAAAGTATTATTCTCTACTGTAAAACTACCGTTGCTTACTTTAACAGATCCACTATGTTCGCCTGTAGCCTTTTTTGCCAGCCAGGTTAATTTACTGCCTTCATTGTCGACTTTAAACACCAATGCTTTAACAACAGCGCCTTTTCCAGGCACCATTTTTTTAGCAGATAAAATTGTTTTGTTAGCGTTTGTTGGTTTTACAGCTCCTGTAAGAACCAATAATGAAGTTGCAGTAATTGCAGAAAGAGTTAGTATTAATTTCATATTCTTTGTTTAATTATTTAGTGGTTTTAAATCCCCTGGTACAAACCTTAGTCTGCACCAGGGGGAGGGATTTCTATTATTTTCCTTTTAAAGTATCATTAGATTTTGCTGATGCATTCGAAGGCACTTCTTCTGCAATCAGTACATCCAACAGATCATTAAACTTCTTTTCGTACTCTTTATAGTATTTACCGGTTACTGTGCCCGTATATCCTGTATAGATCTCGCGCACTTCACCTTTTCTATCTATAATTATGGTAGTTGGAAAAGCAATGAATTTGTTCAGCGCAGGCAGTTTCTGAGATACCACCTTTTTATCTGCAAGGCCACCAAATAAAATGTCATATTTAACATCATACTTGTCTCTTAATTTACCAAGTGTATACTGTGCATATTGCAAGCTATCTTTTTGCTCAAAACCAATAGCAATAGCCTCTACGCCACGCTTTTGATTTTTATTAAACCATGGCGAAAGAAATATAGTCTGATCAGTACAGTTAGGGCACCAGGTACCAACGATCTCAACAATAACCACTTTGCCTTTGTATTTATCATCACTTAAGGATACAGGTTTACCTGTCAGATCAGGAAAAGTAAAGTCAAGCTTTTTATACCCTTCCTTTAAAAAGGTAAGCTTATATGGATCGGGCAATTCAGCCTTATCATCCTTTACCCCATCAAACTTGGTATTGTCGTAAATCCCTGCCGATATTACACCACTGATTGTGCCATCAGCATTAATTTTACCTTTATAAATTTTAGGGCTTGGACCCGTAAAACCCGACAAAACAAATTCATCGCCTTGTACGGTGCCTTCCAATTCACGACTATCGCCTGTAAAATTACACCGGTAAGTTTGTTTCCATTTTGCTTTAACAAGGCCACCTTATTAGGAACCTGCTCTTTAGAATAAAACTTCAGTTCCCATTTACCACTAATGTTTGCAACCGGTGCAACGTCCTTACCAGGTTCAACAAAGCGGTAATTCTTACCATGTTCTGCTGTAAATGGTAACGAGTTACCTCTAAAACCCGGCACCAGACTTCGGTACTCTCCACTTAGTGTTCCATCATCTTCTATTTTGGCAACAAGTGCTGCATCATAGGTATTCATTTTAATAAAAATCGAATCCTTACCCAGCCGGGTTACATGGAAATCATCGCGTCTGGTTCCATTTAATAGTGTAAATGTACCGTGCTCCAGATCTTTCCCTTTAAATTCGAAATTAAATGGTACCTGAGTTTCACTAACATTAAAAACACCCCGCCAAACTCCCTCTTTAATTACTTTCCCCGCATGGTTCTTATCTAAGGCCCATACAGATACGCCTAAAAGCAAGCCCAGGGAGAGTAATAATAATTCTTTAAAAAAATTGCGCTTATTCATCGTTTAAGTTTTATGGTTATACTATTATTTACCTTTTAAGGTGTTACTTGTATCCGTGGCTTGTGCCGTTGGTTCAGGTTCAGCCAATAATTCGTCTAGCACTTTATTAAATTTCTTCTCATAATCATCGTAATACTTACCTGTTACAGTACCAGTATATCCGGTATAAATTTCTCTTACCTCACCTTTTCTGTCTATGATTATAGTAGTAGGAAAAGCAATGAACTTGTTAAGTGCAGGGAGTTTTTGAGCTACCAACTTTTTATCGGCAAGGCCACCAAAAAGTATGTCATACTTGATATCATATTTATCTCTCAGTTTTCCCAGCGTATATTTAGCATACTCCAAACTGTCTTTCTGTTCAAAGCCTATTGCTATGGCTTCTACACCACGCTTTTGGTTTTTATTAAACCATGGCGACAAAAACACTGTCTGATCTGTACAGTTAGGGCACCAGGTACCAATAATCTCTACAATAACTACCTTGCCTTTATACTTGTCATCGCTTAGCGAGACAGATTTACCGTTCAAATCAGGAAAAGTAAAGTCAAGCTTTTTATATCCTTCCTTTAAAAACGTTAGTTTATAAGGATCTGGTAAATCGGCAACATTGTTTTTGGTTGCATCAAATTTGATGTTCTTATAAATTCCAAAACCCTGCTCTCCGGAAAGGGTTCCATCTTCATTTATTTTTCCTTTAATAATGAAAGGGCTAGGGCCTGTAAAACCAGATAAAGCAAATTCATCACCTTGTACAGTACCTTCAATTTCGCGGCTATCGCCAACAACGGTCATTATCACGCCGGTAAGTTTATTGCCCGATTGCTTTAATACGGCAATAGAAGCCGGAACTGCTTCTTTACTATAAAGCTTAAGCTCCCATTTACCGCTTAAATCTGCTTTTGGCTTCACGTCTTTTCCCGGCTCAACAAAGCGATATGCCTTGCCATATTCTGCAGTAAAAGGAAGTGCATTTCCTCTAAAATTAGGCACCAAACTTCTGTATTCGCCAGTTAGCCTTCCATCATCTTCTATTTTGGCTACTAAAGCAGCATCATAGGTGTTCATTTTAACGAATATGGAGTCTTTGCCAATTAGCTGTACATGGAAATCATCGCGACGCGTGCCATTTAAAAGGGTAAACACTGCATGCTGAGGGTCTTTTCCTTTTAGTTCGAAATTAAAGGGAACCTGCGATTCGCTTACGGTAAATACGCCGCGCCATACGCCTTCTTTAATAAATTTTGCAGGTTCAGGTTTAGTTCCTGCAAGTGCTGCACCACTCAATAAAATACCTGCCGACAGGCATTTAGCTTTAAATAGATAATCTTTTAAGTTCATTGTATAGGGTTTTTTAGGTTGTTTAAGAGAATTTTGGGCATAACGATTCCTGCCTCAATAGCCTGGCTATTAGATTCTGACGAATAAATTCAAGAAAATCAATCAGGGAATGCTGTAGAAACTACATGCACATACAACAACAGAATTTTAAATTTTTCATATCACTAGTTAATTTATATTTCTAAAAATCATTTTTTAGAAAACTTTATAAATCATCTATTAATGGTGGAGTTACTAGATGTTGGCAATAAAAATCATCTACTAAGGGGTGGAGCTTTATTAGATTGATGTAAAGGTAATGCTTAGAAATAACAATTCAAAAAAAATCTACTAATTTAGTAGTATTTATTTTTTATGTTATAATTGGCCCTTCTATTGGCCGTTATTGTATATTGTTAAACGTTTATTAATTAACATCCCGGCGTGTTGCAGAAAGCGAGCTGAATGAACTTTCCACCATTGCATAAAGCCACGCAATCTACACAGCCAGGATGTTAATTTTTACCATTAAGCTCATTATATGGTTACCACATTATAAATTGCAGCGAGCCTTTCAACGGTGTAATCTATTTCTTCTATGGTATTATACTTACTAAATGAAAAGCGAACCGTATGACGGGATGGATCTGCATTAATTGCTTTGAGCACATGCGATGCCGACCCTGTAGAGCAGGCACTTCCTCCAGACACAGAAATATTATTCAGGTCCAGATATCCCAGTAAGTCATCAGCACCTTCATGTTGTGGCAGGCTAACACTTAAAACGGTGTAAAGGCTCTTACCCGCATCGCCCGAATTTCCATTAAACTGTACCCCTTCAATTTCGGCCTTCAATTTAAAGATCATCCTGTCTTTTAGTTTCTGTATATACCTTGCGTGTTCATCAATATCACGATATGCAATTTCCAAAGCTTTTGCCAGGCCAATAATTCCATGAATATTTTCAGTTCCTGCACGTAGCCTGCGTTCCTGAGATCCGCCATGGATTAACTTCGAAAGCTGGATCCCATTTTTACAGTAAATAAATCCTACACCTTTTGGCCCATGAAATTTATGTGCTGATGCAGCTATAAAATGTGCTTTCAATTTTGACAGATCATGGCGATAGTGTCCAATGGTCTGAACCGTATCTGAATGAAAAATAGCGTTGCTGCTACAACAGAGCTCGCCAATTAATTCAATGTTGTTTAAATTCCCGATTTCGTTATTGGCATGCATTACCGATACCAATGAGCGTTCCTTATTTTTTAATAGTTGTTGTAGATGTTCAATATCAAGGTTTCCCTTATCATCCGTATTTATAAAGCTTAGGCTTATCTCGCCACGCTTTTTAAGTGCTTCTAATGTATGCAGAACTGCATGATGCTCAAATGGAGTAGTAATTACATGTTTAACCTGCTCAGAATACACACTTGATAATATAGCTGTGTTGTCGGCCTCAGTACCGCCACTTGTAAAAATAATTTCATTAGGTGCAGCATTTAAAAGATCGGCTATGGTATTTCTGGCATTTTCAATAGCGCTTTTTACAATCCTTCCATCTTCATGATGTGATGATGGATTGCCAAAATACTCTAACAGGTAAGGGATAATTTCCTTATAAACCTCTTTGTCCAGTTGGGTGGTTGCAGCATTGTCTAGATAAATTCTCATTTCTTCCTCCTCTTTTTTAATTAATCGTTTATAATTAATCATTCTGTGATGTCAGCTTATGCAGAAGAGGTACAACTCTTTACCATTTTATCTTTCTCCGCATTAGCGGAGCAGGAATTAGCACCTTTTACAAGCAAAGCTGGTACAGGTTGCTAAGACGTCGTAGGGCCTTTCCCTCTGTCTTTCTGGATAAGTAAATTACAAGAACAACTATTGAGTCGCAAATGTATAAATAAAAACTACTAATTTACTAGACTTTATTAAAATAAATTTTAATCCTTGATATTGGCCTGCTTAACCTCAAAAAAAGGCTACTTCTAAAGCGCTGATAATTAAGCTATTATTAGGGTTCGTACAATGCTTAAACAATCGTTACACAATGGCAAAACAATAGATATACAATTTTGGAATGTATAAACCTTGCATAAGGAAACTGAATGGTTCGTTAAAATATAGTTTAAAATAAATACTACCAATTTAGTAGTATTTATTTACATTTGGCTAAGAGGAATTAAATTATGATTAGTCATTTTAACTATTTAGCCTTTGCTATCCCAGCTTTTTTTGTGTTTCTTTTTTTAGAGTATGGGATCGCTGTAAAGCTAAAAAAGGCGCATTTGTTCAAATATGAAAGTTCCATTTCCAACCTCAGTATAGGTATTGCCGAAAGGCTTCTCAATCTCTTTATATCAGCAAGTTTCTACAGCTTGTTCTTTTGGATTTACACCAACTATGCACTTTTCAGCATACCCAATGTTTGGTGGGTATGGGTATTACTGATCCTGGTTACAGATCTTGTTTGGTATTGGTACCACAGACTCGGTCATGAGGTAAATATCCTTTGGGCAGCCCATATCGTACATCATCAAAGCGAAGAATTTAACTTTACAGTATCCGCCAGGATTACCGTTTTTCAAGCCCTGATCAGAAATCTTTTTTGGTGCGTTATACCGCTGCTGGGATTTCATCCTACCATGGTGATCGCTATTCTTGTTGTTCATGGGGCCTATTCCTTCTTTACCCATACTCAGCTGATCAGAAATTTAGGCTGGCTGGAATATATTCTGGTTACACCTTCCATTCATGGGGTTCACCATGCCAGCGATGAGAAATATCTTGATAAGAACTATGGAGATGTATTCGTTTTCTGGGACAAAATCTTTGGAACATTCCAAAGGGAAGAGGAACCACCTAAGTATGGCCTTACACATCCTGTAAAAAGTTATAGTTTCTTATGGCAGCACTTCCATTACTACCTCGAAATTTTAGCGGCGTGTAAAAAGGTACCCGAGGTAAAGACCAAATTAAAAATCATCTTTGGTCACCCTTCCAGACTGGATCAGGAAATCAGGCCAATGCTTGAAAAGAGATACCTGCAACACAAAGCATCCTCTTCTTATCGTTTTAAATTCAGAGGTTATTTAAACATACAAATAATTGTCAGCGTAATTCTGTTAACGTTCATTACCGGCTTATATCCCTACTTTGAGACCGTAGATAAGTTGTTTATTGTTATGTTTGTTCTGCTTACATTGATTAACTGCGGAGCCTTAATGGAACAAAGAAAATGGATTTACTACCTAGAGTATACCCGCCTGTTAACTGTATTTATCTATGTTTTCTGGAAGTCGGACCATATGGAATTACTGCTGCCTTTAGTAGTGCTGCTATTCATTGCAGAGCAACTATTTCGGATTAGTCATTTGTACCGTCACTATGTGCTTAGGTACGATAAAGTTTAAGCGGCATGTTAAAAATACAAAAGGGCCGTCGTCATCTCTCCTATCGTCGAGATGACGGAACAATGTTTGTTGAACTTGTTTCAGAACTTACTCATATTTTAATGCATCAACCGCATTTGCCTTTGCAACCTTGACGGTTTGAAAGCTTACTGTAAGTATGGCAATAAATACAGACAAAAATAAAGCAATTAAAAACGGCCAGGCAGTCATGGCAACTTTATAGTCATATTTCTGCAGCCACCTTACCGCAATAATATAAGCAGCTGGAATAGCAATCATATTTGATAGAATAACCAGTTTTATAAAATCCTTGTTCAATAGAACAAGAATACTTTTCAAATCGGCACCAAGAACCTTTCTGATACTGATTTCTTTACTTCTCTGCTCCGCAATATATAAAGCAAGCCCTAGCAGGCCTAAACAAGAGATAAAAATAGCAAAACAACCAAACAGATTAGAAAGCACACTGAGCAATCGCTCTGTTTTTAGCTTCTGCTGCATACCCTGGTTAACGAACTGGAGATCTGCGGGATAAGAAGGATTAAGTCGAAGGCTAATGTCTTTGATAGACTGAACTGATTTGCTTAGCGATTGATCCGGATTAAGACGAAGCAGCAATACTTTGCTTTGAGCAATGTTGCAATAAAATACGGTAGGTTTTGACTTTGCACCCAGCTGTTCGTTTGTATAATCTTTAACAACACCAATTACATTTAGCGATTGATCGCCCCAGGTAATTTTAGAGCCCACCGGATTTTTAAGCCCCATCGTTCTCACGGCACTTTCATTTAGCAGTAATGATGTTGCTGTATCAGCAACAAATTTAGGTGAGAAATCCCTTCCCATCACCATAGTCGTACCTATCGTTTTTACAAAATCGAAACCTGTACTTCGATAATCTATTATAGAATTATCATTTGCCGCCTTACCTGGCCAGCTAATATCTCCGGTTATGGTGCCTCCCTGAGTAAATGAACTTGCAAATTCTGTTGCCGAAACAATCGCGCCAGCATTTTTTAGCTCCGCTTTAAAGATCTCCAGCTTCTGCAGCTTTAACCACTCGCCTTCCAGATCCAGTTGCACCAGGTTATTCTCGTTAAACCCTAACGGCTTATTTTTCATGAATTGGATTTGGGAATAGATCACAATAGCACAAACGATCATACAAATTGAGATGGTAAACTGCACCACAACAAGTATTTTGCGCATCGGCAATGAGGACTTACCTATTCCGGTAAAGCCTTTTAATACCTTTACAGGTGTAAAAGATGACAAATAAAACGCGGGATAGCTTCCTGCAAGCACACCTGTGAATAAGATTAGCGAGAGTAGTGTTACCCATGTGTAGGGTGACTTGTAATTGATTTGGATAGAGATATCCAGCAGATTATTAAAATAGGGCAGCACACCCTCTAGCAGTACAAATGCAATCAAAATACCAATTAATGAAAGCACAAGTGACTCCATTACGAACTGACCAATCAGCGTTTTTCTGGAAGCGCCAAGTGCCTTGCGCACTCCTACTTCTCTTGCACGTTTTTCTGATCGTGCAGTTGAAAGGTTCATATAATTAATGCAGGCAATTAGCAGAACACAGAACGCCAGAAAAATGAACAGCCTTACCTGATCAATCCTTCCTCCAGCTGACTTACCATTTTCAAAATGATCATAAAGATGGTATTTGCCAAAGGGAAAAAGAAAAGCCTGGAGAGTAGTCTCCTTATCATTTTTCTTAATCAACTGTCTTACTCCAGCATCTGTAACCTCGAAGCTAGCTTTGTCTTTTAACTTGAATAAAGTAAAGCAGGTAATGCTTCCCCAACCATTGTCCTTCTCTCCGGGATGTTCCTGCTCAAAAAATGACCAGGGTTGCAGTGCTTCGAATTGATGGGTCATGTTCTTTGGCAGATCTTCTACTACCGCAGAGACCTTCAGGATCTTACTATTATCCCACTTTACGCTGCTGCCTAAAACGTTCACACTTCCAAATAGCCTCTTAGCCGCTGAGGCAGTAAGTAAAACCGAATTGGGTTCGCTTAAAGCTGTTTCGGGGTTTCCCTGAATAAACTTGTAATCAAATATCTTCAAAAAGCCAGGGTCAACATTTAGGGTAGTCAACTTAAAATTGTTATTGGCAGTACCAAATAATTTCGTTGACTCGCCCATAGCTATCCTACTGGCAGTTTCTACCGAGGGCAAGCTTACCAAAGCAGCACCTGCAAGCTTATTTGGGGTTGCGTCTGTTGTTAAAAGTTTCCCATTTACATTTAGGGTAAGTTTAGCAGCATATATACGGTCTATATCCTTAAATTGTTTATCATAACTCCATTCGTAACCCACATACATCAGGAGCATTAAACAACAGGTCATACCAATGGCTAACCCTCCAATGTTGATCAGAGAAAAACCTTTATTTTTCCAAAGGTTTCTTAAAGCTATTCTAAAGTTGATTAAAAACATATCCGGGGTTTTTCATCTCTTACGCCAAAGATATGCCATTCTCAGAAACAACTCCATACACCTAAATATCGGCCATTTATATTTATGCCGGCGATTTATTGTTCATTTCCGTACAATCTATGTACATAAATGTACAGTTAGGTTTTAAATAAGAAAAGCGGCTCAGGAAGCCAAAGCCCTCGCCGCTTAACTAACTAACCTAATAAATTATGGGGTTACTGTTATCTCTTTTACTGTGGTATAATTGTACTTTTTGAAATTATCATTTACCCTTACGCCTACCCTCACATAGTAAGTAGTGGCATATTTCATTGCTGCATTTGTGGTGATGGCAACTTCGGTATTTTCATTTGGGATAACGGTTACCAGACCATTTGCAGGATCGAAATTATTGTTGCCTACATACTTTGTAGTTGACACGAACAACCTGTAATCAGCAACGGTAGGTTTGGTTTGTCCGGCTGGCGCCTCATTTCTGTTAAACTTAAATTTAGCAGAGATCTTTTTGTCGGCGGTAACTACCAGATCACCCACCCATTCTACAACTACATACGGCACTACATGAAAATCGTGGGTTGTTGTACCCTTGACATCAATTTCCTCTGCTGTTACCGGATAAAAGGGACCCTCAATTGGGCTAATGCGATATTTGCCGGCAAATAACTTGTTGTTTATATAACTACCATCTTGTTTAATATTTAAAAACATGGGGGTTGGTGTACTGCTCCAGCTCAGTTCTTCCATTCTGATTCTGGTGTTCCCCTGGCCTTGTTCAGCCTGTAAACCCTGTCCTTTATCGTCAAGGATTGTTCCTTGCAATACTGCCGAAGGAGCCTCATAATCGTCAATTTTACAGGAATGCAATGCTGCCACTCCTGCAAAAAACAATAACATAAATAATATCTTTTTCATACCTGATTTCTGTAATGGTTAATACTGTTCGTTTTGTTTTAGCTTAGGATTTGCTGCAATCTCAGCACCCGGAATAGCTTCATAATAATATTTAGTAGCCACGGTAAATCTTGAATTGCGCTCTTCCAGTCTGGCATCAAAAATATACTTGCCCTTTACATAATCTGGCGCTTCAGGAACCGATCCTTTAGCAAACAGGAAGGGATTAAGCTTTCTCCAGATTCTCGAATTAACTTCCAGATCGGCAGTTCTCCATCTCAGCATGTCCCACCAAAGCTTATGCTCAAAAGCAAGTTCCTTTCTGCGCTCTATCCTTACAAGCTGCAATCCTCTTGTTGGCGCCAGTACATATGACCCAACACCGGTTCCCGGTGCAAGTGCCGCACCTGCAGAAAGCTCGCCCTGATCTGTTAACAATACCGCTCCTGCCCGCTCACGAATGGCATTGATTTGTACAAAAGCATCATTTTGAAGGTCAACACCGTCTAAGTTATTTACACCATGCTGTGCAAGTTCTAACGCTGCTTCGGCACGGTTTAGCAATACTTCTGCATATCTGATTTCAATCCACGACTGAGTAGACTCATGGAGTTTGGTAAGCGCCGCTGAAACATTTGGATTTAGATATTTACGTCCATGAAAACCGGTAACGGTGGCATTGTTTGAAGAAGTTGGGCCATCCAGACCAGTAGGGTTAATTGACTGCCCAGTAGACAATACAATTGGCACCTGACTATTCCATGTTCCTGCCTGTTTTACGTTTGGATTATAAAATGGATTGGAAGAATAAGCTGCTGTTGAACCCTCTGGCACCAACTTTTGTATAGGGGTGGCCGGATCTATACTTTCGATAAATGTTCCGCGACGAAGATCGGTACGTAGTCCTTTAAAAGCCTGGCCCGGCAATAAAACTGTGCCTCTTAACCTTGGCTCGCAATTTTCAAAAAGCTGTTCTACATAATCATATACGATATAGGTTCCATCAGGCTTAGTGGTCTGTATCTCGCCACGTGAATTCTTTGGCAATCCATCAAAAAGCTCTACATAATCCAAAGTAGGATTAAAACGATCGCCATAAGTTGAAGTCATGTGTGGCGGCGAATAAACTGCATCGAAACTATGTACATTTTCTACAAAGGAATAACCTTTTGAGAAGATCGTTTCGGGACTCTCCGTGTCCAGAAAAAGTGCAGCATAATTATTTGCAGAAGCAATTTTATCTGTGGGCGACCATGTTTTTTTATAAAGAGAATACTTACCTTCAATCATTTTTGCAGCCTGAAAGCTTAATTTAAAATAATCATTGGCCTTTGCCGCCGGAATGCCATTAAGCATTATGCCATCAACAACATATTGAGTACCATATCTGGCCTTTGAACCGGCAAAAAGTGCAACGCGCGATTTAAATGCCGCAGCAATATTCTTATTTACACGTCCCTTTTGCTCACTTGCCTCATTCATGTTTGTAATGGCATAATCAAGATCTGCCAGTATAAAATCATAAACTTCCTGTTCACTGCTTCTTGGAATCTGCAATTCTTCTACGTTGGCATTTAAAGCCTGAACCTGACTTGTAATAGGTACTCCTCCGTAACGCTTTACCAAAGCAAAATATGTAAAAGCACGAATAAAACGTGCTTCAGCTATCCATTTATCAACCTTTGGCTGTGTTAGTGACGCGGCATAAGCAGGTAAATTTTCGATCAGATAGTTGGAATAGCGAATAACCTGGTAACCGCTTTTCCAGTACCCTCTGGCAGGATTTACAAAACCTCCGTTGTTTCGATTGGCATTTTCTCCGGTATTTAACATGGGTAAGGCGATTTGATTCCAGGTATTAAACCCTTCTGTGCCATCGCCGGCACTGTATTTAAAATCCTCAATAGGCATGCGGCTATAGAGAGCGGCCATATAGGCCTGCATTCCCGCATCTGTGAACAGATCCTTATCCTGTACAATATTTACAGGGGCAATGTCCAGTTTATTACAAGCGCATACTGCTCCAAAAAGAAGCATAAATGCTATATATTTTAATTGTTTCATAATCATTTGTCTGGATCCTTATTAAAAGCTAATGCTTGTTCCGAAATTAATTGTACGGCTGATTGGATAGATGTACCCATAAAGTTCTGAAGGGCGCTCGGGGTCTAATCCTTTAATCTTCGTAATGGTTAGCAGGTTGTATCCGTTGGCATATACGCGTAATCCTTGTATCCCTATTTTTGTAAGTATTTTTTTAGGAAGTGAATAACCAAGCTCAGCGCTCTTTAAACGCATATAAGCACCATTTTGAATCGCCCTGCGCGAATTGTCGTTAATAACCGTTCCCGTATAAGCGTAGTATCCTTGTACCCATTTATTGGCGGGATCATAAGGATCTGCTTTGGGATCAACAGGATGCCATCTGTCCATAAACATATCCAGCGCATTTCCATCGAAGGCCAATGGCTCTCTAAAGGCTTCAGGATAGGAAACATAAGACATTGCGCCGCCCTGGAAAAGCAGGTTCAGATCAAAACCCTTGTAATCGAAACCAAGGTTAAGCCCAAAATTTAGCAATGGATAGTTATGCCGGGCATCGTTTCCATCAGCACTGGTACTGTTTGGATTAATGGCAGTAGCAACTGGATAACGGTCCAGATCATCAAAAGTCCCGTCGCCGTTCCAATCCTCGTAAATGTAATCGCCAGGAAGTGTACCTCTACCGGTAAACTGGTTATAATTGGCAATCTGCTCAAATGATTGAAACTGTCCTACATACCCAAAGCCAAACCATACATCATTATAGCGGTTGAGTTTGTTGTTTCTCCAGTTTTCCTGTGAATTTCCTGCACGTCCAAGTTCTTCATAAATAATTTTAGTACGTGTTAACGATACATTTCCGCTGATGTTATAGCCCAGCTCTCCGAACCTATTTCTGTGACTTAATGCAAGTTCAAGCCCGCGCGTTTCATCACTATTCAGGTTTTCCTGTGGCATATTTGCACCAAATGAACCGGGTACAGTTACCAAACGGTTGCCTAAAAGTCCATCCCTGCGGCGTTTAAATGCATCAAATGTAATCCCAAGTTTGCCTTTCCACAATTCAGCATCTAACCCGATATTGGTTGTTTTAACCTCTACCCATGTGAGGTCTGGATTTGGTACTGCTCTAAAGCCAACTGAGTTAACAAAACCGCCATCAAACATATAACCCCCACCAAGTGCTTCTCTGTTTCCATTAAACGGATAATCGTAGCCCGAAAGGAACTGATACCTTACGTTTCCATCATCGCCCATAATACCATATGACGCCCTGATTTTCAGGTTATCGATAAATGACAGTGATGAATTATTTTTCATGAAAGATTCTTCAGATATGCGCCATCCAACAGAAGCACCCGGAAAGAACCCAAATTGTTTCTTATCAGAAAACCTCGAAGAACCATCATAACGAAAGCTAAACTCGGCAAGGTATTTCCCTGAAAAATCATAGTTCAATCTGCCTATTACAGCTCTGGTTGCTGTTTCAGATACACCGTCAATATTGGTATTTGCCACCTGGCCTAGTGCTTTTCCGGCAAATAGGTATTCAACAGGCAAGGCAAGATCACGCTGTGCAAAAAAATTATCGGCACTCGAAGTACCTTCTTCGTAGAGTACTAAGGCGTTTATGTTATGTTTCTTTATACTTTTTACATAATTCAACGAGAGTTGCAATAATGAGTTAGGTGTTGTGCTATACCTTCTAAGCAACTGATCGGGACCATTCTTATTATAGGCGGTATAAGAATCGCTTGCTGCATTATAATCATATACGTTATAACCTTTTCTATAATCCTTAAAATTGTTATTTCTGGCATCGTACGAGAACAATCCCCTTGCGGTTAATCCATCAAGATATGGCACCTGATAGTCTAATGAAAACTGGCTCTGTAACCAGCTGTTCTGGTCTTTTTGGTAACCCGATAAATCACTATCTGAATTTGCTCCGGGATGTTCGAAAACTGGCTTATACAGATAATCAGGATTATTATTTGCATAATAGGTTTCGTTTGGCTGTGCTCTCCATAATTGCGAAAACAGCTGCCAGGAAGGAACTTTAGGATTCATTTTATTCTCTAAAATACCGTTAAGTTTTAAAGAGGCTTTTAAACGATTAGAGATCTGGGCGTTTAAGTTAGAGCGCAGATTATACCTGTCATATTTTAAGGAATTGCTTTTCCAGATTCCTTCTTGCCTGGCATAACCAAGGTTAATGAAATAATCTATCTTAGTATCACCTGAACTGCCACTGGCACTAAGGTTTTGCTGGAACTGAGGTGCAAAATCACGCATTGTCATGTCATACCAGTTGGTACCTGTTTTTGTTCCATTACGATAAGGGGCAAAATCTTCATCGTTATACGTTAGTACAGGTCCATCAACTCTATGCATGGTCTTCTCGTTCATTAGCGTGAAACGGTCAATTACACCTACAGGCTCAGGCAATCCGATTGGTGTTTGCTGACCATAATAAGCAGCATAAGTAATTTCCGGCTTGCCAGATTTCCCTTTTTTGGTGGTTACGAGTACAACCCCATTAGCAGCTCTTACTCCATACACCGCAGCAGCTGCATCTTTTAGAACTGAAATACTCTCGATCTCATTAGGATCAAGACGAGTAATATTATCGCGCGGTACCCCATCAATAACAATTAACGGATTACCAAAGCCCCGGATATCAAATTGATTGGTAAAAACACCAGGCTCTGATGTTCTTTGTACAACACGAAGCCCGGGAACTTTACCGGTTAGCATGTTCTGTACGTTCTGTGTTTTGGTTGTTGAGATCTCGGCATTGGAAACAGAGGCAATGGATCCGGTAAGGGTGGCTTTTTTCTGTGTACCATACCCTACAACAACCACTTCTCCAAGGCTGTTACCGCTGTCAGAAAGTATAATATTTAATGGCCCGCCGCTTGTAACCTGCACTTCTTTAGGTTGAAAACCAACAAAGGAAATTAACAGAGAAGAACCTGTGGGAACAGAGATAGAAAACTCTCCGTTATTGTCGGCTGAAGTTCCTCCTGAACTTCCCTTCACTTTTATCGCGGCACCAATTAAAGGCCCGCCGGCGGCATCCGTAACCTTACCTTTTACGGTAATGTTCTGCGCATATGTATAGGTTGTAATACAACATGCGAGTAAGAAAAATAGTAGTCTTTTCATACTTAGTTTTGGTTTAATATTTGGTTTATTTAAACACTAAGTAATTTAATAGCCTTAAAAAAGGCTTAAAAATGTCTTAGTTGGAGAAAAAATCTTAGAAAAAATTTCATATTCCACATAGAAGCTATATTGGAAGGGGATTTGCCAAATTTGCTTATCTTAGCGAGACCAGATATGACTATGGGATTAAAATTCTACCTGACTTGTTTTGCCTTTCTTTTTATAACTCCGAAGATCACAAATGCACAGTATTATGGCCTTTGTTTTACGGGGCATGAGACTATACAGGAAAAAAGAACAGGACTGGACCTGACCGCTGCTGATCCACTATGTTTCAATAACACCTTTGAGCTATCGTTCGATTTTTCTTTTATGACAGGCCATACCGATTACTTTGGTTATATATTCCGAATTGTAGATCAGGAAAAACGAAACATCGACCTTATATACGATAAAAGCCTGGAGGCAAAAAACCATCTTAAGTTGGTTATAGGTGATAAGATGTCGAACATTGAGTTCGATATAAAACTAGACAAGCTGTTTAAAAACTGGTACAACATAAAGCTCAAGTTTGATCAGGAAAACCAGGAACTGGTTCTTACCGCTGATGGCAAAGTTTATCGTGAGAAAATCCCCTTAAAAAAGAATTGTTACAGAATCTGCTTTGGTGCCAATAATTATAAGGAACATGAAGTGAAGGATGTGCCGCCAATGAAGATCAAAGAGATAAAAATAACTGAGGATGACAAGCTAACACATCACTGGCCATTAAATGAATATACCGGATTAAGTGCAACAGAAAAGATTAAAGGAAAAAATGCCGGAGTAATTAATCCGAACTGGATTAGAAAAATGCACATTGAATGGGAACTCGTTAAATCTGCTGAGGTTGCAGGATCGGCAAGTGTTGCCTTTGATGCTGATCGCGAACGGGTATTTGTAGTAACTGAAAAATCCTTGCAGACTTACGATGTAAAAACGGAAAAAACAACTATCGCCGATTATAAATCCGGATTGCAGCCAATGCTTTATGGAAATCAATCTATTTATCAAAATGAACTGGGGCTATTAAATTTCTATGTAGATTTTTCACTAATGAGTGGGTTCAATTTTAGCAATAACACATGGGATAGCAAGTATACTGGCGAAAACGTACCTACAAATTTCTGGCATTTAAACAAGTTCTACTCTGCAAATGACAACAGTCTGTATTTTATTGGGGGCTATGGACATTATAACTATAAACGAGATGTTCAGCGCTATCATTTTAAAGATAAAAAACTAAGTTCGGTTAAAACAAGCGGAGATTTTACTCCACGCTACCTTGCTGCACTGGGTGCAACGAAAAACGGCGCTTACATACTTGGAGGATATGGAAGTACGACCGGTCAGCAGATTCTGAATCCAAAGAACCTCTACGACCTCAGCTTTTATGATGTTGAACACAAAACTTTCAAAAAGCTATTTGAGCTGAATCCCGGAAAGGAAGAATTCGCTTTCGCAAACTCCATGGTTATTGATGAGAAGGAACAATCTTTTTATGCCCTCACGTTTGTAAACCACATATTTAATTCTTCTTTGGCTATGATCAAGGGATCGCTTAAAAATCCTTCCTATGAATTTGTAGGCAGCCGCATTCCTTATACTTTCCACGACATATCATCGTTTGCAGACTTGTATTATTGTAAGGTTAGCAAAAAGTTTGTAGCCGTATTGCTTTATTATGATCAGAAAGCAAACAGTTCCTCCGTTAAGATCTATACTTTACATGCCCCTCCCGAAATACAACAGGCAGTGCACAATACCCCACCCCGTTTTACAATAAACTGGTATATGGTAATTTCAGGAGCGCTAATTCTGTGCATGTTATATTTAGGATACAAACGAATCAGAAACAAAAAGACATTAGCTAAGCCCTCAGTTAAAGTACCGGTAATAACCCTTAAAGAACCTGAACTGGTAAACATAAAGCAAGAAAATACTGATATGCCTGATGATATAAGAAATACCATGTTTCTGTTTGGCGACCTTCAGCTATTTGACAGAGAAGGAAAAGATATTACCAAGCTCTTTACCCCAGTAATAAAAGAGCTTTTCCTGCTAATATTATTGTTTACCGTGCGCTGGGGACGAGGCGTTAGTTCAGAAAAACTGGAAGAGATTTTATGGGCCGACAAGTCTGTTGGCAGCGCCAGGAATAACAGATCTGTTAGTATTGCAAAGCTGAAGCTGCTTCTGGAAAGCATGGATAGCTGTGAGATATCTAAAGAGACCGGTTACTGGAAAATGCTGATCGATTACGACAAGATCAGAATAGACTATAAAGAATATCTGAATATTGTTAAAAGCAAAACCGACATCAACAAAAACAAGATCATAGATCTTACAAAAATTGTATCTCGGGGTGGGTTTCTTTCAAATGCAGAATACAGCTGGCTGGATCCTTTGAAGTATGAAATTTCAAACGAGATCATCGATACTTACCTCCATATGGCGGCAAGCATGAAGATCTCGGATGATCCTGAATTTTTAATATCTTTAGCGGATTGTGTATTTAACTTTGATCCGGTAAATGAAGAAGCCATGGCAATTAAATGCCAGGCTCTTGTATTTTTAGGTAAGCACTCTCTGGCTAAATCTATATTCGAGAATTTCAATAAAGAATATAAAGCCATTTATGCAGAAAGCTTTAATAAAACCTTTCAGGAAATACTGGGGTAATGGTTATTTGCCGTAATTATAGTTTGGCTTACTTCCCATTGTAATTTTTAGTGTACCACCTTTCATAATATCGGCATGCTGTAAATAGCTTTCCTCATATTTTTTCCCGTTCAATAGAATGCTTTGGATATAAATATTCTTGTCGCTGTTGCTTACAGATTCAACAATGAATTTTTTTCCGCCCTCTAAATTAATTGTGGCTTTGTCAAATAACGGACTCCCGATGGCATAAGTTCCAGAGGCCGGAAATACAGGGTAGAACCCTAAAGACGAAAATACATACCATGCCGACATTTGTCCGCAGTCTTCATTTCCGATGATGCCATCTGGACGATCATGATACATTTCTTTTAAAATATGTCTTACCTTTTCAGCCGTTTTCCATTGCTGTCCACCGTAGTTGTACAGATAAGGAATGTGGTGCCCAGGCTCATTTCCATGAGCATACTGCCCAATCAGCCCCGTCATATCCTCCAACCCTCCCTCGTCCTGAAATGGTAGTGTAAAAAATTGATCAAGCCGCTGATTAAAGGCTTCTTTACCGCCCAGCAAACCGATTAAACCGTTTACATCCTGAGGAACAAGCCAGTTGTATTGCCAGGCATTTCCTTCTGAGTAAAGTACGTTTTTACTTTTAAACGGATCAAAGCCAGGAGTCCAGCTGCCGTCTGATAGTTTTCCTTTAAAGAATTTATCAGCCGGATCAAAGTATAGCTTATAGTTCTCAGCACGTTTTTTGAAGTTGTTATACTCATTTCCCTTTCCCATTTTTTGCGCCATTAGTGCAATACTTCCGTCCCCTATTGCATATTCCATTCCTTTGGCGGTTGAAGCTCCTTCTTTATCACTAGGTATTACCTGAAAGTTTTTAGCATACTCCAGGCCAAGTAAATTCACTTCTGAACTGTTTGTTAAAGCTTCAAAGGCCTTTTCGCCATCAAATTTTATCCCCTTAAGATAGGCCTCGGCAACAATCTGTCTGCTTGCCATACCTACCATTGTACCTGTTTCATTTCCCATAAGGTGCCAGATTGGTAAATGCCCTTGCTGATCATAAATGGCCAGCATTGAATTTATCATATCAGCAGCACGTTTAGGCTGTGTAAGTACATAGAGCGGATGAGCTGCCCGATAAGTATCCCAGGTTGAAAAAACACTGTAATTAGCGAACGAGCCACTTTTATATACCTTTTTATCGGCGCCACGATAATCGCCATTATGATCATTGAACAATGATGGGTTGATCATAGTGTGATACATCGCTGTATAAAAGATTTTCTTTTCTGTGATGTTCTTAGATTCAACCGTAAGCCTGGATAGTTCCTTGTTCCATTTATCATCTGCTTGTTTTACGATCTGCTCGAAGTTCCATTTTGGGATTTCTGCAGTGATATTATCAAGTGCATTTTCTGAACTTACAGGCGATATTCCAACCTTAAGTTCTAAAAGAGCAGGTGCCTGATCAAAATTAAAGAGCCCCTTTATTGCTTTACCAGTTGCCTCCTTATCTTTTAAAAGCGTATTGTTATTGTATAATGCAAAGTTCTTTATGGCTACTGACGATTTTATGGCAAAATAGATCCATTGATCTTTAGCCCAGCCAGATGATTTACGATAACCTTTGAATGTAAAATCATCAACCTGCTCAATATGGGTATCGGTAGACTGATCATTAATACCTTCTTTTAAATCGATGATCACATGTGCCTCTTTTCCTGCAGGAAAATGATACCGATGATAACCTACCCTCTCGGACGCGGTTAACTCTACATTGACGCCGTTTCCCAGTTTTACCGAATAGAAACCTGGTTTTGCTTGTTCATTCTTATGGGAAAAAAGTGAAGCATAGCCACTTCCCGGAACCTTTTCCTGGCCCTTATCTGTTTTAACACTTCCTGTATAAGGCATAATGGCAATATCAGAAAGATCGCCTATTCCGGTACCGCTTAAATGGGTTTGCGCAAAGCCTCTGATTACGCTATCCTGATAATTGTATCCCGAACACCAGTCCCAGCCTTTATAAAAATTATCGGGGCCAATTTGCACGCCTCCAAAAGGAACACTGGCTCCAATAAAAACGTGTCCGTGTGAGCCCGACCCAATAAATGGGTCTACAAAATCCGTTAACTTTTGACTGTTTTTACTTTGTGCACTGGCTATGTCAGTTATTCCGAAAAGTGCAAGGACTATACAAATACTAAGTTTCGTTCTCGTTCTGCAATAAAAAAAATTCATGAATTCTAATTGATGGTTTATTAATAGGTTTACATTTGGTGAACTACACAAATAAAGCATCGGGGATTAATTACATCATAATAAATCCTTAATTGTAATAGAATAATGAAAAATTTATACCAGTTTTTGAGTTATTCTGGCAATGTTAAAGAAAACGTAACCACATTATCTACACTATCGCCGTGCGAATTCGGATAGACTTTGTTATCTCTTTTAAAACCAGCCATCTTTAAAACTTTTACTGAACTGATATTATTTGCTGAAGGGAAAGCTGTTATTGTTTTTACTTTCAATTCTTCAAATCCGTACTTTATCACAGCAGTAATAGCCTCTCTCATAAATCCTTTTCCCTGAAAATCGGGAAGCAGCTCGTAACCAATCTCTGCAATGGCATTTTCAGCATCAAAATTCCAGAGGCAGATGGTTCCGATTAAAGAAGGGTTGTCAAGTAAAGAAATTGCCCAGTAAATACTGGCATTGTTCTCTATGAGTTTTCCAATCTTATAAATATGAGCCATGGCATCTTCTATACCAGTAGAAGGTGTTCTGCCAGTCATGGCCGCAATTTTAGGATCAGACCGCAGCATGTGAATTTGCAGGGCATCTTGGGCAGCTAATTCTCTAAGTAAAAGACGGGAGGTCTTTATTACGGGAAAAATAGAAAAATCAAGGTTTTTCATGAGTAAATAGGGATGTTGTATTATTTTAATAACTGCGAAAATGCAAATTTATTTTCTTTAAGGTACTTTTTGCGAACAAGGTAAACCGAGCAAATACCGAAACACCCGCCAGGAGCTATCAAGATGCACTAGGCTGTTTAAAAGCTTTAAACAACACTTCAATTTCTCATTCTAATAACTTAACTTTGCATCCTTAATTTTTGGAGATACTTGATTGATGTATAGGGAATTTAAACAGTTAGAACTAGCGAAAATAGGAAAAGAGATACTTGATTTTTGGAAAGCGGAGAACATCTTTGAAAAAAGCATTTCGACCCGATCAAAATCAAACCCATTTACTTTTTACGAAGGGCCGCCTTCTGCAAATGGAATGCCTGGTATTCACCACGTAATGGCGCGTGCTATTAAAGATATTTTCTGCCGTTATAAAACTATTAAAGGATTTCAGGTAAAAAGAAAAGCAGGATGGGATACTCACGGACTTCCTGTAGAACTGGGAACTGAAAAGGAACTTGGCATCACCAAAGAAGATATAGGAAAGACCATTTCAATTGAAGAGTATAACGAGGCTTGCAAAAGAACCGTAATGCGTTATACAGATGTATGGAACGACCTTACCGAGAAAATGGGCTATTGGGTGGATATGGATGATCCATATATTACTTATAAGTCGAAATATATGGAATCGGTTTGGTGGCTTTTGAAACAGATCTACGATAAAGGTTTATTATATAAGGGCTATACCATCCAACCTTACTCTCCAAAAGCGGGAACAGGATTAAGCTCACATGAGGTAAATCAGCCGGGAGCTTATCGTGATGTAACCGACACTACCATAGTTGCCCAGTTTAAATCGTTACCTGATACATTACCTGCTTTCCTGACAGGGTTTGGAGATATACATTTCATGGCATGGACAACAACGCCATGGACTCTACCATCGAACACAGCGCTGACCGTAGGTCCAAAAATAGACTATGTACTGGTAAAAACCTTTAATCAATATACTTACCTTCCTGTAAATGTAATCTTAGCCAAGAACCTGGTAGGAAAACAGTTTAATAAAATATACTTTGAAAGCACTGCTGAGGAAGATTTCAGTAATTTCAAAGAGGGTGACAAAAAGATCCCTTATCAAATTTTAACGGAGTGTAAAGGCGCAGACCTGGTAGGTGTTAAATATGAACAGCTTTTACCTTATACTTTACCATACCAAAATCCTGAAAATGCTTTCCGTGTGATCTCCGGAGACTTTGTGACTACAGAAGATGGAACAGGTATTGTACATACAGCGCCCACCTTTGGTGCCGATGATGCTAAAGTAGCTAAAGAAGCCACACCTGAGGTCCCTCCGATGCTGGTTTTGGATGAGAATGGATCTCTGGTTCCATTGGTAGACTTGCAGGGAAGATTTACTGCTCACGTAGGTGATCTGGCAGGGAAATATGTAAAAAATGAATATTACAACGAAGGTGAGGCTCCTGAGAAATCAGTAGACGTAGAAATTGCTATCCGCCTGAAAGAAGAAAATAAAGCGTTTAAGGTAGAAAAGTATGTTCACAGTTACCCGCACAGCTGGAGAACTGATGAACCGTTATTATATTACCCTCTGGATTCCTGGTTCATCAAAGTAACTGACATTAAGGACAGGATGTTTGATTTGAACGAGACCATCAACTGGAAACCAAAGTCTACAGGAGAGGGCCGTTTTGGAAACTGGTTAAAAAATGCAAACGACTGGAACCTTTCGCGCTCTAGATATTGGGGAATTCCCTTGCCAATCTGGAGAACGGAAGACAAAAGAGAAGAAATATTAATTGGCTCTGTTGAAGAGTTATATAATGCCATAGAAAAGTCGATAGAAGCGGGCTTTATGAAAGAAAATCCTTTTAAAGGATTTGAGATCGGCAACATGTCTGAAACCAATTATGATTTAGTAGATCTGCATAAGAATGTAGTGGACGGAATTATATTGGTTTCACCTTCGGGAAAACCTATGAATCGTGAAAGTGACCTGATCGATGTATGGTTTGACTCTGGCGCAATGCCTTACGCGCAATGGCATTATCCTTTTGAAAATAAAGATAAAATTGATGAGCAAAAAGACTTCCCTGCTGATTTTATAGCCGAAGGAGTTGACCAGACTCGTGGATGGTTCTATACCTTACACGCTATTGGAGCATTGGTTTTTGATAAAATTGCCTATAAAAATGTAGTTTCAAATGGATTGGTACTCGACAAAAACGGGCAGAAAATGTCTAAACGCCTGGGCAATGCAGCTGATCCGTTTAAGACATTGGAAGAGTACGGCCCGGATGCTACGCGCTGGTATATGATATCTAATGCAAATCCTTGGGATAACTTAAAGTTCGATATTGAAGGAATTGCAGAGGTACGCCGCAAGTTCTTTGGAACGCTTTACAATACCTATGCGTTCTTTGCCCTTTATGCAAATATTGACAAATTTGAAATAGACCAGGACAAGCTCACTCCAGTTGCTGAACGCAGTGAGCTTGACAGATGGATTCTATCTTTACTGCAAACATTAATTGCAGAGGTGGATGAAAGCTATGCTGCTTATGAGCCTACAAAAGCTGCAAGAGCAATTCAGTCATTTGTGGATGAACACTTGAGTAACTGGTACATCCGTTTATCACGCCGCCGCTTCTGGAAGGGCGAAATGACTGCAGATAAGAAAGCTGCGTATGAAACTTTATATGCTTGCTTAACCGGTATCTCGCAACTGATGTCGCCTATAGCTCCTTTCTTTGCTGACTGGTTATTCCAGAATTTAACTGCAGGAGATGCTGCTAATAATGTTGAATCTGTACATCTTGCCCTACTTAAGGAAGCTGATCAGAGCTTGATTGACACAGAACTGAATGAACGCATGCATCTGGCACAAGACATATCGTCGATGGTATTGTCGCTGCGTAAAAAAACAAGTATCAATGTTCGTCAGCCTTTGGCTAAAATCCTAATCCCGGTACTTGATAATAAATTTGCTGAAAGGGTTGAATTAGTTAAAGAATTAATCCTATCAGAAACGAATATTAAGGATATTGAGTATATTACCGACACTGCTGGCTTCATTACCAAAAAGATCAAACCTAACTTTAAAGCGCTAGGCCCTAAGGTTGGTAAAGACATGAAAATGGTTGCCGAAGTAGTAAACAACTTGACACAGGAACAATTGAGTCAGTTTGAAAATGAAGGGAAATATCAAATTACTGGCACTAATTATGTTATCGAGTTGAGCGACGTTGAAATCATTGCTGAGGATATACCAGGATGGCAGGTAACTAATATGGGTAACTTAACTGTTGCTCTTGATGTTACGATAACTGACGAACTGAAACAGGAAGGATTATCGCGTGAACTAATTAACAGAATTCAGAATTTAAGAAAAGAACTTAATTTTGAAGTTACAGATAGAATTACTGTGACTTTACAAAACCATAATTTAGTAGCTGCAGCTGTAGCTCAAAATAAAACATACATTTGCTCGGAAATTTTAGCGGATGAGGTTAAATTAACAGAAAGTTTAGATAATGGAAACAAAATAGTAATCGATGATGTTGAATTACAAATTTCGATTGCCAAACAATAATTATTATGGAAAAAGCTACAAAAACAAGGTACTCTGACAGTGAACTTCAAGAATTTAAAGAATTGATTCAGGAAAAATTACGTATGGCCAGAGAAGAGTTTCTTGATTTAACGAACTCTCTAAGCAGTCCTAATTCTAACGGAACAGAAGATACCTCTGGCACTTACAAAACGCTTGAAGATGGTTCTGCAACTCTTGAAAAAGAACAATTAAACCAACTGGCTGCACGTCAGAAAAAATTCATTGAGAATTTAGAGGCTGCATTAGTGCGTATTGAGAATAAAACTTATGGTATCTGCAGAGAAACAGGTAAACTGATTCAGAAAGAACGTTTACGTGCTGTACCGCACGCAACTTTAAGCATGGAAGCTAAACTGAAGCAGTCGTAATGAAAGGCTATACAAAACCTTTATTAATAATTTTCCTGGTTTTGCTTGCCGATCAGGTTTTAAAAACCTGGATCAAGACCAATATGTTTATGGGTCAGGAGTTCAAGATCATTGGCAATTGGTTCATTATTCATTTTACCGAAAATAACGGGATGGCCTTTGGGCTTGAGTTTGGCGGGGAGTTTGGTAAGCTTGCCTTATCATTATTCAGAATAGCAGCCGTTGCCGGTATCGGTTATGGATTACATTACCTGATCCAAAGGAAATACCATCGTGGTCTTATCTTAAACGTGGCATTGATATTTGCAGGTGCACTAGGAAATATTATAGATTCAGTACTTTATGGCGTAATATATGGTTATGCAGGATGGTTCCATGGAAGAGTGGTAGATATGTTCTATTTCCCCATCTGGGAAGGTCATTTTCCTTCGTGGTTTCCAATATGGGGCGGAGAGGATTTTATCTTTTTCAGACCGGTATTTAATATTGCAGACGCGGCCATCTCTGTTGGTGTAATCATCATACTTGTGTTCCAGAAAACTTATTTTAAGGAAGAATTTAAAGAAGAAATTGGCCCTAATAATGAGATAGTTGAAGAATAATTTTATGATTTGTGCTAATGATTTGTGGAATTGGTATGGTAATTTCATCTAACTATTAAATACACAAAAGAAAAACATTTATCATTATGAAAAAGTTATTAACCCTTGCCTTCGTTTCCTTATTAAGTATAAGCGCTATGGCTCAACAAGTAGATTTAAGAAAAAAGATTAGTGTTAGCGGTTCTGCGGAAACCGAAGTTACTCCAGACATTATTTACATCAGTATCTCTTTAAAAGAATATTTAAAAGATAACAACAGTAAGAAAAAGGTGGAGATCACTACTTTGGAAAGCCAGTTGTATGCTGCTGTTCAAAAAGCAGGTATCGACAAAGAAAACCTAACCATCAACAATTTATCAAGCTATGCTATTGTTACGGAGAAAAAGAAAAACCCTGATTATCTGGCTAGCAAACAGTATCGCTTAAAAGTATCTGATTTGAATAAATGGAATGATATCATTGGTTCTATTGATCCTAAAGGAATCGCTTATACCAACGTTGACAGTTATGATTATTCAAAAATTGAAACACTTAAAAAAGAACTAAAAATTAAAGCACTACAGGCTGCTAAAGAAAAAGCGTCTTACCTGGTTGAAGCCCTTGGGGATAAATTAGGTAGTGTAATTGACATCCAGGAAGTGAACAATGAACAATATCCACAGCCAATGTATCGTAATGTAATGATGATGAAAGCTGAAAGTGCTGATATGGCAGGAGCTGCTGCACCGGAGATTGACTTTAAAAAAATAAAACTGAACTATATAATGAATACAGTATTCGAAATTAAATAGTAGTAGTGACTACTTGAGTATACAGTTTTAAGGAAATACCTTTAAAAAACCTACCAATAACTTTTGGTAGGTTTTTTGTTATTTAGATAATATCACAAAATTCAAATCGTATGAAAAGATTAATTTACTCTTTAGTGCTAGTTTTCACATTGGCAATCAGCGCAAACACAGTTTCTGCCGCAGGAAAGACAGACAAGATTAAAACTGAGATGACTGCCGAGCAGCAAATTCAGCTAAAACAGATCACTGACCGTGTTCAGGAGATCCGTTCAATGGACAAATCTCAGTTGTCAAAAACTGAGAAGAAAGAGTTACGTAAAGAATTGAGAGGATTGAAAAAACAAGCAAATGCGTTAGGTGGCGGTGTTTACCTTTCTGTTGGTGCAATCATCATCATTATTTTATTATTAATTCTTATTCTATAGAATACCTTATTTACATCTACCTATAAAAAAAGCTTCCCAATTGGGAAGCTTTTTTTGCTTATGAAGTTTTGATCTTATTTAATCAATGTATTCAAAACCTGTATATTTTACCAAAGCTTCCGGAATTTTAATTCCTTTTTCAGTTTGGTTATTTTCCAGAATAGCGGCAACAATACGAGGTAGCGCCAGTGCACTTCCATTTAATGTATGTGCCAATTGCGTTTTACCAGAAGCACCTTTAAATCTTAATTTAAGTCTGTTACTTTGGTATGTTTCAAAGTTAGATACTGAAGATACCTCTAGCCAGCGTTGTTGCGCAGCACTCCATACTTCCATATCGTAAGTCATTGCAGAGGTAAAGCCCATATCGCCACCACATAAACGCAATACACGATAGTGTAGACCTAGCTCCTGAAGCAACGATTGAACATACGCACTCATGTCTTCCAGAACATCATAAGATTTATCCGGATGTACAACCTGTACTATTTCAACTTTATCGAACTGATGCAAGCGGTTTAATCCACGTACATGCGCGCCGTATGATCCTGCTTCTCTGCGAAAACACGGCGTGTATGCTGTGTTTTTTATGGGAAGCTCTTCTTCCTTTAAAATCACATCACGATAAAGGTTAGTTACAGGCACCTCGGCTGTTGGTATAAGGTATAAATTATCTACTCCCGCATGGTACATCTGTCCTTCTTTATCAGGTAACTGTCCGGTACCAAAACCTGAGGCTTCATTAACTAAATGAGGCACTTGCATTTCTCTGTATCCCTTTTCTGTTGCGTGGTCCAAAAAGAAATTAATAAGTGCTCTTTGCAAACGCGCGCCTTTGCCTTTATATACAGGGAAACCTGCGCCGGTTATTTTTGTACCAAGCTCAAAATCTATAATATCGTATTTAGCAGTCAATTCCCAGTGTGGCAGTGCACCTTCCGGTAAATCGGCAGGATTGCCGTGTTCATAAACAACTTCATTGTCTTCAGCTACACTCCCTGGTTTTACAAGGTGATGAGGTAGGTTTGGTAGCTGTACAATCAAACCATATAAGGCGTCTTCCACTTCTGTTAACTGATCTGAAAGGTTCTTATGCTCTTCCTTATTTGACGTAGTTTCTGCTTTAAGTACCTCTGCTTCTTCTTTCTTTCCGCTACGCATTAGTTCACCAATCTGTTTTGCAGCTGCATTGGCTACTGCGGAAAGGTTATCCAGCGAGGTTTGAACTTGTCTTCGTTCTTCGTCAATTTTAATAATTTCATCAACCAGTTCTGGGTGCTTAAAATTACGTACACTTAGTCCTTCTAAAACTTTCTCTCTATTTTCGCGGATATAGTTAACTTGCAGCATTATTTTATTTTTTAAACAAAGATAATAACTTAACTCGTCATTGCGAATGCAGTAGCACAATACGAGACCTAATAATTATGGAAGGTAAACTATTTCTTGTGCCCACCCCTATTGGAAATCTTGAAGACATGACCTTCAGGGCAATCCGAATTTTAAAAGAAGCTGATGTGATCCTTGCAGAGGATACCCGTACCAGCGCCCCTATGCTGAAGCATTTCGGGATTGATAAAAAAGCATATTCACATCACCAACACAATGAACATCAGGCAACCTCAGAAATCATTAAGTTTTTGAAAGAAGGTAAAATGGTAGCTTTGATATCAGATGCCGGAACACCTGCAATATCCGACCCTGGCTTCTTTTTGGTTAGGGAAGCAATAAAAAATGATTTGGCAGTAGAGTGCTTGCCTGGAGCTACTGCCTTTGTGCCTGCCCTGGTAAACTCAGGATTGCCTTCTGACGCCTTTGTTTTTGAAGGCTTTTTGCCCGTAAAAAAAGGACGACAAACACGTTTTAAAAAACTGGTTGAGGAAGAAAGGACAATAGTTTTGTATGAAAGCCCGCATCGGTTACTTAAAACACTTGAGGAATTTGCACAGTATTTGGGTGCAGATCGTCAGGCATCGGTAAGTCGTGAGTTAACCAAACTTTATGAAGAAACTGTGAGAGGTACTTTAACCGAAATTAAATCACATTTTGAAAACAATATATTAAAAGGAGAATTCGTAATTTGTATTGCGGGAGCTGAAGAAGTAAAAAAGAAAGCTAAGTATGATCGCGACAATTAGGGTTCAATTTTTGATAGCTCACTACTGAAATTATTATAAGAAAATAACATGATATTAATAGATAGATTTTTAAGTGACGAACAGGATCCTAAAGCTGTAGAAAAAGTTTTAGGTAAATTAAATGATATGTTAACCAGCAATGAGGAACTGATTTACATGGCTGTACAAAAAAAGCCGGCGGTAAATCTTTTACCTGATTGCATTGCAGTAAGTAACAAGCGTATCTTCTATTGTGAGCCTGGCAATTTTGGAATTACCATGAATTTTAAAGACATTTCCTGGAAGAGCATTAAAGAAGTTTCCTTTAAAGAAGAATTATTTGGTTCTAAATTCATTTGCGTGCCTTTACATGGCGAAAATATCATCACAGAATATATCCCTAAAGTGCAGGCCCGCAAGTTATATCAGGCTGCATATGAGCAATTAGAAAGTTTTAAAGAGCAACAAAGACAACTTGATCTGGAAGAAAGAAGATCATCCACATCGCCAGTAACTGTAAATACATTGCCCGCTCCGGAACCAGTGGAAGAAGACGAGCCACAAGCATTCTTTTCTCCACCCCCTGCTGCGCCTGCAATACCGGTAGAAGAACCAGAAGATGAAACTACATTAAAGCTAAGAAAACTAAAAAGCCTGTATGATAAACACCTTATTACGCAGGAAGAATATGAAGCTAAAAAAGCCGATATTTTAGACAGCTTATAATGAAATTCAGAAACACTGCTCTCCTTGCTTTACTAAGTGCGTTTTTAATGTGGCTGGCGTGGCCTCCTATTAAGTTTACCACTCCATTATTACTGGTTGGTCTTGTTCCATTACTTATTGCTTTAGAAAGAATTAAACAAAGCGAAAATCCTAAAAAAGGTAAGCGTATTTTCCTAACAGCAGGATTAACCTTTCTAATTTGGAATACCGCATCTATTTATTGGGTGTATAATGCCATAAGTTCAGTAAATGGCCCTGTGGTATCTTTCTTTGTTTCGCTTATCCCTTATGGCTTAGGAGCACTGCTCATGACTTTTGCTTTCTGGCTATATTACAGACTAGGCAGACTGGTAAATAAATACATTGCCTATTTGGGGCTAATATGCTTTTATATTGCAATGGAGTTTTTGCACCAGAGCTGGGATCTTTCCTTTCCATGGATGAATTTAGGGAATGGCCTATCGGGCATGCATCAGCTTGCGCAATGGTATGAATACACTGGTGTTTATGGCGGTTCATTCTGGATACTACTAAGTAACATTATTGCTTATGAGGCCTTTAAAGCACTTAAACCGGGTACTGCTATTGGCTTTGCCCGATTTAAATTTGCACTTCTGTGGGTTGTGATTATTGCAGCGCCGATTGCATTGTCCCTAACCTTATACTACGAGTACGAAGAAAAAGAGGTTCCTGTTAACGTAGTAGTTGTACAACCCAATATAGATCCTTACAAAAAATTTGGTGGTATTTCTTCAAGTGAGCAGCTTAAAATCCTTACTCATTTATCCGACTCCGTTGCTCAGCCAAGTACCGAATATTTTATATGGCCTGAAACAGCAATTTCAGATCGCTCTGATGAAGATAGAATCCGCACCAATTCTGAATTCCTGGATGCTCAGAAATTCCTTGAAAAATACAAAAATGGCAGTATTATTAGTGGCATTGAGAGTATTAAGTTCTACAACGACAAACAAACGCCTTCGGCCAGACAATATGATAATAGCACCTATGTTGATGTTTTTAATGCCGCATTACAGATAGAGAACTCTGCTAATGTACAATTCTATCACAAATCTAAATTGGTACCAGGAGTAGAGAAAATGCCTTTTCCCACAGCATTATCAGTATTAGCACCGGTTTTTGAAGGTTTTGGAGGAACAGTAGGTGGTTATGGCTGGCAAAAAAACCCTCAAGTATTTTATTCGTATGGTGGGGTAGGTGCTGTACCTGTAATTTGCTATGAATCGATCTGGGGAGGTTGGGTGGCCCAAGCTGTTAAGAATGGCGCACAGTTTATTGCTATTGTAACCAATGATGGCTGGTGGGGAAATACATCAGGAAAGGACCAGCACTTGTTATATGCCAAACTAAGAGCTATAGAAACCCGCAGGTATGTTGTAAGATCAGCCAATACGGGTATTTCTTGTTTCATTAACCAGAAAGGCGATATTATACAGCAAACCAAATGGTGGACCAGAACAGCCATTAAAGCAGATATCAATTTAAATGATGATCTTACTTTTTATGTAAGAAATGGCGATTTTATTCCTAAAATTCTATCTGTATTGGCTGGCTTGCTCGCACTAATTATTCCTTACAGAAAGTGGGTTAAAAAGTAACTAAGAAAGGTACTTTCCAACTATGGGCATTCTGCGGCCCATACCAAATGCTTTTGGAGAAACCCTTAATATCGGCGGTGTTTGATAACGCTTGAACTCTGCCGTATTTACCATTTTAATGATCCTTCTTACCAGCGCATCATCATAGCCTTGTGCAATGATTGCTGATGAACTTTGCTTTAGCTCTATATATTGAAACAGTATCTTATCAAGGATATCGTAATCAGGTAATGAATCTGAATCTTTTTGGCCTGGCCTAAGTTCTGCCGACGGTGGTTTAACAATGGAATTTTCTGGTATTACCACTCCGTCTTTATTAATATAATTAGCCAGTTGGTAAACCTGGGTTTTGTATACATCTCCAATTACGCCAATTGCGCCACACATATCACCATATAGTGTACCATACCCTACCGCGCATTCACTTTTGTTTGATGTGTTTAGAAGGATATAGCCAAACTTATTAGACATCGCCATCACAATGATCCCTCTGCATCTTGCCTGAATATTCTCTTCTGTAAGGTTAAAAGGTAATCCTTTAAAAGCAGACGCCATCATATTGTCAAACGCATTGGCCGCCTCTTTAATTGGAATGATTTCATGCTGACAACCAATGTTTCTAACAAGATCAAGTGCATCCTGAATAGAATGGTCAGACGAATATTTTGAAGGCATTAACACCGCCATTACATTTTCCGCTCCTAAAGCCCTACATGCCAGGGCGCATACAATAGCCGAATCTATACCTCCTGAAAGGCCTAACACTGCTTTTTTAAAGCCCGACTTTACAAAGTAATCTTTAATACCCAAGACTAACGCTTCGTAAATCTGCTCTATGTCGGTAATAGTTCTATGTATTTTGGGCGTATATCCTTTAATTAAATCACCTTCAACTTCATAGATCTTTAACTCTTCTTTAAAATAAGCCATTTCATCCAGAAGATTACCTTCTTTATCAAATGCCAGTGAACCGCCATCAAATACGATTTCAGTTTGCGCACCTACCTGATTAACGTACAATAAAGGAAGTTTATATTTTTTAGCATTATCTGCCAGAACCACTACCCTTTCATCATCATGGCAATATGAAAATGGCGACGCCGCAATATTAATCATCAGATCAGGGTTTTGCTTAATCAATTCATCCATCGGATTGGAAACATACAATGGATTGTTGTTGATGTTCCATAAGTCTTCGCAAATGGTTAGGGCTATTTTACGGCCCTTAAAAGTTATGCATTCGAATTGAGTGGCAGGTTCAAAATAACGGTATTCGTCGAATACATCGTAATTTGGAAGCAATGCTTTTTTTGCAATGGCTTTTACCTCTCCTTCCTCTATGAAATATGCCGCATTGTATAAATCTTTTCCTGCAAGCACCTCGTTTTTAACAGGCAAACCTACAATACAGGCAATCCCTTTACAATGAGCTGCAATTTCTTGTGCAGCAGTTTCGCACAGACCAATAAACTCATCAAATTCTAAGAAATCACGTGGTGGATAACCACAAATAGACAGCTCAGCGAATACAACCAGGTCGGCTCCTTTATCTTTTGCCAACTGAATGTTGTCGATTATTTTTTTTGTGTTGTATTCAAAATCACCAATGTGATAGTTGAGTTGCGCCAGTGCTATATTCATGAGCTTGTAATTGTAGAAAGTACTACTAAGTAAGTTTATTAAAAGAAAACGCCAAAATTAATACCAAGATAATGATTGCGGATATTATTATTTTTATCGGTGGTAATGTCGGTAAAGCCATTGTTATACGTTAGTCCTGCTGCAATACTTGTATTTCCACTTAGCTCAAATTCTGCTCCTGCACCTAATATCAGACCGGCACGATATAGCTTAATTGTTTTCGAAATATTCTCATCGCGCAAGCTTGATTTTCCTGCGGCATCGGCATCCTGTTTGGCTCCGATATTAAAATCATTTGATAAACCAAATTGACCATACCAGCGGATATCATTAATTTTAACAGTTTTTAGTTTAACTGTAAGTGGCACTTCGATATATTGAAGCTTATACTTAAGTTCATAGGGTATTTGAGTTGGAGGAGTAGTTTCTTCAGTAATTATCTGCGTGCTTTTACCATTAATTGTAGTGATGGTAACACCCGTTGCAAAACTATAGTTCTCAGCAAAATTAAAGTCGCCCATTAAACCATAGGAAAATCCAAGAGCAACTCCATTACTTTTACCCACCTGTGGTTTTACCCAACCTATTGTTGGATGAGCGGTTAATCCAAGTCTGAAACCGTAATATGGAGATGAAGAATCTTGTGCAAAAACGCTTCCTGTTACAAACAATAATAATATCGCGATAAATGTGTGTTTCATATAAATATATTTTCCTTTAATGCCTATGAAGCTTGAATAAACTTACTTTATATTTGTTTACAATGATATATAACGTAAAATTCCACCAAAGCTATCTATTTTTTCTATTTGTGTCGGCTTTTTTTTCGTCACTACTTGTTTCGTGTACCCAAAGTACTAAACCTGATGTTAGCGCAATACATTTAGATGTCAAAATTGCCCGGTTCGATAGAGATTTATATGCCGGAAAATCTAAAAATCTAAGTGAGACCAATGCGTTCCTAACAAAGAAATACGGTACTTTTTACGATGACTATGTGCATAGGATGGTTGGTAATTTTGACTATACAAATCAAGAGATCTTAACCACCCTATACCAGGATTCTGCGTACTCAGATTTAAACAAAGAGGTGGATAGTGTTTTTAAAGACATAACACCAATAGAAAAAGACTTATCTGAAACTTTTAAATACGTCCTTTACTATTATCCTAAAGCAAAAGTTCCTCAGTTTATATCATTTGTTTCTGGTTTTGCTGTGCAGACGCCAATTGGCGATAATTACATGGGCATTGGGTTGGATATGTTTATGGGAAAAAACAACCAATTTTACAAAGCCATAGTGCAAAGTGTACCAACTTACCTTTCCCGACGTTTTACTCCTGAATACATTGTTCCGCGAATAACTGAGACTTATGCACGAGAAGAACTATTTCATGAACGGGACGAAGACAGAACCTTACTTTCAAAGATGATTCATAACGGAAAAATTTTATACTTTATGGACAAGGTGCTTGATGAGAAAGTTCCGGATTCAGTTAAAATAGGATATACTCAAAAACATATAGACTGGTGTAAGACTTTTGAAAGCGACATTTGGGCCTATTATCTACAGAACAACCTATTATTTGAAACCGATTACCAGAAGATACAGGTGCTTTTGAGCGAAGGCCCTTTTACGCCCGGACTTGGAGAGAAGAACGAGTCGGCTCCTAAATTAGGTATCTGGACCGGATGGCAGATTATAAGAAAGTACATGCAGGAAAATAAAGATGTTACCTTACAGCAATTGATGGCTGAACAGGATGCTCAAAAAATATTAAATTTATCAAAGTACAAACCTAAATAATGCTAAATGACTAAAATAGGAATCGTATTATCTGGTGGCGGAATCAGAGGAATTGCACACCTGGGTGTTTTAAAGGCATTTGGAAATGCCGGCATTAAGTTTAGTCACATTAGCGGAACCAGTGCAGGTTCAATTGCAGGAGCCTTATTTGCTTCAGGCATCGATCCTGAAGATGCTTTAAATATTTTTATAGAGACCAAACTCTTAAAATTCCTTCGACCTGCGGTAGGCTCACTAGGCTTAATTAATATTGAAAATACATCAAGCTTATTTAAAGAATACTTTCCTGATGATAGAATTGAAAGCCTAAAAATCCCACTTACCATTGCTACAACTAATTTCAGCAAAGGAGAATTGGTATACTTTGACAAAGGGCCCCTGATCAGGACCATACAAGCATCTAGCTGCATTCCGGGCATATTTAAACCGATTATGATAAATAATGAGATGTATGTTGATGGCGGCATTTTAAATAACTTCCCGGTTGAACCTTTATTAAATAACTGCGATTTCATTATCGGATCGTCATGCAACCACTTAAAACCCGTTGAAAAAATCACCAAGATTACGGCGTTAATGGCAAGAGCGGGGCTGATGTCTGTAAATAAAGATATGGAAGAAAAGGCCGCCTTCTGTAATGTGCTAATCGAGCCAAAAGGAATGGGTGAGATCAGTACTTTTGACATGAAAAAAGCCGAAACTATCTATTGGCTCGCATATGAAGAAACGTTGAAAACCATTAAAAGTAACGAAAGTCTAAAGAATCTGATAAAGGTTCCGATTAAAGAACTGGAGTAGCTTTTAAAGAAACTAAAGCATCACCATCCATAACTGGAATCGCCTGACAAAGGTTTAACTGCAAGCAGAACCTTACATCTTCTTCTATATTTAATTCAGCTAGTCTGTGGCTATGGGAAGATTTATGAAGATAACTTCTAAGGTCATCTTTGGCCAGTTTATATAAGTCTTCTGCAGCTACAGAAGAATCATCGAAATGAGTAAATTCCTTACGCAATTCAGCAACTACAGCTCCGGCAAACAGGGTATCTTCCAGATTGAATTTATCTTTCCATCCTGCACAAAGTAACAAAACACTTTTATCCTGAATTTTAAGCCAGTTGCATAGGGCCTGTAGATTTAAAAAAGAGCCCATCACTACCTGATGCGCTCGTTTTCTCGCCATATGAAGGGCTTTTGTACCATTAGTAGTTGTAAGCACTACAGTTCTGCCACCAACCTTTTCAGTTGTATAGGAGAAAGGTGAATTCCCGAAGTCATATCCTTCTACCACTTGTCCGTCACGCTCTGCTGCCAGTAAAAATCCTTTATCAGAATAGTTAAGACAATCTTCTACGTTTGCTACCGGTATAATTGCAGTTGCGCCGTTATCTATTCCATACACGATGGAAGAAGTCGCTCTGAGCACGTCAATAACTACCACAATGCTATCTTCAATAGCATACAGATCTAATAATGCGGGCGTTAAACAAACTTCTATACTTTTTTGCATCGACAGGATATGGCTTTTATTTATAAAAAGGGAATTTAACTACTTTGGCTTTAATTTTATTATTACGGATATTGATAAAAATCTCGGTTCCTTCTTTATCCATGCCTTTTGAAATGTATCCCATTCCTATTGCCTTTTGTAAAGACGGAGATTGAGTACCAGAAGTAACCTTACCTATTACGTTCCCTTCGGCATCCACTATTTCATAGTCATGACGAGGGATCCCCCTGTCAATCATTTCAAATCCTATTAGTTTACGCGCAATACCAGCTTCTTTTTGAGCTAATAAAGCATCAGAGTTGGTAAATTCCTTAGTGAATTTAGTGATCCATCCTAACCCTGCTTCAATTGGAGAGGTAGCGTCATCAATATCATTTCCGTATAAACAGAAACCCATTTCTAAACGCAAAGTATCACGGGCACCTAAGCCAATAGGTTTCATATTGAAAGGTTTACCTGCTTCAAAAATAGCATCCCAGATTTTATCGGCGTGTTCGTTATCAAAATAGATCTCAAAACCTCCGGCACCAGTATAACCAGTTGCAGAGATCACAACATTATCAACACCTGCAAATGTACCTTTTACGAAGTTGTAATATTCCATAGAAGCGAGATCAACATCAGTTAAACCTTGCAATGCTTCGGCCGCTTTAGGTCCTTGTATCGCAAGTAAAGATGTTTTATCAGAAATATTATGCATTTCTACACCTTTATCATTGAATTTCTGAATCCAGTTCCAGTCTTTATCTATGTTAGATGCATTAACAACCAGCATATAGGTTTTTTCATCTATACGATAAACCAACAAATCATCAACAATGCCTCCGTCTTCGTTTGGAAGGCAAGAGTATTGTACTTTTCCATCATAAAGTTTTGAAGCATCATTACTGGTAACACGTTGAATTAAGTCTAACGCATTCTCGCCCTTTAAAATAAATTCGCCCATATGGCTAACGTCAAAAACGCCAACGCCGTTTCTAACCACAGCATGTTCTGCATTTATACCGTCGTACTGAACTGGCATATTATAACCTGCAAATGGCACCATTTTAGCCCCTAAAGAGATGTGTTTATCTGTTAATGCGGTATTCTTCATATTATATATCTGTAAAAACGTGGGCAAAGGTATATAAAATTTAAGCACTTACTAACTTTTGGTAGATATTCAACATCCTTTTAGAGATGGAAAAAAAGTCGTGATCACGCTCTACCGTTTTTCTCGCATTTTCACCTATTTCACGCCATTTTTTAGGGTTGGTGATGCATTGCAGTATAGACCTGTAAAACTCGTCGGCAGTATTGGCTATAAGAATATCTTTACCATGTTCGCACTTGATTCCTTCGGCGGCCATGCTTGTTGCAATGATACATTTGCTCATGGCCATACCTTCGATAATTTTTACCCGCATCCCACTGCCAGACAACAGCGGAACTATCATAATCGCTTTAGAATTAATAAATTCTATTGCGTCAAAAATTTCACCTTCTACTACCAGGTTTTCAGAGTCATACTCAAAAAACTCTCTGGGCATGTTTTTTCCAGCGATATAAAATCGCAGCTCACTACTCAATTTTTCTATATCCGGCCATATTTCATCAAGAAACCATTCCAATCCCTCTTTATTTGGTCGCCAATCCATAGCCCCTAAATGAAACAACGTAGGAAAGCTGGTTTTAGAGGGGTCGGTAACATATTTTTTAAAGTCTAGTGCTACCGGAAAAACTTCAAGAGCTGTTTCACAACCAAACCGAAGAATACTTTGCCTGTCTTGCTCGCTTATAGCAAAAACCTGGTGAAACCTGTTCATCTGTTCGGTTTCATAAACCTTTAAACGACGCGCAAGAAATTGTAAATACATCCGTCTTGGTGTAAACTTTTCGGTTCTTGCAATACGCTCCCAAACATCAAACTCTATATTATGCGCCCTATAAACCACTTTGGCCTTACTATTCGCTTTAACAATATCCAGATAAGGCACCACAAACAGCCCCTCGAATTGAATAATATCAAATTCATTTTCCCTTAAAATATCTTCAAGCAGTTTAGCCGCCTCATCATCAAAATATCTTGAAACGTTATAAGACTGATTAGAGAAAACATTAAATAACGCTCCCCAAACATTAACCTCGGTATCCAAGCTAAAGGAATGGAATTTTATGCTGTCAAAAACAGGGTCATAAATATCATCCACATCAACTCTGTGTTTATTAGTGTTGATGCTAAATAAGGTTATTTCGAGGCCAAGTTGTAGCAACCCCTTAATAGTGTTATAAACTACTATGGGATATCCACTATTTGGCGGAAAGGGGACCCTATTTGTCAGAATTAATATTTTCAAATCACGTGAAAATACTAATTATCCTTCGTTTTCGGAAAATAGGGCTAGTTGCGGATTGCTAATTGTGAAAGTTTTACGGTGAAATGGCGACAAGCCGTGCTCTAAGGCAGCCATCCGATGTACTATTGTAGGATACCCTTTATTTTGATGCCACTGATAATGAGGATATTGGATCGATATATTTTCCATAAATTCATCTCTATGGGTTTTAGCAAGAATAGACGCTGCTGCAATATTTAAATATTTACCATCTCCTTTCACAATGCAGGTATGAGGAATGTTTGGGTATGCTTTGAAACGGTTTCCATCTATGCTCAGATATTCTGGCTTTATGGCTAACTTTTCTACTGCTCTATGCATTGCAAGAAAGGATGCATTGAGGATATTAATCTTATCTATTTCCAGGTGATCAACTTCTGCTACAGCCCAGGCAATTGCTTCCCTTTCTATAATTACCCTTAAATTACAACGCTGTTTATGAGTAAGCTTTTTAGAATCAGTTAACTCTCCGGCAATAAAATCAGGAGGTAAAATTACAGCAGCAGCAAATACTGGCCCTGCCAAACAACCTCTCCCTGCTTCATCACATCCGGCTTCTAATAATTCATTCTGGTAACAGTTCAATAGCATATTACAACAAAGTTAGTAAATTTAATAGTTGTGCCTATACAGAGATATTTTGCGACTTTACATCAAATGCATCTCTTAGTCCAATAGCTAATAAATTAAACGCATATACGGTAAGCATAATTGCAAGTCCAGGTAGAATAGCCAGATAGGCAGCATCCATAATAATATATCCGTAATGCTCCTTTATCATACCTCCCCAGCTAGCCATTGGAGGTTGTGCCCCAAAGCCTAAAAAGCTTAATCCTGTTTCTAAAAGTATTGCCGAAGCGAAATTCGCAGAAGCAACCACAAGTATTGGACCGGCAATATTAGGTAGGATGTGCTTTATGATGATTCTTGGAGTAGAATATCCAAGTGCTTTTGATGCTTCTACAAATTCTACCTCCTTTAATGCAATTACCTGTCCGCGTACCAAACGGGCAACATCTACCCAGGTAGATAACCCAACCGCTATAAATATTTGCCAGAATCCTTTACCGAGGGCAAACGAAATTGCAATGACCAGTAATAGGGATGGTAGCGACCAGATCACATTTATAAACCAGCTGATTGCAGCATCAGTTTTACCTCCAAAATAACCTGCCAAGGCCCCTAAACTAACTCCAATAAAAAGGGAAATAAGTACAGCCATTAACCCTACCGACAATGACACGCGAATCCCCAGGATCAATCTGCTTAACAGATCTCGTCCATAAACATCAGTGCCTAGCCAAAAAGTCTGCGTATAGCGGTTAGTACCTTTAACTAAAGGGAAACTTGTTTCCTCCGCTTGCTCATCATCGCCAATATATTCTCTTGCATAAACTTTGCCCTGGCTTTCACGGTAAGAAGTGATAGGTACACTCTTAAAGTCTGCCTCCTGGCCATAAAGCATCTTCTCAAAGAAATTAACTTTCCTAATGTTCTTGTTTTTACTGACAATTAAAAAATCAAAGGTTCTTCCTGGTTTTTTATTTGTAAGCTGAAGATGCATGGTATTCGCATTCGGGGTTTGATCGGGAGTAATTGCATAACCAAGAATACCCATAATGATAAGCGTAACAATAAATAACAACCCACCAAAGGCTAGTTTATTCTTTCTAAACCGTTTCCAGACTTTTCTTGAAGGGCTATTGTTTGCTTCCACTACTTTACCATTCTCCCTTTCCAGTTATATTTTCCGGAGTTGCCGGCAATACCAATATAAACGATGTATATCATGTGCAATATGTTTAACACAGGCAGCAGAAGCAATAATTTTCGCCTTCTTGCAAAACCAGTTACATCATATAAAAATAAGAATTCGACTATTATTTTTGCCAGTATTTGAAAGACAGCCAATTTAAAATAGAACTCTATAAATAAACCAATACCCAAGTTCATAAGTACACTTAGATTGAACAACCATATGCAAACACCAAGAACAATGATCGACTTGTTTTTGTATCTGGTGCTTTTTGAAGCCCAACGTTTCCTCTGCTGAATGAATTCCTTTAATGTGGGCTTCGCATGGGTATAAACGATAGCATCTCTATTCTTCAAAAATCCAACATTGTTATCAAAGCGAGCTGCTATTTTATGCAAAAGTAATTCATCATCACCAGAAGCGAGATCATCAATTCCTTTAAATCCACCTACTTCATAAAAGGCTTCCTTCTCATAGGCCAAATTGGCACCATTGCAGGTAGACGGTTGTTTGTTCCCTATGGTTGAAGCACCCAATCCTATTAAATAAAGAAACTCCAGCGATTGTGCCCGCTCAAAGAAACTTTTTTCCTGAAAATAAGCAACAGGTGAGGAAATCATTTTATAATTTCCCGCCTCATAAAACTGGATTATCGTTTTTAACCAGTCTGGCCCCATTCTGCAATCAGCATCAGTAGTAATTATCAATGTACCGGTCGACTGTCCTATAGCTGTTTGTATCGCCTTTTTTTTATAGGAGTTTAAAGCTTGATCCTCATTAAGGCAAATTAATTTTACACCTCTGCTTGCATACGATCTTATAATTTCAGCGGTTCTGTCTGTAGAATGATCATCGATGAAGATAATTTCCGTGAGTTCCTTATTATAATTTTGAGCAAGCAGGTCATCAATAGTATTTGAAATATTTGTTTCTTCATTACGTGCGGCTACCAAAATGGACACCCTGGTTTTTCCTTCACCCTCAGAAGTCTTAAAATATATAAGGCTATGCCACCCTTTAATAAAGGCTATAACCACTATTACATATAAAATAGTTAAGAAAGAGGAGAGGTAACTAACTGCGCTGAATATTTCCAAAGAAATTAAGTTTAAAAACGAAATAAGTTCCTAATATAGCAGGAATTATAATATTTATTAGCCAGATACCAGCAGTGCACGCTATAACTGCAATATTCTGATCTGTTATGAAGCCAAAAAAGTACGATGCCGTAACACTCCTAACCCCTATATCAAAAAGATCAAGAGAAGGTAAAGTCGATTGCACAAAAAACAGAATACTCACCATCATCATGATATCAAGATAATGTAATTCAGGTATTAGCCAATAGAAAAGGATAAAGTATTGGGTACTAAACACAACGTATCTTGACAAGCAAAACAACAATATGTTTAGCAGCTCCCTTTTCTGATATCTTGCAAGAATCCCATAGAATCTTTTGTATTTACGTGTAAAACGCATGGACACCAAAATTCCATTTAACCATTTTATATTAAAATAAAAAATGATAAAAAACAAGCAGAACATTATTGAAAGGATTACCAGGGCATAAAACAAGCGGTAATCTATATTTACAAACTTGTAGATGAAAATACATAGTGCTATTGCGCCAAACACGTTGGTAAGTACCATTTGGCCTATATTCCCAACCGCCATGGCCACTACACCTACAATCCTTCTTTTAGGCGACAGGAAGAAGACCCGGCCACCATATTCTCCAATTCTGTTGGGTGTGAACACTGCCCAGGTTAATCCACAGAATACAGATTCAATAGATCTCCAAATGCTAATTTTCTCTATCCCTGAAACTAACCTTCTCCATTTTAGCGCTTCCAGCCCCCAGTTCAAAAGCATAAGAACAATAACCGTAGTCATCACCAGGATAATTTCTGATTCAGGAATTTGCTTTAATAAATTTTTAAATGAGTTTAAATTCTCATTATTAGACAGTTTGTTGTAAATGATCCAAAAGGCAAATACAACAATTGCTGTTTTAATAAAGTAGGAAAGTATTTTTTTGTACCGCGATGTCAACTTTTTTGTATTTACTATCTGCAAATATGCTTAATATTGTTTTATGTTGGCTGAAAAAAAGGAAAGGGTGATCATGGGTATAGACCCGGGAACTTCAATAATGGGATATGGAGTAGTGTTAGAGAAAGGAAGTAAAATTGAATTAATCACCATGGGGATCGTTAAAATGGATCATATGGACGATCACTTTTTGAAATTACAGCGCATTTTTGAAAAAACCATTCTCCTTTTGGATGAGTTTAAACCCGATGTTCTGGCACTTGAGGCTCCTTTTTATGGGAAAAACATTCAGGTTATGCTAAAATTAGGTCGGGCACAGGGTGTAGCAATGGCAGCTGCCCTATCCAGAAATATCCCCATTGCAGAATATGCACCCCGGAAAATCAAACAATCCATAACAGGCAACGGAAATACCAGTAAAGAACAGGTAGCCGCCATGTTACAGCGACTATTAAATTTTAAGGAAACACCCGAATTTCTAGATGCAACCGATGGTCTAGCTGTTGCTGTTTGCCATTCTTTTCAGAGGGTAAGCACCAGCGGAGCAGGTAAATCCTACTCCGGCTGGGAAGCATTTGCCAAAGACAATAAAAAACGTCTTAAGCAGTAACCTGATTTGCGTTAACTACTTTTCTTTTACGATAATATTTAAAGCCGAAATACGCTGCTGTTCCAATTAATATCCAAACCCATAAGTTCATTGCAACAAGTATAACTTCTTTAAAGATGTACCATCCGTTCTGAAAGCTTAATCCCAATCGGGTAAAGAAATTTGGACGATAGCTATACAAATCATCATTTCCAACAAGAATGCTCTTAACAGTATTGTCCTGATAAAAATTAAGGGTAATTGTACTGTACTGAACTTTACTGTCAATCATCAGATTCTCTATCTTTTTATCTACGTAATCATCTTTAAGAGATAGCGAGGTTTCTACATTATTACTTTTCTTATTGGCATGCTTATTAAGTTGTTCTACAGCCTCAACCCTATTTTCATTCTTTAATTTATTGCTCAAATAGACAATGCTTTGATCGTCCATTTTAAGCGATTGCTGATCTATAAAAACAGCAAACTTTGCTACTTTATTGGTGAACTCATCCAGCTTATCTGAAGGAACCTTTGCTATTATAAATCCTTCCGTGCGGTAGGAAGTAAGCTCCAATAATGAGTCTGTAGAATATTTTACCTTTTCTGTTTGTTGGATATTGCTTTGAACCGTGAACTCTGCAATGGTTCCTCCTTCGGCTTTTATTGCTGAGCTCAATTTCTCTTTCGTATTCTGAACGTCCTTAACCCTGAAACGCATATCTGCAGTCTTGATGATCTTTTCAGCTAGAAGTGAATCTGTTGCCTCCAGATTGGCACTTGCGGAGTCAGAATTTTCTAATTTTGAATCTTTATTACTGTTGCACGAAAACATGGCTATTGCGAATACACAATAGATTAAATATTTTTTCATAGTATTAATGATTAGGTTTTTTCCTTAATACCAAATATTAAATTAGGTAACCTAAAAATTTCAGTAAATAAGATCAATTTTAATGTAAATCATATAAACGTTACAAAAAAAAACGTCCTCACCAGCTTTTGCTAATGAGGACGTTTCTAAAAAAATATTTTTATACTATGCGTCTAATATTTTGAATACACCTTTACAAGCGATTATAGAACCGATTAAAAGTATTGCCCATGAAATAATAGACAATGTTGTAGAGTCACCAGCAAAGCGTAAAAATACGCCCAAAATACCAACTAAAATCCCAACGGTCATCAACTTATAAATTGAGATCTCGTTAGCTCTTTTCATGCTTTCTGTATTGTGTTTTGGTGTCTGTTCCATTTTACTGTTTTTATGTACTGCGCAAAAATAATATTTTTTAAACTAATACAGCATATAACGCTGATCTTTTTATATCACTCAATTCTACCCATTCAAAGCAGCTGCACCACTTACAATTTCTGTAAGCTCTGTGGTAATTGCAGCCTGACGAGCCTGGTTGTACGAAAGCTTTAAAGCTTTCAACAAGTCGCCTGCATTTTCAGTTGCTTTATCCATTGATGTCATACGGGCACCATGTTCAGAAGCATGAGAATCCAATACAGCTTTGTATAATTGAATTTTAATTGACTTAGGAATTAACTGCTCAACTATTTCTTCCTGAGAAGGCTCTAAAATATAGTCTACGTTAGTAGATTTCTCTTCTGTAGCATCCTGGCCATTAGTTAATGGAATTAATTGTTCAGTAGTTAAAATTTGAACAGCAGCATTTTTAAATCTGTTGTATACCAGTTCAACTCTATCATACTCACCTTTGGCAAAGCCTACCATGATAGCATCAGTGATTTTGGTAACATTTTCGAAAGTAAGTTCAGAATACACCTCGTTATTGTTTCCAATTACGTTGTAGTTACGTTTCTCAAAGAAATCCTGAGATTTCTTACCTATAGCTACAATACTTACATTACCATTTTTCAACTGTTCGCTATACTTCTCGGCAATCAAATTATTAGTAGCTTTAATTACGTTCATATTAAACGCACCAGCTAAACCACGGTTAGAAGAAACCACAACGATCAAAACCTTGTTAGGTTCACGCTCTTGTATAAAAGGTGACGATGATCCCTCTAAACTAGCTGAAAGATTTCCTAAGATCTCTTTTAGCTTGGTAGCATAAGGACGTAACTGTATGATAGCATTAGTTGCACGCTTCAACTTAGCGGCCGAAACCATTTTCATGGCTTTGGTAATCTGCTGAGTAGATTGTACCGATGCTATTCGAATTCTTACTTCTTTTAAATTAGCCATTCTTCTTTATCTTCAGTTCAGCTTTATTAGTATTTACTTGAAAGCTCTTTAGCCACAGTTTCTAATACTCCAGTGATTGAATCATCAAACTTACCTGCTTTTAAAGCTTTTAACGTTTCTGGATGACGCAATTCTAATTGCTGTAAATATTCAGCTTCAAATTCTCTTACTTTATTTATAGGAACTGAACGCATTAAGTTTTTAGTACCGATATAAATGATAGCAACTTGTTTCTCAACAGTTACAGGAGAGAACTGACCTTGTTTCAAAATCTCAACGTTACGTGCACCTTTATCAAGAACTGATTTAGTAGCAGCATCTAGGTCTGAACCGAATTTAGAGAACGCCTCTAACTCACGGTACTGAGCCTGATCCAATTTTAATGTACCAGCAACTTTTTTCATTGACTTGATCTGAGCATTACCACCCACACGTGATACCGAGATACCTACGTTAATGGCCGGACGAATACCCGCATTGAACAAGTTACTTTCTAAGAAGATCTGACCATCAGTAATTGAAATTACGTTGGTAGGGATATATGCAGAAACGTCACCCGCTTGAGTTTCAATAATAGGCAATGCAGTTAATGAACCGCCACCTTTAACGATACCTTTTAACGATTCCGGTAAATCGTTCATCGCTTGTGCAATCTCATCATTCGAGTTGATCTTTGCAGCACGCTCTAACAAACGACTGTGAAGATAGAACACGTCACCTGGATAAGCCTCACGACCGGGTGGACGACGTAATAACAATGACACCTCACGGTATGCAACAGCTTGTTTAGATAAATCATCATAAACAATTAAAGCTGGTCTTCCAGTATCACGGAAAAACTCACCTATTGCTGCACCTGAGAAAGGAGCATAGAACTGCAATGGAGCAGGTTCAGCAGCAGAAGCAGCAACAACTACTGTATATGGCATTGCACCGTTCTCTTCAAGAGTACGAACAATGTTTGCTACAGTACTTGCTTTCTGACCGCAAGCTACATATATACAGAATACAGGATTACCTGCTTCATAAAATTCTTTTTGGTTGATAATGGTATCAATACATACGGCTGTTTTACCAATCTGACGATCACCAATAACAAGCTCACGCTGACCACGACCAATAGGAATCATCCCATCGATAGCTTTAATACCAGTTTGTAAAGGCTCAGTTACCGGCTGGCGATAAATTACACCTGGTGCTTTACGCTCAATCGGCATTTCGTAAGTTTCACCTAAAATAGGTCCTTTACCGTCGATTGGCTCACCAAGCGTATTAACAACACGTCCCAGCATACCTTCACCAACTTTAATAGAGGCAATTTTCTTAGTACGTTTAATAGTATCACCCTCTTTGATTTTGTCTGAAGGGCCCAATAGAACCACACCAACATTATCTTCTTCAAGGTTCAAAACAATACCTTGCAAGCCGGTTTCAAATTCAACTAATTCGCCCGATTGAACTTTAGTTAAACCATAAACACGGGCAATACCATCACCCACCTGCAATACGGTGCCAACTTCTTCAAGTTCTGCTTCTGATTTGAAGCCCGCCAATTGTTGCCTGATAATTGCCGATACTTCGTCTGGTCTTACCTCTACCATAATTTTATATTATTTCTTTTGTAAATTCAGTATTTATTATCTCTTATTATTTCATCTCAGGATTAAACAATTCCCTGAGCAAATTCCTTTTTAAGTTTATTTAAACCACTTGAAATACTTGCATCAAATTGTTTATCTCCAACTTTTAAAATAAAGCCGCCAATTAATTTGTCATTAACTTTTTCTTTAACAACAACTTCATTCGCACCTATTTCCTTTTTAACAATAGCTACAATTTCAGCTCTGCTTGCAGGTGTAAGTTCAACAGCTGACGTTACATCTGCAGTAACAATACCTTTAATAAAGTTGTATTGAGCAATAAAAGCTTTTGCTGTACCAAATAAAATCGCAGAACGACCTTTGCTTACAACCAATTTCATAAAGACTTTTGTAACCTGATGAACCTTAGAACCAAATATGTTTTCTAAAATCCCTGCTTTTTTATCTAAAGGAACTATAGGGTTTTTAAGGATAGCTTCTAATTCAGAATTATCATTAATTACTCGTTCTAAAAGAACCATATCATTTTTGATTTCTTCCAAAGCATTTTGCTCTGTAGAAAGATCTATTAATGATTTGGCGTATCTCGATGCTGCTTTATTTTCTGACATTTTCTTTGGTATATCTAGCTAAACAAACTATCAATTAGTTTAATTCAACATCTTTTAAAAGATTAGCAACTAAATCCTGCTGTTTTGCTTTATCTTCAAGCTGGCTACGTAATACACGCTCAGCAATCTCTAAAGATAAAGTTGAAACCTGACTCTTAAGTTCTGCTAAAGCAGCTTTCTTCTGATTTTCAATTTCAATTTTAGCTTTCTCGATTAGCTTAGTACCTTCATTATGAGCTTGTGTTTTAGCTTCATGAACAATACTATCTTTAAGGGCTTTAGCCTCTTTTAAGATATGGTCGCGCTCAGCACGGGCTTCTTTCATCAACTCCTCGTTCTGAGCAGTTAAACGAGCCATCTCATGTTTCGCAAGTTCAGCTTTATTTAAAGCCTCATCAATTGATTGCTCACGTTCATGAATAGCAGCAAGAATGGGTTTCCATGCAAATTTCTTAAGCAATATTAATAAGCAAACAAATGCGACTGCTGTCCAAAAAACTAATCCTATGGTAGGGGTTACTAATTCCATTTTATATAATACTTTTAAACTTATTCTACTTTATTAAGGCAGGTAAATAACCAATCGTTAAATACCTGCCTAAACTTTTTCAGTTTGAGTTATTAAACACCTAAGCCTAATAATGCAACTACCACACCGAATAAAGCAGCACCCTCAATAAGGGCAGCAGCGATAATCATTGCAGTCTGAATTTTTGATGCAGCTTCTGGCTGACGAGCAATACCTTCCATTGCTTTTCCACCTACCTGACCGATACCGATACCGGCACCAATTACTGCTAAACCGGCACCTATCGCCGCGATTGAACCTACCATAACTAATTTAATTTATATAATTTGTAAAAAATAGTTTCTAATTAATGATGCTCTTCTACTGCCATACCAATAAACAAAGCAGTAAGTAATGTAAATATAAAGGCTTGTAAAAATGCAACCAGTAATTCTAATACATCCATAAACAATACGAAAGCAACAGATACCGGCGCAATAGCCAATGTTTTAAAAATAAATATCAATGAGATCAAACTCAACACAATAATGTGGCCTGCAGTAATGTTAGCAAACAAACGAACCATTAATGCAAAGGGTTTAGAAATCACACCTACAACCTCAACTACAACCATAAGCGGCCATAACCAGAAAGGTACGTTAGGTAAAAAGATGTGCTTCCAGTAATATTTGTTACCATTGATATTCACAATGATCATGGTAAACAATGAAAGAACAAATGTTAACGAGATGTTACCAGTTACATTAGCGCCCCCTGGGAAAATAGGAATTAAACCTAAAACGTTATTAATCCAGATAAAGAAAAACACGGTTAACAGGTAAGGCATAAACTTAGCGTGCTTATGTCCGATATTCGGCTTAGCTATATCATCTCTTACGAAAATAATGATTGGCTCAACAAACGACTGCAAACCTTTAGGTGCTTTACCAACACGTTTTTTATATGCACCGGCAACCGATATAAATATGATCAGAATAACTGCTATTGCAACAAACATTGCAGCAACATTCTTGGTGATAGAAAAATCAAGAATTTTAGATGAAGCTGCTTCATCCACCTGACCATCGGCTCCAACAATTTTAATCTTGTCTTCAACCAAACGATAAGTGTTTTTAGATCCGGTATAATCATGCTCACCATGATGAAAGTTACCAGAAGAGAAAAATTCTACACCAGCTGGAGTGTATAATATTACAGGAAGAGGAACTGAAAGGTGACCCCAAAGATGCCACATATGCGAATCCGCAATGTGTTCCATAATTACCTTGGTTGGTTCAAATTTCTTCTCACCATGTTCGGCACCATGAGCACCTTCAACATGAGCCGCAGTTACGGCAGTATCAGCAGAAACAACTGCAGTATCCCCTTGAGCAAAAACCCTAGACGAAACCGACAGAAACGCTAAAAAAAGCGTAAAAACAACAATTAACCTTTTCACTTTAAACTCAAAAACGTGGCTACAATCCATTTAGTCGCAGATTTTTACTATTTATTTTGGTGGCGCAAGTTACGTAACAAAGAGTATATTTCAAAGAAGCTGAACAATAAATATAAAGAAAAAAAATTCAGCACAAAAATCAGCCCCTTTTCCTTAGCATTTAGGCTGTAAATCAGCACAAAAGCCAAAGAAAAAAACATTTTCACTGCGATAGACCCCATAATGGCCATTATTCCAACTTCAGGATTACGTTTAAGGCCTAAATCAGCACAGAAATAAGCGATGTAGGTGATAATGGCAAAGAAGAAATATACCAGCCAAAATTTGCTGGTCAAAATCCGGGTATCAGGAAAAACAACTGGCAACAGATAGGCTATACCAGCCAAAACAATACAATAAAGTAAATAGGAAACGGTAAAACGTGCTAGGCTCAAAATCTATATTTTTTACAAAAGTAGGTATTTACCTCGGCTTAAAATAATCGACTTTAGTTTTTATTCAACTGTTTTACAACCTGATACATAGCTGCCCCAACCCCAATTAAACTAAATATAGCCGTAATAATACGCGTTTTACTTCCTCTGTATTCATCAATTTTATAGCCTATAAATGCAAAAACCCCTATTGTTGCAAGCATTTGAAAACTAATTGAAGAGTATTTAGCAAATGTCTTTAAGCCTTTTTTCTTTTCCTCAGGATCTACCATAAACTGATATATTTAAATAAAATGGGTTTTGTTAAGAAGTTATTGATGAATAAAATACTTTTGTATATATTTTGTTTTTATTAAGTATCAACTTAATCTATATTTTTTGAAAAATTACGCGATCTACAATTTAAAGATAATATTATTTAGCTTATGCCTCTGCATAATATATTCCTGCAGCTCTCAAAAAGATACCGCTTCGAGCAGAGGTATGCAGAACTTAACTGCTCGCTATAATTATATCTATAACGCTAAAGTTCTCTTAATAAATCACCAACAGGAAATTACCGAAACCTATGTTGATAATTACGACCAGATACTCCCGGTTTATTTAGGCCCGGAAACGGATAACAATGAGGTAAGCACCTCCCTGAACCTAAAACCAATGGATGATATTATTAAAAAAGCCCAAACCATCATCCTTGAAAAAAGCTACAGCAACTATATTGACGATGCTTATATATTGTTAGGGAAAGCCAACTTTTTTAATGGCAACTATTTTAACGCTACAGAATATTTTGATTATACCGCTAAAACTTACAAAGGCAATGTAAACAGCCAATTGGAAGCACTCAATTGGAAAGCGCGAAGCCTTATGCAGCTAAAAAGAATCAGTGAGGCCAATAAAGTATTAGACTCACTCGAATCTATCCTTCCGGATATTAAAAAGAAAAGCAACCTTGCCGAACCATTTGCTACACTTGCCCAAATGTGTATTTATCTGGACAACAATGCAGCCGCCATTTCCTATTTAAAAGATGCAATTAAAGCTGGTACTGGAACTGATAACAGAATACGTTGGACCTATATACTTGCTCAGCTTTATGAGCGACAAAAAAATTATCCTGATGCATTAATAAACTATAGAAAAGTAGTAAAAAGTAACGCTCCTTTCGAAATGTATTTCAACGCTAATCTTAATCAGATTAAGCTAAGAACACTTCAGGGAGGCCCACAAAAAGCAAATAAACAGGATCAATTGCTTAGGCTCTTAAAGGACGACAAAAACCTTGATTACAATGATCAGGTATATTTTCAAATCGCAGAAAGCCATGCTGCAGATGAAGAATACACTGAAGCATTAAAATACTATCAGTTATCTATTCAAAAAAGCACTACAAACCAATATCAAAAAGGTCTTAGCTATTTAAGAATCGCCGATTTAAACTTCAAAGTTTTTAAAGATTACCTTAAAGCCAAATCCTATTATGACAGCACGGTTAATACCCTTCCTAAAAATTACCCGGGATACGAGCTTATTCTTAAGAAAAACCAAAACCTGCAATACTTAACCAACAGGTATCAAATTATAAGCGTCGAAGATACCTTACAAAGCATTGCAAAATTGCCAGAGGCAGACAGGGCTGCAAAAATACAACAGCTTGCAACTCCCGTAGCCACAACTCAGCAGTCTGCAAACACCAATTCAGCTTCAACAGCAGGTTACCAACCAAACTATGGCCGTAACAACACTGCCCAGCTACAAAGCTCTTTTTATTTTAGCAATCCAGCTGCAGTAAGTATAGGATTTTCAGACTTTAAAAGAAAATGGGGAAATAGAAAGTTAGAGAACAACTGGCGTCAAAGCATTAGAACCTCGGCTCAGGAAACTTCACAGGAAATTGCGAATAACATTAATACCTCAACTGAGCCCGACGAAGCCGCTCCCGTTGTTAAAGACCCTCAAACCCTGATAAAACAATATACCGATGCGTTGCCTGTTACACCGGAACTTCTTGCAAAATCCAATCAAAAGATCATTGATGCTTACTACGAAATAGCAAGTTTCTACTTACAGGAATTGAATAGCCCTAAAGAAGCAGCAGAAGTTTATCAGTTATTATTGAGTAGATTCCCTACCAACAATCATTTGGCAGCAACCTATTATAGCCTGTTTTTAATTAACAAGGGGGGTGATGAAGCAAAATCTGCAGATTTCAAGAGCAGAGTTTTAAAAGACTTTCCTTCGTCCATGTATGCGAAAATCATTATAGATCCTTCATTCTCATTAAAGCAATCAGAACTTGAAACAGCAACAAACAAACAATACAACGATCTATTTGAGCAGTACTTAAAGAAAGATTTCAATACCGTAATCAATCGTGTAAATGAAATCTCGAAAAATAACACCAGTAGTTTCCTTGCACCACAGTTTGCCTATTTAAAAGCAATTGCAATTGGGAGAACAAACAACGTAGATGCCCTGCTAACCGCTTTTAGTAGCATAACAGAGCAATTTCCAGACGACAAACTGATCACTCCTCTTGTTAAGGAAAATGCAGCTTATATCAATGATCATCTCTCAGATTTTCAAAAAAGGGATACTGCACTGATAGATTTTGATCCTAACGAACCGCCTTTTTTCGGCCCGGCCAAATCAATACCAACCGTTGCCAAAGCACCGGAACCAGTTGCTTCCCAAAAACCAGAACAAACGGCAAAAGTTCAGGAACCGGTTAAGGCTGCATCCCCTCTGCAAGCAGCTCCAGATGTGCCTAAAGCTACCGAAGTAAAGGTCGACGGCCCATTCAGCACAGCAACATCAACAGTTTACTATTATGTAATAGATGTATCCGATGCCTCATTAACACTAAGCTCGTCACGTTTTGGTATTGGTCAGTTTAACCGCGGAAACTATGCCGGAAGTGGTCTGAAACACCAATTAAAAGAATTTGACAATGATCAACTCATTTATGTGGGGAACTTTAGTAATTTTGACGAGGCAAAAACCTATGCATCCGGAATCACTCCACAGCTAAAACAAATCATGAAAGTTCCCGTTAATATCTACACAAGTTTCATCATCAGCAAAGAGAATTTCGAAAAACTTACCAGTAAAGCTTTGCTGGATAAGTACATAGAATTTTATAAAAACAACTATTAAAAATGAGGAAAGCACTTTCGCAGGAAGACATCAGAAAGTATAACTTTACATTATGGAAATTATTAATCGGGGGAATAATTCTCTTTTCCCTGTTTATCATTTGCATCGGATTTGGATTATTTGGAGAGCTCCCATCATTCAGAGATATTGAACACCCTAAAAGTAACCAGGCATCAGAAATTGTAACTGATGATGGAAGGGTTCTAGGCACCTATTTTGTACAAAACAGATCAAATGTTACCTATCCGGAAATCTCAGAAAACGTAATTAATGCGTTAATTGCAACCGAGGATATCCGATTCAGAGAACATTCAGGTATCGATTTCAAACGTACATTTACCATATTTTTTTATGCCCTAATCGGGAAAAAACAAGGGGGTAGTACAATTACCCAACAGCTTGCTTTAAACCTGTTTTCAGAAGAAGGAAGACAAAAAAACTTTGCCAAGCGTATTTTACAGAAATTTCAGGAATGGGTTATTGCCGTAAAACTAGAGCGCAACTATACCAAAGAAGAAATTATTGTGATGTATCTTAACACGGTAGAATTTGGCAACCAGGCATATGGTATCAAATCGGCCGCCAGGGTTTATTTCAACACAACCCCAGATAAATTAACTGTTTCACAGGCAGCAACCCTGGTTGGTATTCTTAAAGGAATCACCAGATACTCACCTACCCGAAACCCTGAACGGTCTTTAGCCAGAAGAAATACAATTATGGGGTTAATGCTAAAAGAAAACCTGCTTACCCAGCAACAATTTGATGCTGAGCAACAAAAACCACTAGGGTTACACTTTAGCGCAGCAACTGTTAACGACGGAATTGCACCATATTTTAGGGCTGTTTTAAAGAATGATATCAGGAGAATATTTGAAGAGCGTTCTATAACAAAACCAGATGGAACTCCATATGATCTTGACAGGGATGGGTTAAAGATAATCACAACCTTAAATTACGACATGCAGGTTGCAGCTGAAGATGCGCAAAAGGAATACATGAAAACTCTTCAGCAGTCGTTTATCAACAGCTGGAAAGGACGAAACCCATTCAAAGGAAAAGAAGCCCAGATAGAACAGGGTGTTAAAAGATCTGACAGATACAGAGCTTTACAGCTTGAAGGTAAATCGGAAGCAGAAATTAAAGAAGACTTTAATACTCCCACCCGTTTAACCATCTTTACCTGGAAAGGAAATATAGATACCTTAATGAAGCCTATTGATTCTGTAAAGTATTACAAAATGCTTTTAAGAAATGCAATGATGGCCATGGATCCGCAAACAGGATATGTTAAAGCCTGGGTTGGTGGTATCAACTACGAACATTTCAAATATGATCAGGTTAAAATGGGTACAAGGCAGGTGGGCTCAACCGCTAAACCATTTACCTATGCCGTAGCAATTGAAAACGGGTATTCTCCATGCTTTTCTGTGCTTAACGAACCGGTTACAATAGAAGTTCCGGGAAGTCCACCATGGACCCCGCGTTCCGGAGGTACCGTTCCGGGCTACCTGACTTTGCAAAAAGGACTTGCACTTTCGCAAAACTATATTGCTGCTTACCTGATGAAACAAGTAGGCCCTACTGCCGTAGCTACACTGGCTAAAAAGATGGGTATTACATCAGAAGTACCGGCTTATCCGTCCATATCTCTTGGTTCATTCGATGCTTCTGTTTATGATATGGTTGGCGCTTACAGTGTTTTTGCTAATAAAGGTATTTGGACAAAACCAACCTATATTCTAAGAATAGAAGATAAAAACGGTGTGGTCTTGCACAGCGAAAAACCAATCCCTGTTCCGGCAATGAACGAAGAAGTGGCCTATGTGATGACCCGTATGCTTAGAGGTGTAGTTACCAACGGGACTGGTTGGAGGCTAGCTGGCAGGTTTGGCATTAAAACTCCAATTGGCGGTAAAACAGGAACAACACAAAACAATTCAGACGGATGGTTTATGGGAATCAGTCCGCAATTGGTTGCAGGTGTATGGACCGGGTGTGAAGACCGTGCATTTCACTTTACCAGTACTGCACAAGGTGATGGAGCTACAACGGCTCTGCCTATTTTTGCAGGCTTCATGAAACGTGTATATGCAAACCCTAAATTAAATATCTCTAAAGCAGATTTCGAACCTCCTAAAAGCGGTGTTTCCATCACTTTTGACTGTAACCAGTATCAGCAGCAGGAGCAAAAAACGGAGCTTGATGAGAAATTAGGTTTTTAACCAACTTAACCTAGCTTAGTGTCAATGAGTGCTTTTGAATATAAAAAGGCTGTTAGTGATATTCCTCATAAACCCGGCGTATATCAGTTTTGGGATACCGAGGGCATTCTAATTTACATTGGTAAGGCAAAAGACCTAAGAAACAGGGTTGGCTCCTATTTCAATAAGGATAATCAGATGAATGGAAAAACAAGGGTACTTGTTTCCAAAATCAGAAAAATATCCTTTACCATTGTTGATACTGAAATTGATGCATGGCTGCTCGAAAACAGCCTCATAAAAAAGCACCAGCCAAGGTATAATATCATGCTTAAGGATGATAAAACATATCCATGGATCATCATCAAAAAGGAAGCCTTCCCGCGTGTATTCTGGACCAGAAAAATGGTTAAAGATGGGTCTACCTATTTTGGCCCTTATGCCTCTGTTGGCATGATGCATACCATACTTGACCTAATTAAAGAAACATACCCGCTTCGTACCTGCAATCTCCCGCTTACCGATAAAAACATTAACGAAGGCAAATTTAAAGTTTGCCTGGAGTATCAGATCGGTAATTGTAAAGGCCCTTGTCAGGCTTATCAAACGCATGACGATTACGACAACAGTATAGAGGAAATCAAGGATATCCTTAATGGAAAAATAGGAAATGTAATACGAGATGTAAAGCAGGTAATTAAAAACTCTGTTGAACAGCTAAACTTTGAATACGCCCATCAATACCAGCTAAAGCTGCAGGTGTTAGAAAAATACCAAAGTAAGTCTACCGTAGTAAACAGTGCAATTACCAATATAGATGTAGTAAGTATTGCTTCAGATGAGCGGTATGCTTTCGTAAATTACCTAAAGGTAATGAATGGCAGTATTATTCAGACTCAAACCATCGAAATCAAGAAACGATTAGATGAAACCGATGAGGAATTACTAACCATCGCCATCACGGAGTTCAGAACAAAATTCCACAGTACATCTAAAGAGATCATTGTTCCTTTTGACATTGTACTTCTCGATACCAATCTGAAGTTCACTGTACCCAAACTGGGTGAGAAAAAAAAACTACTCGAGCTCTCACAAAAGAATGTGCTGTTTTTCAAAAAAGAAAAGTTAAACCAGTACGAAAAGCTCAATCCTGATTTAAGAACTGATCGTATCCTTACGCAAATGCAAAAGGATCTAAGGCTTACTCAATTGCCAAAACATATAGAATGTTTTGATAACTCCAATTTTCAAGGTCAGTATCCGGTATCCGCAATTGTAGTTTTTAAGGATGCCAAGCCATCAAAAAAAGATTACAGACACTTTAATGTTAAAACCGTTGAAGGGCCCAATGATTTTGCCACAATGGAAGAAGCTGTTTACAGGCGATATAAGCGTATGCTGGAAGAAGAAGGAACATTGCCTCAACTTATCATCATTGATGGCGGTAAAGGCCAGTTATCATCAGCTTTAACGAGTTTAAAAAAGCTGGGTATAGACAAAAAGGTTACCGTAATTGGAATTGCCAAGCGTTTAGAGGAATTGTATTACCCGGGAGATTCTTATCCCCTATACCTGGATAAGAAATCTGAGACACTAAAAGTGATTCAACAACTACGAGATGAAGCGCACAGGTTCGGTATCACCTTTCATAGAAAAAAACGAGATCAGGGAACATTAAAAACAGAACTGGAACAAATAGATGGTATAGGCAAAACGACTGCCGATAAGCTGTTAAGGCATTTTAAGTCCGTAAAGAAAATAAAAGAGGCATCAGAAGCAGCCCTTGCAGAAGTGTTAAACAAAAAACAGGTACAGACTCTGCTCAATTATTTTAAACAATAGGATTATACAATATACAATAGGGTATAAAACACGTCATCTCGACTTTAGGAGAGATCTCTTGTTTGTATTGTTCAAGAGATCTCTCCTAAAGTCGAGATGACGAAAAGGTTAAAATAAAATCCGTTCTAATACTCCCAAAGACTCTGTTCAAAATCAGAGATCGATTTCTTTATCCGTTCAGACTCATAAAGCTTTCTAGGATCTTTAGGATCGGTAAGACCTAACATATCCGTAATATTTTTATTTCCCGGATTGGTTTCTTTAACAACATAACTCGAGAACAACCTTCTAACAAAAAAATCATCAAAAGTTAAAGTAGAAGCATCATTACCCGGGTTATTAAGGCGTTTTTTGCTTAACAGCTCACGTGCATCATCATAATAAACCCAAAATACCGGTTGCCAGTGTCCTTCAACCTCTTTCATTGGCGCAATACCAACTATTCTTGGTTCAAAAACAGAGCGCTTAGAATCTAGTATCCAATCTTCCTTTATTCTGTATTTTAAAAACTCATCCGATCTTAATCTTCTTAAAGAAGGTTCGGCAATTTTACCCGTTGCAGAATCAGCTACACCTTCACTTACCCCCCTTGCACTTTGCAAAGCCTCCTGAGCAGTCAAAGCAATGCGAAACGAATCATTATCGTCAAGAATCTTCCCTGCGGTAGTATCTTTATTAGAATATACTGTTAACTCCTCGTTGCCAATCGCTTCTAATAAAATATCAATTAGTTTAGCATCTTCAGCTTTAAGAACCGAGTTAATGGTGTCTCTTAAATCAATTTCACGCCAAATTCTTTTCGCATAATAAACATCCTCTTCCCTTACATCAGCATATGGAACCATCACATTACTATCGATGTCCTTTCTTACGGCAAAGCCATCCTTTGGAGGTGTTTTAATCTTAGTTTTCTTAAGTGAATCCACCTTAGCCGGAGCTGTCGGGACCTGTGCAAATGCACCCATACTTAACAACAATAATGCAACAATACCTAAGACATTTTTCATAATATTCTATTTTGCTACAAATGTAATTCCGTCTAAAACTTTTTGTCTTCCATCTGGCCCTTCGCAAACAATATCCTTAAAGATAACAGTTGCATTTGGCTTAATAGAATTTAAAGCTCCTTTAATCTGTCCGTTAAAACCACCACCACTGCATTGAATGGTAACCGCATCAGCCTTCGGATTAATAAAGGTAGCAGAAAATCTGATCACCCTGAATTTAACATCGAAAACGAAATCTTCAAGCTGTGTCTCAATTCCACCGGCACCTTCCAGCCATTCCAAAGGAACATTACCTCCGGCTTTTCCTTTAACATATGCTCTCGGAGTAGGCAATCCTTTAACTCTGAATTGCTGAGAACCCAGATTTAATGTTTTACCGGCGTTAGTAGCAGAAACATTAATACTTAAAGTTTTGCCAACCTGTCCACCATCAACATTAACAGTGTACTTACCATTACCGCCAGAAATAGATCCTCCTGAAATAGAAGCACGAACGCTTTCTAAAGGAAAACCAGCCGCCGAAACTGAGAATGGATTAGGAATACCGGCATAAATAACATTCATTTTATCTGGTGATACCGTTGCCGAAGGCTTAGCTACCTGATAGCTTTGCTCAGCAGTTGGATATTCTTTAATCTGTCCGTCGGTTTGTCTAACCCGGATAATCCCTTTCCATCTAAAAACACCAACACTGCCGGTGCTACCAGAATAAGTTCCTTTACCCTCTTTAACAGATAAAGCATTTCCGCCAACCGAAATTTCAGGATTAGATCTAGAGTCGCTAGCCGTTAAAAAAACCTGAGCAGTATACGGCTGGCCTTGTACCACATATGAACTTGGTGCAACAGCAACCGCTTCAAACTGATCTAAATTTACAAGGGCCTTATCCATGTTACCGAATAATTTCTTTACAACTTCAGCTTCAGCATTTTTAACATCCGACTGTATCTTGGTCAAAATTGTATTTGCGGCAGTAAGCGGAGTGCCTTCGCTAAAGTTAATATCCTCCCACTTTTTATTGCCGTTAATATTTTTCTCAGCGTCTTTGGCCTCAAGCGTAAAGGTTACACCTGCACGATCTTTCTCATCCAGTAAGGCAATTAATTTCTCACGGGTTTCATTGATCTTAACTTTAAGCTTCTGACCTTCTTTCTGATTAATCATAATGCCCTGTGCAATATCAAGGTTTGCTCTTTCAACAAGATCACCTGTTTCCTCATCAATACCTTTTCCTGCGGCATTAAACTTATCTTTCAGCTTCTGCACATAATTATTCAACTCATCTGCATAGGCTTTGGCTTTGTTGGCCTTATCCCATATTGGTTGAGCCCTTGCCGGCTCATCTTTAAGTTTTGTATTTTGAAATGATGTAAATAATTGTTCAATGCTTGTATTTACGTTAGTTTTTGAACTAACTAAACTATCATTGATATTTTTAAAAGCATTTAATATAGTATCTGATACGTTTAGGGCGAGCATAGCTAACAATACCAAATACATGATATTGATCATCTTCTGTCTCGTTGTCTGTTTTCCTCCGGCCATTCTAAATAGGTCTGTTTGGTTAATTAATAAATAAAATAATTACTAATTATCCGCGTGGCTGGTTCATAGCAGATAACATATTGCCATAAATAGCATTTAACGATGACAGGTTTTTAGCTAATTTACCTACTTCATCTTTAAACTGTTTAGAATCTTCCATTGATTCATTAAAGTTGTTCATCGTAAGCGATAAGTTCTGGTAAAACTTATTCATAGATTTCAAATGAGCACTTGAATCCTGTAGTTCTAATTCATATACAGCATTTAAAGCTGATAAATTTTTAGCCAATGTATTTACCTGCTCATGGTAAGATTTAGAAGCAACATTGCTTTCACCCATTTCTACCAATTGAGAAGTAGCTCTTTCAAATGCACTGTTTAAGCTATCAAAGCTTGCCGAAGCACCTTTAATTTTACCTGTAAATTCAGCTGTTGCAGTTGAAACATCAGCTACATTAGATATAGCAGCAACTTTATCTCCAAAAGTACGTAAACCCGTACCCAGGCTTTCAATCAATTCAGGACCAATTTTAGCGTCTACAAGCATCTTATCTAAGGCCGCAGTTGAAGAAAAACTTGCAGCAGGTGCAGCAACCGGTCTGGCCGAAGCCTTAGGCAGTTCCCCATCAAAATCGTCTCTTAATTCAGGATATACCCTTTCCCATGCTGGTTCAGGGTCAGGTTGAATGAATCCGGTTAGCGCAAAAAGAATTGCTTCTACCCCTAGTCCGGCACCAATCATATAATTACCCCAAACACCACCAAGGTGAAGGATTTTGAAAAGTGCTCCAAGAATTACCACACTAGCACCAAGCGATATAGCTAGGTGCATCTTATCAAATTTTCTATTTGCTGCCATTTTATTAAAATAAGGATTATCGGTTTTGGGTTTTGTTCGTTTAGTTTTTATAAGAAATATCAGTTCCAGGATATGAAGAAATACATCTGAAACCAATATAAGATCTTGCTTCATCCTGATACTCATAAGTACCAACAGAGTTTTGCAGGAAGAAACCTATGTCTTTCCATGAGCCACCCCTTACAACCTTACGTTTTTTGTATTTGCTGTCCGAAGTTTTAGCTACATAAGTAAAATTAGGATTAAAATCGTGTAGCATTGGCGCTGCTGATGGGTTGTAAGCAGTTATAGTCCACTCGGCAACGTTACCAGCCATATTATATAATCCGTAATCATTCGGAAAATACGATTTTACGTTTACGGTATACAAACCACCATCATCTGAATAGTTTCCGCGTCCAACTTTAAAGTTTGCCTGCATACACCCTTTGGTGTTACGCACATATGGCCCTCCCCATGGATATTTGGTTTTCACGTTACCACCTCTGGCAGCATATTCGAACTGAGCATCACTTGGTAATTGATACTCGGGTCTTGAATTAAGCGGTTGTTTTCTTGCTACCGCTACTGATTCATAGAAGCGTGTACGCCATACACAAAATGCAGAAGCCTGCTCCCAGTTTACACCAACAACAGGATAATCATCGTAAGACGGATGGTTAAAGTAAGTTTTAACCATTGGGTCATTCTGCGAATAGGAATAATCTACTTTCCAAACCATCGTATCAGGGTAAACTGGAATAGATGGGTGGTGATTGGGATTAGAAGGATCAGGCAAATCTGTATAAGTAACAATAAAATCCTGTCTCTTTTTAGAAGGATCATTTCTTCCTTCGGCAGCCAGATCAGTGCTTACATAGCTGTAAGCATATCTTAATTTTCTGATATCAATTTCGTTTCTTCCGGGAATCGCATCAGCTCCGCTATAATACATATCGGTTAGCTTACTGCCGTATCCGCCATTTTTATTACTCCACAGTTGTGATCCGTTACCAACTTTTCTCCAGTCGATATTTCTTGTTCCACCAAGAGGAGTTGAGCCTGCCGGTCCTTGTGGTTGTGCCTGAAAATAGTTCGGCGCACCAGAGGGGCCTAAACTGGTTACAGCAATTGAATCTCTAACCCAGTTTACAAATTGCCTGTATTCAGCATTTGTAATCTCGGTCTGATCCATAAAAAATGCACTAAAGGAGGTCATTTTACTAGGCGAGCTCTGAGAGTTATTGATGTCCTCATCAGATATACCTATAAGGGTTCTACCAGGAGGTATGTAAACCATACCCAAGGGAATCCTATTATTTCTGAATTTTTTATTGTATACACCAACCAGTTCGCCCTGGCCGCCCTTTCCACAACTGGAAAGAAATATTGCAACGATAAAAAAACCTAATAAGTATCTGTTTCTCATAATTAGCATCAAGCAATTTCCTAACAATTTTATCAATAATGATTGATATAAACAATTATTGGGGGTAAAAATATGCTTAAAGACTAAAATGAACAGAATTTAGTTCAAATGAACTTAATTATTAAACTTTAAAGAAATAATGCTTAACTGTATGTTAAGCATTATTTGTTAGACTTTTTAATATAATTTTCTATAGCCATAATCATAGAAGGAGCCTCTGGAGAAGGGGCTGCAATGTCTACAATAAGGCCCGCATCCTTAACAGCTTTGTGGGTATTTACTCCAAAAGCAGCTATACGGGTATTGTTCTGTTTAAATTCAGGGAAGTTAGTAAACAACGACTGAATACTTGATGGGCTAAAGAACCCGATCACATCATAAAAAACTTCTGCCAGATCCGAAAGATCTGAAACAACTGTTTTAAATAATACAGCCGGAGTAAAATCATAACCATTCTTCTGCAAGAAATTCATAGTATCCTCAGTAGCCACGTCAGAGCAAGGGTAAAGGAACTTTTCACCTGCGTGTTTTTTCAAAACCTCGGCTAAATCTGCTGCAGTTTGCTTTCCAAAAAAGATCTTGCGCTTTCTATACTGAATGTATTTCTGCAGATATAAAGCAGTAGATTCTGAAATACAAAAATATTTCAGATCGGCAGGAACTTCGTACCTCATTTCTTCACAAATTCTGAAAAAATGATCAACGGCGTTTCTGCTGGTAAATACCACGGAGGTGAAATCACTTAACGTAATTTTGTCCTTTCTAAAATCCCTGGCAGGTACTCCTTCAACATGAATAAATGACCTAAAATCAATTTTCAAGTTATACTTTTTTGCCAAATCAAAGTAAGGAGATTTCTCTGTTTCTGGTTTCGGTAATGTTATTAAGATACTCTTTACCTTACGCAACCTATCTTCTGTCTTTTCTTGCATTTTACAAATTACACGGTTATAATCCTATTGCCTTGATTAAAATTAATATAGGGCAAATTTCGAGGGCACAAAAGTACAAAAACAAATAGACTTTTGAAAATCGATGATGAGATAAAATATTAACCCCTGCCCTTATGAACTGAAAAGCAAAGATCACGCCTAACAGTATAAAAGAGATAGCAATGTAGTATGGGCCATATTTTAAGGGGGATAATGCGAATGCTATAACCAGTGGAATGAAGATTAAAGAGAGGTTAAAATAACTCAAATATAATATTGTAACATATTCATTAACCGGCTTCTGAATGTTAAAAAGGTACCCTAATATCCTTAAAATAACTATTTTCATGATGTATAAAACCACAATAAGTATAGAAATGCTCAGGTAAAACTGGAAACCTGTACCTGGAAAAGAGATGTGATAAAAGCCTGAAACAAGGTAAAAGAACATTCCTATTGTAAAGCCAAACTGAACAAATAAGAGTAAAAAAGGCCACGATGTAAACAGGTTATCTTCCTTATTAAGATTGTTCAAAACCCTGTTACTAAAAAAAGATTGCACAATTGTTTGTAACTGTTTATTAAAGGATATTTTTAACACTGCAAACAAAACCAAAAGCAAAGCTACAATAGCCGGCACCCAAACTGAACCTTTTGGTACTGGTTTGCCCAATCTGTATTTACTTACCTTCATCGTGGTAAGCTCTTTATATCTGCTGATAAGATTAGAACGACCCACAACATTTGCCTTAATTATACTATCCATAATCATGTGTTTATGGACCATTGAATCTGGAAAAAGCCAACTGTGGGTCATTATAGAATCCGTAACAAATTGCTGACGGGCAAGAAAAGCCGGATCTTTTACAAATTTACGTTTGTAAGTTGTTGTTACAACAGAATCAACAGTCTGCGGTACTATCTGTGCATAAGTCCGGCTATAGCCTAAGGCAAAAAATAAGGAGACAATTAGTATAACACGACTCAAATTCATCGCCCCAAATTTAGATAAAACTTTTGAAGATCATGCCAATAGCATCTTTAATGAGACCTAGCTGGATCGCTACTAGTTCGAGACTAGTTCGAGACTGCTTTGAGACTGCTTCGGGTAAAGGTACCATTTTTCCGAAGCAATCTGCTCTCAGTCCTTATTCTGTCTCGATTTTGTCCAAGCCCGGCTACCTCCGTGCATGCTCTGAGTACAGAGCCGGATTATAACTTTTTCTGTAGTATAAAAATGTTTATCTTTAACTAACCCTATATTGGCTAAGTATGGATCCCTACAACTCGGTTGTTAAAAAAACGGCACCAACTGAAGCGCTTCAGGCTTTTGTATCTGAATATGTTTTCAGGATACTTACTGTACCAAAACATGAACCTGTGGTTAAAGCCATGCCCTTACGTGTAATGGGCTCTATTGATTTCTTTTTGGGCGACAGTTTCGAAACGATTAACTGCAATTCTAATCAGACTGAATCTTTTGCAAGATGTACCATTCGTGGTCCGCGTACACATAAAAAATATATCATTGCAATTAGTGGTCATTTTGTTTCGTTCACTATCAAATTTAAACCTGCCGGTTTGTACCGATTACTGGGTATTCCGGCAAATCTTTTTTGCAATCAGGCTATTGATGGACAGCTGTTATTTGCCAGTATATTTAAAGAAATAACCGAAAGACTGATGCCTTGTAGTGACATTAATGAGTGCATTGAAATTGTAGAGCCTTACTTGCTACAAATGGCATTAAAACACGCCAAAATTTACCCCTCTAAAGCGGTAAATCAAATGACAAGCCTGATTTTTAACAATAGAGCACCTGTATTTTTGCCTAAGGTATCGCTATCAGACAGGCAGCTGGAAAGGAATTTCGCAAAAGAAATTGGCACTACCCCCAAATTATATAGCAACATGGTTCGTTTTGAAAACCTGCTGCATTATAAAATTAATTTTCCTGATAAAAGCTGGACCGAAATAGCTTATGAGTTTAATTACTATGATCAGATGCATCTTATAAAATCCTTTAAAAAATTTCTTGATGTTACTCCAAGCGACTTTCGTGCTGGAAACTTTGCTATTTAATCAATTTTGAAACATCATTTTATGCTTAATATTCTAGCAAAGATGTCGTTTTTTTACTATTAAATTCAATTGCGCTGCTTGAAATTTGGATGTGCTTTTATTAAACATCCACCCATGAAAACTCATCAATCGCTATTATTACCAACGCTGATATTGTTGGGATTAGGAATGTTGATGTTGCTTACAGTAGCATCAATACTAAGCTGATCAGATGTTAATATGACCTCTGCAAAAAAGCTTAAATGATTCTATAACTTTTGAAGTTCTGCCATGCAGCTGAATAAACTGGAAAGTGCGAAACATCTCTATTCCTTTGATATCTACAATACTAAGTTCGTTCCTTTTTAGTTCACCAATAATAGTTTGCATGGATAAGAAAGCTGCAGCTTCTGAATGAAGAAGGTATTGTTTAATACTGACATTACTTTCTAGCTGCAGTTCAATTTTGAGGTCTTTTAGGTTTATGCCGACCTCGCTTAGTGCCTTTGATATAACATCCAGTGTACCAGAGCCATGCTCCCTAAGCACCAACGACAAGTCCAGTAGTTGCAGCGGAGTAATTTCGCCCTTGCGGGCTAGTGGGTTGTCAGACTTTGTGACCAAAACCAATTCATCGTCACTAAATTTTTCATAGTTTATCTGTGGATAATGCATCTGCCCTTCTACCATTGCCACATCTATTTTACCATCTATTACCAGTTGTGTAATAGATTCCGTATTCCCTCTGGTAAATGTAAATACGATTTCGGGATAAGCTGTTTTAAATAAAGCAAGGATTTTGGGCATGAAAGTTTGTGCCAATGTTGTGCTTGCCCCTATACGAAGGTTACCCCTTAGGCCATCACTTAACTGAGCCAGGTCGTTTTCGATAAGTAAATAAATTTCAAAGATTTTCGCGGTATGCTTTAATAAAACATTGCCCGCTGCTGTTAAGGAAATATGATTCCCGTTTCGAACAAACAAAGCAGTATTTAGCTGTTTTTCGAGCTCACGAATATGTCTGGTTACGGCAGGTTGCGTAATAAAGAGTTCGGCAGCTGCTTTGGTAAAGCTCAGTTTTAGTGCAACTGTTTGAAATACTTGTAACCTGAAATCGAATATCATAGGCACAATATATAAATATCCATAGAATTATGTAATGACCTTTAATAACTTTTTGTTATGACCTATAACTATAAACATCTTTTGCATTGGCTTCATTAATGCCATCTTTGGATAACACACAAATGAAACCTTATGTTAACTAACCAATTAAAACTCTTCGCTATTATTAGCACCACCGCCTTAATATGCAGTTGTAACGAACCGGGCAAGCACATACAACAGCATAATTTAAGCGAAACAAAACCCACTCCAGTTGTTAAAGATGTATGGCAGGCTCCTGAAGAGCACACTATACCAAAAAATTCCAAGGGCGAAATGATTCGCTATGGTAAAGATTTGATTGTAAATACCTCTGCCTACTTTGGCCCTAAAGGAAGATTGGGTAAATTTACCAATGGATTGAATTGCCAAAATTGTCATTTAGATGCAGGCACCAGGATATTCGGTAATAACTATGCTGCTGTGATGAGTAGTTACCCGAAGATTACTGCTCGCTCAGGGAAAATAATCAGCCCCGCAGCACGAATTAAAGGTTGTTTTGAGCGTAGCCTGAATGGCACAATGCCAGATTCTACATCCAAAGAAATAAGAGCAATGCTGGCTTATATGGAATGGCTTAATCAGGGTGTTAAAGAACCTGAAGGCATGTATGGAAGGGGTACAGAAAAAATAGCCGTGCTGGATCGCCCTGCCGACCCTAAGAAAGGCGCATTGCTATATTCCTTAAAATGCAGAAGCTGTCATGGCGAAAATGGAGAAGGTATTGCTGCAGCTGGAGGCAAGACCTTTGTTTATCCACCATTGTGGGGTAAACTAAGTTATAATGATGGCGCCGGACTTTATCGCCTCTCTAACTTTGCGGGTTTTATTAAGAACAATATGCCTTTTGGTGCTTCTTACAAAAATCCGATATTAACAGACGAGGAATCATGGGACATAGCGGCTTTTGTTAACTCGCAGGCACGTCCTCACAAAGATCAACACAAAGACTACCCCGATTTAAAGAAGAAACCTGTAGATGCTCCATATGGGCCCTACGGAGATCAATTCTCGGAAAAACAACACAAATATGGCCCATATCAACCAATTAAAAATGCACACAAAACAAAAACATAAATGAAAAATCTAACCAAGTACATCTTTGCAATATTTGCAATCTTATTATTCACTGCCATCAAACCGGCCATGGCTCAAAACAGTCAGGAATTTCAACCGGCAAAAAGCAAGAACAAACAATATTATGCGCTTTATGCATTAAATAGCGGTGATGAGCAAAAGATAGCCGGAACATTAAGAAATATTAAAAACGCGTTGGAAGATCCGCGCTTAAAGGGAAAACTTCATATTGAGCTTATTGCCTTTAGCGGAGGCGTAGCAGTGTTCGATAAAAAAGGTCCCTTTAAAGAAACTTTACTCGATTTAAAATCTCGTGGAGTAGATCTTGTTCAATGTGAAAATACAATTAGGGAGCGCAAAATTGAGAAGAGCTCTTTGTATGATTTCATTAACTATGCGCCGAGTGGTAATGGTGAAATTATTTTGCGCCACTATGAAGGATGGGCAATTGTACATCCATAAATATTCTTTAAAATGAAGGTTTAACCCAACAATAATGAGCAAATTAAAACTAATCATATTTATACTAACAATAGTATTTTTTAACAACACTACTGTAATGGCTCAGGATCATCGTTTCGATCCGCCATGGAATACACCTCCCGATGCAAAGGTGCAGTTTACAATTCCCGGGATTGATAATGTCCCTGATATTTATGGCGACATAAATGACCCTCAGCTGGTTGTATTTTTTGCCGGCAACCAGTTTATGGTTATTGATGATTTGATGAAATCATTTAAGCTTAAATACCCGCAGTATACCCGGGTGCTTGCAGAAACCCTTCCTCCTGGTATTTTAGCAAAGCAGATTGAAGCAGGTAGCATTGTTATTGGCAACATGCGGATAACATTAAAGCCAGATGTATACACTGCCGGCAAAAGCAGAATTGATGAAAGTAAGGACTGGTTTAGCAGAACTGGGCTTTATGCTAAAAATAAACTGGCTATAATGACCCGAAAAGGAAACCCAAAGCAAGTAAAAAAGCTGGCTGACCTGGGCCGCAGCGATGTGCGTGTGAGCATGCCTAATCCTGAATGGGAAGGAATTGGAAAACGCATTGAGGAAGCTTCTAGAAAAGTAGGTGGAGATGCGCTTAGAAACACCATAATGGAAACTAAAGTGAAGGATTCGACAACATACCTTACTCAAATTCATCATAGGCAAACACCCATGCGCATTTTATATGAGCAAAGTGATGCAGGGCCTGTTTGGTATTCTGAAGTACATTATCAGAAAATGATTGGTCACCCGATTGAGTACATTGAGATTCCCGAAAACGAGAACATCAAGGCTCAGTACTATGCCGGTCAGCTTAAAAAAGCGCCGCATCCTAAAGCAGCTAAAGATTTTATGGATTTTCTTGTAAGTAAAGAGGCCCGTGCCATTTACAGCAAGTACGGATTTGAACTCCCTTAACCGGGAGTTCAAATTTTATTAATTTTCTTCTTTAAGCGGGCTCACTTTAATGGATTTGAATTTCACTTCACCATGCTTGGCGTAAAACCATAAAAACCCGCCTCTTTGTTCTGGAGTACGGTTTACAATGCATCTTTTGTTGTCAATTGAAACATCTATAATATCGTCTTTCACTATTATATCAAGCTTAATGGTTTTGTTTAAACCGCTAACAGCTCTGATCATTGTATTACCAAGGCTTACGGTTTGATTATTTGGTGAGAAGTTTAGTCGGTAACCAGCCTCTGCTTTTTCGCGTGATCTTAAGTACAGTCCATACTCATCAACCGAACCAGCTGTTTCTATTTCCATAGTAATCCGGCTATTTAATGGAATAGCCGCTGCATGGGCTGCTCCTACTCCATTAGGTGCTTTAATTGAAATACTGTTTTTGCTGACAATAGAAGCGTGCAGATCGGCAACCAGATCAGGTTGAATCTCTGTTCCAGTTTCAGGGATCATCTCGGCCGGGAACTTTGAACTTAGTGTCCCGTCTGCTTCCTGTATAATTTCGCGAAAGATGGCATTGCCGCCAAACCTTTCTCCACCATCATCCTTGTTTTGATCTCTTGAAGGAATCCATGCGGCTGCAATACGTCTGTTGTCTTTAAACTCAGCAGTCTTAACAACATTTGTCCACGACTCATTGATGGTTTGGTAACGAGGCTCTTCCCAAGGGCCATAAGGACTTTTAGATTTTACGTAATAGGTATCTCCATTGTCGCCATATACCAAATAATACCAGCCATTCCATAAGAAATAATCCGGGCACTCTGGTACTGATGATTGTCCGGTTAATACCGGGTCAAGTACAATCCAGTTCTTTAAATCTTTAGAAGTAAGGTGTACCAAAGCGCCTCCGGCGTGCCTCAATACAGAATTCTCTTGCCAGCTGGATACAAATAAATGAAACTCTCCTGTTTTCTCATCAACAAACACCTTTGGGTCCCGGAAATCTCTTTTGCTATAACCCGGAGCTGAGGTATAAAACGGGTTTGGTTTTTGCTTGTCGAAGTTAACACCATCAGGGCTTATTGCGTAACTCAGCTGTTCGTTTACCTGTCCTTCCTTGTTGACTAGCCGTGTTGCATAAAAAGCATAGTATTTATTTTTATAATACACGATGGAACCTGTACAGATGGATTTTTCCCACTCCTCATCAATTCCAAGCACTACTGGATGTTGCTTCCAGGTTTTTAGATCTGTTGTGGTACTTAAAGCCCATTGATGGCCTCCTAATCCTTTAAGGCTTGCATGGTGTGCGGAGTCTAGAAGCCAATAAAACGAGTAAGTGCCGTTTCGCGAAAAAGGCATGCAATCACCAACAAACAAATCGCCTTTAGGCCTCCAGTATTGAAGGTTCTTAGTGCTTTGAATTTTAGGATCGTACCGCACACCAAGCTGTGCCATAAGGCTATTGGCCGCAAAAACGATTAGCATTAATAGTAAACATCTTTTCATATGTGTTGTTTAAAGTAAGGTTCTTATTTGGTTTTACCTAAAGCCATACCAATAAGTTGTAGCAGCACAGTCGGCTTCGCCATGTGCCCAGCCCAACATTTCCAGATCATATTTAAAGTCTGTTTTAAAAGTTACGCCATCAAGATTCCTTGTTCTGGTAAAAGTATTGTGACCATAAGAATCTTCGGTATCGGCCCGAGGTGCATTGGCAAAAGGAGATTGATAAAGCACCACAGGAGCCCATGAAGTATTGTAATAATCTTCGGCTCCTGTGCCAAATTCTGAAGGGAAGGTTTCGCCGTCTACATATAGCTTCTGATCACCCTCACCATACCAGGTATGCATGTGATTGAATACTGCAAAACTATCTCCAAGGAAGATGCCTTTGCCTTTAATTTTGCTAAGCTGCCATTCAATAGCTCCGGATGTCTCATCCCATTTCTTTATCGGAACCTTTTCTGAAAACTTCCAATGTGCATGAAAATACATACTGTTACTATTCCATGAATAAGGCTGACTGATTGCTTTTAATGTGATGGAAACCGACTGATCGCTCTGGTTTTCTAATGATACAGTAGCTGATTTCTGATAAGGCATTGTCCACCTGGATATAATTTTTCCATCGCCAGTAACAGTTCTATACCAACTTTGCAAAGGCCTGCCACCTACTCCTGATCCTGAAAAATCACCTATCGGACATTCAACACTTTGCTCGCCATCAAACTTGATCTTAAGTATGGTTGATCTCAACAGCTTCTCTAGACTTTGATTATCCTGCGTTGAAACTTCAATGCTTAAGAATTTAACTGCATTTGTTCCCTTGGGCAGGTTTACAGATGCCGTTTGCTTTGGCAGAATAGTTTGATTTATTAATGACTGTTTTCCTTTACTAACATTAACAGGATTTAAAAGCTGCGTGTTAACTTTATCTAGTAAAGTGGTTAAACTCCTAGCCTCCTTTAAACTAAATGTTCTGACGGTTGTACTTGGGTCATATTTGCGGAAATTGATTTGATAATATCTGGGTTCCTTTATTTCGGGTTGTGCATCTTCCCAGGTAACCTTACAGTGTTTTGCGTAAGGCATGGGTAGATAAAGTGTACTGCCTCCTTTTTCTAATGGTTGATAACTGGAATGAGGGATTAATAAGGCTGGGCCCGGTTTTAGGTCGATCTTCATCAGATCGTAAGATGGTATAACAATTTCCGGTATGGGATTGTTATCAAAATAAATTCTCAGTTTGCCCGCTCTTTTAAAAGTGGTTAGCCAGAAACGCACCAGTGCACCGGGGCCTTCCTGATCGAGCATAACATATTCTTTATGCCCTTCATTCTGCTCTACCCTTATAAATTGTGAGTTATCGCCATTGGCAAACCATCCTGGTTTATCCGGCGAAATGGAATGACGATCGTAACTGCTGGCCTGCCCTGCACTGTAATAAGGCTTGGGCCAATAAGTAACAGCATTAAAATCTGTCATTTCTTTAAGCAGTGAGGCTGTGGATACCGTTTGTGCGTGTCCAATAAATCCGCCAGCTATCAATAATATTATTAAAAAACCTGTTGTAAATTTTTGCATATGATTAAATCGCTCTACTTTTTACCAGAAAAATCAACCTGCACAGTATTCTTAATTGGCTTTATCCTGAAAACTGTTTTATCATCTGGCTTACTAAAGGTACCTTTAATTGCTGTAATAGAATAGTCCATTCCTTCAAACTGGCAATCAATTTTATTGGCATTGATTGCTTTAAACGGAAGCACAGCATTTTCTGCAGCAGTCATATCCAAGAACCAGTTGATAGGCTTGCCACCTTTAACACTTAATGTCATTTGCCTTTCATCAATATCCATAACCAACGATGCACCCTTGTCTTTTAAAGGCCATATGATGTGTAATTTTCCTGTAGCCGGGCTTTCGATAACAGGATTCCCTCCTTCAAGCAATACTTCTTTGCCATTCTCCAGGGCTTTAAAACGCATACCCGCTATAGTGCCGGGCTTACTCCAGATATAACCGTCTACAAAAGGAAGTGTAAAAAAAGAGCACTCATTAGAGGTTGCTTTATCTTTGGTATAAACAGAAGGGAATTCCTCATTAAACAGGTGAATATCACGAAAGTTTAAAGATCCGTTTTCCCACAATAAGTTAACCCTATAGAACCTGCTGTTGAACCACACAGTTTTCCGGTTGCTTCCCGGAAGGTCTGTATTTACTGTAACAGAAGTTGCCGGGGTTACTTTATAATTATCTTTAAACCACTGTCCGGATTCTGCCAATGTTTCTACTTTTACTTTGTTCTCGTCTCTAAGTTTTGCAATTAACGGTAACTGAATCTGAAAACCTTTTGACATTGCATCCCAGGTAAACGAATTCTCCTGACCCGCCTGAGTGTAGGCAAATTCCATAGATTCTCCTTCAACAAATTCTTTAAAGAACCAGTTTACCCAGGTAGAATCTCCTCCGGCATCAGGATAAACAGGCTCAAGTGTAATTACCCCTTGTCTGTCGGTACCTAAACCATTGTCGTATTGACGGATCGGATCGCTTCCAAGCATTCTGAAAATGGGAACAGGTAATTGGTTCTTTTCATTTTGTGCCGGCATGTACGAATTTATTTTGCTTGGGTAATAAGCCTGATTCCAATAGCCACCCCATAAGGTATAGCCATCTGTACCTACCTGATCTTTACAATTGCTGGAGGCTATAATATGATATTTTTCGTACAGGTAATTTAAGGTATGAGAATCAATGAACCAAGAGCCTACGGATTTAGGATAATATCCAAATATGCTTTTAAAATCGGCCATGTACACATCGGCCAGTTTCTCACGCTCTTCTGGAGAATACCCTGTAGAAAAACCAATATCCGCATGCCAGTCCCAAGGATAACGTCCACGCCATTTCAGTCCGGCTTTCTCTACCATTGGTTGTGGAATTTCCCACCATGCACCAATTTCGAAAGCATCCTTAGGTAGGCTTTTTAGCAGCTTTTGATAACGGCTGTCCATCAGTGCATCATACTGTAATAGGAAAGTCCCACCTAAACGGTACTTCTTCATCATTTCTACTTGCTTAACTACCGTTTGATAAAGCACATCCTCAGTAATCTTTGGATCTCTGGGTTCTAGCAAACGGATAAAATTCACAATATTGATGATTTTTGGTTTTGGTTTTTCTTTGGTATGACCAGAAAATGGACTTGCAATACCTGCAAGGAAGCAAAGTAAAAAAAGGAATCTTGTTCTCATTGGAATATAAATGGTTTTCATCATTACCACAAATTTAACGCTATGAAATCCTTAGCCATCCTGTACTGTTCTGGCCTGATAAGCAAGTATCAAAAAGTATAAAGAAAATGTTCTTTACTATAAAAGCGCTATTTTGATTTACGGTTAGCTTTGATAGATATACCCAAAATTTATAATGATGAGATTTATCCTACTACTTTCCTTTTTTCTGTTCCTTTTTCAAGACACCTGTTTTTCTATTGAAATAGAGAACCGTGATATTAAGCATAATGTTAGTGTCAAAACAATTACAATCACTGTTCCTGATAAAAAAACATCAATTACAATTGATTATTCAAATGGCTGTGTAATTAAACAATTGAGTTTAAATGGGAAAAATACGCTTTCTCCGTCAGGGGTTTATACAGGAATCAGAACCAGTAATGCAACCTTTTCTTCGGCCGATGATAATAAGCATATCACGCTTACTAAAAACGCGAATGGGATAACGTTAAGTGGCATTAGCTATGGAAATGGCACAATTTCAGTGAAAGAAGTGTGGGATTTCAAATTGAATGGCAACAAGATAATTTGGGATATCACACGTGATTACAATAATGCTGCTAGTCTGGAAGATATGGCATTTCCTAAATGGAATTTTACTGACCTATCTGTTTGGAAAGGGGGAATTATGGATAATGGTGGCATGGTTTGGTGTAAATACCTTAAACAGGTAAACGATACGTATGGCGTGCATACAGGCGGAGTAACTTTCTGGAATACCGAATCTGGAGATGCATTGCGTATTACAGCAAAAACTGATAAAGGCAAGGAGATTGCTTCAAAGTATTCGCATAGCGAGAAAAATGAGTTTACCTGTACGCAATTAGTAACAGATACACAACTGAAACAGCGATACGACTTAAGCAGGTTTGTGTCGGGCAAGGCCGATGTATTTGCTCCTTTTGAAGTTAAAAAAGGAAAACTTAAAGTAAGTTTTGAACTGCAATATGTGGATTATAACCGCGAATATTCAAGGGGAACCTTGGCGGGTATTGATGCCGTGGCAGTACGGGAACTGCTAAACACAACCGGGCGATATGGTGTAGTAGATAACAATATAATAGGTGCAAATGGCTGGTTAACGAATTGGAAATGTTTGCATGAGCCTTTCTTTGCACAGATCGGGATGGCGGTAAATGACCCGAACTATACCAACAACATGTCGGCAACACTAGATCAGGAGCGGGACCAGGCCATGCTTGGTGATGGCCGTGTTTTATCGCGCTGGCACAATGCTGCTGGTGATGAGATACCGGGAACATATAATTCTAAGACCGGATATTATGAAGCAATGTGGGGCTATACAATAGACTCTCAAACAGGCTACGTGATTAATACCAGCGAGCAATTTGATTTAAACGGAAATGTTGATTGGTTGCGGTCTCATCAATTGAGTGTAGAAAAAGCCTTGGATTGGCTGATCAAACGCGATTCGAATAATAATGGGATTTTTGAGATGATGAATGATGGCATTGCCGATAAAAAAGCAAGCGACTGGTTAGATATTGTGTGGGCAAGTTTTGAGAATTCTTTTGTAAATGCACAGATGTATGAAGCATTGACCCTATGGTCTAAATGCGAAAGGATATTGGGCAACCAGCAAAAATCAGATCACTATTTGGCCATAGCTTCGCGCCTAAAAACCGCTTTTAACAAGCCGGTTGAGAAAGGTGGATTTTGGTCGGCGGCTAAACAGCAGTATGTATATTGGCGAGACAAAGATGGCTCTGTACATGGCGATAATCTGGTTACACCAGTAAATTTTGCGGCTATAGCGTTTGGTATATGCGATGACCCAAAAAGAATAGCGTTGATCCTTGATCAGATAGAGTACAGGTCTAAAGCTGAGAATCTTTTTCACTGGCCATTGTGCTTTGATTCTTTTAAAAGAGAAGAGGTTAGTGAGGGCAACTGGCCTTTCCCAAAATATGAAAATGGTGATATATTTCCAACCTGGGGATACCTTGGTATAAGGGCTTATGCTAAATACGATAAGGCTATTGCACTTAAATACATCAATAACTTGCTGGACCAGTATAAAAAGGATGGGCTCTCTTCTCAGCGGTATAGCAGAACTACTCAACTTGGATTGGGTGATGATATTTTGGCTGGCATAAGTACAAGTATTACAGCTTTATACAGGGATATTTATGGAGTCAGGCCAAGATGGAACAGGATGGGATTGGAACCGAATATGAGTAGCACGCTAAATGGAACCAAATTCTCTTATACAAACCGCAACACAGTTTATAACCTGGAACTGAGCGTTAACAACTATTTAATGCGCACCAATGGTTTTTCAATAAAAAGCAAAGAGAGCTTTGGTGCAAATAAGGCAGGTAATATACTTACTTATTATCCGCACAATGACGATGTGATGTTGCTTCAGATTAATTCCGCAAGCAATCGTAGCATAAACATGGAGATTAATTCATGGGATGCTAATGCATATTCATGGACCGTTACCTCGCCTGACAAATATCTATTTACAATCAAGGGGCTGGCTCCTGGCAAAAAGTATGAATTAGCTATAAATGGAGTTGCTAAGCATTTTACATCAAAAAATGACGGTAGCTTTTCAATAGAGCATACTTGCAAGTCGACCACTAAATTTGCGGTAAAATAACCTTACATATGTAACAGCATTAAAGTAAAAATACTGGTTTTCAGTGATTGACCAGACAGATCTCACTGATTAAATTTAATTTCTAAAACTTTAGAGCGTAAAAATCCAAATAAATATTACTGGTTTTTACAATTTTCGTTTAAGTCAAGAGTTAAATTATGAGTAAAACTACTGACCAGTTTAGTGAATATGTGAACACGCTTTTCCTAGAAAATGCGACGAAAGAAGCGCTTACTTCTCCGGATTTATATCATTCGCATAGCTTTTATCTTAACTTAATTCCCCTTCTTACAGAGAATGGGAAAAATGATATTAATATACCGGCAGCCAAACTTGAAAAATTAGGCATCGCCAGCTACCTTTATTTTAGGGCACTATTGGTTTATGACCATATGACTGATAGCCAGACGGAAGCGACAGAGAAGAAAACAAATCTTTATCTTTTTTTTAGTTTTTTCGAGAGATCAGCAGCAGAGCTGGGGAGGCTGTACGAGAATAGCAATCCGTTCTGGCAGTACTTTGAAGCCTGCAAACTAGAGTACTTCAGCACCACCTTGTTAGAAAAACAATGGTCACAAAAAAGACCCGCAATTACTGAAGTAGTATTTAAAAAAATTGCTTCCGGTAAGTCTGCAGTATGTAATGCCATTGTTTATGCATTGAATGGATTGATGCCTAAGGATTTTCAGCATACTCCTGATTGGTTAGAATGTCTGCAGCACTTGCATATCGGATTTCAATATCTTGATGATCTCGACGATTTTAAAAAAGACGGAATAGAACAACAATGGACATATACCCACAGCCAGGTTGAGGAAGCAATTAAAGAACAAGGGCATGATCTATCGGCGGTTTCAAGTGACGCTAAATACCGCTATCTCTTTCTTTCAGGCATAGCTGTAAGAAATTTAGAGAATGCCATTGACCATTTTCGGCTTGCAAAAACAATAGCTGCAAAAACACAGCTTCACAGGCTTGTGACATTTATCACAAGCAAAGAAGAAAGATGCCGTAACCAGATACGGGAGATAAGTCTGCTTATTGAGAAAACAAAGGACAAGGCCAAAAAAAGCACCGATCATTTACAGGCCAGAACAATACAGCACTCAACCACTGCAGGAATAGATTTTATGGCGGGCTCCTTACAGGAGGATGGTTACTGGCGCGATTTTCTGACCTCGGCCGGCTTTGGCAGAGATTGGATTACAGCTTATGTTGTTCTGCAGCTTTCGGATATACCCGGGAACGAAGCATTGATAGCAAAAGCATCAGAACAATTACTTTCCCGAACCGGAGCGGCGTATAATGAAAATATCATCGCTGACGCGGACTCTATTAATTTTTTTATATGGATGCAAAATAACAGGGGGGTTAATGTACCGGAGGCGACCGTGGTTAACTGGCGCTCGTTTATGCATAGTAATGGTGGGTGGGCGACTTATAACAATGAATTATCGCTGCGGGAAAAGCTCGGTTTAGACAAAGGTGTAAGCGTTGCAGGTTGGTTAATGCCTCATAACTGTGTGTCGGCTGTAGCTGCCTGTGTATTATCTTTTATGGAAATCAATGAGGCTTATGACGATACAATTGGTTATTTACTCAAACAACAACACGATGAAGGATATATTTCATCGTACTGGTGGACAAGTCCAATCTATGCCACCTCATTTAGCCTAATGGCACTTAGTAAGACAAAGAAACATGCAGATGCTGCGGCAAGGATGGCATGCTGGTTAAGTAATATACAAAACTCAGATGGTTGCTGGTATAATCCTGCCGTAAATGAGCCCAGTGCATTGTATACCGCGCTAGCCATGAAAGCACTACTACAATTCAACGATAAGCACTATACAGAAGAGATACAGAAAGGTGCAGAATGGCTTTTAAGAAACCAAACCGGCGACGGTAGCTGGCCCACCAACCGGGTATTGTTACTTCCGGCAACAAATGTTATCCAGTTAGAAACTGTTGAGCAATGGCGTAAAAGCTCATTTGGCGTGAATGTAATAATAGACGATCATAATCGTGTTTTCACTACGGCTACAGTATTAAATACGTTGCATTTGTACGAACAAAAATATTCCCTGATCCATGCTAGTTAAAGACCTCTCTCTTTCAGAAACAGACAATAGCCGATGGGTATTAAAAACCATGGATGGCCGCCATATGCTGCTTAATCAGGCAAGCGCGACGCTAGTGCAGCTACTTCAGAAACATCATGATTATGAAGCAGCTGTACAGGCCTTTAACCTGCATTTTAATACAGACCTGAGTACCGAAACATTTCGTCAGCTTACAAAGGAAAAGCTGTCTGGCCTTCAAATACTAACAGAAGAAGAAAATGGTAAGGTTCAGAAAAAAGGGAAATACCTGCATCTGCAAGTGCCATTTTTTTCACCTTCGGTAGCAGGAGCTTTGTCGGCCCCCTTTCGTTTCCTGTATTCACCACGTTTATTTTTCGTGTTGATCAGTATACTTGCGGGAGTAATTGCCTGGATATTGATTAGTTATCCGTCGCAGCAGGCCTTCGAATGGACAAATGTCAACCTGTTACTTCTCGCCTGTTTGGTTTATCCTTCGGTGCTTATACACGAACTTGGGCACATCGCGGCCTCTCGTGCAGCGGGCGTGGAACATGGGGAGGTCGGTTTTGCCTTTTATCTTATTTTTCCTGTGTTGTATTCAGATGTAACCAACATTTGGCAGGTGCCTAAAAAGCGTCGTATTATAGTAAATCTGGCGGGTGCAACCAATGAACTCCTTTATGCTGTTTGTCTGTTTCTGATTTTTTATTTTACAGGCAACAAAACCCTGCTAACCGCCTTTTATCTCATCAATCTGAAAATATTGTTCGAACTGAATCCTTTTGTGCGTATGGATGGTTACTGGGTATTTTCAGATATTACCAATACACCAAATCTGCTGCCAAAGGCAAACAAACTGGTGAAGGACGTTTTCGGAGCAGTTTTCTCACGCAGCAAACATCTGCCGGCTGCGTTTAGCCGAACAGATAAATGGCTAATTATTTACGGTATGGCTAACACTGCTTTTATTCTGATTTATATGGGATTTATGCTTGTAAGCCACTTTGATAGTATAATTCATTTTCCGGCTATCCTGTTAGATCTGTTTATGAAAATGATAAGAATGGAACTTTCATTCAACAACTTGAAAAGTGAATATCTTTTTGTATTTATTTTTTATTGGTTAGTGGGGAGGATGTTATACCATTTTATTTTAAAAAACTCGCGGGTTACGTCAGCAAAGCTAGGCCGGGTGGCTTACTGATGTCTATCTAATTTCATCCGGTTTACCTATTAATTATTTACTATTATGAAAAATTCAACCGAAGAATTACAGAGCTATCAGCCAGAGTTGGTTAAAATGTTCGAAGTAGAAGAGCTTGAAGAGAGAATGGAGTTTGCAGCGTGGAGTCTTTCTGCTAAAGCGAGCAATGACGGCTGGGAAGCGAGTGCTACCGTTACCCTTTAGAGGCTAACAACCTACAATAGGAGCATGGTATTGCGCAATACCATTGCTCCTATTTTTATTTCTTATTTTTATCTCTATGCGATTTTATCAGATTCTTATTCTTTATTGCCTTAGTTTTATTTTTTGTACGCCAGCACTTTTTGCCCAGGCAAATCAAGGCATTAAACTGCATGGAACTGTTGCAGATTCAACTAATAAACAGCCCTTGCCCAATGCAAGCATTTACAATGAACAGGCTCAAAATACTACCATAAGTAATGATGAAGGCGGTTTTGAGATTTATGCAGATGCCCTTCCTGTTACATTAAACATATCTTACGTTGGTTATCAAACACAAAAAATTACGGTGACAGATCCCACGCAACAGTTATCGATAGTGCTTAGCCCTGCATCCATCAGCCTTGACACGGTGTTGGTTGGCAGAGACAATGCAGTCCAGCTGATCAGGAAAGCATTTGAAAAGGTGTATGCCCATGCTACCAGGAAGTATTACGGCAAAGGATACATCAGACAGTTCACTAAGGAGGGTGATACCTACACCGGCATGCAGGAAGCTATATTTAACGGCCAATGGCAGAGTTTTGCCATGACTGGCTGGCAACCGTTACAAACAAGGTATGCTAATCTGGAGAAAAGTATGATCAGCTTTACAAACTTTAGCTTCTTTAGCTTTATGTCTACGGGATATTTACCAAGTAATGTGGTACGAAAACCAGTAACGAAAAGACCGGATTCTCTATATGATTGCCGTATCAGCCAATATATAACAGGAAGTAATATGCATGAAATTGCTGTGATTATGTGCACGCCTAAAACTAACAAGACAGATAATATGTTCGTTGGAAAGATATTCATTGATACTGAAAATTACGACGTATTGAAACTTGACGGGAAGATCGTTAACTTTTCATTTGACCTGAGTGGTCCACTAAAATTAAAAGACACAGAAGTAAATACTATAGTGAACTTTAAAAAGACTGCAGATGGTGCTACTGTTCTTGATTTTGCTGATATTAAATTCACCAGCAAAGCTGCATTTGGTTTTGTGACGGCTAAGAAATTGTTTTATGATGCAAAGATCTTAATGTACGATTATGATGATACGCTTTCGAAAGAGAAATACATGACTATCACACCAAAGACCGACGATGTGGGGTTGATGAAGAACATTCCATACAACAGTGAGAAATGGGATGGTAATACTATGATCTCACATACTCCACTGGAAAACGAGATTATACGTTCTTTTGAACGTCGTAAACTAATTAGTAATTACCTTCGCTGATCGTGCCAGATTAATCTCTCTATTGTACACAAGTCATTTTTATACCTTATTTTTGCCAGATGTCCGGCATTTATATCCATATTCCTTTTTGTAAGAAAGCCTGTAGTTATTGCGACTTTCATTTCAGCACCTCTTTAAAATACATTGATGAGATGACTGATGCCATATGCGAGGAAATTATTCGAAAAAAATCCAGGATAACAGATCAGGTCGGCACTATTTATTTTGGGGGTGGAACACCATCAGTACTTCCATCAAAAGGTTTTGAAAAAATATTTAATACCATAACTAAACATTTCTCTGTTTCATCGGATGCTGAGATCACTATTGAGACTAACCCTGATGATCTTGATGCAAAAAAGATCAGCGAATTAAGGCAGTTACCCGTAAATAGATTTAGCATAGGAATACAATCTTTTTTTGATGAGGATCTGATATGGATGAACAGGGCCCATAATGCAGGCGAAGCTGAAACCTGCATAAAACGCAGTCAGGATGCAGGATTTGAAAACCTGAGCATCGACCTTATTTATGGCTATCCTTTACTAACAGACAACAAATGGCTAAGCAATATTAATAAAGCTATTGAATTCCAAACACCACATATTTCGGCATATTCATTAACTGTTGAGCCACGCACTGCACTTGCAAGTGCAATAAAAAAAGGCAAACAAACGCCTGTTAATGATGAACAGAGTGCTTCTCAATTTATTACACTTATTGACAAACTAAAAGAAGGTGGTTTTGAGCATTATGAGATTTCGAACTTCAGCAAACCAGACAAGTACGCCGTTCATAACACCAATTACTGGCGCGGGATTCCTTATTTGGGGATAGGCCCATCTGCTCATGGTTTTAGCGGTAAAACACGATATCTTAATATCGCAAATAATACAGCTTACTTAAGCGAATTGCAAGCTGGAAAACTCGCCGAAACGATTGAAGAGCTTAGTCTTTACGATAGGTTTAATGAATATATTATGACCTCATTAAGGACAATGTGGGGTACAAGTTTAACTAAAATTGAGTCTGATTTTGGCAAGGTGTTCTTAACGGACACTATTAAAAATATAAAGCCTTTTATAGAAAAGAAGTGGTTAGAAAATCAGAGTGACCATCTTGTTTTAACGTTAGATGGGAAATTGTTTGCAGATCATATCGCATCTGAATTGTTTATAACAGAAGATGATCACCTTAAATATTAAGTAATGAATAGTAAAGTTGTTTGGATTACCGGCGCATCCTCTGGAATTGGCGAAGCTTTGGTTTATGAATATAATAAAGCAGGCGCAAGATTGATCATATCCTCACGCAATCGTGATGAGTTATTTCGGGTTAAAACGAACTGCAAGAATCCGGTAAACATTCATGTATTGTCCTTAGATCTTGAAAATACAGCCACCCTAAGCGGAAAAGCCGAAGAGGCTATTCGTATTTATGGTCATATCGACATTCTGATCAATAGCGGTGGAATTAGTCAGCGTGGATTGGCTCTGGAAACCGACCTCGAAACTGAACAACGTTTAATGAATGTTAACTTTTGGGGAACAACCATCCTAAGCAAAGCAGTGCTGCTTAATATGATTGCAAATGGAGGTGGGAATATTGTTTGCATAAGCAGCCTGGTTGGAAAGTTTGGCACAAAGATGCGCTCTGCTTATTCAGCATCGAAACACGCATTGCATGGATACTTTGATTCACTTCGGTCTGAAGTGTATGACAAAAAGATAAACATTACAATTATCTGTCCTGGTTTTATTAAAACGAATGTTACGCTTAATGCATTAACGGCAAATGGTACACCGCAGGGCACCATGGATGCTGCACAGGAAAATGGTATGTTAGCGGAAGATTGTGCCAGGAAGATCGTTCAGGCAGTAAAACTAAATAAGGAGGAAGTGTACATTGGGGGTAAAGAAGTGAAGGGAGTTTTGTTTAAAAGATTGTTCCCTTTAAGATTCTCTAAATACCTTAGAACTGCGAAAGTCACCTAACACTTCACCAGCAATCTGCAAGATGATAAAAATTGCAAACGTTTGCGCAATCATTTCAAAATCAGAACAAAAGGAATAGAAGCTAAAAAAAGGAGCGTAAATTTACGCTCCCTTTTTCTGGTTATTTTATTGGGTTTATCCAGTAAGAATATTCATGTTTTACAAAAGGAACTCGGTATTCCTGTAAAGGCATAGAACCCCAGCTATCGATTCCTTGTACACCACTTTGGATCAAATCCATGTGCATGTAAATTTTATCGCGCTTAACAAGTTCGCCTGAATGATACTGCTGTTTCTCTTCTTCCGGGTCAAGATCATCCAATGAATATGGAAGTGCTGAGAAGCTCAATAAGCTATCGGCCATACCAAAGCTTAACCCTTTTCCTTTTTTATCTGTAAAATTCACCCAGCGTACATCTGTTTTATTACCGCTTTCCTGTGGACGCGCATATGGGAAATACTGCTCATCAACAGTTTGACTATACAGGCCAATAGAGGACCCTGTTTTACGATCCCAATAGGTTTCTCCAGGGCCGCGGCCATAGAAATTTATTTTACTAAACTCTTTGCTTAATTGCAGATCATTACCGATACGCTGCATTAGCGGATACTTTCCTTTAATGGCTGTAAACTTGTTGTCTACTTTAACCACTCCATCTGCCCTTACTGTAAATGTCTGCGTTACAGAAGCATCACCATTTACCAGTTCTTTTGTAAATGTTACAGTCACATCACCCGCCCCATCTTGTTTAAGATCCGCCATACTTAGTTTACCTTCTGTATAAGCATTGCGCCACTTCCTTAAGCTACTGTTAAAACCTGCACCTATATCATTATCTGTAGGTGCACGCCAGAATGCCGGGATTGGTCCTTCGGCAAGCATTTGAACCCCTTTAATACTATAGCTGCTCATAGTACCCGCTGCCATATCAAAAGCTACAGAAAAGTCTTTGCCTTTTACAATAGCTTTACCTGATTCTTTTTCTATCAATAGCTTGCCATTAGCAGTTGCTATTTTAACAGGTTGGGCTGTACCGTTCCATGCAAATTGTTCTGCTGCGATGTTATATCCCGCCGGTAAAAACGGTTCTTCCTTTTTAAGGTTATAATAAATATTTAAAAAGTATTCTGCTCCTTCCTTAACCTTGGTTTTAATTGGTAAGCTGATCTCCTTTTCTGTTCTTGGATCAATATTTAAAGCACTTATATTACCTTTCTCTATAGCCTTACCATTTTCCAGAAGTTCCCATGCCAGCCCAACGTTATCAAGGTTTTTAAAGAAATAAGAATTATTGATGCTGATCTTATTTGACCCGTTATAAGCTGTTTTAATATACTGATATACCTTTTTTACCTCAACAGCCATTGGTGTCATTCCTCTGTAATTGGTAACAACACCTTTTACACAAAAATCATTATCACTAAAATCCTGATTAACGGGACCGCTTAATGGAAAATCTCCACCATATGCATTAATGCGTTTACCATTTTTAACCGTATCAATTGCCTGATCTATCCACTCCCAAATAAAGCCTCCCTGTAAATTAGGCTGGCTTTCTATAACGTCCCAATATTCTTTAAAGTTACCCAAACTGTTGCCCATAATGTGCGCAAATTCACTCATAATAAGGGGTCTGTCTGGTTTGCTGTTAGCATATTCCTTAAGCCAATTCGGATCTGGATACTGAGGCACAATCATATCTGTATTGTAATCTTCTTCTGCGCGTTCATATTGTACCGGCCTGATGTCATTTGACTTTAACCAGTCGTAACCCTCATAAAAATTAACCCCATTTCCCGCTTCGTTTCCAAGCGACCATGTGATTACCGACGAATGATTTTTATCGCGTTCATACATTCTTTTAATACGCTCCAAATGAGGAGCTCTCCATTGTTTATCATTACCCAGTGTATATGCCAGATCGTAATAGCGACCATGAGATTCTATATTCGCTTCGTCAACAACATAAAGACCGTATTCATCACATAACTCCATCCAATATGGATCAGGAGGATAATGAGAATGCCTAACTGAGTTTACATTCAGCTTTTTCATCATCTCCATATCTTTTCTCATATCGGCACGGGTAAGTGCATGCCCTTGGGTTGCATTATGCTCATGACGATTAACACCTTTAAAGAATACCCGCCTACCATTTACCAGAAAGTTATTATTTACCAGTTCTACAGTGCGGAAACCGATGCGCTGAGGAATAACCTCCAGCACTTCTCCTTTTTTATCTTTAAGTGTGATGAATAGTGTATACAGATTTGGTGTTTCTGCAGTCCATGCTGCAACATTTTCTACCTGTGTATTAAAGCTAACCGTACTTTTAAAATTTCCAAGAACTGTTTTAACCCCTTTTGTTTCATCTTTGTAAACAGATTTACCTTTAGGATCTACCAAGTCTAATTCTATAGCGAAGCTATCAGGCTTGCTGTGCATGGTTTTCTTGTCTATTCTGTAATTGTCTATTTCGGCAGTAAATGAAAGAATCCCATTTTTATATGATTTATCCAGTGTTGCAATTGCTTTAAAATCTCTTACATCTAATTTTGGTGTAGCATACAGATAAACATCTCGCTCAATTCCCGAAATACGCCACATATCCTGGCACTCCAAATAACTTCCATCACTCCAGCGGTACACTTGCAAAGCAACCAGGTTTTCTCCGGGCTTTATATACCTGGTAATATCAAATTCTGCTGCAAGTTTACTGTCTTCGCTATAGCCTACTTTTTTACCATTTACCCATATATAAAACGCGGATTTTACAGCCCCAAGATGAATAAATACCTGGCGGCCATCCCAATTTTGAGGCAGACTAAATTTTTTACGATAAGACCCTACCGGGTTATTATCTACTGGAATATCAATAGGAGGATTCATTTTAGCGCCGGTATTTTTACGGCCGGCAAATTCGTATGGCTGATTTACATAGATAGGCAAGCCATATCCATTGGTTTCCCAATTGGCAGGCACTTTAAAATTATCCCATTTGCTATCGTCGAAATCTGTTTTAAAAAAATCATCCGGACGCTTACGCGGGTCCTGTACCCAATTAAATTTCCATTGGCCATTTAAGGTTAAAAAGTAATCGGATTTTTCTTTCTCTCTCTTAGAAGCCAGATTTTTGTTTTCAAAAGCAAAAGCTGATGCTCGCATTGGCATTCTATTAACTGAGACTACTTCGGGGGTTTGCAGTTCAGACGGCAATTGCTGTCCAATTACAGCCGAGGTAGCCAATAATAGAGATAGGGTTGTTAAAAAAGTTCTCATTTGTATTCTTAGATTGTATTATCCACCCTCGAACCTAATTATATTTTGGTTAAAACATTAGCGCAAACGTTTGACTTAAATTTAGTTCAACATTTTAATTATGGTTTTCATACATTTAATTTATAACACAAACCACACATAAATGAACATGAAAAGAACCACCCTGTTTCTGCTTGCATTTCAGTTTTTACTTAGCACAGTTTGCCTGGCAAAAGCCCAAAATAGCGCAGAACCTGAAACCATTACCATACCGCTTGGCGGGAATGGATGGGTAAACGAAAACTCGACAGCCAGCATTAAAAAGGAAGGTATAACCAATTGGTCTGCCGCTAGCGATGTAATTACCATCTATTTTAGAACAGAATCTTCCGGAGAAGCAGAGATTTCTTTAAAACTAAGTGTCCCGGAGGGGGAAAGTAAAATAAGTCTCACTGCCGAGGGCACGACTCTTGTGAAAGAAGTAGGTAATCTGGGCTCTGCTATAGTTAAAATAGGAAGCATTACCATTAAACAGCCTGGATATGTGAAGATAGAGCTAAAAGGACTTTCTAAAACAGGAGGTTTTTTTGCAGAGGTATCTGATTTAATTGTAAGTGGCAGCGAAGAGCTTTTAAAAGGTGCTGCTTACGTTAAAAACGATGAAGGCAATTACTTTTATTGGGGTCACAGAGGCCCATCTGTACATTTGGGTTACAAAATTCCTGCTGAAGCAGAAAACAATACGGAATGGTTTTACAATGAAATTCAGGTTCCGGTAGGTGAAGATAAATTAGGTACGTACTTTATGTCGAATGGCTTTAGCGGAGGATACTTCGGGATGCAGGTAAATTCACCAACTGAGCGTAGGGTTTTATTTTCTATTTGGAGCCCATTCTCCACTGACGATCCTAAATCCATTCCAGACAGCATGAAGGTTGTATTGCTTAAAAAAGGAAGCACAACAAAAACAGGCGAATTCGGCAATGAGGGTTCTGGCGGTCAGAGCTATATGTTTTATCCATGGAAAGCTGGAAAAAGTTATGCTTTTTTAATAAGAGCACAACCTAATAAAGACAAAAAAACGACGATATATACCGCCTATTTTAAGGATTTGGAAAAAGGAAACTGGCAACTTGTAGCCAGCTTTGAACGTCCAAAGTCCGGAGAGTATTTAAAAGGACTCCATTCCTTCTTAGAAAACTTCTCTCCATCAACAGGCGATCAATCCCGCAAAGCAAAATATAAAAATCAATGGGCCATTGATTCTGAAGGTAATTGGCATGAAGTTACCGCAGCAACATTTACAGCTGATGCCACTGCAAGAGAGAATTACAGGAAGGATTATGCAGGAGGAACAGAAGATTCGTCATTCTTTTTAAAGAATTGTGGCTTTTTTAATGATTTCACTCCAATAAAAACTCCTTTACAAAGAAAATCATCTGGAAAAGAACATCCTGAAATTGATTTTAAAAAACTGCCGTAAGGCCTATAAGGGTGTTTAAATTAAGTTTTGGACACCCTTATTAACTCATCACTCCTATTTTTGAGCCACTCCAGTCTGGGAACAGCACCTTATCATTATTAATTCTTAAGTGCTTATCGGCAACCTCACTAAACACAGCTCTAAAATCTGTAGTAACTGCAAGGTCTCTTCCATCTTCAAGGTTTTCAATTGCAAGAGGATTCACTATACCATGTACTAATCCTCCCTTTACTCCATTTCCAAGAATAAAGTTGCAGGAAGCCCTGCCATGATCTGTCCCTCCGGTTCCGTTTTGTTTTACTGTTCGGCCAAACTCAGTCATGGTCATAACCGTTACGTCATCTTGCAGCGTATCTATGTCTGTCCAAAAGGCCATAATACTTTCACTGAGATCATTTACATTTCTTGCAAAAATTCCGGTTTCCCTTCCCTGATTAAAGTGAGTATCCCATCCTCCCGATTCAGCAAATGCCACTTCCATCCCTACATTCATTTTGATTAGCTGTGCAATCTGCTTCAAAGAATTTCCTAAGGCTGAATTAGGATAGATAACTCCATTGGTGGGTTTATAATTTTTCACATCTGTTTTTTGAAGCATTTTTATGGCTTCAAAACTCTCTTTCCCGGTTTCTTTTAATAGACCAGAGGAAGTTTGATCGTAAAGATCTTCAAAGCTTTTAGCAGCCATGTTGGCTCCATTAACATTACCCCTCATTTGAATGTTAAAATCTTGCAGGTTGCTAATGGCTACCGCGGGATTATCACCATAAAAAGATCTTGGTAAGGATGAAGTTAAGCTCACTCCTCTGAGGGGCGTTACTCCGTCGTGCCCAAGCAAGCCAACGGCTCTGTTTAGCCACCCACTTTCAGTACCTTTTTTAAAAGGCGTACCTGATTCCATATAATCCTGTGCGTCGAAATGAGAGCGTGTATTATTTGGAGAACCTATTCCGTGTACTATTCCCATTCTTTTTTCTCTAAATACCTGTTCAAAGGAGCCCATTGAAGGGTGTAACCCAAAACGGCCATCCAAATCTATCAAGGGTTTATTTGCAGAAGTTTTAGCAGCTGACATAAACAGAGACGGTCTCGCAGTCCTTAAATATTCGTCTGTAAAAGGAGTTACCGCCATAAGTCCATCCATAGCTCCCCGCTGAAAAATGCAAACTAGTATTTTCCTTCTTTCAAAAAGGCCTGGTTGCTTTATCCCGGCAACAGCATCGGCCAGAAAACCTGGTACTCCACCCATCCCTATTCCAAATAAGGCAAGTCCTCCTGCTTTTAAAAATCCCCTTCTTGATGTCATGATAGTTTTTTATTTAAATCTATTTACGTTGGAATTCAGGAGAACCAAGAATTACACCTACTACCTGAGCCAATTCTGAATTCTTCACATCTTCTTTTTTAGTTATTCTACCCTTTTTAACGCCTCCCATAACTTCGGTGTTGTCAATATTCGATGCTACGGGCGTGTTTTTCTCAGCAGCTATTTCTACTTTTTTATTTAAATCGGGATCCTTAAGCATAGGTTTCAATCTCTTTATGGTAGCGTCAAGATTACGTTCGGGCATAATGATCTTGCTGTATGTTGTTAAAGCTGCCTCAGCACTCTCGGGTTCATGATTATTGTTTAAAGCCGCCAGGTCAACCTTTATTCCTGGGATGCGCTGAGAAGCAAGTGCCAAACCAAAATTCATTCGGTTTAATAATGCTCCGGTATTAATCCAATATTGACCCCTATCTGGGAATCCTGTTGGAGCCTGATAATAGTACATCTTTTGTCCCATTTTGTTGATCCAGCTAAACAACTGATATGGTTGTGTAATTTGAGCATCTAAACTCCGTACTGCGCTAATGGCAAGTTCAAAAGGCGACTTTGTTTTTTCCCTTAAAGCATCAACCTTCCAGAATTCGGGAGAAGAAACCATGATGATCATTACCTGTTTTATATCTCCGTCTGTTTTAATAAATGTTTTTGCCATTCTATCTATAAGCCGTGGAGATGGTTGATCGCTTACAAATTTTGTTGCAATCTTTTTTGAAATGAATTTTGCCGTAGAAGGATGATGGGCAAGCATGGTTAGTAAGGTTACACCTTCCTCATACCCACCATTGGCAGAGAATCGTTTGCCAAGCACTGTTTTCTCTCCATTATCATGCCGGGTGGGCACAAATAAGAAATCTCCCTGATGCACAAACCCTCTTTTTTCAAGATTAGTTTCCCCAACATTATCCATCAGCTTTTTCATTCCTGCACCATATCCATCTTCGCCCATTGGAGCAATAGTCCAGCCCGTTAATACCCTTGCCGCCTGCGTTACATCGTTCTGGTCATACCCCCCATCCACGCCAAGTGTATGTAATTCCATTACCTCACGGGCATAATTCTCGTTTAATCCCCCTTGTTTCTTTTTAACCTGTGCTTTCCTATTCTTATTGCCACCTTTTGTTTGTACAGAATCATTTCTGACAGCTGCGGGTTGCCCGCTGCTACTAAAATTATCTAAATAGATAAGCATTGCAGGGGACTTAGCCGTAGCCAGCAGCAAATCGTTGAACTTACCAGTTACATTGGGTCTGATCACATCCCGTTCAAAAGCAGGAACAAAAGAAGCGCATTGGTTTTTGGTCAAAGAGACATTAAAGTGATTGAACCAGAAATCGGTAAGTAACTCCCGTAATTGATTATTCGTATAAGCAGCTCTTAAAATTTTCTGGTTAATAAACTGACGATATAGCTCTTGTTGGGGCTTTAGTCCATTCATTTCCATATACTCTTTAATCTGCTTTTTATACGCTGCCTGATTTCCTTTATTTACCGAATCTTTATCTATAGCTCCATCTTTAATGGCCATACGCAATACTCTTGCTGATCTGGGATATTTATTTTCTACATCAGTATTACTTAAATTGATATCATCAAATTGGGCCAACATTTTATCCAGCTCTTCATCTTGTAAGCTGCCTTCCAGCTGTTGTATAAACCATTTCTCTAAACCTATTTTCAGAACACGATCTACGTCTCCAGCCTTGGGGCCGTAAGTAAATCTGCTTAGCATGTGTTCGGCTGCCTGTCGCTCACTTAGTCCTGCTTGCTTGTAAGGGAATTTCAATTTTACAGTAACTGATTCCTTTTGAAAAAAAGAGCATAGGGTAATAAAAAACAAAACAAATACTAAAGAGAAGAGGATCTTAATGGATGTTTTCATAGTTGTTTTGTTGGATTATGTTGGTATGACAATTAAAACGTCAAAAAGATTAATCAGCATATAACTTATTATGAATAGAGAAATCCGTCATTAAGATTTGAACGTATATATGCTTATAAGCGTTGAAAATTTCATTGAAGTAAGACTTTAGGGTGGTGATCAATATGGCCGATGTAATTATAAAGCATCGGCTTTTTTGTTTTGTCAGGGATTTTTAATTTTTGATATCTGCAATTCCCTTCACTATCGTTTTTCTATAATTTTGCTTTGTCTTAATATTGAATTAACATGAAGTTTGACTTATCACCAATCGATATCGTTAATGATATTTCCAAAGAGGAATTCGAAAAGAACTACTTGAACGCCCGCAAACCGCTCATTATAAAAAACATGTCGAAGACATGGCCTGCATACGACAAGTGGAATTTAGACTACATGAAATCTGTTGTCGGCGATAGAACTGTTCCCTTATATGACAGCTCTAAAGCTGATCCTTCAAAACCGATTAATGCTTCAGCAGCTGAAATGAAGTTCGCAGATTATGTAGAATTAATTAGAAACACACCTACCGACCTCCGCATTTTTTTGTTTGACCCCATTAAACAAGCACCTAAACTACTGGATGACTATCGTGCACCGAAAGAATTGATGGGCGGTTTCCTGGACAGCTACCCAAACATGTTTTTTGGTGGAAAAGGTTCCGTTACTTTTTTGCATTATGATATAGACCTTGCTCATATTTTTCATACCCATTTTAACGGTCGCAAACATGTGATCCTTTTTGAAAACAAATGGAAAGAGCGCCTTTATCAAATTCCATATGCTACTTATGCATTAGAGGATTATGATGTTGAAAAGCCAGACTTTAATAAATTTCCGGCACTGCAAGGTGTTAAAGGAGTTGAAGCATTTCTGGAGCATGGCGACACTTTATTTATGCCTACGGGTTACTGGCATTGGATGAAATATCTTGATGGGTCTTTTTCTATTAGCCTAAGGGCCTGGGATAAATCATTAGCGGTAAAAGTAAAAAGTTTATATAATCTTACCCTTCAGCGTAAGTTTGATGATTTTATGAAAGCTAATTTCAAAGAAAAGTACATGACCTGGAAAGAGAATCTGGCTATCAAACGAGCAAACAGAGCGCTCGCCAGTCAGCAACCCTGTTAATAATGATCTAATCTTAATTTATTTGAAATAGCAGCTATGAAATAAATTAAGAATGACGTTATGAAGAGAAGGATTTTTTTATCTAAGTTTGTTCTAAATAAGGTCGGTAAACAGGCATTTCGCCGTTAACACGTATCTTATCATTAAAACTTATGAGTTTTATTTTAAAGCCGGTAGATACCGTTGAGAGCATCAGCCCCGCTGATTTTAAAAAAAATTATTTAGATGCCAGACGCCCTTTGATCATTAAAGGACTGACTAAAACATGGCCGGCAAGAGAAAAATGGACGACCGACTATTTAAAAGAAATAGGAGGAGATCTGAAAGTTAGCTTGATGGACAATTCTAAGGCTGATCCGTCGAAACCGATTAATGCATCTGTAGCAGAGATGAGATTTGGGGATTATCTTGATCTTATTAAATCTAAACCAACAGAACTGAGGATCTTTTTCTTTAATCTGTTTAAACATGTTCCTAACCTGGTAAATGATATTGTTATTCCTAAAGATTTAATGGGAGGCTTTATTGAAAGCATGCCTGCTATGTTTTTTGGGGGATCGAACTCGGTTACCTTTTTACATTACGATATAGATTTACCTCACCTTTTCCATACCCACTTCGGTGGAAGAAAGCACATTATCCTTTTTGATAATAAATGGAAGAAGCGCTTGTACTGTATCCCTAATGCAACCTACGCATTAGAAGATTATGACGTAGCCAATCCTGATTTTGAGAAATTCCCAGCACTTAAGGGGGTTGAAGGTTATGAAGTTTTTCTTGAACACGGTGATACCCTGTTTATGCCTACCGGTATGTGGCATTGGATGAAATATCTTGACGGCTCTTTTTCGTTAAGCCTAAGAGCGTGGGATGCGTCAATTACAAGAAAGGCCCAGAGTGTATTTAACCTTGCTATTAAAGGAGGTGTTGACAGTATTTTAAAAATGGCATTTAAAGCTCCTTACGCTAAGTGGAGAGAACGCCTGGCAATAAAAAGAGCTGAGAGAGCATTGGCAAACGGCAGCCCTAAATAGGCTGCCGAAACTTCTCTGCCTGAGGTATTTTTACAACTGGATAACATTATTAACACCTCAAACTTTTACCTTCGATAATTCGTTTATAATGAATATATGAGAGGTTTCCATTTTTCTAATTTCCAACCCGATGATTTACCGAAAGGTGGCTTTGATGAATTGCTTAAGCTTTTCACCCAGCTTTTGAATTATACTGCAGGCGATGCCGGGGAGGCATTGGCCTGGATGAACGAGCTGGACAAGAAATATAAGTTCACAAATAACGAATATGGGATGGGTGATTTTATTGATGACCTTAAGGAAAAAGGTTATTTGAAAGAGAACCCGGCAAATGGTGACTTAAGCATAACTGCCAAAACAGAGCAAACCATACGTAAATCTGCCCTTGAAGAGATATTCGGCCAGTTAAAAAAAGCCGGAAAGGGTAACCACAACACCAATATATCAGGCATTGGCGAAGAGAAAAATGCAGACAGAAGAGAATTTACTTTTGGTGACAGTTTAGATCAGATAGACATTACCGCGTCAATCCAGAATGCCCAAATAAACCACGGCATTGCTAACTTTACGTTAACAGAGCGAGATCTGGAAGTAGAGGAAAAAGACTATAAGACCCTTACATCGACCGTACTGATGATAGACATATCACATTCTATGATTCTATATGGCGAAGACAGGATAACGCCCGCTAAAAAAGTAGCTATGGCGTTGGCAGAGCTAATTAAAACCAGATATCCTAAAGACACGCTGGATATTGTTGTATTTGGCAATGATGCATGGCCTATATCAATTAAGGATTTGCCTTATTTACAAGTAGGGCCTTACCACACAAATACTTTTGCCGGATTGGAATTGGCAGCCGATTTACTACGCCGTCGTAAAACCCATAACAAACAGATTTTCATGATTACGGATGGTAAACCAACTTGTTTAAAAGAAAACGGCAGATATTACAAGAACAGTATGGGGCTTGACAGAAAGGTGGTTAATAAAACCTTAAATATGGCGGCTCAATGCAAACGACTAAATATCCCAATTACCACGTTTATGATAGCCCAGGATCCTTACCTGCAACAGTTTGTACGAGAATTTACCCAGATCAACGGAGGAAGAGCATTCTATAGTTCCTTAACCGGCCTTGGAGAATACATATTTGAAGATTATATAAAGAACAGACGGAAAACAGTCAGATAAGTTCTAAGCGCTCAATTCGAAAAGATAAGACATGGATTACAACAACATAAAAACACTTGGCCAACTAAAGGCCTCAAGCTATAAATCATTATCTGTAAAAGACGAGCTTCGTAAGAATCTGATTGTTCAGCTTAAAAATAAGGATGCTGGATTTGAAGGCATTTTAGGATATGATGAAACCGTGATTCCGGAATTGCAAACGGCTATTCTTTCGCGCCATAATATTTTATTGTTGGGTTTACGCGGTCAGGCAAAAACACGTATTGCCAGGCTGATGGTAAATCTTTTAGATGAGTATATTCCATACGTAAGCGGAAGTGAGATTTTTGATGACCCTTTGAACCCTATTTCATGGTACGCAAAGCATGAAATATTAATTCATGGCGACAATACCCCTGTTAGCTGGCAGCACCGTAGCGAAAGATATACTGAAAAACTGGCTACTCCCGATGTAACCGTAGCCGATTTGATTGGAGATGTTGATCCAATTAAAGCTGCTACCTTAAAATTAACGTACAACGACGAACGGGTAATTCATTTTGGTTTAATACCCAGAGCTCATAGAAGCATCTTTGTAATTAATGAGCTGCCCGATTTGCAAGCGCGCATACAGGTGGCATTATTTAATATGCTACAGGAAAAAGATATTCAGATAAGAGGTTTCAAGTTACGCTTGCCATTAGATGTACAATTTGTTTTTACTGCAAACCCGGAAGATTATACCAATAGAGGCTCTATTGTGACTCCGCTGAAAGACCGCATAGAAAGCCAAATCCTAACCCACTATCCTAAAACCATTGACATTTCCAGAAAGATAACCTTCCAGGAAGCAAAAATAACAGAAGAGCAAAAAGCGAATATCGAGGTAGATGGCCTGGTTAAAGATCTGATAGAACAAGTTGCATTTGAGGCCAGAAAAAGTGAGTTTATTGATCAAAAGTCAGGGGTTTCAGCAAGGTTAACCATTACCGCTTATGAGAACCTCATTAGTACTGCAGAACGAAGAATGTTGATTAATGGAGAGAAAAGCACATCCATAAGACTTTCTGACCTGGTAGGCATTATTCCAGCAGTAACCGGAAAAATTGAACTGGTTTACGAAGGTGAATTGGAAGGACCTGCAAAGGTTGCGAATACACTCATCGGCAAAGCAATTAAAAGTTTATTTGCTCGCTATTTCCCTGATCCGGAAAGAGCCAAAAAAAGTAAAACCGCTAACCCATACACTAACATAACCGAATGGTTCACAGATGGAAATACACTAGATATAGCCGACTCCCTTACACAGGCAAAGTACGAAAAGCAGCTTAGGGAGGTTAACGGCCTATATGATCTGGTTAAAAAATTCCATCCTAAACTAAGCGAAAACCAAACCTTATTGTTAATGGAATTTGTACTGCATGGTTTGGCGGAATATTCACAGTTAAACAAAAAATATCTTGAAGGGGGATTCGGATTCTCAGATATGTTTGAAAGCTTATTTAACACCGAACTTGGTGATGACGACGACGATGACATTAATTTCAGGTAATCTTATTAATAAAAATACTTAAATGGGACGACTACCCGCACTTATAATTTTATCTGTTTTACTTCTGGCTTTCGATTACTACTGTTATCGGGCAATATTATCCGTATTTAAAAAATGGAAGCCAACTACAAAAAAACTGTTTTCAATAATTTGGTGGACGTACACTGGTATTCTTGTAATAGGCGTGTTTGCAGCGATTTATGTTCCTTCTTACTTACCTTTATATTTAAGCCTTCGATCAGTTATTCTTGTGGCATTCTTTTTAACCTTGGTTTGTAAAATAGTAATGCTGCCGTTTTTATTGATTGATGACATAAGGAGATTAATTGTTAAAATAAACAGGTCCTTCAAAAGAAAAAACACAGCAGTTTTGACTGAGAAAGAGCCCCAAACTATGGTTGGAGAACCTATAAGCAGATCGTCGTTTATTATAAAAGCTGGATTAATCACAGCTGCTATTCCCTTGACCTCTCTTACCTGGGGCATTTCCTCTGGCGCCTACGACTATAAGATAAAAAGGAGGACTTTAGTGCTCCCGAACCTCCCAAAGGCTTTTGAAGGAATCAGATTTGGTCAGATCTCGGATATCCACTCTGGAAGTTTTTATAATAAGAAGGCGGTACAGGGCGGTGTAGAAATGCTCCTGGCAGAAAAACCTGACTTTATCTTTTTCACAGGAGATCTTGTTAATGATATGGCCACTGAGATGCGCGACTATCAGGATCTGTTCAGTAAAGTTAAAGCACCCCTTGGAGTGTATTCCGTACTCGGAAATCATGACTATGGCGATTATCATTTTGGTGGCGCACCATCAGCTGCTAAAGCTAAGAACCTGCAGGATGTAATTAAAACCCATAAAGTAATGGGTTGGGATTTACTGATGAATGAGCATCGCCGGTTAAAGATAGATGGCGAGGAAATTGGAATATTAGGGATTGAAAATTGGGGAATGGGCCGTTTTCCAAAGTATGGCCGGATGGACCTGGCAACTAAAGACACAGATGATCTACCTGTAAAGCTACTACTATCTCACGATCCTTCTCATTGGAGGCAAGAGGTTTTGAAAAAATATCAACAAATAGATGCTATGTTTAGTGGCCATACTCATGGCATGCAGTTTGGCGTCAGAACTGAACATTATCAGTGGAGCCCTATACAATACATATACAAAGAATGGGCTGGTCTTTACAAAGAACAAAATCAACAACTTTATGTAAATGTTGGTTATGGCTTTCTAGGTTATCCGGGAAGGGTTGGAATTTTACCGGAAATAACGATATTTGAATTGAAGCGGGCCTAATTAAATTAACCGCCTCTCTGCAAATGATTAAAAGAATACTTCTTTCTATTCTTGATTTCCTGCTATTCAGCAACCTGTTTATAGGTATTTGTGCGGTTGCCCAGGGCTTGGTAACCTATCATCTTTTACATGTTCCTGCAGATAAATATATACTTGCATTCTTATTCTTTGCTACAGTAGGTCTTTACAACTTTAGTATGTTATTGGCCAAGCCTAAAGACCCCGGAAATTCACCATATATTAGAGTTAGATGGATATTTTCACATCATCGCCTAATCATTTCAATTACACTGATTTGTATTTTGTGTTTAATTCCACTCGGCTTATGGTATTTAAGCTTGGAATCTAAACTGCTGATGGTATTTACCGGATTAATGGCTGTTGGCTACAATGTACCTTTCCTAACACTAAATAAGCAGCAAATCGGTTTAAGAAATATCCCGGGAATTAAGCTATTTCTGATCGCTCTTGTTTGGTCTATAAGCAGTGTATTGCTACCAATAGTTGAACTTGAACGCAGCTATCAGATCAATATCTCCTCGGCTGAAACCCTTTTACTTGTAGCCAAACGCTTTTTATTTATTGCGGCCATTACTGTTCCCTTTGACATCAGGGATTTGTTTCAAGATAAGCTCTATGCACTTAAAACAATCCCTGTAATGCTTGGAGAAAAAAAAGCCTACGTCTTCTGCCAATTTTTACTCGGCCTCTATGTCTTGCTGTTAATTCTATTCAGACAGGCAACAGTAGGAGACATCGTTGCCCTTACCCTAACCATAATCTTAACGGGCTGGCTGATCTTTAAATCCAATATCAAAAAGAATGAATACTACTATTTCTTCTATCTTGATGGAACCATGGTTCTACAATACCTCGCATTACTACTCGTTACCTGGATTACGCAGTTATAAAAATAAGTTACGCTGGGTTAAAGCGATATCCAACACCTCTTACCGTTTGCAGTAATTGCGGATTATCAGGATTAAGCTCTATTTTTTTACGTAAGCGTACAATGTGCATATCAAGAGTTCTGGTATTCACATCAGAATTGTAACCCCAAACAACCAACATAAGTTCATCTCGGTTAATTACCTTATTCGGATTCCTTAAAAAGTAAAGTAAAATCCTGTTTTCAAGAATTGTAAGCTCTATCTTTTTCCCGTTTCTGAATAGTGTATGGATATTAGGGTGATGTTCCATATTTCCGAAACGATGGATCTCTGAACGGTCATTATTAAGCAGATATTTAACCTTACTATCCAACATTGCAACCAGAACATCCATATTAAATGGTTTAGTTACATAATCTGAAACTCCAAAATTATAAGCATCTATCTTATCCACATCCTGAGCTTTAGCTGTCATCATGATGATCAAATTCTCGAACCCCTGTTTTCGTACTTCTTCACAAACTTCGGCACCCTGTTTACCAGGTAACATCCAATCTAAAAGAACAATATCAGGCTGCTCATCTATTATCATTTTTTCGGCAGTTAAACCATCACCAACCTCCAAAACATCATAGCCTTCGGCTTTTAAACGATGTACAACCAGAAAGCGTAAATTCTCGTCATCTTCAACTATCAGTATTTTAATTCCCTTAGACATAATTTTTTATTTATTTGAATATAAATGCAAACGTATAATGGTACTAGTCATTATATGGCAGTACAATTTTAAACTCTGTTCCTTTATCAACTTTACTTTTTACCGTAATCTCGCCACTCATAAAGTTAACGAGTTCCTTACAGAAAGCCAAACCCAGACCAACGCTCCCATTCTGGTTGTACTGGTTTTGTATGCGAAAAAACTTCTTAAATATATTATTAATTTCTGACGAAGGAATTCCTATTCCCTGATCCGCAAACCGGAATACTACTCTTCCCTTAATAAGTCTGGCAGAAATGTGAAGCCGTTTCCGCTCTTGTGGCGAATACTTATAGGCGTTTTCTGCCAGGTTATCAAAAAGACTTCCCAGTAATACCGGATCGGTAACAAATGTTTTGAATCCGTTTACATCAAAAGTAAAATCAAAATCGGGGTGTTTAAGTCTATGTGATTCAACCGTACTTTCAATAAAATCATTAATATTAATTTTCTCGGAGTTTAGCTGTATTGCCTTATTCTCAATCTGAGTAAAGGCAAGTAATTTGTTCATTAAACCATTCAGCTTATCAGCCTCTTCATCAAGAATTTTTCCATAAAGTTTTAATTCTCTTTCGGTTAAACTAGATGCACTTTTAATGTTGTTTCCTGCAATCTTAATTACACTTACCGGAGTTTTAAACTCATGAGTAAGGTTATTCATAAAATCGTACTGCAGTTTAAACATCTTCTGATTAATATTTAAGTTTCTATAGATAAGGAATGCCACCAATACCAAAATACTGTAAAACAGCAATACACCTAAAGCAATCGGAAGGAAATAACTGAGGATTTCCTTATCAATAAAGGATTTAGAAGAGATAAAATAAAGCTTAAAATCTGAAAATGGTCCCGGCAAGGTTATCTCAGTAGTAACATATAATGAAGAGGTTTCAAGGGGATCATATGTTAACGGTTCAATTTTAATATATTGATATAATAGAGGTCTAGAGTTGATGATCTTGATTTTATATGGATCCAATTGAAAAGAAAGCATGTCCTGCTGATAAATCGGCTGTGGATTTAAAGATTTTCTCATCATTGTTTTGTACATCTTAAGATCCTCTATCCTCGGTATATTCAAATAGGTAATCTTGTTAGACCGTACATTACTAAAGTTACTAAACAGTTCATCCTGGCTAGGTAGGCGAGTGGTATCCAAACTCTCAATATACGATACCAGCTTCAATGCTAAGGCATTAAAATCGTCCCCTGCAATGAAATTACGGGTATTATCACTTGAGAATAGCTTAACCGAATCCATTGGAACCAAGCTTCCAAACTGATAAATACTTTTAGGGCCAAAAGAGAACTTTCCGATATTTAAACCATCAGTTACCGGGGTATTTTTAACTTCAGAATCATAAAAGATTACCTTAGATACAAAGGGATATTCCAGCAACACGGTGTCAACAAAGTTAGATGCAGTGGCCGAATCCAGATAACCATTATAATAAGAAACCTCAGGTAGTTTTTTCTGAAAGAAATCATTATATGGCCTAATACTTTGTTCAAGTACGTTTACCTTTTCAGAAACAAATTGGTTTTCTATATACTTTGTACTAAATCTATAGGCTAATAAAAGCGACAACATAAACAGCACCAACATCAAAATGATGAAAGTGAGTATTAATGGAAAATTCTTACGATAACCGCTTTTCTTCTCTGAAGACATGAGGTTGATTTTACTTCTTTTTTAGGTTAACTTCTAAAAACGATTCAAGAGCTGTATATAGTTTTTGTCGTCCCTCATCGTTTTTACTATAGAATGGATCACCATCATTTTCCAAATAAGTCACGCTTATATTTCTCTTTTGGAGATTTTTTACGAACTGTATGGTTTCACCAGCATTTATATTCGGATCCTTGGTGTTTTGAGCAATAAATAAAGGTTTCTCTATCCTATCTACCTGAAACAAGGGAGAAGACTGGCGCATTTTATCTACGTCAGTAAGTGGATTTCCTATAACCTCATAGTACATTTGTAATTTCGGTTTTAAAAATGGTGGTATTGATTTCAAATAAGTGAATAAATTAATCACCGCAGAATTTGAAGCACCACATGCATAAGTCTTATTTTCAGAATATAAACCATTAAGTGCAATGTATCCACCAAAACCAGTTCCATATATTCCAATCCTTTTAGGATCGGCAATTTTTTTACTGATCAGCCACTTAACGCCATCATTAATGTCATGTTGTATTTTACATCCCCACTCTTTAAAACCAGCAGCCATAAAAGCTTTACCATAACCAGTAGACCCTCTGTAGTTTACTTGAAAAACAGCATATCCTCTGTTTGCAAGAAACTGCACTTCTGGATTATAACCCCAAATATCTCTTGCCACTGGCCCATCGTGAGGCAGCACTACAACCGGCAAATTCTCGGCTTTCATTTTTAAAGGTAATGTTAGATATCCCTCTATTTTCATCCCATCTCTTGAAACATAACTGACAGGTTTCATCTCGCACATTTCGTCTTCATTAATAGCTGAATTGAAATCGCTCAATTTTCGAATTTTCCCTGTTTCAGAAAAATAAAGGTAGTAGGACCCTGGATTACGATCGGTAAACGTTCTTACAATAAAAACGGTCTCTGCTTTATCCCTATCAATTATCCTTGTTTCTGTTTTAGGGAGTAATTTATCCAGATTATTGTAAATTAATTTTACCGAATCATCCAGATAATGCTTCTCTTTTTTCCAGGTTTCATAAACAACAAAAGACATTTTCTGCTTTCTCCTTGAATACTGAGCGTCAGTAATATTTATAGTCTCGTCACCAAACAAAACCTTAATCTCTTTCCCGGTCTTACAATCAAGCTCAACCAAGGCCCCTTTATCACGGTTTACATTGGAAATAGCATAAATAACGTTTAGTTTATTTTTAGCAAAAGCAATTGGTCTTAACGTATTTTTAAAGTTATTTGTTACTATCGGCTTAAATGCGTCGTTTTCGCTTTCTCTGTATAACAATGTTTCATTTACACCATCACTGCTTGTTGCCAATCGGAGTTTACCTTCAGAATCTGTGGTCCAGTCTGTAATATTTCCCGGATTTTTTGCAGCCATTTGCATTTCCCCATTACGAACATTTAAACGATAAACATCAAAAACTGTTGAGTCTCTTTTGTTAGACGAGACAAGCAGGTATTTATCGTCCATCAATTGATCATCAAGAACCTTTATTCTGCTCTTTTCGTTATTCGTTAGCTGCCGCTCATTCTTACCATCCTTATTAATAATAAATATATCAGAGAGCCTAAGCGCAGGATCCGTTTCTTTATAATAAATGAGCTCATCCTTACTTACCCAAAAATAGAAGATAATGCTCTTTTCCTTTAATTGAGTTATCTTTTTCCCCTTACCTGTCTCAATATCCTCAACATATAAATTTTGATTCTTGCCCTCTAATTTCAGATAAGACAAGTTCCTGGCATCTGGTGAAACCCTATAGCCTATCCTATTTTGCGATTTAAAAAAATCGTCGATAGGCATAACTCTCACTCCCCCCTTTTGTGTACAGGCTAAAGCAAAAAGTGATAAGAAAAGAAAAAAATATTTTTTAAATACAACCATATCATTTTTCTGCTTACAAAGCTACGGAACCCTACCAGTGTAAATCAGTTTACACCAATATTGTTACCTTAAACCCCCATTTCAATATGCTCAAAATAAATTAAATATTTAACTAATATGAATTATCCGTTCCTTAGAAACAATCTTTAAAACCCGTCAAATCAATAATTGCCTCATAACCAAAGAAAATAAATATTAAATAATAGAAAACATTCCTTGAGTAACATTTAAAATACGCTTTTATGTTTTTACCAATAGAAGGGAAATTAGAATTCAAATCATTATTTTAGGGACTCTATTGATAGTCCATCCCTGATGAAAAAATTAATTCTGATTTTATTATTCTCTTATACAAGCTTTCTTTGCTCAGCTCAAAGCAGCGTTGATGAAGGATTGGCTTTTCAATATTACCAGCAAGGCCAGTATCAGGAAGCCTCTGTTTTACTGGAGAAATTGTTCAATGCGACTAAGAATGATACTTATTTTGACCTCTGGTATACCTCCCTTATTAAGCTCAAAAAACTAGATGAGGCCGAAAAGATTGCCAAAAAACTAATTAAACAAAATCCAAAAAACTTACATTATACAATGGCTCTTGCCCGTGTTTATCAGGAAAAGGGACAAATAGATGCGGCAAATAAGGCATACTCAGAAACGCTGAACAATTTGCCGGCAGATGAGTTTAAGATAAGAGAGGTTGCTAATATATTCTATAGCTTTCAGGCATATGATCTCGCTATATCAACCTTCTTACAAGGAAGAAAGATGCTTAACAATGAAAAGATTTTCACTTACGAACTTTTAAGTATATATCGTTTTAAAAAGGATAAGAACATGCTTGTGCAGGAGTACATTAATGCACTCGCTCAAATGCCTGAATTATTGCCCCAGGCAGAAAGTGTACTCTCTTCTATTTTTGAAGACAACGCCGATTACCTTATTTTACAAGCTGCCTTGTTAAAAAAAATACAGAAGGAACCGCAAACAGAGATTTATACCAAACTTTTAATATGGCAATATCTTCAGCAGCAAGAATACGAAATGGCATTAAGGCAGCTAATAGCGCAGGATAAACGAGTTAAGGATGATGGAGCTATATTATTCAATACGGCCAATACTTTTATTGCTAATCAAGCCTATACTACTGCTATAAAGGCCTTTGAGTACATTGTAAGTAAAGGCAAGGAGAATCCATATTTTTTACCCGCAAAGGTAGAAATGATAGATGCAAAATATCAGCTGGTAATCACCGGTCAATTTGATAAAAAAGCAATTACAGATCTTGCTACAGAATACGGTTCTATAATTGATGAGTATGGAAAAACTGCTCAAACAGTTTTTGCAATGAAGAAACTGGCTAACTTACAAGCATATTATCTTAACGACTTACCTAAGGCTGAAAAAACGTTAGAAGACGCATTAACTATCACTGGCCTTTCTGCAGCCGAAACAGGCCAGATGAAACTCGATCTTGGAGATATTTATATATTGACACAACAACCCTGGGAGGCTTTTTTAATTTACGAACAGGTAGCTAAGCAGTTTGAAAACCAAGCTGTAGGAAACGAAGCTCATTTCCGCTCAGCAAAACTTTCTTTTTATCAGGGCAGTTTCTCCTATGCAAAATCCCAGGCAGATGTTTTAAAGGCATCAACATCTCAATTAATTGCTAATGATGCATTAAACTTGAGTTTAATGATTTCCGATAATCTTCAATCTAAGGTAGACAGCAATGCACTTAAAATGTATGCTGATGCGGAGATGCTTCAGTTTCGAAATCTTCCTGCAAAGGCTCTCATAAAACTGGACAGCATTGCAATCGCCTTCCCAAACAATAGCTTGACTGATGACATATTAATGGCAAAATCCAGAATATATATCAAAACAAATGAAATAAATAATGCCATAAAGGTCCTTAAAGAACTTATAGACCAACAAGGAACCAGTCTTTGGGCCGACGATGCGCTATTTACATTAGCAGACCTATATGAGAAAAACCTGAAGAATAATGAAGAAGCTAAAGCATTATATCAGAAACTGATTAGTGACTATCCAGGTAGTATGTTTACCACAGAGGCCCGTAAGCGTTTTAGGAAACTTCGTGGGGATAATATTGGTACATAGTTCTATCTTTGCACCATGTTATTATACAATGTAACCACAATTATCGAAGATAACTCAGCAGATCGCTGGCTTCAATGGATGCAGGAGATCCACATTCCACAAGTAATGCAAACAGGATTATTTGTATCCAATAGGCTTCTTAAAGTAGTTGACTCTCCAAATGAAGGTGTAACATACTGTGCGCAGTATATAGCCGAAAACATGGATAATTACTTAGCCTACCAGGATAACTTTGCACCTGCTTTACTAGCCGAAGTGAATGAAAATTTTAAAAATCAGCAGGTGTCCTTTACCTCTCTGATGGAATATATCGCTTAATCCTATTTATGAATATTATAGAGACTCCCATTGCTAACCTTCTGGTTATTGAGCCCAAGGTTTGGAAAGACAACCGGGGATATTTTTACGAAAGCTACAATTCAAAGTTGTTTTCAGACGCAGGTATTGATGCTACCTTTCTACAAGACAATCAATCTTTTTCTCAGAAAGGTGCTTTACGTGGACTTCATGCTCAAAAAGCCCCATTTGAGCAAGGTAAGTTAGTAAGGGTTCTACAAGGCAGCGTTTTAGATATAGCAGTAGATATCAGAAAACAGTCTGAAACTTTTGGCCAATATTTCAGTATAGAACTTAGTGGCGATAACCATAAACAATTATGGGTTCCACCAGGATTTTTACATGGTTTTTTAACTCTTGAGGATGATACTATTTTCACCTATAAAGTAACTAATTACTATGACAAGGCTTCCGAAATTGGTGTAATATGGAATGATGCTGATATCAACATCGATTGGAGTAGTAGCATTGCAAAAGAAGATCTGATCCTCTCTGACAAAGACCTGATATTGCCCACTTTCAAAGATTTCGACAGTCCTTTTTAAATCGCCCAAACCTTTAAGAATTTAAGTAAAATGGCCCGTTAAATATTAACGGGCCATTTTTATTTGTGTGCTACCAAGCTTTGAAATTATTGTTTGATCAAATCATACAACTCGTCCAATTTAGGCGAAAGAACGATCTCAATTCTACGATTCTTGCTTCTGCCCTCCGCTGTGGTATTGGCATCCAACGGCTGAAATTCGCCTTTTCCCGTTGCTGTCATACGCACACTCTCAACCTTACTAACTTCTGTGAGGTAGCGCACCACCGATGTTGATCGCAAAACACTTAAATCCCAATTGTCTTTAATTTGTCCAAGGTTAGTTATTTTTTGAGAATCTGTATGACCTTCAACAGCGATGTTAATTTCGGGCTGTTGCTTTAATACATCTGCCAGTTGACTTAAAGCTTGTTTCCCCTTCTCGTCAATAATAATACTTCCAGAAGGGAATAGCAATTTATCAGTAAGAGAAACATATACTTTACCATTTCTAATCTCCACAGTCAAACCGTTTTTAGTAAATCCTAGAAGTGCCTGCTGCAGTTTTTCCTTTAATTGATTGGTAGCCTCATCACGTTTACGTAATATCTCTTCCACTTCTTTTAAGCGTTGCTCACGTGTTTTTAAATCATTCGAAAGCTTGTTGATCTCCGTAGAACTCTTATTCTTTAGTTTAGCATAATTACTATCCATTTCGGAATACTTGTTCTTCAGATCGTTTAATGCACTGCTTAATCCGGTAGTATCTTTTTTTAACCTTGCAATCAGACCCTCCAGATTTTCATTCTTTAATTGCGATTCTCCCCATCCTGTTTTTAATGAATCTTGTGTTGCTAGTAATGATTTATACTTTTTAGGAGACAGAACTACGCACGAACTGAATGCACTGGCAAACAGCCCAACGAATAAGAATAAGCTAATTTTTTTCATTAATGTGTTATTAATTTAGTGATCAGGAAAATTCGCGCAAGCCCATCATTTAGAGCTCTAACCCTATACGCGTTTTTCAATAAGTTTATTGCGCTACTGCGTTTCTCAAAAATAGAATAAAAGGATAAACATTTTCAAAAGCAGTTTTCAACTTATCAACGATTCCTGGTTTTAGGAATTCATCATCCCTTAAAGGACATACTGCTATAAAGCTCTTAAGTTTTAGATATTCTATTTGAGGATGATCAGTATCATAGCCTTTCGGGGCATTTTTTAACGTATCTTCCTGACTTAGCGTAAAAGTATTTTTAAAACTTTTGTTATCAATTATGTTCAGAAATTCGGAAGTATTATAATCTATCTCTTCTCTTATACTTTTTAAAACAGGAGCTTCAGGCATCCAAAATCCAGCGCCAAGGAAACATTCTCCCGGCTGTATATGAAGATAATATCCCGGACCATGTATATTGCTCCCTTTTATACTAAAAGAGATTCCAAAGTTATTTTTATATGGATCTTTATTTTTACTAAAACGAACATCCCTATAAATACGTAACAGACATTTTTTTGCTGCTGTATCGATAGGAAATTCAGGGTCTACAGCTGCTAATTTGGGTATCAGCTGATCAATAAATGCCAATACATCTGTTTTCGCAGTTTCATACCTGCCCTTGTTTTCTGCGAACCATTCCCGGTTGTTGTTTTGAGCTACGTCTTTAATAAAAGCTAATGTTTCTGACTTAATCATGGCTTGTCGTAATAGGCGTTATACTTTATTTTTGGAGAAAGCCAATGTAATAAAATCACCCGGGAATAACGATAATTGAAAGGTGCCAAAATTAAACATCCTGTAAAGATTACAGTAAGATAAAGCCATAAAGATTCAAACTCAAGATTACCTCCTGAAAATACATAAGTAGCTATACCTAATGCAATCATCTCTGCACAATTCATAGCATAGCTCACATACATGGCCGCGTAAAAATAACCTGGCTCAATTTCAAAACGTTGACCGCAATGGCCACAAATGGTATTGGTGTGCTGTACGTTAAAGCCATAAAGACTTCCCGTAAAGATATCGCCTCTCCTGCATTGAGGGCATTTACCGTGGACGAGTGCGTATAACTTAGACGTTTTCTGCATAATTAACAGTTCTTTTGCGATATTTTATATACCACAACACGCCCATTCCTGATATTAGAAGATAAGGAATAGCCAAAAGGTACAAAATACCTGAGTTTAAACCTTTTCCCTGAGTATTACCGTTCTTTACACTTTGTTCAGCACTCACAGTACACATGGCACATTGCGCATTCACATTATTTGACGATGATACTGTGATCAGGATCATAAAGAGGAAGATAACTGCTACCTTTTTCATGTTGCAAATATAAGCAAAGAAACTGTAACACATTTTAAGAATAGTCAGAAACCAGTCTAAAAATTGTAATAAGGTGATATCATTAGGTATACTATTACCCCAGTTACAGCAACATACAGCCATACCGGATAAGCCCACCTAACAATTTTTTTGTGACGTTCCACCTGCATATTAAATCCTCTTAAAAAGCTCACAAGGATTAAGGGTAAAACAACAATAGCAAGAATAATGTGTGTAGCCAGTATAAAGAAATAGATATAACGGGTTGACCCAACTGCGGCCAATTCAATTGCCGACAATACCCCGTTATGATCAACATCTCCATACTTAGTATCTTTTTCATAGAGGTGAAAAACGATATAAAAAAGGAGGAAGATTGCCGAAAGGATAAATGTGATAACATTCGTTACTTTATGGGCCTGGATGTTTTTCTTTTTTATAAAAATTAAAGACACAATAAGGAGTATTGCACAAGTTGCATTAATGCCTCCTATTATATGTGGAAATAGATAGATGAAAGATGGTGTAGGCTCTGGAGGTGGTACTAACTTTAACGCGATAACCACAAGTAACACAACCGCTGTTACAATCCATATTAATCTTAAAAAAAACTTATCATTAAAATTCATATTCTATCTATTTGGAACTTCTTATCTTCCGTCTCTGGAGTTTCTCAACTCCTCTGCCAGCAACACTTTAATTTCATCATCCAGCTTTGTTAAGGCCTCCTGATTTGTGGCCTCATAATAGCCTCTAATGCGACGATGGCTATCAAGCAATACTAGCATATTGCTATGAATAAATTTGTTCTCAGTGCCAATCTTTTCCTGATGGGCATCTAAGGACAATCCTTTTTTTATCAATGTCGATAACTGTGTGCTATCTCCCGTTAGTAAATCCCACTTGCCTGCCTTTGCAGAAAGTGTCTTCGCATAACCTGCAAGTACATCTGGTTTATCAGTTTCAGGATCAATACTGATTCCTACAAAAGTAACTGCTTTATTATGCTGATAGGTTTCATTAAAACCTTTCATAGCCCTGGTTGTCGCTCCAGCACCATTCGCATCTCCTTTGGTATAAAACAGACTTAATATTAAAATGTTGCTTCCATATTTACTCAAACTAACAGAATCTCCATTCTGGTTGATCAGCTTAAAATCATTTACTACATGGTAAATCGTATCGGGAATCTGTGTCCCTCTAACCGAGTGAAATGTAGCAGCAACTTCTTTATGCCCAAAAATAGGAAGCGGTCTGTATCTGTTTTTGCCTTTTTCCTGGAGTAAATAATACAAAAATCCTGGTACCGCTAATATGGTGACCAGGATTAATATTTTTTTTATTGGAGTACCCTTCATTAAACTAAAGGCATATGTAGGTGTAAGTAGCCGCCTTCAATTAACATCAAAACAATAAAGTAAAAGATAAAAACAAAAACGACGGTTAAAGAAACCTGAAGCCCTACCTTCTCATATTTAAGGTGCATAAAGTACGCAACGATATAGAATGCTTTTAATAAAGTTAAGGCAATGTAAACGAAGTTACCTATATGCTGAGGCATGTGGCCACCTGGTATAAGAACCAAAGCAATAATAAACTCAATTACCGTGATTGCAAGCAGGATACCAAATACCTGCCAAATTTTCTTTTTATCTAACCCAGCATGTTCACCATGTGCATGCTCGTCGTGAGAGTGGTCTGTATGTATTTCTGACATAATATTTTAATTGAGAAAGATTAAACTAAATAGAAGAATGTAAACACGAATACCCAGACAAGGTCTACAAAGTGCCAGTATAAACCAACTTTTTCAACCATTAAGTAATGTCCGCGTTTTTCAAAAGTACCATTAATAGTCATGCATAAGATGATGATGTTAATGATCACTCCGCTAAATACGTGGAATCCGTGGAATCCTGTTATTGTAAAGAATAGATTTGAGAACTGAAGTGCAGATACTGTAGATACCTCACCGGTAAACAAATGATGTAGCGTTTCCATGGTTGGAATCTTTCCCCAGCCAAACCCTTCATGGAACAAATGTGTCCATTCTGCAGCCTGACAACCCAGGAACATTAAACCACCTATAATAGTAGCAATCATCCACCACACTACTTCCTTCTTAGAGCGTCTGTGACCAGCCTCTACCGCAAGTACCATAGTTACCGAGCTCATGATCAAAATAAACGTCATAATACCCACAAATACAAGTGGAGCACCACTATCGGTTATGCCTGGAATAGATTGGAAAACCAAATCCGGATCTGGCCATGTAAATTTACTGAAGCGCTGCGCTCCGTAATAGATCAATAATGACGAAAATGTGAATGCATCAGAAACCAGAAAAAACCACATCATTATTTTGCCGTACTCTACTGACCACGGCGAGCGGCCCCCACTCCATGGAGTAGTTTTTACCTGATCTAATTGTGATAATGAACTCATTTTGTAAATAGTAATAGTTTGTTAAAAAATCTAACTGTTCAAAAGTAAAAAAACATACAGATATATCCATAATATATCTATAAAATGCCAAAATATAGAAGCAATTTCCATCCGGTACTTGCGTGTTTCTATCGGCATTTCTTTATAAGCCCCAATTAGGGCATTCAATACAATACATAAACCTGCAAAAATGTGCAGTAAGTGGAAACCAGAAACAACATAAATAACAGAAATAGCAGCATTATTATTTACCATTGCTGCTCCGCTATGGTATAAGCTCGACCATGCTTCTACCTGCAGGTAACCAAATACTAATCCAAGGGCAATAGTAAACCACAAGAACAATCTCTGCTTTTGAATCTGCCCGTTCCTTAGCGCTCTTGATGCCAGGAATAAACAGATACTGCTACCTACTAATGCAGCTGTACTATACATAAAAACATCAGGCAGTACCAAACCGTGGCCTTTACCTTTTGAGGCTGCAAAAACAATGTAATAACTTGTCCAACCTCCAAACATAATAGTTGAGGAAACCACAAACAACCAGATAACAAACTTCTTAGGTTTAGTATCTATAGGTGCTGCAGACTTCATATCCTCTTTATTTAATGTGTGTACCATCTTAAATTATTTAGCTATAAAATCAAAAAATAAAATCACCTGCACTAATGGAAGATAGAAGAAGGAACAAAACATTACCTTCCTTGCACTTGCCAAATCCATATTAACCCACATTTTAAATGCCAGCCATGCAAACACCAATCCCGCAATTAGTGACACTCCAGCTATATAATAGCCACCAAATCCATAGAATGTTGGCAACAAGCTAACCGGAATTAATATTAAGGTGCTGATAAATGTTATAAATGCACTTGCCTTATCTCTTTTAGTAGTAGGCAACAATCTAAATCCGGCCTTCTTGTAATCATCATCAAGTACCCATGCGATAGACCAGAAATGAGGAAACTGCCATACAAACTGTACAAGGAAAAGTATTACTGCAATTTCATCTATCTTTCCGTGAGCTGCCACGTAACCAATTAGTGGGGGCAAAGCTCCCGGAATGGCCCCAACAAATACTGCGATAGGTGATTTGCGCTTTAAAGGGGTGTAAGCAAAAGCATATAAAAATATCGAGAATACGGATAACAATCCTGTTTCGATATTTAATTTCCCTAATAACCACGTGCCAAGCATTCCCATTACTAACCCCGATACCAAACCCTGGCCAGTGGTCATATGTCCGGCAGGCATTGGACGGTCCTTGGTTCTGGTCATTAACTTGTCCAGATCAACCTCTATTACCTCATTGAAACAATTGGCTGCAGAGGTAACCAGGAAGCCCCCAGCTATTAAAATAAGCCATTTGGTCCAGTCTATTCCAGGAACCACTCCAGCGATTTCTACCTGCGACCCAATTAAAAAGGTAACTGATGCAGAAAACACTACCAGAAAGGTAAGTCTGAATTTAATGAGCTTAGAAAAATCTGTTAAAAACTGTTTCAAATTATATATTATTAATGCTCTTGATTGTAAGTATCTGTTTTGTAAACTAACAAGAACAGATAGTATTGCAGACTAAATAGTAAGGTTGAAAATAAAATGTGTAATGCCTGAGCGTAAGGAGGCAATGCAAAGTTCGACAATATTAATCCAGTTACTATCTGAATAATCAAAACTACTGCTATGGAATTGGCTACCATTAAAGCGGTAGCTTTACCATTAAACCTATCTTTAACAAGCTTGTATATAATGATGTTCAATATAAGCACAACCATAGCTGAGTCTCTATGATAAGAAAAAATCTTGCCTACTCTGGTTAACCAGCTTTCGCGGTCATTATACATTAAAGCTTTTGAAACAGCATCAACAGCCTCTCTTACTTCGGTTCCTAAAACAATTTGCAGCACACTTACCACTATAGCTAAAAAGATTAAAACCTTTAACCATACTACCTTAGCCATAACTATGGTTACTGCCTTATGCATCTGCTGTGCGTAGTTATAGGTATAAACCAATATGGCCAGAATTACTAAAGCCAATAACATGTGTACCGTAACAATCCATGGAACCAGATTGGTTGACACAACAATTGAACCTAACCATGCCTGAAAGGCGACCACTACCAGATTCACCCAGCTTAAAACTACTATACGTTTAGCTGTTTTACGATAGGTAAAAGAATAGATAACTAATCCAACTAATAAAAACCCGGTTGCAGCCCCCATCAAACGATTTAAATATTCCGTCCAGGTTTTTGCTACATTAAAAGTCTCTGGTTGTAAGATAGATTCATCATGTCTTATGCTATCTGCAAGATGTCCTTTACCTAACTTATCAAGTGTTTTAGCAAAACGTTCATTCTTTACAACACGTTCAGCTACATACTTTTCTTTGTAGTCTGCAGGTAGTTGCGAAGCCGAGGTTGGAGGAACATATTGATCAAAACACTTTGGCCAATCCGGACATCCCATACCAGAACCTGTACTACGTACTATCCCCCCTGCCAAGATTAGCAATAAGGTTACAACTATCGTTATAAGGTTTAGCCTGATAAATCTCTTCTCAGATTTAGGAACCATGGTTTGTATTAGATTTAAAAAAAATGAGGTATCTGTTGTAAGTATTTACCTACTGCAGATACCCCATCATATTATAAACTATATGCTAGTCTAATTTTGTTCTGCCTGCAGCTTCTTCTTTCTCTTCCCACTCTCTCTGTATACGCTCAGCTTCAGCGTTTCCTTCAAAATCATGTGGCATATTAGAGCTCATAGTTTGAGAGAAAGGCACAGTTTGAGGAATAAAGTCTTCCTCGGCACCTGGCTTGCTATAGTCATATGGCCAACGGTAAACAGTTGGAATCTCACCTGGCCAGTTACCATGTAAACGTTCTACAGGAGTAGTCCACTCTAATGTATTCGCACCCCAAGGGTTTTGAGATGATACTTTGCCTTTGAAAATAGAATAGAAGAAGTTAAATAAGAATGCAACCTGAGCCATTGCAGCAATAATTGCAGACCATGTAACCAAAATGTTTACAGTAACCCATTTCTGCATAAACTCAAACTCAGTAAATGCATAGTAACGACGAGGAACCCCATCAAGACCTAAGAAGTGTAGCGGGAAGAACACTAAATAAGCACAAATAAATGTGATCCAGAAGTGTAAATAACCAAGTTTACTGCTCATTAATCTTCCGAACATTTTAGGGAAGTAATGATAAACACCTGCAAGCATACCAAATATTGCAGCAGACCCCATTACAAGGTGGAAGTGAGCAATAACGAAGTAAGTATCATGCAAGTTAATATCTAAAGATGCATTACCTAAGAATATACCAGTTAAACCACCTGAGATAAAGAATGATACCATACCAATAGCAAACAGCATAGCTGGAGTAAATCTGATATTACCTCTCCATAGTGTAGCTAACCAGTTGAATGTTTTAACTGCCGAAGGAACAGCAATAATCAAAGTAGTGATCATAAACACACCACCCAATAATGGGTTCATACCCGTTACAAACATGTGGTGACCCCAAACGATGAATGATAAGATGGTAATACCGATTAGTGAATAAATCATTGCATGGTAACCGAAAATTGGCTTTCTTGAATTCACAGACATAATCTCTGAAGACAATCCCATTGCAGGCATGATTACAATATATACCTCAGGGTGACCCAGGAACCAGAATAAGTGTTGCCATAAGATTGGTGATCCACCTTCGTTTGGCAATACTTGAGTACCCATAACAATATCAGAAAGATAGAAACTTGTTCCAAAGCTACGGTCAAACACTAACAATACAACACCTGCAACTAATACAGGGAAAGATAAGATACCTAAAACAGCTGTTAAGAAAAATGCCCAGATTGTTAATGGCATTTTCCACAAATCCATTCCCTTAGTACGCATGTTTAAGATAGTACTTACATAGTTGATACCACCCATTAAAGATGATGCAACGAAAAGTACCATACTGATCAACCATAAAGTCATACCTAAACCAGAACCACTAATTGCAGTTGGTAATGCAGATAGTGGCGGATAAACCGTCCATCCCGCACTTGCCGGTCCTGTTTGTATAAAGAATGAACTCATCATGATCACACACGCAGTAAAGAAGAACCAGTATGAAAGCATGTTAAGGAATGGCGATGCCATATCCCTTGCCCCAATTTGAAGAGGGATCAATAAGTTACTAAAAGTACCGCTCAAACCAGCTGTTAATACAAAGAATACCATGATGGTACCATGTATGGTAACTAATGCCAGATAAAAGTCGGGTTTTATCCTCCCACCTTCAGCCCATTTACCTAAAAATGTCTCTAAAAGAGGAAAACTTTTATCTGGCCATGCTAATTGTATACGGAACAATATAGATAAGCCCATTGCTATAACAGCCATGATAATACCAGTTATCAAAAACTGTTTAGCGATCATCTTGTGATCCTGACTAAAGACGTACTTCGTTAAAAAAGTCTCTTTGTGATGACCATGATCATCATGGCTATCGTGGTTATGTGTATCGTGTAATGATATAGTTGACATAATGTGCTATTCCAGTATTGTTATTTTTTTAAAGCTATTTGATTCGTTTTAACTGCAGAAGTATCTTTTGCAGCTGTATCAGCAGGAGCTGCAGCAGCTGGTTCACTTGCAGGAGCCGAAGCTACAGGCAAATTAAATTGCTTCCTTAAATCATCAGTTAGGTATGTTGGCAATTCAGCAACCCATGCGTCATACTCGGCTTGTGAAACAACTTTAACCTCTCTCTGCATTTTGTAGTGACCATCACCACAAATCTTATTACATAAGAACAAATATTTAAACTTAGGATCATTTGTTTTAGCTTTCATCTCCTCAGTAGTAATTGTAGGAGTGAATTCAAAATATGACGTCATACCTGGTACAGTATTCAACTGAACTCTAAAATGTGGCATATAAAAACTGTGGATCACATCTTTACTGGTAAGAATCAAACGAACCGGCTTATTAACTGGAATAACCATTACTTCTGCAAGTTGATCATCCAATGTCTTTTTATCTTTAAAATCAATACCCAAAGCGTTGTCTGAAGTAATTAATTTATAGTTTTTAAGTCCTACCACACCGTCGGCACCTGCGTAACGAATTGCCCAGGCAAACTGAGATGAAGTTATCTCAATACTGATAGGCTTGTTATTAGGATCTTCAACTTTATAGAATATAGATCTCCAGGTAAGGAATCCCATAAGTACAAGAACTGTTAGAACTAACGCCGGAATGATTGTCCAGATACGCTCAATGGTATTGTTATGAGGATAGTAATAAGCTTTCCTTTTTCCGCTGTGTTTGTAGAAATAAGCAAAAGCAAATAGAAGTATGTGTGTAACAATGAAAACGATGGTGGTAAGAATCAATGTAATATTAAACATCTGATCTATCTTTTTACCATGCTCAGAAGCAGCCTCAGGTAAGATCATGTTACCATGAACCGTATATTCCCAATATACACCATATAAACCTACTATAAGGAATAAGGCGAATAAACCTCCGTTTATTGCATCCCAGTTAATTCCTTTTGGTTTATCCTGTGCCTCACGGGTCAATTCATAAACCTTTAATGCCTTACCAACTATTGCTACAAATAAGCAAACCAGTAAAAATGCAAGAACATAGAACGTCGCGGTTTTATAAACCGGCCCCATATCAACAGGTTTCTCTGCTGTTGCAGCGGCAGCCTGCGCAAACGCGCTTGTATTTGCAAATGCAGTTACAATCACTGCTAGTGCCGCTATTGTTTTATTACTTATTAATTTTCTTAGACTCATTTTCTTAAAAGTAGTAACACTGTACTTCTATTATACTATTATTTATTATATCCTATCCAGATCACCTATTATAAATGGTGATTTAAACTTTCTTGTAAAAATGGATGGTTCTTTGCGATCAAAGGTTTTTTACTTAATCCATTTAAAACGGTAAAGGTAAACAAACCTACAAAACCTATCGCTGTACCAATTTCAATGATACCAAAACCATGGTGCTCTTCTACAGTTCCAGGCATGATCATTTGGTAATAATCAACCCAGTGACCACACAATACAATGATCGACACTGTAAGTAAAATATTTTCTTGTCTTTTATTATCTCTGTCCATCAACAGCAATAATGGCGCAAGGAAGTTTAAAATTAAATTCAGGTAGAACCAAAACTCATAGTTATCAAATCTTTTGTAAAAATATACAGTCTCCTCAGGCATGTTTGCATAGTAGATAAGCAAAAACTGAGCGAACCATACGTAAGTCCAGAAGATAGAGAAACCAAAGATAAACTGACCTAAGTTGTGTAAATGACTGTTGTTTACCCAAGCCATGTAACCTGATTTCCTTAACAAGATAAGGATAATGGCAATAGTAGCTAAACTGCTAACCCACATTGCTGCGAAATTATACCAGCCAAACATAGTAGAGAACCAGTGTGCCTCAAGTGACATTACAGTATCAAAAGCAAATATTGGGGTAGTAAATCCATAGATTACAAGAAATACACAAGAATACTTAAAGCTCTTTCTGTAAGAATTTAAGCCCCCTTCTAAATCTTCATTATTAGATAATCTGGCAAGTAATAATGCAAAAAAACTATATACTCCCAGGAAGATTACCTGACGAGCCATAAAGAAAGGCACATTTAAAAATGCTGATTTACCTTGTATTAATTTATCAAAGTTTTCGCTGTTAGGATCTGTTAACCCCGGAGCGTTCCAGTGATGATATAAATTGTGAGTATATAAACCTGCAGCCATAACAGCAATTAAAATAACTACCGCAATTGGTAGTGCTTTAGCCATTGCCTCAGGTACACGTAGTATAGAAGCAGACCAACCTGCTTGTGCTACAAATTGAACAGCTAAAAAGAATGCGCCCGACATGCAGACACAAGCGAAGTAATAAGCCATTAATAACAGGTTAGCAAAAGTACGCTCGTGAAGCGCCTCAGCCGAAAAGCCATAGCCTATAGCCAATAATCCTATTACTATAGCGATTATGCTTAGGTTTTTTGCTTTACCTGTAAACTCAAACTGCTCAGTTAAATTATAATTATGAGTTCCCATTTATTTCTTCTTTTCTATTTTGCTTTTTGTAATTGTTGTACATAAAGTACTACTTTCCATCTCTCTTCTGGTGATAATTGAGATGCGTATGAACCCATCATGTTAACACCATATTTAATTGTATGATAAATCTTACCTGCGGATAGATCTTTCATTAAACCGCCCCTTGAAGAGGTTTTCTCAGGATCATGAAATGATGGAACACCATTAATTTTTTCCAATTTAACAAGGTGACCTTGTCCATCACCTTCTTTACCATGGCAAGGTGAGCAAAATGCATTAAATAAATGCTGACCTTGTAAAAGATTCTGTTCGGTTAATGGCAAACTGTTTATCAATTTAACACCAGCTTCTTCATAACCTTCTTTTGTATTTGGATAAACATCTTCCTCAACAAATCCAACCGGAGCGGTATGTTTCGGTGGAGTTTGTGCGGTTTGTCCATTTGCAAAGTTCTTATTTGCCTGATCCGGGTTATAAGCAATCGGATCATACATATTCCTTGCGTATTCTAAACCCGTACTACGTTTATCTCTGCATGCTGAAAAAATAACAGCAGTGGCAAGAATACAAAACGAGGTTAAAACTACTTTATTCCTATTCATAGCTAACATACTTCCTTTCATTATACTTTACTTCTAAAGCACCAGCTTCTTTTAATAAATCATCTATCTTACTGTGCTCAGCATTTTCTTTTGCATCAATAGCAATAATAAACCTGTCATTTGTTGCTCTTAAATCCATTACTCTTGGAGCTCTTCCCGGAAACAAATGGGTTGAAGCATAGTAAGAACCAACCAGACCAAAAGCACAAAATAAGATGGTAAGCTCAAACGTAATTGGAATAAAATCCGGTAATGCGAAATGCGGTTTACCACCAATGTTAATTGGCCAATCATACGCTGCAGCAAAGTACACAAATGACAACATGGTCATTGTACCAGTAATTCCAAAAAAGAAAGCTGCTATATCCAACCTTGAACGTTTAACACCAAGCTTTGCCTCAATACCGTGGATTGGCATAGGTGTATAAACATCATGTATCTTAATGTTATTATCCTGCAATTTTTGAATTCCATGCATCATTTCATCAGGATCACCAAAACTGCCTAAAATATATTTGATATTATTCATTGTTATATTTTTGCGTAATCTTCTTGTTTAACACTATCAAATTTCTCTAAAGACTCAATGTATTCTGCTACATGTTCTTTTTCAAGATGTCCTTCTTTAATCTGCTCCAGTTTAGCTTGCTCACTTGCACTCTTAAGTAATAGTTTTACCTCTGCTATAGCAATAGAAGGCAATACTCTTAAGAACAATAAGAACAACGTAAAGAACACACCTATTGATCCTACGAACACACTTACGTCAACCCAAGATGGATAGAACATAGCCCAGCTCGATGGTAGGTAATCACGGTGTAATGAAGTTACAATGATTACGAAACGCTCAAACCACATACCTATATTTACTACAATAGATAAGATCCAGGTAGCTGCAATACTGGTACGGATCTTTTTGAACCATAACAACTGCGGAGAAATCACGTTACATGTCATCATCATCCAGTATGCCCACCAGTAAGGTCCTGTTGAACGGTTGATGAAAGCATATTGCTCATATTCAGAACCTGAATACCAGGCAATGAAGAATTCTGTTAAGTAAGCAACACCTACGATAGATCCGGTTAAGATAATGATTTTATTCATCGACTCAATGTGGAACATGGTGATGTAGTTCTCAAGACCTAATACTTTACGTGCAACCAATAATAAGGTTAACACCATTGCAAATCCTGAGAAGATCGCCCCTGCCACGAAATAAGGAGGGAAGATTGTAGTGTGCCATCCTGGAATTACCGAAGTTGCAAAGTCCATAGATACAATCGTGTGTACCGAAAGTACCAGAGGTGTAGAGATACCAGCTAAGATGATAGATACAGCCTCAAATCGTTGCCATGTCTTAACGTTTCCAGCCCATCCGAATGACATGATTGAATAAACTTTACGTCTTAATCCGGTTGCGCGGTCACGAATAGTCGCGATATCAGGTAAAAGACCTGTATACCAGAATAAAAGCGATACCGAGAAATAAGTAGAGATCGCAAACATATCCCAAACTAGTGGAGAGTTAAAGTTAACCCAAAGTGATCCGAACTGATTTGGTAAAGGAAGTACCCAATATGCTAACCATGGTCTACCCATGTGAGATACAACATATGTAGCCGCACAAATAACGGCAAATATGGTCATCGCCTCAGCAGAGCGGTTAATAGAGTTACGCCAGTTCTGACGGAAGAGTAATAATACCGCCGAAATCAACGTTCCTGCGTGACCAATACCTACCCACCATACGAAACCGGTAATATCCCAGGCCCATCCTACTGTTTTATTTAAACCCCATGCTCCGATACCGAACCAAAAGGTATACCCCACAGCTACTACCCAAAGGGTAGCACCGCAAAGTGCAATTATAAATCCAATCCACCATGCCCTGTTAGGCTTATTCTCAACTGGCATTAAAATATCGTCCGTAATTTTTGCATACGTGATATTCTTGCCGGTGATTAATGGTTCTCTTAATATTGATTCGTTATGTCCTGACATAATTTATTTTCTTTAATATCAGCTTACGCTTGTACTGTTGTATCTGTATTTCTAATTTTTGTCATATAACCTATACCCGGTTGTACGTTTATCTCTTCTAAAACATAGTAAATACGTTCACTACGTAATGCTTTAGATACTTCCGAGTTAGGATCGTTGCCATCTCCAAAGATGATTGCATTGGCAGAACAAGCTTGCTGACAAGCCATTTTGATATCGCCATCTTTTAACGGGCGTTTTTCAATTTTAGCTTGTAATTTACCTGCTTGAATACGCTGAATACACATAGAGCATTTCTCCATAACACCTCTTGAACGCGTAGTTACATCAGGGTTAAGAACCAACTGAGTAAATTCATTATTCAAGTAGTTATCGAAGCGTGAATCATTCCAGTAGTTAAACCAGTTGAAACGACGCACTTTATATGGACAGTTGTTTGCACAATAACGTGTACCCACACAACGGTTATAAGCCATGTGGTTCAAGCCATCTGATGAGTGTACTGTTGCCAATACCGGACAAACAGTCTCACAAGGAGCATGATCACAATGCTGACAAAGCATTGGCTGATGAACTACAGAAACGTTATCAAGGTTATCTAAATGAGCAATTTCTTTCTCTTTAGTTACTGAATTGATGCCATTTCCATGTTCGCCATGAGCATGTGCCTCTTCTGCATGACCTTCACCTTCAACATTAAAGCTGTAATAACGGTCAATACGAATCCAGTGCATCTCTCTACGTCTGCGTACCTCTGTTTTACCTACAACCGGAATGTTATTTTCCACGTTACAAGCAACAATACAAGAACCACAACCAGTACAAGCATTCAAATCGATTGCCATAACCCAGTTGTTACCTGGCTTCTCATATTTATCCCACAGATCGTAAGTTTTATGCTTTGCGTGGTCATTACCTGAACCAGCAGCGGGATTCTTTTTATATTCTGTAAAAGTAGCTTCGCGAATAATATTTCTACCCTCAAAAGAGTGGTGAGTTTGCGTTTGAGCCAGCTCTTCAGTTTTTCCTGTTCCAGAAAGCTTAACGGTAGTTGCATACTTAGAAGTACCATTAGTAAAGCTTACAAATGGATAAGCATTTTTTCCAACGTTATCTCCAGCTTTACCAACCTTTGTACGTCCGTAACCTAAAGCAACTGAAGCTGTTCCCTGAGCTTGTCCTGGCTGAATAAGCACAGGTAACTCAATTTCATAACCTTTATCGTCTTTTATCGAAACAATATCAAACTCTTTAAAGCCTAATTCTTTAGCAAATTTAGGTGCTAAGGCAATGTAGTTATCCCAGGTTACTTTAGAAACAGGATCAGGTAGTTCTTGTAAGAATGCATTGTTTGCATGTTTACCGTCTCTCATCGGAATACTTTCGTAAACCTGTAACTCGATATCTTTAGCTAAAGCCTTACTGTTATTTACAATCGAAGGTATTACAGCTGCAAGCGATAAGCTAAATGTATATGTGCCGGCAGGTTTCAATGCCGAAGCAAAAACCCCTGTTTGCAATACATCTTGCCATGTTTTACCTAAAGCAGGTAAAATGCTTTTTTCCCAGTTATTACGTACATACTGATAATATTCTTTAACCGGACCGTTAGACCAGATTAAAAGACTTTCCTCAGCCTGACGTGAGTTAAACACAGGGTTAATGGTTGGCTGTACAATTGAATAATATCCTTCATATGCGTTAGCATCACCCCACGACTCTAAATAGTTATGGTTAATGGCAATTACATTACATAATGTTGAAGTCTCATCTTTTCTGTCAGAGAAAGAAACTTTTAAACCAACTTTAGCTAATCCATCAGTAAATCCTTTAGCATTTGCAACGTCATAAGCAGGGTTGCTATCTAAGAAAAATACTGCAGCAACCTCACCTCTGTTCATTTCGTTGATAAACTCAGCAAATTCTGCGTCATTACCAGCGTAACGTTTACAAGGGTTATCAAGATCTATAGTAGTACCGTAGCTACCAATTGCCGAGTTAATTGCATTTACCAATATTTGGGTAGATACATCATTCGAACCTGAAACTACAAGTGACTTTCCTTTATTTTGTAATAATTCTTTAGCTATTAATTTAAGTGCTTTATCAGCAGTAACATTATTAGGTAAAGCAGCACCAGCTAAAGCGTTTCCGGTAATTGCATTATATAAAGCAATTAAAGCAGGTCCTTCTTCTGATAATTTAACCGGAACACGGGTATCTGCGTTTGTTCCTGTTAAGCTCATACCAGCTTCGAATTGGAAGTGGCGAGACATCTTACCAGCTTTCAAAGATTTGTGATCTCTGTTCGAAACGTACTGTGAAGTAAATTCTTCTCCGCTAATCCAGGTACCTAAAAAGTCTGCTCCGAAACTTACAATCAGATCAGCCTTATCAAAGTTATATTTAGGAATAACAGCTTTACCAAAGCTATTTTCATTTGCTTTAATAATACCTGTATAAGAAACAGCATCATACTGAACATGCTTAGTAGTTGGATAAGCAGTTGTAAAATCAGCAACAACCGCTTTAGTAGAGGGGCTGCTTACTGAAGATGAAACAATACGAATTTTCTTTCCTGAAGCCTGAGCCTTATTTAACTCTGCCTGTACAAACTTATCTATCTCAGCCCAGTTACTCTCTGCATCTTTTAATACAGGAGCTTTAAGTTTTGAAACATCATAAAGATCCAATACAGAAGCCTGAGCCTGAGCATCAGTACCACAATTAAACGTTCCTGCATTAGGATTTGGTTCAATTTTAATTGGTCTTCCCTCTCTTGTTTTAACTAAAACACTTTGTCCGTTAAAACTTGAAACATAATAGTTCGGTATACCCGGAACTACCTCTTCAGGTTTAACCAGGTAAGGAATTGATTTGTGAACAGGAGCAGTTTGACAAGCTGCCAGCGTTACCGCACCCAACCCAAAGCCTAAAGCCTTTAAAAAGTCACGGCGTGGAGTTACTGTACTTAACCCTGCTTCATTTAAAACATCTTCTATTGGAAGTGGCTCAGCAAATTCGTTTTTGTTATTTTCAACAAAATCCGGAGTGTTTTTATACTCTTCTAAGCCTTTCCAGTATTTTTTATTGCTTTCCATTTAAGCTATATTACTGTTTATCGAACGTTCTTTTTATTAAACTCTAATTAATAGTGGCACTTACCACATTCTAAACCACCCAAAGCTGCAGGAGTGATTTTCTCACCTTTCTTGATTTTCTCATGCGCTTCAATGATCTTATCATAGAATGCATTTCCTTTAACTTCAAGTTTGGTGTCTTTATGACAGTTAACACACCATTTCATGGTAAGTGGAGAGTATTGATATATCTCTTCCATTGTATCAACCGGACCATGACATGCAAAGCAAACAGGCTCATTAGGTTTCAAACCTTTCTCTTTTCTGATAGCTTCTTCACCTACAACTACGTGTTGAGAGTGATTAAAGTAAGCGAAGTCAGGAAGGTTGTGAACACGAACCCATTCAACTGGTTTTTCTTTTGAGTGATCATAAGTCATAGTTGCCGGATCATATCCAAGGGCAGTATAGATCTTTTGAATCTCTGGTGAAATCTCGCCATCATATTTCTCTGTTGCCTGCACTGATTTGTGACAGTTCATACAAACATTCAAAGATGGAATGGTTGAGTTTTTCGATTTAAATGCACCAGCATGGCAATACTGACAATCAATTTGATTGGTACCTGCGTGCAGCTCATGCGAGAACTTGATCGGTTGTACAGGTTGGTAACCAGTATGAACACCTGTATCCCACATACCCATCCAGCCAAATGAACCTAAGGTTATAATTAAGCCCAGGATGAAGAAAAATACAAATTTCTTATTCTTAAATAATCTTTTAACACCTGTACCTAAAGAAACGCTATCTTCTTCCGCAAGAACAACTCCTTGTTTTTGAAGTATCAAACGCTCTAACATTTTTATCGCACGACCTAAAACGATCAATACAATAATAGATATCAGGATAATTGCGGCAACCCCTGCGATTGAAAAACTGGAAACACCTTCAGAAGCACTTTCTGTTGCTGCTTTATCTCCTTCTTTCTTAGGCTCACCTGCCTTAGCGTAAGCTATAATGTTTTTAATTTGATCATCAGTCAAACGTGGAAATGTTGTCATCTCCGCAGCTGAGAACTTAGAAGCCTCTATGGCTTGCTTGTCTCCTGCATCAACTAACGCTTTCCAGTTTCTGATCCACTTGATTGCAAAAGCTTCATCAAGCTCATTAAGTTTTGCTGTTAATGCCGGACCAGTACTGTTACGATCTAACTGGTGACAAGAATTACAATTATCCTTAAATAGTTTGCGGCCCTCTACTACATCTTGTGCCTGTGTTGCAGAAACGATTAAAACAGATAGAGCCGTAAACATGAATGCCGACTTCCAAACTCTTCTAACGATCAATGAGATATCCCTCATAATGAGTATTTTATGCTATTTTTTAAAAAACTTTATAAACGCAATTGGCTTTTAAACTTAGGTCCTTCACCAAAACGTCCACAAAAGTAAAATTTATTAACTTACCAATGACAAATAAATGACAGTAAATACAATTTATAATCAATCTAAATAGTTCGTTTTTTATGCTTTAAACGACGAAAATCAGCATTTTTTTAAAAATCACTGATTCCATTTTAAGTCCTACTTTCAAAGCAGGACTTGTTAATTTAAATTACATTTTTAATATCCACGCAAAGATCAGTGGCGCCACTATAGTCGCATCCGATTCTACAATGAATTTCGGTGTATTTATATCCAACTTACCCCAGGTAATTTTTTCATTAGGAACTGCCCCTGAATATGAGCCGTATGAAGTTGTCGAATCAGAGATCTGACAGAAGTAACTCCAAAATGGAATATTCTCCATTTCCAAGTCCTGATACAACATTGGAACCACACATATAGGAAAATCTCCAGCTATACCACCGCCTATCTGAAAGAATCCAATTCCTTTACCATCGCTGTTTTTGATATACCAATCTGCTAACCAGCCCATGTACTCAATACCACTTTTCATGGTAGTTGCTTTAACTTCTGATTTCATCACATATGAGGCAAAGATGTTACCCATTGTAGAATCTTCCCATCCCGGAACAACAATTGGCAAATTCTTTTCTGCCGCTGCCAGCATCCATGAATTCTTAGGATCAATTTCATAATATTGTTCCAAATCTCCGCTTAACAACATTTTATACATAAACTCATGCGGGAAATAACGTTCTCCTGCATTGTCTGCATCTTTCCAGATTTTATAAATATGTTTTTGCAATCTGCGAAATGCTTCTTCTTCAGGAATACAAGTGTCGGTAACACGATTGTAATGGTTCTCTAATAAATCCCATTCATCCTGAGGGCTCAAGTCGCGATAGTTAGGAACTCGTTTATAATGTGAGTGCGCAACAAGGTTCATAATATCTTCTTCCAGATTCGCACCTGTACATGAAATAATTGATACTTTGTCCTGACGAATCATCTCAGCCAGTGAAATTCCCAATTCTGCGGTACTCATCGCGCCAGCTAGCGTGATCATCATTTTACCACCTTCATCTAAGTGCGTTTCATATCCCTTAGCTGCATCCATCATTGCGGCTGCATTAAAATGGAGATAATTGCGCTCCATGAATTGAGATATAGGTCCTCTTGTTGTACTCATTTTGATCTTAATTTTGTTGCCGCAAAAATAGGCAAATAATCTTAATGCCCTAATTGTACTTCACCTCTCCTTAAAAACAGGTACAACTACCTGTCTTATCTAAAGCAAGATTCTATCTTAACAATACAAACAACACGGTTTTTCTTCTTATAACGACCTTTTCTCTTCATGTAAAAATCTAGTTAGGATAAGTTCCAAACTTTAGGATTCAATTTCAAACACTGGCCTTAAAGTTGCTAGGCAGAACTGATAATTAAATTTTTCTACTATTTTAGGCCAATGAAGAGAATTTCCCTGTGCACCGTATTTGTTTTAATAGCCCTAAGTTCAATGGCGCAAAAGAAACTAATAGAGCGCTATCTATCTAATAAAACAGATTCCTCACGCAGGCCTAGTTTTATGCCCGTTCCGGTTTTTAGATATACACAAGAAATAGGCCTTGAATTTGGCATTGGTGCACTCTATTCTACTTATCTAGACAGGAAAGACCTTACAAATCGCAGTTCAAATTTTTCAACTGTGCTTTCTGCATCTACTAAGGGCCAATATAACATCTCCTTGAAAGGAGATGTTTGGACAAAACAAAACACGCATCACTACATTGCTGAAGTGCGCTTTAAAAGAATGCCCTTCGATTTTTATGGTGTAGGCAATGAAACTCTTGAGGCAAACGAAGACAGACTCATTCAAGGCTATGTTAAAGTTGGCCTAGAAGCCGAAAAATTACTCCTACCTCATATGTACAGTGGTTTATCTCTTGGCTTTGAAAACTATCATTTTACCGATAAAGAAGTGGGAGGCATTTTTACCACCGACCAAACACTAATCCACAAAATAGGAGGTTCTGTATTCTATGCAGGAATTTCCCAGACATATGACACCAGAAATTCTAACAACTATACAACCAAAGGCTTTTACGGAAAGGTAACCTATCAATATGCACCAGACTTTTGGGGAGGAGAGAATTTCACAGGAAGTTTAATAAAAGCCAATGTTCGCAATTTTTGGTCCTTATCGCCCAAATTTGTCATCGGGGTAAATGGATTATTCCACTCTGTGCAAGGCAAGAACACCCCCTTCTACTTATTACAACAAATGGGTAACGACGAAATAATGAGGGGCTACTATACCGGGCGATACAGAGAAAGGAATTTACTTGCCGCCCAGGCAGAGTTACGCTATCGTTACAACAACAGGTTTGGCGCTGTCATATTTGGTGGCGCAGGACAAGTATTTGATAATGGCGACCTATCCATCAAAAGTTTTAAACCTTCATATGGAGCTGGTGGGCGTTACTTCTTTGATCCTGAAAAAGGATTAAGTGTACGCGTTGATTATGGTATTGGCGAAAAACGCGCAAATGAAAAACGCCAAACCGGTTTTTACATCAGTTTAGCTGAAGCATTTTAAAACTTTATCTTAAAGTGCTCCTTAGCCTGTCCTTTTCTAAAATAAACCAACCCTATCCAAAACAAATCAATTGTAACAACAACCTCCGGGTGATTCTTAATTTCTTGCCAGGCTTCCTTCATTCCTTTACTCCAATATATATCATCAAATATGAGCAGGGAGTTTTCATGAATCTTAGGTAAGCACCAATTGAAATAATTTAATGTAGCCTCTTTTCTATGATTACCATCAATGTAAACAAAATCAAGCTTTTCTGCTTTAGCTATAACGTCAGGAAGTAATACATCAAAATTTCCAACCTGCAATTCAACATTTTCAAGATCCAGTTCTTTAAAATTATTATGCGCAACTTTTGCAGTTTCCGGACAACCCTCAATTGTAATAACATCTGCTTCAGGACAAGCTTTCGATAAATAAGCCGTAGTTATGCCTAAACAAGTACCAAGTTCAATAATAGTTTTAGGATTATTATCTTTTGCTAAACGATAAATCAATTGAGCCAAAGCAGGATTCTTCAATGCGTTCTTCGCAATCTGACTTACCTTCTTTGTTCGGTTCTTATTTAAATGAGAACCTGCACCCAGATCGGTCACAGTTACTAATGAATCGTCATTGAAAAGTTTTTTTCTCTGCGCTTCAATGCTTTTATATTCACTTTTAGACTTAAAATCGTAAATTACCTCATCCGTAAGTTTATAAACAAATGGGGAATGGGTACCATGCCTGCTTTTTGAGGTAAAGCGATGCTTCAGATAATCACTGATAAAGTTAAAAACCATAGCCGCAAAAATAGGCATTCAAATTTGTATGTTTAATGGAAAACATTAAAGAAATAACTGCTTTAGTAAAACTTCTTGATGATCCCGATCAGGAAATCTATCAACACGTTGAGGGACGACTGCTTGAATATGGCAATGAAGTCATTGACTACCTTGAAAATGCCTGGGAACATTCATTAGATTCTTTGCTTCAACAAAGGATAGAAAATATTGTACATAAGATACAGTTTTCAAATGTCAAGGAAGATCTTAATTTATGGTATCAAAGCGGAGCATTTGATCTGTTACAAGGGGCCTTAGTCATTAACCGCTATCAATATCCTGATCTTGATGAGGATAAGGTGATTCTTCAGATTGAAGAAATCAAAAGAGAAATCTGGTTAGGATTGCAATACGAAATGAGTTCTATTGAAAAGATAAAACTCATCAACCATATCTTTTATAACATTTACGGCTTTAGTGGAAATACAAAAAACCACCACGACCCACAGAATTCATATATAAACCAAGTACTGGAAAGTAAAAAAGGCAATCAGATTTCGCTTGCCATCATCTATTCTACACTTGCGCAAAAACTGGATATCCCTGTATATGGCGTAAACCTGCCTCAGCATTTTATTTTAGGATATATAGACGAAAGTAAGCGCGAAGAACAGGAATTTGGAGTTCTTTTTTACATTAACGCATTTAACAAGGGGGCCATATTTGGTAAACACGACGTTGATCAGTTTCTCCGACAGCTAAACCTCGACCCTCTTCCAGGATTTTACGCACCCTGCAGCAACGTAGAGATCATCAGGCGTGTTATCCGCAACCTGATATCTGCTTATGAGAATCTGGGTTCAAAAGAAAAGGTTGAAGAGCTTAAGGAATTACAGGATATTCTGGCAAATACTGAGCTTTAAATTATAGAAACTTATTACTTTTCATCCAATTCGTCAGCCGCTCAAACCAGTCGTCTGATGTGGTTTTGTTATTCAAACCAAAACCATGTCCGCCACCTTGATATAAATGCATCTCTGCCTTAACCTTGTTAGCCACCAATGCCTGATTAAAAATAATACTATTTTGTACCGGCACACCGTTATCATCATTAGCATGAACTAAAAATGTTGGTGGTGTTTGTGGCGTTACATGTTTCTCATTGGAAAAATATTCTTTTTGTGCCTGCGTTGCATTAGCACCTGCCAGATTATTTGCAGAACCTGTATGTGGTGATTCAATAAATGAAATAACCGGATAAATTAAGATAGAAAAATCTGGTCTCAGGCTAAGCTTCTCTTTATTCTCAATTTTCACATCATTGTAGTGAACTGTTAATGTCGAAGCAAGGTGGCCACCTGCAGAAAAGCCCATAATACCAATTTTTGCTGGATCAACGTTCCATTTCTTAGCTTGCCCCCTTACCAGATAGATAGCCTGTTCTGCATCCAGCAATGGCCCAAATGATTTATCAACCATTATTGCATCATTAGGTAAGCGATACTTCAGCACAAATGCAGCTACACCTATATCATTAAATCGCTTTGCAACATTATACCCCTCATGATTAATAGCCAAAATACCATAGCCCCCGCCCGGGCAAATGATAACAGCTGCTCCAGTAGCCTTTTCCTTTGAAGGTAAAAATACAGTAAGCGTTGGTTCAGATACTTTACTGATCCGTATAATTCCGTCATCTCCAACAGGAGCGGTCTCTTTAAAATCTGCAGGTGCTGGTTTTGATCCCGGTATTACGCCGGGATATAATTTAACTATTTCCTGAGCATTCAAATTAGCTGTACACATCAGTATCATTAATAACGAGGTAAAATATTTCATCTTTAAAATTCCATTAAGTATGCTTTTAAAAAGTTGTTTATATCCCCATCCAGCACAGCCTGCGGGTTTGAGGTTTGGTAATTGGTCCGATGATCCTTCACCCTCCTGTCATCCAGCACATAACTCCTGATCTGCGAGCCCCACTCTATCTTTTTCTTACTTCCTTCTACCAAGGCTGTAGCTTCCATACGCTTGCGCATCTCGATCTCGTAAAGTTGCGATTTCAATAAGCGAATAGCATTTTCTTTATTCTGAAGCTGTGAACGCGACTCCTGATTCTTAATAATGATTCCCGAAGGTTTATGATATAAACGAACTGCAGTTTCTACCTTGTTTACATTCTGGCCCCCGGCACCACCCGACCGGAACGTTTCAAACTCTATCTCCGAATCCTTTACTTCAATTTCTATGGTGTCATCAACCAGTGGATATACATAAACCGAGGCAAAAGAAGTATGTCTTCTCGCATTGGAATCAAATGGAGAGATTCTGACAAGGCGATGTACCCCATTTTCTCCCTTTAAGTACCCATAGGCGAATTCACCCGAGATTTCAATTGTAACTGTTTTAACACCCGCTACCTCACCTTCCTGGTAATCCTGCTCACTTACCTTGTATCCATTTTTCTCAGCCCACATTAAGTACATACGCATTAACATATAAGCCCAATCGCAGCTTTCTGTACCTCCGGCACCCGCGGTAATCTGCATTACTGCATTCAGCTGATCTTCTTTGGTTTTGAGCATATTTTTCAGCTCCAGATCTTCTATGGCATTTACACAGAGATCAAACTGTTCCTGCATTTCTGCTTCAGTGGCATCTCCGCTCTGCCAGAAGTCGAAAAGCACTTGGGTATCTTCCATCAGGCTGTTGGCGTGCTGCCAGCCATCAGTCCACACTTTTTTCGAATTGATTTCAGCAATATGTTTTTCTGCTTTCTTTGGGTCGTCCCAAAAATTTGGTTGCAGGGTAAGCTCCTGCTCAATACGAATATCTTCTAATCGGTTTTCAACGTCAAAGGTACCTCCTCAGCGACGCTACTCTGTCCCTTAAATCCTGAATTTGTTCTTTAGTCATAATCACAAATATATAATATAAAACACAAATGGCTACTTAAACAATGTTTAAATAGCCATTTGTGAAAAGAGGGAGAATTAATTAAAAAGCCCCTTTAGTTTATCTACAATTCCATCTCCTTTACCCTCTGCCCCAGTCGCACCATCATTATTTCCTGTAAACATTCCTGTAATATCCGACAGATCGAATTTACCATCCGGCCCTGCAAGGTTACCTAATACGTCTTTAATATTAAATGAACTATCATTTGGATCGTTAGTTTTATTTACAAATTTTTCCATTATTGTAGGAATAATAGAAGCAGCAATACTTTTTGCAGATTCCATGTTGATACCCAACCCCGCCAGTTTTTCTGTAAAACCGGATGACGCCTGATCAACAACTGAACCTGTACCTCCATTTTTAAACGTATCTACTAAACCTCCAATATCTCCTGATGACAGCTTTTCTTTAAGCGCATCAATAATAGAACCTGATGCGGCTTCAATTGCTGCGTCATTTTGCTCATTCGGAACTGCACTATTATTCACAATAGCGTCCTGAACATTTTCTGTTACCAATTGTTTTAAATTTTCAATCATAGCTAGTTTTTTTATGGCAATGGATTGCCTATTATATTTAAATATAGCTAAAATAATTCTCTTGTATGAACTTCCGATGAAACTATGTTTATCATTAAAATATTAAATCTCTGCAATCAAATTTTGTGAAATAAAATAAACCGCTACATTTACAAAAACACTAATTATTATGCTTCCAACAGTAAACTTTACAGAAACCGCCGCTTACAAATACCTGGCCGACCACTTTATTAACATCAATGAAAAAAGCTTAAAACAGCTATTTGCAGAAGATGAAGGCCGATTTGAGAAATTCTCCTTAATATTTGAAGATATCTTGGTCGACTATTCGAAGAACCGAATTGACGATACCACTATAGCTCTGCTCATTCAATTAGCCAGAGAATGCAAATTAGATGAAGCAATAAAGGCAATGTTTAGTGGAGATAAAATTAACCAGACAGAGGGCAGACAAGTATTGCACATCGCATTACGCGAACCTGCCGACGGTGAAATTTTAGTAGATGGCAAAAACGTTGTTAAGGACGTCCATCAGGTGCTTTCAAAAATGGAAAAATTCAGTAATGCCATCATTTCCGGAAGCTGGAAAGGCTATACTGGCAAAGCGATAACTGATGTTGTTAATATTGGTATCGGAGGTTCTGATTTAGGCCCTGTAATGGTTACCGAAGCTTTAAAGGCATACAAAAATCATTTAAACATGCATTTTGTATCAAATATAGATGGCACCCACATTGCAGAAACTTTAAAACAGGTTAATCCTGAGACTACATTGTTCCTGATTGCCTCAAAAACGTTTACTACGCAGGAAACCATGACCAATGCAAATACTGCAAGAAGCTGGTTTCTGGAAAAAGGTGCAAAAGCTAATGACATTGCAAAACACTTTGCTGCCTTATCAACCAATGCAAAAGACGTTTCTGCTTTTGGAATTGATACTGAAAACATGTTCGAATTCTGGGATTGGGTTGGTGGAAGATATTCTCTATGGAGTGCAATCGGATTACCAATTTCATTGAGTATAGGTTTCGATAACTTTAAACAATTATTAGCTGGAGCACATTCCGCAGATCAACATTTTGAAACTTCAGAATTTGAGATCAATATCCCCGTTTTATTAGGTCTTATAGGCGTTTGGTATATCAACTTCTTTAATGCCGAAACTCAGGCCATTTTACCTTACGATCAATACATGCACCGCTTTGCGGCTTATTTCCAACAAGGCGATATGGAAAGTAACGGTAAACATGTAGATCGAAATGGAAATGATGTAAACTATGAAACCGGCCCAATCATTTGGGGTGAGCCTGGTACGAACGGTCAGCATGCCTTTTATCAATTAATACACCAGGGAACACGCTTAATCCCTTGCGATTTTATTGCCCCTGCACAAAGTTTAAACCCTATCGGCGATCATCATCCAATTCTTTTATCGAATTTCTTTGCTCAAACAGAAGCTTTAATGAATGGAAAAACCAAAGAGCAGGTAGTTTCAGAACTTAAAAAAGAAGGTAAGTCAGACGAAGAGATTGACAAACTGGCGCCATTTAAAGTATTTGAAGGTAACAGACCGACCAACTCTATCTTATTAAAGAAAGTTACGCCATTTAGCTTAGGAAGTCTTATAGCTATTTATGAGCATAAGATCTTTGTACAAGGCATTATATGGAACATCTTCAGCTTTGATCAGTGGGGTGTTGAGCTTGGTAAACAATTAGCAAAAAGTATTTTACCTGAACTGCAAGACAATAATGATGTTTCTTCTCATGATGGATCTACAAACGGATTGATCAATCAATACAAAGCCTGGAGAAGTTAAGTATTGAACACTTAGTTTGTGTATTTACTTAAATGATCACATTAAACCTTTTAATGTTAATTTATTCTAACCCAACAGAGTAGCATGATCATATTTTATGATTAAAAAGGTTTAATGCTATTTTATTTGTAAATTGAGATATAAAACACATTTAAAGTAAATCATCATGAAAACGCTTAAAAACACATTACTGTTGGTTATCATGTTCATCGCGATACAGGTTTCTGCCCAAACGGATAAAGAAACCACCGCAAAACTGGTAGAAGCCAAAACTTTGGTATTTAACGCTACAACAGCATTACCAATGGCAAATATGGATCTTAATAAGGTTCTCCAAAGATTTCCGGGAGGGCAGGGAAGCGGAGCAATTCAGCTTAGTGGATCCCAATATACGCTAACAATAGCTAAAGATAGTGTAGAAGCATATTTACCTTACTACGGCAGGGCATACAGTGCAAATTTAAATCCTAACGACTCAGGCATTAAATTTAAATCTAAAGATTTCACCTACAAAACCGAGAAAAGGAAAAAAGGTGGCTGGCTAATAACCATTAGACCAAAAGACACCAAAGATGTACAATCACTTACGCTAAGTGTTGGAGAAAAAGGATACGCAGTGCTTAACGTAACCAGTAACTACAGACAAGCCATTGCATTCAACGGCTTCATTAGCGAGCCCGTTGCAAAGTCTAATAATGCACCTGCTAAATAATTAAAGAATAGCGTTAGTTCTTTTTTACAGGAACTAACGCTATTTCAAATAACTTCGGCCATTTCTTTCCTGTAACAAATAGACGCTTATCTTGTTTATCCCAGGCTATACCGTTTAAAACATCATTTAAAATACTATCTTCTGTTTTAAAGTATCCCTTTGGCAACAATCCGCTCAAGTCTATTTTCTTCTCAACAATCCCTGTATTAGGGTCGATTACTACTAAATAATTGTATTGATAAATATTTGCGTAGATTTTTCCGTCTATATATTCAAGCTCATTAATAGAATCAACTGCCCCAAGGTTATCATAAACATCAATTACACGTTCATCTTTATAGGTATCCTTATTCATGAAATAAAGTCGGTTTGTACCGTCAGACATGATCAACTGCTTACCATCATAACATAAACCCCAACCCTCTCTGCTGGTTTGATAAGGAAATGTTCCAATTTGTTTAAAGGTCTTGGCATCATATACAAACCCGGAATTCGCTTTGTAGGTTAACATTACAATCTTATCGTCTACAAGTGTAGATCCTTCTCCAAAATATTGCTTGTCAAGATCTATCTTTTGCACAGCCTTGCCAGTTGCTAAATCTACCCATCTTAATGTCGAGAAACCGTTCTCACCAGTACTTTCCAGTAATCTCCCATTATGGTATTCCAGTCCCTGAGTATATGATGAAGTATCGTGCGGATAAGTCTTAACAATTTTATAAGTTAGCAGCTCAGGGTTTAATCCCGACCTTAACACAATATTAATTGTCGAAGTATCTTTTTTACTCCCGTCATCAGTTATTGCTGTAATTATCTTATATCCTACGGCCAGTCCTTTTGTTTTTATACTTATGGCCTCTGTGCCGTTCTTTGTTTCAACAGTTTTACCATCTACCTGGTAAGTAACTGATTTAATCTGGTTGTCTTTTGGAACATCGAGTTCCACTTTTACCTCATCACCCAAACCAAACATTTGCCCTTGTTCGGGTGCTTTAAACCCAACTACAGAAACAGAAGGTTCATTCTTACAAGAAAAGATAAATGAAACGCTAAATAGTAGAGAAAGGATTGGTATTACCTTAAAGAAATTGGTGTTATTTTTAACTTGGCCAGAATGCATCTTCAATATGATTAATTTTATAAAGGTGTTTATTTTCAAAAACAATTGCAATAATATCGAAACGAATTTCACCTTGGTTGTTATTCATTTCAATGTAGGCAGATGAAGCATACTCAAGTTGTCTTTCCTTCTTAATGCTTACAAAATCTTCAGGCTCACCATAATCTGTCGAACTTCTTGTTTTTACTTCAACAAAAATTATTGTCCCTTCCTCATTAGCTATAACGTCAACCTCCGCTCTACCGTACATCCAGTTCATTTTTAGTATCCGATAACCCAGATTTTCTAAATACTCTTTAGCAATATCTTCTCCTCGTTTACCTAAATCGTTGTGACTGGCCATTACTTTAATATAACAGTTCCAAGGTACTTAGAAATATCCCGCTCTACACCCTTTATCATCATGTGGCGCTGCATCAAAATCTCCTGGTTTACCGGGTCGGTTTCACTTGCAAGTTCTTTTGTAATATCGGTAAGCATCTTGCCAATTTTGTTCTTTTTAAGATGATAGAGCCCACCAAAAATTGTTGCTTTTAAGTTTATGCTCTCATCTCTAACATAAATATTATGTCTGTTTTCCCAATTCTCGCTTAGTGAATAGGGTGAGGTTGATAATGTGATGGCAAGATCAACAATCCGCCTGTCTCCACTTTTAATAAACTGACTGGCAACCGGCAAATGACCGTTCTCTATTTCTTCTCTGTATGTGTCAATAATGAGTTTACATATCTCATCCTCAAAAGTAACATCAGCTAAGTTCTGTATAATAAAAGAACCAATATACATATTGTCAATCTTATCCCAGGTAACCAGCTCATGACCAAATGCCAGTAGTAGCCGAATGATCTCGCGTTCCTGTATTAGATTTGTATCCGCTGTTTCTACCTGCTCTGCAGGTCCGGCCGACTCTCCAGGGTTCTCAAACAGATTATCAGGCGGCCCATCTTGCTGATATGGGTTTTGTTGGTATTGCGACTGCTGAGGTTGGTTGCCCCCACTTGTTTTTTTAAATTTGGCGGCCCTGATTTTATTCAGTTCAGAAAGCAATATCCTTTCTTCAACCTGCAACAAACCACTGCATTCTCTAATAAAAACAGAAGCTTTAATGTCGTCAGGTATTTTAGCGATACTTTCTACAATATCCCTAATAATACCTGCCCTTTTTATAGGATCAGTCCCAGCCTCTTTTAACAGGATGCTGGCTTTATACAGAATAAAATCCTTACGGTTATTTTCTATGTACTTTTTAAACTCTCCCGAACCAACATGATGCATGTAAGAATCAGGATCATGCCCATCCGGAAAAAGCACAACCTTAACGTTCAATCCTTCTTCAAGGATCATATCTAAACCTCTCAGAGAGGCTTTAATACCCGCAGCATCACCATCATAAAGAATGGTAACATTTTCCGAGAACCTACCAATCAGCCTTATTTGTTCGGTAGTTAATGATGTTCCCGACGAGGCCACCACGTTTTCTATGCCGGCTTGGTGAACAGCTAAAACATCTGCATAACCTTCAACCAGATAACAGTTATCTGCATCTCTAATTGCCTTCTTTGCATGAAACAAACCATAAAGCACGTTAGATTTATGGTAAATATCGCTTTCCGGTGAGTTTACATATTTAGGAACATTTTTATCTGTTTTTAATGTCCTGCCTCCAAAACCAATTATCCTTCCGGTAAAATTATGAATTGGGAACAGCACCCGACCTCTGAAACGGTCATACAGCCTGCCTTTATCATTCCTGATTGCAAGGCCCGTTTTCTCCAGATATTCTTCTTTATGACCTGCTCCAACAGCACTCTGGATCAAAGCATCCCAGGCATCGGGCGAATAACCCAATTGGAATTTCTTTAAAATATCCTCTCTAAAACCACGCTCCTTAAAATAACTTAAGCCAATTGCCCGGCCATCCTCACCTGTCCACAGCTCATTGGCAAAGTAATTTGCAGCGTACTCAGAAACGATGTACAAGCTCTCGCGGGCATTCTGTGCTTCTATATTTTGAGGCGACTGAACAGTCTCCTCTACTTCGATATTATATTTATTGGCCAGAAATTTAAGTGCCTCCGGGTAGGAGTACTTTTCGTGGTCCATAATAAAGTGAACAGAATCGCCCCCTTTACCACACCCAAAACACTTATAAATCCCCTTGGCCACCGACACGTGAAACGAAGGGGTTTTCTCATTGTGAAATGGACAATTTCCAATTAAACTTGAGCCACGCTTCTTTAGAGTCACAAAATCACCAACCACCTCCTCAATACGAGCGGTTTCCGTGATTTTGTTTATGGTATCCTGATCAATCATTCCCTATTATTTATCCTCTCTTCCAAATGCAGCAAAATGCTGAAATCTATTTTACCAATGGCAATAACTTTTCTGCTAAAGTCTGATTGCCCTTTTCATTCAAGTGCACGCCATCAGAAGTTAAAATTCCTTTGTCTTTATCTTCGGTATTATGCTCAGCGTTATAAGTCTTAAATATTGCTCTCAAATCACAAAGTGGGAGGTTATTCTTAGCAGCGAGTTCTCTTATAGCACCAGAATACTTATCCAAATCTCCATCCATCTCATTTACGCCATTCTTTTTCTCACCAATTACTGCCGGGGTACAAAGAACAACCTTGGCACCATTTGCCTGAATCTTATTTATCAATGCCTGATAGAACTTAATAAACTTATCGTAATCTGTTCCTGTTCTGCTCGACTGCTTGTGCCATACATCATTAACCCCTATGTAAATTACTACCAGATTTGGTTTTTTGTTCAGCACGTCTTCTTCCATTCGAAGATAAAGGTCATATACCTTATTACCACCAATGCCTGCACCTATAACCTCGTATTTTGCAGGGTCAAGCGCCTTTTTTATTAGGTCAACGTACCCACCCGGCTCAACGCCGGCCTGAGTAATAGAATCTCCAAAGAAGATGATCTTTTTGGGTTTATTATTCATAGCAGAGAAAAGTAATACCATAAGAAATGCAGAAAGTAACGTCAGTGATTTGAAGTAAGTTTTCATTGTTATAATCTTTTAAAAATAAAAGCTTAAAGAGCTTCTTACGAAGTTAAAAAATTACTTTCCTTTTCCAAGGTGATAATCCTTATGTACAATTAAAAAGCTGGCGCGTTCTTCCTTTTTTAAAGGATAGTCCCAATTCCCCTGATAAGAGATTTTGGTGGGCAGTTTCTCGTCGCCGAAATAACTGGTTTCGATATTCATCTGCACATTAAAATCAAACAGCATATTGCTGTATTTCATATCTACATAACGGCCCAGTATTTCGAAAGTGCGCTTATCAAAAATAGTAGTAAGCTCCTTTATCATTAGGCCTTCTTTGGTTCCGTTGCTTAAATCCTTCTTCACCGTCACCTTAAAACGGTATACCGGAATTGAATCCAGATATGTCCCGCTGTAATAGCTGTAATCGTAATACTGTCGCATATTAACAGTAAAAATTTCTGTTTTACTACCAATAAAAGGCAAGCCTTTAATTGGTTTTCCCGGAGCAAAGATCAATGTTTTTAATTTATCCTTATACCCTGCATTTGCACCATCTGCCTTTCCTCCCTTTGAATCTTCTTCCGAAAATTCAGTTTTGTAAGCATTCATAAAGATGTAGTCAAACATTTCAATCGTATACAATTGGTATTTGCCATTCTTTCTGTACACCTTTCCGGTATCCTGTTTTGCAAGGTATACCATCTTTTCGGGGCCTTCATTAGTATGTTTGATCTTGCGATAGATCCGCCCGTCTACCTTATTTTTCTTATTATAAGTATAGATGTTGTTCTCTGCAATGAAATTATACTTCTTCATATTTCTGAAAGCCTTATAAAAGCTTTCATCAGTAATAATGGCGTTAATAAAAGTCTCTACACCAAATTTCTGAGCAGAGATATTTACGGCCGAATCAAGCTGTATGGTTTTAATAGTATCTGGATTAAAACGATCTATTTCCTGAGCAGATCCTTTTAAAGTAATTCCAACTAGTACAGCTAACCAAAGTATTTTCTTCATCTATTCTAATTATGTAGTCGATCGTCAAGCGTTCGTAATCCTGGTTTGGTAAGCGCTCGTCATTCTGAATTTATTTCAGAATCCCGTTTGAGCAGGTTTTGAGTAGTATGTCCGAGATCCTGAAATAAATTCAGGATGACGAGTGCACTAGGATAACGCATATAACATGATACTATTAATTACCCAGCTGCTTAAGCGCAACATAAGCCATCAATCCTGTAGATGTCTTTAGTGCATCTTCATCAATATCAAAATTAGGCGTATGAACAGAATAGGTAGTTCCTTTTTCTTTATTTCCTGTTCCTAATCTGTAAAAGCAAGCGTCTGTAACTTGCGAGTAATACGCAAAATCCTCTGCAGCCATCCATATATCCAGGTCAACCACATTCTCTTTACCTAAATAATCTTCAGCAAAAGCACGCGCATTAGCTGTTAACTTCTCTTCATTTATTAAATAAGGATAGCCGTCCATAATTCTAAAATCACAGCTTCCACCCATACTTTCGGCAATTCCTTCAGCCATTTTTTTCATTAAGCGCTTTGCTTCTTTGCGCCATTCTTCGTTTAATGTTCTAAAAGTACCTTCAATTTTCACCTCATTAGGGATAATATTCGTTGCCCCGTTGGCTTGTACTTTTCCAAAAGAAAGGACAGAAGGTAATCTTGGATCTGCATTTCTGCTCACAATCTGCTGCAATGCAATAATAATATGAGAAGTGATCAATACAGGATCTATATTTTGATGTGGCTGTGCACCATGCCCGCCCTTTCCATGGACCGTTACATACAATTCATCGGTAGATGCCATATAAATACCTGAACGGAAGCCTACTTTACCGGTATCAATTAGAGGCATCACATGCTGCCCAACTATCGATTGCGGCTTAGGGTTTTCAAGCACCCCCTCCTTAATCATAATACTTGCACCACCGGGCAAAACCTCCTCGGCAGGTTGAAATATCAACTTAATAGTACCTCCAAATTCAGCCTTTAAGCTATTCAGGATATAAGCACTACCTAATAAAGAAGAACTATGTACATCGTGTCCGCAAGCATGCATTACGCCGGGATTTTTAGAAGTATAAGGTTTCTCATTAGCTTCCAATATAGGCAAGGCGTCCATATCAGCACGCAATGCAATGATGTTATCAGATGGAAGATCTCCCTTAATAATTCCTACAACTCCTGTATTGGCCATATCAGAAAAAGGAATACCCCAATCTGTTAAATGCTTTTTAATATATGCTGAAGTTTCAAATTCCTTAAAGGAAAGTTCCGGGTTGGAATGAAGGTGCTGACGGTAGCCAACAACCTGTTCAAAAATATCATTTGAAAGTGCCTGTATCTTATCTTTCTGGATCATCGTTGTATTCTAAATTAGGTGCATTAATCTTTTCCCTGAATATAAATAGCGTAGGAAAATTACTTCTTAGTTCGTTCATAAATCGCTGAGCTTCCAGGCGCGTCCGGAAATCTCCTACCCTTAAATAGTAGTTAGGCTCTTTATAAGTGATGTAAGTATTAACTGCTGGGTAAAGTGAATTAAATCTTGATTGCTCATTAAAAACCTGTCTTCTGTCTGATCCATAAAATGCCTGAACCCTATATCCCATCTGCGATACCACTGGCCCCGGCTTATAGGGTACAGTCCCCGTCCCTGGCTGCTTTGTATTTAACGCAATGCGTTTTGCTATTAAGCTATCTATCATTGGGTCCTTAATTATAGTTACCTGACCCCTGGTTTGAGCAAACAGACCAAAATAGGAACAACAGAATAACGCAGCAAATAGTAGTTTCATGAACAAGGCTTTAAAAAAAGAATGCCGATTTTTTTACAAAAATCGGCATTCTTTATCTTTATTACAAATTACAATCCTGCACCGTGACAGTTTTTGTATTTCTTACCACTTCCACAAGGGCATGGTTCGTTTCTTCCTATTACCGTATCCTTACGGATAGGCTGCTGAGGCACGTGTTCACGTGTATCCTCCATCTGAGCAACATCAGCTGAACTTGTAGCCTGATTAAATTCAGGTTTAGACATTTTCAATCTGGTTGGTGCTGGTCTTGGAGCCTGAGCTTCCCTTACATCATTAGGATCTGTCTGTACCGGAATTCCACCTTTATACAAGAAACTAACCACCTCTTTATTTACCGCATTTAACATGTTTTTAAACAAGTTAAATGCTTCCATTTTATAGATGATCAATGGATCTTTTTGTTCGTATACCGCATTCTGTACAGATTGCTTTAACTCGTCCATTTCACGTAAGTGCTCTTTCCACGACTCATCAATAAGCGCAAGTACAATTGTTTTCTCAAAAGATCTGGTAACCTCACGACCACCGTTATCAATTGCCTTTTTCAAACCTACAGGAACCTGTACACTACGTACACCATCAGTAAAAGGAACAACGATTTGCTCTATCTGCTCACCACGCTCCTGATATACCTGAGTTAATACCGGCATAGCCTGAGCAATAATTGCATCAGATTTTCTTGCATAGAAAGTAGTTACTTCCTCAAATAATTTATCTGTTAAATGATGAACGCCTTTTGAGCTGAACTCAGCTTCATCAATAGCTGTATCTGCAGAGAAGTTTTTAATTACCTCAAGCTTAAAGCCTTCGTAATTTCCTTCTTCTTTGTATTCAGTTACAATATCTTCCGCAACATCAAATACCATATTGCTCATGTCAACATCTAAACGCTCGCCGAACAAAGCATTTTTACGTTTAGCATAAATAACCGAACGCTGAGAGTTCATAACATCATCATATTCAAGCAAACGCTTACGAATACCGAAGTTATTTTCTTCTACTTTTTTCTGTGCACGCTCAATAGATTTGGTGATCATTGAATGCTGAATTACCTCACCATCCTCAATACCCATTCTTACCATGATGTTAGAGATTCTTTCAGAACCAAATAACCTCATTAAGTTATCTTCTAATGACACGAAGAACTGAGATGAACCCGGATCTCCCTGACGGCCTGCACGACCACGTAACTGTCTGTCTACACGACGAGACTCATGACGCTCCGTCCCAACAATTGCCAAACCACCAGCATCCTTAACGCCTGGGCCTAATTTAATATCCGTACCACGACCAGCCATGTTGGTTGCAATGGTTACCTGACCAGGTTGTCCTGCTTCAGCAACAATATCAGCTTCTCTCTGGTGCATCTTCGCATTCAGGACATTATGTTTAATACCTCTCAGTTTCAACATACGGCTAAGTAATTCCGAAATCTCAACCGAAGTTGTACCCACCAATACCGGGCGGCCTGCTTCAGTTAATTTTACGATCTCTTCTGCTACTGCATTATATTTTTCACGAACAGTACGGTAAACATAATCCTGATGATCTTTTCTTGAAATAACTCTGTTTGTAGGTATCTCTACTACATCCAGTTTATAGATAGACCAAAACTCGCCAGCCTCTGTAGTAGCTGTACCCGTCATACCGCAAAGCTTGTGGTACATACGGAAAAAGTTTTGCAAGGTAACGGTAGCATAGGTTTGCGAAGCATCTTCAACTTTTACATTTTCCTTTGCTTCGATTGCCTGGTGTAAACCATCTGAATAACGACGGCCATCCATAATACGACCAGTCTGCTCATCTACAATTTTAATTTTACCTTCATCAATGATGTATTCAACATCGATCTCAAATAAAGTATATGCTTTCAACAACTGGTTTACAGAGTGGATACGCTCTGCCTTAATAGAGTAGTCGCGCATTAAAGCATCTTTCTGAGCTATTTTTTCTTCACTGGTTAATGATGATTTTTCGATATCAGCAATCTCAGTACCTACATCAGGTAACACAAAGAAATTGTGGTCTTCACCAGATTTCGTGATCAGCTCGATACCTTTCTCAGTTAGTTCAACCTGGTTGTTTTTCTCATCAATATAGAAGAACAATTCCGAATCTACTTTAGGCATATTCTTAGACTGATCTGCCATATAATGGTTTTCAGTTTTCAATAAGGTTTGTTTTACACTACCCTCACTTAAGAACTTGATCAATGCTTTATTTTTAGGCAAACCACGGTGCGCGCGTAAAAGTGCTAAACCACCTTCGCCCTCTTCTGTACCGGTTTTACCATCATTAATTAATTTTTTTGCTTCGTTTAAAGCTTTGGTAACATATTCTTTCTGAGCAGTAACCAAACGCTCAATACGTGGTTTTAGCTCATGAAATTCATGCTGATCACCAAAAGGAACAGGTCCTGATATAATTAATGGCGTACGGGCATCATCAATTAAAACTGAATCGACCTCATCCACCATTGCAAAATGTAGCTTGCGTTGTACCAGCTGATCAGGAGTTTGCGACATATTGTCACGCAAATAATCGAAACCAAATTCATTGTTGGTACCATAAGTGATATCAGCAAGGTATGCGTCTCTGCGTTCCTGAGAGTTTGGTTCATGTTTATCGATACAATCAACCTTTAAACCATGGAACTCAAATAAAGGACCATTCCACTCCGAGTCACGTCGTGCAAGGTAATCATTCACCGTTACGATGTGTACACCTTGTCCGGCAAGTGCGTTCAGGTAAGCAGGCAGCGTACTTACTAAGGTTTTACCTTCACCAGTGGCCATCTCTGCAATTTTACCATTATGCAATACCATACCACCAATCAACTGAACATCGTAATGTACCATGTTCCAAACTACCTCGGTACCTGCAGCATCCCATTTATTGGCCCAAAGTGCTTTATCACCTTGTATGGTTACATTCTTTTTACGGGCAGCATAGTCGCGGTCAAACTGAGTAGCCGTAACTTCCAGTTGCTCATTTTCAGAGAAACGTCTCGAAGTTTCTTTTACCACTGCAAATGCAGCAGGCAAAATCTCAGACAATGCTACTTCTAATTCCTTATCACGATCTTTGATTAAAGCATCAATCTGATCGTATATAGCTGTTTTTTCAGGCAATGACAATTCCTGGCTTTCAGCATCGGTTTTTAACCCGCTTATTTTTCCATCTATTTCTGCTAACGCTTTAGCGATAACATCTTTAAAATAAACTGTTTTATTACGCAGTTCATCATTGCTTAGTGCTGATAATTTTGCGTACTCTTCGTTTATTTTGACTACTATAGGCTGTAATGCCTTAATATCTCTTTCTGATTTGCTTCCAAAAACTTTGGCTAAAAATCCTAACATGTATACTTGTGTTTGTTTATTACTATTATTAAAACTGATAAAATTACAACAACCAAGCCATTACCGGGCTGTAAGCCAGAATGTCAGTTGTCAGTGCGCTCAATGTTTTCGCTTCGCGTCATCCTAAGTTTATTTTCAGAATTCCGGTTTAGCAGGAATTGAGGCATGTGCGAGATCCTGAAATAAATTTGCTTCACAGCTTCTGTGAGGTCAGGATAACGATGAATGCTAAAACTAGGGACTGTTATTCTTGGGCTGTTCCCTTATGGTAAGGTTTAAGATGTTTTGATTATGAGCCCTATATTTAATGATATGTGCTTCAGGAAGTACTCCTATAGTAGTTAAAGCACTATAAGATAAGAAAAAAGGATACCTCGAATCGTCAGGCTGACTTGAGCGAACAGTTGCCTGTTCTGTGTTCACCTGCTGCTTATTGCAGTACTTTTCGGTTATAAGTCTTAGCCCCTCAACCCGCTCGGCTTTGGCCAAGTGGGTAAGACTAAAAAATACAAGTGATAAAGTAACAATGTGTCTCATGTTGGCGGCAAATCTAATTTTAATCTTTTACAAACCGAAATCTATTGACAAACAACCTTTTCTAAGCATATTTTATGCCTAATTTAAACTTAGCCTGTGATAATTTAGCTAAAGCGGTATATTTGCCCACACAGACCCAACAATTAAATCATATATAGATGAATATCTTACTATTAGGATCAGGAGGAAGAGAAAGTGCCTTTGCCTGGAAAATGAGCCAGTCTCCTCTTTGCTCTCAATTATTTATTGCACCTGGTAATGGTGGTACAGGAGTTTATGGAAAAAACATAAATCTTAACATCAATAATTTTGAAGCCGTAAAAGCATTAGTTCTTAAAGAAAACATAGAACTGGTAGTAGTTGGCCCCGAAGAACCTCTTGTAAATGGTATTCATGATTTTTTTGCTGAGGATGAAAGTTTATCAAAAATCCCGGTTATCGGGCCAAAAAAAGAAGGCGCAATTTTAGAAGGCAGTAAAGATTTTTCTAAACAATTTATGGCACGCCATGGTATTCCTACAGCAAGTTCGCGTTCTTTTACCGGCAAAACTTTAGAAGAAGGTTTAACTTACCTGCAATCTCATCCCCTTCCGGTGGTATTAAAAGCCGATGGATTGGCAGCAGGAAAAGGCGTTTTAATTATAGATAATACCGAAGAAGCACAGGAAGAATTAAAATTAATGCTTAGCGGCAAGTTTGGCGAAGCCGGAACTACAGTAGTAATTGAAGAGTTTTTAAGTGGCATAGAGCTTTCGGTATTTGTACTTACAGATGGCGAAAACTATGTGATACTTCCTGAAGCAAAAGATTACAAACGTATCGGGCAAGCAGATACTGGCCTAAATACTGGTGGTATGGGCTCGGTATCTCCGGTTCCTTTTGCCAGCAAAGCATTTTTAGACGAAGTTGAACGTGATATTATCATTCCAACCATTAGCGGTTTAAAGAAAGATAAAATCAACTATACAGGCTTCATCTTCTTCGGTTTAATTAAAGTAAATGAAAAACCTTTTGTAATTGAATACAACTGCCGCATGGGCGATCCGGAAACGGAAAGTGTAGTTCCAAGAATCGAGAATGATCTGGTAGAACTTTTTCTTGCAACAGCCAAACAGAAATTAAAAGGATATAAATTAAATATCAGCCCTAAAAATGCTGCAACCGTAATGATTGTTGCGGGCGGATATCCTGGCGAATATGAAAAGGGTAAAGCCATTACCGGTATTGACAATGTACGCCAATCTTTGGTATTTCATGCCGGAACAGCACTTGAAGGTGGTGTTGTAAAAACAAACGGCGGTCGTGTTATTGCAGTTAGCAGTTTACAAGATAGCCAGTTTGATGCATTACAATCGGCAACAGCCGATGCTGCCCGCATCTATTTTGACGGCAAGTATTTTAGAGAAGATATTGGTTTTGACTTAGTATAAGGGAGCAGGAATCTTCCTTATACGGTAAAAAAACAGGGTGTGTCATAAATCATGACACACCCTGTTTTTTTATCTTATCGTCGAGATGACATGCATTCGTTAATCAACAACTACACGTTCTTTAACCAATTCACTATTGTATTTGCAATGCGTAATGATTGTATAACCCCCCAATTTCCACAGGAATTCCCCCCAAAATTGGCAACCAATTAAGCAGGTCTTATTTAGTTTTTGGAGCGCCTAATACTTCCGCAAGTTTGCTTTGTAATTCTTCTCCTCTTACATTCTTTGCAATGATTTTTCCGGTTGGGTCAATCAGATAATTTGCAGGAATACCACGGATACCATACATCTTGGCAACGGCATTATCCCAAAACTTCAAGTCTGATACGTGAGTCCATGTTAAGCCATCATCTTTAATAGCTTGTAACCAGGCTTCTTTTTGACCAGGTTTATCCAAAGAAACACCTAGAACCGTAAAGTTTTTGTCTTTATAAGTATTGTATGCCTTAACTACATTCGGATTCTCGCCTCTGCAAGGTCCGCACCATGAAGCCCAAAAATCAAGCAACACATACTTCCCTTTAAAATCAGATAATTTAACAGGCTTATCGTTTACATCATTTTGAGTAAAATCCATTGCCAACGAACCAACATTATTTTTCTTTAATGATGATAACATCTCGGCTATGCTTTTACCAAGATCAGTAGCTTTAACCTCAGCAGAGAATTTATTAAAATCAGGCTCCACAACGGTTGGGTTAGCATCAGGCCCTATTGTACCTGCAAATGCTACCAGAGCAACATAAGAATCGCGATTAGCTAAATAAAACTGTTTATTAATATCTATAAACTCTTTTTGAAGTGCTTCGCTACGTGCCTGCACAGTTTTTATATAGTTTTCATCCTTACGCTCGTCATCAGTTTTACGCTTATACTCCGCTTCTAACGCAGCGTTTTTATCCATAACAGATTTTGTTATGGCTTTATACTTAGCATCATCATCATTTACAGCAGAACCTTTTACTACGGCATGTTTAACAGAATCGGTAGCCGAATTAACTGCAACCGTTTTTGGCTCCAGGTAAAATCTAAATAAATCAACAGCTGCCGGATCTGCTGGGGCAGGAGCTTTATCATCATGAACAACTCTAATTGCCGCCTGTGATATTCCGGTTAAGGGGCCGGTAAACGAAAATTTACCTCCCGCAATAACGGCTGAATCCACAACCTGGGTACTTCCTGTTTTATAATATAAAAATGCTTTGGCCGGGGCGTTTAAGTTCCCAACTTTGGCCTGCAATGTGAATTTTCCTTGTGCCATAGCTGCAACAGGCAATAAACAAACTGCAGTAATTAATAATTTCCTCATATTGTGTTCTTTAATTTTAACAAGCATTGGTACAATTTATTATATATATAATAGTATGCCTGCACTCAAATATAAATTCAAGCCCCTACATAACGCAATAAAAAATGTAAAATTATAATAGTTTCTGGAATGTGCGCCACCAGAGATCAGGCATTTCGCCATTTACAGCAGTCGTATAATCATCGTAACGACATGGTACTAAGTGAAATCGTTCATTCTTTGAGATTCCTGTAGGGTAAGGGACCTGCATCCACCACCTATCTGATTTTTTACTTTTAACAAACAACATCTCTCCTGTTCCGTCATTTAAACTGGCTCTGTAGATCAGGTATTGAGATTTTGGTGTAAGCGGAAAATCCTTTTTACGGTTGTAATAGCCATCAACAAAATACCAAACCATTTGAGCCAGCAGCATGGCTGTTTGCCCGTTGGTATCGAAGGCAGGATTAAATTCATAGAAACCGATAGAGCTAAGCTTATCACTCATCCCTGCGTATCTGGCAATGCGGCAAGCCTGCTCGCCATAAAAGCCATTTGGCCCTGCATTTGCATTTGCCGCAGCATCAGATGAGCGAATTGCGCCAATATCGAAACTGAGCATATTGGCATTACGAACAATCGGTTCGGTTAAACTGATATCATCTGCAAATTCACCTAAGCGGTGCACATCAAAATACAGCTTGCTCATTACCTTTAAGCTTTCCTGATTCACATAATAGGTTTGGTAACCAATATTACTAAAGTTGAAAAGGTAGTTTGGCTGGTGAAGTAGTATTTTATTTAAGTAGGTATCTGATTTGGCAGCAAGTCCTTCCTGATCTTCTTCATCAAGGTCAAATTTACTATCTACAACCACCAGATCTACCTTTTGCTCCAGGCTTTCGTAAGCCAGGTATTGCGCGTAAGTAAGGTCTTGCCCGCCGCCAATAATTATAGGTACAATGTTCAGCTTAATCAATTCAGACACTACCATTTTTAATGCTACGTAGGTGTCAGAAATTGAGGCACCAGCTTTTATATTTCCCAGATCTATAATTTTACTGGTATAAGCGCCTTCATTTAAACTATAAAACTGGGCACGAAAATAGTCGGGGGCAAGGCCGCAGCCTTCATTATTTACAGAAGCACGGTCATCTTGTACTCCAAAAATGGCAATATCGTATTCATTTTCTTCAAGGTCAGGAAATTTATCTGTATAAAAAGTAGCCTTCAAACCTAGCTGACTGGTATAAAATCCCGCTTTTGGTGAGAATTTGTCTGTACTTAAGGGTGAAAAAAAATCGGATAAAGACATATAGTACTATAAATGTATGCCATCAAATATCTATTTTTGAGAGCATATTTTAATGAACATCCTAAAAAAAATGAAATGATATTAGTTACCGGCGCCACTGGATTTTTAGGAGCAGAATTAATAAATCAATTAACTGAGTCGGGTGTAAAGGTAAAAGCATTAAAACGCGAGCACTCTGTTATACCGCAATCAATAAGCAACAACGCTGATATTGAGTGGTTTGTTGCGGACATAAATGACATTTCTTCACTTGAGGATGCCTTTGATGGTATCGATCAGGTTTACCACTGCGCAGCCATGGTATCTTTTAATCCTAAGGATAAAGCCCAATTGCTAAGGGTTAATATTGAAGGCACCAGCAATATTGTTAACCTTTGTGCAGAAAATAACGTTAGGTTGGTGCATGTTAGTTCCGTTGCCGCGTTAGGAAATGCAAAAAAGGGCGAACTAATTACCGAAAAAGATTTCTGGGAATACGATTCAAAAGCACATTCATATGCCATTTCTAAATACGAAGGTGAAATGGAGGTTTGGCGCGGAATAGCAGAAGGGCTAGATGCGGTAATTGTAAATCCCTCGGTAATTATTGGAGCAGGAGCAGGTTTTGAAGGCAGCGGTGCAATATTTAAGCTGGTTAAAGATGGTCTTTCTTATTATACCAGAGGTGCAACAGGAATTGTGGATGTTTATGATGTTGCAAAAAGCATGATTGCTTTAATGAACAGTAAAGAAAGCGGAGAACGTTACACCATATCTTCTGAAAACTATCATTACCAGCGGTTTTTTGGAGAAATTGCACAGGGTTTTAAGGTAAAAGCCCCTGCCAAAGAAGCAAAGCCATGGATGCTGGGCATTGCATGGAGAGCCGCAAAACTGGCATCCCTATTTACAGGAAAACCCGCAGCATTAACAAGCGACGCAGCAAGAAGCAGCTTAAACGAAAGCTTATACAGTAACGAAAAAATAAAGCATACAATAGGAATACAATTTAAACCACTTAAGCAAAGCATCGAAGAAGTTTGCGAAGGGTTAAAGAACAACTAAAAATGAAGCAGAAAAATATTTACATCATTGATTTTGACAGCACCTTTACACAGGTAGAGGCTTTAGATGAGCTGGCCCGTATCTCTCTTAAAAAACATCCTGAGAAAGACGCTATTTTTCAGAAGATTGAAGATTACACTAACCTTGCAATGGAAGGAAAGCTTTCTTTTGGAGAGAGTTTGGCTCAAAGAGTAAAGCTTCTTGAGGCTAATGAAGATCATTTGAAACAACTGATTACGCATTTAAAGAAAAAAGTTTCTGCTTCTTTTTCGCGTAATGCCGAATTCTTTAAAAAGCATGCAGATGAAGTTTTGATTGTTTCAGGTGGCTTTAAAGAATTTATTACTCCGGTAGTAAGCAAGTTCCACATTAAAAAAGAAAACATCTACGCCAATACTTTTGTAACTACCGGCGATGGAAAGATAATTGATTACGACCACTCGAACCCTTTAAGTGAAGAAGGTGGCAAGGTAAAATTGATGCAACAGCTAAACCTTGAAGGCGACCTTTACGGAATTGGCGATGGCTATTCCGATTTTCAGCTTCGCGAAAGTGGCTTGATAAAGAAATTCTATGCTTTTACTGAGAATATTTCTAGAGAAAGCATTGTTAAAAAAGCAGATCACATTACGCCAAGCTTTGACGAGTTCTTGTATGTAAACAATTTACCAAGGGCTATATCATATCCTAAAAACAGGATTCTGTGTTTGATTATTGGTGATGCAGACCCATTGAGCATTGAGTTACTGAAAAAAGATGGTTTCTCTGTTCGCCACAAAACTACTTTTGAAGAGAAATATGTAGCTGATGTACACATGATGTTGTTGGCAGATGGGGAAAAGATTGAGCTTGAGAAATTAAAAAGAGCGGTTAAGCTTAAAACTATAGGTTATCTTGGCAATACAAAAAACAAAATTGATATAGCTACCTGTACTGAGCAGGGCGTTGTTGTTTTTGAAGATCCAAAACACAACCCACGTAATATCGATTTCATTCCAAAAAGGATGATCGATTTTATGAATACAGGTACCAGTTACCTTAGCAGTAATTTCCCGAACCTGCAATTGCCAAGAATCGAGAAATCGCACAGGTTAATACACATTCATAAGAACGTACCGGGTATTATGGCTAAAATAAATACTGTTTTTGCCAAGCATGATATTAATATTGTGGGTCAGTTTTTGATGACTAACCCTGAAATTGGTTACGTGATTACAGATATAAATGCACAATACGACAAGCAGTTGTTTAAATCGTTAAAAAAGATTGAGCACACCATAAAATTCAGGGTTTTATATTAGAATGGAACTTACACCTCAGATAAAGGAAAAACTGGATAAACTGCAGGAAAAGTATGCAGCAATGGGTCAGGATATGTCTGCATATCTGGATGGCTTGTTATATGCTGATTTCTTAACTTATTGGGATTATATCCATCTGGATACTCTACTGAGCCTGCAAAACCCGAAAACGCCATTCCCGGATGAAGAGATTTTTATCATGTACCATCAGATTACTGAGCTATATTTTAAACTTGCACTTCATGAATGCAAACAGATTGCTGATAATCAGGAACTAACGGTTCAGTTTTTTACCAATCGGGTAAAACGCATTAATGCTTATTTTAATGCATTGGTTACTTCGTTTGAGGTGATGGTGAATGGGATGGATAAAGATCAGTTCCTGAAGTTCAGAATGTCGCTGTTACCAGCAAGTGGTTTTCAATCTGGTCAATACCGAATGATAGAAATTTGCGCAACTGATTTTATCAGGCTGGTTGACAAAAGCAAAAGAGAAGAACTTGCAGATAAGAGCGTTGAAGAGCAATTTGAATTCATTTACTGGAAGTTTGGGGCTACAGAATTGGCCAGCGGTAAACAGACGCTTACTTTAAAGCAATTTATAAACAAGTATGCTGCGCAGTTCCTGCAATTGGTAAAGGACAGGAAAGAGACTAATTTTTCGGCCTTATACCATAAGCTGTTAAAAGAGGGGCATGATGTTTCTGCTTTGGCAGATGAGCTTAGAAAGCTTGATTTATATGTGAATGTGGAGTGGCCATTGTCTCATTATAAATCTGCGGTCAGGTATTTGGAGAGAGATCCTGTAGATATTGCAGCTACCGGTGGCACCAACTGGCAGAAGTATTTACCTCCACGTTTTCAGAAAAGAATTTTCTATCCTTTCCTTTGGACAGAAGATCAAATGGAGGAATGGGGCAAGGGTTGGGTGCTTAGTGTATTGAAAACACTTAGAAATGAGGCGTAAACATTGTCAAAATCCAAAATAATAAAGAATAAACAAGGCTTTTTTTATTAAATTTGCAGTAATAAAATACAAGTCAAAATGAACGAGACATTGGATATAACAGTAACCAAGACTGAGCAGACCAGATTAACAGTAACAGATTTTTCTCAATTACCTTTCGGAAAGGTGTTTTCCGATCACATGTTTATTGCAGAATACGAAAATGGTGAGTGGACGAACCTACAGGTATTACCTTACGGTCCGATTCTTATGAGCCCTGCAATTTCTGCCCTTCACTACGGACAGGCAATTTTTGAAGGTATGAAAGCTTATCGTTTAGCTGACGGAAAAGTCAGCGTTTTCAGAGCAGAAAAAAACTTTGAGCGTTTCAACAAATCAGCAACACGTATGGCTATGCCAAGCATTCCTGAGGATATTTTTATGCAGGGAATTGCAGCGCTGATTGAGATTGATAATAAATGGGTCCCTAATCAGGATGGTTATTCTTTATACATTCGTCCGGTGATGTTTGCTACAGATCCTTATTTAGGTGTTAAAGCATCTGACAAGTATACTTTTGCTTTATTAACTACACCAACAGGTCCGTATTACAGCAAAGCCTTAAAAGTTAAAATTGAAACTGAATATACGCGTGCAGATGAAGGTGGTGTTGGTTACGCCAAAACCGCTGGAAATTATGCTCGTTCTTTATATCCATTTGCAGAAGCTCAAAAAGAAGGCTTTGATCAGTTAATCTGGACAGATGCTGTTTCTCATGAGTTTATTGAAGAAGCAGGGACAGCTAATTTGATCTTCGTAATTGATGGCAAATTGGTAACACCTTCTGTAAGAAGCACTGTTTTAGATGGTGTAACACGTGATACAATTATCAAACTTGCAAAAAAAGCAGGCATTGAAGTTGAAGAAAGACGCGTTAGTGTAAAAGAAGTAATAGAAGGAATTGAAAACGGCAGATTGACTGATGCTTTTGCAGCGGGAACTGCAGCAACGGTAACTCCAATTGGAGAAATCGGATACCAAGGCCAGGTTTATAAGTTAACTGACCCTTCAACACGTACAGTTTCAGCAGGTATTGCTAAAACATTGAATGATATTCGTTACGGATTAGCTCCTGATGAATTCGGTTGGAACTGGATTGTATAATTGAAGATTAGTACTTGTTTAAAATTATATAGCGCCCTTTTTAAGGGCGCTTTTTTTATACCAACGCCGTCATCTCCTTTGGTTAATCAAAGGAGATGACGGCTGCTTTAGCAGAGCCTTAAAACATTCCAAATTGGGATAGGATACAACTTTAAATAGAAGATTTTTCGTAAAGTACTTATACTTTAGTAATTTCCGCGGCGCTAAGGCGCAATTCAATATCAACAGGATCTTATAGCATGAAAAAAATACTACTTATTTGTTTAGCGATGTCATTATTTATTATCAAATCAGAGGCTCAACTCAAAAAACTTTCACAACAACAAATCTTTGGTGGCCAGCCCTCGCTTACTAAATCTATAAATATAGTCAACGGATGGAGTGATGATAACCATTACATTGAGATGGACACCAAGGATCATAACTTATATGCAGTAGATGTTAAATCGGGCCAAAGAACGCCGTATACTCCACCGCCAAAAAGTAATGTAAATCTATCTGTTAAAAACAATGATGTTTACATACAATACGGGCAGGATGAACCAAAACGCTTAACAAATGATAAAGACGAGGAGAAGAACCCTACCCTATCTCCTGATGGAAAGCATGTAGCATTTACCCGAAATAACGATCTGTATTCAGTTGATGTTGAAACAGGAAAAGAGATCAGATATACAAATGATGGAACTGATGTAATTTATAATGGTTGGTCGTCGTGGGTGTATTACGAAGAAATTCTTGGCAGATCTACCAATTACAAAGCCTTCTGGTGGTCGCCGGATAGTAAGAACATTGCATTTATGCGTTTTGACGATACCAAGGTTCCCATGTTTCCAATTAATGGATCAACCGGGCAACATGGGTATACAGAAAAAACACGCTATCCAAAAGCTGGCGACCCTAATCCGGAAGTAAAAGTAGGATTTGTCCCTGTAAACGGAGGTTCTATTGTATGGGCCGACTTTAACGAAAAAGATGATCAATACTTTGGCACTCCTTACTGGAGTTTTGATGGCAGTAATTTAATGGTACAATGGATGAACCGCGGACAGGATAACTTAAAATTTTATTCAGTAAACCCTACCAATGGTTCTAAAAAAGAAATCTACGACGAGAAACAGTCTTCTTGGGTAGATTTAGATTACGATGGGCGCATAGAATATCTTCAAGATAAAAAACACTATATCCTTAAAAGTGATAAAACAGGATGGGCACATTTTTATTTATACACGTTAGATGGGAAACTGGTAAATCCACTAACCAGCGGCAAATGGCAGGTTACTGATCTTGTTCATGTAGATGAGAAAAATAAGGTTGTTTACTTTATGGCTCGTAAAGAAGCATCTACGAGAACAGATTTTTATAGTGTAGGCTACAATGGCAAGAACTTAAAACGATTGTCATTTGGGGATTATTCTCATCAGGTAATGATGTCGCCCAATGGTTCTTATTTCATTAGCACTTATTCCAATGTTTCTACCCCTACTAAAAGAACATTATTAAACAATAAAGGGAAGATCATTAAAGAACTTGGCGACACTAAATCTGATGATTTTGCACAGTTCAACTATGGTAAAACAGAAATGATTACTATCCCTACTGATGATGGCTATAATTTACCAGCTGTAATAACCTACCCTACTGATTTTGATCAGAATAAAAAGTATCCGGTAGTGATGAGTATTTATGGCGGGCCAAATGCAGGCAACGTAAGCAATACCTGGAAAGGAATTGGCGGACAATGGTGGGCAAATGAAGGGATCGTACAGATTTCTGTAGATCACCGCGCATCAGGACAATTTGGTAAGGAAGGCGTTGCTTTAATGCACCGCAACCTGGGTAAGTGGGAAATGCAGGATTATACTACTGCTGCAAGATGGTTAAAAGCCAAATCATGGGTTGACAATAAGAAACTACTGATTACAGGTCATAGCTACGGCGGTTATATGACTTGCCTTGCCCTTACTAAAGGAGCCGACGATTTTGATTTCGGATACGCGGGAGCACCCGTTACCAGCTGGGAGCTTTACGATTCTCATTATACAGAGCGTTTTATGGATACGCCTAAAGAAAACCCTGAGGGTTACAAAGATGGTTCTGTTTTAACCTATGTAAACAATTATAAAGGATTATTGAGGATTATGCATGGTGATATGGATGACAATGTGCATATGCAGAATACGATACAACTTATAGATAAGCTTCAAAATGCGAATAAACATTTTGAGTTGATGATCTATCCGGGTGGAAGACATGGATGGGGAGGTGTAAAATCTGCTCATGATAAAGCTGAGCGTTTCCGCTTTTACTATCAAAACCTATTGAACAAGCCTGTACCAGAAGAGTTACTTAAATAGCGCTAAATATTTATCACCTTTAGTTATGAAAGCATTTAACTGTTTAATTGGAGCATTGCTAATGTCTGCCCTTTCTGGTATGGCTCAAACTAAATCTATGCCTATGGAAAAAGGCAAGACGTTGATATGGAGTGATGAATTCAACTATAAAGGCCTTCCCGATTCTACAAAATGGGACTACGAGGAAGGCTTTGTAAGAAACCGTGAGAAACAGTTCTATACACGTGCCAGATTAAAAAATTGCTATGTTAAGCGTGGCAAGCTTGTGATTAAATCACTAAAGGAAAAATATAAGGATGCCGATTATACTTCGGCAAGTATTAACACACTTGGAAAACAGCACTTTGACGGAAACATCCGTGTTGAAATAAGAGCAAAGATCCCATCGGGAAAGGGCATATGGCCTGCCCTTTGGATGATGGGATCAAATATAAAGCAGGTGGGCTGGCCTAAATGTGTAGAATTTGATATTATGGAGTTTGTAGGTCATACGCCTTCAACTATTCACGGAACCCTCCATTGGGCTGATAGTGGGTTGAAAGATCCTAATGGCCATAAAAGCAGCGGCGCCAATGTAAAGATGGATGATGTGCATAAAAAATACCATGTTTATGGTTTGGAGCGCAAGGGTGATAGTGTAAAGGTTTTTATAGACGACAAGTATTATTTCAGCATGTCGGCCCCGGCTACAGCGTACAAAGATTCGTTTACCTCTCCGCTATATCTTTTGATGAATACCGCGATTGGCGGCGAATGGGGCGGAGATATTGATGATTCTATATTTGCTCAAAAGTTCTATGTTGATTATGTGCGCGTTTACAAATTAGATTAAGATTATGCCTTAAGATGACGCCTCTTTAATTTAACATTAGCTTAATACTGTATGTTTTACTTTTAAAGGGTGAAGAAACTTACCTTAAATAGTATAACAATAGGTTTAATTCTGTTTTGTTTTTCATTACCTGTTTTTGCGGTTTACAATCAGGCTCAGGGAAAAAATGATATAGGTACACTGATTAAGAAAGACCCCAACTCTGCGTTTATAAAAATAAAGGGGTTGTTAAATACAGCGTTAAAACAGAATGACCTGATCTCTGCTGCAAAATATTATCAATATTTTGGCGAGATCTTTTATCATCAGGCAGCCTATTCGCAGGCAGTAAATTATTTTTACAAGGCAGACCGCATATTTAGAAACCATAATGATCAGGCTAACCTGGCTGAAAACCTGAATAAAATTGGGGATGCTTATTACTACAGCAGGCAATATAAAACAGCGCTGACTAAATTTCAGGAGGCCTTAAATATCTATATAAAGATAGGCAACAGGTCAGGCATGGCGGAATGTTATGGACTTATTGGTCAGACCTATGAGAAAAGCAGTAAGTACGAAAGTGCAATGAAATATCAGCAGCTGGCACTTACGGCCTATAAAAAGGAAAAGAATCAAACCGGCATTGCAAAGATCTATGAGAACCTTGGTAGTATTTATGAAGACAAACTGCATCTTGATTCGGCCCTCAAGTACTATTCATTGTCTCTAAAACTAAACAAGGCCGCGGCAAATGATCTTGCCCAAATAGAGATTGTAAACAACATTGGCGACGTTTACAGAAAAACAGGCAGGTACCCTGAAGCAATGCGTTATACGCGCAAAGCGGAACATATGGCCTTAATCATGAATGATCAATATCAGCTTAGCAGTGCCTACAGGGACCTATCGAAAACATTTGATCTTATTAAAAAGTATGATAGCGCCTATCACTACAGTGAACTAAGCCGCAATATCTTCCTGAAGATCTATACGGCTGACAATACCAAGCAGCTGGCCCTATTACAAACCTTATTTGAAATACAACAAAAGGACGATGCAATTGTAAGGTTTGAAAATGAGAGAAAGGCAAATCAGTATATCATTGTTGCAGTGATCCTGATCATCCTCTTACTGATTTTACTGGGTATAAGTACTATTAGCCGTCAACGTTTGAAACTTCGAAACGAACAGAAGCTTAACGAGCAGAACAACATGCTTTATGAAATCCAGAAGAATGCCATTAAAGCTGAGCTGGAACTTAAAAGCAAGGAACTGACCAGCAATACGCTCCATGTAATTCAAAGCAATCAGTTTCTGGAAGAACTAAAGGAAGAGATCTATGATATGATAAAGGATGAAAAAAGAGATCAGAAGAGACAGTTACAGCAAGTGATGCAGAAAATAAATCAAAACATTAATCATGACAGGCATTGGAAAGAATTCTCTACTTTATTTGAACAAATTCACCAGGCTTTTTTTGACAATCTGAAAAGACATAGTGATGATTTAACAGCAAATGACATCCGTTTAGTAGCCCTTATTAAGATGAATTTAAGCTCAAAAGATATGGCTGTTATTTTTGGTATTTCCCAGGATAGTTTGCGTGTTGCACGTTACCGTTTACGTAAAAAACTGAATATTCCGCAAGGAGAAAACCTGAGTTCTTTTATACAGACACTATAACAAAAATCACGATTTCCGGAGGCTTAACAAACTGTTAACATAACGCTAACTAAATGATAATGGCGATTTCGGTTACAATCAAATACTTGACAATCAATATTTTAACAAAATACTGTTCACGCTGTATCCGTTCTGTATACATCATTTGTAACGCTGTATACATTTTGTACACGCCTCAATCATTAAACTCCATCACCTGGTTTGCACATTTGCCTCACGGTTTAAAAAACACTACCACCACAAACAAATTTTCAGGAAAATGAAGTCAATTTTACAAGTTCTTTTTTGCTTATTAATTGGTGCTGCCACGGCCAGTGCAACCAGTTTAAAAGGTTACGTTTTTGATCAGAAAACAGGTGAAGCTTTAGTAGGCGCATCAGTATATCTGGAAAATACTGACAAGGCAGTATTAACGGGATTAGATGGCTCGTTTGAGATCAAACATCCACCAGCAGGAAACTTCACATTAAAAGTATCTTATGTGATGTATAAGGTTTTATCTAAACAGATTACAATACTTAAAGAGGATAATCCAACGATCAGGATTTATCTGTCTGAAACGAAAGAGAAAGAATTAAGTGAGGTAGTTATTTCGGCAAAAAATGATGGCTCGGCTGAAAAAACTGCAAGACGCATCGAGCAAAAATCTGCGCAGCTAATTAATGTCGTATCGGGCAAGGCGATGGAGATTTCTCCGGATCTGACAGTCGCAAATGTTATTCAACGTGTTTCAGGTGTATCAGTTGAAAGGAGTAATAGTGGAGACGGACAATATGCTATTCTAAGAGGAATGGACAAAAGATACAATTATACCCTGGTTAATGGGATAAAAATACCGAGCCCTGATAATAAATACCGTTACGTTCCTTTGGACATTTTCCCTTCGGAACTTTTGGACAGGCTTGAAGTATATAAAACCTTGACTCCAAACCTTGAAGGCGACGCCATAGGTGGGGTGGTAAATATGGTAATGAAAGATGCACCGCAAAAGCTACAGATCAATGCAAACCTTGCAGGCGGTTATAGTCAGCTATTTATAGATCGGGGCTTTAGTTCATTTGATGCCTCTTCAGTTCATCGTAAATCACCATATGAGCTTAACGGGAAGGATTACAAAGCCACGCAAGCAGACTTTCCAAGAGGTACTGCAGATTACAAGTCGAGCCACCCTGCTCCTAACCTAGTAGGTGGTTTATCTATAGGGCAACGTTTTCTTGACAATAAGCTTGGGTTAATTATTGCAGGAAGCTATCAGAACACCTATCGTGGTAGCAACGGCACTTTCTATCGCTCGTCGGCAGCCAATGCATCAAATAAGTTTGCAACAATCACAAGCATGAACGAACGCCAGTATTCGGAACAACAGAAACGCTATGGTTTTCATGGTAAGCTGGATTACGCATTCAACGAAAACAATAAGCTAAGTCTTTATAATGCCTACGTGGATCTGAATAACATTCAGGTTAGAGATGAAAAATCTACAGATTTCTCTACCGGCTATGAACCAGCCGCAGGAAAAGCACAGTTGGAATACGCTACACGATCGAGGGTAACGGAACAACAGATCTATAACAGCACGCTTCATGGAGATCATCAGATTATTCCGGACAAGTTGAAGATTTCGTGGTCGGCAGTCTATTCGTCTGCCAAAAATGAAGTGCCAGATAACACAACCATTACCTTAAGTGGAAAGCGCGAGAATTTTATTGACACTCGCACTGTTGCAAAAACAAATGGCACAACGCATCGCTGGGAACGTAACGCGGATGAAGACAAAGCCGGATATCTTGACATTAGCTATAAAGTTCCTGTTGGCCAACTCAAAGTAGAATTTTCTGCAGGAGGATTATACCGCGACAAGCAGCGCAGCAGTTTCTTTAACAATTACACTTTAACTCCGGTAAATACCGCAGCTAAATATGGGGTTGATTTTAATAATTATACTGAGATAGACTGGACAGTTCAAACACCGGGTGGAGCCGTAAACAATCCCCTTACTTATGATGCCTCGGAAAAACTTGCTGCTGGTTATGGGATGTTTAACATAAGTAAGGATGCAGTTGAGGTAGTTGGGGGGTTACGCGTTGAACACACAAACCAGGGTTACGCAATGCTGTTCCCTGCCGGAGAACTTCGCCCGAAGGGTAATCAGGTTTATACTGATTTTCTTCCATCTGTAAATGTGAAGTATAAACTGAGTGGAAAGCAGCAGTTAAGGGCATCGTACTTCCGCTCTTTAAACCGTCCCGGGTTTTATGAACTTATTCCGGGAGGTGTGGTTCAGGATGACTACAAGGAAAAAGGAGATCCAGATCTTAAGCGCGCTATTGCGGATAACTTTGATTTGCGCTACGAGCTATTTCCAAATAGTAATGATCAACTATTGGTTGGAACGTTTTATAAAGCGATTAAAAACCCGATTGAATATAGCTTTCAGGCAGACCCTATCCGCCCTCAGGACACCTATTATCTGCCAGGTAATTTCGGAACTGCAAGGAACTACGGCTTGGAAATTGACTACATAAAATTCATTAATCAGTTTGGAATAAAGGCAAACTATACCTATACCCATTCCAGAATTACAACACCAAAGGATTTATTGACAATAGACCCCGAAACCAACGATTCTAAAAAAATCACTGTGTTGCAATCGCGTCCGCTTTACGGACAGTCGGAACATATCGCCAACCTATCCCTTATCTATAAAAACACCAAAAGTGGATGGGATGCCCAGGTTGCCGGCTCCTATACAGGTCCGCGCATTAATACCGTATCACAATTCCTTGATAATGACCTTTGGCAAAAGGGCTTTATCCAGATGGATGCCTCTGCTGAGAAAAAATTCAAGAAAAACCTTAGTGTGTTCATAAAAGCGGGAAACCTGTTAAACACACCTTCGAAGTTATTTATTAAAGGTATTAATCCGGCAAATGCAGATACCGGGAATCAGTTTGATGGTAAAACATTAATCCGCAACGACTATTACGAGCAAACGTACCTGTTAGGCTTGCGCTATAAATTATAAATCAATCTTATTTATTATAAAAGAGAAAAAATGAAAGCAAAACATTTGTTTATCTATCTGGCCATTTTAACATCAGTTATTGCAGGATGCAAAAAGGCCAATATTGATGTGGATCCTGATACGGGAAACGGGACTGTTACCGGTGAGGTTTCGGGAATCTGGCTAAAAGGAAGTACACAATTTATTAAAGGCGATATCATTATTCCAGAGGGCAAATCCTTAACCATTGAAGAGGGCGTTACAATTGTAATGGATACTGTTGCAAAGCCGGAGATTATTGTAAAAGGAAATTTATATGCGCAGGGTACTGCAGATTTTCCAATAAAATTTACAGTTGCAGAGGAATTTAGAACTGAAGCAAAAAAGTTTGGAAGGCTTTGGGGAGGAATTCTTGCTGCACCAAGCTGCGAGGAGTTATTGCTTGACCATACGATAATAGAATATGCAGGTGCAACAACTTCTGATGCTTCAACTTCTGTGAAGCAACACTTGTACAAGGCAGTAGCTGGTGAAAACTTGCCAGCACTTTGGTTTTCGAATGTAAATGGCAAACTAGTAGTAACAAATAGCATTTTCAGAAATCTGCAGGAAGACTGTACTTACATAGATGGTGGTAAAGTAATTTTCGCAAACAATTCCTTTTACACTACTGGAGTTACTGGTGGCGAGGCCATCAATTTGAAATCTGGCTGTGTGGCTGATGTTGCTTACAATTTAGTTTACAGTACAAACACCAATGCATTAAAGTTATCAAACAGTGGCGACCGCACACCGCAGGCTTACATTGTTGTTTATAACAATACTATGGTAAATACAGGATGGCGACGTCCTACAGCAAAGGGAGGATCTATCTGGGTAGAGGCAACGGTACGCGTAAGTGTTTATAACAATATGTTTGCAAATACTCGTTTTGGAATTAAAAGAGATACAAAAAAACCAGAGGACGATAGGTCTGTATTCGGGAATAATTACTATTATGGATTTAATCAGGTTACTGTAGATCAGTTCCAACCAACAAAAGAGATCATTGCAGGGACAAATGATATCATCAGCAAAACAGCCGGGGATAATGATCCTATGTTCATAAATTACCCATTGAACATTCCGGTTGATAATGCAACTTTTAATACCGCATGGGATTTCCATTTAAAACCAGGCTCTCCGGCGCTTGGAAAAGGTACAACAAACTTTACCAGACATTATGCTTCGGGACTGGTTTTAAATGGGGTGACCTATAAATCACCTGACCCATCTGGCTACATTGGTGCATATGGCACAAACTAGTTTAATTAAGAAGTTACCACTTTAAAGAATAAGAAATATTAAATTAATACCCAATGAATAAATACACCCAGATATTTATATTCCCGGCGATGCTTATATCGATAAACATGGCCTGCACCCAACAAAAAACAGATACCAATGACGCGGTAAAGCCTTTATACACTACAGAACCAGTGCAATTTGACTCTGATGATCCGGCAATATGGATTAACCCGGTAGATTCTTCAAAATCATTGATCATTGGAACTGACAAAGACGAAAATGGCGGTTTATATGTGTTTGATCTGAAAGGCAAGATCATTAAGGACAAGACTATAAAAGGATTAAAACGACCTAATAACGTTGATATCGCATATGGTCTGCTGCTTGGAAGTAAAAAGACGGATATAGCAGTTACAACAGAGAGAATGACACATAAACTCCGCATCTATTCTCTACCTGATATGAAGCCCCTCGATAATGGTGGTGTTCCCGTTTATGAAGGTGAGAAAGGTGAAATGTACAGAGACCTGATGGGCATTGCAATGTACACCAGTCCTAAGGGTGAAATCTATGCCATTGCCGGTAGAAAAACAGGGCCTAAAGACGGTTCTTATTTATGGCAATATTTGCTTGAAGACGATGGTACAGGACACATCAAGGCAACCCTGAAGCGCAAATTTGGAAACTACAGCGGCAAAAAAGAAATAGAGTCGATTGCAGTAGACAACGAGATGGGCTATATCTATTACTCAGATGAGCAGTTTGGCGTTCGCAAATATTATGCTGATCCGGCTAAAGGGAATAAAGAGCTGGCCTTATTTGCCAAAGAGGGTTTTACTGAGGATAATGAGGGCATTAGTATCTATAAAACTACGGACACAACAGGTTACATCCTGGTATCAGATCAAAGTGCAAACCACTTTAAAGTCTATAGCAGAGAAGGTGTAAAAAATAAGAACGACCACCAACTCATTACAAGTATTAAGGTATCAACCAACCAGAGTGATGGCTCAGACATTTACTCGAAACCACTTAATGCCGATTTTAAGCATGGAATTTTTGTTGCGATGAGTGACAACAAAACATTTCAGTATTACAGATGGGAAGACCTGGCAGGTAAATTATTAAAAGTAAACTAAAACTGACGGATTAAAAGCTACTCTTTTCTCGGGTAGCTTTTCTTTTTTGTCTGATAAGTCTGCGTTTTTCTCTGTCAGCTTTTATTTTTTCGAATTTCGCTATTTGTTCCTTTATCTTTTTTTCCTTTTGTGGAGTTACACCGACACTGTACTTTATCCCCTGAAAAAGTGTTTTCCAGATAAAACTAAAAAAGGAAGCTGTTTTTTCCCGTTCAAATTTTATTGATGCCGCTATAAGTACACCGTCTGTTTTAGGATTATCTGAATTAATAATCATTGCATTCGCCAAAAAAGACATTAGCCCCTGTTTAACTAAATGATCACGCCCTTCTTCTTTTTTAAGCAGTGCTACAGAAAGGTCGTTAAAAGCAAATTTGACTTTACCAGTTGCAAGGGTTTCATTTGCATCGATATTAAACTCAAGTTTTTTAACGTGCCCGCTTTTCACTTCAACCATTCCTAACGGCTTGGTAATTCTATTAAGCACCCTTCCATCCATCTGGCCCAAAGTTCCTGAGTAAGAAAAAGCGCCATCATTTGCGGCAAGATTAAACTTAAAATTCACATCCAGTTTACCCTGTCCCATCATGTAGCTCGTTAATTTAGCAAACATATAGGGGTTTTTATTTTTGATTTTTTCTGAATTGGTTATGTTGGTTATGCTTCCTGAGGTTTTTTCAAAGGTGATTCTCCCCTTCTGCTTACTATCCTTATCGAATTCCGCATAGGTCAAATCTATATTACTTAAATTAAGCTGTTTAACTGTAAGCAATCCCTTAACCTTTTGCAATAGTTGATGAGGATATTTCCCTATTTTAATCTCGGTTCTTTTAGGAAGTTCATTATTATTAAAAACGGATACGGAGCCATTGTTTACATTCATCTCGGTAGCGTAAAGCTCCTGTTTACGAACATACAAAGGCAGATTAATGCCTTCTAAACTAATGTCACTCATCTGAATATCAAACCTGTCTTTTGAAAAACCTACTGTTTTTCCAAACTTCATTTCATCGTACCGTGGAACAACACTAAAACTCTTTATATTGAGCTTACCTGATGATGCTCTAAAATCTAACTGATTAAGATTGATATGATACAAACTATCGGGCGTGGCGAAAGTGTAATTATTTAAATTTATGACTACGTCTTTAAGCAAATAAAACCTACTGGTATCCCTAACTGAGTTTTTATCGATCAACCAGTTTTTTAGTGTGACATTTAGATTCTTAATGGAATCAATCTCTGGTTTGGCTAGGTTTTTATTAACGTATTTAAAGGAAATGTTTTTAAGGTCGATGGTTTTTACTTTAAGCTCCTTTACAAATTTAGAAATGTAGTCATAAGGCGATTTATCAGAAAATGGCTTTTTGAGTTCATTAAACTCTAACTGTTTATTTACCATTATAATTTCCGGATTATCAAACAATAGGAGGTCGATTTTTACCTTTTTATATCGCAGCAGATCAATAGGATGAAAGTTTTTTATAACCAGCTCTTTTAGCTGTATGTAATAGATGTTATTTGGTGCGTGTTTTAGACGAACCATCTTTTTCAGAATATTAGTATCGGGGGTAATTTTAACGTCTGACAATGAGGCTCTCCCCGTAATAAAATTTGTACCGACGTCAGAAAATTCTATGCTATACAAGCTGTCCGTGGCATTTAAAACGAGGTCTCTGACTTGTGCCTTAATTATTGGTTGAAACCTGACGCTTAGGTGTCTGGATGCCGCAACCAACAGTAAAATAAAGAAAAGCATGATCCCGGAAACCCATTTAAGCGTACTATAACTCTTTCGGACTTTTTTGATCATAGGCCTTAGTGGTTTAACCTAATATACGAATTTATTCATCAGGCGTTAGGTATCAGTCTTTTTTTTCTCGGCCTTTCTTTCGGCACGTTTCTTCTTTCTTTCTTCTCTTTTTTCGCGCCGTTCCTGTTTTTTATCCTTTACTTTTTCCATTGCTTGTTCGGGTGTTTTCACGGGAACAATGCCTAATCCAACGGTCTCCCTCATACCTATAAAAACACCTTTCCAAAGTAAATTAAAAAACGAGGCAGCAGGTGTTCTTTCAAAAGTAACCCTGGCTGTTCTTGGTGCCGCTCCTTTGCCCGGATTTGCATCTTCAATTAAAAGACTATTTGCAAGAAAAGATAAAAATCCTTTCTTCTTACCTATTCCCCCATTTTCACCTTCTTTAAGCAATTTTATTTTAAGGTCTTTATAATAGAAATGAACAATGCCCGAAGCACCTTTCATATTGGCTTGAATATCGAAATCCGTTCCCTGCATCTGTCCGCTTTCTATTTCAACTAAGCCCATGTTCTTTGCCATTGGGTTTAAAACAAGCATGTTCATTGCTCCTACATTCCCTTTGTAGGTAAAAGAAGCATCTCTAGCTGTTAGGTTAAAATTTATAGTAACCTTAATCCGGCTGGTTTTCATTACCAGTGCTGTTAAATTTGCAATAGCATGGTTGTTCTTTGCAAGTCTAACTGAGTCATTAGTTAAATTGAGAATATTCCCAGTCAGGTTCTGGAAATACACCGTTCCTCTTTTTTGAGTGATCGGATTGTACTCTGTATAGGCAACATCGATATTGGATAACTTAACGGTATCGATAATTGTTTCAATAGGTAATCTTTTAAGTGCAATATGAGGGAAGTTATGAGCCTTATCAAAATTAGGGGGAGGAGGCAATTCTCTATTCACAAAAATGCCCGCATTTGCAGGGCCTACCTTTAGGGCTCTTGCATATAAACTGCCTTCAGCACTTAGTTTATTAAAATCTACTCCTGTAAAGGTTATTTCATTAAATTTTAAATCGTACCGATCTTTACCATATTTATATTTTCTGGTAAATGCTAAGTCTGGATGAAGTGGGATCATTTGCAGACCTTTTATACGAATATTTTTATTACTAACCGAACCAGCAACTGTATCTATTTTTGTAGTATACATCCCATCTTTACCCGTAGCTCTATATCCTGTTAATTCAAAACTGATGTCTTTTGTATAATAAAAACGTGTGGTATCAGACTTAGAAAGAGAATCGATAAGCAGATCTTTAACAGTGATATTTAGATGTTTTATTGAATTTAAGGGTTTAGAAGTAGCTCCGTTAATATAATCAAAGTCGGCATCTATTATTTTAATGGCCTTTACATGGATGGATTTTAGTGTTTTAGATATCTGATCATACAAACTGCGCTTATCTGCAGCGGTATCTGTTTTTTTGACAACTTTATAATGAATCATATTAATGGAGGGTTGCTCCATAATGATGGAATTCATGTTTATCCGTTTCTTAAAGTAGGCAGTAAGTACACCAATTCTGCTTAACTGTAGACGCGCCAGTTTTATTTGGAACAAGTTAGCAGGAGCAAGCTGAAGTTCTTTTAGCTGATTAAAAACTGTAGTATCAGGCGTTAAAGTAACACTATCGAGTACTGCACTTCCGGTGATCAGATTAAGGCGAATGTCTTTAAAATTAATCCTATAAAGTTTCTGAGAACCGTTGTAAACCCCATCTTTTATTTTTTCGGTAAGTAGTGGCTTCCATTTTGCACTAAAATATAGAGCAACACCCCCTACTAGGAGGATCAAGGCTGTAAGAATACCCACAAGCCACTTTATTACTTTGTATTTTCCTGATTTATTGGACGTCATATTTGTGTAGCCTGCAATATCAAGGCCATAATGAGAAATAAGGCTGGCTATTGTCACAAAATATTCATTTAGCATTCTGCCAATTTGTCATTTGTAAATTAAATTACGTATTTTTGAAGCCCATAAAACAATTGACCATTTATGATTGATTTACAGCTTACAGATAAGACACATGATGAAGAGCGCCAGGGCGAGGCTTTAATTGTTGATGCACCTTTGGTGCGCAATGGCCGCAAACTGTATATTGAAAGTTATGGTTGCCAAATGAATTTTGCGGATAGCGAAATTGTTGCATCTATATTATTAGATCAGGGATTTGAAACTACTGGTGATTACAAGGAGGCTGATGTAGTATTTATAAATACTTGCTCTATCCGTGAAAACGCAGAACAAAGAGTACGTAACCGCCTATCGCAATTTGGTGCCGAAAAGCGCAGAAACCCTAAACTTATTGTAGGTGTTCTGGGCTGTATGGCTGAACGTTTGAAATCAAAATTTCTTGAAGAAGAGAAATTGGTTGATGTAGTTGTTGGACCGGATGCATACCGTGAATTGCCACAACTGCTAAGTGAAGTAGAAAGTGGTCATAAAGCTATAAATGTACTATTATCCCGTGAGGAAACTTATGCAGACATTAGTCCTGTTAGGTTAAACGGGAATGGCATTACCGCATTTATTTCTATTATGCGCGGTTGTGATAACATGTGTTCTTTTTGCGTAGTTCCTTTTACAAGAGGTAGAGAGCGTAGCAGAGACCCACATTCGATTATGGCGGAAGCTCAGGACCTATTTGACCGGGGCTATAAAGAAGTTACTTTACTTGGTCAGAATGTAGATTCATACAAATGGAAGGGTAACGATGCTGATGATAGTACTGAAATTGAAGTTAACTTTGCTCAATTGCTTGAAAAAGTAGCTTTGATTAGTCCTGACTTAAGAATTCGTTTCTCTACTTCTCACCCTAAAGACATTACCGACGAAGTTTTATACACCATCGCTAAATACGATAATATATGCAACTACATACACTTGCCTATTCAATCAGGAAGTAGCAGGGTATTAGAATTAATGAACCGTACTTACACCAGAGAGTGGTACATTAACAGGATTGATGCGATCAGGAATATCATTCCTGACTGCGCAATTTCATCTGATATTATTGCAGGTTTTTGTACAGAAACAGAAGAAGAACATCAGGAAACGCTTAGCATTATGGACTATGTGAAATATGATTTCGCATTTACCTTTAGTTATTCTGAGCGACCAGGAACCCTTGCTGCACGTAAGTTTGAAGATGATATTCCGGAAGATGTTAAAAAACGCAGGTTAAGTGAGATCCTGATTAAACAACAGGAAACTTCTTTATATCGTTTACAACAATTTGTTGGAAAAACTGTTAGGATTTTAGTGGAAGGGACTTCAAAAAAATCAGATAAAGATTTCTGCGGCAGAAATGATCAGAATGCAATGGTGGTTTTCCCGGCAACAGAAGGTGTTAGCGCAGGGCAATATGTCTATGTGCACATAGACCGTTGTACCTCGGCAACCTTATTAGGAACTGTTGTAGTTGAAGAGCCTGAAATTGTTTAATTAAACACAGATTACATTGGACGTACAAGACATAAAAAATCGTTTTGGGATAATTGGTGGTTCTCCGCTATTAAACCGGGCTATAGATATTGCCAGGCAGGTTGCGCCAACCGACATGTCTGTTTTAATTACGGGTGAAAGTGGTAGTGGTAAAGAGGTTTTCTCTCATATTATCCACCAGATGAGCACCCGCAAACACGGGGCCTTTATTGCTGTAAACTGCGGGGCCATTCCGGAAGGAACCATTGACTCTGAATTATTTGGCCACGAAAAAGGATCTTTTACCGGAGCCCATGAAGCCCGCAAAGGTTATTTTGAGGTAGCAAACGGGGGCACGATTTTTCTTGATGAGGTTGCAGAATTGCCTTTAGGTACTCAGGCACGTTTGTTACGTATCCTTGAAAGCGGTGAGTACCTTAGAGTCGGCTCATCCAAAGTGCAAAAAACAGATGTACGAATTATTGCAGCAACCAATGTTGATGTTTATAACCGTGTAAAATCTGGTAAATTCCGTGAAGATTTATATTATAGATTAAATACTGTTCCATTGCGCATTCCTGCCTTGCACGAACGCAAAGAAGACATTTATTTATTATTCAGAAAATTCTCTGCAGACTTTAGTGATAAATACCGCAGCCCGGGCATACAGCTTGAGCCTGAAGCAATACAGATTTTGAGCAATTACAGTTGGCCGGGAAATGTACGTCAGTTAAAAAATATTGCCGAACAGATCTGTGTTCTGGAGAAAGACCGGAATGTTACAGCAGCAGCTTTGCTGAACTACATCCCTAATGAAAGCGCCACAAATCTACCTGTAGCAATTAACGGGAATACGAAAGAAGATTATACAGAAAGAGATATTCTTTACAAGGTTCTTTTTGATATGAAAAAAGATATGATGGAATTGAAAAAGCTGGTAGCAGAAATCATTCAGAGTGGAGGAAATACTTCGCACATCATGGCAGACAACCCTCATTATATCAATCAGCTTTATCAGGAGGTGGATCAGACTTATGGCAATGAGCAAGCCACCCTTACTATTAAAAAGCCTGTTCAAAATGCTCCTGTGGATTACAACTATACCCATGAAGCAGAAGAAGTTGAGGAATCTCTATCTTTAATAGATAAGGAATCTGATCTGATCAAAAAAGCATTGAAAAAACACAAAGGAAAGCGCAAATTTGCTGCTCAGGAATTAGGCATCTCCGAACGTACGTTATATAGAAAAATTAAAGAATTGAATTTAAACTAAGGATGAAAAATCTATCTATAATCATATTACTATTCTTTTTTAGTAGCTGTACAGTAGGGCTAAAAGGAACTTCCATTCCTCCTGAAATGAAAACAATCAGCGTTAAGGTTTTTGAAAACAATGCCCCTTTAGTAGTAGCTTCCTTAAGCTCACAATTTACAGAGGAATTGAAAACACGTATCAGGAACCAAACCAACTTAAGTATTACACAGAATGATGCTCAAGGTGTTTTTTCTGGAAATATTACCGGATATAGCATCACCCCTGTAGCCATAACAGACAACAAGCAACCTACAGCAGGTGCAAACAGGCTATCGATAACGGTTAATGTAAAATACGTAAACAATCTTGATCCCAAACAAAGCTTTGAGCAATCTTTTGAGCGTTATAAAGATTTTAAACTGGCGGGAAACCTGCAAGCACAAGAACCTGCTTTAATTAAAGATGTTACTGCTCAGCTTATTGAGGATATTTTTAACAGGGCTTTTGCACAATGGTAGGTCAAAATAGAGATCAATTATTAACTTAGCATCGTGGAGCAGGATATGAATATTAAAGAACAGCTAACAAGATTAATTGCTGTACCTGAGAAAACATCTCAGGATGACACAGTTATGCTTCAAGATCTCGTTAAGCAGTATCCTTATTTTCAACCCGTTCATCTGCTGCTGGCAAAAGCCACTTTGAATACAGATGAGGGCAATGCCAATCTTGCTACTGCTGCCCTGTACACGAATGGACAGCTACTCCATAATTTTATTCATGAAACAGAACGCTTAGAGCCAGTAGGTTTCAACGTTGTCAGCTATTCACCTTCAGAATCTTTCGGTAATAACCCTGAAACCTTAGACGAATTTGTAATTGATGAAGTTCCTTCTGAATTGGAAGAACAAAAGATAAGCGATGACCAGGAAGTATTTGATGAAATTGGCGAAGTAAACATAAGTGATTATCATTACGCTGATACACCTCCGATTACTCTTGAAGAAAACAGAGAGAACCCAGAGGATGATCTTGTTTTAGAGAACATTGTAGCTACAGATTTTTTCGCCTTTCAGGAAAATTTCAAAGTTGAACCAGTAACAGAAACTTCGGAAGTTACTGAGAATCAAATTGAGGAATATAAAGAAGAAGAGCCTGTTGAAGAAGATGATACGATTGTGATCAGTAAATATGATGATGATCAGCTTCCTTACACATTTTTATGGTGGCTTGCTAAAACAAGAAAAGAGCATCAGCAAATATTTCAACCTTACGCTTCGCCCAAGCATGTTAAGCAAGAGCAGGAGCAAAAACCGGATAGAAATAAAAAAGCAAATGAGCTTCAGCAGCAATATGTTGAGAATATATTTCACATGCAGAGCCCATTTGATGAAGAAGAAAGTGAATATTCGCCAAATGAGTTTAAACAACGCTCAAAGGGAGCTGAAATTATTGAAAGCTTTATTAAGAACGAGCCTCAGATAAGTCCACCTAAACCAGAGCAAATAAATAACGAGAATAAGGCCAAAAAAAGTGCGGAGGACCATAATGACCTGGTATCTGAAACGCTGGCAAACATCTATATTGAGCAGATGCTTTATGACAAGGCCATAGAGACTTATGAAAAATTAAGTTTGATGTTTCCAGAAAAAAGCCGTTACTTTGCCGACCTTATTCAATCGATAGAAAAAAAAATTTAACAACCTAACATAATATGCTTTTCTTAATTATTTTATTAATCATCGTTTGTATTGCTTTAGCGCTATTTGTTTTGATACAAAATCCTAAAGGTGGTGGTCTGGCAACAGGCGGATCTGGCAGTAATATGTTTGGCGTTCAACGTACAGGTGACGTTTTAGAAAAAGGAACCTGGGTTTTATTAGCGCTTGTTGTAGTGCTTACTTTATCAATTACAACTATTGGTAAATCAGGCGGCTCATCAGCAACTGGAGCTGGTTCTAAAATTCAGGAACAACTTGACAAAACTCCTACTCCATCTCCAATTGGTGGCGGTAATACTGCTCCTGCTCCGGCAAATACGCCACCAGCAGCAACAGACACTACAAAAAAATAAGTTCTTATATTCTATAAGAATGCAAAAGCCCGGAAGTAATACCACTTCCGGGCTTTTTTTTACCCCTGCCACTCTGACACAAAAATAGTTTGCCTTAATCCATTAGCTGACAAGGCTGTGTAAATTTGTCAAGCTTAAGCCCCTTGGCACAAAAACTGATATGTACTTCGTGCGTAATTAAATTACTTTTACATTTATAAATCTAAAAACAAAACAATAATAAGTTATGGCTTTAAACTTTAAACCTAATGCAGATAGAGTAGTTGTTGAAGCTGCTGCTGCAGAAGAAAAAACAGCTTCTGGTATTTATATCCCTGATACCGCTAAAGAAAAACCTCAACAAGGAATAGTAGTAGCTGTAGGACCTGGTAAATATGCTGATCAAACTGGAAATCTAATCCCATTAAGTGTTAAGGTTGGTGATCAGGTTTTATACAGTAAATATGGTGGCACTGAAGTTACTATTGAAGGTACTGAGTATTTAATTATGAGAGATTCTGATATCTTAGGAACTCTTTAATCCAAGTATAATTATTGAAATGAAATTGGTTAATGCTTAATTCATTTCAGCTTAAACAAGAATCAAAAAAAATAAAATGGCAAAACAAGTAAAATATAATGTAGAAGCCCGCGACTCCCTGAAAAGAGGTGTTGACATTTTGGCTAATGCTGTAAAAGTAACTTTAGGCCCAAAAGGTCGTAACGTAATCATTGACAAAAAATTTGGCTCACCTGCTATCACTAAAGATGGTGTTACAGTAGCTAAAGAAATTGAATTGAAAGACCCAATTGAAAATATGGGTGCTCAAATGGTTAAAGAAGTAGCTTCTAAAACTGCTGATATTGCGGGTGACGGAACGACAACTGCAACTGTGTTAGCTCAGGCAATTGTAACTGCAGGTATTAAAAACGTAGCTGCTGGTGCAAATCCAATGGACTTAAAACGTGGTATCGATAAAGCAGTTACTGCAATTGTTGAGAACTTAAAAGCTCAATCGCAAACTGTAGGTGAAGACAACAACAAAATCAAACAAGTTGCGTCTATCTCTGCTAACAATGACGAAGTAATTGGTGCATTGATCGCTGAGGCTATGGGCAAAGTTGGTAAAGATGGCGTTATTACTGTTGAAGAAGCAAAAGGTACTGAAACTGAAGTAAAAACAGTTGAAGGTATGCAATTTGACCGTGGTTACTTATCTCCATATTTTGTAACTAATGCTGACAAAATGGAAGCGGAATTAGAAAACCCTTACATTTTGATCTACGACAAAAAAATCAGCAACATGAAAGAATTGTTGCCTGTATTAGAAAAACAAGTTCAAACTGGTAAACCGCTATTGATCATCGCTGAAGATTTAGACGGTGAAGCTTTAGCTACTTTAGTAGTTAACAAAATCCGTGGATCTCTGAAAGTTGTTGCTGTTAAAGCGCCAGGTTTTGGCGACAGAAGAAAAGCAATGTTAGAAGACATCGCTATTTTAACTGGCGGTACTGTTATCTCTGAAGAAAGAGGTTATAAATTAGAGAATGCTGACCTTACTTATTTGGGTACTGCTGAGAAAGTTGTTGTTGACAAAGACAACACTACAATCATCAATGGTGCTGGTCAGTCTGAAGACATCAAAGCTCGTGTTAACCAGATCAAAGCTCAAATTGAGACTACTACATCTGATTATGACAAAGAGAAATTACAAGAGCGTTTGGCTAAATTAGCTGGCGGTGTTGCAGTTCTTTACGTAGGTGCAGCTTCTGAAGTTGAAATGAAAGAGAAAAAAGACCGTGTTGATGATGCTTTACATGCAACCCGCGCAGCGGTTGAAGAAGGTATCGTGGCTGGCGGTGGTGTTGCTTTCATCCGTGCTATCGAGGCGTTAGAAGGCATGAAAGGTTCAAATGATGACGAAACTACTGGTATCCAGATCATTCGTCGTGCCATTGAAGAGCCTTTACGTCAGATTTGCCAGAATGCTGGTATCGAAGGGTCTATCGTTGTACAAAAAGTTAAAGAAGGTAAAGCTGACTTCGGTTACAATGCCCGTACTGATGTATATGAGAACCTAATTGCAGCTGGTGTTATCGATCCAACTAAAGTTGGTCGTGTAGCATTAGAAAATGCAGCTTCTATTGCGGCTATGTTATTAACAACTGAGGTTGTTTTAGCTGATGATCCGGAAGAAGCTCCTGCAGGTGGTGCTATGCCTCCTATGGGTGGTGGTGGTATGGGTGGAATGATGTAATCATTATTTGCCTACACATATAAAAAAAGACCCGCTGTTATCAGCGGGTCTTTTTGTTTTAAATCTTTGTTATATTTAGGTAGTTAAAACATGATGGAGAATTTTTTAGAGAACGGTCATTTCCTTACGCTTAGTGAAGTGAACAAATTTTTACTGGCAACACTACTATGTGGTTTAATTGGTGCGGAGCGAGAGTTCAGAAGCAAACAGGCTGGACTAAAAACCATGATCATGATTGGTCTTGGTTCTACATTATTCACCATTCTGTCTATAAAAATTGGTTTAAGTAGCCATGATCGTATTGCCTCCAATATTGTTACTGGCATAGGCTTTTTGGGTGCAGGTGTTATTTTTAAAGAAGACAATCAGGTTAAAGGCTTAACTACAGCTTGTGTAATATGGATTGTAGCCGCAATTGGAATGGCTATTGGTTCTGGATATTATGAACAGGCAATAGGTGTAACATTGGTTGTTCTATTGGCTTTACTTACTTTTCCCTTTTTAGAAGATATGGTAGAACGCCGCTTTACTAAAAGAGTTTACAGAATCGTAAAAAGATTTGAAAATGAAAGTCTGGAGAAATATGAAGAAGACATCAAGACCTCTAAATTAAAGCTTACCCGGGGCAAGCAGGAACTCGCTAATGGCATCATCAGTGGAACATGGATAGCCATAGGGAGCCCCAAAAACCACAAAAGATTTGTAGACCGTATGCTTCAGGATAGAAATATCATAGCATTTGATTTTTAAGTTTTAGCTTTGCATTATGCAAAGAGAACAGATCTCAGTATTTGATATTTTTAAGATAGGAATTGGACCTTCAAGTTCACACACCCTTGGTCCGTGGCGAGCAGCACAGCAATTCACAGCTTCGTTAAAACAGCAAAATTTATTAGGTGAGGTTGAGCAAATAAAGATTTTGCTTTACGGATCCTTAGCAAAAACTGGTAAAGGACATGGAACTGATGTTGCCATATTATTGGGACTGGCAGGTGCAGATCCAGTAACATTTGATGTAAACTCGATTGAGTGTACTATTGAATCTATCAAAAAAGAGCAGTCACTAATTCTGGCAGGAGAAAAACCAATTGAATTCAACTATGATGAGGATCTGATATTTCTCCTTTTTGAAAGCCTTCCATTTCACCCAAATGCGGTTACTTTTCAAGCGTTTCTAAAAACGGAAAAAGCAATATCCGAGACCTATTACTCTATTGGCGGTGGTTTTGTAGTTAAAGAAGGAGAGGATGGTAAAGAAAGAGAGCAGGTTGATTTACCTTTCCCTATTGAAAAAGCTGGAGATCTGTTACACTGGTGCCTTACTACAGGACTTAAAGTTTCTGAGGTAGTAATGGAAAATGAACTGGCCTGGCGGACAGAAGCTGCAACAAAAACAGGAATTTTGCAGCACTTCAATGTAATGAAGGATTGCATTTACAGAGGGTGTCATACCTCAGGTTTTTTGCCGGGAGGGCTAAACGTGGCCAGAAGGGCCGCAGCGCTTAATAAAAAGCTGATGGGCAATAGTGTGTACACTAACTATGAAAGTTGGATAATGGCCATTAGAGCAGGCGGAAATGGATTTAATTACACGCTTGACTGGGTGAGCTGTTTTGCCCTGGCTGTTAATGAAGAAAATGCTTCATTTGGCAGGGTGGTAACGGCCCCAACCAATGGCGCGGCTGGAGTTATACCAGCGGTATTACAATACTTTATAACATTTTGTGATGGATTTGATGAAGAAAAAATTACACAGTTCATTGCCTGTGCGTCTGAAGTAGGCAGTATCTTCAAAAAGGGAGCTACAATATCTGCTGCTATGGGCGGATGTCAGGCCGAAATCGGAGTGTCTTCAGCAATGGCAGCAGCTGCGCTCACTGAGTGTTTAGGAGGCTCTCAGAGACAGGTTTTAATGGCTGCTGAAATAGCCATGGAGCATCACTTAGGCCTTACCTGTGACCCTATTGGCGGTTTAGTTCAAATACCTTGTATAGAAAGGAATACTATGGGCGCTATTAAAGCAATTACAGCAAGTCAGCTTGCATTGCAAAGTAACCCGGACAAAGCCAAGGTAAGTTTAGACGCCGTAGTTAATACGATGTGGGAAACTGCTTTAGATATGAATTCGAAATATAAAGAGACATCTGATGGCGGTTTGGCCACCAATATTCCAATAAGTTTGCCTGAGTGCTAAAGTCTTATTAGATTTTCTGTTGGGCTTTAATAGAAAGATATCTGTTGATTACATTTATGGTCAGTTTTTCTGGTGGGGTAAGAATGCTTAAGATTCCATGTTTGGCAAGTTCCTTTACGACTAGCTTTTTCTCATAAGCAAATTTGCTGGCAATGGTTTTAATGTAAATCCCTTCTACGTCTTTTACTTCCTCTTCGGTAAGAGATTTCAGTTCGGTGTTTTCAAAAAACACAATAAGCAGCAAATGGAATTTAGCAATACGCTTTAAAAATGGCAGTTGTCTGTTTAATGCCGACATGCTTTCGAAATTTGTAAAGAAAACTAACAAACTACGCTGCTTTAAAACGCTTCGGATGCTTGTATAAAGGGCCTCCATGTTGGTTTCGAGATATCTTGTTTTTTCTTTATACAAAACGCTCATAATCTTACCAAGCTGAGCAGGTTTTCTATCTGCTGGCACAATACTTCCGGTCTTTTCAGCTATGGTTATTAAGCCCGCTTTATCTTCCTTTAACAAAGCCACGTTAGAAAGAATTAAACTTGCATTAATTGCATAATCCAATAAGCTCAATCCCTCAAAAGGCATTTTCATGATTCTCGATTTATCAATCACACAATAGACATGTTGAGCTTTTTCATCTGTAAAGGAATTCACCATCAACTCTCCTTTCCGGGCTGTCGCTTTCCAGTTAACAGTTCTATAATCATCGCCCTGCACATAACTCTTTACCTGATCAAACTCCAGGCTATGACCTATTCTTCTTATTTTTTTAATCCCAATTTCATTCAGTCTGTTTGATATCGCCATTAATTCGTATCTTCTTAATTGCAAAAAGGAAGGATAAACTGGCACTGTTGTTTCTTCTCCAAAGTTAAACCTCCTTACTATTAAGCTTAGCGGCGAACTAACATACAAACGAACCAATCCAAATACATATTCGCCCCTTTTGGTAGGCCTTAAAGTATAATTAATTGTTTTGTGTTCACGGGGTTTTAAATTACTGGTAAACCAGATGTCTCTCTTCTGAAATTGTAAAGGAATTTCATCAATAATACCAACTTTAGTTGCAAAAGGATAAAAGCTCTCGATATAAATATTGATTTCATTTTCATCGCCGTTACTTAATCTTTCGGGAAGATCCCGTCTTAAAAAGAAGCTCCTATCCTGTCGATAAAGCATGAGCATATCAATAATAACCAATGCTATCAGCGTCCAAAAAGCAATAAATGGGATATCCCCAAGCCATGGCAAAAAGAAAGAAAACAGGAACAAAGTAGCGCAAAGCCCAATTCCTGCAAACAGCCTTTTACCTAAAAACAGGTCTTTATAATATGTCTTAAAAAAGTTCTTCAACAGCTTTGGTATTACCTTGGAATTTCTAATTTTTGAATAATTTGACCAACTATATCAGCAGGAGTAAGTCCTTCCATTTCCTTATCTGGTGTTAGCATAATTCTGTGTGCAAGAACAGGTACCGCCACTTTTATGATATCCTCTGGCGTAACAAAATCACGACCCTGCATTGCTGCAATGGCTTTAGCGCTATTGATCATTGCTAAAGATGCCCGGGGTGAAGCGCCCAGGTAAAGTGATTTATTATTCCTTGTTTCATGAGTTATCCTTGCTGCATATTCTATTAGTTTAGGTTCAACATGCAAGGCCTTAATTATTGCCCTGCATTTCTTGATCTTATCGATACTTAGAACCGCTTTAACTGCGTTTATCTCTACCTCAAGCTTTTGCTGATGTTGATTTTGAAGGATAATTATCTCTTCTTCCAGTGTAGGGTATTTAACTTCGATCTTAAATAAGAATCTATCTAGCTGGGCTTCGGGCAATCTATAAGTCCCTTCCTGTTCTATTGGATTTTGGGTAGCCAGCACCATAAAAGGCTCATCCATTTGATAGGTATGTCCATCTACAGTTATTTGTCGTTCTTCCATCACTTCAAACAAAGCTGACTGAGTTTTTGCAGGAGCGCGATTAATTTCATCAACCAATATGATATGTCCAAATATAGGCCCTTTTCTATATTCAAACGACGAAGATCTGGGGTCAAATACAGATGTCCCCAATACATCGGAAGGCATTAAATCAGGAGTGAACTGAATTCGTGAAAATGAAGCATCAATGCTTTTGGCAACAAGTTTAGCACTTAATGTTTTAGCCACACCAGGGACACCTTCGAGCAAAATATGGCCATCGGCAAGTAGGGCTGCAATTAGAAAATCTATTGTTTCCTTTTGCCCAATAATAATACTGCTCAGTGTTTGTCTTATCTGATCAACAGCCTGATTAAGTTCAGTTAAGTCGGTTCTTTCATTAAAAATTTCCGGTTCCATAGTTTATTGAGCTTGTTTATAAAATCTTTCAATTAGTTTATTAAGGTTGATCAGTGAGTTATCACCAACAAACTGATTGTTATTTATCACATTTACAATGCTAAACAGTTGGCTAATCGTTTCTTGGGGCACTCCTGATCTGATATTTAAAGCTTCTTCCAATTCTTTATTCAGTGATGTTGTTTTAAGGTTATAGGTACTTCGAATATGCTCAAGAAAATAGCTTACCTTTTTTCTTGCAATATCTCCATTGTCCCGTTGCTGATAGTATACTTTTCCAACAACCTTAACAAAATCTAAGGATGAGTTTTTTAAGGGTTCTATTACAGGAATTATCCGCTGTCTGCGCTTCATTTCAAACAAAACAAAGATGATCAATCCTACCAATGCAATATAGTATGCCCATCGCAGTGATTGATTTCTAAAAATCACTCTTAAAACGGCTGAATCATCGATATTACCTCGTGTATTGTGTTCGTCCCACATTAAACTTGCAGAGCTGGGAAGGTATGATAGGGCCTTTGCTGCATAATCCGCGCCTAAAGGATTTATCAGGCTGTAATTGGTAAATAGTTGAGGATTTGGTAAAATGTATATATTTCCTTTACCAAAACTGTATTTAATAAAGTTTGGCTTCCCATTAGCATTTTTACCCAATACCATTACCCTGGAAGTATCGATTTTACTAAAATACTGTTCGGCAATTTGCTTTCCGAAGGCATAATTGTATTTCGTTTTCAACTTTGGATTGGTGAAATTAATTCCGGTAGATTTTTCTGTCGAATAGTTATACGACGATCCTATATCAAACTTAAGTGTATCACTTAAAATTTTACCAAAATCAAAGGCGGCAAAAAAAGCATTGTTTCCCTCATTTACAAAGCTGATAAGTTCTTTAAAATCCAGCTTATCAAGTTCCATAGAATGAGAAATAAAAAGGTAGTTGGTATTATTAAACTTTTTATCCTTTAAAATATTATATATTGGATCTCGGATTATTCTCACATCTCTTTTGGGAAATAAATCATGTATTTCATGAAACAGAATGTACGTGCCATAGGGGATCTTATCTTCTTTTAAATAGCTGGGGGTCCAGTTTGTTGGCTTGGGTTTATAATACTGGGCAACCAGATAACCAACCAAAAGCACGGCACTCACAATAAGATATCTTCTTAATCCCTTCATGAGCTATGTAAATTAAACCGTTCAAAAGTGTCTTTAATGGCATTGAAATTCTCTTTGTCAATAAAAAACTCGCCGTACCAAACATATTCAAATTGATGAGTAAGCTTGCTGAATTCTTTCTTCTTATCGGAATCATTAATCTCGCTGATATACGTTTGATTTGTTTTTTCAGGGAGCCAGTGAATCAGGTCTTTATCGCTCAGTTTTTTAAGTGTCCGCAAATACAAAAGTCTGACAGCCAATCTATAATTAGCATTCCCTATAGCCTTTTCTATCTCCTCATTAAAATTAATTTCATGGATGTTATCATCAGACTCATTATAGGGCACCTCCACTATTTGAGACTTACGGGAAAATATTTTCAGATCTGCACCAATTATTTTTAAGACAATGAAAACTACCAATCCAACCAGTGCAATAATTGCTAAGTATTTTATTAAACCACCAGACACCTTGTTACTTAGTGCTTGGCCTATCAAGCGCCAAAACCATCGCCAAAACCTGTCCCAAAAGCTAAGATTTGGCGCAGGGACATCATCATAAATGAAGTCTGTTTCTTTACTATGTGCTTCCAGTTTACTTTTATCGAACCCACGCAGATCAACCTTAGTCGTATCCAGTCTGACGACTGTTTTTTGTGCAACAGAATCCTGCTTTTCTACATTAGCCTGAACCTGTAGCATTCCAAAAAAAAGAAAAATGAAGAGCAGTAAACGCATGCTAATAATCCTCAGGGGTAGAATTTAAATTCGTTTCGGACTTTCCAAGTTGATTTATCCTTTCCAATAATCCGGTATTATCCAAACGTTCTACCAGATTAAAATAACAGAGTGTAACACCTATAACAGGCAAGATCATAAACACCTGACATACATATTGAATAACTGTAGAAATAACAATGATAAAAGTACTCATACCACCGGATGCTTTGGTAAATGCAGAAACCATAGTAAGTATTATAGCTGGCATAGAGGCCATAGACATGCATGCATAGGTAATTATCCATATAACAAATATTGCTCCTGCGGTTACCCACCATTGATCTTTTAAGAGTTTGAAAGATCTGCTAAATGAATATTCAAAGCTTCCATTCTCTACCACCATTATGGAATAAAAAAGAGACATCGCCGGAAACACATAAAAAAACGGCAAGCCACAGAATAGAAGGCAAATAATAAGAAAAATACACACAGCAATACTACTCCCAAATACCCTAAGGAAATAATATTTGAAATATGACCAAACTTCTTCCACAGTTGGCGCCTGGTTTCCTTTTTGAACGTATAATGCAATAAAGCTTAAGGTTGAAACAGTTATTGCAGTATAATTGAGTAATGAAAATATGATCACAACGAAATAATTGAATGAGAACAACTGACCAAACCTGTTGAAAGGGTTGGCGTTTGCCTGATTGCCACCGTAGCCGAAATTGATCTTTTGTAAGCCAACCTGATACATTATTGCCGCTAACATTCCGGCAAGTACAAAGAAGCCGCATAAATAAATATAGGTTTTCATTAATGGCTTAAAGTTCTGTTTTATGAACTGGAACATATCATTAATGATCTCACCAAACTCTCTGAGCTTTCTAAATTCTAATTTATCAGACATTGTTTATATTTTGAGTGCGTTTAATAAGTTGGGCAGGATACAATACTACATACCAAACCATAAATAAAAATGAGCCTCCAAGAATGGAAACACTTAACCAAATCGGCATATCGGTATGCCTGGTAACAAAACTTTCAAATATTGCTGCCACCACAATTATAGGTAATATTCCCAAAGCTATTTTAGTTCCGTCTTTTGCACTTTTTATAAATGCCTGAAGGCGTGTATATGTTTTAGGAAACAATAAGCCATGCCCTAAAACCAAACCTGCACCACCGGCAATTATGATGGCAGATATTTCCAAAGTCCCATGAATCCATATTACCAATATAGATTCCAGTCCCAAACCTTTACTAAAGAAATAATATTCGAATGAGCCAAGCATTATTCCATTTCTTAAGATAAAGAATACAGGCCCAATCGAGAAGAATATTCCACTTACAAACATCAATAAAGACACATAGATATTGTTGGCAGCAATCATAAAAAACATGCTGAACTCACCTTGCTTTTTATAAACGCCAAATGGATCTCCCTTAGCAATGTTCTCATTGGTCATATTTACATACCCATCTCCAAGTATTAACCTTAAGAAAGAATCATCATATTTTGCAGACAGAATTCCTATTAAGCTTGAGATTACAAAAAATATTAGTGCATACAGCAACTGCCTGCGATAGGTATAAAAAAGGATAGGTAACTCAAATTTCCAGAATTCAATGAACGTATTGGTGTCCTCTTTTTTATTCTTATAAATAGATTGATGCAGCAATGCAGCAATTCCGTTTAAATATTCTGTTGTTTTTGATTTTGGATAAAATGTTTTGGCGTAAGCCAGATCATTGGTAATGTCAACAAACCTATCAGCCAGCTCATCTGGTGTGGCTGCACTCATTTGTTCATAGGATTTCCATTTACTGGAATTCTGCTTAACAAACAACGATTCTCTCATAGGTTTTGTGAGGGCTCTAATTTTCATGTAAAATAGCATAAAAAAGATTTTTACAAGAAAAATTCACTATCATTATTTTAATTCTCCTGAACATTTCTTTGTTTTAAATTTTATCTAAGTTTGAGTTTATATGGAAACAATACAGGTAAACACAAGTCAGCATGTGGCTATAGACTATCCGGTTGCAGGATTGGGAGAACGGGTGGCTGCAAGGTTGATTGATTTGGGCGCTTTTATCGTCGTAGCAATTCTGCTTATGGTATTAACTGCACTTACAGGCTCTGCACAGTCAAAAATCCTTGTCATTTCCATATGGTCAATTTATGGTGCTTGCTTTGTTTTTTATGACCTTATTTCTGAGATCTTTATGAACGGACAAAGTATCGGCAAAAAGTTACTAAAGATAAAAGTGATTAGCTTAAACGGAGGCCAGGCAAGTTTAGGTCAGTATTTTATCCGCTGGTTGTTTAGACTCGTAGATTTTACACTAACCGCTCAGGTAGGCGGATTAATTTGTGTGGCTATAACAGAAAACAAGCAAAGAATTGGCGATATAGTAGCCGGCACCACACTCATAAAAACAGTTGCCCGTACTGGCTTTAACCACATTGCTTTTCATCCGGTAGAAGAAGAATATACCCCCGTTTTTGCCTATGCTGATCAGCTTACAGATAGAGATGCAGAGCTAATCCATGAAGTTATCAGTACTTTTTACAGAACAAATAATGCTGATTTAATTTATGCAATGTCAGCAAGAATCTCAACACATCTTGCCATTAAAGTGCCAGTGGGAATGAACGAATTAGAATTCTTAAAAACGGTAATTAAAGACTACAGACATATTACTTCAAAGACAGATTAGTTAATAATTATTTCAAATTCGTCAATACTAACGGAGCAACATTCGCAACCCATCCGGCATACATCTTTCCTGAGGGATGCAGGCCATCTCCGGCAACCAAGGTTTTGTCTGACAGTGCTAATCTGGAAAATGGTGTAATGTTGGAATAATTCAAACCCGCGGCCAATGTCTCTTCTTTGTTTATTACATTAAAAGCATCTATTTCCTTAGCAATGACTTGTGGGTCACGTCCGCTTTGCTGGCCATGCGGTGTAGCTCCCCAATCGGGAATTGATATCACAAAAACATGCGATTTTTTGTCTTTTGTGAAATTAATAGCGATTTGCAGGAGCTCTTTAAATTCCTTACGGTAAACATCTTTTGATTCACCTCTATATTGATTATTTACCCCTATTAGTAAAGTAACAATATCAAATTTATGCTCAGGTACCCCAGAGTCTTTGATTCCAGATTTCAATTCGCTGGTTGTCCAACCCGTCCTCGCAACTATGATCGGGGAGTTTATTATAAGGCCCTTTTTTGTAAGGTCATTTGCAAGCTGGTTTGGGAAATTCTCATAACGTTCTACTGACTCTCCTATGGTATAGGAATCGCCAAGCGCAAGATAATTTAACGGGTTCACAACCGTGTTTGTAGTGCTATCATTAACCATCGACTTTACCTCTCCTTTCTTACAGGCTAATATCAGTAATAATGATAGAATTACCATCGAATATCTCATATTCGACATTTACGGAATAACAAGAGATACGGATTTGAGAAATTTTACTAGTGCGGATGAGGTATCCACATTTTATAAACGTAACTGACTAATATAATTGACCCCGTAATAAGATATAGTGTTTTAATGAGCTTATCACTTCTTTTGCCGAACCAGTAGTTTGCCGATAACCCTACAATAAAAGTAATGAGAAGAGGAACCGTTGGTGGATACATATCAAAACTCTTTTCCCAATCCCCTTTTAGGAGAAATATTAGTGAGCGTTGAAATCCACATCCCGGACAGTCGATTTTAAAGAGATACTTAAACGGACATGGCAGCAAAAAAATATCCGCCTTGTCTAAGAAAGAAGACCAGGCGGATAAGATATATGTTATAAACACTAACAATTAAATTCCAGGGGTGGTAGGTGGTTTGTTAAATGGATCGTTGAACGGATTATTATTACCAAAAGGGTTGTTTGGATTATTAAAACCATTTTGTGCTTCTGCAGCAGATGGGCCTAAATACTTAGCATCACCAAAGCCTAATATAGGATAGAACACAATTGGCAAAATAATAAGTCCGACGGTAAAGCCTTCTGTTTTTCCGAAACTTTTACTTAGCAGATTCATTAGCCAAACACTAAATACAATATTTACACATGGTATTAATAACCAAAGTATCCATATTGTCGGTTTACCAACAATTTCGATAAGGACAATTAAATTGTAAATTGGTATTATAGCCGCCCATCCTGGTTTTCCGGCTTTAACGAAGGTTTTCCATAATCCGGCATAGACAATAACTAGCACGATTAAACAAAAGAAAACGGTTCCGGCGCCCAATCCGGCGGCGGCTGCTGAAGAGTACTCTGAATTGTAGTCCATAGGTTTTTGAGTTTTAATTTATATAAAGATAATCTTTATGTCAAAAAATCAAAATTTCAAATCCCTTTTTCAAGATGAATCAGATCAGCTGCATGCCAAACAGACTGGCAATATGATTTTTCAGCTTACCTTTAACCTCTTCCATATCTAGCGGATAGCCTAATTCACGTTGTATCGAGGTTACATCCTTATCGTCTATCCCACAAGGAACAATATTTTTAAAGTAGTTAAGATCTGTATTTACATTGAACGCAAAGCCATGCATGGTTACCCACCTGCTGCACCTTACACCCAATGCACATATTTTACGTGCTCTCTCATTATCAGCGTCCAGCCATACTCCTGTATAGCCTGGATACCGACCAGATATAATCCCGTAATCATTCAAGGTTAAAATAACCGCTTCTTCAAGTGTTCTTAAATAAAGGTGGATATCAGTAAAAAAATTATCCAGATCAAGAATTGGATAACCCACTATTTGCCCTGGCCCATGATATGTTATATCACCACCACGGTTAATTTTATAATATTTTGCCTCTTTTTCTAATAAACCTTGTTCATTAAGCAACAAGTTTTCCGGGTGACCACTTTTCCCTAAGGTATATACATGAGGATGCTCACAAAACACCAAAAAATTAGGGGTCTCCAGATTTGTGTTATTTGTTCGGTTTTGTGTTTTCAAAGCCACGCTTTGATTGAACAAAACTTCCTGTTTATCCCAGGCATCCTGATAATCAACAAGACACCAGTCTATAAATTCAACTTTCTTATTCATTTTATGAAAAGTTAAGCTACCACGTAACCTAACATATAGCCATCGTTAGTTTTAAAATAGTGCACAGTAAGCTCCAAAGCTCCTTCAGGAAGATCAACAAGAGCCTTAAGACTTCCTTCATCTTTAAGCTTAAAGGGCTTGATATGAATGTCTCGTTTAAACTCCAGTCCCTTTCTCCCATTCCATTTATAGATAGCTTCTTTTGCACACCAGCACACATATAATCCATTAGTGTTATCACCAATTTGTTTTTGAGCAAGTTCCGAGTCAGACAGAAACTTATTCCTTATGCTCTTTATTTTGTGTTTAATAAGTTCAATATCAACCCCCACCTTCTTCTTCTTACCAACAATTACCGACGCGTAATCGTAAGAATGACTTAAAGAAATATGGTATCCGAGGTTAGGAAGATATGGCTTACCGTGCTCATCCATGCGGCAGTCGATATATTCTGAAGTATTAAGCATTGTTCTTAATAGCACCCTTGTGCTTAGCCAATGAAGCAACCGCTTTCCATTATTTAACGATGAAATCACATCAAGCTCATGCTGCTTCAGTTGTAAACCCGAAATCAGCTGCTCTTCAGTTTCTTCGATTTTCCATACAGCAAGTATGGTATCCTCGTCAATATTTTTATTAAAAACTACAGGCATCTCTATTTTAGAAAACTATGCAAAAGTATCTTAAATTAATCATAATTTCGTCCAAATACTAGATAAAATGATACTGTCCGACAAACGAATACTGGAAGAAATAGATAAGGGAACCATTATAATAGAGCCTTTTAACCCCGAATGCCTTGGCACAAACTCATACGATGTTCATTTGGGCAAGTATCTGGCTACTTACAAAGACAGGGTTCTTGATGCAAAAGCACACAATAAAATAGATCATTTCGAAATTCCAAAAGAAGGATATGTGCTACATCCAGGCACACTGTATCTAGGTGTTACTTTAGAATATACAGAAACCCATGCCCATATTCCCTTTCTTGAAGGAAAATCAAGCACCGGTAGATTGGGAATAGATATCCATGCAACCGCGGGTAAAGGTGATGTTGGTTTTTGCAATACATGGACATTAGAAATTTCATGCGCACAACCTGTAAGAATATATGCCGGAATGCCAATTGGCCAATTAATTTACTTTATGGTTCAAGGCGATATTCAAACAATGTATAACACCAAAACTAACGCTAAATACAACAACAAAACCACAAAACCTGTAGAAAGCATGATGTGGAAGAATAAGTTCTAAAGTTAATATTTCGTATATTGAGGCTTTATTTGTTAAGGTTCTTATTTATGAAACGTAAGCTAATTCTGCCTTTGTTACTATGCTTTGGGATACTTATAACTTTTGCTTACAAAGCGGATGACGATCCGTTTAGTGCATTGATAAAGAAACTGGAGGCATATATTGAAAAGTATCCTCAGGAAAAAGTGCACTTGCATCTTGATAAACCCTTTTATGCCATCGGCGATGACATTTGGTTTAAGGCTTACGTTGTAAATGCTCAAACAGGAAAACCATCAACAATCAGCAATGCACTATATGTTGAATTGATCAGCGAAAAAGATTCCGTTAAAAAGCAGATTAAGTTGCCTGTGATTTCGGGATTTACCTGGGGCGACTTTAAACTTCCTGATTCTTTTACGGAAGGGAACTATCGAATAAGGGCATATACCCAATGGATGAAGAATGCGGGAACAGAATTCTTTTTCGATAAAACCATAAAAATTGGCAATTCATGGGCTAATAATGTTTACACAAACACCAGCTATGCTTTTAGCAAGCAAAATACCGCAGAAAAAGTAGATGCCAACATCAGGTTTACAGATAAAAAAGGTGTTCCATATGCACAAAGTGATGTCTCATACGAGGTTCAGTTAAACTTCAGAAGCCTGGCAAAAGGAAAAGCAGTAACCAATGATCAGGGAGAGGTAAACATCAGTTTTTTAAATACTCAGCCATCTTTGTACAAATCCGGAAAAATTATAGCTACGCTGACTCTTCCAGATAAGAAAAAGATGATCAAAGAAATTCCCGTTAAAGCAACATCAAATGCAATAGATGTCCAGTTCTTCCCCGAAAGCGGAAACCTAGTAGAAAGCCTACCTAATAAAATTGGAATCAAAGCCGTAAATGCTTCTGGATTGGGCGAAGATGTAAAAGGATCAATAATAGATAACGATGGTCAGGAAGTTACTCAATTTAGCACACAACACTTAGGAATAGGTAGTTTTATACTCAATCCACAGCCTGGAAGAACTTATGCTGCTAAAGTAAAATATAAAGACGGGTCTGAAAGCACTATAAATCTACCCCGAGTATTACCAAGTGGTTATATCATTACGGTAAACAGCAATACGGAAAATGTTGTTGCTAAAGTTTTATTGAGTCCCGATCTAATAGGAAATGGTGAGTTAAAACTAGTTGCACAAAACAATGGAAATGTTTATTTCATATCCAAAGCCGCTTCTCAAAAACAAATTATAACCACCTCAATTCCTAAAAAAGATTTGCCATCAGGCATAATTCAGCTCACCTTATTCTCTGCTCGGAACACTCCCGTTGCAGAGCGCCTTGTTTTTGTAAATAATGTTAAGGACAAGATAACAACAAAGGTTTCAACCGCTAAAGAAAGCTATGCAAGGAAGGAAAAAGTTAACGTAAATCTTCAGGCAGATTTTGCGGAAAAGCCTGCGCAGGCAAGTTTTTCTATAGCTGTTACCAATACTACATCAGTAAAGCCTGACGAAGAAAATGAAAGCAACATTTTTACGACCCTGCTGCTTACTTCAGATCTTATTGGTTACATAGAAAAACCTAACTACTACTTTTTACATGATGATCAAAAAACACAACAGGATTTAGATAACCTAATGATAACCCAGGGATGGAGAAGAATATTATGGAAAAATATAATTAATAATGCAGGTCCAAATATTCGCTATGAACCAGAAAAATCATTAAAAATCAGCGGAGTAGTTACAAGTTATGGCGGCAAACCTTTACCAAACTCCAAGGTATCACTTTTCTCCTCCTCTGGAGGATTGTTCGCAATTGATACATTATCTGATGCACAAGGACGTTTCAATTTCGACAACCTGATCTTTAATGACAGTACTAAATTCATTGTACAGGCAAGAACCGCAAAAAACAAAAAGAGTGTAGATATAGTTCTTGATGTTGTATCAGGACAGATAGTTACTAAAAATAAAAATACCGGCGACATAGAGGTGAATGTTAATGAGGCCTTATCAGGATATCTGAAACAAAGTGAAAACTATTTTGACGATCTAACTAAACGCGGAATACTGGAACGTACAATTTTGTTAAAAGAGGTGAATATTGTAGAGAAAAAAAATCCAGCTAAAAATTCCTCAAATCTAAATGGTGCCGGTAACGCCGATGCTATTATAACGACAGACCAGCTTCAATACTGCACTACATTGTCGCAGTGTTTACAGGGTCGTGTTGCTGGCTTGATTATTAGAAATGGAACTCCATATTTAATGAGAAACAACGGCACACCAATGTCAATAGTTTTAGATGGTATGCAAATGGAAGGCGATTTTCTGGATAATATTAACCCAATGGATATTGAGACGATTGAAGTATTAAAATCTGCTGGCAACACTGCAATTTATGGTAGTCGTGGAGGTGGCGGTGTATTAGTCATTACCACTAAACGCGGAGGCGGCTATTCCAGCGCATCTACGTTTACACCAGGCATCATTCCTTTCTCGCCCAAAGGATATTATACACCAAGAGAATTCTATTCACCAAAATACGATGCTCCTGATAACAGACCAGATTACAGGACGACCATTTACTGGAATCCTAATATTGTCACAAATGAAAGTGGAAAAGCAGCCTTCAACTATTTCAATTCAGATGAACCCGGAACCTACAGAATCGTTATAGAGGGCATGGATATGCTTGGAAATTTAGCACGTACAGTTTACACCTATGAAGTAAAATAAATATAAATGAATACAATTAGAGTCACCATAAAAGATCACTTAAGCATTATCACGCTCGATAGAGGTAAATCTAACGCACTTAACCGTGAAATGATTACTGAATTAAATGACATACTCATAAACATAGCGGGTGATCCCAATATTGCTGGTGTAATTATCACCGGCAAAGAACATTTTTTCTCTGCCGGGTTAGACCTTATAGAATTATACAACTATTCAGAAGAAGAAGCTGAATCATTCTGGCATCTGTTTCTGAATTTTACAGCAACTATAACTGCATTTAAAAAACCACTAATTGCTGCCATAAACGGACACAGCCCTGCCGGCGGATGCGTTATAGCCCTGGCTTGCGATTATAGAATAATGGCCGAAGGCAAATACATTATCGGGCTAAATGAAGTTCCGGTAGGCATAATTGTACCTAACAGCATTTTTAAGCTGTACTCATTCTGGATTGGACAGGCTAATGCTACCAGAAGTCTTTTAGAAGGGAAACTATTTACCCCTGAAGAGGCATTGCAGGTTGGTCTGGTCGACGAGATTGTAAATCCAGCCAGTATCCTCACAGCTGCCGAGAGAAAGATCAGAAAATACATGGCTATGGAGCGTAATACCTGGGAACAGAGTAAGCTCAACATCAGAAAAGATTTAATTACAGCAACCAGTGCAGATCAAAGTGAAGCATTGCAAGTAATGCTAAAACAGTGGTGGGCCCCCGCAACCCGTAGCATTTTAAAAACAATTATAGATAACCTGCAAAAGAAATAAGCCATGTTCAATCAGCCAATGTTAAGAGACGATGCCTTAAAAGGAAAAACAATTGTAGTTACGGGTGGTGGTACCGGTTTAGGGAAAGCCATGGGAACCTATTTTCTGAAATTAGGAGCAAACCTGGTGATCACAAGCCGTAAGCTTGATGTGCTTCAGCAAACAGCTTTAGAAATGGAGAAAGAAACTGGCGGAAAAGTCCTCGCGCTAGCTTGCGACGTCAGGGAATATGAACAGGTTGAGCATGTGTTGACCGAGACATTAAAAACCTTTGGGAAAGTTGATGCACTGCTTAACAATGCCGCTGGTAATTTCATTTCACCAACTGAACGCTTGTCAGCTAATGCTTTTTCTTCGATAATAGATATTGTTTTAAAGGGCTCTGTAAACTGTACCCTTGCTTTTGGCAAACATTGGATAAAAGAAAAACAAACCGCAAGTGTTTTAAACATTGTTACCACCTATGCTTTTACAGGCTCTGCATACGTAGTGCCTTCTGCGTGCGCTAAAGGCGGTGTGCTGGCCATGACACGCTCTTTAGCTGTTGAATGGGGCAAGTATGGTATCCGAACAAATGCCATTGCCCCTGGCCCCTTTCCTACTAAAGGTGCATGGGAACGGTTATTGCCCGGCGATCTGGCAGAGAAGTTCGATTTCAAGAACAGGGTTCCTTTGAAACGCGTAGGCGAACATCAGGAACTCGCTAATTTAGCGGCATTTCTAATCAGTGACTTCGCAGGCTACATTAACGGAGAAGTAATTACCATTGATGGCGGCGAGTGGTTACAAGGGGCTGGTCAGTTTAATGGTCTCGAAGCCATTCCGAATGAGATGTGGGATGCCTTTGAACAAATGACAAGATCAGCAAAGGGAAGCTAGCGCCTATTAAGCCTTACCACCTGATTAAAGCACTTGCCCAGGTAAAACCAGAACCAAAAGCCGCAAGACAAACAAGATCTCCATCTTTAATCTTACCCTCTTCCCATGCCTCACAGAGTGCAATGGGAACTGAGGCTGCTGTGGTATTTCCGTATTTCTGAATATTATTAAATACCTTGTCGTCACTTAAGCCCAGTAATTGCTGTACATATTGGCTTATTCTTAGGTTAGCTTGGTGAGGAACCAACATATCAATATCTTTCTCTGTAAGATTGTTGGCGTTTAAAGCTTCTTTTATTACTTCCGGGAATTTTACCACTGCTTTTTTAAATACAGCAGGCCCATCCATATAAGGCAATGCGGCACCACTTTCCAACTGTTCTGCGGTCATGAATAACCCCCCAAGTTCCTGATCAGGATATCCGGGCTTATCCTTAAGCCATTTATTTGCCGAAGCGCCAGGATAATACATTGCCAAAATCTCTGCATCAGCACCATCGCTATGTAAATGTGTGCTTAATATACCCTGGTTCTCTTTCTGGGTAGGTTGTAAAACAACTGCCCCTGCCCCGTCCCCAAATATAACAGAAACATTTCTGCTCCTTGTTTCAAAATCCATCGCAAACGAATGTTTCTCACTACCCACAACAAGTATGTTCTTATACATGCCTGTTTTTATAAACTGATCTGCTACAGATAGTGCATAAACAAATCCTGAACATTGATTTCGGATATCAAGGGCACCTATTTCTTTCATTTTCATTTCGCGCTGCAGCAGAACCCCGCAACCGGGAAAATAATAATCAGGACTAAGTGTGGCAAAAATGATGAAGTCAACATCCTGTGCAGTAATGCCAGCACGTTCGATAGCAATTTTGGCAGCCTCAACACCCATCGTTGTAGTTGTTTCTTCAAGTCTATCCGCAAAACGACGTTCTTTTATTCCGGTACGCTCCTGTATCCATTCATCGTTTGTATCCATAAAACGAGATAAATCGTCATTAGAATAAACATTTTTGGGCACATAGTAGCCAATACCGGCAATCTTTGAACGCTGCATTATATTTGAGTTTAGTACAAATTTTAAGCAAAAATAACTTTAACTGCAACATTATTTTGAAATAAGCTTATTTTTGTAATATGTCAACAGAAACCAAAGAGGAAACATTTACATTAGAAGAGATCCTTACCTCATTAAAAACAGTTCACCGCTTAATATTATGGAACGATGATGTAAATACTTTTGATCATGTAATTCATTGCATGATGAAATATCTGGACTATTCTGAAACCCAGGCAGAAAAAATTGCATGGGAAGTCCATAACAAAGGTAAATGCGCTGTTTTGGAAGGTTCTTTTACTGAAATGGAAGTTTACCGTAAAATTCTTCAGCAGGAAGGGTTAACAGTATCTGTAGATTAGGTTAAATCCTTAAATATTTTCGTTAATTCTTGTTGTGTAGTTTGGGTTTTATCCTTTGCGTACCAGCCATGAAGTTTTTCGGCAATTTCCATCATATCACTGCTGTCTCTTTTCCAACCGGCCAGTAACTCCTGCAGAATGTCAGGTCTTGGGCCCCATTTCTTAACGACATCCCCTTTTTCATCTAGAATTAATAATACTGGAATGGCCCTGCCACCTTTGGTTAGATGCGCATCAATCAATGGCAAATTTTTATCCCTCAAAACAAACCTGAGTTCAAATCTATCAGGAAAGCTCGTTGCTATTTTATCAAAAACAGGCACAATCTGCGCTGCATCCCCACACCATCCTTCGGAAATTACCAGAAACCGATATTTATTTTTTACGTTGTTAAGCACATTCAGGAATTCCTCATTTAATTTCACCGTTTTATCAACCCTGCTCATTCGTTGCACATTCACTTTAGTGTAATGCAACATTGCATCAGAATCATCAGGACCTGTGGTTTTATGTTGTAATAAAAGCTCATCAATCAGAATTCTATACTGCTGATAGGTCATCCCGTCGTTAGAAAAAATATTAGTGTAGTTGATCATATTTGCTGTAATAAAATAGTTACTCCTGTATTATTAAACTTTCCCTCCGTTTCTTTGTCCCTCCTTAAAGAAACCTAATAAAAAAGAAAGATCCGAATGAAGAATTCTACGTGCAAAGTTCTGTTTTTAGCTATTGCCTTTTGTATTACAACTGTAAAACTTAATGCCCAAACCACTGGAGAGGGTCAAATTACAGCCAAAGTTGTTGATGCGCAAAGTAATGAAACTGTACCATTTGCTACAGCCACTATCCTTAACAGAAAAACAAAAGCAATTATTAAAGGTGCACAAACTGATGTAAATGGTAATTTACTTATCAGTAGTCTACCTAAAGGCGTATTTACCTTCAAAATAAGTTATGTTGGTTACCAAACAATGGTTAGAGATTCCATTTCTATTTCCGATGCTCAGAAAGTAATTAATCTCGGCACAATCAAAATGAAGCCAGCCAAAGGAACTGTACTAAATGAGGTGGCTATCACTGCTCAAAAAAGCGCCATTCAACTTGGAATAGATAAAAAAGTTTTCGCTGTTGATCAAAGTTTAGTTAGCGAGGGAGGATCTGCTTCAGATTTACTTCAAAACGTACCCTCTGTTCAATCTGATATTGATGGTAATGTAAGCCTTAGAGGTTCAACCGGAGTAAAGGTTCTGATAGATGGCAAACCATCACTTATAGCCGGTGGAAACGTGGCTCAAATACTGCAATCTATACCTGCAAGCTCCATTGAAAGCGTTGAGCTCATTACCAATCCATCCGCAAAATATGATGCAGAGGGCCAATCAGGAATTATCAATATCGTATTAAAAAAGAATAAGAAATTAGGTTTCAATGGCTCCGCAGCATTCAGTGCAGGCAACCGAGATAATTATAACGCAAGCACAAACTTGAGTTTTCAAAACAAAAAGATAAACCTTTACGGAAATTATGGTTATCGTTATGGCAACCGTATTGGTGGCGGATATAGCAATATCACCTATCTGGACAGCCCCTTCCCTACAATTTTTGCCAATCAAAACACCGATTCAAAATCACAGGATAAAGGCCACAACATAAAAGCCGGTATCGACTATAGTATTACAGACAAAAGTGTAATCAGTTTTTCGGGAGGCTTCAATTCACGAGATAACGACAGGAACGAATTTCTGAATATCGATAAGCTTGATGGTGGTAAAAATCCTCTGGAATTGAGCAATAGAAACAATACAAACAAAGGATTTGGGAGTAGTTATGATCTTAACTTGGACTTTAACCAGAAATTTAAAAAACCAAGAGAAGAACTAACCTTTAATCTAAGTTTCTCTGAAGGCACAAACGACAACGATCAGATCTACAGCACAAACATCTATAATATTGATGGGGATGCAGCCAGCTCACTGCCGAACATCCAGCGAAATGATGGAACGGGCTTTAACAGAAGTTACAATGTTCAAACGGATTATACCTTACCAATTGGTAAAGCTGGGAAAATTGAAGCAGGTTACAGAAGTCAAATTCGTTTAGCAGAAAACACAGCATTTTCTGATCAGTTAAACAACCTTACCGGAGAATACGAAGTAAACTTCGCCCTAACCAATGAGTTTAATAGTAAGGACCAGGTTCATGCCCTTTACTTTAATTATCAAAATCAGGTTAAGAATTTTGGTTATCAGGTGGGTGTAAGAGCAGAAGATGCCACATTAGATACTCGTTTAGGGATGTATAAGTTGAATCAGTTAGAATATATTCCTGGAAAAGTAGCCTATACAAGATTGTATCCAAGCGTATATTTAACCCAAAAATTTAAAGGTGAACAACAAGTACAGCTTAGTTATAGCAGAAGAGTTAACAGGCCAAGAGGATGGGATACCAACCCATTTCTTGACGTATCTGACCCGCTTAATTACCGTCAGGGTAACCCCAATCTGAAACCGGAGGATGTACATGCTTTTGAACTAAGCTATAGTAAGTTCTGGTCTAAAGTAACATTCACTTCCAGTGCATATATACGCCAAACCAATGATGTTATACAGAGGGTAAGAACAGAACCTGATGAAAATGGAATCACAATTGTAACTCCGCAAAACTTAACAAAACAACTATCAAGCGGACTTGAATTAATCGGACGGGTTGATGTTGCTAAAGCCTGGAACTTTACAACTAATGTAAACTTATATCAAAGCAAAATTAATGGAGTACCTGCTTTCGGAATTGTGGAAAACTCTGGTTTTAGCTGGAATGCCAACTTAACCAATAACTTCGTTTTACCTTACAATGTATCTCTTCAGATTAGGGGGGATTATCGTGCACCAGAAGTAATGGCCCAGGGTAAAAGAAATGCAATGTACGGCGTAGATGCAGGTGCTAAGTATGATTTCAAAGACAAAAAGTCTTCACTTAGCCTAAATATAAGGGACGTGTTTAGTACACGAAGATGGAGTATGACCACCAATGGAGTCACCTCAACAATCGATTTTAGAAGATTTATGCAGGGAACCATGGCCAATTTAACTTACTCTTATCGCTTTGGCAACAACGATTTTAAGTTCAAAAAAACTAAAAAACAAGACCAACAGGATTCCAGACCTGACGAAGAATCATTTTAGTTAATTTGTATATTGCGAACATGGAAAGTACAAACCCTTGGAAGACCATCGAGAGCAATAAAATATATGAGAACAATTGGATCAGTTTAACTGAGCATCAGGTTATCAATCCTTCAGGTGGCAAAGGCATTTATGGCGAAGTACATTTCAAAAATATCGCCATAGGAATTTTGCCACTTGATGAAGATTTAAACACATGGCTTGTTGGACAATACAGATACCCGATAAAAGCCTACAGCTGGGAGATACCTGAAGGTGGGGGAGCTCTTTTGGCAAATCCGCTGGATGGCGCCAAACGTGAACTTATTGAAGAGACCGGCCTGATGGCGACAGAATGGATCGAAATTCAACGGATGCACCTGTCTAACTCGGTAAGCGATGAACTCGCAATTATTTATGTCGCTAAAGGCCTAACTCCTGGTGTTTCCTCACCTGAGGAGACAGAGCAGCTTGTAGTTAAAAAGCTGCCTTTTAATGATGCCTACCAAATGGTTATAAATGGAGAAATTACCGATAGCATGAGCGTGGCAGCTATCTTGAAAACTAAAATTCTATTACAGGAAGGTCATTTATAACCAAAATACAGTAATTTTGTTCAGCTTTACCGTATAAACTATGAATAAGTTTTTTGGCTATATTTTTAGCCCCATCTTTTATCTGTTTTTCTTTTTAACACTGGTTATATTCCAACCCATTCAATGGGTCTCTTATCGTTTGTTTGGATATAAAGCCCATAAAACTTCGGTAGATGCACTTAATTTCTTTCTCACTTATTGTGACATTTTCTTAGGCTCTTCAATAACATTTAAAAACGACCAGGATCTGCCGCTCAACAGGCCTATCATCTTTGTTGCCAACCATCAAAGTATGTATGATATTCCGGGCTTAATATGGTTCCTCAGAAAGTACCATGTTAAATTCATTTCTAAAATTGAATTAACAAAAGGCATCCCCTCTATTTCGTTTAACCTGAAATATGGAGGCGGTGCAAACATAGATCGCAAAGACAGTAAGCAAGCTATTTCTGAAATTATAAAACTGGGCAGAAGGATGAAGGAAAACACATGGTCTACTATGATCTTCCCTGAGGGTACACGCGCAAAAGACGGCAAGCTAAAAAGTTTTCAGGTAGGTGGTATTGCAACCCTGTTAAAAGTTGTACCAAATGCATTGATAGTTCCTGTGGCAATAGAAAACTCATGGAAGCTGGTTCGCTACGGCAGTTTTCCTTTAAGCTTCGGCGAACGTTTACGATGGACAGTTTTAAATCCAATAGAACCCGAAGGCAGAAACCCCGAAGTAGTTACTCTTGAAGCTGAGAATGCAATAAGAACAAAACTAAATCAAATAGCTGTGTTATAAGCCGCCATTCCATTTATATATTCTTGTTATCTATGTGTTTAAAAAACTCATCACGATAGGTATCTCCAATGGGAATAATCTTCCCAAAAATAGAAATACGACTTCTTTCTATACTCTCTATTTTATCAAGCGAAATGATATAAGATTTGTGAACCCTTACAAACTGGCCCTTTGGCAAAGTCTCATCCATTTTTTTCATATTCTGCAGTGTAATAATACGCTCTGCCTTTGTATAAATAGATATGTAATCTTTTAAACCTTCTATATAAAGAATATCATCAAGTTGAATCTTCTGGATTTTATGCTCTGTTTTAACAAAAATAAAGTCCTGTATTGGATTCGACGCCACTGGCGAAGGAGCTGTCGCTACAAAGGATTGAGGCACAGCAGCTGGTTCTGCAATCTTCATTTGATTATGCACCTTTTCCACAGCTTTATAAAAACGATCAAATGCAATCGGCTTTAACAAATAATCAGACACATTTAGATCATAGCTTTCAAGCGCATACTGAGAATAAGCTGTTGTTAAAATGTAATTAGCCTTTCCATTCGCTATTTTAAGGAACTGTATACCTGTTAACTCTGGCATCTGGATATCTAGAAACACCAAATCAATGCCCCCAGCCTGAACAAGCTGCAAAGCCTCTATAGCATTTTCAGTCCGCTTAACTAATTCAAGAAACGGAACTTTAGAAACATAGTCCTCAATAATATCAAGTGCTAACGGCTCATCATCAACCGCAATACATTTTAACTTTGTCATATATCAAGCATTAACTCACTGGTGTAATGGGTAGCCGAATTTACAATATTTAATTTATACCTATCCGGATAAAGTAATTGCAATCTCCGCTCAACATTGTTTAGGCCTACGCCACCCATCTCATCCTTATTATATTTATTCTTTTTATTAGTTATACTAAAATGCAATATCTTTTGATTGGCAATGATATTGATCTTAATCGGATTTTTAGGATCATTAGCTACCCCATGCTTAAAAGCATTCTCAACAAATGATATTAATATTAAAGGCACGATCTGTTGATTATCAATTTCTCCATTCATTGTAAATTCAACAGCTGCACCATCTTTAAATCTCAATTTCTGCAGTTCTATAAAACTTTGCACATATTCAATTTCTTTACTTAAAGAAACCCAGCTGTCATTACTTTCATAGATCATATAGCGCATAATTTCTGAAAGCTTTAGTATTGCATCAGCAGTTTTATCAGATTTCTGATAAGCAAGGGAATAAATGTTATTCAAAGAATTGAACAGAAAGTGAGGGTTCAATTGTGACTTTAAAAATTGCAATTCCATTTCCTTCTTTTCACTTTCCAAATTACGCTGCGTATGTTCATTACCAAACCAGTCTATTGCTAATTTAAGCAGCGAACTAACAACTATAAAAAAGCCCGAAATAAACAATGCACTAATTGCATAGGTAGAAATAGGTGTATACTCGGCAACGCCATTACTGTTAAGGTGCTGCAAAATAGTCTCGGCATGCAAAGTAGCTATAACCGTTTTGATGAAACTCATCATCAACATTAGTAAAATGATGGATATGATGTAAAGGCCATACCTCTTGTTCTCTTTTACCAATAAGGGAATTAACAGTGTATAGTTAATATAAAAGATAGAAATATTGATCAATCCCGAAAAGCCAAAGTTTATGGCCAGCTTATATAAAGACACCGGTTCTTTGCTGTAAATAACCAATACAGTCACAAACAGAACAATAAAGAGCCAAAAGAGAAGATGTATAATAATGGAGTTTCTACTTTTCATTAAACGATGACTAAACAAAATTTCATAGGTCCAAAATAAATTAATTAGCGTGCTTAAGCAGTTCGCTTTCGACGAACTGGCATTTTTTTTCTACCAACTCGCAAAATAATACAACTAATCACAAAACTATTCATTTTAACCGTTTATCTAGGATAATATGTACTTCGTCTAAAAGATTTTAGCAGCATTTTTTTATTTATTCTATTTGTTTCATCAAAACAAAACGATTATGAAAAAGTTAGCAAACGTATCGCCATTTTTACTTTTACTGGTTCCTGTTTTCATCATGATGATTTTAACATTTGCCACAAGTATATCAAATAGCCATAATGAAGACGTTGCTTTGAAATCTTCATCAGCCAACAAAACTGAAATGGTAAAAGTAAGCAACCCTTTCTCTAAATAAGAGAACGGTACTATATATAGGTGTACTAAACCTTGTTTAGTACACCACAAAAAATAAGTTTAGTTTTAGTTAATAGTAAGAGATGGCGGTTTAGGTCCGCCATTTTCTTTATCTGCCCGGTCTGGGTGTAATAATCAGACTTTCATGTCCATCGGCATCTGTAGACTGTACTCCAAAAAAATAGTTATCCTTTGAATAAGCAATAGTTGCAGAGGTATCATTTACAAAAATCTTCTTTTCCCAAACTGGCGAGGTAGTTTCGCGCACCAACACATAATAGCCTGACGGAAGTTTTCCTTTAGGAGCATTCCATTTGAGCGTTGTTTTATTGGTAAGTGCTGATGTCAGCATGATGACGTCTTCAGGCTCCCCGGCTGATGAAGCAAGATTTGAAAGCACTGCCAAATTCATTCTGGCTATTTTCTGCAGATAGCCATAGTCAACATATTCCGGTAAATCACCATATTTAAATCCACCTTCAGTCCTAATATCCTGATGCTGCCTATTAAAATCTTCATTCATTTCAGTTATTCTTACAGCAGTAAATCCTTGCAAAGAAAAGGGTGTATGATCTCCCCCTCTTAAAAACCTGTCCCTTCTGTAAACCAATTTCACAGTCAGATTATCTACATACCGCTCTCCAACCTCTTTAATATATCTCGAGGCCTGTCTTGCCATACCGTCATTTTCTGCTCCTATAGATTGGCGCATAGTTGCCTCTTCTTTGGTTTCTGCAGCAGGAACACCTTCACTAAACACCCTCACCATTGTGTTATTTTTAATGTCAGTTTCCATTCCATAAGAATTACCTATCATATCATTATTCATTACCAGGTGAACATTCCAGCCTTCTTCCTTTGCTCGCTTTGCGAGGTTTGCAGCCCCGTAAAGCCCCTGTTCCTCGCCAACCATTGCTACAAACATTATTGTGCTGCGAAAATGACCTTTACTCATTACCCTGGCCATCTCCAATACACCGGCTACACCTGAAGCGTCATCATTTGCACCCGGAGCAAAATCTTTAACATTCATTACATCCGTGACTCTTGAATCATAATGTCCGCACACCAATAAAATCCTCTTGTCACTCGGATCTGTTCCAGGCAACACAGCAACCAAATTTTTGAGCACTGAAGGGGTAATTATTCTCTTCCCATCTGCTTTCTGAGTAAATGCATCATAAGAAACTTGTAACCGGCCTCCTCCCAGTTTGCCATATTTTTCAAACTCTGATTTTATCCATGTTCTTGCAGCTCCTATCCCTGTTTTTTTACTGGAAGTATCACTTAGCGTATGTCTGGTATTAAAGGACACTAGCTTTCTTACCAGATTTTCCAAATTAGTTGCAGATACGTCATCAACCATTTTACTGATCGTAGCATCTTTTACAATCACTTGCTGTGCATTTACCGCAGCCGAATTAAGAAAAAAGAGTAAGGTAAACCAGAGCAATCTGTTTATTATCATAACAAAGGGTGTAAATATTCTGAGGAAGATACGATTCAAAAATAAATCTTCAATAAATATTTTGAAAACTAAATAATTAGTTTTAACTTTATACTAAGTTTTTAGTTATACAAATATTGCGCAGTATACATATAGCTAAAATCACACTAAACACTAAACTAATAATTCATGGAAATTAAAGATTTAACAAAAGCAGAAGAACAGATTATGCAAATTTTATGGCAGATAGAGAAAGGGTTCGTTAAAGACGTAATGGATTTCCTGCCAGAGCCTAAACCGGCTTACAATACTGTTTCTACAATCATCCGCATTCTGGAGGTAAAAGGATTCATTGATCACGAAGCCTTTGGCAAAGCCCATAAGTATTTCCCTTTAATTAGCAAGGAGGAATACAAACGTCATGCTACAGAGAAACTACTGGGCAACTACTTTGAAAACTCAGTGGAAAGCATGTTCTCTTTCTTTGTTAAAGAAGAGAAACTTGACCTGAGTGATGTTGATGAAATTCTTAAAATGATTAACAAAATTAAAAACAGACCAAGATGACCTGGGCACATTACATCCTTCAAGTCAATATTTACCTAGTTGTATTTTATGGCTTTTATAAGTTATTGTTAGACAAGGAAACTTATTTTTTATTGAATAGATTTTATCTGGTCGCTGCCGGAATATTATCTCTTGCAATACCCTTTTTAAGATTTGAATGGTTTACAACACAACCTGCTACTCAACCGGTATATACTGGGGTTGTTCAAATCAATGACTTTATTACCCAAATGGCAATCGTAAAAGACGATGCTAACAGCTTTAATCTAGGCGATACGCTGGTGTTTATTTATCTTACTGGTATTTTATTCTTTATTGTCAGATTTATCTTTCAGCTTATTTCTGTGCAGATCTTACTAAAAAGAAAAAAAAGCGGATCAGCATTCTCCTTTTTTAAGAAAAAAGTTGTCGACCAAAACCTACCTCAAGTTCAAACCATTCAAAGACATGAGGAAATTCACATCCGACAATGGCACACACTTGACGTACTCTTTTTCGAAGTAGTGGGAATAATTACATGGTTTAATCCTGTAATCTATTTTTATAAAACAACGGTTAAACACATCCATGAATATCTGGCCGATGAAGAAGCCGCAAGCTATCAAGGAGATAAAGAACAATATGCATTATTGCTATTGAGCAGTGCATTTGGAATTCCTGCAAATACACTAACAAACAGCTTTTTTAATAAATCATTAATTAAAAAAAGAATCTATATGCTACATAAACAAAGATCCAGAAAAACTGCAATGCTAAAATACGGGATGTTTGTTCCTCTATTTGCAGTAACCCTGATTATGTCTTCGGCAACAATCAGAAATAATGAAAAAATAAAAAAGATTGCTGAAGAAATTCCTTTGGAGGAACCTTTAAACGTAGTTAAAGAAGCCATAACAGATGTGATAAAAGATCCGGCTAAAGCAGGTTCAAATAAAAGTACAGATGAAGTTCTCCAAAAAGCTGTTATAACAAACAAACCTTCAAACACAAAGGCTGATATTGACTGGACAGATTTTTACACCCATCTTAAAAGAACCATCAGATATCCTGCAGCTGCATACGAATCAAAAGTACAAGGTAATAGCCAGATCAAATTCATCGTTAAAAATGGGGAAGCAGAAGAAGTAAGCGCAGCAACAAGTCTAGGCTCAGGTTGTGACACAGAAGTAATGAGAGCCATTCTCTCCTATCCAAAATTTAAAAGTATTCCTGACGGTAAATATACTTTTAATACCCAATTTAAACTGATTGATGATGCTACCCAACAAACTCATACAGAAGTTAAAAATCAAGATCTTGCTGTTTTAAAAGATTACATTGCATTACCTCAAATAGTAATCGGAGGGTATTCAAAGAAATCGTCATCAAATAACGACAATCCAAAAGTATACGATTTTGTATCATTAGATAAACAACCATCTTTTCCTGGAGGAATGGAGAAATTTTACGAATACCTAAAGAAAACTGTTAAATATCCACAAGAAGCACAAAAAAACAATATACAAGGTAAAGTATTTCTAAGCTTTATAGTTGAGACAGATGGTGAATTGACTGATATTAAGGTAGACCGATCAGTTGGATCTGGACTTGACGAAGAGGCTGTTAGAGTTATCGAAGAATCTCCAAAGTGGATACCTGGAATGAAGGGCGGGCAAAACGTTAGAGTAAAATACAACATCCCTATAAGCTTTTCATTAAGTGAGCCTAAATCTGTTGTTACCCAAGGAAAAGTACAAGGGATACAAATTAAAGATAATAAGTTAACCATTGGTGGCAGCGATACAAAACCACTATATGTTATCGATGGAGAAAAACAAGATGCATCTAAATTATTAAATCTAAACCCTAATGACATCGAGTCCGTTGAAGTATTAAAAGATAAATCAGCAACAGCACTGTACGGTGACGCTGGTAAAGATGGAGTAATAAAAGTTACTACTAAAACCAAACAGGCCGCCGATCTAAAGAAGAAAGAAGCCAAAGAAAAGAAGAATTAATCCGCTCTCAGCGCTCTATTACACACAAAACCCCAGCTAAAATAGCCGGGGTTTTGTGTGTAATACCCTTGTCTCGTTAGATAAATCTATTAAATAGATTCCTCAGATACAAATTTTGCTGAATAAAAATCTCTATTCATACGTGCGATATTCTCTAATGATATTCCTTTAGGGCACTCTGCTTCGCATGCACCGGTATTGGTACAGTTACCAAAACCTTCAGCATCCATCTGAGCAACCATACTTTGAACCCTGCGATAACGTTCTGGCTGTCCCTGAGGCAATTGCGCCAACTGTGATATTTTTGCAGATACAAATAGCATTGCGGAAGCATTTTTACAAGTAGCAACACAAGCACCACAACCGATACAAGCTGCAGCCTCAAAAGCTGAATCTGCCTGAACTTTAGGAATAGGAAGATTGTTCGCATCCTGAGCATTGCCCGTATTTACTGATATAAAGCCTCCAGAAGCAATGATTCTGTCGAATGCAGTACGATCTACCATCAAATCTTTTATCACTGGAAAAGCCTTTGCACGCCATGGCTCAACAACAATGGTATCACCATCTTTAAATGAACGCATGTGCAGCTGGCAGGTAGTGATACCTTCTTTTGGTCCGTGCGGTCTTCCGTTGATGAACATAGAACATGCCCCACAAATTCCTTCCCTGCAGTCATGATCAAAAACAACCGGTTCTTCACCTTTAGCAACCAGGTCTTCGTTCAGTACGTCGAACATTTCTAAGAAAGACATATCAGGAGATACTTCTGATATCTTGTAATCTACCAAACTGCCTTTGGCTTTGTTATTCTTTTGACGCCAGATCTTAAGCGTTAAATTCATATTTCCTGTACTCATAATATTGAGATTTTAGTACTTAGCTATTTATAACTTCTTTGTGCAACTTTGATATTTTCAAACTTCAATTCTTCTTTATGAAGTTCAAAAGTTACATCACCTTTATATTCCCATGCAGCAACATAAGCATAGTTTTCATCATCACGTAATGCCTCTCCCTCTTCAGTTTGATACTCTTCTCTGAAGTGACCACCACATGATTCATTTCTATTCAATGCATCCATACACATCAACTCACCTAGTTCAATAAAGTCGGCCACACGACCAGCTTTTTCAAGCTCTGGGTTCATTTCATCTGCACTGCCAGGTACACGTAAATCGCTCCAAAACTCTTTACGAAGTTGCTGAATTTCAGCGATACCTTCTTTCAGACCTTTTTCATTACGCGCCATACCACATTTCTCCCACATGATCTTTCCTAATTTTTTATGGAAATAATCTACAGATTTGGTTCCTTTAATAGACAAGAACTTGTCAAGAATCGCCTTGGCACTTGCCTCAGCTTCTACAAATGCCGGGTGATCTTGTGGAATTGGTTTAGTAGCCAGTTCTTTTGAAAGATAAGCACCAATAGTATATGGGATAACAAAATATCCATCAGCCAAACCTTGCATTAAAGCCGAAGCTCCTAAACGGTTCGCTCCGTGATCTGAGAAATTCGCCTCACCTAAAGCATATAAGCCCGGTACAGTAGTCATTAAGTTATAATCTACCCATAAGCCACCCATCGTATAGTGAACAGCAGGATAAATACGCATTGGCAATTCATAAGGATCTTCTCCGGTGATTTGCGCGTACATATCAAACAGGTTACCATATTTTTCTTTGATTACCTCACGACCTAATTTCATACAGGTTTCTTTATCCGGATTGTGGATATTGTGCTTACTAGCCTCAATTCGGCCGTAACGCTCTGTATTTGCTTTAAAGTCAAGATAAACGGCAAGCTTAGAATTACCCACTCCGTAACCGGCATCACAACGCTCTTTAGCTGCACGAGATGCAACATCACGAGGAACAAGGTTACCGAAAGCAGGGTATCTGCGCTCTAAATAATAATCTCTTTCATCTTCAGGAATTTCTGAAGCCTTACGAGGATCGTCTTTTTTCTTAGGAACCCAAATACGTCCATCGTTACGTAACGACTCAGACATCAGGGTTAGTTTAGACTGATGATCTCCCGAAACCGGGATACAAGTAGGGTGAATTTGAGTGTAACATGGGTTACCAAAGAAAGCTCCCTTTTTGTGCGCTTTCCAGGCTGCAGTTACGTTACTGCCCATTGCATTTGTAGACAAGTAGAATACGTTTCCGTAACCACCACTACACAATAATACAGCATGGCCTGAATGACGCTCAAGCTCACCGGTAAGTAAGTTACGCGCTATAATCCCTCTTGCTTTGCCTTCCACTACAACAACTTCGAGCATTTCATGACGGGTAAACATTTCAACTTTACCCATACCTACCTGACGCTCTAAAGCGCTATATGCTCCTAAAAGCAATTGCTGACCGGTTTGTCCGGCAGCATAAAATGTTCTTTGAACTTGTGTACCACCAAAAGAACGGTTGTCTAATAAACCACCATATTCTCTTGCCAACGGCACACCTTGTGCCACACACTGATCTATAATATTAGCACTTACCTCAGCCAAACGGTGTACGTTAGCCTCTCTGGCACGGTAATCACCACCTTTTATCGTATCATAAAACAAGCGATAAGTACTATCACCATCATTCTGATAATTTTTTGCCGCATTGATACCACCTTGAGCTGCAATAGAGTGCGCTCTTCTTGGTGAATCCTGAAAACAAAAACACTTAACCTTATAACCCATTTCTGCAAGGGTTGCTGCCGCAGAGGCGCCAGCAAGTCCGGAACCTACTACAATTATTTCGATGCTTCTTTTATTGGCCGGATTAACCAATGGCATAGAAGAACGTAATTTAGTCCATTTATCGGTTAATTCTCCTTCGGGTATATGAGCATTTAATTCTGCCATGTTATTTAAACTTAAGATCAAAAATTAATTAATATAGCCCAGATACATCACAATGGGCATCAATGCAAAAATCAAAGGGATAATGATTGAAAACCAAAAACCGAATCCTTTGATGAGCGGAGTATATTTCTTGTGGTTCCAGCCCAATGTCTGAAATGCAGAAGAAAAACCATGTAATAGGTGATAAGCTAATGAAACCATTGCCAGTACATAAAGTAACACCAACCACGGATTTTTAAACGTTTCTACCATTACAGCAAATAGGTCGTGGTTTCCGTTCGCATCTACTGTAGGAATTCCTGTAAAACGAGACATTACCCAGAATTTAGAAATATGAACAATCAGGAATATCAACAATAATGTTCCCAATAAACCCATAGAGCGGGAGTACCATTTACTATTAGCGGCACCATTGTTCACTGCATACCTTTCAGGTCTTGCAGCACGGTTTTGAAAAACAAGCCTAAATCCTTGAACAATGTGAGCAAGCAAGCCTGCAAACAACACAACTTCCATTGCGCGGATTATCCAGTTGGTGCCCATAAAATGTGCGCCCATATTAAAGGTTAAGCCACCGTCATTAACAATAATCAGTGAATTGATGAAACAATGCACGACAAGGAATGAGATAAGGAACAGGCCGGTGATACCCATTATTAATTTTTTTCCTATAGATGAGGAAAAAGCGTTTCCGAAACTAGCCATTAGAATTATATTTTAGTTCTGTTGTGCAAAAGTATTTAATAAAAGAATTAATATGTTAATTTCAGATACAAATCGACTATTTAGAAACATTCTAATATTACAATATTATGATAAATAAAAAACGGAGAACAACTTTCGTTATCCCCCGTTCCAATTATAGAAAAATGAGCTTAGAAACTGAATGTGTAATTCCCATTCGGTCCAACACCTGAAATGGTAGTCATTCCATTTTTTGATGATGGCAATGCGTCTTCTACATCTTTAATACTGTTCACGGGTTTACCGTTTACTGTTGTAATTAACATTCCTTTAGGAATATCTATAGAATCAAACACCTTACCTTCTTGTATGTCAGTAACAACCACTCCGTTTTTAACGCCATACTTAGCTTTTAGCGCCGCTGGGGCTGGGGCAAAAGAAGCACCAAGTTTCCCAATGCTGGCTCCGGTAGCTTTTCCTGTCGAAGCAGTTTTAGTTGAAACGCCACCTGTATTATCTCCTTTCAAAGTAATGGTAGCATTTTTCTCTGAACCATCTCTTAGATAGGTAAGCTGAACTTTATCACCAGGACTTAAACGTCCAATTTTTTCTTGCAAATCTGGTGAATCATAAATTACAGCACCTTCAACCTTTTTAATGATGTCTCCTTTTTGCAAACCTGCAGCTGCTGCTCCGCTACTAGGCACTACATCAGTAACATAAAGTCCGGTATTTTCCTTAATCTGGAATTTCTCAGCCTGATCCGCATCTAATGGAGCAAACATTACACCAATATAGCCACGCTTAACTGTACCAAATTTTCTGAAATCATCAAGAATCTTTTTAGCCAAATTGATTGGAATAGCAAAGCCGTAACCCACGTTTGTACCAGTTTGAGATGCTATAGCTGCATTAATACCAATTAACTCACCATTTGCATTTACCAACGCACCCCCGCTGTTTCCAGGGTTAATAGCCGCATCTGTCTGAATGAAAGATTCAATACTGCTGTTTGTACGTGTAGGCAATTTACCTGTTCTTTGGTATTCATCATACTCTTGCTGAGTTGGCTGATCCTGAGTTCTGGCCAAAATACCTATGCTACGTGCTTTTGCACTTACAATACCGGCTGTAACAGTTGTTTGTAAATCAAGCGGGAAACCTACAGCCAATACCCACTCACCAATCTGAACATTATCAGAATTTCCCATTTTTACAACTGGCAAATCAGTTGCATCTACTTTTATAAGAGCCAAATCTGTATTTGGATCTTTACCGATCACTTTAGCACTCACCTTGCGTCTGTCAGACAACACCACCTCAATTTTATCAGCATTTTCTACCACGTGATTATTGGTAACGATATAACCGTCTGGAGTCAATATTACTCCAGAGCCGGAGGCTGCTCTTGGTGCACGTTGCATTCTTCTGCCCCCTCCACCAAAAAACTCATCGAACATATCCATTGGAGATGACTCGCCACTAGCGCCTGAATATGACGTTCTGATATGCACTACCGCAGGCGAAACTGCAGCCGCCGCTTCAACAAAATCAACCGCCCCAGCCGAAGAGATCTTAGAATTACTTGCAAAAAGTACTTTTTGCTGATCCTGAAACGATAATTGAGCAGTTTTTGGTTCTAACAATTTGTAGCCACCAATTGCAGCTGCACCACCTATAAATGCAGCCAACACTATTAATCCTATTCTTTTCATTTATATATTATTTATTTATTTCCTTTTGTAAACTCATACAAGTCTCATATTTGCTTACAATTGCTTTTCTTTTCATTGATTTAGTCAAATTTAATACCATATCAACGATATTTGCATCTGAAATAAGTCACGAATACTGTTAAAAAATGTTAAATGAACACCACGCATTAAAGATGAACATTCACTTCTTCAAATACCAGGGAGCTGGCAACGATTTTATTCTGATTGATAATCGCGATCTTTCCTTTAAATATACGGATAATAATGCTGTTTTACAACTCTGTAACAGGCGTTTTGGCATTGGTGCAGACGGTTTAATGCTTTTACAAAACCATGCAGATTACGATTTTGAAATGCTTTATTTTAATTCAGATGGTAACCTGGGCAGTATGTGTGGAAACGGGGGAAGATGTATAGTAGCGTTTGCCAAACACCTGGGTGTAATTGATCAAGAGACTGATTTTTTGGCAGTTGACGGGCCGCATTATGCCAAGATTTCAGAAGAAGGCAATTGGGTAGACCTCCAGATGATCGACATCGACACCATTAATAAAGATGGCGACGCGTATATTCTAAATACAGGATCCCCTCATTATGTAGCAGAAATGCAAAACTTAAAGGATTACGATGTTTATCAAAACGGCAAGGCGATAAGAAACAACGAAACTTATAAAAAAGAAGGAATCAATGTAAACTTCGTAGAAGATAAAGGCGATTACCTGTTTGTCCGCACTTTTGAAAGAGGTGTAGAAGATGAAACCTATGCCTGTGGAACCGGTGTAACTGCTGTTGCGCTATCAATGGCTCAGCACAATCATCAAATTGGACATATAGAAACTCCAATTAAAGTTCTTGGCGGAGATCTGAAAATCCAATTTGATTACGATGGAAAACAGTTTACCAATGTATTCTTGTGTGGTCCGGCCGAACAAGTTTTTGAAGGGGAGATTAGTATTTAACAATACTATCTCTCTGCAAGATGAGCTGCTACACCTATCTTAATTTCCCCGAAAGAATAATCCCGTCCAAGGTAGTCTCTAATGGGATTCATCTGCAGAGTTTTCAACTCTGTTATTGCATCCAGTATTTTATCCAGTTTTTTCGATCCAATAATATCTTTAGCCGAGACCTCTTGCCTGGCAACATAATGTGCAAGGTGCCCTTCAATAGTCCCTATTACCATTTTGCGTTCGGCTGCAATTTCAGCAATCGTTTTTCCCTCCTTTAATAATACAAGCGACAGCTCTTTGGTATCAACTTTAGGTGCCTTTTCTATCTTGGCTTTACCAACACCCGATTTCGGCTTAGAGGTCTTAGATTTCTTTTCTGTAAAATCAAGCTTACCCGGCATAGCAAATACTTTTTCCATCTGAGACGCTCTCTTTGCCTGATCAATGAGCTCACTAACATCCTTCTTGGTAAATTCAACACCATTTATGGTTGCCTTTAATAATGCCGTTGCTTTACTGATTTTCTTTACCTGCTCATAAAACAACCCTTCCATCTCTAATAACTCTGTTAAAAAAGCCACTACTTGCTTATCCTGCTTTACCAATTCCATTCGTTCAAAGATCCTCTTTGAAAATCCGGACAGTAAAGGATTAAAATAATTCTCAGCTGCAACAGTTCTATCGAATAATGCAGACAACCCTTCTTCTGTTTTAACTTGCGACAGTCGTTGTATTTGTCCTAGAAATTTATTTGCATGTGCCTTCAGCTCACTTAGATCCTTTAACAGCTGTGCAGCCCATTTATGGTGTTTTTGCTTTGCAGATTTATTGATATCCTTGGTATAAGAATGCACGTGGTCGTAAACGTAATTATCAAGCGGATTCAGATCAAAACACTGCAATAGATAAGAACGCAAAAACGCGTCACTTTCTTCCTTTATCTGCGCTTCCAGCCGGGCTGGTTCCTGCTTATTTCTCGAAAAGAAAGACACATTCTGATCTTGTCGTATACCCGATCCTGAGATAAGAGAGGTAAGAATCAGACCATCTAATGAACGGAGACGAGAAAGCGCCACATATATCTGTCCGGGCGCAAATGCATTCCCAATATCAATAATCGCCTTTTCAAAAGTTAAACCCTGACTTTTGTGTACTGTAATTGCCCAGGCCAGTTTAAGGGGATATTGTGTAAAAGTACCTGCCAAGTCCTCATGAATTTCGCCTGTAACCTTATCAGTAGTATACTTTATATTCTTCCAGGTATATTTTTCCAGAATGATCTTTTCGTTACTGCCTTCTGCCTGCACTTCAATCAGGTCGGTTTTTAACGCAGTAACGACGGCTATCTTACCATTAAAGAAGCGTTGCTCACCAGTTGGGTCATTTTTAATAAACATTACCTGCGCCCCAACCTTTAACTCTAAAATATGTTCTGCAGGATATGAATACTCACTAAAATCATCTTCAATTTTTGCCACATATAAATACGAAGCAGCCTTTAGCTCTTCAAGACTTTGCTTATTCAGCGTATCGGCCTTATTATTATGTGTAGTTAAGGTAATGTATTTGTCGTTTATCGAGGGCTTAAAATCTGCCTTGTAATACTTTTCAAGCAAAGCTACATCCTGCGCAGTTACCGTATTATTACGTAAATTATTAAGCAGGTTTATAAAAACTTCATCGGCCTGCCTATAAATTTTTTCAAGCTCGATATATATCGGCGGATTGTTTTGCAGAGCAAGTGCATCAAAGAAATAAGCGCTTTTATAAAATTGCCCAAGTAAATTCCACTCAGTCGATTTTACAACCGGGGGTAACTGATGCAGGTCGCCAATAAACAATACCTGAACTCCACCAAAACTTACCGAATTGTTTCTTCTGATATAACGTAAAATCATGTCTATTGCATCCAGCAAATCTGCACGCAACATACTCACCTCATCAATAATCAGCAATTCCATATCAATAATAACCTTACGTTTTGCTGCGGTCATGTTTAAATGCCTTACAATAGATTTCGGTGTATTATATTGCTGATTGTAGTGATCTCCATCCGCATCCGGCTGTTTTGGCAAATAGGTTCCAAAAGGCAGCTGAAACAAAGAATGTATGGTAACGCCTGCTGCATTTATAGCAGCAATACCTGTAGGAGCAGCAATAACAGCTTTCTTGTGCGTAAGCTCAATTAACCTTCTTAGAAATGTTGTTTTACCCGTTCCTGCTTTTCCCGTAAGGAATATATGCTTAGAAGTATAATTCACAAACCTTGCAGCAAGTTCCGCAGGATTAGCACTTTCAGAATTCGACATGCTACAAAGTTAATAAGAACTTACTACTTAAACCTAATCGGTAAAAAATGCGTTACAATCTGCGTTTTAACATTCTTTAACAAACTTTAACAATTCCCTAATTTCATTACTAAACTTTTAGTTATATCTTGTACCCAACAAAACTCCTAATATGAAATTAACCTCTCTAACACTCCTGCTGGTGTTCAGTTCGATGTTATTGTTTGCTCAGAACCAATATTCGATCAAGGGGGCTGTAGTAGATACTGCTGCCACCTATAAGATGGTAAACACAACAATAACGGTATTAAATCAAAAAGATTCCACACTTGTAAAGTACACACGGGCCACCCCCGAAGGCACATTTGCTTTAAACAACCTAAAAGCTGGAAAATTCATCCTCATGGTAACCTACCCTGGTTATGCCGATTATATTGAAGATTTCGCTCTGGACTCTGCCAAATCAACTAAAGACTTTGGCAACATTAGCGTAATCCTTAAAGCTACCCTACTTGAAGGGGTAATTATACAAGGAAAAGCCGCAGCAATTAAAATTAAGGGAGACACAACCGAGTTTAATGCCGCCAGCTTTACCATACAACCCAACGATAAAGTAGAGGACCTGCTTAAACAACTTCCCGGCATACAGGTCGATAAGGACGGAAAAATTACTGCGCAGGGTCAAACCGTACCAAAGGTATTGGTAGATGGCGAGGAATTTTTTGGTGATGACCCAACTCTGGTAACCAAAAACCTTCGTGCCGATATGGTTGATAAAGTACAGCTCTATGACAAGAAAAGCGACCAGGCAACATTTACAGGAATTGACGATGGAGAAAAGACAAAAACCATTAATATAAAATTGAAGGAGGACAAGAAAAACGGTTACTTCGGAAAAGTTGAAGGCGGCTTAGGCACAGATAAATTCTATAAAAGCCAGGCCATGTTTAACGCGTTTAAGGGGAAACAAAAGTTCTCTGCTTATGGCATATCAGGAAATACCGGCCAAACCGGATTAGGCTGGGGAGATAGAGATAAATACGGAGGCTCATCCAATAATATGGAGTTTAGCGATGATGGTGGAATATATTTCTATGGGAACAACGACGATTTTGACTCTTTCGACGGACAATACAATGGGCAAGGTATTCCATCAGCTCATAGCGGTGGGCTGCATTATGAAAACAAATGGGATAGTGATAAACATGCCATCAACTCAAACTACAAAATAGGCTCAATTGGTGTTGAGGGAACAAGGGATAACCTCACTCAAAACAACCTGTCTAACGGCGTTACAAACAGCAGTTCGCATCAAAAGTTTGACAACCTGATGTTCAGGCAAAAAGCAGACTTTACGTATACCATAAAGCTAGACACAACATCAACATTAAAAATAATGGTTGATGGAACATTAAAAAACAGTAAAACAAGAGATAATTTTATCTCATCAACCTTAAGGGGAGACAATTCGTTACAAAACTCGACCGACAGAGAGCTAAGTAATGATGGCGACCAGAAACTATTCAACGCAAGCGCCTTATGGACTAAAAAGTTAAAAAAGAAAGGAAGAACCCTCTCAATAAATGTTAAACAAGCAGTAAATGAAAACCAAACTGAAGGATACCTTAATTCAACAAGCGAATTCTTTAATGAACTTGGCGATAAAACCCAAACAGAATCAGTAAACCAATTCAAAACCAACAACACACACAACCAAACATTTAACTCTAACATTACTTACACCGAGCCATTATCCAAAACAATAACACTTGCATTAAGCTATGGCCTGGGTGTTAACAACAGCAATTCCGATCGTAAATCATTTAACCAAACCGCATCAGGAGCGTATGACGAATTGGATAGAGAGTTCAGTAATAACTTTGACCTGGATCAGCTTTCGAACCAGGGAGGAATAACATTCAATTACAAGAAAAATAAATCGACAATAAATATTGGCACCAAGGTAAGTGATGTAAAGTTTCAACAATTCGATGCATATACCGATAAAACCTTTAAAAGAAACTTTACAAACTGGAACCCTCAATTTACTTATCAATACAGGTTCTCTCAACAAAAATCTCTGTATTTCGGGTACTATGGCAATACCAACCAGCCTAGCATTGATCAGATTCAGCCAATTAGGGTAAATACAGATCCATTAAATGAAACCATTGGTAATCCCGATCTAAAACCGTCTTTCAGAAGCGGCCTTAACTTGTATTACAACTCTTACAAAATACTGAGCGACCAATATGTATACTTTAGCAGTAGCTACTCTTTTACCACTAATCCGATAGTAAACCACACTACAACAGATCGTCTTGGGAAAAACTTTTATCAGTCTATTAATCTAAGCGACAAAAGTCCGTACAACTATTATTTCAATTTCGGAACAAGCAGAAAGATCAAATCTATAGATATGAGTGTGGGCCTAAACCTTAGTTCAAACGGAAATGTAAATTACACAAGAGTAACAGACACGGTAAGAACAGAGCTAAACACTACCAAATCGTATGGTTATTCAGGAAGCTTGAACATATCCAAATACAAAGAGAAAAAGTTTGATTTCCGGATTTCCGGAGGACCAAGCTACAACGTTATCAGCTCTTCTTCAAGAAACAGCACCAACAACAAGGGCTGGGGATTTCAGGGAAATGCAAACTTTAACATATACCTACCCGGCAAAATACAAATTGGCTCTGATGGTAATTACCAATTCACCGGAAAGACACAAACCTTTAACGAGGATCTGGAACGCTTTATATGGAATGCAAGCATCACCAAAAAGTTCTTTAAACAAGAAAACCTAAGGGTTTCACTATCCGGAAACGATTTACTTAACCAAAACGTAGGCTTCAGCAGATATGCCAGCGGCAACATGGTTAATCAAAACAGCTATACAACTATACAAAGATATTTTATGTGCACAATTAGCTGGGATTTCAGCAAAATGGGCGGATCAGCACCTACTAAAAAATAAGAATATGAAACACAAACTAATTATACTCAGCTTCTGCTTCTTATTAAATGTAAGCAGCCTGTTTGCACAAAATGTAAGGTTTGCTACAGATGGCGTAATAGAATTCGAAAAGAGCTCTAACATGTTCGCTATAATGAAAAGACAAATGGAAAAAAGCTCCAGCGGATTTATGCAACAAGCGTACGAAGCATACAAAAGAAACCAGCCACAATTCAAGGTATTAAAAAGCACATTAGCCTTTTCTAAAGATAAAACCCTTTATACACCCATAGCCGATGAAAATAATTCAAGAAATTATTTCTTTAGCGATCCATCAACGGGGCAAAGCAATACCATATATACAGATCTTGCCTCAGGGTTGTTTACCACGCAGAAAGTAGTATACGAAGAAACGTTTTTAGTAAAAGATACCACAAGAAAAATAAATTGGAAAATTACCAGCGAACTAAGAACTATAGCAGGCTACGAATGTCGCAGAGCAAATGCCGTTATTTTAGATTCTATTTATGTAGTAGCCTTTTATACCGATAAGATTCCTGTATCCGGGGGGCCAGAATCATTTACCGGCCTGCCGGGAATGATCCTTGGTGTTGCACTTCCTCATGAAAACATAACATGGTTTGCAAAAACAGTAACAGACAAGCCTGTTACCCCAAATGAACTAAAGGTACCTACCAAGGGTAAACCAGTAAACAATAAAACCTTAAGAGAAACTATAAATTCGGCTTTAAAGGATTGGGGAGACTATGCCCAATCAGCCTTAAAGGCTTTCCTGCTTTAATTTACAAGCAGCTTATACCCCTTGCCATGAACATTAAGAATCTCTACCTTAGGGTCTTCCCTAAGGTATTTTCTTAGTTTACTTAAAAACACATCCATACTACGACCGTTAAAGTAGTTGTCGTCATGCCAGATACTCAACAGCGCTTCCTCTCTGGTAAGAACAGCATTCTTCTTTAAGCATAACAGCTGAAGCAATTCGGCCTCCTTTGTCGACAGCTTTTGCTGTTGTCCTTTATAATCTATAAGTTGGGTTGTATAGTCAAAGCTATAGTCGCCAATTTGAAACAGTGTCTGAGCTGCTCCTGATTCTGGTGTTTCCTTTACCGCTACCCGCTTTAACAGCGCATTTATTCTTAAAAGCAACTCTTCAATTCTAAATGGCTTTGTGATGTAATCATCTCCACCCAGGTCATATGCCGATGCTTTATCTTCCATCATGGCCTTGGCTGTTGCAAAAATAATAGGCACATCCTGATTGATCTTTCTAATCTCTTTACCTAACGTAAATCCATCCTTTTTAGGCATCATTACATCAAGTATGCACAGATCAAAATCCTGCTTTGTAAAAGCCCTTAACCCTTCGTCACCATCAACACACAGTACAACATCAAATTTGCCTTTAAGCTGTAGGTAATCCTGTAAGAGAAGCCCTAAATTCGGATCATCTTCTACCAATAAAATTCTTTTCATGTGTGTGTCGTTAATTATGGTTTAATGGTAAGCTTATTTCAAACACAGTTCCTTTATCCTTTTCACTATGCACCTTTATTGTTCCACCCATCTGATTAATGATGTCCTGCACATAGTTCAGTCCTAAACCAAAGCCTTTTACGTCATGTAAGTTACCTGTTGGCACCCTATAAAACTGGTCAAAAATACGCTTGGTCTGATCTTTAGTCATCCCTATTCCTTCGTCCGCAACTTCAATAATCAGGTGCTTACCTGTATTTCTTGTACTTATATTTATTTTAGGGATCTCTCCGCTATACTTATTTGCATTATCGACCAGGTTGTAAATTACATTAGAGAGATGTAGTTCATCACCATAAATGATAGATTTTCCAGCATTCAGGTTTAGGTTAATTGCAGCATTTCTTTTTTGTAACTGAAGCTCCATACTATCTACAACTGCAGCAACAACATCATTAACATCAACTTCACTCTGCTCCAGCTTTAACTCCTTTTTCTCTAATCTTGCAATACTTAAAACCCGCTCTATATGATTCCCCAGACGAACATTCTCGTCATATATAATACCGGCTAATCTACTGATGCGGTTTTTATCTTCAACAATCTCCGGATCTTTGAGTGCCTCGCTGGCAATCATAATTGTAGCCACCGGAGTCTTAAATTCATGAGTCATGTTATTAATGAAATCCGTTTTCATTTCCGAGATCTTTTTTTGTTTCATTATTGCATAAATGGTATAGGCAAAAATAAAGATCAGCACAAATAACAAGGCCGCAGACGAGGCCATAGTAGCCCACATATTGCTAAGGATTAAAGAATTTTTGTCGGGAAAACTGATGTAAAGCATTCCCGGATCTCTAATGATATAACTATAAAGAGTAGCCTTGAATGTATTTTTAGGCAACACATTATCAATATTGGTCGAAGCTTTTACATATACTAGCGAGTCCTTTTCTGCAAGGCTAACCCAGAAATCATAGTTCAGTGTTATATTTCTATTTAAAAGTTCCTTTTGAATTAATGTATCCAGGCTTTCCTTTGATATCATCTTGCTGAGCGGGACATTCGCTTCTCTCATCTCCTGCGCTACATCTTTAACCTGAGTTAGAATATCAGAATCACTTTTTAAGGGAATTGTATCAGACATCAGCCTATTCAATCCATCATCATACCTTCTTTTGGCAAGGTTATTTTCAAATTGAAATTTACGTGATAGCTCATTGCTTACTGTGGGTACACTAATGAGCACGCTTTTTCCTGTTGCCGGGTTAACGGCATGGTATCTGATTGTATCGGGCAACTGATTAGAAGCAATGATGAATGATTTTGTTTCCTGCGGCACAAAGGTTGATCTGAATTGCCCGTTGATCAGGTTCCCGTAGGCATCTAAACCTACATTCACATCAACGTGCACTGGCGACTGCAGTGGGTTATTCAAATCAGATGCCGCAAGGTATTCGGCTTCGGTAATCAGTATTGGGTTGGCATAAGACTTTTTAATCTCTAAATCATTCTGATTTAAATCGGCAACAATTAATTTACGCTGCTCAAGTAATCGTTTTTGTTCCTGATCTTTAAAGCGTTCCTTATATTCTACCAGCTGTTGTGCCTGATTGCGAACTTCTGCTTCGCGATCACGTTCCAACTGCTGGTCTCTTTTAGTAATGTAAAGTGCTGCATTACGTTTTTGCACTTTATTAACTACGCTATTAAGTGCCTGATTTACATCCTGTTCAAAAAGCTGTGATTTAAGACTATATGCCTCCCTTATATAATACAATTGCATTACAAACACCCCAAGCAAAGCTATGGTCATAAGGCCGGTGATTAACCAAAGGCTTCTTTTTTTCATATCGGATATTCAAAATTAACGAAGCATTAACACAAAAGCTTTAATTTAACAAATTTTAACAGTCAAATCAGGCAATATCTGCCTTCATGTCTATGAACCTTTCAAAGTTTACTCACCATGATTCGCTATTTGATATGTTTAAACAGGCACTTCGGCTTGGACAGAATCAAGGCAGAATAAGGACTGGAAGCACATTTCTTCGGAAAACAGGTACCTTTTCCCGAAGAAGTCTCGAACCAGCCTTAACGCAGGCCTAAGTTTGATCCTACCAATGTGGCTAGGAGCCGCGGTCTGTGCAAAAAAAAAGTGCCGCCCTGAATCAGGACGGCACGGTGGTCAATTTGTTTATTTAAAAAAGATCTTTTAAAAAGGAAGATCATCTTCCTCGCCCGGTGCGCTGTTTAAATCAGCTGGCGGAGCATATTCTGGAGTAGATGCCGCTGCACTGTTTGTTAATGCATTAATACGCCATACTACTAAACTGTTAAAATAAGATGTTTTTCCGGTTTTATCAGTCCACGGACGACCACGTAAATTAAATGCTACTTCTACATCATCGCCTGGTTTTAAGCTATCAAACAAAGCTGTTTTATCTTGTAAAGCCTCAAACCTGATGTATTCAGGATAAGTAGGGTTTTCTGCATATTCTATGATAAGGTCGCGTTTCTTAAAAGTCTCACTCACCTGCTGTAATGCACCAATTTCATGCACTTTTCCTTTTAATTCCATAACAAATACTATTTTATTCTACTACGAAGTTCAAATCTCTATATTTTTATTGATAACTTCGTACAATTAATTATGCAAGTTTTCCACACAAAAAGTAAGGTTATCATAACCTGCAACAAGCGTCTGTCGCCGTATTTACTAGAAGAAGTTAAAGCCCTTGGCTATGACATAGTAAGAGATTTCTCTACAGGCTTAGAATTAGACATCACTTTGTCTGAATGTATTCGATTAAATTTGAATTTAAGGTGCGCCAGCCAGATTTTATACTGCTTAAAGAGTTTTAAAGCAGCAAATCCGGAAGAGCTTTACCGCGAAATGGTGGAGATGCCATGGGAAGAGTTAATTGATTTTTCAGGTTATTTTTCTGTTACCTCAAATGTTGATAACCCAACTATTACCACTCCTCTTTTTGCCAACTTAAAGGTAAAAGATGCAATAGTTGACCGCATTAAAGACAAGAAAGGTATCCGTCCGAATTCAGGTTCTGATGCCAATAAAGCTGTAATTCATCTATACTGGAAAGATAATGATGCCGACGTATTTATTGATACTTCGGGCGAAACACTTGCTAAACACGGATACCGTAAAATTCCGGGAAAAGCCCCAATGCTGGAAGCACTTGCTGCAGCAACAGTATTAAGCACTAAATGGGATCAGAAGTCTCCTTTTGTAAACCCAATGTGTGGTTCCGGAACATTGGCTATAGAAGCCGCTCTTATTGCAACCAATCGCAGACCAGGTTTATTTAGAATGAACTATGGCTTTATGCACATTATTGGCTACGATGAACAAGTATTTTTTGCTGAAAGAAGAATCCTGAAAGATCAGGTGGTAAAAAATGCTGATCTTCAGATCATCGCTACCGATATTTCTGAAGACGCTGTAGATGTAAGTCGTAGAAATGCTAAAACAGCAGGTGTGGATACATTGATCACCTTCGAGGTATGTGATTTTGCTGAAACACAAGTTCCCGAAGGAGGCAAGGGTGTAGTAGTATTTAATCCGGAATATGGCGAGCGCCTAGGTGTACATTCTAAACTGGAATCAACCTACAAACGTATGGGTGATTTTATGAAGCAGGAATGCAAAGGATATTTTGGATATATCTTTACAGGAAATCCTGATCTTGCCAAAAAAATCGGATTAAAAGCCACACGTAAAATAGAATTCTACAATGGAAAACTAGACTGTCGTATGCTCGAATACGAGTTGTACGATGGCACAAGAAGACCTGAAGGCGAAAGGCTCATTAAGGAATAGGCCAATGGATCCAATAATCAAAAAAACTATTCAATTTGTTAAGGAAACGCTTGCAGATGCAGAAGCAGGCCACGATTGGTTCCATATAGAACGTGTCTACAAAACAGCTTTAACCATTAATGCGCAAGAAAAAGGCGACGAATTAATTGTTGCACTGGCAGCCTTGTTGCACGATATTGCAGATCCTAAATTTAATGACGGCGATGAGGAAATCGGCCCACGTATAGCAGGTGAATTCCTTGAAAGTATTAACGTTGATCCATCAATCATTGAACATGTAAAACAGATCATCATCAACCTAAGCTACAAAGCCAGCTTAGGCATTGTGACATTTCATTCAAAGGAACTTGACATTGTGCAGGATGCAGACAGATTGGATGCTATTGGCGCCATCGGAATTGCCCGTGCATTTACTTACGGAGGTTATAAAAACCGGGTGCTTTACGATCCGGAGATTAAGCCCAACCTGAGTATGAGTAAGGAAGAATATAAAAATAGTACCGGCCCTACCATTAACCATTTCTACGAAAAACTCTTTTTACTTAAAGATTTAATGAAAACTCCGGCAGGAAAAAACATAGCTCAAAAACGTCATAATTTTATGCAAGAATATCTTGATCAGTTTTATGACGAGTGGGCAGGAATGAAATAAAATAATTGTAAATTGCCTGCACCCTGTAAGCGCTCTATCTTACAGTTAATTTGAGTAAAAGAATGAAATTAAGTGTATTAGTTTTAATTGCAGCATTAGCAGTTGGTATTTCGATAGGTCTTGTAAATTTCTACTTTCAGCATAGCTGGTATTTTATGCTGATGTCATTTGGCGTGTCGTTTTTAACATGCTTTATTGTTTTCTACTACCTGCTCGAAAAATACATTTACTCTAAAATAGTTCTTATATATAAGCTTATCCACAATTTAAAATTGGGAAAGGACCTTAAAGATGCGCTTGGCGAATATGTGAGCTCTGATCCAATTAATGACGTTGAACAAGAAGTAAAAGAATGGGCAGGGGCAAAAAAACGTGAAATTGATGTTTTAAAGAAACAGGAACAATTCAGAAGGGAATTCCTGTCTAACGTTTCGCATGAGTTTAAAACGCCTCTTTTTGCCATACAGGGCTACATAGACACCTTACAGGATTGCCTTGTGGATGATCCGGAAATGGCTGCTAAATTTTTAACAAAGGCAGGTAAGAATGTTGAAAGGTTAAGCTATTTAATAAATGACCTTGACTCTATCTCCAAATTAGAAACAGGTGAGATTCCAATTAACTATGAGAAATTTGACTTTGTGCTGCTTGCAAAAGAGGTAATGGAAGGTCTGGAAGACAAGGCAAAACTCAGAGAGATTACACTGTCATTTAAAGAAAAATATACACACCCTGCTTTTGTAAACGCAGATAGAGAAAAGATCAGACAGGTAATGATTAACCTGATCCAGAATTCACTAAAATACGGCAGAGAACATGGTGGTTCAACTGCCATAAAGATCTTTGAACTTCACGATCAGTATCTGATCGAGGTAACTGATGATGGCATAGGCATCGACGAAAAACACCTGCCTCGCCTATTTGAGCGCTTTTATAGAATTGACTCGCACAGATCAAGAGAAGAAGGTGGTACCGGACTTGGGTTGGCTATTGTAAAACACATACTTGAAGCCCATCAGCAAATCATATCTGTAAGGAGTACTTTACAGATCGGAACAACATTTGCCTTTACACTTGAAAAGGTTGGCTAATCATAATCCGCTTAGTTAAAAAAACTTAACACTTAACATTAACTTAACATTGTACTCATACTTTTGTATCATATTTTATAAAAGATGAATAGTATTTTTAAGTTCTTCACCCCTAAAGACAAAAAGTTCCAACCGCTATTTGAACAGGCTGGAAGTAACGTATTGAAAATTTCTGAAGCTCTATTGCTTGCATTAAGTGCAACTGATACAGAAAAAAGAAAAGAATACATTAAGGAAGTTGAACGTTTAGAGCACGTAGGTGATGACATTACCCATTCGATTTTCCTTGAACTTAGCAAGAACTTCATCACTCCTTTTGACAGGGAGGATATCCATGCGCTCGCCAGTGCAGTTGATGATATTGCAGATTACATCCATGCTTCGGCTAGTAACATTGAATTATACAATGTTAAAAATGTAGGTGATGCAATGATCAAACTTGCTGAATTATTGGTAGAGATGTGTACCGATTTGGATAAAGCAATTAAAGAATTAAGAAGTTTTAAAAATATTCGTGTTATCGCTGATGCCTGTGTAAGGATTAACAGCGGCGAAAATCAGGCTGACTACGTTTGTAATTTGGCAATAGCCCGTTTGTTTGAATTTGAAACCAACGCAATTGAATTGATCAAACAAAAAGAGGTTCTTCAAACTCTTGAAATGGCTACTGATAAATGTGAAGATGCGGCTAATGTGCTGGAATCTATTTTGGTAAAGAACGCTTAAACCTTCAAAAAATGGTAACTACCTTATTGGTTGTTGTAATCGTCCTCGCAATAGGATTCGATTATATAAATGGCTTTCACGATGCGGCAAATTCAATTGCTACTATCGTTTCTACAAAAGTGCTTTCTCCTTTTCAGGCAGTGCTATGGGCAGCAGTATTTAACTTTGCTGCTTATTTTTACTTTACAGACCATAAAGTGGCTAATACTATAGCCAAAACTGTAGTAGAGAATTTTATAACGCTTGAAGTTATCCTGGCTGGTCTTATCGCCGCCATTACCTGGAATCTTTTTACATGGTGGTTTGGTATCCCTTCAAGCTCCTCGCACACCCTGATTGGTGGTTTTGCTGGTGCTGGTATGGCTAAAGCGGCTACGGTAGGCGCAAGCGTAATGTCGGCAATTAACCTTGCCCCCATTTTAAAAGTGGTTGCGTTTATTGTTCTGGCACCCGTAATTGGTATGGTGATCTCGGTTATTATATCCATTATCATTTTACATATATCTAAAAATGCCCGGCCTTCTGTAGCTGAGAAATGGTTTAAAAGATTACAGCTGATCTCTTCTGCTGCATTAAGCTTTACACATGGTGGTAACGATGCTCAAAAAGTAATGGGCATCATCTATGTTTCTATGGTTGCGGCAAATGTACTACACACCGGAGATGCAATGCCTGAATGGATTCCTATTTCATGTTATGCTGCAATTGCATTAGGTACCATGAGCGGTGGCTGGAAAATTGTAAAAACTATGGGCTCTAAAATTACTAAAGTAAATGCTTTTGAGGGTGTAGCTGCAGAATCTGCAGGTGCAGTAACCTTAGGTATTACGGAACACTTTGGTATCCCGGTTTCTACAACCCACACTATTACAGGTTCAATTGTAGGTGTTGGTTTGTTAAAAAGAGTATCGGCAGTACGCTGGGGAGTTACCGTTAGCTTACTTTGGGCATGGGTATTAACCATTCCGGTTTCTGCAACGCTAGCAGCAATTGTTTACGGAATTATACATTTGTTTTTTTAGAACTCAATTGTAAGAAATACGATTGGATGTGCAGTGTCCTGCACATCCCAATCTGGCCCTGTCTGTATAAGGCGAATCACTTCCTCATCGAATCTTTCTGAAAAGCCGCGTATCACGGCAACATTTATAGGTCTGAGATCTTTGATTTCAAATCTGAATTCAACAGACTGCCCTTTCTTCGCATCTGTTATATAGCTATTTTTTTCAGTAAGGTAACCGTTGAACTTTGGCCACCCAATTACAGGATGGGTAGTTTCAGACTTTGAATCTTTAGCTACACTCTGCAGTAACTGGTTTTGACGGGCAACTGGAATATCATTAATATCTTTGCTATTGATTGTGAACCTCACGGCATAGGTATCATCAAATTCTTTTTGAGGGGTTGCAAGCCCTCTAATTCTTACGGTACCTTTTACTCCAGGTGCACCTAAGGCTTGCTTAGCAGTTTTTTTCCCATAAGCAGCAACAACAACTTCATTTAATGCAGCACTTGAATCATCTGATACCCTTGCTGCTGATGCTGGAGCTGCTGCTAAAGTTGCCTCAGCAATCGGCGTTGGTTCAGTACTGTTTGCAATGGATTTTGATTTAGGCTTTGAATTGGCAGCATAACTGTTAGTTTTGGCTGCTTTTATTGCTTTATCAATTTCAGAAGAAGCTTTATCTGTACTTTCTGTTTTAAGTGTGGCTACGGCATCTGCATTTTCGATCACACTATCGCTGCTCGGCTTTGGAGCTATGTTTACATCAATCTTTTTAGGTCTTTTGGATGCCATCTCCTGATAATTCACCTGTTTCATCCAGAAAATAATTCCAACAGATATAAATATCACAGCAGCAGCCGCGGCAATACTTAGGCGTTGCCAAGTTATTACTGTTGCTTTTTTAGCAGAATGATGCTCTGCAACACGTTCATGCAATTGCTTTTGAAGCAAAGAAAGGGATTCAAGAGATCGCTTAGGCGACATGCTTAAGCCAGCCAGCGCTTCGGCTACGAAAGGATCCTCGAGCGCTTCACGCTCTACCCTGTTCATAGTCTTTGCATCAAGCTTACCATCAAGATAATCTTCTAAAACTGCTATATCTAACCAATCGTTATTCACCACTATTCTTTTCTATACAAATTTTTAAGTTCCTTTTACCGTTCTGGATATAGCTCTTAACTTTTAGCATATCGTAGCCGGTAATATCCGCTACTTCTTTATAACATTTCTCTTGCAGATAGAACAAGTCTACACTTACGCGCTGTTCTTCGGGAAGTGTTTCCATACACTTTTCCATAACGGTAAGTTTAGTCTCTTTTGTATCATCAATATCAAGATGCACAAAATCTGTGTTTTCCACAAAAGTATCTTCTAATGAAACGGTTGTATTTTTTGAATTCTTACGAAGGGCCATTAAGCAATGGTTACGAGATAATACATGCAACCAGCTTTTAAAGTTCTGTACTTCGTGAATTTTGAGCTTAACCACAAGTTCTTCGAAAATCTGCATTACTGCATCTTTACTTTGCTCCTCGTCTTTTAAATAGTTTAAACACACACCAAATACAAGGTGCATATACTTGTTATAAAGTATACCCAATGGTTCCAGATCACCGCTTTGCCTATAGCGCGTAATTAAAGCAGTGTCGTCCTGCTCCTGGATTTTGGCGTTATTCTTTATGAACTTCAAAGGGTCTTTCAGGTATAATTTTCTCAAGTATAAAAATATTTTTCGACACTGGTGTGGAATTTCTGCAAAGCTTACATCATTTAGAAAAACAGACGATTATGAAAAAGCTATTGTTACCAATATTTATTGTTTTACTGTTTACCGCATTCAAAGCTCCCAGAAATTCGGTTAGGACCATTAGGGGTATAGTAACTGACAGAAATGACAAAACACCTCTCGCGGGCGTTGATGTGTTTTCACATGACAAAAGGATTAGTGCATCAACTAATAAAAATGGGTTTTATACCATTTCAGTTCCGGAAAACGAACAAACTTTAACATTTGAATACATTGGCTATAAACCTTTGACGTTAAAAATTAACGGTACTGTTTTAAATGTTAAATTGGAAAAAGAGAGCATTTCTCTGAAAGAAGAAGTTATAGTTGGTTATGGCCAAAAGGCAATGGCAGCTCCGGGATTAAGAGGAGCGGTTCATATAAGAGGCATCAGCCAATCGACCGTTGTAATGAACTCGCTTCCAGTTACTGAATCATCAGAATCTTATGCTTCTATTAACGAAAATCGATTCAGGGATGCCATAAAAAACCCGCTTTCAACATTTTCTATTGATGTAGACGCCGCATCTTACACTAATATACGCAGGTTCATTAACAACGGAGCCCTGCCTCCTGCTGATGCTGTGAGAATAGAAGAAATGGTGAATTACTTTGATTATGACTATCCGCAGCCTAAAGGTAAAGATCCGATTAATATTGTAACCGAGATAGCTGATGCTCCCTGGAACACAATGCATAAACTGGTAAAGATAGGCTTACAGGGTCGTAAAATTTCTACTGAGAAGTTACCTGCCTCAAATTTGGTATTCCTCATCGACGTGTCTGGATCAATGGCTCAGGTAAATAAACTTCCCTTACTCGTGTCGTCATTTAAGTTATTAGCTGAGCAGCTCAGGTCTTCAGATAAGGTTGCTATTGTAGTTTATGCTGGTAACGCGGGTTTGGTGTTGCCATCTACCCCGGGTAATCAAAAGATCAAAATCAAGGATGCATTGGATAAATTAAGTGCAGGGGGATCTACAGCAGGCGGACAAGGTATTGAGCTGGCTTACAAAGTGGCTTCAGAAAATTTCATAAAAGGCGGAAATAACAGGGTGATTTTAGCTACCGATGGCGATTTTAATGTTGGCGCCTCAAGCGATGATGATATGGAAAAGCTCATTGAGAAAAAACGCAAAAGCGGAATCTTTTTAACTACACTGGGTTACGGAATGGGAAATTATAAGGATAGTAAAATGGAGGTCCTTGCAAACAAAGGAAATGGAAACTATGCCTACATAGACAATATCACCGAAGCAAGGAAAGTTTTAGTAAATGAATTTGGTGGAACATTGTTTACTATTGCTAAAGATGTAAAACTGCAAATAGAATTTAATCCGTCCAAAGTACAATCCTATAGATTAATTGGCTACGAAAACCGCATGCTGAAAGCCAAAGACTTTAATGATGATCAGAAGGATGCTGGAGAATTGGGCTCGGGCCATACGGTAACAGCATTATATGAAGTTATACCCGTTGGGATAAAAAGTACTTTTTCGGGCAGTATCGATGACTTGAAATACCAAAGTAATAACAAGCCTGTTGTTTTGGGAAATAGTAAAGAACTGTTAACAGTTAAGCTTCGCTATAAACAACCGGACGGGAATGTAAGCAAGTTGATTGAGCAACCGGTAATTGACAATAGAATTGCTTTCGACAAAACCACTAACAACTTTAGATTTAGCGCTGCGGTTGCTGAATTTGGGATGTTGTTAAGGCAATCCGATTTCCGCCAGAACTCAAGCTTTGACCAGGTAATTCGTAATGCACAAAAAGCGATGGGAAATGATAATGAAGGCTATCGGTCTGAATTCATCAAATTAGCTAAATCAGCCAAATTATTGGCTAAAGATTTGCTAAGTTTGGAGGATAAGACAGCATTAAATGAAAAAAACTAAAATTTATCTGCTCGCATTAGTAGCCGCAACATTAAGCAGTTGTGACGTACAGAGCCAGGCTCAAATTGGAAAGATATTAAATCAGGTTCAAACAGGTGGCACCCCAACAACAAGTGAAATGGGCTTAGGGATTAAACAAGCTTTGGAGTTGGGCACATCGCATGGAGCAGATCTGCTCTCGGCAAAGGATGGTTTTTTAGGCAATATGGCCGTTAAGATCCTCTTTCCTCCTGAGGCACAAAAGGTAGAGAAAACGCTTCGCAGTGTTGGGTTAGGTTCTCTTGCAGATAATGTAATTACCAGTTTAAACCGTGCAGCAGAGGACGCAGCCAAAGAAGCTAAACCAATATTTGTATCTGCAATAAAACAAATGACTATTGCTGATGCCACCAACATACTTTTTGGAAGCAAAGATGCTGCAACTAATTATTTTAAAAGAGTAACAACAGCTCAACTGATGGAAAAATTTAAGCCTGTTATTACAACAAGTTTGAATAAGGTTGGCGCTACAAAATATTGGGGCGATGCCGCCAATCAGTATAATAAGATTCCGTTGGTAAAACCAGTATCTACAGACCTTTCAGACTATGTAGCACAAAAAGCTATCGACGGAATGTTTATACAGGTAGCCCAGGAAGAACTGAAAATCAGAGACAATATAGGTGCCAGATCTACACCTTTGTTACAGAAAGTATTTGGCTACGCTGATAAGAAAAAGTAGCACTAATATCTTTGCCAAATTGTACGGATGCTTTTATATAAACCTGAAAATGATATATTTGCATCCGTACAAATTTTAAATTCTTAAACTATGGCAAGGAAGAAGGATAGAACAACCATCATCTTTGTAAACAACAATCAGAACTCAAATAAGCCAATACAGGTTCCAAGCAGTTATATATTACATTGGAAAAAATATGTATTTGGATTACTAGGTACTTTTGTTTTTTTACTTGGAATGATAATCTATCTGTCATACAATATGACATTAGTTGAATCATCAAAAGAACTCTTGAGCAAGCAATTGCGGGAGAATAAAAAAGAAGCTACAGTTCTCGATACTTCTGCCCTAAAAAAACACTACGAGTCCATCGACAAGAAGTTGCTTACAATAAATAAATTTCTAAAAGCAAGAGGTATAAAAACCATTGTTAAAAATGAAGGAGGCGAGGGGAATTCTGATATCCTTTCGGTTGAAGAAATAGGTGAGTTCTACGAAGGATACCTTAATAAGATGATTGACTATGTGGCTTTTACACCAATGGGCTATCCCCATTTCGGAGCCATCACTTCTGGCTATGGCCATCGTGAAAATCCTTTTATCGGAGAAAATGTAGAGACGCATAAAGGGCTAGATTTCGGGGGGAAACGTGGTGAAATAGTTAAAAGCACTGCAAGCGGACGGGTAACCTATGCTGGTAGAAGAGGTGGATATGGCAATTGCATTGTGATTAATCACGGCAATGGATTTGAAACCTACTATGGTCATTTGTCAAGGATATTAATCACTGAAGGAACACAAGTAAAAGCAGGCGATAACATAGGAAAAATCGGTTCTACAGGCAGATCTACGGGTCCGCATTTACATTACGAAATCCATAAAAATGGTAAAATAATCAATCCCAGATCTTTTTTAACAATAGAATAATGTTTAAGAAAACCAAACAGTCTCAGATACCAGACATCAATCAACAGGAAATTTCGACATTAATAGGCGACGGTTTTGTTGTTACCGGAGAGCTTACAGGAGCATCGGTTATAAGAATTGACGGTAAAGTAACAGGAAACGTAAAGACTGGAAATGGCATTATTTTGGGCGAAAAGGGCATTATTGTAGGTGATATTGAAACTACGTCAGCCATTATTTACGGAACGGTAAACGGAAAAGTAAAGGTTAGCCAACTTGAAATAAAAAAAACGGGGAGAGTAAACGGTGATATTAAAACTGAAACGCTGGAGATAGAATTCGGTGCGCAATACAATGGAAATCTGGAGATGAAAAAGCTAATTCAGGTTGAAGAGAAAACCGTTTGATGTGTGGCAGAAAAAGGTTACTTTTATACGGATAATGCAAACAACATAAAGTATATTGGATTTTAAAGATTTTAATTTTAACCCTGATTTGTTTGAAGGGTTATCGGCAATGGGTTTTCGTGATGCCACACCTATTCAGCAACAGGCAATTCCTTTAATTTTAAGCAAAAAAGATTTAATTGCCTGTGCACAAACAGGAACCGGAAAAACCGGAGCCTACCTTCTGCCAATCATGAATATGATTGCCGGAACAGAAGAACGTCATAACAACACTTTGATCCTTGCTCCTACACGTGAGCTTGCTCAACAAATAGATTTACAGGTTGAAGCGCTTTCTTACTTCACAAACATCAGCTCTTTAACTGTATATGGTGGTGGTGATGGGATTGCCTATGAACAGCAAAAGAGATCGATGCGTGAAGGGGTGGATATTATTATTGCAACTCCTGGTCGTCTGATTTCTCATCTTTCATCTGGCGTTTTAAAGCTGGATCAATTGCAGCATTTGGTATTGGATGAAGCGGACAGGATGCTTGATATGGGCTTTTATGATGACATTATGCGCATTGTAAGCTATCTTCCTGAAAATAGACAAACTGTAATGTTTTCTGCAACTATGCCTCCAAAGATCAGGAAGCTGGCAGGAACACTGCTAAAACACCCTGAACAAATTAACATAGCCCTATCTAAGCCGGCGGAAGGGATATCGCAACAGGTTTATCTGATACATGATGAACAAAAAGTGCCATTGCTTTCTTCTATTCTAAAAACAGATGAGTATAAGAGCATTATTGTTTTTGCATCGACAAAAGAAAAGGTAAAAAACCTGGGTAAAGTTTTTAGAAACCTGGGACTTAAAGCTGAAGCTTTTCATTCGGATCTTGGCCAGAAGGAAAGAGAAAGCATATTATTAAAATTCAAAAACAGACAATTGCCTATAATAATTGGTACAGATGTTCTAAGTCGTGGTATTGATGTAGAAGGAATTGATCTGGTAATTAATTTTGATGTACCTCATGATGCAGAGGACTATGTACACCGTATTGGAAGAACTGCCAGGGCTGCAACTAAAGGTACTGCAATTACTCTGGTTAATAACAGGGACAAGCGTAAACTGGCAAGCATTGAAAAATTGATTGAAAAACAAATAGAAAGAATGTCTTTACCGGAACATCTTGGTGAAGCCCCTCTGGAAAGTGCAGCTGATTCTTCGGAAAGACCTGTTCGCCACGACAAACCAAAACGTAAATTCTGGAAGAAAAAGCCCGCTAAAAACACGGGATCATAGTATAAAACTATGATATTTTAAACTGGGGTTTTGTATCTTTACTTTTATGCAAAACCTCCCTCCTTTAGCTGAACGCATGCGTCCGCAAAATCTGGACGAATATGTCGGCCAGAAACATTTAGTGGGGCCTGATGCTGTACTAAGAAAGGCCATACAAAGCGGACAATTACCCTCAATGATTTTTTGGGGCCCTCCCGGTGTTGGTAAAACTACCCTTGCATATATCATTTCTCAAACACTTGATCGTCCATTCTTTAATCTAAGTGCTATAAACTCAGGAGTAAAAGATATAAGAGATGTGATAGACAGAGCCGCTCAACTTAAAAACAGTTTAATGGGATTGCCCATTTTGTTTATTGATGAGATCCATCGCTTTAGCAAATCACAGCAAGACAGTTTATTGGGTGCTGTTGAACGGGGCCTGGTAACGCTAATAGGAGCCACAACAGAAAACCCTTCTTTTGAGGTAATCTCAGCTTTGCTTTCCAGATGCCAGGTCTATATTTTAAAAGCACTGGATGAGGACGAGCTCTCTGGTTTATTACAGACCGCCATTAAAAAGGATGTTGTTTTAAAAGAAAAGAAGATCACCATTAAAGAGCATGAAGCATTGATCAGGTTATCTGGCGGAGATGCCAGAAAGTTATTAAATGTTTTGGAGATTGCAGTTAATGGAATTGGTGGCAATAAATTAACGTTGAATAATGAAAACGTTCTGGCTCATGCTCAGCAGAATCTTGCCTTGTATGATAAGGCTGGTGAACAACACTACGACATTATATCGGCTTTCATTAAATCTATAAGAGGAAGCGATCCAAATGCGGCTGTTTACTGGTTGGCTAGAATGATTGAAGGTGGCGAAGATCCTTTGTTTATTGCCAGAAGGCTACTAATCCTTTCATCGGAAGACATAGGCAATGCCAATCCAAACGCATTGCTACTTGCAAACAATTGCTTTCAGGCAGTAAATGTGATAGGGTATCCAGAAGCCAGGATTATCCTCTCTCAAGCAGTTACCTATCTGGCATCTTCGGTAAAAAGCAATGCTTCTTACGAAGCGATAAATAAAGCTCAGGCTTTGGTGAAACAAACAGGTAACTTACCAGTCCCACTACATATCAGGAATGCACCAACCAAGCTCATGAAAAATATTGGATACGGTAAAGATTATGAATATTCGCACGCTTATGAGGGAAATTTCTCCGCTCAGGAATACCTTCCGGAAGAAATTAGCGGAACCAAATTATACGACCCCGGTAAAAATCCGGCTGAGGAAAAATTAAGAGAAAAACTAAAACAGAACTGGAAAAACAAATACAATTATTAATATGCTCATCACTTTTCTACATCATCAATGGAAAGCCTTTTGGCGCTCTAAGAATAAAGGGGGATCCATTGCTGCACAAATTTTTATTGGCTTTATCCTTCTGTATTTGCTTGCAGTAGCAGTTATTGCCGGACTTAGCCTCGAGATTCTGATTGAAAAATCCTTCCCTGGAAAAGATATATTCGGTGTATTTAATGGCTTTATTTTATATTATTTTGCCATCGAAATGATGATGAGGCTTCAGTTACAGGATTTACCCACCCTGAGTATTATACCTTATTTACATCTAAAAATCTCAAAACAAACTATAGTTAACTTCTTAAATGCAAGAGCATTATTTTCTGCTTTTAATATTTTGCCGTTATTCTTATTCGTTCCCTTTTGTGTAACCGCAATAGCCGATGTGCATGGTTCACTTGTAGCAATAATGTATATTGTTTCTATTATTTCCCTTACACTTTTTAATAATTACGCAGCGCTTTACATAAAGAGAATGAGTATATCCAATTTAAAGGTTATACCTATAATGCTTGCTTCAATTTTGACACTGGGGCTATTAGAGTATTTTAAAGTTTTTTCTATTTCGGCAATATCGAACCGCATATTTAATGTGATTTCTTTACATCCTTTAGTTGCGCTAGGGTTTAGTGGGATTGCCCTGGTGATATTTCTTGTGAACTCCAGATATCTTCGTAATAACTTATATACAGAGGAGTTAAGTAAAAATGAAGAGAAAAAAACGAGTACGGATTACCCTATCCTTGGTCGTTTTGGAGAAATAGGCACTTTAGTTGCCCTAGAGCTAAAATTAATTCTTAGACATAAAAGGACACGATCTAGCCTCATTATGTGTGTGATCTTTGTTTTTTATGGCTTCCTTTTTTACAAGAAAGATTTTTTACAGAAGGACAATTTTGCCGCCATGCTATTTGCTGCTGTTTTTATGACTGGCAGTGTAATTAGTATTTACGGTCAATTTATGTTTGGCTGGCAGGCCGCTCATTTTGACGGGCTATTGGTTAACAAAATTGACTTTAGAAAATTCATTAAAGCTAAGTTTTTACTATTCACTGTAATGTCCAGTTTTACCACATTGATCATAAGTCTTTACGGGTTTATCAGCTGGAAGATTTTGGCTGTTCAGTTTGCTGCTTATCTATACAATATTGGCATAGGAACTATAATAGTCCTCTATTTTGCAACTCGCAACTATAGGGCAATAGACCTGACCAAAGCTGCAACATTTAACTTTCAGGGGGTGGGCGCAAGTCAGTGGGTTTTAGGATTACCTTATTTCTTGCTACCTTATGTAATATTCTTGCCTTTCTTCTTTGTTGATCACCCTTATTGGGGCCTTGCTGCATTGGGAACATTGGGTGTCCTTGCTCTTTTAACCCGGGAATTCTGGGTAACCTTTTTAGTGAATCAATTTAATAAAAGAAAATATAACATTGCCGAAGGCTTTAGAGAATAACCATGATGCTAGAAATTTCAAATCTAAAAAAGATATACGGGAATAAAACCGTCGTAAATATTGAAGAATTACAGATCAATGCCGGAGAAACCATCGGCCTGGTAGGAAATAACGGAGCAGGAAAAACAACGCTATTTCGAATGCTGCTTGATCTGATTCGCCCAAATGCAGGTCAGATCCTGTCCAAAGGAGAGAATGTTGCAAAACACGATAAATGGAAAGACTACACAGCATCTTATCTTGATGAGGGTTTTCTGATAGATTATTTAACTGCCGAAGAGTATTTTACTTTTATTGGAGGTCTGCATAACTTTAGCCCTGCCCATGTAATGGATTATCTAAATCAATACATTGAGTTCTTTAATGATGAAATCCTTAATAAAGGCAAATACATTCGCGATTTTTCAAAAGGCAATCAAAATAAGATCGGCATTGCCGCTGCGCTTATGCAAAACCCTGAACTGTTAATATTGGATGAGCCTTTTGCTAATCTTGACCCCACTACTCAAATTCGGCTAAAATCATTAATTAAGAATTTGAAGCAGGAGCATAAAATGACAACGCTAATATCCAGTCACGACTTAAATCACGTTACAGATGTTTGTGACAGGATTATTCTTTTAGAAAAAGGCCTGGTAATTAAAGATTTTCTTACAGATGAAAACACCTTGAAAGAATTAGAAGAATATTTTTCAGAATAATAGGTGGTTGTACTGAATTTTGGTCGCTTTCATACAATTTAAAATACGCCATTGTCCTTTTGTAACATTTATGTTTGCAAAAATTGACGGTGCAGGACAATAAAAATAAGAAACAATAAAACTGGCATTAGGTTTGAGTTAGGCTCAAAGTAAAACAAACAATTATATTATGATTACTTCAAAATTTAAAATAGCAACATTTAGTATCGCTCTTTCTCTTGGTGCAATGGCATTTCAAGGTTGCGATAGTTTAACAAAAACACAAAAAGGAGCTGGTATTGGAGCTGCAGCGGGTGGTGTGATTGGTGCTATTATCGGTAAAAAAGCGGGTAATACAGCTGTAGGTGCTATTATTGGTGCTGCAGTTGGTGGTACTGCCGGTGGATTTATTGGTAAAAGGATGGATAAACAAGCTGCTGAAATACAGAATGCTATCCCAAATGCTGAAGTTATCCGTGAGGGTGAAGGTATTATCGTTAAGTTTGATAGTGGTATTCTTTTTGGTTTTGACAAATCAGATTTAACTGCTCAGGCTAAAACAAATATTAAATCATTAGCTGGGTCAATAAATCAATATCCTGGAACTGACATTAAAGTTATTGGTCATACTGACAACAAGGGTACTGAAACCTATAACATGGCATTATCTGAAAGAAGAGCAGCAGCTGTTAAAGCGTATGCAGTTTCTCAAGGTGTTCCATCATCACGCTTAATCACTTTAGGTAAAGGTTTTTCTGAACCAATTGCTGACAATGCGACTGAAGAAGGAAGAGCGGCTAACCGTAGAGTTGAGGTTGTTATCGTTGCTAACGATCAATTGAAAAAAGAAGCTCAACAACAAGGCAAATAAGAACATTTACATCTACCTATAAAATAAAAACCCGTCGTACTCTGTACTTCGGGTTTTTTACTTTTTATGATATTCTTCCTATTGGTAGATATCTTCAAAATAATGTATAGCAAGGGATTTAAGAAGTAATTCCTGCTCCATCATTGCAAACGAAGGAACCGGCTTTACAAGTTTCCAATGAGGCCATCCGTCCTGGTCCAATCCTTCTAACTCGTAGAATCCCATTTCACTTAATAAACGACAGGTCGCAATATGCATTAGCTCCTCTTTTTGACGTTTACTATATTTTCCTGGACCTTTTCCTAGCTCTTGAACACCAATCAAAAACAGTATAACTTTTAGATCAGGTACATCAGAATCAAATTCCTGTGCTATCTTTTGTTGCAAAATTTTCCATTTTGCATGTATTTCTGCAGGTTTCATATTACAAAGATACAATTAGACATGAAGCTTTATTACAATAATATTAAGCGTTTAGTAAAGTGATTTCTTATTTTTAGCACAATGTTACGGAGGTTATGATAGCTTCGAAGAATTAAAAGGAAATTTATATTAAAATGGAAAAAAAAATTATAACAGGCTTGATGGCCTACGGAATGTCTGGAAAGGTATTTCATGCCCCTTTTGTTGATGCACACCCGGGTTTTAAATTACATGCTGTAACTGAACGCAACCAAAAACAAGCCGCGGATGATTATCCGGGTGTAATTAGTTATAATACAATAGACGATTTAATAGCTGATGATGCTATTGAACTTATCATTATAAACACACCGAACTATACTCATTTTGATTATGCTACCAAATCGCTAAGTGCCGGAAAGCATATTTTAGTAGAGAAACCATTCACTGCTACATCAGCAGAAGCAAAAGAGCTTTTTGAATTGGCTGATCGTACGGGTAAAAAAATATTCTTTTACCAAAATAGAAGATGGGATAGCGATTATACAGCTGTACGTGAAGTAATAGAAAGCGGAAAATTGGGAAAACTGAACGAAGTTCACTTCCGTTACGACAGGTATAGATTAGCGATTGGGCCCAAAACATTTAAAGAGGAACCTATAGCAGCAAGTGGATTGATGTATGATCTGGGTCCTCATTTATTAGATCAGGCCATTAGTATATTCGGAAAACCTGAGACATTCCATAAAATTTTAGGTAAAAATCGTAAGGGTACTAAAGTTGATGATTACTTTTCTATCCATTTAGGCTATCCGAATAGTGTTAATGTTTTTGTTCATTCTAATTTGTTATTAGTGGATGCATTACCTGCTTTCGTTCTACATGGAGAAAAAGGTTCTTTACATAAGGAAAGAACCGATATTCAAGAAGAGCAACTGTTAAAAAGAATGAAACTTTCTGACGCCTCCTATGGAATTGAACCTGAAGGAAAAGAAGGCAAATTGACATTAATTGATGAGCAAGGAAATAAAACGGTACACGCAGTACCTTCTTTAAGGGGAAGCTACCTGCCATTATTCGAGGCAGTTTATCAGAGTGTTGTTAATGATGTTCCTTATCCGGTTACTCAAGACCAGGTAATTACTCAATTAGAAATTCTGGAAGCATAATAAATGGAAGGTTTATTTATTCTCATCCCAATATTACTTTTGGTACTTTATTTTATACTTAGAAAAGATAACCGCCATAATTATGTAAGCTTAAGTGAAGGGGATAAACAGTTGCTATTTAAAAACGTAAGTTACTATCAGCAACTGGAAGTGGATGATAAACCCAGATTTGAACAAAAACTTTCCGAGTTTTTAAGCTATGTCCGAATTGAAGGTGTTGGAACTGAGATTACAGTTTTAGATAAACTTTTAATTGCTTCAAGTGCCATTATTCCGGTCTTTGGTTTTGCTAACTGGAAGTATAATAATCTAAGCAGTGTAGTTTTATATCCCGACACCTTTAATACTGAATTTCAGTACGAAGGTGGAGAAAGAAGGGTTATGGGTATGGTAGGTAATGGATTTATGAATGGGCAGATGATCTTATCGAGATCTGCCCTTCTGCAAGGTTTTTCAAATAGTGCTGACAAAGAGAACACTGCAATTCATGAGTTTGTTCATTTGCTGGACAAGTCTGACGGAGCAACCGATGGAGTACCTGAGAACTTATTGAAACACGAGTATACCATTCCATGGGTTAAAATGATCCATGAGGAGATACAGCGCATTGAAAATGGCAAATCAGATATTAACCCTTATGCCATAACCAATGAAGCAGAATTTTTTGCCGTAGTTTCAGAATATTTCTTTGAAAAACCTGAGCAGTTTAATGCAAAACATCCGGAATTATACGACATCTTATCTAAAATATTTTTACAGAATCCGGCAAATAAAACATTATAGACTACCTAATAGCGCTACATTAAATTCAGTAGATATTTCTATATGCGGGATATGCCCGCAAGCTTCGAACTCTACAATTTTCGCACCTGGTATTTTAGCAGCAGTCTGTTTACCCAAAAGTTTATACTGCCCGTATAACGCCTGCTGATCAGGACTAAGCAATCCTTTTCCAACTATAGTTTTATCTTCCTTACCAATAAATAGTACTGTGGGCACTTTAATATTGTAGAATTCATAAACCACCGGTTGTTCATAGATCATAGTATAAGTCAGGGCTGCAACTTTTGCCCAACGTGGAAAATCACCACTATAGGTTACCCCTCCGGCAATTCGCACTAGTTCCTCATACTCGGCTTTCCAAACAGTAAAGTAAGAACCTTGATAGTATTTCCTAATGCTTTCAGCGGTTGCCATTAATTCCCTTTTATATTGTTCTTCGGTAGTCGAATAAGGTATAAAACGACGATAATCTTCTAATCCAATAGGATTTTCAAGCAATAGTTTTTCAGTTTTTTCAGGATACATTAGTGCAAATCGGGTAGCCAGCATACCTCCCATAGAATGACCCAGGACACTAACTCTTGTAATACCCAAACCATCTAACAACTCTTTATTCCATTTGGCCATTTGATGAAAGCTATAATGGATAAAGGCCTTTGACGACTTACCAAACCCGATCTGATCAGGCACAATAACCCTAAACCCTCTGCTTGTTAGTGCTTTTATAACATTTGTCCAGTAATATCCTCCAAAGTTTTTACCATGAAACAACACCACTGTTCTCCCGTTGTTAAGTTGGGTTGGGGGGATATCCATATAAGCCATGCGAAGGTCTTGCCTCTCTGTATTAATGGCAAAATATTTTACAGGATAGGCATATTTAACATTTTCTAAATTGATAGAAATCGTATCAGTTTTTTGAGCAAATACTGAGGCAGCTGCACAGAATAAAAGAAAGAAGGATAAGGATATTGTTTTTAACATAGGTTAGTTTTAAAATGAAACAATAATAAGGTAGTGAAAGTTCTAAACTTAAGCATTATTTATAATTTTGCTAAAATATAAACAAAGAATGAGCATTCATTATTTAGGTCAGGAAAGGTTATGCCTTGCCCAGATCACAAAAATCATCGCAGAAAAGCAAACTATCGAACTATCTGCCAGTGCTATTGAAAGAATTGAAAAGTGCAGAAAGTATTTGGACAATAAACTAAATCATAGTGACGCTCCGATATATGGAATAAATACAGGTTTTGGATACTTGCAAAATGTAAAGATCGAGGCCGAAATGTTATCCCAATTGCAGCATAACTTACTTTTATCTCATGCATGTGGTACAGGAGAAGAGGTTCCTGCAGAAATTGTAAGACTAATGCTTTTACTGAAAATACAATCGCTTAGTTATGGGCATTCTGCAATAGCATTAACTACGGTTCAAAGACTTATCGCCTTTTACAACAACGACATTCTACCTGTAATCTATACCCAGGGATCTTTAGGTGCATCCGGGGATTTAGCTCCTCTTGCACACCTTGCTTTACCACTAATAGGTGAAGGCACTGTAATTTACAAAGGAGAAAAGATTGCTACCGCTGATCTGTACCTTACATTGGGTTGGCAGCCTCTTGTTCTACAGTCGAAAGAAGGCCTGGCGCTAATAAATGGCACTCAATTTATGAGTGCATATGGGATTTACTGCATTTCTAAAGCGCAGCATCTTGCAAAGTGGGCGGATGCCATAGCTGCCATTTCAATTGATAGTTTTGATTGCAGAATAGATCCATTTGATGACCTTAGTCACCTTATAAGACCTCATATAGGCCAGCTTCAAACTGCTGCTAGTATAAGTAATTGGTTAAAAGGAAGTGAGTTGATTAAACAGGATGGTAAACAAACACAAGATCCTTATTCTTTTAGGTGTGTACCCCAGGTCCACGGTGCAAGTAAAGACAGCATCAATTATATACAATCTGTTTTTGAAACGGAGATTAACTCCGTAACGGACAATCCGAATGTTTTTCCCGATGAGGACAGAATCATTTCTGCCGGTAATTTCCATGGACAACCACTGGCCTTAACGCTGGATTTTATGTGTCTTGCTTTATCAGAGTTTGGATCAATCTCCGAAAGAAGAACTTTTCAACTGATCTCCGGACAAAGAGGCTTACCTCCTTTTCTGGTTAAAAATGCAGGGTTAAATTCAGGGTTAATGATAACACAATACACTGCGGCATCCATTGCCAGCGAGAACAAGCAACTATGCACACCCGCATCCGTGGATAGCATCGTTTCTAGCAACGGGCAAGAGGATCATGTGAGCATGGGAGCAAATGCAGCAACTAAATGCTTGAGGGTTGTAAATAATTTAGAAAGGATTCTGGCAATTGAACTGCTAACCGCTGCACAGGCTTTAGAATTTAGAAGACCTCTTAGAACATCTCCTGAACTGGAGAAATTGATTTTTGCTTTCAGACGAGAAATTCCGGCCCATGAAAATGACAGGTTACTTTCCGTAGAAATACGAAAATCGGTACAATTTATAATAAATGTATATAAGGAAGTATGATAACTTAAAAATAAAAGAGGGGGCAAATATCAATTTGCCCCCTCTTTTATTTTGTCCATCAATGGTTTACTTTTTTAAAGTAAACGGGATGTTAACTCCAAATGTAACATTTCGTCCCTGATTATAGATACCAAGAGTTGGGTCTTCATCACTTAATCTTCCAGGTTTAAATCGGCTTAAATGATCATAATAAGTTTTGTCCAGCAAGTTTTTACCTGCAATGTAAATCGTAATATCTTGAGTTTTACTAAACCTAACAGTTGTTCCAATGGCCGCATTTAAAAGCGTATAGCCAGATGAGGTCTGTTCAAAACTGTCAATTTTACTCTGCTTAAAGAAATTATCAATACCAACAGAAAGATAAGAGTGCTCGGTTCCATTTATTTTTGGCTCAAAACGCAATTCATTGCGTAAAGTCGCCGCAGGAATAAAGGGCAGAGATTCCTTCGTAGTACGATTGGTTGCTCTGGTAAAGGAGAATCCATTCTCTAAGTGAATAAAACTCACAGGATGTAACGTTAAGGAGGCCTCTATACCGCGTAAAAAGGCATTATCCTGGACAAAGTTGTAGACAGGGAAATTTCTGCCATCCACTTCTTTCGTTTCTCCGCTGGTATTATAATAGATATAATCATTAATATAATTTGCAAATCCACCTAAACTGGCACTTAGATACTTGTTCTCGTAATCAAAAGATGCATCAAACTGATAACTCTGCTCTGGCTTAAGGTTTGGATTACCTACCTCATAACGAAATACTCCTTCATGTACTCCGTTAGATGATAACTCTGCTATATTGGGTGCTCTAAAAGCACTTCCGGCATTAGCCTTAAAACTTAATGCATCATTAAATTCATGGGTATAGCCAAGGGCTCCGGTAATGTGTGAAAACTTGTTGCTAAACGCACTAAAATCTACATCATCAGTATGAAAATCTTTACCGGTCATTTTTCTATAATCGAACCGGGCACCAATGTTAAAAGTATTTTTGTCCCAAGTTTTCTTAACAAAAGCAAAGCCACCAAATGCCTGACTGTCAAAATCAGGGATTAGCTGCTCCTGCCCCCCTGTATTTAAACTATGGATGAATTCGCCCGAAACACCCACTACAGGAGCCCAGCCATTCACCTCATTAAAAGAGTACTTCAAATCATAGCTATAAGTATAACTGTTTAAAAACAACGCAGGATCTTCATCTGCCGCCTCAAGTTCTCTCCTTAAATTATGCTGATAGCCCAAAGTTGCTTTTAGACTGCCTTCACCTAATAAGATATTACTGTTTAAGGCAACTTTATAATGACGAACATCTTGTTTTGGAAATGCTAGTGTTCTGTCTTTATTCTGCTCATCTGTAAATGGAGCTCCATCTTCGTTTACAAGTTGCCCATCTTCATTTCTCGCCGGTTCATAGAACCCAATATTAGTGCGGAAACTCGATGCATCTAAATGCGCATAACCCCATCTTTTATTTAACCCGATCTGCCCTTCAAAGTTAGATTCATTAAATCCAGAATTAGGAACATATTCTGTTGGTGTTTGATAAGAGTAGGCATTTTTATACGAACCTCTTGCTCTATAAACAAATCCGTTTTCGTTACCTTGAAGCATTAATGAGCTACCCGTCAAACCATTGTTGGTGGCATAATTGGTTAAAAACTCTCCTTTTATGGTTCCTTCTGGAGCCGGTAGTGCATCGAGGATGTTAATAACTCCGCCTAAAGCGTCAGATCCATACATTAAACTTGCCGGACCCTTTAATACTTCAACCCTGTCTGCACTGTATTGATCTATTTCGATTCCGTGTTCATCGCCCCATTGTTGTCCTTGTTGTTTAACGCCATTATTTAGCGTAACTACTCTATTGTAGCTTAAGCCACGGATAACAGGCTTTGATATTCCGGCTCCAGTTGTGATTTGAGATACACCTGGTGTACGGGATATAGCATCTATTAGATTAGTTGAAGGACGATACAGCAAGTCGGCCTTGCTTACAGTTGCTATTGAAGTGCTATTTTTTTTGTTATCGGAACTATTTGCAGATCCTGTTATAACTACTTCCCTTCCCTCTATCACGCTTGATTTTAGGGAGAACTCCATTGCCCCCACACTTTTAAAGTCGACAGTTTTGGTTATTGTTTGATATCCGATGTATCTAACCTGTACAAGAAAGCTTCCGCGGGCGGGTACATTTTTCAAGGTAAATTCACCAGATTCATTCGTCATAACAGAAACCCGAAGGTCTGGGATTAAAATCGATGCTCCAGGCAACGGTTGCTGGGTTTCAGCATCCACTACTTTACCTTTTAATTCTATTAGTTCAGTAGCAAAACCAGTTGCAGAGAAAAACATATATAGTAGTACAACTATTAAAAATTGTATCTTTTTCATGAATATAATTATATGATTACAAACCTCCTGAATGCTCAGGCAGGCTTCAATTGAGTGTATAAAATCATGATGCACCGCATAAATCCATGCGAGGTCATGACAAGCAATAAATTAAAAGAGTATTAAGCTATTGGGGGGCCCCTTAACCCTAAGCGGATTAAGTCAGCATAAGAGTTGCTAATTGCCTCTACAGGTTTTAAACCAGATTTACTAACCTGGTATAAAGTGTAATGAGAATGGGTAGTGATGTAATCTTTTTCGAAATGAGCAGCACATATTAAACAAGTGTCGGCATGCTTACGCACGTGAAATTGATGTTTACAGGTCTCTCCATTTTTTGCACATTGCGTCTCTTCCTCATGATGACTATGAAGAATGCTAAATGGCGTAAGTGCAATGGAAAAGACCATTAACAAAACGATCGAGATAGCTTTATTGATATGTAAAACCTTTTCTTTCAATTTCAAAAACCAAACTTAACCAATTCTATATAATTATATACATTTGTCTGGTAACATTGCCTTTATATGACTGCTATTATGAATTTAAATCTTGATCTCAGTAAAAAAAATACACCAACCGGCACTACATTAACCTGCAAAGGTTGGGTACAGGAAGCCGCTTTGCGAATGTTATTGAATAACCTTGACCCAGACGTTGCAGAACGTCCGGAAGAGCTTATTGTTTACGGTGGTCGTGGCAAGGCTGCAAGAAATAAAGAAGCCTTGGCATTAATCATTAAGGCGTTACAAAACCTGGAAGACACAGAGACCTTGTTAATACAATCGGGCAAACCTGTAGGAATATTACCAACACATAAAGACGCGCCAAGAATACTGATATCCAACTCCCAATTAGTGCCAAAATGGGCTACCCAACAGCACTTTGATGAACTAGAGGATAAGGGCTTGATGATGTATGGGCAAATGACAGCGGGTTCATGGATTTATATAGGCTCGCAGGGCATCGTACAAGGCACCTATGAAACGTATTCGGCATTGGCAAAAAAGCACTTTGACAGTAATTTAAAAAACACTTTAAATGTTACGGCTGGACTTGGGGGTATGGGAGGTGCACAACCACTTGCAATAACAATGAACAAGGGTGTATGCCTGGCAGCTGAAGTCGAAGAATGGCGCATTCAGAAAAGATTAGAAACACGTTACATAGACGAAATTGAACATGACATAGACGCTGCAATTGATAGGGCATTGCAATACAAACAAGAAGGTAAAGCATTATCCATCGGTGTGGTTTGTAATGCAGTTGAATTATTACAGCGATTGATAGATAGAAGTATTACACCTGATACTTTAACTGATCAAACTTCGGCACACGACCCTTTAATTGGATATTTCCCTGAAGGATTGAGTGTTTCGGAAGCCAATGCTTTGCGTACTGCAAATCCTGATAAGTATGTAGAACGCTCTTATGCTACAATGGCTAAGCATGTGCGACAAATGCTGGAATTACAGAAAAGAGGAGCCATCACATTTGATTATGGCAACAATCTTCGTGGGCGCGCACTGGAAGTTGGTGTTAAAAATGCATTTGACTTCCCTGGTTTCGTTCCAGCTTATATTCGTCCACTTTTTTGTGAGGGCAAAGGCCCTTTTAGATGGGCTGCTTTAAGCGGGGATCCACAAGACATTTACGAAACAGACAAATTGATCCTCGAATTATTTCCTGAAAACGAAAGTTTAAAACAATGGATTACCATGGCCCAGGAACGAATTGCATTCCAGGGTTTACCTGCCAGAATTTGCTGGCTTGGACAAGGAGAACGCGAAAAAGCTGGCGTTGCATTTAATAAATTAGTGGCCGAAGGAAAGGTAAAAGCTCCGATTGTAATCGGTAGAGATCATTTAGATACAGGTTCTGTTGCTTCGCCAAACCGGGAAACAGAAGCAATGCTGGATGGTTCAGATGCTGTGGCAGACTGGCCCATTCTTAACGCATTAATTAATACCGCTGGTGGAGCAAGCTGGGTTTCACTTCATCACGGTGGAGGAGTTGGAATTGGGTATTCCATACATGCTGGAATGGTAATCGTTGCTGATGGTACTGGCGATGCTGAAGCGCGCATTAAACGTGTGCTACATAATGATCCGGCACTGGGGGTTATAAGGCATGCTGATGCGGGATATGATATTGCAAAGGACACCTTAAGAAAACATCGTTTAGGCCTGTAAAATCTGGCTCCGTTCAACTTTTTATTACAAAACGATGATAGAATAATTCAATAACTTTAAATGGTTTTTGAAACATGCTAACTACTTATACGTTATATAAATAAAAAGGAAATGGCAACTGCTCAGCAAATTCGAAATGGTTACATCGATTACGTTTTAATGAACGATGAGAAACCTAAATCAGTTTATAGTTTTGTTAAAAAATTAAAAATATCTGAGTCCGATTTTTATGAGTTTTACGCCTCTTTTGAAAGTATAGAAAAGATTATATGGGTAGAATTAATAGTAGAAACCATTGATACTTTACAGCAACAGGAGGTTTGGAACGAGTACTCATCCAGAGATAAAATCCTAGCTTTTTTCTATAGCTATGTTGAAGTACTCAAAAAGCAAAGAAGCTTTGTAATTTATAGCCTTAAAACAACTAAAGATAGATTCTCGACCCCTGATGCACTTTCGGGAGTAAAACCAATATTTGAACATTTTGCTGAAGAGATCTTGAACGAAGGCCTGGAAACAGGAGAATTGGCAGAAAGAAAATTTTTCAGCAAAAGGTATAAAGACGCCCTTTGGATTCAATTTGCTTTTATAGTAAAATTCTGGGTTAGTGATGATAGTACGGGGTTTGAAAAAACTGATGAGGCAATAGAAAAAGGCATAAATGTAACCTTTGACCTATTTCAAAGATCACCTATCGACAATCTGTTGGAATATGGAAAGTTCCTCTCAAGGAACGGGCATTTTAAAGAGAAGATGAGATTTTAAGATCAAATGAAAGAGCAAAGCAGTATCCCGGTAACTAAAACGCAGAGGTCAGCAAAATTTGTAAAAACAGGGTTTCAGATCGGTGGCAACTATATCAAACACTATTCTAAGAAACTATTTAATCCACAACTGACTAATGATGAGTTAAATGAAGACAATGCTACAGACATTTATAAATCACTTAGTGAACTAAAAGGAAGTGCATTAAAGATTGCCCAAATGTTAAGCATGGATAAAAATATCCTCCCTAAATCTTATATTGATAAGTTTACACAATCACAATATAATGCTCCCCCACTGTCAGGGCCACTTATTGTAAGAACTTTTACCAAAAGCTTTGGGAAAACTCCAGAAAAAATCTACGACAAATTTAATCTCAGATCAACCAATGCCGCATCAATCGGCCAGGTTCATACTGCTGAATTAAACGGGAAAAAACTTGCAGTGAAAATTCAATACCCAGGTGTTGGCGATAGCATCTCTTCTGATCTTAAAATGGTAAAGCCCTTTGCTTTTCGTTTATTAGGTATGAGCGAGAAAGAATTGAATATTTATATAAAAGAGGTTGAAGAGCGTTTATTAGAGGAAACCGACTATGAACTGGAAGTAAAACGTTCTATCGAGTTTTCTGAAGCCTGTAAAAATTTAAATAATGTTGTTTTCCCAACTTACTACCCGGAACTGTCGGGAAAGAAAATAATCTCGATGGATTGGATAGATGGTCATCATCTAAAAGAATTTTTAAAGACAAAACCTTCACAGGAATTACGAAATAAAATTGGTCAGGCCCTTTGGGACTTCTATAACTTCCAGCAACATGAATTAAGAGCAGTTCATGCTGACCCTCATCCCGGAAATTTTTTGATCACTCCGGAAGAAAAACTAGGGGTTATCGATTTTGGTTGTATAAAGGAAATGCCAGATGATTTCTATTATCCTTTTTTCTCACTCATATCTACTGATGTGATTAAAGATAAAGCTAAGACAATTGAAGCATTTCGAAAACTAGAAATGATTCATAAGGAAGATAATCCCGAACAGATCGAATTCTATTATCATGCTTATCGTGAAATGATTGAACTATTCGCGAGGCCATATACAAGCGAAGTATTTAATTTTGACAATCCGGATTTTTTTGCACAGCTATATTCCTATGGCGAAAAGATTTCTAAGATGGCCGAGTTTAAACAAGCAAGGGGCGTTAAGCATTTTATTTATGTAAACCGGACAAATTTTGGCCTATATGCCATTTTACAAGAGCTTAAAGCGATTGTAAATACAACTACATACAAACCTCATTTGAAATAAGAAAGGGCATAGTCGCCACAACCACACCCATTCTAACCTAAAACTCTATTCTTGGACTTTAATAATGTAAAAAGGTTCAATGAAACTCCCAGATTATTTTAACGTTGCACCAGTAACCATTAGGCATACTATTGCAATAATTTGTTCAAATTTCTCAAATAAACAATAAACAAATCATTCTACTTGAATATATTTGTACTATTAAATATCTCTATTTTGGCAAAAGGCTCTACAATTTACAAAAACATACTTGTTATTGAGGATAATCACGCTATCCTTGATGTGATCACCTTGATTTTACAAAGTGAAGCATATAATGTAACAGGCCTTAACAAGAGCGCAGATATGATGTTTCATATTGAGCAGCTTAAACCGGATTTACTTATTCTTGATATCATGTTGCCTGATGGAGATGGCCGCGAATTGCTAAAAACACTTAGGTCTGATGCAACTACGGATCAAATCCCTGTATTGATGATATCTGCGAGATATACAGCTCAAAATGTTGAACATGGTGAATACAAGCCAAATGGTTTTCTTGCTAAACCATTTGACATTGATGATCTTTTGGACAAAATAGAAGGCATTTTGGCCGGTAAAACTTACATCTAAACCAGATAAACGTTGCTGTTATGACTCAAAATGAAGAATTGATCCGCCACTTTTACGCTAGCTTTCAAAATAAAGACGTAAAGGCTATGCAAGATTGCTACGCCGATAGTGCTAGCTTTAGCGATCCTGTATTTACTAATTTAAATGCAAAACAGGTACGTTCTATGTGGGCTATGCTTATCAAAAGCGGCAAGGATATGCGAATTGAGTTTAAAAATATTTCTGGAAATGAGATGGGGGGAAGCGCCGAATGGGACGCATATTATACTTTTTCCGCTACAGGAAACATAGTAGTTAATAGAATTAACGCCTCCTTTCTAATAGAGAACGGAAAAATAACAAAACATACTGATCAGTTCAATTTTTACACATGGGCTAAACAAGCTCTTGGATTTACAGGGCTTTTATTAGGATGGACAACCTTTTTAAGAAATAAGATCAGCACTAAAGCAAAAAGAAATTTGGAGAACTTTATGGCTTCCTCAAAGACTAATTAACTTTTAACAGTTCAACAACAGCAGCAATAGTTAGCTTTTCTTGTTGCCCGCTTTTCATGTTTTTCAATGTTAAGACATCATTGCTCATTTCTTCACTTCCGATGAGTATTACGTAAGGAATATGTTTATCGTCGGCATAGCTCATCTGCTTTTTAAGCTTCGCAGAAGACGGATATAGTTCCGCAGCAATATTTGCCCCACGCAGTTGCTGTAAGATTGGCAGAGCATATCTTTCGGCTTCCTTATCAAAGTTACTGATCAGAACCTTTGTGCCTGCAGCTGCAGATTCAGGGAAAAGATTCAGTTCCTGTAATACATCATAAATTCTATCCGCACCAAAAGATACCCCAACCCCCGTTAAGCCCTTTAAACCAAACATACCGGTTAAATCGTCATATCTTCCTCCTCCTCCAATGCTCCCCATAGAAACCTCATTGGTTTTCACTTCAAATATGCAACCTGTATAATAATTCAATCCTCTTGCCAGCGTAATATCTAATTCAACATTCGGATTCATAGACGAGTCTGCTTTAAGCATTGAATTTACATAGTCAAACACCGCCTCTATCTCTTCAACGCCTTTAAGTCCTGTTGCTGAAACAGACAATACTGTTTTTAAACTATCCAGCTTTTGTTCGTTAGTACCTTCAAGCAAAATAACCGGCTTTAACCTATCTATATCTGCTTCAGTAAACCCACGCTCCAATAGCTCTTTAATTACGCCATCTAAACCTATTTTATCAAGTTTATCAATAGCAACAGTCATATCTATAATTAATTCAGGCTTACCTACAACTTCAGCAATTCCTGATAATATCTTGCGGTTATTGATCTTTATTGTAAAGTCCTTTAACCCAAGGTTGCTTAAAGCTTCCTGATAGATCAATATAAACTCAGCCTCGTTTAATAAACTATCAGATCCAACAACATCCACATCACACTGATAAAACTCTCTGTAACGTCCCTTCTGTGGTCTGTCAGCACGCCAAACAGGTTGTACCTGGAACCGTTTAAAGGGGAGAGAAATATCATTCTGATGCATCACAACATAGCGTGCAAAAGGCACCGTTAAATCGTAACGTAAGGCTTTTTCGCTAATGGATGATGTAACAGCATTTGAATTTGCTTGCGAAAGCAGTTCCGGCTTTACCTTAGAAAGGAAATCACCACTGTTTAATATCTTAAATATAAGTTTATCGCCCTCATCACCATATTTACCAGTTAAGGTTGATAGATTTTCCATTGAGGGCGTTTGTATCTCTGCATAGCCATATTTTTTAAACACCGTTTTAATGGTATCAAAAATATAGTTACGTTTTACCATTTCCTGTGGAGAAAAATCTCTGGTTCCTTTAGCTAAAGAGGGTTTGATATTCGACATGAGCGCAAAAGTACAAAAAGTAACAAGCATAAAAAAGCTTGCCTGTATTATACACAGGCAAGCTCAATATTTAAATCCCCTTGAAGAGAATTCTGATTAAACTAATAACCTAACAGGTTCTTCCATTAATGCTTTAAATGTTTGCAGAAATGCAGCACCTGTAGCGCCATCAACCGTACGGTGATCACAACTTAAGGTAACCTTCATTATATTTCCTGGAACAACAGCACCATTTTTAACAACCGGTACTTGTGAGATTCCGCCTATAGCAAGAATACAAGAATCAGGAGTATTGATGATAGCAGTAAATTCATCTATACCAAACATACCTAAGTTTGAAACAGTGAAAGTTGAACCTTCCCAATCAGCAGGCTGTAATTTTTTAGCTTTTGCACGTTGTGCGAAATCCTTAACCTCAGCAGAAATACGGGATAATGATTTTCCATCAGCAAAACGTACTACAGGAACCAATAATCCATCTTCAACAGCTATAGCTACACCTATGTTTACATGCTCGTTGTAACGAATTGCATCTCCTCTCCAAGAAGAGTTTACATTTGGATGTTGTTTTAAAGCCACAGCTACTGCTTTTAGAACTAAATCATTGAATGATAGTTTAACAGGCGAGAATTCATTCATCTTAGTGCGTGCGGCAATGGCAGCGTCCATATCGATAACCATGGTAAGGTAGAAATGCGGCGCAGTGAATAAGCTTTCGCTTAAACGCTTAGCAATTACCTTACGCATTTGAGAAACAGGTTTCTCAGTGAATTTCTCTTCGCCTAAATACTGTGCAAGTACCGGTGCAGATTTTTCCGCAGGGGCACCTGATTCAGTTGCTTTGGCAGCAGGCTTAAAGTTTTCAATATCTTTTTTAATAATACGTCCACCATCTGCACTACCAGCAACCTGACTAAGGTCAATTCCTTTTTCCTGGGCAATCTTTTTAGCTAACGGAGATGCTTTTACGCGATCAGTGCTTCCTGAAGCAAGAGGAGCTTCTTCTTTCTGAGACACTGGTGAAGATTTCTCTTCAACTGGAGCATCAGATTTTTTATCAGCAGCAGGTTTTGCCGGAGCGTCGCCCTGGCTAAGTATTCCACTAATGTCAGTTCCTTCCGGACCTACAATGGCAATAATCCCATTAACTTTAGCTGCCTGCCCTTTTTCAACACCAATGTGTAATAAAGTTCCTTCAGCATAACCCATTACCTCCATAGTAGCCTTATCGGTTTCTACGTCAGCAAGGATGTCATCATTTTTAACTTTATCACCTACTTTTTTATGCCATTCAGCAATTACGCCTTCAGTCATAGTATCACTTAATAAAGGCATACGAACAACCGTAACACCTTGTTTCTCTAAATCTGCATCAGTTATTGCCGGAGCTGAGGCAGATTCCTTTTTCTCTTCAACAGGTTTCTCCGATGATGATTTATCTGCAGCAGGTTCTTCTTTAGCAGCAGGTGTTGCACCGCCTTCCGCGTCAAGGGCAGCTTTGTAATCTTCACCCTCTTTACCAACTACAGCAATAATAGCATCAACAGGAACAGCTTTACCTTCTTCTACACCAATGTACAATACGGTACCATCCCAATATGATTCTAAATCCATGGTTGCCTTATCGGTTTCCACTTCGGCCATAACATCGCCGCTTTTAACTTTATCGCCAACTTTTTTATGCCACTTAGCCATAACACCTTCTGTCATGGTATCGCTCATTTTGGGCATTCTAACTATTTCAGCCATTCTATATATCTATTGAAATGCGTTCTAAATTAATCTTGTACGTATGGGTAGTCTTGTTGCACATAAACATCAGTATATAATTCCGATGCTTCAGGCCAAGGAGACTCTTCAGCAAATTTCACAGATTCATCAACAATCTGTTTTACTTTATTTTCAATTTCTTCGATCCATGCCTGATCAGCATATTTCTCTTTAAGAATCACTTCTCTTACTGTTTCAATAGGATCTTTAGCTTTGTACTCTTCTAATTCGTCTTTTGTACGATATTTAGCAGGGTCAGACATAGAATGTCCGCGGTAACGGTAAGTTCTCATCTCTAAGAAAGTTGGGCCTTCACCATTTCTTGCACGTTGAGCAGCTTCATCCATTGCGTTGTGAACTGCAACAGGGTCCATTCCATCAACCGGGGCACATGGCATATCGAAACCTAGTCCTATTTTATAAATATCAACCATGTTTGTAGTACGCTCCACAGAGGTTCCCATTGCATAACCATTGTTTTCGCAAACAAATATTACAGGTAATTTCCAAAGCATCGCCATATTGAAAGCCTCATTTAAAGCTCCCTGACGAACGGCTCCATCACCCATGTAGCAAACATTTACATTTTTAGTGCCTTTATATTTTTCAGCAAACGCAATACCTGCTCCAAGAGGGATTTGCCCACCTACAATACCATGGCCACCATAAAAATTAAATTCCTTACTAAACATGTGCATAGAACCACCTTTGCCTTTTGAGCAACCTGTAGCTTTACCATACATCTCGGCCATAATGCTATTTGCACTTACGCCTTTTGCCAAAGCATGAGCATGATCACGGTAAGCAGTTATCATGGAATCTTCCGGCTGTAATGCAGAAATAGCTCCTGCAACAACGGCCTCCTGGCCAATATATAAATGACAAAATCCACGGATTTTCTGTTGTCCGTATAGTTGTCCAGTTTTTTCTTCGAACTTGCGCATCAGCAACATCGACTCAAACCACTTCAGATAGGTATCTTTATTAATTTCTACTGCACTCATTGTTGGGTGTTGATTTTTATTTACGAGAGCAAATCTACTTCTTTATTGCAACATATCGAAGAAAATGATGTAAAATGCACACTAAGGTTACAAAAAATGTTAATAACTTTTAATATTAGGTCTATGACATTTGGATAACATTTGTAAAATACATATGTTTGCCATCCAAACAATAAGCCCTAGTGGTGTACGTTTAAGTGTAAGTGCCTTTTACCCAAACTTAACAGTATAACATGATAAAAAAGTTTTTGTTGTCTTCCCTGATTGTATTGTGCAGCCTCTCGGCCCTCAACGCACAAACAAAAACAAAAGAAACTAATAAATTAGAGGATCCCGATAATTTAGCTTCGCAGTATTTTTCGCAGGTGATGGGTGTTGCTGTTGATGCAACTTCTAATATTAAACTCTACAAATTCATTTACGAATGGATTGGCACTCCTTACAGATTTGGGGGAAACACGAGTAAAGGGATTGATTGTTCCGCTTTTACAAAAGCTATTTACGATAAAGTTTTCAACACTACTATATTAAGAAATTCAAGAGACATTTTCAGCATGGTTGACCCATTGCCAAAAGATGAACTAAAAGAAGGTGATCTTGTATTTTTTAAAATAAAAAGCAGAACCATTACGCATATCGGTATCTATTTGGGAGATAATCGTTTTGCCCATGCTTCATCAACGCGTGGTGTTGTAATCAGTAATTTAAATGAACCTTATTACTCTAGATATTTTTATAAAGGCGGAAGAATAATTGATGCCGTAAAGAATGATCTGATTGAAGAATAAATCCTATTTGAATAGAAACGCATTTAAGTCTTCCTAATATTTTAGGAAGACTTTTTTTATAAAATAATAATGAGACTTCTAAGCATAAGCCTTTTAAATATCGTAATCAGTTTAATCCTGTCAAGTTGCACTACCACGGCTTCAACTACTGACCTTTCACAGATTCAGGATATCATACAAAAGGATACTACAGCTTTAAAAAAAGATACCATTTCTATAATTGGCGTTGGCGATATTATGCTTGGATCAGCCTATCCTGATAAATCAAATTTACCAAAGGGCGATGCTATAAAGAGCTTTAAAAATGTAGATACCTTTTTAAAAGGAGATATCGTTTTCGGGAATCTTGAAGGATGTTTCCTGAACAGTGGGAAATCTACAAAATGCAAGGATACGACCGGAAATAGTTGTTTTGCTTTTAGAATGCCCGAAAGATATGCGGTAATTATAAAAAATGCTGGTTTCAATTTACTAAGTGTTGCAAATAATCATGTCGGTGATTTTGGTTTTAAGGGCAGGAAAAGAACAACCACAATTCTTGATTCACTAAATATAAATTACGCAGGCCTGCAGTCGCACCCTTCAGTAATTTTTGAAAAAGATAGTATCAAATATGCTTTCTGCGCATTTGCCCCTAATGAAAACACCGTTTCTATTAATAATCTTGACAGTGCAAAATCACTCGTTTCAAGATTAAAAGCACAAGTTGACATTGTTATTGTCTCCTTTCATGGTGGTGGCGAAGGAGCTAAATTTGAACACGTTCTCAGAGCCGATGAAATATTTTATGAAGAGAACAGAGGTAACGTATATGCGTTTGCACATGGTGTAATAGATGCGGGAGCAGATGTAGTTCTTGGTCATGGTCCGCATGTTACCAGGGCAGTAGAAGTGTATAAAAACAAGTTCATTGCATATAGCCTTGGTAACTTCTGTACTTATGGAATGTTTAGTCTTAAAGGGCCTAACGGATTTGCTCCATTATTACAGCTTAAGATCAAGTCGAACGGCGATTTTATTCTCGCAGACATCATTTCAGTAAAACAAGATAAAATCCACAATTTAACTATAGACAACAATGACACTGCCTTTAAAAAGATCCAGTGGTTAACCAATACTGACTTCCCCGAGCATCAGTTAACTTTCTCTGCAAATGGACGCATTGAATTAAAAAAGAACTAAGCTTCGTCCTTTGTATTCTTTATTAAGCCTATACCAGACACAAAGAAAATAATACCAATAATGGCAACTACAATCAATTCTCTTGTCTGAATGCTATGTTGAACATATCCGTACCCAGCATAAATAAGCGCTATTATTCCCAAAACAGTTAAGATAGTTCCAAAAGTTCGTTTAACATTCATAAGGTAAATTTTAGTTACATTAGTTACTAATACAATATCTGTGCCCGATTGTTCGTACCTTGACTTATTCATTATTCTAATTAATTATAACGCTATGGAATACACTTTTTACATTATCCTTTTTATCGCAGCTGTGATATTAATCAGTTCATTTGTAACGGTTAAACAAGGCACAATTGCAGTAGTAACTATTTTCGGAAAATACAGAAGATTATTAAGCCCGGGACTAAGCTTAAAAATACCCCTTATTGAAAATATTCACTCCAGAATTTCAATACAAAACAGATCTGTGGAGCTTTCTTTCCAGGCAGTAACACAAGATCAGGCCAATGTATACTTTAAGGCCATGTTGCTATACTCTGTAATTAATCATGACGAGGAGACGATTAAAAACGTTGCCTTCAAATTTGTAGATTCTACAAACTTAATGCAAGCCCTAATTCGTACTATAGAGGGCTCCATAAGGGCATATGTTGCCACCCAAAAACAAGCAAATGTGCTTGCACAGAGAAACGAAATTGTTGACCATGTTAAGCATCAGATAGATCAGGTACTAGAAAGCTGGGGCTATCACTTACAGGATCTGCAACTTAACGACATTACATTCGATGAAGAAATTATGCGCTCTATGAGTCGCGTTGTGGCCTCAAACAATCTAAAAGCTGCTGCCGAAAACGAAGGCCAGGCTTTATTAATTACAAAAACCAAGGGTGCTGAGGCAGACGGTAATGCTATTAAAATTGCTGCTGCTGCAGAACGTGAGGCTGCCCAGCTTAGAGGTCAGGGTATTGCGCTGTTTCGCGCAGAAGTTGCACATGGTATGACCAAAGCCGCACAAGAAATGGAAGAGGCTAATCTTGATATATCAGTTATTCTTTTTACTATGTGGACAGAATCTATTAAACAATTTGCCGAGAACAGTGAAGGCAATGTTATTTTCCTTGATGGATCTACTGAAGGTATGAATCGAACAATGAAAGAAATGATGGCCATGCAGATGCAAAAGACCTCTGACAATAAGAAATAAATATAGGAAGATGGTCTAAAAAAAGAGCCTTGAAAAAATCAAGGCTCTTTTCGTAAAACTACAAATAATCCTTTATTGGAATTCTTTTACAGTTTTAACAACACTCTTATCTTTAGAATTTGCTGACTTCATAAAATCAAGCATTACTTTTAAACTCTCTTCTTCAACAAAATCAAAGCTTTCTTCCTTAGCAATTTTGGCGCCTTTCTTTATTGGAGCAAGTCCTCTTTCTGCCCTCAACAGATTTGTTTTCTCTAACGATTTAGCTTCAAGACTGTCGCGCTCTGCTTTAAGTTTGCTTTCATTTAAAGTTATCGAAACCTCTTTTTCTCTTTTCTTCATGTCAGCTATATCCTGGTTAAGTATCTTGTAATCTAAAGACTTAGCCATTCGTTCCTGATGAAGTTTGATCAATTCTGGTTTAATAGGATTAAGATCTGCAACTGCTATAAAATTAGATTTCTTCACTTCATCCCAAGGTAATGCTGATTTCTCAGTGTCTTCTCCAATTTTATCCATTGGATATACAGAAGGGAACACTATATCAGGCATTACACCCTTATGCTGTGTACTGCTACCCGTTACACGATAGAATTTAGCCATTGTTAAATTGATCTGACCGAGTTGAGGTGGAGCAACTCCATCTTTACCCGCAGCTCCGCCTGCTACATTTTTACCTACTAAAGCAGCAAGTCTTTGCAGGATCGACGGATTTACAAGCTGATTCATGTCAATCGAAGATTGTACGGTTCCCTTACCGTAAGTCTGAGTTCCCATGATAATTCCACGTCCATAATCTTGAATTGCACCCGCAAAAATCTCCGAAGCAGAGGCACTCAATCTATCAACCATTACACCAAAAGGTCCTTCCCAAATTGCACCTGCATTTGTATCCTCATTAACTTCAATCCCCCCTTTAAGATCTTTAACCTGCACAACAGGCCCTTTATCAATAAATAAGCCCGTAAGATCAATAGCTTCTACCAGAGAGCCTCCACCGTTGGCTCTTAGATCCATAACTATTGCATCAACCTTATCACGATTTTTAAGGGTATCAATTAATAATCTTACATCACGGGTTGTACTTTTATAGTTAGGATCTCCGGCTCTTGCAGCTTTGAAATCTGCATAAAATGCCGGAACCGTAATGATACCAATCTTATATGGCTGCCCGTTAGATTGTATCGTTTTAACTTTTTTCTTAGCAGATTGTTCTTCCATAACAATCTTTTCCCTCAGCAACTCAACAATCACCGGTTTCGAAGAAAGATCCATTCCTACAGGAATTATTTTCAATCTAACTTTAGTTCCTTTAGGACCCTTAATTTTTGCTACAGAGTTTTCTATTCTCCATCCAATGATATCTTCAAATTCAGCATTTCCTTGTGCTACACCAACGATTCTATCTCCTGCACTTAGCAGTTTGCTTTTAAAAGCCGGGCCTCCAGGAATGATCTCTGAAATTTTAAGCACCTCATTCTCCAATTGCAATCGTGCTCCTATACCTTCAAATGAGCGAGCCATGTCTTCATTAAAGGCCTGTGCATTGGCCGGATTAAAGTAATTAGTATGCGGATCTATTGTCTCTGTAAAGGCATCCATAATGGTCTGGAATATATCCTGATTATTAACTTTAGATGCCTGCGACTTTAAATTCTGATACCTCTTGGTTAAGGTTTCAACATTTTTAGCTTCGGTTGTGCCTGCAATTCTTAGGTTAACAAGCTCATATTTTACTTTCTTTTTCCAGATATCGTTCAAAGCTGTTGAAGACGTTGCCCACGGCATTTTTTCACGATCAAAAGTATAGGTATCATTTTGATTGAAATCATACTTAGCTTTTATCTGATTTAAAGAATATGCCAGCCATTCGTTATATCTTTTCAGATAAACATTAAATATATAAAAAGGGGCATTTAGATTTCCACTCCTAAAATCATCATCTAAAGAAAACCTAAATTTTTCAAACTCTTTTATGTCTGATGATAAGAAGTAATACTTATAAGGATCAAGATCCTTTATATATTTATCCAAAATCAAAGAAGATATTGAATCATTAACTTTTATTTTTTTGTAATTCCAGTTTTCAATAAGCGTAACTATTTCTTTGCATACCAGGGCTTGTTTTTCATCGGGCACAATATTACTTACACCCTGAACCATTTGCTGAGGTTGCGGTGATGCATGACATGCGAGTACAGCTGCGGTAAAGGTTACCAATAATATTCTTTTCAACATCTCTTTTACTAATTTAAAATCCATTTTATAATTACACACTAATATGATACCAATTTCATAAATAAACAGAAAAGAGACAGTAATAATACTGTCTCTTTTCTGTAAACTTACGAAAGTTATGGAAATACTATTAAAAAAACTAAACTAAAAACACCTTCAAATACAGAAGATTACAATTATGTATTTTTATTTCTTTTTTGATGATTTCTTTACCGTTTTAGTGGCTGCTAGTGCAGGGAGCATAGATCGTGCCTCTTTAATCTGATTTTTGAATTCATTGGTATTTGCAGCTTTTGCTAAAAGCTCAGCTCTATTAATATCTTTAGTTGCTAAAGTGTATTCTTTTTTTCTGATTTTTACATTCGCGGCGCCCAACACAGACTCTATATAAGCGGAACTATTACCTATTTGCTTTGCCAATATCCCTTGCTGGGTATAAAACCATAAAGACTGAGTAGGCTTATTCAATGCCAGATAAATTCTACCCAACTGGCTATAAGACTCCATTTGACCATTTCGGCTCCCGATTTTTGAGTAATTTTTTAAGGCAACATTTAAAACCACTTGTTCTGCTTCACTAAAATGAGCCAACTGATAATGAACGTTACTTAATCTCATCAAAGCCTCACCATAACGGGCAAATTGTTTAGCACTATTATATTCAAAAGCCGCTTTCCCAAATAAGGTTACTGCTTCGTTAAGTTCTCCATTTCGTTCATTTTTCTCAGCTTCAGCAAAATATGTATCTCCTTCGTTCTCATCCAGATTGGATACCACAATATTTATAGCTCCACTTCCCTGAGGGGGCTGCTGAGGCAGAAAATGACTGGTTTGGGTCATCGCTTGATTTGATATAATCAGAAAAATGATTGCTAACCAACTCTTGTTCATATGGTAAAGATATAACAAAAGTAATAAACAACACTATATCATCTTTATCAACCCTAGACAATCCCACCCATTAGGGGGTCTGTTTTAGCTTCAATACCGCTTTCTACTCTTCCCGCAAACCGCTCTTCAAAAACATCGTTTCCTTGTAGTTTTACACTGATATCGTACCAATGGTAAGATTTTGAAAGGTCCAGAACAATGCTCGTCTTACTGCCAGCCGCAACTAATTTAGTTTGGCGACCTTTGCCATAACTATTGTCTATTATAATCAATGTCTGAGCTGTCGCTCCATTATTAACAATATCAAGTTTAATATTGCCAGTCAACTTAGCCGGATTAAGTCGATTATGCTCATAATTAGCATGTAACCTTACTTGCGGATTATTCTTGTTTCCAATAAACTCTCTATAAAACCCATTAGGCCCATGAATGCGGAGATGATAGACACCACTTTCAAATGCATTAACAGGCCAGCTATAATTTAAATGATCTCCAGCAGAGACAGCGAATGACCAATTTCTGGAGATTTCATCTTTACTTATTTCGTCGTTGTACTTGACAGGGACACTTACAGTAAATGGAGATCCAAGTGCTTTTTTATCGAAAACCCTATTCCCAGACATGAAATTGATCTCAAAACCTGTCTTGTCCTCACTTAGCCCTCCGTCAACATATAGTTCATAAGGCAAGGCGCAAGATGAGCGTATTCCTTTTTCCTGAATCAACATTCCTGCCTTTTGGCCTTCAATTTTCCTGATCTCCGCATCCGAAAGTTTTTTGAATCCTATGGGATTACCTTTAAATTTAGCATTATATATGGTTTCAACATTTTTATTCCTGTCAAGAAAAGCGATCTTTTCTAATTTATCGCCATTATAAGGAGTAAAAGCAGAGGTAAGATCCCCACAAATTGTCCGACGCCATTCGCTAATATTATCAAGCTTTATATTCTTTTTGAATTTCTTATTTACAAATCCTTCCAAAAATTGTAAGGTTGAAGTATGGTCAAAAACCTGTGAACACACCTTACCTCCTCTAGTCCAGGGAGATGCAATAACCATCGGCACCCTAAAACCTAAACCTATAGGAGCTTCGCGCGCCTGACTTTTAGGAATTCCCTGTTTTAACTCGTTTTCCAAACGTACATGTTCTATCTCAGTTTCTATACCTACAGAACATTTTCCGGTTCCTGGTAATTTAGCATCTGAAATCGAAAAAGGGGGAACATGGTCAAAATAACCATCGTTTTCGTCATATGTAACAATGAATATTGTTTTCTTCCAAACTTCAGGATTCTTAGTTAGAATATCCAAAATCTCTGACACATACCATGCCCCATACCATGGAGCACTTGGATGATCCGAAAAGTTTTGGGGTCCTGCAAGCCATGACACAACCGGCAGTTTTCCAGTATTTACATCTTGCCTGAATTGATGAAGCAAATCTCCTTTTGGCACAGTCACCTTTCGTTGTTCGCTTTGATCATTATAGGTTAAAGCGGTAATAGATCGAAAATCAGGATCTCCGGAATTGATTACAAAAGCTCTTTTGTAAAGGTTCTTTTCTTTCTCCGATAGCTTTTCATAACTTTCCTTGTTCCACTTCGAAAGTTCACTACGAGCATTATCCAACACTTCCTGCTTTTTTCGAACGCTTTCAAGAGCCTTTTTCCCATCCTCTTCACTAGATGGAGTTCTTTCCTGCAATTTATTAATCTCTCCGGGAAGCTCTTCCGCTTGCTTCTGTAGATTTTGTATATACCGCTCGGAGAATTTAACATTATAAGCTTTAAAGAATTCCAAAAGATTACACCCGAAGTTTGACAACCAGGACCTTTCTTCACCGATAAATCCACCTCCACAGCTTAAATCATTTTGATAAAATTTCCAGGGGATATTATTCTCTTCCAACAGTTCCGGAAAAGTACTCCATGGCATATTCCCATAACCAAAATCTGTATTTCTGATGTTGGCTTTAGGAATGTCATTCTCATCATGAGTAATTTTGCCCGTCCAAAAAAATGAACGATTAGGTGTAGTACTGGTCATTGCAGAGCAAAAGTTCTGGTCACATACCGTAAAAGCGTCGGCCATGCTATAATTAAATGGTAAGTCCTCACGGGTATAATAGCCTAATGTTAAAGGCATATCCGCATATGCTTTATTCCCCGATCGTTTTGCTGGGAGCCATTTATCATATTTCCCAAAATTATTAGCATCTACTTGGCTAGCTCTCGAATGAGGGAGATCTCCCATCCATGTAACTTTTGTATCTTTTATATTTAATCGAAATGGCGAGTAGGTACTACCAGTTGCATCCGTTTGCAACCATACAGGTTTTTTATCCGGCAGGTAAACAGCGCGTGGATCATTAAACCCTCTTACTCCCTGCAAGGTTCCAAAACAGTGATCAAAGGAGCGGTTCTCCTGCATTAGTATAACCACATGTTCGGCATCAAGATAGGTACTACCTATTTCCGGATTTATAGCAAAAGCCCTTTGTATTGCAGAAGGCATCATGGTTGCGATGGCCGTACTGCCTGATAATAACGCTACCTTTTTTAAAAAGTCTCTGCGTGAGTCAATTTCGTTCATAATTAAGTTTTCGTGCGACAACGTCACAGGTCAAATATCTTTCACGAAATTAAAATTAATGTTAGCGCGTAGTTAATCTATAAGAAAAACAGTATTATAACTGTTACGTTATCACAACCAGCGATGTGTTATTAGGGAAATACCTGCAACCTGTCATCAAAAGCAGCCCAAACCATATAAGGATGAGAGTCTAAGTGATAAATTTCTCCTTTTGATGAAATCCCTATTACACCTGCAAAACCATCAATAAGTTTCAACTCTGCAAAAGATTTATCACAAGCATCTTTCAGACTAAACCCATCCGTTACACGAGTAACTATTTTTGCTGCCATAGCAACGTTAACAATATCCTCTCCCACACCCGTACAAGAAATACCAGCAAACTGATTTGCAAAATTTCCCGCTACAGTGGCAGAGTCACTTACTCTGCATGGGATTTCAAAGCCCTTTCCCCCTGTCGAAGTTGCCGCAGCAATATTGCCATCAGCGTCCAATGCCACACAACCTACAGTTCCTTTCCTTTCCTGCTGGTTCAATTTTGCCTCGTACTCTTGTTGTCTTTGGGGGGTAATAGGATCAAAATAGTCAAAGCCGTTTTTGGCGGCAAAAGCACATGCTCCTTCACCACTTAATACCCTGTCTTCATACTTGAGTAATTTCTCAGAAACCTGAATAGGATTTTTTATATCCTCAATATTGATAACCCCACTAAATTTTTGAGTTTTACCATCCATTAAAGATGCACTTAAACGCACCTTGCCGTCACTTTGTATCTGGGATCCCAAACCTGCATTAAACAATTGGTCATCTTCAAGCAAACTAACGGCATAAACTACCGTTTCTAATGCCGTATGTGTTTTCAAATAATTATGGGCTTGGCTAACTATAGAAGCCAAGGCTTGTTGCTTTGACTTTTTTGTTTCCTGATTGGTACCAGATTCGCTAAAAAAACCGCCATGTATAATTACTTTCATCCTAATCTGTTGAAACAACCTTTGGGTGATGAATGGTCAACTTATGCTCAGTAAGGTTATAGGTATCTCCATCACACATCACATGTACAATCATATTTTTAATAGAAACCGGCTGCCCCATCTCAACATCTGTTAAATTGGTATCGGCCATATCTCTGCCATCAACCAAAATGACCATTCCACTGCCTATAGCTTCCATCTTATTTCCTTCCGAAATATACAATCCTGTATCTTCACCTAAACCTATACCCAGAATCCCCGGATTACTTGCTGTAGCATATAACAGACGACCGATTCTACCTCTTTGGACAAAATGTGTATCTACAATTACACCATCGATAAACCCTAGTCCGCCGGTAATTTTCACCTCTCCTTTCAAAAGTGCATCCTTGGAACTTCCCTGATAGATCATATTTTTTGAAGATGCTGCAGCTCCTGCTGATGTCCCCGCAATTACTACAGGTTCATTCTGATACTTATCTAATAAGATCTGATGAATCGATGTCCCTCCAAATATGGATGACAAGCGAAGCTGATCTCCTCCTGTAAATATAATTACATCAGCCGCCTTAACCCTCTCGCAATTCTCATTTGAATTAGCTTGTTCCCGACTACTAATATTTAATACACCAACGTCATGTACATCAAGCTGTGCAAATGCCTTTATATATTCTTCTCCGACTTTCTCTGGAATAAGGGAGGCTGTGGTAATGATTTCAAATCTGGATTTACTATCTCTTACAGATTCAACAGTGATTTTCTTTAAAATACCCCTTTCAAAAAAGTTCATATTTTGGGGCAACCCGAACTGAGTTTCGGTAAAACTTCCGGTATTTATTGCACCCCCTATAATAATTAATTTACCCTTCGGAGTCATTTTAAATATTTATATTTCCAATAGGGCCAAACTTAGATAAAATTGATTTGTAATGCAATTTTAACCCAATTAACAATTTCATTATTTAAACTTTACTTCCAAATTATTTATATAAAATATATTCACAACAAATTGGATTAACAACTGCATAATTCTCAGAAAATTTTTATACTTTAATCTCTCCATTTAAAGCATAAAGTAATCCGGGTAAAAGTTCGAAATACTTTTAAAAATATGCTGTAAAAAAGCCAAGGGCATTTTCTTCAAAGAGAGCAACAGTAAACAACAAACTTATTTAAGCTTAGCGTGTTATAGAACTAACGCTAGGTGGATTTAATCATTAAAGAACAAATTTATACCAATGAAAATATTAGGCATACAGGTGCTTCGTGGACCAAACATTTGGTCGATAAACAGAAAAAAGTTGATTCAGATGAGGCTGGATCTTGGGGAAATGGAGCAGAGGCCTACCAATCTTATCGATGGTTTTAGAGAACGTATTGAAAAATTGATCCCAACCTTGCAAACTCATCGATGCTCCAAGGGCGAACCAGGTGGTTTTTTAGCAAGGATTGAGGAAGGCACCTGGATGGGTCATGTAATTGAACATATTGCATTAGAAATTCAAACCCTGGCAGGTATGGACACTGGATTCGGAAGGACCCGACAAACCAAAACGGAAGGCATTTATAATGTCGTATTTAGTTACATTGAAGAAAAGGCAGGAATTTATGCTGCCGAAGCCTCTGTTCAAATTGCTGAAGCATTAATAAACAACCATGAATACGATCTGGAAACAGATATACAACGCATGCGTGAGCTTAGAGAAATGGAAAGACTGGGCCCAAGTACAGGTTCTATTGTAGCTGAAGCAATCTCAAGAGATATCCCGTGGATAAGGTTAAATAAAAGTTCCCTGGTCCAGTTGGGATATGGTAAAAATCAGGTTCGCTTTCGCGCTACCATGACGGAAAAAACCAACAGCATAGCGGTTGATATTGCCGGCAATAAAGATGAAACTAAGAGACTGTTACAGGATTCTGCTATTCCAGTTGCTAAAGGAGTGACCATATCAGACATCGAGGACCTTCCCGATGCTATAAAAAAGGTAGGCTTCCCACTGGTATTTAAACCACTGGATGGAAATCATGGCAGAGGTGCCACTATAAATGTCAAAACTGTTAAGGCGGCCACTGAAGCTTTTGAATATGCTAAGAATTATTCAAGAAGAATAATCATTGAACGGTTTATTACCGGATACGATTTCAGGGTACTGGTAATTGATCATAAAATGGTTGCAGCTGCTCTGCGAGTTCCGGCACATATCACCGGCAACGGACAAGATACTGTTCAGCAATTGATAGACAAAGAAAATGAAGACCCACGAAGAGGTTATGGCCATGAAAACGTCCTAACTGAAATTACGGTCGACAGGGATACCTTAGACTTACTGGCAAAAAAGGATTACACATTAGATTCTATACCTCCACAGGGTGAAACAGTTTATCTAAAATCAACGGCAAACTTAAGTACAGGTGGTACGTCAATTGATGTTACAGATCTTGTTCATCCGCAAAACGTTTTTATTAGTGAGCGCATTTCAAGAATAATTGGCTTAGATATTTGTGGTATAGACATCATGGCCGAAAACTTAACCCAGCCACTTCCAGAAAACGGAGGGGTTGTTTTAGAAGTAAATGCAGCTCCTGGTTTCAGAATGCACCTTGCGCCTAGTGAGGGCTTACCAAGAAACGTAGCCGCTCCTGTTATTGACATGCTATATCCGCCAGGCAAGGACGCAAGGATTCCAATTATTGCGGTTACAGGAACCAATGGAAAAACTACCACTACAAGATTAATCGCTCATATTGTTAAAAGCAATGGAACCAGGGTTGGCTTTACAACATCAGATGGGATTTACGTGCAAAATACAAAACTCATGAAAGGCGATACAACTGGTCCAGTTAGTGCAGAGTTTATTTTAAGAGACCCTACTGTAGAATTTGCGGTATTAGAAACTGCCCGTGGAGGTATTTTGAGAGCCGGGCTAGGATTTAACAAGTGTGACATCGGTGTTGTTACCAATATTCAGGAGGATCACCTTGGAATATCCGACATCCATACACTAGATGATCTTTGCAGGGTAAAAGAAGTAGTAATCGGTGCAGTAAAACGAACCGGATGGAGCGTACTTAATGCAGATAACAAATATTGTATAAAAATCGCGAACAATGCAGATAGCAATGTCGCTTATTTTAGCATGGACGAGAAAAATCCCGTTATTAAAGAACATTGTAAAAAAGGTGGTATTGCCGCTATTTATGAGAACGGGTACATCACTATCAAGAAGGGCGACTGGAAAATAAGGGTAGAGAAGGTTACCCACATCCCATTGACTTTTGGTGGCAGCGTTGATTTTATGATCCAGAATGTCCTCGCAGCTACCCTTGCTACATTTTTATGGGGATATAAAATCGAAGATATCAGAATGTCGTTAGAAACATTTATACCTTCGGCAGCTCAAACACCGGGCAGAATGAATACCTTTAAATTTAAGGAGTTCAAGATCCTGGTTGATTTTGCTCATAACCCTGATGGCTTTAACGGAATAAAAGCCTACTTACAAACCATTGAAGCAACCGAACATGTAGGAGTAATATCAGGCACTGGCGACAGGAGAGATGAAGACATAAAAGAGACTGCCCGAATTGCTGCACAGATGTTTGATAAAATCATTATCTGTCAGGAGAAATACCTGAGAGGTCGTGATCAACAAGAAATAATTAATCTGTTGATAGACGGAATCCATGAAATAAAGCCAAACATGGAAATCATTATCAATAATAATGGAAATGATTGCTTGAAATATATTATAGCAACTGCAAAATCAGGATCATATGTTACCATTTTAAGTGATACTATTGACAATGCTATTGTTAAAGTTTCTGAATACTTAGATAAAGAATTCGGGGTTTAAAAAAATAGTACATCATAAAAAGGCCGGGAATCT
>NZ_JABMKW010000018.1 GCF_013204795.1 Pedobacter panaciterrae
TGCTTAAAGCAGAAACCAATGCACCGAAACGAATTTCTACTCTGTCATAAACAGCACTTGCAGGAATAGTAACTTTTGCTCTATTTCCACTTAGCAATCGAAGGGTTAATAATGACGAATTTAGTGGATATGAAATTACATCTGTAGTTCCATTCATAACCTTTGCGGTTATTCCACCAAGCAGAGATAAATCTAATAAGCCATTTGGATTTTCTATATCTATACGGATACTATCAGTTGCAATACCAGGATTTGCAAAAATCAGACGCTGATAACCGGTTGCCCCTACACCTACCGCCAAATGGAGGCTGGTGAAATTGGTAGTATTCGCGTCAGTAGATGCTTCAGGATTGTCAACTCCGCATAATAAACAGATACCATCTATACCACTTTGCTGTGCTGTTGCTGCATTACAAGGTAAACCTGTTGATATCGGCGTCACGGTTACTTTCACCGCTACTCTTGAAGAACTCACACAACCTGATGCACTTTCAGCCTCTACATAATAAGTAGTAGTTGCTGCTAAAGCCGGAGTGGTAAAGCTTGGTCCGGTAGCTAATGATGCTCCGCCACTTGCTGCTGCATACCATTTAATGGTATTGCCCGGGTCGGCCGTTGCTTGAAGTGTGGCTGTTTGCCCTGCACTGATAACTTCATTATTAGTCGTTATTACGGCAAGCGCAACAACAGGACTTACCGATACATTTACAGCAACCCTTGGACTTACACAAGCTCCAATTACCGATTCAACATAATATATTTTATTAGCAGTTAATGCTGGTGAGTTAAAAGTTGTACTAGTGGCCAGAGCTGTGCCCCCTGTAGAAACATCATACCATTTGTATGTCTGTCCGGGGACAGGCGAATCCACCTGCAGGGTAACCGTACTACCATTACATATAGGCAATGGCGCTGTTACAACCGGCGGAATCGGATCATTAACAGTTATGCTTACTTCAGTGCGAGGTGATGTATTCGTACAATCGGTTCGCTTAGCCTCTACATAGAATTTATTTATACCCGTATTTAGATTTGTCGGTGTAAAAGTTGTCCCAGCAGTACCAGTACCCCCGGAAGCCTGGGTATACCATGTATAAGTTGCGCCCGCCTGTGGGCCATTTATTTTTAAAACGACAGGATCATTAATACAGACAACTGCAGATTTACTAACAACTCCATTTATTTCCGTAGTTGTAGGCATTACTCTGCTAACCTCATGTAGATTTATAGAAGCTAAAACACTTAACACTCCTCCTAACCTTAATTGTACTCTGTCAAATTGTGTTGTAGGTGCGAATGTAATCACTGCGGTATTCCCTCCACCGCTTAGTAATCTCAAATTCAAGAGCCCACCGGATCCCGCGACTACCGCACCTGGAACATTTCCGTTAAATGTTTGAATTGAAATAGAATTTAAAAGCTGTGCTTCAATTAATGCAGCAGGTGTCGATACTACCATGCGAACAGAATCTCCGATTACGGAATTTCCTAAAAACACAATGGTTTGCTGAGCATAACCCGCAACCCCTACTGATGCATTTAAAACAGACTTTGTTGCTTCACTTCCATCTATTGCATTTTTAGGATCCACTACTGCTCCAAGCGCAGCAATATTTCCAACGATGCCATGAAGTTCTTCAACTGGAGCATCACATGCTCCGTTTATCGCATCCTTTAAAAAGTATGCATGGTATACATTAATATTAGCAGCAACTGCAAGCAATCCACCATTTACCTTAACACGAACTCTATCATAAGCCACACCTGGGGCAGGGACAAAAATCTCTGCCTGATTACCGCTTGCAAGAAGGTTCAATAATGACGATCCCGCATCTACCGGATTTCCAACCGCAGTAGTGCCATCAAAAGCCTGAACTGTTATCGCCCCTAATGCACTTACACTTAATAGACCTCCAGTTGAAACTTTAACTACAGAACCGGTGGTTGCGGTAGGTAAGTTACCGTTAGGGAAAATAAGTTCCTGATACTGCTGTCCTGCGACACCAACACCAACTGAAATAGTTGATGCAGTATTTAAAAAGTCACCAGTTGCATCTATTGCATTTCCTCTATTGTCAACACCACAGATGAGGCAAAGGCCGAGAGTACCTGTTCTGTCGGCACTAGCATATACACGTTGTTTTGCTTGCGCATACGATTTTGTATTTAATAACGTTATTGCTATAATACTTATAAGAACAAGAATAGACTTTTTAAGATTTCCTGGTAGGGTAGATGTCCATTTCATAGGAGAGGGATTGAGATTATCTAATTTACTTGGTACAATTTTACTCATAGATTAGATCGTAAACCACGTTCGAATTGTTCATTTAAGGCCCCAAAACCCTTATTTGTCATTCATTTTGTTCATTTTTGAATAAAAAAAACAAGCAAACCCAAGGTCAAACAATTAACGCTCTGTAAAACAGATGATTACAAAATAAATTCATTGACGTTCATTTTTTATCCACGGAAGAAATATTCATTGTTCCTACATAAACCATTATATTCGTTTCGTTCAAGAATTTGACGCTCAATTATAATGTATGGATGAAACATTTATCTTAAACGAACTCAAAAGCTTAATTCTATCCAAAACAGGAATTCGAACCATCACACCTGCAGATTGTAAAAGAATTTCAATTGAGATCAGCAAGACATTGAACAAGAATGTTAGTGAAACAACCATTAAGAGGCTGTTCGGCTTTGCTATGGTTAAACACAACTTCTCCAAATTTACCTTAACTACACTATCAGAGTATGTTAATGAAGAATATGCTGAAATCGGAAATAGCTCATTAAACCTCAGCAAGCAAACTTCCCTTCGTACATGGAAAGAAATTCACGATAAGGCGACCAAAGTAACCGACTTCACACTCAAAAGTGTAAGGAATCGTTCTGGAATGCCATATGAATTGACAATAGGAAGAAAATTTGCCGAACACGATTTTGAAGATTTCTTTAAGAATAACTACAGCTTCACTTGTTTTATTTCCCAACCTGGCTATGGCAGAACTATTTTACTCAGCCACCTGGCCGAAAAATTTCTTACCAGTGATCTTCCGGAGTACAAAGACTCTACCCTGCTTTTCATTACAGCCTATAGTTTTTTTAACAAAGACCATATATCTCCAAATTTTGAAGATCAATTAAAGTTGCAATTGGGAATTCATCCTAAGGATAGTCTAGTTAGCTACATTAAGCAAAATTATAATGCCTCAGGGGGGAAATTCGTAATCTTTCTTGATGGCTTTTCGGAATTAGTGGTCAAGGCCGATCTTAAAAAACAGCTGTTCGAAAGCATCATTAATTTTATATGCAATATTGAAGATAATGAATGTATTAAATTGGTGATGAGTATGAGATCCACCACTTGGATCAAATTTTATGATCGCATAAGGCATTCCGCATACTTAAAAACGAAGTGGTTTCCTGGAAATTACTTTAATGTTAACGACGTTTCAAATGTACCTCCGCTTACAGAAAAAGAAGTTGATTTAATTCTAACAAAAATTAACAAAATCGATCCGAAAGGAATCAATTCAAAACTTAAGGCTCAATTAAAATTTCCATTTCATATTCAGCTCTATTACCAGTTAAAAGAGGAAGATCCTTACTTTAACTATTCTACAAATATCACTTTCTATGAGTTAATATCTCGTTTTATTCAAGACAAGATATACAGATCGAATTATTATACTGAAAAAATCCTTTTCCTAAAGAAAATAATTCAGTTAACAGATTATGGGAAAAAAGGCAATTCTGTACCAAAAGATGACCTTATAAGTGAATTGTCGGCATTCAAAAATGCATACATGGAACTCTTATCGGAGGGAATACTCATGGAAGAAAAAAGCCAGCAAGAATTCCACCCACGGGAATACGTTCGTTTTATTCATCCTCATATTTTTGAGTATTTTCTATTCATTGAACTTTTAGAAAAATTTCATCTAAAGGTAGACAGTTCTTTCTTTGATTACATTAAAGAGGAATATAAGCATACCAATGCCAGGTTCCAGCTCCTGCAGTGGACGATCAGATTTATTATAAGAATTGGCGATTTTAAGTCTTTAACTAACATTTTTAATCTTGAGCTCAATAACTACGAAAAGAATTATCTAATCCTTTTTATTGCCGAGAATTTAGAATACCGGAATAAATACAGTCCTGAAACTATCAAATTATTAAGAGAGCATCAGCTTCATGATATCATAATCAAAGAGCTCATCAACTTTGATTTTATAGACTCTTGCTATAAAGAAGCAATAACAGTCCTTATCAAAGTAGTTGATACAAATGAAAATCTATTAGTATATCATTCTTTATTGGCCTTCTTCGATATTTTAAGCTTAGATACGAAACTTATTAAGGAAAGAATCGAAATATTAGCTCAATTTAAGAGTGCCAAATGGCTAATAGCTCCTCATAATATTATTTCTATGATTCATGCAAAAATCATGGGTGTATCTTCTTCTCAGGAGGAACTAACTTTCAATGATATTGAAGCACTGATTTTAATGCAAGACCCTAATGATGTAAGTCCTCAACAAGCCATTTCTTATTTACTCATTATTATTTTAGATCAGCTTTTTGAAGAAAACGCGAGCACACAGCACCTTATTAATGCAATTTCCACTCAGCATGCTAAAGCCCTTTCGAAAAGAGCACCTATGGCAATTTTTTTAATGGCAATTTTTGCCCTTGTGAGCTCAAGAATAAATCCTGATAAAAAAACGGATAGATTAGAATCGATTCTAGTTTCATTAGCAGATAATAAATCCAGATTTAGGATCACAAAATATACCGAATCAATCATCAAATTAACGCAAGCTTATCAAGCTAAAAACAGAAGAGAGTACACAATGGCTTTCAATTACTGTAATGAATGTTTGGAGCTTTTTAAGAGAAATCAGCTGAACATGAATTCCTTAAGTGTATACAATCTTATTATTGAGATTTTTACTGCGCTTAAAGATCCTGTAAAAGTTAACGAATATAAATACGAACGTCTCTGCTTTATGGAAGATAATAGTATATCTCACCATTTATTCGTTTTGCCAAATGAAACAAAAAGATTTTAGAAATGCTACCAATCAGTAATTAAAGACTGGTAGCATCTTCTTATATTATTTTTTATATTCAGAGGCAAGTTTTAATGCATTATATGCATTCACTATCCCCCCTGTAACACAAAGGTCTGAGAACGGTACGGTTTTGGTCGTATCATCATTATCCTTAATCGTAACGTTTTGTTCTACCTTAACAACTGATTTCATGATGATATCTTTGACCTCAATTGCGGTTAATTTAGGATAGTACGAACGAATTAACCCAGCTAAACCAGCCACTACTGGAGAAGCCATACTTGTCCCATTTAGTTTTTCATATTTAGAACCAGGTACAGTAGAGTTTATATTTACTCCTGGAGCAAAAACATCAACCGTATTTTTTCCGTAATTCGAAAAACTAGCTTTTATGGTTTCATCATTTGCTGGTCCAGATGCTCCTACTGTAATCCATGAGGTGGCTGTTCCTCCATTTTCGTAATTTGGATTTGGATAATTTTTAGCTACTTCCAGATTTTCATTATCATTGCCCGCTGCATGTACAATTAGAACGTCCTTAGAAACGGCATACTTAACGGCTTCATCAACAATTGCCTTATCCCATGAATAAGATTTACCAAAGCTCATATTTATAACTTTCGCTCCATTGTCCGCCGCATAACGGATTGAATTTGCAACATCTTTATCGCGCTCGTCTCCATTTGGAGTACTACGAACAGCCATAATTGCTACATTATCGGCTATACCGTCAATACCTAAATCATTATTTCTAACCGCACCAATAATACCCGCAACGTGAGATCCATGTCTGGCGTCTGGTCCAGCTACGTCATTATTCCCATAGAACTTCTCCTTGCTATTATTAGGATCATCACCAACTATAGATCTTGGATCATAATCAAGATTTAAATTATAATCAACCTGCGATTTAAAATGTTCATAACCTGCCAATATCTGAGCATTATAAAATTCCTCGAAGGTCGTATCTTTTAGTTGTTGCAATAATATTCTCTGAATGTTTGTTTCGATATCAGAAGAGGGTTTAAAGGCTTGAATATCTTCAATAGTAGGCTTATCTTTCCCTAACTTCTTTACTAAATCATCAATGGCAGATTTAATAGCCGAATAATTCTCTAATCCTTCCTTTGCTTCAGCTAACTCTTTGTCAAGTTCTGCTTTATTCTTCTGATATGCTTCAAAAGCAGTTAGATCACTTGCGGGAACTGAAGTTGCATCTGCTTTACCAAATTTAGCACTATCTCTTCGCACCAATCTGGTCAACTCTAATGTTTCATAGTTGATTGATCCCTTGTTAGAGCCTAAAAAGTTCCAGCCATTTATATCATCAACGTAACCGTTCTTATCGTCATCCTTGCCATTACCGGCCTTTTCCTTTTTATTTATCCAGATTACTGATTTCAGATCCTCGTGATTAATATCAACCCCACCATCTAAAACAGCAACAATTACTTTTGTAGATTTCTTACCTTTCAATAATTCCGTATATGCCCTTTGCGTACTAATTCCAAATGTAGAATCTGCTTTAAGATCCAGGTTTTGCCAATTGGGCTTTTGAGCGAACGACATAAAAGGAATAATCATCAATAAAGACATTCCAAGCATCCGACTAGAAAAATTACTCATGTTCTTTTTAATCATATATATAAGTTTTAAAACAAAGTTAATTAAATAAAAGTTCAGGGTATTAATAACAAATGTGTGATTATCACCCGATATAACGAGAAAACCAGATATTTCATATCTGGTTTTCTAAAATAACAAAAGCAAAATGTATTCCAATCTTAAGAGAATACTATAATTGAATCGTCATTTCATAAAATTATTTAATCGACATGATTTAAGAAACAATGTTTTCGTCAGTCTCTCGAGCGATCACATCAGCTATGGAAGTCTGTGCCAATACGTTCAATGTGGCATTTCTTACATCTATAAATGTTTTTCTAATACCACAAGTTACTTCATCATGGCACTCATCACATTTGCGATAAAACTTCAAACTTGCACATGGCACCATTGCTATTGGTCCATCAGTAATGCGCAGGATATCAGCAAGAAATATATCTTGGGGGTCTTTATTTAAACTGTAGCCACCTCCGGCACCTTTTTTACTATAAAGGTATCCTGCATTACGCATATCTAACAGGATCTGTTCCAAAAATTTTCTCGGAATCATTTCCTGTTCAGCTAATCTGACTATTTGCATTGGAGGGTTACCGGTGTTCTTACCAAGAGCAACCAGTGCTTTTATCGCATATTTCGTTTTCTTAGACAGCATATAACAAAGCTAAGAAAAGATATAAGTATAGTAAAGCTTCATCAAAGATAATTTAACTAAATAGTTAACAAATTGTGTTTTTATAGTATAATCTATGGTTTTTGCCGAACATTATTTTAAGTCCTGCCTGCTGATTCCCTAAGGAATAATCATTTGTCATTCAGGTAAACTAACGGCAAAGCCAACAAAGGTCTATGGAAAGCAATAAATTCATTAAATCTAAAATCTGCACGCTGTTTTAATGACGCCTATTAAAACAAAACACATTTCTAAATTTTCAATATAGATTGAAAATTTAGAAAATCTATTTGAATATTTTAAAAATAGACCCCCAGAACCAACTCTCCTCCGCCTTTAACATTGTTTCCAGAGTCTTATTTACATTTTTTGCGAGTTTATTTATATCCTTTACTGAACTTCTAAATGTCTTATAATTTCGATCCTTATCATCGCCCTTCACTTCAGATAACTCGTTTAAAAGTTTAATTATAGGATCCAACTCACGCTTTTTTCTTTCTTTAGCCACTTGCCTGGCAATGTTCCATGTATCCTTGTCTGCATAAAAATATTCTTTACGTTCACCAGATTTATGCTGTTTCTCTACAAGCCCCCATCCAATTAAATCTCTTAAATTCATATTGGTATTTCCTCTGGAGATAGTAAGTTCTTCCATAATCTCTTCAGTGGTTAATGCTTCAGGTGAAATAAGAAGTAAAGCATGAATCTGAGCCATAGTCCTATTAATCCCCCATTCAGAGCCCAATTTACCCCAGGCTTCAATAAATTTCAATCTTCCTTCTGATAATTCCATACTCAAAAATAGATTTAAATATCAAAAGTTCAAAAATTACTGAAAGTTTAAATAACCACAAAAACAAACCACCTTTCTTCTTAAAATATCAACTTATAGATTAAAACGAGAGTTAGGTCGCAAAAAGTCAACTGTTAGCAATTTGTGTCGAATAAAAGCCAAATTTCGTCTGGCTTTTGTATTTTTGCTAATATTTACCTGCTTAATCCCTATGGCGAAAATACTCATTATTGAAGACGATTTAACTTTCTCTCAGATACTAGAGGGCTTTTTAACAAAGCATGGGCACGAGCCATTAGCTATAAACGAAGTAAAAAAAAGCTTCCAAATACTGGAAAAACAAACCTTCGATTTACTTTTAGTCGACTATCGTTTACCTGATGGAACAGGTCTGGATGTATTGGCCCATCTTCGGGAAAAGGGTTCGCTACAGCCAATTATCATCATGACGAGTTTTAATGATGTAAGAACTGCTGTGAAATCTATTCAGCTTAGCGCCTTCGATTACATTACTAAACCAGTCAATCCAGAGGAATTGTTAATGATTATCAATAATGCTTTGGGTAAAAAAGAGTCAGAAAGCACAACCGATTCGGTAGAGCACACAGATGCAATAAAAGGTAAAAGTGCGATTGCTGACAAGTTATATGAACATATAAACCTGGTTGCACCCACAGATATGTCTGTCATTATTCAAGGAGAAAGTGGAACCGGTAAAGAATATGCTGCAAGGGCCTTGCACATGCAAAGCAAGCGCAAAAACAAGCCTTTCATAGCAATAGATTGTGGCGCGCTTTCCAAAGATCTTGCAGCCAGTGAGCTCTTTGGTCATGCAAAAGGAGCATTTACCGGAGCATTGAATGATAAAAAGGGTCAATTTGAAATAGCCAGTGGAGGAACTCTCTTTCTAGATGAGGTTGGAAATCTAAGTTATGAGGTTCAGGTAAAACTACTCCGGGCGCTTCAGGAGAGAACAATACAGCCTGTTGGAAGCACTAAAACCATCAAAGTTGATGTCCGCATTATTACAGCTACAAACGACGATCTGAAAGCAAGTGTAAGCAATGGATCATTCAGAGAAGATTTATACCATCGTCTTAATGAATTTAAAATTCATCTCCCGGCATTAAGAGATCGCGGAAAAGACCTGGAGCTTTTTATCAATCATTTCATTAAGTTATCAAATGCTGAACTACAGCGGAATGTCTCAAATATATCTTCCCCTGCAAAGGAATTATTGCTTCAGTACGACTGGCCGGGAAACTTAAGAGAGCTTAAAAACGTAATTAAGCGAATGGTATTGTTAACTCCAAACGAGACTGCCGAAGTAGATTCCTTACCGGAAGAAATGATTGTTGCTATTAATCAAACCCCTAAACCTAGCGGGTCAGACCTTAAGGCAATTAATGAAGTCAATGAAAAGGCACTTATAATGGAAACACTGGTAAAGGTGAAGTACAATAAATCAAAGGCAGCCAAATTGCTTAATATCGATAGAAAAACGCTGTACAGCAAAATGGAACGTTACGAAATTGAATAATCGGGCTTTTTCAATTCTTCATCAATTTTGTCTAAAAGTCCACTCAGTTTTTCAAGCAATAACATTATTTCACCTTTTAAAGGCTCATCCAGCTGTACGCTATTATTCAATTTCAATTCGCACTCCCTATATTCCTTTGCCAAATCCTTAGAGCCAATCTGAGCTATTCTCCCAGCCAATCTATGTGTCAGCAAACGCAATACGACCAAATCATTTTCTGCTGTTGCCAGTCTAATTTCATCACCATCAGTCTGGCAATCTTCTTTAAATCTCAAAAGAATTTTATTCAACTGCTCCGTATCGCCATAAGTCATTTTTTTTAATGACGACAAGTCAAGTTCTAGCTCATGCAATAAAGGCTCGCTATGGCCAGGATGCTCAAGAAGTGCCGCTAAAAGTTCTGCCTCTCTAAACGGCTTCATTACAATACCATCAAAACCATTCTCTAATAAAAAGGCACGTTCATCAGGCAAAACCTGAGCAGTAATGGCATATATATTTACATCATTCCCCACCTTCTCTCTCAAAAGTTTACACAGCTTTATACCATCCATTTCGGGCATTCGCATATCCATTAAAACATAACTAACGGTCTTGTCCCATTCTGCATTTAATAACTGGGTTGGAGAGTTAAAACTCCTATAACTTATACCATTCTTTTTAAAGATAATCTCACATAAATCCAGGATTAACTGATCATCGTCAACAATCCATACTTTATGATGCGACAATGGTTCGTACACCGAGAGCTGAGTATTGTCAACCTCTGGTTCATTGGCATAAGTAAAAGTCAGGTACACAGTAAAAGCACTTCCTTCATTTACCTTACTTTTAACATAAATTCTCCCTCCCTGATTCTCAACAAGCGATTTTATAATCGTTAATCCCAGCCCTGTCCCGGTACTATTTACCACTTCACTTTCAATGGTGTTAATCTGCTCAAATTCGTTAAAAATCACCTTGCCATCTTCTTCGGAAAGTCCAATACCCGTATCTTTTACAATGAATGTAAAATGGACATTTTCATTTTGTCTTTTGTAAAATGCTGAAAGCACAATCTCTCCCGTTTGAGTAAATTTAACTGCATTTCCCAATAGGTTATAAAGGATTTGTTTTAATCTAAAAGGATCTCCATAAATATATTTAAGTCCCTTCAAATCAAAGTCAGCAACCATTTTCAACGACTTAGCCTCAGCCTGTGGTCTCATTACAGAAATAACTTCAGCTAAAAGTTGCCCCACGTCAAACACTTTGTTAGAGAAAGTGAACTTACCTGATATAATTCTGTTATAATCCAGCACTTCGTTAACAATTTGCAACAAATGTTCTGACGAGTGATAAATAGCATCAATATCTTTAGACTGTGGATATTCTTGCTGCTTAATCAGCTCGGCGTAACCAATTATTGATTGAAGCGGCGTTCTAATCTCATGACTCATATTCGAAAGAAAACGTTGTTTGGCCCTTCCATGATACTCTGCTTCATCCTTTGCCAATTCAAGCTCATTCCTATATCGCCCACTTCGGGTAATATCCGTTAAAATAAGATATAGCAGCACTCCTGTCAACACCAGAAAAACAAGCATAATTAATGAGATTGTATTGATTCCGGTGTTTACAACCTTTTTTGCTTGAATCCCGTTTACTTCTATTTGGCTTACCACTTCGCTTTCAACCTTTCTTAAAACGTCTAACATCTGACTAATTAGTACACTGTTGGCATTGGCAAGTACAGCTTCTCTATTTAAAAAACTAGCATTCTTTTGTTTTTGATCATCTTCAATAATCTTCAATGATTTCTTCAAATCACTAGCCATTTTCTCTTCAGCAGATAACGCTATCGTATCTCTTTTTACCTTTTCTTCACTTACAATTCTTATGGAGTTATCATTCTCACTTTTCTTTCTACCAAAAAGTTTCCCAAAAAAGCTTCTTGGCTTATCCTCATTAGGATAAATAGTTGTTGTAGATGTCTTTTCTTCAGTAGCAAGAATGGTACTGTCTGCCTGCTCAGCACTTTTAGAAACTATATCATTAATATTTTGAACCTGCGCTGAAAACGACTTGTTATTTACCAAACGCTCCCTGACTTTTAAATAGTTAATAAACTGTTTATCACGCTCGCTCAACAGCCTCTTTATAGTAGCTATTCGATCCAATTGAATAGAATCATTAGCATATAAAAACCCTAAACTATCTAAAATAGATCTTAGCTGTCGCGATTCTTTAAACAGCTTTCTATAGTTCCCCGGATCATTGAAGGCTTGTTTCTTTTGCAATTGATCAAGACTACTAATCTTCCTCGAAATAACATTCACAATCCTTAATCGCTCACTGGGAGCAGAGATATTCTCAACAGTATTTAGCATTTCCTTAAATGCTACTCTACTCACTCCCCACGCCATAAAAAGAGCAAAACACGCCAAGAGTAAAGCTATTATAACCTTACCCTTTATCGATTTCATGAAACTCTTTCTGGGGGAACTATTCATCTTAACTTTTTAATTATAACGCCAGTACTACGTAGGTATTTCCGCTTCGTATTCACATTTTACTAACTACAAGTATTATTCCATTTAAGCCAAGACAATATAACCGATCTAAAAAACAAAATAATTCATGCCAGTTTGGCTGAGTAATTGGCCAAAAAAATTCAACAATTAATATCGAATTTTAATTCTCCTATTCAAACCAAATATGAAAAAATTACTGGCATTCACGTTTGTGCCGCTACTATTAATACTTTCACAAGCAAAGGCTCTAAAAAGGACAGCTATTGAAATTACAATAGCTAAAGACGCCACTCATGTAGCTCTTATTAAAGCCGATACGGTTGTTGTTATTACCGGAAGCACATATTTATTCACAGTTGACACACCAGAGGATAAGGGATTAATTTCTACCAGCACAACCGTAAACCAACTGACACGGGAAATAAAATCTAAAGATGGATCTCTGCAAACATATAGAATTACGACAAAGGATGGCAGTTCAAAAACTGAAGGAGCATTAATTACCGGCGATAAACTTGTTGTTACGTCCGGTGATAAACAAACCGAAAAAAAGTATATCATCAAACTGCAGCCTATGGCCATTGGAGGAAACCTGCAACTAGATGAACAGCAGATAACCACCAATACAAGCACAAATCTTACTTTATATTTTACAGCTGGGCAAAGAAGTCCGGATGCTACAGTAAGTATTTCCCTACCTAAAGGCATTAATGCTACCCTTGAAAACACCACTGTAAATGTTATTGGGCGGGGTGATGTAAAATTAAAGGACCTTAGCAAACAGTCCATAGGGCGCACTGGCAATCACTACTCTTACTCAAAGGTTGGGAGCATTACAATAACATCAACTCTAAAAGGACAAATTCTTAACTTTAAGCATCTCGATTTAAGGCCAGCAAACGGAGCCGACCTCAAAATTGTCATTTCTAATGTGAACTTACCTGTAGCAGATAAATATCTTTTCAAAGCTAGCTATACGACGTCTAAACCTGAAATTCTTAAAAGTCCGGGCATAGGTTCCGAAATTGTAATACTAACTGCAACCAAAACCATTTCTGACTTCAAAAGAGTGCTTAAAAAGGACATTCGATATAAAGAATTACCCTCAACATATACCAATGCTACTTTTAAATGGGGATCCAATAAAAAACCCAGGAATATTCAAGTCATGCAGTCCCTCGACAAAGGAAAGAACTGGATTAAGGCATCGGCAAGTATAGATCAAAAAAAATCCACTGCGACTATATCAAATTTAGTCCCTAATAAATTATACACTTTCCGATTATTAATTACTACAGGCGCCAAAAAAGATACCTCCAACTCGGCTTACTTCTATTCGGGCAAAATGGACATAAAAGACTTCGGAGTAAATGCTGATGGAAAAGAAGATAACACTGAATCGATCAATAAAGCCATAGCATACCTAAATAAAATTGGTGGTGGCACACTTCTATTCTCTCAAGGAACCTATAATGTACGCACCGTTCATTTAAAAAGTAACGTTTATTTGTACATAGATAAAAATGCAACCATTAAGGCCATAAAAGGAGCTGATGCTCCTGAATCTACCTGGTTTAGTGACAAAAAATATAGATCTGGCCTATCTCCTACTGATCCTGGACCATATGCAGATCCGGAAAACTACATGACAAAACAGGATGTGGGACATCATTATTTCAGAAATGCTATGTTTTTTGGCGAAAGGCTAGACAATGTAAAAATTATTGGTAATGGCTTAATTACCGGAAATGGACATCTTGTAAATGGCGATAACGTAATGAAGAACGCGCCAAACAATAGAGCCGACAAAATGTTTACCCTAAAACTATGCACAAACCTTGAGATTGGAGGCATTCATCGAGAAGAAGATCTGTGGTATGATGCGGAGAAAGACGAACCATATTATATTGGAAACAATGGATCAAAAATATTTGATCACGACAATATGTTAAAAATTGATCGCGGCGGTCATTTCGTACTACTCGCTACGGGCACCGACAATATCAATGTACATAACACCTATTTTGCAAAGGACAGCCAATCTAATGCCCGAGACATCTATGATTTTATGGGCTGCAATAACGTTACGGCTACCAATATCTATTCAAAAGTAAGTTCCGATGACATCATAAAGCCAGGCTCAGATTGCTCACTCGGCTTCACCAGACCGGCTAGAAACTATAAAGTTCGTAATATCATTGGCGACACAAATTGTAATCTTTTCCAGGTAGGATCTGAAACAGCTGATGACATTAAAGACATTTGTGTTGATAACATTTATGTTCTTGGGGCCAACAAAGCGGGCTTTTCCATATCAACTAATGATGGCGCGCACATTAGTGATATTCATTTAAATTGCGGGCATACAGGCAAGCTACATTCCAGGTCAAAGATGTACAGAACCAGGGCTCCTTTCTTTATTTCTATATCAAATCGTGCACGTATTCTTGGGGCAACAATTGGCAGATACGTATTTACGGAAAATGGTGTTAAGCACGACGAATTACTTGTAAAAAATGTAAACATAGGAAAGGTAGAGAACATTATTCTTAATGGAATAGACGTATCAGAAGTATATGGTGGAAGTTCTTATGGCGGAAAAAATGGCCGTTGGAAAGCATACGATGGCTCCCAAAAAAAAGCAACTCCAATTATTGCGGGATATAAACTTCCGGATACAGATTCAGTTAAAGGGGGGCTCAATTTTAAACTTCCGAATGGTCAGCATACAGGCTACATTACCAACATTCAATTCAATGATGTTCATATATTAGTTAAAGGAGGTAATTTAGCATCCGACACCTCAAACCTTGCACCTGAGCTTGGCGTAGGGCAATACAATGTTGCAAACCTTAATGTACAGCCGTCATATGGCCTCTGGGCTCGCCATGTAAAAGGTCTAGAAGTAACCAAGAGTACTTTTAACTACGAAACCAGAGATAGCAGGTACGCCATTTTTCTGGATGATGTTTTGGACGCGAAAATATCATCTGTAAAAGTAGTCCGGGCAAAAGACAATAACCATATTATAAAACTCAAAAATTCATCAGATATAGCTATTACAGATATACTATACTACAAGGACGCATGGGAGAATTCACCGGCAAAACTCCCAAACATCCACTCAAAAAAATCCAATGAAAATGGCCAATATCCGTAAAAACATTAATTTTCAGTTTACACAGCCATTTCTCTGTTGTATTTACTACGATACTGAATTGGCGACAAACCCGTAATTCTTTTAAAAGTTGTACGGAAAGCCTTGTTGTCGGTATACCCTACTTTATACATCACCTCGTTAATATTTTCACGCGAAGATTCTAAACTAATTTTAGCAGCTTCCATTTTTACCCTTTGGATATATTCTACAATGGTATTAGAAGTTGCTTTTTTAAATCTCCGCTCCAGATTTCTTCTGCCAATTGCCTGCATCGAAGCCAATTGATCAATAGTTATTTTCTCCTGAAAATTATTCTCTATAAATTCCTGGATCTTCTTAACCGATTCATCTTCGTGCTCTTTTTGTCCTTGAAATATCGTAAACGACAGCTGGCTTTCACGATCAAGCTCTATAGCAAAAACTTTAGCAGAAAGAACGGCAATCTCACGACCTGCATATTTCTCAATCAGGTACAGGATAAGATTAAGGTAAGAAAAAGCCCCACCACTTGAATAAATTCCATGCTCGTCTGTAATGATTTTCTCAGTAACAAGGCTGACATCAGGGAACATTCTCCTAAAATCATTCTCGGCCAACCAGTGAGTAGCACACTTCTTTCCTTTCAATAAACCAGTAGAGGCCAATAAAAATGCACCAAGGCATAAACTTGCAATTTCTGCTCCCTCTTTATACTGTTTTACGATCCAAGGGATGAAATCTTTATTCTTTTCTATAGCTCCGCTTATTTCCCCATCAATAGCAGGTATTATGATAAGGTCTGTTTTTTCTATATCCCCAATCAAAAGATCTGTATTCACAGTAAACAATCCTCCGCTAACAGGTGTCTCCTTAGTTAAACCTACTAATTGCACTTTAAATAAAGGTGGCTGGCCTTTCGCTTTAAAAAACTCATTCACCTGACTAAACAATTGACGGGATCCTTCAAGGCTCCCCAAAATAGCCCCCTTGGGAACCAGGATAGATATATGTTTCATATTCTAAAATTAATGATATGTTTTGTCATAATCAACCCCCTAATATTGACGCATTTACACCCCCTAAGTACCTATTTTTATCATACCACACCATTTTTATTAATCAGGTTAAAAAATGGGCAATCTAGAAATTTCACATAATTAAAAATTCCTTTAAAAAAATTCGGGAAAATCAGACAAATATGTACCTTAACAAAACCATTTATAAACACCAAAAAAACGTTTAGCAACAGAATGATAGGGATTTCTGAGCTAATGCAAATACCTGAATAAAAGAACTTCCTTAGGAAAAGGCCATGTTAAATAAATGTTAACCGGAATTAACTAAAATATAATAAAAGCAAATCAAGTAAGTAGCTAATTTTGTTGCATAATGGCGAATAGAAGTTTACCAGATCATGAATTGTTACAAAGATGCCGGGAAGGAAATACCCGTGCATTTGACTTGCTATTTGAACGATATTTTAACAAGTTAAATCTTTTTGCCCTAAAATACATTCGCCAACAATCTATAACGGAAGAACTCATAATGGATCTGATGTTAAAGGTTTGGGAGAAAAAAGACAGCTTCCAGGAGGAGGGTTCTTTGGGCCCTTACCTCTTTAAAGCACTCAAAAATTCTATGATTGACTACTTCCGGAAAAAGGAGCTCTCCACAACCCCAATTTGTAAGTTAATAGAAGATTCTTTCACTCAGGATACAACTAATGAAGCGGTTTCTTATAATGAACTTCAAAAAATCTATCTTGACCATCTTAATCAGTTAAGTCCTCAAAGAAAGCTTGTTTTTGAAATGAGCAGACACGAGAACCTTAGCTACCGCCAAATTGCCACCAACTTAAACCTATCTGTAAAAACAGTAGAAAGTCACGTTTCTGCGGCCCTTCTTTTTCTCAGAAAAAAAATGAGAAGTCATGTAAACCTTATCCTTACAATCATCACTATTCATTTTTTATAGCTGAAAATCAGTTAATTATAAAAAATATCTATTTTACATTCAGGGTATTTTTCCTTTTTTACGTATTCACTAATGAAGGCCCAAATAGCAAACCAAATTGAACAAATTATTACTTAAAAAGTATTTAAATAACACCTGCACAGATCAAGAACTGGAGCAAGTAAAGCAATTCCTGAAACAACCGGAATCGGAAGAGCTATTTCGTGAAGTTCTTGATGAAGCCTGGCAGGAGATGGAAGAGCCTGAATTGAATATTCATGCAATGGCAACCTACCGCCAGCAATTGATGCAAAAGGTTCAAAACAATAATGAAAATATTCCTGAAACAAGCAAACTCTGGCCAAAAACATGGATTAAATATGCAGCAATCCTAGTTCTTCCGCTTATGTTTGGCCTTTACCAACTTTCAAAAAATAAAAAAGAAATAAGTGCTAAGGTTGCTATTATAGAATCTTATAATCCAAAAGGTCAGCGTTCAATAGTATCCCTATCAGATGGAACAGTAATCTATCTTGGCTCAAATAGTAAAATATGCTACCCTAAAACATTCTCTAATGTCAGAGAAATCGAACTAATAGGCGAGGCATTTTTTAAAGTAAAAAGAGATCCGGCCAGACCGTTTATAATTCATACCAATAATATTCAAACTAAGGTTCTTGGCACATCTTTCAAAATAGAAGCATTCAGGGGAAATCCGGTTGAAGTAAGCGTGGCAACAGGAAAAGTTAGCGTGGATAGACAGGCCGACCCTACCAAAAAACAATTAACCTCAGTTGCCGTTCTTACCCCGGGCAACCTTGTAAATTGGGACGAAAAAACAAAAAAAGCAACCTTAGCTAAAATCTCGACTCAGGAACTTGAACAATGGAAAGATGGAAATCTTACATTCAACAATCAACGTTTAGCAGATGTTGTTGCGGTACTAGAACGTTGCTACAATGTAAAGATCCATATCTCCTCAGATGCGCTGTCTAATTATCGTATAAATACCACCTGCTCTTTAAACGAATCTATAACTAAAATTATGGACATTATGGGTAAAGCGGCAAGTTTTAAATATAAGCTGCAAGGCGATCAGATTATAATTTCTAACTAATTAAAAATCAAACTATGTAAACAGAAAAAGCTACCAAAAAAAAACGCCCTGTTAAACAGGGCGAATTCACTAGAAATCCATTTAGTCATTGGTTTACGAGGCCTCAAGACTTAAAGGATTCGCATCTGAGTAAAACCTCAGAAGGCTAACAGATTTATTACCCCATTTTCTTTGGGAAAAAACCTACTAAACAAACAAAAATATGCAAAAAGGATTGTACCTCCACCCATGTATCAGATTTATTATGAAGATATCTGCAATCACACTAATTGTACAACTTACCCTAACAGGAATGTTGTTTGCAAACAGCGCTAATAGTCAGGATTTGAACAAGATACAGTTAAACCTAAAACTTAAAAATGCAGGTTTAAAAGAATGTTTTCAAACCCTTCAGAAACAAACTGGCATAAAGTTCTCCTTTGGAGAGGCGCTAATTAAAAGAAATGAAAAAAAAACCAGCATTAGTGCACGCCAGATCTCAATGGAGACAGCTTTAAAGCTGATTCTAGATGAAACCAATCTCCGCTGCATACAAATTGGCAATAACCTTATCATTGATGAAAAGCCCGCACCACCTAAACCAGCCACACCGCCTATTGAGCGTATTGTAACTGGTACAGTAACCGCAGATGATATTGTGGGCCCTTTACCTGGTGTAACCGTTCAGTTAAAAGGAACAAATAAAAGAACTGCGACAACTTTAGAAGGAAAGTATAGCATTGCTGTCGACAATGATCAGTCAATACTTGTCTTCAGCTACATGGGCTATGTAGCACAAGAGATCGCAGTAGGAAATTCAGCTAGTTTAAATGTAATTCTTAAAACTGACAGACAATCTTTAAATGAGATTGTGGTAATTGGTTATGGAACTTCCAGAAAACAAGATCTTTCCGCTGCTGTTGCAACAGTTCCTGATATGGATAAGATTAAAGATCGGCCTGTATTAAACGTTGCTTCCATGATTCAGGGTAAAGTTCCCGGAGTAACGGCAATTAACGACGGAGGCCACCCTAACAAGTCACCAAAAATAACAATTAGGGGCGTCGGTTCCAGAAAAAATGAGAATGTATTGTACGTAGTAGATGGTGTTCCAAACGCGCCATACAATCCAGCTGATGTTGAATCAATAACAATTTTGAAAGATGCTGCGTCTGCTGCAATTTATGGTGCATTTTCTGGCTCTGCCGGGGTAATCCTAATTACAACTCGTCAAGCTAAACAAGGAAGTCCAAGTGTAGAATATAGTGGCTTTACGGGACTAAAAAATGCATGGCGCCTACCTCATGCCTTAACTGCCGAAAACGAGGCAAAAGTAGCTAACCTTGCTTTAACAAATTCCGGATCTAATCCTTCAGAAGGTTGGGATATAACGAAAAATCCATATGCGCAAGTAACCCGAACTGATTGGATGAATGAAATTTTCAGGACTGGATTAATCCAACGACATAATGTTAGTATTAATGCTGGTACTGAAAAATTCTCCAACCTGATCCAAGGACGTTATGAAAGAGAAGAAGGAACTTTGCTAAACACTTATAATCAAAATCTCTCCCTTCGTTTTAACTCTAACTATCAATTCACCAAAAACATCAAGCTGCGACAAGAAGTATTTTGGAATAACAATGACAACAGGGGAACGGAAACAGAAAGCGGCTATTCAGGAACTATTCTTTCTGCCATTTATATGCCAAGTTCTGCAACGCCATATTATCCAGATGGGTCATTCGGAGGCGTTGGTCCAAGAGATTCTAATTATTTAGGTATTCACGGCGATGTAATTAACCCAGTTGCAACATTACTTAGAAACAAGCCTTACAATAAAACCAACGACTTACAGTCAGTTACGGAATTATCTGTATCAGACATTATACCTGGCTTAAGTGTTCTATCTCGCTTCTCTTATCGCAAAACCAATTCTTTATGGAAAAATTTTGAACCAAAAAGAACAGAGCCAGGAAAACCAAACTCGCAAAATACGCTAACTTACGAAACCAACAACAACTTCCATTGGATATGGGAAAACACTGCTAACTATAGCAGAACCTTTAACCGACACAGTATTGGCGCGATGGCTTCGATGACTGCACAAGATCAGGGAGTCCGCAGACTAAAAGTAATAGGCAAAGGGTTCGAGACTGAAGAAGAGTGGGCTCAATATTTTATCAACGCGACTATATTTGATCAGAACAAACCTGAGGACAAATACGAATATGATAGAAATGCATCTTATGTAGGGAGACTTTCCTACAGCTGGGCAGACCGTTATTTTGTAACAGGAAGCTATCGTTACGATATGGCCGGTCGTATAGCTAAAGATTATCGCGGTAAAGGACTTCCAGGAGTGACTGCTGCCTGGAAATTAAGTTCAGAACCCTTCTTTCATATTGATGGAGTTGATTTAATAAAATTCCGTGCCAGCTGGGGAAGAATTGGCAATATGGCCTCAATAGAGGATCTTGGATATGGCTATCCTCGACTAAGTGCTAACTACACAAATCAGATCGGGGATGGAGCCCCAAGAAGCAACTCTCTTTCTTTAGGAAGTCTGTTTAATCCTCAATTAACCTGGGAAACCTCTGAGCAGAAAGACATTGGTTTTGATTTTAGCTTTCTGAACCAGAGATTATCAATAACAGGGGATTATTTTAACAAATTAACATATGACCTGATTAAAGAAAAGGATACTGAATGGACCAATACATTCGGTTTGGGGGCGCCTTTAATTAATCAGGGTAAAATAAGGAATACAGGCTATGAGTTAGCAGCAACATGGAAAGATAATGCCGGAGCATTGAGTTATGATTTTGGTGCAAACATTGCCACTCTAAAAAACAGAGTTGAATACATTGATGAAAATCCCCAATCTTTCTGGCTGCATACTGATAATTGGAGAACGGTATTAAGACCATTTCGTTCAATAGTTGGACAACCATACTATTCATATTGGCTGATAAAAAATGAGGGGATATTTCAATCAGATGCAGAAGCAAATGCATATGTAAAGGATGGAAAGAAAATTCAACCTGATGCAAAAGCGGGCGATTTTAAATTCAGAGACTTAAATAATGATGGAAAAATTGATGATGCCGACCGTTCATATATGGGAAGTGCAGCTCCAAAACTAACCTATGGCTTTACAACCAATTTAGCTTGGAAAAACTTCGACTTCAGTATGTTCTTACAAGGTGTTAGCGGTGTAAAACTTTTCCATGCATTTAAACAATCTACGCTTAATGGATCAGAGCAAGGTTACAACAGATGGGATAAAATTCTTGATGCATGGTCACCTGAAAATACGGGTTCAAACATTCCAAGAATCTCTGCAAGTGATAAAAACCAAAACTTCCAAACTGCATCAGATTGGTACCTTGAAGACGGAGATTACCTACGTATCAAGAGTGTTATTTTGGGATATACCTTTAAAAACATGCCGTTTAAATCAAGCTTAAGAATATTCGTAGGCGCAGACAACCTTGTTACCTTCACAAAATACACAGGAATGGATCCTGAGGTTGGTGGCATAGGGTTAGATGGAGGGCAATTTCCCCTATCTCGCATATATACATTTGGACTAAAACTTAAACTCTGATCAAAGCAATTCAATTATGAAAAAGAATTTTAAATATATACTTACAGCCTTACTGTTGTTATCATTAGGTGCCTGTAAAAAAAGTTGGGTTGACAATAAACCCACAGGAGAGCCATCAACCGCATTTTTTTGGCGTACAGATGCTGAGTTGGTAAAAGGTGTAGCAGCTTTATATGTTCCAATGCGCTATGAATCAACCTGGGGAAGAGACTTGTTCTGGGTACAAAATGCAAGTGATGATCTTATTGTAGGAAGAACAAAAGCTGATGGAGAAAACATCAAAAACTTTATCCCTAGTGGTCGAGAAGGTTATTTAACAGGCGGCTGGAATGACTTATATTGGATGTTGAGTAAAGCAAATGATGCAATTAAAGAAATCCCAAAAGCAAGCCAGGCAAGCGAAGCCATTCGTAATAGGTCTTTAGGAGAAGCATATTTTGTTCGGGGATTCGCACATTTTTGGATCGCCTACATCTGGGGGCATAAAGATCAGGGCGTTCCATTTGATGCTGTAGAAAATCCTGAATATGGCAAAAGAATACCACCTCAGCTAAAATCAGTAACCGACAACTATGCGCAGATTATATCTGATCTGGAAAAGGCAGCAGATTTATTACCATTGTTTGAAAGTTATGGTGCCGGAGACCGTGGAAGAGCGCATAAAGCAGCTGCTTGGGCATATATGGTAAAAGCCTATGCATATTGGGCACAATTCGATAAAGCTAAATGGCAATTAGTTCCACCCCTTTGCGATAAAATAAAGAATGAAGGGCACCGTGCTTTAATTACCGGAAAGGCAAACGGCAAAGAGAACTACCAAAGCGTGTTTACAATTGCCAACAACTGGAGTTCTGAATATATATGGTCGGTTACTTCTGGAGTAGATGGAGGGTCAGAATTCCCAGGTGTAAGTCTTGAAAATAAGGGCTGGGGAATCTATAATGGCTGGGGATACTTCCAACCAACACTTGAGCTGTACAACGAATATGAAGCAAATGACCCTAGACGTGAAGTTACTATTTTGAAATTTGGAGATAAGTTCAAATTCTTTGGGCAGGAAAGATCATATTTTTCTACCAATAGTCTTTCTGGCTTCCAAATCAATAAATACATGGAGCCTTTTGGTTATGGGTCTGATGGGGATGCATCTTCAAATGATAAGATTAACCCTAGTGGTGATTATCCAACCACCATGCTTAACTTATCTTTAATACGTTATGCTGAAATACTTTTGTTTAAAGCTGAGGCATTAATAGAACAAGGTAAAAATGGAGAGGCCGCGGCTCCTCTAAATGAACTTAGAACAAGAGTTGGCCTACCCTCAATAAACACACCCACTTTAGATGATTTGAAACACGAACGTCGTGTTGAATTGGCTTGTGAGTGGACTGATAGATTACAGGATCTAAAGAGATGGGGAGATTTCGCTAAAATTAATGCTCCCCTTCATGGTCGTAATCATTCAGATAAAACTAATCCAAACTCTCCATTCGTAGTAAAGGAAGTATGGCCCGCACGCAACTTTAATGCTTCAAAAATGGCATGGCCAATAAGTCCGGATGAAATCACCAGAAGTAACGGTGCTTACAAACAAACCCCAGGCTGGTAAACAAGGTAATACTGAAAAGGGTGCACGATAATATCGTGCACCCTTTTGCTTTTATTAAAATCATCAGCTACCTAACCAAACCATTTGTTAGATTTACATTACTGATCTGCAAGTAGATCCAACAAATAGATCACATCAATGCTAAACGTACATAAATGCAATACCAACCATATTGCAAACAAGAACAGATTAGAATGAAAACAGAAAAACCGATCAAAAAAATTATTAAAGCGGGCCTTTTTGCGCTTTTATTAACCGCTAGTGCTAATTATTCTCAGGCTCAGGAGGCATCTGACAAAGAGCCTTCATACTCTTTATTAAACGCTCATTCTCATAACGACTATGAAAATGACATTCCTTTTCAAAGAGCTTTTCAAAAAGGATTTGGCTCTATTGAGGCCGATATTTTTCCGATAAACAATGAATTGCTCGTTGCACATAGTAAAGAGCATGTTAATCCCTCAGTTACACTATATAGCACCTATATTAAACCAGCTATAGCAGCCCTACAGAAAGATCCGAAACGCAAGCTTCATTTACTGATCGACATTAAAGAAAATTATCCAAGCGCTTTAGCTATATTAATCAAGCAACTGGAGCCTCATAAAGACCTCCTTAAAACCAGCACCCATCCTGGCCAGTTAACCATTACAATAAGTGGTTCCAGACCAAAACCAAACGACTACAAAAACTATCCTGATTATATCTATTTTGATGGAGAATGGCCATTACAACATACGCCTGAAGAATCAAAACACGTAGAATTAGTAAGCTTTCCATTCACTGCATATAGTAAATGGAATGGAAAAGGAAGACTGGAGCATGCCGACTACACAAGGGTCAAAGGCCTTATAGATAGTGTTCATGCTGAAGGAAAAAAGATCCGGTTTTGGGCTACTCCGGATACAAAAAGCTCTTGGCTGGCATTAATGAATCTTCATGTAGATTTAATAGGCACTGATGCTGTCGAATCACTTGGAAATTTCATAAAAGACCTGGCCAAAAACATTTATATCAATAAGGAAATCCACAAAACCTACCAGCCAACCTATCAATCTGATGGCAAGAATGGAAAAATAAAAAATGTCATCCTTTTAATTGGTGACGGAATGGGGCTTACCCAAATATACTCTGCATTTACAGCAAATCAAGGTCAGCTCAATTTATTTAAGATGCGCAACATTGGTGTTTCTGTTACAAATGCCGCAGATACTTACATCACCGATTCAGCCGCAGGTGGAACAGCAATGGCGGGCGGACAAAAAACAAATAACCGTGCAATTGGAGTAGATTCAACAGAAAAGCCATTAAAATCATTAGCTGTGTACGCCGCAGAAGAAGGTAAAAAAACAGCAGTTATTTCTGTGGGTGATCTTGCCGATGCAACTCCTGCAGCATTCTATGCGCATCAGCCCGACCGTTCAATGGAGCCTCAAATAGCACAAGATATGCATGCTTCGGGGATCAATATGTTCCTTGGCTCTGGCATCTCCAATTTTAAGAAAACCTTAAACGGTACAACGGCTGTTGAATTATTAGAAAAGAAAGGTTATACCGTGACCTATACTTTTGAAGATTTCAAAAAAAGCAATGCAGACAAGTTGGTTGGACTTGTTCCCGATAATGAAACAAGACCAAAAATTGAGGGCCGCGGAGAATTCTTAACCGAAGCCTTCTTAAAAGCTACTCAACAGTTAGCCAAAGATCCAAAAGGTCTTTTCATGATGCTTGAGGGCGCTCAAATAGACTACGGTGGCCATAGAAACAATGTCTCGCAAGTGATCACCGAAAACCTTGATTTTGACAAAGTAATTGGCAAAGCACTTGAATTTGCAGACAGTAATGGCGAAACACTTATTGTGGTTACTGCTGATCATGAAACCGGAGGCTTAACACTTCTCGATGGCGACATCCAATCAGGCTATGTATTGGGCGAATTCTCTACAAATGACCATACAGCTGTTCCAGTCCCGGTGTTTGCTTATGGCCCTCATTCAGATGATTTCAGAGGCGTATATGCTAACACCGAGATATTCAAAAGACTATTAAAATACATTAAAAAATAGTTACACACTGAAGCAACAAATAAGAGTTTTTCTAATCGTCAGAAAGGCTCTTATTTGTTGTCTTCTTTATAACATAGGCAAACATATCAGCCCTTATATCAAACCCTAGCTTCTTGTACAGCATAATAGCACCATAGTTATCATTTCTAACGTGTAAAAAAGGAATCTCCGACTTCTTCAATATCCTTTTGATCTGCTCGCGAAGCAGCTGATAGGCATAACCTTTACCAAGATGATCCGGGTGAGTGCACACTGCACTAATCTCAGTATATGGTGTAGGATTGAGCCGGTGCCCTGCCATGGCAATCAAATTATCACCACTAAATACACCTGTATAATTTCCAAACTCAATTGTTCTTGCTCTAAATGGCCCTGGTTGGGTCAACTCCACAAGAGCCGTCATCTGATTAACGTGTGATTTATCCAAATCTACAAAATCAATGTCGGTTCCTGTCGGAATCTCTTTAGATTCATAGATCATCTGAAACATATCAATTTGTGCAATAACTTTCCACTGATCAGGAATATCGACAGCAGCGGGTGTAAAAACAATAAACAGGCTTTCCAAGGCACTGTTTTCATAAAGCGCTTCAAAATCAAGCTTAGAATTATCCTTCAGACCTGCAAATGAAGCAATATCTTCCAGATAATATTTTACCTGATCTGTACCGCTCGAAAAAGCACTATGAGCCGAATTTAAAGCATTGTAGATGGGATTATCTAAAGTATGGGTCATTTTGTAAATTAATTATTTATTATTGTTAAAACCAAGTAAACCATATGCACCCTTTAAGCAATCTGTTCCTCGCTATAGTTTTATTAATCTCCTCCTTAAAAGCAAATGCACAATCGCTTAATCCTCCTTCAGATTTGAGGGTCGATTTGCTTCTGAATGCTGATAAAGTATGGAAAAACGGAGTGCCGGCAGCGCTATCACTTCAGGAAGCAAAGCAATCCGACTCCACCTATCAAGTGGCACTTATAGCCAATCAAAACCCATATTTCTCCTGGGTAGTAAATGATAATTCAGATGGCAGTTCCCAAACCGCATATAGGATTCTTGTGGCATCGTCCCCAGACAATCTTAAAGCGAATAAAGGAGATTTTTGGGACTCACAAAAAGTTATTCAAAACCAACAGACGGGAATCATTTACCGTGGTCAGAAGCTTAAACCAAATACTGTTTATTACTGGAAAGTAAAGGTCTGGAATAATAAACAAACCCCAAGTGATTACTCAAAACCCATCTCCTTTATTACCGACAGTATAATAAAGCCCTATCAGACTGCTCATCAACCCCTTGTAAAATCATTGGAAAAACCGGTTCTAAATAAGCAACTAAACAATCTTAACACTTTATATGATTTTGGGAATGATGCCTTTGCTCAATTAAAAATGCGCATCAAATCAGCAGCTGATGGAGATACCTTGCAAATCCACGTGGGTGAAACAATAGATGCCACAGGTCGCGTCGAAAGAAAGCCCAGAGGGACCATCCGCTACCGTTTATTAAAGCTAGTCTTGCAAAAGGGAGAACATAATTATGATCTTAAATTTTTAGCCGACGAACGTAACACCGGATCTAAGGCCATACTAATGCCAGATTACATCGGGGAGGTGCTTCCCTTCCGATATGTGGAACTTGAAAAGAATGATAAAGCAATAATTGAGGTACAACGTTATGTTGTAAACTATCCTTTTAATGATCAAGCCTCATCATTTAAAAGTTCCGACGCCCTTTTAAACCAAATATGGGATCTTTCTAAGCACACCATTAAAGCCACCTCATTTACAGGCTTGTACGTTGATGGCGACCGTGAGCGGATTCCCTACGAAGCTGATGCGTTAATTAATCAGCTGTCGCACTATGCTTCCGATGCTGAATTTAACATGGCTAAAAGATCTTTGGATTATCTAATTTATCATGCTACCTGGCCAACTGAATGGTCATTACAAAACCTGCTGATTGCCTGGAATGACTACCTGTATTCTGGCGACATCAGGACCGTAAAGCTTCTTTACCCTCAATTAAAACCAAAACTGTTGCTTGCCCTTGCCAGGCCTGATGGCCTAATCAGTACAAGAACTGGCAAGCAAGATAGTAGCTTTACCAAATCCATCCATTTTTCTACCTTTAATGGCGAAAAGGTACTTAAAGACATTGTAGATTGGCCGCAAAAAGGAGGTTTTGGATTGCCACCCTCCTATCCTGGCGAAACGGATGGTTTTGTTTTTACAGACTATAATGCCGTAGTAAATGCCTTTCATTATCAAGCATTGATTTGCATGAGGGATCTGGCCCTGGCATTAGGAGAAAAAGCAGATGCTACATTTTACAGGCAGCAAGCCAACAAAGTAAAACAGGCCTTTCAACATAATTTTATAAACCCGGACACAGGAACGATAAAAGATGGTGAGGATACCATGCACAGCTCCTTACATGCTAATATGCTTGCCCTTGCTTTTAACCTGGTACCAATTGAGAACAAGGCAAAAGTAATAGCCCACATCCGCTCAAGAGGAATGGCCTGCAGCGTTTATGGAACACAGTTTCTGCTGGATGCACTTTATAATGCAAATGAAGCAGAATACGGGTTACAGTTGTTAACCTCAACCGACAAACGTAGCTGGCATAATATGCTCCGTTCTGGTTCAACCATGACAACAGAAGCCTGGGACACGGATTACAAAAACAATCAGGACTGGAATCATGCCTGGGGTGCTGCTCCTGCTAATATTATTGTCAGGAAACTTATGGGAGTCGAACCGTTAACGCCTGCTTTCGGAACCATACAAATAAAACCCCAGCCCGGCACACTTCACTCCGCCGAGCTCCAGTTATCCACCTTACATGGAAAAATCAATGTTGCTTTTACTAAAACCACAGCACAGTTTCAATTAAAAACCCTTATTCCACCCAATACCACAGGAGTAGTTTATTTGCCAAAAGAAACAGAAAATGACAAGATAATCAAAGACGGAAGATCATTAAAAGCAATATCAGACGGCAAGTTTTGGGTAGTCAGAGATGTTAAATCTGGTACACATGTCTGGGAAGTAAGGTATTAGTTCAACTTTACTAAAAAGGTAATTATACCTCATTCGCAACCTTTGCAAACTTATTTCTGTACTCTATTGGAGTGAGGCCTGTTATCTTCCTGAAAATATCCCTGAATGCTTTGGTATCGGTATAACCTACACCATACATTACTTCTGTCACATTCTTTCTTGAAGCTTCAAAAAACTTCTTGGCAGCTTCTATTCTTACCCGTTGTATGTACTCCATTGGTGTGTTAGTTGTTGCATCCTTAAACCTTCGTTCAAAAGTTCTTCGTCCAACATTTGTAAGGTTCACCAAATCTTCAATACTTATTTTGTCTTCATAATTTATCTCAATATAACTCTGTACCTTTTGAATGTCTGCATCACCATGGTTTTTCTGTCCTTTGAAAATGGCAAACTGCGACTGGCTGTCTCTACCTATATCTAAAGCAAAATATTTGGAGATCATCACAGCCGTTTCTCTGTCCGAAAACTTTTCTACCAGGTACAAGATCAAATTCCACAAACTACTTGCGCCACCGCTACTATAGATGTTATTGTGTTCGGTAATGATAGCACCATCTTCTACTTCTACTTGTGGATATTTCTCTCTAAACTCGCTTATATGTGCCCAATGGGTAGAGCATTTTTTTCCATCTAGCAAGCCTGTTTCTGCAAGCAAAAAAGCACCTATACATAAACTTGCAAGGCTGGAGCCGCTTTGATGAAGCTTTTTGAAGTACGGTATTGCTTCCGCATTAGCTTGGATGCCTGCGTTAGTGTCTCCAAAAGTGGGTGGTATAATGAGCAGGTCGGTATGGGCAACATCTTTGAGCAGCCTGTCTGTTTTTACGGTGTATTCGCCGTTGTTGGCAGGCACATATTCATTTAAGCCTACATACTCTACTTTGAAAATGGGCTTTTTACCAAATGTCGTTAAAAATTCATTGGCCGTGTTAAAGGTCCTGAATGCTGGGGTAATAGCTTCTATTACTCCATACTGTGGAACGAAAACTGAAACTTGCATATAATTTTGACTTAACTAAAGGTATATACTTTTGTCGTAATTCACCTCTAATTTGTCGTTTTTACAATAGACCAGGTTTCGGAGTCTGTAGCATCTTTGTAATGTAATCAATTACTAAAAATAAAAATGATGGCAGAACAAACAAAAATTACGGTAGAAGCAACAGTGAATGCTCCCGTAGAAAAAGTATGGAAGGCTTGGAATACACCAGCCGACATTATCCAATGGAACACCCCTGACCCAAGCTGGCATACGCCAAGCAGCGAAAACGATCTCCGCATAAACGGAAAGTTTAAAAATAGAATGGAAGCTAAAGATGGCAGTTTCGGTTTTGATTTTGAAGGCACTTATGACAAGGTTGAATTGTATAAAGAAATAGCTTATACCATGGCTGACGGCAGAACTGCGACAACATTATTTACAGAGAAAAACGGTAAAACCATACTTGCAACAACTTTTGATCCGGAAACTGAGAACGACCCTGAATTTCAGAAACAAGGTTGGCAGGCTATTTTAAACAATTTTGTGAAATACGTAGAGAGCAAATAATTAGTTATAATAAAATTAAACAAAATGAAAAAGAATAAAATAATCTTTTGGGTGGCTACATCAATCCTCATACTTTGGGAAGGTGTAATGCCACTGGGTACAGTGCTATTTGCACCGGAATATGTAAATGCAGGTACAAAACCTTTAGGCTATCCCGATTACTTTGCTTATACGCTTATATATTGCAAGGTACTTGGAATTATAGCAATCTCTTTGCCTAAAATCCAGGGGAAGTTAAAGGAATGGGCATATGCTGGGCTTGCCTTTAGTTTAATCTATGCTTTCATCAGTCATGCCTGTGTAGATCAAAATATCGCGTTTATGCTATTGCCACTAATAGTACTGGGCATCCTCGCGGTTTCTTACATCTATAATAATAAAATTCAGAACAATGGCTAAAACAAATTATCAGTCGATTGATGAGTACCATCTCGCATTTAGTGGCGAAGCGCTCGAAAGAATGCAAAAGATCAGGAAAACTATTCATGAAGTAGTACCAGATGCAGAGGAAACTATCAGTTATCAAATACCTTGTATTAAATACAATGGTTACCTGATATACTATTGTGCATTTCCTAATCACATCTCATTATCGAACCCCTTTAGTGAAGCCTTTTGGGCACATTTTAAGACTGATCTGGAAGGGTACAAAACAAGCAAGGCTGTTATCCAATTTCCAATAGATAAACCGCTCCCTGAAAAGCTAATTAAAAGAATTGTGGCATTCAGGAAAAAGGAGAATGAGGAGAAAGCAATTACAAAAAAGAAATAATTGATTGATCAATTATGCTTTAAAAAAATGAAAGATAATATGGTTTCATTACATCGGGTAATTATGGCAAGCCTGGAGAAGGTATTCCAGGCTTTTTCCCTCCCAATAAAAATTCCCGACGCATAATTCAGTATAGGATGTTAGTTAAGAATAGTAATAAATTAATAAGTGGAATCTTTATCACATTTTCCGGGAATTGTAAAAGGGCACTCACATTTTACCAAACCTGCTTTGGCGGAACCCTGCATTTTGAAACATTTGATAGGGAATTACAGGGTTTTACAGAAAAACCGGTCATTAGTGGCTCGTTAGTTTCTGATAGTATAGTTATTCACGGTTCGGATCTGGTCCACAACGAAGGAAGAAAAATAGGGAATTATCTTTCTATCTTTTTACGTTGTAAAAATACAGATGATAGGAAAATACTTATTGAGAAAATAAAATCTGGCCACAGGGGCCTATCGTACAGGAATTATGAAGAACAGGTGCTAATTGAAGTAACTGATGCTTTTGATGTGACCTGGATATTAGGTATTTAAAACGAGAATCAGAAAATCGGTCATAAAAAAAAGCAGTAACCATAAGATTACTGCTAGTCTTTATACTCTTAATTAATCTTTATACTTTTAATTGCTCTATCCAAAGCATAATCTTTAATTCCCGGCACTTTTAGTCCTTCCGCACGGAATACGGTAAGATCTGTCATACCTAAAAACCCAAGAAAAGCCTTCAGATAGGGGGCAACAAAGTCGTTGGCTTTCCCTGGTCCCTCTGAATAAACGCCACCGGATGACATAGCTACATAAACTTTTTTCCCTGTAACCTTTCCGATAGGGCCGTTTTCACCATATCCAAAAGTTATTCCTGCCCTGGTAATATGATCAATCCATGCCTTTAGTGCTGAATGAATAGTAAAGTTAATCAGTGGTGCCCCAATTACAATGATGTCTGCAGCGAATAATTGTTTAACTAAATGATCAGAAAGCAGGATAGATTCCTTTTCTTCTTTGGTCAGCTCATCGCTGGGAATAAAGAATGCACGGAGGACTTCAGGTTTGAGATGTGGTATTTCAATATCGACCAGGTTTAACTCTTCAACAATGCTACCCGGATACTTTTCCTGAATTTCTTCAACAATGGCATGACCTAATTTAATACTGTACGACGTCGCACCTTGTATACTTGATTTTAAATGAAGGATATGTTTCATAAAATTGATTAATTATCAAGGGCAAAGCTAGGGCTAGGAGGTGATAAAAAGTTAGTCGTTACCCAAAGGTAAGCGCTTACATCGGGGTAAGTGATTATCTTTGCTATTATGAAAGTCATTAAAAATCAGCCGATACCAAGCAAGACAGAATGCGCGGGCTCACTTAGAAATGTTCTTGACGCCCTCTATGTGCTAAATGGGAAATGGAAGTTGGCTTTGATCCTTTCACTTGTACAATCATCCAAGCGTTTCAATGAAATTCAGAATGAAGTCTCCGGAATCTCCTCCAAGGTCCTAGCTAAAGAATTAAAAGATTTGGAATTGAATGACTTCATCAAGCGGAATGTGTATCCTACCCAACCGGTAAGTATTGTTTACGAGGCGACCAGTTATAGCCTGACCTTAAAAAATGTGTTGGCTGAACTAAGTAGCTGGGGGGAGCAGCACAGGGAAAAAGTTAAACAAAGCATGCGGAAGGAGTCTTGAATGGGAAAAGCCTCGATGTTGATTAAACACCGAGACTTGTCGTCCAAGCGTTACATTTGTTGAACCCCGTTCAGGACGATTTAATGCATTTGGCGAACATCGAAGATGATCTAGCTATTGCAACTACCTCTTAGCAACGGTCACTTTTACTGAAATCACGTTTAAAAAGTACCTTACCATTTTGCTCAATATAATCCCCTGATACAATCAAATAGGGATGACTTGGCGAATTCCCTGCGCTGCGGCTTTTTACAGTTATTTTGTCATTCACTTTCAGGCTAGTTAACGGCTGAAACTCTTTAGGAGTAAATTGCATCATGTATTGTTCGCCATCAATCTTCACGATAAGCCATTTTGGCCCTCCTGATTTTGCATTTTCACGATGAAAAGTAACAGAGGTGACCACGGCCTCCATATTCGCGAAAGACTCGATGTAGCCCTTTATTTTATCATGACTGCCCCTCACCTTTTTGCCTTCAGGAGATGCCTCCCATACCTTATATTTTATACCGTCAGGAGTTCCCTCCCATTGTTTCCTGGGATCCAGTGCGACTTTCTTGTTTGCAATGGACAACGGTTCTGAAGACCGACCGGTTTCAGTTTTAATGTTACGATTGGCAAATACTAGCCCGCTTACTACAACCAATACGAAGATCATCGCATAGGTGACATTTTTTTTATTTTTCATATTTTTTCAAATTGATTCAGCGAATCTACTTTGATATTTTTCGGGTCGAGTGGTTCGGATTGTAAATAAAAATGTAAACTTTGTAAATAAATCGTAAATAGTAGGATAATCGTCCGTCTTGAAGGATCCAGAATGAAATTCTTGCAGTTCTTATCCGAAAACACGACCAAATCTGATCGCTTTCCGAAGCCCGTAGGAGTTCCGTCCGATAGTTATCGGCACGATCCCCCTGTTCCATGAAATGGATGAAAACGACAAAAGCGATCGTTTCTGATCGCTTTTAGTAGCCCGTAGGGGAATCGAACCCCTGTTTCCAGAATGAAAATCTGGCGTCCTCACCCCTAGACGAACGGGCCATTTGGTTGCCTCAGCTTTATTAAAGCTGCGAACCTTTTGGTAGCGGGGACCAGACTCGAACTGATGACCTTCGGGTTATGAGCCCGACGAGCTACCAACTGCTCCACCCCGCACTATGTCTTTCTTAATAAAAAAACCGCTCATTTTTTTAAAGCGGTCGCTGTAGCCCGTAGGGGAATCGAACCCCTGTTTCCAGAATGAAAATCTGGCGTCCTCACCCCTAGACGAACGGGCCATTTTGATTGCCACAGTTTTAATTAAAACTGCGAATCTTTTGGTAGCGGGGACCAGACTCGAACTGATGACCTTCGGGTTATGAGCCCGACGAGCTACCAACTGCTCCACCCCGCACTATATACAATTTGGTAGTTTTTGCTAAATCCTTAACTCTTCTTCCGAATTGGAATGCAAAGATATAATTCGTTTCTTTGCGGTGCAAATTTATTTCAAAAAATATTTTTATGTCGCATAAAGCAGGTTTTGTAAGTATCATAGGTAAGCCCAATGTGGGTAAATCTACCTTAATGAATGCCCTGGTGGGCGAAAAACTTTCGATCATCACTCCGAAAGCCCAAACAACCCGCCACCGTATTTTAGGAATTGTTAATGAAGAAGATTATCAAATAGTTTTTTCTGACACGCCGGGCATCATAAAACCTCGATATGGTCTGCAGGATTCTATGATGAGTTCCGTAAAAGGAGCACTAACTGATGCAGATCTAATCCTGTTTGTTACCGACATTAACGAGCAGCACGACGAGAATGATGTATTAGAGAAAATCATCAATACTACTATTCCAATGATTGTGTTAATCAACAAGATCGACAATGCAACCCAGGAACAGGTAGAAGAAAAGTCAGCATACTGGCAGGAAAAATTAAATCCAAAGCACATATATGCCATCTCAGCACTTCATCAATACAACCTGGAAGGCATCCTTACCATGATATTAGATCATTTACCGGAGCATGCGCCGTTTTATGATAAAGAAGACCTTACAGATCGTAACCAAAGATTCTTTGTATCTGAGATCATCAGAGAAAAGATCTTTAACAACTATCAAAAAGAAATACCCTACAGTACGGAAGTAGTTATTACTGCCTTTAAAGAAGAAGAAAATATCACCAAAATCAGTGCTGAAATTATAGTAGAACGTGATTCTCAAAAAAACATACTGATAGGCAAAGGAGGTGCAAGTCTTAAAAAGGTAGGAACTGAAGCACGTAAGGATATTGAGAAATTTTTGGATCAGAAAGTATTTCTTGAAACCTTTGTAAAAGTAATTCCAGACTGGCGCAGTAAAAAGAACTACTTAAAAAGTTTCGGGTACGAAAATTAAGCTTACCTTTGCAACCCCTTAATAATTAATACAATTCACAACACAATATGAGCAATATTATCGCAATCGTCGGAAGACCAAACGTAGGCAAATCTACCCTCTTTAACCGCTTAACAGAAAGTCGTAAAGCCATTGTCGATGATTTTAGCGGCGTAACCCGCGACCGTCACTACGGTTCAGCTGAATGGACTGACAAACAATTCACTGTAATTGATACTGGTGGTTACGTAGCAAACTCTGAAGATGTTTTTGAAGCAGCTATCCGCGAGCAAGTGGTTATCGCTATTGAAGAAGCAAGTGTATTATTGTTTATGGTTGACGTAACCACAGGCATTACAGATCTTGACGACGAAATAGCGCAATTACTTAGAAGAAGTAAAAAACCTGTATTTACAGTAGTAAACAAGGTTGATAATACACAACTACAAAACGAAGCTGCGGTGTTTTACGGATTTGGCCTTGGCGAAATCTACCCTATCTCGTCTATGACAGGATCAGGAACAGGTGATCTTCTTGATGATGTGATCAAAAACTTTGAAGATCTTCCTGAAGAAGAAAACACGCTTCCTAAAATCACAATCGTAGGTAGACCAAACGTTGGTAAATCTTCTTTAATCAATGCACTGATTGGTAAAGACAGAAATATTGTTACTCCAATTGCAGGTACAACCAGAGACTCTATACACATTCATTATAATCAGTTTGGACATGAATTCATGTTTATCGATACTGCCGGTTTACGTAAAAAAACCAAGGTAAAAGAGAACATTGAGTTTTATTCTGTAATGCGTACAATTAAAGCCTTAGAAGAAGCCGATGTGGTGATCTTAATGGTTGATGCAACCGAAGGTTTAGAATCGCAGGACGTGAATATTTTCCACCTTGCAGAGAAAAACAAGAAAGGTATCGTAATTCTTGTAAACAAATGGGACTTAATAGAGAAAGACAATAAAACTGTAAAAGCATTCGAAGAGCAGATTCGTCAGAAATTGCAGCCTTTTACTGATGTGCCAATTGTATTTACTTCAGTAGTAACTAAACAACGTATTTTCCAGGCTATTGAAACCGCTTTAGAAGTACATAAAAACAGAGGCAAGAAAATCCCAACATCTAAATTAAACGATGTAATGTTGCCGATCATAGAAAACTATCCGCCACCTGCATTAAAAGGAAAGTACATCAAAATAAAATACATCACACAGATCAATGGAACATCTCCAATGTTTGCTTTCTTCTGTAACTTACCTCAATACATTAAAGAACCTTATAAAAGGTTTATCGAGAATAAGCTTCGTGAACATTTTGATTTTAGCGGAGTACCAATCCAGATTTATTTCAGACAGAAATAAGCTTACTGCAAGCTATTTAACGCCTGTTTTACCATAGCATCACTTAGGTTAAGCGCTTTATAATAACCCGCATCACCTAAGTGATACTTACATAAAAGCACCTTCATATCATTTAGGATCAGTGGTTTTGCCGAAGCCAGCTGTTTCTGATCAACAACAACATTACGATTCTGAATATACTTTAGCAGGTCACGATAGTCTGCTTCACTGACATTAAAAGTAGCCAGATTCTGCTCAATAAATGGTGCAGAGTATCTGCTGGCTAAAACATCATAAACAAAATCAAACAATATCTTTTTAGACGCCAGCATAGTATAACATTTGTTATAACCCATAGTATCCATTTTTACATAAATATCTGGCTGGATACCACCTCCTACTAGTCTGCCCTTTATACTATCCTTTTTAACAATTTTTTTCGAAGCAGTAAGCTCTCCATCATTAAAACGATTCTCTATCTCATCCTGATAAGCTTTATAACCATCTTTATACGATTTCTGAATACTTCTGCCAGATGGAGTATAATAACGTGCAATTGTTAAATTCAATGCAGATCCATCTACAAAAGGAAATTGCTCCTGAACAAGTCCTTTACCAAAAGAACGGCGACCGATAATAAGCCCCCTGTTTAGATCTTGTACCGCGCCCGCCAGAATTTCGCTGGCCGATGCCGTGTTTTCATTAATAAGCACCACTAGTTTACCATCTTCAAACTCACCTCCACCTGTGGCCACATAATCTGTGCGCGGCTCATGTTTTCCTTCGGTATAAACAATTAATTTATTCTCCTCAAGAATTTGATTAGCCAGCCCCGTTGCCGCCGTTAAATAGCCTCCCCCGTTGTCCCGAAGATCAAGTACCAGCTTTTTCATCCCTTCAGATTTAAGCGACTTTATAGATTCCACAAAATCACGATCAGTATCTGACCCAAATTTACTGATCCTCACATAACCAACTTCGCTGTTAAGCATATACGACGCATCGATACTACTCACCAGTACCCTATCGCGTTTTACCGTAAAAACAGTTGCCAGGCTACTGCCAGGATGCACAATAGTTAATTTTACTGCAGTACCCTTTTTTCCTTTGATCTTACCAATCATCTGTTCTCTTGGCAAAGCCTTGCCACTAACAAAAATGGTATCTATTTTAATAATTCTGTCGCCCTGTTTTATTCCGGCCAAAAATGCCGGGCCATCCTTAATTACATTTGTAACCAGCAGGGTGTCATTTAAAATGTAATATTCAATGCCTATGCCCTCAAAGTTTCCATTTAATGATTCAGCAAATTCATTCGCTTTTTCTGGTGGAAGATATATGCTATGAGGATCAAGTTTATGCAATAAACTATCAATAGGCAGGTTATTTAAGCTATCGGCATTAACCTCGTCTACATAGTTTTTATTAATGATATGAAGAATTTCATCAACCTTTTGCGCATTATTATCCGCTATATATGTTGTCTTTTGGAAGGTATATCCCTGGTCTTTCAGAAACTTATACCCAAAAAACATCCCACCTATTAAAGTAACTGAATAAGTGAGGGCAATTAAGAGATTATAACGGGTATTCTTTTTCATGGCTAAAGGCACCGTAAAGGTACAAAATTAGACTGTTATATAATCAATTAACCGCTTTGATTTTTATTTGTTTAGTATTTTTTCTATTACTTTATAATTGAGAAGAAATCCTTATTTTGAATTGATTTCCCCTATTATTTCTGGTTTAACAAGAAAATCACGAATTTTAACAAAAATTAATCTAATGATAAGAGTAACCGAGCAAGAATCAACGTATAACGATATTGATAAAATGTCAGTACTTGAAATTCTAAAGGGCATAAATGATGAAGACAAAACAGTTCCCTATGCTGTGGAAAAAGTAATTCCTCAGATAGAGAAACTGGCTTCTGCTGTTGCCGAGCGAATGATAAACGGGGGAAGGTTATTTTACATCGGTGCAGGCACAAGTGGCCGACTGGGTGTTGTTGATGCCTCAGAGTGCCCTCCTACCTTTGGTGTTCCGTTTGATTGGGTTGTTGGAATTATTGCCGGCGGAGACACTGCCATACGAAGAGCAGTTGAAAATGCTGAAGATGATGACCAGCAAGCATGGATAGATCTGCAGGAATTTAAAATTGATGCCAACGACTGTTTAATTGGTCTTGCCGCATCTGGAACCACGCCATACGTTATCGGCGGACTAAACACTGCCCGTAAAAATGGCATTTTAACGGGTTGTATTGTATGCAACGAAGGGGGGCCGATAGCTGCTGAAAGTGATTTCCCTGTAGAGGTAGTAGTTGGTCCTGAATTTTTAACAGGTTCTACCAGAATGAAGTCTGGAACTGCACAAAAACTGGTTCTAAACATGCTTAGTACTACGGTAATGATAAAACTAGGCAGGGTAAAAGGCAACAAGATGGTAGACATGCAGCTAACCAATCATAAACTGGTAGACAGAGGTACACAAATGGTAATGGACGAACTGAATATAGATTATGAACATGCTGCTGATCTGCTTATCCGTTATGGAAGTGTCCGCAAAGCGGTTGAATCTACTCATAAATAACCCAACATGCACGAAATAGAGCCTTACTATCTATGGCGTGATGACTATATCGCGGCAGAAGATGAGCGTTCTCCGTTCTACAACACTGAGTACTCGGAATTTTATTTCGACAAGCAGCTGTACAATTTTCTGTTACATCCCCAATGGGATGATTTCGGATCAAGTACAATGTATCTTAAAGTACTGTATGTTGACTACGATAGAAATTATGCAGTCATAGAGCTTATTGGAGAGTGGAACGATGCCATCGGCAACGACATTATGCTTCTGAAACGTGAAATCATTGAACTGATGATTGACGAAGGCATAAATAAATTCATACTGATAGGCGAAAACGTACTGAACTTCCATTCTTCTGAAGATAGTTATTATGAAGAATGGTTTCAGGAAGTTGAAGATGGGTGGATTACAGGCATCAATTTCCAGGAACATGTAATCAATGAATTCCGTAACAGCAATATAGATTATTACATCAATTTTGGTGGCGAACTTGACGATATGGCATGGAGAACCTTAAAACCCCTTCAGTTTTTCAAGAAAGTTGAAGAAATCCTGACAAAAAGGCTAGGGGCATAGCTTTTGTTAGAATGAAACAATTCGTATCTTTAAATAAATTTAAAACACATGAATAATAACAATAATAATGATTGGGCACAACAATCCGTTTTTGTAGAAGACTTAACTGGTAAAGTTGCCAAGAAATTCTTCGCGAATGTTTTTTTATGGATGTTTATAGCTCTTGGTTTATCAACATTAGCTGCTTTGCTTATTTCAACTTCTCCTGCAGCTTTAAGTCAATTAATTAATTTTGAAACAGGACAAAGAACAATACTAGGTTATATCGCAATGTTTGCGCCTCTTGGTCTGGTAATTTTAATGGGAACGGGATTTAACCGCCTGTCTTATGGTGCTTTATTAGGCGTATTTGTTCTATTTTCGGTTCTATTAGGTGTTAGTTTAAGTTTTATATTACTTATCTATACCGCTGGTTCAATTGTAGCATGTTTTGCTGCCGCAGCGGGTATATTTGGAATAATGGCAGTTTTAGGTTACACCACAGATGTAGATTTAAGCAAATTTGGCCCAATATTAATGGTAGGTGTAGTAGGCTTATTCATTGCCGGTATCATTAACATGTTTATTGGAAGTGATCGTTTTAGCTACATAATGAGCTTCTTTGGAGTAGCAATCTTTACAGCTCTAACAGCATACGATGTTCAGAAACTGAAACGTATTGGTGCGGGTATTGAAGAAAATGGGGATCAAATGGCGGCAACTGACGCTAAGAAACTGGCAATTATGGGCGCTTTATCTCTTTACCTTGACTTTATAAACATCTTCTTATATCTATTAAGAATCTTCGGAAGCAGAAAATAACAACCTGTTTCTTAAAAATATTAAAGGCGGGTGGAGCATTAACTATGATCCCACCCGCCTTTTTGTTGTCAACATATTTATCTCTCATAGGCAGATTGCCATCTCTATAATTTAAACACATTTTAAGCTTTCAAATTCAGCTGTACACTGTGATGTTTTCAAAACAATGTTTCGAAGTTCTGAGTTAATTGTCTCCTCTATACAATTTTATATGCTTTAACGGCCGAAATTTTGGAAATGATTTTTCTTTGTTGCACCTTTGTAATGCTTATAGAGAAAGACGGAGGGATTAGACCCTGCGAAGTCTTAGCAACCTGTGCTTACAAGGTGCTACATTCTACTGGAGCCAAACAATTGGTTCCCGAAAGATAAGTTAAAGTCGACACCTAAACCGGACTTTTCGAATAAGCTTTGTATGTAATGAGTTCGGCACTTGTTTAGGCACAGCCTCTATCAACTTTAGCTTATTACCTACTCATATTACTATTAAAAATGGACATTAGAGCAGAGTTAGAAAAACGTATCCTGATCATTGATGGTGCGATGGGCACTATGATACAACGTTACGTCCTTTCTGAAGAAGATTTCAGGGGCGAGCGGTTCAAAGATCACCCGTGTGATGTAAAAGGTAATAACGACTTACTAAACATTACCCGTCCAGATATCATTAAGGCAATTCATACCGAATATTTAAAGGCCGGTACAGATATCATTGAGACCAATACCTTTAGTACCCAACGTATTTCACTGGCCGATTACCAGATGGAAGAGCTTGATTATGAGATGAGCTTTGAAGGGGCTAAAATAGCCAAAGAGGCAGTTAATGAATTTATGGCGGCTAATCCCGACAGAAAATGTTTTGTTGCCGGTGCCGTAGGCCCGACTAACAGAACACTATCTATTTCTCCGGATGTAAACGATCCAGGGTTCAGGGCACTCACTTTCGATGAATTAGTTGATGCTTATTACGAACAAATACGCGGACTGGTTGATGGCGGTTCAGACCTGCTTTTAATTGAAACCATTTTTGACACCTTAAATGCCAAGGCCGCCATATTTGCCATCAAAAAATATGAGAATGTAATTGGCCGTAAAATAGAGATCATGATCTCCGGAACCATTACTGATGCTTCCGGCAGAACTTTATCAGGCCAAACTGCCGAGGCTTTCTTAAATTCCGTAATACACGCCAATCCATTAAGTATAGGCTTCAACTGCGCCTTGGGGGCAAAAGACATGAGGCCGCACATAGAAGAACTTTCGGCTAAGGCAGGCTGCTATGTTTCTGCCTATCCTAATGCGGGTTTGCCAAATGAATTTGGTGCTTACGATGAAATGCCTCATGAAACTGCTCATCTGGTAGAAGATTTTATTCAGCACGGTTTTGTAAATATTGTAGGTGGTTGTTGCGGAACTACACCTGAGCATATCGGCTGCATAGCCGAAAAAGCAAAAAATGTAGCACCGCGTAAAATACCTCAGATAGAACCTTATCTGCGTTTAAGCGGATTGGAACCGGTTACCATAACTCCAGAGAGTATTTTTGTAAACATTGGTGAGCGTACAAACATTACCGGTTCTCCAAAATTCTCTAAGCTCATTTTAGGTGGAGATTTTGAAGCGGCACTTGCCGTTGCCCGTCAGCAGGTTGAGGGTGGTGCACAGGTTATCGATGTGAATATGGATGAGGGGATGATTGATTCGGAAGCCTCTATGACCAAATTCCTTAACCTGATTGCGTCTGAACCTGATATTTCCAAGTTGCCTATCATGGTCGATTCGTCTAAATGGACGGTTATAGAAGCCGGGTTAAAATGCTTGCAGGGAAAAGGAATTGTAAACTCCATCTCTCTTAAAGAAGGCGAAGACAAATTCCGTGAAAGTGCGCGCAAAATCATGACCTACGGTGCTGCCATAGTAGTAATGGCATTTGATGAGCAGGGACAGGCCGATAATTTTGAAAGAAGAAAAGAGATCTGTAAAAGATCATATGATATTTTAGTTGATGAAATTGGCTTTCCGCCTCAGGACATCATCTTTGACCCGAACATCCTTACCGTTGCAACCGGATTAGAAGAACATAACAACTATGCGGTAGATTTTATAAATGCCACCCGCTGGATCAAAGAAAACCTGCCCCATGCAAAAGTAAGTGGTGGTGTTTCGAACATCTCCTTCTCGTTTAGAGGTAATAATACCGTTAGGGAAGCGATGCACTCTGCATTCTTATACCACGCCATCAAAGCTGGTTTAGATATGGGGATTGTAAATGCCGGGATGCTAGAGGTTTATCAGGAAATTCCGCCAGAGCTTTTAGTACTTGTAGAGGATGTATTGTTAAACCGAAGAGACGACGCTACAGAGCGGTTGGTTGAATTTGCAGACACCATCAAATCTAAAGGAAAAGAGATTGTCAGGGATGAGGAATGGCGTAAAACCAGTGTAGAAGAAAGACTTTCTCATTCGTTAGTTAAGGGAATCATAGAATACCTTGATGCTGATGTTGAAGAAGCACGTCAGAAATACGCGAGACCCATTCAGGTAATTGAAGGCCCATTAATGGACGGGATGAACATTGTGGGTGACCTTTTTGGGGCCGGTAAAATGTTCCTGCCGCAGGTTGTAAAATCTGCTCGTGTAATGAAAAAGGCCGTGGCTTATCTGTTGCCATTTATTGAGCAGGAAAAGCTGGATAACCCGGATCAGGATCAGAATTCATCGGCCGGAAGGGTATTAATGGCTACTGTAAAAGGTGATGTTCATGATATCGGAAAGAACATTGTAGGTGTAGTTTTAGCTTGTAATAACTTCGAAATTGTGGATATGGGCGTAATGGTTCCTGCACAGGAAATCATTAAAAAAGCCAAAGAAATAAATGCTGATATTATTGGCTTAAGTGGTTTAATTACCCCTTCGCTTGATGAAATGGTACACTTCGCCAAAGAAATGGAGCGCGAAGGCTTTACCATTCCGTTAATTATTGGTGGTGCTACTACCTCCAGGATTCATGCTGCGGTTAAGGTTGCGCCTAACTACTCGGGGCCAGCCATCCATGTGCTTGATGCTTCGAGAAGTGTAACGGTTTGCAGTACTTTAATGAACAAAGATACCCGCGATGAGTACATCCAGGGTATTCGCGAGGAATATGATAAAGCACGTGAGGCGCACTTAAATAAGCGCTCTGATAAACGTTTTAAAACAATTGAAGAAGCCAGAAAGGATAACTTTAAGATAGATACCGCATTGGTTGCTCCTGCTCCTTCTTTTACAGGAACCAGGGTATTTGAAAATTACCCTCTTGAAGAGCTTGTGCCTTATATAGACTGGACTCCTTTTTTCCAAACCTGGGAACTGCGTGGTAGTTACCCGCGTATCCTTGAGGATAAAGTTGTTGGTGATGAGGCTAAAAAACTTTTTAATGACGCCAAAGCATTGTTAAAAAAGATTGTTGACGAGAAATTACTTACTGCAAAAGCGGTAATAGGTTTCTGGCCTGCATATGCAAAAGGCGATGATATTGTGCTTGATGTGGAAGGTAAAGAGGTGGTGATCCATACTTTACGTCAACAAGCTGAAAAAGTTGCCGGACAACCATATTATGCGCTCTCGGATTTTATTGCACAACAGGAAACTGGTGTGCCTGATTATTTTGGCGGTTTCGCACTTACTACAGGTATTGGTTGTGATGAAATGGTAGCTGAATTTGAGGCTAACTATGACGACTACAACAGTATTATGGCTAAGGCATTGGCCGATAGGCTTGCTGAGGCTTTTGCTGAGAAAATGCATGAGCTTGTCCGTAAGGATTACTGGGGTTATGCAAAGGATGAAAATCTGGACAATGAGGCACTGATTAAAGAGGAATACGCAGGTATTCGTCCGGCACCGGGTTACCCTGCTTGTCCGGAGCATACCGAAAAAGGCACTTTGTTCGAATTGCTCGATGCCGAGAACAGAATTGGCTTACATTTAACTGAAAGCTATGCGATGCACCCTACCGCAGCGGTAAGCGGTTTCTACTTTGCCCATCCGCAATCAAGATATTTTGGACTTGGTAAAATAACCAAAGACCAGATTGATGATTATGCAATCAGAAAAGACATGCCTGTAGAAGAAGTAGAAAGATGGCTAAGTCCTAATCTTGGCTATTAAATTAACCAAACAAACTGACCAAAATGAAAATTGTAGATCATATTAATAATGCCAAGGGTAAAACCTTGTTCTCTTTTGAATTATTACCGCCAGTTAAAGGCAAAAGCATAGACGAAATTTATAAAGCGATAGATCCGTTAATGGAGTTTAACCCTCCTTTTATAGATGTGACCTATCACCGTGAAGATTATATTTATAAACAACACAGTAACGGCCTGTTAGAAAAAGTTTCTTATCGCAAAAGACCCGGTACAGTAGCCATTTGTGCTGCTATTATGAACAGGTACAAAGTAGATGCAGTACCTCACCTGATTTGCGGCGGTTTTACGAAAGAAGAAACCGAGAATGCTTTAATAGACCTTCAGTTTCTGGGTATCGACAATGTGTTGGTACTAAGAGGAGATGCGCGCCATGCGGATTCTTCTTTTATTCCTACCCCGGGTGGACATGCCTTTGCAACCGATTTGCTGCAACAGGTAACTGACATGAACAGCGGAAGGTACCTGCACGAAGATCATTCTGCATTTAAAACAGATTTTTGCATCGGTGTTGCCGGTTATCCGGAAAAACATTTCGAAGCGCCTAATTTGAAGACTGACTTTAAGTATCTGAAACAAAAAGTGGATATGGGTGCAGAGTTCATTGTAACGCAAATGTTTTTTGACAACACCAAATACGTGAATTTTGTGCAGCAATGCAGAGAGAATGGGATCAATGTGCCCATCATTCCGGGCTTAAAGCCGATTACTTCATCTAAGCAGTTAATCAGTTTACCAAAGGTATTTCACATTGATCTTCCGGAGGAACTAACTGAAGCAGTTCAGGCGTGTAAGGATGAGAAGCAAGTGAAAGAGGTGGGCATAGAATGGATGATACAACAATGTAAAGAGCTAGTCCAGGTTGGTGCACCTGTATTGCATTTCTATACAATGAGTAATCCTGAGCCAACCAAAAAGATTGCTCAGGCAATATTTTAAGAAAAAATACAATCAAAACGATCGGTATCCTGAATTTTTCAGGATACCGATCGTTTTTAAAATAGTCTTTGTACCTTTAGGCTAACAAACTAATTTTACCGCTATGAAAAAACTGATGCTACTTATACTTGTCATTGCAAGTGCCTTTACAGCCTGTACTACTATAAAGTCTGGAACAATAGGAAATGGTGGGCTATCTCAATTGAGCGGAACCTGGGAACTTAACTATATTTCGGGTCCAAGAATAGCATTTAATGGCTTGTACCCGGGTAAAAAACCTACGATCACATTCGAAGTGGCAGATAAAAAATTCAGTGGCAATACCAGCTGCAATTCTTACTCAGGAGCACTTGTTGCCGATGATACTTCCATCAACTTTACAGCGCCTTTTGCAATGACAAGAATGGCTTGTCCGGGCGAAGGAGAATCTACATTTGTACAAATGTTAAAGAAAGTAGGTAGTTATTCAGTAACCAGCGATACCACCCTTAACTTTATGATGGGCGATATCGCTATTATGCGTTTTAGTAAAAAGTAGTTAAATACTTTTTAAACGACTCGTAATCTGTATTCATCTTTTGTGCTTTTTTTGGCTTGGCCAAAAGATCTTTTACCTGATCCGGGAACTCAATATTTGCTTTGATTGTTTCCGGGAAAACATCAGGGAATTTACAGGCATGCGCTGTAGAAAGGAAAATGCCGGTATAATTATCGTCAGGATGTTCTGCTCTATATTTTTGTAATGCAAGCCATGCTATTGCAGTATGCGGACAGGTGATATAATTGAACTGTTCATATATTGCATTTATTCCGCTTAATGTTTCCTCATCGGTAAAGCGATAGCTTTGCAAAATCTGTTGTAATGCTTCCTTGTCGTTTTTAAACAGGTCCATTATCCTTACCCAATTACTTGGTGCACCTACATCCATTGCATTAGAATAGGTTTGTACAGATGGCTTGGTTTCGTAGACACCTGTTTCTAAGAATCTCGGAACAGTATCATTTACATTGGTTGCTGCTATAAATTGCTTTATCGGCAATCCCATTTTATAAGCCAAAAGGCCTGCTGCAATGTTACCAAAGTTTCCACTTGGAACAGAAAATACTACTTCCTCCTTACCTTGTCTCTTTAACTGGGCATAAGCATTGAAATAGTAAAATGTTTGCGGGATTAGTCTGGAAATATTGATAGAATTTGCCGAGGTCAACCTTAACCTTGCATTTAACTCTTCATCTGCAAAAGCTTGTTTAACCAGGGCCTGGCAATCGTCAAAAGTTCCATCAATCTCTACTGCATGGATATTCTGCCCGTTTGTACAAAGCTGCAGCTCCTGAATTTCGCTTACTTTTCCTTTAGGATAAAGGATAGTTACCCTGGTATGGGGAACACCTAAAAAGCCTAAGGCCACAGCCCCGCCGGTATCGCCAGATGTAGCAACAAGCACATCCAGGGTTTTCTCATTATCCTTTAAGAAATAAGCCATAATGCGGCTCATAAATCTGGCGCCAAAATCTTTGAAAGCCAGTGATGGGCCGTGGAATAATTCCAGTACTGCAGTGTTTTCGTCAAGTGACACTACCGGAGCTTCAAAATTGATAGCATCATCAATAATGGCTTGAAGATCTTCTAAAGGTATAGCATCTTTAAGTAATACCGCAGCTACTTTAAAGGCAATTTGGGATAAAGTGAACTGATCTATATGATCAATAAATTCTTTATCCAATTCCGGAATGTGAACCGGCATATATAAGCCTTTATCCAAAGGCATACTGTTAAAAACAGCAGTGGCAAAATCTACTTTTAAACTTTGGTTGTTGGTACTGTATAGTTTCATTTTGTTTGGTTATTAATCCAATATAATAGGGCCTCTTTTATTTACTTCCGAAACAAAAGACAAGCTATTTATCGAAATGTTCTTTAAATGCTGCTTTAACTTTTCAGTGATTTTGTTTGCTGTATCTGCATCCTTTGTAAGTGCAAATACCGATGGCCCTGATCCCGAAATACCAAAACCTACAGCACCTGCCTTCATTGCAATAGTACGCAGTTTGTAAAAATCAGGAATTAGTATGGAACGTGTTGGTTCAACCAGTATATCTGTCATACTTCTTCCGATCAAATCATAATCCTTCATAAACAATCCACTGACCAAGCCGGCCACATTTCCCCATTGGGTTACTGCATCCTTTAACAAAACTTTAGAACGGATCATCTGGCGGGCATCTTTAGTTGGCACATCAACTTCCGGGTACACTATTGCAGCGTGCATCTCTTCAGGAAAAGGCAGACTAATGATGTCCAATGGCTGATAACTTCTGATCAACACAAAACCCCCCATTAAGGCAGGCGCAACATTATCAGCATGACCATATCCGCAAGCCAGCTCCTCGCCTTTCATGGCAAAAGGAACAAGTTCTTTGTTGGTTAGTAAATTACCCATCAATGTGTTTATAGCAAACAAACCGGCTACAGTACTTGCAGAGCTTGAACCAAGTCCGCTGCCTATCGGCATCTTTTTGTGCAGTTCAATTTCTACACCCAGATCAGGTTTACCAATATGGTTTAAGTAATGTTGAACACTGGCACTTACTGTATTTTTTGTTGGGTTTAATGGCAACTTCCCATCATCACCTGTAATTTTTGAAATAGTAATACCCTTACCATCGGTAAGACTCATAATTACCTCATCACCTGGTTGGTTTACGGCAAAACCTAAAACATCATATCCACACACCACATTGGCAACAGTAGCTGGAGCGAAAACTTTTATAGACTTTTTCATCGTTTACCTACGTTTATGATGTCAGCAAATACGCCCGCAGCAGTTACTTCTGCTCCAGCACCAGGTCCTTTTACAACCAAAGGCCTGTCTTTATAACGATTAGTAGTAAACGAAATAATGTTATCACTACCAGAAAGGGTATAGAATGGGTGATTCTCATCTACCATTTGCAGGTTAATGGAAACCTTACCACCTTCTAGCTTACCAATATATCTTAATACTTTATTGTTTTGAGTCGCCTGTTTTTTCAGGTTCTCGAAGTAAGCTGAATTATTTTTTAACTCTTTATAAAAGTCGGCCACACTTTCTGCAGCCATACACGATGGAGGTAACATATTTTCTAGTTCTATATCTTTTTCTTCTAATGCATATCCGGCATCACGGGCCAGAATAAGCATTTTACGCATAAAGTCTTTCCCATTAAGGTCATCTCTCGGGTCAGGTTCGGTATACCCTTTTTCCTGTGCTTCTTTTACTACTTCATGAAAAAGAACTCCGTCTTTGTAGTTGTTAAAGATGTAAGAGATAGTACCCGAAAGGATGGCTTCGATACAAGCTACCTTGTCGCCACTTAGCATCAGGTCTTTAAGTGTACGGATAATTGGCAAACCTGCCCCTACATTGGTTTCGTAGAAAAAGTCGACTCCATAAGTCCTTGCTGCTTGTTTAAAGGCTGCATACTGCTCGTAATCTGCAGAGTTTCCTATTTTATTGCAGGTAACTACAGAGATGCTCGATTGTAATATATCCAGATAAAACTCAACCGGATTATGGCTTGCAGTATTGTCAACAAACACACAGTTCGGAAGGTTCATCGCTTTCATTCGTCTGATGAAATCAGGTAAGCTTGCTTTTGTGTCCTGATTGTTTAAGTCTTCTTCCCAGGTATTAAGGTCTATTCCTCTTGGGTCAAGATACATTTTACGGGTATTACTAACCCCCATAACTTTTACTTGCAAATCGTTATTATCGGCAAGGAAAGGCATTTGATCCTGAAGTTGTTTAAACAGGGTTTTACCTATGTTGCCGGTACCCAGACAGAACACATGTAAAGTCTTTTTAAGATCTGCATAAAATGCATCATGAATGGCATTTACTGCCTTAGACAAGTCGGTTTTCGAGATAATTACCGAGATGTTATATTCTGAAGAGCCTTGTGCAATGGCCCTTACATTTACACCATTACGGCCAAGGGCGCTAAACAATTTACCAGACATACCTGGTGTGCGCTTCATGTTCTCACCAACTATGGCTACAACTGATAGTCCGTTTTCTACTTCAGGATATTCAAGCTTTCTGGCTTGAAGTTCGAGTTCAAACTCTTTATTGATTAACGACAAGGCCTTTAAAGAATCGGCTGGTTTTACCGCAAAGGTGATGCTATGCTCGGATGACGACTGAGTGATCAGCACAACGTTAACCTGTTCACGTGAAAGCATAGAGAACAACCTGCCACTAAAGCCTGCTTTGCCTACCATGCCGCTTCCTGAAAGGTTTAAAACGCTGATCTCATCAATTGAGGAGATTCCCTTTATCGGAAGGTTTGAAGGGCTTATGCCGTGCTTAATGTATGTTCCGGCAAAGTCAGTATTAAAGGTGTTTTTGATTACAATTGGAATCTTCTTTAAAAAAGCAGGGATCATGGTTGGGGGATAGATCACCTTGGCACCAAAATAAGAGAGCTCCATTGCTTCAGTATAACTCAGTTCAGGTAATGAAAAAGCTTTTTTAACGATGCGCGGATCCGCTGTTAACATCCCGTCAACATCAGTCCAGATCTGTATTTCTGATGCGTTTAAGGCTGCACCCCATATTGCGGCGGTATAATCGCTGCCGCCACGACCAAGAGTGGTTACACGCCCATCATCATTGCTTGATATGAAACCGGTAACAAACAAAAGCTTGTCTTGGTTGGCTTCGTAAAAATCGTTGATAAGCATCTCGGTCATGTAAGTATTTACCTTAGCCTGGCCAAAATTACTGTCTGTTTTGATCAGTTCTGCCCCATCAACATAAACAGCATTAGAAAATTGTTGTTTGGCGATGTGGCTGATCATTACTGTAGAACAGCGTTCGCCATAACTAAGAATCAAATCTTTGGTTTGCGCACTAAGTTCACGAAGATTATATACGGATTGTAAAATATCTTCCAGTTCGTTAAAATAAATTTTAAGTTTAGTAAGCACTGGATTTTGTGCCCCGGCAGGTAACAAAGCTCTGATTACCTTGAAGTGTTTCTCCTCAACAAGTTTTAATGCGTCGCCGTAGTCTCTTAGGTTCCGGGCATTTTCTGCCATGTCAAGTAATGCGTTGGTAACACCGCCCATGGCTGATAAAACTACTATAGGGTTCTCATCTCCCTGCAGTGGTTTAAGTATCTCTATCAAAGCGCTTATGCTTTCGACAGAACCGACCGATGTGCCTCCAAATTTTAAAATATTCATAGTTGTTGGTTAAAAAAAAAGCGCCTTCCTGGTTTAGAGGAAGGCGCTTTTCGTGGTTTTTTATTTTTTCAGTTACACCATTAGCTTACCTTCCTCCGAGTAATCCCGGTGGTGGTTGTAGTGGTTGTAATTGTTGAGTTCATATACATTGTATTTTTTACACTTAGTGTGCTGCGGTGTAAAGTAAAGTTATATTTTTCTAATTAGCAAATGATTATAAAAATATTTTATATCAGGTTTCTTACCTTTACACCTTTATATGCGAGGATTAGTAATTAAATCAACAGGAAGCTGGTATCAGGTACATGCAGAAAATGGCATCAATTATGACTGCCGGATTAAGGGCAAGTTTAGAATTCAGGGTATTCAGACCACAAATCCTATTGCCGTTGGTGATCAGGTAGAGTTTGAACTTGAGCCAAATTCCGACAATGGGGTGATTCATAAACTGCACGACCGGAAAAACTACATTATCCGTAAATCCATCAATTTATCAAAACAGGCTCAAATTATTGCGGCCAACATGGATCAGGCTTTTCTGGTAGTTACCCTTGCCTCTCCCCGCACGTCTTTAGGTTTTATAGATCGCTTTTTGGCAACGGCCGAAGCCTATTCCATTCCTGCGGTTCTGATTTTCAATAAACTTGACCTCTTTAATGAAGATGGCCTGGCTATTTTAGCTGAATATGCAGCTATTTACGAAAACATAGGTTATCCATGCTATACCGTATCTGCTATAGAAGGCACCAATATCCCTCAGATAGAAAGTTTACTTAAAGACAAAACGACTTTGTTTTCTGGCCACTCAGGTGTAGGAAAATCAAGTCTAATTAATGCATTACTACCCGGAAGAAGCATTAAGACTGGTGAAATATCGGAAGCCAGCGACAAAGGCCAGCACACTACAACTTTTGCAGAGATGCATACTTTACCTTTCGGAGGCTATCTTATAGATACTCCGGGCATCAGAGAACTGGGCATATTTGACATCAGGCCTGAAGAACTTGGTCATTATTTCAGAGAGATGAGGGACTTGATGAATGAATGTAAATTCAATAATTGCCGACATGTGAATGAACCAGGATGTGCTGTGATAAGAGCGGTAGAAAATGGTGAAATAGAGCTAAGCAGGTACGAAAGCTATCTTAGTATTTATAACGGCAACGAAACACGGGCCTAAGCGGTATGAGAGCGGTCATCCAAAGAGTTACTGAAGCCAACTGTAAGGTAGACGGCAAAATAACAGGTGCCATTACCGATGGTTTTCTGGTATTGCTAGGTATTGAAGATGCCGACACACATGAAGACCTGGATTGGCTGGCTCAAAAAATAGTGAACATGCGGGTTTTTGGAGATGAAAACGGGCTAATGAACAAAGGTCTCGCAGATATTGATGGAAACATTTTACTGATTAGTCAGTTTACATTGTTTGCCTCTACTAAAAAAGGCAATAGGCCCGGATTTACCAGGGCAGCAAGACCTGACAAGGCCATTCCCCTATATGAATCCATGATTAAGCAATTGTCTTCATTGCTCAATAAAGAAGTCCAAACCGGAATATTCGGGGCAGACATGAAGATCAGCCTTGTAAACGATGGTCCGGTTACCATCAGTATCGACACAAAAAACAAAGAATAACAGCTTTGCTGAATTTTGGGTAAATTTATTTTCATCATAAATTAATCTTACCTAAATTACTGGTATGCCACTCCAAAAAACCAACACTGAAACCATTGTTTTAGTATCCTTTGTTGTATTGAAGCTTTTTTTACACTGTTTCCTGATTAATCCGGTATACGAATTACATCGTGATGAGTTTTTACACCTCGATCAGGCAAACCATCTGGCATGGGGCTTTCAATCTGTTCCTCCTGTTACCTCCATTTTTGCATGGATTATAAAAATGCTTGGCGGCGGTACTTTTATAATACGTCTGATTACCGCGTGTTTTGGCGCAGGTACATTAATGTATTCCTGGTTTATTGTAAAAGCGCTAAAAGGTGATCTGTTTGCCAAGATATTATGTATGGTGGCATTGTTTGCATGTGCCATTGCGCGTTTGGATATGTTATTTCAGCCCAATGCTTTTGATATTTTATGCTGGACAGCCACTTACTATTACTTTATAAAATACATCTCTACAAATGCGCCAAGGTTTATTTACTATGCAATACTTGCCATTGCAATTGGTTTTTTAAACAAATACAGTATTGCTTTTTTGGTTGTTGGTTTAGGGCTTGGGTTTTCCATATCCGCGCAGCGGCATATATTTGCTGTAAAACACTTATACTTCGCCATTGCCATTGGCCTACTGCTGGTTTTACCAAATCTGTTATGGCAATATCAAAATCATTTCCCTGTGGTTAAACATATGAAGGAGCTTGCAGCAACCCAGTTGGATAAAATTAACCGAATAGACTTCCTAAAAGAGCAGTTGCTTTATTACATCGGCGATCTGTGGATTTTATTTGCTGCAGCAATTGCCTTTTTTGTTTATAAACCATTTAAAAATTTAAGATGGATTGGCTTAAGCTACCTGATTACCATTGGCTTGTTTACCTGGTTTAGGGCAAAAGGGTATTATGCTGCCGGGCTTTATCCTGTTTTACTAGCCTGCGGATCTGTTTATCTCGCCGCTTTACTTAAAACTGGATGGCAAAGATATCTTAAGGCTATTCCTTTAATTACTGCTGTAGCAATGTTTTTTCTTATCCTGCCTTATGCCTATCCAATACTAACCCCGAGGGAAATTACCCTTAAAAAGGAGAAATTTGAAACACTAGGTGTTATGAGATGGGAAGACGGGAAAAACCATCATCTCCCTCAGGATTTTGCTGACATGCTTGGCTGGAAAGAATTGGCAACAATTGTAGATGAGGTCTATAAAAGGATCCCGCAAAAGGAAAACCTGATTATTCTTTGTGATAATTATGGAGAAGCCGGAGCTATAAATCATTATTCTACTTTTAAAAACATCAATGCTGTTTCTTTCAGTGCAGACTACATTACCTGGGTTAATCTGGACAAACAAATTAAAAATGTTATCCTTGTTACGAGTATAGACGATGATGATCCCGATCGGAAAGTGGAAAAACCTATATTTGAACGGGTATCGAAAATCAATTCCGTTAAAAATAAAATGGCCCGTGAATACGGGACATCCGTTTATTTACTGGAGAACGCTAAAATTGACATCAATGCCCGGTTAAGAGCGGAAATGAAAGAAGACTAAAATGACAATAGAAGAAGCACAGAAAACTGTAGACCAATGGATTAATACCACAGGCATCAGGTATTTTAATGAATTAACGAATACCGCCATTTTAATGGAAGAGGTGGGTGAGGTAGCCAGAATCATGTCTAGAAAGTATGGCGAGCAATCTTTTAAGAAAAGCGACGAAGCAGTTGATCTGGGTGATGAAATGGCTGATGTGCTTTTTGTATTGATATGTTTGGCCAATCAGACCGGCATTGATTTGACCACTGCCCTGGAGAAGAACCTGGTTAAAAAGAATATTCGCGATGCGGAAAGGCATAAAAACAACGAGAAGTTAAAATAAAAAAAGGCAGCGTTTTTAGACGCTGCCTTTCAGGTATTTCAAAATAATGTCTTTAATCGAGGGTTAGTGCTGCTTTAATTTTAGCTGCCGCTTCTGCCAATTCCTCGTCTGTAGGTTTTAGCTTTTCTTTACTAAAATTCATGTCGTTTACGGCATTCATTGGAATCAGGTGAATATGCACATGTGGTACTTCAAGTCCGATTACTGCCACGCCTACTTTTTTACAGGGAAAAGCTTCCTTTAACCCCTGGGCTACAATTTTTGCGAACAAGGTCAGTCCAAAATAACTTTCGTCATCCATATCAAAGATGTAATCAATTTCCTTTTTTGGAATAACCAGTACATGCCCCATTACTAACGGACTCACGTCTAAAAAGGCAAGGAATTCACTGGTTTCTGCAACTATATGTGCCGGAATATCGCCATTAACAATTTTTGAAAATATGCTTGACATGATTTTGGGTTTTATCTCGTGATTTCCAATATTTCGAATTCAATTTTACCGGCCGGTACTTGAATTTCAGTTTTATCGCCAACTGACTTACCCAATAAACCCTGGGCAATAGGAGATTTTACAGAAATCTTTCCTGTTTTTAAATCTGCCTCCGACTCCGCTACCAATTGATAGCTCATTGTAGCGCCATTTTTAACATTTTTGATCTTTACGATTGATAATGCCAGTACTTTAGAAGTATCCAGTTTCGATTCATCAATTAGCCTTGCTGTTGAAAGTGTTGTTTCAAGCTTAGCTATCTTGGCTTCATGTAAACCTTGGGCTTCTTTTGCTGCATCATATTCCGCGTTCTCAGAAAGGTCACCTTTATCTCTTGCTTCTGCTATTGCTTTAGATATTAACTGCCTTCCGGTAGTTTTTAAATAGTGCACCTCTTCTTTTAGTCTCTCTAAACCATCTTGGGTATAATATGTTACCTCTGTCATAGCTCGTTTATTTTGTTAGTTACTCTAAAAAACAAACAAGACTACATGGGATTCTAAACCTACATAGTCTTGCTTCAATTAAAACGAAGATAATGGGGTAATACCACAAAAACAAATTATTGATCTAAAATGATGCAGTTATGAACAAAATAAGGCTATTTTTATATTTCCATTAAGTTAACAGTTATAGAATGAATACTTTAAAAACCCTATTTCTATTCTTAATCACTTCATTTACAGTTAGTGCACAAGAATTATACACACCCAGAAATATAAAAAATGCATATGATAATGGAACACGTTCATACGATGGGAAACCAGGTAAAAATTACTGGCAAAATCGGGGAAAGTATGACATTCAGGTATCGGTTGACGAAAAAAACAAGATTGTAACTGGAAAAGAAACTATTGTTTACACAAATAATAGCCCTGATACATTAAAATCAGCCGCAATAAGATTCGTAAACAATATCCACAAACCAGAATCTCCAAGATCTGGTTATGTTGGTGCTGATTTCCTAAGCTCCGGCTTAAAAATCTCCTCATTTAGGGTAAATGGCCAGGCCTACCAAGTGAACAGTACCAATTGGGGTACGGTTGCAAGTGTTGCACTTAAGAGCCCCCTCCCTTCTGGCCAATCGGCAACCTTTGTGATCGAATGGAACTATCCCTTGTCAAAGCAGAGTGGTCGCGAGGGACAAATCGACAACACTTCTCTTTTTGTGGCCTACGCTTACCCCAGAATATCTGTATATGATGATTACAATGGATGGGATATGATTCCGCATAGCGACAGAACAGAGTTTTATAACGATTTTAACGACTATAAACTTGCTGTTAAAGCGCCAAAAAATTATGTTGTCTGGGCAACAGGTGATCTGTTAAACCCTGATGAAGTTTTGGAAGCTGAATATGCGTCGAGACTTAGAAAGTCTTACACTTCTGACGAGGTGATCCATATTGCTACAGCCGCTGAAATGAAAAAAGGCGGAGTAACAAAACCAAAAGACGACAACATCTGGAAGTTTGAAGCCAACAATATAAGCGATGTTACTTTTTCATTAAGCAGTAGCTATTTATGGGATGCAGGAAGTATTGTAGTTGATAAGAAAACCAATAGAAGGGTTAGTGTTCAGGCGGCTTATAATGAAGCTGCAAATGATTTTTCTCATGCAGTTGAATGGGGCAAGCTTGCACTGGATTGGTTCTCTAACAACTGGCCCGGGGTGCCCTACCCTTTCTCCAAAATGACCGCTTTTCAGGGATTTGCTGACATGGAATATCCAATGATGGTGAATGACTCCAGCACGCCAGATCTGGAGTTTTCTCAATTCGTACTTAATCATGAAATTGCTCATACATATTTCCCTTTTTACATGGGCACCAATGAAACACGCTATGCATTTATGGATGAAGGTTGGGCCACCACACTAGAATATTTGATAGGGCAACAGCAATTAGGCAAAGAAAAAGCCGCAGAAAATTATAAGAAGTTCAGGGTACAACGTTGGATATCTGACCCTTCAACGGAGCAAGATCAGCCAATTATCTCTATGTCAACCCAGGTATCAGATGCCGGATACGGCAATAATGCATACGGTAAACCTTCATTGGCATATCTGGCTTTAAAAGATTTACTTGGCGACGAAGTATTTGGAAAGGCACTGCATACCTACATGGATCGCTGGAATGGTAAGCACCCCATTCCATGGGATTTCTTTTATTCCTTTAATGACGCCACAAAACAAAATTTAAACTGGTTTTGGAACAATTGGTTTTTTAGTAGCAGCTACATAGACCTTGCTATTGAAAAGGTAATTGTAAAGGGGAACAATTATACGATTTCAGTAAAAAATGCCGGAGGATTTGCAATTCCTTTTGACCTGAAGGTTATTTATAACGACGGCAAGGAACAGCTGATTCACCGAACTCCGGAAACATGGAAAAACAACCGTAAAGAGACATTTTTTGAAATCAGGGCAGATGCCCCCGTACGATCGATCACCTTAGATGGCGGTATTTTTATGGATGCCAAACCAGCTGATAATATTTGGCTAAAGAAATTATAAGTTGCGTAACTTCTCTGCCAGAATTTCTGAAATCTTGCGATAAGAGTCGAAGGTCCAGCCCCCAACATGTGGTGTTAATATCACCTTGTCGGATTTAGCCAGCTCCTGGTACCAGTTCTGAGTTCCCAAAGCAGGAAATTTCTCTACCTCTAGTACGTCGAGCCCTGCGCCGAGTATTTTATTTGCAGCTATTGCATTTAAGACTGCCTTTGTATTTACTACCTCGCCCCTTGCGGTATTGATAAAAAATATTGGCTTGCGGAAGTGAAACAGATACTCCTCATCTACCATTTGCCTGGTTTCAGATGTAAGCGGAATATGTAGGCTCAGCACATCGCTTTGCTTTACAATCTCTTCCATGCTTACTTCTTTAGCGTAAGCATCGGTAAAGCCTGTTTTATATTTATCATATGCAATAACGTTAACTTCAAAACCTGCTAATTTTTTCGCAAAGCTTTTACCCATAAAGCCATAGCCTATTATCCCTACGGTTTTACCTTTAAGCTCAAATCCACGACTACCCTCTCTGTCCCAAACACCATTTCGTACTTCAATGTCTGCCCTGCGGAAGTTATTCATAAGTGCAAGCAGCAAACCTGTAGCATGCTCTCCAACAGCATCCATGTTTCCTTCGGGAGCATTTAGCAGCTCAATATTTTTTTCCTTGGCAAACGCTTCATCTATGTTATCTAATCCCGCTCCTGCCCTTGCAACAAATTTTAACTTAACGCCCGCGCTTAAAAGTTCTTTATCAATCAAAAATTTTGTTCGAACAGCTATTCCTTCATACTCAGCAATTACAGCAAGCGTTTCGGCTCTTGTAATTAACGGTTGATCGTTTACTTCGTATCCCAGTGCAATGGCACTTTCTTTAAATGCCGGATGCAGATCGTCTACTATTAATATTTTCCCTTTGGTCATTATTAGAATTCTATTTATGCAAAAATACAGGGTTTAGTGATTTGATTTTACTGAGATAGCTGTGCTAAATGCTGTGTTAGCGCTATAAAATCTGCAACGCTTAATTGCTCCGCACGTTTATCAAAAAAGGCATGGTCATCCATTTTATCTTTAGGTACCACCCCGGATAGCGCATTACGCAATGTTTTTCTTCTTTGATTGAAACCCGCTTTTACGGTACGCCAGAAAAGCTTTTCATCACACGGCAGTGTTTCTACATTATTCCGGCTGAGCCTGATCACACCTGAATTTACTTTTGGTGGGGGATTAAATGTACCGGGCTTAACAGAAAACAGGTATTCAATATCGTAATAAGCCTGGATCAACACACTTAAAATGCCGTAGTCTTTAGTCCCTGCCTTAGATGCACAGCGTTCTGCAACTTCTTTCTGAAACATACCAACCATTTCCACAACATGTGTTCTGTTTTCGAGAATCTTGAACAGGATTTGAGAAGAAATATTATAAGGAAAGTTTCCGATGATCGCATACTTGTCAGGAAAAATCTCAGAAAGATTTAATGCCAGGAAATCACCATTTATTAGTCTATCGCCAAGCTGAGGATATTTTTCCTGCAGAAAACGATACGATTCCACATCTATATCAATTAAAAAAGTTTCAAGGTCTGTCCGTTCCAGTAAAATATCTGATAAGATTCCCATGCCCGGGCCTACCTCAAGTACTTGTTTGTATTTATCGGTATGAATAAGGCCGTTTACTATTTTTGCCGCAATGTTTTTATCCGTTAAAAAATGTTGCCCTAAATGCTTTTTTGCCTTTACCAAACTCATATCCTGATCTATTAAAAGGTGCAAAATAAGTAAACTTTTACTAGTATCGGACTAACATTCAGGTGAAATTCTGTAATTTGCGCTAAATTTTCTATTTAGATATGAGCAATAAAATTAAAATCGGTATAAGTATAGGTGACGTAAACGGCATAGGATTAGAGGTTATCCTTAAAACCTTATCTGAAAACCGCATCCTGGACTATTGTACGCCAATTGTTTATGGCCATACTAAAGTTGCTTCTTATCACCGTAAGGCATTAGGCATGAATGATCTTGTTTTTAATGTGATCAATAACGCTGATGCAGCTAATCCTAAAAAAGCAAACCTGATCAATTGCTGGGAAGAAGATGTTAAAATAGACTTAGGAGTTTCTAACGAAATTGGCGGCAAATATGCCCTTTTATCGTTAGAGAAAGCCACAGACGACCTCATTAATGGCAATATTGATGCATTGGTAACTGCTCCTATTAATAAACACAATATCCAATCTGATACTTTTAATTTCCCTGGACATACAGAGTACTTGCAACAACGCAGCGGTAGTGATGATGTGCTGATGTTTTTAATAAGCGAGGACATTCGTGTAGGTGTGGTAACCGGACATATTCCAATTACAGAGGTATCTGCAAGTATTACTAAAGACAAAATTGTAAAGAAACTGGTAATGATGAATGAAAGTCTTAAGAAAGACTTTTGGATAGAAAAACCAAAAATTGCAGTTCTGGGTCTTAATCCTCACGCTGGCGACAATGGTTTATTAGGAAAAGAAGAGGCCGATATTATTACACCTGCTATTCAGGAAGCTTTCGACAAAGGAGTAATTTGCTTTGGCCCTTACCCTGCCGACGGCTTTTTTGGTAATGGTGGGTATAAGCAATTCGACGCTGTACTGGCCATGTACCATGACCAGGGCCTTATCCCTTTTAAAACAATTGCTTTTAGCACAGGTGTTAATTATAGTGCTGGATTGAAGATTGTACGCACTTCGCCAGACCACGGTACAGGATACGATATAGCAGGAAAGAATGTTGCAGATCCGACTTCGTTTATAGAAGCCGTTTTTGCCGCTACTCACATTGTGAAAAACCGCAGAGAACAAGAAGAATTATTAAAAAATCAACTGCGCAGTGGTGGAAAAATTATTGAAACTGCGGCAGACATGAAGGATGACGCAAATTAAGAGTATTTTATTTTTCAATAACATTTTAGAAATGTCAAATTAATTCTTACATTTGCGGGCTAAAATTTTGTTACAATTGAAACCATTAAAACAATTTTCAATCCCATTTACCGGCTTAAAAATTGGCAAACATCAGTTTGATTTTGAGATTGATAACAGCTTTTTTGATGCTTTTGAATACTCTTTAGTAAAAAAAGGTGATTTAAAAGCTAGCGTTGAATTAGACAAACAAGAAACAATGCTGATTTTGCAGTTCCATATTGAAGGAACTATAATTTTAGATTGCGACAAATGTTTAGCCGAGTTTGGAGCACCAATAAGCGTACAGGAAAGGCAGATTGTAAAATTTGCTGAAGATGAGTTAGAGAGTGATGATCTGGAGATCATTGTTCTTAGTAAAAAAGAAAGTGAGATCGATGTATCAGAACTTATTTATGAATTCATCACAGTATCTGTACCATATATAAAAATATGCGAGCAAAATGGCGAAGGCCAGCAATGCGACCAGGAAATGATAGCAAGACTGGAAAGTCTTTCTATCGGATCACAAAAAGAAGAAGAAGAACAACAAGATGATGACCCACGTTGGGCAGCATTAAAAAAATTAAAATAATAATTAAATAAATCAGCAATGGCACATCCAAAACGCAAGATTTCTAAAAGTAGAAGAGATAAAAGAAGAACCCACTATAAAGCAGAAGCTCCTTCTTTAGCTACTTGTCAAACAACAGGTGCAATCCACACACCTCACCGCGCTTACAACGTTGATGGTAACTTGTACTACAACGGTAAATTGGTTATTGAAAACACCTCAATAGGTTAATTTTCTGAAAAATAGTTTGTGTTTTAAGTCTTTGAAAGTTTAACTTAGAGACTGGAAACAAGGGTGATTTTACCTTATACACAAACTGATTTTTTACTATGAAAATAGGTCTCGATATAATGGGCGGAGACTATGCTCCTAAAGCAAATGTTTTAGGAGCAATAGCAGCCCATCCATTGTTATCTCCAGATGAGCAGATAGTGCTTATTGGAGATACGAAGCAGATTAAACCTTTACTCTCCGAAAACGGATTTGATCCGGATCTCTTTGAATATGTTCATACCGAGGAGGTAATAGGTATGGGTGAACATCCCACTAAGGCTATCGTTCAGAAGCCTAATTCCAGTATTTCTATAGGTTTCAATTTACTTAAAGAAGGTAAACTTGATTCATTTGCAAGCGCCGGTAATTCGGGAGCCATGCTTGTTGGTGCCGTTTTTAGTGTAAAAACTATTCCCGGAATCATAAGACCATGTCTTTCTACTTTTTTACCAAAGCTTAGCGGTGGCGTAGGTTTAATGGTGGATGTAGGCGCCAATGCAGATTGTAAGCCTGATACTTTATTACAATTTGGTGTTCTTGGAAGCTTGTACGCAGAAAATGTAATGGGTATAAGCAATCCTAAAGTAGCCTTGATGAATATTGGTGAGGAAGATGAAAAAGGAAATATGCTGAGTTTGGCAACATTCCCTTTAATGAAAGATACCAACCTGTTTAACTTTATAGGTAATGTAGAAGGCCGGGATTTATTTAATGATAAGGCCGATGTAATTGTTTGTGATGGCTTTACTGGAAATGTAATGCTTAAACTTGCAGAATCATTCTATGTACTAACATTAAAAAGAGGTTTAAAGGATGAATTCTTTGACCGCTTTAATTACGAGAACTACGGCGGAAGCCCGGTTCTTGGTGTAAATGCTCCGGTTGTTATAGGACATGGAATTTCTAGTCCTACGGCAGTAAAAAATATGATATTACAGTCCAGAGACATGATTACTACAGGCTTGGTAGGCAAGATACAAGCCGCTTTTAATAATTAATATCAAGAAATGAGTAAAATTCATGCTGCGATTACGGCTGTTAATGGCTACGTTCCCGAATACGTGCTTACAAACAAAGAGCTAGAATCGATTGTAGACACTACGGATGAATGGATCACGTCCAGAACAGGCATAAAAGAGCGCAGAATACTAAAAGGTGAAGGTTTAGGCACTTCAGATATGGCAGTTCATGCTGTTAATGGCTTACTTAAAAAACGTGGAATCACTGCTGAAGAGATCGAACTGATCATCTTCTGTACGACTACACCTGATTTACCTTTCCCTGCGTCTGCTAATATACTGGCAGACAAAATTGGAGCAAAAAATGCATGGGGTTACGACCTTCAGGCAGCTTGCTCTGGTTTCATTTATGGTGTTTCAACCGGAGCTCAGTTTATTGAATCGGGTAAACACAAAAAGGTTTTAGTAGTTGGAGGCGATAAGATGTCGTCCATCATTAACTACCAGGACCGTACTACCTGCATTATTTTTGGCGATGGTTGTGGCGCCGTACTTTTAGAACCAAACGAAGAAGGATTCGGAGTAATGGACTCTATCCTTAGGAGCGATGGTTCAGGCAGACAATTTTTGCACCAGAAAGCTGGTGGTTCTGCAAGACCGGCATCCCATGAAACAGTTGATAACCATGAACATGCCGTTTATCAGGAGGGGCAGGCTGTTTTCAAATTTGCCGTAACCAATATGGCGGATGTTGCAGCTGAAATTATGGATCGCAATAATCTTACTTCTGAAGATGTAACCTGGTTAGTACCTCATCAGGCCAATAAACGAATTATTGATGCCACAGCTTCAAGAATGGGAGTTGGTTCTGAAAAGGTGATGATCAACATTCAGCGCTATGGTAATACTACTAACGGCACCATCCCCCTATGTTTATGGGAATGGGAAAGTCAGTTGAAGAAAGGCGACAACATTATACTTGCAGCCTTTGGCGGTGGTTTTACATGGGGTTCGGTTTACTTAAAATGGGCGTATTAAATTTTTAATCAGAATACAACTTAAAGACTTTTAAGTCGTTATGAGATGCATTTATAGATTTTTTGAATGCAAACTCATGATGATTTTATCATAATTAATCATAACTTAGTTAATTCTAAAAACACATTGTTTTCTTAAAATAACACCAAAAAATGGATATCAAACAAATTCAGGAACTTATTAAATTTGTTTCTCGTTCGGGCGTAAATGAAGTCGCTATTGAGCAAAAAGACTTCAAGATAACTATTAAAACAAATCAGACCCCAACAGTTGTTCATGCTACTGTTCCAGCTCCTGTTGTTACGTCTGCAATCCCTGCAGCCGCAGCGCCACAACCGGTGTCAGCTACAGAAACTAAAGCAGCTCCTGCAGCTGAGGACACTTCAAAATACATTACCATTAAATCTCCAATGATAGGAACATTTTATCGCTCAGCGGGTCCTGATAAGCCACTATTTGTAAACGTTGGTGACGAGGTTTCTACTGGTAAAGTAATCTGCATTATTGAAGCAATGAAATTGTTCAATGAAATAGAAAGTGAAGTTTCTGGAAGAATCGTAAAAGTACTTGTTGATAATGCATCACCAGTAGAATATGATCAGCCATTGTTTTTAGTAGAACCAATTTAATCCGTCAGGCTGAATTTCGGTATCTCCATATTCAAAATAGATCCTGAAATAAACTGCGTAGCATTCTTGAAGACAAAAAATCAATAAATACTACTCCTGAAATTTCAGGATGACGAAAAGGAAAAATATATGTTTAAGAAAATATTAATTGCCAACAGGGGCGAAATCGCATTGCGAATTATTCGCACCTGTAAAGAAATGGGCATTAAAACGGTAGCTGTTTACTCTACTGCTGACAGGGAAAGCTTACATGTACGCTTTGCTGATGAAGCTGTTTGTATAGGGCCGCCACCAAGTAAAGATTCTTACCTGAGTATTCCTAACATTATATCTGCTGCTGAATTAACAAATGCAGATGCAATTCACCCAGGTTACGGATTTCTATCTGAGAATGCTAAATTCTCTTCCGTTTGCCGTGATTACGGTATTAAATTTATTGGAGCAACACCTGAACAAATCAACTCTATGGGCGACAAAGCGTCGGCTAAAGAGACCATGAAAAAAGCAGGCGTTCCTACTATTCCCGGATCTGAAGGTTTACTTGAAAGTGTTAAAGAAGGTATAAAAATTGCCAACGGCATGGGTTATCCGGTTATCCTGAAAGCAACTGCCGGTGGTGGTGGTCGTGGAATGCGCGTGGTATGGAAAGATGAAGAGTTCGAAAATGCATGGGATAGCGCCAGACAAGAATCGGGTGCTGCTTTTGGAAACGATGGATTATATTTAGAAAAATACATCGAAGACCCACGTCATATCGAGATCCAGATCATTGGTGATCAGTATGGCAAAGCTTGCCATTTATCTGAACGCGATTGTTCAATACAACGTCGTCACCAGAAACTTGTTGAAGAAGCCCCATCTCCTTTCATGACTCCTGAGTTAAGAGAGAAAATGGGCGAAGCTGCTATCAAAGGGGCAATCGCTGTTCAATACGAAGGTGCCGGTACAATTGAATTCCTGGTTGACAAACACCGCAACTTCTATTTTATGGAGATGAATACCCGTATTCAGGTTGAGCATCCGGTAACTGAAGAAGTAATCAACTACGATTTGATCAAAGAACAAATTAAAGTGGCTTCAGGTGTTCCTATTTCTGGCAAAAACTATATGCCTGATATGCACGCAATTGAATGCAGGATTAATGCGGAAGATCCTTTTAACAACTTCAGACCTTGTCCAGGTAAAATAACCAACTTCCACTCTCCCGGTGGTCATGGTGTAAGGGTTGATACGCATGTTTATGCTGGTTATCAAATTCCTTCTAACTACGACTCTATGATTGCTAAATTAATTTGTGTTGCACAAACACGCGAGGAAGCAATTAGTACGATGGAGCGTGCATTAAGTGAGTTTGTAATTGAAGGTGTAAAAACTACGATACCTTTTCACTTAAAATTGATGAAAGATCCTAACTTTAGAGCTGGTAATTTTACCACGAAGTTTATGGAAACCTTCGAATTTTCAGAATAGAAAAAACTATTTATAAGATTTAAAACGTAAATACCATTCTGAATAAAATAGAATGGTATTTTTGTTTTACAAATAACGTACATGAGTGATACTAAAAAAAGGGACCTTATTGGTGCTATAAAAGAAAAAGGGAAAACATTAGAAGCGGAAATGTCTTTCTTTGACCACATTGACGTACTTAGAAAGCATTTATTGCGCGCATTAGCCATTGTTCTGGTACTTACCATTGGGGCATTTTACTATACTGATTTTATTTTCAACACGATCATTATGGGCCCAAAAAACCCCAGCTTTTGGACCTATCGTATGATGTGTAAGCTGGTAGAGCGCTTTCCTTCTATAGGTCCGGAGTTCTGTATTACAAAAATTGATGCAAAAATCATCAATACAGAGATGGCCGGACAGTTCACACTCCAGCTGAATTCATGTGTAATGGTAGGTATCATATTGGGTATCCCCTATCTCCTGTTTGAACTTTGGTTATTTGTAAAACCAGCACTGCACGAGAACGAAAGAAAATCTGCAAGTGGCTTTGTAGCTTTTGCTTCATTCCTGTTTTTCTTAGGTATACTATTTGGGTATTACATCATCTGCCCTTTATCCATCAACTTCCTAACTAATTTTACAGTAAGTCCTGAGATTCAAAATACCTTTACAATTGACTCTTATCTTTCGTCAGTAATGACCTTAACGCTTGGTTCCGGAGTAATTTTCCAGTTACCGGTCATCATCTATATCTTATCAAAATTAGGTATAATGACTCCGGCATTTATGCGGGCAAGCAGAAGATACTCAACTGTTCTTATTTTAATAATAGCAGCTGTAGTTACACCAACTGCCGATCCATACACAATGCTAATTGTAGCACTGCCATTATTCTTGCTTTATGAATTGAGTATCTTTATATCTGCAAATATAGAGAAGAAAAGAAATAAAGATATTTATGGTGTGGCCAAGGTAAAATAGGCTTAATACAATATTTAATTAAATAACAAAGTTTTAAAATGTCAATAGATAAAAAAATGAAAATTGCAATAGGCGCAGATCACGCAGGTTTTGAATATAAAGAGCTATTAAAATCCTACCTAACTGATTATGAAGTTAAAGACTTTGGAACTTATTCAAGCCAATCTGTTGATTACCCTGATTTTGCACACCCTGTAGCATCAGCAGTCGAAAGTGGCGAGTATACCTTTGGCATTTTAGTATGCGGAAGCGCAAATGGTGTGGCAATTACTGCAAACAAGCATCAGCAAATAAGAGCAGCGATTTGCTGGCTCAATGAACTTGCCGCTCTTGCAAGACAACACAACAATGCAAATGTTTTGTGCATTCCTGCCAGATTTGTTTCAGAAGATCTTGCAAAGGAAATGGCAACAACCTTCATCAATACACCTTTTGAAGGCGGCAGGCATGGTGTAAGGGTTGGAAAAATGTCCTGCTAAAAACCAATCGAAATAAAGAGAACCTAAGAAATTTAATCCGGCCGAGATGAAAAAGCAGCTTTTATATTCAAGTTTTTTATTACTTATTGGCTGTACTGCAGTGGCACAAAATAAAGATGCCATAAAATTCAGTCAGACCATCAATAAAGATAATGCTTCCAAACATCTGTCAATATTGGCATCCGATGAATACGAAGGTAGAGAAACTGGGAAAAAAGGTGGTTGGATGGCGGCCGAATACATTAAAAACCACTTTAAAACCATTGGTTTAAAAGGTCCTGTATCCGGAGATTACTTTCAGCCAGTTGACATAGTTTCGTTTGGTCTTTCACAAATAGTAACAGTAGATGGTCAACCGGCCGAACCTTTAACTGATTTTTTCATTATGCCCAAAACCGTTTCGACCAAAGGTTTTGCTTTTAATGCCAACAGCATATTATTTGCCGGCTATGGGCTAACAAAAGATGATTACAACGATTATGCTGGCCAAACAGTAGCCGGAAAGGTAGTAATGATCTTTAAATCAGGAGAACCCGGATCTCCCGCCCCTACTGCATCTATAAGAAATTCCAGCGCTTTAAATGCCAAACTTAAATATCTGACAGCGCAAAAGGCACAGGCAGTTCTGCTTATTGACCCTATTGTTGATAATATGCCTGACAATTTAAAAGGCTATCTGCAATCGGAAGAAATGGCATTAAAGAATAAGGAAACGATGGACCGTCAGGATGTTCCTCAAACTATGCCCGTTATCACAATAGGGACTTCACTTGCAAATAAAATTCTTGCCGGAGCCAGCACAAACATCGACGTACTTAAAAAGAAAATAACTGACAGTGGAAAACCTTCTCCACAAGAGATTAAAATAAGCGTGTGCGCAAGCGCAAGCAAGGTCGAGAAAAAAGTTAAATCTGAGAATGTTTTAGGTTTTTTGCCGGGTTCAGATCCCAAACTAAAGCGCGAAGTATTGATAATCACAGCCCACTACGATCACATTGGTATTACACCTGATGCCAAAGGCGATGATAAAATCAACAACGGTGCAGATGATGATGGATCTGGTACAACGGGTGTGTTGTTAATCGCCGAAGCATTTGCTAAAGCAAAGAAAGCAGGCAAAGGCCCTAAAAGAAGTATTTTATTTATGACTGTTACAGGTGAAGAAAAGGGATTACTTGGATCTGAATGGTACTCAGAAAATCCTGTCTTTCCTTTAGAAAACACCATTACAAACTTAAACATCGATATGATTGGCCGTGGCGACAAGGCACACGAAAGTGATAACAACTTCGTTTACATCATTGGTTCAGACATGCTAAGCTCAGATTTGGACAGAATTGGTAAAAAAGCCAACAAAACTTATGTGAATATCAATCTCGATGAAAAATATAATAACCGCACAGACCCTAATCAGTTCTATTATCGTTCTGATCATTATAATTTTGCCAAACATGGCATTCCGGTAATTTTCTATTTTAATGGTGTACATGATGATTACCACATGCCCGGAGATGAGGTAAGCAAGATAGATTTTCCTATGCTTGCCAAAAGAGCCAAATTGGTTTACTTTACAGCCTGGGAACTAGCCAATGGATTAAAGCGCCCGGTGGTTAATAAAAATGACGACGGCACGCCAAAGATGTAATAGTCAAATTACTTTTTTTCATGAATACTTGCATAGTTTTATCTAAGTTTGAAACTAACAAGATTCAAAACCAGGGGAAATGGTTTAAAGCCTTAAAAAGCTATATCTGAGAATTGAATAGGTAAATAAAAACAGGTGAAAACGATGGATATATCAGAGGAATTTTTGGAGAAGGCAGATGAGAAGGCCTTCGATTTAGGACATCGCAACACTATCAATCATAACATAGGCAAATATAATCTTGCTGTTGAACGCGGATTATCCAAGTTTGAAAATTTAGAGAACTCCAAAAGAAAAGCACACGTTATTAAGTGGCGCGTTATGGAGAACCTGGATAAGTTTTTACCAGAGTTCGAATCCAATTTCCAACGTAGAGGCGGTAAAGTAATTTGGGCAAACGACACCAATGAAGCCCAAAAAGAAATTCTGAATATCATTAAAAAGAATGGTGGAAAGACAGTAATTAAGTCGAAATCCATGACTACAGAAGAGATTCATTTAAATGATTTTCTTGAAAAAAATGATATTGAATCCCTAGAAAGTGATCTGGGCGAATATATAGTACAACTACTGGGGCAACCCCCATATCATATTGTGACGCCTGCAATGCATTTAAGCAAAGAGGATATTGCTAAATTATTTCATGAAAAATTTGGTACCCCTCTCGATTATACCCCTCAGCAGCTTACCCAAAAGGCTCGTGAGCTTTTAAGAGATAAATACCTGAAAGCGGATATTGGGATTAGCGGGGGAAATTTTCTAATAGCCGACACAGGAAGCATTGCTTTAACTGAAAATGAGGGTAATGCAAGGCTGTGTACAACTTTCCCTAAAATACACATTGCTATTGTGGGTATCGAGAAGATCATTCCTTCTATGGCAGATCTTGATCTTTTCTGGCCGCTTTTGGCTAGTCATGGTACGGGACAAAACCTAACCGTTTACAATACGATTCTAAGCGGTCCCAGAAGAGGTGAAGAAACTGATGGTCCGGAAGAAATGTACGTAATCTTACTTGATAACGGACGGACCAATTTACTTGCTCAAAAAGAACAGCGTCAGGGCTTATACTGCATTCGTTGCGGTGCTTGTCTCAACGCTTGCCCTGTTTATAAAAATATTGGCGGACATACTTATAATACTACTTACAGTGGCCCTATTGGCTCTATTATTACCCCGCATCTTAAAGGCATGAAAGATTTCAAGCATTTAAGCTACGCATCAAGCCTGTGCGGAAAATGCTCAGAAGTTTGTCCGGTTAAAATAGACATTCATAAAATGTTGTTGCTGAACAGACGAGACGCTGCTGCTAACCACGACAATAGTAAGGCCGAGGAAGTAGGCTGGAAAATCTGGAACGTAGGCATGTTAAAAAGATCAAGAATGGATTTCCTGAGTGGAAAAATCAAGAACTTCTTCCTTAAAAATCTATTTAGAAAAATATGGGGTAAATACCGTTCCATGCCGGTAATATCACCAAAGTCTTTTGCCAAGCAATGGGAAGAAAAAAATAAGGAATCTAAAAACCTATAAGCATGACCTTCGACCGAAAAGACAAAAGTGACAGCGCATTATTGAATTTCTATAAGCGCCTACTTTATCCAAGAATGGTCGAAGAGAAAATGCTAATCCTACTGCGCCAGGGTCGCATAGGCAAATGGTTTTCAGGAATTGGTCAGGAAGCTATTGCCGTAGGCAGTACTATGGCAATGGAAGCTCAGGAATATATCCTGCCGATGCACCGCAACCTTGGTGTATTTACAACCCGTGATATTCCTTTAAGAAAGCTAATGGCCCAATGGCAAGGCAAAATTACAGGCTTTACTAAAGGGAGAGATCGTTCCTTTCATTTTGGGACTCAGGATTATAAAATTATTGGGATGATATCCCACCTTGGCCCTCAAATGGCACTGGCTGATGGGATTGCACTTGCGGATTTAATTGAACATAAAGAGAAGGCGACTTTAGTGTTTACCGGCGAAGGGGCAACAAGCGAAGGTGATTTTCATGAAGCACTAAACGTTGCAGCGGTGTGGAACTTACCTGTGATCTTTCTTATAGAAAACAATGGCTATGGGCTCTCCACGCCTATAAATGAGCAATTCAAATGCAAAAACCTTGCAGATAAAGCTATTGGATATGGAATTGAGGGAATTCAGGTAGATGGCAACAATATCCTGGAGGTATATGATACGCTGAACTCGATAGCTACTTCTATCCGGAAATACCCAAGACCAGTCCTAATTGAATGCCTTACATTCAGAATGAGAGGACATGAAGAAGCTTCGGGAACTAAGTATATTCCGCAGGAGCTATTCGATAAATGGGCTGCAAAAGATCCGCTCAAAAACTTTGAACAGTACTTACTTGAACAAAATATTCTTACAGAGCGCTTAGTTCAGGAAATAAGGGCCTCATTCAAAACAGATATTGACCAGGAGATAGAAATTGCTTTTCGCGACCAGGAGCCCACTGCCGACATACAAACAGAACTTGACGACATGTTTTCGCCGTATTTGTTTGAAGCTACTGAACCAACCGGATTACCAAGGGAAATACGCTATTTAGATGCCATTACAGATGGACTGAGAACAGGCATGACAAAACATGAAAACCTTGTTTTGATGGGGCAGGATATTGCTGAATATGGTGGGGCTTTTAAGATTACTGATGGTTTTGTAAGGGAATTTGGAAAAGCAAGGGTTAGAAATACGCCCATCTGCGAGTCTGCTATTGTTGGTGCTGGTTTAGGGCTTTCAATAAATGGATATAAAGCTGTAGTAGAAATGCAATTTGCAGATTTTGTTACCTGCGGTTTCAATCAAATTGTCAACAACCTTGCAAAAACCCATTACCGATGGGGAGAAAAAGCTGATGTTGTGGTGCGCATGCCTACAGGAGCAGGAACTGGAGCCGGCCCTTTTCACTCTCAAAGCAATGAAGCATGGTTTACCAAAACCCCCGGATTAAAAGTTGTTTATCCGGCTTTCCCTTACGATGCCAAAGGATTGCTACTTTCCGCTATAGACGATCCGAATCCTGTAATGTATTTCGAGCATAAATATCTTTATCGTAGTTTGAGTGGCAATGTACCATCCGGATATTATAACATAGAGATTGGAAAGGCCAGTATTTTAAAACATGGAACACAACTAACTATCATAACTTATGGACTAGGGGTTCACTGGGCACTCTCTTATCTGGATGAAAATCCTGAGATTTCAGCCACTCTAGTCGACTTACGAAGTTTGCAGCCATGGGATAAAGAAACTGTTGCCACAGCAGTTAAAACAACAGGCAGAGCCCTGATCTTACATGAAGATACGTTAACCTGTGGCTTTGGCGCCGAGTTGGCTGCATGGATCTCTGAACATTGCTTTAAATACCTCGATGCTCCGGTTATGCGTTGCGCAAGTGCCGACACGGCCATACCAATGAGCAAAACGCTTGAAGATAGTTTCCTGGCAAAAAGCAGCCTCCCGGATACCGTGAAACGCCTGTTGGCTTACTAGTTTAACTTGGCATGATAATAGCCTGTTAGTTAAACACAAGCTAAGTTCATCGTATGAAATCATTATCTCTATTTTCCTTGCTCGCAATAACTGTTGTGAGTTGTAATCAGGGTCCTAAGCATCCTCAAGCCGATCTTGTTAATGCGCGTATTGGCACTCCAATGACAGAGGCTTCGATATTGCTTTATGCAGATTCCATTGATGTAACCCTCAATACTTATGAAAAGAATATCAGTCTGGTTTATCAACTGGGGCAGGCAACGATGCGTGTAGAAAAATACAGTTGGAATGGCAAACCGGTATTGTTTTCTCAGTACGAAAATGATGAAGGAATAAGCAATGAGATAAAAAAATACTATTTTAAAAATGATAGCCTGATTTTGTTGAGGGAGGGAGCCAAAATAACCAAACAGGGAACAGATGTTTTTGAGGATCATCGCACCTATCTTAGAAATAATATCCCCTTTAAAGAAGAATTCCGCAGTTCAGCCACCCTCACATCGCTTAAAGCAGAGCCTTTCCAGATCAGAAAGAAAACAGCTTCCGATCAGACAAAAGAATACAATGAAGACATAAAATTATTAAACGACGCAGTTAACGGCGCTGATAAATTTGATTTGGTTTTCGATAATGTTATATCTGCTCCGGATGAAAGGTATATTCTCTTAAAAAGTAAAATCGCCGGCGGCTATACCGCAAGCATTTTAATAAAGGATACGGACAGCTATGTGGATAGTCTGTTAAAAGACCCTTCAATTTATAAGGACAAAAAATTGAATATAAAATGGGAAGTAAGAGACAAAGAAGCCGTTTATGTACCCGTAGCGGGCAGTGTTACCTCCGCTAACGGATTAAAAAGATAAGTATTCCCGTTATCAAGACAAACACAACGATATCTTTTTCTCAGTCGCTCTCCTTTTTTAAATTGTCTTCCGTCTTTTATGCTAAATACGGTGTTTATAGGAAGCTCTTCCAGGCGGGAAACATTTAACAGCAGATCATATTTTTTCAAAGCTCTTGACAACTTCAAATCAGTACAGCTGGCGGCAGATGGGTTATTTAAATAGCTTACAATTGCAGATTGTACGTCCTCAGGAAAAATATTCTGTTCAATAAAAGGTACCATCATGCGCTTAAAATTCCGTTTCCATTCATCACCATGAGGTTTTACTTTATTTTTGTGGTCGTTCCAGGTTAGCAGATGAGCAAATTCATGAACAGTAGTTACCAGAAAAGCGTAAGCATTAAGGTCATTATTGACCGAAATCTTATGCCCGGCACCTTTAAATGGATGTCTGTAATCACCAAGCTTTGTTGCCCTGTTCTTAGAAATCTTAAATTCACATTGAAAATAATCTATCCACCGGGCTATAATTGGAGCCGCGGCAACAGGCATGTATTGTGCTAAGATATTCTCCTTTTTCACAAAGGCCAAGATAATTAAATTACTTTAAAAGTTGATAGGCGATCAGACTCGCTACATATGCCATTCCGGTCATATACACAATTTGAATAATAGGCCATTTCCAGGATTTGGTTTCTCTGAATACCACTGCCACAGTACTCATACACTGCATTGCAAAAGCATAAAATAACATCAGGGAAAATGCCGTGGCAAATGTGAATACAGGCAGGCCGGTATCCGGATCCCGCGCCCCGCGCATTTTATTGCGGATGGTAGCAACCTCCCCATCATTATCCACACTATAAATAGTAGCCATTGTACCTACAAAAGCTTCTCTGGCAGCAAAAGAGGTAATTAAAGCAATACCTATTTTCCAGTCGAATCCTAAGGGTTTAATAGCAGGTTCTATTACATGCCCTAAAATACCCGCATAAGAGTTTTCAAGCTTCTCTGCGGCCCTATCTCTTTCCAATGTGCTAATTTGCACACTATCTTTTTGCGCTTCTATAGCTGCATATTTATCATCAATTTGTTTAAACCTTTCAGATGGGCCGTACGTTGCCAATACCCAAAGGATAATAGAGATGGCAATAATCACTTTACCTGCTTCAAATACAAACGTCTTTGATTTCTCATACATGGTATAAATCACATTTGTCCATCTCGGCATTCTATACACAGGCAGCTCCATAATGAAATATGATTTCTCTTTCGCCTTTATCAGGAACTTCATCACAAAAGCTACCACGACTGCTGCCAAAATACTAATAACGTACATCCCCATAAGGGTTAAGCCTTGCAAATTGATAAAGCCCCATACCATCTTTTCTGGCACAACCAATGAAATCAATAAAGTATAAACAGGTAATCTGGCAGAGCAGCTTACCAAAGGAGCAACCATAATAGTGATGATACGATCCTTCCAGCTTTCAATATTCCTTGCACTCATGATTGATGGAACGGCACATGCCAAACTTCCAATCATAGGTACTACAGATTTACCGCTAAGCCCAAACTTTCGCATGATCTTATCCATCATAAAGGTAACTCGAGCCATATAGCCGGTATCCTCCAGTATAGATATAAAAGCAAACAGGATCGCTATTTGAGGAATAAATATCACTACACCACCTAAACCAGCCAATACACCATCTAAAAGAAGATTGGTTAAAATACCATCTGGCAGATGCTGGTGTCCGTATTCAGTAAGCCACACAAAAGCATATTCAATTAGCTCCATTGGATAAGACGACCAGGAGAAAATAGAATTAAAAATAAAAAATAGAATCCCAATGAAGATCAGAAAGCCCCAAAATTTATTGGTAAGTACCGAATCCAGTTTATCACTAAAAACAAACTTCCTTGCCGCTCCGGTATCTTCTACCACCCCACTTAAAATGGTGCTTAAATACCTGTAGCGGGCAATGGTTTCAGCTGCTTGTAACTTAGAAGATTCAAAGGTATGCTCAGCTTTTATCCGCTCAAAGGCTTCATGATCCTGAAGGGAAAATGTATTAAGATGCTCGTGCTGATGCAGTATTTGTAAGGACAGGTAATTATTTTCTGTTTTGATGCGCTGCTTAACCAAATTAATAGCCTCTGGCGCCAATACATGCATATCCGCTCCCGCTACCTGGGTAGCAATTTTTGTAGTATTATCAATAGCTTCCTTTAGCTCAGTTAAGCCCGAATTGCTCCTTGCAGAAATTGCTACTACTTGTATCCCCAGCCGTTCAGAAAGTTTATTGATGTTGATATCAATTCCTTCTTTTTTGGCCATATCGGTCATATTAAGTGCCAGAACCATTGGAACACCCAAATCGGCCACCTGCGAATAAAGCAATAAATTTCTTCGAAGGTTTGTTGCATCTGCTACCAGCACAACAATATCAGGATGACTTGAATTATTTTTATCAGCCAACACCTGAAATACGATGCTTTCGTCTTTGCTTTTTGGATACAGGCTATACGTACCAGGTAAATCAATTATTTCAGCCTGTTTATTATCGGCTAGTTTGCAATAGCCTACTTTCTTGTCAACAGTTATACCCGGAAAATTTCCAATCTTCTGATTTAATCCTGTAAGCAGGTTAAAAAGTGTAGATTTCCCAGTGTTGGGGTTACCAACTAAAGCAATTTTAATATCTTTTGCCAAAATTATTATTGAATTATAATAATAGACGCTTCGTTTTTACGCAAACAAAGTTGATATCCTGCAACGCGAATAGCTATTGGGTCACCAAGTGGCGCAAAACGTTCTACTTCTACTGTTTCACCAGGCAAGCATCCCATTTCCATTAATTTTACAGACATTTCAAGATCTGTAAACGCTACGATAGTACCTTGTTCTCCTGGATTTAACTGTGAAAGTTTCATCTATGTATAAGTGTTATTTTGAGGCGCAATTTAGACTTAATTTATAATAAATCCAAATAAGCAGGGATTTATATATAGTCATAAAAAAGCCCTTTAATAAATAAGGGGCTACTTGTTAAATTGATTCAATTACTTACGTGGATAGCTGGAATAGCTAACTTTTGGGCATTTACAACCTGGTTTAAAAATGCTGCAGCTGCTAATTAATCCTACAAACATTAACAGCATCAATAAATTAAATCGTCTTTTCATTGTAATTAGATTTGTGTAGTAAGATATAGCTAAAAACGCCCATAAAAACACCTGTCATATCACATCCAAAATCCCACCACTCTGCTGATCTGTAAGTAAAAAACTTCCATTGTAACAATTCAATACCACCTCCAAGTGCTGCTGTAATCACAATGATCTTAAATATGGTCAGAGAGCGGAAGCTATAATTATGCTGATGTTTTATTTTACCATAAAACAACAGAATAGTAAGCACATAAAAGAACCCCAAATGAACCAATTTATCAAAGCCTTCAAAAAAAAAGCCTGATCCACTGGTATCAGGCATTTTCATATTACAAAGCACTAAAATTACAATGGTCCATACAATGGCCCAGACCTGATATTTTAATTCCCCGAATTTATTCATCAATTATGCTCCTACAAGTGCCTTGTAAGCATCCGCGGTTAATAAGCCTTCAACTTCCGAAAGATCAGAAACTGCAACCTTAACCATCCATCCTTGTCCATATGGATCAGAATTTACCAGCTCTGGGTTGTCATTAAGAGCAGCATTAGTTTCTGTCACGGTAGCAGTTACTGGCATAAACAGATCTGAAACTGTTTTAACCGCTTCTACAGTACCAAATACCTCGTCTTTGCTCACTTCGTCACCTACAGTATTTATGTCGATGTACACGATGTCGCCTAGCTCACGCTGGGCAAAATCAGTAATACCGATATAAGCTTCATTACCCTCAATTCTAAGCCATTCGTGGTCTTTAGTGTACTTTAATTCTGATGGAAAATTCATTTCTCTAAATTTATTTTTTCGTAAATCTTTTACCGCTCAACACATTAAATAAGCTGCGCGCGCTCAAAGGTAATTAATATCAGTGTTTATAACAATCCTTAATTCAGAGTAATCCTTAAACTAAAACCAAAATTACTGAAAGAGGTGTTAAAGGTCTGCGAAGTATACGGCTTGGTAACGTTAGAATCATAGAATACCCGCACATTAAAACGCTGGTTAAGCACATAATCTATACTCGGCCTAAAGGTTATGTTCTGCGCTCCTGATGAAACTTCTGCCTCAGTAATATCTGCACGATAAATCACAGTCTTATTATCTCTTAATGCAATGTCCAACTTAAAATCCATATTGTTATCAGTCTTTAATCCTTTAAATAACCCAAAAGGGAATCTGAATTTATTTGTTCTGTATCCCAAACCAAAAACCATATTGTTTTCCGTTAATTGAGCGAGCTGACTGTTTGCAAGACTTAATCCCAGCAATCTCGATCGGCCATACTCAAAGTTAGCCGTCATGTTATTTTTCAATCTGGTATCCACACCAATTAGCGGGGCAAATTGTTCAGCAATAGTTACCTGAGAATACTGGAACTTAGGCAAAAAGTTTCCCCCATCAGCATCTTCTCTGCTAATTACAGATCCGTTACTTTCCTGATATCTCAATAGGGAGTTAAAACTGTTTACACTGTACACTGAACGATAAGAATGTCTGATGTCTATTGAATTAAACCGGTCCGCAAGGAAAGCAATACGGGTTAATCCACGGTAATTCAACCGCCAGTTCGGCAAAGGAATACTTGGAAGAGAGTTCAGGTTAACTGACGAGGCACTTCTGCCCGAATAAGCTGCTAAAAATGCAGAAACAACTACATCCTGGGCATTCTTATCGTAACCATCTGCATAACCATCAACCATTCCTCTTGAATTTGGGTTTTGTGCGCCCAAACGCTGCGAAATCACCTGTCTGTTGGCCATGAACTGGTTAAACAACTTAGAAACCGTACTGCCCGATTTTTCTGAGAATGAGGTGCGTAAAGAAATAAATGAAACGCTATAATCTCCGGTTGTATATGGACTTAAATTCTCAAATTCACGACTGTCTCTATCATATCTGTAGTTCGTAGAGAAATTCGATGTTCTATTCTTATTTGCAGTAAGGGTAATGGTCAAATCCCGAATGGGCTCAATTAAACTGGTAAAGCTTAAATCCTCTCGCAAGGTATTCACATAAAGCTGTGTCTGTAAAGTATCCGTAGTGAGCCATCCATTATTAACAGCCATACTTCTAATGTCACGCTGACTTCCGAACACAAAGCCCAATCCCGGAGCTCCGGTCACATCATCAATACCAAAATAATTGGTTTTAGGTAAATAACCTGGCATAAATATACCCCTGGTCTGCGTATAAGCACCTACAATATTTTTAATTCCTGTAAGTAAACCTACAAAGAACCCCGTGCCCGATTGCTTATCTGTAGTCCCGGCACCTGCCTTTCGAACAAATCCGAATTTGTTGTATAGACTGGCAAGGTTCAGATTTGGATTGATCTGAATGATCCTTGAATTCTGAATGGTATTCCCCAAATCTATAAGTGGGTTTCTAAGGGTTGATAGTGGCTCAGTCTGCCAGTTAAAGCTAGTTCCGTAACGAGTAGTTACATTTAACCAGTCCATTCCCGGAATCTTATTTAACGGTAAATTATAAGTAACATTTAAGTTGTGGGAATAGTCTGTAGTTCTACCCAGTCGCTTTAAATTCTGCCAAAGTGTGTCTCTTTTCAATCCGTCAATTCTGCCCTCGGGCTCATCAATGATAGAGTAATTGGTGGCATCAAAATCTAAAGTAAGTGAACGGGTAAAGTTCCAAGAAATACCATATACCCGGGTAACAAGGAAATTTTTATTAAACGTAGTGTTTATAGGAATGGCGTTATTAGGGTCATTGTTGCGCAGGCTGTTTTCTGAATAATACCGGTCCAGATCAATCCTAAAGTTTATGGAATTAGGCAATAAGCTAAAGTTGATCTCTTTTAATAATGCCAGCGTATTTGATTTAATGATCTTGGCAAGCGGTTCATAGCTTTTTGACTGACCGGCATAATTATAGGCCAACGATGCCCTGTAAGTCTGCTGAATATTATTCTGATTAATAAAATCCCTATGTGCAAACTTAGTATAGGCATAACTTGCGTTTAAATTTTCTACATCCCATAGCTTAGGTTTTTTATCAAGATCGGTACGTTCCTTTCTTACATTTGTAAAACTGATGCTATTACGTGTAGTATAATCTTGTGCGTAATTCAGGATCTCTTTTTTCTCTGCTTTAGTGGCCCCTTCCAACGCAGTTTTCAATTCAATATCCGGCGTTCTCGGATCATACTGCGGTGTACTTATCTGACTTGAATAACTAATAAACATGGGAATCTTTACCCCCGATTTGTTAGGTAAAAACTTGCCAAGTTCCATGCTCGAGGAGATATCAAAAAATACATTATCAGCTCTGTTTCTTTCGCTTACTCGTTTTTCCAGGGAGCCGAATCCAATCGTAGATTTACTTCCCGAAATGTTTACATCCGCAAAATCTGCCAGTTGTGCATTCATCCTTGCAGTTGCAGCCCACCCCCCTCTTTCGTCAAACTGCGTCAACCTTAATTCATTAAACCATATCACCGCATTTTTATCCAGCCCATCATCCTCACCAGGGTTTGCAGGATTCCTGAGTGGATTTTTCACACCAAGCATATAAACCCGGACTTTACTCATATCAGGCTGACCCTTTATGGTAATTGTTTTCCCATTTTCGATAAATTCATAGGGGATATTTACCGGCCATGGCTGCCCGTTAAGCATAGCTTTATTTCTGGCTATCTTGGCTTTTTGAAAAATCTCAAGTTCAATATCCAATTTATTCTGGTCCGGCCAGATGGCATAAGGATCACTTGTTCCCGGATTGGTAACCCTTAAAGGTTGTGAGTACTCGTAATAATTATCCTGATTATCAGTCCCAATTCTTAAAAAGGCACTCAGGTCATTATTATTCAGCACATTACTCCCAAGGGCTTCAAGGTGAATATACATTTCCAAGTGCTTGTATGATCTGAAATCATTAATAGCGGTTTTAAATGTAGCTCTTCCGTATCCATCCCTCAAATTTTTGATCGTTACCGCCAGCGACTGTTCATTCTGCCTGGTATCACCACGATAATTGCTGAAATCGCGTTCTCTTTCAATACCCGGAGGAACAACATATGGTATTGGGGTACGTTTTCCATTTTCTTCAATGTTCACTGTGGCTACTTCTATTGTCGAATTATCGGCTCCTATTGGTTGTAACACCGGATCAACAATTACCTGTGCAGGATCGTTATTTGCATTATACTGGCGCCATTCACCTCTTATCAATTGGATCTTTCCAAACCTTAGCACAGTGGTATCGGCATAATTGGTCAGGAACATTCTAATGAAACGAATCGACTTAAAATCCTGGATATTTCCAACCTTTTGCTGGTATTGTGCCAATGGAATTCGGATCTGATACCAGGTAACAGGTTGTGTTTGTCCATTAGCAAGTTTAACCTGCGAGGTCACCTTGTCAGTAACAAAATTTTGTCCAACCATTAAATCTCCCGGACGCATAGATACCTTATATTGAAAATACTCGTCAGACTGGGTCATGTTATTATCTCTGTTGATGTCCTCTCCATCCGGTAAAGAAGTAGAAGCTGAATTCTCTACACCAAAATCTTCCTGAGATTGTTCAGGGGTCTTAGAGTTTCCTTCAGTACCATTATATCTCTGGTAACGTTTTAAAATTCCGGCACCAGCCTGATCGAGTGCATTACTCCGATAATAGGAATAGTCATCTGATGATGGGTCATTTTCTAATTCAGCAGCAGCATCTGGATTTAACTGCCCCTTTATTTGATTAATAAGCGAGGCGAATTTGGCACGTTCATCATTATTCGACAACCCGTCCAGCCCTACATCCTGGGTTCTTCTGGCAGCTGGATCATTGTCAAATGCCTGAACCACCGGTTGCAGCTTAGGTACCCTGCCCCAATTTGTTTCATCAAATTTACTTGGATCTCCATTTGCAGGCAACCCATTTTCTAATGATTTACGTCCGTCTTTCAGAATGTCTTCTGAAATATTTCCAACATTAAAATACAAATCACCTCCGGCAGAATTTGGTTTATAAATATTTGGGTCCATAACCCATAATTCTATAAACTCTATATTCAAAGCCTCAAAATCATTGGTTTCAATTCTTCTGAACAAACCACCCCATCTCGATTTAGGATTATTTAACAGACCATTAGAACCAAATCCTGTTGGTGCATAATTATAAGGTCCTCTCACTGTCGGATAAAAAGCAACATCTAAAGTTGGCAGGGTGATAGATTGACCGGTACTTGTTTCTTTAAAAGGGAAAACCTCCTGCTCTATAATTTCGCGCACATAATGATTCGACAATTCTGTACGGTTGCTTCTTATGCTGGCAGGTAAATTACTCGCATTCCTATTGTAAAAGGTCGGGTCAATATTATAAAATGCAATACGCGCCCTATTGTAGCCGTACGCAAGGTCATTAGTCAAATTTGATTCAGGGAACAGTTGAGGGGTACCCGATAACTGCCATGCTACAGCACTTTTAAGATCTATTATTGATCTCGAGGCTTCAAAATCATCCAGGTAACTTACGCCACCTTTTTGACCTCCAAAGTTAAGCGCATTCGGGTGGCCAGGTAACAATTGGGCAAACTCTCCCGAAAAGGTAATGCTCGAAGGGGCTTTGGTAGAAAGGAAAGGTAATTTATCAACCAGCTTAGTTAAAAACCTTGAGGGTGAACTGTAATTAATATCCAGCCCCCATATGGTATTGGAAATCGGTTCCTCTCCAATGTTTACTTTTGGTGTTAGCGGTTTTTCAGAAAGGTTCATGATTGTACCTCCCAAATTCAGTTTATTATTTACTTTATAGTCCAGCCTTGCCCCAAATAACGACCGCTGCTGCAACCCAAAAAGTTCATTATTTTCTGTTGATATTCGTATCGGCTGGCCTGATATTAAAATTCCCGTATTCAATATCTTCACCCTTCCTCCCTGGTAGTCTACTGTAAAATCCACTCCTTCCTGTAAAGGAATTGTTCCGGCAAAAACCCTCACCGATCCCTCCGGCACATTGATGGCATTTAAGCTAAACTCCGAGGCAATATCGGATTGGTAACTTCCTTTAATGATATACCGGTTCTGTTTGGTAAACAATTGCTGCGCCACAACCTTGGTCGAGTCGTACAATGCAGTGTAAGTGTATTTATCAATAAAAGCTTGTTCGGTTGGTAAAAACTGACTGGCCAGATCTCTTCCAAATGGCTCAACAAGCGGAAAAATTATTCTCCCATTTAATGGATCTATAGTAATGTATCCATTTTTTGTGTTTGAAAGCACGTAGGCCGTGTTTCCATTGGTATTATTAATTGTATTGGTATTGTTAAAAGCACTATTGTTCCCAAATGTGTTTGAGGAGTTCTGATTAGAATTTGAATTAAAAGGGTTATTCTCTGCCTGGAAGTCAAAAATCCCATCCGGTTTTGCTTCATCCTGCTGATTTAAACGATCCAAACCCCCTACCTGTATCCATAACTTATCTTTTAGTGGCCGCTTAAATTCATCCAGTTTCTCACCCTCAGTAATAACTGGTCTCTCAATACCTGTTTTCTCGTCTATTCTAAAGATATCCAGCTTAAAGTTTTGTTGACTGATTTGGTATCCACCTATAGAATAAATATTTTTCATCATCAGTCCCCATGTAGGCAGGTTAACTTTAGTCGTTTCATTCTTTAATAACTTTGCGAACAAAACTTTAGGGCTCCCCTGGTCAAATGGAACATCGGTAGTGAACTCACCCACCTGATATTCTACCCCATTGTAAGTATAGCGGTACGCAACGGCAAGCACTTCGTCTGTATTCAGGGAATTATTTAAGGAGATATAGCCCAGTTTAGGATGAAAAGTAAACTCTCTTTCGGTTAGCTTTCTGGCATAAGTGAGCTTCGCGTAGTTGTCTGTGCCCTTGCTTTGCTCAAAGAAAGAAATAACTGCATTAGAGTTGGTTTGTCTCGCATCTGCCGGCAACCTATCCAACAAATTATTTGAATGCCTTGGAAACTGAGCATTCTTAAATGCCGAAGGAAGTACCGAGGTTCCTCCGGTCAGGGTAGCATTATATGGCCTGTTCTCTCCCAAATCCATAAAGGCAAGAACATCTCTGGAATCCTGAGTATTGCCGGCCTTATTGGTAACCCATACTTCTATTTTTGTAATGATAACACCCGAAGTAATGGTAGGCGGATTGGATAAGGCCTTATTGTAATTGTCCCTGAAATACTGGGCAAGGAAATAGTGTTTGTTTGCCTCGTAATTATCTGCACTGATCCTGTATTCGTTTTGCTGTGCACCATTATTAATCTGTATTTCTCTCGACTGCGATTTTTGCTGGGTAAAAACAGTATTTACGTTCAGTTTACCAAACTGCAATTGTGTTTTTATCCCAAATAGAGCTTGTGTTCCGCTAATTAAGGTGGTATTTAAAGGAAGGCTCACATTCCCGGCCTCTATTTTCTTTATAATATCATCATCACCACCCGTATAATCCAACTTAATCTGGTTCTCAAAATCGAATTGAGCTTCAGTGTTGTAGTTCATATTAACTTTCAGCTTGGTACCGATATTACCAATCACATCCATCTGGATCCGCTGGTTAAAGTCAAAATTACCCTGCACCCTCTGGCGTTCATTAAACAGGGGGTTTTCATTTCTGTTTATTCTACCCAAAAAGGTAAGCTCCGCTTCCCCCCTCGGTTGGATATTGATCGTATTCCCGCCAAATATTTTCTCGAAGGCTTTACTATTGATACTCAAACTAGGAATGATCCCGGTTCTTCTTACATCATTGATCTCCTCATTCGAAAGTGTCCTCCAGTTTTCACGCTTAATTTCACTGCTTATCAACCGCTGATATTCGGCGATGGTTAGGTATTGAGGGGCAGCTATTAACTTATCGCCCACCAGCTGTCTAATAATGTATCTTTTATTTATGGCATCATACTCAACCTCACGTTTCACATTTTCCGGTAAGGGCTTAAAGGAATTTGACAGTGGCCTTATTCCCAGCCGCTGCTTTTCTTTTAACCCGAATAAATTTCTTGACGTATCAGTGGCAGCCCGCCCAACCACTACCTGAGAGACAGCATTTTTTCCCCAAAAGAGTATAACCAAGAGGAGAGATAATATTAGCGTTAATTTGTTTTTCAAGAGTAAAAAAAGTTATAAATTTTTTAGGGCTAGCTTAATCATTTGTTCTACTGATAGATCCTGACCACCCACCTTCACTGCATTATCAATTGCCTTTTCAGATGCAGGTTTAGCAAACCCGAGCATCATTAAAGCCGATAAAGCTTCTTCCTTTACAGTATTGTTTAAAGGGGCCGCAATTAACGACCCCGTTCCTTCCTTCTTTAATTTATCCTGCAACTCAAGCACAAGCCTTTGTGCAGATTTCACACCTATCCCCTTAATACGTTGTATAAGCGGAAGGTCGCCGCTGATAATAGCCGACTGAATTTCATTAGGGGTAATGGATGAAAGCATCATTCTTCCTGTATTTGGTCCTATACCAGATACCGAAATCAGGTGCAGAAATAACCTTCTTTCACCTTCATCAGCAAAACCATACAAAGTATGAGCATCTTCTTTAATATGAAGCCATGTATAGATTTTACATCGCTCCGCATCAGCAAGACTGCTGTATGTGTTTAGAGATATATTAATATGGTAGCCTACGCCACCGGCTTCCACTACAATATACGCGGGGCATTTAAAGGTCAACTTACCATCAATATATGCAAACATATTTTATCTTTTTGAAATTCTTTTTAATAGACCTTTTTTCGGTTTTGCTTCTTGTTCTTTAGCCTGTACATCTAAAACTGCAATGGTTACCATGTTTACAATTTCTCTCACTGAACTGCCAAGCTGTACAATATGTACCGGTTTTTTCAGACCCAGCAAGATCGGGCCAACGGCTTCCGCTTCTCCAAGTTCCTGTAATAACTTATAAGCAATATTACCAGATTCCAGATTAGGAAAAACCAGTGTATTGGCTGGAGCGCCTATTAACCTGCTAAAAGGGAAATTGTCTTTTAACATCTCATTATTAATGGCAAAGTTCCCCTGCATCTCACCGTCCACCATAATATGTGGATATTTCTCGTGTAGTATCTTTACAGCTTTCCTAACCTTTTCCGGTACAATACCTTCATTAGAGCCAAAGTTAGAGTATGAAAGTAATGCCACCCTTGGCTGTATGTTAAATTTACTTACAGATCTTTCTAAAAGCAAAGTTAAATCTACCAATTCTTCTGCAGTAGGATCAACATTAACAGTCGTATCTCCGAAAAATACAGGTCCCTTTTTGGTCATCATCATGTACATGCCTGCAACACGGTTTACACCCTCTTCTGTACCAATAACCTGCAAAGCTGGCTTAATTGTCGACACATAATTCTTAGTCAAACCAGAAATCATTGCATCAGCTTCTCCAAACTCAACCATAGAAGCACCAAAATAATTCCGGTCACGCAGAAATTTGGTAGCCTCAATTAAAGTCACCCCTCTTCTTTGTCTCTTCTCATATAATGAGTTCGCATACTTGCTCATGCGCTGCTGCTCTTCAAAAGGGTCAATTATGGTAACGCCCTCTAATTCCAGTGCATTTTCCTCAATTATTTTCTTAATGATTTCCTTGTTTCCAAGCAGAATCGGAATAGCTATATTCTCATCTTTTACAATTTGGGCAGCTTTTAATATTTTATAGTTGTCAGCTTCAGCAAATACAACGCGCTTAGGATCAGATTTAGCCTTATTTGTAATTGCACGCATAATTGCATCATCACCACCCAATCGATGTTTCAATTCCTCAGTATAAGCCTCCCAATCGGTGATCACCTTACGCGCCACACCCGAGTCAATTGCTGCTTTAGCAACTGCAGTAGATACATTCGTCATTAAACGAAGATCCATTGGTTTTGGAATAATATAATCTTTACCGAACTTAATGTTGGTTTCATTGTAAGCCATATTAACCGCCTCAGGTACTGGTTTTTTAGCCAGCTCGGCAATTGCTTTTACTGCAGCGATCTTCATGGGCTCGTTAATAGCAGTAGCCCTCACGTCAAGCGCGCCTCTAAAAATATATGGGAATCCCAAAACATTGTTCACCTGGTTAGGATAGTCAGAACGGCCGGTAGCCATAATGATATCCTTACGGGAATTGAGTGCCAGCTCATAAGCAATTTCCGGGTCTGGATTTGCCATAGCAAACACGATAGGATTTTTTGACATTGATTTCAGCATATCTTCTGTTACACAATTAGCAGATGATAAGCCAATGAACACATCACTATCCTTCATTGCCTCCGCCAGTGTATCTAAATTTCTGGAAGTTGCAAATTCAGCTTTGATTGCATCAAGGTTCTCACGTGTATCACGGATCACACCAGAGCGGTCACACATCACAATATTCTCTTTTTTAGCACCTAAAGAAACATATAAGCGTGAGCAGGAAATGGCAGCAGCACCTGCCCCATTCACTACTATCTTAACCTTATCCATTTTCTTTTTTTGCAGCTCGCAGGCATTTAGCAATGCCGCCGCCGAAATAATAGCAGTTCCATGCTGATCATCGTGCATAACCGGAATCTTCATTTCTTCCTTTAAACGACGCTCTATTTCGAAGCACTCAGGTGCCTTAATATCTTCTAAATTTATGCCACCAAAAGTAGGCTCAAGGGCTTTTACGATCTTAACAAAATCATCCACATTAGTAGTGTCCAGTTCTAGATCAAAAACATCAATATCAGCAAATATTTTAAAAAGGAGACCCTTTCCTTCCATTACAGGTTTTCCTGCTTCCGGTCCAATATTACCTAAGCCCAATACAGCAGTACCATTACTAATCACAGCCACTAAATTCCCCTTAGCTGTATATTTATAAACGTCTTCAGTATTTTCAGCAATCTTTAAACATGGCTCTGCAACCCCAGGTGAATAGGCAAGCGCCAGGTCTCTTTGAGAGTTTGTTGGTTTTGTTGGGATAACCTGAATTTTCCCAGGGCGCCCCTGCGAATGGTAATCTAAAGCATCCTGCTTCCTGTTTATTTTAGTCATAAAATTGTCAATTGTAAAGGGTCAAAGTTACAATTCTTTTATTAGGGCTTAAAATAAAAAAAAGGCAATTAAATTACGGATTTCGCGTGTTTAAATGCAATTATGAACAAAATGAACAGGAAAATAAACAAACTGAACGCTAGCTTTTCAGTCGACGGGGGGTGTCATCATCGGTATGTGCACTATACACTTTTATTTTCTGTCCCGGAACAATCGTTAAACTTCTTAATTTATTCCAGACTTTAAGATCCTGAACTTCAACATGATATTTATTGGCAATCTCTCCCAAATTTTGTCCGGGTTTAACTTTATGATAGAAAAAGACCGGTGTTGATTTCGCATTCCTTACCGGTCGACGCTCTTCATTTGAAGCCAGTACCACTTTCATGTTGGTTTCTGTCTCAGGGTTCAGCACCTCGTAGATTCTGGCAAAGTTAGCCAGGCTCACTTTTGGAACAATCACACGCTTCGGCATCGATTCTGTTCCGTTAACGATCTTCTTCTTGTAAGAAGGATTTAACGTGCAAAGCTCCTCTTCATCCATATTCAAAGCGCTAGCTAAAGTAGGGATAGAAATAAAACGATTAACCTGAATAGTATCTGTAATCTTGATATAAGATGGTCGCTGTGAACTAATATGGTGTTTATCTGAACACTTCATTACATACACAGCAGCAATAAACGCAGGCACATAATTTCTTGTTTCGGTTGGCAAAAATCTTCTAAGCTCCCAGAAATCAGTGGAGTTGGCTTTCTGCATGGCCCGCTTCACATTTCCCATTCCACAATTATAAGCGGCAATTGCCAGAAGCCAGTCCCCCAACTCTTCATAGGCATCTCTGAAATAGGCTGCCGCAGCATAACTTGCCTGTATAGGATCCTTTCGGTCGTCAACAAAATTATCCATATTTAAGCCATACTCTCTGGCAGTACCAAACATAAATTGCCATAATCCGGTAGCACCAACTCGTGAAACTGCATGTGGGTTCATAGATGATTCTATGATCGGCAGGTATTTGATCTCCTCCGGGATGTTAAGGCTTTTAAGTGCTCTTTCAAAAATCGGAAAATAGTAGTCAGACATGCCCAGCATTCTGCCCATCATTTCCTTCCTTCCGCTATAGATGTCTATGTACTTCTGTACGTATTCATTGTAAGTAAGCGGAACAGTCTTCTCAATAGAATCTAATCTGTTCTTGTAGTTGTAATTATAGTTATTAAACAGGGGCGTTTCATCAACCTCAGGTACTGAAGCTGTGTCATTCAAAATTAAGCCATGTTGTTGGGCTGATGCTGAAAAGCTAATTAATGCTAAAATGCAATAGGATACGAAGTGTACTTTTATTTTCATAGGCATTTCATTCTGCTTCCAAGGCTTTTCTAAAAAAACCTCCTTAGTTTAAACTATCATTTAAAAATGTTTGGGACAAGGAAAGTAGTTCTTCCTCCCTAAAATGTTTGGTCATCAATTGAATACTTAACGGCAAACCATCATCATTATTGCCCAAAGGTATTGCTACCGCCGGAATCCCGGTTAAAGAGGCCAATACAGTAAATATATCTGCCATGTACATCACCAATGGGTCATCTATATTATCACCAATTTTAAAAGCTGGTGTTGGCGTTACAGGAGTTAAAATCACATCAAACTCCTTAAGCATCTCTTCCATTTTCTCCCTGATCAACCTTCTTACCTGCTGTGCTTTTTGATAATATGCATCATAATATCCGGCACTTAAAACAAAGGTTCCCAACAATATCCTTCTTTTCACCTCTTCCCCAAAACCCTCTGCTCTTGATTTTTTATAGAGTTCATTTAAACTCCCGGCTTCCAGGTTACGGTGACCATAATGCACGCCATCATACCGGGATAAATTAGATGAAGCCTCCGCCGTAGTAAGCACATAATAGGCCGGCACCAGATAGTCCAGCAAATCGAACGACACATAATCTACCGTATGCCCCTGAGCTTTAAATCGCTCAATGGCTTTCAATATCGAATCCTTAATTGCAGGATCCAGTGCTTCGCTTTCCAGGGTTTCCCTGATCACTGCAATTTTCTTTTTGGTCCCATTGCCCAGGGCTGCAGCATAAGCAGGTACTTCTTTTTTAGAAACGGTGCTATCATAATCGTCAGCTCCGGCCAAAACCTCTAACAATACTGCCGCATCACTAACTGAAGATGTAATGGTACCTACCTGATCAAATGATGAAGCATAAGCAATTACACCATATCTCGATATACGGCCGTAAGTTGGCTTAAAACCAATACATCCGCAAAAAGCAGCTGGCTGTCTAACAGAGCCTCCGGTATCAGTGCCTAAGGCCGACAGGCACAAATCTGCCTGAACTGCAACTGCCGATCCTCCTGATGATCCTCCCGAAACCCTTTCAGTATCTGCAGCATTACTTACCGGACCATAATAAGAGGTTTCATTAGACCCGCCCATAGCAAATTCATCACAATTTAACCTGCCAATAATAACAGCATCTTCACTGATCAGTCTTTCCACAACGGTAGCAGAGTAGGGAGATACAAAACCTTCAAGCATCCTGGAAGAAGCAGTAACCATATGGTCTTTATAAGATATATTATCTTTTATACCAATTACCATCCCCGCAAGCTTACCCGCAGTTCCATTATCGATTTTTTTCTGTACAAGCTTCGCCTGCTCAGAAGCCGAATAAAAAAACACCTCATTGAATGCATTGAGGTGTTGATGAGCTTCTATTTGCTTAAAATAATAATCTAACAACTCAGGTAAGCTGAGCTTTTTTTGACCAATAAGAGTTTGTATCTCTGTTAAGGAGCTATACTTCTTCAAATTCAAGAATACATTAAGATTAAAAATTAGGTTCTAAAACCTATAACGGTTTGTTGGTGCGGTTTCTTTCAACCGGTTCATTATCATCAACTCCGTCTTTACCATCTTTAAATTCTTTAATGCCTTTTCCCAGACCTTTCATTAGTTCCGGGATCTTTCTACCTCCAAAAAGCAAAAGTACTATTACAAGAATAACGGCTATTTCCATGCCACCTAACGCGGCTGATATCGTTGTGTTTAACATGATATTTTAGTTAAAGTTTAGTTTTATCTGTTTCTATTTTTGTGTTCTCTGTATCGTTATTCGCAGCAACAAGGTCCTGCTTTTCAAAATCCGATGAACCCCTGCTCTCCTCTACAGCCTGTGCTTGTGGCTCCGGAGTAGTTTCAGAAGGATGATGACGATTGGCATTGGTGTCATTAATAACCGATTCGATATCATCAACAATACCTACGGAATTTATGTTACGATGGATTTCTCTTTTAACCCCTTCTGAGGCATCTTTAAAATCTCTGATTCCTTTCCCCAAACCTCTTGCTAGTTCCGGTAATTTTTTACCTCCAAATAACAAAAGTACCACCGCCAGGATGAGCATAATCTCGCCGCCACCCATGTTCAGGAATTCTATTAACGTCCCTCTATACATTTTCTTACTGATTTATAATTAATTAATACAAATATAAACATTTATAATCCACAATATCCTATTTTGCTATCCATGCTTCAGGATTCTGCGCTGCCATCCCTCTTCTGATCTGGAATTGCAGCTGAGGTGTACCTTCGGTTGTACCCACAGTACCTATTGTCTGTTTTGTAGTCACTTCCTGGTCTTTAGATACACTTACCGACTTCAGGTTCTGGTAAACCGTGAAATATTCACCATGTTTAATCAGCACAAAATACCTACCATATTGCTCCATAACCGTAGTAACCTTACCATTAAATACCGCACGTACAGCAGCTCCTTCAGCAGTTTCAATATTTACACCATCGTTGGTATAAGATGCCTGCCCTTCCATATGTCTTCCAAAACGTTCCGTAATTGAACCGGTAGCAACAGGCCATGGCAGTGAGCCACGGTTACTTTCAAATTGTGATGATAGCCTTGCAGCTTCCGGTGTTGCCGTCAGATATCCGCTGTTTGTTTTTGCTTTTGGCGCAGCGGCAGTTGGAGCAGGTTTATTTTCTGCTTTTGCCTTGGCGGCGGCAGCTCTTTCAGCGGCCAAACGCGCCTCTTCTGCCTCTCTTCTTGCTTTCTCTATCTCCCTTGCAATTGCTGCGCGGATATTTCTATCCAGCTGGGCAGATATTTTTTTCCGGGTTGCGATGTCTTGTCTATACTGCTTCTCTTCCCTGCTAAACTTATTCAGTACCTGAGATTGTTCACTTTTATTCTTGCCAAGCTTATTTTTCTCCTGCTCCTGTTCATGCAAAAGATTGCTCTTCTCCTTAAGGTTTCTATCTAAAATCACGATCTTATAATTAAGATCCTTCTGCTTACCCTGTATATAGTCGGCCTGTTTTTTACGGTACTGGCCAAACTGCTGTAAATACTTAATCCGCTTATATGCCTGATTAAAGTCACTTGCCGCAAAAATGAACATCATCTTATCATAAGAGTTCCTGTTCCTTTGCGCAAACCTGATCATACTTGCATATTCTTTTTTAAGCTGCCCGAGCTGTCCTTTTAAATTATGAACAACGTTCGTGTTTTCATGAATCTGATTGTCAAGATTTTTCATCTCCGAATTGATCACAGAGATTTTGCTTTGCATTAAGCCAATTTTGGCATTTAGTGCATTGATCTGGCTTAAAGTAAGCTTTTTGTTCTTTGCTGCTTTATTTGCATTTTTCTGCAACAAATCAATTTCGCGCTGTATGGCTTCTTTTTTTCTTTTCAACTCTGCACTACTTTGTCCGAAAACAACAGAGGCAGATAGTAAAAATAAGAGGAGTAAAAGTAATTTGTTTAGCTTCATTGCATCAAAAGTATAAAAAATCAGTTTATTACCTCATACTTATTTGGAACATTAAACGGAAATTCAAGAGCAAGATTGCTTTCAATTTTCGAAAAGTCCAAATTGATATTAATTCTTTTATCCCCGGCCATAGAGTTAATTTTCAGATTAGTGGGAAAAAGAGCGCCATTAATATTCTGATATTCCCCGTAAACAACCCGCAAAGATCTTCCGGAAGCAATATCATTTAAATTGTTTTCATTAACCTTTAACAAGGTATTAAAAATCACTCTGTAAGCCAGGCCTTCATTTACGCCACTAAGGGTCCAAACGCCGTTTTCCTGTGCTACCAGTGTCTCATCTCTAAAGAAATCTTTAACCGTATTTCCAGAGAAAATAGCTTGTAACAGCTCAAAATTAACCTGTTTATTGGTATAAGTATGTACGTAATTAAAAGGCTTCTTTAAATAAACCCCCTGTAAATTATTTCTGACCTTAATACTATCCGGAGTAATTAATGCCCTTGCCACTTCGATACCTAAAGCGGTAATACTTACCCAGATTTTTTTATTTTTCTCTATCCTGATGTTCATGTTCACATTATTTGTGTTCCCATTGATATCAAGACTAGCCTTTGCTTTAAGCGAAAGCGTACTAAAAGAAATATCCTTCGCTTTTAGCACCGTTATCGTTTCTGATCTCTTGTTGTCAGCCGGAGTTTCCACTACCTTTGGCGGCTTAACAATGGCTTTCTTGGTTTTACAAGCCATTCCCACCGAAACAAGAGCAACAAACAGCAAGCTATTGAATATATTTCTTCTCATTAATCTTCTTATTTAACTTCTCTGAATTACTTCCGGCGCTTTTGGCCTTCTTCCACTGTGCCAATCCCAAATCTTTATCACCCTTCAGAAATAAAACATCACCATAGTACTCTATATATAACGGATTTTCTGCATCCAGTTGCAATGCTGTTTTGATATTTGTTAACGCCAATGCATTTTGGTTGTCATTTTGAAGGGCCAATGCCATGTAATAATATAAAATAGCTTGATTCGGATAAACCGACAAAGCATCATCAGCAGTTTTGATTGCATCCTTATATAAACCAAGCGAAGTCTGTATATTCAACATCTGTTCCCATACTGCATAGAGCTGATCGGTCATCTTTAATACAGATTGGAACTGTGTCAATGCGCCCTGCAGATCTCCTTGCTGATAAAGTACATCACCGTATAAAGCAAAAACTTTAGGATCATCCGTATGAACCTTCGTTGCAATCATTGCCAGTTCAGCAGCAGCATCCACCCTTAACTGATCCTTCTTGCCACCCAAAAGCATCACTACAATTTTAACTTTTTGGTCAACAGGCATCATAGTGTTTCCAAAAGCCTTTTTTAGAGATATCTGTGCTTCTGTATTATTCTTTAAGGCACTATAAACATCAGCCATCGCCAGATCCACCTCAAAATTATCCGGTTCCAGTTCTTTTGCTTTCTTAAGTACTGCCAAAGCTTCAGCGTTCTGGTTTTTTTGTATCAATACCCCACTTGTATATAGCAAGCCCTTAACATCCTTTACATTTTCAGCTAGGATCTTCTCAACTTCTTTCTTATCAAGCCCGTCATCTTTCCCCATACTCGCGCGCTGCCTGGCTTCGGTTAAAGCATCTGAAGGTCCGAACTTCTTTTCCAGTACATCATACCCTTTCAAAGCGGCGTCTTCTTTACCCGCTAGAAGCAAAGCATTGGATTTATCAAAGTAATAAGAGTCTTCATCAGGAGAAAGCGCAATTAACTTATCAAAAACGCCAACCAGATTATCCATATCTCCTTTTCGCTTATAAAGCTCTGCCAATAATTTCCAGAACCAAATGTTATTAGGACTCAGCGCAGTAGCCTTTTTAATGGCCATTTCTGATTCCATCAGTTTATTTTGTCTGAAATTCAACGTAGCAATCTCAAAATAAGCAGCAGAATTGTCAGGATCGATCTTCAACAACTTATCAAAGTTCTCAGCTGCCTTCGGATAATTTTCATTTAGCTTTTCCTTTAAACCTGCAAAGAAGAGTGTTTTTATAGCCATGCTGTCCGTTGCAGAAACCACAGGTTCCTGGGCAAACACCGATGTGCTGCCAGTAAGCAATATCATTAAAAACCACTTACCTCTTCTCATAACAAATTATTTGCCTGTATGCCCGTAACCACCAGCTCCACGCGTTGTATCGCTCAACTCGCCTACCGATTTCCAGCTTACCTTTTCATGTTTTGCAATAACCATTTGGGCTATTCTATCACCATCATTCACCACAAAATCTGTATCAGACAGATTAACCAACAACACTTTCAGTTCACCGCGATAATCTGCGTCAATAGTACCCGGCGAATTCACAATACTGATTCCATGTTTATAAGCGAGGCCACTACGTGGGCGTATCTGCGCTTCATAACCTACAGGAAGTTCAATATGTAAACCTGTTGGAATCAAAATACGTTGTAAAGGTTTAATCGTAATATCAGTTTCTATAAAAGCGCGAATATCCATACCTGCAGCATGTTCAGTTTCATATTGAGGCAATGGATGTCCGGAATTGTTTATAATGTTTATGTTCATTTTTAGTTCTTTTTTAATAGCGCCATCAGTTCTTTTTTCTCCGCATAAAATGCAGCCAAAGCAAACAATATCAGCAACCCATTACCGATAAACATGTTCCTGTTAAACACACTAAATGAGATAAAAACGATTACTATGGCGGCAACAATATAAGCTAAATTCTTTTTTATTTGATAAGGAATGGGATAATTACGCTGTCCCCATAGATAGGACATTACCATCATACCTGCATAAGCGACAAATGAAATCCAGGCTGATGCCATATAGCTATATTTTGGAATAAAGATCCAGTTCAATACGATAGTCAGCACCGCACCGATACCTGATATGTACAAACCATATTTGGTCTGGTCAGACAATTTGTACCAAACCGACAAGTTCATATAAATACCCAAACTAAGGTAACCAAATACCAATGGGGGGACTACTCCCAGTCCAGACCAATAGATGTTTTGAACCACATGATTGTTAACTACGCGAGTTTCCGGCCCTACAATTATCGTAGCCAGAATATTTACGTTGGCCACCAGTGCCACTGCTATAATCACCACCGTAATTACAAAATAATTCATAATCCGCGCGTAGGTCTCTTTAGCATTTTTATTTTTTGAATGATTGAAAAAGAAGGGCTCTGCTCCCAACCTAAAGGCCTGTACAAATATGCTCAGGAATAATGCAATTTTTGCACATAAACCGTAGATGCCCACTTCCTGATCACTGATGCTGGCAGGCAGCATATGCTTAAGCATGGCCTTATCTAGTGCTTCGTTAATGATAAAGGAAATGTTGGCGATCAGTACTGGCCAGCTGTATACAAACATTTCTCTAAACATGCCCAGGTCAAACTTCAGCTTGAGCTGCAAAATCTCTGGTAATAGTAAAAATATGGTACACACGCTCGCAATCACGTTCGATAAAAATACATAACCTACCCATTTGGGTCTGTACCAACTTGCCATCCATTCCCCCCCAGGCAGCTTGTGGCTAATGATCATCGGAATGAGAAATAGGAAGAACACATTAAAGAACACAACGATAAAAATATTCAAACACTTTATTGTTCCAAACCTTATCGGCCTACCTTCGGCACGAATCTTCGCAAAAGGAATTACACAAAAGGCATCCGTTATCAGGATCGTCAGGAAACACTTTACATAGAAAGCATAATCTGCATGATCTTTAACATCTCCAGTCTGCATAAAATCGATAATGCTGTTTAAAAAAAGTAAGGAGAACAACAAAAATACAATAGAGATGGCGATCACTGCCCCAAAAGCATTGTTATAAACCAATTGCCTGTTATCATTCTTTTTCTGCAGATACCTGAAAAAGGTAGTCTCCATCCCAAAAGCCAGTATTGGATTAATAATAGCAGCATATCCATACATGGCCGTAAAAATGCCATTGCCACCAACCGGCAATGCTCTCGCGTAAATGGGCGTTAATGCAAAGGCAATCATCCTGGAAAGGATTGTACTGAGGCCATAAATAGCCGTATCACCAGCAAACTTCTTTAATACCGACATCTACTTCTTAATGATTTCAAAATTCTGATAGTTTTTCACCTCACCGGGTGTAACCGCTACATTTTCAATTTTGGCTCGGTCTGGCCCCTCATTGCACCATTCTACAAAAACTTCAAGTAAAGTATCATCACCCTCTGCTTCCAGATATAATGAACCATCTTTTTCATTCCTTACCATACCCCTAATGCCCATCTGATCAGCAACAGCCTTAGTGGTAGCTCTGAAAGATACCCCTTGCACCTTTCCTGTTATTTTAATATCTATATGTTTCGTTTCCATGTAAACTTTAAACCTTTAACGGTAATCGCTAAATTCTAATGCGCTTAACCTATTTTTTTCTTCTAAAAATTCTGACCAAATACTGTGTAGTATAACTGCTGCCGGCTTAATATCTTGTAGCATGGCCGATACCTGGCCTATTTCCAACTCGCCCTCATCCATATTTCCTTCAAACATACCCAGTTTAGCGCGTGCCTTTCCCAGAAGATGCTTCAATGCCTCAACACTTGCACCTTCCGACTCTGCTTTGGCTACTGCGTCTGCAAATTCATTTTTCAATAACCGTACAGGGACCAGTTTTTTCAGCGTCAGCTTAGTATCTCCCTCCATTGCCTCTACTATCCTATGTTTAAAACTGGGATGAGCTGAAGACTCCTCGGCAACAGCAAATGCCGATCCTATTTGCACCCCTTCGGCACCCAATGCAAAAGCCGCAAGCATTGCACTGCCACTTCCAATCCCCCCGGCAGCAATCACCGGAACTTTAACCACAGCTTTAACCATGGGTACTAAACACATTGTCGTCGTTTCTTCTCTTCCATTATGCCCACCTGCTTCAAACCCTTCGGCCACAATGGCATCTACTCCGCAAGCCTCTGCTTTTAATGCAAATTTTGTATTGGCAATAACATGCGCCACCGTAATTCCCTTTTCTTTTAAAAACCCCGTCCAGCTGGCAGGATTTCCTGCCGATGTAAATACCACTTTTACCTGTTCAGCAACGATAATATCCATTACCTCCTGCACATTAGGGTAAAGTAACGGAACGTTTACCGCAAATGGCTTTGACGTCGCCTTTTTACACTTTTGGATATGCTCCAGCAACACCTCAGGATACATAGACCCGGCGCCAATAATGCCCAACCCGCCTGCATTAGACACTGCAGAAGCCAACCTCCATCCACTACACCAAACCATGCCGGCCTGGATAATTGGATATTGAATACCAAAAAGAGATGCAATTCTATTCTTCATCAAATGCAAAGAAAAGACATTTATCTAAATAAAACTTAAAACAATCTTTCTACTCTTGATCCCAGCATTATTATCCCGCTTATCTCTTCAAAATCAACAAGGTTTATGCCCGGCCTTTTTCCCGGCTCCAGACTACCGTAACGCTGTTCAACCCCTAAAAACTCAGCCCCGTTAATGGTGCCCCATTTTAAAAGATCATCAAAGTCAATTCCAAAATTGATTTGCAGGGTCTGCATCTCTGCAAATATGCTCAGCCTGTTGTTACTGGCTAAACTATCTGTGCCCAGCGTAATTTTAACCCCGGCAGTCCTCAGGATATCTACATCCGGGAGTCTGTTTTCTATATATAAATTCGCATTCGGGCAAAGGCACCAATATAAATTAGGATGATATGCTTCTGCAAATTCAACATCTGCTTTTGAGGTAAAAGTATTATGTACCAACAGTGTTTTCTGTTTACCAGATAACAGTGGTAAAAATGTTTGTAAAGATGTTTTACCAGAGGCTTCATAAAAGTCAATATCCAGACCCAAAACTTTATACAATTCCAAAAATCCCCCTTCTTTGCGCTCAAAAAATAGGTTTTCATCTTCCGTTTCCTGATTATGAATACTGAGCAGCTCACTACTGGTTTCACCATTACTACGCAGCTCTTTAAATAACTCAGCCGAAACTGAATATGGGGCATGCGGAACAATTGAGACCTTAAGGGGATCAAACTTCTCCTTAAATTCAAGCGCACGATTTATAGATTCTTTTGCCGTTAAGGGATTAAAACCCATAACTTCCAGGAAAGTATGGTAATAAATAGGGCTTCCAAGCTTGGTTCCCCTTGAAATGATCTGATTCGAAATATCACCAACAGCAACTATTCCATTCTCAAACATTTCCCTGTCCGCTCTCAGCATGGCCAGATCCAGCGCATCTTCATCAGATGTCCTCAATTTCATTATGGCTTGGACAAAACCCAATAACCCGGTACGTGTTTCTATCTGGCCTTTTAGATGCGACAATTCCAAATGGCAATGTGTATTCACAAATCCCGGCACCAATAAGCCCTCATAATGGGTTATGTCCTTTATTTTCTCTTTTCCGGCTTCCTCAGGCGTTAAAACACTGGTTATTGTACCATCAATTTCAACTCCTATCACCCCATTTTTTATTGGGGGGCTAACCACAGGAAATACGTAAGACGCAGATATATAAGAAATCATAACTACAAAGAACGGATAATAAGCGCAGAAATCTATAAATTAGTACCCGCTAAAGCTATTTTATATCAATTTGCAAAACATCAACAAGCCTATAAATGAATCGGATAGACAGACTTTTTGGAATACTTGTCCTACTTCAGACAAAAAAATATGTTACAGCCGACAAAATTTCGGATCAATTTGAGATCAGCATCCGTACCGTTTATCGCGACATTAAAGCACTTACTGAACAGGGAATTCCAATTAGCTTCGAGCAGCCAAAAGGCTACTTCATTGTCCAGGGATACTTTCTCCCACCCGTATCGTTTAATTCTGAAGAAGCCAATGCTTTATTAATTATGGAACGTCTGGTTTCCGGCTTCACCGATCAATCTATTCTTAAACATTATACCACTGCCTTAAATAAGGTCAAAGCGGTATTGCGCAGCAATCAGAAAGAGAAACTGGAACTGCTGAACAACAACATGATACTGCAACTGCCCGATTCAATAAAAAATGAATTTGAATACCTTTCGGCCTTACAAAACGCCATTTCCTCGCAGTGCATCATAGAAATTGCATATACAAACAACAAAGTGCAAACCACTAAAAGGGAGCTGGAACCAATTGGACTCATATTTTATGCATTCAGCTGGCATTTAATCGCATGGTGCCACCTCCGCTGCGAATACCGTGATTTCAAGGTATCCCGAATTGAGTCCGTAAAAAATTTAGAAATCCCATTCCGAAAAACCGAGCACATGCAATTAAGTGAGTATATGAAGCTCCTTCCAGTCAATTATTAAAATAAATTTTCTTTCTCAAAACAGACTGCCATAGGGTTGTCAGTTGCTCTCATTTACTTTGTTCTACAAAACAAAAAACAAAGTTATGAGCAGAATTAAAATGTATTTAAAGGAACTGGAACAAGAGGCTTTAACCACGCGCAAAATGTTGCAAAGAGTGCCAACTGATAAGTTTGAATGGCAGCCACATGAAAAAAGCATGACCATTAAGCGACTGGCCACTCACATTGCGGAACTGCCAACCTGGATTACAATGGCCATCAAAACCGACGAGCTTGACTTCGCCGATAACCCTTATCAACCTGCTGATGTAAATACTACTGAAGAATTACTGGCTTATTTTGAAAGTTCACTGGCCGATGGCAGATCTGAGCTTAAAGAAGAAAACGAAAGTCTTTTAGATAAGGACTGGACCTTAAGAAATGGACAACAGATTTATAGTGTTGAACCTAAAGCAGATGTAATCCGAATGAGTATTAATCAAATTATCCACCATAGGGCTCAACTAGGGGTGTTTTTAAGGCTTCTTAACATCCCAATTCCAGGAAGTTTTGGTCCCAGTGCTGATGAAATGGATTTTTAAAATGATTTGCTTTATTTTAAAATGGGGTCATTTTGTTATCAGAATGACCATGCTTTTCTTCCTAAAATAAGTTGCTTAAAAATATTTTGATAGCATATTTGGTTATAAATTGATTCCTTTGTAAAAAAGAAATCAATTTATAACTCCAATATCCATGTCTGATTCTAGCATCCGATTAAATAAATACATTAGTGAAAGCGGTTTATGCTCCCGTAGAGCGGCCGACAGATATATTGAGCAAGGCAATGTATTTATCAACAGCAAACGGGCTAAGGTTGGCGACAAGGTCATCTTTGGAGACATTGTTACGGTTAACGGACAGACTATTGAACCTAAAGAGGTCGAGAACTCTGTTCTTATTGCTTACAACAAACCTGTTGGCATTACCAGTACTACTGAGGCTGGTGTGAAAAGCAATATTGTTGACCATGTAAATCATAGTGAAAGGGTATTCCCGATCGGGCGTCTGGATAAAGACTCTCAGGGCTTAATCTTCCTTACCAATAACGGCGACCTGGTAAACAAAATACTCAGAGCAGGTAACAATCACGAAAAAGAATACATAGTTACTGTAAATAAACCTATTACTGAATCATTTTTAACCGGCATGGCCAAAGGTGTACCGGTATTGGGCGTAATGACCAAAAAATGTAAAGTAACTCAGGAAAGTCCTTTTGTATTTAAGATCATACTGATTCAAGGGCTAAACCGACAAATCAGACGGATGTGCGAGCATTTTGGTTTTGAAGTAACCAAGCTGGAACGTGTTAGGATCATGAACATCAGTATAAAAGGCATTCCTGTTGGCGAATGGCGCGAGCTCACCCCAGCAGAGCAGACTGAGATATTTAACATGGTTGCAAAATCAAGTTCCGAAAGTGCCGCTCCTAAAAGAGTAAATAAAAAACCTAAAGCCAGGGCAGAAGAAGATTTATCCGAAAATGTAACTCCAAGAAAATCTTCAGGCAAACCTGGAGGCCCTAAAAAACCTAATAGCAAGGCATCGTCAGGTACGGTAAGCAGAGCAGATCGTCACGCTGGTGGCAAAGGTAAATCAGCACCAAAATCTGCCGGAGGTTTCAAATCCGCTGCTTCAAGTACTGACTGGAACAAAAACAACGGACCAAGCAAAAGACCGGTAAGACCAACAAAAGGCAGATCCGGTGCCCCGGCTGCAAAAACCAGAAGTCCCAAACGCTAATAGTTGGTGGCTTCAGCTACCCTCCGCGTTGAAATGAATTATCAATGACGGGGAAAGAATATTTTTTAGGTAGCTTTGCAACCAAATGCTTACTACAAAGAAAACTGATATACGTTCATTAGACCTGGCGCAGCTGCAACAGCACTTTACCGCCATGAAAGAACCTTCTTACAGGGCCAAACAGGTTTACCAATGGCTTTGGGAAAAATCAGCACGCACATTTGCAGAGATGAGTAATCTTTCCAAAGAGCTTAGAATTAAGCTTGATGAAAATTATGCCATCAACGTAGTGGAGGTTAACAACTCTCAATTCAGTAATGACCATACCATCAAAAATACATTCAGGCTATATGACGGCAACATTGTAGAAGGTGTTTTAATTCCAATGGACGACCGCATGACCGCTTGTGTAAGCTCTCAGGTTGGCTGCAGCTTAACCTGTAAATTCTGTGCAACAGGCTATATGGATCGTAAACGTAACCTCAATGCTGATGAGATTTATGACCAGGTAGTATTAATTGACCAGCAGGCTAAGCAAAATTACAATGCCCCATTGACAAATATCGTTTACATGGGTATGGGTGAGCCCCTGCTTAATTATGCCAATGTATTAAAGTCGATAGAGCGGATCACCGCTCCCGATGGCTTAAATATGTCGTACAAGCGAATCACCGTGTCTACAGCAGGCATCTCTAAAATGATAAAAAAATTGGGTGATGATGGCGTTAAATTCAATCTTGCCCTGTCATTACATGCTGCCAATGATAAAAAGCGCAATGAGATTATGCCTATCAATGAGCACAATACCCTAAAAGCGCTTGAAGAAGCATTAAAATACTATTATTCCAAAACCAAAAACGCAGTAACCTACGAATACATTGTGTTTAATCACTTCAATGATGAAATTGAAGATGCCATGGAACTTGCAAAGTTCTGCAAACATGTTCCCTGCAAGGTTAACCTGATTGAATATAATCCGATTCAGTTTGCTGATTTTGTGAATGCTGAAGGCGATAAAATCGATGCGTTCTCTAATTACCTGAAAAGCCAGGGCATCACCACAAATATCCGACGCAGCCGCGGTAAAGATATTGATGCGGCTTGTGGTCAGCTCGCCGTAAAACAGCAAAATTAATCATCAGGTCCAGCCACTTAAATCCTAAAAAGGGAAAAACTAGCGAATGAACTTAATTAAACATCGCTGTCTTTGCATAATAAATTTATCTAAGTTTGTTAAATGCGTTTGTCTCATCTGTTTTTTGCGTTCCTTTTCCTGGCATTTACGGCCTGCCGTAAATCCGAAGGAATAACTACGGATGCTAAAGCAAAGCTCTCTTTTTCTACCGACACCCTCCTCTTCGATACGGTATTTACCGCTGCAGGATCTACCAATAAACGGATTAGGGTTTATAACCCAAATGTAAAAACGGTTAACATCAGTGAAATCAAACTCGGTGGTGGTGCCGGCTCTAATTTTAGCCTCATCATAAACGGACAATCTGTTAACCAGAAATCCAACCTTCAAATTGACGGTAAAGATTCTATCAGTATCTACGTAAAGGCTACCATTGATGCAAACAACCAAACAGAACCATTTATTGCGCAGGATTCCATTGTGTTCAATACAAATGGGAACCGGCAATCTGTTGCACTTATAGCTTACGGACAAAATGCCGTTTTTTTAAACAACCAAACCATCACGTCAAACACCACTTGGAATAGTGCGCTGCCTTATATCATCTACAAATCTGTAACGGTTGCCCCACAAACTACACTAACAATCCTCCCCGGCACCAAAGTGCTTTTTCATGAAAATTCAGGAATGAATATTAAAGGAAAACTGTTAGCGACCGGCACAGCCACCAATCCCGTTTTATTTTCGGGAGACCGAATGGAAGGCATGTATGCCGAGGAACCCGGACAATGGAATGGTATCCATTTTTATAGCAGCAGTTCCAATTCAAAACTCCATTACACCCAGATCAAAAATGCAGTAATAGGCGTCACTGTCGATTCTCTTTCCACAAATAACATACCCAAACTAGTGCTTACCAATAGCATCATAAAGAACATGACCATTGCCGGTCTTGCAGGCTACAATGCTGAATTGGATGCATTTAACAATCTGTTTTACAATGCCGGTCAATATCTTTTGTATGGTGTTTCCGGAGGAAGATATAACCTCAAACAAAATACATTTGCCGGCTACAATACAAAGTTATCGCGCAGAACACCATGTCTGTATTTCTCTGATGCAGGGAGCGGCTATCCCTCAAAAAATTTAAAAATCCTGCTGGTCAATAATATCATTTGGGGAAGCTTAACTGAAGAGTTTCTTGTTGATAAAAAAAGCACTGCAGCTATCGAAACGGAACTGAGCAACAACGCGATTAAAACGATGCTAAAAACCTATGAGGGCAGTTTTAATCTGTTAAATATTGATCCCGGTTTTATAGATCCCATCAAATACAATTTTCTGCTTCAGAACAATAGCGCTGTATTAAATAAAGGCCGCGATTTAAGTGCCGACCCTGCTTTTAATCTTTTCTTAAACAAAGACCTTAATAACCGGCCCAGAACATTCCCTTCAGAACTCGAGGTGCTACCAGCATAATTAAAAAAAAAACATCAATTATAACAATTTCAAGATAAGGTCGTTTATGTTAATGAGAGCGTTAATTTAGATGGTAAGGGTCGGTATTCTTAATAGAAATACCGGCCCTTTACTTTTTTCACTTTTTATTGTCAAATAAGTCTTTTATTTTTTGGCAATTAAGAAATAATTCGTTCCTTTGTTACGAGAGCGTTAATTTAAGGGTCGATAATTCCATGCAAATGGACTATCGGCCCTTTATCTTTTACAGCAAATCCAATTCAATTTTACTACTTAGAGAAGTTTATAGCGATAATATTCTTTATTTCTTCCGGCTTAAATGGCTTCAATATATGCCCATTCATCCCGCAAGCTTTGAACTTGCTATTTTCATCCTGAAGTGTAGATGCAGTAAGCGCAATTATAGGAATGGTTTTAAAATACTCATCATCCAGCTCCCTTATAATACTTGTGGTCTCAAACCCATCAATACCTGGCATTTGAATATCCATAAAAATAAGGTCAAAGGTTTTTGTCATTACCTTCTCAATGGCTTCCCTACCATTTCTGGCAAATTCAAGGTCAAATCCCCATTTACTAAGTATGCGGTTTGCAATCAGAATATTAATTTCATTATCATCAACAACCAATATCCTTTTTCCAATAAATGAGGCCGGCGGTTCTACTGATTTAACAAGTCCGGTCTTTTGTGTCGCTTTGCTAAATTGAATATCGAAAGAGAATTCGGTCCCTTTTCCTTCCTTGCTTTTTACTTTAATGTCCGACTTATATAACTTTAGCAGCTTTTTGGTAATTGCCAAACCAAGACCTGTGCCTCCATACTTCCGTGATATATCTGTTTTAGCCTGAGTAAATGTTTCAAAAATGTATGATTGCTTATCCTCAGGAATTCCAATACCATTATCCTTTACCACAAAGCGCATCACCACAGCTTCTTCATTTTCGCTGACAAGCTCAATCTTTAATTCTATCGTCCCATAATCTGTGAACTTAATTGCGTTTCCAAGTAAGTTCATCAGGATCTGATACAACCTGGTCTTATCCCCAAGAATATTCACCGGAATCTGATCATCACATGCCAATGTCAGCTTGTCCCCTTTTTGCGCGGCATTAATTTGTAAGGAGTTCACAATATCGCAGGCCAGGCTTTTAATGTCTAATGGTATAGCTTCCAGTTCCAGATTACCGGTTTCTATTTTTGTAAAATCCAGGATGTCGTTAATAATATGCAAAAGGTTTTCCGCAGAAAATTTAAGCACATTCAGATCTTCCAGCTGCGATGCCTTAGGATCATTATCTATCAGCAAATGGGTCATCCCAATAACTGCATTTAATGGGGTCCTGATCTCGTGGCTCATTACAGAAAGGAACATCTCCTTCGCCTCACTCAGCTGCAACGCCTGCTCTTTAGCCTCGAGCAACTCATGCTCTATTTGCTTACGCTGAGTGATATCCGAGATCAGATCAATCTGACGTTCAAGCGAACCCTTATCATTTATAATTGGGGTATTGGAAACCGAAAGCCAGATAGATTGGCTGTCCTTGGTTTTGGCTTGTACCTCTATCTCATAAGATTCATTTTTCAGTGACTTTGCCCGGGAGCTTAAGATCAGCTCTTTATGCGCTTCGTCTTTAGAAAGCACATCGCCCAGTTCCTTGCCCTTCAGCTCGGCCAAAGAATAACCGGTTAACTTTTTAAGGGATTGGTTTATCCAGGTCGTTTTGCCTTCGGCATCTGAGATGTTAACTCCAGTATTGGTTTTACTGGCTACCAAAGACAGTACCTGCAGTTCTTCTTCTGCCTTTTTCTTTTCAGTAATGTCTATAATGATCTCCACCTCCATATCAACCTTTCCTTTATCATCCAGCACCACTGTATTGTAAATAGACAACCAAATGGGTTGTCCGTCTTTTCTATACGAAAGGAGGTCTACCGTAAAAGACCTGTTTTGTTTGATCAGGAGCCTTGCTTTTTTCAATAGCTCCAAATCCGTTTTGGGGCCAATGATCAAATCACCCAGGCGCTTCCCCTTCAAATCATTGATGGTAAATCCCGTGATCTTTTCAAAGGCATCGTTCACCCAGGTTACATGGTTATTGGCATCGCTGATCACCACCGCATTATTGATCTTACTGGCTACAAAAGACAGCCTTACCAACTCACTCTCTACCCGTTTATTTTCGGTGATGTCTCTTCCATAGGTATACCAGCGTCCCTGGCGGGCCACCATATTCCAGCTCAGCCAACGCAACTGGCCATGCTTGCTCTTTACCCTGAATTCTACATTGAATTCTTTAACCTTTTTCTTTAGTCCTTCTTCAATAATTTCCACCAACCTGCTGATGTCTTCTTTATTGCAAAACTTCCAAATACTTAGTCCTATAGATTCGGGAACCGTATAACCAAGTATACTGGTTACCGCATCATTTATAAACAGGATTTTACCTGAGTAATCTAAAATACAATGAATCTCTGGCGAAACTGTCGAAAGATTTAGCAGTTCCTCAAAACGCTTGGTTTTGGCTTCCAGCTCTATTGTTTTTTTTCTTAAAGTAATATGGGTAATGGTTTCATTGGCAAGTGTTACCAAACCATCTTTCTGGTCATTGGTTAAGCATCGTGAGACTACATCAAACACTGCAATAACACCTATTTTAAAACCATTTTCATCCAGAAGGGGTGCGCCTGCATAGAAACGGACACCGGGTTTACCGGTAACCATAGGATGATCTTTAAATCTTTTATCGGTTAAAGTATCCTGTATTTCAAGTATCTCATTTCCTTTAATGGTTTCTGCACTAAAAGACACCTCCTTTGAAACGTCTCCATTGCCGATACCGATAAAGGATTTCAAAAAGAGCCGGCTTTCATCAACCAGAACAATAACCGCAATAGGTGCATTACATATTAAAGTAGCAAGCTTGGTAATATTGTCGAACTTCTCCTCTGAAGGGGTGTCCAAAATATTATACTCATGCAATACTTTAATACGCTCGCTTTCACTGGCAGACGAATCCCGGCTCTTCGATAACATTTAATTTATAACTCCCTTTCTATTTATATAGGGGGAACTTGCTTACCAATTCAATTACCTTTTGTTTTACCTGCTTAAGGTTATTTTCGTCCTCAGCGTTGGTAATTACCTGGTCAATCAGATCAACAATAAGTTCCATTTCTTTTTCTTTAAATCCTCTTGTAGTTATAGCAGCAGTTCCTACGCGTATACCCGAAGTAACAAATGGAGATTTATCATCAAAAGGAACCATATTTTTATTTACTGTAATGTCGGCTTTTTCAAGTGCATTTTCAGCAAGCTTCCCTGTGATATTTTTATTTCTTAAATCAATCAGCATCAGGTGGTTATCAGTTCCACCAGAAATAATTCCGTAACCTCTTGATACAAATGCTTTTGCCATTGCCTGTGCATTTGCCTGTACTTGTTTAACGTAGGCTAAATAATCGTCACTCAAAGCTTCACCAAAAGCAATTGCTTTTGCAGCGATAATGTGCTCTAAAGGACCACCTTGTGTACCCGGGAAAACAGCCATATCCAATACTGACGACATCATTCTGATTTCGCCTTTAGGTGTTTTTAAACCAAACGGGTTTTCAAAATCCTTACCCATCATAATCATACCGCCACGTGGGCCACGTAATGTTTTATGTGTAGTTGTGGTAACGATATGGCAATGAGGAAGCGGGTTGGTTAATAATCCGCGGGCAATAAGACCTGCCGGATGAGAAATATCTGCCATTACCAATGCGCCAATTTTATCAGCTACACTGCGTACAAAAGCATAATCCCACTCTCTTGAATAAGCAGAAGCACCAACAATGATTAATTTTGGACGTTCAGCTAAAGCTAATTCTTCAAGTTTAGCATAATCAATTAAACCATCTTCTTTTTTAACTCCGTAAAATAACGGATGATACAATTTTCCTGAAAAGTTAACCGGAGAACCATGAGTTAAGTGACCACCATGAGAAAGATCAAATCCTAAAATCTTATCTCCGGGTTGAATTACCGCAAGCATTACAGCAGCGTTTGCCTGTGCACCAGAATGTGGTTGTACATTCACCCATTCCGCACCAAAAAGTTTCTTTGCGCGTTCAATAGCAATGGTTTCCACCTCATCTACTACCTGGCATCCACCATAATATCTTTTGCCCGGAAGGCCTTCAGCATATTTATTTGTTAAACAAGAACCAGCGGCTTCCATTACCTGTTTGCTTACAAAATTTTCTGAAGCTATCAGTTCAAGTCCATTTTCCTGACGGTCCAATTCCCTGTCAATCAAATCAAAAATTAAAGTATCTCTAGTCATTTATCGAAGTATATTTTTGTAAAATTAGCAATTTTCCTTCTTACTTTGATAACAAAATACCTTACTTTGTATTTCTATTGATAAAACCCCTGCATGGAAGATATTAACGGTCCATTACTACCCAACATAAACTATCCTACTGATTTAAAGCAGTATAAGGAACAAGACCTTGAACAAATTTGCAAGGAACTTCGTCAATATATTATAGATGTGGTTAGTGTAAATGGTGGACATTTTGGTGCCAGTCTTGGCGTTGTTGAGCTTACAGTAGCCTTACATTACGCATTAAACACCCCATACGATAAATTAGTCTGGGACGTTGGACATCAGGCTTACGGACACAAAATTCTTACCGGACGCAGGTCAGTTTTTCATACCAACCGGATATTAAACGGCATTAGTGGCTTCCCAAAAATCAGTGAAAGCGAATATGATACTTTTGGTGTAGGCCACTCTTCTACATCCATCTCAGCAGCTTTGGGCATGGCCGTAGCTTCGCACTATAAAGGAGAAACCGATCGTCAGCACGTTGCAGTGATTGGAGATGGTGCCATGACCGCCGGATTGGCATTCGAAGGATTAAATCATGCCGGTATTGAAAATTCAAACCTGTTAGTGATACTGAACGACAACTGCATGTCTATCGATCCTAACGTTGGTGCACTAAAAGAATATTTAACAAACATTACTACCTCAAAATCTTACAACCGCTTCCGCGATGACATTTCTAATGTGCTTATTAAGCTTTCTGAGCTTGGACCTAATGCGCATAAGTTTGTCAAGAAAATTGAGAAAAGTATAAAAGGTACGCTGCTTAAACAAAGTAATTTGTTCGAAGCGCTGAACTTCAGATATTTCGGCCCGGTTGATGGTCACGATGTGGTCCGCCTAACCCAGGTCATTAAAGATTTAAAAGAGATCCCCGGCCCTAAGCTTTTACATTGTGTAACCGTAAAAGGAAAAGGCTTTGCCCTGGCAGAGAAAGATCAAACAAAGTGGCATGCACCTGGCCTTTTCGATAAAATTACCGGAGAGATAAAAAAATCTGTTCCTGATAAACCACAACCTCCAAAATATCAGGATGTTTTTGGCCATACTTTGGTTGAGCTGGCTGAAGCCAATAAAAAAATTGTAGGTGTAACTCCCGCTATGCCATCCGGATCTTCAATGAACATCATGATGAAGGCAATGCCTGCCCGTGCGTTTGATGTGGGTATTGCAGAACAGCATGCCGTTACTTTTTCCGCAGGATTGGCCACTCAGGGGCTTATTCCATTTTGTAACATCTACTCAAGCTTTATGCAAAGAGCTTATGATCAAGTCATTCATGATGTTGCAATACAAAACTTAAATGTTATTTTTTGTCTGGATCGCGCAGGTTTGGCAGGTGCCGATGGTGCCACACACCATGGTGCTTATGATCTGGCCTATATGCGTTCTATTCCTCACATGACGGTTGCTGCCCCAATGAACGAGGAAGAACTACGTAATTTAATGTATACCGCACAGCAAGACAATATGGGGCCTTTTTCCATACGTTATCCCAGAGGAAACGGCGTTATTGTCGACTGGAAACGTCCGCTAAAAGCATTAGAAGTAGGAAAAGGCAGAAAAATCTGTGACGGCGAAGATGTCGCCATACTTACCATTGGTCACGTGGGTAACTTTGCGGTAGATGCATGCAAAGAATTGAATAGTGAAGGTATACATCCTGCACATTACGACCTTCGCTTTGCCAAACCTTTAGACCAGGCCATGCTTCATGATGTATTTAAAAGATACAAACACATCATAACAATTGAAGATGGGTGTGTGCAAGGTGGCGTGGGGAGTGCAATACTTGAATTCATGGCCGACAATGCCTACAATGCTCAGGTAATCCGTTTAGGTATTCCTGATGACTTTATTGAACATGGTGAGCAGGCCGAATTATGGGCTTTATGTGGTTATGACACAGCAGCAATTATTAATACCGTAAAAAAGATTGCCGTAAGCAGAACTACAAAAACAATGGCCTCCTAATGCCAAATGCCTCAGCGTTAAGGCATCAACCATTTGTAAAGCCAGATCCAGAGTTAATGGATCTGGTCATCAATCATCTTTCTTCCTATCACCCACTTCCCAAAGCACTCGAAAACGAAATTAAAGCATGTTTGTTTGATGTACGGGCTAAAAAAAATGAATACCTGCTTAAGCAGGGCGAAACGAGCGAATACTTATATCTCATCATTAAAGGTTTGGTAGTTGGTTATACCACACTTAAAAATAAAAAACTTACTACTTATATCTGCCTGGAGGGTGAATCTGTTTCAGCTATAAAAGGAATGTACGGCGACGGGCCCTCCGGCGAAAGTATTTACGCTGTAGAGGATTCTCATCTCATCGGCTTGCCCATACATAACCTGCTGCAGTGGCTTCAAACCTCATTTGAACTGAACATCATCATCAGAAAAATAGTCGAATCCTTTTACAAATCTGCACACCAGCGGTCCAATCTGGTAAGAATGGGGTCAGCCCAGGAGAAATATGAATTCTACCTCAGCACAACAAATCATAATATACAGAGAATTCCCCCTCAATATATTGCTGATCTGCTGGATATAAAGCCCGAAACACTCCATAAGATTTTGAAAAAGGCGAAACAGCCAAATGAGGCTTCAGTACAAACTTATTTTGAGTTAATTGAAGATTACATGAGGAATCAGGAGGCATTTAAACAGCATGGCTTAACCCTGCCCAAGATGGCAGCCGACCTAAGGGTACCCACCCATCAGCTCTCACATGTATTAAATTTTCATTACAAAAAGAGTTTCACTGCCTTTGTAAATCACTACAGGGTTGATTATGTCAGAAGCAAGTTGCAAAACACCTCTGCATGGCAACACCTTACCATAGAGGCTTTAGGAAAAGAAGGTGGCTTCTCCTCAAGAAGTGCCTTTTTCGCTGAGTTTAAGTCACATACCGGTATGACGCCTTCTGAGTATGCCAAGTCCCGACAAAATTAAGTCCTGCATTATAAATCAGGACTTAATTCTCTTTCCTTTCCTTGCCCACCGATAACCTATTGATTATATTTGTTAATAATAAATAAACTTATTTATACCGAATAATTAAGTTCAACGATAATTTTATTGCGTCCAAGAAATGGAAACCTCAGAAATCACCTGGTTAAATGCCAACAAAACCTACAAAAAATGCCCCTATTGCAAACAAGGAGACTTAGATTCGAGAGTTAAAAGAGGCACTTTAGTTAAATCATTTTTATTTTGGCTTGACCTGAAAAGATACGCATGCGGATCATGTGGCCGTAAGGTTTACATGGTTGGCAAAAACGAAAAATAGTACGTCTTATTTGTGGGTGTATATTTGCAATTTAAATGATTCCTCTACATCATTCGGTTGTACCAATCCTATCGCCATAACTGTGTAGTACTGCCCCGCTGTTAAAACAGTACTGCTCAAAGTGCCCATGACTGTTCCTTCAGCAGCATTCTTTGTATCAAAAGAATAAGTTCCCGGGGTAATTTCCGTAAAACTGCTAACCGCTTTATAAGATTTGTCAGTAACCAGATTTGTCGTATCATTATTCAAAGACAGATCAAGCGCAGGGGCATCGGGCGATAAGTTTACAAATCTTATAAAAGCCTTTTCAGTGGAATAAGCATCAGGCGTATCTGAAATCAACAGCCCATCCATGTTCTCGTTTTTGTTAATTACAAAAAAAGAATAGGCCTTATTGGCCTCTATTGCTATCGTTTTGCTCAGCAGCGCCGTTAGGTCGCTTTCTGCAGTAAACTTTAGGGTATGGTCTCCTTCAGTCAGGGTAGCATATGGAATTACACCTCCAAATGGCAAAGCGCCCTCAATTACTTTTGTCCCATCCAGATAGGCATTATAAGTAGCCAGGGTAGGCGATGCATTGATAATCGTTAATGAGGAAAGGCCCGTGGTGTCCGCCGCTTCTTTTTTGCAGGAACTGAATAACATGATAGCCAGGGTAATCATCAAAAAAACAAACAATACATCCAGACCTTTATTGGTCTCATTTTTAAAAATATTCATAAGAGTTTATTAAAATTTATAGATTTTTTCCATTAACATATGCCTGCAGCGCATGGCGGTATCCCTCGCCAATGGGTATTTCGGTACCAGCAATAATCACCTGTGTCTTTTGTATAGATTCAATCTTTTCCAGAGAAATGATGTATGATTTATGAATGCGCATAAACCTTCCCGAGCTTAACTTTTCCTCTACCCCCTTCAGCCCCATCCTGGTAATTACCTGTTTGCCATCCTGTATATTGATCCGCACATAATCTTTAAGGCCTTCAATAAAAGTGATGTCTTGCATCCTCACCTTAACAAGGGAATAATTTGCATTTACAAATACATGATCATTTTCCGGTTGAGCCGGTTTAGGCTTTACCTGCCTCACCTGATAAAGTTCTCGTGCTTTTTCAACTGCTTTAAAAAATCTCGAAAACGGCACCGGTTTCACCAGATAATCCACCACATCCAGATTAAATCCGTCTAATGCATGTTCGGGATAAGCAGTCACCATAATCACCATTGGAGGTTGTTTCAACGAGCGCAACAACTCTAAACCGTTTATGCCCGGCATCTGAATATCCAGGAACAGCAGGTCTATCTGTTGCGCCTTTATCAGATCAAATAACTGCATCGGACCGCGGATAGAAGCAACCACATTTAGATAGGGTATTTGCCGTACATTATCTTCCAGCAGCTTCAGCGCCGGGCTTTCATCATCAATTAATATACAATTCATTTATAAGTTGATTTGAAGTTTAGCTACGTAGGTATTATCGGTTTCTTCTATTTTTAATGCATGGTTCTGAGGGTAAATCAGCTCCAGCCGCCTGCGCACATTGGCCAGTCCAATTCCCGAATCCCTTTTATCTGATGTTGATGGCCAGGTTCTTACCGGCGCAATCCCGTTCATTACTTCCATATAAAGCTTACTGGATTCAACGGCAATCGAAACATCTATTATCGGATCAGGAAGCATCCCTATCCCGTGTTTAAAGGCATTTTCTACAAAGGGGATTAAAAGCATCGGTTCAATCCTATATTCATCAGTTATCCCCGATAGGTAAAGGTTTACCTGAATATCATCGCCAAACCTTAGTAATTGCAAGTTGATGTAGTTCTTCAGGTATTCTGCTTCTTCTGTAAGTGTGATCTTGCCTTCGTCACTATCATAAAGCATATAGCGCATTAATTGCGACAAACTGATTAGCGAGGGTTCTATCAGTTCCGGTTTCTTTCTCGACATATAAACCAGCGTATTCAGCACATTGAACATAAAATGCGGGCTGATCTGAGAGGATAAAAATTCCAGCTCGGTTTTCAGTTGAATGTTTTCAAGTTCCTTTATATGTTTATCACGAATGACCTTATTCATATAAAGACGGTAACTGAAGCTAACCACAATCACAAAAGTGAAGGGCAATACATTCATGAAGGGTTTCGGATGGGCCATCCGCCGATCCGCAAACCTGGGCATTTCAGGATGCAAAAAGTGATTTGCCAGCATAAACAAAAGCAAGGTCACAACCAGCAGCAGCACATAAAAATACATGCCATTCTTTTTTTCTCTTATCGGATAAATCACAAAACTGTGTACATAGAAAATGATCATGAGCAAAATATTAGAAAGGAACAGGTTTTTAAGCATGTCATTTCTAAATTCTGGCGGGGCGCCTCCAAATCTCGATAGAAATGGCAAACTCAGTACCAGCAACCAAATGAGCAAGGGGGCCATAGCGCTTATTAAGCGCCAGTATTTCGAATTCTTCATTACTGATACACCCGTAATTTTAAACTGTCAGCCTGCATGGAGGTAAAAATGCCCAGCCCATTCACAATGTTGGTATAAGGGTTGGTCAGGTTTAATGAACTGCCGCCATTGTTATTTAAAGCATCGCTATATTCTTTATTGATATGAAACAGCAGCACCCAGTAATTACCCAGGTAATTAAAGGTCATCTGCTGGGTCTGAAAGGACGAAACCTGTCCCAGAATCACTTCGGTGTCTCTGTATGAACCGTTATTTCTCGGATTTGTGCTTGTCCTGCTGGTCTCCGTATTCTTCAGCACCATCATATAATGTCCGCCGGTAGTATTGTTCCAGCTCAGGGTTATCGGAACAAAAGTCGCAGGCGTTGTTCCAAAATCCATTACCGGTACTTTTTGAAGCGAATCAGAAGTCACAAAGCCTGTAGGTTTATCAGGCACCGTAGTTTCGGAGCTGATCGTTTTATTGTTATACTCAAAACTGAGTGAATAGGTCTTATGTTCAGTTATAAAAGTCGTATCACTGTAAACGTAGTTTCCATCGGTACGCTCCGAGAGTTCAACTGTTTTGGCACCGTCTGATATTTTTAGCTTTAAATCGGTAAGGGGAAAACCCAATGAGATGGTATCATCAAGGTATTTTTGATAATAAACCTTCACAAGGACCGATTTTCCGGGTACCAGGTAACCTTCTACCACGGGTCTGGAATAATCATCATCTAATGTGCTGTCCTTTTTGCAGGAGCATATAAAAAAAGTGGCAAATGCAACGGCAAGTAGGGTAGGTATCTTTATTTCCATTTTAAGCTTAGTGTAATATTAGGGGTGAAACCAAGGTAATTTACATTAGAGGTAAGCACCTGATTGTTTACGATTGAGTATTGTTTATACCAAATGTTTGATCTGTTATAGATGTTGAAGAGCGAAAACCCGATACTCCCGGTTTTGCGGCTGTCAATTTTTATCAGATCATAGGTAACCGAAGCATCTAACCTGTGGTAGGCCGGCATGCGGGCCCCGTTTTTCTCGCTAATGGTTAAGAAAGTGTGGCTTCTGCCGGAATAATCATTAACCGTATAGCTGGTCAAGGGCGCAGTATAAGGCTTACCTGTGGCATAGATCCAGGTTGCAGAAAAGGTCCATTTACCGTTATGATAAACGTTAACCAGCTTAATTTCATGGCCGGTGTCCTGATTTGCAGGGAACTCTCCCCCATACACCTCAAAATTATTTACTGCCTTTGAGAGGGTATAACTCAGCCAGCCGGTGTATTTGCCGTGTGTTTTTTGCAATAAAAACTCAACTCCTTTTGTATAGCCGGTCCCATTGTAAAAATGTTCTTCCAGTGTCCCCGCCGACCCCATCCTCCTGCCAGTTTGTCTTTGCGAATATTCACTCAGGTTATCCAGGCTTTTGTAATAACCCTCTACATCAATCAGGAACTGGTCTGTTTCATAACTAAATCCGGCTATGTAATGCAGGGCAGAGCTTACCGGAATAGTACTTCCGTTAGAAAGCACCCAGAAATCTCTGCTGCCTGCCAGAATATCTTCTTTAATTACCCGGTTTGTAAACTGATAGAATTTTCCGGTTGAGCCTTTAAGTGTAAAGCGATCTGTAAGCGTATAAGTTGCCGAAAACCGGGGTTCCAGATATACTTTTCCCGTAAGGTCATAATAGGTACTGCGCAAACTCGGATTCAACTGCAACTTACTTACGGGATTAATCTCCAGTTCGGCATACCCGCCACTGGTAAGCGCTTTGGTATGCTGGTTAATCAAGGTACTGGTATCATTTAAACTGTTCTGGTAAGAAACATTTTGTCTGGATGCAAATCCGCCAAACAACACCTTTAATTTACCCGCAGCCTGCCATTCCCAGTCAGATTTCAAACTAAAGTCTTTAAGGTTGTTCTTTTCAAATGTCCCTGTCGAGATTTCCTGGTCAACCCCTTCGCTATCCTGAACGGTTATGGTATTGCTGTTGTCTCTGTCACTATGATAGCTCGAATAACTGAGCAACGTATTGGAATATAACCTGGAGTTCCATCGGCTCGACCACTTCAAGCTCGATCCCAGGTTGCCATAAGTTGTTTTATCGGTTGAGCTGATACTACCACCGCCCGACAAGAACGAAGGCAATGCGACATCCCTGCTGTTGTCAAGGTTATCATTTCCCTGGTAAATACTCCACGAAAACCTGTTCTTGTCATCCGGCGCATAGGTATATTTGGCATTCAGGTCATAAAAAGACGACGAGGGTACGGTAGCAGTTGTAGCACCTCCGCCAAAACCTCCGCCTCCGCCACCCGGGGGGCCGCCTCCCATGCGTCCACCCCCTGGTCCGGAAGCAACAGTTGTGCTGCTGTTGAATTTATTGAAGATCTTGTTATATAATGGTCCCTGATAGGAGTGCCTGTAAGCCAGCAACAGCGTTGATTTACTGTTGATCGGTTTTTCCAAAAACACATTCGCACTGAGTAAGCTCAGATCTCCGGCAATATTGGTTTCTTTATTATTCCCTTCTTTGCCTACTATATCGGTAACACTTGATAATCGCCCGCCATATTTTGCGGAGAAACCTCCCTTATACAAAGTCACATCTTTAACGGCATTACTGTTAAATGCACTGAAAAATCCATACAGGTGATCAACCTGGTAAACCGTAAAACCATCAAAAAGCACCAGGTTTTGGTCAGGAGTCCCTCCCCTTACATATGCGCCCGACGAAGATTCATTACTGGCACTAATACCCGGCATGAGCTGAAATGACCTGAGGATATCCTTTTCTCCAATGTTAGGGAGTTCTTCAAGTTTTGACGGAGAAATCTGCAGTACACTTACCCTTCGCTTGTCGGTACTCATCGCGTTGTCTCTCCTTTTATCGGTTATGGTTACCTCATTTAGTGATTTTACCGCCGGAAAAAGTTCTATAATAACTTCTGCTTTAATGTTCGCTTTATTTAATGCGTATACATCCGGGCGGTAACCGATATAGTTTATATCTAGTACACAGGTATCCGAAGGCACGTTTAAAAGTGTAAAATAACCATCGGCATTGGTCGCTGTACTGATACCCGTATGACGAACTTTTACAATTGCCGCAGGCAAAGATTCGCCACTGGCATTGTCTACCACCCTTCCTCTTATTTTAAATGGTTCCATCTTACTGCTTTCTACTTCTTCTGCCTTCAGCAACGCTGTTTGGTTTAACGGCACTTCTTTAAACACCGATTTATCACCGGCTATCTTTTTTAAACGGCCCACATCTTCCGGCTTGCGGATGATGTAAATGTTCTGATCCGGATCCAGCCAGTAATACAATTTATTCTCCCGGCAAATCTTTCCCAGCACATCCTTTACCGGTTCATTCAGGTAACGGTCTGTTACCATATAATCTTTAAGCATCTCAGGTTCATAAATGATCCTGGTCTGGCATTTCAACGAAAGGGTATCCAGCATCCTTGCCATAGGCAGGCTGTAAAAACCATCAATTGTGGCCTGCGTTTTTAGCGGGCGCTGCGCCCAAGCACTAATGCTCATGACGCCTGTAAATCCAAGTAATAGTAAAATTCGCTTCATATTCTGGAAGCGAATTTTATAAATTCATATGTTAACAAATGTTAATTGAGATCAACGGGCTAAATTCATAGGTTAAGACTCTATTTTCTGCGACAATTGACCCCACAACCGCTTCCCCTACTCGTACCTTAACGCTTCTATAGGATCTAATTTTGATGCCTTCAATGCCGGATAATAGCCAAAGAAAATTCCTGTTATCGCACAAACCAAAAAGGAGATTACAATAGAGAATTCAGAAATTACAGTAGGCCAGTTCAATGACGCCGGAACAATCAGGGCCGCCGAAATTCCTAATATCACGCCAATTACCCCACCGGTTACACTAATCACAATAGCTTCTATCAGGAACTGTAATAAAATATCTATACCCCTTGCACCTATCGACATCCTCAAACCTATTTCCCGGGTACGCTCTGTAACCGAAACATACATAATGTTCATAATTCCTATCCCTCCAATTACCAGCGAGATACTGGCAACAGCGGTTAGCAGCGCAGTCATCATACTGCTTGTAGAATTCATCATCGTCATCAATTCCGCCTGTGTTCTGACCTGAAAGTCATTGTCCTCAGCATCTCTTAAACGGTGCGTTTCTCTAAGTGTACTGGTTATTTCTGCAACCGCAGCGTCCGAAGCAGCTTCACTGGTTGCCGATGCATAGATCTGTCCAAAATAAATGGATGATAAAATCCTTTTCTGAACCGTCGTATACGGGGCAATAATGATATCATCCTGATCCTGGCCAAAGTTACTTGTACCTTTTGGCGTTAGCACGCCTATGACCTGGAATGGGATTTTACCAAACCTGATGATCTTGCCAATCGGATCTTCTCCGTTGGGGAACAGGTTATCAACCACTGTTTTGCCCAGTAAACAGACCTTGGCCGAGGACCTCACGTCTTGCTCGGAAAATATGATCCCTTCTTTAACGGATAGCTTTCTGATATCCAGGTATTCCGGGCTCACTCCCTGAATAGAAGTAGGCCAGTTGGCCGCACCGTTAATGGATTGTCCGCTTGAAGATGCCAGCGGAGAAATTTCTGCAATATTAACAGCATTCTTTTTCAGGGCATCTACATCCTTAATGGTAAGCGTTTTAAGACTGCTGCCCATCATCCTCGCGCCACCGGGTTCATTGCTGTAGGGCATAATGGTAATCATATTCGAACCCATGCTGGCCAGCGAAGCATTGATACTTTGCTTTGAGCCTTCGCCAATAGACATCATCGTAATTACTGATGCCACGCCTATAATAATGCCCAGCATGGTCAACAGTGCACGTAGTTTATTGCGTTGCAGGGCTTTAATTGCCAGTCTGATGAGATTAATAAATTTCATAATTTTCTTCTTAATAATCGTCTGTCGCAGGCAGAGAAGCCAAAGCTTCTTTTGCCCAGCGAATGTGTTTATTCATCGAATCTTTTTGAACCTTTCCGTCCCTTAGCATAACCGTCCTGGTACTAAATGCAGCAATATCCGGCTCGTGGGTAACGAATACAATGGTTTTACCGTTTTGATTCAGCTCCTGCATAAGCGACATGATCTCGTAAGATGTTCGTGTATCCAGGTTTCCCGTAGCCTCATCCGCAAGGATCATAACAGGCTCGTTTACCAATGCCCTGGCAATCGCAACACGCTGCTGCTGTCCGCCCGACAACTGGTTTGGCATATGATCAAACCTTCCATCAAGCTTAACCGCCTGTAAGGCTGCAATAGCGCGCTCTGTCCGTTCTTTGGTACCAATAGTGGGGTTATACAGTAATGGGAGCTCCACATTTTCAAGCGCAGAGGTACGTGGCAATAAGTTGTACGACTGGAAAACAAAGCCAATCTTATGGTTCCTTAATTTTGCCAGTTCGTCTCTGGTCAGCTCTTTTACGTTTACATTATCGAGCATATAAGTTCCCTCTGTAGGCTTATCCAAACAGCCCAGCATATTCAGCAAAGTGGTTTTACCAGACCCGCTGCTTCCCATTATGGTTAAAAACTCGCCCGAATCCACATCAAATGAAACCCCCTTTAAGGCCCTCACCGTTTCGGTACCCATTTTAAACTCACGCTTTACATTTTCTATTTGAAGGATCTTGTTGCTCATCGTCTGTTTCCTCCTGGTCTTTTTGGCATAAATGGACTTGAAGCTGCTGCTGCCGGCATTCCTGCCGAACCGCCCTCCATACCACTGATCACTACATCATTTGCATTCAACCCTTCCAATACCTCTACATGTGTATTGTCATTCAACCCGGTTTTTATTCTTTTCTGAATAAGCTTTTTGCCTTGTAATACCCACACAAAAGAAGGTTCCATCTTTTCTGTTTCTCCGGTTGGCGCTTTCAGTTGCTTAGTCGCGCTGGTATCCTTTCTCATCCTACCTTTACCGCCTTTTCTCCCCATTCCTCTGCCTGGCAATGGCACAATTTCATATTCTTTAAGTAAACTCGAATCCGGATTAAATTTTAAGGCCTGGGCCGAAACCAGCAAAGCATCATTTACCTCTTTGGTGTAAATTATAATGTTCGCAGTCATGCCGGGCTTTAGTTTCTTATCATCATTTGGCGCATCAATCAGGGTGGCATAGGTAACTACGTTTGCTGATATGGACGGCTGCAATCTAATGTCCTTTACTGTTCCGTTAAAAGTATCGTCGATAAAGGCATCAACGGTAAAAGTTGATCGCTGGCCTTTAACTACATTGCCTATATCTGCCTCGTCCACTTTTGCCTGAACCTGCATTTTCGTAATGTCTTTGGCAATGGTAAAAATTGTTGGGGTATTAAAGCTCGCCGCAACAGTTTGCCCTATACTAACGCTTCGCCCTAATACCACCCCATCTATTGGAGAATAAATCTGCGTAAAGGAAAGGTTCCTTTCTGCCGATCTCAGCTGTGCCTTTGCATTACTTACATTAGCGGTTGCTACCTGCAAGGTATTTAAAGCCTGATCGTATTCTGCTTTGCTGATTGATCCTGTTTCAAACAATTGCTTCTGGCGACTAAAGTTTGCCTGCTGATAGGTCTGGTTACTTTGAGATTGTGCCAAACTGGCTTTCGCCTGATCAACTGTGGCCTGTATTAGTGTCTTATCCAATTCTGCAAGTAACTGTCCTTTCTTAACGGTTGAGTTAAAATCGGCATATAATGCAGAAATGGTTCCCGATACCTGCGTACCTACGGTAACGGTATCCACCGGCTGCACCGTTCCGGTAGCAGTTACACTTGTTGAAATTGAACCTCTCGAAGGCTGCTCTTTGGTCAGCATTACGGGCTGTTCCTTAATCCTCAAAAAGAAGTACCATACTAAACCAAGTACAACTATAATGGAGATAATGATTAGAATAATTTTTCTGGACTTCATGACTTATAATTTAATGGGTGTTCCTAAGTAAAACTCATAGATTCTTGCAGCCAGAGCCGCATTATATTTTGCTTGTATGTACGATTGCATGGCCTGTACATATAAATTCCTTTGCTGGTAGAAGTCTACAATATTTGCAACCCCAATCTTTAATTCCTGATTGGCAATACGGTACACTTCCTGGTTAAATTTCAATTGCTCTGCTGCTGATGCGAACTGACCCTGCGAATTCTGCGCATTGATGTAGGCTTTCTCTGTATTCAGGGCCAGCGTGGTTTTTGTGTTTTCCAGAGCTAGTTTAGATTGCGCGATATCAATCTTTGCTTTGGCAACATTGGTTTTATTTTGCCTTTTTGTAAAAATTGGGATGGACAAGGTTAAGCCCGCCTGCTGATAAAAGTTATTATCAAACTGTCTAAAGGCATTATAGTTTGGGTCTTTCGCATAACTTGTCCCCATGCCTGCACCCAGTGTTAACGAGGGCAGATAACCTGCTTTGGCTTTGGTAAGCCCAAGGTCCGAAATCTGTACGCCCAGTTCTGCATTCTTTATTTCCGGGCGGTTTTGCAAAGCATATTGCTGTACGGTGCTCAGATCGGTGATGCTTGCTGTCGAAATTACAGTATCTGGTTTTACTACATCAAAATCTTTAGCATCCGGCAACTGCAACAACTGCTTTAGGGATATTTTATCCTGGCGCTGGGCATTCTGTGAAGTCGTCAGGTTGTATTTATCCGATGCCAGCTGTGCCTCAAACTGTGCCACGACTTTACGGGCCACCGATCCTGCCGCAAACTGGCGTTTTGCCTGTTCAAGCTGGGCCTGGGATGTTTTTACCAGGTCCTCATTGTAAATGATACTCTCCTTATCTACAAGTATACTCAGGTAAGCCTGCGTGATCTGTAAGGTGATGTCGTTTTCATTTTCCAGAATGGCGAAGTTGGCCGACTGGACCGACAAATCTTTTTGCTTTATATCTGTTTTAAGGTAGCCTCCTTTATATAGCGTCCACGAAGAACTCAAGCCATATGACCCCGAATAATTAAGGCCACCGGAATTCCCATTGGTAGCCATGTTATAATGATTAAAGGATTGCGAAGCCGAGCCATATAGATCAGGCAACAATGCCGATTCTGCCAGCAACTTATCCTGCTGGGCGCTTTGCTTATCCAGTTGCAAACTCTTAAGCTGAATGTTATTTGTCTTTGCGTACTGCAGGCATGCTTCCAGATCCCAGATCGGCGGCAATACTTTTAATGCGGTATCCTGACTAAAGCCCCGGAGGCTAAAACAGGTGACGGCTAAAAGCAGCAGAATTTTCATTGTTAATTTTGACATATCTCTATATAAAAAACCGTATTAACTGGTCAAATCAACAGCTATTTAGCCTCTAAAAAAAACGCGATAGACCGGCATATCAAACACATCGACGGAGGGCTGTTATGAATCGACGGAAACATTTGCACTTATCTGGATAGGTTCCCTACCTTGTACACACTTAATAATCATTAAATTTTAAACCAATGGTTTCCCTAAAAAGCCGTTCCTATCTTAGCATATTACTCCATGTATTTTCATGGATGCTATTTGCTTTCGTGCTTCTTTTTCACCAGCCTTTATCATGGAATATCACATTACCTCCTCAATTCTGGGTTAAGCAGGGCTGTATCCTGGTGATGTTAATCGCTGTATTTTATGTAAACAGCAAAATCCTTGTCCCTCAGCTCCTGCTAAAAAACAAAACACTCACCTTTGTATTGGTTATTCTGGCCATAGCCATTTTAGCCGGCCCCTTCGTAAAGATCATAGATAACGCACTGAATCTACCTGAGTTGATGTCAAAGGCGTTTCGTGAATTAGGAATACCCCGGCCGCCAAAAAGATCAGATAGAATTGATGTTTTCCAGATCATGATGACCTTATTTATGGTAGGTATCAGTACCAGCGTTACCCTGATTCAGAAATGGCAGGCCGATAAACAAAGCAGAGAGGCCCTCGAGAAAGAAAAGATCGGTTCAGAACTGTCCTTTCTAAAAGCACAGATCAATCCTCATTTCTTTTTTAACACCTTAAACAACATTTATGCGTTAACGCACGTGGATGTCGATAAATCCAGGAAAGCGCTACACAAGTTGTCGCGCATGATGCGCTACCTGCTTTACGAAACGCAGTCGGGCAAAACCCCGCTCAGCAAAGAAGTTTCTTTTATTGTCGATTACATTGAACTCATGAAACTGCGTTTAAACGATACAACTACTGTGGTTTTTGAGGAGCCGACACTTAAGTCCGACCCTCAGATCGCACCCATGCTGTTCCTTCCCTATATCGAAAATGCCTTTAAATATGGAGTCAGTACAACTGAGCCCTCTACCATATCCATATCGCTCGAATTGCAGGATAAAGAACTAACAATGGTCGTAAAAAACTCCATTTTTAAAAACAATTCGATGACCGCCGACGAATACGGTGGAATTGGCTTAAGCAACACCAAAAGAAGGCTTGAATTGTTATATCCCGGTAGGCACACCTTTAGTGCCCATACCACAGAAGATGCCAAAGCATTTATTGTTAACTTAAACCTAACCCTCGATGATACTGAATTGCATAGCAGTTGATGATGAGCCCCTGGCCCTTGGCCTGATCTGTAGTTTTATTGAGCAAACGCCTTTCTTAAAACTGGCGGGAAGCTTTTCGAGCGGCATAAAGGCTTTAGAGGCTTTGCACAATCAGCACATAGACCTTATTTTTCTTGACATACAAATGCCCGATCTAACCGGCATCCAACTGGCCAGAACACTGGAAAATAAACCGGGAAACGTAAAACCAAGGGTAATCTTTACCACCGCCTTTAACAATTATGCGATAGAAGGATATAAAGTGGATGCGCTCGACTACCTTTTAAAACCTTATGATTATGAGGAGTTCTTAAAAGCAGCCAACAAAGCCAAAACATATGCAGAGCTGTTAACGGTCAAACAACCGGCCGCCGATAATGAGGAATACATTTTTCTAAAAGTCGAATATCAGCTGGTTCGGGTGGCCATAAAAGATATCGTTTACATCGAGGGGTTAAAAGACTATGCAAAGATCCATCTCGCTAATGAAACCAAACCCTTGTTATCCCTGATTACGCTGAAATCGCTGGAAGATAAACTCCCCACCCGCCTTTTCATGAGGGTGCACCGCTCATTTATCATCTCTCTCGATAAAATTGATGCCGTTACCAAAAATACCGTACAAATCGGCGGCATCAATATCACAATCGGAGAACAGTATAAAGATGCGATGAAGCAATTCCTAAGCAATTGGCTATAAGCCGATCTTTTTAGTTGTCTTAATCTCTTTAGTTAGCCTGTTTACTTCTTTTATCAGCAAAGGAATAGCTGGATAAACCATATCATGCCCATATCCCTGTAGCTCATGCAGAACTGTGGTCTTATTCCCTGCTAATTTCATCATCCTTGCCAGATAGGCATTTTCTTCATAACGCCCCAGCATTTCCATTTCTCTGTCGCCGGTAAGCAATAGCATCGGCGGCGCAGTTGGGCGAACGTGATATAACGGGGCATATTCGTCAATTATGGGCTGAACATCTTTTATTTTCCGCTCCTGTCTTACCGTAAAGTGGGTAATGGCCTGTCCGCTAAAAGGAATCAATCCTGCTATGGAATCGGCATCTATGTTGTACGCGGCAAGGTATTTTTTATCTAAGGTCAGCATCATGCCAAGGTAAGCTCCGGCCGAATGGCCCGAAACAAAAATCAGCTTATTATTTCCTCCATATTTCGCAATGTTATTAAAGGTCCATGCTACAGATGCCGTTGCATCTTCAATAATATCTTTTACAAGTGCTTTAGGCGACAGCCTGTAACCTACTGCAATTACAATAAAGCCCTTTTCCAGCAATTCTCTTGGCATTTCCTTGTTGCCTCCGGTCAGGCCGCCACCATGAAACCAGACTATCGTTGAGCTATTCGTTTTATTTTTAGGGTAATACACATCCAGCTTACACCTTTCCTCACGATAGGCATCCCCTTTGGTTGATGCCGGGTAATAGCCGATGTCTTTCTTGGTTTCATACGTCGTCTCCTGGGCAAAACCCTGGGCATACAACAAAACACCGAACAGAAATAAAATTATTTTTCTCATAATAAGTGTGAGTTAATAATTTTTAATCATAATCCATAAAAACTTTTGTATCAAATTTGATCGATTTGCTAAAACGCTTTATTTTGTCTTAATTTAGGTTTGCCGTCATCTCGACTCCAGGAGAGATCTCTTGGTTATGCTGATGCAAGAGATCTCTCCTGGAGTCGAGATGACGCAATGTCCAGATGAAGGAATGTCGAGATGACGGCAGCTTTATAAACAAGTACTACTAACCAAATGAAACACTTCAAACTCTTTCTCCTCCTTATTCTTACAGTTACCCTTTCGGCATATAAAAACCCCGACAAAAAACTGCCGGCCGACTATGTTAACCCCTTTATTGGTGCAAGCACCAGTGCCGATGCTGCTGGCACCTATCATGGCTTGGGTAAAACCTTCCCGGGAGCCACCACTCCATACGGAATGGTTCAGGTAAGCCCCAATACCATTACCGGTGGCGATAACGGTTCCGGCTACAGTAACGAGCATACTTCTATTGAGGGCTTTGCATTTACCCAAATGAGTGGCATAGGCTGGTACGGAGATCTGGGAAATTTCCTGGTAATGCCAACCATCGGAAAGCTTCAAACCAGTGCAGGTAAACCGGGCGACACCAAATCCGGTTACCGTTCAAATTATGACAAGCAATCTGAACAGGCTTCTGCAGGCTATTACTCGGTAATGCTCACAGAAAACCACATCAAAGCAGAAGCAACCGCAGCCAAACGAAGTGGAATGCTGCGCTTTACTTTTCCTCAAAACAAACAATCGCGCATACAAATTGACCTGGCCCGAAGAGTTGGGGGAACCTCCACAATTCAATACATCAAAGTTGTAAACAAAAATACCATTCAGGGATGGATGAAATGTACTCCTGACGGCGGCGGATGGGGAAATGGTGATGGAAAGGCCGACTATACCGTTTATTTTTACGCAGAATTCAGCAAGCCTTTAACACAATATGGCATATGGTCGGCCGATATTCCAGGCGACTGGAAAAGAAAGCTAGAAGAAGTTACCAGCGATAAATACCAGCAAAAGGTAGCAGAGGCTGCTGTTTTAAACAACATAAATGAAAAAGAAGGAAAGCACCTAGGTTTTTTCACTGAATTTGAGACCAGCGAAAACGAGCAGGTCACCATGAAAAGCGGTATCTCCTTCGTAAGCATAGATGGTGCAAAGCTGAATCTCAATACCGACATCCAGGGTTGGGATTTCGACAAAGTAAAAGCCAATGCCAGGAAACTATGGAACGAATCGCTGTCAAAAATAAAAGTCGAAGGCGGCACTGAAGAAGAAAAGACAGTGTTCTACACTGCCCTGTATCACACGCAGATCGATCCCCGCACATTTCAGGATGCAGATGGGCAATATTACGGTGGCGATCATAAGGCACATAAAGCAGATGGCTTTACCAAAAGAACCATCTTCAGCGGATGGGATGTATTCAGAAGCCAAATGCCCTTACAAACTGTCATTAACCCCACCGTGGTAACCGATATGATAAATTCATTGGTTACCCTTGCCGATGAGAAACAGGAAAACTACCTGGAGCGCTGGGAATTTCTCAATGCTTACAGTGGCTGTATGATTGGCAATCCTGCTGTATCCGTAATTGCTGATGCTTACGCCAAAGGCTTAAGAAATTTCAATGTTACAAAAGCATATGAGCTTTCCGTAAACAGTGTAGAGAAATATGGGAACGGAGAACTGGGATACGCATATGAACCTTTCGGCATCTCAAACACCCTCGAATATGCCTATTTTGAATGGTGTGTTTCTAAAATGGCCGAAGCTTTAAAAAAGCCCGGCGATCAGCAAAAGTATTTTAAACGGTCGCAATCGTACAAAAACATATTTGATGCCGAAAAAGGATGGTTCAGACCCAAAGATAAAGATGGTAAATGGCAACCCTGGCCAGAAGAAGGCCGGTTAAAACAATGGTACGGATCTGTAGAAGCCAACCCATATCAGCAAGGCTGGTTTGTACCTCAGGATATAGAAGGAATGACCGCTTTAATGGGTGGTAAAGAAAAAGTATTGGCAGATCTCACCAATTTCTTTGAGAAAGTCCCTCAAAACATGATGTGGAACGATTATTACAACCACGCCAATGAACCGGTACATCATGTACCCTTTCTGTTTAACAGAGTTGGCGCTCCATGGCTTACACAAAAATGGACCAGGGCAATCTGTAGTCGTGCCTATCACAACGCCGTCGAAGGATTAGTTGGAAATGAAGACGTAGGACAGATGTCGGCCTGGTACGTATTGGCTGCCAGTGGCTTCCACCCCATTACCCCGGGAAGCACCAGATATGAGCTTACCAGCCCGGTTTTCAGCAAAATGGAGATCAGGCTCGATCCAAACTTTTATAAAGGCGGAAGCTTCACTATTGAGGCTAAGAACAACAGTGCACAAAACATCTACATCCAAAGCGCTAAGCTTAACGGCAAGCCGTATAACAAGGCCTATTTAGACCATCAGGATATCATCCGCGGAGGTAAACTGGAATTGATCATGGGCGCACAACCAAACAAACAATTCGGAACAAAATAATATGAAGAAGTTTTTCCCATACGCCTTAATCGGCTTCCTTTTCCTGCTCCCTGCAGAAAAAACCAAGGCTCAAACTGCTGCCGAAAAATTGCCCGACTGGGCTTTAGGTCCTTTCCTAAGACCTGCCGGTGTAAATCCAATCATTTCACCCAACACCAGCACAACCTTTCTTGATCCACTTTCAGGTAAATATGTCGACTGGGAATCTAACGACACTTTTAACCCTGCAGCCACTGTAAAAGGAAAAGAAATTGTGGTGCTTTACAGGGCAGAAGACAAATCAGGTGTTGGAATCGGCCACAGAACATCCAGACTTGGATACGCATATAGCACAGATGGATTAACCTTTAAAAGGAAAGCTGAACCTGTGTTTTATCCCGGCAACGATAGCCAAAAAGAGCTTGAAAATCCGGGTGGATGCGAAGATCCCAGAATAGCCGTAACCAGCGATGGCACTTATGTCATGTTTTACACACAGTGGAACAAAAAAGTTGCCCGCCTTGGTGTTGCCACTTCTAAAGACCTCATTAAATGGACCAAACACGGGCCTGCATTTGCAAAGGCCTACAATGGTAAATTTTATAACATGTTCACCAAATCTGCCTCCATCGTTACCCAACTGGTAAATGGAAAACAGGTCATCGCAAAAGTGAATGGAAAATACCTGATGTACTGGGGCGAAAAGTTTCTGAACGCCGCAACCTCCGATGATCTTGTAAACTGGGCACCTGCACTGGATGCAGAAGGAAAGATCAAGGAACTGATCAAACCAAGAAAAAACTATTTCGACAGTGACCTCACAGAAGCAGGTCCTCCGGCCTTGTTAACCGACAAAGGAATACTGGTATTGTACAATGGAAAAAACGCATCTGGCGACAATGCCGATAAAAACTATACCGCCAATACCTATGCAGCCGGGCAAGTTCTTTTTGATGCTAAAAATCCCGAAAAAGTAATTGACCGGTTAGACAAACCTTTCTTTGTGCCTACAGAGTCTTTTGAAAAAAGCGGACAATATCCGGCAGGAACTGTATTTGTAGAAGGGCTTATTTTCCATCAGCAAAAATGGTTTCTATACTATGGATGTGCTGATTCGAGAGTCGCAGTTGCCGTATATCAACCATCAAAGAAATAAGTGTTATTTACGAAATCCGTAAAGCTGTTTTAAAAGCAGGCATTCTTCCGATGAGGTAATGCCATCAGAAGAAGTAGCGGCAAAAAGACTTGATGCCGCTGCACAAACACCCAATTCTAAACAGGTGTTCATCTCCTTGTTATGGTGAACACCTATTAAAACACCTGCAGCAAAAGCATCTCCGGCACCTACAGCACCTTCAATCTTATCCTCAGGCAAATCAATACTTGCCTGAAACAAAGTACGGCCTTCATGATCCACCGCAATAACACCCGAGGGGAAATGCAGGATAACCCATTTGTTCACTCCCATCCGAATCAATTCGGCAGCGGCCTTGTAACAATAATTAAGCAAGATTTCCCCCTTGTCATCAACCGTCTGTATACCCGATATCATGCCGGCTTCAAATTCATTAACAAAGAGGTAGTCAATGTATTTTAGGGAAGAAGGGATCAACTCTTTAAACCGGTCCGATTTCTCACTAACGATATCAGCCGAAGTGATCAATCCATTTTCCTTTGCACTTTTTAAAACCTTTGCAGCCCGGGTTTCCCCGTCCGTTTCAACTAAGTCCAGCTTATCCAATAACAGCAGATAACCCAAATGAAAGACCTTTGCCGTAGATGAGCTAAAGTCAAAATGCGCCATATCAAGCATGGCATTGGCACCACGCTGATGAAAGAAGGTTCTTTTCCCGGTACCTTTTACGGTCATCACATCTGTATACGAGGTAGCGGTATTTGGCGCTTTTTGAATTCTGGAAGCATCAATTCCAAGGTCTTTGCACTCTTTAATAATATAGTCTCCCCTGTCGTCATCCCCGACCAAACCAAGGCCATATAAAGGAAAACCGGCCTTTAGTTTAGCCATTCCTTTCAAAATATTATAAGCAGATCCGCCATTACTACTGTACTCTGTAAGAATATTAACCAGCTTTTCTTCTTCAGGAAAAGCATCTATCACCTTCACCTGATCTATGATCCAGTTACCGCCAACTAATATTCCATTTTTCATGAGGTTAGTATTCGCTTACCAATTTAATAATTAAGGCTTCATCCTCCTCAATGTCGGTAAATCTGCCGATATTTTCATCCGAAAAGAAATTATCATTTACATCATCATTGGCTGTCGACACCTCTCCGATAATACATTCATCAGATTCGGGATAGAACGCATGCCAAATACCAGGTTCAATGGTAATCCGCTGACCGGGCGGTATTGGTATGATGTCTCCGGAGGTAATGCTGCGGTAACTGCCATTCATTTTCACACTAAAAGTATCTGTATTTTCTTCTATAGCCGGGTCTGCGCTCCATAACTGAACAACCAGAAGCCCTGATCTGCAAATGATATCCTCTTTCTTTTTTTTATGTGTATGACATGGGGTTAGCTGCCCTCTTACCGCATACATTATTTTTTCACAGTACTCTTTCTCTTCGGCTAGGTTTACCAATACCAGTCCGGTAGTTAAAAAAGAATCCAAACCAAAATCAGTAATGTCCCATTTGGGGTTCGGTGGCAAGAACCAGCCATTTCGCGTAAAGCATTCACCCGCATCAATTATTGCTTTATTTATTGCTGATCTTTTCATACCGTTTCAGTTTTAAAGTACGTTATTTTTTCTAGTGTCTGGTTGTTAAACGATCTCAATGCCGCATCAAATATATAGTGACTATTTAATGCTTCTTCCGGGGTAACACAACCAAACCGACCATTTAATAGCCCTGCCCTTTCCGCAATATATGCGGCCAGCATTTGCATAAAACAATCCGGAAATCCGGGCTCAAAAATAGCACCGGTAATCGTTGTAAATGGCATTCCCTTAAATCCAAGATCAGTCCGTTGCCACCACTGTTCATTACTACGTTTAAAGGTCCATAATGTTTTGATGTCCTTGGTGCTGTATTTCACGCCGCCTTCGGTTCCCAATATTTCAATATACCAGGTATTGGTCTCTCCGGGTGCCATGCGCTTCATCTCCAGCGTCATCGGAACGAAGCTATCGGCTATTTTTACTTCAGTGTTTAGCGTTGCATTGTTCCAGGTATCACATTCAGCCATTCCACCTTTTCCATCCGGCCGTTGAGTAATGATCTTTTGAAGCTGCGCATATATCCGTTCAGGCTTCCATCCCAGTCTCAATGGAATATGCAGCACGTGCATCCCCAGATCACCCATAACGCCTATTTCACCACAAAACGCAACCTGTCTTTTCCAGTTAATGGGCTTCGCCGGATCCAGGTCGCTTGAGTGCAGAAAGCCGGCTTTAATTTCTATAATTTGTCCTAACCCGCCCGACTCCACTTCTTTAAAAACCCGTTGAGGCCCTGGCAAAAAGGGCATCTCTGAACTGCAGCGCACAAAACGCCCCAGCCTGTCGGACTGGTTTTTTATCGCTAAAGCAGCTTCCAGATCTATCCCAAATGGTTTTTCGGCCAGTAAATCTTTTCCTGCCGTCAGCACCTCCAGGTAATACTGTTTATGCAAATGATGAGGCAGGGCAACATACACCACATCAATTTCCTCATCGGCCAATAATTCTTTATAGTCGGTGGTCAGCAACTTAACCGTAGGGACATTTCTATACCATGATAATACCTCCTGGTTAACATCACAAACTGCAGTTAGCTCAACCTGCACCGGCAAATCACTTATCGCAAACCAGCGTGCAAAGGAACTTGCCGCCTCCTTGCCCATCAATCCGCCTCCAATAATCCCTATATTAACTTTCTTCATCACATCTATTGCATTATACCTATTAAAGCAGCCGCATCCACAGCGCTTGCATCATGATGCACTATGGCCATTAACGCTTTGGTCATCCCTGGGGGATCATGGTGTTGTATTACATTTCTGCCATACACAATCCCTCTGGCGCCCTGCTTCATCAAACCATATGTTCTTTCCAGAATTTCCCGGTCACTTGCTTTACCTCCTCCTCTTACCAGTACGGGTATATTTCCGGCGATCTCTATAATGCGATGGTAATCGTTAACATTATCGGTCGGATCAGCTTTAATAATATCCGCTCCCAGTTCAACACCCTGCCTCACTAAAGGTATAATTTTCTGCGGGTCACCATCCACCATATATCCGCCGGCCTCGGTATTGGGTCTGAACACCAAAGGTTCAACCATTAAAGGCATCGCATATCGCTCGCATAAAGGTTTAATTTTAAGGATATTCTGGATGCACTGATCTGTCACTTCAGGTTCTCCGGGTATACTGAACAGGTTTACCACCACACATGCAGCATCCAGCCGAAGGGCTTGTTCCACAGGGTCAGCGATCATTCTGCTAAACAATTTTCTCGGCAATTCTTTTCCGTAAACATTGGCCACATCTGTCCGTAAAACCAAAGCTGGTTTCTCCCTGCCGGGGATAGCTTGTAAATGTTGTGCCTGCCCTAGGGTAAGCTGTATGGCATCAGGTCCCGCATCAACTAGTATAGAAACAGCTTTCTGGATATTTTCAATGCCACTGAGAAAGGAGTGTTCATTAAAAAACCCATGGTCAATCGCTACATCAAAACAATTTCCTGAATTGCGGTTAAACAATCTGTTTAGTTTGTATGTCTTCATAATTTCATACTTTTATATTTGGTCTGCCCCTCTGTATTAACGATGGGCTAACCAAACATATAAAAAACAACTTGTATATACAAGATGAAGCCAGATAAATTAAGCCCCCTATATAAAAAAGTAACCGATGATTTGAGAGCGCAGATCGAAAAAGGCATGTACCGAAAAGGCGAACTGCTGCCTTCGGAGAACGACCTTTGCAAAACCTATAACACCACAAGGGTTACTGTTAGGCAGGCATTATCAGGACTAACCAATTTAGGCTACATTACCCGCCGGCATGGCAAGGGCAGCATCGTTACCGAACCTAAAGCGGGCTTAGGCATTCTGTCCTTAAGCGGGGTTACCGCCGGTGTAGGCAGCCAAAACCTCAGCACTTCCATTTTGCAAAAGCAGATGAAGCAAGACTGGCCATTGGATTTCTTCTTTCCATTAAATGAAGGAGAACTGAAACATGACTGTATCTACTTTACAAGGCTCCGCCGCATTAATGATATTCCGGTACTCTACGAAGAAACATACCTCAGCAACATCAATCTGCCCGGGTTTATTTCCAGAGAATTAGAAAACCTCTCGCTCTTTAAAATCTTAAGGGAAAGCTACAACATAGAAGTAAAAGAGGGAGAGCAGAAGATCTGGGCCATACTTGGCGATAAAAATATCAGCGAGCTGCTCAACATTAAAAAAAGCCATCCCATCCTGCACATGAAAAGAAAGCTTAAGACCAACATCCAGGACCTCAATATCTATTCTTCTCTGTATTGTAATACCGAAGAACACTTCCTGCAAGATTATTTTTAGTTTCTGCAGCCAGCAGAATTGAGCAGGCTAATTGATTCCTGCTGCTGGTATTTCAGTTAAATGATCAACAATCACACTGTCTGTAAATGCTTTTGCCCCTATCTCATTTAAATGGCCAACATCGTAAAACAGCTTATTTGCATTTGCATTAAACAGTTCCGAATAATTATAACACTTTAAATCATATTTGCTTAAAATGCTGTCAGCAGTTTTCAATGCATTATGTTTATGGATCTTCATTCCTGGCGACACCAAAACATGTAATTTTATATTTTTCGATCTGGTTGCTTTAACAAAATTTTCAAACGCGGTTAACTGATCTTTCGATTCCTTATAATTCGCATTGTCAATGTGTTGCACTGTAGCGCTCTGGGGCATATTCCCCGAAAGCGGCTCGTATCCGCTAAAGTGTTTCTGGCCTATTTCCAAATGATGCTGCACGATTGACATGGGCAAAGAGTTAACCCGGTAAAGGGTTGAAATATGTGCCAGCGAGAATTGCATTTTACTCTGCGTATAAATCATTTCACTGATTTCTTTATTCTTGTTAATATATGGCATCAAAACAGCCGTTAGCTTTTGTTCCTCCTGGTGCTGATACTCAAAATCGTTCAGGTTCAAATCCAGTATCACCACTTTTGGGGTATGATAACTTAAAACAGATTTCAACAAGGTTTCATAATAAAGCATCTTCATGCCATCCCTACCAAGATTATAGCAAGACAGTCCGGTTTTTTCAGTGATCAGTTCGGGGATATAGTGATGGCTGGCCCTGGAATTCCCAAAAATAAGGATGTCTTCATTGGCATCCAGAATCCCATGCGTGGTAACTGCCGAATCGCCTTGTTTTTCATTAAAGAAAAAGTGTTCAATTAATGCACCAAGGGCCCTGTCTGTCACAAATAACAAAACCAGTATGATCAGCCCGTTCCTCAATAGTTTATAAGATGGTTCCATGATTAGAATTGAAAATAGATAAACTGCCCCCCGTTAAACACGCCAAACAGAATGATAAACAACACAATAACCGTATATCCTGCATACCTCACCACTCTGTTTGAGCTATAAAATACCTTAATGATGTCCGAGTGGTATTCGGTAATATATTCCACAACCAGCAGAAACAAAATCCAGATCAGCGCATATACAAAACCTTCAGGAGTGCCTATAAATAAGCCTTCCCCTTTTAATGTAAATATGCTCTTACAGATGTTAAAGGCTTCCGTTACATTATTGGCCCTGAAAAATATCCAGGCAAAGCAGACCAGCGCGAAGGTGAGCAAAACATGAAAAGCATTAGTTAAAGGACGATAACCCAGAATATTCCTTTCATTGAATTTTTTAAATGAAACACTAAAAATCTGATAGATCCCATGTAATGCCCCCCAGACAATAAAAGTCCAGTTTGCACCATGCCACAGGCCACTTACCATAAATACAATAAAAAGATTAAGGTACCACCGGGGTATCGCCACCTTACTGCCACCCAAAGGGAAATAAAGGTAATCCCTGAACCAGGTGGATAGGGAAATGTGCCATCTCGACCAGAAGTCTTTTATGCTTCCCGCCAGATAAGGCCTCCTGAAGTTGATCATCAGGTTATAGCCCATAACCCTTGCACAGCCTATCGCGATGTCAGAATAACCTGAGAAATCGCAGTAAATCTGAAATGCAAAAAATACAGTTGCCACAATAAGCGTCAGCCCGCTATGCTGATCCGCATTATTGTATACCGCGTCTACATAAATGGATAACCTGTCGGCAATCACTACCTTTTTAAATAAGCCCCATGTAATGAGCTTTAAGCCCTCTACCACATTGGTATAATTAAAATACTGCTTCACATGAAACTGATGAAGGATATTTTGCGGCCGCTCTATCGGTCCGGCCACCAGCTGAGGATAAAACATTACGTATAAAGAGTAGATCCCAAAGTGTTTCTCTGCCTTTTGATTTCCCCGGTAAACTTCAATGGTATAGCTCATCGCCTGGAACGTATGAAAAGAAAGCCCAATGGGCAATAGAATTTCTAAATAAGGTACATGGTTTTGATAACCGATGTTTCCCAGCAAAAACGAGAGGTTATCATTAAGAAAATTGTAATATTTGAAAACGGCCAGCACACCAATGTTTGCCACCAGACTTAAAATAAGGAATTTCTTTTTCTTTTTCCCCTTGGAGTTCTCTATGAGTATCCCGGCAAAATAATCTATAATGATCGTGAAGCCCAGGATCAGGATATACACCGGCACAAAAGTCATGTAAAAATAGCAGCTCGAGGCCAACAGTAATTTCCATCTATGCTGATGTGGCAACAGAAAAAAGGCTGGAGTAACCAGTATAAAAAAGAAAAAGAAGTGGAGAGAGTTAAAGAGCATAATCGTATTTTTTTTTAAAAATTCGAAATTGAACCCTTTCTTTATTCTTCTGTTATGGGATATAGCGCTTAATGAGATTTGGTCGGTTTGGATTCAGTTGAGAATGTAATATTTAATTTTTATATAATCAAAAAAAACAGGTAACAACCGACTACACAATTTTAATAAAGAGGGTGTACACGCCCTTAAAGGCATTTGTACACCCTCCGAAACAATTAATATCCTTCGTTCTGTTTCAACACTCCTCCACTTCTATCTATCTGATCCTGCGGAATCGGGAAATACTCATCCCTGGGTTCTATCACAACCGGTTTCAGGTAAGCAAAATAACCGCCTTCAAAGCCAAAATAGCTTTCCAGCGTTTGCTTAACAATACCCCAGCGTACCAGATCATAAAAGCGATGTCCTTCAAGAGACAACTCCAGCCTCCGCTCAAAACGAACCGCGTTACGCGCATATTCCTGAGTAGGGAAAGATGGATACACGCTCACTTTATAACTGGCAACCGGGCTGCCATCTGCTGATTTACCGGGAAGTTTAGCCGCCCTGGTCCGTATGTTGTTTACCAGCGTAAGTGCGCGACCAAGGCTACCAGCCTCAACTTCACACTCAGCGGCCATCAGATATACATCGGCCAGGCGAATGATATTGACATTCAATCCCGTCACATTGGTATTTCCCGGGCCCGTGCCACTGGAAACCTGTGCCGCTTCAATTACATTCTTGTACGCTACAAACGGGCCTCCGTTAGAAGGTTCGCGAATCCATGAATCGCCTTGCATAATTCCCCAATCGCGAAAAGGAACTCCCCTTCTGCCCATCGTATAATCCATCCGCGGATCTACCGACAGCGTACGGTTAACTTTGTAATTGGTCTTATCCGCCCCAGCCAATCCAAAATCTGACTTATAAGGATTCACACGATAGGTACCATCCAGATAAGGCAAGCCTGCAGCCGTTACCTTAAAAGAATTGGCCAGGTCAATTGAGGGCTGAAAAAATCCACAGCAGGTGATAGGTAATCCCGTACCATATGGAAAGTTTAAGATATCCCCAACATTTCCATTGTCACCACCCGAACCGTCACTTCCTACAGAATGCTGCACCGCGAATATCGATTCAAGACCATTTTCTTTAGTAATGTCAAAATTATCTGTATAAGGTAAAGTCTCAATATTAGCCCTGCTGGCAATTACGCTGTTAAACAAAGGTAAAGCTTCAGCGTATTTCTTTTGATATAGATACACCTTGCCTAAATAAGCCTGTGCAATCACTTTATTCACACGACCAACCTGCTGCTTTGAGTTTACCGCAGCTAAATTGTCTACCGAAAATTTAAAATCAGCTACAATCTGCGGATAAATATCTGCCATATTATCCACTGCATTCTCTTTGGTGGCTTCAGTAATGAGCGGCACGTTCTTAAACACCCTTGCAAGGAAAAAATAAAAGTGGCCCCTTAACAAACGGGCTTCACCCTGAATCTCGATAGCTCTTGCTTCCGGAAATTTAATTCCACTTCCACCCTGCAATGCGGCCAGATAACGTAAAGTATTGTTACACCTCTGGATGCCCTCAAAACAACGCACCCATAAATTGGACAGGTTATCGTTCGTGCTGGTTGGCGAGTGGCGCTCCAGCAAATTCATATTTGGCTGGTCACCGTTATCACTCCCTTTATGTGCATTGTCAGATGTTACCTCACCTAAAAGCCATTGACTTGGTGCTGCACCATAATTTCCAAAAGTACCATTCAGGTTTCCATTTAATAAGGCATATGCTCCGGTAAGCATCCCTTCAACGCCTTCCTGCGTGGTCAATTGCTCCGGACTCAGCTCAGCCTGTGGATTTTTCTCAAGAAAATCTTTGCCACACCCCATTGCCGTAAACAGCAATGCTATAAATACGATATAATTAATCTTTTTCATGACTTCTTTTTTTAAATTAAAAACCAACATTTAAACCCAACAGAAACTGACGTGGACTAGGATAAATACCACGGTCTACACCAGGTGCAGAAAAGGTTTCTGTTTCCTGACTAACCTCCGGATCCAGCCCCGTATAATCGGTGATCGTGAAAAGGTTAGTGGCACTGGCATAAATCCGTATTTTGCTTATGCCCAGCTTAGCCCCAAAAATCTTATCTGTTGGCAAAGAATAACCGATCTGCAGATTTTTCATCCTGAAGAAACTTCCGTCCTGAACATAATAGCTCGAAGAAGCATATTCAAAATCAGAAGCACGGATGTTTGGAGATGGCGTTAAACTTCCTGTGTTAGTTGGGCTCCAGGCATCCAAAAGCCTGGTACTTCTGGCCCCGTTAAATGTAGAAAAGTCAGTAAAATAGCGGGTAGCCTCATACAGCTCATTACCTTGCACTCCATTAAAGAACATGGCCACATCAAAGTTTTTATAAGACGCATTCAAGCTAAATGAATACAGAAAATCAGGATTTGGATTACCTATAATGGTCCTGTCTGATGGATCAATCTTATTGTCGCCGTTTACATCTCTGAATTTAAAGCCGCCAATGCGGGCACCTGTATAAGAAGGCCCTGCAGTTACCTGGTTCTGATCCTGGTAAATGCCAACCACATCATAACCATAGAATGAACCAAAAGGCGCACCTACTTTAAGGATACTGGTCTGTAAAGTTCTAAATGAACCGTATGGCTGCTCGGTCACGCCCGGAGCAAGTTTAACCACCTCGTTTACATTTCGCGAAAAGTTAACGCCCAGATCAAAGGTAAAAGGCTTGTTGTCTTTTTTACCGTAGTGATAGCCTAATGATATTTCAAACCCTTTATTGCTCATATCACCAACGTTAACATAAGGCGAAGTTCCCATACCTACCGCCGTTGCTGGCAATGGAACAGGGTAAAGCATATCACTGGTTTTTTTATTGTACCAGTCTACCGATCCATCAAGCACCGCATCAAACAAGGTAAAGTCCAGCCCCACGTTTACGGAGCTTAAAGATTCCCATTTGATGGCCGGATTTTGGTAGTTGTTCTGCCAAACACCCGGAATCACATTGTTTCCGCCGCCCAGACCGTAGGAAGAATTGATTAATGAGGACTGGAACCTGTTCAGGTACTGAAATCCCGGAATCCGCTGATTACCTGTCTCCCCATAACCTGCACGAAGCTTTAAGTCGGTTACCCATTTGATATTGTCTTTAATGAAATTCTCTTCCGACAATCTCCAGGCAACACTGGCTGCCGGGAAGTTTCCATACTTGTTTTCCGGCCCGAAGTTAGAAGAACCATCACGACGAATCGTGGCACTTACCAGATAACGGTCGTTAAAGGAATAGTCAACACGCCCAAATACGGAGAACAAAGAGCCTACGCCTCCGCTGCTGTTATTGCTGATGTTCGATGAACCGGCACCAAGATAATAGTAATCCGGATTACCGAGCACAAAGAAATCATTACGGCCACCCTCCAGCAATCGGCTGCGCGAGCGTATCGCTTCAGTACCGGCTAAAATGTTTAACCGGTGTTTCTCGGCAAAAACTTTTGAATAGGTCAATGTATTGGTCCAGGTCCATTCTGTATTGTAACCCTGACTTTCATTTAAATTGTTCGAGTTATTTCCTTCAGAGAACTCCAGGTTAGGGTAACGCATCGTCATCCCGTTATAGTTTTCATAGCGAATACCGAAACTTGTTTTGGCAACCAGCCCATCTACCAGGTCCAGCTCTCCAAACACATTCCCAAAAAAGAAATTGCTTTTGTTTTTATTGTCCTTAGCACGGAAAAGCGTAGCCAAAGGGTTTTCAGCATTACCCAGCTGACTACCGCGGCTACCGGCAAAATTCCCCCTGATGTCGTAAACCGGAATAATGGTCGGGATCCGGTAAGCCCAGCTAACCGGACTGCCTTCATCCTGGTATTCTCCTGAAACATTCGGGTTTACACCAATACCGAAACCTTCAGAGTAACTGTATTGTGCGTTCTCACCGAAGCGGAACTTCTTGTTCAAGGCACTAAAAGTGGTATTGGTCCTTACGTTATAGCGCTTAAACCCTGTATATTGAATGGTTCCTTTTTGGTTCAGATGGCCTGCGGAGAAACTATAGGTAGAGTTTTCGCCACCACCCGAAGCAGCCAGCTGGTAATTTTGTACCGGCGCATTCTTGGTAATTTCATCAAACCAGTTTGTCCCCTGCTGGTTTGCTTTGGTAATCTGATAAAAAGTAGCCGGGTCCCTGCTGTAATTGTATTTAGAAGGGTCGGCATCTGCCGGAGTCACCGCCTGTCCTGATGCACCACCGGCAATTAGGTATTCCGGCAAGGTAGGTGTAGCCCCGCTACCATAATTATCCCCGGTTGCAGGGGTCTCTCCGGCATTCCGGTAGGCACTAAATAAATATTCTGCATACTGCATCGGATCCATCATTTTCGGGAATGATCCTTTTCTTGGCGTTTGGGTTCCATAATAGGTATCAAACGTAATCTTCGGCGCACCCAAAAGCCCTTTCTTGGTGGTAATGATCACCACCCCATTATTTGCCCTGGCACCGTAGATTGATGCCGATGAGGCATCTTTCAGCACCTGCATGCTCTCAATGTCGTTTTGATTTAACCAGCTCAGTTTTCCTTCGTAAGGCACCCCATCAATTACATATAAAGGATCATTGTTATTGATGGTAGTCACCCCGCGCACACGGATCTGAGGCGTTGCACCTGGTGCCCCGTCATTTACGATCTGCACACCCGGCGCCTTTCCCTGTAATGCCTCAACAGCACTTGCTGCAGGCTGGGATTTTAACTGGTTCACATCTACAACAGATACGGCACCCGTTAAATCCTTTTTACGCTGGGCAGTATAACCGGTTACAACTACCTCGCTCAAACTGGTATTGTCCTGCGAAAGAACTATGTTAAGTGTGGTTTGTGTACCTATCGGCACTTCTTTGGCCTGGTAGCCAACAAAAGATACAATCAGCACATCGGTTGGTTTTGCCATGATAGCAAACGCACCCGACGGATCTGTTGTTGTTCCCACATTTGTGTTTTTGATTTTTATAGATGCTCCAATGATGGGTAGATTATCATCGTTTCCGGTTACTTTACCGGTGATTTTGATTTGAGCACTGGCGGCTATAGACAATAGCAGGCCAGTCAGCAAAAGGAAAGCCTTCCTTTTGAGACAAGATACTGTTTTAAACATAAAATATTTGGTTAGGAATGATTAGTTAATAGTTTTTTAGTTTAATACTCGGGGGATGCTACATAGGCGGTAGTATTAGCAGGTGAACAATCTGGTTAGTTATAAAGTAATATAGGTATTACTTATTTGTAATATAGAAATAATAGGACAGAAATAAAAAAACCGGCTGGGATAGCCGGTTCTTAAAACATACTTCATGTTACCTTATTAGAAATCCTTAAGAAAAATCATTTCCACACACTTCAATTACATTATTGGATACCGCCTTTATCTCTTGTTCCAGGGCTTTTGGATAAATCAACAAAATTTTGCCATCGTCAACTACAATATAATCATTCAGTCCTTTAATCACCGCTACTTTATCCTTCGGAATCTGAACCATACAATTCTCTGTCTCGGCCAGGTTTACCCGGTGACCGGAGAAAACATTATTGTACTGGTCTTTGTCCAGCACCTCATAAAGTGAGGCCCAGGTCCCAAGGTCCGACCATCCAAAATCACCCGGCACAGTATAAACATTGTCGGCTTTTTCCATGATGGCATAATCAATGGAAATATTAGGCGACAGTGGGTAATATTCCTTTATAAAATCTCTTTCACCTTCGGTATTGTAAAAAACCCTTCCTTTATTAAAAAGATCATAGATCTCGGGTGCATGTATTTCCAAAGCTTTCAATATCGATTTTACATTCCATACAAAAATGCCAGCATTCCACAGGTAGTCACCACTGGCCACAAATTCTTTAGCCTTTTCCAGGTTTGGTTTTTCCAGAAACTGAATCACCTGATGTATCTCACCTGAGGTGGTCGGGTTATATTTTATATATCCATAACCTGTATCCGGTCTGCTTGGCGAAATGCCTAACGTAAACAACCTGTCATCTTTATCTGCCCCATCAAGCGCTATCCGGATCTTCTCCAGGAAAATATCTTCCTTCAATATCAGCTGATCTGAAGGGGCAACGATAATATTTGCTTCCGGATTCAGGTCGGCGATTTTAAAGGACGCATAGGCGATGCAGGGTGCGGTATTGTTTCTGGTAGGTTCCGCAATAATATTTGATACCGGCAGCTCCGGTAATTGCTGAGCAATCAAACCCGCATACTGATCATTACTTAAGATATATATATTCTCGGGCGGACAAAGCTCAGAAAATCGTTCAAAAGTGAGCTGCAACAATGATTTTCCAGTACCTAAAATATCAATAAACTGCTTAGGAAAGTTATTCCTGCTTTTTGGCCAGAAACGGCTTCCGATGCCTCCTGCCAAAATTAAAACGTAGGTGTTTTTCATTAATTTTATAGGTTAAAAATTAGAAAGCATTATCCTCACCGTGCATCACATTTAATACGGTCATAAAAATAATTTTCACATCGAACATAGAATCCCAGTTTTCCAGGTAGTGGATATCGCATTTCACACGGTTCTCCATATCCTCGGTCGCTTTTGTCTCTCCCCTAAATCCGTTAACCTGCGCCCAGCCGGTTATTCCGGGTTTCAAAAACTGTCTCACCATATACTGGTTGATTATGGCTTTATATTCTTCGGTATGTTTCAGCATGTGAGGCCTTGGACCAACTACGCTCATGCTACCCATAAATACATTAAAGAACTGGGGCATTTCATCTAAGCTGGATCTTCTCAGAAATTTACCTATAGGCGTAATTCGGTCATCATCCTTAGTGGCCTGCTTCTTATCACTGGCATCATTCACCTTCATGCTCCTGAACTTATAGCACCAGAAAGGCTCATCATTCCTGCCGCTTCTCAGCTGTTTAAACAAAACAGGTCCTTTGCTTTGCATCTTTATCAGTATAGCGATTAAAGGGTAAAGCCAGCTCAAAATAAAAATGATCACCAAAGAGCTGAATACCACATCAAACAAACGCTTTTTGAATCTGCTGCTCATTTCTTCAAGTGGCTCTTTACGGAGCGTTATGATGGGAAACTCACCCCCCAGATAACTTACGGTGTAAGGAGTCCCTAAAGACCCTCCGAAATCAGGAATAAATTTAAGCCGGATACAATGCTTTTCGGCTTCCAGCATAAGTGGCTTCACATCGGTCATTCTTTCCGGCGCCACGGCAACGTAAAGATCCACCACACCATTACCCGCAGCCTCTGCAAGCTTGGTACAGGTCGCTTCAGAAAGTTCATTCCCACTCACCGAAAACATGTGCTCATCACCACCAACAATGCCACAAAACTGTATGTTCCTTTGTTTTTGGAAATAATTCGAAATCCGGACAGCAGTTCGGTTTGAGCCCATTACGGCAACTTTTTTCGCACCGTTAAACCGGGTTAAGAAATAGTACTGTATCGCAGTACCCAAGAAACGGTTCAATAAGAAAGAAAAGCAAAGCAGGACATAAAAGGTCAGCAGGAAGGTTTTCGAAAAGTCATGATCCTTCGACAACATCAGGTATCCGGTAAACAGGACAATGTGCAAAGCTACACTTCTCCAGGTTCCTCGATAGATCCTGGTGAGTTTTCTGGCACCATACAGTGTATACAAACCAAATACGGCGGTATTAAATAGCCAGATTAAATTGCAAACCACAAGATAATGCTGGTGAAGTTCATCTGGAATTGACTTTCCAAAACTAAGAGAGAGGTAATATGCGCTAAAATAGACGATGTTTAGCATAATTACATCAGTAATTAGCAAAACATATCTGAGGAGGTAGATGTAACGTGTTAACATAGGAATTCAGGATTAGTATTATCCGCAATTATAATTTCATAGTACATTCGATTTGATGCAAACCCAAGCACTATACAGGTACCGATGACTCGGACACCTCCTGTTGTTAAGACTTTTTTTATTATCATAGGGAGTGATTTTTATTTATATGTCTGTTATTAATGGTATTTTCTGGTATTTCGTCGTTTAATTCATATTACGGAGAGGACTTAGTGTAAAACATACACAAATTTAAAATTTTTAAGCAGAAAAAAGAATATATTTGATATAATTTTCAGCAAAAAAGTAATTTTACATCAATAAATCAACAAAATTCAAACCAAAAAATAATAAAACTATACTTTTAACATTAAATAATCAACAACTAAATGTAAATAAATTGTTAAAAGCAATATTTAACCAAAAAATAACATCAAAAATGTAAGAAAATCAAAAAATAATTCGTTTTATCCTGTACATCGAACACAAATCACATCAACCCTATGAATTTTATCTACCCTATTATCAGATCTTTAGTACTTTTTCTATTTATAACCTTTACGGTTGTCGTCAAAACAAGCGCCCAAATTTTCGATAAAATCCAGACAGAAGCCGAACTGCAAGCCACGGGAACCACCGGAGATGTAGTACCTTTCTGGATGCGCTCAAATCAATATGGATCCGTACCGCTCGAGGGCGTATCCGGCAGTCTTATCCTCCGAGCATATAAACCTTACAGCCAGTACCTGCAAACCGACAGCAATAGCAACAGAAAAAAACTAGTCGACTGGGGCATGGGTTTCGAAGGAAGAGGAAATGCAGGCAATAAATCCAACCTCACCCTAATTGAAGCCTACGCAAAATTAAGAGTTGGCGTATTCCAGCTAAAAGCCGGCAGAAGCAAGGATGTAATGGGACTAAACGGCGACACCTCATTAAGCTCAGGTAACTTCACCATGTCAGGGAACGCACTGGGCATCCCTAAATTAGAGATCTCCATCCCGAACTACTATACGATCCCGGTATTCCAGGGCCTTTTTTCCATAAAAGGAAATTTCGCACATGGCTTGCTCGGAAAAATAAAAGGCTCCACAGAAAGCAGCTATTTACATCAAAAGTCCCTTTACATGCGGATCGGCAAGCCCGACTGGAAACTAAAACTCTACGGAGGCTTCAACCACCAGACTTTCTGGGGCAACGAAAAAGATCTTTACGGCGCGGACTTCGACCTATCCAAATTCGAAACACTTTATTATGTCTTCCTGGGAAAAACATATAAAGGCAAAGGCGTTGGGCGCTCCAAGATCGGCAACCAGATCGGATCACTGGACCTGGGTGCCGAATACAACTTCGAGAAATTCAAGATCATGATCTACCGCCAGAACTTCTATGATGTTGGGGCATTGGCAAAGCTCGCCAACATTGCCGATGGTCTAAATGGGGTCAGCATCGAAAACAACGACAAAAACACCAAAATCAGCGGATTCAAATGGAAAAAAGCGCTATTTGAATTCTTTTACTCCAAAGATCAGGCAGGCTATCCATGGTCTAAAAAAACCAAGTCCGGCGACGAAGACTACTACAACAATGCCTTTTACCGAAATGGCTGGTCTTACTTTGGACCAGGGATCGGAAATCCCCTGATCACGCCCGCAAGCGACGCAAGAGAAGGTCAGGCATCAAAAAAGGCAGACTATTTTATCAACAACAGGGTTGTAGCAGTACACCTGGGTTTTGAAGGTGAAATTGACACCTGGACGTTTGCAACTAAAATCACTCATTCCTGGAACTACGGAACCTTCGGAACAAGTATTTACGGAAATACAACAGGAAACAACAGCAGCCCCAGTTCCAACAACATATTCATCCCGGTTCAGCAATTTTCAATCTACCTTGAAGGACTAAAGGCGTTGAAAAATAATTACAGGATTGGTTTTGCTACAGCGCTGGACCAGGGCAAGCTTTTAAATAATTCCTTCGGAGCGTCGCTTCGGTTGATTAAAGGCTTTTAGGCCCCCTGGTCAACTACCGAGAGCACTTCCCGCTCCCATAAATTTGCAGGGTAAACCCCCTGATCACTAAGTTTTTGAAGTTGCGCCTTCACAATGGGCGCATCTTCTTTGAACGTAACACCAAACCACCTGGCCTCGGTAGGAATCACTTTCACTGCACCTTTCCCCGAGTTAATCAGCGTATCGGTTACCTCAGGAATCAGGAATTCTGCTTTCAGGTCATCCAGATTCGCATCCAGGAATTTATAATACTCCAGTTCGCTCCAATTCACAAAGGCCGGCGTAAAACAGAAGAAATTCATGCTAACCTTGGTATCTAAAGCAAGCTCAAGATCAGCCCCTGCAATTTTAGTAAATGCTTTTCCGTCTTTTTTGTAGATTTCTTTCCGTTCTGTAATGCCAATAATATTACCATCGGCATTCACATTGATCTCTCCCCTGGTAACCGACCCGTTATCACTTAACGTATTTTTCAACTCATATCCAACACAAGCATACTTGCCATCCTCAATACCATTACTCAAAAAATCGAACGATTGCTTAAAGGCATCAAACCCGTAAAAGTCATCTGCATTGATGACCGAGAAAGGAGCATCCAAAACATCCTTACAGCACAACAAGGCATGCTGCGTACCAAAAGGCTTCACACGCGCCTGGGGAATTGCGCGCCCGCCACTATATTTATCTAAACTCTGATAAACATATTCAAGCTCAATTTTACCTTTTAACTTGGGCTCAATTGCCGCCTTAAAGGAATCCGAAAACTCTTCCCGGATAATAAAAATTACCTTTCCATACCCCGCCTTAATGGCATCGTATATGGAATACTCCATAATTGTTTCGCCCGAAGGGCCAAATGATTCGATTTGCTTGTTACCACCATAACGGCTCGCCATACCGGCAGCCAGAATTACCAAAGAAGGTTTCGACTTAAACATAATAAACTTAGGGATGTTAATTAACGAATATATAGATTTTAAACAGCAACCAGCTGCTTCTTTAAAGACTTGGTTCCTATAGACTGAACAATAAAGCCAATCGACCTTAATTTGTCTGCATCCAGCAAATTTCGTCCGTCAAAAATTTTTGCCGGCTTCAACATGCCGTCATAAATCCTTTCCCAATCGTAATCCTTAAACTCGTCCCACTCCGTAAGCACAGCTATCGCATGCGCACCTTTACACACCTCATAAGGATCAGCCCCAACACCTATACTCGCCCTGTTCTGCTCAGCAGTTCTGGAACCCAAATAATCCAGATCCGCATAAACCTGCCTTTCAACCACCTTCGGATCATACACCCGGAGTTCAGCCTGCTCATTCAACAAATAATCTGCCACATAGATCGCTGCAGATTCACGGGTATCATTGGTATCCTTTTTAAAAGCCCAGCCCAAAAACGCAATCTTTTTACCCGATACCGTATTGTAAAGTTTACGAACAATATTTAACGCAAATCTTTTTTTCTGATGATCGTTCATAATGATCACCTGCTCCCAGTAATCAGCCACCTCAGTCAGCCCGAATGACCTCGATATGTATACCAGGTTTAAAATGTCTTTTTGAAAACACGAACCACCAAAACCTACAGACGCTTTCAGGAACTTAGGACCGATACGACTATCCATCCCTATCGCTCTGGCAACTTCATTTACATCCGCTTCAGTTTTCTCGCACAACTCAGATATCGCATTGATCGAAGAGATCCGCTGCGCCAAAAATGCATTCGCAACCAATTTAGAAAGCTCAGATGACCATACATTAGTTGTTAAAATACGCTCTCTGGGAATCCAGTTGTTATAAATTTCAACCAGCGACTCAATAGCACGCTTGCCTTCCGGCGAAGAATCCCCACCAATCAGCACCCGATCAGGATTCAGCAGATCTTCCACCGCAGTACCTTCAGCAAGAAACTCAGGATTAGACAATACCTGGAATTCGATATCATTGCCTGCATATTGCAAAATATCCTTTATCGCCTCTGCGGTCCTTACAGGCAGGGTCGATTTCTCCACAATAATTTTATTTGACTTCGAAACTCTTGCAATCTGCCTTGCACACAATTCAATCCATTTCAAATCCGCGCCCATCCCCTTGCCCGAACCATAAGTTTTGGTTGGCGTATTCACAGAAATGAAAATCATTTGCGCTTCGTCTATGGCTTTATCCACATCAGTAGAGAAAAAGAGATTCCTACCCCTGGCTTGAGCAACCACATCGCTAAGCCCCGGCTCATACACCGGCATATTGTCCATATCCTGGTCGTTCCAGGCAGCAATCCGGGCCTCATTCAGGTCCACCACGGTTACTTTTATTTCAGGACACTGCTTAGCAATAATCGCCATTGTAGGGCCACCTACATAACCGGCTCCGATACAACATATGTTTGTAATTTGCATGATAAGTTAACATTATTTAAGTAAAACAATAAGGATTCAGATGATTTTTAATAAAACTTAACAAAAAGATAACATTGATCGTCATTTTTTTTGCATAAAACAACCAAATGCCTTACAAATATATAATTTAAGCTACAAAAAGAGCAAGACTTCCCATTTTTAACAAAAAAATAATATTAAAATAACCAATTATTCATAATAATATATCATTATAGTAACAATAGAAGGCAAAAACCCAAGCTTTAAGCACATACAAACTAAAAAAGATAAAAAAATTTACTATTTTATCATAAATAATTACCAATTCTCATCATATAACCTTATTTTTACAAACAAATAAGGCAAGCATACACAAACAACACCACCAAATTGTTGTTTTTGCCTCAAATTTTAAAAAACAAGTAAATCATTCCCAATTAAATCATCCCTATTTATGAAGAAAGCACTTATCACAGGTATTACAGGACAAGACGGAGCATATCTGGCAGATTTGCTGTTAAAAAAAGGTTACGAAGTGCATGGCGTTAAACGTCGCAGCTCGCTATTCAACACCGACCGTATTGATCACCTCTATCAGGATCCACACGAAAGCGACATCCGCTTCGTATTACATTACGGAGATTTAAGCGACTCAACTAACTTAATAAGGATCATTCAGCAAGTACAGCCTGATGAGATTTATAATTTAGGTGCAATGAGCCATGTTCAGGTAAGTTTCGAAACTCCTGAATACACCGCCAACGCCGATGGCATAGGAACACTCAGAATACTGGAAGCCATCAGAATTCTGGGGCTGGTAAAGAAAACAAAAGTGTACCAGGCCTCAACGTCTGAACTATATGGTTTGGTACAGGCAGTGCCACAGTCAGAAACTACTCCTTTCTATCCGCGCTCACCTTATGCGGTTGCAAAAATGTACGCTTACTGGATCACGGTCAACTATCGCGAAGCTTATGGCATGTTTGCCTGCAACGGCATACTTTTCAACCATGAAAGTCCATTACGCGGAGAAACATTCGTAACCAGAAAAATCACCCGCGGAACGGCTAAAATCGCACTGGGATTGCAGGATAAATTATACCTGGGAAATCTCGATGCACGAAGAGACTGGGGACATGCCAAAGATTATGTTGAAGCCATGTGGCTGATCCTGCAGCATGACACCCCTGAGGATTTCGTGATCGCAACAGGAATTACCACTACCGTACGTGATTTTATCAAAATGGCCTTTGATGAAGTAGGCATCACCCTTGAGTTTACCGGCGAAGGTGTAGACGAAGTAGGAACAGTTGTTTCCTGCAGCAATCCGGACTACCTGGTCGAAATCGGGAAAGAAGTTGTAGCGGTAGACAAGCGTTACTTCCGCCCTACAGAAGTGGACCTATTGATCGGTGACCCTTCAAAATGTAAAGAAAAATTAAAATGGGAGCCAAAATATGACCTGGCAGGATTGGTCAACGATATGATGAACTCAGATTTACAGCACTTCCAAAAGGAAAGAATGCTAAAAGAATCAGGATATGCAGTTAAAAATCAATTTGAATAAAATGCATCATTATGTTAGTAAAAAAACGACTTCTTTCCATTGATGTATCAAGTGGATCGTACAACGAATTTATAGGCGCTATTCTTAAATACGCCGTAGAAAGGGTTTCTTCTTACGTTTGTGTTGCCAATGTGCATATGCTCATTGAGGCGCACAACACCCCTAAATATGCAGATGTGGTAAATCAGGCCGATATAGTAACTCCAGACGGCATGCCTTTGGCTCAAGGCTTCAAATATGAATACAACCTGAAACAGGACCGCGTAGACGGAATGAGTCTGCTGCCTGCACTCCTTGCCGAGTGCGAGAAAAGCGACCTGTCTGTTTATTTCTACGGTGGCGATCAGAAAACACTGAACACCGCAGAAACGTATATCCGCGAGGCTTATCCAACTTTAAGGGTAGCAGGATTGTATTCCCCACCCTTTCGCAAGCTTACTGACGCAGAAAAGCTGGAGGATGAACAACGGATTAAAGATTCCGGCGCTCACCTGATCTTTGTTGCCCTGGGCTGCCCTAAACAAGAAATGTGGATGGCTGAAATGAAAGGCAAAGTGCCCGCATTAATGATTGGCATCGGAGGTGCACTACCTGTATTTACAGGCGCACAGAAGCGGGCACCAAAATGGATGCAGGACAATAGTCTGGAATGGGTTTACCGCTTAATACAGGAACCAAAAAGACTTTTTAAGAGGTATTTAACAACAAACAGTAAGTTTTTATACTTGCTTGCCAAAGAAAAACTGAAAACCAAGTCATGAAACATACTTCAAAAATCTATATAGCCGGTCACAACGGTATGGTCGGATCTGCAATAGCAAGAAAATTGCAGCAACAAGGCTATACCCAAATTATCACACGCAGTTCAAAAGAATTAGATTTAAGGAATCAACAGGAAGTAAACGACTTTTTCGCAACCGAAAAACCGGAATATGTATTCCTGGCCGCAGCGAAAGTGGGCGGCATTATGGCAAATAACGTCTTCAGGGGCGAATTTCTATACGAGAATTTAATGATCCAGAACAATGTGATCCATGCCTCGTACCTGAATGACGTGACCAAACTGATGTTCCTGGGTTCGTCCTGCATCTACCCTAGAATGGCACCACAGCCATTAAAAGAAGAGTACCTGCTTACAGGCGAGCTGGAGCAAACCAATGAGCCGTATGCCATCGCAAAGATCGCCGGCATTAAAATGTGTGATGCTTACCGGTCACAATATGGCTGTAATTACATCTCTGTTATGCCTACCAATCTGTACGGCCCTAACGACAATTACGACCTGAATAACTCACATGTTTTACCCGCATTGATCAGAAAGGTAATTGCCGCCAAAAACAATGCAGAGCCTTCAGTGACCATCTGGGGCACAGGAACACCAAAAAGAGAGTTTCTATATGTAGATGATCTTGCGGATGCCTGCATCCACCTGATGGAAACTTACAACGAACCAGGTCTGGTTAACATCGGCGTAGGCGAAGACATCTCCATTAAAGACTTAGCCGACCTTGTGGTAAAAGTTGTGGGCTACCAGGGCGAAGTCATCAAAGACCTTTCTAAACCAGATGGCACACCAAGAAAATTAATGGATGTAAGCAAATTAAATGCACAAGGCTGGAAAGCAAAAATATCCCTCGAAGAAGGAATCAAAAAAGTATATAACGAAGTAAAGGAAATGAATTGGAATTAAGTCCCTATTAATACCTAACCTCCCTAAGCTGAGAGGACGCACCACATCGGGCGTCCTCTTTTTTTGATCCCTCTGGTCATGGTTTTCCCTAATGTCAACACCGTGATTTTTGCCTCCATACACTTAAACCTCCTGTTGTTACACGATTAGCGCATTTTTTAAAAATCTCCTGGCAAATCTGTTTTAGCAATTTTCGACAATCCATTCCTTTAGTCTACCACCATACTATTCGGTCGAAACCCATTCTTTGGCCTAAGCTGGGGATTATTCCATATGTGGCCACCTCTTTCGCGGAACGTGGCCTCATATTACGGCCCAAAATGATCAGTCGATTTCGCTGAAAAGTGGTCACTCGGCTTATTTTAAGCGGTTTTTAGCTTCAAGATAGGCGCTGTGGACCGAATATTCATTTTGATTATAGAAATCAATCAACGCGCCTCTAATTGCGTTTCATTGCAAAATTCTGAAGCAGATCTCTGAAGACTTCTTCAGACAGACCGATTTATAAAAAATTGATGCTACAATCTCTTTTCAGATCACAAAAACAGCCTTAGGGACTACCCGCTGTCAGTCAAAATGCTAAAAACAAAAAAACTTGTCCAAGAAATGGGTAAGGTGAATTTTCGGGATTTGAATATATTTGGCCTAAAGGCTAAGGTACCTCCCGAAATTAAAGGCAGAAGTTCGGGTGCACAGTTTGGCACGGAATCGAGTGTCTACTATCTGCGAAATATACAGCTTATCCATAGTTTGAAGATTTAGGATGCAAAAATCTAAGGTCAATTTGACTTAAATGGGAGCGTTTGTTAAATTTTTAATTACAATGATGTTAAAATTACAAATTTTTAAGCATAAGTACAAAGTCAGAATTTTAATTGACACCCTTTACGTACCTCAATACTGACTTTCGAAGAAGATCGAAAGTAACAGTCAGCATTATTAAAGAATAAAGCAAATGGATACCCTGCAAAAATTCAATGCTAACTCAGCATAAAACCAGAAAAATGTTAAATTTCTAATCGCAATTCGATAACATACCCAAATTTCTCAGGATAACACCGCCGGCAGTTAGCTATAACCCTACCCACATATCCAAAAACGCTGAGATGAGGAGCTACGAAATATTATGCATGCTTTTATCCTTGCCCATGTGATATCGGTAACTATCTATAAATCTTTTTATACGATCAATCCGGAAGTATATCCAGCGCCGCCTGCCGGAAAATGTCAATTTTTAAATTCACTTTGAGACGCGTTTTCTACAACAGGGTCCCAAACATCTTTTTGGGTAAATACCCACTAGAACTGACAGGCCCAATATGTGAAATGAACTTCACGAATAAAGAACCTCTAGCTAATCATGCTATTCAATTCCCTCAAATGATTACTCAATTCCTCTTCCGAGTCAAACCTGTCCTTAATTTTCCTGGCCGGGTTCCCGCCATAAATACTATACGGCTCCACATCCTTGGTCACTACAGATCCCGCGGCTATAATTGCTCCGTCATTGATCACCACCCCCTGCATTATCGTTGCACCGTAGCCCACCCAAACATCATTGCCAATCCTGGTCACCAGGCCCTTGCCCTTCCAATCGTAGCTTTCTTCACGAATAGACGAGGCAATCCTTATCGGCGTACCTACCTGCTGAAAATGATGGTCATACCGCCCAACAATACCCACCCTGTTTCCAAAGATTACATAATCGCCAATCACACAATCCGTCTCTATTAACGAATCTCTCCCGATGTAAAAATGCTTACCGATCTTAATCTGATTTTTCGCCCACAACCTTACCCTTACACCCGCATGGAAACCCTCTGCAATATCGTACCTGGCCCATTTTATTTTGGCCAGATACAAATCCCTCAAATCCTTTATTAAGCCGACTACACTCATTTGAACACCCTTTGAAAAATTGTTTCAATTTTCGAGATGATCCTCGATACCAATCCCATTTTAAGGATAAACTTATTTTGATAAAATTGATTTACCTGAACTTTATGCGGCAAGGAAAAGCTCATCCGTTCTTCGGTATCCAATGCAGGCAAATACCTTCTGCCGGAACCATTGGTATGCGTAGCGAACTGGTCAAAACCATTGTTAAATACCTTCGAGAAAACCGGATAAATCGTCAACCCGCCCTTCCTGAACTGATGGTAGAACCAACGTATCGCCCAGGAATCGAGGCGACCTTCCATTTGCTCGGCCAGCATCTTGTTCAAATCCGAACCGCCAACAGCAAATTCTCTTTGTGCTCTGGAATCCTTTTTGAAAAGCGCATAGTCTTTAACCGCCCAATCCACATCCGACCAGCGATCTTTCCAGGTAGCCCAGCCCCAGGACCAACCACGCTTTAAGAAATAAGCATCATCATGATCATCCTTAGACTGCCCCAGGTTAAAAGCATAACCCGAAATAGAAAATGCCGCCGGATCCGACTTGTATTTCTCCAGGCAGGTGTTCATGAAGGTAAGAAAATTACTGGTGGTACTCAGGTCATCTTCCAGCACAATAACCGTATCAAATTTCTGAAAAACAGAAGTAACGCCGTCAATGATCGACTTCGCCAGGCCTTTGTTTTTCTCTGCCTCCACTACTGTAATCGCTTTAAATCCGGTTATGGTTTTTATAAAATCTCTAACCTGCTTTACAATCACTTCATCCTTTTCAACTTTGGCAGCATCAGAGAAAATAAAGAGCTCGCTATCCGCTGCGAGTTCGTTTTTTGCAAGCGCTTCAACCGTAGTTTTCAGGGTATCCAGCCGCTTATAGGTAAATAATAAAATTGGAGCTATATTCATTTTTTTAGATAGGGTTTGATTATTTTTTTTGCGGATAAGAATTTTTATTTTCTCAGTCCGATGTTCGAAACATTAATTTGTTTTAATCCTTTTAAAGCAGCCCCTCGGGGATCCTTACCAAGGGAAACCGTATTGCTGTCTAATACCGATTTATTCGACGAAAACCGGCCAACATTTATACATAAACTATTTTTGAATTTATTTGGTCCCGGCCTGTAATCATTTGAAGCCAGCTTCTTTAAATAGGGATACCGTTTTAGAAAAAGTGCCGAATTTGAATTCACATCACTCTTCAGCTTCTTGCTCATCTCTTTTGTACCCATCAGCGCCTTCCATTTCTCATCGGTCCAGGAAGTCATGGAAACCGCCAGCCCGCAGTTCACAAAGTTATTGTCGGCAAATGTATTGTCCCCGCCGCCATTTATATGAACCGCACCAAACCTCTGCTTACCCTGTACAGATCCACAGTTTTTAAAAACATTACTGTCCACCTTAATGCCTCCACTTCCATCGTCTATGTATACCGCGGCAACCATATAGCCTCTGGGGCTCACCAAATTCTCAAAAAGGTCGTTATGGATCCGCGTCCCTGTTGATGAGCGGTCGCGTCCCGTATACACTGCGCCCTGGTCATTTATTTCCTGCACCACATCTTGAATTTTATTGTACGAGATGTCATGATTATTTCCCCAGTACATAATTGCCTGCCCCTGGCTATCATGAATAAAGCAGTTCTTTATGGTATTGCCTACCCCGCCCAAAAATATAGCAGGAGAACTTACCCAATTCCTTCTTGCATAATTGTAAATCTCAGTATTATCTATTATGTTCCCTGCCGGCAATAGATTTTGTCTATCACCTCCTGTCATGAAAACACCTCCGGTTCCGGTATTGTAGATTTTGCACGATTTTATGGCAAAAGCCGAGGTCTTATCAAAAGAGATCAGCTCTTCATAACTCTTATACAAAGATTTATCAGCAGTGTTCTTTCCAATCCCGATACCCACCGTACCCAGGTTCATTATCGTACAGTTCTTGATGTTAATGTTTTTGGTGCCCTGCGCATAAATACCCATATCCCTGCCATAACCAATTTCCAATCCGCTTAACGTTACGTTATCTGAATTGATTAAGGAAATGATAGGTGTACTGCACACAGAAACAAAGAGCTCATCTGCCAGATCACCCGAATGGTAAAAAGATAGAATCCCGGTTGTTCTGTCTAAATAATACTCGCCTGAACTGTCCAGTTCTTCCGGGATATTGTAAAAGAAAAACCTCCTGAAAGGCGATGCCTCATCCGTACTTTTTACGCCATAACTCGTAGTAGCATCTAAAGTTATTTCATTTCCATCGATAGATTTAACCGGCACATTATCGTTTGCAAACCCATTGGCCAGAAAACCACTCACCCATACCTGGTCTGTTTTCTTCCATTTTGCGGGCCGGTCTCCGCTACAAGCAAACACCGCCCCTGCCTGAGTACCCGTTACACGCTTATCCTTTATTCCCGGATTACTAACCTTTCCAATAGGCAAAAAGCCCTTGTTTGGCCACCTGGCCAGCTCCATAGCCTGACCTTTATAAAACAGCTCCAGCGGAGCGGTAACGGCATTTCTATGGCCATGCTGCTGCAACTCACCATAATCGGTGATGCCTGCTTTCTTCAGGTCAATCTGATAAATGCTTGCAGCAGTTTTCTTCACAGCAGATTTATCAATTTTAACTCCTCCGCTAAGCAACACCTTTTCGCCTTTATAATTGGCAATGGTAAGCTGCTTCACATTGTCGTTACTGCCAATGCTTATTGTTTTATCCGTAAAATAAGTGCCACCCCTGATCAGGATGGAAACGGATCCACCTTTTACGGAGGCAGCCTTTTGCAATGCGCCATTTAAGCTGCGCAAAGGCTGATCTATGCTTCCGGCCGACTGATCGTTTCCACCAGGGGCAACATAAAAAATCTTATCATTATTTTGAGCGAAAATATTGAATGAACAGAGAAGAAAAAAAACCAATAACCTCATACTTTTCATAATTAATATTTCAAAATGTATCCTATTAACGTAAACTGTAGCGCAGCTTTAGTTCAGGAAAAGCCGGCCAAAATGATCGGTAATTGTCTTGGCCTTTTGTTTTTTAAAATGGATGAATTTTTCCAGATAAGAATGCTCAGCATCTATGCTAAACTTAATCTCGGTATCCGGTTTGGTATCAATCAACAGTGCTTCAAGATCAAGGTCCTTAAACACATTCACCAGCTTATGGTGCAATTTCAGATCCGTCAGAATAATAGGCACCGTATTGTTTAAAATAGACAATAAAGCTACGTGCAAGCGGTTTGTATATAGAAATCTTGCACCCGCATAAAGGCCAATAGCCTGTGCAAAGCTCAATTGCTTATCCAGCAGCTTACACTTGTAATTGTTCCGTTCTAAAATGTCTTTCAGGTACTGTAAAGACTCCAGGTCTTCTACCACCTGATAGGCCAGAACAATCTCTTCATTTTTTACAATCGTATCTGCAAACATCCGCATCAGGTTCACTGCAATCTGATCCAAATAAGCCTTGTTCAGCTCCTTACCCTCAATATCACCCCTTATAGAAACCACCACATAATTGTCGCCCTTATAATCCAGCTCAACGCGGTCAATTACAGCTTGAAAATCACCGATATCATATAAAAACGCCAGGTCATCAATCAAAGAAAGATTGTTAAAACCCTTCTCTTTCAAATGGTCATAATTATTAGAATCCCTGACCGCTATATCGGTATAAACGTTCGAGAGTTTCCTTTGATCAGCATAGCCGCCATCAGAGTATGGGCCTAAGCTCACACCCCACCTCAGCACGCCTATTTTGGCCGTTTTCAATACTACCGCTCTCAAAAAATACTTATAAAACTTAAACTTTGCCTTAGCCGCATCCTTACCTTCAAAATAGGCGCCGGGAGGATCGAAGACGAAGTCAACCTTACCAATAACCGAAGCTAAATTCAGCCACCTCAGTACTGGCTTACCCTCAAAAGCCTTAATTCCCTCAACAATAACGATGTTTTTAGCAAAGGGATTATTTAAGGTCACCAGATCATATAATGAGGGCACTTTACCATCTATAAAAACCTTTCCGAATTTTGATATTTCGCGTATCAGCAAGGCATTGATCAAAACATCACCCAGGTTAGAATCCTTTATTCTCGAAGGATATATAAAGCTCTTCATAACTAAAAATTTACCGTTTGTTTGTATAAATCATAAAACTCCTTTTCGATCTCCACAACATTAAACTTTTCCGCATATTCAATCCGTTTTTGGGCCGAATCATCAACCTCACCTTCCGCAAACTCCGTATATTTTGCTTGCAATAAGCTGGTCAGCTGCGGGATATCATCAACAATAAAATCCTTTTCTATGCCTTCAATGATCTCTGTTATGCCACCACCATCTTTAAATACAATTGTTGGTTTGCCCAGATGCAAACATTCAACCGCAACCAAACCAAAAGGTTCAGAACTCGATGCAAACACACATAAATTCATTACTGCCTGGTAATCGATCACATTGGTTTGGAAGCCTGCAAATATTACTTTTTTGGTTATCCCCAACTCTTCTACATAAGCCGTCAGCTTTTCTCTGGTCTCTCCATCACCAACCAGCAATAACATCACATCATCGTTATTCTTTTGCATCTCAAAAAAAGCCTCAATCAAATACTCCACCCGCTTCCAGCTGATAAACCTGGAGGTGGTGCCTATAATGAACTTTTCATTCAAGGATGGAAACTCCTCCAGTGCCCGTTTTTCATTCCAGCTGTCCTTAAACAGAACCCCGTTATAGATCACCGAATTAGATGGATTTTTAACCCCCATCTTAATCCAGAAATCTTTTGTGTAGAGTGAATTATTGGTCACCGAATCGCAAATAGAATTCAGAAAGCGCACCAGCAATCTGGTTTTCGCTTTAAAAGAAATGGTATCCGGCCGGCCGTCTAGTCCCGCACTATGATTGGTATAGATGATCTTCGCCTTAGAAAACCGCAGCGCCTCGGCCATTAGCGGTTTAAAGATATGCAGGTGAACAATGTCGTGTGTATTGGTGATCTTCAGGATCTTTTTATACGTCCTTATGTTATAGTCAAAAGGATTTAGCTTCACATAAAAGATCGGGATTCCCGTATTAACGATCCGTTTATTGGCAACCGCATCTTTATCCTGACAGCAAAGTATACTCACATCAAGCTCCGGATTCTTTGCCTGCGCCTGGGTTAAATAAAAGAGAAAGGCTTCAATTCCGCCAAAAAGGAAATCATGAACAACGTGGACAACTTTAACTTTACACATATACGTTAATTTTATTGTTTAAAACTTATTACTTATAAACCAGCTCTCTGGAAATATTGATCACATATAAAGCGACGCATAAAACGGGGACAGTTCCTAATAATGTGCTCCCTGCAATATTGCCAAGGAACAGGAAAAAAATGTAATATTTTGCGTAGGCAAATTCATTCGGCACCCGGGTTCTCAAAGTAGAGATCAGGAGTTTGAAAAACAGGAACAGCCCTACAAAACCAAAATATAAAAATATAGAGGCGTAGCCCACATCAGCAGCCACATAGCCCTGAGAGCGCCCATACTTATCTATAAAATCTCCGTATTTTGATTTGCCAAGCGAGTACCTGCCATTGCCAAGCAAATCGGTGATCACATTCGGAGAGACCTCTGTAAAATAAAACCGGTAAGCTCCCACCCTCGGGTTCTCATCTCCTTCCTTCTGACCGGAATACTCCGTCTCACTTTTTTCAATTAATGCAGAGATCACCGGACTCACGATCAAAAGCACCCAAAAGGCTGCAACAAAGCCAAAAACAACCAAAAGCCTTTTCATCAAACTCAGGTTATCCAGAAAATACAGCAAGCCTAAAATGAAGCTGAAAATAATCGCCTGTCTGCCCAGGTGGAGCACAATGGTCACAAACAATACCACACATACCACCACCCATTTCTTATTAAAAGCATACTTTATTTTCGAAATGGACAGAAAATAGGCAAGGTAAAGCGGACCTGCCCCAATCAAGGTGAGCCTTATTCTCGAAATCCCGCGACTCGTATCAATCTCCTTATCCAACTCACCGTAGCCTTTAAACAGCCTGAACGGAGAAACCGCCAGCCCCACATAAAAGCAGACCAGGTAAATGGCCACAAACACCCATATAAAGCGCTCCACCTCATGCATTTTGGGTTGGCTCTTTGCCAAATAGAAGTAAAACAGGAACGAAAAATTAGGGATGGTCGAAATGAAGGTATCCAGGAAACCCTGTTTCCAGAACAGCGTTGCACAAAATACGGAGATGAAAGTAAACAACGACATCGTCCTTATGACATAAGAGAACCTGTCCCTGTACGACCCGAATATGTAATTTCTCGAATAGAAGATCATCCCGGCTAACAGCACATAATAGAATGCCTTTAACAGGTCATCATTTAAATTTAATGGCCTGAAAAAAAAGAAGTAAGAAAGATTAAAGATCAAAATGAATGAGATCAGTTTCGCCTTTTTCTCTATTTGCTCTTCGCTTTCTATCTGCTGCTCGGGTAAAAGTTCTTCAGTAACTGTCATTTAGTATCTATTACAGGGAGTCAAATAAAAATTTAATTGAGTCTTCCCTACGTTCACTTAATAATTTCGATGGAATGGTATAGTCAATAGGCGCAGTTACATCAGCCAGATCGTCCGCATTTTTGATCAATCGGTCCTTCAGCCCCAGTACCTCCAATAAGTTCAATACCCTGTAAGGGTTAGAATTCTTATAAATGCTGTAAAAGTTCTTTTGGAAAATAAGAGAGAAAGTAGTTCCGTGGAAAGAATTGGTTACCACAAACCTGGCATTATCAAACAACCAGATGAATTCATTAGGCCCGACATCCTCTAAGCACACATCAACCAGATCGGCTTTCTGTTTTTTACTGCTGATGAACACCACCTTGCAGCCTAATTTTTTAGCAATGTCTTTTGCCAGGTTAATGCAAACACTATTGTTGTCAAAGGTATAGATCAGTACATAGTCCTTTGGTATTTCGCGCGACAGCGGTTTGGCAATCGTCCTCCACTGCTCACCGGTCAGCAATAATGTCGGATCCACCACCACCTGCACATCTTTATCCATAAAGGTTGAAATCTGATCCTTTAAAAACTGCTCCCTTACCGAGATGTTCTTATAGGCACCTAAAGATGCAGTTAAAGTCTTCCTGTCGCCATTGGCGAACTTATGCGCACCCGCACTGGAGGCGTACGACAATCTTTTTACCCTGTCGTTTCCAAAGGCCAGCAAGTACACAGGATCCAGCTTGCCTCCGGTAAACTGAGGGTTCCAGATCTGATCGCTGCCACTGATCAGTACATCATATTGCTTACTGTTTACATCCACCTCAGTAAGGTTCTTATAAGAACCCTTGCTCAAGGGGATATACTCGGTAATAAACGCTTTGATCTTATTTTCTTTTTTAACCCCTTTTTTTAAAATAAAGTGCTTTACAAAATGTTTCGCATTCTGCTTTAGTGATCTTCTGCCGTCGTACAGTTTATGATTGTATTTCAGATCAAGATCCTGCTGCTGATAATCGATACACTCTATATTATGTGTTTCCAGTGCCCTGCATAAGCCATAAGCCTGTAAAACGCCTCCATAGTTGTACACATTATGGAAGGTAACTAACCCAATATTCTTTGTTTGTTGGTCTTTCATGTCCTTATAAAATTTTAACCACTTCTTCTGCATCCAGCCTTGGCGAGGATGCGATTTTAATTTTCTCAGGCAGGTATCCGCAGGAAACCACCAATCCCACTCTTTCATTGTTCGGGATACCCAGCAGCTGTCTTAATTTCAAATCCCTATGTACCTCCACACTCCAGTTCAAAGGGCAGGCACCAATATCATATCTGTGCAGCGCATACAATAGCGACATCGCAAACATCCCTGAATTCACAAAAGATTCATTTCTATCATTTGGGCCCTGGAAAACTGAAATATCAGCGGTGATTACAAACAGGGTATCGGCAAGGTGCCCAAATCCCCTGTTGCCATATTGCAGTTTCAGCACCTCCTGTTTCATCTCAGCAGACCTAACCATGTAAATCCGGTTCACCTGTCTGTTACAGGAAGTAGGAGATTTTAGCGCCAGCCTTACGCACTTCATCAAGACCTCTTCCGGGATCTCCACGTTGCTGTAATTTCTGGAGCTGTATCTCGAAAGGCAGAACTTATCGAAGGAAGATTCCCTGTGGGCGAAATAAACGTCTCTGTCAAATTCAAATTGTTTTGGCGTCTGGTAGGCGGTAATTCTCAGCCTTAATTTGGCTACCTGATCGGTAATGGCCTGCTTTAACGCAAAGCTTTTTTTGTCATGGAATTCAACATATTCTTCCAGTACATTCATGGAATGAACAAACTCCAGACTAGATAAATTGTATTTTTTATCCAAATACATATTCATCATATCGATCAGTTCAAGCACAACAGGCTCCCCAAACCCAAGCCTGGTATCGGGCATGGTCAGCCCCTTCTCCAAAACATGGTAATAGATGGTTAGCTTGCCTTTAAGTTTGTTTTCAGTATCGAAGGTTTGATAAACATTCGAATTCTTAATAAATCGATTAAAATCGTAAGCATAAAGTTTCGACAACTTGGCTATGATTTTAACTTTTTTCGGGACGATTTTTTTTATGAAAGACATATAATTAAATTTTATTATCTTATTTATTTTCCGGCGAATTTTACCTGAATTCCGGATAACTTTTTTGTAAGGCCTTTTGCAATTCCGGCCACCATATCACGTTCAGCTTGCACAAAGCCGTAATTCCATATCAATAACGAGGTAGAGCAGAAGCTCAGTGCCAGTACCACACCCAACCTAATAAAGCCCTCCGGCATAAAAAGTCCCGGTAAAAATGATACCCCTATTCCCACTGCAGTAATCACCCCAACCTTTAGAATGATATTCTTGAAAAAAGCACTTATAGACAAGCCCGTTAAGGTGTGCACAATCCTGAGCCTGATCACCAGCGAAATCGCTTCGAGGCACAGCCCACCAATTAAAACCGAATAAGCGGGATAACCAGATCTAAGCAGAAAATACGAAAGTGGCAAAGTGAGTAAAACGGTAGAGCCCACAACGGACTGATATAGTTTAATCTTGCCAGTAGCCTGAACTGCTGTTTTCAATCCGGTGGACATCTGACTAACCACACTGGTCATCAGTACAATCGTACAAAAGGCAGCAGTATACTGAGGTACATTGGATAACCAGAACTTCAAAATAAAGGGCATCTCAATGAGCATCGGAATAACCATGAACAGCAGCAGAAAAACAGAAAACTTACTGGATTGAGTAGCCAGTCTGATCATCCTTTCCCTGTCGCCACCGCCTTCACTTTTAACGATCTGCGGATTAAAGGCCCTTACCATCATGACCGAAAAGGACTGCATTTGGGAGTTAACCTGATTGGCAACCGCATAAGATGCATTGATCTTAGCGCCATAGAACCTGTTCAATATGATGCTCAGCCCCTGAGAGCTGGCCACATAACACAAGGCCCCAAACAAATTCCATCCTGCATACGAGGCCATTTCCTTCAGCAGCGTGTAATTGGCCGAAAAGCCGAAACTAAACTTACATTCTGCATACTTTACCGAACACCAGATCGTCTTGATCATCCTGATCAGGATAGTTACCGCAGCAATCAGAATCCCGTAGGTGATCAGCTTATCAAAGTGTGTATACAACAGGTAATAGGCAATACCCAGTTTCAATACCGCCTCCAGAATACCACTTAACGAATCAAATAAAAGATCTTCGTTTGCATTAATTGCGGCATCGTACGGCACTGCATTTATGGTAAAAAATGTACTCACCACCATAAAATGAAAAACATACTTTGCCGTTTCAATCCTGGCGGCCGGTATATTCAGCACGCCATCAAAAAGAAACAGTCCGGCAATTTCCAGCAGGGCAACAACCAGCAATCCAATAATTAAGTGTAGGGTGATACTGGTTTTAAATACCTCTTTGTTTTTGTCTACTTCCCCCTTTCCAAGGAAAAACGAGAGGTAGCGCTGGGTAGTTACCGTCATCGCGCCGTTCAAAAAAGAAAGCATCAGAATAACCCCGGCCAGCAAATTAAAGATACCAAAGTCCTCTGTTCCCAGAGATTTCAATATCAAACGGGTCGAAAACAATGCGATAAACATGGTAATCACCACTTTTCCGTAAAGGAAACCGGTGTTGTAAAAAACTTTTTTAGCGGCTTTCATATTACCCTTTAAAAATTCGTTTCCAGAAACCTTTTTTCGCTATTTCCTCTCCATAACTGCCATAGCCGTAACCATAGCCATAAGCATAGGAATCAGACAGCACGATATCGTTTATTACTATTCCTATTTTTTTCATTTTTTTGGTACGGAACAGATCATCTACAATATGCAGCTGGTTTTTAAGCGTAAACTTATGCCGCACTAAATACAGGCAAACATCAGCATGGGGCTCAAGCAACTGGGCATCGGTAATTATACCTATTGGCGGGGCATCAATAATTATATAGTCAAACTGCGTTCTGAGCTCATCTATTAACTCCTTGGTACGCGGATTTAACAACGTTTCCGCAGGGTTTGGCGGGATAGGGCCAGAACTTACAATAAACAGGTCTTCGTGGATATCCAGAGGCTTTACAATATCCTTAGCGGTAAGGCTTTTGTCGACAACGTAATTGGTAAAACCAACACCGTTAGATGTATTTAATTTACCAGACATACCCGGTTTTCTTAAATCCAGCTCCATCAGCAACACACGCTTTCCGGTAATGGCCAACACATTGCCCAGGTTAATTGCCACAAAGGACTTTCCCTCTCCAGACATGCTGGAGGTAAGCAAAATAACCTTTGTTTTTTCGTTTTCGTTATGGTAAAAGGACAAATTGGTTCTTAATGCCCTGAACTGTTCTGAAATGGCAGACCTTGAATTGTCAGAAACAGCCAGGTTAGCCGAATCATCACTATGACTAATTTCTCCCAAAATCGGAACCTCTGTGGCTTCAGTGATGTCCTCCTTGGTATTTATTTTATTATTTAAAACATCCAGCAGGTAGATGATCCCAATTGGGATAGCCAGCCCCATAAACAAACCTACCAGTGCCACTACAGATTTCTTTGGACTAAAAGGCTTAAATTCAGATTTTGGCGGATCAATCGTTCTCGAATTCGCGATATTAGAGGTTTTGGATATCGCCGTTTCCTCACTCTTTTGCATCAGGTAGATGTATAGCTCCTGCTTAATCTGTTGTTGTCTGGCCAGGTTTAAATAATTTCTTTCGGTAGCAGGTATCTGCTGAACTTGTCCTTCAACCGACTTCATCTGTCCTTGTAACTGCGCTTTGGTAATCTCCAGTCCATTTTTGGTGGAGATCAGATTGGCCAGCATATCCGTGCGCATATTTTTGATCTGCTTATCCAAATTGGTAATCACCGGGTTCGTTTCCGTTACACCAAGCAATCTTCTGTCGCGGTCTAAAAGCAGGGCATTATACTTATCAATTAATCCCGTAAAAACCATATCTCCCGGCAAAATTGAACTGGGTAGTACGCGGTTTCCACTTTCATCTTTTAAATATTCCTGCAGATTTGATAAGATACTCAGCTGGGTTTCTACCTTCGACAACTCATTCATAAATGAACTGGTATTTTGCACCAACAATTTAGATTGCTCGGTCATGTCGGCAAGGTTGTTTTTTTGCTTAAAACCCTGAATGTTCCCTTCCAGGTCACCCAGTTCCGAGCTGATAAAGGCCAGCCTGTTCCTTATAAATTTAATGGTACTGTCGGCAACCTCGTTTTTGTCATCAATATTTCCCTGAACGTATTTATGAATGAGCTCGGTTAAAATGTCCTCACCTTTTTTAGGAATGGGGTGATTAATGCTCAGGTCAATTACCGTGATCAGCTTATTTCCAACTGACACGCTCAGGTCGTTCATTAATCCGGCTACCTTCTCATCTACAGAAACAATAGAGAACTTATAGCGCTCATCTTGAACAAAAAGCTGTCCGGGTGTTTTGGTAATGATAAATGTCCCGACTTTAGGGAAAGTGATTTTACCGTTAAACTCTACTACAGTATCTAACAGGCCAGATTTTAGCGAGATTTTGCCATTTTTTAGCAGTTCCAGATCAAAACCTGTTGCCTTAATGGTATCTTCCGGTACAACAAATTGAACTGTAAACGGGCTTTTGTAGATTTCTATGTCGTTAACACGTCCCTTTTTAATATAGGTAATATTAAGGTGCATGTCCTTCACCACCTGTTCCATCAGATATCTGGTCTGCAGAATTTCTGCTTCATTATCTACAGTGCTTTTGGTGCCAAGCAGGCCACCAAGATCACCAAGCGCATCGGCTGCGGCGCCAAGCGCGCTACCTCCCTTTTTTTCATCGTTTACTAAAACCCTTGCCGAAATCCGGAACATAGGGGTGGTGTATCGCAGGTATAAATAGGCCAGGCCTAAACAAACTATTACCGATAACAATATTAATGGCCATTTTCTGATAATCTTGGGCAGTAGCTTGCTAATATCCAGGCCTTCATCTTTTGGAAGTTGATTTGATCTTGTACTCATAGGGGATGATTACTAATGAAAAAATGATTAAAGCCTTGTAATTAAAATAATTAAAACGGAGAGCGCTGATCCGAGTATTGCAAAAGTCTGGGTTCTCGATGCGTTGTTCGCAGCTATACGTGCCTTATTTGGCTCTACGTAAATCACATCGTTCTGTTTCAAATAAAAATATGGGCTGTTAAATAATTCTGAGGAATTCAGGCTAAAGCGGGCGAATTCTTTCTTACCGTTGTTGTCGCGGATAAGCAATACATTCTCTCGTTTGCCATAAATGGTGAGGTCGCCGGCAAGTCCAATCGCATCTAAAATGTTAACCTTCTCATTCGGCAAGGTATAAGCTGCAGGTCTTACCACCTCTCCTAATATGGTAATTTTGAAATTTGCGAAGCGTACCTGAACACTGGGATTGTTATAAAGTTCGGCAGCTTTTTTTCTGATAAGATCTCTTGCTTCAAAAGTAGTCAATCCCACAAGCTTGATCTTTCCAATAACCGCCAGTTCAATCTCTCCGTTCTTATCAACCAGATAACCGCTAACCTGCTGCTGACCAATGGTAGATGCGGAACTTGCTCCTAAGGCCTGTCCGGTGGTGGTTTGATTAACCACTGCCGAGCTTAGGGGATCTATTGTAAAAATAGACACAGCAAGTATGTCGTCGGGCTGAATTACAGGGTCTGTAAATGGAGCCGTCTTTTCCATTGCAGATTTATCTGCGAGGGAAATGTCCTGAAAGTACGGGACGTTCTTGGTGCTGACGCAGGAAGTAATAAACAATGTAATTAGCAATCCTGCTAAATTCTTTAAAGGGATACTGGGTTTTCTTTTTCTCATAGGTAGGTAGCAATAGTCTATAATAGGTAGATTCTAAAAAAGTGTTCCGACAAAAAGAGGTGCGTAATTTATTTGAGCAAGCAATTACAAAATCTTGAAGAAAAATGAAAATAAAGACTAAAAAAGGAATGAATATTAAAAAAATCCAAACATAACAGAAACTTAATACATAGTTTATCTTCATTTCACATGCAATCATAAGTAATTACTACGTAATCATCCCAAAAAGCACAATAATTGCAATAAAAAGAGGAATGATTGACCAAATATACTGAGATTATTACAAAAAATTAAGAAAAATCATTAATAAAAGTCATAATTAACATTAAAACAACCATAAATTAACATAAAAAACTTAAAATAAACCACATAAAAAATATATGCAAACAAAAAGGGTCCCAATTGGGACCCTTTAACATCATTAAAATGACTTATGTTACTCTACTGTAACCGATTTTGCCAGATTTCTTGGTTGATCTACATTACAGCCTCTCATTACTGCAATGTGGTAAGACAATAGTTGCAATGGTATAGTAGCCAATAAAGGCAAGAACGCTTCACTTGCATCAGGAATCTCGATGCAATAATCTGCCATTTTTCTAACTTCAGTATCACCTTCTGTTACAATTGCCAAAACAATTCCTTTTCTGGCTTTAACTTCCTGAATGTTGCTGATTACTTTTTCGTAAGATGAGTTTTTGGTTGCAATAACCACAACAGGCATCTCCTCATCAATTAAAGCGATAGGACCGTGTTTCATTTCTGCAGCAGGATAACCTTCGGCATGGATGTATGAGATCTCCTTAAGCTTTAATGCGCCTTCCAGTGCTACAGGGAAACCACTTCCTCTGCCTAAGAATAAGCAGTTCCTTGAATCTTTAAATTTAGCAGAGATTTCTTTGATCAAGCCTTCTGATTGCAGTGCTTTTTCAATTTTCTGAGGGATGTTATCCAATTCGGTCAACAACTCTGTTAATTTTGAGCTCGTTAACGTTCCTTTTTGCTGTGCAAGGTGGAAAGCGATCAAAGTTAACACGGTAACCTGAGCAGTAAAGGCTTTAGTTGAAGCCACACCAATTTCAGGACCGGCATGGGTATACGCGCCAGCATGTGTAAGACGTGGAATAGACGCACCAACCACATTACATACCCCGAAAATAGTTGCCCCTTTTTCTTTGGCCATTTCAATAGCAGCCATGGTATCAGCAGTTTCTCCCGATTGAGAGATCGCAATTACTACATCTTTCTCGGTAATGATCGGGTTTCTGTATCTGAATTCCGAAGCATATTCTACTTCAACCGGAATTCTGGAGTACTCTTCAATTAAGTATTCGCCAACTAATCCGGCATGCCACGAAGTACCGCAGGCCACAATGATAATGCGGTCTACATTTTTCAGTTTATGTGCAAACTCGCTGATTCCACCAAGCTGCACCCTTCCTTCGTTAGGATAGATACGACCTCTTAAACAATCTCTGACAGAACGCGGCTGCTCATAAATCTCTTTAAGCATGAAGTGGTCGTAACCACCTTTTTCAAGCATTTCCAGTTTCAGATTCAACTCCTGGATATAAGGAGTCTGCACCACGTTATCTAACTTTTTGATCACTAACTCATCGCGTTTTAAAAATGCGATTTCGTTATCGTTCAGGTAGATCACGTTTTTAGTATATTCTACAATTGGTGTCGCATCAGAAGCGATAAAATATTCACCCTGGCCAACACCGATAACCATAGGACTACCTTTTCTTGCTGCAATCAGCTGATCAGGCTTTGCTTCGTCCATTACAACGATGGCATAAGCTCCGCTCACTTCATGAAGGGCAAGCCTTACTGCTTCCAGCAGGTCGATGTTTTCCTCTTTATAGATTTCTTCAATCAAGTGAATCAATACTTCAGTATCCGTATCACTGTTAAACTCATGCCCTTTGCTGATCAGCATTTCTTTCAGGGTAGCATAATTTTCAATGATTCCGTTATGGATGATGGATAAGTCGCCACTATGCGAAGTGTGCGGGTGCGAATTTCTGTCAGACGGAGCACCATGTGTTGCCCATCTGGTATGTCCAATACCAATGGTTCCAGAAAGATTTTTGCCTTCAGCAAAATTTTCAAGTTCCTGTACTTTTCCGGCTTTCTTGTATATATTCAAGCCATCATTATTGATTAGTGCTATACCAGCGCTATCGTATCCGCGATATTCTAACCGCTTTAATCCTTTAATAACTAAAGGCCAGGCTTCTCTATGGCCTATGTAACCAACTATTCCACACATATTTTTTCAATAGGTAAATAAAAAATGGGTAATAAAATTTGTCGAATTTACAGCTTTAAACTTGAATTTTATAATCCTTTTTTCTAAAAATCGGGTTCTAATGGCAAAATCAAACGTTTGCACACTTTCACGCAAGCATTTTGAAAAAGGGTATCCGAAACGCAACAGTGAAACTGAGCATTTTTTCGGCCCGGCACATATTTAGGCTAATTACCGGTGTTTCAAAAACATAAAATACCGGAAATTAATTCAAAAGAATTATTAGGAAACGACATCAAACTCTTCAAACTTAGAGTTCTTACTTTTAAATTCCGGAACAATAGTTTTCATCTGGATAACTACTTTTCTGTTATCATTGATTAAAGCGTGATCCACCAATTTATAGATTTGGGCTTCTATTTCGTTGAAAACATATTCGCGCACTCTGCCAATCATGATCTTTTCATGATGCGTAGGCATAGTGTTTTCATTATCGTTCAAAAGCTCTTCGTATAATTTCTCTCCTGGTCTTAAACCAGAATAAGTAATTTTTATATCTTCATTAGGTACTAACCCAGCCAGGCGAATCATCTTCTTCGCCAGCTCAACAATCTTTACAGATTTACCCATATCGAAAACGAAGATCTCTCCTCCCTTACCCATGCAACCTGCTTCAAGCACTAACCTACACGCTTCGGGGATGGTCATAAAATAGCGGGTAATTTCAGGATGCGTAACCGTTACGGGTCCCCCTTTTTCTATTTGTTGCTTAAACCTTGGGATTACTGAACCGTTAGATCCTAAAACATTTCCAAAACGGGTAGTAATAAACCTGGTAATGGGTTTTACGTTTAAATCATTAATATATCCTAATCCATTTGAAAATACAAAATCATTTGTGGTTAGGGAGTTGTTTAAGGATTGTACGTAGATCTCCGCAATGCGTTTAGAAGCGCCCATTATATTGGTTGGGTTAACTGCTTTATCGGTAGAGATCATTACAAATTTTTGGACACCATGCTTTACCGATAAATCGGCAATTGTTTTTGTGCCCAGCACATTCGTTTTAATCGCCTCTGCCGGATTATCTTCCATCATAGGCACGTGTTTGTATGCCGCGGCATGATACACGTAGTGGGGCTTAAAGGTATCAAACAAGAAATTCATACGTTTCTCATCTTTCACATCGCCAATGAAGGCATGGAAATTAATGTCTTTATGAGTTTCCTCAAGTTCAAGGTATAGGTGATGAAGTGCAGTCTCGCTATGATCACATAGAATGATCAACCCAGACTCAAACTTCAATACCTGTCTTACTATTTCGCTGCCAATTGATCCCGCAGCACCAGTAATTAGAATCCTTTTGTCTTGTAGTTGCTTTTTTATCCCCTCAGTGTCGATCTGAATTGGTTTCCTATTTAACAAATCCTCTATGTTAAGGTTCTGAATCTGTGCTGTACTTACATCACCACGAGCCCAAACATCAGGTGGTGGGATATTAAGGATCTTAACATCGTTCTCCAAACAAACATCAACGATTTGCTCTTTTCTATCCGAGGGAATGGTATAGGACGCAAATATTACTTCATCCACTTCATGTTTAATGATTAAGGTTTCAAGCGTGGCTGCATCAAGGATTTTAACTCCATCGATGGTTTTCCCAACTTTACGTAAGTCGTCATCCACATAGGCAATGATTGTTTTATTTACCTTGGCGTCATGATCAAAAGTTCTTTTGGTCGCAACTCCTGCTTCGCCTGCACCATAGATAATTATCCTGATCTTATCCAGCTTAGCGTTTTTGATGTACATAAAAAAGTACTTTACAATCACTCTGTAGGTTATTAAGAACAGGAAGCTAAATAAGGAGTATATGATTATAGTAACATTGCTGAGAATCCGGTCGCCTCCTAATACAATAATTATTGCGTTTGAAAAGAAAATAGACAATGAACTTAAAACAACGGCAAATAGAATTCTGAACGAATCCTGGGCACTTGTATATCGAACAATACCAGCAAAGGTTTTAATATTAAAAAAAACGAGGGTATTTACCACAACAACAAGCAATACCGATTTATAGAGTGCTAACAGATTTATATTTTCTAATATAAAGTTATTTTTAAGAACTTTTGCTAGCACGAGTGCAAACACGCTCAAGCAAATATCGATTGTGAATATAATCCAGCGCGGTACGATTTCTAGTTTAGTGAACATTCATTGGGCGATTTTTATCCGAAAGCAAACTAACAATAATTAAACCAAATTTTAAATACCCAAAAATAGGTATAATGTTATTTGCAAATAAACGTTTACTCACTAACCAGAGAAAGTGGTGTAATATGACTATTTTCAGCTATTTCAGTATTTCTAAGCACGATAACACCGGGATCAATTTTTACTCCATTTTTTATTAATGCTGCTCCCCCAATATAAACCATAGGGCCAATATGTACAAAATCTGATATACTCACTTCATGGTCAACGCATGCACCTATGTTTACTATTGTATGATCACCAATGCTTACTTCCGCCTGGATAACGGCGTTTGCCAAAACAACCGTTCCCTTTCCAATTAAAGCAAATTCAGAAACTGATGCCTTAGGGTGGATTAAGGTTGCAAAATTATGTTTTAATTTATGAGTAAGGGCTTTGCGGACCTTATTGTCGCCAATAGCTATTATTAACCTTGAATCTTTGTATGATTCCGAATCATACTTTAGGACTGGAATACCCATAAATGTTGCGTTTTCCTCTTCCACATTGTCGTCAAAAACACATTCAATTCTTCCTTCATGCTCTAATACCAAGTCTATTACCACTTTAGCATGCCCACCTGCACCATATATTACATAAGATTTCTCCATGATTAAGCCGCTTTAAGCATTAATTTTGGTTTCAATATTAAATACACTAAAATCAAAGGAATTAGAATCATTGGTCCTAAAACGTAAAAACTCATTCCTCCAAAAACTATTAAGGCAATAATTAATAATTGCAACGTTCCATATATAGAAGAAACAATTAGATGGGGTATTTTCTGCTCGTTCGCTAATATTTGATAAAAGTGCAAACGATGCGCTTCAAAAATATTCTGTTTTAAAATTAGTCTGTGCATAATTGTTAATACAGCATCTACGCCATATACCGCTAAAAACAAAATATAGGTATAGTTATTTGTTTTTATAATCAATTGCAGCAGTAACATAATTATCCAAAAGGCCATAGTCACGCTGCCAACATCACCAGCAAAACATTTTGCTTTTTTCCTGAAATTGAAATACAGAAAGACTACACAAGAGATCATTGGAAACCAGATTACATCTGGAGCGGCAAAAGAGATCTGGTACAAGTTTACATGCTGTAATCCACCTAAAATGACTAAACTGTATAATCCCGTTATCCCATTAATGCCATCCATGAAATTGTAAGCATTAATTATTCCTATTACAAGAATATAAAGCACAACTATAGTCCACCAGGATAGAATTCCAAACACCGGTAAGAAATAGAACATCAATGTTACAGCTGCCAGGTGAAATAAAACCCTAATTCTGCTGGAAAGAGTAATGCGGTCGTCCACAAAACTTATTATTCCAATAATGGATGCTCCAATCATAGGAATAAGATATTGCTGATCCAATATTCCAGATATGATTATGGCAATGAGAAAAATTATACCTCCACCGCGTATGGTTGTTTTTGTATGTGAGCTCCTTTCGTTCGGTTTATCTATAATGTTGAATTTGTCAGCGATTCTGAAGTAAATTAACATCGATAAAAACAAAAAGATAGAAATAAATATATAAAGCATAATCTTAACTTGAGCGGAAACTTCTGATTGTTGTTAAAAGCCCTTCTTTTGAGTTTATGGGCAAATTTTCAATTTTTAAGGCGTGTTTTATCTTATTATTGGACACCACATAACTTTCCGTGAGCTTCTTTAATCTTTCGGAATTCAAAGGTAAATGTAGCTTATCGCCAATGGCCGCAATAGTTTTGATAATTCCCGAGTTTATTCTCCAAAGTTTTGCTTTGCTTCCTTGTACTTCCGCCATTATTTCAATTACCTGATTAGTGGACAAAGGTTCATCATCAGCCACATTATAAATACCTCCAGGAATGCTTTGATCTGTTAATATTTTTTCAATAATATAATTAAGATTTTGGATAGATAAAAAAGACCGTTGATTCTCGAATCCAGCCAAGGGATATGGTATCCCTTTTTTTACAACTTTATAAAGTAAATTTAGATTACCCTTATTACCTGGTCCATGAATCATACAAGGACGAAGAATAAAAAGGCGCTTACCTACTGGAAGATTCTTACTTAGTAAATGCCTTTCTGCTTGCAATTTTGATTTGCCGTAAGGTGTTTGAGGGTCAGCAATCACATCTTCTATTAATGCACCATTAACTGTATCAGCAACAGCTTTAACGCTGCTGAAATAGATAAAATCCTTATTCTCAGAATTAAGAAATAGATTGAACAAATCCCTTGTCTTCTCAAAATTCACTTCAAAGTATTCTTGAGGATTACTCGTATTCTTGAGATCATGAGCCTTACCTGCTAAATGTACAACAACATCACCTTCCAACGACGTCGGTAATGCCTCTCGAAAGCTCAATAACAAAATTTCACCAATGTTATTTTCTTGAATATGTTTTACAAGATTAGTACCTACAAAACCAGTTGATCCAGTGAGTAATATTTTATGCATGATTATAGAAAATTTGTTCCAAACGATCGACTAATAGTTCTCTTTCAAAATTAACGTCAAAATAGTTACGTGCATTTACGCCCATCTGATCAATATCCGTTTTAGACATATTGTAAAAATCAATCGCACGAGTTGCTAACTCAGTTGGATTTTCAGACTCTACTACTAATCCGGCTTTAGCTTCGGTAATGATTCGTCCCCCCTCACCATCTAATGAGGCCAGAATGGGTTTTCCACAAGCCAAATAAGACTGAATTTTCGATGGAATAGTTAAGCTAAAGATGTAATCTCTTTTAAGACTCACTAATAAACAATCTGCACATGCATAAAAGTAAGGCATTTGATTAACTGGAAAAGATCCTAAAAGGTAGAGATTACCTTCTAATCCGAATTCTTTAATTTTATCTTCCACATAGCTCTTTTTCCTGCCATCTCCCAGAATTACCCATTTGATTTCAGGATTGACAGACTTAACAATTTTAGCAGCTTCGATTATTGTTTCAAAATCTTGTGATTCACCTATATTACCAGCAAACATAATGTTAAATCCCTTAGGCATTAGTGATAGAAATTCCGTTTTAGGACTCGTAACTTGGAATATTGATTCAACTGAATTAGGATAGAACAATATCTTTTTATCTTCGACTCCCTGTTTATTGATAATCTCTCGAAACGCTTCAGATTGTATTAAAACTTTGTCACTTGCCTTATAGATCCACTGCGTAATTTTATCTAATAGCTTAATAATATATTTATTAGTTATTCCTCCTGCAGCGGAAACACTTTGAGGCCATAAGTCTTGTACCCAAAAATAAATATTAGCTTTTTTTCGGCGTTTCATAAAAATAGCCGGGATCCCTACTGTAATAGGAGATGGCTCATACACAAGGATTTTATCAAAATCACCACCTATAGAGAAACTTCTTATAATACTAAAAAATGCAAAAGACAAATAATTCAGCATTAACCTTAACCCTCCAGAATTTCCCCTAGGAATCAAAGGTGACCTATGAATCTTTACTCCATTCCATATTTCGAGTCCTTTCGAAAAGAAAGAATAACTATCATAAAATTTCCCTTGGGGATAATTTGGTTTACCCGTTAATACTTCAACATCATGCCCTCTTTCAATTAATGCTAATGCTAAATCATTGATTCTAAAGTTCTCAGGCCAAAAATATTGAGTAACAATAAGTATTTTCATTCCCCAAGATTCATATTAGTAATCATATAAATTAAGGTGGTTGTCTATCCAACCCTTCATCTCTTTAATCATTACAGGGTATGTTGGCACTCTATAATCAAATTCGGTATTGGTCCTAATCAATGACTTATCAACAACATATCCATCGTAAGGCTCTATCTCAATTAAATTCTTTTTGAATACATCTTTGAATAAGTTAGTCAATTCAAATTTGTCTATTTTGCTTTCATTTACTAGATGATGTAATCCGCTGATATCTTGTTTTATGCTCTCAACTAGAGCTTTAGATAATTCTAATGTTGTTACTCCAGTCCAATATGCCCTACTATATCCTTTAATAGTCCCTTCCTGATTCATAAACCAATGAAAAAGACCAATTCCATTGTCTTTTAATTCTGGTCCTATTATAGAGGTCCTAAGAGTTAAATGTCTTCCATAAGACACTTCCCCTAATGCTTTACTCTGCGCATAAAATCCTATTCCATCTTTCTCGCTTATTTCAGTATAGCCCCCTTTCTTTCCATTGAATACACAGTCTGTACTAATATGTATCAACTTAAATCCAACTTGAGTTCCCGTTTGAGCGAGGAAATGTGGTAAATAGCTATTTAATAGAATTGCTTTATCGGGATGTTCTTCTGCATCTTTATTTAGAATTCCGATGCAATTGATAACAACATCAGGTTTTTCAATATCAAGTATCTTTTTAAGTTCTTGAAAATTTGTAACATCCATTTGATAGCTTGGCTTATGAAATTCGGTACCCCTTGCAATATCTACCAATTCAAATTTAGTATTCTCTTTGAAATAATTGTAAATCACATGTCCCGCCATGCCTTTAGATCCTATTATGAATACTTTTTTCATTTGTTCCAAGTTACTCTGTTAACAATTGATGTATAACTTTGTATAGCCCTTACTACTCTATCAGAGGTATTTTCAACTTTATATTCCCAAGGTAGTTCCTGTTTGTTGTTTTGGGTCCCCTTAACAAGTTCAATAGATTGAAGCACTTGGTCGGTACTAATTCCCCCTAACACAATTGTCCCTGCATCTATTGCTTCAGGACGTTCAGTACTTGTTCTTATACTAATCGCAGGAAAGCCCATCATAGCTGATTCTTCACTGATAGTGCCGCTATCAGACAATACAATATAAGAGTGTTGCTGCAACTTTACATAGTCAAAAAAGCCCAAGGGTTGAATATTTTGTATTAATGGATGAAATGTAATCTCTTTTTCTTTAATTCTTTTTTGGGTTCTTGGGTGAGTAGAAAATATAATGGGCATCTTATATTTCTCCGCAACTGCGTTTAGGCTAGCAGCTAAAATATCAAAGTGATCCTTAAGGTCAACATTTTCCTCACGATGGGCGCTTACAACTATGAAACCGTTTGTTTTTAAACTAAGCCTTTCCAAAACATCAGATCCATCAATATGTGAGGAATACTTAGTAAGTACCTCTCTTAGCGGAGAGCCAGTTACAAAAACATGATCTTTTCTAAATCCTTCGCTCAAAAGATATCTACGACTGTGTTCTGTATAAGTCAAATTAATATCACTTATATGATCCGATATCTTTCTATTAATTTCTTCTGGCACATTTTGATCGAAACATCTATTCCCTGCTTCCATGTGAAATATCGGGATCTTCAGTCGCTTCGCAGAAATAGTACATAAAACGCTATTTGTATCACCTAATACTAACAAAGCATCCGGCATTTCTTTCTGCAACACTTCGTAAGACTTAGCAATTACATTACCGATTGTTTCTCCTAAATGACTTCCTGCAACATTTAAGAAATAGTTTGGTTTCCTTAACTCCAAATTCTCAAAAAATATTTCATTAAGTTCATAGTCGTAGTTTTGACCTGTATGAATTAATATATGATCAAAAAAATCATCACATTTCTTTATACACTCTGCAAGTCTAATAATTTCTGGCCTTGTACCTACTATTGTTGCAACTTTCAATTTTTTCATATTTGTATTTGAATATAAGATATTCGTTTTCAGTTTAAATTTATTTACCATTTATACCACAGATCTTTCCCATATCTGAAGTCATCATTTAATGAATCATCCAATGAAAAATCCGAAAAAACCATCAATTTAGAATTTGGTAATAAAGCTTTAAAGCCAGATGCATGTCCTCCTGGAACGCTTAGCACTTCATTTTTATTCACATCCAAAACAAATTCTTCATACTCCAAATCTTCTGAGGGGTTATCCCAGTCATCCGGTTGCACTAAAATCACCTTGAATGAACCTGCTATAACATAGAACCATTTTTGTTCCTTTTTATGACCTTGCCACGCTTTCACAATATTCACGTCAGGATGTTCTGAAACATAAAAGCGTTTTATTGGCCCTAAATCAAAGTTATTAAAAAACCGCAATGAACCTCTTTGATCCGTATATATGTCTCCCTTAATAAGTTCTATTTTTTCTTCTTGAATCATAGCTATTTACACTCTACTATCCCGGATACTGGACAACATCACTTTCTCCAAACACTTCTTTTCTTATAAGTGGAAGTTTCGAAAGCAATCTCTTCATTCCCTCTACATCCTCTCTTTTCGTATTATGGGAATGGTAATCTTCAACATTTGAAATATCCTCTTCTCCTTCAGAAAAGTATTGATTATAATTTAGATCTCTATTATCAGCGGGAATTCTATAAAATTCACCCATATCCTCAGCTTTCAACATTTCTTCACGTGTACATAGGGTCTCATAAAGTTTTTCGCCATGCCTTGTTCCGATTATTTTAACTTGCGTTTGTGAGTTACACATTTCCTTTAATGCCTGCGCTAAATCTCCAATCGTCCCAGCCGGAGCTTTATTCACAAATAAATCTCCTTGGTTTCCATGTTCAAAGGCAAATAAAACGAGGTCTACTGCTTCTTCCAATGACATTAAGAAACGAGTCATATTAGGGTCAGTTATTGTAATATCATTTCCATTTTGGATCTGCTGTAGAAACAATGGAATAACGGAACCTCTTGAAGCCATTACATTTCCATATCTTGTCAAGCAAATCGTCGTTGAGTTCTCCGTAATGTTTCTTGAGGCAGCAATTGCTACTTTTTCCATTAAAGCTTTTGAGATTCCCATAGCATTTATCGGGTAAGCTGCCTTGTCAGTACTCAAACAAATAACTTTTGTAACTTTATTGGCAATTGCCGCATCAATAGTATTCTGGGTTCCAAATACATTTGTTTTTGTAGCCTCGATTGGAAAGAATTCACATGATGGGACTTGCTTTAGAGCAGCAGCATGAAAAACATAATCTACCCCGCGCATTGCTCGTTCTATGGAGTTATAATCACGAACATCTCCAATGTAGAATTTAAGTTTTGGATTATTTAATGCAACACGCATATCATGCTGTTTCTTTTCATCTCTTGAAAAAATTCTAATCTCTTTAAAATGATCAGTATGCAAAAAGCGGTGCAATACTGCATTTCCAAAAGACCCTGTCCCGCCTGATATTAGTAAAGTTTTATTCTTAAACATATTTATATTTTAATTAGGATAAATCATTAAGCTGATTATTAATTTGTTCTATTAAGTTCGATCTTATCTACCTTTAGTTTATTGACGTTTCCATTTTTATCAACAATAGAAACCCATATATATACAGCATCAGACAAGATTACAGGTGGCAATATCAGCTTTGTATAATTTACTCCAGCCAACTTAGTCACCGATATTTTATTCACTGCAATGTTCTTTTTGCTTTTAGTATCATAAATTCCAATGTTAACAAATCCTGGACTTACTAATTGTGATACCGGCTTATACAAATCCACATCTACAAAGGCAGTTACTGTCCATTTGCTATTGCTATCAAAAGCATCCTTATAGTCACCTAATAATGCTTGTATGGCCCATTGCTCGGATGTGCCATCCACAGTTGCGACCAATTTATCAGAAGCATTGTTGTCACTGGCGAACCCTGTTACGGTACCTTCCTTATAAAGTTTAAAATCTGTTTGTTGTATAACAATCCTACTATTACTTATGTCCTCATTTTTAGAATAAGATTGAGGTAGCAATTTTCTTTTATAATTATCATTAGAAATTGTTCTGTCAATATTCTTAACATTATATTTCTTTAATCTATCAAAAAGGCTGTCCACACTCGCTGAATAATTAGCCGGCCCTAAAAAAGTTTCTCTTTTTATCATAGCAGCCTTTTTATTGGGATTATAAAAGTACAACCAGGCAAAGTCAAAAGCCGTTTTCTCCTTCATCACTCTATCATAGAATGTATTGTTCGTTTTCGCTACTTTTAGTGCATTATTAAACATCGTTGTACTATTATTCAAGACATTTAATGTAATAAATGAATAGTCAGTATTAAAGGTCGTCAAACTTTTGTTACTTGCACGAAAGGAGGTATTAATCAAATTCATATATTGACTCAAATAATTTCCTCCGGCCCCATAATAATTTGTCATAAACTCATTTGTTAGCTTCTTTTGATCCAAGTTTGGATTCCAGAGCAAATGGCCTACAACCCAGGCTTGCATATCTAAAAAATAGCCAAAACCGTCTGTGTATTTATTATCTTGAATAAATACCCCTTTAACATTATTAGCGGACAAAAACTTTAAATCATCTCCAATCCGATCAAAACTTGGATGAGGCAGAATTAGATTGCGGAAATTCGTATTGTAATCCCAATAATAATTCTCTTTACTTATTTTTGCCCATTGAATTATGATATTTTTCACATCGGCATTCTGAGCACTACTTAATGGATATGCGAAGTTCAAAGTTATAGGCGCTATTCTTATTATAACATTTCCAGCAGGTTTTGTTTTAGTTGGTGGTTTTAACGAAAAATAATACGCTAACGTTTCGATTTTCTTATTAGGGTACCTCTTGCCAATCTCATTTGCAATTCTATTTACAAATCGTAAAAGTGGCCCTGAAGGCGATCCTTCTTCCTTAATAACCTTTTGACAAGCATCACAATGACAGTATCCCCTATAGTCATTTTGAGAGATTGAAACGATATTATATGAAGGATTTTCAGCTACCCACTTTAATGTATTCTTGAGAAATTCCTTATACAAAGCTTCATTAGTCATACAAAGCTGGGTAATTTGTGATTCAGGTTCCTTTGATCTGGAAGTGGAAGGAAGGTCATGATTATTAGGATCGCAGTACCACTCCGGATGTTGTCTAAAGTAAATATTCGGCGGTAATATTTTACTAAAAGTATGGACAAAGCCTAAAATTTTCTCGTTTCCACCCTGTTGAACGGTTAATTTCTGATCATCGCCATTCTCGCGAAGTGTAGAGGCAAAGACTGGGCTTGACGTTGTATTGTAAATAAAATGATTCCTGTAATTAAAGGGGGGTACATAATTTACATTGATGGCATTTAACTGGATATTTTGTTTTTTAGGAATGTACGTATTCTTTGGTGTCCACCATCTACATTCCAGATAATTCTCTAGGAATTGGTACAGTGCATTTAGAGCACCTCTTGGCCTCCCACCACTAATTATCAGATTGCCATCTAATGTTTTAATTAAGATACCATCTCTTCCCCAATTTGCAATTGTCGCCGCATTAGTATTAGTTTTAACAAAATTGGTTAATCCGACAAAAATATATTTTTTACCCTTAGCAGATGCCGCTTCACTTATAAGCTCCAATTTAACACCAGAAATTTTTAATAAATAGCTTTGAAGCTGCGAAGCTGTATAATTCTCAGAAGCAGTTGCATCAGCTGGTACAACGATGGAATAAGACGACTTCCCTGAAGCAATTAAGTTAATACCATCATCATTGGAACGACTATAGGACAATAATGGTAAGAGACACAAAAAAATAAAGGCTATTCTCATCTTATTTCTTATTAAGTTAAACATTCTGCAGATATTTATTTTAAATGAATGCGTTAATTCCATCTTCGCTATTATGATGCCAAATGGGCATAATTTCATGGATTTTGTCTTTGTTATTTTAAGGATTCATAGAAATGCTCCCATTTATAAATATTTTTCCCAATATCAAATTCACTAAGTGCTAAAGAAAGGGCATTACTTCTCATCAATCTATATTCATTCTCATTCATAGCTATAATTTGAAAGAGGGCCTCGCTTATAGCTTTCTCGGTGCAATCAACCCAAAATCCAGCATTGAAATTTTCTAAAATAGACCAGGGAGCATTTTTTGAAACAATAACAGGAGTAGCTTGACAAAGAGACTCCAGTACCACATTACCAAAGTTTTCCGACTTTGAAGGCAAAACAGTACAATAGGATTCGGAAAGGAGAATTTCTTTATCTTCACCAAAGGCTCCATCCAGTAATATTACATTATTATCCAAATCTAGCTCAGAAATTAACTTTCGTAGACCAATCAAGTATTCCGCTTCATAGTCCAACTTAGCTTCGCCACATATTACCAACTTAAACTCTTGAGTAATTTCGGCCGAAAGTTTATAATATGATCTTATCAAAAGGTCTATATTTTTTATCGGATTAATTCTACCTAAAAAAAGAATTTGCTTTTTTCTGGAGATTTCCTTTTTCTTTGGCACCTCTATATAATTTGGAAGTACGGCTATTGCTCGTGCTTTTGGAAAATAATGCTCAATTAAATCTTTCTCATAATCGTTCGTTGCATGAAAATTAAGCCTTTTCTGGAATAGTCTCAAAGTCCCAATAAATATTGATTTTATTAAGCTTTTCCTAGATAGAGCAGATGGATACAGCTCTCCCCTTGGGGAAATCAAAACTGTTTTTCTAAATAGAAGCCCAAAAAAAATGATAAAAAGTGTTGGTGAAAAGAAAATACTAGAAAAATGAACAACATCTACATTTAATAGATTACGAACCCTCTTAGGCGCAAGGAATGACAAAAGACCTCCTTCCACAAATTCAACATTTATATTGTAGTTAAGGAAGAGGGTTTGGTAGTCGATATCATTATCTGGCAATCCGTATTTGGTTGAAATTACATTTGCATGGTGCCCCATTGTCCCCATACTTTTATTTAACCAATAAAGTGTATTTGCTGGACCACCCGCCTGAGATGGATAATAACAAAGCAAAGGATAGGAAATTTTCATTATCTATTTTTAATAATTCTGGCAGGATTGCCTCCTACTATTACATTGCTTGGTATATCTTTTGTAACTATTGATCCAGCGGCTATAATTGAATTCTCGCCAATAAAATCAACCTGAGGAAGTATTATTGAGTGAGCGCCAATCCAGACATTACTCTCTATTGTTAATGGCCTCTTATTAGGTTTTGAACGCGGATCATAGCCATGATCGTGGGTCATTATATTAACCCCCTCTGAAATTAGAACGTTTTCAAGTATCAATAATTCTCCCGAAAAATCTAATATACAATCACTATTAACTTGAGATTTATTACCTATGACGAGTTTACTGTCTGAAAACTCAGTAAAAATGGTACACCTCCTACCAATTGAAATATCATTACCTAAATGTAAATTTTTAGGATGTCTAATTGAAGTCCCCAACTGAATAACAACGTTTTTCCCGCAACGCCCCATGTCCCATCTCCAGAATAGACTTGAGATTCTCTCAAATAGGGTTACAAATAAAACCTTGAATACTAAAAAAAGCATTTTAGGAATGCCAAGTGGCTTAAAATTCCAGTATTTTATTAGAAAACTCATGATAATTTAGCTAATTTATTTAAGAGGAGCTGTTCATGCCTTAAGGAATCTCCATTTATAATATCTGAAATGGTGTTCTGTCCCTGCGTTCCAATTTGGGACATCAGCTTTAGATCTGATAACCCATTAAAAACGATTTCGCCAGATCCTTCACCATTCTTACATGGTATTTCAATACAATTATACTTGCTTATCATCCTTCCAGGAATACCTCCGACAAAAGTTGTAAATATTGGCAATGAGCTAGCCATTGCCTCGTAAAGAACCCTTGGAAATCCCTCGTCGTGCGATGTGAATATAAAAGCATTAGCCGCCCGATAAAAATTCATCAATACATCTTTGTCAGAGATCTGACCATGTAGTTTTACATCATTTTCTAGACCCTTGTTAGCAATAAGATTACCCATTTGGCTATATAGATCACCTCCTCCAATAATATTTAATGTAAATTCAATATTTCGTTGTTTCAAGAAGCTCGCTATCTCAAGTAATTCATAGATTCCTTTTCTCTCCTCAACGCGGCCGACAAATAGTAAGTTCCATTTTTCTGGCTTGGAGTAATCTCGATCCAAAAAAAGATCCTCTTTCTTAATCGAAATCATTGGCGTAATAATTTCTACATCGTCACAATATGTAGTTAAATCGCTAATAAAATGAGGCGATACGGTTAAGATAAATTTGATACTTCTTAGTATATTTTCATCTAGTTTATACTGTTTATAATATTGACCTCTGATATAAAGTCCAGTTCTTTTTTTTAATATGATTGAGATTAGTCCAGCAATCCTACCCAATGTCCCAGGAAAAAAAATGTATATAAAATCGGATTTTTTAATTAACCTGAAAAGTCGAAATAAACCATTAAAACTCTTATTATTATGAATTAACTCATGTTTAATTGCATTTGACTTTAGGTCGAAATTCTGCAAGTTATTATTTGAATCAAATTTTGTAACATTTTGCACGAATGTCACATCGTGAAACTCCTTGATTTTCAATAAAAAATCACCTGTATGATTATTTATAAAAAATTTTTCATTGTTGTCGATACCCGTAGAGCCATTCCCAATAACCAAAACTCTCATATATTATAATTAGTCGATCTTATTAAAAGTGTAACCATATTTCTTTGCCTTTATATCTCTTAATTATCTAATCTCTATTTAAAGATTCTTTCTGACCTTCTCTAAATATTATATCTCTAAATCTGTACTCCTCCTTATTAAAGATTGAAGTATATGGATAATACAAATTATATCGATGTGTACCGTTATAAAATTTTGAGGTATCAGCGCTATAATATCTAATTTTAGGAATAGTAGAAACTAATAAAATCAGGAAAACGACCTGGCCACTTAATTGAGAAAAAGTTCTTCTTTGATAAAGAGTATTCAAAAAGTCGGCGAAATATATTATCATAAACGGTGTTAGATAATTCAACATTCTAGCAAATCCTGAAATTGAAACAACTATCATTACTAAAACAAAATACAGCATGTGTAGCTCCTCAAAGAGTTGTTTCCGTCGACGTATTTTATTATTTAATGCAACAACTAAATAGGGTAAAAAGGCATAATAAAAAAATATATTAAGCATGCCATTTATATCTGTTTTAAATTCTGAATACGTCTCAAACCTATTTGACAACCTTTCCGAGAAAAGAATTGTTTGTATTAATGTGGGGAAGTAGTTTAATATTGCATTAAGAATCACAAATCCGATGATAAGTAGGCCTATACTCCTTTTATCAATTCTAATATTTCTGAATAAGGGAAACGTAAAAATTATAATTGCGGATGAATGAAAGAGGAAAGCGACAGCTGCTAATGAATAATATTTGATCCATTTTTTCTCCTTTAAAAATGGATAAGCCAATAAAAAAAAAACAAATTGCGAGAGATTCTCTCATAATTTCCGTGTTGAAATAAATGTAGAAGAAGATAAAGTATACCAAGATTGCAGTGAATCGAAACGAAGTATACTTACTAACAAAACGAAAAAATATAATATTGAGAATTATCGCATGAAGAAATTGAAAAAAGGTAAAGTCGTTAATGATTGATTTTGAAATTGAGGATAATATCACCCAAAACGGGTCCCATTTGCTATTGGCAAAATCATACCTTGGAAGGTCTGAAATAAATGGATAGTCTTTAAAAAAATCAAAATAGGCAAGAGTATCTCCTCCAACTTTATATCTAAATCCTGATAGTGCAATTAATATCAACAGAACAGTCAAGTACCAAAAATTCTCTCCCCCTTTTTGATTATTAAAATCAAAATGGAAGGATAATAGTAATAATAATAATAAAATAAGTATATAAATCATTAGATTATTAGTTGGTCAAATTTAAGTTACTATCATTTATATTCTGATTCTTAAATGAAGTGTAATACTTCCAAAAGGCAAATCCATAAATGCCTATAACCATCAAAGAAATTAACACTCTAATGGATAAGGATGGGAGGCCATACATAGATCCTATTGAAAGAATATATGCTGGCAAAGCTAATAAAACAAATTTTACAACACTAAATGGAATAAAATACAATCGATTAGATACTACCCAACTTACTATCAATAAGAATGTATTGGTAATAAGCATTGAATAGACAACCCCATAAATACCATATATTCTTATAAACACGTATAAGCTCACTACGTTTATTATAACAGACATGAAAAAGGTATATGAAAGATACTTAGTCTTTTCCATATGTTTTGGACCTATATCAACTATTTCTTTAAAAATAAACAAGGAAAAATATAAAGATAGACCACCTACGTAGTGATAGGATTCTTGAAACTCGGCAGAGGCAATAATAAGCACCAGTTCCTTTGAAAATAGTGCAATCAATGCCACCAATAAAAACACTGGGGATGCAACTAGGAGCAAAACTCTTGGGAACAATGCCTTGTGACTAGGTTTTTTGAGCTGCTCAAACATAAATGGCGCCCAAGCCATAATAAATGCTGAATAAACTAACTGTATCGCTGATGCGAGTTTTAAAGAAAGCGAATAAAGCCCTATTGAGGCGATTGTTAGATATCCCACCATAAAAAATCTATTGGCATAGGAAAGTAATACACTTCCTACTCTCGCGGGAAAAAAAGGCAAAGCATACTTAATTGACCTTGTGAATAAGCCAGAGGAAACTTCAAGAACTAGAAATTTTCGAATAGAGAAAAATAAAAAAGTTGTTGAGGCTGCTAACCCTATTAACTGAGCATAAAAGACACCATTAATCCCCTGCTTTAACCAAACCACAAATATCATGACTGAAATAAGCGACATAGCAACTTTTGTTGCAATCAGCAAGACGAACCTAACATTTTCTTTTTCATATCTCAAGAGAATATAACCTATCATTGAAAAATTGGTTAGTGGTAGTTGCCAAGATGCCAATTTAATTAGCGTAGAATAATTTGCTGTTTTAAAAATTAATAATGAGATTTGAGAGGAAAAAATTGTAAGGATTAAGGCTACTGATAAAGATAAAACCACTATAACAAAAAAGATGGTCGAGATATATACTTTTTTTGTCCTTCCTTCAAATTCATAATAATATCGCTGTAAAGCAGACTCAAGTTGAAGAACAGCAAAAATAGAAGCCATACCTAATACAACTTGAATTAAATCAATAACGCCGAATTCAACCTTCGTAAAGAATCTTGTATAAATCGGTATTAGCATAAAAGCTATGAGCTTTTCTATTGTTGTGGCCAAACCAAATGAAAAAAAAGACTTAATGAATTCGCGCATGTATTACTTATATTTTAATATTTATTTATTGGATAAAGAAACGTCTCAACCAGTTAACAAAATTGTATCTTTCCACAATCTCGGGATTGATGGGTTGATAAGGTGTATTTAAAAACGTGCTTAAATTCTGGATGTTATCTACATCTAGAATAAATATATTATCAGCATTATAAAAATCGTTCAAAATAATGGTTCTGTCGTTAGTTATCAATTTCTTATTAAAAAATATTGATTCCATCACTCTAAGCGTAAGCCCTTCCTGACCTTCTTGAACATAATCTAAAATCGCCTTACTTTTAGATACTAGTTCTAAATAATTAGGATAACTTATAGGCGGAAACGCCCCATTATACGTTCTTTTACTCCAGGAATCATCAACAATATAGAAGTGCGTATTCGCACCTGATATTGAGATATTCTCATTAATTTTATTTAAAGCAGACCGCCTACCCTTATCTACTCCAACGAAAACTATATCGTAAACGGCCGCAGCGAAAGGGAGTTTTATCGAATTAAAATAGAAAGTAGTATTATATTTCATGCCATAATGCATGCAGTCATTCTTATCAAATGACCATTTTTCACACAAATCATCAGGTATTTCGGCGGGTTTAATACCTCTAAATACTGGATTCCAATACCAAAATATTATTCTAACGTTGGCTTTTTTTTCTTTAATATATTCAACTGCTTCAAATGGATTTGTAGAAAAAAAAATTACAGTTTCAATATCACTAAGATTACCTTTCCATTCATCAAACCACAAAGATTTAGAAACATTAAGTTTGATCAATATTTTTCTTATGACTTTTAAAAAAAAGGGAATTTGCTTATAAACAGGATACGCAGGAATTCCTTCCTTAAAGAAAAGGGGCACAAAATAACCAACCGAATTATAAATTAGTATTGTTTTTGAGGTAGAATGGTTTCTATATTTTTCCATCAGGTGAAATCCTATCTCTTGACATATTGGTCTTGGTAATATTTCAAATAACCGCCGCTAGTTACGTCGTCTAACCAAGCGGTATTCGCTAGATACCAATCAACTGTTTTTTCTAACCCCTCTTCGAATTGAAGACTTGGCACCCAATCTAATTCTTTCTGCAATTTACTTGAATCAATTGCATATCTTATATCATGTCCTGCTCGATCCTTTACAAAGGAAATTAATTTTTCAGAAGAGCCAGCAACTCGCTTCAATTTCCCATCCATGATTTTACATAACAAGATAATTAAGTCGATATTCTTCCACTCGTTATGTCCTCCAATATTAAATGTTTCTCCACTCTTACCTTTGTGAAAAATAACATCAATCGCCCTGGCATGGTCCTCAACCCATAACCAATCTCTAATATTCTCCCCCTTTCCATAAACAGGAACAGATTTGTTATTCAATAAATTATTAATAGCAAGAGGAATCAATTTCTCCGGGAAATGATGAGAGCCATAGTTATTCGAGCAGTTTGATATTACCGCATTTATTCCATATGTATCATGATAAGCCCTCACAAAATGATCTGAACTCGCTTTTGACGCTGAATAAGGAGAATGTGGATCATATCTCGTTTCTTCTGTAAATAGACCTTCTTCACCTAAAGCACCATAAACTTCATCTGTTGAAACGTGATAAAATCGATTCTCATTATAATTACCTACCCAATACTTCTTTGCTGCATTTAAAAGATTTACTGTCCCCAACACATTTGTCATTACAAATTCTGTAGGATTACTTATAGAGCGGTCGACATGTGATTCTGCTGCTAAATGAATAATATTGTCAGGTTTCTCTTTATTGAAAAATGAATCTATAAATTCCACATCCGTTATATCTCCCTTAACAAATCTGTAATTCGGTTGATTTTCAATATCTTTAAGATTAGCCAAGTTACCAGCATAAGTCAATTTGTCTAAATTTATTATCTGATATTCTGGATAACCACTTACAAATCTCCGAATAACATGTGAACCAATAAATCCTGCTCCACCCGTAACAACTATCTTTTTATTCATTTTCTTATTATTTATTGCCCTACATTAGGAGCTATCTAATCAGGTTTTAATACTGTTTCACTGTGTAATCAAATTGAGATTCGAGCTCATCAAAGCAACGGCTATTCTTGTCCTTTTCTGAAAGCGTAATTTGATCATCAGATAATATCCAATCTATTGCTAGCATCGGATCATTCCATAAAATCGCTCCTTCAGCCTGTGGATTATAGTAATTGTCACACTTATATTGAAATATAACTTCTTCGGATAATACAACAAAGCCATGAGCAAACCCCCTTGGAACAAAAAACTGAAGTTTATTTTCCTCATTCAACTCAACTGCAACATGTTTTCCATATGTAGGTGAAGCTTTTCGAATGTCAACCGCTACATCTAAGACTCGACCTTTTATAACCCTTACTAATTTGGATTGCGCATATGGCGGATTTTGGAAATGAAGCCCCCTTAAAACACCGAAAGAAGATTTAGACTCATTATCTTGAACGAATTTTGTCTCAACAACCTTGTTGAACTGATTCTCAGAAAAAGATTCAAAAAAGTAACCTCTACTATCAGAATATATTTTTGGTTCAATGATGACAACATCCTCAATATCTGTTTCGATTATTTTCATTTTCTTTCCGCTATTTTAATTAAATATTTGCCGTATTCATTCTTCATCATAGGTTTCGCAAGCTCGAAAAGCTTTTCCTTCGTTATCCAATTGTTTTTAAATGCAATTTCCTCCAAGCAGGCAATTTTCAATCCTTGCCTTTTTTCTAATACTTCAACAAACGTTGAAGCTTCCGATAGTGAATCATGTGTTCCAGTATCCAACCACGCGAATCCCCTTCCCAATAATTGCACTTTCAACTCATTAAGTTCTAAAAACACTTGGTTTACTGTCGTAATCTCCAATTCACCTCTGCTAGAAGGCTTTATCTGCTTTGCAACTTCAATAACCTTGTTTGGAAAAAAGTAAAGCCCAACTACAGCATAATTAGATTTAGGTTTTTCAGGTTTTTCTTCCAACGAAAGAACATTCCCCTCGGTATCAAATTCAGCAACCCCATATCTATCAGGATCATTCACATAATAGCCAAAAACTGTTGCTTTGTTCCTCAATACAACATTATCAACGGCCTCGTTTAATGTTCTAGAAAAATTATGTCCATAAAAAATATTATCTCCTAATATTAAACAAACAGAATCATCTCCAATAAATTTCTCTCCAATAATGAAAGCTTGTGCAAGACCATCAGGAGTCGGTTGTTCTGCATACTCAAAATTTACACCAAAATCCGATCCATCACCCAATAAACGTTTGAATCCAGGCAGATCCTGAGGAGTAGAGATAATCAGTATTTCACGTATTCCAGCCAACATTAAAACCGAAATCGGATAAAAAATCATTGGCTTATCATAGATTGGTAGCAGCTGCTTTGAGATTCCTTTTGTTATTGGATATAATCTAGTTCCAGAACCTCCTGCTAATACAATGCCCTTCATAATTAAATTATTTATTAATATTGACTACAATCTGCCATCAGCCTGGCTAAGAATTCCCTTTACATCATAAATAATCCTATTTGTTTTGCAAAGACTGTCTAAATCCAGCGAAGCGAACTCAGAATGGGAAACAGCCAAAATTACTGCGTCGAAATCTCTCTCCCCATTTAATACATTTATGCAGTCCCATCCATATTCATGTTTAACATCTGATGGCTTTGCCCAAGGATCGAATATTGTTATATCTGTATCATAATCCTTTAATGTATTTAATACATCAACAGCTTTCGTATTTCTGACGTCTGGGCAATTTTCTTTGAAGGTTATTCCTAGCATCAGAATCTTTGCTCCTTTCACCGCAATATCTCTCTTCACCATCAATTTTACGACTTCATGAGCCACATACTCTCCCATCCCGTCATTTAATCTTCTTCCTGCTAAAATGATCTCTGGATGATAACCATGTTCTTGAGCCTTTTGAGCCAGATAGTATGGATCTACACCGATGCAGTGTCCACCGACTAAACCTGGTTTAAATGGCAAAAAATTCCACTTGGTACTTGCAGCTTCAAGAACTGCATGAGTATCAATATTTAGCTTATTAAAGATCTTGGCTAATTCATTTACAAAAGCTATGTTAATATCACGTTGAGAGTTTTCAATTACTTTTGCGGCTTCAGCTACCTTTATTGAAGGGGCCAAATGGGTGCCTGCTATAATTACGGATTTATAAAGATCATCAACCTTTTTGCCTATTTCAGGAGTCGAGCCAGAGGTAACTTTTAGTATCTTCTCTACAGTATGTTCCTTATCTCCCGGATTTATACGCTCAGGTGAGTATCCTGCAAAAAAATCTTTATTAAAAATCAAGCCTGAAACCCGTTCTAGCACCGGAACACATTCTTCTTCAGTAACTCCCGGATATACTGTTGATTCATAAATAACTATATCTCCGGCTTTTAAAACTTTTCCGACTGTTTCACTTGATTTATACAATGGTGTGAGGTCCGGTCTATTATTTTTATCAACAGGAGTTGGAACGGTTATAACATAAACATTACAACCTTTAATATCATCTAAATTTGATGAACAGAATAATCCATTAGAAAAAGATGGCTTGGCAACTAGAACTGATTTCAAAACTTCACTCGAAACTTCAAGGGTATTATCAATTCCAGAATTTAATTCTTCAATTCTAGCTTGATTGATATCAAACCCAATTACTGGATATTTTGTTGCAAATAAACGAGCCAAAGGTAGACCCACATAGCCAAGGCCAATTACTGCGATTTTAATTTGTGAGGATGACATATGATATTCTATAAATAAAATGTAAGGTGTAAATGAGATTGAGTAATTATTTTAAGTTATTCCAGTACCAAAGAACCGCTTCTTTCAAGCCATCCTTTATTTTATGTGTTGGTTTATAATTTAAGATACTTTCTGCCTTTTCTATGCTTGCTAATGAATGAGGGATATCGCCTTGGCGATTAGGTCCGTAAACCACGTTCACATCAGCGATTTTAGAGTCATATCTCACTAAAAATTCCTTTATATAACCAGTTAATTCATTTAGGGTTGTCCGATCGCCTACTGCAGTATTATATACTGTGTTTATAGCCTCAGAATTTTCTGTAAGCATCGCGAGTTCATTCATCTGAATTACATTGTCAATGTAAGTAAAGTCACGTGAGTAATCGCCAGTTCCATTAATTACAGGACTTTCATAATTCATAAATTGCATAGTGAATTTCGGAATTACTGCTGCATAGGCACCTTTAGGGTCTTGATGACGACCAAACACGTTAAAGTAACGAAGTCCAATTGTTTCTAGTCCGTAGGTTTTACTAAAAATATCGGCATATAATTCATTCACAAATTTAGTGATTGCATAAGGAGATAAAGGTTTGCCGATCTTGTCTTCTACCTTTGGCAGAGCTTCAGAATCTCCATAAGTAGAGGAACTTGCAGCATAAACAAATCGCTTAACATTAGAATCTCTAGCTGCAACTAACATGTTTAAGAATCCTGATACATTAACCTCATTGGAGGTAATTGGGTCATTAATTGATCTAGGAACCGAACCCAATGCTGCTTCATGCAAAACATAATCCACGCCATTTGTTGCACTAATACAATTTTCCAAACTACGAATATCACCTTCAATTAATTGAAAATTGGCATTCTCTAGGAATGGCTCAATATTATGTCTATGTCCAGTAGAGAAATTATCTAGAACACGTACTTTGTATCCCTTTTTTAGGAAATATTCACACAAATTAGACCCAATGAAGCCTGCGCCCCCTGTAATCAAAATTGTTTTTAAACTATTGCTCATTATTTATTGATCAATTATAAATCGTTATATGTTAAAACCGTTTTAATAAATCTTTCAGAACTGCAGATAAGCCCTTTTTCTCATGTTTTACATCATCTGAATAGTAACCGTAGCCATAACCATAACCGTAGCCATAACCGTAACCATATTGGCCGCCCAATTGGATTCCGTTCAAAATAACATTTAGTTTAGGGAATTTCAGTCCTCGATATAATTCATCTAGGTTTTTGATCTGCTCTTTGAATGTTACATCTTGACGAACAAGATATATAGTTGCATCGGCCAATCTAGCAAGAATTTGAGCGTCAGTCACTAACCCTACTGGTGGGGTATCAATTAAAACTTCATCGAAATTTTCCTTTAAATAGTTTACTAAAACTTCAATTTCAGGTTGAATAAGCAATTCAGAAGGATTAGGAGGTATAGGCCCAGATCCTATGACATATAAGTTACCACTTTCTGATGCAGGTTGTATTATCTCTTGAACTGTAGCTTTACCTATTAAATAATTACTTAACCCTACTTTATTTTCTAACGCCAGGTATTTACTTACTTTAGGTTTACGTAAGTCCAATTCTAGTAATACAGTCTTTTTTCCGCTTATTGCTAATGCCGTTGCAATATTACTGGAAACAAAACTTTTTCCTTCTCCAGACATACTGGATGTAAGTAGAGTAACATTGCCCTTACCTGGCACCTTTTTACCATGCAGAAACTGCATATTAGTACGAATGGACCGAAACTGCTCGGCAATAGCCTTCCTACTATTTACATGAACTACAATTGGATCTGTACTTTCATTATAAAAAATCTCTCCAAGTATCGGGGTAGAAGTTAAATTAGATATATCAGATGAACTTTCTATTCTGTTATTAAGCAGTTCCTTTAAATAAATATAACTAACAGGTAACATTATACCAGCTACTAGGCTAAGTAAATAAACAAATATTCTCTTTGGTTTAACGGGATATTTAGATGAGAAAGCTGAGTCCACAATCCTACTATCGGCAACAGCTGATGCATAAGACAAAGCCGCTTCTTCTTTCTTTTGTAATAAATAAAGGTATAGCGTCTCTTTAATACTTTGTTGTCTTTTAATACTAATTAATTGTCTCTCTTGTCCGGGAATTTTCTTGATAGAACCTTGAAACTGAGAATCGTTACCTTGAAGCTCTTTCTTTGTATTATTTAAAGATTTAGATATATTTTCTATATTAGATTTGATTCCTGCTCTCGTGGTTTCAATCTGCTTTATTAGGGGCACCACGAGTGGGTTTCCTTCAGTTGTAGTAGATAGTAATTGATCACGTTGAAGTTGCAATTCGCTTAATTTCGTTATCTGTCCTAACAAAACAGGATCATTTATTCCAAGAGTACTAGGGAGTTTTTCCTGCATTGAATTTGAATTCACGTAGCGATTAACATCATTAATAACACTTATCTGTAAATTAATCTCATTTAACTTTGCGTCATTAGCTTTAACATTCTCCAAATAGAGATTAGCTTCTGAACTTATATCAGTAAGGCCAAGATTACTTTTAAAACCTTCCACATCTTTTTCAACATCAGTCAACTCTCCACTAATGAGCTTTAATCGCTCATCTATAAATTGAATAGTACTTTGTGTTGTTCTATTTTTATCAGCTAGAGCAGCTTCATTGTAAACTTGAACTAAGGTGTTTAAAATGTCTTTCCCGCGCTGAGGAACTGTGGTTTGGAATGAAAGGCTTAAAACTGTGGATTGTTTGGTCGATAAGTTCACGTTTAGTTGTTCTAAACATTGATCAACGGTTGATTGCGGGTCGCTTATCGTAATATTAAGCGCCTTATCCTTCCACTTACTAAAGCGCGGATTACGATCGATCTTATATACTCCTAAAATATTCCTTTGAAGTACATTGAGCATCCCTTTAACTTTCGTGCCTGTTTCTTTATCTTCAATTAAGTAGGTATTCGCCGACGGAAAGCTTAACGACAAGCTTTTATCATACCAAGCGCTATCAATCTGAACAACGCCAATATTAACGGGCTTAGTAAAGTAAATATCTGAATTAATTACTCGACCTTCAGCTCTAAATGTAATCATCAGGTTTAACCGGTCGACAACCTTACGCATTAGAGCCTTAGATTTTAAAATTTCGATTTCATTATCAACTACCTTTGAACTCCCAAATATGTCAAGTTCATTCAGCAAATCACCTCCAGGTGTAGCTCCCTTCTTTTCATCTTTAATTAACAGAGTACTATTTACTGCGTAAACTTCTTCTGTATATCTTAAGTAAAACAAAGCCAATACAACGCAGAGTATTATTCCAACCGCGAAAACTGGCCAATGGTATATATATTTAGCTATAAGCTCTTTAATATTAATAGGTCTATCAACTCCCTCTATTCTAGAGTCGGACCTATATTCTTCGGTGTTAGCCATTATTAAAACAATTTTAAAAACGAGAAATTATTAATGCGATTACAGAAAGAGCTGAAAGTACAATACTTACATTCCTGTAACTGGAATCTACACTTGCATATTTTGCATTTCCTGGTTGGATGTATAGTACATCATTATTTTGCAAATAATAATAGGGGGAATTGAACAATTCCTTGCTTTGCATATCTAACCTGATATATTGTCTCTTCCCATCCGTTTCCCTAATTAACAGAACATTGTTTCTTGTAGCTGTAATAGTTAAATCTCCAGCCATACTTAAAGCTTCAGAAACGTTGACTCTCTCATTACTAACAGGATAAACTCCAGGCTTAGCAACATCGCCAAGCACGGAGACTCTGAAATTCACAAGCCGAATACTGACAACAGGTTCTTTCAGATATGTTATTAATTTTCCCTGTATTAATTCTCTTGCAGCAGTTGTGGTGAGTCCTTCAACTTGTACAGCACCTATTAAAGGTAGTTGAATGGCTCCTTTTTCATCGACCATAAAGCCATTCGCTGTAATAGCAGGATTAATATTTGTAGCTACATTTCCTTGGATGGAACTTGTTGTCCCCATATTAAATATAGCAGAAGCTTCCGGATTTAAACTACTTACGGTGATGGCTAAAATATCATTTTTTTGAATCTTCAAAATAGTTTGATTCTTTATCTGTTCTTGGATCAGAGAATCCTGAGGTAAATCAGTAAAGTATGGTACCGTTTTATATTTCACACCACATGAACTCATAAAGAACACTGCGACAATTAAATAAAAGAATTTTCTCATAGGCTTGAATAGCACAATTTTATAAATTTTTCAAAGATAACACTTAAGTTTTACTCCTCTATGATAAATAATCATTAATTAAGAGTCCAATACTGTACAGATTATCCCTGTTGACAATTCAAAGCCCCATTCACAAAATCCATACCATAAAGTTTTAAATTTTATACTTAGCTTCGTATTGATTAATTATAATAAAAAAAGATTCCATGTTTTTTTTCAATCGTTCCAATAAATCTAAGTACGCTGATTTTAGCTCAATAGGCATTGACATGCATTCTCACCTAATTCCAGGGGTTGACGATGGCTCAAAGGACATACAAGATAGTATTCAATTAATTTCCGGATTAAAAGAATTAGGTTTTCATCATCTGATTACCACACCGCACACTTTACAAGACATCCATCCCAATACCACCGAAACTTTAAAAAATGGGCATTCATTACTGGAAGGCAAGTTGCCTGATGGAGTTACCTTAAACCTGTCATCCGAATATTATCTTGATGAGCAGTTTCATGACCAACTAAGTCAAGGGAATTTAATGCCATTGCCCGGTAACAGGTTGTTGGTAGAATTCAGCCAGATTTCAAGACCCCACGATCTGGAAGAAGTATTTTTTGACCTAGGGATTAAAGGTTATCAGGTTATCCTTGCTCACCCAGAACGATATTTATTCTTTCACAAACAATTTGATTATTACAAACGAATTAAAGAAATGGGCGTTGAATTGCAGGTAAATGCGCTATCACTAACAGAACATTATGGCAAAAACATTAAATCAATTGCAGAAAAGTTAATCGAAAAAGACATGATTGATTTTATTGGAACAGATATCCACCACGTTAGGCATCTGGAAGGTTTAAAAAGAGTTCCATTAACAAAGCATTTCGAACGTTTGGTAGACAGTGGGTTACTAAAGAATGCTACCTTGCATTCTCGTGGCCAGTAAGCACTTGCCAGGCCGTTAAGAATACAATCTTTAAATCCAGCAGAAAGGACCAGTTTTCCAAATACCAGATATCGGCTTCAACCCTTGCGGCCATAGAATCATCGATTTTAGTTTCACCCCTGAATCCTTTAACCTGTGCCCAACCGGTAATGCCTGGCAACAAAAAATGCCTGACCATAAACTGGTCTATAATGGCGGAATATTCCGCAGTATGCTGCAACATGTGTGGCCTGGGGCCAACCACAGACATCTCTCCCATCAACACATTAAAAAACTGAGGCAACTCATCAATGCTGTTCTTACGCATAAACGCACCAATTTTAGTAATCCGGTCATCGTGTTTAGTTGCCTGCTTGCAATCTGCATCCGAATTCACCTTCATGCTTCTGAATTTGAGACAATAAAAGGGCTGGTTATCTTTTCCCGATCGCAGCTGCTTAAAAAAAACAGGGCCTTTTGATTCGAATTTGATCAAAATAGCCATAAGCGGCAGCATCCAGCTCATCACAAAAACAATGACAATAAGCGAGAACACCACATCAAAGATTCGTTTAACCACCTGGTTAATCATGATCTCCAAAGGCTCCATGCGCTGACTTAATATGGGTATATGCCCATACACCTGTACTTTAACATTCTTTTTAAAATAGTGCTTTATATCGGGTACAAGCTTAAAACGGATCATCTCCTTATCCGCCTCCCGCATCAGGGTATTTATCTTATCCAATGAACTATCGGGTAATGTGCAAAAGATCTCCCTGATACTGCTCCCCTTAACGTACTCGATGCAGTCGCTTACCTTACCCAAAATATTAAAGCCCTCATCGTCATCCTCAATATGATCGTCAAAAAAACCAACCACCTTATAACCCAGATGCGTATCAAACTCCATATGTTTTTTAAGCGCCAAACCCAATGGGCCTGCTCCTACTATAACCACCTTCTTGTAATTGATTAGACTTTCTCTCCTGGAACGACGAAACAGCAAAAACACAATCTTTCCGACAAGGAATAGGCCCGAAAACACGACAAAAGTAAACGACAGCAATTGATAAGATTGGTTTAGGTCTTTGATGGTATAGATCAATATGCTCATGAAGGCTGCAAACAAAAGCAAGGACCCTAAAGCCTGCTTAATGGTTGGAATGGCATCCTTAACAAAAATATCACTATATAAACGGGTGAGTTGTGTTACATTAAACCATACAAAATTGATGAGGAGGACATTCAATAAATTGATATGCTGAAGATCTGCAAAGCCAACGCTTTGATAGGTCATCACATAACCAATATAACCCGCCAGGTTGATCAGAAACAAGTCAATCAATATACTTATTACTTTATAATAAGTCCGGTACTGTTCATTCATAGATAAGTGCAAACTTAGTCATAAATTTAGATTATGATTTAAATATGCTAAATTTGACGATTCATCTATCAGACTTGAAACAATTTTTAACAGGTTCATACAACCGTATAAAAGACACCAATATCTTATCGAATTTTGCGAATCTGAGTAGCATTCAGCTTTCGAATATACTGTTGTTAATTATTATCTTTCCGATCATTACCCATAAAATTGGTATCGAGGCCTTTGGTTTTGTAATGCTTGCCAATTCATTTTCTTCATTAGCCGGAATCATTGTCAATTATGGCACAAATCAAACAGGAATAAGGGACATCGCAGGAAATCTTAAAGACCCTGAAAAACTAAGAGCGGTATTCTACAATACCTTATGGATAAGATTATTATTCTTTATTGCATATATCCTGGTTGTTTATGTAATGCAATGGTTCAACATTAAGTATTATTTATTTATACTTTACGCCATTCCATTGGTACTCTCAGAGGTACTGAATCCTCTCTTTTTCTTCATAGGAATTGAAAAATTAAAGTTTTACAATATTTCAAATCTAGCTTCAAAAGTATTGTCTATTATTTTGCTCATCTTCTTTATAAAAGATGCTCGGGATGCGGAATGGGTAAATTTTATTATGGGAATGGCCACGGTGGTTACTTTTTCATACCTCCTGCTCAATGCAATCCCGAAATTTAGGCTCTCTTTTCAACTTCCGGTAAAGACTGATATTTGGAGAATTACCAGAGACAACTTTTACCTGACAATAAATAACATCTCTACTAACCTGCAACAATCCATTATTATTTTTGCCCTTGCTAAATGGGGCAATGCCTCCTGGCTTGGGGCATATACACTTTGCGATAAAGTAGTCGGCTCTTCCAGGATTCTGCTCATAACTGTATCCAATGCCGTTTATCCAAAATCTGCCCAGCTATATAAGGAAAGTACCAGATTATGGAAAGTATACCGGCAACGAATGCAATTCATTCTCGCGGGGATTTTCTTTGTCGGGTCTGTTCTTCTCTTTTTCTTTGCTGGTTTTGCTGTTCGGGTTCTTTCAGGAGAGGAAAATGAAACAGCCATTATCTATTTAAGGACAATGGCCTTATTCCCTGCTATTTCTGCTTTAAACGTATTAAATGTACTAGATCAACTGCTCAAAAATAATAGTGTTTACATTTTCAGGATCGCAATGATCATGTTTGCATTTTCTGTGGCTCTTGCATTCCTGCTCTTACATTATGCCAATTATAAATGGTTTGGTTCATTTACAGTAATTATTGAACTTTGCGCTTTGTTTATGTATCAACATGTGGTAAAGAAACCCGCCATCCAAAATGTCTAAACCTGTAGCCCTGATCTTGCTCAATTGGAATACTCCGGAGTACACAGCTGATTGCATAAAATCTGTACTTGAATATTGCAACCCTGATCATTTCGACATCATTCTAACCGATAACGGATCTACAGATGGTTCTCTGGAACTTTTGCAAAGTCAATTTCCCGATCTCATTTATCTCGACAATAAGGAAAACCTGGGTTTTGCAGAAGGGAATAACCGTGCAATAACTTATAGCATCAGTAAGGACTATATCTACTCATTGATCATGAATACGGATACGCTGGTTGATAGCGATATCATCAGCAAAATGCTGCAGCACTTGCAAAACCATCCCGAAGCTGCCGCGGTTCAGCCTGCCATTTATTGGATTCACGACAGACACAAGATCTGGAATGGTGATTCGTATGTAAACTTTGTACTTGGGTTTACTTATAACAAAAAGAATACTCCTGAATCATCGAATGAGCATGATTATAAAAAGGTTGAATGGGTTACGGGCTGCTGTTGCCTGATAAGAAACGAGGTATTGAAGCAGACCGGAGGCTTTAACAAGCAGTTCTTTTTATACTATGAAGATGTGGAACTCTCTTTCCGGCTCCGCGCACAAGGGTATGAACTGCATTACCTTCCTTCCTGCAAAATGTACCATGAAGCCGGCGCTTCCGGAAAAGAGAAAAAAAACAATGAGGGCACTTTAAGCCCTGTTATTCATTACTACGTAAATAGAAACAAGATCTGGTTTTTGCGCGGATATGGCAAGCCATTATTCTATCCCCTGGTATTTTTGTACAATGCACCCTACTACCTTGCCTTATATTCTTATTTTAAGCTAAGGGGAAGAAATAAAAAAGCTGAATATTTATTTAAAGGATTGAAAGATGGATTTTTCACTCCGAAAAACTTAATTTGGCCATCGAAACCGTAAATTCAACAAAGAGCTAACTATGTTTATTTTTCCCTTGGTCTTTATTTGTTCTTTTGTAATGGCAGTAAGAGAGATCTTAAGGGGAAATACCAGCGGCTTGCTGCTGTTCATGATCTTCGGTCTCTCGATCTACACCACCACCATGTCGGTTACGTTTATGCTGGGGTTGAAAAGCATCATTCCCACCATGCAGTTCTTTAAAGAGGCATTAATATTGGGTGTGCTCCTTTTAAATCTTGCCAACTTAAAATATCGACCCCGGTTTCACCTGATCGATTATACCATAATGGCCTTCTTGCTGTACCTGATCCTGTATGCATTACTACCAATAGGTGAACAGGGGTTATTCGACCGACTGATTGCGCTGAAAAGCACGGCCTTTTATATTATGGTATACTTTGTTGGACGTACCATAGATGCAAAAGAGATTTACATCAATAAATATTTTAATTACCTGGTGCTGCTCACCATCGCAGCCGGAGCTGTGCTGGTAGTAGAGCTCCTGATGTACCAGCAGTTACAATTGCGCACCGGCTATGCCGAATACAATTATTATTTTTTTAACGCTGAGCCTAGCGGACAGTATGGTATAAGTACAACTTTTGATTCTGACAGTGGCTACAGGCGTTTTGCCAGCTTTTTCACGAACCCCCTGGAACTGGCAGCGGCTTCTATCATTTCGCTGGCTGTTATAGCTGGCCTATACACCACTGATAACAATAAATTGAGGATCAATACCGTAGGAATGCTGGGATTAGGTGCTTCCTTTTTAGCCATACTTTTCGCCTTATCAAGAGCACCACTGGCCAGTTATTTCGTGGTGATTTATGTATATGCATTGCTCACCAAAAGAAAAGCAATAACCCACATCATTCACCTTGGCTTTTGCGTAGTGGCCATTTATGTGGCTTATTTATTCTGGCAATTTGAACAAAATCATGAGGGTATCATTCAAATTCTGGTTAACACCATTGATTTTAGTGACCCTTCCAGTATCGGACACCTTCAGCAATGGGTAGAGGGTGTATTGGCAATAATCAACAACCCGATGGGACTTGGTTTAGGATCATCCGGAAGGGTGGCGGGAACACTGGGTGAAAACGTAGGCGGCGAAAATCAATACATCATTATTGGTGTACAAGCCGGCATCATTGCTTTATTGTTATATCTGTGCATATATGTAATGGTGATCAGAACGGGTATAAAATGGCTGCCTAAACTGAAAGGTAAAGAAAGACAGGTGTGCTTAACCGTGTTGCTGATCAAAATCGGATTCATCATTCCATCGCTGACCTCGGAATTTGAAGGTTCTGCATACATTTCTTACATTAACTGGTTCTTAACCGGTTTACTGATCAATATGATAATGAAACCAATGATAACCCAAACTAAACCTGCTGATGATCATTGAGAAGTTAATAAGAACATTAAAAGGAGACCCTAACTATAAATGGGAAAGCCCTTATTCTACGAGAGACTTATTCAGTGTGAGTTTTCACAGATTTGTACAGGTAGTTAGAGGGTTATTTCTAAAACCTTTTCTAAAGAAATCATCCGGCCTGATCTTTATTGGCAGCAATGTAAAAGTACGCCACGCTTATCAGCTTACCGCTGGAAAAAATCTGATTCTTGAGGATGGGGTGAGTATCAATGCTTTATCTGAACAGGGCATTATACTGGGCGATCATGTTTCTATTGCACGCAATTCCATATTGTTTTGTACCGGAATTATTGCCCAAAAAGGCACAGGTATTACCATTGGCGACAGAACGGGTATAAGTGCCCGTGCTTATTTTGCCGGGCAGGGTGGCATTACCATTGGCAATGATGTGATCATGGGACCAAATGTGCAGGTTTTTTCTGAAAACCATGCTTTTTCCGACCCCAAACTGACAATAAAGGAACAAGGTGTAATTAAAGATCCGGTAGTGATTGGGAACAATTGCTGGATAGGTGGTGGCGCCACCATTCTTGCCGGTGTACATATTGGCGATGGTTGTGTAATAGCGGCAGGGAGTGTGGTTACCAAATCTGTAGCGGCAAATTCCATTGTGGCAGGCGTACCGGCTAAGGTTATTAAAAGCAGAGTGTAACATGCCGAAACCATTGATTATAGGAGTAGATGTCCGCGACTTAAGATTAGCCAGAACAGGTACCCGTACCTATCTGGAAGAATTGGTCAAGGAATTTAAAAAAATGAATGGCAATGGCATTCAGTTTCATTTCCTGGACACTGATTTTCCGGTTTATACGGGGAATAAGAAGATATTCAAACTCATTGAACATGCCCGGTATCAGCTCTGGAAGCAATTGATCTTACCGATAAAAGCGTTTTCAAAAAATTGCAATGTGGTTTTCTGCACCGACAATTTTGTACCGCTGATTCATTTGGGTTACAGGACCATACCTGTTTTTCATGATGCTTTCTTTTTTGAAAATCCTGAGAATTACGGACACCTATGGCTTTGGCTTTATAAAAAAACTGCCATTCCTGCTGCCAAACGTTCTCCTTTTATAGTTACCCCAACGCAATACGCTAAAGATCAGATCGCTCGTTATACCGGTATTGCTGAAGAAAAACTGGTCGTAATTTATGAGGGGCCAAAGTCTCTTGAAGATCATGGTTCCAAATCAAACATCAATAGCATTCCTATTGACTGGCCTTATTTGCTGCATGTGGGCACCTTATTTAAAAGAAAGAATGTTCCTGCCCTGATCAATGCCTTTAAACAGATCAAAGCATCGGGCTATCCGGAGCTGAAATTAGTACTGGCAGGTTCCTTTCCGGCAAATAGCCAGGAAAGTGATCACAGTTTAATATTAGATACCATTGAAAATTCCGGACTCCGTGACCAGGTTGTGCTTACGGGCTACTTGTCGGACGGGGAATTGGCCTTGCTTTATAAAAATGCTTTAATGTATGTTTTCCCTTCCACAAATGAAGGCTTTGGGATTCCGATACTAGAGGCATTTAAATATAATTTGCCAGTGCTTGTAGCCAACAACACCAGCCTTCCTGAGGTGGGTGGCGATGCGGTGCTTCAATTTAATCCTTTTGATATCGCCGATATGTCTTTGAAGATAAAATCTGTATTAGATGATGAACATCTTCGGAAGGAAATGGCGGATAAAGGACGACAGCGTTTGGCCGGTTTCTCCTGGGAAAAGGCAGCTTTAGAATTGATCGAAGTATTTAGGAAGGTCGTTTAACAGAGTTTTTGTCCACTGTGCGGCACCCGTAGCATTTAAATGTGAAGTGTCGTGAAAAAGCTTGCATTTACCCTTAAATTCTGCACTGCTTCCATAATCAAGATAATTAACATTCATTTTTGTCAGCAGCTGGAGGAGCTTTTCTTTATACACATTTTTCTCATTCTCATGCGCTTCTATTAACGGAGTTGTCGTAATCAGTAATTTCACTTGTTTTGACTGGATATAGCTGATCAATTTTATCAGGTAATCGATCTTATTTTTATCAAAAGCAATTTTTCCCATATCCGCTTCTTCACGGTTGACAGTTCCTGCACACATGTCTCCTTCTACCGGGTCATAACCCAGGCTCTCCATGCTTTTACCATAAGAGTGACCATAGGTATTTAAAAAGATATAGCCCAGGGTGGAATTATACCTGTACAAATGAGATTTGGCTTTTAATGCTGCCCTATCCGGGATTAAGGAAATGGTAGAATCAATTACAGAATTAGCATGATAATAAGGCAATAAGATCGCGAGCCTTTCATAATCCGTAGGATCATATCGTAATTCATTGTAATCTAAATTCAGGATAATGAGTTCAGGCTGATATCGGGATAAAACGGTCTTCACTAATGGATAGGTATATAAGAGGCTTTGCCCCTGGTTCCCAAAATTAAAAACAGATTTCGACAATATTTTTGCCATTAATGGTGCATCAAAATGCTGTGCGGCATGAGAGTTGCCAAAAATAAGCACCTGCTCTTTACCGTCCTTTATGGCATGTGAAGTGGTAAAATATTTCCCGCTGCGTTGTTTATTGAACAAATACTTTAGCACCAGTCCTCCCGCTAAATCAGCAAGTATTAAAGCAAGGGCTAAAACCAATAACTTAACTAAAAGTGTTTTTACTTTTTTGCTCATCTCCCTTTATTTAGAACTGGAAATAGATAAACTGCCCCTCACTAAATACACCAAACAGCATAATGATCATAGCGACAAGGGTATAATAACAATATCTGGCCACCAAAGTATTTGGCAGTAATTTATATAAATGGGGCTTGTATTCTGTTATAAATTCGAAAAACATCAATGCCATGATGGCCACACAGGCATAATAGAAATGATCTTTAGGGTTGCCGGGATAGAATGGCCCTTCAAATCTGATGATCTTACCCAAGATAGAAATGGCATCGGTGATATTGGATGCACGGAAGAATACCCAGGTAATACAAATCAAAGAGAAGGTAAATATGGTTTTGAGTGCTGTTTTGATCAGGTTATCTCTTTTTGATGATTTAGGGATCATGGATTCGATAATCAGCAATACCCCATTCAATGCACCCCATACCACATAGGTCCAGTTGGCACCATGCCATAGCCCGCTGATTAAAAATACGATTAACAGGTTACGGTATACCAAAACCTTACTTTTGACCTTGCTCCCGCCCAATGGGATATACACATAGTCTTTAAACCAGGTGGATAAGGAGATGTGCCACCTACGCCAGAATTGTGAAACAGAGGTAGCCAAATAGGGCCTATTGAAATTCTTCATTAGATCAAAACCCATCACCCGTGCCGCGCCAATAGCGATATCGGAGTAGGCAGAAAAATCACAATAGATCTGAAAGGCAAAAAAAATGGTAGCACATGCCAGCGACTGGCCCGATTGGGTAGCCGAGTTGTTATAAATGGTATCTACATAAATCCCAATTCTATCGGCAATAACCAGCTTTTTTAAGAACCCGATCAGCATTTGCTTTAGTCCGGAGCTCACTCTTCCCAGGCTAAATTCATGCTTTTCATGGAACTGGTGCAGCAGATTCTGTGGCCTTTCAATCGGCCCTGCCACCAATTGGGGGTAAAACATCACAAACAAGGCATAGATCCCAAAGTTTCTTTCTGCTTTCTGATTGCCACGGTAAACCTCGATGGTATAACTCATGGCCTGAAAGGTATGAAAGGAAAGCCCTATGGGTAGTAAAATGGCTAAATAAGGAAATACCGATCCTATGTTGTCATTTATAAAATTATAATACTTAAATACGCACAACACACTGATATTGGCAATAAGGCTAACGACCAGGAATACCTTTCTCCTGTGCCCAGAACTATTTTCGATGTAAATTCCTGCAAAATAATCGATGACGATTGTGAAGCCGAGTATCAATATATATATCGGCACAAAAGCCATATAAAAATAACAGCTGGATAGCAATAGCAGCATCCAGCGGAATTTATGGGGCAGTACGTAAAATAGGGTGGTTACAGTTATAAAAAAGAATATGAACTGGACAGAATTAAATAACATAGGCTTTTCTGCTATTTATTTAAAAACACTTCTACATGCTCGTCGGCTACATTCTCCCAATTAAAAACACTTAATGCACGCTCCTGAGCTCTTTTAGCTAATGTCAGCATTTCGGAATAATTATCTTCGCAATAATTGATTTGTTCCGTTAAAGACAGGATATTTCCTTTTTTAAACATCTTTACGGTATCTTGTACAGCATATTCATTCTCTTCAATATCGCTTACAATCATAGGGACGTTTAATCCCATTACGCTAAGTACAACGGGCGATAAGCCCTCTACATCTGAAGGCTGGATATAGCAATAGGCATTTCTGATGAGTGTATTTACTTCATCGCCATATACAAATCCGGGGAACAATACCCTTTCATTTCCCATATCCATGATTTGCTGTTCATAAGGAGAAGGGTTTGGAGATCCACCGATGAGGACCAGTTTTTTGTTGGAATTGGAATTTTTGAATGCTGGAATTAAATAATGCAGGCCTTTGTCAGGAATAAACCGACCTATGAAAAGATAATACTCTTGTTTTTCGAGGTTATTCTTTGTCAATATTTCAGGCACATCTATCCATGGCGCCACTTCGCTCCCAAAGGGGATGAAAGTGTATTCCTTTTTAAACCGCTCTTCAAATAGTTTTTTGGCAATCACATTGTCGAAGATCACCTCATTAGGCAGATGAGCGGTTAAGTATGCCGAAAGCTTAAGGTACAGCTTGCCATACCATGGCCATTTGTCGCGCTTCCAGTCTACCCCATCCTGACTGACAAATACCTTTTTCCCAAAAATACGTAATGGCAATGCCCAGATACTGTTCCCCCCGTTTTGGATGTGGACGATATCTGCAGTATTGTTTACAATAATATCCCAGGTACATTTAAAGGAATGCAGTAAAGTATCAAAACCTGTTCTTGCAGTTGTTTTGAAGGTTTTTATTTTTACGCCCTCGTATTCTTTAACATCTACAAAAACATCAGGGTATTGTCTGTTATAAGCTACAACGCTGTGTCCACGCTTAACAAGCCTTGGAAACAGCTCCATTGCAAATTTATCTGCACCAGCCGCTCCTTTTGCGGGAGGCATCGACCTGAAGCCAAAAGCCGCAATACGCATAATTAAAGACTGATGGTTTCTTTTGTAGCAGGAAGGTTCTCTTCCAGAAATTCAGCGTAATAGTTATCGATATACTCTCTTAAAGCAACCTTCCAATCACGCATGATGTTCAAATCCCTTAAAGTGAGTTTTTTATTGATCAAGCGCTCTGAGGTAGGTCTCGGCGCAAAATAAGTGTCTTTAAAGTAATCTGACGAGACTTCTTTAAAGGTTACTTCTTCTGATAAACCCAGAATATTTACCAGCTCCTCAGCAACTTCACGTCTGCTGGTCTCACCGTTACACACTAAATTATATAGGCCCCAATATTCTTTTTCAAATAACAGCTTTACATTTTTTGCAAAATCAACTGTGAATGTTGGTGTTCCATCTTTATCATTTACCACATGAAGTTCTCTGGTACCTTTAACCAGCTGCTTGATGAGTTTATTGATGAACTTTTTATCTTTCTTTGGACCGCCGCCCATCATCCAGCCTGCACGGCAAATGATGTAACGTTTGGCATTTTCCCTTACATAACGCTCGCCCATGTATTTTGAGCGGGCATAATGACCAAGTGGATTTGGTTCGTCCCAATCATCATAGAATTCTTTCTTTCCATCAAAAATACCTGCGGTACTGATGTACAACAAAGGGATATTCAGTTGATTTGCTATATACACTGCATTTTCTACCGAAGTAGTGTTGGTCAGATAGGTATCGTCCTGATTCAGTTCACAATACTCCAGATCGGTATAGGCACCAAGGTGAAAAAGATAGTCGGGGTTAAAGTCGGTTACGTCCTTTTTATATTGTTCGAATTCACGGAAATCAAGAAAACTAAGCCAATTTTCATTGACGTCCTTATCAGTACATTTAAGTTCGTATTCTTCTTTAAAAACAGAGTGAAAGGCTTCACCAAGCATTCCGCCAGCACCGGCAATATAAATTTTCTTCTTCATTAGAGACTTTAACGCCATATTTTTCAATCTTTTAAAAGAGTTGTATGGCAAGATATTAAATGGTTTGATGTTGACGCCAAAATTAACTTTTTTTTATTACCAGTACAACCTTTTTTAATTCTGTCCAAATTTAACTTGCCTGGCAGAGCAGCACTTTGCATTAAAAAAACTGAAAAATGACCAAAAATGAGTTCATTTTGGTAAAATTTCATTTAATACAAGCATCTTTGAGCGCAAATTACGTTTAACAACGTATGGTGTATAAAAATTATGCCAGTTTATTATAAGTGTTAATTTAGAAGAAACAAATGAATATTCTTGTTGCAAACTGGACCTGGTATCCGAGTGGTGGAGATTGGACCTATGTTGAAAACGTCACCAAGCTTTATCGGGAAAAAGGACACCAGGTAATCCCCTTTTCTATGAAGGATCCAAGAAACTTTCCTTCTGACTATACTGAATATTTTATTGAACACATAGATTATAAAAAAGTAAACAAAAAGAGCCTGAGTGATGGACTTAAGGTAGTAAAGAAAAGCATTTTCTCAACTGAAGCGCAGCAGCAGCTGGAAAAGTTACTGGATACGATTAAGATCGATTTCGCACACATCAATGTGATCCATCACTACATCACTCCTGCTATTTTAAAAACACTAAAAGACCGGGGAATCCCCATCATCTGGACCCTTCATGAATATACACCGATTTGTCCTGAAAGTACCTTTATCAGTCACGGAAAGATCTGCGAAAAATGCTTTGGCGGTGCCTTTCACCATTGTGTAACCAATAAGTGTAAAAAAGGCTCTTATCCGGCAAGTGTAGTGGCGGCACTTGAGAACTATGTTCATAAATACCTGAATTACTATGCTTATGTAGATCACTATGTGTGCCCCTCTGTTTTTCTGTATGAGAAATTCAAATCCTTTAATTTCTTTGAAGAGAAGCTGGTGCAGCTTTACCATGGTTATGACTACGAAGAGATTGAAGCCGCAAAAGCACAGATTGATGCAGCCTCAAATGAACGCTATATTGTGTTCGTAGGCCGACTGGAAAAGATAAAAGGAGCACATACGGTATTGGCGGCCATGAAAGATCATCCGGAGATCAGGTTAAAGGTTATTGGAACAGGGACACAGCAAGCTGAGCTTATGGACTTTGCAGCTAAAAATAACCTGAACAACGTAGAATTTATGGGTAAAAAAAGCAAAAAAGAAACCCTGGAGCTGATTGGAAGCGCCGACTTTTTGATCTGCCCTTCTGAATGGTATGAAGTGCTTGGCTTTACCGTTGTGGAAGCCATGGCCATGGGCAAACCTGTAATTGGCTCGAAAATTGGTGCGATCCCTGAAATGGTGATTGATGGGCATACCGGATTCTTATTTGAACCGGGTAATTATTCGCAACTTTCTGAAAAGATAAATGAGCTTTACAACAATAAGAACCTGTTATTGCAAATGGGAGCAAATGCAGAAAAACATATTCGCGGTCTTATCAACACCGAAAAACATTTTACAGGATTACAAACGCTTATCCCTTCTCTATAATCATATTTACAATTATATCTTTCATAAAACTATCATCTAAAAATGAATAGCTTACATCTCAAGAAAACCATAGCCCTCTTTTCTGTCCTTATTATTGGATTTTCCTTTATCGCTTTGAAGACTAATGCTCAGGTTGTATACGAAAACCCAACAAACCCTGTTTATAAATACCTCTCGCGCCAGGCCCAAAAAGGAAATATCGAGTTTAATGACCTGATCCAACCGGTGAGCAGGAAACAAATTGCTTCATTATTGACCAGTTTACAGGATTTATCGGCTAAACTGACTACAACCGAGCAAAAAGAACTTGCTTTTTATTTACAGGAGTTCAGTGAATTTAGCACCAACTTAAAAGACACTACTACTTTTTTCAAGAAAGATCAAGCAGGTAGATGGAGATTTCTATCCGTTACCAAAGACGATTTTCTATTAAGAGGAGACCCGGCCCTGACTTTTGAAACCTTTCAGGGAAAAAACAAAAGCATTGCCCGTGTGGGAACCGGGTTAACCTTTTGGGGTCATGCGGGAAAGCACATCAGCTTTCAGTTTTATTTTCAGGACATTACCGACCGCGGGAAAGGAATTGACAGCACCCGAATATTTACTCCTGAAACCGGGATCATCAGAACGGCTAACATAAACCCAAATGCAAAGACTGTAAATTACAGCGATTTCAGGGGAAACATTACTTACGCCTGGGAAAATGGGGCGATCAGCTTTGGGAAAGACCAAATGCTGTGGGGCTACGGACAAGGTGGACGATTGGTCTTATCTGACAAATCACCTGCTTACCCGAACATCAGAATTGATTATCAACCACTTAAATGGCTTCGGTTTAATTACATCCATGCCTGGTTAAATTCGGCATTGGTTGATTCGGCAAGATCTTATGATAAGGGTAATCCGCTTTTTGGCAATAACAGGGAAATTTACATCCCTAAATTCTTGGCTTCACATACCCTAAGTTTTATCCCGGTTAAAGGCTTAGACCTTAGTGTGGGTGAATCGGTAGTTTATAGTGATAATCTGGATGTAGGATACTTGATCCCGGTAATGTTCTTTAAAGCATATGATCAATATCAAAGTCGCTACAAGCTTTCGACCGGAGCAAACAGCCAGTTCTTCTTTTCTGTAAGTTCTAGAAATCATTTACCCAAAACACATTTATACGGATCCCTTTTTATTGATGAGATCAGAACAGGGGCAATTTTTAACGCCTCAAAAAGCAGAAATCAGATTGGCTACAGTGTTGGGGCCTCCGTTACAGATGTATTAGTACCGTATTTAACATTGGGAGGAGAATACAGTCGCATAAACCCTTATGCCTACAACAACCTGATCCCGGCACAAACCTACACCAACCAGAGTTATTTAATGGGTGACTGGATTGGACAAAATGCCGACAGGGTTACTGCATGGGTTAATTACACCCCTATCCCCCGTATGGTTGCCAGTTTCCAGTTCACAGCCATTAGAAAAGGCCAGGAAGGAAACCTTTATGATCAATACTTTGCTGAACCACAGCCAAAGTTCTTAAGTGAGGGGCCGGTAGAAACTCAAAAACAATATTTACTTGAGGTAAATTACCAACTGCTGAATAAATTATATGTTAAAACTTCTTTCATGCACCAGGATGGAGTAATAAGACCTGCTCTGCAAACATCCGCTGTTCCAAACGAGTTTAAGTTCGGCGTATCTTATGGCTTTTAACCCTGAATACTTATATTTGTCATTTATCATAATATCTACATGAACAATAAATTACCCTTTTATATTCTTTTCATTTTCTTCCTGGCTACTTCTTTCCGAAGTAACGCACAGTCTATATCCATGAGTGATATTCAGAATGTAAAAGTAAGCCAGTTGTCGGATGAGCAAATTGGACAAGCCTGGAAAAAGTTACAGGAAACAGGGGTTCCGGAAAGCGAAGCCTATAAGCTGATGATCCAAAAGGGAATGCCTGCCACAGAAGTTGAAGAGTTTAAGAATAGGGTGACCTTACTTGGTTTGAACAAGAAAGGAGTAAAAGTGAGTTCATCTCCTCAAAAAGAAAATATAGATTTTACAAGAGACACGGACCAAACGGTGATAAAACCTTATGTAGCTCCGAAACCGGCACCTGTGCCCGAAGCGCCGCTAAATGTTTATGGAATGGAGTTCTTTAACCAGACCACCATAAAATTTGAGCCGAATTTCAGTATGGCTACTCCTAAGAGCTATGTATTGGGACCAGGTGATGAGCTGATTGTGCTGGTTACGGGATTAAACGAAAGCAGTGTACGTACCAGAATCACTCCCGAGGGAAATGTACAGATTCCATATGCCGGCATTGTTTACCTGAATGGGTTTACGATAGAACAGGCAACAAGCCTGATCCGTAATAAAATGACTAAGGTATATCCTGCATTGCGCAATGGACAAACGCAGCTGGCCGTAAACCTGGGCAGTACCCGCAGCATTAAGGTTACGCTGGTTGGAGAGGTAAAAACCCCGGGTTCTTACACTTTATCGTCTTTATCGACCCTGTTTAATGCGCTATACAATTCAGGCGGTCCAAATAACAATGGTTCCTTAAGAAATATTGAATTACTAAGAAATAATAAAGTTTATAAAACAGTCGACTTTTACAGCTTTTTGCAAAACGGCTTAATGGACGGAAACATCAGGTTGGAAGATCAGGATGTGATCCGTATCCCGGTTTACAAAAAGAGAGTTGGGATTAAAGGTGAAGTTAAAAGACCCGCCATTTATGAGCTTAAAGAAAATGAACAACTGGAGGACCTGATTAAATATGCAGGTGGATTTACAGATGTGGCTTATCGTGGTATCGCTAAGGTAGATCAGGTAAATGAACTGCAAAGAGAGGTAAAAGATGTGCCTTCTTCTTTGTACAAGAATTTTACGCCTAACAATGGTGACCTGGTACAAATTGGCGCGATTACCGAAAGGTATACCAATAGAGTTGTTCTGGAAGGCGCGGTATACAGACCGGGCACTTATGAGCTTACAGCAGGGTTAAGCCTTTCTGAGCTGCTAAAAACAGCCCAGGGATTAAAGCCCGAGGCTTATATGGAGCGTGGATACATCAAAAGAACATTGACCAACCTGGAGAAAGAGCTGATCTCTTTTAATCCCGCAGATGTGGTGAATGGAAAAAATGATATTCCATTGATGAGAGAAGATTCTATTATCGTTCAGGACAGGGCTGTTTTTACTTCCGCTCAGAATGTAACCGTTGCGGGCTTTGTTAAGCTTCCTGCCGCATTTACCTATAGAAAAGGCATGAAACTGGCAGATGTAATTGCGATGGCGGGCGGTTTTCAGGATGAAGCTGCTGAGCATCATGTAGAGATCTCGAGAATCATTAAAAACAGTTCAGATAGCGTTGCCAATCAATTGGTGAAGACCTTTACCATAAATATGAATCAAACCTCAGGTGAAGCGCAAGAACTGGAGCTGGAGCCGATGGATTATATATATGTTCCAAGACTGGTAAACTATCGCGCATTGGGCAACATCAGTGTGAAGGGTGAGGTGTTGTTTCCTGGTGATTACGCCGTGCAAAGAAGGGATGAAACTGCATTGGATCTTCTACAAAGAGCCGGTGGGTTGAGTCCTTATGGCGCTTTAGAGAATGCCCAGGTGTTTAGAAAAGGGGTACGTGTGAACCTGGACCTGACCAATAAAAGCCAGGATCCAAAAGTAAAGACCAGTATGATCCTTTTACCGGGCGACAGTATCTATATCCCTCGTCAGATCTCTTTTGTAGAAGTTGCAGGGGCAGTAAATAACCCTCAGTTTGTAGATTATAATGGCCGGAGCTTTAAGTATTATATCAATGCGGCTGCCGGAACAAAAGAAAATGCACGATTGAAAGGTGCATATGTAAAGTATCCTGACGGATTAAACAAACCTGTAAGGCGTTTCTTGTTTTTCCGTAATTACCCATCTGTGAAGCCGGGAAGTAAGATTATAGTACCGGAAAAAGATCCAAATAACAGGTTTAAGCTTGGCTTTGCTGAAATCACCGGGATTACATCTGCGCTGACCGCATTGATCAGTTTAATCGCTATTTTAAACAAATAATATGGCCCAGGAAAATCCATATCCATACGAGCCCGAATTCTCTTTAAGCAAAGTAATCGGAAACCGCATAAATGACCTTAAATACGTTTTCAGTTTTAAAAAACTTCTGGCCGCTACAGTAATTACAGGAGCACTGCTTGGTGCATTAAGTGCCTGGCTTTGGACGCCTTCTTATACGGCGAGGTTAACTTTTGTGATTGATGACGCTAAATCATCAGGAGCCGGTGGACTTGCTGCCTTAGCAGGGCAATTCGGCTTTAGTATGGACGGAATTGGTGGTGGTAGTGGCGTGCTGGCCGGTGATAATGTACAAGAGCTGGTAAAGAGCCAGAAATTAATTAAGGCCACCTTGCTTTCCGCTTATGATACCACACAAACCAGATCCCTGGCCGATCGTTACGCCCAGGTAAATAAGCTGGACAAGAAATGGCTTAAATACAGTACTGATGGAAAGATCATCACTTTTCCGGTTAATAGCAAGCAATATACCCGAATTCAAGACAGTCTTTTACATGTAATGACCGAACAGATCCTTGGTGGTGAGTTTGGCATTGCGAAAACGGATAAAAAGCTTGGCTTTTTTGAGGTAAATACCACCATGAAAGATGAGAGGCTGGCACAACTATTCTGTACCCGCATCATTAAACAAGCTACAGATTTCTATATCCGTACCAAAACCAGCAGGTTAAGAAGTAATGTAAATCGTTTACAGCACCGTGCAGACAGTATTGGCCTGATCTTAAACCGCAAGACTTATGCGGCTTCTTCTGCCAGTCAGGCTTTGCTAGATTTGAATCCGGCCTATGCCTCAGCTAATGCTACTGCGGAGGTAAAGGAACGCGATAAGATTGTTTTAAGCACTATCTTTACTGAAACTGTTAAGAACCTGGAGGTAAGTAAAACCATGCTGGCTCAAGAAACCCCAACCGTACAAATTGTAGATGAGCCTGAACTGCCATTAAAGAAAAACCGGTTAAAATACTCAATGGGTATATTAACCGGTATGCTGATAGGAGGAATTGCTTGTGGTTTCTATATCCTTTTATTTAGAAGCGATAAGAGACACCCAGTTCCCCATGAAAGTTAAATACACCGTTGTGAGGAATGTAATACCTATCAGAAGTTGGATCGTAATCTTTTAACCTCCATTGGTAATTCATTGACCTGATTCCTTGCAGTTTTGCATTGAATAGGAGATTTCCATAATTCCATTCGCCTTGGGCGGCCAGTGCAAAATCTACCCAGCGTCTGCTTTGTCCTTTTAAATCTCCAATAACAGAAGTATAGAAATCCATATTATGCTCATAACGCTCAAATGAAAGACCAAGTCTTTTTAGACCATTAACCCAGCTCACGTCCAATGACTGTAAATTGCCTCCAGAGCCGACTCCAGCACCTAATAGCTGTCCTTTATTGGTATATCCATCCCAAACTCCACCATGAGTATACCATCCTCCTGCTGGTCTTACCAATCGATCTGGTGATTGAGACATTTGTGTGATCTCAGCATTAACGGCAATAAATTCTTCCTGGCGTGTCTTCAGTGGCACTAATTTTCTTACACCAAACAAATAAGCACGCGAGTGATCCGGGGAACCAATAAAGTCTCTGAAATTATATGAATTATCATTAATCCCATATTCAAAATAGATTTCTGCTTTGGCTTTGGTAAAGAGCCAGCGAGCATATAAAGAAGTCAACTGGTCACGATCGAAAGGATCTCCATCGTTGGTTTTAACTTTCTGATAAGGGGTAAAGAATGGCACATAGTCTTTAAAGCCACTCAGGTCAGAATTGTACGCGTTAAATGCTCTTGTAAATCCTAGAAATAATCCTGGCACCCATTTAGGTTGATAAGTGAGGTTAAAGGCAGAAAGATAACGCCAGTCATCTCTTTTTTCTCTGAATAAATCTTGTCCATTTGCCGCATTTTGCACTTCAAGCGGTGAAAGACCAGTTGCATTTAAGCGACCAGCAATAATCTGCGCTTCAAAAGATCCTATATAGGTATGAATTGGGCGCATGGTATTTAAAGTAATATGCTTAAATCCCGCAGCAGTATTACTCATCAATAAAGAGTTTCGCATACCAGGCCCCCACCATAAATTTTCATTGGAAACGCCAATTGATGCTGGGCCAAGGCTCAATCTAATGCTACTTTGTCCCCATAAGACCTTATTGTATGTGCCATTACCAAAACGCTCAGGCAAATCTATATCATTGTATGTGGCATAGTATCTCCTAAGTTCAACATCCGACCGGCCAACAGCAAAACCATCAAAGCTTTTATTTGCAGCGTATACAAATTCAGGCTGTAGCTGAATACTTAAAGGGCCAATTTTTGCAAAAAAGCCTCCTGTGATTAACGATTGATACCCACGGGCAGGGATCATTGCACCATCGTTCCAACCATAAGGATGATGGGAGTTGAATTGCTGCTGCCAGCTGAAAGGCAAGATTTGGAACTTTCCCCTTCCATTAGCAAAAGAAAATGGTCCGTCAAATTTCAACCAACCATTTTCCTTCAGTGAGCTATCCGGATCAAACGCATTGCGCACTTTAAATACTTCCGTGGGAAACAATGGCCTGCTTGTAAAGGATACTGTCGAGTCGAGCTCTCCTAGTAGCTGTTTTCTACGATAATAGTCTTCTAAGACCGGTGTTCCAACAGGAAGTGACTGCGCCTGTGTCTGGGTTAAGTTTAAACCACTGCAAATAACAACAGTAAGGATTGAATAATATATCTTCTTCATTGTAATGCGGGATTAAAAACGATAGGTAACACCTGCCTGAACCTGTAAGTTAAAAGCATCTCTTCCATTTACCCAAATCGGATCATTAGGTCCCTGAAACAAATACCATTGATAATTTAAGGACTTTATCCCCTGCAATTTCGCATTGAAAATGAAATTCTTATAATTCCATTCCCCATTTGCCGCGAGGCTAAGGTCAGTCCAATGCCTTCTGGGGTCAACACTATCCTCGTAGGCATAAAAATAAAAATCGTTATTGTGAACGTAGCGTTCCAATTGCAATCCTATTCTTTTTAATCCCTTAAACCAGCTCACATCCAACGACTGTAAGTTCCCGCCCGGTCCGATGCCTGCACCTAGCACTTCTCCCCGATTGGTATAACCATGTCGGATGCTTTTACTCAGGTACCAGCTATTGGCCGTTCTGATCTTATCTGCTGAGGTTTCCTGCATTTGCGTAACTTCCACATTGATCATGATGTTCTCATCTCTTGATTTATTGAAGGGGAGGATTTTTCGGAGCCCAAAAAGGTAGGCTCTGGATTGCTGTGGCTCAAGCAGTGCTCCACGCAGGTCCTGTGTGGAATTGCTGTGTCCATACTCGAAATAAATTTCGGCATGTTCCTCTGGCCACAGCCATCGTATAAATATGGAACTATGTTCGTCCCGTTCATTAAGGGATTCATCTCCAACTACCCGCTTAACCCTTGAAAAGAAGGGAAGATAATCGCCAAAGCTGTTCAAATCATCGCTATACGTTTGGGCAGTTCTCGTTATACCCAAAAATAACCCCGGAATCCACTTAGGTTGGTAGGTGACAACGAGTCCCGACAAATAACGCCAATCGTTTCTCTTTGGAACATACAATGGATTAAAAAAATATTCACGTTCAGGTTCAAGCACTCCAAAACCCGATGACTCCAGTCTGCCAGCAATTAATTGGCCTTCAAAAGATCCGATTGGTGTGGAGATCGGTTTCCTGGTATTTAAGGTTAAGTGTTTAAAGCCCGGGGCGGTATTGCTCATCAGAAGAGAACTACGCATGCCGGGTCCCCACCAAAGATTCTCTGTTGAAAGGCCGAATGATAGGGCTTTGTAATTTAACCTGATGCTACTTTGGCCCCAATAAGCTTTATTGTAGGCACTTTTTCCGAACCTGGCCGGAAGGTCTATATTGTTATAAAAGTCGTAATACCTTGCGGCAATTACGTCATAATGATCCTTATCAAAGGTATCAAACCCAGTATTTGCGGCCAAGACCACTTCAGGTCTGAATTGAATGGTAAGCGGTCCGTACTCGGCATAAATCCCTGCACTTAAAACAGTTTGTAAGCCCTTTGCAGGAATCATCGCCCCGTCGTTCCATCCATATGGATGGTGTGTGTTTATTTGATTTTGAATGCCTAAGGGCAGAAGCATGGCTTTAAACTTGCCAGAATCCAAACCCCAGCTATGATCAGCATCGAGCAGGTTATACCGTGTTTCATCTTCCAGGTAAAACACATCCTTTTTACCAAAAGCTGATTTAGGCATCACCGGCCTTACCATAAAGGAAACGCTGGAATCCAATTGCCCAAGGAGCTGGCTACGTCTGTAATAATCTTCTGCACCAGGCGTTCCAACGGGTAAAGATTGAGCCGTTGATTTGAAATTAAAGCTTCCCGCTAATAAAATCAGGGTGGTTAATTTTAAGTATCTCATAACCTGATTGCTTTAATTTTAATATTATCGACCGACCAACTTTCGTCGCATTTAGGATCAGGAGCATTGCTTTGCTTTAACTGATCAAGACATTTCAGGATTAGCTTTTGATCGGAATGTTTGATTTGTTTAACAATTTTATACAAAGAGGTTCCTCCTACTACACCTGCCATATTACAAACTCCCGGAAGATTTCTATTAGCAGCACCGGTTTTAGGATTGTTGTTGTTATTTGGATAATTGTGCGGATAAGACTGAGGCTCACAAAAAGTACCGGTTCCGCAGGGCACATTAGAGAACGTTGTTCTGATGTAACTCTTTCCATCCAGCATCATCTCCCAAAAATCCGGGCCGTCAACTATGCCATCTTCACCTTCCTTATTCCCATCCCAGGCATCATGGATATAGAGATCAAAAGAGATTTCGACCAAATCATGTTCCGGTAGCTTGCTCAACGATAGCTCAAACCCGCTATTGTTGTATCTACCCAGTACTTTAGAGTTGTTGAACGTTTCGATCTCTCCACCGGAAATACCGGTCAGATTACTTTGTTCAAAATCATTACTATAGACTTCAGCTTGGTTGCGATAGTCCTTTGCGCAGGATCCAAACAAGATCAGACACAAAAAAAATAATAGACATTTATTCATTAAATAGCTTTTTCTTCATACAGGTATTCATCGGATTCTATGCACACAACTTTAATGCCGTATTTTGGAAAACACAACGATCCCAGTTTTGCACCGCAAACTTACCGTTTTAATAAGGAAGGAGATTAATTTTCTGAGATTTTCTCGAGCACCCGTTCAGCAAAGCTTTTTTCAGATTTAGCGGCTTTCGGTGCTTTTACAGTATCAGGTAATGAAAGCGCTTTTCTTTTGAAGATGTTTATAGACAAACTTAAGACACCATTTAAGCTTAGCATCAACAGCATGATTAACGAGATCAGCTGTGCATCGCCTATGCTTTGTAATGCCAAGGCAGTAATAATAAAAACAACATTTACAGATGCAAGTACTAATGTTGCCTGCACATGACTTAAACCAAGGGATAACAAGCGATGATGAATATGATTGCTATCCGCAGTAAATGGAGAGGTACCACGCATGATTCTCAGTGTGAAAACGCGTAACGTATCAAAAACAGGTATAATTAAAATGGCAGAGATCAGCCCCATACCTGAAGTGACGACAAATGGTCCGGCCATTACGTTTTCAGTAAGACTTATGGTCATGAACTTAATACTCAGGACAGCAGCAATGAATCCCAACAGTAGTGAGCCTGAATCTCCCATGAAGATTCTTGCAGGAGTTACGTTAAAGAATAAAAACCCTAAAAGTGCGCCGGCTAGTGCAGTTGCTAGGTAAGCCCATCCCAAATCACCTGATTTATAAAAAAGCACACCAAATGCTACACAAAGAATTAATCCAATTGATCCGGCAAGTCCATCGATACCGTCAATTAGATTAAACGCGTTGACAATCCCAACAATAAAAAAGACTGTTAGCGTTATACTTGCATAGTAAGGGAGATCATAAATCCCAAATACCCCATGCAAGTCGGTTATTCTAATGTTTGCTACCAACGCTACAATAAAAGCACTTGCGAATTGTGCAACAAATTTGATACCCGGGCCTAAACCTATAATATCATCCTTTAATCCGATCATAAATAGCACAAGTCCTGCACCCATTAAAACATTCGCTTCTGGTAGTATATTCGATGGTATGAATATGGAACACGAAAAAAGAAATCCGGTAAAAATGGCTACACCTCCAAAGTTTGGTATAATACGCTTATGGATCTTTCTGGACTCATTTGGATCGTCAAATAGCCGTTTTCTTAAGGAAACAGTTATGATAGGCGGGATAGCAAATGCTACAACTAAAAGACTTGTTAGGTAGATAAGAGTGAAAAGCATAGGTGGCGATTATGTGTGAGAGCAAGAACTATAATGATGCCAAATTTAAGGAAAATTATCTGATATCACCTAGTAGTGATATTATTTTTAATTACAGACAGAACCTCCTGGTTAATTCTTTTTCTTTCATTATCAAAAAACCACCCCCATTTATTAAAGTACTTAATTGCCGACAGAATATGAATTTTTAGCAATTTGCCATTTTTATAAGATTCTTTGGCATGACCATGAATAATGGAAACGCCTGGATAAAATATCGTTTTTGAATTCCGATTAATTCTACGGATAAGATCGTAATCTTCGAGGTACATGAAGTATCTGGGATCAAATAACCCTGATTTTTCAAAAGCACTCGTCCTAACAAACATAAAACAACCCGATAAACAGGGTGTATTTAAAGTACTGTTATAATCGAAATCATGGAGTTCATATCGTGCATTTTGTTTTTTGGCCCAGGCTGTATTGCCCATAAACCTTCTTCCGATCAAATCAAAAGGCGTTGGCAGCAATTTACAGAGTCTCTGTAAACTCCCGTCGTTAAAAAATATCTTCGGCATTAACGAGCCAACATCCCTATGGGATTCCATGTAATTATAGATGTTTTCAAGGATTCCCTTTTGAAAACTAATATCTGGATTCATAATCAAATGGTAATCGGATTCATTCATAAATCTATTGATAGCTATATTGTGAGCGCTACCATACCCAGGGTTAGAAGAATTAAATAAATATTCTACACGATCATCATAAAGCTCCTTTGCTAATTCTAATTTTAGAATATCAGTAGGAGAATTATCAATTAACAATAATTTCAAAGTTATTGAACTATTTAAAATACTATTAATAGCAGCTTTGACTATATCTTTTTCAGTTTTGTACAGAACAATACTGCACGATAATTTAATCATATTTTAATTAATTTATTGCATAAAGCGTAGATTAATCTTATTCTAAATCCCATTTTGGTTAAAAAACTATATTCACTAATGCCCACCGATGTACTTGATGCATTATTTAAATGTTGTCGATAAAGCAAAAGGGGTTTGGGTAGAAAAACTACATTAAACTTTAATTCAGCTAACAGTCCTATATAAGAATCGTGCATCGGTAATTTAGAAGGGAATGGCAATATATTATCCAAAATTTTCCTATTGAATGCCATACAACACCCCATGAAACTATTTCTCCAAAGATTCTTTAAAAAGCCCCCTCTTGAATTATTGAATTCAAAATATGATGACCGTAATTCTCTCAAACTTTCATCTACTATCCGGCAATCTGACACAACTAAGTCAAATCCAAGGCTCATTTGTTTGAGCATCTCTGAGACTCGCCCCTCAAGCCAAACATCATCCTGGTCAGAGAGAAATATAAAGTCGCCATTTGCATGTTTCAATGAATTTTCAAAATTATAAATAGGGCTTTTAAAATCACCTGAGTAAATCTTTATTCTATTATCACGAAGTGATTTAATCTTATCAATTGTATCATCAGAAGAAGAGTCATCAGAGATTATAATTTCATCCCTTTCATCAAGTTGAAAAAGTATGGAGTTCAATTGATCTACTATATACTTTGAGCCATTATATGTAGCTATACAAACAGAAATTTTCATATTTTATATTAAACTAAATAGTGGTTCTTAATTCTGATTAAGGAAACCAGCCCAACTAAAATCATAGATAGTCCTATTGGATTATTCAAGTAAGGATTTGTGGCTGATTGTAAATAAACGAACAAAACACTTAAAAACAAGGGTGAATAAGTAACAAAAACATCTTTATTTTTATACAACGATATATATAAATATGTTATATATAGTAGTAGAGAAAACCAAAACAGTAATCCAATTATACCCTGCTTGCTAAATATCTCCAGATATGCGATTTCCATATGCTGAGGCCTTATTGGAACTCCTATTCCAAATCCATCACCCAGAAAAAAATTCAAAAAATTCGTTTTTTCTTTCACTTGCTCAACTTGCAAATATCTAATATTATCTGATATAGATCTATTGCCAATTGTTTTCAGATAAAAAGGTACAGCCACTGCTGCGATTATTCCCGTTATTAAAAGGATGATAACACTAACCAATTTATTTCTCATTATAAATATCAAATAAAAGAGAGCCGTTAGTAAGGTGGTCAGGATGAATCCTCTTGTAAGTGTCAAAAAAATTGAAATCAAAAGTATAAAAGCAGCCAACTTATTAAGTTTACCAGGACTAGTCATAAAAAAAAAGAAACCTATACATAAGTAAAGAAATCCTTTATAGAAAAAAAGGGTCTCGTTCCTAAATGCTATTTCTCCAAAATGCTGCATATATACATAAAATCTCATAAAGGGGATAATCCTTAAAACAATTAGCAAGACTAATAGGATGTAGATAACCCCAAGCATAAGAGAGCTCCATTTAATTATATTAATCGCATAATCAACTTTCTCCTTATTATTAATACATAATGCAAAAAAAGGCAAGATTAGAAAAAAACTTAATGGCTTAATGTCTTCAAAAATGTCATTGAATGAAGCCCCATTAATTAACCCCATTGCAGAAGAAAATGCAGTAAGAAGAAAAAAGAAAAATGTCCAATAAAAGATAGGAGGCTCCGTTCTCTTAGTTATTGACAAAAAAATAAAAGAGATAGGTATCCCAGTAAAATAAAGAACCATCCTCAGGGTTAGTGGACCTATTTCAAAAAATCGCCCTCCCCCTCCCATAACAAGCTCTATAAGCATTATGGTAAAGAAAATATCTAAAAATATACCTACACTAAATCTCTTAAATAACATTTACCAAATAAAGTTAAAAAAGTAAAAGATTTATACCGTAACCCAAGCCTAGCACCTCTAATAAGACAAACAACTAACAGAATTATACGCTCTTTCAAGTTTCTAGCTGAAAGTTTAGCGCCCTCGCAATAGCTTTTATATCTAAATTCTGCCGATGCTAAAGGTTGTAAATCTGAGGAAGAGAGATCATGTGAACATGTGACATTTAACACAACAAATTCACTAATAATTTTGCAAAGTCTTCTTATAAAAACAAAATCACTAAAATCAAGTTTAATGTTTTCATCATATCCATCAGCGTTAAAAAAAAGATTAAGATTAATAAACATCCCACTATTAATGGGAGAAAATTTTCTCAAATCATGTATTCCTGGAACAATAGATTTGGGTGAAAATCCCCTATTAAATCTATATATAGTAGGTGACACGATAATATCTCTTGACTTAAGTATAGGCGCAAATAACTTTGAATTAGGGTACAAGCATATTGCATTTGAGAATTCGTTAAATAGAGTTAAAGGGAATCTGGTATCTTGATCTAGAATTAAAATCCATTTTTTCTTAAGGGTCAGTGCGAATTTGGCACCTTCATTATAGGCTTTACTTACACCCGGATTAAGCCGATCATGCGTGTAATTTACAGTCCAAATATCCGAATCCTTCAGTATTATTTCTTGAGCGAGCGGGCTATTGTCATAAATAAATAAATCCATCTTATTCAAGTTACTATGAACAAGTGCAGAGGTTAAAGATATAAAACTTGTTGATTCTAATAGTTTAGTATTATACAACACTAGAACCAATAAAATATCTCCATATTCAAATTTCGAGGCATTAGTTGTAATATCCAATTCTAGTCTTTTAAAACACTCGCCTTTAAAACATTATAATAATTCGAAGCGAATTCTTTGGTCCTTTTATTTAAATCATTGTTAAGAATATCAATATCAACTTGTGATTCATTTAGGAAGTCGGTTATTATTATCTCCATCTTGTCAGCCAGATCTATTGGATCATCCGGATCAAAGTATACACCCAAAGATGGATTCTGCTCTACATGAACTCCAATATTTGACAACAATATTCTTTTACCAATTGTTTTAGCCTCTTCAACAGTTGAACTCCATCCTTCAAAATAAGATGGATTAATGATACAGTTAGACAAGATCATTAATTTAAGGACATCTACATACGGGATCAAGCCCAAAAATAAAATATTATTTTGCAGTTTTTCATTTTCAACTAATTGCCGTAATTTAAGAATGTGGTTATCTCCGTTTCGATAATCCTCCATTAGGCCGGATGTTACTAGCAAAGGAGAAAAGCCCCTCTCTTTTAAAATTTTAATCGCCTTAAAAACTACAATATGATTTTTATGACTCCAGAATTGGTTAGGAAGATAAAAAAAAGGGCCTTCGATTAGATAATTTCTTCTAATATATTCGACTTCCTCTGCTGTTAAATTTGTTTTTAACTCATTATCTGGCTGAGAAACAAAATTAACTACGTGTACTCTATCCTTATATGCAGCGTACTCTGTATTAAAATCGTTAAATGCAGCTACACTACTTAATACAATGTTATCACTTCGTTTTATTAAATTACTGTGTAATTGGACGGTTGCTTTTAATTGTTTCTTTGTCCATAATTTCGGAAAATGGAAATATTGAAAATCGGGAATCCAATTAATAGATTTAATATTTTTGCCTGGGAAAACATAGTTAGAATGGGAAACAACATCGATTTGATGTTTTAGCAATAGACGATAAGTTAGGGCATCAAATCTCAATATTCTTTCACCTATCTTACTTACAAACCATTGGAACGATTTTCTTTCTATAACTTTTGTTTTAACTATTTCTGCATATTGCTCAAATAAAGCAACATATTCATCCTCTAAACCAGATGAAACAAATAAAATAATCTTTACATCATTAGAATGAAACTTATTTAAAGCATAGAAAAGATTTTTGAAATAATTTATTCCACCTTTATATGAAATTGGAAAATTCAATAAAAACCCTACTCTAATCATTATTTAGAGATTTATAATATTCGACATAATTTTTCAACCCATCGCTTAATTTAATAGTTGGTCGCCAGTCTAAAGATAAAGCTTTACTAATATCCGCCCAAAAATGAATAGGATCTCCAACCTTGACTTCTCCATTAAAATTGATTCGAACGGGTTTGTTAAAAGACTCGCACAAACCCTTAATCACCTGGTTAATTTCGACACTTTCACCACTTCCTCCATTAAATACTTGATAGCCTTCTAAATTCATGGCTAACCTATATAGCAAATTAACAGCATCTGAAACATGAATCCAATCACGGGTCTCATTTCCTGTTCCAAAAAATGTAACAGTATCAGAGTTTTGAATCTTTCTACAAGCATCCCAAAGCAGTTGCTTTTTCAATCCCTCTCCATAAATAGAAAAATACCGTATTATGCCTACTTCAATATTGAAATTATTATAGTATGAACGGCACAATTCTTCAGCAATTTTTTTATGAAAACCATAAGGAGAAACTGGCACTGCTAGCATGTCTTCACTTATTGGAGTGTTACCCAAATCCCCCTGTACTGCTGGACTTGAAGGATAAATGAATTTGCAGGCCGGATTTTGTAATCTTATATATTCTAGGAGAGACAAGGTACTTTGCACGCTTTTCTGAAAATCTTCATATGGATTCTCTCTTGAAAAAGCTACCGAACCACTTCCCGCACAATGAACAATTAAATCAAATTTTTGATTTGTATTAATTAATGTCTCAAAAGTTATAGTTGACTCCACCCAATTATCAATACCCCACTTGGAAAATTCATCTGAATACCACTTCCCATGTCCCATCCCTGTAACATAGTGCCCTTCTTGTTTAAACTTTTTTGCTGTATGCCTTCCTAGAAATCCATAAGCTCCCGTTACTAAAATTTTCATTTATTTAATAAGATTTCTAACTTCTGATACATTTGGTAAAGGTATAAAAATCGATCAATTCTAAGATTACAAATAGGTTCTTAATCTTTTAAAGGTCTCCCATTTTCGATGACGAGGGATAATATCCAAGCGGAAGATCATTGAAATTGCTATTTAGGTAATTCCGATAAATCTCTTCATCAGAGTAAAGTGAAGAATTAAATTTAGCTCCCTTTTCCCAAGCATTAGTTTCAAAATTAAATGTCTTTATTATTCTTCCGGGATTGCCTACCACCATACTAAATGGCGGAATGTCGTTAGTTACAACAGTATTAGCCCCGATAACACAACCATGCCCTATCTTTACTTTTCCAACAACACTGACGTCATGCCCCAGCCAACAATTTGTGCCAATCACAATTTCCTTATTATAACTATTTCCCGAAAGTGCATATGGTACTAAAGGATTATCAAAAATATGATCGCTACATATAAGGGAACACTTATTACCAAAAATGCAATAGTCGCCAATATTAATCGACTTCCCTACTGAAAAAAAATTATCCCTTCCAATATATACATTACTACCTAACGCCAGTTGAATCTCTTTATTTGTTCGATTGTTTACAATAAACAAACTATCTTCACCAATAGTACAATTATCTTTAATCAGAATATTATTTAGACCAAAAAATTGCACATTAGGCCCTAAAATTATTTTCGAGGAGATATTCCCCAGAAAATATCTCTTTATTCTATTTTTATACTTTAGAATAAGAAACTTTAGTCTAATTATCATATTACGTTTTCTTTACCCACAACGGACTTTTACCATCCCATTCATTTAAAGAGGCAATTGCCTCCCTGCACATAGCTTCACTTTGAATTGTTTCATTTATTTTATCCGAATATATATATTTTCTTATTTTAAGATTGTCTAACGGCATAACTACTTTTTTTGAAAAAAGATATTTAAGACTAATAACGCTTGAAGAAAAGATAGGAAAAACATAGCACTTCTCAATTAGCGAGGACCAAAGTTCGATCGGATAAAAGCTCAATCTTTTATTATCTATTATCTTAACTTTATAATTTTCGTTTAATTTCTTATATAGTAATTTTAATATATCATCCGATCCTCTTGGATGATTTTTTAAGATGATGATTTTGTCTTTTGATGCTGTTGCAATTACAATCTCATAATATAGATTGAGTTCATCTTCTTGAGTACTAAAGCCAGAATTTGAAAAATTACTCAGAAGATAAAGATTGCAATTTTGCGATTCAGTTAATTCATCACTATAGCTATTTAATTCAGGGATTTGATATGAAAGCTGCAAAAAAACCTGCTTAACAAAGTTTTTATCAGGAACGATAAGATTCTTATTAACTAAATAGTCTCCTTTCCAATCAAGGGGCATCGATAGTATCGATAGTTTAAAATCAAACCGCAATGGAAAATGTCTAAATAATACTTTTTTCAACACTGCTTTAGAAATTGCTTTAGGAGCTTTAAAAAAATCAAAAATAGATGTTTTAAGTACATTCTCATTGCCAACTAAGCCGAAAGAATCACCATATTCAATATGCAATGCATTTGGGTATGTATTTAAAATAAGTTGAGTCCCAAAACTCCCATAATCTCTTGCTATAAACACGATATCAAAATCAGAATAGTAAAATTTAGAGCGTAGTTTTGAAACACAATTGGAATAAGAGCTAAATGACAATTTACTCATCGCTTTCCCATCGATAAAAACTATTTGCGCCCATTCTCTAATCGATGCCAGTTTTAAGATAGAATCTTTAAACGATAATTCATTATCTACTGGCACATAAGTATCGTAAATTAAAAGAACAGTTTCAGTTCGTTCTTTAATTATCGATTGCTCGTACCAAAGCAATGAAATATAGGCCGCGATAAATTGTGTCGGACCTTGAATTGCAATTAGAGATTTTTTACTTGACATATTTCAGACTATATACCACTATTAAACACTTTACAGGATTCATCACTGTTACCGACTAAAGTGAGCCCAAATATCAATCTTCTCTCTTTTTAAGGAATGAAAAAATGAAGTCAAAATGTCTTAAATTCAATTTATAGACTAAAAACAAAATAATCAGGCTTATTATTATTATTCCAAACTTATAAATTATAGAAATAATATTAATATTACTCTGCCCAAAAAAAGCAATCACCACAAATGAAATAAACATAAAGTATAACAGAGAAATAACATCTGACTGTATAACTGGGGATTTAAATTTCATTTTTAGTGCAACTATTAAGTTCATTAAAATATATGCAATAGCAGAAGCTAAAGCTGCAGCATATATTCCATAAGTAGGAATTAAAATTAAATTAAATGCAATACTTGCCCCCCCTCCTACAACAGTCGAAACACCACTCAATTTTGTATTTTTTTCAGATATAACAATAGATACGAGAATAGCGTTTTGCGCAGTTGCAATTACACCAATTAAAATTAATGGAATCAATGTGTATCCTTTTACGAAGTCACCTTTTGTCATTAATAATAAAATGTCTCGTGAAAAGACTGACAGAACAATTGCCAGGAAAAACACTGTAAACATATACAATTTATGAATCCGTTCAACGAATGAGGCAAAAGTTGGTTTATTAAATTCTCTATAAATCTCCGGTTCAAAAGATCTATATCCTCCTTGTATGATAACCGACAAGCTATAAGCTAATGTATATGCAACAGAATATATCCCTATATCAGATAGAGAAACATATCGTTCTAGAATTATTCTATCAGACATACTCATTAATAAATAACCTATCGCACCTGGGATCAAAGGGAATGAAAATCTTAAACTTTTTTTTATCGCCTCCACATTAAAATTGATTTTTGCGTTTCGAAGGATTACATAAATATAAATGATAATAAAAAAAGCATTTACAAATAATCGCCCATAGAAATTCCCCATTAATCCCCACTTTAAATGAACAATTAAGATATAAGTTACCACAAATAGCAAAACAGCCTTCAGCACACTAAGAGTTACGTAGCTTAATGCATTTTCATGAACCCTATATACAACTAAGGGGACAATAGATAGAGCTTCACAAAAGTTATTTAACAATAACAAAGAAAAAAATGGAAAAAAAGGAATTTGGATATTAAACCCTTTAACTAATAATGGCCCTAAGATATACCCCATAGCGAGCATTACTACGTTGATAATGAGAATTGTAAGAAACACACTTCCGATCAACTTTTTCTTATCTATTTCCGTTTTACATTCAAAATACTCACGTAATAAGTATGTATTTAGAGCCAATGAAGAAAGCACAAAGAAAAAGAACATCACTGAATTTGTATAGCTGATTATTCCATAATCCGAAGCTGATAAGTACAAAGTAAAAACTGGCAGTAAAATAAAACTGATCAGCTTCGGGAATATTTCGCCAATAGAATAAATGATGGTGTTTTTCAATAGTTTGCTTTTAAACATATCGATATACTTTTGGTATAATTAGCCTAATACTCTTTCTTAAAAACATCTAGTGATTTCTATCTATGATTTTAGCCGGATTACCTACAGCGACTACAAAATCTGGAATGGATTTAGTTACTATTGACCCAGCCCCTATAACCGTATTGCACCCAATAGTCACACCGGGCAAGATAATTGAGTTTGCGCCAATCCAACATCCTTTTTTTAACACAACTGGTTTATCAGGATAATATCCCTGGTCAATCAATGAAATATCTTTTCTATCAAAACGATGATTATTTACATATATCTGAACTCCACTTCCCATCATAACATCATCTTCAATCGAAATTGATACATCAAGGGGCTCATTCGTTTCTCCGAATAACATACACCCAGGGCGTATAACAACCCTGCTTCCTATTTCTATTTGGGAACAACCTATGGCATAAGCACCTGCTCTAAATTGCGAAGACTCAGCGAATTTTTTAAATTTCTTTCTGCAAAGTCTCATCATCATACTATGATAATGCAGCATCCAATGTGTAAAAGGAACATCCGGACCAATGCGATCAGCTTTAAAGCAAAATCTTATTTTTTGATAAATTTCAGTTATTAACATCCCAATTAGCTATGTTTTCACCCGAATTTATTATGTGTTTTCTTGCAATTGGAAGTCCGTCGCCAATAAAGTTGAAAAGATTGGCTGTAGCAACTGCACTTACCCCGCTAAGCTTTAATCCATCAATCAAGTGCTTCTCATTGCCTGCGCCTCCGGCTATTATTAGCGGTAAATTTATTTTATCTTTAATATTATTAATGGTTATAAAGTCGTATCCAAATCCAGTGCCGTCCTTATCAATAGAATTCAAGTAGATTTCTCCTACATTTAAGGATTCAATGTATTTCAAATAACCTTCCAGTTCCATTTCTATCTTAACACTGCCATCATGAATGTAAACTTCTTCCGTACCATTATTCAGTTTATAATCAACTGAGGCAACAATGCTTTGTGAGCCGTATGTTTTTACCAGAACTTCAACTAAAACTGGATCTTCTAGTAAAATACTGTTGAGTACAATTTTATCTGCTCCGCTACGAAATAAAAGTTCCGCATCTTCGACAGAGCGAATTCCTCCACCTGCAGCTATAGGAATAAAAGCATCATTAACCAATTTACTAATTGTTGTTGCAAACATCTCAATAGATTTCTTACCCTTAGTTGCGTCCAACACAATCAATTCATCCAAAGAAAATGCAATTTCTTGAAATTTATAATTGCGTTCTAGCCAAGTTAAATTACCGACCTTCTGTAGTCTGAAATTTCTGCTCTGCATGAAGTACTCATGATCATAGATCAGCGTGAAAATAATTCTTTTTCTTAACATTAGAATTTATCAATAAAATTCTTTAATAAATTTAAACCATTCCGCTGGCTTAATTCAGGGTGAAATTGAACACCGGCAATATTATCTTTTTCAAAACTTGCAATGAACTTCTCACTGTAATCACAGAATGAAGGATTAATATTAGCCTCACCCATCATTCTATAACTATGAGTAAAATAGAAATCAGGATTAGCATTTAACCCTGAGTATAGTCTGGAGTCTTCGGTAACCATTACCTGGTTAAATCCAACATGAGGAATTTTAAATGTTGTGGTCTCGAACTTTCTTACACTATTTTCAACAAATCCTAGTCCATCGTTATCGCCATCCTCGTTACTTGATTTCCCCATTAGCTGCATCCCTAAACAAATGCCCAATATTGGTTTTTTGTAATCAATTACAAACTCATGTAAATATGCATCCAGATTTCGTTCCTTGATCCTATTCATTGCTTTACCAAATGAGCCAACTCCAGGTAAAATTAATTTATCTGAAGCTTTTAGGATGTCGTAATTTGAAGAAACAGCTACATCACTCACTCCAATATAGTTTAAAGAACTAATTATTGATCTGATATTGCCCATTCCATAATCAACGATAACTAGTCTCATATTGAAAAATCTTCTCCAGGGCTGAACTTGGGTTGCCAAACGCCATCAATTTTCTCAAAAAGTTCTTTATTCGCATAATTGTCTAACACAGCGTCAAATTCTTCCTTGCTCATATTGTAATACTTAAGATAAGTATCAATAAGATCATAAGGATAGGCATTATCGTACATTTTAACCAAATTCAATGCCTGATCTCTTGTCATTGACCCTCTGCGTATTTCAATTCCTGCATCCTGGGTAGCTCTACCAAAACCAAATTTAAGATACATTAAGTACGCATGCAATGCATATAGTGCCTGATCATTTTGTGAAAAATTTGTAAAGGTATCAAGGTTTCCCTCATCTTTTTCGATTAAACCACAATGCTCTTTAGCAACTACATAATTTCTATAAGAATCCCAAGGCTCAAAATAAGACCAATGAGTAAATGATAATCCTACCTCTGAAATCTCATCGTCTGTCGGAAAGCGGAAAAATGACAAATCAGCCTCTGAGATATCTCCATCTTTCATTATTCTTTCAAATACTTTATCATGACCGCCCTCCAGATAGACACGTTTCATATAGTTAATATCATACAACGGCTTGTTTTTACTCTCCGTAGACCCACCATATTCAATTTCTCCATCTTCACCATAAACCAATAACGGGATCTTAAAATTTGTAGCGGTTTTAATCACCGCGGTCATTATTGCTATCAACCAACCATAATAAGGAAATCCCTTTTCAATAAATCCATATTTATTAAGCCTATCTAAAACCTTTGGATTTGGAGTTAGGTGAATATGATTATATCCGGAATGAATAAAGTTACTTAGATTTTGATCACCTATTTGTAGAGACAAAGCAGGCCTAACAGTTATGGCAAGAGGATTCATTCCATATTTGTGTTTCAACGTATAAGCCACGTATGATCCATCTTTCCCCCCACTTACAGGAACAATACAATCAAAATTTCCAGTCTTGGATTTATGCTTAGCCAGCAATTCTTCTAATTCCTTATCCCTGGATGTCCAATCCATCACTTGTTTCTCTTCCATCCATTGACAGGCATTACACCATCCCCTTGAATCAAAAGTTATTCTTGGTCTTGTGGACATGTTTAGGCAATTCTTGCACCAAAAAATTGTTTTTTTACTCATTCTTTATTTATTTCTTACATCAAATAGAAGTCCATCCCCCATCCACCGCGATATTCTGTCCAGTTATATACTTAGCTTCTTCAGATAGAAGGAAAACTACTAATGGAGAAACGTCGTCGGGTAGCCCCATTCTTCGCATTGGAACTTTCTTATTATAATTTTCAACAAAAATAGGATTTTGATTGTCAAATATACCCCCTGGAGAAACTGTATTTACTCTTATATTTTTTTCACCCAAATAAGACGCTAAATATCTGGTCAAATTTATCAGCCCCCCCTTTATTGCGGAATAAGCTGCAGGCATAGTCATTGCCGTTCCTTCATAAACATTAAAATCTGGACCCACAATCCCATAAACAGAAGCCATGTTAATTATACAGCCTGATTTTCTCTCAGCCATATATTTTACAACTTTTTGCGTAAAATAAAAATAGCTATTTAATTGCCAGTCAACATTATTTTGCCATGAGGAGAAAGCGATGTCCTCAAATCTATCACCCCAATCAGTCGTTCTTGGATATGCATTGTTGACCAAGCCATCTATCTGTCCGTATTTAGCGATTACCATCGCGATACACTCATCAATTGAGTTAGTATCAGTGATATCGCATTTTATTTTTGACAACTCGGAATTAGAATCGTGATTAATATCAACATTAATGCAAAAAGCCCCCTCACTCTCAATTTTACTGATAATTTCACCCCCCAACAAGCCATTTCCTCCTGTAATTAAAACTATTTTATCTTTCAATCTATTCATTTGACAGCGTAATTTTTAAAATTTCTATAGATTCACTAAATGTATTCATCGGTAAAGTATCATCTTTTAAATGTGAAACAAAATAACTCATTTGATCAACATAGCTGTTGATCAAATCATATCCTTCATTATTAAAAATAATCTCCCCTTCATCCGTTAGAATATTGTTTCTGATTAAATCCACCGTCCATGTGGTATTTTCGAACAGTATCTCAATAGTACGTTTTGGTTTTCTTCTATAATAGTTTAATAAAATAGAGACATTAAAATCAGAAAAGCTGAGAAGATAGTTTGCATAATCCGGTGCATCAATTTTTAAGCTTGATAGGTTTGTCGTGTTACTTCTATAAAAAGATGGGAGACCAAATAACCAACATGCAAGATCCATTTCATGAAATAAATCCAGATGTACCCCTCCTCCCATATTCAAATTCGCACTATAAATATCACGATAGTTTTTACCTTTCCTCCAATCCGGAAGAAATGAACCACAATATATATTTACCTCATTAATTCTTTCATTTGAATTATTAAGATATGATTTAAGAAATTGGATACAAGGATGAAACCTTAAATTACATGCTACATATGTAAAAATACTATTCGGCTCAATCATTTGTTGTAGATGAGCGATATTCTCAAGTGTATGAACTACCGGTTTTTCAATGAACATTGGAATCCTTTGCTCAGCAACCTCTCTTATTGTATTATAATGTAAATAAGTGGGGTTTGAAATAATAACAAAATCTGGTTGGCCTATGTCCTTAAAATCATAAATATTGGTTATACCATCAACATTCCCTGCATTCCGAGATGATCTTAAAGCCTTTATGTTAACCTCATAATCCAGTGATCTCAATGCAAAAATATGCTTGGTAGAGATAGAGCCCAATCCAATTATTACTACATCCATATCTGAAATTCTAATTTATTCTCAGACAATAAAAAATCCAGGAATTCAAAATCAATTAAATGATCAAGGTCAAAGCAAAGATGAGGCGTTAAATAAATTAATGTCTTTTCAGTAAATACAGTTTTGTAATCTTTCTTAAAAAACTCGCTTTTATAAAAATAAAAAGAGGCATTTAAATCGTAAACCTGTGGAGCAGTCTGTCTACTGAGGACAACCTCTTCATTCTTTACAAGACCATAGTATCCTGAATCTTTTTTTTCAACCATATTAAAATATGGATTTCTTGCTGCATGATTAACTGAAAAAAGATTCATAGCTTGAGTATCCAATTTTAATTGTTCAAATGCGTGCTCAAGATCTTCAAGTGTTCTAAGAGGTGAGGTCACATCTAAATCTAAAACATAGTCAAAAGTTTTATCAAATTTAGTCTCATAATAATGCATTACATCTACTATTGTATCAATTTTACCGGCCCGATCCGTCGCTAAATGAACTGGTCGAAGATAATCAGTTGAGATACCCGATTCTTCTGCAACACGTTTTATTTCAAGATCATCAGTTGAAATGCCTATCACTGCAGTATGTTTTTCAGCAAATCTTTTTGCAATCTGAATGGTATAAGCGATCAATGGGATACCATTCAACAACTTGATATTTTTACCAGGAATCCCTTTGGATCCCCCTCTTGCACAAATAGTTATTAGTATTTCCATCAGCTAAAAGATATATGTTTAATGTCTTCCTGTGCTTTTATAAAATCTTGTTGTTTCCCAATATCAAGCCAATAACCCAAAAGCGGATAATGAACCAAAATCTTTTCTTTGCTTTCGATAATCCTGTCCATTAAATCAGTAGCATTAAAAAAGACTCCTTTTGTGACATATTCCTTTAAAGTATACTTGAGTAAATAGATTCCGCCATTTGAATAATAAGTATAAGAGGGTTTCTCAGCAAACGATGACACACTATGATTTTGGGTCTGTAAGACTGCGTAAGGAATATTCACAACATAAGGAATACTGGCTAGAGCCATGTCTGCCCCCTCTGATTTATAAAAATTATAAAAATCTTCAAAATCAATGTTAGTTAGAAGGTCCGAATTCATTACAAGAATATCTTCATGATCAATGCTATCGATTAACGAAAGTGCTCCCAAAGTCCCTAAAGGTTCGTTCTCTTCGATATAATGTATTCTAACCCCTTTTTCGGAACCATCTCCAAAATATTTAATAATTTGTTCTTTCAAATATTTAACACTAATGAAAATATCGGACACTCCGAAGGAAATCAAACGGTCAATATTGTGCTCTAATATGGGTTTCTCACCCACTTTCAACATTGGTTTCGGTATATCGTTGGTAAAAGGCCTTAACCGCTCTCCTTTTCCACCTGCCATAATCAACGCAGTTATTGGGAGTAAAGTCCTGGTTTTCCTTAAATCGATAATTTGTACAATTTTAAACTCATTGTCAACAATAGGAATAAGCATGATGTCTGCTTTTCTATATTCCTTGATGAGATCAACATTATCATGGTCATGGCGTAGAAATTTGAAATTTATATTCATAAATGCCTTTATTTCCTGAGAAATTTCCGCATCATTTAAAAGTCCTCGCCTTATATCGCCATCTGTAATAGATCCGACGATTTGATTTTCGTTATTAACAACAAAAAGGGTTCGGCTAACACTATCTGACAATTGATCTAAAATCCTCAATGCATGACGTGCGATTTCACTTTGATTTACAATATGTTCCTTATAACTAATCATAACTCAATTCTTTTTTCAAGGCATCTAAAATCTTATTTGTAGCACCGCCATTGTAATATATATTTTGCATCATAAGAATTTCCTTTTGTTCAATCTCAGATACGGCCCTTAAAATTTCAGAAGTCTGTATTTGAGTATGAATAACGTTAGCTCCCGATGTTCTACCTAACTGCCTTTTTCCCAGGTTTATTACATACTTGTTGAATGATGCAGCCTCAATAATTCCACTGGAAGTATTTCCTAAAAGAAATGATACATACTTAAGCGCTGAAAAATAGCTTTGAGATCCGAGATTTTCAATTAGAAATACATTTTTTGACCCATCGAATGCATGTTTAAAAGCAGTTCTGATTAAATTCCCGGCAGTATCTGCATTAGGCATTGTTATAATAAACTGATATTCACTTAGCGAATCAATTGCAGCAATAAGATTAGAAACATTCTGCCGATTAGAATCAAGGTCAACTGTTTCTGGGTGAAAAGTAACGAGTATGGTTTTGTTTAAGAGGTCGACTCCCCATTTATCTTTAAATTCCTCAATTGAAAGAAGTTCAAGTTGTTTTAAGTTATCAAGACTGATCGCCCCCACATTGTAAATTCCGTCATTAGTTCCAATTAACTTCGATACATATTGGGCATGGGATTCAGTTGATGTAAAATGAATCTTTGAGGCTAAACTTATGGAATGTCTAAAAATATTATCTATTGCCCCTAAAGTAGTTTCTCCCCCATGAAGGTGTGCAAATTTTATATTGAATGGAATCCCGGCGCTTACAGCAGCAAACATTTCAAATCGGTCTCCTATACAAAAAACAAGATCAAAATACTGACAATATTCTTTCCAGAAATCGCCAAACTTAATCATTGTTAACCCCATAGCTGTTGAAATGGAAGAAGGAGAATCTGTTGCCAAAATGGATTCAATTGTAAAATCTACTTTAAATCCATTGTTTATGATTTCATTTATGGTTTTCCCATAGAAATCAGAAAGATGTGTTCCAAAACTAATAATCTTCAGATCGAAATACTTATCTGATTTTAATGCCTTTGCTAAAGGCAAATAAATGCCCCAATCTGCTCTTGAACTTGTTAATATAGCAATTCTCATATGCTTAGGTCATTTAAAGAGAGCTTATGCCCGGCTGGTAAATTATGTACAATTGATTTCCCAATTACATTGTACATTATCATCGGCGATATTCCATCTCCAGGTCTTATCATATCTAAGTCTTCTGCCGTTATAATATCCCCTTTAACCTTATTTTTTGCCAGATGAATACTTTTTCTGGCTATGGCTCTATTTTTAATTTCTGAAGGACTTGGTTCTTTGATCTCGGAGCCTAATGCAATTTCAACATTTCTAATTGAAGAAACCATTTGTCTTAATTCTTCCGGCTCGAGAGAAGCTGCATGATCTGGGCCCGGTAGTGCTCGATCTAAAGTAAAGTGCTTTTCTATTATCTTCGCCCCTAAAGCCACAGCTGCGATAGGTATTTCGATGCCTAGAGTGTGATCTGAATAGCCTATTTCCACATTAAATGCTTTTCCAATTTCAAGCATAGCCAAAAGGTTAACATCCTCGTATGGAGTTGGATATTCTGTGTTACAATGAAGAATAGTAACTTTAATGTCGGTCAGATTTCTTATTACAGTTACTGTATCCTTAATTTCTTCCATAGTACACATTCCTGTAGAGATAATCAATTCGTCAGCAAGTTTCGATACTAACTCGATGTATGGAAGATTAGTTATCTCTCCTGAAGGAATTTTGAATAAACGAATACCAATTTTTTTTAAAAAGTTAAGACTATCAAGGTCAAAAGCCGTTGAAAGAAATTTAATCCCTTTTATAGCGCAGTAATCAATTAATTCGATATGATCTTGTTCAGACAACTCAAGCTTCTTGAGCATTTCAAACTGTGATTCAGCAGAATCTCCTGTATTTTGATTTTGATAATCAGCCTTAACAGCAACCCTACTTACAAGTTTTGTCGCTTTAAAGGTTTGAAACTTAACATAATCAGCACCTGCGGCCGTCGCAGCATCAATAAGCTTCTTTGCTATATTAATGTCACCATTATGATTTACTCCGGCTTCTGCTATTATTAACGTCCTCATATTTATTTAATCCTTGCAGGGTTTCCATACACTGTAACGTTATCAGGTATATTTTTCACAATGACAGAACCCGCTCCAACAATAACATTTTTACCAATTCTTATATTTTGTTTAATTACCGAATTTGCACCAATAAACGTAAAATCGCCGACATTAACATTTCCAGCCAATACAGCACCAGGTCCAATATGTGCAAAATCGCCAATTAAACACTCATGTTCAACGATACAACTTGTATTTAAAATAACACCTTTACCTATTTTAGAAATGGCATTTATAATGGCTCCAGCCATTACAACACTTGCAGTTCCAATTTCACTATATTTAGATACAATGGCCTTAGGATGTTTCAGCAAAGGTAAGCTTATATCATTATTTCTTAAATACTGATAAAGTCTATCTCTCACCTTATTATCTCCAATTCCCAGATAGACATTGAATGACTTCAGTTCTTCAACAACTTCGCTATTTGACTCATCTCCAAGGTAATCTACATTAAAAGGATTTGCCGTTTTCTTTTGTTTTTCACAATAGCCGGCAAGACTAATCTTATTTTTCAATAAAAGATCAGCAACAACGTAAGCGTGGCCAGAATAGCCAATAACTACTGCTTCTTTTTTCATCTAACGCTACTAGGAATATTCACCAAACGATCTGCAAGCCATTCGCTATTGTTCAGATCCCCCTTTTGTGCATTTATAAACATTGGCAATCTATGCATCAATTCCCAAACCGGCCTTGTCATTACTCCATTTTCATTCGAATACTCCAAGAATGAATCTCTCTCGTCAGCGTCAGCAAATAATATACAGTTTAGCCAATAGTTAGCTTTTGCACCCTCATTCTCGGTTACAAAGGCAATTTGTTGATCTTGAAAGTAACTCTTATAAATTGAGGCTAATTCCCTCTTGTTTTCTACAAAAACATTTAATTGTTCCAATTGAGCGCAAGCAAGCGCAGCATTCAAATTCGGCATCCTATAGTTATAGCCAATTTCATCGTGAACAAAGGCCCATTTATGAGGCACTTTCGCTTGAGTGGTTAAGTGCTTAGCTCTTTTAGCAAATTCTGGGTCATTTGTTACTAATGCACCTCCTCCTCCACATGTTACTGTTTTATTACCATTAAAACTAAATACACCTACTTTTCCTGTAACTCCTGTATGTTTACCTTGATAATAACTTCCTAAAGATTCAGCAGAATCCTCAACTAATGCTATATTCCATGTATCACAGATTGTAGAGATTTTATCGATTCTACAAGGAAATCCAAATGTATGCATTGGAACACATGCCTTTATCCTTCTATTACTTAATTTATTATACGTAAACCCGTCATCTCGTATTTCCGCATACTCAATTAGGAATTTTTCAAGTGCATCAGGAGAAAGGCCCATTGTATCTCTATCAACATCTACAAAAACCGGATTTGCTCTACAATAACTTATTGCATTACAAGTAGCGATAAAAGTAAGGCTTTGGGAAATAACCTCATCATCATCGATAACTCCAGCAAGAATCAATGCCATATGTAAAGCATTGGTTCCGTTAACGATCGCTACGGCATATTCAGCACCAGTAATTGAACACATCATTCTTTCAAATTGATTAACATATTCTCCTACCGAGGAGACAAAAGTTGAATCAATGGCGTCAATTAAATAGGCCTTTTCATTGCCATTAAAAACAGGAGCATGCAAGGGAATAAATTCCTTATTCGGATACTGTGACTTAACAAAGTTACAAACTTGTCTAAAAGATTCTGTTTCAATCATAAAATCTACATTTTCGCGTCTAAGTACTTTCCTGTCTCCTTATGTTCAAATCCAGGGATCATGTAATGAAATAATTGCACAATATCCTGTTTATTCCACCTATTTTGTGCCTTAATGTTAATTATCGAATCTTTGAAAAACTGAAGTTTAGAATTATCGAAATTAAGTTCATTTTTGATTACTCCCAGATTTTCAAACCTATCCATATCTAGGATTTCTTCACTCGTATAAAACTCCTCAAAATCCTTTTCTCCTGTAGTGTCGCTTTGGGTAAATAAACATGGCCAAATCTTTTCTGAAGGCAAAGACTTCATGAGATTTCTAGCCTCTTCTTCACTTACACATGGGGATGCTTTGTATCCCAACTCTTCGAGATACTTTATTGCTATATCGGCAAAAGTCATCAAGTGAAGTCCTTCGCTTAATTTTGGAAAAAAAACATCTCGATTATTCCCAAAAATGCATGAGATTAAACAAAGTTCCCCTGATTCTTTTGGTATCACAAAATATCTTTTAATATCATTTGGGGCAACTATAGGCTGTTTTTTTTGAATACGTTGATTAAAACCATGAAGTAACGATCCATCAGAAAAAGCAACATTTGCAAAACGGGCTGTAGAAATATCTATCTCTTGACTTTTTTCCATGAGAAACATCTCCATGATACGTTTAGATGCGCCCATCATATTTACGGGATTTGCGGCCTTATCTGTCGATACGCAAAAATATTTTTTAACCCCTTTAGAAATTGATTGATTTATTGTTTTCTCAGTATTAAAAATATTTACCTCAATCATTCGCATCAAAGTATATGGATCTTTTTCACTTCTGACATGCTTTAATGCAGATAAATTTAAAACATAATCATAATAGCCATCCGATTCTATGAACTTATCATATTCAATAGACCCAATATCTAAAGCAAATGTTTGAAAGTCCCCTTCTATATAACCGAAGGAACTTCTGACGTCCCGTACTAATTCAACCATATTGTTTTCACTAATGTCAACAACATGGAGCTTTTTGGGGTTACGCTTAAAAATCTCCTTGACAACAGCTTGCCCTATAGACCCAGCACCTCCAATCACCAAAAATCTGGATGATGCAATTATTACTTTTAATTCTTCATTGAGTCTATTGATATCATCATGAAATAACTCTTCTTTGCGACCAATTAAGCTTAATACATTCATATTATTAATCTATCTAGAGATGTTATTAAAAAGTCGTCTCATTATTAACACAATACACGTAATAAATCCTGCTATTATACCCCCAAGAATAAAGGACTTAACTCTTCCAAAACTGTAGCTATTCAGAGGAAACACAGGATGGTCAACTATTTGTAGCAAAGGAGTCTCTCTAAGAAGATTCATCTTTGATAGTTCTAAATTTTTTACAAGTTCGCTCAAAATTGCCTTGTTAGCTTCTGCATTGAATTGTGATTTCTGTACGGGTACCGCACGTTGCATTTGTCTTGTTGGGTTCAAGTTAGGCGTTGCATCTGAAACCATCGCAGCAGTATATATTGCTCCATTCATCACTGCCCTTATTGAATCCGTCTTCTTTTGTAGAATCATCACATTATCCAGAGATTTTTTTGTTTTTGTCTTTAAATAGAAATCACTAACATTTTTTACGATTTCATCATTGAACGTTTTTGCGAAAAATTCATTCTGAGATCGTATGTCGACTCTTATTATACTAGAGCCCTCTTCAGGTTTAAATACCTTCAAATAATTATTATTGATGTCATTTACAACCCTACCTAAAATACTGTCTTGAGAACGCGAATGAATTATAGGATTTAAAACATCTTTTGATTTAAAACTATCATTGTCGAAAGCATTACTATTTGTGCTTTTGTCAGGACTATTGAAATCGATATAAATATCTATTAGCGACTTTTTTTTTCCTTCGTAATCAACTTCCGTCAGTAGAGTTGATTCAATCATTTTTCTAGATTTATACAGTTCAACAATATTTCCTACTTGAAATATTCCACCTCCGCCTCCACCAAGATTAATGCCGGCCAAAGATGCGAGTGCTGCATACTGCCCTCCTCCATTTTCCGCCCCCCCTTCTTCCAGAACAAATGTCGTTGTTGCAGTATATACAGGCTTTTTAAAATAGGTTAATAAAAATCCCATAACTCCTCCGATTAAGAAGAACAATAAAATAGTTCTCCATTTTGATAACAGATATTGGTACCAAGACTTTAATTTCAGAACGATATCCCCTAATGAAATATCTTGACTTTTTAGGTTATTTGGTAAATTTTCTTTCATCAATTTTATCTCAATAAACTAACAACAATAGCCGCCAAAGAAGCAAAAGCTGTACTAATTCCTATCCAAGCCTGAACGTTCATTTTTTCTCTCTCAGCACGTTTTGGCACAAAAATCTCTGCACCTGGCTTAACCTGAGGATAATTATTAAAAAATAAGAACCTCTTAGCCGCAGCAACGGAGCCATTTGAATACACGATGTATGCTCCCTTTTTATACGCATTATAGCTGAAACCACCTGCTCCATCCACGTATCCTTTAAAGGTTCTCCCTTTAATGTAAACAATGCTGTTTGGTTTTAAAACCTCTCCAGTTACTCTTACTGTTTGCAATTCCTTAGGAACACGTATTACATCTCCATCCTCTACAATCAAATCATTTCTAGACAGTGGCTTTTTTAGGATTCTCACTAAATCAATACCTACCAGATCACTACGCAGCACCTGTATGTCTTTTTCAAATGTGGTTGTGTCCTTAGCTCCAGACTGCTTCAAGCGTTGCAAGTTCATCAGCTTTTCCTTCTCTTCCTTTCTTCTCTCCAGACTATCTATAGCCCGCGCCTCTGCACCACCGGTACGTTTTAAAGACGCCCCCTCTACATAAGCCAAAGGACTTAAGCCACCCGCTCTTTTCATAATATCTGATATTCGCTCGTCCTTTTTAGTAATGGTATAAGTTCCAGGATAAAGAACTTCTCCCTCTACTTTTACTTGTCTCTGTACCTGATAACTCTCAGAACTCCGGATGGAAACTATATCAAATGGTTTTAAAGTAAAATCTCTCTCCTGAATTTTTAGATTCTGGTCTACATTAACCGTAAACACCTCTGCAGTTTGTGCAGATGCCGATGTTGCATCGCTATTTTTGATCCTTCTCGATATCTCAATACGATTTGGCGTAGCGCCTTCCTTAAAGCCTCCAGCCATTTGGATCAATGATTCCAGGTTCATGTTATCTCCATATTCAAAAGTACCAGGTTCTCTAACCTCTCCCTGAATAGTTACTTTATATTCTTCTCTTAAATCGAATATTGAAGAGATGGTTACTTTATCTTCTCTCTGCAGCTTAATATCTGCTTCGGTTCCGGCCAATACTTTGGCCACATCGAATGATAAAAGTGATAAGCTGTTGTCTGCATTTAACCTTGAGATGTATCCCCTGTTTAAAAATGCGTCTTCCTTTAAGCCATCAGCCTTATCAATCAATTGTTTTAAAGTCAGGTTCTCGTCAAGCTCAAACTGCCCCGGACGGAAAACAGCCCCTGAAATCTCTACCCTGTTTTCGAAACGATCCAGAATAGCCTCGACCACATATTTATCGCCGTTTAATGGATTGTATTTATTATAATCATCAGCCGGTACATCCGTGATCTTACGTTCTTTATTAGTTTTTTGAAGTACTTTAATCTGCGCAGTATAAGCATCGTTAGAGAAACCACCTGCAAAACGAACCATATCTTCTAAAGTTTCTGTATTTAGCGCCTCGTACAATGCCGGGCGTTTAACCTCTCCGGCCATTTCAACCCTTGTTTGATACACCGGCACATTGATCACATCCTGATCCTGCAAGCGGATATTGTTTAGCTGGATTCCGTTTAACAGAAAATCATAAACATCTATAGTAGATACCACTTTATTGTTCCTAACCACCTGTATTTTACGGAAAGACCCATTCCTGTTCGGCCCTCCTGATTCATATAAGGCATTAAATACGGTAAACAGCGAAGGAACGGTGTATGACCCTGGTTTAACTACCTCTCCTATTACGGTTACTTTGATGCTTCTGATATTGCCCAAAGTTACGGAGACACTAGTTCTGCCAGACCTTAAACTTGGGTAAGTACTTGCCATGCTTGAACGGATCTTTGAAGTGGCCTGCTCAATAGTTAACCCACCTACCGATATCAATCCTACGTATTGTAAACGGATGGTGCCATCAGGACTTACCTTAAGTTTATAGTTGGCTTCGTTGTCTCCACTTAAATCGATTAGCAATTCGTCATCAGGACCAACAACATAGCTTTTAGGAGTGGCCATACGAAGGTTTGGCTCAAAAGTAAGGTTCTCGTTTTTAAACAGGTCTTCACCAAATATTTTAGGCTTAAGGCCTTCGAAAAGCTTTTTCATTTCCTCAAGCTTTTCCTCTTCCAAAGCCTTTTTAGTTTTCAGATTGCCGCTTGAATCTGTTTTATTGTTATTTTTAGTGGTATCTCTTACGTTTTGCTTATCAAACCCTCTGGTTCTGTCCAGCTCATTTCCATTTTGCTGATTTTTATTGGAACCGTTGCCGTCCGATTTATCATTACTTTGGCCACCTTCCTGTTTCCTGATCTTTTCTACTCTTAAACGGAGTTTCTGAATTTCAGTGGCATTCATGCCCTGAGCCGCAGCCATTTGCTCCAGCTGAGCATCATTATATCCTACCGATTCCGCTCTTTGCATTAATTGTCGGATCTGTGTATCCGTTAAGTCATCAACTTTTACGTCCGCATAATTGGTTTGCGAAAATGCCGATTGAGAAAGAATAATGGCAAAGAAGAAAAGTAATGCGGTAAGTATATTTTTAAACTTCATAGGTAATTGATCGTGTATGAAATAGCTTATTCGAAATAATTTAATGTTTTAAAGCCGCCTTGCTTTAAGTACTCATCCTTTTTCATCAAATGCAGATCGGAATGAACCATGTCTTTTACTAATAGCGGAAGATCATACTTAGGTTTCCAATCCAGTTTGGTATTGGCTTTTGTTGGATCGCCCAATAAAAGATCAACTTCTGTTGGTCTGAAGTACTTTTCATCAACCTGTACCACAATGGTACCCGGTTTTAAATACTCGTCATTTAATCCTAGTTGAACAATTAAATCCTGATCAACATCAATAATTACACCCCTCTCGTATTGGTCTTTTCCGCTGAACTCGATTTCAATTCCCAACTCGGCAAAGCTCATTTTAACAAAATCTCTTACCGTAGTAGTAACGCCTGTAGCGATTACGTAATCTTCTGGCTTTTCCTGTTGCAGAATTAACCACATGGCTTCGATGTAGTCTTTTGCGTGACCCCAATCACGTTGTGCCGAGAGGTTGCCAAGGTAAAGGCAGCTCTGAAGGCCCAATGCTATTTTACATGCCGCACGAGTGATTTTACGGGTAACGAAGGTTTCGCCCCTAACCGGACTTTCGTGATTAAACAAAATGCCGTTGCAGGCAAACATATCATAGGCCTCTCTGTAGTTAACCGTAATCCAGTAAGCATACATTTTTGCTGCCGCATAGGGTGAGCGTGGATAGAAAGGGGTTGTTTCGCTTTGAGGGACAGCCTGAACCAATCCGTATAATTCGGACGTAGAAGCCTGATAAACTTTAGTTTTTTTGGTAAGACCCAAAATCCGAACAGCTTCTAATAACCTAAGTGTTCCGATTCCATCGGCATTTGCGGTATATTCTGGTGTTTCAAAACTCACCTTAACATGGCTCATTGCAGCCAGGTTATAAATCTCATCGGGTTGGGTTTCCTGAACGATACGAATTAAATTGGTTGAATCGGTTAAATCGCCATAGTGCAATTTGAAATTTACATTATTTTCGTGTTGATCCTGATAAAGGTGATCTATACGCTCTGTATTAAACGATGAAGATCTTCTTTTCAATCCATGTACAAAGTATCCCTTTTTTAACAAAAATTCAGCTAAATAGGCTCCATCCTGTCCCGTTACTCCCGTAATTAAGGCAATTTTCATCTGTGTGTTTACGCTTTAGGTGTTATGAAGTTTGCATGAGACTTGTTTAAGTTAGATTTGAGCGGTAAGCTCATGCAGTTTCATTTGATAAGTGTGTTCAATTTATTCACGCAAACATACGGAATTATTTGATTTGTTAACAATAGGTAAACTCCAAATAAAGGCATATATGAAGTAGAAAGCTATTTGTTGCTGCCTAAATGGATTTGAATCCCTACTGAAAAAGGATTCAAAAGAAATTCGGTTGTCCGGTCGTTATTGACTGTTCGGGTATTATTAATATCCTGCAAAATCGTTTTCTGCTTCTCGAAAGAGTACAGAAGATCCAGAGTGCCTTCGGCGAAAATAGAAATCTGAGGTATTGGGTTGATTTTAAACCCTACAACCGGGGATACCATAATTCCGTGCTTAGTGGATTCAATCTCCTGGCCTACGGCATCTGCACTCACGTCTCTCAATTGGTTTCTATTCTGTAAACTACCCTTAAACCTGTTATAACGATAGCCCAAATCAAATCCGACATAGGGTTGAATCCGTGAATAATTAAGGTTCTTTTCAAATCCTAATTTAAAGGAGTAGTCGAGCAGCTTGCCATCGGCTTCCTGACAGGTTTCACACTCATTGAAAAACTTTTTGGATTTATTATAATAGGTTCCGTTTAAACGATAGCTAAACTGGTTGTCGTTAAATTTAACCATCACTCCGTTAAAATAAGCATCTGTAAACTTATCAGAGCTGGTTTCATTAAATACTTTAGGCATCTCAACCATACTATATCCTCTGATGGCAATACTATAATTATAGTCGCCATTCATTTGTGAAAATGCAGTAACAGTAGTTAGCAAGAATAGGGCTAATAGTAAAGGTTTTTTCATATATACTTAATTTGATCGAATGACTTTCTTAGCCAGCCTGATTAATATTGGTGGTGTTAAATCATATAATACGCTGCGCAAGGTGATAGGTTCTTTGGTAACATCATTTTTCGTTCCGGATCGGTTTACAAACAGCGTTCCATGCGGTTTGTGGTTTACCTCGCTTTTTGGTCGGCCATTACTATAATAATATAATGCCAGAGATTTTCGACTCCTGTCTGGCGGGCATGCTAGCGCATTAGGATGGCCATGGTATGAAAAATCGGTGGTTGAAAATATAGCTACCCGATTAAAAATAGGCAGTACCTTTGTGCGCGCCTCCTTCATATCACGATCCCATAGTTCAAAATGTCCGCCGTAGCTTTCATCCCAGTCCTTATTAAGATAAACCAACAAGTTAATGCGACGATCCAGCAAAGCTAATTCATGCTTATTGAAATCAGCATGCACTTTTAGCAAACCACCTGATTTTATTTCATGATAGCCGCCGCCCAAAAAATAAGGATCCGGTAGTAAAGTTTCCTTAATCCCCGTAAGCTCCTGCAAAAATTCCAATATTGGCTGTGAATTTAAAAAATGAGCCAGCAAACGGGCTGATTCACTGAAGTGTTTCTCGCCTAAAGCTTCCAGCTTCTTTTCATTATGGTTATCATATTTCTTTACATCCTTTTGTTTAGACAAGTCAGGAAATTCATCAGCCACTTTACCTAAAAACTCCTCGTTAAAAAAATTGTCCAATACAATACTGGGGAAAGGATCAGCGCTTATGTATTTCTGATGCATATCTTTTCCCAGTTGCTTTATATCTGTTATAGATGGATGTAAAATATTCATGTATGTAATTTGATGTAAATATAGTGTTTCCGCTTTTATAAACGAAAGCAGCCCCGGTATGCCAGGACTGCTTTACGATTATTAACTGTTAAATCTCAGAGCGCTATATTCGTTTTGTTTTAACTTTAAAATGGAAAGTCCCCGTTACCAACCTCTTGCTACTTTCGTTAAGGGTTTCACCCATACTCATGCTGTAACGGCATTTTATTTGAAATTGAGCATAATTGCCTTTAACACCTATATACTTGATCTCTAAAACCTCGTTATAAGAATCGGAGCTGGAACCGGACAGACTTACTAATTTTGTGGTTGAGTTGGCAATTATTGGAAGTGTTTGTGAAAACTCAAAGGGCTTTTTATTGGCCCCAACTCTTGTGATCCCATACTTTTTAATATTGGAAGACCTTACCATAACCGAGCTATCACGGGGAAATGAAAAGTAAAATGTTTCATTTGTAGAGGCCGATGTTGCTGATACATATGATGTGGAATCGTTTAAGCTGATAGGATCCAGATCGAGATGAGTACAGTCGATCTTTCGTTCCCAATCAGGTGTTTTGAAGGCCATATGTAGTGTATTATCCACTGCATCTCCATTACCGATTACAGGACCCTTAACGGGACCCGGGTTCTCATTTGAGGGACCATCGCTGTTTTTTTCACAAGCCATAAAACTTGCTGATAATAAAATAAGTAGTATTAATTTGCTGAGTGTTTTCATGAGCGTTAGTTTTAGGAAAACTATTTCATTAGGTTAAGTTCGACGACTTCTTTATGTACGATCCCTTTCTGGGTTTCAATATGCTCTTCATATACAGAAAGCGTGGAATCGGTTAATTCCTTTATATGATAAATAGTGACATCATCACCATCGATATATTTTAAGACCAGGTTTTCTTTTGTGGCAGTATAAGTAAAAGCATCAACATCGCCCTCGCCGTCATATATACTTCCTTTTTCTCCTTCCTTAAATTCAAGATAAGCACCAGGGATCGCAAACATATCTGTTCTGAATACTTCAGCCCCATCAATATAGTCTATTTCGACCGCATTTGCGACAACCCACTTGCCTACAACTCGACTTCCCATGATAATCTAATTAAATCCAGGTATCTTAACTGAATCGAAAATTCAGAAGATTTACTCAAAGGAAAAGGAAAACGCTTAAGCAAGCAATACCCATAATTAGGTATTTTAAGTGGCTGCTATTTAGCCTCAGCTTTATCGCCTACCCACACATATCGATTTGTAGTACATTTTGGGCACCAGTAAATTCGTATAGGAAGAAATCCCAGCAAATGTTTTAACACAAATCCGCGTGGAACCTGATAATGAAAATCTGTATTGCACTTCCTACACTTATAATCCTGATAGCTCATGTATTAGAGAAATTAATTTAGCTTTTTAATAAAATCCCGCAAAGGTATGTAAAATCGATTATTAAAAATTACTTCACAAACTTATTACAAATAAAAAGGCAAAAAATCGGCCATTGTTAAATATGACCTCATTTCTGATCATTTAACGAAAAACAAGGTTAATACTGAGGCAACTTTTTCTCCTTTATTCCCCGTTTTAGGACAATAGGCATGGGGTTCACAGGACACTGGGTTAATAATCTTTCTTGGGAACTTAGAATGGAGAGAGGATAATCACGGGATTTCTCCTATCGTCAGAGATGACGGCGCCTTCTTTAGCAGGGGATGCAGGCAAAGAGCGACCGCCTTATGGCGGCCGCTTTAAGAAGAACGCATGTTACTTTTTAAACCATTGTTTTATTTTCTTAGAATTTCTATCGGCAACTAAATACATACATGGAACCAATACCAGGGTTAAGAAAGTGGCAAAACTCAAACCGAAGATAATGGTCCATGATAGTGGGCCCCAGAACGCTACGTTATCACCTCCAAAATAAAGGTGTGGGTTAAACTCAGTAAATAAAGTCACGAAGTCAAGGTTCAAACCTACTGCCAGCGGAATGAGGCCAAGCATAGTTGCGGTAGCGGTAAGTAATACCGGGGTCATCCGGGTACGGCCTGCTTCGATAACGGCCTCTCTTACTTCCATGCCCTGACTAACCATCAGGTCGGCAAATTCGACCAGCAGGATCCCATTCCGGACTACAATTCCCGCCAGGGCGACAATTCCCAGTCCCGTCATTACAATAGACAACTCCATTCCGAAGATGGTAACGCCCAGTAATACCCCAATAATGCTAAACAGGATCTCACTTAAAATAACAATCGGCTTACTAATGGAATTAAACTGCAGTACCAGGATAATGAGGATAATAAACAAAGCGCTGACTAAGGCTGTGCCTAAAAACGCAGCTGTTTCCATTTGCTCTTCCTGCTCACCGGCCATTTTTATTTCAATTCCAGCAGGTGCTTTAAATTCATTTATCTCCCGCTGAATATTTGCCACAACCTCGTTCGCATTGTATTCTGAAAGCACATTTGAGGAAAGAATTATGATTCTTTTTTGCTGCTTGCGTTTGATACCACCATAAGTATTGATATAATCTATATTTGCGAAAGATGATATAGGCACTTGCCTAATAACACCGTTCATTGCCATATCACGGTAGGTCACTTTCATGTTTCGTAAGGCTTCCAGGTTGTTCCTTTGATCTTCTCTTGCCCGAACATTGATCTCATAGTCTTCATTAATGTCCCTGTATTTAGAAACTTCCTTACCATAAAGTGCCGTACGCAATGCCATGCCAACCTGACCGGTTGAGATCCCTTCGCGATTGGCCCGTTCCCGATCGATATCAAAAATAATTTCGGGCTTGTTATTTTGAAAATCAGATTTAAGCTCTTCTACCCCGGCAATTTGCCTGCTATCCAGGTATTTTTTTAAGCGATCGGAAGTCACCGCAATGGAATCCAGGTCATCGCCCGTAATTTCTATACTGATTGGTTTGGCCGTTGGTGGCCCCCCTTGTTCCTGGGCTACCGAAATTTGTGCTCCAGGAATCCCTTTTACCGCTTCACGGATCTTGCCGAGGTAATTTACGGTGCGCTCTCCTGTTCTTTTGCCATAGGCCACAAAGGCTACTGTAACCTTCCCCTTGTTGGTATACTCGCCCTGGTCTTCGCCTTGCGGGTCGGTTACCCCTACAGTGACATTGGAGATTATTGAAGATACATCGGGATTCTTTTGGCCGACTACCTTTTCTACCCGCTGCTCAACCTTTTCGACTATTTTGTTGGTATACGCCTGATCTGTACCTACCGGCAATTCAATATAGACATACACAAAGTTCGGGTCGGCAGTAGGGAAAAACACTACCCTTGGCGGCACAATGTTTACCAGAATCATGGTAAAGAAAAACAAGCCCACTGTACTCCAGATCATGGTACGCGGACGTTTAAGTGCCCAGGTAAGTAAACTATGATATTTATTTATTGCTTTTGGCCACACTACCGTCTGGAATTTCTTGATCACCCCTGTTAAGAAGAAGTGGTTTAGCAGGTATAACAAGGCAAGCAATATGATAAAGTTACCGAATCCGATATTGATGAGGTAGCCCAATAAGGCCATGACTGCAAATACAACCATTGTCCGTTTTACTTTTCTGTCAAACCTTGGTTTCTGATCTTCATGATCATCATGCGGTTTCATAAAGTCGACTGCAAAAACCGGGTTAATAATGTATGCCACCACCAATGAGGCAGAAAGCGTTACAATAAGCGTAACCGGAAGGAAATACATGAACTCACCAATGATTCCGGGCCAGAATAGCAACGGGAAGAACGGTGCAAGGGTGGTTAAAGTTCCGGATAATACGGGCATAAAAACCTCGCCAGTGGCCGTTTTAGCAGCCTGCACAATAGGAACCCTTCCGTTATCAAAAATCCGGTGTGTATTCTCTACCACCACAATGGCATCATCCACCACAATACCCAGTCCGAGCAGGAAGGAGAACAGCACCATCATGTTCATGGTGAAATTAAAATCGAACACCCCCCCGAGAACGGGCATGGAGAGAAAGGCAATGAACATGGACAACGGGACGGACAGGGCAACAAACAGCGCATTTGTGACGCCCATAAAGAACATCAGGATCAGGGTAACTAAGATAAAACCGATGATGATGGTATTGATCAGGTCATGCAGGGTAATCCTGGTCTGATCAGATTGATCACCGGTAATGGTAATATCCAGTTTAGAAGGCAGTAAAGTGCCCTTCATTTCCTTTAGCATGGCATTGATCTTGTCAGACGCCTCAATTAGGTTTTCGCCGCTGCGCTTGCGTACATTTAGCGTAATTACATTTTTTCCGTATAAGCGTGCATAGCTGTTTTGCTCTTTAAATGAATCTTTTACTTCGGCAATATCCTTTAAGTAAACCGAGCCTCCTGCCTGTGACTTGACAATCATATTGCCTAATTCCTCGGCATTTACGAACTCCTTTTTCACATTTAAGGTACGCTGCATGCCATCCATTTTCACTGAACCTCCTGATATGGTCAGGTTTTCGGCCTTTACTGAATTTCCGATATCGTCAAATGAGATTTGCGCCGACTCCATTTTACGGAGATCTACATTGATCTGGATCTCTGGCTCAAGGGCACCCACAATATCTACCCCGGCGATTTCTTTCAGTCCCTCTACCCTATCTTCAATATCATCGGCATACTCTTTTAGTTTTTTCAGGTCATAATCTCCGGAAATGTTGATGTACATAATGGGGAGGTCTGAGAGGTTGATATCCATAATTACCGGATCATCGGGTAAATCTGAAGGCAGGTCAGTTTTTGCTTTATCAACGGCATCCTTAACCCGCTGTTTTGCATCTTTGATATCGACCCCGGTATTAAATTCTGCGGTAATAAATGAGAAATCCTGAAAGGAGTTGGAGGTGATCTTTTTTAACCCAAGCGTACCCCTTATTTCCTTTTCGAGCTGCTTTGTAATCAGGTTCTCCATATTTGCAGGTGAAGTTCCCGGATATATGGTTTGCACGAATATTTTAGGAATGACAACTTCCGGAAAATTCTCTTTTGGCAAACTGTTGTAGGAAAAATACCCCGCCAGAATCAGGATACATGTAAACACATATATCGCTGTGCGGTTATCTATAGCCCAACTGGATGGACCGAATTCTTTATTGACGTCTTTCATATGATCGTAAGATTATCATGAATCTTTATTTATAGTTTTACGGAATCGCCATCGTTCAGATCCTGGAATCCTGTGGTAATCACTTTATCGCCGGATTTTAATCCGGTTAAGACCTCTGCCTGGCTATTGGATATTTTTCCTGTTTTGATATCTGTTTTTTTGGCTTTGCCGTTTATAGCTATAAAAACATATTCACCAGCTTCGGACTTTTGGATGGCATTGACCGGTACCGTTAGTGCCTTATCATTTTTATAATCTATAATTTTAAGAATGGCCAGCATATTTGGACGGTACTTTTTACTGGAAGGCAGCTTAACCTCTACATTAAAGCCTCTTGATATCGGATCAATAACTTTGGCGGCAAATGAGATTTTAGTATGCAGGTTCTCTGGCACATCGGGCAAAGATACCTCAACCTCATCTCCCTGGTTTACCCTGGCGGCATAGTTTTCTGAAACAAGGGCTTTCACTTTTAGTCGGCTTGCATTAACCACCCGGATGCCTGTAGGTGTTCCCGGCGCGACGGATTGCCCTAACTTAAGCTCCATGGCATCAACAGTACCCGAAACAGGACTTTTGATCTTATTCATTGCGGCCTGAGATTGCAAGCCCGACAATTGTTTTTGGAGGCCCTCTTTCTTGCTTTTTTCGGTAAGGTATTGAACCTCGGTACCAATTTTTTGATCCCAAAGGTTTTTCTGACGGTTGAAAACGGTAGTGGCCAGATCCAGCTGTGTTTGTAATTGTGCGATATTTTGGCGTAGTACTTTATCATCAATCTGTGCGAGTACCTGACCGCGGCTCACGCTTTGTCCGACTTTAACATAAATTGCAGTTACTGAACCAGGGGATTCGGGAGTGACCTCCACATTGTCTTCCGCATCCACCTTGCCCTGAACCTCAACGAAGTTCCTGAATTCGGTTTCCTTAAGTTCAGTAGCAGTTACATCTTTAGTATCTGCCTGACTTTTATTCTGACCAAGTTCTTTCTCGATCTGTTCAATTTTTCCGTTAAGAGCGGTACGGTCTTTTTTGAGTTGTTCAAGCTCTGCTTTTTTGTCCTTAGGTTTTTCTGATGATCCGCAGGAAGCCAGAAAGAGAACTAATGCGATGCTATATATTGTTTTCATGAGTTTATGTTGCTTGATTAATAGTTAATTTTTCCTGTGGCTTTATCCAGATCCACTTTATTGATGAGCAGGTTATATAAAGCAGTGATGTAGTTGTTTTGCGCTTCCTTTTGAGAAGTCTCGGCAGTGGTAACTTCCAGACTGGAACCTATTCCCTGTTCATATTTGATTCGGGTAACCCTGAGGATTTCTTCGGCAAGCTTTAAATTCCTTTCCTGATTTTCCAATGAGCGCTGGCTATTGGCGTACAGCTTTTGAGTGGTGGAGATTTCATTCACGATTCCATTTTTGAGGTCCTGCATCTGATTTTCGGTTTGCTTTACCACAAGCTTGGCGTTACGCAACTGATAAATCCGCTGACCTCCGTTGATCAGGTTCCATGAAAGGGTAAGGCCAATTACCGATGTAGGGTAGTTTTGGTCGTACAGGTTTGAGAAGTTATCGGACTGAAAACTTTTGGTAGCACTTGCAAAACCTTTTAGCGTAGGCAGGAAAGTACTTTTGTACCTTTTCACATCAAGCAGGTTTAACTTTTTCTGCGTTTCTAAAAGGGAATACTCAATTCTTGCCTTGTAGGCAGAGGTATCGGCCACTGCAGTCGAAACGGGTTGCGCGCGCACGTCACTGATCTTGTCGACAGGCTCAAGTGCAGCCGTTACCGGCATGCCCATCTGAAACTTAAGCAGATCGATATTGATAGATAGTGAGCGGGTAGCATTTTCGCGTTCCGTTTCGAGGTTATTCTTTAACACCAACAGCCGGTCGGCATCAATTTTTTCTGCAAAACCGTTTTTAAACATCGCCTCGGTATCATTAAAGGATTTGGTGAGCTGTACCAAATTGGCATCGATAAGGGTTAACTGTTCCTTATTGACCAATACCGAATAGTAGGCTTTTGTAACGGCAACCACGGTTTCAATTTTAGTTCTTGTGCTGGTTCTGACAGACAGCTCCTTATAGGTTTTTGAAGCCTGCAGGCCTACAATATAAGTTCCATCGAAAAGGAGCTGATTCAGCTCTATTCCTGCCGAAGAATTATACTTTACACCGAACTTAACCGGAATTTGTGTGCCGGGCTGACCAAAGAACTCGCCCGGAAGCAAGCTTGTTGGCACTTTAAGGTAATCCTGAAAGTTAAAAGTAGTGGAGACCTGCGGCAAGCCGGTACCCACCGTTTTTTTAACATCATTTTTAGCTATTTCTTCATCAATCTGTGCGTTTAGCACGGCCGATTGGTGGTTTAGCGCATAATCTATGGCCTCTTTTAGGCTGAACTTATAATTCAGGGAATCAGTTACCTGAGCCTGAACCATTCCGCCGGCAAAAAAGAGGAGTAGTATTATGAGATAGATTTTGGTTTTCATAGGTATTTATCGCTTATAGGATTAATTGCTTTTCTTTATTGAGGTAATGCCCGGTTAATGAGCCGGGGTATTCCATTAATTCGGCAGGGGTTCCTGTAAAAATAACCTCTCCTCCTTTTCTGCCACCTTCCGGCCCCATATCAATGATCCAGTCGGCATTTTTGATCACGTCCAGATTATGTTCAATTACGATTACGGAATTCCCGATATCAACCAGGTGATTCATGATTTGCAGCAAATGTTCTACATCGGACATGTGTAATCCGGTGGTTGGCTCATCCAGTACATAAATGCTTCCTCTTTTGTGCAGGTTACTGGCTAGTTTAATGCGCTGGCACTCGCCACCGGATAGTGTACTAAGTGGCTGCCCGAGGGTTAAATAATCGAGCCCTACATCCAGTATGGCTTCTATTTTGCGTTTCAGTTCCTTCTTATCAAAAAAATCTACCGCTTCCTGTACAGTCATGGCCAGCACCTCGCTAATCGATTTGCCATTTAATCTATAGGCCAGTACTTCTTCTTTAAAGCGCTTGCCATTGCATATTTCGCATTCGGTTTTTACCGGCTCCAGAAAAGCAAGGTCTGTATAGATAAACCCCAGGCCCTGACAATTGGGGCAGGCTCCTTTTGAGTTGAAACTAAACAGGGAAGCGCTTACTCCATTTTGCTGGGCAAAGAGCCTGCGGATCTCGTCCATAATGCCCGTATAAGTAGCAGGATTAGATCGAATTGAGGTACTCACAGCAGTCTGATCAATAATGATTGCTTCGGGATATTGCTTTATAAACTCATGGTTAATGAGTGAGCTTTTACCAGATCCGGCTACCCCGGTTACCACCGTAAAAACCCCCGTTGGGATGGCTACAGTTAAATTTTTAAGGTTATGCAGTTTTGCGTTATGAACGGTAAGGGCTCCTTTGGCACTGCGATAGGAGGATTTTGCATAGTGCTGCCGGTTCATGCAGTTACCCGTTAAGGTGTCTGATTTCAACAACCCCTCTACTGTTCCATGGTACACGATTTCGCCTCCATGGGTTCCTGCATGAGGGCCGACATCTACCACATGGTCGGCAATCCGGATCACTTCAGGGTCATGCTCTACCACAAGAATGGTATTGCCTTTATCGCGAAGCTGCAATAAGAGCTCATTTAAACGGTGCACATCATGCTGATGCAGTCCTACACTCGGCTCATCGAAAATATAGATCATATCGGTAAGGCTGCTGCCAAGGTGCCTCACCATTTTAATGCGCTGAGATTCTCCGCCTGAAAGGCTGGCTGTCTCGCGGTCAAGGCTCAGGTACTCCAGACCGATATCTATTAAATGTTGTAAACGCATTATTAATGCGGAAGTCATGGTTTCAGCTATGGGATCATCTATTTTGGCAATGATCTTAATGAGCTCATCGACCTCAAGATTGGTGAGCTGAGCGATGTTATATCCGTTTATTCTGCAGCTTAATGCGGCCTGACTTAACCGTGTTCCTTTACATAAGGGGCAAGGTGCAAAAAGGATAAACCGTTCAAGGGTGCTCCGCATGGATTCGGACAGGATACTGGTATCGCGCTTGATGTACATGCGGTTAAACTTATCGACCAGTCCTTCAAAATTGACATTGAGTGGCACATTGTCTTTTTTAACCTGAAATTTCTTGCTTTTCCCATGTAGCAGGGTTTGCCACTCCTCCTGGGTATAATCTTGAAGCTTCTTATCGTTATCAAAAAATCCGGAATAGGCATAAGTGTTAAAATACCAGCTGCCTACCGAGAACATAGGGAATAGGATTGCGCCCTCGTTAAGTGATTTAGATTTATCGAGCAATTTATCCAGGTTCAGTTTTACCGTTTCTCCTAGGCCATTGCATTCGGGGCACATTCCGGCAGGATCGTTAAAGGAAAACGCGTTGGAATAGCCGATAAAAGGCTTGCCCACTCGTGAAAACAGGAGACGCAGTATGGAATAAATATCTGTTATGGTACCTACTGTAGATCTGGAATTACCTCCTAAACGTTTCTGATCGATCACAATTGCGGTAGAAAGGTTACTTATGGCGTCGGCATCAGGCTGGCTATGTTTTGGTAAGCGGTTTCGTATAAAAGTGGAGAAGGTTTCGTTGAGCTGTCTTTGGGCCTCCGCCCCGATGGTATCAAAAACAATAGAGGACTTGCCCGAGCCTGATACTCCGGTAAATACCGTAATTTTTCTTTTTGGAATCCGCAGCGAAATATTTTTGAGGTTATTCTCGCGGGCACCTTTGATCTCTATAAATTCTTGCTTCATCGGGATTTCGAATTATAGGTAAACGGGTTAATTATTTGGTTTATCAAAATTGCTCTGAAATGCGTTTACCTACCCCTTCTGGAAGGAGAATAAACCATGCGAAAAGGAATAATTTCCTGACTCCTTCTTTTAAAAAGTAAAATTTGACTAAATTCGTTCTAGTGAAGCGCCTTTAACATCATCTCCTAACCCTATGAACGACAATGAATTAAAAGCACCCCTTCTTTCAGATCTCTCAGAAACCTGCGAGTTGCACTATACTGACGAATTAGGTGCATCGGGCTATATGAACATCAGTGAAATAAAAATTGATGGCGCAGATATTTTTGCCGCGAGCTGCAAACAGAAGCATGAAATTACCATGCGCGAACAAACGGAAACGCCTACCCTAAACATGTATTTTTCGTTACAAGGGCAAAGTGCGGCATGGGAGGCGCAAAGCAAAGACAGGTATGTGCTGAATGACAATGAGCATGTGATTTCATTTATGCCAAGTTTTGATGGGTATTATGCATTGAGCAGTCCGGAGATCAAGAGCTTTGGTATTTCGCTGTATGAGCCTTTCTTTCGCAGGCTGTTTGCAACCGATATGGATTGTTTAAAGCGGTTCTGGGACAAGGTGGATGCCGGGAAAATGGCGGAAATCTCGAAACATGCCCTGCCGGTAACCTCTAAACAGCAACTGCTGATTAATGAAATGCAGCAATGTGTTTATTCAGGACATATGAAACAGCTGTTTTTTGAATCTAAAATTATTGAGCTTTTTCTGCTCCAGGCCGAACAGGCTGACAGTTTAGATGGGCAGAAACCCATTAAAATAGAACGCCATAATGTAGATAAGCTGCATGCTGCAAAACAGTTTGTACAGCAAAGGATGTTTGATCCATTAACCTTAAACGGAATTGCACGTGAGGCGGGACTAAATGAGTTTATGCTTAAGAAAGGCTTTAAAGAGCTGTTCGGATTAACTGTATTCGGGTATTTAAATGAACTGAAAATGAATTACGCCCGGCAGATGCTGTTAGATTCGAACTGTACCGTATATGAAGCTGCTTATACCATAGGGTATAATGAACCTTATAACTTCTCTAAAGCTTTTAAAAAGCATTTTGGATATTCACCCGGTGAGTTAAAAAGATAATTCCATAGATTTGTCGGATAACATAAAAAAGCTAGATATGACTTATCCGGAAAAACTGAGCGCGATACGTAAACAAATGCAAGCCGACAACGTACAGGCTTATATTATTCCATCTGCAGACCCACACATTAGCGAATATCTGCCAGACCATTATAAATGCATTCCTTTTACTTCCGGTTTTACCGGATCGGCGGGCACATTGGTAATAACAGCAGATTTTGCTGGTTTATGGGCCGACTTCCGTTATTTTGAGCAGGCTGCTGAACAATTGGAAAACAGCGGTTTCGAACTGGTGAAACAAAAAGTTCAACATGCTCCTGAATACATTCAATGGCTTATTGAAAAGCTGGATAATGGTGCTGTAGTTGCCAGCAATGAGAAATTGCTATCGCTGCTTTTAGGAGACCTGTTTACACAACAGTTTTCGGTTAAGAACATCAGTTTGGCCAATAAAGATTATTTAAGCGCTATTTGGGAAAACAGACCTGAGCTGCCAATTCAAAGCGCATTTTTGATAGCGGAAAAACATATCGGACAATCGGTAAGCAGTAAGCTTGCGGAAGTTCGTTCGGCACTAAGTAAACAAGGTGCGGCTTATCATTTAATCTCGTCGTTAGATGATATGGCCTGGTTGTTTAATATCCGCGGCAACGATGTGAGCTACAACCCTGTGGTTTTAAGTTTTGCATTAATTAACCAGGATCATGCTAAAATATTCATCAACCCTGATAAATTAACTGCTGATGATAAGGCACAGTTGTTAAAAGAAGGTGTAGAGGTATTTGATTACGAAGAAATAGAGGATGCGTTAAAAAGGATTCCGGAGAACAGCTCCATATTTATTGATCCGAAACGGAACTGTTTTGCCTATGCTAAGTTGATTCCTAAAACGGTTAGAGTTATAAAAGACACCAACCCCTCTACCCAGCTTAAAGCCATTAAAAACGAAACAGAACTGGCCAATACGCGTAATGCAATGGTTAAAGATGGTGTTGCGATTACCCGTTTCCTGAAATGGCTTTCTGAAAACATTGGAAAGACTTTAATTACTGAACTTTCTGCAGCTGCTGAATTGCGTAAGTTCAGAGCAGCCCAGGAAGGATTTGTTGGGGATAGTTTTAATACGATTAGTGCTTATAAAGCACATGGAGCCCTGCCTCATTATGGAGCATCTGAGCAGAGCAATTCGGAAGTAAAGGCCGAAGGGTTGTTCCTGGTAGATTCTGGTGGCCAGTATTTTTATGGGACAACGGATATTACCCGTACCATCCCAATGGGAAACAATACGGAAGAAGAACAAAGGGATTATACGCTGGTATTAAAAGGAATGATTGACGGATGTAAATCGCGCTTTCCAAAAGGTACTTGTGGCTATCAGATTGATGCAATAACGCGCAAACCATTATGGGATTATGCGCTTAACTATGGGCATGGAACCGGACATGGTGTTGGTTATTTTTTAAATGTACATGAAGGCCCCCAGGTATTTAACCCAACCGCGACGCCCGTTGCCATCGAACTGGGAATGATCACTTCTGTTGAGCCTGGAATTTACCGTCCGGGGAAACATGGTATCAGGATTGAAAACCTGGTAAACACCATTAAGGATGTAAGTAATGAGTTTAATGAATTTTATGCTTTTGAGTGTTTAACTATTGCGCCGATAAGCACTAAGATTGTTAAAAAGGACTTACTGGAACAAAATCAGATTGACTGGCTTAATGGTTATAATGCGTTGGTTTTTGAGAAACTTAGTCCGTTTTTGAATGAAGATGAGGTGGCCTGGCTGAAGGAAGAAACAAGGGAAATTTAGTATTCTCAGCTAAATTTCAGGAAAAAATATTGGAGAGGAGAGGTAAAAAAAGAGAATGTGTTCCAGGAGGAGAAACACATTCTCTTTTTCTCTTTAGCTAACGGAACGGTCTAAATGAACATATCCGCCGTCAACATATACCAGTTGCCCTGTAGTATGGCTCGAGGCTTCTGACAGCAAAAACACAGTAGCGTTGGCTATTTCTTCGGCAGTTGTCATTCTGTTTCCCAATGGGATTTTAGCTTTAATAGAAGCCAGTTTTTCTTCAGAATTAGGGATTGAGCTGATCCATGTTTGATACAAAGGCGTATAGCACTCTGATACGATCACAGAATTTACACGGATGCCATGCGGCAATAATTCAACCGCCCACTCTCTTGTAAGCGCATTTCTGCCCCCATTGGCTGCAGCATAGGCGGATGTACCACCCTGGCCAGTATCAGCAACTTTTGAGCCTATGTTAACAATAGCACCTTTTGATTTGATGAGTGATGGTAAGGCATGATGTGCCATTAAATAATAATGCACGATATTTTTATGTAAGCTCTCTATAAACTTTTCGTAGCTGCCGCTGGTTAAGCTAACCCCATCATTTACGCCCGCATTGTTCACCAATCCATCTATTCTACCGAACTTTTCCAACACCTGGGCTATTGCCTTCGCATTATCTTCCGGATTAGTTAATTCAGCAACGACCTGAAATACTTTACCCCCGTTTGCGGCTATATCATCGGCCACTTTCAAATTATCGGCCTCGTTTCTTCCAATGATAACAGGAATGGCTCCTTCTTTGGCCAATACCCTTACAATGCCCTCGCCAATGCCTTTAGCACCACCTGTTACGATAATTACTTTATCTTTTAATTGCAGATCCATAGATTGCTTATTTCAAATTGTAAAATTTAGTTGCATTACCTCCCCAAAATAATGCTTGTTCGTTTTCTGAGAGTTTGGAAACATAGCCTTTAGCCAGATCTACTACCTGCCCGTAAGCCGCAGCAACCAGGCTCACCGGCCAGTCGGACCCGTACATCAACTTGTTTGTTCCAAAAGCTTCAAAAACGACATCTAGATATGGGGTAAAGTCGTCATTTTTCCAGTATTTCCAATCTGCCTCAGTTACCAGACCGGATACTTTACAGTATACATTTTCATGAGCTGCCAGCTTTTGTATGTCAAGCGCCCAATCATCGATGTTTTTATTTTTAACATCCGGTTTAGCAATATGATCCAGTACAAAAGGCTGATCCGGAAATTTAGCTACCAGTTCGGCTGCATACTTTAACTGATCCGGAAAAACCAATATATCATACGTAAATCCGTAATCTTTTAACTTGCTTATTCCGTTAACAAAATCAGGTTTTAGCATTAGGGCACGGTCTGTTTCGCCTTGCAAAATATGCCTGAATCCCTTCATTTGAGGGTGCTCGCTTAAATCGGCAAGCTGCTCACTGATGTTTGCAGCCCTCAGATCGACCCAGCCGACTACGCCCTTAATAAAAGAGTGATCTTTGGCATTTTGCAGTTGAAAGGCATTCTCTGCAGCAGACTGATCTGCCTGGACCACCACGCAGCCATCGAAATTAAAGTGTTCAAGAACGGGTTGTAGATGCATTGGAAGAAAATCATCCTGCAGCACCGCCATATCATCTGTTATCCAGCTATCCCTTACTGCATTATATTTCCAGAAATGCTGATGAGAATCAATTCTTAACATAATTTTTAACCTGTTGTTTTGAGCTGCCAAGGCCATCTATGCCAAGTTCTACAACATCACCTTCTTTAAGATAAACAGGAGGATTAAACCCTAATCCAACACCTGCCGGTGTTCCGGTAGAAATTACATCACCAGGTAACAAAGTCATGAACTGACTAACATATGAAATTACAAAAGGCACGTTAAATATAAAGTTGGAAGTATTTCCATCCTGCATTATTTTACCGTTTACACTAAGCCAAAGTCTAAGGTTATCGACGTCAGCAATTTCATCCTGTGTGGCAAGGAATGGACCTAAAGGTGCAAAAGTATCGCAACCTTTTCCTTTGTCCCAGGTTCCGTTTCTTTCGATCTGGAACTCACGCTCTGATACATCGTTATGTAAAACGTAACCTGCAACATAATCAAGGGCATCAGCCTCATCAACGTAAGATGCTTTTTTTCCGATTACCACTGCCAGCTCAACTTCCCAATCTGTTTTTACAGAATTTTTAGGGATCACAATATCATCAAAAGGCCCTACCATAGCAGTAGATGACTTCATAAAAATAACAGGTTCAGGTGGTATTGGTGCGTTGGTTTCCTTTGCATGGTCGGCATAGTTTAATCCTATACAAACTATTTTTGAAGGACGCGCTACTGGTGAACCTAAACGTGTGCCTGCCGGAATTGTGGCCAATTTACCCTCATTTGCTTTAACAAATGCATCCAGTCTGGCTAATCCGTTATCATTAAAAAATTTTTCATTATAGTCCTCGCCAAAGGCCGAGGTATCATACCAAATATCGTTTATAATAACGCCGGTTTTTTCCTGATCGGCTGCTCCCCATCTGATTAATTTCATTGATATCTATTTATTTTAAAAACTCAAATTAGTTATTTAATTTAACAAATCCTCCATCTAAAGGATAGTCGTTTCCAGTTACAAAACCAGCTTCGTCTGAGCATAAGTATAATGCCAGAGAAGCTACTTCCTCTGGTTTACCCATGCGGCCTATTGGCTGACTTTTAGATAGCTTTTCAAAAACTGCTTCTTCTTGACCTGCATAGTTTTTGGCAATAAAGCCATCCACAAAAGGCGTATGTACCCGTGCAGGTGAAATGCTGTTACATCTGATGCCATCGGCCATATAATCGCGCGCTACAGAGAGCGTCATGGCATAAATTGCGCCTTTACTCATAGAATAAGCAAACCTGTCGGTAATGCCAACCAACGCAGCGATAGAAGCCATATTAAGGATTACTGCTGAAGTGCTTTTTTTCAATGCCGGGATTGCCGCATATAAGCAATTATAAGCCCCTTTAACATTTACATTAAAGATCTTAGTGAAATCATCTTCACTGGTGGTCTCCAGTTTTCCTACATGGGCAATACCAGCGTTATTAACCAGAATATCTATATTTCCAATTTTGTTAAAGATATCGATTACCTGAGCCTGGTTACTTACATCACAGCTGTAGCCTATCGCGTTTCCGCCTGCTTTAGTGATCTCATCTATTGTATTTGAGGCCGCTTCTGAGTTGAGTTCTATGATATGAACCAAAGCCCCTTGTTTTGCAAAAAGAACAGATATTGCCCTGCCGATTCCGCTTCCTCCACCTGTAATAATTGCTGATTTTCCTTTTAAACTGAACATGCTTACCTTATTATAATGAAACGCCTCTTTTCCATGGGATGAAGTCATCCTGATTTAACTGTACTGCCTTAGGTGTGATTTCGCCACTTGCAGCTTTGATGCAATATTCAAGAATCTCTTCGCCCATTTCCTCAATGGTTTTTTCGCCACGAATGATTGCGCCAGTGTCTATATCAATGATGTCGCCCATTCTGCTGGTCAGGGCTGTGTTTGTTGCTATTTTAATTACAGGACAAACAGGATTTCCTGTAGGCGTGCCTAAACCTGTGGTAAATAAGATCAATGTAGCACCACTGGCTGCTTTCCCTGTTGTTGCCTCGACATCATTTCCAGGAGTACATACCAGGCTTAATCCTGGTTTGGTTACCGGCTCAGTATAATCCAAAACGTCCACTACAGGAGAAGTGCCTGCTTTTTTAGCCGCTCCGGTACTTTTGATGGCATCGGTAATTAAACCATCCTTAATATTCCCGGGTGATGGGTTCATATGAAATCCGGAACCTACTGCATGGGCCTGGGCATCATACTCCTGCATTAACCTGATAAATTTTTCGGCCGTTGGTTTATCTACACACCTGTCGATTATGTTTTGTTCTGCACCGCATAGTTCCGGAAATTCTGCCAACAGTACCTTGGCTCCAAGCGCAACCAAAAGATCAGAGGTATAGCCCACTGAAGGGTTAGCAGAAATACCACTGAACCCATCGCTACCACCACATTTAACCCCAACACACAACTTACTAAGCGGCGCAGGGCTTCTTTCTATTTTATTGATTTCCGTTAAACCTTCAAACGTTTTAAGAATGGCATCTTTTATCAGCTGCTCTTCGCTCTGGCTTTGCTGCTGTTCAAAAATCAAAACCTTTTTATTGAATGTAGGGTTGCGTTCTTTGATATCCTCTAGCAAACTTTGTGTTTGCAGGTGCTGACAACCAAGACTAAGCACAGTTATACCTGCTACGTTTGGATGATCCGCGTAAGCAGCTAACAGATTACTTAACAGATCTGCATCCTGGCGCGTGCCCCCGCAACCACCCTGATGATTAAGGAATTTTATACCATCAACATTTTTGAATACTCTTTTTTTAGTTGCCTGAGCAGATGCAAGACTATCTACATTAAAGGAATCTATTGATTCGCCGTCCTGATAAGCAGTAAGCAACTGATCTGTAAACTGTTTGTACTTATCGGTTACATTATAACCCAGGGTATTGTATAATGATTCTTTTATCACATCCATATTCCTGTTTTCGCAGAAAACTGTAGGTATAAACAACCAGTAATTTGCTGTTCCGACTTTACCATCCTGACGGTGATATCCGTTGAATGTTCTGTTTTGAAACTTTGATACGTCAGGAGCCTGCCATTGGTAATTTACATTTCTGTATGCATAATCCTGAGAGGCATGATGAACATTTTCGGTAGTCATTAACCCTCCCTGAGGAATAAAAGCAGTTGCTTTGCCAACCAATACGCCATACATTAAAACATCCTCGCCAATTGCCCTATCCGTTATGAAAAACTTATGCTTGGCGTGTACATCATCCTTTAAATCGAATGTTAAGTTATTCCATTCAATTTTTTGTCCCTTTGATAAATCCTGCAAGGCTACCAGAACATTATCGTCTGGATGTATTTGCAGGAAACTCTTATTAGTTATTATTGACATTATGCTTTTAATTCAAATATTTTATCCATCATCACCCATTTCTCACCAGGTTTAGCACCCGGGATTGCCTGTTGATATTTCCACATTAATTTCTCCCACTCCTGTACCTTTTCATTTGAGGCATCCATGGCTCCCTTCTTTTCAAAGCTAAATTTACCATTTACTTCCATAATCATAAACAGCCTATTGCCATATCTGTAAATTTCCATTGTATCGATTCCGGCAGAGGTGATGCTCTCCTGAATTTCGGGCCATACCTGCTGATGCATTACTTCGTATTCTTTGATCAGATCAGGATCATTTACCAGATCAAGCGCTAAACAATATCTTTTCATTTTATATATTTTCTAAGGTTTTAATACTATGTTCTTTTAACAACCTTATGCCCGGTTACACCAAATAGAAATACAACGGCGAAGCATATTAATGGCACGATATAACCTATCTGAATATCGGCTATATCAGCAACGTAACCCATTGCCGGAGGCAATATTGCGCCACCAACGATGGACATGATGATCAGACTGCTTCCAAATTTTGTGTCTTTTCCAAGATCCTTTATACCCAGAGAGAAGATAGTTGGGAACATGATGGACATGAAGAATGCAATTCCGATAACAACAAATAATGATATGGTGCCATGAGTTACTATTGCAAGAACGCAAAGTACCATGCTGGCTACAGCATAAATAGCCAATAACCGCTCTGCTTTAATAAATTTCATAAGGAAAGTACCAAGTACCCTCCCAATCAGGAAGGCTAAGCCCATGCCTATACCTGCATAACCAGCTGCCTTTTGCTGATCTATTTCGGCAGCTTTGGTAGCATACAGAATAAAAAAGCTAAACACACACACCTGAGCACCTACGTAAAAGAACTGTGCAAGAACAGCCCATCTTAGGTGTTTATGCTTAAGCGCATCCAATAAGGTATGGTCAGTTGCTTTGTCGCCCGGTTCTTCTGTCTCCACAATTTCCGGTAATTTCAGAAAGACAAAGATGATTGCTATGACCAGAATAATGCTCCCCAGCACCAGGTATGGTGTTTTTACTGATGAAGCTTCTGATGCCAAAGCAAATTCCCTTGCAGAGGCAGTCATTTTACTTAACTTCTCATCAGATATCCCTTCTATTAAAATAATTTTAGCACCGATTATAGGAGCAGCCGTTGCTGCAAGTCCATTAAATGATTGCGCAAAATTCAGTCGAAAAGTTGCCGTTTCAGGAGGGCCAAGCAAGGATGCATAAGGATTGGCCGCTGTTTCCAGGATGGTTAGTCCGCATGCTATGATAAATAATGCCCCCAAAAAGAATACATAAGCTTGCGTATTTGCAGCCGGTATGAATAAAAACGACCCTATGGCAAACAATGCAAGCCCCAGAATTATCCCCGTTTTATAACCATACTTTTTCATAATGAATCCCGCTGGGAGTGCCATTACAAAATAAGCGATGAACACTGCAGAATCAACCAGAGACGCCTCTAAAGTACTTAAACTAAAAGACCTTTTTAAATGGGGAATAAGTATTGGATCTAGGTTATGTACAAAACCCCACATAAAAAACAGGGAGGTAATCATAATAAACGGAAAAAGATATTTGTTTTTAGTCATCTGGTTTAATTTTTTGGTTAATCAAAGAACGCGTTTTTTGAAGTGATTTATTTTATCATTTTATCTTATTATTAAACTATTTTGGCAAATAAAGTGTCTATTACCCTTGTTATGCAGCTCAATTTGCAAAATGCCATAATGAAGATTTTGATTTATTATCTGATTTCGATTCGTGCGTTGAATAGTCCTATAGTAGTGTGTGGAGAAAGCGGCTTATGTAACTGCCAGCTAAGGGGATAATACTTGCCTTTTTCTACAGCCAGTGGTTTCAGCTGCTGACGGTAAATGGTTTGATCTGAATTGTTGTCAATGCTCATCACATTCACCTTTTTAAATCCATTGTAATACTTAACAATAAGCTGGTTTGTTCCCTTTTTAAGCGGCAATAAAATCACATCTTTCAACTGTTTATCTTTAAAAGGACTATTATGTTCTGCCAGCACTTTCCCGTTCAGTGTTACTGTTACTCCGTCCCCACTGGTTATGCCAACCAGATAAGGTTGATCTTTAGCTGAAGTTATTTCTTGCAAAAGGTAGGTTGCCGAGTTTCTGTCGGCTTCTATTTCGTAGGTCACATTATTTTTCAGTTCTCCCTTTTTCTCCCATGTTCCACCATTTGAATCTGGCCATGGCTTGCTTACATCTACATTAGTCAGGTTACCATGTACACCACCTACCCCAGAATAAAGCGGCCCTGTTTGGTAAATATCACCCCATTTAATGGAGGAAGGATCGTTCTTCAACTTTTCTGCGCCAGTTCCATTTAAGGTTATTGCAGTGGCTTTACCATTCAGCTCTACATCTATAACCTTTCCTTTTTCTTCATCCGTATAATAGATTGCAGGAACAAGGTTTCCGGTTTTTGAAGGACTAACTGTCCACGATTCCTTTACCGTACTCTGATAGCGGTTGTTGTAATCAATACCTGAGCTGCTGTAATGCTTAAAGGCATTGTGCGAGTCAAGAATTAAAGGTGCTTTAGTGAAAGCGATGATATTTGCAGGAGGTACTGAATAACCATTAACAAATTCTATTGCAATTACTTTAAACTCTTTGCTGATGTCTAAACCTTCTGGCACATTAATTTTTACACCTGAAGCATTTTGGGAGAATTTCGCTTTTTTATCCTCTCCAAGAACGTATGCATCTTTAATTTTCCCGGTAAGGCCTGGAAGTGTAATCACTCCGTTTTCAGGAGCTGAAAGCAGGTGCAAATAAATTTTATCAGGTCTGCTCGTTAGGCTTCCCCATTTGAATGAAATGTGAAAAGGGTCTGGATCTGTTCCATAAATGGCTTCTTTATTTTTATCGAGCCATTTACCGATGCTTAATAAAACATCCTTTTCGAAATCAACTACAGAACCATCGCCCTTTGGGCCGATGTTTAGAAGGAAGTTTCCGCCACGACTTGCAACTCTGATTAAACTTGTGAGTTTCTCGCGCATTTTTTCTTCTTCGCTCCCTCTCACCTGCCATGAACGATAGCTCCATGTTTCGTCGAAGAAAGACGCAGGAGATTGCCAGGGCACTCCGATAGTATAATCTGGCTCCTGGTTGTCGCCCATTACGTTAAAGTCGCCCATATCATTCCCGATTCTGCTTCCGATCATACAATTTGGCTGAAGCTTATGAACCAGGTCTCTAAGGTCTTTGCTTTCATTAGCATTTTGGGAGCCCATATCAAACCACAGTTCAGAAACGGGGCCATAATTACTTAGCAATTCTGTAATCTGCTTTTTATTGTATTCCACATGTTCGGGGGTAATATAATCTGAATTGCTGCTCGAGATTGGAGAAGCCTGAGGGAAATGCCAGTCGATTAGCGAGAAATATAAACCAAATTTTAACCCACCACGCTTACAGGCGTCGGAAAGCTCTTTTACAATATCCCTTTTGAACGGAGTGGCATCAACCACGTTAAAATCTGTAGTATTTGTTTTAAACATACAAAACCCATCGTGATGCTTTGAAGTGATTACCAGAGAGCGCATGCCGGCTTTTTTTGCCAGGGCAACAATAGAATCGGCATTCCAGTTTTGGGGATTAAACCTTTTAGCAACATCTGCGTAAGTATCACTATAAATACCCGCGTGAGCCTGAATCTGTTCACTTAATCCTTTGGTTACCGGCTTACCTTCCCATACGCCACCCAATACAGAGTAGATTCCGTAGTGAATGAACATGGAATATTTTTGATCCTGCCATTCCCTTAATGCTTTAGGATCGTGCTGTCCAAAAACAAGGGTTTTGCAGAAAAGTAATAATGCAAATAAAATGATTGTTTTGTGTTTCATGTTTATTTAAGTGGTTTATCCAGGGTGATCTTTTGAGTATTCTGACTTCTAAAAATAGATATTTCGACAGTTTTATCTGACTTATTTTGCTGCTGCAGGGCAACCAGATCTGCTACTTTATTTGTGGTCTTTTGCTTAAAGGAAAGTATGACATCATTGGCTTTTAACACTCCGGCAAAGGGGCTGTTGGCGTGAACGCTAAGCACCAGAACTCCTATTTCTTCGGGCATTCCTGTTGCAGAACGTTCTCCTAATGTTTCGAGATTTTTAATCTGTAAGCCGAACCATTCGGTTGATTCACTCGTAGTTACCCCTTCGATTCCTTTAAGTACCGGAATCGGGGCTTTTTTCGCTAGCTTACGTAAAGCAGGAGAGGTTACCCCGAATTGATCTGTAGGAAAGCTTTTAAAGCCTACAGTAAGTGCTTTAGAAGTGCTTTTAACGCTGTAATCGCCAATAGCCGGGTTTAAAAATTCGGGGTTACCAAAGGTAGAATGCTGATCGGTACCAGCCTTTTGCGATTTCTCTAATGAGGCTTTATCTGCAAAGAAATTATAGTCGATTTCCTTGCCCCAAAAATTAATTCCGATTGGGTAATAGTTCCTGGTGATGATGTTATGCTTAAATACATCACCGCTATTTTCAAACCATACATGCGGGTGGAAGGAATTGTTTAAAACAATGTTATTCTCTACTGTTCTATAAAAGCCTTCGCGAAGTTTTAAACCCCCGTTTAAGCAAACATTATTGTAGATGTGGTAATTGCTTGATCCATCGTCCAGATCAATATCCCATCCATGTTCACAATGAAACCTGTTATCATGCAGTGTAATGGTTTTAATAACATCGGCAGTAATTAATGCAGGATTGTCTTTAGCGATCTTATTCATTACCGGAACGTTAGCATTCCAATATCTATCTCTGCCCCATGAATTAAACGCACCGTGATCGCCAGATTCCAAAACAGTATTGAAGACGTCGTTAAAAGAAATTTCGTGACCGCCCCATGTTCCTTCGCTGATGTTTATGCCTGCTCTTGGAACATCGTAAATGGTATTGTGAGTTGCGGTAATACTCATAGACATGGAGATTTGTACGCCGGCGACCTGTTTTTCAACTTGCCCCAATCCGTACATCAATGTATTTTCGACAGTGCAATTTGCGGGATAGTTATTTGTTTTTGGCCCGCGAACGGTATCAATTTCATTTACCGGAACAAACTGGGCATATTCAAAACTTGGGGACCGGACTGCTTTTGGATCGCCTACAAAACAAATCCCACTTGCGCCTGCGTAGGCTATGTGACAACCAGAGATTTTATTATCTCTATTATAGTTGCTTAAAAATACCGCGTTGCCGCCAACATGGTCAAAGAAGCAAGATCTGATCTGGCAAGACTCCGCACCTTCCATTAAAACTGCTCCTCCTCTGTATATTGTCCAGTCGCTGCGCAATAACGGCTCTTTGGTTTCCATAAACGTTCTAAGCGTATGTGTAAGCTCAAGACCTTCGATGCTTATATTGGTAACTGGAATTTCTTCTGATCCTTTGAATTCAAAAAGATGTTTTAGGCGTGGGATTTCTACTTTGGCCGTGGTAAGGTTCGCGCTCGATTCGGGATAATAATAAAGCAGCTTTTCATCTTTATTGTAGTACCATTCTCCTACGGTATCCAGTTCCTCAAATATATTTTCTACAAACCGATATTTATCGTGCATACCCATTTGTCTGTTATTCTGATAACCGCCCTCCATTTTCAATTTACCATCTACATCTTTTCCTGTGATTTGATATTGGTACCCGCCCCACTCAGCTTTATGCAAAGCATGAATGAATCCCCCTGCTGGATTTTTCCAGCTTGCAATGCGCTGAGGACTTAAGGCATCGGCCGAAGATCCGCCATAAAACCTTACAGCTGGATTATAGTTCGGGTATCTTGCCATGCGCTGCTGATGGCGGTTAATGAAAAGCTGGTCGAAAACATGGTCTTCACTGACTTTGGCTTTCATTATGTTTCCCTTGTAAGACTCCCATTTTAAGGTTAAAGGAGTGCCGCCACTAATGGTTACTTTTTCATTAGCATATGGCTTTATGGTTAGACCGGCATTTGCTTTTCTTGAATCCTCGGGGCTGAATACAATGGTTTCCGATAGATAGTATGTTCCGCTTCTAAGGTAGATGATAACTTTTCCCGATGTATTTCTTGCCGTTAGCTGAGCCTTTTTAATACTGGCAAAGGGCTTGTCTATGGATCCTGAATTCTTATCGCTGCCTTTTGGGGATACATAAATATCCTTGCCGAAGGCATGACCAGCAATCAGCAATAAGGCAAACAGGAATGTGAACAAAGATTTCATCAGCTTTCTCATTAGCTTCATTTGGTTTCTCAAAGAAAGCGAATTACAATCTACAAAGTTTTCCGAAATTGTCTAAATATTAAGCGATTTTGGCATAACACCCCAGTTATAAGCCAAAATGAAGTAATAATAATAAAGCCAGCCGCATTTTGCGGCTGGCTTTAGATTATGGCTAAAGTGCGCGTTTAAGACTGCTGCTATTTTATCATTTTTTTCAAATAGGCCATTGGTATTTTAATCATGGTCTCATCAGATAGGTTTCCAGAAACGTTGTTCAATTTCATGTCTGTTAAATTCACATCTACTTTACCAGAAGTGTTTAATGTCAATTGTTTTATACCAAACTGGGTCTTACCTTGTTCATCACCGAAGATGTTTAATTCTGATCCACCTGATGCCTTTACATTTAGGGAATCGAAAGATTTCATTTCAGATTTAAAGCGTGAAGATTTTAAATCCAGGTTCAGGGTTTTTACTCCTTCTCCAATCAGTACTAAATCATTAACTTTTTCTTCGAAAAGGTCCAAGTGACTGACATTAAAATCTTTCTCTAAATTCAGTAAAAACACATTCTTGGCATTTAATCGTAGCGGCACTTCACTGTTTTTAAAATTCACCGTAATAGCATCCAAGTCCGATAGATTTAATTCCTCGATTTTTGGCGCATAAACGTAGATAGCAATTGGATATTTTATTTCTTGATGGTCCCCCTTTATGATAATGTGAAGTTGCTCATTTTCATCGACACTCATTGAAACAAAATCTTTATATACTTCAGAGACCTTTGCACCATGGGCTGCATCATTCACCAAATTCAAGTACCATGATTTATTTGCCCGCCCTCTCACGCTTATTGATTTAAAGGCTTTGCTCTTGAGAGTAACAAATCCATCCGAAGGGGTGTTAAAGTTTGCATTGGCCGTTTCTTGCGCTTTAATTTGTTCCGGGAACTTATAGTCTTTATTTATGGTATACGCCATTATTGTTAATGGTATGATAAACATTAACAATGCAAATATAATGAGTAACTTATTACTTGTTTTCATTTGAATAAATTTTGGTTTTTAAGGATTAGTAAATGTTTCTTTTACAAATTTCTGGTAGCGTGCTTCCAGTTCATCGAAGCCAATATCAAGAAGGTAAAGATTTCTGAAAAATACAGGAAGCTCTTCGTCCATAAACTGGATTTTACTGTAAATTTTTATCTGCTTAATGGCATCTTCAGCAATAAAAAAACCAATTCCCCGCTTATTGCTTAGAATATTCTTATTCTGTAAGAGCTCATAAGTTCTCATTACCGTATTTGGATTGACTTCAAGCGATACTGCCAGTTCTCTCACAGAGGGCACTTTATCTTCGCTTTTCCATTTTCCAAGCAAAATATGTTCACAAACGTAATCCCCTATTTGAAGGTATATTGCCTTATTCTCTCTAAATTCCATGTTTGTGTTGTTAAAAATTAAACTTCTTTTTCTTTTACCCTGAAAAAGGTAACGCACCAGAGAAAGACCGTTACGGCTGTTATACCTACCATGGCGTATATGAAAAATTCATTATGGGCTGAACTAAACCCGAAATTTGCCGAATCCTGCATCTTGTCTCTTGTCATCCAGTTTGCTGTTTGGATCAAGGTATAAATAAGCGCCGTTAAAAAGAGCATTACCACAACAGCAGTTTTGATGTAATGAAACCGATTAAAATAAACCGAACCCAACAGAAAAATACTGGTGATCATGAACGGCACAACAACCATGGATTTTATCTCATCATGCTCAAAAAAATCGTTAAAAAAAGTCCTTGCACTCACAATACCCGTTTTGGGTGTTGGATGAACTCCGGAAGTCCAACTAAAAGTAATTGTACCAATCGTCTTATCAATATATTTTACAAACGCCAAATCTGTTATATAAAAGACAAGTAAAAAGCTAAACACACTGAAGATGCCAGTATAAAAGATGCTGCAAAGCCATTTTTCTAATGTAGAGGCAGGAGTCATCAATTCGATAATGGCTTTCGGTTTTTGCCCTAATAAGGAAAAATAACCACTAGCTATAACACTAATAAAAATGAATCCCAACGTCAGGAACAATGGAATTCTAAAAGACAAGTATAAAAACCCCTCTGAATTATATCTGTACCCTTTCTCCGCTTCAGGTTCTGGCAAATTCCAGGCGTAAAAAAGGATAAGCACGCCCACAACCACCAATAGGCTGATCAGGTATATTTTGCCAAACTCGAGCCATTGTCTTTTTACCAATAACCAAAAACGATTAAAATTAAATGAGTTGTTCATAGTGCGTTAATTAAAAATGGGTTTTAGTTTTTTCTTTTCTGCAATCACTGCATTGAATAGCAGCTCAATATCCATCTTGCTATCTTCCTGATGAAAGTTTGGAACTACTACGTTATATCCCGATAATGCTGGCTCAGCGTAGATCACCGTTTCATCTAACTCCTTCATTTTTTTAAAGGTCAATTTTTGAGTGATTTCTTCAATTGATGCTTTTAATGAGATTGTGCTTTCATCCAACATGATCACTGTATCAATTAAATTATCAAGATCACGTACTTGATGGGTTGATATCACAATGCAGCGATCGTCAGTTAAAGCAGAGGCCATCACCTTACGGAATTGTGCTTTTGAAGGGATGTCTAAGCCATTGGTTGGTTCATCCATGATCACCAGTTTAGCCTGGGTGGCCAAGCCAAAGGCAATAATAAACTTCTTCTTTTGTCCGTAGGACATATTTACCAGCTTGTTGCTAATTGGAATGTTAAATTCCTCTAATAACACATTCAAATAAGCATAGTCAAATTTCTTATAAAAGGGAGCATTTGCCTTTATATAAGCATCAATTTTGATTGATGGGAGGTAAAACTCCTCAGGAATAAAACAAATGTCAGCTAATAGTTCAGGTTCTCTTTTCGCGGGATCAAATCCCATCACTTTTAAAGATCCACTTTGTGCATATACCAAACCTGCTATATTTTTTAATAGACTGGATTTCCCTGCACCGTTTTTTCCTAGTAAGCCGTAGATATGACCAGCACTGAGCTGCATACTCATGTCTTTAAAAAGCAAATTATGCTTACTGTAACCAAAATTAAGATTGTTAATTGTTATCATTACTACTGTATTAGTTAAATAATACACTAATGTACAGTGTAATTTTATGATATCCTAATAATTAGGAAAATAAATTCAGGATTAAAATTTAAAGCTTGAAAAGACGAATCTGAGAAAACAGCAATAAACTATACAGCTACACCAGTTGCAGTCGTCAACAATACCGCATTTTATTATTAACCAAAATCCAGAAGATCTTTTGGGTTTATATCTAAGCCTTTTGCCAGCTCAACGATGGTAGAGAGTTGAACATTTAGTTTCCCATTCTCTATTTTGGATATTTTGCTATCATCAAGATCACAACGAGTAGCTAAAGCCCGCAAACTAAGTCCCTTACTCAAACGAATTTTCTGTAAATGCGCGCCGAAACTTACTTGTAAGTCAGAATAGTTTTTTTTGGGCATGTGATTTTTATCAAGCAAGTAAAATCCCTATATAAAATAAAAATATTGCGGACTTAAACGACCGCATTTTGAAAATTTTTGACTATCTTAGTCACATGAATTAAAATATGTAATGCTATTTTTGTAATTCTTCTTAAAAAACTGGAAGCATTACACTAGAGTCTTGATCTGGAAAACTGGTAATTTAATAGACCCAAGACGACGGTGAAGATGCTCACGCTAAATGGCGTGGGCTCTTTTTATCGTGGTCAAGGGTATACCAGTACCTCCAGATCGATAAATTGAGCTTCACGTCATTTTGCGTTATCTCCCTTTATGACTCATATTAATTGTTAACTAACTATTATTAATATGAACTTTACCAGTTGTAAGATCAAAGACGAACACCGTAATTTTCTCAAATTCCGCCAAGGCGATGAAAAAGGGCTGGAGTATTTTTACAATCGCTTTTACCCTTCTTTATACCATAAAAGAAAAAGATACATTAAAGATGACACCAATGCGGCCAGCATCGTCAGCGAAGCATTTCTACGCCTCTGGCTAATTCGAAACAGCATCACAGACCCCAACCACATTGAAACCTTCTTGAGTAACACCACCATCGAAGCCTGCAAATCCTATTACAAAACTTCAAGTCACAATTTCCAGCGGAATATGCTCCGGCTTGATGAGATCGAAAACTACCAGGAATTTATGGGAGGCTATGATCCTGAAGAGGAATTGGATCCCGATGACATTTTCTATCAGGAACAACTTGATGACCGCTTAAAACTGCAATGGCAGCAAGTTGAGGCAGTCATTCCCAACCTCACTGAGAATCAGCAACTGTTTATCAAGCTCTGCCTGAAATACGCTTTCAACTATGAGCGTATTGCCTGGCATATTGGTGGCATCTCTGATTATCAGGTAGCCACAACTGTCGAGAAAACACTGGAAACCTTAAAGTCCATTCTGACCAGCTCACAAAAACTGGAGGCTACAGGAAAGACCTCAAAATTTAAATTCGAAGGTGACCTCTGTGAAGAGCAATCCAGAATTCTGCACATGCGCTATGAACTCCAGTACAGCTTTGAAGAGATTGCCAGGCAAATGAATTTAACTCAGCAGCACATTCAACGAACCTTCGCTCAGGCCTGTACCAAAATCAAAAGAATTAAAAAATAAGCTATGGAAAAAGAGACCATGATCCTGACCCGTAAGATCCAGCTGCTGATTGATTCCGAGGACAAACAAGTCATCAAAGCCGCAAAGGATCAATTGTACAGCTGGCAGCGGATTTGTTTCCGTGCAGCCAACATGATCATGAGCCACCATTTTGTCCAGGAGCAGGTCAAAGATTTTTTTTATTTAACAGAAGAAATCAAGCTTAAAATCGCTGATGAAAAGAAAGAAGAAAACGGAATTTTAAAATCCTCCCAGCAAAACACCACCTACCGGCTGCTCTCCAATCATTTTAAAGGACAGATTCCTACAAATATTCTCAGCTACCTAAACAACACCCTGATATCCTCTTTTAACAAGGAAAAGGTGGCCTATTGGAAAGGTGAAAAGTCGCTGAGGAATTATAAAAAGAATATTCCCTTGCCTTTCGGGGCGGAAGTGATTTCAAAGCTGAGCCATACGCCCGATGGAAGAAATTTTTGCTTTAGATTATTTCAGATTCCATTCAGAACTTATTTGGGTAAAGACAGATCAGATAAAAAAGTTTTATTGAACAGAGTACTGAACGGCACACTAAAACTCCGGTCAAGTCAGATCCAGCTGGATCAAGGCAAAATCTATCTGTTGGCAGCCATTCAGATCGAAAAGGAGCAACATCATTTGGATACCTCAGTTATTGCAGAAGCGTCTTTATCTATTGAACACCCCGTTACTGTTAAAATCGGAAGTCATGAACACACCATTGGTAACAAGGAAGAGTTCCTACACCGGAGATTGGCCATACAGGCGGCGATCTACCGGGTAAAGAAGGCGGTTACTTTTAACAGGGGTGGCCATGGACGGAAGCGAAAAAGGAAAAGCCTGGAAGACTACCAGCATCAGGAAAGAAAATATATTGACTATAAACTCCATGTGTATAGCCGCATGCTGATAGACCTCTGTGTAAAGCATGAGGCGGCAACCCTTATCCTGGTCAATCAGGAACTAAAGGAGGAAATAGCGAAAGAAGACCCTTTTTTATTGCAGAACTGGAGTTATTACAGCCTGAAAGAAAAAATTGCCTATAAAGCTGACAGAGCAGGCATTCAGCTAGTAGTTGAATAGAAGTATCAGGCTCAGGCCTGTCCTAATGGTGATAAGGTTAGTTCTTTGAAAGGAAGACATTTAATATGGAGGCTGCTTGTGCAGCCATAGGGTGAGGTTATTTTAACACTCACTGAATTGCTTAGGTAGAAATGCCAATTAGTTGACATCTCCTATTTTGAAAGCAATGCGCAATGCTCTATTGTAATTCCGTTTCAGAAACGCATATGCTCTAGGCATGACAAAATGTAGATCCTGGTAATTGGTTAGCTTGGCTTGATAGATATGCCATCCAGGAAGGTTTATCTTTTCGAATGCCACGGATACCAGGCTGTTTGTATAGAAATAAGAGGCTGCTTGTACAGCCATAGGGTGAGACAAAATGTACTCACTAAGTTCCTGACAGTAGTTGGCAGTGCCATTTACCTGTTCTATCGCGAACATACCATGCCGGGGTAGCTTATTAAAATCCCTTTGGACATTTAGGTCTGGAAAAAAAGTATAAGAGGTTACTTCTACATGTAAATATTAAAGAAACTTGAGGCTGCTTGTACAGCCATAGGGTGAGACAAAAAATGTACTCACTGAGTGTAAAAGACAATACAACCGCTACGGGCTCTATTAATATGACGTATATAACATCTTTGCAACTAGCGTAAAAAGGCCTTTTATATTTTTATAGGTTTCCCCCGCATGCATTAATAAGCTAAAACATGCAGGGTAAAAAGTCCTCCACCAACAGAAGGCATTGGCAGCGGTAAGCTCACTGCAGGATGACTCGTTGGTAAAATTATTATTTGCAAAAAATGCTATCTTAAAATCTTCAACAGGTAAGAGCCGTATCCACTTTTCACCAAAGGCTCGGCTACTTTCCTTAACTGTTCTTTATCAATAAAGCCCATTCTGTAGGCAACCTCCTCGACACATCCGATTTTTAATCCCTGACGTTCTTCGATTACCTGAACAAATTGTCCGGCCTGCATTAAAGAAGCAAAAGTACCCGTATCTAACCAGGCAGTACCCCTGCTCAAAACGCCAACTTTTAGCTTGCCTTGCTCCAGATAAACTTTGTTTACATCTGTAATTTCGTATTCCCCTCTTGGTGAAGGTTTGATGTTCTTAGCAATTTCCACAACAGAGTTATCATAGAAATACAAGCCTGGAACTGCATAATCTGATTTAGGTTGAGCTGGTTTCTCTTCGATTGAAATCGCTTTGTTTTGATCGTCAAACTCAACAACACCATACCGTTCAGGATCAGAAACCCTGTAAGCAAATACAACACCACCATCCGGATCAGCACTTGATTGTAATAATTTAGCCATTCCATCGCCATAGAAGATGTTATCTCCAAGCACTAAAGCAACTTTATCATTTCCAATAAAGTCAGCCCCGATTACAAAAGCCTGTGCAAGACCATTTGGCTGCTCTTGTACGGCGTAAGAGAACTTACAGCCAAGAGATGCTCCGTCGCCAAGAAGTTTTTCGAAATTAGGGAGATCGTGAGGTGTTGAGATGATCAGAATTTCTTTGATTCCGGCCAGCATCAATATAGACAATGGGTAATAGATCATCGGCTTATCATAAACCGGCATCATTTGTTTACTCATTACCAGGGTTAAAGGATGCAACCTTGTGCCACTTCCCCCTGCTAAAATTATTCCTTTCAAGTTATAGCGTTTGTTTGTTTAAAAATCTATTAAGGTGTTAACTATTTACGTCTTTATCCGAAGATACATTATCTTCCAGCTCTTTAAACCATTCCGCACCATATTTCCTGGTCAAAGGTCCTTTTAAGAACTGATAAACCGGCACTTTTAACTCTCTTCCAAATGAACATGCATCGTGGCAGATGTGCCATCTGTCGTAATTTAAGACCTCAAATTCCGGGTATTGGGTTACCCTGATCGGATATAGATGGCAAGAGATTGGTTTTTGCCAATCGATTATTCCCTGCTCATATGCCTTCTCAATTCCACACTTCGTAATTCCGTTCTCGAAGGTAACATAAGCACATTCTTTGTGCCCATCTACGCATGGCGTAGTTAAATCGCCATCTGCATCAACGACAGATGTTCCCTGCTCTTCAATTGCGGCTATTCCCTTAGGTTCAAGCAAATGCTGAATCTTTGGATAAATTTCTTTAAGTATTGCTGTTTCTGCTACATCTAAAGGCGCACCAGCATCACCCTCTACACAACAAATACCCTTACATTTGTTGAGGTTGCACACAAAGTTTTCCCTGATCAGGTCTTCATGCACGAGGGTATTTTGTACTTCTATCATCTTCTTCTATTTTACTATAGCCAGGGGATACCTTAATCCATCGGCCGATTTAATTTCCATTATTACTGATCCTACCAGAATCTCTACCTGAGCCTTTACAGGCACCCTGTTGCCATCATCAGTAATCCATAAGTACAATTTACTGTCTTTACGGAATATCCTTCCTGGCTTTATGGAAGGGCTAAATTTCAGACAGCTTATTTTTCCAAGCTTAGTCTTTATCACTTCCTTACCTAAATATTGTATTTGGAGCTGACTGATCTCATCGCTCAGGAAATAGTTTAGTTTAACAAAATCACCGGATTTCATTTTAGAGACATCAAGGCTTCTGGCAAAATAGTAAGAAGAAACCAGGTCGAATGTTTGATTACTAGGGGCAATAAATGTACCCTTTGTAGCCACTACTTTCCTCTCCTCCTGATTAAATCTGGCTTTGTCCTGTCGCCTGTAACTCCCTTCCCTGATATTCTCCTGAAAGAAATAGGGCTTTAAGTTAACCTTATCTATGTAGGAATCGTAATGATCTCTGATCTTATAAAAGATATCGAATGTTCCGGAGGTTACTCCATCCACACTTAATTTATAAGTAGGATTACCCTCAAATTTAAGATCAGAGTTAAGCACTTTTAATGTGCCTTCTGCCGCGGTAATAAATCCATATTTCAATTTATAGGTTAAAACCTCTCCGGGTTGAAACACCGGTTCCTTTACAAAAGGTAGCTCCTGGGCCGCAGCTCTAAAGCTTAGGAATGCAACAACAATAAACAATAGTGATTTTCTCATACCTAAGCTAAAACAAAAAACAATCCAAAATTAATCCTTTCGCTTATATATGGGCACAGTAGAACATGGCTCTCCATACATAATGCTTTTTACAACTGGCGTTAGCAGGTTAGTAATCTCTACATAAGCTGCAACAGGCAGATCAATATCTGCACAACCTTTTACGACCACACGTTCACCGGCAAAGGCATTAAGATCAATCTTTGCCAGGGCTTTAGTAAACAACACGGCTTCTAATGTTTCAAGGCTACCAAATACAACCTCATTTGCATATGGTTTCATTTTGTTAGCCAACAGCATGTAAGCCCAGGTAGGTACAATAGCATCAGCACTGCAGGTGATGGCTACATTTTTACCAGTATAAGCGGCCCAGTCGTGCGCTTTTATAAACTCTCTGAAATCTTTCTCTCTTAACATTAGTCCGTGAAAAAGATTATCCTTAATATCATAAACGACTCTCTCGCCCTGATTAAGGTAATCTTCAAGGTTAAACGTAATTAAACCGCTGGCCGCTACTTTATTGACAAAATTTTCTTGAATCTCCATCGCTCTAAAATAAAAAAACCGGAAGTAGAAACTACTTCCGGTTACAAAATTACGTAAAATAAGATTAATAGAATTTCACCCTATTGTCTTTTATGTCGCTTTTATCTTGTAATGCCTGGAATGCCGCACCTAAAGAGCGCTGAGCAGTAGCCTGCATCATTATTTCTTTTTGTTTATAAGTATTCGCTAACGGTGCAGGATTCGTAAATCCATCCACTGAGAATGCATAAACACCACGCTCGCCATCAATTGCTTTAGAAAGCTTACCTGGCTGAGATCCAAATACCGCTCCAACCACTTTATTTTCCTGGCCACCGCCTGGGATAATAGGATTAGAGAATACGATGTTTTGAACCGGTGTTGCTGGTTTAGCCAGTTTTTGAGCTACCTGATCAATGTTGGCCGCACCTTGTAATGCTTTGTCAACTTTTTCTTTAAGCATTTTAGCTTTAACTAGATTACGAACCATTGGCTCAATATCTTTCTTCACTGCATCTAATGGCAATGTTCCTTTTGGTCTGATATCCGTAACACGTGCTACCACAAATGAATTATCCATTTGATATACCTGGTCTAACACATCTCCTTTTTTAGCATCATACGCATCACGAATTAACTGACGTGGATTATCTAAGCCCGGAGCGAAACCTTGTGTTGGTGTAATTTTATCAGCTACACCTACAGTATAACCTTTTTTCTGAGCAAGCTCAGAGAAACTGCCACCTTTAACTTCACTTAAGAAGTTACTTGCTTTTTTATAGGCCGCATCTTTAGTTTTATTACTTGCCAATAAGCTCTTCTCGATGTAAGCCAGTTTAGCCACTTTTGAAGAACCAATTTGTTTCTCGATTTTAATTAAGTGCACACCAAACTGTGAGGTTACCACTTTAAGGTCGCCAACGCTACCGTTAAATGCAGCATTCTCGAATTCAGGCACCATTTGGCCACGTGCAAAAGTACCAAGATCTCCGCCTTTATCTTTAGATCCGTCTACGCTGTACTGAGCGGCTAAAGTAGCAAAGCTTGCGCCTTTTTGAATCAGTCCTTTTAACGAATCGGCCATTTTTACAGCTTTATCTACACCACCAAGTTTGCTGGCATCAAGTAAAATATGACTTGCTTTCACTGAATCAGGAGAGAAACGGGTATCTATAACTTTAACCAGTTTGTAAGAGTTACCTGAGAATTTAGGCCCGAAGAAACTTCCTGCAGGCAGATTAAATACTACTGAATCTACAGCTGGGTCCAACTTACCTTTATTAATATAAGTGTATGGAACTTTAACGTCTGAGTTAACCGCAGCAAAAAGAGAATCGTTGGCTGCTGTTTTAAAGTCGGCTGCAAGCTTCTCAACCTGAGATTTCACCGCTGCAGAATCTTCTTTAGTTGGGCTAACACTGAAAGACACATACTCAAATGCACGTGTTTCTGTAGGGTTTTCAAAACGTTGTTTGTTATCGTTATAGTAATCTGAGTAATCAGATTCTGCAATCTTTACGCTTGCGTCAGGAATAGATGCATATTCAAGACCAACATATTTAAAGTTAGCCAGTTTATTACGGTTTATATATTCATCATTAGCTTCTAATGAAGTTACATAAACAGCGTTGCTGATCATCTTAACATATTTTTGTTGTAATGCCTGTCTTTCTATTTCAGCTTCAACTGCCTGAAGCTGTTTTGCCATATTAGGATCTTTGTAACCTTCTTTAAAGGTTCTGATCACCTGAGCTCTATCAACCTGACCAGTTTGAGGGTTTCCAAAATATTGTACAATTATCGGGCTTGGATTGTCTCCTTTAATCAGGTCAGCCAATTCATCACCAGAAACGTTTATACCTAAACGGTTATACTCTTTTCCTAAAAGAACTCTTGCTACTTCACCTTGCCACACATTATCAACCGCCATAGCCTGCATTTGGGCATTGCCTGAACCACCATATTGTTGTTTGAACTGAGCAAGGCTTTGATCAACCTTAGCCCCAAACTCATCTATGTTTATATCCTCACCATCAACAGACCCCACAACTTTTTGAGAAGCAGCCCAGAAAGGCTTACCTACGTTAATTGCATCACCAACCAAAAATGCAACAATTGCAAAACCGATGGCTCCTATCAGAATATAGCCTGCGCGATTCCGCAAAAATGTCATTAAACCCATAATATTCTTATTTATAATTTTTTTTAAGAGGGCGCAAGATACAACTTTTGCTAAAAAAAGAAAATATTAAATTGTATTTGAATAAGTATTTAAAAATTAGGGAAATAAGGCCCTTAAATAATTGTGCTTATTCTCCGAAATTATCCGGCACATAGGTCTCACCCGATCCGTTTTTCCAGTTGATAAAATTGAAATCTTCGGTAGCAGTAAAGTCCACCGCATTAAGCACTGTACCGTCTGGTTTTGTAACTACTCCCTTTGGAGATAAAAACAGTTTCTTGTTTTGGTCCCAAACCAATTCTTCGGTATTAAAGGTCATGTTTTCATTAACAACAACAACGTTTCTCCTGAAGATGGTCAGCTTCTCGGTATCCTTCATAATCGCATAGTCTGAAGTTATAGAGCCTTTGATCTTTGTGGTGATTTCGTCGATGAAGTTGATCTTTACACCCTTTGGCATTTCCTGATAAACAGCGCCATTGGCGGGAGTAACTTTATCAAGAATAGGTGCAAACCCTTGCGCTTTAACTTTAGCAGAGTCGCTATAAATAATGTCTACACCGGTAGTACGGTCCCTGTTTAACGCAATCTTTTCAGATAGCTTTGCGGCTTTCTTCAAGTCGTCCTCCCCACAGGAGCTTAAACAAATTTGCAGCAGACAAAGTATAACACTTCCATATATTATACCCCGGGTTTTCATTAGTCGAATTTATATCTTCTGAACCAGGTATCGTTAAGTGTAAATCCTAGATGAAAATTAATATAGTTCTCCTGGATAAGCCCGTTCGTTAGTGATCCTCTTTTTCCTACTTCAGTAGTAAAGTTTAGCTTGTAAAAAGAGCTTCTGCTAAGTGCTAAAGGAAGCCCTACACCAAAGGTAACGGCCATTTGTTTTACGTCCTGATTATTTAGCTGGATATAGGTTTTATCATACTGGAATCCAACACGATAATCTACATGCTTAAAATATCCCGAAACTGCTGTTGCATCCGGCGTGATTTGTCCACCTGCCGAGAAACCCCAGCTATCCTGTAATCCCTGATTAACACCATCCATGCTCAATTTAGACCACTGGCCCATTCTATAATCGGCACCGATCATCCATTTGTTATCTCTTTGAATAGAGATCCCGAAATTGTGCATCAAAGGAAGTTTCATTTTCGCTGAGCTGTTTTCAACTATCTTAACCGTATCAAAGGGCGATAGCTCGGCACCTTCATTATCCTTTTGGTATAAGGTGGTCAAGAAAGTCTTTTTGTAATTTATTGACGAAGAAGAAGATCCAGAATAACCTAAAGTAATGCGTTTTCTTGTTCCCAGTGGGATTTCATATTGTGCGCCGTAAGAAAAACCAATTCCGCCAACACTATTCTTTTTAATGTTACGGCTATTAAAGGCCACCTGATTAACCGGCTCTAAAGAGGCGTTTTCCTGCAGGTTTCCGAATATGTATTCGATGTTACCACCAATTCTGAAATGGTCTCCAAATTGCTGTCCGTAACCAAAATATGCTTTTGTTAAATTTCCTTCTCCTGAATAAAGGTAATTTACGCTGTTTGTATCCAGCTTATCGCTAACCGTATATTCATAACCGAGCTCTGTAAATGGCAACAAGCCAAAGCTTAATGCTGACTTTCCTGATACTACAGGGAAAGCAAGTGCAACGTGACTAAGTGTACCGTTAAAACTGCTTTCGGATTTTGAACCATCTTTTAGGGTAGTAAAAGCTCCGCTTAAGCCCATATCAAGTGTGGTCATTGTGATTCCGGAATAAGAAGCCGGATTCTGCATATTGATGTTACTAAATCCGCTGGGTTTATAAACACCTGTGGAAATGCCACCCATTGCCTTAAACTGAGGAAGTAATGCTCCTTTAACGTTTCCAAGTCCAAATCTGGAGTATGGCGACTGTGTTGTAACCTGTGCATTAACAGAAATACTGGTAAGCAATAACAATACTGCCGCTATATAATTAATCTTTTTGTACATATTCAAAAGCAATGACTTCATTTAATCCTTTTAATACTAGGTATGGATCGTGTATAATTCGAGGCGCAAAGATGCTGTTTTTTAATTGTTTCAGCAAAAAAGCTGCATCTCCTCCTGTTATTAGTACCGTCAGATCCTTATTTTCTTTATTTTTATGGGAAATAAATCCCTCAACTTCATTAATTACGCCTTGTAAAACTCCGCTTTTAATGGCAGTTGGCGTGTCTTCACCCGCGGGTATCTCTGTTTCAGTTCTATCCCACTTTACGAGGGGCAATCTGCGGGTAAAATGATGTAATGCTTCAAAACGCATGTGTAAGCCTAAACTTATACTACCTCCAAAATAGGCATCATCGCTATCCAGCAAATCATATGTGATGCAAGTTCCTGCATCAATTATAAAACAATTTCTTTTGGGATAATAATAATGGGCTGCAATAATCTTTGCCCACCTGTCCAAACCCAGCGTAGAAAGTGTTTTATAGTGATTCTTGATTCCAGTGTTTATCCTTGTAGAAAACTCAATATAATTTGTGTTCTCTTTTAAAATGCCAATGACATCTTCAAATTCAATGGCTACACTTGAAATTGTTGAATTGCTAATCTTATACTGCTTAATTAAACTTATCAGCGCCTCAGCCGTTACTTGTTTCAGCGTTTGATATTCAACCAGCTTCCGGTTATTAAAAACAGCCAGTTTACTATTCGTGTTACCAATATCTATGACAAGATTATGCATTCAGGACAGCTACTCCAAACTTCATTGCACAAAGCTATTAATCTTTAGCAAGTTTCAACATTTCAAATTGTTAAAAAAAGTTAAACAAACAAAAAGTACTGAATAGCAAAAACCAGGATTAGAAACATACTTTCATAAAACCATCTTTTTTTGGCATTTGAGAAATAGTACGCCAATAAAACCGCTCCCGGGGGTACACACAACAAGAAATGATATAACCTGAAATCGGGTTTGGTATAAAAACTGACAATGCTGATGATGAACATAAAGAACAGCATTTGAAATGCCTTTCGTGTACTGATGAAGCTTCTAAAAAAGTTCTCGCGCAGCTGCAGTGTGGCCAGAACAATCATCACTACCACCGGAACCAGCACCAGGTAGTCGTTATAATTGATTGTAAATACAGATGGGAATTTATTGGTTAACGGCAGCCAGATCTTGTAGAACATGGACAAATTATCATTCCAATAATAGTAAACGCCTACAAAGAAAAATATGGTTAAGAACCCCACCAGACCAGAAATCCACTCTCGCCAGCTAAACGACCTGTATAGCAATAATGTAAACCACAGCATGGCCAGCATGACAATAAAAGGAAAATAAATAAGCGTTCCGATAGCGATGATCATCCCTACATCAAACATCGTCATGATTGCGTTTAGAGATTTCCCCATCTTCAAAAATTTGTCCATTATCCATATCATGAGGAAATTACAAATCAAAGTAGGACTCAGAATAAGAAAAGGCATAAACAAGCTCGAAGCGGTAACATATAACAGTGCAGGTAAATACCCCGGCTTACTTAACAAGCCATGATTGTTGACCACCCTGTTAAACAGGATTGCCTGTACAAAAATGATTATCCCTGCAAAAAAAACATTGCCTGCAGGCGAAAAAGTATTTTGAAGAGGCATCTGAATAAAGAATTTAGTATACGGTTCTAAAAATTCAAACTGAAGCGATGGAGGGAGGTCAGCAAATATTGCCATGCGCATAAAAAATGTATATGCGAATAATATGAGCAGGTTTATGGGGTTTAAATTTCTAAATTGATTGATCATGCCTGTATATTAAGGCAAAGTAAAGCAAATTATCTGGCAAACTGCCTCACAACTTTATCAATTACCGCAGCGGTTTCATCTGGAAAATGAAATTGATGCTCCTGAGGATTGCTTACCCAGTTTTTAACAATTGGCAACCAGTTTCTATTGCTTCCCCATATTACGGGTAGTCCGAATTGCTTTAATGCGAAAGCATTACATTGCTGTTCGTACTGAAATTTCATGGGCGCAACAAGCAATTTTTTACCCATATGCAATGCTTCGGCAGGCCCCTCAAATCCGCCACCTGTAAACAAACCTTCGCAGGAAGCTAAGCTCTTATTGAACAACTCATTATTCACCGGCTGAACAGCCACATTTTCATCAGTATAGGCCACTTTAGTATGTTTAGAAAAGACCTCCCATTTAATATGCGGGATTTGTTTTAAGATAGGAACGAGAAATTTATCGTCTATTGCAGGCAGGTAAACGGTATAATGGCCCAGGTTTGAAACAATCATATTCCTGATTTCAGCACGAATTACCGGTGTGTAAATGAAATCATCATATCTATCGAAATGGAAGCCAACATAATGAGATGCAGGAGCATAGTATTTCATAACCAGCTGCGCCCAATCTATACTTTTAGGTTTAGGAACTTTTTTAGATTGAAAGGAAGCCTGGTGACTGAGCCCAACGCTTTCTATCCGCTGGCGTTTACAAGCCCAGGCGGTAACCGGTTCAAAATCATTAAGGATCAGATTATACTCCTTAAGCGGTACGCTGCGCATGTCTTTAATAAAACGCGGAAGATTCATTTCCTTCCACGTTTCATAATGATTTACACCACCTTTTTTACCGAAAATAAAGCTAAAGCCATGAAGCTGATATTTCACCTGCTGTGTTAATTTAACATCGGCCTGGGTTCCGCTGATTAAAAGATCAACATCTCCATATTGCTGTAGCAATGGCACAATTTCTCTTGCCCGGCTAATGTGTCCATTACCGGTTCCCTGAATGGCGTAAAGTATCTTCATCCGCACCGAATATCTGTAATTTTAATCAGAATATATTGCTTTTTTATAGGTTATAAAGCTTGCATGAGCTGAATTCAAAGTAAAAGAACAAATGTAAGCTCATGCAGGTTTAACGCGCTAGGCAATTTCTAATTTAATCTTTTGCAATAAAGTATTAATATCCAATTTACTGTGAAGATCTTCACTGTCTGACAAAACACCTTCCTCTGCTTCATCCTTCTCAAAGTCCTTTTGATCGTACTTAAAAATCTTCCAGCCTTTATCGTAGTACTCGAGTGCTGTTAAATTTTCAACCCAGTCGCCACTATTCAGATAAGTTACTTCACCATCTTCTGTGGTAATGGTACGCATTTCGGGTTGGTGAATGTGCCCACAGATCACATACTGGTAACCTTTTTCGACTGCAAGTTCTGCAGCGGTATACTCAAACTTATTGATGAATTTTACCGCATCTTTAAACTTGGCTTTTATTTTTTTAGAGAAACTCATCTTCTCGCTTCCTATAGAAGTAAGGCACCAGTTTACAAAACTGTTTATCAAAATCAGTGTATCATAACCTACTGCACCAAGTTTGGCCAGCCATTTAGAATGCTGCATGGTTACATCAAAAACATCCCCATGAAAGAACCATGCCTTTTTTCCATCGAGTTCCATGATCAGTTTATTTTGAAGGTGGAATGCACCTAAATGCATGTCGGCAAATTTCCTTAACAATTCATCATGATTTCCTGTTAAGTAATACACAGGAACACCCTCGACTACAAATTTCATTAATTTTCGAACGACCTTCATGTGGGTTTCGGGCCAGTATCTTTTACTAAACTGCCATACATCAATAATGTCGCCGTTCAGTACCAGCATTTTAGGCTTAATGCTTTTAAGGTATTTTAACAATTCTTTAGCGTGACAGCCGTATGTTCCAAGATGAACATCTGAAATTACAGCTATATCAACTTCTCTTTTAGATATCATCTTCCTCCATTGTTAATTCGTATGGGCTGAAAAAGAAAGCTATTATTGCAATGACACATACTATTAAAAACAATTCCAACATAGGATATTAGTTTATTATACAAATTTGCAACATGTAGATTAACAAGGCGTTAAGAAAACATTATGATTAACCGGAGGGGCAATAAAAAAAGCCGTCACTTTTTAAAGTAACGGCCTGTATAAAATCTATAAACAACTATTACTTAGCTGTTTTTTTCTTTTTCTTATCGTCATAGAATGCAAATCCAAGACCAGCTACTAAAAGTATAGAACCAGCCAGAGAGATTTTTTCTCCTAGATAATATGAAGTTGGCTCAAATTTAAATTCAACTTTATGATTACCAGCCTCAAGCTGTGCAGCACGGAGTACATAATCTGCTCTGAAGTATGGTTTCTGTACCCCATCTACATACATATTCCATCCTTTATCGTAATAAATCTCAGAGAACACCGCAATGATATCACGAGGAGCAGTATAAGAGTAAACCATATGATCAGGGCTATAGCTGTCCAGCTTAATGGAAGCCGTTGGATCTGCACCAACATTCTTAGAGCTGATCTGATCTTTATATCTGACATCAACAATAGCTTCTTTTTTAGGGTCAAAGCTGCTGATTGCTTTCATTTCCTCATCAGCATCTTTTACAAACTGAACATTCTGAACAATCCATACGTTTCCTGCTGCTGTTGCGTTATTTTTCATCTGGTAAGATCCATTTTTAGGGTCCTGAGTGATGATATATTTGGTATTCAACATATCCAATACGTCCTGATTTACGCTTTTGGTAAGCTGGTTGTCTATCAGTTCCTGATATCTTTTCAGTTTTGCGGCATGATACCCACCAATGGTTTTGTGGAAAGCGGAAGTACTCGCATCTGAGAAGGTGTTAATGGTTAAATCCATTACCCTAAAATCAGGATCTTTATCTGATGAGATGAAAGTATCTACTTCACGCGGCTGGAAATGGTTGTTTAAATCCGTTTTACTCGCAAAATTGCTGTTGTTCAAGTAACGGCGATCTACCTGCCACATGTCGATCATAACCGCGCATCCCAACAAGATAAAGGCAAGTTGTATGTTGATCTTTTTAGTGATAAGTGCCCATACCAAAGCGTATCCAACAGCAATAAACAGGAACGAACGAATGGCATCAGCGCGGGCAATATCAGCTCTATCGGCAATAAGTGCATTCGCGATAGATTGTGCTACACCTGCATTATTTTGAAGCATCTGTGTAAGCGCCTGCACCATTAACTGATGATTAGCAGTTGTGAAGCTAAACAGGGCTGTAGGCATGATGGCTACAATTAGTGTAAAACCACCGGTTATTCCACCTGCTATGCTTAGTTTTTTGACAAGTGTTTTTTGATCATAAGTACCTTCCTGAGCTTCTTTAATGGCAAGAAAAGCTAAAACAGGAACCATTAAGCCCACGAGGGCCAAAATAGACTCTACTGCTCTAAACTTATTATATAATGGAAAATACTCGAAGAAAAGGTCGGAGATCAACGGAAAGTTCTTTCCGAATGACAGGAACATGAAAAGAATGGTTGTACCGAGTATCCACCATTTTAATCTGCTTCTTACGATTAGTAAGCCAAACACGAACAGGAAGCATACGATAGCACCAAAGTAGTACGGGCCGGATGTTCCCGGTTTCTCACCCCAATACTGCTGCAAGCCGATTTGTCCTGCCAGCTGGCCTATTGCCTGTGTTGGATCGCCACCGGTTATGCCTTGCAAAGTTTTATAAGTATGGCTTTCGGGCTTTACCAGTGCATCTATACTGGTTGCACCACCATAAAGGTCCGGAATCAGGAAAGTAAAACTTTCGCCAATACCCTGACTCCAGCCATAAGCATATTCTTTTGACAAGCCATTTTTCTCCTCTGCCGCATCGGTAGTTAAGTTAGATTTGCCTCTGTTAGATTCTTTGCCGTACTCGTAAGTAGTCCATAGCTTACCTGTATTAACCATAAATGCAACCAGCATTCCAACTGCCAAAAAGCCTAAAGCCTTGCCCAACTGGTCAAGTTTTTTAGCTTTTACAGCATGGTAAATTTCAATACCGATGAATATTAACAAAGCAATCATCAGGTAATAGGTCATTTGAATGTGGTTTGACCTGATCTCTAACGCAAGGAATAAAGCAGTTAAACTTGCCCCTATCCAGTATTTTCCCCTGAGGGTTAAAATTACACTGGCGATGATGGGCGCACAAAATGCAATAGCAAGTGCTTTGTTGCTATGACCCGCGGCAATAATGATAAAATTATACGATGTAAAGGCAAAAGCTATCGCCCCTGCAGCTGCCAGCCATGGATTGATGCGCAGCACGATAAACAGGAAATAGGCACCAACAAGGTACAATAAAACCGAATCTACCGGGTCGGGAAAAATAGTTTTTATTAGAGAGATGACATAAGTTGCTCCATTATACGGATGCTGAACCCAAATCTGGTATGCCGGCATACCACCAAAAATCTGGTTAGTCCATAATGGACCTTTACCATCTTTTTCTTTGTAGTGCATGATTTCCGTGGCGGTTGCCTTAGCTCCCAAAACGTCTCCCTGAGCAGGTGCCTTACCTTGCAGGACAGGACTGAAGTAGACAAAACAGATGATTATAAAAAATCCAATAATGGCCAGGTGTATGCCATTTGCTTTTAACCAATTATTCATTAAGGTTTGTTTATGATTTAAACTAACCCCAAACTTAGATAAAAAATCCTTTTTAAAAAAAATAAAAAACTGGCAAAAAAACGGCTATTTTATCTCTTCGTAATCTACAAAATCGCCTAATTTATCTGAATTTCCCTTCTTTTCTCTAGGTGGTACGTATTCGATTGAGATGTCGCCTTCTGGCTTTGAATAGCGTTGATTGTTCGGCTGGCGAGACTGGTTTGCAGCTTGCTGCTGAACTTTGCTAAACATACTTCTCAATACTACAGGAAATATTAAACGGAGGATGATCCGGATAATATACATGACCAGTACCGATATTAATATGAATTTTATAAGTCCCATTTCTTTATTTTAATATTTACAAATTTAAGTAAAACTGTTCAATTACAGCCTTACTAACCTCTCTGCAACCTTTGAAAAGAGGTTTATTGGTAAAATATAGACACAGTTGCGATATCAATATTACAAACGCAATTAGATTATTGCAAAGCAATTACAATATACCTTATTTATTCTTCATCAACAATAGCGGCAACCCTGCCCACTTGCCCGTCTTCCAACCGAACCTTAATTCCTCTGGAGTGATATGGTGCTGAGGTTAATAAATTACTTACAATGCCTCTTGTTAATGTACCATTACGCTGATCTTTTTTCAATATGATATCCACTTCTAAACCTGGATATATGTCTTTTCTGTTTTTTCCGTCCATTATTTACTAAATCTTTCTTCAAACATTTTTTCCATTGCAAACATCTCATCTCTCAATCTTGCAGCCAACAAGAAGTCCATCTCTTTTGCAGCTTTAGCCATGTCTTTACGTGTTTTGTCTATTGATTTTTGCATTTCGGGCTTAGTCATGTACTGAACAATCGGATCAGCAGCTATGCTCACTTCATCAACTTCTACATATGCCTTTGCACGGGTAGCATTACCAGAGAAATCCAATACTGATGTTTGCTCGAGTATTGCCTCTCTGCTTTTACCTACAGTTTTAGGGACGATGCCATTTTCCAGATTATAAGCAATTTGTTTGTCTCTTCTTCTGTTGGTCTCCTCTATAGTTCTTGCCATAGAATCTGTAATTTTATCGGCATACATGATTACCCTCCCCCTATCATTACGTGCAGCTCGTCCAATTGTTTGAATTAACGCGCGATCAGAACGAAGAAAGCCTTCTTTATCTGCATCCAGTATGGCTACAAAAGAAACTTCCGGCAAATCCAGACCTTCCCTTAACAAGTTAATCCCTATCAGCACATCAAATTCACCTAATCTAAGTCCCCTTAAAATTTCTACACGTTCCAGTGTTTTTACTTCAGAGTGTATATAGCGGACTTTGATGTTTAAGCGGTCCATATATTTGGTCAATTCCTCAGCCATTCTTTTTGTAAGCGTGGTTACCAATACCCTATCGCCCATTTTAATGGTTTTATCGATTTCATCAAGCAAATCATCGACCTGGTTGATTGCCGGACGAACTTCAATTAAAGGATCTAGCAAGCCAGTGGGGCGAATGACCTGCTCCACATACACCCCATCAGATTTTTGCAGTTCATAATCGGCAGGTGTAGCACTTACATAAATCGTTTGTGGTGCCAAACGCTCGAATTCATCAAAATTAAGCGGGCGGTTATCCAGTGCTGAAGGCAAGCGGAAGCCATATTCTACAAGCGACATTTTACGGGATCTGTCGCCGCCATACATGGCTCTGATCTGCGGAACAGTGACATGGCTCTCATCAATCACCATCAAATAATCGTCGGGAAAATAATCAAGTAAGCAGAAAGGCCTCATTCCCGGCGAACGTCCATCGAAAAACCTTGAGTAATTTTCAATACCTGAACAATAGCCCAGTTCTTTCATCATTTCGATATCGAAATTTACCCTTTCTTCAAGTCTTTTTGCTTCCAGTAATTGTCTGTCGTCAATCAATTGATTTTTCCTGATCTCCAGTTCTTCCTGGATACCCCAGATAGAAGAGTTAAACCTGTCCTTTGGCGTTACAAACAAATTGGCAGGGTAAATGGCCATATCTTCAAGCTTCTCAAGTGTTTTCCCAGTCACAGGATCAATAGCACTAAGCTCTTCAATATCGTCGCCAAAGAATGAAACACGATAAGCCGTATCCAGGTAAGCAGGAAAAATATCTACGGTATCGCCCTTTACCCTAAACGTCCCCCTCTTAAAATCATTTGTGGTACGTGCATATAAAATCTCGACCAGACTATGTAAAAATGAATTGCGTGAGATCCGAGTTCCTACTGAGAAACGAAATACTGATCTTGAAAAATCTTCAGGATTACCCATACCATAGATACAGGAAATGGAAGAAACCACGATCACATCCCTGCGACCCGACATGAGTGCCGATGTAGTACGTAATCTTAATTTCTCTATTTCTTCATTTATACTAAGGTCTTTTTCTATATAGGTGTTGGTACTGGGCATAAAAGCCTCAGGTTGGTAATAGTCGTAATAAGACACAAAATAGTTCACGGCATTTTCTGGGAAGAATTGTTTAAACTCTCCATACAGTTGTGCCGCAAGCGTTTTATTGTGGCTGAGGATTAAAGTAGGCTTTTGCGTTTGCTGAATTACATTGGCAACAGTAAATGTTTTTCCTGAACCGGTAACACCTAAAAGAGTTTGATAATGTTCATCTCCATTCACACCCTCAACCAGTTGTTGAATGGCGTTAGGTTGATCGCCTGTAGGTTTATAATCTGAAACAAGTTGAAATTTCATCCGTGCTTTTTATGATTTTTAATTTTAGATGGTACCTGGCATAATTTTCAAATTTACAAAAAAAAGTACACAACGGCTATGCAGCCGCCAAGCTGAAGGTGGCAACTGTAACACCTTTAACTTAAAAGAGCAACCAATTGTTTTAGAGGGCAATTTTGTTTAAATTTATGTGATGATATTCGAACTCAGCAAAATAAATTCACATGCCAATGTTTTCATTTCGGAACTTCGGAATGAGCACATCCAAAAAGACGCCATGCGTTTCCGCAGAAATATGGAACGTATAGGTGAATTTTTTGCCTATGAAATCAGCAAGACGCTTGAATACACAAAAACGGAAACCCAAACCCCATTGGGCATTGCACCAAGCGTGCAATTGTTGGATCAGCCGGTTTTGGCAACGATTTTACGGGCAGGACTCCCCTTACACCAGGGATTGCTGAATGTTTTTGATCAAGCTGATGCTGCTTTTATTGCTGCCTACAGAAGAACCCACAAAAGCGGAAGTTTTGAGATACAAATGGAACATGTTTCGTCGCCTGATTTAACGGATAAAACCGTGATCATAGCCGACCCTATGCTGGCAACCGGTCTGACAATGGTACTTTGCTGTAAGGAATTAATACGAAGATATCCACTCAAAGAATTACACATTGTTTCAGTAATTGCAAGTACCGAAGGCGTTAGACATGTAAGGGCAAATTTACCTAAAGCTAAGCTATGGCTTGGTGCTATTGACGAAGAAATGACCAGTAAAGCGTATATTGTGCCCGGATTAGGCGATGCCGGAGATTTGGCATATGGGCTTAAGCAGTAAGGCGTTTTTACTATGATTAAACATATTTTTTTCGATTTAGACCATACCATTTGGGATTTTGACAGAAATGCTCAGGAAACTTTGCATGAGCTTTATACACATTATGAGCTTCAGAAACTCGGATTAACATCTGCTGAGGATTTCATAACGACTTATACTGAAAACAATCATCTGCTTTGGGCGCAATATCATGTAGGCACCATCACCAAAGAAACTTTAAGATCAGAGCGATTTAAAAAGACTTTTATTCAGCTAGGGGTATCCCCTGAACTTGTGCCACAACAATTTGAAGAGGACTATGTGAACCTGACCCCGACAAGAACTAATTTATTTGAAGGATCCGAAAAGGTATTGGCTTACCTTCAAAAAAAGTACACCTTACATATCATTTCCAATGGCTTTAAGGAAAGTACATTAACTAAAATGGACCGTTCAGGTTTAAATCCGTACTTTAAAAATGTGATCATTTCTGAGGATGTTGGTGTTAATAAACCTGACAAAGCTATTTTTGAATATGCGCTGGACAAGGCCAGCGCAGAAAAACATGAATCTGTTATGATTGGGGACAGCGTTGAAGCAGACATTCGCGGCGCCCAGGCATATGGAATTAAGGCCATTTACTTTAACCCTTTAAATAAAGAAAAACCTGAAGATGTTGAATGGCAAATTACACATCTTGAAGAATTATTGTTACATTTTTAAATGTTGCAGATCTTATGAAATTAGATTTAACAACATACATACTAAGAAAATCATGATGAAAACGCTCTTATTATTTATCGCAGCACTGCTGCAAACGTCTTTAATCTTTGCACAGAATTCAGGCACCGACACAGAATTGTTTATTGAAGTTGCCGAACAGGGAAAAATTGTTGTCTATGTAAATGATGAACAGGTTGGTTCTTCAAAAGGCCGCTTCCGCTTTTATGACGTAGAAAACACTTCTCCAACTGTTATCATCATGAGAAACAATAGACAGATCGCAAAAACAACCCTATCCCTTACAAGAAATAGCAGAACAATTGCACGTTATTCAAGTTTTGATGGGCTCAAGGTGGTTAAAACCCTACCCATGTTTGATGCCAATCAATATGCCTTAGATGACTGGGACGGGATATTTGATAGTACCCCTGATGGCCCAACACGCCCTTCGAGACCTGCTGAACCTGGCAGACCTACACGCCCTACATTGTCCAGAGATAAAATCATGAGTAACCAATCCTTTGATCAACTTTTAAATATGGTGAGGCGTACGGATTTTGATAGCGGCAAAATAAAGCTGGTTAAAAGCGCATTGAACAACAATAAAATTTCAGCATCTCAACTGACAGCTCTTGTAAAAGTTTTTGACTTTGATGCCTCCAGGCTTGAGATCAGTAAATCGGCCTATGATTCGGTTGCAGATAAACAGAACTATTTTAAAGTAACCGAAGCCTTTGAGTTTGACTTTAGTAAAGATGAGCTAATGGATTACATCAACAAAAAAACTTCAAGATAATTATCCCTTTAATCCCTAAAAAAATATTCAATGAAAAAAATCCTTTACATCTGCTTTTTAGCATTCGGCTTTTCTGCTTGTCAGACCAGCCCTAAAGAAACTCAGAATATTGTTACACCTACACCAAATGGCGTTCCATCAGCACCATCTACTACCACATCGGTTCCTGCTCAGCAAAGTGCAGCTACTGGCGAAAGGCCGGCAAATAATCCGGCACATGGTCAACCATTTCACGACTGCTCAATCCCTGTAGGTGCCCCACTTAATGCAAAAAACACAACCGCCCCTGCCGTACAAGCTCCTGTTGCAGCCCCTGCACAACAACAAGCGCCTGCAACAGATAAAGAAGTAAAATTGAACCCACCGCATGGACAACCTGGACATGACTGTAAAGTATCAGTTGGCGCACCTTTAACCTAAAAAACTAAGAGACAGATTGAGTGTGAAGATCCCAAGCATTAAAGGTTTTGATCAGGCGGCCCTGGAGAAATATGTGAAAAACACAGGCTGGCTAATGTTGGCCAGAGTTGGAAGCATGGCCATTAAAGTTGTGGTAGGTATTGCCGTAACAAATTATTTAGGGAAAGACCAAAACGGAATACTTAATTACCCCGTGGCTTTTGTAACCTTTTTTACTGCAGCAGCAGCCTTGGGGGTAGATGGTTTTATAACCAGAGAACTATTGCGCAATCCTGAAAAGAAAAATGAATTGCTTGGAACAGGCTTTGCCATAAAGTTTATGGGAGGCCTTATTGTTCTTCCGCTGATCTACACAACATACGTTATAGCTAATAGCTATAACAGAATCGACACTCCATTGGTTTTTATTATGACCGTTGGATTTACCGGTTTAATCCAATCGTTCAATATCATCGACAGTTTCTTTCAATCCAGAACGCAAGGCAAGTACATTATGCGTGTACAAATTGCAGGAAACGTTCTTTCTGCTGCGATTAAGCTTGCTTTGATCATCATTGGCGCCGGTTTGAAATGGTTTATTTTTGCACTTTTGCTAGACGCCGCATTGCTGGCAGCGGGTTACCTTTTTATTTATCAGAACAATGGAGAATCAGTTTTCAGATGGACATTTAAAAGCGATATCGCCAAATTTCTGCTAAAAAACTCCTGGCCCCTGGCATTTTCAGCGATCCTTGTTTCCATTTACATGAACATTGATAAGCTGATGATCGAATACTATAAAGGTACCGGAGAGCTGGGGATTTATGCCAATGCAGTTCAGTTTGCCGAAGCATGGTATTTTATCCCCGTTGCTGTAGCCGCCTCAGTGTTCCCCGCCATTATGAATGCCCGCAGGGACAACCTCCAGCGGTATGAAAAGAGGATGCAAAACCTGTACGATTTAATGGTTTGGATAAGCATGGTTCTGGCCATATTTATCACATTTACGGCTCCATATCTCTTCAGAATATTTAAACCTGAATTTTATAGTGGTGCGCATGTGTTGTCGATACACATCTGGGCAGGTATCTTTGTATTTTTGGGTACTGCAAGTGCTCAGTTCTTAATTGCCGAGGGCTACACAAAATTATCTATGCTGCGTACCGCGATGGGTGCCTTGATCAATATTATATTAAACGTTTTCTGGATTCCTAAATATGGAATAGCTGGGGCAGCAATGGCGACATTGGTTGCTTATGCCTGTTCTACATTTTGGATTTTACTTATCCCAAAAACAAGACATCAAGGTATAATGATGCTTAAATCGTTGCTGCTAATTACATTATACCAGAAATTAAAAGGTTCAAAAGACCAGCCAGGTTAGACCTAACATAAATTTTAATATTGATATATTAGCACCTTGCATTTAACGTTTTAAGTTTACCATAAATCATAACACATTAAAGATGTCCTTAAGAAAGGTAATAAGAGAAATTGTATATAAGCCCAAAAACATACTGGAGCTCATTCAGCTTAAGGCTAAAATAAAGAACAGTACCGGAAAACTCCAGATCATCATCGGGGCACATACCACTGATTATAAGGATTGGTTGCCTACAAATATTGAGAACCTTAATTTGTTAGAGATTGCTTCGTTTGATAATTTGTTTGGCGATAAAAAAGCAGACCGCTTTTTAGCCGAGCATGTTTTTGAACACATCAGCTACGACGATGCAATCGTTGCTTTAAAAAACTGCAACAAATACCTTAAAAAAGGCGGAGTGGTTAGAATTGCTGTCCCAGATGGTTTTCATCCCAATCCTGATTACATCAATATGGTGAAGCCAGGTGGACATGGAGAGGGCGCTCATGACCATAAATTATTATATGATTATAAAACGCTGTCTAAAGCTTTTGAAGAATCGGGCTATCGGGTAAATCTTTTAGAGTATTATGACGAGAATGGCCAGTTCCATTTTAAGGAATGGGATAGTAAAGATGGGCATGTGATCAGATCTAAAAGGTACGATAAACGTTTTAATGAACCGCTGGGTTATTCGTCCTTAATTGTAGAAGGTATAAAAGATTAGATTTATGCAAACCTTTGCTCCCATAGCATTATTTGTTTACAATCGTCCTGAACATACTGCGCGAACAATTAAGTTTTTACAACAGAATGAACTTGCATCTGAAAGCAGACTATTTGTGTTTTCTGATGGATTTAAATCGGAAACCGACGAAAAGAATGTACTTGAAGTAAGGGAGTTGCTTAAAAATATTGATGGGTTTAAATCGGTGGAGATTATAGAGCGCAAGGAAAATATGGGGCTTGCCAAATCGATTATCATTGGGGTAAGCAAACTCATAAAAGACTACAAGCAAGTAATTGTTTTTGAAGACGATCTGATCACCTCGCCTTATACATTAACCTATTTCAATGAAGCATTAAGTCGGTACCGTAATGAAAACAAAGTAATGCATATTGGCGCTTACATGTACAATTTAAAGGATGCTGATTTACCTGAAACCTTCTTCTATCGTGCTGCCACCAGCTGGGGCTGGGCTACTTGGGAACGCGCATGGGACCACTTTGAGCCAAACATAGACACCCTGATGGCTAAGTTTGACAAATCAGCAAAAAGTGCCTTTTCTATTGAGCATACCATGAATTTCTGGAAACAGATGGAAGACTTTAAAAGCGGCAGGAACAATTCGTGGGCCATAAGATGGTACGCTTCCATATTTTTAAAAGGAGGATTAACGCTTAATCCCTCTCAATCGCTGGTAAACAATATAGGTCATGATGGATCAGGCATACATTCGGGGATTAACGATATTTACAATGTCATCATCAATCCGAAACCTATCACCCGGTTTCCTGATACGATAGCCGAAAGTCCTGCTGCATATGCAGCCATCAAGGGTTTCCTGAAAAACAGAAAAGGAACCTTATGGGATAGATTGAAACGTTACGTAGTACAGCGAATAAAGTAAGCCTTATGGTTTTCTTGCTTCTAAAATAATGTAAGGCGAAAGCTGTTTGGAATTGAAGGGGAATACTTTGGTGAATATTTTACCGGCCAGCCACAGTGACTTTTTTAACAGCCTTATTCCGACAGGCTTTTGCTGCTGGTTCTCTAGCCATAAACTAAAATGACCAAAATATTTGGCTTTTACCACCTCTAAACCCGCTTGTTTACAAATGTTTTCGAGCAGCCTGGGATCCATACAATCAATATTGTGCTTGTCGTAATTCTCCTTATCAAAGTTCTTTTGAAACCATCCGTTTAACGCTTTAAAGTTAGGCAGCGTAATAAACAAAGTTCCCCCTGGTTTTACAAAATTAATATGCCTGTTAATGATGTCGGCAGTATCATTAAAATGCTCGATAAGACCACAAGATAAAACAAGATCATATTGTTGCTTCGGCACGTAATTAAACAAATCCGTTTCAATAATATGGATATCCGTTTCGTTTAGTTGATTGGCCTGCAATAAAGAGTTGGTAACCGGTGGGTGCACAAAATAATCGAGCAGGGTAACATCCAGTTTAAAATACTTCTTCAGAAACACGGCATAATATCCGGGGAAACCACCCAATTCAATAGCCGTTTTAACTTTTTGGCCATTAATGATGTCTGCGAGTTCTTTATGAAAAAGATAGTTCTCGGGAATACTAACCGATAACCCGGTCTTGCTTTCCCAATAATTCACCCAAAACTGTCTGTCGGTTAACAGGTTACCCATATTGCTTTTTTTGTTCTTATAAATAGACGATCATTACAGGACTGTTGCCTAAAGTCTGTAAAAAATCAATTCTGACGAAAATACACAAGAATTTAATAAAGATTGAAAATATATATTATTTTAGGCTGCATAACCGTTTAAAAAGAAACAATTATCTAAGTTTGATTCATTGAAAGTAGTACACCTAAATACATACGAAGGTAATGGAGGCGCCGGAAGGGCCTGCCTCAGATTAAGTGATGCACTAAATGCAAGTGGTATCCAGTCTAAAGTAATGGTTTACTTTCAGTTCAGCGAAAGCACAAAAACGGGAACTTTTAGTAAGGGGCCCTTTGCAAAAGCAAAAGCCGTGTTTAATATCCTTTCTGAACGTTATTTATCTAAAGCCGTAGCCAAAGCTGTGAAAACACCTTTCTCGCTCCAGTGGTTTGGCACTTCAGTAATTGACCATCCGACAGTAAAAGAGGCTGATATTATACACCTGCACTGGATTAACCATGGCTTCTTATCTCCAAAATTCCTGGCAGAAATTGATGAGTTGGAGAAACCAGTAGTTTGGACATTTCATGACAGTAATGCATTTACAGGTGGTTGTCATGTACGTTACTCATGCGAAAATTACTTTAAAGAATGTGGGAACTGCCCTTTGCTTCGGTCGAGTGGTAAAAATGATTTCTCGCACAAAACATGGTTGCGTAAGAAAAAAGCTTACTCGGAATTAAACTGTCATATTGTTGCCCCAAGCAGATGGATGGCCGATTCAGTTAAACTGAGCAGTTTAATGGGATTTAGAGAAGTAACGGTTATCCCAAACACAATTGAGACTGAGGTTTTTAAACCTTATGTAAAATCTGAAGCCAAAAAAATACTTAAGATAGATCCAAAGAAATTTGTACTGATGAGTGGTTTTATGCCGTCTAAAAATGACAAGCATAAAGGCACATCTTATTTAATAGATGCGCTAAATGATCTTGCAACAAGACCGGGGATTATTAAAGAGCATATAGAACTGGTGATTTTTGGCAATAAGGATAGTGCCGAAATGCCGGAGTTTCCATTTAAGACAACATTTCTAGGCACCATTAGCAATGACGCCCACCTGGCCAAGTGCTATTCGGCGGCAGACGTATTTATAACCCCCTCCCTTGAAGATAATCTACCAAACACAGTAATGGAAAGCTTATCGTGCGCAACGCCTGTAGTGGCCTTTAAAACAGGCGGGATACCAGACATGGTAAAACATCTTGAAAATGGGTATCTGGCAGAGTACGAGTCATCTGAAGATCTTGCTACAGGGATAGAGTGGCTATATCACGATGAAAATGCGCCTGAAATTCAGAAAGAAGCAAGAAGAACAATTTTAAATCAATTCTCTGAGCAAGTAATTGCAGAAAAACACTTATTATTGTATCAGTCACTGATAGATTTACAACCCCGATAATTTTTTAGATTCAGAACCGCATGCAGCCAAAGTTAAGTGTTATTACTATCGTTTATAATAATGTAAAGGATATTGAACGCACCATGCTTTCTGTGCTGAATCAAACCTATCAAAACATTGAATACATCATTATTGATGGCGCTTCAAAGGATGGTACTGTAGAAAAAATCTATAATTATAAATCGAGGTTAGCCCAGTTTATCTCTGAACCCGATAAGGGCATATACGATGCCATGAATAAAGGGCTAGCGCTTGCAACCGGGGATTATGTGCTTTTCATGAATTCCGGGGACGAGATTTATGCACCTGAAACAGTAACCGAAGTATTTCAGAGTGCTGCATCGGCAGATATTTATTATGGTGAAACTGAAATGTTTGACCAGGACTGGATCAGCTTGGGCCAAAGACGACACCATGCACCTGAGCACTTTGACTGGCAAAGCTTCAGGTATGGAATGAGTATAAGTCACCAGGCCATCTATGTTAGAAGAAGCCTGGCAGAGCCTTTCGACTTAAAATACAAGTATAGCTCCGATATTGACTGGATCATTAAAGCTGCCAAACATGCTTCGAGTATTGTGAACACACATATTTACGTGGCCAAATATCTGGTGGGCGGAATTTCTAAGAAAAAGCATCTGGCTAGTCTTAAAGAGCGGTTTCACATCTTCACAAAGTATTACGGTCTAATTCCAAACCTGATTAATCATATTTTTATCGGGATTAACCTGGCTCAGTATTTTATCCGTCACCGCAGAACCAACGATTAGTTTCATAAATGCCTTTTTTGCGTCAAATATCGTTACCTAAAATAGATGCACCTGATTATCCATTTTCTATCCCTGCGTTTAAGGAAGGAGTACTGTTAAGAATAAACAGCAATGTTACCTTTTTTGTTGGAGAAAATGGTTCAGGCAAATCTACCTTGCTGGAAGGACTTGCAGAACATTGTGGATTTAACCTGCGCGGAGGAAATCGCAATCATAACTTAAATACCGGACATAATTTTGAGGGCTATGAAAATCCATTAACAAAGCATCTGGGCTTACAATGGATACCCAGACGTATTACTGAAGGATTTTTTATGAGAGCAGAAAGCTTCTTTAACTTTGCAGATTACATAGATGAAATAGCCCTATCTGATCCCAGGATATTTGAGGCGTATGGAGGAAAATCGCTTCATCATCAATCACATGGAGAATCATTTCTGGCTCTTTTTCAAAATCAGTTTCAGAGTGGAATTTATATCCTGGATGAGCCTGAGGCGGCATTATCACCAACCAGACTGATGACCTTTATGTCAATCATTAATAATCTCGAAAGATCGGGAAGGGCGCAATTTCTGATTGCGACTCACTCCCCGATGCTTCTTTGTTATCCTAATTCACAAATCTTTAATTTCGGCGAAGACGGACTAAAAGAGACCTGCTACGAAGAAACGGAGCATTACCGTTTAACCAGAGGTTTTCTGGAAAATCCGGATGCCTACTTCAGGTTTTTATTTGAATAGCCAGATTACGGATTTGTAGACCAAAGACCTGCTTCTTTTACAAATACCCTTCTGTTTAATTTTAACTGGGCAACAACCAATTCGGCAAAGTCTTCTGGTTGCATCACCTTATCGGGATTTCCGTCAGTCAATTTGAGATCCTTAGCCATATCGGTTGCGATGGTACTTGGCAATAGCGTGCTTACGCGGATGTTGTGCTTACGCACTTCCTGCATTAACGACTCTGACATTCCTATTAAACCAAATTTTGAAGCGCTATAGGCACTGGTTACTGCCGCGCCATTTTTACCTGCTGTAGATGATATATTAATAATATCACCGGTTTTTCTTTCTATCATTTCAGGTAAAACTGCCCTGGTGGTGTAATAAGCCCCAAATAAGTTTACCTTAACAATCTCTTCCCATCTTGACGGTTCCAATTCCAGGAATGGCCCAAAAGAAGCAGTTCCGGCATTATTAATTAAAATGTCAATTACACCCAATTCAGATTTAACCTTTGTAACCGCGGCATTCACATTTTCAATATCAGAAACATCGACTGTAGCAATTGCTGTTTTAATCCCATATTGCTTTAATTCCTCTGCAAGAATTTGTAAATCCGATGCTGTTCTGGCCATTAGACCTATATTGACGCCTTCCTGTGCCAAAGCAATAGCCATTGCTTTCCCTATTCCCTTACCTGCTCCGGTAATGATTGCGTTTTTACCTTTTAATGACTCCATAGTATCTTTTATTAAAATGCAAAAATAACAAAAAACAAAAGCCTGTCTCGCAAGAAACAGGCTTTATGACTTATCAATAGAAAATTTCCTATTTATACAATTTTATTAAGCTTACGTGCAGCTTCAGTTAAGTGAATTTTACGTAAACGCATGCTTAACGGAGTCACCTCGATGTACTCATCAGCCTGGATGTATTCCATAGCTTCTTCCAATGAGAATTTAATTGCCGGAGCGATACGCTGACTATCATCTGTACCAGAAGCACGCATGTTAGTTAAAGCTTTACCTTTTACAATGTTAATTACCAAATCATTATCACGGATGTGCTCTCCTAGAATTTGTCCTTCGTAGATATCTACTCCCGGATCAACAAAGAAACGACCACGATCCTGTAATTTATCAATTGAATAAGCTGTAGTGCTTCCTTTTTCCATAGAAACCAATACACCATTCAATCTACCAGGGATAACACCTTTCCAAGGTTCGTATGCTTTGAAACGGTGTGCCATAATCGCTTCACCACCTGTAGCAGTTAATACGTTATTTCTTAGACCGATAATCCCACGTGCAGGAATATCAAATTCTAAATGTTGTAAATCTCCTTTTGGTTCCATGATCAATAACTCACCTTTACGTTGTGTTACCAATTCAATTACCTTACCAGCAACTTCACCCGGTACATCAACGATTAAGGTTTCGATAGGCTCACATTTTTTACCATCAATTTCTTTGATGATTACCTGTGGCTGACCAACCTGAATTTCATATCCTTCGCGACGCATGGTCTCGATCAATACTGATAAATGGAGGATACCCCTTCCGTATACCAAGTAAGAATCAGGAGACTCAGTTTCTACCACTTTAAGCGCAAGATTTTTCTCAATTTCTTTGTATAAACGCTCTTTTAATCGCTGAGAAGTTACAAATTTACCTTCTTTTCCAAAAAATGGTGAGTTATTGATCGTGAACAACATGTTCATTGTTGGCTCATCAATTTTGATTACCGGCAATTGTTCCGGAGCTTCGAAATCAGCAATAGTATCACCGATGTCAAAACCATCAATACCCACAACTGCGCAGATATCACCTGATTTTACTTCAGTGGCACGGATTTTCCCTAAACCTTCGAAAGTATATAATTCTTTTACTCTTGATTTTACCATTTTACCATCACGCTTAATCAAAGTAACCGGTTGGTTTTCTTTAATTACGCCACGGTGTACACGACCAATTGCAATACGACCTACGAAAGATGAATAATCTAAAGAGGTGATTTGCATTTGTAAAGTACCGTCGTTTGTTGGCGCAGCAGGAATTTTCTCAACAACTGCGTCTAAAAGTGCGAAAATATCTGTTGTAGGTACTTTCCAGTCAGTACTCATCCATCCTTGTTTGGATGAACCGTAAATTACTGGAAAATCAAGTTGCTCTTCTGTTGCTTCTAAGTTGAAGAACAATTCGAAGATCTGTTCGTAAACTTCTTCAGGGCGACAGTTTTCTTTATCAACTTTATTTACAACAACAATAGGTTTTAGACCTAAAGCCAAAGCTTTTTGAGTTACGAAACGTGTTTGAGGCATGGCACCTTCAAAAGCATCACACAATAACAATACACCATCAGCCATTTTCAATACACGCTCTACCTCACCACCGAAATCGGCGTGACCAGGGGTATCGATAATGTTGATTTTAACGTCCTTATACTGAACCGAAACGTTTTTTGACACGATGGTAATACCGCGCTCACGCTCCAAATCATTGTTATCAAGTATTAAATCTCCCGATTGTTCGTTATCGCGGAAGATTGAACAAGAGTGTAAGATCTTATCGACCAGTGTAGTTTTACCGTGGTCAACGTGGGCTATGATAGCTATATTTCTTATTTTTTGCATAAAATGCTACTAATTTTTGGCGCAAAGATAAGATTAATTATCGAGATTTCAGTACATTAGTTAAGAGGCATTTAACTCTTTTTAATTTTAAACAATGTACACCTTCAGATGTTTCATATATACTAAATTACGATGGTGATGAGCAAAACAAAAAAAACCGACAAAAAGAATCCGCCAAAAGTGGACCAGCACAATAAAACAGGACTAGATGAGTGGAATGACCGTTTGGATGAAAACTGTGAAAATGAACACGAGGGCAATGAGCTTGCTGACGAAAAAGCAAGAGATTATTCCTATAAAGCAGGAAGTGGAGACCAATCGGACGAAACCATAGATATTCAAAAATAAGTTCCTTTAATGTCAAAAAAAGCAATATTACTTGGTGCGAGCGGATTGATAGGCAACAACTTATTGGCACAACTACTGGATAACCCTAGTTATAGTGAGGTGCTTGCTATTGGGCGAAAAAAGTTAAATATTGAACATCCAAAGCTAAAAGAACTGATTGTTGATTTTGATCATATAGATCAGTACGCAGCAGGTATTACCGGAGATGTCGTATTTTGTTGTTTGGGTACCACAAACAGTAAAACCCCGGATAAAGCACAATACAAAAAGATTGACTACTGGTACCCTCTGGAGATTGGCTCGATTGCGCAAAATAATGGAGCGACTTCATATCATTTGGTCTCTTCAATGGGTGCAGATATCAATTCATCCTTATTCTACCCCAAAACCAAGGGAGAGGTAGAAAGAGATCTAAAGGCGATCCCCTTCAAAAGCATTTATATTTATCGCCCTTCACTACTTGATGGTGATCGCAAAGAAAAACGCAGCACCGAAAGAATCTTGATAGGTCTGATGCGTCTGCTCAACCCAATTTTAATTGGTGGCTTAAAAAAATATAGAAGCATTAAAATTGAAACTGTCGCCTCAGCAATGCTTAAAGAATCATTAACCGATAAAAAAGGTGTATTTATTTACGCTTCGGACCAGATTCAGGCGCTAGGATAAATTTAAAAAAGGTTCTTTTTCCCAAAAGCCCATATCAGAAATGGCGACATTGCTTTGGCCCAGGTTTTTAATTCGTGTTTGCCTCCGACCATTTCATAGTATGCGATATCATCGGGTCTTTTATAGCCTTTCTTTAAAAGTTCTTTGATCACATCAATGGTATCGTCAATGGAATCGATGATAAAGTTTTTGTTTCTATCAGCAAGCTCATCTTCGGTACCTGTCATCAGCCAGAACTTTAATTCCGGTTTGACCTCCGTATCAATAATTCGCTGATGCAAAATACGATCGCTATCTGTATAACCATCTTTAAGGTCTTTTTTACGCCACCAGAATGACCCTGAAAAAACACCGACAGCATCAAAATAGTTATCATTGTTCCAGGCAATATCAAACGCGGTTAATCCGCCAAGCGAGAATCCCCCAAAAGCACGCTTCCCATTTATTGGAAACTCAACTGTGGTTTGTATGAAAGGAATAAGCTCTTTAATAATGAAATCTGTGTAGGATTGGGCTTTGCTGCCCCTATCCTGAAAATCAGGTACACCCGCAACTCCGTACTCTTGTAAACGGTCTTTGGAAGCTTTTATAGCCACAACTACCAGGGGCTCTATTTTGTTTTGGCCATACAGGGCAGTAAGCGTATTTTGCAACGCCAATTCTTCTGTATCCTGACCATCGTTTAACAACAGCAGATTTAATTGTTCATTCCCCAAAAGGTTGTCTGGAACAAAGATTTCAAGCTCTACTCCTCTTTTAAGGTATTTAGATGGTATGGTTTTTTCAGTTTTAATAACTTCCGGAAGTGTTAGTGTAGTATACATAATTCAGCAATTTCCCTTCTCTCAAATGCACTGCAAAAGTAATACTCTTAGCAAAAATTAAAATAATTGGTGTGTAATTTTATATCAAACAGACATTTAGCATAATATGAAGGGCTTGTTCTTCGTCAAAAAATGTAAGGTGTGTTTTTCAGCATGGTTATTGTAGAAATATCCCTTAAATTTGTGTTTAACTGAAATAATTAAGGTATGACCAGTTTGACTCTTTATGCAAAACTAGAAACACTTCCACCTGATCTTAAATCGGAGGCGAATGACTTTATCGATTTTTTGATGGAAAAGGCGAAGAAAAAAGATCATAAGGCTGGTGTCGCTAAATTTGGCAGTCTAAAAGGTAAGATCACGTTGTCTGATGATTTTGATGCCCCTTTAGAAGACTTTAAGGAGTATATGTAATGGCATATCTGCTGGATACGCATACTTTTCTTTGGTTTTTGAATGGAAGTGATGACTTATCGGCCAAAGCAGAAAGACTGTTGAGGACAATAGGCAATTGAACTATGTCAGTATTATTCATTTTGGGAAATTGCCATCAAGATAAGTCTTGGAAAGCTGGAATTAGGAATTTCTTATGAAGAGTTACAGCTACAGGCAATAAAAAATGACTTTGAATTTCTTCCCCTAACTTTTGAACATTCCGCTGGCTTGATTGGTTTGGAATTTCATCATCGAGATCCATTTGATAGAATGATCATCTCTCAAGCTATCGTTGAAGGGTTGACAATTATCGGAAAAGACCAAAATTTCCCTAAATACCCTGTAAAGCTTCTTAGGTAATGCTTCTGGATCTGACTTTGATATAAGGGGCCTTTTATGCTGTTTCCTGAATATATTTTTCTTTTGTCGGCGCATATGCTGTGTCTGGTGTGCACAGGGTTTACGATTTGATTTTCTTTTATTCCTAGGGGTGTGTCCCCATGATTCTAAAATGGAGCGTTCTTTCAATTGACCAATGTCACCGATACCCCCCTGAACTGTTGTTTAAAACAAATCCCTACAATTATGTTTCGAATATTCTTTTAGCCTATATTGATCCTTAAGGATTAGACACTAAGAGCTGAAAGAGATATTTACCATTAGAACCATCGACATTACAAGTATCCAATTGACAATACCGTTATAAAATGATGAAGGCAATATATTGCTATTATTACTTGCTCTACACAAAGCACTTCCAAAAGATCTGTTAAAGCTACCATGTTTTTCTTCTTTGGCGGCGTCCTAGATGTTGGGGGGGGTGAACTATAAATGATATTTAGTGTAAGAAATAGGCAGGTTGCTTGCTTTTAATATTCTTTATTTCTTATCTTAAAGCATCTAAATTTTACGGGGATGAAAGAGGAATATAAAAAGTGGCACAGCAATAACTTAAGTGCCGATTTTGAATTGCTCGCTTTTGGGCACAGCGGCTATCCAATCCTTCTTTTCCCTACCAGTATGGGGAGGTATTTTGAAAATAAGGACTTCAAAATGATCGAATCTATTCAATGGTTTATAGATGAAGGGAAAGTTAAGGTTTACTGTATTGACAGCATTGATGGCTTGAGCTGGTACAACAAGGGCATCCATCCGGCCGACAGGGTAAAAAAACATATTTGTTACGACAAGCTATTACTGGAAGAGGTTTCAACAATGGCCCGTCAGGAAACAGGGCATTCCAAAATCATCACTGCAGGCTGTAGTTTTGGAGGGTATCATGCGGCAAATTTTGCTTTCAGGCACCCATGGCTGGTCAGCCATATGTTTAGCCTGAGTGGGGTTTTTGATATTAGATCGCAATTGGACGGATTTTATAATGATGAGGTTTACTTTAATAATCCGGTAGATTTTTTACCAAATGACAATAATCCGGAGCTATGGAACATGAAAATAATACTGGGCACAGCTGAAAGAGATATATGCAAGCCAGACAATGAACGATTGTCGCAGATTTTAACCGATAAGGGAATTAACCATTGGCTGGATGTAAGGCAAAATGCAGATCATGACTGGCCCATATGGCGAAAGATGCTACCAGAATACCTATCTCAATTATCATTTAACTAAAAACATCTAAAATATATACCATGAAAAAAATCGGAATACTGTTCGGCAAAGAAAGATCTTTCCCCGAGGCTTTTGTAAAGCGCGTAAACGAGATTGCAGGAAAGGACATTAAAGCCGAATTTGTGAATATTGATAAAATATTTCAGGCTAAAGCATTGGACTATGCTGTGATTATCGACAGGATATCTCAGGATGTTCCTTTTTATCGTTCTGCGCTAAAAAACGCGGCGATTACAGGAACCGCGGTAATAAACAATCCCTTTTGGTGGAGTGCCGACGAAAAGTTTTTTAATAACGCATTAGCCGTAAAAATTGGAGTTCCTGTCCCTAAAACGGCTTTGATACCTTCTTACGAACAACCTGATGACACCTCTGACGAATCGTTCAGCAATCTGGCATTTCCCTTGGATTGGGAGGCTATTTTTGAATACACCGGTTTCCCTGCATATATGAAACCTTTTGATGGCGGAGGGTGGAAAGAAGTTTACAAGCTACATGATATTGAAGATTTTTTTGATAAGCATAGTCAGACAAAAAAGACAGTGATGATGCTTCAGGAAGAAATCGTTTTTGAAGAATATTTTAGGTGCTATTGTATCGGTGGCAAATATGTTCGGATAATGCAGTATGAACCGCGTAATCCCTTTCACTTGCGCTACCAGGTAAACACACCTCCTTCCAGTGAGAAATTATTAAAAACCATTCATGACTATGTGATAAAACTGAATCAGTTTTTGGGTTATGACTTTAACACCGTAGAATTTGCTGTACGTGATGGAATACCCTATGCCATTGATTTCTGTAATCCGGCACCTGACGCTGAGGTAACCAGTGTTGGCCAGGAGAATTTTGATTGGGTTGTTGAAACCTCGGCACAGTATGCAATAGAAAGAGCAAAGGCTCAAATCGACGGGCAAGACAATTTAACATGGGGAGCGTATGTTAAAGCCTCCGCGGCAGGGTTACCATTAGTGGGTAAAACCAAACCTAAAAAAGCTCCCGCTACAAAAAAATAATCAGGGATAAACAGGAGGGAATGAATTATGATGAATGAATTTACGCTTGGTGTAGAAGAAGAATACATGGTGGTTGATCCGGTAACCCGTGAACTTACCTCACATGATCAAAAAATAGTTGAAGCGGCTCAAAAAATACATAAAGATCAGGTTAAAGCTGAAATGCATCAGGCTGTTGTAGAAGTAGGAACAGGAATTTGTAAAAATACAGAGCAGGCACGAGCAGAAATATCGCAATTAAGGTATACCGTTTCGCAGCTGGCAGGGGAGCAAGGGTTAAGAATTGGTGCGGCAGGCACCCATCCTTTTTCCCATTGGGAAAAACAGCTGATCACTGAGCATCCACGTTATAGTGAGATCGTAAACGAGTTACAGGAGGCTGCACGATCCAATCTGATTTTTGGCTTACATGTACATGTAGGTTTCCAATCCAGGGAGCTTGCCATTCATATTGCAAATCAGGTGCGCTATTTTTTACCGCATGTGTTTGCCCTATCTACCAATTCCCCCTTCTGGGAAAGCAGGAACACGGGATACAAATCTTTTAGAACTAAGGTGTTTGATAAGTTCCCCAGGACGGGCATTCCTGATATTTTCAATAGCATTGAAGATTACGACAACTATGTTAAGCTGCTCATTAAGACCAATAGCATTGACAACGCCAAAAAAATATGGTGGGACATCAGGGTACACCCTTTCTTTGAAACCATAGAGTTCAGGATTTGCGATTGTCCAATGTTGATTGATGAAACCATGGCTTTTGTAGCATTATTTCAGGCCCTTTGTGCCAAGTTGTATAAACTACGCCTGCAGAATATGAAATTTATCAGCTATTCCAGAGCACTGATAAATGAAAATAAATGGAGGGCTGCCCGTTACGGCATTGACGGGAATCTAATTGATTTTGGTAAGGAGATGGAAGTAAACTGCCGAAATCTGATATTGGAATTACTGGATTTTATTGACGATGTTGTAGATGATCTGGGCTGCAGAAATGAGATCAATTATGTGCTTAAAATTCTTGAGAATGGAACCGGGGCCGATAGGCAATTGGCTGTTTACGAACAAAATGGTAACTTTGAGGCCGTAGTAGACTACATTACTACTCAAACATTAATTGGGGCTAAGCAGTGAGCATAATAGATAGAAATAAGATTAGGGTTGCCGTAATTGACATGAATAATGGCGTGACCAACCAGGGGATGCGTGGGATACAGGAAATCTTGTTGCGCTATCGCATGGAGAATGATATAGATCTGGGGTATGATATTTTTGACTTAAGACAGCGGGGAGAAATCCCTGATGAGCATTATGATATCTATATTTCAAGCGGGGGCCCGGGAAGTCCCTTTGATGGTGTGGGGGAAAAATGGGAAAGTGACTTTTTTAACCTGCTAGGTAAAATAGAAACCCATAATCAGATCAGCCAACAGAAAAAACACGTTTTTTTAATCTGTCACTCTTTTCAAATGGCTTGCAGAAAGTATCATGTTGGAGAAGTGATCAGACGAAAATCAACCGCTTTTGGCATTTTTCCTGTGTTTTTAACAGAAGAAGGGGAAAATGATTTAATTTTTAGTGGCTTACCTAATCCATTATATGCTGTTGACAGTCGTGACTGGCAGGTTATAAATCCTGATGATGTACCATTTTCCAACTCGCAGGCCAAGGTATTGGCTTTGGAAAAAGAAAGGCCGCATGTTGATTTGGAACGCTGTGTAATGTCGGTTCGTTTTACCAACGAAATAATCGGAACACAGTTTCATCCCGAGGCAGATCCTGTTGGGATGAAAATGTATCTGTTACAGGATGATAAGAAGAAAGCAATTACCGAGAGTTACGGGCAGGAAAAATATGAAGACATGTTGTCAAGTCTTGACAATCCTGATAGAATCAAACTCACGCAGAGTGTTATTCTGCCTAATTTTTTAACTGAGGCATTAAATGCCTTACAGGAAGCGTAACTATGATTAGCAAATACAGGGGCCAGTTTAACAGTTCCTTCACGGAACAGAAGTACAAAAGCTTTTTAAAAATTCTGGAATCCGGATTAACAAGCATCCCTTTTAGAGTTGCCGAAACTCCTGTGTTTATTCCTTCAGATCTGCAGAAGAAACTAATTGATGCAGGGGAAGAAATCATAAAACTCATAAAGCAGCCTGATTTTAAGGCACTTACTAAAGATGCTATTCCCTCAAATTGGAATGTTCCAAATGAAAATGAACACCCGCATTTTTTAACTTTCGATTTTGGGATATGCAAGGATGCAAATGGTCTTTTGACACCAAAGCTAATTGAAATGCAGGGTTTCCCCTCCTTATATGGATTTCAGCCTGAGCTGGGGAGGGTTTATAAGGAGTCGTATGAATTGCCTGCGGCTTTAACCCCGTTTTTTAATGGATTTGATGAGCAGAAATACGTTAGCCTACTTAAAAGGGTAATTATTGGCGATTACGCACCTCAGGAGGTAGCACTAATGGATATTGATGCGCCGAATCAAAAAACAGCAATTGATTTTTTAATTACCCAAAAATATTTAGGTATAAAAATTTTGAGCCTGACAGATATCTTTAAAGAAGGGAATGCGCTATTCTATAAAGAGGAAGGGAAAAAAATACGGTTAAAAAGGATTTACAACCGACTGATTTTTGATGAAGTTGAAGATAAAACAGCTCTTTTTGAGCAATGCTTTGATCCCCGATCAGAAATTGATGTGGAATGGATCACACACCCAAACTGGTTTTACAGGATCAGTAAATATACCATGCCCTTTTTGAAAAGCGAATTTGTACCAGAAACTCATTTCCTGGATACGTTAACTGAAATCCCTTCAGATCTCGAAAACTATGTTTTAAAACCCTTGTTTTCTTTTGCAGGCATGGGTGTGATTATTGATGTAACAAAAGCGGACATCGCTGAAATTAAAGACCCGAAGAATTGGATACTTCAGCGAAAAGTTGTTTATGAGCCCATTGTGCAATCGCCGGATGGTGGGGTAAAACTGGAAATCAGATTGATGTATTTATGGGCGGATGGCCAGGAGCCCCAGTTGTGCATTAATTTGGCACGCTTAAGCAGAGGAAAGATGATTGGCGTGAGATACAATAAAGACTTTGATTGGGTTGGCGGCACGATTGGCCTTATGGAAAAGTAAATTTACAATTAACAGACCTGCGAGAAGCAGGCATTAACTAATTTTGGGATATGGATATTCAGACTATTCTGGTAATTATACTGTTTGCGGGGGCATTATTTTATGTTGGCCGCATCGTTTATCGCTCAATAGCACCTAAAAATGGTGGCTGTGGTTCCAACTGCAAGTGTGGCGTAGATTTTTCCAATGTTAAAATAGACAAGAAATAGATTTTATCTATGACAGCCTTACTTGAGCCATTTAAAACTTATTTAAAAAACAAAGTAGCGATAACTGATGAGCAGTTTGGCCTCATTTCTGACAAACTTAAAGTAAAAACCTTCGATAAAAACGAGATGATCCTGATGAAGGGCGAAGTTTTATCTCATGGCTTTTTTGTTTTAAGTGGTCTGTTACGCAGTTATTCAATAGATAGTAAGGGGAAGACGCATATCATTCAGTTTGCCCCCGAACAATGGTGGCTTTCGGAACGTAACGGGATGTTCAATGAAGCATCAGAGTTTTTTATTGATGCCATTGAGCCTACAACAGCTATTGCAGTAAACAAGGATTTTATGAATGATGCTGCAAAGCATGTTCCCTGCATGAGTGACCTGAATAGCACCATGCTCAATAATTCCATCCGGTTTATGCAGAAAAGGATCAATATGCTTTTAAGTGCTACAGCCGAAGAACGCTATCTGAATTTTATAAAATTATATCCAAATCTTACATTGAGGGTGCCGCAGTGGATGATTGCCTCTTATTTAGGCATTACACCTGAATCATTAAGCAGGGTCCGTAAAGACCTGGCGCATAAGCATTTTAAACCTTAGTGTTTTCTTATCATAGGTCAATGTGAGGCCAAACATCTGTTTGTAATTTTGTGTTGTAATTAAAGAACAACTTAAAAAAAACAATATTATGGCAACTACACAATGGGTTTTAGACCCGACCCACAGCGAATTACAATTTAAAGTTAAACACTTAATGATTACTACTGTAACCGGTAGTTTGCACCTGATCAGCGCGACATTAACTTCAGAAGGTGACGATTTCGAAAACGGAAAGGTTACTTTTGAAGGCGAAACCTCCTCTATCAATACCGGAAACGCTGACAGAGACAATCACTTAAAAAGTGCTGATTTTTTTGATGCAGAAAATTTCCCTAAAATCACTTTTGAATCTACCTCATTAACAAAAGACGGTGATGATTACATTTTAAATGGAAATCTGACAGTTAAAGGCGTTACCAAACCGGTAGAATTGAATGCTGAATTTGGTGGTATCGCAACTGATCCATGGGGCAATACAAAAGCTGGTTTTACGCTAAGCGGCAAAATAAACAGAACTGATTTTGGCCTAACATGGAATGCGGCATTAGAAACTGGTGGTGTTATGGTTAGTGAGGCAGTAAAAATAGCAGGTGAATTACAGTTTGTAAAACAAGCCTAAACAATTAAAACCAAGCATCCATAAAAAATTAAAGAGAAAAATGGAAGCAAAAACTAAAACGGTGTCGGCCATTTTAAATGCGCCGGCACCTCATATGGTTGGCGATGGCTTTAGGGTGCACAATTTTTTTCCGAAAGGTTATAAAATTAAAATGAGTCCATTCTTTCTGCTGGATTATAACGCCAGGATAGAATTCTCAGCACGTAATGAGCCCAGAGGTGTAGGTGTTCATCCCCATCGGGGGTTTGAGACGGTAACCATCGCGTACCATGGCGCAGTTGCACATCATGACAGCGCAGGCAACAGCGGTGTAATTTATCCCGGTGATGTGCAATGGATGACCGCTGGAAGTGGGATATTACATAAAGAATATCATGAAGAGCAGTTCAGTAAAAAAGGCGGAGCCTTTCAAATGGTTCAGTTGTGGGTGAATTTACCTGCAAAAGATAAAATGACCTCACCAAGGTATCAGGATGTAAAGCATAGCGAGATGGCAAAATACAATCTGGAGAATGGAGCTGGTGAAATTGAGGTAATTGCAGGTGACTATAACGGGACCAGAGGGTCTGCAACCACCTTTACCCCACTTAATTTATTCAATGCCCGACTAAATGAAGGAGGCAAAGCATTTTTTAATTTTCCTGCCGGACACAATACTGGTTTTGTAGTTATAGAAGGTCGTGTAAAAATTAATGATACTGAAATTGCCAAAACTGATCAGTTTGTTCATTTCAAAAATGACGGTTCGATAATAACAGCTGAGGCTTTAGAAAACTGCATTATCCTGATATTAAGCGGCGAGCCGATAAATGAACCGATTGCTCAGTACGGACCTTTCTTAATGAACAAGCCAGAAGAGATACAGCAAGCGATAAATGATTACAACCAGGGTAAATTTGGATACCTTGACGAATAATAGCTACTTTTTTGATTTTTAGGAACCCGGAAAGCTTTACAGCCCTCCGGTTTTTCTATTTCTCGATAAGGCATACCGCGTAGGCCACAACGCCCTCCTCCCTGCCTATAAAGCCCATTTGCTCATTGGTGGTCGCTTTTATAGAAATATCATCAATAGACATTCCAATTGCTTCCGCTATATTCTTTTGCATCTGGGGAATATGGGGATTAATTTTTGGCGCTTCCAGGCAAAGCATTGCATCGATATTGCCAATCTGCCATCCCTTGTCTTTAAGAAGCTTTACACTTTCCTTTAGGAGGATCAGACTGCTTATTCCCTTCCACTGAGGGTCGGTATTCTTAAAATGAAAGCCAATGTCTCTTAAATTCGCAGCGCCTAACAAGGCGTCGCAAATTGCATGGAGCAAAACATCTGCATCGGAATGGCCAAAAGCTCCTTTATGATGTTCCAGATGAACTCCGCCTACTACAAATGGGTGATTATCCTTTAACTGATGCACATCGAACCCAAACCCTACTTTAATTTTCATTTGTCAAATTATGTTGTTATATACTGTTATTTGGCATCGCCAAAATTGAAAAGCAATGTAAAGCGTAATGTATTTGCCAATGGACTCTTTTGTGCATTGGCCGCCAGATACGCAAAATCGATATTGAAGACATTGTATTTTAATCCGGCACCAAGTGTAAAATATCTTCTATCTCCCTTTTGCGGGTTCTCATAAAAATACCCGGCCCTTAGCGCAAACTGCTGGTTGTACCAATACTCCACGCCTGCAGCGATATTAACTTCCCTTAATTCTTCTGAAAATCCTCCCGGAGCGTCGCTAAATGAACCAAATATTCCAGATGGTACCGAGCGATCAGGATCCTTTCCCGCTAAGATCCTTCCATTTTCATCATATATTGGTTGAGTTGGCACCAGAAGCTTGTTAAAATCAAGCGCAAAAGTAAACTGATTGTAATCGTCGATTAAAAAGGTTGAGGCTCCTCCTATTTTAAAGTTTGTGGGCAGAAAGTTCTTTTCCCCACCCTGTACATAGCTGATTTTTGTTCCAATATTTGAGATGTTAATTCCGGCGGAGAGGATCGCATCTTTACCCAGGAAAATAGTCGGTTTTTTGTAATATGCAGAAACATCAACTGCAATTGCTGAGCCAGCCTGCGTTTGCTGTCCTGCTGCAAACTGACCTGACAACAAATTGGAATAAATGTATCTCAATGAGGTACCTAGTGAAAACGAGCTGCCAAATCTTCTGGCATAGGTTACGTCCAATGCTAGTTCATTTGGACTATAAACTCCTAGATCTTGCTTGTTAATGTCTACGAACTGTATTTCACCCAAAGAAAAATACCTTAAAGAGCTCCCCAGGGTACTCTGGTCATCAAGTTTATAAAACCCACTTAAATAGGCCAGATTAATATCAGGAACCAGGCTTTTTAACCAAGGACTATAAGAAGCGGAAAATCCATATGGTTTATCTAAAAAAGCTAGTTTAGAAGGGTTTATACTCATTGAGTTTGCATCCGGAGCAATTGCCACTCCAGCATCTCCCATGCCTCCGATCCGGGCATCAGGAGTAATCAACAAAAAAGGGACCGCTGTAATGATATTATTTGGAACACTTCCATTTGTTTGGGTACCTGGCTGTACTTCCTGGGCAAACAGTCCTGTAGCAACTGTTACCAGCGAAAAAATGCTTAATGCAGTTTTTACAGCGTACCTTAAATTCATGCGTCCCGTATAATTAATACTATTGCACGCAAGTTAACATAGTGCTACTAAATTTCAAAGTATTCCGCCGGTTTACAAAGCATTTGAATAATATCCTACCTGAAAACTCTGTTCGGAGATAATTTGTTTCAATTTTATAAAAAAAGTTTTTTTTGGAGCGAACACCTTTTTTTGTGTAGTTTTAACCTTTAGAGTAACTATTTGCGCAATCCAATGAAAAAATCATACCTATACTCGCTTGCATATCTCGCACTTGTAACCTCCCTTGTCTCCTGTAAATCTAAATCAGGAACTTCGGACAAGACAGGATTAGCCTATAATAAAAAGGAATATGGAGGATTTCAGGTCAACAATAAATTCAAAAGAGGACCCGGTCCCGGCCTGGTCGAAATTGAAGGTGGTGTTTTTGTAATGAGTGGTAGCGCAATAAATGTTGCAGGACAAGAACTAAGCGATTACAACCATAAAAGAGAAACTACTGTTTCTTCTTTTTATATGGATGAAACGGAAGTTTCGAACACGAACTGGCTGGAATACCTAAATTGGATAAGAACCAATTATCCAACTGATTACGAATATTATTATAACGAAATACCCGATACCTTGGTTTGGCGAAGACCGTTATCATACAATGAACCTTATGTGGACAATTATTTAAGGCACCCTGCCTACCAGGATTATCCTGTAGTTGGGGTTACCTGGGAACAGGCGTCAAGGTATTGTGACTGGAGAACTGATCGGGTGAACGAATTGCTCCTCAGGGATCAGGGTTATATGACGAGCTTTAAAGACATAAACGGGGATACCAGAAGCGGTGTTGCCGAGGCAAGCGAAAGACCGACAGCACCTTTTAATACGGAAACCTACCTAAGTGGCCAGCATAATGATAAAGGTAAAAAGGCGATGAAAGATCTAAGCCCTACCAGTGCTAAAGCTGCCGATGCCGGCGCGAATGGGAAAGGTGCAACCAGAACGGTAAGACTGGAAGACGGGATTTTAAAACAACCGTATCGCCTGCCAACTGAAGCCGAATGGGAATATGCTGCACTTGGATTAATTGGCAATACGGAGTACGAAAACATTCATGAAAACAAAATTTATCCATGGAATGGGCTGGGGTTAAGCTCTGCAAAGAAAAAAACCCGTGGTTTGATATTAGCCAACTTCAAAAGAACAAAAGGTGACTATATGGGTGTTGGAGGTTCTTTAAATGACAAAGGCGGGCTAACCGTTCCGGTAAGATCTTACACGCCAAATGATTTCGGCTTGTACAATATGGCTGGAAATGTAAATGAATGGGTTGCGGATGTTTATCGCTCCAAAACTTTTGAGGCTGCCGATGCGTTTAACCCTTACAGAGGAAACTTTTATGAGGATAAAAAAATAGCCGATCCCAGCACCGGAAGGATAGAAATAGACAAACACAACCGTCCTGTGATGACTGCAGCTGTATCGGCAAGAAAACAAACATGGGCGGAAAAACAAGCCGCTGCGAGTAAACCTGCAGATTCTGTGAATACTTACGCCGATCAAAGAGGGTACCGTGACAAGGCAAATGACCTGTATGGTGAAATTACGCTTATTACGGATAAATCCAGGGTATATAAGGGTGGATCATGGGATGACCAGGCCATGTGGTTAAATCCTGCAACCAGAAGATTCCTTCAACAGGATGAATCAACAGCCGACATTGGCTTCAGGTGTGCAATGACAATGCTTGGTGCCTCTGAAATTAGATCTATGGGGAAACCGCAATTCAAGACTAAACCGCAAAAGGCCTTTAAAGCTGGCAAGAGATAAACATATTTTTATTTTGATATAACAAAAACCCGGGTCATGTGGCCCCCGTTTTTGTTTATTGAAATTGTATCAATATTTCATTTTTCTCTACCTTGTCTGCCTTATTGATGAGGATCTTCTTAATCATTCCCGAAGCTGGAGATTTAATAACATTTTCCATTTTCATGGCCTCCAGCACCAGTAAGCTATCTCCTTTGCTCACCTCTTGCCCCTCAGTAACCAAAACACTCAAAACCAGGCCTGGCATAGGGGCTTTAATTTCACTAACCTTATTGGCCAAAGCACTATCCATGCCCAACTGCTTAAGTAACTGATCATATTGATCTTCCATTGCGATGGTATAGGTAGTTCCATTTACCTTGATGACACTTGTTTTATCAGCTTTACTTTCGGAGACGACCTCTATGTTGTAGGATTTATTATTGTAGATCACGTGAGTATGGTTATTCCCCAAACTTCTTGAATCTAAAGTTACTTCCAAACCATTAACACTCATTGAATTATTGTTTATTTCGACATTGAAATTGTAGTGTTCGTTGACTTTTACCTTCATAACTATTGTGTTAATGCGTATTGAATTAAATTTGCGCCCATTTTAAGCGCACTGGAGCGCTTATCCTGAGTATCTCCAGGGTAAGTTCCATAATCCTCCCATCCATTCCCCAAATCGCATTCATAAGTGTAATAACAAACGATGCGTCCTTCCCAGATTAATGCAAAACCCTGAGGTCTTTTATTGTCGTGTTCATGGATCTTGGGCAGGCCATTGGGAAACTTAAATTTTTGATTGTATATCTGATGATTGGCTGGTAATTCTGTGAATGTTAATTCAGGGAATACTTTCTTCATTTCTTTACGGATAAACTTATCCAGTCCGTAGTTATCATCAATATGTAAGAAGCCGCCACCGATTAAGTATTTACGGAGGTTACTGGCTTCAGCACTGCTAAAAACGACATTTCCATGTCCCGTAAGGTATACGAATGGGTAATTGAACAATTCGGCACTTCCAACTTCGACAATTGCCTCCTGAGGGACAAAGTTTGTTTGCAGGTTCTTGTTACAAAAGTCGATAAGGTTGGGAAGTGCGGTTCTATTGGCATACCAATCGCCACCACCATTATATTTTAGTTTTGCTAATTTATAAGTAGGGGAATAAAAGCTTGAGCATATCAAAATTATTCCGGCGAAAAAAAGGGGTGTAAACTTCATCGATTTAAATAATTCACCTCAAAACAGGCCGCTAAAGCAGCGGTTTCTGTTCTCAGCCGTGTATTACCTAAAGTTAAGGGTTTATAGCCATTCTGCAAAGCCAAATCAATTTCCATCGGTGTAAAATCACCTTCTGGTCCGATCAGGATAGTATAATGCTGATGAGGTTCAGCAATTTGACTGATGTACTGCCTGGAAGACTCATCAATGCAATGCGCTATCATCCTATTAGTGGTATTTTCTATTTTTAAGAAATCGGAAAAGTTTATCTGAGGATTAACTATAGGATGATAGGCCTGAAGGGATTGCTTCACAGCAGAAGTAACGACCTTAACCAACCGGTCTTCTTTAACTACACGACGCTCAGAACGATCACAAATTATTGGCGTTATCTCTTCTATCCCTATTTCAGTCGCTTTTTCCAGAAACCATTCTAATCGATCTATGTTTTTAGTTGGTGCAATAGCAATATGCAGCCGATGATTCCGCTTGTTGTAGTTATGGGTTGCTTCCAGAACTTTTAGTTCAACGTTTCTCTTTGTCTGGCCTACAATTGCAGCCTTGTAAAGTCCTCCAACGCCATCAATAAGGTAAACTTCGACCCCAATATTTAATCTTAAAACCTTTATGCAATGCCTGCTTTCATCCTCATTTAAGACATAATCATCAGAAATGATGTCTGGTGTATAAAAAACATGCATTACAAAGTAGATTAATGGTTGTCGACCATATCACTCTTGCTAATCACGAGCTCCAGTTTTATGGTTTCTATATTCTGTTCTGTTTTCTTTAAGATCGTAAATAAATACCCATAACATTCTTCGCTATCACCTACTTCAGGGATCTTTCCAAATGCATGAGACACAAGCCCTCCTACTGTATCAAAATCCTCATCTTCGGGCAGATCATGAGGTAAATGCTCATTTACATCATAAACAGTTGCATAAGCATTAATGATAAATTCTGTATCAGATATTTTTTCAACAGTTGGTTTTTCCTCATCATACTCGTCCTGTATCTCACCAACGATCTCCTCTACGATATCTTCCAGCGTTACCATTCCGGCTGTACCGCCGAATTCGTCAATGACAATAGCAATTTGAATGCGCTTCTGTTGAAGTTCACTTAGGAGATCATTTATTTTCTTTGTTTCAGGTACAAAATATGGCTTCCTGATAATATCACTTAAAGACCATTCTTTATTACCCGCCAATAATGGGAGAATATCTTTAGCGTGTACAATCCCGATAATCTTATCAATGATGTCATCATAAACAGGCATCCTTGAATATCCTTCGCCAATTATTGTTTCTACAACTTCCTGTTTAGGTGTAGATAATTCAATTCCAGAAATTTTGGTTCTTGGAACCATGATATTTTTAACAACTCGCTCATTAAAATCAAAAACGTTTTTAATCAGTTCGTGTTCATTGGTATCCAGCGCGCCACTTTCTTTACCCTGATCCAATAAATAATACAACTCTTCTGTACTGTGTACTGATTCATGTCCACCTACGTTGGAAATACCAAACATCTTAAGGATTATATTAGCCAAGCCGTTTAAAACCCATATAAAAGGTCTGAATAGCCAATAGAATGCCTGAAGGGGAACAGCAATGAATAATGTTGTAGCCACAGGTCTTTGTATCGCTACCGACTTTGGTGCCAATTCTCCAAATACGATGTGCATTACCGTAATAAATAGAAATGCAATAAACGTAGATATAGAGGTAATGTAAACCTCTGATAAATTAAAGTTAATCAGCGCATCGTGAACAATGTTATGCATCACAGATTCACCGACCCAACCCAAACCAAGAGAGGCAAGCGTAATACCCAGCTGTGTTGCGGCTAAATAGCCATCAAGATGCTGGGTAATGTATTTTGCGATATTTGCAACCCTACTTCCGGATTTCGCTTTAATTTCAATTTGCGAGGCCCTAACCTTTACAATTGCAAATTCTGCTGCAACGAAAAATCCGTTCAGCGCTACTAAGAAGAATGTTAAAAATATCTTGAGACCTTCCATTAAGAATTCTTATTTCTAAACTTTTCGTCATAGAGAGCAATGCTTTCCTGTATGACTTTATGTGCATATCTTACACCCAACAGATGTTCGATAGTTACTTTCTTTTCTTCCAGTGCTTTATAATCCTGGAAGAACTTAACGATTTCTTTCATTGTATGCGGAGGCAGATCAGCCAAATCATTAATGTAATTAACCGACATATCGTTTTTAGCTACCGCAATGATTTTATCATCTTGTTCGCCGTTATCTACCATATGCATTACGCCGATAACTTTCGCCTCGATAATTGACAATGGATAAACATCCACTGAGCATAACACCAAAATATCAAGAGGGTCATTATCATCGCAATAGGTTTGTGGAATAAACCCATAATTAGCTGGGTACATCACTGAAGAGAATAGTACTCTATCTAATTTAATCAGATTAGACTCTTTATCAATTTCATATTTCGCTTTTGAACCTTTTGGAATTTCTATAATGGCATTAACAATTTCAGGTAAATTATCGCCTGGAGAAACGCTGTGCCATGGATGATGATCGTAATTATTCATTTTTTATTTTATTGTTCTGTATTTGTTGTTTCTTTATCTGTGTTATTTACCACCTTCTTTTTCACGAACGTGATGATAAGCGGAATGGTCGTAACAATAATAAAGCCTATAATTATGTATAATAAATAATCGGTTATTTCTTTTTCAAATCTTTTACCTAAGAAATAACCAAGCAAAGTTAAGGAAGCTATCCATAATATTGCACCTGCAATGTTATATAATGCAAATCTCTTAAAATCTAGTTTAACTACGCCAGCAAAAATCGGGGCAAAAGTCCTGACGATCGGAACAAACCTTCCCATTATTAAAGCAAAAGCTCCCTGTTTGTTGTAATATTCCTCGGCAGCTTTCAAATAACGCTTTTTAAAGAAGAAAGTGTCCTTCCTATGATAGAGTACAGGGCCCGTCTTTCGACCAAACCAATACCCGGTAAAATTACCTGAAATGGCGGAAAGGCATAAACCCAGGATAAGCACGTAGATATTTACATCCAACTTTCCTGTTGCTACAAACATGCCCGCAAGAAATAAAAGGTAATCGCCTGGTAGGAAGAACCCAAAAAATAAACCAGTTTCAGCAAAAATAACGAACATTACAACATAAAAACCACCTTCTTTAAGTAATTTTTCAGGGTCGATAAAATGCTGTAATGAGGTCCAGAAATCTTGCATAGTTCAATTACTCGTAAAACTACAAATAATTATCTAGAGAAATGGTTATATCAAATTTAAAATTACCGCAGGGTATACCCCTAAAAATAATGTAATTACAACTGAAAAAATCAATACTGCTTTGTATTGAAGCGGTACTTCCAGCTCAATTTCATTACCCTCTTTAAAGTACATGGCCACGATTACTTTAAAATAATAATAAAAGCCAACCAAGGCATTTAAAATAGCGAATGCAACAAGAAGGATCTGATACTCTCCCATTACATTCAGAAACATTAAATACTTCCCGATAAATCCTGCTGTTAACGGTATACCGGCCAGCGATAGCATAGCTATTGTGAGCACCAAAGCAGTTAGTGGATTTCGTTTAGCCAGTCCGTTAAAGCTGTCAAAATGATCATTACCTGTTTTCTGTTTAACCATAATTAGCACCGCAAACGCAATGATACTGGCAAAAGTATAAGCTGCTGCATAAACCAATACATTATTTGATGAGTTTGCAGACAAGGTTACTAACGAAAACAATAAGTAACCTGCATGAGATATACTCGAATAGGCAAGCATTCTTTTAAAGTTCTTTTGAAATAAGGCAGTAACATTTCCAATAAACAATGTAATACAAACAATTGCAACTAGTGGTGGTAGCCAGAAATCATGAAGCGGAGCAAAAGTATCAGCAAACAGGCGTAAAAAGGCAGCAAAACCTGCAGTTTTCACTACTGTGGACATAAAAGTTGTAATCAAAGTCGGCGCACCCTCATATACGTCCGGTGTCCAAAAGTGAAACGGTGCAGCTCCTACTTTAAAGCTCAGTCCTATTAACATCAGAATTACACCCGGATAAAACATCGGGGAGATGGATTTGTAATTGCCCACTAAATACTGATTAATGGTCTCCAAATCGAACGAGCCTGTCGCACCATAAATCAAGGTAATGCCAAATAGTAAGAATCCCGTTGAGAATGCTCCCATTAAAAAGTACTTCAATGAAGCCTCATTAGATGCAAAGTTACTTTTCCGAATACCCGCAAGGATATATAAACAAACAGACATAATCTCAATGCCAATAAACAACATGGACATGTTCTTGTAAGAAACCATGATGATGATACCTGCCAGTGCAAATAATATTAGTGTGAAATATTCAGCAATATTTTCACTATCCGCTGCAAAATAATTTTGTGTAAGTAGAAATACAAACAATGTACCCAGGATGGTTATACCTGAAAAAGCCAATGCAAAATTATCCATCTGCATCATGCCAAAATAGGTCTGATTAGTGTTCCATGAAGTAGCAACAAAAGCCAGTGAAATAAGCAATCCAATAAGAGTAATGGGTAATAATGCTTTTTTAGCCTTAAACAAACCTGCGTAAAGCACTACTAAAGCTGTAACAGTAATTGTTATTATGATATTCATTTGCTTAGTTTACCGATGTTAATTTTTGTGTTACTTGTTCTATTAAATGCTGCACTGATGCTTCAGACAATTGCAGAATTGGTTTTGGATAAACGCCTAATACAATAATTAGTGCGCAAATGATATATAGTACTATCCTTTCCGAACCTTTAACGTCTGTAAAGGTAATTGTTAAATCGTTCGTTTTACCCAGCATAATGTTCTGGTACATCCTGAACATATAAACTGCCCCGAAAATAATTGTTAATCCTGCAAAAACAGCTAACCAGATATTGTACTGATACACGCCTATCAGCAACAGGAATTCTCCTATAAAGCCGTTGGTTCCAGGTAATGCAACCGTTCCAAGAACGATGATCAAAGCCGTAATTGCCAATACAGGTGCCTGTTTTGCGATTCCACCCAATTCACTTATTCTATTTGTTTTCAAACGGCTTGAGACTATGTCAAGAACAAAAAACAAACCTACCACATTGATACCGTGACTTAGCATCTGAATCATTGCACCCTGCATACCTTGTGTATTCAAAGCAAAAATACCTGCACTGATTAGGCCAACGTGGGCAATTGAAGAATAAGCCACCAAACGCTTTGCGTCTTTTTGTGTAAATGCGATAATTGATGCATATACGATTCCTATAACAGACAGTATGATTGCTACATGACCCCAATCCTGAACTCCGGAAGGAACTATAGGCAACAACCAGCGGATAACCCCATAAATACCCATTTTAAGCATGATACCCGCCAATAACATGGTACCTGCAGCAGGAGCTTCGGTATACGTATTGGGCTGCCAGGTATGGAAGGGGAATACAGGCATCTTAATTGCAAAAGCAATAAAGAAAGCCCAAAATATCCAGCCCTGTTGTGTTGCATCCAAATTAAGATTATAGAAAGCCTGGATATCAAAATTATGCGCAGGGTTCTGTAAGTAAAGGTAAATCAGCCCCAGAAGCATAAATAACGAACCCGCTATGGTATAAACAAAGAATTTCATGTTTACCTTAATACGATCTTTTCCGCCCCAAACTGCACAGATAAAGTAAATCGGAATTAATGCTGCTTCCCAGCCAATATAGAACAAGAAAGCATCAAGAGCGGTAAATACGATTAACAATCCGCTTTGCATGAAAAGAATTAAAGCAAAGAATGCATTTGAACTTTTGTAGCTATGCTGGTAACTTGCCAATATGATTAATGGTATTAACACGTTGGTCAATAGTATTGTAATCATACTTATTCCGTCGACACCAGCGTGGAAATTTATCCCAAGATCATGAATCCAGGAGTAGTTTACCACAAATTGGGTGCTGGCATCAGGTGTAAAATTACATACCATCGCCAATGCAAAACCTAAAGAGACAATTGCCGAAACCAATGCCACATGCTTTGCTGCATTTCCGGAAAGAGCGGTAACCAAGGCGCCTAGCAATGGTAAGAATATAAGAAGTAGTAAAAGTTGTTCCATTATGTTTTCTTGAACGATCTTTTATAGAGATAAATAAGTATACAATAACAATGAGATGATTCCTACCACCATCATAAAAATATAAAACCCAACATTGCCGGATTGTATTAAACGCAAACCTTTACTGGCTTCGGTAGTTCCCCAGCCTAAGCTGTTTACAATACCATCAACGATCTTATTATCTACGATTTTGTAGAAGAATACTGAAATTGCATCCAAAGGTTTTCTAATTAATGCATCATATATCTCATCAACATAAAATTTATGGTAAGACAGGTTTGCCAGCACAGAACGTTTAGCTTCATCTGAAGCCGGTATGTGATTTTGTTTGATGTATTTGCCATATGCTATTGCAATAGAGATTAAAACACCAACCACAGAAACTGCCATAAGGATATATTCAGTAGCGTGATCCGGTGATTCCCCGGTATGCTTAATTACCGGAGAAAGCCAATGTGATAACCAATGATTTCCGCCCAAAGCCTCAGGCACACCAATGATACCACCAACGGCTGACAATACCGCCAACACGATCAAAGGAATTGTCATTGATTTAGGTGATTCATGAATTTTTTCTTCGGCATGATGCGTTCCGCGATATTTACCGTAAAAAGTAAGGAACAACATCCTGAACATATAAAATGCAGTAAGAAACGCGCCAAATACTGCAATTCCCCACATTACTTTATCGTGCAGGTACACATGTGCCAAAATCTCGTCTTTAGAGAAGAATCCAGAAAAAGGAGGAAGCCCTGCTATAGCAATGGTACCAATAAGCATTGTGATAAAAGTTACAGGTAGTTTTTTACGTAAACCGCCCATATGTCTCATATCTTGTTCGTGATGTAAGGCATGAATAACAGATCCTGCACACAAGAATAATAATGCTTTGAAGAATGCGTGAGTAATCACATGGAAGAAAGCTCCATTATATGCGCCAACACCTAAACCTAAAAACATGTATCCCAATTGTGATACAGTAGAATAAGCAAGTACTTTTTTGATATCTGTTTGCGTGAGTGCAATAATTGCCGCTACAATAGCGGTAGCAAGGCCAACGATGGCAATTACGTGTTGAATTAAAGGGGCCAAATCAAAGATCAGGTTAGATCTGGCGATCATATAGATACCGGCAGTAACCATGGTTGCGGCATGTATTAAGGCTGAAACAGGTGTTGGTCCAGCCATCGCATCAGGTAACCAGGTAAAAAGAGGTAGCTGAGCAGATTTACCGCAGGCTCCGATAAATAACAACAATGCGATAAGCGCTATGGTTGTGTTTCCAGGGAGCATATTAGCTGCCTGAGGAAATATTTTAGAAAACTCTACACTTCCGAAAGTAGTGAAGATAAAGAATACACCCAGCAAAAAGCCCAGATCACCGATACGGTTCATCACAAAAGCCTTTTTAGCTGCAGAAGCATAGCTACTATTTGTATACCAAAACCCGATCAGAAGGTAAGAGCATAACCCAACCCCTTCCCATCCAATGAACATTACGATGTAGTTTGATCCCAATACCAGTAAAAGCATAAAAAAGATAAACAGGTTCAGGTAGCTAAAAAACTTACCGAATCCTTCATCGCTATGCATATATCCGATTGAGTAGATATGGATCAGAAACCCTACTCCGGTAACAATAAGTAGCATTATAGCACTTAACGGGTCTACCAGAAAAGATACCGGAATATGTAACGCACCGGCATTTATCCAATCAAAAAGAAAAATTTCATGAGATTTATTTGCGTCTGCACCTAAGGCCAGAAATATACCAACACTGATCGCAAAAGAAACAAAAATAACACTGCTTCCTATAAAACCAATAAGGCTTTTAGATAATGTGTTTCTTCCCAAGCCATTGATTATAAAACCAATCAGAGGAATCAACGGAACCAGCCAAACTAAATCTATTATCATTTTTTATCTATACTTAATATTACCACTTAAGGCGATTCAACACATTAATATCTACTGACTGTGTATTTCTATACACCATCACAATAATACTTAAGCCCACCGCAACCTCTGCAGCGGCTAAAGCCATTATGAAAAACACAAAAACCTGTCCGGATGGATCATTGTTATGCACTGAAAAAGCTGTTAGCAGCAAATTAACTGCATTCAGCATCAATTCAACCGACATAAATATAACTATAGCGTTTCTGCGGGTTAATACTCCAATAACGCCAATGGTGAAAATAATAGCACTTAGCCAGATGTAGTGGTTAAGTGGTACGCCCTGCAATTGTTGAGTCATGTTCTCCACTATACTTTTTCTTTTTTAGTTAACAATACTGCACCAACCATCGCAGAAAGCAATAAGATTGATGAAAGTTCAAACGGCAACATAAAAGGGCCGAACAATTCCTTGCCCAGATTTTTCAGTAAGCCCAAATTAGGATTTCTTAAAATCACCGGATCAGACACTGCAGTAGCCTTTAGGGATCCAACCAAAGTAACCACAAGACAGCATCCTGCGATCACACCGACAACTTTTACTGCTCCTGATTTTAACGGCTCGTTATCCTTATTGAGGTTCAGTAACATCAGCACAAAAAGGAATAGAACCATAATTGCACCCATGTAAACAATGAAATTTACCACAGCCAAAAACTGTGCGTTTAACAGAATGTAGTGAACCGTAAATGTGAAGAATGTAACAATCAGATAAAGCACACTATGCACCGGGTTTTTTGAAAAAATAACCATCAGTGAAAAGATCACGCTTAATGTTGCTACGAAATAGAATACTGAAGTACCCATTATCTATGTTTAAACTGTTTATATTAAAAGGCCCTTAACAGGCATTGTATACTAAATTACTATTTATTCAATGGTTGCTCTACCAATTTATCCTTCCCGTAAATAAAATCTTTACGAAGATAATCGGCAGGTACGATTGGGCCATCCAGGTAGATTGCTTCTTTTGGACAGGCTTCTTCACATAAACCACAGAAAATGCAGCGCAACATATTAATTTCATATACTGCAGCATACTTCTCTTCCCTATAGAGTTCCTTTTCTTCAGGCTTGCGTTCTGCAGCAATCATAGTGATTGCTTCAGCCGGGCAGGACAGCGCACACAACCCACAAGCAGTACAACGCTCTCTTCCCTGCTCATCTCTTTTCAAAGAATGCATCCCTCTAAAGTTGGTTGAGAATTCTCTTTCAACTTCAGGGTATCTTATGGTAGCCTCTTTTTTAAATAGGTGGCTAATTGTAACAGACAAACCTTTGGCTATTGCAGGCAGATACATTCGTTCTGCAAACGTTAATGGTTTTTGTTCTAATACTTTCTTTTTACTGGTTAATGGTTCCATTAAACCTCCTTATTATTTATCCGCTAGTGCGGGTAGTTAAAACTTTTCAATTATTGCAATCACAATTCCTGTGATAATGATGTTAGCGATAGCCAAAGGAATTAAACCCTTCCAGCCAAGGTGCATCAATTGATCATAGCGGAAACGAGGGATTGTCCAGCGTACCCACATAAAGAAAAATATGAATGCGAATATTTTTATAAAAAATACAAACGTTCCAATCAGAGGACCAATAACCGGTCCTGTATGTAACAATACCCAATCCATACCCGGATAGTTATATCCTCCAAAATAAAGCGTAGCCATAACTGCTGATGACACAAACATATTGATGTATTCAGCAAATAGATAGAAGCCCAGTTTCATTGAAGAATACTCCGTATGATAACCACCAATCAGCTCGGTTTCACACTCCGGCAAATCAAAAGGAGCCCTATTGGTTTCTGCAAAGGCACAAACCATAAAAATGACAAACCCTAAGGGCTGGTAAAGTATATTCCAGTGCCAGCCATGTTGTTGTTCCACAATCTCTTTAAGACTCATTGTTCCTGTAACGAGCAACAAAGCAATAATAGATAAGCCCATAGCGATCTCATAGCTGATATTTTGCGATGCCGCACGAATGGCACTTAACAATGAGTATTTATTATTTGATGCCCAGCCACCGATCATTACTCCGTAAACACCTAGTGAAACCACACCAAAGATGTATAAAATACCTACATTGATATCCGTTACCTGCAATGGAATAACACGATCTCCGATGGTTATATTGCTGCCCCATGGAATAACTGCTGTTCCAATACAAGCGGTAAGCATGGCCAATCCCGGTCCTACCATAAATAACCACTTACTGGCGTTTGAAGGAATAATCTCTTCCTTCATGAACATTTTAACCCCATCAGCCAATGGCTGAAGTATCCCAAAAGGCCCTGCTCTGTCTGGTCCAAGCCTGTCCTGTAAAAAGGCAGCAACTTTCCGCTCAGCATAAGTAGAGTACATAGCAATCAATAAACTGATACCAAATATGATGGCAACCAGTACAAATTTTTCTATTACAAAAGCTATATCCATTAGAATTTGGTTGTTTTTTCTAGTTCTACTTTATTTGCCTGTTGTAATTGAGGATTGTTTTGAATAACAGGCAAAGGCTTTAAGGTTTCATAATGGTTAGAAGCAATAACGGAAGTATCGCTAATATGAGTGGGATGCTCAATTACCCAATCAGCCGTTTTCTTTTTATCGAAGCGGCAGGTATTGCAGATAAATTCTTCCACCTCACCATAAATATCTTTACGTGCTGTAACCCTTAGCACATCTTCTCCCTTATACCATAAAGTAACTTTACCACTGCATGTAGGACAATCTCTGTGTGCGTCAATTGGCTTGGTAAACCAAACACGATTTTTAAATCTGAATGTTTTATCGGTTAATGCTCCAACAGGGCATACGTCAATCACGTTTCCGGAAAAATCATTATCTACAGCTGTTTGTATATAGGTAGAAATTTCTGAGTGATCACCTCTATTTAAAATACCATGTACACGTTTGTTTGTAATCTGGTCGGCAGTAAATACGCAACGATAGCATAAAATACATCTGTTCATATGTAACTGGATCTTATCTCCAATATCGATACGTTCAAAAGTTCTGCGCTCAAATTCATATCTGGTTTTCTGCAAACCGTGCTCATATCCAAGATTCTGAAGGTCACATTCTCCGGCCTGATCACAAACAGGGCAGTCTAAAGGATGGTTGATCAGTAGCATTTCTACTACACCGCTTCGCGCTTCAATAACTTCCGGAGAAGTGATATTTTGAACCTCCATGCCATCCATAACTGTTGTACGGCATGATGCTACCAACTTTGGCATTGGCCTGGGATCTTTCTCAGACCCCTTGCTAACTTTAACAATACAAGTACGGCATTTTCCTCCGCTACCTTCTAATTTGGAATAATAGCACATTGCAGGAGGCACTATATCACCACCTATTTGCCTTGCAGCATTTAGAATAGTTGTGCCGGGTGCTACTTCTACTGTTATCCCGTCTATGGTTACCTTAACTTTGTCACTCATGATTGTTAATTTCCTGTCGTAACTTCTGCTTTCGCAATAGGCTCAGCATAATTTGCCAAACCATAATTAGTATCTAAACATTTGATTGGCTCTTTAACATGCCATTCAAACTCATCTCTGAAATGTCTGATTGCACTTGCAACCGGCCATGCTGCCGCATCGCCTAAAGGACAGATTGTGTTTCCTTCAATCTTTTTAGAAACATCAACCAATAGGTCAATATCGCTCATTTTACCATGGCCATACTCTATTCTGTGCAGCACTTTTTCCATCCATCCTGTTCCTTCTCTACAAGGAGAGCATTGTCCACAGCTTTCATGATGATAAAAACGAGCGAAGTTCCAGGTGTTTCTAACAATACACTGATCTTCATCAAATGCGATAAAACCGCCAGAACCCATCATTGATCCAGTAGCAAAACCACCTTCTGACAACGATTCATAGCTCATTAATCTTGGTTCGCCATTCGCTAACTTCAGGGTAAGATTTGCGGGTAAGATAGGAACAGATGATCCCCCGGCTACAGTAGCCTTTAATCTTTTACCGTTTGCGATACCTCCGCAATATTCATCAGAATAAATAAACTCTTCTACAGGCAATCCCAGATCTATTTCATATACACCTGGTCTCACTAAGTTACCAGAAGCTGAAATCAGTTTAGTTCCTGTACTTCTGCCGATTCCTATTTTGGCATACTCATCACCACCATCGTTAATGATAGGCACAGTCGCCGCAATAGACTCCACATTGTTTACTACAGTTGGACATCCGTAAAGCCCTGCAATTGCAGGAAAAGGAGGTTTAATCCTGGGATTTCCTCTTTTACCTTCTAAAGACTCCAATAATGCGGTTTCTTCTCCACAAATATATGCACCGCCACCTGGTTGAACATATAGTTCCAAATCATAGCCGGTTCCTAAAATATTCTTTCCTAAAAACCCAGCATGCTTTGCTTCTGCAATTGCTTTTTCCAGTATTCTAATCTGGGGCATCATCTCACCTCTTACATAAATGTAAGAGGTATTAGCACCCAGCGCAAAACTTGAAACGATCATTCCCTCAATAAGTGCATGAGGGATATGGGTCATCAGATAACGATCTTTAAAAGTTCCTGGCTCAGACTCGTCTGCATTACAAACTAAATATCTTGCTACGCCTTCAGGTTTCGCCAAAAAACTCCATTTCATTCCCGTAGGGAATCCTGCACCGCCACGTCCACGTAATCCAGACTTCTTAACTTCTTCCACTACTTCATCAGGAGTCAAAGTTTTTAAGGCCTTTTCTACGGCACGATAACCGCCTTTTTGGCGATAAACATCAAATGTATTGATGCCTGGTACGTTTATGTGTTCTAATAATAGTTTACGGGCCATTATTTCTTGCGTAAATCTTGTATCAACTCGTCAACCTTTTGTTCATTAAGGTTTTCGTAAAATGTATATTCCGGACCGATCTGTAATACCGGGCCATATCCACAGGCAGCTAAACACTCTACACCTCTCCAGCTAAACAAGCCATCAGGTGTAACCTCCCCTTCTTTAACGCCTAGATTTTGTTCTATATGGTTCATCAGCTTCTCAGCACCCACTAAACAACAAGGGCCGGTTCTGCATACTTCCAGAACATACTTACCCTGAGGTTTTAAAAAATACATGCTGTAAAACGAAGCTACTTCATATACCTCAATGTTCTGGATATCCAGATAAGCAGCAACTTTATCCATTGCATCCGGGCTTAACCAGCCTAATTCAGCCTGAACCTCATGAAGCATCGGCAATAAAGCAGATTTATGTTTACCCTTCGGGTATCTGCTAATTATCTCATCAAACTTCTCTTTTAAAGCTGATGAAAACTCTACAGGTTGTTGTTGTTCTACTTTAAGCATCTAATTCTCCTGCAATAATGTTCATACTACTCATGTTGATAATGGCATCTGACAGCAGCATGCCTTTACTCATTGGTGCAAACATTTGGTAATTAATAAAACTAGGTCTTCTGAAGTGTAAACGATATGGCGTTCTTCCTCCATCATTGATTAAATAGAAGCCCAACTCACCATTACCACCTTCAACTGAATGATATACTTCAGCTTTAGGAGCATCAATTTCGCCCATCACGATTTTAAAATGATAGATTAAAGCTTCCATGTTATTATAAACTTCTTCCTTAGCAGGCAAATAGAATTCAGGTACATCCGCATGGAAAATACCTGCCGGTTCGTGCTTTAATTTTTCTAAAGCCTGTTCGATTAACCTAACACTTTGCCACATTTCTTCATTCCGAACAAGATAACGGTCATAAATATCACCACTTGTTCCTACCGGAACTTCAAAATCAAAATCTTCATATGACGAATATGGATCACTCACGCGAACGTCATAGTCAACTCCAGCTGAACGCAACAGCGGTCCGGTCCATCCATAATCCAGTGCCTGTTCCGCTGATACCGCTGCAACTTTCGCTGTACGGTCAATAAAAATACGGTTACGGTTAAGCAAGCTTTCAAATTCTCTTAGTGCTACGGGGAACTCTTTCAAAAACTTATTGATTTTGGCAAAGGCAATTTCATTAAAGTCTCTTTCGAAGCCTCCAATACGACCAATATTGGTCGTTAATCTTGCACCACAAATCTCTTCATAGATCTCATAAATATGTTCTCTGAATTGAAATAAATATAAGAATGTGGTTGTTGCGCCTGTATCCTGAGCAATAATGGTATTACAGATAATGTGATCTGAAATACGTGCCAATTCCATAATAATTACCCTTAAGTAATCCACACGCTTTGGCATTTTAATATTCAATAACTTCTCTACAGTCATGTGCCATCCCATATTATTTATGGGAGAAGAGCAGTAGTTTAACCGATCTGTTAAAGGAGTAATTTGATAGAATGGGCGATGTTCCGCAATTTTTTCAAAAGCACGGTGAATGTACCCAATAGTAGATACACCACTAACGATGCGCTCACCATCCAATTGAATTACATTCTGAAAAACACCATGTGTTGCAGGGTGAGTTGGACCTAAATTTAAGGTTACCAATTCATTCTGTGGGTCGTTATCTGTATATACCGGTTGATTCATTTTTTCTTATCTACCAAAGTATTCGTCTTTTTTATCTACTCTGTTCGGATCTTCCAAAGGATATTGTTTTAACATGGGATGCACACCTAGCTCGTCCATATTCAATATTCTTCTCAAATCCGGATGGCCTTCAAACTTTACTCCAAACAAGTCATAAGTTTCTCTTTCCATCCAATTAGCTGCATTCCATAAGGTTGTAGCGGTTGGGATTTCAGGATGATGCTCATCAATGAAAACCTTAACCCTAATCCTGATTTTGTTCACCATACTGTGTAAATGGTAAACTACAGCAATGCCATGCTTTTTCTCAGGATAATGTACTGCAGTAATATCGGTAAGAAAGTTAAAGCTAGCTAGCGTATTTTGTTTAAGAAATGCCAGAACATTAATAATAACATCCTTTGTGGTTTCAAAAGTAAGCAAGCCATAAGGCTCATTAATTCCAACTATTTTTTCACCGAACTTTTCAGTCAGTTGTTGTATTAATTCCTGATTAGTAACCTCTGCCATTAGTCAATTCCGTATGAAGCCAACATTTCTCTATATTGATCTGAATTTCTTCTTCTTGAAGATTCATTCCTAACCAATTCCTGAATTTTACCAAAACCATCCAATATAGCTTCTGGTCTTGGTGGACATCCTGGCACATATACATCGACCGGAATAATTTCATCTATTCCCTGTAAAACAGAATAAGTATCGAATATACCTCCACTGGATGCACAAGCGCCAACAGCCATCACCCAACGGGGTTCAGCCATCTGCAAATATACCTGTTTAAGAACCGGGCTCATTTTCTTAGCTATGGTTCCCATTACCATTAATAAATCTGCCTGACGGGGAGAAAAGCTTAAACGCTCAGATCCGAATCGGCCAAAGTCATAATGAGATCCCATGGTGGCCATAAACTCAATACCACAGCAAGAAGTGGCAAATGGTAAGGGCCATAATGAATGGGAACGGGCCAGGCCGATAACCTTGTCTAAGGAGGTAGCAAAAAAACCAGATCCTTCTATGCCTGGAGGCGCGTCTACTATATTGATGTTACTCATGATACAAAACGAAAAAGGTTCATTCCTTTAAAGAATGAACCACAAATCTACAATTTTTTAAAAGCAAATGAATTAAGTTGAGGGCATTTAGAAACAATCTAAATAACCTAATTCCAATCCAATGCTTTCTTTTTTATCACATAAATAAAGCCTAATAATAAGGTTCCCATAAAGATGAACATCTCTATCATTCCAGACATTCCAAGTGCTCTAAAATTAACTGCCCAAGGGTACATGAATATCACCTCCACATCAAACAGGACAAACAGTATAGCCACTAGAAAATACTTGATGGAAAATGGCTGACGCGCATTACCGACAACTTTTACACCTGCTTCAAATGTTGCCAGCTTATCAGCTGTTTTTCTTTTTGGACCTAAAAAGTGTGTCGCGATTAAAGTAACCACCACAAATCCTAAGGCAACAACTACTTGAAATATAATTGGTAAAAAATCTACGGGTACGCTTTGAGTTTCCATTTAAATATAAATTATGAGGCAAAAATAAAAGAAAAAGGCGGGATAACAACCCCGCCTTTTTCTTTTATTATAAAATTATTACTTTTTCTTTGGCTTAGCTGCAGCTTTTGGTGCTGGAGCTGTTAATGATTTAATACCTTCTAATGCAGTGGTATTTGCAGGATCAATAGCTAAACTTTTGTCCCAGAATAATTTTGCTTTTACTTTATCTTCTTTGTATGAAGCAAAACCCGCTATTTGATTATAGGCTTCCACCATATTCTTTTTTACTGCCGGAGTTTGTTTATCAACATGAGCCTCGACAGAATCTAAATACTGTTGGTAGAAAGGTATTTTTAACCCTGTTGGATTTGCTTCATCATCCATGAAGTCATTGATTCTAGCTCTATACAAAATCGCATCATAAGTCGATGGAGCTAACTTCAGCAATTTCGCTAACGAAGAATCTCCTTTCACTAAGATTTGTTTAGATGGATTGGTCTTTGCCGTATAAGCCTTATAATAAGACACATAAGAGGCAATAGCATGGTAAAAATAGTTATACAATGAACCTTTACCTTCTGGGTTCAAACGGTTAACCACATCATATGTTGCAATTGCTTTAGGATAGTTTTTAGCATCATAATATGATTTTGCAAGTTCCGCTAAAGCCTCAACTTTTGTAGAGTCCATATTAACCGCTTTAATCACATTTACTAAACCTAAACTGTCGTTAGCCTTATCTGTAGAATCCTTCATTAAGGCTTTACCAAGGTACATATAGTCATCAGAGATAATACGTGAAGTATCTTTTACCTTCGCAAAAAAGTCTTTCATGTACTGTAAACTCTGAGGATAGTTTTTGTTTTCATATGCAGAGTATCCTCTTAACCTTGAAACGATCAAGCTTTTAGGATCATTCGGATTTACTGAGGCAAGTTCTGAAGTTTCTTGTTCCAGCGTTTTAAAGTCTTTCGCGTAAAACAAGAAAGTAGCATAACGTAATCTTGAATCGTATGATTTATCAGTCAGGTCAAGATACTTTTTATAGTTTGTTAATGCTTCAGCCGCCTTAGCATCGAAATTTGCAGGCTCCTGATTTCCCCATTGCATATACAACTCAGCTAACTCACGATAAGCAGGACCATAATTTGGATCAGCAGCGATCACATTTTTCAATTCAACTTCTGCATCGCTGAATGCTCTTGACTCTTTATACATTCTTCCAATCTGAACGGTAGATCTGTAAAGGGCCGGATTAATACTCAAAGCTCTCATGTAGTTTTGAAGTGCCTCTGAGTTCTTTCTTTGTGCTGCATAGTAATCACCTAAAGCAACAAATGTTTCTGCTTCTTTATCTTTATCATCAAGCTCTTCCGCTTTTTGCAAGTTAGGTAGTGCTGCAGCAAAGTCTGGTTTTTCAGCCTCCAAATAAGCTTTACCTATATACAAATATGGAGTAAAGTCTTTTTTTGAAGAAACTTCAATTGCTTTATCAAAATTTGTTTTAGCTGACGCGGCATTATTTGAAGCAAGATCAGCCTGGCCTAAACCTATATAATTTAAAGGATTTTTTGGATCAGCTGTCACACCTTGAGTAAAGGCAGCTCTAGCAGAATCAATATAATCCCTTCTTAAATAAACATCACCTAAACTAAAGTAATTCTCCCCTTTGCCTTTTTGTGACGACACCAACGCTTTAAGCATTGAAGTCGCTTTTTGGTACTGTTCGGCATCTATCGCCTTCTTTGCATCGGTAATGCTCTGAGCAAAAGAGGCAGAACCCATCACTACTAAACCTAAACCTAAGGTTATTGCTTTCTTTGTCATTTTCATAGTTCCTCTATTTTCAATTAATTGTTATGAAGCCGGCTTTGCAGCTTTCATGGTTCGCTATTTTGTTTTTAGTTTCAAATATTTAAAAGGCATTTCTAAAATCAAACTCATCTTACCCTGCCCATTACTTTCGTTTTCCAAATATAAAATTTACTTTGTATTCTTCAAGTTAAAATCCCGTGACATCATCTTATGCGGACCAAGTCCAGATTTCAGTACGATCAACTGACCTCTCGGGCTTAATAACCAGTTTGCAAAACCTGTGCCTAAACCATCCCGTCCCTCACAATTTATGATGTAAACATTTCTTAAAAACGGATAAATACCACTAATTAGATTTGCCTGATCGGGACGATAGTATGCATTATCCCCCTTTTTCCCCTTAATATTCTTCACCCCCATCGTTTTCACCTTTGCAATATAAGAAGTCATATCGGAATTATTAGCTATTAACCAATTTACACCGACTACTCCTATAAAATTCTTATTTTCAGCAACGTACTTTATAACGTCATTATTGTTCTTCAAAGTATAAACTCCCTTTTTTGGAAGTTCTGTGATTTGAGCCAGCTCCTTAAAATACCGGAGCGTGCTGGAATAGGCATTGTCAAAAACAAGCTGTTTTCCACTGTTTGAAGTTCCTTTTAATATCGCTATCACCTCCTCAACAGTGATATTTGAGTCAAGATCGTCCTTCTGGGTAAGCAATGAAATTCCGTCTATGGCAAATCTGGATGTCTTTGGAACGATGCTTCTGTTTCTGTATATTTTATCTTCCTGGGGTGTTAGCATCCGGGATAATATGATTACTCGAATGCTGTCATTTAAAAAAGCAGGCACTATTTTATTCTCGTTACCGGCAGTGACTGCAAACTCCGCATGCTTATAATCAGATTTAAATACCATGATCTGATCAGCGATAATCGAAGAAAAAGATTCGTCAACAAGAATTTTAACCGATCCTGATGTCCGTGTTTGTTCAACAACCTCAGTCTGCTTTTTATTTTTGCAAGACAGCAGCACCAGAAAAATGAACGCAAAGCTTAGATTCTTCATTCTTTAATTATCTTTTTGATTAATTATCCGGGTAAATCTTATTGCTGCATAAACGATAAGCAACACACCAAGGAGAATTCTGTAAGTCCGTTCGATGGTTACCGGCATGTCTTTCCAAACGATTAATGTAAGGCCCAGAACCAGGTAAAAGGCAAACATAACTAGCCCTAAAATAAACAGAAATCGCTGTTGAGGCGATTTCTGCATAAATGTTTTCAAATTAAACATTGTATTCTATTGTGATAAGGTAAAACTGATTGGGATGTTATATTTCACACGCACCTTTTTACCATTTTGAACTCCCGGGATCCATCTCGGACTTGCTTTTAGCACCCTAACAGCTTCCTCATCTGTACCACCACCAAGTTTTCTATCAACTTTAATATCGGTTAAGCTACCATCCTTTTCAACAACGAACGATAAAAACACTTTACCTTGAATGTTGTTCTCCTGAGCCATAGGAGGATATCTTACCGCTTTTTTCAAATAAGCGTAGAATTTCTCCATACCACCAGGGAAAGATGGCTGCGTTTCAAGACTCACAAAGTCATAAACTTTGGTATCCTCTACTACCGCTGCTTGTTTAGGGCCATCACCTGCCGGACCTGCAATAACGATATCCGCATCAGGGTCGCCGGCAATGGTTTTCTGACCTGGGTCAGCCTTTTTCAAATCTTCAATTTCAACCGGTTCCTCGTCACGTACCAACTCATCCGGTTTTACAATTGGAGGAGGGAACTTAACCTGATCCTGTTTTGGCGGCGGTGGCTCAACCGGTGGCGGTGGAGGTGTTTCCGGGTTTACAGGAGGAGGTGGCTGCACCACTACTTCCGTTTGCTTAACAATTTCCTCTTCTGGAGCTTTTCCTTTGAATAACTCCATAATTTTAGGGGATAAGAACAACAACACAAATGCTGTTGATGCTATTAGCAATGATTTCGTTGTATTCGCAGAACTTCTCTGACGAAGCTCGTAAGCTCCGTAGCTTTTGTTCTTATTGGCAAACACAACATCAAGCCAATCCCTTTTTAATAAATCTATTTTAGAACCAAACATAGCCTAATATTTTTATGTTTATAATTATTTATAATATCCCAGCTTGTTTCATCGCATCTTTCTCACTATCGATAATGTTTACATCATCAATAGCCGGAGCAGTTTTAATTTTAGCGATATTCAACTCGTCCATTATATCAACAAAATTCTTATAAGTAGCTCCTTCTGTTGGTTTCACTACTATCACTATTTGTCGGCCGGTAGTTTTACTTACCTCGTCTTTATTTTTTAATATTGATTTTCTAACCTCAGCAAAGCTTTCAATATTTGGTGGAGTCTTTCCTGCTTCTCCCATGTACCAGGCAACCTTATTGTTTTTACCCAATAGAATTGTCATGGTCTGAGATGCACGAAGCTCGTTTTTCACATCATTGTCCTCTTGATCAGGTTTTGCAATGTCCATTGCAATCGGCTTTGACAACGAGGTGGTTAACATGAAGAAGGTGATCAGCAGGAAGGCTAAATCTACCATGGCAGTTAAATCTACTTTGGTATTTGCTTTCTTACTTCTTACTTTGCCGCCTTTTTTCCCACCCCCGCCGGAGGTATCTAATTCTGCCATAGTATGATTTTATTTAGCATCGCCCTCGGCCGATGTAATTAAACTAAATTTGTTAATTTTTTGCTTCTGAAGAATATCAACAATCTTTTTGATGTTTGGATATTTTTCTTCAGCGTCTCCCTTGATACTTATCCTCATTGAAGTCTGGTGTAACTCTGCAACCGCCTTACGGGATTGCAACAACCACTCAGACAATTCATTGTTTGTTGAATCAGCCGGGATACCCAAGTTGGCCTTAGCAAACTTATCTCTCTCGTCACCGTTCATCATGATAAACTTTTTCAAGCTGCTTACAGGAACTCCGAATGATCCAAGAACACCGAAACGTTCTCTCTCTTCAGGAGTAAACTGAATTTTGTATTGCTCTCCAATTTTATCAAGCGTTGCCATTTTTACGTCCTTTCCTACGATTTCGTAGAACACCTTACCCTGACCAATAGATAAAATCCCCATATCCAAATCTGGAACTTTAATCTTGTAGGTAGAACTTGGAATTGTTACTTCCAAAGGATCCGGCTGGCGCGCTGTTGCTGTTAATATAAAGAAAGTAAGCAGCAGGAAAGACACATCGCACATGGCGGTCATATCTATCGAAGTACTCTTTCTTTGAACCTTTGCTCTTGCCATAATATTTAATAAATAAACTTACTTTTTACTAATGATGTTAATTCTTCCGGTTTTCCATAAAGCCGGTAAAAAAAAATACATTATTTTTTATTTATGTGTACTGGCGTAAGTTTGAATGATGCTGAAACCTGCTTCATCAATTGCATAAGTTAATTTATCAATTTTAGAAGTAAGGATGTTATACATGATAATCGCAAAAGTAGAAGTACCGATACCAGTAGCTGTGTTAATTAGGGCCTCAGAAATACCAGTTGCCAATGCAGCCTGATCCGGAGCACCAGAGTTAGCCAAACCACCGAAGGCCTTGATCATACCTGTTACTGTACCTAATAGTCCTGTTAATGTACCTACTGATACCAAAGTAGCAATTACAGTTAAGTTTTGCTCTAACATTGGCATTTCCAAAGTAGTAGCTTCTTCGATATCTTTCTGGATAGCTAAACACTTTTGATCTGTATCCATGTTTGCTTCAACTTCCATCTCACGATATTTTTTCAATCCTGATTTGATTACGTTAGCAACTGAACCTTGTTGTTTATCACACTCAGTTAAGGCTGCTTCGATGTTGTTTGAATTTAAAAATCCTTGGATTTTTTTAACGAATGAATCCAGGCTAGATTTTCCAGTTGCTTTACCAATTACAATAAGACGCTCGATAGAGAATACAATTACCATAAGAAACATACCCAATAGAACAGGTACGATAACTCCGCCTTTGTAAGCCATACCCATGTAGTTACCTACTTTTGGAAGTGTATCGTGAAGATCTGGATCAGCCCCATCGATGAAATTCCCTCTATCTCCGAAAATAAATTTGTAAACACATATACCAATAATGATACAAATTGGAATAGTAAGAGTTGCGAATAAATTTGAAGCTGTAGAAGAGCCTTCTTTTTTAACTGTTGTTGGTTTTGGTGCGTTTGCCATTTTTTTTTAGTTTTTTAGTTTTTAGTACTTTGTTTTTTAAAATTAGATTAAATATTCCGTAATACACACAACGACTATTACAAACAATTGTTGCCGTAACAAATTTATAACTTTGATTTTAATTCCAAATTAAATAATCGTTAGCTTGCTAATTCGTTTTGTCCCGTCAATTTTACCCGTTTGCACTCCCGTTATATCTAACGTATTACTGTATAATTAAAAAAGATTGTCTCGTTGCGGAGACAATCTTTCGCAATTAAAACTAAAAAAAAACTGAAATGCAAATTTTTAGGCAAAAAAAATGCTTTAAACTGTGTTTTCGGTTATTTTTGGTAGTGAACTAATCATTTCTTCGCTTGCGAAGGCTTCAAATTGCTTGAAATTATTTATGAAGGCCAAAGAAAGTTCATTGGCTTTATGATCATACTTTTGCTTGCTTGCCCAGGTATTTCTTGGATTCAAAATTTCTGATGGAACATTTGGGCAGGTCAAAGGAGTCCGTAACCCAAAAACAGGATCAGTGGTAAATTCAACATCTTCAAGCGCTCCATTCAACGCTGCAGAAATCATCGCACGGGTATATGCTAACTTCATCCGCTTACCTTCTCCGTAAGCTCCTCCGCTCCAACCAGTATTAACCAGCCATACATTTACATTATTCTTTTCCATCTTTTCTCCAAGGAGTTCTGCATATCTTGTTGGATGAAGTGGCAGAAATGCTTTACCAAAACAAGCAGAGAAGGTTAGCTGGGGCTCAGTAACACCTGCTTCTGTGCCGGCAACTTTCGCGGTGTATCCGGATATAAAATGGAACATCGCTTGTCCGATATTTAATTTGGCAATTGGTGGTAAAACGCCAAAAGCATCAGCTGTAAGAAAGAAAATGTTTTTCGGTTCAGGAGCAATTGAAGGGACTATGGCATGATCAATGTAATTTATCGGATAGGCGACCCTGGTATTCTCCGTTTTATCAATGTTGGAAAAGTCAACAGTTCGGGTGCCCTCAAAGTAATTGGTATTCTCCAACAAGGCACCGAATTTTATGGCATTAAAAATCTGTGGTTCTTTTTCAATAGTCAAATCCACACATTTAGCATAACAGCCCCCTTCAAAATTAAATACAGATTCACTTCCCCAGCCATGTTCATCATCTCCGATCAGTCCACGTTCGGGATCGGCAGAAAGAGTGGTTTTACCTGTTCCTGATAAGCCAAAAAATATGGCTGTATCTCCTTTTTTCCCAACATTTGCAGAACAATGCATTGATAATGTACGTCTCTGCTCTGGAAGAATAAAGTTTAACACTGAAAAAATCCCTTTTTTAATTTCTCCTGTATATCCCGATCCTCCTATAAGGATTATTTTTTTTGAAAAATTAAGGATCGTAAAATTAGGCTGTCTCGTTCCATCTACAGCTGGGTCCGCCAAAAAAGAAGGGCAGGCAATAATGGTCCATTCCGGTCGCTCTTGAATATCTCCGTCTTCCGGTCTTAAGAATAGATTATGAGAAAACAGATTTTGATATGCTGTCTCACTTACTACCCTAATGGTCGTTTTGTAAGCCTCATCTGCACAGGCAAACGAATCTCTTACATAATATTTTTTTTTGCTAAGATGAGCTGTTACTTTTTTATATAACGCATCAAATTTCTCCGGCTCGAATTTGAAATTTATATCACCCCACCAGACCGAATCGCGGGTTAGCTCGTCACAAACGATAAATCTGTCTTTTGGAGAACGGCCTGTAAATTTCCCTGTATCTACTGCCAATGCACCTGTATCAGCCAGTGAACCTTCTCCATTTTTTATGGCCTCCTCAACCAATTGTGCTACGTTAAGCTGATATAAAGCCATATCCGAATCCAGATCCAGATAGCTCAAATCAGGCCTAAGCATAAATGCTTTGCTCATAAGAATAATAAGTTAGTCAGGCAAAGTTATACAGATAAAAAGGTAAAAACACCTTTTTTAAAGAAAATTTTAACTTATTGTTGCTTATACACTTACAATTAAAATACTGAAAATCAATAAATTAAGTCAACGATTTATCCTCCAGATTTCTTTACTTTATAACCCTCCTTTTGCAAGAGTGAAAGCACTTTATCTCTAAAATCTCCCTGGATGATGATCTCGCCATCTTTTGCTCCCCCTCCTACGCCACATTTCGTTTTCAGCATTTTGGCCAAATTTTCCAGTTCTTCATCACTTTCTCTAAATCCTGTGACTAAGGTAACTGCTTTTCCACCTCTGTTCTTTCGATCCAATGTAACTCTTAGGTCCTGTTGGTTTTTAGGTACTGATTCATTGGAACCGTCGCTTTCTTCCTGATAAACAAAGGAAGGGTCTGTGGAATACATTATTCCTCCAAGATCACTTAGCGTTTTCTTTTTAGACTTCATAACTAGGAGTAATTATATTTAACGATAACGGCACAATAGACACTTCTATTTCCTTTCCCATGAAAAAGGGTTCTCCATCAATATGTATTGCATCGTCCTGACTGCGGCTGATCTTTATATTTTTACCTTTTATAATTTCAACAATTTTGGAGCGATCAGTTCTTGCACTTAACATTTCATATGCCAGTAACGGTAATTTGTACATTGGAAATTCTTTAACCACACAAACATCAAGAAGTCCGTCTACTACCGATGCCTTGGGGGCGATGTGTGCATTGTTGCCATATTGAGAAGAATTGGCTATGCTGATCACAAATGCCTTACGTTCATAATCTACTCCATCTATATTCAGCCGATAGATTTGAGGCTTATAGTTTAACACTTCTGTTAATCCTAATTTGAGGTAGCCCGTTAATCCCCTTGATTTATTTCCGGCAAAAACAGAGCTGATATGTGCATCAAAGCCCATCCCCGCCATATTGAAAAAGGATTTATCATTAAATCTGGCAGTATCGATGAGTTCAACGTTAAGCTTATTAATCACCTTGATTGCAGCAACAGTATTCATGGGTATTTTCAAGAACCTTGCCAGCCCGTTTCCAGAGCCAAAAGGAATAATACCCAGCACTTTATTCTGTTGCATGACCTTAGTTGCAATTTCATTTATGGTACCATCGCCTCCAACGGCCACAATTACATCAAAATTCTTATTTGCAGCTTCCTCAGCTATTTCCGAGGCATGACCAACATATTCCGTAAAGCTAAAATTCGGGCTAAACTTAGAGCGGTCCAGGTGTGCATCTATCAATGCAGGTATCTTTAACTTATCCTTCCCTCCTGATATGGGATTAATAATAAATAGAATGTTTGATTTCGACAAAACCTTTTGATTAATGATAGTACAAAATAATTGATATTTTTTGACTATTTAAATATATATGCTAATTTTGCAGCATTAAAGTGGACTGATTTGCGATGCTATTTAAGAATAGCGGGATTGCAACCACGTAAAAAAAAGTGCTAACCTTATCATACACTTCATTTTACTGCCTGCTACGCAGGGTCTGATTCCATTTTATATAATTGTTTAAATTAAATTTTTAATTATTTAAAATGTCGTATTTATTTACATCCGAATCAGTTTCTGAAGGTCATCCGGATAAAGTAGCAGATCAAATCTCAGACGCACTTATTGATAATTTTTTGGCATTCGATTCAGAGTCAAAAGTTGCTTGTGAAACTTTGGTTACCACAGGTCAGGTTATTTTAGCTGGCGAGGTAAAATCACAAACTTACCTGGATGTGCAGCAAATTGCTCGTGATGTAATCAGAAAAATTGGTTATACAAAAAGTGAGTACATGTTTGAAGCCAACTCATGTGGCATTCTTTCCGCAATCCACGAACAGTCCCAAGATATAAACCAAGGTGTAGACAGAGCCAGTAAAGAGGAACAAGGCGCCGGTGATCAGGGAATGATGTTTGGCTATGCAACCAACGAAACTGAAAACTACATGCCTTTGGCATTAGATCTTTCACATACACTTTTACAGGAATTAGCGCTCTTAAGAAGAGAAAACAATGAAATTACTTATTTGCGTCCTGATGCTAAATCACAAGTAACGCTGGAATATTCAGACAACAACAAACCAGTTCGTATTGATGCTATTGTAATATCCACCCAGCATGATGATTTTGATGAAGAGGCTACTATGTTAGCCAAAATCAAAAAGGACCTTGTGGACATTCTTATTCCAAGAATTATTGCAAAATACCCGCAATATGCTCATCTGTTTAACGATAAGATAGAGTATCACATCAATCCTACAGGAAAATTTGTTATCGGAGGTCCTCATGGCGATACGGGTTTAACAGGCCGTAAAATCATTGTGGATACCTATGGAGGAAAAGGAGCTCATGGTGGTGGTGCATTCTCAGGAAAAGATCCAAGCAAAGTAGATAGAAGTGCGGCATATGCAACTCGTCATATTGCGAAAAACCTTGTTGCTGCTGGTGTAGCTGAAGAAATTTTAGTTCAGGTAAGTTATGCTATTGGGGTTGCAAAACCAATGGGCATTTATATTAACACTTACGGAACAAGCAAAGTAAATAAAACAGATGGCGAAATTGCCAGGATTGTTGAAGACCTATTTGACATGCGCCCGTACTTTATTGAGCAGCGCTTAAAGCTAAGGAATCCAATTTATAGTGAAACTGCAGCATATGGTCATATGGGTCGTAAACCTGAAACAGTGACCAAAACTTTCAAAAGCCCCGGAGGCGAAGAAAAAACAGTTACAGTTGAATTGTTTACCTGGGAGAAACTGGACTTTGTAGATAAAGTAAAAGCTGCTTTTTCATTATAAGCTTAAGGAATATTTAAAATTCAAAAAGGCTGACCATGAATTATGGTTAGCCTTTTTACATTATAGCACATCGAATAATACCCTTTCAACAAAAAAGAAAACCATTTCTAAAAGCTGTTGTTTTACTTACAAAAAACAAGACCTATTATGGAACATCCAATAGAAATGAATACACTCAGTCAGGTTTTAGAAAAATTAAGACTTAAAGGCCTGGATAACGAAATAAAGATGACAGATCATGGTAAAATGCAAGGAGTGGGCATTAATAAAATTTATAACCCCGAAGACCTTACCATAATTAAAACCTATCGCTTTGAAGGAGATTCTGACCCTGCTGACAACTCCATACTTTATTTGTTAGAAGACAAAGACAAACAGATAGGCTATATTCTTGATGCTTATGGAATGTATAGCTCTCAGGAAAATGCCGGGTTCGATGACTTTCTAAAAAAAATACCTACCGCAGATAGGGATATGCAAGAGTTATTTAGTTAACCAAAATTATATCTACAGCTTGTTTAGCTAAAAAAAACAGATACAAAAAAAGCATTTTTAATCGAATGCTTTTTTTGTATAAGAAGTTGGGGATGGTGCATCTTTAATGCTTTCCGTAAAAAAGATGATACATTGAAATAAAGTTGTTATCTTCAAGAAGAATTAAACCAAACTTCTTAACCAAATGTCTTCTTTAACCTCTAAACTGCACCTGAGCATAGCGCTTCTCAGCCTATTTTCATTTACATCCTGTGTAAATAATGATAAAAAAACGAGCATTGAGGCTGACACAAATAAACTCTTTTCTCTACTTTCCTCAGATCAAACACATATCGATTTCAATAATACAATCATTGAGAACGAGAGAGCAAACATTATATCTTATCAGTACTTCTATAATGGTGGAGGTGTTGCAATCGGCGATTTAAATAATGATGGTCTCGATGACATTTATTTCTCGGGGAACATGACAAAAGCCAAACTATATCTTAATAAAGGGAACATGCAGTTTGAGGATATTACTGATAAAGCCGGCATAACTGAAGTGGGCCTTTCCTGGAAAACAGGAGTTACCATGGCAGATGTTAATGGTGATGGAAGATTAGACATTTATCAGTGTTACTCCGGGGCGTTACCAGCAAAAAACAGATCCAATAGCTTGCTGATCAATCAGGGAATCAACGATCAGGGAATCCCGATATTCAAGAACGAGGCTGCAGCGTATGGACTTGCAGATACCGCATATAGTACCCAGGCCGTTTTTTTTGATTATGACAAAGATAACGATCTTGATATGCTCCTGTTAAACCATAATCCGAAAGTTTTTACTACCCTTGATGAAATATCTGCCCCTCTAATCTTAAAAGAGCCTGCACCAACCATTAGGATTAAACTATATAAAAATGAAAATAAAAAATTCAAGGACGTTTCTGATCAGGCTGGCATATATAATTCCTCTTTTACCTATGGTTTAGGTGCCGGAGTAAGTGACCTGAACAATGATGGTTATCCCGACATTTACATTTCAAATGACTATTCGGCTCCCGATTATTTGTACATGAATAACGGGAATGGCACTTTCACAAATCAAATTCAATCCCAAATCGGTCACACCTCTTTATATTCGATGGGTAATGATATTGCAGACATTAACAATGATGGCCTTTCTGATATTTTTACCTTAGATATGCTTCCGGAAGACAATCGCAGGCAGAAGTTGCTTTTTTCTCCTGACAATTATGAATATTATGATTTACGCCTGCGTCTTGGCTTCCACTACCAGGATATGCGCAATATGCTTCAATTAAATAATGGGAACGGCACATTTAGTGAAACGGGCCAGCTGTCGGGCATTTCAAATACAGATTGGAGTTGGGCAGCATTGTTTGCAGATTACGACAATGACGGCTGGAAAGACCTTTTTATATCTAATGGCTATATGAGGGACTATACCAACATGGACTTTCTGAAGTTCAAAGGAGATTTCTTGCGTAGCACCGATCCAAGTCAAATAAAAGCGAGTCTGTTAGATCTGATTCACGCGATGCCGGCATCCAATGTTAACAACTACATTTACAAGAATAATGGAAACCTCTCATTTACCAATAAAGTGATGGAATGGGGATTAAACATTCCTTCGAATAGCAATGGGGCAGCATATGCTGATTTGGATAACGATGGGGATTTGGATCTGGTAGTTAACAACATCAACCTGGCGGCGTTTGTTTATGAAAACAAATCAGACAAAAAAGCGAAAAATCAATTTCTCAAAGTAAAACTGCAAGGATCCGGACAAAATACTCAGGGTATTGGGGCAAAGATATGGATCTATAACAAAAACAAACAACAGTATCTTGAACAAATGCCATCTCGCGGCTATCAATCAAGTGTTTCCCCGATTTTGCATTTTGGCTTAGGGGATGCTAATTCCATTGACTCTCTTCGAATAGTTTGGACAAGTGGAAAACAAGAGGTGATCTCAGGTATAAAAGCAAACCAGCAAATACCCTTGTTAGAAACAAACGCAAAACTAATATATAAAGCTCCGCAGCTTGTTCCTTCTATATTTAAAGAGGTTAAATCGCCTATAGCATTCCAACAGCAAAAAAAATCAACCAACGATTTTAAGCGACAACCATTATTAATAAATCCTATGTCATTTTCCGGGCCGTGTATAGCCAAAGCAGATATAAACGGCGACGGTTTAGAAGATATTTATATCGGCGGAACTCAGGGGCAAACCGCTGTGCTTTTTATTCAAAAAAAGAATGGCGAATTTGTTAAAAAACCTCAGGCAGCTTTTGCTTCCAGCATAAAAAGTGAGGATGCAGATGCAGTTTTTTTTGATGCCAACAAAGATGGTTTTATCGATCTTTATGTATGCAGCGGGGGCTATGACAGTTATACTCCAGCAGACCCATCACTGCAAGACCGGCTATACTTAAATGATGGCAAAGGTAATTTTAGGCAAGCAGTTAATGCGCTACCTAAAATGCTAAGTAGCAAGAGTTGTGTCCGCGTCACAGATTTTAATCAAGATGGTCATCCAGATTTATTTATAGGAGGAAGAGTAGTCCCAGGTCGTTATCCAGAAACACCAGCGAGCTATTTACTGATTAACGATGGGAAGGGAAATTTCAAAGATCAAGTTGAAACCATAGCGCCGCAATTACAAAAAGCAGGAATGATCACAGATGCAGCATGGGTGGATTTGAATGGCGATAAAAAACAGGATTTAATTGTTGTAGGAGAGTGGATGCCTGTTACCGTATTAATTAGTAATAATGGAAAATTGATTGATAAAACCACTGATTATTTTGATAAACCCTTTTCAGGATGGTGGAATAAATTACTGGTTGATGATCTAAACAATGATGGCTTGCCGGATATAGTGATTGGAAATACCGGCTTGAATACACAATGCAAGGCAACAGAACAGGAACCCGCAGAAATGTATTACAAAGATTTTGACGACAATGGATCAGTTGACCCCATATTATGCTTTTACATTCAGGGAAAAAGCTACCCCTACGTAACCAGGGATGAAATGCTTGACCAGATGAGCATCATGCGCACCCGTTTTCCGGATTATAAAAGTTATGCTGATGCATCAATGAAAGACATATTCACGAAAGAGGAATTAAACGGTGTATCAAGGCTAAAAGCCAATCATTTAAAAACCACAGCCTTTATTAATAATGGGAAAGGCAAATTCAAAGAATTGGACTTGCCCATCGAGGCTCAATTTTCGCCTGTGTTTACCGTTACCGCCATTGATTACGATAAGGATGGCAATAAAGATTTGTTGTTATGTGGTAACATTAGCCGTGCACGACTCAGATTCGGAAAATACGACGCCAATTATGGCTTGCTTCTTAAAGGCAACGGTAAAGGCGGTTTTACCTACATCTCTCAGCAAAAATCCGGTTTTAATATAAAAGGAGATGTGAGAAGCGTAGTACAAACCAATAACAAACTGATATTCGGCATTAGCCAACAGGGCCTGAAGGCATATACATTAAGGTAATCGGGAAAGGCAATTGCCAGATAAATTACATGGCAAAATAGCTTAATGATTTGCAAAAATAAGTTAACAATCCAACTGAACTTTACTATACTTTCATAGTAATAGCATCATATCTTTTATTAAAATCTATTTCTTTTAAAAATCTGGATGCGTATCAAGCAGCTCAGATCGGAGAAGAAACAGGTACAAAAATAACTTAAAAGGTATCTGCTAGTTAACTAAATCATCCCAAATATGAACCAGTTTTTAACTTTGACACCCAAGGGTGTGGCTTTGCGCCAAAAAATTATTTGCCTGTTAACAGTTCTGTTCCTGGCGACAACGATGCAACTACATGCAAACTATCTAAAAAAAAATCCTGCTTACCTACGCATCCCCCCCATCGATGCAAAAGGAAAAATCCTGGATGAAAAGGGTGTTGGAATTCCCGGAGTCAGCATTAAAGTAAAAAGTACAGGACAAACTACAACAACTGATAATGACGGCAATTTCAGCATAAAGGGTTTAACCGACGAGGCGATTTTGATTGTTTCCTATGTCGGCTATACCACTCAAGAGGTAAAGGTTACTTCCGGAAACATGTCAATTAAGTTAGTGCCACAATTGCAAGGTTTAGATGAGGTTGTTGTTGTAGGGTACGGAACCGCAAAAAAATCGGATCTAACCGGAGCAGTAGGTACAGTAAAAGCAGAAACGCTTCAGGAGCGTCCGGCCTCGTCTCTTAATCAAAGCTTATCGGGTCGCGTGTCAGGCGTAAATGTATCCTCCAATTCCGGCAGACCAGGCGGCCGGGCCAGCATCCGCATTCGGGGCGCAAGTTCATTAAGTGTGTCTAATAATCCTTTATATGTGATTGATGGAGTTATACTCAATGCTGTAGATCTGAAAAACGGGAGTTCCCCGATCGATTACATAAACCCTAGCGATATCGCCTCTATCGAAGTATTAAAAGATGCCTCATCAACAGCAATTTACGGAGCACGTGGAGCCAATGGTGTAATCATGGTTACCACTAAACGTGGATCTTCCAATGGAGGGAATGTAACCTATGAATCAGACTTTAGTTTAGGTGTACTACCTAAAAAACTTGAAGTGCTCAATTCGAAAGAATTTTTAGCAGTAGAGGATTTAGCCTATGCAAACGCCAAAAAATATGATCCCGTAGGGTGGGCAACAGGAACAAAATACACAGACCCTAAGACCAAGCGTAACAATCCAAAATTGTTTGATTCACAAGGCAACCCATTATATGATACAGATTGGCAGGATGAAGCATTCCAAAAAGCGTTTACACAAAATCATCAGCTTGGCTTTGCCGATGGTAATGAAAGAAGCAGCTTTGGCGCTTTTTTAAACTATCGCAATCAGGAGGGGCTCGCACGTGGCTCATGGCAAAAAAGATATGCCGGCCGCTTTGTATTTGATAGCCAGATAAAGAGTTGGCTAAAAGTAGGTGGAACAATGGGTTATACAGATCAAAATGACAAACAAGTTGATCAGCTCGATGGAGGAGGAATAACCATGATGCGTCAGGTATTAGAGGCCTTACCGATTATTCCTGTAAAATATGCCGATGGATCATGGGCAAGCAACAGAGACTATCCGGGAATGGAAGGTGGCGACAGCCCTCTTCGTGTAGCTGCCGATAGGTTATATTTTTTGCGCACCCAAACTTTGCTCGGCAATATGTATGCGGCCATTAATCTGGCTCCCGGATTGGAGTTCAAATCAACAATTGGTACTAACATCATTAATCAGAGAGAGGATTATTTTGCAGCCAAAGGGATGCAATACATTTCTGACAATGGAGACGCCCGGGTAAATAACAACAGGTACAACTCATGGCAATTCGAGAATTACTTAACCTATAACAAGCAATTTGCGAAAATACACTCCATAAGCGCTATGGCAGGTCTATCCTGGCAGCATATTGATCGTTTTGAAAATCAAGCAAACACTCAGGGTTTCGATGACTCGTATTTTCTGTACAATAACCTGGGTGCAGGATCTAGCCCTCAGGCTCCTTCCTCCAATGGCCAGGCTTACGGGCTGAATTCATATTTTGCCCGCATAAATTACAGCCTGAACAACAGGTATTTAATAACTTTTACGGGTCGGGCAGACGGGTCTTCTAAGTTTGGGACCGAAAACCAGTATGCCTTCTTTCCTTCGGCCGCACTTGCCTGGAGAGTAATCGAAGAAGACTTCATGAAGAATATTCCCAGCATTTCAAACCTGAAGATTCGTGCCAGTTACGGCGCTACCGGAAATTCTGAAATTCCGGCATACAGAGCACTTGCAGGCATGGGTAATTATAACGTAATTTTCGATGGAACCCGAAATATCGGCATAGGCACCAACCGCATGGCCAATCCTACCTTACAATGGGAAAAAACGAAACAAATTGATTTCGGGCTTGAGGTCGGCTTATTCTCCAACAGGTTAAATTTCGAACTCGATCTGTATCGCAGAAAGGTTAATGGCATGTTACTAGAAGCCCCTTTACCACTAAGCAGCGGGTATCCCAGCATCTTCTCTAATGTTGGAAGTATGGAAAACAAGGGTATTGAATTTAGTGTAAACTCCACGAACATCAAAACAGACGATTTCTCCTGGAGTACAACCTTCAATATTTCCGTGAACAAGAACAAAGTTCTTGCCCTGGCCAGTGGCGATATATTTTCAGGAAATGGAGTAATTAGAGTAGGCGAACCTGTTGGCTCTTTCTTTGGAAGGGTACACCTGGGAACCTGGGGGACCAATGAAGCCGCAGAAGCAAAGAAATACAATATGCTGCCAGGTGATGTAAAATATAAGGACCTAAACAACGATGGCAGAATAAACGATCTGGACAGGACTATAATAGGAAAAGGTATCCCAGATGGGTTTGGCACGTTCTTAAATACTTTCCAATACAAGGCATGGTCATTAACCGTAGACCTTCAGTATATGTATGGCAATGATGTACTGGATAGAAGCATCCATTCAGCGGAAGACAGACAAGGCATTGCCAACAGTTACAAAACCGTGTTAAATGCCTGGACAGAAACCAATCAAAATACCTCAATTGCCCAAATCAGACCAATTAATGCCTATTATACCACAAACAATGATAGTCATAAAGTAACTGATGGATCATTTATCCGTGGGCGCAATTTATTACTTGCATATTCCTTTCCATCAGCAACAGCTGCTTCATTAAAACTGAATCGCCTAAGGATATATGGTTCCGTTCAGAACTTTTTTGTAGCTACTAAATATAAAGGTTATGATCCGGAAGTTTCCAACTCAGGAGCACCCTTCGATCAGGGCTTAACATTATATGATTACCCAAAGCCAAGGGTATTTATGGTTGGGCTTAATATCGGGCTATAGTTTAATACAAACCTTCTTAAGAAAGAAAAATGAAAACAATAATAAAAAAATATGGATTCCTGGTATTAACGGTTTACACTTTGGGGTTTACCAGCTGTACCAAATTTCTAGATGAATCGGATCCCAGCAATTTTACGGTAGAAAATTATTTTACTAAACCAGAACATGCAAGAAGTTCTGTAAATGCGATCTATGCAAGCATGCGTGATCCGATGAGTAGCGGCTTTGGCGGCGGCCCCTGGACAATGACTGAATTTGCTACCGGGCAGGCTGCTACTGATTTAGGGCAGGCTGTTGACAGCTATTTTGTAAAGGATCTGCAAAATACTGCCGATAACAGCTATGGATTAAATTATTGGCAAAATTACTATAAGGGCATAGGTAATGCCAACCTTTCAATAGCAAAGATACCATCCATCGCAATGGATGCTGCAGAAGCCAAAAAATTACTTGGCGAGGCTCATTTTTTACGCGCCTGGTATTATTTCAATTTAGTTCAGATGTTTGGTAATATTCCGCTGATAACAGAGCCCGTTGATTTGAAATCGGATCAATTGAGACCAAAACAAGCAGCTCCGGATGATGTCTACAAATTGATTGTGGAAGATTTAAAAACAGCAGAAGCTGCAGGCCTGGCATGGGTTGATGTTACAGGAAGAGTAAGCTTAGGAGCAGTAAAATCATTACTGGCCAAAGTATACCTTACCATGGCTGGCTACCCATTACAGAAAGGAGCTGAATATTTCGATTTGGCAGCAAAAAAATCAGAGGAAGTAATCGACTCCAAACAATTTAAGCTGTTCAATACTTACGGAGATTTACACAACCCGGCTAAGAAAAATATTGAAGAGAATATTTTTATGATTCAGTATAAGACACAGATCATTCCGGCAAACTGGCAGGAATTGATCATCCCTTATAATAAAAATATTTCAGCATACTCTGCCGAAACCGGAGGTATTTATGCCACAGCTGACTTTGTAAAATCATATGATCCGGCAGATCTGCGTGCAAAAGAAGGTCAGTTCTTTTTCACCAAGTTTACCAATCAGGACAACAGAAATCTGGTAGTAGATCTGGGAGGATACTTTATTTACAAAATTTTTGATGTAGCGGCACATACAAGCACGGCCAATAGCGATCTTAATTGGTCACTTCTCAGATATGCCGAGGTGCTATTGATATATGCTGAAGCTGCAAATGAAGTAAATGGCCCAAGTACCAAAATATATGACGAAGTTAATCTGATAAGGACAAGGGCACAATTGCCAAAATTAACTGGCTTATCCAAAGATCAATTACGGGAAGCGATTTGGCGCGAACGCTGGTATGAATTGTGCTTTGAAAATGTGACCTGGTTCGATATGGCACGTCTCCGTAAAGCATTTAATGTGAGCACCAAAGGATTTGATAATTATGTTGGCCATAAATTCTCCTATGGCCCGGTTTTAACCCAAAGAGAACTGCTGTTCCCAATCCCTAGCAGGGAGTTGAGGAACAACACTAATTTGATTCCAACACCAGGGTATTAATTAATGTTAGTTAATGAGGCTATCCAAAAAGGATAGCCTCTATTGAACTAAGAAAATAGCCTTTTATAAAAAGCAAGACCGTCTATCGCAAGATCATCTGAACTATTCGCCAGGGGCCGCCATATAGAGGCCGCTCTTGCAATCTCTTCCGACACCTCACCAAAAGTTTCTATCACAATAGCTTTTTCATAGCCAATTTCAGTCAATGCCTCCTTAATGCCAATCCAATCAAGGTTACCAGTTCCGGGAGTTCCCCTGTCACTTTCATTTGCCTGGATATGACACAATAGATCCTTACCCAATTTCCTTATCGTATCAGGAATATTCTTTTCTTCAATATTGCAATGGAAAGTGTCTAATTGTATTTTGACATTGGGACTGCCTACCTCACTAACTAAGGAAATAGCCTGATCGGCAGTATTGATCATATCCGTTTCAAACCGATTTAATGGCTCTACCCCCACCACCACCCCATAGTCGGCTGCTACTTCACCAATTTTAACCAGATTTTCAACGCACCAGCTTCTTTCTCTTTTTTTTTGTTCCTCGGTTATAAAACGGGTTTTTCCAACTGCAGAATATACCGGGCCACCAAAAATAGGGCTCCCTAAATGCTCCGCTATTTTAATGCAATCAGTAATATATTTGAGACCTTGCGCCCTTATTCGTGGATCCTCGCTGGAAATATCGCGTTCGGCACCAAATGCACCACTAACAGTAGCCTGTAATCCGGTTTCTTTTATGAGCTCTTTTAATCTAACCCAATCAATTAATTCTTGTTGTTCAACTGCTACTTCTATGATGTCAAATCCCATTCCTTTGATCTTATGAACAAGATCAAAGGAATGAGAAGTAAAGGGTGATTTCCAAAGGAATGTACTTACTCCAAATTTCATAAGGGATAAATTAAAGTTTTAATTAGATTTCGAAATCAGGTATATTGATACGCGTACCACCTTTCATTGCAGACTCATGCGCACAGATGCCTGCACAAGTATAATTGGCTGCCAGTGCAGCATCAACTGCTGAATCTCTACCTTCCATTATAGCAGCAACAAATTCCTGAACCAAATGAGGATGTGAGCCACCATGTCCTGCTCCCTGTAAAAATGAAACATGATTCGGATCATCTATTTTTTCTCTTTTTGTGAAATTCGCAATCTCAGGAATTAGCTGTTCATCGGTATCAGGTACGCTTATCCTGCGCGCATTTTCACCCCCATCAAACACGATGTGTTCTTCATCCTGCAACTGTTCCCATTCGAATGACATTTTCGTACCATATACATCATAACTTTCACGGTATTGGCGTACCACATCAAATAAAGAACGCGTAGCTTCTGCTACTACATCCGAGTTTTTTAACTTAAATGTTGCGGTTTCCACTGCAAACGGAGATCCATATCTGCTGGTCAGATCATCGCTTAGCCTTCCTGAACCATGACATACAACAGATTCAGCTTTGGTGTTATTGATCCTTAACAAAGGAGAGATGGCATGCGTTCCATTAAGCATTGGCGGATAGCCTTTCCAGTACTCGCCCCATCCATCCATACTCATGTCCTGAATATGGGAACCTCTAACAAACTGAATCCGACCCAGATCACCATTTTCTGCCAGTTTCAGCCCATAAAGGAACTCTCTGGTATATAGCGCCGTCTCCATCATCATGTACACTTTGTTAGCCTTTCTTTTAGCTTCAACTATCGCCGTACAATCCTCAACCGTCATCGCCATAGGAATGGTACATGCAGTATGTTTATTGGCGTTGAGTGATGCGAGCGTCATTTTAGCATGCTCAGGAACAGGAGTTACGATATGGATGGCATCAACGTCTTCTCTTAAAGGAACATCCTCATAATTTGTAAAGCAAAGATCCCTATCCAAATTAAATTTAGTGGCAAGCTCATCAATAGTGTCCTGATTGCGGGTACAAATCCCTACGGCTTTAACATCAGGGTGGTTCTGATAGATTGGAATAAACTCTTTACCAAAACCCATCCCTACAATAATTACGGTAATTTTCTTTTGACTCATGTGATTATTTAATTTAGATATTAACAGTTATTAAAAAGTTCAACAATATTATTTATGGCTCACCCACTTAATGGCATTCCGGATAAGCGTATGATAAACAGGTAAATCGTGCGATTCTGCATCATGACCTAATGCGATCCCAACAATCCGGGCTTTCGGATGATTGACAACAAATACAGAAGGATAAATAGCGGTAGATCCTTCCACACTAGAATTCGCTAAAATCTTTATTCCCGGCCCCGCAGCATCCACTTTATAGTAGTAGCGTTCATCTTTCAGGCTAAACTTCTGGTCTACCCCCTTTGTTACAGGATGTTTTGCATCAACAACATTCACTTCAAATGAGCCATATTTATCATGACCTTTTGATCCACCACTTACCAGCTGAACATTATATTCGGGCCAGTCTTTCCAGTTGTACCACAGTGCAGCATGAGCAAGCACCAGGCCCTTACCAGCGTTAACAAAGGCAAAAATGGCTTTCCTCAGTTCAGGATCTTCCATTGGCTGGTTGTTCGTTAAGAATAGAACATCAATATCGGGCAGTTTAGAAAGAATACTGCTCACATCACTTGTATAGGTCACAGTAGCAAGCCCGTCTTGCGCTAAGGTTTTTGTATCGACTTCTTTATACCATTTGTCGAAATCATGGGAAGCACCCCCACCTACCATCAGCGTACGTATTGCTTTGGTTTTTTTCTGAGCATTGGCCGGAGAATTTACCCCACAACTACTCAACGATAATACCAGGATAAAAAGCGAAGCCAAAAAAATTACATTCCATTTCATATCAAAAAGTTTATTTTAAATTACTTAACTACTCTCATAATACCATTCATTCCTCTCCAGTGACCAGGAAACGTGCAAAGAAAAGGATAGTCGCCAGTGACATCTGGCACTGTAAAATCAAAAGTTACTACATCCCCCGTGTTCAAAAGTTTAGTGGCATGCAAAACTTCGGGCATAACAGGCACATAATTCTTTTGGGCAGCCTGCGGATCACGAAGCATATCATCTGCAGCTTTCCCTACCTTTTGTAAGGTACCGGGTTTAATAATAAGCATATTATGCTGCATACCATCCGGATTTTCCAATTCAAAAATCAGTTTCTGCCCCGCTTTTACTGTAAAGAGATTTTTATCAAATTGCATCAGGTCCTTTACCACTTTGATTTTAATCAGCACAGGTTTAGAACCATCATTTTTAATTGTAGTTGCGGTCGCTGCCTTTTTACTTCCTGAGGGTTCTGCTTTTTTTAATTCAAGTGATGCATTTCTTGTTTCCCCTTTTAGTGGCAACATTCCATTATAAAATGGTTTCTGGTCCTCACTTTCTTTATCTCCAACAAAGCGCAAGCTGCCCTTAAGTGCATTTTTAAAGAGCCCGGAAGCTTTTGCATCGGCTACTTTTCTGCCATTTATTTCCAGTGTAATCATACCACCTGTCTCCAAACTGGCAATCACATCAAAAGATCTGTTCGGTACTGAATCTTTCGTTACTGCTGTATATGATTTACCGTTTTGGTTAACCACCATATTCAGATTCCCTGATTCAATAAATAAGCAATATCCATTATCCTTATTTCCCTGAGCCATAATGGCACCATTAAATTCACTGTTTCTAGCCTTGGTTACAGTCGCCTTGAAATGAATTTCCTTTCCGGCAACATCAGGCGACAACTGTGTGCTGCTACCCCTATCCAGCACATAAACTTCCTGACTAACCGCATTTACCAGGCGCCAGGTAAGACTTGAGTCACTAACTTTTTTACCACTTTCTTTTGAAACTGACAAAAAACCTTCTCTATTCTTCAAAGCTGCTGCAAACAGTGCTTGCGAGAGCCACTGGTCTTTTTCATTTTCCGCTTCAAAACTGGCTTCATAAATGATCTTCGCAGTTTCTTGTGATTCGGGTAAAGCGGCAAGTGTTAAAATTGCAGCCATTCTTGTATTTAAATTTTGGTCGTTAAGAATACCACTGCTTTGCATTAGATGTATCGTATGGTTGTTTTTAGGTAATACTTCTATTGCAGCTTTTCTTACTCCAGCCACAGGGCTAGATAAGGCCTGCACTACAACTTTCGTAGCTTCAGCGTTTTTACCGTCCAATACGCCCATGCCATTTAATGTCCACAATGCATTAACAGCCGATCCATTAAGCCCAATTTCATCTGCTTTTTGATCGCTTACCAACTTTAACAATGCAGGAATAGCACTCTGATCTTTTTTCTCTACCAGTAAACGTTGAGCCGTTATTCGCCAAAACATATTGTCGCTTTCTAATGCGGCAAGCAATCCGGGTGTATCATTCTTAGATAATGATATTGGAGTATATGGCTTAGCCTTTTTATATATCACACGATATATCCTACCCCGATCAAGATCTCTTAAATTGCTGATCAATGCATTTCCCTGTCCTAGTTTTTGATCTGCTAAAGTAAGTGGCAGAATAAACTCCGTAGGCGATTGTCTGGGAACAAATGTGTTGTGTTGAATAACAAAATTATACCAATCGGCCACCCATACCGCACCATCCGGACCAACTTCTGCCTGCACCGGACCAACCCATTCGTCGGAGCTTGCCAGGAAATTCCATCCATCTTTTTCTATAAATCCTGCTCCATCCGGCTCAATGATTGCATTATGGATTAATTTCACCGTAGGTTCAGATATAAAGGCAATGCGGTTCCAGTAATTTTTTGGGAAATTTCTGGCAGTATATAAATGGTGACCAGCAGCTGCAGTAAATCCGCCAACCACATCTACTTGTCGCAGGTTAGGGGTCATGGCATGCACATCATAGTGGCCATCAATTTTCTGAACTGCATTTAGATTTAAACCAGGAAGTGTCCTTTTGGTGTAAGAAGCAGGCATAGAATAAAATGCGCTGTGTGTATTGTTAGCGGTAGATATAAAAACATTGTTATCTTCCGAGAAGCCCAGCCCCCAGGTATTATTACTTGTTGGCGCGAGGTATTCGAAATCTTTTCCATCCGGCTTAAACCGATAAACACCCTGCCCAAAACGGGTATTAACTCCCTCTATTTGCCCATTGAAACCCGAGAAGCCCACGACCCCCCAAATTTTATTATCAAAACCATATAGCAAGTTTGAAGGACCTGCATGGGTGTCATTTTTACCCCATCCGGTTGATACTATTTCATGAACATCAGCCTTATCATCACCATTGGTGTCTTTCAAAAACACCATGTTCGGTGCTTGCGAAATGATCACTCCATCATTAGCAAAAACAATACTTGTTGGAATATTTAAACTGTCTGCAAAAACGGTAAACTTATCCGCTTTACCATCTCCATCTGTGTCTTCACAAATTTTTATCCGGTCATTTGCCGCACCATCTGTTTCAATAAAAGTATTTGGATAATCTACAGATTCCACTATCCAAAGTCGTCCTTTTTCATCCCATGCCATTGCAATAGGATTGGTGATATCTGGTTCCGCAGCAAAAAGCTTAATGTCAAAATCTACCGGAACCTGTATTAATTTCAAAGATTCTTCCGGAGTTAACCCTTCCTGTATTTTAGGAACTATGTGCCTTGCTGTAAAATCAGCTATTGTATCCGGATAAATGCTCATATTAGGAATTTCTAATCTTGCAATCTGATCTTCTACTTTATCGCCAACAGCCCATAAGACTCCGTTCCTTACCAATTTCAAGAAATTTCCGTTCTTCCAGGTTGCATCATCATGTCCGTAAGCGGTGTAAAAAACCCTTCCTTTTCCCTCATTCCGTACCCAGGTGTATGGCTCTTTTCTTGCCCCTTCGGTACGTTCGGTTAATACAACGATATCAGGATTTAGTTTTTGATGAACATAGGTTTCATCTGTAGTGGTAAATGCGGTAATATTTTTCATTACCTGATGCGAAGGATTTGAGATTTGCGCAGTAAATGATCCGTTACCATGTGATGCAAACTGACCCCCAATTGCCTTTATATACCATTCGGAATTTTTAAAACAACCTGAAGCCGAATGTAGTGGAATCAGACCTTTACCATTTTCAACAAAGTCCTTCAAAGCCTGCTCTTGTGAAACGGATATCGTATCGTGGTTAGCATAGATAATCAACCCATCATATTTGCTTAGGTTTTCTGTATTCAGATCCTTCAGGTCTGTAGTATAAGTAAGGTTAATGCCACTTTTAAAAAGTTCAATGGCCAGCCAGGGCGCATATTTACCTGAATCGTGATGTGTACTGAGGTTCCCCAGGAATAAAATTTCTGCCCTTCGGGGTGCTTCTTTAGCAGAACTTGTTAATCCCTGAACTGCTCCACTTACTCGTGTTTTGTTGGAGCAGTTTTGGAATAAAAATGCGCTAAACAGCAATAAAAAAAATGTTTTTCTCATGTGTGTTAAGATTATTTAGTTAAAAGATACTGATTTAGCTAAAATCATCTTTTTAAACTTTGTCAAACCAGCTCCCAATAAGAAAAGGGAGCTGGTTTAACTTAAAAAAATATTAAAAAGTTAATTTCTTTACAGGTGCAAAAATCATATCGTCAACACCCGAAAATTTGACCCCAATGCTGGCAAACACATAATTTTGAGTAGGGACTAATGTTGGCACAGTAACACTTAAACTCACATTATTCAGGTCGGTAATTGCAGACCCGGCTAAGTTGGTTGTAGCAACATTGGTTTGGGAATCCGCAAATCGTGTTTTGCTGATATAAAGCGTTACGCGTTCTATTGTTTTAGCATTTGCATCCTTTACAATTTGTTCTAACTTAAATGTTCCGGTAACACTTCCACTTGAATAAGTAAGCTGAGGTGTCCTTATCATATAGTAAGGCATTACCTCAATATCCATATTGGTGTTTCCTTTTAAAGTTATTGCAATTGAATCGGGCTTGCCACCGGTTTGTTTCCAAACAAAGGGGCCTTGTCCAATCGGAACAACCATTTTGTAAAGCCCATCAAAAAGCAGGTGTGAAAACGCCCCTTCAGGCGTGAATATACTGCCTATGGCACCGGTTTTACCAAAGCCCGATTGATATAACTCGTAGCTCACCTTATTATACTCAAAATTCAGTGGCTCCCCCTGATAAACTATACGTCCGGTTAAAGCAGCCTTAGGCGCATCAAAATTATCCTTCTTACAAGACAGAATAACGGTACTGAGTGCGAAAAACAGTATATAATGAAATTTAATTTTCATAATTATAAGATTTATAAATAATACTTATTGATTAGGTTGTTTAACTAGTTTTGGATTTCTTGTGAGGATATCGGGCTCAATCTCACTATAATAATTACCCAATTGCCAGTTGTCGCTTGCAGTAACAATGTTTGATAAATCCACTTTGTAAATCCACTTACCATTATTTGGTGATCCCGGAGCATAATATTTATATGGCAACAAACTGTAAGGTTGAGTACTGCGTTTTGTCGCTTTAGAAAGATTACTTAAAAGATCTGTTTTATTTAAAGCAACCCCATCAAATACCTGGTGGGCAATTCTAAACCTTTTAAGGTCAAAGAAATATTGTCCTTCAAAAGCAAATTCCACTCTACGCTCATGCACAATCCGATCAAAAGTGATATCGCCACCGGTTAAAGGAACAACTAATCCGGCCCTGGCCCGTACCTGATTCATGTACCCCGCAGCAACCGAAGATTGTCCTAGCTCAAAGGCTGCCTCGGCTGCATTCAATAAGATTTCAGCATAACGATATCTTACCAACCAAACGGCACTTCCTACCCCACGCTGACCCGAGCCAATAGCAGGGTCCTGATATTTCCGGATATAGAAACCGGTTTGAGCAGTATTACCAATTCCGTTAATTGGCCCATCAAAGCCAACAACCTGTTCCGGTACCGTTTTACCAGGTAATACCTTTTGAGCACCGCGCTCACCTCCACTGATTACCGTTCCGTTTGCTAGTTGCACTCCAGCCCAAATGTCAACTGGTCTGGCTTTAAAGCTTGAGCCCGGGATGATTACCGTGCCACCCAAACGGGCATCTCTGCCGGCAAATATGTCCTGTTGATTGGTATAATAAACATAATCACCGTTAGCGTCATTGGTAGCTAAAGGGGCGAATGTATTATCTAACTTTTCAAATGACTGAACCAAATTAAGGGATGGATTTATACGGCCACCTTCTTCTTCTTCAGCACCAAAACGAGGCTGATTTACTTGCGTAAATCCATGTCTTTTGAATTTTAATGCATAATCGTCAACCCATATCACCTCATTATTTTGTGTTTTATCATAAAATATGGCAGCAAAGTTTTCAGAAAGATTTCCGGGTTGCTTTTTGTATAGTGAATAAGCTCCCGCTGAGCCACTGATGATTTCTTCAGCAGCTTTCAAGGCAGTGGTATAATAAGCATTTGCCATACCTGCCGGAATACCTACCTCGCCACCTGAGAGCGAAACGGAAGGAGTTGTTGCGCCGTATTTTGCAATAGAAGCAGCATATAAAGCAGCTCTTGATTCCATAGCCAATGCAGCACCTTTGGTAGCACGGGCTTTAGTATTGCTATTTGCAGGAAGCAACAGTTTTAATTCCTCTGCCTCCTTAATTACAAAGTCATACATTTCCGATTCCTTTGCCCTTGGATATTGCAAAGAAGTAACATCAGTCCCATTAAACTCTAATGAATTGAGAATGATAGGCACGCCTCCATAATACTGGGTTAAGGTGAAATAATAACTTGCCCTTAAAAACCTGGCTTCAGCAATATAAGACGCCTTGGTTGCTGCGTCCAGTGCAGTAGCTGTTGCACAGCGCTCCATAAACAAGTTAAGTTCGCGGATATAAGTATAATCCCATGGTGTCCAGAAGTACGTTGCCCTGCCGCCAACATCTGGCCCTCTGTATCCCCTAAAGCCCCAGGTACTGTTACCATGGTAATTGTTATATTGTCCATTTTCAGAATAAAATGACTCATTAAAGTCACCAAAAGTAACCCACTCAGTTAACCTTGGATAATCGTACTGACGATTGTAAAGATCTGCCAGGATAGATAGCACCTGTGTAGGGTCACTAAAGGCCAGTTCAGGACTTAATACCTGAGTAGGCTTTATATCCAAATAATCTGAATCGCTTTTGCACCCCAAACTAAAAACGAATAAGGTGGCTATTGCTATTATAAATTTATTTTTCATGTTAGTTCAATTAAAAACTGTTATAAAGTGAGGTTAATGCCCATGTTAACAAATGAATTTTGTGGGTACTGTAAACCATTTGTATCCTGAACTTCCGAGTCAACCTTGTACTTGCTTAGGTTATCAATAGAAAATAGGTTATAGCCATTTACAAACAGGCGTGCCTTTTGGATGTTTATTTTTCCTATTAGTGATTTAGGTAAGGAATAACCAAGCTCCAGTGTTCTGGCACGAATGGCCGTTACATTATGCAACCAAAAAATAGAGTTTTTATTTACCGAACTGGCTGAATTGACGTTAAATCTTAATGCAGGATATTTACCTGGTATCCATTCACTATTTAAATCAAAAGCATCAGCTCTTCTCCATCTGTCAGTTAAAATGGTATTTAATGCACCTGAATTATATGAAAACCCTCTTCTGATTTCGTTTTCCTGATTATAGCTGTACATAGATCCGATTGAAAAATCAGCAGCAAAATCAAATCCCTTCCATGCTACGCTAAAATTAAACCCACCATTGATAATTGGCTGGTTGGTTCCGTCGGCGCTTCTTCCATAACCTAACGGGCGCTCATCATATCCATCAATTTTTCCATCACCATTAAGGTCCTTATAAATCAAGTCGCCCGGTAATAGGGTCTTATTACCCTGTCCGTCAATATTTATCGGATAGTTATTTATTTCTTCCTGTGATTGAAACTGGCCTACTACATCATATGCCCAAAAAAGGTTCTTGTATCTACCCTCGGCAGAATTACGGTACTGATCCCATGAGTTAAAAAATATCGGTTTGTAAGAAGCGGTGAACTTACTACGTGCGTATCCAACATTTCCACCAACGCTAAAAGTAACTGCACCAGCCGATCCATTGTAAGCAAGTGAAATCTCACCCCCGGCCTGCTCGTCTTTATTTATATTTTCGTCGCTTAGGTTAAAGCCAATCTCGCTAGGTAAAACGATATCATATTTGGTGCCTCTAAGTCCTGTTCGCAATCTTTTAAAATAGTCGACACTTCCAATCAATTTATTGTTAAACATGGTAAAATCGGCACCTATGTCCAGGATCTTACTTTTAAACCAGGAAATATTTAAGATGGGCTTACCTTTATCTCTTGAACCTATAATTGGATTTCCATCAAGAATGCCATAGCCATTCTGATTATAATTATAGCCGGCAAGATAATCAGTTGGTAATATCCCGTTATCATCATCTCCAAGTACACCGTAAGAAGCACGGATTTTCAAATCGTTCAGCTTACTGTTTTCACCTAACAGTGATTTCATGAATTTCTCTTCAGTAATTCTCCATCCACCAGATACAGAAGGGAAAAATCCTACTCTTTTATCCGGAGCAAATTTCCATGAAGCGTCCCTCCTGCCTGAAAACTCCAGGTAGTACTTATTCGCATAATTGTAGTTTATCTTTCCAATGTATCCGATACGGGCTTGCTGATCATCGCGATCATTGTAAGTATCCGTAGTGTTAAAATAGATAAGCGGAAGCACATTTGTTGCTGGCACGGCATGAACAAATACTTCTTTGTCCCTTACATCATATCTTTCAGAAATGAGAAGCCCTCCTACTGTATGTTTACCAAACGTATTGTTGTAGTTTAATCCAACCTGATAGTTATTCTTTTCTATCTTCTGAGTCCTACGCTCCCGCCATGGATTGATACTACCTCCGGTTGCTTTATAAGTATCGTCGGTAGGATTATAGGTATACGTTTTGTAAGTATACTCATGACCATCGTGCAGGCGATCTTCGAGTCCGTAAGAATAAGATCCCTGTGCAACAAGTCCCTTTATGTATGGGATTTGATATTGGGCATTAAACCTGGCCGATCCGTAACGTCTTCTATCATTCGAATATCCACCGTATTTTTTATTGTTATAAGCCCAATTGGATTCATTGTGGCCAATATCATTTATATAATCCGGATTGTCATTGGCATACGGACGTTCCCAGGGCCTGTTCCATAAGATGGCAGCTCTTGGTAAATTATAGTCATCACCTCCGGGTATTCCGGGATTATCTCTCACTTCGTTCCATCCATTTATCCCAATCCCAACCTTTAACCTATCTGTAATATTGGCATCCATATTGGCATTGATGTTTTTACGCCCATATGTAAACTCGCGTCCTAATACAGAATATTGGAACATATTTGTACCAGAAAAATAATAGTTTATTCTATCAGAACCACCTGTAGCATTAATAGCCTGCTGATACAACGGCGCATTTTTCTGTACAATAAAGTCTTTCCAGTTAAAACTTTGATAACCCGGAGCGGTGCCTTCCTTGTATTTGGCTAATTCCTCTTTGGTAACGGTAGTTGTCCCTCCGTTGTTCATCTCCGCATCAGCTTTGCCTAAATACCATTCGTATGAATCGTTCACTACATCAGGAAACCTGCTCCAATTCTGAAAGCCGGCATAGGTATCGATATTTATTACATTCTTTTCCCCTCTGCTTCCTCTTTTTGTGGTAACAACCACTACACCATTCGCAGCACGTACACCATAAACAGCTGCAGAAGCATCCTTTAAAACGGTAATGCTTTCTATATCACTTGGCGCAAGATTGTCGAACTGTCGTTTATCCTGCTGGATCCCATCAATTACAAACAATGGATTCCCCATGTTTCTTACCTGAATGGTAGCCCCACCTCCTGGTCTCCCATCAGGCATACGAAAGGTAACACCCGGTAATTTCCCAGCCAATCCTGTACTTACTTGCGATCCGCCATGTACTTTTTCCAGATCTTTACTGGTAACCGTTGAAATGGCTCCTGTTATTGATTCTCTTTTTTGGGTGCCATATCCCGTTACAACAACTTCGGTTAACTGTTGTTTATCCTCTTCCAATTCTACGTTAATTGTGGTGCTACCCTCCACGATAACTTCTTTTGTAAGAAATCCGATATAGGTGAATACCAATACGCCTCTTCCCGTTGGTAAGGAAACGGTGTACTTGCCCTGTTCATTTGTACTCATACCTGTATTGGCCCCTTTTAACTTAACGCTCACCCCGGTTAGTGGTTTTTGTTGAAAAGTTACGGTACCAGTAATGGTCTTTTGTTGTGCATGCACAGACTCCCGGGACAATAAAACAAGGGTAATCAGTAAAAGAAAAACATGATAATGTTTTCTTAGCAAAGCTTGCTCAAATAGAACAAATCTCTTGAGTATTAATTTTTTCATCTTATATTAAGTTTGATTAAGTTTAGGTTAAATAACTGAAATCGACATATTTAATGCTCATACTACTATGGCTTATCTCCTTTCTTTAATTAATGACTAATAAAAATTACCGCGCCCATAAATTAACTTATGGCGTCATGTTCTGATTTTCTAGATAGTTGCGGGATTCCGGAATCGCGTCGTTCTATTTTACAATCGTCTATATTTGGTTTTGGTTAATACAAGTTTAAATTTTATTGCGCTGGAATCATTGGCACTTGTTATCTAATAATGACTATATTGTATCCTAAAATTTCCATATAGCCAATATTTAAGATAATTTTAATAAAATGACGCACGTTATTCCCAAATCGCCTATTTCACAATCTAAAGTGTATGTGGTTAAAGAAATTTATGCCCCCTACTTTGATCCTACGTTTCACTCACATCCCGAATTTCAATTAAACTGTGTTCTGGAAGGCGAAGGAAGCCGTTTTGTAGGTAATAACATCACCTCATTTAAGGCTATGGATATGGTACTTATTGGCCCGCACCTTCCCCATGTATGGAGAAATGAAAACAAATATTTCGAAAAGGACAGTACACTATCAACCAGGGTTATTGTGGTATACTTCCATAAAGATTTTTTTGGAGAAGCATTGCGGTTAAAAGATGAAATGGGCCAAATCGACAGGCTATTTCAAAAATCTGAACGGGGACTAGAAATTATTGGGAAAACAAAGGTTGTTGTAAGTAAAATGATGCGTGAGCTGTTAGAATTAGATGGCATGGATGGCGTTATTCAATTGCTTAAAATATTAAATGTACTTGCTAAATCAAACGACTATCATTTTGTTACCCATAATTATTTGATTTCATCTAATACTGAAGCGGAGACTACCAGAATGAACAAGGTATATGGGCACGTAATGAGGAATTTCAAACATACCATTAGTGCGGAGGAGGTTGCCTCCTTAATAAATATGACCCGTACATCCTTTAGCAGATATTTTAAGGCGCGTGTGAATAAATCATTTTCAGATTTTCTTAAAGAGATCCGAATTGAATCTGCCTGCAAATTACTCAAGGAAGGAAAAATGAATATTGACCAGATTGGTTACGAATGCGGCTTTCAAACGCTCTCTAACTTTAATAAACAATTTAAAAAAGTTATAGGAAAACAACCTAATCAATACCGGAATGAATACCAAAAAGTAGCAGCCGAGTCATATCGGTATTTTTAACCTTAGAACGGTTACCTTTCTATAAATCCTTGTTCCTGACTGGCCAGACTATTGTCATCAATCAGATAAGATTTCACATCTGCGATACTCATTTCATCCAGTACGTCTACAAAATTCTTATATGTAGATCCTTCGGTGGGTTTAATAATAACTATCATAAACTTGACCGGATCATTTTCATGCAACTTTGCTATTTCCTTTTTATTTTGAGCTAAAACACTGCCTATCATTTTAAAACTTACACGATGTGGAGTTGCTTTCTTCGTCTCACCTTTATACCAGACAATGCTATTATCCTTACCCAAAAGAACCGTTAGCGTTCTTGACGCAGGATAAGGCTGATCAGGGATATCGATAATCGGCTTGGCTATATCCATGGCCTGCGACTTAGATAAGGAAGTTGTGAGCATGAAAAAGGTTATTAAAAGAAATGCCAGATCTACCATTGCGGTAAGGTCTACGGAGGGAACTGCTTTTCGGGTTCTGTTTTTTCCTTTTAAGGCCTCGCCATTTTGAGGAATGCTTAAGGTTGCCATAGTTCTGTCTTTTAGTTATGATGTGGATAAACATCAAATTTCATAAGGAAGACAGAAATATTTTTTTGAACTCAGAATCATCAAAATTTTGATTTTTAACTCAAAATTTTAAAATAAACTATTTAAATTAATTTTATAGAAACTATTGTTCTTAGAACAGTAGCATAGTATATTTAATAAAACTAAAAAGATATGTAAAAGCTAAATACTATATTTTTGCCGAATCTTCAAAATATTTGAAGCATTTAGCACTTAAGAATCTCGTCCTAAAAACCTGAGAACTTCCAAACAAACGAGAGAATAAGTGATGTTAAGTAAAAACACGGGATTTATAGACATTCATGAAAGCTTAAAAAACCAAATAACGGCTATTTATACCCTATAACTAAATTGACTGTAACGATTGTACATCTCGCTGATAGTAGACACTATAACACGATGATTGTTTTTCCTTCTACCCTGAATTTTACATCACCAGTTAACTCCAGGACGTGAAGTATCTGTGAGATTTTTCCATATTTGGATATGGTACCGCCAAAAATCTGTTTGCCGGCTTCTTTATTTTGATAAACAACATCCATGTTGTACCATCTTGATATTTTCTTCATGATATTTTGAAGAGGTTCGTTTCTAAAAGAAAATTCTCCTTCTTTCCACGCAATAACATCATTGGGGTCCACAACATTCACTTTAATCGCCGTTCCTGAATTCACAGCCTGTTGTCCGGGTTTAAGTGTAATCTGGTTAACCTGAACACTACCTTCAAGCAACGTTGTATTTGTAAACTGGTCATCAGAATAGGCGCTGATATTAAACCGTGTTCCAAGTACTTTTACAGTTTGTGTTTTACTTTGTACTAAAAATGGATGCAATTTATCTTTAGCAACTTCAAAGTAGGCTTCGCCGTTCAGCTCTATTCTACGCTCTTTAAGCCAACGAAAAGAAATCGGATATGTTAGAGATGAAGCGGCGTTTAGCCATACTTTCGTGCCGTCCGGCAACGAGAGCTTATATTGTCCGCCACGTGGCGTTCGAATGGTATTTGAAATTTCAGAATATGAGCTTTTGCCCCCGTTCTGTAACGGGGGCAGCTCATGTCGAGAGGTATAAATAATTTCTCCTTCCTTGGTTTTTGTAATTTGAGTGGTAGATTGTAGGGCCAGCAAACCAATTTTAGCATTTAACAAATTGATCTTTTTACCATCGCTCAAAATGAGTACGGCGGTATTCTTTCCCGGATCAATGTCATTTACATATGTTTTATTCGAAGTGTCTTTAGTGAAGAAATAAATAAAAACACCCAGGACGATGATCGATGCTGCTGAAACTGCAACCCCTAATGGCCAGCTTATCATTCTGGCCGTTTCTGGCTTAGTAGCTTTTAGAATAGGTTGCCACATCTGATCATCGATAGTCTCCAGATCAATCTGTGATAAACCGGACTGCTCATCCTCACGGAATTTGTGCAGCCAGTAACGCACTTTTTCAAGTTCCCGATCGGAGCATGTCCCGGCCTGAAATCTCTCCAATAAGTCCTTTACTTGTTCATCGTTCATAATCTACCCTATGCGTTTTTTAAGATAATCATAACAAAGACACCTCAGAATTAGGAATCGGGTACACGAAGGGAAAAAAAATATTATTTCAACATCCCTGTTAAAAAAGCATATATAAAAAGGAACAGTCCAAGTTTTCCCCGAAGTGTTTTCAACGCCCTTTTAATTTGAGTAGCTACCGTATGTTCGGAGATATTTAAGCGATCTGCTATTTCTTTGTTACTTAAATATTCCTGGCGTCTCAATTGAAATATTTCGCGCATTTTTTCTGGCAGGTTGTTGATCTCTTTTTCAATTAATGATTTAAGATCTTTTTCCCTAATGCGATAGTCCGTTTGAGCAGCTGCATTGTCTGTAACTTCTTTGAATGATGAGATGTATTCCTGAGTGATGGCCACATGCCGAAAAACATTAAGTACACGATTTAAAACAGCCTTGTAAAGGTAGCCAGAAAGTGTAGTCTGAATATTTAAATTACTCCTGGAATTCCATAAATGGACATATATCTCCTGGATAATATCTTTGGCACTTTCGCTGTCCTGAAGCTTTTTATACGCATAGATGTAAAGCAGGCTATTGTACCGCTTATAAATCTCGGTAAATGAATGATGGTCCCCTGCCCTCAGGAGATCTACAAGCTCAGCGTCTGAAAGTGTTCTACAATCATTCATTTATAAGGTTTTCTTTCAACAATGATCTTTTAGAGCTCCTTTAATGAAAAAAGAAGCGGCGCTGCCTAAATTAATGGACAGTCGCCGCCTCCTAAATTAACGCTCTCACCTCAAGATTATAAAAAATATTCTAAACTATCAAGGGTAAAATCACAATAACCTTAGAGTCAGTATTTTTAAAAAACATACAAACCTGGATTCAATTTATTTAAATATAGATGTTGTTGAGAAATGTCGCTTGATCCATTATTTTTGGATTCTTTTGGGCGCACGCGGAATTCTTGGAAAAAACAAAAAAGCCACTCGATTGAGTGGCTTTTACGGGCCGGACGGAACTCACCCAAGCCCAAAACAACCTTTAAATCAATATTTTACAAGCCCCCAATGAAAACTCCCTGAATTACTCACGATTTCAAATTACCATATAACGGCAACCGCTATTCTACTAAAATAGGAAATCAACCTGTTGCCTATAGCCGCAGTGAAAACGAATTGCAAATTAACAGCATTTGAAAGGTTACAGTGCTTTGGTAACATCATATCTCTTCATTGCTGTTTCAAAAATTCTGGCACATTGTTGGTTATACGCATACCGGTATTATATTAAACCTTCGGCAATTGTCAACAAGCTATGCGCCAAAATAGTCATCCTATACCTGAAAACGAAATGGCAAGACTCATCCGTCTAGCTGAACTCGATATTGACTACAGCAGTTTATCTGAAAACTTTAAAGATCTCACCCGCCTAGCCGCCAAAATAGCAGGCACAGAAATCTCCCTGATCAATCTAATTGATTCCTATACACAATGGACACTTGCAAACCATGGAATTGAGGTGGATCAGACGACAAGAGAGGAATCTGTCTGCCAGTATACAATCATGAATGACGATCAATTTGAAGTAAAGGATCTTTCCAAAGATGTAAGGTTTAACAAAAACAAATACATAGAGGCCCCTTTATCCTTACGGTATTATTTCGGCGTCCCATTGAAGGATCAACAGGGTCTGAATATTGGTGCACTTTGCGTTCTGGATACAAGACTTAAGACACTCAACCCGGAAAAAATAGAACTGCTGAAGATCATTGCAGCAGAAATAGTCAACAGGCTGAAGGCTTATAAGGCTATGGAAGAATTACGTGATCAGGTTAAACAGGCTGATGAATCCAGGAAAAAAGTTGCCCACGACATCAGGGGGCCTCTTGCGGGCATAATCGGCTTATCGCAGATCATAGCTGAACAAGGCAAAACTGCCAATATTGACCAGGTGATCGATTTTATTAACCTGATCCACACAGGCAGCAAGTCTATCCTGGATCTTGCTGACGAAATTCTCAGCCAGGAGCATGAAACCAAACAGCTCAGTAGCCAGCATTTCGATCTCAGCAGCTTTCGTGATAAGCTGAAACAGCTGTACGCCCCTCAGGCCGTCACCAAACAACTACAGTTGCAGGTCAGTGTCAATCAGGACACCCAGTACATCCCCTTTTCCAAAAACAAGCTTCTACAAATTACAGGCAATCTGATCTCCAATGCAATAAAATTTACGCCAAATAAAGGAAGGATCCTGGTTGATCTGGATTTGATTGTCAAATCTGATCAAAATAACCTGAATATTGCAGTTTCGGATACCGGAGTTGGTATAACCGAAGAAGAGATCACCCGGATCCTCAGGGGAGACAGCCATACCACGGCGGGGACAGGCGGGGAAAAGGGATATGGATTCGGTCTTTCATTGGTAAAACACCTAATTGAAAAACTCAACGGGCGATTGGAAATTCACTCTCAGATTGGTCAGGGGACTACTTTTAAAGTGGAACTCCCTTTGAGTAATTTATAATTTATTATCTTTAGGGTATCACCCTAATGTAATGAATCATGCGCTTAAAATTTCATTTGCCCTTAACACTTCTATTTTTTTCTTTCCAATTCCTGCAGGCTCAGGATCAGAATATCGGTTCTGATGAATTGTTTACCAAAGCACGCAGCGCGGCATTTGATCAAAAAGATTATCCCAAGGCAATTTCGCTAAGTAAGCAGGCCCTTGCAAAAAGTCCCGATTATACAGATATCAGGATATTTCTTGGCAGAGTTTATACCTGGAATAAACAACCAGATAGTGCCAGACAGGCCTTTAGTCAGGTTTTAAATAAACAACCAGATAATGCGGATGCGTCACTGGCTTTTGCCAGCCTGGAATTTTGGGAAGGCAATTCTGAAAAGGCACTTGAACATGTAAACTCCGGGTTGAAGCATCATAGCGATGCCAGTGATCTGTTGCTGCTGAAGGCAAAGGTCTTGAATGACCTGAAGAGATGGTCTGAGGCCAATATAGAGATAGAAAAGGTAATCAAGGCCGATCCAAACATGACTGAAGCAAGAACACTTGCGGCCAGGGTAAGGGAGAATTCCTCAAAAAACAAAATCGGGGTCAACTACGACTTTATCTATTTCGATAAACAATTTGATGATCCCTGGCACCTGGTAAGTGTGGACTACAGCCATCAAACCGCCCTGGGCTCGGTCATTGGCCGTATTAATTACGCCAACAGGTTCAAAAACAATGGGGTTCAATTCGAGATTGACGCCTACCCTCGCATTTCCAATACCTTTCAGGCTTACATCAGCGGAGGATATTCCAATAATGTCGGGGTGTTCCCCCAGTACCGGGCAGGTTTTTCATTGTATGCCAATTTGCCTGCAAGTTTTGAAGCAGAAGCCGGATTCAGGTACCTTACCTTTGGTGAATCTACCTGGATCTATACCGCCTCTGTTGGTAAATATTACAAAAGCTTCTGGTTCAATTTCCGGACTTTTCTCACCCCTTCAAATAATGAGGTTTCCCAGTCGTTTGCCTTAACAAGCAGGTATTACTACGGCGGTGCAGATGATTACTTCAGTTTACGGCTGGGTACAGGTCTTTCTCCTGATGATCCGCAAAACAATGTGCTGATTGGCAATGCAAACTATAAGCTAAGGTCAAACAACATCACTCTGGGATACAGACGCGCGTTCAAGTCCCTGAATATTCTAATCGTTAACCTGGGAGTTGACAATCAGGAATATAAATTGAATACCAGAGGAACACAGATTGACCTTGGTCTGGGATACATCAGACGCTTTTAGTGATGTCAAAAAGGAGAAAAATACTGGCCCTACTGGCAGTTATTGCGGCAATCCCCTTACTGATGTGGCTGCTCTGGCTTTGCACGCCTAAAACAAAAATGGTGGCGGCAATAATCGACAAAACGGTCCTGACCACCCGTGGCCAGGAACACATTTCCTTAACCTGGATCCTGAACCACCAGAAATTCACCAAAACCAGTACCAAGTCTTATCAGATTGCAAAGGACTATTTCGGTTTTTTCCCCCTGGACAAGGAGAACTTCCGCTTAAAAGGCTTGGAACGATTTAATCCTGATCAGCTGAAACAGCTGAGTGAGGATGCGGACATGGTGTATTTTACAGATACCTATGGCATTTACAACAATGAGTGGTATAGCCAAAAGAATAATACCGAGCGCTCCGGCATGATTTACGGAGGAATGAGCAGCCAGGACATTGAACTACTGAGGCTGATGAAAGCCAAAGGCAAACTGATCATTACCGAATTCAATAGCATTGGAAGTCCTACACACCTGGATACCCGCCTGAGGTTCGAAAAGCTGTTTGCCATGCGCTGGACAGGCTGGACCGGACGCTTTTTTGACAACCTTGACAGTACAAAAAACAAGGAACTACCAAGATGGTTAATCCGCAATTACAAAAGAGACAACAACAATCAGTGGCCATTTACAAAAGCAGGAGTTGCCTTTGTAAACGATAAAGATCAGGTAGTCATTCTCCAGGACAGCACTGAATTGGATGATCCCATGCCCCATATTACCAGCAGTCCATACGGGCAGCAGAATTTTGGTCTTCCAAGCAAAATTAAGTATGCGTTCTGGTTTGATGTGATCCAGCCCGATCTTAAGACCAATACCCAGGTTGCCAGCTTTACCCTGGATGTAAATGCGAAAGGCCGTGAGCTGCTGGCAGCCCATCAGCTGCCCAGGGTTTTCCCTGCTGTAATTATGCATAAGCATGAAGATTATCGGTTCTATTACTTCTCTGGTGATTTCTGTGACAATCCCATCACCATGGGTACTTCCTATTTTAAAGGTATCAGTTTGTTTAAATGGATGTTCTATAACACAAGCGATCCGATGGAACGTGCCAGTTTTTTCTGGAACTTTTACCGGCCCATGGTTAGCCAAATACTGAAGGAAGAAAAAAAATTCAAAAAGTAATTAATGCTTAGTTGGGCCGTACTTGTTCAACACCGAATCTGGTAAAATGCCTGCGCGGTTTCCAATGCCAGCATTTCTCCGCTTAAAGTGATCAAAGGCGTTCTTTAGCCGTTTATAAATGGGCTGATCCTCTACCGACTCCTCCTGCAGATCCGGGCCCATCTTGTAAAGTGAGCTTCCGTTGAGGTGGTACTCTCCCATGATGAAGTCGATAATATCTGTCTTGGTCTGGATAAGGGGATACTGATGAACGTTACGGAAGTTTCTTGCAGTATCGAGGCCCTCTCCCATCCAGCTCGCCTGATCTGGCACCTTAAGTTTATAACTGGCCTTAAGGAAGCTCAGCAGACTTGGGACGATATCAAAATGTGTGGAAACGGATGCAAACTGTGCATTCCGCTTTAATAGGGGTGAATAAATGATCAGCGGGACATGATACCTGTCAATTTTGCTGCTCATGGGGATTTCGGGCATTCTATGATCACCTGTAATGACAAAGATCGTATTTGCAAAATCTTTACGCTTTTTGCACTCCTGAAAAAAGCTTCTGAGTGCGTCGTCAGTATACATAATGGAAGAATACTGCAGCTTGTAATTCCTATAGGTGTCCTTTTTTGGATTCTCAAAACCCAGCTCATCCATACGCTGCTCAAACTTACTAACATATTCAGGCTGATCATTGACCAGAAAAGGATTATGACTGGCGACAGTGAGGATCACATTAAGTTCCGGGGATTTTGATTCCTCATCGGCCCTGGTTGCCAAATAATGTCTGAAAAGCTCCTTGTCATTGTAGCCCCACGTGAAGCCGTTGACAGCGGGGAGTTTCACATATCCCCCGGGGAAGGATTGAATGTCCCTGAGCTCATCAACATGATTCTTCTTTAAAAATAGAGACATGTTATCGAAACTCGCATCACCCCCGTAATAAAATGAAGTAGTATAGCCGTTAAACTTCAGCAGGCTATATAATGAGGCATGTGGCGGCATTTTATCTCCAAGTTCCAGAAAACCATTTTTTGAAAACGGCAGCGAGGCCATTAAAGAGGGCAGCACAGCAAAGGTACGCCCGCCTTCACTTAAGAAATTCTTCCAATATAGACTTTTACCGGACAGGGAATCCAAAAAGGGGGTAAAATTACCCAGGTAGGCCCCTTCATTAGTGAATGCCCTACCCAACCCCTCTACCAAAATGATAACAATATTGGGCCTGCTTGGGGATAAATTAAAAAAGGAGCTCAGCACATCCTGATCGGACACTTCGTGCAGGAAAGGGAATTCAGAACCACCGGTATATTTAAACGATGTACCGACGGTCTTTGTGTCCCCATAATCCCCAATATAAGCATCTGCATAAATATCGGATTCCTCGTCCGGAGGATAAAAATGAAGGTAAGAACTTACAAAAAAATAGTCAGTTTTATTGAGCACCAGATTGTTGTCAAAATCAGATTGAAACGGACGGCCACGCATCAGCTGCAAGACACCGGTAACTAAAAAGAACAAGGATAATCCAGGGAAGATCACCGCGGCCCAAAAGGGCAGCTGTATTTTACCAGGCAGGAATTTTAAAGCCACAAGTACCAATGCCACCAGCAGGATAAAACTCACAACCAGCTGAATACCCAGTCCTGTGGAGGCGCCAACGGTCTGTTTGATGTCTGCAATGGAATATCCATACAGATCAGCACCCAGAGGCACCAGAGAGGTATTGAAATATTGAACCAGGCCGATCTGAATGATGATCATCAGGATGATAAAGATTTTGAACAGCACTTTTGACAACTTTAAAGAGCTCTGGGCAAGCAGAACAAAAAAGATATATTCCAGAAAAAGCCCTTTGAACCAGAAAACCACATCTCCCAGCAGCGCCCAGAAAACAAAGGATGCTCCCTTTTGCGGGAACTCATGGGTAAATCCATTTAACAAAATCTCAAAAATGCGTATCAAGAATAAGGCAGCAAGCAAGACCAGGGCCAGCTGTATAAAAACCAATGTTGCTGATTTAAATCGATCGATCATTGTCTAAACTGTTTTTTTTGTAAAACCCTGCCTGGTCATCTCACCCCAGGAATTCTTCTTTCTCAGCAAATCAATATTCCCCTTAATAGCTGACCATACAACAAAAGGATGAAAAATAAATGGCTCTAAAAATGCCGTAATGATTAACATCAGCAGATCTTTGCTGCTTTTATACTGGTTATAGGTCAGTACTTCCATCAAAATGGCAAACACCGAATAAAGAAATCCGAAGCTGAATATAAACAGCAGCAGACCAATAAAAAAAGACCAGTGAATCAAGCCCAGTAATACGAAAATCACAAAACTCAGCAATCCCAGAAATTCCACGATTGGTGCTAAAAACTCAAAAAAGAACCAATAAGGATAACTGATCATCCCCAGTCGTCCGTATTTGGGGTTAAAGAACATCACTTTATGGAGCTGCAGGGTCTCTATGGTTCCTCTTGTCCAGCGGTTTCTCTGCCTGCCAAGAATTTTAAAAGATGCAGGTGCTTCGGTCCAGCAAAGCGGATCAGGAATAAAACTCACCTTATAAGGTACTTTTTGCTCTTCCATATACCTGCGCATCCTTACCACCAGCTCCATATCCTCCCCCACGGTATTGTGATTATATCCGCCGCATTTGATGACGATATCCCTATCGAATGCCCCGAAGGCACCTGAAATCAATAGCAAGCCGTTTAGACGGCTCCAGGCCATCCTGCCCAATAAAAATGCTCTGATGTACTCCAGGGTTTGCACCCTAGGAAGAAACTGTTTGGGCAGATTAACCTTTACCAATCGCCCGTTTTCGACAATACAGCTGTTGGCGATTCGGATTACTCCGCCCGTGGCGATAACCCTGATTTTGCTGTCTTCCAGAAAAGGTTTTGCCAGCTTCAGCAGGGCATCCTGCTCCAGGATACAGTCCACGTCAATACAAACGATATAATCATTTTGGGAGATGTTGACTCCCACATTAAGGGCATCTGCCTTCCCCCCGTTTTGCTTATCTACAATGATCAGCTTCTTGTAAACTGCCTTTCTGCTTTTGTAAACACCCAGCACGTCCTTGGTGGGAATCCTTTTGTTTACAAAAAAATCCGTCTTATAAAGGTCGTAGGCGCTGATCAGCTTCTCTAGAGAATCGTCTTTGCTCCCGTCGTTAATGATAATCACCTCCAAATTGTTGTAATTGATCGACAACAAAGACCTTACGTTTTCAATGATATTTGCACCTTCGTTATAGGCAGGCGCAAGAATACTGATACTTGGGGCCTGTGTCGAACTGGCCAGCACGCGGTAGTCTGTAAAACTGTTTTTACGCAGGTAAGTACGGATTTCGCCGATTGAATAACCGCCAATGAACATGTAGCAGGAAAGCAGCAGGATGGAATAGATCAGCAGTCCGTAGGTAAAAAAATCAAGCACTATTGTTTGCCAGCTCATACTCTAATTTCACTTTTAACCTGAGTAATTATTTCCTTCAACGGGTAGGACTGTGATTGTGGCCAAGCCATCAATAAGTCCATACCGGATTGACTGAGGCTTGCCATTGCTCGGACAACCGAGAGTTTCATTTCAAGATCTTCTGTATTTAAAAGTCCTTGTAATCGGGGTAGATCAGCTTCATCACCGATTTTTTTTACAGCCTTCAAAATGGCCAGCTGGTTATTATATTCTTCCAACGGGACCCTGTCCAATAGTTTTTTTGATGTGTCTTCACTGTAAATTTCCGTCAGGGTGTATATCGCCTGAGTCCTTACACTGGATTCGAGGTGTTCAAGGCAAGCAACAATCTCTTGGTAAAGTTCAAAATGATGGTAGTTACGGGCGAGTTTCAGCGCAAATACAACAACACTGGCATTTTCAGATTTAAGCCATTTGTCAATTCCGGTAAGGTTTACATGAGGGATAACAGACAGCTCCTTTAATAATTTCATCTGTTGCCACTCCGAGAGCTGATAAGTGATCACATCCAGAAACCGAAGCCCTTCAAACCCAAAAAGATTCAGCACGGCCAGCTGAGCTTCTGCCCGGACCAGTTCATTTTTATTGTTGGTGAAGCGGTATATCCTGGCAAGGTGCTCCTTGAGTTCCATGGTGCCAATCTGCTGGATCCCCACAGCCATAAGGTGCCACTTACCTGTTTCAATTAGCTTAATGGCATGGGTATCCAGGTCCAGCTGCAGGTACAGTTTTTTGATATTTTGTCCAGCTTGACCAGACATATTTTTCTTTGCCGCAGTAATCTTTTTGGTCAGCTGGGCCCTAAATCTGCTATTCTCCAGATTCACCCTCAGGCGCGGAGTGACCGGTATCGGCTGGTCAGCGCTACTGCCGCTTTCATTGAAAAAAATTGCCTTTCTGAGCAGTAAATCAATCATACTGTCCCATTTGGCATATTTTTTTCTCCATTTTTTCCGGATCAACAGGTAAGCGGTCATGAAAAAAATCAGAAATGCTGCCGCACCGAAAAAGAACAATAAAAGCGCCTGAAAAAATATCATCTCGAATGAACAAGCATAAACCTTTTTATTCGCACAGACAACTCATTGGGGCTGAAAGGTTTGGTAATAAAGTCGTCGGCACCTAGGCGGAATGCTTCAAGAACGATATCCTCCTGTCCCATGGCAGAAAGCATAATAATAGGCGTCTGATCTTTTTCTCTTAGCGCTGCCACCACCTCCAAGCCTGAAAGATAAGGCATCATGATATCCGTAATTACCAGTTCAGGCAGGAACTGATCTATTTTTTCCAAAGCTTCCCTGCCGTCCCTGGCAAGGATGAGCTGATGTCCATCTTTCTTTAAACGGAATTCTAAAGTCCTGAGCATAAGCTCATCGTCTTCAGCAATTAGAATCTTCATATATTAGCAGTTAGGGATGATTAACTAATAATTTTAAAACGCGTTATGCTGACTCTAAGTTAAGTCTTTTAGCAAAAAAAAGGCAAAAATGTTTTGGAAAATGATTGGGAACTCAGTATTGGTCAATAATCTTTTTTATCCGGGCAATTTGGCAGACGTCATTTTAAACTAACCAACATTATCACCTCAATACCAAATATCCGTCTTCCGCCGTTTGTGGCACCCTGTTGATGTAAAACTGTCTTCGAGACTCTTCAAATCTTCTGCTGCCCAAGTTGATGCTTTAAGCAATTTTTTCCTGTAAGCAGATTTCTTACCTTGATTATTTTCCTGAATGGTTACACCTAAACCTTTAAGTATTTTACCAAAGTACTTTTTTTGTCAGGAATATTTATAATTAGCGTTTCCATATAACAAATATACTAAACGTTAGGATGTATATAAAATTTCCCAAGAATTGTCCTCAATACTCATCCATTCCAAATCGATCAATGGATTGAGAAATCTGTCAAAAAACTATGCTGAAGTCAGGATTACATGTTATCCTGAGCAGATAAATGCGAGATATAATAGGGTCTAGTTAGGCTTATGTTATCTCATCTTCCTCCCTTTTTTAGGCGGATTAAAGTTCATGACAAAGTTTTGAGTAAGATTTTTCTTTTGGTCAATTTCCTTCTTCATTCTTTGCATAGAAGTTTCAGCAAAAAAAACAGTTAAAATACCGGTATCTTTATGTTTAGCAGATTGTTTTAAAGCTTCAATATAAGCAGCCTTTTCTTCGGCTCCAATTATTACATGCGGCAGATTGAACTTTGCAAGTATGAAGTTTGAAATCAGACGGCCAGTTCTCCCGTTTCCGTCCGGAAAGGGATGTAGATAAATAAAAAACTGGTGAAACCTAGCGCTAATGTCCAGCGGATGTAATTCGGCCTTTTCCATAGCTAATTCTGTGGAACTGATCAATGATGGCATACGTGCAATACTCACCCTGAAATCTCCAAAAACCGTATCCCCTGCAGCCATTTGCGTGTTGGTATATTCCCCTGGCTCAAGGCCCTTCGCAAATTTAAGGGTATTTTCCGTTAGTATTCTTTGTACCTGTTTGATCAAATTTTCGGTTAAAGGCTGTTTTAGGTCGTTAAATACGAATTCATAGGCTTTAAAATGATCTAGGATTTCATATGCCTCATATAAAGACCTGTTGTTTAACTTTAAATTGAGGCCCTTTTCTTTAAGCTCGCGTGTTTCATCCACGGTAAAGGTATTCCCCTCTACTGCACAGCTGTGCGCAGAAAACAATATTTCGTTATATTCCTTAAAATCTTCGAGATTAAAGCTATCAATAATAACTTTGCTGTATTCTGCTACAAGCGCATCATATTTTTTAAGCAAGCTCTCCATTTATTGTTTTGATTAAGGATTCAAAAGATGACTTTTAAAGATACACCAAATCTAAAAATATAGAAAAACACAAAAAAGCCTTCAAACGTGTAATTTGAAGGCTTTAGTTTGGCATTGCTACCTTTAGCGGACCGGACGGGACTCGAACCCGCGACCTCCGCCGTGACAGGGCGGCATTCTAACCAGCTGAACTACCGGTCCGTTTTCCCTATTTTCGTTTCGTTGTTTCGTTTCGGGATTGCAAATATAGCGCCTTTATTTAACTTTGCAACATTTATTTTAAAATAGTTATAACTCCTTAATTCTCTGATAATTATTTTTTAGAGCACAGATCCCTCTTTCATTTTCTCTGCATTCTCGGCGAACTGCAACGCATCAATTAGCTCCTGAACACCTCCATCCATCACTCCGTTTAGGTTATAAAGCGTTAAACCGATGCGGTGATCCGTTACCCTTCCCTGCGGATAGTTGTACGTTCTGATCTTCGCTGAGCGGTCACCAGTGGAAACCATAGTCTTACGTCTGGCGGCAATATCACCATTCTTCTTCTGCAATTCAATATCGTATAACTTACTACGAAGCATCTCCATTGCAATAACTCTGTTTCCTAGCTGAGAACGTTCCTGCTGACAAACTACTACAATACCGGAAGGCCTATGCGTTAACTGAACCTTAGTTTCAACCTTATTTACGTTCTGTCCACCCGCACCACCGGATCTGGAGGTTTGCAAATCAATATCTGCCGGATTAATGTAAAGATCTATCTCCTCAGCCTCAGGCAAAACAGCTACGGATGCAGCCGACGTATGAACCCGTCCCTGAGTCTCTGTATCCGGCACACGCTGAACCCTGTGTACTCCAGACTCATACTTTAACTGTCCATAAACATCTTCTCCACTTACTTTCAGGATCACCTCTTTGTATCCACCAGCAGTACCCTCGGTTACATCTACTGTTTCTACTTTCCATCCCTTTTGTTCAAAGAAACGGCTATACATTCTATATAAGTCGCCGGCAAACAAAGCTGCTTCATCACCACCTGTACCACCTCTAATCTCAAACACCGCATTCTTTGCATCCTCAGGATCCACAGGAATAAGCATCAAACGAACTTTCTCTTCTAATTCTTCCTGTTGTACCAGTAACAAGTCAAGCTCTTCTTTAGCCATCTCACGCATCTCAGGATCTTTCTCTGTACTCAAGATCTCTTTATTTGCCTCGATGTTGCTCATTACATTCTTGTAGACTTTATACTCTTCTACAATTTTACCTAAATCTTTATACTCTTTATTTAAAGCTGCAAAACGCTTCATATCCTGCATGGTATCAGGATTACTTAACTGCTCCTCAACATCTTCCCAACGCAGTTTAATTGCTTCTAATTTCTCTAACATATTCTTTTATTTCAGAAACTTTATAATTGTACCGTTAGCAACAAATAACACAACCTGTTTGTTAACAGCATCTTTTATCCAGATAACGATTTTTTATTCGGGCAGCAAAAATACGGCTTTTTCAGTTAACGACACTATAAATTTTTATCAGGAAAATATTTAAGGCTCAGCACATCGCCATCAAAAACCGCATATGAATTATAGGTAATCCATTCGCCCAGGTTCACATACTTAGTTCCGCCACCTAAATCCAAATCTAAAGGCAAGTGTCTATGCCCAAACACAAAAAAATCATAGTGCTGTTTTACCATTTGCTCTTTAGCATATATGGCCAGCCATTCATTTTCAATGCCTTCAAAAACTTCCACTTTGCTACTGGCTGCCCTGCTGCTTCTAGACCAACCGTTTGCTATTCCCATTCCAATTCTTGGTGGAACCATTGAAAAGAGCCAGCGGCACACCGGATTTCTAAAGATTTTTCTCAGCATCTTATATTTCCTGTCGCCAGGTCCTAATCCGTCACCATGATGTAAAAAGAACCTTTTCCCATTTCTTTCAATTACAAGTTCGTCACTTATAATTTCAATCCCCATTTCCTTTGTGAAATAGTCGTTAACCCACATATCATGGTTGCCCTTAAAAAAATAGACCTTAATCCCTGCGTCTGTCATAGCCGCCAGCTTTCCCTGCAGGCGAATAAACCCTTTAGGTACTACAGTACTATATTCAAACCAGAAATCAAAAACATCTCCCATCAGGAAAAGTTCGCTACATGTGGGCTCAATGGCATTTAACCAACGAAGAATGCGATCTTCCCGCTTACGACTTTCAAAAAAATCCGGAGAGCCTAAATGAAAATCAGAGGCAAAATATATGTTCTTATTCATCAATAAAACAAAGATAAGTAAAATATTAGCTCAGTTTGTTGTCATAAGTTCTACGGAGTATCTAGATTATTTATAAATAGCATCGATATTATAACAAAAGTTTGTAAATTCGCACAAATTTTAAACACATGATTTCTACTGATATAGCCATAATTGGCGCCGGACCCGTAGGTTTATTTGCAATTTTTGAAGCAGGACTATTAAAAATGCGCTGCCATTTAATTGATTATTTACCGCAGGTGGGTGGTCAATTGTCTGAAATATATCCTAAAAAACCTATATACGACATCCCGGGCTACCCAACAGTATTGGCTCAGGAGCTTATAGATAACCTGATGGAGCAGGGAAAACCTTTCCACCCTGGTTTCACTTTAGGCGAGCGTATAGAAGGCTTAGAGAAACGTGGAGAAGGTGATTTTGTACTTACTACAAACATGGGTACTATTATAGAATCTAAAGTTGTGGTAATTGCGGGAGGTTTAGGTTGCTTTGAGCCTCGTAAACCGGCTGTATCTGGTTTAGAACAATTCGAAAACGGAAGAGGTGTTAACTACATGATTCTTGATCCGGAGCAATACCGTGGTCAGAAAATGGTGATTGCAGGTGGTGGTGACTCTGCCCTTGACTGGACCATATTTTTAGCCGACATCGTAGATGAATTAACTTTGGTACACCGCAGCGAAAGCTTCCGTGGCGCACCAGATTCAGTAAACAAAGTAATGGCATTAGCCGAAAGCGGCCGTATAAACCTTGTTTTAAACAGCAATCTAAATTCAGTATCTGGAAACGGAAAACTGGAAACGGTAGAGCTTATTCACAATAAGAGCCTTGAAACTACCGCAGTAGCTGCAGACCATTTAATTCCTTTATTCGGTTTAAGCCCTAAGTTAGGCCCTATTGAGCAATGGAACTTAAACATCAACAAAAGCGCTATAGAAGTTAATACCGACGATTATTCAACAAACATACCAGGCATTTATGCTATTGGTGATATCAATACTTACACTAACAAATTAAAACTGATCCTTTGTGGATTTCACGAAGCTGCTTTAATGAGCCATAGTGCATACCAATACATGAACCCAGGTGTTAAATACACCATGAAATACACCACTGTAAACGGCGTATCAGAATTTTAAGCATGGAAGACAATAACATTACCCTACACGTACAAAACCCTGATGGCAGCTTAACTACTCTTGAAGCCCCTGTAGATATGGGATTAAGCTTAATGGAGTACCTTAAAGCCTGCGAATATGATATTCTTGCAACCTGCGGCGGAATGGCCTTATGTGCTACCTGCTGTGTAGATGTACTTGAAGGAGAAGAAAAGCTGAATGAAATGACAGATGACGAGTATGCAATGCTTGATACTTTACCAGATGTACTTCCAAATTCAAGACTTGCCTGCCAGCTTCAGCTAAATCCTGCTATGGATGGTTTAGTTGTTAAACTACATCACGCTGAATAAAAAAGGTCTTTAGTTTTCTGCTGTTGTTATTGCTGCAATCGTTTTGGTGGGGCTGCCTATAGTTTTATATTCACCCTCACCTTTTAATACCGCTAGCATTTTAGTGGAACTACCCAAAAGCGCCTTAGCTGCCTGAAGCTCCTTGTCGTATTGGAATGCCTGAATAACCTTTCCCTTCTCGTAATAATAACGGCTTACGATCTGTGTTTCTAAAACACGTTTTATTTCGGCTTTATAAGTGATAAGATCTGTTTTCTTAGCACCAAGCATCTTGTCCTTTAAATCATCCAGATCTACCTTAACAACGCCCAATTTATTCTCTTTTTCTGCCTCATCTCGCAAATCAGACAATAAACGTTCAGTACGTGAAGCATACGAATAATCTTTACCCGCTAATGAGGCTACAAATTGATTGTAATCGTTATCTGTCAATTGAAAGTTACCAGCAGGAGCAATAGTTTTATTTTTCTTTTTATAATCATTAGCATAATCAAAAAACAGATTCTTGCTCATAATTGACATGGTAATAGGGCTTGGTCTGCTCGAGTTCACTACCACATCCGGATATACTCCGTTTCCATCATAAACGCTTCTGCCTGCACTGGTATTAAACTTATGAGATAACGAATCTGCAAACTTCAGTGTTTTCCCGTTTGCATCTTTATGCGCATAATCAAGCGCCTGAATACAGCGACCAGATGGCGTATAGTACTTAGCCACCGTAACCTTAACCAGGCTATTGTAAGGCAAATTAAAGGTTTGTTGTACCAACCCTTTACCAAAGCTTCGCTGGCCAACAATAATTGCTCTGTCGAGATCCTGCAATGATCCTGCAACAATCTCTGAAGCAGAAGCTGAGGAACCACCAACAAGCACTACCAATGGCATCTTCAGCAATAAAGGCTCAGTCATTGTTTTATAAACAATGGTTTTTTGCGGATTCCTACCCTTTTGGGTTACCACCAACACATCTCTGTTTACAAAAAGGTTAACTATTTTAACAGCTTCCTGTAAAATACCTCCACCGTTGTATCTTAAGTCAAGGATCATTCCCTTTGGCTGCTGCTTATTCAGGGCAATTGCGGCGTCCTTTACCTCCTGAGCAGAATTTTCAAGAAACTTATCTAAACGGATGTAGGCAATATTATCTTCCGTCATACCCGAATAAGGCACATTAGGTTGCTTAATCTCATCACGCACCAGCTTCTTAGTGATTACAGAACCGTCTCTTATAATCAACATATCTACTGTAGACCCTTTGGGGCCACGTAACAATTGGCTTATCTGATTACGGTCTTTCCCCTTTACCTCATTGCCATTTATCTTTACCAACTGATCTCCTGGCTTTACATCCTGCTTATCTGCCGGATATCCTTCAACCACTTCATTTACAAACAACTTACCTTCAATAGAAACCGTGCTGGCACCAATACCACCGTATTGCGTACTCACATACTTTAATTTATAATCTTCAATTTCAGATTCCGGGATGTATTCAGTGTAAGGATCAAGATTCTCCAACATCGCATCGATGCTGTTTCGCATAAGGTCAGATGGATTGGTTTCCTCTACATAATTGATGTTAATCTCTTTATATAAAGACGCAAAGATGTCCAGATTTTTAGATACCTGAAACAAGTCCTCTTTAAAAGACCATGTTAAAGAAGCGAAAGCTATAAGCGCAAAAACGGCAGCTAGTTTATATTGTTTCATCGTTCACCAATCTGTTTAATGGTAAACTTACAAATAAAAACACTCCAAAAAAATCCAAAAGTTAAAGTCTGTTCCCGTCAGGATCAGCCAGGGCCTTTTTTATGGTAAATTCAACATATTCTCTGTCTCTTTTAACCAAATCCATAAGCTGCTGTACAAGTTGATCTTCCTGTCCCGGAGCAAAAGAAAGATTCACTTGCGCCAAATCACGATATTTTCTTAAAAATTTAATTTTAACCTTTTGCCAGGTTTCAGGAGTAAGAGTAAAACTTGCCATAAATAAATACTTTAGCGCAAAAGTATGAAAATAAGAGATATCTCTGCAATAAAAAATCCCCGGTCATACAACCGGGGACTAACGAGAGATTACATTATTGGATTTTAAGAGTCAGTGTAGCTTTTTTAGTAAGGGTATTCTTATTAACCACCTCTATTTCCATAACCACAGAAGTGCCTTTTGCCAAATCACCAGGAACCTGATAACCAAGCAATAAAGAGTCTGTCCGACTAACTGAAGAATACGCTTTTTGATAAGGAGTTGTCGAAACAAGTGCCTGAGCATTTGCACCTACAGTTGATCTTAAATTGATTTTATCAATTGGATCATCAGACCAATATCTCAGGTCCAACTGTACATTAGTTCCTGCCGCTACATTGGTAGTTTGCGGAGGCTTAACCGTAAATCCTGCCACAACAGGTACCTTTCCAATAATTGTAATATTATCTTTTAGCCATTGGTCCGGATCATTCTTCTTGCATGCCGAAAACACGATCATGGCAGTAAAAGCAGCTATAAAGAGTTTTGATATTTTATTTTTCATATTCTTCAATATTAATTAAACAACCATAATTTCACAGCCTGATTGGCCACCTGAGGAACATTTGGATTTCTGCCCGGCTCATTATCTGCATATTTTGCACGCTGTACATAGCTTGTGCCCAATAAATTTTTAAATGGCGGAACTAAACCAGGATATATGGTATTACTATATTGATATCTTCTCATATCTGTCCAGGTTTCCATTTGCAGGAATAGCGCAATGTACTTTTGCAACATCACATCAGTAAGCGTTAAATTAGCAGAGCCTTTGCTGATAAGCGGATCATTAACATATTTATTAATATCATCTGTTCCTACCCCCAACTTCTGCATGTTCCCTTTAATTCCGTTTAAATATGCAGTATAGGCTCCCTCTTTGTTGGTAGCAAATAATGCTTCGGCCCTAATAAACTGAACCTCGGCATATGTCAATATAGGCACAGGCGATGTTCTTGCTCCGTAAAAGGTTTTTTCAGTGATATCACTATTTGCCAAACTAGCCCCTTGCTGGGTGCTCAAGGCACCAACCGGTCTGCCGATATAGGTGGCTGCACCAGCATTATCAAACAATTTCGGCAACCTTGGATCAATAAGTGCGTTAAAATACCCCGTTCCATTCATTAAGTTAACCATAAAATAAGAAGGGCGATGCTGTTTTGAGGCAATGGCCGGCTGACCAAGATTGGTATACCAAGGACTAGGCTTATCCTGAGTATATTTCACTTGCAAATCGGCTGCTCCGGTAACATCATCAATGGCCAGTGCAGCATCATCAGCCGCTTTAAGCGCATTAGATGGGTCTTTAGTTGATAAATTGATGTAATATCTGGCTCTTGCACCATAGGCTGCCTTTTTCCAGCTGGCAATTACACCTTTAAAAGCCAGATCAGTAGCGCCAACCTGTAATGCTGTATTTGTTGGCACAGGCTTATTTAAATCGGCTATTGCTCCGTCTAAAAGCTCTTTTAATGATACAGTGTATATATCTTGTTGCTTATCATAAGTCGGGCTAGGAACCGAAGGGCCTTTAAAAGCTTCTTTGTATGGCAAATCGCCCCATAAATCTGTACACTGCATTAAATTTAAAGCAAGTAATAGCTTTCCAATACCCGCATACTGAGGAGCTCCAGATACTTCCGATCTTTGGATAAGATCCTTTAAATTAGGCATTGCATCCCTATAGGCCGATTCCCATATGTTATCAAAACCATACGGATTATACGAATCTATATTTGCCTCGTATGCATTAAATCCGGCAAGGTATTGCGGATAGGCATTACCATATTGACCTGCGTTAAAAAACGAAGTTGCCGTAAATTGAATTGTTGAGGCCAGCAAGCCCGAAATGGTTGCCTGCTCTGGCGTCAGTCTCGATGGATCATCATTAATGTCCAGCTGTTTCTTACATGCTCCAAATATTACAGAAGCAGTAAGTAGTGCGACAAAAACTTTAAAACTTATATTTTTCATAACTGAATCTTAGAAATTAACATTTAAACCAAGAAATATACTTCTGGTAGTTGGCACACCAGTACCCACATATCCAACAGAATTTGAACCTGCTCCATAAGCACTTGCTTCAGGATCAAACCCAATAAAAGGAGTGCTTAACCACAAGTTATTTGCCGTTGCAGAAATTGATGCCGACTTAATAAAACTTTTGTTCAGCCAGCTTTTTGGCAATTCGTACGACAAGGACACATTCTGCAGCCTAATCCATGAAGCATCCTGGAATCCATTATTTTCAGGTGCCAGTTTATAAGGGAAACTGTTCGCATAAAAAAGCTGATCGATAACCACTTGCTTATCATTTGGAGCATATATAGGGGCTTCTGGTGTTCCTATGTTTTTCACTCCTTTAAATATTACCTGTGTATCTCTGATTTGTGTTTCGGCACCTATACCAGTAGAAAATCTTTGTGTTTTAGGAATATCAAATACATCGCCACCTCTTCTAAAGTTGAACATGAACGAGAAGGTTATCCCTTTATATGCTAAAGTACTTCCTAAACCACCTGTCCAGTCCGGATAGGCATTACCAATCAGGTAGTTATTAGATAACGGCTGAGGAATAATCGGATATCCATCAGCACCAATAACCAGCTGTCCGTTATATTCACTATTCTGATCTGTAACACGGGTATATGGCCATCCGTACCAATCGCCCGGTCTTCCGCCTGTTTTTATGATTTGTTTTACCCACGGACTTTCTGGGTTGAACTGGATTTCATTTACTCCCGGAGGCATAGAAAGCACCCTTCCTTTTGTGCGCGACCAATTTGCACTTACATCCCATTTAAAGTCATCACTTTTAACAACGGTTGCAGTTAACAGGAACTCTAAAGATTTATTTCTGATCTTTCCGGCATTGGTTACAAAAATATCATAGCCTGATGCGTAACTAATAGGAACAGGTACAATCTGGTCAATACTGTTCAGAATCGCATAGTTTGCATCTAAAGTTAAGCGACTTTTAAAGAAATGAAATTCACCCCCTACCTCTAGTCCTTTTGTTCTTTCAGGACGTAAAGATTCAGAGCCTATCTTAATATCGCGTCTTACACCGCTTACGCCATCAAATGCAGCCAATGTAGAGTAATATTCACCAATCTGATAAGGATCAGCATCTTTACCCACTTCAGCATACGAAAGCCTTAACTTACCGAAGTTAAATACGTCGTTCTGCTGTAAGCCCAAAGTCTCGGTAAATACATACGATAAGCTGGTCGAAGGATAAAAGAATGAGCGGTTACTCTGCGGTAAGGTAGATGACCAGTCATTTCTTCCTGTTACACTTAAGAAAACAGTATTGTCGTAACTCACATTTAAATCACCAAAAATACCGATGATGTTCTTTTTACCCGGATAGGTTAAAGTAGTATATACGTTGTAGTTATTAATACTCTCTACATTAGGAACAACCGCCTGAGCGCCATTAAGAGATAAGTTGGTTCTGTTAATATGGGTATATGAATGACCTAATAAGAAGTTCACAAACCATTTCTCGCCAAACTGCTTGCTTGCCCTGGCATAGAAATTAGAGTTCACCTCGCTATAGCTAATCCGTTGCTCGGTCATAGACCCCAGCGTACTGATCAGCAATCCTTTTTCATTATAAATCTGTCTGAAATCGGTGTAGTTGTCAATACCGGCTTTGTAGTTAAAGGTTAACCAGTCGTTTGCTTTAAACTCTGCGCCCAAATTTCCTATTACCCTGTTTACATTATCCTTTAAAAAAGCATTTTCAGTAAAATAGAATGGATTTTGAATAGAGGCATTATACGTTTTTTCAGTTCCATCCGGATTTAGGTAGTCTGCAGGGTTAACTGTATTGGTATGACGCATCAAATAAAATATTGTACCCGAGGTGATACCGGTACGAGGATTTTTACCACCGGAATTAATATAATTTGCAGATCCTTCAAATTTGAATTTTTCCGAGGCCTTTAATGTCCCCGAAAGTCTGATGGATGTTTTGCCGTAATCAGAATTCGGCACAACTCCCTTTTGTTCTGAGTTCGAAATTGAAGTAAAATAAGTAGCATTATCATTTCCTCCGCTAAAAGTAAAGGAATTCTGTGTCTGATGCCCTGTTTTAAAGAACACATCGTAAGGGTTATAAACGGGTATACCGCTTTCAATTTTAGGCCCCCAGCTATTTACACTCGGCACATATGCTCCACCGTTACCATTACCATAGGTTGTTTGTATTGGAGGTGTTTTTGTTACGTCGTCGAAACTAACGGAACTTTTAAAATTAAAGCTAGGTTTACCAGACTTACCTGATTTAGTAGTAATGATGATGGCACCGTTGGCAGCCCTTAAACCATACAATACAGAGGCAGCTGGTCCCTTAAGGATGGTCATTGTTTCAATATCCTCTGGGTTTATATCACCGGCACGGTTAGGGTTTTGAAAGTTATCACTGTTGATACCAATTAGATCAGTACTGTTGGAAATAGGAATACCATCTACAACAAACAATGGCTGATTATCGGCCGAAGGATTCAAAGAGTTAATCCCTCTGATCTGAACTCTTGTACCTGAACCTGCAGCCCCACCGGAGCTTGTAATTTGAACACCGGATGCTTTCCCCTTTAACGCATTTAACACGTTAGACTGGTTGGTATTTGTAATATCCGCTGCTTTAATGTCCTGAGTTGCGTACCCTAAGGATCTTTTTTGTTGTTTAATACCAAGGGCGGTAACCACAACCTCACTTAGTGCTTTTGAGTCTGGAACCATGGCAACATCTAGTGTTGTTGTGCTGCCCACTGTTTTTTCTTGCGTAATCATACTCACATAAGAAAAAACCAACACATCATTTTCGTTGGCTTTAATACTGTACCCCCCGTTATTAGCGGTTTGAACAACAGTAGACGTTCCTTTTATTTTTACGGAAACGCCCGGGATGGGAAGCCCATCTTCAGTTGAGGTGACTTTACCTGTAATCGTTTTTTGCTGGGCAAATGTTTGGGAAATTAGCAAAAAACCAACTGTAATAAACAGAAGTAGTTTTTTTTTCATGAACGATAGTTTGGTTAATAAATTTAAGTTCTCGTTTGGCTATTTGCGGGGAAATACGGTTTTTCAAAACACGCAATTACACGCAAAAAATCAAACCTCTAGTAAATATCATAAATGTTTTTCATTTATTTACAAAATAAACAACTATTTCATTCTTGTTACACAAATCAATATTGCACAAACCTGCATAAACCCGCATTAAATTATTAATCGTTTTTTATTACTTTAGTCAAAAAAATAAACAGATGTTGAAAAAAGAAAGACATGATTTTGTAATGAGGCAAATCAATTTACACAATCGCGTTCTTACCTCAGACCTTGTTCAGTTGTTGAATGTTTCTGAGGATACCATCAGGCGCGACCTCCAGGAATTGTCGGACAACAACAAGCTGTTCAAGGTTCATGGTGGCGCATTGTCAAAATCTTACCAATCTTCTTTTGATGATAGTTCTGTGTATGCCAAGGATGCTAAAATCAGTATCGCCAAAAAAGCCATTTCACTTATAAAAGATGGCATGGTTGTTTTAACTGGAGGAGGAACTACCATAATTGAAGTGGCCAAGCTTCTTCCAGAGAATTTACACGCCACTTTTTTTACCATTAGCCCATTTGTAGCTATTGAACTGGCCAAATATGCAAAGATAGAGGTGATTCTTATCGGGGGTCTGTTCTCTAAGAATTCGCAGGTAACTTACGGCGGGCATGTGATAAATCAGTTATCAGAAATCAGTGCTGATCTTTGTTTGCTGGGAACAAGCGCGCTTCATCCAACCGATGGCTTAACAGATACCGACTGGGAAATTAATCAGCTTAAAAAAACGATGCTTAACTTTTCAAAAAGAACGGCAGTACTTTGCATCTCCGAAAAGCTAGACATATCATTAAGGCTTAAAGTAGCCGCTCTGGAGAATATCGACTATTTGGTTACTGAGCTCCCTGCAGACGACGTAACCTTAAATGCTTACCATCGTAAAAACCTGCAGATTCTTTAAAAAGGCAAACAGATTTTACCCATACAAATTGATGGAACACCTGCCCTATCGCCAAAATTGATGGCATTGCCCGTTAATGTTTCATTAGCCAACACGGCAAACAGAACAGCTTCTTTAGCATCCGGATTTATTTGCAGGTCTTCTGTGGTATAAAACCTGGCATTGGGCAACCCTTCTTTAAGTTGCTTTACAAGCAAGGGGTTATGCATACCACCCCCACTCATATATATCGATGGTTTTTGGTTGTCGCCAAAGCACTTTTCAATGGCATCAACAATAACCTGGGCGGTAAAACTGCATAGGGTTGCCATTATGTCTTCATTGTTAAGGCTACTCGTTTTTGATCGCTCCTGTGCAGCCTTTAAATACTTCAGATTAAACAATTCCGGCCCTGTTGTTTTGGGAAACTGTGCAGTTAAAAAATCTGACTGCATCAATTCCTTAAGCAATGCAGCGCTTACCACACCCGCTTTAGCTATTGCAGCGTTTTGATCAAAATATAGTCCTTCGTAGTGATGCTGAACAAATTGGTCCATTAAAGTATTCCCCGGGCCAACATCTGTAGAAAACACTTTTGCCGCATCATTATCACCTGGTAAATACGTAAAATTGGCTATCCCTCCTATATTCAGCATCACCCGATCTTCTCCCTTTTCAGAAAACAGCAGATAATCACCATATACGGCAAGGGGGGCGCCTTCACCTCCCGCTGCAATATGCTTTTGTCTAAAATCACATATGGTAACGACACCTGTTTTCACCGCAATATGATCCCCATCGCCTATCTGCAAAGTGCCATTCGGATAATCAGACAATTTATGCAAAGAGGCAGGTGCATGAAAAATAGTTTGTCCGTGACTTGCAATTACATCAACGTCCTCAGGCTTTAATCCCCACGATTCAATAGCCTTTAAAATCATCTCGGCATGGATTAATCCTATTTTTTCATTCATTAGGCAAACCATTTGCAGATCGGCATCTTTTCTGGAAAATATAGCTTTCACCTCTGCTTTAAAAGCATTAGAATAAGGAACCGTTTTAAAATTCTTAACCTTAACCTTTGTTGCTGCACCGTTTCCGCTAATATTGCAAAGGGCAATATCCAATCCATCAAGTGAAGTACCCGACATTAATCCGATTATTAATCTTTCCTTTTTCTCAATGGTATGAAAAAGTCTGGCCCAGTTGGCATTCATAGTTAGAATTTTGCTTCTGCAAGATATTAAATCCTCACATGATTTACACTTCATTCACAATTTCTTCACAAAAAGGTACCTGTTTGTGGGTTTGCTATGAACAAGCTCCGAACAATCCTCGAAGAAACTCTAAATCAATTAAAAAAAATATTTCAGGCATGCTATTTTCAAAAACACCGTTTACTCAACATCTCAATCGATTGTGTAAAATACAATCCGTAATACCAACCGGTTAATGACCTGAATTTAGCCTTTTTACCAAATTAAAATTCTTGTTATACTCAATAGAGTCGCTATATTTACTGCTCCGTACAAACTTTAAGAACAAAAATAAATGGCAAGATTAAATCTTCTGGAAGAAACGCGTTTTGAAAAATTACCCGTTTCTGTCTTTGAAAACCCTAAGGCCGCATCACTTAGCGTGGCTAAACGTATCGGGGATCTGATTAAAGAAAAACAAAAGAATAACACTCAGGCTGTTTTAGGTTTAGCTACTGGAGCTACACCTATTGCAGTGTATGCAGAATTAGTAAGAATGCATAAAGAAGAGGGTTTAAGCTTTAAAAACGTGATCACGTTTAACCTGGATGAGTATTATCCGATGCAGCCAGACGCTGCTCAAAGCTATGTTTCTTTTATGAACGAGCATTTGTTTGATCACATCGACATCGACAAAAACAATGTTAACATCCCTGATGGAACATTGAGTCTAGAAGAAATTCCTGCTTTTTGCCTTGCCTATGAAAAAAAGATTGGAGATCTGGGAGGTTTAGACATCCAGATATTGGGTATTGGACGTACCGGTCACATTGGTTTCAATGAGCCGGGTTCTGCGCCAAATTCCGGTACTCGTTTGGTAACTCTTGATGACCTTACAAGACGTGATGCTGCAAGAGATTTTGGTGGTAAATCTTTTGTGCCTACAAAAGCAATTACCATGGGTATTGGTACTATATTCAAAGCCCGCGAAATTATTTTGATGGCATGGAACAGAAAAAAAGCTTCCATCATTAAAAAAGCTGTTGAAGGCGAAATTTCAAGTGACGTTCCTGCTACCTACCTACAGCTTTCTGAGCATGTTGAGTTCATTTTGGATCAGGACGCAGCTTCTTTATTAACCCGTTTTGATACGCCTTGGTTGGTAAAAGATTGCGTTTGGGATGAAAAACTAACCAGAAAAGCAGTAATCTGGCTGGCAAATCATTTAGGTAAACCTGTTCTTAAACTTACCGAGGATGACTACAATAACAATGGCATGGCTCAGTTGGCTATCGACAGAGGCCCTGTTTACAACATCAACATAGACATCTTTAATAAATTACAACACACTATTACCGGATGGCCGGGCGGCAAACCTAATGCTGACGACTCGCAAAGACCGGAAAGAGCTGAACCTGCTAAAAAGCGTTCAATTATTTTCTCTCCGCACCCTGATGATGACGTAATTTCAATGGGTGGTACTTTTATCCGTTTGGTAGATCAGAAACATGATGTACACGTAGCTTACCAAACTTCAGGTAATACTGCAGTATGGGATGATGATGCACTTCGTTTTGTTGAATTTAGCATTGATTTTTCTGAAAAAATGGGTCTTGGTAAAGACGAGTTAAAAGGATTGTACAACAACATGCGCGATTTTATGGAGAAAAAACAACCAAATCAGGTTGATACTCCAGAAATTCAAACGGTAAAAGGCTTGATCAGAAAAGGAGAGGCTATTGCAGGTGCACGTTACTGCGGACTTGAAGATGATCATATTCATTTCATGGCGCTTCCTTTTTACGAAAGCGGAAAAAACAATAAAAACCCTGTTACCGATCTGGATATTCAATTAACAATGGACCTTTTGCAAAAGGTTAAACCAGAGCAAGTATTTGCTGCCGGAGATTTTGAAGATCCACATGGAACTCACATCGTTTGCTTCAATATCATTTTAGAAGCGTTAAAGCGTTTAGCAAAAACTGAAAGCTGGGTTAAAGATTGCTGGTTATGGATGTACCGTGGTGCATGGCAGGAATTTGAAACTCATGAAATTGAAATGGCTGTTCCGCTTAGTCCACAAGAGGTGGAAAGAAAGAAATTCGCTATTTTCAAACACCAGTCGCAAAAAGACAGAGCTGTTTTCCCTGGTGATGATGCCAGAGAATTCTGGAAAAGAGCTGAGGACAGAAACAGAGAAACTGCCCAGGCTTATGACAATTTGGGATTAGCAAACTACGAGGCGATGGAAGCCTTTGTACGCTATAAATTTTAATTATATTTATAATCGCTATTGTGTTTACGCAATAGCGATTATTTTGTAATTAATTCCCCATTCATGACTTCTATTTCAGCCAATACTGATACTCCGGCAAGACTATTATCCCTTGATTTTTTTAGAGGCGCCACGGTAGCGGCTATGATACTTGTAAATAATCCCGGAGATTGGGGTAATATTTACGCTCCTCTTGAACACGCAGAATGGAATGGCTGCACGCCTACAGATCTAATTTTTCCTTTCTTTCTATTTATTGTTGGTGTTTCAATTGCTTACGCGATGGGAAGCAAAAAAACTGATCCTGCAACACATAACAAAACCATTTTAAAAGCACTTAAAAGAGCGTTTATCCTATTTGGCTTAGGATTATTCCTATCCTTATTTCCCAAGGTGTTTACTGATCCTATAGGTGCCTTTCAGCATGTACGCATTCCCGGGGTGCTACAGCGGATCGCAGTAGTATTCTTTATTTCGTCCATTATATTTCTTAAAAATTCCGAAAAAAACATCTTCAGGATATTAATTGCCTTGTTAGCTGTTTATTGGGCATTAATGACATTTGTACCTGTTCCCGGCGTTGGATATGCTAATCTTGAAAAAGAAACCAATCTTGGTGCATGGATAGACAGGGGCATACTAACTGAGGCCCATCTATGGAAATCAGCCAAGACCTGGGATCCGGAAGGCATCTTTAGTACCATTCCGGCAATTGCAACAGGCTTATTCGGGATTCTGGTTGGCGTTTACCTAAAACGTAAAGATATTGATGCCGCTTTTAAAATAGCCTGGCTATTTACTACCGGTTGTGCCGCCGTAGTTTTAGGTTTATTATGGGATTTACAATTTCCAATTAATAAATCATTATGGACTAGTTCCTTTGTTTTGTACACTGGCGGGTTAGCAACGGTGATACTTGCCCTTAGTTATTGGATAATAGATGTTCACCAATACAATCGCTTTACCAAACCTTTTGTGGTATACGGCGTAAATGCAATTACAGTATTTTTTTTATCGGGGTTGATACCACGTATATTGGGTATGATCCATGTAAAAAACAGCGCCGGCACCGAAGTAACCTTACAAGCTTGGCTTTACTCAGGTTTCTCTTCCTATTTCTCTCCAATTAATGCATCACTAGCCTGGGCAATTGCCTTCATATTGTTCTGGCTGATAATTCTTTGGGCGATGTATAATAAAAAAATTATTATAAAAGTTTAAATTTAGCCCATTAACTATTTTTCATGAAAAGAACAATCAACACTCTCGTATGTGGGCTTGCCGCGTTTGTGGCATTTAATACTCCCGTACTTGCGCAAAAAAAACCTTCAGCTGTAAAAAAGACGGTATCAGCAGCTGCAAAAAAAAACAATGATACTTTGATCCCCAACGACCCTAATGTTAAAATTGGGAAACTGGCGAATGGTTTAACTTACTACATCAGAAAGAATGTAGAACCTAAAAACAGGGCTGAATTATATTTGGCAACCCGAATAGGTTCGTTAATGGAAGAAGATGATCAGCAAGGATTAGCCCATTTTACGGAACACATGGCCTTTAATGGCACAAAAGATTTCCCTAAAAACGACATCATCAATTACCTTCAAAAAGCAGGTGTCCGTTTTGGTGCCGACTTAAATGCCTACACCGGCTTTGAGCAAACGGTTTATCAATTACCTATCCCAACTGATAGCACCCTGGTATTTAAAACAGGTTTTAAGATCCTGGCTAACTGGGCAGGGAAAGTGGTTATGGAGGGTGAAGAGATTGATAAAGAACGCGGTGTGATAATCGAAGAAGATCGCCAGCGCGGAAAAAATGCTCAGGAACGTATGAGCAAACAGTTACTTCCCCTATTACTAAAGGGCTCGCGTTATGAAAACCGCCTGCCTATTGGAAAGATCGATATTTTAAAATCATTTTCTCACGACAGGATCAGAAGCTTTTACAAGGATTGGTACAGACCAAATTTACAAGCTGTGATAGCTGTTGGTGATTTTGATGTAAATGAAGTTGAGCAGTTAATTAAGGCAAACTTCTCTGACCTAACTAATCCGGCAAATCCTAGACCTCGCTTAAATTATGATTTACCCGACAACAAAGAACCGCTTGTTAAAGTTATTACGGATCCTGAGCAGCCTTATGATGTTGCCATCATCATGTATAAATTACGTGGAAATGCTACAAAAACCACTGCCGATTTTAAAAAGAGAATCATGTATTCTATGGTGAATAGCATGCTGGGTGCAAGATTTGAAGAGATTCTGCAAAAAGAGAACGCTCCTTTTATTTTTGGACAAAGCTCATTCGGACCATATCAAGGTGGCCTGGTTTCGGGTATTAATGCTTTTCAAACTGTAGTTGCAGCTAAGTCGGGCGAGCAGTTGGAAAAAGCTTTTGCTGGAGCACTTGCTGAAAATGAGCGGATGAGCAAATTTGGTTTTGTACAATCTGAATTGGATGTTGCCAAGAAAAACATTCTTACAGGCAACGAAAAACAATACAAGGAAAAGGATAAAACAGCATCATCAAACTTTGTACAGCAGTACCTGAATAATTTCCTTAAAGGAAGCACCATTCCTTCTATTGATTATACTTACGCAGAAACCCAGAAAGCGGTTGCTAATATTACCCTTGAGGAGATAAATGCGCTGGTAAAAACGCTTACACCAAAAGAGAATCAGATTATTGTTGTTCAAGCTCCTGAAAAGGACAAAGCTATTCTGCCAACAGAAGCGCAATTGGTGGCCGGTGTAAAAAATGCTGGTACCGGGGTTACTGCATATGTCGATAATTCGTTAAACAAGCCTCTGTTGGAGAAAAATCCGGTTGCAGGCAAAATTGTTGGTGAAAAGAAGATTGATGCCGTAGGCGTTACCGAATTAACATTGAGCAACGGAATTAAGGTGCTTTTAAAACCTACTGACTTTAAAAATGACCAGGTCATCTTCAGTTCATTCTCTAAAGGAGGAATGTCTGTAGTTAATGATGAGGATCTTGAATCGGCACAGATGGTAAGTCTGATTGCCCAAAGTGGGGTTGGCGAGTTTAATCCGACACAATTATCCAAACTGCTAGCTGGCAACACTGGCCGTGCTGGTGCTTATGTTGATGACCTCTATCAAGGCTTTAGCGGAAGTTCTTCTCCAAAAGATATTGAAACAGCTTTTCAAATGATTTATGCTTACGCGACCAATCCGAGAAAAGATAGTGAGATATTTAACAAGAACATCTCTGATTATAAAGTAGTACTGAGCAATAAAAATGCAAACCCTAATAGTGTTTTTAGCGATACTGTTCAGGCGGTGTTATCGTCGTACAACAAGCGTGCTATGCCTACTAATCTACAAGATTTGGACAAAGTTTCGCTAGACAAAGCTTTTGACTTTTATAAGGATCGCTTTGCCGATGCCAGTGAACAAACGTTCATTATTGTGGGTGCATTTGACATTAACACCATCAAGCCGTTTATTGAAACCTATATTGCCAGCCTACCTGCTCTGAATAAAAAACAGGATTTTATTGACCGCGGAGTTAGGGCACCGAAAGGAAAGATCAGTAAAACCGTTTACAAAGGCTTGGAAGATAAAGCTGCTGTGGAGTTGTACATTCATGGAGATTATACCTTTAATGCAGATAACAATATTCAATTAGATGCGTTAAAAGGCGCTTTAGAAATAAAGATATTAGAACGTTTACGCGAAAAGGAAAGTGGTGTTTATAGTCCGCAGGTTGGCTTAAGTCTTGAAAAGTATCCTGCCGGTCATTACTACTTTAATATTTCATTTAGCTGCGCTCCTGCTAATGTAGAAAAGCTTATTGCAGCAGCACTTGATGAAGTAAATAAGATTAAAGCCAGCGGTGCTTCTGCAGATGATATCACCAAATTCAAATCAGAAGAACAGCGTCAGTTTGAGCTTAATTTACGTAACAACAATTATTGGTTAAGCTACCTTAGCAGCCGTTTAAAAAACGGAGAAAACTTAGATCAGCTATTGGGTGAAAAGCAAAGACTAAACAGTGTTTCTGTTGAAAGCACAAAAACTACTGCTCAGAAATATTTAAATGAGGATAATTATATCCGCTTAGTTTTGTTACCACAACAAAAATAGAGCTGTTATTTAAGCAAGAAGGGGGTGGCTCAAGAGATCTCTCCTATCGTCGAGATGACGACTGCCCCCTTCTTTATTTTCATGTATTACTAGTTTGGTGCCAGGGCTTCTTTAGCCTGTATACCTACCGGCCCGCTAGGTTCACTTTCATTCTTTAACCGATCCAGTGCCGTAACCAGGTAATTATATCTTTTACCACTATCTACATCAGTATCTATAAAGGAGGTAAATTCTTCAAAACTTATTTTAAGAATATTTCTGGCATTTAATATCCCTATTTTCTCGCCTTCTTCAAAACGGTAAATCACATAACCTGATGCAGTTTCTCCGTCTTCTGCAGGAAGAGGTTTTTCCCATTTTAGGTGCACACCATCATTCAAAGCATCTGCAATAAGTTGCCGTGGTTGGTTAGGCATTACATCATCAAGCCATGGCATTTGAGGTGGAAGTGCCGGATATTTATAAAAATCGTTTTTTAAGGAATCTCCAAATGCACGTGCTACGGTAGAGAATGATTTGGAACTAAAGTAAACACTTCCCTGTACCCGATTATTTTTCCTGATGTACCTGATCTGATCAGGCATCTGCTTTGGTAATCGCCACGCGGCCTCCATTCTTTGGTTCACCAGATAGGCAGCTTGTCCTATATAAAGATGTCTGCCATAGGTATTGTTACTCCACCAATCTACTAAGGTAGCAAATGGTGCCACTCTGCGTGTAAAGCTAAAATATATCTGAGGGTTAATGTAATCTACCCAACCTTCTTTAACCCATTTTCTGGAGTCGGCAAAAAGCTCTGCATAATTAGACAATCCGCTGGTTTCAGATCCCAGTGTATCTTCAGACTTGTTTCTCCAGATTCCGAATGGACTAACTCCGAATTTAACATACTTTTTGTAGTAATGAATACTGTCGTTCAATTGTTTAATAAGTACATCAACGTTGTTTCTTCGCCAATCATTTATATCTGTAAAGCCATTGGCATATTTACTAAATGTTGCGGCATCATTTATTCGCTGCCCTTCAACTTTATATGGATAAAAGTAATCGTCGAAATGTATTCCATCCACATCGTATCCTTTTACAACATCCAGGATAACCTGCACAATATATTCTCTAACCTCTGGTATTCCAGGATCAAATTGTTTTTTACCTGCGTAAGTAAAGAAAAGCTCAGGTCTTTTTCTAGTCATATGGCTCTCGTGAACCACTGCATTAGCGCTCATTGTAGCTCTGTAAGGATTAAACCATGCATGGAGTTCCATCCCTCTTGAATGTGCTTCTTTGATTGCAAAAGCTAATGGGTCATAACCCGGGCTCGGAGCAATGCCTTGCCTACCCATCAGCCACTGGCTCCAGGGTTCCCTTGGGCTTGCATAAAATGCATCTGCAGCCGGCCTAACCTGAAGCATTATGGCATTCATACCATTCTCTTTGTGCTTCTCCAGGATGCCTATAAGCTCCTGCTTTTGCTGATCTACACTAAGACCTGGTTTAGAAGGCCAGTCTATATTGGCAACGGTTGCCACCCAAACCCCTCTAAACTCTCTTTTTGGAGCAATTTTTGATGTGTCTTGCGCAAAAAGAGATAATGGTTGTACTATGGTTAATAATAGTGCATAAAAAGTGAGTTTAAACATCCTTTCTAATTTGTGATAGTATAAAATTTAGTTTCATTTGTTGTGTTCAGAATACAGTTCAGTTCCCTAATCCTAGCAAGTAAACGATTTTTTTCAAAGTCTCATACAAATAGAATGTTTTTTTTACCAATTGTTATATTTTTATTTATGTTCGCGCCTCAACCTAATTTAGTTAAGAATTGAAGTAATGTCAGACAAGAGTGATCCAGTAAATAAAGGCGACCGCAATAAAATCTACTTTTTAGTTGTTGTTATTGTTGCCTTATTAGGTACCAACGCCTACCTTTTTATCAAAGATAAAAAGGAAAACGAACGATTTGTTACTGTTAGCACAGAGAAAGATCGTTTAAGACTGGAGGTTGAGAAAATTGAAATTGAACTTGATAAGGTAAATGCCTTGAACCTTACTTTAAGTGAAAAATTAATTAAGGAACAGGAACTTGCCCGTGGAAAGATTGCCGACCTTAAAGCAGCACTCCAGAATGGTGAGCTTACCCAGGAACAGCTCGTTGTGGCTCAAAAAGAAGTACGTGAACTACGGGAATTTGTGAAAATCTATAATGAAGACATCCTTCGTTTAAAAAAAGAAAATTCCCTTCTTAAAAGCGAGAGGGATAGTTTGAAGGCTTCTGTCAATTTTGCCAGTGAGAAGGCCAATGAACTGGAAAAAAGAAACCAGGAACTCAGTGCAAAAGTAAAGACCAGTGCCGCTTTAAAGGCTGCGAATGTGCATATTATAGCTTACAGGGTAAAAAGCAGCGGTAAAAATATTGAGGTAATAAAGGCCAGTTCAGCAAAAAAATTAAGTGTAAAGTTTGACATTGTACCTAATCCGCTTGCCCAAAAAGATTATCACAAAATCTACCTTCGTGTATTTGATCCGGCAGGTAACCTTATTGCAAACGAGAACAACATGTTTGAAGCTGATGGACAAGAGATGCAGTACAGTTCATCCACATCTATCTCCTATAATGACGACAATACCAGTTTTAATATGGATTGGATTAACCCTAATGAATTTATAAAAGGGGAGTATTCGATCATTCTATATGCAGATGGCTATACAATGGGCCGCGCAGAAATTGTTTTAAGATAAAGGGAAACTAAGGTAAAAAGTAGTACCCACCTCACCAAAAGATTTGAACTCCACAGTTCCACCCGCATTCTCTACAGCCTGTTTAACAAAAGCCAATCCTAAGCCAGTTCCTGACGATTTTGTTGTGAAATTAGGCACAAATATTTTATCCTGTAAAGAAGAATCGATACCCTTCCCATTATCCTCAACCTCAATAAATACACGTTCCTGATTATTGGAGATGTTTACCTTTATGATACATACCGTATCAATATCGGCGGCCTCAATTGCATTTTTAAACAAGTTATTAAAAGTACGCAGCACCTGATCTTTATCACCAAGCACAACAACATCCGTATTGGTATTGTTAAGGATGTAGATCTCCGCATCCTGGGTGTTTCTAAAAACGTCTCTGGCCTGCCCAATTATAGGTAACAATTGGAGTTTCTCGAGCTTGGTATCAGGCATTTTAGCAAAATTAGAGAATTCCGACGCGATAGTAGATAGACTGTCGATCTGCTCAATGAATGACTTGCTAAACCTTTCAAATTTATTTTCAAAATTAGGATCTTTTTCCTTCCACGACTTTTCGAGCAGTTGCACTCCAAGTTTTAAAGGTGTGAGTGGGTTCTTAATCTCATGGGCCACTTGTTTTGCCATCTCGCGCCATGCACTTTCCCTTTCTGAGCGGGCAAGTTTAACGGCACTTTCTTCAAGCGCAGCAATCATCTTGTTGTATTCTTTTATGAGCGATCCAATTTCATCGTGACGTGACCAGCCAATGGGCTGATTCTTTTGCCCGAGTTTTGTTTTTTTAATGCTGTCCTGAATAAATGTCAATGGGCTGGTAATTTGATTGGCTAGAAACACTGCAAGTATCCCTATAGCCACAAATACCAGGGCGTATATATTAATCAATGTATTAATGAACACGCCGATCCTGGCTTGATAGTCAGCTTCGTTCGCATAATACGGCATACCAATATAGGCTACCGTTTGATTCTGAGCATTTCTAATAGGCGCGTATGCCGATGAGTAGGTAAAACCACTTATCCTCTCTGAGGGGTTAATATAATCTGACCCTTGTAATTGATTTAAATGAAGAAATGCCTTTGATGCCATTCTTCTACTTATAATACCAAGATCATACATCTTTGGCGTCGACGTAAATATCAATAATCCATTGGTATCAAAAAGATTTAAATAGGCAGCATTTATATCAGCAAACTGGTTGAATTCGTTTACTGCTCTATCTGTGGGAGCAGGGACCCCTGTTGCCAAAATCAGTTTTTCATAAGATTGCTGCACTTTTCTCACCTTCTCCTTGATGAAATCCTGTTGTTGCCTCCGATATTCATTACGTATATAGAAATAGGTGATCCAGCCCACAATGAGTAAGGTTGCCACTACCGACAAAACAATAGAAAATTGAATCCTGGTTTTGTAAAGAATCTTGTTGGCATTAATCATTAACGAACGGTTAATATTAAACCAGCCACTCCAGCTCTCATCAATATTTTTAAGTAGCCAGATTAGCGTGTACAATGTTATGGAAAACAAAATGAACACAAGAAAGAAGAAAGATAACGTAGCGAGCTGTATGATAAACGATACGTCTTCTTTGCTGATTACAATTAATTTTGAAGGCGTAGGATAATAAATCAGGTGTGAATAATTGAGGCTATCTTTAAAAAAGCCCACAGTATTATTGCGTGTGGCAAACCCATCACTCGAAAGCTTATAGGTATAATTACCCGATTGTCCTTCTAATCTGCCATCTTTATAAAGTGCAATAGAGTATTTACTATAATTATCCTCGTTTTTAATGGATCGGTCCATTAAAATTTCGGGCAGCTGACCTTTGTAATTATAAAGCTGGGATTTTAGCTCGATAACCAGTGTTCCCAATATTTGATTCTCTTCGTAGATCGGGATAATTCCAAAATAATTTTGATACCCAAAGGTATCATTCAAACGATAAAAATAATTTGATTCAGGAACTTTTACGGAACCCGCCTTTACCAGATTTTTAAAATAACTAAGCGGTATTGTCTGTATTCCGGTAGCTGATGAATCAAGATGATTATACTCGTATAAGTTGTATTCAAACCTTGGCAGATAGCGCTCTATGTAATCCTTCTCTATGCTCTTCTTAAGTTCTATTGGGCTGTTAAAATTAGGGTCTTTAAAATAACTTAATACGACCTTATTAGCCAAAATCGTTCTTTCCAGATTTTCTATAGCACTAACCACTGTAAAATCATCAGAGGAGACCAGTTTCTGCGCCATGGCGAACCTATTTACATGCTCCTTCTCGTCAATGAACCTTAGGTATTTAACAGAAGATATAAACGCAAGGCAGAAGAACAACAATGCAAAAACTGCTATTGAAAACTTGTTGTTCCTGATATAAAAGTTCCACGAAATAATAAAAATAAATAGCGCATATGCTATGAAAAAGATACTGAACCCCGTACCTAGCTTATAAATAAGACAGGCGAAAAAGGCAGCCAGAAAGAGTATGACTCTTTCCCTATTGGTTACATTTAATTGCAGCGTTTGCTGCATGAAAATATTTGCAACAAGGTAAATATTAAACCAGACAAGGCACAAAACAATAATACTAACCCAGCTTACCCCATCAAGGTTTATAATATTGGTGATGTCAAAATTTATTTTTGAATTAATGATCAGTCCAAGGAATACCTGATCAAATAAAAATGCAAGTGCTCCAAAAATGAGCAGCAGTACAAAGTGAAAGGACAATCCACCCAATTTACTTCGCGTTAGCCACCCTGGCAGCTTATATTTATCATTATAGGTAAAAACAAACAACACCACCCATGTAATCGCTATTACGTTAAGCAAGAAATCTCCAAGAGAAGGAAGGAAAAAGCTTTCAGCATATATCTTGGGGCTAAATATGGGTAAATTAAACTGCCTGTTAAACCATCCATATTCTAAATCTGTTACCCTTATCGTTACAAAGAAAAGCAAGATCAGCACCGTTGCCGGGATTAAATTGCCTCTTTTGGCTAACCAGCCACAAAAAGAATTAAAGAACAAGCAGAAGCTAAATAGGCCCACTATCCAAAGCCAAAGCTCTATTGTACCATAGATACTTCTTGAGTAGGTTGACTTAAGTTTAACTTCGAATATGATTTTGCCATCCAGATTACTGATACCCTGTACTTCAGGATCGACAAAAGTTGCCAGGGAAAGAGAATTGTTATTGGACAAGTAACGTGAAAAATCATTCTCAAGATATTGATTCTGGATGCTGAATTGATTTTTAACTTCTATCAAAAAAACAAGGGTATAACTACCGGTAGTTTTCTTAATAACTTCGAACCAACCATTTGCAAACTGAGAAAAAGACGACCCCTCTTTAATGGTTTGCGGGTCGGGTGGAACCAACGAATTATAGCTCCAAAATTTAAGTTTATTATCTTGATAGGTAAGAATATTGATACCCTTATCGCGATATTTATTAATAAAATTTAATCCATACTGATCATTTAAATGATACTGCTTAGCCTTTTCAACCTGAGCAGGATCATTTAAAAAATCATAAACAAGTCGTTCATTTATGGAGAGATTCTTCTGAAGCTTTCCTGCTTCGTGGGCCAGTAACTCCTTTTTTGTTATTGAATGCTTTAGCGATAATGCTGTAACAATACAGCAAGCGCCTAATATCAATAAAAGAAATCTGATTTTACCCCCGATACTCACACTTAAATGTTATTTTAATAAAGGTATTATTACCAGGTTTAGATTGTAGTTGCAGAACTTGTTGGCATTGCTCTATTAACCTTTTTCACCAGACCTTGTAATACATTTCCCGGGCCAACTTCTACAAATTCAGTTGCTCCATCGGCAATCATCCGCTCTATAGTCTGTGTCCACTTCACGGCACCTGTTAATTGGGTGATTAAATTCGGCTTAATTTTTTGAGGGTCTGTATTTGGTGTAGGATCTACATTCTGATAAATAGGACACACCGGAGGCAATATGGTCACATTTTCAATAGCCTCTTTTAATTCTATTCTTGCTGGCTCCATCAATGGAGAGTGAAATGCACCACCTACATTCAACTTTAATGCACGCTTTGCACCTGCTTCAGTTAACTTCTGACAAGCGATATCTACACCTTCAATACTTCCCGAGATAACGATCTGTCCAGGGCAGTTGTAATTTGCAGCTACTACTACCTCATCAATATCATTGCAAATATTTTCAACTACTTCATCTGCTAAACCAAGTATAGCGGCCATAGTTGACGGTTGAAGTTCACATGCTTTTTGCATTGCATTCGCCCGTGCAATAACCAGTTTCAAACCATCCTCAAATGACAATGCCGATGCGGCAACAAGCGCAGAGAATTCGCCTAGCGAGTGTCCGGCAACCATATCTGGTTTAAATCCTTCGCCTAATGTTTTGGCTAAAATAACAGAATGTAAAAATATTGCAGGCTGTGTTACCTTAGTTTCTTTAAGCTCTTCATCCGAACCAGAGAACATAATATCACTGATGCGGAACCCTATAATTTCATTTGCCTTTTCAAATAATGTTTTGGCCTGCTCATTTTCGTATAGTTCTTTTCCCATACCTGAAAATTGGGCACCCTGACCTGGAAATACATATGCTTTCATAAATACGTTGGTTCTTTTTTTTAATGTAAGTTGGCTGTTATTAATCTTAAGAATTCAGCTCTTGTTTTATCTTTTGCAAATTCTCCTGTAAACGCCGATGTGGTGGTAACAGAATTTTGTTTTTGTATTCCCCTCATTGCCATGCATAAGTGCTTGCACTCTATCACAACTGCAACCCCAGTAGGTTTAAGGGTTTCCTGAATACAATCTCTAATCTCATTTGTTAAGCGTTCCTGAACCTGTAATCGTCTGGCAAAAGCATCAACAATACGCGGTATTTTACTTAAACCAACAATATGTCCATTAGGGATGTAAGCAATGTGTGCCTTACCAAAAAACGGAAGCATATGATGTTCGCACATAGAAAAAACCTCTATATCTTTCACCACAACCATTTGGCTATAGTCTTCCTTAAACATAGCTCCACGTAGTATTTCGGCCGGGTTAAGGTCATAACCATGTGTTAAATACTGAAGGGCTTTAGCCACCCGTTCGGGAGTTTTAATTAACCCCTCTCGCTCCGGATTTTCGCCTAACTGACCTAAGATATCTTTATAATGATTAGCTACCGAGGTGATTTTTTCTTCGTTATAACGGTCAATTTTTATGTACCCGTCTTCTGTCTCATCTAAATGATCTGTATGATTCATATCTGTGATTATTAACCGAAATACTCAACAAAATTATTCTCGGTTTCGTAAATTTTTATGCAGTGCAATTGAGCTCCTGATTCGGCAATAAGTGCATACAATTCATCCCATATAGCTATGGCCAAATTCTCCGTTGAGGCAAGTTTCCCTTTCATAAAATCTACGTCAAGATTTAGGTTCTTATGATCGATCTTATCAACTACCTGGGTATTTGTAATGTCCTTTAACCACTTTAAGTCTACCAGAAATCCCGTTTCAGGATTGATCTCTCCTTTAACCGTTACATACAGCTGGTAATTATGTCCATGCCAGTTTGGATTAGCACATTTTCCATAAACTTCCGTATTTTTATCTTCAGTCCAGTCTAGCCTCGAAAGTTTATGCGCTGCGTTGAATGATGCTTTTCTTGTGATATATATCATTATAAAAGGTTATTGTTTGTAATTAACAAACAAATATACGCAGAAAGCTTAAAGTAGAAAGGTTTAACACTAACTTAGATGTTTATGAAGATTCTGCTAGTTGCCGCCACAAGACCAGAAATCGGGTTATTAACCGAGCATTTTAAGCTCCCTGAAAAAGATTTCATGCAAACTCCCGAATTTGACATTCTAATTACGGGTGTAGGGATGACAGCAACAGCATTTGGCTTAGGCCAGCATCTATCAGCTAAATATAACCTTGTGTTAAACCTGGGCATCGCCGGATGCTTTGATCGTTCCATCCCCCTTGGTTCAGTACTAAATATAACTGTAGATGAGTTCGCAGAGCTTGGAGCCGAAAACAAGGAACATTTTATCAGTATTGATGAACTTGGGTTTGGTAAAAGCAGCTATTCTGCATATAACAACCTGTTAAGCGAGTCGGTAACAAAGCTGAAAAAAGTAAAAGGAATAACCGTTAATCGCGTTCATGGAAATGAAGTAAGCATTTCGGCAGTTAAAACCCGTTTAAATCCGGTAACAGAAAGTATGGAGGGAGCTGCCGTATTATATGGATGTGAAAAAGCCGGCATCCCATGCCTGCAGATCCGCAGCATTTCCAATTATGTTGAGCCAAGAAACAAAGCCGCCTGGAATATCGGCCTTGCCGTAAAAAACCTAAATGAGTGGACACTTGGATTTTTGACAAATACATAACTATTCAACTTTTCATACTCCTTATCTTTAGGCCATGAAACTAAGTCTTGGCTTTTCTCCGTGTCCAAATGATACATTTATTTTTGATGCCCTCATACACCATAAAATTGATACTGAAGGTTTAGACTTTGAGGTGTTCTTCGACGATGTAGAGACCCTAAACCAAAAAGCTTTCGGAGGTGAGTTAGACATTACCAAGCTAAGTTTTCATGCTTTTGCCCATGTGTATAAGCAATATGCGCTATTGGACGCAGGAAGTGCCCTTGGATTTGGTGTAGGCCCTCTGCTTATCTGTAAAAATGAAAACCTTATTCATAACCCAGAAGAATTAACAGCAAATCTTAAAGTTGGAATTCCCGGAAAGTATACCACAGCAAATTTTCTATTGGGGATCGCCTTTCCCCATTTAGTAGACAAACAGGAAATGATTTTCTCTGAAATTGAGTCCGCTTTAATTAATAACATGATTGATGTTGGCCTCATCATTCATGAGAATCGTTTTACTTATGCTGATAAAGGACTTCATAAGATTGTTGACCTTGGAAGCTACTGGGAGCAATTAACAGGATGTGCTATCCCACTTGGGGGAATTGTAATTAACAGAAATCTTGACAGAGAAATACAGGAAAAAGTAAACAGACTGTTGCGGAAGTCCGTTGAATTTGCTTTTGCTAACCCTAAGTCAGGCATAGATTTCATTAAAGAGCATGCTCAGGAAATGAGTGAAGAGGTGATGTATAAGCACATTGAGTTATACGTAAACAAATACTCCATTGATCTTGGTATTGAAGGAAGGAAAGCAATAGATGTGCTGTTTAAGCTGGCCATTGAAAAGGGATTAATTCAGCCTATTGAACATGATTTATATTTAATCCCTTAATCCCTCAATTAGTTACAAGGCCCGTCAGGTATTTCTTTCGTTATTTTAAGCACCTTGGTTACTACCATTGTAGAATCAAAATCTGCTGAGACAATTAAACTGTCAGATTTGATTAAATGACACTCTACCTCAATATAAACAGGTTCGTACGGTTTCTCGAAATTAAAGTTACTGTAAGCCAGTTCCAGTGTTTTTGCGCTATCTGCTACCCAATACTCCCTACCCTCATCACAATCCGTAAATGACTTTATTTCGGGGCCATAGCTATACAATCCTTTTATTACTCTCGTAGTTCCTGCTGTCTCTTCGGCATCCTTCCTGTTACAGGCCATAATTACTCCTGTAAGCAACACTAATAAAACTACTGAATTCTTATTAAATCGATTCATATGTTAGAGATCTTGATTTAAGTGGTTTATCTTCTTCACGCTTAAGTTAGATGACAAAGCTGATGCCACAAAAGAAAACACACTTACAGTTAAAAACACCAACAGAAAATCCTTCCATTTAAATGCCACCGGATACGCATTGGTGATCACCAAATTATCTTGCGACATTTTAATAAGTCCGAATTTTTGTTGTAATAAACAGAAGAGAAATCCAACTACTAAACCAACAATACAGCCGGTCATCGTAATCATCATTCCTTCAAATAGAAATATTCGTTTAATCAATTTTTTTCCAGCCCCCAAGCTGCTTAATACGGCTATATCTTTCAGTTTATCTATAACCAACATGGTTAAAGAACCGATTATATTAAAGATAGCGATTATTAAAATAAAAGTAAGAATAATATAAACCGCCCACTTTTCGCTACCCAGAATGTTATAAAGCACTTTATTCTGCTGTATTCTGTCCTTCACTTCAAAATGCTTGCCTATATTTTCTTCAATATTCTTTTTAAAAGCATCCGCATTAATTCCTGGCTTTAGGTTGATCTCGATAGAAGTGATTTTTTGAGGTTCTCCCAATAAATTCCGGGCAAATTTCAAAGGAACAATAGCCACATTATCAAAATCCTGCTGAACTTCAAAAACCCCCGATACTGGAATTGATAATACCGTAAAATCATCTGCTGGATTAATGGAACTCGTTTTACCCCCTTTTTTTGGAGAAAATATCTGCAATGGATTAAACGGATCTGTAGTATTTACCATCAGGTAAGTTTGAATTGCAGACCCGATTACGGCATAATCCCCAGTACTATTTTCAAGCAAAAACTTACCTTCAATAGTAATGCTATCCAAACTTTTATTTTTCAGATAATCCGGGCTAACCCCCTTTATTAAACCAACGGACTGCTTATCATTATACCTTAACAAAGCATTTTCTGAAAGTACTTCACTATACGAATAGATACTCTTATTTTGCTTTAATTTATTGAAATAGGCCGTATTTGGGTCAAATGTTTTACCCTGAACAGGCGAAATAACAACCTGCGGAGTAATCGTATTAAACATTTTCAATACAACTTCCTCAAACCCATTAAAAACAGATAAAATAATAATTAACGCCGCACTCCCTACAAAAACACCAACCACAGAAATTGTGGAAATGATGTTTATAGCATTGGTAGATTTTTTCGCAAAAAGGTACCTGCGAGCTATGTAGAAAGGTGTATTCAATTATTTATTAATAAAAGTTACTGTAAAAAAGGATTATGTTGTTTCTCAAAGCCTATCGTTGTAGGTTGCCCATGCCCCGGAAAAACTTCACAATCATCTGGCAATATAAACAAGTTATTTTTGATACTGTTGATCAATTGCATGTGATTACCTCCCGGGAGGTCCGTGCGGCCAATACTTGAATAAAACAGCACATCACCTCCAATAAGAAAATTATCAGCAGCAGCATAAAAACATAAATGTGCCGGTGAGTGCCCTGGTGCAAAAATTAAATCAAGTTCACTGTTACCAAATTTAACCTTTCCCGTTTCGGATAAGAAAACCTCAGGTTCCGGAGAGAGTTCATAACGTAAACCCATTTGAGGCAAATAGCCTGGTATTGCTTGCAGCACATACAACTCGCCTTTATGGAATTGTGGTTTTAACCCCCAATTGTCATAAACGAACTTATTGCCAAATACATGATCATAATGACAATGGGTATTTAGTAAGAGTACTGGCTTTAGGTTATGCTCTTTTATAAATTTAACCAGAATGTTTTGCTCTTCTCCATCATACATTCCAGGATCTATTATTACACACTCACCCGTTTCATCGTATAACACATAAGTGTTTTCCCTTACCGGGTTAAAAGTAAATCTTTGTATATTGATCATTTTAAATTCTTATCTGGCCTTATTTTATCCACTTAAATGTACTAATCATTCTGTCAATATCCTTCTTAATAAAGGAAACGACGGGTTGTATGGAATCGTACTGCGGTCGTTCGTTAAAATATAATGCCCCTCTGAAATAGTGTTTGGTGCTGTCTGTTAAAAAGAATTGAACAGATGAGGCCGTATTTCCTTCTATTGCATAATACACTCCATAAACTTTCTTTCCCGGATAGTTAATCAATTTCTGGTCTATTGAGTTCGCTTTTACTGTATGCTTAAATGCAAAAGTCCTTGCATCTTCAACCAGACCTTCATATTCCTTTTTAGAAGAGATATCATAATATGTTAAATGCAAACGCGCGTTAAATTGATCAAAAGAAAGGTTGTACCAGCAGGGTCTGGTGTCCTTACTACTGTCGTTCAGCATTTCTGCATACACCGGATAATCGAACGAGAAAGCACATCCATTATTAAAGGTTTTGTACACTTTTTTTGGCATTTCAATATTAAAATATCCTCTCGGCTTAGGAGAATAGTCGCTCCCTGTGCAAGCATAAAGCAACATCATTAACATAGAAAGAGAAAAAAAAGTGAACTTATTCATCTATTTATTCCAAATATACCAGGACCGCTCAGCCTGAAGATACAGCATTTCTAATCCATTTTTAATACTAGCCCCACTAGCCCGGGATTTTGCAAGAAACGTTGTCTCTTCCGGATTATAAACCAGGTCGTAGGCCAAATGATTCTCTGTTAATGCTTCATAAGGGATATCCGGGCAGGTCTCTGGATTAGGAGACATTCCCAATGGTGTGGTATTTATCAAAATGGTATAATCCTGAAGCAGTGTTGAAGTTACGGCATCATAAAGAATACTATTCGAAGTTGGTGATCTTGTAACTACTATAAAAGGAATGTTTAGTTTATTTAAAACATATTTTACAGCTTTAGCTGCTCCGCCATCTCCAAAAACGAGGGCCTTTTTATGGTGCTCATTTAGCATTGGCTTTAAAGACTCTTCAAAACCATAGGCATCAGTATTGTATCCTGTTAATAATTCCTGTCCGTTCTTGCGCTGAATAGAAATACAATTTACTGCGCCTATTTGATCCGCAGCCTCATCAACCTCATTTAAAAAAGGAAGAACAGCAAGTTTATAAGGAATAGTTACATTTAAGCCTTCCAGCTCAATATTTTTAGAAATAAGCTCAGTTAAAAGCCCAATATGTTCAATCGGAAAAAGCTCATATTCACAATCGGGAATATGTTCATTTAAAAATTTCTCAGTAAAGAATTTTTTTGAAAAGGAATGTGATAACGGAAAACCGATTAACCCAAATTTTCTCATTCTGTAAGTTATAATTAAAGGGTAATATTTATAAAATTACAACTTCGCCAAATTCAGGAAATGATCAAACGTATCTCCTCTAAGGCCTAAACGAATGGTTTCTAAAGGTATAACCTCAGCCGGAGCTATATTTCCAAGATTCACATTTGAACCAAGCAGCTTAATAAACCATACCTGTTGTTCCTTTTGAGGAGCTTCCCAAATGATTGTCTCCTCTGGAATCTGAGTAAGAATCTCGTCAACCAAGCCCTCTCTAACCTCTCCAGATCCTCTGTAAATACCTACGTTACCACCTTCTCTGGCTTCAGCGATCACTTTCCACGATCCCGCTTCTATTTCGGCCTGCATAAGTTTAATCCATTTATACGGAGCAAATATTTTAGCCGCATCTTTAGACCCTACTTCTGAGATTACTGTAACCTGCTTAGATAATTTTTGAATAAACTCGCATTTCAAATCATGCTCAATAGTGATTGAACCATCAGAAACTTCTACGTATTCCATATCGAACTGCTCCAGCACGCGACAGTAATCATCGAACTGATTTCTGATAATAAAGGCTTCAAACAACGTACCGCCAAAGTAGGTAGGAATACCTGCAGACTTATAAATAGCCAATTTCTCTTTCAGGTTCGGCGTTACAAAAGAAGTAGCCCAGCCTAATTTTACTATATCAGTATGTATTCCGGCAACGTCTATAAAGTCTTCTGTTTGTCTTAAGCTTAGCCCTTTATCCATAACCATCGTAATTCCTTTGTTCCTAGGTTTTACAGGTCGTTCGGGTATATTATTCAATGGGTAATTCATATTGTTCACAAAGGTGAAAAAAAATCGGACAGTTTTCATCAGCATAACTAATAAAAACTGTCCGATCTTTTATTTTAAATAACGATTGATTACTTCTAGTATCGAACCGTTCTCCTGTAATTGGGGCAAATATTCAAATAATATGTAGTGTTTATCTGGATCTGTGGCCAATGCGGTCTCAAGATATAACAAAGCGTCGTTCTTTTCTCCTAGGGCAAACAAGTAAGCTACCATCCTATAATAGAGCTCTGCTGCATCAGGATTGTTTTTTATAGCATCAGCAATGGTTTCAGAGGCTTCAAGCAATTTACCTTGTTCATATAGAACTGTCGAAAAATCCAACCAGGCTTCAACATCCACCGGATTATATTCAAGAACTTTGTAATAAGCTTCAACAGATTGCTCTATCTGACCCAGTTTATAATAAGCATCTGCCATTGCAAACCAGAAGTCGGGATTCTCCTCATCAAGCTCAATTGCTTTTTTGTAAAAATGAAGTGACTCAAAGAAACGTTCTTCAAAATTAAGCGTTACTCCTATCCCAAACCAGGCATCAGCCATCTTGGGATCCATCTTTACAGATTTTTTATAGTAGGATCTCGCTTCGTCCATACGCTCCAACTTCTCGTAACATTCCCCAATTGCACAATAGGTGTCGGCATTGGGTTTTTCGTATTCAAAAGTGTGCTTATAAACCTCTATAGCCTCTGCAAAACGATCAAGTTGAACTAAAGCATTTCCTTTATTATAGTAAGCAGATGCAAAGTTATCCTTAATCAGGATGGCGTAATCATACGCATCAATTGCTTTTTCAAAAAGATCCAATTTGTGATAAGAATTTGCAAGATTGTACCATGCAGCGTAGGAATAAGGGTCATTGTCTATATATTCCTGATAAAACTGAATACTTTCTTCTTGCTTATCTAATATATCATAACAGAAAGCAAGTTCGTATAATCCGTCCTTGTTTTCCATGTTCTGCTCCAAACTCTGCTTTATATAAACAATAGCACTCTCGTAATCGAGCATGTTTTGATACACATAAGCAATTTGCAGCAAGATCTCGTCTGTAGTTTCAGCAAATTCAAGTGCTTTCTGAAAATTATCCAACGCTTCTGAATAACGCTCAAGGCTATTATAGATATTCCCCCTAAGGATATAGATTTCTGCTTCCGATGCTTCAAGCATTTCTGCTTTCTGCAGTGCTAAAAATGCACGCTCGGTTTGGTCAGTAACAAACAACAGCTGAGCCTGCTTAACCAGGAATACTGCGGCATAAGGATGCTGATTTAACGCATATTCTATTACCTGCAATGCCTTTACGGGGTCGTTCTTTTCAATGTAGTAATCAATAATATTTTCAAAAGCCTGGGCATCAAAAAAGTACTGATCCTGATTACGTATCATCTCTTCGTAACGCTCTACTGAACGTTGCGCATCATCGCTAAAATCAAAATAAAATTCCTCTTCCATGTATCAAATAATTAAAGAACAGATCCCTGTGTTAAAAATACATTATAAGTTTACAACAATTATTAGTAGTACTAACCAAATAATTTTCAACATACACACACCCTTGCCCATAAACAACTGAAATAATAATAGTTAGCCTAAACATCTACCCTCAGAATGTTTTAGCAAGATAGAGAATGAAACAAGGGTTCTGGTCCTAATTCAATACAAAATAACGTAACTTTATTTTAAGACGGGTAATATTCCCGTCACGAAAACATCAACCCTTTATGCAACAGTTCATGAAAATGAAAAAATGTAACTTTCTGATTATTGTTTTTCTTACAACGGTATTTAACACCTCTGCCCAAATCCAGCAACATGAAGAAGACCTTGTTAAAGGCACTATAAACAAATTGTTTGAAGGTATGAGAAATACCGATAGCGCGATGGTAAGTGCTACCTTTGCAAATAATGCAATTATGCAGACCATCCATAAATCCAAAGACGGGGAATTTAAATTAAGTGATGAGAAGGTCGCCGATTTTGTCAAATTTACAGGAACACCACACAAAGAAAAATATGATGAACGAATTGTATTTACAAAAATTTTGATAGATGGGAATCTTGCCAGCGTGTGGACAGATTATAAGTTCTATATTGACAATAAATTTAGCCATTGCGGTGTTAATTCCTTCCAGCTGTTTAAAGATAAAACCACCTGGAAGATCATCTATATTGTTGATACACGGAGAAAAGAGAATTGCCTATAAACTATTTAGTTATGCAGAATAATATCAGCCAGGTTTTAAAAAACCTAAACATACTGGATTTAAATCCGGCCTACAGTACAGGTAATCAATGGGGAGCTTCATCAGATGCCAAAATACTTAACAGCGATTCCCCGGTTAATGGGAATAAGATAGCGAGCGTACAGGTTGCCAGTGCCGAAAATTATGAAACAGTAATAAAAAAAGCAGAAGAGGCTTATTTATTCTGGCGCAGCTTACCGGCCCCAAAGCGTGGTGAGATCGTGCGACAGTTTGGTGATGCGCTTCGTAAAAACAAGGAAGACCTGGGCACCCTGGTTTCTTATGAAATGGGTAAAAGTCTACAGGAAGGATTTGGCGAGGTACAGGAAATGATAGATATCTGCGATTTTGCAGTAGGCTTGTCTCGTCAGCTCTATGGCTTAACAATGCATTCTGAGCGCCCAAGCCATCGTATGTATGAGCAATGGCATCCATTAGGAATTGTCGGTATCATTTCTGCTTTTAACTTCCCCGTAGCTGTTTGGAGCTGGAATGCTGCCCTGGCCTTAGTTTGCGGCAATGTTTGCATCTGGAAGCCATCAGAAAAAACACCTGTCACGGCCATTGCATGTCAGCATATTATTGCTGATGTTTTCAAAGCAAATGACATTCCCGAAGGCGTTTGCAATCTAATTATTGGAGATAAGGAGGTGGGCGAGCTCATGACAAATGACAGTCGTGTTCCCTTAATATCAGCCACAGGCTCTACCCGAATGGGAAAAGCAGTTGCTGTAGCAGTTGGTGCTCGCTTAGGAAAAAGCTTACTGGAGCTAGGGGGCAACAATGCCATTATTATCTCTGAGCACGCAGATTTAGATATGAGTTTAATCGGTGCTGTTTTTGGAGCTGTAGGAACAGCTGGTCAGCGATGTACTTCTACCCGCAGGTTAATAATCCATGAAAGTGTTTACGATGCGTTTACTGCAAAACTGGTAAAGGCTTATGGTCAATTGCGTATTGGCGATCCTCTCGATCAGCAAAATCACGTTGGTCCGTTAATCGACACTGATGCCGTTGCCAGCTACCTTGATTCCATTGAAAAATGCAAAACCGAAGGTGGAAAATTCATAGTAGAAGGAGGCGTTTTAGAAGGGCCGGCTTATACCAGTGGCTGTTATGTAAAACCATGCATTGCAGAAGTAAAAAATGATTACAAGATCGTTCAGCATGAAACCTTTGCTCCAATTCTATACCTGATAAAATACAAAACATTGGACGAAGCTATCGCTTTACAGAATGGCGTACCTCAAGGTTTATCCTCGGCAATAATGACGCTTAATCTTCGGGAAGCAGAACAATTTTTATCTGCTCAGGGCTCCGATTGCGGTATTGCCAATGTTAACATTGGCACCTCAGGTGCTGAGATAGGCGGAGCCTTTGGTGGTGAAAAAGAAACAGGCGGTGGTCGCGAGAGTGGTTCCGATGCATGGAAAGCTTACATGCGCAGACAAACCAATACAATAAACTACTCAAATACGCTTCCTCTGGCTCAGGGAATCAAATTTGATCTTTAAAATATCATTGCATAAAAAAAGCAGCGGGTTACATTCCAGCTGCTTTTTTTATACCGTAGAATTGTTTTTTAATTCTTTTTGTTGGCTGCAACCATTATCTGATTCAATGGAGTTGTTGTTGTTTTTAAAGCTACCAGGTGATCTATATCTAATTTAGAAATATCGTCTTTTACTAAGTTGTGATCTGCAGTTGTACCGCTTAATTTCAAATCAGCATGATCTTTTATGTAAGTATACATACTTTCAGTATTTGCTTTAACGGTGGCTTTTGCATCATCTTTTAAGAATACCTGAAGATATTTAACATCAAACTTACCATCAGTTTTCACAATAGCCTTATCTGAGGCATCTATACGCTGCAGATCATTTACTGAAACCAAAACAGTTACACGATTAGCTTCTGTTGAATTAATAATTAAAGTATATCCAAGTCTTTTAATAGAGGTTTTATCCGGATTGTAATCTCCATTTATTACTTCTATGTGCTCTCTTTTGCCTTGCACCAAAATAACTTTTACATTTCCACTTACTTTCACCTTATTAAAAGTCATCGGAATAGCAGATTCAACTGGTTGTTTATCAATGCCGGTGGCGAATGTTGTCATAGCTGTTGAAGTCATAAAGATAACGGTCAATGCTGAGGCGAATAATGTTTTTGCTAGAGTTTTCATATTTTTGAGTTTTAGGGTTTTTGTAGGCTTTTTTGTTATTAAGACCCTCATTTTCAGCAAACGTTTCAGTCAATCCGGCTCTTTTATACCATCAGAAGTTAACTCACGACCAACAGTCTGATTCCCTCGACGAACTCATTATAAAAATTTAGCCATATTATGAGATTCCATTTGAAAAGAACTTCAATTTGACGTATGTTTAAAGATTTTTAAATGCTTATCCTCCGATTATTTTAATCTTTAGTCAATGTTACGCGTAGATAGTACCAAGCCCTGCAAAATTGTATACTCATTGTGTAAACACGCGTATTTCGGATATTTAATCGAACCTCATATGGTTCAGTTAAATCCGCAGGGCGATTTCTCTCTTACTTATCAGCGTCTGTTCTCACATACTGCTAAAGAGTTTGCGAAACATTTAACAGATAATGATTTTAAGCTTATCAAAATCCTTGATGAAACAGAGCAGGACTTTATCATAAAAAAGTATCATAAGAAAGCGATAAGACCGGGAGAGTTCTTTAGCAAGTTTTTTAACGATAAATTCTATGAAACTGTTCGCCCAAAAATTGAGAAGAAACTATCTGAAGTTCTGGAAGCACTCAAAGCGGAGGGTTCATTATATTTAATGGATAATGATGGCTGGCCTGCAGAGCGAAAAATAGATATTGCACTGGAGCCTTCTACAGTACTGTTCCATTTTAGACGTAATAATATTGAAACTCGCTATTTCCCTACTATAAAATACCAGGGATTAAGAATCGATTTCATGTTCAAGGATGCTCAGGTTATAAGTAATCAGCCAGCATGGTTATTACTTAACGATATGATCTATTTCTTTGAGCAGGATATTGAAGGGAAAAAACTGCTTCCCTTTTTAAACAAGCGCTACATTACCATACCAAAGACAACCGAGGAAACCTATTTTGAAAAATTTGTTTGCCCTCTTATTGAAAAATACCATGTTTATGCCGAAGGCTTTGATATAAAAACCGAAAAGCATGATCCAACGCCTACGCTAAAAGTTATTTATGTGGAATCGGGAGTTTCTCAGCTTCAGCTCTACTTTAAATACGGGGAATATGCTTTTGCTATGGGCAACGAAAAAAAGGTAACCGTTCGTCTTGCCAAAGAGGACGACAACTACATTTTTACCCGTATAAAAAGAGATACTGCATTTGAGAAACAGAAATTTGATACACTGCTAAGTCTTGGCTTAAAGAAAACCAGTGCTCTTTTTCACAACCTCGAAGTTTCGGGCAACCATGATGAAGATCAATCTTATGCCATCATCAATTGGGTAAATGAACACATAGAAGGTTTAAAAAACCTTGGCTTTGAAATAGAGCAACACACCGGAGCAAAGAAATTTCTCTTTGCTGCCAATAAAATAGATTTTGAGATTAAGGAAGATAATGATTGGTTTGACATCAATGCCATAGTATACTTTGGAATCTTTCCGGTACCCTTTCTATCTCTTAAACAACACATACTTCACAAAAAGAGGGAATTTACGCTTCCTGATGGCACCATTGCTATTATTCCGGAAAAGTGGTTTTCTCAGTATGGAAGCCTTTTCAGCTTATCAGAAGGAGGCAAATCGTTACACCTAAAGAAACATCATATAGGGCTCATCAATGAACTGGCAGAGGACAGCATAGCCAATATAACCTTAAGCCGTAAACTTGAAAGATTAAATGATTTCGAGAACATTGCCGACACCCAGATGCCGGTCCATTTTAAAGGCGACCTGCGTAGTTATCAAAAGGCTGGCTACAATTGGTTTAGTTTCCTGCGTGAGTATAATTTCGGCGGGTGTTTAGCAGATGATATGGGTTTGGGTAAAACCATCCAGACACTGGCAATGCTGCAAAAGCTTAAAGAAGAAAATGAGCAAAATTCAACTCATGGCACTTCTTTAATTGTTATGCCAACATCCCTAATTTACAACTGGTTAAATGAAGCCAAAAAGTTTACACCTAAGCTCAAAATACATTCACATACCGGAACTACAAGAGATAAAGATGTAAGTATATTTGCGAAGTATGATATCGTTATTACAACTTATGGAATTACCCGTGTTGATATAGATATTCTTAAAAATTTCTATTTCAGCTACATCATATTAGATGAAAGCCAGAATATAAAAAACCCTTCGTCAAAATCATTTAAAGCAGTTAAGGCCTTAAAATCTAAATACAGACTAATACTGAGCGGTACTCCTGTCGAAAACTCTGTAAGCGACCTTTGGACTCAGCTTACCTTTTTAAACCCTGGTCTCCTGGGTACGCAATCATTCTTTAACGAAGAATATGTTCAGGCCATCGAGAAAAGGAAGGATGAAGAAAAGGCCCGTAAGCTGCAAGCCATTATAAAGCCCTTTGTTTTACGCCGTACAAAAGAACAGGTTGCGGCCGAGCTGCCTTCCAAAACGGAACAGGTGTTTTATTGCGATATGAGTGAGGATCAGGCCGCATATTATGAAAAAACAAAATCTGCTTATCGTAACGATCTGCTAAGCAGTATGGATGATGGTACTTATGCAAAAAAGCAAGTACAGCTTTTGCAGGGCTTAACAGCATTACGTCAACTGGCAAACCATCCTGTCATGATAGACGACACCTATGCCTCTGATTCAGGTAAATTCGAAAATGTAATCCATACCCTAGATAATGTACTTAAGGGTGGGCACAAGGTTCTTATCTTTTCGCAGTTTGTAAAGCACCTGAATATTTTCAGAGCCTATTTCGAAAAAGAAAGCATCTCCTTTTCTTATCTTGATGGATCAACCAAAAACCGCGGAGAAATTGTCGCCGAATTCCAGAAAAACACTGAATTAAAGGTATTCTTAATTTCTATTAAGGCAGGTGGCGTAGGTTTAAACTTAACCCAGGCAGACTACGTATTTATTCTTGATCCATGGTGGAACCCCGCTGTAGAGCAACAGGCAATAGATCGTACACACAGAATAGGCCAGGAGAAGAAAGTGTTTATCTATAAATTCATTGCAAAAGATACAGTAGAAGAAAAGATACTAGCACTACAAAACCGTAAAAAACGATTAGCCAGTTCTTTGATTACCACAGAAGAAAGTTTCTTCAAATCCTTAAGTAAGGAAGACATCAAAGAGATTCTGAATTAATCTTTCAGGAATTCATCATATTGCTTGCGCGAAATCATTTCCGCCCCTAAACTCATCAGATGATCATTGGGCAGCTGGCAGTCTATTAGTTTAAACCTATCGGTTTTGCACAGCCATATCAGTGCAGTTTTTGAGGCATTACTTACCAAACTAAACATACTTTCGCCACAAAAAACATCGCCAACTTCCACGCCGTACAACCCTCCTACCAATACATGATCTTTCCATACTTCTACACTTTTAGCATAGCCCTTTTCATGCAAACTAATATAAGCATCCTGCATTTCCTGAGTAATCCACGTGCCCGGCTGATCTTTTCTTCCCACCTTTGCGCAGTTAACTATCACCTCCCGAAATGCTTTGTTAAAGGTTACCACAAATACGTCTGATTTAAGAACTTTAGCCATGCTTTTACTGACCTTCACTTCAGCAGGATATATTACACAACGTTCATGTGGCGAATACCAACAAATCGGATCATCATCACTAAACCACGGAAATATACCATTGTGATAAGCCAAAAGCAATCTTTCAATGCTCAAATCTCCACCTACAGCAAGCAATCCATCGGGATCAGCCAAAGCTGGGTTAGGAAAAACAATCTCATCTTCTGGTAGTCTAAAAACCATTTGCAATAATAAAACATTAGGTTTAATGTAACTAATCTTCCTATATTTCATCATAATAAAAAGCGTAACATGAACTTAATAGGCAATATCATCTGGATCATTTTTGGCGGAATATTTATTTTTTTCGAATATATAATCGGTGGTCTTATCCTATGTCTTACTATTGTGGGAATCCCATTCGGAATACAATGCTTCAAGTTTGCCTTTGTTGGCCTTGCTCCTTTTGGTGTTAAAATAACCGACACCTCTTCCAATACTGGCTGCTTATCAACCGTAATGAATATCATCTGGTTAATATTTGGGGGCTTCTGGATTGCACTTACCCATCTTTTCTTTGGCATCTTGTTCTGCATTACCATTATAGGTATTCCATTTGGCCGACAACATTTTAAATTAATGAATCTTGCCTTTTCTCCATTTGGAAAATCGATAAGCTAATCTGCAATCAACCCTATCTTTTTAGAATGTTCAATTGCATCCACACTGTTTTCAAATAAACAGGTACGGATATTTTGTGCCTCTATTCTTTTCAATAATGCCCTGGTTGGCTCTTCCATATCCTTACGGATATTTCTGATGTAAACAGCCGCAATGTTTTTAGGGTATTTCTCTGCAATAGCAGTATATATTTCCGGGTCCTTCTGTGTATTGTCTCCAAAAAAGACAAACTTTTGATTTGGGAAAGCGTCCAGAATTCTCATCACCCTCATCAATTTCCCTTCGTGTCCGGTCTTACCCGTTTTAATAAGATCCCTCCACTGCTTAATCTGATTCAATAGGAAGGCGCCATCAGGCAACTTATTATAGCTAAAAATCTCTACCAGATAATCGTATAAATTCCACTCGCTGCTAGATACATAGAAAAAGGGATTAGGCTGATCTGCCGTGGTATGTGAAATTGCCAGGGCGGTGTAGTGCGTGTATGTACCTTTAAACGTTTTTCGTGTTCTTGGGTTTTTAATAAAGAGCTCTCTAAGTCTTCTTCTGATAGTTGCCGAATGAGACACCATCACCGTATCATCAATATCAGAAATAAAAGCAAACTGAGTAATGTGAGGTACAAACACCTGACCTAGCCCTATTGCCAGTATTTTTCCATCCTTATCTAAAGCCTCAATCTTTACCCCATGCCATCCTGCATCCACGTTTTCATTGGCCGACCACTCAAACTTAAAAAAGCCATCGTATTCAGTTTTGCGGTATACTTCCTGCCCATTAAAAGTGAGTCTTACCTGTACATGAGGGTATGGCTTTAGTACAAATAACTTTAACAAATGGATAATGTTAACGAATAAATTATTACTAAAACCCTGCATCGTTTTGGCCCTAAATTTAAAAACATGACCATATACCACAAGGTTATGTGTGTGTCCGTATCCATGGTATACCTTAACACTTACAGATTTATTCATTAATAATTAAAACAGAGTAATACTAAAGTTGTTTGTGATATTAAAGAAAATGTAATGGGAGAAAAATCCGTCCAATTGAAATTGTTGTTTATCGTGAATCCGGGATCTGGAAATGGTGAGATCAATTTTGCCGATGCAATAAGCGCATATTTTGAATCGCTACCGCATACTGCCGAGATTTATGAGCTGCCATTAAACTGTTCTTTCGAAAAACTTAAGGAAATAATAGCCAGTGCAAATGCAGACCGTGTGATAGCCGTTGGTGGCGATGGAACTGTGAAATTGATTGCCGAGTGTTTGCTCCAAACAGATACACCTATGGGTATTATACCTGCCGGATCTGCAAACGGCATGGCCAAGGAATTAGGCATTCCCACAACCATTAAGGAATCATTAGATATGACAGTGAACGGGCAGCCAAAAAAAATACATGTCATAATGGTAAACGGTGAGTTATGTATTCACCTTGCCGATATTGGTTTTAATGCCTACCTCGTTAAAAAATTTAATGACCTTCCGCAGCGTGGAATGTGGGGATACACTAAAGCCGCCTGGAAAGCACTATGGAGTCATCATAAAATGGAGGTACTGATTAAGGTAAAAGACAAAACTATCCGTTCAGAAGCAGCTATGGTGGTTATAGCAAATGCCACCATGTATGGCACAGGCGTTAAAATTAACCCTGATGGAAAACTGGACGATGATTTTTTTGAAGTAATTCTGGTAAAAGAATATTCCGTGATGGAGATTTTAAAACTACGATTTACCAACCTGGCTTTAAACCCTAAGAATATTGAAGCCTTTCAAATCACCAGTCTCAACATAAAAACAAAACATAAAGCGCATTTTCAGGTCGATGGGGAATATATGGGTAAGGTAAGCAGAATTGAAGCCAACATAATTCCTGCGGCAATTAATGTTATTGTTTAATTGCAGTATTGCGCTATTTGCTCATCTGCCAGATCAAACCCCATGTTCTTCACAAACATAAAATCCTCACATGCACCTTGCCTGTCTTTCTGTTTCAATTTTTTCAGCCCGTCATTTATCCGCATTTTCATATACTCTTCATCATAGCCAAGGCTTGTTTTTAGCGCTACAATCCTTCGCTCCTCGTCAGCAGTAAACTTACCTGTTGCCTTATGCCTGTAAAAATTGAGCACTGCATCTGTCATACCTACATTGGTTTTATAGGTTTCTATAGCCTGTTTTATATCTTTCTGGCTTTTATTCTGGCAATCATCTCCAGACAACTTAAAGTTTATTGGTACCACAACAGATATCGTAGTATCATGATCAGCAGGAACTATCCATTTACCACTGCTTAATCTGATCAACCTTAGGGCCTCGTCATCAAGATCTGTCCCTATGCCTTTTTGAATCTTAGAGAAATAGACTTCTCCTGCTTTATTCAATTTAAAGCTTATGGTAACACTTCCATCAATACAATTTTGTAGTGAATATCGGGGATAAACCTTATTGTTCATCACAAAAGATTCCAGTCCACCTTTTAAAGTTGGCTGGGCTTTAACATTTAGCCCCAACAAAAGAAATAATGCTAAAAGAATCTTTGACATATACCAATTTACGTATTTTAAACCAAAGCCGATTAAAATGTGTACTTTAAAATTACTTCAGGATCGGGGCAATTCTTTAGATAAATATCTCTTTTCGTGTATTGGCATACACCTGGATAATCACCTTTTAAAGCCTGCATATTCAATATCAGCTGAAAGTGCAAATGCGGGGGCCAGTAACCGTTTTCTTCTTTTGTACCAAAAGCAGCAAATCGCGTACCGGCAGGAATAAACATTCCCTCTTCCAGCCCTTGTAAAGATTCCACACTCAAATGTCCATACAAGGCATGAATTACCACATCTCCCAAAACATATTTCAGAATAATGGTTCCACCATAGTCACCAAAGTTATTGTTGAATTTAAAGCTATGTACTACTGCATCATGAAAATTGTAAACAGGTGTTCCTGCAGTCCCCCATATATCTACACCTAAATGCAGCCTTCTGGGTTCTTCGGCTGTATCAAAATGAGCACTGCGTGCATAGATAGACCTATGTTCATTATACCCACCGATACCGTACTTGCAATTATTTAAACGAAGTTTATCTTCAACCCAGCTAGTAAAAACGTCGGTATCATCTAAAATATCGTTTGTGAGTTCTTTGTTTGCCGCTGTAAGGTCAAACAGATACAACAAATCCTGAGCAGGATCAAAATCAACTACTTTACCAATTATGATATCACTTCTATTTAAGGCAGCTACAAGATCAATCGGCTTGTTCATCCGTCTCCTTACGGTCTCTGGATATTTTATCGAATAACTTATCCATATGCTCTACATACTCATTGGTATCGTCTAAGAAGAAGGTAAGGGTAGGGATTACACGAGCCTGGTGACGAATACGTGCGCCCAGTTTATACCTGATCTCACTTGAATGTGAATTCACCTCAGCAACAGACAAGGTGGTATTGTTTGTGTTTAAAAAGCTCAAATAAACCTTTGCTACCGCCAAATCCGGAGAAACGCGAACCTTAGTAATAGTAACCAGTGTATTGGGTAAATATGCAGAGCCTTCGCGCTGAAAGATAGCAGCTAATTCCTCTTGTATCACCCCGGCAAATTTCTGTTGACGTTTACTTTCCATAATTTTTCTCTTTCTTCTTTAACGGCATTAATTAATATAACAGCTTATCATAAGGATAGCGCTCGGTATGCAAAGCAACAACTTTATCATATAATAATTGTTTAAATTCCTCTAAATTCTCTTTGTGCAGGGCAGATATAAATATAGAAGGGGCATTATGATTTGCCATCCAGCTACGCTTAAAATCATCAAGCGTAAGCACGGCTCTTTCCTCATCTTCATGATCAGGCTCAGGGCTTACGTAAGCGTCCATTTTATTAAATACCATGATGGTCTCTTTATCCCTCGCGCCAAGATCTTTTAAGGTCTCATTCACCACATTGATCTGATCTTCAAAGTTAGCATGCGATACATCCACAACGTGGATCAATACATCTGCTTCACGTACCTCATCCAATGTCGATTTAAAACATTCTACCAAATGGTGAGGTAACTTTCTGATAAACCCTACTGTATCTGATAATAAAAACGGCAAATTCTCAATAACCACCTTTCTTACTGTAGTATCCAATGTGGCAAATAGTTTGTTTTCGGCAAACACTTCCGATTTAGAAAGCATATTCATAATCGTTGATTTCCCTACATTCGTATAGCCAACAAGAGCAACCCTTATCAGTTGTCCACGGTTCTTTCTTTGCGTTTCATTTTGTCTATCAATCTGGCTCAGCCTGCTTTTTAAAAGAGCAATCTTTTCAAGGATCATCCTTCTATCACTCTCAATCTGAGTTTCACCCGGACCTCTCATACCAATACCACCCTTTTGGCGCTCTAAGTGAGTCCATAAGCGGGTAAGTCGGGGTAATAAGTATTGTAATTGTGCCAGTTCAACCTGAGTTTTAGCCTGTGCAGTTTGTGCCCTGCTGGCAAAAATATCAAGGATCAGGTTACTCCGATCTAATATTTTAACCTGTAATTCCCGTTCAATATTTCTTAGTTGTGATGGTGAAAGCTCATCATCAAAAACAACCATATCTATCTCTTCAGACTTTACGTAAGCCTGTATTTCTTCAAGTTTCCCTGTACCTACAAAAGTTCCACGGTCAGGCTTAAGCATCTTCTGTGTAAATTCATGTTCCACCACACCACCTGCCGTATCTACCAGAAAAGCAAGCTCATCCAGGTATTCCCTGGTTTCATCTGGCTTTTCACCAGGCCTGATTACTCCTACAAGTACTGCCCGTTCCGGCTTAAGTGCCGTGTCGTAATATTTCTGTTTTCCCATGTAAAGTACAAAGATACAAAAGTTATACCGAGATCAATTCACTGACAAACTCTCTGATTGCAAGTCCCGGATCCTCAGTTTTCATGAAGTTTTCGCCAATCAAAAAGCCATTAAACCCGGCTTGTTTTAACAATTTAATTGTAGAAGTTTCGCTGATGGCACTTTCAGATATCTTCATAAAATCAGCAGGAATCTGATCTGCAAGATCAAACGAAGTCTGAATGTTTACTGTAAAATCAGCAAGGTTTCTGTTGTTCACGCCAATGGCATCCAGATCCGTACAAACGCTCCTTTCAAGCTCTTCCTGATTATGCACTTCCAACAGCACATTAAGGCCTAAACCCTTCGCTGTGCCCGCTAGCGTAGCAATTTCCTGGGGAGTAAGGATAGCAGCAATTAATAAAATGATATCAGCACCCCAGGCTTTTGCCTCGAGGATCTGATATTCATCAATCATAAAATCTTTTCTCAGAATAGGAACTTTGTTCGCAGCCCTCGCTTCCAGCAAATCTCGTTGGTGACCTCCAAAGAAATCAGTATCAGTTAGTACCGACAATGCCGAAGCCCCCGCCGAAGCATAAGCCGTAGTGACATCAGCAACTGTAACTTTGTCATTAATAACACCCTTAGATGGAGACTGGCGTTTAAACTCAGCAATAATACCGGTACGGTCATCTGCTAATAAAAACTCCTTAAAAGAATACGGACTGCGATTAAAGTGCTGTGCAGCCTCCAACTGTTTAACAGAAACATGCTGCTTCGCCAAAGCCACTTCTTCCTTCTTTCTCAGTACAATTTTATCTAAAATATTCATATCTAACTTTCTAACCAGTTCTGCATCATTTGTTTTCCGTGCTCAGTAAGCACGCTTTCCGGATGAAATTGTACACCACGTACATCAAACGTTTTATGGCTCAAGGCCATAATCTCGTCCGTTTCATCAGTTGCCGTAACCACAAAGCAATCAGGCAGTCCTTTATTACTTACCACCCATGAGTGATAGCGACCTACTTTTATTACATCCGGGCAATCCTTAAATAAAAGCTCACTCTTATCCAACACCGTAATTGGTGTAGCAATTCCATGCATAGGCCTGCCTAAATTTAACAAACTTCCTCCAAATGCTTCAGCAATAGCTTGCTGCCCAAGGCAAACACCAAAAATACTCTTTGTAGGCGCATAGGTTTTGATTACATCAAGTAACAAACCCGCCTCTTCAGGTATCCCTGGTCCTGGCGAAAGCAAAATCTTATCGTACTGCTCAACATCCGCAAGTTCAAATTTATCATTCCTCCACACCTCAACATCCCTGCCCAATTCATTTACTAAATGCACCAGGTTATAAGTAAACGAATCGTAATTATCTATAACCAAAACTTTCTTTTGCATGATCTTATTATTCTCCATCTTAAATTTGCGTAGCCATTTCTATTGCCCTGCGCAAAGCAGCAATTTTATTATTTACTTCGTTCAGTTCATTTTCAGGAATAGAGTCGGCAACAATACCGGCACCCGCTCTGTAATGCAGCTGGTTGTTTTTACTCATAAATGTCCTGATCATGATGCAGTGATTAAACTCATCATTAAAGCCCATGTAGCCAAGCGCCCCGGCATAAAAATTCCTTCCCAGACCTTCATTCTCATCAATCAGCTGCATCGCCCTGTATTTAGGGGCTCCGCTTAATGTTCCTGCCGGATAAGTATCGGCCACAACCTTAAATGCAGATACATTTTCCTGCAGGTTGCCACTCACTTTAGAAACCAGGTGGATCAGATGAGAATAGTATTGAACTTCTTTAAAAGATTTAACCTGAACACCGCTGCAATGCCTGCTAAGGTCATTCCTGGCCAAATCTACCAGCATTACATGCTCAGCACTTTCTTTAGGATCCTCTTCCAGTTTTTTTGCTTGTTCTGCGTCTTCTATATCATTTCCTGTGCGTTTAAAAGTGCCTGCAATAGGAAAAATATTAGCTACATTATTCTTTATGGTAATCTGGGCTTCTGGCGATGAACCGAAAAGCTTAAAGCTTCCGTAATCAAAATAAAACAGATAGGGTGATGGATTAATTGATCTTAAGCATCTGTAAACATTAAACTCATCCCCTAAAAAGGACTGGTTATATGCCCGTGAAGGAACAATTTGAAAAACATCACCACGCAATATGTGCTTCTTAAGTTTATCAACCATGTTCATGAAGTCCTCATTTGTCAGGTTAGAACTTTCTTCGCCATTCGTCTTAAAACTATACTCCGGATAGTTCTTGTTCTGAATAATGTATTCCATCTTTTCCAGGTCCTCATTATCATCTCCATTGAACCTGTTTTTAAACAAGGTGATCTCATTACGGAAATGATCAATGGCGATAATATACCTGTAAATATGGTACTGCATTGTTGGGATCTCTTCGCCTTTCGGAGTTTCAGAAGTGAAGGTTATATCTTCAAAATGTTGTACAGCGTTCCATGTAAAATAGCCAAACAAACCACTGGAAATATGTCTGTTGCCATCAATTACGTCCGGTGTAAAAGCAGCTTTAAAAGCATCTATTTCTTCGGTTAGCACAAACTCCGTTTTTTCCTCTTTCTGTCCATCAGGAAAGTAAGAAGAAAGCACACCATCTTGCAGTATAATACCTGCAACAGGTTCAGCACACACATAACTCATAGAGTTCTCACGACTATGATAGTCGGAGCTTTCCAGTAAAATTGTATTTGGAAATACATCCCTCAATCTCAGGTAAATACTTACCGGAGTAGTGGTATCTGCAAGTCTCTTTTTATAAGTTGTGTTAATGATATAATTATTCATAATAACATTTTTTTCAATTCATTTATTCAAATTGCCAGATCATAAAAAAACCCGGCGTGTGGTTACGTCGGGTTTTACAATGTGGTTTGGTTTAGGTTGATAAACTATAAGGTACACAAGGTTGCGACGAAACTCTTTTCAGAATTACCACGCCACTGCCAAGTATGTATATTGTTAATCATGTGCAACAAAAATATAAATAAATCTTACTAAACAAAATTAAATTGTGAAATTTATGAAACTCCAAAAAAACTACGGCTCGGATCAGCCATAGTCATCTGTATAATTGATGCAATGATCACGATTAAGCCCAGTCCAAAATATAGCGCAATAGTGCGGTGCTTGGCCGATGGATCATCTGCTCTTTTCGACCTTGCATTGCCTACAGTAACTAAAATGGCAGCAAAAATCATCATTGCAATATGTTCCATTTTCCAATATCTTATTCCTGCTTCAACCAGCGGGCTCACAAAGTACAATATCAAACCAAATAAAATTTGGATATGCACAAATATTAAAGTAAACACATTCAATTTCCTATTTCCTTCTGTATATGGTTTTTTTCCAAGCCACCCTGCAATTGCAGTTACTATTGCCAATACCAATAAAATTAAGACGAGATAACGCCAGCCTGAGTGTGCACTCTTTAAGATGTGATAAAAATTCATAACGGTTTTTCTTTCAAACTTAAGTAATTACTTTATGCTTTATGTAATAGCTAATTACTAAATGATATTTAAAACGATTCTATTTTAGGCCTCAACTGCATCGTAAACAACTACTTTCTCCCATAAATGGCTGTAGTTTTTTATAAATTCCAGGTGTATTGGATGGGTTTGATAGGTTGCCTGACCTTCAAGATCACTAAAGAACATCAGTTCAGATACCCCCCAGCTGCTATCAATAACATCGCGTTTTTCAGTACTGGCTACAATACCCACATGTAATTCTTTTACAGTCGGGATTTTCGAAAGTGCTTTCACGCCTGCGGCTAATTTATCACGATCTTCTTTTGAATCTGGATTTTTCAACCAGAAAAACACATGGTGTACCACCGGATAATTTTTTTTCATATTTGATAACGGCATAGCGGTTGCAGCTGTCCCCACGGCAAGTGCTGCAGCGGTTCCAATAAATTTTCTTCTGTTAGACTTGTTCATAATGCATAAATCTATGAAAAAAAATATTACTTCACTTCATATGTGCCAGCTATTGTTCCAAAAGACTTAACCAGCCTGTTCCATGAATTAATCTGGGCTACCGCCAATGAAAGATTTGCAATATCAGCATTAGAAAAATGCTTTTTAAGCTCATCATGCAGATCATCTGATTCTTTTTCGTCCTGAAGATTGGTTAATCTTTCAGCAAAAGCCAATACAGCCTTTTCTTTAGGGGTATAATAGTCTGTTTCTCTCCAAACCGGCAGTGAGATCAGCCGCTGTAATGTTTCGCCTTTGTGTACCGCTTCCTTCGAGTGCATATCCAAACAATATGCGCAGCCATTAATCTGCGAAACTCTCACATCCAATAAATCAATTAATAGTGGATCAATTCCTGAACTGCGGAGATAATCCTTTATCTGTCGCATTGCTTTAAATAACCCTTCCGGGATTTCGTTCTGACTAATTCGTAACATAAAATATTCTTTTTCTCTTAAAGACAATCAGCATATCTAAAGCGTGACAACTTATCTGGATTTCGGATAAAAAAGATATTAGCAATTTCATTTTGCTCAAAAACAAATATCTGGCAACTTACCATCACCCCATCTTCATAATGAAACATTGCCGGTTGATGATTAATCCTTCCATATTTAAAGGTTCGTTTGGCAAAGAATTTCGTTTGCAATCCTTTTAAAAACTTAATTACATTAGCCCTACCCAAAACAGGCCTTAAAGCAGCCAGTACTTTTCCGCCGCCATCAGAAATCACAGAGATCTCCGCCTTAAGCATCAACTCCAGCTCCTGAACATCACCCCTCTTTATTGCATTTACATATTTTAAGAGCAATTCTGTTTCCACATCATTTTTACCCTGCTTCTCCCTCTGTTGCAAGCTTTGTTTTGCTCGCTTCAAAATTTGTCGCGAGTTATCAATGGTTATTTCCAATACCTCAGCAAGCTCTTCATGGCTATAATCAAAAGCTTCTTTTAGAATAAACACTGCCCTTTGGCGAGGCGTTAATTTTTCCAGAAGCACCATTAAGGAATAAGAAAGCACCTCTTTTTTACTCAGGGCAGAATCAGCGTCATTGGTATCAATAGGTTCCGGCAACCATATTCCCGGATACTCATGTTGCAACCGCTCATTTTGCTTCTTGTAATTAATAGCCAAATTAATTACTGTACGCACCAAATAAGCTTTTTCATTAATAACATTGGAATCTATCTGCAAGAATTTTAGAAAAGCATCTTGTACGATATCGAGTGAAGCCTCGTAGGATCCTGTAATATTGTATGCGTACGTAGTCAGTAAGGGCCTTAAATGATTCATAGTACTACTATTTCAAACTTAAAGAAAAAAAGAGATATTTACTTAACGCTACAAACGCTCATGAGAACATCAACGCTACTGCCATTTATCCTTTTATTCTCCATATTTATTGGGTGTAAACAATCGAAAGAGAAATTAATTCTTAACATCCCAGACCCTAAAACACTTAACGAATCATATGTCAGCAATCCAGACAAAATACTTGCAGACGAGACTGTTTTTACATTAAATGAAAAACTCAGGGAATTAGACCAGTCGGGGAAAGCACATATTGATGTGGTATTTGTCAAGACTATTGGAGATAATGTACCCAAGGAAATTGCAACAATGTTATTCAACTCATGGAAAATCGGTGACAAGAAAACCAATAATGGCTTGCTTATATTTATAGTTGAAGACCAACACCGGATAGAGTTTGAAACAGGTTATGGATTAGAAGGAATATTGCCTGATGTAACATGTTACAAAATCCAGCAAGACTACATGATTCCCTATGCCAAGCAGAACGACTATGACAATGCAGTAAAAAAAGGCGTAGATGCGGTTATTGAACACATCACCACAGAAAACAATGCAATATACCAAGCACCCGACACCACTTCAGTTGCAGAGGTTGAGGCCCCACCGGCTATTATTGACCCTGGCATTTCAGAACCTTATGATATCACCCCACAAGCCCTCACAGCACCGGTAAAACAAAGGGCCGCTCCCATTGTTGATTTCCTTTTGCTCATAATCCTTGCCATTTATATTGTATTTTCTTCGTTGGTTGGTCAGCGGTTAACAGCACACAAAGGCATACCGCGACTAAAAAATCCTGTGATCTATTTTCTTTGGATAGTACCGGTTACCCTGGTTATTTTATTAAACATATACCTGCCATTTGAATGGCATAACATCAGAACAATTCTAATACTCTATTTCTTTCTATGGGCGTACGTGAACTTACATTTCTACTTTTTAGGCAGGAAGCTAACTGCCACCCTAAAAGATAAAACACCGCACGAACAGTATCTGACATGGCAATCAACACATTTGCCATCCCAATACATCAGAAAAGCATTCCCTACAACATTTTTAACATCCTACTGGAATAAGTACACTGAACTGCTGCATACTTTGCGATCAAGCCCAATGACATGCGAAAAATGCAGCAATAAGATGATTATACTAAATGAAGAAAAAGATGATCAATACCTGTTAAAAGGAAATATTATAGAAGAGCAAATTGACTCCATAGATTACGATGTATGGGTATGCAGATCTTGTAAAACAGAACTGATACTCGATTATAAGAATCCTGAATCTAAAGCCCAGGAATGCTCAAAATGTCATTTCCATACCTTTTTATATAAACGAAGGGCTATCCATAAAGCTTCAACCACAGAAAATGAGGGCTTCGGCTATAGCTATTATCTATGCGAATATTGCAAATACGAAGAGAAGATAAAGTTTATCATCCCAAAAGTATCAACCTCAAGCGGATCTTCCTCTTCGGGCAGCAGCAGCAGCTGGTCTTCTTCTTCCAGCAGCAGTAGTAGCAGTTCTTCAAGCAGCAGCGGAGGCTCATCAGGAGGCGGCGGGGCTGGCAGCAGTTGGTAGGCGCTTATTAATTAACTAATTAATTATGAAACAAATTATACGTTTAATCTTCATTATTTTACTTACCGCAGATTCATTAAAAGCTCAGGAATCTTTTACAATAAGCGGCACTGTATTTAACGCAAAAGAGGAAATTATACAAGGTGCTACTGTGTTTATTGATGGCTCTGAAAAAGGTACAGCAACCAATGCAAAGGGCGAGTTTAAATTTGCCAATATAAAACCCGGCACCTATCAGGTAATTGTGAGCATGATTGGTTATGCTTCCACAAAACAAAATGTAATTATCCAGAACCAGTCTGCTTCACTAAATATTCATATTAAAGAAAAAACAACTGTTCTGCGTGAAGTAGTAATTGGTGATGACTCTCAGCGCAAAGAAAACATAAAAATATTTCTTAAGAATTTCCTGGGTGAGTCTGCTAATGCAAAAAAATGCAAGATACTAAACCTCGAAATTATTGATTTTTCGACCATCAAGACAATACTGGAGGCCACATCAGATGACTTCCTGATTATTGAAAACAAAAGCCTGGGCTACCGCATAAAATACCTGCTCAGAAACTTTCGCTACAACAAGGGAACGGGAGTTACAAGTTACGATGGGGAATCTGTATTTGAAAATTTGGCAGGTACTGAAGAAGAAAAAAGCACCTGGATTGAAAACAGGAAAAAAGCTTACCAGGGTTCCCTCATGCATTACTTAAGATCACTCTATAAAAACAATTTGAGGCAAGAGGGCTTTATTACTCTTGAAGTAAAGAACAACAATCAGCCATTACAATTAGCTCCCAATCCGGTAAACATGGAGCAATACATCAATACTGTTGACAGCAATTTTATTCAGTTGAAATTCAAAACCCGTCTATATATTGTTTTTAATAAAGAGAATACTTTGAAAGCTGACAGCCAGGATCAAAATGGTACCATCACAAAAATGATGGGGAAGGATGGTTCTATTATGCGCCTGTTTTTAGATAATGCTATAATAGACAGTAAAGGCAGCTATGTAGATTACAGAAGCTTTTTTATACAGGGCTTTTGGGGTGGCAAAAGAATTGGCGACCAACTGCCATTTGAATATAATTAGATTCATCTATCTTTATATTGATCATCAAAAAATAGAAACAGATGGAAAAGAATATTCCAACACTTTACGAATGGGCCGGAGGCATGCCTGTTTTTGAGAAACTTATGAGTTCTTTTTATAAAAAAGTTCTGCTTGATGACACTCTTGAACCTATTTTTAAACATATGTCTGCCGATCATCAATTGCATGTAGCACATTTTATTGCCGAAGTTTTTGGTGGCCCTAAAATGTACAGTTCCGAAGAAGGTTCGCACTTTAAAATGATTCAAAAACACCTTGGCAAACATTTAACAGAAACCCATAGAAAACGTTGGGTGCAGCTTCTTATAGAAACTGCAGACGAGCTTACTTTACCTGCTGATCCTGAGTTTCGCTCGGCATTTGTAGCCTATATTGAATGGGGAACCAGGATTGCTGTTTTGAATTCTTCAGAAATGGAAGTGGCATTAAATCCGGATGAACCCATGCCCAAATGGGGATGGGGAGAGCCTGGCGGGCCTTTTATCCCATAAACACAATAGTTCGTATTTCTGACCTCCCCTACTCATTCTTAGTTCGTAAAAATGTGCATTTTCTCGAACAAGTGTAAAACAAGCGACGAACCAGCTTTAACCAAAGTATACAAGAAAGGGTTGTCAGGGACAACTTTACGCCCTAACAACCCTAAAAAAAACTGAATAACCTTAGTATCCCTGATTCTGATGGAATGCCTTGGTTACATCTAAAGTTGATTGAGGTATTGGAAATATCCTTCTTGTAGGCTGAGATGTTGGCTTGGCACTAAAAGGAAGTTCATATTTTCCAAAGCGGATCATTTGTGGTCTTCTGAACATTTCCCAATACGTTTCAAAAGCAATCTCTTTATAAAGACCAGCCTCGTCAAGCGATGTTATCGCTACACCCGGTGCATTTCCATAAAGCGATTCTCTTTTTCTTGACGTGCGTAAAATGTTGATGTCGTTTAATGCCAAGGCAGTTTGTCCTTTACGGAAATAGGCTTCTGCCCTCATGGTATAAATAACGCCTAAACGGAACAAGGGGATATCAACATTGCTGGTTCCGTTTCCTTCTTCAGGGTCAAACTCAAACTTAAATACGCGCGCTCCCCTGTTGATCTGGTTTTGAGCAAACACAGCTTGTGTAGGGTTAGTAAAATTAAGTTCAGGAGTAAAATCCATACGTGTACCGGTACTTTTTTCCATATAAAGCTCAGAAACTTTAATCCTTCCGTTGTCAGTCATTTCAAAACCACCCGAAGCATTAAGTTTAGGCCCATACTGAGGCCCAACCATGATGCCGCGATTGAAATGAAACCATGGCAGGTTATTGCTTTTAGGAACAATATCTGATGCGGGAACACTACCCACTGCATCGTTCATAAACCAGGTTCCATCGCTATACTGGTACTTTCTGGTAAACCTTGGATCGTCGTGGTTTCCATTCCAGGTAGCATAAAACTCCGGACTGATACAGGCTGCATTAGTTCCTCTGTTTGCAGGAGATGGTTTTTGGTTACGCTCTACACCAACATATGCAAAGGAATTAGAACCGTTTCTGATGTAATCTATTTTTTGCACCACCACAAAAATAAGTTCAGAACCACCTGAATTTTTGATTGCGAAGTTGTCGAAATAGTTGGTTTCCAAACGGAATTTACCAGGGTTGATCAATAATGAGGTGTAATAGATCACCTTATCCATATCAGTATCATTGCTGTTTACCGACTTCTCATTAAAATTAAAGGAAGCTGCATAGCGATCTTTATACACTGCACGGTTAAGGTACATATTAGCTAATAATCCATAAGCCGCCTCTTTAGTAAACCTTCCGTTATGAGTGGATTGCTCTCCCAACGTGGCAAGACTTGGAATTAAACCCTCTACCTCGGTAATAAGTCCGTCTATTGCTGATGCTGCCTGTCTAATTTCTAACGGGGCATTTTCATTAGCTGGATCACGGTAAGGCGCTTGCCCAAACAGATCAAGGGTAGTATAGGTATAGTAGGCTAATAAGCCTTTAGCTTCGGCAAGGAAAAGATCCTTTTGTGCGCCGGTACCCGTGCTGTTTGCTTTTATAGCTGTTAATGATCTGGTGATGCCATTGGTAAGCATATTCCAGTTATCTGTTACAATCGGATTATCGGCCGCCCAGGTAAACTCATGCATAGAACGCCATTTACCGCCATCGCCCCAGTCGCTTCCACGTGTAGGCAGCAGGGCCTCGTCTGTTGTATATTCCTGTAATGAAAATACCGCCCCATGATCTACAAAGGTTCCGTCGCCCAACCTGTCGTAAGCTGCCGCTAAAGCACCCGCAGGATTGGAAGCATCTTCACCTAATACTTCATCAAGCACAACCTCGTTTAATTTTGTACAGTTGGTAAGAAACAAGGCTCCAAGTAGAAATATGATATTTCTTGCTCTAAATAGTTTGTTTGTTTTCATTTTTATAATTTTATAGTTGCACCAAAAAGAAACGTTTTTGCAGTTGGATAGCTAGAATAATCTATACCCAATGATTGGTTTCCACCACTCGCTTTTGGACTGTTAATTAATGGGTCGTAACCACTGTATTTAGTGATTGTAAATAAATTTTGTCCGGTAACATAAATGCCTAAACCATTAAGCCAGGTCAGCTTGTTGAACTTAAAATTATAGCCCAAACGTGCTGAATTAAGTCTTAAGAAATCCGATTTCTCTAAGTAAAGTGTAGAAAGCTGAGGGGGATTTGCAGGATTGGCACCAGATTTAAAATAACGGGTAGAAACGTTTCTGTCTGAAGCCAGGTTATTAATGTTTAATGCATTTAACCCCGTATTATTTACCAAATAACCACCCGACTGGCCTATGATTGAAAAGGAGAAGTCGAAGCTTTTGTAATTCATCTGGCTATTAAAACCGTAGGTAAATTTGGGAATTGCACCTTGAATGATCACACGGTCATTGTTATTGATTACCCCATCGTTATTAACATCCTTAAAGATGTTAGCTCCTTTATCATCATATCCGATATGTTCCAATAGGTAAAATGAGCCAGCAGCATAACCACTTTTATAAATATTGGCCGCTACCCCTGACTGTCCGGGACCTGAAATTGTTCCTGAGAGGATTTCGGAAACGGGTAGGTTTTCAATTTTATTTTGAAGTGTGGCACCGTTGACATCAATTGACCAGCTGAAATTACCATTGTCGATCAGCCTGGAGCCCAACATAAACTCAAACCCTTTGTTTACTATTTTACCATCAATATTTACCCATACGGTATTGGTAGGGCTTAGCACCTGTGAAGGAATATTAAGAATGGCATCAGTTGTGGTTTTTTTGAAATAATCTAATGTTCCGTATAATTTGCCTTTCCATAGTTCAAAATCCAATCCCACGTTGTATTGAGTTACTACTTCCCACTTTAAATCAGGATTTGGTGTTCTGGTAACAGAGATGCCGTTTACCAGAGCTAAATCATTATACAAATAGTATCCGTCGCCGGTTGATAGTGCGTAACTGGCTTTAGTGATTTTGTTTTCGACCTCCTGGTTACCAGTTTGACCCCAACTGGCTCTTAATTTTAGGTTATCAAGGAAAGAAACATCTTTCAGGAAATCTTCCTGCGACATGTTCCAGCCAAGTGCAAAGGAAGGAAAGTAACCGTATTTGTTGTTTTTTCCGAAACGGGTAGAACCATCGGCACGTACAGAAGCTGTTAACAGGTATTTATTTGCATACGAGTAGTTAACCCTTGAGAAAAAAGACTGCAATTCATTTTCCTGCGCAAATCCGAATACTCCTGTTTGTTTACCTGCAAAACCAGGGTTGTTTTCTGGTAAAACACCTGAGCTTTGATCAGCTATCCCATCAATGCTAAAGCTATTTCCGCCCCGCTCAAACTTTTGATAGGAGAACCCGCCAAGTACTTCCAGTTTGTGTTTGCCTTCTAACAGGTTATAGTTCAGGTAGTGCTCCATAAGCGTGCTTTTGGAGTTTAAATTGTACTGCACGTATTTCCCGGTTGGATTAATGTCTGTTAGGTTAGGGAATATAGTGGTATTCCTTTCTGCTACAGAACGATCTAAGCCCAGGTTAAATTTGTATTCAAGGCCTTTTACTATTCTGAATGAAACGTCCATATTTCCAAGCACTCTTAACGTGCGTGTTCTGTCGCGATAAACGCTAAGCAAATAAGCCGGGTTGTAATGCGCATTCATGTTGAAATTGGTGTATTTACCATTTTCATCAAATACCGGACGTGTTGGATTAGACATTAAGGTTTGGATGATCAGCTGTCCATTGGAACCTCCATCGTCGCTGGTCGGAACGCCATCATCTTTTGTTTCACTTGCGGTAAGGTTTACGCCTATTTTTAAACGCTGGTTGTCAAGAAAAGATTCAGAGGCATTGATCCTGCCTGAAGTACGTCTGAAGTCACTGTTTTTAACAATACCTTCCTGGTCCATCTGTGCGGCAGACACATAGTAGTTACCAGAATTTGTTTGTTTCGAAAACGATAATGAATTGTTTCTGGTTTGTGCGCGACGATAAATCACATCCTGCCAATCGGTGTTGCCACCATGGTCAAAAGCTTTCTCGGTAATTGCATTACGGTATTCATCTGCCGAAAGCAGATCAAGCTTATGTGCTACGGTAGAAAGGCCAAGGTAAGAATCGGCGGTAAAGGTCGCCTCTCCCTTTTTCCCTTTTTTAGTGGTTACAATAACTACCCCGTTGGAACCGCGGGCTCCATAAATTGCAGCTGCAGAAGCATCTTTTAAAACAGAGATAGATTCAATATCACTTGTATTTAAAAAGTTAAGCGGGTTCTTTGCCTTGGATGATCCAAATCCTACATTTTGTCCGGTCGGGCTTACGTCGTCGTTAGTTAAAGGTACTCCATCTACTACAAAAAGCGGCGTGCTTCCACTTCTGATAGAGCCTACACCACGGATGGTTACATCAACACCACCACCCGGCTCACCGCTGCTGTTCACTACCCTTACACCGGCAACTTTACCTTGCAATAAGTTATCGGCCGATACCACAACTCCTTGTCTGAAGCTCTTTTCATCCAATTGGGTAACTGAACCGGTTACATCTTTCTTTGTTTGTTTTCCATAACCTACAACTAAAACTTCGCCCAGACTGGATGCATCAGGCTCCAGTTTAATGGTAAGCACATCGGCATCAATTACAACCAGTTTGCTTTTATATCCAATAAATGATACTTCTAAGGTTTTTCCTTTGGCAGATCTGATTTCAAATTCGCCTTTAGTACCTGTACTAACAGCATTTTTAGAATCTGTTTCTTTAACTGTTGCACCTATAAGCGGCAGGTCGTTTTCATCCAACACTTTACCCTTTATGGTTTGTTGAATTGAAAACACTTTAGCAGGTGTTTTATCTTTTTTATTCTTACTGATCAACACCAGATTTTCAACAATACTATAGCTAAAATCGGCTTTTTCAGACAGGTCCTTAAGCAGCTCTTTAAGCGGTTTGGAATAGGTAACCGGGTATGTCTTCTTATCTGCAATTACCGCCTCGCTATAGCTAAACTTATAGTTGGTTTGCTTGCTCAATTGTAAAAAGATGTTTACCAAGGTCTCGTTGGATGCCTTGGTATTTTCGTTGAAGTAACTGTTAACCAATGTTTTTGACTGGGCTGGTTGCAGAAGCAGGAAACCGACGGCCAGAAAACATATCTTTTTCAGGTTAAAAAAAGTATATTTATAATGCATATTTAAGTTATTAATTTATTTGATACTTAATAGTTAGCCGTAGTTGTTCTCAGCAACTGCGGTTTTTTTTTAATGACTTACGGTTACTGTCTCTCCATATGGTTTGAATTTTAGGTGTGTAACATAATTGATTTGATCCAGGATATTTTGAAGTGATAAACCGCCTTTGATATATAGCGTTATCCTTGTATTTAGCATTTCTTTGTCCTCAGGTTTAAAGTTTACTCCATACTTGAAATTGAGGAGGGTAAATACCTTATGGAGGGTTACATTGTTTAAATCTATATCCTTCTTATACCAGCCGTAAAGCGACATATCGCCTACTCTTTGTTTTTTAAGTCCTGATGTACTGAAAACCGCTCTTTCATTGGGTTCCAAATAAGTAATCTGCTTATCTGAAGAGACGCGCACATGCCCTGTGATTACAGTAACGCTTGACCTGCCTTTATCAAGACTGATATGGAATGAGGTTCCCAATACTCTTGTTTTAATATTAGCAGAGGTAATGATGAAAGGATGTTTTGGATCTTTTGTTACTTTAAAAAAAGCATTGCCTTTTAGCAAGGTAACAGATCTGGTTTTGCTATTAAATTGTTCAGGGTATTTAAAAACTGAGTTTGCAGCAAGGTAAACCAGTGTACCATCAGTAAGCTTTACAGAATCGGTAGCAGAGGCAGTTGTTACGGTAATATCTTTAACATCAACCTTAGCGTTTAAAAAGACTCCAATGCCCAACATCAAGACAATACATGCGGCGGCTGCATATTTATAATAGATTGCGAAAGATTTTTTTACCGTGCCATGGGCCTTTATGTTCTTAAATATCTCGGCAGAAACATTTTCCTTAGAACCCATTTTAGTGCTATCCCATTCAGCATTGTCAAATTCTTTTTTTAGAAAATCCTCCAACAGATTTTTCTCTGCTTCAGAAATTTCATTTTTCTCGCTTTTCTCTATCAGATGCCTGAGATAGTGTACCTTCTTTTTTGTCATAATACTTATAAATCAACTATAAGTACCAGCGATGGCAAAAAAGTACTATCGGGGTATGTTAAATAATTGTTAATTGTAATTCACTTTCTAATCAATGAGAGATTATTTCGTCATCTCTCCTATCGTCGAGATGACGGGCGTGTACTATAGCATGATATGAGTGACAAGGTAAATTCCAATTGCAAAGATTAGCAAAGATGTTTCTCCGGCATGGACTCTTAGCTGCTTTAATGCAGAAGAAAGCTGGTTTTTTACCGTTTGTTTAGAGAGGTTCAGCGTAGCTGCAATTTGCGCTATATCCATTTCCTCTAATTTGTTCATAATCAGAATTTCTTTCCTTTTCTCAGGAAGATGTTCTAATAAGGAGTAAAGTTTATCGAGCAATTCTGGTTCTAGCGAAGACGTGTTCTCGACCAGGTAGTTTTCAAATTTTTCCTCAATAACTACCGTATCAAAGCGCTTTTTCCTATACTCTTTTAGTACCTGATTTTTGGCGGCCCTAAATAAATAATGCTCTATAGATAAAATCTGGACTTTATCTCTTCTGTCCCACAGGTCGGTAAAGATATCCTGTACTATGTTTTGTGAAACATATTCGTCACCCGTCATCTTAAAACAGAAGGCATATAATTTTTCCCAATGCTGGATATAGATATATTCAAAGCTTTTAAGGTCTTTCATTGGAGCTTGTCTGTTTGTGCGCTAAGTAACAAAACTTAAATAGCCTCAATTTTATTTAAAGGTTATATTTAAATTAATTCTTAGTATTTGGTTAGCTGAATATACCTATTTTAAACTATCAAGCAAAGACCGAAGATTGCATTTCTAACCAAAATTTATTTGCAGGATATACACACCGGCGCAATTGAGGATATTCTTTCTACATTTTGATGCATATTATACACTGGCTCTTTTGGGGGTGGCTGGTTATTAATGCTTTAAAGGACTTTTCATTGGCTGGCCTTGCTTTTGCATAACTATATATGTCCGGGGAGGACCTTTTAGGAAAGTGAGAGAGATAGGCGCAGGAACCAGGGTGGGTGTTTAGGGTTCATCCACCCTTCTTCTTGATTAAACCAGTTTTATTCCCAAATTGCGATAAGCGTCTAATCTGCTATCGTCACTTGGGATATCAGTAATTAGCACATCTATTTCCTGCATGTCGCATACTTTAAAACTATGCACGCCATCCAATTTCTCTGTATTACTCAATGCAATCTTTTTTATGGAGGAATTTAGCATTGCCTGTTTTACTTCTCCATCTTCATTTATTGCTGCAGTAATTCCAAATTTACTCTGAACAGCACATGTTCCCATAAAATACACGTCTGCCACATAATGCTTAACCTCTTCGCAAGTTTTAACACCGGTATTGGTTTCTGTATTGCGGTTATAAACCCCGCCTAACACAATTATTTCAATTTCTTTAAATTTTGATAGAATTGGAATAAGCGCCTGGTTATTAGTAACCACTCTAAAGTTGGAATCTAGTGGCAAGTGCGCGGCAATTGCACATATAGTGGTTCCCCCATCCATAAACACGGTTTGCCCCTTTTTGATAAATTGCTGTGCCTTTAGGGCTATTACATCTTTTCCTTCGGTAAGATACGCTGTACGATTCTGAAAACTTAATGGGTTTCTTGAAGGTAAAATGGCGCCCCCTCTTACCTTAGCTAATAATCCATTACTATGAAGTGTTTCAATGTCTCTTCTGATGGTATCCTCAGAAACATTTAGTTCGGCTGACAATAAATCGTAAGCTACTTTGCCGTCACGCTTTAAAAGACTAATAATATGATCAAAACGCTCTTCTCTTAACATAACACTAATGTTTAGGTTTCATTTTATAGAAAACAGCTACCAGAATAAGCAAAAAGCCGCTAAAACCTAAAGCTATGGGCAATGAATAATGATGAGCAATAAATCCAAGCATAGCTGGTCCGGCCAATTGTCCGGCATAGCCGATGGTAGTAATTGCGGGAATGGATACTGAAGCAGAAACATTTTTTAACCGGCCACCTTCACTAATGAACACGGGGACAATATTGGCTGCGCCTAAACCCAATAAGATAAAACCCAGCAGAGCAGTAACCAACCAAGGCGTGAGTATTACTAAAAAAATACCTGCGGCACCAATAAGGCTTCCACCGATAACAACTTTTGGCCCGTCAAGGTGGGAAACCAGTTTATCTCCAAGTAATCGCATAGTGGCCATTGCAATTGAAAATGCTGCATAACCAACGCCAGCCAGTTCTTCGTCTATTTTTCTGTTTTCTGTTAAGAAAACTGCACTCCAGTCTAACATCGATCCTTCGGCCAGAAAAACAGCAAAACACATTGCGCCTAAAAAAAGAACACCTCCGGTTAGCCACGAGAACGAGCTGGAATTACTATTCTGATCATGTGAAGAGAAATCTTTAATAGCAGCCCTTTCGGTCTGCTGATCGAATAATGAGCTGTATTTCCATGAAACAATAATGATCAGCAAAACAGCGATACTTACGGCGGCAGTTATTGGCTCCAGGCCAAGTTTCATCAGGAAACCCAAACCCAGCGAGCCCAAAAGCCCGCCAACACTAAAAAGTCCGTGAAGTGACGACATAATTGGTTTACCAAATCTATTTTGCACATGTACTCCGTGAGAGTTCATTGCCACATCGACAGTGCCTACCGCCGAACCAAATATGAACAGTACCACTCCCATCCAGATCACATTGTCCATAATTAAAAGCAATGGAAGTGTTAGCGCCATAACTAAAGCAGAGCACAGCATAACTATCCGGCTCCCGTAGCGATTAGACAAAATACCACTTACGGGCATCATACTAATGGCGCCTGTACCTAACAGTAAAAGTAGTAAGCCTAAACTTGCATCGTTTAACTGAAGCCTTTCCTTTGCATAAGGAACCATCGGTGCCCAACTCGATACGCCAAGTCCACATACCAAGAATACTGCTTTTGTGGCTCGTCTTGCTTTTATCGTTTTTTCAATGATGTCCATAACGCATATTTGTACTGCAAATAAATGCAAATTTGCACAAATACGCAAAAATAATATGGTTTTAGATAAAAGAATTGAATTAGATTAGCCGTAATAGCAGATATAAGCTACATCGTCGTCACATATAATATCAAAAGAAGTACCAGCAGCCACGTGGAAATTTTCCTGGCTTTTATATTCTTTATAGCTGTCGCCCGGAAGTTTTACATGCATAATGCCAGATACGATTACCATTTCTTCTGGTGATGATGCAGAAAACGTATAGGTTCCCTTTTTCATTACGCCAACTGTAGCTTTGCCTTTTAGCGTTTCCAGGCCAAGGCTTTGCACTTTGCCTTCAAAATATACATTGTGAGATATTACGTCGTTAAGTTCAGAAGAGTTATCAGAATTACTCATGATTATAGTTTTATTCGGTTAAAGGTTGTTTCTGAAGGCAAATGTATTAATTAATAAATCTCAATTCTTAATTTTCATAAAGTTCCCGCTTAGATTTCCAAGCCAAAATTGGTGTTTTTTAATGCCATTTTTGGTTTGTTTAAGTTTTAGAAAAATTATATTTTTACAACAATGGATTACTTTAACGCTCTCGAACCCTTACTAAGGGCATATTGGTATATAGCTATACCCGTAAGTTTGATATTTATAATTCAAACTATTTTAACATTTATTGGCGTTGATTCTGCAGATGGAATAGACGCCGATTTTGATGGAAACCTTGATCATGCGGATGCACCCTTTCAGCTATTCTCATTCAGAAATTTAATTAACTTTCTTTTGGGATTGAGTTGGGCCGGTATCTCATTTTACTCCATTATTACGAATAAACCTTTACTGATCATCGTGTCCGTTTTAGTAGGAGCTGGTTTTATCTTTTTGTTTTTCTTAATAATGAAGCAAATTCAAAAGCTGGCAGAGAACAATACTTTTAAGATAGAATCTACCTTAAACAAAAATGCAACTGTTTATCTGCGCATCCCAGCAAATAAAACAGGAACCGGTAAAATCCAGATCAGCATTAACGGATCCTTTCGGGAAATTGATGCCATTACCAATGGAGAATCAATAGAAAGCGCATCAACTGTAACCATCATTAGTATAGAAACCCAAAACATAGTCTTAGTAGAAAGAATTTAGAATGGAAAACATCTTACAATCACCACTTACCATCATCGTTGTTGCCGTTATCGTTATTTTTGTAATGCTATCGGCGTTAATTGCCCGCTACAAAAGATGTCCTTCAGACAAAATTTTGGTTATTTACGGAAAAACCGGAGGAACTTCGGCCAAGTGTATTCATGGCGGAGGCGCCTTTATCTGGCCGGTTATTCAGGATTTCGCGTACCTTGACCTTAAGCCGATTTCAATTGAAGCGAACTTAGTAAATGCGCTAAGCCGTCAGAACATCAGAGTTGATGTTCCATGTCGCTTTACAATTGCCATTTCTACAGAAAGCGACAGCATGAACAATGCTGCTGAACGTTTGCTTGGCCTTGCTGCACCGGAGATACAGGAATTGGCCAAGGATATTCTTTTCGGACAGCTCCGCCTGGTTATTGCCACCATGACCATTGAAGAAATAAACTCTGACAGGGATAAGTTTCTGGATAACATCTCAAAAAATGTAGATACTGAGCTTAAAAAGATCGGGCTTAAACTGATCAACGTTAACGTTACAGATATTAAGGACGAGTCTGGCTATATCGAAGCGCTTGGTAAAGAGGCCGCAGCAAAGGCCATTAACGAGGCTTTGATTAGTGTTGCAGAACAAACCAAAATTGGTGAAACCGGTAAAGCTATTGCCGACAGGGAAAAAGATGTTCAGATTGCCGAGACCCAGCGTGAGCGTGATGTTAAAATTGCCATTACCCAAAAAGACAGGGAAATCAGCATCGCCTCAGCGGTTAAAGATGAAAGAATTGGTAAGGCCGAAGCGGAGAGAGATACGCGTATCAAAACTTCAGAAGCCAATGCCATTGCCGTAAAAGGAGAAAATGAAGCAAAAATAGATATCGCTAATTCCGACGCACTTCGTAGAGAGAAAGAAGCTGAATCGTTAAAAATAGCGGTTTCTGCAGAAAAGGTTCAACAGGCTCAGGCATTGGAAGCATCATACCTGGCTGAACAAAAAGCCGAGGCTGCCCGTTCGGAAAGAGAAAGGGCTACACAGATTGCCAACATAGTTATTCCGGCTGAAATTGCCAAGCAAAGGGCAATTATACAAGCACAAGCAGATGCCGAAACCATTAGGGAAAATGCGAAAGGTGAAGCAGATGCCATCTTTGCAAAGATGGAAGCCGAGGCAAAGGGTCTGTTCGAAATACTAACGAAACAGGCAGAAGGTTATAAAGAAGTAGTAGCCGCTGCAGGTGGCGACCCAACCAAAGCATTCCAGTTATTGCTAATTGAGAAATTACCGGAATTGGTAAAAACACAAGTTGAAGCAGTGAAAAATATTAAGATCGACAAGATCACCGTGTGGGATTCAGGCAGCGGTGCTAGTGAAAACGGCAATTCATCTACCGCCAATTTTGTTTCGGGAATGATGAAAACTGTTCCCCCGCTTAATGATCTGTTTAATATGGCCGGATTAAACCTGCCTAATTACCTAAAAGGCTCGGAACCAACTGATGGACAAGATGCTGCTCCTGCTAAAAGTGAAATAAATAAGGCCGACGAAAGTCCAATGCCGTAAAGCAAGCCGAAGTAAGTTCATAAAAAAAGCCCGGTAATACCGGGCTTTCTCATGGATTAAGCGTTTTATTTTACTTTATTGCCGCTGTTTTATCAGCACTCATAATCACCCCTTCACTTAAATTCTCTGTTTTCAAACTGGCAAAATTATCAAATTTAACATTCTCCATATTACTTGCGATCAAGGTATGCTCATCTGAACTACCACTCATCTTTAACACTGCATCCTCACTGATCACTGTATATAAACTACCCACCCTAGAGTTAATTTTAGCTGTTGCACTTTGACTTAAAAACAACTGAAGATATTTTACATCAAAGTTGCCTTTAGTAACAACTACTGAACCACCTGCAGCTTCTATTCTTTGCAGATCCTTTACAGAAACATTTACCGTAACCTGATTACTTTCTGTAGAGTTGATAAACAAAGTTTCTCCCCTTCTTAAAACTGATGTGTTATTTGCATCGAAGTTTTCATCAACAAAAACTCCTTCCTTATCACTTTGGGTTAATACAATCTTCACATTTCCTGCAACCCAAATTCTGTTGATTCCTTTTGAACTTGTTTTTACTGAAGTAATTTCAATGTTATTGGCAGCTAAAGTTGTCATTGCCGAAGAGGTTAAAAAGATTGCTGCTAATGCTGTTCCGAATAGTGCTTTTGTTAGAGTTTTCATGACTTTATGTTTTAGGATTTTTCTTATTGTTTTTATTAATAAGACGTCACTACTCCCCTTTCGTTTCACCCAAATCCGGCGTATTATACCAGCATCGTGTAACTCACGACAAACTCCCTAAAAATTTCGACCAACGGCTGTAAATATTTTTTAGATATGAAATCAATCGACACTTAAGCCGAGCTGTTCCAGTTTTATTTTGGTGTCTTCATAGTCTGTATGGCAGATTCCGGTTAACCCCAGCCCCTCCGCTATCTGCACAAAAAGCATCCTGTCATCTATATATATACTTGTTTCGACATCACTTTGAGAAATGTCTATAGCAACCTTAAAGATATCTGCATCCGGCTTTCTGAAATGGACAAAACTTGAAGAGATGAAAAAATCAACAAATTCATTTAGTTTGAAAGTACTGATCCGATACTGATTAAGCTCTCTCCCTTCGTTACTGATCACTGCCACCTTTAAGTTATACTTCTTCTTTAGATCGCATATCAGTTTAATCATATCAGGATATGGAAGAGATTTACTGACCATAAATTCTTTAAAATCGTCCTTAGAATAATCCCGGTCTTCATAAAACACAAGCCTATCCAAGTACTCATCAAGCGTAATTTTTCCAACCTCGTAAGTATCAAAGGTGAGGTGATGTCTTTCTTCTACCTCTATAAGATCCAGATTAAATAGTTGCGCTGCTTCGGCCCTTGCCTTCCGGTCCCAGCCGTTAGTGAGTAATACCCCACCTATATCAGTAAAAAGTGTAGTGATTTTTTTGTTCTGAATCATCGTGAATTATTTATTTTACTACGGCAATAGCCATACCATCGTATTCTTTAACGCCAACTGTTTGAAGTATAGTTGCAGTGACATTTTTATTGGAAGCTAACAATTTATTGAAACGCTGCACACCTATAACCCTATCATCTGTACTATTCTCATCAAGTACTTTACCTTCCCGGATCACATTATCGCAAATGATAACCGTTCCCGGATGAGATAGGCTTAATGCCATTTCAAAATACTCAGTATAAGGTGGCTTGTCTGCATCAATAAATATAAGATCAAAAGGTTCTTCTTTGGCTTCCTTTATTTCCAGCATAATGTCCATCGCCTTACCTACTCTTATGTCAACTTTATCCAGGAGTCCGGCATTTTTAATGTTCTGCTTTGCAACATTTGCATGACGGGGATCAAATTCGATTGTAACAATCTTACCATCTTCGGGAAGTGATCTTGCCAGCCATATTGTGCTATAGCCAGCAAGCGTGCCCAGCTCAAGCACTCTTTTTGCATTACACATAAGTGCAATAACCTGCAAAAACTTACCCTGGTTTGCTGTAACGCTGATCTGAGGCATTTCTGCGGTGTCTAAAGATTTTATTGTCTCCTGAAGAACTTCGTCTTCCGGTGCCAACATCTGACTGATGTAATGGTCTACTTTACCAAATATTTCCTGATCCATATACAAATATAAAATTCGCGGCGGCATGTACAATGACAAACCGGGGAGTAATCTTTTCGAAATTTATATATTTGGTAAACAACACAAATGTTTAAATTAAAATGAAACTCAGAATTAAAAACCTAAGCTTAATGCTGATCGTTCTGCTTGCATCTTTTAATGTAAGTAAGGGCCAGAAAACAAAAAGTTTTACCAAGTATGTAAATACGTTTATCGGTACTGCACCACTTACCGATTCAGCGATCCTTGGTTATAACCTACCTAAAGGATGGAGATCGTGGGCAGGACTTACCTTTCCAGGCAGTTCGATGCCTAATGCCATGGTACAACTTAGCCCCATTACAGAATACGGATCGGGCGCCGGATATGAATATGAAGACAACATGATTTATGGCTTTACCCATACCAATAAAGGCCACTGGAATCTTTGCAATATCCCTATCCTTCCTGTTTCAGGAAAATCAACAACTCCAGATCAGGATGGCAAGTTCGGTTCCCACTTTTCTCATAAAAAAGAAAGTTCAGCACCAGGCTTTTATCAGGTATACCTGGATGATTACGATGTTAATGTAAGCCTTACTTCTACATTAAGATCCGGCTATCATAAATATGAATATAAAAACAAAACCGGTCGCAAAATCCTGTTTGACCTTGGCAAAGCAAACAACAGAGTAGGAAATTGGAAAATTGAACAGATAGGAAATACAGATTTGCAAGGGTTTCAAAACGTTGGTGAGGTAATTTATTTCTACGCCAAACTGAACAATAATATCGAAAAGCTGGAAAAACAGGAAGAAGGTTCAAGAAAAGGCTTTGCTATGGTTCACCTGGCAGATGGTGGCAAAGAACCTGTTGAACTTAAAATAGGTTTGTCTTTTGTAAGTACTGAAAATGCTAAAGAAAACCTTGAAAAAGAAATTGGAACTAAATCGTTTAATCAAATCCGTAACGAAGGGACCCAAACGTGGGAAACTATATTATCATCTATTCAGGTAAAAGGTGGAACTGAAAAGCAAAAACAAATGCTTTACTCTTCTTTGTACAGATCTTTGCTATGGCCTGCATTACGAAGCGATGTAAATGGAGAATATACAGATGCAAAAAAGAAACCAGGAAAAGCAGACTTTAACTACTACACAGAACCATCCTTATGGGACACATATCGCAATAAAGATGTGCTTTTAGGGTTGATTTCTCCTAAGGTTGCACTCGATGTAATCAAATCAATGAAGGATGTTGGCGATAAAACCGGATTTATCCCTACGTTTTTCCATGGTGATCATGGCGCTTCATCCATTGTTGGGGCATACCTGAGAGGAATTGACAATTTCGATGTAGAAGGCACTTATAAGCTGCTTTTAAGAAACGCAAATGTATCGCCAGGTGCACGGCCTCATTTGGAGGAGTATATTCAAAAAGGATATATTTCGGATCCTGACATTGCTAATCCGCATGTAGAAACTAAAGCCAATGCAGGGGTATCAAAAACCCTGGAATATTCGTACGATGATTATTCGCTTGCGCAAATGGCGAAGAAGCTTGGAGATACAACCAATTACAGGATCTTAATGGCCAGATCAAAAAACTTTAAAAACATGTTTGATCCCTCCACACGTTTCATGAGGGGCAGATTGCCAAATGGCGATTGGATTAAGAATTTTAATCCTCAGTATCCATACTATGAGTATATGTACAGAGAAGCTAATGCCTGGCAGGTATCTTTCTTTGCTCCTCATGATATCCCGGGATTAATTGAATTGTATGGCGGACCAGTGGGTTTTGAATCAAAACTTGATTCATTGTTTACAGTACCTTGGAACCCTAAGTACATCGCCCGAAATGTAGAAACAATGATCGGTCAGTACTGTCATGGCAATCAGCCAGATCATGAAGCTCCTTTTGCCTATCACTTTATAGGCAAGCCGGAAAAATCACAGAAAATCATCGACAAAATACTGAACGAGCTGTATGGAATTGGCCCTGAAGGCCTGGCACTTTCCGGAATGGATGATGCCGGAGAAATGTCTGCATGGTATGTGTTGAGCTCATTAGGTTTGTACACATTTTCGGCAACAGACCCGGAATACCTTGTAACAGCCCCTCTCTTTGATGAAGTAATTTGGAAAACAAACACCAACAAAACATTAACCATCAAAAAACCAGGTAAAGGACGAGGAATTACTGTTATAAAAGTTAACGGAGTAGAGAACAAAGGTTACTTTGTATCTCATGACCTGTTTAAGAACGGCGGCAATCTAGAAATCATCACAAAATAATGAGCATTCTGGCTAGCTTTTGTAACAAATATGCAAAAGCTAGCCAGAATTTATAGTTTTTAGCCCTGCATACAGGCAACAAGATTTTAATTCCGGCTTTTTTGTAATAGATTTAGGGACTTAACTAAATTTTATGAAGAAAATTCTGCTTAGCCTGGCTCTGGTTTTCTCTGTTACGCTCCTGTTTGCCCAGCAAACTTATCCGGTTAACGGCTCATACGACATCAGACAAGGCACTTACGCTTTCACCAATGCTAATATTGTAGTTAGTGCAAATCAAATTATCCCTAATGGCACATTACTAATTAAAGGGCAAACCATTCAATCTGTAGGAACTGCCACCTCAATCCCTAAAGGATATGTAGTGATCGATTTAAAGGGAAAATTCATATACCCTTCTCTTATTGATGCCTTTACCTCATATGGATTACCTGAAGCCAACCGTGTTTCCGGTCCGCGTCAATCTATATTTACCTCTACAAAAAAAGGTGCTTATGGCTGGAATGAGGCAATAAGACCCGAAACAAAAGCAAACACCTTTTTTGCTGCGGACAGTAAGAAAGCTGATGATTTGCGTAAAGCAGGCTTTGGAACGGTAAACGCAATTAGCAGAGACGGTATTGCCCGCGGAACATCTCTTGCAGTAACACTAAGTGATGAAAAAGAAAACAGCACCATACTTAATCCACAATCGGCAGCGAATTACTCTTTCAGCAAAGGATCTTCGCAAAATGATTATCCAACTTCTTTGATGGGTGCAATAGCCTTACTGCGTCAGACTTATTACGATGCACAATGGTATGGCAAACAAAAAGAAGAATACAACATCTCCTTGGAAGAGTTTAACAAACAACAAAACATTCCTCAGATTTTTGAAGCAGAGGGATGGCAAAATGTACTAAGGGCCAGCAAAATTGCACAGGAATTTGGCAAACAGTACATCATAAAATCTAATGGTGATGAATACCAAAGAATCGAGGCTGTTAAAGCAACCGGGGCAAGTCTTATTATCCCCATTAATTTCATTAAAGCCTATGATGTTGAGGATACTGTTGAAAACAGGAATATAACGCTGGCGCAAATGAAAGCATGGGAAATGGCTCCTACCAATCCGGCAGCGCTGGAAAAAGCAGGAATTAAATTTTCACTTACCACTCAGGGCCTGGAAGCACCAAAAGATTTATGGACAAACATACGCACCGCTCTTGATAATGGGCTAACTCAAAAACAAGCGCTCTTATCACTTACTGAGATCCCTGCCGGGATGATTGGAATAGCGGATAAAGTAGGTACTCTTGAAAAGGGAAAACTGGCCAACTTTATTATTACATCGGACAGCCTCTTTAAAAAGGAAAATATAATAGAAGAGAATTGGGTGCAAGGCAAACGCTTTATTCTGTTTAAAAAAGATGATGCTTTAAAAGACACGACAAACAAAGTGATTGCTAAAACCGCTGAACCAAAGAATAAAGATGCTGTAGGTTCATTAATTTTTCCATTTACCGCCTTTGGCAATACAACACCTTTAAAACAGGAAAGCGTTTTATTGAAAAATGCTACGGTATGGACAAATGAAAAAGAAGGTATTTTACAAAATGCCGATGTCCTTTTAGAAAACGGCAAAATCAAAGCTGTAGGCAAAAACCTAAATACCGGAAACGCCAAAGTAATTGACGCAACGGGTAAACATGTAACACCTGGTATTATAGATGAACACTCCCATATTGCAGGTACCGGAGGTATCAATGAAGGTGCACAATCTGTATCTTCTGAAGTACGTGTGGCAGATATTATCAATTCTGAAGATGTAAATATTTATCGTCAGCTAGCTGGCGGAGTTACTACTTCACAGATTCTACATGGCTCTGCAAACCCTATCGGTGGTCAGTCACAATTGATTAAATTAAGATGGGGCAAGTTACCAGAAGAGTTAAAGTTTGCAGGGGCCGATGGTTTTATAAAATTTGCGCTTGGCGAGAATGTAAAACAGAGCAACTTTGGCACCGGCGCACGATTCCCGGTTACCAGAATGGGCGTTGAACAGACCTTTGTAGATGAATTTACACGTGCAAAAGAATATAAATCAGAACTTGCCAAAAAGGGCAACACTGTTCGCAAGGATCTGGAGTTAGATGCCATAGTAGAGATTCTGGATAATAAACGCTTCATTACCTGTCACTCTTATGTACAGTCTGAAATCAATATGCTCATGCATGTTGCAGATAGCTTAGGTTTTAAGATTAATACTTTTACCCACATTCTTGAGGGTTATAAAGTAGCCGACAAAATGAAAGCCCGCGGTATCAACGCTTCTACATTTTCTGATTGGTGGGCTTATAAAATGGAGGTTGCCGAAGCGATTCCCTACAATGGAAAAATCATGCATAACGTAGGCATCACAACTGCATTTAACTCTGATGATGCTGAAATGGCCCGCAGATTAAATCAAGAAGCAGGGAAAGCTGTTTTATATGGTGGTGTACCCGAAGAGGATGCCTTTAAATTTGTAACGCTAAACCCTGCAAAAATGCTGCACATTGACAATAAGGTAGGCAGCCTTAGGGTAGGTAAAGATGCTGATGTGGTAGTTTGGTCTGATAATCCGCTATCTATTTATGCCAAGGCCGAGAAGACTTTTGTAGATGGTGTTGCATACTGGGATATAGATCGTGATGCCCAGATCAGAAAAGAACAACAATCGGAACGGGCGCGGTTAATTCAAAAAATGAAGGACAGCAAAGACAAAGGCAGCAAAACGCAACGCCCTAAAGCAGAGCAAAAGCACTTGTATGATTGCGAAACATTGGAAGATTATTCTCTTGAACTTAATGAAATGGAAAGGACTCATGACCATGAATAAATACATTTTAACGCTATTGATGTTGCCTTTGGGATTAAGCAGCTTTGCACAAGCCAACATTTCACCGGCAAAACCTCAGGATAAAAAGACCATTGTGATGGGTGCGAAGCTTCATGTAGGCAATGGAAAGGTTATTGAAAATAGCTACCTCATTTTTGATAAAGGAAAAATTACAGGCGTAGGAGATGCAACAGTTGCCCGTATTGATATGACTGGCTCAACAGTAATCCACGCAAACGAAAAACACATCTATCCCGGGTTTATTGCTCCCACCACCAATCTTGGGTTAATTGAAATCAGTTCTGTTAAAGCTACGCTTGATTATAACGAGATTGGGGATTTCAACCCACACATCAGAGCTTTGGTGGCTTACAATACAGACTCTAAAGTACCTGCTACTGTAAGAAGTAACGGTGTACTAATGGCTCAGATAACTCCACAGGGCGGCACAATATCCGGCAGCTCATCAGTAGTACAGCTCGACGCCTGGAACTGGGAAGATGCTGCTATCAAAAAAGATGATGCCATGCATTTGAACTGGCCTGTAACGCCAAAATTCAGGAACACTGGTAATAGACCTGTTGTTTCTGCCGATGTGCTTAAAGAACGTACACACAACCTTCTAAATGCCCTTGATCAGTTTTTTGCTGAGGCAAAAGCCTATGCCGAAACAGATAAACCTGCAGTAACAAATACAAGATTTGCAGCGATGAAACATTTGTTTGATGGCAGTCAGCGACTGTTTATTACCGCAGCAGGCGAGAAAGACATCATTGCAGCGGTTAAGTTTGCCAAAAAATACGGCATTACGTCTGTTATTGTAGGTGGCGATGAAGCTTATTTAATTACCAGTTTCTTAAAAGAAAACAACATAGCAATTATAGTAAATGAGCCCCATAACTTACCCGATTCTGATGATAGTGATGTAAATATGCCTTATAAGAATGCTGGGGTATTGGCCAATGCAGGACTCGATGTAGTGATGGGTATGCACAGTTATTGGCAGCTAAGGAATCTTCCTTTTATGGCTGGCACTATTGCTGCCTGGGGTTTAGATAAAGAAAAAGCTTTACAGACCATTACATTAAACACTGCAAAAGTACTAGGAATAGATAAAACGGCTGGAAGTTTGGAAATTGGTAAAGATGCGACTTTCTTTATCTCCGCTGGTGACGCCCTTGATATGAAAACCAATAAAGTTGAGCAGGCATTTATTCAGGGCAGAGACATTAATCTGGATAACCTCCACAAGCAGCTGGACAAAAAGTTTAGTGATAAATACAATGCTGGGAAGAAGTAGCTCGTGTCGTCTCGACGTAGGAGAGATCTCTTGAACTCTGGCATAATCAAGAGATCTCTCCTACGTCGAGATGACGAAAGCTTTAAACTCCTGTGATTGGTAATCTATTTCGTAGCATCATTAATATCCAAATCGTTGCAGAATTTCTTAATATAAATCTATTTCTGAGCTAATATTCCAACCCTAATTTCGTCATCAAAAATCAACCTACTAACTCAGATGATGAAAAATTTACTATGTACAGCTCTCCTGCTTCTATTCTGTTGCTTTGCCCAAAATAAACTCCTGGCACAAACAACACAAACTTCAATATCAGGAACCGTTACTGATACTCAAAAAAAACCTGTTCCGGGCGTATCTGTCAGGGTTCGTAATGAATCTACAGGATTTAACACCTCCACCACTACCAACAGCAATGGTGTGTATACCTTTAAAGAACTTCCCCTTGGGAAACCCTACACTATTACTGCAACTTATGTAGGTTTTGGCGACCAAAAAATAACCGGCTACTCATTAAATCAGGGTGATGCCCTGAAAATCAATATCACCATGCAGGATGCAGTAGAAAACCTGGCAGTAGTAGAGATTGTAGGATCAGGACTTAAAAACAAAACTGAAAACCTCGGTGCTGCAACCACCATTACGGCCAGAGACATTGAGAAACTTCCTGTTAACGGCAGGAATTTCACCAATCTTATGGACTTGTCTCCTTTAAGCCGCGGTGGCACAATATCTGGCCAGCTGGGCTCTTCTACTAATTACACTATTGATGGTATGACGGCTAAGAATCCAACTTCAGCAGGTTCTACCACCAGCCGAAGCGGTGCACCTTATTCTTTATCTATGGAAGCTGTCCGGGAATTTCAGGTAGTTACCAACCAATATGACGTAACCTTTGGCAGAAGTGGCGGTGGGACCATTAGTGCAGTAACCAAATCGGGTACGAATACTTTTAGTGGAGGAGCATTTACTTATGGCCGGGCAGACTGGCTGGCAAGTCCTTATGCAATCAATGGCAACAAACGCCAATCTGATTTCTCTACCTATCAATATGGATTTTCATTAGGCGGTCCGATCATTAAAGATAAACTGCATTTCTTTGCTGCATGGGACCATCAGCGTGATGCAAGGCCTTTGATGATTGCCAATCTGGAAACCGACGCCGATATTACTCGACTGAGGATTACTCCTGCCACACTAAAAGAGTTTGTGGATATCGCCCAGGATAAATATGGGGTAAAGGGACGCCAGACTGGAGAATTTGATAAGCTACGCGGTTCAGATGCAGGTTTTGCAAGAATCGACTGGCAAATCAATGAGAAAAACCTGTTGACAATCAGAGACAACTACACCAATGACCGCAACAAGCAGGGCCTGGAAGACAATAGCCCGATCAATTTGTACGAATCTTATGGAAATGACAAAAACGTAGATAACAGCTTACTGGCTACTTTACGTTCATCCATCAATTCCAAACTAACCAATGAGCTAAAGGTACAGCATTTGTACACCTACCAATTAAGCAGTCCAGGTGATCAGTTGCCTGCCGCAAACATTCCAAGAGCCGTTGTAGAAAACGTAATTTCAAGTATTAATGGAGCCAATGCAGCAACAAATATTCAGATAGGTGGTCACCGTTTTGCACAGGAAGGTTTTACTAATAATGTATTACAGATTGTAAATAACCTGTATTACAACACAGACAAGATTAAATATACTTTTGGCGCAGACCTAATGTATACCCGTGCACATTCTGTTTACGGAAGTGAGCTGAACGGCAGGTTTTGGTTTAGAAATACCGCAGATCTGGCCAATCCGGCAAACAATAGAACTGCCTTGCAGAATTTCAATGACCTTAAACCATACAGATACACAAGGGAAGTGCCTTTAGTGGCCGACCCAAGTGTAACTCAGGGAATCTTCAATACCGCTCTTTATGGACAAATGCAAACGAAGCTTGCAACGGGCCTGGAGATGACGGCAGGTATTCGTGCCGATTACAGTTTCTACCCTGCTGCGCCTCTGAATCAGTTGGTTCTGGATGAGCTTGGTTTACGCACAGACAACTCGCTGTCGACTTTCCAGATTCAGCCAAGACTGCAGTTCACATGGGATGTGAATGAGGAGCACAGGGATTTCATCAGGCTTGGTGCTGGTATCTTTGGATCGGACATCAATAATTACATGACGATCAACAACAGGGTATTTGACGGAACGCGCATTGCCTCAGTTGATGTGAGAGCACCGAATGTGCCAATACCAAATTTCATAGATTACCGCAATAACCCTCAGAATGCGCCCGGACTGGAATTGTTTGACATCCCGGGTGTTAACAAACTTCTCACGATCAACACTAACGCAAGTGATGCCCGCGTGCCAGTAGTTTATAAAGCAAATGCTTCTTACTCACATTTTATTAATGAGAAATTTAAAGTCACTATAACAGGTTTTGCCACATTAGGACGCAACAATTACGTATACGTAGATCGCAATATGGCAGTAAATCCATTCTTTAGATTGGAAAATGAAGGCGGCCGAGGTGTGTACGTTCCGGCAGCAAGTATTACCAACGCTGCACCAGACTGGCAACAGGGGCGTATTAGTCAGAAGATCGGTAGGGTATTGGAAATGAACAGCAAGGGGCGTGTAAACCAGTTCGCAGCAGTTCTGGATGCTACTTATCAATACTTTAAAGACGGAACAATCACCTTTAGCTATACATTAAACGATACCAAAGACAATACTTCTTATAATGGAAACGTAGCGAATACCGCGACACTAGCCTTACCTGTAAAAGATAATCCAAGAGACCTGAGTAAGATGAGTTATTCAGACAACCACTTCAGACATAAAATTGTATTCTATGGCACACTACCTACCTTCTATGGGGTAAGTGTAGGTATTCGTTATTCAGGTATCGGTGGCACACGCTATTCTCTATTGTCGGGCGGTAATACTAATGGCGACTTTGTTTCGGGAACAAATGATCTTGCTTTTATTTTCGACAGGAACAACACTGCTGTACCAGCCAACATTCAAACTGGTTTAAAGGCCATCATGGATAATCCTAATGCAAGTCAGAGCCTTAAAGACTACATCAACAGGTACAGCGGTCAGATCGCTGAGCGGAACGGCGGTATCAACGGGTTCTATGGCATTTTTGATCTTAGAATCAGCAAGAAATTTAAAGTTTATAAAACCCACAGCATTGAAATTTCAGGAGATCTTTTCAACGTAGCCAATCTCTTGAATAAGAAATGGGGTGTGAACGAATCAATGGGAAACCAGGCACTATATTCAGTTAATTCGTTCAACAACACAACCAACCAGTTTGTTTATAACGTAAACAATTCTGGTATTGCCAATCCATCAGGCAATCCTTATCAGGGGCAGATCGGTATCCGCTACGGTTTCTAAGCTTTCGATCTCAAAAACAAGAAGGGTGTGTTTCACAATCTGAAACACACCCTTCTTGTTTTGCATTAAATAGGTCATAACAAAAAAAAGAGTGGCCCTATCCGGGGTCACTCGTTTTTTAACTAACTTATTATTCATAAAAAAACTGGCTGTTGGGGAAGGAGTCGAACCTTCAAGGGGTAGTTAGCTACAGTTCAAAAATTAATTTGTGGTCAACCCATAAACTGCGTTTATCCATTTATCCCCACCACCGAGACAAGAAGGCGTGTCTGCCAATTTCACCACCCAACATTATATAAAGTACTAATTCTTAAGTAGTAGGTTTAGGTTGATTTAACTACTTAATAGCTGTAGGGGAAGGAGTCGAACCTTCAAGGAGTGGTTAGCCCTTACGGGTTTTCCAAATTCTCCACCACCGAGACAAGGAGGTGCGTCTGCCAATTTCACCACCCTACAGAGTATAAACAAGTTTTAAAGAACTATTTTTTGTTACTTGCTTGATACAAATGTAACAACAACCTATATACGTTGCAAATATTTTAAACATTTTATTTTATTTTTACGATATTTCTAATTAACTTAGAATATTGTTACCAAATATCAAAACGATGCTTAAAAAAGAAACCCAAAATTTAGAAATTGATAACCTGGATATTGATATCTTGAAGCAGCTGATGCATGATGCAACTAAGCCTTACACTGAAATTGCTAAAGATCTGATTGTTTCTGGTGGAACAATACATGTCCGCATGAAAAAACTTCAGGAAATGGGTATCATCAAAGGGTCACATCTCATTATTGATCCGCAAAAGGCTGGTTACGACATCTGTGCCTTCCTTGGTATCTATCTTGAAAAGGGAATTCAATATAAAGATGCTGTAGAGCAACTAAGCAAAATTAAAGAAGTTGTAGAACTCCATTACACTACCGGTGCCTATAGTATGTTTGCCAAGATCATTTGTCGCGATACGAGCCACCTTAGACATGTATTAAACGAAGAAATCCAGGCTGTATCTGGCATACAACGTACAGAAACATTAATCTCTCTTGAAGAAAGTATCAAAAGACAGATTGAGCTGTAGTTAACAAAATGAGATTACCAATGACGTTTTTTTAAATCGTCCGTCATCTCCACGATAGGAGAGATGACGGACTGCAATGCTCTTTTTACTATTTAAACATGTTTTTCAATGCTTCAAGCTTCAATTGTAAATCCCCATCTGGTAGCGGTTTATCTTTCTTCCCTCCAACACCATTAGTTTGAGGTTTTGACGGCTTTCTATGTTGATCCGGTTTACCTGCACTTACCGGTTTTTTAAAGCTATTTGGTTTTTGATCTGCCTTTTTAACCTGAGGCTTTGGAGCAGCGGTGGCTGTTTTCATAGAAAGCGAAATACGCTTTCTTGCCACATCCACTTCAACTACCGTAACTTCTACTTTTTGATGAACTTTAACAACATCATTGGCATTGGTTACAAATTTATTGGAAAGCTGACTCGTATGCACTAATCCATCCTGATGAACTCCTATATCTACAAAGGCTCCGAAATTGGTAATATTGGTAACAATGCCAGGCAATTTCATACCGATCTTTAAATCAGCTATTGCATTTATGCCATCAGTAAAGCTAAATATTTCGAACTGCTCACGAGGATCTCTTCCTGGTTTTGCAAGCTCACTCATAATATCATTTAAGGTTGGCAAACCAATTTCTTCACTTACATATTGCTGAAGTTTGATCTGTTTTCTTAATTCAGCATCCTTCATTAACTGAGCTACGCTGCAGTTCAGGTCTCTTGCCATTTTATTAACCAGGGCATAGCGCTCTGGGTGAACAGCGCTAGTATCAAGCACATGCTCAGCATTTCTAATTCTCAAAAATCCAGCGGCCTGCTCAAAAGCCTTGTCTCCTAAACGAGGTACCTTTTTAAGGCTTTCTCTATTTTTAAAAGCACCATGCTCATTACGATAACTTACTATGTTTTGTGCAAGCTGCGGACCAAGCCCTGATACGTACGCCAGAACCTGTTTGGATGCCGTGTTTAACTCTACGCCTACAGCGTTCACACAACTCATTACAGTGTCATCTAAAGAAGCCTGCAGCTTATTCTGATCTACGTCATGCTGGTACTGCCCTACACCTATAGACTTAGGATCTATTTTAACAAGCTCTGCCAACGGATCCATTAAACGACGTCCAATTGAGACTGCCCCACGAACGGTGATGTCCTGAGTTGGAAATTCTTCTCTGGCAACCTCAGAGGCTGAATAGATAGATGCACCATTTTCATTAACCATCACCACAATTACGTCGGCTATAGCCAACCCACGGATAAACACCTCGGTCTCTCTGCCTGCAGTTCCATTTCCAATAGCGATAGCCTCAACATTGTGCTTAGCACATAATTTTTTGATGGTTTCGGCAGCTTCAAGAACACCTCTTTGACCGTTATGCGGATAGATAGCAGTATTTTCAAGTAATTTACCTTGCATATCCAAACAAACAACCTTGCATCCGGTACGGAATCCAGGATCTATTGCCAAAACATTCTTTTGTCCCATTGGAGCAGCCAGCAGCAATTGCCTTGCATTCTCTGCAAATACACGGATCGCTTCTTCATCGGCCTTTTCTTTTGAAATACCGCGAACCTCTGTTTCCATTGCTGGGCCCAGCAAACGCTTATAGCTATCTTGTATGGCTAATTTAACCTGTGCTGAACTGCCATTGTTGCTTTTCACAAACTGCTTCTCCAGAATTTGAATTGCTCCCTCTTCCTCAGGCATGGTTTCAAGCTTTAGAATATCCTCATTTTCTCCTCTGCGCATTGCAAGGATTCTATGAGAAGGGGCTGTTTTAAGTGGCTCGTTCCAGTCAAAATAGTCTTTGTATTTAATCCCCTCTTCTTCTTTTCCCTTTACCAGGGTCGATTTAAAAATCGCATTGTTTTGAAAATATTTTCTCATTGATGTTCTTGCATCAATGTTCTCATTTATAATTTCTGCAATGATATCTCTAGCCCCGGCAAGCGCTTCATCTGTTGATGATACGCCAAGCTCATCATTAAGAAACTTACCGGCTTCAAGTTCCGGATCTTGTTTGCTTTGCTCAAGTATGGCAATAGCAAGAGGCTCCAAACCTTTTTTACGGGCTTCTGATGCTCTGGTTTTACGCTTTGGTTTATACGGAAGGTAGATATCTTCAATGGTGGCAATATTTGTTGCCGCGTTTATTTTTGCTTCAAGCTCTGGTGTAAGTTTTTCAAGTGCAGCAAGTGCTTTTAAAATTGCTTCTCTACGCTTATCGAGCTCACGAAGCTGCTGAAACCTGTCGCGGATGGCGGCAACCTGTACCTCATCCAAACTCCCTGTCATCTCCTTGCGGTAACGGGAAATAAAGGGAACAGTTGCTCCTTCATCCAATAATTCAATAGTAGCGATAACCTGCTTTTCCGCCACTGCGAGTTCAGCAGCGATTATTGTAGAGTGATTACTCATTTTGATCTCTATTTGATGTTGTAAAGTACAGTGGGGTCAAAAATAAAAAAAATCCCGCAGAGGGTTTAACCAGCGGGATTATATTTCTTTTAAATAATTAGTCTTATTTTGCTACGTACATAACTTCTTTTACAGCTTTAACTACCTTTTCTGCATTAGGTAAGCTAGCCGCAATAAGAGTTGGTGCATAAGGCAACGGTACATCTGCACAAGTGATACGCAATACCGGAGCATCAAGATAATCGAAAGCATTTTTTTGGATATTAAATGCAATTTCAGAAGAGATAGAAGCCAATGGCCAAGCCTCTTCAACAATTACCAAACGATTGGTTTTCTTAACAGATTCAATGATAGTTGCATAATCAATAGGACGTACAGTACGTAAATCAATTACTTCAACACTAACGCCTTCTTTAGTTAATTCTTCTACAGCTGGGTTTACAACACGGGTAAGCATCTTGCCAAAAGTTACGATGGTTACATCAGTACCTTCTTTTACAACGTTAGCCTTACCTAGAGGAATATAAAATTCGCCTTCAGGAACTTCGCCTTTATCGCCGTACATAACCTCAGATTCCATGAAGATAACCGGATCAGGATCAATAATAGATTGTTTAAGCAAGCCTTTAGCTTCGTAAGGAGTAGATGGAACTACAACTTTTAAACCCGGACAGTTTGCATACCAGTTCTCAAAGTTTTGAGAGTGCTGAGCACCTAACTGACCTGCATTTCCAGTTGGTCCGCGAAATACAATAGGCACAGAAAACTGTCCGCCACTCATAGATAGCATTTTTGCTGCACCATTAATGATCTGATCTATAGCAACCAGAGAGAAGTTAAAAGTCATGAATTCTATGATTGGAACCAATCCGTTCATTGCTGCGCCAATACCTATACCGGTAAAGCCCAACTCAGCTATAGGCGTGTCTATAATGCGTTTGTCTCCAAATTCATCCAACATTCCCTGACTAACTTTATATGCACCATTATATTGTGCAACTTCTTCGCCCATCAAAAAAATGTTCTCATTTTTGCGCATTTCTTCGCTTAAGGCCTCACGTAAAGCTTCTCTAAATTGAATCTCTCTCATTGTATATTCAAATGTTAATTGCGGCAAACTTAGATAAAATTGTTTTTATATGCAATTTATTCGCACCACTGCCCGCCTTTGAAAAGAAAGTTTTACACTTGAAATATATCCATAATGGTTTAATTCCTTAACTATCTCTGACAAATGTCTTTATAAGGGCAATACGAGCAGTTTTCTTTATTCTCAGTTTGCAGAAACGGAATGTTTTCATCAAACAGTTCATTCAGCTTTTCATTTAATTTATCAGCAAACATAGATTTAAACGCTTCAAGGCTCTGATCCTGCAATACCAATCCCCCTTTTTGCTTTTCTTTAAATAAAGTACCCTCTTTAAAATCTCTAACGGTATAAAGATGAGGCTCTACATATTGCCTACCTTTAACCTGCTCATACACATACGTGTAGAATAATGTTTGTATAAGAGCTTTGTTATGATCTTTTGCCTGATCCTCGAAAAGAGAAGGAAAATCTTTGTACTTAAGCTGATCTTTGCCTGTTTTATAATCAACGATCCTGATCTTTCCATCTTTTACATCAACGCGGTCAATGATACCGTACAGCCAGATATTACGATTCTTTCCTTCTGTATCAATTGGATAAAGCATCACATAATCGCTTTTATTTTCAAGTTCCTCTATTTTAAAAGGCGTAAGCTTTTCATCATTTCTTAAAATTTTAAGCGCATACTGCTCTAATACCTGTAACACAATTTGTTGCAAAGCCGGAGTTTGCGTTCCCGCTTTGGCCGCATTAAGCTTAAGTTCTTTAGCCAGGGCAAATTCACAAATATCTGACAGCTTCTTTTCCCTTTCCTTAATAAAATCGGCGGTTATCTCAGCTCCTACACTAGGCTCATAAAAAACTTCCATTACCGTATGTAGTGCACTTCCAATTAAATTGGCTTCTATTCTATCCGGTAAATCTTTAGGCTCCTTTAACCCGGCAATATTTTTATAGAAAAACCTTAGAGAGCAGGTATTATAATCTGTAAACGCAGTAGCAGATATTTTCTTGTCGTATTTGGGGGTAGAATTTCTTTTGAAATATTTCTCCAGTCCTTTTAATACATCTCCCTTTTTTTCTACAACAATTTTCAGGTTTCTGGGATTCTCAATTGATTGGTTCTGCTGCACCCTATGCGAAAACGTACAATTGGTTTCGAACTCCAGCTGTTTTACAAATCGGCTTTCCTCTCCTGTACTTTTCTCGTCTGTAACACCATTATAAACCAGTGTAATTTTTTTGGCAACATGCAGTAACCTATAAAACAGGTAAGCCGAAATTGCATTCTGATGTTCAAGTATAGGCAAACCAAAAGCACGTCTAATATTATCAGGAATAAATGAGGGGTTATTATTGATTTTAGGAAGGATACCTTCATTTACACCTAAAACGATAAGTTCATCAAAGTCCAGGTTCCTGCTTTCCAAAAGTCCCATTACCTGCAAACCGGCCAAAGGTTCTCCTTCAAAGGGCACGGTTAATCCTTGAAGTGCTTTTCTGATAAGCTTAAAAACAAACCTCGGATTCAAATCCTTTACTCCCTCTGCTTTTAGCTCTTCAAAACTATCTGTAAGTGCATTAAGTGCTTTTACTGCTTCGGTACACAATAAGCTGTCCATTCTTTGCAGCTTGCTTTCTTCTGAAACGTATAATAATACACTTGCAAGATGCCTTATCGTTGTAAAGGAATCGACAAAAGTGTTGAAGGTGATGGTTGCGATCTTGCCCATCCGCAAGAGTTCTGCTCTATCAAAAGATGCCTTTTTCTCATCAACAACTTTATTATGCAACTCATTGCGTAGATCCGGGTCAATAGGAATCAACGGATTAAAAAGGAAAGATAAAACATGCTTATAGTTAACCTCTGCATCAGACAACAGGGCTTCCTGGATACTGAGCCAAAGATCACATAAGCCATATAAGGCCGATTGCTCAAAAGGATAGCCCATAGTAACATTCACACTATCGTCGTCAATAGTTTGCAAAGCCGGGATTAGCAACTTTTCATCGGCAAGAATAATTGCTTTTCCACCTGCACTTTTAGCCCCATTTTCTGATAAAAGCTCCGAAAGTAACTTGCCCTGAGCAACATTACCCAGTGCCTGCACAACAACAAATTCCTTTGCCGCATCGTTCAGTCTTGCCAGCGCTACTTTAAACTGGTTAACCAGTCCAACAGTATGTATATTTCTTCTGATAAAATGTCCGGCTTCCTGCAATGGATTTGAAAAATAATGCGCGTCTACATCAAAATAGAAAGAACACCATCCTTTTTCCTGCCACTGCTTAAAAAACCGCTCTTCCGCTTTTGACAAAGCGTTGAAACCAACAAATACAGTATGTTTAAATGCTTTTAAAAATTCGGGATCTGAGTTCTTACCTTCTGCAAGGTTACGGTACATCCTGGCATTGGTAACCAGATTTTCCTTAGCTAATCTTGAGTGAAAATTAACATAAAGCAAGGGCATTCTTTGCCATAGCTCTATAAACCTTTCTTGCATTTGGTTCTGCTTTTTTGCAGAAAAAGAGCCCCAGAATGTTCGCATAAACTGTAATTGCTCCTCATCAAAGTTTGGGAATTGCAGTTGCAGTTCGGCTATATCTTCAATTAACCCAAATATCTCTTTAGCATTGGCCAGATAATAATCTACCTGACTAAAATCGCCAAGAATAATTTCTGCCAGCGGATAAAACTCATCCGGCGAAACATCTTCTTTGCCCTCTCCTTTTAATAGTTCATTATAACAGGTATATAAAACAAAGAATTGTTTAAGCTGACCTGCAGGAACAAGTACCGTGCCTCGTGAAAGAAATTCCTGAATAGTATACATCTGTGGGCTCCAAATTGGCTTACCGCTCACTTCTGCAAGGTATTTCTTTAAGTATAGCTGAGGTCTTTTATTGTTAAAAACAATGGCTACATCCTGTAGTTCATTACCAAAACGTTCTAAAAGATCGGCGGCAACTCTGTTCAAAAACTTTCCTTCGTTCACACTTTCCATTACGATACTTTTAATAATTTTCCTGTTTCGGCATACCAGATGTAAGCGTCTATTTGTTTAAACTCATCCATTTTCAACAGGTTTTCCCTGTAATGATTGATATCGTCTATGTATTTATTATGAGGGGCACCAAATTTAAAATCGAGCAACACAGCCTTATCCTCCATTACAAAAAGCTTATCCGGACGTTTCACTTCTCCCCCCTCCAAAATCATATCTCTTTCACTAATTATGCTTTTAGAATTCTTAAACCACTCTGCTATTTCCTGTTGATTGATCACATCTATAACTGCTTGCTTTACTTCATCACGCTCACTGCGCCTGATCAGACCTTCCTGCATTTTCACCGAGATCAATTTATCAAGATCTTTTAAATCTGTAATGGTTTCCAGAATACCATGTAACACTACTCCTTTTCGTTGGCGGGCATTAAACCAACCATCATCATTATTCTTTTGGTAATTAAACTTAGAAGTCAGGCGCTCATTCACATAATAATTAGAAACCTTTATGGCGCTTTCATTAATTTCAGATGCTTTTTTAACTGCAGGCCGTAATTCTCCAAAAGACATCAGGTTTTCTTCAAGTACAAAACCTGATTCCTCTTCATTTTTAAAAAGGTTCAGTAATATATTCTGAAGCTCATTTTTAACCGTACTTTCCTTTTTCTTCTCTACAGTTGTTGTTTTAGGGCATACCAGATATAAATATTCTCTTGCCCTGGTGGTTGCTACATATAATGTATTTAGGGCATCCATATAGTTTAGCAGCATTTCTTCAAAGTACTCACGTGCAAACGCTGTAGACGCAAGTTTACTGCTATAATCCACTGGTAAAGTACTAAAGTTTTCAAACCCTGCCTGTCCGGCATTCACCCATAGTATTTTCTTAATAAATCCACTTGGGATATTTAATTTCCAGTTTAAAAATGGAATAATTACCGCCTTAAACTCTAATCCTTTCGATTTATGAATGGTCATGATTTGCACCGCATCCTGATCATCAGCGTTAGGCAAAGCTTTATTTAAGCCTTCTTCATCCCACCATTCCAGGAACCTACCCAGACCCTGATCACCTCCTCCGGCAAAAACACCTATCTGATCTCTAAGCGCCATAATAAAAGGAATATGATTTTCATTCCGGCCCGTCCCCAATCCAAAAAACTGCACCATTCTTTCCATTAAGCTGGTCATAGGCAACTGCCTGAAATTCTCAAAACCGTTGCAGAAGTCCTCAGGAAAATAAGAGGTAAGATTTTGAATAGGCTGACTAGCAATATCCATCCAATCCTGAGCAGTTAGCGCTACTTTCTCATCCATCCCTTCCGGGTTGTTAATCTGGCTATACAACCTTGCGCATGTAGCCCGATAAATAGCCTGTTCATCCTCTCTTGCCACCAACATTCTAAATATATTGATCAGCAACTGGACGGCAAGGTTAGACGATATCTTTAAAGCATCTCCGGAAATAACCTGAAACGTTTTGCCCGCAGCGGCCGATAAATCGTCTTGTCTATCCAATAAGGCTGAAATCATTATTTCTGCCTCTCTATTAGTCTTTACCAACACACAAATATCTTTCATAAAAAACCCATGAACCGATAGCAGTTCAATGATTTTGTTAACGGAATGAATAGCCGCAACGGGACTTTCATCCTCTGACTCTGAATCATCTTCCTTGTTCAGAAATTGCATCTCGATTTTACCCCCCGTTAGCGTTTGAGGAGTAACGTTTTGAAAGCTTCCTTCATAAGCGCTATCAATAATTTGGTTATACTCCTGATTCCAATAACTTAAAAGATCTTCTCTCTGCGTCTCTGCCAGGATTCCATTGAGTTGTCTTTGCAAAATAGATGGCAAATGGCTGTACAGAAAATTGTTAAATGCAATCACATTAGCTGTACTTCTCCTGTTAAACTCCAGGTTTTCCTCTACAACATTATGCGCCTGCACATCATGTCTTACATTACTATGCAAAATGCGCCAGTCGCCACTACGCCATCTATATATTGACTGCTTTACATCACCTACAATGAGGTGCTCGGTAGTATTCCCTTCAAATTCTGATAGCGCATTTCTAATAAGTGGCAAAAAATTAAGCCACTGCATGGTGCTGGTATCCTGGAATTCATCGAATAAAAAATGCTTATACCTATTTCCCGTTTTTTCCCAGATAAAAGAAGGATTTTCCGCATCCGCTCCAGTTATGCCAACCAATAACTGTTGGGCATCACTGATAAGGAGTGCTTTATTTTCGGCCCTATAATTTTTTAATTGCTGTGCCATTTCCTGCATCAACCGTAAGTAAGAACTGTTTTTATGAATGGCCAGCCATGTTGAGTATTGTTCGGCACCTTCCTGATAAAAGTCGACCATTTTCTTTAACCCTGGATTAAGGTCATCATACAACTGCCTTACTCCTGATGTATCCTTTAATGAGGTATGCGGCCACTGCTCAAAATCATCAACCATATTGGCCAGGGCAGGAAAAATACTATAATCTTCATTCAATATCTTATCCAGCTTTAACAAAGGATTAAGAGATTTACGTGCCAGTTCTTCGGGCAAAACACCAGAAAGATCAAATATGTATTTCAGGTCCGTAGCTTGGTCAAACAGGGTTTTATTAAATGCTTTTATGCCAGAGGTTACAGTTTGTTTTAAAGTATTAAATTCTGCCGATCTATCTTCTCCCATAAGCAACATCGCTTCCTGAAAAGGATAGTATCGTTCTTTAAAAATCTCATTGGCCAGATCCTTTAACGCACGCTGATAATTCCAGTCCTTACCATCGCTTATCCTGTCTATGGCAAGCGCCGTTACCCATTCCAGCAATTCAGGATCAGCTTCCATCTGTAAGTTCAGTGCTTTAACCAGCTCCTCCTTTACTTTGTCATGATTCATTTCCAGCTTATATCCACTATCCAGATTTAGTTCAAAAGCAAAGCTTCGAATTACCTTTTGCACAAAGCCATCAATTGTGCTTACAGAGAACCTACCAAAATCATGAAGTATGTTGCTGTAAATTATCTGTGCTTTTGCTTTAATATCCTCATCAGAAAGCTCAGGATAACTAGCCTTTAAGAGCGGCTTAAAATCTGAGGGATCGCCTTTTGCTATCGCTTGTAAGGCCCCCAATATCCGCTCCTTCATTTCGGCTGTTGCCTTATTTGTAAAGGTAACTGCAAGAATTTCCCTGTATTTACCCGGGCCGCTAAATAAAAGTGTAAGGTAATGCAGGGTTAGGCTAAAAGTCTTACCCGATCCGGCAGATGCTCTAAGCAATTTTAAAGGTTGTTGAGGCATTACGTAAAGCTATAACTTATTTAGAAAAATATGGCTACAAATAAAATCTACTATTTAACTAGAGAATATTAAACTGGTATTACAATTGATGTTAGCTATTCTATTAATTTTGCAATTAAATTACTGAACAATGAAAAGGATAGCCTTAATACTACTTATTGCCATAGCAACTGTAGGCGCAAGCTCTGCACAAGAGAAAAAAGAAGCGGTACATATTTATAATCCACAGGCCAATGCCCGTGCAGATATTGATGGCGCTGTAGCTAAAGCTAAAAAAGAAGGAAAACATGTGTTTTTGCAAATTGGTGGTAACTGGTGCAGCTGGTGTATTGCTTTTCATAAAATGGTTGACAATACGCCTGAATTAAAACAATTCATTAACGACAACTACGAAGTTGTTTTGGTAAACTACAGTCCTGAAAACAAAAACGAGGCTGTGCTTGCCAGCCTTAATTACCCGCAACGTTTCGGATTTCCTGTTTTTGTAATACTTGATGGTAACGGAAAATTATTGCATACCCAAAACTCTGCTTACCTGGAAACGGATGAGAAAGATGCAAATGGCAAAAAGAAAACGGGACATAGCGTAAAAGCTGTTACCGACTTCTTGAAAAACTGGACGCCAAAAGCAGTTGATCCGGAAACTTACAAACAACAAAAAGCAAAGTAATTTAACAATTACTCTTTGTCTCCATACTTAAAAAAAGCATTCACAGTAACGGGCAGTCTCCCTGTAGGAATCAGTTGATTCTTAATTACAGATGCGGCCGCCTTTTGCATGAAATCCTCTTTTTGATAGGCTACTATAAGCCCTTTGCTGTTCTCAAGACCAGGCAATGCCGATAGGTTATACGGATTGGCAAACAAAGCAAAAATTGCATTACTTAACGACATATCCTTAATAAACATCTTCAAGTCGTTACTTAAAATCATCCCGTTTCCAGGCCTGATACGAGTATCATGAATGCCAATAATTACCTGATCAAAAACATTAATGTATCTCAAAACCTTTGCAATAGCTGTAGCATTGGCGTTCCTATCCAGTGTATAGAATACAGAATTTTTATAGTAAGCCCCTAGATCACGTTGAAAATCTGTAACTCCAGGTGTACCTAAACTGATGATTACCGTTCTTCTATCCTTAGACAATTGACTAATATTTGCCTTGCCCCTTAACAGCGTCATAGAAGCATCAGCCAGCTTTTGCAAAAGCACTTTACTTTCCGGTCTGTTTACATCAGCAACCACATTTCTTTCATTAATAGAATCGCGGGCATTTAAGCCCGCCCAGTATTTAGCCGTAAGGATCTTTTTAACACTTTCGTTAATTCTATCCATGCTAATCCGGTCTTGTCTAACCGCTTTACGAACTAGTTTTATTGCTCTATCGCTATTTTCTGAAAGCTCCAGAATATCGTTACCTGCAATTACACCCATTACATCAGCTTCTCCGTCCTTAAAATATTTAACCACCCCTTTCATGCCCATAGCGTCAGAAATAATCAGTCCCTTAAAACCCAATTCCTGTTTTAAAATACCAGTAACAATGGGTTTTGATAATGTTGAAGGCATATTCGGTGTGTTGTCTAGTGCCGGAATATTCATGTGTGCAATCATAACACCTGCAGCACCCTGACGAATTAATTCTCTAAATGGATAAATCTCCAAACTATCCAAACGTGCTTTAGAAAACTTAAGCTGAGGAAGGTCGTAATGAGAATCTACATCGGTATCTCCATGTCCGGGAAAATGTTTAATACTAACCAATAGACCCCCATCCTGCATTCCCCTCATATATTCGCCAGCCTTTGTAGCTACGTTGTATTTATTTTCTCCGAAAGAACGATAGTTTATAACCGGATTTTTAGGGTTATTATTTACATCAACATCAGGTGCAAGATTCATGTGCATACCAATGCGTTTATAATCTTTAGCCACTTCCAGGCCCATTTTATATAACAGCTCTTTATCCTGAATTGCTCCTAAGGCCATTTGGTAAGGATAAGAGATAGTGCTATCTAAACGCATCCCCAGACCCCACTCTCCATCAGAAGTAATCAATAAGGGTACCCTTGATAATGACTGATATTGATTTGTTAAAATAGCTTGTCGGCCAGGTCCTCCCTGAAAAAACACCAAGCCACCAACATCTTCCTTTTTAATTACGTTGGCAATAGAGTCTTCATAAGCCTTCCCCAAATTGGTGTGTGCTCTCACAAAGAACATTTGGGCAATTTTCTCGCGTCTATTCAATTTATTGAATACAGAATCAACCCAGTGATTCTTCTCTGTTAAAGTTTGTAAATAAGATTTTTTTTGAGCCTTTGTTGACGATACTGAGATAGATAAAAGGAGGGTAGCAATAAGCAGATGTTTAACGTTCATTACGGCAATGGATTGTTTAAATTTCAAAGTTATAAAAAAAGCACCCTATTCAGGATGCTTTTTAAGGTTAAATAGGAATATTATCCTCACACACAATTAGGGATTAATTTCGTTCCTGCTCTCGTTGGTTATCTTTTTGAAGTATGAAGAAGAAAGAAATATCTCTTTCATAACTTTTTAAAGTTACATGCAATTTTTGATATTTTTGCAAAGACCTCAATTTCTTTTACTTACACTTTAAAAACCGGCCAACTTAAAAAGTGTAACCTAATGATAATGCAAATCCTTTATTCTTAATCTTATCCTGGTTTACATCATCCTTAAGAGCCTTTTGGAAGTCCATCATATATCGTGCGTTAACATTGATATTTGGTGTGATACTATATCCCAAACCAACAGCACCACCGGCCAGCGACTTACTAAAATTCTCTGTATCGGTCGATTCTCCCTCAATACCATTATTGAGTGCACCTGTCGATTTTTGTGAAAGAAGGAATGATACCTGAGGGCCTGCAAATACAGTTAGTTCCGGAGTAGCCTTATACCCTATTAATACAGGAACATCTATATAAGATACCTTGGTATCAAAATCCACCCCGTTTTCACTTAATTTAGCACCTTTTTGTATAAACATCGCTTCTGGCAAGAAGGCAAACCCTCCGCCCATAGGTAAATCAGCATAAATACCTGCCTGAAATCCGACCCTTGAGTCTGTTGAATAATCTTGGCCACCCCACTGGATTTTGCCCATATTCATCAAGTTGGCACCGGCTCTAATACCGAAGCTCATTTTGTCGTTAGCAGCCGACTGTGAAGTCTGTGCATTTGCCTTAAAAGCTAAACTGCTTACTGTTAATCCTAGTCCTATAATGAATAATTTTTTCATAATTTTCTGTTTAAAATTCACAGAGTGTATTGTAATAACCATGCCAAAGACCCCAAAACCAATCATCTAAAGGGAGGCGAACAAATAAACAAACAGCTCATTTACTGCCGTTTACAAACAAAACCAAACACTCATCAGAACCTAATGAACCCGTGCGTTGTGAGTGTCTCGGATTTGATACACTCTAATGGGATTAGCATAAACAAAAGAGCCCGACCATTAATAGTCGGGCTCTTCCGTAAAAATTGAGTATCTAATTATCCAACCGAAACAATTAGAATTTCAATCCTAATCCTACAGAGAACACCTGGTTCTTGTATTCAGGAGTTTCTTTTGATCCATTCTCGTTGTTCTTTTGGAAATCCAATGCATAACGGCCATGAATGTCTACCTTATCAGTTACATCATATCTGAATCCAATTACACCTCCAACCAGACTTTTCTTAAATCTATCCGATTTATCTTCAATAATTGTTTCTTCAGCAGTTCCAAATCCATTTTCAAATTTGTTTTTAGTTGAAGTAAGGAAAGATACCTGAGGACCAACCACTAAATTCAATCCTGAACCACCAACGTTAATACTTGCTAAAATAGGAATATCAATAAAATGAGTTGTTTGCGTAAATTCACCAAAAGGAGTCTCTGCTTTATACCCTTTTGTAGAATACAGTAACTCCGGAGTAAATGCCAATCCTTTAATCAGATTAATATCCAAAGTAATACCGGCATTGAAACCAGGATTAACTTTTGTTTTAAAATCATTATTACCGTCACCTTTAATAATGTTCGGTAAGTTTAAGCCTCCCTTAATACCCAATCTGATTGGGCTCTGTGCATTTGCTGCACCGGCTACGAATAGGCCAATGGCCAAAACAATTAATTTTTTCATTTTGTGTAGTTTTTCATGTTCATCAGAAAGAAATGTGCCAATTTTAAAAACAACGCCACTATATCCTCTTTAAACACTGTCTACCACCCATTTAAAACTTGTTACAACATCAATTTTTGCCTCTAAATATTATCTTCCAATTCGTTGGCTTCCTATTAAATTGTATCTAATTTGATACAAACAATTAAACATACACCTCTTCAAAACTATAGATCAGAAAAACAAAATAATTTCACACGACTTGCTTTTACTTTCGATAATGATTTCTTATACTTACGTTTTATTACACATTATTCCAAATATAAAGTATGAGCAAGTATATTCTATCCTTAGATCAGGGAACTACAAGTTCGAGGGCAATTGTTTTTGATAAAGAAGGAAGCATTATTTCAATTGCACAGAGAGAGTTTAAGCAAATATATCCTCAACCAGGATGGGTAGAGCATAATGCTACAGAAATTTGGTCTAGCCAGGTTGCTGTAGCAACTGAAGCGATCATAAAAGCCAGTATAACGCCTAACGACATCGCTGCCATAGGCATCACTAATCAGCGAGAAACAACGGTATTATGGGATAGAAAAACCGGAGAACCACTACACAACGCTATTGTATGGCAAGACAGACGCACGTCTGCCTACTGTGATGAGTTAAAAGCGCAAGGCCTGGCCAAAAGCGTACAGGAAAAAACAGGGCTTATTATAGATGCCTATTTCTCGGCCACAAAAATCAGATGGATACTGGAAAATGTTCCCGGAGCAAGAGAAAAAGCTGAAGCCGGAGATATCGCCTTTGGAACCATAGATTCATGGCTGATATGGAAACTAACTGATGGCAGGGTGCATGTTACTGATGTGACCAACGCATCAAGGACAATGATTTATAACATCCACACCCTTGACTGGGATCAGGAATTGCTTGATCTTTTTAATATACCACGCAACATCCTTCCCGAAGTAAAATCATCAAGCGAAGTCTATGGAGAAACCACAGGCAATGTACTTGCAGCCAAAATACCTATTGCAGGGATAGCTGGCGACCAACAAGCTGCTCTTTTTGGTCAAATGTGCACAGAAGTAGGTATGGTTAAAAACACTTATGGAACCGGATGCTTTATGTTGATGAATATTGGAGATAAACCTATAGTATCGCAAAACAACCTCGTAACTACCATTGCCTGGAAAATAAACGGAAAAGTACAATACGCATTAGAAGGAAGCATATTTATAGGGGGAGCAGTTGTACAGTGGCTAAGAGATGGGCTAGGCTTAATTGCCACATCAGCCGATGTAGAAGAACTGGCTTTAAGGGAAGCAGACACAGGTGGTGTATACCTTGTTCCTGCCTTCGCAGGTCTTGGGGCTCCACATTGGAATCAGGATGCCAGAGGTACCATTACCGGAATTACCAGAGGCACGAATGCATCTCACCTTGCCAGAGCAGCCATTGAAAGTATCGCTTTCCAAACAATGGAGGTGTTAAAGGCTATGGAAGCAGATTCAGGACTTAGAATTAAAGAGCTAAGAGTAGATGGGGGTGCAACTGCCAACGACATACTTATGCAATTTCAGGCTGACGTGCTTGAAACAACAGTAATCAGACCCCAGGTAACAGAGGTTACCGCCTTGGGAGCGGCATATCTGGCTGGCTTGGCTGTTGGCTACTGGAACAACATGGACGACATTAGCGGTCAGTGGAAAATAGATAAGAGCTTTAAAGCCGGAGAAGCGAAAAATATAGAAGAGCGTATTAAAGGATGGAATAGGGCTGTAAAGGCAGCAAAAGCGTACGCTGAAAATTAACCAAACTAGTAACATATTTAAATCTTATCAGCATGTCTGCATTTTCAGCCGAAATCCTCGGCACTATGTTTATGATTTTATTGGGCAACGGTGTTGTTGCCAATGTGGTTCTAACCGGAACTAAAGGAAACAATGGTGGCTGGATGGTAATTACCACAGCCTGGGCACTTGCCGTATTTGTAGGCGTAGTTATTGCCGGCCCATACAGCGGAGCTCACCTTAATCCAGCTGTAACAATTGGTTTGGCTATTGCAGGAAAATTTAACTGGGCAGATGCCCCGACCTATATTGCGGCTCAATTTATAGGCGCGATGCTGGGATCCTTTCTGGTCTGGCTTTTATTTAAAGATTTTTACAGAGGAACCGCAGACAAAGGAGCAAAACAGGCTACTTTTTGTACAGCACCAGCTATACCAAATACCATTTCAAATTTGATTAGTGAAATAATAGGCACTTTTGTGCTGATTTTTGTGATATTTCACTTTACAGATGCGTCATTAGGTGCAGATAAATCTCCAATTGGTTTAGGTTCCGTTGGTGCCTTGCCAGTAACCTTCCTGGTTTGGGTTATCGGATTATCTCTTGGTGGTACAACAGGATATGCCATTAATCCGGCGAGAGACCTTGGCCCTCGAATTATGCACGCCGTGCTTCCGGTTGCAGGTAAAGGTGGAAATAACTGGAATTATGCATGGATACCAGTAATCGGGCCTATTATAGGTTGTTCATTAGCCGCTTTGTTATATTTATGTATAAAAGTTTAGTTTTGCGACCGTAGGAGCACTATTTAAATTGAGGTTAAAATATTACATTAGAGTAAATTTTCTCGTGTTGACAAATTACAGATTTTTATACCTTTGTAATTGGGATAAGTCTATTCGTTAGACATACTAAACAAATATAAATTAACGCTCTATGGCCAAACACATACTATTGTCGTATGAACCAGATCCAAGTACAGCACATAATGCCGTTGGTATCATATACATATTAAAGATTCAACGCATAACCTGGTGGGGCTTAAGGAAACGTATTATCGAACATCATGCGCTAATTCCGTTTCATTCAGATGCTCAAAAGTATTTTGATGCGTGGAACGCTGACATTGGCAAGGAAATCAAATAAATCAATTAACAAAAATTCTGACTCAGTCTCCCTTTATTATTAGCGGTAATTTCTGCATAAGGAATCGGCCAGTCAAAGTTATCCAAACTTAGGTATTGTCCCATTCATCAGGCTTGCCACTGCGAGCCAGGTAAAGCGACACCCGAATCAGTTTAACATTCCTCCATTCTTCCCAATACAATTCGCGGGCACGTTCATTCATAATATCCCCAATGGTAACAGCCCCATGATATATATATAAGTTCAGGTGAAACAAACAAGTTAGAGGAACAGATATTCTTATCGAAGCGAAGATGTCGAAAAACAATAATATCAAAAAATGCAAATAATAACAACTTTTGAACAGTAAGGATTTGTCATGGACCTATATTTTTGTGCTCAACCAATTATAAACATTGAATCGATTTACTTATGATATGTAAACAATTTAACCTTGTTTGGAGAAACTATCTGAAATATAATCCTGATAAAGCCATAATAGCATTCGTTTTATTGATAAACTTTTTAGGGAGCAACTGTTCGGCAATTGCACAAGGCAAAGATTACCCGTCGATAACAGCAGAAAAAAATGGTACTCCAAACCTTTTTTCACCGGATCCGATAATCGACTATACCTGGAGTGATCCAAAGGCAAGTGACGGTATGGAAACTTATCAGTTGTCTCCAAAAAGTTGGACAGTCTCTAATACCAGGAACTTTAATATGTCCGATTTCAAACTGAATCATAGCATCATAGTAAACGGCGAGGGCGATATTCGTTTTGATTTCGGACAGAACAATGCCGGTTGGTTAGAATTTGACAGCCCAGACCAAATTGGGAGTGTAGAAATGAGCATTAGTGAATACAATGAAACACCTGATTACCCAGCAAATTACCCAACAAAGACTGCTCGTCCAAAAAAGTATGGAAATACCTATCGGCTTGAATTGAATCCTGAATTATATGAAGGAGTAAGATTTGGCTGGATACATGTCCGGTCATTCTCAAAAACCTGGAGAATTACCTCAGTACGACTTATTTGTCAAACCAAACCGGTTAACTATAAGGGACGTTTCTCATGTAGTGACACAACACTTACACGCATATGGTATACGGGTGCATACACGGTAAAGCTAAACCTACTTAAGGATTATCTGGGCGCGATTTTAATGAATCGCGGCGATAGATTTTCCTGGACAGGGGATGCGCATCCTGCTCAGGCAGCTTCTATGGTTGCCTTCGGGAATTTCGACTTTATCAAGAAGAATATTGAATATACTTCTACTCAGAGTAACGGCATCAGGAGTTATGCGCTTTACTGGGTTCTGAGCCTGATAGATTATTATAGGTATACTGGTGATACCGAAACATTGAACAATTATATTGCCAACGTGTGTGCAAAACTGGATGATGCCTACAAGGTTTACGGAACCGATCCAAATCTGGAGTTTTTCGGCTGGGATGAACGTTTGGGATCAGGATTTGAGCACCCCAATCTTCCCGAGCCACAAAATGCCTACAAAATGCTTTCCATACGCGCATGGAATGAATTTTCCGAAGCCATGGCTACGTGTGGACGCAAAGATCTTCAGGAAAAATATCGTGGATATGCAACTGAAAAAATCCTTGAATTGAAGAAAACTCATGAATGGTATCATTCCTTTGGTCTCCATGCCGGAGCAGATGCCATTACAACCAATCTTTTGAACGATAAAGAAAAAAAAGCGATATATAATAGAAATTTTACTGACAGGGTAAATCGGGTTTCGTATTCTCCGTTCAATCAATATTTTGTTATCCAGGCATTTGCGAGGATGAATAAATATGACGAGGCTTTAAGTTCCATACGTGATCTTTGGGGAGGTCAGTTAAGATACGGGGGCACCACATTTTTTGAAGACTACCGTCCATCATGGAACTCAGTAATCAGTACCAATGGTCCGGTGCCCAACAACCAGTGTGGTTTTACCAGCCTTTGCCACCCATGGGGTGCAGGAGTTACAAAATGGCTTAGCGAAGAAGTGCTCGGCATAAAGCCGACTGCTCCCGGCTTTACTACATTTGACATACTACCCCACCTTGGCCGAACGTTGACAGATGTCTCAGGAAGAACTCCAACCCCACTCGGCGATATCAGCGCAAATTTTGATATTTTAACTGGGCTATCTGTCATATCCACCCCTGCCGGCAGCATCGGAAGAATTGGCATTCCAAAAGCTGAAAAAAAAATTAGTCGCATCACGATCAATGGCAAATTGGCCTGGGATGGGAAATATCATTCAGTATCGGGCGTTTCCGCTGCGAGAGAGGATACGCATTTTTTGTACTTTACCGGTGTACGCCATGGCACATATAAAATTGTCACAACCTATTTAGGTAACACACCAAAATATCCTGAACCTATTGAACAATATCCTGCAAAGTTCATGGGTATGGATACAACCACGAGCGGAAATTGGGGTAAGATCTTTGGAAAAGACGGCTATGTCCTTTGCAATTATAATGGAGCTGGAGTCGATAAAAGAGCGCTTCCCAGCTATGTTTCCGCTGTTTCTTATTACAAAGTCAAGGGTAACGGCGAACCGCTCAATACAGTATGGGAACCTAAGACCAATGACCAGCAGGCGTTAGCTCCAGATGCAGGAAACGGAACACCCAGAACTGCCTCCTGTCTCTACAGTGCAGACGCTGATCAGATCGGGTACACTTTCACCTGTACCATTGACATCAAAGGCGTAAAAAACCATCAGGTATCGCTCTACTTTGTCGACTGGGATAAAAAGCGCAGAAAAATTTCGGTGGAGATGTTCGACGCAGCAACATCAAACCTAATCGCCCCGGTAAAAATAGTTGAAAATTCCATCGGTGGAACCTACCTGAAGTTTGCTTACAATAAATCCGTGAAATTCAGGATCAATATGGTTAGGGGCGATAATGCAGTATTGAACGGAATATTTTTTGATCCTGTATCAAGTAACAAACCTATCAGGCAAGAAAGGAGTGGCTATTGAAATATGGACTATTTATAGCCTGGGTTTGTTTTATAGATATCATTTGCCGAACCAGGTATAAATTAAAGCAAATAGGGCTGCTCGACATCGAACAACCCTATGAGTTTAAAAATTCATTTGCATCTTGCGGAGAGTGAGAGATTCGAACTCTCGATACCCTTTTGAGGTATACACACTTTCCAGGCGTGCTCCTTCAACCACTCGGACAACTCTCCTTTTTTCAGGATTGCAAAAGTAGTATTTTTTTTCCTGTTACTGAATATTAATCAATAACAGTGATTTTTAACATATTTGTTTTGCCTTTCTGTTCCATTGGAATAGCAGCAGTGTTAATAATCACGTCTCCTTTTTTAACCATTTTGTATTCCTTAAGCAGGCTGTTTACATCTTGAATGGTCTCATCAGTACTTTCAAATTTATCGTAATAAAAACCTTGAACACCCCATAAAAGGCTCAAAGTATTTAATAGAGATCTGTTACTGGTAAAGATATAAGTTAATGCCTTAGGTCTGTGGCTTGAAATTTCAAATGCAGTATATCCGCTCACGGTCATAGAAACGATACCAACTGCGTTTGTTTGCTTAGACAGGAAACAAGCAGTATCGCAAACTGCATCGCTTAAAAAGCTCTCAGATTTTGGTTTAAGGAACTTTTCAGGGTGGAATGGATAGTTATTAGTTTCGATATTCTGAATGATCTTCTGCATAGTCTCAATAACGATAAGCGGAAACTCACCTACTGAGGTCTCGCCACTTAGCATTACTGCATCAGCACCATCAAGAACAGAGTTAGCAACATCATTAACCTCAGCACGGGTTGGCCTAGGTGTAGTAATCATACTTTCCAACATTTGGGTAGCAATAATTACCGGTTTCGAAGCAGCTCTGCACTTTTGTACAATCATTTTTTGTAACAAAGGAACTTCTTCCATTGGCATTTCAACTCCCAGGTCACCACGGGCAACCATGATACCATCAGAAACAGCAATGATTTCATCGATATTAGCGATTGCCTCGGGTTTTTCGATTTTAGCGATTACACGGGCAGTTTTACCTCTTTGCTTGATGATGTCTTTTAATTCAATAATGTCTTCAGCATTACGAACAAATGAAAGTCCAATCCATTCTACATCGTTTTCGAGAACAAACTCAAGGTTTTTTCTGTCTTCAACTGTAAGAGAAGGAATAGAAACTTTTGTATTAGGTAAATTCACACCTTTTCTTGAGGTAAGAATACCACCGTGAACTATTTCGCAAAGAACTTCGTCTTTAAGGTTAGTTTCGATAACACGCATTTGCAGCTTACCATCATCTAAAAGGATGATTTCGCCAGCTTTTACATCTTTTGGAAAAGTATCGTAAGTGATGTAAATCCGTTCTTCATTTCCTATGCATTCTTGCGTAGTAATGATGGTACGGTTTCCATTAACTAAGTTGATACCACCATCCTTAACCATACCAATCCTAATTTTAGGCCCTTGTAAATCGGCAAGGATACCTACATTATAATTGTATTTTTCATTGATATTACGAATGGTATCCAATACTTCCTGATGATCTGCCTGAGAACCGTGAGAAAAATTTAAACGGCAAACGTCTAATCCGGCGTTAAACATACTGTATAAAACTTCCGGTTTAGCTGAAGCAGGGCCCAGGGTGGCCACAATTTTTGTTCTGGAATGAAATGGTTTCATTTAGTTACTTAAATTTATTATTGACGCGCAAATCGATGATTTTTCACATAAAAAACCCATGCTCGTCTGATTATTAATGTTATTTGTCTGATAATGTAAGTTCAAATATAGTGTATTTAATACACCTACAATATAAAATTTACATTATCAAATTTTCCCTCGACTTCAATTTGCGCGGATCTATCTGCGCAGCTACCTGAATATCAGGTAGTTTATTCAATCCGTTGATTATAAAATTAAGATCTTCTTTATCAATGTACTGATGAATAATCATAAAAAAATCTACTTTATTCATTTCAGGAATTAAAAACCCTTCGGCATTTCGGTTGTTAAGGATATAATATTCAATTTCACCTTGTTCAACGTAAAAATAATACTTTGAAAACGGTAATGGGTCTTCATCAATATTAAAGTAAACCTCGTGATCCTCAACCTTTTCAAAATTAAAATTAAGACTAGTATTTACTTTATGACAAAGCATATAATCCTTTAGCGATGCAGTAATGGCAATTAGTACAAAATCGAGGTCTAATGATAGTTTTAAATAAGTTTTGTTCAAAACGCAGTATATTTACGGGATTACGAAATTATAAAACTAATTTTACTTTAATGTTCGAAATAAAAACATTAAAATTGATAGAGAAATAAAAACATTTGAAATGTGTAAGAATTTATTTTTCTTTGCACTGAATTATTTAACCATTAAATTATAACATTATGTCTGATATTGCTTCAAGAGTTAAGGCTATTATCGTTGAAAAATTAGGTGTGGATGAAAGCGAAGTTACACCAGAGGCTTCTTTCACTAACGATTTAGGTGCGGATTCTTTAGATACAGTAGAACTTATTATGGAGTTTGAAAAAGAATTCAATGTAGCAATCCCTGATGATCAGGCTGAGACCATTGGTACAGTTGGTCAAGCAATTGCTTACTTAGAAAAAAACGTTAAGTAAAATACGGTCTCCGTATAATCCGTATAAATGGAAGTAAAAAGAGTAGTAGTTACAGGGTTGGGTGCGCTCACTCCTATTGGCAGTACAATCCCGGAATTCTGGGATGGCCTGTTAAATGGGGTGAGTGGCGCTGGCCCCATTACAGGTTTTGACACCTCAAAGTTCAAAACCAAATTTGCATGTGAGCTTAAAAACTTCAATCCAGAAGATTTTTTGGACAAAAAGGAAGCGCGCAAGCTAGATCCATTTGTTCAATATGCTTTAGTAGCCACAGATGAAGCTGTAAAGGATGGTAATTTCGATTTTTCACAAATCGACACCAACCGTGTTGGCGTAATTTGGGGCTCAGGCATTGGCGGCTTTAAAACATTTCAGGATGAAATGAAGAACTTCTTTTTAGGCGATGGTACTCCGCGCATGAATCCGTTCTTTATTCCGAAAGTAATAATTGACATTGTTCCTGGCCATATTTCTATAAAATATGGACTTAGGGGGCCTAATTTTGCTACAGTTTCTGCATGTGCTTCATCTACAAATGCAATGATCGATGCGTACAATTATATTCGTTTGAATATGTGCGATATCGTGATTAGCGGTGGATCTGAGGCAATCATTAACGAAGCAGGTATTGGTGGTTTTAATGCAATGCATGCCTTATCGACCAGAAATGATGATCCTCAAACAGCTTCAAGACCGTTTGATAAAGACCGGGATGGCTTTGTTGCCGGCGAAGGTGCAGGAACCATTATTTTGGAAGAACTGGAACATGCTAAGAAAAGAGGTGCTAAGATCTATGCCGAATTAGTTGGGGGTGGAATGAGTGCAGATGCTAACCATATTACAGCTCCACATCCGCAAGGACTAGGCGCAAAAATGGTAATGACAAACGCGCTTAAAGATGCTGGTTTAACTACTGCGGATATTGATTACATTAATGTTCATGGAACCTCAACTCCTTTGGGAGACATTTCTGAGACTAAAGCTATCGTTGATTTATTTGGAGAAGATGCTTATAAATTAAACATCAGCTCTACAAAATCTATGACAGGACATTTATTAGGTGCTGCAGGTGCCATAGAAGCAATTGCATCTATCCTTGCAGTAAAAAATGACATAGTACCTCCTACTATTAATCACTTTACTGATGACCCTGCGTTTGATCCGAAATTAAATTTCACATTTAATGTGGCACAAAAGAGACCTATCCGCGCCGCTTTAAGTAATACTTTTGGCTTCGGAGGTCACAATGCTTCTGTGATTTTTAAAAAATACGAAGAATAAAAAGCACTTTGCGGAGGCTATTGTTAGCCTCCTTTAATTTTGCAATAATTAATGCCATTATTTGACCTGTATAAGCTTTATCTATCATCCGATAAAGACTTTATAAAAAAGTTGAACAACATTTTAGGCTTTGTGCCTGGAAATACTGTTTTGTATAAAATGGCGTTCAGGCATAGGTCTGTGGCAAAAATCCTAAAAAACGGTAGTAGGAGTAGTAATGAACGTTTAGAATTTCTAGGCGATGCTATTTTAGGCTCTGTAATTGCCGAATTACTGTTTAAAAGCTATCCTTATAAAGAAGAAGGCTTTTTAACGGAAATGCGTTCAAAAATTGTGAATCGTGCCAACCTTAATCAGCTTGCCAGAAAAATGGGCTTTGATCAATTGATCGTTTTTGATCAAAAAGCTGTAAATATCCAAACCAAACATCATTCTATGTTGGGAGATGCATTTGAAGCGCTTGTAGGCGCCGTGTATCTTGATAAAGGCTATAATTTCACCAAAGACTTCCTACTTAAAAGAATAGTGAAACCGTACATCGATATTCACACCCTGGAGCTCACTGAAACTAATTTCAAGAGTAAATTGATTGAATGGTGCCAGCGTCATGGAAAAGATATATCTTTTGATATGGTTCAAAATAGCGAAGGCGAAAGCACAAAGTTATTTACAATACAGGCAGTTATTGAGGGTGAAAGCTTCGGTACGGGCAGGGATTACAATAAAAAGAATGCCGAAAAGCTTGCGGCAGAAAAAGCCTGCGAGGCCCTTTCTATTTAGAATTTTAGCTTATTTTTTTAAGGTGTCTGTATACGATTTATAAGACTCTTTTATGTATTTGACCGCGTCGTATTCTGTCCAGTTTTTGGCTTTCTCGTATTCTGGTCTATAATCAAGCATGTATTTTTCCAATGCTTCTCCTTTTAAATCGGTATTGTTCTGAATGATAACTTCATTAAAGAATCCATCGATTAAAGACTGTTGCATCTCCGTTTCATAATAACGTCCAAATCTTCTTGCATTTTTTGGCGTCCGGCCTAACAATTCATAAACAGCAGTAAGCGGTTTAAAAAGAAATGACAAAAGTGGAGGCTTTCCCTGATAGAATGAGCCTTTATTTTTAAAATCCCTCTTTATATCGTTCAATTCCTGTTTTTTGCTTTGCCCCGTAATGTTAACCTCTCTAAGCGTTCTTCCCCTATCTAAATAAACAATGAGGTCTTTACCCGCAGGCACAACAGCCTCGGCATCCGAATATTCAATTTTAATTACTAAAAGCGTATCGCCCTGTACGGCTCTGATCTGGAACAAACCAAAGTCGCTGCTTAAAACTGATAATCCTGTTCTTTTATTTATAATTTGTGCGGCTGCAACACGTGTAGAGGCTCCTTTTTCCATTACTGCTCCCTTAAGAACAAACTCTTGCTGAGCTGAAACAGAGGATATGGATGTCATAAAGAACAATAGGAATACTAAAATATTTAAATAACCAGGCCTTATCATCTAACGAATATTTTTTGTAAACTTAACCATTGTTTGCCAATGAACTAAGTTAAAAAAAGTTAAATGAGTTTGAAAAGGCAATAAATTATATCTTTGCACATGATAAAATCAATGACAGGGTATGGCCTGGCCTCTACTGACCACGAAAACGTAAAGTTTGCAGTAGAGATAAAATCTTTAAACAGTAAGTTCCTGGAACTGAATTTAAAACTACCCAGGGCTTTCTCGGATAAGGAGTTATTGCTGCGTAATATCTGCAGCAAAGAAATTGAACGTGGAAAAGTAAGCGTTTCTATAAACATAGAACGTAGTGAAGAAAACTTAAAAGGTGCAACTATTAATGCTGCCTTATTGAGCAAGTATTACAAACAGCTTGAAGAAATCAATATCCAGTTAGGGGCCAATTCTAACAACCTTTTACAGGCGGTTCTTAATTTCCCTGAGGTAATCAGTTATTCTGACGAAGATGTTAATGAAAATGACTGGGACATTTTAAACAATACGTTTATTAAGGCCCTTGAAAGTTTTAATCAATTCAGACTTGCCGAGGGTGTTGTTTTAAAGACTGATCTTGAATTGAGGATTAAAAATATTCTTCAGTTCTTTTCCGAAATTGAAGTTTTGGAACCGCTTAGAATTCCTCAGATCAGAAGCAGATTAAATCAGTTTCTTGAAGATAATGTGGGAAAGATAAACGTAGATCAGAACCGTTTAGAGCAAGAGTTAATCTATTATATTGATAAACTTGATATTACCGAAGAAAAGATTCGCCTAAGAAGTCATTGTGATTACTTTATTGAAACCTTAAAAAGCAAAGATGCAAATGGGAAAAAACTTGGTTTTATTTCTCAGGAAATAGGTAGAGAGATCAATACCATGGGTGCAAAGGCTAACGATGCGCAAATACAGCAGTTGGTTGTGGGTATGAAGGAAGAGCTCGAAAAAATAAAGGAACAACTATTAAATGTTTTGTAAGCCATTGGCTGAAAAACGACAACACAAAAATGAAACAAGGTAAACTTATCATATTTTCTGCACCATCGGGAGCCGGAAAAACAACAATTGTAAAACACTTACTTAAAAAATTTCCTTCACTAAGTTTTTCTATCTCTGCAACAACACGCCAGTTACGTGGAGATGAGAGAAATGACAAGGATTATTATTTTATCTCTAAAGAAGATTTTCTGCACAAAGTTGCTCATCAGGAATTTGTAGAATTTGAAGAAGTTTATAACGGTACTTTTTATGGCACTTTAAGGTCTGAAATTGAACGCATCTGGAATGATGGCAAACATGTGATATTTGACATTGATGTAGAGGGTGGATTGCGCCTAAAGCGCAAGTATGAAGATGATGCCTTAGCTATCTTTGTTCAACCGCCTTCTTTACAAGTGCTAAAAGAACGTTTGAGCGGCCGGGGTACTGATAGCGCCGAAAAACTACAGGAACGTTTTATAAAGGCTGAAAAAGAGCTTGGCTATGCAGATAAATTTGATGTTATCTTAAAAAACTACGAATTAGATACCGCATGTGCCGAAGCTGAAAAACTTGTTGGAGATTTTATCAATAGCTAAATCATGAAAACAGGGTTATTCTTTGGTTCATTTAACCCCATACATACCGGACATCTGGTAATTGCTAATTATATGGCAAGCTTTACGGGGCTAAAGGAAGTTTGGTTAGTGGTTTCGCCTCATAACCCACTGAAGAATAAAAACGGTCTGACTAATATGTATGACCGATTGGAGATGGCCAAGCTAGCGACCGAAAACTCAGAAAAAATCAGGGTTAGCGACATCGAATTTGCCCTTCCGCAACCTTCTTATACCATTGATACGTTGACTTATTTACAGGAAAAGTATCCTGGGAAAGAATTTGTATTAATAATGGGAGCAGATAATTTGGTTTCCCTTAAAAAATGGAAAAATTACGAGGTTCTTTTAAAGAACTATCAGATATATGTATATCCCAGACCTGGTATAGATATTGGTGAATGGGAAAATCACCCTTCAATTGTTATTACTGAAACTCCACAGATGGATATTTCATCTACTTTTATTCGCAAGGGGATTAAAGAGGGCAAAAATGTTCAATATTTTACCCCCGACAATGTTCTTGCTTTTATAGAAAGCAAAAATATGTATCGTTAAACCTGACGGTACAGCAAAAAGATTGTAGGCTTTTTATGTAAATCTATTCGTTCTTTCCTCCACAATGCAATTGGCATTGTTTTAATGTATTCTTCATCTGATGTAATATTGCTGGCAACACTAAGTAATGTTTGCGGTTGGCAACTCTTTAATACATCTTCAAATAAATGATTATTCCTGAAAGGCGTCTCTATAAAAATTTGGGTCTGTTTATTTTTATCTGCTAATTGTTCCAGTTCTTTAATTTTCTTCCCTCTTTCTACTTTATCAATTGGTAAATAGCCATGGAAAGTAAAACTTTGTCCGTTAAAGCCAGAGGCCATTAATGCCAGTAAAATAGAACTTGGACCAACAAGAGGAACTACTTTAATACCTCTTTTATGTGCTTCTGCAACTATATCAGCTCCCGGATCTGCAACACCAGGACACCCGGCTTCGCTCATTAAACCAACGTCTTTCCCTGTCATTAGTTCCTTAAAATATGGGACAAAGGAGTCGTTGCGTTTATGTTTACCATAATCATGAATTACAAGATCACTCTGAGGTACTTTTATTCCAGCTTCCTTCAAAAACTTACGCGCTGTTTTCTCATTTTCAACAATGTAGGTATTTATGGAATTGATGGTATCTACAAGAAAGCTTGTAAAAGATTTATGGGCTGCGTTTTCTGCCAGAGGTACTGGAATAAGAAATAAGGTGCCTTTTGTCATAGATTTTGTTTTGCTTACAAAAGAAGAAAATAATTTGCTGGAAAGCGCATTTGGTGAAGTAAATATTATAAGCAAAGGGTAATCTTCCATCTGAATATAGCCGCTTGCAAATTATTTTTCGTAATTTGTTTAAATGGAAAACCGATTATACATTGGCCTAAATAATACTTAAACCAATAAAATTACGCCATACCTCATAATCGTAATGTAATATTTCTTAAACAGATTAAACTTTTTAGATTATTTGGAACTCAAATTGATAGATAAAGATCGTTAGGTAAATTTAAACACACACACTATGAAAAACATCATCAAATTACCGGCTATTGTGCTGGGGCTTATGCTCCTCTTAACCGGGACCGCACAGCGGGTTATGGCACAAGACGAGGATATCTCCTTGCAATCTTTTTACGACGAATTATCGCCTTATGGCACTTGGATTCAGGATTCTCAATATGGCTATGTTTGGCGACCAGATGTAGAACAAGCAGACTTCAGACCGTATTATTCGAATGGCCGATGGGTTATGACAGAATATGGTAACACATGGGTTTCTGATTACGACTGGGGATGGGCTCCTTTCCATTATGGAAGATGGGTTTATAACCGCTACAGCCAATGGGTATGGATTCCCGATACCGTATGGGGTCCGGCATGGGTAAGCTGGAGAAGCGGTGGCGGCTATTATGGATGGGCTCCTATGGGTCCTGGCATGAATATTAATGTTAACATCAATATTCCGGATCTTTGGTGGGTATTTGTTCCTCAAAGAAATATCTATTATAGCAACTTCCCACGTTACTATTCGCGTAGAAACGTAACTATCATTCACAATACAACTATCATCAATAATGTTTATTCAAGAAACAGCCGTAATTATTATACTGGCCCAAGGGCAGATGACATCAGACGCTCGACCAGACAGGCAGTTCCTGTTTATAACATAGATAGAAGCAGCAGACCCGGCAGAAGTAGTATTAGCGGAAACAAAGTTGAAATCTACAGGCCAAATGGCAGAAGTAGCAGAGAAACTAATGCCGGAAATGTAGCTCCAAGAAATCCGGTTCGTGGCGAAGGGTATGCAAGTCCTAGAACTGACCGCAGCAGCAATGATAGAAGTAATGTTGATGGAAGAGTAACTAATGGTAGGGTATCAAGAGATGGTAGCCAACCAACTGCCAACAGAACAAATGAGGGCACAAGAGTAAACAGCCGTCCTGAAAGAGTACAGCAAGAAAACACTTCTCCTTCTCAAAGACCTGCTCGTTCCACAAGAGAGAATCAGGCTCAACCGAGACAGGAAGCTCAACCTCAGCAACAAAGACAGGAGCCGGTTCAACAGCCAAGACAAGAAAGGATTCAGTCGCAACCTAGACAAGAAGCGCAGCCTAGGCAAGAGCCGGTTCAACAACCTAGGCAAGAAAGACCTCAGCCTAGACAAGAACAACCTAGGCAAGAACAGACCAGACCTCAGCCTCAACCTCAAAGATCTGAAAGGGTTGAGCAAAGCAGGCCTTCCAGAGGATCTGAAAGCCGAGGAAATGGGGGCGGCGGAAGAGAAAATAACTCCTCTTCAAGATCATCCAGAAGCGGAAGAGGCTAGATAAATGTTATAAAGAAAAGCCGGCATAAATGTGCCGGCTTTTCCTTTTACACATTCCACACTTTTTTTTCCTTATCTTTGCAGCCTTTTATCAAGCACAACACGCTTAAACTCTTTATGATTAACCCGGAAATAGAAAAACGAAAAACATTTGCCATTATCAGTCACCCCGATGCAGGTAAAACTACATTAACAGAGAAATTTTTACTTTTTGGAGGGGCTATTAATACTGCCGGGGCAGTTAAACGGAATAAAGCAAATCAAAGCAATACCTCCGATTTTATGGAAATAGAAAAGCAACGTGGAATATCCGTAGCTACTTCTGTAATGGGATTTGAGTATAGCAACAAGCGCATCAATATATTAGATACCCCTGGTCACAAAGACTTTGCTGAGGATACTTATCGTACCCTATCGGCAGTTGACAGTGTTATTCTGGTAGTAGACTGTGTAAAGGGTGTTGAAGAGCAAACTGAAAAGTTAATGGCTGTGTGCCGGATGCGTAATACCCCTGTGATCATCTTTATTAATAAGATGGATCGTGAGGGTAAGGATGCATTTGATCTGCTTGATGAAATTGAGAATAAACTTAACATCAGCTTATGCCCTCTTTCCTGGCCTATTGGGCAAGGACATACTTTTAAAGGGGTTTATAGCATTTACAATAATCACCTGAACCTATTTGAACCAGATAAGACTAAGATTAGCGAGCCTGTTATTGAAGTAAGCGATCTGAACGATGAAAACCTGGGTAAGTTTTTAAAGCCGAAGGAGCTTGATGGCTTAAAAGGTGACTTAGAACTGGTAGAAGGCGTTTATGGTAAGCTTGACAAAAGCATGTACACCGAAGGTTTGCTTGCTCCTGTATTTTTTGGAAGTGCTATTAACAACTTTGGTATAAAAGAGCTTTTAGACACTTTTGTTCAGATTGCCCCAAGCCCTAGAAGCCGGGAAGCTGAACAGCGTGAGGTTCTGGTTAATGAAAAGAACTTTTCAGGCTTTGTTTTTAAGATCCATGCTAACTTAGACCCTAAACACCGTGACCGTATTGCCTTTTTAAGAATATGTTCAGGAAAATTTGAGCGTAATAAATTTTACTTCCATACCAGACAAGGTAAAAAACTAAAATTCTCTAACCCAATGGACTTTATGGCCAATGAGAAGAGCATTGTAGAAGAGGCTTGGCCAGGTGATGTTGTAGGATTATATGATAGTGGCAATTTCAAAATTGGCGATACCCTTACAGAAGGAGAACAATTGCAGTTTAAGGGCATTCCCAGCTTCTCTCCTGAAATATTTAAGGAAGTTGAGAATAGAGACCCTCTGCGCACTAAACAGCTGGAAAAAGGCATACAACAGCTTACCGAAGAAGGCGTTGCTCAGCTATTTATACAACAGCCTGGAAACAGAAAAATAATAGGTGCTGTTGGAGAGCTTCAATTTGAAGTTATTGCCTTCAGACTTGAGCATGAATATGGTGCTAAAGCATATTTCAGAACCTTAAGCTATGGCAGATCAAACTGGGTAACATCTAAAGACAAGAAGAAATTAGAGGAGTTCCTAAAACGTAAGCAACAGCATATTGGTCAAGATAAAGATGGCAACCCCGTTTTCCTTGCAGATAATGAATTCATGATCAATATGACCATGAGGGATTATCCGGATATCGAATTTCACAAAACTTCGGAATTCAAATAGCTTTTATTTTAACTTTCCTAGCGCGGCTTTAATTCTCGGTAACATATCTTTAATATCCTGCAAAGAGCATCCACCAACAGAAGCTCTGAACCAGGCCATTGATTCGTCGTTTCCAAAAGCCGAAAAAGGGACCAGCGCTGCCTGAGCTTCTTTAATTAAGTAGAAATTTACGTCTGCACTGTTTTTAATCAAGTCTCCGGATGGTGTTGTTTTACCTATGTAATCGATTTTAAGCGTCAAATAAATAGCTCCCATCGGAATTACAGAATCCACATTAAAGCCTTCTGATTTTAATTGCTGAAAGCCATTATGAAGCTCATCCAGACTTATTTGAACTTGCTCTTTAAACGAGCCCAGGAAAAGATCAACAAGATTGTTGTTTTTAAAGTACTTAGCTACCGCTACTTGCTCTGCCTTAGGTGCCCATGCACCAATATGACCTAACAATGCCTTCATTTTACTGATAATAACTTCCGGACCAAAAGCCCATCCTACCCTAACACCTGTGGCAGAAAGGCATTTAGAAATTCCATCTATATAGATTACATACCCTTTTAGTTCTGGACGTAAACTTACCGGATTAACATGTGTGCGGCCAAAGGTTAGTAAAGAGTAGATCTGGTCGTATAGGATATATAGGGGCTTTTCGTTTGCTCCTCTTGATTTGTTTTCTTCAATCACCACTTCACAGATCTCTTCAAGCTGCTCCTGAGTAAACATTGTACCGGTAGGATTTAATGGAGAACAGAGCGCAAGTAACGTTGCTCCTTTTAAATGTGGCCTTAACTGATCTGCAGTGGGCATAAAGTTATTCTCTACCGTAGTTACTACAGCTATACCTTTTGCTGATGAAAGGTGACAATAATGATTATTATTCCATGATGGTGCAGGATAAATCACCTTATCGCCAGGATCAATTAAAGCGAGGTAAGTGGCATAGATCAAGGGTCTTGAACCTCCTGCAATTAAAATATCAGATACAGCATAGTTCAATGAATACCTGTCCTTTAAAATGTCTACTACCGTTTCGCGAAGGGGTAAGATACCATCAGCAGGCGGATAATTGGTATGGTTATGATGGTAAGCATCAATAATCTCGTCTTTAAGTTCAGCAGGGATTGGAAAAATCGAAGGATCAAAATCTCCAATGGTCAGGTTTGCAATCTGCGCTCCTTTTCGCTTCATATCATTAACCTCGTTACCAATTTTAATGATTTCAGAGCCTATAAGGGTGTTTGCTAATACTGATACATTCATTTCTTATGCTTTATTTATAGTTAAGATAGCAATTGCTGAATAGCTTCTTTGGTTTTTTCAAATTTAAACTGAGACAGGATCTCGTCCATCATGTCTTCAATATCACTATTGCATAGGTTGCCAATGCTTCCCTCATGAGTATGGTGTATTTCTGTGCCAGGTATAAATGTTCCGTTCTCTATTGACTCACCTACGATTTTATAGGCCTCTCTGAAAGGAGTCCCTTTTAATGCCAATTCATTTACCACTTCTACACTAAACAAGTATGCATACTTTTTATCAGCCAATATATTGTCTTTAACAGTGATGTTTTGCAACATGAAAGTGGTCATCTCCAAACACTCGTTTAATGAGGTAATTGCAGGAAATAGATTTTCCTTTAATAATTGAAGATCTCTATGGTATCCCGAAGGAAGATTGGTGATCATCATAGCAATTTCGTTTGGCAAAGCCTGTATCTTATTGCAGCGAGAACGAATCAGTTCAAACACATCAGGGTTTTTCTTATGAGGCATGATGCTAGATCCGGTGGTTAGTTCATCAGGGAAGCTAATGAAACCAAAGTTCTGGTTAATGAATAAGCAAACATCCATAGCCATTTTAGCTAATGATGCTGCTACAGATGACATGGCCTGTGCCAGAATGCGTTCAGTTTTCCCTCTACCCATTTGAGCGTACACTACATTATAATTTAGCCTTTCGAAGCCTAATAATTCAGTAGTCATTGTTCTGTTTAATGGGAAAGAAGAACCATATCCTGCTGCAGATCCTAAAGGGTTTTTATTACAGATCTTCCATGCCGCCAGCATTAATTCCATATCATCAACCAAGCTTTCAGCATATGCGCCAAACCACAATCCAAAAGAAGATGGCATTGCTATCTGCAAGTGGGTATAACCTGGTAAAAGTTTATCTTTATGCGTGTTGCTTAATTCCAGTAGCTGGCCAAATAAAACAGAAGTGTTGCCAACCATTTCTTCGATGCAGCTTCTAAAGAAAAGTTTAAGATCAACTAAGACCTGGTCATTACGAGATCTACCGCTATGGATCTTTTTACCCGCATCTCCAATTCGTTGGGTAAGCAGCCATTCTACCTGAGAATGTACATCTTCTACCGTATCATCAATAGTAAATTTACCGGCTTCAATATCGGCATAGATATTTTTAAGTTCTTTTTGAATTGCCTTAAGCTCATCCGCGGTAAGTAATCCTATACTTTCAAGCATTTCAACATGTGCAAGGGAACCAAGCACATCAAAAGCAGCCATTTGCAAATCCAATTCCCTGTCTTTACCGACGGTAAAGGTTTCAATATCTTTATTTACGTTTACGTTTTTTTGCCAGATCTTCATTATAATCTATTATAGATACCAAAAATACAATTATTTGCCCTTTATTACCGGCTTAAGCATTTCAATATAAAGCTCAATCCCCTCGGCAATCTCGTTTACATAAACGTATTCATCAGCCATATGAGAACGTGCTGAATCGCCAGGACCAACCTTTACTGAAGGGATACTCAACAAAGCCTGATCTGAAGTTGTTGGAGATCCGTAAGTTGTTCTTCCAAGTGCAATGCCCGACTGAACCAACGGATGTTCTTTATCTATTGATGATGGTTTTAATCTTATAGATCTTGGAGTTACTTCACAATCTACATTGGTACGGATAATTTTTAATACCTCTTCATTGGTATAGGCATCTGTTACGCGGACATCTACAGTAAAAGTACATGTAGCCGGAACAACATTATGCTGAGAGCCGGCATTGATGATTGTAACCGACATTTTTAACGGACCAAATACCTCAGAGATTTTAGAAAAGCGGTAGTTTCTGAACCACTCAATATCTTTAAGGGCTTTATAAATTGCATTGTCTCCTTCCTCACGTGCAGCATGTCCCGCTTTTCCCGTTGAAGTACAGTCTAATACTAACAACCCACGTTCAGCAATTGCAAGATTCATTTGCGTAGGCTCCCCTACTATCGCAAATTCCAGTTCACCTAAATCAGGGAGTACACATTCCAAACCGTTGTTACCTGAAATTTCTTCTTCGGCCGTTGTAGCCAAACAAATGTTATAGCTCAATTCTTCCTGATTATAAAAGTAGAGAAATGTTGCAATAAGCGATACCAGGCATCCTCCTGCATCATTACTTCCCAACCCGTATAATTTGCCGTCTTCAATAGCTGCATCATAAGGATCACGCGTATAGCCTGAATTTGGCTTTACGGTATCATGATGAGAATTTAAAAGCAAGGTAGGTTTACGCTTATCAAAGTGCTTATTATATGCCCAGATGTTATTAAGCTTCCGGTAAGTTTTTATATCACGTTGCTGCAAAAACTGTTCAATCGCATCAGCCGTCTTATCTTCCTCTTTACTAAAAGACTGAATGCCTATTAGCTCTTTTAACAATTCTAAACTATCTTTTTGCAGTTGTTCTATCATAAGTAATTATTCTTTAGTGTATAAAGCCCCGGCTTTGATTGCCGATAACTTAATACCTTTAATTAAAGATGAGCTGAAGCCATTATGCTCCATCTCGTTTAATCCTGCTATTGTACACCCTTTAGGGGAAGTAACTTTATCGATTTCCTGTTCAGGGTGTGACTGCATTTGCAATAGCAGATCCGCAGCACCTTTTGCCGTTTGCACAGCCATTTTTAATGCTTCATCGGCATGGAAGCCAATTTCCACTCCACCCTGTGAAGCTGCTCTTATTGCACGTAAGAAAAAGGCAATTCCACAGGCACATAGTGCAGTTGCAGAAGTCATCAGGTCCTCGTTAATTTTAACAACAGCCCCAACAGTTTCAAACATTCTAACGACCTCATCTACGTTCTCTTTAGACGCATTATCGGTGGCCACACAAGTCATGGATTGGCCTATAGCTATAGCTGTATTTGGCATTGCCCTTACAACCTGTACAGCATCTCCCAGTTTATTTCTGATATCAATACAGCTTACACCTGATGCAACAGAAATGAAAACCTGTTTCTTTGGATCAACAGCTGGGCGTATTTGATCTAATAATTGATTCAATTGCTGAGGCAAAACCGCCAGAACAATAATATCAGCCGCAGCAACTACGGCAGCATTTTCGCCGCTAACCATAAATCCCTGATCAGAAAATGCAGTTAAATTAGAAACATTGCGCCTAGTCAAAGTAATCTGACCGGGTTCTGCATAACTCGCCTTAACTAGCCCTTTGGCTAAAGAGACACCAATATTTCCGCTTCCTAAAATGGCAATACTGCCTTTAAACTGGTTCATAATTATCTGATTAATCGGGTTCCGAAATTCTGTTGATCTATTTGTGGCAATTCATCTGCTTTGCCAATATATACTGCACTAACTCCACTTTTTATAGCTTCAAAAGCATTATGTAATTTAGGTATCATTCCGCCCGAAACTACGCCTTCATTTTTCAGGGTTTCAAATTCACCCATTCTAATCACCGGTACTAAAGACTGGTCATCATCAATATCCCTCATTACTCCGCGCTTTTCGAAACAGTAAATTAAAGACGTATCATAAAGGGAAGACATAGCAACAGCAACTGCAGATGCAATCGTATCTGCATTGGTATTTAGCAATTGTGAAGCACCATCATGGGTTATCGCACACAATACAGGAACCAGGCCAGCCTTTAGCAGGCTATCTAAAGTATCTGAGGAAACGGAAGTCTCATCAAGATCTCCAACAAAACCATAATCAATATCCTTTACAGGTCTTTTAACAGCTTTTATTATGTTTCCGTCTGCGCCGGTTAAGCCAATAGCATTGCTGCCCTTAGCCTGTAACTGGGCAACCATATTCTTATTAATCAATCCGGCATAAACCATGGTAACTATCCGAAGCGTTTCTATATCAGTTATACGCCTTCCTTCTACCATTTTGGCCTCTACGCCCAATGAAACCCCCAGTTCAGTTGCAATTTTACCGCCGCCATGAATTAAAATCTTATCTCCGGGAAGCGCTGTAAAATCAAGCAAAAACTGATGTAGTTTTTCTGAATTATCTATAACATTCCCGCCGATTTTAATTACACTGAGTTTCTTCATATGGTTACCAGATTATTATAATTTTTCTAACATTTGTTTTAATACGGCCTGTGCTGCCCATAAACGATTTCCCGCTTCATGGATAACCAACGAGTTAGGGCCATCCAATATTTCAGAAGAGAGTTCAAGGTCTCTGCGAACAGGCAGGCAATGCATTACTTTTGCATTATTTGTGCCTACTAATTTCTCATTATTAAGCATCCATCCTTCCGGATAGGTAAGTACTTTTCCGTACTCCTTAAAGCTAGACCAATTTTTAACATAAATATAATCCGCCCCTTTTAATGCTTCATCTAAACTATGTGTAATGGTTGCACCAGGAGTAAAATCTTCACTTAATTCATATCCTTTTGGCTGAGCAATGGTAAAATCAAGCATTCCATCCACTTGAGCCTTACACATCCATTCTGCAAATGAGTTAGGAACTGCCTGAGGCAAGGCCTTAATGTGGGGTGCCCATGCTAGTACCACTTTTGGTCTAGCTGCACCACCCCAGGTCTCTTTAATTGTAACAAGATCAGCTAAACTTTGTAAAGGGTGACGGGTAGCACTTTCTAAACTGACTACAGGAACATTACAATATTTAATGAATTTATTAAAAAAGTCCTCATTATAATCTTCATCTCTGTTTATCAGCTTAGGAAAAGAACGCAAGCCTAAAATGTCGCAATATTGCCCCATTACAGCTGCTGCCTCACGAATATGTTCAACAGTAGTTCCGTTCATTACCACACCATCTTGTGTTTCTAATGCCCAGCCCTCTTTATCCATATTCATCACCATCACATTCATACCAAGGTTTAGTGCAGCCTTTTGAGTACTCAAACGCGTGCGCAAACTTGGATTTAGAAAAACCAGACCAAGAGTCTTATTCTTTCCTAAATGCTGATGCGAATAAGGGTTTTCCTTTAGTGCCAATGCGTCTTTAACCAATTGGCCGATGTCTTGTACATCATTTACTGAGGTGAATTGGTTCATCCTTTTAAAGCAATTTTAAATTCTTTCAAAAATTGATCTGCTTGATCCTTAGTTAAATTTAATGCAGGCAAAAGTCTAATTACGTTAGGCTTAGCTTCACCTGTAAATATTTTATGTTTAAATAAAAGCTCTTTTTTAACGTGTGAAAGGCTTTCAGGAAGGTCTATGCCTATCATTAAACCACGTCCACGTACTTCCTTTACTTCTTCAATTTTCTTTAATTCCTCGATCAGGTAGCTTCCTACTGTTTCGGCGTTTTTCAATAAATCATTTTGTTCAATGATCTCAAGAACAGCCAAAGCAGCTGCGCAAGCAAGGTGGTTACCGCCAAAAGTAGTACCCAGCATACCATGCCAAGGCTTAAATTTTGGTGCAATAGAAATTCCGGCTACAGGGAAACCGTTGCCCATTCCTTTTGCCATAGTGTAAACATCAGCGTTAACACCGGCATAATCATGAGAATAGAACATTCCTGTTCTGCCATAGCCACACTGAACACTGTCTGCTATGTAAACCGAATTATACTGATCACAAAGGAAACGGATCTTTTGTAAAAAGCTTATCGAAGCTTCTTTTATACCGCCAACACCTTGAATCCCTTCAATAATTACAGCTGCAATATCATTTCCAAATTCAGCAAATGCCTGCTCCAGGGCAGCTGTATCATTATGAGGAAGAAAAACAATATTATCGGTTTCATTTACTGGAGCAATAATTTTAGGGTTATCAGTAGCCGAAACTGCTAAAGATGTTCTACCATGAAATGCGCCTTTAAAGGCAATTATTTTCTTTCTGCCATTGTAAAAAGAAGCTAATTTTAAAGCATTTTCATTAGCCTCTGCACCAGAGTTACACAAAAACAATTGATAGTCTGTTTTTCCGGAAACCTTTCCTAATTGTTCAGCTAACTGCACTTGTAAAGGAATCTTAACAGAATTAGAATAAAAACCAACCTTATTAAGCTGGTCGGTTAAACGCTGCACATAGTGCGGATGGGTATGGCCTATTGAAATAACAGCATGTCCGCCATAAAGGTCCAGATATTCTTGTCCTTCAGCATCCCAAACGGTACTGCCTTGTGCTTTTACTATTTCTATATTATTTAATGGATATACGTCGAATAAGTTCATTTTTTTAGATTTTTGCTCCGCGTCATCCTGAATTTATTTCAGGATCTCGAAGTAGCATGGGTTAAATGGTTAAATGGAAATCCGGGATCCTGAAATAAATTCAGGATGACGAAACAACAAATTAAAATGCAGCTGCTTTTAGCCGGAGTCCAGTACCTTCTTCTAATCCAAATATCAAATTCATATTTTGTACTGCCTGCCCACTTGCTCCTTTTAACAAATTATCTATTATACTTACAATAAAGAGTTTATTGCCATGTTTTTCTACATGCACTAATCCTTTATTTGTATTTACCACCTGTTTTAAATCAATATTTCTTTTACTTACATGAGTAAAAGGATGTGATGCATAAAAATCTTCATAGATACGCTGTGCCTCCTCTGCAGTCAAATCACTCTCAAGATACATTGCTGCCAAAATACCTCTTGTAAAATCACCACGTTGCGGAATAAAGTTTAAAACTTCATTAAAACCGGGCTCAAGTTGTTTCAAACTCTCTCCTATCTCATTAAGATGCTGATGTTCAAAAGCTTTGTATACTGATAAGTTGTTATTGCGCCAGCTAAAATGAGAGGTTGAAGCCAAGCTTTGTCCAGCTCCGGTTGATCCTGTTGTTGCGTTGATATGCACTTCGCTTTTCAACAAACCCTTTGATGCCAAAGGCAGTAGTCCCAACTGAATACAAGTTGCAAAACAACCCGGATTAGCAATATAACTTGCCTTCTGTATTGCTTCACGATTTAATTCCGGTAAGCCATACACCCATTTATTTCCGGCATTCACTTTTAGTCTGAAATCCTGACTCAAGTCAATTATCTTAATGCTGCTATCAATAACGTTTGCAGCTAAAAATTTCTTAGCATCACCGTGTCCTACACAAAGAAACAAAACATCAATATCCGACGATAATTCATCTGTAAAGCGCAAGTCAGTATCGCCAAATAAATCTGTATGCACATCCGAAATATGGTTTCCGGCATTACTGTTACTATTTACGAATACAATATCAACAATTGGATGGTTCACAAGAATACGAAGCATCTCGCCACCTGTATATCCTGCACCGCCAACTATACCTGCTCTAATCTTCATGACTGTTTACTTTATGCCAGATCATTACCTGGTTACCAAAAATCTTTGAGAAGCCTTTAACATCTTCGCCACTCCATGCGTTGTTCATTTCGCCATAGCTACCGAATTTATTGCTCATCAAATCGTGTTCTGATTCAATTCCGATAATATTGAAACGATAAGGCAACAACTCAACAAACACATTTCCGCTAACTGTTTTCTGTGTATCGGTTAAAAAAGCCTCAATGTTTCGCATAATAGGGTCGTGGAATTGACCTTCATGTAACCAGTTACCATAGAAAGACGACAGTTGTTCTTTCCATGAAAGCTGCCATTTTGTTAGAGTATGTTTTTCTAGCGTATGGTGAGCTTTAATGATCACCATTGGCGCCGCAGCTTCAAAACCCACACGTCCTTTAATTCCTATAATTGTATCACCTACATGGATATCTCTGCCAATACCATAAGGCTGAGCTATTGCCTGTAATTTCTGAATTGCTCTAACCGGCTCAAAAGTTTCGCCATCAATAGCTACCAGTTCACCCTTAGTAAAAGTTAAAGTTAATTTGCGAGGTGTTGTTACGGAAACCTGAGTTGGCCATGCTTCTTCTGGCAACGTCTCATTAGAGGTTAAAGTTTCTTTTCCTCCTACAGATGTTCCCCATAAACCTTTATTAATAGAATATCTTGCTTTTTCAGCGCTATAATGAACACCATGGTTGCTCAAATACTCTATTTCCGCTTCGCGTGACAGCTTTAAATCCCTGATAGGAGTAATAATCTCTACATTCGGAATGATGATATTAAAGATCATATCAAAACGAACCTGATCATTACCTGCACCTGTACTTCCGTGAGCTACGTAATCAGCACCTATTTTCTTAACATAATTTGCAATTGCAGTAGCCTGACTTACACGTTCTGCACTTACCGATAATGGATAAGTTGCATTTTTTAACACATTCCCGAAAACCAAATATTTAATACAGCTGTCATAATAGTTTGTCGTTTCGTCAACCACAGCATGAGAAGCTACACCTAAAGCATAAGCACGTTTTTCTATTTCCTCTAATTCTTCATCAGAAAAACCACCAGTATTTACAATAACAGAATGCACTTCTAATCCGCGATCCTGGGCTAAATAAATACAGCAAAATGAGGTATCCAAACCTCCGCTAAACGCTAAAACAACTTTCTTCTTCATCTTTATAACAGCTATTTAAATAAAACGGTAAACATTAAAAACAGAGATTTTAAACCTCCTTTATTTTCGGGTTTTGAACTAAGTACCAAGCGTTGCTTAATGCGCATAAAACGCTCGTAAAGCTTAGGCTTCTTGTGCAATTCCTCTGCAAATTTCTTGGCAACATCATGTTTTTGTTCTACAGGATCATACAGCATTGCAGTACACATGCAATTTTTGCGTTCCTTCATCTTTAGAATTTCGAAGTTCACACAACTTTGACAGCCTTTCCAAAATTCCTCATCCTGAGTAAGCTCTGAATAAGTTACAGGTTCATAACCAAGATCAGAATTGATTTTCATTACAGCCAATCCTGTAGTTAAACCAAAAATCTTTGCTTTAGGATATTTTTGTCTCGAAAGCGCAAAAATCTTCTCTTTAATAGCATGAGCAAGTCCCGCTTTTCTGTATTTAGGACTAACTATTAAACCTGAATTGGCTACAAATTGTCCATGTGTCCAGGTTTCTATATAGCAAAACCCAGCCCATGAGCCATCCTTATGGAAAGCAATTACAGACTTCCCGTCTAAAATTTTATTTGCTACGTACTCCGGAGAGCGTTTAGCGATACCTGTACCTCGAGCTTTTGCCGATTCTGCCATTTCTTCGCAAATTTCTTCTGCAAAGACACGATGTTCAGGAAGTGCAACTTGCACTATAAAATCGTTTATATTCATTAATATGATAACGAAAAAAAATAAATGTTCTGATTAATTGTTTTTTGAGAGGCAATCCTCTGTGGAAATGCGTAGAGACATTACGCAGAGATTTACTCAAATCCGCGGCGTATAATTTTGCCGGTTAGTGGTTACAAAAAAAACGGGTCGCAAACGTTCAATAAACAAACTTCTGGAAGCAATATTTTTTGCTTCTACAATAGAAAGTTTATGGGTCGCGTGCTTAATCATTTTCTGTGTATAATAATTCTTTGAATGAGTTGAGGCGCAAAGGTTTAAATAAATATCGAGTTGTGCAATACGTTTTTAATTTTTTTACATTTTTATAATGAAAATCTGCACTTAATTTAACGTCCAAATCTGAAGAAATGAGACAGAATATTTGGCCTTCCCTCCATTATCTCAATAATCATATCCATTCCCATTACCGAAAAAGTAATTCCATTACCCCCAAAACCGAGCAAAAAGTGGCTTTTAGGGTATTTAGGGTGCATTCCTATGTATGGTAACCCATCTTTTGTTTCACCAAAAGTACCAGCCCAGCAAAAGTCCTCAACGAATGAACTATTGGGTAAATATTTTTTTAACGTTTTTTCCAATCTTTCTTTTTTTCTGCTCAAAAGCAGATCTCTTCGAATTGCATTTTTAAAATTTTCATCTTCACCGCCAACAAGAAATCTTCCATCAGCCGTTGTCCGCATATATAAATATGGAGAATCTGTATTCCAAAACAAGGTTCTTTCGTAAATCTCAGGATGTAAATCCTGTCTTTCACTAACCATTGCATAGGTACTTTTCAATTGCACCACCTTATCAGAAAGCATATTTTGAGTTTCATATCCTGTGCAATAAATAATATGTTTTGCAGCTATTTCAGCTCCAGTATTTAATTGAACCTTTACGGCATCCTTTTCGTATTTTACTTTTTTCAATTCAGTTTTATCAAACACCTTTAACCCTCTTTCTGAATTATAGCGCAGCAAATCGTGGGTCAAACAAAAAGCATCCACACTACCCCCATCTGCAGAAAGAATTGCTCCTTCGGCCACAATGCCATATGTAGCCTTTATTTCTTTTTTGTCTAGCCAGTTCACCTCAATACCAGCCATTTTGCGGGCTTCATACTCCTGCTTTAGCCATTTAACATCCTTACTTTTCCCTGCAAAATAAAGGGATTCCTTTTTTTCAAATCCACATGATGAATCAATCTCTTTTACCAGATTCTCCAGTTTATAAATAGAATCTCTGCAAGCAAGGTAGCTCGCAATGGCACCGTGCTCTCCTATCAATTCTTTTAATTTATATAGTGGTACATCAATTTCATATTGAAGCATGGAGGTAGTTGCCGAAGTACTGCCATTAGCAATTTCTCTTTTATCAATCAATATCGTCTTATAACCTTTAGCTATGCAGGCATGCGCCATTAAAGCCCCGGTAATCCCTCCGCCAACAATCAGCACTTCACAGTTCGCATCTGCCCTTAAAGAGGGGTAGGAGTGCATTATTCCATTTTTTACCAGCCAAAACGGCTCATTTGAGCGAACATCCATAAATTTCAATTAATCAAACTATAACAATCTTGTTTGATATGTGTTTTAGATTCGCAAAATTTAAACTTTATGTAAGTTTAACCATATATTGAATTTTCCTTTGGGGTTATTATGAAAACGCATTTCTTAATATTATTTCTTTTTATCGCAGGACCTGCGCTTTCGCAGGACATTCACTATGCCCACGAAATGGTAAAGGAGCTCAGCTCAAAAGAACTTTGGGGCAGAGGGTATACCAATAATGGAATGGCAAAGGCTGCAGATTTGATTTGCTCAGCATTTAAAGCTTACGGGCTTAGCCCGATGAACGGAACGGATTTTAAACAAGCATTCTCTTTTCCTGTAAACACCTTTCCTGGAAAAATGCAGGTTACCATTAATGGCAAGAAACTTAGTCCTGGTAAAGATTTTATTGTAATGCCCCAAAGTATCGGAAAAATAGCCAAAGGAAAGTTTGAACAAAAAGACAGCATTACGTTTGCCGATTCAAGCGAGCGCGTAATTGCCATACTTAAGGATAAACTCACCTGGTCTGTTGCTCCTGAGCAAGGCGACTTCACCGGCATAGAAATAAAAAAAAACGCCATCAAAGGCCTTCCTCTTAACTTTCAAATCAACGTTGAAAACTCGTTTATCCCCGAATTTAATACGGCCAATATCTGTGGAGTAGTAAAAGGAACTACAAAACCCGATTCCGTATTGGTTATAACGGCTCATTACGATCATTTAGGTGGTATGGGTAACAAAACCTATTTCCCCGGGGCCAACGACAATGCCAGTGGCATTTCTTTTTTACTATCTCTGGCAAAATACTACGCCGCCAATCCACAACCTTACACAATGGCGTTTATTTGTTTTGCCGGAGAAGAGGCGGGATTACTTGGATCCAAATACTTTACAGAGTACCCATTGCTTGCGCTCCAAAAAATCAGGTTTCTAATTAATGTTGATATGGTAGGAACAGGAGAAACAGGCATTACCGTTGTAAATGCAACAATCCACCAAAAGGAATTTTCATTATTAAATCAACTCAACGATAAAAACAAATACCTGAAAAAGATCAATTCAAGGGGCAAGGCGGCAAATAGCGATCACTACTTTTTCACTGAGAAAGATGTTCCTGCCTTTTTTATTTACACTACCGGAGGCATCAGTGCGTATCATGATATTTACGACCGGTCTAAAACCCTTCCATTAACAGAATATCAGGATTTATTTAAGCTCTTTGTCGACTTCAATGCGGCATTAATGAATAAATAACCCATGTTTTTCATTTTATTGGCTTTACTTTAAACCAAATTCCTTTAATTTCGTTTTATAATAAAAACAACAACTTATGTTTGATAAATTAATGGCAGCCCAGCAGAAGGCTGACGAAATAAAAAAAAGACTAGATACGATCTCTGTTTTTGGAGAAGTTGAAGGTGGTGCAATACGCGTTACTGCAACGGCAAACAAAGCGATCACAGCAGTTGAGATCAGCGAAGAATTCCATAAGCAGGCCGACAGAGAAGAACTTGAAGAATTACTATTGACAGCTATTAATAAAGCCTTAACACAAGCAGATCAGGTTAGTGCGACAGAAATGCAGGCAGCGACTAAAGATATGTTTGGCGGATTAGGCGGAATGTTTGGACAATAATGAAATATACATATTATGGCCAATCCTGCTTCCTGCTAGAAGCCGATGGCAAAAAGTTTCTTTTCGACCCTTTTATCACACATAATCCGCTCGCTAAGCATATAGATATTAAAAGTATAGAGGCTGATTATATCCTGGTAAGTCATGGCCATGGCGATCACGTTGCCGATCTCGTGGAAATTGCAAACCAAACCAATGCACTTGTTATTGCGATAGCAGAAGTTGCTGATTGGGCCGGCAAGCAGGGGATAAAAAATGTACATGGAATGAACTTTGGAAGCCAAAACTTTGATTTTGGAAAGCTAAGAATGGTGTGGGCTACACATTCAGCAGCTCTACCCGACGGTACCTGCGGCGGAAATCCGGCAGGTTATGTACTGGAACTTGAAAATAAAACCATTTATTTTGCAGGAGATACCGCACTAACGATGGAAATGAAACTTCTTGCTGAGCTTTATAACCTAAGTTATGCAATCCTGCCAATTGGAGGTAACTATACAATGGATGTTGATGATGCCATTATCGCTACAAAATATATTGATTGCAACACCGTGATTGGTGTGCACTACAACACCTTCCCTGTAATAGAAATTGATACAGAAGAAGCCTTAGCTAAATTTAAAAGAGAAAATAAAGTTCTATTATTGCCGGCAATTGGCGAAACCATTGAGCTTTAAAATAAAAAGCCTCGTTATGAAAATTCAAAACGAGGCTTTTTTTATACGCATTAATTAATGCGCCGCTAACCAGTTATCTCCTTCGCCAATTTCAACTTCAATTGGAACGGATGTTTTAATCGCTGTTTTCATTCTATATGAAATGATCTGTTTCATTGCTTCAACTTCAGATCTAAGCACATCAAAAACCAACTCATCATGCACCTGCATGGTCATTTTTGATTGAAGGTTCTGATCCTGAATATCCTTATGAATATTGATCATGGCCACCTTAATCATATCTGCTGCAGAACCTTGTATAGGTGCATTTATGGCATTTCGCTCTGCAAAACCACGTACTGTCTGGTTGGCAGAGTTGATGTCTCTTAAATATCTTCTTCTGCCTAAAATGGTTTCCACAAATCCATTTTCGCGGGCAAAATTCATCGTGTCCGACATGTATTTTTTAATCCCCGGATATTGCTCAAAATACTGCTCAATAATGGCCGCGGCCTCTTTACGTGGAATGCCCAGGTTTTGCGACAAGCCAAAAGCAGATTGGCCATAGATAATCCCAAAGTTTACCGCTTTTGCATTCCTTCTTTGGGTAGAATCAACCTCTTCAATTGAAATGCCATATACCTTTGCTGCTGTTGCGGTATGAATATCGATACCCTTACTAAAGGCATCCAGCATGTTTTCTTCTTTACTGATCTCAGCGATAATGCGAAGCTCAATCTGAGAATAATCCGCAGAAAGCAGCACGTGATCTGCATCTCTAGCAATAAATGCTTTGCGCACCTCTCTACCCCTTTCCGTACGGATTGGAATGTTCTGCAGATTCGGGTTATTAGAACTTAACCTTCCTGTTGCGGCAACAGCCTGATTATATGAAGTGTGAACGCGACCAGTCCTTGGGTTAACTAGTAAAGGCAATGCATCAACATAAGTAGACTTTAATTTTTGCAGCTGTCTGAAATCTAAAATATCCTGAACGATGTCACTTTTATGAGCGAGGGCCAATAACACATCCTCACCGGTTTGGTACTGACCTGTCTTTGTTTTTTTTGCTTTAGGATCTAACTGTAGTTTATCGAAAAGAACCTCTCCCAGTTGTTTTGGTGAGGCCAGATTAAACTTAATACCACACTTATCATAAACATTCTGCTCAAACCTTCTGATGTCTAGCTCAAGCTCTTTAGAATAGTTAATCAAGGTGTCCATATCTATTCTAACCCCCTCTTTTTCAATATCCGCAAGCACATAGATCAAAGGATTTTCAACATCAGTGGCAAGCTGTTCTGCATTAAGCTGTTTAAGCATTGGCTTAAACACGTTGGCAAGCTGCAAGGTTATATCGGCATCTTCAGCCGCATAATCTACCACCTGCTCAACTGGAACATCCCGCATATTCCCTTGCCCCTTTCCTTTGGCACCAATAAGCTTAGTTATTGAAATGGGCGAATAGCTCAAATAATTCTCGGCCAGCACATCCATGTTATGTCGTGTGTCCGGATCAATCAAATAATGTGCAAGCATGGTATCAAATAGCTTTCCTTTTACAGATACACCATACCATTTAAATACAAGCATATCATATTTAATATTCTGTCCTATTTTGGCTATATTTTCATTTTCAAGAACAGGCCTAAACTCATCAACAATTACCTGGGCTTCTGCTCTTTCTGCCGGTACAGGGATATAACATCCTTCCCCTGGCGTTATACTAAACGAGATTCCCACCAGATCTGCAAGGTTGGCATCCGTTCCTGTTGTTTCTGTGTCAAATGAGATGCTTTCCTGCTTTAAAAGGAAGTCCACAAGCTCCTTACGCAATTCCGGAGTATCTATTAATTTATAATTATGTTCCGTATTTTCAATTGTTTTAGCGGCAACGGCTTGTTCAAATACTTCCGAAATAACTATAGTAGTTTTAGTTTTTACCTCAACTTGATCTGCCACATTACCAAAAAGATCAATTTGTTGTGATCCCCCTGTTTTACCTTCGGCTACATTAAACCCATCACCAAAAACGCGCTTACCAATTGTTCTGAACTCCAACTCCGCAAACAACGGCTCCAATAATTCTCTGCTAGGTTCTTCAAGCTCTAAGGCCTTTTCATCAAATGGAACGGGAACATTAAGTATAATGGTGGCTAATTTCTTAGAGATCATCCCCTGTTCGGCGTAGGTCTCCACATTTTCACGCTGTTTTCCTTTAAGTTCGTGTGAATTTGCAATAATGTTCTCTATAGAACCATATTGTTTAATCAATAATTTCGCAGTTTTTTCTCCAATTCCCGGAATTCCGGGAATATTATCAACCGCATCGCCCCATAAACCAAGAATATCAATTACCTGTTCAACATTTTCGATCTCCCACTTAGCCAGTACTTCTTTTACACCTAAAATCTCCATCTCATTACCCATTCTCGCAGGCTTATAGATAAAGATGTTTTCAGATACCAATTGTGCAAAGTCTTTATCCGGCGTCATACAATACACCTGAAATCCGGCTTTCTCAGCCTCTTTTGCCAAAGTTCCAATAATGTCATCCGCCTCAAATCCATCCTTTGTAATTACTGGAATATTAAACCCTTCTATCAGCTTAAAAATATATGGAAGTGCGGCCGATAAATCCTCTGGCATTGCTTCTCTGTGAGCCTTATAGGCTTCAAAATCGGTATGCCTTTCAGTAGGTGCTTCAGTATCAAATACAACCGCTATATGTGTTGGTTTTTCCTTTTTAAGTACTTCCAGTAAAGTATTTGTAAAGCCCATAACTGCCGAAGTGTTAACTCCTGTAGAAGTAAACCTTGGGTTTTTACTCAGTGCAAAATGGGCCCGGTAAATAAGCGCCATGCCATCAAGAAGGAAAAGTTTTTTCATTGGTATCTGATTCGTTTAATGATCGTGAAAGTTACTACTTTCAACATATCTCAAAGTTAATAATAGAGATCGGATTAGATAACAAACACAAAAGAAATTCCGTTATTTGAGTAATTATGAAAAGAGCAATTAAAACCTTCGCCTTATTAACGACGCTTTTGGTAATCGCATTACGCTCATCAGCACAAGATGCAGTAGTCATTGCCTCTGGAGATTTTGTAAGAGGAACCATACAGGGCACCAATTTTTCGACAGTTATTCTTAAAAACGACGACGAGACCCTCGTTCAGTATAAAGCCAGCGACATTAAAGAGTTTTTATGGAATGGGGAAACCTATGTTAGCAAGCCCATTGTAATTAAAAAGAAAATGGAGCATCGGTTTTTTAAAATTATAGAACAGGGCGCAGTAAATTTATATGCAATTGGTGGCGCCACAAGTATTGAACAACCGCAGCCAAAAAGAGCACGAATCAGGCCATCTGTTGGTATTGGCACAGGAACCGGTGGTTTTGGAGGAGTAGGTGGCGGTGTTGGTATTTCATTTGGAGGAGGCAGAAGAAACGATGCTGAGCAAACTAATCGTAACCTCCCGACAGCCTATTTTATTGAAAAATTTGGAACAGGACCAATGCAGGAAATCCCTGCTGATGGCAATTCATCGGGAAAAACAGACCTGATTAAAAGTATTCTGCTTCAAAAACTTACCAACGATGAAGATCTTGCTGAACGTATAAAGGCAACAGAAGCTTTTGATGCCAAACTCATAAAAGCTTTTGTTGCAGCATATAACGATATGCAGAAAAAATAATCTCTAAATTATCGGCTTATACAGCCTTCAACATGGTCATTTACCATACCCGTAGCCTGCATATGGGCATAACAGATTGTGGTTCCAAAAAATTTAAACCCTCTCTTCTTCATGTCCTTGCTAATTAAATCTGATATCTCTGTTCTTGGAGGCACATCTCCTAAAGACTTAACCCTATTCAGAATGGGTTTCTTATTTGGCAAAAAGCCCCACATATAGTCGGCGAATGAACCAAATTCCTTTTGTATGCCTATGAAAAGCTTTGCGTTGTTTATTGCTGCATTAATTTTCAATCTGTTTCTAATAATACCGGCATCATTCATTAACCTTTCCACATCCGCCTCGACAAATGCGGCAACTTTTTCTACATCAAAGTCCGCAAAGGCTTGTCGATACCCATCTCTTCTTCTTAGAATAGTGATCCAGCTTAATCCGGCCTGGGCACCTTCAAGAATTAGAAATTCGAATAATGTTTTATCGTCGTAAACAGGCTTTCCCCATTCTTCATCATGATATTTCACATACAAAGGATCAGTTCCACACCAACCACATCTAACTATTTCTGCCATTATTTAAAGACTAAGTTCATCCCAATATTCAACTGCCCTTCTGTAATGAGGAATTACAATAGAGCCCCCAACTAAATTAGCGATCATAAATACTTCGTTGATCTCCTCATTGGTTACTCCTTCATCGTAACATTTTTCCAGGTGATATTTTATGCAATCATCACAACGCAAAACCATTGACGCCACAAGACCAAGCATCTCTTTAGTTTTTACATTTAATGCTCCTTCCGCATATGTGGTTGTATCTAAAGCAAAAAACCGCTTTATGTTTGTATTTGCGGTTTCCATAATCCTGTCATTCATTTTAGAACGATAGTCATTAAACTCTTCTACTAATTGTCCCATTATATTAAAATTAATTCCACGTGCCCGTTCATCAAAGTTTTTATTTTAAGGCTACAATTCAACCAGAGGATCCCAGAAATGCTGTCTAAAATTCTGGATTTTATCATTTTTAACTACTACTCCTTCTTTCTCCAGCATTTCCTGCATCAGATCGGGCTCAGAGAAATGGAATTTACCAGTGAGCAACCCACTGCTGTTAACCACCCTGTGAGCAGGTATTTCCGGATGGGCCAAATGTGCATTACTCATTGCGTATCCCACCATTCGGGCCGAACCGCCTGCGCCTAGACTTTTAGCTATGGCTCCATAAGAGGTTACCCTTCCTTTAGGTATTAACCTCACTAACTCAAAAACCTGGTCATAAAATGATTGTTCCATCTAATCAATTTATATTCAGTTCTAAACTAATCAAAAGAGAACTGGATGTAATTTATATTCTTATCATGTTTCAGATAAATCCTTTCGTAATGCGTTTTAATAGCTAAAACTGCATCTGCATACTCTGATTTATACAATTGATCCGTATTTTTATGGCAAACTAACCCTAGCTCCTGAACTTTCTCCACAGTATAAAGATACAAACCGTCGTTGTCAGTTTTCAAGTTTATTTTACCTCCCGGTTTTAAAAAAGTTCTGTACTTATCTAAAAACCCTGGAAACGTTAAGCGTTTTTTCTCACGACTATCCTGTGGTTGCGGATCAGGGAAAGTTATCCATATTTCGTCTACTTCATGTTCGCCAAAGAACTCCACAATATCTTCAATCTGAATCCTCAAAAAAGCTAGATTTGATATTCCCTCGTCCATGCCAGTACGTGCGCCACGCCAAATCCTGTTTCCCTTAAGGTCAACACCAATAAAATTTTTCTCAGGAAACATCTTTGCCAATCCAACAGAGTATTCGCCCTTACCGCACGCGAGTTCTAAAACAACAGGATTGCTATTTTTAAAATGCTGAGACGCCCATTTACCTTTTAATTCTTTACCTGCATCAAGCTGATAAACATTAGGAAAGGTATCTATTTCCGCAAATTTTCTTAACTTATCTTTACCCACTACTAAAATTATTTTTATGCAAACTTAAACAAATAGTTATTTCATATATTCCGTCATCCTGAATTTATTTCAGGACCTCGCATTAGCAAGGCTTTCTGCATTTCCAATTCTAACCTCTATCGATGCCAACAGGATTTTGTACTTTTGTAATAATCATTAAAAGCAAATTGGAAAAGAACGCAAAAATATATATAGCTGGTCACCGTGGTATGGTTGGCTCCGCAATTTATCGTAAGCTGATCAAAGAAGGTTTCACAAATTTAATCATCAGAACTTCAGCAGAATTAGACTTGCGCAATCAGCAGGCTGTAACCGATTTTTTTGAATCAGAAAAACCTGAGTACGTATTCCTGGCAGCTGCCAAAGTAGGCGGTATTATTGCCAACAATACTTACCGCGCAGATTTCCTTTACGAAAACCTTTGTATCCAAAATAACGTTATCCACCAATCATATAAAACAGCTGTAAAGAAGCTGATGTTTTTAGGTTCAAGTTGCATTTACCCTAAGCTTGCACCACAGCCATTAAAAGAAGACTACCTGCTTACAGGGTTACTAGAAGAAACCAACGAACCTTATGCTATTGCTAAAATTGCAGGTATAAAAATGGCCGACGCTTACCGGTCACAATATGGCTGTGATTTTATTTCGGTAATGCCCACCAATTTGTACGGGTATAACGATAACTATCACCCACAAAACTCACATGTCCTCCCTGCTTTAATTCGGAAATTTCACGAAGCCAAAGTTAATGGCACACCAGAAGTTATCATCTGGGGATCCGGAGCTCCAATGCGAGAATTTTTATTTGCTGATGATCTGGCCAATGCCTGTTATTTCTTAATGCAAGAATACAATGAGCCTGGTTTTGTAAATGTTGGAACAGGAAAAGACCTGACGATAAAAGACCTTGCATTATTAATTAAACGCATTGTTGGATTTAAAGGAGAACTAACCTTTGATAGTAGCAAACCAGACGGAACCCCACGCAAATTAATGGATGTTTCTAAATTACATTCACTCGGATGGAAGCATGAGATAGAACTTGAAGAAGGAATTAAACTGGCTTATCAGGATTTTTTAGCTAAGCATAGTTAAAATTGATATCTTTGCTAAAGAGAATAAACTTTAGCTATATGACCTTAGTTCAACTAGAATACATTGTAGCGGTAGATACTTACAGAAGTTTTGTAGGCGCTGCCGAAAAGTGTTTTGTTACCCAGCCCACCCTCAGTATGCAGGTACAAAAGCTTGAAGAAATGCTAAATGTAAAAATCTTTGATCGAAGTAAACAACCCATAATTCCGACAGAAATAGGTGCGCAGATTATTGAACAGGCTCGCCTCGTTCTTCAGGAAAGCCACAAAATTAAAGAGATTATTAGTAGCCAGCAGCAAGATGTTGTTGGTGAACTTAAAGTAGGTATTATACCCACAGTAGCCCCTTATCTGTTACCAAGAGTAATCGCTGCAATGATGGAAAAATATCCCGATCTAAAACTTCTGATTTGGGAATATACTACAGAAGATATCATTCATCATTTAAAAACAGGAATACTGGATTGCGGAATATTGGCCACTCCACTTGGAGACGGCGCAGTAGAAGAAGCTCCATTGTATTACGAAAACTTTGTTACTTACATCAGCAAAAACAGTAAACTTTATAAAAAGAAAACCATAGATGCCGATGACCTGGAGGATGAAAATATCTGGTTGTTAAACGAGGGACATTGTATGCGGTCGCAGGTATTAAACATCTGCAGATCAACCAAGCAAAATCGTCTGCAAGGGCTTACCTATAATACAGGAAGTGTCGAAACGCTTATCCGCATGGTAGATATGAATAATGGCGCCACTCTGCTGCCAGAGCTTGCACTAGAAGAGTTAAGCAACAAGCAGCTAAGCAAGGTAAGGTATTTTAAATCTCCTGAACCTGTCCGTGAGATCAGCCTTGTTACCCATAAAAATTTCATAAAAAAAAGAATGCTTAATGCGTTGAGAGAAGAGATTTTGGCAGTTATACCAAAAACAATGCGCCAGAAAAAGAAAAAGGATATTGTAGGGATATAACTTACATCCCTACTTCACTAACTTACACCCTTTACTTTTCTGCATGAAGTCCGACTTTGTTTCCTTCTGAGTCAATAATAATTGCTATATATCCCGCGGGAATTAGTGTTTTGGGAGCAATAATTTTTCCTCCTGCCTGTTCCACTTTGTCAAGAACAGTTTGAATGCTTGGACTCGCATTAATGTAAACTATCGTCCCGTTACCAGATGGGCTGTTTCTCTCTGTTTTTGACAATACTCCTGTAACTCTCCCTGATGTTGCCTGAACAACATTAGGATCAAACGGAAAGAAAACGGCTTCGTCGTGCCCATCTGCTCTTTTAACCATTTCAATGTCTAAAATGGTTTCATAAAAAGTCTTTGCTCTTTCAGTATCTACTACTGGGATTTCAAACCAAGTCAAAACATTGGTGTTTTTATCAATTTTCTTAAGTAATTCCATGATGTTTCTTTTATAAAAGCCTATTACTACAAAGTTGATAAATGAAAAGGCTAATGACCTGTGACAATCGTCACAAAATCACGAAAGAGTTCTTCTTTTGCGTATTCTGCTTAAGGTTTCCCTTGAAACACCAAGAAATGAAGCCAATTGAGATAGTGAGACCCTTTGCAGGATTTCAGGATGTTTGGTTTCTATATATTCCAGGCGTTCCTGAGCCGAATAGATCTTAAATAGGTTTGCAAATTCTTCCTGTTTAGAGGCAAACAAGCGGATGCAATTACGCCCTAAAGTCTCTATTTCAATCGCCTGTTTTGCAGCCTGAAACAATTTATTCTTATCAAAAACGACTACTGTTAATGGCTCACAGGCGATGATATTAAATTCAGATTTCAGCCCATTGCCAAAACTGTTGACGTTTGTTGCAATATCATTTTCAAAGAAAAACCCTGTGTTTTTTACAACTCCATCAATTTCATAATAGCTTTTACAATAACCATCATCTATATAAAATAGTGAATTACAGACCTGTCCCTCTTTTAATAGGAACTCATTTTTCTTCAACTCTTTTTTGTTTAACGCAGGTTGAAGCAATTCCCAGCTTTTATCAGAAAACGCCGTTAGCGAATGAATATATTTTAATAGATTGTTCATTTGTTCAGATAACGCAAATCAAAAAAGGCCCCTATGATTCGCATCGGGGCCTTTTATATAGTTTCCGTCTGACGGAAGTTTATGTAAATTATGCTTTTTTGAAACGTTCTGCAACAGCATCCCAATTAACTACATTCCAGAAAGCTGCAATATAATCAGGACGTCTGTTTTGATATTTTAAGTAGTAAGCGTGTTCCCAAACATCCATACCTAAAATTGGTGAACCTTTTACTTCAGCGATATCCATTAATGGATTATCTTGATTAGGAGTAGAAGAAACTACTAATTTTTTATCAGCACCAACGCTTAACCAAGCCCATCCTGAACCAAAACGGGTTGCACCTGCTTCAGCAAATTTAGTTTTGAAATCAGCGAAAGATCCAAAAGCTGCATTGATTGCTTCAGCTAATTCACCTTTAGGCTCGCCGCCTTTATTTGGACCAATAACTTCCCAGAATAAAGAGTGGTTATAATGACCGCCGCCATTGTTTCTAACAGCAGCAGGAAATTTAGAAATGTTTTTAACGATTTCTTCGATGCTTTGGCTAGCTTCCGGCTTGCCTTCTAAAGCTTTATTTAAGTTGGTAACGTAAGCCTGGTGATGTTTACCATGGTGAATTTCCATAGTTTGTTTATCGATATGCGGTTCTAATGCATCTGTTGCGTATGGTAACGCAGGTAATTCAAAAGCCATATTATTTATGATTTAAGTTTAAAAAATATTTTCGGACAATCCTGGTTCAATTGTGTTTCAAAAGTTTAGGATTAAACACCAGAAAACAATTCAACTGAGCAAATATAACATTCGGAGGTTAAGTTTTGTTCAATTATTTGTCAATATTAACCCCTTTTATTTATAAAAAACCGTTTCATCAGATTTCCGCATTGCATGGCCAAAACATTTCCTTGCAGAATTGTTTTTGGATGCAATAAAGATGCTCCTTTGGTCGTAAAACCTCTTTTTGGTTCCGGGGCACCGTAAACGATGCGACCTATTTGTGCCCAATAGCTTGCGCCTGCGCACATTACACAAGGCTCAACGGTTACATACAGGGTGCAATCTTTTAAATATTTGCCACCAAGAGTTTGCGAAGCTGCTGTAAATGCCTGCATTTCTGCATGTGCAGTTACGTCATTTAACTGTTCGGTTAAATTATGCCCGCGCCCCACTATCCTGCCCTTACATACCACTATTGCTCCAATTGGGATTTCTTCTGCGTCAAATGCTTTTTGAGCTTCCTGAAGCGCTAAAAGCATGTAATGCTCGTCTTCTGCGGCAGGGTTCTCTTCTTCTGAAAAATTATAATAACTCATTTAGCACAATTTACTGCCATTAGGCACTTTACCATTTAGGGCTGTTAATACAATATCTCCATTTTCGTCAGCAAAGCCTGTTACCAAGAACTCTGACATAAATTTCCCTATCTGTTTTTTAGGAAAATTAACCACTCCTACTATTTGTTTACCAACCAACTCTTCTTTAGTATAATGTGCTGTAATCTGGGCACTACTCATTCTGATTCCAAGCGCGCCAAAATCTACCTTTACTTTATAAGCTGGCTTCCTCGCCTCCGGAAAATCAAAGACTTCAAGAATAGTTCCTGCCCGAAGTTCTACTTTTTCAAAATCATTCCAGGTTATTTCTTCCATGCGATAAAATTACAACTTCTCGGCAATACTGCCTATCATATCTCTGCTCTTCTGCATATATTTGTAAAGCAAGGCCCCTTAACATAACAATTCCAACCCCAATGATACCGTTTAAAGAGATTTCCTATTTTGCCCTGGCCGCGTTGATCCTTGTGATCAGCCCCGGTCCAAATATGATCTATTTAATATCCCGTTCCATTACCCAGGGACAACGATCGGGGTTAATTTCACTGGCAGGAATCATATCTGGTTTTCTCTTTCACATTGTTATGGTTTCTGCAGGTCTAACAGCTGTACTCTTTGCCGTCCCTTTTGTATACACTACCATTAAAACACTGGGGGTACTATATCTGTTGTACCTGGCCTATCAGGCAATTAAGCCAAACGGAAAAAGTCTTTTTGAAGTCAGACAAGACCTGGCTAATGACAAACCAGCCAAATTGTTCAAAATCGGGGTATTAACCACTGTATTGAATCCTAAAGTTGCTGTATTCTATTTATCTTTTTTTCCTTACTTTATAAAACAGGAATATGGTTCTGTATTCATACAAAGCCTGCAACTCGGCATTACCCAAGTAAGCATCAGCTTTACGATTAACTTTATCATCGTACTAACTGCCTCAAAAGTCGCGCTGTTCTTTTCAAAAAGCCCGGGCTGGGTAAAAATCCAGAAATGGTTTATGGCAAGTGTTTTGGCTTCGTTAGCTATAAAAATGGCATTAAGCAAAGAAAAGTAGCTGCTAGCCCCCCTTTTTTTTATCTTTGTGCCATGATCGATGTAATACTCAAAAAAGGCAAAGAAAAAGCTGCCGTACTTCGCCACCCCTGGATTTTTTCCGGTGCACTTGATAAAGTTAAAGGTAAGCCTTTAAATGGCGAGATTGTATCAGTATGGTCGGCAGAGAAAGAGTTTCTGGCTTATGCCTATTACAACGACCAATCCAGAGTGGCATTGCGCCTGCTAGAATGGGACCAAAATACCGAAGTAAACAAAGCCTGGTATCAGCAAAAGCTTAAAAGCGCAATTGCGTCCCGCAAACACGTATTAAGTGAGAATACCAATACCTGCAGGCTTGTATTTAGTGAGGCTGATTTTTTACCGGGCTTAATTGTAGACAAATATGCTGATTTCCTTTCCTTGCAGATTTTAAGTGCAGGTATAGAAACAGTAAAAGATGATATCATCGATATTTTAAGGGAAGAGTTAAACCCCATCGGAATATTTGATAAAAGCGATGCCGGAGCACGTAAACACGAAAACCTGGAGGTTACACAAGGGTTGTTATGGGGAGAGACACCTCCCGAGTTTATTGAAGTGAAGGAAAATGGAGTTGTTTACCACATCAATATTGCGGATGGGCAAAAGTCAGGCTTCTATTGCGATCAGCGAGACAACAGATTAATTCTTGCGGAATATACTAAGGACAAAACGGTATTGGATTGTTTCTGTTATAGCGGTGGTTTTTCATTAAACAGCTTAAAACAAGGTGCATCTCATGTAACCAGTGTAGACAGCTCTGCTCTTGCCATAGAAACACTGCAGCACAATCTTACGCTTAACGGACTTTCGCAGGATAAACAAACCAGCATCCAATCCGACGTAAACAAGCAACTGCGTGTATTTAAAGAAGAGGGTAAGAAATTTGATGTTTTAGTACTTGATCCACCAAAATATGCACCATCACGTTCTGCATTAGACAGAGCTGCACGTGCCTATAAAGACTTAAACAGACTTGGCATGCTTCTGCTTGAAAGCGGTGGTATCCTTGCTACTTTCTCGTGCTCTGGTGCAGTAGATCTTGAAACTTTTAAACAGATTATCGCCTGGGCAGCATTAGATGCAGGTAAGGAAGTGCAAATCATTAAGCAGTTTAGTCAGCCCGAAGATCATCCTGTGCGCATTTCTTTTCCAGAAGGTGAGTATTTAAAAGGCTTGCTCTTAAGGGTATTGTAGACTAATCTTCCGGAAGTTTATCGTACTCCCCTTTTAGGGCATAGTAGCCGAAAACAACAAGCCCTGCACTGATGGGGATAAAAATAAACAGGATAATACCCCACTGTAAAGCTGTGTTTGTTTTTGCCACTCCTTCTGGGGCAAGGCCTACTTTTTCAATAGCCTGTATAAACATAAATATGATAGATGCCGGACCTAGTAAGATCCAGAATATTCCTAATGCTTTTTTTAATCCGTTCATGGTAATTTCTCTTTTAATTGATTAATGATCAGCCTCGCCATGGTCCGGCTTTTTATTCGATAAATAAATCGCCCCTATAATAAAACTTAATGCGGCTATTCCAATTGGATACCACAAGCCAGATAATGGCGTAGAACCCGAGAAACTAGCTATAAGCGTTGCAATAAACGGCACCAACCCCCCAAATACGCCATTACCCACGTGGTATGGCAGCGACATGGATGTATATCTTATTTTGGTTGGGAACAACTCTACTAAAAATGCAGCGATAGGACCATATACCATTGTTACCAGCAAAATCTGAAAGAAAATAAGGAACACAAATTTCCAGAAAACAGGAGTAGAAAGCTTTTTATCCTTAAAAGCATCAGGCGAAATACTTTCAGGCTTACTTAAATCAGCGTATTTAGCATGCGCCTGTATTTTTGTAAACGACGCTCCACTTAATAAAGTAACCTGAGATGTGGTGGTAATTAAACTATCTGAAGTATTCTCAATCAAGGTTTTTGTTACCACAGGATTGGAAATTTCTTTAATATCTTTCTGCTCGATCTTGGTTACATCTGTATCATCAAGGAATATCTGATATATTGGCCGGTAAAAGATAATCCCCAGCAACATCCCTGTCAGCATAATCCACTTTCGACCCACCTTATCGCTCCATGAACCGAATATTACAAAGAAAGGCGTTGCAAAGGCTATACCCCACAAAAGAATGTATCTGGAGTCGTTAAAATCGACCTTACAAGTGTTTTCAATAAATGATTGGGCATAAAACTGACCGGTGTACCAAATAACCCCTTGCCCCATGGTTGCACCAAAAAGAGCCAGTAGCACCATTTTAAAGTTTGCTTTGTGGCTAAAGCTTTCTTTCAATGGATTTTTAGATATATTGCCCTCTGTTTTTAATTTAGTAAACATTGGCGACTCATGCATTTTCATTCTGATGTAAATGGAAACGCCTACCAGTAAAATGGATAATAGGAATGGAACTCTCCAACCCCAGGCAGCAAAATCTTCGGCACCTAGCAGGTTTTTAGTTAACACAATTATCCCTAATGAAAGGAACAATCCTCCGGTTGCCGTAGTTTGAATCCAGCTGGTAAAGAAACCACGTTTATTTGCAGGGGCATGTTCAGCCACATAAGTAGCGGCTCCGCCATATTCACCACCAAGGGCAAGGCCTTGTATCAATCGTAAAATCAACACCAAAATTGGCGCAGCATAACCAATACTGGAATAGGACGGGATAAGCCCAATAAGAAAGGTTGATCCACCCATGAGTACCAGAGTCAAAAGAAAAGTATATTTTCGACCAATAAGATCGCCCAAACGGCCGAACACCAAAGCACCAAACGGCCGCACAATAAACCCAGCAGCAAATATTGCAAGGGTATTTATTAATGCTGAAGCTCCTGCATCTGCAGGAAAAAGCTGTGATCCGATAATGGTGGCCAGACTGCCGAAAATGTAGAAATCATACCATTCGATTAGTGTCCCCAGGGACGACGCCCCAATTACTTTGAAAATGCTATTCTTTTGTGGTTCAACGTTCATATTATAGTTTAGGATATTTGGCTTACCACTAAACTACAATTATTTATTAATTACCGACAAACATTTTAACTATAATGCCAAAGCCGGTTACTCTTCCTCTCTGAAATAAACCTTATAGTAATTCATAGATTTATCATCGTCGAAACCTTTTTCTATCAGCTCTTTATCTCCATGGATATAAATATGAAAGTTCTTATCCAGTTTAAGCACACTTTTAAAAACACGCGCCTGTTTCTTTACCGCAGCGCCTGAGATATCAAAACTATCTGGAATAGGTGCATCAAATTCTTCTTCGTAATTTTTCTTATAGTTTTTAAAGGCCTCAATCCCTTCAGAATTGCCAATAACTTCATTCGAGAACTCATCAATATCAAAGCTTTCTTTCTCTTTAAAGTATTTCATAGACTTGTTTAATAAATCTATTTTATCGGCCTTAGAGATATCAAATTCCTGATCCAGTTTCTCCGTAACAAAGTTTTTGTATACACCCAATACATTGTTTGTCTGGTTGAAATTATCATTTCTCGTTTTCAATTTCAGAAACTCATCTTTCCAGTAAACAGCCTCTGCACTACGGTTTGTTTGATCTATCACCGCTACTCTGAAGCCTTCTTCTTTATCGGTATTAAAAATAAGACAGCCTTTATCAAGCTTATTGATGTTAATAGCATCCTGTTCGTAGCTTAAACCAAATCCGCTATTTTCTGGATATACTTTTAAATAAGTCTCTTTAGTTTCTGATTTAAAGATACCAATAGCATCATGAAGCTCACCTTCTATCTGCACATTTTCGAAATAGGCAAGATAAAGCTCTCCCGATTTTATTTTCGGATGCCCTGATACATCGTACAGGTATTTAGCAAGTTCTTTACTGTTTTCGTGAAAGGTTTCGCCTTTTTCAAATATTTCTGACGCAAAATGATATACTTCATTTAAGTTCAGATCTGAGTTGGGATGAAAGAAACGATAAATCTCGTTTACCTTTTCGTACGGACCAAGAAAATACTGCTGTAATAGGTTGCTCAACATATTGTCTTGTATTGCTACAGACTGCTCAGACAACACGTAAAATTCGTCTTGCGATTTATTTCCAATTCTATGTATGGAAAGCTCAGCAAGGGAGGCTTCAAAAAAAGAAATCATTAATGGTATTAGTTTTTAGTTTCCTCTTCACGAGGGGTATTTCTCAACTCAATAGGTTTTTTCGCATTTTTCTTCATTTTCAAATTCAGCATCTCTACTAAAACTGAAAAAGCCATAGCGAAATAAATATATCCCTTAGGAATATGCTGATCTAAACCTTCTGCCAATAGCGAAACACCAATTAACAACAGGAATGACAAAGCAAGCATTTTTACAGTAGGATGATCGTTTACGAAATTACTGATTGCACTAGCCGAGAACATCATTATAATCACAGCAATAACAACTGCAGCAATCATTATTTCAACGTGTTCTGCCATGCCTACGGCAGTAATTACCGAGTCTAAAGAAAATACAATATCTAAAAGCAAAATTTGAATGATTACACCGGCAAAGGAGTGAACCTTCCCCTTTATTTCTTTTTCTTCTTCACTTTCCAGTTTATCATGTATTTCATGAGTACTCTTATAAATTAAAAAGAGCCCCCCTACAATAAGGATTAGATCACGCCCCGATATCGAAAGTTTTGCTAACCATTCTGCGTTAGAAACACCTATTAAATTGCCTAGATTAAACAATTCGGATGTTAATGTCATCACCCAGGTAAGTGACAATAATAAAAGAACACGGGTAATCATTGCAAGAGCCAAGCCCAATTGTCTGCCTTTTTTTTGCTGATCAGCTGGCAATTTGCCCGACAGGATAGAAATAAAGATAATGTTATCTATCCCCAAAACGATCTCTAAAACGGTCAGGGTCAGTAGTGATATCCAAGCTTCCGGGCTGCTCAAAAATTCCATAGTTTTTAAATTATATTTTGAAGCTAAGATATAAAAAAAGCTTGCTGAATTATCAACAAGCTTTTGTAGTGTTTGGTTTATAATTTTATTTAAATGATACTGACCCGTAATCAGAATTGACCTTTACTCTGGCACCACCTCCATTACCTATTTTACCGGTATAGTTTTTAGTTGTCGACCCTCTATCTCCTCCATCAGTAATTCTTGCAGAAACCCTGTCGCCATAATTAAATGAAGCATAGCTGGTATGCACATCAAAATCGGCATTAAATGAATTGTTAAAATTAATAGAGATACCTAGGTATCCACCGTCAACAGTTAGCAATTTGCAACCATTGGTTACCTCATCAATACTTAGTTTGTTGTATTGCATATCGAACTTTCCATCGCCTCTTAAAGTTCCAATGCTGGCGCTTGTATATTGGGCATTCAGATCCAGATTGCCTACTGATGAAATGCTGATATTGTTATATTGCTGTCTGATTTTGGCATTTCCCTTAATGGTATTTATATTAACATTCGCATATTGAACATCAAGGTCAAGGTTTTCTACAGATCCTAGGGTAAGGCCTGAACCATATTGTTGCTTAATAATTGCATTTCCTTTAATGTTGGTTACATTAACTGCGGCATATTGGGCATCGATGTCAAGCGTATTGGCTGCGCCTATAGTTAATCCCGATCCATATTGGTGTTTCACAATGGCTTTGTTTACAGATTGAACATTATTGTTGCCATACTGAACAGAGATGTAGTTATTGGTGCTATTTAAGTTCTGCGCTTTGAAATTGCCATATTGTACTTTTACATAGAGTGGCCCGTTTAGGTCACCCATAGTTACATCACCATAATTTTGCGACATGGTTAATGCATTTGATGCGGGCATGTAAACAACATAATTAATCTTCACTTCTCTGCGCCACCTTCGACCATTTCGACTTCCATTGCCCCAATTGCCATTTTTTTGCTCCATTGTGGTTTTAAAAACAATCTGGTCTCCAGATTTTCCGGCTTCTATGGTAGTGTTATCCAACAATTTCTGGGCTTCTGCATCATTGCTGCTGTAAGCTTTAATATCAACATCTACTTTTACTTCTTTTCTGTCCCATACTTTAACCAGTATTGATCCGTATTGGTTACTCAGTATAATTTTATCAGAATTATCTGCAGGAAATGTTTTGCTGAATGTTTTTGATCTCATCGGATCATCATCCGCTTCAGTTGTGCTTTGCACAAAGCTTACAGGCGCCTCAATATTGATGTTTGTTTTCTGCGAAACATTAAGGGCCAGTTCTGTATTTCCGTTACTTTCAATATTTACAGATTGTGCATTGGCAAAGCTTGATACAAGCAGCAGGGCTGCAAGAATTCCCCCTAAATTTTTCATATTTTATTTTCCCTTTTATATTGACTGACCTCGTTAATAATAGATAACTGCTGATTTATTACCTGTAGCTGAAGCTCAAGATTCTTTACCATCGCTCTCACAACTAGCTTCTGATTTGGGCTGCTCTCCAACTGTTTCTTTAAGTTCTCGTAGTCGGCGCCCAGTTTTTGTAAATCGGCACTAAACTCACTGTATAGTTTTGGATTTTCCTGTGCATAAACCATCAGGCTATCTTTTTTCTGCTCAATAAGGCTGGCAAATTTCATCTCTTTCTGCGCATATCCCTGATTTACATCGGCTATTTCTACACCTGTTTCCCTGTTACGATAAGTATATATAAAAGTAACTGTCATCACCACGATCAGGGATGCAGCTATAGCGAACCACAACGGCACCCTCAAAGGCTTTTTTACTTTTTCTTTGTCTAATGCTGTTTCAATTTTACCCCACAACTGATCTGATGGTGTTCCAACATCAAAAGATTTTTTATGTTCTCTGATATACTCTTCTAACTTTTTGCTCATCTTATGCTCCTCTCTTTTCTAATAAGCCGTTCAACTTCATTTTGGCTCTCATATACTGTGTACGTGATGTATTTTCTGATATTTTTAGGATATGTGATATTTCTTCATGGTCATATCCTTCAAATAAGTACAGCGTTAACACCACCCTATATCCATCTGGAAGCCTGGCCACGGCCTCTCTGATTTCATTTACCTTAAATTCTAAATCTTCTTCATCCTCTGCCTCGGTATCCGCAATATCTACTTCATCAATGTTTATAAATTCTGCTTTTCGTTTCCTCAGCTGATTAATTGATTTATTAATGATGATCTGCTTTAACCATAATCCAAAAGTAGTTTCGCCTCTAAAGGTTTCTATTCTTGTAAAGGCATCTAAAAACCCCTCCTGCAAAACGTCTTCTGCCTCGGCTTCATGATTAACTATCCTCAGAGCTACATTGTACATAGCTTTAGCATACAATTTGTAAATTTCAAATTGTGCTTTCCGATTGCCTTGTCGGCAATCGGAAACTAACTCTACGTGTTTATCTATGTATACTGTTTCCAATGTTTTTCTGATTCGTTTAATATGACAACTACTTTTTTAAAACGTTGCATGTAGTATTAAAAAATTTTCATTTTCTTGATTTTACAGGCTACCATCCTCACCTCTTCTAAGCATAGTCATGACTTTTTTTCTTAATTCAAACAGATAATCAATTAAATATAGCAAGTAAAATCGCCAGCATTTAAAATATGTGGTTCAAAATGAATATTTTTGCCGCTTAATAATTTTAATAATGTTAAGAACAATTACTTGCGGCGCTTTAACCATTAAGAACTTAGGAGAAAATGTAATCCTTTGCGGTTGGGTACAGAAATCAAGAGATTTAGGAGGCATGACCTTCATAGATATCCGTGACAGATACGGGATTACCCAATTGGTTTTCAATATGGATGATAATCGTGAATTATGTGAAGCTGCCCGTGGTTTAGGAAGAGAGTTTGTAATTAAAGCCAGCGGATTGGTGGTAGAACGCTCTAACAAAAACCTTAAAATGCCAACAGGAGAGGTTGAGATAAAAATCACTGCCCTTGAAATATTAAATGCAGCTAAACTACCTCCCTTTTTAATAGATGATGAAACTGACGGCGGTGATGACTTACGAATGAAATACCGCTACCTTGATTTGCGTAGAAATCCGGTTCGTAACAACATGATATTACGCCATAAAATGGCGCAGGCAGTTCGCCGTTATTTAGATGGATTAGACTTTATAGAAGTTGAAACACCGGTACTTATTAAATCTACGCCTGAAGGCGCAAGGGATTTCGTTGTTCCAAGCCGTATGAATGCAGGTGAGTTCTATGCACTTCCGCAATCTCCGCAAACCTTTAAACAATTGTTAATGGTATCTGGCTTTGATAGATACTTCCAAATTGTGAAGTGTTTTAGAGACGAGGATTTACGTGCTGACAGGCAACCTGAATTTACCCAGATAGACTGTGAGATGTCATTCATTGAGCAGGAAGATATACTAAATACTTTTGAAGGTTTGATCCGCACTTTATTTAAAGAAGTTAAAGATTTTGATTTACCGGAAGTACCAAGAATGCAATATGCAGATGCAATGCGTTTTTATGGTTCTGATAAGCCCGATACCCGCTTTGACATGCAATTCGTTGAGATTACCGACCTGGTTAAAGGCAAAGATTTCCCTGTTTTTGACAATGCAGAACTGGTTGTTGGTATTAACGCAAAAGGTTGTGCCGGCTATACCCGCAAACAGGTTGATGAGCTTACAGACTTCATCAAACGCCCCCAAATTGGTGCGACAGGGCTCATTTATTTAAGACACAATGAAGATGGCTCATTAAAATCATCTGTAGACAAGTTTTACAATGAAGACGAGCTAAAGAAATGGTCAGCAGCGTTTAATACTCAGCCGGGTGATTTAGTATTAGTTATGGCTGGCATTCAAGACAAAGTGCGCAAACAATTGAGCGAGCTACGTTTAGAGATGGGGAATCGTTTGGGTTTACGCGATAAAAATAAATTTAGCGCTTTATGGGTACTCGACTTCCCTCTATTGGAATGGGATGAAGAGACCGAGAGATACCACGCAATGCACCATCCATTCACCTCTCCTAAGCCGGAAGACATTGATCTTTTAGACTCTAAACCAGGAGAAGTAAGAGCAAATGCCTATGATATGGTGGTAAATGGAACTGAAATTGGCGGTGGTTCAATTCGTATCCATGACAGGGCTTTACAGGCATTAATGTTTAAGCATTTAGGTTTTTCAGCTGAAGAAGCACAAAAGCAATTTGGATTCTTAATGGACGCATTTGAGTTTGGCGCTCCACCACATGGCGGCATTGCATTTGGATTCGATAGACTATGCTCTATTTTTGCTGGTCTTGATACCATCCGTGATGTAATTGCTTTCCCTAAAAACAATTCCGGTAGGGATGTTATGATTGATAGCCCTTCTACAATTGATGAAAAGCAATTGAAAGAATTGAAAATAGAGACAACGGTTTAGTTGTTAAAAGAGAAAAGGGAGTTGTTTGAACTCCCTTTTCTCTTTTAATACGTTTCACTGTCAGGTGGAATACCATAATCAACATCCGCGCCTTCTTTCTCTTTCTTTTTCTTAGAACCAGTAAACCACGATTTAACGGAATTAAAAATAGCTGACAAATGTTCTGCATCTAAGGTTTTTCCTACTTTATTCGATGCCAGTCCAACAAGGGTTTTAGTAAGAAACCCGGATCCTCTGAATAATGTAGTATTCATAATAAAAGGCAAGATATAAGACATCACGCTACTGCTCAGATTCAGTTTATCATCCATCTTAAGAAAAGCTGACGGAGTTGCATATTTTTTAATTAATCCTCCTAAAGTAAACTGCCTGAAGTACACTTTGGTGTCATTAAACAATACTTCTTCCTGCATTGTATATTCAGCCTTTAGGCTAGCTACCGTTGCGTGCAGGTCTTCCAGGTTCCGAATATTATATCTTCTTATCTTCTTCATCCTTATCCGCCAATTTGTTAAAGTAATTTCTGATAGTAAAGTTAATTATTGCCTTCTCGATGTATTTTTCTTTCGTGTAATAAACAATCAGCGCCAAAAAGACATAGATTAATGCCACACAACCAAAACCCCTTGCATAGCTTCCAAGCAGGTCTGACAAGAATAAGGCTAACGTAAAGGTACCAAACAAGAAAGCAAGTATAAAGCATATAGCTACTACAGCATTGGTTACCAAATCTGCAAATATCTTCGAAATCTTCTCCACAAGATATAAGCGAGTATACTCGACCCTGGTATCTAAATAACTCTTTGCATCTTCATATAAGTCCTCAATGCCCTTTTCCTTATTTTCGTGATTTTCCTCCATGCTGCTGGTTTAAAGCTTGTTTATTAAGCGTGTTCTACATCGTCAACAAATTCCTCTTCAGATTGACGAAGCTTGCTTTTAACAGACCCTACAACCTTATCTTTCAAACTGGCCAGATGGTTTATTTCATCTGCGGCTTTATCTCTGATAGAATCTCCAAGATCTTTTAATGATTGACTTAATTTATCTCTGGTATCACTTCCTTTTTCAGGTGCTAAAAGTAATCCCAATGCTGCACCCGCAGCCAAACCGGCTAAAAGCCCTATTAATACTTTTGAATTATCACTCATGACATTTTAATTTATGTTTAACATTTATATTCTATTTCCGCTCTCCGTATTATTATAACTCGCCATGCTCTGAAATTGTTTTAATTCTCTCCAATCTTTCAGATGCCATAGCGCTTGTTTCATATATTTTTATCAATAATACAAAATAAGATATCAATAATGGGCCAAATACCAACCCCAATATCCCAAATAAAGGTATACCAATAACTACGCCAATTACAGTGGTTATGGGATGAATATTTCCAATCCGCTTTGCAATCATAAAACGGATTACATTGTCGATGTTAATGATCACCACAAATCCAAATATCAGCATTGCCCAGCCAGCAAAATTGTTGCCTTCTGCAACTTGCAACAACGCAGCCGGCACAAAAATAACCGGAGGCCCAAGTATTGGAACAAACGATATAAAGGCCGTTATCACACCCCAAAATACCGGATCAGTATAACCTAAAACATAAAAGGCAAGCCCCAAAAGAGATCCCTGTACCAAAGCAATAAACCCCTGACCTACAACATTTGCATAGGTTGTGTTTCGCATTTCTTCGGCAAATCGTTGTGCGTTTTGCTCTCTAAAAGGCGCATATTTTACCAGAGCAGATTCAAATGTTTCTCGCTCTACCAGCATAAAGTAGAGTAAAAAATACATTAAAAGTAAGCCCAGAATAATATTAAACGCTCCGGTAATAAGTGAAGGGAATAATTCCGTGGCCCATACCCCAGCTTTTTTCACTCCCTCTTCAACAAGATTTTGAAGATCCCCATCGATTGGGATCAGGTGCTTTAGTTTAAAAATAACATTTTTAAAATATGATGGATCACTCTGCAGTTCCGCAATCTTATTGATCATCATACTGCTTAATGCATAAAAAGGGAGGATGATAACAATTACTGAAACAAAAAGCAATAAAATGGCCGAAAAACGTCTATTCATCCCCTTCTCGTCAACAAAGTAGATAAAGGCGGGCCGCAATAATGTATACAAAACAAGCGTGCTTAATATCGACCCAAAAATACCTTGTAAAGAAAATGCGATTAAACAGCCCAGGGCTATTATAATTACAAGATTGATATTATTCCTCTGCTTATATGTAAATATTGACATAATTCTTTAGGTTAAAACCAGAGCGTTCCTTCATGATATATCGGAATGCGAATCAGGAATAAACTCCCTTGTGCAAGTTGCTTAAGTTTAATGGAACCATTGTGAGTAGTTAATACACGTTGGGCATGGGTAAGCCCCAATCCGCTGGCACGTTTTTTTGTTGTGAAAAATGGTTCAAAAATCTTTTCCTTATTTTTTGGATCTACCCCCATACCATTATCCTCTATGGCGATTTCATACATCCCCTTATCAGCTGTGCATGTAATGTGAATAATTTTGGGGTAACTCTGCATGGCTTCCGCCGCATTTTTAATAACACTAACCAACGCATTTTTTATTTTAGGTTTATCGAGTAATACCTTCTGCTCAGATTGATGAAATTGCCTTGTTAACTTTATATTGTGCCCAACTATTAAATCCTCCACATCAGAGATAGCTTCCTCTATTACCGTTAATATATTATGCCGCTGAAGATTTAAGGTTTTTGTTTCAGTGCTGGAAATGAAGTTTTGCATCAGTTGGTTCACTCTGTCGCAATTACTTTTTATAATTTCCAGGTACGATTGAATTGTTTCATTACAAATAATTGCAGGATCAGCCGCCAGTTCGTCCAATGCAAGGTTTATAGTGCTTAAAGGATCCCTGATTTCTTCTCCAAGTCCTTTTGCAATATGTTCTGAAATTGACATTTTACCCAGGCTAACAGATCGTTCCTCTAAGTTCTTTCTATGGCTCAGATCATGAATAATGGTATGATAAACCTCTTTCACATTTACCATATCCGTTTGAATAAATGAAGATAAGCTACAGCAGTACACCTCTGATTTACTTGAAATCAATTCGCACTCAAAACCACTTAGAGAGCCATTGCTTTCCATTAGCTCCCTAAATCTTTCTCCTTCTTCTGTATTATTAAAAATTGCACTTGTATTTAATTGCAGTATTACTGATCGCTCATAATCAAGAAACTTTAATCCCGCACTATTGATATCATAAATTCTTCCTGAGGAGTCAGACACGAGAATTGGATCTTTTGCCTGTTCAAAAATGGCCCTGTATTTCCGTTCACTATCCTTCAACGCCTTTGTTGCGCTCGCTTCCTTAATTGAATATCGAATACTTCTATCCAATGAGGAGGAGTCTATCTCATCTTTCACCAAGTAATCAGCAGCACCAATATTCATAGCTTGTTCGTCGATAACCAAGTCGCCCTTACCTGTAAGTATAATTATTGGTTCTTCACATCCAGAGTTAATTGCTTCATTTAGCAAATCTATTCCTGTCCCCTTTCCCAATCGGTAATCAACCAGGTAAACATCAAATTGCTTCTTTAAAATGGCATAAATCCCCTTCTCATAACTGTTGACCCACGACAGCTCATATGACGCCGAAGTCTGATCAAAAACCTCCTTTGTAAGGATGTAATCATCTTCATCATCATCTATTAATAAAACTCTTACCTGCCTCATTCTCAGATTATTTTCATTTATTTTGTTTCTTCGGAAGAATCACCACAAAAGCAGTCCCTTCACCAGGTTTGCTTTCTGCAAAAATAAAACCAGAATGATTATCCGCTATCCTCTTACATATAGCCAACCCAATACCTGTCCCTTCGTAGTCAACTCTTGAATGTAAGCGATGAAAAATGTCAAATATTTTCAAAGCATCTTCGGTTTCAAAACCAATTCCATTATCTTTTACTTTAACAACACAATATAACTGGTTTTTGTTAATCTCAGCTATATTCAATTCATGCCCATACTTGGTGGTTCCAAATATTGAAATGTTGGGAACCTCATTTTGACTTGTGAACTTTAAAGAATTTCCTATCAAATTTTGAAAAAGTTGTACTAGCTGGCTTTCAACACCTTCAATTTCGTCCTCTTCAAAATCAATGTCAACTATGGCTTTCTTAAGCTCTATTGTAAAATCAAGATCGCTTAATGTCTTTCTTACAACATCGCCAAGTTTAAGTTTAGAATAACTTTTACTACCCCTTGTTAGCTTGGAAAATGCCAGAAGGTCATCAATTAACGCACGCATTCGCTCAGAGGCTCCCCTCATTCTACCGATGTAATCCTGAGCCTCTGCATTCATCTGCTCACCATACTTATCTTTCAGCCGGTCTCCAAAAGCTTGTATCTTTCTTAAAGGCTCCTGTAAATCGTGTGATGCAACATAAGCAAATTGTTCTAAATCCTGATTAGAGCGATTCAGTTCAACTACTTTTTCTTCAAGCTGTACCTGAGCTTCTCTTAATTGCGTTACGTCCTGTGTGTTTCCAATATAGGCATAGTTATCATTTAAACCTATTCGTTTATGCTCTGCTGTAGTAAGCACATGCCGGATCTCTCCTGAAGGCAACACAATTCTATAGTTTATTTTAAAAGAGATTTTATCCTTTTTGGCCTTATAAAAGTTATCCATAAAAAGCTGGAGATCATCCTCGTGAACAAGCCTTTTATAAAATGCAAAATTGACGAATACTGAATGAGGAAGAAAACCATGTATGTTATACATCTCATCAGACCAAAGAATAAACTCCTTACCATCCATCCATTCCCAACTTCCGCTATGCGAAACCATTTCTGCTTCTCTTAATAACGATTCGTTTATCTTGAGCTTTAAAACAGCTTCTTTTAACTCAGTAATGTCCTGGATGGTACCAACAAGTTTGTCTTCACCCTCGATATAAAACCCCTGACCCAGCACGTATTTTCTTTTACCTGAAGGTTGTATGATCTGGTATTCAACAGCAAAAGATGTTTTATTATCAATCGCAGATTTTAATTCTTTAGATACCTTTTCTCTATATTCAGGTGCTATAACCTGTTCATTAATGTGTATATCAGGTAAAAAATCATCATTTTTAAATCCGTACACTTTATAAAGCTCTTCTGACCATTTAACTTGCCCGCTTACTACAAAAATCTCCCAGCTTCCAAGGTGGGTAATTCGCTCGGCAAGATTAAGAACTTCAACTCTTTCTAAAAGATACTTATTCTGCTTTTGTAGCGCTGCGACTTCATCTCTTAGCCCACCCACTACCAACATACTCCTAAAAAGGAGATATCCCAGGATCAATAGCCCGATAAAGATGACAATAACTACCAGTAACACTTTATGTATCCAAATTAATCGCTCTCATTTTGTTGTACAACGTTTTTCGGTCGATATTTAGAATTTTTGCTGCCTTTGTTTTATTAAAATTTACTTCTCTTAAAACTTTTAAAATAGCATCGTACTCAGCTTCAAGAGCTGCATTTTTCAAATCCCTCGGTTTTTCGATACGAGAAATTGAACTTTCAATAGCTGATGCTTTGGCATAGGTTGAGATTTCAAGAGGAAGTGCCTTTAATTGTATTTCCTGGTTCTCAGTAAGCAAGGTCGCCCTTCTAACCACATTTTTAAGCTCTCTTACATTACCTGGCCAATTGTAGGTAAGGAAACAATCTACAACCTCTTCAGAAAACCCCTGTACGTTCCTCGACAATTCCTGATTTGCCACATCCAAAAACGTATATGCAAAAACCATAATATCGTCACCTCTCTGACTTAACGGAGGCAAACCGATAGAAAATTCATTGAACCTATGATAAAGGTCCTCTCTGAATTTCCCTTTCTGAATAGCATTGGAAAGATTTTCATTTGTTGCAACAATAATCCTTACATCCAAATCAATCTCTTTGGTGCTACCTATTCTTTTAATTTTTCTCTCCTGTACAGTTCGCAATAAAGCAGCCTGGATATCATAAGAAAGGTTCCCTACCTCATCCAGAAAAAGCGTTCCTCCATTCGCCATTTCAAAATGACCGATTTTAGTATAAAGGGCTCCTGTAAATGACCCCTTTTCATGACCAAAGAATTCGCTACCAGCCAATTCTTTAGTAAGTGAACCACAATCCATTGCCACAAACGGGCGATCTTTCCTTGGACTATTTAAGTGGATTGCTTTTGCTACAGACTCTTTTCCTGTACCGCTTTCGCCTGTTAAAATAACACTATAGGAAGTTGGCGCAACCAATTGAATCTGCTTCAATAACTCTTTTGAAGCAGGGCTTTGGCCCGCAACAAAATTATCCACCTGCTTGTAGGCTTGTTTTGCTGCCTTTTGTTTAGTCGTTTCGGAAGAGGTTTCAGATTGATTTGTGTTTAATGCAATCTGAGTTTCTATTGCCTTATTAATTGTATTTAAAATTTCATCGGGATATAGAGGCTTAGTAATATAATCATATGCCCCTAATTTAATCAGTTCTACTGCAAGCTTAATATCCGAATAACCTGTAATAATAATAACTCCGGTGCTAGGATAGCTTTCCTTTATCTTGATCAGCATTTCTCTCCCGTCCGTATCCTCAAGTCTATAATCACATAAAACAAGGTCATAAGCTTCTTTAGCCAGGTAATCCATTGCCGTCACACCGCTTGTAGCCGTTGATACACTAAAGGAATTTCTGGTTAAAAACTTGGATAACAGCACGCCGATGTTTACCTCATCGTCAACAATTAATATTTTTCTCATATTACCTAAAAAATTAGAGCGCATTTTATGAAATAAATATAACTAGTTTTTTTTATCTGGGAAATATTTTCTACAGTTTTATAAAAAAAGTATACAATTTTTTTCTCACTTTATGACAAAACCCCAATAAATCCCTCAAAGACTTAATGAGGTTCAGCGAATTGAGGACTTTATTTCCCGAAAAATACCGGCTTTCTTTTCTCAAGAAATGCGGTAGTTCCTTCTTTAAAATCCAAAGTACCAAAGCATTTACCAAATTCCTTTATCTCGGTATCAAACCCATCAACATCGGGTAATAATGATGCATTTACGGCTTTTATAGCACTGGCGATTGCTAATGGGGCTCTTAATTTTATTTTATTTAATATCTCTTCGGCCTTAGCAATAAGCTCGCTCTGAGGAACTACATAATTCACCAACCCTATTTTTTCTGCCTCTGAAGCAGTGATCATCTCTGCTGTTGTAATGATCTCAATTGCTTTTCCTTTACCTACCAACTGAGTTAACCTTTGTGTGCCCCCATATCCGGGAATTAAACCAAGACTAACTTCCGGTAAGCCAAGCTTTGCATTCTCAGAAGCAATACGTAGGTGACAAGCCATAGCCAATTCTAATCCTCCTCCTAAAGCAAATCCATTAATTGCTGCAATTACCGGCTTAGGACAATTCTCGATAGCATCAAACACGCTATTTTGTCCTACTCGTGCAAGCTCCTCTCCTTCGGCAATATTGTAGTTGGAAAATTCTGAAATATCTGCCCCTGCAACAAAAGCCCTCTCTCCGGCACCGGTAATTAAGACTCCTCTTACCTCATTGTTGTCTGCGGCAATTGAAATTGCTTCAGCTAATTCAGCCAATGTAGCTTTATTTAAGGCATTTAATTTATGCTCGCGGTTTATAGTAATATAAAGAATCTCATCTGTTATTTCCAGTAAAATGTTCTGATAAGTCATAATCTAAAAATTTCTGTTTTCAACAACCCAATTTTTAATATAGTCTACTATAGTAACCATTGTAGTTCCGGGGGCAAACAACTCTCCTACACCCATCTCCTTAAGCTTTTTTATGTCATTTTCAGGAATAATACCTCCGCCTGTCAGCAAAACATCTGTTAATTGTTTTTGCTTCATGATCTCTACAATTTTCGGAAAAACAGTCATATGAGCTCCTGATAGAATGGAAATACCAATTGCGTCTACATCTTCCTGCAAGGCGGTATTTACAACCATTTCCGGCGTTTGGCGCAATCCGGTATAAATCACTTCCATACCGGCATCTCTGAGAGACGTTGCAATAACTTTTGCCCCTCTGTCATGCCCGTCGAGCCCAACCTTTGCGACTAAAACACGTATTGGCCTGTTTAACGTTTTGCTCATAATTTATACTAATAGTAGGTGGTAAATGTAAGTAAATTAGCGCTTTTATGTTAACTTTGGCGCTAAATTTACAGTTTTTATGAGTGAAGAAAGATCATTGAACTTTATTGAAGAAATCATTGAGAACGATTTAAATAGCGGAAAATACGAAACACTAATCACACGTTTTCCACCAGAACCGAATGGATATTTGCATATAGGCCACGCAAAAGCTATATGCTTAAACTTTGGGCTAACAAAAAAATATGGTGGCTACACAAACTTAAGGTTTGATGATACCAATCCGGTTACAGAAAAAACCGAATATGTAGACAGTCAACAGGCAGATATTAAATGGCTGGGCTTTGAATGGAAAAACGAATTATATACTTCTGATTATTTCGATTCACTTTATGAATTTGCCGTAACCCTTATCAAAAAAGGTTTGGCCTACGTGGATGACAGTACCGCGGAAGAAATTGCTGAATTAAAAGGAACACCAACTGAAGCTGGTAAAGACAGTCCATACAGAAACCGCAGCATTGAAGAGAATCTTGATCTCTTTACCCGAATGAAGGGTGGTGAGTTTCCAGACGGCACCTGTACACTCCGTGCTAAAATAGACATGGCCAGCCCCAACATGATTATGAGGGATCCGGTGATCTATAGGATTAAACATGCTGAACACCACAGAACAGGAAATAAGTGGTGTATCTACCCAATGTACGATTTTGCACATGGACAAAGTGACAGCATCGAAACCATTACGCATTCTATTTGTACGCTTGAGTATGTGGCACATCGCGAATTGTACGATTGGCTAATCGAGAAACTTGAAATATTTCCATCAAAACAATACGAATTTGCGCGTTTAAACCTTTCATATACTGTTATGAGTAAGCGCAAGCTGCTTCAATTGGTAAATGAGGGTGTAGTAAGTGGATGGGATGACCCCCGCATGCCAACAATAAGCGGATTAAGAAGACGCGGATACACCCCGGAAAGTATCAGAGAGTTTTGTGACAGAATTGGAATTGCCAAAAGAGAAAACCTTATAGAGTTAAGTCTTTTAGAATTCTGTGTGCGTGAGCATTTAAATAAAACAGCGAACAGAGTTATGGCGGTGCTTGACCCGATTAAGCTGATCATTACCAACTATCCTGAAGGACAGAATGAAATACTAATAGGAGAAAACAACCCTGAAGCAGAAGATAAAGGCGGAACAAGAGAAATCCCCTTCAGCAATGAATTGTGGATTGAGCGAGAAGACTTTATGGAAGAGCCCGCCAAAAAATGGTTCAGACTTGCGCCAGGAGCAACCGTAAGGCTTAAACATGCTTATATTGTAAAATGTGAAGACTTCAAGAAAGATGCGAATGGGAATGTGACTGAAATATATTGCACTTATATCCCGGAATCTAAAAGCGGCGAAGATACCAGTGGCATAAATGTTAAAGGTACCATTCACTGGGTGAGCAGTAAACATGCAAAAAGCGCTGAGATCAGAATGTACGATCGTCTGTTTACCTCTGAATCTCCGGATTCCGAAGAGGGTGATTTCAAAGACTATCTTAATCCGAACAGCATTGAGGTTATAAAACAAGCATATATTGAACCTTATCTTGCAAATGCAGATAAGGATGCGCGTTACCAGTTTATCAGAAAAGGGTACTACTGCCTAGATAAAGATTCTATTCCTGGAAACTTGATCTTCAATCGTACCGTTTCCTTAAAGGATGCCTGGGCAAAGGCTAACAAATAGGCTACACCCGTCATCTCGACGATAGGAGAGATCTCTTGCTCATGTAGTTCAAGAGATCTCTCCTATCGTCGAGATGACGAATTCATAATGATCTCCATCTTACATATACTTCTTGTACAAGTTAAACAGAATTAGTTTAACTGCAGGGGTTAACTCAGGCGTTACATCTGTTTGCACAAAGTGGATCTTAAACGCCACAATTGCTGCAGGCAAATTGCTCACATCATACCCAATTATTTTTAGCGCAAGAGTTGCATCGAAATTATCTGGTGGCATTACAAGCACACTGTCGTACCATAATCCATACCCTTTTTCGGCAAACCTCTTCCAGGGGAAATTAGCGGGATCAACCTTTCTCCTTGGTGCCAGATCTGAATGGCCTATAAAATTTGCCGTTGGAATTTTATACCTGCTTTTTAAGGTCGACAGCAAAGTCATCAGACTTTGTAACTGCACTTCAGAATAAGGTTCAGTTCCCGAATTATCAATCTCTATTCCAATAGAAGACGAGTTTAGATCCGTATCGTTACCCCATTTTCCCACACCTGCGTGATTAGCTCTTAAATAGTCATTTACCATTTGAATAACCTTTCCGTCCCTCCCAACTACATAATGAGCGCTCACCTCTGTTTTAGCAATGGTAAAAGTTTTTATTGTCTGATCAGAAGATTTCTGGGCAGTATGATGAAGAACTACAAAGTTTGGTCTTCGTATACCGAAATTCACAGATCCAACCCAAGATTGAAGCGTCGGATCAGAAAGCACAACGCCTTGGCCTACTGGTGGCATTGATTTTATTGCTTCAGCAAACTCTCCTGCCTTTTTCTTATACACTTTATTTGTAGCTGCGTATTTACCTGCAGAGCATGATGCAAGCATAAGCATTGCTAAAATGTAGGGATAGCCTTTTTTTAATTTGATCTGATATACCATAATGAAAAGATAGAAGGCGTGAAATTACTATTTTTTACTATTTTAGTCGCAATTAAATCTGCACTATCAAACCTGTCTTGCCTAAAAGCAGGTCATATAGTCATAAAAGTACTAATATATTCATATATGAAAAACATTAGCAAAGCAAGCCTTTTTATTGCTGGATGCTCAATCATTGCAGGAATTGCTTCGTGCGGTAGCCCGCAGGACAAAAACACAAAAACAACAGAAAAGAAAACATCATCAAACGACAGTTTACAGAAGTATGTAAATGAGCGACTAGATATTTATGAAAAGGTAAAACTCACTACCAATTTAAATGACCTGACTATTAATGAACGTAAAATACTTCCTCTGCTAATACAATCTGCTCAAATAATGGATGAGCTATTCTGGAAACAGGCATACCCTCAGAGAGATAGTTTACTAAACACCATAAAGGATGAAAAAACAAAATCTTTCATCTGGATTAACTATGGGCCATGGGACAGACTTAATGGCGACAAGCCCTTTGTTGCGGGCATCGGCCCTAAACCGGATGCGGCTAGCTTCTATCCTGCGGGAATGACTAAAGAAGACCTCAAAAAATCTGACGCAAAAGATAAATACGGGCAATACTCTGTTATAAAAAAGGATAGCACAGGAAAACTAAATTCAATTCCTTACCATGTTCTTTTTGCTGCAGAATTACAAAAAGCTTCAAATCTTCTAAAACAAGCTGCACTGCTTGCAGAAGACGCGGGGCTTAAAAAGTATCTGAATCTACGTGCCGATGCGTTAGTAACAGACAACTATACTGCAAGCGACTATGCATGGCTAGACATGAAAACCAACAACCTTGATATCATTATTGGTCCTATTGAGAATTATGAAGACAAATTATTCAATGCTCGTGCCTCTTACGAGGCTTATGTATTGATAAAAGACAAGGTATGGAGCAAGCGTCTTGCCAAGTATGTAAGCATGCTCCCTCAGCTACAGCAAGGCCTGCCTGTTGATGCTAAATACAAGAAAGAAAAGCCAGGTACAGACTCCGAGCTAAATGCTTACGATGTGATCTACTATGCGGGTGATTGTAATGCTGGTTCAAAAACAATTGCAGTAAACCTTCCAAATGATGAAATTATCCAACAAAAGAAGGGCACAAGGCGTTCACAGCTAAAAAATGCGATGAAAGCTAAGTTCGACAAAATTCTAATACCTATAGCCCAAGAACTTATCGACAAAGATCAGCAACAATACATCAATTTCGATGCTTTCTTTGCCAACGTAATGTTTCACGAGGTTGCTCATGGCTTAGGAATCAAAAAAACAATTACAGGTAAGGGATTTGTTAAAGAAGCTTTGCAAGAGCAATATTCATGGCTTGAAGAAGGTAAGGCGGATGTTTTAGGGCTTTACATGGTAACCGGATTACTTAAAAAGGGAGAACTGAAAGGCGACATTAAGCAGTTTTACACCACATATATGGCGGGCATACTTCGCTCAGTAAGATTTGGAGCTGCAAGCGCACACGGAAAAGCTAACATGCAATGCTTCAATTTCTTTAAGGAAAATGGGGCTTTCATCAGAAATGAAAATGGCACATACAAGGTCGACTTTGCTAAATTTGAAATGGCTATGAATAAATTAAGCGGCTTAATTATAACCCTTCAAGGAAACGGGAATAAAGCGGCTGTAGAAAAGGCTCAAAAAGAAAAGGCTGTTATTTCAACTGAACTTCAAACCGATCTTGATAAATTAACCAAAAAGGGAATCCCTGTTGATATCATTTTTGAGCAAGGCGTTGATGTTTTGGGTGTGAAGTAACCTAAGCGAAATTCTTTCGTCATCTCGACGATAGGAGAGATCTCTTGAAGTAGCATAAAAACGAGATCTCTCCTATCGTCGAGATGACCCGCTATCCTCTTACCACTATCGTCTTAAGATCCTGTCTTCCTTTAAACGGAAAGGTGTTTGTGAATGATATCCTCCAATTCTTGGATATCAAAAGGTTTAGACAAATAGCCATCTGCCCCAGCTTCTGTTGCAAGCGCCTGTACATCGTTATTTGCAGAGAAATAAATTACAGGTATACCTTTCAGTGCCTCATGGCCTTTAAGCGCTCTGGTTGCGTCAATACCCCCCACATCCGGCAGCCAATTGTCCATAAAAATAATATCCGGTATATATGCCAACACCTGATCTATAATATTATTAGAGGTCGAAGATGTCTTAATATCGAAACCTGCATCTTCCAGAATAATTGTACATAATTCTAAAATTTCTGCATTATCATCAAATACAAATACTCTTTTATTCTTCTCCATTTGCGGGTATGGTTAACTACAACGTTTAGGGCAACAAATTTATGAATTCTGCTATATCTTCTATGCTTAAAACATGATCTATTTTTACGTTAGCTTGAGCTTGGGCAGGCATATATGCTACTTGAGCACTATTTGGATCCTGAATCAAGGTTGTTCCACCCCAAAGCTTAACACTTTTCAACCCATTTACACCATCAGCGTTCGATCCTGATAGCAAAAGACACACTAGGGTATCTTTATAAACCTCTGCTGCGGTTTGAAATGTTGCGTCTATTGCCGGTCTGGAATAGTTTATTTTTTCGGAATAATCCAAAGAAAATGAACGATCCTGCTCAATCAGCAAATGATAATCTGACGGAGCTATATAAATAGTGCCAGCAATTAACGGCTCTTTTTCGTCTACCTCTTTAACCTTAAGCTTAGTTCTGGTTGACAACAATTCAGGCAATAAAGAATCTGCGCCATGTTTACGATGGATAACAATGACTATTGGGAATTTTATTGCAACATTAACTAATGGAAGCACTTTTAAAAGCACATCCAAACTCCCTGCAGAGCCTCCGATAATAAATGCTTCACATTTTTTTATCATTGTATTTTCCTCCAGATCTTCTCTGAATCCAATCGTTTATACTTGTCCGAAATGCCCGAAAAATTAATTGTTTCCTTTGTTCCAAGTGCTAAATACCCCAGCTCTTCAAGGCTCTCATCAAAAAGGTTTAGCACCTTCTGCTGTAGTTCCCTATCAAAATAGATCAATACATTTCTACATAAAATGAGCTGAAACTCATTAAAGGAGTAATCAGAAACCAGATTATGTGTTGAAAATATGATCTTACTTTTTAAGTCCTCATCAAATTTAGCAAGCGAATAATTCGCTGTATAATAACTTGAAAAATCCTTTAAACCTCCAGATAAAATATAGTTCTCAGAATATTGCTTCATGCTATTCATGCCAAACATTCCTTGTGCGGCCTTTTCCAACACAATTGGGTTTAAATCTGTTGCGTAGATTAAAGATTTATGCAGCAGGTTAAGTTCTTTTAAAATAATTGAGATCGAATATGCCTCTTCTCCTGTTGAGCAGCCCGCCAGCCAAATTCTGATAAATGGGTATGTGCCCAACTTTGGCAATACAACGTCTCTTAATGTTTTAAAAAAAACAGGATCTCTAAACATTTCAGTTACATTAACTGTAATCTGTTCTACAAACCGTTTAAAATATAGATTATCGTTATTTATCTTATATCTGAACTCAGCAAAACTTACGGCTCTATCCAAACTGTACAGTCGTATAATTCTTCTCTTTAAAGATGCTCTGGAATACCCGGTAAAATCATACCCATACTTTTCCAGAAGGTCTGAAAGTAAGATCTCAACATGATCGTCGTTAATTACAGAGAGTTCCAATTATATATACTTTATGAGTAAACTTGTTAACTCTTCAACATTAATAGGTTTAGAGACATAGCCGGCAGCCCCCGCATTCATACACCGTTCTCTATCTCCAACCATGGCCTGGGCCGTAACAGCTATAACAGGAATATGTTTAATTTCCGGACTTTCATCTATTTTAGCTATTGCCTCATATCCATCCATTCCCGGCATCATCATGTCCATTAAAACCACTGCAATCTCTTTATTCTCTTTAAGCAGGTCTATTCCTTCTTCCCCTCCGGTTGCGGTTAAACATTGGTAGCCTTTTGCTTTTAAAACAGCCGATAACGCAAAAATGTTCCTGTTATCGTCATCAATTATCAATATCTTTTTCGCCATATAGCTACACTTTGTTGTAAAGCCAAACACGTAATAACGAGATTAGCTGATCAATATCAACAGGCTTAGAGATGTAATCAGACGCCCCTGCGGCAATACATTTTTCCCTGTCGCCCATCATTGCTTTGGCAGTAACAGCCAAAACCGGTAATTGTTTATATGCAGGGATTTTCCTGATCTCTTTAGTGCTTTCATATCCGTCCATCTCGGGCATCATCATATCCATTAGCACAATATCTATCAATGGGTTCTCTTTGAGCATTTGTAGCGCTTCCTTTCCATCCGTAGCTGCTAAAACTTTCATTTTATGTTGTTCCAATGCTTTTGTTAATGAGAATATATTTCTCACATCATCATCAGCAATCAGAACTGTTTTGTTATTCAGCACCTCATAAAGGCCTCCAAGTTTTTCAGTTGCCTGTTTTTTATGCTTACCATCCAATTCCTTCTCCTCTATTAGATGCAAGAACAGTCCGGCTTCATCTAGTATTCTTTGATAAGAATGGGCTGTTTTTACTACAATTGAATCGGCATATTGTTTAATCCTACTCTCCTCGCCCTTCGATAAGTTTTTCCCGGTAAAGATGATGATAGGTAAATTTTCCAATCCTTCACTTTTCTTAATCGTTTCAAGCGTTTCATATGCATTTTTATCTGGTATACCCATATCCAGAATCACACAATCCACTTCTTTTTCCTGTAACGCACCAATCCCTTCTTTAACATTATTAGCAACCTGAGTGTTGATGTTATAGTTACTCAAGAAATAACTCAAGGCTTGGGCATGCTGCTTGTTTTCTTCAACAATAAGAACTTTTTTGGGTCCTTTAGTTAATGCTTGTTCAAGCTTTTGGAATATCTGCGCCATATGCTCAAGAGCTACAGGCTTATTTATAAAATCTACCGCTCCCTTTAGCAAACTTTCCTTTTTAACCTCAAGAGATGACATAATATGAACTGGAATATGTCTGGTTTTAGGATTTGACTTCAGCTCCTCCATTACCTGCCATCCATCCTTAACAGGAAGTTGAATGTCCAATAAAATAGCAAGAGGGTTATAGTGATTGGCCAGTTCAATCCCAACATCGCCTCTAACGGCTACAATCCCTTTATAATTTCTTTTTCGGGTAAACTTCAAAAGCGTTTTCGCAAACGCAGTATCATCTTCTACTATTAAAATTACTTTATCGTCTTCTTTAATATCGTTCCTGTCGTCCTCAACCTCTTGTGGAATATGGTCAACAGTAAATCTTTCTAAAATAACCTCCCTTTGTTTTTCAAGGGGAGCGAAAGTATCGGTTTCCTGCTCTTCTTGTTTTTTAACTGCAGCCAATCTATCAATGGGTAAAGCGAACGTAAACTCACTACCTACATTTTCTTTACTGGTAAGCTCAATTTCTCCTCCCAACAGTTTCGATAGCTCCCTGCTTATAGAAAGGCCTAGCCCGGTACCGCCAAACTTCCTTCTGGTCGAACCGTCGGCCTGTTGAAATGCTTCAAATATAAGCCCAAGTTTATCTCCCGGAATACCTATGCCGGTATCTGTGACTTTAAACAAGATGAACTTATTCGTATCGTCTCTTTTAACCGTTAATGAGACCTTGCCATGATTTGTAAATTTGATCGCATTAGACAGCAGATTCTTTAAAATCTGCTCAAGTCGCATTTTATCTGTATTAATAACACCCTTGGTCTCCTCAGCATCAATAACCAACTCAAGCCCTTTATTCTTTGCCAATGGCTCAAATAAAGACCGCATATCAGTTATTACCTCATTAACACTAATATCATCAAACTCAAGTTTCATTTTCCCAGCCTCTATTTTAGAGAGATCCAGTATTTCGTCAATAAGCCCCAACAACCCCTGTCCTGAGCTTTGAATCACATCCGCATACTCCACATATTCCTTATCAAGCTCCTTATTCTCCGACATTAATTTAGACAAGAGTAATATTGAGTTTAGAGGAGTACGCAATTCGTGCGACATGTTTGCAAGGAATTCCGATTTATACTTGGTGCTTTGCTCCAATTGCTCGGCTTTCTGTTGTATATCCAGATTTCGCTCCTGAATGAGTTGATTCTTCTCTTCCAATAAACTGGTTCTTTCCTCAAGTTCCTGATTGCTCTGCAATAATTCTTCCTGCTGCACCCTCAGCTCTTCCTCAGAAGTTTGTATTTTTTGCGTCTGAGCTTCTAATTCGGCATTGAGTCCCTCCAGTTCACTATGCTGGGCCTGCAACTCTTCGGCCTGGGCCTGGGTTTCCTCTAAAAGCTCCTGTAATTTCTTGCGATTCTGTGCAACATGTACTGCAATTCCGATATTATGCGAAATATTGTTAAAGAACTCCAATTGAAGGGGGGTGTAAATATTCAATGAACCAAGTTCCATTACCCCAATAGTTTCATTATGTCTAATCACAGGAAAAGCAACAACATTTCTTGGTTTGGTAGCGCCTGTTGCATAGCTAATGGTCATTTCGCCCTCGGGAATATCATTGATCAAAATTTGTTTCCCCGATTTAAACACCTGTCCCGCAATACCTTCTCCGGCATTTAACCTATACTTTTCTCTATCTATTATCAGAGAATAGCTTCCTGCAAGATGTAATTCCGAATCATCTCCCGCCAGGTAAAAAGCTGCAACAGCACTATTCGTATGTACTATAATGTTCTCAAGAATATCATTAGCAAGCTCCTCTACGCTTTTTTCTCCAACCATCTTATCATTAAGAGTGGCAATGCCCGATTGGAGCCATTCTTTATCGGCCAAAAGGGCAAAAGAATACTGAAGTGATTCGGCCATTGAATTTAAGGACCCCGCTAAACTACCCAGGCCATCTTTTTGTTCCGCATTCATCCGGATCTGGTAATCGCCATTAGAAATTTGAGCAGCAATGCCTTGAATAACTTCAATCCTATTGGCTATCTCCTCATTCTTATCCTCCAGCTCTTTTTGTAATTGCCTTCTGGTATTAAAATCTGAGGAAACTCTTTTGTAGAAAATCACGGTAATCAAAATGGCAAAAAAAGCAGCTATAAGAATTAAAATTGGGGTATAGCCCGCCATCTTATTCATATTAGCGGTCCGTTCATCAAGCAATCTCTTTTCTTCAGCCTGCATTCTTTTAATAACAGTCCTCGACTTATCCATGTAAACCTTTCCGTCAAGTAATTGGGCAGTAGAAACACTTTCGCCTTTACCTTTTAACGCTATGGTTTTTTCAATAATACTTAACCGGTCATCAATAATCCCCTGTAACTCCTTCGCATTTTGCTGCTGAAAAGGATTGTCCTTTGTATCTGAGCTTACTTTGCTTAAAAGATCAATTGCGGTTTGCCTTGCACCGTTATAAGGCTCCAAAAAAACCTTATCACCAGTCAGCAAGTATCCTCTTTGTCCTGTTTCTGCATCTTTTAATGTCGAAATTACACCATCAAGGTTCGTCATAACTTCATTGCTATGCGAAACCAGATCTGCATTTTGAATCAGGTTCTTTATACTAATAAAAGACGCAAGTGATGAAATAAAAAGGATCAATAATGATAGCCCTAAACCAATTCGTAGATTATTTCTTAAAGATTTTTCTTTCATAAATTAATGTCTTTTAATCCGTTTCAGTGCCAGAATTTACAGGTAAAATGAAATAAAACTCAGATCCCTCACCAAGTGTACTTTTAACCCCAACTTCCCCGCCATGCCGTTTTATGATTTCGGCAGAGATGAACAGCCCAATGCCCAGACCCTGAAAATGGATTGAGGTTTCTTCCACTCTATAAAATTTATCGAAAACCGATTTTTGCTGGTCCGGGGCAATCCCGATCCCAAAATCCCTTACCCCCACGTACACCTTATCAGCAATCACGTCTACGTGAATATGAATTTCATTTGTACCAGGAGAGTATTTAATCGCATTTGTTAAAAAATTAATAATTACCTGTTCAATCCTCATTTCATCGGCATAAACCTCAATGCCTACTTTCCCTTTCCTAATGATGTTAAACTCAGGATTAGCCTGACGAATAATGTCGATTACACTATCCAGCAGATCATCAATTGCAAAGTCTTTTTTGTTAAACTTAAGTTTCCCGCTTTCGATTTTTGATATATCCAATAAATCGGCAATCAGCTCGTGAAGCTTTTCTAACTGGATTTGTGCTTTCTCAAGATGTTTTTTGACTGTGGGGATGTCTCCCTTTTCTACGCTTCTTCCCAGCAATTGCATGTACCCCTTAACACTTGTTAATGGCGTTTTTAATTCATGACTGGCGATACTGATAAATTCATCTTTTTTACGTTCGGCTTGCTTTCTATATTCTATTTCATCCAGTAATGCCTTTTGAATTTCAATCAGCTTCCTGCTCTGCTCATAGATGCGGTAAAACGTTTTTACTTTTAAAAGCAAAATATCCATATCAACGGGCTTGGTAATGTAATCGAGCCCGCCAGAAGAATAACCCCTGGTAATAAATTTGAGTTCTTTATTTACGGCAGATAAAAAAATTATAGCCGTTTCTTTGGCCTTACTGTACCCTGAAATAGCTTCCGCTACTTCAAAGCCATCCATCCCGGGCATTTGCACATCCAAAATAATCAGGACATATTCATTCTTAAGAACTTTTTTTAAAGCTTCTTCACCTGAGGATGCGGTATCAACTTCAAAATTATGCCTTTCAAGAACCCTTTTTAAAGAGATAAGGTTCTCTGGCGTATCATCTACAATTAATATCATTATTAAAGGGGAATAAGCTTCTAAATAGCATTAGCAAAATAATTTGTATAATAGTTTTGTTCTAAAGTTATACAACTCTTGATAATATTAAGCGTTTAAACTTATATATATATCAAAAAAATTGCAAACCTGCGAGCTTATTTATAATTGTTTTGAACTGAATGTATCCCCTTGGTTAATATCTCCGGTCTCAAATCCCTTCTTAAACCAATACATTCTTTGTGCAGATGTACCATGAGTAAATGCATCAGGAACAACCTCTCCTTGAGCCTGTTTCTGCAATTTATCATCACCTATTGCATTCGCTGCATTTAAAGCTTCGTCAATATCTCCCTCTTCTAATTTAAAGTCTTTTAAGTTTTGAGCATGATGTGCCCATAAGCCCGCAAGAAAATCCGCCTGTAATTCCAGTTTAACAGACAACCGATTGTACTCAACCTCACTTACCTGCCCTCTGGCCTTTTGCAATTTATCAGAGATACCCAACAAATTCTGAACGTGATGGCCTACCTCATGAGCAATTACATAAGCTTGTGCAAAATCACCGGCGGCACCAAATCTGTTTTTTAGATCCTGATAAAAGGACAGGTCAATATATACTTTATGATCTCCCGGACAATAGAATGGACCAACCGCCGAGCTTGCATTTCCACAGGCCGACTGTACCATATTGGTAAACAAAACCATTCTTGGCTTTTCGTATTCCTGTCCCAGGCTTTGAAATTGCTGTTCCCAGACTTGGTTTGTCGACTCAAGAACGCCATCCACAAACTTACCTTCCGCATCAGTCGGGTCTCCTTGTTTACCCTCAGATTGTGTCACATTATTTACAGGCAACTGGCTAACCAGACCTGTCAAATCTTTTCCGAAGAGAAGACCTAAAACTACAATGATAATACCAACGCCACCACCAATGGTGCCGCCACTCATACCCCTTCTATCGTCGATATTACCACTTCCTTTTCCGAACCACTGCATATAATTATTTTTTAATTTGATAAGACAAGAATCCGAGACAATTGTCATACCAAATTACAAAATAATTAGTTAAACGCAGTCAATGCATTCTTTATTCTTTGCACAGTTTCAGCTGCCCCTAAAACAAGGGCAATATCGAATACGCCGGGACCGAATTTACCACCAACAAGCATTATTCTAAGTGGCAGCATTAGTTCCCCCGGTTTAAATTGATGTGTGCCAGCTAATTCTTTAAATTTCTCTTCTAACTCTAAAGCAGTAGCATTATCGGTTACCAATAAAGTATAGGCATCAAAAAATGCAGCCTTCTCTGCTGTCCACTTTGGTTTTACCGCAGCCAGGTCATATTCAGCAGGGGCCACAAAAAAGTAAGTGGCCTGAGTAACAAAGTCGCTCAACAAATTACATCTATCTTTAACCAAATCAATTACTTTCAGCAAATAAGCATCATCTTTAACCATAACACCTTGATCCGCAAATGCTGCTTTTACTGTAGGTAATAATTTTTGGGCATCAGCATTTTTAATCCATTCATGGTTATACCACTTGGCTTTTTCGAAATCAAATTTTGCTCCGGCCTTGCTTATACGTTCAACCGAGAACTTATCAATTAATTCTGCTAAAGAAAACAATTCCTGATCTGTACCATCATTCCAGCCAAGCATTGCCAATAAATTCACAAACGCTTCAGGCATAAAACCAAGTTCTTTAAACCCTTTGGTTAAATCACCGGTTTTTGGGTCAGTCCAGTTTTGTGCATAAACCGGGAAGCCTAATCTGTCGCCATCACGCTTACTTAGTTTTCCGTTCCCATCTGGTTTTAATATCAGTGGCAAATGAATCCATTGAGGCATTATATCTTCCCATCCAAGGTAACGCCACAACAAGATATGTATTGGAGCAGACGGAAGCCACTCCTCGCCTCTAAAAATATGACTGATTTCCATTGCCTTATCATCTGCAACAACGGCTAAGTGATAAGTAGGCATCCCATCGGCCTTTAATAAAACTTTATCGTCAACTAAATTTGTATCAAAACTTACATGCCCCCTAATCAGATCTGTAAAAGAAACCAGTTCATCTTTAGGCATTTTAATACGCACAACGTGCCGGGTATTATTGGCCAAAAGTTCAGCTACTTCATTTTCGCTAAGTGTGAGGGAATTGCGCATCCCTTCGCGTGTTGCTAATCCGTAAGTAAAATTAGGAATCTCCTTACGTTTTGCGTCCAGTTCTTCCGGGGTATCAAAAGCATAGTAAGCATAGCCATCAGCAATTAACTGATCCGCATACTGTTTGTAGGTTGCTTTACGTTCACTTTGACGATACGGCCCAAATTCCCCACCTTTTTGCGGGCTCTCATCTGGCGACATCCCACACCATTCCAAACAAGAAACGATGTATTCTTCTGCTCCCTCAACAAAACGCGTCTGATCCGTGTCTTCAACACGCAAAACAAACGTTCCGTTATGTTTTTTAGCGAACAGATAATTAAACAAAGCGGTACGTACACCACCTAAATGCAGCCCTCCTGTCGGACTAGGGGCAAATCTTACTCTTACTTTCTTTTCCATAATAACACTGCAAAGATATATTTTTGTAATTTGCATTTTTCATATTCTATGAATCCTTACGAGAAAAAACGACGATGGAAGTTCTTTTTGCTGTTCTTTGCCATTATTATTGGAGCAGCATCTGTTTTCTACAGCGACTTCTTTGTTAAAAAAATGGAGCGGGAGGAGCAATTACAGCTTCAACTCTATGTAAAAGTAACAGAGCAGTCACTGGTTATGTACGATGATGACCGCTATACCAGTTTGATAGAACTCATCAGAACCAATACCAAGCTTCCGGTTATCATGACGGATTCTACAAAGATGGAAATCCTTAGTTTTCAGGGGCTGGATTCGACTAAAACAAACTACGATCTCGAAAAAAAGACAAACGTTACTTACGATCCTGCCTATTTCGCACGTGAATTAAGAACCATGAAAAAACAGCATCCTCCTACTCCAATTACAGGGTTGGATGGCACCCGATGGTGGATTTTCTATAAAGATTCGCCTACCCTAACACAGCTTCGTTACTTCCCTTATATACAATTGGGGGTAATTGCCCTATTCCTGCTTACAGCATATGTAGCTTTCAGTTCTGCTCGTAAGGCAGAGCAGGATCAGGTATGGGTGGGTATGGCTAAGGAAACAGCACATCAGCTGGGCACCCCCATATCGTCGCTCATGGCCTGGGTTGAACTGATAAAATCGAGATTCGATGCAGAAGACGATCCGCTCATTGCCGAAATGGAAAACGACATTAAACGCCTTGAAGTAATTACCGACCGTTTTTCAAAAATAGGCTCCAAACCAATAGTAGAAGACCACGTGGTATACACCGTTATCTATAATTTTGTAGAGTACTTTAAATTGCGCACATCAGACAAGATCATCTTTACCATTAACGGCGATGAGCAGGTGCGTGCATTATTGAACGTTCCATTATTTGATTGGGTAATAGAAAATTTGCTTAAAAATGCAGCCAACGCCATCGAAAACGAAGGCACAATTACCATAAATATCATAGAAAATCTGACCAAAGAAGAGGTCTTTATTGATGTAACCGATACCGGAAAAGGAATTGCAAGATCTAAATTTGATGCCGTTTTCCAACCCGGCTATACAACCCGAAAACGGGGATGGGGCTTAGGGCTATCTCTAACCAAGCGCATTATCGAGAACTATCATAGCGGACAAATATTCGTTAAAGAATCTGAATTAGGTAAAGGCACAACATTTCGTATCGTTTTAAAAAGCAGTATAACTTATGAACCGACCTCAAACACATGAGTACCCCGCCTGGGCTGAAACATACATTAAGCTTGTAGGCGAAGATGTAATTGAATTACTGGAAAAACAAGCCATCGAATTTCCAGATTTTATAAACTCGTTGATAGAAAAGGCAGATTACGCCTATGCCCCCGGAAAATGGACCATCAAAGAATTGATCGGCCATATCATTGATACTGAGCGTGTATTTGTATACCGGCTAATGTGCTTTGCCCGCGGAGAACAACATGCACTTCCCGGCTTTGAAGAAGATGATTATGTAGCAAACGCTCATTTTTCAGATAGAAGTCTATTGAGCCTTTCTGAAGAATTTGCGCATTTACGTAAGTCGAATCTTTATTTAATTAAGTCGTTTACAGAAAGAGAGCTTAACAGAAGCGGAACGGCTTCTGAAAGACAAATCACGGTAAGAGCAATCCTTTTTGTAATGGCAGGCCATATTATGCATCATGTTGGTATTATTAAAGAAAGGTACTTATGATCTGGTTTACAGAATTTTCACCGGCAAAGCTAAATAACCAGCCCAAAAATCACATGGGAGGCTTTTTAGATATACAGTTCACCGAAGTGGGCGAAGATTTTTTAACAGCAACCATGCCGGTTGATGAGCGCACACACCAGCCTGCCGGAATTTTACATGGCGGGGCTTCTGTCGTGCTGGCCGAAACCCTTGGCAGTGTTGCTTCCTATATGTGTATTGATCCGGAAAAGTATGTGGCTGTAGGTTTAGAGATCAATGCAAATCATTTGCGCCCGGTAAAAAGCGGCCTTGTAACCGGGATTTGCAAGGCCCTGCATATTGGTGCAAAAACCCATGTATGGGAAATCAAGATTTATAGCGACAAAGGCAAAATGAATTGTGTAAGTCGGCTTACTGTGGCAATCATCAATAAGCCTTGAAAAAGTTGATTACAAAAAAGGCAACAGAATATGTTGCCTTGTGAATAATTCTATAGAGCATCTATTTAGGCTCAAAACAGAAGCCATGCAAATTCAAAATAAATCTCATGCAAATTCAAAATAAAATACATGTAAATTCAAAATTACCGTATATTTGATAATGGAAAAATTCATTACACGACAGATTTCCAGACATATACATCTGCAAAAAAATAAATTCCCAATCATCGCTTTAACTGGTCCCAGGCAGTCAGGGAAAACTACATTATTAAAAGAATTATTTCCTGAATATCGCTATATATCATTAGAAAATCCAGATATACGCGCCTTCGCAACAGATGATCCTATTGGATTTTTAAACCTATATAACCAGCATGTTATTTTTGACGAGGTGCAACGCGTACCCCAACTTTTTTCTTATATACAAGGTATCGTAGACGACAGTGGACAAATGGGTCAATTTATCCTATCAGGCTCTCAAAATTTTCACCTGTTAAACAGTATCACACAAACGCTAGCCGGACGGGTAGCTCTATTTAAACTTTTACCATTCGATTTTTCTGAATTAAAAAACGCTGGTATCCAGAAAAATTCCTATTCTCAAACAGCGGTTAAAGGATTTTATCCCGCTATTTACACCCGAGAAATCGATCCTGTAGTATTTTACGCCAATTACATCCAAACCTATATAGAAAAAGACGTAACCGAGTTGTTAAATATCCGCGATTTAAACCTTTTCCGTACATTTATTGGTTTATGCGCGGCTCGTGCTGGGCAACTGTTAAATATTAGCGCGCTGGCTAACGAATGTGACATTTCGCAACCTACCGCAAAAGCATGGCTTTCTATTCTCGAAAGCAGTTATATTACATTTCAGCTACAGCCTTATCATCAAAATTTCAATAAACGTCTGGTAAAAAGTCCTAAGCTTTATTTTTATGATACAGGTTTACTTAATTACCTGCTAGGCATCAGAACACCAGAAGATTTTGAACAAAACAGACTCAAGGGCAACCTTTTCGAAAATATGATCATTGCCGAATATCAGAAGAAAAACAATCATCAATATCTCCATCAGGATTATAACTTCTGGCAGGCAAGTAATGGTAGGGAAGTAGATTTATTAATAAAAACACACAATGGCTTTGACATTTTTGAAATCAAGGCAACTCACACCATTTCTGCCTCTTTATTTAAAGAGTTAGATTATTTTGAAGAATTAACGACTGGATTATTTATCAAAAAGCACTTAATTTATGGTGGTGATGAAGATCAGAAACGTACTAAATATGATGTAATCAGCTGGAGAAATACTTAGTTGTATTCTTTAGCGCCATGTTCCCTTCCTGGCGAACTACAACATACTACCTAAATTATTTTCCATCAAAAACGGAATAGACAAGGGAACCTGACCCCTGTCCACTTATTAACTAACATTCCGTAAGAGGACGGAAAGATCTTTATATTATAACAGCAATATTTATCCTCCGCATCCCAATTATTGAGATAAAATTAATCTGGATTCGAAATTTAATGCGGTAATATAGCTCCGTATGCGGAAGTTTATGCTCAGAACGAATCGTAAGATTTTTACTCCTATATCTCTGTATCTTTGGTATGGCTCCAGGCAACCCCTGCATTTTTTTCCAATACCGGTTATAAATAGCAGTAAACACAACTTGGTCTCCAGACTTCAATAAGCCTGAGAGCTCCTGATCAGAATAATTACTGTAAATAGCCATGAAAAATAAGTCCCTTTCTGTAAAGCGATACAAACTCCCGCACATAAAGGGTATTTACATCTGCTTCGTATCAGATTGGGATCTGCTTAGGAGAAAAGGTGCCTTTTGCCCAACAATTAGAGATAAATTATACACAGATAAAATAAATCAATATCTTTGCGGCCTAAGTATTTTAACAATGACTGAACAAGAAAACAACAACAGTTTTGACTGGGTTTACTACATTTTAGGTATGTTTTTTGGAATTTTAACAGCCTTTATCATTTCCGGAAGTTTTGGGTATGCAATTCTTGGCGGTATCGTCGGTTTTATTTTTGGTGCCATTTTCTTAAACGGAATCGTTAAAGGCCGCGAATATTAAACTACATTTTTCTTTACTACACCTTCTCCCTATGAAGAAAATAATGCTTTTTGCTCTGTTTGCAATATTTGCCGGCAACACAATGGCGCAGGATGTAAAATTCCCGGCTATTGATTCGAGCCCTGCTGATATTGCTTATTTCCCTTTAAGTGTTGCAAAGGCGAAGGACGATTCTAAACCATTAATCAAAGTCGTCTATTCTCGCCCTTCAAAAAAAGGTCGGGAAATTTTTGGTGTACTTGAGCAATTTGGCAAAGTATGGCGTGTAGGTGCAAATGAATCGACAGAAATTAAATTCTATAAGACCGTAGTTATTGCCGGCAAGAAGATAAAAGCTGGTTCTTATAGCTTATTTGCCATCCCAAATAAAGACAACTGGACACTTATCATCAATAAACAGACTGATAAATGGGGCGCTTTTACTTATAATCAGGAAAAAGATTTGGTAAGAGTTGATGTTCCGGTAAAAACGCTAACCAGCACGGTTGAGTCACTGTGTATTACTTTTACATCACAGGAAAAGGGCGCTAATTTAATTATTGCCTGGGATAAGACCTTTGTGGAACTCCCTATAGAAATAAAGTAGTTTTATTGAAGGCTCTTGCCTTTTTTTCTTCTCAGGATACTATCGAAATAGATCAATGCAATAACTACATCTATAAACAGGAAAGCAGTTAAAAAACCGGGAGTCAAGGTTTTGTCAACCGCCCCGGTTAGGTCAATTTTAACTTTAGGCAGTTCGTATGTAACAGTGCTATTGGCTATTGCATATATAAAAACCCCCGCAATGAACGCTCCAAAAATAGCAGCTATACCATAAATAATTCGATTATCTACCCGTGTCTTTAGAGCTACAGGTTGCTTTTCAAGCTTTATCTGCTCCATCACGTTACGAGTAAAAGACATTGATGGCTCTTCCATCTCCATGCCTTTCAGTAACCTGGTTAATTCTTCGTCTTTTAATTCCATAACAATTCCTTTACCTCGTCTTTTAATAAAAATTCTAACCGCTCTTTTAGTCGCGCCCTTGCTCTGTGCAGCCTGACTTTAACTGTATTTGCCGGCATATTTAGCGCCGCCGCAATTTCTTCTAAACTTTGTTCGCCCTTATAAAACAACGTAACTATCGCGATATCATCGTTAGAAAGCGTAGAAATTGCCTCATCAAGATATTTGTTTGTAGATTTCCTTTCGGCCAGGTTATCACTCAAATCAGATTTATGTCCTTCCAGCTCCAGTTCATTTTCATTTCCGTGTATTGATTGTGTATCAATTCGCTTTTTCCGTAAAAAAGACATAGCCGTAGTATAAGTAATGGTATACAACCATGTAGAAAATTTAGACGTTTGCTTAAAGGTACCTAAGGCTTTGTATGCCTTTACAAAGCAATCCTGAGCAATTTCTTCTGCATCTTCCCTGTTTTTAGCAAAACGTATAGCAAGCGTAAATACAAAGCGCTGATGGCGTTTTACCAATTCCGAATAAGCGGAGGTATTACCCATCAGGACTTCTGCAATTAGGTCTTGATCTGTTTGCTGTTGCTGCATATACAGCTATGACGCCGAGGTAGGCCTGCAGGTTACAACAATTGATAAAAACTAATGGCTTACATTGGCCGTGATCTCCTTTGGTTAATCAAAGGAGATGACGAAGGTTGCTGCACCACACTTAAGCCCAAAACCTAATGGCTTCCAGCAAAGAATTTTAACCCCAGAATAGACCCAATTAGCGTTGCGATAAAAAAGATGCGCCAGAAATTGGCAGGTTCCTGAAAATACAATATTCCAACTATTACAGTTCCTACCGCTCCTATACCTGTCCACACTGCGTATGCCGTTCCCATTGGTAAAGTTTGAGTGGCTTTATTTAGGAAGTAAAAACTTAACGAAATACAAACAGCAAAAGCCAAACTCCATTTAAAGTTGGTAAAGTTATTGGATAGCTTTAAACAGGTGGTAAATCCAACCTCAAACAATCCGGCAATTATTAAAATAATCCAGCTCATAATTTTTTTTTCTGCAAAATTAGGCCGAATTAACAGGCCATTTTTTTACAAATGTTAAAAAATGAGTTTGCTATTTTATTTCTGCACGGATTCGGCTAAGCGTAACCTGGGTAACGCCAAGGTAAGAAGCAATATATCCCAGTTGGATTCTTTGGATCAAATTAGGTGAGTTTTTTAGCAACTCAGCATAACATTCTGACGCCGATTTAAATAATCTGGAAATATAGCGTTCTTCGAGCTTAATCAGCTCAAGCTCTGCCAGCTTTCTGCCCCAGTTTGCAAGGTCTATATTTTCCAAAAATAAGCGTTGTAAGGCTTCATCTTTAATTTCATAAAGAGTACTGTTCTCTAACAATTCTATGCTCTCGTAGCCCGGCTGTCCATTTATATAGCTGTTATAGGAAAACACAAAATCGCCTTCAAGGCCAAACCAAAAGGTGATCTGGTTATCCCTTCCTTCGCAATAAGCACGCGCAATGCCTTTCTGGATAAAGTAAGCCGAGCGGCCTATATGTCCCGCTTCAACTAAAACCTTATTTTTTGGCAGCGCTATCTTATGCATTTCACCAAGCAAAAGCTTAAGACTATGGGGCTTTAGCGGATAAATGCTGTTTATTTTTTTTATAAGCTCATCCAATGTATCTCAAAATTTAAATAAAGATAAAATAACAGCGACAAACATTTTTTTAAAATCTGTGTAACCTGAAATATTTTGATGTAGTCATAGCACACAGAACACAGATTCAAAACAACAGAATATTTAAAATATAAAATAGAATAACATGGGACCAGAATTAGTATTTATATCGCTTTTTGTTTGCACAACAGCAATGGTTTTTGGCATAAGATACATGTCTAACAAAGAAAAAATGGCAATGATAGAGCGCGGAATAGATCCGGGAATTGCCCGATCAAGGCAAAGCGCCCCTACTCCTTTTTTGAGTTTAAAATTTGGATTACTGATGGTTGGTTTAGGATTGGGTATACTAACTGCACTATTTTGCGTGCTGCAAGCAGGTATAGATGATGAAGAGGCTGTAGCAGTATATTTTGGATCAATCTTCATTTTTGGAGGCCTGGGGCTAATTGTATCTTATGTTGTAGAGAAAAAATGGCTTGATCAGCACAACAACTAAAGTTACGGTAAGAATGTTTTTAGAGAGCCTGCTCATATTTGAGCAGGCTTTTATATTTTGTATCGCACAATTCGTCATCTCGAACGCATGTGAGAGATCTCTTGAACCTGCATAACCAAGAGATCTCTCACATGCGTTCGAGATGACGGAAAGAGTGGAGGATACAACGACATGTGCTGACTTTTGTCAACCCAAAGTCAACAAACATTTTCTATATAAAATTAGATATAAATTAATCAATCGATTGATTAATTTTGCCTCACAATTTGATTACATGGAAAAAGCAGATAAGAGATCGAGTATTCTGGAGGCAGCTTCAAAGCTGTTTGCTGAATTAGGATATGAAGGTGCCTCAACCCGTCAGATTGCGAAAGAGGCAGGCGCAAATATGGCTATGATTAACTATTATTTTGGGTCAAAAGAAGGCGTATTCGTTGAAATGATGAATAACCGGATACAGGGATTCAAAGAGGAACTGAATAGCATTAGCAAAGACCGCCTATCGGGAATGGAAAAACTGTTAAAAGTAGTTGATGGCTATGCCACACGCATACTTTGCAATCACACTTTTCATAAAATGATGCATAGAGAGTTGTCTTTATCTCAAAGACCAGAAATGTTCATCACCATCAAAAATGCAATGGCCGAAAATCTGTTGGTTATCCAGCACATTATTGAAGATGGAATTGAAGATGGAAGCTTTAAAAAAGTGGATGTAAAAATGCTTATCGCTACTGTAATGGGAACCATAAGTTATGTAGCCATCTCCCCTTCTAAAATAACATCAGGAACTACGCTCGACATCAACAACAAAGAAGACCGAAAAATCATCACAGATCGTTTAATTACCCATTTAAAGGATCTCATCACTATTTATCTAACACCCCAACAATGATACGCAACACAATTAAATTAAGCCTTGTGGCTTTTCTGCTCCCTGGAATGCTATATGCCCAAAACATAAAAAAGCTAAGCCTACAGGAAGCAATTGAGTTAGGCATAAGTAACAGCAAGAATTTAAAACTATCACAAAGTAAAATTGATGAAGCTGTTTCTAAACTCGCATCAGTTAAAGACAACGCACTGCCTACAGCCAGTGCTTCCTTTTTATACAACCATGCCGAGATCCCCACTAATAAATTAAGCATTGGTGGTGCAGATCCAATTAATTTACCCAACAGAGCAGATGCATTTATAGGAACTGCCGCGGTGGAACAATTAGTATACGGAGGGGGTAAATTAAGGTATGCAGAAGCATCAACAAAATTGCTTACCGATGTTGCCCGTTTAGATGCCGATAAAAACAAAGAAGAAGTTAGCTACGCAGTAATAAACACTTACTATTCGTTGTTTAAAGTATTGCAAAGCAAAAAAGTAGTCGCCCAGAATCTGGAATCTATTGCCGGACAATTAAAGCAATCGCAGCGCTTTTTTGAGCAGGGAATAGTAACTAAAAACGATGTTTTAAGGTTTCAATTACAACAAGCCAATGTTTCGCTAACCGAAATGGAGATCGAAAACAACAGGAAAGTAATTAACTACAACCTGGATATTTTATTAGGGCTGGATGAAAACACGGAGATAGAAATTGCTGATCCGGATAATGCTTTAAAACCGGTTTCGCCATTAACATCATATATCGATTTGGCCTTATCCAACCGTCAGGAACTAAAGCAGGCCGATTTGCAGAATAAGGTTGCTGATATGAACATCAAATCCATTCAGGCAAATACAATACCTACAGTTGGTGTTGGGGCAAACTTGTACTACATTAACCCAAGCGGGAAATTTATCCCTCCAACCAATCAGTACATTGTACCAATGACGCTTGGAGCCAATATTTCATGGAATATCGGAAGCTTATGGACCAATAAAAACAAAGTAACCGAAGCTCGCATTCAACAGAAAAATGTAGGTATCCAAAAAGATATTTTATCAGATCAGGTGAAAACGGAGATCAACAAAAATTATCAGGATTATCAACTGGCTTTAAATAAAATAAAAGTGCTCGAAACTTCTATTGCACAGGCTACTGAAAACGACAACTTACTGGCTTCGAAATACAAAAACAATGTTGCCTCAGCCATCGACCGCATTGATGCAGAAACGTTGCTTTACCAAGCCAAAATCAATTTAGAATTAGCTAAAGCAGATGCCGGACTGGCCTACTATACGCTATTAAAATCAACAGGAAAAATCGCCCAATAACTACCATAACAAATTACAGCAATGACAACTGAAAAGAAAAAGAAAAACAAAGTTATACCAATCATATTAGGGGTATTAATTGTAATTGGAGCCATATTTGGCACCAAAGAGTATATTTACTACAGCAAACACGTTGATACGGATGACGCACAGATTGATGGAGACATTAGCCCGGTAGTTGCACGTGTTGGAGGCTATGTAAAGGAAATTAAATTTGAAGAAAACACCGCTGTAAAAGAAGGCGATATCTTGGTTAAGCTTGATGATAGCGATTACAAAGTAAAGCTTGAGCAGGCCATGGCCGGACAAAAAGGTGCCAGTGCTGGCGTGGGTGTTTCTGAATCACAAATTGCGGCCACTGCAGCAAATACAAGTACTGCAAGGGCTAATATTGAAGAGGCAAGAGTTAAATTATCATTAGCCCAAAAGGATTACGATCGTTATGCAAACCTGATTAAAGATGGCTCTATTACCCAGCAGCAATTTGACCAGGCTAAGGCGCAAAAAGAATCGGCCCAAGCTGCATTTACTGCCGCTAACGACCAATATACTGCCGCAGTTAAGCAGGTTGGTACTACTCAGTCGCAGTTAGCAGTAAGCAATACTGGAGTTAGCCAGCATCAGTCGGAAGTTGATTTTGCTAAATTGCAGCTATCATATACCGACATTAAAGCACCGGCAACAGGAATTGTTTCTAAAAAGAATGTTCAAAAAGGGCAGCTGGTACAGGCCGGTCAGTCTTTGTTTTCTGTTGTAAATGATAACAGTATTTATGTTACTGCTAACTTTAAAGAAACCCAGCTTGAAGAAATCAATCCCGGGTTAAAAGTTAAGGTAGAGGTTGACGCTTATCCGGATGCCGATGTACAGGGAGAGGTTTACAATTTTGCGCCTATTACCGGTGCAAAAGGCTCTTTGTTACCTCCCGACAATGCTACAGGTAACTTTGTAAAAGTAGTACAACGTGTGCCCGTAAAAATAAAAATCACTAAAGCACCTAAAGAGATCATGGCAAAATTACGCCCTGGTATGAGTGTTAAGGTTTCTGTTTCTATAAAAGACTAAAAATGGCCGAGAAAGGTTTAAAAAAGTGGATAATAACCTTTACAGTGATCACAGCTTCCTTACTGGAGCTGATTGATACCACTATTGTAAACGTTGCTATACCCCAAATACAAGGTAACCTGGGGGCCACCCTAGAGGATGTTGCCTGGCTATCTACCGGCTACGCTGTAGCTAACGTAATCGTATTGCCTATGTCGGGATGGCTGGGTAGTCGTTTTGGCCGTAAAAACTATTTCCTGTTCTCTATTATACTTTTTACCGTTGCATCATTTCTTTGCGGAAATGCAACCAACCTCGAAGAGCTGATCCTGTTCCGTATATTACAGGGGCTAGCCGGAGGAGGCTTAATTTCAACTGCTCAGGCCATATTAATTGAGACCTGGCCACGAGAAGATGTTGGTATTGCCACAGCCTTGTTTGGATTGGGCGCCGTTGTAGGGCCTACTGTAGGGCCAACAATTGGTGGTTATTTGTTAGAGATCAGTTCATGGCCGTTAATTTTTTATGTAAATATTCCCGTCGGCATCCTGGCTGCCTATTGTACCTATATGTTTGTTCGAGAGACACCTAAGGATGGAAAGGGTATGCCTGTAGATTGGTGGGGTATTGCATTACTTGCCGTTGCAGTTGGAAGTTTACAGACCGTATTGGAAAAAGGCGAAAGTGAAGACTGGTTTGCCACCCCTTACATCACAGCACTTGCAGTTACATCTGTCCTTGGCTTACTGCTGTTCATTTGGAGGGAGCTGAGCACCGACCACCCTATTGTGAACTTTAAGATTATGCGCCACAGGAGCTTTTCAGTGGGTATGTTTACCTCGTTTATCCTGGGCTTCGGGCTTTATGGGTCCGTTTTCGTGTTCCCTGTATTTTGCCAGAATTTACTGGGCTTCTCGCCTCTCCAAACGGGCGAATTGTTGTTCCCTGGTGGTTTATGTACCATCGTGATGATGCCATTTATTGGGATTTTCCTTAAAAAAGGCATTCCGGCTCAGTTTATGGCAACCATCGGGATGTTCCTCTTCTTCGTATTTTGTTCTATGCTGAGTAAATCTACCCTGCAATCAGGCACCAATGATTTCTTTCTTCCTTTAATGATAAGGGGTGTTGGTATGGCATTATTGTTTGTACCGTTAACCACTTTGGCCATTCAGGATCTGAAAGGTGCCGAGATTGGACAAGGCTCTGGTTTGAACAACATGATGAGACAACTTGGCGGTTCATTTGGCATCGCTGCATTAACTACTTTGATACATGTTCGCCAGGGTTTTCACCGCAGCAATTTACTCATAAACATTAATGAATATAACCCTGCATTTACCGATCGTTTTAATGGCTTTATAAAGAATTTTATGGCCAAGGGATATAACTATTTAGACGCAAAAGCTTTGGCCGCAAAGGCCGTTGAAGGTGTGGTTACAAAACAGTCATTACTGCTCACTTATAGTGATGCATATTGGGTGGCGGGACTGATCCTTTTATGTTCAATTCCGCTGCTGTATCTTCAAAAGTTCAAAAAGAATGTTGAAGTTCCGGCAGACTTACACTAAACAAAACAGCCGTTAAGATTTTCTTAACGGCTGTTTTACCCCAAAAAATTAACAATTAAATTGCTTCATTTATTGCGTTTCCGCCCTCAAATCAGCACATAAGTTTAAAAGGATTTGTTTAACCTCTATGGTACTAAGTTAGTTTTTTTTGCAAAAAAATCAAAATTAAATTAATAGCACTTTGGGGTCTTTTTTTTGAATCATTTTTGGTAGCTTAAGCGCGAAAAAATACCCTTTAAATATGATGCAGAAACAACGCGCAAAAGGTCAGAGAGAATCAGTATTTAACAACGAAGTAGTATCCAGATTTGAACTCTATAACAGCCTTTTCCTTACCCTTCCTTTTTACAAGATTAAAGATACCGGCACACTGTTGCCATTATTTATAAAATACTGTGAAGATGGTGTAAATAACCATGAAACTCCGGCAGAAATTATTAATGCTTTTTTCAAGAAGTATACGCAAAATAACGGAGCTAAGGACGTGATTGATCTTCTGTTCAGATTTATCCAATATATTGAGCGCCAGGTGGTGTTATTTGATGCTGTTGAAGATGCATCTTTTAACAAACTTAATGCTTCTGATGAGCATAATGCATTGCTTTCTTATCTAAAAAAAGGAATTGATGACAGCTCTTTAAATCAGAAAATAGAAAAACTGATTGAGGAATTCTCTTTAAGACTTGTTTTAACCGCACACCCAACTCAATTTTATCCCGGAAGCGTATTGTCTATCATCACAGACCTTACCGCAGCCATTAAAATTAACGACATCACCAGCATCCACCTTTTGCTTCAGCAATTAGGTAAAACGCCATTTTTCAATAAAAAATCACCAACCCCGGTTGATGAAGCGCTAAGTTTAGCATGGTACCTCGAAAATGTGTTTTATTTTGCTGCAGCAAATATCCAATCGGAAATAGACAAAAGCCTGAACGATTACAGCCTTGACTCTAAAAAGATTATAGAATTAGGTTTTTGGCCGGGTGGCGATAGAGACGGTAACCCTAATGTACATACCGAATCTACCGTGCAGGTATCAAAAATGCTTCGCCAGATCTTGTTCAGATGCTATTACCGCGATTTTAGAAACCTAAAGAGACGCATCACCTTTAGAGGTGTGGATGAGCCTATCGCGATAGTTCACGATGTATTATACAAAAATGCATTTGATCCGAATATTGAAATGGAAAACATTTCAGACTTTCTGATCGAACACCTGAATAAAATTAAAAACACACTGATAGATAGCCACGACGGCCTGTTTGCCGATATCGTTTCTGACCTGATCCGTAAGGTTGAGCTTTATGGCAGTCACTTTGCCTCGCTTGATATCAGACAGGACAGCAGGGTATTAAGAGACGTGCATGCCTATTGCCGACAAAGTAAACCGATCAATTCTATGTTCCCTGAGAACTACGACAGCTTATCGGAAGAAGAAAAAATCAAGACCCTTTCCTTTAAAAGTGCCAGAGTATCGCATAGCGATAAGGCCGATTCATTGGTTCAGGATACGCTTCAAACCATTACTGAAGTGAAACAAATACAGCAAAGCAATGGAGAACTTGCCTGCCACCGATTCATTATCAGTAATTGCCAGCAAGCGAGCGATATTTTGCAACTCATAGAGCTTTTCTTATGGAATGGATGGGAAGAAGATGATCTTTCTATTGATTTTGTTCCGCTATTTGAAACAGTTCATGACCTTGCTGATGCGGCTACAATTATGGAAACCTTGTATTCTCATCCGTTTTACAAAAAACATTTAAAGAAAAGAGGGAACAAACAAGACATTATGCTGGGCTTCTCTGACAGCACGAAAGATGGTGGTTATTTAATGGCAAACTGGTCCATTTTTAACGCCAAGGTTGCTTTAACAGAAACGGCAAACAAACACAATATTCAACTTGCATTTTTTGACGGTCGCGGTGGTCCGCCTTCAAGAGGTGGAGGTAAAACGCACCGTTTCTATGCCTCTATGGGTAAAGAGATTGCTAATAAAAACATCCAGCTTACCATTCAGGGACAAACAATCAGTTCTCAGTATGGGTCTATAGACAGTGCCGAATTCAACATTGAACAATTAATAAACGCAGGTATTTCTGCGGGTATTAAGGAGAGACATAATATTTTATTAGATCCTGTTCATAAAAATCTTTTGGATATAATGGCGCAGGAAAGTTATGAATCATTTGTAGCCCTGCGTAAGCATCCATTGTTTTTAAGTTACCTGGAGAAATTCTCGCCACTTACTTTGTTGTCTAAAATTACCATCAGCAGCAGGCCGGTAAAAAGAAATTCTGGTGGCGCATTAAAACTGGAAGACCTGAGAGCGATAAGCTTTGTTACTGCATGGAGCCAGCTTAAACAGAATATTCCAGGATTTTATGGTATGGGTACGGCATTAAAAAGCCAGGAAAAAGCAGGAAACTGGGATAAGGTTGTTAAAACCTATCAGGAATCCGGCTACTTTAAAACCATCATAGACAACTGTATGATGTCTATGAGCAAGTCTGACTTTGCTGTTACGGCTCATTTTATAAACGACAAGGAATACGGTGCTTTCTGGAAGATTCTTTTTGATGAATTTACGCTTTCTAAAGAGATGCTTTTAAAGTTGGCGGGTCATGAGACACTAATGGAGAATTATCCTGTAGAAAAGCGCTCTATTGCCGTTAGAGAGAAGATCGTACTGCCTTTGGTGCTTATCCAGCATTACGCTTTAGAACAGCTACAGAACGAAATTACAGAGGAAGAAAAACAATCATATGAGAAGCTTGCCATCAGAACGGTATATGGCATTGTAAATGCCGGACGTAACCTGGCATAAGATGGTCCCGTCATCTCCTTTGATTAACCAAAGGAGATGACGGGCGGAATGACGAGTGTGCTAAAAAAGTTTAAGCAATAAAAAGGGGGATCTCACACTGAAATCCCCCTTTTTATTATGTTGCTAAATTAATGCCTGTCAATTGATCCCATTACTTTTTGACCAAATGCATTTAATGCATCTTTTTCAACTGCTCCTGCTTTTACGTTCTCATGAACTTCAAGCGCTCCGCAGATATTGGTGATCATCTCTCCTGCTACATCAATTTCTTCCTCACTTACCCCTCTGAATTCACAAAAAGCTTCTAAAACTGATAAAGTTGCCTCAAGATTTTCTGGAGTAGTATTTTGGAATAGCTGTCTTATAACCGGAATTTTCATTATTTTATTTTATTAAATAATTCGCTTAATACTTCTGCTTTGTTCGTTTGAACCTGATCTACCAAAACGCCGCCTTCAAAGGCTGCAAAAGTTGGTAAATTGTCAACCGTTGCCAGTTTACGTGAAGCCGGAAGTTTTTCGGCATCCACAATTAAGAAAGCAACATCTTCGTTTTCAGCAGCTAGTTTCTTAAACTTAGGCTTCATGATTCGGCAATTCCCGCACCACGATGCAGCATACTGAACCATTACTTTCTTGTTTTCAGCAACATATTGTTGAAGATTATCTTCTGTTAATTCTAAAAACATAATTTTTAATTGATTAGTTAGCGCTTAAATATTCAGCAACGCCAGTTCTGTTTGCATTCATTGCTTCTTTTCCTTCTTCCCAGTTTGCAGGGCAAACTTCGCCATGTTTCTGAACGTGAGCGTAAGCATCAATTAAACGTAAATATTCTTTAACATTTCTACCTACTGGCATATCGTTAACGCTTTCATGGAAAACTTTGCCGGTTTCGTCAATTAGGTAAGTTGCTCTGAATGTAACGTTTGATCCAGAGAAGATTTCGTTTCCTTCTTCATCATATTCAACCTCTTGCTCAACAATACCTAAAATGTTAGACAATTGTCTATGAGTATCTGCTAAAATTGGATAAGTAACGCCTTCAATACCACCATTATCTTTTGGAGTGTTTAACCATGCAAAGTGCACTTCGTTTGTATCGCATGATGCACCAATTACAATTGTATTTCTTTTTTCAAAGTCAGGTAAAGCTGCTTGAAAAGCGTGCAATTCTGTTGGACAAACAAAAGTAAAATCCTTTGGATACCAGAATAATAAAACTTTTTTCCCTTTGCTTACTGCTTCTTCAAATACATTGATCTTTAAATCGTCACCCATTTCTGACATCGCATCGATACTAACACTTGGGAATTTTTTTCCTACTATAGCCATAATTATATTTTGTGTTTTATTGTTGTTTTTGATGGTGCAAAGGTAAGCCTATCTGTACTCAAAAACAACCATATTCAAGATATAACAGATACTTAATCTTGATAGGCACATAGACACAAACTATAACACAGAAAAACAAATTAGTTTTTATCTATTTGTGTTTTACCTCATTATTCTTCCTGCTTTATCAGTATTAACAGCAAATGGTTTTAGATATTCGTTTACCAGAACGGCAAACTCTCTTCTTGTAATATTTCGCGCAGGATCGTATTCCGTTTTAAACTTATATACAGTTTTCCAGTTCTTCTTAATCTCGTCTTCGGTATTCTTTGGCGATTTCCCTCCCACATAACAAACAAGGTTTAGTGTTGCGCCGATAGTCATTTCGGGCTCCTTATGTTCATCAAACCAGATCTGTGCCTTATAATAATACTCCTTAACAGGTTCTTTTATTTCTGCGGTTGATACCGTCCGCTCCGGTTCAAAATTAGCCACTCCGTTAACTATATCTGCTTTTAAAAATCCCGAAAGACCCAGAAACTGAATAGATTTCCAATTGGTATCAGTTGGTTTAATATCTGAAAATGGCATTAGGGACAACTGGTACTTCATTAGCTCGCCCTGAATCTCCTTTAACGGAGCCTGAGAGGTTTTAGTTTTGAAAAAAGCAGCATAAGCAGCCACAGCTCCGGCAGCCTGTCCTGCGGCGATGCTTTCAATTCCTGAATTTAGCAGCACAAGATTATCCTGTTCAGGAATAAGCAGATCGCTTAGAAATAGCTGATTTGAGGACGTATTTCCTGTATGTTCACCAGAGGCAATACTTGTTCTGTAAAGATTGTTATTATAAGTAAGGGAATGCCACGACTTATTTACATTTTGCAAAGGAATAGCAGCATTAACCTTTCCTGTTTTATCCGCATTAACCATGGCAATAGCCTTTATTGTTCTGCCGTCACTTAGCTGCGCACTCCAGCCGCTTCCAGATCTTTTTAATTTTATCCAGTTCGCATTTTTTATTATTGTCAGGTTTTTAAGTGTGTCTGTCCATGATTTTATCGCGGAGTTGATTTCGGCTTTATCTTGGGGCTTTTGCCTCTTAATCAGGCTGGCTTCTATCCCAGAAGATAAATTCCCTGAGGCGAGTGTGGCTTCAAAATCTTCTCCCGGTAATAATAAAACTGTTTTAGCACCAGAAACACTTGATTGAATGCTTGCTGCCAATGCACCCCTGCCATTACCAATAACCAAAACCCCTGTTTTAACGGTCTGGGCATTCCCCAACTGGAGAAATAATATAGTGGCTAGTACAGTAAAAAATCCCCTTTTCATTTTGTATATTTATTTTACATGTGCAATATCCCTTAAATCAATCTATTTTCAATACAATAGTAATTAAGGACAATTAATTTAACCTATTTTAACAATTTTAGGCCGGTTTGGCAAGCTAACATGACGCAAACGATCAACTCTGTTTTTAATGCCCAGCAAGCGCATAAATATACGCTTAGGACCAGTAATGCCGCACAAAGAATTAATAAATTAAAGGCATTAAAGCGCGGTATAGAAAAGCATGAGGCTGAGGTATATGTTGCTTTACAGCAGGATCTTCGCAAAAGCCAGTTTGAAGCTGCCGTTACCGAACTGATTTTTACTTATGCTGAAATTGATTTTGCGATTAAGAACGTCAAAAATTGGATGAGGCCTAAATACATTGGCAAAACAATAACCAACCTTTTTGCAAAAAATAGGCTTTATTATGAACCAAAAGGCGTTTGTTTGATCATTTCGCCGTGGAACTATCCTTTTCAATTGCTGATGGCCCCCTTAATCTCTGCCATTGCAGCAGGGAACTGCGCTATATTAAAACCATCAGAGCTCAGCCCGGCAACCAGCTCAGTTATTGCACGGATTATTGCCGAATGTTTTGAAGAGCAGGAAATCTGCTGCTTTGAGGGCGATGCCTCGGTATCAACAGCTTTGCTTGAACTGCCATTCGATCATATTTTCTTTACAGGAAGCACCGCCATTGGAAAGGTGGTGATGGAAGCCGCTGCAAAAAACCTCACTTCTGTAACATTGGAATTAGGAGGGAAATCTCCTACTGTAATTGATGGTACCGCCAACTTAAAGAGTGCAGCAGAAAAGATTGCCTGGGGGAAATTGATGAATGCCGGACAAACTTGTATTGCACCTGATTATGTTTTTATTCCGGAAGAAAAACAAGCTGAATTTATTGGGCATTATAAGGAATCCGTAAACAAAATGTTCTGCAACGGGAACAATACCATCGATCACTCCGTTTATGCTAAAATTATAAACGACAGGCATTTTAAAAGATTAACAGGACTGATTGCTGATGCAACAAATAAAGGCGCCAATGTGGCGTTTGGAGGCGAAACAGACCAGGGAAATAACACCATTAGCCCTACGGTTCTTACGCGAATCAGCGATGATTCAAATATCATGAACGAAGAAATTTTTGGCCCTCTATTGCCAATCATTACTTATAAAAGTTTAGATGAAGTAATTGACCGCATCAACAAAAAAAGCAAACCGCTGGCCCTATATATATTTAGCGATAGCAAAGAGAACATCCACCGTATTATAGCAAATACCAGTGCAGGTGGTACCTGTATTAATGATGTATTAATTCATATCTCAAACCCGAAATTGCCTTTTGGGGGGGTAAACGGAAGTGGCATGGGAAGTTGCCATGGAGAATTCGGCTTCAAGTCGTTCAGCCACGAAAGAGCTGTTGTTTTCCAATCTAAGTTAGATATGACCGGGATGATTTATCCTCCTTATTATGGCAAAGACTGGGTATTAAAGTGGCTGAAAAAACTAATGTGATTAGCCTACCTTAACAGAAGTCATGGTTAATGAACCGCCGACTGCCTTATCGTTAAATAACGAAACTTCCTCATTATCATTTTTCAGACCAAGGGTATACATTAAGGGCAGATAATGCTCCGGAGTAGGGATGGCCAGCATAGCCTCTTTACCAAGCGATTGATAGTTCATCAAGGGATTGTGCTCATTGTTTAGAATCAGGCTTTTAAACTTATCGTTCATTTGTAAAGCCCAGTCATAGCCTCCGCCATTTATCATTTCCCAGCTCATCATCCTAAGATTGTGAACCATATTTCCGCTCCCAAGAATTAAAACCCCCTTCTTTCTTAAAAGTTGCAATTCCCTGGCCAGCTCATAATGATAGCGCGCATCCTTGGTATAGTCGATGCTCAATTGCAATACAGGGATATTTGCCTCTGGGTACATGTGTCTTACAACAGTCCATGCACCATGGTCAAGCCCCCAGTCATGATCCAGGCCAACTTGCGTATGTTGTATAAGTCCTGCCGTTTCAGCAGCAAGTTCCGGATTTCCGGGTGCGGGATAAACTACATCAAAAAGTGCCTGTGGAAACCCGCCAAAATCATGTATAGTTTTAGGGAAATCCATGGCAGTAATGTGCGTGCCTTTGGTAAACCAATGTGCAGAAACCACCAGTACTGCTGTTGGAACTGGCATATTTTGAGCCATAGAGGCCCATTTGTTGCTAAACTCATTATCCTCAATCCCATTCATTGGAGATCCGTGCCCCACAAATAGAACAGGCATAAGGTTTTCCTGAATTGGCAACCCGCTTGTGAATGTTTTGAATTGAGATAAGTTAGTCATAATGAGTAGAAATTAATACAGGCCGTCTGGATAAGACGGCCTGTAAAATCAATTATTTTGCCTGAACAAATTCCAGGTTTAAGGCTATTTTAACGTCTTTACCTACACCCATTCCTGTTGGATCATATTTGATATTATAATCTAAACGATTAATGGTTGTGTTAGCTGAGAAACCTGCTTTGGTATTTCCTTGCTGATCTTTAGCTGTTCCGCCGAATACTACATTGAACTTAACATCTTTCGTTACATCACGAATTGTCAATTTTCCACTCAATTCATAGTTATTTCCTTTCAATTTTTTAAATGAAGTGCTTTCGAAAGTCATGTATGGAAAAGTTTCAGCATTAAAAAAATCATCAGATTTTAAGTGCTTATCGCGAGGTTCAACACTTGTAGAAATACTGTTTACATCAACTGAAAAGCTGATTTTTGCATCAGTTAAATCCTCTTTAGCTGCAGTAACTGCGCCATCAAACTTTTTAAATGATCCATCTACAAATGAGATTCCCATGTGTTTCACTGAGAAATTTATAAATGAGTGCATCGGATCTACCGTCCACTTTGTTTGTGCGAAAGACGCAACACTGATTGAAATTGCAACCAGGAATAAAAATACCTTTTTCATAATTTTTTTGAGTTTTAATTTTACAAAAGTACACCTCTGGGTTTTAGCCGGCCTTGATGTATGGTAAGAAAGATAATCAATAAAATTGAAGCTTCCCACATTTCAATAAAGCCATTTTTAACTTACCTTAGCTCCAAAGTAATATTAATGAACAGGATTCTAGCCTTACTACTATGTCTGGGTGTTTTCTCTGCCTTCGCTGCAAAGCCAAAACACCAATACGTTAAAATTAAAACGGATATGGGCGAATGTATAATCATGCTTTACAATGAAACTCCCCAGCACCGGGATAACTTTGTATCCCTCATTAAAAAGGGTGTTTTTGAGGGCACTTTATTTCATCGGGTTATCAAAAACTTCATGATTCAGGGGGGCGATCCGGATTCAAAAGTTGCAAAACAAGGGGAATTGCTGGGAAATGGAACTGTAGGCTATACCATTCCCGCTGAATTTAGAGACAGTTTATTTCATAAAAAAGGTGCGCTTGGCGCTGCAAGAGACGACAATCCCGAAAAGGCATCAAGCGGATCTCAGTTCTACATTGTTCAGGGTAAAAAATTTACAGATCAGGGATTAGATTCATTAGAAACGAATCGCCTCCATTTCAAAATACTGGTTTGGCAGAGAGAAGTCTATAAGAATTTAGGCGGCACACCACATCTGGACAGAAATTATACTGTTTTTGGTGAGGTTGTTCAGGGCTTAGATATGGTTGATAAAATCGCTGCTGTTTCCAGGGATTCAAACGACCGCCCCTTTGCTGATGTGAAGATGTCTGTTTCTGTATTAAAAAGGCGCGCAGCAAAAAAATTAGAAAAATTATATAATTTATGAAGATCATCTCTTACAATGTTAACGGCATTCGCTCTGCATCAACAAAAAATTTTTTTGGGTGGCTACAGTCAACCGATGCCGATATGGTTTGCTTGCAGGAAGTGAAGGCCCTGCCTTCTCAAATTCCGGAGATACTTGCCTTAATTGAGCAATTAGGATATCATCACTACTGGTTTCCGGCAGAGAAAAAAGGATATAGCGGAGTGGCTATCCTTACCAGAATAAAACCAAATCATGTGGAGTACGGTTGCGGAGAAGAATGGATAGATAAAGAAGGACGTATTTTAAGAGCTGATTTTGACGGCTTCTCTTTAATGAGCCTCTACATGCCATCTGGATCCAGTGGGGACGACAGACAGGTTAAGAAGTACGAATTCATGCGTTTCTTTGATACATATATTGGATACCTGCGCAAGGAGTATCCTAATTTGATTATTTCAGGCGATTACAACATTTGCCATACCGCCATCGACATTCACAACCCAAAATCAAATGCAAACTCTTCGGGTTTCTTACCGGAAGAACGTGAATGGATGGAGCTGTTTTTAAACAATGGGTTCATAGATACTTTCAGGCACTTTAATAAAGATCCGCACCACTATACCTGGTGGAGTTTTAGAGCAAATTCAAGGGCTAAGAACCTGGGGTGGCGCATCGATTACCATTTAGCAACCCAACCTCTTTTAAATAGGCTGAAACACGTTTCAATACTTCCCGACGCAATTCATTCGGATCATTGCCCTGTTCTATTAGAGCTAAATCCCTAAACCATGTCTGCCCTCTTAATAACAGATATTGACACGCTTGTAGGCACTCACCCTAAAAACATTTCTGTTTTAAAAGGTGGTGCTATGAATACTTTGCCTGTTATAAACAACGCCTGGATATTATGTGAGGGGGGATTAATAACTGGTTTTGGCAGTATGGACAACCTACCTGCTGATCTGCCTACATCATTAACCTCCATTTCTGCTAAAGGAGGTTATGTTTTTCCCTCTTGGTGCGACTCACATACACACATTGTATTTGCTGCTTCCAGAGAAGAGGAATTTGTAATGAAGATTAAAGGAAAAGGCTATGAAGAAATAGCGGCTGCAGGGGGTGGTATTTTGAACTCGGCCCGTAAACTCCAGCACGAATCTGAAGATCACCTATTCGAAAGCGCCTCCATCAGGCTAAACGACATGATTAAGCAGGGAACCGGAGCCGTTGAAATTAAGAGCGGCTACGGACTAACTTTTGATAGTGAATTAAAAATGCTTAGGGTAATCAGGCGGCTTAAAGACGCTTTTAAAGTTCCTGTTAAGGCGTCGTTCCTTGCTGCTCATACTTTTCCTGAAGACTATAAAAAAGATCGTAACGGATACATTAGGCTTATTATAGAGCAAATGCTCCCTGGAATAGCTAACGAAGGACTGGCAGACTATATGGATGTTTTTTGTGAAAAAGGCTTTTTTTCTGCGGAAGAAACGGATAAACTTTTAGAAGCCGGTGTGAAATATGGATTACCGCCTAAAATTCATGCAAACCAATTGTCTATATCAGGCGGCGTTCAGGTTGGTGTAAAACATAATGCGATTTCCGTGGATCACCTTGAAGCTACCGATGAGGATGTGATTAACTGTTTAAGCACAAGCAATACAATTGCTACCCTTCTTCCATCTTGTTCTTTGTACCTTGGTATTCCCTTTGCAAATGCCCGCGGCCTAATTAATGCGAATGTTCCCGTGGCATTAGCCTCTGATTTTAACCCCGGTTCTACGCCTTCAGGAAATATGAATTTTGTGGTTTCGTTAGGCTGTATTAAATTAAAGATGCTCCCGGAAGAAGCTATTAATGCCGCTACTTTAAATGGAGCTGCCGCAATGCAGTTATCAGATGTTGCAGGAAGCATTGCAATAGGGAAAAAAGCGAACCTTTTCATTACCCGCCCCATGAGTTCAATAGCTTATCTGCCTTATAGTTTTGGGCAGTCGCAAATAGAAAAAATCATTTTAAACGGAGAAGTAAACTAATGGATGGACTTAGAATTTATTTGAATAAGGATATTCTAAAATTAGTCAATATCCGCAGCGGCGAAACAAAATTAGGTGAACGCGTGAAGGTCATTGCTACTTTAGAAGATCTGAATACTTCCGAGGCCCGTTTTGTATTACTGGGAATTCCTGAAGATATCGGGGTAAGAGCCAATTACGGTCTGTCGGGCACATCTACAGCATGGGGCCCGGCGCTTAAAGCTCTTCTTAATACCCAAAGTAACCGTTTTTTAGATGGGTCAGAATTAATCGTTCTAGGCCATTTTGAGTTTACTGAACCCCAAAATAATACGATTGAAGCATTACAGAAAAAGGTATCAGAAATAGATAATCAAGTTTACGAATGTGTTCTTAAAATTATAGCTGCAGGCAAAACCCCCATTATTGTTGGCGGAGGGCACAATAATGCCTATCCCATCATTAAAGCGCTGGCCTCAGTCCACAAGAAGGCTGTTGATATACTCAATATAGACGCTCATGCCGACTTAAGAGAGCCAAAAGGCAGGCATAGTGGTAATAGCTTCAGTTATGCCTTAAAAGAAGGTTATTTAGCCAAATACGGGATCTTTGGATTGCACCATAATTACAACAATGAAGCAATTCTAAAACAAATAGAAGAGAATGAAAAAATACAGGTTGTTTTCTTTGATGATATCTTATTGTCGGACGCTACAGTAACCCTTTGGACCCCATTCATCAGTGCCTTTAAAAATCCTGGTCTAGAAATCGATCTTGATAGTATAGAGAATATGCTGTCAAGTGCTGCTACGCCCTCCGGATTTAGCTTAAATGACATCAGAAAGCTCATTCTTCGGTCATCAAAACAATTTGCCTATTTGCACATATGTGAAGGCGCAAGCGAAATGGCTGATGGAAGAACCAGTTCCTTTACTGGCAAAAGTATTGCCTACCTGATCACTGATTTCCTGAAATCATACACCCTATGAGGTGTAATACACAAATCCATTTGGATATCATGTTCATTTACATCCTCTATATCATCTCCTGATTCGAAAAAGGAAACACCCACCTTAAGTGTGGTCAAGCCCTGTAGAAACCTGTCATAAAACCCTTTCCCATAGCCAACCCTATAGCCTCTTTCATCAAAAGCCAATAATGGAATGATCACCATTTCCACATCCCCACTGTGGAGTTCTCCTTTTTGAGGCTCTAGAATATCATATAAGTTCTTTTCTAAACCATCCTTCCCTGAATAAACATAATTGTGCATTAAGGCCGTTTCAAAATCTGCTTTTGGGACAATAATTTTAATATCAGGATGGTTATTTCTAAGCCAATCGATGAAAAGAAATGTATCTGGTTCGTTTTTCTCAACTATGGGTAAAAAAACATGGATTGTCTTCACCTCCGAAAAATCAAGTCTTGAAAAATGAGCTAATAATTGGTTACTAAGTGCAGGTATTGCTGAGGGGGAGAGTAATTTTCTCTTGTTCAATGCTAATTTCCTAAGTTCTGCCTTTTTCATTTAAACAAATATAAAAAAAGATGGCTTCGGGAACCACTCCGAAGCCACAATCAACCTAAACCTAAAACTAAACTATGAAAATTCTTATTTTACTCTTTCTACGTAATCGCCAGTGCGTGTATCTATCTTAACTTTATCGCCTTGATTGATAAACATTGGCACTTTTATTTCAACTCCGGTCTCTACTGTTGCATATTTAAGTGCGTTTGTAGAGGTATCGCCTTTAACTGCTGGCTCAGAGTACGTTATTTCTAATTCAACATGTGAAGGTGTTTGTGCCATAATAGGCTCGTCACTTTCAAATGCGATAATTACATTCATTCCTTCTTTCAAAAAGCGAAGGCTTTTACCAAATAACACCTTTGGTATGTTAAACTGCTCGTAAGTAGTATTATCCATTACTACAAGTGCTTCACCATCTTCATACAAGTATTGGTAATCGTTGGTTTCAACACGGCAAATCTCAACATCTTCATCAACACGGAACCTATATTCTACAAGTTTCCCTGTTTTTACATTCCGCATTCTTGCTTGATAAAAAGCGCGTAAATTACCTGGTGTACGGTGTAGAAACTCTTCTACTTGCACTAATTCTCCGTTAAAACGAAGGATATTACCATTTTTTACTTCTGATGCTTTTGCCATTTTATTCTGAAATTTTGCCTAAACCACCGGCTATTTTTCGTGCCGCAAAGGTATAAACTATTTATTAATTCTACAATAGTAATTTAAAAATATTTTTTTATCGTTCTTTAATGCCCAAATCGACCGCTTTTGCACTTATCACAAATATAATTTTTGTTATTTATAATCCGTTATTTGAACGAAATGGTTACAAAACGAATACTCAGCTTCCTGATTTGAGCCTACTATTACAAGCCGGTCAGCCGTAAAACGTGCGATCAGTTCATGATACCATACAACACCTTGCTTATCTAAGTTTGAGGTCGGCTCATCCAATAAAAGTATTGGTGTATCTGTACAACATGCCAGAACAAGCTTGGTTCGCTGTTTCATTCCAGACGAGAAGTGTTTTAGTGCCTTGTCTTGCGATTTCTTTAATCCAAGCAGATCCAAGACCATCTCTTCATCAAAGCCCTTCTGCAGCGTCTTAAACCTGAAATGGAAATCGATGGTTTCCTGCAGCGTAAATTCTTCGATCAAATCTAAATACGGTGCCGCAAAACTGATATATTCATAGATTCGCTCTACGGGTATATTCTTCTGATTATTATAGGTTATAGCACCCTCCGACGGAGATAAATTTCCCAGTACAACACTCAAAAGTGTCGATTTTCCAGAGCCATTTGGGCCTAAGATTGCGTATTTGCCGCCAGAATTAAATTGATAATTTATTCCTTTAAAAATCCATTCCTGGTTAAACCTTCGCCCAATGTCCTCTAAAGTAATTGTCATTGATTGATCAATTAGCTTCCAGAACCAAAGCCCTTCATTACACCTCTGTTTGAGTTTCTAATAAAATCAACTATTTCATCACGAATTTCTGTTGGTTTAAATTCTGCTTCAATCATATCCAACGCTTTAGTAACGTTATTATGTTTCACAAATAAAACCCTATAGATCTCCTGTATCTCGTTAATCTTTTCAGACGAAAAGCCTCTCCTTCTCAAACCTACTGAGTTAATTCCTGCATACGAAAGCGGCTCTCTTGCTGCTTTGACGTAAGGCGGAACATCTTTCCTTACCAGGGAACCTCCGGTAACAAAGGCATGGGCACCAACTTTTACAAATTGATGGATAGCCACTAGTCCTGCCAGTACTACATAATTACCAATGGTAATATGGCCTGCCAAGGTGGTGCTATTAGAAAAAATGCAGTAATCTCCAACTTCACAGTCATGAGCGATGTGAGAATATGCCTGTATAAGGCAATTACTTCCTATTACCGTCTTCCACTTGTCTTTTGTTCCCCTGTTTATAGTCACGCACTCTCGGATAGTGGTATTGTCTCCAATCTCAGCTGTGGTTACCTCACCAGCAAATTTTAAATCCTGAGGCACACCAGAAATTACTGAGCCCGGAAAAACCCGGCAGTTCTTTCCAATACGCGCTCCATCCATAATGACTACGTTAGAACCTATCCAGGTTCCCTCACCAATCTCTACGTCCTTATGTATCACTGCAAAAGGCTCTATTACCACATTATCGGCAATTTTTGCCTGAGGGTGTATATACGCTAGGGGTTGTATCATGCTACTGGTTCGCTATCTTTTACTTTTACAATTTGTGCCATCATCTCTGCTTCCACAACTACCTTGCCTCCAACCATTCCGACACCCTTCATCTGGGCAATTCCCCTTCTGATTGGTTCCATCAAATCGCATCTGAAAACAATAGTATCGCCTGGCGATACTTGAGCCCTAAAGCGTACATTATCTATTTTTAAGAACAAGGTAAGGTAATTTCTTGGATCTGGAACTGTGCTCAGGACCAAAATACCTCCGGTCTGCGCCATTGCCTCAATTTGAATTACTCCCGGGAACACTGGCGCTCCAGGGAAATGTCCTTTAAAAAACTCTTCATTCATGGTAACATTCTTAACGCCAACTACGTGTGTTTTAGAAAGTTCCAATATTTTATCAATAAATAGAAAAGGTTGTCTGTGCGGTAAAATATCCATGATTTGAACCACGTCGTAAAGTGGTTTTACCGATGGGTCATAAACGTGCTGTACCTTTTTGTTTTTTTCTTTTTTGATTGCTGCTTTAATCTTTTTTGCAAAGGCAACATTTGCTGCATGACCTGGGCGGGCAGCCATAATATGGCCCTTTAAATGCACTCCAACAAGCGCAAGATCACCTATCATGTCCAACAATTTATGTCTGGCAGGTTCATTTTGATACCTTAATTCCATGTTATTTAAGATCCCCTGTGGAGCAACCTCTATCGCCTTTCTATTAAAAATAGTAGCTAAATGGTCTAGTTCCTCTTTGGTAACTTCTTTGTCAACAATAACTATGGCATTATTTAAATCACCTCCCTTAATCAGATTATTTTGTAATTGATATTCAAGTTCGTGTAAAAAACAAAAAGTTCTGCACGATGCAATTTCCTTTCTGAATTCAGCAATACTTGAAATGCCAGCATGCTGACTGCCTAAAACAGGTGAATTATAATCTATCATACAGGTAAACCTATAGTCGTCAAGCGGCATTGCTACAATCTCCACTTTTCTATCCGGTTCTGTATAAGTTATATTATGTGGTATTTGAAAGTACTCGCGATCGATATCTTGTTGCTGAATTCCGGCTGCTTCCAGTGCTTCTAGGAATAGGATTGCGCTGCCATCCATAATTGGCGTTTCCGGACCATCCACTTTCATAAGCACATTATCCAGATCCATACCTACAAGCGAGGCCATTACATGCTCAACGGTACTTACACTTGCGCCATTCTGAGAAATAGTTGTGCCTCTGGCAGTATCAGTAACATTATCACAATCTGCATCAACTATTGGCGCTCCTGGTAAATCTACTCTTTGGAATTTAAATCCATGATTTTCAGGTGCGGGACAAAAAGTTAATGTAACATTTGCTCCGGTATGCAGGCCTACCCCTTTTACGGAAACCTCGTTCTTAATGGTCTTTTGCTTAACGTTCATTATTTATCTTGTATTGTACTGTTTTGCTCAATTAACGCTTTTAATTGTGCGATAGTTGTTTCTAAGGCTGCTATTCTTTTTTCAACAGCAGGTAATTGTTTAAATATTACAGATGCGCGCATCCAATCTCTTAGTGGCTGGGCAGGGCTGCCGTGCCATTGTTTATTTTCTTCTGTTGTACTAAAATTAATACCCGCCTGTGCGCCAATTTGTGTTCCCTTAGCTAATGATAGGTGACCCGCAATACCAACCTGTCCTCCAACAACGGATTTCTCACCCAGTTTGGTACTTCCCGAAATTCCGGTTTGCGCGGCAACAACACTGTGTTCACCAACATCAACATTGTGGGCAATTTGAATAAGATTATCCAATTTAACCCCTTTTCTAATGAAAGTGGATCCCATTGTTGCCCTATCGATCGTAGTATTCGCGCCAATCTCAACATCATCTTCAATAACCACATTGCCAATTTGGGCAATTTTTGAATAGGTCCCGTCAGCTTGTGGGGCAAACCCAAAGCCATCACTACCTACTACAGTGTTTGCGTGTATAAAAACCCGATCTCCAATAACTGACCGGTTATAAATCTTTACCCCCGGAAAAAGTGTACACCCCGTTCCAATTTTGGTATCAGGGCCCACGTAAACCTGAGCAAGTATTTTCGAGTTATCTCCTATTTCTACGTTTTCTGCGATATAAGAAAAGGCTGCTATAAAGACATTTTTACCCAATTTTGCAGTTGGGTGCACAAAGGATGGCTGTTCAATTCCTGATGAGTCATTAACCTGACTAATCACTTCATTGTACCTGTCTAACAACACAGAAAATGCACTATAAGGATCTGCAACCTTAATTAAGGTACTTTTTACAGCCTGTGCAGGCAAAAAATCTTGACTAACAATAACTACAGAGGCATTGGTAGAATATAAATAGTTCTCGTATTTCGGGTTGGACAAAAAGCATAAAGATCCCGGCTTGCCATCTTCTATTTTAGAAAGCTCTTCGACTTTTACATTTTCGTCGCCCTCAATGGTGCCATTTATAAATTCGCTTATCTGCTTGGCAGTAAATTGCATTTTACAAAGTTATATGTTAAATTGATATGAACAAATAAACCTATTTAGGTTATTATAATTCCATCTTAGATTAAGAAACTAAAAACGGGATTAAAAACTAATTATTTTGTTAAATTATGCTAAATAATTCTCGGGTAGCAAAGTATGTGCTTTTTCACTGTTTTGTCTAAAGATTCTAAGTTAGATAAATCTGATGCTTTTGCAATATCAATTATGATATTGTTTTTTAATAGGATATTAATATTGCTGTTCCCCGCATCATATGCCCTGTTTCTTATTACATCGGTAAAAACAAAATAGGACACTTCATCATCATTAAGTTTCAAAAATTCCGCGGTGTTCTCCTTAAGCACATCTACTCTGTTCTGATCTGGAGCATCATTTGTAATTTCAACTTTATAAAGATTCCTGTTAGTAAGCATTTTGCACAATTGGGCCAATATTCTATCCGGATGGTCTCGCCAAACTTTAATGGAGGCAAAAATGTCCTGATCATCAAGTTGGGCGAACATATTTAAATGAATCTCTTCAGAAAAGAAACTTGTCTCCGTAACGTCATTTATTAAAAAATGCTGAAGCGCAGGTGTTGCAAAAAGAGCCTCTCCCTTAACTGCAAGTTCCTTTGCGCGTTTCAAAATTTTCACCAGCACCATTTCTCCTGCAATAACTGTTTTATGCAAATAAACCTGCCAATACATCAGTCTTCTGGAAATCAAAAAGTTCTCTATTGAGTAAATTCCCTTTTCTTCAATTACCAGGTTATCGTCCAGCACATTAAACATCTTAATGATGCGGTCAAAACTGATTACACCTTCGCTTACTCCGGTAAAAAAGCTATCCCGGTTCAGGTAATCCATTCTGTCAAGATCCAGCTGACCAGAAACAAGTTGAGCCAGAAAATTCTTATGGTATTTGCCTTTAAAAATATCAATTGCCGGGGTTAATCTTCCGCCAAATTCTGCATTAAGCTTTTCCATAATAAGCATGGAAATATCTTCATGCTTTATTCCGTTAACCAACGAATACTCAAGCGCATGCGAAAAAGGCCCATGTCCGATGTCATGTAGTAAGATTGCAATTGTGGCAGCCTCTTCTTCTTCCTTATTAATCTCATGCCCTTTGCTTCTTAAAATTTCAATAGCCAATCCCATCAGATGCATTGCCCCTAAAGCGTGGTGAAATCGGGTATGTAACGCTCCCGGATACACCAAATGGGTCATCCCCAATTGCTTTATATACCTCAACCTTTGAAAATAAGGATGAGAGATGAGATCAAATACTATTTCTGAAGGAATATTTATGAAACCATAAACAGGATCATTTATTATTTTCTTTTTGTTCAATCCTTAAAAATAAATTATACGGTACAAAAATTGCTATTTTTATCCATAGTAAGAAAGACACAGTCTCTTTTTGACAAATTAATTCACATTATAAAATACGATAATGCAGGAAACCAAGATTCTATGGGCCGACGATGAGATAAACTTATTAAAACCACATATATTACTGTTAAACGAAAAAGGATATCATGTTACCACCTACACTAATGGTAACGATGCCCTTGAAGCATTTGGGAAAGAACACTTTGACCTGGTTTTTCTTGATGAAAACATGCCTGGTATGAGTGGTCTCGAAACCCTTACCGCAATAAAAAACATTAGAAATGATGTTCCGGTTGTACTAATTACCAAAAGCGAAGAAGAAAACCTGATGGAAGATGCCATCGGGTCTAAAATAGATGACTACCTTATTAAGCCCGTTAATCCGAAACAGGTTTTATTAACCATAAAGAAAATTATAGACAATAAGCGTCTTGTAAGCGAAAGAACCTCCATGGCTTACCAACAGGACTTCAGGCGCCTGGGAATGACTTTAAACGATAAGTTAAGCTACGAAGAGTGGGTAGATGTTTATAAAAAATTAGTCTTCTGGGAACTTGAGCTAGAGAAACTTGATGATCCGCAAATGCACGAGATTCTGACAATGCAAAAGTCAGAAGCAAATATGCAGTTCTCAAAATTCATTGAAGACCATTACTTAGGCTGGGTTAATGGCAAAGGCAAAGCCCCCTTGCTTTCAAACGAGTTATTAAAGAAAAAAGCATTCCCTTTAATTAATAACAATGTTCCTGTCTTCTTTATTCTTATTGATAACTTAAGGTACGATCAATGGCGGATTATTAATCCCCTGATTACTGAACATTTCCGTTTGGACGAGGAAGATACGTATTCAAGTATCTTACCTACTGCAACCCAATATGCACGTAATTCGATATTCTCTGGGTTAATGCCGCTGGAAATGGAAAAACGCTTTCCTGGATTATGGCAAAACGATGATGATGAGGGCGGAAAAAACATGCACGAAGGTGCCTTTTTGGCAGATCAGATTAAGCGTAGCCTGCGTAAAGATTGTAAATTCAGCTACAACAAAATATTAACTTACGACGACGGGAAGGCCCTTAATGAGCAAGTGAACAATTTGCTGCAAAACGAGTTTAATGCTATTGTATATAACTTTGTCGACATGCTATCGCATGCCAGAACAGACATGCAAATGATTCGTGAGCTGGCCAACGACGATGCCGCCTACCGTTCACTAACCCTCTCATGGTTTGAGCATTCTCCTTTAATGGATCTTTTGAAAAAAATCTCTCAGAAGAATGTTAAGCTGATTATCACGACAGACCATGGAACAATAAGGGTAAAACATCCAAGCAAAGTTATTGGCGATAGAAATACCAATACAAATCTTCGCTACAAGCAAGGGCGTAACCTTAATTTTAATGCAAAAGAGGTTTTTCTTATTAAAAATCCTCACGAGGCCCAATTGCCAAAAATTAATATTAGCTCTAATTATATCTTTGCAAAAGAAGACCGTTATTTTGTTTACCAGAACAACTATAACCAATTCGTAAATTACTACAATGAAACCTTCCAGCATGGGGGTATTTCATTAGAAGAGATGATTATACCAATTGCCACATACAGTTCAAGATAATAATGAATATTAATGTAAACAGCTTATCTGATTTAGATCAAGCCGCTATTGCCCTGTTAGATTTTGCCGGAACTGAAAAAATATTTGTTTTTGAAGGAGACATGGGGGCTGGAAAAACAACTTTTATTAAAGTCATAGCAAAAGCGCTTGGCGTAAAAGAACTGGTTTCAAGTCCAACCTTTTCCATTGTAAACGAATACGAGGGAAAAGGCAACATCTTTTATCATTTTGATTTCTATCGTATTAAAAACCTCCAGGAGGCATACGATATTGGCTACGAAGAGTATTTTTTTTCAGGAAACACCTGCTTTATCGAATGGCCCGAAAAAGTTGAAGAGCTTTTACCGGAGCACTATATTAAAGTTGAGATCAAAATGTTAAGTGAAAACGAGAGGGTCCTGTCCATCAATAAAATATAAAATGGCAAACCCTGATTTTTAGGTTATTTTTCTTAATTTCAAGCTAAAATATCACATAAACAAATATGGCTACAGGATTACGCGAAGGTATGGCCTCCATTGCTCAAAAAGGGCTTTTACAACCCAAAGAGACAATGTCAGAAACCAGTCAGAAAAGCAATAGTTTGTATATTGGCATTCCAAAAGAAATCTCTTTCCAGGAAAACCGAATTGCACTGACTCCTTTATCGGTTGCCCTCTTGGTTAACAATGGGCATAAAGTTATAATTGAAACCGGCGCTGGCGTTGGTTCAAATTTTTCAGATAACGACTATAGCGAACAGGGTGCGATTATCTCTTTTAATAAAAAGGATGTATTTAATGCTGATATCCTGGTTAAAATAGCCCCGCCAACTTTAGAAGAGGTTGCCCTCATGCATAAAGGACAGACTTTAATATCGGCGCTTCAAATGGGCGGACTAAAAGAAACCTATCTAAAAGCGCTTCTTAATAAGAAAATCAATGCCATTTGCTTTGAAAACCTTAGAGATGAAGGAAATATTCTAAGCGTAGTACGTGCAATGAGTGAAATTGTTGGAGCAACCTCTATTTTCATCGCTGCAGAATATCTCAGCAATGTAACAGGAGGAAAAGGACTGATGCTTGGGGGCTTTACAGGCGTTCCGCCAACCGAGATTGTAATTCTTGGCGCAGGAACCGTTGGAGAATATGCCGCGCGTACAGCCCTTGCGCTAGGCGCGGAGGTAAAAGTATTCGACAGTTCTATTTATCGCTTAAGACGCCTTCAAAATAACCTGGGAAGCCGGGTATTCACCTCTGTAATGCAACCTATAGTCCTTGGTAAAGCAATTACTACCTGCGATGTTGTTATTGGCGCCATCAGAGCAACTCACGGAAGAAGCCCCTGCATTGTAATGGAAGAAACCGTAACCCGAATGAAACCCAATTCGGTTGTAATCGATGTAAGCATAGACCAGGGTGGTTGTTTCGAAACCTCAGAAGTCACCAATCATAAGGACCCCGTGTTTAGGAAACATGATGTAATCCATTATTGCGTTCCTAATATCGCTTCTCGGGTGCCTCGCACGGCGTCATATGCCCTCACAAATATATTTACACCAATTCTTGTAGATATAGGTGATATGGGCGGATTAATGAATGTGGTTTGGAGCAAGCCCGGTATCAGAGAAGCGCTATACATTTATCAGGGGCATTTAACGAACAAAGACCTTGCTAACATGTATAACCTTCCATACAAGGACATTGAACTGCTTGTGGTCTCAAATCAATAGCTCCTGGCATGAGGAAATACCTGTACCTGCTACTGCTTTTCATTTTTCCGTTATGCACAAAAGCGCAAAAACTTAAGGCCAACCCTTACGGTTTACAAGTCGTCAATTCATATGAAGATTACCACTCATCCTATGCTAAAGACCCAAAGAATAAATTAATAGAAATCCAAAAAGCAATTCCGAACATTAAGCTCGATATCAGGTACGCCACCAAAAACAACTTCATGAATCAGGTGATGTACAAAGAGGCCCGGGCTTTTGCAAGGAAGCCTGTTGTTGAACAGCTAAAAAAGATACAATTTGCCCTTAACAAAAAAGGCTACGGCTTAAAAATCTTCGATGCGTATCGGCCATATACCATTACACTTGCTTTCTACCAAAAAGCTAAAGACAAAAATTTTGTCGCTAACCCTAAAAAAGGATCTAAACACAACCGGGGCTGTGCCATAGACCTAACACTTATCGATTTAAAAACGGGAAAAGAACTTCAAATGCCGACACCGTACGACAGTTTTGCGGCCCAAGCCTCACCATCTTACTCAAACCTGCCAGCACCAGTAATAAAAAACAGAACATTACTGATAACAACAATGCAAGCCTATGGATTCCGTGTAATAACAAATGAATGGTGGCATTTTGATTTCGTTGGATGGAAAAAATATCCCCTCATGGATATTCCATTTGAAAAGCTATAACCTAAAAGTTTTCGTGCACGTAGGTTATAATTTTGCCCATCTCATTTCTCACTCCGGTTGTAGACGAAACAAAATTATTATTCATAAAGGAGAACAGATATATCTTGTTTTTTTTGGTCACAACATAACCGCTCTGACAGTGAACATTCGATAGCGTTCCTGTTTTGCCAAAAACAAAGGGATCATTGGTTTTAGGATAGGCATTTTTTAAGGTTCCGCTCTTCCCTCCGGCCGGGAGCATCGCAAATAATCTCTTTTGATCATTCACCTCTTTGTAAATAAGCTCCAGAAGCTTAATAATATCCCTTGGGGTGAATAAATTATACCTTGACAAGCCAGAACCATCAATCCATACGGGTTTATCCTGTAGCTCCTTTAAATAGGTTTTTTCGATGTGCTGTATTGCCGCCTCTGCACTCAAATGCTCGCCAATCTGATTTGAATATACCAGGAGCAACTGTTCGGCAATAAAATTGTCACTTGGAACCAGCATCTCTTTAAAAACAGAATCCGATTTTAAAGAATACAACGTTGATGCATTAGCGGGCATATTCATGTTAACTAATTCAACCTTTTTTCCAAGCGTATCCGACAATAATGCTAATGTTGTTTGCAAACTGACTTTATATGGCACGGCCTGCTTATATCCCAAAGGCACAGCTACTGAGGGATAATTAAATCTATTTTCATTGAAATCCCTCTTTACAAGAAAAGAAGTATCTTTTATTGAAGAATCCTGACCTACACAATCAGCAAACAAGGTAGGCGAAACCTTCAATTTACCCTTCTCTTCATTAATTTCAACCAGGTTCCCCATAATCGGGAACTCATTGATCTCTGCCTGATAATAATCATTGTAATCATCCCATTGCCAACCCTTTCCATAAAAATCCCCCTTGTATCTTCCATGCGCAAAAAAGAGTTTCTTTTTTGTAGCTCTTAGAAAATCGAAAGCTTTCGTTCCTTTTAACTGGATTTGTAAAAAAGAAGGATCTCCTGTCCCCCAAAATATAAGGGAATCACCACGCTCAATATACCGCAAGGCTGGAATTGAATCAGGGGTCATTTTTAGTCCCCCATAAAAAGTAAATAATTTAGTGTTTGATGCCGGAGTAAAATATTTATCAGCGTTATTTTCAAAGACCATTTTATCCGCAGACATATCGTATAAAGCAAACCCAACATAGTGTTTTTTTAGCCCCTCAGACTGTTTAAAAAGGCTATTCACCTTTCTGGCCATACGACGGTCAATGGAGCACCCACTTAAAAAAAAGCCCCCACAGACAACCAATAAAAGAAATAAGCTTTTAATTTTAAATTCAGATCTACACATACTGACTACTAATTTATTAAATTAGTTCAATGAATTCGCTTATGCGTGCCGTTAATTTCTTTTTCTTAAAAGTTATTCTGATTTCCATAATAATTGGAATTTGCTCGGCATATGCCCTAAAAGCCCAGCAATTTAGTTTTCATGGTTCTCGTACAAAAGGCGCTGTCAATTTTACCCTTATCCGGAATTTAATTATTATTCCCTTGTACATTAACAACAAAGGCCCGTATAACTTCATTCTTGATACCGGTGTAGGACCATTGGTGATCACAGATACTACAATTGTTAAAGATTTAAACCTCAAAGATCTTCGGCCTATTAAAATAACCGGTCTCGGTAAAGGAATAGAAATCGACGCTTTTCTTTCCAATGAGCTCTCAGCCAAAGTAGGCAAAGCAAGTATTGATTACATCCCTACGGCAATATTAAAAACAGATATTTTAGGTCTTTCAAATTTTATGGGCATCAGAATTTATGGCCTTTTGGGTTACTATTTCTTCAATAGCTTTACAGTCGAAATTAATTACTCTTCTAAAAGAGTAATCTTTAGCTTGCCGGGAACTAAAAAGAAAATAAAAGGAGATATTGTTCCATTGCAAATCATCAATAACAAGCCCTATATCAACGTAGAGCTAGACACCAAAGAATTGGGTATAATAAACGCAAAAGTTGTTGTTGATAATGGTGCCAGTCATGCCATTTCACTTGAAACCTTAAACGAAAAACCTTTCCCTGTCCCTGCAAATTCAATTCCTGCAAATCTCGGAATTGGTTTAAGTGGTCCAATTAGCGGAAATGTTGGGCGTGTGCCCAAAATAAGGATAGGAAACTTCGTGTTAAAGGATGTCATTTCTTCCTATCCTATTTATGATGATGTAGCGGCAAAAACGTTTATTTTAAATCGAAATGGGAATCTGGGAGCCGACATATTAAGTCGGTTCAATGTTACTTTTGATTATGCAAATGAAATCATGTACCTCAAACAGAATCAATCCTTCAAGCGGCCGTTTGAACACGATATGTCGGGTATCGAAGTCTATGTAGAAGAAGACCCAAACAAGCGATATTTCATCAGCAGAATTGAACCCAATTCTCCGGCCCAGTTGGCAGGAATACATGAAGGAGATGAGATTATATCCATCAATTTTTCTAGCGCCAAAACCCTAAACCTTAATGACATTACCAAAACATTACGCTCGGGAGATGGCAGGGGCATTTTCCTTTCCATAAACAGAAATGGAGAGCTCCTTATCAAACTTATAAAATTGAAGAAACGGATATAAATATTTATTTTTACAAATATGACGAAGATACCCCGTTTTAAATTATTATTCAGCTTAATCTTACTCACTACATCTTATGCCTGCAACAGCCCTAAAGAGGAGAAAAAAGTCGTAAAAAAACTTTCATTTGATTCAATCATTGGAATTAGATATCAGGAAGTAAAGCGTAGATTTAGCAACGGCCTTTCTTTCAATGAAATGGGATTCCAGCAGGAACCATCGTGGATCATTCAGTTTAAATCAAACGATACAGTGATGGCTTATAGTCCTCAAAAGAAAAAGATGCAGCCCTTTTTTCTCATGTTTGATCATGGCGATGTATATAATTTTGCAAATGAATACTTCCGGATAAAAAAAGTAAACAAAGATAGCCTTGTGTTTCAAAGGCTTCATCTTCAAAAAAAGGAAATCTCGAAAGACATCAGATCTGATGTTAACATAACTTACTATTCCGATAATTATATAAAAAATGTATTAAAAACAACTGCAGAGGAGCTGCAAAAGCCCTCCAAAGCCGATACACTTTATGTTCAATGGCTCTCTGCAAAATCAAATCGCAACCCGAAAAATTTAGATAGTGCGTTCGCGGGCCGGCAGCCGGTGGAGTTTACCCCGGTAAGCAAGCTAATTAAAGTAAAAAAAATCACAACCGTTGACCCCTTTATGGGCAGAACACAATCCTACGATTATTTATTCCCGGAATATCGTATCGACATTGATAAGGCTTACAAGGACTTTGCATACGCATTTAATGTGCTTGTAAATGCTAATGGCAAGATGTATTTAACTTCATTTGGAAACGTTTTGCCAGAACACAAAGAGGCAAGAAAGAAGTCATTAGAAGCAATTATCAATGTCTATCTTCAAAATCTACTGAGGGTTACACCGGGAAAAACACTTGGAATACCCCACTCTAGCGAAATTAAATTGGTTGTTCAGGGCAAAAAAGACAATAAATGATGCTTTTCGCATTTTATATTAATCAAAATATAAAGCACTTGCATTTTAATAAAAAAATAATATGTACATTGCACACTTAATTTTTAATAAATAATACAATGCAAGAAGGAACAGTAAAATTTTTTAATGTAACTAAAGGTTTCGGATTCATCATTCCAGCAAACGGAGATAGCGAAATTTTTGTACATTCAACAGGCCTTATCGATGAAATTCGTGAAAACGACAAAGTTGAATACGATGTTGAAAGCGGTAAAAAAGGGTTGAATGCGATTAATGTTAAAGTAATCTAGATTATTAAAAACATAAATTGTACAGCATCGCAGATAACCTGCGATGCTTTTTTGTTTTATAGCCTTTTATTTATTCTCCGTCTGTGTTGCTTTGATGGTCTCGAAAGCCAATTCAGGTTCGTTTGTAGTTATAAACTCCACCTTATTCTTAAGCAGCCATTTCATGTCCTCAGCATTATTAACTGTCCACGCATTAATAGTTAAACCCAATTCTTTAGCCTTAGCAAACCACTCTCCTTTTTGGTAAACGCTGTAGTGATAATCCGCACCATAAAATCCATCGGCTTTAAGTTTATCTAAAGATGCATCTCCATTCAAATAAGCCACCTTAGCCTTAGGGTCCAATTCCAAAACCCGCTTCAGAACATCATAGCTAAAACTAATGTAATCAACCCATTCTTTTGCTTTCAATTTCTTAACCATTGCAACTGCACGGTCAGTTAATTTCTGATCTCTTTCCGGATCTGCTTTCGATGGTTTTATCTCCAGAATCAACTTCATTTTCTTCTGCTTTATTCCCTCTTTTAAATACGCTTCCAGCGTAGGAATATTTTCGCCATTTGGATGTTTTTTAGTCAAAAGCTCTTTATACGTTACTTGCGCAATATGAAGCCCATAAAAGTCCGGATCGTGGTTAATAACCAAAACGCTATCCGAAGTCATATGAACATCGAATTCAGAACCATAACAGCCCAATCTTATCGCTTCTTTTAGAGAGGCAATAGAGTTTTCAGGTAAATTATTCTTTTTCCATGCGCCACGATGCGCAATAACAGGATTATTATTCCATGAACTTCCCTTAACAATTGCTTTAGGCTCCGGATCAAAACTTTTCGTAAATACAGCCATAAGGGTAATGACTAAAATTGATGATTTCATAAATATACTTTTTCTAAAAATACTCGTTAAATGTTTATCTAAACGTTTTCTTAAAGTTATTTTTTAACTTTATTACCCATTCCACTGTTTTAATGAATAATAATTACGCCATTTTAATAGCTAAAGTTAATGAGTTTACGCAAAAGTTTTATCTGAATAAGCTGGTGCGGGGGTCTATCTATGCAGCAGCCTTGCTACTTCTGGGTTATCTTTTCCTCTTTCTGTTTGTTTATTATACAAACCCTGGTGTAGGCACTAAAACCTTCCTTTTTTTCTCGTTTATAGTGTTTTCTGTAGCGGTAATATCATTTCTCATTATAAAACCAGCACTTTCTTACTTCAAACTAAGTAAGAATCTAAGTATAGAAGAAGCGGCTACATTAATTGGCGATCATTTTTTTAATGTAAAAGATAAGTTACTAAACACCCTTCAGCTTCAGGCGCTTGCCAATCAGCATCCAAACAACAATCAATTGATCTTAGCTGGGATTGATCAGAAAATAATGGAACTCAGACCCGTTCCTTTTGCAAGCGCAATCAAACTAAAAGACAACAAAAAGCACATTAAATACTTCCTCGTACCTCTCTCTGTTATCCTGCTAATTGGCATAATTGCACCAGCCATATTAAGAGAAGGAACTAGCAGTTTTGTTCAGTACAATAAAGAAATTCTCCCTAAAGCTCCTTTTGATTTTGTGATGTTAAACAAAAGCCTAATGGTTCCGCAGGGCGATGACTTTACGCTTAAACTTAAAACCACAGGAAACGAACTCCCTCAGGAAGTATATGTTTCAGATGGAGCAAATACCTATAAATTAGAAAAAGAAGGCAACAACCGCTTTACCTATATATTCAAAAACCTACAAAAGAATAAAAACATTCAGTTCTCTGCCGGGGGCTTTAACTCTATTTCTCATACAATTGAGGTTAAACCCCGTCCTTCCGTACTCAATATTACAGCTAAACTCCAATACCCTGCATATCTAAACAAAAAAGAAGAAACCATCCAAAATGCAGGTGATTTATTAATCCCTGAAGGAACGATAGTTACCTGGTTGTTAAACACAGAGAACAGTAGTGCGCTTAACTTTATCATTGGGGGCAAGCAGTACGCTTTAAATTCTAATAGCAATAGCTTTAGTTTTACCAAAAAGCTACAAGAAAATACAGGATATCAAATTACTCCTAAAAACAGCTTTATAAACAGCAAAGACTCTCTCTCTCATCAAATAGCCATTATTAAGGATGAATTCCCTAACATCTCAATAGTAGAAACCCCAGATTCTGTTAGTAGCAAGGCCTTATATTTTTCGGGGAATATATCAGACGATCATGGATTTAGTTCCTTAAAATTTCAATACAATATCAAAGAAAATGGGGTCCTAAAAAGCACTGTCACAAAATCCATTTCAATAAAGAAAAATCAACAGGAAGACGCATTTTTCTATCTATGGAATCTAAACGAGACGCCTCTAAAGCCCGGACAAGCACTAGAGTACTATTTTGAGGTGGCAGATAATGATGCGGTAAACGGAGCTAAAAAGACTAAATCAGCGATAAAGATATTTGAAGTTCCCACCCAACAGCAGGTTGCCGAAAAAATAAACCAGGGAAGCACAGAGCTGAAGCAGAAAATGGAAAAAACCATCAAACTGGCCTCCGAAGTTGAAAAAGACAGCAAAAAGCTTGGAGAAACGCTGCTGGATAAGAAACAACTCTCTTTCGATGATAAAAAACAGATAGAACAACTGCTGGATAAGCAGCAGCAACTTGAAAAAGCAGTTGAGGAAATCAAGTCATTAAATGAAAAAAACACACTCCAAAAAGAAGAGAACAATGCTTTAAAAGACGAATTAATGGAGAAACAAAAGAAGATTGATGACCTGTTCAACAATGTTCTTAATGAAAAAACCAAAGAGCTTCTTCAAAAGCTTCAAAACCTAATGGACGAGAACAATAAGGATCAAACTCAAACTGAGTTGTCTAAAATGCAGATGGACAACAAGTCTTTAAAGAATGAACTTGACAGGATATTAGAGCTTTATAAGCAATTAGAATTCGAACAAAACTTAAAAAACAACACAGACAGGCTAAATGACCTTGCTAAGGAGCAAAAAGAATTATCCCAAAAAAGTGCAGAAAAAGACTCTGGGGCCAACAAGCTTAAGGAAGAACAGAAAAAACTCTCTTCTGAATTCGACGACATTAAAAAAGAACTCGAGAAACTAGATGAGAAAAACCAGCAAATGGAGCGTCCAAATCCATTTAAAAATCCTGAAAAAGAAACATCCGAAATCAAACAACAACAAAAGGACAGCGAGAACAAACTAGATCAGAACAATAAAAAAGATGCGTCCAAAAGTCAGCAGAAAGCGGCCGAACAAATGGAAAAGGTTGCTAAACAAATGGAACAGATGCAGCAGGAATCTGCTGAAATGGAAAGTAACCTGAGTATTGCCGAGCTGCGTCAGTTATTAAAAAACCTGCTGAACACCTCTTTTGATCAGGAAAAGGTAATGCTGAACCTAAAAGGAATGAATAGCAATGACCCTCTTTATACACAGAACGTGCAGAAACAACGCAGTATTAAAGACAATATGAAAACCATTGCCGATAGTTTATTCTCTTTAAGTAAAAGGGTGCCACAAATTGAAACTGCTGTTAATGAAGAAATGCAGAAGATTAACTTCAATATTGATAAAAGCCTGGAAAACCTTGGAGAAAGAAACACTGCCATGGCAAACAGGAATCAGCAGTACACCATGACGTCAGTAAACAACCTAACCTTAATGCTGAATGAAGCGCTGGACCAGCTCCAGAATATGAAGAAAAACGCCAAAGGAGGCGGGCAAGGAAAAGGAAAAGGAGGCAGCATGCAGCAACTTCAGCAAATGCAAAAGCAGCTTAACAACAGCATGCAAAAGGCACGCGATGAGCTTCAGAAGAACGGGAATAAAGGCTCTGTACCAAAAGGGCAAATGAGCCAGGAGTTTGCAAAAATGGCCCAGCAACAACAAATGATAAGAGAAGCACTTCAGAAAATAAATCAGGAGCAAAATAAAGACGGAAAAAATGGGCTCGGAAACCTCAATCAAATGATAGAAGACATGAAGTCTACTGAGAATGAGTTAGTTAACAAAAAAATAGAACAGGAAACCCTTAATCGTCAAAAAACCATTCTTACAAAACTACTTGATGCAGAGAACGCGCAGCGAGAACAAGATCAGGATGCTAAAAGAGAGGCAAAAGCCGCTAAAGATTTCCCCCCTTCTTACAAACAGATGCTCGAAAAATTTAAAAAACTTCAGCAATCAGAAACAGAATGGCTGCAGAAATTGCCTCCTGATTTAAACTTCTTCTATAAAAAGAAAATAACAGAGTACTTTAAATTGCTAAATTCGCCCCAATAATTTATGATCTGATGAGCAAACCGAGCATTAATTTTTTTACAGAAGACACCAATTATACCATAAAAAAGAAGACCGTTATTAAGGATTGGCTCAAATCTGCCATTGCAGCAGAAGGATATCTTTTAAAGGAATTGAATTTTATACTTTGCTCCGACGAATATCTGCTGCGTATAAACCAGGATTACCTTAATCATGACACATATACTGATGTAATTACTTTTGACAACTCAGAAGAGCTTAAAACGATTGTGGGCGACATATTTATCAGCATCGAAAGAATAAAGGAAAATGCGGCAACATTTAAGCATACCGTTGAGCAGGAATTGTGTAGGGTCATGATTCACGGAGCACTTCATCTTTTGGGATATAAGGATAAAACTAAAGCGGCAAAAACACTCATGACTGCGCGCGAAGACCACTATCTTGCGCTTTTATCTAATCCTTAGTATTTGGCTGTTTTTAGGCTTTTTGCCGGGACTTGGCTTTTTTACAGCATAAGTATTGGATTGTCCGTTATTATTGCTTCTAACGCCCGCTAATAGAGCCGTTTTTTAACCCTTTTTATCTTCAAAAGTATCATTGTTCTTATTTTGAGGAGGCTATTATAACATTTTCGTTACAATCAAGTTATGTTACTGTAAGATCAAAATCCTCTATATTGAATAGGCCCAGCTATATACCAAATAATTATTGCTTACTTTTGTAGTAATTTCTTATCTATAATCTCGTTAAACACAGACTTTGAGCACACTAATTGCAGCCGAAAACTTAGGCCATGCTTATCACGATGAATGGCTTTTTAAAAACTTAACTCTGGGCATACAAACCGGTCAGCGCGTAGCGCTAGTTGGAATAAATGGCGCCGGAAAGAGTACCCTATTAAAATTACTTGCCGAAAGATTCTCTCCTCTTGAGGGTAAAATTGTAAAAAATAAATCCGTAAAGATCGGATTTCTTGATCAGGAGCCATCTTTCACTGAAGGTCACTCCATTAGTGATTTCATATTTTCATTGGAAAACAAGCAACAACAACTTATCAAAGAATACGAAGAGCTGATAGAAGACCCCAATCCAGATGAAAGGACACTGAATCGCTTATATGAGGAATTAAGCGAACACAACGCCTGGGAGTATGAGCATGAGATAAAAACCATTCTTAGTCGGATGGGGATCACTCATTTACAACAACAAATTTCTACACTTTCTGGCGGACAGAAAAAGCGTTTGGCCCTGGCGAAACTCCTTATTGAGGATCCTGAGATCTATGTATTAGATGAGCCAACGAATCATCTGGACATAGATACGATTGAATGGTTAGAGAAATTACTTACATCTGGAAATAAAACGATCCTATTGGTTACGCACGACCGTTATTTTCTGGACAATGTATGTAATACGATCGTTGAGTTAGACAGAGGAAAAATATATAACTACAATGGCAACTATGCCTACTTCCTTGAAAAGAAATCTGAAAGAGAAGCTGCTGATGAGAGTACTTTTCAAAAGAACAAAAATCTTTTAAAGAAAGAATTAGAGTGGATGAGAAGGATGCCACAAGCACGTACCACCAAATCTCAGGCAAGAATTGACGCATTTTACGACTTAGATAGCAAAACAAAGCAACGAACTGACAATCAAAGTATTACTTTAAATGTAAAAATGTCGCGCCAGGGAAACAAAATTCTTGAGCTAGACCATATTGGGCAGTCATTTGATGATAAAAAAATCATCAGTGATTTCAGTTATACATTTAAACGCGCCGACAGAATTGGTCTCGCCGGGAAAAACGGAACGGGAAAATCCACTTTGCTAAATATTATTACCGGATTTCTTAAACCTGAAAAAGGAAAAGTTGGGACTGGAGAAACAACTGTTTATGGTTACTATAAACAAGGAGGTTTAGCTTTCAATGAAAAAGAACGTGTTATTGATATTGTAAAATCTGATGCCGAATATATTAAAATGGCAGACGGGCAAACCATATCCGCCTCGCAGCTATTAACGCTATTTCTCTTCCCGCCCAAGAAGCAACATGGTATGGTCGAGAAACTAAGCGGTGGAGAAAAGAAGCGGTTGCACCTGATGAAAGTATTAATGCAAAACCCAAATTTCTTAATTCTCGATGAGCCTACAAATGATCTTGATATCGACACCTTAAATGTTCTTGAAGAATTTCTTGAGAATTTTCCAGGTGTGCTAATACTTGTATCGCACGATAGATATCTGTTAGATAAAATGAGCGAGCAATTATTTATAATGGAGGGAAATGGTGAAGTGACGATTTACAATGGAAATTATTCGGAATACAGATTAAGTTTAGATGCTGCAAAAGAAAAACCAGAAGTAAAAAAGAAAGAAACGCAAACGCCCGCTCCTACCCCAGTGGCACAAAAAAAATTAAGCTACAAGGAGCAAAAAGAATTAGAAGATCTGGAAGCAAGGATTCCTCAAATTGAAACAGAAGTAGAAAGGCTATCACAATCATTGTTAGAAATCGATAGTTCAAACTATATTGAAATTCAAACCGTAACCAAGTCTATCGAAAGCTTAAATACCGAAATGGACACTGTAATGGAGAGATGGCTCGAGCTTTCAGAGAAATAAATTAATAACTTTACAAACACGTTCCACGTGAAACGCTCCGGAAAATCATCGCAGAGTTTCACGTGGAACATACAAAATATACTAAGCTATGTTTAATGAATATGATGTAATTGTTGTCGGCGCAGGACACGCAGGTTGCGAAGCTGCAGCGGCAGCAGCAAACCTTGGCTCCTCTGTTCTATTGATCACGATGAACATGGAGACCATTGCACAGATGAGCTGTAACCCGGCAATGGGCGGAGTAGCCAAAGGACAAATAGTTCGGGAGATCGACGCTTTGGGCGGGTACTCCGGGATTATAAGTGACAAGACAACTCTTCAATTCAGAATGCTAAATCTTTCTAAAGGTCCGGCGATGTGGAGTCCAAGAACTCAAAATGACCGCAAAAGATTTGCCGAAGAATGGCGACTAGCTTTAGAGCGTACTCCAAATGTTGACTTTTGGCAAGATATGGTAAGCAGCCTACTCATTAAAAACAATACTGTAGTTGGAGTTAAAACCTCCTTAGGTGTCGAGATAAAAGGCAAGTCTGTAGTACTCACAAATGGAACATTTTTAAATGGCGTTATCCATGTCGGCGAGAAAAAATTTGGCGGCGGCCGCACCGGAGAAAAAGCAGCAACTGGAATTACCGAACAACTTACAGAGTTAGGATTTGAAGCCGGCAGAATGAAAACTGGCACCCCTCCCCGAGTAGATGGAAGATCCTTAAACTACAGTGTTATGGAAGAGCAATGGGGCGACGAAAATCCGGGCAGATTCTCTTTCACAAACGTAGCCAGACCGACCGAACAACGTTGCTGCTGGATCACCTATACAAACTCCGAAGTGCACGAGACCTTAAAAGAAGGCTTTGAAAAATCACCAATGTTTACTGGTCGCATCAAAGGCCTTGGTCCAAGATACTGTCCTTCCATTGAAGACAAAATCAATAGGTTTGCCGAACGTGAAAGGCATCAAATATTTGTGGAGCCTGAAGGCTGGAATACTTGTGAAATATATGTAAATGGATTCTCTACCTCGCTACCAGAGGATGTACAATACAAAGCACTAACCAAGATTCCAGGATTTGAAAATGCCAAAATGTTCAGGCCAGGTTATGCCATTGAGTACGATTATTTCCCGCCTACCCAACTATCTTTAACCCTAGAGACCAAATTAATCAGCAATTTATTCTTTGCTGGCCAAATAAACGGAACAACCGGATACGAAGAAGCTGCTAGTCAGGGTTTTATAGCAGGAATCAATGCCCATCAGAAGGTAAAAGACAAACATGAGCTCATCATGAAGCGCTCTGAATCATATATCGGTGTTTTAATTGATGATCTTGTAACTAAAGGCACCGAAGAGCCATACAGAATGTTTACATCCAGAGCGGAACACAGACTCTTACTTAGACAAGATAACGCAGATATCAGGCTCTCCCCTATTGGCCACAGTCTGGGTCTGATAAACGATGAACGTCTGGATCTCGTTAAGCAAAAAGTAGCTAATTCAGATGCAATTGTAGAGTTCTCCAAAAAACAGGCAATTGATATGAATCAAGCAAATGCGCTCTTGCAAGATTTAGGAACAAGTGCGTTAAATCAGACCGTTAAAGTATTTAATCTTTTAAGCCGACCGCAAGTAGGAATAAATGATATTAGAACTGTTAGTCCGAACTTCAATGAATTTTTAGATCAGTTTGATAAAGAAACTATTGAGCAGGCTGAAATAAAAATCAAGTATGAGAGTTATTTTGAAAAGGAACAGGAAATTGTAAATAAAATGCAAAAGATGGAAGACAAGGATATTAATCCAAATTTTGACTATTCTCAATTAGTATCTTTATCAAAAGAAGCTCGCGAGAAATTGTTGAAAATAAAACCAAGAACGCTCGGACAAGCGTCTCGAATTTCAGGTGTTTCGCCTTCCGACATATCCGTTTTAATGGTACATATCAGCAAATAATACATAACTAACTGGATAATAATAATTTAGGTGTTAAAATAATAGATAAAAATAAGGCTCATTTTAAAGCGATATAAACCACTTTTAGAAAAAAGTAATGATATCTATTAAAAACAGGTTTAAATTCAATACAACTCATATAAATGGCTAAAAACAACAACATAGTCTTCTTAAGGAATTTCGCTATCCTATTTTTGATAGTTTCTTTAATTTACAGCTGTGCAAGTATTCAGCAACCTCAGGGTGGGCCCAGAGACACCACCCCACCTAAGGTCTTAAGCATGCTACCAAAAGACGAGACTACAAATTTCACATCCAAAAAAGTTGTTATAGAATTTGATGAGTATTTCAAATTACAGAATGAGTTTAAAGAATTTTCTGTTTCACCTGAAATGCCTAAACCTCCAGTTCTAAAAACGAAGGGAAAAAAATTAGAAATATCCTTTCCGGATAGTCTCGAAAAAAACACAACATATACTTTAAACTTTGGAAAGTCTGTTGCCGATGTTAATGAATCTAACGTAGTCAAAAATTTGACCTATGTATTTTCAACAGGTCCAAAACTTGATTCATTGAGCATAAAAGGAAAAGTAACAAATTCATTAACGGGTGAACCGGAGTTAGACGCCGTTGCATTTATACTGCCCCTAAATAGAGATACACTATTCGGAAAAGGTAAGCCATCTATTTATACCCTTACAGATAGCAGTGGTAATTACAGCTTAAAGAATTTAAGGAGCGATACCTATAAATTATACGTCCTCAAAGAAAAAAGTGGTGATAAAATCTATCAGCAAGCGACAGACGAAATTGGTTTTCTAAAGGATTCCATCGTTTTAACCAAGAATATGGATAGCATGAATTTAAAGGTATTTAAAGAGGATGCTACCGTATTTAGAATCGTTGACAAACGCCTGAATCCAGATGGAAGTATACTGTTAACTTTTAATCAAAAACTAAAGAAGCCGGAAGCAATAATTCTGGATCCTCCCGCCTTAGATGCTTCAAAGAAAATTAAATTTAGTAAGAACAACGATTCACTAAAAGTTTGGCTTACAGATTTAAGCTTCGATTCAACAAAAGTAAGCATTAAAGAAAACGGAAAATTGCTTCAAACAGCAACATTAACCAGAGGTAAAAAAGAAACATATACCAGATCATTAACGGCATTAAATAATCTTGATAACCGCGCTTTGCCACCAGGCAGAACCCTAAAATTTACCTTCAATTTTCCAATAGAAAGCTTTGATGCAAGCAAAATAACATTACTGGAAGACTCTGTAGATACCAAAAACTTCACCTTGACTAAAGACAGTTTAGACCAACTCTCCTACTATTTCAGGTATCCGTGGAAACAAAAAACCATGTATGATATCACCTTCGCTCCTGGCGCATTTACAGCCATTTTTAAGGCTCAGAACAAGGAAATAAAAACTTCACTTGAGCTTGGCAAGAAAGATGATTACGGAACACTAAAAGTAAAAATTGTACCTCCTGAAAAACAAAAAAGTTATATTCTGGAAATTATTGATGGCAACAAAAGCATCGTAAATACAATAGTTGTAAAACAAGATACATCTGTAACTTTCAGTAATTATAAAGGCGGAAAATATTTCATAAGAATAACCTACGACACCAATAAAAACGGCGTCTGGGACACAGGAAGTGTTGCCCTGGGATTACAGCCCGAAAAAATATGGAATGAGCCTAAAGAGTTATCAATCAGGCCTAATTGGGAAAGAAATGAGGTAATTACTATTCCAAAAGAATAAACTATCTGAACCAGTCAGAATACATGATATAATTGTCCGGTAACTTATTTAATAAAGCCCTTTGCTCATCAGTAATGGGCTTTATTTTTTTTGCAGGTGTACCTGCATAAATAAATCCGCTTTCACAGTGCGTATTCTCTAATACAACAGCTCCTGCAGCAATAATAGTATAATCCTCAACAACTGCATTATCCATTATGATAGCGCCCATGCCCACCAATATATGGTTGTTTAGCGTACATCCATGTACAATTGCATTATGGCCAACAGATACCCTATTTCCTATCCTGGTGGCCGCTTTAAGGTAAGTAGCATGAATAACAGCACCATCCTGAATATTACTGTCATCACCAATCGTAATCTTATTTACATCCCCTCTAATCACGGCATTAAACCAAACAGAGCAATTTTTTCCCATAATCACATCTCCAACTATTGTTGCATTAGGAGCAATAAAACAATTGTCACCCCACTTTGGATGTACATCTTTAACTGGTAATATAACTGGCATAATTAAAAAATTGTATCTGTTAATTGTTCTGAATGATTAGGATAATCAGTAGTAAAATGAAGTCCTCTGCTCTCTTTTCTGGCCATAGCCGATTTTATAACGATGAACGCTACCTGAATTACATTTCTTAGCTCACAAAGTTTTACAGAGACCTTATTTCCTTTATAAAAATCCTCTGTTTCCTGATGCAATAAATACAAACGTCTCATGGCCCTTTCCAACCTGAAATCAGAGCGAACTATACCAACATAATCACTCATTAATTTCTGAGTTTCTCTTAAATTATGAGTTACTAATATGTCTTCATTTGATTGTGTAACCCCATGATCATTCCATTCAGGAATATTATCAGGAATCACGTTATTCATAAAATTAGCCACAGCATGTTCAAATATACGATGAGCAAACACAGGAGCTTCCAATAACGAATTAGAGGCCAACCTGTTGGCTCCATGTAAGCCTGTCGAAGAACATTCGCCACAAGCATATAAATTCTTTATAGACGATCTTCCAAACTCATCAACCAATATCCCACCACACATATAATGAGCCGCTGGAGTAACCGGTATCAGATCTTTGGTCATATCTATACCTATAGACAAACATTTAGCATATATATTAGGAAAATGAGCCAAAATATCAGCCTTTTTTCTATCCGTTATATCCAGATAAACGAAATCCTCACCCGATTTTTTCATCTCAGAATCAATAGCTCTTGCTACTATATCCCTTGGCGCCAAAGACCCACGCTTATCATACTCATACATAAACTCCTCACCATTTTTTCTTCTAAGCACACCTCCAAAACCCCTTACAGCTTCAGAAATCAGAAAAGCAGGATACTCCCCAGGATGATATAAAGCTGTTGGATGGAACTGAATAAATTCCATATTCCTTACTTTTCCTTTAGCTCGATAAACCATTGCCATTCCGTCACCAGTAGCAATCACCGGGTTTGTAGTGCTGGAATAGATATGTCCGGCACCTCCAGAAGCCATGATAGTCACATTAGCTAATATCTTTTCCACATCGTTAAGCTCTGTATTAAAGGCATATATCCCATAACAGTTAATAACCTCAGTGGCTTTATCAACATGTATCCCAAGGTGATGTTGAGTAATTAACTCCAAACAGAAGTAATGTGTTAATATCTCTATGTTCTCATTCTGATGAATTTGCTTCAATAACACACTTTCAATTTCATAGCCTGTTACATCTTTATAGTGTAGAACACGATGTTCAGAATGCCCGCCTTCCTTGGCCAGATCATACACTCCGGTACCATCTTTATCAAAGTTAGTCCCATAGTCGATGATCTCTTGTATACGCTGAGGACCCTCAGTCACAACTACTTCTACAATATGTTTATCACATAAACCATCTCCGGCAATTAATGTATCTTCAATATGCTTCTCAAAAGAATCATCTTTATCTACAACAACAGCCACTCCGCCCTGGGCATATTTAGTATTAGATTCGTCTTCGTTAGACTTAGTAACAATTAATACTTTGCCATATTTAGCTGCCTTTAATGCAAAGCTCAAACCGGCAATACCTGATCCTATGACCAAAAAATCTACTTTTCTCATTAAAATGTGTTATTTCCACTCCTTTGTTAACAACGTTGATATAATTGTTAACTACTTGTCTAAATAAATAGAACAATTTTATTTGAATGTTTAAAGCTAAGCTAAAATGGTAATTCGACGCAATATTTTAACTTATTTTTAAGCATAAACGTATAGGTTATTAACTTTTTATTCACCAACTAAGAATACACATATTGGTATTGATAAGTTTTAGAGTGAATTAATATATCGTTGTAAATCAGCCAATATTTTTATTAAAAATGTAATCTAAATGTTAATAAGTTACTAATAACTCATAAAAAAGCATTTTTTTGAAGTACTTTTAAACAATACTAACACACTAATAAACAATAGAAATCTATTTATATATAATAATTATATTTTATTGAAGTGTTGAAAGCTCCGTACATTTACAAAAGTTCCAAAACAGATAATTAAAATTTATCCTGTTCTTTGCTGCACTAAAAAAGAAATATTAAAAAAGAAAATATCAACTCATTAAAATGGACACCTTAGAGGAAATTAACAGAAAAGGTTTTGTAGATGAAAAGATCGATCCCACACTTGACCTTTTTGAGGAAATTGAAAAATTAAAAAGGGAAAAGAATGCGATAATATTAGCTCATTATTACCAAGACCCTGATATTCAGGATATAGCAGATTATATTGGAGATAGCTTAGGGCTTTCTCAGGAAGCTGCTAAGACTGAGGCAGATATCATTGTTTTTGCCGGAGTGCATTTTATGGCAGAAACAGCTAAAATTCTTTCTCCCAATAAAACTGTTTTGTTACCAGATGTAAAGGCTGGATGCTCATTAGCAGATAGTTGCCCACCACATTTATTTAAAAAATTTAAAGAAAAATATCCTGATCACCTGGTCATAACGTATGTAAACTGCACAGCAGAGCTGAAGGCACTGAGTGATATCGTATGTACCTCCACAAATGCTGTTCAAATTGTTGAAAGTTTACCAAAAGATCAGAAAATTATCTTCGGACCAGATAAAAATCTTGGTGCATGGGTAGCAAAGAAAACCGGTAGAGACCTGGTACTGTGGAATGGAGCATGTATGGTGCACGAAATATTCTCCAGAGAAAAAATAACAAAACTTAAAGAGCGCCACCCTAATGCAAAGTTTATTGCGCATCCTGAATGCGAAGAAGCTGTATTAAAAATGGCCGATTACATTGGTTCAACAACAGGATTGTTAAAATATTCCATAAATAACGACGCTCAGGAGTTCATTGTAGCAACGGAAAGTGGCATTATTCATCAAATGGAGAAGGCTAATCCCGGAAAAACCTTTATTCCTGCACCGCCAAATAACAGTTGCGCATGTAATGAATGCCCGTATATGAAAAGAAACACGTTAGAAAAACTGTATTTGTGTTTAAAAAATGGATCTCCAGAGGTAACAGTACCTGAAGATATCATTGTAAGAGCAAGAAAACCAATTGAAAGAATGCTTGAGATATCTGCAAGTTTGGGGTTGTAGTAGCCAAAATTAGATTGGTTAATCGTCATTGTTGCCCGTCATCTCGACGATAGGAGAGATGACGAATCGCATAAAAAAGAATGTTGGTAACTATGTTAATTCAATATAAAACAGTAGTTTAAAGAAATAAGATAATGTTTGAGAATAAGGAAAGAACTGATATTTCAGAGTTGGGAGAATTTGGGCTGATAAAGCATTTAACAGATACTTTTAAAATAAGACATGAAAGCAGTATAAAAGGCATAGGTGATGATGCAGCAGTATTAAATTTTAACAACAAAGAAGTGCTGATTTCTACAGATCTGCTGCTTGAAGGAATTCATTTTGATCTTGCTTACGTACCGCTAATTCATTTAGGTTACAAAGCAGTTCAAGTAAACCTAAGCGATATTTATGCAATGAATGGTATTGCAACTCAGGTAACCGTTTCTATCGGTTTATCGAGCAAATTTACTTTAGAAGCAGTTGAAGAAATTTACAAAGGAATTGAACTCGCCTGTAATAAATTTAACATCGATCTTATTGGAGGAGATACCTCAGCAAGTAAACAAGGATTGGTAATTAGTGTAACCAGTATTGGCTATGCTGAAAAAAATGATGTTGTTTATAGAAATGGAGCTGGTGAAGGTGATCTCTTATGTGTTTCCGGAGATTTAGGCGGTGCTTATGTTGGGATGCAAATATTAGAAAGAGAAAAGCTTATTTTCCTTGAAAATCCTAATATCCAGCCAGATTTAGAGGGTAAAGATTACATTATTGAACGTCAGTTAAAACCTGAAGGAAGAAGAGATATAGTTGATCTTCTGGCACAAATGGAAATAAAACCGACCTCAATGATTGATGTATCAGATGGATTGGCTTCTGAAATATTACACATTTGTCAGCAATCTGAAAAAGGATGTAACCTTTACGAAGAGAAGATTCCAATAGATCCAATGACTTACGAAACTGCACGGGAACTTGGTTTAGACCCGACGGTATGTGCTTTAAGTGGTGGCGAAGACTATGAATTGCTATTTACAATTAAACAGGAAGACTATCCTAAACTAAAAAATGATGTTGATATCACCATTATTGGTCACATCACTGATAAAAATTCGGGATGTAAAATGATATCTAAGTCCAATGTTGTGCATGAATTAAAGGCACAAGGGTGGAATGCATTTAAATTATAAACTATCTTCCTCATCAGGTAAGGTAGAATCCAGAAATTTGGTGTCAATCTGCTTAGTAGCTTTGGCACCTAATTTCTTAATTTTCTCTGAAGTATTGGAAAGGTTTCCGGCACCGGTAGAGAGCTTATTTAAAGCTTTATCATAAGCATCCTGGCTTTGCTTAATGTTCTTTCCTATTCCCTCCATATCAGTTAAAAAGCCAACAAATTTATCATACATATTGCCACTTAAACGGGCAATTTCAAGTACGTTTCTATTTTGTCTTTCCTGTTTCCAAATACTTGCGATGGTTCTTAAAGTAGCCAATAAAGTAGAAGGACTTACAATAACTACTTTTCTGTCCCAGGCATAATTAAAAAGCTCGGCATCCTGTTGTACCGCAATGCCAAAAGAAGATTCAATGGGTATAAATAACAATACAAAATCGGGTGAATTGATCTGATAAAGATCATGGTAGTTCTTGGCAGATAAACCTTGTATATGAGTTTTTATAGAAGCAAGGTGTTGTTTTAAATACAAATCTTTATCATCATCAGTATCCGAACTAACCAATCGTTCATAAGCCAATAAAGATACCTTAGAATCAATTATTATATGTTTATCATCTGGAAGGTCAATAATAACATCCGGTTGCATTCTACCCCCGTCAGATGAGTTCAAACTGGTCTGTATTCTATATTCCCTATCCTTTACCAGCCCAGATCTTTCCAAAACACGTTCCAGAATTACTTCTCCCCAGTTTCCTTGTTTTTTATTGTCGCCTTTAAGGGCCCTGGTTAAGTTATTTGCATCTTCCTGAATTTGCTTGGTCTGATCCATTAATTGGGAGATCACACCTTTCAAAATATTTCTTTCGTCTGATTCAGATTTATAAACCTTATCAACCTTTTCTTCAAAAGCTTTAATATTTTCTTTAAATGGATTTAGAATAATATCAAGATTAGTCTTGTTTTGTTCTGTAAACCTTGCTGTCTTTTCTTCGAGCACTTTATTGGCTATATTTTCAAATTCCAACTTAAATCTTTGTTGTAGTTCCGCAATATATTTATCCTGCTCAATCTGCCTTTCACGTTGTGCAATTAGCGATTCTTCAGCTTTTATTACCTTACTGCGCTCATTCATATAATTGAGGCGAAGATCATTCAATTCATCTTCCAGTTTCAATTTTTCATCCTTTAACCAATTCATCGATTTTTGATGTTCCAATTCCTTTAACTCCAAAAGAGCAATATGATTTTGATTAGCCGCCGGTTTCTTAAACAATAAAAAAATAAGTGAGGCTAAAATGATAACTAATAAAACTATTCCTGCTATTTCCATACTAATATTGTTATCAAATGTGACCATAATAACTTTAAATTGCAAAAATAAATAGTATTTTATTGATTAGGTTATAGTGAATCTATAACAAGCCGGGCGGCATCTTCTCCGGTTTGAGTGCCCATTGCAATTCCCATTCCATTACACCTAACAGCACAGAAAACATTGGGTTTTACTTCTTTAATTATAGGATTTATAGTAGACCCAAATGCCATAATTCCGCTCCAGGTTTGCTCTATTTCAAAAGGTGTTTCAGGTAAAATTACATCCGATAACAATTTTATTAGCGCATTCTGTACCAACTCGGTGGTTCCAAATTCAGTGGTTTCCTCAGCTTTAAAATCAAGGTTTCTTCCGCCTCCTAAAAGAAGCCTGCCATCTATATTTCTAAAATAATAATACCCTTTATCGTAATGAAAAGTACCCTTTATTTTTAAGTTCTTTATTGGTTTTGTAATGATCACCTGACCACGTCCGGGAATTACATCTAAAGAAGGCAATAGCTCCTTTACAAATGCATTCGTACAGATCAATACCTTTTTACATCTAAAATTTCCGTCTGGGGTTAAAATGACTTGTTCATCGCCTTCTTCTTTTAGCGCAGTGACTGTACAGGAATTAAAAATACTTATCCCTTGTGATGCTGCTTTATTAAGCAAACACTGCATCATTTTCCCGGTATCTATTTGTGCCTCCAAACTATTTTCTAAAAGGATGCTCACATCTTTAAAACCAAACTCAGAAATTTTACTTGCTGCAGTTTTAAAAACCTCCTGCTTGCCCGATATTTCCTTCAAAATATGGTTATAATGGCCAATTTTGGAGACACACAATGAAGATAATTCATTTTCTAACGGCTTAAATAATTCATAACCGCCATAATTTTCATAAGATATTGAACTGTCTCCCAATAGCTTTCTGAGCTTTAGGAGGCCATTCCAGCGTTTATCAATTAAATTGTATAAACCGTCGGTTCCTATAATTTTCTCCTGTTCTATTAATTCAGAAATACTGCCGAAACAAGCAAAGCCAGCATTCTTTGTGCTCGCCCCCGAGGGTAAGAACCCCCTTTCTAATACAGCTATACTTAAATGTGGTATTTCTTTTTTTAAACTAATTGCAGCGTTCAAACCCACAATTCCGCTTCCTATGATAATAATATCATAATTAAAAAAGTGCTGTTTTTCCCAATAAGAAATCAATGCCGACATAATATAAAATTATGTTATTTTTTGATTATCAGATAAATTGGGAACGCTTTTTGATTAAAACCTAATGAGATTGCAAAACTAAAAAAATGGGAATTTATTTGATTTTAATAATCCCGGTTCTAATATTAAGCATGTTTGTACAATGGAGATTTAGAAATAAGTTTTCAAAATATGCTGAAATGCACTTGAATTCGGGATTTTCGGGAAAAGAGGTTGCAGAGAAAATGCTGCACGACAATGGGATATTTGATGTAAGGGTGATGAGTACCGATGGACAATTATCAGATCATTATAATCCTTCAGATAAAACAGTTAATTTAAGTACAGATGTCTATTATGGGCGGAGTGTTGCAGCAGCAGCAGTAGCTGCTCATGAGTGCGGGCATGCCTTACAACAGGCTAAATCATATAGCTGGTTAAACCTTAGAACCAATATGGTGCCTTTGGTAAGCCTAACTTCAAACCTTTTACAATGGGTATTAATTCTGGGCGTTTTATTAATTGCATTTACTTTTAACCCTGTTGTTTTAACAATTGGAGTAGTTGGATTAACACTAATAACTATTTTTAGTATAATTACCCTACCGGTAGAGTTTGATGCCAGCAGAAGAGCGCTTATATGGCTAAAAAACAATAAAGAGATACTGTATACAGCAGAAGAAAATACACAGGCTAAAGATGCACTTTGGTGGGCGGCCATGACTTATGTTGTAGCCGCGTTAGGTGCCATGACTAATCTTATCTATTACCTTTCCATATTATTTGGAAGGCAAAAAGGTTAGTTTAATCTGTAAGAAGCTATTAAGCTAAATTTAGGAATATCAACTGTAAATTCAGTATCGTCAAACAGACGGCTCATTAAATAGCTGCCGTTCATGGTACCCATATCAGTTGTTAAGTTACAACCAGATACGTAAGAATGGCTTTCTCCAGGTTCAATTACAGGCTGTAAACCAATAACTCCTTCGCCTTCTACTTCTCTTTGAACACCGCTGGAATCAAAAATGAACCATTGACGTCTTTTAAGCTGTATAGCGTAATCTGAAAGGTTTTCTATATTGATGCGGTAGGCAAATACATAGTGATCATTTGCTGGATTAGAATATTCATCCTGATACACGGTTTCTACCGAAATTTTAACACCATCTGTTATTGCTGTAACCATTACAATTTTATTTTTTAAATGTTTTTCAAAAATCACGCCATTTCCCCAACCGGGAGAATGTTATGATACTTATCTGCCACTTCGTCCAGGATACTATGTATTGTTTCTATGTTATCCTCTTTGACAAGTAACATTCTATAAGGTTTAAAGTCTGGCAAACCTTTAAAGTAGTTTGCATAATGGCGTCTCATTTCGAATACACCAACTTTAGGTCCTTTCCATGCAATTGATTTCTCAAAATGCGTTCTGCATACTGTTACACGCTCTTCAACACTTGGTCCGGCTAAAATTTCGCCTGTGTTAAAAAAGTGTCTTATTTCCCTGAATATCCATGGATATCCAATAGCAGCCCTGCCAATCATGATGCCGTCAATCTCGTATTCCAGTCTCCAGTCTGCCGCTTTTTGTATGCTATCTACATCACCGTTACCAAAAATTGGAATTTTTATGCGTGGATTACGTTTAATCTCTCTTATCAGTGTCCAGTCTGCCTCGCCTTTATACAGCTGAGCTCTGGTTCTTCCATGAATTGTTAACGCTTGGATACCAATATCTTGTAATCTTTCTGCAACTTCTTCTACATTCTTGGTATTATCGTCCCATCCAAGTCTGGTTTTAACCGTTACAGGCAAATGTGTAGCTTTTACAACAGCCTCGGTCATCTTAACCATTTTGTCAATATCCTGCAGCAAACTAGCACCCGCGCCCCTGCAAGCAACGTTCTTAACGGGGCAGCCGTAATTGATATCCATCAGATCAGGATTGGCCAGCGTAGCAATTTCGGTAGCCTCTCTCATATGATCAATCTCACTTCCAAATATCTGTATGCCAATAGGGCGCTCATATTCAAAAATATCAAGTTTAGCCCTGCTTTTTGCAGCATCCCTTATTAATCCTTCCGACGAAATAAATTCGGTATACATCATATCTACCCCGCTTTGTTTACAAACAAAACGAAAAGGAGGATCGCTCACATCTTCCATCGGTGCAAGCAATAAAGGGAACTCTCCCAGGTCAATATTTCCTATCTTTACAGACATTTTTCTATCTTCAATGCAAATTTCAAAGTGCAAAGGTACAAATAATCAAAATAATGAATTTCATAGAAAAGCAACGAGACGAAAATAGTCCTTATACGCAGCTACTTATGCTCATTGGATACATAATAGCAGGCCTTTTTGCTTTTTCTATTATTGCGCTCATAATTATAGTTGCCATATATGGACTAGGATCGCTTACCGATCCTGCAATACTTTCTGGTGCTGAAGAGAAATATCGTCCTGCATTACAAATTTTGCTGGCCGCTACTTCTGTCGGAATGTTTTTGGCCCCGCCATTATTCCTGGCCTTAACAGAAAGAAGGAAAATTAAGGTATTCTACGGGTTTAAAAAGCCAGAACCGAACCTTTTGCTCATCGTTTTATTAATTATGATAGTTTCTATGCCCGTTATGGAGTGGACGGCCATGATTAATCAAAAAATGGTACTTCCCGATTACTTGAAATGGATCGAAACCTGGATGAGAGAAAAAGAAGACCAGGCCATGCAAACCACCCTGCTCCTATTAAAAATGAAGCACATCAGCGAGCTTGTAGTTAATCTTTTGTTAATTGCATTATTACCAGGCATAGCAGAGGAATTGATGTTTAGAGGGGCTGTACAGCGCTCATTCTTAAGAATTTTTAAAAACCCGCATGTCGCAATTTGGACTTCAGCCTTCCTTTTCAGTGCTATACATTTACAGTTTTATGGCTTTTTACCACGTTTCTTATTGGGTGCCGGCTTCGGATATATCTATTATTGGAGTGGTAATTTATGGTACTCAATGTTAGCCCATTTTTTAAATAATGCTTATGCAGTATGTGTAGCATGGTATATGCAAAAAAACAATATACCTTTGTCTGAAGCAGACAACACAAGTCATTTTGTCTGGTATGGATACCTGATCAGTTTCATTTTAACGATTTTTGTATTCCAATTTTTTAAAAATAAAACATCAAAAACTTATGAGCAGCAATTGGATTAAGGTTTATGAAACAGAAGATCAATTTAAGGCTGAGATTCTTAAACAAGGATTAGAGGCAATTGATATCGATGCTGTAGTATTAAACAAACAAGATTCATCTTACAAAACTTTTGGCATCTTAACAGTCCTTGTACATCCAGATGACTCCGAAAAAGCGAAGGAATACATTTTAGAAAACAATATTTAATGAAAACCAGAGCAATAACTGCGTTCTTTTTTACCATAGTGATGTTGGGATCCATCTTTTTAGGTGGCTATACCTTTACCTTTTTTTACCTGCTTTTAAGTCTTGCTGCGCTATTTGAATTCTTTAAACTGATCAAAACAGCAGGAATAAGACCACACCGAAATATTGCACTTTTTGCTGCCACACTAGTATTTTTAATGACCGCAGGATACCATTATCTGCAATTTGAAACCAAGTACCTGTTGCTTTTAGTACCACTTTTATTTTCGGTATTCATCAGCGAACTCTATAAAAAAGATAAAATACCCTTTGCCAATATATCCTATACTTTTGTGGGGTTTGTATATGTAACAACCCCATTTTGTTTCTTTTATTCACTTGGTTTTTTGGCCAGCAGTGCTGAATATAGCTTTCATTTACCATTGTCCTTTTTACTGATGCTATGGGCCAATGATACAGGCGCTTACCTGTTTGGAATGAAATTCGGTAAAACACGACTTTTTGAGCGTCATTCGCCAAAAAAATCATGGGAGGGTTTCTTTGGAGGAATGTTTACCAGCGTGCTCGCATCTTACCTTATATCTTTACAATTTACAGAAATAAGCAGCTGGGTTTGGGCCGGAATGGCACTTTTAATAGCAAGCTTTGGCACACTTGGAGATCTTGTAGAATCAATGCTGAAACGAAGCCTTAATGTAAAGGATTCAGGTACTTTCTTACCGGGACACGGTGGCCTTTTAGATAGGTTTGATGGCCTCTTGATTGCCGCCCCTGTGGTGTATACCTATTTGTACCTTTTGCTCCATTAATTTTAAAAAAATACCGGGTTAATATCAGGTCTGAAAACGGCTGGATTGTTGCTTTACCAAAATCAATAATGAATGCATGTTAAGTTCATATTAACACCGTGTTTTTCTGGTAAAACATGGACTAGACATGGAGTAGACATGGACTCAACATGGACTTTGAAGATTTTGTACTTAAACAAGAGCCCTACAACACTATAACGATAAATAAAAAAATAGGCTAAAAAACAAGAATTTTGGAGAGAAATGAGACTAACGATTGGGGTTCTTTAGCGGTTGAAGCAAATACTCCAGGCCGTTAAGTTTAATCTCATAAAGTGTTGCAATCATTTCGCCAAGTTTCCCGGGAGGAAAACCTTCTTTATGAAACCAGATCAGGTAAGATTCCGGCAGATCGCATATAATACGTCCTTTATATTTGCCAAATGGCATTTGCATGGTAACCAGATCTTTCAGTATTTGCGGATTCATTTCGCTTTAAATTAATTAACCACCATTTCGAGCATTTCTACTGCTTCATCAACTGTGTTAAGGTTATCAAAGGCAATCCTTAAGCTGTCTTTAACTTCTTTTAAATTACATAGCCGGGGGTGGATTTGTGCAAAGTGCAATATTTTATTGAACATTGTTGAATCAAAAAACGAAGATTGTTTGTCTGTTATGAAATAACCGCGTAAAGTGCCTTTTTTGAAGGTTATTTTTTCAAAAGCCAGTTTTTTGGCCACCCATTGCAATCTCAATACATTCAGCATGGTTTTAACTGGCTTTGGAACCGGACCAAACCGATCTTTTAAACTCAGCTCAAATGCTTTTAACTGGGTTTCGTTCTCTATTTTAGACAACTCGGTGTATAGATTATACCGCTCGGTAATGTTGGTTACATAATCGTCTGGAATGTATAATTCCAAATCGGTATCTATCTGTGTAAAGGTAACAAAAGGGCGTTCCGGCTCATCTTTAAACAGGCCTTTAAACTCATCTGCTTTGAGCTCCTGTATGGCTTCATCAAGTATTTTGTGATACATTTCGAAACCTATTTCGGCAATAAAGCCACTTTGCTCCGCTCCTAACAGGTTTCCGCTGCCGCGGATGTCCAAATCCCTCATTGCGATGTTAAAGCCGCTCCCGAGGTCTGAAAACTCTTCGATGGCACTAAGTCTTTTGCGGGCCTCAGAAGTTAAGGTAGAAAGTGGAGGACTTAGCAGGTAACAGAAAGCTTTTTTGTTGGACCTACCTACCCTGCCACGCATCTGGTGCAGGTCGCTTAGCCCAAACATATGTGCATGGTTAATGATGATGGTGTTTGCGTTTGGAATATCCAAACCTGCCTCAATAATTGTTGTGGCAACCAATACATCCTTTTCGCCATTTATAAAATCAAGCATTACATCCTCAAGCGCGTCGCCATCAAGCTGCCCGTGGGCAATACCTATGCGTGCTTTTGGAACCAGGCGTTGTATTAAACCGCCCAATTGCGGAAGGTCGTTTACGCGGTTATGGATAAAGAATACCTGTCCGCCACGATCAAGTTCAAATTGAACGGCTTCCTGAATCAGTTTATCGTTAAAAACGTGTAATTCTGTATTTACAGCTTGCCTGTTTGGTGGCGGAGTGCTCATGATGGAAAGATCTCTCGCTCCCATTAACGAAAAATGGAGTGTACGCGGAATTGGTGTGGCGGTAAGGGTTAGGGTATCTACATTCACCCTCAAAGCCTTCAGTTTTTCTTTCGATGCTACACCGAACTTCTGTTCTTCATCGATGATCATGATGCCCAGATCTTTGAATTTTACATCCTTGCTCAATAAACGGTGGGTACCAATAATGATATCTACTTTGCCATCAACAACAGCTGCAAGCGTATCTTTTATCTGTTTATTGGTTTTAAAACGGTTAATGTAGTCGACATTGCAAGGGAAGCCTTTTAAACGACCCGAGAAGGTTTTAAAGTGTTGTAAGGCCAAAATGGTGGTAGGCACCAATACTGCTGCCTGTTTGCCGTTTGCAACGGCTTTAAAGGCCGCACGTATAGCGATCTCTGTTTTACCAAAGCCTACATCGCCACACACAAGCCTATCCATTGGATGCGGGGCTTCCATGTCTTTTTTAACATCGTTTGTCGCCTTTTCCTGATCAGGGGTATCTTCGTAAATGAAAGATGCTTCCAGTTCTGTTTCCAGGTAGCCATCTGGATCGAATGCAGTACCAACCTGCGATTTTCTTAAGGCGTATAGCTTTATCAGGTCGCGGGCTATATCTTTAACTTTTTTTTTAGTGGTCTTTTTAAGCTTGTCCCATGCCTCGGTTCCCAGCTTGTTCATTTTAGGGGCAGTACCATCTTTTCCGCTGTATTTTGCAATGCGGTTTAGGGAGTTGATGTTTACGTAAAGCAGGTCGTTGTCGGCATATACCAGTCGAATCATTTCCTGTGTTTTTCCGTTTACTTCTACCTTTTCCAGGCCGGCATATTTACCTATTCCATGGTCTATATGGGTCACAAAATCGCCTGGCTTTAAATCTCTGAGTTCTTTTAAAGTTATGGCCTGACTGCGCTGATAGCCTCTTTTGAGCTTGTATTTGTAAAAACGATCAAAAATTTGATGGTCAGTATAAAAGGCCACATGTTGTTGCGCGTCAACAAATCCTTCTCTTAAAGGGATGTTTACCGGGGTAAACTTTGCCGTTTTATCTATATCGTCTAATATGGCGTATAAACGTTCGGTTTGCTTGGTTGAGGAGCTAAAAATGAAGTTATGGATGCCTTGCTTTTCATTTTCTTTGATGTTGTGAATAAGCAGGTTAAAGTCTTTATTAAAGGATGGCTGTGGCTTGGTTTCGAACTGAAAAACCTGATCTGTTTTGTAAAAAAATTGTTTTCCAAATTCTACCAGAAGAAAATCCTGCAGCATGTCGGCCATCATTTTTTCGTCGGTAAAGGCAAATTTAGGGTCAATCCAGTCTTGATTTTCCGCTTTTTCTTTAACCGGCAAAGCTTTCCAAAGCTCAACAGCCTTTTTGTAGCCGGATTTAACAATGTCGAGGGTAAATTCTACATCTCTAAACCAAAGCTGGGTGTCTTTTTCTATATAGTCGAGCAAGCTGATGTTGCTTTCTGTAAGGTATTTTGATTGAACATTTGGGATGATGGTGAAGGTTTTTACATCTTCTACAGAGAGTTGACTTTCTATTTCGAATGTGCGGATGCTTTCAATTTCATCACCAAAAAATTCTATACGATAAGGCAGGTCATGTGAGAAAGAAAAAATATCTACTATGCCGCCACGGATTGAAAACTGACCGGGTTCGTAAACGAAATCGGTACGGTTAAAATCGTAGTCTATCAGGAACTCATTTATGAAATCGATGCCTAGTTTAGCGCCCAGACTAATTTCGAGGGTGTTTTTTTCGAGAAGAGAACGGTTTATTACCTTTTCTGCAAGGGCCTCGGGGTATGTAACTACTATTTTGCCGTATTCAGAATGGTGGTTTAGTTCGTTTAATACTTCGGCCCTGGCCAGTACATTTGCGGTGTCAACCTGTGTAAATTCAAAAGCTTTGCGGAATGAAGAAGGAAATAAAAGTACTTCTTTATCCAGAATACTTTCCAGATCTGCAAGAAAATAAGATGCCTCTTCCCTATCCGGTAACACAAATAAAATTGGTTTATGGAGCAGAAAATAAATAGCTGTTGCAATTGTTGCATCGGCAGAACCAACTAGTCCTTTTAGCTGAAGTTTATTACCTTTGCCCGCATTAAGGGCTTTTGCCAATGCTACAATGCGTTCATCTGTTTTGTATCGATTAATCAGGTCGCGGATGTTCACAATGCAAATGTAAGATTTATGATTAGCTTTAGATGTAACAAAGTCTCTATTAATCAATCTAAAATAAAAAGAGGATAACATGAAAATGCTGAGCCGCATACCATTAGAACTCATTTTTTGGATAACGGCTTTAGTATTGCTGGGATTAGCGCAACCACAGTTACATGGCCATGAACATCACTTTACCCTTTGTCCGCTAGCAAACATGGGGATAGATTGGTGCCCGGGATGTGGAATTGGAAGAGCTTTAACGCAGCTGTTTCATGGTAATATTGCAGAGAGCATTAAGCTCCATTGGTTTGGAATACCTGCCCTGCTGATTATTGTATACAGGATTGTTGTGCTGATAAAATTAAGTGTTAAAAGGAATAAAATTTTAAAATATAAGGAGGAAGGATATGTTTGATTCACCATTTATGTCATTGCCGGGTATCACACCTCAGGAATATTCGTACTTGCAAACTGCAACTACAGGATTTAGTGAACAACAGTTGAGAGGGTTTTTAATGATTTACGGAAGTAAAAGAAGAAATCCGGACGATATGGTGCTGTATTGCATTTTAGGCTTCTTTGTACCAGGATTACCAAGGTTTCTGGTAAACCAGATTGGTATGGGAGTGCTGTATTTCTTTACAGTTGGGTTATGTTTTATAGGAACGATTATCGATTTAATAAACCATAAGACCCTTGCTTTTGAATACAATCAGCGTATGGTGTTTGAAAGTTTACAGATGGTTAAAATGGGGAATATTCAATAGAATAGTACACTTTAAAATAAAAAGAGATTGTACAGCGTGTGCAATCTCTTTTTATTTTAAAGTGAAATTTTGTTGTGCATATTGTAAATTTACAGCCTATGAGGTTAGCGATTTTAATAAAGCATCTGGAAGAATTTGCTCCATTGAATTATCAGGAAGATTATGATAATTCTGGATTACTTATCGGAAATGCTGATCAGGAAATACACGGGGCGCTTGTTGCCCTCGATTGCACGGAGGCCATTGTAGATGAGGCCATTGCTCAGAACTGTAATTTGATCATCACCCATCATCCTATCGTTTTTAAGGGGCTCAAAAAGCTTACCGGGAAAAACTATGTTGAACGGGTTGTACTAAAAGCGATAAGGCATAATATTGCGCTTTATGCTATTCATACAAACCTAGACCATGTAAAATATGGTGTTAACGGGGTGATCAGTCAGCGGTTGGGGCTAAAAAATATTAAGATTTTAAGTCCGAAAACATCGTTATTAAAAAAATTGGTGACATTTTGTCCGACTGCTCAGGCTGCTGCAGTACGATCAGCTTTGTTTGAGGCAGGCGCTGGCGGTATTGGTAATTACAGTGAATGTAGCTTTAATGCAGAAGGCACAGGAACATTTAGGGCCGGAGAAGACACTAATGCCTTTGTTGGCGAGAAGGGTGTTCGGCACCATGAGTCAGAAGTAAGGATAGAAACGGTTTTTTTGGTTCAGGATGAGAGAAAAGTGCTTCTGGCCTTGTTTGAAAACCATCCTTATGAGGAGGTTGCCTATGATATTTATCCTTTGGGAAATAGATTGGATACTGTAGGTGCCGGAATGGTTGGCTGGCTGGAACACGAAATGGACGGAAAAGACTTTCTTCATTTAGTTAAAGACAGAATGGATGCCGAGGTAATAAGACATACTAAATTGCTGCCTAAAAGGATTAAAAAGGTGGCTGTTTGTGGTGGATCGGGAAGTTTTTTGCTTAAAGATGCCATTGCAGCCGGTGCCGACGCTTTTGTAACCGCAGATTTTAAATATCATGAGTTTTTTGATGCCGATGAAAAATTGGTTATCGCTGATATCGGACACTTTGAAAGTGAACAATTTACATCTAATTTGTTGATAGATATTATTCAAGAAAAATTTCCTAACTTTGCAATCCGTTTAACGGAGCATAACACAAACCCCATAAATTATTTCATTTAATGGAACAAACTGTAGAGCAAAAGCTAAAAGCTTTATACGAATTACAAACTCTTCATACTAAGATCGATAAAATACGTCAGATACGTGGTGAATTGCCAATGGAAGTGGCTGACCTTGAAGATGAGGTTGAAGGACTGGAAACACGTATACAAAAATTCAAAAGTGAATTGGATGATACTGAAGACGCCATTGTAACGCGTAAAAATATGATTAAGGAAGCTCAAGGCCTGATCAAAAAATACGAGACCCAATTAAAAGATGTTAAAAACAATCGTGAATATGATGCTTTAACTAAGGAGGTTGAGATCCAGACGCTTGAGATTCAGGTTTGCGAGAAAAAGATCAGAGAGTTTGGTTTTGATATCACTCAAAAAACTGAAGTTTACGAAAAAGCACTTGCTGATTTAGAGTCGAGAAGAAAAGATCTTGATATCAAAAAAGGAGAGTTGCAAACAATTACTGCTGAAACTGAAAAAGAAGAGCAGTCGTTAAGTAAAAAAGCTGAAAAAGCTGAAACTCAAATTGAAGACAGACTTTTAACTGCATATAAGAGATTAAGAGGAAATGCTAATAACGGCCTTGCTGTTGTTACTATCGACCGTGATTCATGTTCAGGTTGTTTTAACCAGATTCCTCCTCAGCGTCAATTAGATATCCGTCAACGCAAGAAAATCATTGTTTGCGAGCATTGTGGAAGGATTTTAGTTGATGAGGCACTTACTCAGGAAGAGTTACCGGCATAACACGTGCCGTCATTCTGAATTTATTTCAGAATCCCTCTTGAGTATGTTTTTGAATAGCCCCTGCTAGATTCTGAAATAAATTCAGAATGACGAGAGAAAAAAAGAAGGTGTATCATTATCATATGATACACCTTCTTTTTTGTGGAAGAATTTTTGCTTGCAGCAAAGCATTAAGATTTAGTTAATCCTTGCCTTAGTTATGAATATGATTTCCGGTTCTGTATATAAATGTGTGCTGATTGTTTTTTTGTTGCTTTCGCCAACAGCTATTTATGCAAATTTCGACTTTAATGCCAATTGCTTAAAAGCCTACCAGAACATATTTGAGCTTAAGCTGAGCACCGCCAGACAGCTGATTGCTGCTGAGAAGAAGATTCATCCTGACAATGGGTTGGTTCCTTTACTGGAAAACTATGTTGATTATTTTTATTTGCTTACCACGGAAAGCAAGACGGAATTTGACAAGTTAAAAGAAAATAAATCTACACGGTTAGACCAAATCGCTGATGGTGATAAGTCATCACCATACTATTTATATGCGCAGGCCGAGATAAACTTACAATGGGCTTTAATTAGGGGGCGATACGGTGAATACTTTACTGCCGCAAGGGAAATTAAAAAGGCCAATGGCTTATTACAGGATAACAACAAGAAATTTCCGGCATTTACATTAAACGCAAAAGGGCTAGGCCTGATCAATGCTTTTTTGGGTAACCTGCCAGATGGAATTTTGAAGAGCACACTTTCTACGTTCGGTATAAAAGGGAATCTTCAAAGCGGAATAGCAATGCTCGATAAGTTGTCGGAAAGCCTGCCCAAATCTAAATTTGAGCCATTCTATGAAGAAGTGGTGTTCTATTACGTATTTGTGCTGAATGATATCGCACATAGCCCTTCGGCCTACAGCAAAACAATGAAATACACCTCCAGAATTGCAGAGAGTAGTCTGTTAAAAACATATTTGCAGGCATTGGTGTGCTCAAAGAACGGCCACAATGATGAGGCCATCAGTATTTTAAATAACAGACCAACAGGTGCGGAGTATCAATCTTTTCCTTATCTGGAGTTTTTGCTGGGTTCTGCAAAGCTCAATAAACTTGACTATTCATCTGGACAGAACTTTGTCCGTTTTTTGCAGCTTAATAAAGGGGCTAATTACATTAAAGACGCAAACCTGCACTTAGGCTGGGTCTCGCTACTAAAAGGCGATACGGAGGCTTATACTGCGTTTATGAACAAGGTTAAGTCGGCAGGCTATACTTATCAGGAAAAGGATAAGCAGGCGCTTAATGAAGCGGGCGAATCAATACCAAATAAAGAGCTTTTAAAAGCAAGGCTGTTGTTTGATGGCGGCTATTACAATAAAGCACTGGAGGAGCTAAAAGACAGCAAAGGGGATAGTTTTGCCTCTGCCAGGGATAAAACGGAATACTATTATCGTCTGGGGCGTATAAATGATGAGCTTGGAAAGTACGATATAGCGCTTACCAGCTATCAGAATGCCATTAATAAAGGAAAAAACCTGAAGTACTATTTTGCAGCAAATTCTGCATTGCAGATTGGTAAGATTTACGAAAAGAAAGCAAACTTCTCAAAGGCTAAAGCTTTTTTCAATGTTGCCATTCAAATGAAAAACCACGATTATGAAAGCAGCATTGAGACGCAGGCAAAGGCCGGTATCAAAAGAATTGATAAAAATGCTGACTAAAACTATAGCTTAAAAACGATAAACAAAAGCATTGATGTGCATGCCTGCCCCTACAGAGGCAAATACAGCGTAATCACCTTTCTTTACTTTATAGCCTTCTACCTTTTCTTTTAGAACCAGATCCAGCAGTGTTGGTATAGTAGCTACAGAGCTATTTCCTAACCATGAAATGGTCATAGGAACTAGATTTTCCGGCACCGTATCCAAATCATAAAGTTTAAATAAGCGTTTCATAATGGCGGTATCCATTTTCCCGTTAGCCTGATGTATGAAAACAATTTTAACATCTTTAATGTCTATTTCTGCTTTGTCTATAGCTTTTTTAACTACTTGAGGAACGTTTATAACGGCAAACTCATAGAGCTTGCGGCCATTCATTTTAAGATAGGTGTTGCCATTACACTCGCTCGGGTTGTTGCTTTTGCCCATTACCAGTAACGAACCATAATCGACCGCATAGGTTTGTGTTTTGTGAGCAACAATGCCTAATGGGTTTTCAGATTCCTGAGCTTCAAAAATAACAGCTGCTGCACCATCAGAGAAGATCATGCTGTCGCGGTCATGAGGATCGGTTATTCTGGAAAGCGTTTCTGCACCAATAACCATTACTCGTTTTGCATCGCCACTTTGAATGAGATAGTTGGCTTGTATGGCGCCTTGAACCCAGCCCGGGCAACCAAATATGATATCATAGGCAACACAATCGGGATTTAGGATATGCAGGGTTTGCTTTACCTTGGCGGCCAAGGAAGGAAGGATATCCATACGATTGCTGCCGCTTTTTACGTCTCCGAAATTATGGCAGAATATGATATGATCTAAAGTTTCTTTGTCTATTCCGGCATCGTCAATTGCGCGTTGAGCAGCAATAGCTGCAATGTCGCTATTTACAATATTGTCATCAACATAGCGTCTCTCAAGAATCTCTGTGATCTCTGCAAATTTATTTATTACTTCGTTGATGTCTTTTTCCAAAGCCACTCCATTATCGTAAAATGTGGAGGTTAAAAAAGAGTCGCCAGAAATGATGTTTTCGGGAATATAGCTACCTGTACCTGTAATAACCGAGTGTAAGTTTGTTTTATTGCTCATTATGAACCGCAGACTGTTTTGGTATACAGTATAAAAATAGAACTATTATATTAGAAATAAAAATTTTAAGAGAAATCTTCAATTAAAAATACAAATAATTCTTTTGGTCCGTGTGCTCCAAGAACCAATGTTTTTTCAATATCTGCTGTTCTGCTTGGTCCTGTTATGGTGCTGATCATTGATGGGATTTGACTACCGTATTTGTCTTTGATGAGCTTAAAAGCATCTTTAAGATCCATTACAAGCTGTCCTGTTCTGGCAATAACAATGTGATGATGAGGGAAGATACTAAGTCTGCGACCGGCTGCATTTTGGTTGGAAACCATTACGGAACCATTACGTGCAATAAGGGCTTCACACAAAGTAATTCCAACTTCGGCCAGGTCAAAATCTTTGTCTGTTTTATAAAAAGGGAATTCGTATTCTGTTAAGAGTTCTTGTAATTCAGGCTCCCAGCAGTATATTTTACGCCAGTTAAAGCGGTCTGCAAGCTGAAGGATGTTTTCAATAAATTCTATTCCGTTTTCGCAGTAGATGAAATTGCCCGAAACGGCGGTAAGTTGTTCTGCAAATAATACCTCCGGATACTCTGTATTTTCTGTGTACAGTGGGGTATCTTCTAAATTTGGATAAGGGTTGTCTCTTTTTTCAAGAAGCGCCTTCCTTATCTTTTTCAGCATTAACTCTTTGGAGGAAATATTTTCTTGCATAAAAAAAGGGATTTGCAGCCATTTCGTTTATTGCGAAATGGCTGCCCCATAAATATTGTAATTAAGACTCTGTATTCGTTGGCGTAATAGAAGCTGAAGGATCTGTAGTTTCTCCAACACCTTCATGTAAAAGGCCTTCTGCTGCAGGTTTTTGATCACCTGTACCGTTTACAAACTCGTCGTAAGTGGTGCGGTTATCAAAAGGACGTTTTCCTAAGATTTCTTCTAAATCTGCCTGGAAAAGAATCTCTTTTTCTATTAGTTTCTGAGCAAGCTTTTCTAAGCCATCTCTTTTATCTGTAAGTAATTGTTTTGTTCTGTCGTAAACCTGTGAAATAAGGATACGTACTTCGTGGTCAATCATTTCAGATGTTTTCTCTGAGTACGGCTTATTAAAGTTATACTCATTTTGAGGATCGTGGAACGACACGTTACCAATAGTGCTGTTCATACCATAGATGGTAACCATTGCGTATGATAGCTTGGTAATTCTTTCAAGGTCATTTTGAGCTCCTGTAGAGATTTTACCGAACACAATGTCTTCAGCTACTCTACCACCCATTGTCATACACATACCGTCAGTTAATTGCTCTGTAGTATACAGGAACTGCTCTTTAGGTAAGTATTGTGCATATCCTAATGCGGCAACGCCACGAGGAACTATAGATACCTTTACAAGTGGATCTGCATGTTCCAGGAACCATCCTGCAATTGCGTGACCAGCTTCGTGATAAGCAACGATTCTTTTTTCTTCTGGTGAAATGATTTTGTTTTTCTTCTCTAAACCACCAATAACACGGTCAATTGCGTCCTGGAAGTCTTGCATGTCAACGCTTTCTTTGTTGCGACGGGCGGCGATAAGTGCAGCCTCATTACAAACGTTGGCGATTTCTGCTCCGGCAAAGCCTGGAGTTTGAGCAGAAAGTTTTTTAGCATCAACTTCCTGAGAGGTTTTAATAGGGGTAAGGTGAACCTTGAAGATCTGCTCACGACCAACCAAATCAGGTTTGTCAATAGAGATTTGTCTGTCAAACCTTCCCGGTCTTAACAAGGCTGTATCCAATACGTCAGGTCTGTTGGTAGCAGCAAGGATAATGATACCAGAATCGGTACCAAAACCATCCATTTCAACCAATAGCTGATTTAATGTGTTTTCACGCTCATCGTTACCACCCATCATGCTGTTTTTACCACGGGCACGACCAATTGCATCAACCTCGTCAATAAAGATGATACATGGTGCTTTATCTTTAGCCTGTTTAAACAAATCACGGACACGTGATGCTCCAACACCCACAAACATTTCTACGAAATCAGAACCTGAAAGTGAGAAGAAAGGAACTTGCGCTTCGCCGGCAACGGCTTTAGCCAATAATGTTTTACCAGTTCCCGGAGAGCCTACTAATAGCGCTCCCTTAGGTATTTTACCACCCAGGTTGGTATATTTTTTAGGGTTTTTAAGGAAATCTACAATTTCCATTACCTCTTGTTTTGCTTCTTCGAGGCCGGCAACATCATTAAATGTTACGTTTACCTGGCTCTCTTTATCGAACAGGGTTGCTTTAGATTTCCCGATATTGAAAATCTGACCGCCACCGCCACCTGCACCACCGCCCATACGGCGCATAATAAAGATCCAGAAGCCAATGAACAACAGAACAGGGATAATTACAGTGAAGAACCACGAGTTAAATGAACTTTGTCTGGTTTCTTTTTCTGCTAAAATCTGCTGATCGGGAGGAAGGTTTTTCTGAGATTCCTTTAATTGCGTATCCAGCGCGTCCATTGATCCGGCCGTAAAATAAGCTATAGGGCCTGTGTTTGTTCCAAAATTGCTTTTGTTTTGGTACTCTTTGTACTTAGGCTGATTTAGCTTGTCTTTTTTAATGTATACCTCAATTTTTACAAGATCTTCGTGCTTGTAGGCTACTAATTTTTGTACATCACCCGGCAAAAGCATTTCTTTTTCAAAAACGCGGTAGGTAATTGGTTTGCTGGTATCGGCATTGAATAGGAACTGCAATAATATCAGTCCTAAAATAATAGCTGCATAAACCCAAAAAATATTGAATTTTGAACCTTTTTGAGGCTTCTTCGGAATATTTGGAATTCTCTTTATTAGTTTGGGTTTTGTATTCGGGTTCTCTTTCATCGTTATATCAAAAAATGTGGAAGTAAATGATTATGCGCTTTTATAGGAGGTTGCCTGGGCATCGCCCCACAGGTCTTCTATCCCATAAAAGTCTCGCTTTTCAGTTTTAAATATGTGGACAACAACGTCAAAATAATCCAGGATTATCCATTCGGCAGCATCTTGTCCTTCTTTGCGCCAAGGATTAGTTTGAGTATTTTTATAGATTTCTTCTTCTACGCTATCGGCAATTGCCTTAACCTGAGTGGCTGAATTAGCGCTGCAGATAATAAAATAGTCAGAAACGGAACTGTTAAGATCTCTTAGGTCCAGGCGGACAATATCATTGCCTTTTTTTTCCTGTATGCCGTGTACGGCTATTTCTGAGAGGTATGTAGAAAGGTTTACGATTTTCTTTTTTACCATTAAAATGTTTTAATTTTGATAAACAAATATACAATCAACACTTGCAAAATAACACTTTTTCAACATTATTTGTTGGTCAAAATCTTATCAGATTATCAGCCGTTGATTCTACCAATAACTTTTTGAAGATGATGGTGTCAAAATCCGAGCCATTACCGGAAGGAACTGTTATTATGGCAGATAACCAATTTGCGGGCAGAGGACAACAGGAAAACACCTGGTACAGTGAGCCCGGATTAAACCTGACATTCAGCATCTTTCTAAAACCGGTATTTCTACCCATAAACAAGCAATTTATGCTAAATATAGCGGTTAGTAACGGCATTAACAAGGCTTTAGGCCGCTTTGTAAAGGACGGAATAACGGTAAAATGGCCTAACGATATTTACTATAATGACAGTAAAATAGGAGGCGTTTTAATTGAAAATAGCTTGTCTGGGAATAGTTTTAAATCGAGCATTGTTGGCATAGGAATGAACGTTAACCAGCAAAAATTTGATATTGAGAAGACCAAAGTAGCAACATCGTTATATGAAATTTTACAGCACGATGTTAATTTAATTGAGCTATTAGCTGAAATTTGCAGTCATATTGAAAGTCAGTACCTTCAATTGAAAGGAGGAAATTACAATAGACTGATGAAAGAGTACCTTGAAAACCTGTACAGATTTAATAAACTGGGTTTTTACAGACAGAATGGCGAGGTTTTTGAAGCTACAATAACCAGAATTACTGAAGCAGGACAACTGGTTCTTTTAAGCTCTGGTAAGGAAAGAGTATATAACTTTAAAGAGGTTGAATTTTTAAAGGATTAAGAGACATAAAAATTAAAAAACAATTACAGATGAAAAGAATAAGTTTGGTATTAACATTAGTCTTATTTACAGTTCTAGGGGCGGTAGCTCAAATTGAAAAACCTGTAACATGGGCTTACGCAGCTAAGAAAGTAAGTAAAACAGAAGCAATACTTTATATTAAGGCAAATATTGAAGATGGCTGGCATATTTATTCTCAAAATCTGAAACCAGGGGGCCCGAGTAAAACAACTTTTACCTTTACTCCATCAAGTGATTACGCACTTAATGGAAAGACTACAGAGCCTAAGGCAATAAATTATTACGATGAGAATTTTAAAATGAACGTTAGCTATTTTGGCAACGGGGTTACCTTTCAGCAAAAAATCAAATTGAATAAAGGTGCTACTACTGTGAAGGGAAAAGTAGAATTTATGGTATGTAACGATAAACAGTGTTTGCCTCCTGAAGAAGTAAGCTTCAGCATACCGGTAAAATAAGCTGATACAGATAAAGAAAAGGGTGTTTTGAGTTTTCAGAGCACCCTTTTTTTATTTCAAGGGTTTTAAGGGATTATTAGCTAATAGTAAAATTAACGCTTAGCGGTTACAACACCGTCTTTAAATAAAAAATTATAAGTAATTTCACGCCCTCATCATGAAAATGAATATAATGGCGGGGTTTTTCATGGGTTTTAAAATAGGTAATAGGAATGCGGATGAAAAAAACACTTTTAGTACTGAGCTTGTTCTTTCTTTTTATTGTAACAATGACGGGGCATGGATTTGCCGCTACTCAGGTTCAGGATTCAACCGGAACGGATGATCTGGTTTTTACGGAAGTTGGTTCTGCTCAGGATAGTGCAGTAAACAACATTGTAAAAGACACGGTAAAAAAAGATACTATAGCACAGAGTGCATCTATAGATCAGGCAAAGGATAAGCCGGCAACTGCTGTTGTATCTGATGAGGCTAATCATAAGAAAACACTTTGGCAAACTTTTATCGCCGGTCTTGTTGGTGGGTTTTTAGCATTTTTAATGCCTTGTATTTTCCCAATGGTGCCGCTTACCATAAGTTATTTTACCAAAAGGGCGGGCAGCAAGAATAAAGGAATTGGGCAGGCAATTATTTACGGCCTCTCTATTATTGTTATTTATGTTGCTTTCGGGCTGTTAATTACGGTATTATTTGGATCGGCAGGCCTAAACGCGTTGAGTAGTAGCGGACTGTTTAATTTCTTCTTCTTTATTCTACTGGTCGTTTTTGCCATCTCCTTTTTTGGCGCATTTGAGATTACATTACCAAGTTCTTTCGTTAATAAAATTGACAATAAGGCAGATAACAGCAAAGGTTTAGGAGGCATCTTTTTTATGGCTGCATCTCTGGCTTTGGTTTCCTTTTCGTGCACAGGACCTATTATTGGAACTTTGCTTGTAGATGCGAGTTCAAAAGGTGAGTTACTTGCCCCGGCTGTAGGGATGTTTGGTTTCTCGCTGGCACTAGCGCTTCCATTTACCTTGTCGGCGATCTTCCCTGGCTTTTTAAGCAGCATGCCTAAATCAGGGGGATGGTTGAATAGCGTGAAGGTTTGCCTTGGTTTCCTTGAGCTTGCTTTAGCGTTGAAATTCCTTTCTGCTGCCGATTTGGTTTGGCATTGGGAATGGTTCGACCGTGAGGTGTTCCTGGTGCTGTGGATCGTGATTTTCTTCTTAATGGGTATTTATTTATTGGGGAAACTCAAGTTTTCGCACGACAGTGATCTGCCATATGTATCGGTACCACGATTATTCCTTGCCATACTTTCGTTTTCGTTTGCCATTTACATGGTGCCTGGTTTATGGGGCGCGCCGGTAAGCGTTTTAAGTGGCCTTGCACCGCCAATGAATACTCAGGATTTTATCCTTAACGGGAACGGCTCATCGCAATCAAAAGTGGATACCGAGTTTCCTTCTAAAGTGAAATACGATGATGTATTTAAAAAACCAATTGGTTTTACTCCGTTTTTTGATCTGGAAGAAGGCTTAGCTTATGCTAAAAAGGTAAACAAGCCTGTTATGATAGATTTTACAGGCTGGGCATGTGTGAACTGCCGCAAAATGGAAGATAAAGTATGGATAGATGCCGAGGTAGGACGTATAATTAACGAATACGTATTAATACAGCTTTATGTAGATGAGCGCAAAATTAAAATGCCGAAGGAAAAAGTTCATTATTCGGAGATTCTGAGAACAACAACAGATGATCTGGGCAAGTGGAACGGTGATTTCCAGGCTACAAAATATGGATCTAACTCTCAGCCTTTCTATGTATTGGCAGGACATGATTTAATTCCCTTAGTTAAACCACAGGGGGCGATTTTTGATGCAAAAGAATATGCTGCATATTTACAAAGTGGTTTAGATAAATTCAAACAAGCTGAAAAACCAAATGAATAAGATTAAAAACATAGGTGTATTAACATCTGGAGGCGATGCTCCCGGAATGAACGCTGCAATACGAGCAGTAGTAAGGGCAGCAATTTACTACGATTTACAAGTTACTGGTATTTTAAGAGGCTACGAAGGACTGGTGAATGGCGACTTTATTGAAATGGACCGTAAGTCGGTAGCAAATATCATTCAACGTGGAGGAACGATTTTGAAAACGGCAAGGAGTGATTCATTCCGAACCAAAGAAGGAAGGCAACAGGCGTACGATCAATTAAAGAAAAATAACATAGACGCATTAATTGTTATTGGTGGTGATGGTACTTTTACGGGAGCAGATTTGTTTACACACGAATTTGATTATCCTGTTATAGGTTTGCCTGGAACTATTGATAATGATCTGGAAGGAACTGATTTTACAATAGGTTATGATACTGCAATTAATACCGTTATTAATGCTGTAGATAAAATCAGAGATACTGCAGAATCTCACGACCGTTTATTTATTGTTGAAGTGATGGGCCGTGATTCTGGTCTTATTGCTTTAAGAAGTGGAATAGGGGTAGGTGCTGAGGCGATTATGATACCTGAAGCAAATATGGGTATTGATGGTTTGGTTACCAGACTTGAGACCGGACGTAAGGATAAGGCATCGAAAATAATTATTGTTGCCGAAGGTGATGAGATCGGTGGCGGCTTTAATGTTGGCGAGGTTCTTAAAGAGAAATTTCCGGCGTATGACATCAGGGTTTCTGTACTGGGCCATATTCAGCGTGGAGGTAAGCCAAGCTGCATGGATAGAGTTTTGGCTAGCCGCTTAGGTGTGGTTGCTGTAGAGGGGATCTTAGCCGGACAGACAGGCGTAATGGTTGGACAAAAGAATAAAGAGATTGTTTTTACGCCATTTAATCATGCTATTAAGCATATTGATGCAAAAGAAATAAGTCCTGCCTGGTTAAAACTGGTAGAGATATTGTCACTATAATAAACAAAGGCCCTAAATTTTAGGGCCTTTGTTTATTATTCTATTACTACAGCGGTTCCTGTTGCAGCAACCATTAACATGCTGCCGCCGCTACCTACTGTTTCATAATCTAAATCTACTCCGATTATGGCATTTGCACCCATTGCGGCTGCGTATTGCTGCATTTCATTAATCGCAGTATTTTTACCTTCTCTTAATACTTGTTCATACGATCCCGATCTGCCTCCAACGATGTCTCGTATTCCGGCAAAAAGATCTTTAAAAATATTGGCACCGATAATGGTTTCGCCACTTACAAGGCCTATGTATTTAACTACTTTTTTGCCTTCTACTGAATTGGTTGTTGTAATTAGCATCTTTTAATTGGTTTTTAGGTTTGATGATGATTTTGTGGATTTGTTACAGTAATTTATCCAGAACCTGCTGCCAGGTATCTACACGCTCGTAATCTTTTAACAGTAAGTTGTGTGGCGAAGAGAATAATAGTTTCCGGCCTTTAAAACCAGCGAAATTTTTAGCCCTGTCATCAATCATTACATCTACATCAACAATTTTATCACCGCAGAACATGATGTTTCTCCAGGTAATAAAAGGAAAATGTTCTGCCAGCCAGTCAAGTTTATCTTCAAGAGAGTTTCTAAATTCTGTTGCTGCCGAAACGATATATATATCATGATGTTCCTGTAATTTTTTTACAGCTTCTACACTTCCTTCAATAAGCGGAAGGTCTCTAAAAAAGCCCTTTTCATTAATATAATCGAACCATTTATTGTTAATATGCTCGGGCATATGATGGTAAACTTCATTTCCCGGTTCAATAATCAAGTCGAGCGGGATTCCGTAATCCCGGTTATAAAGGTGTATAAATTTGTGTATCGGATCGGCTAAAACCTCGTCCATGTCTATGGCTATTCTCATTTGTATATCGTTTGCTCCAAATATCTTTAATTGGGGAGACAGTTATGTTAAATGAATTTAAAATTATTGCATCTTGTTAATCATTAGTATTTTACTTACTTTTGCAACCCCGCAAGCACGAAGCTCCGGGAACTATGTTGAATACATAAACTAAAAGAGAAATGGCAACTAAAATCAGATTGCAAAGATTCGGTAAAAAAGGTAAACCTTTTTTCCACGTTGTGGTAGCGGATTCCCGCTCACCAAGAGATGGTAAATTCATTGAGCGTTTAGGTTCATACAACCCAAACACCAATCCAGCTACTATCGATCTTAACTTTGACAAAACTTTAGACTGGGTAAACAAAGGTGCTGAACCTACGGATACTTGTCGTGCTATCCTTTCTTACAAAGGTGTTTTATACAAAAAACACTTAGAAGGTGGTGTTAAAAAAGGTGCGTTAACTGCAGAACAAGCGGAAGCTAAATTTGCTGAATGGTTAAGCGCTAAAGACGGTAAAATTGAAGGCAAAAAAGAGGGCTTAACTAAATCTAAAGATGAAGTTAGAAAAGCTGCTCTAGCTGCTGAAGCTAAGAAAAATGCTGACCGTGCTGCTGCCCTTGCAATTAAAAATGCACCGGTAGAAGAGGTTGTAGAAGAAGAAGTTGTTGAAGAAGCTCCAGTAGCTGAAGCTGCAACTGAAGAAGCTCCGGTAGCAGAAGAAACTCCTGCAGCAGAAGCTACAGAAGAAAGCAAAGAAGAAGAAGCATAGTATTTTTGTTATTCTGAATAATAGCGAAGAATCTTTTATATGATTTCTTCGCTATTTTTTTATTTAAAGGTTTTATGAAAGGCTGATCTTCATTTCCGTCATCTCGACGATAGGAGAGATGACGGAAGCTGAGGTGATGGTACTGTAGGAATACAACAAGACCAAAAATTAACGATACACCAATGAAAATAGAAGAAGCGTTTTATATAGGATACATTACCAAAACAAAGGGATTAAAGGGAGAGGTTCAGCTGTTCTTTGAATATGATGAGCCTGAATTACTGGAACTTGATGTGATTTTTGCTGATATAAATGGCAAAATGGTGCCTTTCTTTGTATCGTCTTATAAGCTTCAGACTAATAATACAGGGAATTTCTATTTTGACGACATCGATCATATAGACAAGGCCCAGCCTCTGTTAAGAAAAAAGGTATATCTGCCTTTAACAAAAATGCCAGATCGTTCTGATGAAGATTTTCATTATAATGATTTAAAAGGCTTTGTTGTTTTTGATGAAACACATGGGGAGCTTGGCGAAATTATTGAGGTAAATGAATACCCTCAGCAATTTGTTGCAACGGTAGCCTATCAAAGTAAGGAAATCCTGTTTCCTTTGAATGATGATATGATTGTTGAGATTGATGAGGATGAAGGCACTATGCTTGTTGATTTGCCCGAAGGCTTATTAGACATATATATCAATCCTTAATTTTATCTTTGCACCATGCGTTTTGACATTATAACTGTTTTGCCGGCTCTTTTGGATAGCCCTTTTGCCCACTCTATTTTGCAACGTGCTCAAAAGAAAGGTATTGCTGAGATAGTGGTTCATAACCTTAGAGATTATGCCACGAACAAGCAAAAAAGTGTAGATGATTATCCTTATGGTGGTGGTAGCGGCATGGTGATGTCTATTGAGCCTTTTGCCAGGTGTATAGAAGGGCTAAAGGCTGAACGTGATTACGATGAAGTAATTTTTATGAGCCCGGATGGGGTGACTTTTAACCAGACGATTGCAAATGAATTATCGGGCAAGGGCAACATTATGATTCTATGTGGTCATTACAAGGGCATAGACCAGCGCGTAAGAGATTTATTTGTAACACGTGAGATTTCTATCGGAGATTATGTTTTGTCGGGAGGAGAGCTTCCTGCAGCAGTTTTGGTTGATGCCATTGTAAGGCTTATTCCTGGTGTTTTGAATGATGAGACATCGGCTTTGTCTGATAGCTTCCAGGGAGAGCTACTGGATGCTCCTGTTTATACGAGGCCGGCTGACTGGAACGGACATAAAGTTCCTGATGTGCTATTAAGCGGTCACGAGGCAAAGATTAATGAATGGCGCCATGATCAGGCTTTGGCCAGAACACAACAACGTCGCCCTGATTTACTCGAAGACTAGTTTCCTTTGCTCAGGAGCGAAATAATTTTATCCTTATCTTTTATTTGATCTTTTAATGCGGTAAGCATCTCTTTGCAATTTTTCAAATTGCTCTTTAGATCGGTATACTCTGCTTTTTGATCGCTTACAAGGCTTTCTACGCTTTTGTTGCTGTACGGTATTACTGTTGTTTGAAAAAACGTGGCAGGCGGTACGTCAAGGACCTTTGAAAGGGTTATAATGTCATTATATTTTATTGATCCCCGGGTTAAACTCAGCTTCAGGCCATCAAAGGTTTTGTCCATTTTTTCAGCAAGCCAGGTCATGGATCTGCCTTTTTCTTTGAGTAGCTCATCGACTATCCGCTTTAATGCCATAAAAAAATTCGTATAAATTTGGCTAACACTTAAAATATTTGGTGTATTTATGCTATAAAATTATGAATAGCATTACATTTTTTTGATAAAAATACAAAAAATAAGTATAACCAAATTAAACTAACGTAAGTATGAAAAAAGTAAAGATCAGCGACAGTGCACCGAGGAAGTACAAGATTAACGAGTGTTTGCTAAAAAGATCGATCGGCCACCGCCGCGAAGCGATTAGAAAACTGCCCAAATATTTAAGCATCTCACTCAACACGCTTCATAATTATCGGAACATTCTTTTTAGTGATTCTCAGGATATTCCTCATGAAATTGTGGTGCTGTTTGAGCATTATTTGAACTGCAGACAGGAGGATTGCTGAATAAGCCAATAAGAGGTAAAACGCTTGATGAGCTGATAAATACTGAACTACAGCAAAGTAGGGAATGATGTGTAGAATAAATTCAAAAAAACTGACTAACTGACAAGATTATATCATGAAAGAACAAAGAAAATATAAAATTGATGAAGCAATAAGAAAGTTAAACTTACCAAATTATAAGGCAGCACTAAGGATTATCCCACGTGAACTGGGAATTGCTTCTAATACTTTTCATAATTACAGGAAGCTAAAAGTTACGGATAAGGCAGATATTCCTTACGAAATGGTAAGAAAACTTGAGATTATGTTTCATATGAAAATAGGGGAGCTGGCCAACTCAAAAATTTGTTGTCAGGACTTAAGCGTGTTGATAATGGAATATAATAGCTCTGAGTCTGTTAGCGCCTAGCGAATAGTACTGGATACATGCTATTTACAGACGCTTTACCGGTCTAATTATTTATCTGAAAAATGAGTAGATTTGCTTTTGAATATGTGGAAATAATAAAGAATGTGGAAAAAAACAAAAATCGCTTTTATTTCTAAAATAAAATTCCTAATATTGCAGTCCGATTTTAAACAACAAAAAATCGGCTTAATAGCTTAAAATCATGGATTTAGTAAAATTTGTTGAAGAGCAGGTAATCGCAAAAAATGAGTTTCCTGCATTCAAATCAGGAGATACAGTGAGTGTTCACTATAAAATTCGCGAAGGTAATAAAGAACGTATTCAAATTTACCAAGGTGTAGTATTACAGCGTAATAGCGTTGGTGCTAATGAAACGTTTACCGTTCGTAAAATGTCTAATGGTGTTGGTGTTGAACGTATCTTCCCGATAAATTCTCCAAACATCGCTAAAGTTGAAGTTAACAGTCACGGTAAAGTTCGCAGATCGAAATTATTCTATCTACGTGAGTTAACTGGTAAAGCAGCTCGTATCAAATCTAAAAGAGTTTAATTTCTTTAGAAAAAGCATATTAACCTTCCCGATTGTATCGGGGAGGTTTTTTTGTTTGCCCCGAAACCACTCTGTTCCGAGTAAATTATTACGATTTATCATTATTTTAGTGATGTATCGTAAATGCACAGTTGCTTTTATCTAAGTTTGCTGTAACTAACTTATCGGATTTAACTAAATGCCTCATTATACCCGCTAAAGGTATAACGATGTTGTCAGTTTAATTCTGGAACTAACTGGAACATTGATGAAAGAACTATTAAAAAAATTTGAGGATAAACGACCTGAGATTGTTTTTGAGTGGAAAGACAAGGAATCTGAAGCCGAAGGCTGGGTAGTTATTAATTCACTACGCGGCGGTGCTGCGGGTGGAGGTACCCGAATGCGTAAGGGGCTAGACAAGAGAGAGGTTGAGTCTTTAGCAAAAACAATGGAGGTGAAATTTACCGTTTCGGGCCCACCTATAGGCGGAGCTAAGTCCGGAATTAATTTCGATCCTGCAGATCCAAGAAAAGCGCAGGTTCTTGAAAGGTGGTATAAGGCTGTAATGCCTTTGCTAAAAAGCTATTATGGCACCGGAGGCGATTTAAATATTGATGAAATTCATGAGGTTATCCCTATAACTGAAGATTATGGCTTATGGCATCCGCAGGAAGGGGTGATCAATGGGCATTATCAGGCTAGAGAGAATGAGCGCATTCATCAAATTGGTCAGTTACGCTATGGCGTTTCAAAGGTTCTTGAGGACTTGAACTACACTCCGGATATTAAAAGAAAATATAAGGTAGCTGATATGATTACAGGTTACGGTGTAGCAGAATCAATTGGCCATTTTTATAAGATCTGGGGAGGTGAGCTGGCAGGGAAAAAAGCAATTATTCAGGGTTGGGGTAATGTTGCTGCTTCGGCAGGATATTATCTGGCTCAAAATGGCGTAAAAATTGTTGGAATAATTGATCGTGTTGGTGGACTGATTAACACTAATGGCTTTACTGCCGAGGAAGTTATTGGTCTGTTTAACAACAGAACAGGCAATACGCTGATAGCTCCTTCGTTGTTGTCTTTTGAAGATGCCAATAAGGAGATATGGGACATCGGGGCAGAAATATTTGTTCCCGCTGCAGCCTCGCGTTTGGTAAAGCAAGAGGAGGTAGATCAGTTGATAATTGGTGGGCTTGAAGTGATTGCCTGTGGTGCAAACGTACCTTTTGCGGATAAGGAAATTTTCTTTGGCAGCATTATGGAACATGCGGATAATCACGTTGCTGTGATTCCTGATTTTATTTCTAATTGCGGTATGGCCAGAGTATTCGCATATTTAATGCAAAGAAATGTTGAAATGAGTGATGATGCTATTTTTTCCGATGCATCTGAAGTAATATATAAAGCAATGAAGGCTGTTTATAAGCACGATACAGCTAAAACCGGCTTGTCTAGAACGGCCTTTGAAATCGCACTAAAACAATTGGTATAAACTATGGATATTAATATTTTCGATCAGGTATTTTGGGGGAACACAGTAAAGCAATACTGTCTTTTTGGAGGGTTCATTTTATTGGGCCTGATTTTTAAAAGACTGGTATCTCGTCTGTTTAGTCTTTTGATTTTTACAGCATTTAAAAAATTTGCTGAAAATATTAAAGACGACACATTTGTATCGCTGCTTTTAAAGCCTATCGAATCTTTCATTACGTTTTGTACATTTTACCTTGCCGTAAATCAATTAAAATATCCTTTAGATGTTATCGTATGGCACAAGGCGAAATCTAAGCTTGAGGTGACTATAGGGGACTGTATCGATAAGATATTTTTGTTCTTCATCATTCTATCTATATTCTGGATTATTTTAAGGATAATCGACTTTATAGCGCATGTTTTAAAGTATAAGGCATCGTTAACCAATAACAAGGCTGATGATCAGTTAATTCCATTTTTAAAAGAGCTAACAAAAACTTTAATCTGCTTTTTAGGCTTCTTTGTGCTGTTGGGTTTTGTTTTTGAAATCAACGTGCTAACATTAATTACGGGATTAGGCATTGGAGGTATAGCTATAGCCCTGGCAGCTAAAGAGAGTTTAGAGAATTTAATAGGCTCTTTTACGATATTTCTGGATAAGCCCTTCACTGTAGGGGATGTGGTTAAGGTTGATGGAGTTGAGGGAACGATAGAAAAGGTTGGCTTTAGGAGCACCTGGCTGATAAGTCCGGATAAGACAACAATTGTTATCCCGAACAGGGCAATGATTGATGGAGTACTGGAAAATGTTACTTTAAGGAATTACCGACGGGTAAACTTTCAGATAGGACTAACCTATGAAACGAAGAGTGAAGACGTAAAAAACATTGTAAATGCCATTAATGAATATTTAAATGGAAATGCCAATACAAAAGACGGGTATGCGACCTTTGATAATTTCGGCGATTTTGCATTACATGTACAGGTTGTGTATTTGGTGATAAATATGGAGCACAGCCAGTACGTTAAGGTAAAAGAAGAAATTAACTTTAAGCTGATTGAAATAGTAGAGCGGTATAAATCTGAGTTCGCTTACCCAACACAACGGTCGGTATCGGATGCTCCTGCTATTGAAAATAAGGGATAAAAGAGGGTTCTGGTCGTCATCTCGACGATAGGAGAGATGACGGGGTTCCCGGCTAACTATGAGGATACCAAATTCTTTAAGAAAGTTCAGCCAAAACGGTAATACCGCCTTTTACGACCTGATCGAGCTCAAGATTAACTTTGGTGCCAATTGGTAAAAATATATCTACTCTTGAACCAAATTTAATAAAGCCGAATTGTTCAGACTGCTCAACATTATCCCCCTCTTTAACATACCAAACAATGCGTCGGGCAAGTGCGCCTGCAATTTGTCTGAATAATACCGGAGTGCCATTTTTGTGTTCTACGACAACGGTTGTACGTTCGTTTTCTGTTGATGATTTCGGGTTCCATGCAGCAAGGTATTTGCCCGGATGGTATTTGAAGAATTTAACTACCCCAGAAATAGGGTTTCTGTTGATATGTACATTTACAGGCGACATAAATATGGATACCTGTAATCTTTTGTCTTTAAAATACTCGCCTTCCTGAGTTTCTTCGATCACTACAACTTTACCGTCGGCAGGGCAAATTACCAGATTATCACCCGTTGTAAAGTTACGGCTGGGGTTTCTGAAGAACTGTAGTACGGTAATAAACAGTGCAAAAGAAAAAATATAAATGAACCACCTTAACCAGGTAATGTCTGCAAATTTATAGTCAACAACTGCATTAATTATAAAGATGAAGAGTAGTGAAACAGCTATAGTGGTATATCCTTCTTTGTGTATGGTCATTCTTGTAGAAATATGTTTGGTGCAAAATTGGGAAAAAAATATCGGATTACGGTAAAAGAGGAGCAACAGTTTTGGCTCTGTAGATATCAGTAAGGTTTCTTCCGAGACCATTATAGTCTAGTCCGTAGCCCACAACAAATTCATTACTGAGTTCGAAGCCTACATATTCCAGTTCTTCAATTGGGCTTTTTAGGGCAGCTGGTTTTAATAAAAGGGAACAAACTTTAACAGATGCAGGGTTTTGTTTATATACTTCAGCAAGTATATAACTGAGGGTAAGTCCGGTATCAACAATGTCTTCAATCAGAATAACATCTCTATCCTTTAGGTCGTTAGGCAAACCAAAGGTCTCCCTGATGTTACCACTGCTTTCTGTGCCCTCATAAGACGAGACTTTGATAAACCCGACTTCGCAGGATATGGTAATCTCTTTTAAAAGATCGGCCATAAACAAAAAACTTCCGTTCAAAACGCCAATAAATATAGGGCAACGATTCTCGTAATCTACATTTATTTGGATGCCGATTAAGCGGGTTCGCTTAGCGATATTGTCATTTTGAATTAAGATTTCGAATTCTTTATCTTCTATTTGAATTTTGTTCATAGTTACGAGATTAACCAATAAGAGGGCGGCTGTTAGTTTTCTTTTTTCTGCTTTTCGAGCTCCTCTTCCAGGGCTTTTTCTTTTCTTCGCTGCTCTCTTTTTTCTTCTCTTAGTTGTTTCCGGGTTTTCTTCACTGTATCAACAGTTATATTCGGTTTTGAAATAGAATCTTTCTTTGCTTCTCCGCCAAATAACCGGTCAAACAGATTTTTAGAGGCATCATGTGTTTCTATTGCAGGTAGAGGGTCATCATTGTCAAAAGCATTTGTATCAATGGTGGTGGTGTCTGGCAATAAATATTGTCGTAGTCCTTCTCTTAGATGTACGTTATAGAAGCCATAACCGCTGGTATCAGGAGGAGTTAACCCTCTTTTGGCCATAATGTTCCCGATGTATTTAAAGTACGGATACATATAGTCTTTGAGGCCACCATCACCTCTGAACTTATATAAGGCTATTTTAGGTCGGGGAACTATATTTGCAAGGAATATGCCTTCTCCAATATTTAGGTCTGACGGTCTTTTTCCAAAATAATGTCTTGTAGCTTCACCGATACCGTAAACATTCTGCCCCATTTCAATAATGTTAAAATAGACTTCTAGCATTCTGTTTTTAGTAATAAGGTGGTTGTTTTCTATAAGCCAAACAATTAATATTTCCTCTGCTTTGCGGGCAAGGGTTTTTTGTCGACTTAAAAAAATGTTCTTAACCAATTGCATCGAAATGGTACTGCCACCACGAACAAACCTTTTCTCTTTAAAGTTTACTGCAAAAGATTTGCGAATCGATTCCTGAACGAACCCTTTATGTGTAAAGAAAGAAGGGTCTTCGGAGGTTAATATTGCATTTTTAAAGTTGCTCGAGACCTCTGAAAGCGGGGTGTAATTAGGATTGGAAGGGCCTATCATGATATCCCGCATCGGCTTTCCGCGCTCGTATGGTGTGTATATAAAGTCTTTATTAATTTTCTGCAGATTAGTTTTACCTAATTTTAAGATCTTAAAGTTTGCAGGTGTTAATCCCGAGTAAAACTTAACACTATCAGGCAAAGAGCTGTCAAGATAAAAGTCAAGATCGTACTTAAGCTTCCCGCTCACTTTTAATCCTTCCAGCGATTCGAATAGTCCATGCGGAAAAGAGTTGAAAAGCTCCTGGGCATCTTGCTCCGGAGCACGAACTTTTACCTCATAGATCTTGTTAGGAGATAGTGTATATTTTAAGTATGGGTGTATCGTCGCATTTTTTAAAAGAATTGTTGAAGAGCTATCCAGTGCAAGGTAGTTTTCTCCGATAAGCATATCGGCATTAATCTTTGCATCGGGGACAACGATATCATTGGACGCAATTTTTGGATGATTGATAAGTAAGTTCTTTACCGACCATGAGCCTTCTATTTTGAAAGCATCGCCACTATAGTCTGCATTTTTCATCTCTGTTCTGACGGTGTCAAAGCTAAACTTAGCGTGCAGTTTATCATTAAGATATTGAAGCTGAACAGGACCTTTGTCTGCAAACAGCATCACATCGAGCTGTTTTTTCCCCGGCTTTAATTTCCCGTTTATATGCCAGGTTGCGTCTTTATCATTTACAAGTATTGTAGAGGTTAGGTCGCCATCGTCTATTGTTGCGGTGGTGGTTAAGAACTTTAAATGGGCGGTGTCGTTATCATTAACGGCTAACATCAGGTTTTTAACCTCCATGTTGTCCGGTATTTTATAAAGAAACTGATTAAGTAGGTTGTGGGCTAAATCACCAAGATCTACCTTAGATTTTTTCTCTGTACTATCTTTCTTTTTACGTTTTAGAATGAAGTCGAGATTGCTAAGTGAATCTTTAAATACAATATTTATTTTGCCGGTATTTAGGGTAACTTCAGATAATTTTACATTGCCAACAATTAAGGGAAACAGTTTTACACCTACAGTTAGATCATTGATGGTGGTTAAGGTATCTCTATCTTTAGGTACAATTGTAATATTGGTCATGTGAACGGTACTAAGACCACTAAAGCCAGCCGTTCCAATTTTAATATTCAGATTAAAGTCTTTGTCGGCCTTGGCAATTGCTTTGGCCATCATTGTCTTTAGTAAAGCTTCTCTTTTGTTGTAAGCAATGGCACCAACCGTAATGCAAACCACTAGAAAACAGCCTAAAACCCACGCTCCTATCTTTATGTATTTTTTAGGGATATTAATTTTTGGAAGATGCATGCTGTAGAATAAAATTTTTATTGCTAAACGTTAAATACAAATGTTTATTTCGTGTTAAAATTACACTAAAAACGCTAAAGTCAATTAAAATTATTCACCCATTTGCAATAATGTAACGAAGAGCCATGAATGCTTGGGGAGTTTTAGTTAAATTTGTAACAATGATTATTAGCCAAGAACAAGTCCTTGCTGCCTTGAGAAATGTTGAAGACCCTGACCTTAAGAAAGATCTGGTGACTTTGAACATGATCAAAGACTTAAAAATAGAAGATAAGAACGTAAGTTTTACCTTAGAACTGACCACTCCTGCATGTCCTATGAAGGATATGCTTAAGAATGCCTGCCTTAACTCGATTAAACATTTTGTTAGCCAGGAGGCAGAGGTGACTATCAATATTACTTCGAGGGTAACCAAGCCAATGGATAGCACCCAGTTAAAAGACATTAGAAATATCATTCTGGTTTCATCTGGAAAAGGTGGTGTAGGGAAATCGACTGTTGCAAGTAACCTGGCCGTGTCTTTAGCTGCTGATGGAGCAAAGGTTGGCCTGATAGATGCGGATATTTACGGGCCATCTGTGCCTACAATGTTCGATCTGGTTGGTGCAAAGCCAAGTGCGAGGGAAACGCAAGACGGTAAAACGCTGATCTTGCCAATTGAAAAGTATGGTATAAAATTACTGTCGCTAGGTTTTTTTGCAGATCCTGATCAGCCAGTGCCATGGCGCGGACCGATGGCTTCGAATGCAGTAAAGCAGTTGTTTAATGATGCCGATTGGGGTGAGCTTGATTACCTGATCGTAGATCTTCCTCCGGGTACCGGAGATATCCACATCACCATTACGCAAAGCTTTCCAATTACCGGGGCTGTAATCGTTACCACTCCTCAGCAGGTGGCTTTAGCTGATACCAGAAAAGGGTTAGCTATGTTTAAAATGCCGGGCATCAATATTCCTGTTTTAGGAGTTGTCGAAAATATGGCTTATTTTACACCTGAAGAATTGCCAGAGAATAAGTATTATATTTTTGGTAAAGATGGAGGTAAAGAATTGGCAAAATCTTTTGATGTGCCGTTTTTAGGTGAAATTCCAATTGTACAAAGTATTGCAGAAGCAGGAGATAATGGAGCGCCTATAGCCTTAAATACAGAGAGTGTGCTTTCTGGAGCATTCGCAGAAATAGCAGGAAAAGTAGCGCAGCAGGTAGCTATAAATAATGCACAAACTGCTAATTGCTAAAAATTTACTATTTTTATACTTTAATAAAATATAACCAATGAATTTAACAGAACAAGTAGAGCAGGCACTAGAGACCATTCGTCCGTATTTAATAGCGGATGGTGGAGACGTTGCGATTGAAGAGATTACGCCGGAGAATGTAGTTAAATTAAAATTATTAGGTAACTGCGGATCCTGCAAAATGAGCTTTATGACAATGAAAGCGGGCATTGAACAAGCAATTATGAAGGCAGTACCACAAATTACTTCAGTAGTAGCTATAAATTTAGCTGAGCCAGTATAAACGATTTAACACTATTTAACTAGCCGTTTTACCAAATACAGCTAATTTTGTAACATGAAGTATTCGTTCACCTTAATATTGCTTCTTTTCGTTTCCTCGGTATTTGCACAGCAAATAACTACGGATAAGAAATTGATCCAATTTTCCGGAATTATTACCGATGTGGATAGTAATACTGTTGTGCCTTACGTTACGGTTACAAATTTATCAAACAAGGAGCAGCGTTATGCGGCCAATTATAAGGGCTTCTTTTCTTTTATCGCCCATCCCGGAGATACGATTTTGTATACTGCAGTAGGTTATAAAGATTTGCTTTTAGCTGTTCCCTCTGTAATTAATGATACTAAGTACACGGCTATGATTAAGCTGAAAGCTGAGATCATCAACCTTCCTACCGTTCGGGTTTATCCCTGGGCAACTGTGGAGGAATTTACGAGAGACTTTATGTCTATGAAGATAGCAGACGATGATTATGCTATCGCTGCTAAAAACCTTTCACAAGAAAGCCTGTCTGGTTTAATGCAAACCCTTCCAAGAGATGGTGGAGAAATTCAGAGCACGAATTTCAGGACAAATCATGAAAGGTCGCTAAACAAGAACATGGTTCAAACGAATCCTTTGCTTAATCCATTTGCATGGGGTAAACTAATGCAGTCTATCTTTAAGGGAGATAAGAGTAGAAGCGCCGATAATTAGCGCTTTTTACCTTTGTGTTGATTAGGGAAACGCATCTTATAATCGGCCTTTATATTGCCTTTAGAAATTGCATCTAACTTACTTTGAAGCATTCTTTTACGCAATAATCCTAATTTATCTGTAAATAAAGTGCCTTCTATATGGTCGTATTCGTGTTGAATAACACGAGCAGGCATACCTGTAAATTCTTCGGTATGAAGCTCCCAGTTCTCATCATAATATTCAATAAGAACATTTGGTTTACGGGTCACATCTTCTCTGATGTCAGGAATACTTAAGCATCCTTCATTAAAAGCCCATGGTTCTCCGGTTTCTTCCAGAATTTCAGCATTGATAAATACCTTTTTAAAACGGTTTTTATCTTTTTCATCGGCGCCAGTATCCACAATAAACAGGCGTATTGGTAACCCAATCTGAGGGGCTGCCAAGCCAACACCGCTTGCATTATACATGGTGTCGAACATATTGGTGATTAGCTGTGCCAAATCCGGGTATGTCTCATCAATTGGAGCGCATACTTTTTTCAAAACCGGATCTCCGTATGCTACAATGGGTAACTTCATTCTGCAAAAATACAAATATTACCCTAAAGGATAAAAAGTTAGCGCACTAAGATTACTTTCATCTAATATTTCATTGGTAATATTACCAATATCTGTTGTTGATACTGCCTGTATCTTGCTGAAAACGGTTTCGAGATCATCTATTTTATCGTAGTCGATAAGGCTTTTGGCCATAGAAATAATGAGTCCGATTCGGTTTTCTTCGCCCAGGGCAATCTGTCCGATGAATTTATTCTTAGCTTTTTGGAGTTGTACTTCGCTGAAGTGATTATCGCGAAGCTTTTTCAGTTCTTTAAAAATAAGCGCACTTGCCTTATTTACTTTTTCCTTATCAGTGCCAAAATAAAGGGTAAAAATACCTGTATCACTTAATGGACTATAGCCAGATTCAATGGTATAGGCAATTCCATACTTTTCTCTGATTTGAAGGTTCAGGATAGAGCTCATTCCATTGCCCCCAAGAAGGTTGTTTAATAATAACAGACCTGTTTTATAAGGGTGATGTAAAGAGTAAGCCTGAGAGCCTAGCATTGCATGGGCTTGCTGGATTGGCTTATTGAATGTTTTAGTAACAACAGGAGCCTTTAATGGGGTTTCTCTGGTTGATGTATGCAGGTTAGCCGGGATTTCCGAATAGTGTTTTGCGCCAACTTTTACAACCTTATTTAAAGAATAATTGCCCAATACCGCAATTACCATCTTATCTGTATGATAGTTTTCTTTTATAAACTGATGAATGTCTTTCTGAGTGATTTTGCTTACGCTTTCTGTTGTCCCCAGTATATTGCGTCCAAGTGCGTGTCCCGAAAATACCAAATCCTCAAAATCGTCATAAATAGCTTCTTCAGGCTGATCGAGGTAGGAGGCTATTTCATCCAGTATCACACTTTTCTCTTTATCCATTTCATCTTCAGGAAATGTAGAATGAAAAACGATATCGTTAAAAAGCTCCAGGGTTCTGTCCAGATAGGGGTTTAGAAATGAAGCATGGATGCATGTATACTCTTTTGTGGTATAGGCATTTAAGTCTGCGCCAACACTTTCAAGTCTATTTAATATTTGATTTGTACTGCGCTTTTCGGTACGCTTAAAAATCAGGTGCTCAATAAAATGGGCCAGTCCTGCATTTTCATCGTTCTCATCTCTGGAGCCACTATTAATAATAATACAGGCATGAGATATTGCTGATGCAGATGGTACATGAAGTATGCGGATGCCATTAGGCAAGGTGTGAACGTTGTATTCCATTAATTGTGCAAAGATACAGAGAAATATATCATGCGATTATAATTTTTCTGTGTCCGGATAGTTCAGGTTTAGGACCTCAATAATAGCCTGTTTGTTTGGCCTTGCTGATAACAGGAGCATAAAGAAAACCACTCCGGCAATCAGAAACACAATGTTGCCACTTACCAGAAACCCAACAATATTTAACAGTGCCGGAAGTTCGAATAGAGCTGTGCGCATTAAAAAAGCCACTTGATATTTATTGATCTTGTCATCTGCAGAAAGTCCATGAAGATTAGATAATTGCTTTTTGAACAGGAACTGCCCTAATGCAATTGAAACAAGACCAATCAAAGGGAATAGCGGGAAGAATATATCATTCTGATTCAAATCAGCATCCAGGTAAAGACGATCTTTAACGGTTAGATACGAGGTGGCTGCCATTAAAACGATGGCCAGGCAGAATGCAAGATGTATGGTTTGCATTGCTTTTAATTTGGAAGAGTTCATTCTTAAAGCATTAAGTTAGCTCAAGATAACGATTTCTTTAGAAATTACCACTGGCGCCACCACCTCCAAAGTCTCCACCACCAAATCTGGTATTTTCGCCCTGAGGCTGGGTGCCAGAGAAAGTTTCAGATACAATGAGTGATTCTACTTTTAGCTTGTCCATAAAATTCCCGTCTTCTAAATCTTCATAGGTAAAGCCGTGTTTAGGTGTTTTAAGGTATTTCATTACCATATAACAAATCCCCAACAGGATGATCCCGACAATGCTAAGCGCACCTTCAATTGGCATGAGATGGTAGTAGTTTCTGAAAGTAAATGCTGCTGCCGCTACTAGGATCAGGCCTGTTCGTAATATGATTACGTCTTTGTTTTTTATTCCAAGCCCTAAATAAATAAAAGGGATAAGGATAGTCCATGCCCAGAAGAAAAATCCAAAGGGAACAGGAGCCGGTTCTGCGCTATTGTATATGCCTTCGCTAGCAGGGCTAAGCGATTGTACCACGTAATAATTTCCTGCCAGATATAAAACAAGCAAACTTACAATTTGAACTACATATAAACAGCTGGTGTAATAGAGGCTAGCTTTTTTTCCGATACTCCGTTTGGATAAAAAATAAATTCCTGAACAGACGATCATCATTAAAAAGGGCATGGTTGCCATTCCCCATGAAAAAAGGTCTTTCCAAACGAAAAAGATAGTGGCAATAAGCGCTAAAAGGCCTATTGCTGTCATTAACATATCTGTAAAGCGGACAGCATAGAATAGTGCTAATAAACATAAAAAGAATGAAATTCGTGAATAAGGGAAATTATTGCTTACATCTGCTTGTAGTATAATAAATGCAGTTAAAACCAGTCCTCCTGAAATCCACATTAAGGCATCATCAACTCCTGATTTAAAATGATTGCTTTTTCTTACCATTAGCTCGAGAGCGATGTAAGTAAGAATCCCCACAAAAAAAGAAAAGCCCCATTTGTCAATAACATTCGTGTCGCTTACCATAAGCATCAGTAATCCAATGGAAAAGGAAACAATGATGCAGGTTAGAATAAACAGACCTATTCTGATAAAAATATTAGGAGAATAAAATCCTACAGGATGTTTATCCTCTATTTCCTTTTGCTCGTTAATACTTATTGCTTCTGCTTTACGGGCCTTTTGTGCTTCTTCTCTAATTAATAAATTAGCCAGCCAAATGTTGTTATAAATAATCATACGGCTTTAATTTTCTTGTTGAGGTTAATTAATAGAAATATAATACCAATTGCAGAGGCAATAAAATACATAAACGAAAGGGTGATTGATGCATCATCTTTCATCGCGAAAAGCCCCCTTACTACGAGGGTGCTAATGGCTATATAAGTATAGATAACAACCAGTAACAAGAAGTAGAAAGACTGATGTTTCATGGCATCTTTATAAATGTAGAAGGCCAGTGCAAACAGGGCAACCATGAATAGAAATGAAAAGGCCGAATCATAATAAAAGAAGTAGCCTGCTAATAGCGATATAAAGGAAAGGTGTACACCGAAATGTTGGTAAGTAAACCTGAAGTGCTTTTTAAAGTTAAAATAGACGCTCAGGTAAGCAGCAAGAAGTAGTAATAATCCTAGAAACAGATAAGTATATATAACGGTCTGACTATTAAAATCAGCGTTTAACAGCAATTGCTTTGGGGTTACAGATACGCCCATCCAAATGGCTAGATTGGTAATTCCCATGGCTAAAATACCCAGATGATCAAACTCATAGGCAATATAAAACAATGCAACCATCGGGATGAAAGTTGCCATTCCGTAGTTGGTGCCAAATACGGTATATTGGAATTGCAAATAACCAACAAATGATAAAAAGCTAAGGCAGCCCAGAAGGAGGATATAATCAAAAAATGAGTTCGGAGATTTTATCAATTCTTTGCTAAAGGGCTTCTTATTTTTTAAGCAATAAAAAAAACATCCGCCACTGATGGCAGCAATGATCAATAAAATGACCTGATGGCCAATTGTATCTATGTTTTTATAGATGAGAATACCCAGGCCGGAACTTAACAGCATAACACCTAGGTAAAGTAAAGTTTTTACCTCCCAATGCAAGGAAAACAATGTAGTTCGGGAGGCGTTTTTGACCTTTTCGAATGATTCTTCGGAAATACTTCCTTCTTCAAAAAGCTTTTTAAAAAGTTCAATGTTCATTGGTTGAGATGTTGATCATAGGATACTCAAGTATACAAAAAAGATGTCGTGTAAATGTTACTTACTGTCAATTTGACAACAAAAAGTAATTTGGAACATCCATTGATAGTGAGCCTATGTACTTAAAAATGAGTTAACATATGAGCATAGAAGAAAAAGGAACGATATCCATTCACACGGAGAACATTTTCCCAATCATCAAGAAATTCCTGTATTCCGATAACGAGATCTTTTTAAGAGAACTTGTTTCAAATGCCGTTGATGCGGTACAAAAAATTAAACGCTTAGCAGCCCTTGGTCAGTATAGCGGAGAGCTGGGTAACCCTTTAGTAGAGGTTGCTGTTGACAAAGAAAAGAAGACCATTACCATTACCGATAATGGTTTGGGGATGACTGCCGAAGAGATCAAAAAATACATCAATCAGGTCGCGTTTTCGGGAGCAAGTGAGTTTGTAGAGAAATTTAAAGACGCCAAAGATGCTAATGAGATCATTGGTAAGTTTGGTTTAGGCTTTTATTCGGCCTTTATGGTATCTGATTTGGTAGAGATCCAAACACTTTCTTATCAGGAAGGCGCAGAGCCGGCAAGATGGGTTTGCGATGGCAGTACCGAGTTTGAAATTACTGCAGGCAGCAAAACAACACGCGGCACTGAAATTATCCTCCACATAAATGCAGAGTCTGAGGAGTTTTTAGACAATCACAAAATAGAAGAGATTCTTGATAAGTATGGTAAATTTTTACCTGTACCCATTAAGTTTGGAACAAAAACAGTTCAGGAGCCAGATGGTGAAGATGAAGAAGGAAAACCAAAAACTATAGGAGTTGAGGTTGATAATATTATCAATACAACTAATCCGATCTGGACTAAGGCACCTGCAGATTTGTCAGACCAAGACTATCTTGCATTTTACAAGCAATTATATCCATTCTCTGAAGATCCATTGTTCTGGATCCATTTGAATGTAGATTATCCTTTTAACTTAACCGGAGTATTGTACTTCCCTAAAGTGAAAAATGATTTTGATATGCAGCGCAATAAGATCAAGTTGTTTTCGCGCCAGGTATTTATTACCGATGAGGTAAAAGATATTGTGCCGGAGTTCTTGATGTTATTACATGGTGTTATTGACTCACCTGATATTCCTTTGAACGTTTCAAGAAGCTTTTTACAGGCAGATAGTAATGTTAAAAAAATCAACAGCTATATCACTAAAAAAGTTGCTGATAAACTTCAGGAGCTGTTTAACAAAGACCGTAAAGGATATGAAGAAAAGTGGGGAGATATTGGTCTGTTCGTAAAATACGGAATGGTAAGTGAAGAGAAATTTAATGACAAAGCAAAAGATTTTGCATTACTTACAAACACCAAGAACGAAAACTTTACGCTTGATGAATACCGTGAAAAAGTTAAAGATTTCCAAACTGATAAAAACGGACAGGTAGTTTATATCTACTCAAACGACCCTTCAAAACAAGATAGCTTTATTCAATCGGCCAACAAAAAGGATTACGATGTGTTGTTGATGAATTCTGCTATTGATAATCACTTTGTTAGTCACCTGGAGCAAAAGCTTGAAAAAACTGCTTTAAAGCGTGTAGATTCGAGCGTAGCTGATAAATTAATTGAAAAAGGCGATGCTATTGAGTCTGTGCTTACTGAGGAACAAAGTAAAACGGTGTCGAGCATTTTTGAAAAAGCAATAACGAAACCAGGCATGCACGTAGAGGTGGTGGGCTTAAATCCGGATGAATTACCTGTTACGGTAACTATGGATGAGTTTATGCGTCGTATGAAGGACATGGCACAAATGGGTGGCGGAATGGGCTTCTATGGCAATATGCCCGACAGTTATAAGGTTGCTATTAACGGAAACCATAAATTGATTGGAAAGATTCTTAAAACAGATAACGAGGAAGAACAGAGCCTGCTTGCTAAACAAGCGGTGGATTTAGCTTTGCTTGCTCAGGGAATGTTAACAGGAGCAGAATTAACAGCTTTTGTAAGCAGAAGCGTTGAGCTGATCTAGGCTTTTAAATCTATAATGTATTTATATCCCGCCATGAATTTTTCATAGCGGGATATTTATTTTTAAGGCTGGTGTAGCGTTTTGACGGTCAGAGTCGTTTTAGTGAAAAAAAGTGTTAATGGCCATTAACCATTTATTTTATTAATCGTAAAAAACAACCCTTAAAAAGATAGTACATTATGGAAATTTCAAACAAATTTAAAGCGATATCGAAAACACTTATTGCTGCGGTTACCATCTCAGCAGTATTGGTGTCTTGTTCAAAGGATAAGATAGACTATACACCACAACCGATATCTGCTATGGATGTTATCCATGCTTCTCCAACTACTGAAAAATTAGATTTTTATATTGGAGATACCAAGGTAAACAACGATGATTTTGCTTACACCAACAGAATTGACTATAAGCAAATTTATTCAGGAGAGAGAGACGTAAAAATCACCAAAAAAGGATCTTCTACCAGCGTTTTAACAGAAAAATTAAAATTAGCCGATCAAAAGGCATATTCACTTTTCATTATCGATTCATTTGATAAAGTAAAGTTCTTGTTGGTTAAAGATTCTGTTACCATGCCAGGTGCCGGTAAAGCGAAACTTCGTTTCATAAACCTTAGCCCTGACGCTCCTGCATTAAGTTTATCGATAGTTGGAAAAGATGTGCCAGTAGCTACTAATAAACAATTTAAAGAATATAGTAACTTTGAAAGTGTTGATGCTGGTGATAAAGTATCATTCAAAGTTAAAGACGCTGCCGGTGCTGATGTTGCAACGTTGGCTGATCAAAAAATTGAGAACGGAAAAGTTTATACCATTTGGGTAAAAGGACTTAAGGCAGCTACAACAGAAGAAATGAAGGTTGGAGCAGCTATTTTTACTCACTAACAATAAGATTTAATAAGCCGGCCTGCAATTTAAGTCGGCTTAAATTAAATTTATTTGGTTTGCTGTACGCTATATGATATGATTATAAGAAGAATTCTTAATTGTGCTGAAGAAGAATGCTCGGGCTTGAGGATATTATAGCGGGGTGTTTGAAGAATGACAACAAGAGTAAAGAGATGATCTATAAATCATTCTATGGCTATTTAATGGGCGTTGTTTTGCGTTATGTTAACGATAGAAATGACTCGGAAGAGCTTGTAAATGACAGTTTTATAAAGATTTTTAAAGGAATAACGCAATTTAGTTTTCCAAAAGATAACACCGAATTACAAAAGGCCTTTAAGGGCTGGATAGCAAGAATTTCATCAAGAACAGCAATAGATTTTTTAAGAACAAAAAGGACATACTTGTATGTTGATGATATTAGTGAGGATCAGCAACCGCTTACACAAGTCAATGCTGTGTCGCAATTAAATGTGCAAGACATTTTAAAGCTGCTTAATCAATTGCCGGAAACACACCGGCTTATTTTTAATATGTATGAAATTGAAGGTTTTTCGCACGATGAGATATCGAAAATGTTGAACATTCCAGAGAGCTCAAGCAGGGTATACCTTACACGAGCCAAGAATAAGTTGAGGGACCTGTATTCTAAAACATTAATTAATTCATATGCAACCAATTGAACATATGAAAGGATCTGAAGATGAGTTAATAGCTCATATAAAGGAAAGTCTGACAGGGCATGAGGAGGAGTATGTTCCGGGCTCATGGGAAAACTTCAATCAAATTGAAGGGAAAAGGAATGCAAAAGTATTATGGTTGTGGCGCTTAAGCAGCGCGGCGGCAGTAATACTTATTGCCGGTGCAGCAATTATACTTTTCACCAACAAAACAACAGATGTATTGCCTGTACAAAACGTACAACATAAGCAAAAGGAAACACCTGCCCCTTCTGTAAAAATTGAAGAGAACATTGTACAAGAAGCAGATTTGCCGATAGTGGAGAAGGAACATGAGCAATTAGCTGCGGTAAGAGAAAGCAATAATATATCTGTTTATACCGCTGCTCAAGAACCTTTAAATACCCTTTCGGCCTCCTCTACAGAAGCAATTGCTGAAAAATCCAATCCCGTTGTTGTGCCTTCGGTTCGCGTTCCAGATACTAAGCAAGAGATTGTTAAAACAGAAACGAAACCAATAGCAACGGAAAATAAAACCACTCTTTTCCAGGAGTTTCTAAACAATGAAACCAAAAAGAATCAGGGAGAAGTGCTGGCAAAATCATCGGCTCCCCGAAAAGAAGACAAATGGGAAATGGGACTTGTTGTTTCGCCATCATTTGGAAATACAAAAAAACTCAACATGGGTTATGGGGTAAGTATGGGATATGCTTTATCAGACAAAATCTCCTTAAACTCCGGCGTATCATATAGCGAAATGGCCGCATCAAGAAGCCTGCCTGCTCCTGTAAGTACCGCTATTGCTGGCGAAAGTAAAAATTTAGAATCAATAGAGGCTAAGGTAACCGGTATAGATATTCCGCTTGAACTGAAGTACCGTTTAAGTAAAAACCTGTATGCCAATGTTGGAGTATCTGCATTTGCCGTAATTAATCAGAAACAGAGCAACAGTTACATTCAGGAAAAATTGGTAGAGCGTGCTGTAAGTTCTGGTGGTGATGGATTGGCGGAGCTTAAGACATTTGCCGTAAATGAAAGGGTAGTAGAACCAGCACAGGATTCTGAAATTAAAGATGGAAGGTATATCGGATTCTATAATTTTTCATTTGGCTATAAACAAAAGATATCTAAAAATAAAGCCGTATCAATAGAACCTTTTATGAAAGTTCCAATGAAAGAGGTTTCTAAAGAGAATTTGCGATTAATAGGCACAGGCGTAAGACTTAAGCTGGATTTTTAGCGTTTATTTTTAAACGCGTAACTTTGCCTGGCTATGAAAGAGATGATGACGAAGAAAAATATTGTTAATGCGGTCTTTATAGCATTGTTTCTGGTGATTTTATTTGTTCCTTCGGCCAAGGCATTTCTAATGCAGGGCTTAATGGAAATCGGGTTGTTCAAACCTAAAACAGCACCAATAGCAAAGGGAACACCTCCGGCAGATTTGTCGGGAATTAAGTTCGAAGACAAGACCGGGAAGGTTACAGACCTCGGCTCATTAAAGGGCAAAGTAATTTTTATTAATTTCTGGGCTACCTGGTGCCCTCCGTGCCTGGCAGAAATGCCATCTATCAACAAGCTTTATGAACAATACAAGAATGATAAGGATGTTGTATTTATAATGGTAGATGCTGACAGCGACTTAGCTAAAGCTCAACAGTATATGGACAAGAGAAGTTATCAAATGCCGGTTTATTCTGTAGCAAGCAATATTCCGGAAAATCTTTTTAAAGGAGCATTGCCTACAACAATTGTTTTTGATAAGCAAGGTAGGCTATCTTATAATGAGTCTGGGGCAGCCAACTATTCAAGTTCAAAATTCATTGAATTCATTGAACAATTAAAGGGCCTTAAGATTTAACATTTTTTAACTCGATTATTGACATTTGGATTGTAAAACTATAAACAAATCAATAAAAATATTAAGTAATTTTGCTTTTAGTTAAACCTTTATATTATGAAAAGGACTTTGATGATTATTGCAGGCTTAATAGCCGGAGTTACATATAGCTATGGACAACAAGCCAGCCTGGTTCAGGATCAAAACCCCAGATACGAAGTGGCAAGAGCTAAATACATGAACATGTCCGACTCTTTAACCAGAGATCAGGGAACTACTGTTCAAAATACCTATAAAGCATACGATTGGTACGAAGCAAGAGAAGAACGTCGTAAACTTCGTCGTGAGCGCAATTACGAGAGCAGCTTATACAGCTATCCCTATTATGGGAACTCTTATTACTACCCATCGTTAAATTTCGGATGGGGCCGCCGTTATAACAGCCATTGGGGCTATTACGGAACGGGCTGGGGATGGTAACTAAAAATACAACATTTACATACAATCATATTTAATAAAATGCAGTTAAAAAAAATATTAACCCTTGCTGCCATTGCAGTTTCTGGTATAATGATCTCTTCATGCTCCAGACAAGTAACAAGAATTAACACTACAGATACTGTTGATGTTAGCGGAAACTGGAACAATACAGATTCGAGAATGGTTGCTCAGGAAATGACCCAAAGTGTTTTGGGAGCCAAATGGCTGTCTACACATCTTGAAGCTAAAGCAGGTAAAAAACCTGTAGTGGTTGTTGGTCTTGTTCAAAACAAAAGTCATGAACATATAGACGCAGAAACATTTGTGAAAGATGTTGAACAGGCATTTGTTCAAAGTGAGCGTGTTCGTTTAGTGCAAGGGGGTAAGAAAAGAGAAGAGCTGCGTGCAGAGAAAGCCGACCAACAAGATAATGCTTCTGTTTCTACCATGAAGAAATTCGGATTGGAAAATGGCGCCGACTATATTTTGCAAGGGTCAATCAATTCTATTGTGGATTCACATAAACGCAAAAAAGTAGTTTATTATCAGGTAAACCTGGAGCTTACAGACATACAGACCAATGAGGTTGTATGGATAGGCGACAAGAAAATTGCTAAATACGTTAAGAACTAGCAGGATGCTGATCCGGCTAAAATAACAGTATGACAAATAATAGTAAGAATAAGCTTAAGGCATCAGTTCTTTTAGGATTGATGCTTTTTCTTTTTAGCTGTGCCTCTTATAATGAGAAAATCGCAGGTTATTATAAACAAATCGCGACTGGAAATTACAATGAGGCAGTTAAGGAGCTTGATAAGAACCGCTTACTTCAGAAACCGCGGAATAAGCTGCTGTTTTTAATGGAGAAAGGGAAATCGAGCCACTTGATTGGTGATTATGAAAATAGCAACCGTTACTTTAATGAGGCCGACCAGCTATTGGAAAATGGAATTGGCGGTGCTATGGATGCGGTGGTGGGTACTCTTGTAAATCCCATGACACAGGCTTATAAAGGAGAAGACTTTGAAAAGTTTATGATCCATTATTATAAAGCGCTTAATTACCTGTATCTGCATAAAACCGAAGACGCCATAGTTGAGGCCCGAAGAATTACTTTGCAATCGCAGGAACAAGGCGACAAGTTTAATGATAAAGAGAGCAGGTATTCTAAGGACGCATTTTCATTAATGCTTCAAGGCCTTATTTATGAAAGCGATGGAGACGTTAACAATGCTTTTATAGCCTACCGAAATGCTGCGGAGGTTTATTTGAAAAGCCCCGACAAAACGTATTACGGCACAACCCTGCCTAAAGAGCTTCAGTTGGATGTACTTAGAATGGCGGATGCAAATGGTTTTAAGGCTGAATTAATCCGGTTTGAGGAACTGTTTAACTTAAAATATCAACCAGAGCCATCATCAGAAGGAGGAACGCTTATTCTCTTTTGGGAAAATGGATTGGCACCTGTTAAGCAACAGGAAGAGTTTATTTTTTCCCTTATCAGAGGATCTAATGGAGATTTGGTATTTACCAATGTAGCAGGCACCTTGTTTATTCCCTATAATACGGCCTATGGAAGTGGTGACATTAATTTAAACTCAGTTAATAGCCTTAGGGCTACATATCCTAAATACGTTGCTCAGCAGCCTTATTTTACAAGCGCGACTATTACTGACGGGCAGTCGACCATAAACTTTGAAAAGGCAGAAGATATTAATCAGCTTGCGGTTAAAACACTTGATCAACGTTTTGCAAAGGAGATGGGGAAAGTGCTTACCCGTTTGGCGGTAAAGAAAAGTGCAGAATATGTACTTAAAGCCAGTGCTAAGGGAAATGGAAAGGACGGCAAAGACAATTCTTTACTTGAGGGGTTGGGTTTTGGAATGCAGTTGTATAGTTTGCTTTCGGAGAAAGCAGATACCCGAAACTGGCAAACCTTGCCTAGTGAGATCAGATATGCAAGAATCCCTTTAAAAAAAGGAGATAATACCATTACGCTTGATTTAAAAGGGGCTAATGGCAATAATGAAACAAAAACAATTAACATAACCGGAACCGGAAAAATGCAGTTTTATAACTACTCAACCCTGCGTTAATAGTACATCCGGAAATAAAAAGAACAAAACTATGCAACAGCCCTTCGACATTAGCATTGGAGATGTAGATTATGCCGTATTTCCAGAAGGAAATGATACTTATGTGATCTTTAAAGACGGCAAAGAATACGTGCACATACAAAAAGACACCGACTTACAGTGGTTAAAGCTTGATCCGGAAACAGCTATTCCTGTTTTTGAAATAGATGAAGAAATCAACAACATCGGCAGAGAGATTATGGCTTACGTTCCTGAAGAGGAAGACGAAGAAGATCTGGAAGATGATCTTGATTAACCAGCCCAACGGTCGCGGTCAAGGCTTCGGTAATGTATTGCTTCTGCCAGGTGCTCTAATTCAACATCCTGGCATCCTGCCAGATCTGCAATAGTTCTGGACACTTTTAGGATACGATCATAAGCCCGGGCGGATAGCCCCAGCTTTTCCATTGCCTGCTTTATCAATACTTGTCCGGCATTATTTATCTTGCAATTGCTGCTTCCCTTGAATTATCCGAGGGCAGCAAGCCTTTAAATCCGATCTTTTACCTCGGCTTTTTAAACCAGCCGATTGAATAGCGCTTAGCGCTTTCAGCCCATCTTAAACTTTCTTTAATGGCATTGTCGGGCAAATCAACAATATGATGCCTGTTCCTGGCTTCGATACTTACTTCTATGGTAGTGGTTAAAGCATTAACCCCGAAAATAGCGCTTCCAAACGTCTTGGTGAGCATAATTTTGCATACAATATTGTACTGCTAAACGATACTGATTTAGACATTAAGTGGCTGAAATTTGTGAAATTTATTGAAATTACATTTTGCCCTGAGGCATCTTTGGCATATTCCTCATCATTTTTGCAGCTGCGGCCGGGTTAGAGAATTGCTTCATCACCTTACGCATATCTTCAAATTGTTTGATCAGTTTGGTTACCTCTTCGATTTTTGTTCCCGAACCTTTGGCAATACGTAAGCGTCTGCTTTGCTGAATGCTATCAGGGTTTTCGCGTTCGAATTTGGTCATCGACTGAATTACTGCCTCAACGCTTTTGAATGCATCATCTTCAATATCCACGTTCTTCATCATTTTGCCAACACCAGGTATCATGCCCATAAGGTCTTTCATGTTACCCATTTTTTTGATCTGCTGGATCTGATTGTAGAAGTCGTTAAAATCAAACTTGTTTTTACGGATTTTCTTTTGAAGTTCGGCAGCTTCTTTTTCGTCGAACTGCTGTTGTGCACGTTCAACAAGGGAAACTACGTCGCCCATGCCCAGGATCCTTGAGGCCATCCTTTCAGGATAGAATACATCAAGAGCTTCCATTTTCTCGCCTGTACCAATAAATTTGATCGGCTTGTTTACTACAGATTTAATTGATAGTGCAGCACCACCGCGGGTATCACCGTCTAATTTGGTTAATACAACTCCGGTAAAGTCTAATCTATCGTTAAATGCTTTTGCCGTGTTAACCGCATCCTGCCCGGTCATGGCATCAACAACAAACAGGATTTCGTGCGGTTTAGTACTGGCTTTTACGGCGGCGATCTCATCCATCATCTGCTCATCTATTGCTAAACGACCGGCCGTATCTATAATGATTACATTATTATTTTGTTTTTTACCTTCAGCAATACCTTCTAAGGCTATGCCAACGGGATCTTTAGAAGCAATGTTCGAATAAACAGGCACTCCAATCTGCTCACCTAAAATCTGCAACTGATCTACTGCAGCAGGGCGATATACGTCGCCAGCTACCAATAGTGGTTTCTTGCCTTTACTTTTAAGGAAGTTGGCTAATTTACCGGTAAATGTAGTTTTACCAGCACCGTTTAACCCGGCAATAAGTATAATAGTAGGATTGTTCTTTAAATCTAATTCCGTTACCTCGCCACCCATTAAAGCGGTAAGTTCATCGTTCATTACCTTAGTAAGTAACTGGCCTGGCGAAACGGCTGTAAGAACATTTAAGCCTAATGCTTTCTCTTTTACCTCATCGGTAAAGCTTTTAGCTGTTTTATAATTTACGTCGGCGTCTAATAAGGCTTTACGGATTTCTTTCATGGTCTCGGCCACGTTGATCTCTGTAATACTTCCTTGTCCTTTTAAAACCTTAAACGCACGGTCTAACTTATCCTGTAAATTTTCAAACATTTTCTTTAATGCTTAGTGTTCAATTTTTTGTGAATTGCAAAGTTATTAATTTTGCATGATACAGATAACAATATCGGTAATCTTTATGTAGAATATTAACGAGGGAAGGTAAATGCCACACCTAGCGCTAGCGCCTGACTCGCCTGAATCTCCGGATCGGAGTCTTTATCAAATAATCCTACGCCCGTAAGTGTCACATTCATTAATCTGTTTATCTGAGATCTTAACTCTACATCTAAACGATGATCAACGTGTACCAAGGGCCTGTCGTACGGAATAAACATTTGGTATCTGGCTTTCAGATTTACATTCTTAAATATTTGCTTGTCAAAATTACTTACGATCTGAAAAGCGAGCTCGTTCTTGAAGTTTTTGCCGCGTTCCACACCATAATTACCTCCATTATACTGTTGATTGACAGTTGTGTCCAGTTTAAATGTCTGTTTTGCAGTACCTGTACCAATCCTTGTTGAAAAATACCCAACAGGCTTATATTCGAAACCGATTGATTCGGTTAAATATCCTGGGGACATGAATTTAGAAACAAGAGAGGCTTGCTCTTCGTTGTTACCGTCTCTATAATAGGCATAACCTCTATCAAACTGCGACTCAAACGTAACCGACCCAAAGAAATACCAGCTTTTAGATAATCTTAAATCTGCTTTATTATCCCAGAAAATCCTATCCCTTGTTTTCTTTTGCAGCTGGTCTTTGTTTTTGACTTTACCATACTCAAGCATTACCTCACTTATATAACCGTAGCCTTCTTTTCTATATTCAGCACGATAGTTAACAAGCCCGCCAACGGCAAGAGAGTTTACTCCCCCGGCTTTCCAGTTGTTTGAAAAGCTACCCTGATTGACGTTAATCCCAACAGAGGTTCTTATCTTCCAATAGTTGATTTTTTCGGCAATCACTACCGGTGGAATTTTTACAGGTGTATAGTTCAGTATTCCTGTCCTTGATGGTAAAGGACTACGCTTTAGTTTTATCTCCAGGCCTTTGGTTTCAATAGGCACAGTATCAATCTCCTGAGCGATCAGGCTTGACGAGGTGATAAACAGTAACAAGAGGCAGATATTAAAACTCTTCATTACTACAAAGAAAAACAAAAATGTGACTTATTAAAAGTTTATTAATAAACTAATTGCAAAACTTACTCTTATCTATGGTTTTTTACTGACGAAACGAATCCACGCAAATGCTTTTCTATGAGATAAATACGATAGATCAGCATCAAAACAGTATGCTTCTTTTTCAAAAGGGATATTGAAATAAGCTAAATAATGATTTTTATATCTGATCAGATTGATCAGGTACATTAGTAAATACAAAAAATAAAAAGGAAGAATAAGCAACTCAAGCTGTTGTCTAAAATGTATCCGCTCATGATTAATTAATACCTTATCAACCTTTAGCGTCTTGTTTTTTAGAATGATGAAAGGGAAAATAGCCATTGCATTGGCCGGTAGTTTGGATAATATGAGAAAGAAGGGCCTCAAAACTCTTCTACTTTTATTTTAGGGAGTGGTTGTAATCTAAAAGCAGCCGGATTCCGCTTATAGCTGGCATAGCTGTTCCTTAAATATACAACAAAAGCATAATCTGAAGCGGTTAAAACGAATTGATAAGTAGGTCGGTATTGTTGCATAAAATCTTCCATTTCATAGTCGCCTAATTGCAGTACCTTCTTAACATAATCTGGCGTAAACCTATAATCTATAATCGCCTCATGGTAATCCCGCTCAAGTATTTTTTGAAGATGGCGGGCATTTTTACCATCTCTGCTGAGCAGATTGTAAATTGCATCAATACCCAAACCTGCGCCTCCCAATCCAAGATTAAGCAAATCTTTTGCTTTACCCTTGTCCAGCGCATACTTATACTCTTTTAATGTATTGGCGTGCGATTCTTTAGGAGTATATTTTCGGCCGGTAATAGATACCTCACGTAAGTTAATTCCTAGCGATTTCAATTGAAAGTACACTGCTTTCTGACCATTATGAATAAGCGTATCGACTGCATAACCTTGCAATACTGCATACAGCGTGTCGCCTACGGCAGCATTTATAGAAAACTCGCCCTTTGGGGTATTGTAAATCCCTTCGTCTTTGCTGGCGTTGTAGATGTATACTTTAGCCAGGCGAAGTTTGGAATCTTTGTCGACCACAAAGCCTTTTACCGTATTGGTTTGGGCAGTTGCAGTAAGCGCAATGCAATAAAGGAGTAATAACAGGCTAAAAAATCTCATTGAAGATACAAAACTACAAGATAACTATCTGCGCTTAATAAACATTAACATTATTTAACTAACACAAGCTTTTGCCCAATCTTAATGCCCGTGTCTGCAAGGTTGTTCAGTGCTTTTATATCATCCACTGAGATGTTAAAGCGTTTTGATATGTTGTAAAGGGTGTCTCCCTGTTTTACCGTGTAAGGATTCTCCAGGGTTGTTGAGCCAACAGGATCAGGAGTGTTAATTACTACAGCAGGGGTACCTATTTTTAATGTATCAGGAGTTTTAATTACTTGTTTTGAAGGAGGTGTAGCCACAGGGGTGAATTTTTTCTTTTCCTGAGGGATGTTCGCGTTGATTTCTGAGAAAACACGGTCTTCGCGTTTTAGTTTTTCATTCTCAGATTCTGGCAGATCATAAAAATATAACTGATACTTTTCGATAGTATTTATCAGCAGATCCGGATACTTAGGGTTTGTAGCATAGCCAGCTTGTTTTAAACCTACAGCCCAGTTTTTATAATCGTTTTTATCAAGCTCAAAAAGAGCACTGTAACGCTTTCTTCTTAAGAATTCAGAATGATCCCTGTAAGATTCTCTGGCATCTTTATAAACCCGAAAACAGTCATTAGCCTTATCGTCGTCTTTATAATATCCCTTTCCTTTCCATTCAGAAGTACATTTGATGCCAAAGTGGTTGTTCGCATATTTTGCTAAACTGCTATTCCCACTTCCCGATTCAATAATGCCCTGGGCAAGTGTAATACTTGCCGGAATGCCATATTTATTCATCTCTTCAATTGCTACGCCTTTAAATTCATCGATATACATTACTGTAGTACGCGATTTATATTCCGGGTTTGCTTTGTCTGCAGCTTTTTCGATTGCTTTATTGTTGCGACTGTACTTTTTTGTTTTACAGGCAGAAAAAAATAGCACTGCGGAGGCCAGGATGATTATTCTTTTGTTCATTATAGTCTAAGTTTTTGTCCGGGTTTAAGTGCAGCGCCTTTTAACCCATTTTTTTTCATTAGTGAGGCTGCGGTTGTTCCCCTCAATTTTGCTATTTTATTCAGGCTATCGCCTCTTTTAACCGTATATGTTGATCTTGAGGTTTTTGCTGATCTGGATCTGGTGGCAACGACAGGTGCAGGTTGTTCAACATAATCGTCGGGCCGTTCATCGTATTGAGAAAGGTCATTTTTTTTAATGATCCCAATGATCTGTGATGCCCATGTTCTGCTTCTGGCATAGCCACCACGCTGTATACCTCTGGCCCAGTTTCTGTAATCAAACTGGTCATATTTCTCGAAAAGTGAAGTAAAGGACGATCGGCTTTTTAAGAATTCCAGAAAGCTATCATAAGACTTCTGAACAGAAGGATAACCCTTATAGGATGAACGGATTTCGGTATTGCTGTTCGCGCCTTTGATCCCGAAATGATTGTTAAGGTATCGGGCAATTTTACTTGTACCAGATGCTGATTCGTGTATGGCAACAGCAAGAATAACACTGGCAGGTATTTTATGTTCCCGCATCAGTGTTTGAGCATATTCAGCATGCTCTGCAATATATTCTGCTGTGGTTTGGGCGCCTACACTAAATGTTATGGAGATAGCACTAAGCCAAACTAACAGTAATGATTTAAACATACCTTATTTTTTTCTGATGATAAATAACCCATCTCTAACAGGCAAAATGAGTTTTTCTACACGGTCATCTGCCGCAATTTTGTCATTAAATGTAGTGATATTTTTAGTGTCTTTATCCTGATTGGTGTTCAGTACTTTTCCACTCCATAGCACATTATCCACTATAATAAGCCCACCAGGCCTGATTCTGTTGAAAACAAGATCATAGTAAGTGCCATTGTTTTTCTTATCAGCATCAATAAACACAAGGTCGAAGGTTTCTTCCAATGAATTCACAGTTTGGGTTGCATCGCCAAGAATGTATTTTATTTTGTTGTTATAGTCAGATTGAGCAAAGTTATGGCGTACCATGTCTTCGAGCTCCTCATTTATATCCAGTGTATAAATAATCCCTGTCTCTGTTAATCCTTCAGCAAGGCAAAGGGTGGCATAGCCGGTAAAGGTGCCGATTTCTAAAATTCGGTTAGGGCTTACCATTTTACTTAAAAAGCTAAGCACCCGTCCCTGATAATGGCCTGAAAGCATGCGGGGCATCAGCACTTTTAAATTGGTCTCTCTGTCTATTTTTTGCAGCAACTCGCTTTCTGGCTCACAGTAATTAAGCAAAAGCTGTTGCATGTCATCGCTGATTAGGCTCATATAATTTTAATAAATGCAATCTATAAACGGTGCTGTTCCATAAAATATTGCAAAATAATAGTAGCCGAGATGGTATCTACGCGCTCTTTATTTTGCCGGTCTTGTTTTTTTAATCCGCTTTGCATAATTGTTTGATGGGCTAGTTTAGAAGTAAACCGTTCATCAATCCAATGTTGGGGGATATCAGGAAAGGTTCTTTTTAAGGTTCTGGCAAAGCCTTTTACATGCTGAGCAGACTCAGAAGGAGAACCATCCATTTGCTTTGGATCGCCAAAAACAAAGGCTTCTACCTGTTCTGTTAAAAGATATTTTTTCAGATATTCTATAGCGTCTTTGGGGTGTATGGTATCGAGCCCTGTTGCAATAATTTGCAGGGGGTCTGTAACGGCTAGTCCGATACGCTTGGTTCCATAATCAAATGCTAAAATTCTGGGCATGTGGGCAAAGATAATAAAATCCGGGAGGTACCTGAGCTTGGGCTAATGTAGGACAGATTGGGGCTAGATTCGGGATTGCTTCGGGAAACGGGTACTTTTACCCGAAGCAAACTCAAATCTGTCTCGAACTAGCGTCGAACCAGCAACATTGTATGCAGGTATTTTGTCAACTTTAATAGCTGTTATAGCCAAGTCTTAAAATTTTGCTATTTTGCACCAAATGCAGTTTAAGAATATCATAGGTCAGGAAGCTATAAAACAGCAGTTGATACAAACATTTGCTGAGAATAGGATAAGTCATGCGCAGTTGTTTCTTTCGTCAGAAGGAAGTGGTGCTTTGCCTTTGGCAATTGCCTATGCTCAATACATTAACTGTCTTGATAAACAGGCTAATGATAGCTGCGGCGAATGTTCTTCGTGCAGAAAATATGAAAGATATATTCACCCTGACTTACATTTTTCTTACCCGTTTTTTGCTTCTAAAGATGTAAGAACAGCAGTAGATGTTTTAGATGAATGGCGCAGTATGGTGCTTGCCGATCCTTATTTTGACATGGATATTTGGCGATCCAAATTAAGTGCGGAGAATAAACAGGCAAATATTAACATTGCCGAGTGTCATGATATCATCAAAAAATTAAGTTATAAAGCTTTTGAAGCTGAGACGAAAGTACTGATCATGTGGCTGCCCGAATATCTGGATAAAGAAGGAAACTCCTTATTAAAGATTATTGAAGAACCACCGCAAAATACCCTGTTTATTTTAGTTGCAAACAACCAGGAACAGATTCTTTCTACCCTGTTGTCGCGGACGCAGATTGTTAAAATTCCTAAACTGCCACATGCAACTGTTGAAAGTTATTTGATGGATGAATTTGGCTTGTCGGAAAATCAGGCTACAGAATATAGCTTTCTCGCAGATGGGAATTTGATTGAAGCCAAGCAATTGGTGGCCAATACGCAAAATGAAAATGCCGATAAATTTGCCGAATGGTTAAGGATGGGTTACGGCAACAGGGTTTTGGACTTAACCAATTTTGTAGATCAGATTGCGGGCTGGGGAAGAGAAAATCAAAAGAATTTTTTAAAGTACGGGATTAGCTTTTTAAGAGAATGCAGCCTGTTGTTAAGTGGTGCAGAAGAGCTGGTTAAGCTGCCCGGTTCAGCTATGGACACGGCTAAAAGGTTATCGACCCACGTACTTAATCTTAGTATGGCAGATGCCATTATTTCGGAATTGGAAAAGGCGCACTATCATATCGAGAGAAATGCAAATCCTAAAATTCTGTTTTTAGATGTATCTTTACAACTAGTAAAAATAATTAAGTTTAAAACGCTCCCGAAAGGGACTCAATATATATATAGTTAATTATGGGATGTGGAAGTTGTTCTACAGGTGGCGGATGTGCCCCCTCGGGTTGCAAAAGTAATGGCTCTTGCCTTACTGGAGGATGCGGAAAAATGGAAGTTTACGACTGGCTGTCTAATCTTGACATGCCTTCAAATTATATACCTTTTCAAGTAATAGAAGTTAAATTTAAGGGAGCCAGGAAAGAATTTTTCCTGAATAGCGAGAACATCTACCTAGAAATAGGTGAGTTAATTGCTGTTGAGGGCCCTACTGGTGGTTATGATATCGGCCATGTTTCCTTAACGGGAGAATTGGTACGCATGCAAATGAAACGCCGTAAAGCAACTATTGATCAGGTAACCAGAAAAGTTTACAGAAAAGCTACTGAAGCAGACGTTGAAAAATGGAAGATCGCTAAGGCTTTGGAATGGGAAACGATGCATAAAGCACGTACCCTTGCTTTAGATTTACGTCTATCTATGAAAATCAGCGATGTTGATTATCAGGGAGATAAAACTAAGGCTACGTTTTTTTATACCGCGGAGGGTCGTGTTGACTTTAGGGAGCTGATTAAAAAGATGGCCGAAACATTTAGAATCCGGATTGAAATGCGCCAGATTGGAATGCGTCAGGAAGCCGGAAGGTTAGGAGGAATTGGGTCTTGTGGTCGCGAACTTTGCTGTTCTACATGGCTAACCAATTTCAAAACGGTATCAACAGCTGCGGCCAGATATCAGAACCTTTCTTTAAATACTCTAAAGCTTGCAGGGCAATGTGGCAAGTTAAAATGCTGTTTAAATTATGAACTGGATACGTATTTAGATGCTTTAAAAGACATTCCTGATCGTATTGAAAGCCTGCAAACTGAAATTGGCGTTGCCCGTCACCAAAAAACTGACATCTTTAAAAAGATTATGTGGTTCAGTTATCCTAATACAGAGGACTGGATTCCACTAAAAGTTGACCGTGTAAAAGAAATCATGGCAATGAATAAACGTGGGCAAAAACCAATTAACCTTAAAGAAGAGGCCGTTGAATTAACTCCGGTTGCTGTTGTAGAGAAAATACCTGATTACGAAAATGTTGTTGGACAGGATAGTTTAACCCGTTTAGACGATAAGCCTAGAAATAAAGGCAACAAGAACAATAGAAATAATCCTAACAAGGCCAACGAAAATAGAAATAGCGGAAACAGACCTGAAAAGGGACCAAGACCTCCTCAAAATGCTAAACCTGCACAGGGGCCTAAGCCAGCTATACAAGGTGCCAGACCAGAGAAAGGGCCTAAGCCTGCACAGGGAGCAAAGCCGGTTCAGCATCCGAAACAAGGTCAACAGCCTAAACCAGTTAATAAGCCAATAGTTCAAGCTGCCGAAGGTACTATCAATGAACAACCTGGTGCGGCCACTGGTCAGCCATCGGCAAACAGGAATAGAAATAGAAACAATAACCGGAGGAAAAAACAAAAGGAAAAGCCTAAGGATGAATAATTTTAAAGTTTTACTGCTGTCCTCAGTTTTAATCGTTTTCTTTTTTAGCGGATGCGATACCAATACGCTCGTGGACAGCAACATGTCTATGCCTGCACGTAACTGGAGTTATCCAAATAAGGTTAAAACATTAGTTGAAATTACGGATAGCAGTAAGCCTTATAATATCTATTTTAAATTGCGCCTTACAGCCGATTACAGGTATTCAAATATTTTTGTTCTATTTCACATGAGTGGAGCAGGACAAAATAAGCATACCAGACGGTATGAATATAGGTTAGCGCAGCCCGATGGGCAGTGGAATGGTTCTGGTTCAGGTAATCTATTTACTTATACTTTGCCCTTGCTTACTAATTACAAGTTCCCTGCAGCAGGTAAATACCATATGGAAATTGAGCAGAATATGCGCGATAACCCACTTGCTGAGATCAGTGATGCAGGAATAAAGGTTGAACTAAAGTAAAGGAAGCAGTTGTTCTAGTGCCATGCCGCGTGATCCTTTTAGTAAAACAAGACTATTCTTTATGGGATTGTTTTTTAGAAATTCCTGAGCTTCAGCAGGTGTACTTAAGAAATTTCCTTTGTATTTTTCTTTTAATGCGTAAAAGTATTTTCCGATAAAAACAAGTGTTTCTACATTGAGCTGTTCGGCCTGTTTGGCAATAAGATCATGCTGCCCTGCAGATTCTGGACCAAGCTCAAACATATCTCCGATAATTACCGTTTTTTTGTCGGCAGTTAAAAGAGAAACGTTATTTAGGGCAGCGGTCATACTGCTCGGGTTTGCGTTATAAAAATCACAGATCACAGTATTGTTCTCCGTTTTTGTGATTTGTGAGCGATTGTTGTTAGGGTAGTATCCGGAAAGACCTTTGTTTATTGCTGAAGGAGTAACATCGAAAAATGCCCCAATGCATATGGCCGCCAATATGTTTTCGAAATTGTAAGAGCCTGTTAGATTAACAGATGTTTGGTAGCTGGCCCCTTTGTCTGACCATGAAATTTCAATTAATGGATCTGTTTTGATCAGCTTTCCCGATATTGTATCTGTTGATTCTGTGCCGTAATAGATAACCTTATCAAGATCAGCAGCAGTACTCATTTCCAACAGATAGTGGTTATTTCTATTTATAAACGCAAAACCATGATTGTTCTTTAAATATGCATAAAGTTCTGCTTTTCCTTTTTTAACACCTTCAAATCCTCCAAAGCCATCTAAGTGTGCCATGCCTACATTGGTAATTAAACCGTGAGTAGGCTGCGCTATAGTGCACAGAAACTCTATTTCTTTTTGGTGGTTGGCGCCCATTTCTATTACTGCAATCTCGGTGTCAGTTGTTAGTGATAAAATAGAAAGAGGTACACCAATGTGATTGTTTAAGTTTCCTTTGGTGGCAAAGGCATTATATTTTTCTGAAAGAACGGCCTTTATTAGTTCTTTGGTGGTTGTTTTGCCATTACTACCAGTTAAACCTATAACCGGTATATTTAACTGTGAGCGGTGATGTTTGGCAAGATCTTGCAATGTAGTCAGTACATCGGGCACTAAAATGCATTGCTTGCTGGTTTTGTATGAAAGGTTATCTATTATGGCATAGGCAGCACCGTTTGTAAGTGCTTTCTCTGCAAAAGTATTTGCATCAAAATTATCACCCTTTAGGGCAAAAAACAAGCAATCGGGAGTTATATTCCTTGTGTCGGTACATATAACAGGGCGCTTTAGATAATGCTGATAAAGGGATTCGATGGCAGTCATAGATAAAATGAATAATTAATATGGTAAAATTAGTATTTTGGAGTCTTAATTCATCAATATGAGATACTTCTTCCTTTCTTTTTTGTTTTTGCTTGTTGGTTTGAGTGTTGCAGATGCTCAAACAAAGTCTCCGGATGAGTTTTTAGGGTATGCCCTTGGAAGTAAATTTACATCGCACGATAAGGTTGTCGATTATTTTAAGTACATAAGTGGTAAAGAAAAGAACATAAAGATTGTAAGCTATGGCAAAACTTACGAAGGAAGAGAGTTGTTAGTTGCAGTGATATCCTCTAAAGAAAACATAGATGATTTAGAGCAAATCAGGAAATATAATGTAAGTCTGAGTAAGGCAGAATCATTCACAGCACAGAAAGGTAAACAGCCGGCTATATTGTGGTTAAGCTATAATGTACATGGGAACGAGGCCAGCTCTACTGAAACAGCTATGAAAACCATATTTGACCTTGCTGAAGCAAAAACAAGCGACATTAAAGACTGGCTAAAGAATACCGTCATAATTATAGATCCATGCCTTAATCCGGATGGTAGGGAAAGGTATGTGAATTATTTTAACTCGGTTAGCGGACATAAGCCCAATTCTAACCCAATGGCAAGAGAGCATTCTGAGCCTTGGCCCGGTGGTAGGTCGAACCATTATTATTTTGATTTAAACAGAGACTGGGCCTGGCAAACACAAATTGAAACACAGCAACGCCTAAAGTTATATCATGAGTGGATGCCCGAGGTTCATGTGGACTTTCATGAACAAAGTTATAATGAACCCTATTATTTTGCACCTGCGGCCGAACCGATTCATCAGGATGTTACCCCCTGGCAGCGTGAGTTTCAGGTCACTGTTGGGAAAAACAATGCTAAGTATTTTGATGAGAACGGATGGCAGTATTTCACTAAGGAACGCTTTGATCTGCTTTATCCATCGTACGGAGATACGTATCCATTGTACAATGGTGCAGTAGGAATGACTTATGAACAAGGGGGAATTGGGGCCGGACTGTCTGTAGTAACTACTGATGGAGATACGCTTACGCTTAAGGAAAGGATTAGTCACCATTATACTACGGGTATGGCTACTATTGAAACGGTTTCAAAAAATGCCGATAAGCTGGTAAAGGAGTTCAAACTCTATTTTGAAAAAGCGGTTACTAACCCTCCGGGTATTTATAAAACATATATAGTGAAAGCCCAAAACCTGAGTAAAGTTAAAAAGCTTGCTGAGCTCCTAAAAAAGAATGGCATTGCGTATGGGTTTGGATTGGATAAGAACATGCGGGGGTATAATTATGAAACAAAGAAAGTAGAAGGCTTTAAGGTAGATAGGAATGACCTGATTGTAAATCTGCAGCAGCCCAAAGCTGTTTTGGCTAATGTGTTATTTGAACCTCAAACAGCTGTTAATGATTCTAATACCTATGACATTACTGCATGGGCTTTGCCATACGTTTACGGTTTAAAAGCATACGCAAGTAAAGAATCTGTAAAAGGAACTTATCCGGCTTTAGAAGAACCCAAAGAGCAGTCTGAAATAGCAGATAAGCCTTATGCCTGGATTTTTAAGTGGAATTCGATCGAAGATGCGCAGGTGCTTATTGCATTACAGCGGGCAAACATTAAGGTAAGATCGGCTGAACAAGCGTTTACTATTGGTACGAAGGTGTTTCCTGCCGGATCGTTGTTGGTGTACCGAACAGAGAATGAACGGCAGGTAAAGGGGCTTTCGTCTAAGATCGCCAGGATACAAAAAGACCTGAATGCTGTGGCTTATACTTCTGCAAGTGGCTATGTAGATAAGGGAAAGGATTTCGGATCAAATGTTTATCCTATTCTAAATGTACCTAAAGTAGCTATTGTAACAGGTACAGGGATCTCTACTCAAGGTGTTGGTGAGGCATGGCATTTCTTTGAGCAAGAATTGAACTACCCCGTTACCATGATAACGGCTAATAACATAGATAAGTTGGATATTAATAAGATAAATACCTTGATTATGCCAGATGGTAATTACGGGGAAGATATTAACGAGAAATTGGAGAGTTGGATTGAAAACGGTGGGAAAGTAGTTCTGTTTGAAGATGCAATTTCAAGTACGCTGGGGAAAAGACCTTTTAATATTAGGTTGAGAGAGAGTGTAAAAAATGACATAAAGGTTAATGGGGCAAGAAAGTATGGAGAACGCAATCTTGATGATTTGTCGGAAACGATTCCCGGAGCTATTTTTAAAGTTAATCTGGATCAAAGCCACCCAATTTCCGCTGGCTTGGGAGATTATTATTATGCTTTGAAAACGGATGATAAAATCTATGAGCTTTTGAATAAAGATTGGAGTGTAGGTGTCTTAAAATCAAATAGTTATATGTCTGGTGTGGTGGGGAAAGGCGTATTAAAAAAGCTGGATAACGGGATGTTGTTCGGTATTCAATCGGTCTCAAAAGGGACGGTTGTTTATCTTGCGAGTGATATACTTTTCAGGTCGTTCTGGGAAAATGGAAAACAGATGTTTACCAATGCCGTATTTCTGGTTAACTAGATATTATTGAAAATGAGCCTGTTTATGTTGAAATTATAAATCTCCTTAGTTAAATTTTATACTATATAGTGTTAAAATATGTTAAATATTTTGGCAAGATGAGATGTCACTTTGTTTTTTGAACATTTTCCGTGCTTATTGGTTAATATTCAGAATAAAATTTCGTAAAAGCTGTGTTTTTCAATATTCATGATCTGTTTTCTGTGTCATATTTGTGTCATTTAAATTTGGCTATTCTTAAATTATTTATGCTCGCATATCAAATGCGTATATTTAAGCATTATTAACTAACCTAAATTCTAACTTTTTATGAAAAAACTTTTACAAAGTTTGTTCATTTTGGCATTCATAGCAGGCTCTGCTGTGGCACAAAATCGAACAATTACTGGTACGGTTACAGACAAGGAAGACGGCAAGCCGCTTCCGGGAGTAACTGTTGTAGTTAAAGGCACAAAAAATGGTACTCAAACTGGAGGCGATGGTAAATACGCATTGTCTGTACCCTCAGCTTCCGCGGAACTTGTTTTCTCTTACTTGGGCTACGTTTCTCAAACAGTAGCTGCTTCTGGAAACACTGTTGATGTTGTTTTACAATCCGATTCTAAATCCTTAACAGAGGTTGTTGTAACAGCCTTGGGTATTAGCAAAACAAAGAAAACAATCGGTTATTCAGAAACTACAGTTAAATCTGAAGATATTAATAAATCGGCCCCGGTAAGTATGTTGGGTGGTTTGCAGGGTAAAGTTGCAGGGGTAACGATATCAAATACTTCAGGTTCACCAGGTGGTTCAACTAAAATTATCCTAAGAGGTTACACCTCAATAAGCGGGGGTAACCAACCTCTATATGTTATTGATGGGGTTCCTTTGGACAATTCAAGCATTGGATCAGACGAGAGCTATGACTTTGGTAATAATGCCAACGATATTAACCCGAACTCTGTAGAAAGCATGAGTATCCTTAAAGGATCTGCCGCTACAGCGTTATACGGATCAAGAGGATCAAACGGTGTAATTTTGATTACTACTAAAAAAGGTACAGCAGGTAAAATGGTTGTTGATTTTTCGCACGCTACAACCATTACGCAAGTGGCATCGGTATTTAAGCCCCAATCTACTTTTGGTCAGGGATGGGATGGTACATTCATCGAATCTGAAAATGGTAACTGGGGTCCTAAGTATGATGGGCAAATGAGAACCTGGGGTGCAATAGTTGATAACTCTCAACTATTAAAACCGTATTCATTCATTAAAAATAATGTTAGAGATGCGTTAACAAACGGAACAGAGTTTAATAGTAATATTTCCTTAAGTGGGGGAAGTGATAAAACTACCTATTATTTTTCTTATGGAAATGTAATGAGTGACGGTTATCTTCCTTCTGATAATGATTCGTATAAAAGGAATAACTTTAGTGTTAAGGCAGCAACTGTAATTGGCAATTTTAACATAGAAGGATCTGTGAACTATGTTTCTAAAACACAAAAATTTGTTGCACAAGGACAAGGTATATCAGGAATTGGTTCTTCGTTTTATGAAGATATTCTGCAAATTCCGCAGGATATTCCAATTAAAGATCTAAGAGATTATAAAAACAAGTTCTTTAATGTAGACAACTACTTTACTCCTTATGCAGAAAATCCATACTATTCTATATATGAGAATGGTAGTCGTTACAAAAATGACCGTATTTATGGGAATGTTAATTTTGGCTTTACTGTAAATGACTGGCTGAAGTTACAATTCCAACAAGGAGCTGATGTTGATAATGCCGGGGATAGACAATGGCACAACAAAAATGCACCAACTTTGGGTAGTTACAATGATGGTGGAAACGTTGAAGGTGCTAAAAGAGCTGCAGATGTTGGTAGAGTGATAGAAGAGTCTATTAAAACTTTTGAATATGACTCTAAACTTAATGCGATATTCAAAAAAACCTTCTCTGATTTCGATATAGACGGAGTAGTTGGGGTTAACTATAATGACAGAGGTTCGCGTTTTCTTACTACAGCTGTAGAAGATCTGGCCATCCCGGGATTCTTTAGTCTTAGTAATTCGGCAAATAAGCCAACTAGTACAGAAACCGAAAGACACAGACGTTTGTTTGGTGCTTATGCTTCTGCAACCTTGGGGTATAAAAACAACCTTTTCTTAACTTTAGCCGGAAGGAACGACTGGTCATCAACATTGGCAACAGGAAACAATAGTTATTTTTATCCTGCAGCGAGTTTGGCATATGTTGTTTCTGAAGCATTTGATATGAAAAGCACTCCAATAAGCTTCCTTAAACTAAGGGCAAGTTATGGAGAAACAGGTAGTGATACTGATCCATACAGGGTTTTTGATGTTTTAAATGCAACCAACGTTACATTAGGTTTTGGTAACATTAGATTTCCGGTAGCTGGAGTGGCAGGATATTCTATTGCAAATACATTAAATAATGTTAACCTTAAACCAGAGCGTGTAAAAGAGTACGAGTTTGGTGGTGATATCAGGTTCTTATCTGATAGAATTGGCTTAGATGTTGCCTACTTTAATAGATTAAGGGTTGATCAAATTTTACCTGTTCCAATTGATCCTGGAAGTGGTTACTTATTCCAGATCTTGAACTTTGGTAAAGTTAGGGTGAGAGGTATTGAGGCAGCACTGAATATCAAACCGGTTAAAACAACTGATTTTAATTGGGACCTAACCTACACGTTTAGCAGGCAGCGCAATATGGTTATGGAGCTACCGGCAGGTTTGGATAAGGTTATTATTAATAATGCATATGATGCAGATTTAGTGGCAATAAAAGGAAAACCACTTGGTGTTTTTCAAGCTCCCGGCCCAGAATACTCTCCTGATGGAAAGATTGTGGTAGATGGAACCGGATTCCCTGTAGTTGCAGCTACAAATAAAGAATATGGCAATATCCAAAGAGATTACTCTATGGGATTAACAAATATGTTTACCTATAAATCTTTTAGTTTAGGCTTTACGCTCGACTATCAAAAAGGTGGGGTATTTTATTCTGGAACAGCAGATTTGTTAAATTTTGTTGGTGCTGATGTTAAATCAACATTTAACGATCGTCGCCCTTTCATTGTTCCTAACTCAGTACAGAAGATTACTGATGCGAATGGAAACCTGATCAGATATGAGGAAAATACGACTCCAATTACAGAAGGTTTGATTGATGATTACTATTATCCAACAACAAATAAAGCAATGGTATATAGTAACCGTATTCTGGATAAAACATTCCTGAAATTAAGAGAAGCCTCATTAAGCTACACCTTGCCGAAAACTATTGCGGGCAAAATAGGCGCAAACAGAGCTATTTTTACTGTTTTTGGAAGAAACCTACTTACCTGGTTACCTGAGTCGAACAGAACAATTGACCCTGAGGTTTCTAACCAGGGTGTTGATTTGGCCAGTGAGTTCGGTGAATTTAGAACGGCTCCTCCAGTAAGGTTCTTCGGAGCATCCTTAAGAGTTACATTTTAATATTTGAACGATGAAAAAAATTAATATACAATATAAACCACTGATTTTATCAGCACTGATTTTCTTAACGTTTGGATGTAAGAAAACATTGGATGTAAATGTTGATCCTAATAACCCGCCAATAGAGCAAGCCTCTCCAGAGGTATTGTTTCCGTCGGGAATTATGGGGACAGCCGGGATTGTAGGGGGCGAGTTGACAATACTTGGAGGCATATGGTCTCAGTATTGGACTCAATCAAATGCCTCTAATCAATACAAAACAATTGATACTTATAATTTGACCAGAGTCGATCTGAATGGTCCTTATGACAGATTGTTGTCTGGATCACTTGCCGATTTCAATTTGTCTATAAAGCTGGCACAGGAGAGAAGCGATTGGAGATACAATTTAATGGCTACAGTTATGAAAGCCTACACTTATCAGGTATTGGTTGATATTTACGACCAGGTTCCTTATACTGAGGCATTCCAAGGTGCAGCGAACCTACAGCCAAAGTTTGATGATGGCTATAGTATTTATGTTGCTTTATTGGCTGAAATCGATGCAGCCTTGGCTAAAGATTTTTCAGCACCACTAACAACCAGCCAAGCTAAAGGTGATTTTCTATTTAATGGCGACATGGATAGCTGGGTTCAATTTGCGAATACATTGAAATTAAAAATGTATTTAAGAATGGTGAATGCAAAGCCAGCTGAAGCGCAGGCCGGAATCGCGAAACTTTATGCAGATGGTGCCAACTTTTTAACAGTTAATGCCGGTATTGCCGAGTTTGAAGGAACACCTAATAATAGTAATCCATTCTATGAGTATAATATCAGAAGATTAAATACAACTACAAATATCAGAGCTAGTAAAACACTGACTACATGGCTGGTTAAAAATGGAGATCCGAGAGCAGTCACTTACTTTGGAACAGCAACACCAACCGCAATGCATCAAGGTGATTTTGCTGCAACCGCTCAAGAGCAGCCAACATATGCAGCGGCAACAGTTGCAGCTCAAGATGCAACTGACCCCGTTTGGTTTATAAATGCATCAGAATCATATTTTATGCAGGCTGAAGCTTTGGAGCGTTATTTTGGAGGTTCAGGCGCAAAAGCTAAATATGATGCAGGTGTAACTGCAGCGTTTGCTGATGCTTCTCAAAACGGCGCAGCATTTATTGCCCCAGGAGGAAAGTATGTATATAAAAGTGCTGGTTCATTTGAAGATAAGTTAGAGCAAATTATTGTTCAAAAATGGGCTTCTTTGCCAGGTTCTGGACATACGATTGAAGCGTTCTTTGAACAACAAAGAACAGGGTATCCAAAAAATAGTCCGGTTTACTCAACTGACCCGTCTTACGACCCAGAGGATGCTGCAGCTCCTAACCATAGAGGAGAGTGGGTTTATGCTAAGAATGGAGTTACAGGAGGTAGGTTTCCAAAAAGGCTAGTTTTTCCGGCATCTTCGAGAGATAGAAATAAAAACACACCAGCTGAAGTTCCAATCTATACAAAAGTTTGGTGGGGAAAATAGGATATTGATTAATAATTTAGAATAGAATCATGAAAAGATATTTAAATATAATTGCTATAGGAATTTTGGTCATGACGTTTCTGTCATGCAAGGATGATTCCTTTAACTATCCTGAAGGAACAGTTGGAATCTCAAAGGTTACTGTTTATCCTATATTAACAGTAAATGGCGATCAATATATGTTTGTAGCCAAAGGAGGGACTTATACTGAGCCGGGGGTTGTGGCGAAAGTTGGTGAGGATGAAATCGATGTTAAAACAGACGGGCAGGTTAATACTGCTGCCGCAGCTGTTTATACACTTACGTATTCTGCCTCAAACTCAGATGGTTTTTCTGCATCGCAGGCCAGGTATGTTGTTGTGTATGATACCAAAGCAGATGCAGCTGGGAATGATTATTCGGGTAGTTATAAAAGAGCTGGTTTTGCTACTTTTGCCGTGTGGGCGAAAGTGGCTCCAGGAGTTTATTTTATCACAAATCCGGGTGGTGCTGTAGGTAATACAGATAAGGTTGTGGCAATCAATCCAACTGGGTCGACAATACAAATTCCACCGCAAGGTTCACCTATGGGCGCTTTCAGTTCCACGGTTGGAACAATGAATGGAGGGAGTTATTCATGGGCTTTGGCTAATGCAGGTTATGGAACTCAGGTTAGGTCATTTAGTAAACAATAATCAAAATTATAAAACATGAAAAAATACATATATATATTCGCGCTTTTTATAATATCTCTTTCTGCATGTAAGAAGGATGAGGTTATTGGCGGTACTGCCGTTCAGGATATGTCCGGAGAATGGTGGGTTCAACTAGAGGTTGTTGATCAGGAAGGCGAGGTGCTTCAGCCTTATAGTGACGATACATACTATAGTTTGTCTACTTATAATACAGCCGATAATTCAAACACCCAGATGTGGTTTGATGATAATGAAAGTTTTTGGCAGGTTAAGGGTAAAGTGAATGTTAATGTGGCAGATAAAACATTCTCAGGAGATAATGTCGCAAACCAATATTATGAGAGCAATTTTAGTGTTACCAATGGGAAAATACTAAAAGATGCAGCTATTGGTCCTGTTTCAAAAGCAGTTACAGACTCCATTTCTTTTACTGTGACTTATGATGATGATGATGACCATTTAATTTATCACTTTAAAGGATATCACAGAACCAAGTTTCCCGGAGACGACCATTAATCGATATAAAAAGCCCGCCCAATTGGACGGGCTTTTTATTTAAAGAAGAAATAATTTATTAATACATAGGCTTCTCTTTTAACCGCCTGTTTCTTAACTGTAAAATTTTATTGCTTCATTTAGCTTCCTAAAATTGGCCATAGCATAAAGTGCGCCAAAATTATCACTGCATTTCTCTTTAATTCCTGTGTAATATTTGCAACAATTTTTAATTCGTTAAAAGTCGGTATTTTTTGATATATTCGAAATCAAATCAACTTTTACGGATTATATTCGAAATTTTGTTCTCTTTATGGTGTATTTTTTGAATTTTTGATAACATCTCTTTGTGTCATTTTATTGTCATTTATTTTTGTGGGGCACAATAAAAATATGCTTGCATATCAAAATCGCTATATATTAGGCCATTATTAACTAACCTAAATTTATTATTTTATGAAAAAACTTTTACAAAGTTTGTTCATATTGTTGTTCGTTGCAACTTCTGCAATGGCGCAAGACCGAACAATTACTGGTACGGTTACGGATAAGGAAGATGGAAAACCACTTCCAGGAGTAACTGTGTTGATTAAAGGCTCCAAAGTTGGAACCCAAACAGGTGGAGACGGTAAGTATGCTATCTCTGTACCATCAGGTTCTACCGAATTAACTTTCTCCTACCTAGGCTACACTGTCCAAACACTAGCAATCTCTGGGAGTACCGTTAACGCAGTTCTGGAATCAGATTCTAAAGCCTTAACTGAAGTTGTTGTAACTGCCGTTGGTATTGCAAGGCAGGCTAAGTCTCTTGGTTATTCTGTTACAACTTTAAAGGGAGATGAATTAACAAAGGCTAGAGAAACAAACGTAATCAATTCCCTGGCGGGTAAAGTTTCGGGTGTTAGGGTTACTGCTCAATCAGGAACAGTAGGTGGCTCTTCTAAGATCATCATTCGTGGAGCTTCTTCATTTAACTCGGGTAGTACTTCCAACCAACCGATATTTGTAATCGATGGTTTGCCAGTGGATAATAGTTCACAGCAAGTTAATACCATTTCGACTAGTTCGGTTCCTCAGGGTAGCGCTGGATCAGATTACGGAAATAGAGCCGGAGATTTAAACTCTGACGATATCGAGTCAATGACTGTTCTTAAAGGTGCAGCGGCGACAGCACTTTATGGTGCTCGTGCAAAAAACGGAGCGATTGTAATTACGACGAAAAAAGGTAAAAAGGGACAAACTACCATTACGGTAAATTCTTCTACTCGCTTTGATAATGTATTGAAATTACCTAGTTTTCAAAACGAATATGCCCAAGGTGTTCAAGGTGTATATAGCAGCGGGCCAACTGTCAATAGCTCTAGTTTGAATGGATGGGGACCAAAAATCAGTGAAGTACAAGACAAAACTTTTACTAACTACCTTGGTCAACAGATTACATTACAAGCATATCCAGATAACGTAAAGGATTTCTATAATACTGGAAAAACCTATATCAACTCTGTTTCTTTTGACGGTGGCGGCGACTCTGGTGATTATCGCTTTGGTTATACCAATACTACTCAAGACGGTATTATTCCTAATGAAAAGTTGAAAAAGAATGTTGTAAGCTTTAATGCGGGCAGAAATGTTGCGCCAGGGCTTGATGTACGAACAAATGTAAACTACACACGTACTGTAGCAGACGGTCGTCCAGTACAAAGTTCTAACAATCCAAGTGTACTTCAATCAATTGTTTATGGTCTTCCTAGAACGATCGATACAAAGGTGTTAAAAGACAACTATTTCGATCCGGTTACCAAACAACAAATTGCGCTAACACCTACAAGAACTGGTAATAACCCTTATTGGGTAGTTAACAATAACAACTTCTCAAATGTTGTTGATCGTGTATTTGGTAATGCAATAGTAACCTATAAACCTTTGAATTGGTTAACGATTTCAAATAATTTGGGTACTGACTTTTACAACGAATTTAGAAGAGGGGTAACAAGACAAGGAACAATTGGATCTTTGACAGGTGATTTCTATGCAGCAAATATTTACAATAGAATCATTAACAATGACCTGTTGCTTACTGTTGACCAAAAATTAACAGAGGATCTGAGCTTGAAAGTAATTGGTGGATACAATGTCTTTGAAAACTTCTACCGCAGAGACCTTTCAGATGCTCAACAATTAATAGCTGATCAGCTATATAATTATGCAAACGCAGGAAGTGTGGTTACCACAAATACTTCAAATCAGAAACGCATTCAAGGTGTATACGGTGACGTGGGCTTATCTTACAAAGATTATTTGTTTTTAAACGTTACAGGAAGAAATGACTGGTCGTCTACTTTACCTGCGAACAATAGATCATATTTTTATCCGTCTATAAGCTCGAGTTTTGTATTTAGTGAGTTACTTCCAAAGAGCGAATGGTTCAACTATGGTAAATTAAGAGCGAGTTACGCTAACGTAGGTAGTGATACCGATCCTTATCAAGGCGTATTCCAATATTCTCCAATTAGTGCGGCATTTGCTCAATATGGTTACGGTTCTACGTTCCCATTCAATGGAGTACTTGCGTTCAGTAGCCCAGCTACGATTCCGAACCTTAATTTAAAACCACAAAATCAGGCCTCATATGAAGTTGGTGCTGAATTGAGGTTTTTACAAAGTCGTGTTAATTTGGATGTGACTTATTATAATACGAATACTTCTGACCAAATCGTAAGACTTCCATTGCCACAATCGACAGGTTATTCTGCCGCATTATTGAATGCAGGTTCTGTGAAAAACTCTGGTGTAGAGGTTTCGTTGGGATTGATCCCAGTAAAAACACAAGATTTTACTTGGAACATGGATGTTAACTTCTCCAGAAACGTGCAGAAAATCGAATTGCCTTCCAACCTTGCTTCTTATTCACTAGCCAGCGGATGGAGCGGACTTTCAATCAAGGCAGAGTCTGGCAAATCATTTGGTATTTATGGCGTTGCTTGGTTAAGAGATGATGCAGGAAACCTGGTTATTGATGAAGCAACAGGATTGAGGAAAACAGTGAGCGACAAAAGACTAGGTAATATGAGTCCTGATTGGTTAGGTGGAATTAACAATACTTTCTCTTACAAAGGAGCTTCATTGAGCTTCTTGGTAGACATTAGAAAAGGCGGTGTGATCTATTCTAACTCTGTTTCTTCACTAAGAACAAGTGGTTTAGCTAAAGAAACATTGCTAAACAGAGGAAGAGTATTTATTGATAAAGGAGTTGTTGCTTCTGGAAGTACTTTTGTTCCGAATACAACACCGGTAACAAGTATGCAAGATTACTGGGCACAATACACCACTACAAATACTGAAGCAAATATTTTTGATGCTTCTTATGTGAAACTTAGAGAGGTAAGGTTATCATACCAAATTCCAGCTAAGGTTTTCCAAACAAGTGTTAAATTTATTAAAGGAGCTGAGATTGGTGTAGAAGGCAGAAATTTATGGATTATCCATGATAACGTTCCACACATTGATCCCGAGGCTAACTTCTTCGGAACAGAGAGTGTTGCTGAAGGGGTTGAGTTTAACTCAATACCATCAACAAGAACCATTGGTTTCAATATCAGAATTAAGATTTAATGAAAATGAAAAAAATTATATATACGTTTAGTGTCTTAACTATGTTACTGACGCTATCTTCATGCAAGAAATATCTGGATATAAATACAAGTCCAAATACTGCTGAACAGGTTGACCCGAAATTGCTATTCTCTTACGCAACGGTAGCTTATATGAATTTAAGGTCAAGTGGTGATTTGTACATTCCAATAGGATTAGCGGGTCAGTCTTTAAATGCTGGTGGAAACAACCCAACAGGTTGGTCTGGTGGTGACCCTAGTCCTGATATTTATACTTTTTCTGCAAACTTTTTCAATAACACCTGGGTATCTCTGTACGTTAGGGGTGGCGCAAACCTTCAGCAAGCGATAAAGCTTTCAGAAGCTGCATCTCCTGCAAATAATAATGCGGCAGCACAAAGTAAAGTATTGTTGGCGATGATGGTTTATGACATCACTACTACGTTTGGAGATGTTCCATTTACAGAAGCCTGGAAGGCAGAGATTCTATATCCTAAGTTTGACGATCAGAAAACAGTGTTGGAAGGAACACTGGCACTTCTTGATCAGGCATTAGCACAGTTTGATGAGGCAAGCCCATTAAAAATTGGAGCTAATAATGATGGGTATGATCTGCTTTACAAAGGAGATATCGCTAAATGGAAGAAACTAGCTAAATCTTTGAAGCTGCGTACCTTATTAACAATGGTGGATAAAGATCCTTCTAAAGCTGCGGCTATTGGAACATTGGTAAATGACGCTGCACAAGCGATGGTAAATGGTGTAACAGATAATGTTGCCATACCATACCAGGACGTTCCTAATAAGAGAAACCCGAAATATGCAATTAGCCTTCAATACAATGGTGGAAAGAACTTCTTCTTTGCCAGCAAGCCAGTTGTTGATATTATGAATGCTGCTCCATCTGTTGATCCTCGTCTTCCGAAGTTTTTTGATAAGCCTGCAGGGCAAGCAACGTATATTGGTGTTGTACCTGGAGCAGACGCAGTTGATGCTATTAATCCGAGGATTGCTGCTTCTTTGCACTCTCCTGCTGCACCAGAAGTGATGTATACTTATCAAGAGCAGTTATTTGCAGAAGCCGAAGTGTATGCAAGAGGATTGGGAGTTCCAGTAGATTTGGGTAAGGCGAATACGTTATTTAAACAAGGGCTCGCAGAATCATGTAAATTCTTTGGTGTGAGCGCTACCGAGGCGGGTGTATTCTCAACATCTTTTCCAGCGTTTAGCGGACAAGCTAATGCGGTGTTGACAATTCATGAACAACAATGGGTTGATAAAATGGATCGAGGTCTAGATGCCTTTACGCAATGGAGAAGATCTGGAACGGACGGAAGTGAAGTTCCTGTGCTTACACTACCTATAGGTGCACCTGCCGGTCCAATCTTTAGAAGGTTTGAATATCCAATTACGAATGAGATATCTAATAACCCTAATGCGCCGAAAACAACTGTAAGGTATAACGAAAAAATGTGGTTTGATTTATAATAGAAATATGAAAAAGCTTATAATATTACTCTCTCTGACTGCAGTATTTTTCCTGCAGTCATGTGAAAAGAAAGGTCCTGGAGATAACTATGATTTCAGTAATAGCCTTCCTGCTTATGTAGCACTAACTAGTACAGCAACAAAGACTATCAAGGAAGGTGCATCAGGAACATTCACATTTACCTTAAGAACATCAATTCAGCAAACAGTTAAAGTTACCTACAAAGTTGAAGGGGCATTAAATTTGCCTAATCAAACGGTTACAATTGCCAGGGATGCACTGACTTCTGTAGCAACTGTTGCTGTTCCAGTAGGAGTTATTGTAGCTCCAGCAACCACTGCTACTGCTACATTAACTTTAGTTAGTGCTGCAACCGCAGACGGAAATGCGCTGACAATTGGCTCTAAAAATGATGCTAGCAGTCAAAAAGTAACAATTAACATTACGAAATAGAAGTTAAAGTTTTAACATAAGGGTTGTTCAATTAATGAACAACCCTTTTTTACCTACTACCACTGCCCGGTTATCATCCATATGCCCAATAGGGAAATTAAACCATACCGGATACTCATATTCCTTCACTACTTCCCATATTATTTCTTCAGGCGATTGTCCAAAAGGAATTTTCTCTTCAGGCAACTCATTAAAAGCCCCAACAATTAATCCTTTTAGTTTATTCAGTTTTCCTGCCCGCTTCAGCATGTGCATCATGCGATCTATTGCTGCCGGACGTTCCCCTATATCTTCAATAAATAAGATCTTATCCTCATAGTCGACTTCAGAAGCTGAACCAATCGTCATCACCAATAAAGTAAGGTTACCACCTATCAAAATCCCTTGCATATATCCCTCGCGATTCAATGGTGATGGATGGTAATCATACATTATTTCCTCACCAAATAGCGCAGCCTTCAAAGAAGCTAAAGACTCGGGTGTGGCCTCGTTAAACGTATAAGGCATCTGTCCATGGATACTTTGAATGCCATATTGAGCGTAGATGTGACAAAGCAATACTGTGATGTCGCTGAAGCCGACAAGCCATTTGGGATACTCAACAAATGTGCTAAAGTCAAGATCATCTACAATTCGAATACAACCATACCCCCCTCGTCCAGCAATGATTGCTTTCACAGTGGGGTCATCTAAAAAAATTTGAATATCCTCTGTACGCAGAACATCATCACCAGCAAACTGGTGGTGCTCAGCATGAACGGTCTTCCCGATAATTACTTCCAAGCCCCAGGATTCGAAGAGTTGTACCGCTGAGTCTATACCTCTTGGAAGTTTGCTTGCTGGGCAGACAATCGCAATTTTGTCGCCTTTTTTTAAATATGCTGGCTGTTTAATCATTAATAAAACACTTATCTTTGACAAAATAATAAAAATAGTTTTGGATAACAGTAAAATAAAGAGATATACCGTTACGGCTGCGCTGCCCTATACAAACGGACCTGTACATATTGGACATCTTGCCGGCGTTTACCTACCTGCAGATACCTATGTAAGGTATTTGCGCTCGAATAAAAGAGATGTAAAGTTTATTTGCGGATCTGACGAAAATGGAGTTCCGATTACCTTAAAGGCAAAAAAAGAAGGAACTACCCCTCAGGCTATAGTAGATAAATACCACAAAATTATTGGCGATTCCTTTAAAGAACTTGGTGTTTCTTTCGACATTTATCACCGTACATCTTCTTTAATGCATCATCAAACTGCTTCAGATTTCTTTGAAACACTATATAATAAAGGCGTTTTTACGGAAGAAGTAACTGAACAGTACTACGATGAAAAGGCACAGACTTTTTTGGCCGACAGGTACATTACTGGTACTTGTCCTAAATGTGGAAATGAAAATGCCTACGGCGATCAGTGTGAAAATTGCGGAAGTACTTTAAATGCAACGGATCTTATCAATCCTAAATCTACTTTATCTGGAGAGAAACCAGTACGCAAAGAAACAAAGAACTGGTTTTTGCCGCTTGATAAATACGAGGATCAATTAAGAATCTACATTGAAAGCCACAAAGAGTGGAGACCAAATGTATACGGACAATGCCAAAGCTGGCTTAATGCGGGCCTACAGCCTCGTGCGATGACCAGAGATTTGGATTGGGGTATTAAAGTTCCGGTTAAAGGTGCAGAAGGTAAAGTTTTGTACGTATGGTTTGATGCGCCTATTGGCTATATTTCGGCAACAAAAGAGCTATTTGAATATGCTCGTTTGGGTATCTGGAACCCTAAAGCTGAAGAATATTACATTAACCAAAACGAGGTAGAAAATGGCAACTGGGAACAATACTGGAAAGATGATGAAACCAAGCTTGTTCACTTTATAGGTAAAGATAATATCGTATTCCATTGTGTTATTTTCCCCGCAATGTTAATGGCCCACGGCGATTATATATTGGCGGATAATGTACCTGCAAATGAGTTCCTGAATCTGGAAGGTCAAAAAATATCGACCTCTAAAAATTGGGCAGTTTGGCTTGATGAATATTTGGTTGAATTTAAAGATAAGCAGGATGTTTTGCGTTACGTTTTAACTGCTACAGCACCTGAAACAAAAGATAACGACTTTACCTGGAAAGATTTTCAGGCAAGAAATAACAATGAACTGGTTGCCATTTTAGGTAACTTCATTAATAGGGTGGTAGTTTTAACCCATAAGTATTTTGGAGGGAAAGTTCCAATGTGCATGACTAAAACTCCGGAAGATCAGCAAGTGATTGATGATTTGGCTGCGTACCCTGCAAAAATCAGCGCTTCGATTGAAAATTATCGCTTCAGAGAGGCTTTATCGGAGGTAATGAATGTTGCTCGCTTAGGTAATAAATACCTGGCAGAAACGGAGCCCTGGAAGGTAATTAAAACAGATGAAGATCGTGTTCGTACCATCTTAAATATCAGTTTGCAAATTGCTGCTACTATAGAAATTTTGATTGAACCGTTTTTACCATTTACTGCCGATAAATTGCAGAAAATGTTGAACTACGGCGGTCATTTATGGGAAGATGCCGGTAAAATGGGCTTGTTGAAACGCGGACATCAGCTTAATGAGCCTGTGTTACTATTTGATAAAATCGAAGACGAAACTGTACAAGCTCAAATAGATAAACTTAACAAGAGCAAAGCTGATAATGTTGCTGCAACAGCAACAGTTGAGCCTGCTAAGGAAAACATCCAATTTGAACAGTTTACAGCAATTGATATCAGGGTAGCTACAATTGTAGCAGCAGAAAAGGTTGAAAAGACCAAAAAGCTATTAAAGCTAACGCTTGATACAGGTATAGATCAAAGAACGGTTGTTTCTGGCATCGCCGAATATTATAAACCAGAAGAAATAATTGGGAAACAGGTTAGTTTGGTTGTAAACCTTGCCCCTCGTGAAATTAAGGGTATTCTATCTCAGGGAATGATCTTAATGTCTGAAGATTCGGATGGCAAACTGGCTTTTGTATCGCCAGTACAAAATCATAGCAATGGTAGTGTGATTCGATAATCGAATCACACTATTATTTTACATTGAATGACATTTCTCTCCAGCCGTCAGTTGCATCCGGATTTACTGTTCCTGGAATTATAAAGGCTTTTAATATAGCCGCTGGATTAAAGGATTTACTATTAATTCCTAAGTTCCCGGCAAAGGTCTTTGTGTAATAACGAAGCGTAACCGTTATTACACAAAGGCATCCGGCTTGGGTATCAAAACTGAATTCTGTAGCGGGTACAGTAAGCGGTTTGTATTCATATCTTATTTCAATAGATTGTGTTTCCTATTTCCGGCATCTATAATTTTCCATATCAAATAATGCCACCTGAAAAGCTAAAATGCAATTGTTCCCCTCGGTGGGGAACTTAAGGTCTTTTGGGATGTGCATTTCAGGCAAGGCTATTTTAATGGCCTCACCGGTTGTTGTAACCGTGGGTTGGGCAAACAAAAGCCTTCTTACCGGAGAATCTATATTAAACTCAAAACCATTAAGCTTATCAAATACAGCATTTGAAAAATCAAATGTTTGTGATTCACGGATCAAAGCTGAATTCAGTATCAGAGCATTTTCTCCGGTAAATCGCGAGATGGCCATACTATCATGTTCGCCAATAGTTTGCGAAAGGAGCACTCTGATGTCAGATGCCAGGTTACTGGCTTTGCCAAAAATACCTGCCGCTTTTTTAGTCGCAACAGTTTATCTTATCTTTTTCTTGGATTTGCCCTGAACTATTTGTGTTTTGCCGACTTTTTTAAAAACAGAGTCGCCAACTAGCCCCCTAGTGTATTTACCGTCAAGTCTTCCCATCGTTTGGTGGTTTAAAATTAAACGCGCAGAATAGTTCGGTTACGGAAAAATAAAATTAGAATTTACTGATAATGAGTGGTATATCCAAGTTTTTATTGGCAAAACATGGACTGGACATGGACTTACCATGGACTCAACATGGACTAACTAGAATAGAAGCTAGGTTTAGGCTACTAAATTTTTACAAAATGCACTTTTCTTTGTCCTTTTTGATAAAAAGGCTGACCGGGAGAAGGATGTTGACTGCCAAAAAGTACATTTGATTTATCAGATTCTCTATTTCTTCCGCACCCTTAACCAATAATTTTGAAGATTAGGGCATTTGCTAACCAAATATTAAAGATAATCAATTATGGGATTGCGGGGTGGAACTGATAAACTATTCTTATTATGAAAAATTATCTCAAAATAATTGAAATAAATGAATACTCAAAAACGCCGAAGTATCTTCAGATTTTCGATTCTATACTGAATGCTATTAAAACCAGCGAGATAGATGTTAATGATGTACTGCCCTCCATTAACTATTTAAGTGAAAGCCTTGAGGTTGGAAGAAATACAATTGAACGGGCTTATTTGGGCTTAAAGAAGTTTGGAGTTGTAGATTCCGTGCCAGGGAAAGGCTATTTTGTATCGAATGCTGAATTTGAGCAACCTTTCAAAATTTTGCTCCTCTTTAATAAACTAAGCGACCATAAGAAAATCATATATGATGCCTTTACTGCTAAACTAGGACATGATGTATCCATAGATTTTTATGTTTACAATAACAATTTTAGTCAGTTCAGAAAAATTCTTGAAAATAAGCCAGATCGTTATAACAAGGTTGTGATTATTCCGCATTTCTTTAATGAACATGACAAAGCTTACGCATTGATAAACAGCTTGCCAAAAGAGAAACTGGTATTGGTTGACAAGCTTATCCCGGAAATATCGGGTGATTTCTGTACGGTATACGAGGATTTCGAAAATGATATATCTTATGCACTTGAAGAACTTAAAGTAAGATTGAGTAACTATCATACTATTAAAATTATTTTTCCTTCTAAAAGTTACTATTCCACAAAGATCTTAACCGGCTTTACTGATTTTTGCCTGAAGTATGCTTTTAACTATGAGGTATTATCAGATTTGAAAAGTGAGACATTTGTACCGGGAACGGCATATATTAATTTGAGGGAAGACCATTTGGTTGAACTTGTAGAAAAAATAGTGAATAATGAACTCAAAATTGGTTCTGAGATAGGGGTCATATCTTATAACGAGACACCGATAAAGAAGCTAATCCTCTCAGGAATTACAACCATATCGACCAATTTTGCAATGATGGGTGAAGCCGCAGCAAACATGGTTCTTGATAATTTAAAGGGGCATTTGGCAATTCCTTTTAAAGTTACGGCAAGGAATTCATTGTGAAACAGATAGATGGATGCTAGCGTAGGTGTATCTGCATCAGACAGAACAGGTTGCGGATGATGCTTGCAAAAACTATTATTGTATTAACCAAATACAAACCAAACAGTATGCGTCCTCTCATTCTTATTAAAATGCAGTATCGTTTTCTGTTTTATTTACAGAGAGGCAGGTACTTATGAAATAGAACTTATACATCCATTTATGTCAACTATCCATACTTCTTTATTGGCCTAAAGAAGTATTGAATAGCCAACAGTCAAATGTCACAATTCTTTTAGTGCAGCACGGAACCACGGAAGCAACCTAGAGATCCGTTAGCTGCGAATATTTACATTTAAACAGAGTAAAGGTATGAAAAAAACGCTTGTTCTCATAGCTCTCTCAATGGTGTGCAATTTTGTTTTTGCACTGAAATTGAGAGAAATAGAGACTTTAAATGAAATTGCCGCCCCGCGCATCGTCACGGGAACTGTTTTAGACGAAACAGGAGTGGGAATTCCGAATGTTACAATCACCGTTGAGGGTTCTAAACCTAAACGTGCCGCAATGACCAGCCCCGACGGTAAGTACAGCATACAGGTAAACAGTGATTTGGAAGTGCTGATTTTTTCTTTTGTTGGATACGCTACACAGAAAATTACAATTGGTGATAAAAATACAGTCAATGTTAAACTATTACCCGATGATAAAAATGCGCTTGAAGAAGTTGCAGTAGTTGCTTTTGGCACTCAGAAGAAAAACGATTTAGTAGGCTCAGTTGTGTCTGTTAAGGTATCAGACCTTAAAATTCCATCAAGCAATTTAACAACGGCTCTGGCGGGTCGTATTCCAGGTATGATTGCATTTCAGCGTGGTGCTGAACCAGGTAAAGACAATGCAAATTTCTTTATACGCGGTGTTACTACGTTTGGGTATAAAAATGATCCCCTGATATTAATTGATAACATGGAGGTTGGTACAACTGAACTCGCCCGTTTACAGACCGATGATATTGCCAGTTTTTCTGTGATGAAAGATGCAACTTCAACGGCATTATATGGTGCCCGTGGAGCAAATGGGGTAATTTTGATTACCACAAAGCAGGGGGCAGTTGGTAAGGCACAAATTTCATTTCGATTAGAAAATTCGCTCTCAGCCTCGGTAAAGGATATTGAACTTGCAGACCCTGTTACCTACATGAAGCAGGCTAACGAAGCCGTATTAACGCGCAATCCTTTAGGACAAGTATTGTATAGCGACGAAAAAATTGCTAATACCGGAGTAGGCTTAAACCCGAATATTTATCCGGCAAATGATTGGAGGGCTTTGGTTTTTAAAGACTATACCACCAATCAACGCGCTAATCTAAATGTGAGCGGAGGTGGCGAAGTTGCAAGGTATTTTGTTTCCGGATCCTTAAGTAAGGATAATGGATTATTAAAAGTAGATCAACGGAATAATTTCAATAACAATATAGATTTAACAAGTTATTCGCTTCGATCTAACGTAAATATAAACCTGACCAAAACAACTGAAATGGTGGTTCGTTTAAGTGGTAATTTTGACGAATATACGGGCCCTATAGATGGTGGTGCCGAAATGTACCAAAAGGTAATGCGTTCCAACCCGGTACTCTTCCCCCAATATTATCCTGTCGATGAGCAGCACCAATTTGTAAAACACATCATGTTTGGTAACTCTGACATAGGCGGTGGTGGATATACAAATCCATACGCAGACTTGGTTAGGGGCTACAAGGATTCTTCAAGATCATTGATGCTGGCACAATTAGAACTTAAGCAAGATCTTTCTTTTTTAACTCAAGGGCTTAATGCACAGGTGATGATGAATACTAACCGCACCACATTTTTCGATGTAACCAGGGCTTATAATCCTTATTTCTATAAGCTTATAGGTTATGATCCTGTAGATAATACATATGCAATAGACGCTATGAATGAAGATACTGGGACAGAATATTTAAATTATGCTCCAGGAAATAGAGTTCTGAATTCTGTATTTTACGGACAAGGGCAGATAAATTACAGTCGTAGTTTCGCAAAGCATGGGTTTAGTGCCCTGATTGTTGCTATGTTGCAGAACAATTTAAGTGCAAATGGTAGTGACCTTCAACAATCTCTTCCTTCCAGAAATATGGGTGTTTCGGGCAGGGCAACGTACAATTATGATAGTCGTTATTATCTGGAGTATAACTTTGGTTATAACGGATCAGAAAGATTTGCTGCTAAACAGCGTTACGGTTATTTCCCGTCTGTAGGTGTTGCTTGGACGCTTTCTAATGAGAAGTTTTTCGGGAAAATTAAACCCATCGTAAATAATTTAAGATTAAGAGCAACCTATGGGTTAATTGGAAATGATGCGATTGGCTCACCTTCAGATCGGTTCTTTTACCTTTCTAATGTAGACATGAATGCAAGCATTAGAGGGGCCACTTTTGGGAATGGACTTGGTGCCGGTAGTTATTTAAATGGAGTAAATATTTCCAGATATGCCAATGAAGATATTACCTGGGAGAAATCAACTAAATCCAATTTAGCGTTGGAAATAGGACTTTTTGACAAATTAAAAATCACTGCCGAGGTTTATTCAGAAAAGCGTAAAAATATACTAATGAGCCGAGCGGCAATTCCTGTTACCATGGGCTTAACGGCTGATATAAGAGCCAATGTTGGTGAAGCTTCAGGAAAAGGAACGGATATTTCCTTTGAATATAATCAACACGTAGGGCAGGATTTTTGGATTGCAGCAACCGGAAATTTTACCTATGCAAGAAGTAAATTTACCGTTTATGAAGAACCAGTTTATAATGAAAAATACCGTAGCCGCATTGGCCACCCTATTTTCCAGGATTATGGATTGATTGCAGAACGTCTGTTTGTTGATGATGTAGAAGCAGCAAACTCTCCAAAACAAAATTTCGGACCTTACGGCGGTGGAGACATTAAATATACGGATGTAAATGGCGATGGTCAGATTACAGGCGCGGATATGGTACCTATTGGCAACCCTAGATTACCGGAAGTAGTTTATGGCTTTGGTTTTTCTTCGGGGTATAAAAGTTTTGATTTTTCTGCCTTCTTTCAGGGATTATCAAATGAGTCATTCTGGATTGACTCGCGTGCCACATCTCCTTTCAATAATGAGACCCAACTCTTAAAAGCTTATGCTGATAGTCACTGGTCTGAAGATTCACGTGATATACATGCGCTTTGGCCGAGATTAAGTCCCACAATTAATGACAACAACAATCAAAGAAGTACCTGGTTTATGCGTGATGGCGCATTTCTACGACTTAAACAAGTTGAAATTGGCTATAAGATACCTAACAGTATCCAAAAAAGATTACATACATCAAGTTTTAGACTTTATTTGAATGCAACCAACTTGTTTAATATCAGCAAGTTCAATTTATGGGATGTAGAAATGGGTGGCGATGGTTTAGGTTATCCTATACAACGTGTATTTAACGTAGGTCTAAATATTTCACTGAAGTAAATCATACAAATTATGAGAAAATATATTATACTCGGAGCCAGTTTTCTGGTCTTTTTAGCCGGGCTTAGTTCCTGCAAAAAATTTCTGGATGTTGTGCCTGATAACGTAGCTACCATTGATAATGCATTTACCTTACGTACACAGGCGAAGAAGTTTTTATACACTTGCTACTCCTTTATGCCGAAAAATGGCCAGTTGGGAGATGATCCGGCAATGGTTGGCGGCGATGAGCTCTGGGAAATACCCGAAAGAGGTGCTTATTTAGACATGGCCAAAGGATTTCAAAGTAAAGTAGGTCCATTGGGCGACAGGTGGCAGCAAATGTATCAGGGAATAAGAGATTGCAACATCTTTCTTGAAAACATTGGAAAGGTGCCAGACATGGAACCAGAAGAGAAGATTAGCTGGATTTCAGAGGTGAAATTTCTTAAGGCATACTATCACTTCTGTTTAGTTAGAATGTATGGGCCAATTCCCTTAATTAAAAATAATTTACCCATCTCTGCGGATGTTAATGAGGTAAAAGTTTTCCGCGATCCCGTGGATTCCTGCTTCAATTACATTGCAACCTTGCTTAACGAGGCAGCGCCTGGTCTTCCATTAACCATAATCAGTCCGGCAACAGAAGCAGGGCGTATTACCTTGCCAATTGCATTGTCTTTAAGGGCAAAAGTATTGGTTACTGCAGCTAGCCCGTTATTTAACGGAAATACAGACCAGTCGGCTTTAAAAAACTCGAATGGAACGCAATTATTTAATACTACGTATTCTAAAGCTAAATGGGATACTGCGGTTGTTGCCTGTAAAAGAGCAATAGATGTGTGTGCATCAGCAGGGATGAAATTGTATATTTATAATCCATCCTTTCAGCAATTTATCGTTAGCGATACCATCAAAACCCAATTAAGTATTAATGGTGCTGTTACAGAAAAATGGAATAGCGAGGTCATTTGGGCAAATACACAATCGGACACCTATAATTTACAAAGGTTAATATCTAGCTGGTGGGATCCCAGATATCTTGATGGTGTGATCACCAGAGGTGAGCTGTCGCCACCTTTAAAAATTGCAGAAATGTTCTATTCCTCCAATGGTGTTCCGATTAACGAAGACAAAACTTATGATTACACAGGCCGCTATAATTTACGGGTTTCGGGAGATGCAGATAGGCTATATGTACATAAGGGCTATACTACGGTAGGCTTACATTTTAACAGGGAGCCACGTTTTTATGCCGACTTAGGATTTGATGGAGCTGTCTATTACGGGCACGGACGTTATGACGACAAAGATTTTATGGGGCTATTTTATTTAGAAGGTAAATTTAAACAGCGTAACGGTAAAGGTAAATATGGATTCAATACTGTGACCGGATATAACCTTAAAAAGCTGATCCATTTTCAAAACGTCATCAATTCACAAGATGATTATTCGGTTGTTAACTATCCTTACCCAATTATGCGTTTGTCTGACCTGTATTTGTTGTATGCCGAAGCCTTAAACGAATCTGAAGGGCCGGGTACAGAAGTAAACAAATATATTGATTTAGTGAGAGCCCGGGCTGGTTTGCCTACGGTTGCTGCATCATGGACTAACTTCTCGACCAATCCAGTAAAATACCAGAATAAGGACGGTATGCGCGCTATTATTCATCAGGAAAGGTTAATTGAACTATCTTTTGAGTCGCAGCGCCTATGGGATCTTCGAAGATGGAAAGAATCTGCCACCGAATTGAATAAGCAAATTCTTGGTTGGGATCTTTCACAAACAGAACCTATTTCCTACTATAGAACTACAGTGGTTTATAACCAGTCGTTTGGATCAAAGGACTATTTCTGGCCTATTGACGAAAACTATATTGTTAACAATAGAAATTTGGCTCAAAACTTAGGTTGGTAGATCATATCGTTTAAGGACTAATCATTTAATTAAGAGAGAAAATGAAAAAAATATATTTTATCGGAGCATTGTTCACCGCTCTTTTATGGTACGGTTGTTCAAAAGAAGGGCGGATGGATTTTGTAGATGGAAATACACCTGCTCCGATGCAAGTTAGCAATATAAAAGTAGAGGCAACCCCAGGGGGCGGCATATTAACCTACAAGCTTCCTGCAGATTTAAACCTGGCTTATGTTAAGGCTGTGTATGAAATACAAAAAGGTGTGTTTAGAGAGGCGAAATCATCGAGATATACAGATACCCTTCGTTTGGTAGGTTTTGGAGATGAATTGATTCACACAGTGAAGGTATACAGTGTTGCTGCCAACGAAAAAGAATCTGAACCGATTTTGGTTGAATTACAACCAAAAACACCCCCTGTTAAATCTGTATTTGAATCAGCAGTTTTTAAAGAAACCTTTGGTGGGGTTAACGTAGCTATATTAAATCCTTTTAAAGCGGATTTGGCAATAGTAGTATTGAAAGATACCACAGGAAACAATAACTGGGTTACGGTGAGGACCTTTTATACAGCAGCCACCGCCGGAGATTTTGCCGCCCGCGGTTTTGATGCTAAAGCACAAAAATTTGCAATGTACATCCGGGACCGCTGGAATAATAAATCTGATACGATAATTAAGACATTAACCCCTAAACCTGAAATCGAAATACCAAGCGATACGTATAAAAAATTGGTATTACCTACTGATCAGGTTGCTCTTGCTAATGCCGGTTATAATATTGAGAATTTATGGAATGGCTTAGCCGATAGAAGACTTTATGCTTCATCAAACGCTTCATCTCTACCGCAATGGATCACGATTGACTTAGGGAAAAAAGTTTTGCTGAGTAGATTTAAACAATACATGGAACAAAATGACCATTGTTATACCGGATCTGGTTTGAAAAATTTTGAACTGTATGGCTCAAATTCCCCAAATCCGGATGGCAGCTGGACAAGCTGGACTTTGCTTGGTGAATTTACCACACTTAAACCATCAAACTTGCCGTTAGGTCAAAAAACAAATGAAGATATTAATTATGCGTGTAACCTGGGGGCTGATTTCTATTTCGCCACGCAACCCGCTGCCGTACGGTACCTTCGTTTGAAATCTTTAGAGACCTATAGTAGTCCGGGGCAGGTAGTAATCATGGAGCTTAAATTCTTTGGACAAATAGTACCATAGATGGCTTATCTAAACAAAAAACATAGTATTATGAAAAAGACATATCATTTCAGTTTAATATTATTTGCCGCAATCTGTCTGGTTTCTGCCTGTAGAAAGATTGATGCAACATATAAAGAATACGTTGTCCCTTCTGGTTTGGTCTACCCCGGAAAAGCAATAGCAATTGCACAGTCTGGGCGAAACAGGGTCCAAATTGTATGGCCAAAGGGTGTTGATAAGACTGTTGTTAAAGCCAAAGTTTATTGGAATAGTTTTGCCGATTCTGTAGTTGTTGATGTTGCTGCGATTACCGGGGATACGGTAAAAGTAATGGTAGACAATTTGCAAGAGAAAAACTACACATTCGTTATCCGGACCTTTGATGCGCAGGGAAATATCTCTGTTCCGGTAGAAGTAAATGGTGGATCTTATGGAGAAAGGTATCAATCGCAATTATTAACCAGGCCCGTAAACTCTACATTGATCAATGCGGCGGGAAAGTTAACCATAAACTGGGGTGGCGCTGATGTTGCCAACGGAGCTTATGCCTCAGAGATTAAATACACGGATGTTTCGGGAACTGCCAAAACTCAAATATTCCCGGTACTAGTTAAAACTACTGAAGTAAAAACTACAGAAATAACCGACATGCTGGCAAATACAAATTACCAGTTTAGAACGATATTTAGGCCAGACTCATTGAGTGTTGATAAGTTCTATACGTCTTATTCAGATGGTGGTTTGTTCTCTATTGATAAAGGAGACTGGCATGTTGTTGCGTTTTCGTCTCAACATCCCGGCGGGGATAATGCAGCAGTTAATTTTATTGACGGGACCGAGCATACTCGTTGGCATACCTGTGCTGGTTGTTCAAATTATCCACATTGGATAGTAATTGATATGGGTGCACCTAGAATACTTACTCAATTTGGAGTTTGGAGAACAGATTTTGATTCACCTGGTGGAGATAAACGTGGACCGGATAAGTTTGAGTTTTTAACCAGCACAGATAATGTAACCTGGGTAAGCCAGGGAAGTTTTGATTTCGATCATAACTTGAACGGTGAGCAACGTTATGTGCTTCCTAATAGTCCAAAAGCAAGATATTTTAAATTTGTTGGTACTCAAGGATCAGATAGTAATATGGTGCTGGGTGAAATCAGTGCCTACGGCCTTTAAAGAAACAAGCTTAGGTGCAATAAATGCTTGTAAATTAGTTTGGTTTGCCAGCGGGGTGGTTCCTGCTGGCATTTTTATGAAAGTTAAATTTGTTGGAAGTACTATTTAAAGGCATTGTTTTATTATTATATTTGCGCCTGCTATTACTATTTATTCTTTAATAGCATTTATTATTGGTCCCGTAGTTCAACGGATAGAATAGAAGTTTCCTAAACTTTAGATATGAGTTCGATTCTCGTCGGGACCACTGAAATGAGTAACAAAACGTACAAAAGCCTGCAAATCGATGATTTGGAGGCTTTTTTGTTTTGGTGAGGTGCCAAATTATTCAACTTTTACTGTTTTCAAAGTGAGTAATTCGGTGAGTCACTACTTTGAAAATGCTGACTCACTGGACATGGGGTAAGTTTCTGATTAACAACATGTTCGGAAAATGTACATCTTGTTTAGAGAGGGCTGTAATTCTAATTTTGTTCACATTAAAAATGAGTAGATTATGAATGCAAATTATTCTTTGCTTTTTTATCTCAAAAAGCCGAAAAATTATGTGCCTGGGAGGCCTAAACCTATTTACATGCGAATTACAGTAGAAGGGATTCCTAAAGAGTTGTCTGCTGGTCGCGATTGTGATCCTAAAAAGTGGTCCTCTAGAGCCAATAGATGTAAAGGTGATAGAGAAGATACCCGGCTGCTTAACCGTCACCTGGAAAGCTTGGAAACACGTATTGAAGAAATTCACACACGGTTAATAAGAGAGGGGGTGAAAGTAACTGCTCAGGTGATTAAGAATAGGTATTTGGGAGTTGCCGATAAGCCGCGTTATTTGATGGAAGTTTTTGCTGATCACAATGCAAAAATTGAAGCCTTAATCGGTAAGGGTTTTAAGTCGAATACCCTTAAAGGATATAAAACGTCTTTTTCACATATGAGTTCTTATTTGCTGAAATGCTATAAGAAGCCTGATGTTGACGTGTGTATCGTCGATTATGCTTTTGTGATTGGATATGAGTTTTATCTCCGGTCAGAAAAGGGCTGTTGTCCGACAACTGCTGCTAAGTATATGGTGCATTTTCAAAAAATCACAAACCTTTGTCTGGCTTTCCGGTGGATTAAAGAAGACCCTTTTGTTTTTTATAAAAATACAGCTCAGGCTAAAGAAAGAGAATATCTAACTCAGGAGGAGCTGGATGTTGTTACGCAAAAACGTTTCACTATACAAAGGCTTGCTCAGGTTCGTGATATATTTGTTTTCAGCTGCTATACAGGACTTGCCTATATAGATGTGAAAAAGCTTCGCCGTACAGATCTTAAAAAAGGTGTGGATGGTAATCTCTGGATTTTTACGGATCGGGAGAAAACAGGGGCGGCAACCCATATCCCACTTATGAGCGGCGCTATTGATTTAGTCGATCGTTATAGTGATCACCCGGAATGTGTCAATAAAGGGCTTATGTTTCCTGTGTTAAGCAATCAAAGAATGAACAGCTATCTGAAAGAAATAGCCGATGTCTGTGGGATTACGAAATCTCTGACTTTTCATATGGCTCGCCATACTTTTGCTACAACTGTAACCCTAAACAATAATGTGCCAATTGAAACAGTATCTAAAATGCTGGGGCATAAGAGCATTAAGACTACACAGCATTATGCGAAAGTTCTTGATTTAAAAGTTGGGAAGGATATGGCTTTGTTAAACCAGAAATACGGAAAGGGAAAATAGAACCTTACTATTTTAAATGGCTATGGAGTTAGGATCTGTAGATCTCTTTGTTGTCGCTATCCTTATTTAAGATATAACCTTGTCCGTTTCTTTTGATTATTACCATATTTATGT
>NZ_JABMKW010000019.1 GCF_013204795.1 Pedobacter panaciterrae
TGTCTAAAGCAGAAACCAATGCACCGAAACGGATCTCTACTCTGTCGTAGATACCCCCAGCCGGTACAGTAGCTTTAAACCTGTTGCCGCTTAATAGTTTAAGTTTTAAAAGACTCGAATTCAGCGGATAGCTGTTCACCACGCTTGTACCGTTCAACACAGTAACAGTAGCACCTCCAAGTACACTTACATCTGCAAGACCTGTTGGGGTCTCAAGATCTAAACGGATACTGTCGGTAGCTGATCCTGCACTTGCAAAAATCAGACGCTGATAACCCGTTGCCCCTACACCTACCGCCAAATGGATGCTGGTGAAATTGGTAGCATTCGCATCAGTCGATGCACCAGGATTGTCTACTCCGCATAATAAACAAAGACCATCTATACCGCTTTGTTGTGCTGTTGCTGCATTACAGTTCGGATTTACAGGTCCGCTGGTTACCGTTACTTTCACTGCCACTCTTGATGAGCTCACACAACCTGATGCACTTTCAGTCTCTACATAATAAGTAGTGGTAGCTGCTAAAGCAGGAGTGGTAAAGCTTGGTCCGGTAGCCAATGATGCTCCGCCACTTGCTGCTGCATACCATTTAATGGTATTGCCCGCATCGGCTGTGGCCTGAAGCGTAGCGGTCTGGCCTGAACTGATGGTCTCGTTATTGGTAACGATAGCTGCCAGTGCAGGAGC
>NZ_JABMKW010000020.1 GCF_013204795.1 Pedobacter panaciterrae
TTCCATTAGATATAATTGACATTCATCTTAATGATGTTACAAATTATGAAAATAAATATTTCATAATGACAATGTATATCGCTAAGTTTAGTTCTTAAACACACACACAAATGAAAAAGAAACTATTAACTGCAGTGGCAGTATTGGCTTCCCTATGCGGGTATGCCCAAACAAAAGGTACCAATGCTTTAGGTTTTGGTATTAATTCACAAACAAGTAAATCTGAGGTCAGAAGTGAAACTGGAGCTACCGAGATTGAAAAAACAAAGGCAAATAATTTCACTTTGAGCTACGGATTATTTATAAAAGACAACACGAAATTAGGTCTTGATGTTAGTTATGGAAATCAAGATTATCGATATGTACAAGGATTGTCTGGTTCAAAATCAAAAAGTTATGGAGCAGGTTTGAATTATCAGCAGTACTATCCATTGGTTAAAAAGCTATACGCCTTTGCTGGCGGTTCACTGGGATATGGTTATACGAAAACTGATAATGCCGATCCTAATTATGAAGACAGGAAAACGGATCAATATTCGGTTGGTGTAAATGGTGGTTTGACATGGTTTTTTTCTAAAAGATTTGCCATTGAATCCAGTTTATTATCAGCTAACGCATTCTACACTGTTGATAAACAAAATGGAAATAATTCCGGTGGTCAAAGTAGTTATGAAAATAGCTATACCAATTTTAATTTGAGCACTAGTGGAGCTTTCAATAACCTTGGTTTTAAAATCTATTTGCTATTCTAAAGCTTAAATTTTACATCAAATTAATACCAACAATAAAGCATCTCAATTTGAGGTGCTTTATTGTTATGGTGTGTTTTTCACATCTATATTTAGAATTTTAAATAGTTTTTGGTTATTTATTCAATTTCGTATCAAGCGTAAAAATCGCTAAATTTAAGTGTCATGAGTAAAACTGCTAAAAATCCTTCGTTACAGAAGAAAATCTTTGTTCTCGATACTTCTGTTATTTTATACGATCATAACGCTTTCAATAATTTCCAGGAGCATGATGTTGCCATACCAATTCAAGTTCTAGAAGAGCTTGATAATATGAAAAATGGCAATGAAACACGTAATGCAGAGGCAAGGAGTTTTATTCGTCTTATGGATAATGCTTCAGGTAATAAAATAATGAACCAATGGATTCCTTTAAATGGCACTAAAAGTGGGCGATTTAAAGTGGTTATGGATAATAAGCCAGATCATGCTGATGCTGAGGCAATTTTTGGAGCCGGAAAGTTTGATCATCGTATTCTTAATGCTGCTTTAAGCTTAAAGCAAGAATTTCCAGAGAAAAAAGTGGTACTGGTATCAAAGGATATATGTCTGCGCTTAAAGGCAAAATCTCTTGAACTGTATGCTGAAGATTATGAAACTGGAAAGATTAAAAATGTAGATGAACTTTATACCGGTAAAACGGTTCTTTCTAAAGTTCCGGAACAACTTTTTGCAGAACTCAAAACTGAAGGCAGCATTAGCACTGAGTTACTGGATATTGTACCCCAATCTCCAAATCATTTCTGCATATTAAAAAATAGCCGGAAAACTGCAACTGCATGGTTCGACTCTACTACGCAACGCTTGTATCCGGTAGCGTCAAAGAAAATATTTAATATTTCGCCAAGAAACCATGAGCAATCTTTTGCTGTACACGCTTTGCTTAATCCTGAAATTAAACTGGTAACTATTCAGGGTAAGGCCGGTACCGGAAAAACACTTCTTGCAATTGCCAGTGCATTGGAGCAACGTAAAGATTACAGGCAAATTTATGTAACCAGGCCAATTATTCCATTAAGTAATAAGGATATAGGTTTTTTACCGGGAGATGCTAAATCGAAGATAGATCCTTATATGGCACCAATATGGGATAATCTGAGGTTCATTAAAGAGCAGTATAATCATGATTTAAAGATGCAGGGAAGGATAGATGAATTTGTAACTACAGGCAAAATCGTAATTACTCCCCTCGCTTATATTAGAGGAAGAACGCTTTCTAAAATCTTTTTTATTGTTGATGAGGCCCAAAACTTAACTCCACATGAAATAAAAACAATAATTTCGCGGGCAGGAGAAGATACCAAGATCATATTTACCGGCGACATATATCAGATAGATACACCTTATCTTGATGCCGAGAGTAATGGCCTGTCTTACCTGATTGAAAATGCAAAGAACCATCCACTATACGCGCACATTACATTAGATAAGGGCGAACGTAGTGAACTGGCAAATCTTGCAAACGACCTATTGTAATTTGAAAAATAAACTGGTTATCATGTTTAAAAAAGCTGTTCTAATAAAGAATCTAATCTTGTTGATTCCAATTCTGATGATATTATCGTGTAAACAAAAAGAACAAGCTGCAAGTCAGCTTGTTGAAGACCCGCATTCTTTCTCAAAACCATCTATAGCTGTAGTTGAACATCTGGATCTGGATATAAAGGTTGATTTTGAAAGTCAGCAGATTAGTGGGAAGGCAGTTTGGAAAATAAACAATAAGGCTAAATCAAATGAGATTATTTTTGATGATAGTCAGCTTAATATATCAAAAATCACTCTTGGTGCAGAAGAAAAGGAGACCACATTTACCTATGGCGAGGAGAAGGAGTTTTTAGGAAGGCCACTAAAAGTGGTTATTACCCCTGAAACAAAGTTGATAACCATTTATTATACAACCAATGCACAAGCAAGTGCTTTGCAGTGGTTAAACCCACATCAAACAGCAGGCAAAAAACGCCCATATTTATTTACGCAGTCAGAAAGTATTGCCGCACGTAGCTGGATACCTTGTCAGGATAGTCCAGGTATAAGGTTTACATACGATGCAACTGTTTCAGTTCCCAACGATTTGCTGGCTTTAATGAGTGCCGAGAACCCTGAAGTAAAAAACAGTACAGGTATTTATCATTTTAAACAAGTTCATCCTATTCCTTCATATTTATTGGCATTGGCTGTTGGTGATATTGAATTTAAAGCAGTAGATGAGCGCACTGGTGTATATGCTGAACCTTCGGTTTTAGCAAAAGCGGTATATGAATTTGCTGATATGGGTAAAATGGTAAATGCTGCTGAAAAGCTATATGGCCCATACAGGTGGGGAAGGTATGATTTGCTTGTGTTGCCTCCGAGTTTTCCTTTTGGAGGTATGGAAAATCCTAATCTGACATTTATTACCCCAACAATTATCGCTGGAGATCGGTCTTTAGTAAGTATAATTAGCCACGAATTGGCACATAGCTGGAGTGGTAACTTAGTTACAAATGCTACATGGAATGATTTCTGGCTTAACGAAGGCTTTACCAATTACTTTGAAAGAAGGATCGATGAGGAGATTTTTGGTAAACAGGAAGCCGAGATGCAGGAGGAATTTGCGAAAAAGGCTTTGGAAGATGCTGTAAAGGAAATGGGCGATACCAGTAAGGATACTTATCTGAAAACTGATTATACTGGAAGAAACCCCGATGAGGGTACCAATGATATTGCTTATGAAAAAGGCTATTTCTTTTTAAGGACAATTGAAGAGGCAGTAGGAAGAGAAAAATTTGATACTTTTTTAAGAGGCTATTTTGATGGTCATGCTTTTCAATCTGTTTCTACCGAACAGTTTCTAGCTTATCTGAATGAGAATCTAATTAAAGGTAATTCTGATCTTGAGAAGAAAATTAGGGTAAATGACTGGGTTTATGGCCCTGGTGTTCCATCAAATATCGCTTATTCGAAAGGTCTGTGGGCTAAAGATGGAAAGTTCGCTAAAATTGATCATATAGCATTGGCATGGAATAAAAATGAATTGAAAGATACTTCAGTGTTGACTAAAGAAATCGTTACAAGTAATGAGAAGAAATTCTTTATCAATCTCCTGTCACCTGAAATGACTGCAAAGCGAATGGCTGACTTAGATCGTCAGTTTAACTTTACCGGTTCTAATAATACTGACATTCAGTTGGCATGGTACACATTGGCCATTCGCCATCAGTACACTGCTGCCAATAAAAGAATAGAAGATTATTTAATAGAAAATGGTAGAATGTGGCACATCATTCCTTTGTATAAAGAAATGATGAAAACGCCTGAAGGCCTAAAAAAAGCCAAAGAGATTTACAAAAAAGCAAGGCCTAACTATCACCCGATGACTTATCTGGCGATAGATAAGTTTTTAAAGTAATGTAATAATTTGAAAGTGCAATTGTCTAAACTAAATTAATATAATTCGAATTAGTTGTAGCGGAATGACGATTAATCTCGTTATATATTAAATAACAGTTTATAAATCAATTCAACTTAATCATATTATGGATTCATTACACCCTTTTCACCAGAATATAGAACATATTAAGAATGATGCTTCTTCTCAATTTCTTATTGTAGATAGTGATGATATAAAACAGGTAGAATCATTAGCGATTATGTTCCCAAGGCTAACCAGTTTGATCAAAAACAATGGAAATAAGAATTTTCTAATCAATTTCCGTGATGAGCAGCAACGGTCTCTTATTGTAATGGTGGTTTCTAAGAATAGAATTCCGATGGCAAGCTAAAGATTCTTTTTGCCCTTAGTTAGTGTGGCACCAAGGCTTGCAATGATTACAAAAGTTACTGCCAACCATTGATGCAGGGTGAGGTGTTCTTTTAAAAACACTAGCCCGAATAATGCTGCAGCTGCTGGCTCAAGGCTCATCAAAATACTAAAAGTACGCGCTGGTAATTTCTTAAGGGCACCAATTTCCAAAGTAAATGGAATAGCACTTGATAACAACGCCAGCGCACCGCCGCTTAAGATCATAATGGGTGTGAAATTGGATAAGCCCCCGCTTCCAAAGCCGAAAGGGACCACTACAATAGCGGCGAATATCATGCCTACGGCTACTGCTTGTTCTCCATCCATAATTTTAGCTATTCGGCCGCCAAGAAGAATGTAGCCTGCCCAAAAACCTCCGGCCAGCAATGCAAGTGACGCACCAATTAAATCAATACCTTTTTCATTCCAGGGTGCAATAAAAGCTATTCCTATTGCAGCCAAAAATACCCAAAAGAAATCTAATATACGTTTGGATCCACTTACAGCTAATAAAAGAGGTCCAATAAATTCGAGTGTTACACCTAAACCCAGTGGGATCCTTTCTATGGCCATATAGAAAATAACATTCATTAATCCTAGCGATATACCATAAGGGATAACGGCTTTCCATTGTTTTGCTGTGAAACGCTTGAAATTTGGTCTGTAGGCACCCACTAAAATAATTGCAGATAAACCTATCCTCACAGATGCAGTACCGGTTGCCCCGAGTGCAGGAAATAATCCTTTGGCTATTGCGGCTCCGGCTTGAACGCTAATTATAGACAATAGTACGGCAGGGAGGGGTGGTATATTTATTAATTTATTGGTGCTCATTGATAGATGGTGATGGGAGGGATAACCCTGCAAATTTAAGGATTTGATTAAATAAAAAAGCACCGAAATCCATCGGTGCTTTTTTATTTATCAACTAAACCTAAACTATAAATACTAACCAAATATTTATATCACAAATATAAGGTGGATTATAATAGGCAGATGTTAAGAAATGTTAAATTGAATTATTGGTAATATTTTGCTAATTTTGTTAGTAATGAAAAGATCTGGGACGGCTGATTTACCTTTGCATTATGGATATGTTCCTAAATGGCTGGCAGAACGTATGTCGCGTTTGGGGTTGGCAATTACAGAGGCAATAATTATCGAGTATGGTACAGCTGAAGTATTGCGGAGATTAAGTGATCCCTTTTGGTTCCAAAGTTTAGGTGCTGTGATGGGTATGGATTGGCATTCTTCCGGAATCACCACTTCAGTTATGGGTGCCTTAAAGGCCTCAGTTAACCCTCATTATAAAGAATTAGGCATATATATTTGTGGAGGCAAAGGCAAAAAATCCAGACAAACTCCGGATGAACTACTTAAATTTGGAGAACGCACCGGGTTAAATGGCAATGACTTAGTACGAAGCAGTAAGCTAAGTGCAAAGGTTGATAATACCGCTTTACAAGATGGGTTTCAGTTGTATATGCATAACTTTATTGTAGACAAGCACGGGTTGTGGACCGTTGTGCAGCAGGGAATGAGAGATGGAAGTTCGACTGCACGTAGGTATCATTGGCATTCGTCATCATTAAAATCCTTTGTGGATGAGCCCCATACAGGCATTTGTGGGAAAAACCAAGGACAAATTTTAAATCTTGTGGCCAAAGAAGCATTACTTTCCCGTAATGCTATGTTATCAATGACAGCAGAGCATCCGGAACGAATGATAGGAGAAGTGCGTAAGCTCGTCTTGCCAGCGCATCATGACGTTAGGGCTAAAGATGTAGATCTTAAACGTTTGGGTGCGATGCTGTGGTTAAGTCATGAAAAGAACCCTAGTGATTTTGAAGAATTGCTGCTACTTGAGGGAATGGGACCTAGAACTCTGCAGTCACTTGCATTAGTAAGTGAGGTTATTTATGGTACATCTGCTCGATTTACTGATCCGGCCCGTTTCTCATTTGCACATGGAGGCAAGGATGGGCATCCATTCCCAGTGCCTTTAAATGTTTATGATGAAACGATTAGTGTACTAAGCAAAGCAGTTTATAAAGCAAAAATAGATCAAGCCGATAAGCTTCACGCTATACAAAAGCTAAGCGAACTGTCTTTCAAAGTTGAAAAGGACTTTATTCCTAATGATAATTTTGAAGAGCTTATAGAAAAAGAGAGAAACGACTCATGGAAATATGGCGGTAAAACAGTTTTTGGTGATGCAAAACCACCGAATGGCGGACAATTGAATCTGTTTTAAAATTATGAGGGAAAATAGCTTAACCCTCATAATTTATAAATTTTATAAGCTTGCCACAAATGGTGCTTTTCCAATAAAATCAGTTTCTAAGATCTGATCTATGAGAAAATGTGCCAGATCTGTTGTACTAATCTTTTCACCAGGGCTGTCTTCCAGACTTACAGTCAGGTTTCTTACTTCTTCCGTCTGTTCAATCCATGGTAACCGTACCATAGTCCAATCCAAGCCACTCATTTTTACTATTTCAAAAGCCTTTTCCTTGTCGGCTACAAATACTGGAAATGTCTCCTTCATCCATGTGGATGCCTGAACTGTTTTCATACTTTTCTTATCTCCCGGAACATCTATATTCAGCCCGGTTAAGAATATATATCTTTTGATCTGCTGCTTATTCATAGCTTTTATAATGTTTTGAGCTGCTACACTTGCTATTAGAGGCTCATCTTTTGCTTGTCCAAGAGCACTTATCACAACTCCACAGTTTTTAATAAGCTCATTCGCTGTTTCTAAATCTTTTATATCTCCTCTTACAATCTCCAAATTGGGATGCAGGTAATTATAAGATGATGGATTTCTGATTAGTGCTTTGACTGTATAACCTTGATTTAATAGTGTTTTTAGTAAATAGCTTCCAGCTTTACCAGTTGCGCCAATTAGGGCGACTTTTATATGATTAGTCATTTTTAAAATTCCAATGTGAAAAGAATAATTCTTTCTAAATATTATTAGGGATACGATTGTAGCATAGGAAAAAAGGCAATAAAATAGCCTTCCCGCTATAGGTTTGGATTTTTGGTAATCCTATTTAGATATGTGACTAATGTTAATATGATTCAAATATATAAATAATCTGGCTGTAAATCATTACGTCCCCCAACATTTCAGTATCTTTAATTATTGTTATTTGTAGCATAATTGAAAATTTTAACGTCTTAAGGTTATGAAAAAATTATTATTCCTATTGTTTATTGGATTTGCCATGGTAAGCTGTAACACAGCGAAACAGGCAGGAAGTAAGGGCTTAGTTAAGTTAAGCGGTAAAATTGAAAAATTAGGGATGACCACATTCCAGTATGGTACCCATATTTTAACAGTGGATGCTAAAACCTATGCATTAAGAAGCAGTAAGGTTGATTTAAATGCTTATATAGATAAGGAGGTTACCTTAAAAGGAACAAAGGTTGATGGTTATCCTATTGAAAATGGTCCGGACTTAATAGAGGTAGAAGAAGTTACTTCCAAATAGAACAAGAAAGTTTAAAAGGTTATCTTCGCCAAAAAAAGTTTAAATGCTAGAAATTGTTTACCAGGATGACCATTTAATTGCAATTAATAAACCTCATGGCCTGCTTGTACATCGGTCGTCGATTGCCAATGATGCAAAAGAATTTGCATTACAACTTTTAAGAGATCAGGTAAACAGACATGTTAGCCCTGTTCATCGTTTGGACAGGAAAACAGGTGGTTTGCTACTATTTGCTTTTGAAAAAGATGTAGAAATAGCAATGCATCAGCAGTTTCAAAATGGTTTGGTTCAAAAGAAATATCTTGCGATTGTTAGAGGGTATGCGCCTGATAGCCAGGATATAGATTATCCTCTTGCAAAAGAAAATGGAGCCATTCAGGATGCTTTTACTGCTTTTATAACTTTAAAGAGGGCAGAACTGGATGTTGCCTTCGGTAAACATACCACCTCAAGATACTCCTTAGTGGAAGCTACACCAACAACCGGAAGAATGCATCAGCTTAGAAAACACTTTGCTCATATTTTCTATCCCATAATTGGCGACCGCAAGCATGGGTGCAATAAACAAAATAAACTGTTTAAAGAGCAATGGGAAATGACTACGATGTTATTGCATGCATCAGAACTTATATTTAAGCATCCGGTAACCAATGAAGAAATTCACCTTAAAGCCCATCTTCAAGAGGAGTTTAGAAGAGTGATGGAATTAATGAAATGGTAAAAAATAATTATGATTAATGTTACTTGCGCCATAATAGTGGATGATGCCAATAAAATATTGGTTACTCAGCGCAGTGCATCAATGAAACTACCATTGAAAATTGAATTTCCAGGTGGAAAAATTGAAGAAGGAGAAACCCCTTCCGAATGCCTGATAAGAGAAATAAAAGAGGAGTTAAATCTGGATGTTGAAATTCTTTTTGAAATGCCAGCCAACATTCATCATTATGTTGAATTTTCGATTAATCTAATCCCTTTTGTTTGTAAAGTTATTGGCGGTTCTATTGAATTAAGAGAGCATGTATCATACCAATGGCTAAATTCACCTGAGCTTTTAGATCAAGACTGGGCAGAAGCAGATGTTCCTATAGTTGAGAATTATTTAAACTCCCTAAATACGATTTAACTAGTATTACTTAAAAATGCCCGATATCGAACGTTTAGTTTGGTATCGGGCATTTTTATGAATTAATATTTATGTAATTGACTGTTTATTAGATATTTAAGTTTGGTATTTGAGTTGTAATGCTTTGTCGAAACAAACAAGCAATGGACAAATCAATTGAAGAAGAAGTTACCGTAAAAAGAAAGAAGAAAACCAGAATAATAGTAATCATAATAGTGGGAATTATAATTGGAGGGATATTCACTTTACGGGCTTACATCAAACCTTCGATAGCTACTTCCGAATTTACCACAGCGGTGGCTGAAACTGGAGATATAGAAAATACAATAAATGCTACAGGAGAAGTGCTGCCTGAATTTGAAGAGGTATTAACCAGCCCTATAAATGCAGCTGTAAGAAACGTATTAATGGATGCAGGCACAAAGGTAAAAGCCGGACAATCTATTCTTACTCTTGATAAATCATCTGCCGAAACTGATTTTGATAAACTAAAGTTTCAAATTGAATCCAAAGAAAACGAAATCAGAAAACTAAAGTTTGATCTCGAGAAAACGTTTTACGACATCAATTCTAATAATAACATTAAACAATTACGCATTGCAAATTTTAAAGATGCAGTAGCAAGTGCCCAGAGGCTATACAAAGCCGGTGGAGGAACTAAGGAAGATATTGAGCAGGCTCAGTTAAATTTAAAAGTAGCAGAACTGGAAAAGCAGCAGCTTGAAAATGAAATTAAAAACAAGCAGCAAACCATGAAAATAGAGATCAGGGAGGCCGAAATTGCTTTAGCCATTCAAAAAAACGATCAACAAGCCTTAAAACGTAAGCTTGATCTTGCAAATGTGATTGCTACACGGGAAGGTGTGGTAACCTGGGTAAATAAAAATATCGGCGCAAGCATAAAGGAGGGTGAGTCATTGGCTAGAATTGCAAACCTGAGCAGTTATAAGGTTGCAGGAAGTATATCGGACAATATGTTAGATCAGCTTCACAATAATATGCCCGCTATTATCAGGATAAACGATATTCAACTTAGAGGATCTGTTGCCAGTGTTTCTCCGGCAGTAAGCAACTCAATTGTTTCATTTGAAGTCCAGCTGGACGAAAAGAATAATAAACTGCTTAGGCCAAACATGAAAGTTGATGTTTTTCTGATTACTGAAACCAGAAGTAAGGTAATTCGGGTGAATAACGGAGCGGCCTTTAAAGGTTCAAATCAGCAAGAGGTGTTTGTGCTAAATAACGGAAAAGCAGTACGAAGAAATGTGAAAACAGGACTTAGCAATTTTGATTACATAGAGATCATCAGTGGTATAAAGGCAGGTGAGACTGTGATCACATCCGATATGAGCAAGTATGCGTATTCAAAAGAAATTTCAATCACTAATTGATCATAAGCGTATGAAAATCAGTTTCACAACCCTAATGATCATGTATTGCTTTAACGTTTGGGGCAGTAGCATAGAATTAAAAAATGCGGCCGACACTTTGAAACTAACTTTAAACGAGGTAGTTGAAAAAGCTAAGTCGAATTCAATAGCCGCAAAACAAGCCATTACAGTTAAGGAAACCAAGTATTGGGAGTGGCGGACATTTAAGTCTAATTATCAGCCTCAGTTGGCATTAAGTGGTATTTTGCCCGGATACAATAAAACCTACTCTCAAGTACTTCAACCAAATGGAACAGTAGCTTTTCAGCCAATAAGAAATGATAATTCTTCACTAACGCTCGATTTTAGTCAGAGTTTGGCCGCAACAGGTGGTACTATTTATGGTACCACCCAGTTGCAACGTTTTACAGATTTTGATAGGGACAATGTGTTGTATAATGGTACTCCTTATGGTATTGGGTACATACAACCTTTGTTGCAGTTTAATAGCCTCAAATGGGATAAAAAAATAGCACCCTTAAAATACAACGAGAGTAAACAAGCTTACATAGAATCGCAGGAACAAATTTCTGTAACAGTTACCGGATATTTCTTTGATCTGTTGCTTGCTCAGGTAAATCTTCATATCGCAGAGACGAATTATACAAATACCGGCAACATTTTAACGATAGCCAATACCAAATTTGAATTGGGAAAAATCTCTAAAAATGAAATTCTGCAATTACAACTTGAGCAGGTAAATGCTAAGAAAGCTGTTGGAACGGCCAAACGAGATATGGAAATTGCAACGCTGAACTTAAGAAGCTATGCCGGGATAGAGGGGGATGACAGGATTGTGCTGACCATGCCAGAGGCAGTAAAACGTGTTGAGGTTACTTCAGAAAGGGTTCTAACTGAAGCATTTGAAAATCGCTCTGATGCGATAGCTTTTGTTAGACGTATTGCTGAGGCAAAACGGGATGTAGCTAAGGCTAAAGGAGAGAATGGGCTTATAGCAACCTTAAAAGCTAATCTGGGCTTCTCTAGCGCAGGTAGTAATATACTAGATGTTTACCGTTCACCTAAAAGTCAACAATCTGTTGAGTTACAATTGGCTATTCCGGTTCTTGATTGGGGAAGATCTAAATCCAGAACCAAAACAGCAGAGGCGAATCAGCAATTTACTATTTATGAAGTAGAGCAAGACAAGCAAACCTTTAAGCAACAGATAGTAACGCAGGTTACGCTTTTTAATATGATGAAAGAGCAATTGGCGCTAACCGCGCAAGCCGATAGGATTGCTTCTGAAAAATATCAGATTGCAAGTGAACGCTATGTTTTAGGCAATTTGAGTATAACAGATCTGAGCATAGCCTTTCAGGAAAGCGATAGAGCCAAAAGAGATTATGTGGCTTCATTAAGAGATTTTTGGGGAGCCTATTACCAGTTGAGGTATTTGTCGCTATATGATTTCGAAAAGAATGAAAAAATAACTTATAAATAAATCTTAATTACTAATTATACATTATGATACGTTTACAAAATATTGAAAAGGTGTATCGCACCGATACGGTTGAAACACTGGCTATAAATGGCATTAACCTGGATATTGCAAAAGGAGAGTTTTTATCAATAATGGGTCCTTCGGGATGTGGTAAAAGTACACTTCTTAATATTATGGGTTTGCTTGATGAACCATCAAAAGGCAGTATTAGAATAGCAGATCAGGATATTACCAGATTCTCGGATCAGCAACTGGCAAAATTCAGAAATCAGAAACTTGGATTTATATTTCAAAGCTATCACCTGATCAATGACTTACAAGTGTTGGATAATGTGGAACTGCCGCTATTGTATCGTTCTGGATCTGCTAAAGAGCGCAGAGAATTGGCTACCGAAGCCTTGGCAAAAGTAGGACTGAGCAACAGAATCAAGCATTTCCCAACCCAGCTTAGCGGGGGGCAGCGTCAGCGTGTGGCTATTGCCAGGGCTATTGTAGGCAGACCCCAGATTATTCTGGCTGATGAGCCAACAGGTAACCTTGATAGTGCTATGGGGAATGAGATTATGGATATTCTGATTAGTCTGAACAAGAATGATGGTACTACCATAGTGATGGTTACCCACGATGAAAATATGGCACATAAAACGCACCGTCTGGTACGTTTGTTTGATGGTTCTCAAGTACAATAAATCCTATAGTTATGCTTAAAAACTACTTTAAAATAGCCATAGCAGTATTGAAACGGAGAAAGTTCTTCACTTTTATCAGTTTGTTTGGCATTAGCTTTACGCTTACGATATTGATGGTAACGACTGCGTTTTTTGATAAGATGTTAAGTCCTTCATACCCTGACTACAAGAGAAACAGATCTCTTTATATCACAGGTGTGGCTCTGGTAAGCTCTAAAAATGGCTGGTATAATGGAAGCTCGGCTTCTTTTTATTTCCTGGATCATTATGTATTGAAACTAAAGACTCCGGAAAAGATTGGCATTTTCTCTTTCTCTGCCAAGGCGAATGCTTATGTAAACAACAAGAAAGTTGTTATGGAATACAAATATACAGATGCTAATTATTGGGAAATTGCCGAATATCAATTTTTGGAGGGAAAACCCTATACCAAGCAGCAGATTGATAATGGGGAGAGAGTAGGGGTGATTTCAGAAAGCAATAAAAGAAATTACTTTGGTGATGCTAAATCAGTTGTAGGAAAGTACATAGAGGCCGATAACGTTAGTTACAGGATCATTGGCGTGGTTAAGGATTTACCAAGAAGTATGCGCAATTTCTATGGTGATTTGTATTTGCCATACACTGTTTCGAAAGGAAACTATAAAGACGTTGGCTTTCAGGGAGGATTCGGCGCTGTATTACTTGCTAAATCTGAAGCAGATGTTCCCAAAATGAGGACAGAATATCAGCAAATGCTCTCAAAAATCCCAACTAACGATAAGGAATATGACAAACTTTATGCTCATGCAGATACCATGCTTGAAAGTATGTCAAGAAAATTATTTGGAAATGATGAAAACGTGGGTATTTCCAGGATGATCGCAATTGTTAGTCTTTTTATTTTGCTGTTCCTGTTGCTACCTACTATAAATCTGGTAAATATTAATATTACCAGGATAATGGAGCGCTCCTCGGAGATTGGAGTTCGAAAGGCTTTTGGCGCTTCATCTAAAACACTGGTTTATCAGTTTATTGTAGAGAATGTTATTTTAACACTGCTGGGAGGTGTTATAGGCGTTTTTCTCTCTATAGTGTGCATTTTTCTATTTAATCAATCCGATATTCTACCTAACCTTAATTTGTCGCTGAACTTTACCGTACTGGTATTTGGATTTCTGATCTGCCTATTTTTCGGGTTGCTTTCAGGAGTCTACCCGGCTTGGCGAATGTCGAGGTTAAATGTAGTTAATGCCCTAAAAGCTCAATAAGAACCATTTTAAAGAAATTATCATGTTCAAACATTTATTTAAATTGATCTGGAATAAAAGGAAGCAGAATTTCCTGTTCCTTTCGGAAATACTGGTGTCATTTTTGGTCATATTTGCCGTATTCTCCCTGTTAACTTTTTATTACTTGAATTATATGCTGCCCAAGGGATTCGAATCGGAACGGGTATGGTCTGTATCTTATAGCAGAAATGCTAAAACCAATAATATTGACTCTTTAAATATTTTTTACGAGAATGTAAGGCGTAGCTTAAAAGCGTTACCAGAAATAGAAGAGTTAAGCTTTACAAGTGCGAATTTTCCTTATTCAAATAGCCATTCCACAACTGGATTTACTTATAAAGGGAAAGAAATGTCTCCAATAAATAACTATGTTGTAGAAGATGATTACAATAAGGTATTAGGTATGCAATTACTCGAGGGTCGGTGGTTCAATAAAGAAGACATCAATCAAAGAAGTGTAGTTATTAATTCAACATTAAAGCAGGCGATGTTTGGAGACGAGCCTGCGGCTGGTAAAATTGTTGGTGCAGATAACGAAGAAGAAAAATGGAAGGTGATTGGCGTTACGGCCGATGTGAAAGCCGAAGGGGATTATTGGCCGGCAGGTAAGAGCTTTTATAAAAGACTCGATACTGGCAGTTTCAGGTGGGTAGGACACATTTTGCTTAAAGTAAGTCCAAAGGCTGATGCAGCTTTTGAAAGTAGGTTGAGTAAACTCCTTGCCAGAATAATTCAGAATTCAAATACGGAGATCCAGCATATGGAAGATACCCGGGAATCTAAAAATTCTGATACCGTTATCCCTATGATCATCTGTATTACAGTAGCAGGCTTTTTAATCATCAATGTGGCGCTGGGATTGTTCGGCGTGCTTTGGTATAATATTAGCCAGCGAAGGGGGGAGATCGGTTTGCGCCGAGCTATTGGTGCAACAGGTTCATCCGTATCATTTCAACTGGTCAGTGAGTCGTTGCTATTGGCTACATTATCTATTATTTTGGGTTCTTTTTTTGCTTTACAATTCCCCTTGCTAAATGTTTTTAATGTTGCAGCCAGCGTTTATATCATCGCTTTATTGTTGTCTATTGCTTTCATTTATCTACTGGTGATCTTTTGTTCTTTATACCCTGGAAAACAGGCTGCTGCTATACATCCTGCTGTTGCATTGCATGAAGAATAATAACTATATTAACTTTGTATATGATACTGATTGTAGATGACGATATTGCTGTAAGAACTTCTTTAACTTTATTACTTGAAAATGCAGGTAATAAGGTTAAGTCGGCAGATAGTGCCGTAGAGGCTTTAACTATTATCAAAGAGCAAACTCCAGAGTTGATTCTTCTTGATCTTAACTTTTCTATTGATACCACTGGAGTGGAAGGGATGGAATTGCTTAGCAGCATCAGAAAAATTGATGCTGCAGTACCTGTGATTTTGATTACAGGATGGGCAAGTATCCAACTGGCTGTTCAGGGCATGAAACTTGGCGCAAATGATTTTATAAATAAGCCATGGAACAACGAACACGTTTTACAATCAGTTAAAACATTACTTGAGTTAAATACTGCTAAAACAAAGAATAGCAGTAGAAAACAATTGGATAAGCAATATAATTTTAAGCAAATTATTGCCGAAGATCCTCAGATGCTTGCTATACTTGAAACTATAGGGCAGATTGCGCCAACAGATGCATCGGTGCTTATTCTTGGAGAAAGCGGTACAGGAAAAGAGCTGATCGCAGAAGCAATACATGAGAATAGCTCACGTCGGAATAAGCCTTTCGTAAAAGTGAACCTTGGGGGAATATCTTCATCATTGTTTGAAAGTGAAATGTTTGGTCATGTTCGTGGAGCATTTACTGATGCACGTTTCGACAGAACCGGTCGATTTGAAATGGCTAACAAAGGGACTATCTTTTTAGATGAAATAGGAGAGTTGGAAGCGGGTAGTCAGGTTAAGTTATTGAGGGTGCTGCAAGACAGAACATATGAAGTGTTGGGCAGCAGCCGAAGTAAAGTAGTGGATGTCAGGGTGGTGTGTGCAACTAATAAAAATTTAAATGAAATGGTCGGTGCGGGCACTTTCAGAGAAGACTTGTTGTATCGCATCAACCTGATTACCATAAACTTACCTCCTTTACGTGAACGATCAGATGATATCCCTTTATTGGTTGATTTCTTTATTAATAATCTTAAAGAAATCTACAATAGACCATTGTTATCAATATCAGTCAGTGCAATGAAGTGGCTTCAGCAATTGGAGTTACCAGGCAACATAAGGCAACTGAAAAATCTGGTAGAGCGGACTATTTTAGTGAGCAAGAATAATGAACTTGGTATAGATGATTTTAAAGCGCAATTAGATCTGTCCCCTTCAAAAAAGGCGAGTGTACAAATGCCCGGTGTAGGCAGTATCACACTTGAACAGATGGAAATTGAAATGGTCAAAAGGGCAATGAGCTTTCACCAAAACAAGATTACCAAAGCCGCTGCATCTCTTGGGATAACAAGAAATTCACTATACCGTAGACTTGAGAAGTATCAGATTCCATTTAATGAAGCAGAAGATTAAACTGAATGAAGTTAAAGACCAAGTATATCCTCTTTATTGTTGTTCTTCATCTTGTCTTTTTAGGACTTAGCTATCTTATTCTGGAGAAGAATAAGATATTTTTTATTATTTCTGAGGTATTAGTTATTGTTTCTGTTGTGATATCAATAGGGCTTTATAAACAGCTTGTAGAGCCTTTAAATTATCTTAGGGAGGGGATTAGCGCCATCAATGATCGTGATTTTAATGTTAAGTTTTTACCAACAGGGAAGAAAGAAACAGATGAACTCATAGATGTATACAATCAGATGATGGATGCATTAAGGGAAGAAAGGACAAAACAGGAAGCACAGCATTTTTTTCTGGAAAAACTGATTCATACTTCACCCACTGGTATTGTTATCCTTGATTACGACAATCATATAAAGCAGATTAATCCAAAAGCAGAGGAAATATTGGGAACCAGACCTGAATTACTTTTGGCTCAGTTTGAGCCCCTTAAGGCTGGTGAGTCTAAAACAATGAGAATTGGCAGTTTAAATACTTATAAGGTCCAAAAATCTCATTTTATAGATAGGGGCTTTCCCCGAATGTTTGTAATGATTGAAGAAGTGACTGCGGAGATCTTTGAAGCGGAAAAGAATGCCTATGGTAAAGTAATCAGGATGATGGCTCATGAAGTAAATAATACAGTAGGGCCCGTAAATTCTATCATTAATATGGCTCTTGACACCAATGAAATATGGGTCTCTGAAGATAAATCAAGTTTAAAGAATGCAATGTATGTAGCTGTTGCCAGAAATCAGAACCTGAATCTGTTCATGAGAAATTTTGCAGATTTGGTAAAACTGACACCCGTAAACAAACTTCAGGTTGATCTTACTGCTTTAATTTATTCAGTTTCAGATTTTATGCTTATCAAAGCAAAAGAAAGTGGTGTTAGCTTTGGATTCGATTTACCTAATACTCCATTTTACATCTCAGCCGACTCACAACAAATGGAGCAGGCACTGATTAATATTGTTAAGAATGCGATAGAGGCTTTTGATCAGGAGGGTATTGTGAAGTTTAGTTTAGACGCTAAATTAAAGAAGCTCACAATTACTGATAACGGCAGGGGGATATCGGAGGACTTAAGTGAGCAGCTCTTTAGTCCGTTTTTTAGCACCAAGAAAGACGGGCAGGGTATTGGTTTGACTCTGGTCAGAGAGATATTGCTTAATCATGGCTTTTTGTTTTCATTAAAAACCCTACAACCAGGTCAAACAGATTTTGTTATTCAGCTCAGTTAATCAACTATTTACAGACTTTATTTTTTTGCTTTTTCATCTTGATGTCATAACATCTGGTTGAAGACTTTATCCTGACTATTTTAGTATAATATTCAAAAGTTGAGATGTACCTTTGCCGACATCCTGAATAATTATATCCGGTAAATGCCATTGCATTGGCGGGATCAAGGTAAATGAAATACATAATGAAACATCAATATTTTAAATATATAGGAACTGTTATTTTACTGATAGCGTTTGCTTTTACTTCAAAAGCTCAGCAAACAGTTGTTAACGGTACAGTAACAGATGCTACAACCAAAGAAACCTTACCGTATGTTTCGTTTCTGATTACCGGAACTGAAAAGGGTGGTAGAACAGATGCTGACGGCCAATACAGTATTACTATCAGTGATGACCATACACAGATTAAATTTAGTTATGTAGGATACAAATCAGTTGTAAAAACAATTGTTCCAGGCAAAACGCAGACAATTGATGTACAGCTGCAGAGTGAAACTACTCAAATGGATGAAGTGGTAATTACGGCAGGCAAAAAACCAAAATATAAAAATAAGGATAATCCTGCGGTTGCGCTTATTAGAAATGTCATTGCTAATAAACCAAAGAACCGTATGGATCATTATGATTTCGTTGAATACAAGAAATACGAAAGAATGATGTTTTCTATGAGTAACCTTTCTGATAAGTTTAAAAACAAAAGGATATTCCGTAATTATAAATTTTTGTTTCAGGAACAGGACTCCACTAAAATAGGTGGTAAAACCATGCTTCCTGTATTTCAGCAAGAAAAGCTTTCGAACAATTATTTCCGCAAAAGTCCGGAAAAACTTAAGACCATTATAGTAGCTGATAAGCGTGTTAACTTTGATGAACGTTTTATCGATAACCAAGGCTTAACTACTTATTTCGATAGAATGTATCAGGATATAGATATCTATGATAACAACATCTCAGTAGTAAGTAATCAGTTGTTAAGTCCAATTGCAGATGGTGCACCTACATTCTATAAGTTTTTCATTACTGATACCATTCAAAATCATAACCCAAAGCTGGTTGAGCTTTCGTTTATGCCAAGAAACAATACTGACCTCTTGTTTGAAGGAAAGTTATACATTACGCTAGATGGGAATTATGCTGTTCAAAATGCATACCTTACTGTAAATAAGGATATTAATTTGAATTTCGTTAGGGCGTTAGAAGCTAAGCTCGACTTTGAACAGAATCCAGATAAGCGTTATCACCTTAGTAAAAGTAATCTGATTGTTGATTTTGGTTTAAGTAAAAAAGGCGGAACGGGATTTACTGGCGAAAGAACTGTGAATTTTAAAGATTACCAAATCAACAAACCCCATCCTGATACTACATATTATGGCTCAGCGGTGCCTGTTGTAGTTGCAGATGCCACTAAAAGATCAGAAGAATTTTGGGCCGATAACCGTCCGGAAGCGCTTAGTGCTACAAATTTAAAGGTGTATAGTAATTTAGATACGCTGCAAACTATCCCATCATTTAAAAGAACAATGGATGTGGTTACGCTTTTCTTTGCTGGCTATAAAGATTTTGGACCTTTTGAAATGGGGCCGGTAAATACTTTTTACAGTTTTAATAGTGTTGAAGGTTTTCGTTTGCGTTTAGGGGGAAGAACTACTCCGGCGCTTAGCAAACGTTATTACTTTGAAACATATGCTGCTTATGGCTTTAATGATACGAAGTGGAAGTATTTCTTAAGCGGAACCTATTCGTTAAACAATAAATCTATTTATGCATTTCCCCAAAACTATTTAAGGGCAAGTTTCCAGAGAGATACAAAAATACCAGGTCAGGAATTGCAGTTTGTACAAGAAGATAACTTCTTACTATCCTTCAAAAGGGGAGAGAATGATATGATGTTGTACAATGATTTTTACAGAATAGATTATGTGCATGAGTTCGAAAATCATTTCTCTTATAGCCTTGGTTTGCGCAAATGGAATCAAACACCTGCCGGATCTTTGTATTTTGCAAGTTCAAGAGACAATAATTTAATTAAAACTAACTCGATTAGTACATCAGAAATATCACTTCAGTTAAGGTACGCGCCACATGAAAAGTTTTATCAGGGTAAGGTATATCGTACCCCGCTTGTCGACAAGTATCCTATTTTTAATTTCAGATATACTGCAGGTATAAAGGGAGTTTTAGGAGGTGAATATAACTATCATAATTTCATGGGAAGCGTTGATAAACGTTTTTATCTATCTCAATTTGGGTATACCGATGTAACACTCGAAGGCGCTTATATTTTGGGTAAAGTGCCTTTCCCATTATTGTCTATTCACAGAGCAAACCAAACTTATGCTTATCAGTTGCAATCGTATAACCTAATGAACTTTCTGGAGTTTGTTAGTGATCATTACGCAAGCATCAACATAGATCAAAACTTTAATGGTTTCTTCTTTAATAAAGTACCATTATTAAAAAAGCTGAAGCTAAGAGAAGTAATGTCGTTTAAGGCGCTATATGGTGGTCTGCGGAATGAAAACAACCCTGCGGTTAATAATAGCGCAATGCAATTTGTACTGAATCAGGATGGAGTACCTATCACAAACTCACTAAGCAGAGATCCTTATATTGAGGGAAGTGTTGGTGTAGGAAATATCTTTAAATTGCTTAGGGTTGATCTGGTAAAACGCTTCACGTATCTTGATAATCCTATGGTTTCTGAATGGGGAATCCGTGCAAGAGTCAAATTTGATTTCTAAGCTTAATATGATATATCAATTACGAGTAGTGCTAAGCCTTTGCGTATCCTAAAAATTCAAGTTCCTCAACGGCTTTTGTCAGATGGGTTTTTCCTCCTGTTAAAACGTAAAGACTATCACTGATCTCGATTATGTTTCTGAACATATGATCTGTAATCAATAATCCTTTATTTTTCTTTTCCTCGTTCATTAGTTCCATGATTGCCTCAATCATTATGGGGCTCAGGTGTGAAAAAGGCTCATCCAGCATGGCGAATTTAGATTTTGCCTTTAGTACAATGTATACTTCAACTAGCCTTCGGTTGCCGCCAGATAGACTTTTTAAAGCGCTTTTATAGTTGGATTTAAAATCCGGGAAGCGGTTTTCGAATTCAAAAAAGTCCAGATCAAAGTCGGCAAATACTCTTTTTAAAGTTAAAGTTTGTGGTATAAAGTTAAACTGCGGAAGATATAGGAGTAAATCAGGCCTCTTATAGGCAGCCTGAACCGTTAAATCGTCAAAGCGAATGGATTTACTGTTAGCATTTAGATTGCCGTAGATAATGTTCATTAAGCATGTTTTACCATTTCCATTTCTACCGAGCAAACCAGTTATTTTGCCGGTTTCGCACTTTAAATAAATATCAGATAAGATCCTTCTTGAACCAAATTCAAGGAATATGCTATCGGCTTCAAGTTTATGGATCATTTAACGGCGTAAATTAAAAGGGCAACAAATAACAGGAAGTCGAAGGTTAAGGTACCTATCCATAAAGTAAGCTTAGGTATTCCCAAGTTTTGATAGTAATAAAACTCCTTATTTTTGTAGTTATTTATATAATAGATAATTATCCCGTAGGTAATTATTTTAAACCAAAATATTAAAGTGAAAGCTTCTGAACCAAGTTTGGATAGCATGTATGCCGACACCAAAGTTAATACAAAAGCTGTAGTGAAAAAGCTCATGTAAAAAGTAAACATCAGTCTTAATGTTTTAATTTTTAACATTTTATCTTTTGGTTGAATGGTTTTGGCACATTTAAGCTGGTTTAAATTCAATCTATCGCACCTTGCTAAATATAGTAAGAAGTTCTTGGAATATGGCTTTGCAGGGTGGGTAATTCTGTTTCAAAATATATTTCAGGCACTATTTATGTGCACTAGCAAGTATAACAACACGTACTCATGAATATTGAAATTAGAAAATTGACGCTCGAAGATTATAGTGACCTAAAGGAATCTATGGAGCAGGCATATGATACCCTGGGAGGACAAATCTGGAGCAAGCAAACTATCGCTAAACTATTAAAATTATTTCCTGAGGGCCAGTTGTGCATTGCTGTAGACGAGAAAGTAGTGGCCTGCTCATTATCTATTATAGTGGACTATGATGAGTATGGAGATAAACACACCTATCAAATGATAACCGGTAGGTATACATTTTCTACCCATGATCCCAATGGAGATACCTTATATGGAATAGAAATCTTTGTTTCGCCTGAATATCGCGGTCTGCGCTTAGGCCGCAGGCTTTATGAAGCCAGAAAGGAACTTTGTGAAAGCTTAAATTTAAAGAGCATCATTGCCGGCGGGCGCATCCCCGGCTATCATGAACATGCCGATACACTAAGCCCAAGACAGTATATCGATAAAGTAAAAGCTAAGGAGTTATACGATTCAACACTTACCTTTCAATTATCTAATGATTTTCACGTAAGAAAGGTATTAAAAAACTACCTTCCGGGCGATCATGAATCTAAAGAATTTGCAACGCTGATTGAATGGAATAATATTTATTATCAGGGAGTTGATGCTTCGGCAAGATCTGCAAAAACCATTCGTATAGGACTGGTTCAATGGCAAATGCGTCTTTTCCCTACCATGGATGCTTTTTATGAGCAGGTAGAATTTTTTGTAGATGCTGTGAGCGGTTACAAATCCGATTTTATTATGTTCCCGGAATTTTTTAATACTCCGCTTTTACAGCCTTACAATCACTTACCAGAAATGGAGGCGATGCGTAAACTTGCAGAACTTACCGAAGAGATTGTTATTAAAATTCAGGAATATGCGGTTTCATACAATGTAAATATCATTTCGGGCAGTATGCCAATATTAGAAGATAATAAGCTGTACAATGCCACCTATCTTTGCCACAGAAACGGAAAAACAGATGAATATAGAAAGATTCATATTACTCCAAATGAACGGAAATATTACGGTATGGTTGGGGGTGATAAAATTCAGGTATTTGATACCGACTGCGGGAAAGTAGGGATTCTGGTTTGTTATGATGTCGAATTCCCGGAGTTGAGCCGCATCTACGCCGATCAGGGAATGCAGATTCTATTTGTTCCATTTCTTACCGATACTCAAAATGGATACACCAGAGTAAGAAGATGTGCACAAGCCAGAGCCATAGAAAACGAATGCTATGTGGCTATTGCCGGCTGTGTAGGGAATTTGCCTAAAGTAAACAACATGGATATTCAGTTTGCGCAATCGGCAGTATTTACACCTTCTGACTTTGCTTTTCCTACCAATGCTGTTAAAGCTGAAGCGACACCCAATACAGAAATGATGTTGGTTGTAGATGTTGACCTGCACCTGCTTGATGAAATTCATCATTTTGGTACCGTTAGGATACTTAAGGACAGGCGTAATGATCTTTATGAGGTTAAATTACTTAAATAGGATTATATTTATATTCCTATTTAAGTTTATGAAAAAGTATCTCAAGTTCTCTGTTTGTGGCTTAACCACCATTTTACTCCTGGTAACTAATGCATTTTCTCAATCAGATCCCGTAAAAAGTAAACCAGTAATAATTGGATACGTTGCCGGATTTAGAGGGTTAATAAATACCGATAAGATTGCTGCCCAAAAACTTACGCATATAAATTATGCCTTTGTAAATGTAAAAGGCAATAGTGCATTTTTAGGAAACCTGAAGACGGATACGGTAAATTTTAGAAAATTAAATCTGTTAAAACAAAAGAATCCTGATCTTAAGATATTTATTTCAATAGGTGGATGGGCATGGAGTGAGAACTTTTCGGATGCGGTATTAACCGATTCCTCCAGAGCTGAATTTGCACAGAGTTCAGTAGATATTATAAGAAAGTATAATCTGGATGGAGTAGACATCGACTGGGAGTATCCTGCCCGGGCAGGAGAAGAAGGTAATGTGTATAGACCCGAGGATAAGCAGAATTTCACATTAATGTTTCAGGCGATCCGTAAAGAATTAGATGTACTTCAGAAGGAGACAGGTCAAAAGAAGCTTCTTAGTACTGCTGTTGGTGGTTTTACTGATTTTTTGAATACCTCAGAGATGGGGAAAGCTCAACAATATCTGGATTACGTTAATCTGATGACCTACGACTTGTATACTGGCGGTGGTACGGCCAGTCATCATGCTAATTTATACGATTCAAAAAAGATAGCGTCTAATAGCTCTGCTGATAAAACGATAAAAGCTTTTATAGCTGCGGGTGTTCCTGCCAATAAATTAGTTATGGGAATAGCATTTTATGGCCGCAATTTTAAAATTGATGAAAGTGGTAAGAAAGGGCTTGGAGATAAAGTTGTTTCTGGTCAATTTGGAAAGGGTTATACACTTTTAAAAGATAGCCTTATTAATAAAAATGGTTACAAAAGATTTGTAGATAAGGGGGCAAAAGCGCCTTATCTTTTTAATGAAAAGAACAAGACTTTTATTACCTATGAAGATGAGCAATCCGTAAAGAATAAATGCAAGTATGTAAAAGAACATGGTCTGGCGGGAGTAATGTTTTGGGAGTATTCATCGGATCCCAAAGAGTATCTGCTTGACGAAATTAATAAGAGACTTGCTAATAGACTTTAGTGTACAAAACAGAAAAAACTTATTATGTCCCGTAAAATTAAAGTAATAGCCATTTCCGGAAGCACTAGAAAGACATCTTCTAATCTTAATCTGATAAAAGGAATTGCTCGGTTAACTTCTGATATTTTTGAAATAAACATTTTTGAAGGCCTATCTGATATTCCTCAATTTAATCCTGATCTCGATCTGGAGACACCACCAATACAAGTTGCCGATTTCAGGCAGCATCTTAAAACTGCGGATGCAATATTGATCTGTACTCCAGAGTATGCTATGGGAGTGCCTGGTACTTTAAAAAATGCAATTGACTGGACGGTTTCGTCAATGGAATTTTCTAAAAAACCCGTCGCATTAATCACCGCGTCATTATCTGGAGAAAAAGCGCATGCTTCTTTATTGGGTACACTTTTAATTATAGAGTCAAAGATGACAGTAGATACACAGCTTTTAATTCCAGGTATTAAGAGTAAAATAGACGAGCAGGGTAATATAACCGATCAGTTAACCTTAGGTCTTGTAAATAAGTTAATCCAATCATTAACAGATCTTGTACTTAAGGATGCAGATACAATTGAAGCGCCATTTTTAATAAATTAAATTGCAGACGGTATTTAATGACATGAAGACGACGGAGGAAATTGTAAGAAATCGCAACTTTATATCTGTTTGAATTTTATAATTTTTGTTGAATGGAACAAATTGAATCTCTACAAGAGTTTTATAGCCGGGTACCACAGGCAAATCCGTTAGGACTCTCACTTCACAATGCTGGCGCAGGGCATTTTAATGTGTTTGAGCGTAGATCATGCCTTAACAATGCCCCTTACATAAGACGTGATTTTTATAAAGTATCACTTATAATAGGTAAGGGCAAATTACATTATGCCGATAAATGGATTGAAATTGATAGGCCTGCATTACTTTTTTCAAATCCGGTAATTCCATATTCGTGGGAAGCAGCTTCAGATGATCAGGAAGGCTGGTTCTGTTTGTTTACAGAGGCGTTTATACACTCTAATGAAAAAATAGGAACCCTACAGGATTCACCGTTGTTTAAAATAGGGGGATCACCAATATTCTTTGTAAATGACGAGCAGCAGCAAGAAATCTCGGTCATCTTTAAGAAAATGATTTCTGAAGTATCCTCAGATTATATTCATAAGTATGATCTGTTACGTAATTACCTGCATCTCATTATTCATGAGGCCATGAAATTGCAACCTGCTCTGAATTTTGAAAAAAATACCAATGCTTCCTCAAGGATAGCAGGTTTATTTCTGGAATTACTTGAAAGGCAATTTCCTATAGATACACCTGAAATGGGACTCCAGTTAAAAACTGCCAATCATTATGCTGAAAATCTTTCCGTTCATGTAAATCACCTTAATCGTGCTGTTAAAGAGGTTACAGGTAAAACAACCACCGAACACATTTCATCCAGAATAGTAAAAGAAGCCATCGCTTTGCTGCAGCATACAGATTGGAATGTTGCTCAGGTAGCTTATGGGCTTGGCTTCGAATATCCTGCTTATTTTAATAACTTCTTTAAAAAACAAACCCAGCGTACACCAAAAGAGATTAGAAATATTGCTGTTTGAATTTTATAATGATCTGTTTGAATCCTTTAAACTACCGATCTTGGTAATTAGGTAATTTTGGATCATAAAATCTAAAAGTTATGAAATACAGGAATTTGGGTAAAACAAAAGAACAGCTATCGGCGATAGGTTTGGGCTGTATGGGAATGAGCTTTGCTTATGGCCCTGTTGACGATACAGAAAGTATTGCAACACTTCATAAAGCGCTTGATCTTGGAATTAATTTCTGGGATACTGCTGATATGTATGGAAATGGAAATAATGAAGAACTAATTTCTAAAGTTTTAGTTCCCAATAGAGATAAGGTCTTTATTGCTACTAAATTTGGATTCAGATTTAAAGATAACATTGCAGGATCAAGTAATGCTTCTGGAACTTACTTTGATGGTTCACCAAAATGGATTAAGGTTGCTGTAGAAAATAGCTTAAAACGTTTAAAAATAGATACAATTGATTTGTATTATGCTCACAGGATAGATCCAGACGTTCCGGTTGAAGATACAGTCGGAGCTATGGCAGAGCTGGTAAAAGAAGGTAAAGTACGGTATCTTGGATTGAGCGAGGCATCGCCCGCTTCTATCCGTAGAGCTCATGCAGTGCATCCAATTACGGCGTTGCAAAGTGAATATTCGTTGCTTACCAGAGATGTGGAAGGTGAGATATTGAGTACCGTGCGTGAACTTGGGATTACACTTATCCCTTATTCCCCGCTGGCAAGAGGTTTGGTAACTAACGCTTTAAATGTGGAACAGCTTGATGATACCGACTTCCGTAAAACACTTCCACGTTATAGCGGGGATAACCTAAAGAACAATGAAGGGCTTGCGCATGATTTTGGAAAGCTGGCACAGGAAAAAGGATGTACAGCGGCCCAATTGGCACTTGGATGGGTACTGGCTCAAGGCGATGATGTAATTCCTATCCCGGGAACCAAGAAAAGAAAATACCTTGAAGAAAATGTAGGGGCGGTTGATCTTACATTATCTGCCAACGACTTAAAAATCATCGATGAACTACTCCTTCGTTATCCAAATACAGGTGAGCGCTACAATGAGGGTTCAATGAAGCTGGTAAATAGATAGCTTTTGGTGAATTAATTTAGTTAATAGGTACCTTACGCCCTTCTTTAGCTGAGCGTTTAGCTGCCTCCAATATTTTTACTACAATCAGATTGTTGTTTAGTGATGATAGATCATTTTCGGGTTTTACTTCATTTTTCAGCACTGCAGCAAGATAGTTAAGGTGGTTGCTATGCGCCGGCGCTAAAGGTTTGGCTTCTTCTAGCTGATAGTTGTTTTTTCCGTTTTCCTTGGTACGAAGTGTATTTGAGTTTACTGCCTGTATGTATCCTGTTTTTCCAAATACTTCCATGTCTTTTATGCTAAACGGCCAGTTCCATGAAGCTTCTATGATGCCAGTTGCCGTTGGATATTCGAGTAATATTGTTGCATCATCGTCAACGTTCGGGTAAACATCCTTTTTTATCTGATGTGTTAATGCAGTAACTGAAATGGGCGCTTTTCCATTCATTAGCCAGGTCATAAGATTTGCACCATAACAACCAAAATCTATAATCGCACCTCCACCATTCTTTTTTGGATCTGTAAGCCAATTTAAGAATTCCTTGCTTACCCCAATTTCTTTAGGTCCTTCATGGCCATCATGTGCAACTATTTTTCTAATGTCTCCAATAGCACTGCTTTGTTTAATTCGGGTGTATGCTTCCTGATTGCTTGGATACCATGTGGTTTCGTAATTGGTTAACAAATGGATTTTGTATTGTTTGGCTAGTGCGGCCATACGCTCAGCATGTCTTACAGATACAGCTAAAGGTTTTTCTACCATAACAGAAATACCAAGAGGAGCAGCTGCCTCTACTACCATTAAATGATCTTCTATCGCATTGTAAGCAAGTACTGCATCAGGTTTACGGTGTTTCAGGAGCTCTTTTAAGTCTGTGAAAAATATTGAATCAGCAAACTTAAAGCGGGCTTTAAATCTTTCTACTAAAACCTGGTTTTCTTCTGCAATACCAATGATGTTTACCTCTCCTTTTTTGTAGCTATCCATTATCAGGTTTACGTGATCATGACTAAGGCCAGCCAATACAACGTTTAATTTGGATTGTGCTTTAACCTGTAAAGAAAAAAATGCCAACAGGGCGATGGTAAGGAACTTTTGCATAAGATAATTCTTAAGGTCTTGTATGTTAACTGAAGGGCAATTTATGAATTATTGGTGTCCTAATTGAGACATTCTTGTAACAAATCAGGTCAAGTGATTAGAAAAATGTAAATTGACCTGCCCTAAAACTGGTCATGGTATGAGATATATTATTGCTTTTATAATAGTTGTTGCTTCCTTTTTAAATGTGAATGCTCAAGCATTTAAGTATGCCTTTGTTACAGATACACATGTTGGCACTGAAACTGGTGAGGAGGATTTGAGAAGAACAGTAAATGATATTAATCAACAGAATGACCTTGATTTTATTATCGTTACGGGTGATGTAACTGAAATGGGAACTAAGTTGGAAATTAAGCTTGCAAAGGAGATTTTAACCGGACTTAAAAAGCCATGGTATGTTATTCCTGGTAATCATGATACAGGTTGGTCGGAGTCGGGTGGAGTAGACTTTATTCGTGAATTTGGAAATGATAAATTTACATTTGATCATAATGGGTATCGATTTATTGCCTGTGCATCGGGTCCTTATGTGAGGATGTCGGACGGACACATTCCAAGAGATGCCGTAGTCTGGCTTGATGAAGTTTTAAAGAAAACACCAGCAGATATGCCAATTGTATTTATCAATCATTATCCTATTGATAATAGTTTGGATAATTGGTACGAAGCAACAGACAGGATTAAAAAATACAATATTCAATATGCGATTTGCGGCCATGGCCATGCAAACCAGGCAATGGATTTTGAAGGAGTACCCGCAACCATGGGACGCTCTAATTTGAGAGCTAAAGATAGTGTCGGGGGATACAATGTGGTTACAATGCGAAGTGATTCTGTCTTGTTTGCTGTTAAAAAGCCCGGATTGGCGATAGAACCTAACTGGCGTGGTATTGCTTTGGGTAAATTTATTGCCAATAGCAGTGGTAAAATAGTAAGACCATCTTATGAGATAAATGCCACTTATCCGCAGGTTAAACAGACTTGGAATTATCATGCAAGTGCAAATGTGGTACTGACTCCAGCTGCTACTAAGAAACTGGTGGTGTTTGGAAATAGCATTGGTGAGGTTGAGGCATTATCCATAAAAGATGGCAGCAAAAAATGGGGATTTAAAACCGGTGGTGCTATTTATTCTTCTCCTGTAATTGTAGGTAATGTTATTGTATTGGGTTCTGGTGATGGTTGTATTTATGGTTTGGACCTGAATAGTGGAAAGGAGATATGGAAAATTAAAACTGGAGCATCTGTTTTAGGTGCGCCGGTTACTGATGGCAGAGTTGTTTATATTGGAGGAAGTGATCATAATTTTAGAGCTATTGATGCTAAAACCGGTAAGCAAATCTGGAGTTTTGATGGGGTAGAAGGGGCCATTGTAGGCAAACCTTTAATATATCAGGGCAAGGTGCTTTTTGGCTCTTGGGGGCGCCATTTATATGCTTTAAATGAAAGCAATGGTACGTTACTTTGGAAGTGGAACAATGGAAGTGCTAATCGTATGTTTTCTCCGGCGATGTGTACTCCAGTAGCGAAGGATGGCGTAGTTTATTTTGCTGCACCAGATAGGGTACTTACCGCGTTGGATGTTAATAATGGCAATGTTCTATGGAGGAACAAAGAGGCTACAGTGAGAGAATCAATAGGTATATCTGAAGATGGTAGTCTTATTTTTGGCAAAACAATGAACAATGAAGTAGTAGCTTATAAAACACAAACTACAGATCCGGGTGTTCTTTGGCGTTTAGACATGGGATTTGGGTATGAGCATACGCCCTCTATGCTAATTGCAAAAGATAAACAAGTTTTCTTTGGAACAAGAAACGGTGTAGTATATGCTTTTGATCCTGTTAGTCAGAAAACAGTTTGGGCACACAAAGTAGATAATTCTATGGTAAACACCGTAAACGTTATCAGTAAAAAATCTGTTTTACTGGCAACAATGGATGGTGTTGTAACCTTACTTACAGTTAAGTAAAAGTAGACCTATTCATCAACCTTACTCCATACTTCATAGATTTTAGCTCCTTTACTGCTCAATCCACTATGATGCCACTTGCCATCCTGCAATTTTCCATCAAATACTAATGAAACCCCAACACGACTATTGTCTCTTGAGAAAAACTCTATTTGTTCTGTGTATTTTCCATCTTTAAAAGTATATGAACCGCCGCCGGTGCCAGAAAATTCTTTTTTCTCGGGGTCAATAGCTACCCATTGAAATTTCTTGCCTGTAAGGAGCTTGTAAGTTTGGCGGGAGCCGGTTTGATGAATATCAGCAACCTTGCCATCTTCCTGCATTCTGCCAGTTATGCGCCATACGCCCGCAAGTGGCGCTTTTCCATCATCTACACGGTTGAAATTAACACGTCCGTCTGGTACATCCATAGATAGCTTATCCGCAGAAACTTCAAATGGAACATTTAGTTCGCCTCCAACATTGGATGAATCTGAACTGTTAAAATACACCTTTGCTTTAATGGTTCCATTGTTTGCTTCATAACTACCCCCGCGAGACATTATAAACTTATCAGCCTGGTGTATGGTATGTATGAAATAGCCATCTTCAAAAAAAAGCTGATGCTGATCTGTTCCATTGCTGAATTCCCATGCGCCAGTAAGAGCACTCATTTGGGCCTGAGCTGTAGTAAAGGAAATACTGATTGCAAGTATTAACAAGATGATGTGCCTTTTCATAATGATTTAATTTATAAGTGATTGTATTAAAGATAAAAAACATTCTATGTTTATCTACAGTATTTCTCCAAAATTGTATCCCATCTTTAATTTGAAATTCCTTGGAGGGAATAAAACGATTAGAAGATGTATAGGAAATTATTAGTTATATTGGTCTTGTTCACAATACCCGGGCTTATTTTTGCCCAAACTCAGGATACATTACAGGAAAAGGGTAATTTTAGGTCAGACTCCAGTATGATGGTTTCGAGTAATTATAAACCCAAAGTTACAGCCTTTATTATTCCAGCAGTATTTATTGGTTACGGTGTGGTATCATTAACCGGTGATAATGTGATCAGGCGACTTGATTATAGCACTAAGGATGAGTTGCAGGAAGACCATCCTTTGTTTGCAGCACATGCGGATGATTATATGCAGTTTGCCCCGGCTGCGGCAGTTTATGGGCTTAATCTCTTAGGCATAAAAGGCAAGCATTCTTTGCTTGATGCTACTGGTTTATATGTATTATCATCTGCAATTATGGGCGGAAGTGTAACGGCATTAAAGAAAGCTACTCACAGACTCAGGCCTAACGGTTCGGGATATACTTCATTTCCTTCTGGTCATACAGCCAATGCATTTGCTGCCGCTGAATTTCTCAAACAGGAATATAAAGATGTTTCGCCTTGGTACGGTTACGCTGGGTATACGGTCGCAATTGCAACCGGTGTACTCAGAACGTATAACAATAAACATTGGGCTAGCGATGTGGTTGCAGGGGCGGGATTTGGTATTCTTTCTACTAAATTGTCGTACTTGTTATATCCTAAACTGAAAAAGCTGATTACAGGAAAGGGAAGTTTTAATTATACAGTAATGCCATCCTATCAGCAGCATAGTATGGGGCTTTCTTTAAGCGGAACCTTCTAATGTAATATAGATTAGCCGAATAACGGGTTGTAGCTTATTGGTTTATAATGTATTTTTAGAAGGAAATACGCCCTGACTTATGATCGAGATTGTTATTCCGTACATTGCTATAATTATTGTAATACTTTTTCTGGTAATGCTTGCCCAGAAGTTGAAAATTGCCTATCCGATAGTGCTTGTGGTTGGTGGCCTTGCAATAAGTTTATTACCCGGACTGCCCGTAATTAGCATTAACCCTGAACTTATATTTATTATTTTTCTTCCTCCATTACTATATGAGGCAGCCTGGTATACCTCCTGGAAAGATTTCTGGCGATGGAGAAGGGTAATTACGAGTTTTGCCTTTTTGATTGTATTGCTTACTTCGCTGGTGATTGCCCTGGTATCTCAAATGATCATACCAGGGTTTACATTGGCTTTGGGTTTATTACTTGGAGGAATAGTTTCTCCCCCAGATGCAGTGTCGGCAACCTCTATATTAAAGACAATAAAAGTTCCCAAGCGCATCACTGCCATATTGGAAGGTGAAAGTTTACTAAATGACGCTTCAAGTTTAATTGTATTTCGTTTTGCTATTATCGCGGTTAGTACCGGAAGCTTTGTTTTTCATGAAGCTGCATTGAGTTTTGTTATTGTAGTTTTAATGGGCGTTCTAATTGGAATAGCAGTAGGACTAGTGTATTTTGCAGTTCATAAATGGATGCCAACTGATCCGAATATCGATATCATACTTACGTTAACTGCTCCTTACGTCATGTACATTACTGCTGAGCATTTTCATTTTTCAGGCGTGCTGGCAGTAGTAAGTGGTGGGCTTTTTCTATCCTCAAAGAGTCACTTGTTCCTAAGTCACAGTAGCAGATTGCGGGGTGCTAATGTGTGGTCTGCATTTGGGTTTGTGTTAAATGGGCTTGTATTTATGCTTATTGGTCTGGAATTGCCGGTAATCGTTAATCAGCTCGGAAACGTAAGTTTAGGAGCCGCTATTGGTTACGGCGTTCTGATTACTTTAGTGCTTATTGTTACCAGGATACTGAGTACACTTGGGGCTTCTGTATTTACGGTATTTATCAGCCGCTACATAACCACAGCCGATAACAGACCGGGTTGGAAAGGACCGATTATTATAGGCTGGGCAGGTATGCGAGGTGTGGTTTCCTTAGCTGCAGCATTATCAATACCGGCATATATGGGTAACGGGGTCCCGTTTCCTCAACGAAATCTTATTTTATTCATCACGTTTACGGTGATTCTTTTAACGCTTGTGGTACAGGGAATAAGCCTTCCTTATGTGATTAAATGGGTTAATATGTCAGATCCTGATAACCACCTTCCTGAATCAGAAGAGGACTCAAGAATAAGAAAAATGCTTGCCGAACACAGTATGCAATATCTGGATGCTAATCATTCTGAAAGGGTTAAAGTCAGCCCGGGATTACAACAGATCAGGGCTAGATTAGAGAATGATTTGGCCTTCGAACATCCACAATATGATCATCAAGCGAAAGATTATCAAGATGTTTACCTTCAGTTACTAATTAAACAACGGCTATTTCTGACAGCGCTAAATAAAGAGCAGGATACGGATGAAGACGTGATTAGGAAATTGCAGGGGCTGATTGATCTTGAAGAAGAAAAACTCAGGGTACGATTTGACCTTTAATTAGTAGGATGTCGGTGGAGCGCCTGTCCATCGTTTAAAGGCCCTTGTAAAGGCACTTAATTCGTTGTAGCCAAGCAGGTATGAGATTTCTTTTATTTGATGTTCCCCTGATTTAAGATATTTTAAGGCCAGTTGTTTCCTTGCCTGATCCGCTATATACTGAAAACCTGTATCTTCTTCCTCCAATTTTCGCTGTAAGGTGCGCACGCTCATATTAAAGTTTGCCGCCACATCTTTTATTGATGAAATACCGAGGTAAGATTTTGCTAAAAGATAATTGTAAACCATCATTTCGAACTTATCCGGTTGGGTATTGGATAATTGATCAATATGCTGTAACAGCGTTTGTTGTATGCTGTAATTACCAGTAATAATTATATCATCCCAGATTTTTTTGTCGAATTGAATACAATAGCCGTCGCCTCGCTGAGGTTTACATCGTAAAACACGCTCGTATTCCTGATCGTGTGTGATCTCGTATGGAAATGTTACTTTTAGAGGTTTTATTTTTTCTAAAAGCAAACCATCCAATTCATGAATAGTAAATGCCATGAAAAAATCTACCATTTGTTTGTAAGCCAGATTTGTATGGTCTACCTTTTTATCCGGATTGAAAATGATGTCAAATACATCTGATTTCAAATTCACTTTCATACTGAACAGATCAGTTATTAAATGTGTTAATGTTGATGCCTGGGTTAAAGCATCGCCAATAGTGGTGCTTGTTTTAATGACTTCCCCAACGGCACCCAGTGCCGCTAATTGCATTGATTCTCCAAAATGGAGGCCAAATAAAGAATCTCGGCTGTTCTGAACTGCATTAAGCCAAATGTCATTCCATTGTTTTGGACCAAAATTTACCGTTTTGTTTTCCCTCAAAGATTTAAAATCGATGCCTGACAGATTGCATAATTTTTTGACATCAAGATCTCTTTGTGCATAATAAGCAAGTAGGCTCAATATAAAACGGTGCTGATGGTTTTCCATTTAGTAAAGTTATAGATTTAGTTATTCATTAAATATGTTTGTCGTGAAAAGACAACTCCTTGTCATTTATTGGTAAGGATAAACATCCTTGTGAGCACTTTCTTTGCATTAGACAATAATTAACAATTTAAAATCAAAGAACATGGAAAATCAAGCGATGAATGTAGTTACAGAATTTTTAACTGCAGTGCAAAAAGGAAATACAGCGAAATTAGGGGCATTGTTGCATCCGGAAGTAAAATGGTCGCAACCCGGAGATAATGTGGTTTCAGGATTTAAAAGCAATGCTGACGAGGTATTTCAAATGGTTGGTCAAATGTTTGAGCTATCCTCTAACACATTGGCTTTAACACAAATAAAAGTGCTTGCCGAAAATGGAAACAGTATTGCTTGTCTTGTTCATTGGAAGGCCATACGCCCAAACGGTCAGGTTTTGGATATAGACAATATTGATGTGTATACTGTAGGGAACGGTTTAATCAATAATGTTGTGGTTTACTCAGAGGATATTGATGTTGAGAATGAGTTTTGGAGAAGGTAATTCGGTATTTATGACTTTTGAGTAAGAGAGGGTGGATTATTCCACCCCTTTAACTTTCATTGGTAGCGTATATATGGTTTTGCGAGCAGTAATGAATAATATGCTCCTGTCCTTCCCTGCAAAACACACGTTACTTGGCCCGTCCTTTATCTTTAATTCGGCAATGAGCTCTCCTGCAGGATTGTATATGAAAACACCTTGTCCTAAAGTAAGATAAACATTGCCTTTTTCATCGAGTGTCATACCGTCAGATCCCTTATTAATGATCAATTGTTTTCCGGTTAGTTCACCATTTTTTTCGATAGCATATTTGTAAGTCTTTCCTGCATTAATATCCGATACATATAGATATTTGCCATCTGGTGTGCCAACAATTCCATTTGGTTTTACCAGGCCATCGGCGGCTATTTTTGGCTTTTTGCTGCCTTTTGCAAGGTAATAGACATCGTCACTTTTAAGATCTGGTGAAGTTCTTGTCCAGTAATCACGTTGATAATATGGATCTGTGAAATACATATCCCCGTTTGGATGAATCCAAATATCATTTGGTCCGTTAAATTGTTTGCCATCCAGGTCATTCATGATAACCTTTACTTTTCCTGATGGGCTTATTGACCATAATTGACCTTTTTCATCAGCACAGGTAATCAGGTTTCCTTTTTTGTCGAAGTATGTACCATTGGCTCTACCAGCTTTATCAAGAAAAATGGAAAGGTTCCCGTCAGTACTGTATTTCCATATTTTATCATTGGGTTGATCTGTGAAAAACACATTTCCATTTTTATCAACAGAGCAACCCTCCGTAAAACTAAAATCAGATGATATAAGTTTAGCATCGTCTGCCGCAAATAGATTACTTGGATGTGAGGTTAAGTTTTGTGCGAATAAATAAGGTGATGAAACGGAGAGGAGAATGGCAAGGATACTAAGACGTTTAATTTTCATGTTCATTTGGTTTGTGTGTTGATAAAATGTACAAGATAATGAAATGTGCTGAAATAATATGACCGTGGAGTAAAATGTATAAATTTGAGACCATTTACCATTACCATATGTATATATCTAAGCAAAATCTGACAACAGATGAAAATGAAATCATTGAATTTATTACCCAATATAGCTTTGCTGCTATTGTAACCTCGAACAACGATCGTCCTAATGCGAGCCATTTACCTTTTGTAATAGAGAAAAGAGGAGATAAAACTATTTTGATAGGCCATTTTGCAAAAGCTAATCCGCAATGGAAAGAGTTATTGAATAATGAGGTGCTGGTGGTGTTTTCAGAGCCACATGCGTATATCTCGCCGAAGCTTTATGATAAAGAGTTAAATGTGCCTACCTGGAATTACATAGCGGTCCACGCTTATGGCAAAGCACGTATTCTAAGTGAAACCACCCATATGCTTGAAGTTATGGAAAAATCAATAAATGCTTTTGAAGCTGATTATATGACTCAATGGAATAAGCTGCCTGAAGAGTATAAATTGAAAATGCTAAACGGAATTGTGGCTTTTGAAATTGAAGTTTCTTCGTTTGAGGCCAGTAAGAAATTAAGCCAAAATAAAACAAGTGCTGAGCAGCATAGAATTATTGAATCTTTGAGTAGAAGTGAGCATGATGTTGAAAGACAGATTGGGATATATATGAAGAAAGAAATAAAAGATTTATAAGTTTACTTATATCTTTTACCTATTGAATTTTAAAATATTTGTAGAAATGCAAAAAACAAATAAGAATTGGATTTTACTTGTTTTTGGTATAATAATGAACAATTCTTTTGAGACAAACGCTCAACAGATACTACCAATCAACGAAAAATCATATACCGACAGTTTGCAATCCATTTTGCAATCGAAACAATCTGATAGCATCAAAGCCAGAACCAGCTATTTATTATCGGATTATTGGCGATCAAAAGATACCGTTAAGAGTAAAGAATATTTAATAAAAGGGAAGGCAATGGGAAGTAAATATCCATTGGTTAAGGCGCTTTACCCATTTTATGAAGGTCAGTATTACTTTACACGTAATACTTCAAAAGCCGCTGAGGCTTTTATGAATGCCGAGAAAGAATTAGCTGCTTTTAAAGATAAAGAAGTTTACAAGTTCAGATCTGCAGCATGGTATAATTATGCCATAATGAAGAAAACTGAAAAGGGCGATGCTTTTGTAATTGATATCGCAATTAACAAAGCAATACCCTTGTCTGAAAAAGCAGGTGATGCTGAAAAAACCGCCCACTATTATTCGCAATTGGGTACGCTATTAATGTATAATGGCCAGTTTGAAAAAGCTGAAATTTATAATAATAAAGCAATTAGCTTATTGGAAAGTAAATATCCAAATTCATCAATTTTACTGCACGCTTATTTAGCTGCAACCAGCAATTACTGTTATCAGGAGAAAAAAACTGAAGCAAAAAAAGTACTTGACAAGGCAGGTGAAATGTTGAAGGGATACCCCAAATCCATTAACTATCCGAATTATTATTATAACGAAGCAATTTACCTAACCTTAACAAACCAGTTTGACAAGGCGCTGATGAGTCTTGACAAAGGTATACCGTTAGCAAAAGAATACAACCAGACTATGCTTTGGCAGATGCTTGTTTTCAGGAAATATGAGGTATTTGTTAGATTAAAAGAATTTAAGAAAGCTAAAGAGGTTTTATTAGGGCTATTGAGGGAAGGCCCGCTTGCGGCGGATGTAAACAGTAGAAAAGCTATTTACGATCAGTTGGCTAAAACCAACGCAAGCATGGGACTAATGGAAGAGGCTTATAAATGGTCTACTGCTTATAGCAAAACAAGTGACAGTCTGAATGATAGTAAACTAAAGGAAAATATTAATGCCCTGGAGGCTAAATTCAGAAATGCCGAAAATCAAAAGATGATTACTCAACTCGAAGCCGAAAATCAAAAGGCTGCGTTGTCGGCAAAAAACACCAGGCTTGCCAATTGGTTACTTGGTGGTGCGGTTATATTCCTGATCGCGATTGCAATTTTTATTTTGTACTACTATAGAAATAAAGCAAAGCTAATATCAACCAACGCGATGCTGGAAGGGGAGGAAAGAGAGCGAACAAGAGTAGCAAGGGATTTGCACGACGGCTTAGGAGGGATGCTTGCTGGTGTAAAAATTAACCTTTCCGGCTGGGCAGAGAATCAGGGCGCTAATATTAATAATGTTGAATTAGATCGAATCATTGGTCAACTTGACAACTCTGTGAAAGAACTAAGGCACATAGCCAGAAATATGATGCCCGAAACGCTCTTAAAGTTCGGTTTGGAAACAGCGTTGAAAGATTTGTGTGAGTCGGTAATGACAAACGATATTAAAATCAGCTTCCAGGCTTTAAGTGTTAAAGAGAAGATCTCTACTAAAACGCAGCTCACTATATATAGAATAGTGCAGGAGTTACTATCTAATGCAATTCGCCACGCAAAGGCAAAAAATATTATAGTTCAATGTAGTCAGAATGAGGATTCTTTTTATATAACAATAGAAGATGACGGGACTGGCTTTGATCCGACAATTGCGGGCAGAACAAAAAGCATGGGATTGCTGAATATCAGAAATAGGATAGCCTTGCTTAAAGGAAAAATGAATATAGAATCTATAATTGACGAGGGTACCGTAGTTAATGTGGAATTGAATTCAAGTAGTATAAAATAAAAAATCCATCGCATAATGTTGCGATGGATATACCGAGCGTTTTATTTAGAAATAGTTTTGGCTTAGATAAATGGAAAGGTTACACTGCCGGAAATGATTTCATTTCCAGAAAACACCTCTGATTTAACCACTTTGTCATCCACCAATACTTCAACCTTAACCGTACCTGCAGCATAGGATGTTACTCCAACGTTAGCTCCATCCCCCATATTAACAGTTCTTTTGAATTTTTTTGTAAAAGGAATGGGTGAATCCGACAATACTGTATGACCGCCGGTTTCATTAGTGTAAGAAATGTTTATTTTAGCCAATCCAGAAGTTGTTGTTACCCTGTACTCGATCGTTACTTCTTTGGGGTAACTGCTTGACTGATCAGGACCATCCTTGTCTTTTCCGCATGATGCGAACATGACTACCGCTACTAGCATAGTCACAATTTTAAGCGTCGATTTTTTTAATGATAAAATTTTCATAGGTATTAGATTTAAATTTTCTACCGCAAAAATATTTTATGTTTTCAAGGAAGACAATCCCGTTAAACATGGTTTTTCTTCTACTGGTTTTCTGGTATTTTTTTTGCTTATAAACTGAGTTCCGAAATGATATCTATTTTTAACCGAAATGAATCGAAAAATCTCCCTTGCCATTGTTGATGATCACCCTATTGTTGTCCAAGGCCTCCAAATGATACTTACCAATAATAGTGATATCAATGTAACAGGCTGTTTTACATCAGGCAGCGATTTTATTGAGTTTTTAAAGAACAACGAAGTTGATATAGTATTACTGGACATCATGCTTCCCGACAGTAATGGGATGGATGTATGTAAAGAAATAAAAAGTGTATCTCCTAATACGTGTGTTTTGGCTTTGAGTAATCACAGCGAACGAAGTATAGTAATGCAAATGCTCCAAAATGGAGCAAGCGGGTATTTACTGAAAAATGTTTCAGTGCAAGAATTGACTAATTGTATTTACGAAGCTCTTAATGGAGAAGTGGCCTTTAGCAAGGCTGTAAAAGAAATTCTAGCTCGTCCGTCTGCCAATGATCTGAAAGGAATACCCCAACTCACTAAAAGAGAAAAAGAAGTATTACAACTAATAGCCGAAGGAAAAACAACGGCATTAATGGCGAAACACCTTTTCGTGAGCCCGTTAACAATAGAGACCCACAGAAGAAATCTGCTGCAAAAATTTGAAGTCAAGAATGTGGCTTCATTAATAAAAATTGCAGCAGATCATGGGCTTCTTAAGTCTATTGGTTAGTTTTTTGATGAACTAATATTAGTCTATGTATGTTGACAATAGATTTTTTATCATCACGCTTGAAATGTAAGGTTATCGCATTTTTAAAGTCATCCAGATCAATATCACAGAGATAGGAATTTGGAAAAGATTGGCGTTTCTCCGTATAAAAAGAAATTGGCTCACTTACCAATTTTTGCCTTTGCCATATGGTAATTTCAGCTCCGTCATCAGATTTTTCCATATCAGCATACAATTTGTAATGACCTTTAGGCAGCTCACTAAGATCTATCTTTACTTGTCCGCTACCCGTAGCGTGTAAAATGTTTCCATCTATTTTTACCGCGCCCCCAATAGTATATTGCATTAGTTGAGGATAAACCATAAGCGTGTCGGGTATGTACACCTTGGTTAGTTCCTCGGTTGGTAAAACAAGGTTACTGTTAATTGATTTGTCTGCATAATAGAATGCTACAGAAGTATAATCTCCAGGTTTATTGTTTTTTTCCGGACCATGTTCAATAGTGTGTTTTATTTCTTTTTCAAAAGGCATTTTGTCCGATATAAATAGCCTGTATCCTCCGGTTCTGGCGTATGGCAAAGAATAATCAAGAGAGCCATGAAGTGGTAGGCTCATTTTTCTGTCCCAACGGTCAAGCAAAGCATACCATCCACCATTAAAATAATCTTCCGAGCCTGTTCCATGCATTCTCATCTCACCGTCTATAGTAGTTACATCATCACCCTCAAAGAATAATGTCATTCCCGGATTAAGCCCCTGAGCTTGAAGAATTGTCCCCACATAATGTCCCTTGCCTTTTCCCTCTAAGAATAAATGAGGTGTTTCTGGTTTAGTATTTTTATCCGGATTCCAAAAGGCATAGAATTTACCTTCTTTTGAAGGTTCATATTTGGTGTCTTCCACGTAAACATCTGCCTCAATATTTATCGGGGTTGATGCTGTTCCAGGAGTACCCTGAAGTTGTAAAAGTTCTATTTTTGCCTTTTTAGTAAAGGGCATCGGGAAGTAGCAGTAATTGGTATTGTCAGCCGAGCCCAGTAGCAGACTTTGCATAGACTCTTTGCCAAAGGCATAACCAAAGAAATCTGCCACAGGCATAAATATTGCCGGTTGTTCATCGTCCCAGCTCATCTTAATTAACACATTTTTATTTAGACCTCTAAAAGAATCGGCATGATGCAATTTTATACCAGTTATTCTTCCTCCTTCATTTATATCTGCAATGGTAACTGATTTGGAGGGGGTTAATATACTTTCAGTATGGATCGGTTTGCTATTTAGCTTAGCCACTTTGTTCCAATCATCACCAAGCGTAGTTAATACAAGTTTTTCCTGTTCATTAAGTTCAGAACTAAAATTTCTAATCTGGTAATTCTTGGGATAGCTTCTATATTGAATTTGATAGAATTCCATCTTTTTACCTCCCGAAACGATTTTGCAGCCATTCTTGAATGAGATTGGAAAATAACAAAAATAGCCGCCAAGTTCATTGCCTGTTAATGGCGAAATAAAAGGAAATACTTTGCCTGAGAAAAGATCTGAAAAACGAATTGAAAAGTTAGGTTTTGCTGATCCTCCGAAATAAAAATCAAGCATATCATTATTCGGTGTTGGCGTCCAGATCCTATTGATTACCCCGTTTCCTTTAGCTTCAAATATCACTAATGAGCTATCCGCATTTTTGCGTATAAAAGAATATTTGCCGCTAAACCCATCATCATTGTTTCCTGTGGTATCGTAAGAGGAGACCTGCTTTACTTTGGTATCCTTCCAATATTTAGGCAGGTCTTGTATCAAGCGTAATTTATTTAACTCAGTTGTTGTGTTTATTTGGTTGTTTTGGGCTATGGCATTAAGGGTTAAACCACTTACCAGTAAGCATAGATAGGCTCTTTTCATCCGCTTAATTTAATTATTTTCATCAATAATTTCTAAAAATTACATCAAGAGAACACTTAAATGTAGATACCAATGTTAATATTCTTATATTTGCTAATATTTGTAGTATTTCAATTATTGTTATGACCGTTACTGTACTTCCAATTATAGAACCAGAATCTATTCCTGCTGCGCCGCTTGCTAAAGTTATGAATGAAAGATTACGTCGTTTGGCTACCGAGTTAAAAGAAATACACCTTATAGAATTGGAATCTGTTGAACCTCTGTTTGAAGATCTGGTAATCTATATAGGTTATAATAATAAATATGGAATCCGTTGGAAAATAGTAAACGACGTTCCCTTGAAGATAGAAACCATTGTGGCTGATCAATGCGCATTGCTAGGCTATATTAAATGGAAAACGGCAACACTTAATAGTTTCCATGGAAGATAGTATCCGCTAAGTTAACATATGGGTTTGACGATAAAGCTTTGGAGTCTTTCCCGTGATCATTTTAAAACTTTTGTGAAAAGAAGCAAAATTGTTAAAGCCCGACTCAAAGCATATCTGCTTAATATCCATTTTGTTTTCAAGAATTAACTTGCAGGAATAGCCAATTCTTATATCTACAAGGAATTTTGAAAAAGTCTTACCGGTTCGGGTTTTAAAATAACGGCAAAAGGAATTTGGAACTAAGTCTGCAACAGAAGCTATTTCTTCCAACTGAATTTTTTTCTTGAAATTATTTAGCGCAAAATTGTAAATGTTATTCATTCGTTCATTTTCAGATGCACTATAATCGTATTTAAAACCTATAGAAGAAAGCAGCGCAATTTGAGGAAGGTTTGCTATTGCCATTAAACATTCAAGAAGCGTTATTATTTTAGTTATGCCATCGCTTTGATATATTTTCTCAATATATGCAGCTATTTCTAAGGCATTTTTTTCCTGTATGAGAATCCCTCTCTTGGCCTTTTCGAGAATGTTTTTAATGGGCTTGGTTTCAGGAAGATGTAGAAATCGTTCGCCAATAAAGGCATCGTAAAAATGAATTACCGTAGAATATGGTTCTTTTGATCCGGCATCGTCAAAATAAGGGGAGTCATATTTCCAGTAATGAGGTAAATCGCTTCCCACCAAAACAATATCTCCAGGCGCAAATCTCTTAATGTTATCACCCACAAACTGAGTGCCCGTGCCCTTATGAAAGCAGATCAATTCTATTTCAGTATGGTAATGCCATCTGTTATTGATATTTGGAATCATGTCTTTTCTTACACTAAAAGAATGATCTGCACTGTTCGGAATAGTTAGGTGTTGCGGTTTCATCTCTTACTATTATAGCCAAAATATACTTCAAAAAAATATTTTAATACTATTTATGTTAAAATAACTTAATAAATGGATAAACACATCATATTTTATGTTTTAAAACACGCTTCCTTTATATTATCAATTACAAAACTATTGGATGTTATCTGTAAAAAAAGAACAAATCAAGAAAAATGGCGGAGAACTGCCACCAATAATTTTTGGTACAAGTAGTTTAGGGAATTTGTATCAGTCCCTAAGCTATGAAACCAAGCGGAATATAATAAAGGAATGTATTGAGCATTCTTTTGGAAAAGCTTTGTTCGATACGGCCGGTAAGTATGGAGCCGGTTTGGCGTTGGAAGTTTTGGGTAAGAGTTTGGCAGATTTACATGTTCACCCAGATGATGTAGTGATATGCAATAAGCTGGGGTGGTATCAAACCGAATTGCTAACTCCAGAACCCACCTTTGAAAAAGACATTTGGTTTGACTTGAAAAATGATGCTGTTCAGCAAATTAGTTATGATGGTATTATGAAATGTTTTGATCAGGGAAATAGTTTGCTAGGTATTTATTCGGCAAAAATGGTTTCTGTTCATGATCCTGATGAGTATTTAGCTGCGGCAAAAGATGAGATAGAGGAGGAACAAAAGTATCAGGATATTCTTGAAGCATATAGGGCACTTGCCGAATTAAAAAGGCAGGAATTAGTAACTTCAATTGGTATTGGAGCTAAGAACTGGAAGGTAATTGAGCGTGTTGTTGCTGATGTAGAGTTGGATTGGGTAATGATTGCCAATAGCTTAACAGTAAAGTCACATCCAGAAGATTTAGTCAGATTTATTGCTAATTTAAAGGAGAAGAATATTGTAGTTATTAATTCGGCCGTATTTAATGGGGGATTCTTAATAGGGAGTGATTTTTACAATTATCAAAAAGTAAACAAACACACTGTAGAAGGTGAAGCACTTTACCAATGGAGAAGCAATTTTTTTGCCTTATGTAGTAAATTTAATGTTAAACCTGCCGAGGTGTGTTTTGATTTTGGATTTAACATACCGGGGGTAAGCAGCATCGCCTTAAATACAACCCGTCCAGAGAAAATAAAAGAAAATATAATGATGGTAAATAAGAAAATTCCGCAAGCTTTTTGGAAAGCTATGCAAGAGGAACAGTTGATATCGATACCTTTAAATAAATGAAAGCATTAGTTTGTAATACACCAGGAGAGTTTGAATATATAGATAAAGTATCACCAGAGCTTATAGAAGGCTATACTAAGTTGAGGATTAAAGCAATAGGTATTTGTGGTACAGATTATCATGCTTATCAAGGTGTCCAGCCTTTTTTTAATTATCCTAGAATACTGGGGCACGAAATTGCAGCCGAAATTGCTGAAACTTCAGGGAAAAGTTTATTTAACAAAGGAGATAAGGTTACAATAAGCCCATATTTTTATTGTGGTGAATGTATTGCCTGTCGCAACGGAAAGACCAATTGCTGTGAAACAATGAAGGTCTGCGGTGTGCATATAGATGGCGCAATGAGTGAATACATTCTTGTTCCTGATTATGCCTTGGTAGCAGGTGAAGGTTTGAGTGAAGATGAACTGGTATTGGTGGAGCCACTAGCCATTGGCGCTCATGGAATCAGAAGAGCAGGCGTTAAACCTGGGGAATTTGTTCTGGTTGTAGGTGCCGGGCCTATAGGTTTAGGAACTATGGATTTTGCCAGGATAGCCGGAGCAGAGGTAATTGCTTTGGATACCAACATGCAGCGTTTGGAATTTTGCAGAGATAAGCTGGGAGTAAAGCATGTTATAAATGCCGTGTCTGACGATGTTTTTGAACGATTAAAATCAATTACAAATGGTGATATGCCTACGGTTGTAATTGATTGTACAGGAAATTTGAAAGCTATAAATAATGCATTTCAGTATATGGCCCATGGCGCTCGTTTTGTTTTGATAGGCTTACAAAAACAGGAAATAAGTTTTAGTCACCCCGAATTTCATAAAAGGGAAGCAACACTATTAAGTAGCCGCAATGCACTGCCAGTTGATTTTGAGCATGTGATTTCGTGCATAAAAAATGGGCAGATAAAGCCATTAAATTATATCACGCACAAACTGAAATTTGAAGAAGTGAAAGATAGGTTTTCAGACCTTATCGCTTTTGAAAACGGCTTGGTAAAAGCCGTGATCGTATTCTGACAGCAGGATACGGAAAACCTATCTGGGAAATGCCTATTTAGAAATTAGCTTTTTTAATTCCATCAATAGTTCAATATCTTTTTGCCTTATTTTTCCTTCTCTATTGGGAGGTGTGTTTAAAATTAAGATATTATTTTGGGCAGTAGTTATTTTATAATCCTCAACCAGTTTGTCTATAGACTTGTAAGTAGTGTCTTTGGTGTTATAAAACCACTTTGAACTTATGCATATGGTGGATTCCCAGGGCATATAGTAATTCTCATTATTGTGAGAGAATATTTTTGGATCAGGCGTTGCAGGGAGGTATGGGTCACCTAGTCTAAAATCGCTTGGGAAGTATCTGATAGGATAGCCTTCTTTTTGCTGAGCAGGTAAAACCATGTGCTGATCAGGATTTCCAGGTGCACCTATAGACCAGTTAATTCCTATTTGGCATTGGGGTTCTTTAGATTTTATTGCTTTATAGATCTCAGCAGCAGGCCATCTGTTGTTTTGTTTTACCCAGCCTCCATCAAACCAAAACTCTACAACTTTAGTTTTGGACTTCTGAGTTATAGCAATTAACTCGTTAATTTGATTTACCATAAAATCATTATACGCTTTGTCCAGAGTTGTCTCCTCGGTTTTCGCATTCTCATGTCTGTCCCATAAAGAGTAATATAATCCTAAACCTATATCGTACTTTTTGCATGCTTTTGCAACGGCTTCTATTACGTTAGTCTTGTTGGCAGAACTATTTACATCATAGGTGGTATACTTACTGTCCCAAAGGCAAAACCCGTCATGATGTTTAGTAATAAGTATTACATATTTCATCCCGGCATCTTTAGCTGTTTTAACCCATTGTTCTGCATCAATTGCAGATGGATTATAAGATGTTGGCGGTAATGTTCCGTCGGTCCATTCTTCATCATGGAAAGTGTTGATGCCGAAATGAATAAACATTCCGTATTTACGATTTATTTGTTCTAATTGGTATTTGCCAGGTTTTGAAGAGGGAGTGGGCTTTGTAATACCTTCCTGGGCTAGAGATAATTTTACTATTGCAAGCAATACTAAGGAAAATAAGATGTGTTTTTTCATTTAGTGGTTTAGGTTTTGGTTCATTTTGATGATTCACCAGCGCTGATAATATTAAGCCTGATGAATCGAAAGGTAAGGAAGTAATTTCGCAAATCAGATCTTTTATCGCCACTTAAAACTGCGCAAACGTTTGTGTATAATGTGTTTAAATGCTTATTCCGCTCTTTTTTCTTCGGTTTTAGGATATTGAACCTGGTCTGGAATTATGGTATTCAACCGGATGTTAATTAAAAGTTAATATTTGTGTGTTGTGAAATTTAATTTAATCATCTTCATGCAGAAATCCAGCCTGTCTAAGCTTCCGTTTACTTTAAATTATTAATGAATAAATTATTTTAGATTGTGATTATTGTGTTACGTTATTTTAATTGTCTATTTATCAGTTGTTTAAAACAAAGTATTAATTTTATTACAAAGTAATATATAAATGTTATAACTTTATTAATGCTATATCGATTTTCCTTTATACTCACAAGAATATGTTAGTGTAAGTTAACTTTGTTAAGCAGAAAACCAAACTAACCAAATTATAACCATGTGTAATTGTATGAAATTTTATGTGCCTTTGGCATGTTCAGGCATTTTGTGGTGCACTTTGATAACGAAAGTATGAAGAGACTTTACTATCCAATTATTTTTATTTTAATGTTTTCGGCTTGTAAGCAATCCACAAAAGATGCAGCAAATGCAGTCGCCGAAAATCCTTTGTTTAAATTGTTGGATTCTGCACAAACCAATATTCTTTTTGCAAATAATATCAAAGAAACCTTCGAACGAAATGTTTTTAACTACCCGGCTTTTTATAATGGCTCTGGTGTTTCTATAGGAGATTTAAATAATGATGGACTGGAGGATATCTATTTTTCCGGTAACATGACATCGAATAAACTCTACCTGAACAGGGGTAATATGAAGTTTGAGGATGTGACAGCTATCGCTGACGTTACAGGTAGAACAGAGGGATGGAAAAACGGAGTCAATATGGCCGATGTTAATGGCGACGGGTTGTTGGACATCTATATATGTTATTCAGGTAAATATCCTGGCGAGAACAGAAAAAATCAACTGTTTATTAATAAAGGGCTAACAGAAAAGGGCATTCCTCAATTTAAAGAAGAGGCCGAAATCTACGGAGTGGCAGATTCTTCTTACAGTACACAATCCTATTTTTTTGATTACGATAAAGATGGGGATCTTGACATGTTACTGGTAAATGAGAACATTAGGGTACTTACCGAGCTTGATGATATTACTATTCAGGAACTTCAAAAAACTCCAGATAGCTTGTCTGGAACCAAATTGTTTAGAAACGAAGGAGGGCATTTTAAAGATGTTACCCTTAAGGCAGGCTTACATAGTTCAGTATTGTCATATGGATTGGCCGCGGCTACCTCGGACGTAAATGGAGATGGATGGCCAGACATATATGTTTCAAACGACTATTCTATACAAGATCGTTTATATATCAACAATAGAGATGGGACATTCACTGATCAATTGACGTCAAATCTTCGGCATATTTCTATGTATTCAATGGGCAATAATGTTGTGGACATAAATAATGATGGGTTAATGGATATATATACCCTTGATATGATTCCCGAAGATAATCATCGCCAAAAACTGCTCCAGGGATTTGATAACTATGAGTTTTTCGATCTGAATTTACGCAATGGCTTGTATTATCAATATATGCGCAATATGCTTCATATAAACAATGGTAACGGAACATTTAGCGAGGTAGGCCAACTGGCAGGTGTTTCCAATACTGACTGGAGCTGGGCACCTTTATTTGCCGACTTTGATAATGATGGCTGGAAGGATCTTTTTGTAACCAATGGGTACCTTCATGATTTTACCAATATGGACGTGGTAAAATATAATGCCAATTATTTCAACAGCATAAATGGGGATGTTGAACCCCGTCATATTTTAGATATGCTGAGCAAATTGCCGTCTTCTGATGTAAAGAACTATATCTATAAAAATAAAGGTGGTTTTGATTTTGCAAATAAGTGTTTTGATTGGGGGATAGATGTTCCATCAAATAGTAGTGGGGCAGCATATGCTGATCTTGATAATGACGGTGATCTGGATCTGATCATTAATAATATAAATAAACCCGCCTTTATTTATCAGAATCAGGGAGACTCGACCACTCATTATCTTAAAATAAAACTAGCCGGATTAAAACAGAATACCGTAGGTATAGGGGCTAAAGTTACCATCTATTCAGATGGTAAGCTTCAGTCTTTAGAGCAAATGCCTTCCAGGGGTTATTTATCCAGCGTTTCGCCAATCTTACATTTTGGATTAGGTAAGAAAAACACAATTGACTCCATATCAGTGGTTTGGCAAAGTGGTAAAAAACAAGTTTTGGCCAAAGTTAAGGCCGATCAGTTATTGCTGTTAAATGAAAAGGATGCTTTAGGGAATTACACTCCGCCGGGTATAAAACCTGCATTGTTTAAGGAAGTAATATCCCCGGTAGATTTTGTTAAAAGTAAGAATGGCATCAATGACTTCAAACGTCAGCCATTAATGACCAATCCACAATCTTTTGCTGGTCCTTGCATGGCAAAAGGCGATGTAAATAAAGATGGTCTGGAAGATGTTTATGTTGGTGGAAATAAGAATGAACCTGGTGTATTATATATCCAGCAGAAAAATGGCAAGTTTATTAAAAATCAAAAGCCTTTTGAGGGTGATAAGGATAGTGAAGATGCAGACGCAGTATTTTTTGATGCGAACGGTGACGGTTTTACCGATCTGTATGTTGTAAGCGGTGGATATCATGGTTTTAATGTTGCCGATCCATTATTGCAAGATCGCTTGTATATGAATGATGGAAAGGGGAATCTTTTAAAATCAACCGGTACGCTTCCCGAAATGCATGTAAGCAAAAGCTGTGCGCGTGTAGCAGACTTTAACGGAGATGGACATTTAGATGTTTTTGTTGGAGGTCGGGTGATCCCGGGTCTTTATCCCGAAGCCCCAAAGAGTTATCTTTTAATAAACGATGGAAAAGGTCATTTTACAGATCAGTTAAGCCTTATTTGTCCTGAATTAAATCAAGGTGGGATGATTACTGACGCTGCATGGATAGATTTAAACGGTGATAAAAAACCCGATTTGGTTACTGTAGGAGAGTGGATGCCGGTTAATGCATTCATTAATACAAGCGGAAAATTAGTAAATAAAACCAAAAGTTATTTTGATAAAGAATACAGTGGCTGGTGGAATAAACTTCAGGTTGGTGATTTTAACGAAGACGGCAAACCAGATTTAATTGTTGGAAATCTCGGTTTAAATAGTCAATGCAAAGTCAGCGATAAAGAACCTGCAGAAATGTATTATAAAGATTTTGATGGTAATGGTGCCATTGATCCTATTCTATGTTTTTATCTGAAGGGAAAAAGCTTCCCTTATATAACCAGGGATGAATTATTAGATCAAATGAGCATAATGAGGCCACGGTTCTCAAATTATACAAGCTATGCTGATGCGACATTGAAAGATGTATTTACAGCAGATGAATTAAAGGATGCTAAATATTTAAAGGCCAACTGTCTTAAAACTACCTATTTTCAGAGTGGAACCGACGGGCGTTTTCATGAAAGGGATTTACCCGTTGAAGCACAAATGGCTCCGGTTTATACCATTACTTCTATTGATTATGATGCAGATGGTCATAATGACCTGCTATTGTGTGGTAATATGAATCAGGCCCGACTTCGTTTCGGAAAATACGATGCTAATTATGGAGTACTGTTAAAAGGCAATGGTAAGGGTAGTTTTAGCTATATACCTCAGTATATATCCGGATTTAAGTTACAAGGGGATGTTAGAAGTGTAATCGAGATTAACAATACGATTGTCTTTGGTATTAATCAGCAGGGTGCAAAGGCCTATCAGTTAAAAGGAAAATAGAACTATTATTATTTATATGAGAAAACTATTGTTTTTTAGTTTGTGCGTAATATGCTTCGCCGCATGCCGCAACAATGAAAAATCACCGGAGCTTAGTAATAAGGATATTGCTAAAGTCCTGGATGAAATGACTTCACTAATGATCCATGACGTAACAAATCCTCCGCTTGCTGCCCGATTTTTTACTTATGCAAGTCTTTCTGGTTATGAGGTAGTTGTACAAAATGACTCCAATTGTATTTCGATGAAGGGGATATTGAATGACTATCCGGAAATTATTAAGCCATCTGTTCCCGGAAGCTATTCTTATCAGTTAAGCGCAATATTGGCTATGATTGCGACAGCAAAAAAAATGCAGCCATCCGGAAGTTTGTTTGAAAAATATGAGCAATCATTTTTAGACTCCTGTAAAAAAATAGGATTTTCTAACAATGTTATTGAGAATTCTAAATTATATGCACAGCAAGTAAGTAAACAGATATTAGGATATGCCAAGGCAGATAAGTATAACAAGATCAGTAACTATCCCCGCTATACACCTCTAAATATAGAAGGTAGCTGGTATCCAACTCCACCTGCTTATTTCCCACCGGTTGAGCCGTATTTTAATACCATACGTCCGTTTACACTAGATTCCTGCTCTCAATTTAAACCAGCACCTCCTGTCCCTTTTTCTAAGGATAAAAATTCGGCGTTTTATAAATTGATGTTAGGTAATTATGTAGAGGGAGGGGCAGGGCTAACACCAGAACATAGAGCGATAGCCGCATTTTGGGATTGCAATCCTTTTGCATTAAAAAGTGATGGACATTTGTTAACCGGCATGAAGAAGATCTCTCCGGGAGCACACTGGATAGGTATAGCAGGAATTGCATGTAAGCAATCGAAGTTTAGTTTCTCTAAATCTTTAGAAGTATATACCATGGTGTCTGTTGGTTTAACAGATAGCTTCATTAGTTGTTGGGACGAGAAATTCAGAAGTAATAGGATACGACCAGAAACCGCCATTAGGAGCTATATTGATCCCAAATGGAAACCATTGCTACAAACCCCGCCATTTCCGGAATATCTAAGCGGGCATTCTTGTATTTCCGCTACTTCTTCTGTTATACTGACCCACTATTTTGGTGATAATTACCATTATACTGATGATGTTGAAGAGAAATATGGCCTGCCATCCAGAAAATTCACCTCATTTAAAGCGGCTGCAAAAGAAGGAGCAATGAGTAGGTATTGGGGTGGTATCCATTTCATGGATGCTATAGAAAACGGAATGACCACTGGCTTTGGTGTTGGGGAATTGGTCATCTCGAAATTGAAAGCCAAACAATCTTAAAAATAAACCAAACAAACTAAATTTTTAACCTAAAAATCAATTATGAAAAAAATCTTTACCACGCTCGCTATTGTTTTAATCACCGCTAAAGTTTTTTCCCAGGGATGTGTAGCAATCCGAAGCACCGGAGGGATTTGTGCAATGACCGAACATCCTGATAGCTCGCTAACATCTGATGGTGGAAGTTGGGTTTTGAATATCAATACCCGATATTTTATGTCAAATAAGCATTTCAAAGGCGATGTTTATCAAAAAGAGAGGATTAAGGCTGGAAACGAAGTGATCAACCATCAGTTTGCTACTGATCTTTCCCTGATCCGAGTATTCAACAGTCGTTGGTCTGCAATGATAGATGTTCCTATTATCTCCAATGCCAGATCCTCCAAGTATGAGCATAATGCGCCGCCAAATCTTAATGACGAAAGACATAGTATGCACTCATTTGGATTGGGTGACATTAGGGTTGCAGCTTATCGCTGGTTGTTCAATCCTGCAACCAGTCCAAAAGCAAATGTTCAAGTAGGATTGGGGATTAAATTTGCGACAGGTGTTTATGATTATAAGGATTACTGGCAAAATGTTGGTCCTGGTAAAAAACCAGAATTACGTACCGTAGATCAGTCAATTCAATTGGGCGATGGAGGAACAGGTTTAACCCTTGAAATTAATTCATTTGCTAACATAAAAAACAACCTTGGTTTGTATGCTAATGCTTTTTATTTAAGTAATCCACGTCAGAATAATGGAGTAAGAACTTATCGCGAGTTAGTTAGCCCAGCATTGGCTAACGAGGCAATTAGCAGTGTTCCAGATCAGTTTATGGCAAGGTTAGGAGCCAACTATGCTTTGAATAAATTAGTCGTTTCTGCAGGTGGACGAATTGAAGGTATTCCAATTCATGACGTTATTGGTGGAAGTGGAGATTTCCGCAGACCAGGATATGTTATTTCAGTTGAACCAAGTCTTACTTATCAGCTAAGCAAAATAAATATTTATGCTTCGGTACCTGCAGCGGTATACAGAAAAAGAACTCAAAGTGTTACCGACAGGGCGCGCTCAACTGCTACAACATTTGTAAACGGGGATGCAGCCTTTGCGGATTATTCTGTCAATCTGGGAATTTCTTTCAGACTGTAATAATTTGAATAGGAAGCTGTCCATAAAGCACAATCGTGCATTATGGACAGCTTTTTTGTTTCTATGCCTTTGGTAAATGAATATATAATTGTAATTTGAAGCAAACTAAACACAAATGAGACTGAAACAGAGCATTTTAATGCTCTGCCTTCTGCTTGCTTCCTCTGGGTGCAACATGTCAAAAAAGACAAGTCAGAGGAATGTGAAGGGAATAACCGACCCTGATCAAAAGCAGTTTGCAGAGCATATCCGTACCACTGAATTTCAGACACCTGAGCAGGAGCGTGCCGGATTTAAATTACCTCCGGGATTCGAAATTACACTTTATGCATCTGAACCCGACATAGGAAAACCAATAAACATGGAGTTTGATGAAAAAGGTCGGCTATGGGTCACACAGTCATCAGAATATCCAATGGCAGCAGCTCCGGCAAAAGGGCATGATAAAATAACCATACTTGAAGACTCAGATGGAGATGGGAAGGCCGATAAATTCATACCATTTGCAGAAAATCTAAATATACCAATTGGTGTAATACCGGTTCAGAAAGGCGCTATTGCCTTTAGTATCCCAAATATTTACCAGTTTACTGATTTAAATGGAGATTGGAAATCAGATGAAAAAAAAGTAATTCTAGGTGAATTTGGTCACCAGGATACACATGGGATGGTCAATAACTTTATAAGGGGGTTCGACGGATGGATCTATGCTTGCCATGGGTTTACCAATACTTCAACAATTGCAGGTACTGATGGAGATTCCATTACCATGGTTTCAGGAAATACATTTCGTTTTCAGCCTGATGGAAGTAGGGTAGAGCAAACTTCATATGGTAGGGTGAATCCTTTTGGCTATACATTCGATGAATGGGGGTATCTGTATTCAGTTGATTGCCATTCTAAGCCAATTTATCAATTGATTAGAGGAGCGGAATATCCTCATTTTGGTAAGAAGTCGCCAGCCATGGGCTTTGCTCCCGAAATGATGAGTTATGAACTTGGATCAACAGCGTTATCTGGTCTGGTTTATTATTCCGGAGAGCAATTTCCCCAAGAATACCGAAACAGTTTTTATTCAGGAGATGTGGTTACCTGCCGGATCAATAGAAATACAATGTCTTTTACCGGTTCATCACCCGAAGCGAAGCGTCAGGAGGATTTCTTAATCAGTTCCGATCCATGGTTCAGGCCCGTTAACATTAAAACAGGGCCTGATGGTGCTTTATATATTGCCGATTTCTATAACCGTATTATCGGGCATTATGAGGTACCTCTGGACCATCCGCTCAGAGACCGTCAAAGTGGAAGGATCTGGAAAATAACTTATAAAGGCGATAAGAAACATAAAGATAATAAGCTTAAAGATTGGTCAAAAGCCAGCCTTGCTGAATTGATTAAAAACTTAAACCATCCTCAACTTAATCTAAGAATGATGATTGCCAATCAAATTGTTGAAGGGTATGGGGTAAAGGCAGTTGATCAGTTAACCGATAAACTTAAATCATCCAAAACCGATTCAAGGTCCTATGTTCAGACTTTGTGGATTTTGTTTCGTTTAAAGGCTTTACAGGACGGGGTTTTAGATAAGGCACTTAATCATAACGATGCGGTGATTAGAGTGCATGCATTTAGAATACTTGCGGAGAAAACAGCAATTCCATTAAAATATCAGGAAAAGGCATTAAATGCATTAAAGGATACAAGTACACATGTACAGCGTGTTGCGTCAGAGGTGTTGGGTAAATATCCAAAAGCGGTAGCGGTTAAGGCTTTACTGTCGGTTTACGCTGGCGCTGGTGAACAGGATAGTCATTTGAAATATACTGTTCTATTGGCTGTAAGAGATAACTTAAAGAATACTGAAGTAATGAAAAATGTTCTTGCTCAGAACTGGAATGAAGAACAGTTAAAAGTATTGATCAAAGTTATTTTGGATGTGCCGTCTAAAGAGGCTGCACTATTTGCGATGAGATATCTGCAAAACCATAATTTATCACATAAAGAATTGGTTTCTAATTTAGAATATATTGGTCGTTATATGGATGCCGAAAACCTGACGCAACCTATTGAGTTTATCCAGAAAAAGTTTTCTGATGATCTTGATGGGCAGTATGCATTGTTCAATACCATGCAGCAGGGTTTACGGCAACGGGGGGGTAAATTAACACCGTCAATGAAAAGCTGGGGAATCACCCTGGCCCAAAAGTCATTAAAAAACATCTCCGCTACATCTAACCTCTGGAGTAATAAACCACTAGAACAAACCGGCGATCCCATAAATCCTTGGTCAACAATAAATCATGCAATTATTGCAGAATTACCTGCTCTTAAAGTAATCTGGAGCGAGATTAATGGCTATCCTCCAACTGGCATACTTGTTTCACCTGATTTTGCTTTACCCTCATCTTTAGCACTTAGTGTATTTGACAACGATGTACATAACACTGAATCTAAAATAGGTATTTCAAAAAATACTGTTCGAATTCGTCTGGCTAAATCTAAAAAGGTAATTGCCTCTTATCGTGCAGTGTTTAATGCTAAAATGGAAGCTAAAGAACTTATGAAATCTGTAAAGTTCAATTTAGAGCCTTATAAAGGGCAAATGGCATTTCTTGAAGTTGTTGATAGCACTAAGACCGGATCTGTTGGGATTGGGGGATTAATACCTGCAGTTTTAAATATCCCGGATAAAGGGGTGGCGGAAACTGCAGCACGCTATACTTTGGCTGCTGAAATTGTAAGCGATTACAAGGTAAGGGAGCTGGAACCAGAAATGGAAATGTTAGCAAAAGCGCGCTGGGCCGATTACAAGACACGGGCTGCGGCTGCAATGGCTTTGATGAACTTAAACCCTGCCAAGCATAAAGCACTAATCTCAGAGATATTTTTAAGTCTTGATGAGGGGCAGTTGTTGAAAGAAAAAATTGCTCAGGTAATTGGTCAGGATAATTCTGAGAACCGATACGTCTTATTACAAAAAGGTTTTGAGGGAAGTCAACGCAGCTTACAGCTTGCAATTGCAACTATATTGGTCAACTCTGAAAAAGGTATTGATTACCTTTTAACATCTGTTAAACAAGGTGATGTAAAATTCGATCTTTTATCTGAATTGCCAGTAAAAGAGGGGCTTGCTGCAAATATTAGCTCAAAACAACAGAAACAAATAGATCAAATGAGCTTAGGTCAGGCCTCAGAGAGCGAAGCACGGAAACAGCTGATAGCATCCCGATTGTTAGACTTTGATCCTACAACTGTAACTCTAGAATCCGGTAAAGCAATGTTTATGCAGAATTGCAGCATGTGTCACCAGATAAAAGGAAATGGCGGCATGATAGGCCCACAGCTCGATGGTATTGGAAACTGGGGCCAAAAGGCCTTAACAGAAAAGGTATTGGATCCAAATCGCAATATTTCACAAGCCTTTAGAACATATAATATAGTTTTAACAAACGGGAAGGTGTTAACCGGTTTGTATCGCAGAGAAGAGGGTGAAGTATTGGTGTTTGCAAACCCTGGTGGGCAGGAATTTTCCATTCCTAAAAATGAAATTAAAGAAAGAAAACCTTCCAAATATACGCTAATGCCAGATCAATTTAGTAAAACGATTGCCAAAAAGGATTTTGATGCATTGCTTAAATATTTGTTAAGTGTAAAAGAATAGAATTATCCATATAAAAAAATAAAATGAAGAATATAAACAGACCACTAATTGCATGTTTAGTAGCTGGTATTTCATTGCTTAGTAATACAGGGTCAGCACAGGTGAAAAGTAAAAATGTAAAAGAAATACATTTTAAAAAGCATACGCTAACTAATGAATTTATCTCAGAAGGTTCAGCCGTAGGTGATTTGAATAAAGATGGTAAAATGGACATCATTGCCGGAGCTTACTGGTTCGAAGCACCTGATTGGAAACAACATGAAATTGATGAACCTAAAAAGTTTGATTGGAAAAACGCTTATAGTAATTCATTTCTAAACCACACAATGGACGTAAATCAGGATGGTTGGTTAGACATTATTCGGGTCGATTTTCCGGGAGAACCCGCCGTTTGGTATGAGAATCCAAAGAATAAAGACGGACACTGGAAAATGAGAACGCTGTATTCATCTGTAGGAAATGAATCGCCTCGCTTTGTAGATGTTGACGGAGATGGAAGAACAGATCTGTTATGTGCAGATTCCAAGGGGAATAAAGTAGTTTGGTTAAAGGCGCCAGTTTTAAAGGGTGATACTACATGGACGGTACATGTTATAAGCGATGTAAAAGACAGGGGAACTCACCAGTTTACCCATGGTTTGGGCTTTGCAGATATCAATAAAGATGGCCGGGCTGATGTGTTTATTAAAGATGGATGGTGGGAGGCCCCGGTTGACCGTACTGCCTCTGACTGGACATGGCATCCAGCAAATTTTGGCGATGATTGCTCTCAAATGTATGCAATGGATTTGGATGGCGATGGCGATGTGGATGTTATTAGTGCTTCTTCTCATAATTACGGAATTTGGTGGCATGAACAGGTAAAAGATAGTCAGGGGAATACAGCTTGGACACGTCATGAGATTTTTAAATCATTTTCACAAACCCATGGCCTTGCACTGATAGATATGAATCGGGATGGTCATCCTGATCTGGTAACTGGAAAGCGCTTTTACGCACACAATGGACACGATCCGGGCGAAGAAGAGCCTGCTGTTTTATATTGGTTTGAATATAAGCCGGGAAAAATTCCCTCTTGGATTCCTCATCAGATCGACGACAATTCCGGGATAGGCCTGCAAGTTGTAACTCAAGATATGAATAAGGATAAACTCATAGATATTGTTATTGGAAACAAAAAAGGAGTGTTCTATTTTGAACAATTGAAAAAGTAGCTTTTTTTGTATATTTATGATAACCAAATATTTAAATAATGAAAAAGCAATTGACGCTCCTAATTGTTGCTGTATCTTTATTGCTGGTAACATGTAAAAAAAAATCAGGATCTGATGAGCCTGAGCAAACTCCTGTTAAATTATTGTCCAGAATAATAGAGGTAAGTGGATTTCCAACACCAACCACAAAATTTACGATCTATACTTATGATGAGAAAAAGAGGATAAGTACAATTAGCTGGGCCGGAAAAGAATTTACGACATATACCTATCATGGTGATGAGCTATTTAGCATAGATACAAAGTTCGGTAATAAGAGAAATCTTTCGGAATTTTCGTATGCTGATGGAAAACCAAAACAAATAGTCAGGAAATTTTATACCGATGGGGAATTAAAAGGAGGGGTCACGCTCGGGAATATTTATACCGGAGATAAGATTACCGAAGTTCACGTAAATGAATCTGGCACTGTGGCACAAAAGCGATTTTATCGGTATGCTGGAGATAATATTGTCGGGTATGATAGTCAAACGGATGTATTTATCATAAAGGAATCTACTTTTGGAACTAAAAAAAGCATGTATTTTAATTCACGATTAAAATACATAAATGGAATAGAGACCTTTGACAGGTTTTCACCTAATGATTTGCTTGCTTCAGTTATAAAGTATCCAAACGGCGCGGAACTTCGGCAAAAAAATACATTCACTTACGATGATGATGACTTTCCTGTAACTTTGTTAACGGAGGCTACATTTGAATCTGGCGAAAGTGCAGGAACCTTTAGATATACTTTTGAGTATAAGATGTATTGATTCTACGGATAATGTAAGTTTTCTTCGGTTTCTGCAACCTATTGAGAAATTGAAGAAATATGTATTTAATTATTAATCTATGGATGAGCAGCCCTTTTTAGTACTGATTCAGGAACATCAGGGTATCATCCATAAGATTTGCAGATTATATCGTGATAGTAAGGAAGATCGGGAAGATCTTTTTCAGGAAATCACCTATCAACTATGGAAGTCCTTTCCTTCATTTAAAAGGGAAGCAAAGGTAAGTACATGGATGTACCGTATTGCGCTCAATACCGCAATTGCTTCGTTTCGGAAAAAAAGACTTGATGTTGAATATCATCAAGTGTTGCCGGATTTGCCTGATGACGAGGTAGATGAAGAATATGCCATTCGGCAAGAAAGCTTGTTTGCAACGTTAAAACAACTTAACGAAAGTGAAAGGGCTATTGTTGCCCTTTACCTTGACGACCTTAGTTATAGGCAAATTGCTGAAATAATTGGCATAAATGAAAACAACGTAGGGGTTAAGCTCAATCGAGTAAAACTCAAAATCCAAAAACTTTTAATCAGATAATTATGGAAACTGATCCACTTAAATTAGCATGGAATGCTGTACAAACGCCAGTTAAAACGAATAAAGAACTGAGCTCAATGCTTATCGAAAGCAAACACCCGGTGCTTAAGGGCATCAGAAAGCAATTTACAATAGAGATAATCGGATGGTCGGTATTTTTGCTTTGCTATTATACCATGTTTGACGGCGATCAAAAGCCCATTGCAATCAATATATTACTCGTTGTATCTATGATTTTTGCACTTATTCATAATGTTTTGGGCTACAATTTTTCAAAAAACCTTATTAATGGAGGCACAATCAAGTCATCATTAGAAAGATACCTGTCAAAAATTAAGGTTTATGCAACGGTATCAATCTCTTCCAGGGCTTTCCTAATCACAGGTTTTCTAGTCTTTTTTACTTATAATATAAACTTTACAACAGGCAAATACGTTTTGTTGGCTGGAGTTATTGCTGTATCCCTGGTGCAATTGCGCTGGTTATTCCTTTTATGGACAAAGCGACTCAAAGTGCTCAACAATACAATTATGGAATTTAGTGTGGAAAAAGAGACTCAGTAGGACACATTTGTTTAGACTTAAATATATCGTATGTACTTGTTTCTGGATTGGTTTTTTACAGCATTACACTTAATCATTATTGGATTTAACCTGGTAGGATGGATTTGGAGAAAGACAAGAGCACTTCATTTTGTTTTTGTACTATTAACAGCCGGCTCATGGCTGATATTAGGTATCTGGTTTGGACTCGGTTATTGCCCAATAACTGATTGGCAGTGGCAACTAAAGGAAAAGCTGGGCGAAACCAATTTGCCAAACTCTTTCATAAAGTATTTTGTCGATAAAGTGACCGGGGGGGATGTATCTTCCACATTTGTTGATATTGCCACAGCTTCATGCTTTATCGCAGCAGTATTATTATCCGTTTATTTAAATTTTATTAAAAAGAAACGATAAAGGCTTATTTGAACAGGTTCATTAATGACTCAGAACAAAATCATTGGAAACAAAAAAAGCATCCTTTTAAGGGATGCTTTTCTTTAATTTATAAAATGAGTTGATTAACTGATCTTAACATTAATTGCGTTTAAGCCTTTTTTACCTTGCTCAACGTCATAGCTTACTGAATCATTCTCACGAATGCTATCGATTAAGCCTGAAGAGTGTACAAAGATTTCGCTATCGCCATTAGCTGGCACGATAAATCCAAAACCTTTTGTCTCATTGAAAAACTTTACTGTTCCTTGTTGCATTATATTGTAATTTAATTATTTTCAAATGTACATTTAATTTATTGAAAAACAGCAATTTATTAAAAATATATTCATATATTCTTTAATTGATACTTCAAGCCAACCTATTTTGATCTTTTTGAGGTTAGTAAAATAACCACCCCTGCAATCAAAACTACACCACCGATGTATGGAGGCCAGTTTACACTTTTTTCCCTGTCTGCCGAAATCTGAATAGGGCCGGCATCAATCAACTTTTCTTTTTTGGTGTAGGTAAATCCTGTCCAAATCAGCATAACAACGCCAAGGATTATCATTACTAATGCTATTGTTTTGTTCATGGCTATCTCTTTAATTTATTTTATACAACAGCCTTGTATATTAAATGTTTGATTATAATATTTTGTATTTTGCATAATGAGTTTTTTAACCGCTGAGTGGCGAAAGCTAGCTATAGCTAATTATGCTATTGATAAGAATTTACTTATTCCCTATTTGCCGGCTGGCACAGAGCTGGATTTATGGAATGATACCTGTTATGTAAGCTTAATCGGCTTTCTGTTTAAAAACACAAAGCTGTTGGGGTTCAGTATTCCCTTTCATGCAAACTTTGAAGAGATAAACCTTCGGTTCTATGTCAGGTATAACGATAATGGAGTCGTAAAAAGGGGTGTGGTATTTATTAAGGAGATAGTGCCAAAATTTGCATTATCAATAGTAGCCAATGCTATTTATAACGAAAACTATGAGGCAATGCCAATGAGTCACTGTATAAAGGAAAATGAAGAAGATCGTTATGTAGAATATAAGTGGCGGTATAACAATCAATGGCAAAGTTTTAGTGTAACGGCAAACAAAGCCCTTTCAGAAATCCAGACGGGAAGCGAAACCGAATTTATTACAGGCCACTACTGGGGATATGCAAGATATAGCTCAGAAAAAACTAACGAATATGAGGTAAAACATCCTAAGTGGGCCCAATACAAAGTAAAAAGCTTTAATATCGCTGTTGATTTTGGATTGGTATATGGACAGAATTTTAGTTTTCTTACACAGCAGCAACCTGTATCGGTAATGCTCGCCGAGGGCTCTGATATTTCTGTTGAACGAAAGAATACGATTCGTATTTAAATACTTATTATTATTGCGTATCCGGATCATATTCCAGCGGAAGCTGATCTGCTATACGTTTACGACCCCAAAATCCCTGGATCAATAGGTTTTTGTATCCTGCATAGCTACCTCTAACATCAACCTGCGCATCCAGTTGTAAAACAGATCCGGTTTCGTCCATCTCTATGATTTCCCAGCTTCCTTTTGATGGGGCAAGGGATGCCACTTTTTTCTTATCATAAACGGTATAGAGTCGCTTTTTATATTTAAAGGTGATAAAATTGCTGTCTGCGCGTTCAATAAGCTGTTCTGTGTACACTGGAGTTGGATCTATCATTAATGGAAAATCAACGTTTTTTATAACATGCGTAAGGAAGCCTTCCTCCTGAGTTTTGTTTTTATAAAGCGCTCTTAAATAGTGCATGAGCGATCCTTCATATGCCATTTTTCTATTTGCTTTCCAGGTCTGCTGCTCTTCATTTGAGCCCTTAATATCTTCAAAAATAGATTCTCCATCATAGATCGTTGCATCAGCTGTTTTATTGTATTGAAATTTCCTCAGTAAGTATTTAATACGATATCCAAGTTTTCGGTTTTCTATGATCAGAAAATCACGCGAATTGGCTTTTAAAATAGCCTTTTCTGTAGAGAAATCAATGATATCTGTATTCAATATCTTGCATTCTTTTGCATTTTTAGATTCTCCCATGAAATATTTTGTGAATGTTTTTAGAAAATTCTTGCGCTGATTGTTATCGCCAATAATCACTTCGTCTAAAATGATTTGTTTTTCCTCTAATGTGAAATTGAGAACAACCGATTTTTCTAAAACAACTGCATTTTGTTTTATTGAGCCGTAACCCAACATATTAACCACAACCTGATAAGTACCAGGCACAATACCGGAAAATTTAAATTCGCCTTTAGTATTGGTTGTTGTTGATTTTTGAGATCCGTCAATAAATATTGTGGCGGCCTCAATTTGTTCAGCTTTGGCATTTGTTACTGTTCCAGATATGGTAAAAGTTTCCTGAGCATTTACACCAGTACAAAACAGGGTGAATAGTATAAAAATGATTGTTTGTTTCATTAGAGAGTAGTTAATCTTGTGTTTTTTATTTAAAGTTTTTTTGCTGTTATGATTATAATGTCTCGTTCTATAAAATCTCCAAGGCTACCTTTAATGTTCTCTTTCTCCTGAGTAATTTTAGCAATGGAAAAACCAGCTTTAATGAGTGTTTCTGAAACGGTTTCCTTGTCATATAGCCGAAACTTCCATTTTGTAAAAGGAAGTTTTTTCATGAAGTCTTTGTCGGCAAAGCCGATGCTGAAACTGCCGCCTGGTTTTAATACCCTGTAAATTTCCTTAGCGTAAACATCGGGGGTTTCCCAAAAATAAATGGTATTTACCGTAAATATTTTATCAAATGAACCGCTTTGGAAATCAATGTCATGGCCATTAGATAATTCAAACGAAACAACATTCTTATCAACAAACGCTCGATTTATTCTTGTTGCCTCCTCAATCATAGTTTCAGAGATGTCAATACCAAAATAATGAACTCCTGTTGATTTGGTGATGATGGAATTTACATGGCTTCCATTGCCCTGACCGATTTCTAAAACATGATCATTCGCTTTTATGTCCAGTTGCTGTATGGTCCTGGCAATCATATTTTCATTTGAAATAGCCATTCTTTCGCCGGTTTTTATTCCATTATCACCCTTTGGTGAGCTTAGTTGGCTAGCCATTTCTTTTAAATCCTCATCATTCCAGGTTGTGCTCATAGTGTATTGTATTGGCTTAAGTGTTGTGACTATTCAAATAAGATTATCTATTTCTAAAAGTAGAGATATAAGGTCAGCTTACCAAGCAAGTATTTTGTTATGGAACAAATAAATTAAAACTATTAATCGTTTGTTATATTGGAGCGTGTTTATAATTCCAGTTTAAATTTTTGCGAAATACATGATTAAAGTTTTAATAACAAGAAAAATACCTCAACGGGGAATTCAATTACTCGAAGAAGCAGGTTATAAACTGACTATTTATACGGAAAAAAGGTCCTTGCCACAGAAAGAGCTAATTGAGCTTTGCAAAAATAATGATGCTCTGCTAAGTGCAGGATCTAACAAATTAAATGCTCACTTTTTTGAGGAGTGCAGTCACCTGAAAGCTGTAGCATTGATGAGTGTTGGGTATGATAACGTAGATATTGAAGCAGCAACCTCTTATAAAATACCTGTTAGCAATACTCCTGATGTACTTAGTAATGCCACCTCAGATGTGGCCTTTCTCTTGATGCTCGCGGTATCCCGTAATGCTTTTCAGATGCATAAAAGAATTGAACGCGGTGGTTGGTCGTTTTTTGAGCCCACCACAAATTTAGGAATAGAATTAAAAGGCAAAACACTTGGTGTTTTTGGTTTGGGGAGGATCGGGGTAGAGCTTGCTAAAAAGGCTAAGGCAGCATACGAGATGAATGTCATTTATCACAATAGAAATCGCAATACTGAAGCAGAGGAAATATTGGACGCAAAATATGTTTCTTTTGATCAGCTATTAGCCGAAAGTGATGTATTGTCTGTTCATGCCAATCTTTCAAACGAAACCAAGAATTTATTCAATGGATCTGCGTTCGAGAAAATGAAGCGCAGTGCTTTGTTTATCAATACAGCAAGGGGAGGCTTACACAATGAAGCCGATCTGATTAACGCAATTCAAAATAAAACCATATGGGGAGCGGGTCTGGATGTTACCAATCCCGAACCTATGGATAAAGATAATCCCTTGCTTAATTTACCGAATGTTTGTGTGCTGCCACATATTGGTTCTGCAACTGAAGAAACCAGGGACAAGATGGCCGTTATGGCTGCAGATAACCTGATTGCCGCATTAAGTAACAAAGTAATGCCGCAGATCATTAATCGCGAAGTTTACAACAGTAATCATTAAATTGCCACATAATTCAAATTTCATGAAAAACTTACTTTTAAAAACGATAGCTGTTTTGTTAATCTTTGTTGCCAATTCAAATATTTCTAAAGCACAACAAATCCCGTCTGCTCAGTTACAGAACAATCCCTGGACTAAGAGTCAACTTATGGAGCCTTCTGTTCTGGCAAATATGATCGAAAAAGGGCAGAAAATCCGTATTTATAACATTGGTGTTGTTGAAGATATAAAAGGTGCTACACACCTTGGCGCTGCCAGTGAGAAACAAAATGTAGAAAAGCTAACTAAAGTAATAAAAGGACTTCCAAAAAATGAAATGATAGTAGTGTATTGCGGCTGCTGTCCAATGGATAAATGCCCTAACATCAGGCCTGCTTTTAAAGCGTTAAATGAGCAAAAGTTCACGAAAGCATATTTGTTAAATTTAACAGTTAATTTAAAAACTGAATGGATCAATAAAGGCTATCCGCTAGCCCAAACCGTTAAATAGAAACCCGTTAAATATTTGCTATATTAGTTCCTAAAAAAAGAAAATGTCTCGAAAATTAGGTACGGCTTCTACGCTCTTCTTGTGCTTGATAACTTTGCTTGTTCAAGCCCAAACAACAACATCACCAGTTGAAATCACTCCCGTTAACGCTTTATCACATTACCTGAATAATGGTGATAACACCTACAAATGGGAAGTAAAAGACTCTTATGATCTTGATGAAGTGAAAGTATACAGTATTCTGCTTACTTCGCAAAAGTGGAGAGAATACACCTGGACCCACCAACTTAGCATAATCGTTCCAAAAGAAAATAAGTACGACGGAGCTTTGTTGTTTATTACCGGTGGAAGTATAAATAAAGAAGGCATGCCAAATTGGAGTGATAAAGGCGATGGCCTGGTTAAAAGTTTTAGTGCAATAGCAAAAGAAAACAAAGCTGTGGTTGCCATACTCAAGCAGGCACCGAATCAACCTCTTTATAATAATTTAACTGAAGATGCTTTAATATCATACACACTTCATAATTACAAAAAAGATGGCGATTACAGCTGGCCATTGTTATTCCCAATGGTTAAATCTGCAAAAAGAGCGATGGATGCTGTTCAGGAATTTTCTAAACAAAAACTACATCATAGTATTAACCGTTTTGTTGTATCGGGGGCATCCAAACGTGGCTGGACAACCTGGCTTACCGGAGCTTCTGATAAACGGGTAACCGCAATTGCACCAATGGTGATCGATATGCTGAACATGCCGGTAAGTATGAACTATCAAATCAAGGTTTGGAAAGATTATAGCATCCAGATAGAGGATTACGTTAAACTAGGTCTTGTACAGGATCTGGGTACCGGGAGCAGCAATGACCTGGCTACCATGATTGATCCATATTCGTACCGTAAATCACTAACTATGCCTAAAATGATCGTAATGGGCACCAATGATGAATATTGGCCAATAGACAATATCAAGAATTATTACGACAGTATTCCTGGTCAAAACTTAATTCATTATGTGCCAAATGTGGGGCATGGGCTTGGTGACGGTAAAGAGGCCATGACTACCCTAAGCTCGTTCTTTGGACTCACCATGTCAAAATCGCCTTATCCGGTTTGCATATGGAAATCCTCTCAAAGTGATCAAGGAGTAAAGGTTAGCATTAAAACTACAGCAGATAAATTAATTGATGTTACCGTATGGCATGCTGATTCGCCGGATCTGGATTTTCGAAATGATAAATGGGAAGCCAGAAAGCTGGATGTTAAACCTAAATCAGAGATAAATACTTTAGAGCAGTATCCTGATTCAGGTTATAGAGCTTTTTATATTAATTTAAAGTACAAGGATTCTAAAGGTGGTGAGTATGTTGAAAGTACCAGAGTGTTTATGACGGACGATAAAAAGCTTTTATAGACCGTCATCTTTTCCATTAGTTGTTTTCAAGAAATGTAGTCAGTAAATTCTTTAAATAAAGTTCTGGCTTAGGCATTTTAACTACAGTGCCAGGTTCCTTATCTTGATTTTGTTTGATATAATTGGCTTTAATTTTACCCCAATCTTTAGAGTAGAGCTTAATAAACATATCTACAAAATCTTTGTCTGTGTAATCTTTTGGAAGTTTACTCAATACTGCTTCAATTTTCTCTTCTTTTCTATGTAATACTGCCATAACGATTTTAATTGTGGCCGCTAAGTTATGGAAAATTAAATATGTAATAGACCATTATCGCCAATAAGGATGCTACAAGCGTATTCAGAAAATTTACCACATCATTGCTCATGTAGTTTTTGCGTTCAAAGGTAGCTCCGAGTATCGAATCTGTCAGATTGCCAAGTATTCCTGCACCGATCACAATGAGGCTCATTTTATTAAAACCAGCGTAAATTAAGCCTATTATAGACGCACCGCATGTACCTATAAGGGTTCCTTCTAAACTTACAACTCCATCCAAACCATTAGCTTCTCTTTTAAAGGTCAGGATGTTATAAAATCTGCGCCCGTACACCATACCCAGTTCAGAAGATAGGGTATCGGCAAGGGCAGAGGCTAGACTGGCAGCTGCCATTAAAACATATAGGTCTGAATGATGATGGTCAACAATTGCCAAAATGCCTGTTAACCCCGCAACTCCTCCATTTGCAAATACTTGTCCGGCATTTCTCCCATTGTTATCCAGAATTTCCGGATGGTATTTTGCCTTCAGTTGTTTTTTGTGAGCCGTAGCCGATACGCCAAGAATAAAAAAGGTAACAAGCATTAGTATCCCGGTTTCTCCTATACCTGCAAATACAAAGAAACCAATTAAACCCGCGGTAAGCGCTGCAGGGAACGTTAGTTTTTTTGCCCAAACACATATCCCCATCATTGCAATCAGCAATATAACAGTAACCAATAAAACGGGGAGTGATGATGTAGACATATTTAGGTTAAACCGAAGTTTAAAATAGTTGTAATGTAACTGTAGGCTCTACCGAGGAAGAGCCTGGTTTAGTATTGGGCTTGGTCTTATGTTTATCAATCCAGGCAATATAATCTTCGGGTTTAACTGGCTCTTTTAATAATCCAGAACCGAATTGCATTTGCGAAACTCTTGCTTCAATTATTTGCCTGTACTTTTGGAGTAAGTGTTGTATTTGCTGTTGGATTTTGTTTTTCGGTTTAATCCTGATGTTTTTGTTTACAGGATTTAGGAGCTGAATAGTGATTTCCTTACTGAAATAGGCCAACGCAGATTCAATTCTATCCTGCAACACTTGTTGATCTTTAAAACCTGCTTGCTTATGTAACTGCTTCACCTGGGTCTGAAACTTTTCAGACAAGATCATAAGGTCTTTAACCGATTTATTCAATTGAGCAAGCAAAGATTTAAATTCTGGCAGGTGCGATTTAACGATCTCAGAGTTTGAACTGATTGTTTCCAATCCGCTAAGCACACGGTTTAGCGAAAAATGGTTTAATACTACCTGAAGAATGAATCTTTCCTGTTCAGTAATTAAAATGTGCTCTAAGTCATCTTCATTAGCGGGTTTCATGTAATTGATCACCTCCGTATTTGACCTTAAACTTTCAGTACTGATCTTTGATTTTAAAATAAGTCCGTTTAGTGTTCTAACACGACTCAAAGCAACATAAACCTGACCGGCAACAAATGATTTTCCGGCATCAATTATTGCATTGTCGAATGTTAATCCCTGACTTTTATGAATTGTAACGGCCCAGGCCAATTTAATCGGATATTGGGAAAATTCCCCAACTTGCTGTTGTACAATGGCCTGTTCAGGATCAGCTTTATATTCAAAAGATTGCCATGAAGATTTTTCCAATAACAAATCATCCTCCTGCGGAAAAGAGATATAGATCTCACCATCTTTAACAGACTTAACCTTTCCGATCTTTCCGTTATAGAATTTCCGATTATCACCTGTGTCGTTTTTTATGAACATGATCTGGGCACCTTCTTTAAGTTTTAAGGTCTGCTCTGCCTGCAAGCCCAGATCTCTAAACTCTCCGCTTACCTCTCCCTCAAAAGTATACTCTTCACCGGTTAACTCATCTAACTTTTCTTTGTTAATTGTATTAGCCTCAGCATTATGTGAGGTGATGATAATCGGATTTAAGTCATCAGTAGAGCTGAATTGAGGGTCGTATCTTTTGTTTAACAGATCCAAACTGCTTTCACTAATCTGATTGTTTCTGATATCATTCAGAATATTAATGAATTCAGGTTCAGTTTGTCGGAATACTGTGGTAAGCTCTATTTGTAAAAGTGGGTTTCTGCGGATTACAAGCGCATCAAAGAAATAAGGCGATGGGTATGCTCTACTTAGAAACGCCCAATCTTCTCTTTTAGTAACCGGTGGTAGTTGATATAAATCTCCAATTAGCAGGAGTTGAACCCCACCAAAAGGCATGGTATTTTTTCTAACCGATCTTAGTATTGCATCAATTACATCCAGCAAGTCGCAACGTACCATCGAAACCTCATCAATAACAAGTAGTTCCAGTTCATTAAATAGATTTATCTTATCTCTGGTATAGCTTAAATCAGAAACCATAGATTGAATAGAAAGTATTCCAGATTGCAGGTTCTCTAAACTAATATCACCCGGGAAAAAGGAGCCTGGAGGCAATTGAAAAAAGGAATTGATTGTGGTTCCCTTGGCATTCATTGCTGCAACCCCAGTAGGAGCAACCACGGCCATTTTTTTTGAGCTACTCGCCTTAATCCGCTTAAGCAGGGTTGTTTTTCCGGTTCCAGCCTTTCCTGTCAGAAAAATATTCTGATTGGTATAGTCAATAAAAGATAAAACCTTGTCGAAAATTGAATTAGAAGAACCGCCATTACTCATACAGCAAATTTAACTGAAATTTTCTCCGGTTCCGAGAATTGTTGAAATGTTCTAATGAATATTTATCTATTGTACGGATGTTCACTAATCCATCGAAATGGTCGTTCAGCAAGCTGATACTTCTTTCTCTTCAAAGTAATTGTAGCAGGCGTACCAAATAAATTGCCTTTAAGAATCAATTTATTGCTGTCTGGAAATTGGTAATTTAGCTTGTAGGTAACTTTTGGATTATCAGTAAATGATATGTCCAGAGTCTTTGATGTTTGAAGTACTTTATAAGTACACCATGCCGTTTCAGTTCCGTTATATTTGATAACTGCATAGTCATTTCTGTCAAATGCCACTAGTTCCAATTTTCGACTCAAAAAAGAGGTGTCGGGAAGCGGCTCGTTCTTTTCTGATTTTATCTCCTCTATATCATAAGCGCCATAAACTACGGGCTTGTTATTCGTCTTTTTGCTAATTAGGGCTATGTTTAACGCGGTAAATAACGGAATTGCTGCATAGAGTAACACTGCAGCATACTTCAGTACTATTTTAGAAATTCTGGCCCATTTTGCTTTAAAAACAGGAGCCTTTAATAGATTTAGTCTTACCAGTTCTCCCTTAAAAAAGAACTTAAACAAAATCCTAATATTAGGAGAAAGGATAATTAAGCACATCAAAACAAGAGCTGTACTCAGCAACTTTACCGGGACATCATAGAAGTAGTTAATGGCCATAATATTCGCTGAAGTCATCAGACATAAAAAAGCACCAATGGTTGCTGTTTTTCTGAAAAACAATAAGACACCCATCATTTCTGCTGTAAACATAAACCATTTGTAACCATCAGAAAAACCTAAAAATCTCCATGCCAAACCCATCGGAGAAGAATCTCCATAAGTTGTTGTAAGTTGGCTTAAGTATAATGATGGAAATTGTCCATCATTAAGTTTTGCAATTCCATAATGGACAAGCATAAAACCAACATAAAACCTACACACTACTATAATCCAGTAGAATAGCTGATCATGGCTTTTTCTATCTCTGTCTAAGGCCGACCATATAATTGTTCCAAAGAAAGAAACAAGGAAGACACAAAGAAGTAACACGTAGTCGTAAGTGGTATCTCCACTACCATTGGTGAAAGTGGTGATTTGGTAAGAAAGGCTCAAATATTTTTGAGCAAACCAGGGGATAAAAGACTGCAGCGCAGGTATACTGAACTTCTGGATATAATATAGGAATGGAAAAGCCCCGTTATTAAAGCATAAAACAAAAAGGATGCAAAATAAAAAAAGGAATCTGGTTAAAATGAGAGAGACGTATTTGGCCATATTGTATGTTCGGTTCTGATTGCTATAAGCAATTGTTAAAGTAAGAAAATAGTTCCTATCTTGTTCTATAAGAATAGTTTTTTTTAACAAATAGCAATTCAACGCATCTCTTAATGAAACAACTTCTAATAATAGCTCTAATTTCATTATCAATTACTTCATGTAATTACGCACAGCAGCCTGCAAATGCCAACTCAGAATTACCTGGTAAAGCAATCAGTTATGAGGATTGGAAAAAAGAAGCGCAAACTAATATCAGGTTAAATCCCAAGTTTGGAGATGCTGTTAAAACGGACTCTCAAAAAGAAGCAGATCAACAGCTTATAGACGATTATGTGAAGCAACAAGGTAACCACCATAAAGGTGCAGAGATACTTATAAAACTGGGTTTTGATCATCTTTATAAAGGTGATGTTAGAACAGCAATGTACAGGTTTAATCAGGCCTGGTTACTGGAACCTAAAAATGAAAATGTATTCTGGGGATTTTCTGCTGTTTATTTTACACTGGGAGATCATGAAAAAGCGATGGAACAATTGAATGAGGGACTGAGTTTGAATCCTAATAGCTCAAACTTACTTACTGATAAAGCAACAATCTATTACGCCAGATTTCCTAACAGCAACAATCCCAAGGATTTGTCTGCCGCTGTTGATTTATTAATCCAGTCGTATAAGATAGATCCTAAAAATCAAAATACTTTATTTAAGTTATCGGCAGTGTACTTTATGAAGCAGGATTGTAAAAATGCCCTGAAATATTATAATGAATGCAAGAAACTGGGAGGAAGGCCTATCACCAAAGAATTTACTGAAGCAATTCAAAAGCAATGCCCATAATATCTGATCATTTTTTCTAAATTTAGGCACCTAAACCAATTTAACCATGAAATTTATTTACTCCATTATGGGTATTTTGCTTACTGCTATGTTAAGTACAGCTCAGGCACAGCAAAAAGAAACTCCCAGTAAGCACGTCAAGAATAAGGTAATTGTAGCTTATGTTACGTCGTGGGGTAAGGTTTTACCCGATCCTAAACTGGTTACACACATCAATTATGCTTTTGGCCATGTAAATAAAACATTTGATGGCGTTACTATCGAGAATGAAGGCCGTTTGAAAGATATTGTTGAATTAAAATCTAAATATCCAAAGCTTAAAGTTTTGCTGTCTATTGGTGGGTGGAAAAGTGGAAGATTTAGTGAAATGGCTGCGTCTGTGGAAAACAGAAGCAAATTTGTAGACGATTGCCAAAGAGTAGTAAGTTCATTTAACTTAGATGGAATAGATATAGACTGGGAATATCCCACAAGTTCCGAAGCTGGAATATCTTCTTCCCCAGATGATACCAAAAACTATACTTTACTGATGTCTCAGATTAGAAATAAGATTGGTCATAAAAAATTACTGACATTGGCGTCTGTTTCAAATGCAAAGTATATCGATTTTAAGGCGATTACACCAATAGTGGATTTTGTGAATGTGATGACGTATGACATGGGGACCCCTCCAAATCATCATGCAGGCCTTTATCATTCAGAGTATACCAAAGACATCAGTGTGGATGAAGGAGTGACTGCACATTTAAATGCAGGTGTACCCGCCAACAAACTAGTTCTTGGGATTCCATTTTATGGGCATGGTAAAGGTGATATTGCCTGGTATATCGATTATAAAGACATCGTAAAACTAAACGGTTATACAAAAAAATGGGATGATGTGGCTAAAGCTCCTTATTTAGTGAATGATGCAGGAGAGTTTGTATTGACCTATGAAACGCCGCAGTCTATTGCTATAAAATGCACTTATTTGCTTGAAAAGGGAATGCTCGGTGCGATGTACTGGGACTATACCGCAGATACTGAAGACGGGGAGTTGCGAAAAGCAGTACACTCCGGTGTTTACAGCAGATAAAAGAGCAATCTAAAATCATTACTTCTCTTTTTCCAGAAAATCAGCAAGCTCTGCAGATTTGTTAAACTGTGGGTTGTGATCTGCTTTAAATATCAGGTATTTATAACCCCTTTCTTTGGCCCTCTCACCATATGCATAAAAGCTGTCTTTTTCAGGTTCTGTACCTTCTTGCACAGTTAATATGTATGTCGCAGGCAATTTTAAGGCCCTAGGGTTTTTTCTTGAAACAGGCTGAGTGAAGGTTTTGACAGACTGGGGTACATCTTTTGGAAGTGGCTGGTTTGGTTTAACCCATTGGGGAATCATAAAACCATTTGTTGATGCCATTCCAATATCATTAGTGCCAGTTTTTTTGGAAGTAGCTAAACTTTCTCCATCGTTAGGCAAAATTGCATCAAGAAAAACCAGCTTTTTAATTCGATCCGGAATACTATCGGCAACTCCGGTAATTACCATGCCTCCATAACTATGACCAACTAAAATAACATTGTGTATGTTTTCATAAAGAATCAGATTAACCACATCTTTGATGTGGGTATTCAGATCAATGTCAGGAGAACTCAAGTGGACACGTTCACCTTGACCGGTTAAACTTGGTCTGTAAACAATGTTGCCGTGGTTGGACATTATTTCATCAACATTTTTAAAAGCCCAGCTACCTCCCCATGCTCCGTGAACGATTACATATACAGGTTTTTCCTGAGCCAATGCATAATTGGCGACTAATAAACTTAAAATGCAAGTGACTATTCGTAGTGACTTTTTTGTGAATAAGACCATAATATGGGGATTGGGTTAGTGTTAAAATAATAGAACGCGCACCGTACACTGTATCGGTTTAAATATAGCAATACTTATTAGTAAGGATGGCAAGATTTTGTCTGAATATTAATGTAAGCAAGCATGCAACATTTACAATACGGTAGTGTCTTATAGGCATTAACCGCTTTAAATGAAACACTACATATTTCTGTTTTTCTTGCTTTCATATACACTGGTATGTCAGGCTCAGGATCCTTCAGTGCAAAAGAAATTGCAGGCGGTGAGAACTACCGAAAGCCCAAAAATAGATGGTATTCTCGATGATCACTGTTGGATAGATGTTCCTATCGCTACTGATTTTTTTGAAATCAGACCTGTACCAGGCAGGGTAGAAGGAAAGGAGAAGCGTACGGAGATGAAGGTGCTATATGACGATGCTGCAGTATATGTTTATGCGCGGATGTATGATCATCCTGATAGTGTTTCTCATGAATTGGTTTCGCGGGATAATATTGGCAATGCCGATTTTATCTCCATAGTTTTCGACCCTTTTTACGACAAGATGAATGGCAATGGTTTTTTTGTTACCGCTGCGGGAGTTCAGTTTGATGCCAAATACTCGCAAATTGGCGATGAAGATGAGAACTGGAATGCTGTTTGGGAAAGTGCAGTTAAGATCGATGATAAAGGCTGGACTGCTGAGATGAAAATTCCTTATTCTGCTTTGCGTTTTTCTGCCAAAGAGATTCAAAACTGGGGACTAAACTTCAGTCGCCGAATCCAGCGCACAAATGTTCAAACATTTTGGAATTTTGTTAATCCCAATGTAAATGGTTTTATTAATCAGGAGGGGCTTTGGATGGGCGTTAAGGACATAAAACCACCATTACGTTTATCATTTTCCCCTTATCTGTCTGCTTATGTAAACCATTATCCGGCCAATATTCCAGGTATAAAAAACACAACCGCGCGTTTCAATGGCGGTATGGATGTTAAGTATGGTATTAACAACAGCTTTACCTTAGATATGACCTTGGTGCCGGATTTTGGTCAGGTGCAGTCCGATAACCGAATTCTGAACCTAACACCCTTTGAAGTTAAGTTTAATGAAAACCGACAGTTTTTTACAGAAGGAACTGAACTGTTTAATAAGGGAGATTTGTTTTATTCAAAGCGCATTGGCTCTATTCCAAAATACTATAATCGTTCTGATATAAGCAGCACTGAAACCATCATTAAAGATCAAAGTGAAGCCAAAGTGCTAAATGCCACAAAGGTTTCCGGTAGAACCGCAAAAGGACTTGGCATAGGTATTTTTAACGCGATAACTAAAGCCATGCAAACCGAGGTTGAAGACCAGCAAGGGAGTATAAGAGAAACTGAAACTCAACCGCTAACCAATTACAACATTCTGGTATTCGATCAGTCTTTAAAAAACAACAGCTCTGCAACTTTTATCAATACCAATGTTTTAAGGCAGGGCTCTGCCTACGATGCTAACGTAAGCGCTTTATTGTTCAACCTTAATGACAAAAAGAATGTTTACTTTTTTAATGGGGCAGGTAAAATGAGCTATCTAAAAGGAGCCACCAGCAGAACAGGTTTTAATTATGAATTTAAAGGTGGTAAGCAGAGCGGAAATTTCAGATGGAGCTATAATCAGGTATATGCTGATGACAAGTTCGATAAATCTGACATGGGCTTTTTTACCAACAATAATTTTTTAGACCAGCTTGTTAGGTTTGGATATAATAATTACAAGCCAACCTCATGGTATAACCAACTAGAAAGCTGGTTAAATTTTGAATATTCCCGGCGTGTTAATCCCGGCGATTATCAGCGTTTTGGTGTCGTTACCGGTGCCTGGGTGCAATTTAAAAGTATTTGGTCGGTTGAAGTGGATTTAGACTACGGGCCAGAGGGAAACGATTTTTATGAAGCCCGAAACGGTCAATTGTACAGAACGCCTGCCCGGTTTGGGGCATCTGTTTATGTAAATCCAAATAATGCAAAGGCATATAACTTTGGAGGAAATGTAAAGTACTTCAAAAAGGAACTTTTCAATGGAAGGGAATATAATTTCTATTTTTTCCAGAACTTAAGATTAAATGACAGGATCGCTTTTGGTCTTGATTTGAATTTTAATCCAAGCTACGATTATGTCAGCTGGATAAAAGCGCAAGGTGATCAGGCAATTTTTTCCCGATATAACCGGAACACAGTAGAAAACTCATTTGATGCAAAATATTCATTCAGCAATAAGATGGGAGTATCTGTTGTATTGCGGCACTATTGGAGTGATAGGAGAAATAAAGAATTTTATCTGTTAACCAATCAGGGTACGCTTGCTGCTTATCAGGGTGCTCCACTTACTGCAATGGATAGGAATTACAATGTTTTTAATGTCGATTTAATCTATGTTTGGCAGTTTGCCCCCGGAAGTGAACTTACCTTGTCATATAAGCAAGCTGCCGAAACCAATGATGATTTTTATACTAAACGCTATAACAGAAATCTCGAGGATATCCTCTCTGCGCCTCAAAACAAAAGTCTGTCTGTAAAGGTCTTGTATTACATTGACTATTTAAATCTTCGCAAGAAAGGTAAATAAATTGCCATCCAAATCACGAATAGAATTGATCTGGCGATCAAATGTATTTTGTTGTTTACAAAGGAAGTTTTGGGCTATTATTTGTGTATTATTAGGTACACACAAATGTAACCACTATGAAAAAGCTTCTCATGGTTGTACTGGCTAGCTATGCCATCACAGCCCGTGCCCAGGTGCACGAATCCCAAAACTTTCTTTACCTTAATTCCGACTCCGTAATCTATGCTAAAAGGATCATTTTCCGGCCTGATTTTTCTGGATTTTGGCAGCTACGGGCCGATTCCCGAAGAATTTCGCCCGAAAAAGTAAAATTCTTTAGTAACGAAAATGGTTTCTTCGCCAATACCAGGAGAGTCACTTTCGGACGCACTGCCGAATTCGCCGAGCGTATTGCAGAGGGAAAAATTAATATTTTTCAGGAAATTCCTTATGATGAATTTCTGGACGATAGGGCATACAGATATGGAGGCAGGCCAGAGCCTGTTGTTAACCTTCGGATGTATTACAACAAAGGATTCGATAATTTGAAAAAAGTAAATTATCAAAACCTTAAAAACGACATGGCCGATAATCCGGAAAGCATGGATATGCTGGCTGGCTACAGAAGAAGTATGAATACCAGCAAAATATTATATGCTGCTGCCGGAGCATCATTTGTGGCTGGTATTGTTTCTTTTCTGGTAAAAGGTAACGATATGCAAAAACTATCGCATACTGGATTCGGTCAGAGCAGTATGAACACAAAAGGTCCAAATGTTACGGGTACTTTATTGTTCTGGGGACTTGCTGCGGGTCTTGGCGTAGGAGGGTTTGTTGTACATACATCTGGATCAAGGCATCTCGAAAGCGCTGTGGATGTTTATAACAGATAGTCTTCTACTTATCCATGAATGTTGGTATATTTAAGGAAATAAACCGAACCTCAACTATCTCAAAGCTAAATGGAAAGAAGAAAATTCCTTCAACTAGGGGTGGGTTTAACAGCTGCCAGCCTATTTACACCTGCATTTGTTAAATCCAACCCTTTAATTATACCAAACAAGTTACCGCTCTGGCGTGGCTTTAATCTGTTAGAGAAATTTAATGGAGACCATAACCAACCTTTTAAAAAAGAAGATTTTCAAATGATGGCCAAATGGGGTTTTAACTTTGCCCGTTTACCAATGTCATACCACTGCTGGTCAAAACCTGATAATTGGCTTCAAATGGACGAAAATGTGTTGAAAGAAATAGATCAGGCAATTGACTACGGAATTAAATACAAGATTCATGTTAACCTTAACCTCCATCGCGTCCCGGGTTATTGTGTTAATCCACCGGCAGAGCCACTTAATTTATGGAAAGATGAGAAGGCTTTAGAAGCTGCTGCCTTCCATTGGCAAACCCTGGCCAAACGATACAAGAGGATCAATAGTAAGAAATTGAGCTTCGATCTGATTAATGAGCCTTCAAATGTTGAGGAGCTAGATTACGTGCGGGTAGTTACACGGATTGTTAATGCCATCCGGCAAGAAGATCCTGATCGATTAATTGTTATTGATGGACTCCATTATGGAACTAAACCCGTATTTGGGGCATCCGACTTAAATGTTGGACAAAGTACCCGGGGATACGGACCTATGCAGGTAAGTCACTATAAAGCATCCTGGGTTAAAGCAGATTGGCCTGTTCCAACCTGGCCTTTAAATCCAGAAAGCAACGACAAGTGGGATAAAGATCGGTTAAAACTGGAAATATTTGATCCCTGGAAAAAGCTAATGGACCAGGGCGTAGGAGTACATGTTGGCGAATGGGGAGCATACCAGCATACTCCTCATGATGTATCGCTTGCATGGATGAAAGATAATCTGGAAATATGGAAGGAAAATGGCTGGGGCTGGTCGCTATGGAATTTGCGTGGTAGTTTTGGTATTCTTGACAGCGAGCGGCAAGATGTAGAATATGAAGATTACAATGGCCATAAGCTAGATCGTAAAATGCTGAAGCTGCTACAGCAATATTAAGATAAGTATTAAGATAGGTTGCTATACTAACACAGATTCCTTAAAATACCTGGCTTTATAATCCAATGGGGATAAGCCAGTTATTTTTTTGAAAACGCCTCTAAATGCTTTGTCATCTGAATAGCCAACTTCATTCATAACTTCATAAACGGTCTTATTTCCTTTTTCAAGTGTGCTTTTAGCAACTTCTACTTTTACTCTTTGCAAATATTCCACGGGAGTATTGCCAACTGCTTTAATGAATCGTCTGTCAAAATTTCTTCGGCTAATGGCAAGCTTTGATGCAAGTTCCTCAAAGGAAATTTTCTCGCTTAAATTTTCTTCTATATAACTTTGTGCCTTACTAATAAGTTCATCGCCGTGGTTTTTTTGTGTTCTGAAAATGTGAAAAGGCGACTGTGATGATCTTTCAATGTCAATTTGAAAAATCTTTGAGCAGATAATAGCTACCTCTCTGTTAAAATACTCTCCAACCAGAAAAAGTATCAGGTTCAAAAATGAATATCCACCCCCGTTGGTATATATTCCCCGTTCAGCGGTAATGAGCTTATCAATTTGAAGATTAATATTTGGAAACAACCGTCTAAAATCAGGCGCCAAATTCCAATGCGTGCAGCAACTCTTGCCATCCAGTAACCCTGTGGCTGCGAGCAAAAATGCCCCGGAACACATTGATGCAACTTCAGTACCACCCATATACTGTTCCTTTATCCATGCAATTAGAGAAGCATTGTTTTCCAGCAGATCAATGTCATAAGAAACAGAGGGGATGATCAGCAGATCAGTTTTTTCTATATCATTAATATTTATAGGTTTAATAGAAAAGAAACCGTCATCAACCTTTAACTCTGGCACAAATCCGGCTATCCTTACTTCCATCATGGGTTTGTTACCCATTTTTTGCCAAATGTCATTCGCGCGTGTTAGTATTTCAAATGAACCGGTTATGCTACTCAGGTTAATTTCCCCTTCAGGAACAACTATAGTCACTAGCTTCATGGTAAAAGTTTTTATTAAAGATACCAGATTCAGATCTTAATTTAAAACTCAGGTTCTCAATAGTATTGTGTTTCTCCAAAAAGGTTAATACGCCAGCAAACGACCGCAGGCAATAATTGCTACCCATACGGTGATCGAAACAAGGGCCGATATTTTTGTGGAAAACGGAAGTTCTTGATTTTGGGCGTCAGATTTAGGTTTGAATAAGAGTTTATGAAACACCAATACATTAAGGGCTGCAATTATCAGCAAAGCCATTTTTAGCCAGAATGTTGGGTCTATACCAAGGGTTTTTGAATTGGTCATGAATAATAACATTCCAGAGGGTATAACCAACAGCAATGCTTTTCTTGACCAGGGAAGCAAATGGCGGGATAAGCCGAATATGGAAAGGCTTTTTGAAAAACCCAGCAACCGCAGGTCGAACATAAATGCAGCGCCCACTAAAATTACAATTCCTGTGATGTGTACAATTTCCAAAGCCGGGTACAACCACAAGGATTGACGAATAGCAGCCGCCAAGGCTGTATTTTCTAACCAGCTGAGGAGATCAGATATAAACAAAGGCACAGCTATCGCAATTCGTATTTTACACTGTCTACAAATATCCTTTCTGCCCTCATTTCTGTTTTTTTAGTTTTATGAGGATAAGCAACCAACCTTACTTCTGTCCCTTTTTTAATCATATCAGCAGTTAGCCCACGATCTGTCATGCGGCTGGTAGGGGCTAAATAAACTGTCCATAATTGTTTTTTGTATTTTACTTTAGCCAAGGCATGCGGATTTTCATATACCGACTCTTCAATTGTGGTTTTAAAATCCAATACTTTTTTTTGATCATAATCAGCCCAACCATGGTGGAAAGCTGTGAAGGAAACGCAGAGCAAACAAAAGATTGCTAGCGAAATGCTTTTAAAATAATTCATAACCTGCAGATTTAATGATAGTTGAATATACCAAAAAAAATCCTTTGATCAAATAGCTTCTACAGGGAGCTTCGAACTTCCAGCTTCCATGGATTCTCAACTGTGTTAATCCCTTTTGTTTTGATCAGCTTTGCCATGGTCTTTCCCATCAGCTTAAAGTCGGTAGAAAGTGTCGTGATCCCGCCGGCAAGAAGCTCTTTAAGGGGGGTGTCATTGTAAGATATGATCCCAAAATCAGTGCCTGCGGTAAGCTGTTGAGCAGTAGCCTGCTTCAGCAGATCCACCAGGTCCCTGTCATTCACCACAATAAATAAATCACCTTTTTCTATTGTTCTTGTGGTAGTCACAGAAAGATAGTCGTGGCCAAACCCATACTTGCTGCAAAACACTTTAAGACCATCATAACGCTCCAAAGGCTCCTTTTCTTCCTTTTGGATCATATAAATGTGCCTGTATTTGCGAATCAATTCTATGGCTGATTCCAAAGCCTCATAGGTATCTGTTTCAAAATTCTGCGCCACCGATGAATATTTTCCTTTCAAATCTGCATGGAAATGGTCCAGCAAAAACACCCTGCCCGATAAGGATTCCAACAGCGGTTCAATTCCCTGAAACTTTCCCGACATGATGATGTAATCTGTATACTTGTTGTTGGCATCATTTACCAGCGTCTCAAAAACCTTTCTGTTGTAATTATGAAAATACAGATCAACTGTGGCGCTATTCCCGGCCGATTCCATAAAAGAGTTGAACAGGTCTTCTTTAAATTCATTGAATTCATTGAAGAGCAGGAATATATGATGTCCTGTCTGAATTTTGGTGCTCTTCACAAAATAACCAACCCCGTGGTTTGATGCAATAATGCCTTTTGACATCAGTTCGCGTAAGCCCGCAAACACTGTGTCGCGCGATAAACCGTACTCAGTTCTGAAATCATTGATAGAAGGTATCCTGTCTCCATTCTTGTATTCCTCTGTGCCTATTCGGTCAATTACATGGCTTACTACAAGTTTATATTTTGATTTATTTTCTTTCACGTTTGATGTATTGCCGGCAAATATAGTTACTCATCAGTCAAACATCGTAAATAAAAAATAAAAAATCGTACCAGTTCGTACCAGTTGTAAAATATTTATATATTTGGAGACCTAACCACACACACAATGAAATACCATTTCTTATTAAGCATCGGCATTACCACTGCTCTTTTTACCGATAGCATGGCACAAACCACTGGTGTTAACCAGAATGTCCAGCTAACCCAAAGCCTTAAAGCAAACATAAATGACGCTTTCTGGAGTCCTAAATTCGAGCTTTGGAGAACCACAACTGCCAACGATGTGCTGAATAAGTTTGAAGGACAACACCTGTCTGCAAAAGAACAGGAAAGTAATAATGTGTTTAACAATTTCGATAAGATTGCCCAGGGAAAAAAAGGAACAGGCAGTCATGCAGGTTTGCCCTGGTTTGACGGCTTGATCTATGAAAGCATTCGCGGAATAGGTGATCTCACCATTCAGCATCCCGATCCAATATTACAGGCACGACTTGATGGGTATATAGATCGTATCTATGCTGCTCAGAAGGCCGATCCCAACGGATATATCAATACCTATACCGATCTAATGGAACCAATCCATCACTGGGGAGATAACGGTGGGCTTTTACGTTTTCAGCACGATGTTTACAATGCAGGTATGCTCATAGAGGCAGGCGTTCACTATTATAATGCCACAGGTAAAACCAAACTGCTCGAAGTTGCTACCCGTTTTGCAAATTACATGAGCAACCTGATGGGGCCTATTCCTAAAAGAAACATTGTACCCGCTCACTCCGGGCCAGAGGAAGCCGTTATGAAATTGTACTGGCTATATAAAAATAACCCTGGTCTTAAAAAGAAAATGGATGTTCCGGTAGATGAAAAGGCTTATTATGATTTGGTAAGGTTCTGGATCGAAAATCGTGGTAACCACATCAACTACCCGCTTTGGCAAACCTGGGGCAACGACAAATCAGAACAGTGGATCAAGGATCAAAAATATAAAGAAGGAGCGGTAACCAATGCCACTCGCCCTACCTGGGGCGATTATGCACAAGATTCCATATCTGTTTTCAAACAGAAAACCATAGAAGGTCATGCTGTGCGTGCCACTTTACTAGCTACAGGTATTACAGCCGTTGCTTTGGAGAGTCATGATCCTCAGTATATACAAACTGCAGATCAGCTGTGGAACAATATGGTTGGCCGTCGGATGTTTGTAACTGGCGGTGTCGGTGCCATTGCGCACGACGAGAAATTCGGGCCAGATTATTACCTTCCAACTGATGCCTATCTCGAAACATGTGCAGCTGTAGGTGCAGGATTTTTCAGTCAGCGTATGAATGAACTAACCGGCGATGGAAAATATATGGATGAGTTTGAACGCGTGCTGTATAACAACGTACTTACTGGTGTCTCTCTTTCAGGTGATCAGTATACCTATCAAAATCCACTCAATGCACATGATCATTCAAGATGGGCATGGCATTCTTGCCCATGCTGTCCACCTATGTTCTTAAAAATGGTTTCTGAACTTCCAAACTACATCTACGCATCTTCGGGCGATCGTTTGTTTGTAAACATGTTTATCGGTAGTGATGCCAATATCCGCCTGCCTGGCAAAACCCTAATCGCCATTTCACAGAAAACCAATTACCCATGGGAAGGAAAGATTAGCCTAACTGTAAATCCTGAAAAGGAATCGGCCTTTAGTTTAAGCCTCCGCATTCCAGGATGGGCAAGGGGGAAAGAAAATCCTTACGATCTCTACCGCTCCGATCTGCCTTCATCATATACGCTGCTTGTAAACGGCAGCCCTGCCAAAGCCACAATGGAAAATGGTTATGCTGTAATCAGCCGCAAATGGAAAAAAGGCGACCAGGTGGAACTCCAGCTGCCTATGAAACCGCGTTTTGTTACTGCAAATAATCAAGTAAAAGACTTAAGAAACAGCGTAGCAATAGCGTCAGGACCTATCGTTTATAGCCTCGAGGCAGCAGATAACACTAATGTTGAACAGTTGCAGATCGATACTACTGCAGCATTGCAATCGCAATACAAAAACAACCTGCTAAAGGGGGTGAATGTGGTTACGGGCAAAACAGCTGACGGTAAAACTTTTACCGCTATCCCTTACTATGCTGTTGGAAACAGAGTCGCAAAAGGCTATAAAGTTTGGCTGCCGCTTCCTCAAACTGCACGAATTAAGGTAGATGTCGGTCAAATCCAAAATAAATTAAGCCCGCTGATCTACGGTTCAAATATTGAAGATGTGAACCACGAAATCTACGGGGGCTTTTACGACCAGCGCATATTCGGCGAGAGCTTTGAAGAACCTTCTACTGGTGTAAATCATAACCAATGGAAAAGGTTTACGGGCTATTGGACAGCAAAAGACGGTGCGGTTGCCATTATCCCTGGCAGAAACACCAATAGTGAAGTATTCATGACCAGTTCGCATCTGATAGGTGTGGAGCCAGATCACAGTGCGAAATTGATTTATGAACCAAAAGAACTAACTAACGGGACCGTTCAAGCCGAGATCAGGTTTACCGGAAAAGGAGAAAGTGGTGCCCTGCTGGTTCGGGTAGCTAATGCCGGTGTAGGTGATGATGCTTTTGATGGATATGAGATCAGCCTGAGCAGAGACGGTAAAAAGATAGCCCTTGGAAAGCACCTGCAAAACTTTGAATCACTCAAAGAAGCAGCTGCTAGTTTTGATCCTGAAACATGGAATAAAGTAAAGGTGGTACTAAAAGGATCCGAGATTGAAGTTTTCCTTAATGGACAACAGATGCTTTCCTTTAAGGATGAGCGTAACCCCTTGCTTAAAGGAAAGATAGGTTTGCGTACCTGGAGATCAGCAATGGAGTTCAGGAATATCTCCATACAAGAAAACGGAAAAACAGAACCACTCAGCCTTGTCAATGCCGCCAATGAGCAGGTGAGCTATAATTGGGATATCATCAGTTCAGGACAAGTAAAAGCCAATTTTGAGCTCGACAGCAATGTAGCCTATAATGGAAAAAAATCGCAGGTTATCACCTTTGCAACGGGTACCGGAAAAGTAGGAGTAGCCAACAGGAGTTTAAACCGTTGGGGTATTGCATTGCGTAAAGGGCAAACTTTTCAGGGAAGGGTATACCTAAAGGCAGAAAAACTAAGCGGCCCTGTAAGTATCGCGCTTGAAAGTGCTGATGGCAGCAAAACATATGCAATCAAAAAATTAAACGGTATAGGTGCCAACTGGAAGAAGTATGCATTTACATTGACCTCTGGCACCGCAGATAAAAATGCCAGATTGGCTATCTATATTTCTTCAAAGGGTAAACTTTGGATAGATCAGGCAGTACTTATGGGCACTGGTAAAGATCAGTTTAAAGGCTTGCCAATCCGGGCCGATATTGGCAATATGCTGGTGTCGCAAGGGCTAACCTTTTTGCGTTATGCCGGAACTATGGTGAATTCCCCGGAATACAGGTTCAAAAAAATGATTGGCGATCCCGACAAACGACCCCCATATCGAGGCCACTGGAATTGGTATACCACCAACGGTTTTGGGATAGAAGAGTTTCTTAAGTTTTGTGAAGCAACAGCCATAACACCTTGTTTTGCCATAAACATCTATGAAACACCGGAGGATGCGGCTGATATGGTAGAATACCTTAATGGAAATGTGAATACAGAATGGGGGGCAAAGCGTGCCAAAAACGGACATCCAAAACCTTATGGAGTAAAATATATAGAGATCGGGAATGAGGAGGTTATTTTTAATGGCGATAACAAAAAAGCATATGAGGAATATGTAGCACGCTTTAATCTCTTGTATGCAGCCATGAAAAAGAAAGATAGTTCTTTAAAATTCGTGCATGCAGCTTGGTGGCGCCCTGAATCGCCTAATATGGAGTACGTATTCAGGGAACTTAACGGCAAGGCCGATTATTGGGATCTCCATGTAGGTGGTGATGATCCAAAGGCAGGTCTGGATACGGATAAGCAACTTGCAGATATGCAACGTATGTTTAAGCAATGGGATCCGGCAACCCAAATGAAAGTTGCCGTTTTTGAAGAGAATGGCAGTAAACATGGTATTCAGCGCGCCTTGGGGCATGCTACTAATCTGAATGCAATCCGCAGACATAATGAATTTGTACTAACTTCAAGTCCCGCCAACGCACTGCAACCTTATCAGCAGAATGACAATGATTGGGATCAGGGTCAGATTTTCTTTACCGCGGGCAAGGCCTGGGGGATGCCCCCATTTTATGCACAGAAGATGCAGGCAGAGAATTATTTACCCTTACGTGTTTTAAGTAAAGTAGAAGGTGCTCTGGATGTAACAGCAGCGCGTAGCGAAGATGAAAAGACCTTGGCATTACACATTGTAAATATCAGTGCTGAGGCCATTACTACTGCAATTGAGCTTAACGGATTTGAAGGTAGAAATCCAGAGACCGAAGTTTATGTGTTGTCGGGTGAACTTACTTCAAAGAATACACCTTCCGAACCTGAACGGTATAAAACAGTAAGCTCAAAGGTAAATCTAAGTGGAGACGCACCTAAATATAGCTTCCCGGCACATTCTTACACCATTTTAAAATTTAAGAGATAAGCAGACTTTAACTTTTAAGCCCCAACTTCTTATTTACCACATCCTTATAGGTTTCGCCAATTGGCAGGTAGTTCTTATCGATCACAATCCTGCCTCGCTCTACAAAATCAATATGGCTGGTGTTAATGATATACGACTTGTGTATCCTTAAGAAAAGATGTTGGGGAAGGATCAATTCAATGTGTTTCATGCGCTCCAATGAAAGCACTCTGCCTCCAGAGGTATGAAAACTGATGTAATCGCCCAGGCCTTCAATGTAGTGGATTGATGAAAACAAGATTTTCTGCAGCCTGTGCTCAACCTTAATAAAAATATGGTCAGGTTCCATCGCCTCCGGAGCGTTTAAATTCATTCGTTTCTTAGCCTTGTTTACTGCAATCAAAAATCTTTCAAAAGTGATGGGCTTCATTAAGTAATCAATTGCATCGTATTCGAAGCCAGTTAAGGCATATTCCGGATAGGCTGTTGTGAGGATGACCTTTGTTTGTCTCTGACGAATGATATTCATTACCTCGATACCCGTAAGGTTGGGCATTTGAATGTCCAGGAAGATCAGGTCGACGTTGCCGTTATGAATGAGATCGACAGCTGCTGTCGGGTCTGTGGTTTTCAATATCAGTTCAAGGCCGTTTGTACGCATTACATAATCTGCCAGTAACTTAACGGCATGGATCTCATCATCGAGGACTATGCAGTGCAGGATGTTACCATTCTTCATTGTTCAGTTCAAGTTTAACTGTAAATTGATGTTCATTGTCTCTGATATCCAATTTGTAACGCCCTTTAAAAAGCAGTTCAAGTCTCTTCGTTACGTTGCCTATTCCAATCCCTCCGGTAAAATCCTTGTTTTTACTCGCTTTGGTATTGATACATGAAAATATCAGCTCAGCACCAGCCATATTGATGTCTATCCATAGCCATTCTTTACTTTCCGAGACATCTCCATGTTTAAAGGCATTTTCTATAAAGGGGATTAGCAATAAGGGCGGCACCTTCATTTCTTTTACATTACCAGTTACCTTCATATTAACGGCAACAGGGTTTTCAAAACGTAATTGCTGAAGGGAGATGTATTTCTCAATGTAACTGATCTCCTGCTCCAGTTCTATTTTTTCACTGCTGTCGTAGAGCATATACCTCAGCAATTCCGAAAGTCCTGCTATTGCCGGTAAGGCTTGCTCGGATTTGTGGTAAACAAGGGAATAAATTGTATTGAGGTTGTTGAATAGAAAATGCGGGTTGACCTGTGAGCGAAGGAATGAAAGCTCTGATGTGCGGTTCTGTAGTTCTAATTCTTTTTGCTCTAATTCCTTCTGCCGGGTGTACCTTATAAAATAGAATACCATTGCAAAAATGGTGTTTAACACATAAATGAGTATGTTATTTCTAAAAAAGAGGCTTAATCTTACAGGGTCAAGAGATAGTGCTATAGTTACTACATAGCTGATAAATAGACAAACCATAAAACAAACACTTATAATAAGCGCCATGGTAATCGTTAGATGCATATACTTCCGTGTAGGGTAGTACTTATACATTACCAGATAGGTCGACAACACGAACAGGAATGAGATACTCATATCTGTTACCATACTTAGCAATTGCACTGTTAAACTACGTTCATCTACCAGCGTCCACTTCCCATGGAGTAAGCCTGGTAGGTGCCCACTCACATGAACTAGCATGTAAAAAATAATAAAGGCACCCAACAGAAGCCATAGATTTTTCTTCATACTCAAAAATACACTATTTAGCTCATCAGAATATGCCCCTTTTTAAGCGTTTGTCGAGGACATCGCCTTGTTCACCGATTAGTCTTTTCCTGAAAGCCCTGCGGAGCTAATTTGGTTGAAACTTAATGCTAATTATGATGAAAATTTTTCTATTACTCTGTCTAATCGCAACTTCTTCCTTGGCTCAAACAACGGACCTTAAAGAAGTAAAAATTACCACCCGTAAAAAGGCTATAGAGCGTAAAATTGACCGCACTGTAGTAAATGTTGATGGCCTTATTAACGTTGCTGGCACCAATGCATTTGAGCTCTTAGGCAGGCTGCCTGGCCTAAGGGTTACCGAAGAAGGTACAATTAACCTGATGGGTAAGGGAGCTACGGTTTATATTGATGGCAAATTAACGTATTTGTCGGGCGCCGATCTGATGTCTTATTTAAAAACAATGGGAACAGATCAGCTGGATAAGGTCGAGCTGATACCCAATCCTCCAGCCAGGTACGATGCAGCGGGTAGTGGTGGCGTTATCAATATCTTAACAAAAAAAAGCAAACAGGAGGGGTTCAATACCGGTATAACTTTAAACGGCGGAAAGGGTATTTACAGAAAAGTAAATGGCTCCTTCAATTTTAACTATCGCATAAACAAACTAAACCTTTTCACAAATGTAGGGGCAGGTAACCCTAAAGATTTCCAGAATTCCTCGGCAACCCGAAGCTTTAAAAATGAGACAGGGAGCTTAACTTCAATACTGGAACAGCAAGGCGAAATACTTTACAACAGGCACAACAGTAATGTAAAAGTAGGAGTCGATTATTACCTGAACAAAAGAACCACCATTGGTTTTATTTTCAATGGGCTAAGGAATCGGGTTAACGAACATGGAGGGATTGAAAATTTAATGATGAATGGCAATCGTGAATTGGACTCTATGGTAAACTCCAGTCATAGCGTAAACAACCTGTTCAGGAACGGTACGATGAATTTAAATATGCTGCACCAGTTCGATAGTACAGGAACCGAGCTCAGTATGGATGTCGATTACACACACTACAATTCCACCAACAACCAGCTTTTTGGCAACAATAGTTACAATGCCTCTGGTCAGGCATTGGGCTTAGAGCGCATCAGGGGGGATCTTCCAAGAACAATAGATATCTTTTCGGCCCGGGCGGATTATTCATTCTCATTAAAAAATAATTACAAACTCAGTGCGGGTCTAAAATCAAGCTTTATAAAAACAGATAATCATGCCAACTACTTTTCTGGCGCTGCTGAACTGGAACAACCAGATTACAATAGAACAAACGCATTCTTATATCGCGAAAACATCAATGCCTTATATGTCGAGGGGTACCGTGAATTTGGTAAGCTTGGTGTTAAGGTGGGGCTTAGGACGGAACATACCAGTTCCAAAGGGGATCAGCTGGGGAACATACAAAAATCCGATTCATCCTTTGTAAGGAATTACTTCAATGCTTTTCCGTCATTCTTCCTTTCCTATAAGCCCGATTCTACAAACCAGAATCAGTTCTTTTTAAGCTATGGAAAACGCATCAACAGACCTGCTTATGATCAGCTGAATCCTTTTCTTATGGTCGTGCAAAAGTATAATCAGGAGTCTGGTAATCCATTTCTTAGTCCCGAGTTTACCAATAATATTCAGCTCACTCATGTATTTAAAGATAAACTGACCACCAACGTTTATTATTCATTTATGTCCAATACCAGCAGCCCTGTTATCAAAGCCATTAATGATGTATATATCAAGAGACCAGAAAACGTCGGATCTGTTATCATAACAGGATTAATGCTTTCGTATAATCAGGATATTTTCAAATGGTGGAATGCCGATTTTATGGTCAATCCTGAGCGGGTACATTTACAATCCGAGTTCAATGGGATTACTGTAGATACAGCTGTGGTTATGCAGTCGTTTAACTGGTATAACCGCTTTTCTTTAGGCAAAACCTGGAGTGCGGAACTTGCTTTTGACTGGGGAGGCCGAAATTATTCCAATCAGGTAACAACTTTTGGGATAGGAGGTATTAGAGCAGGAGTTAAAAAGCAACTGTTTTCAGGTAATGGTTCCATAGGGGTTAATGGTAGCGATTTATTCTATTCAGCCATACGCAAAGGCAGTATCCATAATGTAGTTGGTTCCAGTGCTACATTTAGAAACAGGCAGGATACCAGAACAGTTATACTTTCTTTCAGTTATAGGATCAGCAAAAATGCCAAGAACAACAAGCGCTTAAGAGACCGTAATGGCGCCTGGGATGAACAGAACAGGATTAAAGGGTTGTAAAGTCTGCGGTTTAAAATAACAAGGGGGTGTTCAAAAGTATGAACGCCCCCTGTTACTATTAACTAACCTTCCCTAATTAGTACAATCCCAACTCGGCTAAAGCTGCAAACTGTAATCCGTCATGCGCAGAATTGGCGATGACCTTTATGTATTTGAAAGTCTTTGCACTTCCAAAATCAAAGTATTGAGGTCCGTCTGCGTTTGCGGCAACATAGTTGTTTACCGAAGTAAAATTAATGCCATCAGTGCTGGTCAGTACCTCGAAATTCTTAACCGCACGGCTCAAACCACTACGTTGAGTTAAACTAAGGCCGCTTGCAGTTTTAGAAGATCCCAGGTTGATCACCACATTATGAGGGTAGGAGGTTGCTGAACTTGACCAGCGCGAATGCCAGTAAGTACTTCCACTTCCATCAATCAGTGTACTGGCCCTGCCATTTACGGCGCCCTCACCGCTTGTTTCCTCAGAACTGAATGAAGCAATGCTCCAGCCTGTTTTACTAAGCTCGTTTCTGGTACTGAAATTTAAAACAGGAATCCCACCTGCAAATGTATAGCTATAGATCTGTTGGGTAACAGTACCATTGTCGTGTACCAGTTTAACCTTTAATTCATATGGAATCCCGTCTGCCTTTTCTACCAGATCGGCAATAGGCATTACCACTCTAAAGCTGTCTGTACCTATTTTTTTCGATTCCCAGCCGATGGCGTTGTAATCGTGGTTTACGCCTGTGCCCTCATTGTTCACGTTAGGATCATTAAAATAAAGAATGCTCGTTACATTGCCGGTCGACGTAAATTTACCCGATACCACAATTGAAGATTGGGCGCTGGAATAGCTTGCATGTATTTTATTGATGCTCGATGTTACCGGACCATAGTATGTATTGCTATTGTTGTTAAATACCTGATTGGTATTTAACACTGCCGCATCAACAGCAGTTAAAAAAGTAGGGCTTTTACCTAGTGTACCGTTGCCTGCCCACATTAAAGCCATACCTAGCGTTGCATCTTCCGAAACCTTTTGCCTGTTATGTGGCAGGTTCAGTCCGTGGCCTAATTCATGAACCATACCACCAAACCATACGCTGAATCGATTGCCGACAGCGTCCGTTTTGCCAAGGTTCTGGATATCCATTTCTTCATAGTCCAATGCATAACACCACCTGCCGGTACCATAAAAAGGACCACCGCTAGGCGTGCCATTGGCACCAATGGAGTATCTTGGTATTATGATTAGCGTATGGTCGCTTGTATTGTCGGCCGGGTGAGCAGCAAAATAAGCATTCACTTCACTAGCTACCGCTCCCGAGCCACCTGAATATGGATAGCCGCTTTTAGGTAAGCTACCTCTTATCGTAATGATCTTTACGCCATCTGAACCGTCATTGGCAAGGCCGAAAGTTTTGTAGCCATAACCATTACGGTTCATTTCCTGTTTGTACCATTCCTGGGTCCATAACAGGAGGTCGCTCAATCTCTTTTGGTAACCGGCCAATGTATCCAGGTCGCTGGGTACAAAGTAAACGATGTTTACATTTCGGGTTTGGGTAATAATTTCAGCGGTGGAGTCATGAACCGACAAATCTTTTTCTTCTGATTGGATGTGTTCCGCCTTCTTACATGAAAATGTGAAGAGAATACTGCAAAAAACGCACGCTAATAAAAGATTACTTTTTTTCATAAAATTTGGTTAAGGATGAATTGATATGAAAAAGTAATAAAGTATCCAGCAATGTTGTAAGTCAAGGTGTTACAACTGCTGCGCAAGCGTTTGATAAAGGCTTTAAAGCCAGATGTCTCAACAGGATGTCCCTGATTTGGTTGAAATTAAGTCCGGGAATTTCCAAATAACATTTCCCTGTTTGAAATTTCTTTGCAAAGAATTAACAAAAAACGCTTCTGCATACCGAAAATTTATGCAAACGTTTGTGTGAAATTTTGATATTATTCATTTGAACTTATATCTTTAGTTTACCTGAGTTCATAATGGAAGATGAAGACCAAATATTACTGGAACAACTTAAAGGCGGAGATTACACCGCTTATGAGCTGATTTTTAAGAAATATTATAAGGTTCTTTCCACTAAAGCATATTTTATGCTGGAGGATGATATGGAGGCCGAGGACCTGGTTCAGAACCTTTTCATCGCTATCTGGCAGAAAAAGCTTTTCCTGTCCATCAATACCTCAATAAAGGCTTATTTGCTACGCTCAGTTCACAATCGTTGCTTAACAGTTCTCAGAGATAAGAAGGTATCTGAGCGTAAGCTTAACGCGTATACAGAAGAACAAATCTGGCAGGGAGAAGAGGATCAGGAAACAAATCAGGAAAACGATTACCAGGGAAAGTTTGATCTCATATTTGAACAATTACCAAGTCAGCGCCAAAAGGCATTTAAGCTGGTATATCTGGAAGATAAAAAATATAAGGAAGCAGCGGAGGAAATGGGCCTCTCTGTAAACTCCATAAAAACCCATTTGAAACTGGCTGTAAAGGCCTTGCAGAAAAAACTCATTAATTTTAAATGAAATATTCACCTGATAATCGCTTAATTGCGTCTAATGTGTAGTAATGGAGTATAACGAGGAATATATACAAGGTCTTTTATTTGAAAAGATAGCAGGAACGATCAGTGAACAGGATAACCTTGTTGCGGAGCATGCCATTGCAAGCCACGCCGAAGTGCGAAAGTTCTGGGAGGTATTGAAAGCTAAAATGGGAAGCCCCAAAGCAGCAGCATTCCTGTCCGGACTCAATCCTGATCAGGCCTGGGAAAAGACAAGCGAAAGCCTACACCAGCAACCTGGTTCATTTTTCAGCAGAAACAGATGGGCCTTAAGTGGTATTGCTGCAATGCTGGCCATTGCCCTTCCACTTGCATGGTATTTTAATTCCACCAATCAAACCCAAACATCACTTCAGAACCAGGCATTTAAAGAAGTATACCTTAAAACGGATCAGGGAAAAGCGGTCGATCTTTCCAACAATAAGCAGATTAAATTAGGCCAAACCCAAATCAATACCAAACAAAAGGAGCTAAGCTATAAGGCCGGTAATGCCGATAGCCAGGAATGGGCGACACTATTTGTTCCGGTTACTAAAGACTATAAAGTTAAACTGTCAGATGGTACCACAGTGTGGATGAACGCTGCATCCAGTCTGCGTTTCCCTTTTCAGTTCGGAAAACAAACAAGGGAGGTTTATTTAACCGGAGAGGCCTATTTTGAAGTAGCAAAGAACCCCCAGCAAGAATTTATTGTACATACTTCTTATGCTGATGTGCATGTGCATGGAACTTCTTTTAATGTAAATGCGTATACCGCTCAGAATTTCACTGCAGCGCTAGTAGAGGGATCTGTGTCTGCCAAGAAAGATAATCAGGTTATTAAATTAAAACCTGGAGAGGAAGCCGTAATCGGAAAAGAGCATCTGGAGGTCAAAACATTTGATGCGCAAGAAGTACTTTCCTGGCGAAACGGTACTTATTCCTTCCATAACCAACCACTATCCCAGATCTCGCAGGTCTTAAATCGCTGGTTTGATGTAAAAATTGCCTGGCAAACCCCAGCAGTTTCCCAGCAAACCTTTACTGGCGAAATTGATAAAAACCTGCCCCTGGATGTAGTAATCAGTAATTTGAAACTTACTTCAGGTATGCAAGCCGAGCTTAAAAATGGAATATTGACCTTCAGGTAATATTTTTTAAAACACCATTCACCCATTCGGGTAAAAGCTGCGTCTTAGAGCAAACCTTATATAAACTTTAAATGTATGCTTAAAAAACTAACCCGATTAGGCCGGCTAGCTTTGCCGGTTATTTTGATCTTGTTTATTTTATTGCCAGTTCGTGCAAACACGCAAGGCATCAGCAAGATCAGCCTCAAAGGCAAGAACATTACCATTGCCACATTATTTAAAACCATTAAAAAACAAACTGGTTTAACCGTATTCTACAGTAATAAACTGCTGGACGATACCGGAAAAATCACGGTCGACTTTAATCAGACCGAACTGGCAGAAGTATTAAACTCCACGCTTAAAAGCAAAGGGCTTAGCTGGGTGATTAAGGAAAAGTACATTGTACTGCAAAAAGCGGCTGCACCAGCTGTTCCTGTCGACAATAAAGCAGACCAGGGCGCAGTGAACAATGCACGTCAAAAAATCGGAGGAACGGTAACCGATGCATCGGGAATGGCGATGCCAGGAGTAGGCGTAAAAGTTAAAGAAACCAATGCCGGAACTGTTACTGATCAGAATGGGCGTTATTCAATTGAAGCCAATAGCGGAAACACCTTACTGTTTTCCTACGTTGGTTATACTTCACAGGAAATTCTTGTGGGTAATCAGACCAGTATCAATGTAAAACTGCAGACCGACGATACTGATTTGACAGAGGTTGTGGTGGTTGGTTACGGAACACAGAAAAAAGTGAACTTAACAGGCGCTGTATCTGTGGTTACGGGAAAAGATCTGGCTACACGGCCAATGGGGCAAACCTCAGCCGCTTTACAAGGTATGGCTCCTGGAGTTACCGTAAAACAAAACTCAGGCAGACCAGGTAGTGATGGGGCAACAATAAGGGTTCGTGGCGTAGGTACATTGAGCAGCGCTGATGCGACTTTGGGTGCCAATCCATTAGTGATGATAGATGGTATCGAAGGCTCTATGAATAATATAGATCCTAATTTAATAGAATCTATATCCATTCTTAAGGATGCGGCATCTTCTTCAATTTATGGTTCCAGAGCCGCAAATGGCGTAATTCTGATTACTACAAAAAGGGCAAATAATGACCAGGTCAGTATTTCTTATAACAACTATATTGGCTGGCAGGATCCAACTAATATGCCGAAACTGGTAGATGCGCTGGATTACATGTTGCTAATCAATGAAGCATACGCTAATACCGGCCGGACACCCCTCTATTCTGACGCGCTGATCCAAAAGTATAGAGAACAAAATGGTGTCAGTTCTGATCTATATCCGAATACCGACTGGCAAAAGGAAACCCTAACTGGTTCTGGATTACAACAAAGTCATTTTTTGACCATTCAGGGTGGAACACAAAAAGTAAAACTATTAGGGTCATTCGGGCTTTTCGATCAGAAAGGTATCATTGAAAATTCAGGTTTCAAGCGTTACACCATACGTAATAATGCCGATATTACTTTTTCTGAAAAACTTACGGCTAAGGTCGATCTCCAGTACGTAAATGCCATCTCTACTGAGCCTTCAGCTTCTCCAGACGCCAATATTGGTTCAGGTGAGATATTTCAGTGGATGAACGGAATTCCCGCGAATCAGATCGGTATCACTGAAAGCGGGCAATGGGGAGTGGGTTGGAATGGTACCAATCCAATCTCTGTAAGTAGAGACGGAGGCACCAACAGAGTAAGAGGTCCATTTGGAAGTATTAATGCCACTTTAAATTATAAGCCAGTAGAATGGCTGGAGGCAGAGGCAGCTTATTCTCCAAAATATGCATTGTCATCTAATAAAAGGTTCAAGAAGGCAATCCAGTCTTATTTGCCAGATGGGAGTCCGAGTTTTCTTACCCCTGCATTAACATCACTTACTCAAAACCAATCGCAGTCTTTTTTTAATAACATGCGCGCTACCCTTACAGCCAGCAAAACCTTTAATGACCATAGCCTTAAATTTCTTGTAGGAGGTTCCAGAGAAGATTTTTATTCAGAATGGATACAGGGGTATAGAGACACCTATATCCTGCCAGAATATCCAATACTAAATGGCGGCTCTGCGTTAAATCAAACTGCCACTGGAAGTGCAGAAGAATGGGCATTGCAATCCCTTTTCAGCAGATTAAATTATAGCTACAAGGGAAAATACCTATTGGAACTCAATGCACGGTATGATGGGTCCTCCCGCTTTGCAGAAGGAAATAAGTATGGGTTTTTCCCTTCAGCATCGGCAGGATGGAGGATCTCGGAAGAAGGTTTTTTTAGTGGATTAAAAAATACCATAAATGAAGCAAAATTGAGGCTTTCATGGGGTAGACTGGGGAACCAACTCATTGGTACCTATCCATCAATAACTGCACTGGTTTTTGAATCTACAGCCTTGGGTAAACAGATTGCCAACACAGCAACATTAAAAGCCATGGCCAATAAGAACATTTCCTGGGAAACTACTGAAGAAAAAAATATTGGTATTGATTTAACGCTTTTGAATAATCTAAGCATTACTGCCGATTATTACCAAAGGCGTACCAGAGATATACTTTTGCGGCTTGATATTCCATTAACCCTTGGTTTGGGCGCTCCATTTCAGAATGCAGGAACTGTTGATAACAAGGGCTGGGAGTTGGGCATAAACTACAAGGGAAATGTCAAAGATTTCAATTATAGCGTTGGTGTCAACCTGTCTGACGTTAAAAATACCATAATAGACATGAAAGGCATCAACCAGACTGCTAGCTTAATTGTAAATCGTGAAGGTTATGCTATCAATTCTCTTTTTGGTTACCAGGCACAAGGTTTTTTCGCATCCGACGAGGAAGCGGCTGCACATGCAAAACAGTTTGGTACGGTTAAAGCCGGTGATATTAAATATAAAGATCAAAATGGCGATGGCCTGATCAATGAAAGCGATAAAATCATAATGGGCAGTACCATTCCACGATTCACTTTCGCATCAAACATAGGGGCCTCATATAAAGGTTTCGACCTTTCAGTATTATTACAAGGCGTTGGTAAAGCCAATGGTTATGTAAATGGTCCAGGTGTTTTGCCATTCAATGTAGGCGGGGCACTTGGAGGGACGATTCGAGAGGAAAATAAAGATCGCTGGACTCCGGAAAACCCCAATGCCAAATATCCGAGACTGGCTTTTGGTGAGTCGAACAATGAGCAGGCATCTACCTTCTGGCTTAAAGACGCATCTTATTTACGTGTAAAAAATATTCAGATAGGTTATACGTTGCCAGCTAACATGATAAAGAAATTGAGCATTAGCCGACTTAGAGTTTTTGCAAATGGTTCTAACGTCGCTTCATTCGATCGTTTTCTTAACGGATATGATGTAGAAGCACCGGTAGGCGCGGGAAATATCTATCCCCAGGTTAAGTTATACACTTTTGGTTTAGATGTTACATTTTAAGAATAAAACAGATGAAAACAAATATATACCTAATTATGTTAGCTGTTGTTTTAGCAACAGTTGCACCATCATGCCAAAAAGGATACCTCGATAAGAGCCCTTTGTCAGGTCCCTCAGATGAAACTTTTTTCGCTAACCAGGATGAACTCCTTCTTGCCGTTAATGGCTTGTATAAATCTGCAGCTTATGCTCCACTTGATGGCATGCCGCTCAACCTTAGTATCGATGATGGAACAGATATTGGTTGGGACCGTAACAATAGTGCCTTACAAAGTATCGGAAAAGGTAATCAGGACAGTAACAATACTTATGCCTTAGAAATATGGAAACAAGCGTATACTGTGATTGCAAAATGTAATTTTATTCTGGATAATCTTGACAAAGTAAAAGACAAAACTACTCCGGCAATATTTAACCGTTCAAAAGCTGAAGCCCGTTTTATCCGTGCGTATACCTATCAGTATCTTATCGATTATTTTGGTGGAGTGCCATTGGTTACTAAAATGTTAAAGCTCGAAGAAGCTCAGATTCCAAAAACGCCTAAAGCTGAACTGGCCGATTTTATCATGAAAGAGCTAACCGAAGCAGCTCTTGATTTACCAAATAGCTATACCGGAGGTGATATTGGCAGGGCCACAAAAGGAGCAGCACTAGCTATTAAAGCCCGAACTGCATTAAACAATGGCAAATGGCAAGATGCCGTTGACGCAGCCAAAGCGGTAATGGACCTAAAAACATATGCCCTGCACAACGATTTTGGAGCTTTGTTTAGTTATGCCGGGCAAAATTCCAACGAGATCATCTGGGCATTTCAATACCTTCGTGCATCAAAAACCCAAACCCATGCTACTCCAACTGCACTTCTGTCCAGGAATGGACAAGGTTTCTCAAATAAAGTTCCGTCTCAATCTCTTGTGGATGCTTATCCATGTACCGATGGATTGAATATTGATGAATCACCACTCTTTGATCCTAAAGATCCGTATAAGAACCGTGATCCCAGACTTGGTTTTACCATTGCATTGCCCGGATCAATATATTTCAATTACCAGTTCGAAACGCATAGAGACAGTTTAAAATGCTGGAATTACGATACCACACCGGCAAAACGTGTCGATAATCAGGAAGCCATCAATGCCTTCGCAACCTTTACCGGCTATTGCTGGCGAAAATATGTAGACCTGGCTGATAAACCAGATCGTTCAAATTCAGAACTCAACGTAATCCAGATACGCTATGCCGAAATCCTGTTGATTTACGCCGAAGCTAAAAACGAGCTCAATCAGTTAGATCAATCTGCTTATGACGCCATTAATCTGGTAAGACAACGCCCTAGTGTAAACATGCCAGCCATTGCATCGGGTAAATCACAAACCGAGTTTCGCAGTCTGGTGCACAAAGAACGACTTTATGAGTTAGCAATGGAAGGTTTCAGACAAACTGACCTGCGCAGATGGAATATCGCTGAGAAAGCCATGACCGGAAACTTCTACGGAAGGGTGCAAAGAGGTCTGGTTGCAGCGGCGCCACAAATAGATGAGAATGGTTTAGCAGATTACACAAATGTACCTAACCGTGCCGATTTGAGGGTAATAGAAATACGCACCTTCAATAAAAATAGAGATTACCTATGGCCAATCCCTAATATAGAGGTGGTTACCAATCCTAAATTAATTCAAAACCCTAATTACTAGTTATGAAAAATCTTTTTCTTTACCTGCTGATACCCGTCCTGATCATCACCTCGCTGCAACCTGCACTAGCGCAGCAACCTGCAAAAACAGATTATGACATCTGTATCTATGGAGGAACGTCCTCTGGCGTAATTGCTGCTTATACAGCCGCAAAGCTTGGCAAAACGGTACTTTTAATAGAGCCTGGAAAACACCTTGGCGGGATGAGCTCCGGTGGCCTTGGCCTTACTGATATCGGTAATAAATATGCCATCAGCGGCTTAGCGCTCGATTTCTATAGGAGAATAGGGCAGCACTATGGTAAATTTGAACAATGGGTATTTGAACCTCATGTTGCCGAAAACCTGTTTCAAGATTATATTAAAAGAGCCAAAGTTGAGGTGCTATACCAAAATCGCCTGACAACGGTTGCCAAAACCGGAAACATCATCAGCGAAATCACGCTCGAGAGTTCAACCAAAACAGCGCCAGACAATAAGGTTAAAGCCAAAATGTTTATCGATTGTTCTTATGAAGGTGATTTGATGGCAAAGGCAGGTGTGTCCTATACGGTAGGGAGAGAAGCAAATGATTTGTACAAAGAAACCTTTAATGGCGTTCAGTTCATGAAAGGACATCAGATGCTGGATGGGATAGATCCCTACAAAACTCCGGGTGATGCTTCAAGCGGATTGGTTTGGGGAATTAATCCGGGTGTGCTTGAAAAAGATGGAACAGGAGATAAAAAAGTTCAGGCTTATAACTTTAGAATCTGCTTAACTAAAAATAAGGATAACCAGATTCCAATTACCAAACCGGAAAACTATCAGCCAGAGAAATACGAATTGCTGATCAGGCAAATGGAAAAACGACCATGGAAATCCCTGCAAGATGGCTTTATCTGGAGTGGCATGCCCAATGAAAAAACCGATATCAACAACAGAAATGGTTTCTCTACTGATATGATAGGTATGAACTGGGAATATCCAGATGCGGACTATCAGAAAAGGGCCGAAATATGGAAGGCGCATGTTGATTACACCAAAGGCCTGCTCTATTTTGTAGGTAATGATCCCCGTGTTCCTGAACACATCAGGACTGAGCTTAACCTATGGGGATATCCTAAAGATGAGTACACTGACATGGGAAACTGGTCGCACCAGCTTTACATCAGAGAAGCCAGAAGGATGGTTGGAGAATTGGTCATGACCCAGCACCATTGTCAGGGAAAGGAAATTGTTAAAGATGGGGTAGGAATGGCTGCTTATGGCATGGACTCTCACAATTGCGACAGACAGGTAGTCAACGGCATGGTGAAAAATGAGGGTAATGTAGAAGAGCACGGCTTTGGACCCTATCCAATTTCTTACCGTGCAATTATCCCTAAAGAAAGCGAAGTGGGCAACCTTCTGGTTCCGGTTTGCCTTTCTGCCAGTCATATTGCCTACGGTTCCATCCGCATGGAGCCTGTGTTTATGGTACTTGGACAATCTGCTGCGGTAGCTGCGGCCAAAGCTATAGACAATAAGCAGACCGTACAGAAAGTAGATGTTTCACAGATCCAGGCTAAGCTAAAAAGAAATCCACTGGAAGATGGCAGTGCACCTGAAATTCTGGTAGACAACAGTGACGCAAGCAAAGTCGTGAAAAAAGGAGACTGGACTGTTAATACGCACGGTGGTTATGGACCTGATTATTTTCTTGCAGACTCTACTTCTTCAAGTCCAAAATCAATCAGATACAAGCCAGAGATTTCTAAAAAAGGAAAGTACGAACTGTATACTTATTATCCGAAATTAAAAAATGCTGCTGCGGTTACTGTCATCAACGTTCATGATGGCACTAGCACCAAAGAGGTTTTGATAAAAGATGCAGAGGTTAAAGTAGTTGGCCAAACCTCAGGTGAATGGGTTAGTTTAGGTACATACTCCTTAAGTTCTGGTAATAAGGCCTATGTAGAGATCTCAGCAAAAGGATCAGAAGGCGCTGTAGTAGCAGATGCGTTGCTGCTTGTGCCTGTAAAGTAAAGTATAAAGCAGGGTGAAGCCTATTTTAGGCTACACCCTGCTTTATTACGCTTACCGACAGTGCATGATGGTTATCAGGCAAATGTTCCCTAACTTGGTTTTGATTTAAACCAAATGTATAACAGACCAATCCTGACCACACAAAACGTGAAATATATTCTAGGAATCCTTCTTTCCATTACCTATTCAATTTCTGCAACCGCTCAATTGGCAAAGGTGCCCTTCGTGCCTTCACAACAAGAGATCAACCGTCCCTTTGGCAAGCAAGATGAGGCCTCTTTTCTTAAGCCCTCAAAAGTTTACCATCCCGAAACCTGGTTCCACTACATTGGCGGTAACGTATCAAAAGAAGGAATCACCAGGGATCTGGAGGCAATCGCAAAGTCCGGTATTTCCGGGATCCAGTTATTTCACGGGCAGTTTGGTGGACCATGGCCGGGAGTCAGCCCACAAATTACCAGCCTTAGTGCCCATTGGGACGATGCAGTAAAGCATACCGCTCAGGAATGCCGCCGTTTGGGACTCAGGTTTTCTATGAACAACTGTCCGGGATGGGCCACTTCCGGAGGTCCATGGATTACACCTGCCAATGCAATGCGGAACCTGATCTGGAACCGAACTGATGTAGTTGGCGGCAAAACCATCAATCAGGTATTGCCAATACCAGAGCCAAGTACCGAGGAGTGGAGAGATTATAAAGACATTACCGTACTTGCTTTCCCAACACCTGTTGGAGATACCGGAAAGCCACTTATACCTCAATCTGTTAACAGCAATACCAGCTTTAAATGGGAACCCTATTTTGTGGGAGAAGCCAAAGATCCTATCCGCCTGGCACCGGCAGCACCTGCCAAACCTTATTGGGTAGAGGTCGAATTTCCAGATGCCACTACGCTTCGCAGTGTAGAATTTTCATGTGTTCAGGCCTTTAATCATGGTCAATCTTACGAGCCGGGGGTAGCAATAGCGATACAGGGAATTTTGGCCGACGGTAAAATAAAAGACATCCTGCGTGCAGAAATGCCACAGGCAAACTGGCAGGACGACCGCCCAATTACCTTCGCTTGCTCAGAGCTTGCCGGCGTAAAAAAATACCGCATTTCTATTTCCAATAAATATGACATGGCGCTTAGTTCCCTTCGCCTGTTTTCTGCCGCGCGCAAAAACAGTTGGGAATCGGAAGCTGCCTGGACATTAAGGAGCCTCGAACGTGCTGGTCAGAATCCTAAACAATCACCAGAAGCATTTGTTAAGCCCGATCAGATCCTTGATATTTCGGATAAGATGGCTGCCGACGGAAACTTAAACTGGCAGGCACCTAAAGGCAATTGGACAATCCTGCGCCTGGGTCATGTCAACTCCGGAAAGAGAAATGGACCAGCACCTGCCGAAGGAACCGGATGGGAAGCAAACAAGTTTTCCAAATCAGGCGCTGATGCACATTTTGCAGGTTACATAGGCCGACTTTCGAGTGCAAATGGACCACTCGCCGGAGGGCTGCTAAATGGTATGCTCATCGATAGCTGGGAATGTCATACTCAGAGCTGGACCCAGGATATGGAACCCGAATTTAAACGTGTTTCCAGTTATCAGCTTCGCAAATGGCTGCCTGCTTTATTTGGCTATGTGATCAAAGATCATGAAACCACTGCACGCTTTTTGACCGACTGGCGCAAAACCCTTAATGACCTGTTAACCAATAATTATTATGGTCGCATGTCCTCGTTGGCAAAAGAAAATGGATTATCCGTAACCTACGAAACCGGCCCCGGAGATGTAGTACCTGCCGATATCATGGAGTATTTCAAATTTGCAGATGTACCTATGTGCGAGTTCTGGCAACCCATGAGCGATGGATTTGTCGGCTCTATCAACTTCAAGCCAATCAAGCCAACGGCTTCTGCGGCAAGGATGTATGGGAAACCACGTGTAGCGGCAGAGTCGTTTACAAACATATCACTCAGCTGGGACGAACATCTGGATATGCTCAAAGAGGTCGCCAACATAAACAGTGTGCAAGGGGTTAGCCATTATGTATTTCATACTTACACACATAACCCACAAACTCCTTTTCTGGCTCCTGGCAGTTCATTTGGAGCAGGAATTGGTACGCCATTCTTAAGGGGACAAACCTGGTGGCAATATATGCCTGATTTCACAGATTACTTATCGAGGTGCACATATATGCTCGAAAGAGGCAAGCCAGTGTCTGATGTGCTGTGGTATCTTGGAGATGAAACCAATCATAAACCGGATCAGAATGCGGCTTTCCCGGAAGGATACAAATACGATTATTGTAACCCCGATGTGTTGTTGAACCGACTGAAAGTAGAAAATGGGATGGTAGTAACTCCGGAAGGCATTCGCTACCGGGTATTGTGGTTGCCGGATGCGCCACGTATGTTGCCTCAAACACTGGAAAAAATACAGTCGCTTGTACGTAATGGCGCAACCATTGTGGGTAATGCACCTGAAGGACTTGCTACACTAACCGGTGGGGATGCAGCAAAACAACGTTTTAATGCTGCGGTAAAGGATCTGTGGGGTGGAGCTGGCAAAGGTTTAAGAAAGGTAGGTAAGGGACATGTTATTTCAGGCATGTCGATCGATCATGCATTGGCCGCATTAAAAATCGCACCCGATGTAACCGGAGGAGATGCCTTATGGGCACACCGGAGTATCGAGGGGGCAGACTGGTATTTCGTGACTGCGCCAAAAGGCAAGGGATTTAGTGGTGAATTGAGTTTTCGGGCAAAAGGAGAGGTAGAACTGTGGGATCCGGTTACCGGCACTTCCAAACCTGCCGAAAGCCAGCCTAATGCTGATCGCACAACTGTTAAACTTAATCTGGCACAGGGAGGTTCATGCTTTGTGGTTTTCAGGAAAAAAGAAAGCACAGGAGTCGCAGTTAAATTTAAAGCAACCGAAGCAGTGGCTACCCTGCCGATCTCAGGATTATGGAAGCTCGCCTTCCCTACAGGATGGGGTGCTCCTGAAGCGCTTGAAATAACTGAACTAAAGCCTTGGAAGGACCTTGATATTTCAGCAGAAGGAAAAGCATTTTCGGGAACAGCAACCTATACAACCACATTCAATATAGATAAAACAGCACCTGACCTGGAGTATGTCCTTGATTTAGGGAAAGTTGATATGGCTGCGGTTGTAAGCTTAAACGGTAAAGAAGCGGGCAAATTATGGGCCGCACCGTATCGTATCAATTTAAAGGATTTCATTAAACAGGGACAAAATACGCTGAGCGTGCAGGTAACGAGCACCTGGTTCAATCGTCTGGCTTTTGATGCAGGGGAACCTGAAGACAAGCGTAAAACGTGGACTATAGCAGGACCAGGAAAAGGTTCGACTTTGCGTGTATCGGGTTTACTGGGGCCTGTAAAACTTGATGTTCAAAAGTAAATTGTCACAAACACCCCTGTATTTTGTCCTTATCGTCCCTTATTGGCAATGACTATTCGCGTTAACTTTGTTTTAATCAAATGTGGATACCATGAGGAAAATAATTGCTTGTCTGTTTTTAACAATGGACGGGGTGATCCAATCACCAGGAAGTAGGGATGAAGATCCTAAGAATAACTTTAAATGGGGAGGATGGTCATTCCCTCACTGGGATGATATTATGAACCAGTCAATGGCTAAAATCACCGCTGAGCCTTATGATTTGCTATTGGGAAGACGTACATATGAAATTTTTGCTGCATTTTGGCCACATCAACAAAATGATCCTACTTCTGAAATGTTTAACAAGGTTGAGAAATATGTAGTAGCTACCAGTAAAGTGGACACCTCCTGGGTAAACACTTCTCTTATTACAGGTAATGTAGTACAGGAACTGGAAAAACTCAAAGCATCAGATGGCCCTGATTTGCTGATTTATGGAAGTGCCGGCCTGTGTCAGACTTTATTTGAACACCATCTGATTGATGTGCTGCATACCTGGACATTTCCTGTTACCTTAGGTAGCGGTCAGCGGCTTTTTGAAGAGGGTACGCAGCCAGAGCAGTGGAAGCTTGCAGATGCTATTGTGTCTTCTACGGGCGTCATCATGGCAAACTATTCTCCTGATGGGGATGTAAAAACAGGTTCTATGTAGCAGGCCGCTTTCCGATTTTATTTATCACTTATTTTAATGGTAGGTACTTCACTGGAAATCATGTGATTTAAGTAGGTGCCTCGTTCTTTGCCGAGTGATTCTAAAAAGGTGCTTATTTCGTTGCCATATGCTCTTTTGGAATAAGAATAAACTACTATCGCTTTTTTAGTACCCTCGATATCTATTTGTTTGTAGCGATATACATTGAATTCTACGGTAGTCATTTTATTATCCTTAGTTTCGCTTACTAAAAAGTCTACGATAAATTCTTTTCCATCGGGGCTTTCATTTACCTCGTAGTGGCAAACTGAATCTGTTTTCTTTCTTTTGGTTAACTCGTTGATTTTTTGATCTACTGCATTTTTTACTTCAATATCTGATACAAATAGATTGATGGTTAACATCTGACTGAAACTATTCAGGCTTTCACCATCGGGTAAATATTCTTGAACAAAGTAAGTTTCTTTAGGTTTAGCCGCCCAGGATAGTTTAAAAGATGTATTGCCAAACGATAATGGCCCTTTTACATTGAGCCTATCCTTAGGATCCTCATTAATTGTTGTGAAGGAGATGAATAGTATCGAAGTAAGCAGTAATAGTATCTTTTGCGAGGCCGAGAATTTCATATCGAGCGTTAATTGATTTTTCACGAATATAAAAATAAGCGACTTATAAATGGAATATTATGCTTAAAATTCAATAAACCTTATCCATGTATTAATGAAGATTCAAATGCTACAGCATACTGCCATTAACCAACAACTTGTATTTTAAAGTGCCTTCGGCATACAGATAGTATCCATCTTTAGCACGTACTGTTTCAAATTCCCCAAAGGGTAATTTCAGATGCTTATTGTTAACAGAATAACCTCCAATATTAACATTAGCGATCCATTTCTCTGAATTCTTAAATCCATAGATTTCCACTTTATCTGTACTAAACTGGCAAACTGTTTCCCTGTACCCGATGTGGGGTAATGAGAGCTTAATCAAACGGAACTGTTTCCCTGCTAGAGAAACAGGGCTGGGGTTAATGCATCCCGCGAGAAACATAGTACAGAATGCAAAATAGAGGAGCGTTTTTCTAAATGACATGATACTAATATACCAAATTATTAGGAATAGTAAACATCTCCAAATTAATACGGGACCCTTTTTGGAATTATTCGCCGCATATTTGCGGTGAATAACTAAACTAATCGCCGCAAATCCTATGTTTCATTAATTGGTATTGTAAACCAAAACGTACTACCAATGCCAACCTCACTTTCAACACCAATATCACCACCATGTCTTTTAATTATTTCCGAACAGATGTATAGTCCAAGCCCCAGCCCGGTGTAATTTTCACTCTCGTAACTTACACGATAATACCGATCGAAAAGATTTGGTAGAATATGGCTTTCAATACCCGGACCTGTGTCCTTTACTGAAACCTTGACATAATTTCCTACTCTTTCAATATTGAGATAAATATCTTTCGAGTCCGGGGCATATTTAACAGCGTTGTTAATGAAATTAACTACAACCTGGTCTATACGGTTTTCATCAGCATAAATCTGTAAATCCTGATCCCCTTCAATAATTAGCTGATACTTATTTTCAAATCGTACATGGTTACAGCACAGTTTCAGCATATCTGCAACCGTAAATGTAGTTTTGATCAGTTTTAGCTGTCCTTCTGCCATCCGGTTCACGTTCAGCAGGTCATCTACCAAAACGCTCATCTTTTCCATACTTCTGTTAGCTTGCTCTATCAGTTTCACATGGATTGGCGAGGTCGGTTTTTCTTTAATCCTGTCCAGTAATTGCAAAGACGCTTTTAAGCTGGTTACCGGAGTCTTAAGTTCATGACTTGCAATGCTTAAAAAATCATCCTTGCGCTGTTCAAAGAGCTTACTTTCTGTAACATCGGCCGTCATCCCCACCATTCGGTTAACCTTTCCATGCTCATCATATCTGGGTCGACCGTGCGCACTAATCCAGTGAATAGATCCATCGCGCCATTTTACAGGATATTCTGCTTTATATATCGAGTCTTTTGCAATAGCCTCCTGCACCAATCCCTTTACCCGGTCCCGGTATTCAGGCAACATTGCATTAAACAGATCCGGATAATTGAAGGTTTCGTCTTTTCCATATCCGTAATTGGCCTTAAACTGAGCAGTACTTTGCATAATTCCGGTAGCCAGATCCACTTCTGTAGATCCAAGTTTACTTGCATCCAAGGCTATTTCCAAACGCTGGTTGATCTCCTCAACCGCTTTCCTCGCATTCACCTGTTCTGTAACCTCATTGGCTACAATCATCAGTTCTCTGGTTTCACCTGCAGCACCAATAGACTGGTAAGTAAAGTTCACATATATATCTTTTTTTTCTTCACCATGCAGCATCGTAAGCTTGGCCTCATTGCCATAAACTGGTTTGCCACTAATATATACGTCTTTAAGGAAATCCATAATCGGCTGACCCTGAAGTGTTGGAAGCACCATAGACAAAGGCTGTCCGATAACTGATTGGTCTTTTGCCCAAATCTTAAGGATGGCATCATTTGCATTATCTATAATCAGTTCAGGGCCTTTCAGTATTGCTATTGCCGTTGGCGATTCTTTAATCAGATTTCTAAATCTCAAACCACTTTCAAACAGGTGTTCATTAGAAGTTACCAATTCTTCCTTCTGTTCGCTGAGCAGCAAATTCGTCGATTGGTGATTTTCTATTTCCTCAAGTGCAGAGATGCGCAGTTCGATCTGATCCATTACAGATGTGGCCATACCCGCAAGAATCTCTTTTTCCAAGGCTGTAAATTCTCTGGGCTTCTGATCGATAATGCAAAGCGTACCAATCAGGAAACCGTCGTGAGTAATCAATGGAGCCCCCGCATAAAATCGCAATCCAAAATTTCCCACTACGTTGGGGTTGGCTATCAAACAGGGTTCCTTCAGCGCGTCTTCAAAAACTGTAATTTCAGGATTCAGCACCGCAAGGGCACAAAGACTTTTGCCGCGGTTCGCTTCTACAGCTTTTCCCATGCCAACATTAGCCTTAAAGAAAACCCGATCAGCATCCACCAGAGATACTAAAGAAATGGGTGTGTTAAATATTTTAGTGCAGAGTTTAGCAATGTTATCAAAAGACGCTTCCGATGGAGTATCCATAATCCTGTAGCGTTTTAGCACTATTAGCCTTTCGGAATCATTCTCGGGAATAATGTTCATTCCGAAGGTATTTTCAATCATAGGGAGGAAATAAGGTATTATGGGATAAAGGTACAAAAAGATGAAAGATTTCCCCTGAGAGTTAAACAAAAGTAATATTATAACGGCAAAAGCTTTCAATGATATAATGGTTCTGTTCAGTGTGGTTAGGCCTTTTTCTGGTATGTGGGTGGCGGATAATCCTCAGGCACCTTTCATAGAGATACAGACCTATGGGGCACCTATAATACAGCTATGTAACCGCTGTGTAACTCCTTCTATTATTTAACCTGGACCGAATCGTTTATAGGGGCAGGTACAGGGTAGAATTTAATACATAAGATAATGGTTTTATTTTTTTATTCCAAGTGCTGCCCGTGCCGGATGTAACAGTAAATGTTTTAAATTAGTGCATGTATTTATAATAATACCACCAGGGGGGTATTGTTACTGCGGATATCAAATATCAAATTTGACTATATCAATTAATAATTATTATCTAATTAACATGGAAACTCAAACCCACTCACCACAAGTAGCTGCAAACTTAGATGTTTGCGAAACCTATCCACAAGATTTGATCAACGCAGGGAACCCCATTTCCGAAGAAAGAGCAAGGGAAAGCATCGGCTATTATCTTGCTGCCACAACCGGACCGAATGATCCTGAACATATTTTTGGTTTTGAATATGGATTGAACACACTCCGTACCTTTATGGAACAGATTGATACCTATAATAAAACCGCAGGAGAGAAAATCGTTGCTGTGCGAATTTATCATGCCGTATCGATTCGTCCTAATGATACTTCCAAAACCCCTAAAAGAGATGAAATTTTAATACCGGTTCTTGAAAGTGGTAATGATTTGTATAAAGTGGCACCTATAGTTGGCCCCCCAATTATCGTTGGCGACACAAGACCATGCCCAAATCAATGTAAATTAACGCTCTTAACAGAATAAATCACTAATGCCGGATCTTAGAGACGCTATTTTTTTTATCTCATCGGTATCAGATGTCTCTGAGATCCTGCCTTTAACCGCATGGTTGTTTGTTGCTCAAAAAAAAATGCCTTACACGTTGCTGGGTATATTATTTCTTATCTCCTCGATATTAAAAATATACTCATTGATCACTGCAGAACTGCATATTAATAATATGCCGGCATTTCACCTGCTGGCTTTAGTAGAAATTGCGCTTGTTTATTGCTTTTACAACCAATTGATTTTTAGAAAAATTCATTGGCTGGCGTTAATCGCAATATCACTTGCAAACGTCTTAAATACACTTTTTTTACAGGATATCCATAGCTTCAATTCGCTTGCCTGGGCATTTAACATGATCTTGCTTATTGTGCTGGGACTAATGTACTTTTATAAGATCTATAATGACGACTATGACTATACACCCTTAAACGAAAGGCCAGCCTTTATCATTACCTCAGGTTGGTTAATTTATGCGTCTGGTGCACTTTTTACGTATTTGCTGGGCACAGAAATATTATCTGGCACACCTGATGGATTTTATAAGAATGCCTGGGTTTTTCAGTGCATTTCAAATATTCTTAAAAATGTTATCATAGGGTATGGTTTCTGGTTAATTGGAAAAAAATGTCTAACCTGATCTATCTTCTGCTGGGCACATCATCAATGGTACTCATGATGGTGGCGATTATCTGGTTTGTTTTCGCATTCCAGCGAAAACTTGCGGCCAAAGCAAAAGCCTATAAAGAAATTGAAGAATTGATGCAAAAGCAGGAACTTAAGTCGGCATATGTGCTTATAGAGGCGCAGGAGCAGGAACGAAAGCGGATAGCTGCAGAATTACATGATAATGTAGGTAGTTTACTTGCTACCTTAAAGATTTACAGCGATTTATCGGTTACTCATGCTGATCCGGATTACATCAAAGAATTGAACGGAAAAATGAATGTAATAGCAGAGGATCTGGGTCTGGAAATCAGGAAACTTTCGCATAAACTAGACCTTAGGGCCTTGTCGGGCTTCGGATTAAAAGCTGCACTGCTACAACTCGCCGAAGCTATAAATGAATCAGGCAAGCTAAAGGTGCTGGCAGTTATCGATATAGCAAGTCCACTGCCCGAAGAAATATCTTTGCAACTGTACAGGATCATCCAGGAGCTATTTACGAATACCTTAAAACATGCCATGGCAAGTGAGGCGAGAATTGAAATTACGGTAATAGATCGTGATGTTACCTTGATTTATGAGGATAATGGAAAAGGCTTTGATATCAACGATCAGGCATCAATCGGAATGGGAATAAGCAATATCAAATCAAGAGTGAGCCACATTAACGGAAAACTCACTTTCGACTCTTTGTCTAATGGAATTACTTACATTATAGAAATCACAAACTATGAATGAGCTATTGATTTACATTGCAGATGATCATGCTATTTTTGTGGAGGGGCTGAGTGAAATACTAAAAGCGCAGCCTCATCTTAAAATCATAGGAACGGCAACTGATGGCCAGGAACTGGTTGAGTTAATGTTGCAAAGAAAGGCCGATTTGGTAATTCTGGATATAAATATGCCAAAGCTTAATGGAATTCAGTGTACAGAATGGATCAAAAAAAATAGCCCTAAAACAAAGGTGGTTATATTAACCATGTTTCCTGAAAAGTCATATATAGACCAATTGATTAAGGCAGGGGCCGATGGTTGTCTCTTAAAAAGCCGGGGAAGCAAGGATCTGTTAGAGGCCATAGAGCGGGTAATCGACAGTAAATCTTATTTTGATAGCATTACTGATTTTATTAATCCAATTGAGCATTTACCTTATCACATAAGTGAAAGGGAAATTGAAATTATACGCCTGGTTGTAAATGGGCTTACAAGTGCCGAAATAGCAGGTAAACTGTTCATTTCAGAACATACAGTAAAAACTCATCGAAAAAACATTTTCAGAAAAATGGGCATAAATAGCACAGGTCAGCTGGCTACATTTGCTATCAATAACGGGCTGATTGCTTAAAAAGCCAGGTCGTAACGTTGTTCAACAAGCGATTTGCCAAAATCATTTGAAGGCTTTTCTTCTGTTAATCTAAACCCAAATTTTTTGTAAAGGTGATGAGCTGCCGGTAAATGATCAGTTGTCCACAAATAGGCATGTTTATATTTACGTTCTTTTGCAAAATCCATAAAAAGCCGCATCAGTGTGTTGCCCAGGCCCAATCCCCGACATTCAGACTCAAAATAGAAATAGCGCAACTGGGCGGTACTGTTTTCGCGGTGCATCAATAGCATAAAACCCACTATCTTAGGCCCCTGTTCGCATATCCATGCCCGATCGAGCTCGGGATCATAATTTTTATAAAATTCGTGCAACCCTGCACCAACGTAAGTTTCAAAGTTTACACCATAATTGTACTCTTCACCATATATCTTGCCATGCCTGTATATTACATATCCCAGATCACCTGGTCTTATTTCTGTGCGGATGGTAATGTCCTGTGTCTTTTCCATTTCTTATTTACTAATTTTTGAAAGAATATTTTGGATAGCTTGCATGTGCGAGATCAGTTTATTAACCTCTTGATCATTGAGATTTTCCATGATGTCTGCAATTTGATTGTCACTGGCCTTATTGAGTTTTTCATACTCCTTTGCACCTGTAGCCGACAATGCAATCAGTTGCACTCTGGCATCTACATGATCTGATGTTTTTGCTATCAGTCCTTTTTTCTCAAAACTTAGCAATACCCTGCTTAAATAGCTTTTGTCCATGTCTAGTAGCTCAGTGATTGTTTTGGCACTGATTTTTTTAGCGTGATAGATCTCATACATTACCCTTACTTCTGGTAGTGTAAATTTGCTGTCAAGTAGGAATTTGTCAAGCAAGCCAATCACTTTGGTATAAAACCTATTAAAAGCTCTGATTTTATCTACATCATGTTTATCCATAAACAAAAATAATAATTATGGTTGACAAAGTCAACTAATTTAAGGTCATTTTCTTTATGATTAGATTATGGGGTGAAACCACTGAAACATTTCCTTTATTTGTATATGCCGAGCTTTTAAATGTAAATAAAGGCTATTAGACATGTATGACGTAAATATGTCGTAAACAAGTCGCAAAACAATTTCGGCCTTAATAATACCTTTGTCATGTACATAAAACGTTCTAAAATGAAAAATATAGACTTAGCAAAAAAGATTAAAGAACTACGCAGTCGCAAAGGCATGAGCCAGGAAGAGCTAGCTGAAAAATCTCAACTTAGCCTAAGAACAATTCAACGAATTGAGGGAGGAGAGACTGAAGCAAGAGGGGATACCTTACAACGTTTGGCAAAGGCTTTAAATGTAACTCCTGATGAATTGACAGATTGGACAGAAAGTGAAGATAGAGGTTTTCTGGCTGTGCTAAATTTGTCCGCACTCAGTTTTATAGCTTTTCCAATACTGGGGATAGTAGTGCCGTTGGCACTGTGGATGCTCAAAAAGGATAAAATTAAATACATAAATGAGACCGGTAAAAGACTATTGAACTTTCAAATATCCTGGTGCATTTTAGTTATGTTCTTCTCTATTTTTCCCATGGTTATCCAAATCTTTCATATTGGCGGCTCAATATTTAGGGGATTTAGAATTTTTAATTTAGGAGCTATAGAGTCATTTATACTGATGGTGCCCATACTGTATGCTGTTAATCTTGTTTTCATCATTGTAAATACAATAAGAAGTTACAATACCAGAAAAGTATTCTATCAGCCGGCTATTCCTTTTTTAAGATAAAAGTTCATTATCTTCAAAACGAAATCAACCTCGCATGCATTTAACCTCTCAACTAAAAGCAGGTTTTATTATGACTTGCTTTTTCATAATCAATACAGCTATGGCTCAAAGCAAGCAAACGGATACTTTAAACAAATTTACTGGAACATGGAGCGGAGTAGCCACAAAACGCCTTAATGAAAATGAAATCTATAGGCCTTATTCCATAACCTGGAGAATTCATCACATAGACAACTCAAAAAATCAAATTGAGCTTACAGAAATAGGTCAAAGATTTGAGAGTTATGAAGAGATAAAAAAGCCAAAAAAAGCGACTTACAAAGGGCACATTGATAAGGATACGCTCTCTATAGAAATCAGCAATCCTAAAACAAAGAATAAGTACCTGGTTAAATTAAGCCTTAACAAGAATGAGGAACATTCTATGCTAATTGGTAAAGTTGAACCTATTGGAACTAACGATAGTTTGATGTTTTTGTTGACTAAAAATGGCGATGATACTTCCAAATACGTGAAACCAAAAGACGAGGTTGAGGTAGTAGTTCTGCCTCCGCCACCATCAAAACACTAGGAATGAAGTAATAGATGAAAACATTAATCCTATTTCTTGGTCTGTTTTTCTTACTAGGTTGTGCACGTCCTTATACTCTTGTAACCGAAAATAACTCTTGCGTAAAGCAATATAATTCCAAATTAAAAAGAAATATTTACAGTTATGTAGATGAATTTCCCGAATTTCCTGGGGGTATTGAGGCATTGATGAAGTATATCAGTAAAAACAGGACAATTGACGAGAATTATATTCAAGGCACACTTAAATTTGAGATTATCATTGATGTTGATGGTGCAATTATTGATGAGAAGATTCCAGGTAAAGAGCCTGATGCATATACCGTTTCGGATAAGGATCTACTCAAAATACTCCGAATGATGCCTAAATGGAAGCCAGGTAAATGCAAAAACAGGAAAGTTCCGTTTCGATACCCTTTCCTGATACACATTAACATAAGTTATTAAAGCATGCCAATTATCAGAATTGAAACTTTCATAAATGCTGATCGGGCAACGGTCTTTGATCTTGCCAGAAGCATCGATCTCCATCAAATCTCAACGGTACATACCAATGAAAGGGCCGTTGCAGGAAAGATGTCGGGGCTCATTGAAATAAATGAATCGGTGACATGGGAAGCCAGACATTTTGGGATTGTACAGAGATTAAGTTCTAAAATAACCGAAATGAAATCTCCAGAATATTTTGTTGATGAAATGGTTTTCGGAGCTTTTAAGTCATTTAGGCACGAGCATATTTTTGAAGCAAAGGAAACTGGAACACTGATGACAGATGTTTTTAATTACATTTCTCCGCTTGGAGTTCTGGGGAAACTGGCAAATGTGCTTTTTCTTAACCGATATGTAACAGATTTGCTGGTTCAAAGGAATAAAGTATTAAAGGAATATGGCGAAAGAAAACAGGGGCTGTTTGAAGTCTGAATCGCATTCATTATATTTATTTTATGGATCCTAACGAACTCAGAAAACTCGACAGAATACCCACAAGCGATAGACACTGGGTATTTCGTACACCCTTTTACGGGATTATTATGTTTATCATCGTGTTAGTTTTGATGTTTATTAAAAATTGGCTAACGGAGTAGCACACTTAACGCAATGAAAAAAATATCCCTCCTTTTTATTTTAGTCATGCTTTCAATCTCATTTGCTCAAGCTTTAGAGATTGGACCAAATCATTGGGTTGACTTTACTGGAAAGTTAGGGAACAGCGATGTCCAATTGTCTATATACAGGTTTAGTAATGGAACACTAAAAGGCAACTACTGCTACAAGAAATTTGAAAAGAAGATTCCTTTGACTGGTAAAATTAATGGGGATGTAATAGAATTAACCGAAATGGTCAATGGAAGAGCCAATGGGATATTTACGGGTAAAGTATTTACAGACGATAAAGATAGATTTGAAGGCGTATGGACAAATTCTGATAAAACCAAATCTTATGATCTCAAACTCACTCTCTGTTCAATTGTGTCCGGATCAGAAAACCATAGATACGGTTCTTTTGCTACAGATTCTGAGGTAGAGAATTTTATGAAAAAAGCAAAAGACGCCATTCTTGAAAATGATCGCCAGTGGTTAATAAGCCGTATAAAATACCCGATAAATGTGACTTTAAATCATAAGAGAATTGCAATTAAAAGCCAGAAGCAGATGTCTGTCAATTTTAGTCAGATCTTTCATGCCGAATTTAAGAGAAAGATCAAAGACGCATGTACGTGTAATATGTTTACCAATTATCGGGGTACAATGCTTGGTGCCGGGGAGATTTGGATAGAGGGTTTTAAAGTGAAATCTAAAGACCAACTATTGATTAAGGCGCTGAATAATTAGATAGATAGTTTAAGGATGAGTTATCCATAAATTGTTATTAGAAAATATCTACTTATCTTTAAGAAAACCAAATTGACCTCTTATGTATTTGACCTCTCATCTAAAAGCAGTTTTTATTATAGCTTGTTTTTTTATAATCAATACGTCTAAGGCTCAAAGCAAGCAAACTGATACTTTAAATAAATTTACTGGAACATGGGGTGGATCAAGCATAGATGTTTCTAAGCGGAAATATGAGCATGTCTCATATGTTACCTGGAGGATCCATGATATTGACAATGTCAAGAACCAGATAGTAGTTACAGAAATAAATCAAAAAGTTTATACTGGTAATAAAATAAAAGATCCGAAAAAAATGATTTACAAAGGTAAGGTAGATGGAGATTCTCTCTTGGTAGAAGTTCGTAATCCAGATACAAAAAAAAAGTATTTAGTTAAGCTAAAATTTGATGGTAGTGGTGAAGTTAATGTACTTAAAGGTAGTGTTGAATCAGAGGAAAATAAACATAATTTCGTTTTTTCCATGATTAAATCTAACGATGACACCTCAACCTATGTAAAACCCACAGGAGATTTTCAAATAATAGTTACCCCGCCACCACCAAAAAACTAGGTGCAAATTACTAGAGAAACCTAACATGATAATAAAAAACGCTCGTCTATTATCTCTGCTCATTACGGTTACACTTTTCACCTCCATTTTACATGGAACTGTAGCCCAGGTTCTTCAGCAGGAAAAGGTATACATTCATACTAACAAGCCTAATTACAATCTTGGAGATACACTTTGGTTTAAAGCATACGTAACACAGGGATCAAGAAATGTTTTATCAACATTAAGCGGTTCAGTATATGTTGATCTAATTAATGAAAAAGATTCGGTCTATAGATCGATCAGGCTCCCAGTTGCGGCAGGCACAGCCAGTGGAGATTTGGTCTTCGGCGATGATTGTCAGGCAGGAATCTATCGAATTAGAGCCTATACACATTGGATGAGAAATAAGGACCCTGATTATTTTTTTGATAATAGCTTTACCGTAAGCAATACTTATGTAAACGAAGCTAAGGCAGTTGCCTCTACCAGATATGAAAAAATCAATGGTAAAATGCATATCAACACCAAAATTAACTATGTAGATACCGAAGGTAAACCTATCTCGGGCAAAGTAGTTCGATACAAAGTGATTTCAGAGGATAACACGATAAAGAATAGCTCCATTAAAACGGATGAGGCAGGTAATGTAGAAATCCTGCTGGTAAACGATGAAAGAATCTTAGCTAAAACGGCATATCTTGAAAGCAATTTAAGGCTTAATGCAAATAACGAAATCACTAAGGTTGTGCCGTTAAATGTAACGCATGCAGACACAGACGTCCAGTTTTTTCCTGAAGGAGGGAACCTAGTTAGCGGCATTACTTCAAGAATTGGATTTAAAGCCATAGGTATCAATGGAATTGGAGTTAAAATAAATGGGAAAATAATAGATGATGAAGGGAAAGAGCTGATTGCTTTTTCAAGCACCTATGCAGGAATGGGTAGTTTTGAGTTAAAACCTCAATCAGGTAAAGTTTATAAAGCCCAGGTTGTATTTCCTGATCAATCCGAGCGAACAATCAATTTTCCTGTTGCAGTTAATGATGGCTTTGTGCTTTCTGTTTCCCAACCTGACGAGGATTTTGTCGCAATTACGGTAAAAAATCCCGCTGACCTTACTGTCTTGCCTCAAGGGTTAAATTTAATGGTTCAATCAGGAGGGGAGCAGATTTTCTCCTCAGCTGTAACGACAGATCAGTTAAATTCAGTGATAAAAATCAAAAAAAGTCTTTTTCCCGCAGGAATTGCCACAGCTACATTGTATAAAAAAACGGAGTCGCCACTCAGTGAAAGGGTATTCTTTATTAAAAAAGCAGATTCCGTAAAGCTCCAGGTTACCTCCGATAAGCCAACTTATAAGAAAAGATCTCTGGTTCAAATGCAGCTTGCCCCGGTAAGTATTGCCGGTAAATTGCTTAAAGGCAATTTCTCTGTCTCGGTAGTAAATGAAGCCTTTGTACCCGATAAAGGAGATAAAGAAAGCGCCATCCTGTCTAACCTGTTACTTTCCTCCGATCTAAAAGGATACATCGAAAATCCGAACTACTATTTTAACAGGAACGGAACTGAAATTGACAGGCAATTGGATAATTTAATGCTAACTCAGGGCTACAGGAAGTTTACTTTAAATGACTTCTACCATCCATTACCTCCAAAATATGTTGCGGAAGGGCTTGGTGTTAATGTTACAGGGATCGTAAAAACACTTGGGAACAAGCCAGTATCAGGTTCCAGGGTTACCCTAATTGCGTTAAATTCGGGAATTATGGAAGATGCCCGGACCGACCAGAATGGAAGGTTTAAGATTGAAGGGATGATGATCAACGATGGAGTTAGGTTCAATGTTCAGGCCAGAAACCCTAAAGGCGGCAACAGGGTAGAAGTTTCTGTTGATCAACCGGTTTTTCCCGAAATTAGTATCAATAAGAACGGACCCGACTTTAATGATCATCAAAATCAAATCGCCCGGATCCAAAGTGATCCTTTACCGTTTAAAGTAGATCGGTCTAAGCGCTTGAGGGAAATCATTATCCGTGCAAAAAGACTGGAGAGTATAAAATATACACCGCAGGGTCCCGTTCAGATTCCCGAGGGACACGCAGATCAGACTTTTGTATTAACTAATCCTGAAAGATGTGCCACACTCTGGCTTTGTTTACAAGCACAGATTCATGGAGTAGTATTTACGAGACTAGAAGATAAAAATGTTTTTAATTTTCCGCATACCAGACAGTTAGGCCTTGATACTAATAAGCAAATGTTATTACCAATGGATGTTTATGTTGACGGTCGTAAAATTGTAGATACTGTACAAATGGCCGACATTTTTGATGGAAACGATATTGATCCTTCAAATATTGGTAAGATTGAAGTGGTCAAGACAAACCTTGCGTTAATTAATAGCTTTACCAGAGATCCCAAAAAAGGAAGCAAGCCATCGTTACTAATTATAACCAAGCGACACGATAAAAGAGATCAGGCATACACTCCTAATATCGCTAAATTCATCCCACAGGGATTTAGCAAGTCTCGTGAGTTTTATTCACCTAAGTATGATGTGAAAACTAGTGAACGTAATTCTGATTTCAGGTCCGCCATATATTGGAACCCAACGCTCGTTGCTAATAAAGATGAGCCATTGAATTTCAATTTTTATACTTCAGATGTGAAAGGCAATTACCGCGTGACTGTGGAAGGTGTAGATGAAGAAGGAAATCTGGGACGACAAGTACTAAGGTTTAAAGTTGAATGATTCAATATATGAAAGTAGGATTTCTTTTAAGCATGTTATTCCTAGTTCCGTCTGTATCGTACGGTCAGTATCCTGTTTTTGGAGATGAAAGAAGGCCAAAGGGAAACATTAGTTCGTTTATGGAAAGTTGTTATGATACTTCTCAAGGAGAGAAGGTATTAGTAAGTAAGAATAAATTCAATTATGATCAAAAGGGAATATTAATAGAAAGGATTGTTTACGACACCATTGACAGCGCTAAGGTCAATCAGAAAGTGTCTTATATTTACGAGGATGGGGAGCTTTTTGAGGAAGTGGGACAAACCTACAGAATAAGATACGCTTATGACGAGAGGGGGAAGAAGCTTGCTGAAAAATATACTTCAGCTGATGTAAATTATCTTAAACGGTATGAATATAATATTCTGGGACAGGTTATTAAGTTAATTAATTATAGTTCCGAAGGCAGATTGCTATACTCTGAATCATTTAAATATGATGAACAGAAAGTATTGTTAAAATTTACCCATACTGTACCTGATTCAACTAATAAGAGCTATCAGGCTATTTATTCTTCAGATGTTAAAGGAAAGCGTTTGAGCGAGCGGGTATATGCACCCAATGGTTACATACTTTATACGAGTAAATTCGCATATGATTCTGAAAATCAGTTAATGGAGGAGGTGCGCTATAATTATAGCGGTGCTTTTGACTTTAAAAAGAGCTTCAAATATGTTTATGATAAAACAGGCAACTGGACTTCATTAATTAACAAGAATAAAACCAGCTCTTACGTTACTATTAGAGAAATTCAGTATAATTAACCCTCTGGTTATTGTTTTACATCGTTGGATTTTGCAGATAAATGCTCCATTGCTGTATTGGTGAATCCTTTTTCTTTGCTAATACAATGGCTGAGTTGGTGCCCCCTTCAGGATCGACAGGGGTAAGGTATAAATCGGTAGCTTTCAATCTGATCAGGTAGATGTCTTTTTTCACTTTAATAAACTCATATTGCTGATTCTTGGCATCTGCAACAAGAGGCTGTTCCTCCATAACCACAGCATCCTTTGCTTCGCCGAGTGGCTGAAAAGTCTTTTTGGTAAACAAATTTTTGAGCTGATAAGTATTTTCCCCGGTATTTTGAAAATCCCAGGTCATGCATTTCCAGTTTTGAGGATCATAGGCAACCAGGGGAGTTCCGTTTTTGCCACTGGCATCCTTAACGCGAAGCAACATTCCTGTTTTAACATTCTTGATGGCGTAAGTGCCTTTTATTTCCTGTGCGTACGATGCACAGGTAAATAGAAATATCAGATAAAAGATAGATGTGATAAGCTTCATATCAAGTTATTTACATTATAAATGTACTTATTATTTTACCTTTAACCAGTAGCGTTTTACACCTTGCCATCGTTTTAGTGTAAAAACCAAATTAACAGCTTTATGAAAAAATTTCTATTCGTTTGCGCGATACTATTTATCGCTAATCTAGGGTGCAAAAAAAATAATATTGGTGGGGGTGGGCTATGCGCCTGTTCACCTATAACCGAACCTGAATTAAAATTGGTTATAAAAAGCAGCACGGGTGCTGACCTGCTAAATGACAAAATCGCGGGGGCATACTCAAAAGATGAAATTAAAGTATTCCAAAAATCGACAGATGGAACCGAAACTCCCGTTAACTTTAGCATCAGACCTCCATTTTCTTATGGCGAAGAAAAGTTCAATTTCAGCTCGCTATTCGTAGGACTTAATTTTTTAAGAAACTCAAAAGACACCAAGATTCTTCTAAAGCTTGGTGATAGCAAACCCTATGAACTTAGTTTTGCATTAAATGAAGGTATGTATGATATCAATAAGCTATTGATTGATGACAAAGAGGCTGAAAGTGACAACGGAACTGTTAGCAAGTACCTTAGAATATTTTATTTAACGGAGTAGTTGTAGCACTTACTTTTATCGAAAAAAACAATAAATTGCATTAAACTTTTTCTTGTATGAGCGATGAAATTACTTCGGGTGGTAGCAATGTCCACAGATATGAGAATCATATTCCTAAAGGATTTGAGCCGGCAATCGGAGATGGAGATAACATTGATGCCATTTCAAGTCATATTGAAAAGCATGTAGGTAAGATCGAGTCCGTATTTCACGAAATTGTATCCGATAAAGTGCATATAGACGTTCACTGGGTTAAACCGACTGAACAGCGCCCGTATCATACATTGGTTACAAGTGGAATGAGTGATAAGCCTATGAATGTTCCCGAAGAAGCTGATAATTTGCAATACGCTGAACTTTGCGTATTACTACCTTCCAGTTGGAAAATTAATGCTGAATCTTACGCGCTTATGGAAGAAGTATTTAATGATGAGAACAATTATTGGCCAGTTAGGTGGTTGAAGAGTATTGCCCGATTTCCACATGAATATGACACATGGATAGGGCCATATCATACCATTCCAAATGGGGAAAAAGCCGAACCATTTTCAGGGAATACTAAACTGGGTTGTATGTTTGTTTTCCCATCAAATAACCTTCCTTCTGAGTTTACTCAGCTGGAAATTAGCGAGAATAAGGTGATAAACTTTTACTCGCTGTACCCAATTTACAAAGAAGAGATGAATTACAAACTTAATAAAGGATCTGACGCACTGTTAGATAAATTCCGAGAGTTTAGAGTTAGTACCGTTATTGATGTTAATCGAATAAATACGTGTGCAAGGAAGAAATTTCTTGGGCTTTGGTAATGTGTGCTCCCTTGTTATGCCGAATTTATTTAATTAGAATAGGTCTCATATTCCACTAATATGAACAAACACCCGGATACAAATTACAATAGATTTGAAGAGATTGACAGGGAAGATCTTGAGGATATATTGATGCAAATCGAACATTCATTTAAAATTAAGTTTGATCATGATGACTTTCTCAAAGTAACCACATATGGCGAAATGTGTGATGTGATTTTCTCTAAAGTTGAGTTAGCCAATAATAACGGATGTACACGCCAACAGGCATTTTATAAGCTGAGAATGGCAATAGCCGATACATTTTCCATTGATAGTGGAATTATAAAGTCAGATACCTTAATCGAAAACATTGTACCGAGAAAAAACAGGATTAGGATGATAAAGGAACTGAAGCGTAATCTGGGTATTAATCTCAAGATTTTATCTCCGCCTCTCTGGTTTATAATAGCCGACATCGTTTTATTTTTATTAGGATTATGCGCTTTCTTTTTCAGCTGGAAAATCGCTGTTGTTATTATTGTAATATCGGTGCTGGGATTTATAATAGGTGATGTATTTGGTAAAGAAATTGATTTTGAAACCGTTCGTGATCTTGTAAAGGAGATGATCCATAAACACTATTTAAAATCCCGAAGGGATAAACTCACAGTCAATAAGGAAGAAATGCAGCAGATTTTAGACGACATTTTAATTGAAACTTTCTATCTTGAAAGGTCATCTCTTGTAAGAGATGTAAAGTTTGGTTGGATTAAATAAATTAATGGAATGCCATCACTCATACTTAAGCGCCTCAACAGGGTTCGCCTTTGCAGCCCTGTAGGCCTGGAAACTAACCGTCAAAAATGCAATGATTGCTGTTCCTGCTATTGATATTAACACAATTGATAAAGATATGGTGGTTCTGAACTCAAAATTAGTGAGCCACTTGTTCATCAGGTAATAAGCCAAAGGCACACCAATACAAGCTGCAACAAATACCATTTTAAGGAAGGATAGCGAAAGAAGGCTCATGATGCTTCCAACAGAGGCACCCAAAACTCTACGTACGCCAAACTCTTTTGTCCGCTGTTCGGCGCTGTAAGCCACTAGTCCGTAAAGGCCCATGCACGAGATTAATATGGCAATGCCACCAAACAAGTTGGCCAGGATGCCCAGAATCTTTTCCGACTGCAGCTTTGCATTATACAGATCATTCACAAACTTAATTTCAACAGGGTAGCTCGGATTTATACTTTTGGCAACCGCGGAGATCAGCTCTACGTTTTTACTCAAACTATTGGCCGGATTTAACCGCATGTTAATGGTACCTCCCTGATTTTTGCTGAAATTGATAACCATTGGTCGTCCTGAGTGATAGGGCGAATCCCATAAAAAATCTTTGAACACGCCAATTACCTTTAGTTTGTTGTCAAAAAGCGTTACCATCTTGCCAATCGGATCTTTTAACTTCATCATTTTTACCGCGGTGCTGCTTAGCATAATAGCAGCAGAGTCAGATGCAAACTCCTTAGAGAAATCGCGTCCGGCTAGTATTTGCACACCGCTTGTTTTTACGAGGTCATATTGCGTTTCCAGGCGGTTAAATACAATTTCCTCACCCTGTTTCTCCATTCCAGGCCATTTAAATCCGTAAAACCAATTGCTTACATGGGTCATACTACGCGATGCCTGGTTTACCGCAGTAACCGCACCTGTCTTTAAAATCTGCTCTTTGAACAATTCAAATTTTCCATGCAATTCTCCATTTTGAGGCATCTCTGCCAGTAAATTGATGTTGTAACCTACGGGCCTGCTCTTTATAAACTGTATTTGCTTATAGATAACCAGTGTGGCAATGATCAGCATAATGGCAAAGCAAAACTGTGTTACCACAAGTACCTGCCTCAGGTTTATCGGAATGAGTCTTGCCCTTGCCGTCTTCTTTTTTAAAGTCTGAATAGGATTGAAGGAAGAAAGGAATACCGCAGGATAAATGCCTGCTAAAACACCTGTTAGCATTGCTACCGACAATATGCCCATCCAATAGCCTGCATTCGTGTATTCGATTATGATTTCCAGGCCAAGCAGGTTATTGAACATTGGTAGGGTAGCCTCAACAATAGCTACCGCAATAAGCACCGCAACAGCAGTAAGCACCATCGCTTCAGTAAGGAATTGTGTAACCAATGAACCTCTGGTTGCACCGATCGTTTTCTTAATGCCCACTTCTTTGGCCCTGCGCTCAGATTTAGCCGTGGCCATGTTCATGAAATTGATACAGGCGATCAGCAAAATGCCAAAGGCAAGTGCAATAAATAGATAAATGCGTTCAATGTCGCCACCTACATTCTTGCCGTTTAAAAATTCACCATGCAAATGTAAATCTGAAAAAGGGAATAGGAAGTTTTCATTTCTTTGGTCTGTATAGGTTTCATTGAATAGTTTTTTGACCTTGGAATTAATCAGATCAAGCTTAGCTCCGTTATTAACCTTTGCAATAGCAAGGAAACTGAAATTTCCCCAGCCTGGGTTTCGGGCCTCGCCATCTATATTTTCATAAAAAGACCATGGCATCAAATAATCAAACCTGAGCGAAGTGTTGGCTGGCTGATCCTTAATCACGCCCGTTACCCTCAGGTCAGTATTATTTGCATACTTTACCGTTTTGTCTAATACATCAGTAGTGCCAAATAACAACTTTGCAGTACTTTCACCTAGTATTACAGCATTTGGTGTATTTAGTGCAGTACTCGGATTGCCGGCTATAAATTCATAGTTAAATATTTTCAATATCTCAGGGTCAGCAAAGAGATCAACTTTTCTAAAACCGGTTTCCTTATTGGCAATTAGCGTTTCATTGCCACCAGCAATACGGGTAATGATATCTACTTCAGGAATTTTGTTTCTTATGGCCATTGCAATCCCGTTGCCAGGTGACGTTCCTGTACTTGTGATCTTACCGGATGCATCCTGGAAGTTAGTCATCACCTGATAGATTTTAGCTGCATCTTTAAATTGACGATCGAACTTCATTTCGTAATTCACGTATAGCAGTAACAGGAGGCAGGCCGATAAACCCACCGCAAGTCCGATGATGTTAATCACCGAAGAAGTCTTGTTTCTCCATAGGTTACGCAAAGCGATTTTTAAGTTGAGCTTGAACATAGCGATATTAATCTAGCAATTAAATATAATTGAACTGCAATTTACCAAGTTTGTGCCAAGAGTTGATATATGTTTCAATTTGCTGTAAAACAGTGTTTTAATTATAGTTTGATAATAAAACCGTTCATTATCGAACTACAGGTGTACAGTGTCGGACAGTTCATTTTAAACCAACACCGCTCCGCCATCAATGACCAGCGATTGCCCTGTAGCAAAAGATTGCTTCATCAGATACACAAAACCTCTGGCAATATCCTCAGCTTCACCAACCCGCTTTAGCAATAATGTACTCTCCAGATACTTGTAAAATCCATCACGGTCGGCGTCACTCAGGTTATTCCATAAATTGGTTTTGATTACACCAGCGGCAATATTGTTTACTCTTATTGGCGCCAGTTCAACTGCCATCGCGCGGGTAAAAGCATCCATGGCACCGCAAATAGTTGCACCAAGGCTATATCCTTTACTTGGCCGCTGGCCGAAATTGCCACTCATCAAAGTAATCGAGCCACCTTCATTAATATAATCTTTCCCGTATTTGATTGCTGCAAAGGCACCCCAAAAACGTATGGTGAAAAAATCCTTTCCTTGGTCAATATCGGTGTCATCCACCATACTCATTGTAATGTTCTCGCCTGCCGTATATACCAGGTGATCAAAGTTGCCCGTTTGCTTAAAGAAATCCTGAATGTTTTGCTCATTCGAAAGATCTAATGCATAACCCTCGCTTCCTTGTGGTAATTGCGTTAACGCCTGATCTATCCTTGTCTGGTTGCTCGATACAATAACCACATTTGCACCTTCAGCAGTTGCAGCTTTCGCAGTTGCTAATCCTAAACCCGAACTGCCACCTAAAATGATCACTTTTTTATTCTCCATGTTGTTGTTTTTATGGATACAAAGATCCACAACGCTTAAAATCCTGCACTTACCAAATGGTAAAAAGCACCGCACAGAAAACATTCTAAAGAAAACATTAATTTAGCAGATATTCCTTAACCCATGGAAACTCTCATTGCCCTCTTTCGCTCATTCAAAACCATTACAGATGATGAAGCTGCTATAATTTGCTCGCATTTTCAGGACAAAGATTTCAAAGAAGGGGAGTACCTTTTCAGCGAAGGCAAAGTATGTAAAACACTTTTCTTTATTGATACTGGCATTTTAAGGATAGTTACCACCAACCAAAAGGGTACCGATGTTACTTATTACTTTATTGATGACAAGCAATTCTGTACCATATTGCAAAGTTTTAACGAGGAAATAATTGCCAGCGAAGGCATCCAGGCATGCTGCGATACCCATGTTTTAGCTATTAGCAAAAAGAAATTGCTGGAACTATATCAAAAGCTGCCATTGATGGCTGATCTCATTAATGAGATTCATCAGCAGCGAATGCTGGAAAAAATCCGCCTCAAAAATGCTTATTCAGGACAAGATGCGGTTGAAAGGTATCAGGTGTTTTTGTCAGAACAACCTCAAATCGCATACCGCGTTCCACTGAATTACATAGCATCTTATTTGAATGTTACACCACAATCTTTGAGCAGAATCAGAAGAAAGCTGGCCTAATCCATTTACCTCACTCATACTTCAGCGCGTCAACAGGGTTTGTCTTTAGAGCCTGTAGGCTTGAAAACCGATCATGAGAAAAGCTATGATTGCTGTTTCTGTCATAGATGTCTTTTTTATGTTAAAAAAGAGATATGCTTTACTGTTTTTAGGTCCAATATTTTGATTATAGCCAAATATTAGAATCTTTGTAGAGATGAGAAAATATAAAGACACATAATGAGTATAGCAAGAAAAATAACACTCCTTTTCGCTATTTTATCCGCAATTATCATTTCTTTATTGAGTGGTTTTGTCTGGTATTTTGCTAACGATTTTGCTTTTGAAGATTTTTATAAAAGACTAGAAGCCAGAGTTAACATCGCTGCGGAAATTAGAGTTGCCGAAGATAAAAACGACAACATGTATGCAAAAGTCCGTAATCAATATTTAGAGCGTTTACCGGATGAAAAAGAATTTGTTATTGAGAAAGGTGACTTCAATAATGTAAAATTAGACGTCGAATTGCCATCGAGTTTTTACGATAAAATTAAGAAACTCAAAGTGGCCCGTTATCGTAAAGAAAATCATTTTTATGTTGGAAAATATTTTACTGGTAATCAACAAGATCGTATTATTATTGTTTCGGCCAATGATCCCTTTGGATTTAGAGAACTAAAGGATTTGCAGAAAACGCTAATCGCTGGTTTTTTTCTATCTATAATAATGTCCTTTATAGTTGGTTGGAAATTTTCCAACTACATGCTTAATCCCTTAAGAAAGATTATTAAAAGCGTAAAGAAAATAAAAGCAGAAAACCTACACTTAAGGCTTGATGTATACGGTACTGATGAAATGGCTCAACTCTCACAAACCTTTAATAATATGTTGAACAGGTTAGAGACAGCTTTCGAAACACAGAACAATTTTATCAGCAATGCTTCACACGAGTTAAGAACACCGCTAACTATTATTAGTGGCGAAGTTGAACTTGCAATGAAATCAGAGGCTGATGGTCAGGATCGCTATTTGGCTCTTGCCAAAATAAAAGACGAATCGGATCGACTGGAGCATATCCTTACAAGTTTGTTAGGGTTGGCTCAAACCGGCTTCAATGGTAAAAACCATCCTTGGGAACTGGTAAGAATTGATGAATTGCTTTGGGATATCAAACGCACAGTTAACCAGGTACATCCCGAAAGTAAAATTGAAATCGATTTTAGTAACCTGCCAGCCGAGGAAGACCAGATAACGATAAAAGCAAATATCAATTTACTTAAGCTAGCTATAGCAAACATTGTAAGCAATGCCTGCAAATATTCTAACAATAAACCCGTATTGGTAACATTAGAAAGTAAGGCAAACGTATTGTCAATTGCTGTAAAAGATCACGGAATTGGTATACCCGCCGGTGATGTACAACATATTTTTGAACCTTTTTATAGAGCTTCAAATACGTCGGAATTTAAGGGATATGGGATTGGCCTGCCACTATCCTTAAATATAATCCGCTTGCACCGCGGGAGTATCGCAATCAGCTCAATAGAAAATATTGCAACAGAAATTAAAGTCCTGCTTCCCGTTAATTAGCTAGAATTCACTTAATAGCTTTGTCAGCTTATTTCGGTCCTGCTTGCTCATGGCAGGGTAGGCAGGCAAATAAACAAGGTTATCTAGCATTAGGTCGTCAGCATTAGCAACTGTGGAAGGGGCGATGTACTTTACTAAGCTCGATGCTTTTTGCGAAGCATCAAAACCATTACTACGCAGGTAGGAGATAAGTCGTAACGGATCGTTTGACTCAACAGGCAGTACCCAATAAGTATGTTTTGTATTTAGTGTCCCGATTTTGTAATTGTTAGGGATGTGCGGTAAAATATCATTGGCCAACTGTATTCTTGTGGCAATATCATGCTGTTTAAAGTTGTTCAGCTTTTTTTGTAATAGTTTTATGTTTGGCAAGCACGGGCGATAACGAATTTGTTTAAAAATATCATCACCAGGGAATCCCTTGGTAAAGCCAGCCAATACCTCTTCAAAATCTTTTCCACTTGTCTTTGCTAGGCTATAAAATCCGGTGTAAATGGCTTTAGTAGTAAGGAGTTTTACCAGTGCGGCTTTAAATAGCTTTTTTAGAAAACTTGAAGTATCCTGTTTATCGTATTGCTCATTTCTAGTTGAAACATTGGTATGTAAAGCTGGATCTTTGATATTGATTATTGCACCACGGACAGCAGTATTTGTTTTAATGAGGCCAAAACTAAACATTACCACATCCGACTCGGGGTTACCTTCATATAAATTACCGGCGTAGGCCTGGGCACAGTCTTCAAATACAATCAGATTGTATTTCCTGGCAATGGCAATTAACTCATCAGTGTCCATAATTGCACCAAAAAGGTGCGTGATCAGTATGGCTTTTGTGTTTGGCGTTATTGCAGATTCCAGCTCTGCAGGCGATATATTTAATGTTTGCTTATTTACGGGCAAAGGAATAGCGGTTAGATTATGGCCAGCTATAATCTTAAACATGTCCGGAATGTTGATATCCGTTACTAAAATTTCAGAACCCGCCGGAAAATCTAATGCATTTAGAACCAGATCAAAACCGGTACGTACAGAAAGGCAGATCAACTTTTTATCGTTCTTTCCAGCGATCTCTGTTTTTTGAGGTCTAAAATAATCAGCAAAACAATAGTAGATGCCAGTGAATAGATCTTTATTGCTGATGTATAGTTTGCCTCGGGGTATCATGCCTGCAATATACTTATAGTTATTCCTACTATTGCAAAACCTGAAATATCCCCGGATGCTTAGTTGATATCCGAAGTTTTAGATTGTCTCCTTCATTGAACCTTTGGTTCTCGTCACCTATTTTTTGTACAAAGTTTTCATTATTTAAAGCATAACGAACTACCATATAGTGGTCGTAAAGCAAAGAGGACTTTGACGACCGCACCAATAATACTTTTCCATCTACTATTTTACCATGATTTTCCAATTGTTGCGCATAATAGAGTTTCTGTAACTGCAGAACTCCTAATGCACTAAATCTAACGGCTACAAGCAAAAGAAAACCAAAAAGAGTTCTAATTAGCAGGTTGCTTGTTTCAAGCCACATCATTTGTAAAATGATAAAACAATTTCCAACAAGTGCCAGCAACATAAAAGCTACAGACTCTTTGTTGTAATAATGCAATTGAAAAATACCAATATAAATGCAAAAAAGAATTACCGAGCTAAGTACTAAAGTCCAAATGACTTTACTTTTTGACCGGGCGTGTAGTCGTATATACTTGTTCATGTGAGTTTTGAGATTGCGTACTGAAATATAAATATTTATTTCGGAAATATGATAACCTCCATATATCTTTATAATCATAAAAAATTTAGCAGATATGGCAACATGAGCAGTGAGGAATTTTTAACCTATCAAAAGTATAGTGAAGAAGCGCAAATAACCGAAATAGCATCGTTGTTAGAAGAGTACGGTATAGAACACTTAATTGAAGACAATTCCGTTGTCTTTGATTTGACTTTTATTAACAGTCAATTAAATAAAGAATTCAGGTTAAAATTACGACAAAAAGATTTTGAAAGTGCAGATGCATTACTTTTAGATGCTGCGAAGACTCAAATTGAAAATGCTGATGAGAATTATTATCTTTTCGATTTCACTGACGAGGAATTAATTGAAGTTGTAACTAAAAGCGATGAATGGAGTAAATTTGATTTTCAGTTAGCACAGTCCATATTACAATCTAGAGGGCACAATCTGAAGCCTGAAGATATCAAAGCATTAAAAGATCAACGACTAGAAGAGCTAGCAAAACCTGAGAAATACAATAGGGGATGGATTTATGCAGGTTATGTGTTTGCTATTTTGGGTGGACTCTTTGGTGTTTTCATTGGTTGGCACCTGATGAATCACAAAAAAACATTACCTAATGGTGAAAGTGTTTATGGTTATACAGAACCAGATAGAAAACACGGACAATGAATATTTGTAATCGGCCTTGTCTTCTTCTTGTCGTGGACAATTTTTAAAATAGTAAATTCATTATAGAATTTTAAGATAGATTGTTACGCCACAAAACTGGCGTAACAATTCAATGCCTTAAATCTGTGCCGTACCACCATCAACGAACAACTCTATACCTGTTATATAGGTAGAATCGCTAGAAGCCAGGAATAGGGCAGTGCTGGCAATTTCCTCAGAAGTACCAAAACGGCCCATCGGAATCTTTTCTGTAAATGAATCCCTGATCTCCTGATGTACACCATCAAAGGTGGCAGTATCAATAGAACCCGGACTAAGTACATTTACACGGATTTTGCGGGCTTGCAGGTCAAGCGTCCAGGTGCGGGCAAGTGAGCGGATAGCAGCTTTGCTAGCACTGTATATACCCATTCCAGGGAAACCTTTCACACTGGCTATGGAACCTGTCATGATAATAGATGCACCTTCAGACAAAAGTGGTAGTGCTTTCTGTACAGTAAAAATGGTTCCTTTAACATTGATGTCGAATACACGGTCATATTCTTCGGGAGTAATGGCATCAATGCCAATGCCGAAATGCCCAACGCCAGAGCTCGCATACAATACATCTATATGGCCTTTTTCTTTTTTAACGATCTCGTATAAATGATCCAGATCATCCAGATTGCCTGAATCAGCGCGCACACCCGTTACATTTTTACCGATATGTTTTACCGCGGCATCCAATTGTTCCTGTCTGCGGCCAGTGATATATACATAGGCACCTTCTTCTACAAATAATTTGGCAGTAGCCAGAGCCATTCCGCTGGTTGCACCGGTTATTACGGCTACTTTGTTCTCTAATTTACGTGACATGATTTTGCTTATTTTTTGGTCAGTGGTTCACCCGGCTGACGAAGCAAAATTGGCGAATATGCTGTCCTCGAAACGATGAGGTTTGTTAAGAAAAAAATTGACAAATGTCAATCGAAAGGCCTACTTCTTAGGCTTGGGGTTGCGCAAACGGCTAAGTGTTTCGGGTGTTATTCCTAAATAAGAGGCAATCATGGCCTGCGGTACACGCAGTGCGAAATCAGGATAACGCTTTACAAAGTTCTGGTATTTCTCTTCTGCCGTGCTGCTAATTACTTCATGAATCCGGTTCTGGTTTATCACAAAGCTCTTGTTCAAAATATCGGTAACCAGCTGACCAAAAACAGGCACTGTTTCCATGGCCACCTTCATCTCATCCTTGTCGAACAGGATCAGTTCCGATTCTTCAATGGCATCAATGTTAAATTTAGAAGGTACACCAAAGAGCAGACTTTCGCGATCGCTGATCCACCAGTCTTTAGTAGCAAAGCGGATGATGTGCTCGTTGCCCTTACCATCAACCGAATAGGTACGCATTAGGCCACTAGCTATAAAACAATGGTAGCGACATACATCACCTTCCTGCAGCAGGTATTGTTTTTTGCGCAGTTTTTTGAACTTGGCGTGGCTTTCCAGTATGCCAAGCTCCTCGTCGCTAATAGTTGTTTGTCGGCGTACATATGCCTTAAAAACTTCGAACACTAGATGATATTTTTTTGTGCTAAGTTAAGAATCATCTTTTTGAAATGTTATAGTTTTCGAATCAATGAACAGAAGTTTACACTGAAAATAGTAAATTGAATAAAAAAGCATGTTAAAGAAAACGTATCTCGTAATTGTTGCTTTGTTGAGCTTACATCTCATAGTTCCGGCACAAACTGTTACCATACAAGGAAACCTAATTGGGTTAACTGAAAACCAACTCCAATTTGTTTACAATACTTCCGAAGGGTACAAGGTAGACACAATACATGTTACTGGTGGAAAGTTTACCTGGTCCAAGAAGTTATCGGGGCCACGTAAAGCGATGCTTTTCCTGCCAGAGAATTCTTTTCCCTTTTTTATTGAACCAGGAAACATTCGCATTGAGGGTAAGCCAGATAGCGTTGTTGTAATTGGTTCTAAAACATATGATGAATCGATAGCCTATAGTCGCTCATTCAAAGATTTACAGCAGCAAAGAGATTCGATCCGTAAAGCTATTTCGAATGCACCAGCCAATGAACAACCGGCACTCCGAGAAAAGTAGGTTCAGGTAACGAAGATGTGGACTGAAAGGGAGAATGCATATATCAAGTCACATCCCATGCATATAATAAGCTCAGATATCGCGGCACGACGGGCAAGTATGGGTGATTATGATGAAGCGCTTCTGGCCTTTAATCTTTTAGATAGAACTGTACAGGAATCCCCTGAAGGTAAAGAAATCGCCAGCGCGCTCGCAATTGGTAAAAGGAGCAGAATGGGGGCAAAGGTTCCGGATTTTATTCAAAACGATCCTGAAGGGCGGCCTGTGAATTTCGCGGGCTTTAGAGGTAAGTATGTTTTTATCGATTTTTGGTCAAGTTCGTGCGCACCATGCCGGGCAGAAAATCCAAATATATTGAAGGCTTATAATAAATATAAAGACAAGAATTTTACTGTATTGGGCGTTTCTCTCGACGATAATATTGAACTCTGGAAAAATGCCATTAAAGAAGATAAGATGCCATGGACAATGGTTTCTGACCTAAAGGGATTGAAAAATGAAGTTTCTTCATATTTTGGAATATTTGGTATACCCAGATCGCTTCTTATTGATACAGAGGTCAAAATTATAGCTAAAGACCTAAGGGGTGATGAGCTTAAGCAAAAGCTTGATGAACTTTTCTCGAGTAATTAATTGTGCCCCTGCAAGCAATTTTAACTTGTTGCAATTATCAATTGTTTAATCGCACCCAGATGATAGGCGGCATGCGGAATTAATGCCAGCGTGCCCTGTCTGAATTGCTGATTTGTCCAGTCTTTCCTTTCTGCAATTGCTGTTCTAAGATCCTCATAGGCGCTAAGCAGGTCTTGTTGCAGTTTTTGCCATTCCTGATCATTTACCTCACGGATTCTCCAACTTTCAGCCCAATCGGGCGAAGGCATTTTTCCGTCGAAGAATTCTAGCGCTACACGGATACTCCATCTTAAATGTTCAGTGTGCGCTGCGATGGTTGATCCACCTTCAACAGTAGGGGTTGAGGCCTGTTCGGCATCTATCTGTGCAATTGCTTTGGTAAAACCATGTCCCGGGTACCTATCTATCACCCAAGTGTAGTTGCTTGCCGGACCAACGTATAGTTCATCGGGATCCAATTCCTGTTCAGGATCATAGCCTGCCATGAATTCCTGGTAGTTTTCGATCTCATCAAGCCGGAGCATATTCCGCTGGAAATTGTGACTTGAAGTTCTGTAATAGGATTTGCAGGCTTCGATGGTGGTGTCACTCAAGAAGGTTTCAATGTGGTTGGGGTCTGTGATGCTGTTTCGAATTAGCCAGAGGCGTAGAAATGCCTCGCTTACGATGCTGGCCGCATTGGTGTCATCTTTAATGTACCGCCTTCTCTTATAGAATAAAGAAGGGTAGAGGCGGTTGTAGAAGTATTCAAGACCCTTTTCATCACCCTGACTGAATTTGGTGAAATAAAAGGTCTTCTCGTTGTAGATAGTTTCTGCTCTCATAAGCGAGTCCTTATATTGGGATTTGAATGAAAATTGAGATGAACGAGACCTGTCATTGTAAACAGGTTATAATAGTATATTTGATTAGTTGATTTTATGTTAATGCTATATAACTCTGTTTAATTCTTCCTATATTGCGTTATTTTCTTCCACAGGTTTCTGAATTGGTTCGTCCTCATTAGTTTAAATGTTCAGTTTGATCCAAGTTTACTTTTCTGTGCTCGCGATTTTTTTTGTGCCATCGTTAATTTCATCGCTCTGATGTATGTTGCAATACTTTTTATAGCTAGGCCAAAATCGTTTGCAGATTTGATAAAGAAGGGCTTTCGCAGGTACCATCTCAAGCGTACGAAAAAACTAGGAACATCACCTGCCTTTATGTTCGTATAATTACTCTGCTCATATATCGGATAATAAGGTGAACTAAAGTAAATAACGAAGGGGTGAAAAATACAAAGACCAGCGCTTAAGGCATTTAATTAATGCCTTAAGGATCCGTATTGATAATTATAAAAAAGATACCTACCTTGGTAATTGCGATAACCTAAGTACATGCATCTTTGCTTAATCGGCAATAAAGGGCTGGCCCAAGTTAAATCCACCCGCGGGGACTTTGTGTTTTATCAACACACTAGCCTCTGGTCCTTTGGGCTATATTTTTACTTGGAATTTCTAGCCCGCTTTACGATGGTGAACAAATTACGTTCTTTATTAAGAGTTTAAGGGAATACCCACGCAGTGCCTCCTGGAGGTACTTATAAATGGCGAAGCTTAGTCTTTTCGTTCTCATAAACGGTTGGTTTTATGTAAAACGATGTGTACTCAACAAAAGCTGTAAGAAAACCTTATTGGAAAAACCAATAGGGCGAACTTCACTGCTTTTGAAACTGGTACCGTCAAGAACCACTCAAGCGTTAGCTTGAGCCTCGCAAAAGGCTGACATGAAATTCGCCCTATTGAATAGTATATCAAAGATATAAATATCCAATAGAAATGGCGAACTCACGATCGGCTCATGCGAAGATTGACGGTTTCGTTTCATGAGGGACATCGTTAAAGCCAGGTTACCCTAACTCTATTTGTCGCTATAAATAACTAAAAACAAATATACAAAAGTTGATATTAAATGTCAACTAATATTTTAAAATATTTATGATCAACAGGATTGGGGAAGTTTTAAAAGAAAAAGGTGCGGGTAATAAGGACTTAGTTGACTTTCTTAAAATGGAAAAAGAAACGGTCTCCAGATGGGTAAATAACAAACATCAACCAACTGTAGCAACCTTAAATAAAATAGCTGAGTTTTTAAGAGTTGATATCAGGGAACTGCTTCATCCAAGTGATTGGAGGAATAGCAAGGTAGAAGAATTCAAACCTAAAAATAAATAAGTTCAAATTATAATAAGAAGAGAGCGGTGAAGTCATCGCTGAAATGTTGGCGGATATGGGAAGAGTTGTTAAGAAGTTCTTAGATTGGGTTACATTTTTAACATTGACCCGAACCTCATTCTCAATGTTATACAACCTGAGGTAGAAAAGCAAATAATCTCCAAGATCGAGTTTCAAAAAAATAGATATAAATCTTAAACAAAGGTTAAGCCTCTTTAAACTGGAGTTGCTTATCTGTGTATACAAGTTACATACCAGTGAGACACCAGTAATAAGCCTTTTAGACACCCGATATTGCTAAGCCTGGACAGAGAGAGTCCCAAGGTCTGATGCTAGTTTTTGTGGCAAAATGTTGTATAATTTACATTAATGCAATTAACAAGACTATCTGTTTTTTATACTCTCCTTAGTCGAGATGATAGCTTTAAGACGATTGCATTAAGACGACTCCTGGGATTAGTATTTCCAATTTAGCTGAACCACATGTCGCAGATTATGTTCGGTAATCAGTGTTCTGATTGTCTGAGCAAGTTCTGTTTCTGTTTTTGGAACAACAGTTACATCACTATTGTTAAACTTGATGAAAAAATGTGTAGCGATTTCGTTTATGGATTCAACAGCAGATAGGTTATAGTAAAATATTCCCCCCTGATCTTGAATAACAATTTTATTGTCAGCTACGCTAAAAGTATTAGGCGCATTAATTAGACCACTACAATCTGTAAGGATAACTTTTCTAAAAGTTTTTGTATATGCCCATTTCACATACTTTGCACCTAGTAGTGGGTATAGCAATCCAAAGAGAATAAAAATTCCTCCAATGATATAATTTGTAACATATATAAAAAGGACACCAAGCAATACAAAGTAAACAGATGCAACGATCCTGAGTTTCTGAAAAACATTTTTCTTTTTTATAGATAGATTGTATTGATTGTAAGTAACTACATCTTCTAAAGAGAGCGTATAAGTGTGCATTATATAAGAGTTTTAATATTGCCCAAGATAGTGTTTATATCTTTATTTAGGGGTATTGACACAATTTACCCGCTTATTTGTCATAGTTGCCCCTCATCTTTGAAGCTATATTTTATGATCTTAGTGTTAATGGAACTAATCCATTTTAAACTTAGAATCATGACAGTTAAAAATCCATTTGTCTGGACCGAAATCAGTGTAAACGATCTGGCCAGAGCTAAGAAATTCTATGAGGAGGTATTGCAGATTCAACTATCTGAAATGGCGCCTCCTGATAATATGAAAGTAGACAAAGACGATCCTTGTTACTTTGAAATGCTTGCATTCCCCGCAGATATGATGGGCCCTGGAAGCAGTGGCACATTGTGTAAATCTGAAATGGGAAAACCGGGAGTAGGAGGTACGATGGTGTATTTTTATGCCGATGACTGTGCAGTTGAGCTTTCAAGAGTGGCAGCAGCAGGAGGTAAGGTGATTGCTGAAAAAATGTCTCTTGGAGAATATGGTTTCTGCGGTGTCGCTGAAGATACTGAAGGCAACCAGATTGGTTTTCATTCGCTGAAATAGCGTTTAGGCGCTGCCCAATTGCGGGCAGCGCTTGAAATATATTATATCTGGTTTAATACCTTTACTGCTCTGGAAGCAGTTAGTCTGAGTTCGAATAGCGTTAGTGCAATGTAAATAACAATCAGGACGGGAAAGAGTATCAGCGATTCTATATTAGGTCTGCCTTTTATGACCCCAAGAATTCCAGTGAAGAGTCCAAAAAATAATAATCCGGCAACAACAATTGATAACGCCCCAGGTCTGATTTTGTAAAAATTGACAGAAGGATTTTTTGAAAGATTAATGATTAGTTTAGGCAGAAAGAACTCAAAGGATGTTTTGATTCTGGTAAATTTTAAGTCCTTTTTGTCTTCAAGTCCCCAAAATATCTTGTCGGTACCGATGTCGACACTCTTAAATTTAAAATCAAGAGACATGGTTTCTTTCATTGATGCCTTTCTTAGAACAGCTTCTACTTGAGTGTTATTTAGGTTTGATGGAAAATGAACGGTTTTAAAGTACATGGTAGAGCGCTATGATTTGATGATTGTAAAATAGCAATATTATCAATTACTTAGTTCTTTTTACTCCTGGACTTTTTAGGCTTAGGTTCTGGAAGTGCTGCCGCTGTAATCCTTACCAACTCACTAATCCATTCCCGGTCTTCAATTTGTTCTTCGATCAGAAAGCTAGGTTTTGCTCCAGGATACGGAGAAGCCTCTACTACGCTTCTTATAAACTGCTTTCCAGCTTCTGTGGGTTTAATAAACAGCTTGTTGTCACAAACCAAAGCAAAGATCTTTTGGCCTGCATAAAGGCCGTACTCTCCAAACATTTTCTTGCTGCTGATCGTTCCCGCTCCTTGTATTTGATCAACAATAAAATCAACAAATTTCTGATCTGATGCCATAGTGTGTATTAGGGTTTGGAAATAATTGTCATTGCATTACTGTAGGCCGTTACACCCGGATTATAAAGACATTGAAGCATAGCTGCTCCGTTTTTAAAAGTTCCTTCTTGCGTAACAGTTACTTCATAGTTAAATTCAGTTCTGCCTGAGGGCAGTAAATCTATAAAAAGCTGCTGACCAGCATCTCTTACAGACCTGTAATAATATGTACCGTCCTGGTATTGCTGACCACTACTGCCATCCAAAGGTTCGAATACACCTGCACGCTTATCTTCAAGTTGTACAAAACGTAAGCTTACTGCTGTTTCTACCGTTAACACAATTTTTATCTTTTCGCCTATTTTTAAAATAGGTTTATCCGAAAGTGGAACCCACGCATTCTTCTGCTGATCATAATTAAATAAAGTTTTCTTCAGCTTTACTTTATTATTAGCATCATCGGCCTGCGCTTCAGCGCTGAAGTAATGCCATGTAATGCCACCACTAACCGTATTGTTTGCTGAGACCGTTACCGGAGATACCTTGTTAAGACTGATGAATTGGTTGCGCTGCCCAGCCAAAAGACCATTTGAACTGTTCATCTGCTGATTACCAACCTGAGCAGAAACAGAATCTGGCACAAAACTGGTCTTTATTGTTGCCGACTCCTTAAGCATGTCGATAGCTGCAGCAGTACCCGTGGTTGTGCGCCAACTGTAATCTTGCTTGGCCGACAGCATCCATTTGCTTAACCCATCTGCAATCTTTGTATTTTGCCCGGCTTGTGTAAAGGCCTCATAAAGCATTGCAATGGTTTCTTCTTTTGAATGGCTCAAATCATCGCCATCTGAAATTTCTTTCCAGCGCATTCCATTTAGGTCGTCGTTTATTGCCCGTTGTTGTATGTTACTCAGTTGGGCAAGGGCCTTTTTATAAATTTGGTGATCTGGAGTTGTATATTTTAATGAAACAATGATCCATAAAGCCTGATCATATAAGCGCTTATTGTTGATGTCTTTTTCGGCAAGTTCAAGAGTGGTATTTATTTTTTTGATGACACCAGGATTAAGGGGATACTCGTTTTTCCAAAATGACCGGGAGTAGGCACCAAAAAGATTACCATCTGTACCGTTTGTAGCGTATAAAGAATCGGTATATGTAATTAACCTCTTGATGAAAATTGAATGCCTTTGATAGTCGTTCGCTTGCCATCCTTGCTGATTTAACTTTCCAAATCCTCTTAGTACATAATTAGATATCCAACTATTGCTTTTTCCACCCTCAAACCAGGGGAGCGCGCCGTAGAAATCTTGCATGGAATACAACTTATTTAAATGGTCGGAAATTATGGACCTGTTGCTTATGGTATCTAGAACCTGATACAATTGTTTTTGCTGCTTAGCAGTTTGGTTTGCCAGGTTTAACCAAGGCATGGCCGCTTCTGCAAGTTCATCCGGAAGTTTGCGTTCCGTAGTATCTGAAATGGCATCCGGCGAACGCATTTTAAATGATTTTGCAAGCTCAGGCTGATTACGCATCAGCTGATTTGCGGTTACTCTGGCATAGAGTTTATTAAATACCTGTTCAGAACAATTAAAGGAATAATTGGCTAAAAATGGTAATGAGTTGATTAAGGCTGCTTGTGGCTTAGCATCTGCATAGAGACTAAGGCCATACAAATCTGCGTCGTCTGGTAGCTTAGGAGCCTGTACCAAACTGTCTTTCTTTGAAAATACAAGGGGCACTTGCTTACGCATAAACACTTTTTTGGGTAGTATCGGCAACGTGTGCTCTTCAGCATCTGCCAGGGCGCCTCCATTTACAGTGGTTACAATTGTTAGTGGATTCAGCTGTCCTTCGGGCACTTTAAAAGCAAAACCTGCTGTTTCAGTTAACTTTCCGGCTACTTTAACTATTTTAAAGGCAGGTTCTTTCAGTACTTTTGCAGTCAGGTCTTCACCAGTAACGGCATCTTCTATCTTACAGCTAAGTTTTACGTCCATAGCTGCACTATCCAGATTGCTAATCCTGCTTTTCAATACAATTTCATCACCCTGATAGAGCAGGCGTGGCATGTTAGGCTGAACCATCAGGTCAAGGCGTGTATTTAGTTTTCGCTCTGCATATGCAAATAGACTGCTTTTTGTATGTGCCATTAACTTCCAGTTCCATGCGGTTGCTGTTTGGGGCATGGTAAAACTAAAGGTATATAGTCCGTTTTTATCGGCGTATAGTTTTGGATAAAAGAATGCTGTTTCGCTAAAATCTTTACGCACCATTGGCTGTGGTTCAGGAGTTCCCGGTAATATGATCTTTCCTTTGGTGCTAATTATCAGCACGCCATTTGCGGCTTTTGAGCCATAGATAGCAGTGGCATCGGCACCTTTTAATACCATAGCTTCGGTTATGGAAGCGGCATTAAAATCATTTAATGAGCCGGAAAATGGAACACCATCTACTATAATTAGAGGCTGCGCATTCTGAACAAGAGAATTTGTACCCCTTATGTAAATCGCGCTGCCCGTAGTGGCGTACCTCACTACGTCGGCTATGCTATGACCCTTTAATACTACCTCACTCAGCTGACCATCTTCTAAGCTTAGAAAGCTCGCCGAAGGTACTGCCAATCCAGCTACTCGGCCTCTTAGTTGCTGCAACATAACATCGCCTTCATATTCATTTATGAATTCGCTTTGATTATTGTATTCGTTATTACCGGGCCAATAGTGATAATAGGGCCTACTGTTATTAATTGTTTGACTCCAGCCCCCATACAGGTAACCACTGAAGTAAGGGTTGTTGGGGATGTTCCACTGGTGTGAAGCAAGTTTGTCTAATGCGGCATCGTACATTCCCGTCATCAGTTGCGCCGCGATATTTTCTTTTGCTGTTTTTACCGATACGGTAAAAGTTTCTTTTGTACCAGGAGCCAGAACCTTCCTGTATTTTTCTATGATAATTTCTGGTTTTGCCGAGGTAGGTGGGGCTAGATAAACGTTTTGGTCGTTTATATACAGTTTATTGTTTAGTACATAAGCTTTTGTGAGTACAAGCGATTCTAATGCATCTTTTGGTACCGTGAAAGTATACATCTGCATTCCCTTACCCTGGTATTGTGCGTGGTAGGTGGTTTTTACGGCAATGCTCTGCTTTTGGCGCACATAATAAGTTAACCCATACACCACATAGGCACTGTCTATGGTAGCAGTGTGATAATCTATTTTATCGCCGGGTTTGGCAGTATTGATGGACAGGTAGTTAAAGTCTTCTAAATTCCCCGGAGTGGCTCTTTGCTCGGTATCAAATACATCAAAACTGATGCTGGTATGGCCCGATGTTTTTTCCGATTGGGTTGTAGTTACTGCAAGTTCGTACTTGCCGGCTTGAAGTAATGTTTTGTCTAATTGAAACTGAACGGTACTATCTATTGGTATTGTTTTTTCAAAGATTGATTTCTTTTCGAGGCTTGTCCTGTTAAGGATTTCCTCGTTTGGAAACCATGCTTTTAATTGATCCTTAGTGTATTGCCATTCATCTACAATTTCACTGCGAGTGGTATCGGGCACTATAATATTCTGAAAAATGCTGATATGAATTTCCTTAGGTTTAAACTTGCTGTTTTCTGTTTTTGCAGTGATGTTTAGCTTTGGAAGTTCTTTTCTGTCGTACTGATCTACTGCCGGAATGTTGATCTTGACCGGCCATGAAGATACGCTGAATGTGTTATCCTGGCTGGTGGTTTCGCCAGTGGCTTCTGTGGCCGTGGCTGATAACCTGTAAGTGATAGCCCATTCCTTATCGGGATCAGGATTTTTTTTCGGCAGGTTTACATCATTTACTTTTATCACTAACAAGCCCTTATCATCGGTATAACCGAGCGTATCTGTTACTATGGGATTGATATATGGGGCATTTCCAAAATAGTTAGATTCTCTTATTATCTGGTAAGCAATTTTTACACGGTTAAGATCTGCACCGCTGAGCGACTTCACTTTAAGCTTTAGCTCAAAAGGTTCGCCGGGTAATGGCCCTTCGGCAGGTTTTTCCATAGTTATTTCCATTGTTGGCCGTTTGTATTCCTCGACCTTAAAATAACCATTATCGCCATCAATTAAATCGCCATCAATAGACCATTGCCCGGTCATTGCATTTTTTGGAATAACAAAAGAACCCGAAAAGCTTCCATAATCATCAGGAACAAGCTTTATGGAATCAACGGTTCTATAGTTAGGGTCTTTTAATTCCAATAGGGGTTCATTGTCTGCCATCCAGCTTTTAAAATACTTATTTGCTTTACTGAAGACGATGTTTTGACCTGTTGAAGGATCTCTGGTAAGCATAATAACTTTATATTGTACGCGCTGCCCCGGGCGGTAAATTCCTCTGTCGGTATAAATTTGCAATTTTGTCTGGGCGTCATAAAACTCTTCCAGGTCATCATAAGCCTCAGTATTGTATATCTCCCGTGGTAAGTTCCTCTTGGGCCTGTTAAAATCGTGCATTAGGGTATCTTTGCCAGAAACGAACATGAATTCTTTTGAGGTGTAGGTTTTTTTTATGGATGTAAAACCCTTTAAATTGGTGCTGACCTGTTCCGTTGCTATTACTTTTACGCCACTTATGGGGAAGCCCGTTTTTCTGTTCAACACTATAAAATGATCTCCGGTATTCACAACAGCCAGATCAGACACCTGAAAATGAATGTATTCCATGTGGCTAAGGTTGGCTGCAGTTTTAATCTCGGAAGGCGAGAAAATTACATTATAGGTGCCCACTGGCAAACTTTCGAGCTTTAGGTACAGTGCATGTTTGTCGAAATCATCCGTTCCGGCAGGTAAGAGGAAGCTGGAATCGCGGATAGCGGGGCGGTTGAGCAGTACTTCTATTCGTTCTGTTTTTAAGTTCGGAAATTTCTCTTTGATGCCAATTTTAACGATTCGGTAATAGATTTTTTGTATACCCCTATATCTTGCTGTAAGCATGATTGGCGTTTCCGTCATCTGGCGGTCTGTAACTTGAACATTGATCTCTTGATTTTTAATCTTTTTAAGCAAGGTTTCCAGTGTTTTTTTGTACGCTGAAAACTCATTTACAACGCTCTGGTGCTGCTCATACAATTGGACAGCTTGTTTAAGGTATCCTTTGTATTGAGCTTCAAACTTTTGTCCGTATTTGATTCCCTTGTAATATTGATACTGAAACAAATAGAAAGTAGCTGTGGCTTGAATGGTGTTTAATGGAGAGGAGAGGTTTTTTTGGAGGTAAGTAGTCCATGCGTTCGACAAGATATTGGGCATCCGGGAATAGAAATAATATTTGATAAGCATCTGAATGTATTGCAGTTCTTCAGGTTTCGAATTGTGTTTGCGCATCCATAATGTATAGGTGTCCATCAAATGTGAGTGGATTTTGGCGGTGTCTAATGACGATTGTAAGGCTTGCTGAAAGCCTTTGGGTTCAGATACTATAAGTGTCTGAATATCTTGATCGGACAGGTTTAGATCGGTGGTTTTTCCTGTTTCGAAGCCAATGCGCTCGGCAAGCGCTATGTCTGCAAGGTCGGCTTTAAACAATAATTTATCGGCATTGGATGAGAGCCACGAGATATCTATACTTTTACCTGGTATGGCCGAGCCACTGAGCCGTAATGCCTCTTTGAAATGAAACCTAACAATGCTGTCGCGCTGTAATAAATCCATGGCACCATAGTTAGGTTGGAGGTTCTTTGTTTCGTAGGTGCTGGGCCTAAACTTTAAGTACTTGTGCGCAAAGAAAAGTACTCTGCGCGCCTGCATCAGGTGCATTGCAGTTTTTAGTAAGGTTGATGATTTTTTGTTGATGAGCAAACTATCAATAAAAGCGCTGTTCCTGAAATATAAACTGTCCTCAGTTTTTAAGTCTTTTATTAGCATAGCGTAATACAAGCATCGCGCTAAAGCAATATCATTGTTGATTCTGATAGATTCCTCTTTTTTTGAGTTGACGGTTTTAAGCGTTTCTTCGAGTTGAGTTCTTGTTCTTATGGAATTTTCAATGTTCGTCCACTCATCATTAAGGTCGGTTTGGGCAAATGCTGTTGATGCATTAAAAAAGGCGAATAGTATGCAAGCTAGGATAAGACGCATGAGAGAAACATTAATTTTGTGTAATGCAATTTAGTGATTTGAAATTCACTTTTATAGTAGAAAAACTTCAATGCCGTCATCTCGACTTGAGGAGAGATCTCTTGAAGAGATTGGAAAATTATAAATTCTATAATATCTTCGGTTCAAATGAAAAAAATATTCCTGCTATCCATCTTTTTTATAATCCTGGCATTGAGCGCTCGATCTCAAAATGTAACAAGCTTACCAGATTCAATTTATTCAGGAGAACAGGGCAAGATGCATGTGCAAGGCGTTGCTGTAGATAAAGCCAATGGATATGTTTATTTTTCTTTTACAGATAGGCTCATTAAGATGGATCTTTCGGGCAAACTGATAGGCAGTGTAACCGGTTTTGTAGGGCACCTTGGCGATTTGGATTTTAATGCAGCCGACGGGAAGATATACGGTTCGCTGGAATATAAGAATGATGCTATTGGTAAGGGGATCAGGAAATCATTGGGTGTACAAAACAACATTGAAAACGGTTTCTATATCGCGATATTTGATGGTTCCCGCATTGTGCGCCCTGATATGAGTGCAGAGAAAGAAGATTTGCTACGCACTGTTTACATAAAGGAAGCGGTAAAAGATTACCAGGACAGCGTACAGACTGCCAATGGTAAAAAGCCACATAGGTTTGCCTGTTCTGGAATAGATGGTGTTGCTTTTGCCCCGGCAATAGGAAGTGCTGATACCAATAAAAAATACTTGTACGTTGCGTACGGTGTTTATGGTGATACCGACAGAGATGATAATGACCATCAGGTTTTATTAAAGTACGATATCGCCAACTGGGATAAATATGGGCAGCAGTTATCGCAGGATAAATTGCACCATTCGGGACCTGAAAAGCCTTTGGATAAATACTTTGTAAAAACTGGCAGCACCCGTTATGGCATACAAAATCTGGCTTATGATGCTTATACCGGGAACTTTTTTGCTGCAGTATATCGTGGCGCTAAAACGCAGTTTCCAAATTACGACTTCTTTGTAATTGATGCGCATCAAAAGCCTGTTAAAGGTCAAATATCATCGGGTAATGAAACGATAAAAGTTCAAACCCTTTCTTTGTTGCAGGCAGGGCCAAAAGATGCAAATACGGGTATAAGCGGTTGGCGCTTTGAATGGGGAGCCACTGGTTTATGTCCTTTAGGCGATGGGTTGTTTTATATTTCTCATAATAAGAAAAACAAAGACGGACAGGAACAGAGCACCATTTATAAATACAAATGGGTAGGAGATGCTCAGAATTCGTTTATTCTGGTGAAATAAATGGGTTCATAACCGCACAGTTGATGTCCGATAATGGACAAGAGAAAAGTACGTTTATTCACTGTTACCGGCGGAAGGCCCATATTTTATTAATGGCATAACTTTTCCTGTTAATCTTCAGAATCTTTACTCGTCTTTACATGCTTAGAAACTATCTGAAAGTTGCTTTCCGCCAATTACGTAAAAATAAGTTTTATGCATTAATCAATACGCTTGGTTTGGCAATAGGCTTGGCTAGTTGTATGCTGATCTATACTTACGTAAAGGATGAAATGAGCTACGATCAATTTCATGCAAAAAAAGATAGGATTTATCGCATTGCAGAGCGCTTTAAAACGGGTGAAGGAACAGTAACAACCGGACTTACATTTTCCAACTTAGCCGCAGACCTTAAAGATAAATTTCCAGAAATTGAACAGTTTATGCGTATCGATTATGATCTGGGAAACCACTTTGTTGAATACGGAAAAATGAAATTTCTGCAAAAAGGGGTAACTTCGGTGGACCCGGGTTTTTTTGATTTTTTCTCTTTTAAACTACTAAAGGGAGACCGTAAAACAGTTTTAACAAGACCCTATACCGTAGCGATTTCTAATGAACAAGAAGCCGTTTACTTCCCTAATGAAGATCCTATTGGCAAATCTTTAAAATTTGTTGATCCAAACAACGGCAAGAGCTACATGGTTACCGTAACCGGAGTGTTCGAAGCTATGCCTAAAGCCTCTCATTTTCATAAAGACTTTTTATTGTCTGCAACTACTGCAGACCGGCTATTTCCTGATCGGAAAGCTCAAATAGGATGGACTTCTCATTTTTCATATCTGCTGTTATCTCCCAATGCTGATCCTGTAAAGTTGGAAAAGGACATCAATAGCTACATTTTTAAGAATTATCCAAAAGCAGCTTTAGATTGGTGGACACACTTCCCTTTACAGTCTTTAAATGATATTCATCTAAAATCGAATCTCAAAGAGGAGCTTGAACCCAACGGAGACATTACTTATTTGTATATTTTCTCTGCCATAGCTATTATTATTCTCGTCTTAGCGTGTGTTAATTATACAAACCTTGCTACTGCTCAGGCTATAAAACGCGCAAAAGAAATCGGAATTCGTAAAGTAATTGGTGCCAGAAAGGGCCAGTTGATATTGCAAATCCTTGGTGAATCACTACTTATTTCATTCTTCTCATTTGTTGTAGGTGGTTTTCTGACTGAACTCTTTATGCCGTTGTTTAATTCCCTTTCGGGAAAGGAACTGACAATTGATTTTTTAAATCTGGAGCAGTCGCTTTGGTTTTTTGCTGTATCAATGCTTACTGGTACCTTTGCCGGCATCTATCCCGCGTTTGTACTTTCATCTTATCATCCGGTAAAAGTGTTGAAAGGTTCAGTATCAGGTGTTGGCAATGGTAATCTATTTTTTCGCAAAGGATTGGTTATATTCCAGTTTGCAATTTCTATTGTTCTTATCGTAGGAACCATCATTATCTATACGCAATGGGATTATTTAAGGAGCCAAAAACTGGGGATCAAATCCTCGCAAGTGGTATTGTTATCACTCAACACCAAAAAACAGCGTGACAATTACCAGCTGCTCAAAAAGGAACTGCTGAGGAACAGCGATATACAGAATGTGACTGGAAGTGATAAAGATTTTGCATACAGGTTCAGCAACTATTCTCCAATTATTGCTGCAGGAAAACAGGTCATTTTACCAAGAGCATTGGTTGATGCTGATTTCTTTAACACGTTTGGTATAAATGTTATGCAGGGTAGAGGTTTCAAAGCCGAGCCTAATGATGCGAAAGTTTGGGATGTGATCTTTAATGAATCGGCTGTAAAACTCTCGGGATTTAAAGATCCGATTGGTCAGATCGTGATGGAGGATGAGCAACAAATGCGCATAGTTGGAGTGGTTAAAGATTTCCATTTTGAATCACTGCATACAGAGATCAGTCCTGTTATGTTCCTACCCTGGTATACAGGATTTCAAAAAATGGCCATTAAGATTAGTCCTGAGCATATGGACAAATCACTAAAATACATCAGGGAACAGCTTTATAAAATAGATCAACAGGCGGAATTTGAATATTCTTTTCTTGATGATGAGATCGAAAACTTGTATGAGTCGGAGGCTAAGTTTTTTAAGGTATTCATTACTTTTTCGGTTCTTGCTATCTTTATTGCTTGTCTGGGCATCTTTGGACTGGCATCTTTTACCGCTGTTCAAAGAACCAAGGAGATAGGCATCAGAAAAGTATTGGGCGCTTCCGTTCAGGAGATTTCCAGTTTGCTGATCAGAGATTTTGTGAAACTGGTGTTGGTTGCTTTTGTCTTGGCAGTACCGTTGGCATGGTGGATTATGAAGACATGGCTGCAACACTTTGCTTACCAAACGGAAATTGAGCTGTGGATGTTTACGCTGGCTGGCGGTCTGGCAATCATGACAGCAATACTTGCTGTAGGATTTCAATCTGTGCAAGCAGCAATGGAAGATCCGGTAAAAAGTTTGAAATCAGAGTAGTGTTTTTTCGAAAGCCAATCTGGAGCTCCCTCTAAAAAATACTTCGCCACAGTAAATGTAGCCGGCCTTTTCAAAAACATGCTTCATGGCTCCGTTATCAAAGTTGGTATCGGCTTTAACGCTGTGTATGTTGTTTCTTTGCGCAAAATCTTCAATGAAGTTCAACATCTTTCCCGATAAGCCTTTGCCAAGATAGTCTTCGGAAATTGCGACTCTGTGAAAGACAACAAAATCACCATCCGTTAACCATTTTCCTTTTATTTCTGTATAGGCAGGTTCGTCGTTAATTAGAATTGCACAATAGCCAGTAATGGTATCTCCATCGGCCATTACAAAACCAGCTCCCTTAGCTATGTCATTTTCAATTACTGTAGGGTTTGGATAACCATCCTGCCATTGGTTACTGCCATCTTCTTTTCTGCGCAGGATTGCTTTTTGCAGAATCACCCATATTTGGGGCAAATCATTTAATGTTGCTTTTCTAAAAATGTATTCCATAGTAATGCAAAGTTTGTTAAAAATATGCGTCTATACAACTCACAATGAAGAGGGAAATAAACTATGATATATCGGTAACTAATAGATCAATATTATATCTAATTTGTAAAACCAAACATTTAAACATGAAAATACAGCTTCTGTTGTTCTTATTGTTAATAACCCTTAGCGGGTACCCACAAAACAAAAAAGAGGCTTTAACTCGTGAATTGGTTAGCGCTGAGACTGATAGGATTTATGATAAGCTGGTGAAAATCAGAAGAGATATTTATGCAAACCCTGAATTGGCAGGGAATGAAAAACGTACTCAGGAGATCATAAAGAAATATTTACTGGATTTAGGCATCGAAGTTAAAACAGATACTTACGGGCATAGCATTATAGGTATTTTAAACGGAGAAAAAAAAGGAAAGAAGATAGCATGGAGAGCTGAAATGGATGCTTTACCAAATGGGCAGCATGGTTGTGGCCATGATGTACATATGGCAATTGGATTAGGAATAGCAGAAATACTTGCAAAAAATAAAGAGTCAATAAATGGAACGGTATATTTTATATTTCAACCAGAAGAAGAAACATTTGTTGGCGCAAAAAAAATGATTGAACAAGGCTTGTTTTCGATAATCAACCCTGATGAAATTTATAGTTTACATGTAACAGCATTGCCTGTAGGGCAAATTATGGTTAAACCAAATGAAATGTTTGCCTACCAAAAACGAATAAGAATTAAACTAAAAAATGAGCTATCCAAAGAGGAAGTTAAAGGGCTTACCAGGAAAATGTACAGTTCATTATCTCGCTCACAACTTAACAGTAAGCCCTGGGAAATACAACATATGAGTGACCCTAAAATAGGATTGATGAATCCGAATACAATCTTTAAGGACTACATGATTGTGGATGATAAATTTAATATCTACTCAGAGAAAGACGAGCTTTTTTTAGAAACATATTTATACGAGACAAATCAATCGAACCTCCAAAAAATCATACCTAAAATTGAACAGTTAATTGGAAAAGAAAGATATAAAGATAAACTGCTTTCTGTTTCATTTATACAGGAAAATCCAACTGTAGTTAATGATGAGAAATTGACCAAAAGCGCAATAAAGACACTAAACGGAATCTATGGATCCAATTTAGTTGTGCCTGATTACGGACAAGCTCCTTATTTTAATGATGACTTTGCTTACTTTCAGCAAAAAGTACCAGGTGTTTATTTTTTCTTAGGTGGTTCTAATATTGAAAAAGGAATTGTAGCAATGAATCATACACCTAATTTTAATGTTGATGAAGAAAGTATAAAAATTGGTGTCAGAAGTTTTTCATCCTTAATTATGGAAAGACTAAACGATAAAAAATTATACCAAAAAGGAAAGTAGAATACAATCTGTATATTAGGAGTTACTAATCACACACGCTCATGCAAATCCACAAAAAGAGACTTTTCATCCTGCTTTTATGTGCTCTTATACCCGTAGTAAGGTTATGTGCACAAACGTTGCCAGACGCTATTACAAAAAAGATAGACGGTTTATTTACGAAATGGAATACGCCGAATACACCCGGCTGTGTGATTGGAATTGTACGCAATGATTCGTTGATTTATGCTAAAGGTTATGGCCTGGCCAATATGGAATATGGTGTGCCCAATACTCCAGAAACCATTTACCATATGGCATCTGTTTCTAAGCAGTTTACGGCTTATGCAATTGTTTTGCTTGCCCAACAGGGGAAACTTAAGCTAGATGACGACATTCATAAATATCTTCCCTGGTTCCCGGATCTGAAAGAAAAAATTACGATCCGGAACTTACTGAATCATACCAGTGGCATAAGAGATCAATGGCAATTGCTGGCCATATCGGGCACCAGACTCGATGATGTAATTACACAGGAGCACATTGTTAAAGTGCTGAGCAAGCAACAGGCACTGAATTTTAAACCGGGTGAAGAGTATAGTTACTCTAACAGTGGTTTTACCATGCTAGCTGAAATTGTAAAATCTGTTACAGGCAAAACGCTTAGACAGTTTACAGATTCTGTTATTTTCAAGCCTCTGGGAATGAACAGTACGCACTTTCATGATGATTATACGGAGGTGGTGAAGAACCGGTCTTACTCGTATTACCCGCGCGAAGGCGGTGGTTTTAACAATAGTATTTTATCGTACTCAAACGCAGGAGCAACCAGTCTGTTTACCAATGTCGACGATATGGCTAAATGGGTAATGAACTTTTACAAACCTACGGTGGGTACGGCAGAGGACATCAAATTGCTAACGCAAAAGGGGAAATTTAATAACGGCAAAGAATCTGACTATGCATTGGGAATTGTTAACAATACCTACAAAGGGTGGAGGCAGTATTCGCATAACGGCGCCGACGCTGGTTACAGGACATCGGTTGTTACTTTTCCTGATCTAAAAATGGGTTTTATTGTTTTTAGCAACGTTGGGGATTTTAATCCTGGTGGTAAGGGTTACGAAATAGCTGATCTTTTTATAAAAGATACCACTGCAAAAGCAACTAAGCCAGAGGCCAAACCAGTTGATACCAATAAAGCCGTTTTAAAAGATATTACAGCTGCTAAAAAATTCGAGGGTAATTATATTGCTGATGATGGGGCGCAGTTTGGTTTTAAATTAAAGAACCAAAAATTGTATTGGGACAGGTATGGCCGGTCTGACGTTTTATTAGAAGCCGAAAAGGGTACTTTTATGGTTGCTTCTTCACCTGATGTTAAATTTCAGTTCAGCACAGCAAAGGGAGATACCGTTGTTAAGCAATGGTGGCCTGATGGGAAACGTTCTTTGATTAAGTACGCAGTTAGCAATCAAACAGATAAGCAGTTGCAGGCATATGCGGGAACGTATTATTGTCCGGAACTGGACTGTAAATACGGCATTGTTTTAAAAGGGCATGATTTGATATTAACGAATAGCAAATACGAGGATAGTAAATTAAAGCTTATAGGAAAGAATCATGCTGGTACTGACTATTGGTGGATGGGTCATCTAAAAATGCTACGTGACAATAAAAACCAGATCATAGGTTTTGAAGTTAATGATGGCAGGATTATGCATTTGCGGTTCAATAAAATAGAGTAATTTATTTATACCAATAATGTTGGTCTATTCTGGTGATCTCGGGTTTGCCTATATCGGTTAATATTCTTCTTGCGCCGACAAGTGTAGCGCTTTGCCTGCCATCATAATTGTCGGCAGAGGGTACAAGACTGTTTATTCTGACCATTCCAGCCGCCTGGATAAACTCGCCCTTGCCCATATAAATGGCAGTGTGAGTTACCCTTCCATCATTGAATCCTCTGCGTTTGGCTGCCGAAAAGAACAACAGATCTCCGGGTTGCAGATTTCTTAAACACTTATCTACGCTAATGCTGTCGTTTTCTAGAACATCAACTGGCTGACCAATTAAGGCTTGTTGAGAGGCATCACGCGGAATAATCACGCCATTTAGAAAAAAGGACATTTTGGTGAAGCCACTGCAGTCGACACCCTTGCCGGACGTGCCGCCCCAGAGGTAAGGAACGCCCAACAGGCTTTGTGCTGTGGTTAAAATTTTTTCGGCATTTGGATCGGGTCTGGTAACCCAGGCTTGGTACAGGCTGGCTTGTCTTTTAGGTAAATATGCTGTTCTGCCGTCAGGATAGCCTACTTTGTAGAACTTTTTCTCTTCACCAAGTAACTGGAGGATATTGCCGCCGACCAGGTCAGATACTCGCTGTGCATTTTCATCGGGTGTGTTGAAGCTATGGCCATAGTCTGCAGTAAATACGACCTTTTTTGCCTGTTGCCAGGTTTCAAAACCTGATTTGGTCATGGGGGTTATGGCTCCAACATCTGTCCACGATATATAACCATCGGGAGTTTGTACTAAATAGAACCCTCCGTGTTTTTTAAATACTTTAATTGGTGTGCCCAGCAACATTTGCGTCATCATCTCTGCCGCATTTTTCGGGTAGGCTCTGTTGTTGCAAACCGAGAGATTGGCTACCCCGTATTCCATCCCGTGTAAGGAGGGCTCTGGCAGCAATACGCTGCTGAATTTAATTGAAGGTGTGTTTGGCTTTAGTTTATCAAATTCTTTCAGCGCTTCCTGAGAGGTGCTTTCCAATTTGGCCGAATCACCAATAAGCTCCAGGTTAAAATAAACTGAACGCTTATCTGGTGCATATTTTTTTTGAATGGTAGCCGCAACACTGCGAAAAACGGCAGTATCTGACTGTGCTTTAAGTTTAAAAATACTTAAAGAGAAAAGCAGACCCAAACAAAGACTTTTCATAGTTGTCAAATTAAATGATTTCGATAAGGAGAAACCTTTAACGAATATAGCTAAATGAAGGTTACAATGAAAAGAAAGGCGTTGTTGTGGCAGCTGCCGTTATTACAGTCGCCGTCTCGACGATAGGAGAGATCTCTTGTAGTAGCATAACCAAGAGATCCCTCAGTTCTTCGGAATGACGGCGGTGATCGAAATGTCCGCCTTAAAACGTAGGAGGCGTTGGTTTTAGATCAGAATCTAGAAAATCATTGACCATTGGAATTATCCAATCCATATGCTGCATCATACCAATATGCGTTGTGCCGGGAATTATAGCTAACCGGGATTTAGGCAGCCCATGTATATCGCCCATTTTGCCTCCGCCTTTAGCACGAAACAGCTCAAGCGCGTGCTCATATTGTACTCCGTCGGCATCACCTATGGCTATAAATACTGGAGCTTTTATATTTTTTACTTCCTTAGACCAGTCATAAGGCTTTACGTCTATACTAAGAACCTTTTTTACATACGCAGGGAAATTTTTAGGATCGTTTCCAAGACTGTCGTATTGTTTTTCGATAGGAGAGCCTTTGAACATGTCTGCATTCATTGTAGCAAAACTGGCCTCTACATCCGGCCACCACCCGTCGTGCTTATAGGTACCAGAGAGTATCACGAGTCTTCGTAACTGCTCAGGGTGGCGCACTGCAAACTGAAAAGCTACTCCGCCGCCCATACTATATCCTAAAATGTCTGCACTATCTATTTTGAGGTGCTTAAGCAAGCCAGACACATCGTCGGCCATATTTTCATAGCTAAATTCACGAGGGATATCCTTTGTGCGGCCATGGCCCTGCATCTCTGCAACAATTACTTTCCGGTTTTTGGCAAAAACAGGTATGATGTGCGACCAGTTTAAAGGTATATTCATAAAGGAACCATGTAGCAGTACAATGGGTTTACCTTCGCCATAAACTTCATAGTACATTTTTAGCCCGTTTACATCAGCATAGCCACTGTCGGCTGGCTGTATGGGTTGGTTGTTTGCCGTTTCTTTTTGTTCGGTTGAAACGGCTTGTGTATCCTTATTGCGCGGTTGGCAGGAAGCCATTACTGCTACAACAATAGCAATTGAGAGATTGATTATAATATGCTTTTTCATATTGTAAGGTTTTGTTACAATACAAATCTAGGGACCAAATGCTGTACCGTTGCTGTGAGTATGCGACAATATTAGGGGGAAAATACGACATACAGAATATGTTTCGATATCCATATATTGGTTGTTTATTGTAAGCTAACTATATGCCTTTAAGATTTCTTTTGTTTCTGCTGATTTTAATTTGCCATCAAGCCGGGTTATTTGCTCAGTCTGTGAGTGTCCCTTCCCGACAAGATACACTTAAGGGTAGTATAACTAAAGATAGAGAATGGTGGGATATAAAATATTATGCATTGGTTATTGAACCTGATTTTGGAAGAAAAACAATTCAGGGTAAAAATAGTATCACCTTTGAGGTAATAAAAAGTAACCATAATAGGTTTATGCAGATTGATTTGCAAGAACCGCTAGAGATCGATAGCGTACTGTTTAAACAGCAAAAGATCGCCGTCGAAAAGGAAGGAAATGTATGGTTTCTTAAAGTTCCTGATTTAAAAGTTAAATCGCAGGCTACTATTGACATCTTTTATTCAGGAGCGCCTAAAGAATCTACCAATCCACCATGGGATGGTGGTATATCATGGAAACTTGACTCGTTAGGGAGGCCATGGATCACCCTGGGATCTCAGTTAATTGGTGCTAGTGTTTGGTTTCCATGCAAACTACATCAAGGCGACGAACCCGATAATGGTGCTTCATTGGCCATCAGCGTTCCTGATACCTTGGTTGCTGTTGGTAACGGCAGGTTAAAAAGCCGAATAGTAAATAGTAATGGAACCGTTACTTATAAATGGCATGTAGTAAATCCAATAAACAATTATGGTTTGGCTTTTTATGTGGGAAAGTATGTGCGGGTTCCAGAAATGTATAAAAGCGAGAAAGGCAATTTAAGTACTGACTATTGGGTAATTGATTACAACAGAGAAAAGGTTCATTCTTACCTCAAAAATGAGGTTGACAAAACGCTGAAAACTTTTGAATGCTGGTTTGGGCCATATCCTTTTTACGAAGATAGTTTTAAAATGGTGGAAGCACCATATCCGGGCATGGAACATCAAAGCGCTATAGCCTATGGTAATGGATTTAAGTTGGGCAGGATAAATGCAAAATACTTAAGTACGTGGGATTTAAAGACCGATAGGCTGGTGGTTCACGAAGTGGCGCATGAGTGGTTCGGAAACAGCATTACAACAAAAGATATTACTGACAGATGGCTGCAGGAAGGATTTGCAGGGTATGCCGAAGAGCTTTTTATTGAAAGTCAATATGGTAAAAAGGCAGCCAAAGAGTTCTTTGAAGCTAGAACTATTGGCCGGATTAAGAATACTGAACCAATCATAAGACGCTATGGAATTTATGAGGATGCTGGTGGACACATGTATTTAAAAGGCTGGACAATTGTGCATATGCTTCGGGCCATTGTTGATAATGATGAGCAGTTCCGTAAGATGTTAAGGGCTGTTAACCGCGAGTTTTATCATAAAACAGTGAACTCAATTGAGGCTGAAAGGTTTATCGGGAAAACTTTAGGTAAGAATCTGCAGCCATTCTTTAATCAGTACTTGCGGGAGAAAGATATTCCTACTTTTGAGTACAGCATACGTGACAACATATTGAGGTATCGCTTTAGCAATTGTTTGTCGGATTTTGTAATGCCTATTAAAACCAACCTTACAAGTGATAAATGGCTTAATCCGACTAAAGATTGGAAGGAACTGCGTATAACGCCAACCAGCAATTCATCCTTAAGTATTGATAGTGACTTTTATCTAAATGTGAAAAGGGTTGAATGAGAAGTGAAATGTATCCGCTATTTTGTAATCTGTGCGCGGACATTTTTAACAAAGTCAATAGTAACTTCCGCTAAATCTGCAATCAAATATTTCTACTGTGAGGTAATATGACGGCAGACTTATGAAAAATTCTAGATTTTAGTTTGATTTCTTATATTAGTGTTATAACCAAATAACATGAAAAAATTAACGCTCAAAGGTATTACAATCGTTTTATTACTATTTGTCTCTTTTACCAAACTTTCTGCACAAGAATCGAATTCTGCTTTATTTAATGGCGCATGGGAGCTAACGCGATTGGCAACTAATGGTTCTGAAAGCAGGGTTGCAATTCCAGGTTTGTTGAAATTCTTTGATGCAGATGGTAAGTTTTTTAACATGCGGATCACTCAAAACGGATCTATTATTACTCATCAGGATAATTATGTAATAAACGATAATGAGACCTATTCTGAAATTATTAAGAGCGAAACCCAGGGCGCTACCTATGCCTTAGCCGGAAAGACGTATAAACTAAGATATAAGTTTAGCGATGATAAAAACTGCTCGTTTTGAATGGAATGGTAGAAGGTAAAGACGGGGCTGAAAGCCTTGGATTCACAGAAGTATGGAAAAGAGTTGAAAATAAAATTGATTCTATTTAAATCAGGTTGAACATAGGCCATAGTCATTTGATTGTTTAATTACTATTGCATTGAGCCTCGTGTGGTGAGCTGTTGAGTATTCTTGGTAAATTGCATACTCAATAGCATATAAAGATTATGGTTAATGAATCCGGAAAACCAGAGTTCTGGGAATCAGCATTTGGCGAAAAACAGGAGATGTGGGGCTTTGAGCCGGCAAAATCTGCTGTACTGACAAAGGATTTTTTTGTTCAGAAATCTCTGAAGAATATTTTGATACCTGGAATTGGTTACGGAAGGAATGCACAAATTTTTAAAGAAAACGGGATCACGGTAACAGGGATCGAGATTTCAAAGACTGCCATTGAAATGGCGAGAAAACATTATGGAACAGATATGATTATTCATCATGGCTCTGTAACTGATATGCCATTTGATAAAAACCAATATAACGGGATATTCTGTTATGGTTTAATTCATTTATTAGATAGTAGTGAAAGGGAAAAGCTAGTTTTCGATTGCTATAATCAGCTATCAGAGAATGGTTATATGGTATTTACGGGTATTTCAAAAGAAGCGCATACCTACGGACAGGGCAAGTTTATTAGCAAGGATCGCTATGAAATATATGATGGTGTAAACATGTATTTTTATGATAGGGAATCGATCCATGCAGAGTTTGACCAAGCAGGTTTATTTGAAATTACAGAAATCAGCGAGAACCAGCCGTTCTTTTTAATTAAATGTAAAAAAGGAGATAACTAGATAATAAAAGGGGTCTGTTTTTAGTCAATTTAAATTGAGAATCTATTTTCGCTATATTTAGTAACCAATGTAAATCGCATGAAAATAACGCTCCTCTTAGCATTCCTGATTATATTCTCATCTGCAATGGCACAAAGCCAGGACAAAGTAACCCTCTCGGGTACGGCCACCCACGAAAAGATAGATCATATTTTTATCAATGAGCCTTTATTATTTTACACACAGGAGCCTAAAAATCTATTGACGTGTTATACACAAAACAATCAGCTTAAGGGCGCTTTTGGCATAAACAAACCCCAGTTTGTTTATTTGAGTATAATGTTGAGGAATTGGCAGGTATATGTAATGCCAGGAGACACCATAAGATTTACGATTGATGGCGCAGGTCTGGATGCAAAGATTAAGTTTTTTGGGAAACATGCAGCTAATTACCAGGTGTTTGCAAACATAACTGATTTTACGGGAGGTCCGCAAAAGCCACCAAGATATATTATCAGTAAAGAGCTGCGGCACAATAAAAACAATTTACTGAATTATAAAATAACCCTTGATAAATGGTATAAAGATAAAAACGAACAATTGGAATCGCTTTTAAAACTTTACCCTATTTCTAAATCACTTACTCATATTGCTAGAAGTAAGATTGGGTATTATTATGCGAATTCCTTGTATTCACCGGTTTCAGACATGGCTGCAGACAGCGTTCCAAAGGAATATCTTAACGAATTGAAAAAAATCGGATTTAACGATGACCACTTGTTAAGCGCTAATGAGTACAAGTATGCAGTGTATAATCGATATGTAAGGTTTAAAGAAATTGAAGGCACGGTGAATTTGAAGGAGATTGAAAAGAAAATAAAGAGTGAGTTAAAAGGTAAAAGTAAAGATTATGCAATTGCAAGTTTAATTGGTGCCTGTGCGCAGAGAAAAATTCCAATAGATGACAGCGCTTTATCATCCATGGTCCGGTCTGCTTATACTGAGGTAAAGGATCCCAGCTATTTAGCGTACATCAGGGAATCTGAATTAAATTATTTCTTGCTGAACAAGCCATTGACAGATAAGGTATTAGATGGCACTTTGTTGACCACTTATTCAAATGGAATGAAGAAGAGTTTAAGAGAAGTATTAGCCGTTTATCCTGGAAAGGCTGTATATATAGATTTGTGGGCGAGCTGGTGTGGCGCTTGCCGAGTAGATATTGCGGAATCTGCCGATGCAAAGAAATGGATGACGGAAAATGGTGTTGCAGTAGTTTACTTTTCACTTGACAAAGACAAAGCAGCCTGGATGAAAGCGACTGTAAGTGATAAAATAGAAAACGATCAGTACCTGGTAGAGAATGAGTTCTCATCAGAGCTCTCTAAATTTATGGGGATCACGAGTATTCCAAGATATTTACTGATAGATAAAAACCATTTTGTAAAAAGTATTTTTGCTCCAAGACCCCTGGAAAGTGATTTAACACAGCTAAAGTCGCTGGTGAAAATATTTTAGTTGTAGTTACCAATGCATATTTGGACATTTGCAATAGTTGTTTGACGATGAGCAGGTTGGTTACCAGCCTATTATGAAGTAGATTTATTTTAAATCATCTTAATCTCTCAGTATGAAACTATTCAAACTGCTATCCCTTGCAGCAATTGCCGGTTTGTTGGTTACGGGAAGTATGACCAGCAGAAATCATCATCTTCTTTTCTCGGACAGTGCGCCTTCGGGGATTCTTTCACTGGAACTTACCAGGTCTAATAGTATTCAATACCGGATTTTTTCGGAATGGAACCGCCCTGAAAATTATGTTTTTGAACGGGACTGGACAAACCCGGCTGACTCGGTGACAATGGATAGCACTGTGTCGCCGGGCAAAAAGATTAAGTATAGTGAGCCGGGGGAAAAGATTAGGGGTGTGGATGCGGTAGAACGCCAAACGCATGCCGACTATTGGTTTATACTTTTTTATGTGTTTGGATTGATTTTGTTGTTTTGGCATTATTACAAGAATGTTTATCCTTCAAAAGACAGAATTACAAGCAGACAGTTTTGGCTGTTTTCGGGAACGGTAATAGCGATCGGTATACTTGATCTTGTCGAAAACTACTATATCCTGGAATCTATTGATCTTTTTAAAAGGTTAAATCCGGAAGGTCCCTCACCAGATAGGCTGAGTGATTTTGTGAAATCCGGATTGGCAGCTTATGTTTTTTTTCCCGCCTTGTTTAAGTTTATTCTCCTGGTTTTAACACTATTTTCATTTGGTTGGTCTATCAGTATTTTTAAACGGCTTACCGGCTGGCTTTCGGGGCTATCGGATAACTTTTTATTCGGACTACGTTTGGGATGGATGTTTCGTATTGTGCTGATTGTACTTTTTGTGCTGTTTGGATTTTTGATCTTTTCTGATCAGGGACAGGATCTGCTGATTACGATTAATACCTCCTTTTGGGGAACCATAATCTTTCTCTTTTCGATCTCGGTTTTAGCGACGATAAACTGGTATTTGCCCAAGCTATATGCTGGTGGATTTACGGATTTAATGTTGACGGTGCCAAAGGGTTTTGTGATGGCGGGAAAGAGCTCGGTGGATTATGCAAGGCTGTTAGGGACGCTTACTTTTTTGATTCCGGCAGTGGGGATTCTAAAGACCATGCAGCAGTACCATATGCCTTACCTTTTGGATGATGTGCCTGTGATGGTCATATTGCTGGTTGTCTTGGTGGGCTACAAGCAAATGTTAAAATACAATACACTGGACTCTTTTTTTGCGCCACGTGGGGTGTTTTCCGCTTTGCGCTATATGATGGTGATGATACTGTTTTTTCTCTTGATGATCGCCTTCTATTTCATCAGGGATATGGAAGTGGAACAGTATGGCCGGCTTTCATACCTTTCTCTGGATCTGTTTTTATTATCTTTTGCTTTTCTGATTACTACCACTTACCGGACTAAGATTTTTTTTGTACAAAATATAGAGGTTGCACCTGTTGTACTGATTGTTGGGTTGCTGCTGGCTGTGGTGTTTATTCTGTTTAACATTCCCCCGATACTCTTTGCGCTTATTGCTAAGTTTAGGTTCTTTACACTTTCCATTGTTATTGCGGCATTGATCTGTTATGCGCTGATATTCTCTTATCTGCTTGTATTAGGTAAACGGACTAAAGTGCAATGGATTACGCTGCTTCTGTTAATAGGGTTTTTGGTCTCTTATGTAAAGATAAGTGATTTTCATAAGGTGAACACCGTTGTGGCCAAAGGAGAAGAGCCAGTGGCATTATCTACTCATATCCGTAGTTGGCTGGAGCATAGACGAGGAGAAATTGCGACATACCAGGCTGAGCACAATAAGCCTTACCCTGTATTTTTTTTAAATTCTTATGGCGGCGGGATCAGGGCTTCTGTGTGGGCCACTATGGTTGTGAGTGAAATGGATTCCCTGGTACTTGCCTCACGTGGCAGTAAGCGGATAAGTGATGATTTTCAGCATCATGTATTTTCTTTTTCGGGTGCATCTGGAGGGACTATAGGCTTTTCTCTTTTGACAGCAGACAGGCTTAAGGCCAGGGATAGTATTTCTTCCGGAAGGTTTTATCCCGATAACACCAAGGTATATGAGTACGATTACCTGACAGCGAATGTGGTGGGGGTTTTTGGAAGGGACCTGTTTATGACCATGATTGGAGGGAACTGGTATGACGATCGTTCCCGCCTGCAGGAACGAGGTTTTGAGGGGATACTGAAGGATAAGTTTGGAATGGACTATGATATCACATTGAGAGAGGCCTGGAAGAAGGATAATATGGACTTGCCCTTGCTTTTTTCCAATACCTATGATATTAATACGGGTAAGAAGGGAATTGTTGCTCCTGTGTTGTTAGAGAAGGATGATTTTCCAAGCTGTGTTTTTATACAGGATTTGATGAGGGCAAAAAAACTTGACCTGTCACTTTCTGCGGCCGCTTTCCTGAGTGCGCGTTTTCCGTATGTATGTCCGACAGGTAAGTTTGATGAGAAGCATCATTTTACTGATGGCGGAACACTGGAAAATTCTGGCGCAGAGACCTCGAGGCAGGTAATTGCTGTATTTGAGCGGGTGCTTGCAGAAGATGAGTTTGCGGGGCTTAATGTTACGATAAATGTGCTTTCGATTTCTAATAGCATTCTATCTGTTGAGTATCCAACTCAGGATAAGAATTTGTATGAGGTAGTAGCTCCGGCATTAGGGATTTTGGAGACCATTAGTAGTAATGCACTTAAGGCTGATACGATTAATAAGGTGATGGCAGCGCGACAGAAAATGAAAGGGTGGAGCTATAACAAAATTCAGCCCACACGGGAGATGATTGCGGGGAACTGGCCTGTGCTGCCATTAGGCTGGCAAATCTCGGATCATGCGTTGGAGGTGATGAAAAAAAGTATTAAGGATCAGCGGGCAAAAATAGATAATGTACTGTTGGTATTCTAATCTTGCATCCTTATCATGCACTTTACATCTGTTTGATTGGGGTAGAGTTCAACACAGTATCCTTCCATATCAATTCCCGGTAGATCGGTTAATTGGTCAAAGGCTTTGCCTATGGCTGGTATATCTTTCATGAAATCAGTAATAGTGATACAGCTGTATCTACCGGCCTTTATGGATATTGTTTCCAACCCAAGGGCTTTGGCTTCACCAGGTTGCAATTCTTCGGCTGCGGCTTTATAAATAATGCCTCCATCGTTCTCGGGACGTGAAAGACCGAAATATTGTCGGTTTTCGTTAAATGATACAAGTGAATGCAATTTTTGGTGAGCGGCCATTACTCCGTCTGGAAAAGAAGAGGCCGTTACATAAATTACTGGAATGTCGTGGTTGATTTCTATAGTTTCCATGGTAAATAAAATCTTATAGATACAATTTAACCATTGTTTTGAAGAATATTATGTTCTAGGGCTCTAAAAATCGATACCAAGCCTTAATCCGGCAGACGAAAACTTTACATTTTCTATTTTAGAACTTTGCATGGGTAATTTAAAGAAAGGTTCAAGCGTAATGGTTCTGTTTTTTAAGAAAGGATACTTGTACCCGAAAGAGATATTGATAAAGCTTTTGTATTTTTCTTTATTCTGAGGTTGATCTTCAATGTCTACCACGGATCTTTCTTCACTGGTAAAGGTTTTATCGTATACTTCTCCATTTGGATCTACAATACTTTGCGTGTGGGAAACTGTACTGACATAAGTTAGCTCACCCCTTTGTTTTATAGTTGCAAAGGCCGAAACGCCAACTTTGGCATATAGACGTTGGTTAACGTTATATCTTAGTCCTAATGGAATTTCGACCCCTGATAACCGAACGGTGGCCGATTCTAATTGTTTTTCGTCTGTGGCGCTTAAGGTTGATCCATCATTATCTTTAAAAGCAGAGGATTCCCGATAGCCTGCGCCTAACATTATCGTGATTTTTGGATTTAAGGCATAACCTACTACGGCTTCAAATGCTAATCCCAATTTCTTTGAATTGCTAAAGTCGGTAGCCATGCCCAATCCAACTATCCAATTAGGTTCTTTTTTGGTTTTTTTAACGCTTTCGGTTTCCTGGTATGTTGTATAAGGAATTATTTTTTTGCTGCGAGGTGCACGAGCTGCAACAATCTGCTCTTCATTTGGTTTTGCCTGCGCTACCATGGTATTTTCAGGTGCGGGTTTATCTTGTTCCGGAATCGTACTGTTTACAAGCCTAATTTCAGCTTGCTTTTTGTTAATTTGAACGGGGTGATGATTGGTTGTATTGAGCTTCTTAACCTGGACTTCTTGTATGACTTCTTTTTGCACCGGTTTAGTTTTGAACTTCGCTAATGGTACCGGTTTAGGACCGGGATTGTAGCTGAATATAAAAGTAAGGCAAATTAGCAGGAGTGACGCAGCAATTCCTGAAAACCAATACCACCCGCTTGTTTTAGTTTTTGCCGGCTGTTGTTTTGAAAATGATTCCCATGAGCCTTCTTTGTAGGCTTCTTCGTTGTTTTGTAGAAGTGATTTAATCACTTCAAGCCCTCTATCCGTATGTTCCATCTTCAACAATTAAAGATTCATTATAAAGTTTTCTTAATTTTTGCTTAGCCCTGCCTAAGTATACTCTGCAGATATTTTCGGGTATACCTAAAGTTTTTGAGATCTCATCATGAGAGAATCCCTCGATTTCGAACATATTAAAGATTATCCTTTGCGACTCAGGAAGTGTATTAAGTAATTTTAAGATGTCCTCAACATACAGCTGATCTAATGCACGACTATAGATCTGTGGATGTTTTTCTTCGCCTATATCGTCAAATTCCTCGTTGATGGTTCTCCTTTTACGGAGGTAATCTATGCAATTGCGTGAGGCTATCTTTGCCATCCAACCTCGAAATGTTTTTTCGGGGTCTATTGCAGATTCTAATAGCTGAAATTGTGTGATATGATTAAATATCTTGATAAACGTATCATTTACAAGTTCTTCCGAATCACTTCTGTTGTTGATGTAACGCATGGTAACTGCCATTAAATACCCGTAGTAGGTTTTATACATGACTTCCTTTGAAGCGTTTTTTTGATCAGCAACGCCTGCAATAATTTCCTTAAGCTTCGGGAGTTTTCTTAGCACTCTTCCAGGATTTATATATTCTACGCCAACTGGTATTCATAAATGGGGCTACACAAATCCTTTTATAAATAAGAAAGTGCAGCCCCAGAAATAATAGGCGGTTATTTGTTGGTAAGAACCGTTAAACCAAGTTTGGTGTCGTCTGTTGCGGCTTTAAGGCCTTTTGCATAGATCGTATATACTTTTCCTTTTTCAATTTTAACTTTTGGAAGTGTAGCAAGTACGGTTGTCTTGCCATTTTCTCTGATCTCAAAGTTGATCTCGGCGCCAACCTCTGTGGTATTGGTGAAATCGGTTGATTCTTTAAATGCTTTTTTAGCCAGAAGTACTTCTGTTTTTCCGGTAACAGCCAAATCAAGTGAGCCTGCATCAGGACTTAAGTTAATGAAACGGATTTTTGCTTTATCAGCAGCTGGAGCAGTTAGATCATCAGCAACAAATACAAGTGCATTGCCTGTTTTATCTGCAACAAATACCGAGTAAGATTTATCTGCGGCCAGGGTTACATCGGCTTTTACAAGAATATCGGATACATCTTTTTTAGTAACGCTTAATTCCCGTTTGCCTGAACTGATTGATTGGTATTCGATTACCGTGTTGTACGTTAATGCTTTCGTATTCTTTTTTACTTTATCTACAAAGAAAGAAAGCTCAGGCGTTCCTGGCGCGGCATGGATTATTGATAAATTTGCTGGCTTAGGTGTTTGTGGATTAGGATCTTTATCCTTTTTACATGAACTAAAGATACTTGTTAACGTTAAGGCAAACACTAAAGTTTTGGCAACTGGCGATAGGTAGTTTTTTGTTGTTTTCATTTTTAAGTTTTTGTGAAATAAAATAGTGTAATGTTAATGGCCATTAACGTTATTACCCATAGAACGAGCCTCATTATGAAAAAGCAACAGGGGTAGTAAATTATTTAAATTTTTAAAGTATTTTTATACTGAACTAAGGGCCAAGTGTTATGAGTTTCGAACTATCAACCAGCGTCATTTATATTACACCTGAACATGACGAAGTCTATACTTTTATAAAGGAAATAGACAATAAACAAGGTTTGTACACCTTGGATTTTAATAATGTAGTTGTTCCTGAGAATAAGATTAAGGTAAATACACACACTAACTTTAGTGTGCCTTCCTTAATGACTAAAAACCGTATCATTAATTATCATTATGATAAACTGGTTGATAGTATTGTGCGTTTTTTGATAGATCATAATCCGGCTGAGGATTTAATGAAAATATATCGGAAGAGAGAGGTGATCTACTTTGAGCCTATAATAGATGATTCTGAAAGCCCGGATGATAAAGAGCATTTTAGGGAGCTTACGGATAAATTAAATAAACTGATAGGAATGGCCAATAGTGCCATTAAAAGCCGTTTCAACAAACATATTGTAGTTATTTTAAACTACCCTCCAAAAACGCATCATCTGCATACGATACGGATTTAGTATGGTATATGGGATACTAAAAATGATTAGAAATGACTATTTATCAAGTTTCTGCTCATGTCTATATTAGTGATAGCTTTCACTAATTAGACTTCTATGAAAACGCTAGTAATTTCTAAAATTCCTGCCTATGGCAGTTTTTCAAAAGACGTAAAAATCTTACAAGAAAGATTAATTGAGCTTGGGTTTGATCCGAAAGGTGCAGATGGAATTTATGGAATGAATACCCAGCAAGCTGTGATCTCATTACAGCTAAAAAATAAGCTACAAGGATCGGGGGTTATAGGCCCTAAAACTTTAGGCTTGTTAAAACTGGTTGTATCTGATATTTCAGTAATAACGGATAGTCCGTTGATTACCAAGGATATTAAGAACAAGAAAGACAGGCATCTTCATCCAAACATGCGCCAGCGATTAGAGGCATATCTTTTTGCAAACGGGAATATTCCGGATTTCTGGACGAATAAAAAACTAAGCTCGGTTTGCATTGCAGTACAGGAAGCATTGGCAGAACTGGGTGTTAAGGAAAACGGGAGAAACAACTATGGAACTGACGTTGGCGAAGTGCAAGGTACTACCGGGGGTTTTACGCCGGGCGGAAATGGAGATGCATGGTGTTTGGATTTTGCCCAGATGAAGGTGGCAATAATTGAAGATTTCTATCAAAAGGAATCGCCGGTTCCTGCTACTGCTAATTGTGTGGATTGCTGGAAGGGATCTGAAAAGGTGGCCGGCTTAACCACATCGGTACCAACGATTGGCACTTTGGCTTTAGCACAATATATAAACAATCCAACAAGGGGTCATGCCATGGAGTGTTATGAGCTGCTTGGAGGGGGGCAAATGCGGACTGTTGAAGGAAATACTTCTGCAAATGACATGACTAATGGAAACAACTCCGGTTTTAATGTGAGGAACCAGAAACTCAATAACAGAGACACCTTAAGAACGCTTGGATTTGTATATGTATATCCAAATAATCAGGTTCCTACATAAAAGTGTATTCTACTTTAAATATTTTAAGTTTAAACCAATTATTGCTAGTGTGCTTATTATTGTAATTGTGGCGCTAACAGAGATAGAATGTAGGATTGCGGCACTTCCGCCTACGCCAATAGCTCCAAAAACTGCGACCCCAATAGCTCCGGCAGCTTGCCTTACGGTATTTAATGCAGCAGAAGCAGTACCTGACAATGATTTATCTACGCTGGATAAAATACCGTTAGTCATGGCGGGAACGGCAAGTCCCATACCCATCGGTATAATTAGAAATGGCAGGAATAACTGCCAGTAAGGTGTATTATCTTTAGCTATAAATAGCCCTGCAAAACCAACAGCAAACATTGCAAGACCTATTATAATTGGTTTCCGTATACCAAATTTATTGATTACACGACCGCTGATGAGATTGGAAATAACGAACCCTACAGTTAAAGGTAGAAAAGCCAGGCCAGCGTTGAGCGATGAATAATGGAGTACGTTTTGCAGATAAAGACTGAGTGTAAAAACAGTTCCATAGTAAGCGCCATTTAAAACGGCACCAAGTAAAAGCAGTACGTTAAACGTAGGGGCGTCAAAAAGATGAAGCGGCAGCATCGGGTGATTCACTCTTTTTTCGATAGTTAAAAATGCCACAAGCGTAGCGGCACTAAAAAGCAGGCCTCCAAATATTACCGGATCTTTAAATCCAAAGTTAGGCCATTCTATAATTACCGCAATCAGTGCTGTAATGGAGAGCATCCAGGTAATTTGTCCGGCGATATCAAATCCTTTGTTAACCGAGGTCTTATTTTGTGCCAGACGAAAACTGAACAGGAAACCAGCCAGACAAAGCGGTACATTCACAAAAAAGATATAACGCCAGTTGCTGATCTGGATGAGTAAGCCCCCAACGATAGGACCGGCAGCTATGGCGGCACTTCCTGCCGCGGTCCACAAACCTACTGCACGTACGCGCTTTGCAGGATCATGAGCAAAAGCCTGATTAAGTATGGCAAGAGAACTGGGGATCATGGTGGCCGCACCAACTCCCTGCAGTACTCTAAATGCAATGAGGGTAGCTGCGCTTCCGGCAAATCCACAACCTATAGAAGCGATCCCAAAAATACAGATGCCAAGTTGAAATATACGTTTTGCACCTAAAAGATCGCTTAAATTGCCGGCAGATAGCATAAGCACTGCAAAGGCAAGGGTATAGGCATCTATTACCCATTGTAAGGTAGAAATACTGGCCTGATAGGTTTTGGCAATAGGAGGCAACGCAATATTTACAATAGAAACATCTAGCTGTGCAACTACAAAGGCCAGACTTGTTATTCCGACTATCCAGCCAAAGGGAACGGTATGATTAGGGGAAGTTGTTGTGTTTGATAAACTCATCGCTCGTTTTTGCAAGTGCAAAGGTGCACAGAAAGGACGATTTTTTCTTAGCAGTTTCAGTTTGTTACTTTATTTTAGCAAAAATATTTTCAGAAATACTAAATCTCTTTGACTATGACCGGAATCGATAATTTCAGTGCTTTTATATTGTCAGCAATAATTGTAGTTATTACCCCGGGTATTGATACCATACTGGTTTTAACAAGAAGTATTTCAAGCGGGAAAAAAGCCGGTATGTACTCAGCATTAGGTGTAAGCACGGGCTTACTGGTACATACCTGCGCAGCTGCTTTTGGATTATCACTTATTCTCGCGAAATCTGCTTTAGCGTTTATGATTGTTAAATATTTAGGTGCAGCCTATTTAATTTATATGGGCTATAAGGCACTTTCCAGCAAGGGTGATCGTACAGCGTTAAAATCAATACCAGTTCAATATATAAGAATGGAAAAAATGTTTTGGACCGCTTTTTTAAGTGATGTTCTAAATCCGAAAATAGCCATGTTTTTCCTGGCTTTCCTTCCCCAGTTTGTTTTAACTTCGTCAATAAATAGCCCATTTCCATACCTTATTCTTGGGGTAGTTATCTTTTTGATCACGCTTGCATGGTGTGTTTTTCTGGCGCTGATGGGTGGGAATGTAGCTAAGTTATTTAACCGAAGTCCTAACACTGAAAATTGGCTGAACAAAATCTCGGGAGCTGTATTTATTATTCTGGGAATTAAGGTAGCATTGACAAAGTCATAAGGAATAAAGTAATACGGAATATCAAATGTTAATTCTCAATTAGAAACATCGTCATTTTTAATTCCTCTCCTGGTTTTCCTTACCTCATCTTTTAGCCTTCCAAAATTATAGTTCAGACTGATTCTGTATGAACGGAGATAAGATTGGTTGTGGCTTAGCTCTGTAAAATCGAACCCGGTGGTGGTTGTTTTAAGGGTTCTGAACTTATAAAAGGGATTATTTAATGCTGCTGTTAAGCTTAATTTTCCTTTGATGAGTTCATGGCTGCTGCTGAAACTGGTATTTACTTGTCCTTGTGTTATAGACTGAAATGTTTTGGAAGCAGGGTTTTTTCCAATTACACTGAGGTTTGCGCCCAATCTCCATTTTGGTGTTGGACGATATCCGCCTGTTAAGGTAAAATTGTAAAACAAATCTTTAGAATGTGGTATCACATTTCCTTCAGTTTTAATATCCAAATAATTAAAGCTCCCATTAAAATTAAAGTTCAGACTCTTGGTTACCGTATATCCCAAATTGAGATCTGCTGCCAGAACAGCGCCTTTTCCAATGTTAGCAAATGTATTTCTGGTAATTCCGGACGTCGGATCATAAGTGAAAATTCTGAAATCCAGATTATCAAATAATGAATAAGCTAATCCAACATTAATAGAAACTTTACCATTGTGGTTATATCCTGCAAGTATGTTGTTCACAGACGAGGGCATAAGGTTAGGGTTGCCGGTTGATTCTGTATTTGGGTTACTTCTGTCTACAAAAGGGTTAAGCCTGTTGATGCCAGGGCGTCTTAACCGTTGTGAAAACCCAAAACTAATGTTATCGCCGCCCTTTAACTGATAAGCGATTGATAAAGAGGGAATCAGGTTTAAATAATCCTGAGAAATATCACCATCTACAATGGTTTGCTCAGCACGCAATCCAGCCTTTATCCCAATGTTCTTTCCATAATTGTATGCTATTGAAGTGTAGGCAGAAAACACATCCTGAGAAATCTCAAAATCGTTAGCCTGAAACTGAGCTGCAGAGTAATCAAAATTGCTGCTGTTGTTTCTAAGGATAGCCTTAATGCCCGATTCCAGTCCCCAGTTTTTAAACTTATCGGAGTAGTCAGCTTGTGCAGTATGCTCATTGGAACCGGCGTGATTATTTTGCAGAAATCCGGAATAGGGATAGTTTGTAATTTGACTAAGAATGAGGCCGTTTTGGTCATCACTATTAAAATTTGTATAGCGATAGGATAGGGTTAACGCCCTTGTTTTCTTTGATTTAGAAGAGATCTGATAGTTAACTGAGGCATCTATATAGTCGCTATTGCCATCGTAGGTATTTTGTATGTGATAGCCTTGCAGTAATTCTCCGTTTTGAGTGAGCGATGAGACCTGGTTGCTGAGTTGGGCGTTTTTGTTGCCATTAAGATTGATCTGAGCTGAGATGAGCTGTAGTGGGGTGATTTCATAGCTCACATCGGTTCCAAGATATCCGGTTCTGCCGTCAGATTTATTATCGCCATCTTGAGTTAAGGTTTGAGGGTTATCGCCGATGGCATTTCTAATCAAATTATTTGTTGTGACAGGGGTTTTAGAAAGCGAGCCACCGGTGAATACCGAAGCGATAAGTTTACCAGATTTAAAATTAAAAGATCCACCAGCACCCGGGCCACCTGCAGGAAAACTTTCATTGAGATTTAAAGAGCCATTGTATCCATCGGCGGGTTTTTTGTTAGTTACGATATTGATGATTCCTGCGAATCCTTCTGCATCATATTTTGCTGGTGGATTGGTAATTACTTCGATCTTTTCAATAGTTGATGCAGGCATGCTGCGCAAAACTTCCTTAGGGTTATTCTCGATCATACCAGATGGCCTGCCATTGATAAAGATCTTAAAACTAGTGCTATTTTTAAGTCTGATGTTTTGCTCTGCATCTAGTGAAACAAAAGGAATTTTACGCATCATTTCCAGAACGCTGTTCCCTTTACTATCCGGATCGGCTTGTAGATCGTACACAAGCCTGTCTATCTCTTGAGTGACTATTGGTTTGCTGCCGGTAATGTTTACCCCTTTCAATTGTTTGGTGTCTGGAGATAATAGGACCAAACCCTGATCAACGTGCAGTTTTGTAGTATCCTGAAGAGATATTGCAAATGTTTTGGCCTTATAGCCGATACTCACTATTTCAAGTTTGTATGTTCCAGACGGTATTTGACTTAGTGTAAATATACCGGTGCTGTCGCTTATCCCTGTTTTAACAATTGCATTTGTTGAACTAATGATGTTGATTGTAGCCCAGCCGGCCGGTTTTTTGCTGACGGAATCCATAACCTTTCCGTTCACAGAAAAGTTGGGTATTCTGGTTTGTGCAGCCGATTGATTATAACTTGTTATGATGGCGAAAAAGCCTATGATAAGAAATAAACGTAGTTGGAGGTTTTTCATGAGTTTTGATTTTTGGAGCGCCTTAGGGTTTGGACAGCGCATAGCGCTACCATTGCCCTTGAAGACCTTTTTGTGTTCAGTAAATTAAAGAAGTAGGGTTGGGTTGTTTTAGCCCTGGTCTTTTTCAGATTTCTTAACGAGGAAATAATAAGAAAGGAAACCGGCGGCAATAAAGATCATTTCAATTCCATAAGGCAGGGGAGAATCAACCTGGGCATCGGGAATGTAATTGATAACCACTAAACCTATTCCGCCAAAGAAAAGAATAAGACCCCATTTAAGTACTGCAACCTTATGGTTAAATGATTGGCCCAGTGAGTTTAGTATTTCGGGATTTGTAAGCCCTGAGTTGATTAGACGATTCTTTAAAATGAAGTTGAGAATGGCAATTACAACGATTGCTGTAATAATGAATAATGATATTGAGATGGTTATACTTTCTATGTGGTCCATGATGTCTGTTTTTAAATGTGATTTATTGCCCAAGTAGACACGCCTGCCAATAAAAAGGTTGCAGAAAAATACATCTTTTTAAAATTATTATTTTTTTTGTGGAAACTGCAACATTACACAGCATCCGGGTGTCTACTATACGATGTTAAATGAAAAGGAACTAGTTGCCAAAATATTGCGAGGTGATGCAAGAGCATTTGAAGCTCTGGTTAAGCAGTATGAGAAACTTGTATTTCATGTAACAAGCAGACTAATAAAAAATGATGAGGATGCGACTGATATTTGTCAGGAGGTTTTTATAAAGGTATATCAGGGACTGAATAAATTTGGCTTTCAATCTAAACTAAGCACCTGGATTGCCCGAATTGCTTACCTGACGTCTATTAACCACCTGAGGAAATATAAACAGGAACTGCAAAATAAGAGTGAGGCAGATAATGATGAAATAGATAACTACCACTTTAGCGAGGAGACACCAGAGCGACTTATGATTAAAAAGGATGTTGCAGCTTATGTGCAGCATTTGTTGTTACAGCTGCCTTTGCAATACCGCTCAGTACTTACCTTGTTTCATTTGGAGGAGTTTAGTTACCTCGAAATACAAGAGATCACAGGAATGCCTGAAGGAACCATCAAAAATTATTTGTTCAGAGCAAAGAAATTATTGAAAGAAAAACTGGAAATTTATTTAATAAATGAATGATATGGAAGCGAATGAGAACAGAGAGGACAAAAGGGATCAGAAGCTGGATGAATTATTGGCAACTGCACTGAAAAGTGAACCTGTAAGCAGTTTGCCTTATGGTTTTGCAACAATGGTTACCAGGAAAGTTTTTGCCCAAAAAGTTAAGCCATTTGGTATTAAAACTTATGCGCTTGTTTTTATGGCTATTCTTGGTATTGTAGCACTTTCGCTTACTTTATTGTCGCTGTTTAATCCGCAACTAACCGTAAGCTTACTTGCTATGATTAAACTTGGCAGGTACATACTGGGTTTTATTGTGCTTAGCTTCTTTTTAATTGAATATATTGATCAAAAGTGGGTGAGGGCTTCGCAAACGTAACGGCAGTATAATCAGGCACCTCCGTTAACAAAGAAGCTGAAGCAATCATTTGTAGCAAGGTTAATATGTACGCTGAAATAATTGTTTCCACCATCTTTAAATGCGATGATTTCTTTCTTCCAGGTTTCATCTTTACTCACAGCACTTTTAATAAAACAGTTTAAAAGAATAACCTTTTCGCCGTTTTTATTTTTGTATCCAAGATATTGTCTGAAATACCCTGACGGTGCCTGGATTCTGGTAGAATCTACAATGACACCATCTTTATCGATTTTACTTGTTTTTAGGCACATTTTGAAGATGCGCTCTGCGTTTTCAATATCCTCAGCAGTTGGCATAAACTGGACACTGCCCTCATCGGCATTGGCCGAAGTATCTGGAGCAAAGATTACACCTGTATATTCCTTTGTGGTTATATATTGATTTTTGCTGCCTTCAATAGGGGCTATCGTGTGCGTATCAGCAGACTTATTTTTAAAGTCGCAGCCGGTAATGACCAACAGAAGGATCAGAAAAGATAAAGTCCTCATAAGTATTGCATTACTAATATAACTAAAATGAGTTACTTTAATTCTACAGTTCAGCAATAATATTTAGATATTTATGGGCAAAAAAAAGACCGGACAATTCAATGAGTACATTCAATCATCCGGCCTTCAAATCTAACTCCCCTATAGAGTACGGATAAAACTGAAAACAGTTGCTAGTTGCTTAGATAAAAATTGTGTTGTATCACCAAGAACAGCGTTTACAGTAGTAGTAACATTACCTAATAAAGCACCTAAAGAGCTCCATACTATGCCGCCACCATCAGTTTTTGTCATTTCAACAGAGTTCATTTCTTGAACACCTAAATTGTTTAGTTCTAACTTTTTCATACTTGTTTACAATAAGATAAATTTCCTTACTCGTTAAAGGCCTTTCAGGGTATGCCTGATGCTTAAAAAGCACTAGAACTAATTTAACCATTATTCAAATTGGTATGTTTATTCAATTTGTTCAGTATTAGAAAGCTTAAATTGAGCTAGACATCTAACAGGCGTCTGTGGTAGTTGATTTGACCAAGGTGATAAGCTAAATGTGAGCTGAGGTAAATCAACATGTACTTTACTGATCTGTCATTCTCTAAAACTTTTACCTCCGGATATTCATTTTCCAGGTCTTGTTCGGTTAACTGGTCGATGGAGTCTGCAACTACTTTAATGGTATCCTCAATTTGTTTAATCAATTCATTTCTTGGAACATCCTTTAGTGAAAACTCAAGTTCTCTATTTCTGATATATCCGGTTTTACCAAGTTCTGCACCAATGAAAGTATTCAGGTTTCCCACTAAGTGCAAGCATAAATTACCTGCAGAATTGCTTATCGCATTTTCAGTTCGCCAAATGTTTTTATCGTTCTGATATTGTTCAATTTCAAGCTTTACTTTATTCAGATCTCTTGTAAAGAGGATTTTTAGGGATTCTTTTAACATATTATATTTATAAATCTGCAATTTGTTTTAGTATTAATTTAGAGATGACATCTGCATTGGCATAAACCATAAAATGTCCACCGCCTTCAATCCGTATATCAGGTTTGTTATATCTGAATGGCAATATATTATCGGCCGTTCCATGAATATGGGTTAAATTTATTGGCCTTTCTTTATTCCGCCAGTTTAAGATACAAGTTAACGCCCATTTCATAAAAATAGGGTCACTATCTATCACAAGTTGTTTCAGTAGTTTAATTTCTTCATGTGTTTTAGCGCCAAGGAACTTCAAACCAATGTTGTTCCCTCGTTTTAAAAGGCTGACAGGGATTGCTTTTTGTAAGCTTAAACTACCTGCCATCCGATAGTACCATGGTAATTCCTTAAAAAGGGGTGTACTGGAAATGAGAAAAGTATGTGACGGCTTCAATTGCTTAGAAATTTCAGTAGCCAGCATGCCACCAAAGGATAGGCCAACTAAGTAAAATGGAGAAGAGGCATCTATTTTAGCTGCCAATCGGAGCGCGTATGCCTCGAGCGATTCATTTTTTAATGCAGGAATCCAATCCAGATAAACCAGTTCGAAATTAGGTGGGAAAACAAGCTTTTTAAATGCGCGCCTGTCGGCCCCCAAGCCACTGATGAAATATATCCTTTCTGTCATTGCTGACATAAAATTAATGTATTACCTAATTACGCTGGTTTAAACATTGAAAACTTACAATTTTTATACAATCAGTTGGTGTTTGTAATTGATCTCCTATCTTTATAGGTATGAAGGCTATAAATTTCAATCCAGTTGATTTTGAACCTGTAAGACAAATTGCGCTGCAATTTCCTGACGCTTCGGATAGCTTGTCGCATTATGATACCCCTTCAATAAAAATCAAAAAGAATTTGCTTTGCAGGCTGCACGAGAATGGGGAATGGCTTGCTGTAAGGACGGATTTTGAAAGCAGAGAAAGATTCCTGGAGGAATATCCGGAAAGCTGTTTCATGACACCGCACTATAAAGACTATCCTTATATCTGCCTATACGTAAATAGCTATAGTAGAGAATTGCTAAAGGAGGTACTTGAAACGGGCTTTAAGGCAATTACAGCCAAAAAACAAAAATAGAATTATTTAAATTCGGTCGATTTTTACTATGCACGTATTTAGCTGAAGATTTAATTTCGGGTAATAAAATAATATGAATTTAAATTACGTCTCATGAGTACCTATATCTTATTTAAAGCTGTTTTTATTATCCTGATTCTAAGTTGCCTTGCCGTTATTCTAAGTTTAAGTATGTAGTATTTGCGCAAAAGTGTTCAGCCGATATTCGTTTTGGCGATCGTTTTATTTAGTTTTGCATATGGCAAAGCTTCATTCAAAACCTCAGATACATTCTTCCAGCTTAAATTTTTTAGATCAATTAAAAGAAAACAACAATAGAGAGTGGTTTAACGAGCATAAAGAAGAATTTCTAAAAGAGCAAGCGCTTATAGAAGTCTTTGCTGACGGCTTGTTACAGGACCTAAATGTAGACGATGTAATAGAAACTCCTTCCGGACGAAAAAGCGTGTATCGTATTTATAGGGATACCCGGTTTTCTAAAGATAAAACCCCATTCAAAACCCACTGGAGTGGTAGTTTCAGGCGCGCCACAAAGTACCGCAGGGGAGGATACTATTTTCATATAGAGAAGGGGAATAGTTTTATTGCAGGCGGATTCTGGGGGCCATCGGCACAGGATTTAAAACAAATAAGGGAACATATTGGTTTTGATGCCACGCCATTAAGAGAGATCATACAGAGTGGCTCCTTTATTTCAACATTCGAAACATTGAAAGGAGAGCAATTGAAAACCGCGCCTAAGGGTTTCAAGGCCGATCATGAAAACATTGATTTATTACGATACAAGCAGTTTTTGCTCATTAGAAGGTTTTCTGATGAAGAGGTTTTAAATGAGCGCTTTTTAGCGCAGGCAACGCTAACCTTTAAAAATATGCGCCCATTTTTTGATTATATGAGTGAGATATTGACCACTGACATTAACGGAATTGAAATTTAAGTACTGGGATTAGAGGTTCTTTATATATTCTCGTGGCGTATGACCATATTGTTTTCTAAATTCTCTGCTAAAATATTTTGGATCGTTAAAACCTACCAGATAAGAAATTTCTGATATGGTATACCTATGCTCAGCTAACAGTTGAGCGGCTTTTTTCAATCGAATTGTTTTGATAAAATCATTTACAGAAAGGGTTGTCATTGTCCGGATCTTCTTGTAAAGTACGGGCTGACTCATTCCGATTTTTTGGGCCAATTCGGGTACGCCAAAATTTTCATCAGACAGATGACTTTCAATATAACCCAGGATTTTAGTCATAAATGCATGGTCTGTAGAGTTGATGGTTATGTCTTGAGGCTGTAGGTTTACCTGCTGAACAAATTTTTGGCGCATTGTTGCTCTTGATTGCAATAAGTTACGCACGTTTAGCAGCAACAGATCCATGCTGAAAGGCTTAGTGATATAAGCATCGGCTCCGGTTTCCAGTCCGCTTAACTGATGGATGTGCGATGACCTGGCAGTAAGGAGAATTACGGGAATATGGCTGGTACGTTCATCTGTTTTTAACTTACTGCATAAGGCTAATCCATCCATTATTGGCATCATTACATCGCAGATGATCAGATCAGGTAGCAATTCAATTGCTGTTTCCCATCCCTTAAGCCCATCAACAGATTCCGTTGTGTGATATTGTTTGCCAATAGCACCGGCTATGAGTTGCATAATCTCTGCATTATCTTCTACGATCAGAATGGTTTCCTGGGCTTTGGGGTGTTTATTTTGCTCAGCTGCTTCCTCTTCAACAAATTGTTGTACGTACAGTTTGGACGGGAAGTCTGCACTTTTAACTTCACTAAGTTCGCTTGGCTTAAAGTGCGAATTTCCTTTTTTAAGCTTAACAATAAAGCAAGTATAGCCAGGCTCTTGAGTGGTGGCTGGATTACTTAGGATTTCTATTTTGCCATGATGAGCTTCAATGATGCTTTTGGACAAGGCCAGACCTATCCCAGAACCAATATGGTTAGATTCTTGCTCGTCTACCTGGAAGTAATCACTAAAAAGTTTGTTTTGGCTTTCATACGGAATGCCCTTTCCATTGTCTACAACTTTAATTTCTACGAATTGGTCATATTCATTTATAGATAATGTAATCTTTCCGCCGTTGTTGCTAAACTTAAATGCATTAGAAAGCAGGTTGAAGAGTACTTTTTCCATCTGTGCTTTATCAAAATATACTATGGTTTGGTCATATTGATGGAGAAAATCGTATTGAATGTTACGAGTAATTGCATTGTGCCGAAATGCGAGGAACATCTCATTTGCATATGCGACAATGTTACCCTTAGTTACGTGTAATTTCAGATGACCGGTTTCAGCCTTTCTAAAATCCATTAATTCCGTTATAAGCCTCATTAGCCTGTCGGCATTGTTTTTTATTGGAATAACCTGTTGATGAATTTCCAGATTATCCTGTGATGTTTTAGCAAGGTTTTCTAATGGTGCAAGAATTAATGTTAACGGAGTTCGAATCTCATGGGCGATATAGGTGAAGAAGTTTAACTTCATCTTTTGCACATCCTCTGATCGTTTTAATAATGCACGTATAAAAAGATACCTCACGGTAAGGAAGAGTATGACTGAAAATAGGAGCAGGTAGCATAAATATGCCCACCAGGTAGCCCATAGAGGAGGTAATATGGTGATATTAATGCTTGCTGATGTCTGGCCTGGTGTGCCGTCGTTGTTAACTCCTTTAACTACAAATGTATATTCTCCGGATGGAAGATTAGCATAGCTGGCGTTTGGAATGTCTGAATTGATCCAGTCTTTGTCGTACCCTGCTAACTTATAAGTATATTTATTTTTGTCTGGTCTGATGTAATTTAGCAGGGCAAAACCCAGACTAAAATTATTGTGATTATGTTTGAACCTAAGGTTTTTGGTAGTATTAATATTTTCTTTTAGCAATTGATCCGGGCCATTTACAGCGACAGGTTGGTTGAAAAGCTTTAACTCTGTAAATACAATAGGATCGATATGAGTATTGATCTCTATCTGGTTGGGAAAGAACGAAGTAAGACCATTATAACCTCCAAAAAAGAATTCATTGTTATGGTCCTTAAAAAAGGACCTCATATTAAAGTCGTTTCCTGCAAGGCCATCGCTTTTAGTGTAATTTTTGAATTTTCCGGTTATCGGATTGAGTATTGACAGTCCATTATCCGTGCTGATCCATAAATTACCTCCTTTATCTTCAATAATACCAAGTACATTGTTGTTGCACAAACCATCTTTTTGTGTATAGGTTTTAAATTTCCCTGTTCGGGAATCAAATAAGGAAACCCCGCCAAAATAGGTCCCAAGACAAAATTTTCCATTTGAGGTTTGTATGATACAGTTGATGTAATCTGACTGCAAACTATCGGCATTTCCTTCTTTTTTTGTGAAATACGCTAGCTTTCCCGTTTTTGGATAGTAAAGATGCAACCCTTTGGTTGTGCCTATCCAAATGTTTTTGTCGGCGTCTTCAAAGAGTGTTTGGACATATCTGGAAAGTAGTTTTTTCTCAATGGGGCTTTTTAATGTGTGATCACTAGAACTACTTATATTATTGAGCCCGTCTCTGGAGCCGACCCAGATCATACCACTACTATCTTCAAGTATGGTCATAATATCTGCACTGCCCCGATTGTTACTGGTATCTTTTACATTGGTTATTTGCCGGGTAAAGGTTTTAGTTGCCGGATTAAAAATGCTAATGAGACCTTCGTGCATGCCAATAATCAGGTTGCCGTTCTTTTGCCGCAGGACCGTTTTAACCAGATTAGAGGGTAATGTATTGTTGTTACCGGGAATGGATTTATAATGAGTGTAGGTATTATTGCTACGATTAAAATGGTTGAGCCCACCGCCTTCTGTTCCGATCCAGAGATTGTGGCGGTCATCTTCAACAATTGTGCTGACGATGTTGCTGCTCAGGCTGGAAATCAGTCCACTTGCTCTATAAGTTTTAAAACCAGTAGAATAGGGGAAAAGGGCATCGACCCCACCGTAAAAGCTTCCAATCCAGACGGTGTTACTAACATCCTGAAAAATGCTGTGTAGTGAATTCTGGGTAAGACCTCCATTCTGATCAGGATTGTGTTTGTAATTGGTGAATATTTTTGTTTTGGGGTTTAATATGCTTAAGCCTTCTTGTGTTCCTATCCATAGTGTTCCGTCCTTATTGCAGATGATGTCGCGTATGTCGTTATGAACAAGGGTGTTGATGTTGTTTGAGTTATGGGTGTAGTGCGCGAATGTACCCCTTGTTTGGTATAAGTTTAAACCCTTGTCGGTACCAATCCAGATGTTGTTGGCTTTATCGCTGGTGATACTGGTGATATAGTTAGCACTGATGCTGGTAGAGGAGTGAGCTGAATTTTTGAAGAGGACTGCCCTGGACTGGCCGTTATTTATGGTCATTCGTATTAATCCATAGCCTGTTCCAACCCACAGGTTCTGCTCATGATCTTTAAACAGACTATATATGTTATTTATCCGTTGGTTTTTATCAAGTTTATTAAAACGGAATATTTTGAATTTGCCGCTTTTCCTGTCTAGTAAACCAAGCCCGTTGTAAGTACCTACCCACAGATTTTTCTGAGGATCCTCATAGATGCAATTTATGGTGTCGTTTAGAATTTTGACTTTGATAAAGTTGTCGTTCTTATTATCGTATCGGCTTAGCCCATTAATTGTACCGATCCACAACTGACCAAAGGAGTCGGCCAACAGGCAATCGATTACATTATGAGGTATGCTTTTACTGTCTTTTGGATTGTTGGTATAAATCCTAAACTGAAAACCGTCGTATCTGTTCAACCCTCGTCTGGTACCAAACCATAGAAAATGTTTTTGGTCCTGAGCGATACTTATAACGGAATTTTGAGACAAACCATTTTCCATGCTAAGATTGCTGAAGGCAGCTCCCTTTTGGGCATAGTTATGAAATGGTAAAAGTAGAAGGAAGAAGAGACAAAATGCCTTCATAATCAATTAAAGGTGTGAAAATACTCCTTTAGTTTTGAATTTTCTACCATATGATTTAGAATTTTCATCTTTTTTGAAAGAATTAACAGCCAGTTTTGATTCCATTAAATGCAAACATTATCTACTGAGGGAGGTGATATGAAAACGTTTGCAGAATGAACCACTATAACCAAAACATCAAACTAATCTTTAAACCTAAACAATGAATTCATGAAACCAAAAAATCTACGCTTCTATGCGACTGGACTTATCTGTTGGCTGACTTTCAGTAATAGCATAGTTTTAGACGCACACGCGGAAAGAAAGACTGACCCGCTTAAATTGTCATTACCAAAGACAATTCCTTTTAAAAAGAGCCAGCAGAAAGCTTTAATAAAAGGCCAGGTTGTTGACGCCAGTAACCTTCCGGTACCAGGTGTGAACATTAAGGTAGAAAAATCTAATACCACCACCGCAAGTGATGTAAACGGGAATTTCCAGATTACAGCTAATGTTAATGACGTATTGGTATTTACTGCCATTGGTTTTACCACTAAACGTATTGTTATTGAAAATGAGCATACAAGTTTAAAAGTTGCCCTGCAGGAGGAGAACAATAAACTTAATGAAGTAGTGGTAGTGGGATATGGCGTACAGAAGAAGGCAAATTTAACAGGTGCAGTTAGTCAGATCGATTCAAAGATGCTTGAAAACAGGCCAACGGCAAACCTTGGTCAGGCGCTGCAAGGAGTGATGCCTAATTTTAATGTTAGTATTTCTAATGGCAGTCCTAATGCTTCTGCATCTTACAATATCAGGGGAGCTACTTCCTTTTATAAGGATAAGAATGATGGCAATAAGATTAAGTTTTCATCTGGGCAGCCTTTTACACTGGTGGATGGGATTGAGATGGATCCTAACCAATTAAATCCGGAAGATATAGAGTCTGTTACCTTGTTAAAGGATGCAGCCTCTGCCGCTATTTATGGAGCCAGAGGAGCATTTGGTGTACTTTTGATAAAAACCAAATCTGGCAAAAGCGGACAAACAAAAGTGAATTATTCTAACTCCTTTCAATGGAGCTCACCTACAGCTGTTCCGGACATATTGGATGCTTATACCATTCAGGAGGCAAGTATTAAAGCTTCGGAGCTGGAAGGTATTTCGGCCGGTTCAAATGAAATATTGAAACTGCAGAAGATTAAGGAGTATATGGATGACCCTATAAATAATGAACCTTATTATTTTGCAGATGCCGACGTAAATAAAACCAATATTCTATGGAGAGGCAATGTAAATCCATACAAGGAAGCCTTGTTAAAGTCTTCGCCTATGCAAAAGCATAACTTGTCATTGTCGGGTGGAAACGATAGAACATCATTTTATGGCTCTATCGGTTATCAGGATCAGGACGGATTATACAAGATTAATACAGATAATTTTAAACGTTATAACGCCTTGTTAAATGTAAGTTCAAAAGTAAACCAGTGGTTTAAAATGGATTTCAGAACAGCCTATAACAGTTCAACTTATATAGAACCGGTTAGCCCATCGGGCAAAGGGGGCTGGTGGACAGCAATGTCGCAGGAGCCTAACCGAAATGTCAATATGCCGATACATGTTCCCTCATCTTTAAATCTGCCACAAAAATATACAGATAATATATTGTCTTTTATGGAGTATGGTTCGTCTGACAAGGAAACTAAATCGAATATTTTATTAGCAGCTGCACCAACTTTTACACTTACAAAGGAATGGTCTTTAAAAGGAGACTTTTCTTATCTAAGCAATAGCAACATTCAAAAAACAATTTTGCCACGTTTAGAGCGCCTGGAAAGTACAGTAGGTTCATTTACTGCAGTTCATACTGATCCTGATTATGTTTACCGGTATAATTTAAATTCTAATAAGTACACCATAAATATCTTTACCGATTATGCCAAGACAATAGCGGATAAGCATAATTTTCATGGAACAGTGGGTTTTAACCAGGAATGGTATACCGACCAAAGCGTATCGGCCCAAAGAAACATGATCAATTCAAATGTTCCGGTTCTTGGGCAGGCACAAGGAGAAAGAACAGTAGGCGATAGTGAACAGGAATGGGCAGTTCGTGGTCTGTTTTATCGTTTTACATATAACTATGATGGCAAATATTTATTTGAATCAAATGGTCGCTATGATGGTACTTCTAAGTTCCCTTCTGACATACGTTATAAGTTTTTTCCTTCATTTTCTGCAGGATGGCGCGTAAGCGAGGAATCTTTTGCGAAAGGCATAAAACCATATATCAATGATTTTAAGTTAAGAGCTTCATATGGTAGTTTGGGTAATCAGAACGTAGCCAATTACATATACATCTTAAACTATGGAACGAATAGTCAGCTTCAATACCTATTAAATGGTGTAAGACCTGTGGGGGTTACACCTCCGGGCCTGGTTGATCCGGATTTAACCTGGGAAACAGCAACTACAATTGATTTTGGATTTGATTTGACAGCATTTAAAAACTTTGAAGTCAATTTTGATTGGTACAGAAGAAGGACTTCTGACATTTTAATTGATGGCTTAAAATATCCTTCCGTTCTGGGTGCTTCATCGCCAACCAGAAATTCGGCAACCATTGACACAAAAGGCTGGGAGTTAACAATGAAATACAGAAATTCAACAGGTTTTGGATTAAATTATGATTTGGCCCTTACGCTTGGAGATAGCCAGTCGGAAGTAGTAAAGTTTGATAATAATCCGAACAAGCTGTTAAGCGATCAGTATTTATATGAAGACCAGAAAATGGGTGAGATTTGGGGTTATGAAACCTTCGGGATTTTTCAGACTAAAGAAGAAATTGCGAATTCGCCCACTCAAAAGCTAATTTCATCCGGCCTTTGGTTTCCAGGTGATGTGAGATATAAAGATATTGATGGTAATAACGAGATTAATTTTGGAAATAATACTGTTGGGAATTCCGGAGACAGGAAGATCATAGGGAATAGTACCCCAAGATATCAGTTTGGCTTTAACTCCAATTTTAGCTACAGGAATGTAGACCTGGATATATTTGTACAGGGTGTAGGAAAGAGAGACCTGTGGATTGGAAACAATCTTTACTGGGGAGCTGGTACAACAGGTACATGGGAAACTTACAATAACTCCTGGACTCCGGAGCGTACAGACGCATTTTACCCTGCCTATAAAAATGCGAGCAGGAACAGACAGGTACAAACAAGGTATCTCGAAAATGGTGCTTACCTGCGCATGAAAAATTTAGCATTAGGGTATACACTTCCTAAGGGCTTTACCAATAAAATTAAATTGCAAAGGGTAAGACTTTCTGCTTCTGCCTATAATTTATTTGAATTTAAGAGTGTTCCGAAAACTTTTGATCCTGAATTGGTTGGGATGAACTATCCAATTATCAGATCATATGCATTTGGCTTACAGGCAACATTTTAGGTTAAATAATTAGTACTCAAATTAAACAAACATGAAAAACAATATCAAAATATATACACTGGGTGTAATATCCTGCTTGCTGCTCTTTGGATGCAAAAAGAATCTGTTAGACCGCTATCCTTTGGATCAGATCACTGATGAAAATTACTGGAAAACCGAGAACGACTTAAAGCTGTATGCAAACAGCCTTTACCCAAAATACATTGTAGGATTTGGAACCGATTTTGCCGATGGTACGGTTCAGCCATATGGTGTAAATGTGAATACCTTGGTTTATGGGGATGTAATTACGGATAATGCCGCACCGCTTACCTATTCTAAAGTAGGTACCGATGAATACATTGCCTATCTTTCTGGTGGAAGCGGTTCCGGTGGATGGAATTTTGAAGGTGTGAGACAGCTGAACTTCTTTATAGATAATTATAAACGTGCCAGTCTTCCGGATAATATAGCGAACAAATATTTAGGAGAGATCTATTTTTTTAAAGCATGGGACTATTTCAATAAGGTGAAGCTATTCGGTGATGTTTCGTGGTTACAACATTCGTTAAATATAAATTCACCGGAGCTGTTTGGCGCAAGAACCCCAAGGGCTGAGGTAATGGATTCTGTAATGGTTATTCTTAACATGGCCATAGACTACCTGCCGGCCAAAGGTACTGAAGAAACAAATCGTTTAAATAAGGATATGGCACTGTTCTTAAAATCCAGAATTGGATTATTTGAAGGTACCTACAGAAAGTACCATACAGAGCTGGGCTTGGATGCGAATACGTTTCTGAGATATTCTGCTGAAGCTTCTGAAGCCTTGCTTAACAAATACAGTTTAGTACAGGGAGATTACAATACCGTATACAATAGCTTGTTTGCTACGGAATCTTACAAATCCAATCCTGAGGTGATTATGTGGAGGGAGTATTCTGCAGCAGTGACTTACGGCGCCGCATTTAGCCGTTATTTTGCACAAAATTTAAGGCATCAGTTTGGAGCTACCCGTAGCCTGGTAGACGAGTATTTATGCGCTGACGGTTTAACCATTTCGACAAGTCCGTTGTTCAAAGGAAAGGGATCGATCCAAACTGAAATGGAAAACCGTGATCCGCGCTTAACCCAAACTATTGCCAATTTTGGAACTTACAATCTGGCTAATACCACCATACAGGGTGCAAATAATGCACCATTGCCAAACTTGCCGGGAATGAATGGCAATAAATGTCCAACTGGTTATCGTTTGGCCAAATGGTTCTATAATAATCCTGTGGATTGGGAAAGAGTTACCAATGGACAGCAGGCTGCCCCCGTATTTCGCTTTGCAGAAGTATTGTTAAACTATGCTGAAGCAAAGTATGAATTAGGTGAAGTGAATCAGCTTGTTATTGATCAGACAATTAACAAATTGCGGGACCGTGTAGGAATGCCGCATTTAACAATAGGCAATGAGCCTGCAGATTCACGTTTGGATGGGATCTATCAAACTTATGTTGGCGCTTCAATTCCTCCTTTATTAAGAGAAATTCGTAGAGAAAGACGTGTAGAGATGGCTTTTGAAAATACCCGTTGGGACGATCTGATGAGATGGAAGGCAGGTAAATTGATAAATGTTCCTGTTGAGGGAATTAAATTTGTTCAGTCGCAATTCCCTACAGTAGTGGTTAACAAGGATATTTATTTAAGCGCCGAGGGATATATATTGCCTTATTTTAAAACAATTCCGGCCGGTCGCAAATTTGACGAAACGAAAGGCTATTTGTTTCCAATTCCTACCGAGGATCTGATCCTTAATAAAAATCTGGTACAGAATCCTAACTGGAAATAAAACTAACCCATTTAATTAAAAGAAAAGACACCTATTATTCCCTGAATCATGGTTAGAAAACCAATTAAAAGCTTCATCATTCTACATTTATTATTCCTTTTAATAGCAGGCACTACTGGCACTGTTTACGCTCAGAATGCTGAAAAGATAAAACTAAAACATGGCTCACACCGTGAGGGTAAACGTACCGATGCCATCATGCAAAAATGGAGAGGTAATGGACTTGGGCAGTTTATTCACTGGGGTTTGTATGCTATTCCGGGTGGAGAATGGAATGGTAAACAATATAATGGTGCCGCTGAGTGGATCCGGTCCTGGAATGAAATGCCCAAACCGGCTTATGATTCGCTAATTTATAAGTTTAATCCCGTTAATTTCAATGCTGATCAGTGGGCTGCGATTGCAAAGGATATGGGAGCCAGATATGTAACCATTACCACCAAACACCATGATGGTTTCTGTTTATGGCCTAGTAAATACACATCGTATACAGTAGCCAATTCTCCATGGAAAAAAGACATCATGAAACCGTTGGTTGATGCTTATGATAAGGCAGGGATAGATGTGATCTTATATTTCTCTATTATGGACTGGAATCATCCGGGATGGCGTTATGATATCAAAACCAGGGCGGATAGTATCGCCTTTGAGGGATTCAAAAAATTTACACGTAATCAGCTAATAGAATTATTGACTATGTATCCAAAAGCTAAAGGACTATGGTTTGATGGCACCTGGGATAAATCATGGATAAAGCAGGCGAAGTTTGCTGATGAACTGGAAGCCGAAATGCGAAAACTTCGCCCTGGTTTGATTATTGGCAGTCGTTTTAGAGCTGATGAATATGGAAAACGCCATTTTGATTCGAACAACGTACTTATGGGAGATTATGAACAAGGATGGGAGCGTAAACTACCAAATACGATTGCTGATGTACATGGAAACGACTGGGATTGCGTAATGACGATTCCAGAAAATCAATGGGGGTACAATAAAGCATGGAAGGGACATATTAAAACTTCAACTGAGTTAATAGAGATGACAGCAAAAGCTGTTTCACTGGGTGGGAATTTTGTGCTGAATTTTGGCCCCAAAGGAGACGGTTCTATCCGTGACCAGGAGAAAAGGCTTGCTTTGGAGATAGGCGACTGGATGAAAGTTAACAATGAGGCAATATATAATTGTGGATATAGTGGTTTAGAGAAGCAAGACTGGGGCTATTCAACAAAAAAAACAGGTATTGATAAGATATATATGGTGGTCTTTAACATTCCGGTATCAGGCGCTTATCGTGTTAAATTACCTGCTAAAACTGCGATTGCCAAATCTTATCTGCTTGCCGACCAGAACCAGGTTTTAAAAGTAGAAGAAGTGCACACCAATGAATACTTTGTTTATGCCAACCCCGCTAGCCAGAGTAAACCCTTTGTGATTGTTTTGGAAACAAAGAAAAAGGAGCGCAGTGGTGAAAATAATTATGATAAAGCCAAAATATGAGAAGAAGAAAATTTATAGAAGCGATGTCATTTGCAACGGCAGCCGGCGTAGTGAGTTCAACACAACTTTTGGCTGCTGAATACAAAGCTAATCGCTTAGGCCCATATAGGAATGACCGGGAATACTGGTGCGAGCTTTTATATAAAATTGCCAGCCCGGTGGTTTCCAATCTGGCCAGCGGAACATTGAAGAAAAATATGCCGCTTGAGAAGTCGCCGACTTTTGATTCCAGATCGTTAAGTGTTACCTACCTTGAAGCGGTAGGTCGAACTTATGCGGGGATTGCCCCGTGGATTGCGCTGCCAGATGACAATACCAGGGAAGCTGTATTGAGAAAAAAACTGAGAGCAGACGCTATTACTGGTTTAAACAAATGCTTTGATCCATCAAGCCCCGATCTTTTAAATTTCTCAAAGGACTATCAGCCTATTGTGGATTCTGCTTACCTGGCGCAGGCATTTTTAAGGGCACCAAAGGCTTTATGGGAGCCTCTTGATTCATTAACTAAGCAACGGATCGTATCCTCATTTAAATCACTGAGGAACAGAAAGCCATTTAACAGTAACTGGTTATTGTTTGGCGCTATTACGGAAGCATTTTTGCTTTCTATTGGAGAGGAATATAACCATGTCCGGATAACAAATGGAGTTGATAGCCTGAATGACTGGTACAAAGGCGATGGATGGTATGGCGATGGACCTAATCTGGCATTTGATTATTACAATTCCTTTGTAATACATCCAATGATGGTTGATACGCTTCGGCTTTTAGTTGATCATAAGCTAGCAGAAGAGAAAAGCTATGAGCTTGCATTAATCAGAATGCAACGTTATGCAGTAGGCCAGGAAAGAATGATTTCTCCGGAAGGTACTTACCCTCCAATTGGCCGTTCCATTACTTATAGGACCGGTGCTTTTCAGGCCTTAAGTCAGATTGCCCTAATGGAAAAGCTTCCTGAATCTATTTTGCCAGCACAAGTTCGGTGTGCATTAACAAAAGTTAAACAGAATATGTATAGTATACCAGGAACTTTTGATAAGAATAACTGGCTAACTCTGGGTTTTTGTGGACATCAACCAGATATTGCTGATTACTATACATCCACAGGTAGCCTTTATATGGCTACGCTTTCATTTTTGCCATTGGGCTTACCTGAAACTAATTTGTTCTGGACACAAGCACCTGCAGACTGGACTGCAAAGAGCGCCTGGAGCGGTAAGTCTTTTCAAAAAGATTATCATGTAGATTATTGATGGACTTTTTGGTGGACTTCCTTTAATATTAATAAGGGTAATTGCGTATTCAAAGCAAGTTTTCTTGTCATGCTTTTATGAAATAGCCCCTCAAAGAAGCCATACGTTTTTGCAACTATTATGACTATACCTGAGGCATGCTGTTTTGCAAACTCCATGATTCCTAATGCAACGTCCGGATTATCTGTATAGTGGTATTCCGGCGTTTCATTATCCCATAACTTGTGAAGGTTATATTGTTCTATAATGCGATCAGGATTAAAATGAGCTGATTCATTATGATCAACGTTTAGCAGGAGAAGCCTGGTGTTTAAAGCATGCATAAATGACTTTATGGTATTTACCGGGCTGGTTTCGTTTACTTCTTTCAAATCACAGCTTAACACCATGTTTTTTATAGTTGTGTAACTCGACTCATTAGGAATAACAAGAATGGGCATTGATACGCTTTTAACAATGCTTATTGTGTTACTACCTATTAAGGCGGTAAGTCCTCTGCTTTTCCCTGTAATGCCGATAACTACAAAAGGATCTGGGTATTGCTTTGAAAGCTGTTCTAAGCCCATTATTATGGGACTGTCGTCGGTAAAGATTTCGATAGCGGTATCTTGTGCACACAGATCCGAAATTGCCGTTTTTACATTATTAAGAGATGTGATGCTTTTCTCATGTAAAATGTGTGCATCTCTATTCTCAGGAAATGGAATCTCGGTAGCAACAGGTAATTCATAGGAGTGATATAACAAGATTTGTTTAGCATGAAGCTGTTTACTTAACGATGCTGCATACCGTGCTGCATTTAATGCAGATGCAGAGAAATCAGTGGCAATGATGATCGTTTTCATGGATTTGCTCCCTATTCGCCTCTTGATAACAATTATAGTGAGCAGAATGTTTTACTTTTCTAAAAAGTAGGACTGAGTAATCACACAGGTTGTGAGAAACTTATAACTACTTATTGTGAAAGATATTTCACAGGTATGTGCAATAAACTGTGAACTTTTTACAAAATGGTTTACAACTAGTTAAAGTATGGTTCACGGATTATAATAAGTGTGTAAATTCATATCATAGTATTTAATCAAACATTTATTGTGTTTAATTTAAATTATATTTTATGAATCTAAAACACCTCTTCTGTTACTTAATGTTAATTATGTTAAGTAGCTGTTCCAGACAAAGAAATTTAGTTTATTTCAGTGATCTTAAAGGAGCCAGCGAAAGTAGTTCACAGGTTTTAGATGCCGGAGAGCCCACCATACTTCAAAATGACGTGCTGGGTATTACAGTTAATAGTACCAGCCCCGAATCTAATATTTTATTTGCTTCTGTTCCAAGTAATCCAACAGTAGGTGGAATATACGAAAGAGAAGGTTACAGGGTGAATAAACAAGGATTTGTGAAGTTCCCTGTTTTGGGTCAAGTCAAATTACAAGGTTTAACTGTAGGGCAGGCACAGGCATTAATGGAATCTGAACTTAATAAGTATGTGAAGAATGCCATTGTAAATATCAAGTTTATGAATTTTAGAGTGACCGTAATCGGAGAGGTTAACCACCCCTCAACTTTTACAGTAACCAGTGAGAAAATAAATCTGCTCGAAGCACTTGGGTTAGCGGGCGATATGACACCTTACGGCAAAAGAGAAAATGTTTTACTGATAAGAGAATTGGATGGACAGAGAAGGATGGAGCGGGTAAACCTGAATAGCAAAGACGTGCTTAATTCTCCGTACTTCTATTTAAAGCAAAATGATGTAATCTATGTGGAGCCTGATAAAGCAAAATCAGTTGAAGTAAGTAGTAACAACCGATTAATGCCACTAATTGTTGCAGCAATCTCTGCTGTGGCGGTATTGGCGACAACTTTTTTGAATAAGTAAGGCAGTGTTAATCTTTTAAACTTATTGTGATGGCTTACAACAAACAAAATCCGACGAACAGCCCCGACGTAAAGGCTCAGATTATGAAATATGCTAAGTATTGGTATTTCTTTGGACTTGCACTACTGCTGGGCTTAGGTGGGGCGTGGTTTTATCTTCAAACTCAGGTACCTAAATATAAGGTCACCAGCTCACTGCTTGTTCAGGACGACTCGAAAGGGGATGGTCTGTTAAAAGGAACCGCTTTCAGTGATTTGAATATGTTTAAGACCTCTAAAACTGTTGATGATGAAATGGAGGTGATGCGATCAAGAGATTTGATTTATAAGGTGTTATCTGATCTTAAAATGAATGTGAGGTATCATTATAATCTTCCTTTAAAAACACAGGAATTGTATGGTAAAAACCTGCCAATGGAAGTTGTGGTAGATAAGCTTACCGATAAAGCACGTGCCTTAAAGCTTACTTTAAGAGCTATAAATAATGACCAGTTTGTTTTAGGGGAAAAAGACAAGGAAACCATTTACAGATTCGGTAATAAAATAACACGCCCACAATTCACTATTGTCGTTCAAAAGGGGGAAGGCTTTGAGGTTTCAGGTAAAACTATACATTTTGGCTTTGTAGATCTTTATCAGTTAGCGCAGGCGTACAGTTCCAGTGGCCTGGTTATTTTGCCAGTAATTAAAGATGCTAACACAATTGTTCTTAGTGTTTTGGATGCTATACCTCAACGCGGGGTTGATATGTTGAATACGCTGATCTATAGGTATAACCTGGAGAACGTAAGCAATAAAAATTTAATGGCTTTAAATACCATCAAGTTTATTGATGGTAAATTAAAAATGCTGACCAGTAATTTATCGGGAGTTGAACAAGACGTAGAAAACTACAAAAGAAACAATAGGATTACTGAATTGAGTGCAGATGCACAGATGAACTTACAGTCGTCGGGTAATTATAATGATCAGCTGTCGACAAGCGAAGTACAGTTGAGTCTTATTCAATCTATAATTTCTTATCTGAAAAATGCAGATAGTGAGTTTGAATTGGTACCCAGCACATTGGGTTTAAAGGATCCAACCTTGCTAAATCTGACAGAAAAATATAATAATCTGCAGATTGAAAGACAAAAGCTGTTACGCAATAGTAGCGTTAGCAATCCCTTGGTGATCAATCTTACTGAGCAACTAACCAGCTTAAAAGGCAGCTTGCTAGAGAACCTTAGTATGATAAGAAGAGGGTTAACTTTAGAGAAAAATAAATTAAACAGCAAATCATCGCAGTTTGCGGCTAAATTAAATAGTGTTCCGGTTATAGAACGGGGGCTGTTGGAAAGAAGCAGGGAACAGAGTGTTAAGACAACGCTTTATCAATATCTGCTTCAAAAGAGAGAAGAAACAGAACTTTCCCTGTCTGCCACTATTCCAACTTCTCAAATCATAGATACACCTGCATACAATCCTACTCCTGCAAAACCAAAAGTACAAATGATTTACATGCTGGGGATGATAGCCGGCTTATTTGTTCCATTTTCTGTAATCTATGTTAAAGATAAAATGAACAATAAGGTGAAAGATATTTATGATGTAGAATACATCGCTATAAATGGAAAGATTCTGGGAGAACTTAGTCATAAAGCAATAGGAGAGTCTATTGTAGTTCATAAAGATAAAAGCACCACTATATCTGAACTATTCAGGTACATCAGGTCGAATCTGCAATTCATGAATACGAATAAGAGCAACAAAGTTCTGTTGGTAACTTCTACCACAAAAGGCGAGGGTAAGACTTTTTTTAGCATCAACCTGGGCATTACCTTGTCGCTGGTTGAAAAAAAGGTTGCGATACTGGAGTTTGATTTGCGCAAGCCCGATTTGCTGAATAACATGAACATAAAAACGAAATTGGGCTTATCTGATTATTTAAAATCGGAAACCATGGTTATTGATGACATTTTGATAAAAGCCCCTCAATCGGATAACTTATATGTGATTGGTTGCGGGGAGATATCTGAGAGCCCGGCAGAAATTCTAATGAGCCATAAACTGAAAATTTTGTTTCATGAGCTTAAAAAACGGTTTGATTATGTTATCGTGGATACTTCTCCGATTGGGCACGTAGCTGATGCATTTACGCTTGCAGAGTATGCTGATTCGAGTATTTATCTGGTTCGGTACAATTATACAAACAAAGCAGATCTGGCAATATTTGAAGAGATCTGTGAGAACAGAAGATTAATAAATCCGATGATCGTATTTAATGATGCTAAAAAAGAGAATAAGAATGCCTACCGCTATGGTGGCTATGCTTATCCGGGATAGGCTAATATAGGGATTAGCTGATACATTAAGTTTAGGTGAGTTGGGGGTAGTGACAGATCGGTAAAAGGGACCGATATATTCAAGAAATGGACGGTGTGCAACAGGATTTTTCTCTAAAACTGCAATTAATCATGTAAGTGAGGTAGCGAAGCTGTATCCGGCCACAATCTAATTAATAATCTCAAATCAAAATTATGGAAAATCTGTCCACCATCAGAACCAATATGCCACGCAGGTGGTATGTAATCTACACTCGCCCTAGATGGGAAAAGAAGGTTGATGAGTTGCTTAAACTGCAAGGTATTACCAGTTACTGCCCGGTAAGAAAGGTAAAGAATAAATGGGCGGATAGGATAAAAGAAGTAGAGCTTCCGCTGTTTAATTCTTATGTTTTTGTATACATAGACCCAAGAGAGGAACTTAAAGTGAGGGTTACTTTAGGGGTAATGAACTTTGTGTATTACATGGGAAAGCCGGCACAGGTTAGAGAAAGTGTTATAGAGGATATAAAACGTTGTCTTGAAATATTCCCTGATACTGAAGTTATGGCTTTTCAATATTTGGAAATTGGTGACAGGGTAAAAATTAAAGAGGGATTGATGAACCTTAAAGAAGGCAGGGTTATAAAAATTCAGGAAAGAACAGTAGTAGTAGTAATAGATAGCCTGAGTTGTGTTTTAACCACTAAGGTTGCTATTAATAGTCTTGAATTAATTAATTAAGACAAACCCCAGAATTATGGTACGCTTAAAAGAACTGGATGTTTTAAGAGGAATTGCCGCTCTTAACGTAGTTATATTCCATTATACATCTAAGTTCAGAATGAATTTTGGCCATAATTATCCTTCAAAATTCGATTGGGAGATTGGTCGTTACGGAGTAGAACTGTTTTTTATGATCAGTGGCTTTGTAATCTTTATGTCTCTTCAAGGGAAAACCTCATTAGAAGATTTTGCTTATAAAAGATTTTCGAGGCTTTATCCAACTTACTGGATTTGTGTTTTTATAACATTTTTAATTGTAAACCTTTCTCAGGATCCTAAAATGGAAACAAACAGTATCCCGGTTCTTTTGATGAACATGAGTATGATACAGGGGGTTTTCGGGATAAAAAATGTTGACGGTGCTTACTGGTCGCTGGTACCGGAACTGTTTTTTTACGCTTTTATGGGTGCCTTGTTCCAACTCAGGCTGCTGAGAAAAATGAGGACAATTGCAGTGATATGGCTAACGCTGATGTTAAGCAATAGTCTGTTTACGCTACCTTTTGGCGCTTATTTGCTGAACTTACAGTATGGGATGTTTTTTCTTGCGGGGATTCTTTTTTACAAGATAAAATTTGATGGAGGGGACTGGCGCGAACACATTTTGATTGGCGTGTGTTTTTTAGCTGGTGTAATAGAAAACCCAACGCTGATTTGTTTCGGAGTGTTCTCTGCCATATTTTGCTTGTTCTACTTATTTGTTTATAACAAGCTTACGCTGCTAACATGGAAGCCTTTTGTGTTCCTGGGCTATATTTCCTATCCGTTATATCTGCTGCATCAAAACATAGGTTTTGTGCTGATGAGAAAAATAGGACGATATATTTCTAACGAGTTTCTGGTAATTTTTATAGGCATCATTTCTATGATAACCATAGCATGGCTGGTAACCCGGTTTTTGGAAAAACCAATACTTCATTTTTTAAGGAACTATAGGTTCCATAAACCCAGGTATTCAGGTTCCTTTCAGAAATAAACCCTTTATCATGTCTTTACAGAAAAAAACAATTTCAGGGTTAATCTGGAATTTTACACAGCAGTTTAGTGTGCAGCTAATTGGCTTCTGCATTACCATGATACTGGCAAGGATTTTATTGCCTGCAGAATTTGGCCTTATCGCAATGCTAACAGTATTTATTGCCATAGGTAATTCTTTGTTAGAAAGCGGTCTGGCATCGTCGTTAATACGATCGTCAGATCTGGGACAGGAAGACTACTCAACGGTTTTCTTTTTTAACCTGGGCGGAAGTATTGTACTGTATGCCATTATTTACCTGCTTGCACCGCTGATTACTTCATTTTATCATCAGGATGTGCTGACACTGATTCTTAGGGTGTATGCCCTAGACTTTATCATAAATGCCTTTTATGGAGTGCAGAATGCAAGGTTAACAAAGGAGATGAATTTTAAAATTCAAATGAAAATTCAGATACCTGCAGTATTGATTGGTGGACTATTAGGTGTTTTTTTGGCGCTTCAGGGTTACGGTGTATGGAGTTTAGTTTGGATGGGTTTATTTCAGTCTTTCTTATCCACAGTGATGCATTGGATTTATTCTGGCTGGACACCAAGTTTTGTGTTCAGTAAACGATGCTTTAAGAGGCACTTTTATTTTGGCTATAAAATGACCCTGACTGGATTACTGGATATCCTTTATAGAAATATATATGTATTAATCATTGGTAAGTATTATTCTGTTGTACAACTAGGCTTTTATTCGAGGGCAGATTCGGCTAGCCAGCTCCCTATTGCAAATATATCTGCAGTAATAAATAAGGTTACCTACCCAATGTTCGCATCAATTGCCGATGACGATTTGAGGTTAAAAATGGTTTATAAAAGATTAATGCAGCAGGTTATTTTCTGGAATACGCCTATTTTGATTTTGCTGGCCGTAATAGGAGAGCCTTTATTTAGGTTTCTGTTTACAGATAAATGGTTGCCGGCAGTACCATACTTTCAAATCTTATGCATTGCTGGTATTATGTATCCTTTGCATGCTTATAACCTTAACATATTAAAAGTAAAGGGAAGGAGCGATCTGATACTGAAACTGGAATTTATTAAAAAATCAATTTGTGTAGTTGGCATTTTGTGCGTGTTCCCCTTTGGAATATATGGCTTACTATATTTTCAGCTGATGTTCAATTTTATAGGTTATTACATCAACTCAATTTATAGCGGAAAACTGATCAATTACCCCATAGGAGAGCAGATCATTGACATTATTCCAATGATTGCAACCTCTGTTTTTGCAGGAATATTATGCTACCTGGCCGATACGCTATGCTTCAGCACACTCCAATTATTAGATGTTACCAGAATTATAATAGACGGCCTGTTTTTCTCTCTGATTTATCTGGCCAGCAGTTCAATTTTAAGACTTGCACCAATTCATGATTTTAAACAATTAATCCTAAAGAGATGATACCTGTAACCAAACCTTTTCTTCCAAAAGTTAACGAATTTGAAGAGTACATTCACAGCATTTGGGAACGTCAGTGGCTTACCAATAACGGGCCACTGGTAAATGAACTTGAATTGAAGCTCAAGAACTATTTGGAAATTAAACACTTGCTGTTTGTTTCGAATGGTACAATTGCATTGCAAATTGCAATTAAAGCACTTGGCCTGACAGGTGAAATTATTACAACACCTTTTTCTTTTGTTGCGACTACAAATAGTATTGTATGGGAAGGCTGCAAACCTGTATTTGTAGACATTGATGAGGAGACTTTTAATATAGATCCTAAAAAAATTGAAGCTGCAATAACGCCTCAAACATCAGCCATTCTTGCTACCCATGTATATGGGAATCCATGTGATATTGATGCCATACAGGAAATTGCAGACAGGTATTCATTGAAGGTGATTTATGACGCTGCACATTGCTTTGGTACAAAATATAAAAACAAATCGGTATTTGCTTATGGGGATGTGAGTACAACAAGCTTCCATGCAACCAAGGTGTTTCATACCATTGAGGGAGGAGCCGTATTTACTCAATGTCCTGACTTATTGAAAAAGATGGCCTTAATGAGAAACTTTGGGCACGATGGGCCTGATGAATTTTCTGAGTTGGGTATAAATGGAAAAAACTGTGAATTTCATGCTGCTATGGGTTTATGCAACCTGAAAGAGATTGATGAAATTTTAGACAAAAGAAGGCTGCTTTCATTTTATTATTGGAAAGCTTTAGCTAATCTGGAGGCCAGGTATCCAAAACTGAATGAAAACCTTGATTACAATTATGCGTATTTCCCTGTATTGTTTGACAGTGAAGATTTAATGCTGAGATGCTTAAAGGCGCTGGAGAATGAAAAGGTGTATTGCAGAAGATACTTTTACCCATCTCTTTCTACTTTGCCTTTTGTTACCTCACCTCATATGCCCGTATGCGATTCAGTGTCAAGAAGGATTCTTTGTTTACCACTGTATCATACTTTAACATCCAGTGACCTGGACCTGATTACAAGGATAATTTTAAGGGTACAAAATTATGATCGTCCGGCTGAGATCGAAAGATTGAATCATGTGATTCCTATAAATAACCTGAAGCCTGTATTCGCCGGCTTACAAAATGGAGCTGTCTAATCCTTATAATAAAAAATAATATAGCTATGCCTACACATGAATTAATGGTATCAGTATGTTGCATCACGTATAACCACGAAAAGTATATTGCTCAGGCTTTAGATGGTTTCTTGATGCAGGAAACCAATTTTAAATTTGAAATCCTGGTTGGTGAAGATAAATCTTCAGATAACACAAAAGCAATCATTGAAAGCTATTGTGCAAGGTATCCAGATTTGATCAAACTGATTAGCCATAACCCCAATATAGGAGCGATAAGAAACCAAACTGACGTGGTAAGACGCGCAAAAGGAAAGTACATAGCGATGTGCGATGGAGACGATTTTTGGACAGATGCCTCTAAACTACAGAAACAGGTAGATTTTCTGGAAGCTCATGATGATTATGTGATTTGCTGTCACCATAGTGAAGTGATTGATGATTTTGACAAGCTTGTTTATGTTAAAGATTTGCCGGTAAGTTTGGAATTTGACTACAAAGACGTTTTGCTGGGAAAAAGAGAAGAGACAAGAATCTGCTCTTTGATGATGAGAAATATTAAACAGGTAACGGGCGTAGCAGAACAAAGCTGGTATTTCGAAACTTATGGTACAGATACGCTTTTGAAACTATATGCGCTTGCAAATACAGGTAAAAAGATTTATGTGTTACCTGAAGTGATGGCATGCTACAGGCACCATACCGGCGGGATATGGAGTATGATAGATCCGAAGATCCGAAAATCAAGAATGATAAGCGATTTTAACCTCACAATCAAGAATTTCAAATACTCTTCGCTTCAAAAAAGAGAGCTGTTGAAAATTTATTTTAAACAATATTTCCTGTTTGATATACGGTATTTCAATTTCAATAATGCATTCCAAACAATTACCTCGCTATGGTAAGAAAATATAAACTGATTTTTGCCATTAACAGCCTTTTTGGAGGCGGAGCGGAGCGTGTAATTTCGAACCTTGGCAATTACTTTTATAAGAAAGGCTTTGATGTTACAATGATTTGCCTGAATGAGGCTAAACCTGCTTATCACTTAGAGAAGGGAATAAAAATCATTTCTCTTGTGACCAATATCCGAAACCAGTCATTTTTTTTTAGGCTTTGGTATGGTGGAGTTACTCTTTTTAAGCTGCTGTTTATCCTTATAAAAGAAAAACCAAGTTGCGTGGTATCTTTTATGACCTCTGCCAATATATGGATGGGACTTACCTGTAATATTTTAAGGACTCCTTATTTGGTTTCTGAACGCATTACCCCAGACTATACCGTAAATCAACTTAATCATTTCTTAAGATGGTTGTCGGCAAGGGTTTATAGTAAATCCAAAGCGATCGTTGTTCCTTCAAAAGGAATGGTTGATGGCTTTAGAAAGAACAAATCGTTTAGTGCACTAAGCAATTTTGAAGTAATAAATAATCCGGTCAGCCAGTTTAGCGCCGCCTGTACAGAAAGAGTTTACCCTCGTAAATTCATTCTTAGCGTAGGCAGGTTAGATCACCAAAAAGGATTTGATCTATTAATACAAGCCTTTAAAAGGTTGGAAATGAAAGATGTAGATCTTTTGATTTCTGGCGAGGGGGGGGAGCGTAAAAATCTGGAGAAACAAATCAAAGATTTAGATCTAAGTGATAGAGTGAAGCTGATTGGTTATCAGAAAAATCTTCAGGATTATTACAGGCAGGCAGAAATGTTTGTGCTTTCATCGCGAAACGAAGGATATCCCAATGTACTTGTGGAAGCAATGAGTTTAGGCTGTGCTTGTGTGGCTACCGATTGTGAGTTTGGACCTTCTGATATTATAGAAAATGAGGAAAACGGTTTGTTGGTTAAAGCAAACAATATAAAATACCTTTCTGAAGCAATTAAAAGAACCATGAGTGATCCTGCTCTTAAAATAAAAATGTCTGTAAATGCTCAATTAATTAATCAGACAAACTCCCCCGAAAACACTTTCGCAAAATGGGAAAAATTAATACTAACTCATGTTTAAATCCATAAGGGTTTAATAACCAATCTATTAGTCTTACCAAATGTTAAAATCTTAAAGATATGAATATACCTTTCTCTCCTCCATTTATTGATCAGGCAGTGATTGATGAAGTGCTTGACTCTCTTCGTACCAACTGGATCACTTCGGGACCAAAAGTTAAGGCCCTGGAATATGAGTTGTTGAATTTAACGGGATCTAAAGCCACAGTTTGCGTGAACTCCTGGACCTCTGGAGCAATTATGATGCTGAAATGGTTTGGGGTAGGCGACGGAGATGAAGTGATTGTGCCAGCGTACTCTTATTGTGCTACCGCTTTATGCGTTTTGCATTGTGGAGCCATACCTGTGATGGTGGATATTTTAGACGATTTTACTATTGATCCGGTGATGGTGAAAAGTAAGATTACATCAAAAACGAAAGCAATAATTGGGGTTGACATTGCAGGCTTACCATGTAATTATAACGAGTTGCGTGAAATTGTAAATGATCCGGCAATAAAAAGCATTTTTAAACCCGTTACAGCAAAACAATCTGAATTGGGAAGGATATTATTGATGTCTGACGCAGCACATTCTATTGGTGCAACCTACGAAGGACTGCCTGCCGCACAGAAATGTGATGTTACTATTTTTTCTTTTCATGCCGTTAAGAATATTACAACTGCTGAAGGAGGCTGCATCTGTTTGAATTTACCTCCTCCTTTTGACAACCAGGAAGAATATAGTTTTTTGAAGATTTTCTCGCTAAATGGACAGAATAAAGATGCATTTGCAAAATCAAAAGGAGCTAACTGGAGATATGATATTCTTTTTAAAGGATTCAAAATGAATATGCCCGATATTTGCGCTGCAATTGGATTGGCCCAGATAAGACAATACAGTAATACCTTGCTGCCACTCCGTAAAAATATTTTCTTAAAATATTGTGCCGCATTTAAATCTTATGATTGGTTTATTGAACCAACCGGTAAAGACGAAATAAGAGAAGGTTCGTATCATCTTTTCCCGTTGCGCATTAAAGGAATTACCGAGGCTGAGAGAGATCAGATTATTGAAAGCCTGGTAAACTGGGGAGTGATCGTAAATGTACATTTTATACCAATGCCGATGCTTACGTATTTCAAAAGCATTGGATATGCTATAGAAAATTATCCTAATAGCTATAAACAGTTCGCCTGCGAGATTTCATTGCCTATATATCCTCAACTCTCTGATCCGGAGGTCGATTTCATTATAGAATCTGTTATAGGGGCTGTTCATCAGGTTGTTGAAATCAATAAATTGGTTAAAGTGTTATCATAAAATCATATAACATGATTGCGAAAAGGGTGTTTGACATCGTGTTCTCATTGGGTGGTATGTTCTTTTTGTCGCCAATGTTTATTGTGGTTGTTATTCTTTTAAAGTTAGATTCAAAAGGGAGCATTTTTTACAAGCAACTTCGGGTAGGCTTAAATCAGAAGAATTTTAAACTGATAAAGTTTAGAACGATGTATACTGATTCAGATAGGGCCGGTTTGTTGACTATTGGAGATCATGATTCGCGTATTACCAAAGTTGGATGCTGGCTAAGGAAATATAAAATAGATGAACTTCCACAGCTTATTAATATTCTAAAGGGAGAAATGAGTTTTGTTGGCCCCAGACCGGAAGTACTTAAATATGTTGAATTGTACGATGCCTCTCAAATAAAAGTACTTAGTGTAAAACCGGGCATTACAGATTGGGCATCCATTCAATATATAGATGAAAACGAGTTGCTTGCAGCAGCCGAAGACCCAGAGAGTTTTTATATTAACACCATTATCCCTTCAAAGATTACTCAGAACTTAAAATACATTGATCACCACAACCTTTGGGTTGATCTGAAGATCATTTCATATACCCTGAAAAGTATAATTAGAAGATGAAAATATTGAAAGTTTTGGATTGGCCATCAAAAAGATTTTATGGCGAATCACATCATTTTTATCGCTGGAAAAAGAATCTTCTTGAGCATGATTTAAAAGTAGAATTTTACTATGATCACAATGATAAAAGATTAAGGGACGCCGATTATTTGCTATTGCACTCGCGGTATTTTGCGGATGGCTGGCAAAACATACATACCAGATCTTCTAAAAATGAGAATGAACTGATTATGTATTTAACAGAAATGAAACGAACAGCAGGTAGACTGATTTGGTTTGATGCTGCGGACTCTTCCGGATCCAGCGACTTTCCAATTATATCTTTTGTTGATGTTTTTATGAAAAAACAGCGACTAAAAAACCTTGATTACTATACCGTTTCAAATAAGGTAAATGACTTAAGGATATGGCTAAACACAATTTCGGATGATCAAAAAACAACTTTTGTACCCTGCCCCGAAGCGGAACTCCATAAAATTAAACTTGGTTGGAATATCGGGTTTAATGATTACAGATACTTTGGGTATAAAATGAGCAGATTAAGTAATTATTTGAGTTATAGGGTTTACCCAACTCATTTATCTACTTACGATAAAGACAGGAAATATGATTTGGCTTTTCGTGGAACAATCCATAAAGATAATGGGAATAGAAACATGATCTCTTATCAAAGAAACCATGTTTTAAGTCTTTTTGATCGCCTGAATTTGCAAATAGCAAGTGGTGGGAATGTAAGCAAAGCCAGATATTGGAAAGAACTAAGGGATTCGAAACTTAGTATCAGTCCATTTGGCTGGGGTGAAATTTGCTATAGGGATTTTGAAACGTTTATTTCTGGATCGGTACTGATTAAACCGCTTATGAATCATCTTGAAACTTACCCGAATCTGTTTATAGAAAACGAAACCTATGTTCCTGTTAATTGGAATTTAGAAGAACTTGAGGCTCGCCTTGAACACATGGCAGCTCATTATGATGATTATAAACACATCGCAAAAAATGGCCAGGAGAAATATTTTAATGCGATTAATGATTCCCAAGGTTTTATAGAAACTTTTAAACAAAACATAGAATAGCTTATAATGCATATGAAATTAATTGCAGTTGTATTTATAGTGTTGTATTTATACAGCCTGTCGTTCGGGGTTTTTATGACAAATTTATTTAGAATCCCTACGCCTCTTATTTTCTGTTTACCACTTATTTTTTTGTTTAGGGAAAAAGATGGGCTAGGATTTTTGTACAAAACGGAGCTTCTTCTTCTTGGGGGCGCTATTTTCTTGTACAATGCGATTGGTTTTTCAGATTACATGGTGTTTATGGCCAATACCTTATGCATTGGAATGTGCGCGCTTTACTTTAATTATTTTGTAGGTGCAGATAAAGAGCGATTTACGATTTCTGTTTATATTTTTTTTGCCTTGCTGACATTTTCATCAATTGTAATGGTTCTTAATCCATTTTATTTATCAGAAATAAATAATCTAAGGTCGATGCTGATGGGAGAACCGGTCGTGCAGAGTCCTTCGGGAATAGCAACATATCAATTTAACTTTGGTTATCAATTGGCCGCCCTGGTTCCATTTCTATTGATTTTTACTCTAGTGTTTGACAAAGCGCTTGTTATTAAAATAGTTAGTCTTTTGGCTTGTTTACTGTTTATATATCTGGGTATGCAACGCTCGGTATTTGTAGGTTTTGTTTTCTCGGTATTCTTGTTCCTGATATTGTATTACAATTACAAAGCGATTTTTATTGTGGTGTTTGCTGTTTGTGCAGCTTTTGTATTCTACACATACATTTTGAAAGATAATACAGACTCTTATAATAACATTCTTACCAAGAATGAACATAATATGGAGGAATACAATAGATCAACCCTGGCTGCTGAAAACTTAAGAATCTATTCGGATTATCCTTATGGGCTTATATTTTATGGGAAGGATTGGTCAGACGTTACTTATCGTAATGAGGTGTTCTCGTCGGGGATTACTTCGCACAATGCCTACCTGATGTTTCTTACCTATGTCGGACCTTTTTTGGGTTTGGGAATATTGGCCGGATTGTATTATAAGATTTCAAAGATCATTATCAATGCATTTCGAAATGTTAAGAAGAAGAAATATGCGTTGATGATTTGTCTTTGTTGTTCATTTATTGCCGTTTCCATCAATTCACTGTCGCACAACTCATGGCTTGTTAGCGCAAACGGCCCTACCTTTTTCCTGTATTTCGCGATTCTGCACTTAAACTTTTTGCTGAACAGAGAAGCTGATCTGGATGAGGATGTAGTTGTAACCCATATTTAAAGCCGAATGATATGGATAAGGAAACCATTAGAGATATCATAGACTGGGATATTACAAACTGGTGGAGGGCAATTGATTATCTGGATAAGAATGTGCCAGCAAACGAGAAGAGTACACAATGCTTGGAATTGGGCGCGGCACGTGGTGGGCTATCACTTTGGCTTGCACTTAGAGGCAACTCAGTACTATGTACGGATCTTAAAAATCCGGAGCCTATAGCAGGTGAAATTCATTGTAAGTATGAATGTGGCATTAATATAAGGTATGCGGCTTTGGATGCAACGGATATTCCTTTTAAGAACCAATTTGACATTATCGTATTTAAATCTATCCTGGGTGGGATTAGCCAGAATAATAGAAATGAATATAAAGCAAAAACGCTAAATGAGATTTATGGTGCCCTGAAGCCGGGAGGCATGCTGCTTTTCACAGAAAATTTGGCCGCTACTAATCTCCATCGGTTTCTGAGAAGGAAATATGGTACCCCTGGATGGAATTATCTGGATATAAATGAGGTAGAAGAGCTATTTAGTGCATTCAAAACAATCAAATATACAACAACAGGTTTTTTTGGCTGCTTTGGTAGGACTGAAAAGCAAAGAATCCTTTTAGGACACCTTGATGGATTATTGGAGTTCATCATCCCAAAGAGAAAAAGATACATACTAAGTGGTATTGCAACGAAATAATTTTTTGAATCGGATTTCCAGGTACATATAACAATGGAGAAAATCAAAATAATGCACCTTATAGGTGATTTAACTAAGGGAGGAGCAGAGCGCTTCGTAGTTGATTTGTGTAATGAGCTTGCTAAAGATGACCAATATGAAGTTTATTTGGTTTCTATCTGCTGGAATGATCCACAAGAGACATTTGTGAAAGATATTCATAAGAATGTTCGCTACGTTTCTTTCAATAAAGGCAGAGGATTTAGCTTAAAGGCTTTTTTGGGCTTAACCAAATGGTTGAATAGGGAGGAACCTGATGTGTTACACTCTCATTTAAATGGCTTCGAATATCTGGCCTTATATCTATTGGCTAACAAGCACACATTGTTCTTTCATACCATTCATAATATCGCTGTGGCGGAATGTCCAAATTTTATACTCAAAACCTTTAGAAAGTTCTGGTATAAAATAAATAAGGTGAAACCTGTTACGATCTCATTTGACGGCAAGAAAACTTATAGAGATTATTATCAGCTGGATAATGACATTTTAATTGAAAATGGAAGACAGGATCTGGTAACAACTGATGAATATCCTTTATTAAATGAAAAATACAAGGAGGGCGAAGACGCTTTTATTTTAATTCATGTAGGACGAATTGTATCGGAAAAGAATCAGGATTTATTAATCAGGGCTGTAAAGAAATTTAATGTTACTGAAGACAAGAAATGCAAACTGATCATTATTGGAGAGGTTAAAGAAAAGCATTTATATCAGCATTTACTGAAACTGGTTGGTAACGATCCATACATAGAATTTATAGGTGGAAAGCATAATGTGGTGGACTATTTAAGTATAGCCGATGCATTTTGTCTTTCAAGCATATTCGAAGGAATGCCAATTTCTTTAATCGAAGCCTTATCGGTTGGCTGTATTCCAGTTTGCACGCCTGTAGGGGGGATTGGTCAGATGATCAGACATGGAAAAACCGGTTTTCTAAGTAAAGATGTAAGTGTAGAAAGTTATTACGATGTATTAAGAGAAGCGCTTTATCATCCTGATAAAAAAATGATCAAACTAAACGGAAGGTTATTCTTCAAATTAAATTACCATATCCAGGCATCTGCAAGTGCCCATTTAAAAACCTATTCTACAATGTTGATCTCGGATAAAAGCAACATGGTGAAAGGGTACCAGATGATTACTAAGATTTAACTTAAATAGAGATGATAAAATTTACTAGTGACGAGCTCAAAGTAGTAAAGAAAATTGAGGTATTAAAGAATGAGGCAGGCTCCCATTCACCTAGTTTCTTTACATTCAAACAAAAACTCCCAGAGGTAGACATTAAAGTAGATGCTTGCTTTTTATCTAATCCTTATGCAACGGATTTGTTTATTGAGTATTTTAATAAGGAAATACTTCATACTGGGAATATCAGAGATTTATTGGAGAGTTATCCCTCTCAAAATGGTGTAATTGCTGAGATTTTAGCTGATTTCTTAAAAATTGATTCAGGGAATATCTTTATTGGCAATGGAGCTATTGAAATCATTCAAGCTGTTATCCATAATTTTACCAAAAGGAAGATTATCATTACAATACCTACCTTTTCATCTTATTATGAGTATGTTAAGGATGGTGTGGAGGTGGTGTATTATAATTTATCAAAGAATAATAATTACAACCTTGATGTAGAAGAATACATTGCATTTGTTAAACAAAATAAGCCAGACACCATAGTATTGATTAACCCGAATAATCCAAATGGTGGTTATACAAAAGCTGCTGATGTGCAGCGGATTATAGAAGAGCTTTCATTTGTTGACAATATTATTATAGATGAAAGCTTTATTCACTTCGCATATGAAAGTGAATCTTATCAGCTGGTATCATTATCTCATCTTGTTAAAGAACATCCTAATGTTATTGTTCTAAAAAGCATGTCGAAGGATTTTGGGATTGCAGGTGTAAGGGCCGGGTATGGTGTGATGAGAAAGGAATATGTTGATCTTTTATTAAAGAATGGTTATTTGTGGAATTCAAATGGTTTTGCCGAATATTTCTTTCGGTTGTATACAAGAGCGGATTTTGCACTTAGATATGATAAGGTAAGGGTAAAATATATTGTTGAGACGCTGGAATTTATACAGGAGCTGAGACAGTTGCCAAATATTAAAGTTTACCCAAGCATGGCCAATTTTGTACTTATTGAGTTACTGGAAGGCATAAAATCTACAGAGTTTGTAGCCAAACTACTTATAAGTTATGGCATTTACGTAAGAACATGTGATGATAAAATTGGCTTAAAGGGACAGTTTATAAGATTAGCATCCCGTTCAAAAGATGAAAACGACTATGTAATTCAAAGCATAAAAGCATGTATTCAGATGAATGACGTTTTGAAATTGGTAAATGAAACGGTTGTTTAAAGCAGTAGTTTTTGGGATTTGTAATTTGTATTTCAGGTATCGTTTTAGAAGGTCTATAAAAAATGCCGTCCAAAATCAGGAGATATACCTTGTTGATATAGATAATACCCTTGCCGATACCTGGCCATCACTACAAGATTATGTTTATAGAAATGAAAACCACCGATATGGATCGTTATCGATTTTTATTGGGATGCGGAATTTTATACTGGATAAAACCAGAACCAGGCAGAAAGTAATATTTATATCCGCAAGAAGCTACCTCGACTACTTTTCGACACGTAAATGGCTGGCCGCAAATGGCCTGAAGGCTGATTGTGTAATTCTGGTAAGGAATGCTGAAGACAAGCTTGATTATATAAATGAACTATTAAACAGAGGCGTGCCTGTAGTTTACATAGACGATTTGAGTTATGGTCATGAGTCTGGAGTAATGAAATTATATGAAAAGGTAATATTGAAATTGAAGGAAATGCCTATAAAATACTTAGGTATTAAAGAAATAGAACTAATTAATTCAGCTTATGAAACAAGTAACCAAGGTACTAAAGAGAATAGCGCGTATCATCAGAATTATAGTAGCAATTAAATGGCTAAAACTCTGGAGACTGCATGATGCTAGTAGTGATATTTTAGTTTGGATTCCCTTTAGATCTATTAAGTATTTTGGATCAGATGCATTTATATGGGATATGGCAACTATTGCTGGGCTGATAGCAGAAAATAAAAGAATAAAAATTGTGTTTAATCTGGCCATTGGGAAATACCATAACAAAAAGATTTTTTTTTCCATTAGCAATCGATACAATATATACAAGTTTGATAACTATACCCATATACTGTCGCATATTACCATGCAGCTTGAACAGCAGGGAAATTCAGTATTTCCCAAACACAGCGAGACCATGTTATGGGAAAATAAAACCTACATGCATCAAGTGTTTTATGTAGAGGGTGTTAATGAGCCTAAAACACGAATTTTTGAATCAATTGAAGACTTGGTAAAAGCGAATATCTGTTTCCCTTTTCTTATCAAAGCAGAGCATTCCTCATCTTCAGAAGGGTTATACAAAATATCATCTATAAAAGATCTTTCAGACCTTGTTTCGAACAAGAAATTTGTGGCAGAGAACAAGCATATTATAGCACAGGAGCTGATTAATATGAGAAAAGACCTAAGGGTTATTTTGGTTAAAGGAGAGATTTTGCTCCATTACTGGAGAATAAATTTAAATGAAGAATGGAAACCAACTTCGACAAGTTATGGAAGTAAGGTAGATTTTGATTTCTTTCCGGAACAGTGGAGAGCACACATTATAGAAACCTTTAAATCATTGAAGATCACTACCGGTGCTTTTGATGTTACCTGGGAAAACGATGACCTGAGTACTAAGCCTATTTATCTTGAAGTTAGTCCATTTTATCAGCCGAATCCTAAAATGGAATTAAAGGAAAAAGCGTATGCCTTTTATAAGCAGCATTTCAGCTTATTTAATTCATGGGATGTTAAGTACGTAAATGTTGTTTTTGATATTAAGCATAAACAGGTAAAGGCATACCTGGAAGATTCCATAGCAAATTAAGTTCTCAATTAATTTTCCTCTCAAATAAAATAGTTTATGAAAGTGAATAAACGGGTGATCTTAATGACCCCATCTATGAGCAAGGGTGGAGCTGAAACGCAGCTATTGAAAATTGCATCATTCCTGCAATCAAAGCATCATAAAGTATTGATCATTTCTTTAAAACCCATTGATGAGTTTAATGGTGATATCAGAAAAGCCGGAGTAGATGCTTTGTTTTTAAGGAATTGGTCTAGCGCTCCGTTTTCGAACATACAGATACTTTATAAAACCATTAAAAAATTCAGACCTGATGTAGTTATTGCTTTTATGTTCATTGCAATCATATTTGCACGCTTATTAAAGATGAGACTTAAATTTAAGTTGATCTCTACCATTAGGATATCTGTGATCCCTAAAAAATGGTATATGCCTTTTAAACTTACGGACGGACTTGACGATGCAGTAGTTTACAATTCTGTTGCCTCTATGATAAATTTTGAAAAGCAGAAGTTAGTGAGCAAAAGAGGTATAGTGATTCATAATGGAATTACTATACCACAACATACCAAGATTGATGGCGAATTGGTTAATGGTAGTTTTAAGTGGGTATGCATTGGTCACTTTAGGTGGAACAAAGACTATTTAACACTCTTTAAAGCAATAGCACTTTTAAAACACAAAAATTTCACGGTAGATATTGTTGGAGATTTAAATGGAGAGTTGTGGCCTAAGAAAACAATTGAGGAGCTAAATATTCAAGACTATGTTAACATCATAGGTTTTAAGAAAGAAGCACATAGTTTTTTAGGCCAATCAGACGCTTTTGTGCTTTCCTCTTTTTCAGAAGGGATGCCAAATGCAATTCTGGAAGCTATGGCATATGCGAGACCTACGGTTGTAACTGATATTGATGGAAATCATGAATTGATTGAAAAGGCACAATGTGGTTTATTATGCGAGAAGCAAAATGAGCATGATATGGCCAATAATATGTTAAAGATAATGGATATGTCTGCTGCCGATAGAACTGCTCTTGGTGCTAAGGGCCAGCAACACATTAAGGCACGATTTAGTGAAGAGCAAGTGATGGGGGAGTGGATGCAATTAATTGACGGCTTAGCCGGTTAGTGCTATTTAGAATTGACATAATATGTGCGGAATATTTGGAACGATAAACTATGAATATCCAATAGAGAATAGTATGATCTTTAATGGGTTATTGCACAGAGGCCCCGATGAACAGGGACATTACAGCTTGTATAATGTAAATCTTTACCATACCAGACTGGCAATTCAGGATTTAAGTGTAACCGGGCAGCAACCGATGGAGCACAATGGATTGGTGATTGTTTTTAATGGTGAGATTTACAATCATATGGAGCTTAGAGAAAAGTATGGCCTTAAGGCTTCTTCAAATTCTGATACATTGACTATACTGATGATGTTTGAATTGATGGGCATGGATATGCTTGAGGAATTTGATGGGATGTTTGCATTTGCATTATATGATACCCTCAATTTTAGAATGTACCTGGCACGCGATAGGGCGGGCAAAAAACCTTTGTATGTATATAATAAAGCAAAGACCTTTGTTTTTTCATCAGAACTAAATGTACTTTATAAAAAGTGCAGACCTGAGATCGACTATTCTTCACTGGCCGATTACCTGTATGTAGGGCACCATTACCGTAAAGCCACACCATATCTTTTTGTCAACGAATTGGAAAATGGGCACTATTTAAAGATTGATACACTTACAGGTCTTTGTGATGATGTTTGCTGGTTTAAAATCGAAGACTATTATAAAGCAGAAAGATACCCCGATTATACCGATGCTGTAACACAGCTCGATGGCATACTGAAAACTGCAGTTAAAAGACGAATAGATAGCTCCGATTTAGATGTAGGATCTTTTTTGAGTGGAGGGATTGATAGCGGATTAGTGACAGCAATGGCCGCTGAACAAACTTCAAAACTTAAAACCTTTACGGTTAAGGTTCCGGGATCTTTTGATGAATCGGCCCTTGCAGAGAAGGTAGCAAAGAAATATGGAACCGACCACACTGTTGTTGAAATAGACTTTTCTGATTTAACCAACGATATAGAAAAGATCATATCTAACCATGGTGAGCCTAATTCTGATAATTCCGCAATACCGAGTTATTATGTGGCCAGGGAAGCCAAAAAGCATATAACGGTTGTTTTAAATGGTGACGGTGCAGATGAGCTATTTGGTGGTTATAGAAGATATGTGCCATTTAAACACGTAGATTTTTTTAATCCGAGTCAATTTACAAGGATTAGTTCAAGAATCTTAACGAGTCTATTGCCTGTAGCTAATCAGAAACAAAGTAATTACACGTATATATATAGGTTATTGAAGTTTGGTGGCTATTCTGATTTGGTTAAAATCTATTGCTCAGCTTCTTCAGATCTTTTTGTGGGTTTTGAAGACGTGTTTCTTGAAAAACCAAAAATGAAGGTTATTTCAAGTGATCTTGCAAGAATTAACGACTATTCAATTTCGCCATTAAAGAAATTGCTGCTGATGGATTTTGATTCGATGTTGTTCAGCAGACTACTTACCAAAATGGATATTGCTACCATGGCACATTCTTTAGAAGGAAGAAGCCCTTTTTTAGCAAAAGAAGTTCTTGAATTTGCCCCTGGATTACCGGACAATTTTAAAATAAAAAAACTCCAGACCAAAGATATTTTGAGAACGCTTGGAAAAAAATATCTGCCGGCTGAGCTCATTGAACAACCTAAAAGAGGATTTGAAATACCCCTGAAGAAATGGGTAGATCATGAACTCAAAGAGATTATCAATACCTATTTGATGGCTCCGGATAATTTATATTCTAAAATCATAAAAAAAGACTTCATAATGGACCTTATTGCCAGAAAGATTAAAATTTCTGATGAAAGAAGGGCCAAAATACTCTTTTGCGTATTCAGTCTGGAAGTGTGGCATAAAAACCTTTAAGCCTAAATCTATAAATCTAAATTTTAAAGCGATCGTTATGAAAGTATTGGTTACCGGTACAGCCGGTTTTATTGGGTATCATCTGGCAAAATATTTGTTGGAAAGAGGCGATGAGGTAGTCGGAATTGATAATATTAATGATTACTATGATGTAAATCTAAAACATGGCAGGCTCTCAGAAACAGGAATTGATGGTTTATCCTTAGAATATGGAAAAGCTGTAAGAAGTTGTAAATATCCCAATTATCAGTTTGTTAAACTAGATCTCACAGATCATGGCAAGATGAAGAAACTTTTTAAAGGATGTCATTTTGATGCGGTATGTAATTTAGCCGCGCAAGCCGGAGTAAGGTATAGTTTAACGAACCCCAGAGCATATATTGATTCAAATATCACCGGTTTCCTAAATATTTTAGAGTGCTGTCGTACACACAATATCAAACATTTTGTCTATGCAAGTTCATCAAGCGTTTATGGTTTAAATAAAAGAATGCCGTTTTCTCCAAGTCATCAGGCAAATCATCCGGTATCAATATATGCTGCTACAAAAAAAAGTAATGAACTTATGGCCCATACTTACAGCCATTTATTTAAACTCCCAACAACGGGGCTACGCTTTTTTACCGTATATGGCCCTTGGGGAAGACCTGATATGGCTCCATTTCTTTTCACAAAAGCAATTCTGGAACACAAGCAGATAGATATCTTTAACAATGGGAAAATGAAACGGGACTTTACCTATATAGATGATATTGTGGATGGAATTGTTCGTGTTATTGATCATCCCGCAAAAAAAAGTGTTTTATGGGACGCTTCTGTTCCTGACCCTTCGAGTTCCAATGTTCCATACAGGGTATTTAACATTGGAAGAGGAGAATCAGTAGATCTGTTAGAGTTTATTACTGAAATTGAGAAAAATATAGGTGAAATTGCCGATAAAAATTATATGCCAATGCAAAATGGCGATGTTGCAGAAACCTGGGCAGATATATCGGTAATGAAGAAAATGCTGGCATATGATCCGAAGGTTTCAGTATCTGAAGGGGTAAGAAATTTTGTGAATTGGTATAAAGATTTTTACTTGGTAACAAAAAAGGGACAAACGCATCTAGCAAGTGTTGTTTATCATTGATAATTCTCCTACAAAACAATACTAAAAATTATTGATAATTCTAAGTTTTGGGCCAAGTATATTTAGAGTTTGAGGGCTGATGGTTCTTTTGTGACGGAAAAATTACATTTATTCATGTGTTTGAACATGCTTTTTGTAGTTAATATCTACGTCGATATTAATAATTTATCACTATTTTAAATTAATTTAAAATTTGTATCTAGAAAATATTTTAATCAATTGATGCCTGATATAATAATAAGTAATATTTGATTAAGCTAAAAGATATTCTAATTTCTGAATGATAATTTATTAATTATAATAATTAAATCGATGAGATTTGCTAAATTGGATTAGCGCCTGAAAAATGGTTTTCTTTATGTAAAATCATTGATTTTCCATAATTTTTGAAGTGTATAGTGACGCGCTTTTTCGCGTTACCATTGTATACTTTTAAAAAATCAAATGGAAAGAAAAAACAAAACATCAAATCGACTGCCCATGAGCCTTCTATTACTGTTAGTTGTATTAACTTTTAGTAAATGTAAAAAAGGCTCGGATGCGGCAACCCCTGAAAACCCACTTACGCAGACTGATACCGGTGTAGCAGCTACGAGCACCACAAGTGGTATTAAATCATTACAAACATTTAGAGTAGCAAGTGACGGTGGTTTCTCTTACAGAGTTTATGAGCTTCCAGTGTCAGGAGATTCACAAAGCCAGCCCAAAGCATCAACAATGAGGGTCTTTGAGGATGGAAAAGAGCTTGGTCCTGCGCATTCAAGCGCAGCAGACATCAGGAACATTGGTAAAGGACGCTTTTGTCATTGGCTTACCAGCGTATATATATCTGCTTCGGATAATAGCGATCCAAGGACCAATGGACGTAAGTATACTTATACCTTAGATGGCAGCAGTGGTTCTGTTGTACAACCTCCGGTAACGAGTCCTGTAGCGCCTCCGGCAACAAGCGGTGCTATTATTGGTTATGCTATGGTTGACGGTAAAACCACAGGTGGTACAGGTGGCCAAACCATAACTGTAACAACTTATTCTGCTTTAAAAAATGCTGTTTCATCAAATACAGCTACGATTATTAAGGTATCCGGAAGAATTACTGGTACAGGCTATTTAAACGTAGGTTCCAATAAAACAATCCTTGGTATGAAAGGTTCGAGTTTGGAAGGTGTTGGTTTATTAGTTTATGGAACCAGTAATGTAATCATCCGTAACATGACCATCAGAAATGTGGTAACCTATTCAAATATAGTTATTAAAGAAGGTGCTCATCACGTGTGGGTAGATCATTGCGATCTATCATCTGATAGAAATCACGGATGGGACTATTATGATGGTCTGTTAGACGTTGGCAACAGAGCAGATTATGTTACTTTATCGTACAATAGATTACATGACAATAATGTCGCGATGTTAATCGGTTTTGGAGATGCAAACACTAACGATATTGGTAAACTTCGTGTTACTGTCTACAAGAATTATTTCTATAATGTTTCTGAAAGACAACCTTGTACAAGATTTGGAACCATGCACGTATTTAATAACTATCTGCAAAATGGTAGCGGATACGGGATTGGTGTAACTATGGGTGCGACAGTTAGAACAGATAATAACTATTTTGAGAACCAGCATTATGCGATTTATACTGATTTTAATTCAAAACCAGGATTTGTTAGTGGCGCAAGCACTAATATTTACAAAGGTAGTGTAAACAAAATTTCAACAGCAGCATCATCATGGGTACCAACCTATGAATACAAGTCAGAACTTATTCCAGCAGCAGATGTTCCTGCGACTGTGATGGCAAATGCCGGAGCAATCCTGAACCTTTAAGCAATAATAGTTTTTGATTTAATAACATCATTTTCTGATGTTTCCAGTATTAAGGGCCTGTTTCAACTCAGTTGAAACAGGCCCTTAAATATTTACCTATAAATTTAAATCAACATGGTAAAAGAAAGAAAGATAATCTTGATCTCATGCGATTCTCCACGTTCATTGCTGGATTTCCGAGGCAAATTGATAGAAGCATTAATTGTAAAACACGAAGTGATTATTTTTACTCCTAAAATTGAACATCAGGAGATTAAAAATAAGCTAAGTGAAATGGGGGTAAGGGTATATGAAAATGGATTGAATCCGAGTAATGTATCAATAGTCTCTGATCTTAAATACCTCTTCGAATTGCGCAGGCTGATCAAAGCTACTAAACCCGATGTGTTTTTTCCCTACACTTTTAAACCAGTTATTTATGGCGCTTTTGTTGCCAGGTTTTGCAGAGTAAATCACATCACACCGATGCTGACGGGGCTTGGCTACAATTTTTTAAATGTAGGTTCAAGGAAAACGGTAGTTCAAAAGATAACAAGGATTTTGTTAAAATTGAGTCTGAGAGCAAGTAAAAGATTGCAGATCATTTTTCAAAATAAGGATGATTATAATACGCTGATTCGTGCAAATATTATTACAAACAAGAATATAGCTCATGTGGTGAATGGTTCGGGGGTAGATTTGTCTCACTATGAGTACTCTCCCCCCGATTTAAATAACATAAGTTTTTTGATGATTTCGCGATTAATTAACGCGAAAGGAATTAAGGAATACTACTATGCTGCAAAACAGATCAAAGAAAAATTCCCTGATGTTGTTTTTAAACTAATTGGGCCTTATGATGATAACATTGATGCCATTAGTGCGGATCTGTTTTCAAGAATAAAAACGGATGGAACCATCCAATATTTTGGGCTGGTTGATGATGTAAGACCATACATTAACCAATCTTCTGTTATTGTGCTACCATCTTATTATGGAGAGGGAGTTCCACGGTGTCTTTTAGAGGGAATGGCAATGGGAAGGGCAGTTATTACCTGTAATTCTGTTGGATGCAGGGAAACAATTAACCCGCTTCTAAGAAAGGCCAATGGTTTTTTGGTTCCAATAAAAGATATTCAACAATTGGCTTCTAAAATGGAGTACTATATAAGGCATACAGATGATGTTGCAAGATTCGGGCTAAATGGCAGAAAATACGCAAGCGAAAAGTTTGATGTAAACAAAGTGAACCAGACTATGGTTAATATTCTGGAAGGAGCATAATCCTACTACCTAGGAAAATCAGATCACTAGCGCACCTTAAAGAAAAAATATACATGTCTTATCAATGCTTAATTGTCCGCGCAAAAGCGGAGTGGGATGCTTATGTTAAACGGGCTCATAATTATGAAGTATATCACACCTGGTATTATCACTCCTTAAATATGGAAGGAGAGCCCATTCTTTTTATTTACGAGAAAGAAGATTTATTTATAGCATTTCCACTAATAAAGAGAAATATCGCAGGGTCATCTCAATATGATATGACTTCAGTATATGGATACGCAGGGCCAATATCTAATGTAGATTTTAAGGATATTCCGCAACTAACGATTGAAAGCTTTAAAGAAGAGTTCGGTCATTTTCTGAAGTCCGAACAGTGTATATGCGTTTTTTCACGATTGTATCCTTTTCTTAATCAACATTATTTGCTGGAAAATATTGGAGGCGTTATTCCTAACGGAAGCACCATCTATATGGATTTATCATTAAGTATTGAAGAGCAGAGATCACGATACGATAAGAGGCTGAAAAGGCAGATAAAGAAACTTCGGGAAACCGGATATACCATTAAAAATGCAGCGGGTCCTAGCGAAATAGCTGCATTTACAGAAATGTATCATAAGAATATGGATCGGTTGGGAGCCAGCAAGAGTTATTATTTCGATGAAAAATATTTTGCCGGATTGCTCAATACCCGTGAATTTGAAAATGAGCTTGTGCTGATTTATGATGGTACTGAAATGATTTGCGGAGCCCTGATATTGATATCCGAAAATGTAGTCAGAAACCACTTGTCTGCCACTTCTGAAAAATACCTGAAAGTATCGCCCAGTAAATTACTGACGGATGAAATTAGCCTGATTGGCAGAAGATTGGGGAAAAAGATATTCCACTTAGGTGGGGGTGTAGGAGGAAAGGAAGACTCATTATTTAAGTTTAAAAGTCATTTTTCTAATTTAAGAATTAACGACTGGATCTGGTGTTACGTTAGCGACCAGGAATCTTATAATGCGCTTTTACATCAAAAAGGTGTAGGGCTCACCCAGCAGTCTACATTTTTTCCTGCGTATAGGCAAACCAAAGCATAACAAATAAAACGTACTATTATGAACAATAAATTTGATTATTCGGAAGCTGATATTACAATATTTGATAAGGTGATCAGCGAATACGGCTGGATCGTATATGAAAATGCGTTAAGCAATGAATTACTTGATGAAATCAATGACTCCCTATTGCCGGCTTATGAAGTAAGGCATAAGATACAGCAGGCCAATGGCATTGCGCAAAATATGGATGGCACCTTACATCACTTGGTGGAGAAGGAGCTGTTTACATTAAAATTTTTAGAACAAAAGTATGCACATGAGCAAATTATACATTTCTTAAAAGGCAATTACATTTTGAATTCATTAGGAGCGGTAATTAATGTAAGAAACGCACAACCGTATGTTCAGAATGTTCATCGGGATGTTAGAACTTTTACAGGATCATTTAAGCTAATGATTCAAATGATGGTTATTCTTGATGATTTTACTGTAGAAAATGGCGCAACATACATGCTTACCGGATCGCATAAGCATGATAAAAAGCCTGACGACCAATATTTTTATGACTATGCGGACAGAGCAGTAGCAGGAAAAGGCAGCATTATTTTATTTGACGCTAACCTATGGCATGCTGCAGGTAAAAATTATACAGACAAGCCAAGAAGGACCCTTACAATGGCCTTTACAAAACCGTTTATGAAACAACAGCTGGATTATCCAAGATTATTAGGCTATGAGTTCGGTGAGGAACTTAATGACCACCTCAGGCAAGTTATAGGCTATAATGCAAGAACGCCTACGGATCTGTATGAGTATTATCAGCCAGTTCATAAAAGAATGTACCAAAGGGGACAGGAATAGTTAAGTCGTTTTGGAATCATTCCAAATACATCAATCCCATTGTTAACCTATTTTCAAAATGCAAAATCAACATTCAAATAAAATGAAGTCTATTGGAGGATATCTAGAATTACAATTGTCCAGAGGTGAGGAATTTTATCCCTCGCTAATAAAATTAAATACTGGTAGGAATGCATTTGAATATATTCTCAAAGTAAAGCGATACAAATTGGTTCACATACCTTATTATACCTGTGAGGTGATGTTGGAGCCACTTAAGAAGCTGGGTGTTCAATTTCAATATTATACTATTGACGAAAATATGGATCCGGTTCTCGATTTCGAGGTAGGTCCTGATGACGGTCTGCTGTACACAAATTATTTTGGACTAAAACAGGATACCGTTATAAGGCTAAGTAAGCTTTTCGAAAATCTGATAGTAGATAATTCCCAGGCTTTTTTTTCTGAGCCATTGGAGGGCGTGGATACTTTTTATTCCTGCCGAAAGTTCTTTGGTGTACCAGATGGGGCCTATCTTCAATGCACTAGTGATGTAAGACTAAAGCTAGAGAAAGATGTTTCGGTAGACAGATTTTCCCATCTGATAAAAAGTATTGACATGGGGATTGAAAGCGGGTACGAAGATTTTATTGTAAATAATGTTGTCCTTTCCAACAATCCAATACGTAAAATGTCTTCTTTATCTCAGTCGATTTTATCAGGTATAGATTATAAAGCGTGTAAATACAGAAGAAATTCGAACTTCATGTACCTTCATGATTTTCTGGAGAGTTATAACGACTATTCATTTGATGCGTCTTCTGTAAATGGACCGATGATCTATCCACTGCTAATCTCTTCTACCGAAATTAGAAACAAGCTATTTGAAAAAAGAATCTATGTGGCTACATACTGGCCAAATGTTCTGGAATGGACTACAAAAAAGATGTATGAATATTATTTAACAACGCATCTTATCGCGATACCAATAGATCATCGGTATACCCATTCTGAAATGAAACGCATACTGAATGTATTAAAAACAATATTATGAGCGAAAGTATATTTTTAAGGCCCCTCGCGCTTGAGGATGCGATGACATCCTATAAATGGCGAAATAATCCTGAGATATGGAAGTATACACCTTTCAGCCCATCGGGACAAATCACATTAAAAGTGGAGAGGGATTGGCTAAGGGGCGTTTTAAAGCGAACTGACCAAAAAAGATTTGCCATCTGCTTAACAGATAGCAAGAGATATATCGGGAATGTGCAATTGCTTGACATCTCAGCGCAACAGGCCGAATTTCATCTTTTTATAGGTGATTCAAGCTGCTGGGGCAAAGGGATCGGAGAAAAGGCAACAGCACTTATTCTTGATTATGCTTTCTCTACCCTAAACCTGAAAAAGGTAATACTTGAAGTAAATAAAGAACATAATGCAGCCATCAGAATATATAGCAAACAAGGTTTTGTTGGTATCCCAGGTAGTGATAAATATCTGAAAATGGAAGTAATAAAAGAGGATTATATAACTAAAAATAATTTACCGGGCATGAAGTACATCGTTAAACTTGAACAAGAAACCGAGTGGAAAGCGCTTGTAAAAAGGGCTTTGAAATATGATTTTTATCATTCATGGACCTATCATTCATTGGATAACACCTCTGGAATCCCAATGCTGTTTGTATATGAAGAAGGCAGTGATTTTATTGCTATCCCATTATTGAAAAGAGATATTCAGGATTCTGAATACTACGATATGAGTTCGGTATATGGTTATAGCGGTCCGATTTCAAATAAGGATTTTCACAAGCTTCCTTCAGATTTTGTATATAATTTCAGGAGTAGTTTTCTGGACTTTTTAAAGAATGAAAAGATCGTTACCGTATTTTCCCGACTGCATCCGTTCTTTGATCAGACAGAACTAATGAGGGATTTTGGAGGAGTAGTTGACAATGGAAAAGTAGTGGTGCTGGATCTAAGCCTTCCTATAGAGCAGCAGAGAAGCGCTTACCAGGAAAGGGTATTAAGAAAGATCAGGACCTTGAGAAAAAAGGGGTATTATGTTAAGGAAGCCAGTACTACAGAAGATGTAAAAACCTTTAGTACCATCTACACTTTAAACATGCTCAGGGTAGATGCCTCAAACGCCTATTATTTTGATGAAGAATATTTTAGGCGCTTGCTTGATTCAGAAGAATACGATGCAAAGTTATTCTTCGTGTATGATCAAAATGATTACCCGATATGTGGTGCAATAGTGGTCATCACAAACGGGATCATGCAGGCACATTTATTGGGGACCAGAAAAGAATACCTGATGGATTCTCCTGCCAAATTGTTAACAGAAGAAATTACGATTGTTGGGCGACGGCTTGGTGTGAAATATTACAATCTGGGCGGAGGCTTAGGCTTTAAAGAAGATTCTTTGTTCAGGTGGAAAGCTAATTTTTCCAATCTCACTTTCAATTACCATAGCTGGCGGTTCATCGCCAATCCGGAAGTATACACCTCTATGTTGTCTCAACATGAAATCGATCTCAACTCTGATGTTGATTTCTTCCCACTTTATAGATTGCAAGCTAGCAAAGCTTAATCTCTCTTCATCTATTTAACGTTTAATGACATGAAAAAAATTCTATTTTGCGAAAAAGTGTACTCCAGGTGGCTGATCCTTTTAATTGATCAGTTCATTGTAACAATCGCTCTTGCTGCATCATTAATGATTATACAAAAGGAGAGTTTTAATGAAATGTTTAACAGCAAATTTTTCCTTTATCTGATCGTTTACAATATAATCACAATGGTGGTTTTTGTAAGTATGAGAATACACACCGGGATAATCCGATACTCTAGTGTTGACGATATTTTCCGTGTCTTTAAAGCTGTGCTGTTAGCTAGTTTGCTATTTGAGATAGTGGCTTACCTGTTTTTATCCTCTTATTTTGGATTCAATAATCATTGGTTTGTTCCTATGCTTATCATTAATTTTTTTATCTCTGCCTCGATGCTTATTGCACTAAGGATAACTGTGAAACAATTGTTCCATTACCTTCAAGATCTGGAAGTTGTTTCTAAAGAGGTGTTGCTGATCTATGGAGCTGACAGATCTTCTTTACTGATTAAGCAAGGGTTAGACGCATCTTCAGAAAATAATTTTGAAATATTGGGCTTTGTTGATGATAATCCTGATCGTAGGAATAAACACATAGAACAAAAAAGAGTATACGGTTCTCATTCTATTCAGTACTTGAAAAATAAATATGGAGTGGAGAAGATGATTGTAATGGAGGATTGTATAAACATTGAAGGAAGGAAACTTGCAATAGAAAAGTGTATGGAATGTGGAATAAGAGTTATTTCAGTACCCGCTTCAAATTATTGGTTAAAGGGCAAACTGAGGTTAAGTCAACTCCCTGATTTAAGAATTGAAGACCTTTTACAGCGCGAACCTATTAACATGGAAGGAGAAAATATTAAAGCTGAACTTAAAGGCAAGAGGATTTTAATTACCGGTGCTGCAGGCTCCATAGGGTCAGAGATTGTTCGTCAAGTGTTGAGGTGTAATCCACAATTATTGATTCTTTGTGATCAGGCAGAAACACCACTTCACGAAATGCAGTTAGAAATAGAAGATAATTTTAAAGATAGTGTTTGTGAATTGTTTATCGTAAATATCCAAAATTATGGAAGGCTTAAAAGCTTGTTTGAGACGTACAGGCCGGAAATAATATTCCACGCAGCAGCTTTAAAACATGTGCCAATGATGGAGCATAACCCGTCGGAGGCCATTTTGACTAACGTGATGGGCACCAAAAATCTTGCTGATCTGGCAATTGATTATGATGTAGAAAAATTCATAATGATATCTACAGATAAAGCTGTTAATCCAACAAATGTGATGGGGGCATCGAAGAGGATCGCAGAAATCTATATTCAGTCGCTTCAAAATTATCAAACTGATGTGGTTCATAGAACAAGGTTTATCACTACCCGGTTTGGAAATGTGCTGGGGTCAAACGGGTCAGTTGTTCCACGATTTAGGGCGCAAATTGAAATGGGAGGGCCTGTTACGGTAACCGATCCAAACATAACAAGATATTTTATGACGATTCCTGAAGCAGTACAATTAGTGCTGGAGGCATCAGTAATGGGTAAAGGTGGTGAGATATTTATTTTTGATATGGGTGAGCCAATCAAAATTTTGAACTTGGCTGTAAATATGATCAAGTTAGCTGGGTTTATGCCTTACACCGATATAAAAATTTGCTTCACCGGACTAAGACCAGGTGAGAAATTGTATGAAGAGCTGTTGAATAAAACTGAAAAGGTTGTTCCAACTTATCATGAAAAAATTAAGATATCGAATGTAATTTATTATCCCTACGAATATGTACAACGAAATATAGACGAGTTATTGGCATTGAACTGCTCGAACAATGATAAAGAGGTTGTTCGAAAAATGAAGGAGATCGTTCCTGAATATGTTAGTGCAAATTCAACTTATCAGAGTATGGATGTAGTAAATGTGGAAACTGGAGATCTAATGGATGTTAGTGTTGAACCAGGCGTGAGCTGAGATTGCTGCTTTTAATATCTGTATATCTACCTAGAAATATGCGAAAAAATAAAGGCGAATTTATATGGGATCAAGTTTTAATGAAATCTCCATAATGCAAACCTGTGCAGGAATCAGTTTGTGGTCCTATTGGGACATGGACTTAGTCTGCCGTTTTGCAAATAAGGAGTTTTTTAAATGGTGCGGCAAGACTCCTGAAGAATTGTTAGGTATTATAAGCCTAAGAGTTTTGTTTAATGGTAGCTATCATGAACATCACCTGCCATACGTGAATAAGGTTCTGGATGGCCAGGTCCAAAAGTATAATTCAGAAATTAAGCTGATTAATGGACAGAAATGTTCGGTAACCATCATCTATTATCCTGATGTTGAAAATGGAAATGTAGTCGGTTTTTTTGCAAACATTTATAATAAAAATTTACCCGGATTGATGGATGAGAAACTTCTGGGCGATCAATTTAACATTAATCATGAAGCAATGCTGGGCCATGATACAGCAAGTAATAAGAGCCATCAGATTGCGGATTATCTTGGAACAGTCATTCTGTCTGGTTTTCCCAAGGTTGAGCACCTTTCGATTTTACACAATATTTCGGTTTCTAAATTGATGCGTGATTTTAAAACCACCTATCAAACAAGCCCCTATCTTTATTTCAGACGCTTGCAAATGGAATTTGCCGAACAGTACATAAGCAGGACAGGCTGCAGTAAAAAACAGATGGCCTTTATGCTTGGTTTTTCAAATCCTGCAAACTATACATTATGTTATAATCGGTACAAAAGCAGCAAACAAGAAAAAACAGGCAAACGAACTTTTGTTGCAGATATTGATGAAAAAAATAAAATTCTGATCACTCAATTTCCTTTACCAGTTGCAATGTTTGATCTAAGTATGAATTACTTATTGGCATCGGCGCAATGGATGAGAGAATTTGGTTTCCCTGAAGCGGATCCTGTGGGCCTGAATTTTTTTGATGCATTTTCGGAAACCAGCCCCGACCTGGAAACGCTAAAAAACAAAATAGATAGCGGGAAGATAGAGAATTGTGCAGGGAGCTACGACTTTTACAATAATGGACATTTGATTAAATGCATCGTAAATCTTTGGCATAATGAAAATAAGGAAGTGAGTGGCGTAATCATTTATGTTGCTTCATTGTAAATTATTGAACATTAAAAGTAAGTTTATGACAATCAGTAGGTTCACGTTTTTTTTTCTATTAAATATCTTTGTTTATAAGATGCCCTTAACTGTTTTATTGATGCTCAAATCCTAAGAACTTCTAATTTTTTAAAACCCTATACGCTACCATTAAGACGTCCCTAACGTTTAATATAAGGATTACTAAATTAACTAAAGTTATGGAACACAATGCCGGAGAGATTGTTGAACTAGCTGTTCGACGACAAAACGTAAATATTAGTGAGTTATCCAGGCGTTTACATGTAAACAGGCGAACCTTGTATAATTGGTTTCGACAAAAGAAACTTCATACAGATGTGATTTTCGAAATCGGAAAGGTCATAAATTATGATTTCTCACATGATTTTGAAGGTGAACTCAATGGCTTTGGTTTCCAGGAAGACCTTACGGTACTTAAGAATGACATTCAATCAGATCATCCGGGATCAGTTTATTATTGGATGGAAAAATATATTGCCTTACTGGAAGACTATAAAAAATTGGTAAGAAAAAGCTCTTTATCTTGATAAAGGGCTTTTTTTATTTCTATTGCATACTATTAGTTAGTAAATTTAAGGTGTGATCCAACGCATCCACATGATCCCAGTTCTGATGACCAGTGATTACAAAGCTTGGATTGGGAAACTTTTGCTTAATCTTATTTATTGTTTTCACCCATTGGGTAAGATTGGCCTCCTGGGTATTGCCTAAGTCTTTTGCATCTGTACTTTTCACCAGGCAGCCCCCATAAAGTACTTTTTCTTTTTCAAACCAAACGACAATGTTGTCTTTGGTATGACCTTCTCCTGCATAGTATGTTTGAAGCTCGTATTGACCAAGCGATATTGTTGTATCTCTTTTAAAAGTAAATTCTGCTCGTTTCTTATTGCTTTCTTTTAAAATTTTGTCAGTTTGATCAGTTGTAAAGGTTTTAGCACCACTATTCTTTAAAAAATCTAACCCTCCAGCTCTATCCTCATGTGAATGCGTGGCAATCTCAATTTTAACCGTCTTATTATGTTTAACTTTTATGCTATCGAGTAGGGGTTGGAATTGAGAGGTGTCCCAGGGAGCATCAATCATCATCACCCCGTCATTGGTCACTACATACATGCCATTGGCCGGGGTAATGGTCCCCTTATAGGAATTGTAGGATGTGAAAATATAAAAGTCGCCGGTTAAATGTGAAATTTTTAAACCAGGGCTTGATTGTCCGAAAATATTTGAAACAAAATAAAGCGAAAGAATGAAAGTAAACAGGTAGCGCATAATTAATATAATATATTAGGTATGAGTGCAAACGTTATTTTGATAAAAAAATTTTAAATTGCACCATTAGAAATCCAAAAATGAAAACATACATTTTAATAATATTGTTTTGCCTAGGTGTTAATACATTCGCAAACGCACAAAAAAAGATTCCAACTGCTCAAGAATTGACTGTTAAAAATATAGATGAGCTGAATGAAAGGTTAGAACTGAGTCCAACTCAGAAAAGTGTGATATATAATTACGTATTTGACATGTATCGCCAGCAACTGGAACTTGTGAAAAAGCAACAGGCGGGCTCATCTAAGGAAGAAGATGTAACCAGATTTTATAAGTTTCAAAATGAAACAAATGATAATATTAAAAATATTTTAAAAGGGGATCAGATAGCTGAATTTGATAAGTTACAAGAGGAGCGTTTAAACGGAGACAATAAGAAAAAGAAGGGAAAAAAGGGGAAAAATAAAGAAGAAGAGCCAGTAACCGGTATATCTGGACTTAAGTCGCAAAATTAACAGTTGTTAACTGTTTCTTTTTTCTTGAATTTCTCTTTACATCTGAATGTTGAAATAATTTAGCGGCTAATAACCAACCCTTCATGCGATTTTTTACTGTAATCCTGTTATTATCCCTTTCATTATCTTCGAATGCGACAGAATATGTAATTAAACTTGACCAACAGGATTATACTAATATTGGTAAGAAATTAGTCTATCTTGAAGATGCAACAGGCAAACTTAACTTTAAAGATGTTAAAGACCTGTATCGGGCAGGTAAATTTAAATCATCCAAAGAAAGTATACTTAATTTTGGTAACAGTAAATCCGCCTTCTGGATAAAGATAGTTTATCAAAACAATACTGGTTCAGGGAGCTTTCTTGTAGTTGATGTGCCAAATCTTGAGTTTGTCGATTGTTATATCATTGGCAGTAATGGTAACCTGCAGGTAATAAATTCTGGTAGCCTTAGTAAGGAAACTAAAGGTGTTATTGCGAATAATAATTATATATTTTCTTTACCCGAAACAGCCGGTGCTGAAGATTTAAACGAAGTCTATCTTCGGGTTAAAACAAATAATTTTATGCTGGTGCCTATTAAACTTGCAACACATGAGGCTTACATCGCAGGTTCTTCTTTTAAAGAACACATCGAATCAATTTACATTGGGGTACTGATAACATTATTTCTGTTTAATATTTTCTTATACATCAGTTTGCACGAAAAAATGTACCTCTTTTATGGGCTGTACCTTCTTGCTGGCTTTGTTTATTTAGTATTGTATTTAAGAGGCTATGGTTATTTGTTTGGTTACGATTTCAGAACAACAATATATAAATATCCCCATTTCTTTTTGGCATTGTCATCAATGTCGGGCATCTTGTTTTCATGGAAATTCCTGAATCTGCAAGTATTAATTCCTCGTATAAAACCAGTTTATTATATCATGATGGGTTTTGGATTTGCCTTGATGACTGTAAGCTTATTGGGGTATAAAAGCGTAGCGGCCTCTATGATACAATATACTGCGCTTTTCATTTCAGTAGGCTTAGCGATAGCAGGAATAATGTCATTGAGAAAAGGACACAGGCCTGCTAAGTTTTATATTATTGCATGGCTTTTTAGGGTAACAGGTGTGATTCTTGTGAACTTAAACCTATTCGGTGTACTGGAATTAAGGGATTATACTTTTCAGATTTTCCCAATTGCTACAACCATCGAAATGCTATTGCTGGCATTCGCGTTAGGAGACCGCTACAGCATATTGATTAACAACGAACGCGAGGCGAGAGAAAGTCTTATGCAGCTTGTACAAACCCAGAATCAAAGGCTTGAATATGTAGTTGAAGAACGGACCATAAAATTAAGTGAAACTATAGTTGAGCTTGAATCATCGAATAGGGTGAAGGATAAGTTGTTTTCAATTATTGCTCACGATTTAAGAACTCCATTTAATAGCTTGATAAGCATATTTTCACTGAAGGATATGGGAATGTTGAATTTTGAGGAACTGAAAATGTTGCTTAACGCAAACCGAAAAAATATAGACCAGATGAGGCTTACACTTGATAATCTATTATTTTGGGCAAAAGATCAAATGAAGCAGGTAAGTGTGCAATTTACAGAATTTGATCTCAAAAAGCTTTCTGAGGTTTTAATGTTGGTATATGAACCAATTGCACTGTCGAAGAATATTACTTTAGAGCTTAATGCAAATGATGAAAGTACCGTATATGCCGATGAGAATCAAGTGAGACTTGTTTTAAGAAATTTAATTGATAATGCTGTTAAATTTTCACCTGAGGACAATAAGATATCTATAAACCTTGTACGGCAAGCTAAGGGATTGAGAGTTGCCGTTCATAATGTGGTTTTAAATCCAATTGCTGCAAAAAATGCCATAGAGAGCGGGGAAGATGATAAACGCCAGATGCATACAATTGGCACCGCTAATGAATCTGGAACTGGTCTTGGGTTGCAACTATGCCGGGAGTACATGAAGGCAAATGGGAGTCAATTGCAACAACGTATTGTAGGCAATGAAGTTGAGTTGTATTTTATCTTAACTGGCAGCAGTCCAGCTGCATAACTGTCCGTTTGCATATGGTAATTTTTTTCGCAAATAGTTGTTCATTTGCCTCATAACTCTTCACAAAAGCAATTGGCAGAAACTAAGCTTCCGCCTTTTAAATAGAAAAAAAGGCTGTTTTATAGTTGTTTTTTTATTTGGTACCATAACTGAGATACGCTTAAGTATAAAATACAACTATGAGAAACCACCGCAGACATACAAAGTCTCGCTTCTTAAGAGTAAGCATAGACCTGGAAGAATACAAAGAACAGGTCCGTTCTATCAAGCTAGCCAAAGCCATTAAGAATGTGTTGAGCTTACGCCAGATGTCTGTGGAAGAATTTGCAATGATAATGGGGAAAGATAAATCAGTAATTAATAAGTGGTTAAGCGGAACCTATTGTTTTAGTTTAAGCACGCTTTATGAAATAAGCGAGGGGCTTGGTATATTGTAAGTAACTTTGTTACCTATATCTTTAGCAACACCAGTTTATTAATGATATCATCAAGTTTCTTAACTTGATCACCATCCCAAAGCTTGCATTTTAAATCGGACATACCTAACATTTTATGGTAGTAGCCGACTCCCTCCATTAATTGATTACAAAATTTAGCAAAGTATTTAGTCCGCTTAGCATTTGATGCCTGTAATTGCGCACTGTAATCATCGAGCTGCAAATTCAAATCGGAAAAGAAATTTTCCATCTCTTTTTTAAGGTACTCAACATAAAGCCCAAGTTCTTTGATAAAAACATTTGGTCTGTTGATATCGTTCAGTAAATTATTTCGCCCGTATATATGTCCAATCATCTCTGCCAGACTGTATTGTCTGGAGAAATATGCAATATTAGGGCCAGGGCAAATGCTTACCGCCTTATTTTCTTTTTGTCTAAGAACATCTGATTTTAAGTAATTGGATGAACAGAGGCCTTCGCATAAGCAGGTTTTTTCGGTAATTAGATCGAGTTTTTTCTTTAAGACCTCTGGTTGCAGGTTTAAAATTTTTAGCTGCGCTATTTTAAGTCTTTGATATTGTCTTGAAGCCGTACATATAGGCTCTGCGGTAAATTCAACATTGCTGCAAAGATATTTTTTTGTGCAGGGACTTCCTGGACGCCCTTTAGCGATTCTTTCAATTCTTTGGATTTCCGCCGTACTTTTCCGGAAATTGTTAAACGGAACACCCAGTGGCGAAGCATTGCTCAGATAGAAGTCGCTTTCTGAGGCATTTGCAATATCATCAAGGGTTTGCTTATCTACATTTGTAGCTTCTGGTACCAAAAGAAAAGGACTTCCCCAGCCAGCTGCATCCAGGTTATAGTAGTTAATTAGAAATTGATGCTCCTGGGCAGTTCCAATACCCCCTTGATAGGTAACACGTTGCTGAGGTTTCCAATTTTCATCATGGTCTATTCCTTTTATCTTAAGTACATCCTGATATATCTCAAATAACTCTGCGAACAATTCTGTTCGATTCTCTTTAAATTCATGAAGTATTGGCCCCATAAGTAATCCGTCTGTAGCAAAAGCATGTCCTCCGCAATTCAAACCAGACTCTATGCGAAACTCTGAGACCCAGAGTCCTTTTTTCGCAAGTACTTTAGCCTGAATGATTGCTGAACGGTAATCGCTTACCTTCAATATTATTTGTTTTGTAAACAGACCTTCAGCGTTAGGAAAGAAATCGCTAAAAGTTTCCATATAGGCGTATAATCTTTGATTCAGACCGGCCGATACAATCACAGAAGAGCTTAGTGTGCTTTTTGCGAAACCGCGGAGTGCAGCCAAAGCGTCAGTGTTTTCGTCGCCCAGATAAGCGCCATTCTGATAGTTTGCCTTATCTACTTTTGACATGATGTTTACGTCAATATTCCCTGCTATAATGCCCTCCTTTAGTTCATTTTGAAGTTTTTGCTTTTCATCACCCTGAGGCAACTCCTGCATCAGCCTGAATCTTGATTTTAATACAGAATTTTCCGGTAATAGCTCAAAATAGCTGTTCAGTTCACTGTGGCTTTCAAAGTCATGTTTCTTCAGCTCAGTAATTTGTTTATTTACGAGTCTATGCAGCAGATTTAAATACTCAGTTATCCTGAGTGAACGGCTATCAGGCCTATCTTTAGCTATAAAATCATACGGTTCACCGTTCAAGTCAGCATGATATTTCCGCATCCGCTCAGTAAGTTCGTCATCTACAATAGATACAACCGATGATATACCGTATCTGGCGACTTTTAGTGGAGTGTCAATAGAATAACCTAATCCAAGTACTGGAATGTGGAAAGTGTGCTGCATAAATAAAGTTTTATTTGGCAAAGAGAATTATATTAGCAATTGCAAAATATGACGATGGTCACTATTTACCATGATTTTGGTTATGTTAGGCCTGATCGTGCTTTTATTACATTTGTGTAAAGAAAAACTATGGACGGAGCTAAGCTGCTTAAGGCAATAATTGAGACTGCAATTGATGGAATTCTAACGATTGACCACAGAGGTATAGTAGAAAGTCTTAATCCTGCTGCGTTAAAGCTTTTTGGTTATACGGCTGAGGAAGTTATTGGAAATAACATCTCAATGCTAATGCCTGAGCCTGATAAAAGCGGCCATGACGGGTATCTTCACCGTTATCAAAGCACCGGTGAAAAGCGGATCATTGGCAAGGGCAGAGAAGTCAGGGGATTGCGCAAAGATGGCACAACCTTTCCTTTTCGCTTGGCAGTAAGTGAAGTGCGTTACGACCACCGAACGATATACACTGGTTTTATCCATGATCTGTCAAAGGAAAAAGAAGCAGAACAGCGGTTAAAGGAATATGCAGCTGAGCTTGAAAACCTTGTTGATGAGCGTACAAGATCATTAAAAGAGTTGGTTCAGGCATTAAGAGTTGCAAAAGAAGAGGTGAGTATTTCTCTGGTGAAAGAGAAAGAACTGAATCAAATGAAAAGCCGTTTTGTATCCATGGCCTCTCATGAATTCCGAACTCCTTTGAGCTCCATACAATTGTCTTCGGTTCTTATCGAAAAATATGCGGTACCATATGATAATGAAAATATTAGAAAACACGTAAATAAGATAAAAAATGCCGTAGGTAATCTTACGACCATTTTGAATGATTTTCTTTCTCTTGAACGGCTTGAAGCAGGTAATGTAGAACCTTCCTTCCAGTCATTTGACCTGGTTAAGTTAGCTGAAGAAATAACCGAAGAGATGCAAATGATAGCTAAAGAAGAGCAAAATATAATTTATCAGCATACCGGTGTGGATAGTGTAGTTTATCTTGATCAAAACTTGCTTAAGAACTGCATGATAAACCTGATATCCAATGCGATTAAGTACTCCGGTGAACATACTTTTATTGAGTTTAATACCGAAATTACCGATAATGCATGCATCGTGACAATTAATGATAACGGTATTGGAATTCCTGAGTCAGATCAAAGAGATCTTTTTCAGCCATTTTTCAGAGCGAATAATACAGGGAATATTCCGGGTACGGGTTTGGGCTTAAACATTGTATTGAGGTATGCAACGTTAATGAAGGGGACCGTAGGTTTCACCAGTACGCTTAATAAGGGAACTAAGTTCACATTATCATTCAATAAATAGAGATGAGGGAAAAAACAAGGATACTTATTATCGAAGACAACAACGATATAAGAGAAAGCACTTCTGAAATTTTAATGCTTGGGAATTATGAAGTGTTCCAGGCAGAAAATGGCAAGCAGGGGATAGAACTTGCCATAAAATATTTACCTGATGTGATATTATGTGATATTATGATGCCCGAACTTGACGGGTATGGCGTATTGTATCTGTTGAGTAAGGCACCTGAAACATCTGCTATACCTTTCATCTTTTTAACCGCCAAGACCGAGCGGATTGATATAAGAAAGGGGATGGAAATGGGGGCGGATGATTATTTGACCAAACCATTTGATGATGTAGAACTTTTAAATGCCATAGAGAGCCGGATTAAGAAGAGAGACTTGCAAAAGCAATTATACAGTCAATCGCTTGATAAATTAGATAATCTTTTGAGTGGTAATAGAGGACTCGAGGAACTTTCAAAGTTAATTGCTGAGCGAAAGGTGAGACAAATCAAAAAGAAACAGGTTGTTTACTATGACGGAGATCCAGTAAATGGTATTTATCTTGTAATTTCCGGAAGCATAAAAACTTTTAAAGTTGCTGATGACGGTAGGGAATTATTAACCGGAATACATGGCGCAGATGAGTATTTTGGCGTTGCCGCTTTGTTAGCGAATGAGAACTACCGGGAAACAAGTGAGGCTATAGAAGATACCTCCCTGTGTCTTCTTCCAAAGGGATTTCTGGAACCCTTGCTAAATAAATACCCTGCAGTTGCATCTCAGTTTATCAGACTCTTAGCCAATAATATATTAGATAAGGAACAGCAGCTGCTTCAGCTGGCCTATCATTCAGTAAGAAAACGGATGGCAGAAGTTCTGATCAGGTTAAGTTCTAATAAAGAAACGGTAGTTGATACTGTGACATTAAGTATGTCTAGGGATAATTTGGCTTCAATGGCAGGAATGGCGACGGAAACTGTGAGCAGAATTTTAAGCGATTTTAAAGATGAGGGCTTGATTGAGCGAAAGGGGAGTCAGATCTTGATTCTTGATCATTTGAAATTACAGACCATGAAAAACTGACGAAGATCACTAATTTGATGTGATTAACCTCATTCTTTGCCAGTAAGCTACGACTTAATTTTGATAGATAAAATCAATAGAATGAGAGTTGTAGCGTATAGTATTAAGTCAACTGAAAAAGAGCCATTGGCGATAGCCAACCGCAAGAAACACGAAATTACACTGATATCCAATTCATTGTGTGCAGAAACGGTGTTTTATGCAGAGGGTAAGGACGCCGTTGTTGTGTTTACTGATGATGATGTTTCAGCCAATGTAATCCATAAGCTAGCTGATCTAGGTATTAAATATATTGCAACCAGATCAATAGATAGTTCACATATAGATCACAAGGAGGCTTCTAGTCACAATATTAAAATTGCCAGCGTTCCGCCCTGGGCGCTAAGTGGTATTCCCGAAAATGAACTTCCAATGGCACTTGCATCACAAACCATCAACAATTTGGATAAGTGGGAAGGTCGTAAATGCTTGGGAGAGGCCTGCATATGTTCCAGATCTTGTGATCAGCATCATAAAGAAGTTAACATAAAATCTGACAGGGATGATAAATAGCAGCTTGACCATCGACAAATACCGTGTTGCTGCACCAAGATATACCAGCTATCCCACTGTGCCATTTTGGGATGCGCAGCGTTTTGATAAAAATAAATGGATTAACAACCTCATTACTACGGTTCGCAATAGTACCGAAGGTTTAAGTTTATACGTACACTTACCTTACTGCGAAAGCCTGTGTACCTATTGTGGATGTAATACCAGGATTACCAAAAATCACGGTGTAGAAATTCCTTACATTAATGCTGTATTAAAAGAATGGGAAATATATCGCAGCCATCTTGGCATAAAGCCGATAATTAAGGAGATACATCTGGGTGGGGGAACACCAACTTTTTTTAGTCCTGAGCATCTGGAATTGTTAATTGATGGCCTTGTAAATCCCTCAGATTTACATGAAGATGCTGTGTTTAGCATTGAAGGTCATCCAAACAATACCACCGATGAACATCTGATCCTTTTATATAGACTGGGGTTCAGACGGATAAGTCTGGGTATTCAGGATTTTGATAAAAAAGTACAGGTTGTAATCAACAGAATTCAGTCTTACCGATCAGTTGAAAGGGTAACAAGGAAAGCACGACAGATAGGCTATCAGTCCATTAATTATGACTTGATTTATGGACTTCCGCTTCAAACCTTAACGGGTCTGGGCAAAACAATACAATCTGTATTAAGGTTAAAACCAGATAGAATTGCATTTTACAGTTATGCTCATGTTCCATGGATAAAACCCGGGCAGCGCAAATATACAGAAGAAGAGTTACCATCGGCAGAAATGAAAAGGAGTTTATATGAGCTGGGAAGAGCTAAGCTGATTGCCGGCGGTTATTCGGAGATAGGTATGGATCATTTTGCACTCAAAACCGATAGTTTATACCATGCCCAGCTGAATGGCCAGTTACACAGGAATTTTATGGGCTATACGGAACAATTCAGTACAGTCTTAATTGGATTAGGGGTTTCATCTATAAGCGATTGCTGGACGGCCTTTGCCCAAAATATAAAGAATGTTGAAGAATATATGAGTGTTGTTAGTAAAGGAGAATTGCCAGTTACAAAAGGCCACATTTTAAATGATACCGATCTTGTAATCCGAAAGCATATTTTGAATTTGATGTGTAGAGGGTATACATCCTGGAAAAAACCAGAAGAAATGCATGAGAAAGTAGACGAAGGAATTAAAAGAATGAAATGGCTGGCCCAGGATGGCTTGGTAATGCTTTCAGATCATGACGTCCGGATTACCCCGTACGGAAAAAGATTTTTAAGGAATATATGTATGGCCTTTGATGCCAGACTTTGGGCAAGCCAGCCCAGCACTCAATTGTTTAGCCTAGCAGATTAATATCGTTTTATCTGCATTCTGCTGCACTGGAATTTGGTTTTTGTGGACTTAAATAGGGGATGTTTAATTCCAGTCCCCTTAATAAAAACCAGAAACCCAGAATTAGCATTGCATAAGGAACAACTTTATTGAGCGACCTTCTGAAAGTGAAACCAGAAAAACCGACAATAATTGCCGCACCCAGCATTAATGGTATTGTTCCTACTCCAAACCAAAACATATAAATGATACCTTGCTGAATGCTCTCCGTATTTAATGCTCCAGCTAATGCAAGATAAACGAATCCGCAAGGCAACAGGCCATTTATCATTCCAATGATCAGGTGATTTAATTTATGTTTAAAGGCATAATTGAATAGCTTGTTGAATGGGTTTAATATTTTTAAAGGGGTTTGTTTAAGAAAAGAAATTTTAAACAATCTGGAACATGCGGCTAATAGGATTAGTACTCCGGTGAGCACACTAATGCTTTGCTGGATACCTGCCTGCCATATTTGCTTTCCAACTAAACCGACCAATGCACCCAGAAAGCAATAGGAAATTAAACGGCCTAATTGATAAATTAATTTATTCCACACCAAATATGCCCATCCTGGATGCCTTAATGGCACTGCAAAAGCTAATGGCCCACACATTCCAATGCAATGGAGAGAGCCTAATAATCCGATAAAAAATGCAAGCCTTTCATTACTCATGGCATTAAGACCTCCTGCTCACTTAAATATGTTTTTCCGTTTTCCGCCTTCCATTGTATGATAAACTTCCAATGTCCTTTTGCCAGGTCTGTAGATCTCAGCATCACACTGGCGGCACTGTCAGTCTTAAAATTCATCATCTTGTCCATGCTTTTTTTTGCTGTACGCATTATTTTTAAGGTGCCAGCAGCTTGTGTCTTAAACGTTATTATTAAATTGTCACCTGAGAATTCTATATCAGGTGATGCATTATCTTTTATTACCTGCTCTTTTTGCCGGTATTGGTCATTGTACCTTAATCCTTTTTCATAATAATCGTTGTCCACCAAAGCGTCATTTTCACTACGCATCATTAGTACAGCCAGAATTACAATAAAGGCCATAAATGACAACATTCCAATAATTAATTTCGTTCCCCAATTCATATTCTTAATTGTTTGCAGGTGCTATAAAGGTAGTTTCAAACCGATCTACCACTTTCTTTTCAGATTGCAGTTTGAAACTGATCTTGGTTTTATATTTTCTGATTGTGCTTTGAGGCAGGATTACAAAAAAAGTTGCTTTGGTACTGCCTCCATATGCAATAGCATCGGGTTTTTGGATATACTGAATGCGTGCATGCTCATCATCGGGTATTATTTCAAATTCCACAATTTTATCCGTTTTGTTCACCATTTCTGCAGTGTACAGATTGCTTACAGTCTGGTCTTTGTCCCTGAGCTGGTATAATGTTCCGCTTGCGCGCAAAATGGTTGTCTGCACATCTGATCGTCTTATGATCATAAAGGACAGAACAATTATAAGGACTGTCAGTACAGCACTGTATGCGTATATTTTTTTGCTGATCTTAAAGGTGGTTTTTTGCTTGATCTCACTCTCAGATTTAAAGCCAATTAGTCTTAAAGGCCTGTTGATTTTCGTCATAACCATATCGCAGGCATCTATGCATGCGGTGCAGTTAACGCACTCCAACTGAGTACCGTTCCTGATATCTATGCCGGTAGGGCAAACCTGAACACATAATTTGCAATCAATGCAATCTCCAGATGGAGTATCCTGTCCCTTATTTATTTTTTTTCTGGGTTCACCACGCTCATAGTCATAGGCAACAATAATACTCTGGTTATCCAGCAAAACCCCTTGCAATCTGCCATAGGGGCATACTACTGTGCAAACCAGCTCCCTCATTCTGGAAAACACGAGATAAAATACGAATGAGAATAACCATATTGAAATAAATCCCGAGAGATGATCTTTTACGGGTTCAGTCACAATGCTGATCAGTTTGCCGGATCCGATCAGATAAGCAAGAAAAACATTTGAGATCAGAAATGAGATACAGAAAAAAAGAAAATGCTTTGACGTCTTTTTAAGGAACTTACTGAAGGTTAATGGTGCTGCATCGAGTTTTCTCTGCTGATTGTGATCTCCTTCTATCCAGTTTTCTATTTTTCTGAATACCATTTCCAGAAATATGGTCTGCGGGCAGGCCCATCCACAAAAGACCCTTCCGAATATTACTGTAAACAAAACAATGAATACTATAAAAATCAGAAGTGCAAAAGCAAACAGGTAAAAATCCTGAGGCCAGAATACAATTCCAAGAAAAACAAACTTCCTTTCTATTACGTTTAACAGCACAAGTTGTTCACCGTTCAATTTTATAAACGGAGCACAAATCAGCAATAAAAGGAAAAAATAGCTAACCACAGAACGGTATTTGTACAGTTTTCCTTTTATTATCTTCGGATAGATCCATTTTCGTTTCAGGCCATCATCAGTAAGCGTGGATACCTGATCTCTAAAATGTGCTGGTGTTTGTGACATCTTATTGTTGTTTTACACCCTGTGGTGCCTTGGCTCCGGCAGGGTTGCTCCCTTTGAGAGACATAATGTAGCTGGCCAGGTCGGCAATTTGTTTAGGCTTAAGTGTTTTTTCCCATGCAATCATACCTTTATCAGGTACTCCATATTTAATGGTTTTAAAGATATTCTTAACACCACCGCCATGAATCCAGAACTCATCGGTTAAGTTTGGTCCAACCAAGCCTTCTGCATGCTCACCATGGCATGGGGCACAGGCAGTTTTAAAAAGTCCGGCTCCTGCGGTAAGCACCCCGGCATCTTTGGATTGCTCTACATTGTTCTCATTTATTTTATTCCCGGCGCTTCCTGGTTTTTGAAGAAAAGCAATTTTAGCGTCTTCAGCCTGTCTTAACTCTATTGCATATTCCTCTTCCTGTAAGTTTCCCAAACCAAATACGTGGTAGCTTAGTAAATAAATAATGGCGAAAATGATTGTTCCATAGAATAGAACCATAAACCATGCAGGAGTAGGGTTGTCCAGCTCTGCAATTCCATCAAATTGATGTTCCATTACGATATCTTTCTCCTCAGCGATTGGCCTTAAGCCTATTAATTTTACCCAGATTGATGGTTTCTTAGGTCGCGCGATTTCGGTCTTTTCAGCAGCAATACGTCTTAACCTTTTCTCTTCAGGTGTTGCGAACTGAGTAGGGTTCAGGCTTTCATGCACATATACTTTAATTACCTTTAGAAGCAGCACTGATACTGCAAGGAGCAATACTGCGGTAATCAGTAAGGCCCAGATAAACATATCTGTCATTGTACATCATCTTTTAAGGGTAATTCACTCATATACTTAATCTTATCCTTTTTCATTATCAAAAGCAATGCAGCTACCATAATGAAGAATAATAGGAATATGCCAAGTGATGTTATTAAATACACCTGGCTACCATCTACCTGATTTAAAAATTGTTTAAACATCTTTAAGAATTTTAGTTCTACTTAGCTTTAATGTCTGTACCTAATCTTTGCAGATAGGCTATAATTGCAATAATTTCTTTGTCGCTTTGAACACGTACGTTGCTTTTGCGAAGGTCCGCAGCAATCTCTTTTGCCTGGTTGTTAAGATGACTATTCGCCTTATGTTCAAAACCAGGTTCATATGGAACACCAAGAGTCCGCATAGCATTAATCTTGGCAATGGTTGTAGTGGTATCCAGTTTTTGGTTAATCAACCACTCATACGGAGGCATAATACTTCCTGGTGACATGGTTTGAGGATCCAATAGGTGATTAAAGTGCCATGCATTGGAATATTTATCACCTTCCCTTGCCAAATCAGGGCCGATACGTTTTGAACCCCAAAGAAATGGGTGGTCATATACGAACTCACCGGCTTTACTATACTCACCATACCTTTCTGTTTCGGATCTGAAAGGCCTTATCATTTGGGAGTGGCAGCTCACACATCCTTCTCGTATATAAAGGTCCCTTCCCTGCAATTCAAGCGGTGAATACGGTTTTACACTACTAATAGTAGGGATGTTTGATTTTATGGTAAATGTCGGCATCATCTCAATCATCCCCCCAATTAAGATCACTATTAAAGACAATACCATAAATACCATTGGTTTTCGCTCGAGAATTCTATGAATTTTTTTGTCTGAACCTACCGCCTCATAAGTTTTTGAGAGCGGCTGTGCTTCTGCAGGTTCGTTGGCAAGTAGTTTTCCTGCTCTGGCGGTTTTAATGATGTTATAGGTCATTACTATGACACCAATCAAATACATGGCGCCACCTATGGCTCTTAACACATACATTGGAATGATCTGCAATAAGGTTTCAAGAAAACTGGGATATTTAAGCATCCCGTCTTCAGTAAACTGTTTCCACATTAAGCCTTGGGTAAAACCTGCAAAGTAAAGCGGCACTGCATAGAAAATAATTCCCAGTGTTCCTATCCAAAAGTGAAATGCAGCAAGCTTTTTTGAGTACAGGGGTGTTCTGTAAATTCTGGGTATTAACCAATACAGGATACCGAAAGTTAAAAAACCATTCCAGCCCAATGCACCTACGTGTACGTGGGCAACAATCCAGTCCGTGTAGTGGGCAATAGCATTAATTTGTTTTAGTGCAAGCATTGGGCCTTCAAAAGTGGCCATACCATATGCTGTTAAGCCGACAACCATAAATTTCAATGTGGCATCTTCTCTCACTTTGTCCCAAGCTCCACGAAGGGTTAACAAGCCATTGATCATGCCTCCCCAACTGGGCGCGATGAGCATAATAGAAAACACTACACCTAATGATTGTGCCCATGATGGGAGAGACGTATATAGAAGATGGTGAGGACCTGCCCAGATGTAGATGAATATCAGCGACCAAAAGTGCAGGATACTTAACTTATAAGAATATACCGGTCGGTTAGCCATTTTTGGAAGAAAGTAGTACATCATTCCCAAATAGGGGGTAGTTAGAAAGAAGGCTACGGCATTGTGACCGTACCACCATTGAACTAAAGCATCCTGAACACCGGCATACAAATAATAACTTTTAAACAATGATATGGGTAATTGAAATGAATTGACAATATGTAAGACAGCTACCGTAACAAAGGTTGCGATGTAAAACCATATCGCAACATACATGTGCTGTTCTCTTCTTTTGATAATTGTACCAAACATATTTATCCCGAAGACCACCCAAATCACGGTTATGGCAATGTCAATTGGCCATTCCAGTTCAGCATATTCATGAGATGAGGTAAAGCCCAGCGGAAGCGTAATTACCGCTGAAACAATAATAAGCTGCCAGCCCCAAAAATGAATTTTACTTAACATGTCGCTAAACATCCTTGCTTTCAGCAACCGCTGTAGGGAGTAGTAAACCCCCATAAAGATGGCATTGCCCACAAATGCAAAAATTACAGCATTGGTATGCAAAGGCCTGATGCGCCCAAAAGTTGTATACTGCGAACCCATGTTTAGCTCGGGCTTAAAAAGCTGCATAGCAGCCAGAAGCCCGACTGTCATGCCAATGATTCCCCAAACAATGGTGGCTACGGCAAAGTTCCTAACGATCTTGTTATCGTAATAGAATTTTTCAGTCATATTGAAATTATAGTTAACGGTTGTAAAATTACTGCTGCCAGGTACGGCTATATGTGATGTAAGTTTTAGCTAGGCATGATCTTCGTCACTTATTTGTATTTCCCTTTCGGCTACCTCGTCATCAAAAAGAATTCTTACAGCCGGGGTAAACGTATCATCATTCTGACCAGATTTAATCATCCAGAAAAAAGCCAAAAGAAACATCAGGGCTAGTAAAATACTACAGCCAATGAGTAAATAAATCATGTTCATAGTAATTTGTTTTTATGTGCAAATAGTCTTACTGCAAGCGAGGTGAACAGGATTATTGTAATGGTACTTAGTGGCATTAGTATCGCCGCCATCAATGGTGATAAAAGGCCTTGTACGGCAAAATATAATCCGGCTGTATTGTACATCAGAGAAATGACAAAGGACATTCTGATTACTTTTACCGCGTCTTTTGCCTGTTGGATAAATTGAGGAATTTTATGAAATGATAATCCATCCAGTATGGCGTCGCATCCAGGAGAAAAATTGTTTATGTTATCCGTAATGGCAACGCCCAAGTCACTTTGTTTAAGGGCACCTGAATCATTTAGTCCGTCGCCGAACATTAAAACTTTCTTTCCTTCTTTTTGAAGTTGTTGGATATAGTCAAGTTTGTCTTGAGGAGATTGTTCAAAATGTAGTTTGCTGCTGTCCTGGAAGAAGGGGATGAGCTGTTTTTTTTCGTGGTTATGATCTCCCGATAGCAGATGTAAATCGGCCTGAGTATTTAGCTTAAACATCAATTCTTTAAAGCCATTTCTCCATTGCTGCCTGATAGTGAAAAAACCCACATATACATTGTTAATCATTACATGGACGGCACTGCCCTCAGAAGAGCTTTTCAGTGGAAGGTTAAGGAAGGTAGAACTTCCCAATTTTACATCATTTCCATTAACCTTACCACTGATACCTCTTCCAATCTTCTCGGTATATTCCTGCACGGAATAGATTGCAGGTTTATTAATAAATTTTGTCAACTCCCGACTCAGCAGATGTCCGGAATTTCTTGCCAGATCACTGATTAATTGCATTTGAGCATCAATGATAGTTCCGTTAAACTGAAGTCCGGCCGCATTTGGATTAGTTATAGTGCCGGTTTTGTCAAATACATACGTGTTAATACGTGCCAGCTCTTCAACCACAGCGGTATTCTTCAGATAAAATCTGTTTTTATCAAAAACTGATAATACAGCTGCCAGTGTAAACGGTGAACTCAGGGCCAGAGCACATGGACAAGCAATAATTAAAACTGCGGTAAAGGATGCCAATGCTTTAGAGGGATCTGTGGAAATCCAGAAAATGCCTGCACCTAATGCAATAACTAATAGAACGATACTAAAATACCTGCTGGCAGTATCACTAAATGTTTTGATACGCTTCTTCGATTCAATAAAAGCACTATTATTCCAAAGTTGCGTAAGGTAGCTTTGCGACACCGGCTTTAATACCTCCATTTCAATAGAACCTGATAGTTGTCGGCCACCCGCATAAATAATTTCTCCCAGTGTTTTTTTTACCGGGATGGATTCCCCTGTTACAAAACTAAAGTCTATTTCAGCCTCGCCGTTGAGTAGAATAGCGTCTGCCGGCAAAATTTCCTGACTTCTGATTAGAATTCTGTCACCCGTTTTTAAATCACTGAGGGGTATTGGCCTTTCCACTCCTTCGTTTATGGTGGTTACTGCAACAGGAAAGTAGGACCGATAATCTCTCTCAAATGAAATATGATGAAAGGTTCTTTCCTGCATCCACTTTCCTACTAAGAGAAAGAAAACCAATCCGCAAAGTGTATCTACAAACCCAGCTCCGGTTTGCGAGATGATTTCATAAGCAGAACGCAGAAACATAACCAGGATACCAAGTGCTAATGGAAAATCAAGATTGAGTCTCTTTGCCTTTAGATTTGTCCACGCAGAAATAAAATACTCCCTTCCGCTGTACAAAACAACAGGTAATGAAAATGCAAGATTAAGCCATCCAAAGAAATTCTTAAATTCGCGTTCAAAATCGCCAAGACCAAAATAATCAGGAAAACTTAAAAGCATTACATTACCAAAACAGAATCCTGCCACAGCAATTTTGGTAATGAGGCTTCTTTCTGTTTTACTTGATTGTCCTTTTTTTACAATATCCTGCAAGCTTATTAAAGGCTCATAACCTATTGAAGAGAGCAATTGTGCCAGCTGTTTTAAATTAGTTTCATCATTTTTAAATGTTATAGAAACCTGTTTTTTAAGGAAATCAACTCTTGACTGCAATATTCCTGATTGCAAAAGATGAAGGTGTTCTAATAACCAAATACACGAACTGCAATGGATGGCAGGTATATATAACGTTACAATTGTTTTGATTTCATCTTCAAAATCAACAAGTTTACTGACAACCTGTGGAACCTCCAGGTAGTCAAAATTTGAGGTAGCCTTACTTTGTGTTTTTCCGGGAATCTTATTGTAAACATAATAGTTTGACAGGTTATGCGCTGTTAAGATCTCATAGATGGTTTTACATCCGGAACAACAAAACCGCTTATTATTCTGTATGTATTGCTGGGCTATAATGTCGTCTCCGCAATGAAAACAATGCTTCTCTGATGAAATTACGTTTTCTTTTAACATCTATATTTAAAGTATGCTTCAAAGTTGAGTATTTAAGCAAGACGAAAAAGTGACAGAAATCCTACCTATTTATGATATGTATCACTTTTGAGCTAAAACAGATGTTTAGATTTAGTGGTGCAACGTGTTAATCCTTCAAGGATAGTCAGGATGACATTTACGTCTTTTAATGAAAAACGTAAATGTCTAAGTGCGTAGGAATCTGATTTTCTACGGTACGTTTAGAAATCCATAATTCGTTTGCGATCTCCTCATTGGCCAGTAACTGTCCGCGGTTCATCAAAAAGATCTGTCTGAACCTTTGGGGCAGATGAGCCAGATAAGAATCCGCCGCCAATTCCATCTGCTTGTTGATTAGGTTGTTATATCCCTCGTTTTGGGAAGTGCAGTCGCTGTAAACCCCCTCCTCCATACTTTCTTTATAATCAATCGGGTATACTTTACCGGAGGCCATATACTTGTATACCCTGTATCGGTGCGCAGAGGTTAGGCAGGCGTTAAAGGATGGTATCTGAAGTGTGTCAACCAGACAAAATGGTGATAAATATATCATGAACAATTTGCTCACAAACAACTGAGTCCCTTATATAGGAATAATAAGCAGTGCTGTAAATTTTGGCTGAGTAGTGATGAAATAACACAGCAAATGCCCGCCAGTACAGATAATGTAACATTGAATTCCTTAGCTGCGTTTACTATGGAAAACTCAGGGACAAAGCAATACCTCGAGTTTTTTGAACCCCGTAACATTAGACACTTTAAGATGATATTTAAATCAGGTTATAAAAACGGGCTATTTATAGCTATAACTGAGATAGGAATGTATAAGAGATAGTACGTTATAAGATCAGCGGAGTTCTCTTTGAACTCCGCTGATCTTTTATTTTTTTGACGCAGGTTCAGACCTTACACATCTGAAACCAGTATTTTGCAAGCCTGTATCAGGCGATGATTTCATTCTGGCTGCTACTCTGTATCCCTTACAATAAGAACTGTTACACATAAATGAGCCTCCGCGAGTTACTTTTTTTGGAACGGTAGGCTCATCCGGGTCAAAACTTTTATCCGGACCTTTAGGATTGGTAACTGTTTTACCTTTCTGAGTATCATAATAATCATTGGTATACCAGTCCGACACCCATTCCCAAACATTTCCGGCCATATCGAATAAGCCGTATCCATTAGCAGGGAAGGATCCGGTAGGGGCTAAACCATGAAAGCCATCCCAATCCGTATTTGTGTCCGGAAAACTTCCTTGCCAGGTATTCGCTTTTGGTTTTCGACTCTCAATTTGTTCATTTCCCCAAGGATATATTGCGTTCTTCTGGCCACCACGTGCGGCATATTCCCATTCAGCCTCAGTCGGTAGTCGTTTACCAGCCCATTTAGCATAAGCATTTGCGTCTTCCCAGCAAACCTGGGTAACCGGATAATTGTCTTTTCCTTTCAAATTACTTTTAGGCCCCTCAGGATGCCTCCAGTCGGCTCCGGGTGTCCATGCCCACCATTGTGATGCATCGTGTAAAGAAACGGGTCTAGAGGGCGGATTAAACGTAAGAGAGGCCGCTACTAATAAATCGTCTGATGGTTTTGGAGTACCTTCAGGTAATTGCTTTTTGATTTCTTCCCAATCTGGCTTTCGCTCAGCAACGGTTTTGTAACCCGTCGCTTTAATAAAAGCAGCAAACTGCGCGTTGGTAACTTCTCTCTCGTCCATCCAGTAGCCATCAAGTTTAACCTGGTGTGAAGGATATTCATCGGCACGCCCTTCCTTGTCGACGGCACCCATTAAAAATGTACCCCCTGGAATCCACTTCATGCCCTTAACTGATCTGCTTGAATTTGATGATAACAATGAGTCTTGTTTGCCTTGTACCGATACGCCATACCTGTTAGGTAAATTGTCTGAACAAGATTCATCAGCGGTCTTAACATTTTCAGATTTATTTGCCTGACTGCAGGAAAGTCCAATAATGAGTGTCAATAAGAGGAGGGTTCCTTTGCCACTATAGGCAGGGGTAAATAAATGGAATACTTTTTTAAAATTAACTATGTTCATTTTTACAAACACCACCCGGAACTAAGTAGTCGTCGTTGGTTTTTTCAGATTAGCTTATTGTATGATTTTCTACAACGAAGATAACCAATTAATACCTATGATTTTTTTACTATTATTATTAGTAATTTCATTTATCCTTATAAACCTCGGTCAAAATTATATTTGGTTAAATAAACAACGCTAAAGTTTAGCTTTTTTATTCGATGACAAATAGATGTAAATCAATATATTTACAAGTTTTATATCAATAAAATTATAATATAAAAAGTGACCCGTATTTAATACTTTGTCTATCAGATTCTTTACATGATTTTAAATAAAAGAGATGACATTTTACTTATTCGTTGATATATTAGTACTGCAACCGACCTAATTTATCAACCATGTTTTTAAATAAATCATTCGTCATTTTTGGCCTTTTAACATCGGCAGTCATCACGGCATTTACCTACTCGGCTACTAAAAAAATAGGTGTTAAGCCTAAAAAAGATAACAGACCAAACATCGTATTAATCATGGCCGATGACCTCGGTTATTCGGATATAGGTGCATATGGAGGCGAAATAAAAACCCCAAATCTCGATTATCTGGCGTCCCAGGGAATCAGATATAAGCGATTCTATAACACATCCCGCTGCTGCCCTTCAAGAGCCGCATTACTTACTGGAGTGTATAATCATAATGCAGGCATAGGTGAAATGACTACAGATAGGCATGTGGATGGCTATCGCGGTGCACTGGGTACCGATGTGGTTACTCTTGCCGAAGTATTAAAAGATGCGGGTTACAGGACTGCAATGTCCGGAAAATGGCATGTATCCAATACCGTTGAGCAAGACACACCAGAAGCACAGCTCGACTGGCTTAATCATAAAACTGAACATCCGCTATTTTCACCTCTTGAACAGTACCCCACAAACAGGGGATTCGAAAAGTATTTCGGCACACTTTGGGGGGTCGTAGATTATTTTGATCCATTCAGTTTGGTTAGTGGAACAACGCCAATTAAAAGTGTACCTAAAAATTATTATCACACTGATGCTATTAATGATAGCGCCGCTACCTACATTAAAGATTTCAGTAAGGGAGACCAACCATTTTTCCTATATGTGGCACAAAACGCACCTCACTGGCCTTTACAGGCAAAGCCTGAGGATATTGAAAAATATAAAGATACTTATAAAGGTGGGTGGGACGCAATAAGAGAAGCCAGGTATAACAGAATGGTTAAAATGGGGATTATTGACCCTGAAACGACAAAGCTGTCTCCCCGTATCAACGATGAACTTACGTGGGGAAATAATCCAGATAAGGAGTGGGGAGCAAGAGCAATGGCGGTACATGCTGCAATGGTAGACGAAATGGATCAGGGCATCGGAAGCATAATAGACGCATTAAAAAAGTCGGGAGAATTGGATAATACCCTTATAATCTTTTTAAGTGATAACGGGGCAAGCCCTGAAGATTGTTCAAAATACGGTAAAGGGTTCGATAGACCGGGTCAAACAAGAGACGGAAAGGAGATCATCTACCCTGTAAATAAAAAGGTATTTCCCGGGCCACAGACAACCTTTGCGTCAATAGGGCAAAGATGGGCCAATGTAGCCAATACACCTTATCAGTATGCCAAAGAGCAATCATATGAAGGTGGTGTCCGTACCCCAATGATTGCTTTTTGGCCTAAAGGAATAACCGCAAAGAGAGGTGCTATGAGTAATCACGTAGGGCATGTAATGGATTTTATGGCAACCTTCATCGAGATTGCCAAGGCAAAATATCCGTCTGTGTATAAAGGAAAATCAATTAAACCGATTCAGGGTTTAAGCTTAACTTCTTCATTTAAAGGCCAAGAAAATGGTGGACATGAATTTCTATTCAATGAGCATTTTAAAGCACGATACGCACGTTCCAAGCAGTGGAAACTGGTTTCCTTATCCAATGACACTACATGGCACCTTTATAAGATACAGGATGATGAAACAGAGCTAAACGATCTGGCTGCTAAGTTCCCCGAAAAAGTAAAGGATTTAAGTGAAAGATGGCATAAATGGGCAATTGATAACCACGCTTTACCTAAAAAGTAATATTAGCGAGTGCCATCACAGACACCCCTGAAATACCCAACCGATTCCGCTATTCCGGCTAATGGGTCTTTCATATCTTTTTCGTACTCTAAACTGCAAGAACCAGTGTAGTTTATCTTTCTCAGCATTTTCACATATGCCGGAATGTCAATTACACCACGACCAAGCTCACAGGTGCTGCCATCTTTTGTGGCGGCAGTTACGTTTTTTAAATGCATATCAAAAATGCGTTTAGAAAACTTCTGGAAATCAGCCACCGAATCGCGCCCGTCTCTTTTGTTGTGCCCCATATCAAAGCATATTCCTACGCGCTCATCAAGGTTTTTGATGAGGTTGTATATACTTTCAGCGCTTGGGTATAATTTATCTTCTGGGCCATGGTTATGGATGGCGTATCGAATGTTATATTCTTTTGTTTTTTGGGCAACGTATCCCAGGTCGGCATGTAAGGGGATGCCTACGACCAAATCAACGCCGACTCTTTTGGCGTAATCAAATGCATCGTCAATTTCCTGCTTCGTTTTAGTGTATATAGGCCCTACTGCATAGCCTGTTACGCCGTTCTCTTTAAGCTTAGCGTGAAATGCAGCAATTTCTTCTGCAGTACTTTTATAAGGCAGATGAAAGTCTTTAATACACAGGTAATGCACATCAACCTTTTTCATCATTTTAAGTGATTCATCCAGATTGAAATTAATAAAGCTATAACCGGCAATACCCAGTTTAAATGGATCAGGCTTTCCTTTATCAGATTTCAGTTTAAATGGCTCGGCATAAACAGATGGTATACTGGCCAGGGTAGTTGCAGCTACCCCTAATATTCCTTTGTGCAAAAAGCTTCTTCTTGTAGTCATAATGATTTCACTAGTTTCCGAATTTAGTGTTTAAATTCATGTAGTTCAAACTTCGGCCAACGAAAATGCTTCGCTTTTCAGCGAAAACGTTTGCGTAATGTTTAATTTGGCGAATCAATAATACCGTACATTTTTTTGAGTCCTTTTGCCATTCTGTTTAACTCCTGATTACTTAAGGGACGATCATAAAGCAGGAATCTTGAGATTTCGCCAATAAAGGATTCTGTGCCGGGATGCTCAATAGCATCGCGTTCCTGGCCAATAGAAAGCTTTGAAGGGTTTGCTAGTTTGTTAACGGGGAAGGGGTGGCTAACAACAGGCAAAGCACCATTGTTTAAGTACAATGAAAGCGTAACAGTATCAGTTCCTTTACCCATTCGGCCCATTAAAAGATAATACTTGTCAAATTCAAGCACAGCGTTGGCTGTAACTTTAGGGTTGTTGTTATCCCAGCGGCCAAAGGTTATTCCATTTCTGCTGCCCATCCAAATGCTATTGTTGTCATTAAGTCCTGCCCAGATACCTTCATAATTTCCACCATTCTTTAAATTGCCAAAAAAGGAATTTACATCTTTTAGCTCTCCAGATTGTTTTCCAGCCTTTAAAATGCAAAACCAAGTGTATCCACTCCCTGTAAGTAAATGGTCAAACGCATCCTCGTTATGCGCAACAAGTTCCTGTTTATTAAAAATAATTGCATTGTGGCCGTTTAGCTCAGAAAGCTTATTTCTTAAAGATGGCATCCCGGAACCCGTAACTTTTCGACCTTCATCTCTTTTCACAAATTCCTTAACCGCGGGCGCTGAAGCCTGGTTAATCCATTTCTCAACTCTGTTGTCTTTATTTGCAACCACTCCCTTGTCAGCATCCAGATCAACAATTAATCCCTTTTTCAGAATGTTTGCTGGCGATTTGACCAATACGAATCCACATAAAACAGATGTCAATAATATTAGGATGATAGCTATTTTATTCATTGCTTGTATTTGTTAACAGATGTTAAATTAAAGAGTTAAATCTTGCCTCAAGATAAATATTTAATCAATTAGATTTTTATTAAGATAGTTTTTCTGAAAAACAAAGTATGCCATGGAAACAAAGACTGGAGGTAGCAACCAGGTTATTCTGTATAGGATTATAAGAAACACGATGTTAAACAGTACGAAAATCCAAATCAGATAATTTTTTATGTTTAAACCAATCCAACAAAGTAAGCTTCTAAATAAGATAAGGATGCTAAAAGCCTGTAGAAGAAGATTAATTGAATGTATTCCGAAATTACCTATAAACCAAAGTAGCTCGGGGAGCATTAATATTGCATGGTTTAAAAAAGATCCTAAAAACTGCTTTGATATGCTGTAAGGGAAATTCCGCGAGAAATAAAGATACTTCTCGTTAAAACGAAATTCACTGTAGATAAGTAAAGTATGCGCAGTTACGATCATTAATACAACTAAGTTGGGAACGGGAGATCTATCCTTAATATCTGAGAAAACAGCAAATACTCCAACAATAAGTGCCCAGGAGATCGATTTTGTAATTAGATAGGTGATTTTAAGTTTGTCAAAAACAAAGAATGTATACAAAAGAAAAAAGGGCTTATTCCAGTTCCTCAGTAACCTGATCAGGACAGTTTGCCTATCGATATCTATCAATCTATTTGAGCGTATCACATATATCCATGCACTAACAATTATTAGCGCCAAAATATAAAGTAAAATAGCAACAGGAATAAGGTAATGTCCAAAATTAAAGCCAATTATGATGGCAAATAAGACGTAGATTATCAGGGGAAAAAATATGTTAAACTGCACATAAAACCAACTCTTAAATTGTTGCCATTTGCCAAATGAGGAAATGCTGTGATATAGGAATTCGTTATTTTTTGCCATCAATTGTGTGGTAACATATTGCCAGCTTTTAATTGTGTAAATAAAAGCAGCCAAACAGAAAAAACCCATTATTACCGGACTGCTTACCAATGATAGCGTAATCATCAGATTCCAAACCGTAAATGCCCATATAGGAACACTCCCCAGTGTATTTATAAAAAAACAATAACAGAGTATTGTACCAAAAAGGAAAATCAACATTCCAGAATGCATCCGGTAAAAACCAGACGAGAAAATTTTCATCAATACATTAGTTAACGGCGATTGTCTCATTTCTCCATTGTAAGTGTTTGTTTATCTACCAGCAGTACCCGGGCTTTCGTTAATAACACTTCACTTAATGGCTGATGAGACGACAAAAGAAAAGTAGTGTTTTCTTCTTCATGCTTTTTCAGTATCCACCGGCATAATATGTCCAATGATTCCGTATCAATAGTAATCAAGGGCTCATCAAGCAGAATTACTTTAGGCCTACCTAAAAAAGCAAGCACTAAGGAGAGCTTTTTAAGCATTCCACTAGAATAAGAGCCCACTGCATTGCTCAGATAGCTTTCCATTTTCATGCTTTTTATGAAATACAATTCCTGACCAGGGGTTGCCTGTTTTGCTTTTGCAAATAAGGCAATCATTTCCCATCCGGTTAAAAATTCAGGATAAATAGGTTCTGCATCAGCAAAATTTACCATTTTTCGATAAGGAACGCTATCCTTTTTAACGCTCACATTGTTCAATAATATTTCACCCTCAAAGAAGAGAAATCCGCCAATCGACTTTAATAAAGTGCTTTTTCCGGAACCATTAACACCTTTTATCCAATAGATGCCAGGCTCAATCCTTAGGCTTTCTATTTGTAAAATCGGATGATAACCATATGATTTTCGGAAGTTGGTAAATTGTAGCATTCAGGATACTTAAATTGTGATTGATGATTTTTTACATTTTGTAGCGCCAGACTAACCTATTAGAAGAACTGAGAAAAGAAATGTTACATTTTAGATCCATTCAGATCAAACGACTTTAGAAATAAAATTTATAGCATTATCTTTTGGTACAAAGAAATAAATATGTTGTTTAATATCGTATAAGCATTACCTTTGCAGCAATTATGTTCAGAGGCCTAATCGCTTTTTCTTTAATCTTCATGATGTTGACTGCTAATTTCAGCAGATTCTTCATCTATGCCGGATTTGAGCTGAACAAGAATTACATTGCTTCGGAACTTTGTGAGAACAGAGACAAACCAATGATGCATTGCAATGGGAAGTGTTACCTGATGAAAAAGCTTAAGCAGGCCGAAGAGAAAGAAAAGAACCAAAGTCGGGCTGCACAAAAAGGTCATTTTCAGGAAGCACTTATCATACATAAAACAAATTTCAATTTTTTACCCCAACTGATTAAAGTAATTAACCCTTTTGAACTGCCTTTTGCACTTCCAAGGCATTCAGCTGCTATATTCCATCCACCTCAGGCATAGTCAATGCTTACCGCAGAATGTTACATTCTGCTATTTTCATGGAATAACAATTATACTTTAATTTTTTACAATGCACCTATTCAGATACTTATATATATCTATGGGGCTGGCTATGATATTTTGTCATACGCAAGCTCAAACACGGCTTATTAAAGGTCGTATCTACGACTCTCAAACACGTCAGCCATTAGCTGGTGTTATTTTAACAACAAATACTGCTCAACAAGTAGGTAAGTCTGATGTAAAAGGATACTTTGAAATCGATGGCTCTCAGCTAGATGGACAACTAAAAGCGACCTTACCTGGTTACAAATCACAGACCATTAAAATCAACGCCTATCAAAACGATCTGAATGTTCAGCTAGAAGCAGATGGAGTAAGCCTCAATGAGGTTAGGGTTGCAGGCTACAGTGAAAACAAGACCAACAAGGAAACGGCAGGAGGATTATCGTTGATCACATCAAGAGATATCAACCGTGGAAGTGCAGTTTCATTGCAACCTGCTTTAAATTCAATTCCTGGGGTCCGAATGGATCAAAGCACGCTCTCGGAAGCCCGAATTTCAATAAGAGGTAATGGCGTGCGTGCATCTTACGGCATTCGTAACGTAAAGGTTTATGTAAATGAAATCCCTGTTACAGAAGCCGATGGCACCACCAGAATTGAAGCACTTGATGTAAACAGCATTGGTAGAGCGGAGGTGATAAAAGGCCCTGCTTCAAGTATATATGGTGCGGGAACAGCTGGGGTTATTAACTTTCAATTACAGCGATCGCCATACCAGGAACAAAGCATAGAAGCTTCTGCACTTGTTGGTTCTTATGGCTTACACCGTTTAGCTACCACCTACAGAAGCGGAGGAGATAAAGTGAATAGCTATGCTTCATATGGCTGGCAGGAATACGATGGTTATCGTGAGCATAGCAAAGATATGCGTAGGTTTTTAACTGGTAATTTCCAGCTTTTTCCAAGTGATAAGCGCATTGTTACTTTAATGCTGAACAGAACTACACAGTATTCGCAAATTCCGGGGTCGTTAACTCAGGATCAGGTGGCTGCAAATCCAAAGCAAGCAAACGCTACAAATCTAGATAAAGCGGCAGGTAGATATCAGAACTGGACAAGGGTAGGCCTGGGACAGCAATATCGCTTTAACGATCAGTTCTCTAACACCACAAGTGTTTTTACATATTTCTACGATTTGAATCACCCACTTCCTTATGCGTATATCCGTAATACATACCAAAGTTACGGTGGCAGAACCCGCTTTGCCTACGATCCCGGCTTTAGTGTTTTACCTACTAAATTTACTGTTGGTGCTGAATTTAACAGTGGTCTAACCAAGGGAACGCAGTATGTTAACAACCAGGGTAAAGAAGGAACAATAAACGCTAATATTGATTATCGAAACACTCAGTATTCCTTATTTTATCAGTCTGAAACAGAGCTGACTGCAAAGACTACCTTAACTTTAGGTATTAGCTACAACAGTCTGAATTATGATGTTCGGGATTACTTGAAACCCAACCAGAGCGGAGTTAAAAAGTTTGATCCACAAGCAACACCACGCATAGCCCTTAGCCACACTTTCAGTGATGCGATTAGTTTACATGCAAGTGTAAGCTCAGGGTTTTCTCCGCCTTCGAGTTCCGAAATAAAGAACGTAGATGGCTCTATCAATCCGAATCTACAGGCAGAAAAGGGGCTGAATTATGAGTTTAATGCAAAGGGTAACCTCTTAAAATCTCGTCTGGAATACGATCTTGCCTTATTTAAAATGGACATGAAGGGTGAGCTTATTGCCCAATCTATTCAGCAAGGCATCACTATCTATAATAATTCAGGTAAAACCAGCCATAATGGTGTAGAACTGTCGTTATCCTATCAGTTATTTAAACCAGAAGACGATAGCCAGATTCTTAGCTTACGCCCTTTTGCAGCGATAACCTATTCAGATTTTAAATTTAAAGACTATAAGACTTTAAATGCCCAAAATGAGGTCACAGCCACTTATGATGGAAATGAATTAACCGGTATTGCGCCTTGGATGGTAAATGCAGGAATAGATCTTGAAACCAAAAGCGGATTGTATTTCTATGGAAGCTATTTTTATAGTGATAAACTACCTCTTAACGATGCGAATACAAGCTACAATCCATCTTACAATGTTGTAAATGCCAAATTAGGTTACAAGAAACAAGTAGTGAAGCATCTTGAACTAAACGTTTATGCAGGTCTGGATAATATTCTCGATAAAAACTACAGCTCAATTGTTTCATTAAATGCAGCTAGTTTTAACGGAGGACAGCCAGCATATTTTAATCCCTCGCCAAAACGAAATGGCTATGGTGGATTAAATGTAAAATACATATTCTAACAATTACTAAAATGAAAAGAATAATAACAGTATTGTTGACAGGACTCATTTTTCTTACTGCATGTAAGCAAAAGCACGACAAAGCTACAATTGGAACTTTAAGTACCCAGGGGGTAGCAGTAGGGGCTTACCTAACTCAAGATAACAAAGGTAATCCGGTTCTTTGCTGGTCAGAGCAAGATGGTGAAGATTCTCTTTATCGCTTAAAATATGCAAGTTATAACGAACAAACCAATACATTTGGCAACCCAGTTACTGTTCCCGCTTCCAGCGGGATCAGTACATCTGCCGAGAGTATGGGTAAAGTAGGTTTTAAGGCTGATGGCACCGTGATAGCAGTGTATTCAAAACGGTTTCCTAATGAAAAAAATCCTTACGCAGGTGCGATTTATTACAGTTCCTCAAGTAACAATGGTAAAACCTGGTCTGCATCGCAGTTTTTGCACTCAGATACAACGCACAATTATGGTCGCAGCTTTTTTGACATTACAACCTTAAAAAACGGAGAGCTTGCCGCTGTTTGGCTTGATGGACGTTTTGGCAAAAGTATTAAAGGTTCGGCTTTATTCTTTAACAGAACAACCAAAGGCAATGGCTTTGGTACAGATACTTGCCTCGAAAAAGGTACCTGTGAGTGCTGCAGGACAGATATTCTCACTGATAAAGCAGGGAATATTCATTTGGCTTACAGAAATATTACATTCCCAACAGGTCTTTCAGACAAACAGGTTCGGGATATGGGCTATAAACTATCTACCGACAATGGAAAAACTTTTAGTGCTGTAAAAGCCATTAGTAACGACAACTGGGAGATAGATGGTTGTCCGCATTCGGGCCCGTCACTTGCAGTTACAAAAGAGGGTGTAAATGCAGTTTGGTTTACCGCAGGGGGCGGATCGGGAATCTATAACGCATCATCAAATAAGGCACTTGATTTTGATAAACGTAGGCTAATCACAGCTCAGGGCAGGCACCCCCAGTTAATTTCACTTGCAAATGATCAACTGGTTATGGTTTGTGAAGAATTAAAAGACGAGCCGGAAGAAAAACCAATGAAAATGAACCATTCTCATGGAGGAATGACCATGAACCACGGACCTGCTGCAAATTCTAAAATAGTATTGAGAACTTTAATCCCAGGAAAAGAGGGTAGAATTACTTCAATTACTGACGGGCAGCAAGGAGATCATCACGCAGTAATTACCCGAATAAGTAACGGGGCATTGGTAGCCTGGGAAAGAGAAAAGAATGGACGGTCAGAAATCTGTTATACGCAGATACATATCGATTAATTAACTACTTGTCGACTTCTAAAATGGCTTGCTTCAGACCGCGCACAACATCATCTGAACATCCCATAGAAGCAAAATTAATGTTATGGTTCTGATCCGCCACTATCAGTAATGGCAGATTGTTAGTCTGATATGCTTTGGTAATAGAAGAGGCATCTATAAGTAGTTGAGTATAAAAGATAGGGGTCTGTTTTAACCCTTCAGCAACCTTATCTACCGTTTCATACGTGATCAGTAAAACTTCCAGATTTTCTGGATTTTTTACTGATCTAATAACCTCATTTACTTTGTTGTAATCTCCTGTTTCAAAGCAGTTTGGGTGCCAGAAAATCATTAGTATTGATTTTTTTTCAAGGCGTCAATATTCGTTTTCTTAGCCAGGGGGATCCAGATTCAATACAGACCCAACCTTCAACCTGGGGCTTGCTGGACGTAAGGATATTTTATAAGTTCATATGTTTCAGCTTCCTTTTTAAGGTCTCTTTTTTCAATGATTTTTCTAAACTGGCTGTCCGATTCCTTCTTCTTCAGCACAATTCTATATTCCTTTCCCACAAGCATGTTAACCACTTTCAGCGAGTCAACTCTGTTTCCCTGCTCATCATATACATCCTTACTTTGATCTATCATCTTATTTATTCAGAACCATTCATAGTTATGGTTCCTGAAGTAGTCGTCTGAGCAAAAGTAATTGAAGAAATACTGAGTAATAAAGAAATTGGGAGCGCTATTTTCATTATTTATCTATTTGGTACTTACATGGTAATAAAATTTCTTAAAACACTTTCATTATCAGAATGTTCTAAATAAAAACCTTATATTATGAAATTCAAAAAAGTTGAACACACAAAAGCCTCCTTTGGATTTATAACTGGGCTTGTAGTTGGCATAGTTGTAGGTATTTTATTTATCCAAAATAAAGCTGGTACGGTCAAACAAGAACAAATGAACAAACAAACTGACCTGGTTAAGGCCGAGGAAATAGCTAATCATCTTGCCTACCTGGGGCACCAGGCAGAGCAAAGTACATTAGATTAAAGCTGTTTTTATCTACAAGTTGAGCAAAAATTTTCTTGTAGCGGGTAATAAACAATAGGGCAGTGCGTCAAAGTAGTTATAAATGGTCAGAAAATGCATTGGTATGCTATTTGCCTATATGCACAGCGTGACAAACTTTTTGTTGCAATTTATCCTACTTGTTTAACATATTTAATGAAAGTAACCTACACACAGACTCAGTCCAGGAAAATTCTTCTTGCTTTTCTGGCTATTGTAATTGTTTTGGCGATCGCTGCACTTTTTGTACGTAACTCTATATCACATAAATTAGAAAACATAGTTAAGCAGGCCAACAATGTAGACGTTGATGGCTCCAAGCCCCAGCAAATACTGCTGCTGCTCCACCAGGCAGAAGACGATTTTCAAGAGTCCTTACTTAATGTTAAAAGCAAAAAAAGTGCGGACTATAAATCCAAGCTGTCTAAAGCCTTTAACCAGATTGATACCTTATTAAAAAGAACCACAGATACGCTTCAGATAACACCTGATCAAAGCATAAAAGTGAAAGACTGGTATCGTAAAAAGCTGCAGCTTTCAGACAAGTTGTATGCTGTTAAACATAATTTTGATTCCCTGCTCACTGTATATGCCACTTTTGAAGCTGAAGGAAGTAAGGGAGAAGAAAAGCTGGTTACCAGCATCAAATCAAGCAGCAAAGTAAAAAGCAAAACAGATACCGTTCGTAAAGAAGTAATTGTTCAAAAAAAGGGGCTCTTTTCGAGATTAAAGGATGCCATTTCTAACAAAAATGACGGTTCTCCCACAGCTGTGGTTGAAATTAACCATCGCGAGCAGACCGAGAACTCGGCTCTTGCCACCCGGAAAGGGCTTAGTAGCGATAGGGCCGTATACCTGGATAAATTGCAGAAACTGCAAGAAAGAAACGTAAAGATGCTTACCATGCAGCGCGAACTGATAAGCCTGAATGATCACATTAGTACTGAACTGGAAAACATCATTAATGAGGTGAAGACACTCAACTACAATATGGCCGATGAATTTAAAACAATGGCTTTTAAAAGTTATCAGGAATCAACAGATTTATTAAACAGGCTGTATTTGGCAGCCCTTTTTCTTGTGCTGGTTTTTGCCATGCTGTTAATTATATTTATAGTAAAGCTTAACGGTTCTGAAAAACAATTGCGTAAGGAAAATGAAAGGGCAGTAACCATTGCACAGCAAAAAATGGACCTTTTACTGCACATGAGTCATGAAATAAGGAATCCGTTAACTGCTATTAAGGGGTTCTTATATATTTTCAGTCAAACAGAGTTGTCAAAACGTCAATCCGATATGTTAGATTCTATCCGATTGTCATCGGATATGCTATTGGGTACTTTGAACGACACCCTGGATGCGGCTAAAATGGAGAACAGTGAATTTAAGTTCAACACCGATCCGTTCAATCCTGATTTTATACTCAGAGGCTTAATAGAAAACATGGAATTCAGTGCCACCAAGAAAATGCTGAAACTGAAATACGAATTTAAAGGTGATAAAGAGGCTGTTTTACTCGGAGATAGTTTTAGGCTAAAACAAATTATGATTAACCTGTTAAGCAATGCGATAAAATACACCAAAGAAGGTGAGGTCTCCGTAAATGCGGTATTAACAAAAGTAAACGATAAACCCAGACTAGAGGTAGGGATAACGGATACGGGAATGGGAATAAGTGCCGATCAGCAAACTAACCTGTTCTCTAAATATTACCAAACAAATTCCTCAAAAGGCAAAACCGGTACAGGCTTGGGGCTGTATATCTGTAAGCAGTTTGTAGAGCTGCAGGGTGGTAAAATAAGCGTAAAGAGCACCGAAGGCACCGGGAGTACCTTTAGTTTCTACATTCCATATCTTGAAAACAGTAGCAATGATCAGGCAGTAGTAAATCAAACTACAGAGGATCCGCTCGCACTGTTTAATGGAATAAGTATTCTTGCGGTTGATGACAACGAATTAAATCTGAAATTCCTGAAAATGATGACGCAAAAATGGAACGTTAAATTTTATAGTGCGGCTAATGGGAAACAAGCACTGGATGTTCTTGCAAAAGAAAACATAACAGTAGTTTTAACTGATATTCAGATGCCGGAAATGAATGGATATGAGCTTCTTCAGGCGATAAAGAAGTTACCTGATCCATTGAGCAAGCTACCTGTAATTGTTATCAGCGCAAACCCGGAAGAATTTGAAATGAATAAAATCCTGAACAAAGGGTTCTCCGGTGTAGTTAGCAAACCCTTTGTCGAAGCAGGTTTAATAGCACAGATCGCTAAAGCTTTAAAGGGGTAGGACAATAAAAAAGGCAGCACGTGGACTGCCTTTTTTATTGATTAATCTTATTTAGTGTTTCCCATTATTACCACTGCCGTTGCCATGTTTCCCATTGCCTTTACCTTCACGGGATTTGCTATTGCCCTTTGCCTCACGGTATTTGTTTTTGTTACCGGCAGGTTTGGACTGTCTAATGCTCCTGCTATCTCTGATTACTCTTTGTTTTCCTTTGTAACCTTTATACTTGCTATATTCTTTAACATGCACTTTATGTGATAAATAGGGTTTGGGTGAGTTAATTACAACCTTGTAACTATTGTATAAATCGTAGTTTCTATATCTTGAGGGCAAGCTGTTATTAAACACCCAATTCCCATTATTAAGGTAAATGTATTGTTTATTAGGAACGTTGTAATAAGTGTCTATATCAGGAAGATAATAATAATCAACATGATCATAACCGGCCGGGCCCCATTGTGGCTGAGAACCTATGTTTATATTTACGCTTACCTGCGCCTGAGTGTTTATGCTGCTTAACGAAGCTACTCCGAAAACTACAGCTAAAAGTATTTTTTTCATTTTATGTGTTTTATTTGATAGCCATAGTGCAATGCTTATGCCGCAGATTATCAAAACATACAGCCAATCTGCCGGATCTGTTAATTTATCGACTGAGAGCAAGAATATATCGACAGGATCAATCAAATATTCTTTTATATTCGTTAGATATTCTTAAAACTGGAAAAATCAGATGAGAACTTCTGTCCTAACTTTGCTACTTTTATTATTCGCGTTGATTACTAACGCCCAATCCGCCTATGTAAGGTTAATCACCAACAAAGGAAATATTACGCTGGTCTTGTATGACCAAACGCCTAAGCATAGAGATATGTTTCTACAAGCCATAAAAAAAGGCCTCTATAATAACGCGCAATTTAATCGCGTCATTAAATCCTTTGTAAGCCAGGGAGGGGAGCTCGACGAAACTATTCTTGAAAGAGAAAAACTACATCCGGAAGTACCGATACAACGCTTAGCGGCAGAGATAACACCAAAATTATTTCATAAAAAAGGTGCCCTTGGAGCAGGTAGAAATGACAATCCCGAAAAGAGCTCATACCTTACCCAAATATATCTGGTCGTAGGTAAACTGCAAACAGACGAACAACTCGATGTGCTGGAAAAAAAGAAAGGTATTAAGCTCTCACCATCACAGAGAACCACTTACAAAACAATAGGGGGAACTCCTCATTTAGATAATGATTATACCGTTTTTGGTGAAATAGTTGAAGGAATGGAGGTGGCTGATGCAATAAATGGTGTAAAAACAGATAAAAATGATCTTCCATTAGAAACAGTAACCTTTAAACCGGTAGTGTTATCTAAAAAAGAAGTCTTAAAGCTTAAAAAAGTAGAATGATAAAAACAGCGCTCTTAACTACAGTACTTTTATTGTTGAACTTCCAAAAACCAACAATCGATACTGATAAAGACAGATGGAAACCCTATTATGTAGATGCTGTTCCAGCAGTTGTAGCAAGTAATTGGGTATTGCCGTTCGATGTATCCAACAGAAAAGACATAAAACAAATCAAAGTAATCAGCATATTTGGAGATCATCGGGATAGCTTCTATAAAGGACACATACATACCGCAATAGACATTAATCCTTTAAAACCTAAAACGAGTTTGATAGGTGTTTATCCAATCGCAAAAGGTGTTGTATGCTCAGTACATTTAGCAGAAAACCAGCGCACGGTAGTAGTAAAACACAAACTTGCCGATGGTAAAGTGATGTTTACTTCTTACAAGCACTTAAAAGAGGTGTATGTGAGTCAGGGCCAACAGGTAACCGAACAAACAAAGCTCGCTCGTCTATTTACAAAGCAGGAGTCGAAAAAGTATGGAGGAGATTACCATCACCTTCACCTGGAGATTCGTAAAAATTTTGACGATTATGGCTGTGCCAGCTGGTTAACTATGAATCAAAAACAGCTCGATCAACGTTTTTACAACCCATTAATCTTTTTAAAAACAAAATTAAAAAGTTAGCCCACCAGTTGGTATATTTAGTAATAGCTATTTAAATAAATCGTATGGATGCACATGAATTAAGAATTGGAAACATTGTTGGCCTTAAAGATGGAAGCTGGTTTGTTGTAACTGAGGATCATTTTAAAACCCTAAAATTTTGGGAATCATTTCATGGTTCATATCAGGGGGTTCCAATAAACGAATATTGGGCATCATCACTGGGGTTACAGGTTAAACTAAGCTCATTCATCACTTATGTAGAAGATAGCCAGGGTCAAAGTAATGAGTTCAATTTGTTAAATTCAGTTGACGAGAATAATCATGAAATCTGGATTGTACAGTATAACGGGCACACTTTGAAAAGGGTAGAGTATGTTCATCAGATACAAAATCTGTTCTTTGCAATAAGTGATTACGAATTAACTTTGGCGCTATAAGTAGAGGTGGCTGTCGTGTTAACTAAACCCCAAACTGATTCAAATGGTGATTCAGGTGTTTGTAAAACATATTATTCCACTCTGTTTTTGTAAGCACACCAAAAGAATGTGACTCTTTATTATCGAAATGATCTTCGCCCAATTGCTGAGTTTTTTCAATATAGCTTATCAAGCGTGCTTTTTCAGTTTCAAACACCTTAGGATCAGTAATTAAAAATTGTGGTGCTGTAGCTCCGTTCTTGCCATAAGGTTTTTCATTCACCACCTTATTTTTGATCATCATCTTCAAAATAAACTTTAAGAAGCCATTTGGATTCTTATGGATATTATCAAACACCAATTCGTAGGTAACATTGCAATGTGCAAGCATCCGTGCAACATCCATTTTGCCCCATTCAGGTTGACTTTCAGGTGTTAGTTTGTTTATTCTTGCAATTATCTCGTCAGAAACTGATTTTGTGAAGATATTAGGTAAGGCCATTCTTAAGATTGCTAATAAAGATTAATGCCCATTGCTAGTTAGCAACAAAGCGCGATGAAGTTAATTAAAAAAACTAAAACTCCCCCCGTAATCTCGGATGTGATCTCTATAAACAGTATGGTAATGCACCTCAGCCGGAAATACTGCACCTGGCTGGCATATAAACTCTATCCATACAGATGGGCCATCAATGCGAATGTAATCACCTTTGTTAGCAAGTGAAGGACCACCAAAATATCCTATATACGTATTGTCTATTTCTGCAGCATAAGAAGCCAATAGTTTTTTGGCAGTAGCATCATCAGCAATTTGAACCCAAGCTTTCATGGCCTCAATTATCAAGGTCTTTTGGTGTTTGTTTAGCGAGCCTGCTTTTAGCCCGGCCTTTGTGGCAGGGAATTTACCATCAGCACCCGGACCTACAGATACATCGTCAAAACCGCTAGCTAATTTGGCACTTTCTAATTGCTCATCACTCAATGAAGCAAGCATACTTGTCAATAAATCGTGATTAGCTTTAAGGGGGGCATAAGTAACTCCGTTGGTAGTCCAGGTTTTGGGCTCTAAGCCAATAAAGAGAGGCGAAGCGCTAACAACCTTACCATTATCAAACGTTAAGTTAACCGCCAAATGGTGACCGCCTAACTGAAGTTGCCATTTGCCTGTAATCTCTGGCTTACCCAGAAATGCAATAATATAATTTCCCTGGGAGTATCCCTTACGGCCTGTACCCAGAAAACCATCGGCTGCTAAAATCTGCATAGCCTGGTCATATCCCTTAGAAGGTAGTGTTCCCATGGCTGCTTTAACAACTGCTTTAGCATTTTGAAGCTGTATATCTGTCAATGAGCCTAATAAAACCCCAACTCTACATTGCAATCCACATGGAAGATTGGTCCATTTTGTGGCATTTTCCTTAGTATAACCAATTACCACTGCCCTTTGCTGATCGGTATTTAATGATTTAATAAAAGTGTTTGCCGTGCTTATAACGGTCTTAACTGATTCTGCCTTGCTGTTTTGGCTGCAAACAAATACAAACAACATACAGAATAGTGCACCCAGGTTTTTCATTTGGTTTTTTTATCCAAATTAACAAAAAAGGATGGGATACTAAAGTCCATTTGCGATCCAAATATAGAAACATTAATGATTGTAATGCCCTAAAACAGGGCAACTATCCGGATCATAAGGAAGGTGGATACAGATAAAGCCATTACTTAGAAGAGAATGAACGACATCTTCGACATGAAAGAAAGTTCCTTCGATCCTAAGTATCTTGTCCTCATCTTCCAGATCAAATGAAATTTTGAATGCCGGGTATGCACACAACAACTGGCTAATAACATTCATCGCAGCTGCAGGGTGCTTAACATTTGTTTTGAAAATTGCTACCATAATAATTTGTTTTGATATGTTATTTCTTCTTTCCAAGAATAGAAAATGGATTAAATGATATACCTATATTAAAGTAAAATACGGGATCGGGAGTGATTTTATAAACGGGGTCAGCAAATGAGTCCTCTTTTTTAAATACTCTCCCCGAGGGCGTGTATTTCATCCCACTTTTTGCCGTCAGCATAAAATGTCTCCCAATCGCATGCTCGTAGGTCAGTCCTGAATTGACATCCAATTGGCCATACTCATATTTTTGGTCGGTGCCATCCAGGTTATAAAGGTAAAATGCAGTTCTGTCCAGTTCAGAGCCGAATGAAATTCTCCCGTTACGGTTAAAAACAAATTTTCTCAGATACAAACTTCGGGGAAGCACAATGTCTGCTATCATGCCGTTGTTGAATTTGTGTTCATAGGAGAAGGTGGGGACAAATGGAGTCGGTGCGCTAGGGTCAATGCTGGCCAAAATTCCGACGGTCATTTTTGTGCGTGGATTTGCTTTCAATACCATTGTTGCCGTAAGCATTCCCCTTACTCTTTCCAAATGCTTGTCGCTACCATCCAACATCACACTTGAGCTATAAACCATCCGTTTTCCGAATAAGGATGAAAAATAGGTTAAATTCAGGGATGAAAACAGATAGTGAAGATCATTAGAAGTGGTGATGTATGATGTACCTGTATTTCCAATTTCTGCCTCTGCGGAAGTTAATCTATATCCCAGGGTTGTACCTAAAATCCAGCTCTTGCGTTTAATGAGGCTAATATTAGCACTCACCTTAACTTGTTGAAAGCGGTTTATACTATTTACGGGTAAAAGACTCCCGTCTTTTTCTGACTTGAAATTGAAGGGAGCAGTTTGGGTAAACTCAATATTTAGCGGGCGGGTTATTGCAAATTTGTCGGCAGCAAAAGTAGCCACTCTTTTAGGGAAGTTCAAACTGTCCTGCTTGCCTTTAGGGATACTATCCGTAGTCTGAGAAAAGCTATTGATTGCTAAGGCGAGTATACTCAATGTTGCCACAGTTCTTTTTATTCTGTTCATATGTTGTGTTAAAATTTCGAAAGAGATTGGGTAAATCCGGACGCAAAGGAATATATAATGCGAAGACACATTTTTGTTATTATACCAGATCCACTAAATAATATACCAGATCGCCTCAATGCCATACCAAACCTTAAACCTGAATTTGGTATATTACAGAGGTCATTTGGTATAATTTCGCAAAGTGAACTAAGACATAACCTTATCTTTGCAGCAATAGAAAATTAAATGAAAGCAGATCTGGAGCTTAAGAACACAAATCTCTTGCAGGTTATCGTTGATGATCGGTATAGGATCCTGCGTCACGCTGTACTTTTAGTGGTTAGTTTGGTTGTTATTACCTATTCTAACTGGCAAGCAGAATACTCCGGACCTTTTAATTATTTTAGATTATTAAGTGTTTATGGAGTATTAATTGCTATGTGCTACATCAACATGTATATACTGGTGCCCGTTTACTTTTTTAAGGGCAGGTACGTGTTGTATCTAATTCTTTTTTCCCTCCTGGTATTTCTCAGCCTTACTTTCATATCTGGTTTATTTCAAGTGTATCTAGACTCAGCGGGAATGCAGTTAGGACATGGCTATAAAGAAGATGATCATGGTTTTTTTGAGGGCTTTTTTATAACAGTGTCGATTATCCTGATTACCACCATGATTAAATTATTTCAACGCTGGACAAAAGATAATGAGCGAATTGCCGAGTTGAATAATATAACCCTAAGGATGGAACTCAATGAGCTAAGAAATCAGATTAATCCACATTTCCTTTTTAATATGCTGAATGGCATAAAAGCATTGATACGCACAGATCCCGAGAAAGCTAATCTAGTGATTATGAGACTTTCTGAGTTTTTAAGGTACCAGATTTATGATAATAATGAAGAAAAGACGCCGTTACGATCAGAAATCACCTTTTTGTCGAACTTCCTGAACCTGGAGATGCTCAGGAGGGACAAGCTTTCTGTAGATATTAATATTCCCGATACTCCCGGAATATTGGATGGGATCTTTGTACCACCCAATTTGTTTACCACTTTTGTAGAAAATGCCGTTAAACATAGTGTGGATGTGAGTGGTGGAGAGCCCCACATCACAATTAAATTTGTAATTGTTGATGCTGAACTTCATTTCTTTTGTATGAACTCAAAAGATCCACTGTTTATGCCTAACGATCAAAAGAATAGTGGATTGGGGTTGGCAAACATTAAACGAAGACTGCAACTGCTCTACCAGAATAACTATTTTTTAACCATAGATTCCACAGAAAATCAATTTTCAATTCTATTAAAATTGCCCTTATGAACTGTATCATTGTAGACGATGAACCTTTGGCCAGAGCGGAGATGGAAGCGTTGATCAACGAAGTATCCTCAGCTAAAATATTGGGCAGTTTTTCAAATGCATGGACCGCTCTTGATTTTCTGAAATCAAATAAAGTCGATTTGATTTTTCTGGACATCGAAATGCCCATGGTTACCGGGCTAGATTTTGCCACTCAATTATCAGGCTCAACATTGGTTATCTTCACAACGGCCTACCCGCAGTATGCCTTAAAAAGTTATGAACTGGACGCAATCGATTACTTGCTCAAACCCATAGACAAAGGGAGGCTGGATAAAGCGATCAAAAAAGCCGAAACTTATCAAAGCCTGCTTTCAGGCAACCCTGAAAAGAACACACTTGAAGGTAATACGGCAGATTTCTTGTTAATAAAATCAGATAGAAGATTTCATAGGATCAAATTCGAGAATATGAGATTCATTGAAGGGCTAAAGGACTATGTGGTAATCCATCTGGCTGGCCAAAAGCTCATTACAGCCATGAACTTAAAAACCTTCCATCAAAAAATTCCTCAGGATATCTTTTTGCGCGTAAGCAAATCCTATGTGGTGAACAAGAATTATATTGAATCTTTTGACCACCATACTATTTACCTTGGTACAAATGAACTGCCAATAGGAGAGGTTTATAAAAAGGACTTCTTCACTATATATTCAGGAGGTTCAATCTCCCCTGAAATTTGAGGTAAGTGTCGCTTATCTCGCCTTCACTTACTTAAGTTTGGTAAAAAAATCAACAACAAAAGATTGAATAGAATAATTATTTAGTTGCGGTAACTAATTTTTTAGCTGATATTTGACCATAAAAAAAGTTGATGGATATAAAAGATTTGACAAAAGTTGAAAGCCAGCTGATGCAGGTGCTTTGGAAATTAGAAAAAGCATTTGTTAAGGAAATTATCAATGAGTTGCCTGAGCCTAAACCAGCCTATAGCACCGTTTCTACCATTATCAGAATTCTGGAAAATAAGGGCATAATTGGTTATGAAGCTTTTGGCAAAACCCATCGTTATTATCCACTTATTACAAAGGAAGAATACATGCGCCACGAAGCAGATAAGTTTCTAGGCAATTATTTTTCGAATTCTGTGCAGGACATGTTTTCTTTCTTTGTTCGTGAAAAGAAAATAGACCTAAAAGATGCAGAACAGTTGCTAAAAATGATTGATAAAATTAAAGATTAAACATGGAACCTCAGCTTTACTTTTTCTGGTCGAGCATTTTGCTGACAATATTTTATTTTTTTTATCTGGTACTGCTCAAACGCGAAACGTTTTTTCTGTTGAATAGAATTTACTTGTTATCTGCACTTTGTTTATCTCCGCTGCTTCCATTAATGGATCTTTCCACTTTAATTGCAGTGCCAAAAGTGGAATTGATGGTTTCTAAATTATCGATCATTGATAGCAGAAAGCTGGTAATTGTAGCCGGGCAAGAATTTAATTGGTTACCTTTTATTTACTGGATTGGTGTAGCATTTACTACAGGTTTATTATTGATTAAACTTTTTGGCGTAAAAAGGCAAATACAATTACAAGAAAGGGGCAGTGCCTTTTCGTTTTGGAGAACAAAAGTGATCGACCAGGAACTTGATAATTTTGCCGCGATTGACGCGCATGAAACTGTACATGTAAAACAGTTTCACACATTAGATATATTACTGATTGAACTGATTGGTGTGTTCTTTTGGTTCAATCCGATAATTTATTATTACCGTAACAGCTTAAAGCTTATACACGAGTACCTGGCAGATGAACATGCTGCGAACTTCGCAGTAAGCAAAAAGCAATATGCGGTAGTGCTGTTTTTACAGAACTTTAAGGCCGGATCAGCTTTGACGAATACTTTCAGCAATCATTCATTTTTAGAAGCACGGATCAATATGTTGCAACGTAAAAAATCTAAAGTTTATAGCTTGTGGAAATATGCCTTGTGTATGCCTTTGATTGTTTTGATGACGATGATGTGCTCATTCCATACTTCCGGTTTTGATAGTTATGGCACAAACAAAATTGATCAGCCAGCAAGTTTCCCTGGTGGCTTTGAGGCTTTCAGCAAATATTTGATTAAAACCGCGAGAAAAGTCTCCGATAAAGAGGGAAGGGTTATGGTTAGTTTCGTCGTAGAAACTAATGGAGAAATTACCAATGAAAAAGTTGAAAATAGTTTGAATGAAGCGAGCGATATAGAAGCGTTAAGGGCAATAAAATTAAGTCCGAAATGGGAGCCAGCTTTGCAAAGTGGAAAAAAAGTGCGTTCAGCTTATCAAATTGGTATTAATTTTTAGTCTGATAATCAGGTAAATAGATAGTATATTTAAATATTTAGCTGCTGCATCTAATTTATTAGTTGTATGACTAAATAATTAGTTATATGTTTGGATTATTCAAATTACCCAAACATTATGCTATATCTAATTCTTAAATCCACTCGATTTTATTACTGTTTAGTTTTCGTTTTGCTCCTCAGCACAATGCTTCTTAATGCCCAACTAAAACCTGGCAAAGTTACTGGCGATGTAGTGGATGAAAATAGCACCGTACTTCCATTTGTACAAGTGACTTTAAAAAATAGTCGAGATTCCAGTACTGTAAAAGCTGTACTTGCTGATGACAAAGGACACTTTGCCTTTGAGATTCCTGCAGGAAAATATTTGATCGAGCTCAAGATGATGGGTTATGGCACAGGTTACTCTAAAGTTTTCGATATTGCTAATGCACGAACTGAATCGCCCGGCACCATACAACTTAAACCGGTTGCAACACAACTGGCTGCTGTAAACATTTCCGCATCGCTTCCATTTGTGGAAAGAAGGGCTGACAAACTCATCGTTAACTTGAATGGATTAGGTTCTGGTGCGCCAATAATCGAAGTCATGAACCAACTGCCGGGCGTTACCGTTACACCAGATGACCGGATTAGTCTAAACGGAAAATCGGTTCAGATTTATATCGACGGCAAAGCCACCACGCTTTCTGGAGAAGCATTAGCGGGCTTGCTAAAAGGTATGTCTTCATCGGCTATTCAAAAAGTAGAACTCATTGCTCAACCATCAGCCAAATATGATGCTGCAGGAAATGGCGCTATCATTAATATTATCCGTAAACGCAATTACAAAACCGGATTGAACGGGAATATCTATGCTGGCGGTGGTAAAGGAACATTTGGAAAAGCGAATGGCGGAATCAACCTAAATTACAAGGGAGAAGTTTATAACCTACTATTAAACTTTGATTATAATTACAATGATTATTTTTACAACATTTACATTGCTTCCACCTTCTTTAATGCTAAGGGAACACCAATCGGTCGCTCTGTCTCCGATATCCAAAGTACAAGAACCAACGCCAATTATACACCCAACTTGGGCGTAGATTTTTACCTTTCTAAACGCACTACTTTGTCTGCTTCAGTTAAACCGGGATTTCAAAGCTTTGATCGGGATGGTTTTGCCAACATCAATAATACTGATCAGGCAGGAAATGACCTTACGCAATCCAAATTTGTCAATCTGGTTGATATTCGTGCAACCAATTTCTCTTCAGGATTCCACCTACAACATCAATTTGATACTGTGGGACGAGAACTAACCACAGATTTAGATTATTATCGTTATGGAAACTATAACGATCAGGATAATCGAACCATCACTTTCAATCCAGTTTCAGATTTGCCAAGTGTGATAGCACAGAACCGAGTTTTTGAAGTCTATGCATTCAAAATGGATTATGCTCACCCATTAGGCAATGGCCGTCAATTAGAGATGGGTATGAAAACAAGTTATGTCAATTCCGGAAATAATAATTTTTATCAGGATATGAATGGTCAGCAAACCGATTTATTCAATTATAAAGAAAGTATTTCTGCAATTTATTTAACTTATGGTCGTACTGGTCAAAAGTTTTCATATCAGTTAGGTGTTAGAGGAGAGTATACGCATGGGCAGAGTAGGAGCTACCTTCAATCATTTCCATCACTCCATTTCGATTATAAACTAACTAAAAACCATAACCTTACATTAGGGCTCAACAAAAGGGTAGAACGTCCAGGTTACGAAAGTCTAAACCCGCTGGTACGCATCATTAGCAGTAACAATTTACAACAGGGAAATCCTGCACTTCTACCTGTAATTGCCTACAATGCCGACTTGTGGTATGGCTATAAAAATGCATTTTTCTTCGGCCTTACTTACAGTTATAGTGTCAATGATTTTACCAATCTCTCTGTTCCGCTAAATGACGGCGTTATTACTACATTGCCAGGTAATGCTGATTATTCTGATTATTTCACACTGCAAGCCATATACGGTAAACAAGTGCTGTCATGGTGGTATACGAGTACCAATGCTATTTTATCGAAACGATCTTTTAAAGGTGAATTTAATAGTGTCTTACTACAGAACGACGGTATTTTCAGTCTCACTGGAACTTCGTACAATAGTTTCTCGCTCAGCAAGAACTTCTCTTTGATGTTTCTTCTCAATTACCAGGGTAAAAGCATAAGCCGCTCCATTACCAACCAAGCTTTCGCCTATTTAACTGCAGGTGTTCGGCAGCAGTTTTTAAATAAACGTGCCTCCGCCCAGCTTAGCATTGTTGACCTATTTAAATCATACCGAAATTACTACCAACAAAATAGTGGCGCTGTACAACAAATATGGCGAAACAAGTTTGAAACCAGAATGGTGAAATTAAACTTCAGTTACAACTTTGGAGGTACCATAAAAAATACTAAGAAAAGTAATGGCGCGGAAGAAGAAAGGAAACGAAGTACTTTAAACGAAAATTGAAAAAAGGAGTAAACAGATATGTTACATTCATTATATTTGTTTACTCATCTTAATCCTATGAAAAAGCTCTACTTATGGCTTATTGTAAGTCTGATTTCTGTTAATCTGTTTGCACAAACAAATACTGCAAAACAAGATATTATTCAAAAACTTAACGGCGAAGAAATGAAAGGCAAAGTTGTCAAGGTAACCGACAGCGATGTTACATTTATATATGATGGCGAAACTGCGGAATACGTCGTTAAAAAATTTGATATTGCTAAAATTGTGCATTCCAGTGGCAGAATTGAAATAATCAGCCAACAGAGTCAGCCTTCTCAGGACCGCCAAAAAGATCCTGTAAGCATGTCTGCCTCCCCAGCTGATCATCACAATAAAATAGCTGTCCTCCCATTCACTTATTTGATGGACAATCAACCTGGCGCAGATGCAATTGGCCTCAAGGCACAGGAAGACACTTATGGATTCCTTTCACAGCATTCGGCAGGTTATACCATTTTGGATTCAAGAACAACCAATGCTATGTTAGCCAAGGCAGGGGTAACCAGAGACAAAATGATAAGTTTTACCATGAAAGAAATTTGTGATATACTTGGTGTAGAGTATATTGTTGATGGCATAGTTACACAAAATAAAGGCTACCAGACCAGTTCTTCAAGCGAAAATTCAAATACCAAGGTGAAACGCGATGGCGACAAAGATGTAAAAGGAATTTCTTCTTACGGTTCCTCATCCAGCAATGCTGTTCAACGATACGATGTGGCCGTAAGTCTGCATATTTATATGGACAATAACGCCAGTATTTATAGCCAGACCCATAAAGCTTTTTTAAGTAATACCGATGGTTCTTATGCTGGCCCATTGGAATATCTGCTCAAAAGATGCCCACTTTACAGAAAATAAAACTACTCAATAGACCAAACGCCTTACAGTTTTGTTGCGGTTTTCAAGTCCATTTCCCAACAAACTGAGCAAAAGCATCTTTATGCTGATCACCCACGCTGATCATCATTTTGCCAATATGTACCGAGTTTTTGGTCATGGATGTGATCTTATCCAGTGAAACGATAAACGAACGATGCACACGCATGAAACGTTTCGGGGGTAATTTTTCTTCCAATGCTTTCAAGCTGGTACGCGATAGGGTTGCTTTCTCGGCATTCTTTAGTTCAACCTTTACATAATCCTTTAAGCCTTCGATATACAGAATATCATCCAGGGCGATGCGCACAAGTTGATATTCCACTTTCAGAAAAAGATAATCTTCGTCTGCACTTTCTGTTTCATTTGCCACGGGGGCTTTTGCAGCAGGCTTATTTAGTAATTCAGCATAGTTCAAAGCCTTTTGGGCAGTCCGGTGAAATTCTTTGTAATTAAAGGGCTTTAGCAGATAATCCAAAGCATCTACTGTGTATCCCTCCAGGGCAAACTGGTTGTAAGCTGTAGTAAATATAATGCGCGGTTTATCAAGCCCCGTGTCCAGTACGCGTGCCAGCTCAATGCCATTTAGGTCGGGCATTTGTATGTCCAGAAATATGAGGTCAATCTTCTCAGTGCGAATGGCTTTTAGTGCATGCACAGCATTTGCGTATTTTCCTGCCAGGTGCAAAAAAGGCGTTTGTTCAATGAATTTGCACACCTGACTAAGTGCCAGGGGCTCATCATCAACTGCAATGCAATTCAATATCATAACAGATCCAGAATTAAGTGAACAGTGTACTCATTATCGGCATTGAGCTCGCAGATCTCTAGTTTATGTTTACCTGAATAAAGCAGCTCGAGCCTCCTGCGGGTATTCACCAAACCAATGCCGCCGCTGGTATCTAAGCTAACACTATTATCTTTCATTATCGAATTTTTTACAGTAATATCAAGCAGACTTTCCCGTTGCAGGATCACAATATCGATATGACTTTGCGCTGTCGCACTCACCCCATGCTTAAAGGCATTTTCAAGGAAAGGCAATAAAATCATCGGTGCCATGGGCATATCCTTTAATTGCGGGGGAGTATCAATCTTCACCTTTACTGCGTCGGTTAACCGCAATTGCATCAGACTAATGTAATCCTCCACAAAGGCAATTTCCTGGCTCAGCTGGGTTTGTCCCTGCTGCGTTTCATAAAGCAAATACCGCATCATGCGAGAAAGCTGGTGAATGGCCTCGCCGGCCATATCCCCGTCAACCTGGGTAAGCACATAAATATTGTTCAATGTATTAAAGAAGAAATGCGGGTTGATCTGTGTCTTAAGGAACGACAACTCTGAAGTGATCTTGTCTTTTTCCATCTCCTCGCGTTTCTGCTTATCTTTTTGCCATTTCCCAATGGTGGCCAGGCTGGTACTGATACCAAGCACCATTACAGAAATAACTAAAGTAAACACTTGCAATATATTTTCTCCTCGGTGTGCCAATATCTTCATCATCAAACGTTTATGAAAAGATTCATCAAACAGCCATTGATGAAAGTTAAGCGCCGGTTCACTCCAACCATCTAAAAGCACGATAACTATAATCACCCCAATGATTATTGCAAAATAGTAACCAGGATGTTTTTTTAACAAAAACCTGGGCACCAGAACAAAAGCATTGATATAAAATGCAATCACCAGCAGGCCAAGCGTAATTACCTGTCTTATCCAGAATGCATAATGAATATTAATCCCTGAAAAAAAAGGCAGATAAAAAAATATAGCCAGCCCGAATACACTCCAAACCAGGATATGTATCAATATGGTTATCAGCTTGCTTTTTGATAGTAATAGTTTCATTTCATAAAACTGGTTTCATTATTTGTCCGGAACATAATAAAAACAGCTGCAATATCACTTATTAACTGGTTTCCTGCAAATTCCAGCGCTATTGAGCCATTTTGTGCCGACCAACAGGCATTTTTCGTCTTTTAACGGGGATTACCTTTTTTTATGATATATAAGATCTCGTTAATCGAACAAAAAGAAGCCTCCGTCTATGATCTGCTTGTCGCGGTATATTACATTTTAGGATGGATAAATAATGCTTTTGCTTTGTGTCTATGAAGAAGCAATTAATATCAACATTTATTCTCATCGCTTATAGTGCGATCCTGATCAAGGTAATGGTATTTAAGGATGTGCCCATGATCAGGATAGGCTCCTTGATGATTTATTTTGGTGGATCACAAACAGGTCCGGCCAATTTAGTTCCGTTCAAAACCATTTTGGTGTATCTGCTAGGGGAGAAGGGCTTGGTAATCGGAGGCATTAATCTTATCGGAAACATTATTTTGCTGGTACCGGTAGGATTGCTGGGCCCTTTGGTTTTTGCGGACATCACATGGAAAAAAATGTTTGTGCTTGCAATTGCCACCGGTTTTGCAATCGAGGGATTACAGGTACTATTGCGTGTGGGCATATTTGATATTGATGATGTTATATTAAACGGACTTGGTGTTATGATAGGCTATTGGGCCTTTACCGTTCTGGGAAGGAAGCTGCGTTTGATGGAATCCAAAAATATCAGGATTGCCGTAATTATAATGATGCTTGTAGCTGCTGGTGTAGCATGTTATGGTCTTGTTATTTATCAGAAAGGTCAGTTTCCGGTACGTTTGGAACCGGGCCCGGAGCGCGGCAGGTCTGACCGTGCTGAAGAGGGTCAAGGTAGTGGGCCTTCTCAAGGCAACGACCCCTGTGGGGGCACCGGTGGCCTGGGGCAGATTGTAAGTACAGGAAATCAGGCTATCATTGTTCAACAGCGCGACGGCGAGAAAGTAATGATTAAACTTACCCGCCAGACAACCATCAGAAACTCTTCAGGCGCCATCTTAGTGTCCGATTTAAAAATAGGTAGCAGGGTAACAATAGTTACCTACCAGTCAGATGCAGAGGGCAACAAAATTGCAACAGCTGTTTTGGTTTGCAACGCACCAAATCAGGGATCATGAGACGTCTACATTTTCTTTCAGTTGCTGCCTTGCTTTTCAGTATGCAGGTTTACGCACAAACCGGCCGTCAGGTAACCGGTGTGGTAAAAGATTCCACAGGAGCAACGCTACCATGGGCAACGATTAAATTGTTTACAGATAAAGACAGTTCAGTTGTTGCTACTAATTCCACTGGCAGGTTTACCTTCTCATCGGTATCAGTTAATCAATTCAGCCTGGTGGTTACTTCTTTAGGTTATCAGGGTGTTAAACGGCGGTATAATCTTGTTCCTAACAACATCACAGCCGAACTAGATCCAATCGTATTAAAAAGTGACCCTATTACGCTTCAAGGTGTTACAGTCACTAATGCTAATGCGGTTAAAATAAGGGAAGATACAATTGAATACAATGCATCAGCATACAAAGTGCGAGAAGGTGCAGTAATTGAAGACGCCATTAAGAAAATGCCTGGTTTAGAAGTAAGTAACGATGGTAACATCACAGCACAAGGTAAACAAGTAAACAAGGTGCGACTCAACGGGAAAGATTATATGGCAGGTGATGTGAAAAGCCTGACCCGAAACTTGCCTGCAAATCTGGTGCAGAATGTACAGGTCATAAACGATTACGGTGATCAGGCCAATATTACGGGCATCAAAATCGGTGACCCACAAAAGGTATTAAACATTAATATCAGGAAGGATAAAAATCATGGCTATTTTGGTCAGGGAACTGTGGGCAGTGGCCGTGATGCTGTTCGGGAAACAGCAGGGATAAAAAATGGGGGTCGTTATGTCGGAGCAACCAATGTATTCAGTTTCCAGGACAAGCGTCAGATAACCATATCAGGTGACGTCAACAATACCAATACAAGCCTGTTTACCTTTACTGGCGGAGACCGTCCGAATGTGTTTGGTCCGGATCCAAAAGGTATTACTACCACACGCTCATTAGGGTTTAACTATCGTGATGATTGGAGTAAAAAGGTAAAAGTTTACGGCAGCTATAGTCTTGCAGACAACTCGGTATACACCACTTTAAAAACGGTTCAAAATAACATATCAGGCCAGCTACCTTCAGTCCAGAACAGCAATAGCACAGAGAATACCCAGAATCTTAACCATCGTTTTAAATTCAATATAGAATACAAGCCAGATACAGTAAATTACTTTAAATTCATCCCTACGTTTTCGTACAGCGGGGGGCGCACCGATCAAAATTTTGCAAGTAGGCTACAAGCCCAAAATATCGGTAACACTTTAATCTCAGATTATACAAGAACTTTATTGTCTCACACCAAGGCGCCCAACTTTGGCCTTAGTGCATTGTACAACCATCGGTTTCGGAAGCGCGGGCGCAATCTCAATGTATTGTTAGCCAGTGGTACTACAAGAAATAAACAGTATCAGAATCCTGTCTACAATTATCTGGAAGGCAATGCCAATGCCCCGGTAAATCAGATGATCAATACCAGCAGGCGTACCGACAGCTTGGGTCTTTCCTTGTCATACCTGGAGCCGATAAGTAAAAAAACATATCTGGAATTCAATTACCAGTACCATAACGTACAAACAGGGGCGGACAGGCTTACCGACACGGTTACCGGCGCAGGTGATGTCAATCGCGATCCTAATTTAAGTAACGATTACAATTTCAATTTCATCACCAACAATTTTACCGTAAACTATCAGGTAATTGACCAGAAATATAACTTTACATTGGGTGTGACCGCGCAACCAACATTGCTGAAGGGCTCATCATCTGCCACTGCCCCGACACACAAAACCATATTTAATTTTTCACCGGTACTGCATTATGTTTATAACTTCTCCGACCTTCAGGCACTGGCTTTGGACTACCAGGGAGCAAGCAATTCACCAGTCTATTACCAATTGCAGCCGGTGATTGACTTTTCAGAGGCCAGCTATCCGATACAGGGTAACGCGGATCTGCTGCCCGAGTACAACAACAACTTTCAGATCAGGTATAACAAATTCGGAGACGGTACGGGCAAAACTTTTTTTGTGAATCTGAGTTTTACTCAAACTGACCATAAGATTGTAGCCAACACCGTTACCTATCCACGCAATTACAAAGCTGACCCAAGGCTAGCGGGGGCAATATTAACGAAATATCAGAATGCTTCTGGGTTTTATAATGCTTCGGCATATTATGCGTTTGCCAAGCCATGGGCAAAACGAAGATACAGCTTATTCTTTAATGGGAAGGTCACTTACAATAACAACATTTCTTACCTCACTGATGTTCTCGATTCACTCGGTATTGATCAAACTGTCCAAAAGAATATCGCTAAAAACTTTGTGCTTTCTCAGGGAGTACGTTTCAGGGTAGATATTCCCGAGGTTTTAGACGCAGAGGCGAGTGCCAGTTATAGTATTAATCAATCCAAAAATTCTGTCGCACATGCCAATATTGACAATAACTTTCAAACCATTACTCTTGGCACGAATGGCAACCTCTATTTCCTGAAAAATTGGACCTTAAATTATAACTACAGCAAGATGATTTATGAAGGCTTCAGTGGTTCCACCAACCCAAATATTCTGAATACCTACCTAGAGCGGCGTTTTCTAAAGAACAACATAGGTACGCTGCGCTTTTCTGTGTATGATGTATTTAGTGAGAATACAGGTTTTACCTCAACTCAAAACGCTTATGCCATTACGCAAAGCAGCGTAAACCGCTTAGGGCGTTATTACCTGCTCACCATTACACTCAGACTGCAAAAGTTTGTTGGTCGTCCTCCAAGGGGGATGCCAGGTGGCCCGGGTGGGGGTGGTTAGCCCCCGGGCTAAGTGCAAAAATCTAATCTCCTCCTAACGGTTTTACTAACTTTAAGGTTTTTTCATTACCAGAATTTGCTGTTTTTGCATCATACTCAATGCTTTCGGTGATTAAGTCAGAATCATAAGCAATTCTGGCTTTTCCCTCAGGCACAAAAATACCTGTACCACCTTTGCTGTTATCAATGTTTATTAAACCAATAGTGTAATTTTTAATGTTGTTGCCTTCTTTTACACCCGAAATTATCGTAGCAAATATGGCAGAGTAGGAGCCATAAGTAGATTTAACTTTCCCGTAGATGGTAAAATTATTTCCCGAACCTGATATTGCCGTTACAATGCTGGTATCTCTTAAAGTTAATACATGCTCGCCAATTAAGCTTATACCAAAATCATCATTGTGTTGGTCAAAAAATTTCACCTTTGAACTCAGAAATGCATTTCCCGGTTTATCTCCGGATATGTTTGATGCTTTTAGAATCAGTGGCGATACATAAAATGCGCCCTCCATATTAGGGGGTGTTGTACCTTCATTAACTGGAAAATTTAATCTTTTAAGGGTATCTAAATATTGCTGTGGAATTACATCCTCGATTTTATTTTTAAGAATTTCTTCATTTGATGGCCCATCTTTATCTTTTTTGCATGAAGCAAGGTAAGAGATGCATATTATTGCCAGTGTTACAATTGAAGTGTTTTTCATTGGTATTATCTTTTACTTTTTAATTTTAATTGATATTTGTCCGTCTTCCAGGGCTTCAATATTTTTCTCGGCAAAGATGGCCGGATTGGTCTGTTGTAAGGCAACCAGTAAATCTTCTGTTGTGCCGCTATGCTGCAAATTAATTGTAGAGCCCGATGAGCTAAATTTCATTTTCGAACTGGCCACACCCTTAGTACTTGCTGCCTTTTCATTAATGCTCTTTAGGGTAGCAAAATCGACACCGATAATATTTACAGTAGTCTGCGCTTCGGCTGCCACTTCTTCCTCCGCAACTTTCTTTTTGCCAAAGAAACTACCGATTTTACCACCGGTTTTTCCGGCTCTATCAGCTTGTTTTCCCGCTTTATCCGCCTTGTCAAGTGCACGGTCTATTTTATCTAAAATGCCTTGTGCATTTACAGATGCTACACCAAATAATATCATGGCGAAGCAAATAATTCCAAATTTTTTCATAACGGTAATTTTTAAGATGTACTCAAAGTGACTAATTATTGCTTTTTCAAACAATAGATGAAAATTTGTATTTTTTTCTAATGGTTTACCTGTATTTTTTGTGATAATTTTTTATCGCAAGGTTACCTCACCAAATCAAGCCTTTGAAGCAATTATACACTGATGGTGCAGTTAGAAGGAGGTAAGAAAAAAAAGCGGGTAGTTTTGCTATTCCTTATATAGCTAGCAATTCAGTTATCTCCGTAATTATTTGTGATAATTATATGTGGGCCAAAATATTAACCAATTTGTTGAAAGGATCACGCACAAAAAATCTACGAACACCCCACGGCTCATCAACGGGACCATATTCAATTGATATCCCACAATCTCTCATTCGCTTAAGCGCCTCATCAATGTCATTGACTTCGATAGATAAATCAGGTACCGGTGTACCCGAACCACCCTCCGTTGCAAAGCTTATCTGAATGTTTTGATTCTCATTAGACCCATAGGTCTTAATCCAACCATGATCCATCAATAAATCAAGCCCAAATATAACTTGGTAGAATTGTTTGGCCGCATCTATGTTTTGCGTGGATATGTCTACAACGATTCTTTTAACTTTCATAGATTAATATTGACTGCAAATAAAAGAAAATAATGAACACATATTGTAAAGTTTCTGAGTTTACAGGTTAAGATAGCAGTTCAGGTAAATCCGAATAATATTTATCTTTATTTCAAAAGCTACCTTTTATGAACACACTAGATGCCTTTATTAAAGCCAGTGTATGGTATGGCTCAACAGACGAAGCCGAAGCCTTACTTGCTTCTTCTCCCGACATTGCCGAAAGTAGCATTTACACGGCTGCATTGCTTGGAAATGACATCGCCATAAAACACTTTTTGGCTCAAGATCCTTCTCTTGCCACCGCTAAAGGAGGAACACTAGGATGGGATGCATTAACCTATCTCTGTTTTTCCCGGTTTTTGCATAGTCTCCCTCCGGCATCTTTTGTTTCCGCTGCTCAAACATTGATCAGGGCCGGAGCTGATGTAAATACAGGTTTCTTTGATGATCAGCATACACCTCATACAGAGTGGGAAAGTGTCCTTTATGGCGCTTCTGGGGTAGCATTCCATCCGGAATTGACCCGATTGCTTCTCAACAACGGTGCAAATCCTAACGACAACGAAATACCTTATCATTCACCAGAAAGTTACGACAACCGTGCCTTCCAGCTATTGCTCGATAGTGGTAAGATGACTGTAGATTCCCTGGCTACTATGCTGTTGCGTAAGTGTGATATTCATGATACCGAAGGCATCCGCTTGGCATTGCACAGTGGGGCAGATCCTAATCGTTTAACCATTTGGGGCGTTACAGCGCTACACCAGGCCATCCTGCGCGACAATCAGTTACAAAACATATTGATGATACTGGAGCATGATGCTAATCCTGGATTGCAAAGCCAGAAAGACGGCAGATCTGCCACAGTGATGGCAGCACAAAGGGGCAGGGCAGACGTATTGCAATTGTTCCGGGATTACGGATTTGACATATCCCTGCAGGGAATGGACGAACTGGCCAGAGCCTGTGCGCTGGATGAATCTGCAACAGGAATTTTATCGGCTGAGTATGGAGGTATGCTACTTGGTGGGTTTGCGGGAAATAACAACGCGGCAGGAATAGGAAGAATTCTTGCCTTGGATATTCAAGTAGATACGCCTTATGTAAATGGAGATGGTTATTTTGGAATTCCGAAAAATAGTACTGCATTGCAGATTGCAGCTTGGCGCGGAGCTCATGATGCAGTAAAAATGCTCATCAATAACGGAGCAAACGTAAATACAAAAGATACTAACGGAAATACACCATTGTTGCTCGCTATACGTGCTTGTACCGATTCCTACTGGATGGACTGCCGCAAAACGGATTCGATTGCAGCGTTGATTTCGTCGGGGGCAAATACGGAAGGTATTATTCTGCCTACTGGATATGATGATGCAGACCGCTTACTTGATGCCGAACTCAACAATGATATCAGATAGTTTTGTCTAGTTATTGAGTAAATTTGTAAACCAAAATAAGTTAAATAATGGAATACATACAGGTCAAAAAGGCTACTATTGATGATTTAAGTGCCACTCAGCGCATTGGTAGAGAAACTTTCTTTGAAACATTTGCCGATAGTAACACGAAAGAGGATATGGAAAAGTATCTTGAAGACAGTTTTAATAATAGTCGCGTGATTGCTGAATTGAGGAATCCAGATTCATCGTTCTATATCGCTTGGGAAAATGAAAATCCTGTTGGTTATCTAAAATTAAATACCGGAACTGCACAGACAGAACAACAAGACCAAAAAGCTTTAGAAATTGAGCGCATATACGTCAAAAGCAGTCATCATGGAAAAAAGGTAGGTCAACTTCTTTATGAGAAAGCGCTCGAGGTTGCTCGGGAAAAGCATAACTCTTATCTATGGTTAGGTGTTTGGGAAAAAAATCCACGAGCAATAAGATTCTACGAAAAAAACGGATTTATAGCTTTTGACAAACACATATTCAAAATGGGTAACGACGAGCAGATAGATATTATGATGAAGAAAGAATTATAAAAAACGTAGTTCTACCTATAAATTATATGTTCTGACGCAATTCACCTCTAAGTTGTCGTTTTTACACCACATCAAACTCTGAAATGCACTCCATCTTTGTCTTGTCAATCAAATACTTTTATCATCAAACTAAAAAGAAAACGAAATGAGAAAAATTACAGTATTGTCGATGATTTCACTAGATGGGGTGATGCAAGCACCAGGTGGACCCGGAGAAGACACATCAGGTGGCTTCAAATATGGCGGCTGGACCGCCTCATATGGAGATGAGCTTTTTGGCAAGATCATACAGGAAGAGTTGAAGCCTGCAGAATATCTTTTAGGTAGAAAAACCTATGAAATTTTTGCGTCCTACTGGCCCGATCACGCTGACTTTTGGCCTGGCATTAATGATGGTGCCAAATATGTCTTGTCACAGACCGTGGAAAAATCAGATTGGAAAAATACTATTTTCCTCCAAAATGTGGCAGATATAAAGAAACTTAAGAATTCCGAAGGTGCCGACATTCAAGTTTGGGGTAGTAGTAAGCTCATTCACTTGTTGCTTAAACATGAGCTTGTGGACGAGCTCCGTTTAAAAATTTACCCAATAATTCTTGGTGAAGGAAAAAGACTGTTCGATAACGCCGTGATCCCGGCAGCTTTTACATTAGCAGAACATCATATTACATCAAAAGGGGTTATCATTGCCTATTACAAGCGAGCCGGAGAAGTTACTACAGGCAATGTTGGGTAGTAAGTAACAGACATATGCTTATTAAAAAGAAAGAATAGGGGGCATCTTACATCTTATTCACTTTGCGGATTACCTTTTCAATTCTAGACCGCTTACTTTCTTTCTCAATACCTCTTATTCTGGAGGTCAATGTCTTTACGAAAGCCACTTTATTTTTGGTATTGACAACGTGGAATGCATTTTCTGCATACATGGGTAATTGGTTGTCGGGGCTTTTCAGTAGTCGCTCATTTAGTAAAGAGAACACACTCTCGTTATATTCTTTAACACCACAAAGTTTAATCATAATACCTACACAATGGTCATTGGTGATAACTGAACCTTGGTCGGCGGTGGCTATTATTTTAGGCAATGCATTATAGATTGCTTCAGGTTTAATTGCAGTGATCGCATTTAAAGCGGTCATTGCTCCCCACTGCAAACGGTTATTCTTACTGTCTAAAAGATTTATCAGTTCCGAACTGAAATCAGCTATCATTTCCGGTTTCAATGTTCCAATCTCATAAATTACCTTTATGCAATCGTTCTGGATATCCTTACTTTTATGATGGAGGTTTTTAACCAACTCCCGAACTGCCTCATTGTTGGTGCATTGTACAATAGCATTGGCTAGTTCCTGATTGGGTACTTCATCCCTTCTTCCTAATGAATGTGCTAACTTATCTATTGTGTTGGTATTCATTTTTTATTAATTTCTTGTACTCAAAGAGACTTGGTATGTTAATTTTATATGTCTGAATTTACGAAATAGAAACCAGTTTTAAAGTAAAATAACAGATTATCATTTTAACCTTTTAACAGCTAAGCTATAGGCTACATCAAGATGATTTTTTAAGACTGGTAAGCTTTTCTTACGTGGTTTTACGATACATAACCAATACATTGCTCCATAAAAGGGGTGAGGCATCACTATGTTCTCTGCAGTGAAATCTATTCCCGAGTCTACATATGCACCAATGCCTTTCTTTAGCGCTATGCCCTCAAAGGTGTTAATAAATGATGCTTTGTCGATACCAATATTTAGTCGAAAGAAACCCTCTCTATTCAACTGAGATACACTGTCGAAATCATTGTCACTGGTAACTATAGTTGCAAATGGCATCATCTTTTCCTGATCATACATAAAGAACAGGTCACCATTCGCTTCTGTTATATTCACATTTTTAAAATTTGATAAAATATACGCAGTAATTTCCTCTATGGTCATAATCAATTCTGGTTGCAGTTAAATTGTAAATGTCTGCCGCTAACTTTACATTTGCAAGTAGTTACCTCTTTGTATAATAGTAACAAAAAGTAAAGTTTTATTGATTTACAGTGCTTTAAATTTTCAATGCAACAAAATAAAATTGACACCTGTCCATTTCAGGAAGCAATGGATCTGATGTCGGGCAAATGGACCATGACAATCATCAATACACTGATGGCAGGTAAAATGAGGTTTAAGGTATTGGAAAGATCAATCCCTGGTATCAATACACGTATGTTGGTTAAGGAGCTCAAACAATTGGAAAAAACAGGGGTTCTGACCAGGACCGCTTATGCCACAGTTCCTCCAACTGTCGAGTATGCATTAAGTGAAAAAGGAATTTCATTGACATCTGTCCTTGCTGCTGTTCAAGACTGGGCTTTAAAAAACATGCAAACCAAAAATTAAACTTAAGATGGAAATAAATAAGATAGATATATCTACCAGATATGCTACACATGCCGACTTGCCTAAGCTTGGCAAATTTTTACAAATGTTGGTTGAGGCCGAACGTCCTTTTAATCCTACTTTAAAGGATGGCGAAATCTTCTATTACGACCTTAAGACACTTATAGAGGATGAGCAAACAGCAATCCTAGTGATCGAGTTTAATGCTGAAATCGTTGGATGTGGTTATGCCCAAATTAGATCAGCAAAAGCTTACGAACGTCATGAGCTCTTTGGTTATCTGGGCTTCATGTTTGTAAGTCCGGAATTTAGAGGAAAGGGGATTAATAAGCTATTGATAAACGATCTTAAGCAATGGGTTTTATCAAAAGGAATAACTGAGCTGCGTCTTGATGTATACCACGACAATGATGCGGCTGTGAAGGCATATGAAAAAGTAGGTTTCAAGAAATTACTTACAACAATGCGCTGTGATATCAGCTAATCGCTATTTTAATATTAGTTGGCACAACCCAAAAATAACACCAGCGTGCGCCTTATCAACCATAAAAATTCGTAATTAAAGCCAAAGAAATGTTGGCTTTTTTTTACAAATTGCGATTTCACACACAATGAATGAGAACTAACCTAAATAGTGAGTTGGCCACCAAGCCGCACTATCCCATATTAGACGGCCTTCGCGGTGTCGCAGCCATAATCGTTGTAACGTTTCACCTGGCTGAACCATTCTCAACAAGTAATTTAGATAAATTCGTTAATCACGGTTATCTGGCTGTCGACTTTTTCTTTTTATTATCAGGCTTCGTGATGGGCTATGCCTACGACGATCGCTGGCATAAAATGACAGTAGGAAGCTTTTTCAAACGCCGCATCGTACGCCTTCAGCCAATGGTGGTTTTGGGGATGACCCTCGGCGCAATCGGATTCTATTTTACAGATTCTACACTATGGCCGCTCATTCATACTATTCCTATCTGGAAGATGCTGCTGGTACTGCTGATCGGTTATACGATCCTGCCCGTGCCATTATCTCTTGATATACGTGGCTGGCAAGAGATGCACCCCTTGAATAGTGTGGGATGGTCATTGTTCTTTGAATATATTGCCAACATTCTTTACGCAATCTGGATCAGAAAATTCTCCAAAACGGCATTAAGTATTTTAGTTGGCATCGCTGCTATCGCACTCGTACACCTGGCGATCACAAACGGCGACGTTAGTGGAGGATGGACGCTGAACGTGGAGCAGGTACGCATTGGATTAACGCGCGTCATGTATCCGTTCTTTGCCGGTCTGTTACTTTCCCGTGTTGCCAAGCCCACCCGTATTAAAAATGCCTTTCTATGGTGTAGTCTTTTAGTAGCTATAGTACTCTATATGCCTCGCATTGGTGGTGCAGAGCATCTTTGGATGAACGGAGTTTATGACTCTGTTTGCATTATCATCGTATTTCCACTTATCGTATACCTTGGCGCAAGTGGCCGGATGCAAACCCAAAGAGAGAACCGCGTTTGCAAATTCTTAGGTGAGATATCATATCCACTTTACCTGGTACATTATCCGATTGTCTATTTTTACGTGGCCTGGATCAGCAACAATAAAGGTTTAACGATAGTGCAGGCATGGCCATATGCGTTAATCATCTTAATAAGTAGCATCATTTTGGCATATGCCGCATTGAAATGGTACGATGAGCCAGTTCGCAAATGGTTGCGGAAAAAGCTTACATGAGGATCAGAAAACGGTTAACCCAAAGATGAAATTTTAGAAAAAGCTATTGAAATGGCCAAATGATTATGATTTACAGATAAATACTAACGAAACATATTACCTAATGAAGCTATTTTTTTCTTTACTCGCGTTTCTAATATTTGTTCAATTTGCTTATGGGCAAAACGTTGACAGTCTAAAAAAAGAAGAAGTTCAAAAAGAGTTAGAACAACAATTATTTCCAGGTTCCCAACTACAAAACGATTTTCATTTCGAATTTTCAAACCCTTTTACTGAATTAAATTTCTTAACACAAGATGGTTATAAATTAAATGGATTACTCTTCAAGGCAAAGCAGACGGAAGGATTGATATTTTATCTGCATGGCAGCAATGACGGACTTGATACCTGGGGGAAAGTTGCCCCTTTTTATAATAATCTTAATTATGATATCTTTATTCTTGACTATCGAGGTTATGGGAAGAGCGAAGGTAAGGTGAGTAGCGAACCTCAATTGTCTAGTGACATTCAAATGGTATATGACAATTTAAAAAAGATCTATCCAGAATCGAAGATTATTGTGATTGGCCAATCAATAGGTACAGGGCCTGCCGCTATCCTTACAGCAAACAATAATCCGAAAGCGCTTATCTTACAAGCGCCATATTATAGCCTACCAGATTGGATATCCAACATTGCACCGGATATTGATACTTCCAGTATGAAATATCAATTTAAGACTTATGAATTTTTGCAGAAAATAAAAGCACCTGTAACAGTTTTTCATGGAGACGCAGACGACGCTATATATATTGGCTCTTCGAAGAAACTTAGTTCATTTTTTAAGAAAGATGATAGATTGTTTATTTTGAAAGGCGAGGGGCATAACAACTTTATAAATAATACAGAGTATTTAGAAAAAATGAAGACGATTCTTCAACAATAGCCCTTCTTACACTTTATTAAACTTGTGTTATGGCTACTTAACGCGATTCAATTTGATCAATCATAGCCTTTTTTACAGCGGCCAAAGCATGATCCCTTGCTTGAGCAAAGGATATACTGTACATACGTTCAATTGAACGTAAACTTGCGGGAAAACTTGACAATAGTTTATCATAATAATCATCCAGAAGATCTGGTGATGGTTTGCGGATCGTAACGCTAAGGTCAAAACAACGGAGCAACGACGGTTCAATAAACTCACTATAATCCGTAGCACAGATCAGTAATGCATTATCCGGATAATAATCAATCAGATGAATCATTGTATTAACTAGTCTGCCCATTTCATCCCCATCTTTAACATCAACACTTCTTACTTTGCTTATCTCATCAAACTCGTCAATAAATAATACGGCTTTTTCTTTAGCTGCTATATTAAAAACAGTTTTAATGCTGTGTGTTATATCATTAATAGATCCTGAGAGGATATTACTCAGATTTAATACAATTAAATTTTTTTCCAAACCAGAGGCAATAGCCTTAACTGTGTAAGTTTTGCCACATCCCTGGCTCACATTCAGTAACATCTTGTTGTCAATCGGCAAACCATATTCGTTTAATTGTTTAAAATAACGATGTTCACTGATTAACCGTGTAATTATTTGTTTATTCGCATCATCAACAAAAAGGTCGTCCAGCAATACCTTTTCGCTATCGTTTATAAAATAATTATATGTATACATTCTCCATCTAATTGAAAGCGTGCCGTATTAAGTCCATCAGAAAATAATACATCGTAAAAAAAAATATCCAAGGTGAAGACCCCATGCCCGTATATATACCCATACAAAAATGGAGCCATATACCTTAAATGATTAAGTAAAAAAACTCTGTATTGTTAATCGAAGGCACAGATTTACAAGAATATACGCCATATAGACCTATACTGGAAGGGTATAAGCCCTATATTTTTTTAAAAAAACTTGTAAAATGTTGAAATATTATCAAACTCCATATAAATAGTGACTTTGACAAGTGATGAAAAAGGGGTAATGGATTACCTAAAAATTGAATTATGGCCGCAGATGATGATTGCCCGGATAAAATTGAGTTGGTAACCCATAAAATGAGAAAATTAATTATTTTATTGACGATTATACAGCCGTAATAAACTTATTTATTACCAAGTTGTTCTGCTAGGCCAATCAGAATCCCTTCCACTCCGCGAATGTAGCACAACTTATAGGAGTTCTCATACTGAACCATTTCGCCAACCAGTTCAGCGCCATGTTTGCTAAGTCTTGATACCACCTCATCAATATCTTCAACAGTAAACATTACTCGTAAATACCCCACCGAGTTCACGGGGGCCGTACGGTGGTCTGAAATAACAGTTGGCCTTAGAAATTGCGACAGTTCCAAACGACTGTGGCCATCCGGGGTAACCATCATAGCAATCTCTACATGCTGATCGCCCAGTCCGGTAACACGACCAGCCCATTCACCCTCAATTGTAGCCCGTCCTTCAAGCTTTAATCCTAATTCTATAAAAAAGGGGATCACATTGTCCAGCGATTCTACAACGATGCCAACATTATCCATCCTTACTATCTTACTTTTTGTCATGTTTTTTCTCCTCAAATTTATTACTGTTCAGGTGCGCCTTTAGGATCCATCCATACAAACTCCCAATGGTGGCCATCTAGGTCCTCAAAGCTGTGTTGGTACATAAAGCCGTAGTCAGTGGCCGGATTAGGTATGGTGGCACCTGCCGCCTGTGCTTTATTTACCATTTCGTCAACGCCCTCTTTACTATCTGCAGACAGGCAAATAGAGCACTCTACCGCTTTGTGGGCATCCACAATTTCTTTTTTAGTGAACGTCTGAAAGAAAGGTTCTGTTAGCAGCATAATATAAATGGTATCGCTAATGATCATGCAGGTAGCTTTCTCATCGGTAAATTTGGGGTTAAAAGTATAACCAAGTTTGGTAAAAAACTCCACAGATCTGTTAAGGTCCTTAATAGGGAGGTTTACAAAAATTTGAGTTGCCATTATTTTTTTATTTAAGTTATACTCAAAGATACAGCAATGCCTTGCACGTTCAACTGTGCAATAATGACAAATTAAGGGGGGAAATACGACGTGCTAAACAACTAACAGATTTTCTAAAACCTCCCGTCATCCCGACGATACGAGAGATCCCCTGGTTCTCGGGATAACGCAGTTGTGATTTTACATTTAGTATCTTTGACAAAAAGCCACTTTTATTAAATCCTGAAACAACCAAAAAACTCAATATGTCTGCATATAAACGTCGCGATTTCTTAAAACTTTCTTCTTTATCGGCCCTGCCACTTATCGCATCGGCTGTTATGCCAGCAAATACATTTGCATCAGAAAAAGCAATACCATCAAAAGATAGCGAAGCAGTTTATTTTATTAACGATGGGATTTTTTATAAGCCAGAAGATTTTATAAATAAGCTACAAGAGATAAATACCGCTAATCCAATAGAAAGAGATAGTTATGCCGATGGTGGGACCATAGAAAAGCTTTTAAAGAAATTTGTAGAAATTACAGGAAAAGAAGCTGCTGTTTATTTGCCAACAGGCACCTTGGCTAACCAGCTGGCAATTAGTTTTTTATGTGGAAATAATACAAAAGCATTTGTGCAAGAAACCAGTCATGTTTATAGGGACGAAGGAGATGCCGCACAAACCTTGTTCAACAAAAGATTAATTCCGCTGGCCGAAGGAAAGGCACATTTCACCTTAGATGAACTCAAAAAAGCAATTAAATACCATAAAGATGGCGAAGCGTTTGTTGGCGAAGTTGGAGCTGTATCTATAGAAACACCTGTAAGAAGGTGCGATAACCAGGCTTTTCCATTAGAAGAGATAAAAAAGATTTCGGCTTATTGTAAAGAACAAGGCTATAAAATGCACCTTGATGGTGCCAGACTTCACATGGCAACAGCATTTACAAATGCAACGGTAAAAGAATATGCCAGGTATTTCGACACAGTTTACATGTGTTTGTATAAATATTTGGGTGCAACTGGTGGTGCTATTTTATGTGGCGATAAAGTTGTGATTGACCAAATGCATCATCTTATTAAAATCCATGGTGGTGGAATTTTTACCAATTGGCCCAGCGCATCTATCGCTTTGTATCACTTAAACACTATTGATGAGGTGATGGAAAAAATTAAAGTAAAATCGGCTAGTCTTTTTAGTCAGTTTAGCCAACTTAAAGGCTTCAAAATTAATCAGGTGCCTAATGGTACAAATCAATTTAACGTATCAATAGCCAATGGAATTGATCCGGTTAAACTAAATAAAAGGTTGAGGGAAGAGCATAATATTATTTTCGGCCAGCCAAGAGAAGATGGTTTTGTAAAAATTAAAGTAAATCCAACACTGTTGAGAAGAGATAACCAACAAATTATCGACTCCTTTAAAGAAGCAATCTCATTTGCCAAAGTGTAAAATTTTGAATGAAGATGCGAATTGCTTTTCCTAATCCCTTGAAGGTATTAAAGTAAAACGGCTCTTCAACTTTAAAAAAGGCTTTTCAAAACATTTGTAAGACAACATTGCTAATAATGTCGTCGAGATGAAAGCAGTAACAGATCCTATTCCGTTTTTCCATTCCAATAGACCTATACTCTCGCTAAAGGTTGCTAATTCATTTTTAAAAATATTAAAAACGATCCAGTAGATAGTGATATGGAAAACATACATGCCATATGAAATACGACCAAGATAAGCTAATTTAGAAGGCATATACTTTACGGGTGCCCCGTAAAGAGATAAAAACATTGCTATAACACCAATAAGTATCAGAAACCATCCAGTAATTGATTGTGGAATTGTAGCTAGGTGAGGAGCATCTACATTAATTTCGCAAACCATTGATGCAATCAACCAGCAAATCACACCTGTTATAAATAAACCAATACGGAGGACTGCATTCCATTTAGGTTCCCAGCCCTTTAAGTAGGCAGAGAGCAGTATTCCTGCAGCAAAAAACTGAAATTGTACAAAGCTATTTGTCCATTGGCCACTAAACCCAGTTGTTGGTCTTTGAGCGTAGTAAATTATCGTGGCGTAAGCAATAACTATTGAAAGAAATGAGAAAATCTTTAATCCTTTTTTCCCTGCAAAAAACAACACTAATGGAAGTAAAATATAAAGTTGTTCTTCTACAGATACACTCCATAAAGGATTTATGCAATAAGATTGCCACTCCTTAAATATTATATACCAATTCCCAGAAAATAGCGTGAATGCTAATTGTGCTTGTCCTGGAATAACAGATCCAAAAAAATCAGTAGCAGAGGTAAGTAACACCATGCCAAAAAAGAAAGTAAAATATAGTGGCCAAATCCGTAAAATACGTCTAATGTAAAATGACTTAACGTTTATTTTTCTATCTTTCCAAAATGGACATCTTCTCTTGTTAGTAATTCTGTGATTAAAAATGCGCTAAGGTGTAATTTCGTAATGCGCTTATAATAGACTCCGAGAAATTATGATCGATGAAATGCTATTAAAATATGGGCTAACTAATGCGCCTAGTATTCTACCAATGCTGGATGATTTCAGTGATGAGCGAGAGGTAAGAGAATATTGTTGGCAGGTATTACGGACTTATCCTGACCTAACAAAAGAAGATTGGATTATTGGAATTGAAGGAGGAGATTATATCTATAGTTTTGGCGGCAATTACATCTTTATTACCGACGATATTTGGAGCTTCAATTTGGTTGCCTCTCAGGCAGTATTGGATTTACTGGTAGAAAGAATAAGACAGGTATGATAGTGTTTACCTCTCCAAAGAGTAAAGCACTTTGATCCCATTGGGATAGATTTTATCTCCAATTTCCAACTTTACATAATCCTGATTTGTTGCCTTAAGCCCTTCTAATGGATAATAATACAGCTTACACGGACTATCACTCTTTACCTGTTTAACAGCATAAGAAAACTCAACATCGGCTAGCCCTTTCGCTTCAATCTTGTATCGGAATTCACCAGCCTTTTCATGAAAAACAGCCAATTCCAGCATCCCATTCATAGGTGAGCCAGGGGAATTAACAACGCGCCAGTTCGTAAGCGGTGTAGCTATTCCTGCCAAGGTTATTTTTAAATCGGCCGCAGTAAGACCATTTTTAAGAATCAGGTTGTCTCCTGTCTGCTTATCGGTAAGGGCAATCACAACCTTTGATGGTGGACTTTCATTCAGGATACCAGCACAAGGGTCTAAATTCACTCCATTTTTTTTGCAGCCTGGCAGTGCAGAAAAAAGAACTAATAGCAAAATTGAGTAGCGTAATATTTTCATAGATACGAAGATATATATTAAGGCCCGGATACTATCGCCAAAATTACTTTATATTTGCTAATAATTTATTACCTGTTACTTAAAGGTTATCAGATAATGTCAACATGGTTTTATGGAACAAACAGAAAAGCAACCAGTAAATAAAGAGTTTACCGATGAATGTACCAAGGTGCTCAATGCCGTATCAGATGCGCTATATGCCGTAGGTGGCAAATGGAAGCTGATGATAATAATCGCTATGGCAAGAGGAAATAATAGATTTTCTGAACTTCAGAGACAGGTCAAAGGTATTTCTGCCAGGGTGCTATCCAGTGAACTGAAGGAACTGGAAATGAACGGATTTATAATTAAAAAAGTTGCTGTGGGTTATCCGGTAACAATCGAATATCAATTGCTTCCCTATAGCCATACACTTGAAAAGGTTGTGGCCGCCATGACCGAATGGGGCATTCAGCACCGTGAAAAGATCAAAAGTGAAAGGTCATCTAAACCTTCATAAGGTTAAGCCGCAGTAAATATTTATTAAAGAACAGGACTACAAAATCCCATTCTTTAATAAGATAATCCTAGTTACTCAATGGTCTATCCTCTACAATTATAAAATAGCCGATACGCTCCTTTATTAACCATTTTCCATTTTGACGCACATACTTGTCATCGTATTTAACACTATAATCAGTTATTGTATTTTTGCCTTCAACCTCTCTTACCATCTTAAGTTGAGAAAAAGAAACACCTGTCGCAGTATCTCCATCAATTTTTACCGTATGCTGCCCGTTCATAGTAAAATAGGTCTTTACCAACGATGCATGTCCGTTAAATTCTTTTTCCATGGATTCTATTCCGGAAACATTTGCGGCTAAGAAGTCACCCATATAAACTTTGTATGTGGTATCTGGCGTAAATAATCCCATAACTTCCGAGATCTTTTTTTCATCACTTAAATAAGCATAAGCATCTATTAAGTCCCTTAATTCTTCTTTGTTTTTTAAAATTTCTAATGTCATGATTTTTAATTTTATGTATAAAATTTTTATTTTTTGAGAGTGCGCTAATGCTGAAATGCTGTCTCCGCTACACCAGAAATGACGGGTCGATCTGGTAGGCGTCGAATAATTGGTGTGACCTAAGTTTTTTTTGTACAAGTCCCATGCGCAAATCCAATGCAGAAAGGTCTGTTGCAATCGGAATAAACTGTATTCCCTTAAGCAGAGCGGTGTTAATCACTAGTCCAATTGCTAAACTAGTGGTCTTATCCGCCCATTCCTGTAATTCCTTTTCATTTCCTATCGTGATGCTATAATTTTCAAGGAAATTAGATCTGAAAGGGGGGAGGATGGTGTGATATTCCTTAGATTTTATTGCGTAATCAAGTAGGTCCTTATCATTAAAATCAGTCCTTTTAAGCACAAGTAACTGAAAAGGAGCAAACAGGGGCTTATCCATCTCAAGATCTGAAAGTTCATTGCGGTCAATGCGGATCATTGTAAATGGCCAGGCGCCTGTTGACGGCATAAGTGGAAAAATGTCCAGTATCGAAGAATCTATTATTTGTTCTAGTCCCATGTATATTGTCGTTTATAATTCGTTTAATTATTTATTCGTTTTTGTTGCCAGCAAAATTATGCTATATATAGTTACAATTTATTAGTAGTTACCTAAAGGTTATGAAGTAACATGAGTTAAACTACAACAAAGAAGAGAATATTGGATTAGATGAGTTGATTTGAATTTCTTAGCTTTGTGTAATGGGTGCGAAAATCGAACGTCCGGTATCAGAGTTCAATACTGAACTAAAGCTTAAAGGTTTTAATGTTTGGCAACTTGAGGCAGATAGCCATGCTACACGAATCTATAACTGCAAGGACTTCTATAAAATCTGCCTGACAACGGGAAAAAGCATTGTCCATTATGCAGACAGGAGCTTTGAGCACGAGGGTACAATTCTGTTCTTTGGCAACCCACACGTTCCATATTCCTGGGAGACGCTTTCTACAACCTATGCAGGTTATACCGTGCTTTTTTCGGAAGATTTTTTTAGCGCTTCGGAACGGAGCGAGAGCTTACAACATTCTCCTTTATTCAAAATAGGAGGTACGCCCATAATAAAGATAGATGAAGGTAAGAGAGATTTTTTGAATTCCATATTCCTTAAAATGATCGAGGAACAAAAGAGCGATTATGCCTATAAAGATGATCTGATCAGAAATTACATCAACCTGATTATCCATGAAGCACTAAAGATTCAACCATCTGCCGACTTCGATCAACACAAGAATGCGGCAGGCCGTTTAACCTCAGTATTCTTTGAACTGCTAGAAAGGCAATTTCCGGTCGAAACCACCGATAGGCCACTACAATTCAAAACGGCACAAGACTATGCCCTTGCTTTAAATGTACACGCTAATTATCTCAATAGGGCGGTTAAGGAATTTACAGGCAAACCAACTACTGCCCACATTACCGAGCGCATTATCTCAGAAGCAAAAGCCCTGCTACAGCACACAACTTGGAACATTTCTGAAATTGCCTACGCACTGGGTTTCGAATACCCAACTTATTTCAATAACTTCTTTAAAAAGATGACGGGAACCAATCCATCTGCCTTTCGGGAAACATTGGTTTGAAATTCTTAAGTATCGGTTTGATAATCTTTAACCGCATGGGCGGCAGTTACCGAACTTTGTGGTATGAAAGATATCTTCCACAGACTAAGGAGCGGTGAGCTTGTACATCTACATGATCCAGAATTTTACAGGGTTGATGAAGTAGTCAACCGTACGTTAGCGCTATCTCCTTCACTCAACAATTCGACAAGTACAGATAAGATCAGGGAGAAGCTTGGTGAGATTTTTGGCCATCCATTGGATAAGAGCACAACTGTGTTTGTTCCTTTTCATACCAACTTTGGTCAATCCATTAAGATAGGCAAACATGTTTTTATCAATCATGCCTGTTCTTTTTTAGATATGGGCGGTATTACAATTGAAGATCATGTGCTTATAGGCCCTAGAGTAAACCTTGTTACTGAAAACCATCCTTTACTGCCAAGCGAACGACGCGGAATGTTGTGTCAACCCATCCTAATTAAACAAAATGCATGGATAGGTGCCGGCGCAACTATACTTCCTGGGGTAACCATCGGCGAAAATTCAATTGTTGCTGCAGGTGCTGTAGTTTCAAAAGATGTTCCTGCTAACACCATAGTAGGTGGTGTTCCCGCAAAAATGCTCAAACAAATAGAATTTAATGACCTAAATAACAATAGATGACAATGAAAAATTTAAAACTAACAATGGTTGCAGTGCTGATAGCTGTTACTCAACTAACCGCACAAACTGCGCAAAAAATATCATCTAATAACAATTTAAAGAAAATGAACACTACAGAACAATCTGAACATTATACATTCAAATTAAGCGATAAGGTTACTCGCCAAAAAGTTAGCTTCAAAAACCGGTATGGAATTACATTATCTGGCGATCTATACCTACCTAAAAACCACGGGAACGAAAAATTAGCTGCGCTTGCCGTTAGCGGACCATTTGGTGCAGTTAAACAGCAATCTTCAGGTCTATATGCCAACATCATGGCAGAACGTGGATTTGCTGTAATCGCATTCGACCCATCTTACACTGGCGAGAGTGGTGGCGAACCAAGAAACGTAGCCTCACCGGACATTAATACCGAAGATTTCAGCGCAGCAGTTGACTATCTTGGATTACAGCCATTTATTGACAGGAATAAAATAGGAATTATTGGAATCTGTGGTTTTGGCGGGATGGCACTAAATGCGGTGGCTGTTGATAAACGAGTAAAGGCTGTTGCCACAACTAGTATGTATGATATGACCAGAGTGATGTCGAAAGGCTACAATGACTCGATGACCATTGAACAACGTACCCAAATGCTTGAAAAAATTGGCCAACAGCGTTGGGAAGATGCCGAAAAAGGAGCGCCAGCTGATGGACCTCGTAATTTGCCAGAGAAATTGAAGGGAGATGAGCCTCAGTTCGTTGTAGATTATTTTAACTACTACCGTACTCCTCGTGGCTTTCATCCTAATTCGGTCAATTCAAATGGGGCATGGCTTGTCACCAATCCATTATCATTTATGAACATGCCATTGTTATCTTACATTAAAGAGATCTCTCCGCGACCAATTCTGCTGATAGCAGGAGCAAATGCACATTCACGCTATTTCAGTGAGGACATCTATAAAATGGCTGCAGAGCCTAAGGAACTAATGATCATTCCAGATGCAGTTCATGTTGATTTATATGATAAAATTGATGTCATTCCTTTTGATAAACTGGAATTGTTTTTTAAGCAGAGTCTTAAATAGTTTAACATCTTTTCCTATACTCATTGGGCGTCATTCCGGTCCGCTGTTTAAACAGACGTGTAAAATGCTGTTGGTATTTAAATCCTAATTCATCTGCAATATTACTTATAGATTTAAAAGGATCAAATATTTTAATCTTAGCTTCGTCTATTAATTTCGATTGAATATAGTCCAATGCAGTATTTCCGGTTTCTTTCTTTATTAAATCCCCAAAATAATTTGGCGACAAATGCAATTGTTCTGCGCACCAGGCTACACTTGGCAAGCCTAAATTCTGTGTCAAATCTGATTTGAAGTAATCATTCAATAGATTTTCAAACCGTACCAAAATATCATGATTGATATTGGTGCGGGTGATAAATTGGCGGTCATAAAAACGCATGCAGTAGTTAAGGAAAAGCTCAATATTAGATACAATCAAGGTCTTACTATGTTTATCAATATTCATATCAATTTCAGACGCAATCTTCTCAAAACAATCATTAATATTTGCTCTTTCCTTTTTTGATAAATGAAGTGCTTCGTTCACATCATAGGAAAAAAAAGAGTAATCTTTGATGTGTTTTCCCAGATGCGTACCAACAATTAGATCTGGATGAAATACAAGAGCCTTTCCTGAAGGCTTAATAATTTCTCCTTTGCTGTCAATACCGTATACCTGACCTGGCGATATAAATACAAGTGTCCCATCTTCGTAATCATACGGTTGACAACCATAACGCATATTTCCGCACTTTATATACTTTAAAAAAATAGCATAAACTCCCATATACCTCCTGAAATATTGATAAGTAGGGATCTCATCAAAATTAACCACGCTTACCAGTGGATGCAACGTATCTACGCCCATAGATTCGTTATACTGTCTTACCGTATCAATTCTTTCGATATCTTTCATACTACAAACTTAATAAACCACCAGCTGTAAGACAATGTACTAAATCTAATATCAGTAAAACTGGTAAATGAATCCGTATCCTGTATAAACCTTATGTCGCCTGCAACCCCGAGATTTGTCATATAAAGTATAAAGCTCATGGGCAACAGAAAATTTCTAAAATGGGCACTATTTCTTGTGCTCACTATAAATATTACTAAAATGGATGCACAAGAAAAAAAAGCAGTTAATACCTCTCTTTCCGCTCAGGAGCAGAGTTTGGTCATTATTTCGGCACTTACCGCAACGGGAAATTTAGCGCTATTGAAAGCGGAACTGAATAAAGGACTGGATTCAGGACTTTCAGAGAATGAGATCAAAGAAGCATTGGTTCAGCTTTATGCCTATTGTGGCTTTCCAAGAAGCCTTAATGCCATTAATACTTTTATGACAGTAGCCAAGGAGAGAAAAGAAAACAGCATCACCGACAAAACGGGAAAAGAAATTGTTGTAGAAAATGGTGCAAAAGACAAATATGAATTGGGTAGAAAGGTTTTGGAAGAATTAACTAGAACAGCACAATCAAAACCTGCACCCGGTTTCGGAGAATTTGCACCACGGATTGATACTTTTTTAAAGGAACATTTGTTTGCCGATATTTTTGTAAGTGATGTATTAAACTATCAGCAAAGGGAACTGATAACCATTGCTGCTCTGGCATCAATGCCGGGTGTTGAAGGCCAACTGCAATCTCATATTAATATCGGGAAAAATACAGGAATCACAGACAAACAACTCGAACAGCTTGCCGAACTGATCCATACAAACATCAGTATCATGCAGGCAAATACGGTAAGAAAAATAATTGGGGAACCATTAATACCTGCAACAAAACCTGACTTAATGGTCCGGATTTCGGAGATCGAAATCTTGCCCGAATATCTCAAAGATTACAATACTATCCTAAAGGAAGAGGCCTCGGCATCGGTAAAACTGGAACCAGGTGTGATCGCCATTTTTCCAATGTACCAAAAGGAAAGCCCTACCCAAATCCGCATCATCGAAATGTACGCAGATAAAGCTACCTACCAATCGCACTTGAAAACTCCCCATTTCCAGCACTATAAAACCACTACTCTTAAAATGGTCAAATCGCTCAAATTGATAGATATGGAAAGCCTTGATAAGGAGACCATGCTAGAAATATTCAAAAAATTTAATTAGGCCGAAGCGTTGCTATTGAGCTCTTCTTTTCTCATCAAAAGATATATCCTTGTTGTTTCCGGAAACCTTCGACCTTCCAAATAAATAAGTAATACCAAGACCGAAGTTCTTATAATAATAGTCCGTTCTTTCCGTCCGCACAAATTCGTTAAAACGTACATCATATTTGTTTACAGTACCCAGAAAGCCGGAGGGGTTGATGATCAAATTATCGTTAAGCAACTTTAATCTGGCACCCACCCTGAAATCACGTACACTGTACGTGTATGTATTCCCGCTGGTTGAAGGAAGGCTCTGGCTGTAGTTCAGATAGAAATTTAACTGTTTAGTTGCCTTGAAATTATTATTAAAACTAAACGATGCAGAGGTTCCGTTTTGGATGGAAATAGCTTTTATTTTGGATTTTGAGGATGAATAAAAAAAAGACGCAGAGCTGCTATTTTCCCACCACTTAAAAAATGCCCGGTTAATGGAAACATAGGCTCCCACGTTATCCCGGCTTATAAAGTTTCCTCCACTTGAAACCACTAATGGCCCGTCAATCGTTGTAAGTAATGAATTTACATCACTTGCATGTTGTGTAAATACAGTAAAAGAAACCATGCTTTTATATAGGTAGTTAAGTTCGAAATTGTTACTGTATGAAGGTAAGAGGAGAGGATTTCCAATAAAATAAGTATAAATGTTTGTATAATAGGCAAAGGGATTTAAGGAACTGAGGCCCGGTCGGTTAATCCGCCTCGAATAATTTAAAGACAAAACATTGTTTGCGTCAGCTTTGTAAACGATATAGGCAGTAGGGAATAGGGCACCATAATTACGCTTATTGCGCTGGTCTAAAGTAGGCGAATAACCATCCGTCATCGTGTACTCATAACGCAATCCTGCCTTGGCCGTCCATCTTTTTGAAAGTTCAGATGACATACTGAAATAGGATGCCAGGTTTTTTTCGGTATAGTTGAATTCATTGCTACGTGTTTTGTCCAGCAAGAAATTTTCGTGGACATAATTATAGTACTCCACATCAGCATTGTTATCAAAATTGGCGAACTTAATACCTGTTTCTATTTTAGCCCATTTATAAGGTAATGTTAAATCTGATTGAACAGACCAGATATTGTATTTTGACGAGTTATTATTGCGAACTGCAGCATAGGTGCTTTCAGATTCTGAAACAAAATTATTTCTTATTTCAGGTCTGTTCGAGAAAAAATTAACAGAACTACTTAATTTCTTTCCGGCCGAATCAATCTTTAAATCGTGGTATACATTTAAGGTTTGTGCAAATAATGGTCTGTACATTTCGCCGTTAGTGTTCAATACCGAGTCTACAGTATTACTCTTACCATAGCTATAACTATTAACAAAGGCATTATTCTCTTTACTCTGTGAAATATTATAAATAAACCCGATGTTATTGTGCCTATCTAACTCATAGTCTATACTTAAACCAGCCTGCAAACCGGGAGTAATTGATATACGCTGCTCGTTACTGAGAATTTGACTAGAGTTTCCAATCATATTGAGCCAATTGTTCTGCATATTGTGATAACGTGATTGGCCAAATGTAAAAGAACTGTTGATTTTTTTTGAACGGAAAAAAAGAGCCAGATTGTTGTTGTAGGAGGCGTAGAAGCCCTGCCGATATGTTGAACTTAATGAACCGCGCCAGCCCAAAGATTCGTTTTTCTTTAAAACAATGTTAATCAGGCCGGCATCCCCCTGGGCATCATATTTTGCTGGCGGATTGGTAATGATCTCGATTTTTTCCACACCTTCAGATCTGAGTGTTTTCAGATAATTAGTTAAGTCTGTTCCGCTTAAATAGACTATTTTCTCATTTACCATAACACCCATACTACCTTTGCCCGCCATAGAAACGCCATTGTCAGATACCTTTAAAAAAGGCGCCACCTGCAAAGCCTCAAAGAGGGAAGAACCATTTGCCGCTATAGTGTTGTTCAAGTTAAATATCCATCGATCCACCTTTCGTTCAAGAACGGGGTGCTTACTTTCAATGGCGACTTCCTTGAGCTCTTTCGATTGCTTGTTGAGAACAACATCAGTTAATTTAACAGAAGAGCCGTTAAATCTGATATTGTTTAATAACTGGCCGTTGTAACCTATGCACGAAACCTTAACGGTAAATACGCCGTTTTTTAAATTAGTGATCTCGAAACAGCCTTCTTTGTTACTTGCCTCATATTTTACCAGGGTTGAGTCTGCAGCATTTAAAACTGTTATGGTTGCACTTTCAACTCCCTTACCTCCGGTTTCTATTACCCTGCCTGAAACAGTCTGTGCAGAACTTTCGTAAATTAAACTTAAAAGCAAAAGAAAACTTAATATGCAGACTTTGTAAAAAAATAATTTCATATAAATTTGGTTGGTTTACATAGAAGACACAACCAATAAAGAAAAGTTGCTTGTCCGTAGCAGCGATAATGGATCTAGCAAATTAAACTGTCAAGATTTTATTTACAAAGTTTACATTTTTATTTACAATCCAAATTCGTCGCGCCGAAAAACATCAAAGTAGATTCGCTGAATCAATTCTAATTGGATCAATAAATAAAAAGGTATGAAATACATATACGTATATGCTTTGTTTGTAATGTCTGTTTTTCTCACTTCCTGTGGACAAAACCAAACAAACGTACCAAAAGATAACATCAAAACCGAAGTTAAAGACATAGGGCCTAACCTAATGGTTCGTAATATAAAAAAAGGCAAAAATGGCACCATTTTGATTGCTGGCCCGAACAACTCATCATTTGGTGATGTTTTTCGATATGATGGAAAATATTTTACTAATCTTACAAGTAAAATAGGTTCGCATCGATTCTGGGATGTCCTTGAAGATCGTCTAGGAAATATTTGGTTCACTTCTACTGATTCAGGCGTTTATTATTACAACGGGAAATCCATTCAACATTTCACTACCACAGAGGGACTTGCCAATAATCGGGTGATGTCTGTTTATGAAGATAAGGCCGGCATTATTTGGTTCGGCACCGGAGGTGGAATAAGCCGTTACGATGGGAAATCTTTTCGAAATTTTAAAAATCCGAACCCCTCGCGTGTTTATAAAGAAGGAAATTGGAACAATGATATTACTACAATCATTGAAGATAAAAGCGGGAAATTATGGGTTGGCACAAGAGGCGATGCTTTCGTTTTTGACGGAAAAACATTTACCCCCTTAATCCATAAGGGAAAAACTTTTACAAACGTTTGGAGTATAATCGAAGATAGAAAAGGCAATATTTGGCTTGGTGACGTCACCAATGGCCTTTGGCGCTATAACGGCAGCACCTTTACTTGGGTATCGCAGAAGGGTGTTTATGCTATAATCGAGGATAAAAAAGGAAACATCTGGGCTACTGGTCCGGTAAATACTGCTCATGTGGCGGTCTGGGCACTGTCCCGTTATGATGCAAACTCCTTGTATAGTAACAAGCCCACGGTAGCCGAAATTATGTTAGGAGATGCTTTTTTTGGGCTTTTGGAAGCAAACGATGGAAGTATTTGGTTTGGATCTGCGACCGGAGTGTATCGTTATGATGGAAAGACCATCACGGACTTTTATAATAAAAAGGGTCAGAAAAAATATATCATAGATACGAAGCAAAGTGTTGTAATATGGAAAGGTTCTATGCTACTTGGTGCATGGGAAGGTTCTACGTTTCTTGGTGATGGTTCTGGTACAGGCGACGTCGATATATTAAAAGGTGAATTGGTGATCGAAAACCGTCATCTGGAGGGCGGTGCAGTTGAAGTCGACATGAATACAATTGAACAAAAATTTGATCATCCAGGTCCACACAATAAATTGCCTGCATTTTTTGACGTCAAAAAATTCCCCGTTTCTACATTCACAATTACGAAGGTTGAAACAGTAAATGATGGAAAAACTGAAGGCAGGAACGGGAACATGACCATTGAAGGTGTTGCAACTATAAAAGTTACCGGGAACCTGACCATTGAGGGGATCACGAAGGCAGTTACTTTTCCGGCCACAATGTATTTTAAGGACGGAATGGACGGCACTGTTGTGGTGAATGGCACGCTGATCATTGATCGAACAGATTGGGGTATCGATTATGCCTCAGAAAAGTACTTTGATAAGTCTGGTGATGGAATTATTTCGGACGACGTTAAACTCTTTATGAGAATCGTAGCAAAAAAATAACATCTTTTCGCCAATCGACATAAAATATTTTATGTCCTGTTATAAACTTTATTTTCAAATAAACGTTGTAGCTATTATGAGTAAAGTTAAACCAATTTTAAGAATATTTGATTATGATAAAGCCATCGAGTTCTATGTAAACTGGCTTGGTTTTAAAATCGATTGGGAGCACCCGAATCACCATGATGCCCCCATATACCTGGAGGTAACATTAAGGGACATTACTTTAAACCTGTCAGAACATCATGGTGATGCAAGTCCTGGTTCACACGTATCTATTGAGGACTTTAAAGGTCTTCGTGCTTATCATAAAGAGTTAAACGACAAGAGATATAAATATAACCACCCAGGTTTGGAAGTACCCGAATGGAATCCCAAAGCCATTACGGTAACCGTTTATGATCCTTTTGGTAATAGGATCACGTTCTCTGAAGAAGAATAAGGTTTTTATTCTAGATATTTACATTTCTAATCCTTTTTTATATTTTTCAATGCTCCAATTGATTCCCCATTGACTAACATAGTCCTTCATTGGCCCCGAGGCTAGCTTACTTTTGACTAAGCATACTTTAAAAGATATTGTAATGTTGGAGCAATAGGTTAAAGATAAAAATAGACCTGCATATCTAATATGCTATTTGATAAAAGGATCGTAATGTTCACCATTCAATTTATATCTCAAAACTTCTCTTTCCTCTGGCAGTGCAAGTCGTATTCGAAATGATATTTTCTTTGGCTCATCTTTGCTCATCTTAAGCAGATATTGAACAAAATCATTCGTCACAGAATCTTTAAAGGAAGCTACAATTATAGACTTCCAACCAAGTTTACTTTCCTGATCTAGCACATTCTTCTTGAAAAATGCGCGTTCCATTCCTGCTGGGATTTTGAAAATATGATTTGGCATTAAACCAATGGTATCTGACTCTCGATCATCCGAAACCCCTTTGCCTATTGAAGGTTCTTGAAAAGAATAATAATATACTGATGAATTTGAATCTATCAAAAAGGTATTTCTTCCATATTTTCCGCGTGGTGGAATAACTAATGCCCCATCATGCTTTTTAAAGGAAGCTTTATAAAGACTATCTTCCTTACTTATCACATATGGTTTATTGTTATTTATGCATCCAAGAGTACTAAATAATACGAGAGAAAATATTAACATTATCCTAAACCTAACCATTGTTGTTTTCTAATTAAGAGGTTTTGCACAACCTACAAAAATTTCATATTAAACGCTATTTTGAAAGTGAGGACTATCTCAATCTCCTTCTTCCAATTCAAATACCTGTTCCACAGAAACTCCGAAGATGGCGGCAATCTTCAAAGCCAGCACAGTTGAAGGGATGTATTTGCCTGATTCCATGGTGTTAATGGTTTGCCTTGATACATTTACTAGCTGTGCTAACTCAGCTTGAGTTATATTTTTTATTGCCCGTTGGACTCGTATTGAATTTTTCATGGGCAATTAATAGTCTTCACTATTTTTTAAATTTTTATTCAACAAATACAAGCTGTAGTTGAACTTTATAATGTAAACAAGCAAAAGCGTAACTACATTATAAGTAACTATAAACACAAACCCAAGACCATAGGATGTGAAATTCAAAATTAATAAGATCGCATAGCTTATCAGGACTGCCCATTTCCACGATTCTAATCTAATTTTGCTTATTAGTTCATCTTCATTAATGTGCCTGGCGAACGAAACCATAATTAAACCAATTATGACACCCGAAAATGCAAGTTCATTAGTTAAATTGTAGTTTGCAGATCCACCGTCATTAGGATAATAGATCTGAAAACCTGGTATGTTGTACCCATAAGATTCCGTGAGGATACCTAACGCCAAGAAAAGCAAAAATGTAACCCAACCGATAAGGCGAAACTTTGCAGGAAGAAGAAATTGATTTTTCATATTTATATCTAGTTTACTTGATCAAATGTAAAACATATATATCATTATGTCAAGTATATTTTACTAAATATGTTTATTAGATATTTCAAAAGATACAGTATATTTAAACATACCTCTCAATCAACCAATATGAAAATCGCACTATTACTTCCATGTTTTATACTATTTTCTATTGGACTAAAAGGCCAGGCTAGTAAGAATGAAAAATATAAGCCGGTTAATATTGATTCGTTGCTAAAAACTCCCGTGATCTTACCAAAGGAAGGGTATTCTATTACTAATATTCAGTTTACGGCGAACTATGATAAGAACCTGGGCGCAATTTCAGGCGTACATAGACACCGATTTCTAATGTTTCAGCGTCAACACCCGGAAGTAATGTGGCAATTTGCGGATGACAGTGGTCAATTTAAAGTTGGAGATAGTTCATTATATATCCCGATAGGTGGTGAAGATAGAAGATTATTCAACCTGATATGGGACTCATGGGGAGATCAATTCGGGCCAAAAGTAATATTACATGTCCAAATGCTAATTGGTAAATTTGAAAGATATGGCATTACCAGAGACTTTATCATAAGAGATATAATAATGCCAACCGAATAACTTACGCGTATGAAATATTTTTTAATTGGGGTTCTGTGTTTCGCATTAATGTCTGCACTACCATTACTATGGAATCATTTCTCATTTGTCGAATTAGGCTTTCCATTCCCTTACTTGCAAAAAAAGACTTTCGAGGGGATAGATGGAAGTGCTTTCATGATCTCTTTTATATCAGTAAATTTACTATACGATTTAGCCATCGTAGCTATTTTCGTTTGGATACTGACTTATCTCAAAACAACTATTAAGAATTATAGTTGAAATGAAAATAAGTAAGCTTTTTATAGTTTTATACGCGCTACTAATATCGTCATGTGTCGGTAGTGAATTTCAACGACAAAAAATACTAGGAAATTATTTTATTACAACTACAGATAATTATAATAGAGATATTTACATAGGTTATAAATTAGAAACAGGTGATTTTGTAGGGGTTTTATCTTCTAAGATTATTGAAATTGGAAATAATGAAGAGTTTATAATTGCTAAGCAATCAAAAGATTTCAATAATAAATCTGACCTTAATTATTATATTATTAAAAAAATGGAAAAGACAATCACTCCTGAAAATGGCGTACTAGGTCCATTTGCTAAAGAGGAATTTCAAATTAAAATAGAAGAATTAGGGCTGAAGAAGGTTGAATTTAAAAGGGTGTCCAAAGCAAATTAGATTTAGACATTACAATTGTATAAAAAGTGAAGTACAACCATTATGAATAAACCATGATTTTGAATCAGGCTATCGAAAGCAAGTTATTGGAATCAAGAAATTCCGAATATGTAGGATGATGGCGACATTGAATACATGTAATCAGGTACATTTATAAAACAGCCGTTCAATAAGATATCCGTATATCAAGACATTTACTCCCAGCAAAACAAAAAAAACGTATTCATTGTCTCCCATAACATTCCAAAGTAAAGTATGTGTCGGAAATCTAAGTACATAAAATAATTTTGAAAGCGTTAATACTGCCAAACTGCCTCCGCTTGTTCCTTCTTCTTCGGCACCTACAGCAACAAAGCTAACAGCGGTTAAAATCCCAAGAAAAATGATTGAAATCAGCAGTATTTTTAAGTTTATTTTTTTCATGAAAGCAATTTCTCGGGAAATATATAAAAATAGGTATTTTACACTATTTAGTCGGGTCAAACTCCACAATCCATTCAATATAATATTTATCTCTAAATATTCCGGCGTATATACCCCAAGAACTGTCGCCAACGGACCCTTCAAGTCCCATATATTCTAAAACAAGCCGAGCATATTGTCATCTAATTTTTAATATAGATTTCGGCTAAACCTGTCTTTTTAATCTTGCAGGTTATTAAATAATATATAATAATAAATGCAATCAATGGGGTAAGGAAAAGCCCAAGCAAAATAACACCACCAAAACCTATGCGCGTATCTCTACCATAACGTCCTAATGCCCATAGCATAGCAATAGCAACTAGAATTAATACAATTTTACCAGTACCGATAGAAGCGAATAACATACGTTTAAAATTTAGATTTATAATTACTAATAATCCTGATTCACTTTTAAATCATTAGACCATTACTAATCATTAGACTGTTAAATGCGCATGTTATACTCAGCATATTATCAACTTTACTAATGAATCGCAGTGATTAAATTATTACCCAAGTTATGACCTGTATTTGTATTGTTCGTTAGAATAACCACAGCTATTTGCCTACTCAGATCTATGCAAATACTGCTGAGATAACCACCTGTTCCGCCAGTATGAGTCATAACGTTTTTGTTATCTGGCAAATAATACCAACCTAGTCCAACTATATCCGGTTTTTTATCAAAAGTGACCTGATGTATTAATTTTATAGCTGTATCAAGAGTGGGACTAGAAGAGAATAGTTGTGCTTTTGCATAAGTTATAAGGTCAAATGTTGAGCTTTTAATGGCACCTGCCGCTTCAACAGCCTGCAGATGATAAAAAGGAACTGGCTGAGAGAAACTATTATAACCTTGAGCAAGGTTACTAAATTTGGTGCTGTCAATGGAGCACATAGTTTCATTCATTTTCAATGGCAGGGTAATATACTGCCGTAGAAGTTCCTGATAAGACTTGTCATAAATCCTTTCCAACAATACACCTATTAGCCCGACGCCTAAATTGCTATATCCATACTTTACGCCTGGCACTGTTGTTTGTTTAAAATGCTTTAGAAGCGAAAACAAGTCCTTAACCTTATAGTTACCATAAGGCTGATTGGCATCAATAACCGTAGCTCCCAGATTGTCGGCATCCCTTGGTAAACCAGAGGTATGATTGGCAAGTTCTTTAAATGTTATCTTTTGTAACGCAGGGTTTTCAGCCACAGAATCTGGTAGAAACTTGGTAATTGATGTTTCAAGAGTTAGTTTTTGCTGATGAACTGCCAGAGCAAGCAGGGTAGAGGTAAATGTCTTAGTTATAGAACCAATATCATATAGTGTATGATTATCGGGCAGACTTTTCGTGTCCATTTTGCGCTCACCGTAATTATAAAAGTAACTCTTCCCTTTATAAAGAACACCTGCACTTACCCCAACATTACCTTTAGTTTGGATGTAGGTGGAAACCACCTTATCAACAGTACTATCCAGGTGGTTGATTAATTTGTTGTCGGTAGCTACTTTGTGTGTTTTCTTTGCCGTTTCTGTGGATGACAGAGCGGCAAATGTATTCATCTTGCCGTCTTTATCCAGATTACCAAACATAATCTGCAGGGGTATTTTTCCAGTCACTTTGTATATCCCAATTGAATCTTTCCAGCTTACTAAGCTTAGATTTTTTAAGGGTAACAATCCCGAGATCTGTTTTTTGTAAATACTAGCCCATCTGACTACTGGAATTTGTTTTCGGAGGGTTTCTCCAAATAGTAAATAAACGCTGTCTGGCTTATTCTCATTCATATAACGAATCGTCAACTTAGCAATAGCAGTTGTTTTTTGTTCCGAACCTGTGGGCTTGCAGCTGGCTAAGCCTAGCGTTAAAAGGAAAGAGATGTGAATGATGAGATGACGACGATTTATAGTTGGCATTGAATGATCGCGTTAAAAAGGTAAACATTAGAGCTACTTACTAAAGTAAACAAAGTAAGTGATAAAAGGGCTTACTAAAACCAGGCAAAACTCTATGTGGTATTATATTTTTAAATATAGTATATTTAAAAATGCCTCTCAATCAACCACTCATGAAAATCGCACTATTACTTCAATGTTTTATACTGTTGTCTATTGGACTAAAAGGCCAAACCAGCAAGAATGAAAAATACAAGCCAGTTAATATAGATTCCCTGCTAAAAACTTCTGTGATCCTACCAAAGGAAGGGTGTAAATGTTTGTTTAAATAAGATTGAATACTATTTCAAATGTTCTTCAACCTTATTCTTGAACTCCAATGTATCAGACGCATCATTAAAACAGTAGTAATCGATCGGTAAGTTCATAGGCATAGCAAGATATGATATTTTAATCCGTAACGCTTTTCGAATTGTTCATAATTATTTTCATATCCAAAAACATGCGAAAATCGATCATGCCATTCTTAAAATGTCAGTAACATTATCCTAGTTCTTGCTGAAAAGCCCAGCAATATTTGCTTTAATTCCTAAGTAGGCATTAATACTGGGTGCATAATCCTTTAAAAAACCTCTGATTTCTCCACCAATGGTCACGCCCAAGCCGGAATACTGTTCGCTTATACGCGCCCTTACTAGATAGAATGCTTTCTTTTCAGAGAGCACATTTTTTATCATACCCCTCTGACCCTCCCTAGGCCTATAGTATGCTAAATTGTAGTTAGCAACTCCCAGGTTAGGATCAAGATAAATTTTGACTTTGTTTTTCGCATTTAAAAACATTGGGAGTCCAAAACTGAAGTATCCACTTGTTTGGGTATCAGTAGTATTCTGCAATAAGAAACCTTTTCCAGACTGAAATACAGGGTCTGTTAACGCAAGAGCGGAGGTGTCGCTAGGTAGGGTGTCGGTATCAAAACTTCTTGTGGTTGATACTACCAAAGCTTCCATTCTAAATGATAAATATATATTAAAGAAATCGCTCCTGTTATTGTTAAGTCTGAAAGTTGGGTTGAAGTAGTAACTCCATTGACTGGTATGTACTTTCAAATGATCTATGAAAATGTTTCTCCGGTATTTAGTTTTGCCTGGTATGTATTTACCAGTATCTATTTGTATGTACTGAGGCCTGACATTCACGTTTGAGGAATCGCGTGTAAAATTCTGGAAGTTTGCGATTCCCAGGAAGCCGCCTAGTCGGTCATCCGGACCAGTAATATCATTTGCGTATATGAAAAGCTCACCGCTGATTTTTTGAAATTTCAGATTGTTATAGAAATCCAGGCTGCCTCCGGTGTAAAATTCTATTCCAACATGTCTAGTTTTTTCTTCCTCACTCGCAGTGTATTGGGGTTCATCCGCACTTCCGTCATTGGCGTCAAAAATATTTACTACGAATTCCGTAGACTGGTCTTTACCCTTGTCATCTTTATAGGTGAAATTGATGTAAAGCTCACGCAGGGCTTCAGTAAATTTCTGTGCTTTGATGGTGACTTCGACCTCATCCTTGTATTTGTCTGCAGATTTGACGGTTACTTCACCATCTGCCAAAGTATAGTCCCTGTCAATGGCCGAACTTTTATCCTTCAGGACTTTATAGGAAATTTTGGTGTCTTTTGTTGCTTTTTCCAAGGTAAACTGGATAGTGATTTTTTTATCTGCCTTCTCTTTTTTTGTGCTAAGCGGAGACGGGGTTTGAAATTTCAATTCCTGTCCTACAACATTTGATGAAATACAGTTAAATGTTATAAACATTGAGGTGATGACGATGCATCTAGTTAAAAACAAGTTTGTTTTTAGAGTTGAGAGTTTCATGACGGAGCTTATTTAGAGTAAAAAATACTTTGATTGGCGGATATTAAAAAACGTGAATTTGGTTCAACATAAAATACTATTTACCGATAAAGAATATTAATAGGACAGAGCACAGAATTTGTTTAAAACAGCTATCGATTTTATTGTATGAAACGTATTATTTTTTTTATTAAAAATACTTTCTAAGCAACTACAAAACAATACCCATTAGTTGGTATAATGTATTGCAATATTAATCTGTAACTAAAAATTTATTTCCAAGTTTAATTTTTTGAGAATGTAATTTCACAGATTGAGAATACAATTTTTTCTGCTGCAGAAGATTTAATCCCAAATCATAAGACATCAGCCATATTAGATGGTGATTCTTTATTAATATGGGTAGAAAATATATATATATAATAAAACAACGAGAAAAGAGAAGTTGGTGAGTGAATTAAGTTTAACAATATTCTTACCTTAGAAAAATCAATTGCAGGGCATGAAAATTAACCGCTTAAAAATTTATCTACTCCTTTTAGTTTTCTTCTTTGCTTTATCATCAAAGAGCCAAAACACAACCATAAGTACAAAGACCAAGCCTGTTGTCAGCATTTTAGGCTTTTCACTTTGTGGCACCACGATTACTGAATTAAGAAAAAATTACAATGATCTTCATGAAATAGAGGTGGAAGAAATGAACTACTCTTCCGGATGTGAGCAGCTAGATTCAAGATACATCGCTAAAAAAGGTTTTGCTACTACTAAACAACCAGGACTTATCTTTCAACAAGAACGAGACGGAGATTTGATCGGTAAAATTAGGCTCACTACCGATTATAAAGGCAAGTTCATTGATAATACAGACATTGATATTAGTAAGTTAAAGGCAAAAGATGTCTTAAAGCGCTTTCCAACGCTTGAAGGAAAATGGGGTTCGCGAGGCTGTTCAGACTATTGGAATCTGTCAAATGATACTATTTCCTTTTTCGTTAAGATTGACAGATCCAAAAAGCCGATGTATCCGATTGACGAAGCATATTATTTAAACCAACCAATTGAAGGTGTTGATTTAGTGATGTCTTGTTATGTGCCATCTGAAGAATCTTTTACTTTGGTAGAGACAACAAATGATCCGGTATTCATATTGGATAGTGTTCAGGTGTTTAGAGGTGAGATGAATAGCGTAGATCCGAATACCATAGCTGTGGTTACTGTTTATAAAGGTAAGAACGCTACAGATCGGTTTGGAGCCGAGGCTGAGAATGGTTTAGTGTACATGGAAACAATCTCTTTTGTCAAGAAAAGATATTGGACATCTTTGAAATCGAAATCTGATGATTATCTGAAGCACGTGCCAAGTCCAGACGAAGAAAGCAGTATATTCTATATTTTGAATGGTAAACCACTGTTGAAAGATCATGAAGCAGGCCTTTCGGGCATTACTAATGAAAATTTACAGAGTGTACTTATTATAGATAAAAATACCTTAAAAAAAGATTATTTGATAGAGGGTTATTCTTGGGGTGTTCTCATCACCACGAAGTGAAATGACTAAATTATAAAACGCTTGTAGTCCCATAAATTGACATTTTAACTTAAACGTATGAAATATTTTTTAATTGGGGTTTTGTGTTTCGCATTAATGTCTGCACTACCATTACTATGGAATCATTTCTCATTTGTCGAATTAGGCTTTCTGTTCCCTTATTTGCAAAAAAAGACTTTCGAGGGGGTAGAGGGAAGTTCTTTCATGATCTCTTTTATATCTTTAAATTTACTATACGATTTAGCCATCGTAGCGATTTTTGTTTGGATGCTCACTTATCTCAAAACAGCCACTAAAAATTATAGCTAAAATATAGATTTAGGCAATTTGTAGCCTATCAATACTGTTCGGCCTGTGGAAATGCAATGATTATTCGGTATATTCATTTGAAAATTAACCGAACTCATGAAATATTTTAACTTGCTCGCGCTCATCTTTCTCGTGCTCATCACCAAGGCACAAACCACAGATCAACCCAAAGCTGATGCTTCGGTACCGATGTATGTTCAGAAATGGCTGACCGAAAAAACGGCGTTTAAAAAACGTAAAGCAATCCAAAAAGGCTTCTTCTTGCGCGATTCTATTAAAATCGTTGGCTATATCAAAGGGTATGATAAAAACGCGAAATATTCCAGTGGCATCATCTACCATGGAAATAACATTACCAGGGAAGATTTACCAACTATAGTAAGGATCTACAAAGATGGAAGATTTGAGTGTGGCTTGCCGGCTATACATCCCATGTCTTCCAGTATACATTTTAATGATCAAAGCATAAAATTTTATGCCGAGCCAGGGACTACCACCGGGATCATTCTAGGTGATAAGACCACTGAATACCTGGGCGTCAATAAGGCGATCAACGATCAGTTAGCTGCCATTGAGCCACCCCGCCCTGACTACAATAATTTAGATGAGTATCGGAAAACACAGACGCCCAATGACTTTAAGCAAGCTCAGCTTCGCAATTGGGAAAGTACCAGGGAAAAGGTAGACAGTACCATGGAGGTAAAGCAGACGTCGGAGAGGGTAAGGAAGTTGGTAGCCAACCAGGTTGATCTGACTTATGCCGTTTATTTGTTCGATTACGAAATGTCGCGCACCTACTACCAGAAACAGGCGCCGGACAATGAAATATTAAAGTTGCCCATGCCTGAAAACTACTTCGATTTTTTAAGTAAGATTGATTTGGATGATCAATTGCTGTTAGTTTCCAATGATTTTTCGACGTTTGTAAACCGCTTTGAGTTTTCCCCCGTGTTCGAACGGAAGATTCTTTTTCAAAACCAGAAAACCAATGGCTTTTTGAAACTAGACTCGGCCTATCTCAGTAAAAATAAAAAGGTCAATTTGGTTTACGACATCGCCAAACTCCGCTCATTAACTTCTGATTTTAAGTTCTACGAGTACAAAAAGAGAAGTTTTGCCCAGGAAACAACTGATTTATTAAAAACCGTGCAAGAACCCTTTCTGCTGAGAGAGATGGATCGAATGTATGACAAATATAAAATAGGAAATGTAGCTTACGACTTACCTAATACCACAGCAGCAGCCGTATTCAAAAAAATCATTAACCCAATAAAAGGAAAGGTGTTGATCGTTGATTTTTGGGCGGAGAATTGTGGACCATGCCGTGCCGGAATAGAGAGCAGCCTGGAGTTCCGGAAGAAATATAAGGACAATCCTGATTTTGATTTTGTATATGTAACAGATAGCGAAAATACAGGAGCTGCATTTTATGACGATTATATCAAAAAGAATCTGATGTTAAATACGCATAGAATCACGGCTGACGAGTATCTGGCGCTGAGAGAGTTATTCAGGTTCAATGGAATCCCCCGGTATGTATTGGTAACAGAAGAGGGTAAAATACAGGATGATAATTTTGCTTCTTACAACATGAAAAGCGAATTCCAAAAGTACTTTCCCGGGAAATTTCCCATTGATTATTGGAAGTGACCCAAGGATGCCAATGGTTTATAAATGCTCGTTTTAAATAATCGCTATCTTTAGCAAACCAACCTAAATTATTATGGAAAATTTAAAAGCTAAAGAAATGATATCCGCTGGACTAATCGGATTAAGCGGCTTTGTAGCTCCGTTGTCTTTAATATGTATAATTTGCTATTTCACTGATCTTGCTAAAAGTCCTTACCCGTTAAAATATCTTGTGCCAACTTTCATAATATCGTTAGCAGTTTTGCTTTATTGCTTTTATGTACTAGGGTCAATAAGTAAATATAGGAAACAAAATAATCTCGAAAGTATTTAATTATAGATTGTCCGAAGTCATATTTTAAGTCATGATAACTGATGCAGATGTTTAGGATTTGTATTAGATTTATGTAATCATTATAAAATGAAGATGTTATATGAAAAAAATCTCCAGCTTAATTTGTTTATTATTAATAATAACTGCCGTTTCTTGTAAAAAAAAGGCAACGCTTGATGGAAAAGAAGTATTAACGGTATGTGGAACAAAAGATCCATTAAAGAATATAGCCTGGCTTAAGGACGAATATTCACAAATGTCGGGTCAGCCCACGATTAACGGTATAGTACTTTATCGATATAATGATAGTGAAGTTATAGAAATACAAAACGCCCAGTTTAGCTCAACTAATCAACATCAATACTATTGTGATGGAACTAAACTCAACTTAGGCGTACCGGCAGATTTTAATAAGTATAGACAAGACCGTAAATTGATTGGCATTTTGTTCGGAACAAATATTTGGAATTAATTCATAAGTAATTTCAAAAGGAAACTATACTATGAAAGTAAAAGCTTGTGCTATTGTGATTTTTATTTCTTTTTTCATAAGCCAAGCTTATTCACAAAAGATACCTTCACCAAAAGAAATGAGAGAGGTTTATCGTCAGTATTTCCTGGCGGCGTGCATTTATTTTGCATTTGGTGAGGAAGTTGTTGGTTCTAAGGACATCAGTCTCGCTGTATACTACGCAGTAGGTGATGAGTTTGGCTCTACTAACCACGCCCATAAACTGGATTCATTGGCAAAGAAACTGATGAACTCAATTACTCCAACTCAAGTTGATGACTATGAAGGGCGTAAGCCTATTTTAATGGATTGTATTGAATATTACGAGAGTAAGGAACTGAAAAGAGAGATCATAAAAATCCTAACCCCCCCCCGAAAAAATGAGTTACTTAGGCCTGGAAATAAATAGCGACTACTTGATATTAATGGCTTACATTTATGACGATTGTCATTATTTAGTATCTTTGTGTTATGCAAACTGCAGTTCAGAATAAACGGACATTAATATCATTACTTAAGGCTAATAGCCAGAAGCTGAAATCTTATGGAGTTTCGAGCTTGAGCATATTTGGTTCGTTTATTTCTGGGAAACTTGATGTGGATAGTGATGTTGATCTTTTAGTCGATTTCGACCCCAGCCAAAAAAGCTATGATAATTTTATGGATTTGTCATTCTTCTTAGAAGACTTGCTAGGTAGAAAAGTAGAGCTGGTGACACCACAATCACTAAGTAAATATATTGGCTCACATATTTTAAAACAAGCTGAGCATGTTGCCATCTAATGTTAAGTTATTTAAGCATATTCTTGAAGAAGTTTCTTTTATACTAAACGCTGTCAAAGGGAAAATAGAGACTTGGTAGTTGACGATCCTGTTCTATCAAGGGCTATAATTAGAAGCTTGGAAATTATTGGTGAGGCTAGTACCAAAATTGATGATGAGTTTAAAGCTATATACCCCAATATAGAATGGAGAAAAATGTCTAATACACGTAACCGGTTAATTCACGATTATTTTGGAGTAGATTATGACATCGTTTGGGATATAATAGTATCTAAATTACCTGATCTTGAAGCAGAGATTCAGGCAATCATCTCAGAGAATTAGAAAAATTATTTGCTTTGGTTAGACCTTACAAATGGTTCGGTCAAGGTTCTTTAAGCATAATACTAATATCCGGATAACATTTCCGTTTCATTCAGGTTTCATAGGTGTGTACACCTACAATACACCTATGAAACACCTATATAACTCCTTTCGTTAGTATGCCATGACCGAACCATTTGTAAGGTCTGATGCTACAAGGGATAGTCGAAACTATATATATTTAATACTTCATTCTCCAGCCCCAATAATCTTAAGAGAGTTAACTATTAGAAAGACCCTATCAATGCCCTGTCAACCGATCTGTGTGAATAGTTTATACCCTCCGCTAAAAGAAGGGAAAGTTAATTGGTTTTTAAAGAATTGCAAGGGACGCGGAGGTCTTGTGCCTAATCATCAAAGTCAATCCTATAAGCGCATAAATACTCAAAACAACTAACGATACGATATTAACTGAAACGGCTATGTCCTTAGATTTCATGAACAGTGTTAATATAGAAAGCCCTATACCTGCACCTAAAAAATACGATGTTGTACCAATGCTAGATCCAAGACCATAATGCGCTTTAGGAATGCCTTGTACAGAGAGTACCGATAGGGCGGTGTAGCTCAATGTCATCCCTAGTCCGGTAACAAAGGTGGCCGATAGCAGTACCAGAACCAGCGAATGATTAAACAGCACGCTACTGGTTAAAAACAATCCGCCAATAAGCATACACAGCATTCCGGCTATGCCCAGTTGCGAAACCGTAAGCCTTTTGGTTAATACAGGTATCCCTAATTTTGCCACAACGGCCGAGAGTAAACTAAACGGAACCAACAACAATCCAGACTTTGCAGCACTTAAATTCATATCCTTTTGCAGAATCAGTGAAACCATAAACAGGAAACCTGTAAAAAATGCCCCTAAAAGAATAAACACCAAATTGGCCGTAACAACAGAACTGGAATTAAATATAGACAAGTCTATTAGCGGTTCCGAGAGCCTTGTAAGTCTGTTGTATAATACCTTAACACAGATTAGAATGGCAACAGCTAGGAAAAGCAGCAATGCCGAATGGCTTTGAAACTCGCCAATGGTATGCACCGCGTAACTGATCATTAACAGCGTTGCGGCTAGCAATAAACCCGAAATAACATCGGGTGCTCTTTTGTTCTTTTCTGCTACATCGGCCTCCAGGTAAAAATAAGCAATAATAACTACCAGGAATAGGATAGGTACGTTGATCAGGAAAACCCAGTGCCATCCCCATAGGGTGCTAATGATGCCTCCAAAAGAAAGTCCGCTTCCAGATCCTATGGCGGCAAAAGAACTGAAAATACCAATTGCCTTGCTTCGCTCTTTTTCTTCTGTGAAATTATGGATGACTATGGATAGGGACGAGGGCATGATCAACGCGGCTGCTAAACCTTGTATGGCCCTAAAAACAGCTAGCATTTCGAATGACGTGGATAAACCGGCACCCAACGAGGTGATTAGAAACAGCACAGAGCCGATCATAAATACCTTCTTTTTACCTACTACATCTGATAGTTTACCGCCAATAATCAGAAACCCTCCGTAAAGCAATACGTACAAGGTTTGCAGCCATTGCACCTGATCGTTGCCAACTTTAAACTGGGCTTGTATAGATGGTATGGTGAGGTTGATGATGGCAATATCCAGGGCTTCTACAAAAATGGCCATAGAAGCAATCATCAGAATGATATTCTTTTTTGAAAACATAAGTTAGCTCGTTGTCCTGTCAAAAGTAGAAATAATGATTTTCTGATTGAAGAGATAAAAAATAATAAGAACAATTGTGTTGATATTTGTATTTTTATAGAACAAGTGCGTTTTAAGTGCTTCAAAAGATGTCGAAAACAGAACAACAGAAATTACCCGAAATTAGTTTAGATGGCAAAGACCATGAAATACTAAAACTAATAGAATCGAATAGCAAACTTACTGTGAGGGAAATTGCTTCGCAAATTCATTTAAGTCCCACGCCAACACATGATAGAATTAAGCGCTTAGAGAAAAGTGGTGTAATTAAGCAGTATTCTGCGGTGTTAGATAAGCGTTTGGTTGGCAAAAGAATGATTGTGCTGTGTATGGTTACTTTAAGAGAGCACAACAAAAAAGCCGGGGCTATTTTTGTGAATGCCATACAGGGGTTTAAAGAGGTTATTGAATGTTATAATATTTCTGGTGATTTTGACTTTATGCTCAAAATTGTAGCCGAGGATATGGAAAGTTATCATACGTTTTTTGTAGATAAGTTAACGGAAGTGCCGGGAATTGGACAGACTAAGAGCGTGTTTGTAATGGATGTGATTAAGGAAACGCATAATTTGATGTAGGAAGGATGACGAGTGCGTTTAATCCTCGACCTCTAACGTGTAATACGATACCTTGTTAAACAATTCCTCTGGTAAAAATGGTTTTATAATGTAATCATCAATACCTGCTTCTTTTATCTGATCTTGTATTTCGGCAGCCAGGTTTGCGGTAAGGGCTATTATCGGTATTTTAACTCCAGATTTGCGCATCTTTTTTGCAGCCTCATATCCATCCAGAATAGGCATTTGTAAATCCATAAGCACCAGCTGATGTTTGGCGCCATCAAATTTGTGAAGCGCCTCAAATCCGTTTAAAGCCACATCAATTGATGCTCCCCAACCCTCAAGGTATCGCTGTGCAACAAGAACATTCATCGGGTTATCTTCTACTAAAAGTATATGTATCCCCTCAAAAGGTTTAGATTTTTCTTTAATGGCTTCAGAGTTATAATTGATTCCGTTTCTTTTTCCGGCCTTTTCAAAAGTTTGCTCAAAATAGAAGGTAGAACCCTTGCCTTCAACACTTTTTACATTAAGCGTAGAATCTTGCAGTTCAAGAATCTTTTTTGATATTGCCAATCCAAGTCCGGTGCCGCTTGGACCTTTAAATCCAGACGCATTAACTTGCATAAACCGTTCGAAGATAATAGCCAGTTTCTCTTTGGATATGCCGATTCCTGTATCTTTAACCTCCACAGCAATGGTAATTGAAGTTTTATTTTGAGATTCTACAGTTATGGTAACATTTACAGAACCCTTGTCTGTAAACTTAATGGCATTATGCACCAGGTTGGTAATTACCTGAGTAGTTCTGGTTGGGTCGCCCATTACCTTGCTTTGCATTTCTTTATCTATCGATAAATTAAGGGCTATACTTTTGTCTTGCGCTGCCATTTCAAGACCCTTAACAATATAACCTACAATAGAGGCAATATCCATTTCAACGCGCTCAATAGAGATTTTACCCGATTCAATTTTATTGTAGTCCAGAATATCGTTTACAATGGCCAACAGATTATTTGCCGAAAAGCGCAATACATCCAATTGCTCTACCTGATCTTCGCGCGGGTTACTTTTTAACAGTAAATGGCTCATCCCAATCACCGCATTTAATGGCGTCCTAATCTCGTGGCTCATATTGCTCAGGAATTCGCTTTTAGCACTTAGCCCTTCTTCGGCCTGCGCTTTGGCTTGTTTTAAAGCAAAAGAAACCCTGTGCGATAATGCCAGCGACTGAAGGAAAAAGAAGGTGATATAGCACAGGAAGCTGGCCAGTTGGTAAGGAGGGATAAGTAACCAGTAATGAAGCAGAGATATGGCAAATGCCGGGATCAGGGCAAAAGAACTCAATAAAGTGTATAGTGCGCCGGTTCTGTTTCTTCTGTATGCTTTTATATATATGTATGGAACATACAGCAGGCAGAATAACATTACAGCTAAAAACGGATTTATTAATTGAGTAAAATAAACTGCCGGCAAACATATTACCGCTAAACTAAATAAACCGCATATGCCACATATTATTTTAGGTATGGGCATGTTAATGTCTTTAGGAAATAGATAAAGCGTATAAAGCGCGAACAGTCCTATACCTATAAATAAGGAAAGATACTCTAACCTGATGGTTAGATGCCAGCTTAGGTTCGGGATGATATTATGCAGTACATAAGTGTCTGTACCAATAGTTCTGTAGCAATAGACTATAGAAAAGATGGCAAAAAACAGGATGGCCTTGTCGTTTTTTCCTTGCAGATACAATCCCATAAAGAAAAGGCCGCCCATGATTAAACATCCGGTAAGTATAAGATTTATGGAGGCCGATTGCCGTTCCTTCAGTATCAATTGGTCTCTGTTTCCAATTTGCAGGGGTTTTTTAATGCCTCCTTTGATATGGTCGAAATTGGAGATTTGCAGTAAAAGATTTAGTGTATCTATGTTGGCAGGTATGGCTACTGTACGGTTTTCCCAATAAGGCATAGAACTTTCTTTATTGGTGCCAACTTTTCCATTGGCTGCTTCTAGCTTACCATTTATATATAGCCTGTAAGCCGAGTAGGTTTCTGGAATGGCCAGTAATAATGTACTTTTATTGTGTGGTAGTAGTAGGGTTGCTTTGTAGGTAGCGTAGCCAAATCCTTTCCATACATATGGGAAATTTACGAGTTTACCACCTTTGGCAGACACGTTTTGAGGCTCTAAAAGCTGATTCCAGTAAAACTCCCACTGCTTGCCTAGTTCTACAATTTTATCAAAAGATTGGGTACGCAGGTCGATTACAGCTTTTGAGTTGACAAACTGAGGAACGCCAGTGCCAGCAGCTTTTTGACAGCTAATTAAAAGTATTACCAGGAATAGGAGATAAGGCTTTCTAACCCACATTTGAACGTTACTGCAAAATAATCAGCTAAATATACAAGTTTGTATGTTATCTTTCTATTTGATTTGTTACCTTATTTACAGGATTGTATTATATATATTTATCCTTTAACTTAAAACTAACCAGATAAGAATCTATAAATGGTAAACAAAACAGGGGCGGCAGTGCTGTATCCTTCGGGTTGTATGTTGGGCGAAAGCCCCATGTGGCACAATGAGCGACAGAGTTGCTTTTGGGTTGATATTGAGGGTTGTACGATTTATGAATACAGTTTTCCCGATAAAAGCTGTCGCCAATATGAATTATCTAAACGCGTTTCTTTAGTAGTTAAAGGCAGTATTGCCGATGAACTTATTGTGGGTTTACAAGGCGGTGTAGCCAGGTTTAACCTGCTTAATGAAACTTTAACCATGCTTACAACGGAACTTAATGCCGATTGGAAAAGCTACCGCTGCAATGATGGTGGTTGTGATAATATGGGCCGTTTATGGATAAGCACAACTGACTTAAAACATAAAAAAGATGCGGGTGCACTTTATTGCGTTGATAAGAACTTGCAGGTTAGCGAAAAGCTGGGTAAGCTTTCTATTTCGAACGGTATGGCTTGGACTGCCGACAATAAGCGGCTCTATCATACCGATAGTGTTACAGGTGCAATTAAGTCGTACCTCTACGATGAGCGTACCGGTAATCTGGAATTTGAGCGTATTGCGGTGCATATTCCTGTGGAAAAGGGTGTGCCCGATGGGATTGCTTTGGATGCCGAAGGTAAACTTTGGATAGCGTTATGGGGTGGATATGGTGTTGGCAGGTTTGATGTAGATTCTGGTGAAATGTTGGGTTTTATTGATGTTCCTGCTCCTAATGTAAGCAGCTGTGCTTTTGTTGGAGATGCGCTGGACCAGATGATCATTACTACTGCAAAAAAAGGAATGACAGAAAATGACCTTAAGGGATTTCCCGAAAGTGGTCATATATTTATAGTAGAGCCGGGCGTAACAGGTGCTACGGTTTTTAATTGTGTGTTATAATAAAATAGATATGGAAAAGAAGCTTCGTAGTCAGCAATGGTTTGGTAAAAAAGGTAAGGATGGGTTTATTTACAGGGCCTGGATGAAAAACCAGGGCATTCCGGCTGATGAGTTTCAGGGTAAACCTGTTATTGGAATTTGCAATACCTGGTCGGAATTAACACCATGTAATGCCCACTTTAGGGAGCTTGCCGAATCTGTAAAAAGAGGGGTAATTGAAGCAGGCGGTTTCCCGGTTGAATTTCCGGTAATGTCTTTAGGCGAAACCTTGATTAAACCTACGGCCATGCTTTACCGGAACCTGGTAAGTATGGATGTGGAAGAGTCCATCAGGGCAAACCCAATTGATGGTGTGGTGTTGATGTGCGGATGCGATAAAACTACTCCGGCACTGGTTATGGGTGCTTGCAGTGTAGATATTCCATCTATTGTGGTTTCTGGTGGTGCAATGCTTACGGGTAAATTTCAGGGTAAAAATATAGGTACCAGTGATATTTGGAGGTTCTCTGAAAGTGTAAGATCCGGAATCATGTCGGAAGAGGAATTGAACCTGGCAGAAGCCGGAATGTGCAGGAGCAGAGGGCATTGTGCAGTTATGGGCACTGCATCTTCTATGGCTTGTATGGTTGAATCGCTTGGGCTTTCGTTGCCTGGCAATGCGGCTATTCCGGCTGCTGATTCTTCAAGAAAGGTACTTGCCCAGTTCTCGGGCCGCAGGATTGTAGATATGGTTAGGGAAGATTTGAAACCATCTGATGTTCTGGTGCGTAAAGCTTTTGAAAACGCGATAAAGGTAAATGCTGCCATTGGTGGCTCTACCAATTTTGTGATACACCTGTTGGCCATTGCAGGCAGGGTGGGGATAGATTTAACCATTGATGATTTTGATAAATACTCTGCAGGGATACCGCTAATCGCTAATCTGCAGCCTTCGGGCGAGCATTTTATGGAAGATCTGTATTATGCCGGTGGTTTACCTGCCGTAATGAAAGAAATGCAAAGCTTTTTGAATGCCGAATGTATTACGGTAAACGGCAGAAATATTGGTCAGAATCTGGAAAGGGCGCAAACTTTGAATCAGGAGGTGATTGCATCTGTAGAAAGTCCTTTTAAACTGGATTCTGGTGTAGCGGTGTTAAAGGGCAATCTTTGTCCGGAGGGCGCTATCATTAAGCCCTCGGCAGCTAATGCGCGTTTAATGCAGCATACAGGTAAGGCTGTGGTATTTGAAAACATTGAAGATTATAAGCTTAGAATTGATGATCCGGAGCTGGTTGTTGATGCGGATAGTGTATTGGTATTGAAAAATACAGGCCCTAAAGGTTATCCAGGCATGCCAGAGGTGGGTAATATGGGTTTACCTAAAAAGATGCTTGATTTAGGGGTTACAGATATGGTACGCGTATCTGATGGCCGTATGAGTGGAACCGGATTCGGTACTGTGGTACTGCATGTTTCGCCAGAAACTGCCGAAAACGGAACCATCGCATTGGTTAAGGATGGGGATATGATTGAACTGGATGTAGCAGGGAGAAGGTTAAGCTTATTAGTGCCTGATGAGGAATTGGATCAGAGAAGGGCTTTACTTGCTGATCCTGTTAATCAGTTTAAAAGGGGCTATGCAAGGTTGTATGTAGAACATGTTGAACAGGCACATTTAGGTGCCGATTTTGATTTTTTAAAGGGTAACTCAGGTAGTGAAGTATTACGCGATTCACATTAATATATAAACAGACGAAAGACTAATATGATGACTTCAACAGCATTTGAAAACAAGACGGTAATTGTAACTGGTGCCGGACAGGGCATTGGTTTTGAAATATGTAAACAACTGGCAGCTAGAGGCGCTACAGTTTTATTGAATGATATAGATGAGGTGCTGGCCAATGGCGCAGTACAAGCAATTAAAGATGCGGGTGGAAATTGTATTGCCTGTGCAGGTGATTCTGGTGATAAGGATTTTATACAAAGTATGGTTGATCTGGCTGTAAAAACATCCGGCAGTCTGGATGTTGTGATTGCCAACGCAGGGATTACTTTATTTGGCGATTTCTTTACTTACCCTCAGGATTCTTTGTATAAAGTTTTACATACAAACCTTGGTGGTACGTTCTTTTTGGCCCAGGCCGCGGCCAATCAAATGAGAACTCAGGCTAAAGGTGGTTCTTTGTTGTTTACCTCATCGGTTACGGCACATCAGGCACATAAAGATCTGGCAGCCTACGGAATGACTAAAGCTGCTCTTGAAATGCTGGCCAAGAACCTGGTGCTGGAGCTTTCTCCTTTTAAGATCAATGTAAATACGATAGCGCCGGGTGCTACACTTACAGAGCGTACCATGGATGATCCGAATTATGAGGCTGTATGGTCTAGAATTACGCCAATGGGTAGTCCTGCTAAAACGATAGATATTGCCAATGCGGCTTTGTTCCTGGTGTCGGATGGGGCAAAACACATCACAGGACAAAGTTTGGTGATTGATGGTGGTTGGAGTGCAATTAGTCCTTCGCCAAATGAATAGGTTGCTGAAATTTATATTTGTTTTGCCTTTGGTGCTGCTGTTTTGCGGATCAGCTTTGGCCATAAAACCTAAGGTTTTTTGCTTTTACTACAATTGGTACCAGACCAAGGCTTTTGATGGAGCAGATCAGCATTGGTCGCATTGGAGTAATGGCAATCCTACTGGGTACCCGGGTGGTGATAACATAGGCGCTAATTTTTTTCCATCATTAGGTAATTACAGCACAAATGATCCTGTTTTGGTGGCTAAGCACATGAAAATGATTGCTAAAGCAGGTATTAATGCTGTTTTTTTAACCTGGTGGGGTAAGGATCATTTTACCGCAAAGAGCATTCCGGTGATATTAGATGAGGCTAAAAAGGCTGGTGTTAAGGTTGGTTTTCAAATTGAGCCGTATGGAAATAGATCTCCCTTAACGGTTAAGGCTGATGTGAAGTATCTAATTGATACTTATGGCAAGCACCCGGCTTTTTACTATTCTGAACAGAAGAAACCGCTTTTCTTTGTTTATGATTCGTATTTGAGTAAGGCCGCTGAATGGTCGGATGTATTATCGCCAGCTGGAAGTTCAACCATTAGAAAAACGTTATATGATGCTGATTTTATGGGTCTTTGGGTGAATGATAATGAGCATCAGTTCTTTAAAGATTCGGGATTTGACGGTTTCTATACCTACTTTGTTTCGAAGGTGTTCCGTTATGGCTCTAACCCAAATAACTGGGCTAAGATGCAGGAATGGGCGGTTCAAAACAACAAGATATTCATCCCCTGTGTAGGGCCTGGTTATATAGATGAGCGCATCCGCCCGGAGAATAGTGCCAATACGCAAAGCAGGGACAATGGGACGTATTATGATGATTACTGGAAAAAAGCAATTTCCGTGAAAAGCCCGTATGTGGCCATTACTTCTTTTAACGAATGGCATGAGGGTACACAGATTGAACCGGCAAAACCACTGAGTATTACTGGTTTTACTTACTTGGATTATAGCCCGCTGGCAAATGATTACTACATCACCAGAACCAGATATTGGACCGACCGTTTCTTAAAAAAATAATCTTTTAGGATGAAAAAATATACTTCATTATTGTTAGCAGGATTTGTTTTAGTAACCGGTGTTAGTGTAGGGCAGGATAAGCTCAGCAGGGCAAAATCTGAAACGATTGGTGGGTTTATTGGCGAAAGGCTGTCTAATTCTTACAAGAACAGGGTTTTACTTCAGGATGCAGATGCCTTAATTGAACCGTTTAAGCATAGAAACGAGACCAGTTTATGGCAAAGTGAGTTTTGGGGAAAATGGTTTACTTCGGCAGTTCTTGCCTATAAATATAAACCAACACCTGAACTAAAGCAAAAGCTGGATGCCGCTGTTGGTGGTTTAATTGCTACGCAAAGTGCTGATGGCTATATTGGTAATTATGCTGAAGAAAGCAGATTAAAGCAGTGGGACATTTGGGGACGAAAGTATTGTATGCTGGGGCTGCTTGACTATTATAGTCTAACCGGTGATAAAAAGAGTCTTAAAGCAGCCAAGGCTGTTGCTGATAATTTGATAGACGATATTAAGAAAGCCGACGGTATAATTGTGACTAAGGGGAATTACCGGGGTATGGCTGCATCCTCTGTATTGGAGCCTATTTGCTTGTTATATACGCAAACAAAGGATAAGAAATATCTTGATTTTGCAGAAGAGATTGTTCGCCAATGGGAAACACCTGAGGGGCCACAGTTAATTTCCAAGGCCGATGTTGATGTGTCTAAACGCTTTCCTAAACCTGAAAACTGGTATTCTTTTGAACAGGGGCAAAAGGCATACGAAATGATGTCGTGCTACGAAGGTTTATTGGAATTGTACAGGCTAACGGGCAAACAGACATATAAAACTGCGGTTGAGAAGACCTGGCAAAACGTTCGCGATAAAGAGATCAATATGGCAGGATCAGGTGCATCGGCCGAAATGTGGTTTGGTGGCAAGGCTTTACAGGCTGATCCCATCTTTCATTATCAGGAAACGTGCGTTACAGTAACCTGGATAAAGCTTTGTCATCAGCTTTTTAGGCTTACCGGCGAAGCAAAATATGCCGATGCAGTGGAACAGAGTTATTATAACGCTTTGTTGGGCTCTACCAGTCACGATGGTTTTCATTGGGCAAAATATACGCCTTTAAATGGATTGCGATTACCCGGAAACGGGCAGTGTGGTATGGATCTTAATTGTTGTGTGGCAAGCGGCCCAAGGGGTTTGTTTAACCTTCCGGCTCATGTGGTGATGAAAGCTGCAGATGGCTTATTTGTAAATTATTTTATTGAAGGGAGTTATGCTTTGGTTACTCCAACTGGTAAAAATGTAAGTGTAGTTCAGCATACAGATTATCCGGCTACGGGTAAGATTGGAATTAGTGTAAAACTTTCAAAGCCTGAGGACTTTAGCATTAATATTCGCATACCTGAATGGAGCAAGAAGAATGTGTTAATGGTAAACGGTGTTGCAGTTGAGGCAGCTGGTGGGCAGTTTGCTACCTTAAAACGAACCTGGAAAGATGGCGACGAAATAGCTTTAGAACTGGATATGAGAGGCAGGGTTGAATTTATTGAAGACAAGTCTCAATATGCTGCTGTGATGCGTGGCCCTATATTGCTTGCCCGCGATGAGGCATTAAAAGGGGCTAATATGGGATCGATTGTTAACCTTGCAGGTAAGACCGGATATGTTGATTTGGTTTCCGTACCTCATACTTCTGAAAATGTGTGGTTACAATTCAGTCTTAAGTTTTCTCCGGAATCATATAAAGAGCAGGGAGATGAGCCTGTAACTGTTGATTTATGCGATTATGCCTCGGCCGGGAATGGCAAAGAAGCAACTTATTTTAAAGCCTGGTTTCCTCAGTTGATTGATCCTAAAAAGGATCACTAAATTTTTATACTTCACATGAACAGATTAAGAACGATACTACTATTTTTTGGCATTGGCATTCCATCGCTGTTATCAGCTCAGGATTTTTATACTCAGGAGCAGCGTGATAAATGGATGGCTAAAGCAGAAACGAATAAGCCTAAACTGACTGAGCAGGAAAAAAAGCCTGTGCAATTGGTTAAACTAGAGGCTGATGATAAGGCTTTTCAAGGTTGGAAGGCTACTCCTGCAGGTTCGGTTGACCAGCTTTATCAGCAAGCTTTTAAAAAACAGTCTGGTGTAGTTATTGATTTTGGCGAGCATTTAACCGGGTATTATACATTTACCATGAAGGAAAGTGCCAATGTATTGGATGGTCCATTACGTTTTAAAATGACATTTGCAGAGGTGCCGGGTGAACTTGCCACACCTTTTGATCCGTACACAGGAGGTTTGACCAGGGCATGGCTGCAGGACGAAATCATTACCGTGATGGAATTGCCTGCTACAATCACTATTCCACGACGTATGGCCTTTAGATACCTTAAAATTGACCTTTTAGCTGGCTCCGGTAACTTTGATTTTAAGATAACGGATATGAGTTTTAAAGCTGTTACGGCCGTTACAAATGTACCTGTTCAATTGGCGGCAAATACAGATCCAATGATTAAAAAGATTGATGCTGTTGGCCAGGCTACGCTAAAAGAATGTATGCAAACGGTTTATGAAGATGGCCCGAAACGCGACAGGAGATTATGGATAGGGGATTTGTATCTGGAATCGTTAGCTAACAATTATTCTTTTAAAGATCATGAGCTTACCAAACGATGTTTGTATTTAATTGCAGGATTGAGTCGTACAGATGGGTACTTAAATGCTAATGCATTTGAAAACCCTAAGCCCCATGCGCAGGCAGGTGCGCCATTTTTGTTTGAATATTCGCTATTGTTTAATGCCGCATTGAAGGAATATTTTATTGCCACTAAAGACAGTGAGTTTGTGCTTGATTTATGGCCTGTAGCCAAAAGGCAAATGGACAACATTAGCAAGCATCTGGATGATAACGGGCTGTTTAACGTTAATGCGGCTCAAAAGGACGGTTGGTGGATCTTTGTGGATTGGAGAGATGGGCTGGATAAACAGGCTTCTTTGCAGGGGATAATGATTTTTACCATGAAAGAAACATTGACGCTGGCTAAATTATTGGGTAAGGATAAGGAGGTTTCACAATTGAATGGGCTAATTGACAAAATGATTAAGGCGGCTAAAACAAGACTTTATGATAAGAAAACAGGGCTTTTTGTAAGTGGAGCATCTAAGCAGGTTTCTTACGCCTCGCAGGCATGGATGATAATGAGTGGAGTAGCTAGTAAGGCTGAAGGTCAGAAGGCTATGAAAGCTATTGCGGGTTATGATAATGTGGTAAAGCCGGGCACGCCTTATCTGTATCATTATTATATTGAGGCTTTGATTAAATGTGGGTTAACACAAGAAGCCAAAGCCTCTGTAATAGATTATTGGGGTGGAATGGTAAATAAGGGCGCTGATACTTTTTGGGAGGCTTATGATCCTGATAATGACAAGCTTTCTCCTTATAACTTTTTTCCGATAAATAGCTATTGTCATGCCTGGAGCTGTACGCCTGTTTACTTTATCAGAAAGCATCCGGAGATTTTTCAGGGCCCTTAATTCCTATTACATCCGGTTTTTTTCCTCATCAAGCGCATTGTTTTTGTGCTTGCTTTTACGGGTAAACGTGTCTTTACCAAAGTTATACGTTAGTGCAATGCCAAATCGCTGCGTATCAGATTCATTGGTTTGAAATGAATAGGCCTGCGTCAGCCCTACTGAACGTTCCCTGGCTACCCAGCTATGGAACATGTCATCAACATTGAACCTGATGCTGCCTTTGTTTTTCCAAATCTTTTTTTGAATACCTGAGTTTACCCTGTACCTGCCTGCTGTATAAGTTTGCCCGTTTAAATCCCGGCTGACATAATAGCTGCCCAGTTCCGCACTCCATCCTTTTTTGAATTGAAATTGGTTGTATATTCCTATTCTGGCTGCATAAATACTTGGATTAAGCTTTTCGCCATATGCCATACCATCTAATCCCAATCTGGCGAATTGCGGTTCAAAATAAAGTGTCCACCATTCAGCAGCAGTAATTGTGATATTGGTATTTAGAATTATCATATATCCGAAGGCTACGTTTTCCGGTTTCCTGATAAAAATATCATTTTCTACACGTGTAGTCTGGAAAATTACATCTGTAAATCTGTTATAACTTAAAGCTAGTCTAAGCCATTGTTTGTGTTGATATTTAAGTTCATAACGCATCTGATATTGAGGGGTTAATTCCGGATTACCTGAAGAGTAAGAGTACTTGTCTTTAAAAAACACAAAAGGATTCAGGTATTGATAATTTGGCCTGTTTATTCTTTTGCTGATACTAAAGTTTAGGGTGTTTGTGCCAACTGTATCAAGCTTGTAGTTTAAAAAGATACTTGGGAACACTTGCGTATAGTTCTTAGTAAAACTGCTTGGTGGCACCAGCTCGTTGCCTAATTGCTCCCCCTTAGATTGTGTGTTTTCCAAACGCAATCCTAATTGGATAGATAGGTGTTTCCATCCTTTTTGAGCATTAACATATGCAGAGTTTATGTTTTCTCTGAACTTGAAGTGGTTTGATTGTCCGTTATCGATAACCGGTCCATGATCGGTAATGTTGTAATAATCAGATTTGTTATCGTTATAAACGAAGCTCGATTTAAAGCCCGCTTCAAATTTTGCGTTGTTTTTCATGGTTTGCACATAATCTGCTTTGGCAGTGTATATATTTATGGTAGAAGGTAAATCGTAAAAGAATTTGCTATCGCTGATAGCAGTACCATCTGGCTGATAAAGTGAGTTTACGAGTGATTGGTTGCCGGTACTGCGGTAATTTAAGTAGTTGATATCGGCAGAGAGTTCCTTCCCGGTTGATCCGAATTTATGCAGAAAGTTGACGTTGGATCCTAAGTTGGTTCTTTTATTATCGAAAATGGTGTTTCCTTTGCCAATGTTGTTCAGTTGTCCGGCGTTGTAATTATCGCTATTATAATTCAGCAGATCGTTGTTTTTATTGTCGTTTATATTGACCTGGAAACCGTATGTTGTATTTGGAGTGGCTGCATAATCTAATCCTGCGTTTGCATTTAAGCCATTGCTTTTAAACTCCTGATTATTTATTAGCTCTACGGTTGATGTTGGTACATTGTTAGTATCAAAGAAGCTCCTTGTCATGTTGTCGATGTTATAATTTTTCTCGTGACTATAACCAATACTCCCAAACAAATTGATCTTTTTATAGTTGTAGTTCAGGTTCAAAGAGTTGTTGTTTCTTCCATATTCTCCTTTAGAATAACCTGTAGAAATACTTCCTATAAAACCACCTATCCTGTTTTTTTTCAGTTTAATATTGATAATTGCATTTCCTGATGCATCATAACGGGCAGGAGGGTTGTCCATCAGCTCTATTTTGTCTAAAAGTGATCCGGGAAGAGATTTTAGGTAAAGAGAAAGGTCTTGTCCCGACATGTAAGTAGGGCGGCCATCAATTAAAACCATAACTCCAGATCGGCCGTTTAATGTGATATCCCCATTGGAATTTACAACTATGCCGGGCGTTTTTTCGAGCACTTCTAATGTATTGCTGCTGGCGCTGCTAATCATGGCATCCACGTTTACTACTGTTTTGTCTATTTCCATTTGAATTAGCGGACGCTTTGCTTTTATCACTACCTCTGCAAGTTCTGTACTTTTAGCCGGCAGTAATATAATTACGGGAAACACCACGCCTGCGTTATCCAGTACATGTAAGGGCGATGAATTGAATTCTTTGTAGCCTACAGCTGTTATCCTTAATAGATAAGAACCTTTGGTGACATCATTGAATTGAAATTTACCATCGATATCAGTAGTTCGGGTGGTAATAATCGCGGTGTCTGCGGCTTTAAGCAGACGAACAGTAGCACCGCCAATTGCCTGGTTTTTTGAATCTTTTACAGTTGAGGAAATGACTCCTTGTTTTACCTGCGCCAGGGCAGTAAGAGAGATCAGAGAAGCGAAAAATAATATAATATATGTTTTCATTACAAGTGGTTTTTAATTTGATCAGGTTGTTGATTGATCAAATATTGATTGTTCGTGTTAGCTCCGAAAAAAAATATGTTGTAACTTGCCTGTTAGTTGATGGAAAGCTATTTTGAGGTGTTGAACTGTTTTGTAACCTGTTTTTTGGGTTCTGTCAATGATTCTGGGCTGTTCGTCAGTAATTATTTATTGACTCGATGAACTTGTTCAAATTTGTAGCCTATGATTGACACAAGGAACATCAGAAACACTATGGACGAGATAAAATTTAAACCACTGATCGGTTTCTTTGGCCAACCGCTTTATATAGTCTTATCCCTTATCATTTCAATCCCTGTTTTTTTGGTAATAGAAACATATGCGAAGTCTATTGAGATACATGAAGATGAAGCCGTGGCCTTTGCCGGAACTGTATTCTTTTTCATTGGGCTTTTTACAGGTAGATATGTTGCACAGATATGGACTGCAAGGTTAACAGTTCTTCCCAAGCAAATTTCTTTTGGGTTATTTATCCTGATCATAGTTTGCATTGGCTGGTTGTTTTTTCATGCTGATTTCCCCTTACGAGGGCGAATTGCCATTAATTTATTACTGTCGTGGGTTCCATTTATGCTGATCAGTCTGGCGCTCGGTGCCTTGATCAAGATCGTTCACGCGATTTCTGAAAATCAATTGAGAGATGCCAAAACAATGGCTGCTCATAGTAAAAGTGAGCTGCATTTGTTACAATCTCAACTGAGTCCTCATTTTCTGTTTAACACGTTAAACAATATGTATGGGCTTTCTATTACTGATCATGAGAAAATACCTGCATTGCTGCTTAAACTATCGGAACTATTGCGTTATTCAGTTTATGATGCGACAGAAATATATGTACCGTTAAAGGATGAAGTAGCCTACGTTAACAATTATATAGACTTTGAGAAGATAAGGATAGGCGATAGGTTGGTATTGACTACAGAAATTGAAGAGGCAATTGTACCTGAAATAAAAATAGCACCCATGCTTTTAATTGTATTTATTGAGAATGCTTTTAAGCATTCTAAAAACACAATTGATGAGAAGATTTATATAGATATAAAACTAAAGACCTGGGGTAATTCTATCCTTTTTTCGGTAAAGAATTCATACGGTAAGGAAGAAAATGTTCAGCCTACGCTTAACAAAAACAGCGGTTTTGGTTTGGATAATGTAAGCAAGCGGTTAAACTTGCTTTATACGGGGGAACATGAATTGAACATTAAAAAGGATAATTCATTTTACAATGTTATCTTACATTTAAAAATGAAGTAATGGACCGAGTAAACTGCCTTATTGTTGATGACGAGCCGATTGCCAGAGATATTATAAAGACATATTGTAGTCACTTGGATTACCTTAATGTTGTAGCATCGTGCGGGAATGCGCTTGAAGCAAAGGCTGTGTTGCAGAAACAAAAGATCGATATCCTTTTCCTGGATATTAACATGCCGATAATGGATGGAATTTCATTTGTAAAAACAATGAAAGACCAGCCTCAGATTATATTTACAACAGCCTATAAGGAGTTTGCTGTTGATGCATTTGATTTGGCAGCTTGCGATTACCTGTTAAAACCCTTCTCCTTTGATCGTTTTATTATTGCTGTAGATAAGGCACTAGAAAAATTAGAACCTAAAGCAACTATGCAGGCAATCGAGGTTTCTGGCTCTGCTAATGAAGATTTTATCTTTATTAAAACCGATGGAAAGATCTATAAAATTGGATATGATGAGTTGCTTTATGCCGAAGCACAAGGCAATTATACTAAAATCATAACTACCAGTAATTTTCTGTTGCCTAAAATGCCTTTCTCGAACTTTGAAGAGCTCTTACCCAAACAACTTTTTCTAAGAACCCATCGTTCATTTATTATTAATAAATCTAAAATTGGCCACATAGAGGGCAATCGTATATTTATTAATAACAATGAAATCCCGATAGGAAGTAACTACAAAGATCAATTGCTAAAAGATCTTGGCTTTTCTTAAAGCCTGACTACGCTGCCGCTAGCTCTTCTTTTTTGGTGAGCTTAAAGATCACAAACATCACTATTCCTGAAATAACGGCTAGTAGTAAGTAGCTGGAATTTAAGTTGTGCTCGTCTTTTGCCGGTAAGAATGAGATAACGCTGTAGCTTAGAAACGACACGATCACATACGTAACACCGCCGGTTAATCCGCTGGCAATGCCTGCATTTTTAGGGAATCTGCCCAGACAAAAAGTAAAATAATTATTGAAGATATAGCCTGCCGTAACGTGAATTAAAAAGGCGAAGAATATAAGTGTATAGATGCTGGATATGAATTGAATGCTGATAAACATGAGCAGCACAAAGAGTATTTGCAGCCCCAGGTTCACAATCATTTTCTTTAAAAATGGCTTGTTTATGGTTGCTTTACCTATAAAACCGCCAACCATCCAGGCAAAACCAAGAATCAGGGAGCTATAACCGGCGACAACCGGTGAAAAATGAAGGTGGTGTTCTATGATAAATGGGCCTGTCATGTTGTAAATCATTACCATTGAATAGGCAAGGCCCAACATCACTATACCCAGACTAAAGCTCGGGGTTTTAATCATTTTAAGATAGATGTTGCCGATATTGCTTAATGAGAATTTAGAGAAGCGGGTCAGGCTCTCGCCACTGTAAATGAATTCGAGTATGGCAAGTATGATTGCTAAACCGGCAAGGAAGTAGAAGTTAGACTCCCAGCCAAATACAGTTTGCAAATAGCCACCTAAAAATGGCGCTACTATGGGGCCGGTAGACCAAATGATAGAGAACAGGCTTAAATAGTGTTTAAGTTTATCGCCTTCAAAAATATCGACAAAAAATGCGCGTTTGCCTACAATGATAGTTCCTACTGTAAATCCGTGAATGATTCGCATGAGGTAAATGAGGTAGACATTATGGGTATTTGCAATTACGATGCTTGCTGCTGCAAATACGAGTAAGCAGATAAGGCTAAGTTTATACCTGCCAAAACTATCTAGCACGCTGCCTATAAAGAGCTGTGAAATTCCATAACTGATTAGGAATAAGCTAAGTGTTAATTGTACTTGTAAACTGCTTACATTCATGGTGGTAGCCATGGTAGGTAAGGAAGGGATGTAGATGTCTGTTGCGAAGCCGGATAATGGTAACAGGGCAAAAGCAAGGACAGTAGAAATGCCCTTATTGTGTTCTTTTAATGGTTTTGATGCTGTCAATTGATAAATGTTTTGAGCAGCCAAAGTTACCCTTATAAAGGTTTTTAACCCGTATTTTTAGAACATGGTAATGTAATAAATAAACTATTTTAAAGTAAAATAATTACTTAAACAGCTGCCCGGCGCCGCTTTTAACATAAAATTCTTTATAGTTTTTTATGTTAAGCATATCGTTTACAGCTTTGTTTTTATCGGTGCTTTTGTTGTAGTAGGCTTTGCAGATCTGGTAACCAACCCAATAGCCCAGATCAGCAGGTTTATCTGCAGTTTCCTGATCGGAATTTGCGATCCAATTGTGAGACTTGGCGAGATACATCTCTTTCTCAAAATCTGTCCAGATCTGTTTTTCTTTACCTTTAGCCCAGACATGCAGACGTTCATTAGCAGTTTTACCCGATATCAGTTCGCCAATAAAATCGGCCATGCCCTCGGTAAGTGAACCGGCAAGGAGCGTGGTGTCGCCAGCAAGGCCATTCTGGTTAAAATGGATGAGCTCGTGGGCAATTAGATTTGGTAAGGATTTTAGGTTTGTGAAGTTGTTTTGCTGCCATAAGTTTAGCTCTTTAACAGGAACTTCTTCTGTGCGGGCAGATTGATCCAAGCCTATCAATAAGCCGGCATCAGTGCTGGTTCCACCTGAATTAAAAGCGCCAATAACAAAGTAAATGTCAGGAAACTGAGCCTTGTTGTAGATTTGCTTGAACTTAACAAAGCTTTGGATCATTTGAGGCTTTTGCTGATCTACGGCGTAAGTATTTTTACGTACAGCGGCATAAAATAGAGGCTTGGTGTTTACAGATTTTACAAAATTCTTCAGGTTTCTGATTTTATAACCCAGATAATCCTGAAGTCCATTTGAGGCAGGTTCTACATAGTATTTCTTATAAAGGTTGATGGCGTTGGCGGTATCCTTTTTAGCCAGGTCATATGCCTTCCAAAAGTTCTTTACATCGCTGGTAATCAGTTTAGCCTTATATGGATCTGTGGTGCTGTTTTTAACTGTCTTAATGCTATTTAGGAGTTTAGGCCAGCCTGGTAAGGAACGTAAGGATTCAAGATCAGTATCTTTTTTAATTTGATCGATATTTTTATAGCCACTATTTACAGCGTTTGTAAGTAAAACCAGGGCGCTGTCTTTTTGACCACTTAAGGCATAACAGCATGCCGCATTATAATAATTATCTGATCTAAGAACCTCGAAGTCGACTTGCCTGGTCGCTTTTAGGTAATACCTGCCAGCTTCTTTAAAGTTTTTTGCTTTGTAAAGACTGTCGGCTATTTTCTCTGGTCTCACTTGCGCAACTGTTGCCGTGGCAGCTAGTAGCAATAGAATTAAGAGTTGTTTGAATTTAAGCATGCGTTGAGTATATGTCTGTTTTTATAATGTGAAGTGCGTTGCAGCGTTTTCACTGGCAAGTTTTAGGTCTGTAAATATTTTATCGGCAATAGCTAACTTAGGATGTTGCGAAGTATCACTTTGTATAGCATAACAAACCAGATTGGCTGCTTTAGCAGCTTTTAGGCCATTAATTGTATCCTCAAAAGCTAAGCACTCATCCTTGTTTAGTCCAAGCTGCTGACAGCAGAAATTATAACATTCAGGATCTGGCTTTGTTAAAGTAACATCGGTTCTGGTAACCATAAGATCAAAGTAGTTGCTCAAACCATTTCTTGCAAAGATCAGATCAACATCTGGTCTTGGGCTAGCGGTAACAACGGCTAATTTAAGTCCTTTTTGCTTAAAAAACTGTATTGTTTCCAAGGCAAAGGGCATTAAATTGATATCTCTAGTTGAAAAGCCGGTTTTGCTTAAGCGTTCCCGCCAGAGGATTAGTTCAGATAGACCAATATTGAGATTGTATTTTTCTTTAATTTTTTTGCTGTTGATTGGGAGTGGGTAGCCCGCGTAAGTATTAACCCATTCCTCATAAGTCATAGATAACGAGTAGGTTTCAAGGATTTCTATCCAGCATTGGTAATGGAAGTATTCTGAGTCGATAAGTGTGCCATCTAAATCGAATAATATGGCTTTAAGTTTCTGCATGTACGTAAAAGTATTTTGCTAAAATAGAAAAAACTAATTGCTTTATTATCTTTGACACAGCTCCGCTACTTATGTTATTATTCAAAGAAATTGCTCGCACTTATAAACTTTCATTTACTGGCTTAAGCCGCGAAACCTGGATCTTGAGCATTGTTATGCTCATCAACCGCAGTGGATATATGGCGGTGCCTTTTATGGGTTTGTTTATAACGCAATCGCTCCACAGACCAGCTTCTGATGCAGGATTAATCATCACTCTTTTTGGCGTCGGCTCTATAATGGGATCAGCAGCAGGTGGTAAGCTTACAGATGTAATTGGGTTTAGACCGGTTCAGATAGTGGCCTCTATTGTTAGTGGTACATTCTTTCTTTTTTTTGCAAATATTACTCATTTCCATACGTTATGCGCGCTTGCTGTTGTGATCAGTTTCTTTTCGGAAGCCTTTCGTCCTGCGAACTTTGTAGCCATAGCAGCCTATGCCAAACCTGAATTACAGACCCGTTCTTATTCTTTAAACCGTCTTGCGGTGAATATGGGATGGGCAGTTGGTGTAAGTATGGGTGGTTTAATTGCATCTTACGATTACAGATTGTTGTTTTATGTTGATGGCACGGTAAGTATTATTGCAGGACTAGGCATCTTATGGTTTCTGCCAAAAATTAAAGACTATAGAAAGGCTTTAAAGGAAAAAGTTAAGGGAATTGTAGTGCGTAAGCCCTGGGAAGATGCAGTATTTATCAGGTTCCTGCTGTTAACCGCTGTTTTTATCATCTGCTCTTTTCTGATGTTTAGGGTTGTTCCGGTATTTTATAAAGAAATTTGGAAGATAGGTGAGTTTGAGATAGGCTTGATATTAGGCCTCAACGGGATCATTATTGCACTGTTTGAAATGGTGATGATCCATAAGATTGAGAATAAAAGGTCTCCTATTTTTTTTATAGTATTAGGTGCTATATTAGTTGCATGTTCATTCGCTGTACTTTTGCTTCCTTTTGGAAGTCCTATAGTATTGGGCACCCTGTGCATAGTTTTCTTCACCTTTGGTGAAATGTTTGCTTTGCCTTTTATCAATACCTTTGTAATGAGCAGGGCAAATGAGTTTAACAGGGGCCAGTACGCAGCGGGATATATGCTTTGCTGGTCGATAGCGCAGGTTGTTGGTCCTATAGCCGGGTTTTTTATTGCAGAAAGGTATGGTTACAACACGCTTTGGATAGTGATTACCATTTTGTTGATGATCTCGGCGTATATGTATAGACTAATGAAACAGGATTAATCAATAATTGATAACCGTAAAAACAAAGAAATAGCGTGGATGATATCAGCATAGTGCAAAAGGAAGCGGGTTTAAAGTACCTTTTCCTTACTTTTCTAAAAATAGGATGTGTTTCTTTTGGTGGGCATATGGCTTTAATAGCGGTTGTTCAAAAGGAAATGATTGAAAAGGACAAAACCCTGAGTCAGGAAAACTTATTAAATGCCGTTAGTATTGCCAGTTTATTGCCCGGACCATTGGCAGTAAACGTGGTATCGTATATTGGTTATCATCTGCACAAAAAAAATGGCTTACTGGTGAGCATGCTGGGGATTCTGCTTCCGGCCTGCATATTGATGTTTGTGCTGTCGTGGTGTTATTTTAATTACATTCATGTTAAGGATCTTTCGGGTATAATGGCCTATACAGTAGCAGCTGTAAGTGCGATCATATTAACTACTGGTTTAAATATATTTTTAAAGGAAGTAAAAGGACATAACGGTAAAATAGCACTGTGTTTAATCTCCATAATATTACTTTATTTCATTAAAGGCTATCTGATCATTCTGTTGCTTATACTGATTGGCGGGTTAATTGGTGTTTATTTTAAACTAGCCAATTTAGCTGATACTGGTGGGGCTAAATTTACATGGGAGCGCTTGAGCAGCGGTGCTAAAATAGGCTTGTCATCGCTGTTGTTATTATATGCGGCTTTTATTTCCGGATTGTACCGAAACACAGACCTGATTCTTCTTAAAATTGCCTCCGTGTTTTCAGGGATCAGTCTTTCGCTTTTTGGCGGAGGTTATGTGATGATCCCGATTATGCAGTCCCTCTTTGTAACAGAATTGAAGTGGTTAAGCAATCAGGAATTCATAGATAGCATTGCTTTTAGCCAGCTAACACCAGGGCCAATTCTGGTAAGTGCGTTTTTTACAGGTTATAAATTGGCCGGTGTGGCCGGTGCGTCATTGGCAACAATCGCTATTTTTGTACCTTCTTCTATTTTAATGATCATTGTTTCAAAGATATTTAAGAATAATGCAGACTCAACGGTGATGAAAAATGCATTGGCAGGAATAAAACCTGTAGTAGTGGGCATGATCATCGCTTCGGGCATAAAGCTCTTTTTCTCAGTGCCTTCCACGCCAATTAATGTTGCATTATTTGTGGTCGCATTTATTTTAAGTTTCAGATTTAAATTTAATCCTGTATACTTAATCATTATTTCTTTACTAATAGGGACTGCAGTACACTTTATGGGATAGGTACTGAATTAATTTTAACTAACAAGAATGACCAATACCGGCATACAAATTATAGGAACGCAACGCTCCGGATCTAATCTTTTAAGAGTAATTCTGGATCAGTCGGCTGAAATAGCATCGCCGCATCCGCCTCATATTTTAGTGGTTTTTATGCCGCTTTTACATCTGTACGGCAAGCTTAACAGTACTTCATATAAAATACTTGTTAATGATGTAGTAGCTTATGTAAATGCCAATCCGGTACCATGGGAAGGGGTTTTACTGAACGCAGACGAGATTTACGAACAATCAACACGTTATGATCTTTTAGAGATAAACAGGTTGGTATATGAGCAGGCTGCCATTAGTAAAGGTGCTAAGTATTGGTGCTGTAAAAGTATGGCAAACGTTCATTATGCTACAGAAATGGAAGATTTTGGACTAAACCTGAAATACATTTATCTGTACAGAGATGGGAGAGATGTAGCCTGTTCATTTAAGAAAGCTATTGTTGGCGAAAAACACATTTACCACCTTGCCAAGCAATGGAGCGAAGATCAGGCAGCTTGTTTGAAGTTAAGGGCAAGTTTGCCGGCAGAGCGCTTTTTCGCGCTTAATTATGAAACATTGATTACGGAACCGGAAAGGGTGATTAAGAAACTATGCCTTTATCTGGATATCGCTTATCATCCTGATATGCTTAAGTTTTATGATTCCAAAACCTCTAAACTTACTGCAGCAGCAGGCGAAATGTGGAGCAATCTGGAAAAGCCCATCATTAGTAACAATACCGGTAAATTTTTAGACGAATTTAAGGGCGATGATCTGGAGATCTTTGAACTGGTTGCCGGGGATGTATTGAGGGAATTGGATTACGAACTGGTTATTCAAAATGCTGATGTAAGTTTAATTGATGCCGATCATATTGCAGTTTACGACAAGGAAAATGCAATTTTAAAGAAAGAAGCCCTGCGGACTGCCAGACAAAGTGATTTAGATAACAGAGAAGGACAGGCCAAAATCCTTAAAGAAATTAAAGAAAGAGCGACAATAATTTTACCCTAAGCAATGAACATTACAGACATACAGCCACTAATTGACATCGCCATTAAAGCCGGAGAAGCTATTTTGGAGGTTTATAATGGAACACAGGAAGATTTTGGAATTACCAGAAAAGAAGACAATTCGCCGTTGACTGCTGCTGATCGTGTTTCGCATGACATCATTGTAGACGGCTTAACTAAGCTTTATCCGGAAATTCCAATACTATCTGAAGAAGGTGCTGATATTGAATATGCTGTTAGAAAAGAATGGAAGCAATATTGGTGTGTAGACCCACTGGATGGCACCAAAGAGTTCATCAGCAGGAATGGTCAGTTTACCGTTAACATTGCTTTTATGGAGCACAATAAGCCTGTAATTGGTGTAATTTATAGCCCTGTATTGAATGTGGTTTACTATGGAATTGTAGGAAAAGGAAGTTGGAAAATGACACCAGGTGAAGCCCCTGAAGCCATCAGTGTAGATCGGAAAACGAGTGAATGGATTGCTATAGGTAGTCGTTCTCATGCCGATGAGGATGAGGAGAATATCTTAAAAAAATACCCTGTAGTTAGTAAGCTTTCCATTGGTAGTTCATTAAAGTTCTGTTTAGTTGCGGAGGGTAAAGCGCAAATCTATTTCAGAAAAGGACCAACAATGGAATGGGATACTGCAGCCGGACAGGCAATAGCAGTAAGTAGTGGTGCAATTATGGTTAATGCAGATTTTGAAGAATTTGTTTACAATAAACCCTCGTTATTAAATCCCGGGTTTTATTGTAAAGTAAGTTAAGCGTTATCTGCTATCTTGTTTTTTACTGCGTTGTATAGCTGGTCACAGCATTGTTCAGCAGTAAAATTATCAGTATGAAGGATCAAGTCTGGTGTGGTTGGTCTTTCAAAGGCAGAGCTTATCCCTGTAAAGTTTTTTAAGGTGTTGTTGTGCGCTTGTTCGTATAGACCTTTAACATCTCTTTGTTCGCAAATATCCAGCGGACAATCGATAAACACTTCGAAATACATACCGCCCAGAATGTTTTTGGCTATTGTTCTATGCCCATTTAAAGGCGTAATAAATGAACAGATAACAATTACGCCGTTGGATGCAATTATTTTTGCGGTTTCAGCTGCCCGCCTGATATTTTCGGCTCTATCATCCATACTAAAGCCCAGATTATAGTTTAAGCCTTTTCTCATTTCATCCCCATCAAGTTTCATAGAAAAGAAGCCGGACTCATTTAATTGCTCCTCAAACAGATTCGATATTGTACTTTTCCCTGCTCCGGATAGGCCCATAAGCCATATCACCATGCCCTTTTGATGTGGTAATTTCATTAAACGAATGTATAAAAAAATAGTTTACTACCTTTGCAAGCTCAATGAATAATTCCACTACATCAGATCCTATATATAACCTTCCTTTTGCATTACTCTGCCTGAGTTCACTTTTATTTTCTGCCAGTTTTAATATGCTCATACCTGATTTGCCAGCTTACCTTAGTGGTTTGGGTGGTGCCGAGTATAAGGGTTTAATTATAGCATTGTTTACGCTTACGGCAGGTATATCTAGGCCATTTAGCGGAAAGTTAACCGACACCATTGGCAGGGTTCCGGTTATGGCGGTAGGATCTATTGTATGTTTTGTTTGCGGATTCTTATACCCTATACTGGGCACTGTTTCCGGATTTTTGTTTCTGCGTCTTATTCATGGTTTTTCGACCGGATTTAAGCCAACTGCTACTGCGGCTTACGTTGCAGATATTATTCCGAGGGAGCGTTGGGGAGAGGCTTTAGGAATACATGGTTTGTGTTTTAGTACCGGAATGGCCATTGGCCCCGCTATTGGTAGTTTTATTAGTGGCCTGTATTCAATAAATGTGCTGTTTTACAGCTCATCTGCTTTGGCGTTGCTTTCGATCATCATATTGATGAACATGAAGGAAACCTTGAAGGATAAAAAGAAATTCAGTTTATCTATTCTGAAAATATCACGCAAGGACATTATTGATGTTAGGGTATTACCTGCAGCTATTGTAACCTTGTTATCGTATGTAGGTTATGGTGTAATACTTACCTTAATACCTGACTGGAGTGGTTATATTGGACTGGCCAATAAGGGGATATTCTTTATGGTGTTTACCATATCCTCGTTGCTGATCAGGTTTATTGCCGGAAAAGTATCTGATAATTATGGCCGTTTGAATGTGGCAATCTGCGGATTGACCATTCTGTGTGCCTCGTTGGTCATCACAGGGTACGGCACTTCCGAAGCCGGTTTAATTACCGGAGCAGTAGTTTATGGCATAGGTGCAGGTGTTTTGTCTCCTGCATTAAATGCATGGACTATAGACCTTAGCCACCCACAACATAGAGGTAAAGCTATGGCAACCATGTATATCGCTCTTGAAGCAGGTATAGGTTTGGGCGCATTATTTGCAGGCTGGGCATATCAGGACGTGATCTTTATGATCCCATCCATTCTATATTGTACTGCCGGTGTTGCATTTGTGGCACTTGTGTATATGGTGATCTGGAAAAAGCGATCTATGTCATTTAGAGGGGACGATCGCGACTGATTTCTTGTTGTTAACTACAATTTCAAGCAAGCTATCCATGTTCTTTATTTTTACTTTTTCTGGTGTTTCTTTTATAATTTGATCATCAACGTGCGCATCCTTACATACTGTAAAAATAGCTGCCGTTTTGGATCTGATCGATTTAATGGTAAATACTCTTTCCTTACCTTCATGAATTACGGAGATATAATCAGATAATACTTTTCGTTTACTTTCGGCAACCATCAGTACATCAAAATATCCATCACCAGGGTCGGCATCTGGACTTAACTTTAAATTAGGCCCCAGGCTAGGGATGTTCATGACTTCAATCAAGAGGTATTTATCCTCAAAAACCTTGTGGTCTAATTCAATTGTGGCTTTAAAGGGTTTATATGTACTGCAGATTTTATGCAAGGTTTTGAGCGCCAGCTCAAATTCATCCTCAGGTGTTTTGATATGGTCGGTATTCATCTTCGTTAATTGCTTCATTAGTTTTGGAAAAACACCATATCCAAATGCCTCTATGAAAAAGAAAGTATCCTCTGGGGCAACTACCTGGCCTACATCAAACTTCTTTAAATGATAATTGTTCCAGGAGCTGACATTTGTATTGTTGTTGTTGCTAATATGGAGTGAGGTGGCAATGTTATTTGCAGTACCAAAGGGAAGCAGGGCAATTGGCCTTTTGTATTTTAACTTCTTGTTTAGCAATGTCATAATCATTTTTCTTATCGTTCCGTCTCCACCGGCAATTGCAATAAATTCCGTTTCTGGTTTAATATTTCCAATTGATTTCTTTTTAGAAGAAGTATAATCGCACTTGTAGCCGTTAGATTCTATCAATTTAACGATTTCCTTTTTCGAGTATTCACCATCGCCCGCAGTAGGATTATGGATTAATCGGATGAGTTTGCTGGTTTTTTTCATATAGTTTGAACAATGTTGACATAACTATGGTTTTCATTGTAGTAATTATTTTAAAAAACTATCATGAAAATCCTGATCACAAATGACGACGGTATTTATAGTCCCGGTATCAGAGCGCTGGCAAACATCGCACTGCGCTTTGGTACAGTTAGAATTGTAGCCCCTGATGTGGAGCAATCATCAATGGGACATGCCATTACACACTCGCGTCCGCTTTCTTATAAAAAATCGCCAATCACATTCGAAAACATTGATGCTTTTAGGGTAAATGGAACACCGGCAGACTGTGTTGCACTTGGTTTGCATATGTATCCTGATACGGAAGTTGTGCTTTCAGGTATCAATATGGGGCCAAACCTAGGGAACTCTATGTGGCATTCGGGAACTTTGGCCGCTGCTAAACAATCGGTTTTACTAGGGGTTAAGGGAATAGCATTAAGTACACCTGTCGGTAAATCGGAGCCCGATTTTGAAAGCCTGGATCCTTTTGTTGAGCAGGCATTAACTGTATTGTTAGAAAATACGAATCTTGGGTTATATAATGTGAATTTTCCGCGTAAGCCAAAAGGGCTTCAGTGGACAAGGCAGTCGGTAAGGTTATACGATGGAAGCGTGGTTCCGGGGCATGACCCAATGGGCAGAAAGCATTATTGGATTACGGTAAAGCCACTTGAACTGGCAGAAGAGGGGACTGACCGATGGGCGGTTAAAAATGATTTGGTGTCTATAACTCCTTTAAGGCTTGATTTAACAAATGAAACTGAATTGAAAAGTCATGAGCCGACAGTAATTTTATCAAAAACTAATTAATTCTAGCTCTTGTTTGATATTATTGCTTTCTTTACTGTATGAAGAAATGGTTTCAAGCTAACAGCACACATTTTATTATCATAGGGATATTCTTTATTCTCTGTTTTGCTTATTTCAGTCCTGCTATGCAGGGTAAGGACCTTTACCAGAGCGATGTGCTTGAAGCCAAAGCAATGGCAAAGGAGATCATGGATGTTCGCGCGGAAACAGGAAAAGGGCCATTGTGGACCAATTCTATGTTTGGTGGGATGCCTAGTTTCCAGATCTGGGTATCGAACAGTGGCAGTATAGCCAACTATGTGATCAATACCTTAAAAATTGTATTTCCGAACCCAATAGATATTGTGCTTTGCTATCTGCTGGGGGCTTATTTTTTATTGAGTACATTAAAAATGAAGCCCTGGCTTGCTGCTGCAGGAGCCATAGCCTTTGCTTTTACGTCTTATAATTTCATCTATATTGAAGCCGGCCACAGCAATCAGGCAATGGCAATTTCGTTCTTTGCACCTGTATTGGGTTCTATTTTACTCACTTTTAGAGGACGATATTTATTAGGTGGTTTGTTAACTGCTCTTTTTCTTGCCATTGAAATCAGATGCAACCACATACAAATGACTTATTATCTGTTCATGTGCCTGCTCATATTGGCAGGTTTTGAACTGTATTATGCAATAGCATCCAAACAGTTAAAGGCTTTTTTTACGGCTGTAGGATATCTTTTTGCAGGTGTGATTTTAGCCGTTGGTGTAAACGCGGGACAATTATGGACTACCTACGAATATGGAAACGAATCTATCCGCGGTAAGGCAAATTTAACCAGAACAACCTCAAAATCAGATAGTGGACTTGGGCGCGATTATGCCTATCTCTGGAGCCAGGGTGTTGGCGAAATCTCAACATTCCTTGTTCCAAATATGTATGGGGGTGCTACTCAGATCAAACAATTAGATGAGCATTCTAATGTAGCTAAAGCACTGATAGCAAAGGGCGTTCCTGAAGATCAGGTTAAAGAGCTCATCCCTCAGCTTGAGCAAGGTTTATTAAGAACTTATTGGGGTGAAAAATCGAGCACTCATGGTCCATGGTATTTTGGCTGTATTGTGGTCTTTTTATATGTTCTGGGGCTATTTATAGTTAAGGGTAAAATGAAATGGTGGATTTTAACCTCCACATTTCTATTTGTGTTTTTATCGTTTGGCAAACATTTCCCATTAATCTCTGATCTGTTTTTTGATTACTTCCCGATGTATAACAAGATGCGGGCAGTAGAATCTATATTGGTTATACCGGCATTAATTATACCATTGCTGGCATTTGTGGCACTTAAGCAATTCGTAGATGAGAAAGATACGGCAAAAGATTTACCCAAAAAGTTACTTTATTCTCTATATATAACAGGCGGTGGCTTAGTGTTATTTATGCTCGCGCCAACCTTGTTTTTTGATTTTAGAGATTCATCGCATCAGGAAATGGTAAATCACCTTGCTGAGGCTTTTAAGGCTGATCTTAGCTTTGCCAATTCCATAGGGAGTGCCTTGATAGAAGACAGGATATCACTTGCCCGTACGGATGCTTTCAGGTCCTTGATTTTCATTTTGCTTGGCTTTGGTGTGTTATGGGCAATATTAAAAGGGAAAGTTAAAGCAAACACCGCATTTATTGTTTTAGGTGTGCTGATACTCGTTGATATGTGGGGTGTAGACAAAAGATACCTGAACAACAGCAACTTCTATGATAAATCTGTGCTGGATCAAAATTACCAGGCTACTGCAGCTGATCTTCAGATCTTAAATGATAAAACACTTGATTATAGGGTTATAGATTTTACAAAAGGTAATCCTTTCTTTGATGCGTCGGCTTCGTATTTCCACAAATCGGTAGGAGGAAGGCACTCTGCAAGGCTGCAGCGTTACGACGAATTGATAACGGCGCAATTTAGCGAGAAGATAAATGAGCCCGTATTGGATATGCTAAATACCAAATACGTGATTATGGCCGATAAGGCTAGTCCGACGCCTCAGGCCATAGAAAGAAAGACAGCTTTGGGAAATGCTTGGTTCATCAGCAATGTGAGCTACGTTAAAAATGCGGATGAAGAGATGAAAGCCATTACCAGCTTTGACCCGAAAACAACGGCAATAGTTGATGAGACTTTTAAATCTCAAATTGGCGATGCAAAATCTTTAACTGATACTACTGCAAAGATTCAACTGACCGAATATCATCCCGATCACCTGGTTTATAAATATAAAAGTGCACAGGATGCTATAGCTGTATTTGCTGAGGTTTGGTACGACAAAGGCTGGAATGCTTACTTAGATGGTAATAAAATCCCTTATTTTAGAGCTAATTACATACTTAGAGCAGCCAAATTACCTGCAGGCAGTCACAATTTAGAATTTAAGTTTGAACCGACATCTTATCTTGTTGGAGATAAGATATCAATGATTTCTTCTTTAATTCTGGTAATCATTTCAGGTATTGCTGTATTTTTGCATTTCAGAGCTAAGAAAAAGACTGCTTTGGTATAAACCATTAAACGATAAAGATTGTATTCAAAAGATCAGGCTTCGCAGATTAAGCAGGCTTTCTGGACTGCATATGGGCAGTATATGGCATTGCAACCTTCTGCTGAGGGGTTGCGAATTAACTGGATTAACTATAAGACTGGCATCAAGCATTTGGCCTTCAAAATGCAGGTTGATAAGAAGTCGGCATGGATAGGGATAGAGTTATCCAATCCTGATTTAACCATACAGCAGCTTTTGTTTGAGCAGTTTGAAGAATATAAGAAACTGTTAACCGGAATTTTAGGAGAAGAATGGCAGTGGGAATTACATTCGACAGATGAGTACGGCAAAACAGTTTGCAAGATATATACCGTTTTACCTGGCGTGAGCATATTTAACAAAGAAGACTGGCCTAAGCTGATTTCCTTTTTTAAGCCTCGTATTATAGCGCTGGATGAGTTCTGGAACGATGCGCGTTATGGTTTTGAGCTATTTAAGTAGGCTTTATTTAAAGCTCATCTGATCTTTCGTATCGGGTTTCGCCAGTTAATATCAGTTCGTTGGTGTCTTTATCAATGGTAAAATCGATATCCATAGCGTGATCATCCGTATAATCTATTGCGGCACACATGGAAAATTCGCTGATCTGATATCCTGCTTTAAATTTGCCTTTTAAGTTGTGATCACTAACAAGGGTATCTTTCAGAATCCCGATGTTTTCTATTTTACCTTTACCGTATTCGTAATCCAGAATCAATTTTTCCAGTTCACCTGTTTTGCATATATGATGATGAAGGAGGTGAATAAGCTGTTTGGGATTTTCTTCGGTATCATAGAAAGCCGAAGCGTCTATTTTAGTCTTCCTTGTTATTGCTGGCATGGGATGAATATTTTTTTTTAACCTAATACAATATTACTGTTAAATATACGTCTTTATACTGAGAGCGTTAATTTAGATAAGCGGGAATGGTCGGTATGATTATTCCCGCTTTCTTTTTTTAAAGCCTTTAGACTTATGTTTTAGCGCTTCCCAAAATCGGACGGGCGGATATTTGTAAGTTGAAAAAATGCTTTGCTAAATGCCGCCAGGCTATTATAGCCAGTAGCATATGCAATCTCGCTGGTTGATTTACTGGTTTGCAGAATCATTTCAATAGCCCTAACCATCCTTAGCAGTTTTAAATATTGTAAGAAAGAGATACTCATTACAGATTGAAATAATCTGGAGAGTGTTCTCTCGGCCATACCAAATCTTTTTGCCATATCTTCCAGCGTAAGCTGTTCATTGTAATGCCTTGCCAGAAAAGCAATAATTGGAAGTAAACGTTCATTGTTTGTGGTTGGTAAAGCTATTGGGAATGCTTTTATACCAAGCTGAGGAAGTAAGTTCTTTAAAGAAGACAGGAATTGGAAAGGCACCACATTATCCGCAGAAATATTCCCGTTCCATTTCTCAGTAAAGATGATCATTTCCAGTAAAAGATTATTGACGGGATAGATGCCCAATTGCTGAAAGAAGGGCTCACTGGTATCACCCTGGTCATAAAAATAGATGTTTCTAATCACTGTAGCCTGATGCCTTACTTCAAGATAGTGCGTTAAGCCCAATGGCACCCATACATAATGCCGGGCAGGAATAATATAGCTCACGTTTTTAATGTGTATGAAAGCTACGCCACCCTGAACGTACGTTAATTGTCCTTTTGTGTGCGAATGGGCCGTTAGCTTGCGCTCTATTTTTTCATGTAAAACGAATATACTATCTGGATTTAAGTCAATTGCGCTAAGATATTCTGATGTTTTTAAAATATTCATTGGCTGTAATGGACAAATAATTGGCAATATAGATAAAATTACAGCTTTGTCATATGGCTAACTTTGTGCATTCTATAAATTATATGTATTTCTATAAAAACCATTATGCTCTTATCTTGCTCTCCGTCCTCATTTCCACTACTACCTTAGCACAGCAAGACCTCTCAGCAAATCATTTGTCGTTAACAGAAGTCTGGAGTAAAGCAGAAACCAATAGTAAAGCCGTCAGGATGCAGGGTTTAAAACTTAACGAATCTGAAGAGGCGATAAAAGATGCCAAAGCAGAACGACTACCTGATATTGAGGCCGAAGGGGAGTATGCAAGGGTGAGCAATATGCCTATTTACGACAATGGTCTGTTTCATACCCCTTCACAATTTGAAGTGGTTCATACTTCGTATAGTTTTGGTGGCAACGCATACTTTAACCTTTACAACGGGAATAAAACCAACCTGAAGATCAGAGAAGAAAAAGAAAAGAAGAACCTTTCTGTGGAACAACTAAATTTAACTACTTCTGAAATTAAGTTAAAATCAGCTGCATATTACCTTGATCTGCAGAGGAGTAAAGTATTTAAAGACTTACTGTTAAAGGATATAAGCGATCAGGAAAAGCAATTAGCAGAGATCAGACAACTCTTTAAAAATGGAGTGATCTTAAAAAGCGACGTGCTAAGAGCAGAGCTTAAGTTGTCGCGCCAAAAGATGTCGCTATTACAAATTGATAACGACATCAATATAGCCAACCAAAAGCTGGCAATACTGATTGGTGAGCAGGATGATTTTAAGATATTGCCCGACTCGCTAACCAGCACTAGTTTAGTTATTAAAAGTTATCCCGAATATTTGGATGAAGCCATAACACACTCTTATGAACTAAAGATCTCTGAAAAGGAAACTGAATTGAATAAGCTGGAACTGAAAAAAGTAAAGGCCAATGTATCTTTTAAAGTGGGCTTGTTTGCAAATTATACCTATTCCTATCCTCAAATTCAATTTTATCCTTACTCTATAGCTATGTATGGGATTGGCTTAAGTGGTATAAAAGCAAGTTTCCCTATCTCAGCATTTTACCATAACAAACATAAAACCAAGGCGGCTGAGCTGGCATTTCAGCGACGAGAGGTTGAACACGAAGCAACAACAGATAAAGTTAGACAGGAAGTTAACGAAGCCTATTTAAGATATAAAGAAGCCATTACAAGGATTGATGTAGCAAAGCAGAATATAAAGCAAGCGACAGAGAACCTGAGGATCGTTAACAATACTTATTTCAACCAGTTATCACTGCTAACTGATCTTTTAGATGCTGATACACAATTGCTGCAAACCAGATTTGATCTTGCAGCAGCGCAGATAGCGGCACAATTACAATATTTCCAATTACAAAAAGCAATAGGCAACCTTTAAAATGCGAACAAAAAAGAAAAACTATACAAGTACCGATCAGCTCATCACCAAAGTCACGGCCTGGATTGCAGGCGTTATTGTTCTTGGTTTAATGATCTGGGGAGTAATTTCCTTATTTGACCTTTATAAGTATGAAGAAACCAATGACGCACAAGTAGAGGAATATATAAACCCTATAACTTCAAGAGTGACAGGTTATATAAGAACAATTAAATACGAAGAAAATCAGGATGTAAAGAAAGGTGATACCTTGCTTGTTATCGACAACAGTGAGTATAAACTTGGTCAGCAAGAGGCCGAAGCGGCTTTGTTAAATGCACAGGCTCAGATTAAAGTAATGGAAAGCAATGAGCTAACCACAACAAAAGCAGCAAGCGTTATGAAATCTCAGATCGCTTCTGCAAAAGCTAAACTTTTAAAGCAACAGCAGGATTATGATCGCTATTCAAAGCTTTTCAAAGTAGAATCTGCAACACTACAACAATTGGAAAATAGCAAGGCTGCCCTGGATGTAGCAGATGCAGAATACAGATCGGCCCTGAACGGCTATGAAACTTCGGCATCGAAAGTTAACGACATCAGGTCTCAAAGGGACGTATATCTGGCTGAAATAAAGCGTAGAGAAGCATTATTGGACAGAAACAAGCTTGATGTAGGCTACACGGTAATTACAGCGCCGTACAATGGAAAGATGGGAAGACGAACCATACAGGAAGGGCAGTTGATCCAGGCCGGACAAACACTGGCATTTATTGTAGATCAGGAAGCGGGCAAATGGGTTATTGCCAATTTTAAAGAAACCCAAATTTCGACCATGAAGCTAAATGGCCATGCGGTTATTGAAACTGATGCTTATCCGGGCGAGGAGTTTCAGGGAACGATTGTTTCCTTATCTCCGGCGACAGGGGCAAGGTTCTCATTACTGCCTCCTGATAATTCTACCGGTAATTTTGTTAAGGTGGTGCAGCGTATCCCGGTTAAAATTAAGTTAGATGACGATAGGAAAATAACCGATAAGCTAAAGGCAGGTATGAATGCTATTGTTGTAATTGCTAAAAACCAATGATTGCTGTAAAACCGGTATTTAAAAGATGGGCTCCTGAATGGCTGATCAGAGGCACCATATTCATTGTTATTTTACCCTGTCTGCTGCTTTTTGGGTTATCTACGGCCAATCCAAATGCTGCAGCTGGTTATTATGGTATTGAACCTGCTGATGTTCAATATTCAATGATCATATTCTATGCTGCAGTTGCCAGTTTCTTTGCCTTGGAAAGGCGTTTTTTTGTGTACCTGGCTACTAAGGAGTATTTCCTTGTAGGGATTATACTGCAAATTGTTACTTCATACATTTGCTATAACACGCATAATTTACATACGCTTTTTATATTCAGGTTTATACAGGGAATGGCCAATTGTGGTACAACAAGCATTTGCATTACATTAATATTTAGCAGAATTCAGAGCGAAAGGGCCAGAGAAATCGGCTATTCTATTTTCTACGGCATGCTGTTGTGTATAAGTCCGATATCTATGCTGCTTACCGCACCAATTGTAGATGCCTACGATTACAATTTCTTGTATAAAGCCATCATATTTTGCTATTTACCTGGTGCTATTTTGCTATTGTCTATCATGAATACGGTTCGTTTAAACCGTAAGATTCCACTTTATCAGGTAGATTGGGCCAGTTTTGTGATCTATGCACTAGTTTTATGCCTGATTGGTTATGTGCTGGCATATGGTCAACAATACTATTGGTTGCAGGATAAACGCATAGTTAGAAGTTGCGGTGCAATATTGGTACTATTGCTCATCCATATTTTAAGACAGCTCAATTTAAAGAGACCTAGCCAGAACATGGAAGTGTTCAAATACAGAAACTATATTGTTGGTGTGTTTTTAATCTTTGTGCTTTATATTGTTCGCGGTGCACTAAACATTACAAATCTATACTTTGCTACTGTTTTGGGAATGGATCCAATTCATATCGCGTACATCATGGCTGCCAATATTGTGGGAATAGTGATCAGTATTTTAATTTCTTCAAGACTTTTAATCTTAAAAAGGCCAATGAGATTGATCTGGATCTATGGTTTCGGCTTGCTGTTGATATTTCACACCTGGATGATCTTCCTTTTTAATACTCAGGCAGATGCTTCAACTTTTATCATTCCATTAATTGTTCAGGGAATGGGAGCAGGTATGTTAATGACGCCTGTAATCGTTTTTGCTGTTTCTTCGGTTCCTGAACGTTTGGGTGGTACGGCTTCAGCCGTTGGTGTGTTCTTTCGCTTTTTAGGTTTCTGCAGCAGTATCGCTTTAATTAATTTTTATCAGCTTTATAATAGAACCAATCACATAAACCGTTTTCAGGAGCATATCACTTCTTTAAATCCGGTAGCGGTGGAAAAACTTGAGATGTATAAACGAGGATTAGTTGGAAAGGGAGTTTCTACAGGTCAGGCTGCTAAAATTGCTCAGGGATTGCTCGGCAGATCCATAGAAACTCAAGCTCAATTGAGATCAGCAATAGATTACTATACGGTTATAAGTGGTTTATTGATTGTTGTAATCCTTATAATTGCATTGATTCCCTACATTAACAGGACTATTATTAATCTTAAATCAAAGCAACCTGCTCCAATATCTTACTAGTTGCTTATGCCTGGTCTTCACATAGTTCACATTACACACACATTCTTCACAAAAAGGTACCCTTTTGTGGGTTTGGTGTGAAGGATGTGTGTAGAATGAGTGAAGAAGTATCTAGAACTTGTAGGTAAAACCAGCTCCGAAAATCTGTTTAACCTGTAAAGCTTTTTTGAATTCACCTTCAATCCTGACTCCATTAGCATCTAAGATTGGGATTTCAGTCTTGTCGTCATAAAGCAATTGTACACCAGCGTTTACGGTTACAAATTTGTTTACCTTCATGAAAAGGTTGGCTGTATAATCTGTATAAACGTTTTGTGGTTTATCGAGATAGTTAGAGTATAATTTCAGGATGTTCTCTAAACTAATATTTTCTACAAGATTTACTTTGTAATACGCATCTAATGAAGCACCAAACTCATAACGAAGCCTTTTCATTGGGTCGTTCCCAAATGATTCAGCTAAATTTCTGTTCCTTACAAAAACAAAACGGGAAGCAAAGGGAGAAATGTTGACCCTGAAATTATCATCGCGTTTATAGGCAATACCAGGACCAAGAGTTAGGTAAGCTGGTGCAAACAGATCTGAAATCAGCGTTTTTCCATCTCCCTCGTACCTATATCCTTTAGCGAATTGCGTTTGGAAATTCGCATAAAAGGTATACATCCAATATTTGGAGGCTTTATAACCGAGCAAACTATTTAATATAAGCCTGTCGTCATTTTTACGAACGCCAATATCGTCTTGCTTGCTCAGACCAAATCCAACGATTGCTTTATTGTCCCAGGTCCATTTGTTTTTTTTATAGTTAAAGTCGTAGTTAAAAACGAGATTTCCAGCAATTGAATTTACACCTCCTGCTGCCCAATTTGAAAATGAGCTTTGATTGATTAAGAAAGTATTCTCCCCGTGAATTGTCCAGGTTTTAGTCGTATCTGCAGCGGGTGTGTCTTGTGCATAGCCAATAAAGCTGGCACACGACAATGAAAGTAATAGGGCGATTTTTTTCATAATAGGTACTGTTTTTGATAAATTTTAAACAATTGTGTTCTAATTTTTTCGATAAATGATTAATCTAATATCGTAAAATGTTATTATTTTATCAAAATATACGCCCGTATTGAAAGAGGAGTATGCTTTTGGTTTAGCTATATTAGAGATACTGGTCTGGTGCCATTGTTGGTGCCAAACCAGTATCGAGTGTTAAGCTTCTTTAGTTTATTTTGTATAAACTACCGTCTGTCCAAGTGAATAAATCTGACTTGAATAGTTCTTGTCAACAACTTTTGTATTTCCCATAAGTTTTACCGTAATGTGGTAGGTTTTTGCTGCATCAGGCAATTGGTATACAAATTCTGTGGGTGCATTAGCAAGTGTAGTAGAAAATACCGAAACTGTTTTTGTAACACTTATCACCTCGTTTACCTCAACAAATATGTTTAAAGGCTGAACAATTTGATCTGAAACGGAGGACGGAATGCCCCAGGTTAACTTTACTTCCTTTTCAGCTGTTTTCTGTAATTGAAGGTTGGTTACCATTGGCAAACTCACTCCAGCTTTGCTTTCAATAACCGGCTCTTTCTTACAGCCGGTAAACAGAAAAATCAAAGGGAGACAACACATATAAATAATTTTTTTCATCACTATATAGATTTTAATATCCTGGATTCTGTACATAAGTTCCTTGAGAGTAATTCATTTGAGGCTGAGGAATGGGTAGGAATTCATCCCTGCCAGCAGTAAAATGTGCAAGGTTAAACCAATCAAAACGTTTTTTCTCCTTTTCAATGTAGGCGTTCATTACCGTACTTAACTGTCCCCAACGCATGAGATCGTAAAAGCGTCGTCCTTCGCCTGCAAGCTCCAACCTGTCTTCCCACATTAATGCTTTCCATGCAAAATCTTTGGTCCAGGTACAGTTTACACCGGGTTTATATTGTTCTACTTTATAATTCATCCACAAACTTCCATCGTCTTTCTTTAAACGGCCAAGGCTATTTGCTGCCCGTGCCCTTATTCTGTTTATGATGGGGAGGGCTTCATCAATTCTATCTAATTGGATTAAGATTTCGGCCTTCCAAAGCAATACTTCTGCATAGCGAATTTCTTTCTTGTTCATTGAATTTTGAACATAAAAAGGCTTGAACATGCAGTTACAATCAGGACGGACCTGTTCTTTCATAGAGTTGAAGTATCCATATTGAAATGGCGCACGTGATCCAGATTCATCAAACATAAGTTTGTTGTCATATTTCCAGGGATAGCCAGGTATCGCCACAGTATGTCCCATTCGTGGGTCAAAAGCATGATCCTTGAAATACTGTTTGTAAAGCTGTCCGCCTAATTCAGTATTGTTGTAATTGTCGAAATCAGGTAACCCGGTTCCATCAGTTTTAAAAGCATTTATCATGTTGTGGGAGATCTTATGAAAATCGCAGCAGCCAAAATACGGAGACCACCAGGGTGCATTAAGCTGATCGCCCCAGTTTACCCTTCCATTGGTTGTTCCATCGTCTAAAGAGTACTGGATTTCCCAAAGAGACTCTTTGGTATTGTTATCATATTCAATCATAAAGTTCTCTGCAAAATCCGGAGTCAGGTCATACTGCGATCCATCTCTTGCGGTAATTTCATTAATATGTGCCAAGGATTTGTTTAAAGTTTCTTTGTTGATATTAGTCACCTCATGCCTGTCATTTTTTTCATACGCTCTAAATAGTAGGGCTTTGGCGGCAAGGGCATGAGCGGCAAACTTAGTAGGGCGGCCCTTTTCGGCCTGGGTTTCTGGCAATACATTGGATGCGTCTTCTAAATCTTTGATGATCTTATCCCACAATTCAAGGTCGTTTACAGAACCTTTAGGCCGGTTGGAAATTCCTGCAACTACCACGGCATCTGTTGCGACGGTTTCGTCTATCCATGGTACATAATTCCATCTTAATTTCATCCCCAGATAAATCCATCCTCTTAGAAATTTCATTTCTGCAATACGTTGTTCTTTGGCTGCAAACTGCGTTTCGTCAAATTTACCTAACAGGCGCAGCGCACCATTGGCACGGCTGATGGCACAGTAACCCTGATACCATGGCCCATCATTATTTCCAACGTTTGGCGTTACAGCTGAAAAGATCTCCATTTCGTACCATGGAGTTTGATCACTTAAACCACCTCCACCTTTATAGGCATCGTCAGAGCGGAGACTGGCTATCCAGGGTGCATGGGTATCAGGATATCCCAGATTCGGCATGTAGGCGTACGCTGCCGTTACAAAGTTTTCCAGTTGTTCCGGATTGGACACCTGCTCTTCAGTTAAAGCGCCCTTGGTTGATACATCGAGGTACTTTTTGCACCCAAAGAATAGGATAATTCCAAGGAGTGCTATAATTATTTTATATTTTTTCATTTTCGTACGTTTTAAAATGTTACGTTAATACCTAAGTAAGTAGTAAGTGGCATTGGATAGCCCGTGCCTGGATTTTCGGGATCTCCTGCGGTGAACTTGCCACTTTTAACGGTAAAAAGATTTTGAGCAGATATGTACAACCTTAACCTTTCTACGCTGATCTTCTGAGTAATTTTTGAGGGGAATGTATAGCCTAAATCAGCACTTCTGAGTTTCACGTAAGATCCCGGCTCGATAAAGTAGGTAGACAATCTTTTTTCACCATTTGAGTCGCGTCGTGACAATGCTGGGATGTCTGAATTAGGATTTAAAGGGGTCCAGGCATCCAACACGCGGAGTGGGTGATTTCTGTCGTTCTGAACACCTATGTTCCAGAAATCGCTCAGTTCTTTCCATGAGTTATATACGTCGTTGCCAAAAACACCCTGAAAAAAGGCGGTAAAATCGAAATTTTTATAAGAAGCCTGAAGATTTAGACCAGCCATTAAATTGGGATCTCGAACGCCTATCCAGGTACGGTCGTAGGCTTCATTAATTACCCCGTCTCCATCCAGATCTTTGTATCTGATCCTTCCAATACCTTTTCCTGGTTGTTGGGCAGAATTATCAACTTCTTCCTGCGTTTTAAAAATACCATCGGCAACCAGGCCATAAAATGAATTAAGTGGCCGACCAAGAACATCGTCTAACAATCCATTGCCACCATAAGCGTACCTAACGCTTGAAGGCAGGCCTGTAATTTTATTTTTGTAGGCAGAAAAATTAGTGGTGATATGATAAGAAAAATCACCCTTGGTGTCATTCCAGCCCAGGATCAATTCAAACCCTTTGTTCGTCATATCTGCACCATTGATCCATTTGTATCCACCTTCACCCAAAGCTCCAATATAGGGTGGTAGAAAAAGCATGTCTGTTGTTTTCTTATTAAACCAATCCAAAGATCCCGTAAGGCGATTGTTTAAGAAAGCAAAATCAACACCTATGTTAGTTTGGGTAGTGGTTTCCCACTTTAAATCCTGGTTACCCAAACTTCTTCTGAGGTATCCTGATGGGATACCACCGGTTTGATTACCGGCTATCGGATAAGAAGTCCCATCAACATTTACACCGTAAATGTTTACCAGTAAAGCTGAGGCGAGTGGTGCAGAATTACCATTTTGGCCCCAGCTTGCCCTTAGTTTCAAATCTGAAATAGCGCTGACATCCTTTAAGAAGGATTCGTTCTTAATTCTCCAGCCGGCGGAGAAGGCAGGAAAGAAACCGTATTTATTGTTTTCTCCAAATACAGAAGAACCGTCACGGCGAATAGTTGCGGAAAGCAAATATTTGGATGCATATGCGTAATTGATTTTTCCAAAGTAAGAGAAGAGCTTTCTTTCATTACCTCCGCCTAACAGGCCTTTGCTATCACCCGTTGCTGTTCCAAGGTAAGCGTAATCTCTATTTTCTAATAGCAGTCCGTCGCGGTTACCCTGAAAATTTTCCTGTAAAAGTTTGTAGGCTTCTAAACCGCCAAGCATATCCACCGTATGTTCTCCAAGCTTAAGGTTATAGGTTAATGTATTTGTCCAGGTAGTTCCAAGGTCATGTGTGTTATTTTGAAACACCCTGTTTATGGTATTACTTTTTCCTCCGGCCTCAACCCACTTCGGATCAATTGTTCTGTCGTATTCCATCGTATAATCTACACCAAATTGGGTTTTAAGTGCCAGATTAGGCAGGATCTTCAGATTTGCATAGACAGTTCCCAATGCCTTTAAATAGTTATTCCTGTTGTCTTTTCTTATCAATAGGTCTCTAACGGGGTTGTTAAAGTCGTCCATACCAAGAGGCATGGCTACACCACCCCAGCCTCCATTAAGATCATAAACCGGAATGTTTGGCGGCATCACCAAAAATCCATAAGTACTGTTCACATCATGAATTGCAAGTTTCGATAATGCAAAATTTTCGCCTATAGTTAGTTTGCCTTTTAACAGGTCATAATCATTATTAAAACGCGCTGAATAGCGTTTAAAATTTGAGGTAACCTGTGTACCATTATTATCATAATAATTTAAAGAGAAAAGACTGGTTGACCTTTCGCTTGAGCTGGATATAGTTAGCTGATGATTTTGCTGATAACCAGTTCTGGTTCCTTCTTTAAACCAATCTGTATCTGACGAAGGCATGGTATGACCTGCATTTAACCATTCTATGGGAGTGACCTTGTTTAGTACAGGAACTCCGTTGGCATCCCGATTCCAGTCGTAGTTATAAATACGTATGTTACCAGGACCCGGATCGTCGCCATCATTAACGGTTGCCTGCCATAAACCCTGGCCATACTGCACTGCATTAAGCATATCCGGAACTCCGGTTATTTTGGAAGCACCAACATAACTATCAACTGTTATTTTTGTATTATCACCCTTTCTGCCTTTTTTTGTATTGATGAGAATAACACCACCTGCAGCGCGGGAACCGTAGATTGAAGCCGATGCTGCATCTTTTAATACCTGCATAGATTCGATGTCATTTGGATTAATGTCTCTCAGATTAATAGTAACAGGCTGACCATCCAACACAATCAGGGCAGGAGAGGAGTTCATAGAGGTAATGCCACGTACTTGAATCCCCACATTTTCAGCAGGGTTACCATCTGTTGTAATAAAAACGCCTGGAACTTTTCCCTGCAAAGATCTCATGACATTTGCACTGGGATTTTTTGCAAAATCGTCTCTCGAGATTACACTTATGGCCCCGGTTAGATCAGCCTTTTTTTGCGTCATGTAACCCGTAGATATGGATACCTCTTCCAATGTTTTACTGTCATCAAGCAGGGTAACGTTGTAAACATTGCCAGAGCCAATAGGAATTTCTCTGGTTTCCATCCCAATGTAGGTGAAGATGAGATGGGAACCAGTGCTTTGTAAGCTGATGCTGTATTTTCCGTTTGCATCAGTTTGTGTCTTTGCAGTTTCTCCCTTGATAGTGACGCTTACACCCTGTAGGGGGATGCCTGCATCATCCTTGACTGTTCCTGTAATAATTCGAGATTGTTGTGTTGCATTTACCTGAAAAGCGTTTGCTTTCAGTGGGTGGTAATTTGCAAGTAAGAAAAAGAAAAAAATCTTTAATACTACTCTGGCATTACCACCATAACGATTACTCGTTTTAGTGTTCTGGTGACCTTTCATAAAAATTTAATTTGGTTTATGGTTAAAAAATGAGCGCAGTAAGTGTTCTCCATAGTTAGAAAAATAGGAGTGCCTCGTCTCAATGATATTAGCTAAAACATAAGCAAAAATTCCAGGGACCGCGTATCCCTAATAGTTGCTTACACGTTTAAGCAAAAAGATCAAAAAAATTCCGAAGCGATCTCGGTTCAAAAAATGATTTATAATTGGTGTATATCAAACTTAAGCTTAAACGTTTAAACAAACAAGCAGTTTTTTGTATTTCCTACAACAATTCCATTAAAAAGCTTTGGATAGATTTTCAGAAATGGCATTTAAGCAGGTGAGAATGCACTTTTTGATCAATTCAAATTTTGCTTCGTGATAAATTCTTTACAATAGCTACCTGAAAAGCACTAATCAATTTGGTTTTCAAGATAGTGATACTAAAAGTCTGAAATTAATTAAACAAATGTTTCAATTAATATTTTTATGTTAATCGATTAAGCATACCTTTACGCAATGAAGAAGAAGGTATCCATCAAAGATATTGCACAAACTGTGGGTGTTTCTACCGCGCTGGTTTCTTACGTGCTAAATAATAAAGAAAAAGAAGCACGTGTTGGAAAAGAAATAGCCCAGGTAATAAGAGATACAGCTGTGGAGATGGGGTATCAGCCTAACCAGATCGCCAAAAGCCTGAAAACAGGAAAATCGCATACTTTTGGATTAATTGTCGCAGACATATCCAATCCGTTCTTTGCTAATCTTGCAAGGAATGTTGAAGACGAGGCGAAGAAATTTAATTATACCGTGATTTTTGCAAGTGCGGATGAAAATGCAGAGAAATCTCAAAACCTGATTAATATTTTAACAGAAAGGCAGGTTGATGGTTTTATCATTGCACCGGCTGAAAATTCACAAGACCAGATTGAGGCACTTCTAAAGAACAATATTCCACTGGTACTTATCGACAGGTATTTTAAAGGCCTGGACACCAATTATGTGGTGACTAACAATTATGAGGCTTCTTATCATGCTGTTAGCCATTTAATTGCAGCGGGAAAAACAAATATCGGCATGGTCGCTTATAAAACAGATTTAGTTCATATGCTGGATAGAAAGCGGGGTTACCTTGATGCAATTAAGGATAATAAGCTGTTAAAAGCTAAAACTCCGTTGATCAAAACAGTTGATTTTAATGCTAACCAGGAAGAGATAGCAGTGGGTATTCGTGAACTGTTTGCTCAGAATCCTGCAATGGATGCGCTATTTTTTGCAACAAATACCCTTACTTTAAAAGGATTGAAATCGTTAAATAAAATGCAGTATAGGGTTCCTGACGATGTAGCTATTGTATGTTTTGATGAGAGTGAAGCTTTTGATTTCTTTTATTCTCCCTTAACCTATATAGAGCAGCCATTACTTGAAATGGGTAAAAAGGCTGTTCAGATCTTAATTAAAAACATAGCTGATAAGAAAAGTCTCAATACTCAGATAAGCATCCCATCTAAATTAATTGTTAGACAATCAAGCGCTACGGTTAAAAAGGATTAATTTAATTCCCTGTGTGCATGCTAGAACGAGAATGTTACATCAAACCCTAAAAAAAAATAAAAAAATATTTGTTCGTTTAAACGTTTAAGCTTAAGTTTGATTACACAATCAAATTATAAACCATTTAAAACCGAAGTGCTCAGCATTTTTTTTTATCCTTTTTAGCTTAAACGTGTAAGCAAATTCAAATTTCAGTTATTTGGAGTACACAATTTCAAGAGAAAAGCGTATTAAGTAGCCGAGGCACATCGCAATTTAAAATTATGAGAAAGCTTTTATTACTAATCATCGCAACCATTTTTATTCTACCGGCAGTTGCGCAAAAAACCCAGAAATTTGATGGCCTTGATATGAATCTTGGTAATCTGTCTCGATTATCTGATGCAAAAACCAGGTCTATTAGTCCGGAGAATTTCACTGGCGAAAAAGGCAAAGGCGGAATGGCTGACCCCGTAAAAAGTAAAGGGCAACGTAATGTAGCCAATGCAGCAAACGAAGCCCGTGATTTGGGAATTGGCTGGAAAGTGAATCCTTTTATAATTGTTAAAAGCGGAGAAACCGTAACTATCGCAGAAATGGAAGGTCCGGGTGCTATACAGCAGATCTGGATGACACCCACAGGAAACTGGCAGTTCTCTATTTTGCGCTTTTACTGGGACGATGAAAAAGAACCTTCTATTGAAGCTCCTGTAGGTGCATTCTTTGGAATGGGATGGGGAGAATATGCTCCATTAAACTCCCTGCCTGTAAGTGTTAACCCGGGAAGTGCTTTTAACTGCTACTGGAAAATGCCTTTCAGAAAGAAATGCAAAATCACTCTTGAAAACATTAATCCAAAAGATGATATGAGGTTATATTATCAGGTAAATTACACACTTACTCCAGTTGCGGATGATGAAGCTTATTTTCATGCACAATATAGAAGATCGAACCCTAACACCACATCTGTTCATACTATAATTGATGGCGTAAAAGGCAAAGGGCAGTTTGTTGGCCTGTATATGGGACTTGGTGTAAACAATAATGGATGGTGGGGAGAAGGTGAAATTAAGTTCTTTTTAGATGGTGATAAAGAATATCCTACTATAGCCGGAACAGGAACGGAGGATTATTTCTGCGGATCTTATAATTTCGACAGAGGCGGTAAATATACAGAATACAGTACTCCATATGCCGGTTTACATCAGGTAATCAGGCCAGACGGAACCTATAAGGCGCAGCAGAGATTTGGAATGTACAGATGGCATATCATGGATCCAATACGATTTGATAAAGATCTTAAGGTGACCATTCAGGATCTGGGATGGAGAGATGGTGGCAGGTATCTGGCACAGAAATCAGATATCATGACTGTTGCTTATTGGTACCAGACGGAACCTCATGGTAATTTCCCTAAATTCCCTTCAAGAGATGAACTCGAAGTAAATTAATCCTGACACTTTAAAACTCAGAACATGAAATTGCTGAAAATTCCATCACTATTGCTGGCAGGAATGATGATCATATCTTGTCAGTCGACCACAAAAAAACAAAATGATATGAAGGTTTTTGAAAAGGGCACGTTTGGCTACGATTTAAACTTTTTGAATGAAAATGACAGTATAGTTGTTTTAAAGAATGATGACGGAAGCGCTCAGCTTGCTTTATCGCCAAAATATCAGGCAAAGGTATTTACTTCAACTGCCGAAGGGCTTGATGGCAAAAGTTTTGGCTGGGTTAACTATAAAGCCTTTGGCAAACCTTTGGACCCGCATATGAACGCTTATGGTGGTGAAGACCGTTTGTGGCTTGGCCCGGAGGGTGGGAAATTTTCCCTTTATTTTAAAAAGGGTGATTCGATGGTGTTCGACAATTGGCACACGCCTGCAGGAATTGACAGTGAAAGCTGGACATTGGTAAAATCTGACGGAAAGCGCGCGTCGTTAAATAAAGAAATGGAGTTGCAGAATTATGCGGGTACTAACCTTAAGATAAAGCTGGAAAGAGATGTAGAGATTCTGGAAAAGAATAACATCGAGAAAGTATTAAATATTAGTTTGGCTGGTAAAGTGAGCTCTGTCGCCTTTAAAACACAAAATACCATCACTAATAGCGGCACCAATGAATGGACAGAGAAAACAGGGGCTCCTTGTATCTGGAGTTTAGACATGTTTAGTCCATCACCTAAAACTGTAATTGTTATTCCATATATTGAAAGTGCCGCCGGTAAAGTAGCTACTACAGATTATTTTGGAGAGATTGCTAAAAACCGTATCACTTACAAGAATGGAATTCTGTTGTTCAAAGCCGATGGTAAATCACGTGGCAAACTCGGCATTCCTCCTGGTAGGGTTAAAAATGTTGCCGGTAGTTATGCAGCGGACCAGAATGTGCTTACCATCACGATGTTTGACATAAACAACAAGGCAAAATACTTAAACCAGGAATGGACACCAGACAAAGATCCATTTACTGGCGATGCCATGAATGCCTATAATGATGGACCTTTAGCTGATGGCTCGCAAATGGGACCTTTTTACGAATTAGAAAGTGTATCGCCGCCTACATTCTTGAAACCAGGAGAAAAACACACGCACATGCATAGTGTGTTTCACTTTACAGGGGACAGAACCGCTTTAAATGAAATTGCAGTAAAGGTTCTTGGTGTATCTCTGGACGAGATAGCGGGAGCGTTTAAAGATTAAAATCATGTATTCGGATAGCTGGTGGGCGCTTCAATATCTCACCAGCCTTTATCCGAAATTTAACCAAATAAAGATCAGAATATGAACAAATACCCTAAGGTAGGCATTCGACCTATAATAGATGGCCGTTTGGGAGGCATTCGTGAATCCCTGGAGGATACCACAATGAATATGGCCAAAGTAGTAGCAGCATTATTTAAGCAAGAATTGAAGTATCCTGATGGCAGCCCTGTGGAATGTGTCATCGCAGATTCCTGCATTGGCGGAGTTAAAGAAGCAGCTGCATGTGCAGAAAAATTCAGAGATAATAATGTAGGAGTATCATTATCGGTTACGCCATGCTGGTGCTATGGTTCAGAAACTATGGACATGGATCCGCTATTGCCTAAGGCAATCTGGGGATTTAACGGCACAGAAAGGCCAGGCGCAGTATATTTGGCAGCAACATTGGCAGGCCATAATCAGAAGGGCTTGCCAGCATTTGGGATTTATGGAACTGACGTGCAGGACCTGGGAGACGCTGTGATTCCTGCCGATGTTAAAGAAAAACTACTTCGCTTTGCGAAAAGTGGTTTAGCTGTTGCAATTATGAAAGGCAAGTCATATCTGGCTATAGGTACAGTTTCTATGGGAATTGCAGGTTCAATTGTGGATGCTGATTTCTTTCAGGACTATTTGGGCATGCGCAATGAATATGTAGATTCCTCTGAAGTTTTAAGACGCATACAACAGAATATATTTGATCAGAAAGAATACGAGAAGGCTTTGCAATGGACCAAAAAATACTGCCTGGAAGGAGAAGATTTCAATCGGTCTGAGAAAGTGAAATCAAGAGAAGAGAAAGACAAAGATTGGGAATTCGTAATTAAGATGACGCTTATTATTCGCGATCTGATGATTGGGAATGATGCGCTTGTTAAAATTGGTTATGCTGAAGAAGCCCAGGGACATAATGCAATTGTTTCTGGCTTCCAGGGGCAACGCCAATGGACAGATTTCTTACCTAACGGGGATTTTCCTGAAGCCATACTGAATTCTTCATTCGATTGGAACGGAATAAGGGCACCTTATATGGTTGCAACGGAAAATGATGCACTAAATGGCGTTTCTATGCTATTTAATTATCTTCTGACCAATACCGCGCAAATATTTGCTGATGTACGTACTTATTGGAGTCCGGAGGCTGTAGAACGGGTATCTGGCTGGAAGCCTAATAACCTTGCAGAGGCTGGATTTATTCATTTGATAAACTCAGGCTCAGCAACTTTGGATGGCACAGGAAGACAAACAGTGAATGGCAAACCTGTGATGAAGCCGTTCTGGAGCATTGATGAACAAGAGGCTGAGGAATGTCTGAAAGCAACCACTTGGTATCCTGCAAATCTCGACTATTTTCGTGGGGGAGGCTATTCATCCAATTTTCTTACCAAGGGAGAGATGCCCGTAACCATGTGCCGACTAAATCTGGTTAAGGGCCTTGGCCCTGTACTTCAGATTGCCGAAGGCTGGACAGTGGATTTACCTGAAAACGTACATAAGGTATTGGATGAACGTACTGACCGTACCTGGCCAACAACCTGGTTTGTTCCGCGTTTAAACGGAAGCGGTGCTTTTAAAGACGTTTATTCAGTTATGTCGAACTGGGGCGCCAATCATGGAGCGATAAGTTATGGGCATATTGGAGCTGATCTGATCACCCTGGCCTCAATGCTCAGAATTCCGGTAAACATGCATAATGTTGCTTCAAGCGATATCTTTCGCCCTTCAGTATGGTCTTCATTTGGAATGGATACCGAAGGCTCGGATTACAGGGCATGTCAAGTTTACGGATCATTATACAGTTAAGCACCTATCTGATGAATAAAAAATCAACTTCACTGTTCAGAACAGAAACCGGCAAGAGTTATCTCATGCCCTTTATTTTCATATGCAGCTTATTCCTTTTGTGGGGTTTTGCACATGGTTTGTTGGATGTGCTGGACAAGCATTTTCAGAATATATTGCATGTATCAAAAGCACAATCTGGCTTTATACAATTTTCATTGTACATCGGTTATCTGGCTATGGCTGTGCCAGCCGGGTTGTTTATGAAGCGATTCGGTTATCAAAAAGGAATCATTTTAGGGCTGGTTTTATTTGCCATTGGTGCCTTTCTTTTTTACCCGGCAGCTAAACTACAAGCATTTATACCATTTCTGCTTGCATTATTTGTACTGGCATGCGGACTGGCTTGTCTGGAAACTGCAGCCAATCCTTACTCAACTATTCTTGGGCCAAAGGAGTATGCCGCAAGACGGATCAATATTTCTCAATCTTTTAACGGTTTAGGTTGGATATTGGGCCCTTTAATGGGCGGCTTGTTCATCTTTGGAACCGAGCATACGCCTGGCGTAGATAAATTCGATTCCATGGTTAAGCCATACATGATGGTTGGTGGAATCGTTGTGGTTGTTGCATTGATTTTTATGCTCATCAAGCTTCCTGAAGTGAAAGAAGCCAGTGACACCGAAACAGCCGAAGATCCGCCGATGCGCAATTTATTGAAGCACCCGGCTTTTGTATTGGCTGTAATTGCGCAGTTTCTTTATGTGGCTGCCCAAACCGGTGTTAATTCGTTCTTTATTAACTATGTAACAGAGACCATACCTAATGTAACAGGACCAGTTCAGGATATAATGCAACACTTAGGTTGGTTTGGTGAAGTGTTTACACCAAAAAATCCTGAGCAGGCAGCATCTCTTATTCTTGCAATTGGCGGCATGGGCCTTTTTTGGATAGGCCGCTTATCTGGCTCATATATGATGAAATATTTATCGCCGCAGAAACTCCTTGGAATATATGCCTTGGTTAATACAGTATTGGTATTTATAGTATTATTAGAGATAGGATGGTTTTCTGTAGTAGCCCTATTTTTTACTTATTTCTTTATGTCGATCATGTTTCCGACAATCTTTGCTTTGGGTATATATGATTTAGGGCCGTTAACCAAAAAAGGAGCGTCATTTTTGGTAATGGCAGTTGCAGGCGGCGCGTTTTGTCCGCCGATAATGGGCCTTATAGGTGATCACTTTGGGATGTCTATTGCCTTTATCATACCAATGGTATGTTTCGCATTTATTGCCTGGTATGCTATAAAAGGAATAGGGAAAAAGATTGACGCTAAAAACATTTCATTGCAGCACCATTAAACAGAGTCAAATGACAAATCAAGATTATTGTATAGGAGTTGATTTTGGAACAGATTCTGTCAGATCCATTATTGTTAATGCACATAATGGTGACGAAGTTGCTTCGTCTTCGTTTATCTACCCAAGATGGAATGACGGACTTTATTGCAACGCCAGTCAGAATCAATTCAGGCAACACCCACTAGATTATATTGAGGGGATAGTACATACTATAAAAGAGTGTTTAAGGCAGGGTGGAACATTTGTAGCTACAAATATCAGAGCAATATCTATCGCTACCACAGGCTCGACTCCGATAGCCGTAAATGACAAAGGAATTCCACTGGCATTGCTACCTGAATTTGAATCTGATGCTGATGCGATGTTTATTCTTTGGAAAGACCACACCGCAGTTAAAGAAGCTTCCGAAATTAATGCACACGCAAATAAACATAACCCTGATTACACTTTATATTCCGGAGGTATTTACTCCTCAGAATGGTTCTGGTCGAAGCTATTACATATCCTGCGAAAAAACGAGCTTGTCAGAAATGCTGCTTATACCTGGGTTGAACATTGTGACTGGATGCCATTTCTGCTAACCGGAGGTAAAAAAGCCACGGAAATAAAGCGAAGTGTATGCGCCGCCGGACATAAAGGTTTGTGGGCCGAAGAGCATGGTGGTTTTCCTCCTGATCACTTCTTCTCTACACTTGATCCACTATTAACCGGATATTCGGCTACTTTAGGTAAGGAGGTTTATACCTCAGATAAAGCAGCCGGTAGGTTAAATGGAGAATGGGCTGAACGATTGGGATTGAGTACAGATGTTTTAGTGGGTATTGGTGCAATCGATGCACATATGGGTGCCGTAGGTGGACAAATAGAACCTTATTACCTGAGCAAAGTAATTGGTACATCTACCTGTGATATGCTGGTTGCACCAAAAAAAGATATAAACGAAACCGTAGTTAAAGGAATATGTGGACAGGTTGATGGCTCTATTATTCCCGGAATGATAGGCATGGAGGCTGGACAGTCGGCCTTTGGCGATGCATATGCTTGGTTTAGGAATCTTTTATCATGGCCTTTACAGCATTTAGTTTCCGGTTCAGCTGGAATTGATGCAGCAAATTCGAAAATAATTCCGGAGAATGTTTCTCAGCAGCTATTGGCTGAGTTGGAGAAATATGCGGCGGCATTAGAATTTAATGATCAGAGTGAACTGTCTGTTGATTGGTTTAACGGCCGCAGAACACCTGATGCCAATCAATTACTGAAAGGTGCGATAACAGGTATAAACCTGGGGAGCAATGCGCCTTCCATATACCGATCAATTGTAGAAGCTACCTGTTTTGGCTCAAAAAGTATCTCCAACAGGTTTAAAGCTGAGGGCATTGCCATAAAAGGTTTGATAGGTGTGGGCGGTATCGCAAAGAAATCACCATTTGTAATGCAGACGCTCGCAAATGTCATGAATATGCCTATCCGTGTCCACCAGTCTGAACAGACTTGTGCACTGGGAGCCGTAATGTTTGCCGCAACCGTTGCGGGTATCTATTCTAATGTGAATGAAGCAATGAACGCAATAGGGAAAGGATTTGATAAAACCTACCATCCTGATGACAGACTGGCTCATTTGTATGACTTGAGGTACGAAAAATATGAAAGATTAGGAAAATATCTGGAAACAACTATTTAATTATAACCATCACTAATTATAGTACTGATGAAAAATAATGATAACAGACGTTCATTTATAAAGAAAATAACCATCGGCGGTATCGGACTCACTGCGATGCCATCGGTGATGATGGCCGAAGCCGGAAGCGATACGCCTGATAAGGTAAATGAAACTTTACAGGCGTCTTTAAAACAGGATGAAAAGAATATAAAAAGAGCTTATAATACCAGCTATAAAAACGAAAATCTCAGAAGAGTAGCATTTCCGATTGGTGGTTTGGGTTCTGGGATGTTCTGTTTAGAAGGTAGCGGAACCATATCTCATATGTCTATTCGCAACAGACCTGAAATATTTCATGAGCCCAATATGTTTGCCGCAATTGCTGTAAAAGGCAAACAAACGGTAGCACGGGTATTGGAAGGGCCAATTGAAGAGTGGAAGATGTTTGGTCAGCGCGGTACGGGTAATGGGGCTAGCGGGAGTAACTACGGTTTGCCAAGATTCAACAGTGCTGTATTTACAGATCGCTTTCCATTTGCAACTATTGATCTTGAAGAAAAGGACATACCGTTAACAACACAGATTTTGGGATGGAGTCCATTTATTCCAACTGACGAAGACAACTCAAGCTTACCAGCAGGTGCATTAGAATATAAATTCACAAACAATACTTCAGAAACTATTGAAGCAGTCTTTTCTTATAATGCAAGAAATTTTGTGTTACAGGGCGGCCAAAAAGGAGCCATTAAAAAGTTATCAAATGGATTCATTCTGTCGCAGGAAGGAACAACTGAAAAACCACATTTAAAAACAGACTTTGCTATTTTCACCCATGAACCTGCAACTGTGGATTATTGTTGGTTCAGAGGTGGATGGTTTGACCCTTTAACCATGGTTTGGAATACAATTAAAGAGGGAAAAGTTAAGGCTCAGGAGCCTGATTCAGATGCACCTGGTGCTTCGTTATTTGTTCCGTTTAAATTAAACGCAGGAGAACAAAAAACCATCAGGCTTATGATGGCCTGGTATGTTCCGGATTCAGATCTTCATATTGGAGATGTGGTCGTTGATCCAAAAAAGGCTGAATCGGCGGATTGTTGTGTAACCCCCTCTGCCATTGGTTTGGAAGAGAAGTCAACTTACAATGATCGAAATTACAAACCCTGGTATAGCAGTAAATTTAAAGGCATAGAAGAGGCTGCAGCTTATTGGAAAGATAATTATGAGGAACTGCAAAAGAAGTCAGCAATATTCCGTGATGCTTTTTACTCGAGTACTTTACCTCCGGCAGTTGTTGAAGCCGTTGCGGCAAACCTGACTATCCTTAAATCGCCAACAGTATTGAGACAATATGATGGTCGTTTGTGGAGCTGGGAAGGGTGCGGAGATGATGGTGGGTGCTGTCATGGTAGTTGTACACACGTATGGAATTACGCACAGGCAATTCCTCATCTTTTTCCATCCCTGGAAAGGAGTTTGAGAACTACAGAGTTCTGTGAAAATCAAAATTTTGAAGGGCATCAGCAATTTAGGGCAAATATGCCTATTAGTCCGGCTAAACATGATTTTCATGCTGCTGCAGATGGCCAGCTTGGGGGCATCATGAAAGTATACAGAGAATGGAGAATTAGTGGTGATGCCATATGGTTAAAAAAAATATATCCAATGGTAAAAACGAGCATGGATTATGCAATTAACACCTGGGATCCAAGAAGCAAGGGAATTGTCGAAGAGCCGCATCATAATACCTATGATATTGAGTTCTGGGGACCTGACGGGATGTGTACGAGTTTTTACCTGGGAGCCCTTAATGCAATTATTAAGATGGGACAGTTTCTTAAAAAAGATATATCAAAATATAAGACACTCTACACTGCCGGCAAAAAGTTCATGGAAAGTGAGTTATATAATGGAGAATATTTTAATCAGAAAATTCAGTGGACAGGGTTAAACGCGCCAAATCCAGTAAATGAAAAATCTTTTGCTACTCAATATACTGCTGAAGCATTAGAAATATTAAAGAAAGAGGGACCAAAATATCAGTATGGAACGGGTTGCTTATCTGATGGTATTCTTGGCGGATGGATTTCCAGAATGTGCGGACTTGAAGAACCGTTGGATGTTGAAAAGACCAAAAGTCATTTATTATCTGTTCACAAATACAATCTGAAGGCAGATTTAAGTGACCACGTAAACCCTCAGCGTCCATCATATGCTGCAGGGCATGAAGGCGGCCTTTTGTTATGTTCATGGCCGAAAGGAGGGATGTTGTCTCTGCCCTTTGTTTACAGCAATGAAGTGTGGACAGGAATTGAGTATCAGGTAGCATCCCATCTGATGCTTATGGGGCAAGTGAATGAAGGTCTGGATATTGTAAAGGCTTGTCGCGACCGATATGATGGCCGAGTGCGTAATCCTTTTAATGAATATGAATGTGGGCACTGGTATGCCAGGGCAATGTCTAGCTACGGAATGATACAAGGGCTTACCGGAGTACGCTATGATGCCGTAGACAAGACCTTACATGTAGATTCCAAAGTAGGAGATTTTACCAGCTTCCTATCGACAAATTCAGGTTTCGGTACAGTAAGTTTTAAAGATAATAAAGCATCACTTAACATTGCTTACGGTAAAATACCAGTTAAAAAAGTACTGATAGCAGGTAAAGAAACACGATTGTCGTAGTTGTAAAGTATATAAATTAAAATAGAAACGATGAAATTATATCTGATCGGCGGTTTCCTGGGTAGCGGTAAAACAACGGCTATTCGAAATGCATGCGCTCAATTAATGAAAGAGAATGTGAACGTTGGTGTAATTACTAACGACCAAGGGGTTCAGTTGGTAGATACCAGATTCATCCGTAATGCAAATATTCCAGTAATGGAAGTGACCGATGGTTGTTTTTGTTGTAATTATGATAAAGTAGACAGTTTGATTGAAATACTAAAAGAAACCCATCACGCTGAAATTGTATTTGCGGAATCAGTAGGATCCTGTACAGATATGATTGCCACAGTGGTAAAACCACTGCAAAAATTTCGCAAGGATATAGGAACCGTAATCTCTGTTTTTGTTGATGCAAATGTGTTACCGACGATGCTCCAGGCTGCACCGTTATTTGTGGATAGTGTGACTTATATTTATAAGAAACAAATTGAAGAGGCAGATATCCTTATTGTCAATAAGATTGATTCTCTGACTAACGATGAGTTAAACAAGATGGAACGTTTGGTAAATAGTAAGTTTCCTGAAAAAACAATTTTGTTTCAAAATTCGCTTGATATAGAAAGCATAGACCAGTGGTTAATTACACTGGAAAATTTTAAAGCAGCCACCAGAAACTCTTTGGAAATTGACTATGATATTTATGGTGCAGGAGAAGCAGAACTTGCCTGGCTTGATATTGAATTGGAATTGTTTGCTGATGAAAGTAATGTGTTTGAGGCAGGAGTTGCACTTGCAAAGGAAATTCATTGGGAAATAACCGAACAGAAATTGCCAATAGGCCATTTAAAATTCTTCGTTGACGATGGAGTGCAACAAAAGAAGATAAGCTTTACAGCGGGAAGTCAAAACGCAATAACTGAGGTTACAAAATCGTCTTCTTCAAAGGTAGATATACTGATCAATGCAAGAGTGCAAACTGAACCGGAACATCTTGAAGCTTTGGTGTTCGATATGATCGGCAAAATTGAAGCAAGCTCAGGGCATAAATTTATTACGAAAGGTATTTCCTCATTTAAACCGGGCTACCCAAAACCAACACATAGGATTATTGATTAGATCTATCAAAAGAATAAAATGCAGAATCAAGTAAGAAAATATACTGCTGAATTTATAAGCACATTTATAATGGTTTTCTGTGGTACAGGGGCGATTATCATTAACCAGGAATCGGGTGGAGTGGTAACGCATATGGGTATAGCAATCACCTTTGGTTTGGTTGTGATGAGTATGATTTACGCTTTTGGAAATATTTCGGGTGCGCACATGAATCCGGCGGTGAGCATTGCCCTTACCATATCAGGAAAGCATCCGCTAAAAGATTTGGTACCTTTTGTTTTGAGTCAGCTGGCAGGAGCGATCGCAGCAAGTTGCACGTTGCAGGCCCTGTTTCCAGCTAATGATACACTAGGATCAACATTACCTGCAGGTTCCGCTTTTCAATCTTTCATACTTGAGTTTTTCCTAACATTTTTTTTAATGCTTGTAATCATTAGCGTAGGAAGAAAAAGTAAAAAAGAGGGGAGCCTTGCCGGGATAGTAATTGGAGGTGTAGTTGGTTTGGAAGCGATGTTTGCGGGGCCAATTTGCGGAGCATCAATGAACCCGGCGAGATCATTAGCCCCGGCAGTTATTTCTGGTCATACGGAACATTTATGGGTGTATTTGAGTGCAACGATTTTTGGTGCTATCATGGCTGTTTTAGTCGGCAAATTTTTATTAGCTGAAACCTTTGTTCCACAGACGCATACTGAAGTTGAAAAATCAAGAATTAGCGCTTATGAAAATTGAGGATAAAACTGTGGTATCTATTAGATATAAGATGGAAAATAGTAGAGGGGAGGTGCTTGAAGATATTCTGGATGGGTTGCCAATCAACTATTTACATGGTCATGGAACCATTTTCCCTTCCCTGGAAGCAGAACTCAAAGGTTTAAATGAAGGAGAAGAAAAACAGATTTTTTTGTCAAAGGAAACAGGATATCAGGATTTAGATGATGAGTTTCATATCTGGGTTGTTGTTGACAAGGTTCGGTATGCCAGCGATGAAGAGCTGGAAAAAGGGTTAAATCCAGTGTTGTCAGACGGTTATTGTGGCCCAGAGGGTTGCTGTTAGAAAGGATTAAAAAAAATGAAAAGACTTGAAAAAATAGCATTTGTATTTATTATACTAAGCATGCTTTTCTATAAGGATGCAATAAGTAAAGATAAAAACATGGACGTTTGGCTGGAAAGCTCGTTGAAACGGATTTTTCCTCAATCACCAGGTAAGGCCACTGATCATCTCACCTTAATTGTAGCTAGAAACAGTAGGGTATCCTTTCAGGTTGGATTTCATAGCAATATGAAAGACAGGGTAGAGATTGCCTGTGATGTTGAAACCGGAGCAGTTAAGCATGAAGTTCGTTATGTAGGCCTGGTTCCTTTTCAAAACTTTAATACCGATGTACGTGAGGAAGAGCTTGATGGCATTGGTTTCTTACCGGGAATGTTACCAGATCCACTTTACCCGCTTACCCGTGTAGATGCTAATCCATATGCAAGCCGCTCTTTTTGGGTTACATTAAGGATTCCAGAAAATATAGAACCGGGTATTCACCAATGCAAAGTAAAAGTAAGCTGGAATGAGGGAAAAGTTAACATGGAGAAAACGCTTTTGGTTGATTTAAATATTAGCAAGCTTATTGTTCAGCCTCGTAAAAATTTTCATGTAACCCATTGGTGGAGAGGCGAAGCTACCTGGGCTCAGTATAAGACTGAAATGTATGATGAAAAATGGTGGCAGCTCACTAAGGCACAGATGAAGAATTTAATTGATCATGGAAATGATGTAGCCTTTATTCAAAATTTGTTTGAGCTTAAAACTGTATTTAAAAAGCCTTGTCAGATGCTGATCATCAATGAAACCAGTCCTGGTAAATATAGTTTTGATTGGTCTCGTATAAAGCGGTTCGTTGATATGACTAAGGAATTGGGCTACAAAAAATTTGAATGGGGTCATCTTTTTCTTTACTGGGGTGTTGAAAATGCAATGCATGTTTATACGCAAAAAGGTGATAAATATGAACTGCTTTGGGATGAGAATCTTTCTGCAACTTCTCCGGTTTACCTAAATTTTCTAAAACAATATCTGCCAGAGTTTCATCGCTTCCTTAAGAAGGAAAACGTATTAGACGATTCCTATTTTCATTTATCGGATGAGCCTGGATCTGAGCATATACAAAACTACAAGAGGGCTAGAAAAATACTACAGGAACTGGCTCCCTGGATGAAGGTAATGGATGCATTAAGTGATGTGAGGTACGGAAGAGAGAAATTAACTGATATACCGATTCCAATCATTAGCTCGGCCGGCGATTACCTTAAAGAGAATATTCCTCATTGGGTGTATTACTGCACAGGACCCAGAGATCAGTGGCTTAATCGGTTCTACGACACCCCACTTGCTAAAATCAGAATGTCGGGTTTTTTATTTTATCATTTGAAAGCTCAGGGCTTTTTACACTGGGGATACAACTATTGGAATGTAGTGGAAAAGGAAGAACCTATTGATCCCTTTACCAATGCATCAGGAAGTGCTTATCCTGGAATTGCAGCTGGAGATCCCTTTGTAGTTTATCCGGGACCAGATGGGCCATACGATTCAATAAGATGGGAAATATTTGCAGAATCTCTTCAGGACTATGCCATTTTGCAGTCGGCTGGTATTAAGCAGGACGATCCCATGCTATCTGAAATAAAAACTTATGCTGATTTCCCTAAGAAAGAAGAATGGATAGATCAGACTATGAAACGAATACTAGAAAAATAAATACTTGATTAATGAAGTCAAAAACACTTAAAATAAATCGCACAGATAATATAGAGGTAGCATTATCGGATTTAAAAGCAGGTGATGCCATAAATAGTGATGAGGGAACTTATGATTTGGTTACAGATGTTAAGGCAAAGCATAAATTTGCGACTATTGACCTACTGCCAGGAGATGATATTGTGATGTACGGGGTGCTTGTAGGCAAGGCAACTACAGCAATTAAAAAAGGCGAAGTAATTACTACAGGCAATGTTAGTCATGCGGCTAATAACTATAAACTTAAGGAAAGAAAAACCAGCTGGGAATTGCCAGAAATATCCTCATGGAGCGATAAGACTTTTATGGGATATCATAGAGATAATGGCACAGTTGGCGTGGCCAATTACTGGCTGATCATCCCTTTGGTATTTTGTGAAAACAAGAATGTACAGGTTATTCAGGATGCCTTTATGAAAGGATTGGGATATCATGACAATGATTCATCCTATTACAATCAGGTACAGCAATTGGTTAAGATGCACAGAGCCGGTATAGCTGTTGAGGATATATTGAGCATAGACATAGGTACTTTAGATAGTGATGTAGTGGCAGAAAACAGGGTGTTTCCGAATGTTGATGGGGTTAAGTTCTTAACACACTCATTAGGATGTGGTGGTACAAAAGACGATGCCATAAATCTTTGTGGCTTACTTGCAGGATATATAACGCACCCCAATGTTGCAGGAGCTACTGTGCTAAGTCTTGGTTGTCAGAATGCACAAATACCGCTTTTAAAAGAGCAAATTGCAAAACGAGATCCTCAGTTCTCGAAACCTTTATATTGCTTTGAGCAGCAACAGGTAGGAACTGAATCTGAATTAATGAAATTGGCTATAAAACAAACCTTTGCAGGCTTGATGCAAGCCAATGAACTTAAGCGCCAACCCGCCCCTTTAAGCAAACTTTGTATTGGACTGGAGTGCGGGGGGTCAGATGGTTTTTCTGGAATTTCAGCTAACCCGGCTTTGGGGTATACTTCAGATCTATTGGTTGCTTTGGGATCATCGGTAATACTTTCGGAATTTCCAGAGCTTTGTGGTGTAGAGCAGGAACTTAGCGATCGTTGCTTAGATGAGACTGTCGCCCAGAAGTTCATGACCTTAATGACAGCTTACCATGAAAGAGCTAAAGCTGTAGGTTCAGGTTTTGATTCTAATCCGTCGGCAGGCAATATACGTGATGGTTTAATTACTGACGCCATTAAATCTGCCGGTGCAGCAAAGAAAGCAGGTACGTCGCCGGTTATTGATGTTCTAGATTATCCAGAACAAGTTTCCAAACCAGGATTGACATTGCTATGTACACCTGGTAGCGATATAGAATCAACAACGGCAGAGGTTGGAGCAGGAGCTACACTTGTATTTTTCACAACCGGATTGGGTACCCCAACGGGCAATCCTATTGCACCTGTAGTAAAAATCTCAACGAATACAACGCTATATAAAAAGATGAATGACATCATTGATATTGATGCAGGTACAATAATAACTGGCGAAGAAACAATTAAACAGGTAGGAGAACGTATTCTCGATTACATCATAGAAATAGCCAGCGGGTCGATTAAAGCCAAGGCTGAAGCATTGGGACATAACGACTTTATTCCCTGGAAAAGAGGGATATCCTTATAAACAGACAATTTCAAATTAAAACGAATAAATACATTATGAAATTATATAAAACTAAACAAGGTGCTATTTTGCATAGTGATGCGGGATATTATTTACTTAATACTGATTGGGATACATTGATTAATAATGACAACCTCTACAAATATTTAGTTCATGTACTTAGTGAGAGTCCTGAATCTTTGCAGGAAAATAAAGCATTAGCAATATTAGAAAACGATGTTGAGGCACCAATTGGACAGCAGGAAGTTTGGGCAGCAGGAGTAACCTATCTGCGCAGTCGCGATGCCAGAAAAGAGGAATCTAAAGATTCCGGTGGGGCAAGCATGTATGATAAAGTTTATGATGCAGATCGTCCTGAATTATTCTTTAAATCATTACCTCATCGTGTAGCTGGACATAAACAACACGTAAACATTAGAAAAGATTCGACCTGGAACGTGCCGGAACCTGAATTGACTTTGTTTATCAACGCTTCCGGAAACATACAGGCTTATACTATAGGAAACGACATGAGTTCCAGAAGCATTGAAGGAGAAAACACGTTGTATCTGCCGCAGGCAAAGATTTATGAAAGAAGTGCTGCTCTTGGACCGTGTTTATATATACCTGAAAAGCCGATATCCGATAAAACAATGATAGAGATGGTTATCAACCGAAACAGTAAGGAGGTTTTTCGCGATTCGGTTTCTATTAGCAGAATGAAACGCTCTCTGAATGAGTTAGTAATCTATTTGTATGCTGAGTGCGACTTTAAAAACGGATGTTTTTTAATGACCGGAACTTGTATTGTACCTCCTAATGACTTTACTTTGAATGAAAAGGACGAGGTTAGCATAAGTATTGATAATATTGGAACATTAACAAATCACATAGCTATTCGTGTATAAAAAATAGCTTTAAATTTTACTAAATATGGTGTCTATAACAGGTGAGAATTTTATTGGAAATATTCGTAGTGGCAATGGAACCGATAGCTTTCAGGCTTTCAATCCCACTGGGAATGTTTTAATATCAGAAAAGTTTACTTACGCAACAGAGAAAGAACTTGAACGGGCATTATCATTAGCACAGGATGCTTTTGTTAGCTATAAAAATATTTCAACAATTAAGCGTGCTGAGTTTTTAGAAGCAATTGCAGAAGAAATAATGGCGCTGGAAGAAACATTGATAGAAAGAGCTGTTACAGAATCAGGTTTGCCCATTGGACGAATAACAGGCGAAAGAGGCCGTACCTTTGGTCAGTTAAAAATGTTTGCCCAGTTACTACGTGACGGCTGGTATGTGGATGCAAGAATAGATACTGCACAACCTGAAAGAGTACCATTACCAAAATCTGACATCAGAAGAATGCTTATTCCAATTGGCCCTGTTGCAGTTTATGGTGCCAGTAATTTCCCATTGGCTTTCTCTACAGCAGGAGGCGATACTGCTTCGGCACTTGCTGCAGGCTGTCCTGTAATTGTTAAAACACATCCATCTCATCCTGGCACCAGCGAATTGATATCTTCTGCAATTATTCAGGCAGCTAAAAGAACAGGCATGCCTGAGGGTGTATTTTCAGCCTTAAACCTTACAAACGATCAGTCGGTAAGACTCGTACAGCACCCTGCTATAAAGGCAGTGGGTTTTACAGGATCAAGAAAAGTAGGCATGACTCTTTTTAATGCGGCTGCGAAAAGACCAGAACCCATTCCTGTATATGCAGAAATGAGTGCTATAAATCCGGTTATTTTGATGGAAGAAGCATTAAAAGTAAAAGGAGAAGCAATTGCTAAAGGATTGGCCGGCTCAGTAACTATGGGGGCAGGCCAATTTTGTACTAATCCTGGATTGGTATTACTAATAGAAAGCGAAGCGAGTAAATATTTTCTAAATCACTTTGTGAAACATCTGGGAGCAACTGAACCTGCAACAATGTTGAACAAGAATATCTGCCAATCATACAGTAAAGGTATCGAAACGACTAAAACGGTTAACGGAGTTAATGTTTTGGCTGAGGGAACAAAATTAGCAAATGACGAGAGAAATGAGGCCAGATCAATTGCTTTTACGGTTTCAGCAGATGATTTCCTTTCGAATAAACAGTTAAACGAGGAGGTTTTTGGTCCGGTAACACTTTTTGTATTGATAAAAGATACAGCCCAGCTTCATCTGGTTTTAAATCAATTGGAAGGGCAGCTTACGGCTACTGTTCATGCCGAACCTGAAGATAAAGGTAATTTGATTCCTGTAATTGATATAATCACCCAAAAAGCGGGTCGTGTGATCTATAACGGTTTTCCTACAGGTGTAGAAGTTTGTCATTCAATGCAACATGGTGGACCATTCCCGTCAACCACCGATGGAAGATCAACATCTGTGGGTACTGCAGCAATTTATCGTTTTTTAAGACCGGTGTCTTATCAGGATATTCCAGATGAATTACTTCCTGCAGCATTACAAAACAGTAACCCACTGAGTATTTTGAGGTTGATAGATGGCTCATGGAAAACTGATTTAATACCTTAACTTCGTGCTTATTTTTAAGCTATGAATTGGGAAAAGTTATTGTCATCAAAACGATGGGGAAATGAAGATAGGTTTACTGGAAATCAAAAAGAAGCTCGTTCCGAGTTTCAAAGAGATTATGACAGGATCATATTTTCATCACCTTTTAGAAGATTACAAAACAAAACCCAGGTATTTCCTTTACCAGGCAGTGTGTTTGTTCATAACCGACTTACACACAGCCTGGAAGTTGCGAGTGTTGGGCGATCATTGGGTACGATCTTTTACAACAGGATAAAAGACTCAGATGCCAATATAGATGAAACCTGTCCGCTGCTATGTGAAATAGGAAACATTATTGCATCTGCTTGCTTGGCTCATGATCTGGGTAATCCGGCCTTTGGTCATTCTGGTGAATCAGCCATATCGCACTATTTTAACAGTGGTGATGGGAAGATATATCAGGAACAGGTAAATGAGGCACAGTGGGAAGATTTGATCCATTTTGAGGGAAATGCCAATGCATTAAGAATATTAACCCACCCATTTGCAGGAAAAGGAACAGGAGGATTTGCATTAACTTACTCTACACTTGCTGCGATAGCTAAATATCCATGTGCATCTGTAGCAGGCCATAATAAAAAGAATATTTATACTAAAAAATACGGTTTCTTCCAGTCAGAGCAAAGCGGATTTGAAAAGATTGCTGCAGAGATGGATCTTATTAAGGTTCAGGAATCGCCTTTAATTTATAAGCGACACCCACTTGTGTATTTAGTAGAAGCAGCAGATGACATTTGTTATAATATTATTGATCTGGAGGATGCACATCGTTTAAAAATCCTTTCGTACAAGGAAGTTGAAACTTTACTTTTGCCTTTGTGCAATGATGTTAAAATGCCGTCAAGGCTAGCTGAAATGGAAGATGATGATGCCAAAATCACGCTCATGAGGGCAAAATCGATAAGCACATTGATATGGCAATGTTCAAATGTATTTTATCAGGAACAGGAATCGATATTAAACGGTGACTTCAATATAAGTTTGATGGATGCTATTGAAGCGCCATTCTTATCCGTAATGAAAGAAATAGAAAAGATTTCAGTTAAAAAAATTTATAACTATTCTTCTGTTGTACAGATCGAAGTAGCAGGTTATCAGGTAATGGGCGGGCTTTTAGAAGAGTTTATTCCAGCCTACCTGCAAAACGAATCAAAATACCATAAGAAACTGGTTGAATTGATACCGAAGCAATTTTTAACAGAGAAGAATGATGTTTATTCTAAAATCCAAAGCGTATTGGATTTTGTTTCAGGAATGACAGATATCTATGCTGTTGAGTTATTTAGGAAAATTAAGGGAATATCTTTTCCTTCAATGAGTTAATAATAAAATGGAAGTTACAGATATACTTATTATAGGAGCAGGGCCAATTGGTATTGCCTGCGGTATTGAAGCAAAAAAAGCAGGCTTATCGTATGTGATCATCGAAAAAGGATGTCTGGTGAATTCATTATATAATTATCCTCAGAATATGACTTTCTTCTCCACATCAGAGAAACTGGAAATAGGGGGAGTTCCTTTTGTTTCAAATAATCCTAAACCTACCAGGTCCGAAGCATTAGAGTATTACCGCAGGGTAGCACTTAAATTTGAATTAAATACAAAGCTTTTTGAATCTGTTGACGATGTTGCGAAGCAAGATGTTGGCTTTATAGTAACCACTTCAAAATCAAGCTATCTTACCAGAAATATTATCATCTCTACCGGATTTTATGATCTCCCGAACAAAATAGATATACCCGGCGAAGATCTTCCCAAAGTAGCGCACTATTATAAAGACCCGCATTATTATGCAATGCAAAATGTTATTGTAATTGGGGCCAGTAATTCATCGGTAGATGCTGCCTTGGAAACCTATAGAAAGGGCGCCAATGTAACCATGGTAGTCCGAGACGAATCGATAAGTAAGCGGGTTAAATACTGGGTTAGACCGGATGTTATGAATCGCATTGAGGAAGGAAACATTAAAGCTTATTTCCATTCTGAATTGGTTAGCATAGCAAATGAGACCGCTGATATTCGAACACCAGAGGGAATAATTACCATACCAAATGATTTTGTGCTGGCCTTAACCGGTTATCAACCCAATTTTGAGCTGCTAAGAAAATTTGGTGTTAAGCTTAGTGAAGACGATAAGTGCCTGCCGGAACACAATTCACAAACAATGGAGACCAATGAAAAGGGTATTTATTTGGCAGGTGTTGTTTGTGGAGGTATGGATACCCATTTATGGTTTATAGAAAACTCAAGAGACCATGCTGTTAAGATCATAAGCGATATTAAAAAGAAAGCTTAAAAAAAATATTTCACATATTGTTTGTTTCGTACGAAAGTTATCCTACCTTTATATTATGAAACAGAATAAACCTATTGATGCTATTCCTGAGCCTACAAGAGCGGAGCTTGAAATTTTACAGGTTTTATGGGAATTTGGCCCTTCTACAGTGCGCTTTGTTAATGACACACTGAATGAGCAAAGAGATGTAAATTACACCTCTACACTTAAGCAAATGCAAATCATGGCAGATAAAGGGATTCTTAAACGCGATGAGCGCCAGATGAAGCATATATACATTCCCGTAGAAGCCGAAAATAAAACTAAGGATCAACTCTTGAATCGTTTCGTAAATACCTTATATAAAGGATCTGCTTCAAAACTAGTCATGCAATTATTAGGAAATGAAAAGACTTCCAAAGAAGATCTTGATGCTATTAAACAGATGTTAAAGAAACTAGATAAATAATAAAAATTCGAATAATTTAAGAACCACAATTATGGAATTTCAATATGCTTTATGTATCACTTTTTTCCATTCATTATGGATAGGGATGATCCTTGCTTTATTAACAAGTCTGATTATAGTTACTACAAAAAAAAGCAGTGCTGCAATAAGGTATAATTTACTTACTGCTGTTTTGTTTTTGTTTGTGATCATCATGAGCCTGGTGTTTTATGATACCTTAAACTCAGGGAGTATCCATCAAAGTTTGAGTAAGTCAGGGGGAGCGACACTTTTCTCGCCCCAAATAAGCAAAGAAGCCGCCACTGCAGTCAATTCTCAGTCTTTAACTCAGGGCAGTTCTGGATTTATTGATGGAATGGGGTATTTGATGAATATATGGACATCTTATTCCGTTCAAATCGTAATGATTTGGTTTTTGATCATTTGCATTAAATGCATACAGCTCATGATGGGAATGCATGCAATTTACTATCTAAAGAATACCCAAATCTATTCAGCGGGTGATTTCTGGGAAAATAAGGTAACCGAACTTTCAATTAAATTGAAGATCCCCAAAAATATTCAGATTCTACAATCTGGGCTTACGAAAGTACCCGTTGTTGCAGGACACCTGAAGCCTGTGATATTGATTCCACTTGGTTTGTTAAATGGATTGTCTGCTGCCGAAGTTGAAGCGATAATCAGTCATGAACTTGCACATATTAAGCGTAGTGATTACCTGGTAAACATACTTCAAAGCTTGATTGAGATCATATTCTTTTTTAATCCTGCTGTATTGTGGTTGTCTAAATTGATCAAAGAAGAAAGAGAAAACTGCTGCGATGATCTTGCGTTAACTTGTACTTTGAATAAGCAAGACTATATTCAAGCGCTTGTTTCTTGTCAGGAATTTCAATCAAACCAATATGTTATGGCGCTTACCGGCAGAAAGAATCAACTTTTGGAGCGCGTGAGCAGGATGGTATTCAACAAAAGTTCTTCGCTAAACAAAATGGAGAAAATTATTCTGACCGCTACCTTGATATCAACGTTGATTTTTACAGCAGCTTTTACCACAAGTAAAAACGCTGTTGTGTCCGATAAACATCCGGTTAGTGAAGTGGTTAATATAAAGCCATATCAGGATACAACTATAAAGCATAATACAACGAAGCGTCTCGCTAAAAAGACTCCGGCAGTTAAACACAGAAAGGCTAATTATGCCAAAACTGCCGAACAGACAAGAGAAAAGACGAGGGTTATTGCCGAACAAAAAAGAGAGGAAGCCGAAAAGGCAAAAGCAGCACATGAAATAGCAAGCCAGAAGGACCTAAGTAACAAAATTTATGATACTGCCAGGTATGAAAAAGAGGCTGCAAAATACGCTGCTGCAAGTCAGCAGTATAAAAAGGATGCTGCAAAATATGCTGATGAGGCGGCAAAATACGTCGCCGATCCGGAACATTATCCGGTTCCCCCAGTGCCGGTAGCCCCGATAGCTCCTGTATATAGAAAACCATATATTCCTGCCAAGCCGGTAGCTCCGAAAGTTAGAATCGGTGACGGAGTAGTGATTCAGGATCGGGCAGAACCAAAAGATATGACTAAGGAACTGCAAAACGATGGCTTATTACAACAAACAAATAACTTTAAATACAAGCTGGACGCCGATGAACTGATCATTAACGGCAGGAAACAATCGGATGCGGTTCACCAGAAGTATATGAAAAAGTATCTCAAAAATCGTAAAGGAACAATTACTACAACAGTAAACACTGATTAAAAATAGTTTAATCTTACTTTACACTATTGCAACAACCAGCGTCATTTTAAACACTGAAAGGGACATACTATGCCCGGATTTTAAAAATTAATCTTCGATGATGACAAAAAAAATATTGGCTATTTTGGCCATAGGGATTTGTATTGTCCCAATTGTTACCTTTGCCCAACAGACTGAGGCAAGTATTTCCGGACAGATAAGGGATACGGAAAATAAGACCTTTGATCTGGCTACAGTTGCCTTGCTTAATGCTAAAGATTCAGTTGTACTGAAATCTACCTTTACTGAAAGCGATGGTAAATTCAGTTTCAATCAGTTGAAGGCAGGGGACTATCAAATAAAAGTTTCTGCAATGGGTTATACCAGCTATAAGAGTGAGGTGATCACTTTAAATACAGCACAGCCTAGCTTTTTTATCCCTAATATTAAACTTATTCCTTCCAGTAATAGCCTTAATCAGGTAAATATTACAGGTAAAAAATCTTTTATTGAACGTAAGATTGATCGTGTGATTGTAAACGTAGATGCCCTGATATCCAATACCGGTTCTACTGCATTAGAAGTTCTGGAGAAATCTCCGGGTGTGCAGGTTGACCAGAACGGCACAATAACTTTAAAAGGCAAGCAGGGGGTATTGCTGCTCATCGACGATAAACCAACATATCTTTCCGGCGCGGATCTGGAAAACTACTTGAAATCGCTACCATCCTCGTCATTAGAACAGATAGAGATCATGACAAATCCTCCTGCTAAGTATGATGCAGCAGGTAACGCGGGGGTAATTAATATAAAAACCAAAAAGGGAAATCTTAAAGGCTTTAATGGTGGCTTTAACCTAAGCCTTAATCAAGGCCAAAAAACAAAAACCCTAAATAGTCTGAACTTCAACCTAAGGAACAATAAGTTTAATTACTTTGTAAATTTCAGTTACAACTACAATACCGGCTTTTCGGATCTTGATATCAACCGCACCTATAAAAATGCTGACAACAGTCCAAAATCGTATTTTAACCAGAACAGCTATTTTGACAGACATGGAAATTCTTTAAATACGAAAGCGGGGGCTGATTATTATCAGTCTGATAATACGACCTGGGGCATCCTTGTTAGCGGAATGTCGAGAGCATCTACACAGATAAACAATAATTCTAGTAATCTACTGAATTCAGTACAACAACTCGACTCCGTTATTAAGGCTAAAAATATTGATATAATTGATTTTAGTAATGGCGGTATTAATTTAAACTATCGACATCAATTTGATAAAAAGGGACATGGTATTACTGCCGATGCCGATTATCTGGCTTACAGGAACAAAACCAAACAAACTTATTATAATTCAAGTTTTTTTGCAAACGGATCACTAAAATCAGAAGATGTCCTGACGGGATACCTTCCTGGAAACATTGATATCTATTCTATGAAAACTGATTATTCGTTGCCATTAAAGTTTGAATGGAAACTGACAACTGGATTAAAGACCAGTTATACCAAAACCGATAATACTGCAGATTATGCCTATACCATAAATGAAATTACTAAACCGGATTTCGACAAGAGCAATCATTTCATATACAAAGAGCATATCAGCGCCGCCTACCTGAATTTAAACAGAGAAATGAAAAAAATCTCTGTACAACTTGGGTTAAGGCTCGAGAATACTTTCTCCGATGGTCATCAACTAGGTAACGCAATGAAGCCTGATTCGGCATTTAAAAGAAATTATACTGGGCTTTTTCCTACTGTATATGTATTGTATAAGTTGGATACAGCTGCTAACAATCAAATAGGCCTTAATTATGGAAGGAGAATTGATCGTCCATATTACCAGGATTTAAATCCTTTTATCTCACCATTAGACAAATTCACCTTTTATGTTGGAAATCCATTTCTGAGACCGTCATACACCCAATCAATAGAATTGTCCCATACCTATAAAAACAAGTATACCACTACCATAAGCTATTCAAAATCCAGGGATGAAGTTAATGAAACTATTGAGATATTAAACGGTACTTACTACAGCAGACCTGGTAATATTGGGAAAAAAAAGGTTAAAAGCATCTCTTTTAACGGAACATTTGATGCTGCAAGGTGGCTTAGTCTTGATTTTTATGCGGAGGTGACTAACATCAAAACAGTAAGCGATTTTTATACAGGAAAACTTAATACCAGTGGTACTTTCTGTTTTACCAGTGCAAATGCAAAATTTGCTTTAGGGAAAGATTGGGACGCAGAACTAAGTGGTAATTATAGGAACCGGATTATAGATGTTCAATTCGAACTGAAAAGTATATGGCAGGCCAGTACAGCCATTCAAAAGAAATTGTCGCCTAGCACAACTTTGAAGTTAGCCATCAATGATTTGTTTTATAGTAGAATTAATAGGGGAGTTATTAATAACCTTACACAAACCGATGCTAACTGGACCAACAAAGGTGATTCAAGAACTGCAGTGCTTTCCTTTAACTACCGCTTTGGAAAAGCCTTCAGTACACCAGCCAAACATGGTGAATCAGGAGCAGAAAGTGAAAAGAACAGGGTGAAGAACTAAAGTTATTTTTTATGTTTCTTCCTGTATTCTGAGGGAGAAGTACCGATGAGTTTGCTAAATAATCGTGAAAAATAATATTGATCATCAATACCCAACACAGCGCAAATCTCTTTAATGCTTTTGTCAGTAAAGTAAAGATATTGACAGGAATGCTGTATTTTGAGCTGATTGTAATAAGCTATGGGTGAAATACCAGTTTTTTGTTTAAATATCCTTAAGTAGTGTGATAGAGAGATCTTTTGTTGATCAGCAAGCTGATTTACTGTAAGTTTCTTATCAAGATTGTCTTTCATAAATGAAATTGAACTGCTTACCGCGTCTTTACTATAAACAGAAGGGTTTATTTCTTTATAATAAATTAGCGAGGTTACGAAATAGAGTAGTCTGAAGTTCATGATCTCCATTTCTTTTGTACCAAAACTCTCTTCAAGCATGGTATATATTTGATTAAAAATATCTATTCTGTCCTGCTCAAAGGGAATTGAATGAACCTCATGTTGCCCCTCAACAAGAGAACGTTCATAAATCATCCTTGAATTGACCCCACTAAAATGCATCCAATATATACTCCAAGGGTTTTTTAACGAGCTAAAATACCTGTGGGGTATATTTTTAGGGATGATAAAAAATGTGTTTGCTTTTAAAACATAAACCTTATTGTCCAATTCCACAGAGCCTTCTCCATCTATACAGTAAAGTAAAATGAACTCGGCTGAACCTGTTTTTCGCTCACGATCATGTCCCAAGGCATGTGGATAGTAGCCGATTGCCGTAAGGTAAAAAGAATTGATTAGGGGATTGTTCTTAATGCTTTTCCTAATATTGGGCGTAAGGACAATCATTTTTTGACCCAAAAATCCTTCTTTAATTTTCTTTTTCTCCTCTGTCATATTTTAAATGCTAAGGTATAATAAATGTTACTTATTTTACATTTTGTAACACTTCAGTTATGATAATATTGTCCATTATTTGTCTTAGTTAGTCCATTTCTGGCTTCTAATTTCCCCGTAAGTTTATCCTAACAAATATTAAACGGGATTAACCAAATATTATTCACTATGTCTTTCTTTACGATTAAAGGAACTGTAAGATGGTATGCTTTGCTCATATTTCTCATTTTACAGTGTAGTTTTACAGTTTTCGCTCAGAATTCAATTAATGTCGCAGGCCGGGTAACCGGAAAGGACGACAAATTACCCATTCCAGGTGTTTCAGTGAAGGTCAAGGGCACAGGCACCGGTATATCAACCGATAAAGATGGTAAGTTTGCGCTAAATACCACTTCAAATTCAACAATAGTTTTTACCTCTGTGGGCTATGTAACTCAGGAACTTCCTGCTTCGACCACAATGAACGTATCTCTTGTCCCAGAGGATAATAATTTGGAGGAAGTAACCGTAGTTGGTGTAACCATTAAGAAAAAGGACCTTACCGGATCTGTTGCAGGAATAACAGATAAAACCATTAGTGAGTTACCGGTAACTAATGTTAACCAGGCCATGCAAGGGCGTATTGCCGGTGTGCTGGTACAAAGTAATGACCCGAGACCAGGTGGTGGTGTGTCTATAAAAGTAAGGGGAAATAACTCCATTAAATTTGGTGCCGATCCTATTTACGTAGTTGATGGTTTGGTAATAGAACAAGCTTTCAATACCATAAACCCTGATGACATCGCTAGTATTGATGTATTAAAAGATGCATCGGCGACTGCTTTATATGGATCAAGGGGTGCAAATGGGGTGATATTGATTACCACCAAAAAAGGTAAGAGTGGAGAAGGAAAGATTGAATATAGTGCGTGGGTGGGCGTACAATCGTTCACAAGAAACTTATCTTATCTGAATGCGCAACAAATAGTCGACCTGAGACTGGATGCCTACGCTAACAAATATATGGATGGTAATCCTACTGCAGACAGGCAGGCATATATCAATACGCTGCTCGGCCCTAACTCTATTGCATTTGGGGCAGATGAGCTGGCTGTATATAATCGTGGTGAATCATACAACTGGCTTGATCAGATCACCAAAAAAGGAATACAGCAAAACCATACCGCCACGTTTTCGAAGGGAGGCGAAGATGGCTCCATGTATGTGAGTTTTAACTACACAGACCAGGGTGGTTTATTGAAAACTTCAAATTATAAACGATATGGTGGCCAGATCAATCTTGATCAGAAAATTAAGCCGTGGTTTAAAATTGGAACCAATACCGGTTTTTCTAGAACAGAAGAATCATACATAGATGGCGGCGTATTTGGAATAGCTGCTAACGCGAATCCACTATTGCCTATCGATGATAAAATAACCTATTTAAGCTGGAAAGGAATTCAGAGTACAGATCTTTATAACCCAATCAGAAGTTTAACTATCGATGGTAAAGGAAAACAAAACCGTTTGCTCACTTCAAATTATGCAGTAGCAACACCAATACCTGGCTTAAATATTCGTACAGGCATATCATTCGATGTGAGGTCACAAGATTACTTTAACTATATCCCAAAAGATTTAGGACAGTCGCTGCGAAACTCTTATAACGGAAGGGCAACACAAAAGAAAGAAAGCTGGATGAACTGGCAATGGGATAATTCTGTATCTTACGATAAGTCATACGGAAAACATAATTTCTCTGGTTTAGTAAGTTTTGGTTTAACTCAGAACAACTACAATTACAATCAGATTGATGCTTCAGGCTTCGCGACAGATGATTTCTCTTATAAATACCTTGGCGGTGCCTACCTAAAAGAGCAATTTCAGCTGGGCTCTGATTTTGTAACCAACTCACTGATCAGCTATGTGGCAAGATTTAACTACAATTATGACAATAAGTATTTCGCAACCTTAACTGGAAGGTACGATGGCTCGTCTAGATTTGGTAACGGAAATAAATGGGGCCTGTTTCCCTCACTTGCCCTGGCATGGGATATATCTAAAGAAAGTTTCTTTGAAGGCATAAATGTCGATGCACTAAAACTACGCGCAGGATACGGTATTGCAGGTAATCAAAACATCCCTAATTTCGCTTATCGTTCGTTGTACAGGCCTGTTTTCTCAGATAATTCCGTAACCTATGTTTCAGATGGTCGTTTAGGAAATCCAAACCTGGTATGGGAAAAGCAAAAGCAGCTGAATTTAGGGGTAGATGTAGCCTTATTGAACAGTAGATTGTCATTTAGTGCCGATTATTTTGTAATTCATAATGATGATCTGTTAATGGAAAGAACTTTATCTACCACTTCAGGTTTTAAAAACACAATCGATAACGTAGGCTCATTATTAAACAAAGGAGTAGAGTTTAACGTTAACGCCGAGATTATTGACCAGGAGGATTTCAAATGGGATTTTGGTGTAAATCTTTCTTCTTATAAAAATAAGATCACAAAGTTATATGGAAGTGTTGACGCGATATATAATTATGGAGGATTTACCGGAGTAGATATACAGAGGGAAGGAAACTTGTTTTTAAATCAGTCACTAAATTCTATCTATACCTATAAATTTGAAAAAATAGCCCAACAATCAGACCTTGAGCGCATTAAGGATATTGATTATGGGGGGCGCGTAATTCATCCAGGTGATATTATTCCGGTTGACGTTAATGGAGATAATAAGATAGATGATGCTGATAGAATTGTTGTTGGGAAAAAGGATCCTAAATTCTACGGCGGTTTCTCTACAAATTTTGCCTACAAAAACCTTTCATTAAACGCAGTATTTAACTACAACTACGGAGGCAAAGCGATTAGCGGTTTGTACGAAGGTTTGTTGAATGGTTCAGGGGAATATGCTGGCATTACTGATGTACTTGATCGCTGGACGCCTGAAAATACGAATTCTAACATTCCAAGAGCCTACACAGGCAGCGGACGTTATGGTGTCGGAGAAACTGATTACGCGATCCAAAATACCTCTTTCTTAAGAATGGCGGCACTTTCGTTATCGTATAACTTCACCGAAGGATTTGTTAAGAAAGCAAAAATGAGTAATCTGAGAGTGTATGTAACCGGAAGGAACCTCTTTACAATTACAAAGTACAAAGGATACGATCCTGAGGGTGGTGATGGATACCCAACATCTAAAATGTTTGTTGCGGGTATAAATGTTGGATTTTAATATTACTAAGATGAAAAAGAAATATAGTTTAATAGTATTGGCATTTATTGTATTGCTAACTAGTGGTTCCTGCAAAAAATTCATCACAGAGGACCCGCAAACCGCCTTAACTGAAGAAGAGGTTTTTAAAAGTCTGGACAATATCGAACCGCTGGTTTTAGGTTTATATACCAGTTGGCGCAACACCAAAAAAGACAGAGGTGGCTTTATCTTTACCATGGGTACTGATGAGGCACAACAAGGAGCTTATCAGGTTCGGACTGACGATCGTCAGGCTGGTATCGACAGATATAATGGTTTCCTTAGCGCTAGTAACACTGCACTTGCAGAGCAATGGAACAGCAGGTGGCCAGTTATATCTGCAGCGGCAAAAGTAGTCTACGCTTTGGGTTTAAATTCAGAGGAATCTGAACGCAAAAATATTATCCTTGGTGAGGCCAGCTTCATTAGGGCCGCGCTTACATTTGAAATGACTCAATACTGGGGTGAAATTCCCATTATCGATCAAGCTAAATTCAAGGAGTATGGCACCAAGCGTCAACCGTTAAATATGGTTTACAATTTCATCATTGCCGATTTGGAGAATGCAGTTAAATATTTGCCTGTAAGCCAAACCGACAAGAGGAGGGCCACTAAGGGGGCTGCCCAGGCTTTACTTGGAAAAGTTTATTTGTATGCTCCTGAAGCCTCTGGAGCAAAAGATTATGCAAAGGCGAGAGATATGTTTAAACAGGTTGTAGAAAATGGAGGTTATAGTCTTGTACCTAAATATGCTGATCTATGGGATCCAACCAAACAGAACACTACTGAATCCATTTATGAATTTAAGTTCAACAATGTTTATCCAGACAACAACCAAACACAATGGCAAATGGGTTCGCGCTCATTAGCTGAAGTAGACCAGTATTGCTATTTTGGTGGTTATGACTTAATGGTTCCTACCAAATACTGTTATCAGACTACAGCAGATGGCGGTGTATGGGAAGACGGGGACGTTAGAAAAAACGAAAGTATCCGCTATGATTTCACCTACAAAGGTAAGGTCCCAACGTTAAATCCAGCATTTGGAGGTGATGAGCTTGATCCTCACGTTAAGAAATTTGAAGATCCGAGAACAGAGGGCACACTTAGCTTCTGGCTATCAGGGAAAAACATATTTTATCTGCGTTATGCAGACATTCTGTTATGCTATGCTGAAACATTAAATGAAACAGGCGCCACTTCGCAAGCTGTGGATCTAATTAATAGCACCATTAGAACAAGGGCCTGGAACGGTAATTTGCCAGCAGATAAAAGATGGAATGCAGGTATGTCTCAACAAGACTTCAGAACGAATATCATGGACGAAAGGATGCGCGAGCTGTGTTTCGAAGGATGGAGACGGATGGATCTAATCAGAACAGGTAAACTGGTTGAGCTTGCAAAACAAAGAAATAAATGGACCAAAGAATCTGGAAGTATCCAGGAATATCATAACCGCTATCCAATTCCATTGCAGGAGATCAAACAGAACGACGACATAAGTGAATCAGATCAAAACCCTGGCTACTCAAACAATTAAGGATAATGAGCAGCAGCATATCGCGGAAGTCTTGGGGTAACTTTAAAAATAAAGACATCTATCTCTTTAAAATAGAGAATAAAACCGGTGCCTTTGTGGAACTAACAAATTATGGTGCTACAGTTGTTTCAATTGTAGTGCCAGATAAAAACAATGGGTTAGGCAATGTTATCCTGGGGTTTCCTGAGTTGCAGGGTTATCTGGAAGATATTTGTTATGTAGGTTCAACGGTAGGGCGGTTTGCCAATAGAATTGCACGAGCAAGCTTTAATCTGGATGGCATTGATTATCAGCTCGAGGCAAATAGCAACGGCAATTCTAATCACAGCGCGTCAGCTGGTGTTAATAGTAAAGTTTTTGATTATATTGTAGATGATGACAGATTAATTTTCAAGATATTAAGTAAAGATGGAGAAGGAGGTTTCCCTGGTAATCTTACTTTGGAAGTCTGTTATCAATGGACAAGTGACAATGCGCTTTTAATAACATATACTGCAATAACCGACAGGAAAACCATAGTCAATGTTACAAACCATTGTTATTTTAACTTGTCGGCCATTGCAGATCGCAATTTCCTAAATCACCGCCTTAAGATCAATGCGAAAAGTATGCTGGAATCAGCGGCCGATTATATCCCAACAGGTAGGCTTGTAAGAACAAACGGTAGCGAGCTAAACGATCTAAAGGGAATAAATACCTGTTATGTATTAGATAAAAACGGTGCCGCTGCCACTTTGGTTGATCCGGAATCCGGACGCGTATTAGATGTATACACCAGTTACCCCGGACTCATGCTTTATACCGGAGACTACCTTGAAAGCAGATGTAATGGACATTTAGGTGAGCCATACAAACCCTTAGATGGTATCTGCTTAGAATGTCAATTTTATCCCGATAGTCCAAATCACCCAAGCTTTCCCTCAACAATACTTAAGCCTGATCATTTATATCAGGAAAGTATAACCTATAAATTCAGCACACAAACTTAGCATATGAAACTAAACCCGGTTCTGGCAACCCTTCTCTTAATTTTTTGCTTGTCAGCAGAACTAATTGCCAAAGACAAAAGGTTCCAATTAAACTCTCCAAATAATACACTAAAAGTAAAAGTGAGTATGGGTGATAGCATCACTTATTCCATATCATTTAAAAACAAAACAGTAATTCTTCCCTCAGCAATTGCAATGGTGCTTCAAAACAAAGTGCTTGGCAAAACTACACAAGTGAATAACATAAGGGTTATAAAGAATAAAGAATTCAATGAGTTATCCGTTTTATTTTCTGATCAGAACTACTCCTTAATTTTCAGAGCTTATAATGAAGGGGTTGCCTATCGTTTTGTTACCAGTTTTAAGGACTCTATACAGGTAGTAGCAGAAAAGGCCGATTTTAATATCAATGGAAAACCAGCAGCGATACTTCAGGAAACTGACAATTATACCAGCTGGGAAGGACCGTACATTAAATATCCCTCAATTGCGGAAATATCAAATGGTAAACGTGCCACAACTCCAGCACTTTTTGATGATAAAAGTAATGGAATAAAAGTAGTTATTGCAGAGTCTGATTTATTTGGTTATCCGGGCATGTATATTAAGAAACAAGGAGATCAGTATATCGGCGATTGGGCAAAATTCCCAACGAAGACCGTAATGGGTAGTTGGGGTGATTTTGTTTCTGTAGTAAAAGAAAGGGGTGATTATCTTGCTAAAACCGATGGAAGCAGATCTTTTCCATGGCGGGTGATTATCGCAACCGACAATGACAAAGACTTACTGAATAATCATTTGGTAACCAAGCTTGCGCGTCCTTCAGAAATTAAAGATACCAGCTGGATCAAATCAGGAAAAGCTGCATGGGAATGGTGGCACGATGCTATGCTCCCTGGTGCAAGCATTCCATCAGGAATGGCGAACAGAAATACCGATCTATATAATTATTATGTTGACTTTGCTGCTGCAAATAAACTCGAATACATGATGATAGATGCAGGGTGGTCTAACAACTATGACCTTACAAAGGTTAATCCTAAATTAGATGTTCAAGGTGTAATAAAAAGAGCCCGGGAAAAGAAAGTCGGAGTATTTTTATGGTGCGTTGCCTCTACTTTGTTAAAAGATCTCAATAAAAATCTGGATTTCCTGAATTCTATAGGCGCTGCCGGCATCAAAGTCGATTTCTTTGATCGTGATGATCAGGAGGCTATCCAATGGATCGAACTCATTGCTAAAGAAGCGGCAAAACGAAAGCTGATGATAGATTTTCACGGATGCAGCAAGCCAACGGGCTTGGAAAAAACATACCCAAATATTGTTAACTATGAGGCTGTGAGAGGAGCAGAGTCTGACAAGTGGGACAATACCATAGATCCAGATCATCACTTGATCATTCCATTTGTAAGGATGCTTGCCGGTCCATTTGATTACACTCCAGGTGCAATGCGGAATAAAACTAAGGCAGAGTTTAAACCTATTGATCCAGGATTACCATCAGGACAGGGAACCCGCTGCCATGAACTTGCAATGTATGTTATCTATGATCAGCCACTGGGGATGCTCGCTGATTCTCCAACTGAATATGAAAAAGCTCCTGATATTATGAAATATCTTTCAGCCGTGCCAACAGTTGCTGATGAAACAAAGGTAATAGATGCTAAACTAGCAGAATATGCGGTAATGGCTAAAAGAAAAGGAGACAACTGGTATGTAGGTGCAATGACCAACTGGACCCCAAGAAATCTTAAACTAAACTTCAGCTTTTTAAAACCAGGTGTAAGTTATACCGCTCAAATTTATACAGACACTAAAGATTCAAATGTTAATGCTACACAGTATGAACTTAAAACAATTAGTGTAAACAGCAACACCACGATAGACCTTAAACTTTCTTCGGGCGGAGGTGCTGCAATAATGATAGAAAAGTCCATCTTTAAGAAATAATAATCTATTTGACCAAGAGAATAAAACCAGCAATTTTAACCTACCAAATAATTAACCTAAATGAGCATAGAGAAAATAAGTTTTAATCATAAGTACATCATCGGAATCTCCTTTATTTCTGCCTTGGGTGGTTACCTCTTTGGGTTCGACTTTGCTGTAATATCAGGCGCATTGCCTTTTTTAAGAACTCAATTCATGTTGGATGCATGGTGGGAAGGCTTTTTAACCGGATCGCTGGCACTAGGATGCATTGCCGGATGCCTGGTTGCGGGAAACATTGCCGATCGTTACGGGCGTAAACCGGGACTTATGATAGCAGCACTTATCTTTGCGCTCTCATCAATAGGCATCGCTTTTTCATCAACTTTAACACTGTTTGTAGTGATGCGTTTTATGGCCGGAATAGGAGTGGGTATGGCGTCTATGTTGTGCCCTATGTATATCGCAGAAATTTCACCAGCTAAGGTAAGGGGCCGAAATGTAGCCATTAACCAGTTAACGGTAGTAATAGGAATCCTGATCACTAATCTTGTAAATTATTTCCTGGCCGATGCAGGGTCTGACGCATGGCGCTGGATGTTTGGTTTAGGAGTAGTTCCTTCACTTATATTTTTAATAGGAGTCTTATGGCTGCCAGAAAGCCCAAGATGGCTTGTAAAAGCAGGTCAGCAGGCAAAAGCAAAAGAGGTATTACTCAAACTTGGTTCCGAATCATTTGTAAATTCAACATTTGCCGATATAGAGAAATCACTTGTCGGGATTAAGAAACAATCTTACAAGGCGGTGTTTGAAAAGAGTGTACGCCCGGCTGTAATAGTAGGTATTATACTGGCTGTTTTTCAACAACTATGTGGCATAAATGTAGTGTTCAATTATACCTCTACGATATTTGAATCTGTTGGTGCAAACCTGGACAGGCAGCTGTTTGAAACAGTAGCAATAGGAGCAGTAAACCTAATTTTTACGCTACTGGCCATGTGGCAGGTAGATAAGCTGGGTAGAAAACCACTTATGCTTATCGGCTCACTGGGATTGTCGATAGTGTACATTGTGCTGGCGTTTCTGCTGCAGAACCAATTCCCTGCAGGTCTGATTTCCATTTTTGTACTACTTGCCATCAGTATGTATGCTATTTCATTAGCCCCGGTAACATGGGTGCTGATCTCTGAAATTTTCCCTAATAAAATACGTGGAGCTGCATCTTCTGTGGCAATTATTTCCTTATGGGGTGCTTATTTTATCCTCGTTTTCACTTTTCCAATCCTAGCCAAAAAGCTAGGCACCTTCGGGCCTTTTTATTTATATGCAGGGGTATGCTTTTTAGGCTTTCTGTTTATTAAAAGCAGGGTTAAAGAAACAAAAGGACAAACACTGGAAGAACTTGAAGATAATTTTGTAAGACACTAACGAGCGCCTAAACAACCCAAATAAAACTAAAGCATTTAAAATATTATTATAATGAAAAGCATGAGCGTAAACGTCTGGGAAGAGCAGATTACCATACCTACCTATGGCATCGGTAAGCCCAATAAAAACCCTATGTTCTTTGAAAAGAGGATTTATCAGGGAAGCAGCGGCGTTGTTTATCCTAATCCTGTTGTAGAGAAAATACTGGACGAAAAGATCGACAAACAATATACAGGGTTATTTCTGGAAAATGACTATATCAAAATGATGATTCTGCCTGAATTAGGCGGACGCATTCAGATGGCATATGACAAGATAAAGAAAAGACATTTTATTTACTATAATCAGGTAATTAAACCTGCATTAGTGGGTTTAACAGGCCCTTGGATTTCAGGAGGTATAGAATTTAACTGGCCTCAGCATCACAGACCAACCACCTTTAATGCTATCGATTATAAGCTCGAAGAAAATAGTGATGGCAGTAAAACTGTTTGGGTTAATGAGGTTGAGCAGATGTTTCATACCAAGGGAATGGCTGGTTTTACCCTTCACCCAGATAAAGCATATATTGAAATTAAAGCTAAGCTGTTAAACAGATCAGAGCTACCACAAACCTTTTTATGGTGGGCAAATCCGGCTGTAAAGGTAAATGATCATTACCAATCTGTTTTTCCTCCTGATGTAAATGCCGTTTTTGATCATGGAAAACGAGATGTCTCTACCTTCCCAATTGCTACTGGTACCTATTACAAAGTTGATTACTCACCAGGAACTGATATATCAATGTATAAAAATATTCCAGTTCCGACCTCTTATATGGCCATCAATTCTGATTATGATTTTGTAGGAGGATATGAACATGATACCGAGGCGGGTTTACTTCATGTTGCGAATCATCATGTTTCACCGGGCAAAAAACAATGGACCTGGGGGCATAGCGACTTTGGTGTGGCTTGGGATAGAAATCTGACGGATGAAGACGGTCCTTATATTGAGTTAATGACGGGTATGTTTACTGATAATCAGCCTGATTTCACCTGGTTGATGCCAAATGAGGAAAAGTCTTTCACACAATATTTTATGCCTTACCGATCATTGGGCGTAGTTAAGAATGCAAGCAAAGATATTCTACTGGCTATTAGTAAAATAGATAAAAAAGTTGAACTTAAAATTTATGTAACATCTGTACAAAACAACTTATCGATTAAGCTGACCAATGGCAATAAAACTTATTTTGAAGAGCTAGCAAGTATTACACCTAAGGAGGTTTATGTTAAAGAGATAGCCGTAGGAACAGATTTTAATGAGAATGAGCTATTGCTTGTTATTAATAGTACTAAAGGGCGCGAACTATTGAGATATGAGCCTTCAAAGAATAGAATTAATGATATCCCTGAACCAGCAAAACCTGCGTTATCTCCTGAAGAGATCAAAAGTAATGAACAATTATTTTTAACAGGGCAGCATCTGGAACAGTATAGACACGCAACTTATAGTCCTGTGCCGTACTATGAAAAGGCCCTGGAAAGAGAGCCAGGAGATATAAGAAATAACAATGCATTAGGCCTTTGGTATTTGAGACGAGGACAATTTGAAAAGAGTGAGCCTTATTTTCGCAAATCTATAGAAACCAGTATCCAAAGGAATCCGAATCCTTATGATTGTGAAGCATATTATAACCTTGGCTTATCTCTTAAATTCCAAGATAAACAGGAAGAAGCATATAAAGTATTCTACAAATCTACATGGAATAAGGCTTACAAAGATAGCGGTTATTTCTCAGTAGCACAGATTGATATGATTAATGGAGATTACGAACTTTCTTTGGACCACATTAATCACTCGATAGATAACAACGCCAATAATAGTAAAGCTTATGTTGTAAAATCTGCGGCTTACAGAAAGCTGCGTCAGGCAGATCAATCAATTCGCACTACGGATCTGGCTCTGGAAAAAGACGCATTTAATTTAGGCGCATTGTTTGAGAAAGTATGTGTTTACAGATCATTGAACGATGCGTTAAATGAAGAAAAATATTTGAAGGAGCTAGTTGCACTAGCCCGGGGATATGAACAGAACTTTATTGAATATGCTATAGATTATGCAGAATCTGGTCTATTTTCCGAAGCAATTGATTTACTTACATATGCCATCAAAGGAAAAGAGACAAATCCATTAGTTTATTATTACCTGGGATATTTCCACCATAAACTGGCTCAGACTGAGCTTGCAAGTAATTATTTTCAAACGGCCGCTGAAGCAGATTCTTACTTATGTTTTCCTAATAGGCTACAGGAAATAAAAGTTCTAAGAGCTGCCATGCAGTTAAATCCTGATGACTCAAAAGCGCCTTACTATCTTGGTAATTTATTCTACGACAAACGACAGTATGATGAGGCAATTGCCTACTGGGAGACTTCAGCTAAATTAAATGGAGATTTTCCGACTGTGTTAAGAAATCTTGGTATTGCTTATTTCAATAAACAAAATGATCAGGATAAGGCTTTAGCCTGTTTCGAAAAGGCGTTTGAATTGGATCCTCTGGATGATCGTTTATGTATGGAGCTGCATCAACTCTACAAGAGATTAAATAGAAGTCCTAATGAACGCTTAGGCTTTCTGGAAAAGAATTTGGACACCGCATTAAAAAGAGATGATGTATATCTGGATTTGATATCAATATATAATTTCCTTGGCGAGAACGAGAAAGCTCTTCAATTGCTGATGCAACACAAGTTCCATCCCTGGGAGGGCGGAGAGGGTAAAGCTTCAGGTCAATACGTATGCAGCCTTATTGAGCTTGCCAAAGAAAAAATACAGAACGAATCGTATCAAGAGGCCATCTCATTACTAAATGACGCACAAACTTATCCGCATAATCTGGGTGAAGGAAAGTTATATGGAGCTCAGGAGAATGACATATTCTACTGGCTGGGTTGTGCATACAAAGGATTAAATGACGAAGAGAACTCAAAGAAATATTTTAACATCGCAACAAAGGGACTTGACGAACCATCAGCAGCCATGTTTTACAACGATCAGCAACCTGACAAAATATTTTATCAGGGACTGGCCTGGAAGAAACTTGGAAATGTAGAGAAGGCTGAACAGATATTTAATAAACTAATAGGCTATGGTAACCAGCACATTAATGATCAGGTTAAGATTGATTACTTTGCTGTGTCATTGCCAAACTTATTAATATTTGAAGATGATCTTGACATTAGAAATAAAGTTCATTGCTATTTTTTGCAAGGTTTAGGCTATCTTGGCCTTGCAAAATTTGAAAATGCCACTGATGCACTATTTAAAGCCCTTGAACTTGATGCAGAACATCTGGGAGCAAGGCTTCATTTAGATATGGTTAAACAAGATTTTAATTATACAACGTAATACCAAATATATTTTTTAACATGAGATTTAAGACACACTCAATTCCAGCCTATGCATCATTTGCTATGCTTTCTGCAAGTATAATGCTAAACACCGGTAAGCTAGTTGCACAAACCATTATACCAATAGAAACGCAAAATAATGCTTTGATATTACAGGCAGATACGAATAAAGATCTGGGAACAGTTTATTTTGGAAAGAAATTATCTAACACCAGTGAATATGGTGAGGTGTCTGGTGTGTTTAAGCAAACTCCTGATTATACTGGAATGCTTAATTCAGCCTATACTGCTTCAGGTTCACGAAACTTATTAGAGCCTGCTATAACCGTAACACATGCAGATGGCAACAACTCATTGGATTTAAAGTATGTTAGTCATGATTTAAAGAAGGTAAATGATGATGTTTCACTATTAAGCATAGTTTTGAAAGATCCAGCCTATAATTTTACAGTTACGCTTTATTATAAAACATACTATAAAGAAGATGTTGTAGAGCAATGGTCGTCCATTAAACACAATGAAAAAGGCAATGTAACACTTCATAAGTATGCCTCAGCTAATCTTCACATAAAAAGTGCAGGTTATTATTTGAATCAATACCATGGCGACTGGGCCAAAGAGATGCAGTCGGAAGAATCAAAACTTACCCATGGCATAAAGACACTTGACACTAAATTAGGTACGAGAGCTAATCTTTTTCAGCCATCTGTATTTATGGTATCTCTAAATAAGCCGGCAACAGAAGATGAAGGTACAGTGCTATTTGGTGCTTTAGAATATAGCGGCAACTTCCGTACTGATCTGGAAGTTGATTATCAGGATAACCTACGCATTATATCAGGTATAAACAATTACGCTTCTCCGTATACACTTAAACCAAATGAAGAATTTGTTACTCCTGTATTTCTGTATACCTTGTCTACGCAAGGTAAGGGTGTAGCGAGCAGAAATCTTCAAAGCTGGGCAAGAAACTACAAACTTCTGGATGGTAAGGGTACCAGATTAACCCTGCTTAACAACTGGGAGGCAACTTATTTTGATTTCAATGAAAGCAAACTTGCAGGACTTTTAAAGGATACTAAGAAACTAGGTGTAGACTTATTTTTATTAGATGATGGATGGTTTGCAAATAAATACCCTCGTAATGGTGATGTTGCAGGTCTTGGTGACTGGGAAGAAAACAAAGAGAAATTACCTAACGGAATCTCATCGTTAGTTAAGGAAGCTCAGAATAACAGCGTGAAATTTGGTATCTGGATAGAACCTGAAATGGTGAATCCTAAAAGTCAATTGTATGAAAAACATCCTGATTGGGTAATCAAGCAACCTAAGAGAGATGAGTATTATTTTAGAAACCAATTGGTGCTTGATTTAACTAATCCTAAAGTTCAAGACTTTGTATATGGTGTGGTTGATGATCTATTCACTAAAAATCCGGATCTAGCCTACATTAAATGGGATTGTAATGCGGTTATTTACAATGCACACTCTGCTACTCTTAAAAATCAATCGCACTTTTACATTGAATATGTACGTGGATTATATAAAGTATTAGAAAGAATAAGAGCTAAGTATCCTAAAGTTCCAATGATGCTTTGCTCTGGCGGTGGCGGCAGGGTAGATTATGCTGCATTGCAATATTTTACAGAGTTTTGGCCTAGTGACAATACAGATCCACTTGAACGTATTTTTATGCAGTGGGAATATTCTTATTTCTACCCTGCAATAGCAAGTTCTAATCATGTGACCGACTGGGGTAAACAACCAATTAAGTTCCGTACTGATGTGGCCATGATGGGTAAATTAGGATTTGACATCGTGGTTAGTCATTTAAAAGAGAATGACCTTAAATACTGTCAGGATGCAATTAAAACTTATAATGAAATAAAGCATATCATCTGGCAGGGTAATCAATACCGCTTATCTAACCCAAAAGAATCTAGCGTAGCTTCAATGCTGTATATGGACGAAAACAAATCTTCCGGGGTGATCTTTAACTATCTTGTAAACTACAGGTATGGAGTAAACAGTAGCCTGCCGATTCTATTAAAGGGATTAGATGCTGCCAAGAAATACAAAATTGAAGAGATAAATCTTTATCCAGGTACTACTTCAACTATAAAAGGCGGCAAATCTTACACAGGAGATTTCCTGATGAAAGTTGGATTTAACCCGGATGTGAACTCATCAAGAGCGAGTGTAATATTAAAAATTGAAGAAGTAAAATAGAATAAAACAGATAAGACACAAGATGGATACCAATTTTGATATGAATGAACACCCGCACACGCGGCAAAATATATTAACCGGAGAGTGGGTTTTAGTGTCTCCACACAGAACTAAACGTCCATGGCAGGGAAAGGTAGAATCCCTGCCTGCCGACAACCGACCTCAACACGACCCTGCTTGTTATCTGTGTGCCGGTAACGAAAGGGCAGACGGAAGTAGAAATCCGGATTACACTACCAATTTTGCTTTTACAAACGATTATTCGGCGCTATTGCCGGATACTCCTATAGGAGAAATTGCTATTGACGGTTTACTTAAAGCTGAAAGCCAGTCGGGAATTTGTAGAGTTATTGCTTTTTCTCCACGTCACGATCTTACACTTGCAGAACTTGATCTGAATGCAATTAAAGGGATTATCCAGTTATGGGCAGAAGAGTTTAAAACTTTAAGTGAAAACCCTTCAATTAAGCACATTCAGATATTCGAGAATAAAGGTGAGTTAATGGGATGCAGTAATCCACATCCCCATGGTCAGATCTGGGCACAGAACAGCATCCCCCTTGAGATCCATAAAGAAACAATAAATCAAAAAAAATATTTCCAGGTAAACGGCAGAAGTTTACTGACAGACTATCTTAAAGTAGAGCTTAAAGAGCAAAAGAGAATAGTATTTGAAAACGATAGTTTTGTAGTACTGGTGCCTTTCTGGGCAGTATGGCCTTACGAAACCATGATTATCAGTAAAAGACATGTAAGAAGTATATTGGAGTTCACCGATAAAGAGCAAAAAGATCTTGCCTCGGCCCTCAAAAATATAACAGTAAGATACGATAATCTTTTCCAGGTTTCTTTCCCTTACTCGGCTGGTATGCACCAAATGCCTGTAAACAACGGTGATCACGCAGAGTGGCATTGGCATATGCACTTTTATCCACCACTCTTACGCTCTGCAACAATTAAAAAGTTTATGGTAGGATACGAAATGCTTGGCAATCCTCAGCGTGATATTACACCGGAAGCAGCTGCAGAAACCTTAAGAAACCTGTCTGACATTCATTATAAAAGCAATAATCTTTCATAGTTAAAAAACAAATGGTTTTTATTAACTTTAAGTAGACGTTTAAAGAAATCTATTAAAGTATTAATGCCATGGAAAAAGAGGAAATCAAATCATTATTAGAGATTATTGACCAACAAGTAAGTTCTTCAATACTGGGTGGAATGGAAGAACAGTATGAAGAACTTGAAGAGTTGGGGTTTATAACAATCAATAGACATAGCGTACAGCATTCAGCCTCAATAACGCCTCTGGGAATGGAATACCTGGATCAGGAGTAGGAGAGAACTTGAATGTTGGCTATCAGAACGTTATCTATGTTTTGGTACGTATTTTGACAGATATCATTACCATTGAAATATTGATCAAAATGAATTAAAAAGTAGTCACTCCCTAAACCTCCTAGCCATGAACACTACTGATTTCAACCACCAGCTTAGTCTAAATCAAAGCGCTCTAGAAACTTTTGCCTTTAAGTTTACCCAGGACTATGAGGATGCCAATGATCTGGTTCAGGATACTTTGTTGAAGGCAATGCGCTATTCCAGAAAATTCAGGGATGGCACAAATTTTCGTGGATGGTTATATACCATCATGAAAAACACTTTTATCAATAGCTATAGAAGGGGAGTTAAGACCAGATCATTCATTACTACGCACGAAGAAATCCCTGTGTCGCAATTACAGAATAGTGCTACCGGGAATTCAGGGGAAAATAAATTTATGCTTGAAGACATTCATAATGCAATGAAGAAACTTCAACCTGAATATTTAACCCCGTTCATTAAGTATTTTGAAGGCTTTAAATATCATGAAATCTCTGAAATGCTGCACGTACCAATAGGAACAGTAAAAACAAGGATACATATGGCAAGGGGAATCTTAAAAAAGAACCTTAAAATGTACACAGATGAGTTTGCAGCTAAAGCTTAATATTTTTACGGATTCTTCTCTAAGTAGTTATCAATAGCCTTTTCCAGATCTTCATATCCTTCAGGAGGGAAACATCTTGATCCCGGATGCTCTATGGTCCATTTTCCATTAGCCCGACTGAGCACAATAGGGTCTGGTTCGCCTGTAACCAATTCTACTTTAAATCTCAGGCAGTTATCGGATGAAGTTACAAGGACATCCAGTTCCATGCTCGCTTTCCTGAATCTAACTGGAAATGTTCTCATACATTGTATCCTCCTATTGTTTAATTACACCTTTACTAATCATATCATCGAATAATCTTTTATTGAAGTCTGTAGCAAGGGCCTGGGGACTGGAAGGATCCGATGATTTAGTCTGCACGGAATAAATAAGTTTATCGGTATTCAAGCTATAGAAATTCGCTTCAAGTATGAACTTGTTGGTTACCGTATAATATCCGGGTTCATAAACCCTGGCATACATCGTATGATAGTAGCCCCAGAAACGATAGGTTCTTGGCCAGATGCTTACCGAACCAGGGTTGTAATTCTTTTCTTTCGTTTTATCTAATAAGGCAATTGTAAAAGTGCCATCATACCCTTTGTTTTTTATTTTCTTAAGCGCCTGAGATTCACTTAGACCCTCAAAAGCCTTTGGGCCATACTCGGCCAGTGCCGAGCCTGCATTAATGCCATGGGCCTTAAGATTCTGTACGGTTACGTTCTCTACATTTTCTTTAAGGCTTCTGTCTTTCGCGCCCATTAATCCAATCACCAGCACTTTATTAGATTTTTCTATTGTCCCCTGAGGATCAGCCCAGGATGAAATGATCTTCGTACTATTGCAAGCATTTAACAAAATGGCAAATAGAAGAACCATCCCTATTGCACTGGGCAACAATAATTTTTTCATGTTTTATAAGTTTTTATACACTTATAACAATCCATAACCCATTTGGTTGTAACATTTTAGCGTAAAATTTTGGTGATTTAATTTGTATCAATCAGTAGGATGAATGAGTAGGCCCTTTTACTGCTTCCTGCTCAATTCATCCCTTAATAAAATTAAAGTTTAACAATTACACCACATCCAACTCTAGGTCCGGAATTGCCTGTAGGTTGGGTAGTATAGTCATCGGTACCTCCATGAACTATTATCCCTCTGTCAATGATGTTTTTGATATCGTTTTCTTCAATGCTCCACCTGTCAGTAGTAACTGAAATTGAACCGTGACCCTTGCTGTCTAGTTGAATATTCCCGATGTCACCAGAGTGATATGCAGCAGATCCCCATTTACCATGTGCCTCGTTTGTAGGGTTCCAGTGTCCATGCGTATTATTTCCCATGTCGCCACAATCTCCATGCTCATGAAAATGAACAGCTACAGTACTGTCGGCCCTTGCCGGAAAATTAAGTTCCAAATCCATTCTCATCTTCCCGTCTTTTAATTGATAGAATTTTGCCAATCCAATGTCTTTGGCATCAGCTGTTGTTGCAAGTTTTGCCTGTGCTACTTCAACTTCTGCGGTAGGAGAGCAAGAAGTAAATAATGCCACTATTGCTATAATGGCGATGGTTAAATAATTTTTCATATCCTTATATATATTGGTAATTACTATTTAGAACAAAAGCCATCACTTTAAGTTTTATAGAATTTGTGTTTGGTTGGCAGAATAGAATAAATTGGAGCAACTTTTGATATGAGTGTGCGTACTTGCTAAATTAAAATAGAGTATTATATTTAAAAACTTAAGTAAAAAGGAGATTACATACAGATGAGAAAATACCTGATAATTTTATTGTTATGCTTTACATCCACAGCATTTGCACAGGAAAAATATTGGCAACAGCATGTGAATTATAATATAGATGTTGCTCTTAATGATCAAGATAAGTCTTTAAAAGGCTTTGAAACTATAGTATATAAAAACAATTCCCCATCTGAGCTTGACTTTATCTGGTTTCATATTTGGCCAAATGCCTATAAACAGGAATCTACGGCGTTGTTTCAGCAGATAAAGAATGACACTTCCCGTGTTAAAAAGTTAGATAAATACACGTATGGCAGTATCGAAGGCCTGAATTTTAAAGTAAACGGTAAAACGGCGGAAACCGAGGCCCATCCTAATCCTCAATATATCGATGTAATTAAGTTAAAACTAAAATCGCCCTTAAAGCCTGGTGATTCAGTTACAATTACAACTGATTTTAAAGTAAAATTACCTTCTTATTTTTCCAGATCCGGTTTTGCTGATGGCGAGTTTATGGTTTGCCAATGGTACCCTAAGCCTGCCGTGTTTGATAAAAATGGCTGGCACGAGTTTCCTTACCTTGATATGGGTGAATTCTACAGCGACTATGCCACGTTTAAAGTGAATATAACTGTACCATCTGACTATGTTGTAGGCGCAACAGGAGTATTACAGAATTCAGATGAACTCGCATTGTATAAAAGTATTGGGGCCAAAAACGTTGCCAATAGAACTGCCCCCCCAGTAGTTTACAAACCTATTAACAAAAACGCTACCAAGAAGCTGACCTATAAAATCGACAGTGTTCCAGACTTCGCCTGGTTTGCTGATAAGGATTTCGTAATACAATACGATACTGTTAAACTTGCATCAGGTAAAGTAATTGATGCTTTTAACTACTACCACAATAAAAAGGAAACACTATGGAGTAACAGTATTGATTATACAAAAGATGCCGTAAGGAAATATAGTAATTGGGTTGGCGAATATGAGTATCCGGTTGTACAGGTAGTGGAGGGGCCGGTAAACAACTCAAGCGGGGGTATGGAATATCCTACCATTACTTTAATTACGAGTCCCGATGCTAAAAAGGAGTCGTTAGACGGTGTTATTGCACATGAGATTGGCCACAATTGGTTTATGAGTATGCTTGGTAGTAATGAAAGACAACATACATGGTTGGACGAGGGCCTAAACACTTATTTCCAATTCAGATACGAGGCTGAAAAATACAGAGCCAACTCCATATTTGGTGATGCTATTCCCGCAGATGTTAAGGCTTTACCTGAAAAGGAATTTCTAGATCGTACTTATGGTGCAATGGCCAGTATCCCAATGAAATCGGCTATTGAAACACCTTCAGATAAATTTACTTCATCTGATGATTACAGCATGACATCTTACATCAAAACTGCTTTATGGTTGTATATCCTCGAAAACTCTGTTGGAAGAGATAAAATGGATATAGCCTTTAAGCATTATTTTGATAAATGGAAGAATAAACATCCACAACCAGAAGATTTAAAGGCTTCGTTCGAGGAGTCTTTAGGCACGAATCTGGATAAGTATTTCGAACTGCTTAATAAACCGGGATCATTTAGTGAACAACCATAGATGTTTTACCGGACATTTAAGATTATTTACCGACAGTTTTCTATAATACAGCCCCCTTATCATTGATGAACGTTGTTTTTGCAAGTAGTTTTGAAGAAAAAAAAGCTATGGAAACTTTAGATAACAAAACCAGATCAAATCGCCATTTCGGAATGGGTATTTTTTTACTTGTGATTGGCGCTATCTTCTTATTGAGAAACATTGGCCTTAGTATTCCATTCTGGGTGTTGAGCTGGCATACATTCTTTTTGGCTTTTGGATTATTAATAGGCTACAGGAAGAACTTTAAAGCAGGTGGGTGGGTATTTTTTGTGATACTTGGAGGTGTATTTACTTTAAAGGACCTGATATTCTTTGATATTTCACAATATACTACTGCATTGGTTTTAATAGGTGTAGGGCTTTATATGATTTTCAGACCTAAGAAAGATGTTCAGTTTTGTGACTTCGGAAACAGAAAATAATTAAATCTATCATATATTTAAAAGAGGCAGCCAGGACGTGGTTGCCTCTTTTTTGTGCTTCTACAATCTATTAATTCAACGCAATCGTTTGATTAGCAGATGTACTTAAGTAATTTGTTTTGATATGAACAGTACCAGATCTGTCATTAGCATTGAAAAAATACCCCGTACTGGCCTTCTCAAATTGTTGCAAATTATTGTAAGCTTTTAACTTTTTGCCATTAACACTAACTTTCTTAGGTGCTTTTGGATTATGTACATCAAGCAAATAAACTCTTTGCTTGTTCTTACCTTCAAAATCTCCTTTGGCAGCATTTATTGTAATTTGTATACCAGTAGTGGCATCAACTTCAATCAATGTTTTTGCGAATGCACCTTTTCTATGATCTCTGGTTAGTCCGTCATCCTCATACATATCAAATTTAGATTTTTGGAACGGATAAATGTCTAACGTTAAGCTGTCAGTTTTTTTCTCTCCATCGTAATCCATTTGAGGATACATTGGTATAATTCCGCCTTGTTTAACAAATAGCGGCAGTTTTTCTAAAGGCGCGGAATAATTGTTCACCCAGGTGTTGCCGGTGTAAGCCTTACCATCCCAATAGTCATACCATGTCCCTTTGGGCAGATAAATACTGTCTCTTTTGGACTCACTTTTATAAACTGGTGCCACTAATAGTGATTCACCGTTCATGAACTGATATTGAGTTTGTTTACCTTTAGTAACCTCATCCTCGGGAAACTCAAGAACCATAGCTCTTGATGCCGGGATACCGGTTTCATAGGCCTCTTCACAAAGCGTGTACATATACGGAGTCATGCGCATCTTTAATTGAAGGTATTTCCTATTGGTAGCAGAATTAACTTCCCCCTGCAGATAAGGCTGCTTGTTCTTTTTGGCCCAACCACTCATAACCATTAAAACAGGAGTGAAGCATTTCCATTGTAAATCTCTTACATAAGTAGAATCACTGCCTCCAAAAATACCATCCACATCGCCCGTTGCCGCATTTTGAGCAGACAATCCGGAACCAATAATAGTCGGAATGTGAAAACGGATATACTCCCAGTTACCACTTTGATCTCCGGACCATACTGTTGAATAGCGCTGTGTACCAGCCCAGCCCATTACACTCCAAATAAAGCCACGGGCATTACTATTGTTCTCTATACCTTCATAAGCAGCCTTACAGCCGTCTAATGCATATTTATAACCCGGACCAACCCACGCAACATCTAATTTTGCTAATCTGGATCCGTATTCTCCAACCTCCTTCGCAATTTTTTCTATCCCGTTTTCTGTCCAAAGTCCAGTGTAAAAGCCTCTTTTCTTTAACTCTGCAATGGTTGAATCCAGCTTGGTATAACCACATCCGTAACCATCATTAGGCAAGATCCATCCGCGAGGCATTTTGTTTTCTATATATTTATCGGCAACCAATTTTATTACATCAGGTGTGGTGCCTGTTGTTCCTGTTCCCTTGTAGTTTTTGCTGTCGTCACCTTTAACACCACGATTATAGCAGTTTGCATCGCCCATGCTTAAAGCCCAACGCGGCATTAAAAATGGGCGTCCGGTGATTTGCGTATAACCGTTAAGTATTTGTTTTAATGAGGGGCCGAAGAAATAAAAACAATCAAAACGGTTTTCATTATGTGTAAAGCTTAGTGTTTCCTTAAATGAGTATTTACCAGCATCAAATGTATTTCTGAACGCTCCATAACCCGCGGTAGACATATAGAATGGGGCAGGATTAGCTCTTCCACCATCATCCCAGCCTCCACCTTTTTCAATCAGAATATCTTTATCTCTGTGAGAAAAATAGCCGTTTTGCATACCTCCGCCATAAAAATATTCGTCATTATGGCGTTTCATCGTTTGTTTTGTTCTTGCACCAAACGACATTGACTCAGATTCCTCCCAGATAGGTTTAGTATCCGTTACATCGTACATCGCAAAGCGTAATGGCTGTTTGTAAACACGAACAACACAATCTTTACTTCTTATTTGGTAATAACTACCCTTGTCGGTTGAATTAACAGCAGGATTTTTAACATCGTAGCTAACTACAATATCATTACCTGCAGGATTGGTAAATTCTCCATCAGCAGCCATCCAGATTCTGAAAATATCATCAGTATAGAATATTACTTTAAAAGCCGAAAACCCAGCCGTAACATTAAACTCATTTCCATTGGCTTTAAAATCAGTGAGGTTTCCAACTTTAGTCTCTTTGGCATTTATCTTTGCTTTTAATGTATTGTTAGAAAGCTTCTCATCTGCGTCAAACTTTAAACTAAAGTTTAAATTGTGTGTTGCTTTGTCTGTTAAATCAATAGCAGGAAATTTGACAGTGATCTCCTGACCACTTGAAATCGGCTTTTTACTAGCTATAACATCTGCAGAAACTTCTTTTTTTCCGTCAATAGTGCCCACAACTTTAAAGTTTGATCTAATGCTTTCGATACCGCTATTTTTAACTGTAACAGCTAAAACATCGTTTTTAGTGAAGGTATTTTCTTCCTCGTTATGCGAGGTTAAGCGCGTTATAGCAAGGTCTTTATTGTAAGCTTCTGCTAACTCAATATCATCCACCATCCAATACCAGCTATAATAACCCTTCCAATAAAATCGGAGATATACCTTTTGCTGCCTGGCAGCCACCTTGGTGATATTTACCTCCTGATTAATAGGAGTAAACATATCCGTTGCTGAAGGCACATTATTAGTTACATCATAGTCGGTCCATTTCTCGCCATCAGTACTTACACCAACATAAAGACCAGCTCCAGTTGCTGCAAATTCGCTATTATACCTGAAGGTATGCTGAAAACGAAGTATTACTGAGGATTTGCCAGAGCAGTTTATAGCTGCTGTCTGCATCCAGGTATCGGGATGCTGTTTTTTTTTAACCCATGATGGTTGATCTTCATCAACAAAATAGCCTGCCTGAAACTGTAAATGATAGCCACGGCTTTTTGAAGCAATAGGAGGTGCTTGCTGCTGATATTGATAGGAGCCAGGGTATGGCTGATTGGTAATTAGCCATGCCAGGTCTTTTTTACTGCTATCAACATTTAACCAGCCATCTGGTAATTTGCCGCTTTTAAAACTTTCTGACCAAAATATTTTTGGATCTGGTGCAGCTTTTTGTGCAAATGACTGTGAGGTAAAGACAGCCATCATGGAAAATAGAATTAACTTTCTCATTTAAAGAATAAGTGATTTTGTTTTGCTAATCTGTTAAATAATATTTTTATATCCCTGCGCAAACGTTTGTTCTAAATATTTACGTTACTAAAGGAGTTTATATGTCAACATTCTGGTAAAAAAAATCAATTACCTTTAATCATACACAACATATAACTATATTAAGCGGGTATTTAACACATGAAAATGATAACAGGAAAGATTCTTAGAAGGGTGTTAGTTCTATCACTTGTATTGTTTAACATTGGTTGCGATCAAGTTACTAAAAGTATTGTACGAAAGCATGTAGATTATAATGAGAGCATAAAGATCATTAGTAACAATTTTACCTTAACTAAGGTTGAGAATTCAGGTGCTTTTTTAAGTTCAGGAGAGGCACTACCTGTACCTGTTAAGTTTGTACTGCTTTCTTTATTACCATTGTTTGTATTGGGTTTTGGCATCTATTATATTTTGAGCAAAACCGAATTGGATAGATTATTAATTGTTGGGGTTAGCTTTGTAATCGGCGGTGGTATTGGGAATTTATACGATAGACTATTATACGGATCAGTTACTGACTTTTTGCATATAGATTTTGGAATCTTTCAAACAGGTGTGTTTAATATTGCAGATGTCTCTATCATGATAGGTATGCTAATGATACTAACCCATTTGTATTTTAAAAGAGCCACGCCGGAATTAGCTTAAAAGCTATTTGACAGGTGGCGATATTTTTTTTGCCCTTTCCAAAAAGCTTTGCTCTTCTAGTTTTTGTTCAACCTCAGCAATAGCTTTCATGATATTGTTGGTAGTATTTGTTACATCAGTTAAGGCTAAAACCATTATATCCCATACAGGCTGCATTTGTTCAAGCAGCTTTTTACCTTTTTCAGTTAGTAAAATGAGTCTTTTCCGTTCATCCTGTTTATCTTTTTTGGATCGTATGATCTTTTCTTTTTCCAACTCTTTTAGTAAGCTAATGGTTGAGGGATGGGTGTAACCAATTTCAGCTGCAAGTTCAACAACACTTAACACCGGCTTAAAATGCAGTGTATAAATAACAGGAAACCATTTGGGCTCAAAATCTATATGGTGCGCTTTATAAAGAAGAAACCCATCCTTACGAAACTGCTCACTTAAGCGCTGCAGTCTTGTTGATATGGCCAGGATACCTGATTCATTGATTACATTCATGTGCTGATATTTCAAATTGCTTATTAAAGCATTAATTTCTCAAATTTAAGTGATAAAACGTATTGTCGGCCTTCATTCTTGGGAAATAGGATGGAAGCTCCTCCATTTTTATCCTTACAAAACCATTTCGTTCATAAAACCTGCATGCAGCCTTAAGAATGTCTACTGTTCCAAGATATATATCCGCAATGTTGTGCTGCCTGCAATAATCAATAAGTGATTCAAGCAAGTGCTGAGCAATGCTCAATTCCTTACCCCTATAATCTTTTTTCACAAACATTTTTCTGATAACACCGGTATTATGGCCAACATTCATTAAAGCTATGGTACCTACCAGTTCTTCGTTATTTAAAGCACCCCAGAATCCGCCGCCATCTTTATGATAATTTGTTTCTATATCTAAAAGATCTGGTTGACCTTCCAGTGTAATTGACACTCCAAATTCGATCTGTTGGATTGGGAGAATAATATCAATTATTCGTGCACAGTAGTTGTTGTAAATGGGTTCTATTAATATCGAGTTACTCATACATTTTAAATTTATGTTCAAAAGTACGTAGTTAACTACATATATTAATTTGAAAATCTGTAATGTGAGATTTTCATGATAATTTGAGTTAAGATTAGGTATTCAGCATTGGCTTAAAGTCCGGGTCTTTACCTCTCAGGTCAATACCTCCTTCATAAATGGATTTTAAATTAACAAGGTAAAATGACCATCCATTATGGCATCCCAATCTAATATTCCGCATGCTATTTTCGTCAGTGGGTATGTTCTTTTGAGTAAGCTCTACTAAAACATAGTTTTTTTGAACAGATAGCTTCACATCAACAAGACATTCTCCTTCAAAAGTAAACTGGATAAAATCTGAACCATTTGCTTCTGTTATCTTACCTGTTGCCCTATCATCATATAGATACCAGAGCCATTCGTAGTTATAACCTTCCCGAATAGATTCCTCTTTACCTATCTTAGTCCCGTCTGTGTTCGTAAAGATGGCTTCTTTCAAAAACCATTTTTCTATTTCAGAGCTTCTAGTCCAGGCGTTGTAAATATCGCTTAGACTTGCTCTCACTAAAATTCTTATTGTAAATGAGGTCCAATCAAAGTTTTTCATAGTAATTGCTTAAGGTAATTCAAATTTAACCTTAGTAACATCAAATATGGCTTGCCATAAAAGCCAAAAACAGGTGGTATTTAGGACAAAGTGCAGCTTATTTAATGTAAACTGTTTTAATATTTACAAACTCTCTAATGCCAAATAACCCCAGTTCACGACCATAACCAGATTGGTTAATCCCTCCAAAAGGTAATCGTGGATCAGATTTAACTAATGAATTCACAAAACAAGAGCCGGCATTTAAATGAGTCTTTGCTACCTGTTCTCCAAGTGATCCATCTTTTGTAAATACTGCTGCACCTAAGCCAAAAGGTGTGTCATTTGCAATTTTTACGGCATCATCAGTGTCTTTTGCCGAAATAACTAAAGCCACGGGTCCAAAAATTTCTTCTTCATAAGCAGGCATACCTTTTTTTATCCCTGTTAAAATTGTAGGAGTGTAATAAGCATGTCGCCCTTTAAAATCAGGGATTTGTCCTCCAAGAATACACTTAGCGCCTGCTTTTATGTTTTCTTTCACTCGCTCATGCAAATCATCTCTAAGATCTAATCTAGACATTGGCCCTAGGTTGGTATCAGCATCAAAAGGATCCCCTGTTATTCTGGCTGCCATTTTATTTTTAAACAGCCTAACAAATTCCTTTTCAACTTTCTTTACTACAATAAATCTTTTTGCAGCAATACAGCTTTGGCCATTATTTATGAGTCTGCTTTGAGCACAAACATCTGCTGCCAGTTCAAGATCTGCATCGGCTAGGATAAGGTACGGGTCGCTTCCCCCAAGCTCCAGCACGCTTTTCTTTAGTTGCTGTGCAGCCTGTTGAGCTACCTGCATACCTGCTTCTGTACTTCCTGTTAAAGTAACAGCCTTGATATGGCGATGGGCTATTACTTGCTTAACAACCCTGCTATTAATTAGCAGTACCTGAAAAACATTTGCGGGAAATCCGGCATCTTTAATTATCTGTTCAATACTTAACGCACAACCACTAACATTAGATGCATGTTTTAACACACCACAATTACCAGCCATTAAGGCAGGAGCCAGGAACCTGAATAATTGCCAATACGGAAAGTTCCATGGCATTATTGCCAATACGATTCCCAAAGGCCTGAAACTTACATAACTTTTAACAGCCTCAGTTTTAATTAGTTCATCTTTCAAAAAAGTTTCACCATTATCTGCATAATAGTCGCAAACAGATGCACATTTCTCAATTTCGGCTATACCATCTTTAATCGGTTTTCCCATTTCGATGGCCATTAAAGCTGCCAGTTTTTCCTTACGCTGTGTAAGCAGTGCAGATGTTTTCTTTAACAAAGAGGCCCTTTCAGCAAAACTTGAGTTTTGCCATTTCAACCAGGCAGTCTGCGTTGTAGCTATTTTTTTGTCGATTTGTTCCCAGGAATGTTCTTTATAGCTTTTGATTACTTTTCCAGTAACCGGATTAACTGATTGAATAGTCATGTTGTCTATTTAATTTATTAGCTCGCTAATTGATTAACAGATGTAAGCAAAAGTTGTTTGCGTTTATTAATACATCATTTTGCCATTCAATAAGCTGTTTTTAATTTAGATACTACCGATTTTCCTATGATTTAGGCTGTTTTATTAAAGAAAATAGGGTTTATGTAAATTAACCGCAATATAATTAAAATCAGGAGTGAGGTTTAGGTGAAAAATTTGATTAAGAATCGTATTTTTGCAAAAAATTTCAAAAATGACTGGTAAAACTAAATCAGATAGTACTGTTGATGTTGTATTAATTGGCGCTGGTATTATGAGCGCAACTTTGGGTGTATTACTTAAGGAATTGCAGCCAGATCTTAGTATTGAAATTTTTGAACGATTAGACGTAGCCGCCGCAGAAAGTTCTGATGCATGGAATAATGCGGGAACCGGGCACTCGGCTTTTTGTGAATTAAACTACACTCCACAACTAGCTGATGGTACAGTAGAAACTAAAAAAGCGGTTTCAATTGCTGAATCTTTTGAAGTATCCAAACAGTTTTGGTCTTTCCTGGTAAGGAATAAAATTGTTGATTCTCCTGAAACATTTATCAAAAGCATACCACATATCAGTTTTGTATGGGGGCAGGAGAACGTTGAATTTTTACGCGAGAGGTATAATAACCTTCAGAAAAGTGATCTTTTTAGAGGGATGACCTTTTCTGAAGATCCGAAAGAACTTGCTGAATGGATGCCTTTAGTAATGAACGACAGGGATTCGGCAGAGAAAGTTGCTGGAACAAAAATGGAGCTTGGTACCGATGTAAACTTTGGTGCCTTAACCAGAATGATGTTTAATTATCTTCAAAAGAAGGAAAGCGTAAGTATGCATTTTGACCATGAAGTTCGCAAACTAAAGCAAAAAGATGGTTTATGGGAAGTAAAGGTTAAAAATGAAACAACCGGTAAAAAAAGAGTTGTAAAAGCAAAATTCGTATTTATTGGCGCAGGCGGTGGTTCTTTGCCACTTCTTGAAAAAGCGGGAATTCCAGAAGGAAATGGATTTGGCGGTTTCCCTGTAAGTGGACAATGGCTTAAATGTGTTAATCCGGAAGTTATTGAACGTCATAATGCAAAAGTATATGGAAAGGCGTCTGTTGGTGCTCCACCAATGTCTGTCCCACATCTTGACACAAGAATGATTGATGGTAAGAAAGCTTTGTTATTTGGCCCTTATGCTGGTTTCTCTACGCGTTTCTTGAAACATGGTTCTTTACTTGATTTACCTCTTTCAATAAAAATTAATAACATCAGACCGATGATATCGGCAGGTTTAGATAACCTGCAGCTTACCAAATACCTGATTGATCAGGTACGTCAGTCACCAGAAGATCGTATGGCTGCGCTTAGAGAATATCTGCCAACCGCAAAAATGGAGGATTGGGAGCTCGAAACTGCTGGTCAGCGTGTTCAGGTAATTAAGAAGGATGAAAAACATGGTGGTGTACTTGAGTTTGGTACTGAAGTTGTTACTGCTGCCGATGGATCAATTGCAGCACTACTTGGTGCATCTCCGGGGGCATCTACTGCTGTTTCCATCATGATTACCTTAATGGAGCGTTGTTTTGCTGATCAGATTAAATCTGAAGAATGGCAGAAAAAACTAAAAAGTATGATTCCTTCTTATGGTGAGGCGCTGAACGGAAATGCTCAGTTAACTGAAGAGATCAGGATTCAAACCACACATGCACTTAATCTAAAAACGGCATAAGCAAAACTAGGGTTCTAGTAATCATACATTATATTCATAGTCACCCTTCCTCGTTCAAAGTTACCTTTCTCCGTCATCTCGACTGAAGGAGCGTATGCTCTAATCTCGAACAAAAAAAACTTGAATAATCCATAAGAAAGACTTAAGGGTTTCTTAAGCCTTTCCTATAGATTTTTTCAAGTGCTAATCTTTTTCTGAATGTTTAAGTCTGGCAGCCCAAATGGAATAGGCTGTAGTTAATAAAAAGCCAGAATCATTATCTCGAAAACAATTATTATATTGTAAACGTTTGACTATAAAACAGAAAATGCCAAGCTGGTCTAAAATAACACTCAAAGTACTGGGTATCCTTATAGGGTTGATACTTCTAATTTTCTCAGCTCTTGCTTTATATGTGAACTCAAATAAAAAGAGTTTACTGGAAACCATAACGCAAAAGCTAAATAAAAACCTCCATGGCACGCTTACCATAGCAAGCATGGAACCCACCTTTTTACGCGGATTTCCTGGCGTCTCTATTAAACTAAACAATGTAGTGATGAAAGATAGCCTTTGGAAAAACCATCAGCATACGCTTTTAGATGCTAAAGAATTGGAAGTATCTGTAAATACCTTAGCCTTACTTAAGGGAACTATTGAAATAAAAAAAATAGGAATTAATGATGCAGCAATCTATCTGTTTACCGACAGTAATGGATATAGCAATACCGCTATTTTCCCCAAAAAAGACAAATCAAAAAAGCCAAAAGATGATAACAGCTCAAGCCCGGAACTGGGAAAGTTTACTTTAAGCAATGTCAGTTTTGTGGTAGACAATCAAAAAGGACATAAACTCTTTCAGTTTGACATTTACGATTTAAAGGGCAATATGGATTATCTTTTACTTGGCGGTTGGGAGGCTGACATTAAACTTAAAGCACTAGCCAAAAGCCTGGCATTTAACACCAGAAGAGGCAGCTTTATTAAAGACAAACTTTTAGAAGGTCCTTTTAAAATTACCTATAACGACGATTCCGGAATTTTGCTGGTAGCTCCTAATAAATTAAATATTGGAAAAGATCCATTTATAATTGGGGCTAAGTTTGATACTTCTAAAGAAAACACAGACTTTACCATCAATATAGAAACCAAAAATATTTTATGGCGCAATGCTTCCGCGTTGTTGGCTCCAAATATTACTGCTAAGCTCAACATGTTTGACCTTAAGCAACCTATACATGTTTATTGCACGCTGGCTGGCAATATGGGCCCTGGTGGAGACCCTGCTATCAATGTTAAGGCACTCATAAAGGATAATGTGCTAACCACGCGGGGTGGGGTAGTTGAAGATTGTAATTTTACCGGTTTTTTTACCAATAACTATATTAAAGGCAAAGGAATAAATGATGAAAACTCAGCCATTAAGCTCTTTAGTTTTAAAGGAAGCTATGCGCAGATACCATTTTCCATTGACACCGCCTTTATCAATAACCTGAATAAACCAATTGCCACGGGGCTGTTCACTTCACAGTTTGAAATTGCAAAGCTTAACAACGTCATCGGAGAGGAGATGCTCAAATTCGGTAACGGCACAGCAAATGTCAAACTGGCTTACCGTGCAGATATTGTAGATTTTATGCTGGCCAAACCTTTTGTTAAAGGCGTGGTGGATATTCAGAATGCAGATGTAAGTTATGTTCCCCGCAAGGTGAATTTCAAAAACACAGCCATTTCACTCAATTTTACTGATCAGGACCTCTATATTAAGAACATCCGTTTACAAAGCGGTAAAAGCATTGTATCTATGGAAGGTTCTGTAAGTAATTTCTTAAACCTTTATTATACTAATCCGGAGAAAGTACTGCTCAACTGGAAGATCAGGAGCCCAGAGCTTCATTTAGAGGAGTTTATCGGCTTCCTTGGAACCAGAAAACCAAAAGCAAAAAAGAGAAGTAAGAAATCTAATTTTTCAGAAAACCTGAATGAACTTTTTGAAAAGAGTCAAGTAAATATGAATGTTAAAGTAGATAAGATATACTACAATAAGTTTCTTGCTACTAATGCTAATGCAGATCTATTGCTCTCAGAAAATGGTATAGCTATTAAAAATGTTAATGTAAAGCATGCTGGTGGTGCACTTTCTTTAAATGGTAGCATTGCTCAAAAGGGCAGTACCAATAATTTTAAACTTAATGCTACAATTACTAATGTGGACATTAAAAACTTCTTTTATTCCTTTGATAACTTCGGCATGAAAACACTGACGTCAAAAAACTTAAGAGGCTATCTGTTTTCTAAGACTAATATATCGGGGGTTATAAGCGATAAAGGAAATCTCCTTCCCAATTCATTATATGGCAGCATCGTATTTGATTTAAAAAAAGGGGCGCTGATAAGCTTCGATCCGGTTAAAAATGTAGGGAAATTTGCTTTCCCACTTAGGGATTTGGACAACATTTCATTTACGAACTTGAATGGAAAGTTTGATGTACGTGGTCAAAAAATTACCATCAACCCTATGCAAATTAATTCGAGCTTGCTGAATATGGATATTGCCGGCGTATACTCAATGTCAACCGGGACTAACATTACTTTGGATGTACCCTTAAGAAATCCTAAAAAGGATGCTGAGATTACAGATAAAAATGAAAAAAGAGCAAGAAGGATGAAAGGAATTGTATTACATTTACTAGCAACTGATGGCGAAGACGGGAAGATCAAAATCAAATTGAATAGAAATCGCGATAAAACAAAATAAACAACCTTTTAATAATCACCTTAATTTATTGAAATGAAACGTAATGCAACAGCCGTTTGGAATGGCACTATTAAAGAAGGTTCAGGAAACCTTACAACCGATAGCAAAGTACTTGATAAAACACAATATTCATTTAATAGTCGCTTTGCTGATGGAATTGGAACCAATCCTGAAGAATTGATGGCTGCAGCTCATGCTGGCTGTTTCACCATGAAACTAAGCTTAGACTTAACGGAAGCTGGATTTAATCCAACTTCATTAGAAACCAAAGCAACTGTCACTTTGGATAATGGAGTGATTACTACTTCACATCTTGTCCTAAAAGCTGACATACCCGGAATTGATGATGCCAAGTTCCAGGAGATTGCGGCTGGTTCCAAGGCCACATGCCCTGTAAGTAAGGCTTATAACGTAGAGATTAGCTTAGAAGCTTCATTGGTTTAATGAACTTTTAGATAAACTTATTCCCTAAATCCTCCTCTTTAGTTAATAAAAAGGAGGATTTTTTTATTTTATAGTTACGAGATACGCAGTAATTTATCTATTTTCGAATTTTCGCGCCAAATAAACTATAACAGCCACAATGACCAAGTCTATACTTGTATTGAAATTAGGTTCCGCTTCCATCACTACCTCTAAAGGAGAAATTGATGAAGCAATAATTGCAGATATAACCCGGCAAGTAGCAGAACTTGCTCTTAATCACCACTTAATACTGGTATCTTCAGGTGCAGTTGCAGCTGGAAAAAAATACATAAAAAATTATAAAGGTAAAATTAGTGAGCGAAAAGCTGCTGCTTCAATTGGTAATCCGCTATTGTTAAGCACTTATTCAAAACATTTTAAACCCTATAATATTTCTATTGCACAAAGTTTATGCGAGAGACAGCATTTTTCTCATAGAACTCAATTCCTTCAGCTAAAAGAAACTTACGAGGAATTATGGAAAAATGGTGTAATTCCAATTGCCAATGAAAATGATGTAGTTAGTAATTTAGAGCTAAAGTTCTCAGATAATGACGAACTTGCTACTTTATTAGGTGTTGGTTTTGGTGCCTCTCTTATCCTTTTAGGTACATCAGTTCCGGGTGTACTGGATAAAGATGGAAACGTAATTGACACAATTGAATCCATAAATAACGATGTATTCTCTTTAGCTAACAAAAATACATCTGAGGTAGGGTTGGGTGGTATGATTTCTAAACTAACCTTCGCAAACCTTGCTTCTACAATGGGAATCAAGGTCGTTATTTTTGGCGTTAGAACACCAGACGGAATACTAAAAGCAGCAAAAGGAGAGTCAGGCACTATCTGCACACCCAAAAACTGCTCAATATCTGCAAGAAATAAGTGGCTTGCAAGTGGTAGCCTGGTAACTGGTCGACTCATGGTTGATGCTGGTGCCAGTGAAGCAATTAAAAAAAGAAAAAGCTTGCTTGCTGTTGGTGTAAAATCTATTGAAGTAGATTTCGCTAATGGCGAAATATTTGAAATTATTGACGAGCAGAAAAATATTGTAGCCGTAGCACAGGCTAAAGTATCATCGAACACGATTAGTAAAAATGCTAAACAACATAACCTGGAGATAGCCAATGCCAGTGATATTGTAATATTATAATATGATAATGGAATCGATAGAAGACCAGTTAATCAGTGCACAGAATGCCAAAAAATCCATATCAACACTCAGTGATAAGGATAAGCAAAGCATAATCACCCGAATTGCACAAATTATTTCTGAGAGAAAAGAAGATATCATTGCTGAGAATTTAAAGGATCTGGAGAAGATGTCTGACACTGACCCCAAGAAGGATCGTCTTCTTTTAAATGCTGAACGAATTATTGAGCTTAGCAAAAGCCTGGTTGATGTTTCAAACCTGGAAGATCCAACCAACAAGATCCTTTCTGAAAAGACAATCGATAACGGACTTTTTATTCAAAAAAGAACGGTTCCTCTTGGTGTGGTTGGCGTAATTTATGAATCAAGACCAAATGTTACACTTGATGTAGCCGCTTTATGCATTAGATCAGGAAATGTTTGTTTACTTAGAGGGGGGCAGGATGCTTATCATACTAATTTGTTTGTAGTTTCATTGATTCAGAAGGTCCTTGCTGAAAATAACCTTGATATAAATATTGTACAACAACTTCCTGCTGAAAGAAAGTATATTTTAGATATTTTAACTGCAGAAAAATATATAGATGTAATTATCCCTAGAGGCTCCAATCAGTTGATTGAATTCGTTCGCAAAAACGCTTTAGTACCGGTAATAGAGACTGGTGCTGGTGTTTGCCATACTTATGTAGAAGAGTCGGCTAAACTTGATGATGCTGCTAAAATAGTGGTAAATGCCAAGGTTTCAAGGCCCTCCGTTTGTAATGCATTAGACACTGTTTTGGTAGATAAGGCAATTGCACAAACTTTTCTGGAAAAGCTTGCACCAATGCTGGCTGGATATAATGTTGAGATATTTGCCGATGAAGACTCTTATAGGATTTTAAAAGATCAGAATTATCCTTTAATTAATAAAGCTGAACCCGAAGATTTTGGAAGAGAGTTCCTTGATTTCAAGTGTTCTGTGAAAATTGTAAATAGTATCGATGAAGCACTTGATCATATTGCAAAGTTCTCTTCAAAACATTCTGAGGCAATTATTACGCAAAACCCTGTTAAAACTGAATTGTTTCTAAACCAGGTTGATGCGGCTGTGGTATACTTAAATGCTTCAACAAGATTTACTGATGGACAGGTTTTTGGCTTAGGAGCGGAAATTGGCATATCTACTCAGAAATTGCATGCCAGAGGGCCTTTTGCCCTTGAAAAACTAGTTACAGAAAAATGGATTGTTAAAGGTGAGGGACAAGTAAGATGAAACCAGCATCAATAAAAGACATTGCCAGCAAGGCCAATGTATCTATTACAACTGTATCCTTTATTTTAAACGGCAAAGCTGAGCAAATGCGTATTAGCAAAGCTGTTATTGAAAAGGTTAATACAATTATTAAAGAATTTGACTTTAAACCCAATCAAGTAGCCAGGAGCTTACGAACAGGAAATACGCAAACTATTGGACTGATAGTAGAAGATATATCTAACCCATTCTTTGCCAGCATTGCCCGAAAGATAGAAGATAAGGCATATAAAAAAGGTTACAAAATCAGTTACTCAAGTACTGAGAATGATCCCGTTAAGGCCAAGGAACTTATAGAGATGTTTAAGGCAAGACAAGTGGATGCCTATATTATTGCTCCTGTACCTGGCCTTGAAAGTGAAATTAAACAATTGCTGACGGAACGTATTCCAGTAGTTATATTTGATAGGAATCTTCCGGATATGGAAGTTAATTATGTTGTAGTAGACAATTTTAATGGTACTTACATCGCTACAAAACACCTTATAGATAGCGGTAAAAAGAACATTGCTTTTGTAACTGTGGATTTGCATGTAGACCAGATCAATAACCGTTTTCTGGGTTACGAAAAGGCACTTCAAGACCGTGGCATCCAGTTTAATAAAGATATTTATACTGAAATTCCTTTTGATAGCCCTGACGACAATACAACAGCACAGTTAATGCTCTTGTTTGAGAAGAATCCAGAGATTGATGCTGTCTTATTTTCAACTAACTACCTTGCAATTAAAGGTCTGTTGGTTTTAAAACTGATAAAGAAAGAAATCAATGATGATTTCAGTATTGTGGCTTACGATGATCATGATGTATTTAAATTACATACACCTCCAATTAGTGTTGTAGATCAGCCTATAGAAGAAATGGCCGAGAAGATCATCGATGTACTTTTAAATGAGCTTGCTTCGGCCAGTAATACTTTGATAAAGAAAGAGGCAAGCAAAATAATTCTGCAGCCTAAGTTTATAAAAAGGTGATTTAGAGGTGATTAAACCTCTAAATCGCTCATAATAGCCTTTACTTTCGCACTAAGTTCAGCATCAGCAGCTTTAAAGCCAGCTTTATCCTTAAGTGGTGCATTTACACTGCAATAGAATTTAATTTTAGGCTCTGTTCCTGATGGCCTGGCAGAGATAATGCTTCCATCTTCGGTTATGAACTGAAGAACATCAGATTTAGGGAATCCCAGATCTTTCTTTTCATTTGCAATTAAATCAGTTTCTATACCCAATTCGTAATCCTTTAAAGTTGCAACTTTAGAACCACCTAATGTAACAGGAGGGTTGTTTCTGAATTTCTCCATCATCGCTTTGATTTCCTCAGCGCCAGTTTTTCCTTTTTTGGTTATAGATACCAATTCTTCTTTATACAGACCATATTCTACATACATATCAAGCATAGCGTTATATAAACTGCTTCCTTTATCTTTGTAAAAAGCGGTCATTTCTGCAATAAAAGCACAAGATACAACAGCATCCTTATCTCTAACAAGCTCTCCAATAAGGTAACCATAGCTCTCTTCACCACCACCTATAAATGTTTTCTTACCTTCAAGGCTTGTCATTAAATGGCCAATCCATTTAAAGCCTGTTAAGGTATTGTAATAAGTAACATTTTTAGCCTTAGCTATTGTTTCAATTAGATTAGATGTTACTATTGTTTTAACAATATACTGATCTCCTGTAAGCTTACCTTTTTCTTCCCATGCACTTAACAGGTAATTAATTAGCAAACTACCCGTCTGGTTTCCGTTTAGGAGTACAAATTCACCATCATTATTTTTAACAGCAATACCAACTCTATCGGCATCCGGGTCTGTGGCCAGAACAAGATCCGCATCTATTTCCTGAGCTTTTTTCAAAGCAAGTGTAAGTGCTTCTTTTTCTTCAGGGTTTGGATATACTACAGTTGGAAAATTACCATCAGGGGTACTTTGTTCTTCAACCAAGGTTAAATTGGTAAAACCAAACTGCTCAAGGGCCTTAGGAACCAATGTAATTCCGGTTCCATGGATAGGGGAATATACAATTTTAAGGTCTTTTTGACGGGCAATGGCCTCTGGAGACACTGACAGTTCCGTAATTTTATCCAGATAAAGTTTATCAATTTCCTCTCCAATCAATTCAATATTGTTATCGATACGGTCGAATTTAACCTCATCAATACTTTTAATAGCAGCTACCTCATCCATAACAAGTGTATCATCTGGAGCGGTAAATTGTCCACCATCTGCACCATATGCCTTATAACCGTTATATTCTTTCGGATTATGTGAGGCAGTAAGCATCACACCGCTGCGACAGCCTAATTCACGGATCGCAAAAGACAATTCCGGGGTGGGTCTTAGTGCTTTAAAAAAATAAACGTGTATGCCGTTTGCAGAAAACACATCAGCCGTAATCTTTGCAAAATAGTCAGAGTTGTTGCGGCTATCATGCGCTACGGCAACTTTAACTTTTTCGCCCGGATATTTTTTAAGGAGATAGTTACATAAACCCTGTGTAGCAGTCCCAATTGTATACTTGTTGATCCTGTTAGATCCTGCACCCATTATCCCACGTAAACCTCCGGTACCAAATTCCAGACTTCTATAGAAAGAATCTGTAAGCTCAGTAAAGGCTTCTTTATCTAGCAATTGCTGTATTTCTTGCTTAGTTTTTTCGTCGTAATTACCATTAAGCCATTCGTTTATGGTATTTAATGTAGCTGCTTCTAATTGCATAGTTTATGATGTGTTTTTTAAGATATCTTAATGAAAAACAGTAATGTAATTGTGAAGTTTCATTAGAAAAGCCCAATTCTTATAATATTCCAAATTTTATTTCGTCAATATCATGATTATTAGCGCCGTTTTCTTTAATTTCACGCCCTAATATAAGTATATAACCAATTTGATTGAAATAATATTAACCTTTAAAATTTAAATAACTAATAATGAAACCATCAGAATTTTGATGATGGGGTTATTACCAAAAAACAATTTATAAAACTATGAGAATATTAAAGTTTGGAGGAACTTCTGTAGGAAGCCCTGAGCGGATGAAAAAATTGCTGGATATTATTAATCCGGCAGAAGAACAAATTGTAGTGCTTTCAGCAGTGTCTGGCACAACGAACAGTTTAGTAGAAATTTCAGCCAAACTTTTAAAGGAAGATAAACAGGCTGCGTTAAGTCTTATTAACGCATTGCATCAGAAATATAATGAATTTGTAGTTGAGCTTTTACCGGAAGGCGATTTTCGTGAGCAAGGACAAGAAGTAGTAAACTATCACTTTAACTTCCTTGAAACCCTTGTAAACGATCTTTTTACCCCAATTGAGGAAAAAGTAGTACTTGCACAAGGTGAATTGTTATCAACTACATTATATCATATCTATCTCAAATCTATAGGTGTTCCATCTGTATTGTTGCCTGCTTTAGATTTCATGAAAACTGATGAGGACAATGAACCTGATGTTCCTTATACCACTAAACACTTACAACCAATACTAGATCAGAACAAAGGAAATAAACTATTCATTACACAAGGATTTATCTGCAGAAACAGTTTTGGCGAAGTGGATAACCTAAGACGTGGTGGAAGTGATTATACTGCGTCTTTAATAGGAGCGGCCATACTAGCCGAGGAAGTTCAGATATGGACAGATATTGATGGTATGCATAACAACGATCCAAGGGTAGTTAAAGGCACCAAACCAATCTCCCAGCTTTCGTTTGATGAAGCGGCTGAATTAGCTTATTTTGGCGCAAAGATATTGCACCCGCAATCTGTTTTTCCGGCTCAAAAATACAAGATCCCTGTAAGGTTATTGAACACTATGGAGCCTTCAGCTTCTGGTACTTTGATTACAAACGACAGTGAAAAAGGCAAAATAAAATCAATTGCGGCTAAAGATGGTATCACCGCTATAAAAATCCAATCGAGCAGAATGTTATTGGCTTATGGTTTCTTAAGGCGTGTTTTTGAGATATTTGAGCGCTACAAAACGCCAATTGATATGATCACTACTTCTGAAGTAGCTGTTTCTGTAACTATTGATTTTACGGATAACCTTGATAAAATTATTGAAGAACTACATGATTTTGGAAGTGTAGAAGTTGATAATGATCAGTCGATTGTTTGTGTTGTAGGCGATTTCAGTGCCGAGAAGCATGGTTATGCTGCCCGTGTATTAGATTCAATTAAACATATTCCGGTGCGTATGATCTCATACGGTGGTAGTAGCTATAACATTTCATTACTAATAAATACAGCTGATAAAACTGAGGCATTAAAAAGCTTACACAACCGCTTATTTGAATAATTATCTTCTTCTAAGCCAAAAGATAATACCAGTTATAATGAAAACGAGTGCGATGAAGAGACGATTTCTTCTTTCGTACTCTTTTCCACTGATCTTTTGCTTTTTATAGTCGAGATGATTACCAAAGTAGATCAGACCCAAAACAACAATAACAATTATAAAAAGATATTTAAACATTATGTTTTCTGATAAAGATATATCGCACTTCGCAAGTTTAGAAACACCTTTCTACTTCTACGATCTTACTTTGCTGCAAAAAACGCTTAGTACCTGTGCTGATGCAGCTAAGTTATATAATTTTCATGTGCACTACGCCATGAAAGCAAACTTCAATCAGCGGGTTTTAGAAAAAATAAAGGCTACAGGCTTTGGAGCCGATTGCGTTAGTGGTGGTGAGGTAAGTAAAGCAATAGAAATCGGCTTCTCGAAAGATCAAATAGTTTTTGCTGGCGTGGGTAAATCTGACAAGGAAATTAATGGTGCTTTAGATAATGATATTTTCTGCTTTAATGTAGAATCTATTCAGGAACTTGAAGTTATTAATGAGTTAGCGGGCAAGAAAAACAAAAAAGCAAGGGTAGCCATACGTATTAATCCAAATGTAGATGCACATACTCATCACAACATCACCACTGGATTGGATGAAAATAAGTTTGGTATAAACTCATGGGATTTGCCATTATGTGCTGAAACTTTAAAAAAATCCCGTAATCTGGAGTTTATTGGGATTCACTTTCATATCGGTTCACAGATCACCAATCTTGATGTATATAAAAATCTTTGTGTACGTGTAAATGAATTTGCCGAGTGGTTCGAAGAAAGAGGCTTTACAGTAAAGGTATTAAATGTTGGCGGTGGATTAGGGATTGATTACCATAATCCGGAGCAGCAGATTCCAGACTTTGCCGCTTACTTTAAAATATTTTCAGATTTTCTTAATGTCAGATCAAATCAGGAAGTTCATTTTGAATTAGGTCGTGCATTGGTAGGACAATCTTCATCATTAATAAGCAAGGTGCTATACGTAAAGAATGGGAAGAAAAAAAACTTTATTATTCTTGATGCAGGTATGACTGAGTTAATGAGACCGGCACTTTATCAAGCTTATCATAAAATATCCAATATTTCACGGGTATCAGAACCAAATTCGGTAAAGTATGATGTAGTTGGACCCATTTGTGAAAGCACGGATTGTTTTGGCAAAGAGGTAGAATTGCCGGGAACACTTCGTGGAGATCTTATTGCTTTAAATAGTACTGGAGCTTATGGAGAAGTAATGGCTTCACATTACAATTTAAGAGAAAACATTGTGTCTGTTTACAATACAGATATTGACTAATAGTCGATTGTTTTTAAAGCAGTCGTCATTCTGAACTTATTTCAGAATGACGACTTATTCGTCAAAGAAGTCAACCAGACCTCCTAAATAGTACTCTTCAATTCCTTCTGTAAAATCTTTATAATCTTCTTCTGGAATATTGGTTTGGACAAACTCCAAAGAAGTACCTTTTTTATCTTCGTGCAGTTTAATGGTTACTATTGAAGGCTCATTATCCTCACCAAAATACCACTGTTGTACTATCCTTTTTCCGTATTCAAATTCAATGTTCTTACCAGTGATATCGCCATCCCAAAAGGAGAACTCAGTATTCGCTTCTTCTGTAAATTCAACCTCGGCACCAGTCCATAATTGTATGCTTTGTGCTTTTGTTAATGCCCAGTAAACCTCTTCAGGCGGGGCTTGTAAGTAAGTATATTTCTTAAATGTCTTCATTAATAGATTATTGATTTCCGCTGTTTATAAATTATTTAAAGGCATTTATGCCTGTTACATCCATTCCTGTAATTAATAGGTGAATATCATGTGTTCCCTCATATGTAACTACAGATTCCAGATTCATCATATGCCTCATAATTGAATATTCTCCGGTAATCCCCATACCACCAAGCATTTGTCTGGCGTTACGTGCAATGTCCAGCGCAACCTCTACACTATTTCTTTTTGCCATAGAAATTTGCTCAGCAGTCGCTCTGTTTTCGCTTTTCAATACCCCTAAGCGCCATACCAGTAACTGGCCTTTCGTAATCTCAGTAATCATTTCAGCTAACTTCTTTTGCTGCAATTGAAAGCCAGCAATAGGTTTACCAAACTGAACACGTTCTTTAGCATAGCGTAAAGCGGTATCATAGCAATCCATAGCAGCACCCAGTGCTCCCCATGCAATACCATAACGCGCCTGATTTAAACAACCCAAAGGCCCTTTAAGTCCACTTATTTCCGGGAAAATATTTTCTTTAGGTACCTTAACATTATCAAATACCAATTCACCTGTAGCTGAAGCCCGTAAACTCCATTTTCCATGTGTTTCCGGAGTTGTAAAACCTTCCATACCGCGCTCCACAACCAATCCTCTGATTTTCCCTGATTCATCCTTAGCCCAAACAACTGCAATATCTGCAAAGGGAGCATTAGAGATCCACATTTTTGCACCATTAAGTAAATAGTGGCTTCCATTATCTTTAATATTGGTTACCATTCCACCAGGATTAGATCCGTGATCCGGCTCTGTTAATCCGAAGCAGCCCATCAATTCACCAGTAGCAAGCTTAGGCAAGTACTTCTTGCGTTGTTCTTCAGTTCCGTAAGCAAAAATAGGATACATTACCAAAGAACCCTGCACAGAAGCGGTAGACCTGATGCCCGAATCTCCACGTTCTAATTCCTGCATGATGATACCGTAAGCCGTATAATCAAGTCCGGAACCGCCATATTCAACGGGAATAGTAGGACCAAAGGCACCTATTTCTCCCAACCCCTTGATGATTTGTTTAGGGAATTCCGCTTTTTGGGCATAATCTTCAATAATGGGGCTCACTTCTTTCTTAACCCAATCTCTTGCAGTGGCCCGGATCAGTTTATGTTCTTCAGAAAGCAATTCATCAAGTAAATAATAGTCGGGAGCTTCGTAAAGGTCTTTCTTGGCAGATTTATTCATTGTTTCCACTATATTTGGTTATGCAATCAGCTATTGTGCTCAAAGGTAATAATTTCGGACAAGGGCTGGTTATAACGGATAAAAAATTTAATTTCGTCAAATGATTGATACTCAAAACTATATACAGACAGTTGCTTTAAGGGATGTTAAATGTTATGCATTTCATGGTTATTACCCTGAAGAACAGCTTACTGGCATCTATTTTTCGGTTGATGTTGTGGTTACATTTACGCCCAATACAGATACAGAGAATTTGGAGCGTACGGTGAACTACGAAATATTGAACAATATCATATTGGGTGAAATGAAAAACACCCGAAAAATGCTCGAAACGGTAGTGAAAAGTATTTTGGATAGAGTGGTTGATAATTATCCATTTATACATACCGCCGAGGTTGGTATTAAAAAACTAAATCCGCCAATGCCTGGCGAAATTGGACATTCATTTGTACAATTGAGCTATCGCTCTGCAAACTCCTAAACTACGATCCTAATTTTAATAGCTAATAAAAAACACCCGAAACGACAGATGGCATTTAATAAGATTACAACCGACCTATTAGATCAGATAAAAACAATTATTGGCGCTTCAAATGTATTTACCGATGAGGAATCATTAAATACATATAGTCATGATGAGACAGAAGACCTTAGATATTATCCAGAGATTGTAGTTAAGCCAACCGATGCAAATTCAATTTCTGCTTTATTAAAGCTATGTAATAAGTATCACGTTCCTGTTACCCCACGTGGGGGTGGTACCGGACTTAGTGGGGCAGCATTACCCATATATGGAGGGGTGCTATTGTCTATGGAAAAGTTTAAAGCCATAATTGAAATAGATACGGAAAACCTTCAGGCAACTGTTGAGCCGGGCGTTATTACCGAAGACTTTATAAATGCAGTAGGCGAACACGGTCTGCTGTATCCTGTAGATCCATCAAGCAAAGGTTCTTGCTTTATAGGTGGCAATGTTGCCCACGGTTCTGGTGGCCCCAGAGTTGTTAAATATGGAACTATAAGAGAATATATTTTAAATCTTGAGGTTGTTCTGCCTACTGGCGAAATAATATGGACGGGCGCTAATACACTAAAGTATGCATCTGGTTACAATCTTACCCAAATGATGATTGGCTCTGAAGGCACGTTGGCGGTTGTTACTAAAATAGTAACAAAACTTGTTCCCAAGCCTCAGCAAAGTGTTTTAATGCTTGCTTCTTTCGGAGAGAACGAAAAGGCTTGCGCAGCAGTTTCTGCAATATTTAGAGCAGGGATTGTTCCATCAGCATTAGAGTTTATGGAAAGAAAAGGAGTGGAGTGGGTTATTAAATTTGATGACATTAAATTCAATCTAAAAGACGATGTAAACGCCTTCCTTTTAATTGAATTCGATGGCGATGATATGGATGCTATTTTTAAAGATTGCGAAAAGGTAAATCTTGTTCTTGAACAATTTGAGTGCAGCGATGTACTCTTTGCAGATACAGCCCAACAAAAGGAAGATCTATGGCGTATGCGTCGCACTATGGCAGAATCTGTTAAATCTAATTCCGTTTATAAGGAAGAAGATACGGTTGTTCCTAGAGCTGCCTTACCAAAATTGATTAATGGTATAAAAGAAATAGGATCCAGGTATGGATTTGAAAGTGTTTGTTATGGTCATGCAGGCGACGGCAACCTACATATTAACATCATTAAAGCAGGTATGAGTGATGAGGATTGGAAAAACAAACTCAAAGACGGCATCGTCGAGATATTCGAATTAACAAGTGCCCTGGGAGGAACTATATCCGGAGAACACGGTATTGGACTAGTTCAAAAAGAATTTATGCCTATAAAATACAGCGAGATTAATCTTAATCTGATGCGAGGAATAAAAAGTGTATTTGATCCTAATGGCATCCTTAATCCAGGTAAGATATTTTAAGTATAAGAGCAACTCGGTTAATTACTATCAAGTTGCTCAAAGATCATCATCTTGTTTTTTTCCTCGTCAGGGATCACTACCGAGGTTTTGGCGCGATAGTCAAAGGCTACGCACACCGTTTTTCCTTTACTGCAAACAACTTCCTCACCATTCTGCGTCTTAACCAGTAAGTATTCCAGGTCAAAACTACTCTTACCAATTCTGGAGGTACGAACGTACATGCTGATTTTATCATCGGGAAAAACCGGAATGATGTATTCCAGTGAGGCGTGGGCAATGACCACACCTGTTTTTTTCCAGTCCCATTGTACAGCCTGTTTCCAGTATTTGGCCCGGGCAATTTCCATGAAGGTAAAGTAGGTTGCGTTGTTTACATGCCCCATCATATCAAAATCAGCAAAGCGTGTTTCTATAGTCGTTTTATACTTAAAACTGTCTATTTGGTTTACTATATCTGCCGTTTTGTCTTGCTTAGTTGTTTTGTTGCGCCAAAATGTCTTTAAAATCATAAAAAATGGGGTTGGTATGGGACTTGATTATACGGTTTATATAAAATTTAAATTAAAAAATAGGAGAACATAAACGATGACACTAGTAAAATTTAACAACAGAACCAGAAACACCGCACCTTACTTTAACAATGTATTTGACTCTTTGTTTAGTGAAGCCATAAATAAAAACTTAACGATTAACAAAGTGCCGGGCGTAAACATTTTAGAAACCGAAACCGAGTATAAAATTGAAATCGCTGCGCCGGGTTTAACTAAAGAAGATTTTCAAATCAACTTAAAAAAAGACACACTTTCTGTTTGGGCCGAGAAAAAAACAAGCGAAACAGAAGAGAAAAAAGATTACACACGCAGAGAGTTTGATTACTTCTCATTTGCCAGATCCTTTGTATTACCTGAAAGCGTAAATGCAGATAACATTACTGCTGAATATGTGAACGGGATTTTAAATATCACGATTGGAAAAGACGAAGTGAAATCTCAAAACAAAGAAATTAAAGTTTCATAATTAGGTTAGAGTTTGGTTTTTTTAGGTAGATAAGGGTGCGCCGGAGGGTGCACCCTTTCTTTTTGCGGTGCGCTTATTACTTAAATATTTTCTTACGGGAATATCATAAACTACCATTATCAGGTATGCTGCCCCGGTAAGTAGAATTAGTCCGGCAACAATTATCCACGTAAGTTGCATGGAGCTTACCTTATGACTGGTGTAGTAATTCCCGAACATCCACAACACGGCATAATGTGTCATGTATAATGGATAAGAAATCTTACCTGAAAAGACACAAAACTTTTTAAGGCCAGGAGCCAATATAGCACCTGCACCCAACGCGATCAGCAATGGGAAATAAAATAGTACGATGAAAGGTTCGGATAACCAATTCCATTTTGAGGATGGCATTAAAAAGGCCAGAAATAATAATATGGCCAGGCTAATAAATCCCAGCTTGTTCTTGATGATCCAGTTGGAACGGTAAATAAGCAATCCTGCTAAAAAAGAATATGATATCCGGGCAGCCCCATCCCAAAAGGTTGGACCGCTCCAACCACCCAATAAATTTCCTGAGCGATAACTGACCAGGCAAATCGCTGCCGCTGCAAGTACGGTTAACAATAGCAGATAGCTGCGTTTAATGTTATAAAGTACAAATGCGTAAACGATATTAGCTATATATTCCCAAAATAAAGACCATGATGGTGCATTGAAGCTGAACAGGTTAAATCCACGATCTTCTATTATAGGCAAGGGGATAAGCAATAACGAACACAAAAACGTAAGGATGATCTTACCAGTATTATACAATTCTGGATGACCTCCAAATGGATCGAACAAAAACGCCAGCAAGCCTAATATCGATCCGGCTATAACTAGCGGGTGCAACCTGATAATCCTTGATTTAAAAAACTCGAGAACTCCCATTTTTCCTATACGATCGTCGTAGGCATACCCTATTACAAATCCAGAAAGGCAGAAGAAGAAATCGACAGCTAAAAAACCGTGCCCAATAAAGTTCTGGCCAGGATCGGTGTAAGCCCACTCCATAAAATGAAATATTACAACAGCCCATGCAGCAATGCCCCTCAATCCATCGAGAATTTCAAAGTGCTGTTTTGTTTGAAGAATTGTGGTGGTGGTTTTGTTCGTATCCATTTATTATATATCCTGCCAGGCTAAATTTATGCGGCAATAGCCCCTGATTTGTTAGTGCCCCAAGATATTTAAAATTAATAGCCCAGCCAAATTTACAACGAGCCGAACAGAATAATTATGCAACACCTATCTAATGCCCGTGAATTTAGGAGCAGATTCTCTTTTGATAAAGAGCAACAAAATTGCCTGTCCCCTAAACAGGAAAGGCTGCTAAAGAATAACCAAGCTCTCAGGAAGGCCGCTAATGAATAAATAAGTAAGCAGCTTTGCATTTTTACCCGTTTCAATTAGTCTGCACACTAGCTTATGTATCGCCATTAGTTGTTTTTGTGCTCTGATGAGCAGCGTTGAGTTTGCGTCATCTGGCCGGACTGACCGCAAGATCAATTCCAGATATTGGGAAACACTTGCCAACGTAGTTTTAAACTCCTGGCTGGCCAGGTCGGTGAATTCTTGCTCATTTATACTAAGTTCTTTTACTTGCTCAAGTAGCTTCAGCAATTGAAGCTCCGCGTTTTTTTGTTCAGCTATGCCTATAAGCGTGTTAACGGCTCCGCACAGCTGGCCCTGATCGTTAAATAAAAGAACCGGATGCTCAAATACACTTTTTCTGGAACCATCAGGACGTTCAAGGGTGGTTTCGGTCCCGTTAGCCTGTGAACCTTCGCTCAATGCTACTGCCATTGGGCAGCTGTCAAGTGCCATGGGTTCGCCATTAGTATAAAAAACCTTCCGCGATCCACACCAAAGATCCTTGTTTAGCTCAGGTTCCCTTCCCCAAAGCATCGCTGCAGCCTGATTGTAGGAGGTAATGTATCCTGAAGAGTCGCAGGTATATACTGCAACAGGCAGCCGCTCAAAAAGTTCAACTGCAAGCGGGCCTGGCCCGAATATGGTCTTGGATTGTGTGCTCGAAAGCTCCGAGTGCATGGCATTTGTTCTCATAATTAAATTTAACTTTTACAAAACTAATTACCAACTATTCCGGCAATTCGTCACTCGATAATTACAAAAATTACAAAGCGACTCACAAAATTTCTCACAAATATTAAACAATTGCCAGGGTCCCTTTCGGAATTAAGGGGCAACTGTTTCTATTGGCGGAACATCCCCTTCATTTTTATCCTGACCGGGTTCAGTATTTTCGGAATCAGCATCTTCAGTGCCGCTGGCATCAGATTTATCTTTCTCCTGAATATCTTCCGGACTGTCTTTTTGATCAGCTTGAGAGGCGTCCTCAGTACTCGGAGGAATGACTTTTCGGTCATTAGGAGTCCCTTCCTTTTCTGTGTCCGGAGTTACTGTTTCAATTTGTGCCCCTGCGTCTTCAGTTGGTTTGGGATGTATATTATCATGATCTTTGTCTGTACTGCTGCTAAAATTTTCCATTTTTCTTTTTTTTAGTATAAGATTAACAATTGCAGCACTCACATGTTTGGCTTCTTTCAATAAAAGCTTTTGATCAGATGATTAAATGTTTACTATAGGCCTAGGTATTTCGCAGGTAATCCCTGCTTAGTTTAAATTCGTAAATTGCAAGCAGTATGCAAGAGCACACCAAAGAACATTACAATAGACTTGTGCGGCACATCGAACGCCGGATCGGTCTCGACAGCCAGGAGAAGGATTATATTTGCTCGTTCTTTAAGATACGTAAGTTACTTCCCAAACAATACTTGCTTGCACAAGGAGAGCTATGCCGTTATGAGAGCTATGTATCTGAAGGCTTTCTCCGGTCCTTTTATGTAGATAGCAGGGGTGATGAGCACACCTTGCATTTCGCCCTGGAAGACTGGTGGATATCGGATTTGACCAGCTTTTTAAAGCAACAGCCAGCAAGCCGGAATATCATTAGCCTTGAGGGGTCTGTGCTGCTGCAGATAGACCTGGAGGGCCGGGAGAGATTGATGGAGAACGTACCGAAAATGGAACGTTTCTGGCGGATATTAAATGAAAGTTCCAGTATGGCCCAAGATCAGCGTTTGCTGAATTCCATCAGCATGTCGGGCAAAGAAAGGTATCTTGCGTTGTTGGATCTTTATCCACATATCGAACAAAGGCTACCTCAAAAGCATATTGCTTCATTTCTGGGCATCACACCTGTATTTTTGAGCCAGATACGGAAAGAGATTGCTAAAAAATAAAAGAAACGGAGACAACGTCTCCGTTGACTTACATGCTTACTTCCAGATCGCAGCATTATCGGCAACTGCAATTGCTTCTATTTCAATAAGGGCATCTTTGGAAAATAGAGAAGAGACTTCCATAATTGTATCAGCAGGGTATGGCTCGCAGAAGTATCTGCCGCGGAGCTCTACTATCTTTTCAAAATTGGCCATATCACGCAGCAATATGGTTACCTTGACAAGGTTCTTAAAACTTGAGCCACCTGCTTTGAGTACCTTTTCAAGGTTCTCAAAGGTTTTTTTTGCCTGCGCATCAAAGTCGCCCAGACCGATCAGCTTGCCGTCATCATCAATAGCGGTCTGGCCCGAAATAAATAGCAAATCTCCCACGCGATGTCCCTGAGCCAAGCGGAAAGGAGCATAGGTGTCAGGCGTAATTTTAATTTGTGAAATTTCCATTTTCTTGTGTTTGTTACTCATCATTCCATTATGTTAATTACCAATAAAGGTAGTTTTGCTTAAACTGTCTTCCATTAAACTATTTTAATAAATGGCATTAAACTATTTTAACATGTAGTGTCAGGTCGCTTTGTTTAAAAGACCTGTTAACTTTCTTTGGTTGAGAAGGTGTGATATGCTTAACTTTATCGAGTATGACACGACAAAAAAACAGACTGATTCTTTTTCTTCCGGCTATAATTTTAATCCTAAATGAATTGGTCCGGACTTTTTTAAGGCCAATGTATGGACGAAAAGAATATGGATTAGTTAGCGAAACATTAGGATGGTTACCTAATTTTCTTGCACCGTTAGCTTTTATGTCAATTGCAATAGTAATAATTATTCTAGTGGAAGGCTCATCTGATAAACTCGTTTCAAAGAAATCCAAACTATTATTGTTATTTGCATTTGCCATCACCGGCTTAACAGGATTTCTTGTACACGAAATAACACAAAAGGGAACCGGCCTTACATTTGATGTCAATGATATTTATGCAACCATAGCAGGAGTGTTTTTTGGGGCCTATTTATTCTATATTATTCTTTTAAATAAGAAACGTAAATCAGCTCCGCGATTACAATAGCTATTATACCTGTTTAATTTTTATTTAGATTGATGAGCAGCGATCTGATATAAATCCCCGCCGGAGTAAGCATTTCCTGTGACCAACCTCCCGATATCGGGGCACCGGGTAAAAGCAGCGCAGTGGTCTCTTTTTTATCGGTCAGGTTCCAATTTGCGGAACTTAGTTTATGCTGTTCCATCCAATTCACCCACTTGTCACTTTTTTGTACATCAAACACTCCATTTCCATTTGCTTCTCCAACACCCCATTCCGTTACCATAATTGGTAGCTCAAGACCAAGTGCTAAATTTGCTTTGTTCATAAGTTTATCCTGATGATCAGGATCGGATGCATAGAAATGAAATGAATAAGCAATATTCTTGAAGCCTTTTATGGGATCTTTGGCTGCGATATCAATGTCCTGATCCCAGTTAGGGCTACCTATCACAATAATGTTTTCTTTGTCATTTTTACGTATTTCAGCTATAACTTCTAATGCATAGTCCTTCACCACTTTCCACTCTACACGCTCAGGCTCATTCCATATTTCGTATATAATATTAGGAACCCCTGAATATTTTGCCGACATCTTTTTAAAAAAGGATTTTGCTTCGTTTATGTTCACGTTGGCATGATGATCGTGCCAATCTATTAAAACATATATACCTTCTTTGATCGCCGCATCAACAACTGCTGTAATGAGTCTTTCTTGTCCATCAGGATCTTTCAAATACCCACTATCTGGTTCAACAGCCATAGCAACACGCAATAAGCTGATCTTGAAATCTTTCTTTAGCCAGGTTACAACTTCCGGGTTATAATATTTTCTTCCTCCCCATGCGCTCCACGATAAACTTATTCCTCTCAATTGAGGTGGTTTGTTGTAGCTATTCAAAATTTTACCATCTCGAACTTTTAAAGCGCCATGTAAATTCACTGCATTAGCGGACTGTGCCTTGCAAAATGTTACTGACCAAAATAAAAGCATCACTATTCCTGAAATTTTGATCGTACAATGTTTATTTGCTGCCATATAGGTATTTTATGAAGTCACAAGTTAGCCATTTACCGGGATCCTTTTGATAAAAAATGGTTATGGAATGTTAACAGCAGTAAACTATTTGGTAGAGTTATTGCACTATGTAATTAAATCTAAATTTTCATTATGCTATTATCCATAGATTGGTCCGGATTCCTCATTGGCAAAGAGAACTGGGAGTTCATGATTGAAATATCCATCCGAACACTTGTGATGTATTTTATCATCCTTTTTGGTTTGAGATTATTGGGGAAACGTGGTGTACGACAGCTTTCAGTTTTTGAACTGGTAGTAATTATAAGTTTGGGCTCTGCTGCCGGTGATCCGATGTTTTACAAGGAGATTGGCTTATTAGTTCCGGTAATCATTTTTGCTGTAATTGTTGGTGCCTACAGACTGACCACCTATTTAATGGCAAAAAGTAAAAAACTCGATGACCTTATAGAAGGAAAGTGTGTTCACTTAATTAAAAATGGGGAGTTCTCAATTGAAGAATTCGGTAAGGAAGGACTTGCTTACGACGAGTTTTTTTCAGAATTAAGGCAGCAAAGCATTTCTCACTTGGGCCAAGTTGAGACAGCGATATTGGAAACCTCGGGCAATATTAGCATCTATTATTATCCGGACGAAGAGGTAAAGTATGGTCTACCAATACTACCTGCGTTATTTGAACTAAGTATGGTTAAGATCCAAAAGGCAGGAAAGTATGCCTGCTCATACTGCGGTAACGTAGAAGAACTTCCCGTGACTTCAACGCATAAATGTAAAAAATGCCAACGCAAACAATGGGTGAAAGCCATTAACAGCCGAAGGATAAAATAGGAGATATGGAACCGAAAGATAAAAAAGACTGGCGTTTCAGCCTCCATGAGATCATTTATGAATCCAATACGCGGGCAGGTAAAGCTTTTGACGTCGGATTGTTAATAGCAATTTTTACCAGTATCATAGTGGTTATGCTCGATAGCGTTGAACACATTCACCGACAGTATGGAACACTATTTAATCGCATAGAATGGGTATTTTGTGCCTTGTTTACCATTGAATACATTTTACGTCTTGTCAGTATCAGACGACCTGTTAAATACGTATTCAGCCTGTTGGGTATCATAGATTTGATCGCGCTTTTACCCTCGTATTTAAGTATTTTCTTTATTGGCGCCCAATCCTTATTGGTGTTCAGGGCCTTACGACTCCTGAGAGTATTCAGAATATTTAAGCTCGGGCATTTTTTAACAGAAATCAATTTTCTTACTCAAGCGCTCAAGGATAGCATTCGGAAAATCAGCATCTTTTTATTGACTGTACTTACCCTCACTATAATCCTGGGATCAATCATGTATCTTGTTGAAAAACGAGAAAACGGGTTTTCAAATATTCCTGAAAGCATCTATTGGGCGATAGTTACAATTACTACAGTAGGATATGGCGATATTTCACCTGTTACCCCAATGGGGAAATTCGTTGCTTCTATAGTCATGCTTACTGGTTACGCGATAATTGCAGTGCCTACAGGTATCATCACCCATGATCTGGCTCTGGCAGCACGAAAGAAAAAGCATAAATATGAATCATGCCCAAACTGCAGTAAAGAGGGGCATGATAGTGATGCACTATTCTGTAAGTATTGCGGCTCCTCTTTATATAAATAGCTTTGCTTATACCTGCGAATATGCGGTGGGAACCAGAAAGGTATAATGATTGTGGTTTTAGGTTAAACTAGTTTCAAACCTAAAGAGAACGCAGCAGCACTGATAATCAAATAGCAGTTTTATGGTATTTTGATGTAATTTCAATGGCCGCAGGCCTTCTTAAATAAACCTTTATAACTATATTAGGGCAAGACAGTTTATAAATTTTCATTTTATATATCATTTCCAATCTATGCGTTCTGCGATCTCTTCTTCAATAATTTGTTTAACGCTCTTAATGAATTTGTTATACGGATGTCGATTATCCAACAAAAACATTTCAGGAAAACATTTTATGACTCTTTTTGATGGCAGAACTTTTAATGGCTGGGAAGGCGACACCATTAGAACCTGGCAGATTAAGGACGGTGTAATAACTGGCGGATCTTTATCTCAGGAAGTTCCCGAAAACGATTTCCTGGTAACTTCAAACATTTATAACGATTTTAAATTACGTCTGAAATTTAAGTTAACGGGTAACCAGGGATTTGTAAATGCAGGCGTGCAATTCAGGAGTCAAAGATTAACTAATCCACCTAATGAAATGAAAGGTTACCAGGGTGATATCGGTCCTGGTTATTGGGCAAGCCTGTATGATGAATCCCGTAGAAATATAACCTTAGCTATGCCAGATTCTACACTGATTGCAAAAACCCTTAAACCAGACGACTGGAATGATTTTGAGATTCTTGCCGAAGGCAACCGGATCCGTATTTTTTTGAATGGCCATCAGACGATAGATTACAAAGAAACAGACCCTAATATTCCACAATCCGGTTATATAGGGCTTCAAATCCATGGTGGTGGTAAAGCGATTGTCTGTTATAAAGATATCATGATTGAAAAGTTACGCTAAAGTAGTCCTGATGTATTGGAAGAAGGGACTTTATGCTTATCTTATTAATATGAAAAATCCAGACAAGATCAGGGAACGTATATTTAACCTAATCATTTACCTAAAAGAGAATCTATGAGCTATGAAATATTATTTATTCAGGGTGCCGGGAATGTATCAACATCGCAGGAGCAAGTAATTATAGATGCGCTGAGGAATAATCTTGGCGATAAATTTACAATTACATATCCACCAATGCCGGATACTGAACATCCTGCCTTCCTGGATTGGGAAGCAGTTTTAGAAACCAGTCTCAATAGTTTGTCAGGTAAGGTTATTCTCCTTGGTCATTCCTTAGGAGGCTCCATTATATTGAAATATTTTACCAGACAGCCTGTGCCAGACAAAGTAATAGGAATGATCCTATTTGGCGTTCCTTATTGGAAGGATCAGAATTGGGATGTCTCTGAATATGCAATAGAAGATGATCTGCTAAGTAAGCTCAGCACACTGGATAATATTTATTTTTATCACTCAGTAGACGATGAAGTGATCCCTAATCACCAATTTAAATCCTACCGAAAGTTAATTCCCAGAGGGCATTGGAGAGTATTGTCTGGTGTGGATCATTCCTATCATGGTGCAATCCCAGATATGATTAACGATATACAGGATTTGGCCGACGATACCAAAGAGAAATGATTAAGAAGCCTGCACAAATGAATGCGCAGGCCGAATACCAGTATTAAAACAATTAATTAATGACCTAGGTATAGCCCAGTATTTTAAGTACCTGTTTACTATTTTGCTCTTCTCCGAAAACTTCGAAGTTGAATGTTTCATCTCTGTTTCTACGTATAATAACATGTTTAGGACTAGGCAATAAACAGTGATGGATACCACCATAACCACTTAGCACTTCCTGGTAAGCTCCGGTATTAAAGAAACCCAGATATTGTACTTTACGTGTTTTAGGCATAAATACGCTATTCATGTGCGCTTCCTGGTTGTAGTAATCCTGTCCGTCGCAGGTAATCCCGCCTAAATTTACCCTTTCATATTCTGCATCCCAGTTGTTTACCGGAAGTAAAATATATTTCTGGTTCAATGCCCAAACATCAGGAAGATTTGTAATAAATGAACCATCAAGCATTAGCCACTTTTCTCTATCGTTTTGTTGTTTACGACCTAATACTTTGTACAAAATACCCGAAGCCTCTGCAACAGTGTACTTTCCAAATTCGGTAATAATGTCTGGTTCAACAACATCATGCTCAGCACAAATCTCTTTAATCCTTTTTACGATCTCATTTACCATGTATTCGTAATCGAAATCGAATACCAATGAATCTTTAAATGGCATACCACCACCAATATCTAAAGTATCCAGTTCCGGATTAATCTTTTTGAACTTACAGTAAAGGGTAACGTATTTTTCTAATTCATTCCAATAATAAGGAGAGTCGGTAATACCCGAATTGATAAAGAAGTGTAACAGTTTTACCCTGAAATTTGGATTAGCAGAGATTTTGTTGTTGTAAAACTCGATTACATCTTCTAGCCGAACGCCTAATCTTGAAGTATAGAATTGCGAATCGGGTTGTTCCTCAGCTGCAATCCGGATACCAAGATTACATGGCGTATCCAATTCAACCTCATCATCAAAAAGATTAAATTCTTCTTTATTATCTAAAACCGGGATGATGTTTTTATATCCATCATGCAACATATCGATAATATATTGCTTGTATTGATACGTTTTAAAACCGTTACATATTACGGTTATGTCTTTTGTTAAAGCGCCTTTTTTCTCTAATGCCTCAATCATTGGCATATCAAAAGCAGATGAAGTTTCTAAGTGAATGCCATTTTTAAGTGCCTCTTCTACAATGTGACGGAAGTGAGAACTTTTGGTGCAATAACAATACTTATAATCTCCGCGATAGTTGTTCTTGATGATAGCCGTCTGGAACAACAACTTGGCTTGCTGGATCTTTTTACTAATCAAAGGGAGGTAAGTAAAACGTAATGGCGTACCATAGGTTTCAATCATTTCCATTAGATTTAGATCTTGAAAATATAATTCGTCGTCTATAACGCTGAAACCTTCCTGAGGAAAACCAACACTTAGATCAAGAAATTCGGAGTAACTCTGCATTTTTTATATTTTTGAACTATTATTTATAGGGTTTGGCAAATTAAAATGAGTTAATTTTGTTGCCAAAGATAAACACTTTATAAAATACACCCGTATTTTTTTTATGACTAAGACTTTAAAAATTATTGAAGTAAAATCAGAGATCGGCGCCGGTACACGTGGAGCGAGTTTGGGAGTAGATGCAATCAAGATTGCCGCGCTGGACTTTGGCAGTCGTTTCTTTAAAAAACATAAAACTGTGGAGGTTCCAAATGAGAACCATTTACTGCTTGAAACCACCGGCAGTCCGTTTGCCAAGCGTATCTCTGGTATTTTGACTATGGTAGAGCGGGTAAGCGATGAGGTAAATGCCACACTAAATAAAAATGAGTTTCCAATAGTACTTGCCGGTGATCATAGCACAGCAGCAGGTACTATTGCGGGTATTAAAGCTGCTTTTCCAAAGTCTAAGTTAGGGGTAATTTGGATTGATGCACATGCTGATATCCATTCGCCATACACTACGCCGTCTGGAAACATGCACGGAATGCCACTTGCCATGGCCCTTGATGAAGACAATACGGAGTCGAAAGTTAACAAGCTCGATCAGGAAACCATTAATTACTGGTATCAGCTTAAGAATGTAGGCAATATTGCTCCAAAAATTAATTATCGTGACTTGGTATTGATTTCTGCAAGGGATATGGAGAAACCTGAGGAATACCTGCTTAAAAAAAATAAAGTCAAAATATTTACTACAGCCGAGTTAAGAAAAAGAGGAGTAGAGCGAACTGTTATTGAAACACTTAAGTATCTGGATCATTGCAACATGATCTATGTTTCCTTTGATGTAGATTCACTTGATCCTACGGCATCAAGAGGAACAGGAACTCCTGTTGCCCAGGGTTTAACAGAGCGTGAAGCTGGTAATTTAATGTCGAGGCTAATTACTAATCAAAAGGTTTGTTGCTTCGAGATTGTAGAGGTAAATCCGACATTGGATAAGGAAAATCAAATGGCAGAACATGCTTTTGAGATTTTAATTAAAGCCACCAATGCTTTTAGAAACGAATAAAAACGCTCCAAAATAAAATAAGAACATGAATATTGAACAACATATAGTAACTGCCACTATAGCAGCAGTAAAGCAATTATACGATCAGGACATTCCTGAAAACCAGATTAACCTGCAAGACACTAGAAGCGAGTTTGAAGGACAAATAACAATAGTAGTGTTCCCTGTAGTTAGATTTTCTAAAAAATCACCTGAGGCAACGGCGAATGAACTAGGTGAATATCTAGTAGCTAACGTACAGGATGTTACGGCTTTTAATGTAATTAAAGGCTTCTTGAATTTAACCATTGCCGATTCCTACTGGTTAAACTTATTCAATAAGGAACTGCTAAGCCCTCAGTTCGGATCTATAAAACCTAATGGTCAAAAGGTAATGGTAGAATATTCTTCACCAAATACCAATAAACCATTACACCTAGGTCACGTAAGAAATAACCTGTTAGGTTACTCTGTAGCTGAGCTACTTAAAGCTGATGGTTATGAGGTAATTAAAGTAAACCTGGTGAACGATAGAGGTATCCACATCTGTAAATCTATGCTCGCCTGGCAAAGATGGGGGAACGGCGAAACTCCTGAAAGCTCTTTCCTAAAAGGAGATCACCTTGTGGGTAAATATTATGTGATTTTTGACAAGGAGTATAAGAAAGAAATTGATAGGTTAAAGACTGAAGGACAAACTGAAGAGGAAGCAAAAAAGAATTCCCCACTAATTATTGAGGCTCAAAAAATGCTTCAGGACTGGGAAGCTGGCGATTCAGAGGTTATTGATCTTTGGAAAAAGATGAATGGCTGGGTTTATGAAGGCTTTGACGTAACCTACAAGAATCTGGGAGTAGATTTTGATAAATACTATTACGAAAGCAATACTTATTTATTAGGCAAAGACACTGTTGATGAGGGACTTGAAAATGGTGTTTTCTTTAAAAAACCTGATGGTTCTGTATGGATTGATTTAACTGCTGATGGTTTAGACCAGAAGTTGGTTTTACGTGCTGATGGAACTTCCGTTTATATAACCCAGGATTTGGGCACAGCTCAAATGAAGTATGATGATTTTAAAATGGATCAGTCAATTTATGTAGTTGGTAACGAACAGGACTATCATTTCAAGGTGTTGTTTTTAATACTTGAAAAATTAGGAAAATCATGGGCTAAAGGCTTACATCACTTATCGTATGGGATGGTTGATTTACCTAGTGGTAAAATGAAATCCAGAGAAGGAACTGTGGTCGATGCTGACGATCTGATTGCTGAAATGGTGGCTACAGCCAAGCAAAAGACTGAAGTATTGGGTAAAGTGAATAATTTTTCTGAGGAAGAAAAAGAAGCTTTATATAACCAAATAGGATTAGGCGCATTGAAGTATTTTCTTTTAAAGGTGGAGCCTAAAAAACGCTTGTTGTTTGATCCATCTGAATCTATTGATTTTCAAGGGAACACGGGGCCGTTTATTCAATACACTCATGCACGTATAAAATCGTTACTGAACAAGGGAGGTTATTCTACAGAAGTTAATGCTCCTGAAGTTGCGATTACTGCTACAGAATTGGAGATGATTATGTTATTATCTAAATACCCATCGGAAATCTCAGCAGCCGCAAAGGCTTATAGTCCGGCTACTTTAGCGAACTATCTTTATGAAGTTGCCAAGATGTTCAATAAGTTCTACCATGAAGTTCCGCCAATTGTAAAAGAGGAAGATAGCGCTGTTAAACAACACCGCCTGAATTTAAGTTCTGTTACTGCCAGCATTCTTAAAACAGGAATGAATATACTGGGCATAACCGTACCAGAAAGAATGTAAAGATTTGTTTTAACATAACACGCTCATTACTAAATCAGTATTGAGCGTGTTATGTTAAAAATTGGCTACAAAGCTGTCTATATAGCCCGCACGTTTGATCATCCAGGCTCTCATCTTCTGGTAGTCTGTGGTAAAGTCTCCACTGCCAGTTCCCCATTTGGCAAAATCTCGCTTCTTAGAAGCCTCAATGGTAGTTGCATATTTATTTAGATAGGTCATCAGTTCTGGCATTTTTACTGACTTAAAGGCAATCCATTTTTGCTTAAACAGTATTTTTACCTTCGGATCGCTTAGCAGTCGCTTAAAAAACACGGTGCCAACCGAAGAAGAGTTCCATAAAAGTGCATTATCGTATTTCTCAAAGTGTGTACCTGTGCCTTCAAATCCAAAGGCCCAGTCAAAGTCCCATAAAGGTCCGAAGCTGTACTTTCCACCTTTCGGTTTGTATATATAAAGGCTTTTTGGATGGTTGAGTTCTTCATTATCTGTCAAGTTACAGACGATAAACAAATTGACAAGTGAATTGATATCTAAGTAGTCGGTATAATTATTACCTGGAAATGTTGAAGAAGCGATTGCATTCTCCATGACTTGAAATTCATTTTTTAGCACTGAAACTCCGCTCTCTGAACTGAGCTCAGGATATTTGACCATTACCGGCAGGTTATAATTGGTTGATTTGAATTTCCATGGCTCATCATAATAGGTATCTAGCTCTAATAGGGTGCCACCATCTTCAATATTTACCCGGTTTTTTCCAACGGCTACCTGCTCTGTAAATGCATAACTTCCCATATACGTATTGTTTATGGTCAGCTCTACGGGAATAATATTATTGGTGTAAGGCATCTCTAGTAGCTGTCCCGTTTTCATTGCCACTGCATTGAACATCAAGGTCGGATCCAAGTAGTTTGCCAGAAGTACCCAATCTTTTTCTTCAGCCAAACCTAGCAATGCGGCTTTCTTATCCAGCTTTAAACGATATGGTTTTTTCGGAAATCCCCATGTAGAATTCCCCCGACCTTTTATTTTGGTGGTTCCTGAATAGTCCTCAAATCCACCAAGACCTTCAATTTTTATTGTTGCTTGCAAATAGTCCTCTTTGGATACAATCGGAGCATTACCAAAAGTTTCAATGTAAATATGGGGAACGGAGGCTTCCCAGTCTACTGTGATCAGGTATTCCGCGTTTGTACCGTACTTAGAGGTCAAGGTATATTTTACCGGCTGACTGAAGTCGACAATTGTTTTACCACTTTCCTGCTTTACGCCATCTATACTTACTAGAATAGCCTCAGTCGAAAATGTGGCGATTAGTTTCCTTTTTTGATACTTTAAACTGGCACTAACCTTACTACTGACTATATTAAAGTTAACGTCACTGGAAAGATCTGGATTGTTTGCCTTTAAAAACGAAAAAGTCTTGAGTATAAGACCGATATCATCGACTTCCTTAATAGTCACCGAATAGGTCTTCTCAGAGCCATCTTCTGCGGTAACCAAGTATTTTACAGGTTTTGAGAAGTCCTGTACTGAAATATTTGACTGCTGTGCCTTCCCGTTTACGCTTACACTTTTTCCCGTGGTCGTAAATGTTGCCTTAAGGCTGCTTATATTCAAGCCCTTTGTAACACTAAGTACAATGCTGTTCTCGCTTATTTCACTGCCAATATCTATTTTAATGGCACCAGGGTTATAGATTACTTCAATTTTAAATGTCGTTATTTCCTTAGCGGCGCTAAGCGGAATATCCTTTTTTTTACAACCTGCTGCAATACCCAGCACAAGAAAAAGCAACACTACTTTTTTGGTTAAGTGGTTCATTTGTTTATCCCTATCAATAAAAATATTACACAATAATACTTTTATTTTTCTGTTCCTGCCTTAACCGTTATCGTTTTCTTTTTCCTGAAGCTGGCGAAACTCATCGGACTCTTGGCCGGACGTTCATCTCCCAATAATACACCCCATTGTTTAAACATCACAGTCCGGTCGAAAATGACCTTCAATACTGCAATAACCGGAAGAGAAAGAAACATCCCCGATACACCGGCAATGCTTCCACCAATGATTACACCTAAGATAGCAAACAAAGCATTTATCTTCACTTTTGACCCTACAATTCTAGGCATCAGTATATTGTTGTCCAAAAACTGAACTATTGCAATCACAATCAGTACAGTAAGCACCGGCCACAGTTCGGTAGACGATGTAAGCGTTAACAGAACACCAATAATATTACCTACCAACGCGCCAACATAAGGGATTAAATTCAGGATGGCAAAGATCACCCCGATAAGCAATGCATGCTTAATTCCCACGAAAAACAGAATGCCACCCAATAAGATCGTCATATAGCTGACCTGGATTAACAGGCCCACCAGGTAACTTTTGATGATTACTTCTGTCTCAAAAATAGCCTCTTTTACCTTTGGATGGTGTTCTGGCTTAAACCACATAAATATAAAACGAAGTAAAATATCTTTGTAGAACAGCATCAAGTAAATATAAATAGGTAACAGGCCAACAAAAACGAATACAGAGCTTAAAGTAACTGCAGCCCCGCTTGCCGCCTTACCGGCCATCCCCAAAAGATCGTCACTTTTTTCGGTAATAAACTTAAGCTGCTCTGTTGTAGAGATATGACTAATGTTACTTATCCAATTACTTAAAGACTTCAGGTGTATGTTTACATTGTTCTTGATCTGCGGAAAATCATCTACTAGAATACCTATCTGGGAAGAGAAAAACCATACAATAAGACCGATCAGGATCACCAGCAATAAAATAGGGAGAATAATGGCAACCGCTTCAGGAAGTTTTCTTCTAATAAGAAAACGATAAATTGGCAGCACGACAATGCTGATGAAAAAAGCCATAATTACCGGCATAATAATGTTGTTGCCGACTACTAAGATCGCTACTAATAAAACCAGACCCAATAATTCGATTGATCGTTTTACGGTAAGAGGCATGTCTGTCATAGGTAAAGTATTTAGATTTTTCAATGAGTAACACTGAAAGGTATGAAATGTTTGGCTAGTTTTGCAAATCTATACATACACAGAACAAATGATCACAAACGAAACCATAGTTGCTTTATCTACACCGCCAGGAGTGGGCGCAATAGGTGTTATACGTCTTTCAGGCAAAGATTCAATAGCTATTACAAACTCGGTTTTTAGTGGTAAAAATTTGCTGGATCAGGAATCTCACACCATACACTTTGGTTTAATTAAAGATGGAAATGCAGTTATAGATGAGGTTCTAGTGAGTTTATTTGTTGCTCCAAAATCATATACAAAGGAAAACGTTGTCGAAATATCTTGTCATGGTTCTAATTATATCATTCAGCAGATTATCACGCTTTTGATAAAGAAAGGTGCCAGTGCGGCAAAACCTGGTGAATTTACTTTAAGGGCATTTTTAAATGGAGGACTGGATTTATCTCAGGCTGAAGCTGTCGCTGATTTAATTTCTTCAGATTCAGCTGCTGCTCATCAGGTAGCTATGAATCAACTAAGAGGTGGTTTTAGTACTGAACTTAATGTATTGCGCGAACAATTGATTCACTTTGCTTCTATGATTGAACTTGAGCTTGATTTTGCTGAGGAAGACGTTGAGTTTGCTAATAGAGATCAATTGCAGGAACTGATTGCCAAAATTACTATTGTATTAAATAAACTAATCCGCTCTTTTGAGCTTGGGAATGTTATAAAGCAGGGAATTAACACAGTAATAGCGGGCAGGCCAAATGCAGGTAAATCGACCCTACTAAATGCACTTTTAAATGAAGACAGAGCAATTGTTAGTGAGATAGCCGGAACAACTCGTGACACTATTGAGGAGCTTTTAAATATCAACGGCATCAACTTTAGATTGATCGATACTGCTGGTATCCGTGAAGCCACTGATACTATTGAGGCTATCGGGGTTGAAAAAACCATGCAAAAGATTAGTCAGTCGGCATTGTTAGTATATTTGTTTGATGTGGTTAATACCTCGGCCACCGAAATTCATGATGATATTGCCCGCTTACATAAACCTGGCATACCTTTTTTAGCTGTTGCTAATAAAATGGATCTTTCTTATAGCGACCGCTTAAAGGAGCTTAATCTTCCTTCAGATATCCAGTTTATTGCCATCTCGGCTAAAGAGAATCAACAGATTGAGGAACTGAAACAATTACTTTATGATACTGCAGTAGGAGATAAGCTCTCAGATAACCATACCATGGTCACCAATATCAGGCACGTAGAGGCATTACAGAAAACTCACGCAGCGTTAAATAGTGTAGCCAATGGTTTGGATAATCCAGTTACTTCTGACTTTTTAGCAATGGATATTAAACAAGCATTACATTATTTAGGAGAGATAACCGGTCAGGTTACTACCGATGATTTGCTTGAGAACATATTCAGTAAGTTTTGTATCGGCAAATAATCGATGATAATTACTGCATAATTACGCTAAGTAATGACAAGTATATGGCTTATTGTTTATAAGTTATGTGACTAAACATTGCAAAAAACATTACCGGCATAATTAAAGAGGATTGTCAAAGTCCAAAGCATTTCAAAAGCGATTGGGAGTAACAGTTGGACACAAGTCAGATTAAATATTGAAGTTATTGAAAATGGGGTTATTTGAATCTGAAATCACGGCCTATTATCGAGCTTTCAGATCTCTCTGAAAACTTTAGGAAGTGTCAGTTTTGCAATAGTTCCCATCCCTTCATTACTTTGTTTATTGCGAAGTTCGAACTGGGCTGGGTGTTCATGGTTCATGACATTAAAGATTTCAATCCGTTCTTTTATGGAGGCGATACCGATGGATTGGCCTTTGATAGCTGAGAAAGTTTTGATTTTTTTGGCTTCAACCATGCCGATCCCATTGTCTGAAACAGTAAAAAGCAGGGTATTTTCGGTTTGTTCCAGGCTTACTGTGATGGCATTATTTTCGGCTGTTGAATTCCGCATACCATGATGTATGGCATTTTCAATTAGTGGCTGTACCAGCATGGGAGGTAGGAGTAACCTGGAAAGATCAATAGAAGGCTCTGTATAAAATGAACAGCTAAATTGCTTGTTGAAACGCATCACTTCCAGTTCGGCATACAACCGGAGTGCTTTCCATTCCCTGTCGGCCGAAACCATGCTCTGGGTAGAGTTCTCTAAGATCAGCCTGCTCAGTGCGGCAAACTTTTGTACCAGGCTGCCGGCAGTTTTTGAATCGTTTTCAACGATATAGGATTCAATTGAATTCAGTACATTAAATATGAAATGTGGGTTCATCTGCGCCCTGATTGCTTTTAATTCACTTTCTGATAGTTTATTCTGATTGATCAGTTCTTTGTTCTGCTGTTCTGCCTTTTTTCGCTGCATTTCATTTTTTAAGCGCAGGTGCCTGATCCGGGAACGGTTCAGCAAATAGAGTAAAACTGAACTGATCAGTAGGATGGCCAATGCGCCAGAGAGGTAAGCTGTCTCATTTGCAGTTTTGAGAGTTGCTGCTGTTGTTTGTAGGTTTCTTCTTTTTTCCGAAAAGCATATTGTGCCTCCAGTGATGCAATTTTGTTTTTGCTTTCCTGTGAGTACAGCGAATCGGTAATCTGTCTGGATCTTTTGTAGTTCTGAAGTGCGTCCTGATATTGACCATTATTTTCCTGCAGTAGTGCTAGCTCTGCAGAAAAATAGCCTAAATTATCCCGATCCCCAACCTGCTTGCTGGCAGTCAATGCTTTTTTTTAAACAGAACTCCGCTTTTTGAGCGACCTTGGGGTTTTTGGTTTTAAAGAAGAGCCGGGTATAGTACTTCTATCCTGATGATGTGGTAATCATGGTATGTGAAGCAAAACAAGAGTATCATGATATGGAGATAAATTGCCAGCTTGACGGATCCTACATTTTAGGCAGGGTTTTTTGGCTTGCGCTGAAGCTTCATTGCGGGTTTGATCAGACCGCTGGGAACACAGCTTGTTTTATCTGCGCGCTCTGGTAAAGCTCTGTCTACCTCAAGTGGATGCTTTTCCTGCTCTAATCGATTTGGTCAGGTAGATCAGTCTTTGATCTTTTGCTATGATTTCACTCTAGGCTGCTTGATGTTCTCTGTCTTCGGGCATGATGAGTTTTCCCATTTTTGAGGAATGCCTTATAGCTATCACCGCTTTCCAGCTTTTGGAACTTGCTTGTCCAGTCTATAATTGTTGCATAACCGTCTTTAAACGATATCTCCAAATGCCTGGTCGTTTTTTTATCCACCCATAAGCCTTCATAATGCCTTTCCGTCTGTTTGGGTTTAGACGACTGTGCCGGGCAGGTTCCATTTAACGCTAACAGGACCATGAAAAGGATAAAGGAATTGATATAGGTTGCCATCTGATTGTTCTTTAGTAGATTATTGCTGTTTGCCTGAACTCACCCATTAGGGTGTAGAGCTCTTCAGTTGACACCAGGCAACAGTTTTTAATCGCAATACAGTAGGTCGCCACTACTCATTTGGCCAATTACCTGGTCTGCATATTCCTTCTTGATAATATATATAAATGCTTTAAGATAAGTTTCCTTCTTTCCCTGTTTTACGGTGTGCTGGTTCTTATCAGTACCAACTTTCAAAGCATTGCTATCATCTTCACTTACCACACAATATTTAATGATCCTGTCTTTTAATTGCCAGGTATAAATATCAAATGGTTTAATGAACTCACCCTTAGTTTTAGCTGCCTTCCCATATTTGTCATTAAATAGCTGCACAAAGCTTTGAGTTTCTTTCAAAGAGATCTTCCCAGCAACCGCGTTGAAAACCATCAGTTTCCCGGTTACCGTTGTGGCAAAATTGATGGCATTAAATTCAAAATCACCGAATCTTGCAATGACATCTTCGTAGGAAAACATTTGCTGTTTATAGTCAATTCTTATGGGTTGCTCGCTTCCTATTAATTCGCCATCTGAAACAGTGTCCGCGCCAATTATTTCAGATTTTATTTGATAATAATTAGTATAAGTTTTGTACTTGTTTTTGTCCGATACAAACGTTGATACCTTGCTGTTCAGGTTAAAGTCTTCCAGTTCTATAGCGGGTTCCTTTTTACAACCTATCAGCAAAAGCGCTAAAAGTAACAATCGGTATTGTTTTATCATTTCAATAGGGTTATGTCTGTTATTTTTATTTCGTTCCTGTAAAGATTTTAAATACATTAATTGTTAATGCCCGTTTGGTTCATCATGAAACAGAAGACATCGTCGACAATTTAGCCATTATTTATCTATTCTATAATATAGTCACAAGACCATTGCAAATTCATGTCACCGCTGAGTGGCCCGAATATTTACCACCCTTTGATAAGTTTTAAATGGGCAGAAGACTGCTTGTTACCTGAACATTCCATCCCGAAAGGTTAGCATATTTCTTTTTCCACTGAAAACAGATTCGTTTTTAGTTTCGTTAACCTCCGGATAACTGATGGTTTTATCCTGAGGATTGTAAATCATAGCCATTTGCGCCCTAAGTTTCTCTTTATCCCGATCCTCTTTAACTATGGCGGAGGCAAACAATTGGGTTTTGAGTGCTCTCGCCAATTTAAACAGCGGTTTGTCGATGCTAAATTTGGAGTGATTGATCACTAAAGCGTGGCTTACGCTATAAGACTCTGTACCGCTCATTTGCCCATGCCCTGTAAGCAAATAAGTCTTTTGAGGTGAGATATTTAAGCTATATACATGTTCAAAAAACGGTGTGGGGCTTCCTTCATCACCTTTATCCTCTTAGAGATCATTAAATAAAACCGTAGTTACGATGTTATTTTTACCCTGGTACTGAACAATATTCTGCACATGCCACATCGTTCCGGAATAAGGAGAAAGTCAGTAAAACAGCCTAAGTTTATGGTCATCGGCAGTTATTACGTTAATTTCGTACTGCTTAAGGCTGGCAAAATCGTTCTGAAAGCTACCTGGCTGCTTTAATGCCTCTCCAAGGGCTTTAATGAATCTTTCTTCAGCCCCTGTACTTCCATCATTTAAATAGCTTTCTCTGGAAGCGGACATACCAGCGGCCAATTCTTCAAGCTCAGTTATTTTAGCGGGAATCGAATCTATCTTGTTTTGTTTAACTGAATGAAGGGTTTCCGTTGCACTAAGCTGCTTCTCATCATGCTTTGCTCCACAGGAAAACAGGAGGAATGCCAGAGAAAAAAATAAGGTGCGCGTTATTTTCATGCTATTGTACAACTATATGAATTAATCTATGGTTTTGTATTTCAAAAACTCTTCCTCGCTAATTAATTCTCCATTTTTGTAGAAATTGTCTGTATACACGCCGGATTGCGAAAATACTTTATAATTAACCAAATTCGGTAATAATTACTCAGCAATATTTTATAATCATGGAAAGAAAACAACCTTTTTGCATTGCCATAGGAGAAAATCTTATCATCGCAATTTTGAATGATGAACTTGCAGAATTGCAAGATTATGCCATGGATGCAGGCGATGCATTGTGGTATATTATGGGGACGGATGCTTGGCTTGAATTGCAAACAAATGGAGGCAGATCCGCACTTGTGGCCAGAAGCTACGACAAAACTTATTTTACTTGTTTTGTAGGTGATGAAATCGTTGAAAAAATAAAACACCTTGAGGAGAGTGGCATTATTGTCCTTTCGTCAAATGTAGAATTGAGACCGGAAGAACTATTGAAAGACTTTAAAGAAGATTCAAGTCTTGATGATATTGATTACTGGATTGAAGACAAGAGCAAAAAGAATGGTGTGGATATCGGAGGCCTTATATTTTGTTATTACTCATTAGAGGCAAGAAAAAGGCTTCATGGAAACGATTATATCGATTGATAATTGGCTGCTTGGTCTATTTATACCCTTAGTCTTATTTCAGATCGTCAAGGACTTTCCCTATTCGCGTATTAATCTGTTGCATTTGTGGTGAATAGCTATTTATTCCTTGCTCCGGGTTCTGAGCGATTAGTTCACAAGTTTTTATTCTTAGTCTGCAATATTTGATGAGCGTTTGGTTACGCAGGTGTAACCGGTTAGAGAGGTTCATTTTATCCAATTCGGTGATCAATTCAATACCATTGCTCCATGCTGATTTTCCGTGTTGCAGTGCCCGAACTAGTTCTTCCCCCGTATTGTTTTCCTGTCCCCTTAGTACTTTTAATGCATCGGTATCGATTTTATAAAATTCCTGGATCTGCTTCTGATAGGTGACCTTGTCACTATTGGCTAGGTTAACGTAAATTACCGCTGAAACAAGCATGACAACAGTTACCGACAATATCGGTGTAAGCCATTTTAACAAGACTTCACCTGGTTTCTGCAAAGCCGGGTAATAAGCGTATCCGATCATCAGGCCGGCAAGTAGTCCCCCCAGGTGTGCTGCGTTATCTATTCCGCCTTTGAAACTGCCGAATACTAAATTGTAAACTACAAATAGGCCGATGTTTGTTAGCAAACCTTTACGCATGGAACTCTCGATGTGATTTGTGCTTAACAGCGCAAGGAATACCCCATATAATCCGAAGATAGCGCCTGAGGCGCCAGCACTCACAGTATTGTCATGCCACCAAAGGCTGATCACACTTGCAAAAATGCCGGCCAGGAGGTATGCTGTGATGAATTTTACCCTTCCCAGAAACGGTTCTAAAAATAACCCTACAAAAGCAAGCGCGTACGTATTTAGTAGCAAGTGGATGAAACCGAAGTGAATAAAGCAGCTCGTAATTAATCTCCACCACTGACCCCCGAGCGTATAAATGGTTGCGTTCGCTCCCCATGTGGTCATGCTGGCAGCATCAGGTTCGAATACAGCTACACCCGAACATACCATGATGAGGTAGATTAAAATATTGAGTACAATTAGAATAGGGGTAAAGAAATAGCCTTTTGCCGGTTTAAAAAAGGATAGCAACCCGCCGAAAAAATGAAATTTCGGTCTGATATCAGGCTTTAAAGTATCTTCGTAAGCGGGAACAAAATCTTTTTTATAGATTTTATATTTTTCACGCACTTCATCTTCGCTGATCTCTGATTTCAACTTTTCAAATGAGAAAATAAATGCATGTACCGCGGCTTCGCTGCGTCCGTAGTCATTCAGCAGATTGGATATGGTGACACATTGCACCATGGCACCAGACTCGTTTAATTTAACAGTGATTTCTCCGTTCCAGGAATGCTCGCCATTATCGGTGTAAGCAATGACACCGGCATCTGAGATAAATCTGATGCGCCAACCGAGATATTTAACCGTTTCAAATGCAATCACCAAAAATTGCTTGTCAGTCAGCTCATTCTTAGATAAGTGTTGCTCAATTTTCATATTTCGGTGGTAGTTTTTCTGCCGGCCAGTTCAAAATAACTCCCCGGTTGTTTGATCAAAGGTATCATGACAGGTATTAAAGTCCTGCATATTATACGTTGGGCGAAATATAATAATTTTTTGGGGCATAGCCACCAAGGCTGACCAGCTGCTAGTCCGGGCAGAACAGTGGGAGCGCTCTCATATTTATTTCTATTGAAGGTGATATGTTTCACATAAAAACGGAGAAAAGAAGTCTATCTTAGACAAGAGTTTGAAAGAAAATATACGAAGAAATAGCATGAACGAGGGAATTAAAGCCAGAAAGCCAATCTTAATTGCTGGCGTGGTTATTTTAACCATCTGCTTATGCTTCATTTTCCCATTCGAGTACAATCGAACAAACTACATAACAGATCTGAAATTTACTTTTTTATCCCTGACTGTAGCCATGTTTACATTAATGTTTGGCTTAATGGGAAAGCATTTTTATAAAGGATTACTTTTTCTAATCTGCAGTGCCTTATTCAGTTTTATCGTTTGGTTTTTCTTATATCCAGCGGGATGGCTCTCACCTGTAGTGGCGGTTTGGGGAGGCATTCCATCCGGGGTTATAGCCGGACTATTATTTCTGCTATTAAATTTTGAGTTCATAAAAGATGAAAACCGATATAGATTATTCTTTAAAAGGTTGATTTCCTACTTGGTGATTTTAGGTATCGTTTCTTTTTTATTTGACAAAGGTGGAGATTGGATTTTTGATATTTCGGAGTATCTTAAGTCTAGAAAGTAGCCTGTTTTTAGCATCTCTAGGACATTACAGTTAGATAAATAATCACTAAATTGCCTCATAGTGCTCTTGCTGGAGTCATTTAACATCTTGGATAGGCATAGACACCAAGATGACAAATTTGATATGGAATCTATCAGGATCAGGAATTTAGGATAAACTTTAATGCTAAGTAAAGCAACAAATTATGACAGTAGATGAAATTTACCAAAGCATTGCAAAAAACATAAGCGGCGTTATTAAAGAGGATTGGCAAAATGCGGTCCTACGACTGGAGGTGCTGGACGGCATGGTCAGCAACACCGGTGTTTATTATGATGCAAAAGGCCATGAAAAGCAATTGGATGTCGAGGAGTTTGATTTCCAATTGACATTCGACATCCTGGAGCTCCACCAAATCACGACAGAAGGTAACGGTAGCAAGTGGAACGGGGCAGTTTATGAATTATCTTCTGAGGGCAAATTCGATATGGAGTTTATATGGGATCAGGATTTTCAGGACGAAGTCGAACGTTTAGCAAAAGATTGATGATGACCATAGACGAAATTTATTTAAACATAGCACAAAGCATTTCAAATGCTATCGAGGATGCTAATTGGGCAGAGGCAAAATTAGATATTGAAGTTGTCGCAAATGGAGTTGTCGCTTATACAGGCGACTATCAGGTTAATAACACAACAATTGATCTTTCTGTCAGAAAAATTCCACGGGATGTCAGAAATTGGCTCAGGGAATTACACAGCGTAACAACGAGTGGTGGCAATAATAAATGGAACAGGGCTATCTTTTCATTAACACCAGATGGTAAATTCAATATTGAATTTATTTGGGATCAGGATCTGCACGATGAAATCGAACGTTTAGCAAAGTCATGATTTCACGTGGTTGCATGTTTTGTTTGGTTGCCAATAGCGTTAGCAACTACTGAAATGGTATAAAAAACACCGGCAATTCTTTTCCATTTTTTGCAAATAACAACAGCGCATACCAACTTTTCCTGTCCGTAGAGTCATATCTGTTTTCAGTCTTAGTACCGGGATTACCCGAATTATCAATAAAAATTCCAGCTCTCATATCAATGGGTTGATGCATAAAGCTAGGTTATATTTCCGAACAATTGATTAATTCGACATGGGTAAATAGAAATATATTATATTAGTTGTCAACATTACAGTCTAAATTACTACCGATGATTTTCGACAAATCTGAAATGTTACTTATTTTTAATAAGTTGTTGTTTTATAGTGTCTTATAATTTGTGTATTGGTAAGTAATCACTGAAAACTACTGCATTCCTCTTACCGATGATTTAGTGGAACAAAGAAATCGCAAGGAGCAGGTGAATGGTTTTATCTGCGGGCTTTGGTAAAGATCTGTCTATCCCAGGCGGATGCTTTTCCTGCTCCAATCGATTTAGTTAGGTATATCAGCGTTTGATCGTTTGATATGATTTCACCGTAGGCTGCATGATGTCCTATGTCTTCCGGCATGATGAGTTTTCCATTTTTTAGGAATGCCTTATAGCTATCACCGCTTTCCCGCTTTTGGAACTTGCCCGTCCAGTCAATAATTGTTGCATAACCGTCTTTAAAAGATATCTCCAAATGCCTGCTCGTTTTTTTATCCAGCCATAACCCTTCAAAATGCTTTCCCGCCTGCTTCGATTTGGAGGACTGTGCCGGGCTGTTCCCGTTTGCTAGTAACAGGACCACGAAAAGGACAAAGGAATTGATATATATTGCCATCTGATTTTTCTTTAGTAGACTACACTGTTTCTAACTTAGTTTGTGAAATTAATGTTACCGGTTAGCCAGCTTTTCATAATTTTAATAACCACTGGCATCACCACCCATGTCAATATGCCGACCATGAGCGTTGCGGTTAGCAGCAACCGGAATGGAGTGGGCAGACCTATAAGTAACCAACCAGTAGCGTAATACAGAAAAAGGCTCGTTGGAAATACACCGCACAGAGTAGCAATGGCCATCTTCCATCTTGGTGGTGGATTTGGTGAACGAAACCAAGCCTCCAGACCCGTCAATTGTCTGTAGACAGCTGGTTCGGTAAGGGTGGAAGCATAAGCTTCCCACTTGTTGAACTGCTCTGAATTATAGAATGCGTCACGTTCTTTTTCGTCTTTAAATGTTCTTAATATACCAATTTCATTACTATACGCTCCTGGAAAGGAGGAGATGACTGCGGCTCCTTGCACGCCATCGTGAATAAACGATTGCCCAAGAAAATTCCGCAGAGATTCTTTAAATTCCTGTTCTTTTCCAGGAAGGATTTTTCGGGTAATTGCAACATGTATGGCCATAGTTTCTGATAGGTTACTAATTTAAAGATTTACTTTTATTCAACAAGTCTAATTTTGTTAGACTGTGTTAATAAGCTGGTTTGGAAGGAAGACCATGGTTAAGCTAATAGATATGTTTCTCTGTGGATTCATCGTTTTTTAGCCGCTTTAATTAGCTCAAGAACTTCTATCTTTGATGGTTCCATTTTTCTCAGCATACCTAGGTCATTCTTAATTAGGGTGATCGAGGAAAGTGTTTCTTGGTTCTTACCTGTTTCAAATACTTGTTCTTGCCATTGGAGCGTGGAACCATTGGTCATATCATAGGTAATAGATCTTTTGGTTGTCTGCCGGCTCTCAATATTGAGGTAGGTAATGATCGAGCTAACATTGGACCGGCTGTAATGGATCTTTTTGCTAAACCGGATCTCTTCCGGCGAGAATGCCCTGACTGAATCCAGCCAATTATGCTTATTGTAATAATATTTGCAGGTCCAGGTATCTTTTATATCTGCCTGGCTGCGCTGCGTAACGATCCTGGCCTGGGAAATTTTTTTAGTTAATTTAGGCGTATAATTCAACAAAGGGAGCGCATCAGCAATCGGATAATCGCCTATGGCATCCGAAAGCAAATTTAACATAGCCATGATCGAGTGTCTGGCTTTGACTTCTTGTTTAAAGGTAAGGTAGTAAGCGGGAAAAAGCGTATACCGGTCGGTCTTGTTTATCACTACCGTAGATAATTTGTCTTCAAATTCTATGCGCAGACTTTCTTTCATTTGCCCGCTAGAGATCAGCGATCTACGCTCGCAGAACAACCCACTGCTGGTTTCGGTAAAACGGTAAGATGCAGCTTCGGAGATTACACCGTCTCTAACTGCGTAAACGGAAAGACGGTTACCAACTGTATTTCTGCAATACAACAGACGGCTGGTATCGGAACCTTCATCGGTATTGTCAATTTTGGTAATTACTTCTCCGTAATAAGCGTCCTTTGCCTGTGCAAAGTAAATACTAGCAGAACAAATCAAGGAAAGCAGACAGCAGGTTCTTATCATGAGGTATCTCAATATTCAACTGGAAGATAAAGAAAGTTATTTAAATTACTTAACAATGATTTTTTTGACAGGCTGCCTCCATTTGACACAAATAGCTTAATTAAAGATATTATTTCAATTGGCACGCTGTCAAAGGCTTGCTGAGGGCATTATTCATTAAGATCATTTCGTTTAACTTCCTCTTGGTTTCTATCAGTCTCAATCCCGTCTTAAAAGTCTTTAGATTTTTTTATAATTTTTGAAATCTTCTTATCTATCATCAGGGTCAGTGCAATGCCTGACTTCAAAGATCTCATCATTATTTCTTCTTATATTGGTGATCTAGTAATTTTAATTAGCGAACACCATGAAGTATTTATGTTTTATCTTTTTTTCATTTTTAACGATTGCCTGCAATAGACAGGAAAAAATAGATCTATCAAGACTAAACCTGGATGAACCCATTGAAAATGTGATTGACTTTAAGGATAGAAATGCACTTGAAGTAAACACCGTGGAGTACCCATTTTGCTTTCTGATTGAAGGGAAAAATTTAGGAAAATTCATATTTGATGGAATTGATTTAAAAGGGCACAAAGTATTTTTTCAGGTTAATGCTGAACGATTGAAAACAGATAGTATTACCAAGTTTGGAGGTGGTCATTTTGCAATGCAGGGATTTAAAGACAAAACAGAGCTTTCTAAAATTTTAACAGAATATAAAGCTGACGATGTTATATATGGATTCAGATTGGAAATGAAGACTCCAGATCTAAAAAAAGAGATCCTGAAAAAACTTGAGATCCGATATGGAAAGGGAACTAAGAATCCTAATACAGATCATGGATTATATTGGAATGTAAAGAAGGAAAATAAATATGTTTTTTATGCTCCAGACTATGACAGGCTTATTGTTTTAAACAGTTCTGATTTATCAAAAAAGTGTTACTGGGACAGTATGAATGGCCTTATAGATTTTGGAGGGTGTGATAATGAAGCGTACACGAAAGACTTAACGAAGAACAGAACAGATCCAAAGGACATTAAAAACAAGCCGGTCTTAAAAATTGACAAAAACTGGAATATCAATGACCTTAACTTAGGGACTTCAACTGAAGCTGATTTCCTTAAGTCTGCCACCAGCAAAAATTTTGAAAGAGTGATCACATCGGATCCCAATGGAGTTTTACAGGAAGTTATGCATGAAAATAAATACAATAATTTCTATTTCTACTTTATAGCAGGGAAAAACGGGGAAAATGATCTGAAGAGCAATTTATTAAAAGGCTATTCTATTAATGACTTTGATGGCGTAGAAGTCTCATTTGAAAATCAATTAAAAAAAGGGATGAAAGGAGAAGATGTCTTAAAGGTCATCGATAAAAAGGATCTAATTGGAGATATAGAGTTAAAATATTCCAATACTATCGAGATTAAAAACCCAGCTTATAAGATCAATTTAATATTTGATGATAATAAATTATTTTCGAGTATGTATGTTCTAAAGAAAGAATAATCTGTTGCATTTATGGTGAATAGCTATTTATACCTTGCTTCGGGTCCTCCTTTAAAACTGCCGTATAGCCCTTAGACTGTTTTTGTGGTCTAATAACTATTCCCCAATTGCCCCAAGTTCTTTAATGACCGGTGTACCTTCCGAGTTCAGCAAAATGAGTTTAATCTTAGAAAACCTGGAAGGCTTAGTCAACATTTCAATTCTTTTATGCCCAACCGAACTACCGCCGCCAATTGTTTTCCAGTTTTGCCCGTTAAACCCTTCTAAGCGGTATTTCCGGATTCTTTCCCCTTTTGCGATGTCTTCTTTAATCACCACTCCTTTCAACAACTGTTTCTTGCCAAGATTCAGTAAAATCTCCTTCCCGCGTCCTGAGGTTGTTGCAATTGGGCGATATTTCACTTTTACTGCATCACCAAAATCTTTTAGCAATGCTATATCTTTCAAAGGAACCAGTCCGCTGCTATCCACTACAATCCCAATTAGCATGTTGGAATTACGACCTACACTCGTTATATAATTATCCAGGAATTTTTCTTTACTAATCATGTCCTGAGTGTCATCAACCCAGAACCACCAGTTCTCAATGGAAAATCAGTTTCACCCGGGCACCAGATTTTACCTCCCGGAACACCGGAGAAATCATTCTCCTTAAATCCTTTAGTGGCATCAATACCGTTGGTGGTACTCCAATTGGGATATGGCGCTAATCCATCTTCGTTTCCAATCCACCTTATCAGGTTTTTAGCGGAGGCTGGACCCTGAAAGACAACCGCATCAGGCTGGAGTTTTTTAAGCAAAGCAGCTACATCAGGACCACCTTCACTAACTGGTATCACTCCTCCATCGAACCAAATTTCGAACAGCTTCCCATAATTAGTCCATAATTCCGTTAGCTGCTGTATTACAATCTTATTATATGTTTTTTGGTCAACTGGTCCGCCCTTCTGAACAACACCGGGATTATCGACCCATAGATAACCATTGGTCGATGCACTAGCATAAATGCCCGGACGCACGCCATATTTCTTACAGGACTCGACGAAATCCTTCACCAAATCCCCCTTACCACTTTTCCAGGGACTATTTTTTACACTGTAGGCATGAGCAGCTGTGGGCCATAAGCTAAAACCTGACCCATGCTTTGCTACAAGCACCGCGTATTTTGCGCCCCCAGCCTTAGCCGCGGCAATCCACTGATCTGTATTTACTTTCGAAGGGTTAAAAACCGATGCTGGAGGATGCGAACCGTAAACCCGCCAATTGTAGTTGGGCTTAAAAGTGGGCATATCGAAGTGGAAGATTGCACCAATCTCTGCATCCGACCACTCCTGATGCGCGAGAGTTGGTAAAGCTAACTTGTCCTGAGCCGCAACAATAATACTACTGAAGGTAGCAAAGCCAAGCATTGTTGCTTTCAGCAAATGCTTTATCATGGTTTCATTTTTCATTTAGTTGGGCTTGTGACGTCATTAGTTTAACCAATAAATTTATTACAGTTCCAGACTGGAAAGATGATTTAACCAGCCTACGTGTATTTTTTATAAAATCCTTAAAATGCTCATTAACGCACCTAAAACTACCACCACCAATATAATGAGATAAAAAATAGATGGATTAAATAGACGGTTATGGAGCATTTTCTAAAATACTATTTTTTTTTGTTAAATGACACGTTAGCATCTTGAATAGGAGTAGCCCCCTTTGACATGGATTTTTAAAACTAATCAGATGTGCTTACCTATAGAAATAGGATAATAGATTTGGTTTGAATTATGTAACTTTGTATTATGGCACATACGGAGACACTTGAGGATTTCTACAAGAAAAAGTTTAATTGGTTACCTGATAACCTCAGTCAGGATATTGGACACTTTAATGTATTCAGATCAGAGGACTGTTACCTCCCCGGCGCCAAGCCTGTTCAATATAGTCGCCGGGACTTCTACAAGATCAGCCTTTTCAAGGGTAAGGGGGTTATTCACTATGCCGATAAAAGCATAGAAATGGATGGAAGTGCATTGGTCTTCTTCAACCCAGTTGTTCCTTATACTTTTGAAAATCTAAATGACAAGCATTCGGGCAGATTTTGTATTTATAAGGAGTCTTTTTTTACTGAGATGTTGCGCAGCAATGTTCATCAATTGCCGATGTTTTCTCCTGGAGCGAATCCTGTTTATGTACTTAACGCTGAACAGGAAACAGTTGTATTAGCTTTATTTGATAAGATGTTGGCAGAATTTAATTCCGACTATATTTTTAAATATGACTTACTACGTAATTACGTCACTGAGTTGATTCACTACGCTTTGAAGATACAGCCTTCTAACCGCCTCTATCAACACCCGGATGCCAATTCACGTATCACCGCTATATTTACAGAGCTTCTTGAACGACAGTTTCCCATCGAATCGCCATCACAAAGATTTGGTCTGCGCTCTGCTAAAGATTTTGCTGATCAACTATCCGTACATGTTAATCATCTTAATCGGGCTGTCCGTCAGACGACTGGAAAAACAACTACGGATCATATTATGGAGCGACTGACCAGCGAGGCCAGGGCACTTTTGCGCCACACGAACTGGAATGTTTCCGAGATAAGCTACTGTCTTGGATTCGAAGCACCCACACATTTCAATAACTTTTTCAAAAAGCAGACCAGTACTACCCCTTCGGCATTCCGACATGTTTGAATTTCGTAATGATCGGTTTGATCGACGTATACGCTCAGGTGATGTTTCGCTATATATTTGTATCGTAAAAACAAACGAAATATGGAGAAAATCAGAACTTGGTTTATTACAGGAGCTTCCAAAGGATTTGGGTTAAGCCTGGTAAAACAATTACTTCAAGCGGGTCAGAATGTTGCAGCTACCTCCCGCGATTTAAAGGCATTGGTAGATGCCGTCGGTGTTACCGCACCAAACTTTCTACCGCTGCAAGTAGAACTGAGTAATGAAGACAGTGTTGGTTGCGCCATCCATCAGACAAATGTAGCCTTTAGTAGTATTGATGTTGTAATAAATAATGCAGGCTATGGTATTGGAGGAAGTATCGAAGAATTAAGTGATCGTGAAACCCGAAATAGCTTTGAAATAAATGTCTTTGGAACGTTGAACGTTATCCGAATGGTAATGCCTTACATGCGCATTCAAAAGTCGGGACATATTATTAATATATCTTCGATAGCAGGTATAACGGGCACAAGCGGCTGGTCAGTTTACGCAGCTACAAAATTTTCGGTGGTTGGATTGTCCGAGGTTCTTGCACAGGACGTTGCTGAATTCGGAGTTAAAGTAACAGTGGTGGCGCCTGGTGCATTTCGTACTAATTTCCTAAATGCAGATTCAATCAATATCGCGCAACATACTATTCCGGAATACACTGAAGTACATAACGCGCAGAAGATGATGCTGCAAAAAGCTGGAAAGCAAATTGGGGACCCTGAAAAGGCAGCAGAAGCCATCATTGAGATAGCTCATTTAGAAAACCCTCCGCTTTACCTGTTGCTTGGCGAAGATGCCTACAATCGTGCCATGACTAAATTGGAAAAGCTGAAAAAGGATTATTTACTCAACGAAGAGCTATCGAAAGCTATGGCTTACCATGGATGATCAGCTAATTATAAAGGGGGGGGTGGATGCAGAGTTTCCATTTATAATTTTATTTTAATAACTTCCAAAAGTGATCAAAATGACACGGAATCAAATGTATCCCACTTTGCATTAGTTTTTATGAAAATACAGCTCCTAAATAAAATGACAGTTTTTTTTGCTTTAGGTCTGCTATCATTGCTGGGAATAATTGTTTCTTCAATAATCTTGACAACTCGAAACGGAATGAACGAAAGATTACAGGGCTGGGTAAACTTGCTTTGGCTGCCAGTCCCTATTTTGATCATAATTATTGACAGAATTTGCTTGAAAAAATATGGCGTAAAAAAATCAAACAAAATTCAGCTCTATATTTTAGGCGCCTTAATCTTACTCTTTATACTGAATTTACTTAGATTACAAATACAAATATAGACCATCATAAAAAGTAAGCACAATAAAAGAACATTTTCCACGCTATATTTGCATTATGAATTTACAAATGCGCATCACTTTTGATGAAAAGGACTATACCTATATTGTTTTAACGAAAGGAATAACAAGAGAAACTAATACAATCAGGATTAACTTAAAAGATATGGAGTATCAACTTGCTTACAATTCAAAGGGAGATTGGGATGTTGTTGATGCGACCGTAAACGATCATCCTGAACTCCTCAAAGCTATAGGAAGAAATATCAAACTTCGGTATAGGCTATAAACCGTATCAAATAAAAACTTACTGATCTACAGCGGTAAAGGTGTCGGATTTTTTGAAACTTTCTTTTCTTAACAATCCCTTATACTCCTCCAGTAAATTAATATACTTACCCATCCAGTAAAATGCCAGATCTGCAGGCATTTGCTGTGCGTTTCGAACCTGAGCATTTAATTCTTGTTCAGGTTCAAAACCGAAGAATCCACTTTCGAAATGGGGATGAAAGTCATAATTTATAATCCTGCCTATTTGTAGGATCAAATCTGGGTGAAGGTCATTCTTGGTGAACCAGTTGTACAAGGTGCGTCTGTTCACATGTAAGCGTCTGGATAGCTCAGTGATGTTAATCTCTTGTCGTCGAATTGCCAATTCAACGATCTCTCCGGCATTGTATTCCATATTTTTCTACCATTATATCAGATAATCTTTGTTTGAATAGATTTTTTCCCTATTCTACGAAGTTAAATGTTCAACAAATAGCAGCCAATACGGAAAATACGGAGATTTCAAGACTAAACACGCGTATTTCCCGCAAGTAAATAGCCAAACCACGCACTATAACGAGTTTATCAAAAAATATGTGAAACCGCCAAAAAAAACTATCTTGAGTTTGTTTTAAAACAATTAACCAGATATGAAACTCCTAAGATTCTATTATTTTACATTCCTTTACCACTACCGGAATAAGCCTGAAAGCTGGGTTGGTGACTTCAGAAGTGTGCTATTGGTAGAACTCAGTATATGCTGGCTGATATTGAGCCTCTGGCTATTAGCCGATCCTGGATTCTGGTCAATGGGATCCTGGACCAAGCCACTTGTACTGGGCGTAAATATCATCATCCTGATTATCCTTCAGCGGTATTTAATGAATAAGGGCAGGAGCGAGCTGATATTTCAGGAATTTAAAAGTCATCAGCTAAATAACCAAACAAACAGGGCAATCTGCTGGGCAATCTGGGCAGGATCTTTTATCCTTTTTATAGTATCAGCCGCACTGCAATAAATGTATAACTATTACCTGGATAATCCAATTCATAAGGCTTAACAGTTATACGGGACAACCTTTTATGTCATCAGGTGTTCCCGACGACCGTTTAAGCGAAAATATGGTCTGCAAAACAACTGAAGCCATCACGAACAGTAAGCCAATATAAAAGGAAACGCTTAGCTCTTTGCTTTCGTTAAAGAACAGAAAGGCAAGTATGATTGCGTATACGGGCTCAAGGTTAAAACTTAAATTTACTGTAAATGCCGAGATGCGTTTTAAAGATTCTGCAAAAAGCACATAAAGTCCTACCGTACAAAAAGAAGCAAGTAACAACAAGTACCCGGTATCTTTTAAGCTCGGAAGGAGGGATGGCGCTGGAAAATAGTGTAGGTAAAAGGGAAGTGCTATACCTAAAGCAATGGTACCCCCAATCATCTGGTAATAATTGATGATCCTGCTGTCATATTTTCTAACTAGTCGCTCGTTATAAATGGTGTAAATGGCAGCGAAAGCAGAAGAGAGAACACCCAGTCCTATTCCTAGCTGATAAGAGGAATCGAAATGGAAGATCAGGGCAATGCCAGCCAATGTGAGCAGACTTAATAAAAGCTCAGTTAGATTGAACTTCTGCCGGTTAATTATCGGACTGAAAACAGCGGTGAAAAAGCTGGTTAGACAGTAACAGACTACACCTATGGACACATTGGCGTACTTGACACTGGCGTAAAAGAATACCCAGTGTATGGTAATAAAAAGCCCGATTTTTGCAATATCAAACTTCTGTTTGGAAGTCACGCTGGTCTTTGTTTTAAACAATTTTAAAACCAGTAACAGGATAATAGAGGAGAAAAATACCCTGTACCAAACCAGGAGTCCTTCGTTAAGGGAAATGAGTTTACCGAATATGCCGGTGAAACCCGCGAGTAGTACAGCAAAGTGTAATACCAAATATGATTTTTTCATAAAAGAATTGTCTGTCTGTTCTTAAAAACAGGAACTAAAGATTAATAAATAAACGAAATGCGTAACCCAGGATTCAACGTGCTGATCAACTGATCCGCAGAACCGTAAGTTCACAGTGCATGTTAATTATTAAGGTGTAGGAGGAGGAAGACAACTCTTTCTGTTCATATCGATAATTTTAAACGAAACTAATCAAAATATTTTGAAGTCATAACAGATTTGGAAAGATAGGTTGTGCGCGAGAAAGGCGAATCTGCTACTGTAAAGGAAATGACTTTTCTTATCATAGGTTAATATACCTTAGTTTTCGGAGACGTAAATTTGAGTGAATTAAAACTAGGCGGATAAAATGGAAATAGGAATAGACAGCTTTGCGTCGGCAATGTACGGTAGCAAAACACTAAGTAGTGTAGCGGCAATGGAACAGTTGTTGGACAGGATATCTATGGCTGATGATGCCGGATTAGATGTTTTTGGTATTGGCGAACATCACAAAAAGGAGTTTTTGGATTCTGCCCCGGCAGTGATTCTATCTGCAGCTGCAGCAAGGACCAAACGGATTCGGCTTACCAGTGCGGTTACGGTGTTAAGCACCTCCGACCCTGTGCGTGTCTATCAAAATTTCGCTACACTGGATCTGATCTCCAAAGGCAGGGCGGAGCTTGTTGTTGGTCGTGGCTCGGCAATAGAAGCCTATCCGCTGTTTGGATTTGATCTCAACGATTATGACGCACTTTTTGCAGAGAAACTGGATCTCCTTTTGCGTATTAGGGATCAGGAATTTGTGAGCTGGTCGGGCAGATTCAGGCCTGCATTGCAGAACCAGCCTGTATATCCACGTGCTTTTCAGGATAAATTGCCAGTTTGGTTAGGCGTAGGTGGTACGCCCGAATCCTTTGCGCGAGCTGGATCATTAGGTTTACCACTTATGGTAGCGATAATTGGCGGTGAAACCGAGCGCTTTCGCCCTTTGATCGATTTGTACCGTGAGGCAGGTCACCGCGCAGGTTTTGCCCCTGAGAATTTAAAAGTCGGTTTGCACTCACCAGGCTATGTTGCCGCAAGTAATGAGCAGGCCATTGCAGAATATTATCCGGGATATGCAGAACTGTGGACCAAACTTGGCAGGGAGCGTGGATGGCCTCCAGTTACCAAAACACAGTTTGATCATTTGGCTGGCCCAAAAGGAGTGTTGGTACTAGGTGGTCCCGAGCAGGTTGCAGAGAAACTGCTGAAACATAGTGAATCCTTAGGGGGCGTTGACAGGTTTACTTTTCAGATGGATAATGCAGGGTTGAGCCATGAGCAGTTATTGAGATCCATAGCGTTAATTGGCGAAAAAGTTATTCCACTATTGACTAAATAATTCAAATCGGTTCTTCTAGGAACCGAAATTGAATTTTCCCTCAAATACTTTTCCAATCAAGGGTACAGGTTTTTCAACCTCGTTAGAGGCCGCGATAGCACCAAATAACAGAAGGATTAATGGAACCAGCATAATTAAATAAAAAATGATTCCCAATGTCGGAATCACTGCCAGAATGATGCTGCAAATGATACTCAATAGAATGGAAGTGATTATTACTCCCAGGGCCTGTCCTAAATGATAATTAACCAGACTGCTCTTTTCGGAGGTTTTTTTAAATTCCAGGTAAGAAACGATCCATCCAATGATGGTGAAATAGGCTACAATCGCCATTGTTTTAGTTTTCATCGAAATATAATTTAGTTTCATTAATAGATACTTATTGGCTCCAAAATTACCCTCCAGCCCACCCTAAACCAAGAAATGGTGGACTACACACCGACTACTACTTTCGATAGCGCGTCTACAATGCAACTACATAAAACAGTTAAAAGATTTTAATTCAGCTATTTAGAGTTATTTCCGGTTTTCAGAAGGATTTCTTTTTTATATTTTTGAATATGCAGCTACCACTGAAACCATTACTGATTACCACAGTTTTCTGTCTTGTTTTTTTGAAAGATACAACGGCACAAAAAATATATACCGATTCGCTGAATCACTTACTGGCACAAACTAGTCTTTCTGAAGCGGAGCGGGTAAATATTCACTGTAAACTGGCAAAGGCTAATTTTGAGAAAGACCTGCCATTGTCATTTAAACTTGCTAATGAAGCCCTCCAAATAGGTGCCCGAATGAAAGATGGCAGGGGCAAAGCCATGGCTTTTGCTACGTTGATCCATCTTTACGTCTGGAAAAAGGATCTGAAACGTGCTTATGAAAGCCGCGATAGTGCCCTGTATTATGCAGGAAAGACCAAAGATCAGGAAACCCAAGGTTTTGTATGGCTTAGAAATGGCTGGCTAGACCTTGTAAATGATGAGAATGATAAAGCAATAACAAAATTTCTGAAAGCACTTGATTTTTTTAAAGGCCAGGCGGCCTATGAATATGAAAGTACTGTGTATCATTACCTGGCGAGCTTTTATGGTTATGGAAATGACCCGGGCAAACAACGAAAGTATGCGGATCTGAGTTATGAAACCGCATTGAAAAGTAAACAAATAGATGCATTAAACACAGCATATTTTACCATTGGACAAACTTACTTTGATCGTTTTAAGCTGGACACCAGCAAACGAAATTTATTAGATTCGGCGTTAAACATTTATAAGAAATCACTCTTACTTGCTGAAAAACAAAGTGGCAGATTACTTATCCGTAGCAATACTGCAGCGATTGCACTAAATACTGCCAATATTTATTTCCAGTATTTTCCTAATACCCATAGAGACAGTGCTGAGAAATATACTGATATCGCAATGCGAATTGCAACAAACACCAACTTGCAGGAAGTTCTGGTAAACTGCTATGGCTTAAAGAGCGAATATGCCTTACGAGATGGAAATTACAATGAAGCCGAAAAGATGTTGCTAACAGGATTGAGCGCAGTAGCAGGTGGTGTTATAAAAATGCCATTAACCAAGGCCAGAATGTTCCTTGGTCTTTCCCATATTGCTGAAAAGAGAGGAGATCAGCAAGGGGCATTAAATTATTTAAAAGAGTATATTAAGTTTAACAAGGAGGCTTTTGATGAAGAGAAGATCAATAGCATCCAAAGGGTTGAAGCACAATATCAATCCGAAAAAAAGGAACAGAAAATTGCGTATTTACAGCAAGAAGCTGCCTTTAACAAAAAGCGGAATATTTTTTATATCCTGTTGGCATTAACAGGAATTACAGCATTACTCTTTTTGCTTAGGTCATATAATTATAAACTCAAAGCATCAATCAGAAAACAAGAACTAGTCGACAAAGAAAAAGGAGCTGCAGAATTACGGGCGCAATTGAACGAAGCAGAAGCAATGCAACTCCAGACAGAACAGGTTTTACTTAAGGAACGCCAGGAACGTTTGCAGAAAGAGGTATTGGCAGGCAACCTTCAGATGGAACAAAAAAATGAATTGCTGGAATTACTATCGGGAAAGGTAAGCACTGATAGCCACCTTACACTGGATGAACAAATCAAGCGAATTATACATCAGCAGAAAAGGATAGACAAAGATTTTGAGGAGCTAAAAACTGATTTTTTTGAAAGTAATCCGGTTTTCTTTGAAAGACTTCAAAAGAAAGCGAATCAAGTTCTTACCCGTCTGGATTTGAAGTATTGTGCTTATATCCTGATGGGGTTATCAAATAAAGAAATAGCAATAAGATTGGGTATCGAGCCCAAAAGTATCCGTATGGCGCGTTACAGAATCAAACAAAAGTTTGGCCTTGATAAAGAAGCTAATCTCGATAATTTTATCAGGTCCCAGGAATAATATAGATGGAACTCGTGTATTACTGGAGGGTCATTAGCTCCTGTAGATGTATTGTAGACGCAGTATTAGATGTAGTAGTCTGTATGTAGTCTCCAAATTCTAGGTTCAGGGTGGATAGAAAAATACTTTTGTATTAAGTAAATATCTACCTATGAAAAAAATAAATGTATTTGGATTATTAATGTTGACTTGCCTGGCATTTAATCTTCATGTCTTTGGTCAGCAGCAAGCAGAAAGAGTAATAAAATTAAAGCTGACTGATCCTGAAACCAAAACATCTCAGACCTATCTGCTAAATAATGTAGTGTATTCCTACACAAAATCCCAGGAGATAGGTGGTTTAGCCCAAGATCCAGGCACTTGTGCTGTTAGTATCGATTTTAAGCAGGATATGGATCCATTTCTTTTAAAATGGATTGCCGGGGAAATTAAAGAGGCCGATGGATCGATAAGTATGGAAGCAACAGAGATTGGAAAGCCCGCCAGAACAATAGCTTTTAAGGGGGGTACAAGCGGTAATGTTGCTGAGAGCTTTATGGCCAGCGACAGGACTTCGTACATCCAGATGTCTCTGTATGTTAGATCGCTCATTATTGATGGAGTTGCAATTTATACCGAACAGAAAAAATAAATAAGATATTGTGTAGCGCTCGGTACCTGGGGTAAGCGGCGGGATACCACTCTGTGTGTCCCGCACGTCCAGGTAATTCAATACAAGCTATAAAATTTAGCGGGATACTTGCTCTCCTAGCATCAGGGTATACAAATGGTTCGGTCACGGTATAATATCAACAGGTACCTTACAGGTGTGTAACAGGTCTGTGCTCCAGTTAAACCTGAGTTTAGCTGCCGTGATATCTGAGTGTTGGGCCTGCTCATAAAAAGCCATAACCGAAGAATCCTTTGATTGTAAATGGAGGATTTTGATGATACAATATAGTCATAATCAGACAACATGTTACAGGGATTTTACATCAATAAAAATTAACTTGTAATACCGAAACGAACTATAACCGATCATCAAGAACAAAGATATGAATTCCGGAAACTCAGCATCGAGCTAAAAAGCATTAAACAATAAGCCTGACCGCGCGCTGGTAATGCGTGCTGATGAACTTTCCACAATGGCGTTAATTTTTATATCAAACCTTTTATAACAATCATTAATCCTTAAATTTTAAACCATTATGAAAAAAGCAATTCAATTATCCCTGATTTTTTGCACAATTATTTTATGTGGCTCATGGACCAACAAGACAGCCAAAGTGCCATTCTCTGACGTTACCGTGTCCTTTGGAAATGGCACTTATTACAATGCAACGGTGACAGTAAGTAATTCTTCGGGCTATTATAGCTCTGTAACCGCCAACCCGCATAGTTATGCGAGTTTATATGTACCTCAGGGAACTTATAATGTTAGGGTAGAGGTTGCCGCTCCGTATGATACACCTTATCATACCTACAATTATAACTTCTATTGCGGCTCGGCCTCTAAATATGGCAGCACTTTGGCTTATTTTGAAAATGTTGTAGTTGATTATAGCCTGAGCGTTATTGTTAACTAGCAATATAGCCAATCTCGAATTATCATTGAGGGACAGTCTTGTATTTCAACACTGTCCCTTTAAAGATGCATCTTCAATATTTATAGGCTTTAACGATCATCTAGGGTCCCCTGAAAGATATTCGCCTGTTATATTTTTGTAAGCATCACTCGTGAAAGGGCCAGCTTTGCCATCAATTTTTATAATGGCACCTAATTTTACCAGCCAGCGCTGTAGCTGTTCTGCTTTAGTAGCATATTTTGATGGTGAAAAGATCACTTCCTGTCCTAATTGCCTGGTTAGACTAATCCTATCAATAATACCAGTGATCAGCTGCCTTTCAATAAAGCGTCTTAAGATAACTGCTGCACCGCATTGGGCGGATACCGCATTAGGATCATAGTGTCCATCTGACACATATTTTCCTTTATCATAGTGATTGCTGAAGCTCCAGAGGTATGGACTAGGAATAGGGTGCTCTAAATTTCTGTAGCCAAACCCGTTGTATTGTTCCAGCTTATAAAGGATGCCAGCAATATCCCAATCAGGCCATTGTTCCAGCTTTTTAAGCTTAAGCGCATCCTGCGCACTAAATTCCCATGTGTAAGGCGCTGAGCCACCAACGGGCCGGCCTGCGGGAACATGGATAGTTTTAGCTGTTAACGGATCACCGTTATGAAGGTGGGTTTTGAAATTACAGCTGCCTTCCATATAATGTATAATGCCAATGAAATACCACGGCATATTTAATGGAAATCCCACTGTCTCATAACGGTTTTTACCAGTCAGAATCTTACTTATCACTGCATCTACAGTGACATATTTCTCTGACTTAATAATGCAGGTATCAAAAAGATATTGATACTGCGCCCTGAGCGCCGGATTGTAATTTATTTTTGACATGATAGATTCTTGTCATCATTACCTAATTTAAGGATAATTTAGCGTAATTAAAACAATTGTTACGCTGACTTAATGAGACTATCTATCTATTGATAGCTCAGACTTTAAGTTTATCAATTATAATATTTTATAAAGTACTAATTACCTCAGTAGGTGCCTTTCCGAATTTCTTTTTAAAGGAATGAGAGAAATGAGAAAGGCTTTCAAATCCAAGTTCAAGGTAGATAGAAGATGGCTTCCTTTGCTTATTCTCTATAAGATGCCGGGCCTCTGTCAACCGTTTTTCCTGTAGCCAGTGTCGGGGTGACATATTGAATACTTTTTGAAAATCACGCTTGAAGCCAGCAAGACTTCTTCCGGTTAGTTGTGCGAATTTTTCAACGGGAACATTGAAATGAAAGTTGCCTAGCATGAATTTTTCCAGATCCATCTTGTACGGCTCTGAGAAATCGAATAGAAAATCCTTGAGTTCGGGAAGCGTATACAGTAGCAGCTGAACTGCTTCTCTCACCTTAAGCATCCCCATATCCCTGGTGATTTTTTCTTCTGAATGGCGCACATAGGGTATTATGGATTGGAAAAAGCCATGTAGAAAATCATTTTCCGGAATAAGAACATTGGACGAACCAGTATATTTGCGCCTGGTATCTATTTGCTGCTCCAGGGCAACCTGCCGGAGCAAGTCTTCCTTTAGGCAAATGATAATTGTTTGATAATCCTGACCTTCCAGCGGTGTTTTGGTAATTTCTCCCAACTGATTTTTCCGTATCAGCAGCATCTGGCCACCTTTCATCGAAACCTTTTGGCTGGTGGTCTCCAGAGTAAACTGTCCCGAAACCTGTAACACTAATGTACTGTGCTCAAAAAAACCCACTTTCTCTTTTCTTTGAGCAGAGAAATATGAATAAAAGATCACTCCAGGAATTATTTCAGTTGGATTGGTCATGATGTAAAGATATTAAAATAGCCGGGGCTTTTTAGCCCCGGCTATTATCGTTGCAGGTAGGTGCCACCAAGGATCGCTCCTGGCGAAAATTGTGCGTTAAGGGCGTTAGCCTCTTCCGGACTGAAAATTATCTCCATTGCTTGCATATTCTCCGGTAGTCTTGATCTGCGGCTCATGCTTACCAATGGCATAATATGTTCGCCCTGAGTGTTGACCCAAGCAATAGCCAGTTGTGTCGGGGTATATCCTTTTTCTTTTGCGATTTGCCTTAATACTTCAACTTTTTCCAGATTTTTAATGAGATTCTCTCCTTGAAAACGTGTGAAATGATTATGATGATCATTAGCTGGGAGTGGTGCGGTCATCTCCCCCGTAAGCAAGCCTTCGGCGGTGTTGGCAAACGCAACTACACCGATACCCAATTCTTTGGCTGTTGGAAGCAGGTCGCTTTCTATCTGGCGATCGGCCAGTGAATACCCGATTTCCAATGCAGTTACAGGGTATATGCTATTCGCCTCACGCAGTTGCGTTGGGGTAATTTCAGAAACGCCAAGGTGGCGCACCTTTCCTTCCTTGATTAAGTCAGCGACAGTCCCTATGATGTCTTCAATTGGTACACTATCGTCAATTCTGCATGGTTGATAAAGATCAATGGTATCGATACCCAAGCGTACCAAAGAATAATTGATAAAATTCTTGATGGCCATTGGACGCAGGTCCAAGCCAAGCCACTGGCCATTGTAAAAGATCGCACCAAACTTTACACTGATGAAAGCATCATGCCTTCTGTTTTTGATGGCTTTGCCGATCAGCAGCTCGTTGTGTCCGCTGCCATAAAAGTCTCCTGTATTTAAAAAATTGATGCCTTTATCTAATGCTTCCTGAATGGTAGCGATACTTTCGTTTTCGTCATTTACCGGGCCGCCCCAAACCGACGACATCCGCATGCAGCCTAATCCAAGTTTAGATACCAGCGGACCATTTTTGCCGAGGTTTATTTTTGTTATTTGTTCCATAACTGATAATTTACGTATTAACGAATCAAAGATCATCACTTTTGTTCACCTGCTATTTCCCATATGGCTCATTTTACTTGTCTGTGAGGCTCAACTTATCATTAGTGTAATTACATTTAAAATAAAAATTCCCATAAAAATCTTAAATTGATAAATAAAACAATCGCTGCTATGTTAAAGCAATTCTGCAAATACAACAATTGGGCAAATTCACTTTTGCTGGATGCCTTACAGACAAATTCTCAATTGCTTCCCGAATCATGTATTACACTGTTCAGTCACATCGTAAATGCGCAAAAGATATGGGTTTCCAGAATTAACGGCGTTGCATCCAATATTGGTGTGTGGCAAGTAAACGATCTTGAAATATGCAGCGTGCTGCTCGAAGAAAGCGCAAATGCTTTGTCAAAGATAGAATACCTGGAAACGGCAGACTCACCGATTATAAAGTATACAACCTCAACTGCTGGCTATTTTGAAACATCCGTTAATGATATTTTGCTGCACGTTTTTAATCATGGCACCTATCACCGTGCGCAAATAGCTAAAGAAATGACGATGCATAACATTAAACCGGTTAATACGGATTACATACAATTTATGAGGTTACAAAAATGTAATGAGATTTAATCAAGATGTAAAGTGGTGTCTAATGGTATTATATAATCTTCCGTTTTAGTTCTTTATACCTTGACCTCCCAATAGGTAGTATTTCCCCATTTTTAAGTTCAAGAAGATATTTACTGCCGGTATGAACAATGATTTCTTTTGCTTGATTAATCGGTACAATATAAGATTTATGAATGCGCTCAAAAGAGGCAGGAAGCAACTGTTCTAGTTTTTCGAGTGATTTATCATGAAGTGCTTTCTTTCCATTAAGTAAATGCAATTCGGTGTAAATACCGGCGCCTTTGATGTACCGGACTTCTTTAATATCAATCAATACGATGGAACCGGCCTTTTTAACAGCCAGGTATTCAAGTTTACCTTCAGATTTTGGCCCCGATGTAAATAAACGTCTGAATGCAAGGTTGAGGCGCTCCTGATCAAAGGGTTTAGGAACAAAATCCAACACGCCGTAAGCAAAAGCCGTAATCGCTTTTTCTGTATAAGCCGATATAATGATCGTATGAAAAGCGCTGGCGGTAACACTTTTAAGCAAATCGAATCCATCCTCACCATTTAAATTCAGATCCAGCAATAACAGATCGGGTGTATGTTCACTCAAATATTTAATGCCACCATTAACGGATTCGCAAACCACAAGATTTTGAATCGTTGATCCAAAGAATTCCCGACTCATCCGCGCTACCCTTTTGGCAATCCTTGCCTCATCTTCAACAAGTAGTATATTCATTATCCAGCATGTATTTTTATGCATGTAAGCCAACCTTCGGGTACGGCCTGCGATTCAAAAGTCCATTGATCACCATAGCTTTCGGTTAACCGTGCAGCAATGTATTGAAAACCTGTCCCTGTTTTTTTTTCAATTCTGTTTTCTCTGTTCCTGGCGATGGTTAGCAGCTTATATTGCTTGTTCCCGCGTTGCTTTTCAAAGCTCAGCTTAAAAGTAATGATCTTATCAATGCTGGGCATACTATGGGTAATGCCATTCTCCAAAATGGTATGGATAATTGCCGGGGGAATCAAATCCAGTTCATCAATACCTGACTGTTCCCATACATAATTAATTTCCTTTCTAAACTGCATAACCTTTAAATGTGCTTTACAAAGCGCTATTTCTTTGGCGACCGGGATTAAAGTTTCTTCTCCTATTTGATTTAAAATATCAAACTCTTTTGCCAGTGCTTGAATAAAAACAATACCATCTTTTGGCGATTCCTCTATCCAGTCGATCATAGAAGTCAGCGTATTTTTTATAAAATGGGGTTGAATATTTTTCTTTAGCAATTCCAATTTTAACCTCGAAGAAAGTATTAAAGAAGACTGGTGTTCTTTCTCGAGTAGTTTGGCTCTTATAGTGTGTAAATAAAGCATAGATAGTACAATTAGGGTATAACATATGAAAAGAAAAAAATCATAAACGATAAATGCACTCGCTACTGCACTCATCAGTAAACCAACAAATACTACCCAGGCACCTTTTACATTTCTAAATAACGCATTTACTACAATAATGAGCGAGAAAAACCACATGGTGTAACTAAACAACATGGCTGTCCAGTCGTAATGCCTGAAATTATCGATGTAAATCCAGATCAGAATCAGTAATTGCAGACCTAAAAGCCAGAACTTCTTTTTAAAGTAAAACTGAATGGTAAAATAGAAAGGGACAAGAAGGGAAATGGCAAAGGTAAGCCAGCCAACAATTTCCAACCGTGTGTAAAAGTGGCTGTAAGGAATGGTAATGTAAAACTTCACATGCTCAACCCCCAGCAGAGCAAAGAAAAGCAGACAAATGATTCCAAAAATTAGAACATCCAACTCTTTACGACTGCTGTTAATGTACAGGAGGAAATAATAGAAAGCTGCAACAAGAAAAGCACCTGCCATTAAATTCATATATGAAGTGGCAACTAGAGGTCTTTGAATCAATGCCTTATAATATTGTAGTTTAACATCAACACCTCTTAATTCTCCTGTATTAAAATGTTGTGCAGTTCTTAACGCTAATGTGTGTAAACCGGATCTGGCCAGTGAATCAGGCAACAAAAAATCGCTCATTTCGGTACCTGGTACCTCATGGATTTTATCTTTTGCAAACTCACCGTTTTTACCAACGAATACACCATCCCAGTAGACATCGAAGGAACCAAAACTGTGAATCCCTAAACCCACAGAAATACTGTCTTTAGGATCTCTGTTTGTGATGCGTACGTTAACTCTGGACCAAAAAACGGCAGTTTTTGGATCCCGTTCCTTCTCCCAGCCGCTGGTATCATAGTTCTTTTTTGCCCAGTTCAAATCGTCGCCGTTTTTATAGACGGCGTCTGTATATTCATAATGGAGATCCTGTTTACAGGATGACAAAAAGAGGGTTAGAAAGAATAAGAAGCGAAATTTAACCATAATGTAAAGCTAAACTGAATATAAGACAGAAAAATGTATTTCAAAAGGATATAGAGCCGTTGGCATGTTTTATTGTGTTTTGAACGGCCGCAGTCTTAATCTTGCCTCATGAAAAAACTACTCATCACTATCATGGTCTGTGTTATAGGCTCTACGATTAATGCACAGCAAAACAATCAAATACCATCAAAGGGATTGGTAAATGGCAAATTAACTGACCAAGCACAACTCGCACTGCCTTACGTAACTATTCAAGTTAAAAATATCCTTGGGAAACTTATTTTAAGCACCATTAGTGATGAGAAAGGAGAATTTCTTTTAGAAGGATTGCCTGAAGAAAATGTCATATTGGAATTTAGCCTAATAGGTTATAAGACCTTAAGTCGAAACGTTGAGCTAAGTCCTTCAGCCTATAAACTGGATATTGGAAATATTAGCCTTATGCAAGATACAACCGTTCTAAAAGAAGTTTCGATCACTGCAGAAAAAAGTATGATTAGTTTAAAACTGGATAAAAAGGTCTTTGAGGTTGGAAAAGACATCTTATCTCAAAGCGGTTCAGTTAACGATATATTAAACAGCGTACCATCTGTAGCGATAAATCCTGAAGGCGCAGTAAGGCTAAGAGGCAATAGCAATGTGATGGTTTTAATTAATGGTCGGCGTTCGGGATTAACGCAAAGCAATTCACTCGATCAGATCCCTGCCGGTCTAATTGATAAGATTGAGGTTATTTCCAATCCCTCTTCCCGTTACGATGCCGGAGGATCTGCCGGAATCATTAACATCATCCTTAAAAAGAATAAAATTGGTGGGCTAAATGGCCAGCTAAAGGTGGTAGGAGGGCTTCCTAATGATAACCGTATAAATCCCAGTTTGAATTATAAGTCAGATAAAATTAACCTGTTCTCTACGCTGGGCATCCGTTTATCGGATTATAAAGGTTTTTACAGCAGTAATCAAAGCGTGTTGGATAATGAACAGCAGCGTTTCTTAACTCAAACACAGGATGAAGACCGACATGATGACGGTAAATTGATATATCTCGGTGCTGACTATCTCATTAATGCACACAATACAATGACTGCAGCCTACTTTAAAAATGCGACTAAAGATCATGACAAAACCTGGTTCGATTATCAATATAGTAGCAGTACTCTGGATAGCAACTTAATCAGAAATGGTGAATCCCGAGAGAAAAGAGATTACAATCAATTAGAATTTAACTATACGCGCACATTCGAAAATGCACAAAAAAAATATACACTTGATATGCAATATGATTTTTGGAATAGCGACAAAACATGGGCGTTGACCACTGAGAAACACTTTCCACATCCCGAAACTTTGCCGGGTATCAGGACCAGTTCTATTGGCAGTAGTAAGGATTTCTTACTTCAAAGCGATTTAGAACAACCACTAACCGAAAAATCGATGCTTGAACTGGGGCTAAAACTCGAGAACAGAAAAGTAACAAGTGATTTTTATGCAGAACAACAACAAGGAGATCAATGGGTTATTTATTACAACATCAACAATAAACTTCAGTACAATGAACTGATTAGCAGTGCCTATGCTCAATTCAGCAATAAAGGTAAGAGGTTTTCTTATATGTTGGGTTTGCGTTCAGAACTTACCAAAATTAGTATTGAAGATCGACTAGGTGACTACCAAAATAAAAAAAATTACATCCGCATATTTCCTACGCTTAACCTGAGCTATCAGCTCAATGAAGAAACGACGACACAGTTTAGCTATAGCAAAAGAATTAATCGCCCATCATTATGGATGTTGTACCCATTTAATGAACTTACAGATCTTAACTCTCAATTTATTGGCAATCCTGCTCTAAACCCTTCGTATGCGGATGTGCTGGAACTTGGCTTATTGAAGCATTGGGGAGATTTAACCTTTAATCCTTCTGTCTACTACCAAAATAACTCTGATATTATCCAAATGTACACCTATCGGAATAACGATATATTTTATACTATTCCGGTTAATATTGACGGTGAGATCAGACAGGGGCTTGAGCTTTCTTTACTTTATAATCCATGGAAATGGTTACAGTTGAATGCCGAATTAAATGGTTATGAGTTCCAGCAAAAGGGGGTTTATCTGGGTCAGGATTTTAATTTTAATGGAAATGCCACAACAGGAAGGTTTAGCACTCAGGCAAAAATATCAACGATGATGAATTTACAGTTGCGTTACAATTATACAGGTGCAACAACCAATGCACAAAGCCATACCTGGTCCGTTCACTATCTGGATTTCGGACTAAGCAGGAATGCGCTGAAGGAAAAAATGACAATTACACTAGATGGAAGTAATGTACTCAATACGCGCAAAACTAAAACTTTAACCACTGGCGATAATTATATTTATAATCAGCTAAGTAACCCTAATGCTTCACGTTATCGTTTAACTATGGTTTATCGCTTTAATCTTAAAGATAGCCAATCGATTAGACAGGCAAAAAGCGGAAATAGAAACTAAAAATACCGTAAGGACTCATTTTTTTTGACTTTTTCTTAGATTGCATCACAAAATTGTCGTGCATGAAAACTTTAACAAAAGAAGATCAGGAAGCTATAACACCAATAATGGCGCTAAATTTATTGGAAGAGGGAAATAAACGATTTGTTAATAACCTGAAAATCAACCGAAATCTTTTACAGCAAGCAAATGAAACCTCAGATGGTCAACATCCGTTCGCTATAATTTTAAGTTGCATAGACAGTCGCACATCTGCGGAATTAATTTTTGACCAGGGTTTGGGTGATATTTTCAGTATCCGGATTGCAGGTAACATTATTAATGAGGACGTTTTAGGAAGCATGGAATTTGGCTGCAGGCTTGCAGGTGCAAAAATTATCGTTGTTCTGGGCCATACCAGGTGCGGAGCAATTAAAGGTGCCTGCGATCATGTGGAGATGGGCAACCTTACTTCTTTGCTCTCGAAAATCAGGCCTGCTGTGGATGATGAGCTGACCATAAAAGAGAACCGCAATTCTAACAACAGCGAATTTGTTGAAAAGGTAGCCGCTATAAATGTTAATAGGTCTGTTAAATCGATACTGGAGCGAAGTCCCATTCTCAAAGAAATGGTAGAAGGAGGCCAAATCGGAATCATCGGGGGCCTTCACGATATTACCACAGGAGTAGTTACATTTTATCCGGGAACGATAGATTTGGGTAAAAAGTGAAAAATAAAAATAGATTTGTGAAATGATAAATGGCCGTTTTATGGATATAAGGTATATTAATACTGCAGTAATATGTGCTGTTTTCATGTGTGTATTGCTATCATGTGGCGTTAAAAGAAGAGATGCAGATAAAAATGTTGCTCCTGCCGATGTTCAATTGGTAAACCCTGCATTACCTGGCGACAATCCGGATCCTTCAATTATAAGGATAGGCAAAGTTTATTATGCTACGTCAACTACTAATGAATGGGCACCTTATTTTACCATCTATAAATCGGTAGATTTAAAGAACTGGGTATTGGTTAACCATGTTTTCCCGGAGGGGTTCAAGGATATGAAGGATCAATGGGGAGAAAATAATTTCTGGGCTTCCGAACTGGCCTATGATGCAAAGCAGCATAGAATTTATGCCTATTATACTGCGCATAACAGGAAAGTCAAAGGAAACCCGGGCTTGCAGTGTGGCGTAGCCTGGATAGATGCCAATAAAATCGAAACGGGCAAATTCACAGACAATGGTCCTGTAATCATAGAAGATGATTGTGGAGCAATTGACGCTTTCGAATTTCAGGACAAGGGAAAAATTTATGCCTTCTGGAAAAATGACGGAAATGGTTGTGGGAAGGAAAGCTGGATTTGGGTGCAGGAAATCAATGAAAGCCGTACCAAATTGCTGGGTGAGAAAAGAAAAGTATACACAAACAGCCAACCTTGGGAGACCTCTCTGGTAGAGGGTGCTTGTTTTTTCAGAATGGGTGAGTACATCTATAGTTTATATGCGGTAGGAGGGTGTTGTGATGCTAAGTGTAATTATAAGACGGGAATTGCCCGGACAAAAGATCTAGCAGGAGGAAAATGGGAGAAGTATGATAAAAACCCTGTAATGGTTAGCAATGAACGATGGAACTGCCCTGGTCACGGCACTGTGGTTGAATCTGCAGACCACCGATTTTTTATGCTTTATCATGCGTTCAATAAAAACTATGATGTATTTGTAGGCAGAGAAGGTATACTTGAAGAATTAAAAACGGGGCCGGATGGCTGGCCGGTTCTTCATAATGCGACCATTCCAAATCGACCAAAAGCAGAACTGGATTTTTATGACGATTTTAAAAAGGACAATAAACTGAACCTAGCCTGGCAATGGCCATCGAAATTGCCAAAGCCGGATGTGAACTTCAATAATGGGCTTCATCTGGTATCTACGAACCAGAATCATGAGTTGGGAACATTTTTAGGGCAATATATTAAAACCGTGAATTTCAGCATTAGCACGAAAGTGACGCTTACGGAGGCACAAAGTGGGCTCTGTTTCGCAGGAGCCATTTTCAAAAGTAAGTGGCCAGGTGAGTTAGGAGGAATTGGAATAACAGCTGCTGAAGATGGTATAACAGTATATAATAATCTTGAGGGAAAATACCTTGTACTCAAACAAGTCAAAGAACAATCTCATGGATTAATTGAATTGAAAATGCAGATCAGCGGAGGTGGAAAACTAATAGATTTCTTTTATAAAAAGCCTCAGTTGGAATGGGTGAAATTCCATACTGCAACATTTGATGCGCCAAAATATGCACCATGGGGAATGGGGTATAGGGCTGGTATTGTAGCTAAAGGTTCAGGTCAGAAAGCGTTTTTCAATTCTTTCGAATTGAAAAATAATTAAAGAGTAATGCCATTTATGAGCCCTTTAACTCTACAACGATCTTTTGTCCTTTGTTTTTAAGGAGTTCAACAGGAAACTTAAATTCCACTCTTTTCAGATTCTCTACTTTCATATCATAGTCTAATGGGGGAGGATTTTCGGAAACCACCATGATCAAGACGCCCTCAGGTTGCTTGATCATGACTTTTAGGGTTTTTCCTTTTTGCTTTAGTAGAACTCCACCTTCTATGATTTCGGCATCTGCCTGGGTCATCATCGCCCAGGTTACGCTTTTTGTCTGTTCAGAAAGCTCCAGTATATCAGTGATTTCAAGGCTTTGGTCTCCCGTCCGTTTAAAATCTCTTTTAGCGCTCTTTAGCTGTCCCTTAAATACCGCAGAAAGGTCAAAACCTGCCTGAGGACGGTTACCTTTTCCTTTATAGTAGCTTAATGGTGCAAAACCCTTGGCCAAGTGCAGTTCATCATTGACCGTCAGCGTACTGTGCCCGAAATTGTTCTTGCTCAGCAGGGTCCAGCGCTTGCTTTGCTGGTTGCTGTCCCATAATCCATTAACACCTATAGCTTGCTCCAGCTCAAAGTAATTCTGCATCCCCAGATCTACAGACCACCTGACGCCATATAGGTCAAATACAAAAGAACCAGCATCCATGTTGCCATGGTTTAAATTTGCTGCACCGCCTTTGGCCCCAAGAAAATACCCATTGGGATCAGTTTTTCCACCACCAAATACAACAATTGGGTTGATTCCATCACCTTTGTAATTTGCAGGTAATTGATTTCCCATAGATTTTTTATGTTTTGCCAGCCAGGCCAGAACCATCCCATTAAATTTGGAACTGTTATAACCGCTGGTAGCTGACCTTGCTAGGGCTCCTAGAAATTTTTCCTTATCAAAATAGACATCATTGTTTGTCCTATTTGCAAACCACAACAGCAATTCCTGGTTTTCCAGACCATCATCTCCACTGCTGCCAGAATCAAAATAATTGAAATAAAGCCCACTTGAACCCACCAGTTTTTTCACAAAAAGCGCACTATTGACAAATCCGGGTGTGTTGGAAATACCAAAATCCGTTCCAAAAGCGCTTTCAAGTACATTGATAGTGATTAATGTATAACTGGTTCCATAGGACCAGTAAGATGCCCCTTCAGGATAGGCCCCGTCTGGCCCGTATGCCCTCAGTGCTCTTGGAATGTTCTGGATCATTCGGGAAATCAATTGTGCGGCTAAAGCAGGATCCTGATCGGCAATCATTACAGCCGCCGAAGTAATACCGCCATGACATACCTGGTTCCAATTGTTGTCCACTTTTACCCATCCGTTGAATTTTTCATTCAAACTGGGCTCTATGGCTTTGCTGATCAGGGCATCCTTTACCAGTCGTATAGTAGATTCCGGTAGGTCGCCCAGAGTCCAATCCAGCCCAATAGAAACCCCATAGGCCATTTCTCCAACATCCAGAAAATGGCTGGGGTTCCAATCTGAAAAATTGCAAACATTTAGCAATTCGGTATTTACCCGATCCAAGAACCGCTTTTCTTTTGATATGGCATAAACTGCAGCGAGTGTGCCGATTCGTGCAATTGCTTGCCTGGATACTCCAAGCAATCTCCTCCCTTCCAGCTTTCTTTCCAGAACTGCGACATCCAGCAGAGCAACTGCATTTTTATAAAGATATCCATAATAAGCTTTTGCAGTTTCATCCTTTTTTACGGCCTTTTTGATCTGCGCTAAACTTTCAGCAGTCAGGATCAGTTTCGGACCGTTATTTCGGAGGTTTTGTTTTACCCATGTTACTGTTACGTCCCTGGTTTCGCTAACAGGTTTTTGAGCAACACTTGCCAATGAAATGCTCAGGGTTAGAAGAAGAAGTGCGAGGATCGATTTCATGTTCCAAATTACATTTTTCTGTTGACAATCGCACTCAATTACCGGAAGTTGGTATTCTCAAGGTCAATATAATCTAAATCCCCAATGACCCTTTTATAAATAAAGCTGACCTTCCATCACAATCGCAGAGGAGCCGCTAACCCATATGCCATCGTTAGCTACATTTACGCAGATTGTAGATGGATGTTCTATATATTTTCCTTGCAGGATCTTATAGTCCCTGTTTTTTTTTATGTATCCAAGCGTTTCAAGATAGCCGGCCAGTGGTCCTGCGGCTGTTCCTGTGGCGGGATCTTCGTCGATTCCAATGCCTGGATTAAAAAACCTTGTCTCTGCGAGATAATTGTTTTCAATACCATTTACAGTAAATAAATAACAACCTTCAAAATCAAATTTTTCAGATAAGCCTTTCAATATGGGTTTATTGGAAACAGCATTTTTAAGTGTTCCCAGATCTTTTACAGGAACCATTAAATGAGGAACTTCTGTTTGTACAATATTGATGTCCCAACCATTCAAATCAAAGTCGGTAGTCTTTAATCCCAGGGCCTCGGTTAAGAGGTTGACTGGTACTTTGTTGATTATTTTAGAAGGGCGCTGTTTCATTGCAACATAAGGTAGTCCTGATTCCTCAGTGACTTTTAAAGGAATAGGGGTATCCTTTATCAATACCCAGGGTCTCCCTTGTTGATTTTTAAAGATATCCCATTTTTTTAATAATGCCAAACAGACGGCGCCCAAAAGGTTGTGCCCGGCGCCTGCTACCTCAAATTTTGCCGGGGTGAAAGACCGTACTTTGAAAACGCCTTCTTTCTCTGAATAGCTAACAAAAGAAGTTTCAGAATAGCCGAATTCCCTGGATATATCGTGGTACTGACTAAGGTTAAGCTCATCTTCTATATAAACAACTGACAGTTGGTTTCCCTTAAACCGCTGATCTGTAAAAACGTCCAGTACATAATAATCCAGTTTTTTCATATTTTTCATTGTTGATGATTAATAGCTCAAAACTAGAAATTACAGATCTTTTTTTGCTATCGGTTAACAATGGGTAACCGGTAACCTTGAGGTAACTAACAGGATTTCAGGATACGTCCATATGCCATTTGCTATCTATGAATACTGAACTTCTTCAGGTGTATCGGGCAATCGGTTTCAACTCTTTAGCTATCGCCTCAATAAGTTTAGGATTTATATCCGTTTCATCCATTACATTCCATTGTCCGTTTTTTTCGACCATAACTAAAGAATCGTTTTCCGGAAAAATGATACGGAGTCCTTGCTCCCCGTTATAATCTTCAGGTGCTGTCCTGAGTCTAACGGGCGTGTGATCTGTGGGGTTGACTATAGTAAATTTCATGAGCCTCCTTTTAAATTAACTGTTTTAATGGTTTTCAGGATTTAAGTAATCCTAAATAGCAACAAATTAAAAAACAAGAAGTTTGCCGATAGCAAGTTTTTTTTTGTTATCCTGAATTCTTATTTGAATACAGGAATAGCAGTCTGTACTTTTTTCGATTGCGAGTTTGCCTGTGTTTTCTGATTGCATTTACCCAGGAGCGAATAAATTACAATAAATATGATTATGGTAGACAAGCAGCCCCCACCTAACTTTTTAGCTCCCCAACCAGCTATAATTGCTCTGAAAAATTTATTCATGTTTATATTTTAAGAGGTAAACAGTTTAAAAATTCAAATGGTTTTGATTTAATGGCCTAATTTTGAAATATAAATTGCTATTTACCGTAAGCCGAAGCCGGGGGAATATGCTCTGCATCAGAGAATGCCCTCAGGTAAGCGGTTTTATACTCGGCCATCCCCACAACTTTATTCAGGGCACTTAAACTATGATATAGCCCAATTAATGACCAGCCATTTCCAGGGTTTAGTTCCAGATCCATTTTGTAAACCTGTGCTGCATTGGCGGGCTTCCCTTGCTTTAAAAGATAGGCTCCTAAAAATTGTCTTACAGGAATCGGCCAGTCCATTGGCTCAGCGTAGATCATTTCGTCTTCTATTTTTATGGCCTCTTGGAGGGTGTTAATGCCAGCTGTATTCTTTCTCTGATCTAATAGAATCACAGCATTTAAAATATTCTCTGCAATCTGTGCGCCTTGCAGTGCTGTATTAAAGGGGATACGCCTCTTTTTTAAAACAGGATCAGTTATTTTACTGCGCAACTGAATAAGTTGCACTTTTGCCAAATCCGGTTTACCTGTATACACATATGCCAACCCTTTGGCAAAATTATCCAATATTCTGGCATATGTCCAACGGACATCCGGCTGAACTGTATCCTTTAATATCTCATCCCACTTACCAAGTCTTACCAAGATAAACTTTGGCATCATGTACAAATATTGGGCATAGGTATCCTCATAAGTTGGCATAACACTTTTTCTGCACCTTATGGCATCCTGCATTCCTTTGGTGTACATTCCACCTGTTAACCCGCAAAAAGCCTGTACCGCAAAATAATGCGAGGAATGCTTGCTAAGGGAAAGATGCCTGGCCAGCGAATCATAACGCACAAGGCTTACATCTGCACTGTCATTGGCTTCTACACCTAATGCATACAAACCGTTTCTTTGATACACGTGGCTAGACATGTGAACCATGTGAGCCACGCCAGGAAAAAGATCTTTAAGCAGCCTTGCATTGTCCAAGGCACGATCAGGCTTACGAGAAGCTTCCGTTAAATGTATATAATAGTGTAAAGCAGCAGGATGTTGGGGATTTTCCTGTAATACGCTCTCGCATAAGCCCACTAATTCAGGCGTCCATTCTTTCGCAGATCCGTCGTTATTCCAGAAATCCCAGGGATGGCTCAACATAACCGCATCTATAAATAGCGTCTTGATGTCTGCATCCTGAGGATATATGGAAATAAGCGATTTCATACCTTGTGCATAGGCCATGTTCAGCTTCGTTTTTAGAGTATCGGCATCCGACAATGGATACCTGAGATTCATTACTTTCAGCAGATCGCGCTCTTTTGCTGATGCCTTATCTGCAGATTGGTTCATCAGCTTTAAAACTTCTGATATGTTTTTAGGAATGGTATAATTGTGGGCAGAATTATAGTAAGGACCCATTGCTAATGCTTGTCCCCAATAGGCCATAGCACTGTTAGGATCAAATCTGGCAGCTTCTTTAAAGGAAGCGAGGGCCTCCTTCATATGGTAACTATAATACATGGTTAATCCCTGATCAAAATAAACCTGAGCGCTGTCGCTAACCGTCGATATTTTATAAGAATAGTGCCCCCAGCCCGGCAGGTACATCATAAATTTGCCATTATCGACAGTATCAATATTTTCTGTGAAAGACAAAGAACCACATGTTGCTACAATTGCCTTACTATAATCCAATAGGTACAATGGCTTTTGGATATCTTTATCACCACTAGAAAAAAAGAGACAGCATATAAAAAGCAGCAATATTGTTTTCATAAGGATTCTTACAATTAATTAAAGCTCAATTAAATATACCATTTTTAGGGGGTCTTTTATATATATATTTTATAGCTTTAAGCATTTAAAATCATGAAAAGAATTTCCGGTAATGAGCGAAGACCAATTTAGACGATAAGGATATGAAAATATTAAAGGCGGCTGATGCATTTAACAAATCGGCAAAAATATATCAGGATAAGTTTATGGATGTTAGTTCCTATGGTGACTTACTCAATATCTTTTGTGATAATATAACAGCCGATAATGCCAGCATTTTAGACATTGCCTGTGGCCCTGGAAATATCACCAAATACTTGCTAAACAGGAGACCTGACTATAAAGTCTTAGGAATTGACTTGTCCTCGAAAATGCTCGAACTAGCCCAGGCTAATAACCCGACAGCTAAATTTGAGCTCATGGATTGCCGGGAGATTGATACGATCGAAGAGAAATTTGATGGAATCACGTGTGGCTTTTGCCTACCTTATTTGACGCGTAAGGAAGCTGTTGCGCTAATCGCTAGTGTTCCTGGATTATTAAATCCAGGTGGTGTGTTTTATTTGAGCACGATGGAGGAGGATGATGTTAATAAATCGCGATATCAAATATCAAGTACAGGTGATAAGGTATGGGTAAATTATCATCATGAGCGTTATTTAACTCAAGCCTTCCAGGAAAATAACTTTGAAATAATCAATTTAAAACATTTTACTTCTCCTGATAAGGATGGTCTGATGATTACTGATTTGATATTGATGGGGAAATTGTAGGTGTATGCGCTGACTTATTAAAGCGATTTTAGGCTACTTAAAATTACTTTGCAAAGTTTTACAACTGCGAAGACGATCAATCCGGCGAGAACCCCAATCCCGAACTCCTTAATGATCAAGGGAATACTTGGCAGCAAATGGTGTAGAAATTCAATGTTATGAACGAAAATACCGCCCGAAACTAAGATCAATGCAATTGTTCCTACCACGCCCAGAATTCTGATGATAACAGGCAGTGATTTAACAAGTAAATGACCAATTAGTGCAACAAAGCCCTTGTCACTGGAACGCTTGATCAATTTGTGCCCAGCATCATCCATTCTAACTATGATGGCAACGATACCATAAACACCTACGGTAGCCAGTAATGCAACTACCGAAACCGTTAAAATCTGAATAGGGAGGCTTTTTTCCAAGACACTTCCCAGTGCAATAATTACAATTTCTATGGACAGGATGAAATCAGTCATCACAGCAGACTTGACCTTTGCTTTTTCTGCTTCGATACCATCTTGTTTTACCGCTGTAATTACTTCATGATCCGCCTTCTTGCGATGAAAAAAGTATTCGATTATTTTTTCAACGCCCTCATAAGCGAGGAAAAAACCACCTAAAATTAAAATAATCTTTATCGCTATAGGAAAAAATGCATTGAGCAATAATGCAATCGGAACAATAATAATTTTGTTAACGAAGGACCCCTTGGTAATTGCCCAAAGCACTGGTATCTCTCTTGAAGCCAGAAACCCCGTTGCCTTTTCCGCATTCACGGCTAAATCATCCCCAAGGATCCCTGCAGTTTTTCTCGTTGCTATTTTAGCTGCCACAGAGACATCATCCATTAAAGCAGCAATATCATCTAAAATCGCAAAAAAACCTGAAGCCATATCGATCTCATTAATAATTAGGTTGCAAAATATCTTTAAAAACGTGATTTTAAAAGTAAAAAGATGATAATATTTTTCACATACCCCAATGCATAGTAAAGTCCGGATTACATTTTACGTTTATGTCTTTGTTCTTTTCGTCGGGCTTTCAGCATTTCTTTAATCTGAGCGTCTATTTTCTCTACAGCGGTAGTAAAAGCTACTGAATGAAGAATTGTACAATGTTTGTTCAAAAAAGCCATTGTCTCTTCAGGATAAATATTGCCAATCTCCCGAAGCGCCCATCCTAATCCTTTCTGAACAAAGTAATCTTTATCAGCAATTAATGGCCCCACCATATCTAGCAATTTTGCCGCAGGGAGGAGGGTTTTACGCTTCTTACTGTATAGCAGCATCCCAACCAATGACTGCCTACGCTCCCAAGGGTTTTCGGATTTGTTCCATAGCTTATACTGGCCGTATATCTCCTCCGGCATCTTTTCCATTAAATGTGCATAGATATCGGATAGTCCGTCAGAATGCGCCCAGTTGTCAATCTTTTTTACCCATAAGCGTACGACCTCCCAGAGTTCATTCGCATCGAGTTTTAACAAGTTCCTTTCAACAAAGTAGATGCATTGGCTTAGCACTTCGTAAACATCTGCATTTTTCCATATTGCATCCCAAACGGGAAGCTGATCCTGAAGAGTTAGTGTACTGAAAGTGTAGCCCGTTTTTAGTATTGACCGCTGCATAGGTACTGAAAGGCCAATGACTTCATACTGGGTTCCAATATAACTTTTGAGATCTGTATGTCCGGAGACTTTATCATAAGGTTGTTTTTCGATTAACCTGTTTATGATTTCGGATAAGTATTTTGATGTAGATATCATTTGATGTTTATCAATTTCAGGTATTTTTTATTGATTAGCTTTGTCATCCTGGAAAGATACTTCCCGGTAATCACAGAGAATCATATTTGCTATGTGCGTTCGATCATAAAATAAGCCAACTCTTGTTCATCTCTCTTGAGGTTATTTAACCGTCTAAGGCCTGCTTTTTCAAGAACCTTTTGTGAACCTATATTGTCCAGATCGGTTACAGCAACTACCTGATTGGTATCTGTATGTGTAAAGCAGTAGTCAATTAAAGCGCTGCTCGCTTCGCTGGCTATACCTTTCCCCCAATATTTTTTAGCCAAAACATATCCAATCTCAACCTGATCCGGCACATATTCAAAATGTCTTGTAAGATACATGCCCATAAAATCCAGGGTATGGATATCAAATATTCCCCATCGGCCTAGCGGGCCTTTGCTGTAATCTGCTATCGTGCTGTCAAACAATTCCAGGTATTGTGCCGTCGAGCGTTGAGGAATGTACCGGGTAACTTCTTCATCTTCAAAAAGCAGAACGAACAATTGCTTGTCTTCAGGTACAAATTCACGAATAATGATATTTTGGCTTTGATAAAGAATAGTCATACATAAATTTTATACAAAGATATAGAACCTATCATTTGCTTTGATGAAGATTATTCACCAGATTTTGGAACGGGCTCGACGTTGTAAAGGCATTTTAAAATAATTCTCTTTTAAATAAACATTTGCTAAGGTATATTTGTTGCAATTCAAAAATCCAAGTCGTATGAAACCAACTCAATATTCGTTCCTCTTTTTATGCCTTTTGTGTCTAGCTGCATGTAATATTTTTAAAAAGACTTCTGTACCACAAACAAGCAAAGACACTATGGAAACCAGTCAAATTACAGATCGTAAGTGGAAGTTAGTTGAACTTGCAGGTAAACCGGTGGCAGATAAGATAAATGGTAAAGAACCATTTCTTTTGCTTCAAAAAAGTGACAGCCGTTATTCTGCTTCTGGAGGCTGTAATGGGATAGGTGGTGAGTTTAAATTACAAGAGAATGGAAGGATAAAATTTTCACAGGGAATGTCCACTATGATGGCTTGTGAAAACATGGAGATTGAAAATGGTTTAACTAAAGCCTTGATTGCCGCTGATAATTACAGTATTAACGGAGATGATTTATCTTTAAATAAAGCCAGAATGGCACCCCTGGCTCGCTTTAAGGCCGTTAAGTAATTTAAAGATCTATATTCAGATTGCGGAAAATTGCTTAATGTAATTTCTCATTGTGAAATCTACCGTAAACCCCATGTTCAGATAGATATTTTTACCTAATTCTGAAGCTTGCAAGTAGGCATATGTTAACTGATTATCTATGGCTTTATTTAAGATGTATGCCATCGTTTCTTCAGCAAATCCTCTTTTCCTCATCTGTGGAATAATTCCCAGTCCGTGTATGCCAATTGCATTTTCGGTCTGCATGGTAAGGACTGTTCCTATTGGTGTTTTATCCAAATAAATGGTATAATAGGTTATTTGATTGCATGTTTTGATTAGTATTTCAGGATTAATATTATACTTAAAAGATTCCGGATATAAATCTGTCCAGGTTTTTGCCTGTTCGGGCTGATATACCTGCTCAAAAGTTAACCGCTGTTCTTGGTTAAATTTTTGGTCAAGGTGCATGGACATGCCAATTTGTGCTGATTTTTGCTCAAATCCGCTATATTCAATTAGTTTATACCTGGTGCTTTCTGTATCATCCCAATACGAAAACGATAAACTAATGGGAGAGGAGTTGATAATTTCCAGAATTTCCTTTAAGGCTGATTCATCTAATTGTTGCTTCAGCCAGAGACGATTTGGCCAGTCCGAATTTGGAATGCGGACATAACTAAGTTGTTCATCGGTAAAAAATCCATTGAACGGACTACTGGCTTTTTCCCAGAGCGTAATTAAGTTTTTGATGTTTAGCAAGGCATGTTCATTCATAGTGCTTATTTTGAATTTATGAGTAGTATTCCAGCCATCATGGCCATAATTCCTATTATCTTTTTTACGGTTATTGGTTCTAATGGTAAATTTAACCAACCAAAGTGTGTGGCGATAGCCGAAAAAATAAGTTGGCCGCATAATCCTAATGAGATCATTTTAGAAAGCCCTAGCTTAGGAATGCTATAAAAATAAAGGCTAATTCCGACAACACTGAAAAGCCCCCCTGTAAACCATAAATACCAGGGAACTTTTTTAATCAGGCTAGTGTTTGGTATTTCACTTGAAATCAACAAAACAAAAACCGAGGCAAAAAGCAGACTACTGAAGGATGTGGCTATAGTAGCAAGTAGTGGTTTTTTAAGCAAAACACCCAGATGTGCATTAAACCCTGCCTGAATAGCTAAAAAGATACCGCCCAAAAATGCGGCTATGGATACTAATTGTTGATTCATATAGCGAAGTTAGATTGATGTTTTTCAATTTCACTTTACATATGTTGATTGGTCTATTTATTTTTTATTTCCCTTCTGATTCTGCTTAGCTGCGTTGCCGTAATTCCTAAATGGGAAGCGATATGCTGTAATGGAATCCTTTTGTCGATACCTGGATGTTTTGTCAGCATTTTTAAGTAGCGGATACTGGCGGTTTCCATTACGATAGATATTTCTCGCTGTTCTTTATCTATAACCCAATTTTTTTCGAGATAAGCAATATAGAAATTTTTCAAATCGTCCCGCTGGTCGATAAGTTCTTTGTATTTTTCATGATTGATCGTAATAACTGTACTGTCTTCTATTGCCTGTAACGTAAATTGGGATGGAATTTTCAGCAATGCGGAAACGGTAGAACCTGCAAATTGCCGCTCCAGGAAAATATTTTTATTATAGGTATTTCCCTGCACATCACTAAAATACGCGATAAGCGCTCCTTTACAGACAAAGTATAATGACTTGGATATCTGTCCTTCTTTTAATAAGAATTCATTTTTTTTAATGGTCTGTATACGGATCAGAGATACGAGTAATGAAAATGATTCTTCAGAAATTGTATGGTAATTCCCTATGATAGTCTTAAATGTTGATAGGTATAGTTCTTCGTTAATCACTTTTATGTTTTAAAATTTAGCCACAGTGCGTGTTATTTCAAGAGAGTTGCAGGTAAACTGGTTATTTGCTGAATCTTTATTCCTTTATAATAGACTTCTGCACCTTCCGATTGTATTTGAATTTTCCCTTTTCTTAGTGGTGATTCATTTCCGTCATCGATTTGCTTGTTGCAGTAAAGGACCATCATTACTTTGCCATTCATCACATGGACACTAGTATCTCCATAACAGTATAAATCAACTGTATTCCATTCACCAGATGGTCTTTCTGCATCACTCATTTTTTTACAGAATCTACCGATCTGGCTGTCTTCTCGGAAGCTAATAAGCTTTCCTTCCGGACGATAAGTATAGTTTTTCCCTTCTTTAATTGCAGGAATATCTGCTGCACCACCAGCAACTCCCCAATAATCGCCACAGTTACCTTCATCAATCTGAAATTCTTGTGAACGCATCCATGACCCATAATCAGCCCCATATTTACCTACCGAATGATATAGCAACCCACTGTCTTTGTTCGAATTCTTCTTTTGTCCCCATTTCAGATTTCCCCATTTAAACTGTAGTTGTAAATGGTAATTCTCATATTCTTTTTTGGTAGAGATTGCACCCCAGCTTTCACCCGAGATGCGGATGATATTTTCTTCGCCTTGTTTTATCACTGTAAATACCTTCTTAGGGTCATTATTTAAACCAATGGGTATACCTGTAAGGGGTTTACCTGAGTCATCATAATCGGGAGCCAGGTAGGTATCCCATTCTTTCAGATCTTTTCCATTAAAAAGCGTTTGCCAGGATGGGGTCTTTTGCGTGGTAAAGCCCAGGGCTGATATCCCTAACAAAAGTATCGGCAGGAGTTTTAAAAGTTTCATATCAGGTTATTTTAAATCTATTCAAGATACAGATTTTTATGATTCAAAGTGGATGAACAAATCCAAACCTGGATTGTTTTATGAAATGAGATAGTTATTGAATCCTAATTACTAAAATTATGCTACATAATATAAAAAGTCTGATCGGTTTCACTATGGGTGCTACCGACGGAGAAATTGGGAAAGTTGATGAGTTTTATTTTGATGATGAAACTTGGACCATACGTTACCTCATTGTAAAAACAGGTGGTTGGCTAATGGACCGTAAAGTACTTATTTCTCCGGGAGCCTTGAAGGATCCTGATTGGAAAAACAAGTCCTTCCCGATTAAACTCACCAAGCAACAAATTAAAGAGAGTCCCGACATAGATACAGAAAAGCCTGTATCCCGCCAGCAAGAGCTCGCCTTATACAGCCATTACGAATGGCCATACGGCGATCCTACAGGCGGAGGATTTTATGGGCAACTGGGTATGGCAGGAATGATTGAATCGAGAGTGCCTTTAGAGGCGTCCATCGCAGCGCGTAATAAAAAAGAGCCTGGAGATCCTCATTTGCGCAGCATCAGCGAAGTTAAAAGGTATCACATCCACGCCACGAATGGAGAGATAGGCAAAGTAGCTGATATTATTGTCGATGAGTATTGGAGAATCCGTTTTCTGATTGTCGATACCGGTAGCTGGTTTCCGGGGAAAAAAGTTCTGCTTTCGCCCGAATGGATAAAAGAGGTTAGTTGGGCAGACTCGTCTGTGGAAGTAGATGTTTCGGTGGAAGCGGTAAAAAATAGCCCGAAGTATGACCCTGACCAACCCATGGCTGAAAATTATGAAACAGACCTTTTCCGGCATTACGATAAATAGGTTAAGATTACTTTACGCCAAAATTTTCAATTTAAAGAGAAGTTTCAATAAAGTCTATTAATTTAGTAGTATTTATTTATATTTGTTTTGTATCAAATTTAGTTGAACAATTAATATGAAAAAAATACTATCATTTATTGGCGGCATGTTACCTCTGATAGCTGTTGCTCAGCAACCATTTACATTTAGTGGAGAGATCAAAGGACTCCGAACAGGAGAAAAACTTTTTCTTACTTACAGTGTAGAAGGGAAAAACAAAGCAGACTCAGCAATAGTTACTGATGGAAAATTTAACTTTAATGGGAGCATTAAAGATCCATCAAAAAGTACTCTTTACAGAAAAGATGCGATTAAGGGAAATAGGGTAGACGTACTATCATTTTATATCGAACCTGGAAACATAAAACTTACCGGCACTGACTCATTAAAACATTCCCTGATCAATGGATCAAAAGTTAATGCAGATAATTATTTGCTTAAAGCGGCGTCAAAAAAGGTACAGGATAAACTTACTTCGCTTGGAGAAGAATATGCAAAATTCACTGTTGAACAGAAAAAAGATGAACCCTTCCTTGAAGGATTCTATAAGCGTTATGACAACACTTCCGCTGAGTTATTTCCTATATATCTGGACTTTGCAAGTAGGCATCCAAATTCATTCGTTAGTCTAACAGTGCTTTCACAGTTGGCTTCTGATGAAACATTACAAAGTGATGCGGAAAAAGTGTATCAAAATCTCTCGTCTGGAATTCGTCAAACTTACTACGGCCAGCAAGTTGGAGTTCTATTTGCTGCTGCAAAAAGGACTAAAATTGGTTCACAAGCGCCTGACTTCACCCAGAATAATATCTATGATAACCCGGTGAAGCTCTCGGACTTTAAAGGGAAATATGTTTTGTTAGACTTCTGGGCTTCATGGTGTGGGCCCTGCCGCCGCGAAAATCCTAATGTGGTTGCAGCTTACGAAAAATTTAAAGACAAAGGATTTACTGTGTTGGGTATTTCATTAGATCAGCCAGGTAAAAAGGATGCGTGGTTAAAAGCAATTGAAGATGATAAATTGACATGGACACATGTTTCAGATCTTAAGTATTGGGATAATGAAGTCGCTAAATTATATGGTGTGAGGTCTATACCCGGTAATTTTTTATTAGATCCCTCAGGAAAGATAGTTGCCAAAGGTTTGCGAGGTGCTGATTTGCAGAATAAGTTGCTGGAGTTGCTGGATTCAAAAACCAAATGATACTGAATATTTTAATTAAGTTCTTCTTAATGGGAACTCCAGATGGCATTGATGAGGCCTCTACACCTCATAAAGACAAATGGTATCAGGAGTTTCATATCAATATGCTAGATGCTACTGTTAGTCTCACATACTCAATAACGATAATTTTTATCTCTATATCTGACTAACCACAAAGAAGTAAGGTTTTCCAATTCACCTCTACAATCACTTCTATTAAATATATTTAATTATTTTTATATCAACTATTTAATACATTTTCATGAAAGAATTAGATTAACTTTGATTTTAGCCATTTTTTAAGGAAACCCATAAAATATTGAGTATATCATTAAAGTTAATAATGACGCCACTATTAAATGAATGGGTTAAAGCAAATCTCCCAGTAATTGTGCTCCGGGTCGGCTATTATTCCAGCATACCCACCCCAAAATACTTTTGCTGGTTTTTTAATAATATTAACTTGTTTACTTTCCAGCTCCATAAACAGCTCATCTGTTTCTTTTAAAGATCCGGTATAGATAGTTAGGTAAACTTTAGGTAGGATTTCCGTTGTAACTGGTTCACTACCTAAATAACGAGCATGGTCTTCCGCTTGGTAAATGCTTAGCAACAAACCATGCTTGAGCCTAAACATAACAATATCCGTGCTTTCCGACTGGATTTCCCAGCCAAAAGTATCTATGTAAAATGTTTTAAGTTTAAGCAAGTCTTGAGCTGCAATAGTAACTGCATTGATCTGTGTTCTCATCATTAAGGTATATTCTTTGGTTAACCAAACTTATGGATATGTGACAAAAGAAACCAGTTATTTTGATGATTTTGTGTAAAATTTTTACTTTAACGAAGTGTAATTACTGGAGGCATAGATAAAGAGTTTTGGAATAAATGTTTTTTTTAACAAGTTTTTTAATCAAATTACCATCAAATGCAAACCAAAATATTTATTCTTTTTACTTTTTTATATACGCTGAATTTCAATCTTGCAGACGCCCAAACTTCTGGAATTGAAAAACCTGCCGGTTGGCCCATTATAGAAAATCAAATGAAACCATGGACAAGATGGTGGTGGATGGGGAATGCAGTAAACGATAAAGATCTTGAATTGGTTTTGCAACAGTATAGTCAGGCAGGACTTGGAGGTGTAGAAATTACGCCTATTTACGGAGCAGTGGGATATGAGAACAAGTATATCAATTTTCTTTCCCCTGAATGGCTATCAGCACTTCATTTCACAGTTACCAGAGCAAATTCACTGGGAATGGAAGTAGATATGAATACCGGTACTGGCTGGCCTTTCGGAGGACCCCAGATAAAGCCTGAAAATGCAGCTACAAAACTCATTACCCGTAAGTTCACCTTAAATGCAGGAGAAAAGCTAAATGAGCCGATTACGGTTAAAGAAGATGGACAGGACCTTGCAGAACTGCAAGCCTTAACGGCTTATGGCGAAAGCGGAGAGGTATTGAATCTCTTTCCTCTTGTACAAGTCAGCAAACTACTAAACTGGTCTCCAACATCTGGACGTTGGGAAATTTACGCTGCTTTTGCAGGTAAAACACATCAAAAAGTTAAGCGTGCAGCACCAGGAGGCGAGGGATTCACCTTAGATCATCTCGACAGCAATTCAGTTAATGTTTACCTCAAAAGATTTGCGGATGCTTTTGGGAAAAGACCACAGGGAGTGAGGGCTTTTTTTAATGATAGCTATGAAGTATATGGTGCTAGCTGGACGCCAACATTCTTAGCTCATTTCAAGAAAGCCCGGGGATATGATCTGGAAAATTACATTCGCGAACTTGCAGACAGTGGAAATAATGACAGCACAAGAGAAATCGTAGCACGTCTGAAGTCGGATTACCGTGAGACGATGGATGAACTTTTACTTGAAAATTTCACTCAAAACTGGACAAAATGGGCCCATAACCTCAAATCCTTAACAAAAAATCAATCTCATGGTTCCCCTGGAAATCTTCTTGATCTTTATGGTGCGGTTGATATTCCAGAAACAGAAATCTTCGGCTCCAGCTATTTTCCCATCGTGGGCCTCCGCAGAGATTCTGGCGATATTAGAAATGTTGACCCAGATCCAATAATGAGCAAGTTTGCTTCCTCAGCAGCGAATACAGGTGGCAAAACATTAATTTCCTCAGAAACGTTCACATGGCTTACCGAGCATTTCAAAACTTCTTTTTCGCAGTGCAAACCCGAGGTTGAGCAACTATTTCTTTCGGGTATCAACCATATATTTTATCATGGAACAACAAACTCACCATCGAATATTCCTTGGCCTGGATGGTTATTCTATGCCTCGGTAGAAATGAATCCAAATAATAGCCTGTGGCCGCAAGCCAAAGGTTTGAACGATTATATAGCCAGATGTCAGTCCATATTACAAAGTGGAAAACCAGACAATGAGTTACTTATCTATTGGCCCATTTATGATGTCTGGAATAATTCAAAAGGTATGGATATGGCCTTAAAAGTTCATGATGTAGATAAATGGTTACATCCAACCTCATTTTACAAGCTGTGTAAGCAGCTTTCAAAAATCGGCTATTCATTTGACTTTGCCTCAGACAGGCTATTAAGGAAAACAACGGTCAACAATAAGCTACTCAGCACATCAGAAAATGGAACAGCCTATAAAACATTAATCGTTCCTGAATGTGAAATGATAAATCCTGAGACGCTAGACAAAATTATCAGGTTAGCTTACAATGGAGCTATTGTGATTTTTCAGCAGTTGCCCAAGGATGTTCCCGGTTTATCTGATTTGGAAGAGCGAAGAAAAATGTTGAAAGCAAGCCTTTCAAAACTAACATTCAAGAATTCAGCCCCCGGTTTTAAACAATATGTTACTGGAAAAGGCATTATCTTTCTTGGAAATAATATTGAAGAAATTTTAAACTTCAATAGAATCAAAAGAGAAACGCTTGTCGATTCAGGTCTGGAGTTTACCAGAAGACAAATTGCATCCGGAAAATATTATTATTTGGTAAATCACAGTTCCAAATTGATTGATACAACCCTTTCACTCAATGAAAAAGGGTATGTCACTATCCTTGATCCACAGACAGAAGTTATCGGGACCGCAACTAAAAAAGAAAACAAAGTACGGATTCAGATAAGCTCAGGCCAAACTCTTTTTTTAAGAGTTGATAAGAGCCCCAAAACAACGGCTAGCTATTGGGTATATTTGGACAAGCCAGAAAAAGCAATAGCCCTTAATAAGCAATGGTTTCTCCATTTTACTAAGGGAGGCCCTGAATTGCCTCCAGATCAAACATTAAACACTTTACGCTCCTGGACTGATTCAGGCGACCCAAAGTCAATTGCATTTGCGGGAACGGGGGTATATTCATCTACCTTTAACATAGAATCAAAGTCTGCAAAGGAATATGTCTTGGATTTAGGTAAGGTAAACGAAAGTGCCAGGGTATGGATAAACGGAAAGGAAGTTGGCATTATATGGAGTATTCCCTTTCAGGCCCGGATAGGAAAATTTCTGATCCCTGGCAAAAATACGATTAAAATAGAAGTTGTGAATTTGATGGCTAACCGCATTAGAGATATGGATATTAAGAAAATCAAATGGAAGAATTATCATGAGATTAACTTTGTGAATATTAATTATAAGGATTTTGACGCTTCATCCTGGAAGGTTATGCCTTCTGGACTTACTGGTCCTGTTTCAATAACACCTTATTATTAGTTATAAAAACAGTTGTATTCATATGATTAAAAACTTTGGTTCGCTATAAGTGTTAAATATTGGCAAACCTTAGATCATGAGCTTAAAACAGTATCATAAAAAACGTGATTTTAATAAAACATCCGAGCCTAACTCGGGTAAAGCAAAAACATCGGGAAAACTTCAGTTTGTAATTCAAAAACATGATGCTACACGCCTGCACTATGACTTCCGGTTGGAAATGAATGGCGTGCTGAAAAGCTGGGCTATTCCCAAAGGTCCCTCAACAGACCCAAAAACCAAGCGTCTGGCAATGATGGTAGAAGATCATCCTTTTGACTACAAAAATTTCGAAGGCATTATCCCGAAAGGGGAGTATGGAGGGGGTACCGTAATTGTCTGGGATCAGGGAACTTATGAACCCATTGAAAAGATCAGGGGTAAAAAGGCGCAGGAGAAATATTTACTGGAACAGTTGCATTCCGGCTCGCTCAAAATAATACTTCATGGCAGCAAATTAAAAGGAGAATATGCTCTGGTGAAGACAAACGGGATGGGAGAGAATGGCTGGCTGCTAATTAAGCATAAAGACGATTATGCTTCTACAACTGATATTACTAAAAAAGACAAATCCGTACTTTCGGAAAAGACGATTAAACAAGTCGAAAAAACGAGCGATAAGGTCTGGCAAAATGGCCGTGAACAAGCAAAGTCCGTTGAAATCTCTACTGACGTCAAAGCTTTATTGAAAAAAGCCAAGAAATCTAAAATCCCGATTGGTATGAAGCCAATGCTTGCTACACTAGTAGATGAGCCTTTTGATGATCCCAATTGGATTTATGAGGTCAAATGGGATGGTTATCGATCATTGGGGTATTGCCTGAAGAATGGGGATGTACAACTGCTTTCAAGGAACAATAAGCAATTCAATGAGAAGTTTTATCCTATTTTCCAAATATTACAAAGCTGGAAACAGAACATGGTAGTTGATGGGGAAATTCTGGTGATTAACGATAAAGGAATTTCTAATTTTGGAGCGCTTCAGAACTGGCGTAGTGAAGCCGATGGTGAATTGGTTTATTATGTGTTTGATCTGATATGGTATGACGGCAGGGATTTAACTGATCTTCCACTTAGTAAACGCCAGGAGATATTAGCAGAGGTTTTGCCTCAAAATGACGATCGGGTAAGGCTAAGTCAGATCTTTAAGGCAAGCGGTACTGAGTTCTTTAAGGCGGCCATAAAAATGGGTTTGGAAGGCATTATTGCTAAAAAAGCAGACAGTCTGTATACTAAGAATAACCGTTCTAAAGATTGGCTAAAGATCAAAGCCAATAAACGCCAGGAGGTGGTGGTTGTCGGGTTCACAAAAAATGATGATACACCCAGGGAATTTAGTTCTCTGTTGTTAGGAGTGTATGAAAACGGTCATTTGCACTACGTTGGCAAGGTGGGTACAGGCTTCAATGATCTGGCGCAAAAAGAAATGATGGCCCAATTCCGGCCATTAATTACCAATAAAAGTCCATTTTCGGAAATCCCTGATGTCAATAAACCTTCTCGCTTCAGGCCCAATCCACCAAAAACCAAAGTAACCTGGCTTGAGCCGGAACTGGTTTGTGAGGTCGCCTTTGCAGAGGTGACAGATGACGGTGTATTTCGCCATCCATCTTTCCAAGGCATGCGCGTTGATAAAAAAGCTAAAGATGTGATCAGAGAAACCGAGATAGAGACGAAAGCTATAGTAGAGAATGATATGAAAGATAACACTATCAAGCCTCCAAAGGCTACAGGGCGTAAAACGTTGCTTAATCCCAAAGATGAAACGCAGGTACGAAAAATTAAAGGTCATGAATTGAAGTTTACACATTTAAGCAAGCTTTACTGGCCTGAAGATGGGGTATCCAAAAGAGAGATGTTTAATTACTATTATCAGGTGGCCGATTATATTCTTCCCTATTTGAAAGATAGGCCTATGTCATTAAATCGTTTTCCGGGTGGAATTCATAGCAAGGGTTTTTACCAGAAAGATGTTAGAGAGATTGCACCTGATTGGGCCGATACATTTCCTTATACCACAGGTGATGGCGAACATAAGGAATACCTATTGGGCAACGATGAAGCCGCCTTACTTTGGATGGCATCGTTAGGGTGTATAGAAATGAATCCGTGGTTTTCCAGGAGTCAATCTCCAGACAATCCAGACTATTGTGTGATTGATCTGGATCCTGATAAGAATACATTCGATCAGGTGATTCAGGTGGCACAAATGGTGAAAGAAGTTCTGGACCAGATTAAAATACCATGTTACGCGAAGACATCTGGTTCTACTGGTATGCATATTTATATTCCTCTTGCGGCAAAGTATGACTATGATCAGTCGCAAATGTTTGCCAAGATTATTGTCAATTTGGTGCATCAGCAGGTCCCTGAGTTTACTACATTAGAAAGAATGGTCGCTAACCGTAAAGGAAAAATGTATTTGGATTTTCTGCAGAACAGACCAGGGGCCACCATTGCCTGTCCGTATTCGCTTAGGCCGAAGCCAGGGGCAACTGTTTCCATGCCTCTGGCATGGGATGAAGTTAAACCTGGAATGACCATGGATGATTTTACGATCTTCAATGCTGTGGATAGGATAAAAGAAACTGGTGATCTCTTTAAAGGTGCTTTGGGAAAAGGTATTGATTTAACGGCTGCGATTAACAAAGCGAAAAACGTGTTTGGATAACTTATTAGGCCATCCTTATACTTAAAGTCAGGATTACTTGATCTTTTTAAAATTTCTGATTCTTTATTTAATTTTTTGAATACTAATATTATTAGCTTAAGTTTGAGTGCCTGCTAAAATTCAAGGCATTCGTTTTTTATGGATTTTAATGCTTTAGTATTTCCTGAGAAAGTTACATCCCAACCTGTTATTATCCATCAGGAAACACAGCAATTGAGGTTGTACGGGGAAACGCCTTGGCATAGGGGCTGGAAAATGGCTTTTCCTCCCTCATTCAGAGAAGTCTGCTTTTGGGACGAGGTTACAGAACAACAACATCGGGCTGATGTATACACTCCATGTGGAACCACCCTTGAGTTCCAAAATTCACCTATTTGTATTGAAGAGCTGGAAAGCAGGGAAGCTTTTTATCCGAAACTGATATGGATATTGAACGGAAAAAAATTTAAAGGCTTCCGTATTTTGAAGCATTTACCAGATGTGGATCACCCCAAACTTGCCGACTTTGAGTTTTGCCATAGCGATCATCTTTCTATGATCAGAAAGTCTGACTTGCTAGGAAGAAAAGGGCATCCTAAAATATTAAATTTCTATCATCCTGAACTGAAGAATATACAGCTAACCAGCCACTATTATTCCTTTTGCTGGAAACATCCCCATCGGGTATGGTATCAAGCAAAATGTCCCATTATTGTTGATCTGGGAGGACACTTTCTTTATCAGCTCAAACAACGAAAGCAGCTATCGGGAAACTATCCTTACCTACATATGATCCCGCGAAAGGAATTCATTGCCAGGTTCATAGTTAAATAGTCCATCTATAAGGACCGTAGGGCTGCTAACGTATCTAATACTAAAAATACTTTATTTTTTTGTATTTGAATTTATTTCTGATGTGTTGATTAAAATATCGGCCTTTTGACCCGGCCGCTTTTAGCATATGATAAATTTCAGGAGGAACATTTTTATATTTATAGCACATTCCGGATACAAAAGTGATGCATAATGTAGTGGCTTCCATGTCATAGGTAAAATATCGAATCACACTTGATGGCATAATTTATTTCTTTAAGTAGCAGAGTGCTATTTTCCTGTTTGCCTATCAGGGGCATCCACAGGCTTAGATTCAGAAGATCCTTTCTGGCGCAAATAAATCGTTAAAAATACTATTGAAGCTACTGAAAGAAACTCACTCTGCCAGTTCTGAAAAGTTTCAAACCAAAATTCCGGTTCAGCCAGATAGGACCAGACGGTATCTTCAGGGAGATGCTTAAAAACCTGTTCTACATTATGGTTCTTCCAACTACCATACAGGTGGAAACCCCAACTCAAAAAGAACAGCATTGAAAAACAAATAGATAGGGAATTACTGTAAAGTTTGAGTATCCATCCTCCCTTTCTTACTGCCCATGGCGCATCCGGATGAGGAAAGGGTTCCCGGTCCACCTCTTCTTTTTCATCAAGTTTTTTGGATTCTGCTGAGCCAATCTGACGCAGAAATATGGTAAGCACTACATACATTCCCATCTGCAGAAATTCACTTTCAAAATTCTCAAAGGTTGCTGATATGAAGTGCCCACTTTTGAGATAAGTGCCTATATTGAGCTGTGGGGCGTGCTCTTCCTTCAAGTCCCGGTTGTGCTGCCTCCAGCCGGTTAATGCCTGCGCACAAAGGGTAATTACAAACAAGAAGAGGAAAACAATAGTTAGCCCGTTGCGATATAAATACGAAGGTTTTTTAAATACTTTGTTCATCTTGTGGTTGATAATAAGTAAAATAGTATAACCATCGGCAGGACATTTTGTTTATATAATACCATAAATCTATAAACAAAACGGAGCTTAACAGAAAGCGTAACAAAAAAGCATCTTGATTTGAAGATGCTTTTTTGTTTTTTCAGGTTTCAGATTTTCTTTACTTTGACTGCGTTGATTCCTTTCTTTCCGTTTTCAACCTCAAAGCTGACCCTGTCTTTTTCTCTTACCGGGCTAATCAGACCAGTGACATGGACAAAGATTTCCGGATCCCCGTTGTCCGGTACGATAAAGCCAAATCCTTTCGACTCATTGAAAAATTTTACTGTTCCTTCTGACATGTTGTTTTGTAATTAGGTTGATAATTTATTAATAATCTGATTGCTTTGTAATTTCTGTAAACATGCTGGAGCTCAAATTGTTTAACAAATTTTAAACAAAAATAAACTAAACGCTTAAAACTGCTGTCTGAATGACTGCTTTTTGATTCATTTTTATTTTGCTAAGACAATTGAAAAAATTCATACCTTATGGGGAGTTTCATTTTGTCAAAAAAGCGCTTTAGAACTTATGGATACCTGATCCATTCAATCAGGCAAACCTCTACTGAAGTTTCTTTATAAGCTGGCAAGGTGTTTGAACATGAAGGATCACTATGCGTAACTTTAAGGCAGCGGACAGTAGTACCAATGAGCTTGGACCAACTGAATTGAGCACCAATATTCAGGAACAGAAATCATTGTTGGCTGCTTTGCAACTTGCAGAGGAACGAAGTGCGATGCTTGCCGCCATCGTTGACTCCTCTGATGATGCAATTATTAGTAAAAATCTTAATGGAGTTGTAACCAGTTGGAACCTCTCCGCCCAACGTATCTTTGGCTATAGTGCCGAAGAAATGATTGGTGAATCGATAATGAAATTAATTCCAAAAGATAGGGCAGAAGAAGAGCCAAAAATCTTAAGTGTGCTCAAAAGCGGTCAGCGTGTAGATCATTTCGAAACCCAAAGAGTTACGAAACAGGGGCGGCTGATAGATGTTTCCTTAACCATATCACCTGTTAAAAATACTACTGGAAAAATAATTGGCTTATCTAAAATTGCCCGTGACATTACCGATAAAAAGCTAGAAGAACAGCGTAAGAATGATTTTATTGCCATTGCCAGCCATGAACTTAAAACCCCATTAACTTCGGTGCGATCTTATATACAACTGGCTTTGGCCAAAGCCAGGAATTCGTCTGATGCATTTACGGAAAACATACTTTCCAGGGCAGAAGTGCAAACAACAAGAATGGTCGCAATGATCCATGATTTTTTAGATCTTTCCAGGCTGGAGGACGGTAAAATGTCACTCAACCTTTCCAGATTTACGCTGGTCCAGTTGATGGATGATTTAATGGCAGAAGCTAAGATTCTCGCCCCCAGTCACATCATAACATACCAGGGATGTACTAACCTGGAGATGTATGCAGACCGGGAGAAAATCAGCCAGGTTTTAAGTAATTTGCTAAGCAATGCTGTTAAATACTCTCTGGCAGGAACTTTTGTACGCATTGATTGCACACGTGAACAAAACAACGTTTCAATCAATTTTACCGATCAGGGGGTGGGTATTGATCTACTTGACCAGCCTCGATTGTTTGAGCGCTTCTATCGTGTAAAAAATGAGCAGCTGAAGAATGTTTCGGGTTTCGGAATCGGGCTTCATCTGGTATCAGAAATACTGAAACTGCACGGCAGTGAAATCAGAGTGAAGAGTCAGCCCGGTAAAGGATCCACATTTTATTTTATACTACCTGTTTATATTGATTAAACCTCACCGCCGAACTTCAGGTTTTTATTTTTTATAAATGAAAGTAAGCGAATCTTTAACAGCAAGTCCACTGATTTCCTGCGCGTTGTAGCTAACAATATAGGTACCCGGTTTATCCAGCAAATAAGCTTTACTGATATTTACCTTTACACTAAGACTATCACCGGGTTTAACTTCAATGTAACTATCGGCAGGAGGCGGCATGATGCGTTTGGCCATTGCTCCCTGATACCTGGCTTCAGCGCCCTTATCGTCTTTAATATCTAGATATTTGCTCATTGGTGGTTCAAAAGGAGTATGCCATTTACAGAACGATTGTGGCTTAACAGAGGGGTTATAAACCGTGAACCGAAGCTCAAGAGAGTCGCCAGCCTTAATAACTGGCTTCATGCTCATGCGGGCAGTCATTTGTGTATTGGCAACTGTGTCTATTTTACTAATAGTATCTGCTGTTGAAGCTGTTCCATTGCTTTGTTCTTTATTCGTGCCACATGAAGCCAGTAGCAGTAGACTTGTAGACAGCAGTAGGTGTATTTGTTTCATATATCTGATATTGCTTTACCTAACCACAAACGTTTAATGATTGCTTAACGCTACAAACTTTATAAATAAAAAAAATCTTCCACAATGTCTAATTATCAATTTTCGTTTGTCATGTCATAAGCATTCCGAAATTACTGAAAATTGTCCAACTTTACATATTCGGTTGTCATTGGCTTGTATTACATTATAATTAAAGAATATGAATGATTTTTTATTGATTTTCAGAAGAGATTTTACCAATAAGGATGCTCAACCTTCTCCAGAGGAATTGCAAAATTCCATTAAAGCGTGGCAAAACTGGTTTGGCGGCATTGCTGCACAGAACAAACTTTCAAGGCCATTACAACGCTGGGATATCGCTGGTAAAGTTGTGAAGTCAAACAAGCATGTGATAAACGGTCCTTTTGTGGAAATTAAAGAGTCTATTGGCGGACTAATTATTGTCAGGGCAGAAAATTATGAAGAGGCGGTTGAAATTGCACAGAGTTGCCCAATCCTCGAACTCGGCGGAAATGTAGAAATAAGGATGGCTAGTGATCCTGAGGGATAATCATAGTTATGTAATGAAACAACAAGAACTGATACCACATCTATTCAGGAGCGAATATCAAAAGATGGTTTCTGTACTTTGCCGCTTGTTTGGTATCGCGCATATGGAAATAGCGGAGGATATTGTGAGTGAGACTTTCCTTGCTGCTACCGAAATATGGAGCACCAAAGGTATACCAGAAAACCCAACGGCATGGTTGTACACTGTTGCTAAAAATAAAACTAAAAATTATTTAAAGCGAGATAACCTCTTCCAGCAGAAACTATCTCCAGAGATTCAGTACCATGCCGCTAAAATGGAAGAATTTGAGCTTGATCTGTCTGTGAAAAATATCGGGGATAGCCAGCTTGCCATGATCTTTACCGTATGTAACCCTGAGATATCCACCGAATCTCAGGTGGCACTGGCATTGAATTTACTTTGTGGATTTGGTATCCAGGAGATTGCTGATGCTTATCTGACCAATAAAGAAGTGGTCTATAAAAGACTTCAAAGAGCGAAGGAGAAGTTAAAGGAAGTAAATGTCAGGATTGAACAGCCGGATTTAACTGAAATCAGCAAACGTGTAGATACTGTGCTAATCACCCTGTATCTTTTGTTCTCTGAAGGTTATTATTCGACAACGCAGAACACAACTCTCCGAAGAGATTTTTGCGCGGAAGCGATGCGTCTGACCTATTTATTAACCGCTCAGGAGAGAACCAATCTTCCCGAAGTAAATGCATTGCTTTCATTGATGTGTTTTCATGTTTCTCGCTTTGATGCCCGCGCAAATCAGGACGGAGAAACTATATTGTACCACGATCAGGATGAAAGCCTTTGGAATAAGGAATTGATTGATCAGGGCAAGTACTATTTAGGTTTATCTGCCAATGGCAATCAGTTAACCAAATATCATTTGGAAGCTGGTATCGCATATTGGCATACCCACAAAGAGGACACGCCAGAAAAATGGTTACAAATTCTTGAGCTATATAATAACCTTCTGATTATAGAATATTCGCCAATTGTTGCTTTGAACAGGACTTTTGCCCTTGCCAAGGCTTATGGGAAGGCGATAGCTATTGTGGAAGCAGAAAAGTTGAAACTTACAGATAATCTTTTTTATTATTCACTGCTGGGTAATCTGTACACAGATATTGATGATACAGTTGCTTTGCAGCATTATAGACAGGCACTTTTACTCGCCAGTTCAAACGCCGACAAGACAATTATCACCAAATACATTCGGCACTTGACCGTTTAATTCTTAGGTACTTTGCCCAGATAATTATCAAGGCTCCAACGATAAGACGATAGGGTAGCCAATATAAATGCACCAGCACTTGCGCTAAAAACGGAATAATTTAAAGGTGCTTTTAACCCTAGCGTAATGGTCATCACGAATGCAAATGACAACAGCAGCAGGAAACTTCCAATAGCGGATTGCCTGGTTCTATAACCGATAATGAGCAATAGCCCAAATAGCGCTTCACCTGCAGTTGCAATAAAACCCATGATATCTGAAATCGATTTGGATAAAAATGGGAGTAGAGTGTGGGTGTATTCCTGAAAAGACTCCCAGTTGCCCCAGGCAATATTAGTTTGTCCTGCGGCACCCAGCCAGCCAATTCTGTCCAGGACTGCAGAGAAAAAACCAAGTCCTAATGCAATACGCAGAAATAGTTGGGCTGTATCCGTATATTTTTTCATCAATATATTCTTTATTTATAATGCTTTGTTATTAACCTAGGCTAAATGTACTAAAAAGCCTTCTTAGAAAAGATAAATGAGGGTGTCCGAAAAAGTGAGGTCGTCATCTCTTCTATTGTCGAGATGACGATGTGGGCATGATGCCATTAGCATAACGACCACCCTCATTTTGTGAAGTATTCCTGCTAACCTTATCTTAAATTACCTGGTTTGCGAATCCAGTTACTATAAGTTTGCTTACCAATACGGGCGTTATCCCCGGGCACAAGAGACTGATCGTTAATTTCTGCACCAAAATATGGAGCATGGACATCTGAGATCACTTCTCTGTTGTCATTTTTAAGGCTAAGGTATTGCCTTACGATTTCATCAAGCCCAATTTTTTCTGGCCCCGCAACTTCTGCTGCGCCATTTAAGGGAGTTCCCACAGCAATATCAGCCAGAGCTTCAACAACATCATCTGATGCGATGGGTTGGAACTTAGCTGACGAAACATGGATCTGATCTCCTTGAGTCCCAGCCTGTGCAATACCTCCTACAAATTCAAAGAATTGTGTGGCATGAAGGATAGAATAAGGAATTCCGGATTCTTTAATTAGTTTCTCTTGGGCAAGTTTGGCCAAAAAATAAGTGTTGGCGTTCGGACGATCGGTGCCAACAACCGATAGCGCAACATGGTGTTTTACGCCGGCAATTTTTTCTGCAGCAATCAGGTTGCGTCCAGAAGTTTCGAAGAAATCCAATACTGCCTTTTGTTCAAATGATGGAGAGTTAGCTACATCAACTACTACTTCTGCGTCTGTTAAAGCTTCTGCCAGTCCTTCTCCGGTAACAGCGTTTACTCCAGTTCCCGGCGAAGCCGCCAATACTTCATGACCCGCTTCGCTTAAAGTGTTTACCAGTTTTGTTCCAATGAGGCCAGAGCCTCCGATTACGACAATTTTCATATGTTAGTTTTAAAATTTTGACTGTTTATGATGATAACAATCGTCATTTTAAAATTGGACAAATCAGCAAGTCTTAATTCTTGTTGGTTAAATCAAGATCAGCCTTAATGCACTGATAGAAATTATTTTTTATACAAAAAAGCTTAATCAATTGCCAATATTATTTATTTCTGCTACTGTTTATCTTCTAAATTTGTTATACACATAACCGAAAAACCAGATATCACATGAACAGAAGACTATTGTTGGGCTTGATGTTAATCCTGCTCACAACCTCTGCCTTACAGGCGCAAAAGAAGATTGGTAATGAAACCCCAGAGCAAAAAGACAAAAGAATGGAATGGTGGAAAGATGCCAGATTTGGGATGTTTATCCATTGGGGCTTATACGCTTTACCTGCCCGCCACGAATGGGTAAAAAGTAATGAACACATTACTAACGAAAATTACCAGAAATATTTCGATCAATTTAATCCTGATCAGTTCCAGCCTAAACTATGGGCAAAAAAAGCGAAAGCAGCAGGAATGAAATATGTTGTATTAACCACTAAACACCATGAAGGTTTTACATTGTTTGATAGCAAGTTCACCGATTACAAAGCAACCAATACTTTGGCTAAAAGAGATTTAGTAAAAGAGTTTGTTGATGCTTTTAGAGCAGAAGGCTTAAAAATTGGTTTCTATTACTCACTGATAGATTGGCATCACCCAGATTTCACAGTTGATGAATATCATCCTTTAAAACCGGCAAACAATGATGAAAATCAATATTTAGCATTGAATAAAGGTAGGAATATGGCTAATTACCGTAAATATTTAAGCAATCAGGTTAATGAGATTTTAACTAAGTATGGAAAAATTGATATACTCTGGCTTGATTTCTCATATCCAGGTAAGCATGGCAAGGGCAAAGAAGACTGGGCATCTGTTGACCTGTTAAAGCAGATCAGAAAATTACAGCCGGGTATAATTGTAGATAACAGACTGGATCTAGATGACTACACAGACGGTGCAGATTTTGAAACACCAGAACAGGTTAGTACCGAAGCTTTGGCAAAATTTAAAGGTAAGACATGGGAAACATGCCAGACTTTTTCAGGTTCCTGGGGCTATTACAGAGATGAAAATACCTGGAAAACTAATAAACAATTGCTGAGCTTATTAGTTACCTCAGTTGCCAATGGTGGCAATTTATTGTTAAACGTTGGTCCAACAGCCAGGGGCGAATTTGATAACCGGGCAAATACCGCACTGGATAGTCTTGGACTTTGGATGCATGCTAATTCTAAGTCAATTTACGGATGCACTTTTGCACCAGATAAATTTAAACCTGCTCCGGGAACCCAGCTTACCTACAACAAAGCTGGCAAAAAACTGTATGTTCATCTTTTTGAATATCCTAAAGATGGCAAAATAGTGCTGGATGGATATGGTGAAGACGTCGTTTATGCCCAGTTTTTACATGATAATTCAGAACTCTTAACTGATAAAGACAAATCGACTTCCGGTAGTCTTGTCTTGAAATTACCAACCCAAAAACCAAACTTTCAAATTCCGGTTATTGAATTGAGTTTGAAATAATTCATTTTATTGTCTCGCAGCTATTTCTGTGAGACAATAATTTTCTATATTTGTTAGGCAATCGATTGTTTCGTTGTTTAATAACCAAATAAAAGTATGACGATCTGTAAACGAGTTATGTGTTGCGTGGCATTTTTCACCTGCTGTGCAACTTATACCTGGGCCCAAAGCGCCAACCCTTATGTCCTAAACGCAGGAACTAAACCTTATTTATTGCGTAGTTATCTCATGTTCGATGGAAAGAAACGTACACACGTAATTTCTGTAGGCACTTCTGAGAAGCTGAACTATTCTTATGATTTGAAACAGGGAGCATTATTGCAGGTATGGCGTGGGCAATTTCTTGATGTGACTGAAATGTGGAAGGATAGAGGAGAGCCTCAACTAGCCAAACCTTTAGGTACTGTGTTACCCCTTTCTGCAGCTCCTGCAATTACAGCACTGACTGATCAAAATGCAGTATGGCCTGATTCTATAAGCTTTGATGATCTCCAAAATAAGGGATATGTATTAGATAAGAGCAAGATGCCAACGTTTTTATATTCCTCAAATGGTGCTGATGTAAGTGATAAAATAGTAGTGCAAAGCGGAGGTAGTGGTATAGACCGTACAATAAGCATTAGCAATAGCAAGGGACCTCTTTATTGCAGGATTGCTGCCGCACAAACTATCACTGCATTGAAAGACAACATTTATAGCATTGGAAATAAAACATATACTATAAAAGTATCCGCTGAAACAAAGACTTTTATAAGGAAAACAAAAAATGGTCAGGAACTGCTTGCTCAATTGACCAATGGAACTGATTCATTAACCTATTCTCTAATCTGGTAATCAAAGAATGAAAAATTCAAAATACTTATTGTCTCTTTTATTACTGGGTGCTGGTATTGTAAACTCAAATGCACAAACAGAAAGTCAAATATTTCCAATTGTTACTGTTCCAATTCCCAAAGAAATAGCACTTGAAGTTGGTGGAATGACCTTTTTACCCAACGATGAATTGGCTGTGGCTACACGCCGTGGCGAGGTATGGATTATCACAAATCCATATATGAAAGATGGGGAGCAACCTAAATATCGTCTATTTGCGCATGGTATGCATGAAATATTAGGCTTAAACTATATTAAGGGGGATATTTATCTGACTCAGCGCGCTGAGCTTACACGCCTCCGGGATCTGGATGGTGATGGTGAAGCCGATGAATACCGAACAATGTATTCCTGGCCATTATCCGGCAATTATCATGAGTATGCCTATGGCCCTATGCTAGACAAGGATGGCAACATGGTAGTTACCCTAAATTTAGGGTGGATAGGATTTGGAGAAAGCATGTCCAAATGGCATGGCTGGATGCTCAAATTCACTCCCGACTTTACCATGAAGCCCTTTGCTACTGGTTTCCGTTCACCTGCGGCTTTCGCTCTGAATAACAATGGTGATGTATTTTATGCAGAGAATCAGGGCGATTGGGTAGGCTCAGGTAGCATAACTCATGTTGAAGAGGGCGACTTTTTAGGCAACCCTGCAGGCTTGATCTGGGCTGATCAGCCTGGCTCTCCAGTAAAGCTTCGGAAAAAAGATATTCCGGATACAGGTGAACCCAAGTACGATGTAGCCAAAAGGGTACCCGGATTAAAAACTCCTTCTGTATGGATCCCACATTCTATCATGGGTAATTCAACTTCCGGAATCCTTAATTATTCAGATAATGGAAATATGGGCCCTTTTAAAGGACAGCTGTTTGTAGGCGACCAGGCCCAGAGTAAAATCAGTAGGGTATTCCTTGAAAAGGTTAAAGGGGTTTACCAGGGGATGGTATTTCCTTTTCGTGAAGGATTTTCTTCGGGTATATTAAGAATGAACTGGGGTTCTGATGGCAGTATGCTTGTAGGTATGACTTCAAGAGGATGGTCTTCAACCGGAAAAGAAGAATATGGACTGCAGCGTTTGACTTGGTCTGGCATCATGCCTTTTGAGGTGCAAACCGTAAAGGCTCAGCCCGACGGTTTCGAGCTGGAATTTACCATGCCAGTAGATGAAAAAACTGCCCGTAATGCTGGCTCTTATAAATTATCGACTTTTACTTATAAGTACCATCATATTTACGGAAGTCCGGTGATAAACCAATCTCCCCGCAACATTAAAGCAATCGTAATCTCTCCAGATCATAAACGCGTACGATTAGTACTGGATAGTTTAAAAGAAGGGTATATTCATGAGATCAGAACTGAAGGACTACGCTCAAAAGGCGACAATACCCCTCTGCTCCACAATTATGGATATTATACTTTAAATAAGATTCCGGATGGAGAAAAAGTAGTGGCAACGGCCGAGAACAAACCAACCGGTAGCATGCAGACTTCAAACGCAGCACAAGGTATGGATCATCATCACATGGGGAATATGACAGCCACCAACAGCAAAATTACTGGTAGTACTGCAGCAGGGAAACACATTACCAAACAGCCAATAAGCTGGAAGAACGGGCCGGATAAAACCATTTTATTAGGAACCAAACCGGGATTGAAATTTGACATTACAAATTTGACTTTAAAAGCAGGAACGAAAGTGAAGCTAACCTTTGCCAATACAGATGATATGCTGCACAATTTTGTGCTCACAACTCCAGGAGCGGGTAATGTTGTCGGAGAAATGGTGATGAAGATGGGGCTTGATGGTGAAAAGTATGATTTTGTTCCTAATAGTGCTAAGGTACTTGCACATACCACATTATTGCAACCGGGAAAATCAGATACTATTTATTTTACTGTACCAAAAACACCTGGGATATATCCTTTTATCTGTTCTTATCCTGGCCACTACACGGTAATGAAGGGACAGATCAAAGTGATTAAATAGATCATGAACCTAGCGATTGTAATATGTTCTTCTTCCTTTAACAGTGTTACAATAATCATCTAAGTTCATTCGCAATAGATGAGCGCCGAGTGCCAGGCTCGCAAGAGTATCGATGCCATATTTTTTATCCAGCAAGCTTAAAATATAATCTGTCATATAGGGATGAGTAAAATCATCCCTTTGTACTTTTACTTCAAGGTTATTAATGGTATAATAATAGATCCAACTCGTAATGATCTTTTGTATCAGGAATTCTTGCTCTGAAACAAGTAACTCATAATTTCTTTCTTGTACGGCAATAGGACTAAAATCTATGTTCAGGAACTGTATAAAATGATTATAATGGACGTCAAATAATTCCCTGGTCAGATTGTTAAATAAACAATTGACATTTTTATTTTCCACCCTCAGGTGTTTACCTTCGGGTTGGATAAAGAAAAGTTCAGCGGTTTTAACCCAGGGTTTTCCAGGTCGATAATGATAGATATCATCCGGATGTCCGCTGTCTTTCGAGTAGAATAACGGTTTCAATGCAATACGGCTTCTAGAAAATCTAGATCCTCCTCTTCATCAAACCCGAGTTCATCTTCTTCATCAAAATCGAGATTATCAAGATCTTCCTCAATTGGGAATTCATCATCCTCAAGATCATCATCTTCAAATTGGATATCGTCGTCTTCTGGTGGGCCATTCAATAATGAATTCCAATTATCAGTTTCTGCTGTTAAAGCTGGATCCATGATCGCTGTCTGCTTTTCTTTTATTTTGGTTTCCATAAAGCTGTTTTGATTAGTTTTCAAATTTTACCAATACGCTCGTCCAAAGTATTAAGGTATACCCTAAAAAATATAAAACCTTAATTACTTTAAATTTACGGTTTTAATTGAGAACTAGGAAGATAAAAAAACATCTGGTCGTGCGGCAGCACTGTCTTTTCTCAATATTGTCAATTTATTAGAAAAGCTAGCTAAATTCTGCATCTCTTCATGTCTTTCTATGGGCTATTTTTGTTAAAAAAAATAAACTATGAAAATAAAATGGTCGGGCGTATTTCCAGCCGTAACAACCAAGTTTACGGATAATGATGAGTTAGATTTCAATGCATTTGACGAAAATATCTATGCCCAGCTCGAGGCGGGTGTTGATGGACTAATCCTTGGGGGATCTCTGGGCGAAGCAAGCTCACTTACAAACGAAGAAAAATTTGGGTTACTGTCTCATACCATAAAATTGGTAAATGGAAGGGTACCGGTTTTACTCAATATTGCAGAATCAACTACCAAAGCAGCAGTACAAGTCGCAAAAACAGCTAAGGAATTAGGGGCTAGCGGCTTAATGCTTTTACCACCAATGCGTTATTATGCCGATGATGAAGAAACACTTGCTTTTTTTAAATCAGTTGCTGAAAGTACAGACTTACCAATCATGATTTACAACAATCCGGTAGATTATAAAATTGAGGTAACATTGGATATGTTCGCAGAACTTGCTAACTATGAAAACATTCAGGCTGTCAAAGAATCGACAAGGAACATTTCGAACATTACAAGAATGATCAACAGATTTGGAGACCGGTTTAAAATCTTTACGGGAGTAGATCCTATCGCTATGGAAAGTCTGGTAATGGGAGCACATGGATGGGTAGCAGGACTTGTAGATGCCTTTCCTAAAGAAACAGTAGCAATTTACCGCTTGGTAAAATCTAACAGGATACAGGAAGCTTTAACAATTTACAGGTGGTTCCTTCCGGTTCTTGAATTGGATATTCATCCTAAACTTGTACAATATATAAAACTCGCTGAGGTGGGTACCGGTATAGGAACAGAAAACGTAAGAGCACCGCGATTAAAAATTAAAGGTAAAGAACGCGAGCGTGTCCTTAAGATTATTAACGATGCATTGGTGGCAAGACCTGTATTACCAGAAAACAGCTGGGGAGTGTTAGAATTACCAGCTGTATGAACGGAAGGAGCATAATTGCATCCCAATATTCCAAAAGGACAGCCAAAGTCTTCTATGCGAGTAATCCTGCATCAGGTGAGCTACTTAAAGAGGAATTTTTCAATGCTGTTGTCGAAGATTTAAATGAGGCAATGACTGCAGCGACAGAAGCGCACTACAAACAACTCCCTAAAAGTATCAGGGTTGCCTTCCTTAGAAGTATAGCAGAGGAACTTGAGTTTATCGGTGAAGAGTTGGTAGCGCGTGCGCAGTTGGAAAGTGGTTTAACTAAAGTACGCTTAACAGGCGAATTGGCAAGAACTACCGGACAACTCAGGCTCTTTGCAGACCAGGTTGAAGAAGGTTCATGGCTGAATGCCATCATTGATACCGCTATTCCAGATCGACAACCAGTTCCTAAACCCGACATCAGGCGAATGCTGGTGCCCTTGGGGCCAGTGGTTGTATTCGGTGCGAGTAATTTCCCGCTTGCATTTTCCGTTGCCGGAGGAGATACGGCTTCTGCATTTGCTGCCGGTTGCCCAGTTATTGTGAAAGCCCATGCTGCCCACCCTGGCACCAGTGCGCTTGCTGGTCAGGCGATCATGCGCGCCCTACACAAATCTGGAGTACATCATGGTTTTTTTTCAATGTTATTTGATGAGGGCTATGAAATAGGAGAAATGCTTGTTAAGCATTCAGAAACCAGAGCGGTCACTTTCACAGGTTCATATCAAGGAGGAATGGCTTTACTCAAAATGGTGCAGCAGAGGAAAAATCCGATTCCATTTTTTGCAGAAATGGGAAGCATAAATCCCGTATTTCTGTTGCCACAGGCATTAAAAAGCAGGGCAGGGCAAATTGCTTCCACTTATGCAGGATCAATTACCATGGGCGCAGGACAATTTTGTACAAACCCAGGTTTGCTGATTGCTGTTAAATCAAAGGAGCTTGATATTTTTATAGAACACTTAAAAATAGAAATAGAGCGTGTAGCTTCTGCTACCATGCTTACAGTTGGCATCTACAACAATTATAAAAAACGAACCACAGAGGTGCTTAAACAACCAAATACAGAAGTTTTAGCGGCTTCCCTGGTTTTAAATGCTGATGCCAGCTGTCAGGCACTATCTATTGTATCAACAATTTCGGGGAACGAATTTCTCCAAAACCCAGTGCTTCAGGAAGAAATTTTTGGGCCATACTCTATGCTTGTTATAGCCGACGACACCCGGCAGCTTGCTGATATAGCCGATATCCTGCAGGGGCAATTGACCATTACAATGATGGCTGAACCATCGGAACTGGCTGAATATCATTTGCTGATCGAGAAGTTAAAAGATAAAACGGGCCGTTTAATCCTGAACAATCCACCAACAGGGGTAGAGGTTTGCGCAGCCATGCAACATGGCGGACCTTTCCCGGCTACAAATGATTCACGTTTTACTTCTGTTGGATCAACCGCTGTGCTTCGTTTTTGTCGACCATTAGCCTGGCAAAACTGGCCTGATGAAATGCTTCCTGATGAATTAAAAGAAAAGAATCCACTCAATATTTTCAGATTGATAAATAACAAATGGACTAAATAGCCATGAATAGCAAAACTTTTTTTTGTGTAGATGCACATACCTGCGGTAACCCGGTAAGGCTTGTCGCCGGAGGAGGACCTGTCCTAAACGGGAAAAATATGAGTGAGAAACGGCAACATTTTTTGAAAGAATTTGATTGGATCCGCAAAGGGTTAATGTTTGAACCCCGGGGCCATGATATGATGTCGGGCAGTATACTTTATCCTCCTCATGATCCTGCAAATGATGTTGCAGTATTATTTATAGAAACGAGTGGCTGCCTTCCAATGTGCGGACATGGTACAATTGGCACCATCACTATAGCCATTGAAGAAGGATTAATAAAACCAAAAATCCCAGGACTTGTACGCATGGAGGCGCCTGCCGGTCTGGTTTTAATTGAATATAAAGAAACAGCTGGAAAGGTGATTTCTGTTAAACTTCGAAATGTGCCTGCGTACCTCGCCGCTGAAAATCTTTCGATTGAATGTCCGGAATTGGGAGAGTTCTTTATTGATGTTGCCTATGGCGGTAATTTCTACGCCATTATTGATCCTCAGAAGAATTTTAAAGGCATACAGGAGCATACCGCCGGTCAGCTTATTAGCTGGAGTCGAGATATCCGAAAGCAAATCAATGAAAGGTATAGTTTTGTGCACCCGCAAGATCCTACAATTAATGGCTGCAGCCATATTCTTTGGGCGGGAGATACGATTGATCCTACCGCTACCGCTCGAAATGCGGTATTTTATGGCGACAAAGCTATAGATCGTTCACCTTGCGGCACGGGTACATCAGCTAGAATGGCGCAGTGGCATGCAAAGGGAAAATTGAAAAAAGGAGATGTTTTTATTCATGAAAGCATCATAGGAAGCAAATTCACAGGTAGGATTGAGGATGTTGTTACGATGGATAAATACGATGCTATTATTCCAAGCATCGAAGGCTGGGCCGAAGTATATGGATACAACACCATTAAAATAGATGACAGAGACCCGTATGCTCATGGATTTCAGGTGATATAAGATATAAGAAACAAATGCAGAAAATTATAATAATAGGTGCTGGAATTGTCGGACTAAGTTCTGCTTATTACCTAAGCAAAAAGGGACATCAGGTAACCGTAATCGACAAAGGCAGTATTAAAGACAGTTGCTCATTTGGCAATGCGGGTATGATCGTTCCCAGTCATTTTATCCCGCTTGCAGCACCCGGACTGATTAGTCAGGGGTTTAGATGGATGTTCAATAGCAGCAGCCCATTTTATGTAAAGCCATCCCTAAGTTCCGGACTGCCTGCCTGGGGCATCAAATTTCTTCGAAAGGCAAATAAAAAGCATGTTACAGAATCCGCAGAGCCACTACGGAATATCTCACTGCTCAGCAAAAAATTATACGAAGGACTTTATAGCAATCCTGCACTGGATTTTGACCTCACCAAAAATGGAATTTTAGCTTACTATAAAACCGAAGCTGCTGCAGAAGAAGAATTGCACCTGGCACTTAAAGCAAAGGAACTTGGGTTGGATATAGCTATATTAAATTCCGATGAATGTAAAGCACTCCAGCCAAAACTGGATCTGGATGTACTTGGAGCGGCTCACTATCGATGCGATGCGCACCTTGATCCAGCTAAATTAATGGAATTGTTAACCCTGCATTTGGAAAGACAGGGAGTAGAGATTTTGCGAAATCTAGAGGTTACTAATATCGAACGCTCCGGCAAGAATATTAGCGCTATCTATACCGGCGCAACAAAGTGGAACGCCGACCAATATGTATTGGCAGCAGGAGCCTGGTCACCTTCACTAGCAAAAATGTTAAATCTGAATTTATCCCTGATGCCGGGAAAAGGATATTCATTTATGGAGGATGAACCGGAACAAAGAATGACCATTCCGGCATTACTGTGTGAAGCAAGAGTTGCCATTACCCCAATGAATGGACAACTCAGGTTTGGTGGAACAATGGAAATTGCAAAAATTAACAACAAAATAAACATGAACAGGGTCCAGGGAATTTTAGAATCCGTGCCTAAATACTTTCCTGGGTTAGCACCTAAATTGCCCCGTATTGATCATATCTGGTATGGCTTCAGACCCTCATCTCCTGATGGATTACCATATATCGGTTACGGCTCCGGCACAGCTAATTTGGTTATTGCTACCGGTCATGGAATGATGGGCTTAAGTCTTGGTCCGGCAACAGGTTTACTAGTAAGTCAACTAATCGATCAGGAAAAAACAGAAATAGAAATTTCAGCTTTCCATCCCAACAGATAATACGATTTTAGCTACCTATAGCCGAATATTAGCATACTTAAGCTATAGGTAGCACTCTTTTGGTTAAGATTGTGTAAATTGGGTATCAATAAACGGGAGCGTATGAAAGTTTTACCTTTTACCATTTTAGTACCTGCTGATAGAAGTGTTGTCAGTGAAGAGATCGAATTACCATACTTCTACCCATATCTTCACCGACATGAAGAGTGGCAGCTTACCTGGGTGGAGCAAGGAGAAGGAACCCTAATTGCAGGGAACAACATGCATGTCTTTTCTTCAGGGGATATTTTTCTTGTAGGAGCCAATCTGCCACATTTATTTAAAAGTAATCCTGATTATTTCAGCACTGAGAGCGGCAAATCGGTTAAGGCCCATTCTATCTATTTCAACACTAAAAATACACTTTCCGGCTTATTTGACCTTCCCGAATTGAAAGCCGCTAATTCCTTTCTAGACAACTATAAGCACGGATTTAAGATTCCAGCCCATCAATGCACAAAGATTGCTGCACAAATTAAACAAATACATCATTCTGCTGGTATGGTATTGTTGTCTAATTTCCTGAGCTTAATGAATATGATCCAATCTATAGACAACGATGTTGAAGTTTTATGTCCGGAGGTTTATTCTGCAAGTCTTACCGAAAATGAAGGTATGCGATTGAGCCGGATTATCAACTTCATCATGAAAAATTATCATAACAAGATCGATCTGGAAGACATCTCCAATACTGCATATATGAATCCGCATGCATTTTGCCGATACTTCAAGAAACATACCGGTCACACGTTTGTTTCGTTTCTAAATGAAGTAAGAGTAAATGACGCTTGTAAAAAGCTGCTTTCTGAAGGAAATCCAGAGTCTATTGCAAACGTAGCCTATAAGGTAGGGTTCAATAGTGTAAATAATTTTAACCGGGTTTTCAAGAGTGTGAAAGGCAAAACCCCTAGCGAATACATGGATGCGTATAATAAGGTCAGCAACATAAATTAAACCCCTTTCCACTAAGATCAACCTATCTGATTGATCTGATTCGAACGATTTGTAATTCTATGTAAGTTATGGTCTTACAATTATATATGCTAAATATCCCCTCTATTAGCCATAAAAATGATAAAAAAGTTTAAGTCGTTACCAGCAACATTTTCCATTGCTTAGTTCTAAAAGACATTATGATTTTGAGTAAGGTGAGGTTACAGATCCATTTTTACACCTACCCGTAATGGTCTGTGTGCAATTGCATACTCAAAGGCTTCCTGAGCCTCAGTTAGTGAAAATTCTTTAGATACTATATCTGAAAATGGAAAATTCAGATGCTGTTCTTTGATAAAGTTGAGGGCGTATTGAAGGTCCTCGAAATTATAGTTATGCAAACCTTTAATGGTAAGCAGTTTTCTTATGATTTGCTCAGCATCAATGCCAATCTTCCTGGTTTTAAAAACTGCTCCGGCCCAAATCGCAGTTCCACCAGTTCTTAATGATGCAATTCCCAATTCTATCGCGTCTGGCGAACCACTCATATCAAATACAACATCAATTTTGTGTTCAGCTAAGATCTCCGGCAAATTTGTTTCATCATTAGAATTATAAGAGAAATCAGCGCCAAATGCCTTTGATCCTTGTAAACGTTCACTATTCACATCCACTGCAATAATCCGTGTAGCCCCTGCAACCTTACTCATTGCGGCAGTAACATTTCCCAGAAGGCCCAGACCTGTAATAAGCACATTTTTTTTCTCCAAAGGCCCGGCCAGTCTAATCGCTCCGGCCACAGTTGCCAGTGCACAATTAATGGTTGCTGCAATAGGCACGGGTAATTCATTAGGTAATTTAAGGACACATGTATGAGCCCGCAAAATACAATATTCGCTCAAGCCGCCGTGAAAGGCATCTTCTTCAACAATTTGTGCATGACCATATTTGAAAAGATTATCAGACTTTTGCGGCATACCTTTCTCCAGCCATTCTTGTTGAGGATGTGAACAGAATATTGCCCAGGTTACCAGATCACCCTCCAGTAATTTGTTACCCGCCTGATCAAGCCGTGGATGATCTGCATCTAGTCTAACAATTCTGCCTACAATTTCATGGCCCAGTACAGTTGGCGTTTTTTCAGTTCGAATACCAATGAAAGTATGGAGATCACTTCCACAAATGGTGGTATAAAGATTCTTGATTAATATTTCACCCGATTTAAGTGTGGGTATTTCTCTCTCTTGCAACTGCAGTTTTTTGCCGGCACCCTCAAAAACCACGATATTTCCTTTCATAATAACGATCTATTTGAGTGCATAATTACTAAACTTATGTTTAGCATAATTAAACACTATATTATGAAATTGTTAATATACTGGCAAGTATCTATTAATAATATTATAGCGTCATAACTTTTAAAACAACACTGGTTCGGCCTGCATCTGCTTCCGGATTAATACCTACAGTCATAAGGAAGTCTCCGGAGTAAGACCTTTGGCTATCAATTGGGGAGGTTGTACCCGGGTAAAGGTTGACTTCCTCAATCTTATACATTTTGTCAGGATCAAGGCCTTTAAGCTTTATAGGAATGGCGTTTTTAGCATTGTAAAGCGTAGAGACATAATAATTGAAGATTATAGCTGTATCTCTGGTCTCACTAACATATGATATGGCAGCTACTTTGTTTTCATAGGGATCCTGAAGCCGGTACTGCTGCCCGTGCCACACAATGTCTTTAATGCTATTGTATATTTTAACGGCATTTTGACTAAACAGAAGCTCTTTCTCGTCCAGCTCATTTACCTTCACATCATAGCCCAGTTTACCCATCATGGCTACATCAGTTTTAAATTTGATTGGCTGCTTACCCATATCTGTAACATGATTATCAACAGCTACCGAAGGGAAATAATAAGAATATTCCCACTGAATAAAAATGCGGTCAAAAGGGTTGGTATTATCGCTTGGCCAGAATTCAGTAAAATATTTTAGTGCTGCATAGTCTACTCTTGTACCGCCACCAGCGCAAAGCATCATGGGTATTTTTGGATATTTTTTTCTTATTCGCTCAAGTACACTGTTCAAGCCCTTTACATATTCCAGATAAAAATGATCCTGGTTTTTTAAAGTAGGGGAGTTGGCATTATAGATCAGTGAATTGCAGTCCCATTTGATAAAAGCCAAATCGGGTACTTCCTTAAAAACCTCATCTACAGTATTGAATACAAAATCCTGAACTTTTGGATTACTAAGGTCCAGAACCAATTGATTGCGCATGTAGTATTCCTTTCTTTCTGGTTGTCTGATAATCCAATCGGGATGGTTCTCATAAAGTTCACTTTTTGGATTAACCATTTCCGGCTCCAGCCAAATACCGAATTTTACACCATTTGCTGTCGCCTCCCTGCCCAAAGCACTAATGCCATTGGCTAGTTTCTGTTTATTAAATTGCCAATCACCCAAACCTGCTGTGGCATTATTTCGAGGGAACTTGTTACCGAACCAACCATCATCCAGTAAAAATACATCTACACCCAGTTTTTTGGTATCTTGAATAAGGTGATTCAATTTCTCATCGTTAAAATCGAAATATGTAGTTTCCCAGTTATTCAACAACGTTGATCGCTCGCCCATACCTTCCAGTAACTGGTAATTTCTTGCCCAGTTTTGCAGGTTTCTGCTCGCAATGCCTTTTCCATTTGCCGAATAGGTATATACAAAACGGGGGGTTATAAATTCTTCTCCTGGTTTTAGCGTGTAATTCCCAGAAAAGTTATTGATTCCAGCAGTTAGCCTTAAGTAATATTCATCAAAAGTCTCAAAATCCAGCCTGAAGTTTCCTGTCCATTCCAATGAGCCAGCAACAACTTCTCCTAAATCTTCTGTGGCCGGCTGATCAATAGAAATCATGAAAGAAGAGGAGTTTAGCAGGTTATTTCTGGTTCCAAGTTTCGAATCAATTGTTTTTATTCCATGCAAAAGCTGTTGTTCCTCAGAGCGCATTTCACGGCCCCAACCGCTATAGTGGTTTTTTAGAAAGAATTTCTTACCACTAAGGGTAAGATTTGCTGAGGCATATTTATTTAAAACAACATCCCCTTTTTCCTTGTGTACAATTTGTACCCATTGTTCTATTACATCTTCATTAAAGTAAGATAAATAGTGTAAGCTAACCTCAAAATTGTATTTTGCATCTTTGAGTACAATACTGGTCAGTTTTCTATTTTGATCGATCTGCTTTTCTTCGACTCTGGAAAATGTAAGTTCGGTAGATTTGTTTCCATCGGCATGGGTTACTGTTAAGGCAGGTTCCAATAAATTCAAAGAACCCGAGGCAATGTATGCTTCGCGTTTGTTAAAGAGGTCGTCAGAACCAGGTTTGTATTTATCCAGAGATTGAATGCTGGAATACTCTGCAACGTTCTTGAGCTTTTTGCCGATGTAACTCAAAAGTAATGAATTGTCCTTATCCGTTTCCAAAACAAGTACATTGTTTTTTGTAGTGATCTCAAATGTTTTCTGAGCAAAGTTACTTTGTCCTATGGTCATAAATATTAAGAAAAGTTTTAAAGATTTTTTGAATATCATTTTTTGTCTAAGTAAAACAATTTAGTCTGCATGTTTTTCATTTCTGGTAAAAGTTTAACAGAAAATACATACCTGATTGGTCGGTTATTTTATATGTTTGTACAAGGATGTGTTAATTGTGATCGTAAATCTATTTCTAAAAGGTGTAAAAAAGATGCAAATGGCCATACAAAGAGAAAGCAGTGTTTTGTAGTTATAATTGCTTAATTATTAAGGAGATACTCTTAAATGGATTCTAATTCTGTACGGCCGGTAAATCAATCTTTTTTTAAAGCATTAGATCTTTGCTGCCAGAAAATAACAGAAAAGATGGGAGACAAAGCCATTACTGAATGGCGGGTTGAAGATTACAATAGATTAAGTAGTCAATTGGGCAAACAAACGGGTGTGTATTTAAGTGTAAATACACTTAAAAGGATATTTGGCCGATTGAAAACTCCCCAACGCTATTTTCCCCAAAAAGCTACCAGAGATGCATTATCGCAATTCATTGGTTATCGCGATTGGCAGGAATTTGAACTGGTTTTCGCAACTTTAAAGATCGAGAATGTTACATCCATCTCTACTGATCAGGAAAATGATATTGAAGTACCTAAAGACACTAAAGTACCGCGACTTGTTGTTGCTATTTTTGCAGCATTGGTTTTGGTTATATTAGCCATTGTCTTCTTTTGGAAAAATACAGCCGAGTCTATGCAGGTAAAACTGGTGTGCGAAAATCCTTTCGGCAGTGTACCACATACCGCTGTATTTAAACTAAACTCAAAGGTTTCTTTTGATGAAAATGAAGAATATCAGGTAGATTTTATGGATGAAGCATTGGTGTCTTCCATTAAGGGTAAAAACAAGATCACAAAATTCTTTAGAAACCCAGGAGTGGTGTATGCAACATTGTTATATCACAATAAGCCAATAGATACAGCCTCGGCCTATATGCAAACCAAGGGCTGGGTAGCCAATTCTGGTAACGATACCTCCAGGGCATTCCCCATTGCAGGGTTAAAATCACTGGATCCAAAAAACATTTATGTATCGCCAAAACAACTCGACTCAGCAGGACTTGACACGCATAAGCCCTTTGTGGTTGGCTTTAGCAACATCAAGCCATCACATATTAACGGAGATAATTTTTCTTTCTCCTGTAAAATATTTGCCGAACAAAGCAGACCAGGCACTCAATGTGTTGAAACTACAATTATCATTTTAGGTGAAAAGCACAGACACCTGTTAAAGTTAAACAGACGGAGCTGTGTGGCTTTCTCTGAATACAAATTTTCGGAAGTCAGGGTATTAGGCTCTGAACAATTTTTGGGCGCCCTCGCTTTTAATCCTGAAAATGGCGGCGAGGTAATGATTAAAGTAGAAAATAAGCAGGCATCAGTCGTTTTAAACGGTAAAAAAGTACTTTTTACTAAATATCAGCGATCAATAGGCAAGGTAATGGGAATTAAGATATTATTTAATGGCATCGGTAAAGCAGTTTCACCTGAGCTACATGATCTGAGTACACATGAAACTTTCTAAAAAAAACCTCGAATCATACATCCATTTGAATTCAAATTATCTTTTAATCAATTAACCTTAAATACTTTACGTATACATTTTTTTGTTTTTGATTTGTACAAACAAATACGCATACTTAAATTAAACAGATTTAACTTTGTTATATATCAAACAAGTATACACATGAGATCTTTTTTTTTCAAAGCACTTATTTTATCCGTAATCTCCTTTTCTGCAAATGCACAAAAGACGCCTGCTCGTGTTCTTATTATTGGATTGGATGGTTTTAGTTCCGAGGGATTTAAAACAGCAAAACATCCTAATCTGGACAAGATGGTCGCTGATGGCGTACTTTCGCTAACTACCAGGCCGGTAATGCCATCCATTACACTTCCAAATTGGACCAGCCACATGACTGGCTCAGGCCCGGAAGAGCATGGAATAACCAGTAATGACTGGACAATGGAAAAACATCCACTTACTCCAATTGCGACAGATAAAGAGGGATATTACCCTTCAATATTTAAGGTTTTGAAGGATGAAGTACCCTCGTCAAAAATTGCCTACTACTATAACTGGAAAGAACTGATCAATCCTATTAATAAAAAATACCTTGATGAGGTTAATTTTGAAGAGAATGATCGTTATCAGGAAAACTATAGCAAAGCATACGATTTTCTATTAAAAAATAAACAAAGCCCTACACTTGTATTTTTATACAGCGTACATACTGATCATGCTGGTCACAGCTTCAAGTGGATGTCTCCTGAATATATTAAGGCTATTGAGGATGCAGATGTTGAAATTGGCATATTGCTGAACAAACTAAAAACAGCTAGAATTTATAAAGATACGCACTTTCTGCTAATTACAGACCATGGTGGCATTAACCAGGGACATGGTGGTGTGTCAATGTCGGAAATGCAGGTGCCATGGGCCATTACCGGACCTCAAATCAGGAAACGTGGTCTGATTACCGAATTCAACAGCAATAAAAATACAGCTTTGGTATTGGCAAAGATTTTTGGAGTAAGCAAGCTACCTGCTGCCTGGACAGGGGTTGTACCAAATGCGATATTTAAGTAGGAATATCTTCTCTGTTTCCTATCCTTCAGCCATGGTTTAGCTGTACTTGAGGAATGCTTCAGTATCAAACTCGATGAAGCAAGTCTGAAGCATTCCTCAAGTACAGCTGAGGCAGAGCAAGGGCATTACTATCGTGTGCTATTGACATAGGGTCCCCAATAAGGCTATACTCTTTTAAAATAATTCTTTATTTAGAATAATTATAAATAATGAAAAATTGTTATACCTTTGGTGCAGATCAGCGCCCCGCTGATCTTAGTTTAGTTAGTTAATTTGATAATGTATCAAGTCCTGGTTACCCATGTTAATGGGCATGGGTAATTCAGGCACAAACAAGTAACATGTGCCAGACAAGAGTATTAACAACCAGAGGAAAAACAGTCATCAGCTGCTGCGCTGGATGCAAGATGTATTACATATGGCACCACAACCTTGTGCTCAATTTCCCGGCAATAGGATTTACTTCCTTTAAAGAAGTTGTTGACACGATCTGTTTTGAAAGCAATTCATTGCCTTTCCCTGATGGAGAAGACCGAATAATTTTACATACTCCAAATGATGATATCAGTTTTACTTTTGATCCAGAAGAGCTGGAAGACTTTAGGGCAGCACTTTCAGAAGCAACATATATGAATGAAGTTTATATGTTGATGGAAAGAGATACAGGACATTAACCATGTTATTCTCTGCTTAACACCTGATTTTTCAGAAGAGAAGGAACCAATCCGTATTTCTTTTTAAAAGCAAAGGAGAAATGCGACAAGTCCTCGAATCCAAGATCAATATAAATATCAGTAGGTTTCCTTCCCTTTCTTTCTATCAGAAAGTAAGCTTCTTCCAGGCGTTTCTTAACCAGCCATCGGCTAGGCGTGTCATGGAAAATATCTTTAAAATCCCTTTTAAATGCAGAGATACTTCTTCCTGTAAGGTAAGCAAAACGTTCAATGCTTACATTGAACTTATAATTGCGATTCATAAATTCTTCGAGGTTTATTTTTTCCGGATGTCCAAAATCAAAGAAAATAGGATACAACTCAGGTTGCTTTTGCAAAAGGATCAATAGAAGTTCTTCTCTTTTGATATTGGAAAATTTCTCGTCTATTTTACCCTCATCATTGTAATAAGCAGAAAGTGAACTGATGAAATTGGTGATCATAGAATCCTTTTTTAAAAGGATAAAGGCATCTTCTTCCTCAGAAGTACTTATTTTGATTTGGTGCTTATCCTGAAAGGTTTTCAGGAAAGCTTTGTCAAAAATCACCACTACTTTCTCAAAGTCTCCATTGTATTTTTGCTTGTGATACCTGGCCAGATGATTTTTTTTGACAATGCAAGATTCTCCTGATTTCAGTTCATATTTTTTACTGCCGTCGTACCCTGTTATCAAACCTTTGGCCAAAAACAAAAAGAAATGCTCAGGGACGAACTGTTCGGGAGATATCTCCGGGCCGAGGTAGCAGGATTTGATTTCAGTATAGCGCATGGCCTTATCTTTTATGGTTTACTAATTTACACCTTTCCACCATTCTGGAAAAACTTGTGTGGTATCGTTTAGGTCTACCATTTCACCAATAACCGGTGTAACCAAGGGTAAGTGCTGTATTTTGGCTAGTTCTGTAACTTTGATAAGAGGCTCGTCCCATGAGTGCATTGCCAGGGTAAATTTAGAAGAGTGCACCGGAAACAGTCTTTTAGCTTTTAAATCTTCTGCGGCCTGCAGCACCTGTTCTGGCAGCATATGGATTGCCTTCCAGGCTACGTTGTATTGCCCATTCTCTAATATCGCAAGATCAATTGGCCCAAACTGTTTACCAATTTCTGCAAAGTGTGTGTCATAACCGCTGTCTCCGCCAATATAGATTTTTGTGCCTGGTGTTTGCAGCACATAAGACATCCACAATGTATTATTTCTTGTAAAACCTCTGCCCGAAAAATGTCTTGCAGGGGTGGTGTGTACTTTAAATCCAACATCCAATGATATGCTGTTGTTCCAGTCACTTTCAATGATTTTATCAGCAGCATATCCCCAATGTTCGAAATGAGCACCTACACCAAGTCCGCAGATAACTGTTTTTACTTTATCTTTTAGCTTGGTAATTGTTTCGTAGTCCAGGTGATCATAGTGGTCATGACTGATCAGCAGGTAGTCAATAGGAGGCAGATCATCAACCGTATATCGGTCTGTACCTTTATAGGCTTTTACTGTCCATGGCACTGGAGATGCGCTGCCACTTAAAACAGGATCTACCAGAAAGCGCTTCCCGTCTATCTGCATGAAATAAGAGGAGTGACCAAACCACACCAGGACGTTTGAATCGGGAGGAAGGCTGTGCAAATCGGTTTTTTTAGAAGGTATGATTGCAGTGGGACTTCTTCTGGGATGGTCGCCGAACAACTGGTCGTAAAGGATACCGCTAATGCTGTAGCCTTCGGTAAGGTCGGGTGTATGATGAGTATTCTGAAATTTGCCGTCCTTATAACGAGGCGATTTTTTTATCAGTTCCAATCGCTGGGCGGTAGGAGCCTGCCCAAATTTTGCCTGACGGATATAAAAAAAAGTAGCGATGGATAAAAGCATCGCTGTGCTAAGCAGGATAATCATAGTTCGTTTAATTATTTTTAAAAACCGTTTCATACGGGTTAGTGATTTAGGTTTAAGTAATGATGAGGCTTTAATGTTTATGATGCAAATTCCACCAAACTTTTGGCCGTTGCTAATATGGCTTCCTGGTTACTGCGGGGTGTCCATCCTAATAGGGTTCTGGCCTTTTCATTACTTGCATTGCGGTAAATGCCCACCAGAGGAGCAATGGCTTTTGCTTGTGCATTAAATAACGCGGCAATGCGGATCGACCAGTTTGGGATTGTTTTGGTGGATGCGTTTGCAGCTGCCTCAGGCATTTCATTTTTAAGGAAATCTGCTATTTCTAAAAGTGACATTGTACCGCCGCTTAAGGCCAAAAATCGTTGTCCTTTTGCCTGGGGATTGGTCATTGCCCGGATGTGCAGATCAACAACATCACGCACGTCTACAATACCGAGGCTGATGTTAGGCAGCGCTTTCATGCTACCATCCATTACTTTTTGTAGCAACTCAAAACCACTGGACAGGTCTTTAGTGAAGGAAGGACCAAAAATACCCATCGGATTGATCACTGACAATTCAAGATTACCACCTTCCTGTTCCATAAAATCCCAGGCTGCTCTTTCGGCCAATACTTTTGATTTGTTATAAGCAGAGAGCCCTTTCTCATTTGGGTCTGTCCAGCTTTCTTCTGTAATCACAGTAGTTTTATCCTTATGACTATAGCCAACTGCCCCAAAATTCGACGTCATAACAACGCGCTTAGCACCTGCATCTCTTGCTGCTTTAAGTACGCGTATAGTTCCGTCAACTGCGGGACGTATCATTTCGTCTTCATGCCTTGGCAGTTTTAAGAAAATGGGAGAAGCTACATGCAAAACGTAGTCACAATCTTTTACAGCCGTGCTCCAATTGTCATCACTGGTGAGATCTGCTTTTACAAAAGAAAGATTACTGAAGTCAGTGATTCCGCCTTTTTTAAGCATGGCTATCACTTTATCCTGTTTATTTAAATCGCGCAGGGTGGTTCTTACCAGGTAGTCTTTATCCAATAATTGCTGGATGCAATGAACAGCGACAAAGCCTGATCCGCCTGTTACCAATACTGTATGAATTGAATTTGTCATTTGCTTTCAAATTGATAGCACAAAATTGCAGATTAAAGAGCAATCTTGTTTTGTTGAAAAGTCCAATTTCACTTTGTTGAAAGGTTCAGTTTATTTTGGTTGCAAGGTTAGTACCAAACTGGATGAAATGATTTGAACAGCTTTGGTTATTTCCGGCAAAGTTAATGAAGCAAACCCAAATCGAATGGCATTATAGCTGACTCCATTGTTATCAAATAACTTCCCATTATTCATATAAAGACCCTGCCTGGCTGCTTTAATTGAGATCTGTTCAATAGGATAGTTAGGATCAAATTTAACCCAAATGGCCATACCTCCATCGGGTTTTTCGTAACTAACTATACCTTTCATGTAAGTGTCCAACATCTTGATTAAATGATCCCTTCTTTCCTTGTAAATCTTATTGTTCTTTTTGAGGTATCTGTTAATATCACCGTTTTCGATAAGTGCAGCCAGACTATCTTCCATAATATGGTCTCCTTTCAAATCGATAAGTCTTCTGATATGAACCGCGTGGGCAATAAAATCTGCTGAGGCGATCATGAAACCAATTCGTATAGATGTGGAAAGAGATTTGGAAAAGGAGCCAATATAAACCACCCGATTTTGATGATTTCCGGAGGCAAGGGGCAGGTACGGAGAGGAGCTGTAGTGAAAATCATAATCGTAATCATCCTCTACAATTGTAAAGTTATGTTCTTCAGCTAATTCCAGTATACGCATACGCCGTTGCGGGCTTAAAGTTACTGTGGTAGGATGATGATGGTGGGGAACGACGTACAGCATCCGTATGTTTAACTTCTGGCAGGCTGTAGCTATCAAATCTGTATTTATTCCATCCTGATCTACAGGCATACGAATTACATTGGCTCCTAAAGATTCGAAAACCTGGTTAGCAACAAAATAGCCCGGTTCTCCTACAATTACATTATCGCCGGGTTTTAACAATAAGCTTGCTGCTATATAAATACTCATTTGAGCGCCATGAGTCATCATGATGTTTGATGCCTGGGCTTGCAACCCCCTGGTTTGCGCCATATGGCTTATCATTGTTTCTCTTAGGTTAAACGAGCCTGCGGCCAGCGTTGCCGAAACCCGTTTAAATGTTTGGACCTTTTTAAGACGGCTCCTGTATTCCCTGTTTAGCAGGTCCATTGGCGCTAGCCGCATATCTGGGTGGCCATCGTCTATTATTAATTCATGCACCATGGTATCACTAGCCAAAGGAATCACTCCATATTGGTTTGTTTTATAAAAGGGGCTGGGCATTGAACTTTCATATGCAAAACCTGCTTTCTGCTGGTCCCATTGCTGTGGCTGTACTTCTGGAAGATTAGGAACCACAATAAACCCTTTCCGTGGTATCACAGTGATCCATCCCTGAGCGCTTAATTCGTTATATGCAGCAATAATTGTTTTACGGTGAACAACAACCATTCTAGCCAGTTCGCGCGTACCAGGCAGATAAGACCCTGACTTTACAATTCCATTTTTTATCAGCATAAGTATTTGGTTTGCAATCTGCTGATAAACGGACACGCTTAGTGTTTTATCGATTGTTATAAGGGTATCAAATGGCAACATCTGGACTACTTAACTTCTTGTTTCTGGATGATAAAGATAGTCCTTTAATAATATACTTTTGAATATCAATTTTATTAAATATGAACATTACCTACAAAACAAATGTGTTACCATTATTAGAAGAAATCATCAGTGTATACGACAGTTCTGGTCTCAACCGTCCTACAGCTGATAAAAACAGGATAGCAGAGATGTATAAACATTCTAACCTTGTGGTTACGGCCTGGCATGATGATCAGCTAGTCGGCATTGCCCGATCATTAACTGATTTTTGTCACTGTTGCTATCTTGCTGACCTGGCCGTAAGTGCAACTTATCAAAAATCGGGTATTGGCAAAGAATTGGTAAAACTTACAAAAGCTACAATTGGCGATAAGAGTATGCTTTTACTACTTGCAGCACCAACGGCTATTGAGTATTATCCAAAAATCGGTATGGATGTGGTGAACAATGGCTTTATCATTAACCGCGTAAAATAGACGAGAAAAAGGCAAATGGAAAACAACATACTAGTTGGAAACTACGTGAGGTTAGAGCCTCTGGAACTTTTTCATTTAGAAGGATTAACTAAGGCCGCAGCAGGAAATGAGCAGCTATTTAAGTGGACTGTTGTGCCTCAGGGAAAAAATGCAATGACCAGGTATATTAAAACGGCACTTGAGCAGCGCGATAGGGGAACAGCGATGCCTTTTGTCATCGTCGGCAATGAAGACGGTATTATAAAAGGATCCACACGTTTTTGGAATATTGCCTACTGGCAGTGGCCTGAACATACGTGTGGATATGGAAGAATTGCTCCCGATGTTTGCGAAATAGGGCATACATGGCTCACCGGGCCTGCTACCAGAACAGGTATAAATACGGAAGCTAAATTCTTGATGCTCAAATACGCTTTTGAGCACTGGAAAGTATGGCGGGTTAATTTCACGACTGATGTACGTAATGAACGATCAAGAGCGGCTATTGAACGTCTGGGTGCTAAATTTGAAGGGATAATTCGTGCTGAACGAATGGGAGCAGATTTTACCATAAGGGATTCTGCTCGTTTTTCTATAATCTCGGACGAATGGCCTGATGTAAAGGAGCTGCTCCAAGGATATATGTTAATGAATAATTAACACGCAATTAATCAAAGAATAATTTCCGGACTCTAGAACATCCAATAAAAAGGTCAGCTATTTTTGATAGCTGACCTTTTTATTTTATTCTCATGCAGGATTTTCATTAAGCATATACTACTTCAAATCCTCCATACATCGCCATTTCGGCGGAATGATTAACTGTGAGCTTCAATTTCATTCTTTCAATTAGCTCCTTGGCAAAAGTAATGCTTCGGTGCAGGTCACTATTTCCTCTGATTTCAATCCCTCTGGTCAACATTTTAAATTTATTAGGTTCAAATTTTTCTATGAACTTTTGAAGGTCTGTTTTGGTCTCTGTTTTTCGCATAAATCTTACGTTTAAATGTATTCTAAAAGCCAAAATGATCGAAATTGTTTGGTGCATTTTTTAAACATTCTTTATGTTTTACACATTCTGGACCGCGGTATCTCAGTAATCAACTGATAACCAAGAATAAGTATCAAAAATATTTTTATTCTGACGTGAAAATACAAAAAGAGCTTTAATGACAAAATAAGCTCAGAAACTGACAACATTAAGATAGAATAATGATATAAAAAGTGGCTTATTTGTCTTACCAAATATAAGAACGGCTAAAATGAGAATGATTATTTACCTAATCGTACTAAGTAGTACCCTGTTTCAAAATTATTCAAATAAAGCGAGGGTAATAGGCAGAAATGCATTCAAAATAACTCCTCAAAAGGCTAAGATTCTATTTCTGGGTAATGAATTACGCATTGCAATTTAATTAACCTTTAAATCTATAAATCTCTAACCAAAAAAATCATGCACAGAAAACTACTTAAGGTATTCCATGGAATTGGAATCCAGGCTAAGGGTATACGTTGGTACCCTGAACCAAAATTAAAATTTCTATTGGCAATGATGGCCCTTTTTACATCGGCAAATGCCTTCTCTCAAATCATGATATCTGGTAAGGTCACCGATGATGAAAATAAACCTTTAGTTTCCGTAACGGTCACTTTAAAAGGGGGCAATTCGGGTACCCAGACCGACGCTAATGGAAATTATACTATAAATGCGCCGACACCAAGTTCAATACTTATTTTTCGATACATTGGATTTAAAAATCAGGAATTCACGGTAAACGATCGCAAAGTTATTAATGTCCGTATGGTTGCTGCTGGTGGAGAAGACCTGGATGAAGTTGTTGTTGTTGCTTATGGTACACAAAAGAAAGCAACTGTGTCTGGAGCGATCAGCACGTTACAGGCTTCAGATATTGTCCGATCGCCTTCTGTAGCCGCTACAAGTGCTTTGGCGGGTAAAATTCCTGGTGTAACCGCACGTACCACAGATGCCCGACCGGGAAATGGGGCCAATTTACAGATCAGAAACCTCGGAAACCCCTTGTATGTTATAGATGGAGTAGCATATAGCACCAGTAATGGTAGCGATGGGTTTGGCTTTAATACAGGTATTTCTGGGGTTAATGCATTTAACCAGCTAGGAATAGATGATATTGAGAGCATAACGGTGCTTAAAGATGCCTCTGCTTCTATATATGGTTTGGCGGCGGGAAATGGTGTGGTATTGGTAACGACTAAAAAGGGAAGAAGAGGTGATAAGCCTTCCTTCGGACTTTCCAGCTATTATGGTTTTCAAAATTTCTCCCGTTATCCATATCCTGGAAATGCAGGACAATACGTAAGAGGCCGTTTAGAATCTGAACAAAATCTTGGCCGTAATCCGGCAGACCTCTATTCTCCACAAGAATTGGCCAAATGGGAAGCAGGAACAGAACCCGGCTATCAAAATAACGATTATTATGCTTTTATTGTAAGGGACAACGTTCCGCAACAATTTATAACAGCAAATGCTTCAGGCGGCTCTGATAAATCCACCTATTATTTATCCCTGGGTCATATTAATCAGGAAGCTGCACTTAAAGATTTCAATTTTAACCGCACAAACCTTCAGGCTAATATTTCCAGTACTGTCTTAAAAGGTTTTACCGTTGGTGCCCAAATTAGTGGCAGGATAGAAAACAGGCATAATGTAGGGGTTCCGGGATTGGACGATTACTTTAACCCTTTACTTAGTATTGGCAGTATGTGGCCTACAGAAACCGCCTATGCTAACAACAACCCTTTGTATATTAACCAAACGCACAATGTAAACGTTAACCCGGCAACTTATTCAAAGGATATAACCGGTTATATTGACAACATTACCCGAGGAGCCGGTGCGAAATTAAATGCACAGTACGAATTTGGTTTTGGCTTAACTGCAAAGGCATTGTATTCATATGATTATAGTAATGAAGACTTTGATGGGTTTGAATATACCTATCCTGCATATATTTATGATGCGGCTACTGATACCTACAATGACAGAGCACCAAATGGTGCATTATATGGCAACCAAAACCCATGGAGAGAAAGGCATAAAAGAAATATTGTAGCCACGTTTGCACAGTTTCAATTAAACTATACCAAGCAAATAAAAGATCATTCCATAGCGGCTTTAGTTGCTTTTGAACGCAAAGATGCTACTAATGATTACCTGGCATTACACTCTGTTCCGCCAAACAATATTATTCCTACACAGGTATTTGCTGATTTGGATTACATAGGTGATTCACATTATGAAGAGGCTTTTGAAGGATATGCCATGAGGTTAAATTACGATTATAAGAAAAAATACCTTATTGAAGCCGTTGGCAGATATGATGGTTCATTTCTTTATCGTTCTGGCAGTCGTTTCGGATTTTTTCCTGGCGTGTCTGTAGGCTGGCGTATTTCGGAAGAAGGTTTTTTTAAGAAGATCTTTTCTAAAAGCATTAATGACTTAAAATTCAGAGCCTCTTATGGCGAAACCGGAACATCTTTACAAGATGGTGGTGGTAATTATTATTCGCCAAATCCTTTTGCGTATTTGGGCGGGTATAATGTTAATGCCGGAAATGCTGTATTTGATGGTACGTTTTATAATGGTGTAGCACCAAGAGGATTGCCTACTACCGTTATTTCATGGTTAACCAATAAAACATCGAACGTAGGTGTGGACTTTACCATATTCAAACATTTCACAGGACAGTTTGATCTATTCAGGCGTAAACGTTCTGGCTTTCCTGCGCCACGCTATGATGTAGTATTGCCAAACGAGGTAGGGTATAGTTTGCCACCAGAAAATTTAAATTCAGATGTTACCCAGGGATTTGATGGTTTAATTACCTATAGTAGCTCAATTGGTAAGGTGGATTTTTCAATCGGCGGTAATGCAACATTCGGCAGAACTAAAGATGATTATATATACAAACCACGTTTTGGAAATTCTTACGATCAGTACAGAAATGATAGAACTGGCCGTTGGCAAAATGTGAACTGGGGCCATCATATTTTAGGAAGGTTCCAATCTGAACAACAAATTAATGACTACCCGGTTAACATAGACGGACAAGGTAACAGAACGCTTTTACCCGGTGATTTAATTTATGAGGATTTAAATGGTGATGGAATTATCAACGCCATGGACATAAAACCAATTGGGTATGCAGAAGGGGCTTTGCCTTATTTTAATTACGGCATAAACGGCCGGGTTACCTGGAAAGGTATTTCACTTGCATTTGATCTGATGGGCGCGGGGATGCAGACCTACTTTAGAGATTGGGAATTGAAATTTCCATTTCAAAATAATGGAAACTCACCTGCTTATATGCTAACAGATCGCTGGCACAGAGCAGACCCATATAACCCTAATAGTCAATGGATTCCAGGAACATATCCTGCATTAAGGAAGGACAACACTGGACTATCTGTGTTTACCAGTCCGCTTAGTGGCAATAACCGAAATGATTTCTGGACGACCAATATTCGTTATCTGAGGCTGAAAAACCTGGAATTGGGTTATTCTTTCTCAAAAACCCTATTGCAAAAGGTAAATATCTCCGCCTTAAGAATCTATGTTAATGGCTCAAATCTGTTTTCTTTCGACAATGTAAAGGAATATGAAATTGATCCTGAGATTTCAGCGGGTAATGGATTGGTTTATCCTCAACAAAAGATCTATACACTAGGGCTTAATTTAACACTATAGCATCATGAAAAACATATCAAAATATATAATATTCAGCTTAGTTCTCCTGCTAAGTTTTAGCTCCTGTAAAAAGAATTTCTTGGAAAGGGAGCCAACTACGATTGTCACTGACGATCAATTATGGAAAGATCCAAAACTAATAATAGGACTACTTGCAAATTATTATAACCGGATTCCTACTGACATGGGTTTAACCGATCAGGCAGGTTCACAATGGAGAAATATGGCTGATTATGATGATGCTATGTGGTCGGGATTTTCCAATGAAGAGGGACGGAACAATATTGTGAGCTACGACAGAGGCCGTTGGAGGCTATACGATTATGGCTTTGTTCGAGATCTAAATCTAGCTATAGAGAATGTAGATAAATTTGGTGCTGCAACGCTTAGTGAGGTTCAAAGAACCCAATTGAAAGCAGAATTCAGATTTATCAGAGCTTATCTTTATTTCGAAATGGTAAAAAGGATGGGGGGGGTACCATTAATTACCACTCAATTAATCTACAATTTTGAAGGAGATCCTACCTACCTGCAACAACCCCGTGCAAAAGAGGCAGAAGTATATGATTTCATTGCTTCTGAGCTTGATGCAGTTAAAAATGATATCGCTAATGATGGCAGTAAAGGGAGGGCAAATAAATACACATGCATGGCACTGAAAAGCAGAGCCATGTTATATGCTGGCTCAATTGCCAAATATAATGCCTTGCTAACCCCAACTATAACTACAACCGGAGGAGAGGTGGGTATACCAGCATCCAGAGCTGATGAATACTTTCAAAAATCATTAGAAGCTTCTAAGGAAGTCATAGCGGGTCCATATGCCTTATACACAAGCAACCCGAATCTGGGCGAGAACTTTTATGAAGCTGTTGTAAAGAAAACAAATAATCCAGAGGTGATCTTTGTACGTGATTTCCTGACAACTAAAGCTAAAAAACACGGATTTACGTACGATAACATTGCCCGGGGCATACGAGAAGACAACTTAAGTTCGTCCAACATTACGCCTTCATTAAATCTGGTGGAAAATTATGAATATCTCGATGGGTCCGAGGGGAAACTTAAAACCAGAAATGCCGGCAACACTGATTATATCTATTATGATCATACCACCGATATATTTGCCGGTAAAGATGCAAGGCTATATGGAACAATAATTTTCCCCGGCGCACCATTTAAAGGTTTAACAGTTGATATGCAGGCTGGCGTTATGGTATGGAATGCTGCAACAAATTCATATCAAACAGTTGAAGGCCCTGATCTTGGAACAAACTATACAGATAACAAACCACTAATAGCTGCTTCTGGCCCTCATAGGTCTATACAAGAGGTATCAAACACAGGCTTCTATCTTCGCAAGTATATAGATGCAAATGGCGGAGCCTCTACAAGGGGGATTCAAAGTGACGTTTGGTGGGTATGGTTCCGTTTAGGAGAGATATATCTGAATGCGTCTGAAGCCGCATTTGAACTCGGACAAACAAACGATGCCTTAACCTATGCAAATTTAATTCGGCAGCGTGCTGGTTTCGGTGCAAATAGCCTGACAAGCGCAACCTTAACCATTAGTAAAATCAGAAATGAGCGTAGAAACGAATTGGCGTTTGAGGATCATCGTTTATGGGATTTAAAGCGCTGGAGACAGGCAGATAAAGTTTGGACCGGTAATTCAGATAGTCCTGATGCAGTAGTATCAGCCTTATATCCATACCGCGTAATTCGTCCTGGAGATGCAGCCCGCGATGGGAAATATATATTTGTTAAAATGACAGCTCCCAGATTTAGATCGCCAAGGTTTTTTCAAATTTTTAATTACTACTCATCTTTTGATCAGAATGTAATAAACAACAATCCTAAAATTGTTCAAAATCCATTTAATTAATCAGGTTATGAAAATGAAAGCATATATATATTCATTGTTGTTTATCCTTGCAGCAGGGATTGCAGGATGTAAGAAAGATAATTACACCGCACCAAAATCATTACTTACAGGTAGGGTGGTGTATGAAGGTCAGGCCATTGGCGTCAGATCAAATGGCGTACAGCTGGAATTATGGCAACACGGCTATGATTTCTTTACAAAAATTCCAGTTTATGTTGCACAAGATGGTACTTTTTCTGCCTTACTTTTTGATGGCAATTATAAACTAACCAGATTAAGAGGAGTAGGGCCATGGATTAACAATACGGATTCAATTGACGTTAAAGTAAGCGGCAATACAATTGTTGATGTTCCTGTAACGCCTTATACATTTGTTAAAACCGTTTCATATCAGAGAGCTGGTACAACGGTAACAGCTACAGTAAATTTACAAACTGTAAACACTACGAATTTGCTCGAATCGGTCAAATTATATGTCTTCAAAACAGCCCTTATTGATGATGCTAATCAAAGTGCTGTTACTACAATTGCTGCTTCGGCTATTCCAAATATTAATCAGCCACTTACAATGAATATTGTGATTCCGGCTTCATTATCAATTGCTGATGCGGTATATGTTCGGGTAGGTGTAAAAACAGCAGGAGTTGGGGAACTTGCCTATTCAATGGCAGAAAAAATCCAGCTTAAATAATTATAATTAGTAAAAAGTAGCGTCCTAATACGTCGCTACTTTTTACTTCAACTTTATGTTATGACAATGTCTTGTGATGACTTCCCTTTTGTACTAATTTCTTATAATCTTCCAGAAGTGAAATGTATTTTTCCATCCAGTAATAAACAGAATCTGAGTGATTTAACGAAGATTCATCTTTGTAAACAGAGAACCCACCCAAATCCATATAGTCACTTTGAAAATCGGCTGAAAAATCATGATTAATGGCTTTTCCTATCTCGATGATTACATCGGTATGCAACTTTCGTTGTTTAAACCAGTTATATAGCGTCCTTCTATTAACGTGCATACGTCTGGAAAGGTCACTAATGTTTACATTTTGTCTCCGTACTGCGAGTTCAATAATTTCTCCTGCATTATGTTCCATAACATCGTTTTTAGATAAGTCAGACTAAACGCTAGGGACGTTTTAATGGAAGGAGCCTAAATGTTTTGGGAAACGGGTTGAGATAGTTAGAGCGGCAATATAAAAGAATTAGGCATCTTTGAATCAAAAGTATCGAATGAACAGACACGCAGGCAACCTGTTGATTGTCAAAAACTCCCTTTTGATGTTCAAATTTCCACAACAGTAATTAGGATTATTTGTTTTATGTGGACAATCTAAACATTCCTATCTCAAAGTTGTTAACCAGAAAGTTAAAGATTAAAATACATGCATTATGAAATCTATTTGGAAAGGCGCTATTGGGTTTGGCTTGGTTAATATCCCTGTTAAGCTATACTCGGCCGTACAGAACAGCAATCTTGATTTCGATATGCTGGATGAAAGAGATCATGCCAGGATAAAATATAAACGAGTTAATGAAAATACCGGTAAAGAAGTTCCTTATGAAAAAATAGTAAAGGGGTATCAGCTTGATGAAAAATATATTGTACTTAATGACAAAGATTTTGAGGAGGCTAGTCCGGAAAAGACCAAGGTCGTTGAGCTGGAGCGTTTTGTTGATATCAGTGAAATCAATCCCATTTATTACGAAACCTCATACTATACACAGCCTGAAAACCAGGGAAAAAAAGCATATGCCTTACTTCTACGTGCACTTGTTAAATCAAAAAAGGTAGGAGTAGCCCGTTTCGTATTCAGAAATACGGAGAACCTATGCGTTATCCATCCCATGGATGAGGTACTGGTTATTACTAAAATCCGGTTCGAGGAAGAAATTAGAAGCACAACAGAAGTTAAGCTTAAGGGAGAAAAAACGATAAGCAGCAAAGAGTTGGAGATTGGTATGGCTTTAATAGCTCAATATAGTGGTGACTTTGACATCAGTTCATTTAAGGATGAACATCGGGTTGAACTTTTAGCTATTATAAAAGCAAAAGCTAAGGGAAAACAACCTATTATTAAGAAAATGCAGCCTAAAACAGCTAGTAGCGATGATCTTTACAGCCAATTAATGGAAAGCCTTACTAAGAAAAAAAGAGCCTAGTTAATAATAAGTTATGGAGGAAACTAAAAAAGTAATTAAGCAAAACGGACTGGTATACATTACTGATACCATGCCCGGAATTTATAGAAAAGGGAAGTCGGGTAAATTTTATTATGAAGATAAGGATGGCAACAGAATTACAGATGAAAATCAATTACAACGAATAAAATCACTTGTTTTACCTCCAGCCTGGACATCAGTTTGGATAAGTCCTAAATCTAATGGTTATTTGCAGGCTACGGGTATTGATGCAGCTAATAGGAAACAATATAGGTATCATAGTAAATGGACCAAAAGACGATCTGAACATAAGTATTTTAGGCTGCTGGAATTTGGCAAGGCATTGCCTGAAGCCAGGAAAAAGATTAAAAGAGATTTAAAACGTAAGCACCTCGATGAACAAAAAGTGCTTGCTATTTGTGTTGATCTATTACAAAAGACATTATTGAGAGTGGGTGGAAAAAGTTATATGCAGAAATATGGCAGTTTCGGTTTAAGTACCCTGAAAGATAAGCACGTTAAAATTAAAGGGAACTCATTACATTTAAGTTTTGTAGGCAAGAAAGGGGTAAGGCATACAATGGCTTTAACAGACCGACATTTATCAAGGCTTGTAAAAAAGTGCAGAGATATCCCCGGACAGGAACTTTTTCAATTTTATACTGACGATGGGATGCGTAGAAGTATTGAGTCGGGCCAAATCAATCAATACATTAAAGAAATTACTGGCAATGATTTTACTGCCAAGGATTTTAGGACCTGGGGCGGAACTTTGGAAGCGTTGAGGCAGTTTGCAACTTGTCTGAAAACTCAGGAGGGTTGTTCTAAAGCGAAAACTGAAATACAAGTTTTAGATTCTGTTGCTAAAAAATTGGGAAACACCAGAGCTGTTTGCAAAAGTTCATATGTATATCCTTTACTTCTGGAAGCACATAAAAATGATGCACTTCATAAGTGGTTAAAGCGGGTAAGCATATTAGCTAATCCAACAAATAAGCTATTGGAAAAGGATGAGAAAGTTTTATTGTCTTTCCTTAAATATTCAAAAGAACAGAATTAGCTGAAATAAGCAAAACATCAGGCAACCATTTACAAATAGTTGCGTATTAGATAGTGAAGCGATGATGACAGGACAAATTCCAAACGCTCATCAAACTTATCGCCCTCTGCTGTACTGTCAATCGGAGTAATTAATTAATCATTTAAATTACTTACTATGAAAACTTATTCTGTAAAATTCTTTTCTGCCATACTTGCTATGGCAGCCATCCTGCTGGTTCTTTATTCAGGGTGTAAAAAGAAAAGCAACGGACCTGATGTTACCTACAGAACTTATACAGCTATGGTCCAGTTAAATGGCTCTAATGAAGTTCCGGTAGTTACAACAACTGGAACAGGCACGGCAAACATCACTTATAATGAACAGTCCAAAACGATTGCTTATACCATTACATGGCAGCTTGGATCTGCTGCTGCAACAACGACAGGAATGCACTTTCACGGTGCAGAAAATGGATCAAACTTAACCAGTTCACCAATTGTAATTGAAATACCTGGCTTTACCACTGCCAGCTCAGGTACTCTTACAGGAACTACCAGAGTATTGAACGCTGCAGAGATCAGTCAGCTTTTATCAGGAAAATGGTATGTTAATATCCATAGTTCAGATTTTACAAGTGGCGAGATAAGAGGCAACATTGTTCTGGTTGCCGCAAGTACGGGCAATGGAGGAAACAATGGCGGTGGAGGTGGATACTAAAAAAAGAAACTGCCCGGAGCATAATCAGGGCAGTTTCTTTTTTAAAATTGAAGAACTTTCCCTAATTCATATCAGGCATCTATCCCATCAGACAGCTGCCCTGAATATGTTCCTTAAGATATTGCACTGTTACGATAGCATGTTATGGGTTGAATCCTTTCTAACCAACCGTTTATAATCCTCAAGTAAGGCTATGTATTTTTCCATCCAATAATAGACGGAATCAGGATGTTCAGAATTAGAGTCCTTTTTAAAAGACCTTAGATCCTCATTATGATTTAATTGTTTTAATTCTCCTTCAAAATCACTTGAAAAGTCATAATTGATAGCCTTACCTATTTCTAAAATTACATCTGTATGCAATTTCTTTTGTCTAAACCAATTATACAAGGTCCTTCTGTTTACATTTAAGCGCTTGGATAATTCGCTAATATTCACATTTTGTCGTCGAACAGCTAGTTCAACGATTTCTCCTGCGTTATGTTCCATAACTTTAGTCGTTTTAGATAATATTTGGTTGAACGTTAGGGACGTTTCAATATAATAGCATATGGTATTTTAAGGGTTAATAAAATCGAAGAATTAGAATTAATCGGAGCAGCGTCATGAAATTTTAGGCATCTTCTAATCAAAGATATTTAACAAAAAGAAATATATAGACCTGCTAGTAGTCAAAAAAACACTTTTAGTGTTCATGTAATCCTTATAAATGATTATAAATAACTATTTCATCACCAATTAAATATGATCAATTTTATTATATGAGTTAATTATTATCTCTACCATCAAAAATATATCCCTAATATACTATGCTATGGAAAATGTACTAAAAAGCAACTGGTATATCGTTTATACCTTTCCAAATCTCGAAAAGAAAATCTATAACGAACTTACCAAAAAGAAGATAAAAGCTTATTTGCCTTTACAAAATGTAATAAGGCAATGGAGCGATCGTAAAAAAGAAATAAAAGTGCCTATGTTTCCAAATTATGTTTTTATTAATTCAACAGAAAGGGAGCGCTTCAAACTATTAAAAATAGGAGGGGTATTAAAATTTATAACTTTTGAAGGTAAACCGGCAATGGTATCTGAGGATGAAATATCCAACATAATGAAGTTCGAAACAATGGTTTTTGAAATAGAGTCCAATCTTGTTAGTGGTGATGAAGTGATTATTGTTGACGGGCCTTTCACCGGCTTACAGGGGAAATTATTTTTTAAAAGGGGTAAGGAGCGTCTTGGCGTTCACTTAAGTTCCATAAACCAATCACTTTCAATTGAAGTTTGTTCAACTAGTTTAAGGAAGGTGATCAATAAAAATAGTTATAACTAACTATTGATGTTGGTTCACAAAGGGACTAGCTTTATGAGTATATAAATTAAATGATTTTCAGAATTTACTTAATTTATTATCAGGGTGTTATTGTGACAAACCTCTAGCGAAGCTTTACAATTTACACTGGTTAGCCTGCAAAACTTCTTTAATATGCTTCCTCTGGTTTCTTGTGTAATGCCAACCTTTAACAGGAGATATTTTATTCCGCACGCTATTAAATATTTCCACAGGCAAGAGTACCAAAATAAAGAGCTAATTATAATTGATGACGGTTCTGATTGTATCCGGGACTTGGTTCCAGAGGTTGATAATATAAAATACATAAGACTTGATCATCAAATATCTTTGGGTGCAAAACTTAATATAGCTTGTAAGCATGCCTCGGGGAGCATAATAGTTAATTGGGACGATGATGATTGGTATGCTAACTATCGGATAAAATATCAGGTAGAGGAGTTGAAAGAGCGTAATGCTGATATTTGTGGGATAAATAATTTACTTTATTACGACCTGCTAAAAAAAGAAGCCTTTCAATATAGATATCCTCCAGATCAGCGTAAATGGTTGCTGGGAAGTTCGCTTTGTTATCAGCGATCTTACTGGGAAAAAAATCAGTATAAAGATATAAATGTAGGTGTTGATGGCTTATTTGTTTGGGCTGCCTCACCCGAAAAAGTAACCGCACTTACAGATTCAAAGATGTCTGTCCACATGATACATGATCAGAACATTAGCCTGAAAAAAACTTCAGGCGATTGGTGGCACCCATACCCGGTAATGGATATAGAGCGGATAATGAACTTTGATTTAAAATATTATCCTAAACATGCTCAAACTGCTTCAGATAAATGGAATTCAAAGAATGTTAGAAAACAGTTAAAGAATGTTTATGCTTGCCTGGTGCATGAAAGCTTAGATTGTGTAATTGATATGGTTCGCAATCTACATTTTCAAGACCCTTCCTCAAGTATCGTTATTTTTAACAGTAACGCCGATCTTAAATTAAACTCCTGCTCATTTCCTTTTGAAGAATTTGGAGCTGTAGTAAACCCCACTGTTATACCGGTAGCACATGGCTACCTGCACAATTTTGCGCTTGAATGTATGCAATTTGCACTCGATAATTTTTCTTTTGACATTTTAACTATTGTAGATTCCGATCAATTAAGTCTACAGCCAGCATATTCTACTTTCATGTGGGATTTCTTTTCGCAAAAAAGCAATATCGGACTTTTATCTAACCGACCTGAGCATATAACTGTAAACAATACTGACGTTTTTACCTCCATTCAGGCATTTAAAGAATATGATTTATGGAAACCACTGCTTAAAACTTTTAAAGATGGTGAAAGCAAATTTGTTCACTGGTCTTTTTGGCCCTCAACTGTATTCACTTACGATGCCGTAAAGGATCTGGTTAAGCTCTTCAAAACGAACAATATTCTTCAAAATATAATGAAGCATACAAAAATATGGGCGACAGAAGAGATCATATTGCCAACTATGGTGAGTTTGCTTGGCTATGATATTGAATTGAATCCCTGCTGCCATGACTTTGTTAAATACAAAAAAGCATATACAACACAAGAATTAGACTGTGCTTTTAATGATCCCAATGCGTTTTGGGTACATCCAATAAATCGTAATTACGACGATACGCTTAGGAAATATACCCGTAGGCATTTAAATAACTACATACAAAAACCCGAAGAAACACATAAAGAAGACGATAAACAGTCATTGTTTTTACCTGTCCAAGTTTTAAATGAAATTAAACAAATTGATGGGTGGTTAAGTGAAGGAGAAGCCGAATTGTTAATTGCTTTTGGACTAAAAGCATGCACTCAATTCCCAAATGGACATTTAGTTGAAGTTGGCAGCTATCACGGCAAAGCAACAATTCTGCTTGGAAAGCTGGCTAAGTCGGTATCAGATGGGATAAAAGTTTATTCAATTGATCCGCACAATGGAATATTAGGTTCTACAGATCAGGGATTGCAACAGTTTGAACCATCTTTAGCTCATTTCAAAAAAAATATTGAAAGAGCCAATTTATCTGAAACAGTGATGTCAATAGTTGATGAATCCAAAAATGTAAAATGGAACCACCCAATATCATTATTGTTATTAGATGGCTTACATGATTATTTAAATATTTCTAATGACTTCAGACAGTTTGCATCCTGGATAGAAATTGGAGGTTACCTCGCGTTCCATGACTTTGCTGATTACTTCCCCGACGTAATTGCATTTGCAAATGAACTTATTTCAAAAAAGAATTATCAGAAAATCCAGCTAACAGATTCCCTACTGGTTTTAAAGAAATTGAATTAAAGCATTACAGCAAAGATGGCTAATCTTAAAAAGAAAAACTTACCAGTATGGCTATATTGGGAAGGCGACCTTCCCGACTGGATTCGGGCATGCCAGAAAACAGTATTTGCACATGTAGAAAATGTACAACTGCTAACCCCTGAACGCTTTAATGAATTGCGGGATTCTGACCTCGACATCAAACTTAATGATTTATATGTAGCTCATCGGGCAGATTTTATACGGGCATTTTTGCTTAAAAAATTTGGTGGGCTATGGATTGATTCTGATTGTGTTGTTATCAAATCAATCCAGCCCTTGATGGATATTTTGAATATGTATGAGTTTATGGGGTACCGGGAACGTTCTGGAGAGGTTACAAATAATTTTATGGGAGCATCATTGAACAGTAATATCGCCTCTGGTTATTATAATCGTGTTTGCCAAATTTTACGGTCCGGACAACCAATAGAGTGGCTAACAATTGGCTCACAAGCCTTAACAGCAACCTTAAATGAGGGCAAAACCTCATGGTATGAATTAAAGGTTGAACAGATCCAGCCTATTTGCTGGAGCAATCCGGCGGCATTTTTTCAAAAGGCTAGTGATGACGTGCATCAACAAATGCTCAATCCAAATTCCTATTGTTATATGGTTTCTGCTAACATGGTTAGGGGTTATTTAGAGGAAAATCAATACCCGAATATTCTTGATGAGGATACTTTTTTTAGCTACTTATTAAGAACGTCAGACACCAATAAAAAGACCAAATCAACCTTTGCTTAATAGATAAATGATGAATGATCTTTTAAATATTGTTTACAGGAAAGATACTGATGATGATCGTTGGGTTATTCCTGAAGTTATTAACCAGGACATGTACTGTATTAAAAGCCGATTTGCGCACATTGAACCTTTAACTCAAAGTTATGTGATTGATTGTGGTGCTCATATTGGTGCATTTTCGATAATGTGTGCCAGGCATCTAAAAAACGTTGATGTGATTTCCTTTGAACCAAACCCCGATAGCTTCTGGTATTTAAATGAAAACGCTAAAAGGTTTGGAAAAATAAAGGCATTGAACAAGGCAGTTTCAGTAACCAACGGGACATTAAATCTTTATTCACCAGATCAAAGTGATTGGAGTGGGCGATGGACGTCGATACCAAATTCCAATGACTTTTTATCTGTTGAATCTGTTGGGTTATTTTCTTTCATCAACGAACTTGACAGGGACGTTTTCATACTGAAGTTAGATATTGAAGGTTACGAAGAATTTCTAATTGAGGCATCAAAAGAAGAGGATCTAAGAAAGATACATACGATTATTATTGAAACACATACAGATAATTTTAATCATCAGAAGTTAAAAGACTACGGGTATAATTTACTATTTAATCCGGATATCTCTGCCGCAAGGCAGTTTGTTTATTCAAAGAATTAAGATTACACTTTATTTAAACACATGTTACGCACAGCACTTGAATTTTTATCAGATGAGCTCAACGCTTATCTTAAACGCAAGGACGCCACAAACTTCGGAAATGAAGATATTGTAATGATCTCTTCACTGATGACTCCTGATGGAACATTTGCTGTTGTATCAGACGGCGGTGAGGTATCTAAAATAATTTTAACGCTGGTAAACCTGGAGGAAGATCGCGTTTCTGATGCTCAATACAACTATCGGAAAACAGATGACAAGATTCAAATAATTAATCCCCCGGTTAACCTGAATGTATTTGTTATTTTTTCTGTCTTTGCTAATAACTACTCTACCGCATTAAGACTACTATCTTACGTAATTTCATTCTTTCAAGGCAATCAGGTCTTTGATAGCGATAAGTATCCTGGGATCAATGCAAAAGTCGATAACAACAAACCATGGCAAAAGGTGGGTCGTTTGCTGGTCAATTTACATCCCATCACTTTTGAACAACAAAATAACCTTTGGGCAGCACTTGGTGCAAAGTACATGCCTAACGTAATTTATAAAATCCGAACCATGAGTTTCATTGATCTTGAACCTAAAATGGAAGCACCTCCAATTACAGAAGTTACCATTAGCGACAATTAAGTTAACCTCCAATCTTTTTGTAATGATAAAAATAAAATATAAAGCACTTTTTTCAGTGGAGTTTCCCCATACATTTTACAGTTCGGGTAAATGTCCTGATATAGCTTTGCAGCCATCTGAAGACTGTACCGTTCTTATGAAATCACTGGGATTACGTTTTCTGCCAAGTGATTTCGGCGGAAAATTATATGCAAAAGTGAATAGTCTGGATGTAATTAGAAATCCTTTAACAGAGGGAACAAAATTTACTTTTCTACTCAAGCTGAAAAACAGTTTCTTTGAAAACATCACCGATCTAAATACCAGTAAGCCAGCTAGCAGCCGTTATTATTTCAATAACCTGAGTTCAAATCTATTAGCGGGCGAGCCACTGCTTGTTGCAAACAAAACCAAGAAAACCGTGTCTGAGGCAGATTTAATTCCCTTTGTAAGTAATGCCTTTTCTTTTGCACATAACAGTAACCTTGCAACTCAAACCGGAAAACTAGAATTTATAGACAGCGGAGAGAGTTTACAGCAGCTATTGGATAACTCCAATAACGTATATAATTTTTCTTTTGATCTTAATAAATCAACAGGAGGCCGGACGCGCTTTTTAATTGAAGGAACCGAGAAGGCATCCTTTTATTCAATCAATCCCCATGAAATTTCTGATGTATTTGGAGTAATCGAAATTTTTTACAAAAGCAATTTGAGTTCAGCCTATCAATTTCAAAATAATGATCATTCGATCAGCACAAAAAATTATAAAATTCCGTTTACAAATCGCTCAACAAAATGGAGATATATCATTACCAAACAATTTAACTCGTCGATAACAACAATAAATGTAGCTAAAACGAATGGTTCATCTATAGATTTTACATTGCTGGGAAGCTCACCACCAGGGAAATTTATTTTTACGTCCAACAATGTATTACCACTTAAACAAGATCCAATTGCGGGGATTAAATTGACAGACAGTACAAATAAAGTGATTATAGCCAATTTACCAAATCCTCCTTTAAATCTCATAAGAACAGAAGGTTCTGATACTTTCTCAGATATTTTAATCACAATCTAATTAAAAACCTACCAACATGGCAGATGTATTTAAAACCCCCGGGGTCTATATACGTGAGATCCCAACGTTTCCACCTTCCGTAGCTGAAGTGGAAACTGCTATTCCTGCATTCATCGGTTATACTGAGAAAGCAACTTTTAACGGTAAAGATCTTACGCTGTTACCCCAGCGAATCAGTTCATTGCTAGAATATGAACAATTGTTTGGTCTGGCCCAGAAGGAAACAGCATTTACTGTAACCATTACAGACACTACCAATAGTGATTCTTCAGTTGCAAGAACAATCTCAATTGATAAGGCAGCCGCAACGAGTTCAAGGTTCAAACTATACTATGGGCTGCAGATGTATTTCGCCAATGGAGGAGGTCCGTGTTACATAGTGTCAGTCGGCCAATATCCTTCTTCAGCTCCTTCTGATACTGACATTGCATCACAAAAACTGCAAGATGGTTTAGCTGCAATAGCGAAAGTTGATGAGCCTACTTTACTGCTTTTCCCGGATGGGCCTTCTTTAGATTCATCAAGCTATTATTCACTGATTAATCAGGCACTAAATCAATGTTTTCTGCTTCAGGACAGATTTACCATTATTGATGTAATACAACAAAAGGGCACGCCTAACGACATTAACAGCTCAGCGGATGATTTTAGAAATGCTGCAACCCTGGGTAGCAACCTGGATTTGATAAAATATGGAGCTGCTTATTTCCCTTATCTGGAAACTATATTAAACTATCGATTTGAAGACAATGACGTAAACGTAATTTACAAAACGGTTGTTGGAGGAGTAACAACCACCCAAACTGTCGAAACTCCTGCTAGTGATCCGGGAAATATTAGTCTGGCAAGTATCCTAAATCCGCTGTCTACTTTAAAAGAATCAATAAAAACAGGTCTGAATCTTCAGAAACCTCCTGCAACCGTACCAACATCACCTGTTACCCCACCAGCAGTTACTGGCAATACGGAGCTATATAATGTTATCAAGCTCCAGCTTCAAAAAATAACGATTGTTATGCCACCTTCATCAGCAGTTGCAGGTATTTATGCTGCTGTTGATAGTTCAAGAGGTGTTTGGAAAGCACCTGCCAATGTCTCACTATCTTATGTAAATGCGGCATCGTTAAAAATTTCTCATCAGGATCAAATGTCATTAAATGTAGATCCAACTTCAGGTAAATCAATAAATGCGATAAGGTATTTTACGGGTAAGGGAGTGATGGTATGGGGAGCCAGGACACTGGCCGGAAATGACAATGAATGGCGTTATGTCCCAGTGCGTAGGTTCTTCATTTTTGCAGAAGAATCTATCAAAAAAGGAACCGAATGGGTTGTTTTTGAGCCAAACGACGCCAATACCTGGGTGAGGGTAAGGGCCATGATCGAAAACTTCCTGATTAAACAATGGAGGGCAGGAGCGCTTGCAGGTGCTAAACCGGAACACGCATTCTTTGTTAGGGTTGGTTTAGGTGTAACCATGACCGCGCTTGACATATTGGAGGGCAGAATGAATATTGAAATTGGCATGGCAGTAGTACGTCCGGCAGAGTTTATCATTCTCAAATTCTCTCATAAACTTCAGGAATCTTAATTAATCAGCTTTAAAAGCTCATCTAAAACAAAATAAAATGGCAACTTATCCACTACCAAAGTTTCATTTCCAGGTTGACTGGGGCGGAACCAAAATTGGCTTTACGGAAGTAAGCGGATTAAATATCGAAAACAAACTGATTGAATATCGTGACGGAGCATCGCCAGAATTCAGTAAAATTAAAATGCCCGGTATGAGGGAATTTAGCAACATCACACTAAAACGAGGGGTTTTTGCGGCAGATAATGAGTTCTATCAATGGTTAAATACCATAAGCCTTAATACTGTTGAAAGGCGGGATGTAGTTATAAAACTACTTAATGAAAATCATGAACCTGTAGTAACCTGGAAAATTAAGAACGCCTTTCCAATTAAAATACAAAGTACAGATCTAAAGGCTGACGGAAGTGAAGTTGCTATTGAACAACTTGACCTGGCCCATGAAGGACTTACTATACAAAATGGTGATTAACCTATAATATTATGAGTTTAATCAGTGGTATCATTGATGGATTAATCTATCCACCTGTTGGCTTTCATTTTCTTGTTGTATTTGAAATGTTCCCGCAAACGCCTCAGGATGTGCGTTTCCAAAGTGTAAGCGGATTAAGTGCAAGTATTACAACAGAAACTGTGGCCGAAGGCGGGGAGAACAGGTTTAAACACCAGTTTCCCGGCGTTCCTCAGTACAACAAACTGGTACTGAAACGCGGATTGTTTCTAGGGTCTTTTGTAAGTCACTGGTGTCGGGACAGTATCGAAAATTTTAATTTTCAGCCCAAAAACATCCTTGTGAGTTTATTGAACGACAGTCACATTCCGCTAAACGTATGGCATGTTTTTAATGCCTACCCAACTAAAATTGACGTCTCCGAATTCAATGCAGAGCAAAATACAATGGTAGTAGAAACATTAGAGTTAACCTACCAGTATTTTAAACCTATGGGGCTCGATGATTTGTTAATGGGGGCTGTAGGCGCCGTTGGGGGCGCAATAAGCGGAGGTGTCTCTGGATCTGTAAGTTTTTAGATTATGCCGATTATAATAAACGAAATCGAAATCGCTGTATCTGTGTCTGATGATGCTTCTTCTTCAGGGGCTCATCAGGGCAGCAATACTCCTTCAAAAGAAGACATCATTAAAGAATGCGTAGAGCAGGTTATGGAAATCCTTAAACAAAAAAATGAACGGTGACCATGGGAATTCTTGATGCCTTAAATCCCTTTAAGCCTGCTGATAAGCTTAAAATTGAGTCATGGGAGAAAATTGATCGGGCAGGAGACTCGGAGAAAACATTTTCTACTTTTATTAATCCTGATGAAATTACGCTTAATTACACTGTTTTATCAGAGCAGAATCCTGCAAGTGGAGCAACAGGTAATGCAGGGCCATTTCTTGGCACTACACCATTTGAAGTTACATTAAAGTTTTTTTTAGATGGTACAAATGCCACAGGAGTTCCATTGGATGTTAAGGATAAGATTATTGAATTTTATCAAACTACAGGGTATGATGGTAAAGGGCATAGGACTAGATTTCTTCGTATAAATTGGCCAGGTTTAATTTGGTACAGGGCCAACCAGTTTGCATTTGATTGTATCTTAAAAACAGCAAATATCCAATACAAACTATTTAATAACGGAGGCAAACCACTTCGGGCAATTATTACAGCAACTTTCATTGAAAAAAGAGCCAAGGAGCAAATTGAAGCCGAAGAAGATAAAAAATCCGCAGACCTTACCCATATCCGAATTGTAAAAGAGGGGGATACATTACCAGCAATGGTTCATAAAATTTACGGCAATTTTAAATATTATCTGGAAATAGCAAAGGTTAATAATTTGAAAAATTTCAGGGATTTGATACCCGGACAGAAATTGGTTTTTCCACCTTTTGATAAGAATGTAAAATCGTAAGGCAATGGCTGAAGAAAGAATGATTCCTGAAGTTGAGTCGGTTGCTGAATTCAAACTCAAAATAAACGGCGAAGATGTACCTCAATCGGTAGCTAAGCAATCTGTTTTTGTTACCAAGGTGGTCAATAAGATATCTTCTGCCATTTTAGTTTTTCAGGATGGAGATGCTTCTGACGGGATATTTCCATTAACTGATGGAGATTTATTCAGCCCAGGCAACGAAATAGAAATTGAAGCAGGGGATTCAGACACTACTGTAAATATATTCAAAGGAATTATAATTAAACAATCACTCAAGATAAGAACGGGTATGGCACCGTTGCTTACAGTAGAATGTAGGCACAAAGCAATAAAAACAACGATCGGTCGTAAGAATGCCTATTTTCATGATCTCCCTGATTCGGATATTATCACCCAGATTTTAGAAGATGCGGGTTTTACGGATATCAACGTTGAATCTACCGATGTAACTTACAAAGAAATGGTTCAATACAATTCTACTGATTGGGACTTCATTTTAAGCAGGGCAGAAGCAAATGGTAATATCATATTGACAAACGACGAAAACATCGTTATTAAAAAACCCACGGTTACCGGCGAGGCCATTCTCTCACTTTTACATGGAGCAACAATTATAGAACTCGATGCAGAGATGGATAGCAGAAATCAATATACTTCAGTAATTGGTAAAGCATGGGATATGGCCAACCAGGAAATAGCTGAATCCACAGCCAACGACCCTTCTGATTTAGAAGAGCAGGGGAGCTTTACAACAACAGAGTTAGCTTCAGTTGCCAGCCCCGCTGAAATATCGCTAAACCATTCGGGTTCAATAGATCCACAGGAAACTCAAGCCTGGGCCGATGCAGAGTTGTTGAAATCCAGATTATCGAAAATAAGAGGCAAAGTAAAATTTCAAGGTATTGCTAACATTAACCCGGGCGATGTGGTGGAATTGAATGGGCTAGGCCAACGATTTAATGGAAAGGCTTTTGTAAGCGGTGTAAGACACGATTACACCCTGTCAAACGGATGGAAAACACATGTTCAGTTTGGTCATAGTCCTGATTCGTTTATGGAAGAAAACCATATTGTTGCACCAAAAGCCGGCGGATTATTACCAGGCGTAATTGGGTTACATACCGGCATTGTTACCGATAATGAGGACCCTGATGGAGAACAACGTGTTAGGGTAAAAATGCCTTATATTAATGCGAATGATGATGGAGTATGGGCAAGGATAGCCCTAACAGATGCGGGAAATGAAAGAGGAATGTTCTTCAGACCAGAGCTTGACGATGAAGTGCTTCTTGGTTTTTTGTACGATGACCCTCGTCAGCCTGTTATTTTGGGCATGCTTCACAGTTCCAATAAAGTTCCACCGATACAACCTTCAAATGACAACCATAAAAAGGGTTACACATCCCGCGAAAAATTGAAATTGACTTTTGATGATGACATCAAAGAAATTAAAATTGAAACCCCTGGAGAAAACAAAGTATTCATTAGCGATGATAAACAAGGCTTTAGTGTTGAAGATCAGAGTGGAAATAAAATCATTACTGAGCCTTCGGCTATTACAGTAAAAGATGCCAACGGTAATGAAATAAATATAGATATCAATGGAGGACTGATAAAAGTACATGGAAATACAAAAGTAGTGGTGGATGCCCCTCAGATAGAACTTGTTGACGGTGCTTCTCATCCACTCGTATTTGGAGATGAATTACTTACTTACCTAAACCAAATTGTAAACATATACGCTACACATATGCACCCTGGTGAGACCGCGCTGGGATTACCTGTGAGTCCTGCACCACCCGTTCCTCCAATGCCACCAGCTACACCAAGTCTATTATCAGTAAAAGTTAAAACAGGATAATTATGGCCTTAATTCCAGGAACCCCCTCAGATCTTGCCGGAAGCATGGCAGAAGCAATTCAGGCTGCATTCAATGAGCATTATCCAGAAGTAATGGGGAAAAATCCTCCCGAAACAAATAAACAGATGACGCTTTTATGTGTGGCAGTAGCCATAGGGGTAATTAATCATTTAAAAGCTCATCCTGAAGCTTTTGTAATAAAAACAAAGTTCAATGATGATACGCTATATAACGCGGTAGTTGAAATTATTTGACCCATAAACATAAAGCAAGTACCAAATATTAAAAAATTATGGATAAGCTTAAAGATGTATCCGAACTTTCATTTCTTGGAAGAGGATGGAGTTTTCCTCCAACTTTCTCTAAGCAAACTAACCGGGTTTTAATGACCTCCGACGAGGAAGATATAAATAAGAGTTTGGAAATTTTATTGTCGACAACCATTGGAGAAAGATTTCTACAACCTTTATACGGTTGTAATCTTGAAAACTATGTGTTCGAAGCAATGAGTACTTCAACAGAAACTTCAATAAAAATAACTGTAAAAAACGCCATTCTAATGTTTGAACCAAGAATTAAGTTACTACTTGTAAATCTTCTTGATGATTTCATTACTGAGGGCAGAATCGATATTTCTGTTGATTATGAGGTAATCAACACCAATACCCGTTTCAATCTTGTTTATCCGTTTTATCTTAACGAGGCTAATAATAAATTGGCATGAGCGCTAAAGCAATAGATTATAAAGTTATTCTTAAACGCGACGGGCAAACGCAACAAGAACGAATGTCAGCGTTATTAGATCCTGCAATTGCGCCCGTCGATCAACGTACAAAAGCAGATTACTATAAGTTTGTACAGGAGGTTTCAAAACATGTCAAGTTTTTTGATATTGATGCTGTTAACAAAAACCTAACAGAAAGTGGCCAATGGGATAGCTTTTTCGATTTAAGTATCGAAGAGATAAATGCAATGGCAAACAACAAATCATTGCCTCCACACCTCGCTTTATGGAACACTTTTATCGAGCTGATGGAAAAACCAAAGGCTTTGATGAATACCCTTACACAGCGCCACCTGGACTTTTACTACCACGATGTTTTAAAACTAAACCAAGCGCCACCAATAGCAGATAAAGCACACGTAATTTTTGAACTTAAAAAAAATACTGAAAATACTTTATTAACCGCTGGCACATTACTTTTAGCGGGTAAAGACAATACAAAGAGAGACATTGGATATAAACTTGAGCAAGATATGGTGGTAAACCCATCAAAGGTGGCTCAGCTTAAATCCCTTTATGTTAACCCTGTTAACCGAAATGTTGTATTTCACGCTCCAATAGCAAATTCCAAGGATGGGCTAGGCGCTATTCTAGACCCCGGAAATCCAAAATGGAGTGGTTTCGGTAATTCCTCAATGCCACTGGCGCAGATTGGCTTTTGCCTGTCGAGTAGCATCTTGAAAATGAAAGAAGGCACCAGGAGCATTAAAATATACCTAACGCTAAGAGGGCTTGATGCATCTGCAAAAAATAGTGTACTCACCTCCAATCTTTTTAAAGTAAGTATTACCGGAGAAAAGGGATGGATAGGACCAAAACTTACTTCAGCAGTAATAACATCATCAGACAATCTCAATTATAGAATAGAATTTACTTTAAATATAAGCAAAGATGAGCCTGCAGTAATTGTTTACGATAAGGCTGCACACGGTGGAGAATTTGATACGACCAATCCAATATTACAGATTATTGTAAACAATGAAAAAACAGATTTCGGTTATCAGAATCTCATGAATGCCGAACTTGTAGATGCAACTATAGAGGTTGATGTTCAGGGTATTTCTTCAATAGAACTCGAAAACGATTTTGGAACATTAAATCCTAAAAAACCTTTTAAACCATTCGGGCCTTTATCAGAAGAAAATTCTAATTTTTATATTCTTCATGAAGAAACCTTCTCAAAGCGCCTAAAAAGCTTTTCCCTTGATGTAGATTGGAAAAATATTCCAGATTCCAACCTTAAAACTTATTTTGCAAATTACGGCAATTCAAACATAAATAATAGTTATTTCAGTGCGTCTGCTGCATTTAAAGATGGTTATTCCTGGAAAAAAAGTTACGAACCGGTAAAGCTCTTCAATGTATCAAACGCTCAGTTACAAACCAGTTGGAAATTTACTAATCCCGATTACGCCATTTTATTTCCATTTTTTATACTTCCACAGTTTTATACCCCATATTACATTAATCCGGGGCAATCGGTATTGCAAACAGTAAGCAGTAAAATGTCTTATCTGTTACCGGGATTCTCCAACATTCAGCAAAAGGTCAATTTCGTAAATGCTAAATCAGCCCAAACGCTTCAATTATATAAGCCCGCACTACAGCTAATTCTTAATCTCTACAAAGACATCCGCAAAGGCCAGTTACATCTTAAACTTGACAATAGTTTTTTGTTTAAAGATTACAGAGAAAAATATACCGCTGAAATTTTAAGATATAGTCTTAGCGGAGGAGAACTTAAGCTCCCTGCAGAACCATTCTCGCCTGAAATTCAATCAATTTCTTTAAATTATACGGCAACAACAGCCAAAATTAATTTTAGTGGAACCTCATTAAATGATTATGTTGATGAAGAGATTGAATTATTTCATTATGGTGCCTTCGGGCAGGCAAGGGAACATGCTTATACCCGAAGCAAACACTCGTTTCTAAACAATACTTTAGTAAAACTGGTACCACAGTATAACACAGAAGGCGAGTTACTAATTGGTTTGAGTGATTTATATGCAGAAGATTCCGCAAGTATTTTATTCCAGATAGCTGAGGGAAGCGCAAATCCAGAAAAACAGAAAATAACTTTAGAATGGAGTGTGCTCTGCGATAACTATTGGAAAACACTTACAAACGATGATTTTATTTTTGATACCACTAACGGCTTACTTGCCAGTGGAGTTATAAAAATAGTCATACCAAAAGAAGCTACAACATCTAACACAATTCTACCTGGCAATTTACTTTGGATAAAAGCAGCGATAAAAAAAGATACTGATGGCGTTTGCAACCTGATTGATGTGCAGGCAAATGCCGGAATTGTCATTTTTGATGATCAGAATAATGATCCATTGCGTTTGGCCAAAGCGCTGCCAGCCAATACAATTACCAAACTAAAGATTGAAACTGCGGCAATTAAAAAAATTACCCAGCCTTATTCTTCCTTTGGCGGTGCGGTAAAAGAAAATGATGCTGCGTATTATACTCGTGCAAGTGAACGTTTGCGCCATAAAGAAAGAACCGTTGCCATTTGGGATTACGAGCGTCTTATTCTGCAGCATTTTCCAACGATTCACAAAGTTAAATGCATTAACCATGCAACTGCCGCTTCATTTTATTCACCTGGAAATACATTAATTGTGGTTGTTCCTGATTTAACCAACCACAATGCTATTGACCCTTTTAAACCAAAGGTTGATAAAAATACGCTTGATGAAATCAATACTTTTTTAAGTAAGCATTCATCTGCCTGGGCATCCTACCAGGTTGTGAATCCAAGTTATGAGCCAGTAAAAGTATCGGTTAGTTTAAAATTAAAAAAGGGCTATGAGTTTAACTATTATCAAAAGGTAATCAATCTGAAATTACAGGAATTTTTATCCCCCTGGATGAACAATACAGGAAATGACATTCATTTTGGGGGTAAAATTACAAAGTCGATGGTCATTAAATTTTTAGAAGACCTCGAGTACATTGACTATCTGACTGATTTTTCTCTTTATAAATTTTCTCCAAATAAAAGAGCCTTCGGAAGAAATGTAGAAGTTGCAGAAGCCTCTAATCCCGCATCTATTTTGGTGTCACATACTCAGCATAACATTGTAAGCGATTCATCAAGTTCTTCTATAGCACTTCCCAGAACAATGAAATTATTAATCTGAACTAAAATAAACCTCTAATTCACATGAGTGAAGCACTAAGTATTTCGTCGAAAAAACCGCAAAGCGATGCTTTTGATTATGAAGAACTACGAAAAACGGGTATTGGATCTATTGAAAAAACAGGCTCTGATATCTGGACAGATTACAATGTTCATGATCCGGGCATTACCATACTCGAGTTGCTTTGCTATGCAATTACTGATTTAAGTTATAGAACAAACAACACCATTCCTGATCTGCTTGCCACATCTAAAGATGCAAGGGAAAATATTCTAAAGCACTTTTTTTCAGCTTCAAAAATATTTCCGAACAAGGCAGTAACCATTAACGATTACCGCAAGCTGATTATCGATATTGAAGGCGTAAAAAATGCCTGGTTGCAGAAAAGGAGCCTTGGTATGTTTGCCGACATTACCCTTAAAAAACTTCAATTTACACAGCCAGAAAGCCTTAAATGGGAACCTGTTGATGTGTTGGGCTATTATGATGTACTAATAGAGTTTGATACCAATGTTGCTAATGATAGTAAAGAACTGATAAAAACAGAAGTATTGGAACTGGTAATGGAAAACCGGAACCTTTGTGAAGATTTTTTAACCATTAATGAAATAACTACGCAAGAGTTCAGGCTTTGCAGTGAGATTGAAATAAAATCTGATGCTGATCCGTTTGAGACCCTTGCAGAACTATTTTTTAATATTCAGCTCTACCTGACACCGCTTATAAAATTTTATTGGTTAAATGATCTCATTGATAGCGGCTACACTTCGGATGTGATATTTGAAGGACCGTTACTGATTCATGGTTTTATAAAAGAGGAAGAACTTTTAGCTTCCGATCTGAAAAAGGAAATCCATCTTTCAGACATTATGCAGCAAATGCTTAATGCATCCGGAGTAAGCAATATCCTTGATATTATATTTAACCCAACTGATCAAACTAAAGAACTCAGCAACAAATGGATAATTCCAGTTAAACGAGGTAAACAACCAATCATAAACATTTTGGATTCAAATGTCCTGATTTATAAAAATGGCATTCCATTAAGGCCTGATATGAATATCATAAAGAGCAGGTTCGACAAATTGATGAACGATTATATTACTGGTAATGATCTGGTAAGAACTGAAGATATACAATTTGACACAGGTACTTTTGAAGACATAGGGAACTATTATTCTATTCAAAATCACTTTCCAAAAAACTATGGAATAAGCCACTGGGGCCTACCAGAAAATGCAACCGCAGAACGTGTTGCCCAGGCAAAACAACTGCAAGGATATCTGTACTTTTTTGATCAGCATTTGGCCAATTCTTTCTCACAACTTTCAAATCTGGGCAATCTATTCTCCACTGACATCCAGAAAAACACCTATTTCGCAAATACGGTAAGGAGTTTTAAAGACGCTGACGAGATTTTTGTAGATAATGCTACTATAGATACAAAAGTACAGACTGCTGCAGAGGATAAAATTACATACTACAAGCGTCGCAACTTGTTTCTTGATCATTTGCTCTCCAGGTTTTCTGAATCATTCTCTGAGTATGTAAACGTACTTTATTCGGGCTTTACCTCAAACCCTAAAGATGTAATTATTCCATCTGTCATAAATCCCGAAGATATTGTTCAGGATAAGGCCAATTTCTTAAAAAATTATCCTGAATATAGCTCAAAACGATTCTCCAGCTATAATTATGCTAAACAGGATCAATTATGGGATAGTAATAATATAAGCGGTCTTGAAAAAAGATTGCAGCGCTTGCTTGGATTCGACAACCTGAATAGGCGTAATCTTGTTAACCTGAATACAGAGATTCAGCATGGGCTTAACGGATCAGGTAATGACGAATATTGGTACAGGATAACAGATTTCAAAAATGGAACTATTCTGTTGGAAGGTTCCGAGAAATTTCCTGGAGAAGAAGGGGCTCGTTTTGCACTTGAAGATTCGATCAGTCTGATTTACCACGCTCAGAATTTGAAAACAATAGATAATGGCGATGGTACATTTTATTATCAGGTTTTAAACGCAGATAAAGTAATAGGCACCAGTACCAAGCTTTATTCCTCCATGAATGATGCAAGTTTGGATCTGCAACAACTGGTTTTACTGGTTACTAAAAACAGAGCTGATGAAGGTATGTTCTTAATAGAACACATGCTTTTGTTGCCTCCTCAGGTCAAAATAATAAACGACCCTTCAACCGAAGCACCAGAATTAATCCCTGACGATGAAGCCGGCTTTATGCCAATTTGTGTTGATGATGGCTGTAAAGACTGTGAAGATAAAGACCCTTATTCATTTCGGATCAGCATTATCTTACCTGCATATACGCCGCGTTTTCTCAACATCGCTTTTAGGCAATATGCCGAAAGAACAATCAGAATGGAAGCCCCGGCACACACTTTTGTAAAGATTTGCTGGGTAAGCAATGAGCAATTAATCACATTCGAAAATGCGTACAAAGAATGGCTGGATGTAAAATCAGGGAAAACAGAAGACACAACAAATACAAAATTAAACGAGTTTGTAACCATTTTAACCGCATTAAGGTCTATTTATCCGGTGGCCAGACTCGAAGATTGTAGTAGTAGTGAAGAGCGGACGCTCTTTATGCTAAATCAAAACGCATTGGGAACTCTTAAAACATAAAATATTATGGGTAATGTGCTCGACCAAATTAGTAAAGACAATACCCGCTTTACTATTTTCGAAAATGATCAGGTATTAACGGCAGATCAGTTGAATGATTTATTCAACTATCTGGACGTACAGAACAAATTAACACGAACCAAAGCAATTGGTGTCGGGATTATTTATGGACTGGAAATAGGGGTAATAGATAACAAACATCTTGTAGTTTCAAAAGGCGCCGCAATTACTACCGATGGCGATCTATTGTATTTCGATTACGATCAGGAGTTTGATCAATATGATGTTTTTGAAGATCTAAACGCCAAATATCCTTATTTTCTTAATGATAGTGATCAGCCCTTACCGATGTTCGAATTAAGAGATAGCCGGTTGGTAGGAGCTATACCAGGAAAAGATTTAGCAACGCTGGAGGCAACAACCGGTACTGCACTAAAAGATTATGCAGGTATTTTATACCTGGAAGATTACAGCAATGATCCCGATTTATGTACTGGAACAGATTGTGACAATAAAGGCGTTATCGCCGTAAAAGAGCTAAAGATTTTGCTTATCCATAAAAATAATATTGGCGCTTTGCTTCAAAGCATGCCTTCAATGAATAAAGATTATTTTTCACTTGACGACCTCAACATCCCCAGGGTTATGGTTAATACCGACCTGGACACGTATAAAGAGCTTAACGCATCATTTAATAATGCTTTAGTTGTAAAGGACGATATTATAGCCAAGCTTACTAAAGCTTACCAGGTTTGCAAGCTGGTGGTTGAAGATGATTTTGAAGGTGGCGATCCAACAGAGAAGTGGAAAAGTTTACTGGAGGAACAATTTAAGCTTAGTGAGTCCTTTTACGGTCAATATGTATATGATTATGCCCGCGACATTAGTTATGCATATAACGAGCTTAGAGAAAGCTTATTTTCAGATGATATGCTGGCCTCACCAGATGTTGATTTATTTCCTAAACATGTGTTGATTGGTTTGGTTAGGGATGCAACCTTAAAAAATCCAATACCAGTAATTTTTCCAGATTTAAGAATTCCGCCTATAGGAGAACGACCAGTACTCGAAGCCAGACCAATATCTAGTTTGCTTCGCGCAAATATTTTAAAACCAAGTAATATCCGGTTCAATTTTGGCATATTGATCAAGCGGTTCAATAAAATACATATAGATTTGGAATATCGCCATCATTTTTACGAATCGCCGATATTGAACAGCTCTAATGATTCAGATGAAGTAACACGATTCAATTTCATGCGTATTCATAGTATGATAAACAGTTTTAAAGTTCCAAAAGCTGAGGATTTCCGTTCTGTAGATACTGGCCTTAAAATAATACCAAGTCTTTTTGAAGATGCACCACTTGGCGAACGAAGTATACCTTTCTATTATAGTTATAATGCAAGCTTTCCTATAAATCTATACTGGAATTTTAATGCGAACAACCGCAAAAAAGAGAGCCAGATTCTATCTTATAATTCAAATCAATACTCCAATGCTGGCGCTACAATTACCCCCTTAAAATATAACATCCTTAAATACACTTTTTTCAGGGTAGAAGGGCACATAGGGTTTAAACTTGCTGATGTTGAAGCCTCGCTTAACAAAATTATTCTGGAAAATAATTTGCCGATAAATATTATATCTGTTCAGGTTGAGAAGAAATTAGAAACAATTCCTCCAAGGCCATGGTTTTTTCCCCATTTATATATGTATGAAAAATCGATAAAGAGCACATTTTTTGATAGAATGGATGATGCTGACTCAGTTAACGATGATCTTGTAAAAGTAACAGATGCAGCTACCACATTAATTCCTGCAACTGAATTTAAAACTGCCAGGCAAAATGTGTATGATAATGCTGTAGACATTGGTGACGCAAGGTTTGATTATGTAAAGTACCGTTCTGCAGTATCAAACATCATTACTGCAGCCAGCAATGTTAAAGCACAAACCAAACAGTTTACCTTTTCAAATACGGCCATTCCACACGATTTCATACTAAATTCCGACATCCTCAGAAAAACGGATGTTATTTCAAGTATCTATCAAAACACAATAATCAAAAAGAAAACCGGGTTAATGCTCGGCAACTTTATGAAAGAAAATCCTGGCTTGGAACATGCCGGTGGTGTATTACGGGGGGGAACATTTGTAATTGTTTACACTGCAGATGATAAGACAGTAGTGGCTGATTTTATGCTTCCTTACGCCAGTATTGATAAGGATGTGATAAACAACCCACCAATATATACTCCACTTCCTTTACCATTGCCTCCGGGAACGCCAATAATTCCGAAATTCCCAATAGATCATGTTTTCGAAATTATACCTAATTACACTAAAGACCTTAATCTGAAGCTTGTTCCTTATATCAAGGATATAGATTTAGATGATAGGATCAATGTAAGGGTTAATAAAGGAGTAGAGGAAAGCATTAAGGGGTTGAATATTAAACTCGACGGATTTGATAAACGTTTAAACGAGAATTCGTCTTTATTTACCACAGTACTTACACCAACAAAATTTACAGTTCCTGGTAAAGATTTAGGAATAACAGCAGACTTAGATGCTTTAAGAGCTGCTCAAGATAAGATGGAACGCCTTGCCGCCGGAACTCCGGAAAGAATTGCTGCTGAAAAAGATTACATTAAAAATGCCAATGTAATTACCGAAAAACTGGGAAATACGGCAATAACCGGCGATGTAACAAACGCCAGAGATGTAAATGCTGCCTTAGCAGAAGTACAGGGAGGCATCAGCTTAATTAAAGATGAAGCCATAAGAAAAGAAGGAGCCGTTACTGTAGGTAAAGCAAATGTTATTACCAGAGGTTTTAAACTTAATCGCTAATTGTGAATGGTGATGTAATTATCCGCAGGCAAAAAATCAGGCTCCAGGCCAGTGATGAAAAACTTGCGTTTGATTGCAAACAATATTTAAATGAAATAATAACCAGCAAACTACCTGAAATTTATGAACGGATTTTTCACCAAAACATACATCAGGATAGTTATGTAAGCATTAACTCAATTCAGGTTGATCTAGGTAATCTACAGGTAAGCGACTTCAAAACCAGATTTGTACAAATTGTAGAAGAGAAGATTGTTAGCGAGCTTAAAAAACAGTTCGAAGAAAACCCATACAATAGAGATTTCTCTGTAGATGATAATTTTAATCCTGCACCCAATACATCATCATCCTCGATAGAATATAATAGCGAGAAGAACCAGAAAAAAATTGCCTTATTGTATTTTCTTGAAAATGGAACCTATCCCTGGTGGTACGAAAAACAGCTTAGAAAATCACCGTCCGAAGTTCTTAAAGCTTTTGATGAGCAAGAACAAAAAGAATTCTTTCTTAAGTTATTAACTAAAATCAAAGCACTATCCATCCTCGAAGCAGAACGAACATTCAGCAGGTTTACAGATTATATGACAAGTACTGATCTTGAGATCTACATCAACCATCTTATAAATCTGTATCCGGATAATTCTATTAAAATAAACATCAACACACTTCTATGGGAGAAAAATCAAATAGCGAAGCTTTTTAATATTCCGAAAAAGATATTCTTAAAGCAACTGTTAGCTTTTACTATACTAAACGTTGATGAAACAGATCTCATCAAAAACTTCCTGATCTATTTAAAAAAATCCTTTCCTGCCTCAACTGAAGAACTTAAAAATAGACTAAAAGATGCTACGCTTAGCCAAGCCAGCTCCAACTTAAGAAAACATGTTTACGATGATTTGATTGAGGCTAATACAATAAACTTAGCAGACGATCCTAAAAAAGAACAGATAAAAGAATCTGTCAACAACCATCAACTTAAAGAGGGTGTATATATAGAAAATGCAGGATTAATCCTGCTGCATCCATTTCTGCCAGCTTACTTTAAAGATTTAGAGATCATTAATAATGAAAATCGATTTATATCTCCCGATTCTCATGTGCGTGCAGCGGTTCTGCTCTATTATTTGCAATGCGGAAACGAAAAATATAATGAATGGGAAATGCCATTGAACAAAATTCTGTGTGGCATGCAGCATATTGACTTAATTCCAAATGGCATTAAACTCAAAAAAAAAGAAAAGGAAGAATCAAAACTACTGCTTCAAACAGTTGTAAGCTACTGGGATGCCTTAAAAGGATCAAGTATTGAAGCACTTCAGAATACATTTTTCCAGCGTCAGGGCAAAATAACGCCCAAAGATAATTCCTGGCTAATCCAGATTGAACGTACCGGAGTTGATATTCTTCTTGATCGTTTGCCCTGGAGCATTGGTACCATTAAACTTCCCTGGTTAAAAGAAATTATACATACAGAATGGTAACAGATGAACAAGTTTTAAAAAAAGATGCATTTCATTTAAATGCATTAGATCTGCTTGATGAAATTAACTGGTTTGAAAAAGTACTTCAAACAAGATTAAAGTTACATTTTGGAGAAGAATGTGAGTATGAATCTATTTATGACGTAGAACCCCCTCAATCTGATCATAAAGATTCTGTATTCTCTGAATTTATCCAATTCTATCAACTGTCTTTTTCTGAACGGTTAATTTTAGTTTTAGCATTGCTTCCACATATTGCTCCCCAATTACTTGATGTTTTTTTCATCAAAACAACATTAAAAGATCGCGGTGTAACAGAGTATGGAGGCTTAAGGGGGGCGTTTCACAGCGGTTTTCTGCCAACAGGCGAAACCGCTTCTTTTTTACTCGCAGGTAGTGATTTAAGTAAACGCTTTTGGGTACAACAGTTCTTTGATGCCGATCACTTATTTAAAATTCATAATATTCTCTGGCTTGGGTCATCTCCTGCAAACGAACCCATTTTAAGCGGACAACTGTTAATTAACGATGAGTATATAGACCTTTTTACTGGTGGCAAGTTGCGCAAGCCTTCCTTTAGTATGGAATTTCCTGCCAAAAGAATAAACACCCAGCTGGAATGGGATAATTTGGTGCTAGACAGGCACACAATGCAACAGTTAGGTGAAATTAAAATATGGTTAGAACATGGCCCTGTGTTAATGAACGAATGGGGAATGAAAAAAACACTGAAACCTGGTTATAAAGCATTATTTCACGGGCCTCCAGGGACAGGAAAAACGCTAACTGCCGGACTTTTTGGAAAACTGGCAGGTGTAGATGTATACCGAGTTGATTTATCAATGGTTATTTCAAAATACATAGGAGAAACCGAGAAAAATCTGGAAAAAGTATTCGCAAAAGCTGAACACAAAAACTGGATCTTGTTTTTTGATGAGGCCGATTCGCTATTTGGCAAAAGAACATCAATTTCTGATGCGCACGATAAATATGCAAATCAAGAGATTGCATACCTGTTACAGCGACTTGAAGATTACAACGGTTTGGTAATTTTAAGCTCCAACATGCGCAACAACGTGGATGAAGCATTCGGTAGGCGGTTACAGTCTATTATCTATTTTCCTGTGCCCAAAAGTAACGAACGATCTATATTATGGCGCCAAACATTTAGTAATAAAGTACAGCTTGAAGAGGACTTGGATATTGATAGCATTGCAGAAAAATATGAACTCGCTGGTGGTTCGATAATAAATGTTGTTCAATACGCTTCTTTAATGGCACTTCACCGCAAAGAAAATATCATTAGGGAAAAAGACCTTTTAGAAGGTATAAAAAAAGAATTCAGAAAAGAGGGAAAAACTATTTAGATCGAGGTCCAAAATATTAGACTATGAAAGATGTTGCCGTATCAGAGTCTGTTGTAACACCAATGGCAGCAGCTCATCAAGACGAGATGCTACAGCAAAGTGAAGTTGCTGCTGATAAAACCGGTGCCGACATTTTTTTTCAAGCAAAACTGACGGTAGGATCGCCTAATGATCCTTTGGAAGATGAAGCCGACGCAATGGCAGATCAGGTAATGCGTATGCCCAAAAGTTCATTCATTCAGCGAAAATGCAGCCATTGCGAAGAAGAAGAGAAAGCACAGCGAAAACCTTTAGTTGCTGGAATAACTACAGGTATCCAGGCAAAAGCTGAAAATAATTCAACAGTAAGCAATCAGGTTTCAGATGCCATAGAATCTTCGCGCGGTGCCGGAAGTAAAATGGATACGGAAACAAATAGCTTTATGAGCAGCCGTTTCGGAAGTGATTTTAGCGATGTTAACATTCATACAGACAATCAGTCGGTACAATTAAGCAACAACCTTAGCGCTAAAGCCTTTACCGTTGGAAACGATATTTATTTTAATCAGGGAGAATATCAGCCACAGTCCGACAAGGGAAAACATTTGCTTGCTCATGAGTTGACTCATACCCTACAACAAGGGAAAGATTCATCTATAAAAAGTAAAAGATTGGTACAAAGAACTACCGTTGGAGCAATATTAGATGAATTCTTTTCCCCATTCTCTAGTGCTACGCAATGGGATATGCCCGAAGGTGATAACTACACTACAATAGTTAGAGGCTGGCAACCTGTAATTGATGGACTTAATTCAATAAAAGCAAATATTTCATCGGATTGTGCAGCGTGGGCGGCCAGCCATCGAACAGACTCTTCATGGCACGCAGGAATGACCAAGCCTCCTGTAACAGATCCTAATGCTTATCCACTTTGGGTTTCAAGCCCTCCAGGTACAGATCCCGAGACGTGTAGAAATGCCTTTATACTTTATCAAAGCTCAAGACTGGTAGGACCTAGTGTACAATCCATGGATTTATATACATGTTCAATTGGTTCTTTCGGCCTGTATGTAACTGTAGATTCCATTAACTGCACATCTCACACTGCTACAATAAGAGTTTGGATGTACAATACAATGGATCAATCATCATTTGGAAGATTTGCAAGCTATTTTCCGCTAAGTGGCATGGAGCCCCAATATATGTGGTGGAACTGGGACGAAGAAATTAGCTGGACTGGGGCTGGAGTAACTACAGCTCCAGAAAGCGGTAGCAGTGACTGGTAATAATAAACTATGAAGGGTACAGGCAAATCGCACAACGCTGCAAATCAACACGCAAAAGATGCTGATACTCCCAAACCTGCATCATTTCAAAATGACGACAGTAAAAGTAATTCAACTGATCAGCTGATTTACCACAACCAGCCAAAACTAAAAGCAGAAGTTAACGAGCAAATTGAGGCATCAAGGGGTACCGGAATGCAAATGGATAAAGAGACACAAAGCTTTATGGAAAGCCGGTTTGGAACCGGCTTTTCTGACGTTAATATCCATAGTGGAACTGATGCCAGTCAACTTTCTGCCTCATTGCATGCCCGGGCATTCACCGTTGGTAAGGATATCTATTTTAATGAAAATATGTATCGACCAAATTCTGCAGAGGGTAAGCATCTACTTGCTCATGAGTTAACACATACCATACAACAAAACGGAAATACAATACAACGTTCACCAATGCCAGGAGAGGACACCGTGCAAAATCTCGAATCATATGATGCAGCAACGAGACAGAACATCCGTTACGATATCGGTTTCAATCTTCAAACAAACATTTCTTTGTTTTTCCAGAAAGGTATTGTTAGAGATGTGCGCTCAGGATACAATGTTACATATGTAGTAAAAGGTTTTGATCCGACAGAGGCGTGGGTTGAAAGTGCAATGAGAGCATTGATACTTTATAATTTTAACTTAAACAAAGATGCAACAGAGGCCGCCATCACCAATATTTCTACGGTACAACACGTAGATCTGAGTGGAGAAACAAATCCGGCAGATGCAAAAATAAAAGGTCCTGATGCTATAGTTCGATTCACATCAACTGAGTTCGATGTTAGTGGAAAGGGGGCCAATAAAATGAAAAACGTTCAATTAGCTGTAGAAAAACTGAGCAATTTTACTGCTCGTACGAATACTGAAACTCCAGCTCAAAGGCGCCAGAGGTATGAAACGACCTACCAGATAACTAATGCAGTTCCTGTAACAAGCGATCCGTTAGCCGATTTATCAAAGACCATGAGCGACTCAAAATTTGATCAGGTATTAGAAGCTTTAGATATAGTGCCAACAGCCATTTTAAGCAAGGCCACGGGTATACCTGTCCATTTGGGACAAAGCCCAAAAGGGCCCAAAAACGAGTCTGCAGAATATAGTCAGATCAAGCCTAAAGACAGTACGGATTGGAAGAGAAGAATTACAGTTTATGGTGATTTTTTCAGCGCTACATTGCCTCAAAAAGCATTTATAATGGCCCACGAATTTGGTCATGCACTAGATAATAGGCCAAATGAAGGTTCTGGCGGAAAAGGAGGTGAGGCCTTAAGCGCTGATAAGGCAAAAGGCAGTTTTACAGAAGCATTAGGAAAAGATGGTGGCTTGCGTAAGGGGATGAGTGAATATGCTGCAACAAAAACTTCAGAAAGTGAATATTTTGCCGAAGCATTTTCTATGTACATTAATCAGCCAGCTACTTTAAAAGCGCTTCGCCCTAATATCTACGCTTATTTCCTGGCTCAGTATCCATAACTCCATATTACATCAATTTAAATTAAAGTGAAACAAGATTCTGTTTCCGAACCTATTATTGCACCTGCTGCGTCTGCCAGACAGGAGAGTCTGCAACAAAATGAACTCTTGCAGGCCGATGGCGAAGCCTCGTTCTTTTTGCAAACAAAATTGAATGTTGGTGGTCCTGATGATCCGTTTGAAAAAGAGGCAGATGCTGTTGCTGATAAAGTTATGCGTTCCAGCAGTGCAAACTTTGTCCAACTTAAATGTGCCGCATGTGAGGAAGAGGAAACCATCCATAAAAAACCTCTTTCTACAAATATTACTCCCTTTGTTCAAACAAAAAGTAATGGTGAGTTTAAAGTTAGTGATCATCTAACTTCCTCAATAGAAAATAGCAGGGGTAATGGGTCCGCTATGGATAACCAAACTAAATCCTTTATGGAAAACAGGATTGGTGCAGATTTTGGTTCAGTAAAAATACATTCGGGGCAAGAATCGGTACAAATGAACAGGGAACTTAATGCCCAGGCTTTTACCACCGGAAACGACATCTATTTCAACGAGGGAAAATACCGCCCGGAAACCGATGATGGTAAACGATTACTTGCACACGAACTTACACATGTTCTACAGCAAACTGCCCCTGTTACAGATAAGGCTGTGCAAAGGAAACAAGACACAACCTTTGATCCTGCCGCCAAAGCCACACAAACCGGAGAGATTGAGCCGCAGAAAAATGAAACTTATAAAAAGGATATTTCAGGAACGGCTAATAATCAGGGTTCTCAAACTCTTCCGCCGGATGAGTCATCCAAAGGTGGATCCAGTATTAGTAAGGCTGCCACTTCAACATCTAAAACAGCAGAAAAACCGGCAACTTCACCAATAGGAAATGATACTCCTAAAACAGCTGGCGCAAAAGGTGTTGCAGCAGAAAGCTTAGCAAAAGAAAAACCAACTATAACAGCAACGGATAATCCTGGCGATGTGTTGGTTATCCTACAATCAACTCCGGCTACCCAGTTACCAGAAACATTAAATCAGGCAAAAGGCATCTCATCTCAAAGTATGCAGATGCAAAAAGACAAAGCTTTAGAACTTGTGCCTACCGTTGCAGAAAGTACAGGCAGTGCTTATGGCGAAAATAATAAAGCAAAGGCAAAACACATTGCCTCAAAGGCCAGCGCAACAGTTAAAAATAAATTTGAAGGCAAAGGCGATTGGCAGCCACCGGTTGTAGAGGAAGTTGCTATTCCTCCACAAGCAAGATTTGTTCCTTCAGGACTTTTATCACGATTTGGAAATAGCGAGGGATCTGAAAACATAACAGGAGCAGCTCAAAATGAACTGGGTAACATTAATTTAGATACCAGCAATTTGCCGGATGAATTAGGCGCTGCCCCTGAACTTACTTTAACAGGTGAAGCCAGCATAAATAATCTATCTGAAGAACAGGAAGAACAAACAGCAGATCTATTAATAGCAAAGAACAATGCTCAGAAAGAAATTCAAAATGATTTTGGCGAAAATGATGTAATACAAAAACCTGGAAAAGAAAAAATAAAAAGTAAGCATCGATTCAAAAAAACACAAGGTGTGAATTCTACAACATTAGGCACCGGATCAAACCTATCACCAGAGATCGCAGCAAGGCTTGATGCATCACTTGCAGGCCAGGCCTCACTAAAAATAGGAGAGCAATCGCAAAAATATCAACAGGATGAAGCCGCTTATCAACAAAAATTGATTGTTGAGAAACAAAAAACGGATGAACAAATTAGTGATGAAACGATTAAATCGAAAACATCGCAAAACAAAGCCCAACAAAACGCACAGAAACAGGTTGCAGAATCCAGAATTGATTGGCAAAAACAACTGGATGCCACAGAAACCGATTTCAAAACAAAAGCTACAAATAGCGCGATAGAGCATATTGGTAAAATTGGCAAGGAAACTGAAAAAGGGAATACCGAAGCCAAAAAACATTATGATGACGCCAATAAAGAAGCTGCAGAAAAAACCGCGGCAGCTAAGCAAGAGGCAGAAGATAAAAAGAAAAAATCGGAAGAAGAGAGTGGAGGTTTCTTTGGTTGGTTGGCTGATGCTGCTTCTGCACTTATAGACGGTTTAAAAAGAGCTGTAAACTTTATTTTCGATAAGCTTAGGGCTGCACTTAAATGGGTTTTTGAACAGGCCAAAAAACTTGCCATGGCTGCTTTAGAGTTGGCTCGCAAAGCAGTCGTTGGTTTGATAAAAGGCTTTGGTGTTATATTAAAGGGTTTTGTTGATATCGCTTTTGCAGCTTTTCCTACCATACGCGATGCAATTAACACTAAAATTGATGCTGCTGTGGATACTGCAGTCACCGCAACAAATAAAGCTTTTGAGCGGTTTAAACAGATAGTATCAGATATAATAGATGCATTTGCTGAATTCGTTGATACTGCCCTGGCCTTTGTACAAAAAGCCCTTACTGTAGCACTTTCTGTTATCGAAGTTATTGTTGTCGGTTTCCTTAAGGTAATGGCCTTTCTGAATGATATTGAAAGGCAATACAAATTATTTAAAGTCATGATTGATGGATTTCTTCTAATCTGGGATCATCCCGAAATATTAGAAGAAAAAGCAAAAGAGTTTCTAGAGCCTTACATTAAAGACATACCCGGTAGTACCGAAAGTGAAGTCAAAAAAGCTTTGGCATTATTTGGTTTGGCAACCGCCAAACACATTACCGGGATAATGAAATATCTTACCCCAAACATCAACCACTTAATAGGCAACTGGTGGGAAGAGGCCAAAAAGATGATTTGGTTCTTAATTAACCCATTTGCAGACAAAAGTCCATTATATGATGACGCCCCTAAACTCTGGAGATTAATTCCTCAGATGTGGAACGACCTTTGGGATGGTGAGTTTAGTAAAGTGATTGATGGTGGCCTCGAGTGGATGCAGGCATTGAACATGACCATCGGTGCTTTTGCCGGCTGGATAGTTATTGGAGGTACAGTGGTCGGTGCAATTCTGGGCGGTATTTTTGGAGTAGGTGCCGGTGCAATTCCTGGCGCAGGGGCTGGTTTTGAAGTTGGAATAGCTATAGGGGAAGGAATCATGGCATCAATGATTGTTACCGAAACAGCCGTAATTGCCAAATCTGTTTATGATCTTTCTGTAACCGAGGACGATGGAGTAGAATCTACACCGCCACCACCTGCACCTGCAAAAGAAAAAACAGCAGGAGAGGTACATGCCGATGCCGCAAAAGCAGAAGATGGACCAAGGCAATATGCAAGTGGACAAGTTAAAACTGGTCGGGATAGAATATTATATGCCTATCAGCGCATTGCCAATAGTGGTTTAACCCTTGGTGTAATGGTAGCTCTTCTATTACTGGGTGCAATAGGCGGCAAAATTGCACAGGGCTTGCTGGCTGGAATCAAAAAACTAGGTACTGTTATAGGCAAATTGTTGCCTGAGGTAGCGGAAGGATTTAAAGGGGCAGCCGGAGCTTTAAAAGACAGCAAATTTGGACAGGGACTTGCCAAAGCCAGCGAAGGATTTAATGAAGGCAGGGCCGGAATGAAAGAAAAAATCGGTGGTCTTAAAGAGAAAGTTGGATTAGGAGGGGAAGAAAAACCCGGTGCTCCTAAAGAAAAAGCCACCGAAAATGCAAAAACAAATACAGAGCCAACCGCATCTGAGGTTGATACCCCAATAAAACCAGAAGCGGAAACCAAAGTTCCAGAAACTAAGGTTGAACCAGAACCAAAGGTAAAAACTGAGCCTGAGCCAATTGCTGAGCCAGAACCAAAAGTAAAATCGGAAGCTGAACCAATTGCTGAGCCAGAAGCTAAAACGCCTGATCAACAGAAAGGAGAAGACTTTGCCAAAAAAGCTCAAAATGATGAAGGTGTTGTATCTAAAGGGGAAACAGAAGACGGTCACGCTTTAAAAGCCGATAAAGAAGGTCATATAGTAGAATGTTCTAATTGCAAAGTTTATGAGATCAGTCACAGTGAGATGCTGAAGGAAAATCCACAACTGGCAGAAGAATTAAAGGCGATAAGAAAAAGAATGGCTAAAACACCAGAGGATCCGGCGGTGATGCGAGATCTGGAGGCATTCGATAAGAAAATCAAGAAGCTAGAATATGACAGCTTCAGCGCAGGCGGAAAAAAAGCACGGGACATGGGGTTACCAGATGCGGAACCTGGTTACCACTGGCGTCTTAACGGTGAGGGCGAGCCTACCTACGTGAAAAATGGAGCAACAGAAGGCAATCAGCGCGTATATGATCCAGAGTCGAAAACGTTTAAAGATTTTGATGGGAAGACTCCAAGAAAAATAGATGTTGAAGCCAAGTATGAGCAGGATCCCACATCTACAAAACCAAAAGATAAGGTAGAAAAAATAGATACAAGTGGGATGACCACTGATGAAGCCAAAAAACTAAAACAAACACAGAAAGAAAGAGCAGATGAAATAATTGAAAGAGACAAACATCCTAAAGGATCAGAAGAATATAATAAGGCAAATAAAAAAGTAATAGACAAGAGTGAGAAATTAGGAGAAGAGGCCGCTGATTTAGCAATGAAGGAAAAATTCGGTCTTGATCCTGATTATACTGGTAAAGGAAGTCGTACCTTAGATAAAGTTTATAGTGAGTCTGTCTATATAGATGAAGCTACCGGCAAGGTTGAGGTTGTTGATAGGGTATCCGTGGTCGAGGCAAAGGGGGGAAGCTCTGATGTAGGAAGCAAAAAGGTGAGCAGCGGCGAAATTGCTGAACAGGGCACAAGACCTTATTTAGAAGAGACAATAAAAGAAATGAAGGCAAGGGGAGGCAAGGATGCTGAAATTGCAGCAAAAATTGAAACTGCACTTGATCAGGGTAAACTGGATTATTATAAGGTATCACAAAAAATCGATGCTAACGGCAATCTTGCTCCGATTGAAATTAAAAAATTTGATATTAAATAGTTATTAAATCATGCACATAACAAGACATTCGTTTAATAAGGAAATTGTTGAAAACAATGTAATACTCAACGACAAGAACATCAATTTATACCTTAAGGAACTAAGTAATAACCACTTGGTTATAAGGGGACTTGAAAGGTTATCTCTCGAAAACCTTTGCTATTCTGCTTCCTTACAATACCCAGTTGATAAGCAGCTATTTTACTTGGATCTATTTATAGATGCATCATTAGCGAAATATCAAATCGCCACAAACATAGGTAAGTCAATTGAAATTAATTTAACAGGGACTAAGCACCAGATTTTACCTGAGGATGTAGATTATTCCGTTTCTGAGCAAAACTGGATAACAGGCTATATGGCCGCCCTGGCCCGACGAAAAATGCAAATTGTACATGCATTTTGTGCTATTGATTTAGATTTTGTTAATCAAAAGAAAAGAACCAAAGGAGGGGCCTATAGTCTATTATTTGCCAAATTTCTACAACGCTTATTCGTTAAAGGAGAACCTCACGGACAAAATCTTTTGGCCGCAGCAAATGAAATAAAAAAAGATAAAATGCCAGAGCCAACATATGAATACGCTTTGTTTATTGATGGCCCTGTGATAGATATGTTTACTCCAATTTTCATGAACGATGAGAAAGATTTCAATGAGACACTATTAAGCGCATTGGAATTGTACAAAAAATATTGGAGCAAGGAACAGATGAATATCCCCAATGGATTAATTTCCTTACCCATTACGGCCTTAACAGTTATGGCAAAGGATTATGATCTAAATATAAAACACACATCAGATTACTTGCTGCAATATTTAATAGATAACTAGAGCTTATTTTAACTTAAAGCACGCCGTTTTTAACCGCGATATCTACAAGCTGCAGGAAGTTTTTACATTTTGACCTCATGAGCATATTTCTCCTGTGATTATTAATGGTATTGATACTGATATGAAGCTGGTCTGCAATCTCTTTACTTCCCATTCCCTGACTTGCTAATTTCAAAACATCAATTTCCCGTTTACTAAGTATATCTTCTGTTTTCTGCAGGAAATAAGACTTGTTCTCAATCACTGATTTCTCACCACCAGCCTCGTGCCTTTCTATTAAATGATTAATTTTCGAATCATTTTTAAAATAGGTTAGGTCAGTAAGTGAATTAACAGAAGCTATCGGCATTCTATAATACTCATTAAAAAGATAGTGCGTACACTGTACTACTGATGACCATGAGTCATCGCCATTTTTTATTCGAAAGTTTGTAGTGAAAGTATATTTCACATCTTTTTCCTGCTTACGATTGGCTAGAAAAGCCATTTGATCTGGGAATATTTGCTCATCAAAAATTTTCATATCCTCCCGGTTTCTGATTCTATTTAGGAATAGAAAGTCCGCCTTTAATAAAAATTCATAAGAATATCCTAAAAAATGGCTTGTACGAGATGGTCTGAAACAGTTGGAGTTTTCGATATAATCACTTACATAATAAATTGAAGGAAAAAAATTATTATTCAATGATTCACTATCAAAGTGCAGAAGTATCCTTTCTGCTTCTGAAAATTGCACACCAAGCCTATTTCGCGAGTGTTTTAAAAAATCAAAGTATGATGATGTTTTAGGATCTTTCATATCAGCTTCGTTTAGTAGAGAAATCAATTAATTATCTATTAAATACTACCTGCAAAGGCATACGGAGTAATCCGTGTTGGCAGATAAAATTTAGGGTAACAAAGATGACAATGTCAATTTAAGGCGTACTTAAATAAGATCAGGGTCAGACGGTTTCCTGTTGTTCTTGGATTTTAGATTTTTCATAGCAAATAGGCGATTAGATTATGCTCTAAAATTAGAATATAGATCGCTATTATTTCCAGAAAAACATGTGAATGGAGCACCTTAGTTATCAAATACAGGTTATGAGTATTTGAATGGTTTTTTGAGCGGAAATTAGTAAAATCGATATTCGATCAGCACATCTCTGCGTTAAATCGAATATCGAATGAGGCCATTGTAAGCCGCTTGTAATGAAAAACTTTTGAATCTTATTTTACGCGTTCAACGTATTCTCCGGTGCGTGTATCCACCTTTATCTTATCACCTTGGTTCACAAACAGAGGCACCTTCAGCTCTACTCCATTTTCAGTAGTAGCATACTTCAAGGCTCCAGAAGAGGTATCGCCTTTAACGGCTGGCTCAGCATATGTAATTTCCAGTTCTACAAAGTTTGGAGCCTGAGCCATTATTGGCTCTTCACTTTCAAAAGAAACAATTACATCCATTCCTTCCTTAATAAACTTTGCCGATGGTCCGAATAGTGACTTAGGTACATTAAACTGTTCAAAACTAACATTATCCATTACCACAAAATAATCTCCCTCTTCATATAAATATTGGAAATCATTAGTCTCAACACGACAAATTTCAACCTGCTCATCAGTTCCTAAACGTGCTTCAACAATTCTTCCAGTTTTAATATTACGAAATTTACCTAAGTAAAAAGCGCCACCTTTGCCAGGTGTACGGTGTAAGAACTCTATAACTGTTACCAGTTCGTTATTGAAACGTAAAATATTTCCCACTTTAATTTCGGATGCCTTTGCCATAAAAATGTATTTCTAAAATTTGAGCCCAAATATATATGCTTTTTGCGTATTTATATGCCTTAATAATTAAAGGATTTAATGCAAAATGATCTCAAATTCTTTTTATCTTGATCATAAAACAGCATAATTTTAGATGCTTTAAAGTTGACGCATCTCCAACACAAGTAAACAACCGTAGCTATGGAAGAGCCTGTTAACACAAATCAACACATTGTTAAAATATTGAGCGTTGAAAACGTCACGCATAATGTAAAGCGGTTTACCGTCGAAAAACCAGCCAATTATACTTTTATGCCCGGTCAGGCTACCGATGTAGCTATTAACAAACCAGCACTAAAATCTATGGTTGGTCCATTTACTTTTACCTCTCTTAACCAGGCAGAATACCTTGAGTTCACCATCAAGATTTATAAAGACCATGATGGTTTAACAAACAAACTCTCTTCTCTAAATCCAACAGATGAATTAATCATCCATGATGTATTTGGAACCATAAATTACAAAGGTTCAGGTGTATTTATTGCAGGTGGCGCAGGTATCACTCCATTTTTAGCAATACTCAGACAACTTAAACTTGATGGCTCACTGCAGGGAAACAAACTATTATTTGCCAACCATAATGAGAGCGATATCATACACAAAACCGAGTTAAAATATTTGCTTGGGGACAATTATATTGATGTATTAAAAGATCCGTTAGACCCGAAAACACAAAGTGGGATAATTGACCAGAATCTTCTAAAAAAATACATTGGTAATCGAGAAAAGTGGTATTACATATGTGGGCCAGGTGCATTTACCGCAGCAATGGTCGATAATCTTAAAAATCTTGGAGTGGATAAATCTCACATAGTTATAGAAGAATAATACAACTCAACTAGTGTTTGTTTAACCTTGCCTCTTCAAGATCAAGGTTATCCTCCATATCGCGCAGCACTTCATGATCATATTGCTTAGTAGCTTTGAGTCTTTTAAGGCCAGCTCTCCTTAGTGTAACCAACTCAAGCATGATCTTTCTATAGAGTTTCCTCACTGAGCCAACTTCTTCCTTTTGCGTTTGCTCAAGCAATGTACGCTCAGTTGCCCTGATGCTCCGTTCCAACTGCTCTTTAATTCTGGCAATTGTTTCAAACTGGCTCATCTCATTACTATATTTTTCATCAAGATGCTCAACGCACTCCCTGGCAAGTTGCAAACGTATTGATTCAATCTGATCTTCTTCTGGTACCCCCTCATCTATCTCTTCAATCTTTAGCCACTTCAGGAACAAAGGCAATGTTAATCCCTGAAAAATTAACGTAACAAGTATTACAATAAATGTGATAAACAGAATCATATTGCGATGAGGGAAAGCTTCGCCCGTATCTAAAGTTAAGGGAATTGCGAGTGCTGATGCAAGAGAGACAACGCCACGCATTCCAGCCCATCCAATGATAAAAGGCAGCTTTAAACCCGGACTCTTTTCTTTCTTTCTGATTTTTGCACTTATAAATCTCGGGATAAATCCAGCCACATATACCAGAATGATTCTAACAACAATTACTATGGCGCTAATGAGAAGTCCATATTTAATGGCCTCTTCCATAGAATAATCTTCCAAACCTTCAACAATAACAGGTAATTCCAGCCCAATCAAAATAAAGACAAAACCATTTAATAAAAAGCCTGCTGTAGCCCATACTTCTTTGGCCTGTAAACGTGTATGATAATTAAGGAAATCGTTGGAGCGGAATGAAAGAAACAAACCGCCGCTTACTACTGCTAAAACACCAGACCAATGAAACTCTTCTGCAACAATATACATCAGATACGGAGCAATTAATGTGATAGGGGTAGTAATGCTCGACGATTTAGCCCAATACCTCAATACAAAATACAAAATATGAGCAATAAAAAGCCCCACAACTACCCCCATAAGTGCTAACACAAAAAAGTCAGTCACTGCCTCCTGCAAAACAAATTGCCCTGTAAGAATAGCAGCAATTGCAAACCGGAATACAGTTAAAGAAGCGGCATCGTTAACCAAACTTTCGCCCTCTAAAATGGTTAAGCCTCTCTTGGGCATATTTAAACCTTTCAATACAGAAGTTGCAGCAACGGCATCAGGAGGAGAAATAATTCCTCCAAGCAGGAAACCAAATGCAAGTGTAAATCCCGGTATAATATTTACAGAAAAGTAAGCAATGGCCAACGAGGTAATTAACACCAATCCAAAACCCAACAAAAAGATTGATCTTTTCCATTTCCAGAAATCATTCCAGGAAGTATACCACGCGGCCTCAAATAAAAGTGGTGGAAGAAAAATAAGAAATACAATATCTGGATGTACACTTATTGATGGTACCCCGGGAATAAAACTAATTGCTAAACCTCCTATTACCAGGAAAATAGGATAAGAAATTTTCCAGCGTTGACTTAACAGGTAAAGTAACGCCATGGCAAAAAATAACGCAAGAATTAAAAGGAGATTTTGATGTATCATAGAGGAAATAAAGATAGCAAAAAATTCTTTTTCAACTTGTGTATACAAGTGTGAGTTTTTCTTTTATATTTGTTATTAAGCTACTAGTAACCAGACAGTAGCTTAAACCAAATATACCTCTTATGGACACAAATGAACAAAAACCACAGGTTTCCCGTAGAAATTTCTTGATGTCTGCTGCTGCCGTAGCCATAGTGCCATCATTTTTACTGAATGCTTTTACCGCTTCGGCAAAAGCTCCGGCTGGCAAGCTCAGGCATGCCTGTATCGGCGTAGGTGGGATGGGTGGCTATGATCTGTCAAATTTTAAGTCGCACCCAGATGTAGAGATCGTAGCCATTTGTGATGTTGATGCTGATATCCTAAAAAAGGCAGCTGAAGGTATTCCGGGAGTCAGGACCTATGCAGACTGGCGGGAATTGTTAAAGAAGGAAGGAAAAAACATTGACTCCGTAAATGTCTCGGTGCCAGATCACATGCACTTCTCTATTGCCTACAAAGCGATCAAGGCAGGCAAACATGTTTATTGCCAAAAACCACTTTGCCATGATGTGGCTGAAGTAAGATCTCTTACTAAAGCTGCTATCAAAGCAGGAGTAACCACTCAACTGGGTACCCAGATCGCTTCATCAGCATGTGACCGTACTGCAGTGCAGCTGATCAAAGATGGAGCAATTGGCAAGATCAAACATGCTTATTTATGCTCAAACAGATCTGGTGCAGTAGAATTCAGGATGGTAGAACCTCAGCCTGCACAAAACCCGCCCGCAAACTTAAGCTGGGACCTCTGGCTGGGTACGGGACCGGTAAGACCTTACGCCCCGGGCATTTATCACCAGGCCAAATGGAGGTCATGGCAAGATTTCGGAACAGGATGGTCAGGAGATATTGGGTGCCATATCTTTGATGCAGTCTGGAAGGGGCTAGGACTAAAAGCCCCGGTATCTGTACAGGCGGAAGTTCATCAGGGCTGGAAAAATTCGCCTGACAAAAGAAAAGAGAACTGGCCATGGGCCGATCACATCACCTGGGTTTTTCCCGGAAATTCCTTTACTGAATCTGAAAAGCTGACCCTTGAATGGTTTGACGGTGAGATGTTTCCGCCAGAGGACGTCCGTAAATTATATACTGCCGGCAAATATCCCGAAGAATGTGCCCTGCTGGTCGGTACCGATGGCGCTTTGCTGATCCCGCATGGCGGAGAAAAGCCGATATTGCTGCCGGAAGATAAATTTAAGGACAAAGAGGTGCGTAAAATCGAAGGCCGGAACCACTATCACCATTTTGTAAATGCCTCCCTGGGTGGAGAAAAAACGGAATCGCATTTTGCACAGTCGGGTCCCATGACCGAGGCTATATTACTGGGTACCGTTGCTATTCGTGTACCCGATCAGTTGCTGCAATGGGATGCTGAGAACATGAAGTTTCCAAACTATCCTGAAGCTAATAAATACATCAGAAGGAAATACCGAAAAGGATGGGAGATCGAAGGCGAATTTTAATTAGAGGGGGGAGAAAACGAATTGGATTATCATTAATTTGTCAGTTTAAAGCAATTGATTAATAAGAAATAATCCTTTTCGTTTATATTATGTCTTATGGTTATATATAGATATAATATATTATGAAAACCTTGAATTTCAAATCATTAATTATAGCTGGGTCTATAATCCTGATCAGTGGATTAACAACTAACAACGTTTTAGCACAAAGATCTTCTCGTGGCAGTGGTGGTGGTGGTAGTCATGTATCAGCGGGTGGGGGAAGCAGACCATCAAGACCGTCTCAAGGAAATATATCTGGCGGCACAAGACCGTCAAGGCCATCAATAGGCAGTGGATCGCGTCCTGATTACAGACCAAGTCGTCCGGCCAATAGACCTGGTTATGGCTACAGGCCTGGCTATGGCAACAGGCCAGGCTATGGTTACAGACCAGGTTACCACTACAGACCAGGTTATTCTTATCGCAGACCTTACTACGGATACTATTATAATTACTATAGACCATTTTTAGGCATCAGTTTAAGCGTATTGCCTTATGGTTATTACCCATTCTATTTTGGTGCAGATCAATTCTACTATTCAGGAGGATTCTTTTACAGACAGTACGACGAGGGATATAAAGTAGTTGTGCCTCCGGTAGGTGCTCAGGTACCAAGCATTCCTTCTGAAGCAAAACAGATCACTATTAATGGCCAAACCTATTACGAATATAAAGGGGTTTATTACAGCACAACTGTGGATGCTGATGGTAAAACTGTTTATGTGGTGGCAGGTAAAGATGGTGTATTAGATACCGACAATGGTGCTGTTACAGACGACACCAGCAACTTACCTCAGGTAGGAGATGTTGTAAATCAGTTGCCAGAAGGTACAAGAGATGTGATGATCAAAGGAGCACAATATTACGTTTCTGAAGAAGGTGTTTATTACGAGAAAATAGTGGACGGCGATAACATCACTTATAAAGTTATAGGAATTGGTAACTAAAGCAGTCGTCATCTTGAATTTATTTCAGGATGACCGGAGTACAAACAAGGCCGATAATGATATCGGCCTTGTTTGTTTTATTTATCAGTACTACTCAGCCTAAACAACTTAGTTTCATGACTCAATACCCTGCCACTCCATTTTTTGCCATTACCCACAGCCTTATGCAACCATAGATCATTGATTTTATAAGAACCATCCAACCCTAAATCCTTCCAATTCAAACTAAGGGACTCAGCAGATGCTCCGCGATTCAAAATAGCAATAGCATAATCACCATTTTTAAGCGGCTTCACAAAAACATTCCAATTGCCTTTATTAATCTTACGTTCTGCTTGTTTACCAAGCGCATCCTGATTTATAGCAATAACGTCTTCATTCAGCAAAATTCTTTTAGTTGCCTCACTCATAATACGTAAATCATTAGTAGCTACCAAAGGAGCGGTCATTATACTCCACAAACTCATTTGACTTTGATATTCAGTCTCTGAGCAACCTTTACCACCTAAGTCGCCCGAGGGTCCTTTTTTACCATTTAAGCCTATTACAAGCATATCAAAATCATTCCATCCACCCGGACCAGCATATTGAGCCAGATCAGCATTTACATCAACAATATCCATTATCCCGGCACCTATACTATGTAAATCATTAGGATCTTTCCATGGTTTTAATGCAGCCCATTTATCACGCACATCGGCAGTAGTACGCCATAATTGCCCTCCGGCATTTTTTGCCCAAAGCCATGGTTTTCTATTACCCCATTCGCAAATACCTAGCGCAATTTCCCTACCGCTATTCCTTAATGCATCAGCCATTTTTTTATACCTTACAACAGCAGTTGCAGAATCTGCAGGCGCATCACAATAATCATATTTAAGGTAATCAATACCCCACGAAGCAAATGTTTTAGCATCCTGCTCCTCAAAATTCAAACTCGCTGTATAACCCGCGCAGGTTAACTGCGCCGCATCAGAATAAATACCCAATTTAATTCCTTTTTCATGCACATAATCAGCCAGTGACTTTACACCAGATGGGAATTTCAAGGGGTCGGCAATAATTTGATTACGGTTATCTCTGCCGCCTTGCCATCCATCGTCTATCATCAGGTAATTGTAGCCTGCTTTCACCATTCCTGAACTTACCATTGCATTGGCCATTTCCTTAATATCTTTTTCATTTATCTTATCTGCGAAGTAGTTCCATGTCATCCATCCCATAGGAGGAGTAGCCGCCAGTTCAGGTTTATCATTGAAATTTACCTGAGCAATTCCTGAAAATGTACTTAGCCAAAATGCAATAACCAAGGAACCTGCAATTATTTTATTATTCATTTCTGTGTTTGGTTTATTCTGTTTAGCTTAAAAACAATGCTACCAAATATAGATGCTCTTACTAGAATTTAGCACAAAAAAATATTTAATTTTATGAAATGATAAGACAAGCTTTAGCCACAGATGCACCTCAAATAGCAAGATTAATTATTCATGCAATGGAAGATCCGGCATCAAAGTTTGTTGGCCAATCGGATCCTTTAAAGGCTATACCTCTATTTGAGCATTTTGCGGGCTTGCGTGGCAATCAGTACAGCTACGAAAATATGCTTGTATATGAAGATGAATCGGGTATCTGTGGAGCTATTAGTGGCTACGATGGGGCAGACCTCAACCTGCTCAGGTCACCTTTCCTGAATTATATTGCATCATCATATAACTTTAAGGATATCCCTGAAGATGAAACACAACCGGGTGAGTTCTATATCGACTGTATTAGTGTTGCCGCAAACAAACAGGGGCAAGGTATTGGCAAAAAGTTAATCAACGCTATGGTAGGGCAGCTGACTAACTCAAAACACACTAAAGCAGGGCTATTGGTGAGTAAGGATAATCCTAATGCCGAAAGACTCTATACAAATTTAGGCTTTAAGATCGCGGACGAAAGGCAATTTATGGGAGGTACTTATTATCATATGCAATGCGCAGTCTGACAATAAAAAAACGCCTCACATGCTAGTATGGGCGTTTTTCTCGTCGAAGTTAAACTGATATATCTTAATTCGGCATTAATACCGTATCAACAACATGGATAACTCCATTTTTCTGATAAACATCTGCAATAGTAACAGTACTCATTCCACCTTTTTCGTCTTTAAGAACTAATTTCTTGCCATCCATCCAGGCCCACAACTTGCCTCCCTGAACGGTAGTCAGTTCAGCTTTACCATTACCATCCTTAATGGCTTTTGCTATTGCTTTAGAATCCATTTTACCAGCAACCACATGATAAGTTAATATCCTGGTTAACACATCTTTGCTTTCAGGTTTTACCAGCGTTTCAACTGTTCCTGCTGGTAATTTATCAAAAGCTGCATTTGTTGGCGCAAATACGGTAAAGGGCCCTGCACTTTTTAATGTTTCTACCAATCCTGCTGCTTTAACCGCAGCTACCAGTGTGGTGTGGTCTTTTGAATTAACCGCATTGTCAACAATATCTTTAGTCGAATACATATCCGCACCGCCAACCATTGGATTTTTTTGCGCATAAACTTGTGTCGAAAATGCCATAACTATTATGGCAAATACAGATTGAATTACTCTTTTCATTTTAGATTTTGATTTGATAACACTTACGCAAATCAAGACAGGTTTGGTTTTCGTGATATAAAATAATTAAATTTATGCACGAGCATTTTACAGTACCAGTATGAGAACAGAAAATTCATTTCAATGCAGAGCTGAAGAGTTTAGAGCCTTACATCAACGAGCCGGTATATTTGTAATTCCCAATCCATGGGATGCAGGATCGGCAAGAATATTAGAAACGTTAGGATTTAAAGCACTTGCAACAACAAGTGCTGGTCTTGCTTATTCGCTTGCAAAGCCAGATGGCCATGCCGCTATTACTCGCGAGCAAACTTTACAGAACGTACAAAGTATTATTAATGTAACAGATTTGCCTGTATCCGCCGACTTAGAGAATGGATTTGGCGACGATCCTTTAAAGTGTGCACAAACCATCAGACTTGCTGCAAATACCGGATTGTCTGGAGGTTCTATTGAAGATGCCACCGGGGATCCTAACGACCCCATTTATCCTTTTGAACTTTCTGTTGATCGTATAAAAGCCGCAGTTGAAGCTGCACGCAGCCAACCTTATCCTTTCACACTAACAGCCAGGGCAGAGAACCTGATACACGGGCGCCCTGATCTTAAAGATACCATTAAAAGGCTTGTTGCCTATGCAGATGCAGGTGCCGATGTTTTGTTTGCACCAGGTTTAAAAACTAAAGAAGAAATAGAAACAGTTGTAAAAGCAGTTTCTCCTAAGCCTGTAAATGTAATTATGGGATTGGCCGGAGACAATTTTTCGCTTAATATGCTGGAAGATATGGGTGTAAAACGTGTAAGTATGGGCTCTTCTTTAGTTAGAGCTGCCTACGGTGGTTTTTTTAAAGCAGTTGAAGAAATACTTCAAAAAGGAACATTCAGCTTTGCTGATGATGCAAAACCATATGCTGATCTTAATAAGCTGTTTAGCAACTAAGAAGAGAACTTAAAAAGAATGGACAATTATCTGGAAAGTGTAAAGAAACAATTTCTTTACTATAAGCAACTCGGAGAGAAAGCAATGGAGCAACTGCAAGAGCAAGACCTGTTCTGGCAATGCAATGAAGAAAGCAATAGCATTTCAACCATAGTTAATCACCTGTCAGGAAATATGTTATCCCGATTCACAGACTTTTTAACTTCAGATGGAGAAAAGCCATGGCGAAACAGGGATAATGAATTTGAGTCTAAAATAACAAGCAAGGAAGAATTAATAAAGCTTTGGAATAAAGGGTGGGATTGCCTGCTAAATGCCATTAATCAGCTTGACGATGATGACCTAAATGCGATAATCTATATCAGAAATGATGGGCACACTGTTACCGAAGCAATTAACAGACAACTTGCTCATTATCCTTATCATATTGGCCAGATTGTTTTTATAGCCAAAATGAGAAAAAATGAAGAGTGGAAAACCTTATCTATTGCCAGAAACAAATCGGCAGATTACAATGCACGAAAGTTCTCAAATGAAAAAGAGAAACGCCATTTTACTGATGATCTTTAAAATTAATTATCTTTTTTAGTTGCAATAACAATTCCTGTTGCCCAGCATTGCTTGGTTATAAGCAGGTCATTCCTTTTTTCTAAATCTTCTATTAGCTTAATTGCTTTTTCCTGATGGCCCTCAGGCCAGTTTGGCTGCGGCAACATATCATCAATAATGTAAAATGCACCCGGATTTAACATGTTAATCACCTCATCAAGCATTAAGTATTTCCCGTGCCATGTATCAGCGAAGATATAATCAAACTTCAGGTCTTTATTCTGCTCAACCCATTCACCACCATCAATACATTCCAAGCCAAGCCTGTTATCCTCGGCAAGAAAACGCGATGCTACAGATAAATAATTAGGATCATTATCAATGGAGATTAAGGTAGCTTCCTTGTCCATCCCGTCAAGAATCCATGAGGTTGACAAGCCTGTTCCGGTTCCCAGTTCTAAAAATCTGCCGCCAGGCTTTGTACCAGCTAATGTTCTTAATAAAGAGCAAGTTAATACATCAGATGCCATTGAAAATTCGGTATTCTTTGTTGCTTCGTCTATAGCTAAATAAGCATCTGGATAAGTCTGTTTAATTTGTTCTATCACAAATATTTGGTTTATGGGTATACTCATTAATTAACTTTGTGAAGATAGTACTTGTTTAGTTTTAAAACACACCTAACTTAACGCATCGTGAAAAATGATACCAAGACTATGTCTGTTTCCACTATGCAGCGGACTTACCCCATGTTTCATGTTTACCCTGTAATACCCTTTGTTTCCCTTTACAGGTCTAAAATTAGTTGTAAAAATAACCATATCTCCAAGATCGGGTTTTAATACATTTGCCTTTGATTGCGCCCGCGGAATTTGTTCCGTAATCACAAATTCACCGCCTTTATAATCCTCGTCTGCTTGATCGAGCATAAGCACCATTTGCATTGGAAAATAAATCTCTCCATATAAATCCTGATGAAGCGTATTAAATCCACCCTCCCCATATTTTAATATCAGCACCGTTGGTTTGGTTTGCCCATGATCATGGCATATTTGTTTAAGCTCATAATGGGCAAGAGGGAAACGGGTATTTAACTTCAATTCTTCCATCCAGCTATTCGCCACAGGAGCAATTTGCGGATATATGTTCTCCCGTAATTCAGTTATAATTGCGGGCATAGGGTAACTGAAATATTTATACTCTCCTAAACCGAATCGGTACCGTTCCATATTTACCGTTTTCCGATAAGTATCATCAGCATTATAATCTTCAATCAAATTCTCACATTCAGCCTTTGTTAGTATATTTTTTATCACAACAAACCCTTTATCATGTAGTTCAACTTTTATTTTAGGCCAGTTAATTTCGGCTATTCGGTCAGTTATCGATCTCATATTTTAGTATTTAAAGGCAAATTAATTGGTAAAATCAAACATAATCAACCCGATTCTTGCTTTCTGGCTAAGCCTTGAGTTTATACAGGAATAATCACGATGTTTTAAAAGCTTAAGTTTTTCAGCTAACTTTAAAATAAATAGTATTAATGTTATTAAAAGAAAATTATGCGTAAAAATCTCTTTGTATTTGGTATGAGTTGTTTGTTGATGCTGGGTTCTGCTGAATCTCTTTTGGCATCAGGAAAAAATATGCCTGTTAGCGCTCAAACAAAAGTAAGTTCTAAAGATTTAATTGGCCGTTGGGATATCACTATTGATGAAAACGGGAAATCAGCACCATCATGGCTAGAAGTAAAACTATCAGGTTTAAAAACATTGGTAGGCTATTATGTTGGTCCTAGTGGAAGCGCTCGTCCGATAGCAAAGGTAAATTTCGACAATGGTAAGTTCAGTTTCACTATTCCTCCTCAATGGGAAGATGGAGGTCAGGATTTTGTTATTGAAGGTGAAGTAACCGGAGGCACAATTCAAGGAACAATTACCACAAACGAAGGCAAAAAATACAATTGGAAAGGAGTAAAGGCTCCATATTTAAAAAGAACCGCTGCTCCGGTTTGGGGTAAAACCATTAACCTGTTTAACGGGAAGGATTTGGCCGGTTGGAAAGCAATGGGAGAAAACCAATGGATAGTAAAAGATGGTGTTTTAACCAGTCCAAAATCAGGTGCTAACCTAATTTCTGATCAAAAATTTACCGACTTTAAATTGCATGTTGAGTTTAGATACCAAAAAGGAAGCAATAGCGGTGTGTACTTAAGGGGCAGACATGAGGTTCAAATAGAAGATAGCCCTAAAGACCAACATCCATCAAGTGTGCTGTTTAGTGGCATTTACGGATTCCTAACACCTAGCGAGATCAATGCATTAGGACCTAATACATGGCAAACTTTTGATATTACTTTAATAGGCAGAATGGTTACAGTAGTTGTTAATGGAAAAACTGTGATTACTAATCAGGAAATCCCGGGAATTACTGGCGGCGCATTAGATAGCAATGAAGGTGAACCGGGACCAATCTATATCCAAGGAGATCATGGCCCAATTGAATTTAAAAAGATAGTGATTACTCCTTCAAAATAGAATCAGTTTTTATATAGTAGCTTAATTCTGCTTCAAGTCTAGATCCAGAAGATGACCGGAGGAACACTGGAAGATGAGCCGGAGAAGAACTAAGCTACTATATTAAAACACCTCGTTTAAACCGAGAAAAAATCCCTTTGCACCAAAATTACCAAAGGCGTAGTCTAAACAGAGATTGGTTCGTGTTGCCTTATTAAACAATACACGCAAACCAGCCCCGCCAGCAGGTTGCCATTGCTGAAACAGCTTAGTGCCAGATAGGTCATTGGCAGTTTGAATATTAAAGAAAGTAACACCACTTATAAAATCATTCCTTGTGATAGGGAAGCGGTATTCTATCTCTGAATAACAATACTGAGTGCCTTTAAAATAACCGATAGTATACCCTCTGCCACTTCTAAAATTTGCATCTTTTCCAGTCCCTGGAAGTTCCAGATAGGGCAGTGTACCACTTACTAGATAAGATCCCCAATTCCAGAGTGCGATTACATGTTCCGGATTTCTGGCCGAAAGGCTCCAGTATTTTCTAAAATCAGTAGTTACCTGTACCGCATTCTTTGTACTTCCTATCCAGCTTTGATTTGCACGAATCCCAACGTCTGCATATATTCCTTTATAGGCCCGGTTCTGATTATCCCGCGTGGTGTACTGTAAGTTTAATAAAAATCCATTAGCCATGTAATGATCTTTATCAAAACCATGTATCTGATTATAAATATGATACGGCGTTGAGCCATTTGGATTATTTGGATCTTCCAGTTTTCTGCGGATTTCGAATGATGCACCAGCTCCTATAAAAAGGCGATCCATAATTTGCTTATATACTTTTTCACGGAAATTATAATATTCCCCATGAATTGCATAGCCTTTACGCTCAGGATTAGACAATATCAGTTCCTCTTCAGTTCCAGTTGATACCTTGCCAATCCCCAATCCAAAATCAGGAGTAACTGTTTTGGCAGCAACCAAACTTCCTTGTAAGTTCCACCTGTTACCCGGCGTGTAAACATTGTGACTCAGGTAAAAATAAATGATGCCCTTGGTTGTAATGGAAGCTGATGTTGCCGCTACTGACATTAATGTATTAGGTTCTTGCCCCAATACCTTACCTACAACTGCTTTAAGTCCAATTTGAGCCCCAATACTTGGATTATAGGCAATACTTGGCATAGGTGTAAGGCCCGATTTATTTTGAGTTGGCTTGGGTGGTTTACCCGGACTAAAAATACTACGACCTAAATCGCCAATATCGTATTGCTTTACTGTCGTGTCGATTTTAAGTGAATCAGACAAAGGTTTAGTTTGTCCATAACTATATGCCTGAACGCCCATAAATGAGCTCAGCAATACTATCTTTATTTTTAATGAACTTTTAATTTTCTTTCTGTTTAAATGTGATAAGAACTTACAATCTATTATGTTTAATGCTAAACGAAAAATAAACAACGTATCTATTAATTAAGCATATGGGCCAGTATTGGTCCACATTTTTCGATACATGGGGCATAAAAGTGCCCGTGTTTCCAATTTGCCGATTTAGGAGACAACCCCCACCAAAATTCTGCCAAAGCGAGTGGTTCCATTCCATTAGCAAAAGCATATTGTAATAATTTAGGTGCAGCACATTCTCCGGCACCTGCTGGCGGTTTGCCCGAAGCGGTATGTTCAAAAGCTTTAATTAAGCTTTTGGATTCTCCAGCTTTGTTTAAAAAATGGTATTGCTCAAAGATTCGACTTTGTAATTCATTAGAATGATCTTTTCTTAGCGCTTTTAAAAGCAGGATTTCTTTGGTATGAGCCTCGTCTTTAAATGATTCCAGGTAACTGATTTTCTCGTTAATCTGAGTAAGTTTTTCCATCCCTGCATTTACAAAGCCACCCGGTTCCAAACCATCAAATATTGGCGGCACAAATTTAGCATGATAATTTCTGCCGGCCAGTTTACCCGAAAACGCAGCCAAATATCCTAGTTTGCCTTCCTCGGTTCTAACTATTAATACACCAAACATCTTTCCAATTACCATTCCTTCGGCACCGGTAAGCAAACCAAAATTATGTGCCCATTCTTGTTGATGCGCTAGATGAAACTGCAGTTTACTTGCCGCCAAAAGACAAAGCGGATGTAATTCACTTTCTAAAGAAAAGCTAAGTCCATCGGCAAGTGCATTGATTTCTGCAGATTCCTCGAAAGGGCAGAATACTGAATTTTCATCAATTAGATTTGGCATTATTGGATGTTTTGCATTACTGGGCGTTTTTGCATTGTTTGGTGTTTTTGTTTTAGGCGGTCGTCATCCTGAATTTGTTTTGCTTCGCAGCTACTTCGTGGTCAGGATCCCGGACTAGAAAGATGGAATAGATCGCTTAATAATACACTCTATTTTTAAAAAATTTGACGCAAATATCAAACAATTTTATTTAAAACCTTATAAAATAATTTCCCATAATATTTTGTGCCAGATCAAGTTTGATCCCGTACCTCATATGATTCTTTAACGCTGTCTGCTTCTTTTTGGGCTATTATTTTTTCTTTTTTGAGGTCAACACGGATCAGGTTATACAAGCTCATATAGATATTAGCAACCCAAACAATAGAGAATCCAGATATAAGATAACCTGTAAACCCTGGATACAGCAGCGTATACTTAGTAAGAACAAGTAAAAAGAGCGTAACATAATGACTAAAGCAATACTCGCAGGTAAGCATGTAAAACAGCTTTCTTTTCAGAATATGGCTAGCCGTTTTTGATTTTTCAACAAAGTACTCTCTTATCTCTCTAAAAACTTCTTCCTTTGTTACCGTCCATGAGATGCAGGCCACAGGAATTGCAAGTATAAACAACCAATATTCGTGAGTATTCATAAAAATATTTAAAGAATGACGATTTCATGTTAGCTGAACAAAACAGCCATGTATTTGTTTAAACAATTTTTTTAATCATTCATTTAGTTTCTTTTCTTATAGTTCCATACCGCCCAGGCATTCAGTACAATGGCAAAAACACCAACAGTACCTAGTTGAGGCAATATGTCTCTTAACCCACTACCTTTAAGGATAACCATTCGCATTACTTCTATCAGGTAACTAACCGGATTGAACCTCGAAACTATTTTTGCCCAATCGGGCATACTGTCTATAGAGGTGAATAAGCCACCCATCAGAATAAAGATCATCATGAAAAAAAACATGATAAACATAGCTTGCTGCTGGGTATCACAAAAGGTTGAAATCAAAAGTCCGAAACCCAAAATGGCCAGCAAGAAAACAGATGCAAAGAGATACAGCACTAGCAAATTTCCGAGAGGTTCAATACCATAAATTAACCACGATACTAGGAGCCCTAGCGTAAACACCACATTTCCAAGTACCCAAAAGGGGATGAGTTTTCCCAATATAAAATGATGTTTTCTTATTGGACTTACATTGATCTGTTCAATAGTACCAAACTCTTTTTCTTTCACAATGTTTAGTGCCGATAGAAAACCTCCAATCATGGTAACCAGTATAGCCAAAATACCGGGAACCATAAAAAATTTGTACTTCATTAAAGGATTAAACAGATTGGATGAGCTGATCTCGATAACTGCAGCGCCGCTAAACTTTGAAACCGGCAGCAATTGCAGTCTTATATCGTTATTAAAGTCTCTTATGATAGACCCAAGATATGCTCCTCCAAGATTTGCCTTCACTCCGTTTATGGCATTTACGACAATAAATAGCTGTTGGTGGTTTTCGCGGACAAGGTTGCGCTCAAATCCATGCGGAATTTCCAGAATCAGATCGGCCTTGTCCGCTTCGATCAGTTTCATTCCTTCTTTAAAAGAGGCATTATATCCGGTAAGTTTAAAGTATCCAGAGGCGGTAATTTTAGAGATCAGTTTTTGGGAATAGCTGGAATGATCATGATCTACTACAGCAAGATTGATGTTCTTTACTTCATAATTTGCAGCAAGCGGCAGAATTATCAGTTGCATAACCGGCATTATGATGATCAGTAACAGTATAGCCTTGTTGCGAAATATCTGTCTGAATTCTTTTTCGAGTAAAAAACGGATCGTTCTCATGCCAGTCTGATTTTAAAACTTTTTAAACTCACTACTAATAAACCAAGGGTAATACCACCCAGAATTAACGTTTCTTTCCAAATGGCCGAAAATCCTAATCCTTTGATCATAATGGACTTCACAATTAAATAGAACCATTTTGCAGGAACCAGATTAGAGATCAATTGCAATGGGTAAGGCATGTTTTCTATAGGAAACATAAAACCACTGAAAAGCACTGTTGGTAAAAACATTCCCATCAGAGAGATTAACATGGCCATTTGCTGGGAATCTGTTTTTACAGAGATGAATATGCCCAGGCTTAGGCAGGTGATGATAAACAAGGTGCTTTCTACAAAAAGCAGGGCCACACTTCCGTTAACTGGCAAATCGAGCACATAAACACTCAACAGTAGGATGGAAGCTACATTTATGAGCGATAGAAAAAGGTATGGTACTGCTTTAGAAAGGATAACCAAAAGCGGACTAAACGGTGAAACCAGTAAAATTTCCATGGTTCCTGTTTCTTTTTCTTTTACAATTGAAATAGCCGTCATCATTACACACACCAGCATTAGTACCAGGGCCATCACACCCGGAACAAAATTATGTGCACCCTTTAGTTGCGGATTGTACAACATCCTTACTTCGGGAACTATCAAGTAGGGTATAGCTGCTGCTTTATCAATTGAATTTTGATAGTCCTGAATAATTGAAGAAACATAATTTGTAAGCATACTGGCAGTATTAGGATCAGAAGCATCGGCAAGAATCTGGATCTGTGCCTTGCGCTGATGGAGTAGGGCTTCATTAAATCCTGCCGGAAAAACGATGGCCATCTTAATTTTTCCTTTTTTAAATGCCGCTTCCATTTGCTTATTGTTCATCACGCTGTTTTGAATATCGAAGTACCTGCTGGCAGCTATCCTGCTGCTGATTTGTTGTGAGGCCTGGTCTTTGGCCTGATCCATAACAATGATCTCAGAGTTTTTAACCTCGTTGGTTAGTGCGAATCCAAAAATAAGAATCTGGATAACCGGCATTCCAAATAGAATTAGCAAGGTCTTTTTGTCCCTCCAAACATGGGCAAATTCCTTTTTTACAAAGTTGATAAACTGTTCCATTGCCTTATTATTCTAATCGCTACGTTTTGCACCTCTGGCCAGATGATAAAAAACCTGGTCCATTGAGCTTGCTTTAAATTGACTTTTTAAATTAGCCGGGGTATCAAGCGCTTCTATTTTTCCGTCTACCATAATAGATATGCGGTTACAATACTCAGCTTCATCCATATAATGAGTGGTCACAAAAATGGTAATTCCTTTTGCAGATGCCTCGTAGATCAGGTCCCAGAATTGTCTTCTTGTTACCGGATCAACTCCTCCGGTTGGTTCGTCCAGAAATACAATTTTTGGTTGGTGTAAAACCGCAACTGAAAAGGAAAGCTTCTGTTTCCAGCCCAAGGGCAGGGAGGCTACTAATTTTTTAGCTTCGTTTTTAAGTTCTAGCTGTTCCAGTAAGTCTTCACTTTTTGTTTTAATTTCCCGATTGCTTAACCCATAGATTCCTCCAAAAAACCTGATGTTTTCCTGCACGGTGAGATCTTCATACAAAGAGAACCTCTGACTCATGTAGCCTATATTCCTTTTAATTTCTTCTGTTTGCTTATATACATCAAAACCTGCTACTGTGGCTGTACCAGAACTGGGTATAGATAAGCCGCATAGCATGCGCATGGCAGTTGTTTTACCGGCACCGTTAGCACCCAGAAAACCAAATATTTCGCCCTTTTCTACTTCAAAAGTAATTTCATTTGTTGCTGTGAAATCTCCAAAGCGCTTGGTCAGCCTATCCGTTTTTATTACATATTCCATAGCTAGTTCTTCAATAATTTGATGAAATAATCTTCGATGGTTGGTGGTACAGGCTTAATTTCAATCTGAGTTAAACCTTCAGCTTTCAGGTAGGTCTTCAGCTTATTATCCTCAAAAGAACCATTAAAGGAAACATGGGCATACTCGCCAAAGGCATAACAATCCATTACCTCAGGGTATTTTCTAAGTGCTTTAATCAGTTCATACATCTGATCTGCTTTGATTGCATATAGTTGCTCCGGATATTGCTGAATCATATTTTGAGGGGTGTTGATAGATAATATTTTCCCGTTCTGGATCAGGGCGATGCGGTCGCACAAAGTAGCCTCGTCCATATACGGGGTTGATACCAGAATGGTAATATCTTGCGCTTTAAGCCTTTTCAGCATCTCCCAAAATTCTTTTCTTGACACCGGATCTACTCCAGTTGTTGGCTCATCCAGAAACAATACGGTTGGTTTGTGGATAAGAGCACAACATAATGCTAGTTTTTGTTTCATTCCACCTGAGAGTTTCCCCGCCCTTCTGTTTTTGAAGGGTTGGATCTGGACGTAGATATCTTCGATCAGATGATAATTCTGAGCGATGGTAGTGCCAAATACAGTAGCAAAAAAGCGAAGGTTTTCTTCGATGGTCAGGTCCGGGTAGAGTGAAAATCTGCCAGGCATATAACCAATTGTTTTTCTAATCTGTTTATAGTCGGCAACTACATCATAACCGTCTATCTTTGCCGTTCCTTTTTCAGGAAGTAGCAGGGTAGTCAGCATCCTGAAAATACTGGTTTTACCTGCGCCATCAGGACCAATAAGGCCAAACAGTTCTCCCTTATTTACATGGAAAGAAACATCATCGACAGCAACTAGCTGCTCTTTACCGTAGGTTTTACGGAGCTCGTTTACCTCGATGGCAAAGGCGCTGCTCATATTTTTTTAGATAAAATAATCTCTCCGTACATGCCTATTTTTAAATAGCCATCATTTTTTAGCTTTACCTTAATTGCATATACCAGATTGGCCCGCTCGTCTTTGGTTTGTATGGTTTTAGGAGTGAATTCTGCTTTATCGCTAATCCATTCTATAATACCCTCGTAAGTTTTATATTTTCCGTCTGCTAAATCAACCAATACCTCAACTTTTTGCCCAAGTTTAATAGCTGGCAACTGATTGCCAGTAATGTAAGCTCTTAAAATGATGGACGACAAATCGCTGATTTTGTACAAAGGTTTGCCTATTGAAGCCATTTCATTTACTTCAACATATTTGACCAGTACAGTGCCTGCTGTTTCGTTTATAATTTTACTCTTTAAAAGTTGATCGTTTAACTGATCAATCTGTACATTCAATGGAAGTGTTTCTTGATTTAAACTTGTCGAGGTAATATTCAGAGAAGATCTCTGAGCAGCTATCTGTTTTTTAATAATTGCAATCTGAGCATTGGCGTCGTCCAATTGTTTTGGTGTTGCAGCATCGGCCTTTAAAAGATTGGTAATTCTTTGCTGTTCTCTGTTTGCTTGCTTTAGTTGTTCCTGGTATGCGGCTATCTGAGCTGGTACATCAGGCTTTTTACCTAGTACAACATTAATCTGGGCTCGCAGTTGTTTCTTTTTTAAGTATAGTTGAGTAGTATCAATATAGCCTATCGTTTCGCCTGCCTTAAGTACCTGCCCCTCTGCAAGATTCAGGGTCTTAATGGTTCCGGTTGCCTCAGCAGATACGATGGTTTCTACAGCTTCGAAAGTGCCCGAAGCATCATAGACTTGTTCCTTTTGCCCACAAGACATCAAAAACAAAGCGGTAGTTATTGCAAATGCTATTTTCTTCATGATTAGTTTGTTTAAAAATTAATTGCCAGTGGTAGTTTGTTTATTATACTGTGCCATAAGCAGTTGTATCTGGTGCATGATTTTGCTTTGTCTGGCCTGATCTTCGGCGTTTACCTCACGTAAATAATCGCTGGTATTGATTACTCCGTTTTGCAATTGTGCGGCCGATGTTTCCTTTATACTTGCTCGCAACGCAATAATCTCATCATCTGAGCTCAATAGGTTTGTTTGCTTATCAATTTCAGATTCCTGCTGTTTTACCACAAAATTAGTGTTCAATAAAAAGCTTTCCTTTTGCAGATCAATCTCTTTTCTGTTGATGTCTATAATTGCCTTTTCTTTTTTGCTGGTATAAAAACCAGATAGGGGCCAGCTCATTCTAAGTCCACCCATGGCAAAAGGTTCGGCTGCATTGTTCAACATATTTAATGCTGGCCTGCCTACACCACCCTGCAAAAACAAATTAAATTTAGGCAGGTTCCGGGCTGCTATAGCTTGTTCTTTTACCTCCAGACTTTTGCGTTGCTGTTCATAAAGGCTAAGCTCTGGCCGGCGGATTTCAGCTTGCATTATAGGTTGTACAGGTTTTTGCAACTCAATATCTTCTGTAAGTGTTTTATTAATAAATAAGCTCAGCACATCTATATATCCTTTGCGTGTAAATTTCTGCTCTATACTTTTTTGGGTTACTTTGAGTAATTCGGCCTTAAGGATATTCAAACTGCTTTTAAAGGCCGTTCCATTAGCTATAGTAGCTTTTGCGCGATCGACGCCAAGCTGAATATCTTTTTGAAGTAATTCATTTTGTTTTAGTTGGGCATCTATTAACAATACGCCAAAGAACAACTGATTTACTCGTTCTTTCAATTTGTATAGCTCAATCTCAAGTTTCTGAGTTTCAACCGAGGCATTAATGCCAATCGCTTCTTTTTGTTGTCTGATAACCCCACCATCAAATAGGACTTGAGTTCCTTCGGCACTTAAACGATATTGGTCTTTACTGAGTTGAGGAATATTCGTTCCTGGAATTTGAATTGGAATCTTTGTTACATCAGACTGGTAACTGGCCAGTCCGCTAATATTAAATTGTGGAAGATATCCTTTTGCAGCGTTTTCAATAGAGTAGGCTGCAGTTTTTGAAATCAATTCCGACTGCCTTACCAATGGATAATTCTGGCGGGTCAGGTTGTAGCATTCTTCAATTGAAAGCTTTTCCTGGCTTTGCACATTCGTTTGGTAAAACACAAAAAAAATGATGGTGGTGAAAAATATAGATTTCATTTCTACTGTTTATTTATTTGTTTTAATCATTTGATTAATCTCTGAACAAAAAATTTTAATGGGTTTTTAGCATCGCATCAATCCAAACAGGAATCATTTTTTTTCTTTCTTCAACCATTTTATCAAAATCTTCTTGTTTTAATTCTCCTATAATTTTAAGTAGGGGACTGGCTACAAAAGGGAAAACCGTTAAACTGATAATGTTTATAATAAAATGCAGGGGATTAGCTTTACTATTTAGGGCTTCGTTTAACTGCTGATAAAAATGAGATTTAAGCAGAATCTCTTTAACATTCATATTTGTAGCCAGTTTTTCGGGGTTAGCTTTTATTTCACTTAAAATGAATAATGGCATGTCTGGTTGCTCTCTTAATAAATTGATATAGTTTTCGGCAACCAGTGAAATCTTTTCTGTTAGGCTAAATGCCTCATTATTCAATAGTCCTCTTATCCCCATTAAAAACTGCTGTATGTTCTCCATCATTACAATATCAAACAACTTCTCTTTACTTCTGAAATAGTAATTCAGCAACGCAAGGTTTATACCGGCTTCTTCAGCAATATCCCTTGTACGAGTACCAGAGTAACCTTTTTTTGTAAAAACAATATTTGCTGCTGCTTTAATCTTTTCTTCAGTGCTGCTGTCGGCTTCTATCTTTGTTTTCTTACTCATCTTTATCTTGTAATACCTTAGGTACTACAAATATAAGCGTAATTATTTTATTTAATCAAATAATTTAATCATTTGATTAAAATCATACACATACATCTTATTAACGCAGAGATCAAGTATTTTTTCTACTTTTGCTTCATACTTTCGAAGCATCAACTTTACATATGTTTTCTCGTAATCGCTTTTTTGACTTTTCGCAAAAGGTCAATTATAAAAATGAAATCCTGGCAGGCCTAACGGTTGCCATGACAATGATGCCCGAATCTTTATCATTTGCTATCCTTGCCGGATTCCCTCCCTTATCAGGCTTATATGCCGCCTTTATTATGGGACTGATTACCTCAATTTTAGGTGGCAGGCCGGGTCTTATTTCGGGTGGTGCAGGCGCTACCGCAATTGTTCTTATTGCTTTAATGAAGTCAAATGGAATTGAATATGTTTTTGCTGCCATTGCATTGGCTGGCATTATCCAGATAGGGGTTGGCCTGTTTAAACTGGGAAAATTTATTAGCCTGGTGCCTCAACCGGTAATGTATGGTTTTGTGAATGGCTTGGCGGTTATCATTTTTATGGCGCAATTGCAACAATTTAAAACTGTTGTGAATGGAGAATCGGCCTGGCTCAGTGGTACTCCATTATTTATTATGGGTGGTTTAGTACTGCTTACCATAGCAATAGTGGTGCTTTTGCCAAAAATAACTAAAGCTGTCCCTCCATCTCTAATAGCTATAATAGTAGTTTTTTTACTGGTCCTTGGATTCAATATTGACACAAAAATGGTAAGAGATATTGCTTCTGTTAGTGGTGGGTTCCCTCCATTTCACATACCTGCTATACCCCTTGAGTTTAAGACTTTACAGGTTATTTTTCCATATGCCTTAATTATGGCAGGCGTTGGTTTAACAGAAGGATTATTGACCCTCAATTTGGTTGATGAGATTACCACCACAAAAGGCAACGGTAATAGAGAATGTATTGCGCAAGGAACTGCAAATATTGCTAATGGCTTTTTCTTTGGAATGGGGGGGTGCCCAATGATTGCTCAAACACTGGTTAATTTATCGGCTGGTGCCAGAGCAAGATTATCTGGAATAATTGCTTCATTAACCATACTTATTATTATACTTTTCGGTGCACCTATTATTGACCGCGTTCCAATGGCTGCATTAACAGGGGTAATGATTATGGTTGCCATAGGTACATTTGAATGGGTTAGTTTCCGCATCATTAACAAAATGCCCAGGCAGGATATCTTTATAGGTATTCTTGTGGCCGGAATTACCATTTGGCTTCATAATCTGGCACTTGCAGTACTTATAGGTGTTATCATTTCAGCCTTGGTATTTGCATGGGAAAGCGCAAAACGAATCCGTGCAAAAAAATATATAGATGAACTTGGGGTTAAACATTACGAAATATTTGGCCCCTTATTTTTCGGATCTGTAGCCGCTTTTAATGAGAAATTTGACGTGACCGGAGACCCTCAGGAAGTTATCATAGATTTTAATGAAAGTAGAGTAGCGGACATGAGTGGTATAGAAGCACTAAATAAATTAACTGAACGTTATAAACTGGCAGGAAAGAAATTACACCTGCAGCATCTTAGTGAAGATTGCAGGACGTTACTCAAAAATGCTGAAACAGTGATAGAAGTTAACATCAAACAATTTTGATCTATTGCTGTTGCTTTGATATTAAATAATAAGAATGAAATTAGTTTACACGGATCCCTTTGCCATCGAACTCCATGGAGTTAAGCTTACAGTCTATCCACAAGAGGATGGCATCTATAAAGTTTTTAAAGGTTCAAATAAATTTGCTATTCTACATGCTGTAGTCCATGAACTGGGTATTACCTGGGAAACAAAGGGATGGATAGATCAGTCGTACGTAAATGAAATTGGAAAACTGATCGAGGAAGAGCATGTTGATTTGCTTTAACTGATTAGGGTTTGTAAACTGGATCAATTGTTTATCTTCATGAAAAAAAAGAATCATGAAGAGTTTCCCTGTGGCTAAGCTGATACCAAGATTGTTGATGCTGGTTTCCGTATTATTGCTAACTTCCTTTTCCTCTGGAAAAAGAGCAAAACTGAATATTGTTTTTATAGGAGACAGTATAACGGAGGGAGGTGCACTAAAACAGCCATCCTTAGAGGCAACGCCTCTTATAGTTCAGCAAATCCTAACTTCAAAAGGACGCTTTAGCTCTGTTAATATTGCAAACATGGGCTATAGCGGACATACCAGCCTTGATTTTTTGCCGGCCACTAATACTGACTTCCCGAAGGTTATCGAAGCCGCAAACGCTTTAAACAAGGATACCTCGGCCACGCTTTTGTTTTCTATTATGTTGGGAACTAACGATAGCGCAATATTCGGGCCCAACGGATCGCCTATCTCTGCTGAGCAATACGATCAAAATATTTCCAAAGTGATTGATATTTTATTAAATCAGTTTCCAAAGGCAAAATTTGTACTTCAGTATCCACTTTGGTATAGCGCTAATACTCAAAACAATGCAGCTTATTTAGAAGAAGGTTTAAACAGATTAGAAAGTTACTTCCCAAAAATTGATAACCTGGTTAAAAGGTATACCAAATTAGCTCCTAAACGGATATTTGCAGGTGATAAATCTGGCTTTGATTTTTTCAAAAAGAATCATACTACTTTGTTTAAACCTGAACAAGGAAAAAAGGGCACGTTCTATTTGCATCCAAATGCCGAAGGATCAAAAGAGCTGGCAAGAATATGGGTTAAAGGGATCTTAAAGGCCATCTAAAGTTCCAAGGGAGGATAATTATGGTTTTTTGCGTAATATTGAACATTAATCCTTAGTCAGATGATGCTCCCTAAAAAACTAAGCTGCTTTCTACTGGTTTGTATCTGCTTATTTAGCTGCATTGCCTTACGTGCTCAAAAGAAAGATTCAATTAATAAATTCCTTGTAAAGGACAGCTCAAAATTAGATTTTGTAGCTAAAATGCAGGCTTTTGCAAAACGTTCTTCGAAAAAAAGTGCTGATGAGTTTGATGCCGATAAAGCAACGATTGCTCAAATCAAAACGTTTGACGAGATACAGCGGACCATGCAAAAAGCAAAGATCTATGTAAATGGCAAATTAGACACGACGGATACAAAAAACGAGCTTAAAAAGATCGAAGAAGATTTTGCTGTGGCTGGTGATGGTATTTTTACTGACAGAGGATCATCACAAACATTCCGAAATCTAACTGCTACCTCAAAGATATTATCGCAACTGCTAAATAAAGTAAATGCCAGAAAACTAAAGCTAGATGCCCGTCAACAGGAATTGAACAATTTCCGGTATCAGCTTGATTCGCTATTAAGTGTACCCGCATTATTTAAATTTCCGGCAGACTCAGTAACACTGATGAAGTATTTGCAAAAGATAAAAGTTATTGCATATGAAACTAGCCCCATCGATACCTCACTTAAGATGGCAAGCAATAACATTCAGAACTTACTTAATCAGGTAAACATGACGGCTTTTAAATTGGAAAGCAGTTTAGAAGAAATTGAATCTTATCAGAAAGACATGGCGGGGCAGACCTACAAAAGGGAGTTTGGAAACCTCTGGAAGTCACCTGGTAATTACCGGCCATTTGAAGAAATACTTTATTTTTCAAAAACAAAAGGATTATTGACCCTTACATTTTATGCGGGGAACAATACAGGTAAATTAATATTGCTTGTTTTACTTATTGCTACTTCTTTTATTTATCTGCGCTCACTTAAAAATATTTATTTAGAAAATAATCTGCTAAAAACTGATTTTGATGGCCAATTGGTACTCAGGTATCCATTGCTCTCTGCTATGTTAATTATTATAAGTTTATTTCAGTTCTTTTTTGTATCGCCTCCTTTTATCTTAAACGTTATTTTTTGGTCAATATCCTGCATTTGTCTGAGCATTATTTTTAGAAAATATATAAGCAAATACTGGATGCGTGTGTGGTTGATTATGGTTGTAGTTTTTCTGATTGCTGCTTTGGGTAATTTGATACTACAGGCCTCCAGAATAGAGCGATGGGGTATGCTTGTTACTTCTATACTTGGGGTAATAGTTGGCCTGGTTACAATATTAAAAGGGCATCGCGAAGAGCTTAGAGAGAAATGGATTGTATGGTCTATCGCTTTTATGGCCTTACTTGAACTAATATCCACGCTGGCAAATTTGTTTGGAAGGTATAATTTGGCAAAAACACTGTTCATTGGCGGATTTTTAAACGTGGTTATTGCCATTCTTTTTCTTTGGACAGTGCGGCTTATTAATGAAGGGCTCTTTCTTGCATTTAATGTATATTCAGGACAGGATAAAAAGCTTTTTTACCTCAACTTTGAAAGGGTAGGCAAAAGGGCTCCTTTGTTATTCTATATACTACTGGCTGTAGGTTGGGCGATATTACTTGGCCGTAATTTCCCGGCATTTGATTACCTACTTAAGCCTTTTCAAAACTTTTTTACCCAGGAGCGCACTCTTGGTGATTATACCTTCAGCATCAATAATCTGGTATTATTTATTGCAATTATGTCGATTGCAGTTATTGTGTCCAAGATCGTTTCTTTTTTTGCATCTGATGGACATCTTCCAGATAATAAGGAAAATAAGAATGAGAGACAGGGGATAGGGAGCTGGTTGCTACTGGTGCGTATTTCGATCCTGTGCATCGGGTTATTTTTGGCTGTAGCAGCAGCAGGGATTCCTGTTGATAGGATAACCATCGTTTTGGGTGCTTTAGGTGTGGGTATAGGTTTTGGTCTGCAAACTTTAGTTAACAACCTGGTAAGTGGACTCATTATTGCATTTGAAAAGCCCGTTAATGTTGGAGATATTGTTGATGTTGACGGCCAGGGTGGTAAAATGAAATCTATTGGGTTCAGGAGCAGTGTAATTTCTACCTGGGATGGCGCCGATGTAGTTATGCCCAATGGCGATTTGCTTAATGCTCATCTGATCAATTGGTCGCTCGGCGGAAACCGTAAACGCATATCGATCCTGATCGGCATTGCCTACGATGCTGATCTGGAGAAGTGCAGGCAGTTACTGACGGAGATTTTAAACAATGATCAGCGGATCAGCAAGAATCCGGGTCCTGTTGTACAATTCGAGCAGTTCAGCAATAGTTCAATCGATCTGCGGATATATTTCTGGACAAAACATATTGGAGATACGTCTGCTACAAGGAGCGATCTGATTATAGCTATCGTTGCAGCTTTTAAAGCCAATGGCATAGCAATACCATTTCCTCAACAGGACATCCATCTTCATCATCCAGATCAGCAATAAAACAACTACTTGCCATGCACCATCAAGAATTTGAACCTCCTGAAGAGCTACAAGATATCATAAAGTGCTTTTGGTACAACAGAAAAGAATCTGGAGAACTGGAATCGAGTTTCGAGGTAGTGCCTGATGGCTACGCTGAAATTATTTTTTATTTTGGAAACCTTTATGGCATTTCTTATAATGATGGTTTACAGCCATTGCCCTCACCGTTTATGATGGGACTGCTAAATCAACCTGTTCTTTTTCATACACAAAACCGCTTGGAAATCATTGGTATCAGGTGCTTTCCATGGACTGTTTTCGATTTGCTTGGATTGCCATCCGGTAAAGATGGGCTGCGCATATTTGAACATCCGATAGCCCGGCTTCAGTTGACTTTGAATAAATTGATTCATGCCAATGGGATAGATGATGCGATAGCCCATGTAAAACAGTATTTCTTAAATGAACGCTCTCAGATTGGCCCCGACAATACCTTATTCAAAGCGGGAGTTGCTATGAGAGAGGCAAAGGGTGCTATTTTGGTAAGCGAGGTAGCGGCGGCGGCTCATGCAACGGTTCGTACATTGGAAAGGAGATTTAAGCAATCTTCTGGCCATACAGTTAAAGACGTGTCTGGCCTGATGCGTTTTGAGGAGGTACGAAACCGGTTATGGCATTACCCGGAATCCAACCTTGCCAGCTTGGCCCAGGAACTCGGCTACGCGGATCAAGCGCATCTTAGCAAGGAATTTAAGCGCTACAGTGGCACTACACCAGGGGTATTTGCACGAAAGGCAAAGAAAGGAAAACAGACTGTCGGCAGTGATTTTGTCGCGTTTGTACAAGCCTAACGCAGGAACATTCCAGAATTTTGTGTTTAAATAAATCATATGAAAACACAAAATAAATCCATTTACGATGTCATCATTTCGGGTGCAGGACCTGTAGGTCTGTTCCTTGCCTGTGAACTAGCACTTGCCAAATGTTCAGTCCTGATACTGGAAAAGGCGGAGAATCCGCAGTCTCCATTGAAACAACTTCCTTTCGGGATACGAGGACTCTCAGCACCTACTATTGAAGCGCTTTACCGCCGTGGTTTACTTGAAGAGCTAGAGCTGCATAAACAGCTTAAAAATCCACATCAAAATGCAAAGGAAGGGGCACAAAGGCAGGGAGGACACTTTGCTGGTATTCCATTTCTTGCCGTCAATGTTGACACTTCACAATGGGCGTATCGTTTACCTTGCTCTACCCAGACTAATTTAATTTCTGAGATGCAGGAGATTGAAACAGTTTTAACCCGCCGTGCAGAATCTTTAAATGTACAAATCAGGCGCGGGCATGCCATTACTGACTTTAATCAAACTGCGGATGAGGTAGCGGTTCAGTCTGGTGATCAATCTTTTAAAGCTAAATGGCTGGTAGGTTGTGATGGGAGTCGAAGCGTTGTCCGGAAGATTGCTGGTTTTGAATTTGCAGGCACAGAACCGGAATTCACCGGTTATTCTGTAAAAGCGGATATAGCTGACCCGGAAAAGCTCAGCCCTGGCAGAAATGTGACTGCAAGGGGCATGTATATGCAATCTCAGCCTGGCTATGTACTAATACAGGATTTTGATGGTGGAGCATTTCATCACTCGGGAAATCCAATCACGCTCGAACATATTCAAGAAGTGTTGCGCCGTGTGTCGAATACCGATGTAACGATCAGCACCCTCCATATTGCCACCACCTGGACCGATCGGGCGCGGCAGACCACAACCTACCGCAACAGGCGGGTGCTTTTAGCTGGCGATGCTGCACACATCCATTCGCCGTTAGGAGGACAAGGGCTTAACCTTGGGCTAGGCGATGCCATGAACCTGGGTTGGAAGCTTGCAGCAACCATCCATGATAAAGCCACAGATGGTTTGCTAGACACTTATTATACCGAACGGCATCCAATTGGCGCACAAGTTTTGGATTGGTCACGCGCACAGGTTGCAATTATGAAACCAGACCCGCATGCTCGCGCGCTGAATGCAATTTTTCGCGATTTGATCAACACGCGTGAGGGCGCCACCTATTTTGCAGGAAGGGTATGGGGTATCAACATACATTACCATTTAGGAGGAATCCACCCGCTGGTAGGGCACAGCGTTCCCAACTTTGAGTTCGAAGATGGTACTACGATTGGTGAGCTTATGCGGGATGGCCATTGGACACTTCTTGATTTTGACAAGAATGTTTTAATAAAAACTTTGGCAACTGAATATGGCAGTCAAATCAACTTTATATCTGGACAAGTGAAAGAACAATTCGGCCTAAGTGTTGTGTTGATACGCCCTGATGGAATTATCGCCTGGGCTTCTGATAATGAAGCTCATGAAAACTCATTTAGACAAGCAATTGCATTTTGGATTACAGGCGTCACATCGGAGGCCATTGATCGTTGTTGATACTGTAATTGAGCGATACCAAACCACTTTCATAAGTCTTGCTTTTTAGAAGAGTGAGTTTGGTTCGGTTATCCTTTTTGTGGAACAGGGTTTTACCATCACCAAGCAGTATAGGATGTACTGACAACCATAATTCATCGACAAGGCCTTCTTTCATCAGGGCATCGGTAAGTTCAGCACCACCATATAACCATATATCTTTACCTGGTTCTTCTTTTATCCTTCGCGCTTCAGTAATGCTATTGTCAGATATAAGTATGGCACCTTCTTTTACTGTTTTCAATGTTTTAGAAAATACATATTCTTTCATTGCAGGCATTCCGGGAACTATTTCTCCGTTATTGCTATCGGCATACTGTTGCGCTATCTCGTAACTTTTACGGCCAATAAAAATGGCATCTATGCGGTCAAAGAATTCGTTTAAGCCATAGTCCTGGTCCGTAAAGCACCAATCATATTCACCGTTAGGTCCTTCAATATATCCATCCAGTGTTATTGCTAATCCTAATATTAATTTTCTCATATCGCTAATGTTTTTGTATTGCAAAACTGCAAAGATTAAATTAACTCAAATTGTACAAAACGGACATCAATGAATAATATGTTGCGCATGAGCGAATTTACCAGGAGCATATCCAGTATATGTTTTATAATCACGATTAAAATGAGCCTGGTCATAGTAACCGCTTTTATAAGCAATTTCCGTAAGTGAGAGGGCTGGGTATTTTTTTATATAGTGAAGTGATTGTATGAACCGGTACACACGCAAATATTCTTTGGGTGATAGGCCAATACATTGCAGAAATTTTCGTGAAAGATGGCGCTGACTGACACCAGCGTCGTTTGCAAGCTTACTTACAGACAACAAGCCACCGGAAAATTGCGCCTGCTGCAGGCAATAGGCTACCTGCAAATCGTTTTTAGCTGTGGTTAATTGTTGCAGCAAATAGTTTTGCAGTATGCCTACACGTGTTTCATTGTTACAGACACAGGCTAGATTATCTTCTATTTCTTCCGCCAGATTATTCCATATATCGGATAAGGCAGCTGTAGTGTCGGCTAATGTATGCATGGGTATCTGAAAGAACTTATATGCCATGCCAGGATGGAAACAAACAGCAAGGCAACCTGCCCCTTTGCGCATCTGGACATCCATGGGCCGGCTCATACGAAAGCTAACGATACTACGCTTGTGCAGTTCATCGCCAATGATTGCCACTGGCGTGCTGGTGTAATTCACAAATAACTCAACACAAGTATCAGGTAATACTCGTATATGACTTATATCTGTGCCTTCATCACAATCCATAGTACATATCACTTTGACATAGGGCCGGAGGCTCGTCATGATATCGTATAATTGAATACGCATAATTTAAAACAGCTCCATAGTCAATTTGTGATGTTCATACCAGTAATGGGGGACAAGGTCATAATTAAATATCTCTTTTTCTATAAAGCCGCATTTTTTTAGAACTCTTTGGGATTGCAAATTATCTATATCAGCTATAGCATAAATTGAAGGAAGTTTAAGTTCGTTAAAACCATATTCTACTGCTGCTTTTGAAGATTCAGTCGCATAACCTTTTCCCCAATGCTTCTTTAGAAATCTATAGCCTAGATCATGATAGTCTTTATGGCCATTGGTTAAATCAGTGATTAATTTAAATCCGCCCCAACCTACAAAATCACTCGATTCTTTTTCAATTATTGCTAGCCGTCCCACTCCGTTGTCAACATATTGTTGTCTAATGAATTTTATAACATCTTTAGCCTGTTGAATATTTTTAATTGGATTTTTTCCGAGGTGCTGATGCACTTCGGGATCAGAATCTAAACTAAAGATGCCTTCGACATCAGTTTCTAATAATTCTCTAAAATAAAGTCGCTCGGTTTCAATAAACATCTTCATTCTCAAACTTATTAATATTAAATGGAATTAGTTTTAGTTCACAAAGGTGTACCAGAGATTTCCTTTATTATTTTTATACTGAAAGAATGCCTGCCCATCAGCCACCTTTGGATTTCGTCCGGATTGATGTCAAGAGAGACAGCAAGGTCATTTGCCGAAAGGCCTTTATCTGCTAATTTTTTTGCTGTTTTATTGGCAATGTCCAGATTCAGCTGCGTTAATTCTTCTATAGCAGGGTTGCCGCTTTCTTCCAACCAGATGGATACAAAATCGTTCTTTTCCATTTATGTTTGTTGTAATTGTTTAAGGTATTCAGGGCATTCCGCACCGTTTGTTCATTTGGCTGCAAAACTAGTAAACAGAGATGAGTTCTATAGCCTATACAAGCTAAATAATCTTGTTGTTAACAGTGTAAGAAAGGGCTTCAACAATATTACTCACACCTAAACGCTCAAAAATCCGTCTCCTATAATACTTCACTGTGTCAGCAGAAACAAATATTTTTTCTGCAATTTGATTAATTGTTAATCCTTGCGCATGCAAACGCAATATCTCGATCTCCCTTTTTGTGAGTTTAGGTTTCTCTGATTTACGCCAAACATTATTTTCTATATTTAGTTCCCAGGTTTCATCTGTGCCTTGTTTATGAATACAAACATTGCCTGCATTTTTATGATGTGAAATAGAAACGATGCACATTGCTTTCCATAACTGATCATCGCTTGTCAAAAACAACGGGGTAAGCTTATGATTGATGAGAATATGCTTACCATCCTTATTAACTAAATGGAAATCGTAAGTTATGCTATATGATTTTTTCGCGTGACCAGGCAGTTTTTTATAGAAATCAAATCCTGCATCATTAATGAGGTTTAGCAGTTCCAAATCTCTTTCAGGAACATTTTTAAAATAGAAATCATAACCCATCTCCAACACTTCCTCAGAAGAATACCCGCATAAAAACAATGGGTTTTCTGAAACGTATTCAAACGCCATCTTTTCATAATCAATAACATATATACTCTCATATGTTAACCTTGCAAAAGACTTTACGACTTCCAAATAATGTTGCTGTTGAAGATGGTCGTAATCTGATATTCTTTCAACCTTATTCTTGGTAAGCAGGCTTGAATTAATGTTGCTTTTCATTAGCTACTAGGGCTTATTAGCAAATCTACACTAAAGTGTAGTTTTTGAGAATTTTTTTGTGCGGATTTTTACAAGAAACATTTTTCGCATAGCTAAGAGAGAGCTATCCCAAAATGGTATGAAACCACACTAACGGCCAAAATACAGACATACAAAAACAAATGACAAATTGTAAAACCTGCAACCTCGAATTAACTTCAAAATACTGTCCAAACTGCGGACAACCTAGTCAGCTTAAAAGAATTGATGGACACTACATTATTCATGAAATTGAACATGTTTTGCATTTTGAACGTGGGATCCTATACACTATAAAAGAACTTATAGCAAATCCAGGACAGAACGTAAGAAACTATCTTTCAGATAACAGAAGTCGACTTGTTAAGCCAATAATTTTCATTATTGTTACATCTCTTATTTATTCAACATTCAGCAACTTTTTCCATATTGAAGATGGTTATGTAAATTATTTAGACGATCATAAATCTACAACGAGTGCAATTTTTAAATGGATACAGGGACATTATGGTTATGCGAATATAATCATGGGTATTTTTATTGCATTATGGACAAAGCTATTTTTCAGAAAATATAAATTAAACATTTTTGAAATTTTAATCCTTCTGTGTTTTGTGATTGGAATGGGAATGTTGATTTATTCAGTTTTCATAATTATTCAAGGTTTAACACATTTTAACCTAATGCAAACTGCAGGTATTGTTGGGTTTGTTTATACTACTTGGGCAATTGGACAATTTTATGAAAAAGGAAAAGCCATTAATTATGTGAAAGCATTTTTTGCTTACATTTTAGGCATGATCACTTTTGCATTGACGGCAATAATGATTGGAGCAATAATAGACACAATAATTAGACATTAAAACTTATGAGCATTAAAAAAGGGCAATCATTCTTATTCCTAATTATAGCAATTATTTTAGGATGGACTATTTTTAAACAGTTTGATTTTGAAAATTTGAAATTTGAAAAACCAGCATTAGCTATTGTATATATAGTGACTTTTGTAATGTCTGTTTACTTTCTTGTTAAAAACGTTAAAAGAGAGGAATAGCAGCCAACCTAGGTTGGCTGTGATGATACTCCAACTGCGCCTTGCTTATATTCTGCTTTACCAAATAAACTTATAGTCGTCTATACGATCTGATTTCACAAAACGCGTCAGCTTACCGTCGTGGAAATAAAAGAATAAATAAGGTTCAGCATTGGCGATAATTACTCCTCTGGAGATAATACGATAAATATTTGTGCCATTATTATCGAGTGACATCAATTCCGCAGAGCGGTTAGCTTGTTTGAATTCATTTTCTGACATGCCGATCTTAATTGAGGATTCTTGATATGACATACTCTTGCAGCCTAAAGCTATTACCGCCAGGCAGATTAAAATTATTTTTTTCATATGTGTTTATTTGTGTGTAATGAAGTGGGTTCAATAATTATGCCTTTTAGTATCCCTAAAATATATAAGGACCCATAGTTTTGAGAAAGACAAATAAAACGCTGATTGTCAATATTTTTATTTCGCGTAACTTTTTGGCTATCAACACCAAAGGTTGTGGAGTGTTGCGGCAGATTCTTCACAAGATTATGTTTTCTTCACACCTTATTCACACCCCCTTCACATCAAATCCACAAACAGGTATCTTTTTGTGAAAAAAGTGTGCCTAATGTGAGTTTGATGTGAGAACAATGATACTACTTTTGGCATTTATCTATTTTGGTTATACAAACCAAAACCAGGCAGCTATAGGATTCCGTTTCTTTTTTTTTTTGGGGGGGGGAGGGTACTAAAACACAAAAACCTGCAATAATCTAACTTGCAGGTTTTTGTGTTGTTCTTTGTGAACCCATTGGTACAAAACTCGAACCATTTTATCAGCGATCTGAAGCTTTTAGGTGAATTTTACCCGAAATAGGGATAATTTTAAAATGTGTTATGTATGCAAATGTTTTATCTGTTAGCATATTCTTCAAAACGTAGCCACAATACCAAACCGGATGTTATATTCAGCTTAAACTGTCAGTTCAAAAAATCTTCTTCCGTCATTGCATTATTTAATAATACCCCGGTAATATTCCCTGTCGATATAGCATATGGTACAGCACGTAAAGGATTGGTATTGTCTCCACAAGCGAATATATTATCTACTGTGGTTTTCTGAAATGCATCTACTTTGATAAGTCCTTGTTCTGTCAATTCACAGCCCAATGATTCGGGGATTTTACAATGTTGTTCAAAAGGAGGTCTAGAGTAGATAACTTCTAATTTAAAAGTTGAATTGTCCGAGAAAATTATTTCTTCAACTACTCCGTCTTTCTGTTTCAATGAGGCAATATCCTTTTCAACAATTGAAATATTGTGCCTTTTGATTTCATCGGTTTGCTCTTGTGTCAATTCTGATTTCCCATTTGTAAATATGGTCAAATCCTTTGTCCAGTTACGAATGAGTCGAGCCAAATGAAATGCACCGTATCCATTTGCAAAAATCCCTGTTTTTTGATTTTTTACTTCATATCCGTGGCAATAGGGACAATGAAGTACTGTAATCCCCCAACATTCAGAAAACCCCTTAATGTTTAGCATTTTATCTTTTAATCCTGTTGCAAAAATGAGTTTTTTAGCCGAAAATATTTTCCCTGATTGAGTTGTAATTTCGAAACCTTTATCAGTTTTCGTTCCATTAGTGGCAAGGTCAGTTAAGAATTTTACTGTCTCGTATTTCAACACTTGTTTTTTTGCTTTTTCCGCAATAACGCTTGGTTTTTCTCCGTCTTGCGTAATGAAGTTATGGGAATGAGGTGTTTGTCGGTTACAAGGTAAACCGCTGTCAATGATTAAAACACTTCTTAATGCTCGTCCCAAAGACATTGCTGCCGAAAGTCCTGCATAGCTGCCGCCAACTATGATTACGTCAAAATTTTTGTTATCTGTCATGTCATTAAAATTTGAAAATGTTGTTAATGGAAAAGGTAAAGCTAAAACTGATAAAGCAAGCCCCCTTGTTTAATCAGCTCTCGTCTTGATATTTTTTTCATTTCAGTTACTTGTTTTTTAGAGGAGCGCAAATAAATTTGATGAGCAGATTAAATTTAGTTATTTCATTTTGCTGATTTTACACTTTTATGTACTGCACCTTCAAACTGTGGATAGGCGTAATTATTAAGGAATAACACCATTCCTGCCATTTTTCCTACAATGTTTCTGAATTTTGGATTCTTGGCATTTATTACCTTAATAATTTGGTTCGCTATTACAGAAGGCTCATCTCCCTCTGCCAAACCATTTTTGATATACTTATTCACTTGCTCTTTATAGTTCTTGTATTCTGCTATATTTCCATCAGCAGAAATCATGTTTGTGCCAATATTTGTTTTTGCCCACATAGGCTGTACCATACTAACCTTGATATTAAATTGACTTACTTCAAAACGTAATGATTTAAAGAAGCCTTCTAAGGCATGTTTGGATGCAGCATACATTGGGTGCATAGGTAAAGATATAAGCCCCATCATTGAGCTAACTGTAATAATTTGTCCAAACTTTTGTTTTCTGAAATAAGGCAATATTGCTTTTGTTACATTTACTGTTCCCCAAAAATTAGTTTCAAATTGAAGTTTTCCTTCTTCTGTTGATGTTTCCTCGGCTAATCCAGTGAGCATATAACCCGCATTATTAACCAAAACATCCAATTGATTTACGGTTTCAAAAAGCTGCTTTGTAAATTCTGTTATCGAATTCTCACTGGTAATATCCAAAGCCAATACTTTAAAGGGAACAGTTGCTTGCAGTTTTTCCGGATTACGACTTGTACCAATTACATGATAACCTTGTTGATGTAAATTCTTCGCTAGCATCAAGCCAAAGCCTGAAGATGCGCCTGTTATTAAAATTGTTTTTTTCATTTTACTTAATTTTAAAGATTAATCGTTTTTTATACTAGGAGGAATCAACTTATACATTACCGGCGTTACAATTCTTGAAAGAATAGTTGAACTGATTAATCCGCCAATCAATACAATTGCTAATGGAGCGATAAGTGGATTGGGATTCAAAGCAAGTGGAATTAATCCGCAAATAGCTGTTAGGGAAGTTAGCACAACCGGTAAAAAACGGGTTTCTCCTGCTTTATTAATGGCATCGTCTATGCTGTATCCTTCAGCCCGCAATTGATTGGTAAAATCAACGAGTAACAGCGAATTCTTGACTTGTATGCCGGACAAACCAATGAAACCAATAATAGAAACTATTGACATGGGATGGCCGGTGATTAATAGCATTATCACGCCGCCCAAAATCCCCAATGGAATAATAGATAGTACAATGATGATACCTTTAAACGTTTTGAATTGTAGCAACAGAACGCCAATGAAAAGGAATGTACTTAACAGGATAACCGAGAGAAAATTTCCACCGAGTGTATCGCCTTCCGATTCCGCTTCCCCGGATAACTTGTAATAGTAACCAGGCGGCATTTTAAGTTGGTCCAGTTGCGGAACAATGTCCTTTAGTAAATCATTAGCATATACACCTTCCTTGGTTAAGGAGGTAACTTTTGCGAAACGGGATTTATTAAAATGATTGATGGCCGTAGGTGAAGTTTCGAATGCAATGGACGCAATTTGGCTAACCAACACAGGAACACCTTGTATATTGTTTACATAGAGATTCTTGAATGCATCTAAATTTGAAAATTTATCTTTGGGAAGTGTCAGGACAACGTTGCGTGCATCGCCTCTGTCATCAATATAGTCACCAACAATTAATCCTGCTACCGCCATTCGAATTACCTTATCAACATCGCTTGTAAGCACACCTAATGTGCGGGCTTTTTCTTTGTTTATTTCTATTTTAATGTCGGACTTGTAGGTGTTTAATTCGTTATTGATGTAAACTGTACCTGGGTTGTTGCGTAAAATATCCTCCACTTTAAAGGAAAGCTTACGTAGCGTGTCTGGGTCTTCACCAAAAACCCTTACAACTATGTTGGCTTCTATCGGCGGTCCTTGTTCAAAATCTTTCACTTCAATTTTGGCATAAGGAAAAGCTTTAAATTTTTCTCTTAGCTGATTAATCAACTTTACTTTAGCGTTAGGATTAGCCTCATCATCCATCTGTACAAAAATCTGTGCAAAGTCGGGCTTAATATCCTGTTGATGTATGTTATAATATATCTGTGGATTTCCTTTACCTACATTGCTTGTATAATACACAATCTCTTTATGTTGCTTCAATTCATTTTCCACAAGTTTAGTAACACGATCACTTTCAGGTATATCAGCCTGGAGGGGCATTTTGATATTGATCAGGAACATTGGCTTTTCGGAAGTCGGGAAAAGTTTAAATCCTGCTTTTGTAAATAAGAAAAAGGCCAGCACGCTAAGTATTAATGACATTCCAATGGTTGTTTTAGGATATTTTAAAGCTCGTGGCATAATACCTCTATAACTATAAGTCAGGAATTTTTGAAGTTGCTTAAGGAAAAAATTGCCTTCTCCATGGGTATGCGTTTTCAATATCCGGCTTCCCAGGAAAGGAACCAACGTTAAAGCTACAATCATTGATGCCAGCACACTGGTGATAACAGCCATAGGCAGGCTGCGCATAAATTCACCGGCGGCATCAGGCAGAAAGGCAAGAGGCAAAAACGCAATTACTAGAGTGGCTGTACATCCTACAACTGCTACACCTATTTGTTTAGTGCCTTTCAGAACAGCATCCATTCGTGAGTGACCTTCCCGAAGCCATCGCTCTATATTTTCTACAACTACGATGCTGTCATCCACCAACAACCCCAAAGCCACTACGAGCCCAACAATACTGAGCTGGTTTAATGAAAAGCCCAATAAATTCAATGCAATAAGCCCTAACGCTAAAGAAAGCGGAATAGAAACCATTACGATTAGTGATGCTCTAAATCCCAAAGGCAATAAAGTAATGACTACTAAGACAATGGCTAAGGCAAAATCAAATCCAAGATGTCCCAAACGTTGTGAAACCATAGTGCCCTGATCAAAAGTTTTGACAAGCTGAATATTAGAAGGTAAGCTTTTAGGAAATTCCTCCAGTATCGGAAGAAACTCTTCCTGCACTTTCGCTATGTTAACATTGTCTTTCATTGCTGCCGTAACCAGTACACTACGATGTCCATTCACCCGTGTAATATGGTTGACCATTTCGCTTTTATAACTTACATCAGCCACATCCCTCAAATAAACAATCTTTCCATTGGCATTGTAAATAACAGTATTGGCAACATCTTCAACATTCTTAAGCTTGCCGCTGGTCTTTACATTAAAAACCTTGCTGTCAAGATTGAGGCTTCCTCCGGGAATATCTGCTGCTTCACTTTGCAAACTACCTGCAACTATGTTAAGCGGAATTTTCAGTTGCGCAAGTTTATCCAGCTGTACATCAACGCGGATTTCCTGTTCTGGCATACCGGAATACTTCACCTCTTTGAGGTTTGTTATTTTCTCCAGACGGGTTTTTAGTTTATCAGCTTCATCTCTCAATAATTTATCAGAGGCGTTATCTGAAACCAATGCCACCTGTAAAATTTTCACATCGGAAGAAGAAATCTTTTCTGTTTTGATTTGATAGATATCCTTAGGAAGTGCACTGTTTTTTAAAGCATTTATTTCTGTTGATATCTCCTGGTATTTATTGTCTATATCAACTCCATATTTGAATTTCACCTGGATTGCCGCTACACCATCCTCAATTGTAGTAAGGATTTTGTCAATGTTTTCCAGACCATAAATTTTATTCTCAATTGGTTTTGCCACCTGCTCCTCCATGTCTTTAGGACTTGTGCCCGGATATATCACAGTTATAAGATATTCGGGTGGATGTATCGTTGGGTCTTCCGAACGGGGCATTGTAAATAAGGCGAGTACACCAACTACTGCAAACAGCAGGAATATGATAAGTGTGAACTGGTAGTTCTTAACGGCGAAGTTTGTAATTTTCATATCTGTTATTATTACCTGATGATTTTTATTGTAGATTTTTCGTTGAGATAGGCGCTATTCGATATCACGATTTCTTTCACTCCATCAAGCCCATTTTTTAGATAAACCTGTTGATTGTCGAACCTTGAAATCGTTACCGGAATTTTTCTAACCTTATTGGCTCCCTCAGGTGTAAATACGAATGCCTTGTCACCGTCCGCTTCCACCAAAGAAGCATACGGAATGACCTTTACATTTTCATCCTGGCTTGTAGATATCTCCGCCTTGCCAAACATTCCGACAGCTGGTTTGATGTCGTTTAACTTCAACTTTAATTCTACCTGAAAAGAACCAAGCGTAGGATCTGCTGCCTGCGACTTACGAAACACGAAAGCATCGAATTTTTTATCCGCATATCCGTCCAGTGTTACTGTTGCTGTTTGTCCCGGGTTAATCACTGCCCATTCCCGGTCAGTTACACCAACTTTAAGTAAGTAGTTATTGTTTTGCTTTGTTTCGTTAATGAGAAGGACAGGCATACCGGGCCCAACTACTTCTCCTTCACTGGCAATTTTCTTTGCTACAAAGCCATCAGAGGCGGCATATATTTTTGAATAATGTGCGTTAAACGCAACAGCCTCTTTTGCCTTGTGAGCAATATCAAGGGCGGTCTTTGTGTTTTGCAGCTGCTCTAAGGTATACACACTGTCTTTGTAAAGATTGACGGCCCGTTGATAATCACGTTGTGCCTTTTCAACACCTAAGTTGGATTGCATTAAGCCTGCTGAAATTTCCGTTGAATTGAGTGTTGCGAGCAACTGGCCTTTTCGAAAGAACTGACCTTCCTCTACAAAGACACGGCTAATGACGCCACCTATTTTAAAAGAATACTTAGCTTCGTTTTCTGTACTTACAAGGCCCGTAGCACTTATTTTTTGGGGTAGTCCCAATGCAGATACAGAAGAAATCTTTACGGGTATAACATCTGCTTGTCGTAAGGGACTTTTTTTCGTGTCTTCTGCCGTACAAGAATACAAAACGGATACTACCGCAATAACGCTGAACAATTGTATTTTTTTCATAATAATTCTTTTTGTTTATTTATTGGATGATGAAACTTGCATTGGCCCTTTCTATTTCGGCCTGCTTTATCAATGTGTCGTAAAGTGAAATATTCTCCTGTAGTTGTGCAGACACCAGTTGGTTTTGTGCATCCAACAGTTCTATGTAAAGCGCTATGCCTTCTTTGTACATCCGCAATTCGTCCTTATAATTTTTTTCAGATGAAGCCACTTGCGAAACAGCTGCATTGTAATTGACAAGAGCGGCGTTGAATGAATTGGCTGCAATGCTAACCTGTAATTTCAATTGCTGCTCAATATTGCTTATTTGCGATTCAATCGCTTTACCGTCTGTCTTAGCCTGCTTTACTTTGTATTTATTTTTGCCTCCTGAAAAAATATCGAAACCAAGGGAGACCCCGAAAAAATAATAAGGGGATTTATCATTTACTTTAAAGTCAAAATCCTGTGACCCTACATCAAGAAAGGAATTAAGTTTTGGTATTTTGTAGGAATTGGCAAGGCCAATAAGGTTCTTATTAATGGCGGATGCCGTATGTAACTTTATTAGTTCTTCTCTTTTATTTACAGCAGTATCATTTATAATATTTGGGTCGGGAACACTCGCTATTGAATCAATAAGCAGGGGGGTGGTTAGTGGTTGGTTGATCAAAAAATTAAAATGAGACCGGGCATTGTCCTGGTTTAATATGGCAGTGTTCAGTTGTGCAGTGATCTTTGTTACTTCATTATTACTCCTTACTACTGCTGTGCGGTTAACTTTTTGATTATTAAAGAGAGAAGTGTTTATCCTTTCATTTTCCTTTACAAGTGCGAGGACATTTTCATAAATCCTGATGGCTGCTGTAGCCTGCAAATAATTATAATAAGCAATTTTGATTTCTTTGACAAGCTCCCGTTTGTAGATATCTATTTCTACCTTTTGCATGTCATACTGCTGGCTTCTTATTTTCTTGTTGTAAACCAGTTCCGCATTAATGATAGGGTAAGTAGCATGCAGTTTTACATCATAAAAATTATTGGGGTTCAGCAGCACACTTTGGTTTTGTATTTGTGGAAAATTATTAGCGCCTGTCAGTTGGTTAAGCGTTTTGTAAATGGGATTCATTAAATCTCCCACTGGAATATCCACGGTGCGTCCGCCACCTGCAAGGGTATAGGTCCCATTAAATGCAACATTAGGCAGGAATAATGACTTAGCCTCTTTCAGGGCCCAAAGGCTCTTATCAAGGAAAAATTGTTGCTGGCGAATAGTTTCATTACTGTTTAAAGCCGTGTTTATATACTGCTCTAAGTGTGTTTGAGCATAGGTACTTCCGGTACATAACAATAAGAGAAATGAGAATATCTTTTTCATCTGATTTATTTTAATGAACGTAATAATTTTAATGAACAATGTTCAATTAAGAGGTAAAAAAATTTATAAAATATTTAGAATTTTCAAAAATTCATCATACGCATCTGCTACAATGTTTTCCGCGTTTTTAATATTCGCGTTTTGCGTACGGGAACCTATTTGCAGGCTACACATGCCATGCATACAGCTCCATATCAGGAAACACAGCGGTTCCAGTTTATGGCCTTTAAAATGCCCGGCATCCATGCACTGTTTTGCCGTAGTCCTTAAAACATCAAAGCTTGCTTTCCCTTCGTCCCACTCATCTTTTTGGATGGCTTCCAGGAACTCTATAGGTGCCTTAAGCGTAAACATCAGATCGTACATCTCCGGGTAGTCCAGGCCATAATTGATATACACTTTGCCCATCGCCTTTAGCCGCTCCATTGGGTCTGTTACATTAAACAGTACTTTCAACTGGCCGCCAAGGTCAACAAAACCTTGTGTGTGCAATGCATGGAGTATTTCATTCTTATCCCTAAAATATACATATACGGTACCAATGCTGTAGTCTATGGAATCAGCAATATTTCTGATGGTAGTTTGCCCGATGCCTTTTTCCACAAACAACTTACGGGCAGCTTTTAAAATAAGTGCCTTCAGTTCTTCCTTCTCTCTTGTTTTTCTTTCTTTGCTTCCCATATAATTAGTTTCTGGTACAAAGAAAATGAACATTGTTCATTTTTCCAAATAAATTTTATTTTTTTGCTATTATTCGGAAATAACTTAATTGTACTGGTGAAGTTACCATTGATTGTCAACGGTAAGTAATTTCAGGGCGAAACACACCGAAACGGGGAAGCAATTTAATGAAATGTGCATCCAGATAAACGGGCAATTGCGATGTTATCAAAAAATGGGATTCAGGTGGATGAAGAGGAGGCCGCCGTTATATTGGAATTTTCTATACCTTGTATCAAAAAATCACCCAAAGATCAAAAATGGCGGAACCTTAAAGAGAAATCGAACTTCAGGAAAAACTCTTTAAATAGGCCACTAAAGAGATTTTTTAGAAAAAATTTCATTCGACACACCAAAATGGGTTTTAAAAAATCGAACTATCGATGACCAGGCAATAATAGTTTGGGCACAGGTTTTTATTGGCATAAAAAAAGGAGACGACTATTATCTAGTGTCTCCTTAAGTGATCCCGCTGGGATTCGAACCCAGGACCACTACATTAAAAGTGTAATGCTCTACCAGCTGAGCTACGGAATCAAAGTTCTTATTTGGAACTTTCCTCTAAAGCGTTTCCGTTTAAAGTGGTGCAAATATAGGATTACGATATATATTCTGCAAATAATATATCCAGAAATCGCATAGTAAGCTGATTCCTAGCCTTATTATTTGCATTTAATCTTTTCTTCACCTTCAATTAATATTCCCATCTCTATAAAAAAGGCAAATTGCGATTAAACAGTAGGACAGAGCGCCACATATTTTTACAGAAAATTAAGCAGCAATTTATTGACCTCATCTTTATGGGTAAGGAATACGCCATGTGATGCACCTTCAATAACATGATATTCTGAGTTGGGCAATAGTGAAGAAGTTACATCACTGGTAATGTTAATAGGTACAATTTTATCATCATTACCGTGAATAATCAATACAGGAATGGTGATTACACTTAAATCTGTTCTAAAATTAGTTTCAGAGAAGGAACGAACACATTCAGTGGTAGCTCTAGGACTGGCAACAATTGCAAGTTGATGCATCCAGTTTTGAATTTCCTGGCTAACTGGTTTGTTCTGCCCGTCTACACTAAAAAATTGTCGCCCAAATTCTGTTAAAAAAGCAGGTCGGTCATTTTGCAGGCCTGCAATCATACCATCGAATACTTCACGGGGAACACCCTCTTCATGGTCTTCTGTTTTCAAAAGCAAGGGAACTACAGAACTAATCAATACAGCTTTAGTAACTCTAGATGATCCATATTTACCTAAATACCTAACCACTTCGCCACCACCCATCGAAAACCCTACAAGGGTAACATCGTTTAGGTTTAGTGCTGTAATTACCTCGTGTAAATCGGCTGCAAGTGTATCATAATCATAACTATGCCATGGTCTGTCTGATTGACCAAAACCACGTCTGTCGTATGCTATACATCTATATCCTGCGTTTACCAGGGTATTTACCTGATATTCCCACATCTCATGAGATACCGGCCATCCATGGATCAAAACTACAGGTTTACCTGTACCTAAATCTTCAAAAAATATATTAACTGATGAACTGTTCTCGGCGTTCTTTTTAATGTATGGCATAATCGTATATATTTAAAATTTAACTCTTTAATAACATAGCCAGAGGTCATTTGTTTAATAAAAACACACAATATCTGGCCACAATAAACTTTATATTCTCATATTTGGAATATTAAACTAACCCATAAGGTATAAAAATACCGAGAGGAATAACTATAAATAATGAATAAAGCTATTTTTTTGGATCGCGATGGCGTTCTTAATCACGAAATTCACGATTACATTACCAAACTAGAAGATTTTGAAGTATTGGAATATCAGATTCCTCCCTTGAAAAAACTATATGACGAGGGCTACTTGCTAATCGTAATTACAAATCAAGGTGGAATTGCTCAAAAGCGTTATACTGAAGAGGCACTGGCCGAAATGCATAAAGTTCTTGCTCAAAAATTTGAAGATCAGGGTGCTTTAATAACGCATGCATACTACTGTCCTCATCATCCAACTATTTCTGGCGATTGCGAATGCAGAAAGCCTAAATCAGGGATGCTACTAGAAGCTATCGCTAAATACAACATTGATCCGGCCCTTTCTGTAATGATTGGCGACAAACCAAGGGATGTTGAAGCTGCAAACGGAGCAGGGGTAAGGGGTATAGAGATATTACCTGATGAACAAATAGATTACAATCTTGTTAAAGAAGTACTTGCAGGGAATGAATTTCAAGCACTTAGTGCAGGAATATTAGCCAGAGATAAAGACTAAGTCTTCACCCGACCGAACTTAAGCAATTATATATAAATCACATAAAAAAGGCTGGGTCATAAATTATGATCCAGCCTTTTTTATGCGTTAAAGAAACACTATTTTGCTTCTGAAGCTTTTTTGTGATCAGCAAGGAACTGAGCTAAACCGCTATCAGTTAATGGGTGTTTTAACAAAGCCGTAATTGCAGATAAAGGACCTGTAATTACATCTGCACCTAATTTAGCACAATTTACAATATGCAACGGACCGCGGATAGAAGCAGCTAAAATTTGGGTAGGGTAACCGTAGTTGTCAAATATTAATCTGATATCTTCAATTAATTGTAAACCATCAGTAGAGATGTCGTCTAAACGACCTAAAAATGGAGATACATATGTTGCACCCGCTTTAGCAGCTAATAATGCCTGTCCGGCAGAAAAAATTAAAGTACAATTGGTTCTGATACCTTTAGATGAAAGATATTTAATTGCTTTAACGCCATCTTTAATCATAGGTACCTTAACAACAATCTTTGGATCTAATTTAGCTAAAGCTTCACCTTCTTTGATGATTTCATCATAGGTGGTAGATATCACTTCTGCACTTACATTATCATCTACGATAGCGCAGATGGCCTTGTAATGCGCAATTACGTTAGCATCGCCCGTAATACCTTCTTTAGCCATAAGACTAGGGTTAGTGGTTACACCATCTAAAACACCAAGATCTTGGGCTTCTTTTATTTGATCAAGATTAGCTGTGTCAATAAAAAATTTCATGTTATTTAATTTAGCAAATTGGTTAATGTTATAAGTTGTCAATTAATAAACGCCTAAATTAGGTATTTACATTGAAGTCTTTTAAGAAAAGATGGAAAAAATAGGAGAGGAGAGCCTTTTTTTACATTGAAAGTAAAAAAAGGGCAAGCACCTCTTATCGCATCGCTACAACTTTCTACCCTTGCTTCGTTCCCGACCTGGGGGAGTTCAAAAGGAGCTGATCGTAAAAGACTTGCCCGCCACAAAAGTAGCAAAAGACCTGAATCTACGAAAGGAAAATCACCAAATATTTCAACTTTTTAAAGGAAATAAAGATAATCAATTGACGTTAAAGAGATTGAGTTTGTAAATAATTTAATATTTCCCTTATATTTAGATAACCTTACAAGGGAACACACTAGATTAAATAGAAGAAAATCAAAAAACCGACAGCAAAAAACAAGAAAAATTGCGTTTAAAGCACGTAAAGCCATTTGTAATTATTTTGTTATGCAAAATAATTCTAAATAACACCATTACCAACATCATAAATTAAAACGATGTAATTTACTAATATGATAATTAAGTACGCACTTCATTGCCAAGTACTGCTTTTTTTCTAAAAAATATGTGAATATTATAATTCCTTGAATTTTATTCGTATCTTAGTGTCCTAAATACACTATACCAAAACTAATATTTAAACGAGACTTATGGAACCAAAACAAGATAACCAAGGGTTATATGACCAGCGTTTTGAGCACGATGCCTGCGGTATCGGATTTGTTGCCCATATAAAAGGCAGGAAATCACAGCAAATTATTTCTGACGCTATAACCATTCTTGAAAATCTTGATCACCGCGGGGCTTGCGGAGCTGAAATCAATACAGGTGATGGGGCTGGTATTATGATACAAATACCCCATGAATTCCTGTATGACGAGTGTCTCAAAATCGGATTCAGTTTAAATGAATCTGGAGATTACGGCGTCGGAATGCTATTCCTACCCAAAGATGTGAAGGCAAGAGAAGAATGTAGGGAAATTATTTACCGCGCTGCCGAAAAACTAAACCTGGAAGTTCTGGGCTTTAGAAAGGTAATAACCAATACAGAAGGTATTGGCGATATGGCCTTGTCAGTAGAACCGGAAATGGAACAGGTATTTATTGCCCGTCCTTATGCAATTGCAGCAGGTGCAGATTTTGAACGTAAACTGTACGTATTTAAAAACTACCTGTCTAAAACAATTAATAATACTGTAAAAGGTATTAATGGCGACTTTTACATTGCTTCTTTTTCGTCAAGAACAATTGTATATAAAGGTCAGCTAACTTCACTGCAAGTTAGAAGCTATTTTACTGAGCTTAGCGATAAACGTGTGGTTTCAGCTTTTGGTTTAGTTCACTCGCGTTTTGCTACAAACACTTTCCCTTCCTGGAGGCTGGCACAACCTTTCAGGTATATCGCTCATAATGGAGAGATCAATACTTTGCAGGGTAACCTTAACTGGTTCAGAGCAAGTGTTAAATCTTTTGCTTCTTCTTACTTTACTCCTGAAGAATTAAATATTTTACTTCCTGTAATTGATGAATCTAACTCAGATTCGGGATGTTTAGACAATATAGTAGAATTACTACTTCACTCTGGTCGTTCTTTACCACACGTTCTTATGATGTTAATTCCTGAAGCGTGGGATGGTAATGACGATATGGATGAACTGAAACAAGCTTTTTATAAATTCCATGCTACTTTAATGGAGCCTTGGGATGGACCAGCGGCAGTTTCATTTACCGATGGAAACCTTATAGGTGCTACATTAGATAGAAACGGACTTCGTCCGCAAAGATATGCCATCACTGAGGATGACCGTGTAATTATGGCATCTGAGGCTGGCGCACTAGCTCTTGACCAAAGCAAAATCATTGAGAAAGGAAGATTAACTCCTGGAAAAATGTTTGTGGTAGATATGGAGCAAGGCAGAATCATTAGTGACGCTGAAATTAAACAACAGGTATGTGGTAGCAAGCCTTATGGCGACTGGATCAATAAATACCAAATCAGACTGGAAGAACTTCCTGATCCAAGATTAGTATTTAGCAATCTGTCTCAGGAGTCTATTTTTAGATACCAACAGGTTTTTGGCTATAGCAGAGAAGATATTGATCTAATCTTAAAACCAATGGCTCAGGACGGCAAAGAACCAATTGGTTCAATGGGTACTGATATTCCTTTGGCTATCCTTTCTCAAAAACCACAACACTTAGCCTCATACTTTAAGCAGTTATTTGCCCAGGTTACTAACCCACCAATTGACCCTATCAGGGAAAAAGTGGTAATGAGTTTAGCCGGTTTTATGGGTAATAACGGTAATATATTGGAAGAAAATGCAATGCAATGTCATTGTGTAGGCATTAAACATCCTATATTAACCAACCTTGAACTTGAGAAATTAAGAAGTATAGATACCGGAGTATTCCAATCCAAAACACTACAAACTTATTTCAGAGCAGATGGCAACCCGGGTGCATTAGCTAAAGGTATCGAAAGGCTTTGCCGCTATGCTGTTGATGCTGTTGAAGATGGTTTCCAGGTAATTATCCTTTCTGACAGGGCTCTTGATTCTGAGCATGCTGCCATTCCTTCGTTATTAGCTGTTTCAGCCGTTCACCATCACTTAATCCGTAAAGGATATAGAGGTGCTGTGGGTATTGTGGTTGAGGCTGGTGATGTTTGGGAAGTTCATCATTTTGCAACTTTAATTGGTTTTGGTGCAACTGCAGTAAATCCTTACCTGGCTTTAGAAACTATTGCTGGTTTTGAAACTGAACTTCAAGAGAAAAAAGAAAAATTATTCCAAAATTATATCTACGCGGTTAACAATGGTTTGTTAAAGATATTCTCTAAAATGGGTATATCTACATTACAATCGTACCATGGTGCTCAGATATTCGAAATTCTTGGATTACATAAAAGTGTAGTAGACAACTACTTTACCGGAGCTGTTTCAAGAATCGGTGGATTAGGCTTAGACGAAATAGCTAAAGAAACGTTGATTAAACACAACAGGATCTTTAAACTAGCTAACCGTCCGGATGCTATTTTACCTACTGGTGGTAACTATAAATGGAAACGTAAAGGTGAACAGCATTTGTTCAACCCTCAAACCATCCACTTGTTGCAAAACGCTACAAGGAAAAATGATTACAGCACTTATAAGCAATACTCTAAACTGGTAAACGAGCAAACAAACCAGGCTTATACAATAAGAGGTTTATTTGAATTCAGTTACAATCGCCCGGCTATTTCTTTAGAAGAGGTTGAACCAGTTGAAAATATCTTTAAAAGATTTGCTACCGGAGCAATGTCGTTCGGTTCCATCTCTCACGAAGCACACTCTACATTAGCTATTGCAATGAACCGTATTGGTGGAAAAAGCAATACCGGCGAGGGTGGTGAAGATGAGTTGAGATATGAAGTGCTTGAAAATGGTGACTCAATGCGCTCTGCAATTAAGCAAATCGCTTCTGCACGTTTTGGTGTAACTAGTTACTACCTTACCAATGCAGATGAGTTACAAATTAAAATGGCACAGGGTGCAAAACCTGGTGAAGGTGGTCAGTTACCTGGACACAAAGTAGATGATTGGATTGCAAAAGTTCGTCACGCTACTCCGGGAGTAGGGTTGATCTCTCCTCCGCCACACCACGATATTTATTCTATCGAGGATTTGGCACAGTTAATATTCGATTTAAAAAATGCTAACAGAGAAGCACGAATCAACGTAAAACTGGTTTCTAAAGCTGGTGTTGGTACTATTGCTGCAGGAGTAGCTAAAGCACATGCTGATGTAATTCTGGTATCAGGATTTGATGGTGGTACAGGTGCATCTCCGTTAACTTCAATACAACATGCTGGTTTACCTTGGGAACTTGGATTAGCTGAAGCGCACCAAACGCTTGTTAAAAACCGCTTGCGTAGCAGGGTTGTGTTACAAACAGACGGACAGCTAAAAACAGGTAGAGATATTGCAATTGCAACTTTACTTGGAGCCGAAGAATGGGGTGTTGCAACTGCAGCTCTTGTAACCGCAGGATGTATTATGATGCGTAAATGCCATTTAAATACTTGCCCTGTTGGTGTTGCTACTCAAGATCCTAACTTAAGAAAACTATTTACAGGTGAAGCGGATCACGTAGTTAACCTATTCTATTTCTTGGCTCAGGAGTTAAGAGAAACAATGGCTGAACTTGGTTTCAGAAGCGTTGAAGAAATGGTTGGTCAATCTGACGCATTAAAAGTACGTGCAATAGCTCAGGAAGACTGGAAACAAAAAGACCTTGACCTTTCTGCAATTTTATATAAAGCACCAGATAATGGATTAAGCTTATTTAAAACAGAAGATCAGGATCACGGATTATCAGAAATTCTGGATCACGAATTAATCAAAGCTGCACAGCCTGCATTATTTAACAAAGAGCCTATATATAAGGAGTTCGAAGTTAAAAATACCAACCGTGCAATTGGCACCATGCTTTCAAACGAAGTTTCGAAAATATACAAATCACAAGGTTTACCTGCTGATACCATCAATTTCAAATTCAAAGGTTCTGCTGGTCAGAGTTTCGGAGCATTTGCTACTAGAGGTATCTCATTACATCTTGAAGGCGAGGCCAATGATTATGTAGGTAAAGGACTTTCGGGAGCAAGATTATCGATTTTCCCTTTCAGTACTACTAAATATGTACCTGAGCAAAACATCATTATCGGCAACGTGGCTCTTTATGGTGCAACTTCTGGTGAGCTGTTTGTAAGAGGGCAGGCGGGTGAAAGATTCGCGGTACGTAACTCTGGTGCAACTGCTGTTGTCGAAGGACTTGGAGATCACGGTTGTGAATACATGACTGGCGGCGAGGTATTGGTTATTGGCGATACAGGTAGCAACTTTGCGGCTGGTATGAGCGGTGGTATTGCATGGATCTATAATGTTAAAGGTGATTTTGCAAACAAATGCAATAAAGAGATGGTAGATCTGGATCCTCTTGATGAACAGGATGAACTACGTATCACTCATTTATTAAAGAAACATCTTCAGCTTACAGAAAGTAGTGTAGCTAAATTCTTGCTAGACGACTGGGCAACACAATCTGCACATTTTATCAAAGTATTCCCTAAAGAATACAAAGCAGTATTAATGAACAAAAGTAACAAACTGAAAATATCTTAAATAATGGGAAAAGTAACTGGATTTTTAGAATACGAAAGAACTGCTCCTTTAAAAGAAGATGCAAAAGAGCGTTTAAAACATTATAATGAATTCGTAAAGAATTTTGAACTGGAGGAAGTTAACAAAGAAGCAGCCAGATGCATGGATTGCGGTGTTCCTTTCTGTCAGTCGGGTTGTCCTTTAGGCAACGTGATTCCTGAATTCAATGAAGCTGTATATAAAGGCGACTGGCATCTGGCCAGCACTATCTTGCTGAGCACAAACAACTTCCCTGAATTTACAGGAAGGATTTGCCCGGCACCATGCGAATCAGCATGTGTACTTGGAATTAACAAATCACCCGTATCAATTGAGGAAATAGAGAAACACATTATTGAAATTGCCTTTGATAAAGGTTATATTAAAGCAGAGCAACCGCTAATCCGCACTGGTAAAAAAGTAGCTGTTATCGGTTCAGGACCTGCAGGTTTAGCTGCTGCTGCTCAATTAAACAAAGCCGGACATGAGGTAGTTGTTTACGAACGTGACGACACACCAGGTGGTTTGCTTAACTATGGTATCCCAGATTTTAAATTACAAAAAGATGTTGTAACAAGACGCATCGCTTTAATGGAAAAAGAAGGTATCGTATTTAAATGTAACTCAAACGTAGGTGTAAATGTTGAATTGAATACCTTACTTAGAGATTTTCAATCAATTATTCTTGCTGGTGGATCAACCATTCCAAGAGATCTTCCTGCAAAAGGAAGAGAGGCGAAAGGTGTCCACTTTGCAATGGATTTCTTAAAACAACAAAACAAACGCGTTAAAAACTTCGCAGTTGATGGTGAAGCTATATTAGCAACCGGTAAAGATGTAATTGTAATTGGTGGTGGTGATACAGGATCTGATTGTATTGGTACTTCTAACCGTCAGGGTGCAAAATCGGTAACTCAATTTGAAATTATGCCGATGCCTTCGCAACAACGTACCAGCAACATGCCTTGGCCAACTTACCCAATGTTGTTAAAAGTAACTTCTTCTCATGAAGAGGGATGCGAAAGAGGATGGGGAGTAAATACCAAAGAGTTCATCAAAGACGAAAACGGAAATCTGAAAGCTGTAAAAGTTGTTGATGTAGAATGGGAAATTGACGCTAATGGTCGCCCGGTAAACTTCAAAGAAAAAGCAGGAACAGAACGTGATCTTCCTTGTCAGCTTGTTCTTTTAGCTATGGGTTTTTTACATCCTCAAAAGGAAGGATTAATTGAAAATCTTGGTGTTGAGCTTGACAACAGAGGAAACGTAAAAGCTGAAGAAGGTAAATACCAAACCAATATTGCTAAGATCTTTGCTGCCGGTGATATGCGCCGTGGACAATCATTAGTAGTTTGGGCAATATCTGAAGGAAGAGAAGCGGCCAGAAAAGTAGATCAATACTTAATGGGACACAGTAGTTTGCCATCAAAAGATGGTATTCCATACGCTTAAGTAGAGGTATAAATATTATAACAAACAAAAGGCTCCGGTAAATATACCGGAGCCTTTTGTTTGTTGCTGCGTTTCTAATTTTAAAACTTAACACGCATTCCTATTCCCAGCTGAAAAATATCCGTTACAGTTAGTGCAGATGTATTTTGAAGATAATTGATCAGATAAAAATCATTCGTATTTGCCTCTATATAAAGACCAATTGCTCTGATACCCGTATTTTTCAAAAGTTTTTTTGCATCCAGCTCAATTTCGCTACTGAAAGCAAGATGCGGACGCAAAGCTTCTGACCAGTAATAATAATCATGAGCATATTGTCCGCTTGGAAATTTAAATGACAGCTCCTTATGAAAAGTATAAGTAGCAAATATTGCAGGATTAAAAGGATAAATTTTCCCCCATTCTTTCAATTTAATAGCCCATGGTTTATAGCCAAATTTAGCAGTTGCTATATTCAAAACCCCACCTTTACTACCCGGTACAAATCCATAAAGTAAATCTAAATTACCTTTTTTGTTACCAAACAGTTCATAACCAACACCTCCACTAAAATAACCTATACTTCCGGCATACTGTACAATTGCCTGATCAGGAATTAAGAATTTAAAACTTTGTGCAGATACTTTAGCACTACTTGCAACCAACAGCAAAAAAACGAAACGGAACTTAAAAATATACTCTCTCAAAACTTATCTTATTATTTACAATTTGTACAACTAAAAATTCCTTATTTGCCATCGCGCTTGTGATCACGTAGGGAATACCCGAATCATCCGGATAAAAGAGATTATAATTATGAGTATGCGCGTTAAGTGATGCCAGGAAGCCTGGAGTTTGAGCAAGTGTGGTTGTATAATCCTTGATTAATTTGCTGTCAAAATCTTCTGAATTAACCGGCACATGAGAAATACCTACAAAACCTTTAATCCCGGGCGATGGTTTCAATTCATTTTTTAACCAGGGAATATTGGGCACCTGACCATTGAAATTATACTCCCGGCTATTGCTATCGTGGCAAACGAATTTTACACCTCCGTATATAAAAGAATAATTAAGTTCGCCAAACATATGCTGGAATGTTTCCTTACCACGGGCTGTTTCGTCGTGATTTCCTATAACAGCTACATAGGGAGCATGAAGATCTTCAAGAGTTCTTGAAATCCAAAGCATTTCCTTTAAAACACCAAATTCAGTAATATCACCAGCCAGAACTACAAAGTCAATCCCCTTAATAGCATTCACGGCTTTACAAAACTTTACCGTTTCGTCTCGTGATTTCTGGCTATCGCCAGTTAAAACGAAAGTTACGGTATCATCATCCGCACCATTACCCAATCTTTTCAGATTGGTGGCATTTACATCCTTTAAAGAAATTTTATCAAAAGTTTGATTCGGACTAAACTCAAAATGGTTACAACTTGCTAAAGCAGCACAGAGTAGAAATAGTAAAAATATTCGCATACCACAAATTAAAGGGATATACAAATTTTGAATGTCAGGACTATTTCATAGTTGGATTCTTTTTACCAACCAGTAACATTTCAATAGTTTTTTGCAATCTGCCTATCCTTGTTTGTTCTTGTTTGGCCGTAAGAATCCACAATACATATTCTTTTTTATGAGAATAGGCGAGGGTCTCGAAAAAAGACTGTGCTTGCGGATGCTGCAAAAATAACTTTGCCAAATCTGATGGCACCGTTACTTTTTTATTTTCAACATCTATAAACTCAGAAAATTCATTTTTTTTAATTTCATTATTTCCAACACCAGATGCTTTTACCTGATCAATTGGTTTAATTCTAATACCTGTCCAGGTGTCGTCAATTGCTGCAGAAGCACACGGAGTAAGTTTATAAAGTTCCAGCTCATTCCATTTCTCCATCTTCAGATCGGTAACTATTCCGGAGGTCTTTTTTGGATAAACAATCCAAACTGTTTTTTTGTCATCTATTTTTGGTGCCCAGATTTTGAGTTCCCTGTTTAATTCTGAGCTATCCTTTACAAAAAGGAGTAGACCATTAAAATCGTCAGCAGAATTGTTCACTAATGATATACTGCTAACATCACCTAAAATAGCAGTACCATTTTTGGGCGCATTTGCCAATAACACCTTAAAACCAGGTTTGAAGTACATTTTCTTTAATAACCCGTTCTCCATAATATTGAAGTAGAAATATTTTACAGTCTTAATTTAGCAAAGAAATCCCAAAGCACAATACCTGCAGATATTACGATATTAAAAGAATGCTTTGTGCCAAACTGTGGAATTTCGATGCATTCATCAATCTGGGCCATCACTTCATCACTAACCCCATTAACTTCGTTACCAAAAATCAAAGCATATTTTTCAGAAGACTTCGGTTTATATGTATTTAGCATGATGCTGCCTGCAGCTTGTTCTATGCCAATAACCCGATACCCATCGGCTTTTAGAGATGCTACAGCATCAAGAGTTGTTTCAAAATGAACCCATTCTACAGATTGGGTGGCACCAAGAGCTGTTTTTTCAATTTCTCTGTGCGGAGGCTGAGCCGTAATTCCACACAGATATAATTTTTCGATAGCAAAACCATCTGCCGTTCTAAAAACAGAGCCAATATTGTGCATACTTCGCACATTATCAAGTACTACAATAACAGGTAGCTTCTCTTGTTCTTTAAATTCATCAACACCAACGCGGTTTAGCTCATCTAACTTTAGCTTTTTCATTAAATAGCAGATGCACCGTTACCAATTTCACTAATATAAATTGCAGCAGGGTATCCAACGCGATCTACATAATAGTCTGTAAGCTGTTTGGCAAAATCTTCTTCCTGTCCTTTTTTAAGCAAGGCAATAGCGCATCCCCCAAAACCTGCACCTGTCATACGGGCACCAATAACGTGCTCATAATCAGAGCAGAAATCTACTACAGTATCAAGCTCCACTCCAGTTACTTCATACAGATCTTTTAATGATTGATGAGAAGCATACATCAAACGTCCAAACTCCACTAAGTTACCTTCATTCAATGCTTTAGCTGCTAAATTAACCCTATCATTTTCTTTAATAACATGAGTCGCTCTCTTCAAAACAGTTTCGTCAGTAATTAGATGACTATGTAAAGCGAATTTTTCCGCTGTTAGTTCACATAAATTATTAAGCTTAATTTCTTGATTTAATTGAGCTAATGCTGTCTGGCATTCAGATACTCTTTCGTTATATTTAGACTCAGCCAGCTTACGAGGTTTGTTTGTATTGATGATAGCAAGTGAATAATCTCCAAGATTACAATCTACTATCTTATATTTCAAGGTATCGCAGTTTAATACTATGGCTTTATCAGTTTCACCAAAGGCAACGGCAAATTGATCCATAATACCACAGTTCACACCTATAAATTCATTCTCAACTTTCTGAGCTAATAAGGGTAGTTCAATCTTCTCATAACCTAACTTAAAATAGTCATTTAAAGCATAAGCCATTACTACTTCAATAGAAGCGGAAGAAGATAGACCTGAACCAATTGGAATATTACCAAAAAACAATAGATCCAAGCCTGTCGGAATTTTATGTTTCTTTGAAATTTCATTAAAAACACCCAGGGGATAGTTGAACCACTCAGAACCAGTTTTAGTATAAGATGGTTTCAGTTCAATTTGTGCAGTTTCCTCAAAATTTAAGCTTTTAAATCTGATTACGTTGTCGTTGTTTGGAGCAATAATTAACCAGGTTCCTAACGTAACTGCACAAGGCATTACCAAGCCTCCATTGTAATCTATATGTTCGCCAATTAAGTTTACGCGACCTGGAGTAAAATAATGTGCTGTTGGTTGTTGTTCATACTTTTCAAAGAATTTATTGGTTAATTCCGCTTTCATTGTAATATTTTAAATTAATGTTTTAGTTTTAATAAAGTATTTATAGTATTGTTTGACAAACGAGTGGATCCAAAAATACCTGGCCCTAAATATACAACTATGAACCGAATCGAGTAAGTTCAATTCAACATAAAATGCATTTTATTATATATAAATGAAGACTAAACTAGTAAAGACAGGTAAAATTATAGATGGCAAAGAAGTACTTGGTGTAGAATTAACAAATACTAAGGGAACATATGTCAAAATATACAATTATGGGGCTATAATAAGTAAATTTATAGTAACCAATAAAAATGGAGAAAAGCAGGATATCGTATTGGGATTTGATGATTTTGATCAATACTTAAGCGAAGAATATTTAGCAAATTATCCCTATTTAGGTGCTGTTATTGGCAGATATGCCAATCGAATTAAAAATGGCAGATTTACTATTGATGGAGAGGTTTATCAGCTATCTCAAGCAAAAGGAGGAGACTGCCTGCATGGTGGCGATACGGGTTATGACAAGAGGGTATGGGAGGTCTTGTCTACCATTGACCCAAGCGTAACACTTCAATACACAAGTCCGGATGGCGAAGAGAACTTCCCAGGAAACCTTACCATTCAGTTAACTTTTAAATTAACTGATGAGGACGAGCTGATTCTTGATTTTAAAGCAACAACAGACAAAGCAACAGCTATTAACTTAACCCATCATGGTTATTTTAATCTTTCCCCAACTGGTGGTTCAGTAGGGAAACATCACCACAGAATGCCTGCAAGCAACTATCTTGAACAAGACGACAACTATGTAGTAACAGGAAAACTTATTCCTGTAGAAGGTACTCATCATGATTTTTTGGGTGGTAAGGAATTTGACGCAGACTGGGATCCTGCCGAAGGATACGATCAAACCTACGTACTCGATAAAGAATATGGTGAGCTCACATTAGCTTCTGAAACAACTGAACAAACCGGAGGCTTAAAACTATCTGTTTATACTACTGAACCAATTGCCCATTTATATACAGCTAAATACCTTAATGTGAAGCACGGCAAAGAAGGAAGAAATTACGAACCTTTTGGAGGATTTTGTGTAGAAACGCAACATCATCCAAATGCGATTAATATTCCTGCATTTCCAAGCACTGTATTGAGGCCTGGTGAAACATACACTCAAACCACTATTTACAAGGTAGAGCACAGCTAAGGAATTGCCTAAGAAAATATAAAGGGTAATGAAATATCTTCAATACCCTTTTATTTTTTAGCGATTATATATTGCTTTTTTTCACATGAAGTGCACTTATACCTTTTAAGTGGTACCCAAAACAGTATTGTTTTTACGATTTGTTGTCGTGGAATTCGATAATCTAGTGGTTTGGCGCATCTACGGCAATGATATTTTTCAATTCCAGCTGAACTTTGTTCCATTATTAATTTAATTTAACATTCATTTGGAGCGTGCTTTTAAGATTCCTTATACACTATAAATTTATGGAATATTTTTCCAGGTTATATTAAGCAACTAAGATTCTTAGGTTAATTTATCTATAAACATCCAAATGATGCGCAAACTCGATATAATTACTATAATACCAACTCCTATAAACATCTTTTTAATAGGAAGTTTACCTACTAAACGAGCAGCTAATGGGGCAGCTATTATTCCACCAACAATTAATCCAAGTATAGATTGCCAATGACTAACGCCAAGAATAAAGAAGAATGTAACTGCACTTGCCATGGTTACAAAAAACTCGGTTAAACTAACAGAGCCGATTACATATTTAGGTGTACGGCCTTTAGAAATTAGGGTAGAGGTAACTAATGGTCCCCAGCCACCGCCACCGAACGAATCTAAGAAACCTCCGGCTCCAGCCAGCCAGCCTGCACGTTTTACCTTTTGAGGCTTCTGTTTTTCTTTAAATGCATTAGTTAATATCCTGATCCCAAGTAATAATGTATATATAGAAATTACCGGCCTTATCCATACCGAAAAGGCATCTCCGGCATATCCTAGTAATAATGCACCTGCAATTGCGCCCAGCACACCTGGAATTAACAGGGTTTTAAAAAGTTTTTTATTTACGTTACCAAAACGATAATGACTAAAACCAGATGCTCCACTAGAAAACATTTCGGCAGTATGAATACTCCCAGAAATAACTGCCGGATTTAAGCCACCAGACAACAGCAGGGTAGTAGAAATTACGCCATAGCCCATTCCCAAAGCACCATCAACCATTTGCGCCATAAAACCGACAACAAGCATCCATAAAAACTTATCGTCTAGCTGTGCGTATAGTTCTTCGCCAAATGCCAAGGCATCCTGATAAGTAACATTATTATAAATGGCAATGCCGATAAACAAGGCTGCCAGTATAAATAGACATATATAAGCTATCCGTTTCCACTTCTTTTCTTGTAATTTATTGCTTACGGCAATTCTAATCTGGTTTTCGCGTATGCTCATTATTGTCTGCTCATATTAAATCTATCGAATTAGTCGACAATATTAACGCAACTTAATGAATAAACAAAATTTTTATTTTTTTATTTACGCAGATACCCTAGCGAGCAAAATTCTGGTCTTATTTTGAAACCTGATAAACAATAGGATGGAGGCTGTGAGCAATCCGAACGTTAACCCGTACCAAATACCATTAACACCCATGTTGAGCTTTATACCAAGGAAGTAACCCAACGGAATACCAATTACCCAGTAAGCAATAAAGGTAATGATGGTTGGAACATTCACATCTCCAATACCTCTTAAAACCCCTAAACCTACTACCTGGGTACCATCAAATAATTGAAAAAATCCTGCAATAATAAGTAACTGAGCGACAATACTGATTACGGCGTTATCTTCTGTATAAAGAAAGGGCAGTAGGTTATTTGCCAGTACAAAAAACAATGCGGTAACAGTCATAAACAAAAGTATTACGTGGTAACTTGCAATGGCTGATTGCCTAAGGTCTTTAAAATTGCTTTTCCCAAAGTTATTGCCTGTTTTAATAGTAGCTGCAGAGGCAATTCCACTCGCCATCATATAGGTAATAGAGGCAAGGTTTATAGCTACCTGATGGGCAGCTTGTTCTACAGCCCCTATGGTTCCGATTAGTATAGCTGCTCCGCTAAAAGCACTAATTTCAAAGGAATACTGCAGTGCAACCGGCGCACCAATTTTAACAATTTTAAATGCTCTTACCTTATCAAAAAAGGTGGCCTTAAATTGCTTAATATAAACCTTAAAAACAGCTGACCGTAAAACATATATAGTCATTACAATAGCCATAACCGTACGATCTATCAAAGTACTTAGGCCTACACCTTTTACGCCCATAGGAGCTATGCCAAACATCCCCTTAACAAAAATGACTCCCAAAATAATATTAATCACGTTACCCCAGATAGACACGAACATTGCTTGTTTTGTAAAGCCCAATCCTTCGGCAAACTGTTTGAAAGTTTGAAATATCATTAACGGGATAATAGAGAAACCAAGCAAACCCAGATACGGTTTTGCATAAGCAACAACTTCGGGCGACTGCCCGATATGATCTATTACCATCAAAGTCCCTAAATGAACAAAGGCATATAGCAATAAAGAGATAGAGAAATTTATAATTAAGCTATTAGAAAGCAGCTTACCACATTCATCGTAATTTTTACGGCCATTCTCTTGAGCTATCAGAGGTGTTAATCCATAAGCTATCCCCATACCTAAAACCAGGATCAGCATAAACAGACTATTCACTAATGATACAGCAGCAAGCTGAATTGTACCAGCAAAATGACCAACGATAACACTGTCTGCCAGGTGTGCAAGGGTATGGCCCAGCTGAGAAACAACAATAGGCATTGCCAATCGTAAATTATCAGAATAATAAGGTTTGTACTTAGTGTATAAGGTATTCAACATTTTAGCAAAAGTCGGTTATTTTGTTGTGATTTATGAAAACATAGCCACCTTTTATACAGTAGTAAAGAATTCTTCCTTATCTGACGTGTGAGGTTTTATAACGCCACTTAGAATTAAGCTTACCAATATCTTTTGAGCTTGCCGATAGGAGCTGCGTGTAAGCTTACTAAACTGCTTAAGCGTTATCCTCCCTTCAAGATTAAGGTGCTCAAATAATTTCTTTTCCTGCTCTGTATAAGTAATCAACTGGCCGTTGACTTTACTACTTTTTTTAATCACATCAACGATGATCTTGCTGGCCAAAATGCTTTTATCATTTACCCGATAATAAACCCACCATTTTTTATTTTCATCAAGCGCATAATGAGGTTTAGTATCACTTTCGGCAATTTTCACAACCAATACTAATTTGTCATCAATATATATTTCCTCAAATTCAGGTTCTATTGCAGGTTTACAGAACTGATGGGCAGACTTGGTGATCATATAGCGCTCTTCATCTTCAGATTTTACGCCTTTAATACTACCATCATCAGCTACACCAATAAGCAATTGGCCTCCTTTATTATTAGCAAATGCAACCAGACTCTTAGCAATCTTTTCGTTGTTTGTAATCGTCTTTTTGAAATCCAGTGTAGTTCCTTCGCCCTGCAAAATTAGTTTCCTGATATTCATTTGTATATTTTCTTAAGCGAATGGTAATTTAATAAGCTATTCTTGGCTGTTCGCCCTGATGAAGGTTCCTAACGTAAACTTCGTTTAATACTGTGGCGCATATTTCACCTTCAGCATTGGTTATTTCCATTGGATAGGCTTTTATAAATTTCCCAGAAGTGTTTAAAGTCTCAATAGCCTCATTCAACATATCATCTGTAACTTTTATCGTAAAGTATAAATTGCCCCGACCAGGTTTTAAATACTGTATTGAAGCACTTTTCAACCAAACCCTTACCTTAAATCCTTCTCTTTGGAGCAGCTGATCAAACAGCAATGCATAAAATGGATCAGTTGCAGCATATATAGTACCTCCAAATATAGAGCCGTTATAATTCTTATTAAAAATGCTCTTGTTAATTTTTACATCAACTCCTCTAAATCCTTTATGAAATCTTTTAACCCATATGCGTTGGAACAGCATAGGAGGGTACAAGCACAATCCCCATTTAAGGGTTTTCTCTGATACAACCATGATGCTTAAATATCAGAAAGTTTATTGAACTATGAAATTTTATGTGGCAGGATAAAGTAAATTTTTAGTAAATTAGAGTATGTATATATACGATACCCTTACAGCAGCTGTATCTGACCTTGAGAAGCGAGGTTATGAATACGATTTTACGCTTAACTCTGACTTCCTGGAGTGTAAAGCAATTGACATGAAATTGATGCCTGAGGAGTTTGAGATTGATGAATTTTACAGGTTTGAAGGCATGAACGACCCAGACGATAGTGCCGTGATCTACGCCATATCATCTCCGGTAGGTAATTTAAAAGGGGTGTTAATTGATGCTTACGGTGCCTACGCCGAAAATGTTTCTCCTGAATTGCTCGATAAATTAAAAATGCATCAATAAAAATCTGCTTTGTTGTTATTCTCGTTTATATGTTAAATAAAACGAAAATCTAAAACAACAAAACTAAATTTTATGAAAAAGCAATTTTTAAGTTTAAGCGCAGGGGTGGCATTACTGGCTCTTGTTTCTGCTTGTAATTCTTCTAAAACTGCCGATACAATGAACGATAGTTCAATGATGGACACGTCTGTTGTTGACACAACTATAGCTACCGAAAATGGGGTTAAAGTTGGTGGCGCCGTGATGGTTCCGTCTAAAAATATTGTAGAAAATGCTTTAGGATCAAGCGATCATACTACATTGGTTGCAGCTGTTAAAGCAGCCGGACTGGTTGAAACGCTAAGCGGAACAGGCCCATTTACGGTGTTTGCACCTACAAACGAAGCATTTGCTAAATTGCCTGCAGGTGCGGTTGATAATTTATTGAAACCGGAAATGAAAAAAGATCTTACCAATGTACTAACTTATCATGTGGTTTCGGGTAGCTATAAATCTTCTGATTTAAAAAATGGAATGGAGCTTACAACTGTTCAGGGTCAGAAAATCAAGCTAACTGAGAAAAACGGTGAATGGTGGGTTAACGATGCCAAAATCACTATTCCAGATGTAATTTCCAGTAACGGTGTAACTTATGTAATAGACGGTGTTTTGATGCCAAAAAAATAAATAATTGTTAATTTTTTAAAGGCTTTTCTGGTAAAACAGGAAGGCCTTTTTTTGTGTTTTTAACTAACCAGTTTTAAATTATTTAAAACTTTTATGGGTTGACCTTGTTGATTGTCCAGTACTTATATAAAAATAATCCTATGAAAAAGTTAATTTTAAGTCTTGCTTTTGCGGGCTCGGTTATAATAGCCACTTCAGCATGCAACTCAACGAAGAATGTATCAGGTACTTCAGATAGTACCTCAACAGACACAACAATGAAACCCGTGGATACTGCTAAAACAGTTCCGGCTGACACTACTAAATTACCTCCAGATACAACTGTAAAACCTTAGTAATAGAAATCTTAGGTAAATAACGAGCAATAATTCAAACATGTATCGGGGCTAAATTCTTCGATACATGTTTTTTTATCAAAATGTTTTATCATAAATAAAATTTGTTTGTATTTTCAGCAACCAAACAAACTTTGTATGATTAACAGCAAACAGAATAAAAGTGTATTTTTTTTAATCCTGGTGGCCGCCCTAGGCTATTTTGTAGACATATACGACCTTCTTTTATTCCTTATTATCAAAAACAAAAGCTTATCGTCATTAGGAGTTCCGACAGACAAAATTACCGAAACAGGCCTTTATCTGATGAACTGGCAAATGGCGGGGCTACTTATTGGAGGTATATTCTGGGGTATTCTCGGAGATAAAAAAGGAAGGTTGTCTGTACTTTTTGGCTCCATAATCATGTATTCCCTTGCTAATATTGCGAACGGATTTGCGACAAGCATTCCGGTATATGCGGCGTTAAGATTTATTGCAGGAATAGGCTTAGCAGGAGAACTCGGTGCTGGTATTACGCTTGTAAGCGAAAGCATGAGTAAGGAAAAGAGGGGATATGGAACCATGTTGGTGGCGGGAATTGGCCTTATGGGTGCAGTAGCAGCATATATAGTTGGGGATCTTTTTGAATGGAGAACTGCATTTTTTGTGGGCGGAGGCCTGGGTATTGTGTTATTGCTTTTAAGATTTGGTGTTTTTGAATCTGGATTATTCGAAAAAATGTCTAAAAAAGAAGTTACCAAAGGAAACTTCTTCATGCTATTTTATCCCTGGAAGCGCTTCTCTAAATATTTAAGCTGTATCATTATCGCTGTGCCGCTATGGTTTGTAGTAGGGATTCTGGTTGGCATAGCCCCTGAATTTGGAAAAGCATTAAAGGCCGTGGATGTTCTAGACAACGGAAAGGGTGTAATGTTTACCTATATAGGAATTTCACTAGGTGATTTCTTAAGCGGTGCTTTAAGTCAGCTTTTCAAAACACGTAAAAAGATCGTTTTTATCTTTATTACCCTAACATTTTGCACCATGCTGGTATATCTGTTAAACACAGGATGGACAGCAACTGGTTTTTATATATTGTGCGTATTTTTCGGTTTGTTCACAGGATATTGGGTTGTATTCGTAACCATTGCAGCAGAACAATTTGGAACCAACCTGCGTGCCACAGTAACTACAAGTGTTCCAAATATGGTAAGAGGATCGCTAATCCTGGTTACGCTTTTATTTCAGTTTTTAGTGGTAAGAATGGGAATTATCAACGCAGCACTTTGTCTGGCAGTATTAACAGTAGGACTTGCATACATCGGTTTGTATAATTTGGATGAGACTTATGGTCGCGATTTGAACTTTGAAGAGGAGTAGTGTCAAAAAAATGTACTATCTGAAAATTAAAGGAATGATGCCTTTTTATTAAGGTTAACTTTGCGTGTATAGTTTTAAAGAAATGGTGTTTAAAGATAGAGTAGTAGCGGCTTATCAGCAAATTCAGGATCAGATTTGCAAAAGCCTGGAGTTGGCAGATGGCAAAGCTAAATTTGAAGAAGAGATTTGGAATAGAGATGGTGGCGGCGGTGGTCGCACACGCATAATGCAACATGGCGATGTTATTGAAAAGGGTGGCGTTAACTTTTCTGCAGTACATGGTAAACTACCAGAATCCGTTAGAAAAGCCTTTAAGGTTGATAGCGAAGACTTCTTTGCTACCGGTGTATCAATCGTTATGCACCCAAATAACCCGTTTGTACCTATAATTCATATGAATATCAGGTATTTCGAAATGGATAACGAAACAAGATGGTTCGGTGGAGGGATAGATTTAACTCCACATTATATTATTGATACCGACGCACGGTATTTTCACCATCTTTTAAAACAAACCTGCGACGAATTTGATACGTCTTTTTACCCTAAGTTTAAGGCTCATGCCGATGATTATTTCTTCATCAAACACCGTGAAGAAACAAGGGGAGTTGGAGGTATTTTTTACGACCGATTAAGACCTGAAAACACAGGTTTATCCTTTGATCAGATTCTTGATTTTTCTATAGCAGTTGGCAATACATTTATTCCCGCATATACGGAACTAATTGACAGAAACAGAGATAAAGAATTTGACGAGAAACAACAAGAGTGGCAATACCTGCGCAGAAGCCGATATGCTGAATTTAATTTGGTGTACGATGCAGGAACAAAATTTGGTCTCGAAACCAACGGTAGAATTGAATCTATTTTAATGAGTTTACCACCTATGGCCAAATGGATCTACAATCATCAAACACTTCCAGACAGTGAAGAATCCTATACATTAAGCAAGCTTAAAAAGGGGATAGAATGGGCTTAAGAATAGCCTAATTTTTACGTTAAAATTTTTCCACAATGCGCCTTAATGGCGCTTTTTTTATTAGCTTCGCAAGGTTATAAGAATACCACATTTAAATCGTTCTTAAGGAACATTAATATTTATGGCAGAAGATTTAGAAAATCAAGAAAACGACAAAATAATAAGGATCGATATTGACGAGCAAATGAAATCAGCTTACATCGATTATTCGATGTCGGTTATCGTATCAAGGGCTCTACCTGATGTACGTGATGGATTAAAACCTGTACACCGCCGAGTGTTATATGGTATGCTCGATCTGGGATTAACAAACAACAAACCATATAAAAAATCTGCACGTATTGTAGGTGAGGTACTGGGTAAGTATCACCCACATGGTGATGCTTCTGTTTACAACACTATGGTAAGGATGGCTCAGGAATGGAGCTTACGTTATTTAATGGTTGAAGGACAGGGTAACTTTGGATCAATCGATGGTGACTTTCCAGCAGCAATGCGTTATACAGAGGCCCGCTTCCAGAAGATTGCAGAGGAAATGCTTGCTGATATCAATAAGGATACTGTAGATTTCCAGTTAAACTTTGATGATTCATTGCAAGAACCAACAGTTCTTCCGTCAAAAGTTCCAAACTTACTGATCAACGGATCATCAGGTATTGCAGTGGGTATGGCTACAAATATGCCTCCTCACAACATTACAGAAGCTATTAATGCAACAATAGCTTACATCGAAAATAACGATATTACTATTCCTGAATTAATGAAGCACATAAAAGCACCTGATTTTCCTACAGGAGCTATTATTTATGGCTACGCAGGTGTTCAGGAAGCTTTTGAAACTGGTAGAGGCCGTATTGTAATGCGCTCTAAAGCAGAAATTGAAACCACAAAGGACCGCGAAACCATTATTGTTACCGAAATACCTTACCAGGTTAATAAGGCAATGATGATCGAGCGTACTGCTGAACTTGTTGGAGAGAAAAAAATTGAAGGTATTTCAAACATTAAGGATGAGTCCAATAAAGACGGTATCCGTATTGTTTACGAAATTAAACGCGATGCCAATGCTTCAATCGTACTAAACAATCTATTCAAGCAAACTGCGCTACAAACTTCATTTAGTGTAAATAACATTGCCCTGGTTAAAGGCAGGCCGCAATTATTAAATCTAAAAGATCTGATTCAATATTTCGTTGAACACCGTCACGAAGTAGTAATCCGCAGAACTAAGTTTGAATTAGCCGAAGCAAAAAAACGTGCTCACATCTTAGAAGGCTTGTTAATTGCACTTGATCATTTAGATGAAGTAATTAACCTGATTCGTAGTTCAGATACCCCTGAAGAAGCGAGAGTAGGCTTAATGGAGAAATTTGGATTAAGTGATATTCAAGCCAGAGCCATCCTTGATATGACACTCCGCAGGTTAACTGGTCTGGAGCGTGATAAAATTAAAGATGAGTACAACGAATTAATGAAAACGATAGAATACCTACAGTCTATTTTAGATGATGAAGGTAAACGTATGCAGATCATCACTGAGGAATTAACCGAAATGAGAGAAAAATACGGTGATGAGCGTAGAACTCAGATCGTACACTCTGCAGAAGACATGAGCATGGAAGACTTCATCGAAGATGAAGATGTAGTAATTACCATTTCTCACGAAGGTTATATCAAACGTACTCCGGCAACAGAATACCGTACACAAGGTAGAGGTGGAAAAGGTTCAAAAGGCAGTGACTCAAGAAATGAAGATTTCATTGAACATATGCTAATTGCATCCAACCACAACTATATGTTATTCTTTACAGAAACAGGTCGTTGTTTCTGGTTAAGAGTATACGAAATTCCTGAAGGATCTAGATTAAGTAAAGGAAGAGCAATCCAGAACATCATTAATATCCCTAAAGAAGAAAAGATTAAGGCCTTTATTAAGGTTAAAAACCTTAAAGATCAGGAGTACCTTGAAAATAATTATATTATCATGTGTACCAAAAAAGGAACAATCAAGAAAACTTCTTTGGAGGCATATTCAAGACCTAGGGTTAATGGTATTAATGCAATCAATATCAATGAAGGTGATCAGTTACTTGAAGCAAGTTTAACCACCGGAACCAGTGAAATTGTTATGGCATTGCGCTCTGGAAGGGCAATTCGCTTTAACGAAGAAAAGGTGAGACCGATGGGTAGAACCGCAACTGGTGTTCGTGGTGTAACCCTTGCTCATGAAAATGATGAAGTAGTTGGCATGATTGCTGTTAATGATCCGGGAGCTACTGTTCTTGTTGTATCAGAAAAAGGTTATGGCAAACGTACCGACATCGAAGATTATCGCGTTACAAATAGGGGTGGTAAGGGAGTTAAAACCATTAACGTTACTGAAAAAACCGGAGCACTTGTTGCGATTAAAAACGTAACTGATGCAGATGATTTAATGATCATCAATAAATCAGGTATCGTTATCAGAATTGTGGTTAGCGAATTAAGAGTAATGGGCAGAGCAACACAGGGTGTTCGTTTAATTAACTTAAAAGGTAACGACGAGATTGCTTCAGTAGCTAGAATTGATCACGATGACGAAGAAGTAGAAGAAACAACTGAAAGCCATATTGTGGTAGACGGTGAAGCTCTTGAAGCTGCTCCTGATGAGGATATTACAGAAGAAACTGGCGAAGAGGAAGCTGGCGACGATGCGGAGGAAGAAACCGAAGATTAAAAATCAAATTGTTGAACATATATTAAATAAAATGAAAAAGATACTTTTTAGTTTATTATTTGTAGGTGTTGCCACACTTGCTAATGCACAAAAGAGTGAAATTGAAGCTGCTAAAAAACAATGGGCACTTTTGTCTTTAAACAAAGACAAAACTTTGGCTGACAATTTAAAAACTCTTAATGAAGGATTGGCACATACAGATAAAGCAATTGCTCATGAGAAATCTAAAGACCTGGTTGAATCTTGGTCGTACAGAGCATTATTTGCTTCAAGAATTGCATTGGTAGATTCATTAGATGCTGCCAATTCATCTGCAAATCAAAAAATTGCTGAAGAAGCGGTAGAAAAAGCAAAAGCATTAGATACTAAAGGCAATGAAAAAGAAAACATTGAAAATGCCAGACTGACTATTCAGGATGCAATGAGAAACAGAGGAATCTACGCTTACCAAAAGAAAGATTTCGCTGGAGCTTTAGCAGCATTTAATGAAGTAACTGCCAAAAACCCTAATGACACAGCCATGTTTATCAACGCTGGTGTTGTGGCTAAAGAAGCAAAAAACTACCCTGAAGTAGTTAGAAACTTTAAAAGAGCTATTGAGCTGAACTACAAAGATTCTAAAATGCTTTATAATGATATCATCAAAACTACTTTTGATGATATAAAGGATAGTGTTGCAGGTTTAACTATATTAAAAGAAGCATCTGCTAAGTATCCTGAGGATCCTTATTTTATAGGTGTTGAAACTGACATTTACTTAAAAAGAGGAGATATTGCTAAATCACAGGAAATGCTTGGTAAATTGGTAGCAAAAGAGCCTAAAAATGCAAACTATCAGTCGTTACTAGGTGATACTTACTATAAACAAGCACTTGCTATACAAACTCAAAGAAATGCTTTAGATCCTAAGAAAACTAAAGAATTTAGTGAGTTGGGTACTAAAATGACTAAATTCATAGATCAGGCAATTCCTTACTATAAAGCAGCACTTGATATAGATCCAAAACATGTAAATACTTTGGAAAACTTAGCTATTATATATGCTTTTAAAAATGACAATGTTAACTACGAAGCAATTAAGAAAAGACTTGCCGAATTAAAATAGGTATATTCAAAAATTTTGAAAGTGAAAAGAGGGATAGATTTATCCCTCTTTTTTTTTAAGTTTGTATTATGAGTAAGATATCTTTTATTGGTACTATATTTTTAGTTGTAACGACTTGGACCCTGGCTTTTTCACAAAAAAGTCAACTTCTAATAGCAAGAAATAGCGTAGGTAAATTGCAAATGGCCATAAACAATAAGCAAGATGCTAATGCACAATTGGGAATAATAGGGGAAGGGATAAAAGCGAGCGAAGCTGCGCAGAATGATAAGAAAACAAAGAAATGGCCTGAAACATGGGCAATTAAAGCATACTTAAGCTCATATGTAGCTATCACAGATCCTAATGAGGGTAATTCCGATAAATATTATGGTTTAGCCATAGAGGCTATAGATTCAGCTAAAAGACTAGATAAATTTCAAACAAATACCCATTTAATAGAGGCATCTATATACAATATTAATATCAAAAAGCAGGAAAAAGCAAATGCAGCTTTCGCAAAGAATGATTTCACAACAGCCTTCAGCTTATTAAAAGAAGTAAGTGATTTTTTTCCAAAAGATACCACTTTAGCTGTTAATACAGCTTTAGCTGCTCAAAATATCAGAGGTTTCGACAATGCGCTCGAATATTTCAAAAGAGCAAAAGAAAACGGAGCAAGAAATCCCGCAATATTTCAGAATCTTGCCAATATATACACTTCAAAATTTGAAACCGACCAAGCAATCAAAACACTTGAAGATGGAATTCGAGTAAATGCCGGAGATGTAAATTTGACTAACAACTACATCAACTTATTACTTGATAACGAAAAATATGTTGAAGCGATAAAAGTTATTGAGAATACACTTAAGACTGACACAGCCAACAAATTACTTTATTTCCTATATGGATACCTATACCAAAATAATTCCGGCTTAGGAACGGCAGAATTGGCTTATAATAAAGCATTAGTTATAGATGAGAATTATTTCGATGCTTTGTACCAATTAGGTGTCGCGTATATACAATCTGCCAATGAAGCCTTAAAATCAACCAGCGCAGATAAAAATCAGAAATTTACATCATTCATTAACAGAGCTGAAGTTGCATTACTACAAGCTCATGAGATCAATCAGAATGATAAACCAACTGTCCAGCTGTTAATAGAAATCTATACGCGTAAGAACAAGCTGGATAAAGTTCAAGAACTTAAATCCAAACTAGAAGAGTTTTAATTCGGATAACATCCCTCACAGGAGAGATGTGTAATTTATTACTTAACATAATATTAATTATGTGACTTATATATAATATTATTTGTAAGTGCGTTCTATCAGTTTTTTTATTATTTTGCAATAAGTGATTTTGCTGATACATAGTTTTAAAAATTGTCAAATTATTGGTATTTGATCTGCTAAATTTGCAATATGTTTGATCGTCCCATTAGAAGTATTCATGATTTCCTGCTTAGCACTTACTTTGCTGACGGCCTGAGAATTACATTCGGTGTTCTTTGTCCTTCTTTAATTTTAGCCCAGTTTGGAATGCTTCAATATGGTATGACTTTATCATTGGGAGCTTTATGTGCTAGCGTTGTCGATTCTCCTGGCCCAATTATACATCGCAGAAATGCCATGTTAATTACCACAGTTTTAATCACATTAATATTTATAATTGTCGGGCTTACCAACAGCAATATTTATTTTACAGGAATTGTTATCGCTGCCTTCAGCTTTGTGTTCTCCATGTTTTTTCTATATGGTTTAAGAGCTGCTTCAATTGGAACCGCTGCATTATTGATCATGGTGTTAAGTATTGATGACATTAGACCCTGGACGGAAGTTCTGTTCTCTGCTTTACTTATTTTCGCTGGTAGCATTTGGTATACGTTGCTCAGCTACTTTTTCTATAGATTAAGGCCATATCGAATTGTTCAGCAAACCCTTAGTGACTCAATCCACTCGGTTAGCGAGTTTTTAAGAGCAAAAGCGAAATTTTATCGTCAAAATACAGATTACGACGATAATTATGCTGATTTACTTCAATTGCAAGTCACCGTACATGAAAAACAAGATGCTGTTAGAGAAGTTCTATTTAAAACTAGAGAAATAGTTAGAGAAACAACTCCCGAAGGCAGGTTCCTCCTATTGGTTTTTGTAGATATGGTCGATCTCTTCGAACAAGTAATGTCTACCTATTACAATTACAAGCAACTTCATGAACAATTTGATGCTTCAGGAATTTTGATACATTACGAATCCGTAATTATAAAAATAGCCGATGAGCTCGATGATATTGCCTTCTCCTTAAAAACAGGAAGCACCCCTAGCCTACCCACTTCGCTAATTGAAGATGTAGGTAAACTAAAAAATGAAATTACTGCACTTGAAGTTAATAATACGGAAAATCAATATAATACGCTTGGTATCATCGCTTTAAAGAATATTGAGGTAAACATAGAAAATATCCTATCTAGAATTAAAACCATCAATGGATATTTCAATAAAAGTGAGAAAAAGAACCTTAAACCACGTAACATTGAGGTTGAAAGATTCATTACAAGACAAAATATCGATTTTAAACTATTACTTGAAAACATAACCTTTAACTCTTCAACTTTCAGGCATTCATTAAGGGTTGCTATAGTAATGCTTATTGGTTTTATTGTCGCAAAATCTTTAAGTTTCTCTCATAGCTACTGGATACTCTTAACCATACTGGTAATCTCTAAACCAGGTTTTAGTTTAGCTAAAAAAAGAAATATAGAGCGTCTGATAGGCACTGTAATTGGTGCTTTCGTTGGTATGGGAATATTGGTCTACATTGACGATAAAAACACCCTCTTTGTGATTTTACTGATATGTATGATTGGCTGTTACAGCTTTCAGCGCAAAAATTACGTAGTAAGTGTACTTTTCATGACACCCTATATATTAGTATTATTTGATTTCCTTGGCCTTGGAGGTCTCTCCCTGGCCCGCGAAAGAATCTACGACACATTAATAGGATCAGGTATCGCAATGCTGGCCAGCTATTCATTGTTTCCAAATTGGGAGTATGAAAAGCTCAAGGAGGCCATGATGGACACGCTAACCGCAAACATAAGATACTTTGAACAGGTTAAGCTGTTTTATTCAGAGCAGGTTACAGATCTAACTAACTATAAGGTAGCCAGAAAAGAAGTTTATGTAACAACAGCAAATCTGGCCTCGCTATTTCAGCGTATGTTTTCTGAGCCAAAAAGCAAGCAAATCATGATGAAGGAGTTACATCAGTTTACTGCCCTAAATCACCTCTTATCCTCTTATATAGCTACATTATCTTTGTATAACAAAGACCACTCCTTTGTTTTTTCAAATTTTGAAGAGCTAAATCCAATCACACAAAACACCATCTATTTGCTAAACTTAGCTTCTGAGAATCTGTTCAAAAATACCGGAGTGGTTAATAACGTTCCATTAATCAGAAGAAATATGAATGTTAACGATGATGAGCAAAGTGATGAGATAATCATTGCAGAGCAGTTTGACATGATCCAAAAGGTAGCGTACGATATCTATAAACTATCAGAAAAAATTAAATTGTAAAACTTTAGTTCTGCCGCTGTTGTTATAATTTCATTGTAAAATGAAAAATATGGAAAAACTGTATACTGCATCTGTAACCGCTAAAGGCGGTCGCGATGGACATATCAAATCTAGTGACGGAATAATAGAATTCGATTTAAGAAAACCAAAAGAGTTAGGCGGACAAGGCGGTGCAACAAATCCGGAGCAACTATTTGCCGCTGCCTGGGGAGCCTGCTATTTAGGCGCACTCGGCTCAATTGCACAACACGATGGCGTTGATACCTCCGAGGCAACTGTAGATGTTCAGGTGTCTTTTAATAAAGATGGAAACGCCTTTGTTTTATCAGCAGATCTGGATGTACATATTCCAGGGATAACTACCGAAGAAGCTCAGCACCTGGCAGAAAAAGCACACAGGGCATGTCCTTATTCTAAAGCTACTAAAGGCAATATTGAAACGAGGGTTACAGCTTTGTAAGGCCTTTTATTACATAAAAAGAGACCCGGGCATTACGTCTGGGTCTCTTTTTATGTAAAATTCTCTAATGATTAAACTGCTGCCTCAGTCTGTTTATCTGCAAGTGTATTCGCAGGTCTTCCATTTTTAAAAGCATCTCTGGTCTTTAAGCCCAACAGTTCAAACATAGCCATATCGTCAACAAACGCCGGGTTTGGTGTAGTCAGTAATTTATCACCGGCAAAAATAGAGCTTGCTCCTGCCATAAAGCAAAATGCTTGCTCCAGTGTGCTCATTTCATTTCTACCTGCCGACAATCGCACTACCGAATTCGGCATTACAATACGTGCTGTAGCAATCATTCTAACCATATCCCAAATTGGAACACGTGGTTGCGATTCTAATGGTGTTCCTTTCACCGGAACCAATGCATTTACCGGAACCGACTCCGGGTGGACAGCCATATTTGCTAAGGTCTGCAGCATAGAAACCCTGTCTTCAACAGTTTCCCCTAGTCCGATAATACCACCACTGCATACTGTTAATTTTGCTTTACGCACGTTCTTTATAGTATTCAGGCGATCATCATAAGTACGGGTCGAGATAATGCGCTTGTAATCATCTTCTGAAGTGTCAATATTATGATTATAGGCATATAAACCTGCGTTAGCAAGTCGTTGGGCCTGATTTTCAGTAAGCATACCTAATGTACAGCAAACCTCCATATCCATATCATTTACGGCCTTCACCATTTCAATTACACGATCAAAGTCACGGTTATCACGTACTTCGCGCCATGCCGCCCCCATGCACAAACGTGATGCACCGCCTTCTTTAGCCTTTACAGCTGCACTTACCACCTGGCTAACCTGCATTAAAGGCTGAACTTCCAAATCAGTATGATAACGTGCTGCCTGCGGGCAATAAGAGCAATCTTCGGCGCAACCACCTGTTTTTATCGAGATCAAAGAACTCACCTGCACTTCTGCATAGTCTTTATTCTCGCGGTGTATTGTTGCTGCTTCGTAAACGAGATCCAAAAATGGCTTATGATATATGGCTGATATTTCTTCTTTTGTCCAGTTGTGTTTTGTTGGTTGCATATAATAATGAATAATAGAATTAAAGTAAAAGCTTGCTTGCTAAACCCAGCAGCAGCAAAAATCCGAAAACATCTGTAAATGTTGTAATAATTATTGAAGAAGCAATGGCCGGATCAATTCCAACCCGCTTTAAAATTAATGGAATACCTGCTCCTGTTATGCCGGCTATTAACAAATTACCTGTCATAGCCAGAAAAATCACCAATCCAAGCATTGGATTAGAATCAAAAAACACGGCAAATAAAAATACAATTAAGCCTGTTACGGCACCGTTAATAAGACCTACGGTAACCTCTTTCAATACTGTTCTGTATGCCTGGTTATCCGTAAGGTCGTATAGTGAAATCCTTCTCACGGTTACAGCAAGTGCCTGAGTAGCTGCATTACCGCCCATTCCGGCAATAATTGTCATGTAAGCAGGCAATACTTCAATTAGCTTAATAGTGGGCTCAAAATGACGGATAACCCCAGAAGCGAGAAACGCCGTTCCTAGATTCAATATCAACCATGGTAAACGCGATTTCACAGCCTCAACCCAGTTACCACTTAGTTCCTCATCTTCCGATACCCCTGATATTTTTAAGATATCCTCAGTATTTTCATCCTCTAAAACATCAATAACATCATCAAACGTTACACGTCCTAGCAATTTCATGTCATTGTCTAAAACCGGAATACTGGTAATGTTGTATTGAGAAATAAGCCGGGCAACCTCTTCCTGATCTGTATCCGGATGTACCCATGCAACCTCAGCTTTAACAAGCTCTGTTATTTTTACATTTCCTTTGGCTTTAATGATGTCCTTTAAAGAAACAATCCCCTGAAAAGTATTTTCATCGTCTATTACATAAACAGTATAAAACTCTTCAATCTCTTCGCTTTGGCGGATAATTTCATCAATAGCGTCCTTTTTGGTCAGGTTTAAATTTATACGGATAAACTCCGTGTTCATCAAACCACCGGCAGTTTCTTCGTGGTAACTTAACAAGTTACGGATGCTCGAGGCATCATCTTCACTCAGATCTCCAAGAATTTCTTTCTGTTCGTGTTCCTCCAGTTGAGATATGATGTCTGTAGCATCATCATAATCCAATTCCTCAACAATCTCTGTCCGCTTATCGGGATGCAACTGAAGCAAAAGTTCTTCAGGATGCGACTCCTCGTGCATCTCTGAGATGACTTCTGAAGCGATTTCTACCGATAAAAGGTTGATAATGCGCTGCTTGTCCTCTTTAGCTAAACTTTCAAATAAGATCGCAATTTCAGACGCGTGATATTCTTCGAGAATAACCTTTAGTTCCTCATCACTACCGCCTAAAGCAGCCTTAATCTTAGATACGTCTGTTTTGTCTAGATCGAAAGATTGCATAAGCCGCTAAGGTAAGAATAATCAGTCCTATTTAAACCATCCTTTACGCCAGAAATATATGATTTGTGCTACTGCAATAAGGCCCATACCAATCATAGTATATAAATATCCATGGGCAGCATACAATTCAGGCATATTTTTAGGCAGTAATTTACCCGTAAGTGGATCCTGTATGGCAAAATTCATTCCGTATATCCCTGCAATAAATGTTAAAGGAATAAAGATGGATGAGATAATAGTAAGTACTTTCATGATCTCATTCATTCTATTACTGATCATTGATAAGTACATATCCAGGTTACTGATAGATATCTCTTTTAAGGACTCTACAACATCAATAATCTGTATGCAATGATCATAAGCATCTTTAATATAGAGCTTCGTTTGATCGCTAACTAAAGGACTATCACTTCTCAGGATATCATTTAACTTATCCCTTTCGGGCCATACCACTCTACGAATTCCAATCAGGTTTCTTTTAATCATCTGAGTATCGAACATCACCGTTTTATCAGGTTTATCAAACAAACGGTCTTCAATAGCATCCAAATCCTCTCCCCATGAACCTAAAATCACGAAATAAGTATCAACTATAATATCCATCAGGGCATACATCAAATAGCTGCTACCAGCTATCCTTATGTTACCTTTTCCGCCTTTTAACCTCGATCTAATAGGTTCGAGGCAATCCTCGTAATTTTCCTGAAGCGTAAATAATGCATTATCTGTAAGTAAAAATGACACCTGAACATTATCCAGATCTTTATTTTCATCAAAATGGAGCATTCTGCTTACCGCATAATCATAACTACCATACTCCTCAAACTTTGGTCGCTGATAAGTACGCGTAATATCTTCTAAGACAAGTTTATTTACATTAAAATCAGTGGATAAGGTTTCAAACATCGCTAACGAATCAAACCCCTTAATTTCAATCCAAAACGTAAAATTCTTATCAGAAACAATTTGAGCTACATTATTTAAGGAACTAAGCTCCTTAACCTCATAATGTTCAGCATTGTATTTATACAACCTAATTACAGGTTTTAAGGCATTTTCATCAATGTATATAACACCAGGACTAGATCCAGCAGCTGGCAGCGAATATTTTTTGTGCTTATGATGTTTACGTTTTGCTTGTTTACTCATACTACATATATGATTTGGATTGTGGTCCCTGGTTAAACAACAAGTCTACAATACTTAAATTTGGCTTAAACCCTTCCCTATCGTCAAAAACTTGAAAATAAGGCTTATATACCGTATTATCATCTACGTTTTTAAAATGTATTTTATTAGTCCTGTAGTCTAATTCAGGAGCAATATCATCAATATATTCAGAAGTAAAATTAAGTTTTACATCCTTTTTTAACTGTTTCAATAACCATTCCAATAGCTCAAGGTTATAATCAAAAAGAAATTCAAATTTATTATGATAAAAACGGGCAAACTCATCCTCGTAAAATTCGAAATAAGCTGAATTGCGATAGCAGCTTTCAAGGCTCTTCCAATGAAGCCTTTGCCAGTTAAAATCATTACTTATTTTAACATCTTTAACCTTTGTATGGACTTTATTACCTCTAATAACAGGCACAATAAGATCCAAACTTCCATTCGGCGAGTATATTCTAGCTCTGTTTCTATAGGTCTGTTTAGGGAAATGCTCTTCCTTTTCAATCAAAAAGTTACCATCAAAGTCTTTTAAACCAGAAAAATAACTGATAGGTGGAAGATAAAAAAGTGGGAATATAGCTGAACTTTGCATCTGATAATTTATGTTTGCATTCTCAATTCGCCAAATTAATGATAAAAAAAAGCTTTTCTTATACAGGAATATTTTTTTTGAACTTTTTGTCTCTGCTCCCAACCTCTTTGTTGTATTTCTTTGCGGCACTACTATACTATCCGCTATATTATATTCTAGGCTACCGTAAAAAAGTTGTTCGCCAGAACCTGGTCAATTCCTTTCCTCAAAAGAGCATTGAAGAGATTATTAAAATTGAGAAAGCGTACTACAGACACTTTACGCGGCTCGTTCTCGAAACAATAAAAATGGCTTCCATTTCTGAATCAGAACTTAAAAAACGTGTTAAGTTTAACAACCTTCAAATAGTAGAACAACACGTTAAAAATGGCCAAAGCATATTAGCGTGTACAGGGCATTACTGCAATTGGGAATGGGGTATGCTGGCGCTCAGTTTAACGCTTTGCCCCCAGAGCTACGTGATTTTTAAGCCAATCAACAATGAACTTTTTGACAGCTGGTTCTATAAAATGAGAACCAGATTTGGCAATCGGTTTATTGCTATGAAACAAACACTTAGAGTATTAGCATCTACCAGGAATGAGCTCACTATGTTTTGTTTTGCCAACGATCAAACACCTGTTGGACACGAAATACAATACTGGCTCCCTTTCCTCAATCAGCGTACACCTGTGTTACTTGGATTAGAAAAAATAGCCTTACAAACCAACAGGCCAGTAATCTATTTCAAAATGAAACATATAAAAAATGGTTATTATGAGGTAGATTGCGAGACAATTTGCAACGACCCAAGTAAAACTACCGAACATCAAATTACCGACATGAGTTTCAATATCCTTGAAAATATGATCAATGAAAACCCCGCCTACTGGTTATGGAGCCATAGGCGATGGAAACACAATAAACACGAAAACGCAGGATAAATGGAACCAAGTGTAGCAGTAGTGATCTTGAATTGGAATGGGCAGGCTTTGCTTCAGCAATTTTTACCCGGTGTAATTCAATCTAAGTACGGTAATTTACAATTAATAGTTGGCGACAATGCTTCTACTGATAATTCAGTTGAGTTTGTTCGTACCAACTACCCTAATATCAGGATCATACAAAACGACGCCAATTACGGATTTGCAGAAGGATACCGTAAAATACTAGAGCAGGTAGATGCCGAATATTACGTGCTTTTAAATTCAGATGTAGAAGTTCCAGAAAACTGGATACAGCCAGTTATAGATATGATGCAAACGGACAGTAGTATTGCCGTTGCCCAGCCTAAAATAAAATGGCAAAAAAACAGAAAAGAGTTTGAATATGCCGGTGCAGCCGGAGGTTACCTTGATCTTCACGGATTTCCATTCTGCAGAGGCAGACTCTTTGAGACAGTTGAATCAGACTTTGGTCAGTACAACGATTCAAGTGAGATATTCTGGGCCAGTGGAGCTGCCCTCTTTATAAAAAGCAAGCAATGGAAAGAAGTTGGCGGTCTGGACCCTGATTTCTTTGCCCACATGGAAGAAATTGACCTCTGCTGGCGCTTAAAAAACCTCGGTTACAAGGTGGTTTACTGTGCCGATGCAGAAGTATACCATGTTGGTGGTGGGACTTTAAGCGCAAATAATCCTTATAAAACCTATTTAAACTTCAGAAATAACCTGATTATACTTCAAAAGAACCTGCCAATAGGCGATGCGTATTCAAGGATATTTATTAGAATGTGTATAGATTTTGTAGCCTGGATCCATTTTTTGCTACAAGGAAAAACAGATTTTGCTTTTGCCATTAACAAAGCCCATTTTCATTTCCTTAAAAGCCTATCAGCCAACGCAAAGAAAAGAACAGCTAAACAGATCAGCTTTCAAAAACACGTTGGTCAGTATCCATCAAGTATTGTGTATGCCTATTTTATACAGAAAATCAGGTTTTTTAGTCAGCTAAAAATTTAAACGATAATCACAGATTGCTTAAAACTGCCGTCATCCCGAGGAATCGAGGGATCTCTTGGCCATGCTAATTTGCTCGCAACTACTTACTGATCAAGAGATTTCTCCTATCGTCGAAATGACGGTGTGTGTAACAGCATGGCGGAATGTTGTGCAATAACATCAACATCAACCCTTTTTCTACACCAATATCAATCCTTTTTCTCAGGAACAAACGATATTGCCCCTTCCCTGCTTGCTACACTCACAATTGCTTTGTAAATATAATCGCAAACCAGTTTTTCACCGGCTATATTGATATGAGCAATATCATCCTCCGGCGTATGGTACTGAGGATGCCCTCCAGTATGAAAACCTAATACTGAAATGTTCTTTTTATAAAATGATACATGATCCGAGCCACCAACATCATAAGCAATTACAATCGGGTTAATTCCCACCTGTGGGCCCAGACTTTTCATTAAATCCATACCACCATCAAAAGAAGCTGCACCACCCATATATAATTGCTTTTCAGCATTCATTCTGCCCACCATATCCATATTCAGCATCAGCTTAATCGCGGATAAAGGAATCAATGGATGCTCAACAAAATATTTGGATCCCAATAAACCTTGCTCCTCGGCACCAAAAGCAATTATAAGCACACTGCGTTTTAAATCTTTTCTGTTGGCCGACAATTTCTCTGCAATTTCCAGTAATGCAGCCGTACCACTCGCATTATCGTCGGCACCAAGGTGTATACCAACAGTATCCGGCTTTTTAGACGAAGGTCCACCCATTCCCAAATGATCATAATGTGCGCCAAGCACAATAAATTCATGCTTTAAAACCGGATCACTACCTTCAATAAAACCCACAACATTCTGGGTTTTAACTCTTGGGGTATCTGTCACCCCTTTTTTCACCCGTATTTTAGCAATAAATTCCTGAACATAACTACCATTAACAGGCTTAATACCAGCCTTTTTAAAGTCTTTAATCAGATAACTTACAACCTTTTTGTTTTCTTTAGTTCCAGGGAAACGGCCAGCCATTTTTGGCGAAGCAAGAAATGAGATATGACCCAGGATCTCTTTTTCAGTAACATCAGTTTGTGCAACAGCGCCAAAACCTATAGCCGAACAAACGGCCATCAATAAACAAATTTTAATCTGCATGCTTTCTAGCCCTTTAACAGACTTTCAATTGCCAGTCTGTAACCATCCATCCCAAATCCCGTTAATACGCCTCTACAGTTCTTACCTGTAAGTGAAACATGTCTGTACTCCTCTCTTGCATAAATATTAGAGATATGAACTTCAATTACAGGCGTTTTAATAGCTGCAATTGCATCAGCAATAGCTACAGAAGTATGCGTATAAGCGCCACCATTAAGTACAATACCATCATAATCAAACCCAACCTCATGCAGTTTATTTACAAGCTCACCCTCAACATTACTCTGATAATAATCAATCTCAATGATGCTATACATTTCACGCAATTGCGGAATATATTGATCAAAGCTTAAATTTCCATAAATACCAGGCTCCCTAACCCCTAAAAGGTTTAAATTTGGGCCGTTAATAATTTGTATCTTCATCAGTTCAAACTTAAAGCTAAAAACTTACATCAGAAAATTTTTGTGTGATTAATAACCCCTATTTAAAATCGTTTAAAGACTATCTAAAACTGGAGCGCTCGCTGTCCGGCAACTCTATTGATGCCTATCTTACCGATATCGATAAGTTGTTCCAGTACTTCGACTCTATAAATAAACACACTAATTTAAAGGATGTTACAAGTAACGACTTAAAGTTATTTATCACATGGATAAATGAACTCGGAATGCTCCCAAGCACACAAGCCAGAGTAATATCAGGCCTAAAGTCGTTCTTTAGTTTCCTGTTATTGGAGCAGATCATTACTATAGATCCTACAGCCCTGTTAGAATCACCCAGGTTATCACGTAAGCTACCTGATACGCTCAACATTATCGAAATCAACCAATTAATTGAGGCCATAGATGCATCCAAACCAGATGGGATGCGAAACAAAGCAATCCTTGAAGTACTCTACGGATGCGGACTAAGGGTTACAGAACTTATCAGTTTAAGAATATCCAATATACATTACGAAAGCGAGTACATAAAGGTAATTGGAAAAGGAAATAAAGAGCGTATAGTGCCAATTGGGGCCAGTGCCTTAAAATTCATTAAAATCTATATAGAAGAATCCAGGGTACATATTAGCATTAAGAAAGGATTTGAAGACTACATCTTTCTAAATCGTGGCGGAACCGGTTTATCAAGAATCTCCGTTTTTACCATGATCAAAGCTTTAGCTTTAAAGGCGGGAATAAAAAAGAGCATCAGTCCGCATACCTTCAGGCATTCATTTGCTACCCATTTAATAGAAGGCGGTGCCGATTTAAGAGCGGTGCAGGAAATGCTGGGTCATTCAAGCATTACTACCACCGAAATCTATACACATCTGGATAGAGATTATCTAAAAGGAATCATTACGGAGTTTCATCCCCGAAGCTAAAACCATCCTGTCTTTGCCCTGCATATCTTTTCTTAACTCTATGTTTATAAATGATTTATCATACAACATTTGTACTGTCTCTTTACCTAAATATTCATTAATCTCGAAACACAAAAGACCATTCTCATTCAAATTACGAAGTGCAAATTCTGCAATTGCCTCATAAAATATCAAAGGCTCTTCATTAGATACAAACAGGGCTAAATGAGGCTCGTTTTCCAATACATTTTTATGCATAGCCTTTTGCTCTTCCATTGTAATGTAAGGTGGGTTACTCACTATCACATCGTACATTTCAGTACTTTTATAGCTCAGAATATCCGCATGAATAAAGTTAATTTCAGCATTATTTAGCTGCGCATTCTCGCTGGCAATTGCCAAAGCACTTTCTGAAACATCAATAGCACTTACTTTAAAGTTATCCAGGTTCTTTTTCAGTGAAATGGCGATACAACCGCTCCCGGTACCAATATCCAAAATACTACCATTCTTAAGCGTTTTAGACTGATCTGAACCACATCTTTCTATAACCCAATCAACCAGCTCTTCTGTTTCCGGTCGCGGAATCAATACAGCGCCACTAACTTTAAAAGTTAAACCATAAAAAACAGTATCCCCAATAACATATTGCAAAGGCTCACCGGTTTTCAATCTGCTCAATGCCAGTAAATACTCATTATACTTAACATCCTCTATTTCAGCATCTGCATTTAGCATCAATTGGCTCCTATTGAAACCAGAAATATGCTCCACAGTAATATTGAAAATAGAAATTATTTCCTGTTCATCGTAAATGGCTATTAACTCATTCGTAAAATGATGCAATAATTGCTTTAAATTCATGCTATGCAAAAGTAAGTAAATCGAACAATATACCTTACTTTTGCTGTAATGACAGACCAACTATATATGCAACGCTGCCTTGAATTGGCAAAAATGGGAATCGGAAGTGTTAGCCCAAACCCACTTGTAGGATGTGTAATAGTAAATAATGGTCAAATAATTGGCGAAGGATACCACAAAAAATTCGGCGAAGCCCATGCAGAAGTAAATGCCATAAACGATGTTCTGAAAAACCATCGCGATAAAGCAGCCGAATTGCTATCAAATGCAACAGCTTACGTAAGTTTAGAGCCCTGCGCTCACTTTGGCAAAACCCCTCCCTGTGCAGATCTGCTCATTAAACACCGAATAAAAAAGGTTGTTATCGGTAATACAGACCCATTTGCAGATGTAAACGGAAAAGGAATAGAAAAGCTGCAAAATGCGGGTATTAAAGTAGAAACAGGCATTCTGGAAAACGAATGCAGGTACCTTAACCGTCGCTTTTTTACCAGGATAAAGCAACAACGTCCATTCATAATTCTTAAATGGGCTACAACAGCAAACGGATACTTTGCACCAAAAAACACTGTACAACAATGGATAAGCGGTCCACTTTCAAAAAAACTGGTACATAAATGGCGAACCGAAGAAGACGCCATACTTATTGGAAAGCAAACCGCAATTGCCGATAATCCTCAATTAAGCGCCAGAGAATGGCCCGGTAAAAACCCGGTAAGGATACTTATTGACCGCAATCTGCATGTTCCTGCCAATAACCACATATATAATAACAGCGCAAAAACCATCGTTATAAATGAAGTAAAAACAGAAGTACAAAACAATGTTCAATTCATTCAGATGGAAGATATGCAGTACTACCTGCCACAAAAAATAGCTTTCCAGCTGTATCTTATGGATATCCAATCTGTCATTATTGAAGGCGGAGCAAATATCCTTAACCAATTTATTCAGGGCAATTTATGGGATGAGGCAAGAGTTTTCACCTCTGCCACCTCTTGGTCAGACGGCATCGCATCTCCTGTAATCAATGGAATAATAACAGAAGAACACTACGTAGAAAAAGACAAATTAACTATCTATCAAAATAACCAAAACAAATGATTTACCTGCTAATAAGCATTTTTTGCAGCGTTACTGTTGGCGTACTACTAAAGTTTGCCAAAAGATATAAAATCAATATCCTTCAGGCAGTTACGTGGAATTACCTCTTTGCTATTGGCTTAAGTATTTTCTTTTTTAAACCCAGCTTCAAAGACCTTGCCTCCACTTCACATTACGATATTTATTTAGGTCTTGGAATCTTGCTGCCACTTATTTTTTGGTTCCTTGCAGGTTCAATCAGAAACATTGGCATCGCCAGAACAGACATTGCACAGCGATTATCATTATTTATTCCAATCCTGGCCTCCTATTTCCTATTCAAAGAACACTTTACCATCACTAAAATCTGCGGACTTGCTATTGGCTTTGTAGCCATATTTTTCACTTTACATAAGAAAACAACGCAAAGAAGTACCATTGGCAGCTGGTTTTACCCGCTTGTAGTTTTTGTAGGTTTTGGGATAATAGACATACTTTTTAAGCAGGTTGCACAGATCAAATCAATACCTTATACTACTTCATTAACCATCGTCTTCATCTTAGCTTTTACCATTTCAATTGTTGCCATCCTATATTTCAGGGCATTCAAAAACCAAAAGCTGGAACTGGTTAACTTCCTTTGTGGCTGTGTGTTAGGCTTCTTTAACTTCTTCAATATCCTGTTCTACCTTAAAGCGCATGGTGCAATGGCACAAAACCCATCAACCGTATTTGCCAGTATGAATATGGGTGTAATTATCCTGGGCAGCCTTATCGGAATATTTGTTTTCAAAGAAAAACTAAACAAATTGAACTACTGGGGTCTGTTTTTAGCGCTGGCCGCCATTATTTTAATAACACTATCTAAGATTTATGCTATTTGATGACACCTATAAAACCATATCCGCTGCTTCCGAAGGGGTTTTTAAGGATAAAGGAAGCAAATTTATTGCTTATGCATACCCCATACGTTCTGATGAAGAAGTAAAAAATATACTTCAAAATCTTCGGTCAGAACATCCAAAAGCACGTCATTTTTGCTGGGCATTGCGTTTAAGTCCTGATAGAAGCGTATTCCGAATTCAAGATGATGGCGAGCCATCTGGCACAGCCGGCAGACCTATTTTAAACACACTGCTCTCGGCTGATATAACAAATATCCTTATTGTAGTGGTAAGGTATTTCGGCGGCACTTTACTCGGTGTACCCGGTTTAATTAACGCCTATAAAACTGCTGCTGCAGAAGCAATTAAAGAAGCCAATGTTGTAGAAAAAACACTAAACGATATTTACGAAATCACCTTCGATTATCTGGCTATGAATGATGTAATGCGCCTAATGAAAGACGAGCAGTTGAACATCCTTAATCAAAATTTTGACAACGCTTGTGTGATACAGTTTGAGGTAAGAAAGGCAAATTTAAATACAGTATTAGGTAAATTAGATAAGATTGAGAACATATGGGAAATAAAATATCTGAAGCAGACCTGATTATTAATCAGGATGGTACCATCTACCACCTGAGCCTGCTGCCCGAAGACTTGGCTCAAACAGTAATTACAGTTGGTGATCCAGACAGGGTTTCTGAAGTTTCTAAACACTTCGATAGCATAGAGCTTAAAAAAGGAAAACGTGAATTTATAACCCATACAGGTTATTTAGATAAAAAGCGCATTACCGTAATTTCTACAGGCATTGGAACAGATAACATCGACATCGTTTTTAATGAACTTGATGCCCTTGTAAACATTGATTTTGAAAAGCGGGAAGTTAAAAAAGAATTAACCTCATTAGATATTATTCGCATTGGTACCTCAGGTGCTATACAGCCCGACATACCCATGGGAACCATACTTGCTTCTTCATTTGGCCTCGGATTGGATGCCTTAATGCAATACTACATTAATGAACTATCTGGTGATGATCATAGCATTCTAGATGCCTTTAAATCACGGTTTTCGCATATTAAAGGCATTACCCCTTACCTTACAGCCGCCGACAATGTATTGCTGAATACCATAGGAAGTGATATGGAAAAAGGAATCACAGTAACTGCTCCAGGTTTCTATGCACCACAAGGCAGACAGGTAAGAGCTAAGAATGCCATACCTGATTTTATCAATTTATTAAATAATTTTCAGCATAGTAACTATAGAATTACTAACTTAGAAATGGAAACCGCAGGAATTTATGCGTTGGCAAAAGCTTTAGGACATAAAGCCCTGTCAGTAAATGCAATACTTGCAAGCCGGGTTAATTTCGAATTCAGTAAAAATCCGGCGGCAGTTGTAGACAAGGCGATAAAAATGGTTTTAGAGAAAATAATCAAACAAAAATAATGCGTCCAATGTTCATTCGGTATGATTAATGTACATTCAATAGAAATGTTTGGTCAATAGAATTAAATTAAGAATAATATGTTTGGGAAAATAAAAGAGAGATTCGTGCTATCTGTGGTAAATACTTCGCTTGCTGGTTACGAAGCGAAAGATTTAAATACCGGAAAAAGACTGATCTCTGTAATTGCGGGTGTATATATCTTACAAAAGGGAATCAGAAATATTCGTCAACATCCGTTTACTGGTATAGAAGAAGTAGCGCTGGGAAGTATCCTGCTGTATAATGCAGCAAGTGGTTTAAACAAAAAAATAATTAAAAAACCAACCGAAATATCGGATATAAGAAGAAATCAAATTCAGGGCAATGATCCGAGATCAGATGTGCCTGCGTTTGTTTAGAAATGAATTCAGCGATTAAACAGAAAAGGCCGATAGTTATATCGGCCTTTTCTGTTTAGCATTATTTAAAACCTTTATTTCTTAACCGGTTTAGATGTCATATAAAACGTCAGTTTCCCCCCACCCGTAATATCAGAATGCTTTATGGTAGTTCCAGCAAGTTGTTTTCCATTTAACAAAACCCTCTGAACATATACATTCTTATCACTTTGGTTTAAAGCTTCAACAGTAAATGTTTTTCCATTTTCAAGTGCTAGCACTGCATTTTTAACCGCCGGACTTCCTAAAGAATAATCTTCCGATCCCGGAGATACAGGATAAAAACCTAAAGAAGAAAACATATACCACGCACTCATTTGTCCACAATCATCATTACCACCAAGTCCATCAGGTGTTGGCTTATATTGCATTTTCAAAATCATGCGTATCTTTTCCTGTGTTTTCCACGGCTGCCCAATCCAATTGTATAAATAAGCCACATGGTGAGCAGGCTCATTCCCATGCACATATCCACCAATAATACCCTCTCTGGTAATATCCTCAGTTTCGGCAAAAAACTCATCCGGAAGATGCATAGAAAACAAAGAATCTAATCTTAATCCAACCTTTTTATTGCCACCCATCTGCTCAATTAAAGCTTTAGGATCCTGAGGTACAAAGAAACTGTAGTTCCATGTGTTACCTTCAATAAATCCCTGGCCATGAGTACTTAACGCATCAAATTCCTTTTTAAACGAACCGTCAGCCATTTTTGGTCTCATAAAACCAATCGACTTATCAAACACATTTTTCCAGTTTCCTGAACGTTTGGTAAACTCATCATAAACATCCGTTCTGTTTAACTTTTTAGCCAGCTGGGCAATACACCAATCATCATATGCATATTCTAATGTATTTGAAACCGACGTTCCGCTGCGCTCTGCAGGAATGTAACCCAAATCAATGTAATCACCTATCCCCTCGTAGTCGCGATGATTAGCAGTCGTTATACAAGCATCCAGTGCCTTGTTAGCATCACCATTATATACACCTTTAATAATTGCATCCGTTAAAACAGAAACACTGTGGTAACCACTCATACACCAGTTGTCATTTGCATAGTGAGACCATATCGGAAGCATTTTAAGCGCACTCTGATCATAATGAGCCATCATAGATTTTACAATATCGTTGTTTCTGGCAGGCTGCATAATGTTCAGGAAAGGATGCAGAGCACGATAAGTATCCCACAAAGAGAACGTGGTGTAGTTGTTAAAGCCATCGGCTTTATGTACGTTCTGATCCAACCCTTTATATTCTCCGTTTACGTCGCTATAGTTTGTTGGATTAATAAATGCATGATACATTGCAGTATAAAAATTAATCTTATCATCTTCAGAAGCATCAATTTTAATCTTGTTAAGCTCCTTATTCCACTCTGCCTGTGCCTGCTGTTTTACCTTATCAAAATCCCATCCCTGAGTCTCTGCCTGCATGTTTTCTAATGCATTGGCCTGACTAACCGGTGATAAAGCGAACTTTACCTTGATCTTTTCCTGCTCTTCAGTTTTAAAATCAAAATACATTCTGATACGTCTTCCCGCTATATCAGGGAAGTTTTTAGTCTGGTCAAACTTTCTCCAGAAACCTTTATATACCTGAGGCTTATCGAAATTCTTTTGTCCATAAGAAACAAACGGTTTAGAAAATGACATAGCAAAATACACCGTGCGCGTACGTGCCCAACCATTAGTTTGTCTGTAACCCGTAATTAAAGTATCATTTACCACACGCACAAAAGTCCATACCGTTTTGTCGTCATAGTTATAAATGCCCGACATCAAATCCAGTATAATATGCGATTGATCTGACTTAGGAAATGTATACTGATGCATACCTACCCTATTAGTTGCGGTAAGTTCAGCTAAAATATTGTCATCGTCTAGTTTAACCTTATAATATCCGGCCTCTGCAACCTCATTATCATGAGAAAATGCCGATCTAAACCCTGATTTAGGATCATCCGCTGTACCTGGATTTAATTGAAGTTTTCCTTGAGTTGGCATAATCAGGAAGTCACCCAGATCAGAGTGTCCCGTTCCGCTAAAATGTGTGTGGCTAAATCCTACAATCGTTTTATCCTCATACTTGTACCCTGCACAATACTTATAAACGTCGCCATTATACTTGCCGTTCAATTCGTACGACAAAGTATCAGTATCAGGGCTTAGCTGAACAGATCCAAAAGGAACCGTAGCTCCTGGATAAGTATGTCCCATTTTTTGTGTTCCAATAATTGGTTTCACATATTTTACCAGGCTTTGCTGCGCATTTACTAGCACCGGAGCCGATAAAAAGCAGTACAGGAGGATTTTTTTCATATTTAACTTTAGTTCTATTTTTTTATGATTGTCTAAGGTATAAAAAAATCATACAAAAAACAGCTTTTTCAGTCTTGCTATAACGTTTGATCAAAATATTTCTCACTATGCTTTAACCATCTATCCTCCATACCTATCACCCCTTAACTCTCTTCCTAACTAAACCTCCCTTCCTCTCCTCCCAATTCGGCTAAAATTCAGTGTCGGGAAGAGGGCATCGGAACCATTTGCGCCCTTCAGCGCAATTTGTTCCAGCCCGAAAACCGATCACTTAATTTTACTTTGACAACCTATTGACGTCTCAATTAAAAAATTTCCATTAAAATCACTTACTTTTGCATCTTATTTCTAATCACCGGGCTTTGAACCCGAGGCAGTATTAAATAAAATGAGTAAAAAAGGAAGAATATTAGTCGCCATGAGTGGCGGTGTCGACAGTTCAGTAGCCGCAGTAATGCTACACGAACAAGGTTATGAAGTTATTGGGCTTACCATGAAAACATGGGACTATGCCACATCAGGCAGCAGCAGTAAGGAAACAGGTTGCTGCAGTTTGGATAGCATAAACGATGCCCGAACGCTTGCCGTAAACTATGGCTTCCCACATTACATCCTTGATATTCGCGACGAGTTTGGAGATTTTGTAATCGACAACTTTGTTGATGAATACCTTGCAGGCCGCACTCCAAACCCATGTGTATTGTGCAACACCCATATCAAATGGGAAGCACTATTAAAACGTGCCAACAAACTGGATTGCGAATTTATTGCAACCGGACATTACGCGAACATCCGACAACAAGATAGCGGTCGTTATGTAATCTCTAAAGGAAAAGACGAAAACAAAGACCAATCATATGTACTGTGGGGAGTTTCTCAGGAAAACCTTGCACGTACACAATTCCCTTTAGGTTCATTTGCCAAATCTGATATCAGACAAATGGCTTTAGATATGGGACAGGAAGAACTTGCTAAGAAAAGTGAAAGCTACGAAATCTGTTTTGTACCTGACAATGATTACCGTGCTTTCTTAAAACATAAAGTTGAAGATTTAGAAGACAGAGTTGCTGGTGGTAACTTCATCACTAAAGACGGTATGGTAGTTGGTCAGCATAAAGGCTACCCTTTTTACACCATTGGCCAACGTAAAGGACTTGGAATTGCGTTCGGCGAACCAATGTTTGTAACCCAAATCATGCCTGAAAGTAATACAGTAGTACTTGGAAGAGCCGAAGATCTGGAAAGAAACGAGGCCCTTGTACGCAACGTTAACCTGGTAAAATACGGAAGTATTTTAGAGCCAATGGATAACGTGGTTACTAAAATCCGATATAAAGATGCAGGTATGTTAAGCACTATTGTTCAGGAAAAAGACAAAATGCGCGTAGTATTTGATCATAATGTATCAGCAATTGCACCCGGCCAATCAGCAGTTTTCTATGAAGGAAACGATCTGTTAGGCGGCGGTTTCCTTTGTTAAAAGACATAAAGGTCGTCATCTCGAGGCAACGAGAGACCTCTTGACTACAAAGCAGCTACAAATTGCATAACCAAGAGATCTCTCCTATCGTCGAGATGACGATGCAGACCGTCACGATTCAGTACCTTAAATTTAATTTGTCAATTTAGCCGCTTTAGAGGCAAAATATTGTTCGAGATAAGATTTTACCTCAGCTTTTTTTACGCTATCATCAATAAAGCTATCAAGCGGTACCAAACCATTGTCATAAGCAAAAACAAACTGTGCATTATCTTCTGTATTAGCCGAAAGCCAGTTTGTAATATTCACTATTTGCCTATTATTTATAGTTTCGATTTTCAATTTGCTCATATCGCCGCCAGTAGAGCTAAAGTAGATCTGGGCCGAAGAATTTGCATTTAAGTTCCGTAAATTCACATCATCCAAACCGCCAGTTGGTAAACCAAATGTCCGTTTCACAGCATAACGTAATCCCTCCTTAATGATAGATTGTCTATTTTCCCCCTTAGCTTCTGCCTGATAAAAGACGTCTAATTTAGCACCCATTCTCACCCCTTTCAGAACATGAGTTCCATATTTATGAACAAGCTCCTGAGCACTTAGTAAAGTAATATCTCTCTTAAAACCAGATGTTAAAAAATTATTTAAGGACTGCCAATCATGAAACTTGCATCTTTTAAAAATCCAGTAAAGGCAATAATGTCCATAAACATACTTTTTATCAGTAACAAAGGTTCCAGGGAATGTATTTTCTATGGTGTTTCCAAAGAGTCTCAAACCTTGAGTGTCTTGAAACGAATTGGAAAATCTTTCTGATAAATCTACTGCATTATCCGCTTCGATAGTTTTCCATGAACCCTCTCCGGCTCTATCTATGTTAATTTTAGAAAATTCAGCAGCAGTATAAGCTTCAACATCAACTACGCTTGCTCTTATAGAAGCCTGGTTATTGAACTTATCTGTAGCATCATATCCAAATCCTAAAAAATTATAGGTTTCAGATGGCTGATATAAGGGTTGAGTCTCTTCAGTTGCTCCGTTAACTACCAGTTCAATATCTGGTGATAATTTCTCTTCAATTATGATTTCTTCAGATTTTTTCTTGCACGAGGCAAACGTGACAACGACTACCATAAATAGAATTGCTTTTTTCATTTGGTTCAAATTTGTGTGTGTATTCTCGTCCTCAATTTTAACGCCATTTTTACAGAAAAAATTAAAAATAACGTAAATATCAGTAAAAAAATAGATACACATTAAACTACCAGAGGAATATGATTTCTCTTTAGAAAAAAAAAGATCGTAAATATACAAATAGATGCTAAGCTTCCAATTTATTTGAAATCAGATAAGGTGAAGCCATTTTTAACTTTTTACCTTTATATCTTTCAAAATAATAATCAACCCTACCCAGGTTAATACCAGCAAAACCAACCTGATTTATAGTAGTTATTGCCCCGCTTAAATTCTGCACATCTTCTGGCTGATCCATAAAAGTATGCGTATGCCCACCAATTATCAGGTCGATACTCTTATTGTTTTTCGCTAAAATCTGATCGGATACTTTATCAGTATTATACTTGTAACCCAAATGAGACAAGCAAATTACCAGATCACACTTAAAGTCATTCTTTAATACATCAGCTATTTCATTAGCCTTTGCAACTGGATCTAAGTAAACTGTATCACCATAGTTTTTACCTTCAACCAGACCATGCAATTCTATCCCAACTCCAAAAACACCGATCTTTAGTCCATCCTTCTTAAATACCTTATACGGAAGGATCGATTTATTTAGTATTGTATTAGAGAAGTCGTAATTACTGCACAGAATAGGAAAGTTGGCATGAGGAAGTTGCTTATAAAACCCCTCCATACCATTGTCAAAATCATGGTTACCCATGGTTACCGCATCATAACCCATTGCGGTCATCAGCTTAATTTCAAGCTCACCGCCAAATTTGTTGAAGTATGGCGTACCTTGAAAAATATCACCGGCATCAAACAACAACACGTTTTTCTCTTCACTTCTTATCCTTTTGATCAGGGCCGATCGCCGGGCAGTACCACCCAAACCTTCATATTTAGATCCATCAATAGGAAAAGGTTCTACCCTGCTATGAACATCGTTAGTATGCAAAATGGTAAGCTTTGTTACCCCTCCTGCAGCCTCAGCTTCAAACGCATTTAAGTTTAAGGCCAGAGCCGCTGCAGCAATACCACCGGTTCTTAGAAAATCTCTGCGGTTAGTTTTTAGTAATTCTTCCATCTAATTTTGGATTAATTGTTTTGCCAGCGGCCTCAGCTTCTTTAACGTAATTCATCAGTGCATCGCGTACTTTAAGACCTATAACCTTTGTATCTGTCGCATTTTTAAAAGCAGGAACATTGTCGCCACCCCCACCAATATAATCAGATGTAAGTACTCGGTAGGTTTTGTTTACCTCAAAAGGTTTACCGTTTACAAGTACATCTACAGGTTTCTTATCTACTATTTTCATTTGTAAACGGGCCACAGGCTGTCCGTTGGTAGAAGCAATAAAGTCCAGGATCTGTTTAACATCAGTACCTTTTAGTGTAAAAATCATGAGTTGATTTTCAAAAGGCATCAGCTCAAACACATTAGAAACAGTAACGTTGCCTTTAGGAAAATCTACCCTTAAACCTCCTTTTGTGGATGGCAATGCAAAATCAATATTCTGATCATATTTAAGGGCCTGTTCCAAAACAGCATCAGAAAAGAAATTGCTAAGCAAGCTTTCAGGTAAGGTGTCGCTGCTTTTTTTAGACATCTGAGCTGCAGAATGACCAATTACTTTATTCATTTCAGCCTCAAGCTGAACTTTATAGGGCAAATAGGTTTTTATAATAGAGCTGTCTACCGCAAGCTCCTTATTAACATTGTATTCTGCACGATTGGTCTTTACCAGTTTGTATCCTGATGAGCAGGAAGCCACTAAAAGGGCAACTGATAGCGCTAAATAATTCCGGAATGATTTGATATGATCCATACTTATTTTGGTACAAAAGTACGGCAAACATTAGAATATGGTGTAAAAATATAGTGATAATAGTGTTAAATAATACAGCCCGTATCATGGTTTGATACAGGCTGTGTTTATCTGATTCGTTTTACGCGTCTCTCGTCATCCTGAATTTATTTCAGGATCCCGGACATGACATTAAAAACCTGCTTAAACGAGATCCTGAAATAAATTCAGGATGACGAGGGGCAGATGATGGGTTCCTACCCTACAAATTCTTTGTAATCGCTTCATCTAAAGGTTTAACTTTAGAGCGGAAGCGGTGTACCAACTGACCTTTTTCATTAATCAGGAATTTTTCAAAGTTCCATTGAATATCACCTGTAAAATCAGGATTTTCCTGACTGGTTAAATATTTAAATAAAGGACTGATGTCATCTCCTTTAACACTGCTTTTTTCCGACAACAAGAAAGTAACATTATATTTTCCTGTACAAAATTCTTTGATTTCGTTATTTGTAGCCAATTCCTGACCGCCAAAATTGCCAGCTGGGAAACCTATTAAAACTACATTTTTACCATATTGTTTTTGTAGTTTTTCAAGATCTTCATACTGAGGCGTAAATCCGCACTTCGAAGCTGTATTTACAATAAGGATTTTTTTGCCCTTAAATTTCGAAAGCTTAATTTCCTTGCCATCAATGGTTTTAAAAGAAAAATCATAAACGCTTTTAGTTGGAGGCGTAAATAAAATGCTTAACAGGATGAGTATTGTATTCATGGTTTTAAGTTTTTTTATACTCACGAAGTTAAGCACAAAAAAAATAGATAATTATATTATTTAAGTAAAATGTTTCAAACAGCTTTTATCTCGGTCGAATTAATTTAATGCCCTAAAAGCAGCATTCCGGCCATTGCTCATTATCAGGTAAAACAGGTCATTTTTAAATAAATTTGTTAGAAAAATTAGATCGGATTTTGAAATTAGGCTTATTTATAGCTTTATTTGCAGAAAAACGTTCTGAATGGCGAAGAATTTACTAATAGTTGAGTCACCTGCGAAAGCGAAAACCATTGAAGGGTATTTGGGCAAAGATTTCCTTGTTAAATCTAGTTACGGTCATATTCGTGACTTAATTAAAGGGGATATGGGGATTGATATCTCCAATAATTTTGCTCAGACCTATGAAGTTCCTTCTGATAAAAAGCAAGTTGTTGCCGAATTAAGAAAACTAGCTAAGGAAGCCGAAATGGTATGGCTAGCATCCGATGAGGACCGCGAGGGAGAAGCAATTTCATGGCACTTATTCGAAACTTTAGGACTTAAAGAAGCCAAAACAAAACGTATAGTTTTTCACGAAATCACTAAGCCTGCTATATTAAAGGCTATAGAAACTCCACGTACAATTGATTATAACCTTGTTCATGCACAACAAGCTCGTCGTGTGCTCGACAGATTGGTGGGTTTTGAACTTTCTCCGGTATTATGGAAAAAAATCAAGCCATCACTTTCTGCAGGTCGTGTACAATCGGTAGCGGTTCGTTTAATTGTAGACAGAGAACGAGAAGTAAATAAATTTAATGCTTCAGCAGCATTTAAAATAACAGCACAGTTTTCAACCGGAAAAGGTAAGGAAATTGTAAAAGCAGAACTACCTCAGCGTTTTGAGAAAGAATCAGATGCAGAACAGTTTTTAACAGACTGTATCAATGCTGGTTTTTCGGTTGATAGTTTGGAGACAAAACCTGCAAAGCGTAATCCTGCAGCTCCGTTTACCACTTCTACCTTGCAGCAGGAGGCTTCCCGCAAACTGGGTTACTCCGTTTCAAGAACAATGCAGATCGCTCAGAGGCTGTATGAAAGTGGACGCATTACTTATATGCGTACCGATTCAGTGAACTTATCGGAAACCGCATTACAAGCTGCTGCAAGTGAAATAAAATCTGCCTATGGCGATAAATATCATCACTTACGAGTATATAAAACTAAATCTGCAGGTGCACAAGAGGCTCACGAGGCCATCCGCCCTACTTATTTTAATCACCATACTGTACCAGGCGACAGCTCTGAACAACGTTTATATGAGTTGATTTGGAAACGCGCCATTGCTTCACAAATGAGTGAGGCTTTGTTTGAAAAAACAACAGCTCAGATCGGCATCAGCACTCGTAAAGAGAATTTGATTGCAGAGGGTGAGGTTTTGAAATTTGATGGTTTCTTAAAGGTTTACCTTGAATCAAGCGATGATGAGGATGTTGAAGATTCAGAAGGTAACAGCATGTTGCCACCATTGGTAAGAGGTCAGGAACTGACTTTAAAAGAGATGAATGCAACTGAGCGTTTCTCCAGACCACCGGCAAGATATACTGAGGCTAGTTTGGTTAAAAAACTGGAAGAGCTTGGTATCGGCAGACCATCTACTTATGCGCCAACTATTTCAACCATCCAAAACCGCGGTTATGTGGTTAAGGAAGATCGTGATGGCCGTCAGCGTTCATTTAGTTCTATTGTTTTAAACAATGGTTCTGTTAAAAAGCTAATTAAAACGGAAATAACAGGTGCCGAAAAAGGTAAATTATTCCCTACAGATATAGGCGAAGTTGTGAATGACTTCCTGGTTGAACATTTTAAAGGAATCGTAGATTTTAACTTTACTGCGAATGTAGAAAAGGAATTTGATGAGATTGCACAGGGTTTACAGGAATGGACAAAAATGCTTCACTCCTTCTATACTCCTTTTCATATTGAGGTTGAAACTACTTTAGAAACAGCCGACAGAGCTAATGGTGAACGTTTATTGGGTATTGATCCGGTAAGTGGTAAAAATGTATATGCTAAAGTTGGTAAATTTGGCCCGCTGGTTCAAATTGGTCAGAATGACGACGAAGAAAAACCTCGTTATGCGAGCTTATCTAAATCGCAATCTGTAGCAACTGTTACTTTAGAAAGTGCTCTGGAGCAATTTAAATTGCCTTTTCAGCTTGAAGATTATGAAGGTAAAGAGGTTTCTGTTGGTGTAGGTCGTTTTGGTCCGTATGTTAAATGGGGCGATGCTTACATCTCTGTTCCTAAAAATGAGGACCCTTTATCGATAGATAGAGATCGCGCAATAGAGATTATTGGCGAAAAAATTACTGCCGATGCTCCTGTTGCTCATTACCAGAGCTTACCAGTTACTAAAGGAAAAGGCAGATTCGGTCCGTTTATTAAATGGAATGATTTGTTTATCAATGTTCCTAAGGCTTATAATTTTGATAACCTTAAACAGTCGGACATTGAAGAACTGATTGGTAAAAAGTTAGAAAAAGAAGCAAATAGATTTATTCAGCAATGGGCTGAAGAAAAAATTGCGATAGAAAATGGCAGATGGGGCCCTTTTATCCGTTTCGGCAAAGAAATGCTTAAACTGCGTAAAAACCCGGCTACTAATGATAAATATACTCAGGAGGAATTAGAAGTAGTTTCTTTAGATGAGGTTAAAAAATTGATAGTTGAGCAAGTGCCTAATGCTTTTGAACCTAAAACCAAGAAAGCTGCAGCAAAGAAAACTGGTACCACTGCAAAGAAAACAGCAACTAAAGCACCTGCAAAAAAGAAAGCAGTAGCGAAGAAGTAGGTGTACGCCTGTCATAATTAATACACCCGTCATCTCGAACATCGTGAGAGATCTCTTGTTCAGATATAGTTCAAGAGATCTCTCACGATGTTCGAGATGACGATTTGCATAATTTAACATGAAAAAAGACCTTCCTGAAAATATAGTTGAAGATGTTGCAATGGCCGTAGTGCTAAAAAACGAAAGCCCGGAAGTAAAAAACTGGACCGTTTATCTGATCAATCTTAAAGATATCCCGCTTGACAACGTATTAATCAGCTCTAAGGGTTATGGAGAAAAAGACGGTAAAATGGTAAAAACATCGGTATTAAGACACTTCCTGGGCGATATTAAAGCGAAGTCTTTCGCCGGCGTAGAAGCTATTGATACCGAAGTATTTGGCTTAACAAATGAGTACTGGTTAAGCTATTACATCAACGGGGTCATCTACGATAAAAAGTTTATTTTCCTTCCAGAAAGTATTGTAGATGAAAACCTAATCCGTGTTCCCCTAGTTAATATGCCGGGCGTAATGATTAAATAGCCACCTGCAAGTATTCCCACAACATTTTTCTCTTGTGGATAACAATTATTTTCGTTTCCGATGATTTTTGTTGATTTTCGTACACATCTTATTATGAAATATCTGTGTTATGGAATCATCTCGCTCTTCCTTTTTCCAAAGGAATAAAAAACCCCTGGTTATTGGCATTACTGCTTTTCTGCTAGCTGGAATTGCATCTTTTTTTCTCTTTAAAAAAGAAAAGCCTAAGGACTACAACCAAAAATATTCTAAATATATAGAAGCTTACACTTCCGGAACCATCTCTAAAAAGAGTTTTATAAGGGTGCATCTGGCCAGTGAAGTAAAAACAATGAGTGATGTTGGCGTTGCCGACACCCGTGATTTGTTTAGCTTCTCTCCTTCTGTAAAAGGAAAAGCTTACTGGATCGATGCGCAAACAGTCGAATTCAGACCTGATGAGCCTTTAAAATCAGGCGAAACCTATGAGGCCAATTTCGATTTGAGCAAGGTTACTGAAACAGAAAAGGACCTTGAAGAATTTGAGTTCGGATTTAGAGTGATCAAACCCGGCATGAATTTAACTCAGGATGGGTTGGTGTCGCAAAACAACACTTCTCTTGATTATATGAAGCTTAAGGGAGAGATTACGACCTCCGATCAGGAAGACCCAAAGGCGATTGAAAAAGCATTAACACTAAATTTTCCGCAAACTTTAAAAGTTAAATGGCAGCATAATCCAGAGAAAAACACTTCTGCCTTTACCATAGATAGTATTAAAAAAGCTGGTCAGGATACAAAACTAACTTTAAAATGGTCTGGTGAGGCTATTAATGCCGACAGCAAAGGCGAACAAACCGTTGCTGTTCCTGCCAAAGGCGTATTTAAAGTACTGGACATGAAAGCAGTACAAGACCTCGAAGATTATGCCTTAGTACAGCTTTCTGAACCTGTAGGCGTAGCTCAGGATCTGGCCGGTTTAATCTCTTTAAGCGGTTTATCTGATTTAAGGTTTACCATCGATGGCAGTCAGGTAAAAGTTTACTCAGCCCTGGCTTTAGAAGGCAATTATTCTCTTACAGTAAATTCTGGCATCGAAAATATCAACGGAAAGAAACTTGGAGCAGGAAAAACTGCCAATATCGTTTTTGAGAACAAACTGCCTTCGGTGGTTATTGCAGGCAGTGGTACCATACTTCCAAATTCCGGTAAATTGGTGTTGCCTTTCGAAGCAACCAATTTAAAGGCGGTTGATGTTACGGTTATCAAGATCTATGAAAATAATATCCCTCAGTTCTTCCAAACCAACAGCTATAAAGATGGAGGTGAGATTCGTCGTGTTGGTAAACCTGTGGTACAAAAAACAATTCGTTTAGATGAAGATAAAGCGCTTAATCTGCATAAAAAGAACCGTTTTACCTTAGATCTTGATAAGCTGATTAAAACTGAACCTGGTGCCATGTACCGCATAACCATCGGTTTCAGAAATGAGTACAATGTATTTAAATGTGCTGAAGTAACTAACGATGAAGAAACTTCTGATGAAGACGGCTATCGTGGTTATGGTGAAAAGATTGATGAGGACGATGAGTTCTGGGAGCGTTACAACAGTTATTATCCAAATAATTACAGATGGGAAGATCGTGACAATCCTTGTACCCCATCCTATTATACCAATGACAAATGGGCCAGCAGAAATGTAATGGCTTCGAATATTGGTCTTATTGCCAAACGTGGTAACGACAACAGTATGCTTGTTGTAACTACAGATCTGCTTACCGCTAAACCAATGAGCGGTGTTACTTTGGAGCTGTTAGATTACCAGCGTCAGATCATCCACACGGTTAAAACCGATGGCGATGGTATGGCTACCTTTGATCTGAAAAGAAAACCCTTCTTACTGATCGCTAAAAATGGCGATGAACGTGGCTATCTGAAAATGGATGATGGTAGTTCGCTTCCATTAAGTCGCTTTGATGTTGGCGGCGATGTGGTGCAGAACGGATTGAAAGGTTACATTTATGGAGAACGCGGCGTTTGGAGACCAGGCGATTCTATATTCGTATCCTTTATTCTTGAAGATAAATTAAAGAAACTTCCAGGCGGATATCCGGTCACTTTTGAATTATATAACCCTCAGGGACAATTAATTAAAAGAATCATCAATGGTAAACCATTAAATGGATTCTATGCTTTTAAAACGGCTACAGAAAATACTGCTCCTACCGGAAACTGGCTGGCCAAGGTAAAAGCAGGTGGTGCAGTTTTCAGCAAAACCATTAAGGTTGAAACCGTTATGCCTAACAGGCTAAAGATAAATTTCAATATCGGTAATGCTACCTATTTAGGTGTTGGCGGTGCATCATCAGCCACGCTTTCGGCAAACTGGTTATTTGGTTCTGTAGGCAAAAACCTTAAAGCCAAGGTTGATGTGAATCTGAATACCATGAAAACTACTTTTAAGGGTTTTGATGAGTATACTTTTGATAACCCTACAGTAGTGTTCCAATCGCAGGTAAAAACCATATTCGAAGGCACACTAAATGAGAATGGAACTGCCGTTGTAAATACCAGTTTAAATGAAAACAATACTGCTCCGGGCATGCTTAAGGCAAACTTTACCACTAAGGTATTTGAAGCAGGCGGTAATTTCAGTATCGATAACTTTAGTATCCCTTACCATGTTTACAACAACTATTACGGTATTAAAACCCCTGATGGTGAGAAATTAAGCGGAATGCTGGTAACCGACAAGGATCATAAAGTTAATATTGTGAATGTAGACAGGAACGGTAAACTGGTACAAGGTGGCAAAACTGTTGAGGTTGAGCTATACAAAGTACAGTGGCGTTGGTGGTGGGATCAGGACGACCAGAACTCCTATGCTAACTTTACCCAAAACTCTTATAATAAACTCGTTAAAAAAGAAAGCATCACTTTATCAAACGGTAAAGGAAGCTGGAATTTAAGAATAGATGAACCGGAATGGGGTCGTTATCTGATTCTGGTACGCGATGTAAATGGTGGCCATGTAACCGGCAAATCTGTATATGTTGACTGGCCGGGTTGGGCACAACGTGAACAGGCCAACAACCCTACCGAAGCCTCTATGCTATCATTTACTGCCAATAAAACCAAGTTCAATGTTGGCGAAGATGTGGTATTAACCATTCCATCAGGTAAAGGCGGCAGAGCATTAATCTCTATAGAAAATGGCAGCAGGGTATTAAAAACCTTCTGGACAGAAACTAAAGCCGGCCAAACACAATTTACCTTTAAGGCCGAAAAGAACATGGCGCCTAATGTGTTTGCCGTGGTTACTTTGCTTCAGCCACATGCCCAAACGGTAAATGATTTGCCAATAAGGATGTATGGAGCTATTCCATTGCTTATTGAAGATCCTGAAACGATCTTAAAACCGGTTATTAAAATGGCCGATAAGATTAAACCTGAAACAGAGAATAGCATTACTGTTGCGGAACAAAATGGCAAGGCCATGACCTATACAATAGCCATTGTAGATGAAGGTTTGCTTGACCTGACCAGATTTAAAACTCCTGATCCTCATAGTGCTTTTTATGCCCGAGAAGGCTTGGGTGTTAAAACATGGGATTTGTTCGATTATGTACTTGGTGCATGGGGCGGCAATCTGGAACGTATTTTAAGCATTGGTGGTGATGGCAGTGTAAACAGGAATTTGAATCCGGCAAAAGCCAACAGGTTTGTACCTGTGGTAAAATATCTTGGTCCTTTTGCATTGGGCAAAGGCGAAAGCAAAACCCATAAGTTTACGCTTCCGCAATATATTGGCGCGGTAAGAGCAATGGTGGTTGCCGGACAAGATGGTGCTTATGGCTTTGCAGAGAAATCTGTACAGGTTAAAAAACCTTTAATGCTGCTGGCTACTTTACCACGTGTTATTGGTCCGGGCGAAAGCTTTACTTTACCTGCAACCGTATTTGCTACAGAAAATAACCTTAAAAACGTAACTGTTCAACTACAGGCACAGAATTTACAGGTAATTGGCAGTAAAACACAACAGCTTGGATTTAAACAACCAGGCGAACAGATGGCATATTTCGAAATCAAGGCTCCTGAGGTTACAGGTATTGCCAAGGTTAAGATCATTGCACAAAGCGGTACTGAGAAGGCTGTTTATGATGTAGAGATGGACATTCGTAATCCTAATCCGTTTGTTACCAATGTGGTATCGGCAGTAGTTGAACCGGGTGCCAATTGGTCGTTAAACTATGCGCCTATTGGTATGGCTGGTACAAATTCAGGGTCTATAGAGCTTTCGTCTATACCTCCTATCAATCTTAAAAAGCGCTTAAGTTACCTGATGCAATATCCGCATGGATGTGTAGAGCAAACTACTTCCGGTGTATTCCCTCAGTTATTCCTTAACCAATTAACTGCTTTAAATGAACAGCAAAAGGCAAATACAGAGCGAAACATAAAAGCGGGTATTAACAGGCTGAAAGGCTTCCAGACTACTGATGGTGGTTTAAGTTACTGGCCGGGCGAAGGTACGTCTGATGAGTGGGGAACCAATTATGCAGGGCATTTCCTTGTGGAATCGCAAAATGCAGGATATACCCTTCCAGTAGGAATGATTGATGAACTTGTTCGTTATTTAAAAACAAAAGCCAATAACTGGGCGCCAAATAGCAGTAATTTTTATGGTGGTGATCTTTCTCAATCGTACAGGTTATATGTGCTTGCATTGGCCAAGAGACCGGAGATAGCAGCAATGAACAGATTAAGGGCATTTGAATACCTTTCTGTATCTGCAAAATGGCGTTTGGCTGCCGCATATAAACTTGCCGGACAAGCAGATGCAGCCAATAAACTGATAAAAGATTTACCTACTGAAATAAAACCTTACAATCAGCTAGGCGGCACTTATGGTTCTGATTTAAGAGATGAGGCCATGATATTGGAAACACTGACTCTATTGGGCCGTAAAGGTACAGCAGCGCAGTTATTGCAGTCGGTAGCTGCCAGATTAGGTAAAGATGATTGGTACAGTACACAAACTACGGCTTACAGTTTACTAGGCATCGCAAAGTTTTGTGGTGTAAATTCTTCATCAAATAACCTTAAATACAGCTATACTATTGATGGTAAAAAAGGCAATGTAAATTCAAACCAGTACATTGTTAGCACGCCACTGGCATTTAAAGGCAATGTGGCTGTTACCAATACCAGCGACAGGGTGTTGTTTGCCCGTTTGATTTTACAGGGGCAACCTTCGGCCGGACAAAATAATTTCCAACCGAACAACCCTGATCTGTTAGACATGAGTATCAGCTATAAATTACTTAATGGCAAGGTGTTGGATCCTACTACTTTGAAACAAGGCACAGACTTTTATGCTGAAGTTGTGGTTAAAAATCCTGGTAAGAGTGGATATTATGAGCAAATGGCACTTACACAGATCTTCCCATCGGGATGGGAAATCATTAATACCCGCGTAAATGACAATGAAAGCATCATTGCTTCATCGCCATATACTTACAGGGATATTAGAGATGATCGTGTGTTTACTTATTTTAACCTGCGTGAGAACGAAACGGTTATTTATAAAGTGCTTTTAAATGCATCTTATATTGGTAGGTACTATTTATCGGCTGTTCAGTGCGAAGCAATGTATAACAACAGCATAAGTGCAACAGAAGCAGGAAAATGGGTGCAGGTTATTAAATAAGCAAGTGGGTAGGTATAAAGTAAGTGAGTAGTTGTAAATTAACCAAAACAGGACTTCCTGAAACCGGACTTCCGTCATCTCGACAAAGGAGAGATCTCTTGAATAGCAACAACAAGAGATCCTTCGCTGCGCTCTGGATGACGGATGTTGTTTTCCTCATTTTACTACTTATATTCCTATTTTCTTTGCCTTCAAAGCTTTTTGTAAGCCCTACCTCATATGTTGTAGAAGCTTCAAATGGCGATTTATTAAGCGCTTCTATTGCTAAAGATGGGCAATGGCGTTTCCCTGTAGCCGACACCATACCAGAGAAATTTGCGCAATGTCTGGTCGCTTTTGAAGATAAACGTTTCTATTACCACCCCGGTGTAGATCCTATTGCTATGGCAAGAGCTATGCGCCAAAACTTTAAAGCCAAAAGTGTGGTAAGTGGCGGAAGCACAATAAGCATGCAGGTGATCAGGCTATCCAGACGCGAAAGCAGAACAGTTTGGCAAAAGCTAATAGAGGTTATCCTGGCTATCAGACTAGAAGCCAGCTATTCAAAAAAAGAAATTTTAAAGCTCTATGCCGGCAACGCCCCCTTTGGGAGTAACGTGGTTGGATTGGATGCTGCAGCATGGAGGTACTTCGGCCGCAGTGCCGAAAGTTTATCCTGGGGAGAGATGGCTACACTGGCTGTGCTACCAAACAGCCCGTCACTGGTACACCCTGGCAAAAACTCTCCCCGACTGATTAAAAAACGGAACGATCTGCTGGATAAATTAGCGGTATTAAAAATCATAGACCAATCAACCGCCAATTTATCTAAGCTGGAGCCTATTCCGGGCAAGCCACAACAACTGCCTCAAAACGCACCGCATTTACTTAACAGATTTAAGGCAGAGCGGTCGGCCTTAAAAACAGGATCTACAAGGATCACTTCTACACTTGATTATGATTTGCAACTACGGGTAAGCAGTTTGCTGAAGCGCTACAACAACCGATATCGGGCAAACGACATTAACAACATTGCAGCATTGGTTTTAGATGTAAAAAAAGGTACTGTACTTAGTTATGTTGGCAACATCTACCAACCGGAAAACACCGAACTGGAAAGTCATGTGGATATGATTAAGGCACCAAGGAGTCCGGGAAGTACATTAAAACCCATTCTGTACGCCAGTATGTTAAATGATGGCTTTATACTTCCTAAAACTTTAATAGCCGATATACCCACCCAAATAGGCGGCTACTCGCCCCAAAATTATGATATGGGCTACGATGGTGCCATACAAGCCGATAGAGCGCTGAGCCGCTCTCTAAACATCCCTGCGGTTAAAATGCTGCAGAACTATAAGTACCAAAGGTTTTATGATAAGCTTAAACAATTGGGCTTTACTACGCTAAACAAACCAGCCGATCATTATGGGCTTTCACTTATTCTTGGTGGCAGCGAGGTAACGATGTGGGACCTGGCAAGAACTTATATGGGAATGGCCAGAACGCTTAACCATTTTAATGATTATAAAGGCAGGTACAATCCGCATGATTACGATGAGCCTTTGTATGTGAACGAACAGCGGGATAAACGTTTTGATGAGTTTGAGACTGAAGTAAACTCAGCCATTGATCATGGTTCTATCTGGAATGCATTTAATGCTATGGAGGAGTTAATGAGGCCGGGCGAGGAAGGTTTATGGGAACAGTTTTCCTCTTCGCAGCGATTGGCATGGAAAACAGGTACCAGTTTCGGTTTCAGGGATGCCTGGGCAGTTGGACTTAATCCGAACTATGTAGTTTGCGTTTGGGTTGGCAATGCCGATGGCGAAGGCCGACCGGGCTTAACCGGTATAGATGCTGCTGCTCCTGTTATGTTTGATATTTTTAAGCAATTACCTGTTGTTAAATGGTTTAAAACCCCTACAAGTAAACTTAAGAAAATTGTGGTTTGTAAAGAAAGTGGCTATAAAGCTGGCGAATATTGCACTGATAAAGTGATACAGCTGGTTTCTCCGGCAGGTGAAAAAACAGGTCTTTGCCCCTACCATAAAATGGTCCATCTGGACCGTACAGGAACTTACAGGGTAACCGATGAATGCGAAGCGCCATCTGCCATGGTGCATAAATCGTGGTTTATTTTACCTCCGTCTATGGAATATTATTATAAGATCAAAAATAGTGATTATAAGGAGCTGCCTCCATTTAAACCTGGTTGCGGCGATGCCGGGAATAACTTTGTAATGGAAATGATCTATCCAAGAAACTACGCCACGGTTTATATTCCTGTTGAGTTTGATGGCACCAGAGGGAAAATTGTGTTAAATGCTACCCACAGAAACGCTAGCGCTAAGATTTACTGGCATATTGATAATGAGTATGTTGCCACAACCAAGAATTATCATCAGCTGGCTGTTAGTCCGGCGCCTGGCAAACATATTTTAACACTCGTTGATGAGAATGGCGAAAGGCTGGTACAGCATTTCACTGTGTTGGAAAAAGAAAAGGAAAAGAACTAATCTTCTCTTTTTACAAGCTGACGCTCGATGCCTCCTATGGTAATCAAATATTGCGCGATCATGTAAGTTGCCATAATCAACAATCCTGCAAGATCAAAGCCCTTAACAAACTTATTATAAGCAAGTGTTGAGTCAGAGATCAGGAAAAATATTGCGCCAAAAAGAATCAGGTTAAAGCTGATTTTATTTACCCTCATGTTTCTGAACGCTGCCATCATCATCATTAAACTGATCACAAAAGTATAAACCATAACCGGTAGTTTCATTGCGCCAAGCCCATGCCTGATGTAAACATAAAAACTGATACTGAACACAGCACAAAGCGCAATGGCGATCCTTGCTCCTTTTTTATCTAATTGGGGTGCAGACGAGAAATCAAGATAAAATGCGCGGATATAAAAGATATGGCAAAGTAAAAAAGCAATTAGTCCGTAGGTAAAAAAAGCTTCGTTTTTCCATACCAGCATAAGCAATACATCGCCTATAAGGCCAAAAACCAAGCCTGTAAACAAACGTTTATGAAAGCGACCTTTTAGTTTGGTACTTATTGCAAACATGATAAGTAAAGAGATAACGATGAGTGGTTTTGTAATGTATTTTAAAGCCGAAAGCTCGTAATACTCTGCCACAAGCTGCAGTATAAAAATCAGGGCAAATATGAGGTTAAACTTCAGGTACTTCTTGAGCATGGGTATTCAGTTTGTTAAGATTATAGAACCAGACTAATGAAACGATTTGTAAGCCCGCAAATATCACCTGGTACCCAATAGGGAAATTAAGCAGCAAAATTATTAAAATACCTGATAGGAGTCGGCAGTATTCAAAATAAATGAGCCATTTCTTTTCTTCGAGCAATGCACCGCAGGTTAATAGTGTAAGTATTGAAAACACAGAACCACTTATTAAGGGTGTTGCAGGCAAGGTTGCATTTAAAAATAAAATGGCTGATCCTGTGGCTAAGCCTATCAAAAATTGCAAAAGCACATATCCGGAGAATTTCTGATGAAACTCAGGATTGTATTTTGCATAACTGGCAGGATCAATATCCTTTGCCGGTTTAAAGCCACCCAAATGCGCTGGGAACCATCCGGGTGGCTTAAGAAATACATTTATTTTATCGCTCCATTTAGGGCTTTGTTTTGCGGTATTCCAAAGTTCACTCCAGTAATGTACGTTTGCCCAGATAGGATTCCAGCTGGCCAATGGAGTGGTTATGCCATAGTACACCTCTTCTTCTTCTTTTTGAAAGGTACCAAAAATTTTATCCCAGATAATTAAAGTACCTGCATGGTTCTTATCAATGTATTTTGGGTTGGAACCATGATGCACTCGGTGATGAGAAGGTGTATTTAAAATCCATTCTAATGGTCCCATACTTTTTATAGCTCTGGTATGAATCCAAAACTGGTATAAAGTATTAAAAGCACTTAAGGTGAGGAACATGATCGGATCAAACCCAATAAAAGCCAGAGGTAAATAAAACACCCATGAAAACCATCCCTGAAACCAGGATTGCCTTAAAGCTACGGTAAGGTTATATTCTTCAGATTGGTGGTGTACAATGTGAGCTGCCCAGAGTGCGTTTACCTGATGGCTCATTCTGTGAAACCAATAGTAGAAAAAATCAACCCCAATGAAAAGTATGATCCAGACCCATATGGTTTGCGGAAGATCAAATAACCGCCAATGTTCAAAAATATACATGTAGCCAAAGAAGAGCGCTGTTTTCATGAAAACGCCTGTTACCTGCTGACCAATGCCTTGGCTTAAATTGGAAATGGAATCGTTTAAGCGGTAATAGTTTAACTTCTTATAGAAAGAATAAGCTAGCTCTACTCCTATCAGAATAAAGAATATAGGAACCGATAAAGCAATATAGTCCACGTTCATTCTACTAATCTAATGAATTAGCAGGTAATTTTTTTAAAATAAAAAAGCAGCAATAAATGACGCATGTCACCACTGCTGCTCTAGTATATTAAAATAGAATCAGTAACTAATTTTAATAAAAAAGCTAATTAATAGCTTTTTTCTGTACGGTTATTGCGTTTAAAGCCACCACCAGCACCACCAGTATTTGGTTTTTCTTGTGCTTCAGCAACTTTGATACGGTTACCATTGTAATCGCCGCCATTCATGCGTTTGATTGCTTCTTTTGCCTCTTCTTCTACCGGCATTTCCACAAAACCAAACCCACGACTCTGACCAGTTTCGCGATCTTTGATAATCCTTAGTGATTTTACTTGACCGAAATCACCAAATACGGCTGTTAATTCATCTTCCCCCACTTCTAAAGGAAGGCCTGTAATAAATATCTTCATTAATTTCTAAAAATTTGCACAAAGTTAAGCATTTTTCGCTTAAATTCCAATGCTAGTGTCAGTTATAAGTATAATTATATAATATTTTTCATAACACCCAAGAGAAAATTTTGTTTTATTAATTGTAAAAAAACATTACTTTTTTCTTAAATAATTATAACCGACAAATCGAACCTAGCTTAATTTAGCTTTAAACAGAGATATTGTTCTTTGCCAGGCCAGTTTAGCAGCCGCTTCATTGTATCTGGTCGGCGAAGTATCGTTATTAAAAGCGTGATTTACGCCTTCATAAATATAGACTTTATAATCTATATGATTTTCTTTCAAAGCTGCTTCATAAGCCGGAATTCCCGCATTTATACGCTCATCCAGTCCACCATAATGAAGCATTACACTGGCTTTTATCTTAGGAACATCTTCTGCGGCTGCCTGTGCTCCATAGTATGCAACTGCTGCAAGCAACTTAGGATCGCTTACTGCAAGTTTGTTTGCCATGCCCCCGCCCCAGCAAAAACCAACACATCCGGTTTTTCCGTTTCCATCTTTCCTGCTTCTCAAATATTCAAGTCCTTTCAGATAGTTCTGCAAGTTTTTTGCCGGATCCAGCTTTCCGATCAGCTCCCGGCCTTTATCCTCATCCGAGGGTGTTCCGCCGAATGGCGATAAGGCATCCACTCCTAAAGCAATAAAACCTTCGGCAGCTACTCTTTTGGTTACATCTATAATATGAGGGTTTAGCCCTCTGTTTTCGTGAATAACAAGTACACAACCCAGGTTCTTTTTGTCCTTTGGCTTTGCCAGCACAGCCTTTACATCACCATCTGCACCAGGATAGGTAATGTTTTCGGTACTAATGCTGTCATCATTAAAACTGGAGGCTGATGCATAATTGTTTTCAAGTAAAGGTAATACTGTTAAGGCTATAGCTGTGCTTCCGGTAATGATAGCCAGCTTTTTCATGAATTCTTTCCTACTCAGTTTGCTGTGGGTGTATTCATCGTATAAATTGATGATTTTCTGATCCATAGGTAAATAATTAAAATATGAACAATAAGTACTAATATAACGTTTCTACAGCATCGTTTTAGGTTTTTATCAATTACGTTACATGATAAAACGTTATACAATAAGGGGGATTTGTCATGAAATTGTTTTTATTTTTTTCGTTGAAAACAAATTAACAATATCGCTCGTTATATGATCAGTTTGTTTGGTTTAGGTTGGTCTGTGGTGGACCAACCATCTATTAATAACAGGGATAATCGCCAGATTCATCCCTGTTTCCTTTTAATCATCCTCGCCCTTCATCCGTTTCCTATATCACTTTAAAAAGATACTTAATTGACAAAAGGCCTTCAGAGTCGTTGCAAAGCCGTTCAATACTCGTCTGGAAGTCGTTAGTAACATAAAATAGATTTAGCATAAAATTTCGTCGAGATGACGACAGCTCAGAATGACGAGGTGTTATGAACAAACTCAATCCAGACGGCCTAAAATGCGGTATTACGGAGTCTGCTGTTTACCTGCAAACAGCGGTAGGCAAAAAAAAAGAGTTTCATTTGACTAAAATACTATTGAAGTCAGAGTGTAGGATTATAAAAATCATTATCTTTGGCCTGCAAAAAGCAATTTTTTTCTTAATAATTCGGAGCTATTCGAATTAAAATTATAAGAAAATTGTAATTTTTGTTTTAAAAATTAATATATTCAAACTTGGTTGAGTTCAAGTTTTGTTTTCTGTATTTATGATCTTAGATTTGAGAAGTTTTTTTTAATTGGCATAGATGTTGATTTTTCAAACTAATTACAAAAGGGGATTATATAGATTTAGGAATCATTTCTTGGAACATAAACCGACATCAACAATAACCAACCCTGTAATCTAAACATATAGTACTAGCATGCGCAAAAAATTACAAGATAGGATAGCAGCTTTTAAAGATGCTTCAGCAATTAAGGAAAAAGGCTTATATCCTTACTTCCGAGCAATAGAATCAGCACAGGATACGGAAGTGATGATAGATGGGAAGAGAGTTCTGATGTTTGGTTCTAACTCCTATCTAGGGTTAACAAATCACCCAAAAATTAAAGAAGCAGCAAAAGCTGCAGTTGATAAATATGGCACTGGTTGTGCCGGATCAAGATTTCTAAATGGTACACTTGACATACATATTGAACTGGAAAAAAGACTGGCTGCATATGTAGGTAAAGAAGCTGCCGTTCTTTTTAGCACAGGATTTCAGGTTAATTTAGGTGTAATATCATGTTTACTTGATAGAAATGACTACCTAATTCTTGACGAATACGACCATGCTTCTATCATTGATGGCAGCAGATTATCGTTTTCACGTTCTATAAAATATGCACATAATGACATGGATGATTTGCGCAAGAAATTGAGCAGATTGCCTGAAGATGCTGCAAAACTAATTGTTGCCGATGGTATCTTCAGCATGGAGGGTGACCTGGTTAATTTACCGGAGATCGTAAAAATTGCTGATGAGTTTGGCGCAAACATTATGATGGATGATGCACACAGCTTAGGTGTAATCGGCTTTAATGGTTCCGGAACTGCTTCTCACTTTGGATTAACTGATAAGGTTGATTTGATTATGGGTACTTTCAGTAAGTCATTAGCTTCGCTAGGCGGCTTTATTGCAGGATCTGAAGAAACTATAGAATTTGTGAAACACAGAGCACGCTCATTGATGTTCAGTGCAAGTATGCCACCTTCGGCTGTTGCAAGTGTTATTGCTGCCCTTGATATTATTGAGTCTGAGCCTGAGCGTATAGATCAGCTTTGGGCCAATACAAATTATGCTAAGAAATTACTTTTAGACGCCGGCTTCGATATAGGTCATACTGATAGCCCGATTATTCCGGTTTACATCAGAGATAACGACAAAACTTTCTTGATCACCAATATTTTAAGCAAGAACGGAATATTTGTAAACCCTGTGGTTTCGCCTGCTGTACCATCAGACTCTTCTCTTTTAAGATTCTCGTTAATGGCTACACATACTTTTGCTCAGATAGAGGAAGCTGTTGAAAAAATTGCAGCGGCTGCTAAACAAGTTAAAGTTAATTTATCACAGGTAACTATATGAGAAACATAGTTGCAGTTAGCAATAAAAAGCAATTAGGTCAGTTTATTGATTTCCCTCACGACCTTTATAAAGGGGATTCGAATTATGTTCCAGAGCTCTTTATAGCTCAAAGAGACTTACTTACAACACATCCTTTTCATAAACACTCTTCATTGCAGTGTTTTTTGCTTTTCGAAGGAGACAAAATCATAGGCAGAATTGCCGCTATACTGAACAATAACTATAATATTTTTAACAGCGCAAATGATGGTTTCTTCGGTTTTTTTGACTGCATAAACGATCAGGAGGCTGCTAATTTATTATTTGATACTGCAACCAAATGGTTAAAAGATAAAGGTGTAACAGGCGCTATTATTGGCCCAGTTAACTTCTCTACCAATGAATCTTGTGGTTTATTGATCGAAGGATTCGATTCTCCTCCGGTTGTTATGATGCCTTACAACGCAACCTACTACCCTGCTTTAATGGAGGGCTGGGATTTGAAAAAGAAGGTAGATCTTATTGCCTGGAAATTTAATGGTGATAATTACGACGACCGCTCTGTAAAACTTATGGACAGGTTAGAGGAGCGTTTGAATAGGAATAACATCACCATCCGTAAGATCAACATGAAGAACTTTAAACAGGAAGCGGCCAACCTGCGTGAGGTTTACAATAAAGCATGGGATAAAAATGCTGGCTTTGTACCATTAAATGATGAGGAGTTTGACTATCAGGCTAAAGATCTTAAACTGGTACTTGATCCTGATTTTTGTTTTGTTGCAGAACAAGATGGTAAACTTGTTGGTTTTGGCGCTGCCATTCCGGACATGAACCAGATCCAGATTAAAATTAAAAAAGGAAGGCTCCTTCCTACAGGTATATTTAAATTATTATTTGGTAAGAAAAACGTTAAAGGAATAAGAATTTTACTTCTGGGCGTTGTTGATGGTTATCGTAAAATGGGCATCGAAGCTTGTATTTATGGTAGTATCATTAAATCTTACAAAGCTAAAAAGTTCGAATACGCTGAGGCGGGATGGACATTAGAGCATAACGATCTTGTTAATAATGCAATTATTGCCATCAAAGGTGATCCTTATAAAAAATACAGGATCTACGAGAAAGCCATATGAGTAAAAGGGTATTAATTACCGGTGCTACAGGTTTTGTGGGTTATCATCTTATTGAGAAAGCAATACAGTCTGGCTTAGAGGTTTATGCTGCTGTTCGCAAAAGCAGTAATAAAAGTCACCTGAGTGTATTTGACATTAAGTATATTGACCTGGACTATAGCTCTGTAGATAATTTAAGATCTCAGCTCGAAGAACATCAGTTCAACTATATTATTCATGCTGCCGGTATTACCAAAGCTAAAACAAAAGCGGAATACAATAAGATAAATGCTGAGTTTACCGAGTACCTTGCTGTTGCCGCAATTACTGCCAGTATCAGACTAGAAAAGTTTGTTTTTGTGAGTAGTCTGGCTGCTTTGGGTCCGTTGGTTGATCTTAGTAAGGAAATTAAAGAGGATACTCCTGCCCATCCGGTAACTAATTATGGAACAAGTAAATTACTTGCCGAAAAATACTTATCTGAAATTCCGGGTCTGCCGCTGATCACCATTCGCCCCACAGCGGTGTATGGCCCTCGTGAAAAGGATATTTTTATTCTATTTAAAAGTATAAGCAGAGGTCTGGAACCTCACATAGGCAGTTTTAAACAGCAGCTGAGCTTCATTTATGTAAAAGACCTTGCTGATGTTATTGTAAATTCTCTTTTTGTTAAGATTAATGGAAAGCAATACAATATTTCGGACGGCAATGTTTACGATCGTTATGCGCTTGCTGAACTGGTTAAAAAGACACTAAAGCAAAGAACTTTTAAGTTCCATTTACCCGTACCTGTTGTTGGAGCTATGGCTTCATTTATGGATTTCATTTATTTAAACAGTAAGAATACGCCTACCTTAAATAAAGAAAAGATGGCAGAGCTTACTGCTATTAACTGGGCTTGCAATATTGACAGCGCAAAGCAGGATCTTGGCTATGCACCTAAGTTTAATCTTGAAAAGGGATTAATTGATACGGTTAAGTGGTACAAAGCCAATAACTGGTTATAGTTTATTGGTTCTCCATTTGTTTAATGATCTTGTTTACTTCTGTTTCTGTTGCCCTTAGTTTGGTTTGGCAAAACTCAATCAGTTCCGATGCACGCTTAACCTTATCAGCAAGTACATCTACTGAAACAGATTCATTCTCTATTTCCTGTGCAATCTCAGTTAGCTCCTTATAGGCAGCCTCATATGTTAAATTCGTTCCCATGGTATCTGGATTTAGATTTTACTGTTGTCTTTATTTCTGTTGTAGCCAATCTGACTGTTAACTCCTGACCGGCTTCTACCCCATCTGCATTGCTTACAATCTTCCCGTCTATTTTTATAATCGCAAAGCCTTTATTGAGGATACTTTGCGGACTCATCAATTTTACCAGCGACTGAAAGTGGCCTATATAACCTCTTTTATTAGCAAAATACATTCTGCTGTATGATTGCAGGTTGCTGTTTAGGTTACTGAGGTCCTTACGCCTGTTTGAGATGATTATTTTAGGGTTGGTGAGTATCAGGCCTGATAAATTTAAAATACTTCTGTGATGCTCATGCAACAGGTTTCTTGTGGTGTTTATGGTAATCTGATTCAGATGATTAAGCCTGTCTTTATGATGATTGATCATTTGATATGTTTTAATCAGCATCATTTTCTGAATGCTCAATACCGATTCCTCAAATGCCCTGTTATGCGCAATTATTAACTCAGCTGCTTTGGTTGGTGTTTTGGTTGAAGTATGTGCCATAAGATCGGCAATAGTTTCATTCTTCTGGTGCCCTATTCCTGTAATTACCGGAATGGGAAATTTAGCGATTGCCCTGCTCAGGTCGTAATTATCAAATATGAGAAAATCGGTTTGCGAACCACCGCCTCTAATGATAACCACTGCGTCATATGCTTTGGCAGATTGATATACTTCTATGATCTTGTTAAGAATCTGTTTGGCATTTACATCGCCCTGCACCAGGGTAAAATAGTTATCAATTATAAAATTGTACCCAAATGAGTTATTTTCAAGCGTATGCTTAAAATCCATATAACCCGCAGATGTATCTGAGGAAATAACGGCAATATGTTGTAATACTTTATTTAATTGCAGGCCACTGTTTTTAGTAAAGTACTGCTCTCCCCTTTTTTGAATGAATTCGGGATTTTCCCTGACCAGCCTTTCTAGCGTATCTTTTCGTTGCTGTTCAAATAGGCCGAGGGTAAAGTTGGTATCTATATCTATCAGATTTAGCTGCAGGCCAAAAGCGGGGTTATATTGAACGGTAACCTGTACCAAAACATTAATATCGTTTTTAAACTTCTGTCCGGTTGCCTGTTCAAAGTTGGCAATGTTTACAGAGGCGTTTCCCCAGGCCCTTCCGGCAATTTTAGCGAGAATCCTGTTAGATGATTTTTCTTTCTCTACCAGTTCAAAATAATGGTAATTGCTTTGTGGCTTGTAGGTATAATTGGTAACATCGGCAATTACCCAAAAGGTTCTTTGTCCGAATACCCCATCTATTGCCTGCTGGATTTGACCGGTAAGCTCAGAGAGTTTTATGGAAGCAGGATTAGATGGATACAAGGGAACTGCCATTTTCATCTACATTAAGGATATGCTTTGCACCGCATTTGAGTGCAAAGTTATTGATTTGATGACCCACAGGGAAATCAAAACATACAGGGTAATCATATTCCTTTATTTTTTCTGTTACGATCTCGTAAACTGTCCTGCCAAATTCTTCGCCCGGAGTTTCTTCTTTTAAGCTAAAGCCTCCTATAATTAATCCTTTAAGCTTATCTAGTTTTCCGCTGCGTTTTAGGTTCCAGAACATTCTGTCGATACTGTACAGTTCTTCATGGGTGTCCTCCACAAATAAGATGGCATCATCAGTTTTAAGATCGGAATTGCTTCCCGCAAGGGTTTCAATGAGGCTAAGGTTGCCCCCTACTAAAACACCTTCTATTTTACCCGGCCGGTTATAACTTACCGGTGGCGCAGTGTATTTAACATCCTCGCCGGTTAGTACCTGTCTTATCGAGAGAATTGTTTCTATTTGAATGGGTTTTGCCAGCAGCCAATCGTTTGGAAAGCTGTTGCACATTTTAGAATGTATGGTTGCAATACCATAATTGCTATGAATATGTGTATGAAGAACCGTGATATCGCTAAAGCCTATTATCCATTTTGGATTGGCTTTGAACTTTGTAAAATCCAGCTTATCAATTATCCGTACCAGTCCGTAGCCCCCTCTGGCACACATAATTGCTTTGATATTAGGATCATCTAACATCCGCTGCAAATCTGCTGCTCTTTCCTGATCGGTACCTCCAAGTGAAAAGTCTTTTGCTCCTATCGTTTTCCCGGTTTCGACCTTAAAGCCCCAGCCTTGCATCAATTGCACGGATGGCTGGATGTCTAATAAAGAGATGTAGCTGGCCGGACTTGTTATTGCTATGGTATCGCCCGGCTTAAGGTACGGTGGTATTTTTGATTTAGCCAACTCTGAGGTTATCACTTTATTTACCGCCTTAGTATTACTCCATACCTTTGACGTTGAAGCAGATACTCCGGCTGTGACAACAAAGGAAAGAAAATGTTTACGGTTCATTTTGGGTGGCTTTTTCTATATACAATTATAAGGCTAATTGCTGAAATCTGGAGGCATTCTTCGCAATCGTTTTCGTAATATTTCAATATCAAAATGCATTTTTCTGGGGAATTTCAATTCCAAGAGCGGTATATTAGTTAACCAAATATGTTTAAAATCTGGACAATCTGAATGAAAAAATACTTGATTATTGCCTGTTGTTACTTTAGCTTAAATGCTAATGCGCAAAATAAAAATGTTTCTCTTGTAAGAAATGATCAGGAGCGCAAAGTCGATGTGCTGATAGATGGTAAACCTTTTACCAGTTTTATCTATCCTGAGAATATGGAAAAGCCCATACTCTATCCGATACTCGCTGCCGATGGTGCTATTGTAACCAGGGGCTTTCCTTTAAATAAACGCGAGGGCGAACGCGTAGATCATCCGCACCACGTTGGCTTGTGGCTTAACTATGAAAGTGTAAATGGGCTAGACTTCTGGAACAACTCTTTTGCTATTCCTGCAGAAAAGAAAGTAAAATATGGATGGATCAGGAATGTGAAGGTAGACAAGGTTGAAAACGGCAAAGCCAGTGGTAAGTTAAGCTATACCGCGAACTGGGAAAATCAGGCCAAAGATATACTGTTAAAAGAGCAAACTACATTTGTTTTCTCGGGAACTGACAATGCCAGAATTATTGACAGAATAACCACACTTACTGCTCAAAAAGACACTGTGAAATTTAAAGATATTAAAGATGGTATGCTAGGTATCCGTGTTACCAAAGAGCTGGAATTCCCTTCAAATAAGGTAGAAGAATTTACTGATAGTCAAGGAAATATAACAAAAGTTTCAGCATCAGGTAACGGCGCAAATGGCACCTATTTAACCAGTGCCGGTAAAAAAGGTAATGATGCCTGGGGCACCAGAGGTAACTGGTGTGTTTTATACGGAGTTAAAGAAGGCAAACCGCTTTCTGTAGCAATCATAGATCATCCTAAAAACCCCGGCTATCCTACTTACTGGCATGCACGTGATTACGGTTTGTTTGCTGCTAATCCACTTGGACAGGCCATATTCAGCGAAGGAAAAGAATCTTTAAATCTAACCCTAAAACCTGGCGCATCTGTTACTTTTCGTTACAGAATCCTTGTAGGTTCAGGTACAGAAGTTTCTGCTGATACATTGAACAAGCAGGCTGCCAATTTTGGAAAATAACTCTTAAACATAGATTAAAACAAATAATACACACTAATGAAAAAAACAAAGTTACTGATTGTTGCTGCCCTGATGTTTGGAACCATTCCGTTTACATTACAGGCGCAAACAGGGAAATGGCAAAATCTTTTTAATGGAAAAGATTTACAGGGATGGAAACAATTAAACGGCCAGGCAAAATACGAAGTCGTAAATGGGGAGATTGTTGGAACTACGGTTTCAAACACTCCTAACTCTTTTTTAACGACAGAAAAAAATTATGGTGATTTTATACTTGAAGTAGAGTTATTGGTTGATAATTCTATGAATTCGGGTATACAGATCAGAAGTGAAAGTAAAGCTGATTATAATAATGGCAGGGTGCATGGCTATCAGGTGGAAGTAGATCCGTCTGACAGAAAATGGAGCGGTGGATTATACGATGAAGCGCGTCGCGGATGGTTATATCCTTTAGATATTAATCCTAAAGGTCAGGCTGCTTTTAAAAAGGATCAATGGAATAAATACCATATCGAGTGTATCGGTAACTCTATAAGAACCTGGGTTAATGGTGTTCCCACTGCAAATGTTGTAGATGCAATGACCCCATCTGGCTTCATCGCTTTGCAGGTACACGCAATTGGAAAAAATGACACTCCCGGCAAACAGATCCGCTGGCGTAACGTACGCATACAGACGGAAAACCTTAAGCCATCTAAAATAGACGACATTTATGTAGTAAACATGGTTCCTAATGATTTATCTAAGCAGGAAAAAGCAGAAGGTTTTTCTTTATTATGGGACGGAAAAACTACTAACGGCTGGGTTGGTGCATACAAAACCAAATTTCCTGAAAAAGGATGGGAAATTAAAGATGGTGTGCTTAGCGTTGTAAAATCTAATGGTGCAGAATCTACTAATGGTGGTGATATTGTTACTGTTAAAGAATATGGTGCATTTCAGTTGAAGTTCGATTTTAAACTTACTGAAGGTGCAAATAGTGGTGTTAAATATTTTGTAACGCTGTCTGAGAAAAACACGGGCTCAGCAATTGGCATGGAGTATCAAATCCTTGATGATGAAAGACATCCGGATGCTAAGCTAGGTAAAAACGGCAACCGTACGCTCGGTTCATTATATGACCTTATTACAAGTAAAAAAATCCCTAATGCGCAAAGAAAAATTGGAGAGTGGAACAGAGGTTTGATCAGAGTATTCCCTGATAACAGAATTGAATACTGGTTAAATGGCTTTAAGGTTGTAGAATTTACCAGAGGAACTCCTGAATTTCTTGCTTTAGTTGCTGGTAGTAAGTATAAAGACTGGAAAAACTTTGGCATGGCTCCTAAAGGGCATATTTTGCTTCAGGACCACGGCGATAACGTTTCGTATAGAAGTATAAAAATTAAACAACTTTAATCATAGATCATGTTAGATTCAAGAAGAAAATTTATTAAGCAATCTGCCATCGCAGCTGCTGGAACCTATTTAGGTACTATGGGTTTAAGTGCAAAAAGTTATGGAAATATTATTGGTGCAAATGACCGAGTAAGAGTTGGTGTGGTTGGCTTTTCTGACCGCTTCAAAAGTTCCCTGTTGCCTAGTTTCCTAAATCACCACAAAGAATTGAATTTTGATATGGTTGCTGTATCTGATTTGTGGAATTACCGTCGCGGTTTAGGTGTTGATCATTTAAAGGAAAAATTTGGGCACAATATAACTGCATGCCGCAATAACGATGAGTTGTATAGTTTAAAAGATATTGACGCAGTTATTATCAGTTCACCAGATTTTGCTCATGCGTCTCATGCAATTGAAGCCGTAAACGCCAAGTGTGATGTGTATTGCGAAAAGCCTTTTGCTGAAACTATGGAAGATGCAAGAGCAACGTTAAAAGCTGTAAAAGCATCGAAACAGATATTGCAGATTGGCTCGCAACGCAGAAGTGGCGCGAACTACAAAGCAGCTTCTCAGTTTATAAAAGATGGTAAGTTTGGTGATATTACAATGGTAGAGCTAAGCTGGAATGTAAACCAGCCCGGACGCTGGCGCAGACCTGACCTTGTAGCTAAACTAAAACAGGAAGATACAGATTGGAAACGTTTCTTATTAAACCGTCCGTTTGAGGAATGGGATCCACGTAAATATTTAGAGTATCGTTTGTTCTGGCCTTTCTCGTCTGGAATGCCTGGTCAATGGATGTCGCACCAGATTGATACGGTGCACTGGTTTACTGATTTGAAACACCCAAGAAGCGTTGTGGCTAATGGTGGTATTTATCAGTGGAAAGATGGTCGCAGAAACTGGGACACTACTACTGCTGTATTTGATTATGGTAAGCCAAATGATCCTGATAATGGATTCCAGGTGGTATTTACTTCAAGAATGCACAACGGCGATGAAAACCCTGCTGAGATCTATTATTCGAATGGAGGAGAAATGAACCTGAATACCAATACTGTATCTCCTAGAGGTGGACTTACTGCAAAAGCAGCTGCTGAAATGAATATGAAAGCTAATTTGCTGCCTGAACTTAAGCTTACTGAGATTGCCGAAAAGGTAGCAGCTTCTGCTAATACTGGTGGTGATAAACTGACTTCAGCTCACATGCGCAATTGGATGGAATGTGTACGCAGCAGAAAAGAAACAAATGCTCCTGTTGAAGCTGGTTACTATCACTCTATTGCAAACATTATGACAAATGCATCAGCAAGAACTGGCCAAAAGGCTACGTTTGATGAAGCAACACAGGAAGTAATGGTTGGTGGTAAAGTGTTTAAATACTAGCACACGCCTCGTCATCTCGACGACAGGAGAGATCTCTCCTATCGTCGAGATGACGGAAATGACAAAAGCAATAAAAAAGGCGCCTTGATAATTCAAGGCGCCTTTTTTATGTAAGTGTTCTTAACTACTACCAGAAAGCAGTATACAATGCAACTAACATTGCTACAATAATTAATGCGCCAACTGCAAAAGATGTAGACACCTTAAACATTTTCGCATCAACTTCTAATCCATTTGTAACAACACCTTTTTTGTTTTCATAGATACTGATGAAATACATTCCGATTACACAGACTGCAAATACAATCAGCATTCTATCCATAAACGGCATTTCAAATACGCCAGCTGAGTTAGCTACAGACCATCCGTAATCATGTAAAGGAGCTAAATCTACCCATCCTGGTAAGAATTTTAAGATTACTGAGGTAATAAAACCACCCACAGTAGCAAATAATGCTGCATTTGAAGTTGTTTTTTTCCAGAAGAAACCTAAGATAAACATGGCAAAAATACCCGGTGATACAAAACCTGTGTATTCCTGAATGTACTGGAATCCTTGTTTTCCTTCGCCCATTAATGCATCTCCTACTATTAGCGACAATACTACAGCAAGTAACATAGAAACGATTACAGTAATTTTACCAACGTTTACCAATCTTCCTTCACCTGCACCAGGATTAAAGGCTTTCTTGTAAATATCTAATGTAAAAATGGTAGCAATACTATTTGCTTTACCAGCTAAAGAAGCAACAATAGCAGCGGTTAATGCAGCAAATGAAAGTCCTTTTAAACCAACAGGCAACAAACCTAACAACGCAGGATATGCCTTATTCGGATCCTGAACACCCGATGAAGTCAATAAACTATCAGGACTAATTGCCGGGATCTTTTCTTTAATAATATAATAAACAGCGATACCAGGTATAACTACAATTACAGGCATCAGCATTTTTAAGAATGCCGCGAATAAAAGACCTGCCCTTGCAACCGGTAAAGAAGCGCCCAGTGCCCTTTGAGTGATGTATTGGTTACATCCCCAATAACTTAAGTTAGCAATCCACATACCTCCTATTAAAACACTTAAACCAGGAAGATCCATATAGTTAGGATTGTCCTTCTTAAAAATCAGGTGGAAATGCTCTGATGCACCGTCAGTTAAAATGGCGAAACCTTTTACAATACCCTGCTGACCAGAAATGATGTTCAATGCAATATAAGAAGCAACTAAACCACCAAGCACTAAGAAAAACACTTGGATAACATCTGTATAACCAATAACTTTCATACCACCTAAAGTGATGATAATAGCAAATACGGCTAACCCAAGGATACAGAAAGTAATTGGAAGATCGGATATACCGCTAATGGCCAGAGCCCCCAGATAAAGGATAGACATTAAGTTTACCACAATGTAAAGCATTAACCAGAATACTGCCATGATCATTGCTACCTTTTCATTGTAGCGCTGACTTAAAAACTGTGGCATGGTAAATATCTTGTTCTTAAGATAAACCGGCATAAAGAATACAGCTACAATAATTAGCGTTGCTGCTGCCATCCACTCATAAGCAGAAATTGCAAGGCCGAGCTTAAATCCTGATCCGCTCATACCTATCATCTGTTCAGCAGATATATTTGAGGCTATAAGAGAAGCACCAATTGCCCACCAAGTTAAAGAGCCTTCTGCAAGAAAATAATCTTTTGAATCGGCGGTTTTGGTTTTCTTCTTATAGTAGATCCAAAATCCATAAGCTGATACGATTATAAAGTATATAAAGAATACAATATAATCGCGGTAGTCTAGTTTATTCATTGTTTATATTGGTTTTTTGAAATGAGGGACTAAAATATAAAATTAATCGGCATTCCCCACAGATATTCAAGGGAAATGCCGATTAAATTAATTGGACAATAGAACTCCAGACATTTATTTGTTCAAAGAGTTGATCCAGTTTGCTATCTTAATACCGTCCTCTTTAGTAACCTGAGGCATTGGTGGCATTTCTGTTGCATAACCCGGCCAGTTTTGAGGTTGAGGATTATGGATCAATGAAAGAATCTTTTCTGCAGTGTACTTACGTTTTGCAACGTCAGCAAATGCAGGTCCGATTTGTTTTTTTGTAGGATTATGGCAAGCAGTACAAGTATAGCTTGTTAATAAACCTTTAACCTGAGCATAAGTTGGAGCCGAAGTAGTTTTTGCACCACCTTCTACTGCTTTCTGTGCAGCAGTTGTTTTAGCACCAGCCACTGGTTTTTTACCAGTTGCTTTTCCAGGAACAGCATTAGCCACAGGGTCGTTTGCAGAGTTTCTGGTACTTACACCATTCATAGATAATTTCTCTCCGTTTGGAATGCTATTTAAAGTATAGTAAGCAATCGGGTGAATTAAATGATAAGAGTTCTCTTGTGAACGAACACCTTCGACAGTAATGGTATGGATATAATACTGACGAAGATTATCAACAATAAGTCTTGCTTTTAAACCGTCAGCAGATACTTTAACACCTTTAATTTTTAACTTTTCGTTATTAATTGGAGGTGAGCCATAAACCGGATGGTATTTATATAAATAGCTTTGTACATCGTAAGAAGCGATATCTTCTGCAGATTTTAAATCAACTGGTTTAGTAAATTCGATTTCAAAACCATCAGGCATTGCTCTAACAGCTTTCATTTCGAAAGGCATTTTTTCGTTGTAAACTAAACGCTCAAGACCTTCGTTTGCATCACCTGCAGATCCCCAACCACGGTTAGTTTCTCCAACAAATAATGAATTATCAGTACCCCATGCCATTCTTAATACTCCTGAACGGAAACCACTTCTGAACATAAATGAAGCACCTTGCTCTACACCGTTTACCGTTTCGAAGAATACTCTTGAAATGATACTCATACCCTGATCACCTACTAAAATCTGACCTTCGAAAGGACCAAAAGCTCCCTGAGGAATTTTAACAGGCTCTGAAGTAGAGATACCAAGGATACCATAAGGCAACCATACAGATGGTAATCTTAATTCAGGGAAGTCTTTTTTCATTTCCCATAACATTTTGAAGTTTTCGTTCACTCTGTTTTCAGGTTTGATAGCTCTTCCTTGTGCATCTTTATCTCTTCTTTCGTCGATTTTAGATCTGAAGTATTCTTCAGTAAGCTTAACTGGAGAATCAGCTCTTCCAGTCCATCTTAATCCGGCCGGGTGACCTAAGAAATCACCTTTTTCTACTTTCCAGATTGCACCAGAACCGAACCAGTCACCTTGGTTATCTGTATAGTAAAGTTGTCCGTCTATTACGTTTGGACCTGCAGGAGAACGCTGACCAGTTGCCCATGGTTGCATTTTTCCATCTTCAGTAATGTTCATTGTCCAACCGCGCATAGGTACACGGCTTTCGCCACGGTACCACATTTCATCACCAAAAGCTACGTTACCGGTAACAAAGAAAGTACCGTCTTTAGCAATTTTTGGTCCGAAGCTGTACTCATGGTAGTGACCGCTTAATGGCCATGCATAAACAGTTTCATAAACATCAGCCTTACCATCCTGATCTTTATCGATCAATTTGGTTAACTCACCTCTTTGCGCGCAATAAAGTGCACCATCTTTATAAGCAAGACCTAATATTTCGTGTAAACCAGATGCAAACCTGCGGAAGTAAGGGTTTTTGCTTGTAGGATTTTCTACGATGTAAACCTCTCCTCTTCTGGTTGAGATACCAAGATCTCCGTTTGGCAAAGTAACCAATCCACCAACCTCTAAAATTGGTCCTTCGGGTACTTTTACCTTATTTATTTTGAAGAAATCTTCTTCTTTTGGTGTTTCCTGGGCAAACACCGTTGCAAAACTAAAGCTTAAAGCCAGCATTGCCAGCGTCTTAAAAGTGTATTTCATTATATAACCCCTTTTTAGAATAAAATAGAATAATTTAACTTACCACGAACCAGAACAACAAGTTGTTTTCTGCCGTCTACATCCCTGATAACAGGTTTGTCTTTGGTATCGTCAAATTTTAAATAAAAAGACTGTCCGTCTACAAGGTAAAGTCCTTTAGAAACTTCCTCAACACTTGATGCATCAGCTATTAATGCATAAATGTTATCAACCGGTGTTTCAAGAACAATCTCTCTGCTTAATCCCTGGCCTTTTTCAATTGCTTTGATGGCGTCTGTAACTTTAGTGCCATAGATGTTATAGTTAAATGTAGGACGTTCCTGAGCATCTAATGTATAACCTTTGGTTTTAAATCCTGTACCAGTAGTATCAGCCAACCATGCTCCCTGAGCATCGGTAAGTTTAGCTAAAGTAGGAACCGGTTTTTTAGTGAAGGCAGTTACACTTCCACGAGGTCTTGATGTACCGTTACCTCTGTCATGCCACATAGGTGTTGCATCAACAAACTCACCGTGCCAAGCCTGAAACAACGCACCGTTGTCTAAGTCGTAGCTAAAGTGAACCTGAGTTGGGCTACCTACAGAAATAGCATGAACTACTTTAGGACCACCATTAGGAACATCAACAAAACTGCGAATATTTGGTGTAGTAGCCACATCTATATAGATAGGGTCTGTATCGTCACCTCTTTGTCTGCCGTTTTGCGTTTCTGCAGGCAATTTTGAAGTTTTGATGTTTTTAAAAGCTACAGCACCATGATCTCCTTGCAAACGCAAAGCGCCTAAAGCTTTTTCTTTATCATTTGCGCCTCTTGTTGCACCAAATAATTCTATATTATCGTGTATAAGTACTCCATTCAACTCAATTCTTAAAATTCTTGCATTAGCTGTTTTGTTTCCAGATGCATCAAAGCGAGGAGCCTGGAATGCAATTTTAATATGTTGCCACAAGCCAGGTGCTTTACTTACATTTTGGCGTGGTGCATAACCCTGATATCCTTGCTGACCTTCTGGTTTCGAATCGTCCCAACGTTGGTAAATTCCACCGTTGTTAGACGATGTTGGTTTTAGGATACCCCATGAATCTTCTAATTGAATTTCATAAACTCCCTGAAGATAAATCCCTGAATTTGCTCCTTTTGCAAGCAAATAATCCAGTTCAAGAACAATGTCGCCATGTTCACCAATAGTTAAAAGGTCTGATCCGTGGTCTTTCTTGGTAGGTATGTTTACCAGAATCCCAGTACCTTTTGCAACGTTTAATAGGTTTACTTCATTTAAATTGGCGGTAACACCACCAGCAAGCGTCCAGGTCTTTCCCGGAGTCTTAAATGAAGAAAGATCTTTCAGATCAATTTCTGACTGATCCGCTAGTTGCTGACCAGACACAAGTGCAGTTCCTAACAACCAGAGAAAAGCGGTTGTTCCAAACCTTAAATAATTAAGCTTCATGTTGTGTTTTTTGGTTAAAAAAAATTAAATGTATATAATTTCGTGTTTGTTTAAAAGGATTGCAAAATAATGATTTTGTTACAATAAACAATAACCCCTTAAAATCAATAAATAAGCCCTTAAAGTTTTGCTAAAACTATTTATCAACATTTATTAGAAGTTGTAAAAAAAGTACAGTTTTTAGAAAAACGTCATTTTTTATGGGAGATCAGCAAAACAATTTTCTTCCGTGTTTTGTCAGAAAAATAATGGAGTTCTTTAATAGGTGTATTAGTAACACAAACAATCATGTGTAATTCTAACACTAACGTGTGAACAAGGAGTTGTCACATTCTGAATAGATTTGGGCTGAACAAGCCTGTAAAATGTGTTTTCAAAAAAGTTTGGAAATCGATTGCGTAAAATATATTTGTTTTATGAAATATTCATTTATATTTAGTCCTCGAAACAACACACGATAATTATAACTTTTAATGAAAACTTCTTTTGCATTGTTAATTTCTGGTATTGCGATCAGTTTACTGCCGCCATTAACCAGAACAAAAAAACCAGATACTTTGCTGCTAAATGACCTTAAGCAGAGTAAGTTCAAATCAAAACTTAGAATTGATACCCCCGACCAGAACAGGTTTGTTAAAGTAAGCCTGCTTAAGGGGCAACTTACTGAGCCTACTGAATTGGCAGTATTGCCTAACTATGACATTTTAGTGTCGCAGCGCCGTGGTGAGATCATGCTATTTAAGAACAGCACAAAAACACTTAAAGAAGCCGGTAAACTTGAGGTATATTCTAAAACATTAAATACACCTGATGTTAATGCTGAAGAAGGATTATTAGGTATAGCACTTGACCCTAACTTTGCAAAGAACCAATACGTGTATGCTTTTTATAGTCCGGTAAAGCCTTCGGTGAACAGGTTATCGCGCTTTAAATTGGTTAACGATAAAATAAGCACCGCTTCTGAAAAGATTATCCTTGAGTTTTACTCGCAACGCGAAATCTGCTGCCACACTGGTGGATCCATTGCTTTTGGACCTGGTGGCTTACTATATGTATCAACAGGTGATAACTCCACTCCTTTTGATGCGCCAAAATCTAAATACGTAAACAACGGTTATGCACCGTTAGACAACCGTCAGGGTTTTCAGCAGTATGATGCCAGAAGATCTGCAGGTAACACCAATGATTTAAGAGGTAAAGTACTTAGAATTAAAATTAAAGAGGATGGTACTTACGATATCCCTGATGGTAACTTGTTCCCTAAAGGTCAGGAAAAAACCAAACCTGAGATCTTCGTAATGGGAAACAGAAATCCTTATAGAATATCGGTAGATCAGAAAACAGGCTTTTTATATTGGGGCGAGGTTGGACCTGATGCCTCTAATGATGACGCTTTAAGAGGGCCTAGAGGCTATGATGAGGTAAACCAGGCTCGTAAAGCAGGGTTCTTTGGATGGCCTTTATTTATAGGTAATAACTATCCTTATAAAGCTTATGATTATACAGACGGTAAAAACGGAGAAGCATTTGACCCTAAAGCTGGTTTAAATAATTCACCAAACAATACTGGTTTATCTACCCTTCCTCCTGCTCAACCGGCTTTTATATGGTATCCTTACGGAGAATCTAAAGAGTTCCCTCAGGTTGGTGCCGGTGGCCGTACAGCAATGGCTGGTCCGGTTTATTATTCAAGACCAGGTGCCTCGCCATATCCTTCTTATTATGATGGTAAATTGATTATCTATGAATGGATCCGTGGATGGGTAAAAGCTGTTACTATGTCGCCAGAAGGAGATTATTTAAGCATGGAGCCAATGTTAGGTGAAATTTCTTTAGCTGCTCCTATTGATATGGAACTTGGCCCTGATAATAAATTATATATTCTTGAATATGGTAAAGGATGGTTTACAAAAAATCCTGACGCTGGTATTGTAAGAATTGATTATATGGCAGGTAACAGACCTCCTATTGTAAAGAATCTTGAAATTGAGAAAACGAGCGGTTTATTACCATATAAGCTTGTAGCAAAGGTAGATGCAACGGATCCTGATGGTGATGCGCTAACTTATGTTTGGAACTTAGGAAAGGGTATTAAAAAAACTACTACCTCTCCAGAACTACAATATACATTTGCAAAAGCAGGTGAATATGCAATTAGCGTTCAGGTAATTGATAAAGATAAAGCGTCTTCAAAAAGTAACACTGTAATAGTATATGCAGGGAACGAAGAACCTAAAGTTGATATCACTTTAACCGGAAACAAGAGCTTTTATTTCCCGGGTAAACCAATCAATTATCAGGTATCGGTTTCGGACAAAGGCGCGGCTGTAAATAAAAGCAGAATCTATGTATCAAATACTTATACTGAAGGATTGGATATGGCTGGAGCTAAATTAGGCCATCAGCAGGCTGCACAGTCGCTTCTTGGTAAGGCAATAATGCTAAAAGCAGATTGCAGTACCTGCCATAAAATCTCTACAAAATCAATTGGCCCGGCATTTACTGCGGTGTCTTCTAAATATCAGACAAAAACCAAAGCGGCAGATTACCTTACTTCTAAAGTAATTAATGGTAGTAAAGGTGTTTGGGGCGAAGTTCCAATGCCTGCCCACCCTACCATGAAGGCTTCTGATGTTAAGGAAATTGCAGAATGGATTTTGACTTTAAGCGCTAAGTCGACAACTGGTCCTTCTTTACCTGCAACAGGTAAGATCGTTCCTCCGACAGAAACCAATAAAGATAAATCTGTTTTAAATCTTAAAGCGACTTACTCTGATTTAGGTGCTGCCGGTTTGAAACCTTTAGCGAATACTAAAGTGATTAATTTAAGAAGCAATGTTATATATGCTAATGATATTAAGGATATATCAGATTTCGGACGCAAAGATGCTGATGGAGTTCAATCGTTGATATTCCCTGAAAAAACTGGCTGGGTTAAGTTAAAAGGTATCGACTTGACTAATGTTGCCGCGTTTAATTTTGGATTGGCTAACGCAGATGCTGATTACAGTGTTGAGATCAGATTGGGCGGTAAAGATGGTGAAGTAATTGGAAAACAAGGCTCTGCTTCGACAGGTGTATCTATAAGCCCTGTAACAGATGGTAAATTCCATGATGTTTATATAGTGGTTAAGGCTGCTCGTGAAGATGTAAAAGACAGACCTCTTTTAAAATCGATAACCGTGAAGCCTATTTAAAGCGATAATTTTTAAAGCGATCTTCATCTCGAACGAAGAGAGAGATCTCTTGATCAAATAGCTGCAAAGCAAATTGGAATAACCAAGAGATCTCTCCTGGCATCGAGATGACGTTGCAAAGAAAAAAAGGCTGTATCATAATATGATACAGCCTTTTTTTCTTTAGTATTCATTTCTTACCTACCTCTATTATTAAAATCTTCACTATTCTGCTATCTAAATAAAATTAAAGCAATCGATTGCTTTATTAGATCTTTTTTATAAATTCGCTTACCAAATATGCTGCGATCTATCTAAATAAGTTAATTCATATTTGAAAAATAAATCGCTTTAAACCGTAAAAGAATGGCCATTAATTTTACCAGAACCTCACTGTTCGCTACCAAGATTATTTTTGTTCTATTTCAACCTGTATTGCTTTTAAAAACATGTACTCCTGCTGTTAGTGAGCAGAGATCAGGATTAAAGGTGCAAATTGATTCTCCTTTAACAGAATCAGCAAAACACCTGCCCGGCAATAGTCTGGCCGGACTGCGTACATTTCCAGGCTTGCATGTTCAAACCATGGCAACTGAGCCTACATTAATAAACCCAACTAATATTGATGTAGATGAAAAAGGTCGGGTTTGGGTTACTGAAGCCTATAATTACAGGTTTGAGATCAACAATAATAAGCCCAAACCAGAAGGCGACAGGATCTTAATATTAGAGGATAAGGATGGCGACGGGCATCTGGAAACAAGCAAAACTTTTTATCAGGGTGCTGAAATTAATGCACCATTAGGTATATGTGTACTGGGGAACAGGGTTATTGTTTCGCAAAGCCCTTATGTGTGGGTTTTTTATGATGATGATGGTGATGATAAGGCAGATCGCAAAGAAATCCTGTTTCAGGGAATTGGCGGCGAGCAGCATGATCATGGCATCCATACTTTTACTTTTGGTCCGGATGGAAAGCTATATTTCAATTTTGGAAATATGGGGCAAACGCTAAAGGATAAAAACAACAAGACAGTGCTTGACCAGGATGGTGACGAAATTGGTCCTAAAAAATATAAAGAAGGCATGGTATTTAGATGCGACCCGGATGGATCTAACGTGGAGGTTATTGGACACAATTTTAGAAATCCTTTTGAGGTTGCAGTTGATAGTTACGGCACGGTGTGGCAAAGTGATAATGACGATGATGGCAATAAAGGTGTTCGGATAAACTATGTAATGGAGCATGGTAATTTTGGTTTTAAGGATGAAATGACGGGCGCATATTGGCCTTCAGAACGTATTAATATGGAAGACTCTATTCCGCTACGTCACTGGCACTTAAATGACCCAGGTGTGGTTCCAAACCTTTTGCAAACAGGCTCAGGATCTCCTACTGGAATACTAATTTACGAAGGTTCATTATTACCAACTCAGTTTCATAACCAAATGATTCATTCGGAACCCGGACATAATGTTGTAAGATCATATCCCGTAAAGAAAAACGGAGCTGGTTATTCAGCAGAGATCATTAATATATTAAGTAATGACAAAGATCAGTGGTTTAGGCCCGCAGATGTTTGTATCGCTCCTGATGGCTCATTAATAGTTGCCGACTGGTATGATCCTGGAGTTGGCGGCCACAGAGTTGGTGACCTTGAACGCGGACGCATTTATAGGGTTGCTCCTTCGGCCCTGGCATCAAAGTATGTTGTTCCTAAATTTAATTTCGACACGCCTAAAGGCGCCATTGAGGCGTTACAGAATCCGAATTTAGCAGTCCGCAGACATGCTTATCTGGCCTTGGTTGCAATGGATAGAAAAGCCATCCCGGCACTAAATAAATTATGGCACTCAACAGCCAATCAGCGGATGAGGGCCAGGGCATTATGGATTTTATCTAAATCATCTGATTCAAAGAAATATTTAGACGAGGCCATTAATGATAAAAACCCAGACATCCGTATTACTGCTTTAAGAGCCGTTAGACAAACGAAATTAAATCCAATTGATTATGTAAGGCAATTGGTCAATGAAACCAATGCGGAGGTTTTAAGGGAGTGTGCGATAACCCTTAGACATAACAAGGCAGCCGAAGCAGCTGAACTATGGGCTAAGCTGGCAACGAAACACAACGGAACGGATAGGTGGTATCTGGAAGCCTTAGGTATTGGTGCAGATAAGCAATGGGATACTTATTTAGCAGCATATTTAAAAGAAACAAAAGATCCATTATCGAGCGCAGGAGGAAAAGATATCATCTGGCGATCGAGAACGGCATTAGCCCTACCCTTTCTTGAAAAATTAGCTTCCGATCAAAGTACCCCTTTAGATAAAAGACTCAGGTATTTCCGTGCGTTTGACTTTATTGCTGCACCTGAAAAAACTAAGACTTTACTGTCGATGCTTGATAAAAACACCAATCTGCCAACGTCTTCCATTATACTTAGCTTAATGGATGCTAAAGAGGTAGCAAATTCCCCTTCATCATTAAATGCCTTAAAGAAAGTACTCGATTCAAAATCGGGAACCTCAGAATATGTTAATTTGATAGCGAGATATCAAATTAAAACGGAAGGTGCTAAATTATTAGAGATGGTAATTGCCAATGGAAATAATTCTGTTGGTGTTGATGCGGCAAGACTTTTAATTGAATTTAAAGATACTGAGCGTATTAAAGATGTAATTAGAAATAAAGACGTTAATAAAATCACACCTATTTTTGAAGCACTTGGTGCTGTTGGGAATAAAGAATCTATAGCTATACTTTCTGGTGCGTTAGCAAGCACATCTAATGATAAATCGATGCGCCAAAAAGCTGTTGAAATGTTGGGCAAAAGCCGGATTGGAGAAACTAAAGTCTTGGAAATGCTAAAAACAAAGGCATTGCCTACAGATTTAATTCCGTTTGCGGTAAAAGGTGTAAGTGGATCTGGTGTTAAAGGATTGTATGACGAAGCAAAAACCTATTTACCGGGTTCTAATGCTGATGAAGCAAAAAAAGGAACAATGGTTAGTTTTAATGAGATCATTGCTTTTAAAGGAAATGCATTAAAGGGAAAAGCTGTTTTTAACAAAGCGTGTTTCATATGTCACAAAGCGAATGGACAAGGATTAGATTTTGGGCCAAACTTGTCTGAAATTGGCGCTAAGCTACCAAAAGAGGGTCTTTTTGATGCTATTGTAAGGCCATCTGCAGGTGTGAGTTTTGGTTATGAAACTTCTCAACTGGACATGAAAGATGGTTCTAGTCTTGTTGGTATTGTATCTAGCAGAACCGAATCTGATATTCAATTGAAGTACCCTGGTGGAGCTAGTCAGAAATTAAAATCAGCTAATGTGAGTTCCATAAAAGAGGTTCCAGGTTCAATGATGCCCGATGGACTGCATGAAAGCATGACAAAACAAGAATTCTCTGATTTGCTTGAATATCTTTCGACGTTAAAGAAAAAAGAGCAATAGCTATTCTTTGGACTTTTTACCGCCAACATTTATAACAGCGCCAATGGTAAATATCGAATTACCGGCGCTCATAAACTTACGGCTGTTGAGTCCAAAGTTACCGCTTGATGTATACTGCAATTGTACGGCATCACTCAAACGCATTCTGGTAAAGAAAATTGGCTCTAAAAAAGTATTGCCTTCTCTGACCTGGCCTATTGAATTGCGCATAAATGTTTTCATTTGTACACTGCTGATACGTAATGCTGTTCCGTAATTTATAGGAAAATCGGTACCGAATAAGCGCAGATTATTGCTTTTCTTAGAACTGTAATTTACCTGTATAAATGTTTTGTTGTAGGTGATTTCTTCGAGATCAGTATTTGTTAATATGTCATTATCATCAAATGTTCTGAAAGCTCTGTTTGTTTTTCCACCACCATAACCGGCATATATTTCTAGAATCCTGTTATTTTCGGGGCCAAAGGTGTTAAAATATCCACCACCAACTTCTACTAATTTGTGTTTAAAATCTTTGCTGTGCTTTTCACTGTTCATATATGCCCCGCTAAATAGTACACCAAAATGATCTGAAACTGCATACGCACCATTTAAACTTGCATTGCCTCGAAAAGAGATGTGACCGCCACCGCTAAACTCTCCTTTTTGGCTTAACATTGGTGTATTGGGCACATTTGGCATATAAACAGAAGAACAAGAACTAAAAAAAATCAGGGATAGATATAATAGAAGTTTGTAGTTTTTAATCATACAGAGAATCACCTTTTATGTAATACTGCTGAGACTATCAAATTTAAAGCCAAGGTACAACTGTAAACATCCATTTTTCCGGATTTTGCCAATCTTTCCCTTTAAAAGAGCCTACAGGTAATTTAACTAGGATGGTATTCCAGCCTTTTTTTAAATGAACTTTTGTTGGTTCGCGGTATTCATATCCTTCATCGATAAGAGGCAATTCCAGATTGCCTTTTGCTCCTGCCTGCTTCCATTGTGGTGGTGGAATGAGTTTACCATTTACCAATACCTGGCTTTTTCTGTTGTCCCAGGTTCCCTCATTGGGTGAGTCTGACGCGTAAGACCTGGAGATGTTGTTAAAACCAATCCAGAAGTTCTGTAATTGATCTTTATCACTCCAAATTTTAGTGGTAGCATACCAGGTAGTGTTTTCTTCGGGCTTCTCTAGAAGGCCTTTCACTAGAGGACCCCACCAGTGCCTTAGAATAAAAGTACCACCAAAAGCAGTTAATGCTGCTTTGCTGGTATCAATATCATTTGTCTCTTCAGGATAGAATTGTTTGGTAAGATCACCCTGATTACTGAAAGGCCCGTAGAATTTCCATTTCAAATGTGCCTGTGGTTGATATGGAAACGGCATTTTTGAGAAGTAGCGATTTTTATGCTTTATTAAACGATGCTCAAATTCTTTGAATACATTAACTTCTTTGGAACCATCTAAACCTACATAGGTTAACCAATCTGGCTGTCCGCCCCCACGCCAACTCCTTTCGGCAAAAGCCAGCACCGCAGGATATACGGATGTTTGCATAAATACATCTTCGGGTTTGTTTACCCGTCGGTCTGGCCATACGCAAAGGGTGCCACCCAAAGCTGCATCATTCCCTTTGTCCAGATTGGCAATTTTCCCCTTAAATATAGACACCACACTTTCCAGAGGATCCATGTGATTAATGTATAAATGGCGCGAGTCTATATATTTTACCTTAGGATTGGCGCTAACCTTTGTAGCGTCTTCCATCCATAACTGCCTGATGGTGCTTTCTGTAAACTCACCCCCCGGCTCCCATCCTATTACCTTTTTTCCCTGTTTTTCAACTAAGGAAATCACTTCTGGCAGAAAATTTTTATTGGTGATCTTTACTTCATCTGCTCCGATGTGCAGGTAGGGAACATCAAAAGTATCGCAAAATTCCTTTAAGATGTTCTTTACAATAACCAGCCCGCTATCGCTTTGCATATCTGTTTTCATGGCTCTTTTAAATGCCGCGCTATGCCCCGGCATATCTATTTCGGGAACTACTGTAATATGACGCGCTTTGCAGTAACTAATCAATTCCTTAAGGTCTTTTTGAGTATAGAACTTGCCTTTATTGCGAAGCATGGTTTCGGGAGCAGTTAGCTGTGGATATAGCTTGCTTTCTAACCTCCATGCAATATCTTCTGTAAAATGAAAATGAAATATATTGAACTTATATGCTGCAATAACATCAATTTGCTGCTTAAGCAAATCCATAGGTTGATAATTCCTGCCTGCATCAATCATATAGCCCCGCCACGAAAAAGAAGGCCAGTCTGTAATGTTGCATGCCTTTACATTTTTGCCACTATCAATTAGCTGCTTTAATGTTTGCAGGCCATAAAATAAACCTGCCTTACCTGCGCCGGTGATTGTTATTGCACTGGCAGTGATGTTGAGTTTATATGCTTCTTCTGAGCTAGAATCTAGTGTGCTAACCTTTCCCAATTCCAAAACAATACTGGGTTTATTTGGGGCAGCACTTTTTTTAATTGGAATTATCAGGCCAAGTTCCTTCAGTTGCCGCTGTAATAGCTCTGCTTCTTTTTGTAAAGAAGCACTTTCAACAACTATTCCTTTATAATTTTTAAGTGCAATCCACTCCTTTTTCCATTCAATTTGCTGAGGCATTGGAATTAATGCTGGCTTCTCATTTAAAGGTTTTTCAGCTGTTTGTGCAACTGCATTGATGTTTAAAGCCAGCAAAAATATTAGCAATGTTTTAATCATATTGGTTTATGATTTTAAGTGTTCGTTTAATAAAGATAGACAATACCATTCCTGTCTGGGTAAATGAAATGGGCCTTTAAATAAGTTTCCTTTAGCTGTTTGGGCTAAGCTACCATCGCGGTGTAAATACCCAAACCATTCGCCATTTTTAGGATCATGGAAATGCTGATAGGCATAATCGTTAACCATTTTATGCCATTTTGCATATTTCTCATCGCCGGTTATGGTATATGCCAGCAATGTAGCAATGATCACTTCATTATGAGGCCACCAAAATTTCATGTCCTGCCAGTATTCCTGAACAGGTTTGTTGTATACATCCCTGAAATATAAAATGCCCCCGTGCTCCTTATCCCATCCACGTTCCCACATATAATCGAGCATTTTACAACCTAGCTTTATTAAATGCGGATCGTTATTTCTGTATTTAGCCTCGTGTAGTATGAACCATGCGCCTTCAATTGCGTGACCTGGATTTAAGGTTCTTCCATCAATATGATCAACTATGCTACCGTCAGGCGCTACCTGTTCCATAACGCACTGAATATCATCTTTAACAAAAAAGGTTTCAATTTCTTTGATCCATATATCGATCCACTCATTACAGCGCGGATCTCCAATAGTTTCGCGTAATTGCTGCGCAGTGTTCATCATAATCATTGGAACACCAATTCCTTTTGTTGGTCTTGTGCCGGCAAACTTTGCAGGCAATAAACCTGGTGTAGTTGAATACTCAATGCATTTACCAAATAAATACCTGGCTTTGGCCGCAGCAGCTTCATCGCCGCTAGCTTTAGCATAGGCTGCATTGGCAATTACCGCAAAGGTTTCGGAAAAATAATAACGGCGTTTACGAATAGGCTGCCCATCGCGCGTTACATGAAAAAACATTTGCCCATCGGTATCAAAACAATGATTATTTAAAAAATCTATCCCTGATTTAGCCCCATCTAACCATTCCTGTTTTTGTTCTACTGTATTGTATAAGGTTGAAAGTAACCAGGCTGCCCTACCCTGTATCCAAACGGCTTTATCATCATCAATCAAGCTACCATCCTGATCGCGCATTAACAGATAACCACCGTATTCGGTATCTATAGATCTGGGAAACCAGAAGGGAACCGTATCGTTTAATAACTGATTATGATAGAACGTTTTAAGGTTCTGTAAATCTTGTACAGTATAACTCATTTTGAAATATTTTAATTTAATGGAATTGAAAAAGTTGAAGCCGGCAAACCTGCCTCATTAACCAGGTTGGCCCGGGTGAAGGGCTCCCATGCATATAGCACTTCTTTTATGGTTTCACCGTGTGGAATCTTTAAAATCACCTTATTATTAATTATAGTGGCTTTTGCAGTAATGCGATATCCTTTTAGGTTTGTGAATTGAAAACCGATTAAGGGTTCTCCGTTTCGCGTAGAGAGTTTTTTAGCTTCTGTAAATGAAAGTATGATATTGTTCTTTTCTTGTTTATGGTTTGATATGCCAGGGCCATTAGCAGTTATAGGCTTGTGATAAGTGTTTTTAAGGGCTAAAAGTGCTAGTCGTTGCCCAACTTCCATTTTCATATTTGGATGAACATCTAAAGAATCGCCAACATCGGAACTTACAGCCATACCACTATTAGGTATGTCCTTTAATAACTTACGCTGAGCATCTCTGAAATAAGGCCATGACGGGCGATCTATACTTGAAAGTTGCACGTAATAAAAGGGAAAATCGTAGCCCCACTTTTTGCGCCAGCTATGCACTAATACAGGAAATGTATGTTTATATAAATCTACATTTTGGGCATTGCTTTCTCCCTGATACCATATTACACCCTTTATAGGGAATTGAGTTAACTTGGCTATACCTGCTTCGTAGTTATATACAGGTTCGTATGGATGACGCTGTTTAGGATTTGATGCTTCTTTAAGATTAACATCGGCACGACCTCTGGCCCACTCCTGTATAAAATCAGATTTTCGCCAGTCTGTAAGCACATCAACAAGTTGCTCATCGTGTTCCATAGTGTACCTGTCGATCCAGGATTCTATAGTTGAACCACCAACGGCAAGTTGTATTAAACCAATGGGCACGCCTGATTCTTTTGCTACTTTTTTACCGAAATAGTATCCTACTGCAGAAAAGTCTGCAGCTGTTTCTGAAGTGGTTGGCGTCCAGCTTCCTGAAAAGTATTTAAGTGCATTAACTTGCTTCAGCGTTTTGGCATTCCATGGGGCATCATTTGTTTCCACGTACTGATTGAACTTAAATAACCTTACCTTATTTGCTTTAATTTGAGCTAGTTCTACTTTCCCTGTTTTAGCCGCGCTTAAGGTAAATGACATATTCGACTGCCCTGAACATAGCCAAACATCGCCAATAAGAATGTCTGTTAAATAAATGGTTTTATTGCCTGATTGCACACTTAACTCATATGGTCCGCCATGTGACATTTCGGGAAACTGAACCCTCCATTTGCCATAATTATCAGCAACTGCGGTAAGCTGTTTATGATTAAACAAAACTTTTATCTGTTCACTGCTATTTGCTGTACCATATATACTTATTGGTTTATTGCGCTGAAGCACCATATGATTCGTAAAGATCTCCGGAAGTTCAAGTCCGCCATAATTGCCGGTAAGGTTTCCGTAAACAGTTTTTGCGATGATGGCTGCTCCTTCCTTATCGGGATGCAGGTTATCGGCAAACAAATCGGGTCTGTTATATAAAGCCGATGTTAGGTCAATTAAGCCAGTATTGTTAGCCTTAGCTATTTCAATAATTTGTTCCTGAATTTGCCAATACCAATCGCGTGTACCAGATTTAAACCTTGGATGGCCGTTAAATATGGGTGTAAGTTTGCATATAAATAGCTTTACATTGGGATTTTGTTTTTTAAGTGTATCCAATAGCCATGAATAGTCTGATTTGAAATCGCCTTTAAATTCAGGCCAATCTCTGGGATCAGTATCGTTTAAACCAAGGTGTACAATTGCAATATCAGGCTTAAACAAGACAGCATCCTGAAACTGTTTTGTTTTATAATAAGGCCTGTGTCCCTTTTTTAAAAGTGTAGCTCCGCTTAGGCCAAAGTTTTTAACCCCATATTTTTGCCCAAGTAAATCCTGTAATACCGAAGGGTAAGATTCTTTTGCAGGATTTTTGAGACCGGCGCCAAAAGTTACTGAATTACCAATACAGGCTACCCGTACCTCCTGACTGTACGAGGTTAATCCAAGTGACCATAGCAGTACAAATAGCGACATTGACCTTTTCCTGAACATAATTACTTAATGATATCACTTACCGGAACCCTTACAAATAGTAAACTGCTGATGCCTTCGTACAAAATACCAATGGTATTGTCGTCGATTTTAGTAAGCGCAGAATAGCCAAAAGAATCGCGTTCATCTATTAATAATTGATTGGCAGGCATCCATGTTTCGCCCATGTCCAAGCTAGCTTTAATGGTGATATTCCTTCTTGGTGCTTTGGAAACATTTGGATTACTAAAGAACAACACGTCTTTCAATACCCCTTTAACCTTAACTTTTGCTTTAATAAAACTTCCCATGCAAACAGGGTCTGCAAGTGTATTATAAGAGGTTGAGTGTGCTGTCCAGCTTTTACCCATATCGGTAGTAGTAGCGACGCTTCTAAAGCTTCCTCTGTTATCTCTCATATTTAGCATAATGGTTCCTGGAGTAGTTTCTACCAATTGGCTTTCGGTGGTATTGGATTTTGCACCGATACCGCTGTTCCATGATTTACCATGATCATCACTATATATTAATGTAGAATGCGGCATTTTTTGAGCATCCCAATATTGTGCAGGAAAAACAATCTTGCCATCTGACATAGCAATACCATTTCCTGGTCCAGGGAAAAATAATCTCCATTCCGGATTCTTTACCTGTGAAGTTATGCTATAAGGTTTGCTCCAGGTAAGTCCATCATCAGTACTGCTGGTTACCACAAATTGTCCTGTTTCTTCGGGTGTAAGGCCTGGACCAGAACCTGCAATAGAACGATTTCCTTTACTCCATAAAGCCGAAACCCATATGGTTTTGGTAACCGGATCAAACAAAACAGAAGGATCGCCTACACCGCTGTTTTCATCTGCACGACCCATGTTCATAATGGTTTTCATAGCATCCCATGTTTTACCGCCGTCAGTACTTCGGCTCATACCTACATCTATGTTTGCCGGAAGATCACCACTGTGATCATAGCGGATATCGTAAACCGAAATCAGGGTACCTTTGTTGGTAGTTACAATTCCCGGGATACGATAGGTATGCACATTTTCATCTTTAGGCTTACGCAATGCAATACCAAAAGGGTTAGGTGTATGTTTATTTTGATTAATCTTATAAGCTAAGCCAGATAAATCTGTAAAGAAGCCTGCATTCAGGTCTAATTTGTGATCTATATTGGCGTCGTTCTTTAAGCCAACACTAAGCCAGAAATAATGAATACCTGGTTTTAATTTCACATCAAAAGGAATTGTAAATTTATTGCCTGAAGGAACAGTGCTTCCAATTGATTTAGCGCTGTTAAAGTCAGGTTTTTCATTACTCTGATATATTTCTAGCTTAGCTATATCTTTTATTACTTCTTTATTGACAGATCCGGAAATGGCGTTATAGGCAATTTCATGATTTCCTGCCGGTATGTTTACCTCAATACGCAGGTAAGCATTTGCCTCTATTCTTTTAAATATTGGGTTCTCTGTAGAAACAGTGCTAATTTTTATAGCGTTTGCACCTGTTTCTGTATATATTTTTTTGCTACATGAGGTAATGCCTAATACAATAATCATTACCAGAATAGCTTTCATTATATTTCTCTGTATCATTATCTTATATCAATCTATTTAACTATCAAACTACTACGCATCAACAAAATCATTATGTTGTGGACGCAAAAAATAAAGCTGAACAACCAATGCAATGACCACAATCCCTGCAAGCATTGCGAAATCTTTACCAAGGCTGCCGGCATCAGAAGATTTGCCTAACAAATCGGTAATAAAAGCGCCGAAGAATACGCCCGTCATATTCATCAATCCGTATGCTGTTGCCCTATATCGGGCCGAAACAAATTGACAAAGAATGGGCATATTGTTGGCATCAAACATTCCAAAGCCTAAACCAAAGCAAATAGCCGCTCCCACAACATGAAAGAGTGAGTGGCCAAAGCCCAGTAATAATAAGGATGGAATGGTTAATGCCAAACCAATTGCACTGGTATAAATACGCCCTTTAATGTTTTTCTGCACCCATTTATCAGACAAAATACCCCCAAATATTACCCCTAGAAAGGAAGAAGCCGCTATTGTAATGGTTGACAGTGGCCCGGCAGTGGCCATTGGAATATTTAAATTCTGCGCAAATAATGTAGGCAACCAATTCTTTGCCGCCCAACCGGGTAAACTTGGAACTGCAAAATAAAACAGAATAATCCAAAAGGAAATATTTGTAAACAGCAACCACAATCCTTTAAAAAGCGAGGGTTTAGTGCTAATTATAATTTTATCGGATACCATTTCATCATCATTTACCTTTTTCTCTCTTAAAAAGAGGATTAAGATAAACGAGTAAACAATACCCGCTATTCCGAACCAATGAAAGGCAGATTGCCATGAGAACTTGTCGGCAATGGTTGCTCCAAAACCACCTAAGGCCTGGCCCATGTACAGTCCTGTCATGTGAATACCTATAGCCAAAGATCGTGTTTTAGGTGAATGGAAATCGGCGATTAAAGATAGCCCTGCAGGAATGTAAAGTGCCTCACTAATGCCCATTATCGCCCTTAACCAGTAGATCTGATTAAAAGTTTCGGCATAGCCCATTAAAAATGTAACTCCCGACCAAACAAATAGACTACCTACAATTAGCCATTTTCTATTGAATTTATCAGCTATAATTCCTGAAACAGGGCTCATAAAACCGTATATCCACAGAAAGATTGCCATCAGATAACCAAAGTTGGTAGCCGATTGGAGCTCTTCAATATCAATTTGCATTGCTGGCTTCATGGTCGATAGCATTTGTCTGTCCATATAATTTAATAATGCCACTACCCACAGTAATCCAACAAGCACCCAGGCATAATTATTTGTGTTTTTCTTTAGCATATTATTGTTTTTTTGAACCCTGATCTGTTTCTATTTTACCTATCATTACTGATGGTGTTCTGACACCGGGTTTTATTTCTCCGTTAGATAAAACAATATCATCGCCCCATTTGGTGGCAGTTGTGGTAACATGTGCCGGAAAAGGCAGCTGACCCAACTTAACCCAGGTATTTTTAGTGGTATTATATACCAGCTGTGTTTTATAAAAACCCTTATGATGAATGCTTAACTTATTCTTTTCTAAAGTGAGTTTATCTTTCTCTTTCTGGGACTGGGATGTAGCAATTTGAGATATGTAGTTTTCTATTTTATGAAAAACCTCTCCATTATCTCCGCATGTAACTAAAATGAGATCATTCGCTACGGCAATCCCTGCTCCGGCAGAAAAATTAATTGTTTGTTTGCCATCAGAAATATCAGCCAACTTTTGCCATATACCCACAGCAGAATCATAAGCGTAAGTTGTATGATGTAAATCACTAATTCCTGAAGGTGTTTTAGTACGGCCGCCTATTACAAAGATCTTGTCTGCCTGCGCTACAATCAAGGCATTTGCCAGTTGCACCGGTAGGCTTGGTAATTTTTGCCATATTGGATCTTTAACATTTAGATCAAGCTTATAAAAGGCATCAGATGAACTTTTTTCTTTATCGCCGCCCACCAGATAAACCACATTACCAATATGGGTAAGCCCGGTATTAGTAACTGCAATTGGCAAATCGGGTAATTTTTTTACAATGATATTTAATTCCGGAGTGTCCCAGGTAATGATAAATGCTTTGTCAGATAAACCGTTTTGACCTTCGCCCCCGGCGTAAACCACTCCCAAATCAGTTGAAGTATTCCCGCAATAAGCTACAGGTTCCGGTAGCTTTGATGTTTTTGTACTCCATACAAAGTGTCCGTTTTGCTTAAGCAGCATCTGAATCTTATCTGAATAATATTTTTTCCCTCCTTCCCAAGGCATTTTATCGGGAAAATTAGCGCCTCCAGCAATCAGAAGGACATCATTAAAAACAGCATTCACAGCACCCGCAAAGCCCAATGAAGTACTGCCATCTGCATTTTGCAGTTTTGCAGCTGTACACCATTGTACTCGCTCTATTACAGTTTCCTGGGCAGAAACATCAGTAATCATTAGCATAAAAGGGATTGATAAAGAAAATAAATATTTGTTCATAAGCCTATTAATAAAAACTAATGAGGCGCGTTTGATTTAAAAGTATTAAAATCAAGTGCTGCTACATCAGATTTAAAATGTTCAAACTGATTGCTATCCATGTTTTTAACGGGCAACCTAAACTCACCACAATCTATTCCAACCACTTTCATATAAGCTTTTCCTGTAGCTATACCACCGTATTTACCTAACAATCTGATCATATCTATGGATTGCTGCTGCAGTGAATTAGCTTTTTTCAAGTTGTTGTTCTCAAAAGCATCGATCATATCATAGTATAAAGGAGCTGCATAGTTAAATGTACTGCCTACTGCACCTTTTGTGCCCAGCACTAATGCCGAAAGCATATTCTCATCGCGACCCCAGAGCATGTCGTACTTTCCATCTTTAAAGTTCATACAAGATAAGAAATCCATAAAGTCTTCGTGTGTATATTTTACTCCGGCAAAGTTTTCAATTTTACCATCAACGGCCTGCAATAAATCATACATGGCAAGGCCTACTCCTGTTAGCACGGGTATGTGGTAGTAATAGAAAGGCATATCTGGTACTACAGCAGCAATTTCTGCACAAGCTTTAGCCAGCATATCAACATTAGCAGGTTTAAAATAGAAAGGAGCAGTAAATGAAATAGCGTAAAGCCCAATCTGTTTAGCATACAAAGCAAGTTCTTTACAATCTGTAATGCTTGTACCACCTAAAAATAACATCACTTTAAAGTCAGGATCGTCATTGGTGCAATCGGCCCAGACTTTTGCTATTTGTTTTTTCTCATCCGTAGACATAGAAACACCCTCTCCGGTTGATCCACAGATGAAAGCGCCTGTAATTTTATTGTGTTTTAAAAATCTATAGTAATCAGGAATAATAGTTAAGTTGATGGCTCCATTATTGTCCATTGGAGTAAAAGGAGCGGCAATTAAGCCTTGTAATTTCTCGAAAATCATATAAGTGTTGAGTGTGTTTTTAAATCATTCGCGGGCAGCAGTAATTTACTCTACCCGCGAATGTTGTGAATTAAAATAAAGGATATCCGTCTGTTTGTGTTAACGCCCTATTGTTTGTCAAAGAGGTTCTGTCTATTGGCCACAACAACTTGTAGGTTTCTGAAGAGGCCAAACCAGTTTTAGCAAATACATAGTTATTGCCCATACGTCTGAGATCATACCATCTTTTTCCTTCTCCAATAAACTCTAACAAACGTTCCTGAAGTATCGCTTCCTTAGGGTCAGCATCTATAGCTTGATGAGGATAACCCAGAGTAGCCTCATTGTAGTTGCTGCCAAAGGCTCTTGCTCTAACAAGATTTATCTCTGTAGCAGGGCTTTCACCTAATGCAACCTTAGCCTCCGCTAAAAGTAATAACAGATCAGCATAACGATAAATTGGGAAGTCATTGGTAAAAGCCCTGCTTCCCGCATTTTGTTCTCCTTGGTACTTTTTCAGGAATGCTCCGGCTATTTTAAATGTACCCGCTGCTGGTTGAGAATAAGCTGCCTGTATTGTTAAGTTTTTGCGTAAGTCATTCTCATTAAATTTTCTGTAGGTAGCTATTTTAGTAGGGATTCTTAATAACCCACCATAGTTATCTGTAACCACATCAAATTTTCTTACAGCTAAAGAATCATAGAAATTAATGATTAAGCTAGTTTGCGGAACAAAGTTTCCAATAAAAGGTAGGGTAGCTTCATTCAGTTTATTTCTTGAAACAAAAATCACCTCGTTATTGTCTTTCCCGGTTGATGAAAACACATCTGCAAAATTATTTAATAATGATAATGCAGGAGCGCCAGACTGAATACTGGTCAACGCAGTTTTTGCTATTGTAGCATCAGCAGTGCCTCCCCCTCTGTAACTTGTCCACAAATGCACTTCTGCATTTAACATTTGAGTGGCAGATTTTGACCAGAATCCTTTTTTATTCTTAGCAGAGAAAGAATAATCGGTACCAAAATTTTCATTGGAAAGATCAATGTCCGATTTAATTAAGCTCATTACCTCTGCTTCAGTCGACGCAGGTTTCGCTAAATTTGAAATATCAATATCAACGGTAGGATCTGTTACAATTACAGCTTTACCCCAACTCCTGTATAGCTGAAAATAGTAAAATGCGCGCATACCATAGGCAATACCTAAATAATTCTTTTTTGATGTTTCTGACACTATATTGGTAGTATTCAATTTATTAATCAAAAGATTAATCTGATTAATGTTATTGTAAAATCCTCCGAAATTACTAACTCCTGAATTATCGGCATCTAAAGTATGCAGCCACATGCGCTCCATGCCTTGAGTTGCTTCACCCGTAAATGTGGCAGTAGTACCTGGATCTGTTCCATATATGTCCGCGCGTACCTCTCCCAGAAATTCAAAACTGGTATTATGATCGCGAAAACGGGTGTGAATTCCACTCACAAAAGCATCCACCTGATCCGGAGTTTTCCAATAGCTCGCATCACTTAAGTTGCTCACCGGACTTAAATTTAAATCTTTTTTACAAGAGCTAAGGGCTATTGCACTAATCCCTAAACAGATTAGAATATTTTTTATGTTCTTTTTCATATCGCTAATTCTTAAATATTAGAAACCAACTTGTACACCCATAATGAATGACCTTGCCGTTGGATAAGTACCTGTGTAAATACCAGTAACCACACCATCAGTATTAACCGGAGGTTCGGGAGAGGGACCAGAAAACTTGGTAATATAAAACAAGTTACTACCGGTTATATAAACTTTCATATTTGAAAGAACCTTAGATTTCTTTACCAAATTATTAGGTAGTGTATAAGCAAGTGTCACCTCTCTTAAAGCCAGATAATCACCCTTCTCATAAAATCGTGAGTTGTTACTATTCAATAATCCATTGCCATTATTTGCTCTTGTATAATTCTGTTTTGATCCTCCAACCTGGTCAGCATAATAAACTTTTGGCACATCTGTAACTGTATTTGTTGGCGACCATGCTTGTTTTTGCAATTCAATGTAGTTAAAGGTTCCTTGGTAGTTACCCAATGTTCTGGCGACCAAATCATTGTAAATGGTATGACCAACTGCAAAATCCCATCTGTTATACATGGATAAGCCTTTATAAGAAATGCTTGTATTAAAACCGCCAGTCCATTTAGGGAAAATATTACCTAAATAAACCTGATCTCTGGAATCTATAATGTTATCTCCATTTACATCTTGCCAATTAACATCACCTGCAGTAATGCGTCCGTTTTTACCTGCGGCAAGATTTGGCCCTGTAATACCCGCAATTGCATCAGTACGATTACCGGCAATTGCAGCAACTTCAGCATCATCCTTAAAAACAGATACCTGTTTATAGCCATAAATATCTCCCAATGCCTGTCCTTCCTGTAACCCACCTACCCAAACAACCTGTCCGGATTTTGGATCAAAAATCTGTAGTCCACCCTGTCTATTTTTGTCATTACCGTTAAATGGTAATTGTAAAATCTTATTCTTAACAAATGAAGCATTTACACCGGCATTAATTTTCCAATCGCCTTTATCAAAGATGTTTGCATTGATAGCAAATTCATATCCTTTATTCTGATAGGTACCAAGATTTGTTCTTAACGAACCAAAACCGACATAGCTTGGTAAATCAAGATTTGTTAATAAATCACTTGTTCTTCTATCGTAGTAATCAAAAGTTAAACTAACTCTGTCCTTAAATAAACCTAAATCTAAACCGACATCTGTTGTTTTACTTTTTTCCCATCGCAAGTTGCCATTAATTACACCTGTATTTAAGAAACCTGCAGACCCATTATAATTAGTTTGCAATGCATAAACACCCTGAACCTCATAACGTCCCAATCCGGCAACGTTACCATTTTCTCCATAACTGATGCGTGGTTTTAAAGAAGAAATATAATTGCTTATCCCTGAATTAATAAAAAAATCCTCTTTATGCACATTCCATCCAGCAGACATACCAGGAAAAAAACCATTTCTGTTATCTTCAGCTAAACTAGAAACACCATCCAATCTGAATACAGCTGTAAACAAATATTTATTATCAAAATCATAAGCAAATCTTCCTAAAGCTGAAAGTATTTTATATTGAGATTTAGTAGAATAGTTGTTTGCACTTCCAGCAGCAAAGGTTGTAGAAGCATTAGCAGTAGGAATATCATCTGTAGGTGCATTCTGTCCGAAAACCTGCATTGCATATGAATTCACATTATAATACTCACCACCTGCCATTACATTAAAATTATGCTTGCCTCCTAAGGTTTTGGTGTAATTCAAAATACCATTGTATTGAGTCTGAAAATCTCTGGCAAAAGTATATATAGAGTTTCTTGTACTATTCCCTATAGTTCCTGAAAAAACATTGGCATAGGTTTGTGTAGATTTTTGAAAAGATTGGTCTAGTTTTTCATATAGGTAAGCATTTCCGGTAGCCTTAAAGTATAAGCCAGGAATAATATCCCATTTAACAGCTCCATTAACCACTACCCTGTTTACCTCATTTGAGCGATCTAGACGATTTAACCAATATAGTGGGTTACCATCCGTAACTCCATTTCCTGGATTTGGATTGGTTTTAGCTTCATCCAGCCATGGATTAAATGTAGGCCAAATTGCCATATTACGATATAGTGTATTAACATCACCTCCAATAGCACCAATTTGAGAAGAAGTAGATAAACTTACACCACTACTTACCTCGATATTAGGTTTAACTTTATAAGAACCGTTCACATCGCCGGTGTATCTCTTATAATTTGAACCAACAATTACTCCATTTTCATTGTAAGCATCAAAAGCAGCAAAGTATTTCCCTTTATCATTTCCACCTGTAACATTTAGGTAGTGATCTTTAGTATAAGTATTTCTAAATAACACGTCCTCAACCTCGCCAGCATGATCTTTATACATAATCTGACCTCCATAAGGGTCGTCGAGAACACCCCATCCAGCAGGTAAAGTTGTTGTGCCTGCTACATATTTCTTAATATCAAACGTTGCAAGATCAGCAGGATTTGTAGAGAGTCCCAGACCTCTGGAGGCATTTACCTGGTCGAGACTTCTTCCCGCATTTAAATAACCTAAGCGGGTATAATAGATGTAATCCTTAGCATCCATATATTTATAACCCTCTCTGTTTTGGTTATACCCACCAGTAAATTTATAAGAGATCTGAGCAGATCCTGTTTTTCCAGTTTTAGTGGTAATTAGAATCACCCCATTGTTAGCACGCGCACCATAAATTGCAGTGGCAGATGCATCCTTAAGTAATTCAACAGATTCAATATTTTCTGATGCAATATCATTATATGCTCTTATAACTCCATCAACAATAACCAATGGCGCGCCCGGACTATTAATTGAAGCACCGCCACGGAGAAGAATTAAAGGAGACGCACCTGGCTGACCTGTACTATTAACTACCTGCAAACCAGAAACAGTACCTTGCAGTGCACTACCAATATTAGAACGTGGGGTACTTGCAAGTACTTCTTTATCAAGCTTCGCTATAGAATTAGTTACATTCCTTCGGTTCTGGGTACCATATCCAACAACCACTACTTCATCCAGTCCCTGTGTATCTTCTGCAAGCGTAATGTTTATTGTACTTTGATTTCCAACGGTAATTTGTTGGGTAATGAATCCGGTATAGCTAATTACCAGCACATCTCTGCTTTTTGCAGCAATGGCATAATTACCAGTTTCATTTGTGGCGGTTCCAATTTTGGTTCCTTTAATCAAAACACTAGCCATAGGTATGCCCTGCCCTTTGGCATCTACTACCCGTCCAGATATTTTAGAGTTTTGGCCTGATACAGTAAGCATGGCTATGCTTAAAATTAACGTTAGCAGGACTTGACTAACGTACTTTTGGTAAAGTCTTTTCATTGTTCTTTTGGTTAGGTTTTAGCATTATGTATAACATAATAAGACTAAGGTGTGACTTATATTTCTATATTGCAAGAAATATTTATATTATTTTTATTAACATTGTATAGGAATAGGAGCTAAATCTTTATTTTAAGCCCTTTCTACCAACAAAAACATATGTATAACATAATATGACACCTAACCCTACTGAATCCCTCATTCAATTAGATACCAGTTCGCTGGTTGATAAAGTTGAAGCCAATCTTGTTAAGCTCCTTGTAGAAAGGAAATTAAGAGTTGGTGATATTATACCTACAGAATTAGACCTATCCAGAAGTCTGGGAGTAAGTCGTACCGTTGTCCGCGAAGCGCTTTTAAGATTACGGATGATGGGACTTATAGATACGAAGAAAAAAAAGGGCTCTGTGATTACCAGTCCCGACATTTTCGGTATCATGAGCAAGAGCATGAATCCTCATATCCTTGATCAGGATACCCTTAGAGAGATATTTGAATTAAGACTTGTGCTGGAAATAGGAATGGCAGATCTGCTTTTTCAACGCATTACCCCAAAAGATATAGAAGAGTTAAAAGAGATTGTAAAAACTGAGCCTGATACTGCAAAAGACCACATATTCCATATTGATCATGAGATTATATTTCATGGAAAGCTCTATGAAATAGCAGGTAATGAAACACTAAAACGGTTTCAAAAAATGCTGCTGCCAATTTTTGATTATGTACACAATAGTGGTTTATTGAAAAAACCTGCTCAAATTCAAAAATTCGTATCTCATAAAGGACTGATCGACATCCTCGAAAATGGCTCACCTGAACTATTTAGAAACGGGATGAGAAATCACCTTGAAAACCATTTCTTAAGGATCTTTAGTTAATTTATTAAAACAAACAGGCTTTATCTTGGTTGTTTTAGTATAATATGCTAACTAATAACAAAACAATCATCCTATCAAACCGTTTACCAGTTAAGATTACAGAACAAAACGGTGAATACATACTTCGATCTAGTGAAGGCGGACTGGCAACAGGCCTGGGTTCCGTTTATAAACAAGGAAATAATGTCTGGATCGGCTGGCCCGGCATAGATGTTCCAAAAGAGCGGCAAGGAGAGGTTAAAAAACTACTTGCCACGCTTAATCTTATTCCTGTCTTTTTAACCACAGACGAGATTAATTTATACTATGAAGGGTTTTCGAACGAGATACTCTGGCCTGTTTTTCACTACCTTACCACATATGCAAACTTTGAGCAAGACTATTGGGATTCATACAAATCTGTAAATGAAAAGTTTAAAGATGCAGCAATAGAAGCAGTTAATGATGGCGATACCATTTGGATACACGATTATCAGCTACTTCTTTTACCTTGCCTAATCAGAAGAGAAAAACCTTTGGTTACCATCGGTTTCTTTCAGCACATACCTTTTCCATCTTACGAAATTTTCAGATTGATCCCGTGGAGAGAAGAACTTATTTCAGGTATGCTTGGAGCGGATCTTCTGGGCTTCCATACCTTTGACGATGTAAGGCATTTTCTAAGTGCTGCATCAAGGCTATCAACTAGCAAGTTATCAGATAATGTGATCATTCACAAAGACCGGCAAGTTGTGGTAGAAGCCTTTCCAATGGGAATTGACGCTGATAAATTTGAAGAACTAACTATGCATGCAAAAGTAGCTAAGCACTCAGCTTCATTTAAAGCAAGTCAGGAGGGTCTTAAAATAATTCTAACTATCGACAGGTTAGATTACAGCAAAGGTATCATTCAACGTTTACAAGCTTTAGAACTATTACTTCAGCTCCATCCGGAATACAAAGAAAAGATAGCACTGTATATGATTGTAGTGCCATCAAGAGATACCGTTCCTAAATATAAAGAGCTTAGGGATCATATTGATCAACTGGTCGGTAACATTAATGCAAGGTTCAGGACAATAGACTGGGTACCCATTCATTATTTCTACAGATCATTTTCTGTTGAATTTCTTTCAGCTCTATATAGCACGGCCGACATCTGCCTGGTAACGCCCATGCGCGATGGAATGAATCTGGTGAGTAAAGAATATGTGGCCTCCCGTACAAATAACGATGGTGTTTTAGTTTTAAGCGAAATGGCTGGAGCATCTAAAGAATTAAATGATGCTTTAATAGTTAACCCTAATAACATTGGCGACATTATGCGGGCAATTGTACGGGCAATAGATATGCCTATTGAAGAGCAAAATGCGCGTATGTCTAGTATGAGACATATCGTTAAAAAATTCAACATCCACCTGTGGGTTAAAAATTTTATGGATAAACTAAAAGAAGTAAAACAATTGCAAGAATCTCTATTAACAAAACACGCAGTACAATCAGTAAAAGATCAAATAGCATTAGATTATAAAAAATCAAAAGATCGATACATATTTTTAGATTACGATGGCACTCTGGTTGGTTTTCATGGCGATATAGACAAAGCTTCCCCAGATCAGGAACTATATGATATATTAAATAAACTGAGTTCTGATCCGGCAAATCGGGTAGTACTCATCAGTGGTCGCAGGTATCAAACCCTACAACAATGGTTCGGACATTTAAATCTGGATATGATTGCGGAACATGGTGCCTGGCAAAAGCAGCTTAACGAAGAGTGGAAAGCACTTCCATTATTAACAGATAAGTGGAAACAAGAGGTTAAGGCAGTTTTAGATACCTACACAGACAGAACTCCGGGTTCATTTATAGAAGAGAAGAGTTATTCTTTAGTATGGCATTACAGAAAAGTAGAAAAAGGATTGGGCGAACTGCGTGCCAACGAGATCATAAATCATTTACGTCTGTTCATTGCCGATAAAGGCTTGCAAATGATGCCGGGCAATAAGGTTATAGAGTTCAAAAACATAGAGGTAAACAAAGGTAAAGCTGCGCAAAACTGGTTGTACAATCAAAATCCCGATTTTATAATTGCCCTGGGCGATGATCATACAGATGAAGATATATTTAAGGCATTACCGCCAGAAGCCTATACTATAAAAGTGGGCAGCAATATATCTGCTGCCCGCTATTATCTTAGAGATTATAAAGAAGTAAGAGAAATGCTTCGTTCTCTTACTAAATAAAACATTATAAGAATATCGGCCTGTCTAGCTTTATTGCAATACGATGGGCCGCATTCATCAACCCAACATGACTGTAAGCCTGGGGAAAATTACCCCACTGACTTCCATCATTTTCATCAACATCTTCACTAAAAAGCAGTAAATGGTTGGCATAATTGATAATTGATTCAAATTCTTTTATTGCATCATCTACCCTGCCCACACACGCCAGTGCCTCTATGTACCAAAAGGCACAAATCAGAAAAGTACTTTTGGGTTTCCCAAAATCGTCGGTATGCAAGTATCTGTAGAACAAACCACGCTCAGCTTTCAGTTCCTTTTCTAATGCGATCAGGTGATCTTTAGCTCTTTCAGATTGAGGATCAAGGTAGTTCATCAAAATAAGCTGCAGCGTACTTGCGTCTAAATGCGGGCTATTAACCGCATGCGTATACACTTTACGAACGGGGTCGTAACAATCCTCTATATGCTGTGCTGCTTTCTCGATCAGTACTGTTGCTCTATCTTCATATTCCTTATTACCTATGGTTTTGGCCATTTTTAAAGCCGCGTTAGCGCCCGCCCATTGAAAAAGATTGGTGTAACAATGCATATTCGCTATATTCCTGAACTCCCATAAACCCGCATCCTTTTCATCAATAGTGCGTTCGATTTTAGCTAACAGATAATCCAGCCATTGGGTAGAATCCTGTCGTTCTCTAAAAATAAACCTATGATCTGTATACAGCGGAAGCATAGAGACCAATACCTGCCCGTAAATATCATTCTGTATGTGCTCATAAGCCTGATTACCTACTCTTACCGGCTTATTGCCTTTGTATCCCTTAATGTTTCTCAAAATCCGCTCAGTAAGTATCCTTTCGCCGGCGATACCAAACAATGGCTGATACCTCACATCATCTCTAAAAGATATATCTGTTATATAATTAAAGTACTTCTCCATTTCCTCGAAATGGCCAATATGGTTTAATGAGGTAATTACGTAATAAGTATCCCTCATCCAGCAATATCGATAATCCCAGTTCCTTTTGCTACCAGGCGATTCCGGTAAACTTGTTGTACTGGCTGCAATTATTGCCCCAGTATCCTCATACTGGTGAATCTTCAAAACAAGTGCAGAGCGGATTACCATGTGCTGATAAAATCCTGCAATTGTTGAGTGCTTAATCCATGTTCTCCAGTATTTAATGGTTTCTCTTAAAAATCGTTCTGCGGTGCTTACTATAGGGGCATCCAGTTCGTGTCCATAGGTTAAGATTAAGTATTTAGGTTCATTTAATGCAAAAAATTTCTCGTCTTCAATGTAACTCAAAGAGATATTGGTACTTAGCTGCATATCTTCGTCAGCTCCGTTAAACTCTATATGATTACTTCCACGATGCCCTTTTTGTTTTATCGAACCATAATTATAAACCGGTTTGCATTTTACCCTAACCCTGGGGTTTCCTTCAATAGGTTCTATCTTCCTAATCAGCATTAAAGGCTTGTAGTAACGCTCATGCTGATAAAATCTGGGTGCAAAATCAGTTATTCTATACCTGCCTTCGGCATTGGTTATTTCTGTACAAAGCACATTTGTGTTTTCCAGATAAAACTGACTCGAAGTAAATTCGCCATTTGGCCGAATGGAGAACTCTCCTCCTTTATTTTCATCCAATAATCCGCCAAAAACGAAAGAGCTGTCAAATCTTGGCCAGCAAAGCCAATCAACATTAGTGTTTTTATTTATATGCGCCAGGTAAGCGCAATTGCCAATAATTCCCGTTTGATATGTGTGTCTTTCTGTCATCTATTATTCAATTGGTGTATATTATAACAACACGACAACCTATATATTGTTCTTTTTAGTTCCTAAAAATTAATATTGAACAGCATTATGACTGATAATTATTATTAATTTTGAGTAAGAGAATTGAAGCAGTAACGATTTCAATTTTTCTTATAAATAAAAAACACCTATGAAACAAGGACTTTTAATTGACATGGATGGCGTCATCTACAGTGGAGAAGAAATGATTTTTGGAGCCGATAAATTCATAAAGCATCTTCTTGACAATGATATACCCTTTGCTTTTATGACCAACAACAGCCAGCGAACAAGCCTTGATGCTGTGAGAAAGCTAAAGCGGCTAGGGATCACTGTAGATGCAAAACACGTATACACCAGTGCCATGGCCACAGGTAAATTCCTTGGCGATCAAAGTCCTAATGGGACTGCTTACGTTCTGGGAGAAGGTGGCTTATTAACCAGTTTACATGAAAATGGAATTACCCTGGTTGATACAGATCCGGAATTTGTTGTATTAGGTGAAGGAAGAAACTTTACCCTGGAAATGGTTCAGAAGGCAGTTGACATGATTCTGGCCGGAGCAAAATTCATTACTACAAACAGAGATCCTTCCCCTAAAAAACCAGGTTGGAATAATTTGGGCATTGCCGCCACAACAGCCATGATTGAAGAAGCAACCGGAATAAAGGCATTTGTAATAGGCAAACCTAGTCCGGTTATGATGCGTTCGGCGCGAAAATTCCTTGGCCTGGAAACTGCAGAAACAACGGTTATAGGAGATACTATGGAAACTGATATACAGGGAGGTATACAAATGGGTTATAAAACCATCCTGGTTTTATCAGGAATTTCTGATCAGAACCAGCTTGGCCGTTATGCTTTTAAACCAGATATGATTGTTGGCTCGGTTGATAAAATTGTTTTCCCTCTTAAGTGGTGGTAACTCAGGTGTATTTTACTACGCAAATTATTTTGTTCAAATATGAACATAAACTGTTCATAACCGAACAGTAAAAGGTAATTAAGCAGTCCTGGCCCACTTAAAATCGGTTTCCTCGTATTGGCATATCAATTGAATTAACCCACGAAATAACAAGGCCATGTTTAAACACCACCTGCTGCTGATCTACAGAAACTTTAAGAGATACAAAAGCTCTTTCTTCATCAATCTGATTGGTCTGAGTGCAGGGCTTTCCTGTACTTTACTAATTTACCTATGGGTAAACGACGAAATACAGATCGATCGCTTTCATAATGAAAGACTCTATCAGGTGATCCAGAATGAGCACCTCACAGATGGAGTCCAAACGGTAGAGGGCACACCTGGAATTCTGGCCGAAACAATGGCAAAAGAAATACCCGAAGTTGAAACTGCAGTTGCGACCTCGCCGGGTTTTTGGCTAGGTCAGAGTAAAGTATCGGCAAATCATCAACCTGCTATAAAAGCAGCAGGCAAATTTGCAGGACCGGATTTCTTTAAAGTATTTTCTTACCCACTGATTACTGGCAACAAAAACGAAATACTCTCTGGTAAAAAAACTGTTGCTATTTCAGAAAGCATGGCTATGAAACTGTTTAATAGCACAGATGTAGTTGGTAAAGAAATGGTTTGGAGCAATACTGAAATGCAAGCCGAAAACCATGCATTGATCTCAGGGGTCTTTAAGGATATCGGCACAAACTCCTCAGAGCAATTTGATTTTTTAGTCTCCTACGATGTGTTGTTAGGCCCTGAAGGAAATTCCGGTTACCGCAAGTGGACAAACTATGGCCCAAGCACATTTGTAGTTCTTAAAAAAGATGCAGATCCCAAGCTATTCAATACCAAAATCAAGAATTATTTAAAAACAAAAGGTGTAAAAAACTATACCCTATTCATCAGGCCATTTGCCCAAAGCTATTTGCATAATCAATTTGAAAATGGCAAAGTTGCCGGCGGAAGAATAGCCTATGTAAGGCTATTTTCGCTTATTGCGGTCTTTATTCTAATCATTGCCTGTATCAATTTCATGAACCTTTCTACTGCAAAAGCATCCAGAAGATCAAAAGAAGTTGGGGTTAAAAAGGTAATGGGGGCACCAAGAGGATCATTAATCGTGCAATACCTTTCAGAATCGATGCTGCTAACCATTATGGCCGTATTTGTTTCGCTATTGGCAGTAGAGCTTATGTTGCCGCAGTTTAACCAGATCACTGGCAAACACTTAACTTTACAATTCAACACCACACTCCTATTATCCATACTTGGTGTAACCATCTTTACAGGTTTACTTTCCGGTAGTTATCCGGCTTTGTATCTTTCAGGCCTTAAGCCTTCTGCAGCTCTAAAAGGAAAGCTTCAGCTTTCAGCAGCAGCATTGCTAACAAGGCAAGGACTTGTAGTTTTTCAATTTGCTTTTTCAGTGATCCTGATTGTAGCCGTTCTTATCATCTATAAACAAATTGAATATGTACAGAAATCTAATCCTGGCTTTAAAAAAGATAACGTATTGTATTTTGAAACAAACGGCAAGCTTAAAAACAATATAAATTTTGTGATAAATGAAGTAAAGAAAATAGATGGTGTTGTAAATGCATCAAGTATAGATCGGGAACTACTTGGTGATTTAAGCTATACCCTTGGCGACTTTGGATGGGAAGGAAGAGATCCTAAAGAAGTCGTTAAATTTCAACGTGCAGATGTCAACGCAGGCTTGATAGAAACCCTTGGAATAAAAATGGCCGCAGGGAGAAGTTTTTCTGAACGATTTGGTTCTGATACTTCTAAAGTCATCATTAATGAAGCTGGTATTAAGGTAATGCGCTTAAAAGATCCTGTGGGTAAAATTTTTAAGCTGTGGGGTAACGATATGCAGATCATTGGTGTTGCAAAGGATTTCCATTTTGAATCTCTGCATCGAAAAGTTGGCCCCATGTTTATCAGATATAAACCTACACACACCAACAGGGTAATGGTAAAGATAAAAGCAGGAAGTATAAAGCCGGTAATAGAAGAACTTCAAAAATTCAATACCCAATACAACCCTGAATATACATTTGATTATAAATTTCTGGATCAGGATTTTCAAGCTCAGTATGTAGCAGAAACCCGGGTAGCAGTATTATCAAGATACTTTGCAATGTTGGCAATAGTAATTTCCTGCTTAGGCCTGTTTGGACTAGCCACCTTCACTGCCGAAAAACGATTTAAAGAAATTGGCATCAGAAAAATTTTAGGGGCTTCAGAATTCAATGTAGTCTATATTCTGTCTAAAGATTTCACTAAACCTGTACTCATTTCTATTCTAATTGCCTTGCCTATCGGATATTTTCTAGGCAAAAATTGGTTAGACTCATTTGCATATCGAATTGATTTAAAACTTTGGTTTTTTATAGTCTCCGGTTTTTTAGCCTTTCTCATCTCTCTTGCAACTGTCTTTTTTCAGGCATTTAGAGCTGCTAAGATGAGCCCGATTGAGGCAATTAAAGCTGAATAATATTAATGGCATGTACCTTTTAGCATTAAAAATCGCGCTTCGAAACCTTTGGAAAAACAAGGGGTTTTCTCTGATTAATATCGGAGGATTAGCTATTGGCCTAACCTGTTGCTTAGTATTACTGCTCTACGTAAATTACGAATGGAGTTACGACAAGCAATTCAAAAATATCGGTCGTATCTACTCTGTTTATGATAATGATATCATGAGCGACCGCATTATCACTAATCGTGCTTATTGTACCCCAAATCAGCTTGCTGCAACCATTATGCAAACCGTCCCTGGTGTAGAACAGGTAAGCAGAATGGCTGAAAGAGATGAAAGCCCATTTAGATATAAACACAACGCATTCAACAAAAACCTGATTTTCGCAGATCCATCCTTCTTAAAAATATTTGACTACAATTTTATTAAGGGAGACTCTTCAAACGCCTTATCAACTCCTAATTCAGCTATTATAACTGAACAAACTGCTAAAATCTTATTTGGAGAGGAAGATCCTATTGGCAAAGTGATAAGATACGATAACCGAAGTGACTTAATGGTTACGGCCGTAATTGCCAATCATGCTCAAAACCAAACCTATCGCTTTGATGTATTAATACCCTGGGCATTTTTAGAAAATGAAAGCCCGTGGTATAAAAAAATGGGCTGGACTGATGGCGCTTTGAACACTATAGTAATGCTTAAAGATGCACAACAATTTGCCTCGGCAGACCAACAGGTTAGAAAAATCTTTAAGCAAAACACAAATGACAGCTATATAGAATTCTTTCTTTTTCCATTAAAAAAAAACCATCTATACGATCAGTTTGAAAATGGTGAACTTTCAGGCGGCCGCATAGATCAAATAAAATTATTTCTTTTGCTTGCAGTTTGTGTGCTATTTATTGCCTGCATTAACTACATGAATCTGTCTACCGCACGATCAGAAAAACGTGCAAAGGAAATCGGGATCAGAAAAACCCTTGGATCCAGCAGGCAATCTATTGCATGGCAGTTCATATTAGAGTCGCTCCTCTTGTCTTTCATGGCGCTGCTTATCGCTTTTATTTTATTAGAAACTGTGCTTCCCTACTTTAACAATCTATTAGCAATTGATTTGACAATAGATTATGGTTCATATGAAGTATGGGCTATACTTATTGGCTTAACATTAATTACAGGGCTGCTCGCAGGCAGCTACCCCGCTCTATATTTATCGTCGCTTATACCCCTTAAGATATTAAAAGGCATAAAAGGAGCAGGCAAAACTTCGTTGCCTATTCGTAAAATACTGGTAGTAATCCAATTCGGTTTTTCAATATGCATGATCATTTGTGCTATAGTGGTACGAAATCAAATCAGCTATATGAACAACCGACCTCTTGGTTTCAACAAGGACAACCTGGTTCAGATTGGACGTCTGGGTGTTTTGAGAGACTCTGGGAAACTTCAGCTTTTCAAATCAGAATTAATTAAATCGGGAGCTATAGTTTCTGCAACAGAGACTACAAACGGGCTCACCAACAACTATGTAAGCACAGAAAAGATAAAATGGCCAGGCCAGCTAAAAAACGAACAAGTAGCCATGCAACTTAGATTTTCAGGTTACGATTTCACCAAAACAATTGACGCAAAGATATTACAGGGAAGAGACTTCAGCAGAGAATTTGGCAATGATACGACCAAAGTAATTTTAAATGAAACTGCTGTAAAAACAATGAATCTTAAGGATCCGATTGGTGCAAAAATAAAAAATGACGATTGGAACGAAACATTCACAGTTATTGGCGTAATGAAAGATTACAACTATTCATCGCTTGGAACCAAAGTAAGTCCGTTGCTTTTCTTTTATAGCGAGACCAGTCCAGGCACTATCATTATGCGTTTAAATCCATCACAAAGCATAACCACATCTACACAAAAAATTAAAGAACTAAGCCTAAAACTAAACCCAGATTATCCATTTCAAATAGACTTTGTGAGTGAAAGGATTGCTGATAAATTAAAAAGTGAAAAATTACTGAGTATATTTTCAAATGTATTTGGTGGCTTTGCGATATTTATATCTTGTCTCGGCCTGTTAGGTCTGGCACTGTATATTGCCGAGCAGAGGAGCAAAGAAATCAGTATCCGGAAAGTAATTGGGGCCAACCTAAAGGATATACTTATTTTACTAAACAAGGATTTTATCAAACTCGTTATTCTATCAAACATGATAGCAATTCCTGCTGCATATATTATAACAACAAGCTGGCTTCAAAAATATGATTATAAAATCGGTCTGAATATGTGGCCATTTATAACTGCTTTTGTTTTATCCATATTTATTGCTGTATTAACTGTGAGCCTTCAAACTTTTAAGGTTGCCAGAGCAAATCCTGTTGATGCGTTAAAATACGATTAATAACCCCTTCTTGTATTGCATCAGAAGGATGCACATTCGACACATATTCTTATTCTAAAGCGCGCAGTTTACTAATTAAAAACTGCATTTCACATAACAGTTTTTACACCCTGCATACTCCTATCATCACCCAATATTACTTATCTGTAATTTTGGCTATATCTATAATTAATCCCTCTCTCGATGAAAAAAAGATATTTGCCAATATTTGGCATATTCAGTTTTACTGCTGTCGCAAATGCGCAACAAGCAGAACTCCAACGATCCGTTATAGCCAGCGCAGGAGGCTCGGCAGAGATCAACAATACCATTTTCCAATACACCATAGGTGAGGTTCTGGTAACAGCCATAGAAAACTCTCCCCTATTAGTAACACAAGGTTTCCAGCAACCAGAAGTTAATGGCAGCACACCCGAACCACAAGCTCCTCTTATAACAGGTTTTATTGTTTACCCGAACCCGGCAAACAGCCAAACCAAACTTGAATTTGATTTGGTAATGGACGATATGGTGAACATACAACTGGTAAATAATGCAGGCCAAACCGTAAGAAACATCTCATTAAAAATGCTGGCGGGCAAAGCAAACTATATTTTACCCTTAGGTGGTTATCCTTCGGGCTTATATTATGTAGTTCTCAAAGCTAGCAGAAGAACCTATTCCGAGAAACTGGTTATACAATAAACTTATGAAAACAAACATTTACCTTGCTACAGGCCTTTTGGCTTGTCTGGTATGTTGGTGCCAGAACAGTTTTGCGCAGCAAGACAACAGAGTAGTCCAAAGCGGAGCTGCTTTCTTATTACTAAGTGCAGATGCCAGAAACTCAGGAGTAGCTGAGGCAGGCACCGGACTAGATGTGGATGCCAATTCTTTATACATTAATCCGGCAAAGATCACCTTCGGCGAAAAAATGAGCTTTAGCGCATCGTATACCCCATGGATGAAACAGCTCAGCAAAGATTCTCATCTGGGATACTTTACCGCATTCAGGCAATTAAACGATAGAGAAGCGTTGGGGTTATCTGTTAAATATCTGGATTTAGGCTCAATTGCTTTTAGAGACGAAACAGGAGGCCTCATAGAACAATATAAGGCTAGCGAATTCAGTATAGATGCCAGCTATGCACGCAAATTCGGTGAGACCTTTGGGATGGCGTTAACCGCCCGATATTTTAGAAGTGATATTGGTAAAGGAACGTACAATAATTTAGAGCTCACTCCAACAGATGCTTTTGCTGCCGATGTATCTATTTACTCGAATCGGGAACTACAAAATGGCCGTTATTCAAGAAGTTTTAGCTGGGGTGTAAATTTAAGTAATATTGGTACTAAGCTTAAATATTCTGATAGCCAGACCAGCTTTTTACCTATGAACCTAAGGGTGGGCGCTGGTTATAATTTTTATGCAGCTCCCGAAAGTAGACTTACCATTTTGCTTGATATAAATAAATTAATGGTGCCTACCCCACCAAGATACAAAAAAGATAATGATGGTAATTTTACTACTGAAATAGAAAAAGGTAAAGACCCAAACAGAAGTGTCACAAGTGCTTTGTTTACTTCATTATTTGATGCACCCGGAGGATTTAAAGAAGAACTATCAGAGTTCACCATTGCAGGTGGATTAGAGTTTTCTTACTACAATCGTTTTTTTATAAGAACGGGCTATTTCTATGAAGATCCTGAAAAGGGCAACAGACAGCATCTGGCAGCCGGAATAGGTCTTAATGTCAATCCCTTAAGAATAGATATCAGCTATATATTCCCTACCGAGGATCGCTATGTGCTGAGAAATTCTATGCGATTTACATTATGCTTTACCCCCGGGGCCTCCAAACTATCAGCAAATTAATCAATGTCTTGAAACCTTAAATAGTGATCAACAAACAAATAAAATAGAACGCATTTAAAATCATAAACTATGAGAAGTACATTTTTTACTCTAGTATTTATTCTTTTTGCAGGACTACAATGGGCCAGCGCTCAGGATGGTTTTAAAGGGATAAACTACCAGGCAGTTGCCAGGAATACCAATGGTACCGTCCTGTCAAATCAGGCAGTAAAGGTCAAAATTTCCATCCTTGGAGGTTCTGCGAATGGCCCGGTTCAGTATATGGAAGAACATTCTGCGAATACGAATCAATTAGGGTTATTTACTTTACAAATAGGTAAAGGAACACCTGGTACAGGTGCCTTTACTGCTATACCATGGCAAAATGCCAACCAGTTCGCTAAGGTTGAACTCGCCGTTGGTGGTGGCTCATACAATGCATTAGGCAGTACTCAGTTAATGAGTGTTCCCTATGCTCTATACGCAGCTTCAGGGAACCCTGGCCCCGCCGGGCCGGCCGGTCCTCAGGGCACTCAGGGTGTTCAGGGCATAGCCGGTTCAAAAGGTGACAAAGGAGATACGGGCCCCTCAGGTCCAATTGGGCCAGCAGGAGCTGCAGGTATTGCGGGCCCACAGGGCATTAAAGGAGATCAGGGAGATCCCGGCCCAGCAGGTGCTGTTGGCCCTGCTGGGCCAATTGGACCTCAAGGCATGAAGGGAGACAAAGGAGACGCCGGTGCAGTAGGCCCAGCTGGGGCCCAAGGCCTAAAAGGCGACAAGGGAGATCAAGGGGATCCGGGACCGGCAGGCGCTATGGGTAATCCCGGTGCAGTAGGCCCAATTGGCCCTGTTGGGCCACAAGGTCCTCAGGGAGTGGCAGGCGACATAAATGGTGTAGCTGCTAGTGGCGATTTATCGGGAACCTATCCAGGTCCGGTTGTAGCAAAATTGCAAACCAAACCTATTGATCCGATTGCACCGGTGTTAAATGATGTATTAAGATTCAACGGTGTATCTTGGGCTCCAAGTGCTATAGGTGGCGGAGGCTTTGTATTGCCATTTAATGCAAATGAAAATAATCCGGGCACCCTATTTTCTATTAATAATAACGGAGATGGAACTTCAATAGAAGGTTCAAATGCTACTACAACTTCTAGTATAGCCTCAATAAGAGGCATTGTCTCCAATACTTCTCCCGGAGGTTTTTCAAGTGCTATACGGGGTATTAATAATGGCACTGGCGGTTTGGGTATCGGCGTATGGGGATCGCAAGCTGGTAGCGGTTGGGGTGTATACGGGGTAACACCTAGCGGCCTTGGTGTATATGGGAATGCATCCGGTAATGGAACAGGTGTATATGCTAATAGCAATACAGGAACAGGCCTCACTGCCACCAGTAATAATGGTATTCCCGCAAATATTGCAATATTTAACAACGCAAATATTAACAACGCATTAAATGTCTCAACATTAGGTAATGGAACTGCAATTAATGTATCCAGTTCAGGATCTGGAAAAGGCGTTTTTAGTAGCACAGGATCAGGCTTTGCTGTACACGGCGTTACATCGGAACAAATATCCGCAGGTATATTTGGGGATAATAACGGTGCTGGCGAAGCTGTGGTAGGCCGCACAACCAGCGATATAGCTGGCGCAGTGGTAGGGCGGAATGATGGAGGTGGCTATGGTGTTAGAGGTTTCATAGCAACAAATACATCAGGTAATGGCATTGGTGTTTTTGGACAAGTTGGACTAAACAACAGTACTGGTCGGGGTGGAAGATTTGAAAATGTTAATCAAACAAATACTGCAGGGAATACCCTAGAAGTTGAAACCAACAGTAACGGAAATATCCCTGACAATACACAAGGTAATGCATCATCTTTTCTGGTAAATAATACAAATAGTGTATCGGCAGCTGTAAGAGGTGAAGTGAAAACAATTTTCGGAAACTTCGGAGCTGCAGGGTTATTTGGAATTTCCTCGGGAACAGGCGGCTTTGCAGGCTTATTTCATGCCTCAAACCCCGCTGGAAATGGTCCGGCTTTAGTTTCATTAGCCGATGGAAATGGCAATGCTATAACTGCCAATGCAGAAAAACTAGGCAACGGCGTAGAAACAAGTGTTAACGGTACTGGTAATGCGCTTTATGCCTGGGTTCCTACGTTTGCAACTGGTAGAGCAGGCAGGTTCAACATCTTTAATGAAGACAATACAAGTGATGTTATTACAGTTACTACTGCCGGAAACGGTATTGCGGGTAACTTTAAAGTAGATCGTACAACCGGCACCTCACCTGCAGTTAAAGGCGAAGTAAATTCTATATTTTCTAACTTTGGCACTGCCGGGATATATGGCATTTCTTCTGGAACAGGCGGTTTTGCAGGTTTATTCCACGCATCTAATCCTGCAGGTAATGGACCAGCACTTATTGCTATTGCCGATGGAAATGGCAATGGTGTTACAGCTAATGCATCCAATTCTGGTGATGGAGTTGAAACCACTGCCGATGGTAGCGGAAATGCGCTGTTTGCATGGACTCCTAATTTCAGCAACGGAAGAGCTGCACGACTTGTTAATTTTAATGATGGAAATATTAATCCCGTGCTAACAGTTGAACAGCATAGTAATGGAAGTATAGCCGTATTTAAAAGTGGTAATCCAGGAACAGTAAATGTGGCACGTATTAATGCTGCAGGAAGAGGTTTTTTTAATGGTGGTACACAAACAGGCGGGGCTGATATTGCAGAATCATTTGAAACTATAGGTCTGACCTCCAGTTATGAACCAGGCGACATCCTGATCATTTCTACCACTAAAGACAGGGCAGTGGAAAAATCCGCTACACCTTACTCAAGTCTGGTAGCAGGTGTGTATGCCACAAAGCCAGGAGTACTATTAACAGAAGAACATATAGACAGCGATTTAAAAGGTCAGATTCCAATGGGTGTAATAGGTGTATTACCCACAAAAGTATGTTTAGAGGGAGGTGCGATTTCAAGAGGTGACCTTTTGGTTACCTCTTCTATCCCTGGTGTTGCAATGAAAGCTGATCCGGATAAAGTTAAAATTGGCCAGGTATTAGGAAAAGCACTTGAAGGTTACGATAATCAAGGAATAAATAAAATCAAAGTTCTGGTAAGCATAAAATAATCATATTAAAGACGAAAACATGAAAACGTTATATAAAATAAGCTGCATAACAGTTATTGCCTTAGTAGCGTCTGGTTACTTAACTGTAAACGCGCAGGAATTTAAATCGGGCGAAAGTATAAAAGAGCAGCTAAAGAAAGGTAATGTTGCAGGTCTCAAATATGGGACTGCAAATCCACAAAACAATAAGGTGAACGACGATAAACCGAAACAGTATACAAAAGAGAATTTTAGGTCGTTGATATTCCAAAATTATAGTCAGAGTAGCCGATCTATCTCTACCCCTACTAATGTAACTGCTAAAACAGCTAAATCAATTTCTGGTTCCGCTAAGTTACCCAGTGATGCTGAAGTTCAAAAACCGAATGACAAAGATAAAAAGGTTGAAACATTTAAACTTCCTACTCAGGGCGAAGAAAAAAAGAAAGAATAATTCATATTATAAATTAATGGTTAGTTATACCCGGTTAGCAGATTTTGCGGCCGGGTTTTTATATTTTTTTCGCTGAACTATTATTTTATTTTTAACTTCATCCAAAATTTAATATCATGGAACAACATCAGTCACCAGAGGGTCTTCAAATAACAATTGTATTGGTTACTTTAGCAGTAATTATTGTGGTTACAGCATTCTATTTAACTTTTCGCAAAAAGAAAGACACACATCATTCAGGGCACTAATGCTCATTAAAACATATAGGGGATTAAGGTTGGCAAGGAATTAAATTAAAGCATTTAGCTGACGGTTCTTCATCTTTAAACCCATCCCCTTTTTAACAAACACGTCAAAGCCTCTTTGTTGTTTAATTGCTTTAACTCCTTCATATCCTGAGGCAGTACTTCTGATCTTATTAAGCAGATAAGTATCATCTTTTAAAAGATCACTACGCACAAGTTCGTTGCGTTGTAATCCAACTTTAATTAGCTCAGTAAGTTTCCTGTTTGCGTAAATATGTAATGGTAAATTAAATACATCATCAATTAGCTTCTTGTATAAATTATTAATCCACTCCGCTTTTTCAGCATTCTCAATAACAATTATTCCATCTTCAACACCAAGATGTTTAATAAAATCTTTAACTTCCTTTCGTGATACCAGTCCGGCGTGATAAGAATCTCTTAAAGTATAATCCAACCGATCTGCGCAAAGTCTTGGTGCTGCTTGTTCCAGAATATTAAAAGTACCCTTAATAATATCGTCTATATGGTATCCATGCCATGATAAAATTTCAGGGATATCTGATGAATGTAGCACCTCTTCAAAAACCTGTTCATGATAGTTTTCTTCAGTGTTATCAAACACGTAATCGCCAACATGTGAAAATGCTGTATGAGAAATATCATGTAGCAACCCGGCAACTTGTTCAAGCTCAGAACCACCCAGATGCCTTATCAACAGCATTACTCCTATAGAATGTTCAAGCCTTGTATGACAAATATTTGGATTAACTAAAAAGATTGCTCCGCTTTGATGAATCCGGCCAAGTCTTTTAACCCAGGAGGAATTAATTAAATCGTCAAATATTCCTGGAACCTCAACTTTGTCAAAAAAGATATCATTTATTAGTACCATAATATATTTTATTAATGCACAATAATACTAATAATTTTAGTTTTAATAAAATTAAATGATAATTATTTTAGTCTTCCCGTTTTTGTAAAGCTATCCATTAGCTCCATAGATAATATTGCCTGTTCTGCTGAACATGGATTATCCCCTTTGCCCAAAAAATAGGCTGTTACACGCTCAATCATTGGTTGTTGAACATGCTGCAATGCTTCAAAAATAAATTCTTCTTCGTAACCATCCTTTTTAAGAGTAATCTTATTTCCAAATACGGGAAAACTTATTTTCCCAGTTGAGCCTGTTATTTCGCAAATATCTTTCTTGTCAGCTTCTGATACTGTAAAACACCAGGTCCCATTAAAGACCACGCCATTTTCAAATAAAATTTGTCCGGTAACAAGATCGTCTGCGGAATATTCTTTTGATTGGTTTACTGAAATGCCCGATGAGCTACTTACTTTCCCAAAGTAATAAATCATCAAATCTAACTGATGAGGTGCAAGATCATGGAAAAGACCACCTCCAGAAATAGATGGGTCAAGCCGCCAGTTAGTATCAGTACTGGCAATTAAATTATGTGCCGGAGATTGAAGCATTTGCAATTGAACAAACCTGATATCGCCAATCACTTTATCCGACAATAATTGCTTTACTTTTAAAAATATAGGTTGTTCTCTACGGTAATGTGCTACACATAATTTAACATTAAAATTAATTGCAGCATTTTTCATTCTCAAAGCCGATTCTGTATTTAACGTCATCGGTTTTTCTACATAAACGGGCTTTCCTGCAGCCAAAGAGAGCAACGTGTACTCCTCATGCTGTAAAGGTGGGGTTGCTATATAAACAGCATTTACCTCGGGGTCATTAATTAATTTTTCTGCATTATCGTACCATGCAGGCACATTGTGCCTGGATGCATAATCCCGGGCTTTGGCTACATCTCTTCGCATTACTGCAACAAGAGATGAATTAGGAACTTTATTAAAAGCAGGACCACTTTTTACTTCAGTCACGTCTCCGCAACCTATAATACCCCATTTAATTTCTTTCATAGCTTACTTGCCTCAGTATAACAGTTGGTTTCTGCGGCAATATAAGAATTATCCTATTTTGCTTTCCAAAATTTCAATGTGCTTCCCTATTTCATCCACAAGCTCCTGACTAATGTGATCTGTTGTTTTCCACTGTACCGAATTACTTCCCTTAATGCAATAGATGTGCCCGGTCCTTTCTCCATTAACATATACAATATAATCCCCTTCTTTTGGTATTTCCACTCTTATAGCACTTGGATCGCCCTTAATTTCGAGAGTAAATTCATATGGATTTAAGTCTTTTTGCATAATTAATGTCTTTGTTTTGCTTAAAAACATATAAACAACGTTATTGTTTCCTTATTAAAATACTTTTGTAAAGGAATGCCTAAATTTAAACTGTGATCAGAAAAATAATCCATATTGATATGGATGCATTTTATGCATCAGTTGAACAGCGGGATTTTCCCGAATTCAAAGGGAAACCCATTGCTGTTGGCGGCTCACCTGATGGACGCGGAGTTGTGGCTACAGCAAGTTACGAGGCACGCAAATTTGGCGTTAAATCAGCTATGCCTTCACGACAAGCACTTCAGCTTTGTCCTGAGATCATATTTGTACGACCAAGATTTGATGCTTATAAAGCTGTATCTACACATATCCGAGAGATTTTTAGTCGATATACTGATCTTATCGAACCATTATCTTTAGACGAGGCCTATCTTGATGTAACCCAGGATAAGTTAAATATAGGTTCAGCATTAGAGATAGCTAAACAAATTAAACAGGCCATCAAAGACGAGCTTAACTTAACTGCTTCTGCGGGAGTATCATCTGGTAAATTTGTTGCAAAAATTGCGTCTGATATGAATAAACCAGATGGATTAACGTTCATTGGCCCTTCAAAAATCGAAAGCTTTATGGAAAGGCTTCCTGTTGAGCGTTTTTTTGGCGTTGGTAAAGTCACCGCAAAAAAAATGAAAAGTATGCAGTTGCATACAGGGGCAGATCTTAAACGGCTCACTGAACAGGACCTGATTAAATACTTTGGTAAGGTGGGTAAATTCTATTATGCAATTGTAAGGGGTATTGACCACCGCGCCGTTCAGCCAGAAAGGCAAACAAAATCGCTGGCTGTAGAAGATACCTTTGAGCACGATTTAATCACGATTGAAGAAATGCACACTGAATTAAGTAAACTAGCAGATAAACTTGCATTTCGTTTAAACAAGAATCAGCTTAAGGGAAGAACCATTACACTTAAACTAAAATATAGTGATTTTAAACAGATCACCAGGAATCAGTCCTTTCCTAATCCTGTTTCCGATTATCAAATCATAATAGATACAGCCAAGCTTCTTCTTGAAAATATTGATTTAGTAGATAAAAAGGTAAGATTACTTGGTATATCACTTTCTAATTTCAATGAAATCCAGATTCCCCCCCGCTCCGGTGATCCATATCAACTTCAGCTATTCGACTAGCTAACTTAACTACCTATCAACCTCTTAAGCCCTAATTATACATTTCGTAAACAAAAAACTTCAAGATTTGTTAACTTATTATATAATTAAAAAATCGAGCTATGAAAAAATTAACTTTAACTCTTGTTTTATGTGTCACTGTGTTATTTGGAGCAACTGCTCAGATACAGAAGGGCAACGTAATGATTGGTGCCAATCTATCAAACATTTCTTTCGGATTGGACAAACCAAATGTATTTAGTTTAAAAATAAATCCAAAAGCCGCGTGGTTTGTTCAGGATGGTTTAGCACTTGGTGGCGACGTTTCTTTCGGTCTTGCAACAGCTAAAAATGCAGGTACTGATATTAGCTATGGCATTGGCGCTCTTGGACGCTATTACGGTGCTACCGGAGCTAATGAAGTGGTTAACAACTCCAGGTTCTTTGGTGAAGCTACTGTTGGTGTTTCAGGCGTAAATCCTTCAGTTGGTGGTTCAACAAATGGTTTAGGATTTAGCTTTGGTCCCGGTTGGACTTATTTTGTAACACCTAGTATTGGCTTAGAAGCATTACTTAAATACAATGGTGTTGTTGGCTTCGGAAGCAGTGCTTATGCACACAATCTGGGTCTTGCAGTAGGGTTCCAGATTTATCTGCCAGGAAAAGGCACTGCACGTAAAGTACAAAGAGATATGCAGTAATCATTACTTTTAATCTTTAAAAAAGGAAGGTGTATCACAATGATCGCCCTCCTTTTTTTTACGTTATCCTCTTATTGTTATTTACGGCAACTAATCTTTGCGGTAATAATTCACTAAAAACCCGCTTTTTCCTTGGTCTCGGCTTAGGTACAGTTCGATTCAGGTATATTAACAACAGGTGTTTCACAGGTGTCTCACTCCTCTGCTACAGGTCTGTGTCCCTGTTAAACAGGAGTTTAACTGAGGTGAGGTCTGAGTGTTAGTGAAGTGGATAAAAAACCTGAATTATAGAATAGCCATACCGTTTAAAAATAAACTAAGCTGCATTTGCTATGATCATGTAGTTTACATTGCCTCTGCGCTCCAATGTTATTACATAATCAGGGAATTCCACTTATCAGGTTATATGGAACCTGATAAGTGGCATTAGAGATATAAAATTTCTTAACGCAAAAAAGCGCAGACTGTTCGGCAACAGACCACCTACCATGTTCCAGCGAGAACCCTTTTTTGTTTCTGAACTCACCAAACTGTGGAGTTTCTCTACAACTTCAAAACCCAATAAAACACACAATCAACTGTAAATCAATTACATGCCAAAAACAAATGATTTAGGCACCATTATGTAGCCTAGTCTAAACATAACTAACAAGAATTTTTAACTGAAATTTTAAAATAAGTATTATGAAAAAGATCATCTTATCAGCAGCATTTTTAGCATTAGCAGGATTAACTACAGTAAAAGCAAGCGACATTAAAAACCCAGTTAGAGTTGCTGTTCAACAAGATAGCGTTACAAAAGCTCCGGTTGAATTAAAAGACCTTCCTGAGCCAGTTCAAAAAACATTACAGTCTGAACCGGTTAAAGCATGGACGCCAACGGCTGCATTTCTTGTAACTAATCCAGACAAATCTACATATTACCAAGTTGATGTTAAAAAAGAAACAGAAACTGGTTCTTTGAAAATTGACAAAGACGGAAAAATTATCCAATAATATAAAGAACCAAAAATCCCTAAAGTTTAATTAACATCCACAAAGCCAGAGCAATCTGGCTTTGTGGTAAAGTTTGGTTCTACATTACCTCCCCTACATCTACCCTTTTATATTTATCATTTTGAAAAAGTGATGCTCTTTTCTAAAACAACATCACTTTTTCAAATGTTTCTATTGTACATCAAATCCAACGGCTATGAATAATCAAAATGGAAATGAGGAACAGGTCCCTAAGGAAATTGGTTCTAATTTGACCGGTACAGCTATTCATGCAAAACCGGGACACTTAAGAGATATTCCTATAGATAGGTATATTGAAGAACTCGAGAACAAAGACTTAACTGCCCCCCAAAAAAAAGAAAATTCATTGGAACAGTACAAGATTAAAAAAAGAAAACAAGAGCATTCAAAATAAGGGATCAGAAAATTGACTTTGAATAACAAAAACGCACTTGATTAACAAACAAGTGCGTTTTTATATTTTGAAATTGAACAACTGCGTATTTTCACAGTTGATATCAGGTCATTTCTCAGTTAATTTTGAGTTGAATTAAAAAGTGATAAATAAAATTTAACACCATGTATCTCAAAAAAACAAAAAAATCATCTTTAACACGTTATACCATTAGTGTATTAAAATTTTTGGCATTTATTTTATTTGTATTCTGTTTTTATCAGGCCTGTAAAATAACCACTCCCTAAATAGCCTTTCATTTAAGGGCTAGCGTGCAACTTTTATAAAATCCCAGGGCATTTTAGAAGTAGATTTTTTTTGTTCCTCTACAAGGAATTTAGCAATCTGGTTTAAAAAATTCTCATTTTCGCTTACAGTTTTATCTCCAAGAGCCACTAATTTTTCAATATTTGCCGGACTCGCAGCATCTAACCCTTCTTTAATACTTTCCAAACTACCCGGTTCTATCCTTACATAGTTCTTTTCTTTCCCTACTGAATGAAAAAGCTGTTGCAAAAAAAAGTCGCTTGTTTCGGCTACCCCACTCATCATAATATCTATTAAAGCGGGTACAATAGCCATTGCGCTACTCTTTTTAAAATGATCATAGTCATATGATCTTTTAGAGCGCCCTGTTCCTAAAGAGAGTAAATAAATGTCATTGATTCTGGTTTGATTAAATGCCTTTGTAACTTCTATTAAGCCACTTAACGCCGGATTTGTAGCAAACACCCCTCCATCAAGTAAAGGATATCTTACATTAGCTAAAGAGTGTATTTCAGCCACACTAAAATACGTTGGTGCTGCCGAAGTTGCCCTACAAACATCCTTTAAATAAAAATCCCTTACATCGCCACGCACTATGGCGTTCTGCTGTCTAAAAAAATGTGTTTTGCGCAGTTCTATATTATAAGCACTTATTATACAAGGCTTAATAAGCTGGCTAAGTTTTATTTTATCAAAATACTTCTTCAAAACCCCCTCAAAGATTTGGCTGTTATAGCGTTCTCCCGCTAAACCAAATTTTGCTCTTAAGCGCTTAAAGAAGCTCATTTTAAATATCTCATTACCATGCTCCAGATATAGATCCAATGCTTCTTTAGCAGAAAATCTTGGTCGGGTTGGATGCTCATCCGATGGGCAAAGCAACAGACAGGTTAAAATACCTCCGGTACTCGTTCCTGCAAAAAAGTCAAAATAATCAACAATAGCGGCATCTGGATTTTTACTTTCTTTTTTTAATTTTTCCTCGAGTGCTACTAAAAGCATCCCTGGAATAATTCCTCTTATCCCGCCACCATCTATAGAAAGGATTTTCTTCATAATACATGTGGGTTACCGTAAATATACTTACTTATATTTTATTGCAAAATTCACCTGTGTATTTACACAGTTGTAAAAAAAATATCACATGCCTATGTTTGTAATAGCTATTTGGTTAAACAAATCTGCTAATCGTGCCGGCCTCTTTAGTACTTTGTTACCGGCACATAAGATTTAAAATGTAATTAATATAAAAATATCAATCACGTCTCTCAACGTCAATTACAAAATCACCTCCTATGAAAAAAATCAAAAGCCGGATACTTTTCCGGCTTTTGCTCTTTAAAATTAAAGATCCTGCGAAAGACCAGCGTGCCACTGAGACGGTGTGCAACCATAAAAACGCTTAAATTCTTTAATGAAATGATTTTGATCAAAAAAATCGAATTTATAGACCAATTCCTGCCAGTTAACAGCATTATTCTCTGTAATAAAACTGTTGATGTTATTGAACCGTACAATCCTGCTAAAAGCTTTTGCACTAAATCCTACTTTTTCTCTAAACTGCACACCCAAATTAGTTTCAGACATTCCTACTTGCCGGCTAAGTTCTGCAATGCGAATAAGCCCTCTACTTTTCTGTATTTGGTCGCAAGCATACGCCACACTATTTACATTAATTTTTTCGGTATTAATTAACCGCTTAAGCAACCAACTTTCTAATCTGGCAACAACTGCGGTTGGCATCTTTGCAACTTCCCTCAATTGTTCAGTTAAACTTTTAATTTCAGGAAAAAGAAGCTGTACATCCGTAGCTTCATTTGAGAAATAACGCTGCGGAATACCAAATAGTTTAAAAGCTCCATAAGGTTTAAAAATCACCATTATGAGTTCTTTTGGGTAAACATCGAAGCTTCGGCTATGGTCAAGTAAGCCCAAAAAACAAAGCGGATACTGATAAATCCTATCAACCCCCACCTCATGAAATATATGTTGTTCATCAATCACGAAAGACATTTGTGTACTGGTAACCGGATAAATATTTAACGGAGCACCTGTATCACAAGAAAAGTTCATATCTAAATACAAGTAACCATCAATATACGGCTGGAGTGCCGGATGAGCCATAAAAAACTGATTATTTAAACTCATAATTTATCATCCATTGAATACCATATTTATCATTAAACATTCCAAAGAAAGAGCCCCAAAAAGACTTTTCAAGTGGCATAGTAATTACCCCACCAACGGATAAGCCGTTAAACAACCTAATCGCCTCTTCTTCAGTTTCAGCACTAATAGAAATATACGAATTATTACCAAGAGTTAATGATTGTCCTAAAGAGCTTAAAATATCTGTAGCCATGAGGATACTTGCTTTGCCAATTGGCAACGAAATGTGCATAATCTTTTCCTGATCCTCTATCGACATGATCTCACATTCCGGGATTTCTTTAAATCTTGTTAATACCAGGAATTCACCTCCAAATACCGATTTATAGAAGTTAAATGCTTCTTCTGCATCTCCATCAAAGTTTAAATATGAATTTAGAATTGCCATATCCAAGCATTTAGGCAATGTCGGTTAAAATGATTTTGCGACAAATAAGCTTTCGTAATTTTTACGGTGATACCATGCAAGAAATAAAACGCCAATTAGTAAAAATAAACCAGCTCCAATCCCCGAAGGATCAAGGGAACCATGAAACAAGACAATATTTATAACAATCGGAAATATAACAACATTAGCCAGTGTTACAAAACGCCCCGTGATAAAAGCAATTCCACAAATAAGTTCGGTTATCTTAATCAGATTCATTAAGTAACCAGTTGCATTTACGCCCAGCATAAATGTTTTAACATCCCCTTTAAGCTCGGGTTGTGGTACAAGATTAAAAAAATAGGATACTGAGGCAAATAAAAGTAATAACCCTATTAAAGTACGGACAATAATAACTGCAATTTTCATAGTTTTTAGTTTTTAGTTTATAGTTTGATTTTGGAATATGAATTTACTCAATTTATAATATTTTATTTAGTCGTATTTAATTGCCTCATAGCCTAATAGCCTACGCCATAATGCGATCTGACCAATACAATTTGCTTCACGATAAATAATGAATGCGATCAGCTCATAAGCAGTCATCTTTTCAAATCCCATATCAATCTCCTCGTTAAGTTTTTCATCAGTAACTTTTATTAATGCATCTCTTAATAGTGGACTTATCTTATCCCAATCTTCATTAAACTCACTTAATGGTGGGTAGGTAGCATTTTCAATTATTCCCTGATGATTTTCAAATAATTTATGGGCAGTCTGATTACCTGAAATACCCAACATATTTGCCAAATAATAGCGCTGCTCAACAAGGCTTCCAGCAAGCCACGAAACGTGATTAGCTTTAGTATTCAATCTGTTATGTGCGTCCCTTGTGGTGATTCCCAAAATGGCTTTCGAATAAAAACTGGTATGCATATCAAATAATACAAGAAGAGCATACATTCTTTCACTAGTTGTTTTGATTTCCATGATATTTACATTTTAATTTTTTAATGTTAATTTAGTGTAATCAGAATATAAATTCTGACTTTTACTGAGTATGTTTAACACTACGAACTTACTGCTATAATCTAACTATTAGAGAGGCAGTGTACGACAATATTAGGGGGTAATTGAGACATACTTTTTTACGATTAGAAATAAACAAAACTTAGATTAAATAATGCATTCTAGACAATTCTCCTGGCAAATTGCATGGGAATATCCACCATTTAGGCTCAAACTTATACTAGGAACAATTATACTTATCGGAATATTATTGTTTATTCCACAGTTTTTTCACCATATAGAATCAAGAGAAGGTACGGTATTAAATGATTGGTTATTGAAAAAAATACCAGCCATTGATGTTTCACTGTATATATTTATTATACTTTATGCAATAATTATCCTGTTTCTGGTACGGATGTCCAGAAACACTTCTATTTGCCTAACAGCATTATGGACATTCATATTCTTATGCATTGCCCGCATTTTATCTATTACATTAGTACCGCTTAACGCTCCTACCGGCATCATTGAATTGGCAGACCCATGTTCTATTCTTTTTTACAGATCAAATGTAATCACCAAAGACCTTTTCTTTTCAGGCCATACTGCTACTTTAATTATAGGTGGTTTGTGCATGCAAAGCAAAAGAGATAAGCTCATATCTTTTATTGCTACGGTAATTGTTGGGGGACTTCTGCTTGTTCAGCATGTACATTATACAGCTGACGTTATAGCTGCACCATTCTTTAGCTGGATCTGTTGGTATCTTGGGAAAACCGTAGCTAAAACCTATTGAAAGGCCTGCTTACCCAATTGTTCGTCGCCCAGATATAGCCATATTGCACCTTTTGCATATTTCGCAAATGCTTTACCTATATCTTCAAGGGTTACTTTATTGATGTTATCCAGCATGTCTTCTTCCATCTTATATCCTCCCAGCACCTCAGCTTCTCCAAGATCGTCAACAATAGAGCTTGAGCTTTCCTGATGCCTGTAATACCGTAAACGATGGTCTTTTTTAATTCCATCAAGAAACGATTGACTGTAGCGACCACTTCTAATACTATTATAAACTGCTACCATTGCCTGAAAAGATTTTTTTGGTTGTGTTGTACTCACATACATAGATGTGTACGGCATCTGTTGCATTTTAATAGTAGCACCCGGTGCGTAAGACAGGCCTTGTTTTACACGCAGCTCATAATGTAAATTTCCGCTTAAAGCATTTATAGCAAGCATAAAAGGAGCATAATCGGGGCTGCTCATCACCGGAGCATTCATTACACAGCTTATATAATTTGTAGCCAACTCTCTCTGTTCTATAACCAAATGTTCTCCTTCAATTATTGTTTGGATAGGAACGTCTGGTATAAAAGGTTTAGCAGCAATCCCTTTAAAGGACTCCCTGATCTTTTTTTCAAGTGCTTCTTTCGTTATTTTACCTGCAACAACTAAAAACATTTTGCTTCTATTTAAAAGCTGATTATGGTAATAATTAGAAACACTATCGGCTGTAAATCCATTAACAGTTAAATCTTTACCCTTTGGCTCAGTGCTGTATTGACTACCATTAAATATGGCCTGCATAGACATCTGTTCAATCCGTGATTCAGGAGATGCATGAAGCTGATAAATACCAGAAATTATTTTTTCTTTGGTAGACTGGAATTCCGTTTTATCAAAAATCGGATTCGCTACAGCATCTGAGAACAACCTCCAACCTTGTTCAAAATACTTTGAAATACAGTCCATACTAATCGTTCCATAATCAGTTTCAGAAGAACCTCCTATATTTATTCCATATTCATCTGCCAATTCCTTGTAATCATCAACACTATAATTTTTTGTACCACAAGATGCAGCAGCAGCCAAAGCAAGGTTCTCTATTCCTGCCTGCTCAGGTTTGTAATTCATCACCCCTCCTCTAAAATACATGCTCATGCTTATGGTTTCTTTTTGAGTGGGCCTTAAAATTACTTTTAAGCCATTCACATCAAACGACACAGCCTTGGTCTGGGATTTAGCCGAAAAAAGGAATAAAATAAAAATGAAGGCTAATATATATGGTTTCATCAGTTTAAATATTTTATTTGAAGAATTCTTGAGGTTTTACAGCGTCAACACTGCTTTTATTGATAATCATTCCGGCACAAAAGGGTTTACCTTTAATGTATTTCCTAACGTAATTAAGTAAATCTGCCCTAGTTATCTTATTCAGGTTTTCTTCATAATGAGTATAATAATCAACCGAAGCCGATGCCCACCAGAAAGAAAGCAAATGAGCATAATCTGAAGTTACTTCCCTACGTTCAACCTGAGATATAGAAAGTAATCGTTTTGCACGTTCTATTTGAACCTCCGAAAGATAATCCTCTTCATCCCACAAAGCAATCTGTTTTAGCACCTCCTCGTAGCATTCTTTAATTTTCGCAGGATTTGGACTTACCATAAAGCTAATAGGACCTGTATATTTCTGAGTATAATAATTTACACTTGCTTCTTGCGCTAGCCCCGAATTGATTAAAGCTTTCTTCAACTTTGATCCATTTTGGTTTACAATAAATGAAAATACATCTGCAGCATAAGTACCTGGTATATCATTGCGTGTGTCTGGTCCATGCCAACTAAAAAGCATATATGGAACAGGCATCTTGGTTGATTCTATGATATAATAATCATTTTTAGCAAGTGGTTTGAATTCCGGAATGGGCCACTTTTTAAAAGGATCAAAAGGCGATGCTTTCCAGCTTCCAAATATGTCTTCAGCACTGTTAAAAGCCTCGTCTACCTTTACATCGCCTGCAATTACCAATACAGAATTGTTTGGCCAGTAATACTTATTCTTTATAGAATCCATTTTTGATGGCGTGGCCGATAAAATCACATCATGATTTCCAATCACGTTCTTTCTCGAATAATTCTCTCCCCACATATGTTTCTTGTCGGCATCAATCAATGGATAAAGCGGACTCGACTCTTGCCTGGTAAACTCAGCATTTACAATTTCATTTTCCATTGCCATATCTTCCTTAATAAATATAGGATAGCGAATGGCAGAATTCATGAATTTTAAACCAGGTTTTAAATTTGCCGAAGGAAGGGTAAAATAATAATTTACAACCTCTTCTCTTGTGTTGGCATTTGAAGTAATTTCCAATTCATTACTTCTCTTATTGAAGCTCTCAAAATTTGGATAATCTTTATTCGCTTTAAAGAAGAGGTGTTCATAAAGGTGGCTTAATCCATTGTAATCATCAGACTCTGTAAATGACCCATTTCTGCATGCCATTTCAATCGTAGCAAGGGGAACAGTATTGTCTACAACTACTAATATTTCAAGCCCGTTCGGCAGCTTTCTGAAATACATATTTTCCGCTAGCTTCTGTTGCGAAAAAACAGAAATACAGCTCATTACGAGCACTACCGCAAGCAAAAGTTTAGAGCGCATATAGTTAAAATTGATATACCTAATTGTTTATACAAATACGTGTAAATCTTTTAATTTAACAAATAATTTTATGCCTTTTTCTCAATCTGATTTTTTCTTATATTGTGATTAATCAATTAACCAAATTAATCCCTAAGTATGAACAATTTTAAACTTCAATTTCCCCTAATTGTTGCGGGAATCCTTGCGTTCACTTCGTGCAAAAAGCAGGAACAAGAAAGATTACAATCTAAAGCCACACAGGAAACATCGGTAGCCCCTTCACTCTTATTAACTTACACCATGAGCAATTGGATGGGTTCCCTGCCAGATGCAACCAATGTAGCCCAGCTCTCTATCCCCGGAACACATGATTCCGGAGCAAGAACTGAACCAGTTGGCGGCACGGCTAAATGTCAGAATCTAAGCATTGCAGATCAGTTAACGGCCGGAGTCAGGTATCTAGATATCAGATGCAGACACATTGGCGATGCGTTTGCTATCCATCACGGTTCGATCTATCAAAACTTAAACTTTAATGATGTGCTGAATGCGTGTATCGGTTTCCTGAATAGTAATCCAACTGAAACCATTATTATGAGTGTAAAAGAAGAATATGATCCTAGTAATAATACCAGAAGTTTTGAACAGACCTTTGATTCTTATGTAAACCAAAATCCTTCGAAATGGGATTTGGGCGATGGTGTTCCTACTTTAGGAGCTGTTCGTGGTAAAATAAAGCTACTAAGAAGATTTGGAGCTGGTACCACAAAGGGTATCGATGCTACCAACTGGGCAGACAACACCACTTTTAGTATTAACAATTCAGCAGCGAACCTTAAAATACAAGATTATTATAATGTAAGCGATGTAAATACCAAATGGTCGAACATTGAAACGCTTTTAAATGAGGCACATAATGATACTTCGAATAGGTTGTATCTGAATTATAGCAGCGGTTATAAAGCACTTATATTTGGTATCCCGAGCATAACTACCGTATCTAACTCGGTAAATCCTAAAATCAATACCTTCTTTACAAATAATACGCATGGAAAGTATGGCATTATTCCAATGGATTTTGTTGATGCAACCCGAAGTCAGTTAATAGTTAATACTAATTTTTAATGGAAGAGTCGTCATCCTGAATTTATTTCAGAATGACGACCCTACCTTTTTAAAATATCTTAAATCCTACTGAAAGGTTAAATATCCCGGTTTTTTCATCAAGACCTTTATTAATCTTTGTCAACCCTCTGCTATATCTGGCATCAATAGTCAAGCTACCTATATCAACACCGGCATTTACTACACCGCCGGCAGTAAACTTCTTATAATCAAACTCGGTTGGCCCTGCAGCTTTGTTTAAAGAATAGCTTAAATCCGGTCCAGCAGAAATTCTAAAATTCAATGCTTCCGTATTGATAAGCTTATAACCAACCATCAAAGGAATATTAACCTGTTTAAATTTAGGACTGTAAACTTTAGAATTGTAAGTATACTCACTTTTAAATGCAGTGTAATTTACCTCAGGTTGAAAATACAAAGCATCTCCAACCCTAGCAAAAACACCAATATTATAACCGGCTTTACCTTCCTTTTCTTTTACTTCTTTGAAACTCGTTGGAAGCGTTGCATAATTGATACCTGCTTTCAACCCAAAATTAACTCCTGATTGCTGCGCTTTTACCGAACCAATGCTTACCATGATTATTGCAATCATTAAATAGAACTTGTTTGTTTTCATACTTTCTGTGTTAGAATAATTTTTTAATTATTTGTGATTTGAAAGTATGACAACAGAAGTAACGTTTACCCCCACGCGCCTCAAAAAATATTTTTAAAGAAAATCTTCCCGATGAGGTGTAAACGCATCAATTAGCATTCCTGCCTCCAAACAAACACAACCATGAATTACATGTGGTGGCACGTAATAACCATCTCCTTTTCTTATGATACGCACTTCCTCACCAATGGTCATCTCAAAAGCGCCGCTATCTACATAAGTTACCTGAGTATGATGATGCTCATGCAGATCGCCTACAGCACCCACTTCAAATTTCGCTTTTACAAGCATAATCCGGTCATCATATCCAAAAACCTGTCTTTTAATTCCATTACCCAAATCCTCCCATGGGGTTTCGTTTTCTATCTGAAATAGGTTGCTTTGTATCATAATTTATCTTCAAGTTTTTGTCTTAATGTGTGTTCCCATTCTTTTTTTAACATGCTTAAAACAATCGTGTCTCTTCTGCTTCCGTCTAAACGGATAACACTACTTCTTAAAATACCTTCCTCAGTACACCCAACACTCTTCATAGCAGCCACGCTTCTTACGTTAGTTGTATCTGCAGCAAATTCTACCCGTTCAAAGCCATTATTAAAAGCAAAATCAAACAGCAAATACTTACAGTGTTTGTTTAACCCTGTCCCATGAAATTGTTGCCCGTACCAGGTATAGCCCAGATTCAGATTATGCTGATTAAGCTTTATATCATAAAATCTCGATGATCCGGCGTAAGCATTTGTTCTTTTGTCAATAATAACAAATGGGTATTCCTTTTTAGCTTTTCTTCCCTCAATAGCCAATAGCAGATATTTTTTTAGATCTTCTTCAGTATCCCCTTTTTGTGTAGCAAAGCTCCATATATCAGGCTGATGAGCAAATTGGAGTAAACATTCTATATCACCTTCCTTTAAAGGTCTAAGGAGCGCGATTTCATCTTCTAAAACATGGTTTGCAGTAAAATCAAAGTCGATCATTTTATGCTTTTTATACGGGCTAAATATTGGCAAATGTATGAATTTGAGGATTGATTTTGGTTGAATTATTAAGTCACACAAGGGTAATAGAATCATTTTCAATACGTTAAACCAAATATATTTTTAGTATGTTTGAAATATCTAAAGGACTGTATTTGAAAAAACACTAACAAATTAGCGCATTATTTAATAATAACACGAGAGTTAAAGTTTATGACGAAATGCATTTTGGGGGGAGTATCGATGTTAACGCTCAGCCTTTCTTTATCAATTTTTAATGGGACACATAGGGAACCATCAACGCCGGTAATTGTTGAAAAAATAACTGAAGACAGTTTATACGACAATCACGTAAACACTATTTATAATGAAATAAACCTCGAATACACAGGTTTAAGTCGTTCTGTGTTTGAAAAAGCACTTACTGGTTTCTATAATCTAAAAAAATCCGGACAAGTTTCGGAGGATAAGTCTATCCTTTCAATAGCTGATTTTGATAAAAACAGTACTGAAAAAAGACTTTGGATCATTGACCTTAATAAAAAGAAACTAATTTTGAATACCTGGGTAGCTCACGGGCAACGTAGTGGAGCTGATAAAGCCACCCGCTTTTCAAACTCTAATGATTCTTTTCAAAGTAGTATAGGCTTTTACCTTACTGCAGAGATCTATCGTGGACAACATGGTCGTTCACTACGCCTGGATGGTATGGATGAAGGTTTCAACTCCAATGCCCGCAGAAGATCTATTGTAGTACATGGAGCAGATTATGTTAGTCAGGGAACTATCAATGCTTTAGGAAGGCTTGGACGCAGTCAGGGTTGCCCTGCAGTACCTAGCGAGCTGTCGGATTTGGTGATCAATACTATTGAAGGAAAAACCGTATTATTTATAAATGTTACCGATCAGAGATATACGTCAATATATCTGGATGAGCATATGGCTGCTGCCTTTGCCAATAATTTTAATCAGAAAGATTCAACCAGCTATCAGGATTCTACGTTGACTATTTAAGGGAATAACATCATAGCTTTAAATTAAAACACCCGTCATCCCGAGTACCGAGAGACCTCTTGTTCCTGCTAGTTCAAGAGACCTCTCCTGTCGTCGAGATGACGGGTGTTATATAATTACGATAGTCTTATATTCCTCCACCAAGCGAACGATACAGCTCAACCGAAGCATTCAATTGCGCAGTTTTTATCGCTGCCAATTCAAGTTCACTTTGCAACGAGTTACTTTGAGCAGTAATTACCTCTAAATAGGTAGCCATTCCATTTCTAAACAATAGATTCGCATTTTTTACTGCCTCTTGTAAAGTAGTTACTCTTTTAGAAGAAATATCATACTGAAGTTTTAGTTTTTCTAGTTTAACCAATTCATCAGACACTTCACCTACAGCATTAAGTACAGATTGTCTAAACTCAAGCACTACTTTTTCGCGATCTATTTTAGCAAGTTCGTACTGGCTTTTCAATTGTCTGCGTTGAAATATAGGTTGAGTAAGTCCACCTCCAACTACACCAAATAATGATGCAGGAATATTAAACCAGTTACTAGCTTTAAACGAGTTCAAACCTCCACTTGCAGTGATGCTTAAAGATGGATACATGCTTGCTTTAGCAATCCCAACCTTTGCATTAGCAATGTTTAAAGACAATTCGGCACTTTTTACGTCAGGTCTTCTGCTAACCATTGAAGAAGGTACACCTGATGAGAGTTGCGAAGGAATATTTGTCTTTTCTAAACTTGCCAAACGCTCAACAGCACCAGGCAACTGACCAGTCAAAATGCGCAATGCATTTTCCTGAATGGTGATATTTTGTTCCAGTTCCGGAATCAATTGTGCAGCTACCAGTTGCTGAGCTTCTGCTTGTTGTATAGCCAAAGAAGTTACCTGTCCGGCATCAAACTGCATATGTATAATGCGCAATGTACTATCGTTTAACAAAAGATTCTTTTTAGCCACAGCCATCTGAGCATCCATCATTAGTAACCTGTAATAACCTTGAGCAACGTTAGCCACTACCCTAGTTTGGATAGCTTTCCTTGCTTCTGATGTTTGAAGATATGTTGCAAGGGCAGCTTGTTTCTGGCCTTTTATTTTACCCCAGATATCGGCTTCCCATGCCAAACCCACGTTTGCATTATAATCTTGAATAACCTTGGTTTTCAAAAACTGACCGGCGCTTAATCCATTCAAACTATTATTAGATGGACGATTAGCATTAGCAGTAACCTGTAACGTTAATTCCGGGATATTGCCAAGCTTTGATTGTTTAAACAGCACCTCTGCCGATTCAATATTTTTCAAAGCGATCTGCATATCGTAATTCCTTAATAATGCAGTGTCTATCAATCGTTGTACTCCCTCTTCTGTAAAGAAATTCTTTACAGACACATTGCCAATACTAGTGGTATCGCTACTACTGGCATTCCTAAAATTCTCAGGAATTGCAGCTTTCGGTATGGCTACATCTTTAGAAACTTTACATCCGGCCAGCACTACTAAAACTAAGAGTGGGGCCAGTGTATTTATATACTTTTTCATTAGTATCTATTTTTTAAAATTTGTTATTTACCTTACGAATAGATGATTTCTGATTCTGGTTTTACCTTAACACCATTTGCATCCTGAGCGTCAGTAAGCACAGCTGGTTTACTTGATACCTTTTCCTGCAGATGCTGGAAAATCACAAATAGAACCGGAATAAGGAACAATCCAAGAATAACTCCTGAAAGCATCCCTCCTGCAGCACCAATACTTATAGAGTGGTTACCTTGTGCCGATGGCCCTGTTGCAATACTCATTGGGAACAAACCTACAACGAAAGCTAACGAAGTCATTAGAATAGGACGTAACCTTAGTTTTGCTGCCTCTATTGCCGCACTTACCAAAGTAAGACCTGCCTTTCTTCGCTGTACCGCAAACTCCACAATCAAAATGGCATTCTTGGCGAGCAAACCAATGAGCATGATCAGCGCTACCTGTACATAGATGTTATTTTCTATACCGGTTAAACCTATTACAACAAACACACCCAATACTCCGGTAGGAATAGACAGTATTACTGCTAATGGTAAAATATAGCTTTCATACTGCGCTGCCAACAAGAAATATACGAACACTAAACAAAGTATAAATACAACTGTCGATTGCCCGTTTGATGAAATCTCTTCTCTGGTTTGTCCAGAGAACTCAAATCCATATCCGGCAGGTAATTGTTCTTTAGCTACCTCTTGTATTGCATTGATCGCATCACCAGAACTAAATCCTGGTTTAGGGATGGCGTTCACCTGAATAGAGTTAAACAAGTTATAACGTGATGCAGTTTCTGAGCCATAAACACGGGTTAATTTAACCAACGTTTTTATTGGCACCATCTCTCCTGTTTTATTTTTAACAAAAACTCTGTCTATAGCAGTCGGGTCTGCCCTATCAGCAATGTCAGCCTGAACCAACACACGGTAATACTTACCAAAGCGGTTAAAATCTGACGCCTGGGCACTACCAAAATAAGCTTGCATAGTTTGCAAAATATCACGAACATTCACACCCAGCTGATTTGCTTTCTCGTCGTTTACTTCGAGTTGTAATTGAGGATAATCTGCTTTAAAAGTGGTAAATGCAACGGCAATTTCTTTACGTTTCATTAATTCACCAATAAAACCGTTGGCTATACCACTGAATTTATCAAGCTTACCACCTGTTTTATCTTGTAGTACAAGATCCAATGCCTCCACGTTACTAAAACCAGGAACTGTAGGGAAACTAAATACGAAGAAACTACCGCCACTTATGGCACCTAATTTACCTCTTATCACGTTCATAATTTCATTAATATCTTGCACCTTGCCTCTCTCTTTAGTTGGTTTTAACAACACAAACACAACTGCCGAAGATGGACTTGTTGATGAAGTAAGCAAGTTAAAACCTGTAATAGAGGTAACAAATCTTGATGCATCTAAAGCACCCAATTCAGCCTCAGCCTGTTTCATTACTTTAGAAGTACCATCTAACGAAGTCCCAGAAGGCGTATTTACGGCAATAGCCACAAACCCCTGATCCTCTGTTGGAATGAACCCGGTAGGTGTTCTTTGTACCATCCATACGGTAGCCAAAATAATAATGGCCAAACCAATAATACTAACTGCTTTATTTTTGATCAGGAATTTCAAACCGCCTACATACCTGTCTGTCATAGCATTAAAGCTTCTGTTAAACCCGGCAAAGAATTTTTCTTTAAATCCTTTTTTGGGCTCATCAGGATGATCTGCATGATTATCTTTCAAGAACAATGCAGCCAATGCCGGACTCAATGTTAAGGCGTTGATAGCTGATATAATAATCGCGGTAGCCATTGTAAAGGCAAATTGTCTGTAAAATACCCCTGTTGAACCTTCAAGGAAACCTACAGGTAAAAACACAGCCGACATCACCAATGTAATTGATATAATGGCACCACTAATTTCGTGCATCGCTTCGGCTGTGGCCTGTTTAGCACCGATGCGCTTATGCTCCATCTTGGCATGGACAGCCTCGACGACCACAATGGCATCATCCACCACAATACCAATAGCCAGTACAAGAGCGAACAGCGTTAATAAGTTAATGGAGAACCCAAACAGCTGCATAAAGAAGAAGGTTCCCAAAATAGCTACTGGAACCGCAATAGCAGGAATCAACGTTGATCTAAAGTCCTGAAGGAAGATAAACACAACGATAAACACCAAAATGAACGCTTCAATAAGTGTATGCTGTACCTGTTCAATTGATTGATCCAGTGCAACTTTTGTACTGTAAAAAATATTGTGTTTAACACCTTTTGGAAAATCTTTAGCAGCTTTTTCCATTAATTTGTTTATCTGAATCTGGATCTCATTAGCATTTGAACCTGCTAATTGGATAATACCCAGAACAACTCCTTTTTTACCGTTTAAGCGGGTTAAACTGTTGTATGAATATGCACCAAACTCTACTCTTCCTACATCTTTTAAGCGAAGTGTAGAACCATCTTCATTTGCGCGGATAGCAATGTTTTCATATTCCTCAGGTTTTGTAAGCTTGCCTTTATATTTAATAACATACTCAAAAACCTCATTACTTCTTTCACCAAAACGACCTGGTGCTGCTTCCAAACTTTTATCTTGTATTGCAGCCATTACCTCATTAGGAGTAATATGGTAAGTAGCCATTTGAGTAGGATTAAGCCAGATACGCATAGAGTAATCCTTTACTCCGCCAAATATACTTGCCGAACCAACACCCGGAATCCTTTTGATCTCAGGAATAATATTGATTTGTGCATAGTTGGCTACAAATGTCTGATCGTATTTAGATTCATCTTCGGTATACATACCAATAGCCATGATAAAGCTATTTTGTTGTTTGGCAGTAATGATACCTTGCTGTACAACCTCAGTTGGCAGCTGACTTGTTGCCTGTGCCACACGATTTTGTACGTTTACAGCAGCCTGATCCGGATCCGTTCCAAGCTTAAAGTAAACAGTGATAGCCAATGTACCATCATTACTAGCTGTTGAGCTCATGTAGCTCATATTTTCAACACCGTTGATAGACTCTTCTAGCGATGGTGCAACCGAACGCAATACGGTTTCGGCATTGGCGCCGGGGTAGTTAGCAGTTACCAGTACTGATGGTGGCGCAATGTCTGGAAACTGCTGTAACGGCAATTTGGTAAGGCTTAGCACACCCAGTATCACCAATAATATGGAGATTACTGTAGCTAATACGGGCCTTTGTATAAAAATTTTGAACATGACAGTTAATGTTTAATTGGGTAATTAGTTTTTAGCAACTTTATCGGTTGCTTTTTGTGGTGCAATCACTGCACCTTCTTGTAAGCGGTCAAGTCCGCTTAACACAATCTGATCGCCGGCTTTAACACCGTCTTTTACCAGATAATTAGTACCTGTTTTACCGATTACGCTGATGGCTTGTTTTTTAACCTTATTGCTATCAGCAAGTGCAAATACAAAGATTTTATCCTGCACCTCTATAGTTGCCGATTGAGGAACTACAAGGGTATTAGTATGTTGCAGGCTCAGGCGAATTCTACCTGTATTTCCCGACCTCAATAAGCCCTGAGGGTTAGCAAACTTTGCTCTAACAGTAATTGCTCCGGTGTTTTTATCAAACTGACCGTCAATCACGTCAACTCGTCCTTTTGTGCCGTATTCGCTATCATCAGCTAAAATTAATGCTACTGCAGGAAGTTGCTTAAGCTTATCATTTAAGGTTTGACCAGGGTATTGATCTTTGAAGTTTACAAAGTCTTTTTCGCCAAGGGCGAAATAAACATGAACATCATGCACATCCGACAATTGAGTTAAGGCATCTACATCTGTAGGACCAACAAGACTTCCTTGTTTTTTAACTAATCTGCCAATATAACCGCTAACAGGTGCCTTAATTAAGGTATATCCCAAGTTTATAGAAGCGGTAGAAACATTTGCTTTTGCTTGCTCAATGTTCGCTTTAGCAACAAGTGCAGTAGCTTTAGCAGATTTCAATTGAAAATCAGAGATTACTTTGTTTTGTACTAACGGCGTTAAACGCTCAACTTCTAACTGGGCATTTATTAAACTTGCTTCAGCTGAATGCTGAGCTGCAAGGGCATTGTTTAGCGAGGCTCTGTACGGCTGTTCATTTATTTTAAAGATAGGCTGACCAGCTTTTACAAAAGCACCTTCGTCAACATATACTTTTTCTAAGGTGCCACTAACTTGTGGTCTAACTTCAACATTAACAGATCCTTCGATAGATGCAGGGTACTCTTGGTAAGTTGTTTCTGTGCCAGAAACAACACTGGCAACAGGTAAAGCAGGCGGTGCAGGTGCTACTGCCTGCGGGGCTTTATTGGAACAGGCCAATAAAAACATAGCGGAAAATATAAGTATTGATTTCATAACGTAAGATTGTTTAACAGTGTTAAATAATTGTGAATTAGGGAGGTAGTATTTCATAACATGATAGATTAAAAGGTTTGGCGTATAACGGTTGTAAGCCGTTTAACAGCGTTAAGTAATTGTTAAAAAATTGAGGCTATTTAGCCTTTGAGTTTATTGGTATTGGGTATTATTCGTTTATATATTTTATGATTCCTCTGATGGCATCCTTTAGAATACGCTGATTCATCTCTGCATCACGGCCCTTGTTTACAAGGTTAATAGAAATTAAACCGTGAATAATAGACCAGAAAGTATAGAACTTTCTGCAAACAAAATCCTCAGACGGATTCTTTAATGTGATCACCTTTTCTATTACATCATAGATCAGATCATCAGAAAGCTCTGCCTCCGGCATCTTTTTCTTCAGCTCACAACAGTTCATATCTACACCATACATCAGTTGGTAAAGCTCTTTATACTTGAATGCAAAATTCCAGTACGCAACCCACATTGCCTCTAACTGACTCTCAGGCGTATCGTGTTTATCTCTTGCTGTTCTAACCTCCCCTGCCAGGATAATGTATCCTTTACGGGTCAGTTCAAGTAATATTCCTTCTTTATTAGCAAAGTATTCATAAATAATTGGGGCAGTGTACTCAATCTTATCTGCAATCTTTCTCATACTTAAAGCCTGCCATCCCTCATCCTTCACTATGTCTAAGGCAGCATCAAGGATATTGAGTCGTGTCTCCTCTTTTAGTCTTGCTATGCGCTCTTTACTTCCCATCGTATTATTTATATTGGTGTGTAAATAATTTAACACCGTTAAGCAAATGTATAAACAGTTATTATTATAAGTGTAATCCATTTGTCAAATACGAATTAAGGGCTTAAAAAAAATAAAAAAAAGTATCTTTACCTTATTGAACTATAATAATTGCAAATTCGCCCTTGCACCAAATAGAGATCAGCATGAACAATAGCGTTACCTTAAAAGACATTGCAAAAGCGCTCAATTTATCTATTTCTACAATATCTAAGTCTTTAAACGACAGTTATGAGATTAGTATAGATACCAAACAAAAGGTATTGGAATATGCTCAAAAGCATCACTATTCGCCAAATCGTTTAGCCAAAGGACTTAAGGAAGGAAAAAGCAGATCTATTGGCGTAGTAGTATGTTCATTAGATAACAATGTAATTGCACAGATGTTGGATGGTATCGATACTGTTAGCTCAGATAATTCTTACCAGATCATTATCATGCAGAGCAAAGAATCTGAAAAGCAAGAAGCTGCATGTATTGAATTACTCTACTCCGGAGGGGTCGATGGTATATTGATCTCCCCTGCTTGCGAAACCGTTGATTTCAGTTACTTACGCTCTTTACAGGAAGCTGGCTTACCTATTGTTCTTTTTGATAGGCTTAGCGATCAGATAAATACGCATAAAGTTGGGGCCGATAATTTTCAAGGCGCCTACGATGCCACAATGCACCTCATAAAGAGCGGCTATAAAAATATAGCCCACCTAAATACCAATACCACCCTAAGTATAGCTACCGAACGCCTAAATGGCTATAAACAAGCATTAAAAGACAGCAACATTGCCTACCGACCAGAATTGCTAAGGTCTTGCGATTATTCCGATACTCAGAAGCTAAATTCAGATCTTGAAGAAGCAATTCTATATTTCATGAATCTATCTGATAAGCCAGATGCCATTTTTACCGCTACCGATCAGATCAGCACCAGATGCCTTACCCTGCTCAACAAACTTGGTTATCACATTCCTGATGATATCGCTTTAATTGGATTTACCAACACAGATCTCGCCGAAGCATTAAGCCCGGCTTTAAGCACAGTACACCAGCCTGCTTTTGAAATGGGACAATTAGCTGCAAAAAAACTAATTTCCTTAATAGAAAGAAAAGATCAGGATCCTGAGTACGAAACCGTAATGCTCGAAACCTATATTAAAGCAAGAGCATCTACTCAAAGCAAACATTAAAATTCACGAAATCGTTTGCGTTTTTATATATTAACCACCCTGATATTTTTAACTGGTTAACCTGTATAATTGTATATTGAATAACTAAAACTATGCAGAATAAAGAAAACATATTGGTATTTGGCGAACTGCTTTTAAGGTTCAGTTCCACAGAAGATCAATTTATTTCTAAAAATCATACCGTTGCTTTATTTCCAGGAGGCTCCGAAGCAAATGTTTCGGCCTCCTTAGGTCAATGGAAATTACCGGTCTCTTATTTAACTTGTGCGCCCGACAATGCACTAACAACAAATGCTTTGCAATACCTTTCGGAATTAGGAGTCAATACTTCTAAAACCATCCTGGAAGGTAACAGACTTGGCCTATACTTTTTACTATCAGCTAATGGATTAACCAGCGGCCAGGTAGTGTACGACAGAAAGTTTTCTTCATTCAGCTCAATTAAACCCGGGGTGATAGATTGGGAAAAGGTATTAGATGGATACACCTGGTTTCACTGGACCGCCCTTACCCCTGCTTTAAACGAAAATACGGCAGCTGTTTGTAAAGAAGTCCTGGCTGCAGCAAGAAAAAAAGGCATAACCATCTCGGTCGATTTGAATTATAGAAATAGACTTTGGGATTATGGCAAACAACCCATAGAGGTAATGCCAGAACTAATTCAGTATTGCGATGTAATAATGGGTAACATCTGGGCAGCCAATAAAATGCTGGGAACAAGTGTTAGCGACCATCTAAACCGCCAAACCACAGCTCAGGAATACTTTACCCACTCAGAAGCATCAGCTAAAGAAATTTTTAAACTATTCCCTCAGTGCAAACACATCGCCAATACCTTCCGTTTTATGGATAATCCAAAACATAACCTGTTTTACGGAACCTATCATACACCAGAAAGCAATTACATTTCCCCAATCCGCGAAACTAATGAAGTTGTAGATAGAATTGGAAGTGGAGATGCTTTTATGGCCGGGCTCATATACGGTCTAACCAACAATGAAGATGGACAGGAAATCATCAACAAGGCAACAAATGCTGGTTATCAAAAGCTCTTTGTTAAAGGAGATTTTGGTGATGGAACTCTTTAAAAAACATTAAAAATGAATGCAATAACCAATACATTAGAAATTATAGGCAAATACCCTGTTATCCCGGTTTATTATCATGAAGATAAAGACACCTGTATAAATGTTCTTAAAGCCAGCTACGCCGGAGGCATCAGGGTTTTTGAGTTTACCAACAGGGGCGAATATGCTCCTGAAAATTTCAAAGCCATGCTGGAATATAGAAATGCTCATTTTCCGGATCTTAAATTAGGTATAGGTACCATAAAAACTGTAGCACAGGCCGATCAGTACATTAGTATTGGTGCCGATTTTATAGTTAGTCCAATTGTGAAAGAGGATATAGCTAAACTAGCATTTTCAAATGGGCTGCTTTGGGTGCCCGGCTGTATGACACCTACAGAAATCAACTTTGCCGAAGAGCTTGGCGCTTCATTAGTTAAGCTTTTTCCTGGCGACACGCTTGGCCCAGGCTTTTTAAAGGCTATAAAACCATTGTTTCCTGGCTTAAAATTTATGCCAACCGGCGGTGTTGATGTAAATAAAGAAAATATTGATAGCTGGTTAAATGCGGGGGTTACTGCTTTAGGATTTGGTTCCAAGCTATTTCAAGCCCCTCAGGATGCAACAGATTTTAACTGGTTAACCGAACGGTGCGTTGCATTACTTAAACTTGTAAACAAAGGATAGCAACATCCTTGTTTACAAGTTTAAAGATATTCTTAGTTGATTTATTTCTTTTGTTCATCCTTGTCATACAAGTCAATTAGTTTACTTTGTAACCTAATTACTGCATTTTCAAGCTCGCTCACCTTTTCTTTTAACTGCTTTATCAACTGCGTTTGCTCATTAACCCCTTCCTCTCCAACATCCAGTAACTCCCTTAAAGTTAAATTGTGTACTTCAGCTATCTGATTAATTCTGCTGAAGTTCGGATCTGTGATACTTGTTTCAAGCTTTGAATACGCCGGAATAGATATCTCTAACAAGTCGGCCATCGCTTTTTGGTTGACTCCCTTTTTCTGACGTAAAATTCTAAATTTCTCCCCTAATGTTTTCATAATCAATAATTTTAAAAACGCCCCCTAGTTTTAATTGAAATAAATTTAAGAATTATTAAATAAAATATTATGATATTAATATAATATTTTTATAATATTTATTCGACCAGATTTTTCGTTATTAAATTTTATAAAATAATGGAGTTACATTTCCTCTGCTGAAATCATCGGGTACAGTATTATACGCAAAAAACACTTGCTAAAACGCTTAAAGCAAATAAAACAAACTGATAACTAAACAGATAGCTAATTATCTTTTGTTTTGTCTGAAAATAAAAGCTGCCAACATTACAGCAACTGCTAAACCAGAAAATCCGGGAAATAAAATAAATAAATACAAAAGACCACAAACTGCAGCAATTGCCACCATAAACAATACACCTTGTACTGGGGTATCCATTTTAAATGCTGCAATTAAAGCTAAGATTAGAAAGGCTAAAGCCAGAATATTTAAAAACATATACAAAGATGAGTTTTCAATGTTAAGTTAATGTTAACAAAATTCGATTTTGAAATATTCAAAATAAAAAAAGCCCCTATAATTGCTTATAGAGACTTCCAACACTAACTATTTACTAATTCTAACTAAAATTAATATTCATCATTTAAAGCAAAAACACGCTTTCTATGCATCCATTTGCCACTTGTAAAATCAGGGAAATCTACAGTTTGGTTTCCAAGCTCAATAGATTGTTCGCTTAAAGGCGTAATTGCGCTCCATGCTGCTGCATCATAAACATCTAATGGAGTAGCTGTATTGCGTTTAATAGACTCAATAAAGGCGTGGATCACAAAGAAATCCATACCACCATGGCCTGCACCTTGCGCATCGTTTCCGTATTTTTTCCAAAGTGGATGATCATATTTATCTAACCATTGATCTGCCGGATCCCATTGGTGAGGTTTACTTACACCTTCAACATAAACACCTTTGTTTACATCCATCCATAAACCTTTTGTACCCTGAACCCTAAAGCCCAATGAATATGGCCTAGGCAGGTTGGTATCGTGCTGCAGAATTAAAGTTTCACCGTTGGCACAATCAATGGTTGTGGTAACAATATCACCTAAACGGAAATTTACTTTCGCATTTGGATGCTCAGCCCCACCCTTTTCTACAATATAATTATGCAAACCTCTGGACTTGGTAGCAAAAGAGTTAAGCTTCAAAAATCTGTTTCCACGGTTTATATCAATGTAATTGGCAATTGGGCCAATACCATGCGTTGGATATAAATCTCCATTTCTATGTACAGAGTGATTTGTTCTCCATTTTGCTTCAGAGAAACCTTTCTCATTAAACTCAACACCACCGCCGTAAGGTTTTACCCCATCATTGAATTTAACCTCGCGTAAATCATGCTGATAACCTCCTTGAAGATGAAGAATCTCGCCAAATAAGCCTTGTCTAACCATATTTAATGCTGCCAGAACATCCCTTCTGTAACATACGTTTTCGAGCATCATTACATGAGCATTGTTTTTTTCAGCAGCATGAACTACATCCCAATGGTCTTGTAATGTTATTCCCAAAATAACCTCGGTAGCTACATATTTAATACCCGCTTCAATAGAAGTGATAATCATTTCCTTATGTAATTCCCATGGAGTAGCAATTAATACCGACTGCAATCCTTTGGTTTCTAACATTTTCTTCCAGGCATTATCATCACCTGTAAAAATCTTAGGCATTGGTTTTCCACTCTTTGCAATCATTGCCTTAGCCGTGTTAAGCATTCTTGGCTCCACATCGCAAATGGCTACTAAATCTACATCATCTCTCTTTAATAGTAAATCAAGGTGATTTTGACCACGTAAGCCTACACCAATTATTGCTATTTTAACCTTATCTGCCTTTGAGCTGGCAAACAATGGGTTCTCTGGCAAAATAGTAACAGCTGCTGCAGTTAGCCCTGAGTTTCTAACAAATTCTCTTCTGTTCATAATTTATTTAGTTCTTTTCTACGTTTTGGTTAGCTAATTTATTTTATCTCCCTTAACTAACTTGGAGAATCATGACACAAGGTATAGACTATATCATCAATCACTAAATCAAAAACAGGAAAAAAACACGCAAACGTTTGATATTTTGTCATTATCGGCTTTTTTAAAAGGAACCAATAAAAATTATCCGGCCACGACTATATAATTGGGCCATATTTCTCAAAAACTCTTAATTTTAAATCTTTTTTAAAAAATTAAGGACCTTTTACGTGTTTAGCTACTGTTTTAGCCACATATACCCATCACTTACCGGTGGTTATATTAAATATTTAACAGGCAAACGTTTGCGTGAATTTATGCGTATATTGGTCTAAATCAATTAATAAAACAGTTTTTTATTAAAATTGTAAGGTTATTCAAAGTTTATTATAATATTTGGCCCTAATGTCTGATAAACCAACAACTATAAAAGAAATTGCTAAAATCCTCAAGATTTCGGTATCAACCGTATCAAGAGCATTAAACGATCATTCAAGCATTGGATTAACCACCAAAATGCGTGTTAAAAAACTTGCTTCAGAGCTCAACTATGAGCCCAACCAAAAAGCAATCCAATTTTTACACGGAAAATCCTTTATCATTGGAGTTATTTTACCGGAACTATCAGAATCATTCTTTTCAACCGCTATAAGTGGCATAGAAGATATCGCTTACAAAAGAAATTATACTGTGTTATTGGCTCAGTCGCATGACGATGCCGAAAGAGAAAAGCTTCTTGTTGAAAAAATGAAAACCCAAAGAGTTGATGGGTTGCTTGTTTCTGTTTCAAAAACGACAAGTACCTATGAGCATTTTGAGATCTTTAAAAGATTAAACATCCCAGTAGTATTTTTTGACCGTATCCCTCCTATTAAAGATATACATTACGTTGCCTCTAATTTAGAAACCGGAACATACGAAGCTGTCAATTTCCTATTAAAAAAAGGCCACCGTACCATTGGCATGATAAATGGCCCTAACACACTGGTCGCCAGTCACGAAAGAAAAGAAGGATATATCAAGGCAATGCTATCAAATCGTTTAAAATTTGATCCAACGCTAATCATCAACTCAGATCTAACAGAAGCAGGAACAATTGAAGTGATGGACAACATGCTCAATCACCGAAGAAAACCTACTGCCATAGTAACATTTAACGACTATGTGGCACTCTTTGCCATCAGATATACCCGTTCGCTTAACTTAAACGGAATTGATTTTGTTAGTTATGCAAACCTGCCTATTATCAACTACATGGACTATACCCCTATAGCCTCAGTTGAGCAATTCCCGTACAAACAAGGGAAAAAAGCGGCCGATATTCTTATCGACCTTATAAACAAGCCTAAAAACGAGTCAGGAGCAGATCAAGCCTACTTTAATGTCGTTGTAGAGTCAGTTCTTGTTGTAAATGACCCTAAGTAATTTTGCGCAACCGTTTGCACACCAGTTTAATAAACTGAATTAGTTAGGTTTGGGTAAACAATCAAAAATTCTATTAAACGCATGTTCGAAAATATTTTACCATTGTATGGGCTCAACTCTGATAAAGCTACAGTAAAACTATTTGGCGATGGGTTAATTAACCATACTTGGAAAGTAACTACAGATACCCAAAACTATATATTACAAAAAGTAAATAACGAGGTATTTAAGATTCCTAAAGATATCGACAGGAATATCTCATTGATTAAACAATATTTAGATGTCGAATATCCTAACTATTTGTTTGTTTCGCCTGTAAGCGATTTAAATGGGCATTCGCTTCTAGATACCGCTAATGGTTATTTTAGATTGTTTCCTTTTATTGAGGGTTCAACCTCGCTTAATTCGTTAACCAATAAGGAAGAGGCTTACGAGGCTGCAAAACAATTTGGTAAGTTCTCCAGAATCCTTGCCGGATTTGATGCTACACAATTAGGAATTACCATCCCGGATTTCCATAACTTAAAATTAAGATACAGTCAGTTCCAGATCGCCTGCAAAAACGCATCTGAAGAAAGATTGGAAAAAGCTAAAGACAGCATCACCTTTATTACAGAGCACAAGGGAATTGTTGATACTTATATCAATATCGTTGCTAACAACGAAATACCATTAAGGGTAATACACCACGATACCAAAATAAACAACGTATTATTCGATAAAAAGAACAATGGCTTATGTGTTATAGATCTTGACACCGTAATGCCCGGTTACTTTATCAGTGATGTTGGTGATATGATGAGAACCTATCTAGCTGAAGCCAGCGAGGAAGAAACAGATCTATCAAAAATCAGCATCAGAAAAGAATTCTATACCGCTATCTACGATGGCTACATGGAAGAAATGAAAGATGTATTAACGGAAACCGAAAAACAGTATTTTACTTATTCAGGTAAGTTCATTATTTACATGCAGGCAATCCGGTTCTTAGCCGATTACCTACAAAACGACATCTATTACGGTGCAAAATATGAGGGACACAACTTTAATAGGGCGCTTAATCAGATTCAGCTTTTAAAAGAATACATAAAATTAGAAGGAGAGCTATAACTCTCCTTTTTAGTTACTTAGGAAAGTTCTCTAAGTTCATTGAAAATGTAGCCATAAAATATCTGGTTATTTGCTTGCTCCTGTTCTCAATTATCATATTACCAGACACGGCCCTGAACAAATTATTTCCCTGATTCAACAGATCATAAGCTCTAAGATTTACTGACGCCCTATTGTTCTTAAAAAACGACTTAAAAACACTTGCATTAATCAAGAAAGGATTATTAGCACCAGACGTGTAACCACTGGTAAAATTCTTGGAAGCATCAATTGAGGTATTAAATGATTTGCGGATTTTAAATACCAGATTCATATTAAAGTTCCAGCTTTCCAGATTTTGAGGTTTAAAATTGGCAATGGTATAATTGTTTTCACTATAAGAATAAGAAGCTCCAGCGCTGCCAGATAACGATTTCAATTCCATATTCACCCCTATATTCTGAAAGAAATTAAGTCCCTTATTGTTATTTTTCACATTATCAGTAAAAATTACTGAATTATTGAGCCCTATATTTCCACCTATTGAAACCATATACTTACGGTTGCCGAAAGGTAAACCGATCGTATAATTGCTATTAATATTATAATTACCATTCACATTCACATACCGAGTTTCCTGCTTTAAGCTATTTAAAGTATCCTTAATCAGGATAGTATTGCTTACCACCTCATTGTGTGTGGTACTGGCATTTACACCAATCTGCAATGCCTTTCCGCTGGTAATTCCAAACAAGCTATAACTAACATTTGCATTATGGTTGAATGACGTTTTCAATTCTGGATTACCAATAATCACATTCTGCAAGTTCCTGGTATCGGGCACAGGCTGCAGCTGATCAAACCTTGGCACATTACTACTCCCGCTATAATTCATATTTACCGATTGCGTTTTAGAAATAACATAGCTAAAGTTTCCAGATGGAGATGTATTGAATGTCTTTTGATTAATCTTATCGGTTCTGCCCTCATAACTACCCGTCAAAATGCTTGGTTGCAATGTAAAACCAATTCCATAGTTAATCTTAGATGAATTATACCTATAACCTCCCCTAATGTTCTGATTGATAAACGTTGAGGTATAAACATTACTTAAGGAATCAATAAAGCTTATTTTACCATTTATATCTTTAACCCGTGTTTCTAATTCATTATTGTTAGAACTCACACTAAATGAATAAGAAAACTCTATACTTTTCTGTATGGTATCCTTCGGATTACCCAATGTCCTGGAATAGTTAAAACCTGCATTTATTGCCCTGTCTCCATTTCTGGTTTTAACCAACCGGTTTAATAAGGAGTCCTTAACCTTTTCATTTGTATCCTTATCATAATAATCGATATCAGTAAGAATATCCTGATTCCCTTTACTACCACCTGCCCGGCCAGAAAAATTAAGTGATGCTCTCCCCTTTTTATCTTTACCTCCCAAACCCAGACTCACATTTATATTTACATTTGGGCTATTCTGTTTCGAAGTGCTGCTGGTAAATAAATCCTGACGGATTACTCCAGTCTGCAAAGATGATGAAGTATTCTCTGAATTATTGTTTGACAACCCTGCATCTAAATTACCAGCAAAAAACTTACCTGTTTCCTCGCTGTTAAGCCCTAAATTTAAATTATGATTACCATTCCCCGAATTAAACTTATCCTCATTAACACTATTTATAGTTCCCAAACTATTAGCGCTTTGAATATTGTTAAAATTTGTACCACCATAAGTGCCATTACCCATGTTATAGCCAGATCTTAAATAAAGTTTTTTGCCGATATTATCAGAAAAACTCGCTGCGCCATTAGCACTGTTATTGACCTGGGCATCATTACTTGTATTATTAAAAGAACCACCACCACTCATCTGCTTACGCCCCTTCCAGACATTAGCATTCCCGTTTAAACCGTAACTATTACTTGTTGCAGCGCTGGTACTTACATTTGCAAATGTTCCTTTATCTCTTCCCGGTTTGGTAACCAGATTTAATACCTTTCTAGGCTGCCCTACTTTTATCCCTGTAAAATTAGCTTCATCACCATAGTCATCAATTACCTGAACGTGAGAAAATATGCTCGATGGCAACTTTTTAATAAACTCAGCAACATTACTGGTAAAAAAATCCTTGCCATTTACCCTAAGCCTGGTAAGCTCCTTACCCATTGAGGTAACCTTTCCATCGTCCTTTACCACCATGCCCGGAAATTGCTTTAGCAGATCTTCTACATAATCGCCTTCTCTTATCACAAATGCTTCTGTATTGTACTCAATGGTATCTTTCATTACCTTTATAGGGGTGATTTTGCCTTTAATCACCACTTCATCAAGCATATTAGACTCTGTTTTGAGTATAATATTGCCAAGGTCAACCTGTTTTTGTTTGTCAAGAAAGGTAACGATTGAAGCATATGGCTTGTAACCAATACTGCGGACCAACAGGTCTGAACTCTGAGTTGAAATATTGGAAATAGAAAAATCCCCCTCCTTATCGGCAATTACAGTCAACGTATCTTTGCCTGTAATTACCCTAATGTAGGATCCGGGTATTCCCTGGTTGGTACTGTCTTTTACACTACCTTTAATTGTACGTTTTATTTGCGCTGTTAATTCTTGGCTGGAGAGCGTACAAATAAATACAAGTAAAAGGATAATTCTCTGAGCGTTCAAATTACTTACTTATTATACGTATTCAGGCTAAATATAGTGCTTTACATCAATTATTAAACTATTGTAATTCTATTTTGATAATTGTAGCATCAGCCCCGTTTAGCTCGTACTTAAGCGTTTTATTAATTGCAAAACCTTTACCAGAGAAAAGTTCTTTTGCCTTGTAAGATGACTTTTTAATACCTAATCTATCCAATGGAACCGTAAAAACCTTCTTTTTACGATCAAAGTTTAAAATTGCCAGATATAAGCTATTGCCTATCTTTCTAACAAACAACTCGTTAGATTGCTCACCCGTATTTCCATTTACAGGCATAAAAGCAACTCCTGATCTTGGTATGGCCAATAAATCCTCATTCTGCAACAATTTCTTAGCCGTTTCATTCCATACCCCTGTAGAAGAAAAATCATCGCCCAGTATCAATGTTCCACTAATTAAGCCCGATGTTAACCTTGCTCTGTTCACACCCTCTTTCTCATCGGCAAATACAATATGATCAGCATCTACAAAATTGTAAACATAAGTTTGCCACCATCCGTAATTAACACTATTTAAGGTATACTCAGTATCCTTAATCGTCTTCCAGGCATCACAAGCAATCCTTTTAATGTGGGCATATCTTCCTGTAGCCAAGTTGGGAGATATAGCAGCATAAACAAGCATTTGCCCATCCATCCTATCGATAAGATACTCCATACCCGCTTTATAAGCCTGCATCCCTGTGGTAACAGACTTATCATAAAAAACATCCGACTCAGCAGCAGCATGGCCTAAAAAGTCAATCTTGATCATTTTAAAACCACAAGCCTTAAGCTTATCAATAATATAATCGATTCTTTTCTTGGTTCCCGGATGTGTAGGATCAAGTGCTCTGGCACCATCAAAATCATGATAATTGCCACCAACTTTAGTCCACATCTCACTGAATTTATACTTACTGCCCTCAGCTTCCCTATCGCCGCCAGATTTAAAACCCCAGTCGGTAAACGGAGCCCAATACACACCCGGCTGTAAACCTTTTTGCTTGCAGTAATCAGCAAATTCTTTCAGTTTGCTATAATCGCCACGCATACCGCCGGTAAAATTGTCCCAAAATGAATCAAGATCTATATAAGCAGTTTCATCATTTCTAAACTTTGGAAGCTCATTTGCAAAAAAATCAACGTTCTTTACTGCCTTTTCATAGGTCAATTTTTCCTGAATAACGCCCCAGCTGTTCCATCCAAAAGGAACCGGCTTTGTCCAGTTAAAAACAAAAGGAGGCTCTGCAATTCTGTTTGCCTTGCCGTAAGCTTCCAATCCGATTCTCCAATCAGCAAAATAACCAACAAATACCTTTGGCGACTTCACCACTGAGCCAGAAATAGAACCATGGATTGTTTTATCCCTGGTCACTTTCTCGTCTGTATATCCACCCCAAATGCGCAGCTCAGATAGGTCATCGCCAACGCCTTTGGTAAGCACCCCTGTTTTCCAAATCAAGTGCTCTACAGAGCCTACTATTAAGCCTTTCCTGCTATGGTTTTCATACACCGCGCCCACTTCTGCACTCGTGTTTTCTACTACAGCAGCACCCATAGATTTTGCGTTATAACGGATAAAAGTATCGTTATCAAAAGGAACAAAAAGCGTTCGGTTATCGCCTTTGGCCTGAATACTTGCGCTGTTAGAGATCAACGGAGCCATATAATTACTCTTAACATTACTGCCTTTTAAAGAAACTTCAGTAAAAAAGTAATCGTGACCCGGATAAACATAAAACACCTGTTCCATCTGTGGCAAACCGCTTTTAGTCAAAATTATGGTGTATTTTTTGCCAACTCCGAACTTGTCTTTAACAGCCGTTTCCGAGTACTTAATCAGCTCATAATCCTTACTGCTTATAGATTGCTCTTTATTTTTAACAATGGCGTACGCATCAGCTATTATTTTTTTCTTGTTTGCAAATACTTCATAAGTACCTGAACTTAGGTTATATACAACTTCAGATTCCGCTCCGTAAGGAATATTAACAACCTGAGGATCATTACCTTTTCTATCAAAAGAGAAACCTTTAACAGATGACACAAGCAATACAAGAGAGAAAATAAAGATGCGTTTGAGCATGATGGGGGATGTTAATTGATTAAAAAGTTTACTATTCTACAGGCAGTTCCTTTACTATTTTGGTTCTTTTCTGTGCTGATAGTAACTTTTAATACGTGATCAGTATCGGCTAAATTGCTCCCAAATAAAACATACCAGGGCAAATGTAAAGATTTGCTCCATTGTGTAAACAAATCAAGTTGTTTTTCGGCACCATTATCAATTGAATAGCTAACAATACCGGCATCGGAGCCTGATACTATGGCCATTCCAACTGCATTACCTTTAAATTTTAATGTAAAAGATGACCCTGCAACGGTACTAACCAGCATAGGCACCTTTACAAAACCCGGGCGGGTACCCAAGCCATCTTCTGGTGTCCAGCTCTTTACCAGTTCCCAGCCGTTTTTATTTTCGGCAGTTTCTATGCTAAGATACCTTCCGCGGGTAAAACTTCCTTTATTTAATAAAGCAGGCAATTTTGTAGCCTTTTGCTGCTTAGCTTTACTTAGGCTGGATGACAACAGATCTTTTATGGCCTCAAAATACAATTCCTGACCAAATGGCGATGGATGCAAATCTTTAAAATCCTTTTCCCAGCTAAACTCATTGTTTGCCAGCTTATCTCGTATAGCCTTAGCCAGGTTAATAGAAGGCAATTGATAATGATCTGCAACCAGCTCATGGTTGGCTACCGAGGTAGGCACAATACCCGAATCGTACAGTTTTGTCTTATCAGGATCGGCAAACGACATCATCACAATATTCATTAACGGATTACTGGTTTTGGCATGCCTAACAATACCTTCAAGTGACTGAACCTGAGTAACACCATCCGTTCCGTTAACCTGATCGTTCACTGCCGCCTCCAGAAATAGAAGATCTACTTTACCCGAATCCAGCACATCCCTGCTTAATCTGAAGGTATGCGGCAAGCTTCCCAACGAAGGGATGCCAGCCGCAATAAAATGAAATTTTGTAGCCGGAAAACGCTCTTTTAAATAAGCGCATACCTTATCTCGCCAGCCACTATTATAAGTTATTGAACCGCCCAGAAAAGCTACAGTGGCATTTTTCTGTATAGAAATAGCATTGTAAGCATTCTGGAGGCCCTTTCTTTCTGTAATATACTTGCTAAATGGTAAGGTTTTAACCTGTGCAATAACTGAAGCACTACAAACTAAACCCACTAAAAAACACAGTACAAACTTTCTCATTTAAAAATCTATTTAGAATTAGATGAACTTTGAATTTTTAAAGTCCACGCATATTTACCAGGTAACTCAATTGGTAGTTTTACAACTGCCGATCCGTTACTTTTAGTCCATTCCAGCGGCTTACTTACCCCAAGCATATAAACTTTTGAACCATCTTTTGGCTGCATAGCAGTTAAAACCAGTTCATTATTTTCGGCCTTGTTAAAGATCACATAAGTGCTTTTTCCATCCTTACTTTGAGTAAATCTGATGTTATCGCCTTGTTTATAATTTTCTATACCTTTAGTGGCGTATATGGCTTGCTTGTTAATATCCAACCACTTGCCCATTTCTCCCAAACGCTCTACACTTGGTGCAGGAATTTCACCTTCGGCACTTGGGCCAACATTTAATAAGTAATTTCCGCCCTTAGCAGCTACATCAACAAGATTATCAATTAACACCTGTGCCGATTTCCAATTTTGATCGTACTTGGCAAAGCCCCAGTTGTTGTTAATTGTCATGCAGCTTTCCCAGTAGTCCTGAGAATTGGTTTTTAAAATCTCTTGTTCTGGAGTTCCAAAATCACCGGCAGCGTCCTGGTACTTATTCATACCTTCCATACCTCCGCGCGCTTTACCGATGCGGTTGTTTATCACCAAAGAAGGTTTAAGGTTACGCAGATAGTTATAAAGGTCTTTTCCCTGCTCTTCTGTCCATTCCGGAATCCACTCTCCATCAAACCATAAAATGGTTGGATCGTATTTCTTGATCAATTCAGCCAGTTGAGGCTTTAAATACTCTTCTCTGTATTTGTTGAAATCTGGTTTTACATCAGGCTTTTGCTTAGGATTAGCATCTGGCTGATGCCAGTCCATAATAGAATGATACAACCCGAACTTAATTCCGGCAGCTTTACATGCATCAGAAAGTTCTTTTAAAATATCTCTTTTAAAGGGAGTAGCATCCATGATATCATATTTGGTCACTTTACTGTCCCAAAGACTAAAACCGTCGTGGTGTTTAGAAGTGATAACGATGTATTTAGCACCTGCCGATTTAGCAATCTCTACCCATTTTTTAGCATCAAACTTCTGTGGATCAAATTGAGCAGCATATTTTTCATATTCGGCAGTTGGAATGTTATGTGTTTCCATAATCCACTCTGCTCCTCCGCTTTTACCATTATATTCTCCGGCCGGAACTGCATATAAGCCCCAATGGATAAACATACCGAAAGTAGCATCCTGCCACCATTGCATACGTTGGGTTTTAGCTGCTTCAGACTCTTTTAAATAATCTTTTTGTGCAAATACCGAAAATGACATAACCAATCCGATAATAAGCAAATTTAACTTTTTCATACATTAGTAATTTGGTTATAGCAAAGAAAAGGATATTGGATATTAATAATTCTATTATTATGTCAATTCATTAAGCAATTTTAGCACACTTCGTTATTGGACCATTCCGTTATCTCGACGATAAAAGAATTCTTGAATGAGCATAACCAAGGGATCTCTTCTATCGTCGAGATGACGATGTGCATACAGTACACCCACACCCTTCTCTAAAATAAGTACTTTGTACTCAAAAAGTTAGAGCTGTTGCTATCAACAATTGCATTTATCAAATGCTTGTTGTTTTCATTTAGTTTGGTGGCAACTAACGACCTTATAGAAAACGATCTTAAAGCATCTACTACTGAAAGCGTACCCTCGGCACTATCTTTTCTGCCAGTAAACGGAAATACATCCGGACCACGCTGACACTGGCAATTCACATTTACTCTGCTCACCTGATTCACCAAAGGATCAATAAGTTCAGCTATTTCTTCATCATCGTTACTAAAAATACTTACCTGCTGGCCGTGTGTAGATTCGATAAGGTACTCAATAGTTTCTTCCAGATCATCAAAAGGTACAACCGGAATAACCGGACCAAACTGCTCTTCGGTATATAACTTCATGCCCTTTTTAACAGGATAAACAATTGCAGGGAATACAAACGATTCATTTGTAGCACCACCATTTTCATTTATCACATGGGCACCATTGGCTATGGCATCTGCAATACACTCCTGTATATATGCAGGTTTATGAGGTTCAGGTAAAGGAGTTAATGATACACCATGCTCCCAGGGCATCCCAAATTTAAGCTGCGCCACAGCTTCAGAAAGCTCCTTTAAAAACACATCAGCAAGGCTGCGATGTATAAATACGATTTTTAACGCCGTACATCTTTGTCCGTTAAACGATAAAGACCCCAACACTGTTTCCTGTACTGCTAGCTTAACATCAGCATTTGCAGTTATAATGGCTGCATTTTTAGCATCCAACCCAAGTATTGCACGTAAACGGTTTACTTTAGGATGCAGCTTTTTAAGCTCATTGGCTACCTTACTTGAACCAATAAGGGTTAACACATTTATATCGCCCGATTTCATCAGGTTAGGAATGATCTTATTACCACGACCATATATGGTGTTTACTACGCCTTTCGGGAAACAGTCTCTAAATGCCTCCAACAATGGGTAATGTAATAAAGTACCATGTTTTGGTGGTTTAAACAATAAAGTATTACCCATTATCAGGGCCGGAATTAAAGTAGTAAAAGTCTCATTCAACGGATAATTGAACGGCCCCATACATAAAACCACACCCAAAGGAGAGCGTCTGATCTGTGCAACAATACCCTGTTCAATGCTAAATTTAGACGACTGACGATCAAGGTCCTTTAATGCATCAATTGTTGCATAAATATACTCTACCGTACGGTCAAACTCTTTAACCGAGTCTGCATGAGATTTACCAATCTCCCACATCAATAGTTTAACTACTTCGTTTTTCTTTTCAATAATTTTGTGCGTAAACTTCTCTACGCAGGTAATTCTATCAGCAACGCTCATGGTTGGCCATTCACCCCTCCCATTGTTATAAGCACTAACTGCAGCCTTTAGTGCTTCCGAAGCCTCAGCTTCATTACATAAAGGATAAGTGCCAATTACTTTACGCTTTAGTCCTGTTGGAGTTTTGATACAAATTGGCGACAGTACTTCGTGTACTTCTCCGCTCCAGGAATGCATTTTTCCATTACTTAAGTATTCTCGCTGATGAACCTCTTCGGTTAACCTGAATTCTTCAGGTATGTCGCGCTCGTCAACAAAAATCGAGTCAAGATGATCTTTAAAAGTCATTAATATATAGTTAGAGATTAAAATAGATTATATGTTAAAGATCACTAATTACTTTGTATTTTGGAACTAATGTTTTCATTATTACCCAAGCCACCAGGTAGGCAACAGCACATATTGTAAACATAATTGTGTAGCCGGTTTCAATATGCCCTAGAGCCTTATAATGGTCAAATAACCCACCACCCAGTTTTGTCATAACAACACCGCCAAGGCCGCCAAGCATACCACCAATACCTACAACAGAACCAATTGCTTTTTTAGGAAACATATCTGAAACTGTGGTAAACAGGTTTGCCGACCATGCCTGGTGCGCAGATGCACCAACACCAATTAACAATACAGGCATCCAGAAAGATATATGGCCCAAAGGCTGTGCAGCAAGCACAACAAGCGGAATTACCGCAATCATTAACATTGCTTTCATACGGCCGTCATATGGTTCATATCCCTTTTTAATAAAATACATTGGGAACCAGCCACCGCCAATACTTCCAACCATTGTCATGCTGTACAATACCGCTAATGGGAGCATGATCTGAGTATCCATCATGCCATACTGATCTTTCAAATAAGCAGGCAACCAGAACAGGAAGAACCACCAAACACCATCCGTCATGAATTTACCTACAGCAAAAGCCCAGGTTTGTCTGTATGTAAGGAGTTTAAACCACGATACTTTTGTTTCTTCAGCTACACCTTCACTATTGATCACTCTGGTATCAACATCATCTGCTTTTATGTAAGCAAGTTCTTCGGCCGAAAGTCTTTTTTGTTCTTCAGGTTTTTCATAGTATTTATACCAAAATATAAGCCACAAGAAACCTATTGCACCTATAAATAAAAAGGCGGCTTCCCAGCCCCATTTTGCTGCAATAAACGGGACACTTAAAGGTGCTAATACCGCACCAATATTGGTACCTCCGTTAAAAAATCCGGTAGCAAAAGATCTTTCCTTTTTAGGAAAATACTCTGCAGTAGCTTTAATTGCAGCCGGAAAATTCCCAGCCTCGCCAAATCCCAATACTGCTCTGGCAACCATAAAACCTACAATAGAAACAGAGGCAACGCCAATACCCATAAAGCCAAGTACTGTGGAAATGCTTTGACCTATTGGAATAGCAAAGGCGTGTATAACTGCACCTACCGACCAAATAATGATGGCCCAGGCATATCCTTTTTTAGTTCCAAGTTTGTCGATTATCCGCCCTGCAAAAAGCATCGATATAGCGTAAACAAATTGAAAAACAGAAGCAATGTTTGCATAGTCGCTGTTGCTCCAGCCAAAAATCTCTTCTAAATGTGGTTTAAGTAAGCTTAACACCTGTCGATCAAGATAATTCACAGTAGTTGCGAAAAATAATAATGCACAGATAGTCCACCTGTAATTACCTACTTTTTTTTCGTTCATTATATTTGGTTTAGTATTTGGTTGGGTTGTTTTTTTATTTTGTTTTGGCTAGTGCTTCTGTAATGCCAAAGGTTTTTATGTTGTTATAATTTTCTTCTACTGTTTTAATAAAATCTTTAAGGCCTGGCAGGTCGGTTTCCCATAACTGCTGATCTGACAATACTGAGTTTACATACTCAGCTTCGTCAAGCTTGCTTTTTTCATAGAAATAAGCAGCCTGATCGTCAGTAATCAGGTATTCCTTACCATCGTATTGCCCAAAGTACTGATTTTCTTCCTTTTTTTGAGTTCTCATGAAACATAAGAATGCAGCAAAACCGAAAGCGATACTTGATGGAACCTTATTAAATAGCTTATAATATTGAGTTAAAACAGGTAATATCCTTATTTTCATTTTCATGGTATACTGAAAAGTGATATTGATCCATAAATGTTTAATGTATGGATTTGCAAACCTGTCCAGAACCGCGGCCGAAAAAACCATGGCCTCATCGCCCGGAACTTCGTAAGGTATTGCAGGCACAATTTCCGATTGCATTACCTTTACGATATAGCTTTTTATGGCTTGATCGGCCATTGCATTTGCTACGGTATCTATACCAGCTAAATAGGCAATCCCAGATGATAAGGTATGAGAACCGTTTAACAGCCTTACCTTTAGCTCTCTGTAAATTTCGATATCAGGTTTTACAATTACCCCCTTATCTGCCTCCTTAAAGCTTAATAGCTTGGCAACTTTTTCGTCACCCTCAATAGCCCATAAACGATAAGGTTCAGCCATGATCAACAAGTTATCACTGTAACCTAACTGTTCCTCTAGCTTTTCTAAAGTTGCGACATCAGGCTTACCGGGAACAATCCTATCAACCAGAGAATTGCAGAAATGAGCATGCGCTTTTAGCCAGCTTACAAATTCAGGTTCAAGCTTATTAAATTCGGTAAGTTCAAATACAATTGACTCTAATTTTTTTCCGTTTTCAGGAATTAGTTCTGTAGCAATAATCACAATATCAGCAGCATTGGTATCGCCAAGCGCTTTATATCGTGCATACAACACTGCTAATAGCTTTGCCGGAAAAGAAACTGGAGGAGCTAAATCAATGCTTTCTTTTAATAAGCTAATACCAACCTCCGTTGTATTGGAGACAACAACCTGTAACGCGGGACTTTGTCCGATTTTAAGTATATCGCTCCACTCCTTGTCGGCCGATAAAACTCTGCTGATGGACGAGGATATAATATTCTCTTTAACAGTTTGTCCGTTCTCCAGACCCCTTACGCTGATTGTATACAATCCATTTTGCTCATTAAAATCTTTAAGGTCGCCTTTACTGGTCGATTTAACAACAGCTACCCTGCCATTAAACAAACCCTTACGGTTTGCTTTATCAATAAAATAATCTGGAAGCCCGCGTAGTAAAACACCGGTTCCAAACTGCAATACCTTTTCAGGAAGATTTAATAATGTGTTATCAGGAATGATAACGTTTTCATTTTTTAGGTTCTTTAAAATATCTTTAGAAATAGTCATGTTGAAATTTCGCTCTGTCTAAAACAATTCTACATAAATATTATAAAGAATGAATGTTTTAAGAGGAAATTATTTACGCAATCGTTATCGTTACAATTGCCCGCTAAATCTGTAAAAATGTACTATCCAAAAAGATCACTGCTCAAATAGCGGTCGCCCCTATCGCATGCAATAAACACAATTAGTCCTGATTCCAGTTCTTCGGCCAATCTTAATGAACAGGCAAGTGCCCCACCGGTACTCATACCTGCAAATATGCCTTCCACTTTAGCAAGTTTACGTGCAAAATCTGTGGCTTCCTGCTGTGAAACATCCATTACCCTATCTACCCTGCTCGGATCAAAGATCTTTGGCAGATAAGCCTCTGGCCATCTTCTGATTCCTGGTATTGATGATTCTTCAGTTGGCTGACAACCTATAATCTGTATATCCGGGTTCTTTTCTTTTAAAAACATAGAATTACCCATAATACTGCCGGTTGTGCCCATGGAGCTTACAAAGTGGGTAATCTGCTGATTGGTGTCTTTCCAAATCTCAGGACCGGTGGTTTTATAATGGGCCAGGTAGTTATCTGGATTTGAAAACTGGTTTAACAAGAAATAACCTGGTTGGACGCCTTTCTCCTCTGCATAATCCCTGCATACTTCAATAGATTCAAGCAAAGTAACCTTTGCCCCGTATGCTTCCATGGTTAGGGTACGTTCACGTGTTGAATTAGAAGGCATTACCAGCTCAATCTCCAGATCATATATAGACGCAATCATCGCTAAGGCAATACCTGTATTACCGCTTGTAGCTTCAATCAGTTTTGTTCCTTTTTTAATATCTCCGCGATCTATTGCACTGCGGATCATATTTAATGCTGCCCTATCTTTTACACTGCCTCCGGGATTGTTCCCTTCCAGCTTGGCAAAAATCTTAACGTTCGGATTAGTATGTAACCTCTGAATTTCTACAAGTGGTGTGTTTCCAACAAACTCAACAATATTTCCCATTATTAAACTACGCTTTTCTCTGATTTACAATTTTATTAACGACTCTAATTTTAAGGTTGCTTGGTTTCGATAACCTTAACTGCCGACTGATGATATACGGTTGAATGTGGGGGCACGCTTTTAGTTAACCAAACGTTTCCACCTATAATACAATCGTGCCCGATAACGGTATCGCCACCTAAAATGGTTGCGCCCGAATAAATAATTACGTGATCTTCTATAGTTGGATGCCTTTTTATGCCCACCATGTATTTCTCTACGCTTAATGCGCCAAGAGTTACGCCCTGATACAGCTTTACATAATTTCCGATAACGGTAGTTTCTCCAATAACGAGGCCCGTACCGTGGTCAATATAAAGGTACTCGCCTATTACCGCACCGGGGTGAATATCTATACCGGTAATGGAATGCGCATATTCAGTAAGGATTCTGGGTACAATAGGAATTTCGGCTTGCAACAAAGCATGTGCAATCCTGTACAAGGCAATTGCAAGGAAACCGGGGTAACTTCTGATAATTTCAAACTCACTTTTAGCAGCCGGATCGCCTTCCAGAATTGCAGAAATATCTGTATTCATCCTTCTGTACAACTCTGGTACACTCTCAAAAATCTTTCTGGCTATTCCTTCATTATCGCTATGCTCACAAGCTTTGGTGGCATTTAATATCCTTACCAGCTCTTTTTCTTGCTTTAAAAAGAAACGCTTAATCTCATTAATTGAATAATCTGGCGAGGTTAAACGCTCTGGATACAACAAATTCATTAAATTCATTGCCCATTCAGCAACTTCCTGATTGGATGGTACAGCCTCAATTTGAAGCTGTTTATTATATATATGAAGATAAAATTCCTCGTTCATTTTAAGAGTGATGTTTGATTTTAGTGTAAAGAAATGAAATTAATCACAATCCTGCTAATTTCATTGTTTAAGTGATTAAAAACCGACAAACTCCCATGCGCTTATATAGGCGTTACATTGTTCAGCATAGCTGATAAAATCAGAATAAAATACTGATCTGGTGAGTGTAGCACTATCACCAATAACAACCAGTTTCTTTCTGGCCCTTGTCATGGCCACGTTCATTCTTCTGGTATCGGCCAAAAATCCTATTGCACCATCTGTATTGCTTCTGGTTAAGCCAATGTAAACGATGTCTCGCTCCTGCCCCTGGAAACTATCAATGGTATTAATGCTGATTTTACTCCTGTACACCATTAATTCTTCAGATCCTGTGATCAGGTCATTAAGTATAGCGATCTGTTGTTTATATGGCGAGATAATGGCTATTGTAGGAAAGTCGGCAACCGTATAATGGTCGTTCAATTTAGCAACCAGTTGGGTTAAATGTTTTAATAAAAACACAGCCTCTTCGGGGTTGGTGGTACTGGTTCCTTCCAGTTTCTCGTCAAAACCACAACCTGCAGTATCTATAAATTCTAGTGGAGGTTCTTCGGCAAACAGCAGCCTGTTGGCCACGTTGGGATGCGCGGTTAATTTATTTTTATAGAATACTGAAGATGGATAGCCCATGATTTGTGTATTCATTCTGTACTGCTCCTCTAACAAAACAACAGCTTCGGGATGCATTACAGTGCATTTTTCCATTAGGGTATTGCTTAGGCCGTCTTTTGCCGCCTGTGTAGATTTAATGGTTGGTGGCAGCTGACAATGATCGCCGGCCAATACTACCTTTTCTGCCTTTAATATTGGCACCCAGCAAGCAGGTTCCAAAGCTTGTCCGGCTTCATCAATCACAACGGTTTTATACTTAACGTCTCTAACGGTATAATGGTTGGCGCCAATTAAGGTAGCAGTAATGACCTGGGCTTTTGCCACAACATCATCAATAATATATTGCTCTGCATTGTTCACCTCTTTCATTATTTTGTGCGCCTCATTAAACAGTGCTTTGCGTTGTTGCTGCTCTGCACGACCAAAATTGCGCTTATACTTATGGGCCATATTCTTGTACTCATTGGCCTGTTTTTTAAGCGAACGCAGATCTTTGGTTGCACTATGTTCAGCAACTTTACTATCCATAGTTAAGGATGCCAAACGTTCAGAAACCCTTGCCGGATTACCCACACGCAATACATTTAGTCCTTCTTCGGCAAGCTTTTCACTTAACAAGTCTACAGCTGTGTTACTTGGTGCAACAACTAGTACTTTCTCACCATCTTTAGCAATTAAAGCTTTAATGGCCTGTACAAGTGTGGTTGTTTTACCTGTTCCCGGCGGCCCATGAACTATAGCAAGTTCTTGTGCCTGCAAGATCTTGTTAACTGCTTTTTGCTGAACAGGGTTTAGCTGAGGGATAACGATATTTGTTAAACTGGTATCAAACGTAGGTGCCTTTTGCCCTGTTAATACATCGGTTAATACTGAATCTGCAGCTTTCTCTTTTGGTTTCTGCGCTTGTTTAAGCGCATTCTGCATTTCATTATAGCTATTGTCGTCAAACAGCAGGTCTATACCCAATTTACCATCGCTGGCCCAATCGGGCAGTTCTTCTGTCAGTAGTGTTATTTTTAGCTTGTTTCCACTCTGGTGGCTAATTGTTCCTTCAACCCTGTCATTTTTAGGGTCGTGATTAGAGAACAAAACTGCCGATGCACCAAACCTAAGCTGGTGCGAAATATCATGATGGGTAGTACGTTCCACCTCTACCGTAAGGTAATCGCCCCTACCCGTTTCAGAACCACGAATAGCAATGGGATACCATGTTAATCCATTTTCACGACGATCAGTTACTGAGGCTGATGCGGTCAATCGCAGGTAAGAATCAAGATCTTCCTGCCGCTCAATTTTAAGTAAATCGAGGAGCTTTTTAAAATACTCCATTATAAAAGCACAAGCTGTTCGTGAAGCTTATTAAGCGTTTCCATTGCATCTTTACAAAATCCGGGATGTACTTTTGATGCCTGCACAACAGTACTCCGTGTAGCAGTAAGCCATCTAAAGCGCGAGGCGGCATCCAATTTACCAATGGGACCACTATCCTTTTCTCCTGCACAAATGCGCTCAAAAGCTATAAGGTTGGCTTTTAGCACATCACAATCCAGGTCAGCCTTAAATACTTCGAGCCTGCTTTCATCTAAAGAGATCAACGCTTTTAAAAACTTTTGTTTTGCACAATACAATACCACACCCACATTAATGAATTCTTCGCGTTCAACCCTTGGAACCACACGAATAACGGCGTACTCAAATAAGTGACTCTCTTGCATTTTGTGCTTCTTTTACAAAAACCTCTGAATTAGCAACCCTTGAAATCAAGAATTGACTATAAACCTGCCTGCGTTCTTCTGTAGTTTCCTGACCAGATTCATCTATCAACCACTGATCCGGAATTAATGATACAATTGATGTGATCAGTTCGTTCGTCAGGATTGCCTTAAATGCTGTATCAACTTCCTCTAGCTCACTTGCCTGTGGCAATAATACATGATCCTTAACCAGTGCAAACGGCCTTACAGCTTGTTCCTCCCAGTTTAGCATTGAATGATGGAAGTATAAAGATGCGCCATGGTCTATCAGCCACAACTCTTTATGCCAGATCAGCATATTGGTGTTGCGCGCAGTACGATCCATATTGGTTAATAAACAATCTAACCATACAATTTGTGACGCTAACTTAGCATCAACAGTAGTAACCGTTGGATCGAATGTTATTGCTCCGGAAAGATAATGCAAAGCTAAATTTAAGCCGATACTGGCTTTAAGCAGGTCTTGAATTTCTTCATCAGGCTCGGTACGGCCAAAGGCCTCGTCTAAATTTGCAAAAACTATTTCGGGCACTTTAAATCCAAGTGCCCTGGCAATTTCGCCTCCAATAATTTCTGCAATAAGGGCTTTTACACCCTGTCCGGCGCCCCGAAACTTCAATACATATAGAAACTCGTCGTCGGCCTCTGCAATGGCAGGCATGGAGCCTCCTTCGCGCAAAGGCGTTACATATCGAATTACATTAACAGTCCTCAATTGAGGATGGATTTTATTCATGCCACGAAATTACTGTTTTTTAATAAAAACAGCACCATTCGAATCATTGTCAACATCGCCCCTTACCACAGCTTTTATGGTAAAGGCTGCTCCTGTTTCGTAAGCATCAACTTTAAATTTATATTGATTATTTTCCTGGCTAGATCCAGTGTAGCCATCATGAACATCCTCTGCTATCTTAACGCTGTTCTTATAAAGCTCAACAGATTTGATCTCTAAACGAGAATGACCTTCTGTATACCAGAATGAAAGTACATACTCCCCGTTTTCATTGATCTTTCCGGTCGCATTGATTTCAAACGTTCCAAAGTCTTTTCCTTTTACTGATGATGGTTTCCATTCTGCAACCAATTGACCATACTTTTTAAACTTGTCGTATTTCTCAGGGAAATAAAGCGGAAGCGAGTATTGATTGCGGTTTACCACAGTAATTGCACTAAAATCAGATAATTTAGGCACAGTAACTGCCTGTGTATAAACCGGAGAATATACGTTTGCACGGGTACCGTCAGTAGTATATCTGATCTCTGCACCTTGAACATCACTTTCCAGTTTTATGGTAAAGCCGTTGGCACCTTTTTCATTACTGATCAATTTAGGCAGAGGCACACGATAGCCATAACCTGCGTTGTCGTAACGTTTATAATGAGTTCTTATTCTTTTTTCGAAATCAGGCCATGCTTGTTTTTCATGTGGTGTCCAGCAAACTTCGGCTAAGGCCGACATCCTTGGGAAGGTTAAGTATTCAAAATATTTTTCTGAACGATCTTCGTTTATCGCAGCAATTTCCTGAAGTACAGTACCGTGAATAAACTGGTCTGACCATAATGTAGCCTCTGCGCCTAATATCTGCGGACGGTATTTTGGATCTAAACCTTCAAGCATTGGGTTTAACTGGTAAGCTTTTTCTAAGGAGATTGGCTGCAACCATGTTGCCGCTTTTACCTCGCCCGGGATATTGCTTTCTGCAACGTCAAAATAACAATATCCGGTTAATGCCATTACTGAATAATGACCAGCTTCTGAGGCTTTAAAGGCTTTTTTCTGATCGTGCCAGATCATACCAACCGCTTTATCTTTTAAACCATCTTCAATGATCTCGTCCCAGCCAACAATGGTTTTGCCATATCCTTTTACCATTTTCTGAATGCGCTGATTAAAATAAACCTGCATTTCTTTTTCTGTTTGAACACCAAGCTCTTTCTTTCTTTTTTGGCAATGCGGGCAGGTTTTCCAACGGTCATATTGAGCTTCATCGCCACCTATGTGAATGTATTTAGAAGGAAACAACGCAAAGGTTTCTTTAAACACATCGGCCAGAAAATCAAAAGTTGATTCTTTACCAACGCAGTAAATCTCTTTGCTTATAGAATGTTGGGTTTGAACGGTGTATTGTTCACCAGTACAGCACAAATCCGGATAAGCTGCTATCGATGCTAAGGCATGGGCCGGTACTTCGATCTCCGGAATAACATCTACGTTTCTGGCCGTAGCATAGGCTACTATTTCTTTAATATCTTCCTGGGTATAGTAGCCGCCGGTACGTTCTGCACCCTCGCCTCGCCACGCACCTACAGAAGTAAGTTTTGGATATTTTTTAATTTCAAGGCGCCATCCGGCATCGTCGGTAAGGTGGAAATGCAACACGTTCATTTTGTACATTGCCATCATGTCGATAAGCTTAAGCACATAATGTTTTCCGAAGAAATAACGGGCAACATCAAGCATCATCCCCCTCCACTCGTAAGATGGGGCATCGGCAATCTCTGCTCCTTTAATTTTCCAAACTGTTTTTCTTTGAAGCTGTTTGTTATAAATCTCTGCAGGCAGCATTTGTAACAGCGTTTGGGTACCATAAAAAACACCAGCCGGACTATTACCTTCAATTGTTATTACATCATTTTTAACGCTTAGCTTATAGCTTTCTTTATTTAGCGCGTCGGTTTTGGCTAGTGGAGCACCTCCTTTGCCAATCTTTAGCACAATTATGTTTTTTGCAGCTTTTTGCTGATCTGAAATCTGGAAATCAAACCCTGTTGCAGGAGACAGTGCTGCATAAAGCAGTTCTGCCTGTTGTTTTAAGCCTTTCTCGTAATATATTTTTGTTTGACCGTTAAGTGTAAATGAGGCTCCGTTTTCTTTGATACTTGATGGAAGAGGGATAATATTGAACTGAGCATACATTGATAATGAACTGATTAGCAGTACGCCGAGCATCACCCATCTGGTTAGTCTGGTCTTCATAGTATATTTAGTTTAAGGTGTGTGTTTAGGTTCAGGAACTGGCTTGATATTGAAAGCGATTACTCCGTTAACACAATGTTAATCAATTATTTTAAGAGAAAATAATGAGGATTTTGGCGAAAAGGCAAACAAACGTTTGCATGAGTTAATGCAACCGTTTGCGTAAAAAACAAATAAAAAAAGAGGATGTTTTTACATCCTCTTTTTTGAACTTTTCCGATCGCTATTTACAATCTTTAAAGCTGGCAAACTGTGCCCTCAAAGTAGAAATATATGGTCTAACTTCATTTGGTTCCTTTCCATACTCAAAAGTAACCTTATGCTTCTTATCTCCATATTCTATCTGAATCCATTCAGCACCGCCATCGGCACAGTCCGGACAACCATAAGACTCTTTTAACTGATTAAAAACATTCAAGTCAATACTATCGGCAAGTTTAGACCAATCCGTTTCTGCCATTTCTGCTGTACATACTTTTGGAGCTGCATTCGGTTTGTTCTCGTATTTCTTTAATTCAATTTTTGCCTTGGAAATAAAGAGCTGGCTATTACAATAACCCACACACATACCAAAAGATGTTCCGTAACTAATTTTCAATTTATCCTCATCTGTTTTCTTTTCACAACTGCTAAACATAGCAGCAACTATAAGAAAGCAAAAAAGGATCAATAGTTTTAATGGTTTGGTTCTCATAATTATCTCATTAGTTTTAATAACCTATACCAATATTTACAAGCAAACGCTACACCACTAAAAAAATTTAAACCAATCCGGGAACAGCAACCATCTCGTCAGTATCTTTTGTATAATCGATACCATCAACATCAAAGCCGAACAGGTTTAAGAAATCTCTCTTATAACCGGCAAGATCACCAATTTTAGGAAGCGATTCTTCAGTTGCTTCGGCCCAAAGTGCAGCAACTTTGGCTTGTACATCGCTGTCCATTTCTAAATCGTCTACACGGATTCTGCCCTGCTCATCAGTAGCGATACCATCTTTATTGTATAAACGCTCAGCAAATAAACGTTGCATCTGCTCAATACATCCTTCATGTGTACCGTTCTCTTTCATGATTTTATAAAGCAACGAAATGTATAAAGGAATAACCGGTATAGCAGAACTTGCCTGAGTAACCAATGCTTTGTTTACAGAAACAAATGCTTTTCCATTAATGTCTTTCAGTTTGTCAGATATTGCAAAAGCAGTAGCTTCTAAATGATCTTTGGCTCTGCCGATAGTTCCTTTACGGTAAACCGCTTCAGTAACCGCAGGGCCGATATATGAATAAGCTACAGTAATTGCCTCTGGAGCCAATAAATTTGCCGCTTTTAATTCATCAATCCACATACCCCAATCTTCGCCACCCATAACGGCAACTGTATTTTCTATTTCCTCTTCATTAGCCGGGGCAATAGAAACCTCAGAAACTACTCCGGTATGAAAATCGACAGTTTTGTTGGTAAACGTGGTCTCGCCAATTGGTTTTAAAACCGAATTATGAACTACACCAGTTATTGGATGTACTCTTTTAGGAGATGCCAGACTATAAACTACAAGATCAATTTGTCCCAGATCAGCTTTGATCAGGTCAATTACTTTTTGTTTTATTTCAGTAGAAAACGCATCACCATTTATACTCTTAGCGTATAAGCCGGCTTTTTGAGCCTGTTCTTCAAATGCAGCGGTGTTATACCATCCCGGCGAAGCCGTTTTACCCGGTGCAGGTGGTTTTTCAAAATAAACACCAACGGTGGCAGCGCCAGATCCAAACGCGCTTGTTATTCTTGATGCTAATCCAAATCCTGTAGAGGCGCCAATTACAAGAACCTTTTTAGGACCTTCAATTTCACCTTTTGACTTTACATAGTTGATTTGGTTTATTACATTTTGCTCGCATCCTTTTGGATGTGCCGTAAGGCAAATAAACCCGCGCATTCTAGGTTCTATAATCATAAATCTATTTTTCTTTTGATTGGCAATATTAAGGTTTTTTAAAAAGATATCTGTTATAATATTCTATAATCCTGTCAAAGCATATCTTCAGCCATTCGGTATAAATTTCGGGGCTGGCTTCTATATCCTCTTTTAGAGCGGTCATATTAACATATCGGAATTCAGATACTTCTTCGGGATTTGGATGAGGTAACTGATTGCTTATTCCGAAAAAAACATGGTCGTACTCGTTCTCCGAAATGCCATCTGCAAGTTCTGCATGATAGGTGAAATTAAAACCGTATTCAAGTTTGCATTCCATCCCCATCTCTTCATTTAATCTGCGGTTTGCCGCATCAAGTGTCTCTTCTCCTAATCTGGGATGACTGCAGCATGTATTGGTCCATTTGCCTCCTGAGTGATATTTATCATCCGCCCTTCTTTGCAAAAGCAACTGGCCATTGGTATTAAAAACAAACACAGAAAACGCACGGTGAAGCTTTCCTGCCAAATGTGCTTCCATTTTTGGCATTGTTCCAATTACGCTATCATGCTCATCAACAAGTATTACGCTTTCTTCATACTCTTGTTTATCCATCATCATTATAAAAAATCAAATCCTCATGCAAAAATGATATAAATGTTTTGATATGAGTAAAAGAACCTGCATTTTTATTTATATGAAACAGAAACTGTTATCGCTTATTTTGCTTGTATCCATTTGCTATTCCCCATTTACAACGCATGCCAAAGAGATTCTAACAACGGGCACATTAACTTGTGAATATGCCAATAACCCGCTTGGTGTAGCATCTAAAAGCCCTAGACTAGGCTGGATTATAGATACCAAACAAAGAAACACACAGCAAATTGCATGGCAGATACTGGTTGCCGACAATCAGGCTAGCCTTGACAAGAACATTGGCAATATCTGGGACTCAAAAAAAGTCAACTCCAACCAATCCATCCAAATCTCCTATAAAGGCGAGGCCTTAAAACCTGCAAAAACCTATTATTGGAAGGTAAAAATATGGGATAACCACGGCAATGTCTCCTTATGGAGCAAGACAGCGATGTGGCGAATGGGCTTATTGAACAGCGGCGACTGGCTTGGGGCAAAATGGATTGCTTATGAAGAATTACCCGCCGCTGAACGTATTGTACCGGCAATACACTTACGGGGTGATTTTGCTCCACAAAATGACATCCTCCCACTCTTTAGAAGAGATTTTTCAATAAAAAGAAAACTTAAAAACGCAACAGCATTTATCTCAGGATTGGGTCATTTCGATCTTAGCATTAATGGTTCAAAAGTAGGTGACCATATTTTGGATGCCGGGTGGACTCAATATGATAAACATGCTTTATATGTAACGTTTGACATAACAGATCAGCTCAAAAAAGGCGATAATACTATAGGTGTTATACTTGGTAATGGTTTTTATTTTATACCAAGAGATGATCGATACAGAAAACTCACGGGCGCTTATGGATTCCCAAAGTTAATTTGCAGAGTTTTATTGGAGTATAGTGATGGCAGTACCGAAAATATTATTAGTGATGAGCAATGGAAAACTTCTCCATCACCAATAACCACTACCAGTATTTATGGTGGCGAGGATTACAATGCAACGCTTGAACAGAATAACTGGGATAAGCCAGGATTTGATGATGCGAAATGGAGAAAGGCTGTTATTGTAACTGGCTCTCCTGTTTTAAACTCGCAAACGGCAGAGCCTGTAAAGCTATTTGAAACCTTTACTCCTGTTAAAATATCGAGCCCTAAGCCGGGCATATGGGTTTACGACATGGGTCAGAATGCTTCTGCAATCCCTGCAATAGAGACAAATGGCAAAAAGGGTGCGGTAGTACGGATTACTCCTGCAGAACTGTTAAATCCGGATGGAACTGTTAACCAATCTGCATCCGGTGTGCCGCATTATTACGATTATACTTTGAAAGGAGAAGGCAACGAGAAATGGCAGCCACGCTTTACTTACTATGGCTTTAGATATTTGCAGGTTGAAGGGGCCGTTCCTGAAAAAGAAGAAAACCCAAACAATTTACCTGTATTAACCTCTTTAAAAAGCCTACACCTTAGAAATGCTGCAGAAAATATTGGCAGTTTCAATTCATCAAATGAATTGTTTAACAAGACTTTTAAGTTAATAGACTGGGCAATTAAAAGTAATATGGTGAGCGTTTTTACCGATTGTCCGCACCGGGAAAAACTCGGCTGGTTGGAAGAGGCTCACCTTATGGGTGGATCGGTACAGTACAACTATAACGTAGCATCGCTGTGCAGAAAGATAATCAGAGATATGATGGCGGCACAAACAGCTGACGGATTGATTCCGGATATTGCACCAGAGTACACACATTTTGATGGTGGCTTCCGTGACTCTCCTGAATGGGGAAGCAGCGGGGTGATCTTACCCTGGTATGTTTACAAATGGTATGGCGATAAGGATGCACTTGAAGAAAGCTATCCGATGATGCAGAAATACATTGCTTATCTGGGTACCAAAGCGACTAATCATATGCTTGATCATGGTTTGGGCGACTGGTTTGATATTGGGCCTAATTCGCCGGGTGAGGCACAGCTTACTCCAAAGAAATTTACGGCTACCGCTATTTATTATTATGATATTGAAATTATTAGTAAAGTTGCCACGCTGCTTGGTAAAACAGAAGACTCCAGGAAGTATAGCGATTTGGCTTTAGCAGTTAAAAATGCCTTTAACACTACTTTCTTTAATAAAGAAACCAAACAATATTCAACAGGCAGTCAGACAGCCTATGCGATGGCAGCTTATATGAATTTGGCTGAACCTGAATATAAGGAAGCAATTATAGCTAATCTGGTGAAGGAGATTAAAGGAAGAAAAAACAGTCTTACTGCCGGCGATATTGGCTACCGCTATGTACTTAAGGTGTTGGACGATGCCGGTCGTTCGGATGTAATTTACGATATGAACAGCAAATCTGACGTACCAGGCTATGGCTGGCAGCTGGAACATGGTGCAACTGCGCTAACCGAATCTTGGCAGGCTTATGGTTTTGTATCTAACAATCATTTTATGCTGGGTCATTTGATGGAATGGTTGTACAGTGGCTTGGGTGGCATAAAGGCTTCTGCTGATGCAATAGCTTATGATAAACTGGAAATAAAGCCTGAACAGGTTGGTAATATTACCCATGCAAGAGCCAGCTATAAAACCCCTTACGGAAACGTTGTTTCTGATTGGAATAAAACTGAGAGCAACTTTGAACTGAAGGTAGAGGTGCCTGTAAACTCCAAAGCCACAATCTATATACCTGCCTCGGAAAATACAAAGATCTACGAAGGAGAAAACCTTATAAAAAACAATAAGGAAGTTATATTTAAGGGGATTAAAAAGGGTTTCGCTTTAATAGAAATCGGTTCTGGTAATTATGTTTTTAAGGCTGCAGATTAGCTTTGGCATTACCTTAGATCTACACCATGATCGTTTGGAAAATCTTCGCCACTCCAAATCTTTTGAGCACTCCATTTTTCTGGTGGGTTTGCCCAGAAGGGATCTGTTGAAGGTAAGCCAAGTGGCAGGAATATACTGGTGCTTAAATAAGGACTTCCCTGATTGTTGTAAGTGTCTGCTATAGCCGGTTGCTGGCCATAAACCCCTAGAGAAAGCCACCCATTTTTATAAGTGGATGGGCTTTCTAGTGTTTTTCTGATTACAGCTGTAAGTGCACAACGTACCTGAGCAGGTGTTAATTGTTTTGGCAGTGCTTTACGCCATGCCATATCGGCCAGGTGGTGAAATGCTGCTCCACGATAAATGAGAGAGCGGCCGGTTGCGGGATATGTTCCATCGGTATTAATCATCCTTTCTTGAATTACCGCAAAGCGTTCATTACGTTTCTTTATTTTTTCGGATAATGCGTTATACCCATTGGTTTTTTTATTGACAATTTCAGTTATTGCTGCCAGATAAGGGTGAATTACAAAGCTATTATAGTAGTCGAATGCAAAGACGGGTCCATCAGAATAAAGTCCATCTCCAACATACCATTGTTCTAGCTGTTGCATGGCATAATCGACCCTCATTGGATCCCATTCGAACCCATACTTACACAAAAAAGCCTCGTTCATTGCCGAAAAAAGTAACCAGTTTGAAAAACCGGGTTTAAATTTCCTGGTGGTTTTTATGGAGCTCACCAGTCGGTCTTTTTCCTGTTTACCAAGATTTTCCCAAAGCCAGGGAGCCCTTATAAAAGCAAAAGACAAAAATGAAGCATCTACCAATTGCTGACCTGCCAAATCAAAGCGCATAAAGTCCTTTTTATTCGAATCTAGCGCATTAGCAAGTCCTTTCAACACCATATTACGGTACTGCTGGCGCAAATCCTTTTCCGCAGCATCACCATCCTCTAATTGCAACCAAGGCGCGATGCCACTCAAAACCCTGCCTAAAACTTCAAGATATTGCACTTGTATTCGTTGTGCCTTATTATCGGTGGTATTAGAGGTTACCTGTGGCATTTTTATCCTCAGACTATCGTTAGAGAGGTCGTATAGCACGGGTCTTACCATCTTATCCATTTGTTGCAGCCAAAAGGCCCTATCGCTGACCATCTGCTTTTTAACCTTTTTCTGAGCAAAACATACGCTAGTAGCCAGCAACAAAAAAAACAATGTAAAACCTTTTCTATTTAACGCAACATTCATTTAATGATCTGATTAATTATCCATGGAAAATTAGGAAAATTATTTTTGCTTTGGTGGTAAAGGAACATCTTCCCTGAAAGGAACTTGTTTTCTAAGCATCTTACCAGCATATCCTGAAAGGTATAAGTAGTAATCAGATGGAATATCTTCCTCGAAGGTTACAAATGTACTTGCGCCAACCGGGGGATTTTTAGATATTTTAAAAATAGCTGTCCCCTCATCTACTTCATCAAACATTGCTACATAAAGCATCTCCGCACCATTTTTTATAGCAGTAGAGAGTTGTTTCCAAAAGAATTTGCCCCTGTTTCTTGGAATTTGGTTAGACGGCGATTTTGGATTCATATTGTGCCAGCTAAAGCCCGGAAAAACAACTCCAACATAATCGAGCTTATTTTGCTTACACCAGATTATATCCCCTTTTTGAACCTCTGCGTATTTATTATATGCAGTTTCATTGGCATATCTGCCAATGGTCCATGGATGAATGATATCTGCTTTTTTCATGATCTCATGAAGCAATGGGTTCTTCTCTGTATCGTTTCCAAATTCACGCCAGTAAGTGGGTACGCCTAACATTACTGAACAGCCGCCATAAACCGGATCATTCTTTAAGAAGTCGACCATTTTTGCAACATCCTTTAGGGTGTACTTCCGGTTATCTCCAAATCCAACTCCCCACAAAACCACAAGAGGTTTTCCGTTGTGGTATAAATAGGTTTGATTGTTTCCCTGGCTGGTTATTTTCATACTGTCGACCAGATTTTTCCAATCGTTGATGAGCACCGGAACATCAACACTATCTCTGGTACCCGACAGATCGTACATAACAGAGATTGCCCTTCCATATTTTTGTGAGGACTTTAGTGCATTTCCAAGCACTGTATTGAAATGATTGCGACCAGACTTTCCCTTGATCTCTGCTACAAAACGTTGCATAAAAACGCCGTCTAACCCATAATCTTTCATCCATTTAAAATGAGTTTCAACGGTTGAAGCATCGTGAGCGCTTGGCAGATAAGCTGCACTGCCATCAGCATGCACAAAAGATGTTTGATATACCTTTTTTAGCTCACTTGTTTCGGGCCATAAATCGACATTTGTACTTCCAGGTTCGAATTTTCCTTTAGATTGGTAGTGATACCAGCCTCGGCCAGCACCATCTTCGGCTGCGTTATGCCAGCCCTGATAGCCAGCCATAATTAAACCCTTATAGCTTTTAAACCGCGATGTTTTACTGTGTTTACTTTGTGCAAATACACTGTTTGCACAAAGTAACACAATCAGTAAAACTGTATGTTTTATATTCATAAAATTTAAAAATCAGAGTATTCAGTTGGAACGATGAATTGAGTATCGTTTCTTGAAACATTATTCTGATATTCAGGTAAAGCTGATACGCGTTTCCATTTCGGATCGGCACCAAAAACTTTCCAATGTTCGTCTCTTGATTTTTTATCGCTGTAAGTGGTTAAATACATTAGGTTTGGCATACGGCTACCAGCTAATACTTCACCGTAGAATACGGCCTGGCTACCTATACGATCAAATATTTCAACTTCTTCATTGTTAAACATTTGAACTTTATTAACATGCTGCTTTTCAGAAGCACTTTCGTAGCTACGTAATTCATATATACGCTCGCTTTTGGCATTACTGAATACGGGTTTCTTTAATGTTGGCATTCCTGTAAATGCCTCTAAAATGATGTTTTCTTTTCTTACAAAAGCGGCATCATTGTATGCTGCATTTACATAATCAGCTCCCTTAATTGCCAGTTCTTTATCCTTTAAAAGCAATTGGGATACCTCGCTAAACTGTTTTAGTGATTGAAAAGCAAGAAATACATAGATCTTTTTATCGCTAGCCGTGTCTATATCCGCAGCTTTAAATACACCTACTGTTTTAACACCTAGTCGGTGTGCAGCTGGCACATAAGCTTCTGAAAGGTATTTATCAACCCTTTCTTCCTGAGCTTTACTTTTAAGATGATAAACTGTTATTTGATAAAATTGTTTTGGAGGGGCAGCAGCAATCGATTGCATGGAACTACCAATAATAAAGATAATAACGGCCATACAGCCGTTAAACAAAGTTTTTGATTTCATGTGTTTAGTTTATTTTAAGTACTAAAACTAGATAATTTCCTGCAACTTAAAGAAATAACAACAAATTCGTTGCGTAAAACTGTTCTTTTCTAATCTATCTCCAGGATGGTTTTAGCTAGATTAATCATGCGTTCGGTTCCTGTGTACTTTCCGTGTTCGTCAGAAAGCTTTACAACCTCAGTCCACTCCCCATCCTTTGGCTGTGCTTCGGTCATTTTTATCACAATATTCATTGCTGCGGGCCCGGCATCGTTGGTAAGGTTTGTACCTATTCCAAATGACATTCCAATTTTATCACGACAATGATCAGCAATGCGCGCTACCTTTTCATAGTTCAGACCATCAGAAAAAATTATGGTTTTGGTTCTGGGATCGATGCCCATGCTGTTGTAATGCGAAATTACTTTATCGGCAAAAAGCAGTGCATCACCGCTATCGTGCCTAACGCCATCGAACAGCTTCGAAAACATTTTATCGAACTGTTTAAAGAACACCTCGGTAGTATAAGTATCAGATAATGCAATGCCCAAATCACCACGATAAACGGCTACCCAATGCTCCAACCCTGTTGCATTGGCCATTTTAAAGCCATAACGTGCGGCATGAAACATAAACCATTCATGGGCATGGGTTCCAATAGGTTTTGTTTTGTGGATCATGGCCATATGTACATTGCTGGTGCCTATAAATGAACCATCGCCATATTGGCTAAGTGCCTGGAGTACCAATCTATGGACCTGATAAGAGTACCGGCGACGGGTACCAAATTCTGCTACTGTAACGCCTAAACGACGGTAGTTTTCGATCTTTTCTTTAGTATGGTTAATTACCTCGTCGTTAGAGATCCTTTGGGAATCATTAAGGACATAGAAGAGCTCACAAATGAGCGACATTAATGGTACTTCCCATAAGATGGTTCGGTACCATAGGCCTTCTACATGCACCTCAAGCTGATCTCCTTTTTGTGTAATGTGTACTTCTTCCGGGTTGTAACGGTATCCCTCCAGAAAATCAAGGTATACAGGATCAAGGTATGGGCAGTTTATCTGTAAAAAATATTTTTCTTCTCTGCTTAGTTTTAATGTGGCCATTTCATTTACGGCCTCTCTTAAGGCTTTTGCAAAACCATCTGGAAATGAATGCTTACCCCGATTTATAAATGCATACCGTGCTTTTGCAGAAGGAAATAATCGAATTACCCCCTGCTGCATGGTAATTTTATAAAAGTCGTTATCTAATATTGATGATAGTATTGGCAACGTATGTGATGGCATAATTCCGAACATTTTTTCCAATTTAAAGAAAAGACGGGATTATTCAGAACGATCTTATCATTTTCTATTTATACTGTTTAAAGTTTACTTTTTCATTTGCTTGTAATGGTCTTATGCTCACCGCAGCTCCCCCACCTTGTGCAAGTTTTAATTTAAGCAGGGATTTAGGGCTCACTATATATTGTGTTATTTTGTAAGCCTGCGGGTTGTTTTGCCAATCGGCATTATCTGCATCAAGGTATAAGGTTGCTACATATTTTTTATCCTTATCCAGAAAATTTAATGGAATAACAGCTGTTCTTGAATTCTCATCAGTAATTGCTCCTATATACCAGTTTGAGGTTCCTTTAGCTTTACGGGCTATGGTTACATAGTCGCCCGGCTCTGCTTCTATAATCTTAGAATCGTCCCAATCAACAGCCACATCCTTTATGAATTGGAAAGCATCCATGTAAGCCTGGTAATTCTCAGGTAAATCGGCGGCCATTTGTAATGGACTGTAAATAGTAACATAAAGCGCCAGCTGCTTTGCCAAAGTGGTATGTACTTGTCGGGTTGGCATACCAGCTGCATAACCTTTTAATTTGAAAATGCCGGGTGTATAGTCCATAGGCCCCCCCATTAGTCTGGTAAAGGGTAGTATGGTTTCATGTTCTGGCGGGTTGCCATCACTAAACGCATTGTATTCATTACCCCTGCCTGCTTCTGAAGCTACAAAATTGGGATAAGTGCGGTGCAGACCAGTTGGCCTTACTGCTTCATGAGCATCTACTGTTACGTTGTGTTTTGCAGCTTTTTGAAGTACTCTTTCGTAATGATTGATCATCCATTGCCCATCGTGATGCTCACCTCTGGGAATGATCTTTCCAACATAGCCTGTTTTCACTGCCGGATAGCCAAATTTATTCATGAATTTATAGGCTGTATCCAACTGACGTTCATAGTCTGTAGCCGAGCCGGACGTTTCATTGTGCATAATCATTTTTACCCCTTTGGTGGCTGCATAATCCGTTATTTCTTTTACATCGAAATCAGGATATGGTTTAGTGAAGTTAAAAACATTCTCCTTCCAGTTTCCAAACCAATCTTCCCAACCGTAGTTCCATCCTTCAACCAACACGCCCTGGAGCCCATTTACAGATGCGAAATCAATATACTTTTTGACGTTAGCAGTATTTGCACCATGTTTTCCATTGGGTAATAAATTACCACTAGCATCTAAAGTATCGGCCCGATCTGCATAGCTCCAGGTGCTTTTCCCGGTTTGATATTCCCACCAAACACCTGCAAACTTCATCGGTTTTATCCAGTCCGTTTTTTCTATAACAGAAGGTTCATTCAGGTTTAGGATGGTTTTGGATGCTAAAATATCAACAGCTTTATTGCTCACCAATATGGTTCTCCAAGGGGTTTTAAAGGGCGCATAAAGGTAGGCTTTATTGCCTGTTGCATCTGGAACGAGTTGTGCGGTAAGGTTGAAATCAGCTTTATTTACATGTAGCTGCATAGCGGGATAATTGATTAATGCCGCTTCGTGAATATTGATGTATAGTCCATTGGCCGACTTTAACATTAATGGGGTTTGTACACCATTCTGATCAGGGACAACCCTGACAGCAATGTCTGTAGCTATTTTTGACACCGCAAAAGCATCTATCTTACTTAAACTACTGGTGGTATATTTATATTCATTGGTATCATAATCTGCAGGAATCCAAAATGCCTTATGGTCTGCCGTAAGATGGAATTCAGTAAGTTCTTCGGCTACCGTAAAATATTTTAATCCTGGCTGCTTTGGAAATTCATATCTAAATCCTACACCATCGTTAAAAACCCTGAATACTATGTTTATCAATTTATTTGGGCTATTCTTTTGTTTTAATTTTACGGTTAGCTGCTCATGGTTATCGTTAATGGTATTTACCTCGCCCCATACTGGATTCCATTGCTTATCAACACTTGTTTTTTCTATTGCTACTATTGCAAGCTGGTTGCTGAATTCACTATCGCCAACCAGATTAAGACCAAGTAGTGAGTGTTGAATCACTGTTTTACCATCAAAATAGAGGGAATATCCTGGTCTGCCCTTTTCATCCAGTTCAAACTTTAGTTTCACTTTACCTTTGTTTATTTCAGCATTGTTGTTGCTCTGGGCCATTACATTTATTGCGATTGCAACAGAGATTAAACAGATCAGTAGTTTCTTCATTATGATAATTTTATGTATTTAACCGGGTTTTATAGTATACCCCGGTTATTTATTGGAAGGATTAGTAATTTGGATTTTGTTGACCAGTGATTTTTGAATTCGAATTAAATTCTGATAGTGGAATTGGCCATGAATAGCTTTTAGCTTCGTTAAAAGTTAAGGGGGTAGACAAGTTTCTTGCCCTGCCATAAAACGCGGCTTCCTGAGGTCCTAAGCGCCATCTGCAAACATCAAACCACCACTGACCTTCGTGAAAAAGTTCTGCCCATCTTTCGTAACGCAGCGGGTTTGTTCCTAAAACAGGGTCATTGATTGCAGGTGTTGCCGCCGACAAAGAGGTATAATCTCTTGGTGAAGCCGAGTTTATTGGCAGATCATATGCTCTGCGTTTTACTTTATTGATGTACTCGAGTCCTGTTGCCACATCTCCGGAACCTATACTTGCCTCTGCATAAAGTAAATAAACATCGGCCATGCGTAGAAAATACCAGTTCCACTTGTCATAATTAACGATGTTTAGATGGTAATCAATTGCTGCATATTTTCTGAAACCCCAGCCATAAGTATTAGGCTCACTTGCCAGATAATCTGGTTTAGAAACAGGCACATTTTGTCTGGGTCCGCCTTCCCAATCGATGTTTAGCACATCAAGCCATGGCTGCACCAGGTTTACGTATAACCGAGGATCTGCAGTTTTATTGGTTCTTACTGCTTCGGCCTTTGCTCTATAGACAGGATCCATGATCTTTGCGGGATTGCTAAAGCTGGCAGGTTTGCTATTGTCGAAGTTAGGATTGTTAACCAGGGTATAATATCCAAGCGGGTAACCAAAGCGTGTTACATTTTTGTCGTGCACACCAAGGTTACCTCCATATCCTAAAGGTCTGGAACCTGTTTCGGTACCCGTTAGACTTAAGATATACGGAGACCAGATCACACCATTTAGTGTAGATGCGTTTGGAATGTTTCCCCATGGGCCGTAATTACCTTTATTGTCGGCATCTACGTTCATTTCAAACAATGATTCTTCATTGAATTCATTTGCGGTGTTTCCGTTAAAGGCATCTTTATATTTTGCAAACGGCATCAGTGTTTTTCCACTATTATTGATCACATCAAGCAAGGTGGTTTTTGCGTTAGCCCAGTCTTCTGTAAAAACGTAGACCTTCCCGAGAAGTGCTTTTGCGGACCATTTATTTGCTCTTCCTATTTCTGAACTTGGCCATACTTTATTGTCGAGTAAGGCTACTGCATCTTTAAGATCAGATTTTATAAAATCCCAAACCTCTTTGGTTGTAGCACGGGGTTGTTGTGTTTCAGTTACACTTTTAGGCACTGCCATATAAATGGGTACACCCATTTTATTTTCATTAATTCCACCGGTTTTAATGTAGGCTTCACCAAACAGCGCTTCAAGTTGGAAATAATAAAAAGCGCGCATAAACTTAGCTTGTCCACGCACTGCATCTATTTCGGCTTTTTGTGAGCCATTGGCATAGGTTTTTTCAAAAAAATCTGCAGCTTCAAGTGCCGTATTGCAAGCTCCTGCACCAGCATACAAAGCTACCCATGCGTTTGTTGATTTGCCGTTATTTGGGCTTAAATTATTGGCGGTCATTTCATTCCACGCCCCATCTCCATTATAATTTGCATCACCCGCATGAACGGAATTTTCAAGTGCTTTTGGCATCAGCTCGAAACCATATAAGCCGGTGCTTTTTAAATTTCCATACGCCGGGTTTAAAATTGTATTGAGATCGGCAATTGTTTTAGGATAGGAATTTGTAGAAACCTGATCTGAAGGGCCAACCATATCGGGGTCCTTTTTACATCCGGCGATTAGTGCTGTGGCCAGAAGTAAGGTATATATAGACTTGTTCATCTTGTTTAATTTTATCTGGTTAGAAATTAACATCAATTCCAAATGAATAAATACGGGTTTGAGGATACTGACTCACTACATCTATGCCCCTGGCAGTTACACCCGAATATCCTGAAGGAGAAAAAGATGCACCAAGTTCAGGGTCTAATCCGCTATAGTTAGTTATGGTAAATACATTATTAGCCATTACAAATATCCTTGCACTGCGCACCTTTATTTTTTGCAGCAGATTATTGGAGAAGGTGTACCCTACCTGTAAGTTTTTTAATTTGAGGTAATCGCCTTTCTCGACAAAGTAGCTGTTTACAGAGCTGTAATTTCCATTTGGATCTAAGGAGAAACTACCATCGGCATTAACCACACCTAATCTTGGTTGTTTGGTTATTCCATTTCCATTAAGAAATGATGCACCCCATACTTTTGGCGAGGTATTTCCATCGGCAAAAGGACGCATTTCGTAGGCTTTAACTCCATTGAAAAGATCTACTCCTGCCACTCCATTAAATAGGAATGCAACATCAAAGCCTTTGTAATTTAAACGGATATTTGCTCCATAAACCAGTTTAGGATTGGGATTACCTATGATCTGTCGATCTTTATCGGTAATTTCACCATCACCGGTAAGGTCCTGAAATTGAAGATCTCCTGCGTGTGCAGGGATTCCGCCAACTTTCTGTTTTGCAGCTTCAGCATCGTTTTGAAATATGCCCAGTACTTTATATCCGTAAAATGACCCAAAAGGCTCGCCTTTGCGGGTAGTGGTAATGGTTTGATTGGGCATAATCTGGAAAGCCATATCGCCATTATTATAAAAATTATACCCGTCTAGCAGTTCTGAAGTAGTTTCTGTTGATAGCTTGGTTACCTGGTTTTTATTCCATGCACCTGTTAGGTTAATGTCGAAACCAAAATCATTGATCTTAGTTCTATAGCCTATCATTGCCTCTATACCCTTATTACTTACAGATCCGATATTGGTTAAGTAACTACCTGATATACCTGCACTTGGAGCAAGCGGAAGTTCATAAAGCATGTCGACCGTTTCCTTGTTATAGTACTCCAATGTGAAATACAATTTGCTATCCAGCAATTCACCATCAAGACCTACGTTCGACTCTTTTACAGTTTCCCAATGCAGATTTGGGTTTGGTATGCGGTTATATGCAACGCCCGGTATTATTGTTCCGCCAGGAGCAAAATTAGCCCCCCCAGCGCTTCCGTTGCCTAAACTGGTAAATGGCTGATAATTTGAAAGAAACCTATATGTTCCAATATTACTGTTTCCAAGCTCTCCGTAACTTGCTCTCAGTTTCAGACTATTAACAGCAGGCAGAGCTGCTTTAAAAAATGATTCCTCAGAGACATTCCATGCTGCGGATGCTGAAGGGAATAGACCACGTTGTTTATTGGAACCAAAAACTGTAAAATTAGCATCCTCTCTTAAGGAAGCAGACAAATAATATTTGCTGTTGTAATTGTAATTTATGCGCCCGAAGAAGGATTTAACAAGAGCATTGTTATCTTTTTTGCCATTGAACTGATAGGTGGTATTAGCAGTTGGAATAAATGAATATTTTTTTCCGGCATCTGCTGATACATCTATTGCAGTTGTATTGGCGTCATTATACCTGCCTGTAATCTGCTCGAAGCCTGCAATTGCATTGATGTTATGGTTACTGATTGTTTTATTATAGGTTAGAATATAGTTTGTTAAAAGCGACTGGCTCTGTATTGATAATTTATTCAATGAGTTTTTACCAGCGCCTACACCACCAATTGAAAATGCATTCTGAAAATAATTTTGGCTTTCGTCATAAAATGTATAGCCTACATTGCTTCTGAGTGTAAGGTCCAGAGGCAATTTAATTTCGGCATATACATTGGCCTGAAAATTATTTTTAAAATTCTCGACATCAGCATTGTCGATAGCCCCTACAGGATGTGTTCCGGCAAATGCAAGTCCAGGATAACCCGTAGGCAATGTGCCATAAGTTCCATTGCTGTTAAACACAGGGATAATGGGCAATGTTCGAAAAGGTGAGTTGTGTAGTTGAGCTTCGACTCCTATATTTTGAGGATTAGAGGTTGTACGACGCGACACGGAGAGTTGTTCTCCAAACTTAAGCCAGTTGCCGATTTTAAAGTTTGTATTTAACCTGCCTCCGCCTATGTTCGAAAAATTCTTGCGAGCTACCCCCTCTTGTTTATTATAAAAACCAGATAAAAGGTAGTCTACTATAGGAGCTGCACCTGTAAACGAAAAGTTATGATTTTGTTCGCTGGCGTTGTTGAAAGTCTCATCTATCCAATCTGTATTTGCAAGGGTATCCAATTTAGTCGCATTATTAAAACGCCCTGGATTGATGATGTTTTGGAGCCTGATATAACCATCTTTGTCCAATAGATCGCCAACTTTAGGTGTAGTTACGCCGTAGCGATAGTTGTAATTGAACTGAGGTTTAGAAGTTGTACCTCTTTTTGTAGTTACCAATATTACCCCACCAGCCGCAGATGCACCATAGATGGATGCGGCAGAAGCATCTTTAAGCACATCCATAGATTCAATATCCTGAACGTTTATACTACCGATGTCTGTGACTCTGACACCATCGACAATATACAACGGGTTTGGCTGACTTAATGTAGATAATCCCCTGATGATTATGGAGGGCTGAGCATCAGGTGCTCCAGAACTTTTAACAATATTTACACCTGCAATTCTTCCTTGTAAGGCTTCTGTGGGATTTGTAATGGGCTGATTTTTGAAGGCCTCGCCCTTTATGGATGATACTGATCCCGTTAAATCTTTTCTTCTTTGTGTTCCATACCCGACAACTACTACTTCTCCAAGTTGTGTGTTATCTTCCTGTAGCTTTACATCGATTACACTTCCTTCTGAAGCGCTGCGCTCAGCAGTTGCAAAGCCGACCATCGAAAATATCAGCTTATCACTCTGTGGATTGTTTACGGTAATGGAATAGTTACCAAGTCCATCTGCAACCTGACCTGCAGATGTACCTTTCAATTGAACGGTTACTCCAGGAAGTGGAGTTCCGTTTTGGTCTGTTATTTTTCCGCTAATTGTTTTTTTTTGCGCAATAGCTGCAAAAGAGACGAGAAGGAACAAACAACAAAAACCCATCGATTTTAGTACCTGTCTTTTCATTAGTTTAATATTTGGTTTATCTTTTGGTTGTTGGTATTTGCTCCGGCCTGGCAGCTGGGTAACAAATACAAATCAAAGAGAATCTAAAAATTGAGAAGAATCAATTTTCAAAAATCGAATATAAACGATTTCAAGATGAAAAATAGTTAATAAACTAAAATTCAGACAGTTATAAAAAATTCTGCATCAAAAAATATAAACGAAATATAGGCTATGAAATGAACTAAGTTGTTCTTATTGCTAAGATTACACCTTCAAAATCATCATTTGGGATTAATGATTTACTTTTAATTCTTGCCTTATAATTATAAATGGTATTCATAGAATATTCCAATATAGAAGCTATCTTTTCAGTATCATTAATTCCTAACCTAATCAGTGCAAATATTCTTAGGTCGGTATTTAAAAGCTGACCGGCATTAAGCACAACCTGATGCTCTGGTGCGAACAGAGAATTAAAGGTTTCTACAAAATTTGGAAAGAGTGTTAGGAAGGCCCTGTCAAAGTTCACAAACAGTTCTTCGCGCTCTTTTTTTAGGTTTATATTATTCACCAAGCCCTGTATGTCATCAAATTTCTTAGTAACAAGTTTATTGTTTACTGATCTTTTAAATCTATCCAGCTTAGTGATGTATTCGGTAATCAGATTGAAATAATACCCAATGTATTCCTCCTTGATTTTATCTGCCTCATTCAATTTATCTATGGTTTCGTGCAAGGAAACATTAGCTTCGATGATCAATTTATCTGCTTTTCTTAGTTTCTTTAGTTGCCTGGAAATAATAAAGGCAAATAAGATCACAACAGTGATTAAAAGTGTAAGTAAGGCGGCATAAATGAACAATATCCTTCGTTGTTCCTCTACCGAGTTGATCTTCTCCCCTGCTATAACCATTAAAATGGCACTTACCTGCATTTTACGCTGCCGGGCACCATAGTATGATGCGTCATTCATAGCCTGGTTTATAAATATATAGGCATTTTTGACGTCTCCTTTTTTGTGCAGTAGCTGCGCAAGGTTTAGCATTGCGGCGGCCTCCTTTGTAGAAGATTTAATATCAGCAATTGCAGCTATCAGCAACAATTTTATAGCTTCGTTATCGTCTTGGTTTTGGATATAGATGTCGCTTAGTGTGGATGCAACAATAGCCATCTGGTGATTACTGAGCTTAAAATTTTTCATCAGTTTTATTAAAAGAACTGCTGATTTATCCTTTTGACCCAATTTTAGGTATTTAAGTCCGAGGTTATAAGTGTAATCATATGATTTGGGATCTGACAATGCAATTGCCGAATCGATGTAGATATTTGCCTGTTTGTTATAGATAGGTGTGTAATACTTGTCTTTATCATAATCGGCAAGATCATAATAGGTACGTGCTGTAAGAAAGTAGTATTCTCTTCTGAGGCTATCAGGAAGTATTTTAACATTTACCGTGTTTAGAGAGTCGAACGTTTCTTTAAACATACCGGAGGATATTAGAATAAATCCCAACTTTATTTTACCATCGGCTATTTTAACCGGGTCTTTTAATAAGCGGCCTGCAGTTTGCATTTTTTGAGAATAGAAAAATGCCTTATCATAGTTAAATGATTTATGCTCGTGGTATAGACTAGAATATATATTGTATTTTTCTGTTAAAGATAGTTTCTCATTTAGTGACCCCTCCAGATCTGAAATGCGTTTTAATTTTATCTTGTCAAATTCATCTTTCGCGGTAATGCTTTGGTTCAGTTCGTCTAGTGTGTTTTTTGGCGTCTGAGCGAATAAAGAAATAGAAGCTATACAAAAACCAATAAGTAGTAAAGTTATTTTCATAAGCGCCTAGGTATAAATAGTGATCGGTACGGAAGGCTTAACCGAGCTCAATAACATTTCGTGCTCTTTGCCTTTTAATTTTATTGACCCCAAGGCCTGCACTACATAACTGCTGGTTAACTGAAGCTTATTTATGAGTTCTGAAGATGCAATTACCTCCTCGTCATACTGTTTACACATTCCCTGTATCCTGGAAGTTGTATTTAATACATCACCAGAATAGGTTATATCCCGCTTAATTATTCCTACTTCGCCTGCAACAACTTTACCGCAGTGGATTCCGGCTTTAAAGGTAGGCACCACACCGTAACGCTTCAGGTATTTATTTTTTATACTGTTAATGTAGGTCTTAATATCGAAAAAACACCGTACACACATGCTGTTTTCAATCCCGTCCTCATACTTCCAGGCCACAATAACTTCGTCGCCTGCATACTGGTATATCTCTCCCTTGTTGTCCAGTATGGGGTTGGTAATATCTGTAAAGAAGTCCTTAAGAAATTCATGGTACTTTTGATCACCCAATTGTTCGGCTATTGTTGTGGATGAATTGATATCGAGAAACATAAAAATGCGCTGTTCCTCTCTAGGAGTATTGTATTTTCCGCGTACAATGTTCCAGAACGTGCCATGGCCAAATTTGCTATTGATTTGCAGAAGCAATTGGGTAACAGCCACTACGACTCCCCAAGCCAGACCATTTTTAAAAAGCCGATGTGTATCCTGAACAGAAAAAATACGGAATAATACGTTGATGAACAAAATAATAAGCACAAAAGATATCAATACAGCCAGCACTGTATAGCCGTAAGACTTGTCCTGATACTTTACGTTCACAAAAAAAACGAGCAAACTTCCGCCTAAAAGGGCGCCAACCAGTGCGGCAAACATGTTTCTAATGACCGATGAAAGGAAAGTATAATTGGCAGACGGCCCCAATGAATTATTGGTGTATAATATCATATGATCATAAACGGCCATTATAAAGCCAATAATGAGCCATGCAATTATAATTATTCCAAGCTGCCTTAACTTATATTGTGTTCTGCGGTTCATGCTCTAATTTATTCATTTTTCCTGATGAAATTATTAGCATACTCTGACGGTGTTACCCCAAACTGCTTTGTAAATGCCCTACCTAATTGAGATTGAGAGGTAAAACCCGTTAAATCAGCTATTTGCTGGATTTTATAATTTGTTTCTACAAGTAGTTCTGCCGCTTTTTTAAGTCGTGTGATATTGATGAGCTCGTTTGGCGACAGGTTAGAGATGGACTTTATTTTGCGATAAAACGTGGCCCGACTCATGTTTAATGTTTCGGCAAGCTTATCTACATCCAGATCACGGTTTGCAATGTTTTTAAGGATAAAATCGTTCAGTTTCTCTAAAAGAATCTCATCAGGCTTAGTATGGGCAATGCTTTTTATATGAATTAAAGGCGACCTTACGAAGTAGTCTTTTAACTGATTTCTGTTGAATAACAGGTTTTGAATTTGCACTTGTAAATGTTGCGGCGAGAAGGGTTTCTCTATATATGCGTCGGCGCCTATTTCCAAGCCTTCTATCTTTGATTGAAATGCACTTTTTGCTGTAAGCAAAATAAGGGGAATATGGCTATAATCAAGATTGGTTTTTATCTGCCTGCAGAGTTCATAGCCATCCATAACCGGCATCATTACATCGCTAACGATCAGTTGCACAGAGTGCTCTTTTATCATGTCAAGCGCTATCTGACCATTAGCCGCAGTAATGCAATTATACGTAGAGCTGAGTTCTTTAGCAATGAACTGGAGAATATCAGCATTATCATCAACCAGCAAAATCAGTGGTTTAGCTTCTTGAATTGTATTTTCAATTTCCGGGCTTACTTCCTGATAAACCGGGACGGTAATAATTTCCTGTTGAACTGACTTTTCTTCAATGGGTTCGTTAGTTGGGTAATAGGGCAATTTTACTTCAAACACATTCATTTCATTTTCATCGGCATGAAATGTTAAAGTGCCACCATGTAACCTGGATAAAGAGCGTGCAAGTGCCAAGCCTATACCTGTACCGATTTGATTGGATGTTTCCTTTAACCTGACAAAAGAATCAAAGATTCTTTCCCTCATTTCTTCCGGGATTAAAAAACCATCATTTTTAACCACTATAGCGTACTGGTTAGAGTCAGGATCAGTACTAAGCAGCAATATATCTACTCTTTTATCGGAATACTTAATGGCATTGCTTAGTAAATTGCTTAAAATTTTATTAAGTGCTTCGGCATCTGCTTTGCTATAAAACTCTGTGTGTGGTAAATTGAGTTGAAAGTGGATCTGCTTTTCTTCAGCTGCATTTTTGAACCTTAGGTAATGCTCTCTTAAGATTTCGCTGATGTTGCTTTTCATGAGGTTAAGGCTATATTCCTTAGACTCTATCTTTCTGAAATCGAGCAGTTGGTTAGTTAGATGTAATAGCCTGTCTGCATTTTTTTCCATCGTAAGCAGATAGTTAAGCACCTCTGGAACCGGGGCATATTTTTTTATGACTGTTTCTAATGGTCCTTTTATTAAGGTAAGTGGTGTTCTTATCTCATGTGTGATTTGCGTAAAGAATTCAATTTTAGCCTCATAAATTTCCCTTTCTTTTTGGTTCTCCAGCTGCTCTATCCGCCTCTTGTTTCTAAATTTAATTTTATTGGTGGTGTACACCACCAAAGCATAAACTGCAGCAATAAATAACAATAGATAAAACAAATAAGCCCAACCACTTAACCAGAATGGAGGAGATATTTCTATGATCAGTTCCCTTGGGGTTTCATTCCATACGCCACTGCTGTTAGCACCCTTAACAAGAAAGGTATATTTACCCGGGCTAAGCTTAGTATAGAACACCCTTCTGTTCTTTTTTAGATAGGTAAAATCTTTATCAACCCCTTCTAGCTTATATGCATATTCTGCAGTTTCATGATCGGTATACGCAAGTGCTGCAAAATCAATACTAAAGGTAGACTGATCGTAATTAAGGTTGATTTGATCTGTATAGGATATTGATTTTTTAAGCGGAGAGCCTTCTGCATTGATCAACAATTCCTGATTAAATACCTGGAAGCCTGTAATGTAAACCTGAGGTACAATAGTGTTCTGTTTGAATTGTGAAGGGTTAAAGCTTACCAAACCATTTACACTACCAAAATAGATCTGGCCGCTGGCATCCTGAAATGACGAGTTATAATTGAACTGATCGCTCAACAATCCGTTGGCTGTGGTGTATACCCTTATTTTCTTTGTTTTGGGATTATAGCAGATTAGTCCTTTAGAGGAACTGATCCATAAATTACCTACCTTATCCTCTTCTGTTTTATAGAAAACATCGCTTGGGAAGCCGTCCTTAGTGCCGTATCGTTTAAATGTTTTATCTACAGGATTGAATTGGTTTAAACCATTTTCCGTGGTCACCCACAGTGTTTTATCAGCAGAGATGAATACCCCGTTTACAAAGTTATCACTTAAGCTGTTTTCGTTTTGCGCAACATTTCTATAAAAACCATGTTTATTCGTTTTAGGGTTAAAATACAAAAGGCCACCGCTTATTGTTGCTGTCCAGATCGTGCCATCAGCATCTTCTGTAATCGCTGTATAATGGAAATTTTGCGGAACCTCTTTAATTAGGGTAAAATCCCGTGTGGTTTTATTATAACGATGCAACCCATCGGCAGTACCAACCAGAATATTTCCGGAACGGGTTTGATAAAAGCAATCAACAAAGTTACTTTTAAGCGCATTTGGGGCATCTCCTTTGTCGTAATGCCTGATTACTTTGCCCGATTTTATATCTAATATGTCCAAGCCCTGTTCGTAGGTGCCTATCCATAATTCGTCGCCGATGGCTTTTAAACCATGGATATTCGTATGAGCAATACTGGTTTTAGATCCATCAGGAATAAAGGCTGTGAAATCTCCATTAGGCGAAATCTTGTTTACTCCGGCATCTTCTGTACCCACCCATAAGTTCCCGAATTTATCGTTACAGATCTCGCGTATGGCACTTCCACTAAGTGACCGCTTATTGTTTTGTGGGAAAAACTTATCAAAGAAGGTAAATGGTTTTGGATAATAATTAACCCCGCCAAAATAAGTACCTATCCAAATACCACCTTCTTTATCCTTAGCAAAGGTATAAACCGCATTATCTGATATGGCATACCGGTCGTTTGGATTTTTACGCAGGTTGGTATATTTCCCTGTTTTTAAATTGTAAACAAATACACCTGACTCTGTTGCTACCCAATATTCATCTCCACTATTGTGAATAAAGTTCTTGGCATAAATACTTGTCTTATCCTTATTAAAGGTTAAAATATCTTTATAGCTCAAAGTAGCAAGATCAAACAATTTTACGCCCTGATGTGAAGTTCCTATTAAAATAGAATTAGAGGCAGTAGCATATATTTTATCTATCCAATGGGAGATAACGGGTGGTGAATCTTTAAAAAGGTTAAATGATGTAAAGCTATCGTTTGCTTTATCATACTTTCTGATTAACCCATCGGGTGATGATACCCATAGTGTTCCATCACTTGAAAATGTAGTTGCCGTAGCTTCAAAATCCTGATGTTTACTAAACTCTTCGAAGGTGCGTATACTCCTGTTATACTTGTAGAGTTTACGATCGGCAATAAAGCATATATCGCCATTACCGTGGCTTTTCATATCCCAAACGCCTTTGTTAAGTGTTATTGGTACTAGCTTAAATTGTTGTGTGGTATCGTTATAACAATACAAGCCGTTTGAGGTGCCTACCCAAAGTTGCTTTCTTGCATCTTCAAAAATTGCCCTGATCACATTATTTCTGAGGCTGGTAGTATCGCCTGGTTTGCTACGGAATACTTTAAAACTATATCCATCAAACCTGTTTAAGCCATCTTTTGTTCCAAACCACAAAAAACCTTTTGAATCTTGTACAATGCTAAATACGGAGTTGTAAGACAAACCTTGTTCTACCTGATAATGCCTGAAATAATACGGCTGTGCCTTTAAAAGGTTTAAAAAAACAAATAGGAAAAGAGCAGTTGTGGTTAGCTTTTTCAAGTTTAGTTTGTAAATGGTTAACGTTACAATTACCAGGGGGTTCTTGAATGGGCCAAATTAATTAATTTCAAATCAAATTGCGACGATTTGAATAAATTTTGAGCCGATTTGTCAAAACATAATTGCTTTATTTGAATATTCGTTCGGCCTGTTAAGCAGGGAGGAACACACAAATCATTAAACCAAGTATTCATTTATGAAATTATTTTCTTACTTAATCGGGCTATGCCTTTCCCAGTCGCTGATCGCATCAGCACAAGCACAAAACTGGAAACCGGTGCCCGGAAAGATCTCTACGCCATGGGCGGAAAAATTAAATCCTGCAAACCCCCTTCCTGAGTACCCGCGACCACAATTGGTACGCAGTAATAACTGGAAAAATTTAAATGGTTTATGGAACTACGCTATCAACCACAAAAACGAAAGCGAGCCTAAAGCCTATCAAGGTAAAATATTAGTTCCTTTTGCAGTTGAATCATCTTTATCTGGTGTAGGTAAAACTGTTGGTAAAGATAGCTTGCTATGGTACCAAACCAGCTTTTCGGTGCCTTCTAACATGAAAAATACCATTTTATTGCATTTTGGTGCGGTGGACTGGAAATCGGAAATCTACTTAAACGGGAAAAAAGTTGGTACACATGAAGGTGGATTTGATCCATTTTCTTTTGACATCACGCCTTTCTTAAAAAAAGGCGGCAAACAAGAACTAACTGTTAGTGTTTGGGATCCAACGGATAATGGGCCACAACCTAGAGGAAAACAACAAATAAAACCAGAAGGTATTTGGTATACACCAGTTACCGGAATATGGCAAACAGTATGGTTAGAAAGTGTTGCTAACAGCTATATCGCTTCGACCAAACAAACGCCGGATATTGATGCTAAATCTTTAACTGTTTCTGCAGATGTGCAAGCTGCACAAGCTGGTGATAAATTAAGGATTACTGCCTTTGATGGTGCATCGAAGGTTTCTGAGCAAGAGGTAGATGCCACGGAGGCAGCTACATTAGTTATTGCGAATCCGAAACTATGGTCGCCAGCAAGCCCATTCTTATACGACTTAAAAGTTGCTTTGATACGTAATGGAAAACCAGTTGATGAGGTTAAGAGTTACTTCGCTATGCGTAAATCATCAATGGGTCCGGATGCTAACGGCATCCAAAGAATGTTGCTGAATGACAAGTTTGTATTTCAATATGGACCATTAGATCAGGGATGGTGGCCAGATGGTTTATATACTGCCCCTACCGACGAGGCTTTGAAATTCGATATTATTAAAACCAAAGAAATGGGCTTTAATATGATCCGTAAGCACATTAAAGTGGAGCCTGCACGCTGGTATTATGAATGTGATAAACAAGGTATTTTAGTATGGCAGGATATGCCAAGTGGAGATTTGGGTAACCAATGGGAACCTAATTTAGGTACAATGGGTGGTACAGATAAAGACCGCTCTGCAGAATCTGAAGCAATATACCGCAAGGAATGGAACAAGATCATGGATGATTTACATAACTTCCCTAGTATTGTTGTGTGGACTCCATTTAATGAGGCCTGGGGACAATTTAAAACCAAGGAAATTGCAGAATGGACTAAACAAAAAGATCCTTCGCGCCTGGTAAACAGTGCCAGTGGCGGTAACCACGTTGTAACCGGTGATATTGTTGATTTACACCACTATCCTAATCCTAGAATGCCTAGACCTGACCTTTTTGGCCCAACTCATGCCATTGTTTTAGGTGAATATGGTGGGTTAGGTTTACCTGTACCGGGACATACCTGGAAAGAAAAAGATAACTGGGGATATCAGACATTTAAGACCGCAGATGAATTATTTGATAAATACGCTTCATTTATGACTGAAATGGAAGGATTAATTAAAAAAGGACTTTCGGCAGCTGTATATACCCAAACTACTGATGTTGAGCAAGAAACCAATGGGTTAATGACTTACGACAGAAAAGTGATTAAAGTGCCTGCAGCCAAATTAAAAGGGGTTACAGACAAACTTTACAATGCTGATCTTGTTAAGATGAATCCATAAAAAACGATTTGTACGGAGAGGTGATTATTTCACCTAACCCCGGTAAGAATCTTGGCTTTACGGCTAATTTTCTTCCGGGGTTTTTTCGTTATAGATTATTCATACATTTGCCGCAATATTTTTTAAAAAGCCATGGGCCATCATAAACACATTCAAAAGCTAAGTGCTGCAGGATTACTAATCAGTTTAGGTATTATCTATGGAGATATTGGTACTTCTCCCCTATATGTATTTAAAGCAATTATCGGAGATCGACTGATTACACAAGATCTTATTTTAGGAGGTTTATCCTGTATAGTTTGGACACTTACCTTACAAACCACCATCAAATACGTTATTATTACTTTACAGGCTGATAATAAAGGTGAAGGTGGGATTTTCTCTCTTTTTTCTTTAGTTAAGCGAAAAGCCAAATGGCTGATCATACCGGCTATGGTTGGTGGGGCAGCCTTGCTTGCCGATGGCATAATGACCCCTGCGGTTACCGTTTCGGCCGCCATTGAAGGGTTGGGACTTATCTATCATGACTTGCCTACTGTTCCCATTGTGCTGGCCATCATTATTTTTCTGTTTGGTTTGCAGCAATTCGGAACCTCGCTTGTTGGTAAGGCTTTTGGTCCTATTATGTGGCTTTGGTTTACCATGATCGCTGTTTTAGGTTTTGTACATATTATGGAGTTGCCTGTGATATTAAAGGCAATTAATCCTTATTATGCGTATCATATTCTTACTACCAATCCTGAGGCCTTTTTAATCATTGGAGCGGTATTTCTATGTACTACGGGAGCTGAGGCCCTGTATTCAGATTTAGGTCACTGTGGGCGCTCAAACATCAGGATCAGCTGGATCTATGTGAAAATATGTTTGATATTAAATTATATGGGACAAGGCGTTTGGTTATGGAATTTACAAGGCAAACATCTGGGTGACGTAAATCCGTTCTATCATTTAATGCCGGATTGGTTCCTGATATACGGTATTGCGATTGCAACTGTTGCGGCGGCTATTGCCAGTCAGGCCCTTATTTCAGGCTCATTTACACTGATTGCTGAGGCTGTTAGGCTTAACCTTTGGCCAAAGGTTAAAATTAATTATCCGAGTGAGCAGAAAGGCCAGTTGTATGTTCCTTCTATGAACTGGATATTAATGGTTGGTTGTATAATTGTTGTACTGATTTTCCAGAAATCTGTTAATATGGAAGCAGCTTATGGTTTATCTATTACAGTTGCCATGCTAATGACTACTATTTTGGTTTCTGTATTCCTTTTAAGGAAAAAGGTTCCAAGGTATTTAATAGGAATATTTTTGTTGATCTATGGTGTTATTGAATTGACATTTTTGGCAGGTAATGCAGCAAAAATTCTGCATGGCGGATGGTTTACATTAATTCTGGGTATAACATTGTTCTCGGTTATGTGGACTTGGCACAACGGGCGTAGAATTAGAAACAGATACATGAAGTTTGTTGACATTCAGGATTTCTATCAGCTGATTAAAAACATAAGTGCTGATGCTTCTATTGCCAAATACTCGTCTAACCTGGTATATCTTACCAGCGCTAATTTTAACAGCGAGATTGAATCGTCAGTTATTTACTCTATTATCCAGAAACATCCTAAAAGAGCAGATGTCTACTGGTTGCTGCATGTAGACGTTACTGACGAACCATACACCTTGGAGTATGAAGTAGACCAAATGATACCGGGAAAATTGATTAGAATCGATTTTAGGCTAGGTTTTAGGGTTGAGCAAAGGGTTAATGCATTGTTCAGAAAAGTGGTGGAAGAATTAGTGCAGAGCGGAGAAATTGACATTACCAGTAAATACGAATCGTTAAAAGCCCAAAAGATTCCAGGCGACTTTAGATTTGTTGTGTTAGAGAAGATCATTTCAAACTCAAACAGCTTGAAGTTTATTGAGCGTGTTACAATGTCGTACCATAGAATATTGAAACTCTTGAGCATCTCTGAGAAGCGAGGCTTTGGATTAGACTCTAGCTTTGTTACCGTAGAAAAGGTGCCTTTGATAGTAGATATCCCCGATCCTATTGTAATGAAAAGGATTAAATAAAGTTATTTCCAGAAAGCAGGAAAACGCACTGTAATGAGAATTAAAGAGTTAGCTAAATACTTCAAAATAATTAAAAATATTTCTCAATTTATTTAGCAGAATAATTTTATAATCCTATCTTTGCACCCTCATCAAACAAAAGGAGCATGATTCCGTAGCTCAGCTGGTAGAGCATTACACTTTTAATGTAGTGGTCCTGGGTTCGAATCCCAGCGGGATCACCAAAAAACTTCAGGATTTGAGGTTTTAGTTTGATGAGAAAATGATTCCGTAGCTCAGCTGGTAGAGCATTACACTTTTAATGTAGTGGTCCTGGGTTCGAATCCCAGCGGGATCACCAGATTTAAAAACCTATTTCATCACGAAATAGGTTTTTTTTTGCCTTTTTCATTCTATTTAGTCAGTCTTTTTTTATACATACCAGACTTATTAAATCTGTATTTCAGGTTACATGAGCAAAAAAACCTAAAACACTAGATTTTACGTAATTTTAGTGCCAGGCTAAAGCACTTTCAGGAATGAGATTTTACATCAATAAAGCCCATTTGATTAATAATATTGATTATCCAACCAGATATCAATCTGAAAATTTGCTTAAAAGTGCAGGTATTGTTTTTGCTATTATTCTGATATTCCTTTTATTATTTAAACCTTTTGGAGTCTATGATCCGGAATTGAGAATGCATTATTTTTTTATTTGTTTTCTCCACGCATTATCACCTGCATTAATCCTATTGGTTTATTTTGGAGGGCTCAATTATATTAGAAAAAGAAAATATCAATCCGAAAACTGGACTTTGTTTGAGGAATATTTACAGATTGGAGTCATCCTTCTTTTAGCAGGGTTATCAAGTTTCTTTATGCGTGACCTGATATACAACAATACAAACAACTGGTCGTGGCATTATCTATGGGAAGAAATCAGAAACTGTTTTGTTGCGGGTATTTTTTTCTATTTCTTCCTAAGATTATCCAGCTTCTATTTTGAATCGAAAAAAGGCTCACCGTTTGTGTTGCAATTTATTCAGCTAAATATTAAATCAAAAACAACAGATGCTGCGTCAAAACTGTATGTGAACACTCAGGTTAAACAAGATAATTTTAGCCTGGATATAGACCAATTGCTATTTGTGAAAGCAGATGGCAATTATATTGAATTGACGAAAACAAACGGCAATCAAATTACTACAGAAGTAAAGCGGATTTCTTTAACTCAATTTGAAGCTCAAATAACAGATTATCCGAACTTTTTCAGGTGTCACAGAACCTATTTAGTAAACATGTTTAAGGTTGAAAAAGTATCCGGAAACTCACAGGGTTACCTATTGTCTTTTCATGAAACTACTATAAAGGTTCCTGTTTCCAGAAAACAGATCGAAAGTTTCAATAACTATTATCAGCAGCTTCGCAACAAATATATCGCTTAAGCTTGTTGTTCATCACAAAAGCTAGTTACTTGTAACATAACCACATGTAACTGTTTCTTCTTGTTGTACGTTTGTCATCAATAACATTAAGCCAATTTATTATGTCAACTGTACCTGTCACCTTGAATCAGGATTCTGGTTCATCAAACAAATTATTATACATAGAGAATATTAAAGTTCTATTAACAATATTAGTTGTGCTTCATCACACTTTTATTGCTTATAGTTCTTCTGATGGCTGGTATTATAATGAACAAACTACTGTTATAGGAGCACGTATTCCTATGATAATGTTCGTAAGCTTAAATCAGTCCTTTTTTATGGGTTATTTCTTCATGTTGGCAGCCTATTTTACCTACTCTTCTTATTCTAAAAAAGGGACAGCAAAATTTATTAAAGACCGTCTGGTCAGGTTAGGAATCCCTATATTATTCTATTCCTTTATTCTTTCACCATTCGTCAGCTATCTTGTCTACTATTTTGCAAACGAGCATCATATTAACTATTTTGAATATCTGAGCGGATATGATCACTGGATCGAATTAGGCGTTACATGGTTTGTGGCAGCATTACTCCTTTTTACCCTAATTTATGTGGCGACAAAAAAAGCATTTATAATTAGTTTCAAAAAAAACCTGGCAGCGCCAAACTCACGTAGCATATTATTGTTTGCTGCAACATTAGGAATAATTAGTTTTTTGGTCAGAATCATATTTCCTGTTGGATGGGTTCTTGAACCAATCGGATTTCAATTAGGGCACTTTTCGCAATATATTGCATTATTTATTATTGGATTGTTAGCGGCCAAAAACAACTGGCTTGATGGACTTTCTGATAAAACAGGCAAACAACTCAAAACATCTGCCTGGCTATGTTTATTGTTTTATCCAGTGTTTTTTATTATTAAATTTAAACTAGATACACCTTCTCCCTGGTTTTCCGGGGGTCTTCATTGGCAGGCATTATTATACGCTGTGTGGGAACAATGGATTGGTGTTTCTATCCTAACTGCATTATTAATTAAAGGGAAAAGGAGTTGGAACACTTCTTCTGCAATGCTCGCTAAACTATCACGGAGTAGTTTTGCTGTGTATATTTTTCATCCGCTAGTAGTAGTTGGTTTTACGCTGGCGGCAAGAAATTGGGCCATTGAACCTGCAATAAAACTGCTGGTTGTAGCACCATTAGTAGTTTTAGGCAGCTTTGTACTTGGATCATTTATTTTACTGATTCCAGGGGTTAAGAAAATCATTTAATGGTTATCAGGAAAATATTTCTGTTGCCATTCCTTTTCATCCTCAATATCTTTTACTGCCTTAAGTGCATATGATGCAGCATATTTAGCATGAGCAGGCACATGAGCGGTAGCGGCTGCATGCCCAGCAGATCTGGCAGCAGCGATAGCCTGGATATCAATCACCTCTCGCGCTGCCGCATGTGCAGCAAAAGCGAATTTTCTTGCTTCAGTCATTTTGAGTTCTCCGCGAATCCATGAACGGGCAGCAGCGACTGCCTCACGTGGTCTTTTGTCAAAAGGACTGGCCTCTTCAAAAACAAATAGCACACGTTCAGCACAAGCAGCGGCCCAAGCGGTCAAAGCCTGATGTTTATTCATTATTCCCTGTTTTTTATAGATTTAAAGTTTCAAAGACCTCACCTCGTGTTAGCTTACCATCTATTTTTGCTATTGCCTCTACTCTAGCCTTAAGACAAAGCGCATTGTCTGACAGCCGGTAGATATCTTCAAAAAACACCATTTTTACCCCTTGTCTTTCAATCCACAGCTTCACAGAAAAAACATCTCCTGAAGTCAATGAATTCTTAAAATCCATTTCTATTCTGGACACCATTAGCAAAATGCCTTGTTCTGTAAGCTCCTTAAACGAAATTGCCTTCGAATGAAGATACTCATGCCTTGCATGCTCCAAATAATTCTGGTAAACTGCGTTATTTACTACGCGTTGTATATCACATTCATAGTCCCTTACTTTCAGTTGAATTTCAAAAATATAGTCTTTCATATCTCTATTAAATTACCTTTTTTGTTTGCTTAGCAGCAAATCGATGGTTTGAGCAATGCGCCGTACCCGTACTTCGTCCTGGTTTGCCTCCCCAATCCAATCCAGAAAAGCTTTGCGTTCAGTTTCAGTGTAGCTCTGGTAAGTTTGATAAGCTTCAGGTTCATCCTGTAAGCATACTAAAAGATCTTCAGGCATTGCCATAGGTATATCTTCAGCATCTGCGTATAATAGCACGGATACTTTATCACCTTCTTTTTTTCCTGTCTTTTTCCTGATCTCTGCTTTTATTGGAAGGAACAGTCCGCCATCTCTGATGGGCATCAATCCATAATTGATCAATTCATAATCATCAATAGTGCCACTCACCTTCACAGTTCCGAATTTACCTCTATAATCTGAGCTAACTCCAGGCAGCCTCAAATAAGTCCAGCCACCTTTGCCCGGTATTTTCTCCAGTAGAAATGTTCCTTCAATGAGCGGTGCTTTTGACATTTTATAAAAAAAATCTAATGATCATGGTTTTGATTTGTTGTAAAAATAACTAAACTTGATTTAGAATTTTACCTTTATTTTAAAACTGATGCGCATAGAAAAATCTGTCCTGATCAACACTACTCCTGATAAAGTATGGAAGGTATTTACCAATCCATTAATTACCCGAAAGCTGGGCGGGATATATAAAACTGACTGGAATCCGGGCTCTTTTTTTGGATGGCAAAATCTTTCCGGAACCCAGATCACTTACGGCAGGCTGCTAGACTACAGGCCAGGTGAATATCTTAAACATGAATTATTTACGGGCAAGGATATGCAGGAACTGTCTTCTGTGATCAGCTATACCACTATGTTTAAACATGACCATACTATACTCCATGCTACCGAGGAATTATTAGAGGAATTGACAGATGCGGAGTTTGGTGATGCAGTTAGTGGCTGGGAGGCTGCTCTGCAGGAACTTAAAAAAGTGGCAGAGTCTCCCAGCGATCTAAAGATTAAATAGAAACTTCAGTACTGCCATCATTCCTCTTAGATTATAATGGTTATACCCAAACTGATTAGCTGATAAACTATAGGTATCATATGCCTTAATATTTGCAAGATTTGTGATATCCAGTTCAATATCTATCCGCCATTTTTGAATCCTATGCCGAATGTTAGCATCGGCAAAGAAGTAGCGAATATCCTCCGTTTGCTGCTGACTGGTATACTGATGTCTACCGCTGAAGCGCAAAAATGTATTTTTAACAGGAGAATAACCCAAGCTAAATGTTTGATCAGATTGACGTATCCGCTGGCTATATTGATTACCCACAGAAGTGCTGTTTAAGGGGTTGCTTGTAATCCACGACCCTGAACCTTCATATTTCAAGCTGATCTGATCCCATAAGCGAGCCTCTATACTTGGCTGAATGGTAAAGGAAATATTCTTGTAAGGTAACAAGGTTTCATTGAGAAACTGATTAAAACGTGTGGTACCCCATGATGCTTTAACACCTGTTGTTGCCCCTAGTGCAAAGACGTATTTACTAAACCCCGCACTTGCACTAAATGCACTCACATCGTTTGTATAAGGTAGCAATACTGTACTTGATATATTATTGGTTATCTCTCTTGAGGCGATGGTGTTTGAGGTAGCTTTGGTATAAGAGATACCTGCATTAATATAAAGCATACTAATAGTTCGCTGAAAATTGTAGTTCATACCAAAATTATGCGCGTGTTGCTCTTGTAAAATAGGATTGTTGGCTTCCAGACTGCGATAGTTTGTTAAAATGGTTCCATGATAAATTCCATTTACATTACCTGTCTCGTTAGTGTAAGCATAATTTGCTGACAAATAATCTTCAGCCTGAATATAATATTTTGTTCTGAAGCTGGGATTAAACAAAAAGCGGTTCTTTTTTTCACTAAGGCCGAAGGCCGAATCCCGATAGGCAATGTACTGCAGAGAAAGTGGCAATGATAATATGGTTTCCCATTTCCCCTTTTTCAATTCATAATTGCTATTCAGATATGTTTGATGACGAGTCCATTCTACATGATTGTCCGGATTTCCAATATATGGTGTTTTCTGCCCATCTATTTGATTAAATCTGAGTTCAGAGTTAAGTTCCTGCCATTCATTTTGGACAGCAAACTGATAATTTTGCTTAATTAATCCTTTTGAAAACCGAACACCTATCGATGCATTACTGAACCATGTAGGTGTCTCTACATATTGATTGATTCCTTTGTAAGCCAATCCGCCATTGAAAACATCGGCATTAATTCCAGGGTTTATATTTAATGTTTGTGGATTGTTAAAGTAATTCAAATACCAGTTCAAACTAATTACATTGTTTTTACTAATGGCTGGTATATACTGCAAGCGGTTAGAAAAATCGGCAACCCGGCTTTTAAAATATTGTCCCATGTTCAAATTATTATTTAACAGGGCTCCCCTTCCCATCTGTTTATTGTATCCAAGCTTTAGTGAATTATTGAAATAATACTTATCCTTATTCGCTTCAAGTCGCACGGAAAGATCAGCAATAAAGGGGCTTTTTTCAATATACTGTTGTTCTGTATAGTTAATCGTATCTTGACCTATATAGGTTTCATTGACACTTAAATGGTCCATTTTATTTTTGTCGACTAGTAAGCTCGCATTTGTTTTCAATTGCCAGCCATTCCAGATATTAAATAGATTATTAGCATTTAAAGACCCTGAATTGTTGAAATAATAGCGATTTGTAGGAAGTTCCGGCACCCCGACTGTTCCGGTGGACAGCAGAGGTGATGGACGGGAGTTCCCCAGATTTGATCGCATACCCGGCTGATTAAATGCGGTAAGTTCAGGAGCCAGATCAGTTCCGGTGTTATTTCCCTTAAGCACATTTAGCATCTTGTATTTCTTGTTAAATAAAATCGAGTTGATTTCCTCGTCGTATTGCCCAGGTAATCCGGCTCCTACCTTTATTTGTCCGGCCAGCTTTAGTCTGGCAGTATCTTTAATTTTAAGATTAAGGGCAACATCCTCGCTCAGCGCCTTACCCTTAAGCACTTTGTTAGGTTGGTGGTTTTGCATTACCTCTACATCCTGAACCATGCCATTCGGAATGGTTTTGGTACCCACTCCATAACGATCATCCAGAAGGTCATCTCCATCAACATATAAGTTAGATATGTCCTTACCATTATACTTTATCTGGCCGCTTTCGTTTACCTCCATACCGGGCATTCGCTTTATCACGTCGCCAATAGTACGGTCTTCTTCTTTGGCAAAAGATCCAACATCATAACTCAATGTATCTCCACTGGAACGGATTCTGGGCCTGCTTTTTATTTCAATCTCTGATAGGTCTATTACTTGTTCCTCCATCAATATTTCATAGCTTACTTTTCCCTGTGCTATTGGTGTGACAGACTTTTTATAACCAAGGTAATTGACTTCAATAAACAACTCCGTTATTTTAACTGTATCAGGTAGCAGCAGTGAAAAATTCCCGTCAATATCACTGGCCTTAAAAGCTAAAATACTTTGATTCTGCGACTTAACTGTCACCGTTGCATAAGCCACAGGTTTGCCTGTATTTGTTTTTAATATACCTTTTATTTGGCGCTGCTGTGAATATGCGGAAAAGGTCAGGCAACACAACAAAACACTAATTAGCAATCTGATACTATTCATTATTTATTGGATAATTCTAATGGATTATTAAATACTGGCTTTCCATTCATTTTATTTGACATGCTCATTTTAGCATCCATCTCTTCTTTGGTCATCTCCTTGCCTGTTTCATCTTTAAAAACCATTTTTGTTTGCACATTTGCACCAGCCGGAATTGGCATATTCCTTAACATATTACCACCTGGATTCTTCTCAAAAACTTTTTTTGCTCTCGCAAGATCAGCTGAAGTTGTTTCAGTTATCCCTTTCTGAAGTTCAATATTTACCAATCCTTCTTCTTTTTTATCAAATCCGGCGTAATTAAATACCACTTCTTTCTTATCATCTTCTGCTTGCAGAATTAACCCGGGCAAACCATTCAATTTCCAGGGACCATATGGAAATGGAAGTTCTGCCGTAAACCATGCAGTATAATTTCGTCCCCGAAATGCGGCTATCGCTTTTTGACATTTATAACCTCCAATTTCTTTTGTTTCATTGCTGATCTGCCAATCAATTGAGGGATATTGCTGAGGTATACTATATGCAGTAAGTCCAACCTTATCTATCAGCAGCATTTTCTTGTCCTGATGAAAATTATAAATCTCTTCGTTTGTAAGATTTGGTGAACTAAAAGCAAGCATCTGATGCCCTCCTTCATTTCCACTGCTAAACTCCTTCATTTGTTTTAAAGCTTCTTCGGTTTTAGTAGCCAGACTCTGGCTTTTATATAAGCTTGAGTTTTTGGCGATATAAAGAACCATTTCTTCTTTTTTGGGTTTATCCCGATGATTAGTGTCTGTTACATGAGTAAAGTCATATCTGATTTCGGCCAGAACAGGATCTTTGACTTGGGCAAAGGCACTCGAATTTGTAAAGATTATTGGCGTAATCAGCGCAAATGCAATTAACATTTCTTTTGTTTTCATTGTCTTCTTTTTTAAGGTCTGTATATCAAAACTATGGCGAGACAACAGCTTTAGCAGGAAAATGAGTGTTAAATAACGTTAACTAAAGACGGTAGTGTTAAATAGTGTTAACCAGTGTTAATGAGTGTTATCAGATCGCTTGTAAAAGCATGATTATCATATCTTTGCTACTACCTTATAGATTTCGAAATGTTATCAAAAAGAATTCGGTTTATTGTACTCATTGTTGCCTGCTCGCTTGCCGGAATCTTTCTATTCCAATGTTACTGGTTATACAACTCCTACCTTCTTTCGACAAAGCAATTTGAAAATGATGTTCAGGAGGTATTACAAAAACTGCAGACCGCACATGTAGTATCAGAATTAAAAGCAGAGGGAAACATTACAGGATCAAATACCGAATCAAGCAAAGCAAAAATTTCTATGCTTACCAGGGTCCTTCAAAACATGCCCGATCAATTTCCAACTGATAGCGCTACTTCCAGGTCTCGTTCAATCTTTTATTCTTTTGTAGATACACTACCAGAAAAACCAGATGGTGGCCTAAGAAATAAAATTCAATTTAAAGGAAAGAAGCTAACCATAAGTACCGGCTACAATTATAAGAAAAATGAATTTGCAGCTCTGGAGCAGCATTTAAGAACTGAATTAGATGCCCTTTTAAAGAATCAGGGAATCTACTCGACCTTTGCCTTTAAATTATCAAACGCCAGTGCTAAAGGCGATAATTTTATTAGCGACAGCACTTTATTTGCAAACAGCACTAAAAAGAAATTTCAAGTATTTATAGGCTTATCAAAACCGTATTTGTTGCAAATTACCGTGAGCAACCATTTTCAGTATGTGTTTAAACAAATGCAATGGGTTTTGTTGGCTTCTGTATTGATGATTGGCATAACTATATTGGCGTTTGTATATATGCTACGCACCATTTTTCAGCAGAAGAAACTATCGGAAATAAAAACTGATTTCATCAACAACATGACTCATGAATTTAAAACTCCGATATCAACGGTATCGCTTGCGGTAGAAGCAATGAAAAGTTTTGATGTGATGAAAAAGCCCGAACAAGCGAAAGAGTATCTGGACATATGCGAACACGAACTTAAGCGAATTTCGGTTATGATAGAAAAAGTGTTGAGGATGGCAGCATTTGAACGAAGTGAGATTAAACTTTCCCTGCAAAAAAAGAACATAGGTAAACTCATAAATGATGTTGCAACCAATATGCGGCCCCAGCTTGAGCAAAGAAATGCAAGCTTATCGATTAAACCCACTACAGGAAAAACTGAGGCCATGATAGACGCTGATCATTTTTCAAACGTAATCTATAACCTGATCGACAATAGTCTAAAATATACGGATGAACCTCCTGAGATCGAGATCACAAATGGAATAAATGCTGGCGAAAACCTACTGGAGATAGTTATCGGCGATAATGGTATCGGCATACCTGAGGCTTATCATGATAAGGTATTTGATAGCTTTTTCCGCGTTCCTACGGGCAATCTCCATAAAGTAAAGGGATTTGGTCTTGGATTAAATTACGTTGCTGGTATTGTAAAAAAACATAATGGCACCATTGAATTAAAAAGTAGTATAGGCAAAGGAACTTTTTTCATCATTACAGTACCTGTATAACAATGAAACATCAAAATGGTTAAATTGAAGATATTATTAGCAGAAGATGAACCCTTTTTAGGAAAGATCATAAAAGAAAGTTTCGAAACAAGAGATTTTGAGGTATCATGGGTTCAAAACGGAATTAAGGCCTATTCAGTATTTAGAAGTTTTCAGCCTGACATCTGCATTCTGGATGTGATGATGCCCGAAAAAGATGGTTTTTCAGTAACGGAAGATATCCGAAAGGTTGATACCGCTGTGCCAATTCTTTTTCTTACGGCGAGGTCATTAACCGAGGATGTAATCAAAGGATTTGAAATGGGGTGCAATGATTATTTGAAAAAGCCTTTTAGCATGGAAGAACTTATAGTAAGGGTTAAGTCGCTATTAGGTCGTTCAGAGAGACACAAAACAAACCTGTCAATTGAAAACTTTAGTATTGGCAATTATGAATTTAACAACACCATACAGGAATTAACATTAGGTAACGAAAGTGTAAAGCTGTCTTTTCGCGAAGCATCCTTATTAAAGATGCTGATTGAGAATAAGAATCAGGTGCTAGCCAGAAAATTAGCTTTAGACTATCTTTGGGGAGAGGACAATTTTTTTGCTGCCAGAAGTATGGATGTATTTATTACCAAATTACGTAAACATTTAAAGCACGATACAAATATTGAAATTGTAAATATTCGTGGAGTGGGTTATAAATTAATCATCAACGATTAATGGGAGAAGTTTGCACTTGCAGCCACGGCTTTCTTTTCGGGGAGTAATATTAAAAACAAACCTACTAAAACAAGCAAGAACATATTAACGGACATGGCGGTCTGGTAAGCTTTTAAATAAGTAATAGTTGAAGGATTTTCGCCAGCCAGAGAAAAGAACAGGCCGCCAATAATTCCAATACCAAGAGCAATGGCAGTTTGCTGAAACGTAGCGTAAGTGCCAGAAGCCGCGCCGGCAAACTTTGTTGGTATGCTTTTTAATGCCATTGTCATCAATGATGGAAGCACCGAACCACAACCAAATCCATATATAAACAGAACAGGATAAGCAATAAACCTGTTAATGTCGACTGAATTGAATACAACGATATGCAATGCACTGGCAATAATCATGATCAGTATTCCACCCTGTAACACTTTTTTTCCATATTTAGGTACTAAACGAATTGAAATCAGGGATGCAACCACAAAACCAAGTCCCTGCAATACAAAGAACAAACCTGCCTCTGTAGAACTAATTCCAAATCCTATTTGTAACAGGATCACATTGAGCAGAAAATAAGAATCCTGTACCATAAAATAAAACAATACAGCCCAAAGTGCTATGTTAAAATCTTTGAAGGCGAACAGTTTCATGTCGATGAGGGGGTATCCTCCTCGGTTGAGTTTTTGTTTCTGATCATAGACAAACCAAAGTAGCAACGGCACAGATCCTCCGACACAAATCAGGCTCCAAAGTGGCCACCCTAACTCCCTGCCGCGGATCAAGGGATAAATTAAAGCCATTAAAGTTAATGTAAGAAGTAGCACACCTGAGTAATCGAATTTCTCTTTGGCCTGACTGCTCTGGCTGGGCAGGAATTTTACTGCAAGGAAAACTGAAGCTAGCCCCAAGGGAACATTGATTAGGAAAATAAGACGCCAGCCTGCCACAATGAAATGCAGATCGGGCAATAGACCACCTAAAAATTGTCCGATAACAGACGCTGAGCCGGCAATACTTCCATAAATACTAATAGCTTTTATACGTTCCACAGGATTTGGAAAAAGCACCTGGATATAGGAAATACCTTGGGGAATCATAAAACCTGCACTGATGCCCTGTAGCAAACGGGCTAGATTTAACTGAAAAGCAGTTTGAGAAATACCACAAAAGGCAGAGGCAACGGTAAAAGCAATCATTCCAATCAGAAAAACCCTTTTCTTCCCGAACTGGTCACCAGCCCTCCCTCCGGTAATCAGAAAGGCTGCATAACCAAGCAGGTATAAAGCAATAACGAGTTGGATATCACCATCAGAACCATTAATGCCTTTACGTATTGAGGGTAAGGCTACGTTAACAATAAAAATATCAATAACTGCTAAAAAAATAGAAGATGAGATAATTGTCAATAGAAACCATTTTGAAATTTGTCTGCTCATTTTTGGTTAAATTAGCCAGCAAAATTGAAGTCTTTGAGACAGGTGCACAAGTAGTTTTAAAAAAGATACCAGGTATGAAAAAAGATACGAATATTGATTTACAGCCATTTGTAAAAGAGGAAACCGGAGAATATAACTGCCCGATGACAAAAGTGCTTCGTATTATTGGTGGCAAATGGAAGCTGCTGATCCTGAATGCTATTTTATTGGAATGTCCGAAGCGTTTTGGGGCACTTAAAAAGAAGATGCCTGATATTACCCAGGCTACGCTTACTACACAATTGCGCGAGCTGGAACGTGATGGTATTATTTTACGAACGGTTTATGCAGAATCGCCACCAAGAGTAGAATATAAGTTAACTGAATTGGGCTTAACCCTGGTTCCGATTATTGAATTGTTAAACCAATGGGGCAATACCCATTGCATCCACAATAAAGAGGGTGTCCTCTAAAAGGTAAGGTCATCCTCTCGAGGTAAAGAGAGGATGACCAGGTGAGGCTACAAACGTCCCCTAGCTTCATTTCCTGCAGCGTCCACGTTTTCCTTACTGTCTTGCTTTTTCCCACTCGAGAAATTATAGGTGAAGAAAACGCCAATATACCTCACAAAATCAAGTCTGTTTCTTAAAACGTTTCTGGTAAATTCCGCAGTATTGATTTCATATCGAGGTTTATATAAATGAAAAGGGTCCTGCAATTCAAAACTCGAAGTTAGTCGATCATTAAGAAAGCTCTTTTTTATGTTTATGTCCAGTTTGCCAACTCTTTGTTGGTCATAAATACCATAGAAATCACTGGTTTTATAAAATCCTGAAACCTCAACAAAGTACTTTCTCGGCAAATTAAATTTACTGGCAGTCCTAACGTATTGTATAAATTTAGACCTGTTTAAGGTCTCAGTGCCATGAATATCTATCGTCCGGTACCTCAGCGTGGCACTCGTATTAATTTCCCACCAATTGGTTAACTTTATTGGAATGTACAAAGAGGTGAAAACATTATTATTGTCAGTGATATTTTCGTCCCTTGAAATGATGACATCCCCAATATTAGTGAGATTCTCAGTAATGGCATTATTGGTATTTTGATACCCAACAGTTAAACTGTATTTCCTGTTTAACAAATATTCCAATTGCAAATTATTGCTGAAGTAAGATCGCAAGTTAGGATTTCCTTCCTGGATGCTATTGAGACTTACATAGGTAACAAAAGGATTCAATTGTCTGAATCCAGGGCGATCTATCGTTCTGTTATATGAGAGTGTAAGTGAATGATTTTCTCCAAATTTCCTATTTAAAAAAGCGGATGGAAAAAAGTTCCACTGGTTACGTCCGATAGTTTGTTCTGTAGTAACTGATTTACCATGGTAATTAGTTTGTTCAGTCCTTATTCCGACTTTGAAATCCCATTGTTTAAAAGACTTGGCAACCGTGCCGTAGAAGGCCAGAATATATTCACTATACAAAAACCTGTTGGACTTTAAGGGATCTAATGGAGACTGCTCATTCAGGCCATTTCGAAAATCCATTGAATAATCCGTATTGGATGCAGTAAATTTACTTCCGGTATTAAATACAAGTAATTTAAAGAGATGTTTTTCTAAATCTATATTGGCTACATGCACCATCGATTTGCCGATCGTCTTGGTGAATAAGCTATCACGAGGATGGGATTCTGCCCCATTTCCGTTTAAAAATTCAGTTTCTAAAGCGGAAGGGTCTCTCAAGCCATAGGATATATAGCTATACCCAATATCCAGTTTACTACCAATTGTATCAAGTTTATTCCGGTAAAATGCGTTAGCCATTTGGTTAACATAACGAAATGTAGTGCTTTTTTTTGTGTGCAAAGAAGAGTCGACAGTACTTGCCTTTATATTGGCCAGATAATCAATATCTGTTTTATATATGCTACTGACACTGCCAGGATTGGTAAACATATTGTAACTGACGCCAAGGGTTTGTTGAGAATTCAGTTTATAATCCACACTGGCATTATAGCCTATGCTGTGATAACGTTCGTCGTACTTTTCGGTTTGCTTGCTAATAATGCCTGTTGATTTGAACTGCTGACTAATGTTATCTTCATAAAAAGCCGGAGTCCAGAAATAATTAAAACTTCCCTGAAAATTAAATTTACCTGCACGGTAATTCAAAAATGTTGTGGCTTTTGTGTTGTCGTATTTATTATACCAGTACCCGCTGCTTACATTACCGCTAAGCCCGTATTTGTACTCAGATTTTAAAACAATATTTATAATTACTCCGCCATTTTGCGCATCATTTTCGGCCCCAGGAACTGCTTTCAACTCATAAGATTTGATGGATTCAGAAGGAATAGACCGAAGATAAGATAACAACTGATCTCCCGACAGCAAGACTTTCCTGTTGTCAATATATACAGTCACACCTTGAGAGCCCCTGAACACAATTTCTTTTCCACTCACATAAACACCAGGTATTACGTTAAATAGTTTTAGGGCATCTTCACCTTTTTCATAGATACTACCCTCTATATTTAGGATCAATTTATCGAGAGAGCGACTGATTAGCTGCCTTGTAGTGGTAATAGTAACATCTTTTAATTGTATAGCTGATTTATTAAGAACAATATCAGGCACTTCAAGTACCTCTGCATTCCCTACGGTAATTTTCTGCATTAAGCTGTCTGTTTCCACTGACGATACCTTAAGCAAGTAGTCTCCCTGCTCATAAACCTTTAGGCTAAATCGGCCACCGGTGTCTGCTAGTGACGTAGAAACAATATTTTGATTGGTAACCTTCATAATTTGGATAGTAGCCAATTCAACTGGTTTGTGGTCAGAACCTACTATCCTCCCCCTTACAGTATACCCGGTTTCTTGTCTGCGCCTTTCCAGTAGAATATTATTGTTGACCTGTCGGAAAGAAAAATCCGTGTTTTTTAACAGTTCATATAATGTGTTTTCTACCGTTCTTGTACTAAATGCGATATTGAGGTCTGTAATTTCCTTTATTTCCGATTTCCTATAATAGAATCGGAAATTCGTTTGTGCCTCAATTTTTTTTAAACCAGCTAGTAAACTTTCATCTTCCAGTTTAATCGTCACTTTGCAATCGCTCATTTTCTGACCGTTTACCGGTACAGCCATGAGGAACTGCAATGAAATTAAGAAGAAAAGAGATATGACAATACTTACACGCATCAACCAGATTATAAATTGTTTATTTAATGTTATTATACCAATGAGATAAGCACATGCCACCCCCATATTCCACATTGTTGCAGAATTTTTCATAATTTTAAAATGTTTTAAGTGATTCCAATTATTTAAAGCCCCGGACACTCCGGGATTCCTGTAGACCGATGGCCGTCGGTTTACAGGTTATTTTGCTGACACTGCTTCCTTGAGGCATATTCAGCGTATATAAAGCTTAGTCGTTATTCATCTAAATAAATTTTGCAGGTAATACTAATTACAACCTTCGCCATAGATGACGATGTGTCCACTTGATTTGGTTTCCCAGGTTGCGTTATTAAAGTCAGTGATCACGTCTAAAATTTTGTTCAGTTGATCTCCTTTCAGTGTTGCGCCGCTAAATCGACATCTTTTTAATTTGTCATTATTAAAAGTAATCTTCACATGAAAATGCTTTTCAAGCTGTATTGCTGCATCTGCAAGGGTAATATCATCAAAAAGTATATTCTCATCCCTCCAGGCTATAACCGTTTGAGCATCTATTGTTTTTTCGATAGGTTTTCTGCTTATCATATCAAGACTTACCTGCTGATTGCTGGTAAGAATGCTTAAAACCTTACCGTCGTCTGCTACACTCACTTTACCCCTGGTTACCGTAACTTCCAGCGTATGCTTGCTTTGATCTTCTTTAATATTAAAGGCAGTTCCCAGTACTGTGGTAAGTACTTTTCCTGTGTGAATGAGAAAAGGTTTCGCGGCATCATGTTTAACATCAAAATAGGCTTCCCCCGAAAGATAAATCTCTCTTGTTTTTCCATTAAATACTTTAGGATATTTTAATTCAGAACCGGCATTTAACCAAACCTGGGTACCATCAGCAAGGGTAATCTGTTTTTTTTCCTGATCAGGAATGGACAGTGAGGTTAAATCTTGCGACAGCATGCGCTTTTCTAATAGTGGCCAGCTTAAGTAGAGGCCAAAAACCATAATTAACACGGCTGCCACACCTGCAATTTTGTACCATAAGTATGTTCTTGATTCTATTAGCACTACTTTAGGCTCATTTGCCTTAATAGTATCCTTAATCTCCATAAACACATCAGAAAGCCATTGCTCTTTACCGGAACGATCTAACTGTTGCCACTCGGGATCAGCATTTCCATTTTCTGCCAACCATTTTTCAATCAGGTGATCTTCTTCAATAGAAGTCTCTCTTTTTTGGTAACGGCCTAATAAAGCTTCGATATTATCGCGGTTCATTTTATCGGATTTTGACAATAGTCGTATGAACCCCCGTTTGGTACTATGAGAAAATAAAATATTTTTTTTTAGCGTATCATAGAACCGCTAATATAGATACCAAAATACTAGTGCAGAAACAGAACTAATTGTTAATGACCGGCGCAAATGCTTCAAAGCAGACGTTAGCTGATTTTTTACGGTTTGCTCAGAAAGCTGTAATTTATTTGCTATTTCAGGAATGCTTAAGTTTTCCTCTCGGCTTAAATGGTAGATCTCTTGAACTCTTGGAGATAATTTTTCCAAAGATTTACCAATAGTCTGTTTTAATTCTTTTAACGCTATTTGCTGTTCAATTTCTGATCCTAAACTTGTCTGTAAAGACAGCACCATTCCCATGTAATCTTCATGAGTAATGTTCTTTCTGATCTTATCAATGATACGATAACGAACCATTGTAAATAAGTAAGCCTCTAAATTCCGATCTATTTTTAGGGATTTCCTTTCCTCCCAAAATTTCACGAATAGGTCGTGAATGATGTCGCGTGAATCTTCAAGGCTATATAATTTAGAACTGGCAAACCCGGCTAACTTGTCCGCATAACGGTAATAAATTTCGGTAAAAGCGGCTTCATCATCCTTTTTTAAAAGATCGACCAGCTGAAGATCGCTCGATGAATTGTATACCGACATTTATTTTAGCGTAAATTATAATTGGCGAAGCTACAGGAAATAGTGATTCCTTGCAACCACATTTATCTATGTACCAGCTAGGAGTCAATTATGTTCTATTTTACCAATATTGAGACGCATACGCGAAAACTTGATACAGATGCACGGTCTTAACAAACTTCAATCACTTAATTTTACAATCCAAACTAATAATACAAATCAACTATATACACAAAAATGAACAAATCCAACAAATTAAAGGTCCTGGGCTTGCTGGCTTGCTTTTTCGCAATAGGCCAAACCCAAGCTCAGGATAGGAAGGCACCTTCCTACCCGTTAATCACGCACAATCCCAATTTCAGTATCTGGTCAAATACCGATCAACTCAATGCATCTACTACAACTCACTGGACAGGCGCAGATCACTCACTACTGGGTCTGATCAATGTAGACGGTAACATCTACCGCTTTCTTGGTAAGGAAGAGACAAACTATAAAACAATACTCGGTACTTCTGACGAAACTCCTTATACAGTAAAGTATACGGAAACGGCACCGCAAGGCGACTGGAAGTCGGCTGCATACGCTGCTGCTGATTGGAAAACCGGTTCGGCTCCTATTGGAGATGACGCCAAACAAGTAAAAACACTTTGGAAATCTAATGACATCTGGGTAAGGAGGTCGTTTAATATTGCCAATCCTGCCAGCATCAATGAGCTGTTGTTAAAAATGAACCATGATGACAACATTGAAGTATATCTGAACGGTAAAAAGGTTTATCAAAAAGAAGGATGGACCAATACGTTCCAATATTTCCCACTAGATAAAAGCGACCTAAAGGCCGGCCAGAATGTGATCGCCATCCACCTGGCCAACTCGGCCGGAGGCAGATATCTGGACTTTGGTTTGGCTGATAAACTGAAGGACAATGCGGCCAAGATTCAACTGGCGAAACAGAAAAACGTAGAGGTTACTGCTACGCAAACGATCTATGATTTTACTTGTGGCAAAGTTGATCTTAAAGTTACCTTTACTTCGCCCCTGCTTATGAATGATTTGAGATTACTGGCACGCCCGGTTTCTTACATCACATACAATGTACAGGCCAACGACAAAAAAACTCACGCGGTAAAGGTTTTGCTAAGTGCTTCTTCAAACATAGCAGTATATAGACCTTCACAGGAAGTAACTGCTAAAAAATACTCAACAGCTAAATTATCAATCCTAAAAGCGGGTACGGTAGAACAACCAGTTCTGCAAAAGGGTGCTGATGACATGCGCATCGATTGGGGTTATTTCTACGTGGCTGCTCCTAAGTCCAGCAATGCGGTACAGTTTATCACCAACAGTAGTTCTGCAGCTGATGCATTCAGAAACGGGTCCTCAGCTTCTACTGCCTCCGGTGGCAAATCTCTTGCCCTAAACACTGTCGTTCCTTTTGGAACTGTTGGCCAAACAGAGGTAGAGCGCTTTGTTGAGCTGGGTTACGACGAGGTTTATGCAATTCAGTATTTCAAGAGAAACCTGAGACCTTGGTGGAACACTTCTGGAAAGGAAACTATGGAAGGTCAACTGACCGATGCAGCTAATCAGTACAAAGAGGTAATGCAAAAATGTAAGACTTTTAACAAAGAAGTATATGCTGATGCACTTAAATCTGGTGGTAAGGAATATGCACACTTGTGCATTCTTGGCTATCGCCAGAGTATTGCAGCACATACCTTGGTAAAAAGTCCTGAGGGAGAAATCTTATGGTTATCTAAAGAAAATAATAGTGGTGGATTCATCAATACTGTTGATGTAACGTACCCTTCTGCCCCGCTCTACCTGATTTACAATCCTGCTTTGCTGCAAGGTATGTTAAACGGTATATTTTATTTCAGCGAAAGTGGAAAATATCCCCACCCATGGGCCGCACACGATTTGGGTACATACCCATTGGCTAACGGCCAGACTTATGGAGAACCGATGCCAGTTGAAGAATCGGGCAATATGATTATCCTTACAGCAGCGATTGCGAAGGCACAGGGCAATGCAAATTATGCAAAAAAGCATTGGAAAACCCTGACCACTTGGGCAGATTACCTGACCAAAGAAGGATTGGATCCCAAAACACAGTTGTGCACTGATGATTTTGCAGGCCACCTGGCAAGAAATGCAAACTTATCAGTAAAAGCAATTGTAGGTATTGCCAGCTATGCACAAATGGCTGAAACACTAGGCTATACAGAAACGGCTACCAAATACAGAGCCATTGCCGAAAGCATGGTTCCTAAATGGATAGAAATGGCTGATGCAGGCGATCATTATGCGCTGACTTTTGACAACAAAAATACCTGGAGCCAGAAGTATAACCTGGTTTGGGATAAAGTTTTGGATCTGAACTTATTTCCTCAGAAGGTTTATGATACCGAAATCAAGTATTACCTGACAAAGCAAAACAAATTCGGTTTACCTTTGGACAGCAGAAAGGCATATACTAAAAATGACTGGATCTTATGGACGGCGACTTTTGCTCCAACCGAAAAGGAATTTGAAGCGCTGGTAAAACCTGTTTACAGACATGCCATCGAAACGGAATCACGCGTTCCTTTGAACGATTTTTATGATTCCAATACCGGTATCCGCGACAACTTTAAAGCAAGAAGTGTAGTTGGTGGATTCTATATGAAACTTTTTTCAGACAAACTGAAAGGAAAATAAATCGGCTTTTGTTGAAATCCTGTGTCATTACTGGCACAGGATTTTCTATGATTTTTACTTATTAAAATCCGGATACGGAATCCCTTTGCCTGTTTCACAAAGCAATTTCAAGCTCCTTAAAAAGAGCGCCCAGTCAAAACTGCAGCCTGCAAATTCTGATGTATATGCTGCCCATCCATCATGATGAAAAGATAGCGTAGATCCTTTGCGATGTGGCTCCAATTCAAAAGTAATCGTAGTGCCTACCCACTCTTCATATGCTTTAAGGCAAAGCCATTTTACGCTACTGTATGGTTTAAGTTCAGTAATCTCCATTTCTTTAGTGTAGCTCGGTCCAAAAGCAAACCTGGCAACACTCCCTATTTCAGGTTTTGCAACGGTATCGGGAGTCCACCAGCCCGCTAAGCCTTTTTGGGTGGTTAGGGCACCATAAACCTTTTCTACCGGTGCTTCAATAAGCAGTTTGTGATAAATACTTTTTGTTTGTTCTCTTGAAAGCTCATTCTCTGGCAACTGCGTTTTAAGAGTCCCTTGTTCTACATCCTTAGGTGTTGCATCACCTTTACCTGTTAAAATAAGATTTTTCAAACTATCTTGTATATAATGTGTCCATGCATCGTGGCAGACATTAAAACACTCATAATCTGGCACCAACCCCTGGTGTGTAAATTTCAATTGCGTTTTACCATCTTTTTCAGAGATCTCAAAGACTACATTAGTATCTTTCCACTCAGACTCATCTTTAGTAAATTTGAAATAGTTATCAAGCACATGCCAAGCCACTTTTTTGTTTGGCACAAGCTCAGTAATCCGCATTTTGGCGCGATGGACATCCTGGTAATGATATAAAAACTCACTATTATGTTTGTCTGTGTCTCCGTCAATATTTTCAGACCACCAGCCACGTACATTATTAATAGCACTAAAAACATCCGATGCTGTGGCATCAACTAAAATCGTTGTTGTGAAATCTTCATTTTTCATAGTCGTAAGAATTATTATTTAAAAAATATATTCCTGCATCCATTTGCCAGATGCTTTCTAATTCAAAATTACAGACAAACACAGATCGATAAGAGGTGTATAATAGACTTTCTTAGGGGTTGATTTAGACAATGTTGTTAATAGTTTTTGAAGTTACCGATTATATCAATCGACTTTAACACTATTTAACACCTGGCGCTCAATGGATTCGAAAAGTAAACCATCATAATTACATAACTTTAGATATGCGTTTAACAGCTCTTCTTTTAGTTTTACAATTCTTTCTGGTCCTACAGGTTTCATCTCAAGTTGTTACTGGTACAGTGGTTGACAGAGATTCACGCCTCAAGTTAGAAAACGTAGAAGTAACGAATGGTACTTCCAAAGAAAAGGCAATCACTAATGCCAAAGGCGAGTTTAATATTAGGGCTATTCCTAATCAAATATTAATTTTTAATCAGCCTGGTTACTTTTCCGACACCCTGTTTTTGATAAATGCAAAGCCTATACACAAGTATATGACACTAAACAATAGATTTCTTAATACTGTAGAAATCAAAGCTGAGGCATTTAATCCTGAAATACAATATGCAGATGTATATCGAAAAGCACAGGCAATTAAACTGGCAAAGAACCAACCATTCATTTTCTCTCCTTCCAGGTATTTTAGTCGGGAGGGAAAGTTTGCCAGACGGTTTAAAAGGAAACTGGAACGTGAGAAAACCGAGCGCAAGATCGATCAGCGATTTAATGAAAAGGTAGTTAAAACATACACTCCGCTCACTGGAGCTGAACTGGATTATTTTATGGTATTGTACAGGCCAACAATAAAAAAACTAGACAGGATGAATGAGGAGGATATGAAGTTTTACCTAATGGCCGCATATAAAGAATTTAAGGCTTTACCACCAGAAAAAAAGGTTTCGCCTTCCTTGAAAAGTAACAAATAAGAAAATCGTATTATTATTTAAATGTAGACCTTTTATCCAAAGGCTGCCAATAAATATTTCCTTTAAGTTTTCCTGTATGGACTCGAACCACAATCTTCTGAACCAAAATCAGACGTGCTACCATTGCACCACAGGAAAATAAGTGGAAATAAAAGGACTCGAACCTTTAACCGGTACCGTATAAGAGTACTGCTCTAACCATTGAGCTATATTTCCATTTTATGTAGAGTAACCCGGATTCGAACCGGGAACCTCCTGCTCCCAAAGCAGGTAATCTGACCAATTGATATATTACTCTAAAAATTCTTGTTAAAACAAAAGAGTCCCCTTAGGTTATCTAAGAGGACTCTTTTGTTTTAAATATTTCATTCAATACATAGCTATCCCCTTCGATAAATCGGTTGTGGTATAAAGTTTTGTATTGATGTAGTTTTCATATTAAATGGTATAAAATTTCTTGCTAAAACAAAGAGTCCTCTCAGGCTTACCTAAGAGGACTCTTTGTTTTAAATATTTTTATTCAATACATAGCTATCCCCTCCGATAAATCGGCTGCGGTATAAAGCTTTGTATTGATGTTGTTTTCATGCTGCAATAATACACAAATTTTCAGCTATCCAAAAAATATTTTTTTTATTGATTACCATTTTTCCTCAACAACTATAAGAAAAGCACCACTTATAACAGTAATCTTGTTATAGGTGGTGCCCATCAAAATCTTATCTAGAAAGAGTGATCTAGTTACAATAAATCAAACCTATCTAAATTCATTACTTTACTCCAGGCCGCTACAAAGTCTTTCACAAACTTACTTTGGGCATCGGCGCTTCCATATACTTCCGCAATAGCTCTCAATTCTGAGTTAGAGCCAAACACAAGATCTGCACGAGTTGCGGTCCACTTTATCTCACCAGTAGTACGATCACTGCCTTCATATAGTTCTCTATCTTGAGATACGGCTTTCCATGAGGTTCTCATATCCAGCAGATTTACAAAGAAATCGTTAGTAAGCTGTCCCGAACGAGAAGTGAAAATACCATGTTTTGAACCATCAAAATTTGTATTCAATGCACGCAGCCCTCCTACTAAGACTGTTAACTCAGGCGCAGAAAGAGTCAGCAAATGCGCTTTATCTATCAATAACTCTTCAGTAGATACAGGAATTTTTGATTTACGATAATTGCGGAAACCATCAGCAATTGGCTCCAGATAACCCACAGATTCCACATCGGTTTGTTCCTGCGAAGCATCTGCACGGCCAGATGCAAAAGGCACCGTAACGGTATGTCCTGCATCCTTCGCTGCTTTTTCAATACCTGCACCACCTGCCAGTACGATCAAATCTGCTAAAGAAACTTTTTTACCGTCAGACTGTACACTATTAAAATCTTTCTGAATACTTTCTAACTTATCGAGCACCTTTTGTAACTGCGATGGATTATTCACCTGCCAGTATTTTTGAGGGGCCAGGCGAATACGAGCACCATTAGCCCCACCCCTTTTGTCTGAACCACGGAAAGTGGAAGCTGATGCCCATGCTGTAGAAACCAGTTCTGATACACTCAATCCCGATTCCAATACTTTTGCCTTCAATGCGGTAATATCATTCTCGTCTATTAGCTTATGGTCAACTGCAGGAATCGGATCTTGCCAAATCAATTCTTCTGTAGGCACATCCGGCCCAAGGTACCGCGCACGTGGTCCCATATCACGGTGTGTTAATTTGAACCAAGCACGGGCAAAAGCATCTGCAAATTCATCCGGGTTTTCCAGAAAACGTCTCGATATTTTTTCGTAGGCAGGATCAAACCTCAAGGCAAGATCAGTTGTAAGCATACTAGGTGCATGTTTTTTTGAACTATCAAATGCATCCGGAATAATATCTCCTGCATCTTTAGCTACCCACTGGTGTGCACCAGCCGGACTTTTAGTAAGTTGCCATTCAAAACCAAGCAGGTTTTCAAAGAAATTATTGCTCCATTGGGTTGGTGTTGTTGTCCAGATTACTTCAAGCCCACTTGTAATCGCATCAGCACCTTTACCTGAGCCATAACTGTTGCTCCAGCCAAGACCCTGCATATCCAGGTCAACGGCTTCAGGCTCTTTGCCTACATTAGTAGCTGGTGCAGCTCCATGAGTCTTACCAAAACTATGACCTCCTGCAATTAAAGCAACCGTTTCTTCATCGTTCATTGCCATACGACCAAAAGTATCGCGGATGTCTTTAGCTGCGGCAATAGGATCTGGATTACCATCAGGTCCTTCAGGATTTACATAAATAAGTCCCATCTGTACGGCAGCCAATGGTTTCTCCAGATTGCGCGAGTGGATTTTACCGTCTGCATTGTCGTCAGACACCACTACTCCGTGGTTCTCTTCAACACCTTCTGATCCGTGCGTATAACGCAGGTCACCACCAAGCCATGTGGTCTCAGAACCCCAATACACATCCTCATCCGGTTCCCAAACGTCTGGACGCCCACCGGCAAAACCAAAAGTTTTAAAGCCCATTGATTCGAGTGCGATATTTCCGGTAAGAATCATCAAATCGGCCCATGAAATCTTATTACCGTATTTTTGTTTAATAGGCCAAAGTAGCCTGCGGGCTTTATCAAGGCTCACATTATCTGGCCAACTATTAAGCGGGGCAAAACGTTGCTGCCCTGCGCCTGCTCCACCTCGGCCATCACCCACACGATACGTACCGGCACTATGCCATGCCATGCGGATAAACAAACCACCATAATGTCCAAAGTCTGCCGGCCACCAGTCCTGGGAGTCAGTCATAAGTGCATGAAGATCTTTTTTTACGGCTTCCAGATCAAGGCTTTTAAAAGCCTCTGTATAGTTAAAATCTTCGCCCAGTGGGTTCGACAACGAGGAATGCTGACGCAGGATGCTTAACTTTAATTGGTTGGGCCACCAGTCACGGTTTCTGGTGCCGCCACCGCCAACATTGTGTTTCATGCTGCCATTATGAAATGGGCATTTACTGATATCGTTTGATTCTTTTTCCATTTTTATCAATTTATGGTATTGAACTGTTTGCAAGTCGTGTTCTGACTATTTATAAATTTATGATATTAGGACTAATAATCACAATCATTTAATTCTATAATTCAATAGGTAAAATCTATTACGGCAAGTATAAATCTATAATTCCTTAAGGACTAAGCCACTCTAAAACTGTTTAAAATGTAAGACATTCAATGTTGCTAATATTAAAACTCTTCTTATATTTGGCCATTATTTTTAATTAATCTAAATAAGCCTTACATGAAGATACTTTACGCTGCGCTCTCTTTTATTTGTTTGTCTCTAGTTGCTCAGGTAGCATCAGCCCAGCTAAGCATAAATGGCAAAATAACAGACAAATCCAACAAACCCATTCCTGGAGCCACCGTCAAATTGGTAGAAAAGAATTTGATTCAGATCACTGATCAGGATGGTCTTTTCGAGTTTTCCGATCTTACTCCCAGCTCTTATAGCTTTATTGCTTCTTATATTGGTTATGAAACACAGAGCACAAAGTTTAACGTTCAAAATGGGAAAACACAATTAACCATCCAATTGGAGAATAAAGACAACGAATTGCAAGGTGTAGAGATAACCGGAAGGAAAGAACAGGCATATAAGAATACCAAATCCTTTTCCGGAACAAAAACGGAAACTCCCCTGCGGTATGTACCACAGGCAATCAGTTATGTAACCAAAGAGGTTATAGACGATCAGCAGGCTTTTAAAGCAAGTGATGTAATTAAAAACATCAGCGGTGCTACTCATTTTTCTTACTACAATAATGACATCTCTCTGAGAGGATTCAGATCCAGCAATGCATTAATTAACGGTCTGAGAACCCCTACTAGCAGCTGGAGCCAACCCTTGCTTCCAAACGTAGAGCGTATAGAGGTAATAAAAGGCCCGGCATCTGCCTTATTCGCAAACACAGACCCGGGAGGTACAGTGAACACCGTGACGAAGAAACCGCTAGACGAGGCCAGGAAATCAATCAATTTCTCTACAGGAAGTTACAATACCAACAGGCTGATGGCAGATTTCACGGGCCCTATGAACGATACCAAGACTTTACTTTACCGCCTGAACCTTGCTTACCAAAATGCAGAGTCATTCCGGGTACTACAAGGTGGTGAGGATATTGTTATTGCACCGTCCATTTCATTCATCCCTGATGACAAAACACAAGTGAACTTTGACTTTGTATATTCTAAAACCAAAAGTCGCTTAGACCGCGGTCAGCCAATATTTGGCGCTACTGCCGGAACTGACCTTAACTCCACCCCTATTTCTTTTGCTCTTGGAAAAAGAAATGATTTCGAGAATGAAACAAATTTGTACGTTACCACATCACTACAAAGAAAAATCACCAAAAATGTGACTTTCAATGCCTCTTATATGAAGTTTATGTATGATGAGGACTTACTTGAGCACCGTACTTCAAACAGGTACGCAGTAGATGCTGCCGGAGTTTCAATTCCTACAAAGATGGAAATGCAGACCATCCGCAGACAAGGAAAAAATTATAGCGATAACATTACCGCATATTTTGTTACAGACTTCGAAACAGGGCCTTTAAAACATAAAGTAGTTACAGGATACGATTATATCCAAAATGAATCACCTATAGGTAATTCCAATTATAATGCAACAGGATATCGTAAACTGGATGGTACAGTGGGTAATTATAACAAAAACACACCTGGACTTTTTGTGATGAAAGACGGCAATCCGGTGCCAAATGTTCCTCATTTTGACCTCGTAAATCCTGATTATTCCATTTCTGAAATTTCCGGCTACATCAATACCTCTTCACAAACTGATCCTGCCAAATATTATGTTCATGGGATTTACATCCAGGATCAGATCAGCTTTGGCAAATTTCAGGCTTTACTGGCCCTAAGACAAGAATACTATACAGATATCAACAGATATAAAAAACCGGATGAGAAAAAGGTAGAACAAAAAGCACTCATACCTAGACTTGGTTTGGTTTATACGCCTTTAGATCAGGTAAGCTTCTATGGTACTTATGCTGAAGGTTATCAGCCACAAAGTGTTGCTCAGATTGGAGATCCAGTCCGATTCGGCGGTCCATTTGATCCCCTAATCAGTAACATGTATGAAGTGGGTGCAAAAACTGAATTCTTTGAAAAACGACTTTCTGCCAACCTTTCGTTTTATCGAATAGAGCAGAAAAATGTATTAATCAACGCTGGCAACCCTGGAAATACCGAAGAACTCAGACAAGAAGGCCAGCAACGCGCTAAGGGTATTGAGATCGACATCAATGGTGCCATTATGCCAAATTTCAGTGTTACAGCAAACTTTGCAATCAGCAGAGCTGAAACCACAAAAAGCGACAAACCTGAAAATGTAGGCCTGTTGAATGCCAATGCTCCAAAAGCGCAAGGCGGTTTATGGGCAAAATACACATTCCTGAACCCTGACCTAAAAGGTCTTGGTATAGGTGCTGGTGTAAATTACACCGGCAAAAGAAACACCCTGAATACGATATTGGAACTTCCTGAATATACACTATTCAGTGCAGCGCTATATTATAGTATTGATAAGTTCAAAATTTCGGGTAACCTGAACAACGTATTCAACAAAACCCATTGGGTTGGTGGATATGATTTTAATAGATTGTATCCGGGTGCACCAAGAAATTTCATGATTGGAATTGGTTATACATTCTAATGAAACCGAATAATAACGATAAAAAGGGGCATAATTTGCTCTGGAAAATTCATCATTGGGCGGGCTTGTACACAGGCATTGTGATTGGTATTCTTTGCCTAACCGGCGCAATCGCTGTTTTCATCCCTGAGATCGACGGCTGGATCCAACGGCGTTATTATTCGGTTTATACTACCCCTCTTTCGGCGCCTGCACTACCCAAAATTGATAATGCGTTTACCGAAGCTAAAAAGCAGTATCCCAAGATGGCTGGTTTACTGATCGATATGCCCGACAGGCCGGAAGGCATAGCCACCTTCAGTTTTGTTGTAAAAGGCAAAGACAAAGCCTCAAATCAGTCCTATTCTCTGTTTGTTGATCCGGTGCATGATAAAATCCTGGGCAATCGCGACCGACAAAACTCGCTGGCTAATTACCTAAGGCAAATGCACGTACGTTTGTACGAAGGTTTTTGGGGTCGACAGCTTGTAGGTTTAGCTGGAGTGGCCTTTGTAGTAGTAACCATTACCGGTTTTCTGATCTATGGGAACTTTATGAAAAAACAGCCTTATCCAAAAATCCGCAAGAAGAATGTGCGCATTTTAATGGCTGATTGGCATAAAATATTGGGTATAAGCGCGCTGGCTTTCAATTTTGTAATCGCGTGTTCCGGTGCCTGGTTAGGCTTGCAACCTAAACTGATGCAATGGTTTGACATTAAAGCCCCTAATGATTTTAAGGCTGAGGTAATCATAGATAAGAAAGAGGATGCAAACATTGCGGTACATTGGAATAAAGTATTTAAAGTAGCAAAACAAGAATTTCCCGGTCTTAAGCCAGGTTATATGCGTGCCTCTGAGGACGGAACAGCTACTATCGAAATTCATGGCAGCATAGACGGCCAGATATACGAAAGAAACATAAACTCGCTTGTTATTTCCAAGACTACTTACAAACCCTTATTCAAATGCGACATCAGCAAAGCATCATTCAGAGATAAATTTTATTCGGTACAAGAGGCTCTTCATTTTGGTGATTTTGGCGGTTTAGGTTTAAAAATATTATATGCCGTTCTTGGCCTTACAAGTGCCTTTTTGTCTATCAGTGGTTTTGTAGTGTATTTACACCGCACGGATAAGATGAAAAAAAGAGCCATTAGTCCTTTAAAAACTACTTTCATTTATTCTATCCTGATTTTGTTGATTCTTATTATCATTGCTATGATCAGCATGTTTATCGGCTACCGTCAGGCTTCCTTTATTGCTGCAATCATTGTAAATGGTATACTGGCCATATTCATCATTTATGCCATTACAAATTATATCCTTAAAAAAATGAAACCAAAAGCCAGCATCATATGAACATGAAAGCTTTTTCTTTAATCCAGCACAAACTGATCCCCACAGCGTTAATAGCTGGAAATATAGCCCTTGTCCACCTCATTTATTTACTGGCAAAAGGAGATTACAGCCAAACCTTATCGGCAACAGCTCTTTGCATTATCAGCTTAATAATTGGAATTTTACGCGCCAACAAGTACTTCTTGCTGGCAGGAATAATTTCATACACTATACTTATATTAAGTGCCTTAATCTTTCTGCCTGCTTAATTTTAAACATCCTCACCTGAACCTCGCTATACATATCATTTAGCAATAAAGGATAATTGAAGTCGTTACAATTTATGTATATTACATATATACAATTTAATATACTACGATTATCCCCTTATGAAAAATAAAATATCTCCGTTAACCCTATTCCAGCCCAACAAACTAAAGGTATTATTGTCCCTGGGTTTCAAAGGCTATCTTGCTGATAGAGGATGGTTTGATGCATATAAAACAAAATCTGCTATCGACGAGACCGGAAAACCTATTGCCTGGGTAACCTATTCTTTCATCGATTTTATTAAAGAACGCCTGAATAAACAGCAACGCGTATTTGAATTTGGTTCAGGTAATTCAACATTCTTTTACGCCAATTTAGCCGGAGAGGTTTATTCTGTTGAACATGATAAAATATGGTTTAAAACAAATAAAGCCTCCAACCTAAATAATGTCCATCTGATTTTTTGTGAGCTTGTTCCCAACGGAGATTACTGCAGGAGTGCAGCTAATACAGGAAAGAAATTTGACCTAATCATTGTGGATGGAAGAGATAGGGTAAACTGCTGTAAACAGGCTCTCGAATCTTTAACAGAAGAAGGCGTGGTGGTATTAGATGATTCAGAAAGAGATCAATATGCAGAGGGGGTTTCCTTTTTAATTGAAAATGGATTTAAGCATATTCCGTTTTCGGGAATTGCACCCGGAGTAATTATATCTAAGTGTACTTCTGTTTTTTACAGACAAAATAATTGCCTTAATATCTGATACTTAAATAAATCCTTAAGCCATAACAGAAAGCATTGTCAGCGCAATCAGCCCAAGCTCCTGATTACCACTAATTTTCACTTTGTCTTTTACTTGTTCTGGTCGCAAGCTTTTTGAAAATAGCTTCCATGAGGTTTCAGGATCAATAATAATTTCAGTCGTTGGTGTTTCTGTTTGGTTTTTTGTCAATATCCATTTATTCTCAGTACGAAGCAAATACCACGAACCACCAACGTCCGTTGCAACAGTAACCTTTACAATTGACCCATCATCTGCGGTTATTGATCTGTATGTGTGTGGAAGAGCAAGCATAAAAATATCAATAAAGGGATAATAAAGCTCAGGCGTCATTAGATCTGGTTTATTTACAGCAGCTCTTATTTGCTGTTGATGTAGCCACTTTTCTGTATACTGACGCGATATTTCTGTCCAGTTTTTACTTTCTGATTCACCAGTCCAGCCAACTGCTAAGACAGATTTATCCAAAGGATTCAAAGATTTAAGGTAGTCACAAAATTGCTGACCGGTTATTTCAAGAAGAAAAATAAGCATTTCCGGACTTACTCTTTTCATAGCCTTTACCCAGTCAGCATTAAGTCTGTTCAGGAAATCAACCAAGTCCTGATAAGAATTTCCTTCTGGATGTTCACCGAAGTGATGATCACGAAGAATGGAAAGCACTCGAAGATTACCGTCTAGCAAATGTGCAGCTACATCCTTAACTGTCCAAAGTTTTGCAATAGTCTGTTTTTGCCAATCTACGGGTTTAAGTGATTTCAGTAAATCAAGCAGTTTCTTATCAAGAACAGTTAGCAAATGAACTACATCAATAGGGATTTTCGTCTGGGTTGTCATAAAATAACAAACGTTTTAATTATTATTTTCTTTCGGAAGTGATATAAAAATAATGAATTCCAGAAATTTATTGTTCATTGAACTTACTTTATTGCTCCAAATGCTGCGAAATAAGAATTCTTATGCAGTATTTCAATCTCTTTGAACCCAACTTTACTTAACAAAGCGAGCTGATAGCCTAAGGAACGCGGTGTATCCTCGTAAGCAATATAATCAAATACTTTTTGTGCATATTCAGGTCCGCCCAAAGTTTCAAGGTATGCCCTGTACTTATCCTGAAAAAGCTTATTTATCAATTCCGAGTCATGGGTAATTAAGTCAGAAATCCAAATACTACCACCTGGTTTCAATGCAATGTATAATTTAGTAAAAACAAGTTCCCAGTCGGCATCAGTACGTAAATGATGAAATGTGGCGGCAGCAAACACCACATCAAAGTGATTATCCGGTAAATCAAGATTACGCATATCATCTTGTATCACATTTACCTTACCATTAGTTTTTGCAGATACCCTTTTTTTTGCCCGCTCTAACATTGGCATACTCAAATCATTCAGTGTACAATTCAATTCAGGAATTTTGCTTAGCATTTTTAAGGTATAATTACCCGCACCGCAACCTATATCCAGTAATTCTTTTGCATGTGGATTAATGTATTTTGCTGCCTCTGTACATAACTCCATGGTAAGCGGGGCGTCAATGGTTGTTTGCTGACCCACTTCAAGATTTGAAAAGCGTTCAACATCATTATCGAACCTTGCCTTAATTTCGTCGTTAGTGGCCTTTTTTAAATATTCTGTTTTCATATCTTAAATTTTTCATTTGTCAAACCTAACTCCTTTTACCATATTTGAAAAATATCAATTTTATCAATTCACGATACCTAATAGGTATTATAAATATGGAACTCAGACATCTTTTATATTTTAAAACTGTTGCAGAAGAATTGCATTTTACAAAAGCAGCGACAAAACTTTTTATTTCTCAGCCCCCATTAAGTCGTCAGATTAAAGAATTGGAAGAGGAATTAGAAGTGCAGTTATTCACGCGCGATAACAAACGCGTTGCTTTAACAGATGCTGGAAAGTATTTCAAAACTGAAGTGGATGCGATTTTTGCAAGACTGGAAGAAAGTAAAAATATAGTTCGGCAAATCCATTTAAGCCTTAGCGGCGAATTAAAGATCGGGTATATAAGTTCGGTCTATCAATCTTATCTGGCAGAAATTTTAAAGGCAATGCGCGAAGAATTCCAGTATATAAAAACGGGTTTATTTGAACTGCCAACAATAACCCAAATTGAAGCATTGGAGCAAGGGAAATTAGATGTAGGTATTTTAAGAGCACCTATTCTTTCCGAAAAATTAATTATTAAAACTTTATTTTTTGATCCTTTTGTAGTTGTTATTCCCTTTTCAGCAAAAACGTTCAGCACAAACAAGGAACTGGCCGACTTTTTAAAAAAGAGCCCCTTTATTTTTTTTAATAAAGAATTTGCACCTCATTATAACAATAAACTAATTGAAATTTGCAAACGGATGCAATTTACGCCCGATATTACTCATGAAGCTAATAATGTCCACTCTATATTACAATTAGTCGAAGCAGGGCTTGGTGTATCTATATTACCCCTATCGCTCAAAAAACAATATGAATATTTAAAAGTTTCATTTATTGAGTTGGAAAATATTCCTGTAAATACCGAAGTTGTTGTAGCTTACAAACAAACCAATAGAAATCCTGCATTAAAATGGTTTATTGATAATTACAGTAATACAAATAACTAACCTTCAATCAGATTTTTTCTAGCTATAGATATTTCGCATATCTTTAATATTTAGTCGTCAAATAACATTTTTTGTTATTCTTTAGATACTGTAGTTTATGTTCACGTTTTAATTGAATTATTATTTGTTTCTTTAATCCCTAAAGAGAGCGATTACCGTTGGCAATCAGCTTTATGGGATAAGACAAATAGAGATAACTAAACTGTATATTATTAAACTAGATTCAAAACAATTGGTTTTTGAGGCGCTATCTATAATGCGTGAAAATGATGTAGATATTTTGCCCGTTTATGAAGGTAATCGCTTTATTGCCGACATTTCTAAAGACGAAATCACAGATTTTTTAAATCATCTGGATAACGGAAAGAATATATACTTCCATAAATTAAATTTTGATTTGGGAACTACGCTGATGAAGATTAGAGAACAGAGCAGTAGACCCAAAAGGTTATCAGATTTACTTATTCGCGTAGCTGTACTGGCTTTTGCAATTTTAGGGTTAATGTGGATGTTTTTTAACAATCCTCAGGGCAAACATCATGGCTCTTTGCAGAACAACGTCAACCTTCCACTCGCTAAAAAAGATATTCTTCCAGGCTCAAACAAGGCAACATTAATTTTTGCCAATGGCAAAACGATACACTTAAGCCAAGCAAAGACCGGTGTAGTAGTTGATGGCTCAAGTTTAAAGTATAATGATAACACTGCAGTCATCTCTAACAATTCGCCATCTTCTCAAACCGGCCCCCGTCATCTCGACGACAGAAGAGATCGCTTGAATAGCACAGAAAAAATAACAGTTGCCACCCCACGCGGCGGTCAATACCAAATTACATTACCAGATGGCACCAGGGTTTGGCTAAATGCAGCTTCCACTTTAAAGTTTCCGTCAGATTTTGCCGGCACACCTCTGCGTAAGATTGAATTAAGTGGTGAGGCTTATTTTGAGGTGACTAAAAATAAAAAACAACCATTCATAGTAATATCAAATGAACAGCTGGTAGAGGTGTTAGGTACGCATTTTAACATTAGCAATTATACTGATGAAGGTAGTATAAAGACTACCCTTTTAGAAGGAAGTTTAATTGTTACGTCATCCCGAGGGAAGCGCAGCGGAGAGGGATCTCTTGGTCATGCTACCTCAAGAGATTTCTCCTATCGTCGAGATGACGTAATCCTCAAACCTGGCCAACAATCCACGTTTACCGCTAACAAGCCTATAGAGGTTAAGCAAGTTGATGCCAGTGATGCTATTGCCTGGAAAAATGGTAAATTCGCATTCCGAAATGAGTCTTTGGAAAGTATCATGCATCAAGTTGCCAGATGGTACGATGTTGAAATCGTGTATCAAAACAATCAGATAGGCAAAGAAATTTTGGGAGGCTCATTTACCAGATCCGAACAGATTTCAAGTATACTAACAACGCTTGAACTTGCCAGCGATGTACACTTTAAAATACAAGGCAAAAAAGTTATTATAACTAAATAATGAAGTTAAATTCAGTATTCATACTATCAATACTGTGCTTGCTCAGCACATCGGTAATGGCTCAAAAGCTCAATCTCGTAAAGAAAAAAGTCACTCTTGTTCAAGTCTTTAAAGAAATAACCAGGCAAACTGACTATCAGGTAATCTGGAATGAGCAAAAACTAAACGTAGACCAACGGATCGATGCAGATTTTCAAAATGTAAGTTTGCCTCAGGTCATGAACCGTATTTTATCGGGCCTTCCGCTTACCTACATCATTTCAAAAAAAATGATAATTATAAATGCCCTCTCAGTTATTGATGTGCATGGTTCGGTAATAAATGAACAGAATCAATTACTGGAAGGCGCAAGTGTCAGTGTTAAAGGAAAAAATAAAACAGCTCTTACAGATGCAAAAGGCCAATACTTACTAAAACAGATAGATACCGGAGCTGTGCTGACCATTTCTTATGTGGGTTATCAAAGCAAGGAAGTAAAGGCTTTACCCAAAATGGAAAAGGTTAGCTTATCTTTAAATAACGATCTGCTAAAGGAAGTAGAAGTAGTAAGTACAGGTTATCAAAAAATACCAAAAGAGCGTGCCACAGGAAGTTTTGCATTGGTAGATAGCGTAAAATTTGCACGCAGGGTAAGCCCAGATGTATTCTCCAGATTAGAGGGTATTACCAGTGGTCTATTATTTAATAAAAACACGATTAGAGCCAATGCTAGTTCCCTTGATTTGTCAGTTCGTGGCCGAAGTACTATTTTTGCAAACGATCAACCCCTGATCATTTTGGATAACTTTCCTTTTGATGGAGACTTCAATTCAATTAACCCAAATGATATCGACACAATTACAGTTTTAAAAGATGCCGCAGCCGCATCTATATGGGGTGTTAGGGCAGGAAACGGTATAATTGTAATTACTACCAAAAGAGGTAGAAACAAACAACCCTTAAGTGTATCTATAAATTCAAATGTTACCATTTCTGGCAAGTCTGATCTTTCTTATAATCAAAATTTTTTAACCTCATCTGATTATATTGATATAGAAACTTTTTTATTCGACCATGGAAAATATGATAAAATCTTAACTGACCCTCAAAACTATACCGTAGTTTCTCCTGTAGTACAAATCCTAAACAAACAGCGAATGGGCCAATCTGCGGATGAAACCACAAGGCAGTTAAATGTTTTAAGGACTAAAGATGTGAGAAATGATGAATTAAAATATTTTTACAGAAAGCCGGTTTCGCAACAATATGCCGTGTCATTACGTGGAGGAACGACACGATCAAACCATTATTTCTCTGCCGGATACGACAAAACTGATGCGACCCTGGTAGCCAACAACAACAGCAGGCGCACTATAAATAGCCAAAACACCCTTCGTCCTGTTAAAAATCTAGAATTGGAACTAGGCGTGTATTATGTAAAATCAACATCAAACATAGATAGCGCATTAAACGAGATATCATTTCATACTACCCCTTATTATCAATTTAAAGATGTAAATGGCCATAATGCTGTGCTTGACTGGGACTATAATTCCCGTTTTAAAAATGAAGCACTCGATAAAGGATTTTTAGATTGGTCATATATACCCCTAAATGAATTGGGTAAATCGCCACGTACCATAAAGGATAATAACTTACGATTAAACGGGGGATTAACCTACACTATCATTCCAGGCTTAAGCGCAACTTTAAAATACCAATATCAGGAGCTTGATAGTAAGACTTCACGTTACATGGGTATCGAAAGCTACGAAACCAGACAGCTTATCAATCAATATTCTATTTTAACTTCAGGTACTGTTAGTGGTTACAATATTCCTTTAGGAGGAATTCTTTATACGCTCAATCGAAAAGCCTCTTCTAATAATTTACGCACCCAGTTAAACTATGAGAAGAGATGGCAAAAAAGTTCCATTTCAGCCATCATGGGTTATGAAATTTCGGAATCCGTATCCGACATGAACAGTCAGACTAAATACGGGTACGATATAAATTCAGGGAAATCTATAGCAGTAGACACTGCAAGTTATTTTAACCTAAACCCTGTAGGCTCAGGCCAAATCAGAACTAGCTATCGCTTTTTTAAAAGAACAGATAGAATGCGTTCCTCATATATTAATGCAGCTTATACTTATGATGGCAGATATACCCTATCAGGAAGTGCACGGATTGATGGTTCCAATTATTTTGGCATAAAAACCAATCAAAAATACGTTCCATTATGGTCTGCCGGAGCATTATGGAATATTGACAGAGAAGATTTTTATAACTTAAACTGGTTACCTGTTTTAAAATTCAGGGCATCGTATGGGTATAGTGGTAATCTGGATAAATCAAAAACAGGAATTACTACATTTACATACAATCCATTAGGCGCGGCATACACCGGCCTGCCTTTCGCGAGCATTGTCAATATTGGTAATCCTGAACTTAGATGGGAAAAAGTAGCTATTGCCAATGTTGGAGTTGAGTTTGGACTAAGGAATTCCGCAATTAGTGGAAAAGTAGAATATTATATCAAAAATGGCTCTGATATATTGGGCGACAAGGCTTTCCCTTCAAATACTGGTATTAAAGTCTTAAGAGGTAACTACTCAAAACTGGAAACAAAAGGATTAGATATTTCCCTAAACTCACAAAATTTAAAAGGAAAACTAGGCTGGACGACAAGCTTTATACTCTCTGCCGCAAATGACTGTGTTACAGATTATCATGCAGTTCTGCCTGCCAGTATGTACTATGTTGGAACCTACAGCAGTGTCCCGATATTAAACAGACCTGTGTATGGAATTTTCAGTTACAAATGGGCAGGATTAGACCCGATAAACGGCGACCCCAGAGGCTATGTAAATGGCCAGGTTAGTAAAGATTACAAAACCATCCTTAACAGCACAATAGAAAACCTGGAGTATAATGGCCCGGCAAGGCCTACTGTCTTTGGAGGCTTAAACAATGTTTTTTCTTTTCAAAAGTTAACATTCGCATTCAACATCAGCTATAAGTTTGGCTATTATTTCAGAAAACCAACAGTAAATTATTACAATCTGTATAACTCAAACATTAGTTCAAACATGAATGCTGATTTTGGAAAGCGCTGGCAGAAAAGTGGAGATGAAGCCACCACTAATGTCCCATCAATGGCAGGTTTCGGGGATAATGATTTTCGAGACAAATTTTATAAAAGCTCATCCGCTACAATAGCACGAGGCGACCACATTCGTTTACAGGATGTAAGTATTGGTTTTGACTTTGATCAATCCAACTGGAAAAACATACCCGTAAAACAAGTACAACTTTACTTTTATGCTAATAATCTGGGAATCATCTGGAAAGCCAATAAGTTCGGATTAGATCCAGATTATATTACCGATTATGGAAATATTTTTAATACCCCTTTATCCATAAGTCTGTCCTTTGGACTCAAAATCTTTTTTTAAAGTACATGTAGTGATATGAAAACAAATAAAACAACTCTATTTATCACAGTTATTCTAATTGGACTTTTTTCAGGTTGTAAAAAAGGCTGGCTGGAGGCAAACCCCGATCAATCACAGATTGTACCAAAAACCCTGGAAGATTTTCAGGCCTTATTAGACAATTCTACTCTGACTTTTAATATCTTTCAAGCCTGTGGTTTAGCTGAAATTGCCTCTGGCGATTTTTACATCCTTTACTCGTCATGGCAATCACTTTTCACCAGTCAGGAAAAATCAGCTTATATCTGGGCTCCCACAGCTAACTTTTATAGTGGAGAATCTAGTAGCGATTGGGAAAATTCTTACAGACGAATCTTAAATTCCAATGTTATCCTGGATGGTATAAAAAAAATAAAAGTACCCACTCCCCGACAAGATGAATGGAATAACATACATAGCAGCGCCTTGTTCTTTCGCGCTTTCGACTTTTTTAACCTTGCCCAGGAATATTGCCCGGCCTATGAACAGGCTAAAGCAAAATCAGACCTAGGGCTACCACTGAGGTTGGAATACAATGTAAATATACAATTACAACGCTCAACTCTTCAACAGACTTACGATCAGATTATTAAAGATCTAAAATCAGCCATCCCTTTAATGGGCACTACACCATTGTTTAAAACAAGGCCATCCAGGCAGGCAGCTTTTGCATTATTGGCCAGAACTTACTTGGCTATGGAGGATTATAAGTCGGCAGGTTTATATGCCGACTCGGCGTTACAAATCCAGTCAGATCTTATTGACTATGCAACGCTGAGTCCTGATGCAGCCAACCCTATCAAGAGACTCAATCCTGAGGTGATATTTCAAAGTACTTTTACCTATGGGATTTTCAATGTTACAAGGTTGATTGTTGAACCCACATTAGTTGATATGTATACAGAAGACGATTATAGACGCAAAATTTTCTTTAAAGATAATCCTAATGGTACCATTACCTATAAAGGCAGTTACAATGGCGACAAAAACTTGTTTGGAGGTTTAGCCACTGATGAGCTTTTCCTGATCCGCGCAGAATCCAACGCTAGAGATGGCAAATTTGCTTCTGCACTAGCAGACTTAAACCACCTTTTGAAGAACAGATACAATCGTACATACAAGGTTATTAATATTAACGAGGAGCAGGTATTAAACTATATTGTAAAAGAGCGTAGAAAAGAATTAGTGTTTAGAGGTCTTAGATGGCAGGATCTAAGACGCTTAAACAAAGACAATAGATTTTCGACCATCCTAACAAGGGTATTAAATAATCAAACTTATAACCTACTTCCCAATGACAAAAGATATGTCTTTCCTATTGATGAAATAGAATTAAGTCTAACTGGAATACAGCAAAATGACAGATAACAAATTAGTTAAGCATGGGGAGGTAGCACCCCATAACTTATTTATTATTCAAAATGGCCTGTTGAAACAGAAGTAGATATGAGCGTCCTGCCTGAACCTGGCAAAGATGTTCCATCTGCGACAGGGACCATATTAGTTCCAATGTCCCACAGTGCAGAACAGACTGGGCCATTAGCCTCACATCTATCACCTGAATAATAATAATAACCTCTTGGATCATCAGGCAGCGGATACGCTATATCCACTTTATAATAAAGCACTGCGTTAGCCCTTTTAAATGTTGTGAAAGCACTGAAGCCAAATGCAAAACCTGCTATCAACACACCCAGTGCCGCTTTTTTAATGTTGTTCATTTTTAAAGTTTTAATTTAATGAGACTGTGTTTATTTTGACAGGCTACAGTAATTACCTGTTTCACGCGCGTAAAGTCTTTATTTTCTGTAAAGAAAAATCCCTGTAAATGCCAGTAACACAAACCCCAGATTAAACCAGATGTGATGCCGCCATGTCATTGTACTGATCACCCCACCACAATGGCAGGGCAACTTGCTGCCAGAAAAAACCATATATAACAGATACAGGGTAAACAAAATCATAAGTACAAATGAAGCATACAATCCCAATTTTCTAATTGGAGCAAAAATTAACAACACACCAATAACCAGTTCAGTTATTGGAATACCCCATGCCACCAATTTACTATACTCACCAATCAAAGGTGATTTAGCCAGTGTAGAAGAAAATGAACGAATAGCAAATAATTTGCTTGCAGCGGTATACATAAACAAGGCAAGAATCAAATAGGCAATAGCATCTACAATAATAACTCTGGCTTTAGCAGATAAATAGAATTTTGTTTGGTTAAAGAATGTTGTTTGCATGGTTTACAACTATGTGTTTTAATGGCCCAAAAATGCAGCTCATTTATTTTTAAAAAAATACGGATTACTGCCAAAATAATTAAGACATACTTTGGCAGGATCTCACCCCTGAATCAGAAATTTAGGTGATACTCCAAAACACTTTTTAAATGCGCTACTAAAATAATGCGGATCTTTGTACCCAACTAATCCCGCTATTTCGTGAATAGGTTTGTTTGTTGTAAGCAGATACTTTACCCCATAATACATCCTGATTTTAATGACCTGCGCATGCAAAGGAATACCGAATGCCATTTTTGATAAACGCATCAGATTCCGTTGCGACATCATAAACCTCGCTGCAAGATCAGGCAAATCATCTACCAGTTCAGTGGCAAAATTTTTTTTAACAAACTCAGCGATTGCGCTAGCTTTTTTCTGGTAGTAAACACTAGTAATATCGCCACCAACAAGGCGCTTATAATATTTATTGATACAGCTATTGATAAAATTATAGAAATCTGCATCCATAGCTAAATCATTGGTTTTAACATCCATTTTAATGAGTAAATTGAAAATGCTGGTAGAAATACCGAAAGCCGGCAAATTAACATGCCTGTTGTCTGACTCATTAAAACAGGCTATAAGTGGTTTTAAAGCAGTTAATTTTTTACTTTTATAGATCAGCCAATCAGGACTAAATGTAATCACTAAAATCTTATGTCTTCCTGCAGGTAGAATTTTATGGTATTCCCCCGCAGGCCGATAACATAAAAAACAAGCGCTTTTATGTTGTACAACGTACATAAGAAAAGAGGGTTCACTTATTAAAAAATCTATGCTCGCATCCTGTCTAAGCGAATATTCAAACAATTCAATATGCGCCAGATAATGACTTATAGATTGAAGTAGTACCTCCCCTTCCATTAAACTAAATTTTCGAGCCTGCCCCATGTGCAGTGCAGTAGTACAGAAATGAGGGAGTGTATTAAAGGTAAAGATTTCCGATTCTGCAAAAGCAGATTGGAACTTGAAGTTTGAATGCATTGTCTACAGCTTTGTTAAGCTGTAAAGTTGTAGCAATTATTTATCTAGAACAGTCTATTTATGTCTAAAGTCCAGTCAAAACCTTGAGACCCAAAGAAAATATGGCAAAGTAAATGGGACAAACAAGAGAATACCTGATCTGCCCCATTTTTAAAAAAGCTTAATTGATCTCGAAGCTATAAGTAGCACCCTTCCATGTTGCTTTATAATCTTTACCATTGTGCTGACCTGGTGTTTTATCCATATCACTCACTTCAACTACATATCTGCCTTTCCATAAAGGCGTAAACTCTGCTGCACCACTATCATCGGTAGTCAATTCTCTTGACCAGCCATTAGGAGAAAATACAGATACCGTTTTTCCTTTTGCAGCAGCATCATTAAGGAAGGCCTTCAATTGAAGCGATTTATTGATCTTTGCAGCCGAAGCACCCTCTACATGGAGTTTCAATACGTTTGGATTTTGAACTGCAGCTGGCAATGCTTTTCCTACAATAACATCAGCACTCGATAAGAAATGATATTTTGTGGTTCCACCAAGTTCCCTGGCTTCGTGACTTACTACAACAGTATAAGCCCCATTCTGATCCGGTGTAAAAGTACCCTCAAAATGGTTTGCACCAGAAGTTAGGGTCAACTGAGTTTTCTTTTGATCTGGCCCTACCAGCCAAAGTGAAAATTCCTTTACATCCGAATACCATTTAGCTACACTGTCACGCTCATTGGCCACATACTCACCGTAGAATACTTTAACAGTTTGCTTTTGTCCTACTTTACCAGACGCAGCTGTTTCAATCCACAGGGCATGAGCAAAAATACTGGTGGTTACAAAGCTGAGCAACAAGGTCAGCAATAAAAAAGTTATTTTCTTCATCGTTTTGTTATTAAGGTTTTAAGGAAATGAATTGTATTACTGAGTTGATACAGAGTTGGCAGCCAATACCGGCTCCTGCTCCTTAGTTATCACTTTTAATTTAGGTTTTACTGGAGGTTTATCAGAAAGATTTGCAGCGCTTGCCCTACCTGAATCAGACTTTCCCTTCTTCTTTTTGAACTTACGGCCATACCAGATCAGAAAACCGGTGATCGGTAAACTTGCACCAATCAGAGAAGCCAGAAATGCCAATACTTTACCTGGAAAACCAAGAATACTGCCCACATGAATGTCAAAGTTCATCTTGCGGAGTTTCTGTCCCACCGAAGCCTCATTATAAGGAACAGAATAAGGATCCTTGCGCTTAAGCTCCTTTAAGGTATGTTGATCAAAAGAATAGCCCTGACTATTGTAATACTGTCCGGCAGTAGGATAAACCGTAATGTCGATGGTTGCTTTAGCCAGTTTGGTATCCGGGAAACTGTAATAGAAACCAGTAGACTTAGGGTGCTTGGCAATGACTTTTGTCCATGCCGCATCCATTGCCTGCACCGGAGTATAAAACTTACCGGCCTGCAGAGAATCCGACTCCATTCTTCTAAATTCCGGCAGTTTTTCGCCAGCAGTAGTTACCCAATAAAGGCCTTCGCTGTACCATTTTATTCCATAAATCATTCCTGATAATGCGATGGCCAGCAAGAATAGCAAGGAATAAAATCCCAGTACATTATGCAAATCCAGATTTACACGTTTAAACGAAGCACCCCACTTAATTTTAAAGCTTTTATCGCGGGTAGATTTGTTCCACTTCTTAGGATACCACCAGATCAGCCCCGTAATAAGCAGCACCACAAAAACCATTGTTCCGTAATTCACAATTGGTCTTCCTATTTCATAGGGCATCCACAAAAAACGGTGACCGTTCAGAATAAATCTAAAAAAATCTGTCTCGCCCGGTTTACGTACTTCTTTGCTGATTACCTCTCCTGTATAAGGATTAACTTTTAACAATACTCCCCCGCCCCTACGTCCGCCTCCTCCACGACGTCCACGTTTTTCAACCTTATCTCTCAGACTAAGGTTTATTACCTCACCCTGGTGATAGTTGGCATAAGCAGGAACTTTATCTGCGTATAATTTCGCGGCAATGTCAGTTAATTGCGAAGGTTTAAGCACCGGTTTGTTCTGCCATTCCACTTTAGTTTCGGGCTCCAACAATCCGGTTATTTCTTCATTAAATACCCATACACATCCTGTAATACAAACAATTAGAACAATAATACCCGAAACCAGGCCAAGCCATAAATGCAGCCATTTGTTAATCCTGTTAAAAAGAGAATCCTTGCTCTTCTTTTTCGGTGGTGAGGTTTTATTTCCGGGTATCATTATTCTAATTTGTTAGGTGTATATTTTAATGTAATTGGTGTGTTGTAGGGTCAATTATTGCAGATGTTGGATTGCAGTGATCAAACCGCCTTCTACTTTAAGCCCTCTGGTGGCTTTACTGGTTGAAGCATCGATCTTGTAAACCCACGTAGTGCCATCTTTCAGGTTCACACCGATGTAACCGGTTTTGCCATCTTTAGGGCTATAGTTATTATCAGTTACGTCCACAATGGTAGCAGGCTCAGGAAAACCTGTTACAGCCGATACAGTTTGGTTAACAACATCAACAACTGCCAAAGTTTTACCGGTAACATAGGCACCTTTAGTTGCCTTAGGTTCCATGTTGGCAATAAACTTATTTTGTCCAATGTATAACCAGTTGGTGATCACGTAACCGTTAGATGCAGTTTCAAAATTCATCAGGTAGCTTTGGTCAAATTCTGTAGTACCAGCTTTGATGCGGGTAATTGAAGAAGGCTTAGTTGAAGTAAGTACACCGCCATTAACTGCTACCGAACTAGAAAATGCGTACACATCTCCATTCTCAACCTGCCCCAAACCATCTGTAAAATACCTTCCGATAAAGCTAGTTCTCGTATCCTTAATTGTCTTTTCATATTGCATTCCCGGATAAGAATATACCGCGATACCTGCATAATCAGGAAAATCTGTTTCAAAGGTTCTGCCCTTAATGCTAAAGAATGGCGCAAATACTTTGTTCCCTACCTGTTTAATCCAGCTGAAGTGGGCAATCTCACCGTTTCCGGCAGGTTGAAGTGCATCTATAGTACCCTCTGAGGTCTGCTTATTGGTATTAGAATTTACAATGTACCAGGTATGCAGTGTACTGCTTCCAGCTGCTGCAAAAGATCTGGATACCTTTACCATTAAGATGTCGTCATTAACTGGAGCAAATGCTTGAACTGTTGCAGCTGTAAAATCATTTAGTTTATTTAGCTTACCGTTTTTAACATCATAAACAGTAACAGCGCCAGGACTACCCTGACCGTAAAGCATACTAAAGAATTTGTTGCCAAGTGTTACATAGTAACGATAAGTACCATCCTGTTCAACACCATTACCAATAATAGATGCAGAACCTTCATCAAGGCTAGAGGCCGTCAGCAGATAATCGGCTACGCCTGCAATTGCAGTCGGCGTAACTGCTAACACATAATTTCCGGGATTTTCAGGGATAACCTCCCTATCGCTTTTTTTATCGCAAGAACTTAAAGCGGCAATAAGTGCCAAAGCCGAAAGCGTTTTGGTAATTGTTGTTTTCATGTTGATTTTTATAAAATGATTATTATGATTTATTGATGAAGTATCTGAAGTTTAAATAGAATCCGCGACCGGGCTTCTGCAGACTAAAATTGTCAAATACCGGTTTATCAGTAATGTTTTTTACTTCCAGGGAAACATTATAACGGCCATTTTTCATGCTATAAACAAAATTCATATCATGGGCAACCTGTGTAGGTATACCATTTTTGTCATCTCCGTTTGTACTCCCTAAGCTTGGCCAATAGAGCCAAAAAGAATTAACGTACAACAGATTGTAGCCCACTGTAAGGTTATTACCTTTTCTTAAAACATTTTTAAATGATGCAGACACATCTGCGTTGCCAAAAAAGTAAGGGATGTTAGGCATCTGATCCAGGTAAACAACGCTTTCGTTCTCATAAAATCCACCATCTGGTTTAGGATCATATTTTTGAAGGTTTCTTAACTTCTGATAAGTAACGGTAGCACCGGCACTTAACCAATTTTTATAGGAATACCTGATTTCTCCATCAATACCTGTGGTGCGTACACCCGAACGATTGTCTGCGATGAGCAAATTCTGAGATCCGCTTGTGCCACCAACAAATTTATTGTAAATAAAATCGCCCGAGTATCTGTAAATGGCATTAGCAGTTACGGAAAAGCGATTGACCTCATTGATCTTAAATCCAAATAGAATACCTAAATTGAGGTTATCACTCTTTTCTGGTTTTAAGTTCGGACTAGCAGCCTGATTTTCCAGATCACCAAATATTTCGTTTGCTTCAGGCATCCGGTTGGTCAGTTCGTAAGAAGTTCTGAGTTGTAAGTCAGGAATTATATAGTAAGCCAGGGCCATGCCATAGCCAAGTTTCTCTGTAGATTTGTTGACGTTTCTGCTGCCAATTACATTGTTCAGATAAATGTATTTTCCAAACAGATTTAGACTCAATTTATTTTCTACATCATATCCGTACCCAAAACCAAGTACATTCTTATCCATTTTTTTTGCCGGATCTAACGCATTTTTTTCGGGAAATAATAAGTCATCGGTCTTTCTATTGAAGGTAGAAAACACATTGTTCACCGCCACAGAGTGATGGTCAGAAATTTTATAGCTCAACATAGCTGTGCCAAGCCCATTATTGTTTTTGTATTTAGCTAGCTGTCCGCCATCTCGTTCACCCAAAGTCGGCTTAGGATCCCGTATCCCGTCCCAATCGTAATCTGCTCTGGCTGTATCTATTGTTTTTTCATATCCGAGGTTATAGTTTGCGTTCACAGTAAGGTCCAATCCCTTAATTAAATTTGTCTTTTTGTATTTAAGCGATGGCATAACGATTCTTCCACGCCTGTGTAACTGACCATAAACACTTTCAGGTCTAGCAGCCGTTTGTATTTCCTTATAGTTCTGACCTAATGTTATTCCGAACAAAAGGTTATCTGCAAATGATTTATTAACCACACCAACGTTTGCTATCAAAGTTTCGTTATGATAAGTGTCGTTAAATCTCCTTACCGAAGACGCCCTTTTTTCAGGCACCATATCATTCTGCAACCGAAGTTTGAGGTCTGTTTTATAATTGTTATCTGAGTAATTCTGGAAAGCGCTTAGCTGTACCGTTAATCCACTCTCTGAAGTAGCTGCAGCATTAATAACACTACGGTGTGTATTGAACGAACCATATGAATAAGAGGCATCCACATAATTCCGATGCCTGTTTCCTGTCACAATGTTCACTGCTCCACCCAACGCATCAGAACCTAACCACATAGGTACAACACCTTTATATACCTCTACACGCTCGGCAACATTTATAGGAATGTTGTTGATTTGGAAAGAGGATCCGAAATTGTCCATCGGGATACCATCTATAAAATAGCGGATATGATTACCTGAAAATCCATTTAATGATACATTAAAGTTGGAACCCACGCCACCCGATTCTCTTACCCGAACGCCAGCAACACGATCCAAAGCGCCCGAAATATCTAAAGTCGTATTGTAAAGTTTAGTCGCGTCAATTGCCGTTACGTTAAATGCCTGTCTGTTTACCTCTTGGGCCTTTGTCCGACCAATTACATTGACCGTTTCCATTTCTTTGACATCTTCGTCGAGCCCCAGATTTAGTTTTACATCTTCACCATTTCCTATTTTGATTGACTTCTTTTGAGATTTAAAGCCAATTGCCCAGATTTCGACAATATAGTCTCCTGGTTTAACGTTAGTGACTTTATAAAATCCATTTTGATCTGATATTGCTCCGTACGAGGAATTTCGAAGCTTTATGGTGGCAGCAGATACAGGTTCTCCTGCACTGCTTTTGAGTTGCCCACTCACACTGGAAGATGTTGTTTGGGCTTTTGAAAAAATAACATAGGTACACAGTATACCCAATAGCAAAAATTTCTTAATTTGCATGACTTTTAACTACGATTAAAGGTGAGCCGGCTTAGCCGGTAGCCACACGGGTCCGAACCGTGTGGCATTTTTATGCTGCAAATATAGAGTTATTTAGATTAAGTCCAAATAGCAATACTAATAATTATAATATAATTTTCAATTCGTAGTTAAAAGTTTTTCTATCATATTGATATTCTTGAAATTACCAACCTCAATCCGACCTACATATACACTTTTGGAAATGCTTAACCTGTGGTCAGAAATGATTTATGGTATCATCATATAATCCCCGGCATAATTCAAGTATTGGTTGCATTCTAATTTAGCTTCTTTAGACTTAGGGTACTGCTCAGGTAACCAACCATTTGTCACATCATCCATCAGGTTACTTTCAAAATCATCGTTTGAAAGCAACCCTGTGGATAAATGTCTTAAATGAAAGCGGATTTCCGCTCTTGTTTATATCTATCAATAATTAAAATTCAATAGTATCCTAAGTTGGTTGACTTGAACTTGCTGTTTTTTATAATGAAGTGCATCCCTTATAAATATAAAGAAAAGATTCTTTTTATCATTTTAAAAAACTTTTTGTCTGCTTTTGTGTTCTAATTATAGTTTGAACATAATCTCCCTAAGATGAAAACCAAATCCCTATTAGCAGCCTTAGTGCTTTCTGCTGGACTTTTCAGCATTACAGCCAACGCGCAGACCGATCAGACTGCGCCCGTAACCGTAAATATTGATTTAACCGCTCCAGTAATCTCTATAGATCTTGGTGCGGATCCTACCGTAAACTTTTTGTATGCTACAGCTGCAGATTATACCGTAGCGCAAACTCAACCTAAGGTTGGGCATTTTACGGTTATCAGTAATCAGAATTACGATATAACTGTTGCAGCTCAGGCTGAATTCACCGTATATCCGGCGCAAACCGCTGTTCCGTTAAGTGTGGTTCAAGTAAGTGTTGATCCTGCAACGGCAAATGGAGGAACGCTGACTATGCAACCATTGTCAATGACACCAGGCGAACTGGTATCGGATGCAACAGCAACTACCGGAGCAACCTATAATGTAAACTATTCAATTCCGGACGCTGCTCCTTTGTTGGGTAAAGCTAACGAAGTGTATACTACAACAGTTATCTATACAGCTACACAGTTATAGATGTCTTACTTTAATTCATTAACGAGGCATTACATTGTTTTGCTGAGTTGGATATTGCTGCCAATCCTTACCATAAGTTTTGCACATGGGCAGGGCTTGTCCGTTAGCCCTTCGAGAATTCTTTTTAAGGGAGAGCCTGGTGAAACCGTTACGCAAGCAATTACCTTTGTTAACAATTCGAAAAATGAATTTAACTTCACCTCTGGTATAAAGGATTGGGATCGTGATTCAACAGGAACAAAGCGCTATTTCCCTGTAGGCCAAATCAAAGATTCCAATGGAAAATGGATTCAGCTTTCAGCAGGTAGTTTTGGATTGAAACCCGGAGAAACGAAGGAAGTAAACCTCTCACTGATAATCCCTAAGAACGACACCTCCAAAAGGTTAACACATAGTATGGTTTTTTTTACACAGGTTAAAGAACAGATGAAGAGAAAACCGAACCAGGCCGAAGTAGGTGTTAATGTGCTTATAGAGGTCGGTGTTCAGGTTTATCATGTGCCAGTGGGTTTACCTGCCGGAGATCTGGAATTTCTGGCCTTTGTGGACAAAGGCATTTCCGGTAATAGCAAGACTGGTATCCGAAAAATGGCCGTAAAGGTGAAAAATTCCGGACAGATCAATAAAGACGCCTATGTTAGATTTGAGCTCACCAATAAAGATACAGGTGAAGAAATCCCTATAAAATCTATTGCTATTGCAATGCTTCCGGGTGCAGAGCAATGGGTAAACCTGGACTTACCTGCCAACCTGAAGGGAAACTATTTAGCCGTCGCGATTTTAGATGCGGGAAGTCAATACGATTTAAAAGTTGCTGAAAAAGAAGTTACATATTAGTTTTATTTTGCTGCTTTATATGGGCGTGTGTATTCCACTTAATGCTCAGATAATTGTAACATTGCCTGAGGCCAATATAACGGCACGCAGCAATTATACTGTAACTTTGAATTCAGGAACTTATAATGGTCTTGTAGGTCTTATACCAGTTATTGAGGTCAAAGCAAATACAGCTAATTTTGCCAATACTGTAGGCGGAACAGCAACAGTGCCGTTAAATGCGGCATTTTTAAAGATACGAAGTATTGGCTCACTTTCGGTTCTTGGTTCGGCTACCGAAGTTACACTCACCACGGCCTATCAGGTTATGTATACTGCGCTTGCAAATCTCTCATCTGGAGCTTTTGTGGTAGATTACCGTATCAACTCAGCTGCAAATACCTGGGTTGCCGGAATATACCGTACGCCAATACAATTTTATACAGGCGTGCTTAGTCCTAACCGGATTACACCAACCACTCCTAATTTCGACATCACTATTCCTGCATTTATAACCCCTCAGGTCACATTGGGAACCGTTAATTTACCAGTGAATAGTTTTAGTATTTACCGAGCTGCAAATGGTCTATCGGTTACAAAAGCCATATCCGTATCCAATACGGTACCGTATATATTAAGCCTGCAAACCGGCAGCAGCCTTTTTACTTTTAATACAAGTTTGCCCTATAATCAGCTCCCTTCATCGGCTGTTAGCCAGGTATCTGCAACCTTAACCGGAATTGGCACAGCAACAGCCATTAATTTGTCTACCACCAGCCAGGCATTAACTACCACTACAGGAATAGGCGTCCCCACAAATAACAATCAGGTGCTCAACGCTGCATTTAACATCACCGGAGCCAACCTTAGGCAAAGTTTTGTGCAGGCTGGAACTTATCTTGTGCCCATCACATTTACCTGGAACAAACTTAGTACTGCTTACCCTTCCGGAACTTTGCAAACATCACGTTCTGGTAATCTACAAGTTACAGTTAGCGACCTTTCTGAAGTTGTAACCAATCAAACCAATGTTTCTTTGGTCTTTTCTTCAGCAAGTGATTATCAGCAAGGAGTTTCCAAACAAATGCCTGCGCATATCAAAATCAGTAAAACCACACCCTATAATTTGTATGTTAGGGCTTTAACCTCGAGTTTTAGCTCGGGTGCCAATCAGATTCCCTTAAATGTGCTCAGAATAGGTCCCATGGTGGGCCAGACGGGGATGAATACAGTTACACTCTCTACAACCTCGCAACAGCTTATAAACACAGCAAATCCGGTAATCGACAGAAATTTAAATGTACTATATAGCATTCCGGCAAGCGAAACAAATAAGCTGCTTGGAAAACCTGCTGGATCTTACAGTACAACGGTAGTTTTTAGTTTTGTAGCGCTTTAGAAACGGGTTACTCCTACCTTGCGCCGCTCGTCTTTAATCTCAAAATTCAATTGATTATCTGGCTTATCCGGACTTAGCTCTACTTTATTTTCGGAGTTGCCGATGCTAAATGACATACCTTCTGTTTCGACAAAAACGGTATATGTACCTGCAGGAAGATAAAAAGAGTAATTTCCCGAAGCATCGGTTAGTGTTTTATATATTTTTCCATTAGCATCCTTTGCGTTAACAAGTATTCCAGAAAGGATCGGACTGGTGTTTTGATAGCTTTTTTCTATTACCTGCATTTTCCCTTTTAAAACAATAGTTTTTACCAACGGAATCTCCATCAATTTGTTTCTAGTAATGACAATTGATATCGGTTCCTGCATTCCCCAATTCTTACTATTAACCACATAAACGGTATAATTACCAGGTTTCACCTCATAAAATTTAACAGTGCCCTTTGAATTGGTCCGCGCTGTTTCCTCATTTAATTTAACGGTTATGCCTTCGGCACCTTTTTCATTTGGATCTCTGATGCCGTTGTTGTTATAATCTTCGAAGTATGCTAACTCCAGCTTCTTTCCTTTGCTTTTATTTAATCCTGAAAACTGCTTTTCTATACCTACCCTAATCTGACGGGTATTAAAGGTATTGGAATTGAATGAATTAATTGCATAATAGTCAAATGGTACTTTTGTCTTCATAATGCTGTAAAACAAGTCGGCAGTTATTGCCCAGTTTCCCTTTATCATCCATTTGCCACTGCCGTTCAAAGCATAATTTTTGGTTTGGGTAAAATCGTAATAATTATACAATGTTGCCAGTTGCACATTTAACCTGTTTCTAAACAAAGTAAAGCTGGTATTTGGTCCAAATGAATACAACTTGTAGTCGGCATTCTCTGTTGCAGAAAAAGAATCGCTTAAATAATAAGGATTGAGCTGAATGTAGCTGGTAAAGCCAAACAGACGATTACTGTAATTGCTATTTAAGCGAAGCGAATGAAATGGCGGTTTTGGTTCATTAGAAGTATTTTTATAGGTATATCCATAATCAGCATTAATAGATAAACTATGATTGTTGTTAAAAAAATTGAGGTTAGCCTGCATTCTCACTGAAGATGATCTCCATTTAAAATCCTGGTTAAGCTGTGTAAGCAATTGCATGCCCTGAAGTGATTGATCCATAAAGTAAGGTCTGAAATCGAGGTTGATCTTTCCCATAAGAATACTGTAACCTACCTCATAAACATTGATGATGTTTTTGTTTGCACTAAAGTTATAGCGGTTTCCAATATCCTGATACTCCGGCGAATTGTTCAAAATACTTATCCTTGCCGAAAGTGTACCCTTTTCCATCGTTTTAACCACTCTGTTATCACTCTGGAAAAGGCCTCTGTGCAGTCCGGTATAATAGGAAGTACTGTAATAATTGTTAGTGATAAATTGATAGCTACCTGCATTCAGTGTGTAATTTATACCTAAAGCTGCTGCATGTTTGCCCGTGCGGTTATTTGCTTTTTCTAAACTGTAGCCACCCTCGAGATCTAATTGCTGGGTGGCGTTTAACCTGACGGCTGTTTTCCCGCTTACCTGGTGGCTGCTCACACCGAAGAAACCATTTTGAATGTGAAGATATGTTAGCCTGCCCTGCTGATCACCAATGGTTTTAAAGGCGTAGTTTGCTGCAATAATAGTTGGGCCTTCCAATGAGTTTGTTACCTGGCTCATCAGCATATAATTGTTCTGCATGCCATATATGCTTAGACTCTTATCTTCATTGAAATTAAGGGTAGCTTTAGCACCTCTGCCACTTAGGGCATAGTCAAGATTTTCATAAATGCTGCCGATCTTTATTCCCCAGTCTTTATGCTGGTAGTCAAGGTAACTATCGTACAGGTTAATGCCTTGCAAATCCTGGTAGTAATCCAAATTGAAACGATAATGGAGGTCGGAATTGTTGGATAAATTAAGTTTTCCGTTAGCCTGCATCTGATAAAATGAACTGTTCTGGCTCATGCTCAGATATCTTAAAGCGGCTGTATTGTTCAGATTTTCGTCATATGGATTGTCACCTGCCCCATATCTTCTTACGCTGCTGACACTCATGATTCTGATTCTTTTTAGCGCCAGCTGATTACCACCCTGATCCACTGCCTGGATGGTTACATTAAAATCGGCAGCAATTTTATTGTTCAGTTTGTTCCGCGCATTAAAAGGCAACAATTGCTGAGCACCCGGCTGCAAAACCAACGACATTTCCTCGCCTGTGAACTCCAGACCTTCTGGCACTTCAGTAAGTGCCAGGCGGAAGGAAATTGGGACTATGCCCCTGTTGGTGCATAACAACATGATCTGAGATTGACCGGTAACCTGATTGAGGTAAAATTCTGATTGCTCGGTGCTGATATCCAGTCCAGTCACATCACTTAATAGCGTATAAAAAGAAACAGCAGGCTGGATTTTCAACTGCGCATCGTCGGATTTAATAAATACAGTAAAAGCTTGTATATTTTTGTTTATTGTTTTTCTGTCGGCAATGTATTTTAATGGGAATGCCTTTTTCTCTTTGGCATTTAAGTTAATGCTTTTAGGAAGCGTAATCATACCTGCAAGTGTCGGTGTTTTAATTGCTTCGGAACTTAGTAAAACGACTTTATCTGACAGGTTCTCTATGATCAGTTTATTCGAAAAGGTTTGACCTCCGCTTACTTTAATAGTATCTTTTTCAAAACTATAGCGAACATTGTATATCTGCTGGGCGACAGCCTGGTTACAAATCAAAAAAGCACAACAAAAACAAATGAATATTAACAGACTAAAACACTTATCTATGCTTTTCTTTTTGCAGATCATGTTGCAAATCAGGTTAGACGATATATTTGGCCGGCAAGTGCTATTTGGCACTTACCATAATAGAACAACAAACAATTATCTTAATTGTTTATTTATATAATATTGATGCAAAAGTATTACGTTTTAAGCTGATCCAGAAGAGGTTTGAATATACCCATCGTCATCATCTCGACTACAGAATAAGCGACACTATAAACGGCGGTATAAATAAAGAGGGTGATCATGATTTAAATATGATCACCCTCTTTATTATTTGGTTTTAACAAAAATTAAATTAAAAACCTGGATTATTTGGTAACAGATTTGGATTAACATTAATTTCCTGCTGTGGTACCGGAAACAGCAATTGTTTTTCTGCGAACGTAGCTCCAAAAGTAGTTCTGTGGCCAACAAAATTATCCCAGTTTCCTGTTACATCGTTGTGTACTTTTCTTGTTCTGATCATGTCAAACCACATTTTGTTTTCAAAACAAAGTTCAAAATTTCGCTGTAACCATACCTCTTGTTCAAATGTTGTTTGAGACAACGCTCCGATAGGTGCAAGTTTTGCCCTGTTTCTAATGGCATTTACATACCCAATAGCTTTAGAATTAGGCCCTCCCTCGGCTCTGTTAGAAGCTTCGGCATACATCAACTGTACATCGGGCAGGCGGTATAGGGTAAAATTAAGATCTGATTTTACGGTGTTTAAAACAGCATCTGTATCGAACCATTTATAAATATAAGCCTGTCTGAAAGTAACTGTTTGTCCGGTTTTTATATTTGGATAGCTCCTGTAGAAAAACTGTCTTTCGGCAACTCTTTTATCACCTGCAGCAAACGATTGAATAAACTGCGGAGTTGGATAAACCGATCCATATTCATCAGAATATTTAGAGATACCCGAAAAATTAGGAATGGTTAATGGTGTAAGCGGATTATTTGAAGGAACAGCTGCAGCATATTGTACCTGAAATATGAACTCGCCTGTATTTTTATTTGAAGGTTTAATCATATCTGTATATTCAGGAAACAAGGTATAACCGCCTTTCTCAATCACATCTAAAGACCGCTTAGCCGATTCCGCATAAAACTGATTTCCACCATTAATTGCTGCACCAGCATAGGTTAAGTATACGTCGGCCAGTATTGATTTTACTGCTCCCATAGATACCTGCCCTGTAGCATCTTTCCACGGAAGGGTGGATTTTTCTGCTTCCAACAAGTCAGGTATAATAATGGTGTCGTATATTTCCTTTGCTGCTGTACGCGGAAAATTCAGGTTAAGGTCCTTAGGTGTTTCGGTTACCTTTGGAACAGCACCGTACATGCGTACCAGGTAAAAATAATACAATGCCCTTAACGTACGTACTTCGGCCAGCATGTTGGCTTTCTCCTCATCTGTTAGGCCTGTAGCATTAATGGCTGGTATTTTTTGAATAGCCAGGTTACATGCACCAATACCAAGGTAAAGCTGTCTCCACCATGTGTCGAAATAAAATGAGGTTGCATTGTAAGATAGATTAGAAAAATTAACGAAGCCCGTTTGGCCAAGATCGCTATTTGCTTTACCGGTCACAAACTCCATTAGGTTCCAGGTATTACCTCCATAAGATGAAGGTTGGCCTGCTAATAACCCCTGCAGGTTTTGATAACCTGCATTTGCAAACCCTCTGGCAACTTTTTCGCTTGACAAGTCAGATTCTGGTGTCAGAAAATAAGTGGGTTTTTCTTCCAGAAACTTTTTGCATGAGCACGTAAGTAATATACATGCTACCAATATTATATTTTTTATCGTTTTCATATGAGTAAATTTTAGAATGATGCCTGTAAACCAAGATTCCATACACGCGGACGAGGATTAGAAAAGAAATCCAAATTTTGAGAAAATGCTGAATTAGAACCGTAGCCAGAATTAAACGTATCTACCTCAGGGTCATATCCGGTATATTTTGTTATGAGAAATAAGTTCTGAACACTGGCATAAACGCGCAAGCGACTAAGATGTAATTTACTTACTGTAGCCGAAGGCAAACTAAAGCCTAACATAAAGTTTTGGCCACGTATAAATGAACCATCCTCTACCCACCAGGTATCAAAATGAGAATCCTGTGCAAATCTGTAATTACGAACCTGAGAAACAGAGGTGTTCTGATTTGTTGGAGTCCATGCATTTAACACAGTTGCCAAACTATTTGAAAGTGTTTGTCTGTCTTCAACCGAGTGTTTAAAGTTAGCAGCAGTATTTACACCTTGAACAAAGCGGATATCAAATGCAAAATCCCAGTTTTTATATTTAAAATTACTACTGAAATTTCCGGTCCATTTTGGATAAGCCTGGCCAATGATGCTGTAATAATTACTGCCATCTGGGTTGTAAATGTATTTTCTATCCCCAGGTTTTAAATTATGTGCCGCGGCTTCAGCGCTTTCAGAATCGCTATACGTTCCAAGACGGGTCATTCCATAAAAAGATCCGATGGGCTCACCTACTCTGATCACGAAATTTTCGCCCAGGAAGTTTGGTCCAGGGAAGATATCGGCGTTGCCATCATTCAGTTTCAGTACTTTGTTTTTATTGCTTGAAAACAGGAAGGTTGTTGACCACTCAAAATCTTCATTTTTAACATTGACTGTATTTAAGCTTAACTCAATTCCTGAATTCCTTACTGAACCTACGTTTTTGTAAACGTTGGCATTTACCTCGCCGGCCGACCATGGGATTGGTGTTTGAAGTAAAAGGTCCTTGGTTACTCTGTTGTAATAATCAGCAGTAAGATTAACACGATCCTCAAATAGCCCTAACTCCAATCCTCCATCTGCTTGTATTGATCTTTCCCATTTTAAATCTGGGTTACCAATATAACTAGGGAGCAATGTAGACTGAGCTGCACCATTCAAAACAGTTGTATTTGGTTGAATTTGTGCAAGAGAACGCGCCTGCCCTATTTCCTGGTTACCAGATGTACCATAACTTGCCCGTATTTTCAAATTAGAAATTGACTTGTTATCCTTTAAAAAATCTTCCTGCGAAATACGCCACGCAGCACCTACAGACGGGAAGAATGCATATTTATTGTTCTTTCCAAACCTGGAAGACCCATCATAACGACCTGTTGCAGTAAACAAATATTTCTCGTCTATATTATAGGTAAGACGAGCGTAGAAAGAAGCAAGGGACGACTGATCATCTTGAGATTCGTTGGCACTTTTAACCGAGCCGGCTTGTTGATAATGCCATTGGAAAATATCATCAATAAATGATTGCGTTTCTGAACGGACTCTTTCATAACCGGTTCTTTGAAAAGATACCCCAAGTAATGCGGTTAATTTTTGTTTGTCGTTTATCTGCTTGTTCCAGGTTAAGTAGTTTTCTGTTTGCCAGTAATAGTTTAGGTATGAATTAATATTGGCTACCCCTCCCTGATCCTGCGATAAGTGAGGTAAATTTAAAGAAGAATAAAAGTTATTCTTCTGTCCACTTAGGTTATATCCAAAGTCAGTTTTAAAATCAAGATCTTTGGTAAGATGTAATACCGCATATATATCGCCAAGCATCTGCATATTGTTATTGATGGTATATCTTTCGTTAGCAATGTGAACAGGATTTGGAGCACCTTCTAGTCCGGCAATATCAAAATTTCCTGCCCATGATCCATCCGGATATTTTACCGGAACAATAGGCACTTCTTCTGTTACTGCCCTGGGAACGTTTAAGCTCCCATTTCCGTCGGTTACTAAACGCTGGGAACTTCTGATCAGGTTTATGTTTCCACCTATTTTGAGCCAGTCTTTAACATCATTATCCATTGTCATTTTTACAGAATAGCGTTTAAACGCTGAGGTTGGCGCCAAACCATTCTGATCCAGGTAACCTAAAGACAAACTGTAAACTGATTTTTCGTTACCACCCTGGATATTCAACTGGTGACTTTGCGAAAAAGCAGGTTTATAAGTTTCTTTTTCCCAGTTTGTATCATAAATTGGTTTATCGTTCGTATCAAAAAGTAATGGAAAATTAGCATGATTTAGTTCTACCGGAGGTGCCCAAACTGCGCCAGCGGGATCAAACTTTTGACCATTTGCAAAAGACTCGTTGTATATTTTCACAAACTGTTCAGAATTTAATGTAGGTAAATGCCTGTATAGCTCACTTATGTTCATATTGTTTTCATAAGAAACAGTGGCATCACCCTTTTTCCCACGTTTTGTGGTAATCATAATTACACCATTTGCACCTCTTGATCCATAAATAGCTGTTGATGAAGCGTCTTTTAGTACCTCAACCGAAGCTACATCCAAAGGGTTAACAGAGTTTGGATCTACGCCAACTACCCCATCAATTACATACAATGGATCTATGTTGGAGTTAATTGAGCCAATACCCCTTACCCTTACCTTTGCGGCCGCACCCGGAGCAGCACTGTTAATACTAACCTCTACACCGGTAACTTTACCCTGCAAAGCCTGAGATATATTAGCCACAGGTTTATCCATCAGTTGCTCGCTTTTAACTGTAACTACAGCACCCGTAAGGTCAGATTTTTTTACAGTACCGTATCCAATTACCACAACCTCATTTAAACCGCTTGAGGATTCAGCTAATTGGATATTGATGGTTTTTCTGGCGCCTACTTTAACTTCCTGAGTAGTATAACCAGTGTACGAGAAAACCAAAATATCGTTTTCTCCTTTTACTTCAATGCCGTAATTCCCGCTGGCATCGGCGGAAGTAGCGAGTGTGGTACCTTTTATCAGGATACTTACACCTGGTAAAGGACTGTTGTCTTTTGCATCGCTAACCTTGCCAATAATCTTAAGCTGAGCCATCGCATGAAAGGACAGCATAGAAAATATGACCGAATAAAATATTCTTTTCATCATAATATAGTTTTAGGATTTAGTTTTAGTTTTTTGAATGACCAGGGAATTCCTGGAATAGTAGATCAGCTAAAACAATTTAGTCATGGTGGCAAATAATTGATATCCACAAAGATTAATTTAAGCTTTAGATGATTTAAATAATAGTACAGAACACGCATAGTATAGGGATTTAGGTAGACACGGTATTTAGCACTTGGAGAGCTCCAGAATTTTTAAGGGAATGGTGTTGGTAGCATTATGTAAATACATACCATACAAATGGATATTGCTCGTTTCATACTAGGGACTTAATATTTAACAGTAAATTTGGTTACAGCACCATTGCGATTGATTAATTCGCGATGAATGTATCTACAATATAAATAACAAAAAATTAAGTTCCAAACATTTTAAGGATAAAGAAGGAGATACCTAGATATTGAGTGCTTTTTCAAGGTTATTTTTAAAATTTCGTCCGATAGGAATTTGATAACCATCCAGTACAATTCTGTTCCTTTCCAGACGCGTTATTTTCTGAATGGATACGATGAAGGATTTATGTACCCGAATGAAACGGTCGTGCGGAAAAATATCAAGCATTGCTTTAATTGACCCTTTGAGCAGGATTTTTCCGGTATAAGCATAAATTATTGCATAGTCTTTAAGCCCTTGAATGTGGGTAACATCATTAAAATGCAGTTTTATGCGTTGCACACCGCTTTTAACAAAAATAAAATCAGTTTCCCGAAAGGTAGGATTATCATCAATATTTATATTCTGCGCTTTTAAGGTTAAGAATTCTGTGATTTTTTCAATAGCCTGCTTAAAACGATTAAAAGAAATCGGTTTTAATAAAAAATCAACTACTCCCATTTCATAACCTTCAAAAGCATAATCGCGGTAAGCAGTTGTAAAAATTGTAAGTGGTGGATCTGTTAATTCGTTCAGAAATTCAATACCTGTCATTTCCGGCATCTCAATATCGATAAATAGTACGTCGACAGGTTGATTTTGCAAAAAACGCAAGGCTTCTCGTGTGTTGGCAAACAACGACACAGAATGTACATTGTCGATACGTTTTAAGTAACCGTCCAATATTTCAAGCGCTAGCGGTTCATCATCTACAACAACAATTCTCAGCATTATTTCTAATTTCAATCCATTTAGTTATAATTCAATTACCAGCCTGGCATGGAAAACATTTTTCTTATCATCAAATTCAAGTTGGTGTTTAGCCGGATAAAGCAGCTCCAAACGTTTTCTTAAATTATCAAGCCCTATTCCACCCTTGCCTTTATTAGAAACTGTTGATGGTTTTGAGTTTTCTATATTAACTGTTAATGTTGCATTATTCAATGCTATATCAACAGTAAGCCAACTATTTTCAGTTTGCTTACTAAGCCCATGTTTAAAAGCGTTTTCTACCAAAGGCAGCAACAATAAAGGGGCAATTTCATGACCTTTTAGTTCAGCATTAATATTTAATAAAATAGCAGAATCAGCACTAAATCTGAGTCGCTCTAATTCAATGTAATTACTTAAGTAAGCAATTTCTTTTTCCAGCAGTACCTTTGCATCAGTACTATCATATAGCATATATTCCATCATTTCTGATAGCTTAAGCACTACATCTGGTGCTAGTTCTGATTTTTTAAGTGTTAATGCATACAAGTTATTTAATATATTGAACAGGAAATGTGGATTTACCTGGGCACGAAGAAAATTAACTTCTGCATTTAATTTTTCTACGGTAATTTTCTGAATGAGAAGCTGTTGCCCATACCAATCCATACTTAATTTAAGCGCCAGCATTAAACCTAAATACCATAACGTGCTAAAGAAATTGTAAGATAGACTTTCCATTAAATCGCTGTTGCGCATAGGGCCTATAACATAACCATACAAATAAAAATCAAAAAGACTCTGGGCTGTTAGGTACCCTATTACTGAAGCAATAACTGCCAGGGAATATATAAAGTAGCGTTTCTTTAGCAGGTATTTTGGCAAGAAAAAGTGAAGGTTAAGGTAGGCTATGACAATTAGCAGAGCAATTCTTACAGTTACGCAAGCAACAAAATAAGGCATACTGGCTTTGTGTATGAGGTATCTTTTCTCATATATAAAGAATCCTGTGATCAACAACCAATAGGTACTATGAGCCAGGACATACTTTAGGGAAACAGTCCCTTTTGAAAATGGCAGCTTAACCTGCTTGTCAAGAAAGTCCATATTTAAATATCATATATAAAGGAACTTAAAAGTGCTAAACCTCCAAAATTATTTCGACGAACGGCATAAAAAGTAGAGGTTCGTCTACTTTTTCGTTTACTGGTCTACTATTTTTTTGCATGGTTTCCTTTTCAGCTAATATTGTTCAGGTATTTAAATTTAAAAATTGCATTATGAAAACTACAACATTCAATCAGGCGTTTATTAAGATATTTACGCTGATTACATTATGTTTCACCACGTTCGGTTTCACCACGAAATTTGGATTGGACAGTTATGAGATTTACTTAAACAACAAGCTTATTCTTAAACAGTCGGTAAACGAGCAATTGAGCTTAAGGGTACTGCAACTTGATAAGGCAAATGTTAATGATCAGTTGCGCATCAATTACATACACTGCACTTTAAAGGGAGCAGGCACGAATAGAAATATAGTTCTAAAAGATGAAAAGGGAAAGAAACTGAAAGATTGGTCATTTGCCAATGCGACCGGTTCTGATTTAACTATGGTGATCTCCGTAAAAGAGCTGTTATCGCTGATAAAAAACAATCCAAATCATGAGCTGAGTCTGCATTATACATCAAAGGAACTTACTAAAGCTCAGATGCTTGCATCTCTTACAGTTAATTAGACTAAAGTTACCTAGAAGGTCTGCCTCCAGTAGACAGTCCTTCTTTTTGTCTGTTGAAAATGAATAGCTTATTCGTGTAAGCTAAAAAATCCGTACCTTGAGGCCTTTACGACTAACGCAGCTAGCTGAAAGCACAAGAAAACACAACATGGCAGAGCAACTCATCCATATCTGGGCAGGAATGTCACAAAATAAAACAGAAGAGCAATTCTATAAATACTTTGACCAGAGTAAATTCCTGAAAGACAATAACAGTTTTAATACAGATGAAGCTTATCCCAGAAATGCGCCTGATTTCCAACTTCGCTCTCAGTTCAGCAAAGACATTGGCAAGGAATATGACTACGATGCAGACTGGCTGACCATTTATCATGGTCGCAAAAGAATCAGCATTCAGGCTGCCATTGAAGAGCTACCGATCTGGGATGACCAAACAGAAGTAGACATCTATCAGGCCTGTATCAGTAAAGGAATTTCTACGGTAAACTCTATTCTGTGTTATGCAGATGACGAGCTTAGCATAGACAATCCCCTTGAAAACTATAACGATATGATCTATATAGGCAGTTTTAATAACCCGAGATAATTTACACCACTATAGAAACATATTTTTAAGCTCTTTAAGAAATTCGCATTGCTGCTGACTGATAAATTCCTCGGCCTGCGTTAGAGAAAACCACCGGGCCTGATCTATTTCTGGAAAATCGACAATTTTACCTGATTTAGGCGGCCATTCTAAAGGGAAGGTATTGCATGTGATCTTGTCGGCATCTAAATCGCCGCTAACAGCCCAGCAATTAACTATTTTACCACCCTTCTGAACCACTGGCTTCAACGCTTTAAAATCTCCATGAGGCAGATAACCTGTTTCTTCATTAAATTCCCGCAAAGCCGCCTGTAAAGTATCTTCATCAGGCAATAGTTCGCCCTTAGGAACAGTCCACCAACCTTTTTCCTTATTACGAAAAAAGGGGCCGCCAGGATGAACGAGTAAAACTTCTGGTTCTTTATTTTTTATCCTATACAGCAATATACCGGCACTATGTTTACTCATTGGTTGTAATTTCTGTTAATTTATAGATTATTGACTAAATAAAGATGATGATGTCGCAATCACCCCTATTAATTGTCTTTTATCACCATGTAAGTTTAACTTACTTACCTCTATATTTGTTTTATACCAAAGAATAAACATTTATAAACTCAACAATATGTCATTTCAAGGATACTTAAAGACCATCAAAGAAAAAACCGGGTTAGATCCACAGGATTTTAAGAATAAAGCGGAGGAGAAAAAATTCACCTCAAACGGGCAGCTTCTTCCTAGTGTAAAAGCAGGTGAAATTGTGAATTGGTTAAAAGAGGAATATGACCTGGGCCATGGGCATTCAATGGCTATCTATGCCATATTAAAGGGTATAAAAAATGAAAACAGCCAGTAATCCTTTAACGGTGGCTTCCAACTTGATCGATACTAATAACCGAAAATATTTGGAAGCCTTATTTCTGAAGCTTAATCCAAATACCCCAGCCGTTTGGGGTAAAATGAAACCGCAACAAATGGTAGAACACCTGATAGATCAGGTGCAATACACCAACGGTAAAAAGGAACCTTTTTGCGAAGTTTCTGAACAGCAGGCACAGGTAGCAAAACAGATCAACATCTATACTGCGGTAGGAATCCCAAGAAATGTGATTTTTGGGGAAATCTCGGATCAACTAATTTATCCGGATCTACCTGGTGCTATTCAACAATTAATGACTGAACTTGCTGATTTTGATCAGCATTTTATGAAACCCGAAACATTAGTCATACACGGTGGATTTGGGCCAATGAATTATAAAGAATGGTGTATATGGCACAGTAAGCATTTCTCGCATCACTTAAAGCAATTTAAGATCCCAGCACCTCCTCTTCTCCACTGAAACCACTGAACAGTAGAATTAATTTGGTAATGGCATCATCAGAATGAAGCATTTCAGTTTGTTCTAAAGTCATTTTGGTAACGGCAGAAGCTCTTGCACACATTTGTTTTTCAAACGCAGCTATGGCAGTTTGGAGGTCTGGGAATTTATCATCAGAAAGATGGTCAGCCAATTCAAATGCATCCTGCATGGTCATATTTACACCTTCTCCGGCGTATGGTGGCATACGATGGGCGGCATCTCCAATCATGGTAAGATTAGCTAATGTAGTCCATTGCTGGTCTAGTGGAAAGTGATATTGTGGCCGTGGAACAATAGATACCTCATTGCTGGCAAATAATTCCTGCCATGTAATGTGCCATGATCCAAATTCTTTTTTGAACCATTCAAATACCTGTTTCTTATCTGCAAAATCGATACCGCTATCGCGTACCCAAAATTCTGGCACTTTGCAACCGGTGTAAAAAGAAAGCGTCCCATCCCCTTTCGAGCTTAAAATCAATGACTTTTGATCTCCCATGGCAAATATTTTGCCATCGTTAAGTATATTATACAGCTCCGGTGCGTTTTCTTTAGCATGATAAATATTCCCCTCTACAATTGAAATACCTGAATAAATAGGCTTTATACCTGTTAAGTATGAACGGACTTTAGAATTGGCTCCATCGGCAGCAATTAAGATATCTGCTTCAGCATAAGTACCATTTTTAAACAATAGTTTCCAACCGTCATTATGCGGTGTCGTGGAAACAAACTGACTGTCCCATATTACTGTATCCGGCTTTAGCGATTCAAGAAGTATGTTTCGTAATGGCCCCCTGTCTATTTCGGGACGACCCTCATCATGATCTTCCTCAGAATGTCCATCCAATTTAATATTCAGATCTTTGTCTAACACAAGCAATTTGCCCGCCTCCGGGCGGTAATTAGCATAAAAGGCATCAATCAATCCTGCTCTGCGAAGTGCCTCTAAGCCCGATTCTTCATGAAGATCTAATGTGGCGCCTTGTACCCTTACAGATGAATTAAAATCTCTCTCGTATACTTTTACATCTGCACCTTTAAGTTGTAGTAGTCGTGCTAAAGTAAGGCCCCCGGGTCCGCCACCTACAACAGCTATTCTTTTATTTTGAATCAACATAATTGAAAATTTAGTTTTTACAATACAAAACTACTTCTTCGGCAATGTTGAAAATTGTATAAATCGGTCGTTTTCGTTCTTACTTAGTTCTTTAGGGGTAACACCGGCAAATTTTTTGACATTTTTTATAAAGTGCGATTGGTCTGTGAAGTTCTGCTCTGGAAATAGTTTACCCTCTTTTATCTGAGTAAAAGAAGCCCTAAACCTTAAAATAGTGCAATAAGCTTTTAATGAAATACCAAACCATTCATTAAAATACCTGTTAATTTGCCTGCTTGTCCAATGTAGTGTTTCAGCAATTTCCTGGATAGTGATTGATCCGGCGGAAGTATATACCAGCTCAAATAATCTTTGTTTACGCAAGTCGACCTCTATATTATTTAACTTATTTAATAGTTTATCGGTAAGTACATTACAAAACTGTTCGAAATCACTAAAGCTTTCTGTGGTAATTCCAAAATAATCTGATGGCAAAACATAAACTGCATCAACGAGGGTTGGAAATTTCCTATCAAACAAGTATTCAATAGCAAGCAATTTGAAGCTAACTGCAAGCATAACTGTTTCTGGCATCAGGGTGCCCTGAGAAGGTGCATCTTCCAGTCCTAATAGCGTAAGCTCGTACGGTTCCTTTAAGGAAAAGAAAAGGTCTATCCTGCCATCAGGCATAATGACGACTCTTTTTTCATGATCGGTTTTATTGGACAGCATCCAAAAGCTGTCTACAAATGTAGAAAGAGATGGATTAGGTTTTATCTCTTTATAGGTTATTCCTTCCATTAGTAATAATCGCGACGGGTATGAAGATCTTATAACTACCAATGCAAAATAGTTTATTTTTCATTAAGTTTGGTTAACGCATGTAAGGAAGCCAAAATCCCACAGAGACCTGTACCTCAACCGTATCATACTATTTAATAGTTAATAGATGTGTAAAAATGATTGAATTGACGGCTAAAATATTCGAAACACAGCTTTCACTTCTAAAATCAATTACTGAGCTCGAGAATGTTCAGCGATTTTTTAGAGATAAAGATCCTAAACATAAATTTTTGGGTGTTAGAATGGCGGCTATTTTTGATTTAGCAAAACAGTTCATTGAAATGCCTATTGATGAAATTGAAAAATTAATAGGAAGTGAGTATTATGAAGCACGAATGGGTGCGGTAAGCATAATGGATTTTCAGGCAAGGAATAAGAAAACAACCCCATTAAGGAAAAAAGAGTTATTTGATCTTTATATTAAATGTCATGACAAAATAGATAATTGGGATTTGGTTGATAGAAGTGCCCCGTATGTTGTTGGTGGTTATTTGTTTGATAAGCCAAGAGACATTTTATACAAACTTGCTAAATCTGATCATGTTTGGGAACGAAGAACGGCAATTGTAAGCACTTATTTTTTTATCAGGCAAAATGACTTATCAGACACTTTCAGGATTGCGGAGATATTGATAAACGATGAGCACGATCTTATTCAAAAGGCAGCTGGAAGCTGGATAAGGGAGGCCGGCAAAAGAGACAAATTAGTTCTAATTGAATTCTTAGACAATTTTGCACGCTCAATGCCTATAGCAATGCTTCGTTGCGCGATAGAAAAACTTGATCCCAAAGAGAAACGCTATTATTTGGAGATCAACAAGAAGAAATGACGAAAATCGTGATTACTGAGCCCTGCTGTTCTCTGTGCGCCCTGTAGATTTATTAATGTAAGTAACCTTTTTAAGTCTGCCGAAACTATAAGCAAGGGTAATCCGGTAATATTTGTTATTGTTCTTTCTTGCAAATTCAATATAAGTCTCACCAATTTCATAATAACCCGCAGGTTTATCCTTCCGAAAGATATCGTTGGCTAGTAAATTGAGTTTTAAAGCTTTATTAAAAAAATCCATTTCAACACCCAAAGCGGCTAAAACTTGGTTATGTCTATAAAAAATCCCGTCATACTTGTCTCCTGTGTACCTGCCTAATATTTGAATTTTAAACAAGTTATTGATGTTAAAATTATTGCTGGAATAAAAATGGAACTGTGGGCGGCTTGTCATCAAACCATAAGGGAAGTCGCCAGTCATATACTTATTATAAGTTAGATCAACTGTGTTCATAGATGTAAACCAGTTTAGGTTAAAGGGAATGGACAAGGAAACAAACCAGGAACTAAGTTTACTAAGGTTTAATGGTTTTAATACATAGGTATTTTCGGCTTCGCCTTGTATTGCTGCCCCGGTAATAGCATCCCTTGTATCTGAATATCCTGCTGTAAAATTGTACTTTTTAAACGATGCTCCTAACTCAAAAGAATTTGTTTTTTCGGGCTTTAAGTAAGGATTCCCCTGTATACTGGTATAAGCATCCTGATAAATACCCGAAGGATTTAAAGCCTGATACCTTGGCCTGGTTATCCGCGAAGTATAAGACATTCTAAACTGAAGCTGATCAGAGATTTTAACAGCGATAAAGGCACTCGGAAAAAAATTAAGGTAATTGTCTTTTATCTCTTCTAGTCCCTGAACATCAGTTTCCAATTTATAACTGGTCCATTCGGTTCTTACTCCTATCCCATAGTTTACCTTTAGGCTCATTTGACCATTGAAATTCAGATATGCAGCAGGAATATTTTCCTGATACTTAAAGTCTGCCGAACGTGTCTCATCCAGCACAAAATCATTTCCATTTTTAACTGTAAAAAAATCTGAATAGAATTTATTACTAGCAAAGCTGTATTTAGCTCCGAATTCAAGTCTGTTATTTAAATTAAATGCCTTAGTATAATCTGTCTGGGCGTTTGCCAATCTAATTCTATAACCTGCTTTATTATTTAAAACGTTATAGGACCCCTGCCCGTTAACTAACTTATTTTCATTTATATCATCGTCTGTTTTCGAAATATACCCCGCGTATTGGCCGCCAATAAATAAAGAAGAACCAAGGCTGTCTATATCTCTGTTGTAATTAAGATTAATGGAGTTGTTATTGATTACATTATCATTAGCTATGTCACTCCTAAAAAATTCCTTCATTAAGGTAGAAGTGATGGTATTTTCACTTTTAGTACTTCCACCTAAGTCATTATAAGATCCACTATATTCGGCCGAGAGGTAACTCTTTTCGTCGAGATCGTATTGTCCTCCAAGACTATAATTAGAGAAATTATCATATTTCCTATTCCAGTCAGTCATGAGCACAGAGCTAAAATGATCCACAAGCTTTAATCTTGACCTTGTGGTATTTAATATTTCTCTGGTATTACCCAGCAATAGCCCATAGCTTCCTGTTAAGGATAGTTTGTCCTTTTTATAGTTGACATCTATATTGGTATTTGCACTTGGAGAACTAAAATCTGAAGTGGTAAATATCTGTTTAAAACTCCCTTTATATCCTTCTTCGGCATTTGTAACCGTTATCACATTAATAACTGATTTACCTTCCGCATCATATTTTGAAGAGGGATTTGCAATAATTTCAATCTTCCTGATCTGTGAAGAGGAAATAGAAGACAGCTGTTCGGTAGTTATTCGCCTTCCATTTAGGTAAATAACGGATTCTCCCTTCCCCCTAACAGACACTCCTTCTTCAGTAACGCTAACATTTGGGGATTTGGAAAGAATTTCAATTGCTGTAGTACTTGTTGCTAAAATTGTATTGGCCACATTGACTTCAATTGTCCCGTTTGGTATATTTCTAAATAAAGGAACTTGCCCAACCACCTCTACCCCTTTCAAAATCCTTTGGTTGATAAGCATAGGCACCTCCTTAAGATCTATAACCCGTTGAGCAGAACTGATCTGCAGAGGACCCTGATATTGCTTGTGATATTCCATGGAGGAAACCAACAGTATATAGATGCCATCTTGTATGTTTGTTAGCTGAAAAAATCCTGATGTATCTGCAAAAACACTTTTAATCATAGATGAATCTTTAGCCGAAAGTAAGGTCGCTACTGCAAACTCAACTCCTTTACGAGTATTCATGTCGACGGCGGTTCCCTTAATATTACCCAGCTGGGCATGAGTATTAATTCTGGCAAAAAAGATCAAGATAAATAGTATTATAAAAACTTTGGACATAGTGGTGTATTGGATACTTTTTTTCAAAAGTCCAAAACAATTCCCCGTTGGAAGTGCAGCAATCGGGAATCAGGAGTACGAATTTATAAATCCGTACTGTAGGCAATATTGTCTATCTGTATTTTTTGCTGATGATTAGCTGGGGTTGTGCCGGTAAGCTTTTTAAAAGTAGCAAAGAATGTGGATTTGGAATTAAACCCAACTTCGTAACCAACAGATTCTAACGTTAAGCGATTACTTGAAGCCATTATTTTGCAAGCCTCATTGATCCTAAATTCGTTAACATATGTAGTGAAATTTTTGCCCAGATTATCATTAAGGAGTTGAGATAATTGATGACTGGAAATATTAGTTTCTTTTGATAGCTCATTTAACTTAAGGTCCGGATTTTTATACAACTCTTTTTCAGTCATTATTTTTTCAAGCCGTGCAAATAAGGTATTTACCTCCTGGTCGCTCACTTTCTTGTTTGGATACTTGCTCTGTCCCAAAATGAATAAGTCGCTTGTTTTTTTTCGGTACAGAAGCGTAAAAACGACCATGTATAAGCAAAAAGAAAATGCGAGAGAACCGTTGAGATATAGTGAAAACGAGGCTCTCCACAAAGCCAACTGGAAAAAGGCAAAGATAAGGGCTGTGCTACCAAAAACAGTAAGGAGCCATATTTCTGAGGCTTTCATTTTATAGTCTTTTGCAAACAGTTTTTTCAATATATCTTTTAATACCAAGCCTGAAGCTACCAAATAAGCAAACCACTCTGCGTAGATAATCTGTACAAAATAATTGTTCCAAAGCTTTGGATAGGTTTGATAAGGATATATAATTCCCGGGATAAGGATAATGGCAAACAACACAGCAATACCCCATTTAGAAGATCTTGTTAAAGGCGCACCAGGGTTTATAGTTGATTTTAGAAAATAATAAAGAAAAGGTCCGATAAAAAAACATGCTGTAAGGCCTATCTGCAGATAAATTTTAGCAAGTGAGGGATAAAAACTTACAAAAATAGATTTACCTATCCTTAGGCTTATAGCCAGGAGCAATGCTCCAAAAAATAGATTTGACAGATGTTTTTTTTTGGAAAAAAAGAAAAAATAAACGCTCAAAATGAGCCCGTTAAATACGCCTAAAGCACCAAAAAAGAATAAGAGTCCTTTACCAACATCCATATAATCAGTATAGCTTTTACCGATGTAAAATAAGCAGAAAAAATCAATTTTCATTGGCAAGTTTTGGCACACGATTTTTGTGTATTTTTACGGCAAATATTAAGTAATATGTCCTTTACCTCCTTAGGTTTATCGACTGCTTTATTAGAAGCATTGGTAAATCAGAATTTCACAGTACCTACTCCTATTCAACAAACTGCTATACCAGCCATATTAAACAAAAAAGATGTGCTGGGTATAGCTAAAACAGGTTCTGGAAAAACTGCGGGATATGTTTTGCCAATTCTAATGAATTTGCAAGAAACAGCAGGGGTAAAAAATCGCCATGCGAATGTATTGGTTTTAGTACCAACACGTGAACTAGCCGAACAGGTAAAAGATGTTTTTAAGACTTTTAGTAAGGCCCTCACTGTGCCCATTAAAACATTGGCAGTATATGGCGGTGTTTCTATTAACCCGCAAATGATGGCTTTACAAGGTGTAAATGTGCTTGTCGCTACACCCGGCAGGTTATTGGAATTGGTAGAATCAAATGCCGTGCACCTATCTACCATTGAAACATTGGTGCTAGACGAAGCAGATAAGATGCTTAATCTAGGGTTTAAAGAGGAAGTAAACAGAATCATTTCTCTTTTACCTAAAAAGCGCCAAAATATATTGTTTTCTGCTACATTGAGTGATGATTTGCAACACATTCACCAAATCTTACTACATGATCCAGTAGTTATTAAAATTGAGGTTGAAGAAGATTCACTTGACCTTATCAACCAGATAGCGTATATAGTTACAGATGAGAAAAAGGGCCCGTTTTTACGTCATCTGATCAATCATCATGAAATGAAACAAGTGTTGGTATTTGCTTCTTCGGTTCATCAGGTTGATGCCATTGTAAACAAGCTACGTAAAAATAATATTGACGCAAAAGCTGTTCACAGTAAAAAAAGCCAGGGAGCAAGAACAGAGGCTTTATCTCATTTTAAATCTGGTAAACTTAGGGTTTTAGTAGCAACAGATTTAATGGCGAGAGGAATTGACATTAATTTCCTTCCTTTTGTGATTAATTATGAACTTCCAAGGTCACCTAAAGATTATATTCACCGTATTGGAAGAACTGGCCGTGCTGACACACCCGGAGAAGCAATTTCGATGGTTAGTCCTAATGAGCTTCCTCATTTTGAAGTAATTCAAAAAAAGATGGGTAAGAAAGTAAAAACTACATACCCGGTATGATCTTATAAATCGCACCTTTTTCTTCTTCAATCAGGTTAACAAGCAGATAGATTTCACCGTTACGATCCTCACCAAAGCTATAGATCTGCCAATTTCCAGGTTCCCGGGAAATAGAGAGTTTTTCCATTTTCCAGAGTTCTTTGTTAATGTCGGTTAATGACCAAATGGTTCCCATTAAATCGCCAAAAACGTATTTACCGAAAAGCTGCGGGAGTTGTTTACCGCGATAAAGAAAGCCACCGGTAACACTGATACCTTCATTACGGCCATAATCGGCTATTGGGTTGATCCAGTTTTTTGGATCAGGATCATTTGGAGATTTAACATGTGTACCTTCCCTAACCCGCCAGCCATAATTTCCACCCTTGGTAACAATATCAATTTCTTCCCAATTCTTTTGACCCACATCTCCGGCAAACAATCTTCCGTTAAGTTTGTCGAAGCTAATCCGCCACGGGTTTCTAAAACCATATGCATAAATTTCAGGTTTTGTATTCTCCATTCCTATAAATGGATTGTCTTTTGGAATGGCATAAGGAAGCGTATTTACATCAATTCTAAGTATTTTACCAAGTAAAGTATTTAAATTTTGTCCATTGCCATAAGTACCGTGCATATCATTATATGCACCGCCATCTCCTAGGCCTATATATAAGAACCCATCAGGGCCAAACTTTAGGTCTCCTCCGTTGTGGTTAGATTCAGGTTCATCAATAACCAAAACTTCCCTTGATTTGGTTTTATCAGCCAGATCAGGATTTTCTGTAGAGACTTTGTATTCACGAATAATACTTTGATGGTCTATGCCCGGAGTTTTAGGAACACGCTTGCTAAAGTAAACATAGAACTTGCCATTCTCTGCGTATTGAGGATGAAAGGCCAGCCCCAACAATCCCATTTCATCACTACTTCCCATCATCAGTACCTCATCTGTGAAATCTAAAAAGGGTTTGGATAGAAGTTTACCATTTTTGATAATTCTGATCCGCCCCTTTTGTTCGCAAATAAATAAACTACCAGATTTATCATTTGGCGCCGCAAATGCTGTGGGATATGATAATTGATCGGATATGAGTTGAAGATTGACTTTTACTGGAGATAAGCCGGTTTGTGCTTTAACTCTCGTAATTACAAATAACAGCGCAAATACAATTATTAAGGAGAGGCTTTTTGATTTCATAGTGTTAATATAATGCATTTAGTAATTAAAGTATAATTAAATTGGATAGGTTGGATTTTGTAGCATATCTAATTTAAAAGAGAAAGCAACATTACAGTATGTTGTGAATATGATCGTTATAATACAATCGTCATCTCGACGATAGGAGGGATCTCTTGTTTATGCTAATTTGCTGTGTAGCTACTTCATGGTCAAGAGATCTCTCCTATCGTTGAGATGACGAGAAAGAAATATGTTGTGACGAATACCTAACACAAAAGATACAAGTAAGAAAACAAAATGTTGGCAACTAAAATTCCGAATTCTTTTGCGCCTGATTAACTTTGGGCCATGAGACAATATACCCTAAGCGCATCCCTAATTATATTGACCATAGCCCTGGTATCCTGGGGCCAGAAAGGTCATAAAGCCATTGCCACTATTGCAGAAAAACACTTAGCTCCAAACACAAAAACCATAGTAAGCACCTATCTGAAAGGTGAAACCATGAGCGAGGCAAGTACTTGGGCTGATGAGATTAGTGATGATCCTCAATATAAAAAAACTGCATCCTGGCATTACATCAACCTTCCAATGGGATTAACCAAAGAGCAGTTTACAGATTACGTTATTAAACAAGACAAAGACAATGTTTATACTGCAATTTTAAAAGCAGAGGCAAACCTTAAAGATAAAACACTTAGTTTGGCACAAAAAAATCAGGCGTTAAAATTCCTGATTCATCTTGTTGGTGATGCACACCAACCCATGCATGTTAGCCGTGCCGAAGATAAGGGCGGCAATGATGTACAGGTAAGATTTAATGGAAATGGAACTAATTTGCATGCCTTATGGGATGGAAAACTTATAGACCATGAAGGATTCAATTATGCTGAAATGGCAAAAAAATACGATTGGGCCAACCCGGAACAAGTGAAGAAATGGCAGGCCGATAGCCCTATGCAATGGCTATGGGAAAGTTACCAGGTAAGCACTCAGATCTACGACGACACTCAGCCAGGTGGTAACATTGATGAAGCTAGCTACAAAAGATCAATCGCAATTGTCCACCTGCGCATTGCTCAAGCTGGTATACGATTGGCTGGAGAATTAAACAAACTATTTAACGAACAACAACAGACTCGCCCTATAGAAAAACCGATAGTACCTATCGCTGTAGTTCCGTCCAAACCTTTGGCTAAAGCAATCACGGTAAAATTAACTGACCTAAAGAGCTCTGTTGGCAAGAATGTAATAGTAACAGGCAAGGTATTTAGCCTGAAAGACATTAAAAGTATGGTATTAGTTAATGTTGGAGCAGCGCATCCCAATCAACTCCTTACCCTAGCGCTAAAAGGGAAAGCGAAAGTATTGGCAGATAAGATTAACGGAAAAACCATCACTATTCAAGGCACAGTGAGCTTATTTAAAAATAAACCAGAGATGGTAGTGACTGACCCTAGCCTGATCAAGTTTTAAGTACCAATAATGAGATGAATGACTACAGCATTTCTAGCTGTAGTTATTCTCTTGATTTGAAATTATAGATCTCGCTACCCTTCCATATAATAAACCCAAGTTTAGCACATTGCCTGGCAACTTCAGATTCAACGGCAGAAGGAACGTCATTTACAATCTTCCACCGAACAGCATACTTGCTATTATAGTTGATGTAAATAACCAGATCTTCGCAGTTCCGGTTTTCGATAAGTTCTTTTGTTAATGAATCCTGCAGCTCAGCTGCAAAGCGGGAGAGTCTTTCATGCATCACCTTTGACAATGGAGGTGCGGGTTTAAGGTCTGGTTCAATTATAGCAAGTACAGTAACGGTAGTCATAAGTAATCCTCAAGTGCCGCTAATATTACCAAAAAGATGCAGAGCCACAAATTATGCAACTGAATTTAACATAATTTAAAGTTTAGTACCTGATTAACAAGAGAAAAAAAATCTTTCATCTGCGTTTAAACAGTCCTTTAAGAAAAGCAACATAATTCAAAATCGATTTCTCATTTTAAAGCTCTCTTACACCTTAATACCCCACAGACAACAAAGGGATTATACAAGCACAATAAAATCAATCCTGAAGCCTAAAAATAACCTTAATTAATCACAAAAAACACCCAACCATATCTTTGCTTAAGGACGTTAATTTGCTTATTTTTGCATAGTTCCTGATTTTTCCTTTTACCATTATAGAAACCTAATTGACTACGTTGAAAAATAGAGATAGAAATGTTATGCCCCAAGGTAAGCCCTCATTTAAAGAAGCTTTAAAATTTTGGTTTAAATTGGGTTGGATAAGTTTTGGAGGCACGGCAGGCCATATCAATATTATGCATGAGGAATTGGTAGGTCAAAAAAAATGGATTAGCAACAGCAGATTTTTCCACGCATTAAGCCTTTGCATGCTTTTGCCCGGTCCAGAAGCCCAGCAATTAGCCATTTATATTGGCTGGCAGCTACATGGTAAAAAGGGCGGACTAATAGCCGGCATTTTATTTGTACTTCCCTCCATGTTTATTTTGCTATTACTAAGCATACTGTACGTTTCTTATGGAAATCAGCCATGGATGTTTGCTATGTTCAATGGATTTAAGCCTGCTGTTATCTCCATCATAATAGTAGCGCTGTTAGGTATAGGCAAAAAAGCACTCCATACCAGGCTTCATATTTTAATGTGCGCTTTAGCCTTTATCTGTATTTTCTTCTTTAACATCTCGATGTTCCTGATCATAATAGGAACGATTTTACTCGCTGTTCTAATCCAACGATTGTGGCCTGCGCTATCTGCTAATAGAATTTCGGAGAATAACCTAACCTCTTCTAATGAAGAAACTTTCTATTTTAATAAAAACTCTGTGGCACGTGGCACAAACACACCCAATAGCAAGTCTTTACGGCAAACGGCTATTTTTGCGCTGATCTGGCTAATTCCTTTACTTTTGTTGTACTTTCTTTCTGTTGATTTTCAATTTTGGAAAGACCTAAGCCTCTTCTTTACCCAAACTGCATTATTTACAATAGGAGGATCTTATACTGTTTTACCATATGTTGCACAGTTTAGTGTTTCGAAGCTGAACTGGCTAAGTAAGATGCAAATGATTGATGGTTTTGCCCTTGCTGAAACAACTCCCGGCCCATTAATTATTGTGGTGTGTTACGTAGGATTTATGGCAGCCTTTAATCATTTTTCAGGTTCTATCCTTATGGGCACAATTGGGCTTTTAATTACAACCTTCAATACCTTTTTACCTTCATTCTTATTCATATTTGTTGGCGGACCGATTATTGAAAAAACACATGGAAATAAAACAATTGGCAATGTTCTGGGATTTGTAACAGCTGCAGTTGTGGGAGTGATTTTAAACCTCACCTTATTTCTGGGAAAGGATATTATTTTCCCCGGTGGAGTATCTTTTAAATATATTGATTTTTACTCATTGGCCTGGATTATTATCACCCTGGTGTTAATGAAAAAATTTAAAGTTAACGTCCTCTATATTATTGGACTGAGCTTATTTTTCGGCCTCGCCCATTTTTATATTTTCAGATAATATTATAATTTAACTGTTTAATATTAAATAGCATGAATTTACCAGCGCAATTAGCAAAGCACTTAAAAGATGTTCATTTTGGCGGGAACTGGACATCATCAAACCTTAAAGACAATTTGACGGATGTAAACTGGCAACAAGCAACAATGCAGGTTCATTCTTTTAATACCATCGCTACCTTAGTTTATCATGTGAATTACTACATAAGTGCAGTGCTAAAGGTATTACAAGGAGAACCACTTGAGGCTAGCGACAAATATAGTTTTGACCTTCCTCCAATCGAGTCACAAAGAGACTGGGATAATTTGCTGGACAAAACCTTTGCCGATGCAGAAACCTTCACTTTACTGATTGAGCAGTTGCCAGAGCATAAACTTTGGGAAAACTTTACAGATGAGAAATACGGAACCTACTACAGAAATATCCAAGGGATTATTGAACACACTCATTACCATTTAGGACAGATTGCGCTGATAAAAAAAATACTCTTACAAGCAGCTGAAAACCAAAGCAAAGGTTAGTTTTCTGTGATTTTTAAGTTTCTGAAATCTCCTGCAGATTCGCTGCCGGTCCAGAAAGCTATCTTCCCGGAATTTAGATTGCTTAAAGGAACCACTTCCAAGCATGGCTTAGGGTTTTCATTTACATAGACACTGATCATTTTTGCTTCCACTTTAATCCGAACCTTAAACCATTCTGCCGGATTAACATCCTCTCCGATCGGTTGCTCATACTTTAATGGAGAAGCATCTCTAAGCTTTGGCCAGTCATTACCGGGAAGAGAAATATATTGGACAGCATGTTTTTTACGCAGCTCGTTATCAGATCTAAAATTAAATGGCCTAAAATAGATTGCCTCATAAGTAGAATCGTTTTGTATGTGGAAAGCAAATCCAACAAAGCTTTTCTGGAAAATATCTTCACCCTTCACCTCAAACGTTATCTCACCGTTTTTAAAATCGCGGTGTTTTATTACAGCAAAGCCTGCATCATACTTTGAATTTATATGTAAAGTGGGCTTTTGAGATGAACCACTCATATTTATGGTTCGATTTACGGTATGTGTAACCTTTGTAATGTCTACAGTTACTGTTTTCTGAGCCGATACTTTTACACTAACCGAAAAAATGAGTATCAAAAGTATAAGTAAGGATTTTGGACTTTTCATATTGTTAATTTTCCTTTACAGTTCAAGAGCTATGCCAATGAATTTACCTACCTTAATAAGGCTTTTGACTACCCATGCTGTTCAAAATTGAACATCTACCGTTCGGATAAGAACAGTATCCATCCTTGAAATGATTAGTAAAAAGAAATAAAACCTTATTTTTACTTTTAGAATCGTCTATATCATATAATTCATTCCTTATGATCAGTTCCAACATTTCAAATGAAGCTTTAGATATATTTCGTAAAGGATTAGCGCATTTCATCACTTTTGATGACACTGAATGGACTGAATTCATATCGCACCTTAACTATAAGGTTATTAAAAAGAGGGATCATTTTTCAGTTAAGGATAAAGTTTGTAATGATATTGGATTTATTGTAAATGGTTCAGTTCGCTATTACCATGTTAAGGATGGCATAGAAATAACTGGGTATTTCAGTTTTGAAAATGAATTTGTAAGCTCTTACAAAAGCTTTCTTACGCAGCACCCCTGCACTGGATACATACAAGCGCTTGAACAAACGGGACTGATACTTATTTCCCGTAAAAACATGGACCTGATGCTTAATCATCCATTATTGGGCTACAAGATGGAACGTTTCGGCCGATTGGTTGCAGAACATTACATCTGCTGTTACGAAGACAGGATCACATCTTTTATTACTGAAACTCCTGAAGAACGTTATCTTAAAATGCTCGAAACAACGCCTGAAATTATGCAACGTGTACCACAACATTATGTTGCCAATTTTTTGGGCATTACACCTGTGTCACTTTCGCGGATAAGAAAAAGGACTTTAATATACGCCTAACTCCAGGCACCCATAATTAATTTCTTATCTTTTGTTAACGTTTTGGCTTACAGACCTCAGCTATATTTGTATCATACAAATCGAAAAGACATGCATACTATATTAGGTGCCGGCGGGCCAACAGCAAACGCGCTTACAAAAGAATTATTAAACCATAATCCTAATGAAACTATTCGCCTGGTAAGTCGCAGGCCACTTAAAGTTACAGGTACCAACGTTACCTGGCAAAAAGCTGATCTGTTAAACTATGCAGAGGTATTGGCTGCTGTAAAAGGTTCTGCTGTAGTTTACATGTGCGCAGGTCTGATTTATGATAAAACCATATGGCAGCAACAATGGCCAGTAATTATGCAGAACCTGATTAACGCATCAAAAGAAACGCAGACGAGGTTAATATTTTTCGACAATGTGTATATGTACGGGCTGGTTAAAGGTCCCATGCTTGAGACAACACCATACAACCCAATTAGTGTGAAAGGTGAACTTAGGGCGCGTATAGCTACACAACTGATGGAGGAGGTTAAAGCAGGAAACATACAAGCTACAATTGCCCGGGCTGCAGATTTTTATGGTACAGATTCTATGAATAGTTTTCTGGATATGATGGTATTAGATAAGTATGCAAAAAAAACATCTGCACAATGGATTGGCGACCCGAAAGTGTTACACAATTTCACTTACATACCTGATACTGGCAAGGCAATGTATCTTTTAGGGCAAACACCAGATTCTGATAATCAGATATGGCATTTGCCTACTGCTGCACCAATAACAGGAAAGGAATTTATAACATTGGCTGCCGAAATTTATGGGGTAAAGCCTGCTCACACTACTATTAATAAATTTATGCTTCAGCTGGTTGGTTTATTTAAAAAAGTTGTAGCCGGAACTGTAGAGATGTATTATCAATATGATCATGACTACAATTTCAATTCTTCAAAATTTGAAAATACATTTAAGATAAAACCCACCAGTTATAAAGAAGGAATAAAGCACATGTCAGAGACTTTATACCGGGCAAAATAAAAATCCACATTGTTAATATTCTCACAAATACATTAAGGAACGATAGTTTAAGTCGATTAAAATATTTTCATTATTAAGCTATTTTATTGAATAAATATATATTTTTACGGAAAAAAACATATGCTCTCAAAATCTTATAAAATTATTGCCTTTTTATTTCTTGCAACAAGCTTATCGCTATTAATTTCGTGCAAAAAAAATGATGAAGATCTTAAAAGGCAGATCGCTGAATTAGAGTCTAGAGTTTCTGGTATCGAAAATCAAATTGGCAATATCAATTCTAATCTTACCATTTTGCAACAACAAGGTAAGCTAAACTCCGATGAGATTAATTCCTTAAAAGCTCTAACATCTGACCTATCGACCCTTACTAATGAAATAAAAAATGGCGGAGTTACCAATTCTGTTGACATCGCTAACTTAAAAACATCGCTTCAACAAGCAGCTACTATTATACAACTAGAGTCTTTAAAAACTACAATCACTCAATTAGGTGAAACGATAAATAAAATTGATACCGAACAAAAAGCCACTGCGACAGCTACAAGTGAATTACAATCGGCAATAACAAAGATGGCCGCCGATTTAGAAGAATTGAAAAATGGAGAGAGCACACAAGAAATAAATGGAAAAATTGAAAAGGGCGGATTCTTAAAAGGTTCAATTTTATATCTATTCGAGATGGACTCAACATTAACTCAAACAGGCAGAAGTTTTAATAGTACAATTACCGATAATTATGGATCATTTAGTCTGAGGGTTAAAAATCTTAAGGGCAAAAATGTTAGAGTTGTTTCTTCTGGCTTCTATTTCAACGAAGTATCAGGTAAGAACTCCTCCTCTCAAATATCATTATCCGGTCTTGTAAAGATCAATACGTCTGAAGCAGTCAATGTCAACATTCTTACTGCTCTGGAAGAACCAAGGGTAAAATACTTAATTGATCAGGGAAAGTCCTTTAATGATGCAAAAATTCAATCAGTAAATGAAGTTTTGAGTGTTTTTGGTATTCAAAACCCTGGGATTAAAAGAGCAGAAAAGATAAATCTAATTGGATCCTCAAGTAGAAGTAATATTTTGCTCTCGTTATCCACAATGCTAGTTGGGTTTAGATCAGACGGTGAGCTGACTGAAATTCTAAACGATATTGCAGAAGATTTAAAAACTGATGGTCTGCTGAACGATGTTTCTTTGGGTAATAGTATCATGACTCACCTATATTATTTAGATACGACCAAGGTAATCAATCAGGTAAAAGCTAAATACACTGCACTATATCCGGATTCTATACTTAATAAAATAAATCTTAGCTATTTGGATCAATTTAAAAAATCAACTTCTTACATCAAATCCTTTGATTTAATCGAATATCCAGCACTGGGTTCAACGATATACAAAGGTAAAAACATCCTGAATTCGACTACTACTACGCTTAACAATAATATATTTGAAATATCCGCTAATTTAGTTGAGAGCGCTCTAAAATTCAGAGTGGAAGTAACAGCTGATGCTGGTGAGTTATCAGAGCTATTAGGTACAAATAAAAATTGGGCTATATCTTATCCGACAAAAAACAAGGCAATTTTAGAGACCTCTACGGTTGGATTAAATACAATTACTTTTACTACTGGAACTCTTCCTTCAAAGACGGCAACTTTAACTGTCAAATTTTATGAAAACGGTCTATCAGTTCCCACTATAACTAAAACAATACCTGTAAACTTAAATTAATAAATTGAACTGAATCTGGTTAAAAAAATAATCGTAGAAGAAAACCTCTGATTTTCTTCTACGATTATATATATTGTTACGCATTTTCTAAATCTGCAATTATCAGTTTTTTCATTTTCATTAATGCCCCCATTACCCTCTGGCCACGAACAGGATCGCTAACCAATTTACTTAATGCTTTAGGTATAATTTGCCAGCTTATCCCAAACGGGTCAGTTAACCAGCCACAGGCCACTTCTTTACCTCCATTGGCCGTTAACTGACCCCAGTATTTATCAATTTCTTCCTGATTTTCACATTCTACAACCAAAGATATTGCATCTGTAAAACCAAAACCATGATTGGCTGAGCTATCCATTGCCATAGCTACAAAATCCTTGATCTTAAATTGGGCATGCTTTACAAATTCTTCGTTATCATCATCTTCCTTCCTGTATTTTAGCACGCCCTGGATATTGGACTGAGGAAACAGATCTGTGTAAAAATGAACTGCTTTTTCTGCTTTACCAGCGTTATCACCTGTAAACATTAATGTAGGACAAAACTTTTGAGGAGTCTGACTTTTATCTCCGGTGTACACCTGCCAAGATACACCATATTTATCTTGTACCCAGCCATATTTAGGGCTCCAATCGTAACTATCAAGCGCCATTAAGGCACTGCCACCTTCCATCAATTTATTCCAGTATCTTTCTGTTTCTTCTTCGCTTTCGCAGATGACCATGAATGAAATGGATGGGTTAGGTGATGAAGTTGGCCCATCATTAAGCAACATAAACTTTTGTCCGCTTAATTCAATTTGTATCACGAATGGAGAGGTTTGACTGATTTTTCCTTCTCCAAAAGTCTGGATATAAAAATCTGATGCTTCTGCAATCTTACCTCTGATGGTTAAACAAGGATAAATTAAATTTTTCATAGTCTTAAGGTTTAAATATTTACTTATACTAAGGTACTATACTTAAACAGATTCTATGATGGGCATAACCGACAATAAAAGGGGTAAATTATGACAACCATTCTTCTAGTCTACTAATGGTATCCTCATAAAAGATCTTGTAAGTATCCTTTGTTACATAGCCAATATGAGGTGTAGCCAACACATTATCTAGCCTACGAAAAGGATGCTCAGCTGGCAGTGGTTCAGTATCGTAAACATCTAAAGCCGCTCCTGCAATTTTATTGGTTACCAATACATTAATCAAGTCGGCCTCATTTACAAGGGGGCCTCTCGATGTATTGATAAGGTAAGCCGTTGATTTCATCAAATTAAGTTCTGATGAAGTTACAATGTTTCTGGAGCGTGAGCTTAATACTAAATGTAGGGTCACAAAGTCAGCCGTTTTAAAGAGGTCTTCTTTACTAACCAGTCTTACGCCGTGTTCATTTGCCTTCTCTAAAGTAAGGTTTTCACTCCAGGCAATCACCTCCATCTCAAAAGCCTTTGCATAACGAGCTATTGTACTTCCAATATTGCCTAAACCAATAATCCCAATGGTTTTCCCTTTTTAAATCCACCCCCACTTCTCTTTGCCAGTTACCCTCTCTTAAAGCTGTCGATTCTGCAACAACATTTCTTGCCATTGCCAGCAATAGTGCCCAGGTTATTTCCGGCGCGCCACTAGCATGATATCCGGTAATTGAAATGGCAATCCCCAATTCTTCTGCAGCTTTTGCATCTATGGAGGCATTACGTCTGCCTGTTGAAACAATAAGCTTCAAATTAGGTAAACTAGATAAGATTTCTCTTGACAAAGGTGTCCTTTCGCGCATTACACAGATGGCCTGAAATTGCTGCAAGGTCCGTATAACTTCTGCTTGCGAAGCCATATGGTAATTGAATACGGTAATGTGGGCCTTTTTATGAACGTTGGTCCAATCGCCAAATGAAAAAGCTACATTTTGATAATCATCCAATATGGCGATTTGGGGAAGTGTTTTCATTGTTGTTATTTTTTATGAAGTGTAAGTCTGTGATTAAAATTAGGAATAAATAGTTCTACTGTCAGAGAGACATCACGAAGAAGTTACAAATGATTCAAATAAAACCGATAAGCAAGCAGATATGATCTTTTTAGATCAAAGAACTAATTAGAATTTCAATTCAGACTGATAGTATTGATAGTTATAACAACTCAATTCTTGAATTTATTAAGACACTATTAAATTGTATAGCATAAAAAGTTATATTTAGTACTTGTTAGGTACTATATAATATCAGATGATCAGATTCGCAAAAAAGAGAACCAAGGTTACTCTTACAATTTTGGCGGGTGTTGTAATTGCGCTCTTTACCCTGCAATTCACACCAACAAGCACTACTCCGCTCCAATTAAAGAAAGGGACTCACATAGTCCTTATAGGAAACAATTTGGGATCAAGAATGATGAACTATGGACATTTCGAAACAGAAATGCATTTGCGATATCCAGAGCTCAACTTGTATATAAGAAATATGTGCGATGGAGGGAACACTCCTGGTTTCCGGCCACATGCCAGCAGAGTGTCGCCATGGGCCTTTCCTGGAGCAGAAAAATTCCAAACAGAGCTTGCCAACAATTCAGATAGCGAGGGTCATTTTGAAACCGAAGATCAATGGCTTACCATACTAAAAGCCGATATAGTTATTGCGTTCTTTGGATACAATGAATCTTTTGAAGGGCCAAAGGGCCTTGAAAATTACAAGGCCGAACTTGATGCCTTTATTAAACATACTTTAAAACAGCAGTACAACGGTGTTTCTACTCCTCAATTGGCCATCGTTTCGCCAATTGCATTCGAAGATCTTTCTAAACAGTTTGATTTGCCCAATGGAAAACAGGAAAACATTAATCTTTCCTTGTATGCAGAGGCTATGAAAGAGATTGCGGCGAACAATAATGTACGCTTTGTTGATGTTTATTCGCCTACAAAAAAATGGTTTGAAACTACCGAAAAATACCTGACTATAGATGGATCACAGCTTAGTGACACCGCCTATGCACGTTTCGCTCCTTTATTAGCTAATCAGATTTTTGGTGAAGTGGCAGCAAAAGCTGAAGAAAACAGGGCCCTTGTTCATGCAGCCGTATTAGAGAAAAACTGGACATGGCACAATGATTTTAAAATTCCAAATGGCGTACATGCGTATGGGCGCAGATACGATCCTTTTGGGCCTGATAATTATCCTGCAGAGATTAAAAGACTCCGCGAAATGACAGCAATAAGGGATACAGCAATTTGGAAAGCCGTAAAGGGTGAAAAAATGGATCTGGTTGCTGCGGATAAGAATACAACCCCTCCTCCTGTAGTAAAAACAAATTATAATGCTGAAAGAAATGGGAGCTTGAAGTACTTATCTGGTGAGGAAGCGTTAGCAAAACTAAAAGTGGCTCCAGGTTTTAAAATAGAACTGTTTGCCTCAGAAAAAGAATTTCCGGATTTGGCTAAACCTTGCCAGATCACTTTTGATAATAAAGGCAGATTATGGGTGGCAACCATGCCTAGTTACCCGCATTACAAACCTGGGGATGCTAAGCCTAATGATAAGTTGATTATTTTAGAAGATACAAATAATGATGGAAAAGCCGATAAACAGACCGTTTTTGCGGATGGACTACATCTTCCGTTAGGTTTTGAAATCACTGCCGAAGGGGTTTACCTTTCACAAGGAACAAACTTTGTGCTTTTAAAAGATACTGATGGCGACGGCAAAGCAGACAAAAAAGAAATTCTGTTGAGCGGTTTTGATGATCATGATACCCATCACAATATACACGCCTTTACTACCGATCCTTCAGGAGCTATATATATGGGCGAGGGTGTGTTTTTGCACACAAACGTAGAAACATCTTATGGGCCTGTTAGAGCTACCAATGGTGGCTTCTATCGCTACAGTCCGCAATTACATAAGTTAGAACGTACAGCACAACCATACGTACCTAATCCCTGGGGTATTGCCTTTGATCAGTGGGGACAGAATTTTTATGCAGAAACATCGAGCCCAGACGTATGCTGGATGTTGCCAGTTTCGGTAAAACCAAGATATGGAGTGTTTACCGAGAAATCCAGAGATTTATTACAACCTGAACATCGTGTTCGTCCTACCTCTGGTTTGGAGTTTGTTTCAAGTCGGCACTTCCCTGATGAACTGCAAGGAGATTTTTTAATAAATAATACGATCGGTTTCTTAGGTACTAAAGAACATACTCTTGTTGACGATGGAACGGGATATAAAAGCAGACACAGACAGGATTTACTAATAGCAGAAGACAAAAATTTTAGGCCGGTAGATATGGAGTTTGCGCCTGATGGTTCTTTATACGTTGCCGATTGGCACAACATCTTAATCGGACACATGCAACACAATGCCCGGGATCCGTTAAGAGACCATGTACATGGTCGAATTTACAAAATCACCTACCCTTCTCGTCCGCTAGTAAAACCAGTAAAAATTGCAGATGCAAGCATTCCGGAGCTTTTGGAGAACCTGAAGTTACCAGAAGACAGAACACGATCACGTACACGATCTGAGTTGCGCGGACGTAAAGTTTCTGACGTGCTTATTGAGGTGAAAACATGGGTGGCTAAATTGGATAAAAATGATCCTAGATATGAGCACAACCTTTTGGAGGCACTTTGGGTAACCTGGGGGTTAAATAAAGTAGACGATCAGTTACTTAGACAGTTGCTAAAAGCAAAGGATTTCCATGCAAGGGCAGCTGCGGTAAGAGTGTTAAGATACACAGGACATCAGATAGCCGATCAGCCGGAATTGTTAATGCAGTCTGCGGCCGATGAAAACGGCAGGGTTCGACTTGAAGTGATTGCTGCCGCATCTTGGTTACCTAAAGATAAAGCATTACCTATAGAGCTGGAAGTTAGCAAAAAACCTCTTGATGATTGGATGAGAGCACCTTATGAAACTGCTATAGCTCACTTAAACGGAAGATCTGTAGCAGAGAAAAAAGGAGAAAAGCTGACCACAGCTTTGAGTGGCGAAGAGCGCAAGCTCTTTGTAAAAGGACGAGCAATATTTGCTAAAGAAGGTTTTTGCATTACCTGCCATCAGGGAGATGGTAAAGGTTTGCCATCATCTGGATTTCCTCCAATTACAGGATCAAAATGGGTTACGGGAAGTCAGGACCGCTTAATTAAGCTGGTACTAAAAGGCTTACAGGGATCAATTGAAATTAAAGGTAAAAAATATAGTGGACAAGTACCAATGACTCCTTTTGGAGGTATGCTAAAAGATGAAGAGGTAGCTGCGGTACTTACTTATGTGAGAAACTCATTCGGTAATCAGGCATCAGCTATTTCTCCTGCAAAAGTTAAGCAGGTGCGCAATGCAACGAAAGCTAAAACAGGTTTTTATTCTCCGGCTGAGCTGTTAAAACAACATCCATTGGAGAAATAGCCCCAGTAAATTAAAACACTCGTTAATGCTCTCGTCATCTCGACGATAGGAGAGATCTCTTGACTACAAAGCAAATTGGCATAACCAAGAGATCTCTCCTATCGTCGTATTCTAGGTTAATCATACTTCCAAATTTTATTTAAAAAAGTTCTTTAGGTAGTCCAATTAATTTTAAAGATTGACTATGTTGGTTCTTTAGCATAACGGAAATGTTGGCTTTTAAGCTGCCCTTTGATAGTTCTCTATGTATATTTCACCTCGTTTAACAAGAGAGAACATCCTTAAAATGAGTTTGAACTTTACGTTGTTTAAGACCAGGTTATAGCATTTAGTTTGTTGTTTACGTTCTGCATAGGCCGCAAGCTCAGGATCATGTCTCATTGCTGTTTTTGCAGCCTGATTAAGTTCCTGCTTCAGCTCCTTATGAGCAAGGTGACTAACTTTAGGCTTGCCTTTTATACTTGTCCCGGAAGTATTGCTAAATGGTATCACACCGACATAGACAGCGTATTTCCTTGCGTCTGGAAAGGACGTGAAGTTCTCTGTATATGCAATGGTCATCCAGGCGTTTACTTTACCAATACCTTTAATGCTGGTAATTATACGGTAGTTCTGAAGCATTTCCTTATCCATGCTGATCAGGACCTGGATCTCCTTTTCTATCTCAAGCTGGTGCTTTTGGTTAGCTTTTATTTTAGTTTTGATGATTTTGGTAATGGCATCTGTTTTCTCTACTGAATATATATGCCTTCTTTCCTTAAGGGTACTGTCCAGTCCGGCTTTTTCTCTTACTATCCGCTTGCGGAAGGAAAGCAGTTGCCTCAGAGACAGCATGTTGACACTCAGAGGTCTTGAGGGTTTGAGCCGCTTGATTTTATCTTCACCATACTGGCCGATACGAAAGGAATCATCCTTATCGTTTTTACCTCTGACCATGCCCATTGAGTTCTTGATCTCCAGCCCCGGCACTCTGGTATAAGCGATGAAATGAGATTCGCAGAATTGAATAAAACGGTACTCATAACCGCCTGTGAATTCCATCACTACTAAGGTCTGTTTAAGGGCAATGGTATTGGTTTTACACCACTTTTTAAACAGACTGAACCCTTTACTTTGGTTCTCGATTTTAAGGTGGAGCCCCCGTGAGGCACAACTGATGTCAAGTGTAAGTTTAGATACATCAACACCCAAAATAACATTCCAGTCTTTCATACGTTTATATTTTAAGTATTTTTAAATAATTGCCCTTTGCCGATCACCTTTGATAGATCAAAGAAAGTATTCTAGCTAGGCCTTGAGCAATTAATAAAAGGCAGGGACTTATACGACGCTAGGTTCTGGCAAACTAGAGATGACGAAAGTTCACCCTGCCTTTTTTTAAACGCTATTCATTTCATTTCTAGTCTCTTTCTTAGCCAAATTACAAGGGTGATTAACTTAGCCAGTAAATAAAAAATCTCCTTTGATTAACCAAAGGAGATGACGGTGTGCGATTTAAGTTTCAGAATGACGTAAACAGTAACAGAATGAAGATTACTTTCAAACGCGATCATTAAGCACGCTAAAATTGAATATGCTTTTGGCATCTGCTTTTTCGCCTGTAAGTACTGCTACCACATTTTTCACGGTAAGCACACACATTTGCCTATATGTTGAAGCCGTAAGGCTTCCAGAATGTGGCGTAACAAGTGCACGGGAATGATGCAATATCGGGAAACCCGGAACAGGAGGTTCTTCAGGTAACACGTCAGCTGCAAACCCTGAAATCCTTTGCTTATTAAGTGCATTTAAAAGAGCTTCATGATCAATTAACGCACCCCTGGCAGTGTTAATCAATAAAGAATCAGGTTTCATTAAAGCCAATTGTTCTGCTCCTATTATTGTACCTGTTTCCTTAGTAAATGGTAAATGAAGACTAAGTACATCCGATTGTGCTAACACCTCATCCATTGACAAATAGGTATATGGAAGATCCTGCTTTGATCTGCTCCAATACAGAACTTTCATTCCAAATGCCTCGCCAAGTTTAGCTACACGTTTGCCTATATTCCCCATTCCCAAAACACCAAGTGTTTTTCCATTTAACTCATCACCAGCGTATTGATTGCGCCAATTCCAGTTATCTTGTTTAACCTGAGCAACAGATTCGTACATGTTGCGCATCAGCATCAACATTAATGATAAAGTATGCTCGGCAATAGTTGCTGCATTTGAACCAGGTGCATTTATCACCATGATATTTCTGGCAGTAGCCTCCTGCACATCAACATTATCTAAACCAACCCCACACCTTGCAGCAACCTGCAAGGCTGGAATGGCTTCCATTAATGATTTATTTATTTGACCCTTACCACGGGTAATTACGGCATGAATCTCTTGATTTTTTAAAACAGCTGCTAAAGAAGCATCATCATATCCGGTAAATACGTTTACATGATCCTGAAGGATTTTTAATGCATCATCATCAATAGTTTCAAGCAATAAAACGCTCTTTTTCATTAGCTATTTATGATATAAGGTGGCATCATCAGATCTGAATCCTCTAAAATCATTTCTGTTTGAAACATACAAACCCTCTTCATAAAACTCATCCTTAAATATCAATGGATCTACTTCACCTCCCGGTGTCGAGGAAATTTCTACCAGGTTGCCTGCAGGATCGCGTACAAACATTTGCATGGCGCCATCAGGCAGTTGCCTAACCTTACCCCAAGGCTTAACGTCAATAACATTAAGTTCTTTCATGCGGAAGAAAATGCTGTTAAAGTCATCAACCTGTACGCAGATATGTCCACGGAAGGAAGTGGTATCTTCCCATTCGGAAAGATGTAATTGCTGTTCATCATTAAATTTAAAAAACATTACAGGGTAGTCGAACCTAAATGCTGCAAGTGGTTCTAAACCTAGTTCATTTTGATAGAATTCTCCTGCTTTCTCCAGGTTGTCTACAATTAGTGTAACGTGATTAATTTTTAGTGCACGTGCCATATGTAAAAATTTATAAATACAATTTAATTACCTCTTTAAACTTTCTGTTTGAATTCCTTTACGAAATCCCAATTAGGTGTTAATCCTAAGCCAGGAGCTGTTGGAGCGCCAATTACGCCATCTTTAACTTCAATCTGTTCTTTTACCAATTCATACATCATTGGGTTTCCTCCTAAAGAAAACTCAATTATTGTTGCCGCCTGAGATGCGAATGCTACATTTAAGCCTGCCATAAAAGAAAAAGCCGATCCCCAGCAATGCGGAGCCAGTTCTAGCTGATTAACGCTTGCCAGATGCCCAACACGCATAGTTTCTGAAATACCGCCTATGATAGCAGCATCAGGCTGAATCACATCGAGCGCTCTTACTTCAAGCAGATCACGAATATCAAAGCTGGTGTATTCGCTTTCTCCAGCTGCTATCGGAATAGCTGTCGAAGCTCTTACCTCTGCAGTTCCATGTCTGTTATCAGGACTAATAGGTTCTTCGAACCAGTACAGATTACAATCTTCTACTCCTCTGCAAAACTGTTTAGCCTCTGGCACACTAAAGGTTCCATGTGCATCAGCCATAAGTTTAATGTTTGGTCCTAAGGCTTTTCTGGCAGCTTTTACCCTATCGATACTATTCTGAACAGTTTGGTCCATAATACCAACACGCATTTTTACTGCATTAAATCCTTTAGCTACATAACCGTTTAATTGTGCGCCAATGTTTTCGGCATCTGCCCAGCCACCGCTTGCGTAAGCAGGCATCTGATCGCGACAAGCACCACCTAGTAAATCCATTACCGAAACACCGAGTGCCTTACCTTTCAAATCCCACAAAGCAGTATCTATACCACTCATTGCCGACACGGTAAGTCCTCTTCGTCCAAGAATTGGAAATCTGCGGCCTCTTGTAAGTGCATAATGATCACGTGTACCATTATACATTTCTTCCCAGATACGGTTTATATTTTTTGCGTCTTTCCCTATCAAAATAGGTTTAAGCTCATTTTCTATGCAACTTACAATTGAGGCGCATACGCCCGAGGATCCTACTGCTGCTTTAGCTTCTCCAAAACCCTGAAGGCCATCTTCTGTTGTTATCACAACAAGGGTCATATCAAAATTGGTTAGCAAGCCATAATCAGAAAAGTGTTGCTTTTCTTTCGGAATGGGACAGCGTAACCAAAACGCTTCTACATTTGTTATTTTCATTTAGGTTTATTTTGTGTGGTTAATAAGGTTAGATAAGGTATCAAAAGATTTGCGTGTAAGCATGGTATAAAATTCTTCAGAAACTGAAGTACTGCCATGGTCTTCCAAAAATTTCTTTTGCTCTGGAGATAGATCTATTGGATTTTCATCAATAGAATTCGGATAAGGGTTGGCTGGAGTACGATCTAACGGAGCGCAAAATTCTACCGAAAGTACTTCATTATATCCTACCTCATGAAGTGTGTCAATTATTTTGTTCCAGTTCAAATTACCCATTCCGGGTGCCATTCTGTTGTTATCAGCAACGTGAAAGCCGATCAGTTTGCCTTTTGCTCTTCTGATGGTTTCGAACATATCAGTCTCTTCAATATTCATATGAAAGGTATCCAGACAAACCCCACAGTTAGGCCCAACAGCTTGAGCCAATGCCAAGGCTTGATCTCCCCTGTTAATGAAATATGTTTCGAATCTGTTAATGGGTTCTATTCCAATTAATATACCCGATTGTTCTGTATACTCATAGACTTCTTTTAGAGAATCAACGGCCCATTGCCACTCTTCCTCTGGCCTGCCATCGGGAACTATTTTTCCGACAGTGCCTGGTACTACAGAAACCATATGTCCATCAAGTTCTTTTACCATTCGGACAACATCTTTTACATATTGCACCGACTTTGCCCTTTGGGCTTCATCTTTAGCAAGCAGATTACGATCCTCAAGCATTAAGGTAACAGACCCCCAGCAGGTTAAACCGTATTCTTTTAATAATTTACGTACCTGATTGGTATCATAATGCTCAGGACTCCCTGCAATTTCAAGTTTGTTGTAGCCTAGACTAGATGCTCTGCGAATGGTTGTTTCTATTGTTTCGGATCGCATCCAGTTATGTATCGAAAGTTCCATAAAGTATTAGGTAATGTAATGTTTGGTTAAAAAGTAGATTAAAATCGTGTTACTATTCTCTGTATGGCACGTTCATGTCGATTTTTCCCGCCCATTTTTTTGGAACAGGTTTATCTAATGTCCAGTGAACAGCATTTATGACAAGTCTTTGGAAACCTTCTTCATTAAAATCTGCAGGATGGCCAAGTGTAGTCATAAAAGTGTTACCTCCTGCAGCTGTTTTCCAGGTCCAGGCAACAGGATTGTCTACTGCCGCTTTGTCCGGATTTACAGATTTACCCATTAATAACCATGTTGATCCTTTTACCGGATAATGTGGCAAAACATGGTATAGCCACGAGGCAACATGGAAATTATTTGGCACACCCGTTAAAATAGGGTGTTTTGCCTGTGCAGGAATAACCGAAACATCCGTGGTAGATTTGTGTCCGTAATGTGTATGTCCGCCTTTACCCCATCCCGGAGGCGCACCCAGTGCAAATTCGCCAAAAGCATTCCACTTCTCAAGAGGGTGCCCTGCCGGATAATTGAATGCATGTGTGGTTGTTCTGAAGCCCATTACTGGCTTGCCCGATTTTAAATAATCGTCAATGTATTTTACCTGATCTTCAGGCAACCGTCTCCATCGTAGATAGAACACGGCCAGATCAGCGTCTTTTAATGCTTCCAGGCCGGGAATGTTTTCTTCTGATTTATAATCAGGTGAGGATTTAAGAACGATCGTACGCATTCCGTAATTCTTTTCCAGTTCTGCCGCTATAAGTGGCATAGTGGCTTCACTACTGTATTCATGATCACCGGTTACAAATACAACCAGAGGCTTTTTTGATTTCTGTTTTTTGGTTTGACCAAAAGAATGGAGTGAATTGAATAGCAATATGCTTGTCGCAATTAAACATATAATGCCCCTAAGATTTTTCATTGTGGTTCTACTTTTATTTGGTCAGCTAGATGAATTAAAAAAATAAAGCTCCGAAGAGCAATTTATTTAAGAGTTAATCAAAAATATGATTATTAAAATAAAAACCAAGTTAAAAGGCACGAATAGTCTGTCACAACTTCGTGCCTTAATAAATTATAAAAAAGTTAAACGCTACTATACAATTACCCTATCCGAACCACCTTTCATATGGGAGAGTTTGCTTAAAAACATCTCGGCCATCATTCCCGCTTTTTTCTTGGTTTCATCAGCCAATTCACCCGAAAAATGTTCATCTATGGTTTGTTCGAATAGCAGTAACCATCGTTCAAAATGATTTTTTTGAAGTGGCAGAGGCGCATGCCTGGCAAAAGGGTTTCCTTTAAATCCAGCAACTCCAAAAAGTACTGCATTCCAGAAGTCATACATTTTTGCCAAATGCGAATTCCAGTCTGTAATCACCGCGTCGAAAATAGGCCCAATCAATTCATCTTGATTAACTTTGCTGTAGAAACCATCTACAAATAGTACGATATCTTCGAAATTACTAATGTCTGCTTTCATATAAAAAGTTTTACTTGTGATAAGACAACCGAACAATAAGCCATAATTTGCTAAATGAAGCTAATTTAACTGAAGTAAAGCAGGACCAAATTCTTCGAACAAGATCGACTCTTTTTCAATTCCGCGGGAAATCAAATCCTGATATTGCTTACGAATAAATGGAGCTGGCCCACAAACATAATACATAGTACCAGGATATTGGGGTAACGATGCTATTTTATTGATATCAAGAAATCCTTCCATCACTCCCTCCTGTTTATCCCGTGCTGTTGGCGCATCATAAAAAACATGTTGCTCAATAGAATCATTTGCATTAACAATTTGATCAAGCTGATCTTTGAAGGCGTGTACTGAACGGTTCCTACAGCCATGTAACCAGGTAATAGGATAAGTGAATTTCTGTTCCACAAGATTCTGCAACATACTGATCATTGGCGTTAGCCCAACACCGCCGCTAATTAACACTACAGGGGCAGCTAAATCCTTTGCAAGTTTAAAGTCGCCGGCAGGTGTAGTAACATCTACAATATTTCCTTCTTTGATAACGTCATGAAAATAGTTACTGATAAGACCATTTGTATCCAAGCCCGCTCCTTTTTCGGCCTTTACCGAAATTCGGTAATAATCTTGTGCTGGAGTGCTTGAAATACTGTACTGGCGAGCCTGATATAATTTCATTTCCGGCAAAAATACTTTAACACTGATATACTGACCAGGTACATGGGCGGCTACTTTTCCACCGTCGGACGGAAAAAGGTAAAATGAAGTAATTTCTGTTGATTCTATGTTTATTTTACCCACCTTAAACGGACGCCATCCTGTCCATCCATATTGCTGCGCAGTTTTTTGCTCATATAATTTTGCTTCATGACCAGACATTAAGTTTGCCAATTGTTGGTAAGCCACTGTCCATGCATCTACTATTTCGGGTGTTGCTGCATTTCCTAAAACCTCCTGAATTGATGCAATTAAATGACGACCTACAATTTGATATTGCTCTGGTCTGATGTCTAAACTAACATGTTTGTGCCCTATCCTGTCTACCACTGGCATTAATACTCCAGGGTTGGCTATGTTTTCTGCATAAGCCAATACCGTCATTGCCAACGCGGTTTGCTGTTTACCACTTTGCTGATTCCCCATATTAAACAGGTTCTTGAGTTCAGGATTATAGGTAAACATCCTGTTATAGAAATGTTTTGTTAATAATACACCGTTCTCTTTTAGTACAGGAACTGTTGCGCTAATCCATTGTTTTTGTTCATTAGTCATATAAAATATATTAATACCTTTTTATCTTTTATTTAGTTAAATTTTTTATTTTTTTAATTTAGTAATCCCAAGATTCAAATCATCGTTAAAATCAGCTATTGATGTTTCTTGCAGCATTTGTTGTATTTTATTCCGAATGGCCTTAAACTCATGATGTAAAGGACAAGGATTGCTTTCAGAACAATATTCTAATCCTAAACCACATCCGGTGAACAGGCTATTTCCATCAATAGCCTCAACAACGTCAGATAGAGGCCTTTTAAGTGTAGATGCATCCATATAAAAACCTCCATTTGGCCCCTTAACAGATTGCACAATTCCTTTTCTGCTAAGATCTTGTAAAATCTTAGCCAGAAAATGCTCAGGAGATTCAATACCTGATGCTATTTCCTTTATCCCTACCCTGCTGCCTGAAGCTGTCCGGTGCGCAATAAAGAAAACTGAACGCATTGCATATTCACATGTTTTTGAAAAAATTCCCATCTGCGCTACAAATGTAAAACATAAGGTTCAATAATAAAAGATATATTTATCTTTTATTATTGAAGTCAAAACTTAAGGTTGGGTAATTCTTCACCTCTAATCATATAGAATTAACACATTACATAGGACGGATGTATTGCAAAAATTCTTCTTTTGTTACCTTATCTAGAAATGCACCTGAATATTCAGCGGTTACGGTGCTGCTGTTTACATCCTTTATGCCTCTTGACGATACACATAAATGAGCTGCATCAATAACTACCGCAACATCATCAGTTTCCAGAATTGTTTTTAATTCATTAGCTATTTGGATAGTTAAACGTTCCTGTACCTGCGGCCTTTGGGAATAATATTGAACAATCCTGTTTAACTTCGATAATCCAATAACCTTCCCTGAAGAGATATAAGCGATATGTGCTTTACCAATAATGGGCACAAAATGATGCTCACAATTAGAATAAAGGGTTATATTTTTCTCAACCAGCATTTGGTTATACTGATACTTATTATCAAATAATGTAATCTGCGGTTTATTTGCCGGATTAAGCCCGCTAAATATTTCTTTTACAAACATTTTTGCTACGCGTCCTGGTGTTCCGTTAAGACTGTCGTCTGTAAGATCAAGTCCAAGCGTTTCCATAATTTCCCGAAAATGCCCTGTAATAATCTTAATTTTTTCATGGTCCGCCAGCTCAAAAGCGTCTGCTCTTAACGGAGTATCATAAGAAGTACCAATATGTTGTTCGCCTAATAAATCTTCCAGCTCGGTTAAAGAAAGGTTATTATCCGTTGTATTTAAGGCAGTTCCATTCTGTTTCATAAATTATTGCGACTAATTTTATCTTTATCGATTTTTAGTAATAGCAGGGCGTAAATATAAAAAAGATAATTTTTAAGTTTTATCTTATTAATATCATACTTCTTAGAGATTGCCTGACGATGTTCCTTTTGCAAGAGCGTTATCAGTTGTTCGATACAGAAAATATTAATAATTTTAGAGACGATATTATGACAAGTAAAGAAGTTATAGTTGTACCCTACTCCAACAACTGGGCATCAGTTTTTCAGGAACTGAGCACTATATTTAATAAGTACCTAAAGGATTACATTATTGGAATTGAACATGTTGGCAGTACCTCTGTACCCGGACTTGCAGCGAAACCAATTATTGATTTAGATCTCGTCATTAAAGATAAAAGCAATTTTAAAGAGATTATCCGGGTATTAAAAGAACTTGGATATAACTACCTGGGAGAAATGGGTATTGTTGGAAGAGATGCTTTTGAAAGAATGTCGGATTTAAGCCCTGCTGACGGTTCAGGAAAACAGTGGCTTAGACACCACTTATACGTTTGCACGCAGGATAGCATGGGTTTAAAAAACCATATCCGCTTTAGGGACTATCTTCGTTCACATCCAGAAATAGTAATAGAATACGGGACATTAAAAACGGAGCTGGCCAAAAAGTATCCGTTTGATATTGATAGCTATATTGATGGAAAAACTGATTTTATCATTTCCATACTAGCAAAAAATGGTTTCGACGATGAAATACTTCAAAATATAAAACAGCAAAATATTGCCTCAAAAAACGCTTTAATAAACCCTCATTAATGCAAGAGCTAATTTCACCATTAGGAGAACAGCTGTTAAGGTTAAAAGAAGCCACTTACAAAGACCTCCGCACACCTGCTCAGTCAACCATGTATACTGTGCTGTTTATTAAAGAAGGAAAGGGCCTGTATCATGCCGATTTTGGTGTTTTCCCTTTTGCTGCTCCTGCTTTACTGTTTTCTACACCATTACAGGTTATCTACCTGGAAAATTCCGAATCTGTAAAATGCACAGAACTGCAGTTTCATGGCGACTTCTATTGCATTGAATTTCATCGTACTGAAGTGCGTTGCAATGGCTTATTGTTCAACAACATCTACATCGATCCAATTGTAATACTAACAGAAAAAGAAGCAAAGGTATTTGATAAATTATTGGATGATTTAAAAGAAGAATTAAACAACGAAACCCTGTCGGATATAGTACCACGCGCGTATCTGCAACTCTTTTTAGCCAAATCGAGCAGCATTAAGATGAATGCGGTTTCTAATAAAAATAACGATAGCGAAAGAGATGAACTTATGGAGCAGTTTAGCCAGTTGTTGGATGAGCATTTTCTTAATCTCCGTAAACCGGCTGACTATGCCGAATTATTATCCATGTCTAGAGACAATTTTACCAGGCGCTGTACCCGTTATTTCAGAAAGTCACCCTCGCAATTAATTCAGGAAAAATTAATGCTTGAGGCAAAAAAACAACTTCATTTAACCAGGCAAAGCATTAAAGAAATTGCCTATAATTTACAGTTTCAGGACGAGTTTTATTTTAGTCGCGTGTTTAAAAAATTCACAAAAGTTTCGCCACAAGTATTCAGAGATAAAACCGGTATCTCCATTGTGGCGGATATGTCCAAGGATTAACCCCTTTTGTCCATGTACTACTTACCCGGGTTGCTATAGATTTGTATAAAAATCAATAGCATGAAAAATTCAATCATAAATACAATAGCCAATCTTGATCAATTAGGTAAAAATGCAATCCGTTTTGGAATCGTTATCGTCTTTCTTTGGATAGGTGGTTTAAAGTTTTTTACATATGAGGCTGATGGCGTTGTTCCTTTTGTGGCCAACAGCCCATTTATGTCTTTCTTTTACAACCATCCTGATGAGTATAAAAGCCACATGAATAAAGAAGGCGACTTGATTCCAGCGAACCATCAATGGCATATAGCAAATAACACGTATGGCTTTTCGGCGGGCTTAGGGGTATTCTTAATTACGCTTGCTATTTTGGTTTCCCTACATAAAGTAGCTCCTTTAGCTAGTATGATCGGCAGTGCACTTATATTCCTAATGTCGGTTGGCACATTGTCTTTCCTCGTTACTACTCCAGAAAGTTGGGTACCGCATTTAACAGATGAGCAATGGGGATTCCCCTATTTATCTGGTCGTGGACGATTGGTTATTAAAGACATTGTGATACTTGGCGGCGCCATTATTACAATGAGTGAATCTGCAAGGCTTTATCTTAAAGAGAAAAGCAGTAAGACTAATTTGGTCTCATAAATCTAAACGAAAGTGCAGTTCCAGTACCTAATACAGCACCCGCTGCCACATCTGTTGGGTAATGAACGCCTAAGTATAAACGCGAAAAGCTAACAGACCCAGCCCATAAATATGCAGGCGCAATTACGTACCATTTAGGGTACGCCTGAGATAAAGCAGTAGCAGTTGTAAACGATGTAGAGGTATGCCCGGATGGAAACGAATAATGCGAAGGCTGATAAACAGCATTAATTTTAACATTGGCAAGAAATGGTCTTGGACGTTTAACGGCTTTTTTAATTAACATAGTAACCAGCGCATTAACAGCCGAACTACTCACAACATATAAAGCATTTTGCCGCATTTCTTTGTCCTTGCCAATTACACCAGCGGCAAACAAGCCTACTGGAACACCTACGTTAACTAAATCATTGTTTTTAGACAAGAACATAAAGAAGCCTGTTTTCTCAGGTGTTCTGGTTTTTGAAAGATCAATAAGTATCTGATCGTCCAAACGTTGCAATCCGTTTTGAGCAAAACCATGCAACGGTAAAGACATTAAACCAATTTGGATTACCAGTAAATATTTAAAGTATTGTATTTTCAATGTTTAGTCCTCCTTTGCTTAATAAATTTGTACGTACCGTATTACGATTCTAAAAACAGATCAAAATAACAGTTAGTTTCTGAATATACCATCATAAGTATATCACTTAATTAAAAATTACTGTTTGTTTATCATGGTGCTCATTAACCATTTCTTTCAAAAAGATTTCCTGAATTTGCATGACCTCTTCCAGATACATTGTTTTCTTTCTTGTGCCAAAATACAATGTATTCTCTATTACATTATAGCCATCCCATATTTGTTTAACGTTACCCGAATCAAGTTCTTTTTTAGAAAGAAAATCGGGAATAACAGCAATTCCCTCACCCCCACTTAAACAACGGATAATTGAGCTCATGTTAGGTACAATGTAATTAGGTTTAAAATCAGGTCGTTTACCAAAATTTATATGCCAAAACCTGCGTAAATGCTCCATATCTCCGGCTGTTCCGTACCATGTTTGGCGTTTTAACCAATCCTGTATACCGTTCAGATCTCTGCTTTTTAGCAAAGGATCAAGCTCTTCTGTTGATGTTTTTGCCCCGCCAATTACCACTATTCTTTCTTTAAAAAATGGTGTATAAATCAATCCCTTGTAATCTCCTTTTTGCGGCGTAATAATCAGATCCAGAATACCGTTATCCAGGTCACTAAGCATTTGAGGATAGTCTCCAAACTTAATAATTACATTAAAATCCAAACTCGGTAAATAAGACTCAAGTGTGAACTGGAAGGTTTCAAAGCACATACCAATACTTATAGTAGGCTTTTCCTTTTCCGTACTTTTATGGAAGTGGCGCTCTGCTTCTTCGAGTTTACACAATGATTCCTGTATATAATTGTAAAGTATCTTTCCGCGTTCGGTAGACACCATTTTTCTCGACGTCCGATCAAAAAGCTTGTACCCAACATACGATTCCAATGAGCTTAAATGTAAACTCACACCAGGTTGCGAAACATACAACGACTCGGCCGCACCTGTGAGTGTACCTGTTTCATAAATAGCCTTAAAGGTTCTGAACCATTCTAAATTAACCATAACAACATATCATAATTATGATACAAAGATATGATTTATATTATTTTAATAGTAACATATCTAGCCGTAATTTTGTCATCACAATTAAGAAGTAAAATCAATTCTATTAAAATGGAAACAAAAAAAATATTTGTAATTAACGGAGGACAGGTCTTTGGGCATTCTGGAGGCCGTTTTAATAAAACAATTTTTGATACCACACGTCAGTTTTTTAATGACAAAGAAGGATTTGAAATCAGATCTACCGATATCAATGATGATTATGATCCAAAACAGGAAGTAGAGAATTATGTATGGGCTGATATTGTTATTTACCATACTCCTATCTGGTGGTTTCAGGTACCTAACGGATTAAAAAAATATATTGACGTGGTTTTTACAGAAGGTCACCAAACCGGAATTTATCATAGCGATGGACGTTCATCTCAAAACCCAACTATTAATTATGGTACAGGCGGTATGCTGCATGGCAAAAAATATATGGTCACCTCATCATGGAATGCTCCGAAAGAAGCTTTTACCCTACCGGGAGAATTCTTTAATGAAACCAGTGTTGATGATGGTGCATTATTCGGTTTTCACCGTATGAATGCCTTTACAGGGATGAAACCATTGCCTGGCCTGCACTTTCACGATGTAGAAAAGAATGCTAATATTGTAGACGATCTTGAAAGATACACAACACATTTAAACAACATTTTTATAAATAAAGAACATGAGCATTTATCTAACAGCAATTTCCAGAGCGAAGCCACAACACATTGAGCAGTTTAAAGCACTTTTATTAGCACTGGTTGTAGAATCGAGAAAAGAAGAAGCCTGTATTCAATACGATCTTCATCAATCAAGTGACGATCCTGCTTTGTTTATTTTTCATGAAGAATGGGCAAGCAAAGAAGCCCTGGAATTGCATAACCAAACAGCTCATATCAATAAATTTATTAAGGATTCTGTTGACATTATTGATGGCACTGTCGTTATACATGAAACTGATAAACTTGCCTGATATTAAATAGCTATCTCTGATAGCACAATAAAAAGAATAAAAAAATGGAATATAGAAAATTAGGAAAAACAGATTTAAACTTATCTGCTATTACTTACGGCGCCTTTGCAATAGGTGGCAATATGTGGGGAGGAAATGAGAAACAAGATTCTATTGATGCTGTTCATGCATCTTTAGATCATGGTGTTACAAGTTTAGACACTGCTCCTTTTTATGGCTTTGGCTTAAGCGAAGAACTTATTGGCCAGGCAATTAAAGGTAAAGACAGAAGTAAAATTCAGCTATTAAGCAAATTCGGTTTAGTTTGGGATGGTAGCAATAACGGAAAAGGTGAGTTCTTTTTTGATGCTAACGACAATGGAAAAACCATACCCGTTTATAAATATGCAGCAAAAGAAAACATCATTAAAGAAGTTGAGGAAAGCTTAAAACGTTTGGGTACAGACTACCTAGATTTACTACAGTTACACTGGCCAGATGCTACAACACCTATAAGTGAAACTATGGAAGCATTGGAAAGCCTTATCCAACAAGGAAAAATCAGAGCTGCCGGGGTAAGTAATTATAGCCTGGAGCAGTTAAAAGAAGCAGAAGAGTCAATCCAACTGGCTTCTAATCAGCTTTCTTACAGTATGCTTAACAGGACAATTGAAAAAGATGTAATTCCATACACCATAGCAAACAACGTTGGAATTATTGCCTATAGCCCTTTAGAAAGAGGTTTGCTTACCGGTAAATACTTCAAAAACGCTACCTTAAAATCGGATGATCATAGAAATGGTTACTTTGGCCAATTCGATCCTGAAAAGGTAAAGTCATTTCTAAATGCCATAGAGCCTTTAGCGATCAGCAAAAATGCCTCTTTATCACAATTGGTTTTAAGGTGGACAACGTTACAACCTGGTATAACCATAGTACTGGCAGGTGCCAGAAATACAAATCAGGCAGTAGATAATGCGAAAGCAATTAACATCTCTCTTAGTGAAGATGAATTGGCTTTTATTAATAAAGAGCTAGAAAAACTTTAATTCAGATTTTATAGCTAAGCTACAAAAAGAGCATTGCACTTATTCAAGTGCTCTTTTTTCTTTTTTAACCCTATGCAAAGTTACCGCTGCATCAATAGAGTGAGAGGTATGAATATCATTATCGGCCTCAGATATATCAGAAAGTTTTTGATAGTATTTATGAAGAACATCCAGCTCTGATTCCGTTAAATCCTCAATATCAACCATCCTGTTGCTGGCATGTCTGCTTGCAGCTATCAATTCGTTTAACTTAAGCTGAATGGCTTTGGAATCTTTATTTTGAGATTTTTGGATAAGGAAAACCATTAAAAAAGTAATTATTGTGGTCCCTGTATTGATAACAAGTTGCCAGGTATCTGAATAATTAAAAATGGGCCCTGAAAGTATCCATACAATCACAATTAGAAATGCTACACCGAAAGCTACCGGACTCCCTGTCCAGTTTGTAATTTTTGTAGATGCCTTTTCAAAGAAATTTCCTGAAGTGTTTTTCATAATGAGTAATGATTTTTAATAGTTAAAACCTTAATTAAATCTAATCAAATAAAGCCTGTTTACTTAAATATCTTCTGCTGAAAATGAATATTTTTAAATAAATTTGAATCAGAATGTTACATATTGACTTTTAAGACATCTAAAGTCAGTACCTTCATCCTAATGAAGTAAAATATCCGAAATGAAAAAAGTTATCCTAGACGTTTCTGGAAATAAAGCACATTCACTTGAAGTTGATTCGGCAATCTCTTTCAGTCCCTTTATTAAGTACCTGAGAGGAAGAGTAAAAGGCGAGAAAACTGTTAAAGGTGCATTATATAGATCAGCTCTTAAAGAGTTTAAAAAATATAATATTGAAGAAGCGGAAATCCCACTTGAAAGCATACATGATTATGAAAGCTTGCTCGAAAACATGTACGCGTGCCTTACCCCAGCACTTGCAACTGAGGATAAATTGGCCTGGGGACTTTGCTTCCCATTACAGCCTATAACATTTTATGGTACAGACCTTATGTACGAGTTGCTGGAAAATAAGAAAAATGACCAGGATTCGTATGTGGTTTCTAAAACCCCTGCCGACTACCATAAAGAGCGCCTGCAGTTGGTTTATTCGTTTATTTTAAAGGAACTTTACAATTTTCATGTACCTGTAAAAACACATCAGTACCATGCAGGTATCAAAACTGACACAGGGCTTTTAGGTTATTTTCATGTAAATCTTAATACAGATTTTATAGAAGTTACGCCGAAAGGTGAATTACCACCACTCAATTTCAGAGAACTTCAACAATATATAGGAGAAGGTTCAAGTTATGAAATATTGGAAAAAATATTGCCACTTGATCTTTTCCGTTTTAGAGGTATCTCTGTAATCACTGTATCTGATGTAACCGCTATCCAAGCTGTAGAAAACATAAAAAACATTCGGCTTAACCGTACCCCTGGCGATCAGGCGGCCACATATAGTGGTGTTATCCAATCTTTAAAAACAATAGTACAAAATAACAAAATCGAGTTCGACCTATTTCCTTTTGTAAGGGTTAACAACAAACCGGTTTATGGCAATGTAAAGGGGGGCACGGGAATATTATTTTCTGTATGGGGTGAAGATAATTTAGACCCCGAAACATTTCAGCAATATGCCGAGGGTTATACTGCCAACCCGAACTCATTCTTTTCTCCTGATATTTTGGCCGAAGATCCCGTTGTGTTTCATTGGCTTCATCATTTTGTGAAACTGGGAGTTAAGTCTCTTGCCCTCACTCCCGTTTTTTACGACCATGTAATTGTTGGTGTTTTAGCGGTACATACCTGGGAAGGTGAAACTTTTGACGAGAAAATACTTGCACTGCTGGAGCCTGCAATTGCCCCCATATCTCAGTTATTACAGATCTATATCGATGAATTTAACCTGGAGCTGGAAAATGTTATAAAAGAGAAATTTACCTCTATACAACCTTCAGTTCAATGGAAATTTAACGAGGTAGCATGGCATCATATGCATGATAAAAATAAGCATTTGCCAATTAGAAATGAAGACATCAGTTTTAAAGATGTATATCCGTTTTACGGAGCTATTGACATCAGAAACTCTACAATTGAAAGAAATACGGCCAGTAAAGCTGATTTGAGTCACCATTTAAGCCTACTTTATAAAGTGCTTGATCAGCTAAAAGATCATCACTACTCCTCTTTAATGGAAGAGATGATTTTCAATTCAAGAAAATGGCAGCAGTTGCTTTTACAAGAAACCCTAAACACTCAGGACGAGAACAATCTAAACAGTTTTTTGAAAGAAGAATCTAGTGACTATTTATTCCATTTATCTCAGCAGGAACCTAAACTCAAAAAAATAATTGATGATTATTTACTCGTTACCGGAGCTGCAGATGGTGATGTTCACAAAAACAGATATGCCCTGGAAGTTTCCATGCAAATGATAAATACTGCAATTAACAATTTTTTTGAAGCCGAAAAAGAGAAATTACAGCAATCGTATCCTTGCTACTTCGAGAAATTCAGAACTGATGGTGTTGAATACGATATTTACATTGGTCAGTCCATCTCTCCGGATAAAATCTTTAATCATTTTCACCTCAAAAATCTTAGGCTATGGCAACTTTCATCTATGGCTAATGTAGTTAGAATGACTCATGCTTTATTGCCAGCTATGCCAACCAAGCTTTATACTACTCAGTTGTTATTTGTCCATAACCATACAATCGACATTAGTTTTAGAGCTGATGAGCGAAAATTTGATGTAGAAGGCGCATACAATATCAGGTATCAGATGATAAAAAAACGAATCGACAAAGTTCACATCAGAGGTAGCAGTGAGCGTTTAACACAGCCTGATAAGATAGCGTTGATCTATTTTAATAAGAGAGATATTGATGATTATCTTCCTTTTATTACTTATTTACAGGAAACTGGAGTGCTGAATCAAGACCTGGAAGAACTTGATTTAGAGGACCTACAAGGGTTAAGCGGACTAAAAGCTTTAAGGATTGGCGTTATACATCCGAAAAAGACAAACGACATTTAGCCATAGATATGTCAAATACTTTCAAAAGTAATTACTTTTGAAAATTAGTATATACTTTTGACTAAATTAACTATTTAGTCAAAACTTATGAAAAGTATTCTACCTCTCTTTGGTCTTTTATTGCTGCTAAGTGCCTGCGGTGATACACAAAAAATGCAACTAAGGGCACCAGAGCCTCAGGTTGCTGAAGCAAAAACAGATAGCACTGCAGTTATAGCTACAGACACTACTAGAACGGATTCTGCCAAAACTCTTGCAAAGAAGTAGTATTGAGGTAAAATTTACCCCATCAATTCTTTCATAAGTTTATCAAAGTCAGCTTTCATTATTGCAAGCTCCTCTTCTACTTTTGCCAGCCGCTGTTCCAAATCACTTGCAGGTCTGCTGTAATTATCGTCTATCGAATCATCTTGTGTTAGATCGGGGGTTCCGCTCAACAAATGCACATAACGCATTTCCTTTTGCCCGGCACGCTTAGGTAACTGCAAAACATAAGGCATTTCCGGATCTGAGAGTCTTTCAAGTACAGCCTGCACATCGTCCAGCGATTCAAACTCATATAATCTGCCCGAATTCGTATTTAATTCACCAGGTGTTTGTGCACCTCTTAGCATTAACAAACAAATAATAGCTACTTCCTGAGGCGTTACAGGGAAAACAATAGCAAAATTATGTTTGTACTTAACGCTCCTGCTGGAACCACCTGTTGCAGTTGAAATTAAACTCTTTCTTTTTAAAGTATCAAGAGCCAATATTACCGTCTGCTCATCGTATTGTACAACCGGCTTACGCGAAGTTTTTTGATTACAAGCAGCCGTAATTGCATTGATGGTCATTGGATAATACTCAGGCGTAGTCTTGGATTTCTCCATTAATACACCTAAAACACGAAGTTCTTCGGCATTTAAAACCGGCAGGGTCTGTGGTGAATCCATTAATTCTTAAGAATTAGATAAAATAAGATCGATCCTGTTTAATTCATCTTTAGTAAAATTGGTATTCTCAAGGCACTTTAATGAATCAGCAAGCTGCTCAGGTTTACTTGCGCCTACCAATACAGAAGTAATTCTTTCGTCGCGTAAAATCCACGACAGCGCCATATGAGCCAATTTTTGTCCTCTTTCCTGAGCTATTGCATTCAGTTTATTAAGCTGAGCTAATTTTTCGTCAGTAATTTGATCGCGTTGTAAAAATCCGTGAGACTTTGCTGCTCTCGAATCCTCAGGAATACCCTTTAGATACTTATCGGTAAGCATCCCTTGGGCCAATGGAGAAAATGGGATACAGCCAACACCCTCATTACCTAAAAGGTCTAATAAACCGTCCTCTATCCAACGCTCATACATAGAGTATTTTGGCTGATGGATAATGCATGGGGTACCCAGTTCTTTTAAAATTTGGATGGCACGCGCGGCCTCTTCCGGCTTATAATTAGATATACCTACGTATAATGCCTTACCCTGACGAACGATCAGATCTAATGCTGTCATAGTTTCTTCAAGCGGAGTCTCGGGATCCGGACGATGGTGATAAAAAATATCAACATAATCTAGCTCCATTCTTTTTAAACTCTGATCTAAACTTGACACCAGGTACTTTTTAGAGCCCCAATCGCCATAAGGTCCATCCCACATAGTATAACCAGCTTTACTTGAAATGATCATTTCATCTCTGTAACCGGCAAAATCTCTCTTTAATAGCTTACCAAAATTCTCTTCGGCTGAACCTGGAGGCGGACCGTAGTTATTAGCAAGATCGAAGTGAGTAATACCACTATCAAAAGCGAGTTTTAATATGTTACTGCAATTTTCCAATTGATCTACATGACCAAAATTATGCCATAGGCCTAATGAAATTGCTGGAAGTTTTAACCCACTGTTACCGCAGCGGCGGTATTGCATTTGAGTATATCGGCTGGAACTGGGTGTATATGGCATATAATAGATAAAATATTCAGTAGCGGCAAAAACCGCTACTGATATTTAAATAAATTAATACTTATTTAGCGTTTTTTTTCTCTGTAACTTCAGCACGAATTTCTTGAGCAAGAACTTTTAAATCTTGCATAGCTTTACGTACTCTTGTTCCAGCTGCATTGTTGCCAGAATTGTAAAATTTCTCAGCATCAGCCTCAACAGAAGCTAACAATTCTTTAACTTTTGAAAATTTTTCCATGTTTTGATTTTTTAATTTATAAGCCAAATATATATTATTTTGGAAATAAACGCGCATAACTTCACTTCTATTGCACTTTTTGTACCCGAACTCTTTTTTTTTAAAACCTTTTATAAGTTCACAGGTTATTTTCTAAAGCGAACTAAACAAATGATTATGCCATGGCTGAACTTATACATGTTGTTGAGGATGACGAAGATATCCGTTTTATAGTTGAATACGTATTGGTAGAAGCCGGTTATGAGGTTGTGACTTCTGGGACTGCAAAAGATTTTTATGAAAAAGTAGCTGTCCAACATCCTGAATTGATACTTTTAGACGTAAAATTGCCCGATGGTAATGGTATAAATATTTGCAGAAACTTAAAAACCGATAAAAAAACGAGCCATATTGCAATTATAATTATGTCGGCACATGCTGCCGAAAGAGCGGTTTTAGAAGAAGCCTGCGCCAATGGATTTATCAGCAAACCCTTTGATTTGGATGACATGCTCAACTCCGTAAAGAGGGTATTAAATGGTCATGATGATTATCAACAAAAACAAACGAGAAAAAATTCCAATAATTAAGGAAAAAATTCCTATATTTGTTTTGCACTAGATAAAAGCATTATGGCAAACACTCCAAAACCATACAAAACAAAGTCAAAAGTATCTGTTGTTTCAGAAAGCGCAGTTATTGCGTCTTACCAATCGTTATATGGCAACCCAATAAGTGTTCTTACCAATTCTAAAAATGGGTTATCAGCAAAAGCCGCCATTGATTTTCTTAATCTTTCGGGTTTCACCAAAGAAGAATTTCAGGATACTTTTAAAACAAATGTAAAAACTATACAAAATTACGTTTCGAATTCATCAAAGCTAGATGCCGCTTTAAGTGAAAAGCTTTTAAAATCTTTTTCTCTTTTTGATAAAGGCATCGAAATTTTTGGATCTGCAAAACTTTTTCATCAGTGGCTAAACACTCCTTCATATGGTCTTGGCAACCAAACCCCTTTCGATCTTATGGATACCATTACCGGTATTACCCTAATTGAAGAAGAACTGATAAGGATTGAATATGGTGATTTAGCTTAATTATGCATGTATTTCGTATAGCATTAGCTAAATATGCCACCAAGTTGTTTGCTTCGGGCAGAGCCGCACGCTGGAATCCTAACGATGTAGAAGTAATATACAGCGCAGGCTCGCGCTCACTGGCTTGCCTGGAAAATGTTGTCCACAGAAATCAAATAGGATTAAACCAATCTTTTCAGGTAATGACTATAGAAATCCCCGACGACATAAGAATCGTCCCTGTAGATATTAAAAAATTACCAGGTAATTGGATTGAATACCACAACATACCATTAACTCAAAAAATTGGGGAAGACTGGATCAACGAGGGCAAATCTGCCATTTTAAAAGTCCCCTCTTCTATCATTATAGCAGAATACAATTACCTGATAAATCCCAACCATCCGGATTTTAAATCGATAAAATTATTAAAATCGGAACCTTTTGTTTTTGACAGAAGAATAAAAAGCTAATTACGTATCCATTGCTAGGGCATCACCAGAGCATTACTAGGGCCTTAAGTCCAGTCAACGCCCTAGTAATGCCCTAGTAAGGCCCTACCAAGGCCCTAGCAACCTATTCCTCGACGTAGCGCACTTTCATCATTACGCCAGGGCTTTCGGTAAGTAAACTCCAGATCATTTTTTATTGTAAAAACCGATTTTCTTTTGAAATGAGGAAAAAGGTGGCGACATTAGCAAGCAATGAATTACCAAAAGAACATACAAAAAGCTATTATTGGCGCCTACAACAGGCATCAGCTACATGCGTATGCGCTTTTCAAAAGGTTTTTTAGAGAAAACTATCCTTTCGGTTTTAGTTTTCAAACCACCAGCAAGGACTTTATTAATTAAGCCCCGTATCATTTCGATTTTCTTTTTTCGATGCGGGGGTTAAAAGCACCTGATAAAAATCTGCTTTTTCTCATTCTTCATTTCAATTTTAATGCCTTTTCAGCAAAAGCCTGAATCGCGTATTCAATTTTTTTAAAAAATATAATAAATATTAATTCACAACATATTCACGATCATGGAAACTAAATCATTGTCATTATCAAAAAGCGACTTTAAATTATTAAAGGAACATCTGGAAAAATCAAATATGAGCGCTTATAACAAAGAAAAATTAAGCAACGAATTAAAAGAAGCCACCATATATTCGGAAGAGGAACTTCCTTCTGATGTGGTGTGTTTAAAATCTGAAGCCCGTATAGCGAATACCAAAACCGGTAAAGAATTTACCTTTAAACTTGTAATGCCCGAAGAAGCAAACATTAAGGTTCAAAAGGTATCTGTTTTCGCTCCCATCGGAATTGCACTATTTGGCTATAGAACAAACGACATTATTACCTGGGAAATGCCAGATGGTTTACAGGAATTCAAAATACTATCGGTAAACAGGATGTAACCCACTTACCTCCTGCCTGCCATTGTTATCATCCGATGAGATAGGTCTTTTCCAAGGTATCTGTCTATAATCCCATGAACAACGTACAATATGGGAGTCATTAAAATGGCTACCACGAACTTATAGGTGTAATTTACCAGGCCTATTGCGGCAACCATTTGCCAGCTCCAGTGGTATTGGGGGTTAAGATAAAAAGCAATAAAGATAACCACAAAACTATCAATGCATTGCGAAACTAATGTTGAACCGGTGGCACGTAACCATAAGGCCTTGTCGCCGGTAACTTTCTTAATTTTATGAAAAATAAGCACATCAGCAATCTGGCCTACAAGGAAAGCAACAATAGAGCCCACAATGATCCACATACCCTGCCCAAATATACCGGCAAACGCATTGTTCATATTTAGTGATTCGCCATTAATGGTTTGTGTAACCCAAAAATCGGAAGGCTTTAACTGCATAGCTCCACCTACAACAATAAAGGCATATGCTATTAAAATGGCCGTTAGAATAGATAAATAACGAACTTGTCGCACTCCAAAATACTCATTTATAATATCAGTCATGATAAATATAATGGGCCAGGTTAACACACCGGCCGACATATTATAGGAAAGATTGGGTACTCCCAGTAAATTAATATTGAACTTTTCGATACCAAGCGTACCTTCAACTGTAAATATCTTTACACCAATAAACTCCGAGAGTATGGCGTTCGCGACAAAGAAGCTCCCTAAAATAAGCAGTAACCTGCTCTCTTTTGTTTTAAAAGTCATAGCAGGTTGAAATTATTAAATAATTCTGATATAACAGGATAAATATTATTTCTATTTTCGCTTAAACATGATATCAATACACTCCAAATTACCCACAGTTGGCACCACTATTTTTACGGTGATGTCTAAACTTGCTGAAGAACATAATGCGATAAACCTATCACAAGGATTTCCAGATTATGACTGTGATCCTAAACTGGTAGATTTTGTAGCTGATGCAATGAAGAAGGGCTTTAATCAGTATGCTCCTATGCCCGGATTACAATCGCTTAGGGAACTTATTGCAGAAAAGGAAAATACGCTTTATGATGCTGATTATAACCCGGATACTGAAGTTACGGTTACCGCAGGTGGAACACAGGCTATTTTTACGGCACTATCTTCGTGCATTACTGCTGGTGACGAAGTAATTATTTTTGAGCCGGCTTACGACTCCTATGCCCCTGCAATTAAATTATTGGGCGGACTGGTAAAGCCTTACGAAATGGTGCCACCGGATTATGAGATCGACTGGGAAATGGTAAAGAAACTATTTACTGTGAATACCAAAATGATCATTTTAAATAGTCCCCATAACCCTACTGGCAGTATTTTAACGGAAAAGGACATCAAAGCGCTTATTAAACTCACTAAGAATACAGATATACTTATTCTTAGTGATGAGGTGTATGAGCATATCATATTTGATGGTATAAAACATCATAGCCTGGCTTTATATCCCGAATTAAGAGACAGAAGTTTTATTGCAGCATCATTTGGCAAATTACTACACACAACAGGATGGAAACTCGGCTACTGCCTTGCTCCTGCCAACTTAATGAAGGAATTTCGTAAAGTACACCAGTTCAACGTTTTTAGTGTAAACACGCCAATGCAGGTAGGTGTAGCTAATTACCTTAAAGACCCTGAAACATATAACGGATTACCCGAATTTTTCCAGGAAAAGCGGGATTTCTTCCGTTCATTACTTGGCGAAACTAAATTTAAATTATTACCTTGTCATGGTTCTTATTTTCAATGTGTTAGCTATGCTCACTTGAATGACGAGAAAGATATGGATATGGCCCAAAAGCTTGTCAGGGAAAATGGAGTAGCGAGCATACCTGTTTCGGCCTTCTACATTAGAAAAACAGATCATAAAGTATTACGCTTTTGTTTTGCTAAAAAGCACGAAACATTAGAAAAAGCCGTTGAAGGACTAATGAAGTTATAATTTACATCCCTTTAAATTAGAATAATGGATCAACCAAATAACCTGAATATTAGCAATCTCAAAATTACAATTTATCAGGCCTATCTGTTTTGGGAAAACATAGATAAAAACTTACAGAACCTTGCCCTTAGATTATCAATGGGGATAAAAGAGAAAACAGATCTGATCATACTTCCAGAGATGTTCAACACAGGTTTTAGCATGAATGCTGCTTCACTTGCCGAAGAAATGAACGGAAAAACAATGCAGTGGATGGCCCAGACAGCCGATAAATACGATTGCGTTGTTACCGGAAGTTTAATTATAAAAGAAAACGATAAATATTTTAACCGCTTAATATGGATGTTGCCGGATGGTAGTTTCAGCCATTATGATAAACGTCACCTCTTCGGTTTAGGTGATGAAGATAAAACTTACACGCCTGGCCACGACAAAGTGATTGTAGACTTAAAAGGCTGGAAAATACGTTTAGCCATCTGCTACGACCTTCGTTTCCCTGTATGGCTGCGCAATCAGAACGCAGAATATGATATACTATTATTAATTGCAAGCTGGCCTGATAAAAGATCGAGCCATTGGAATGCACTTATACCTGCCCGTGCCATCGAAAATCAAAGTTATGTGATTGCTGCAAACAGGGTTGGTCATGATGGAAAAGAAGTTTATCACAGTGGTCATTCTCAATGTATTGACCCAATGGGAAAAACTGTTTATTACAAACCTGAAGATGAAGATCTATACACCTTTAGCATAGGTTACGATGACTTGGTTAAAACCCGCCATAGTTTTCCTTTTCTAAGAGATGCTGATAATTTTAAAATTATTTAGTTACTTTAAACCTAAAATGTTTAATCGTAGAAAATTCATAAAAACAACTGCAATATCGGCTTCGCTTCTTGCTGTTAATAAAAGTAGTATAGCCGAAATAATTCCGGCTAAATCAACCTCAATTGATGTTAAACCTATCGTAATCTCTACCTGGGATTTTGGAATTGCTGCTAATCAGGCAGCATGGAAAGTACTGTCTTCGGGCGGCAGAGCGCTAGATGCAGTTGAACAAGGTGTTCACGTGCCAGAAGCTGACCCAAAGAACCAATCTGTAGGCTATGGTGGCTTGCCAGACAGAGACGGGCACGTTACACTTGATGCCTGTATTATGGACGAACAGGGTAATTGTGGTTCTGTAGCAGGCCTGGAACATATTATGCACCCAATTTCTGTTGCCAGATTGGTAATGGAAAAAACACCACATGTAATGCTTGTTGGCGATGGTGCACTTCAGTTTGCTTTAGAAAACGGTTTTAAAAAGGAAAATTTACTTACCAAAGAAAGTGAAAAGGCCTGGAAAGAATGGCTTAAAACCGCAAAATATGCCCCGGTAATGAATATTGAGAACAAGCTCTATCAAAAAGCTGCTCCTACTAAATTGCCAGGCAATCAATACAATCACGACACTATTGGCATGCTGGCCATTGATGCAAAAGGAAATATTTCCGGTGCATGTACAACCAGCGGAATGGCTTATAAACTACATGGCCGTGTAGGCGACAGCCCAATAATTGGCGCTGGCTTATATGTGGATAATGAAGTTGGTGGTGCTACCTCTACCGGTGTTGGCGAAGAAGTGATCCGTAACGTTGGAAGCTTTCTGGTAGTAGAACTAATGCGCCAGGGCTATTCGCCCGAAGACGCCTGCAAAGAGGCTGTAATGAGAATCATTAAAAAGAAACCTGAAATTGCAAAGGTGATACAGGTGGGCTTTCTTGCCATCAATAAAAAAGGAGAATATGGCGCTTATGCTATTCAGAAAGGCTTTAGTTACGCCGTTTGCACTGAACAGAAAGATGACCTTTTAATTCCCGGAAAAAGTTATTATTAATATTAAGTATCATGGTAAATATGGAGGTTTGCGCCAATTCTGTAAGATCTGCTCTTGCAGCTCAGGAAGGTGGTGCAATAAGAGTTGAGCTATGCGATAATTTACCTGAAGGCGGCACAACACCAAGTTATGCAACGATCGCTTTGGCGAAAAAAATGCTTTCTATAAAGGTATACCCTATTATACGGCCACGCGGAGGTGATTTTCTATACTCTGATTTGGAGTTTGATCTAATGAAAGAGGATATAAAAATCTGCAAATCGTTAAATTGTGATGGAGTAGTTATAGGTATCTTAAAAGCTGATGGCAGTGTAGACAAAGAAAGATGCGCAGCGCTTATTGCTGCAGCTAAACCTATGCCCGTAACGTTTCACAGAGCCTTTGACATGACTAATGACCTGGAAAAGGCTTTAGAGGATATTATTGAACTTGGCTGTGAGCGAATTCTTACTTCGGGAGGAGAATCTTCTGCGCTTAAAGGAGCAGGTGTAATTGCAAAGCTAATTAAACAGGCTCAGGGAAGGATCATCATTATGCCGGGTGCCGGTGTTTCTATAAGTAATATTACTGATATCATTAAATTAACAGGCGCCAAAGAGTTTCATGCCTCTGCAAGGCATGCCGTAAAGAGCAAAATGCAGTTCAGAAACCCAAGATTGAGTATGGGAAGCATAGCTGATGAATTTAGTTACGATCTTACTGATAGTGAGACTGTAAAAAATTTAATCGGGCTTGCCAACAAACCTGCATAATAATCCGCTCAAAATCTTATCTTTGCGCCACTGATGAAGCATATACGTAATTTTTGCATAATTGCACATATTGACCACGGGAAAAGCACCTTGGCTGACCGTTTATTAGAATACACTGAGACGATTACTCAACGCGAATCGCAGGCCCAGTTATTGGATAACATGGACCTTGAACGTGAGCGAGGCATAACTATTAAAAGTCATGCCATACAAATGAATTATAAGGTTGGTGAAATTGAATACAATTTTAACCTGATTGATACTCCCGGACACGTAGATTTTTCTTACGAAGTTTCACGTTCTATCGCAGCTTGCGAAGGCGCCTTACTTATTGTTGATGCATCTCAGGGGATTCAGGCACAAACCATTTCGAACTTATATTTGGCTTTAGAGCACGATCTTGAAATTATCCCGATCTTAAATAAAATGGATTTACCTGGGGCAATGCCTGAGGAAGTAAAAGATCAGATTATTGACCTGATTGGCTGTAAACGTGAAGAGATTATCCCTGCATCAGGCAAAACGGGCTTGGGAATTCCTGATATTATTCAGGCCATTGTAGACCGTGTTCCTGCTCCGGTTGGTGATCCTGACGCGCCTTTACAGGCATTGATTTTCGACTCTGTATTTAATCCTTTCAGGGGAATTATCGCTTACTATAAAGTAGTAAACGGCCAGATTAAAAAAGGTGATAAGGTAAAATTCATAAACACAGGCAAACAATACTTAGCAGACGAAGTTGGTATCCTGAAACTGGATATGTCGCCACGCAGTGTTGTTAAGACCGGTGATGTAGGTTATATTATTTCGGGGATCAAAGAAGCCCGTGAAGTAAAAGTTGGTGATACGATAACCACTGTTGACAGACCATCGTTAGAATCAATTCAAGGTTTTGAAGAGGTTAAGCCAATGGTTTTCGCCGGAATTTATCCGGTTGATACCGATGAGTTTGAAGAATTGCGTGAGGCAATGCACAAGTTGCAGCTTAACGATGCTTCTATTGTGTTTGAACCTGAAAGTTCTGCGGCTTTAGGCTTCGGTTTCCGTTGCGGTTTCTTAGGAATGCTGCACATGGAAATTATCCAGGAACGTTTAGAGCGTGAATTTGACATGACGGTTATAACAACCGTACCCAACGTATCATATATCGCGCACACTACTAAGGGCGAAGAAGTTACCGTAAACAATCCTTCTGATTTACCAGATCCAAGTAAATTGGATTCTGTAGAAGAACCTTATATCAAAGCAAATATTATTACCAAGGCCGAATTTGTGGGTCCGGTAATGTCACTTTGTATTCAGAAAAGAGGGATTATTGTAAATCAATCTTACCTGACATCAGATCGTGTGGAGCTTGTTTTTGAAATGCCTATGGGAGAGATCGTTTTTGACTTTTATGATAAACTGAAAACAATTTCTAAAGGTTATGCTTCGTTTGACTACCATCAAGTTGGTTACCGCAAGTCGGACCTGGTAAGACTAGACATGCTGCTAAATGATGAGCCTGTTGATGCTTTGTCTTCGTTGATTCACCGTAGCAATGCTTACGATTTTGGAAAGAAAATTTGTGAGAAACTGAGAGAATTAATCCCTCGTCAACAATTCGAGATTAAGATACAGGCGTCTATTGGTGCAAAAGTGATTGCCCGTGAAACGCTTAGCGCTTTACGTAAAGACGTTACCGCTAAATGTTATGGCGGTGATATTTCCCGTAAACGTAAGTTATTGGAAAAACAGAAACAAGGTAAGAAACGTATGCGTCAGGTAGGAAATGTGGAAATTCCACAAACTGCATTTATGGCGGTATTGAAATTAGATTAACTTTTAAATTAGTATTTAGTAGGTAGTATTTAGTACTTAGACTGGATTCAGCTTGAATAAACAACTAGTCTAAGTACTAAATACTACCTACTAAATACTAGAAACTAAACACCAGGATGAAATTACTTGACGGAAAATTTGTATCAGAGAAAATAAAACAGGAAATAGCAGTTGAAGCTGCAGATTTTTTATCAGAGAGTGGCAGAAAGCCTCACCTGGTAGCCATACTTGTTGGTAATGATGGCGGAAGTGAGACTTATGTTGCCAGCAAAATGAAAAACTGCGAAAAAGTTGGCTTCCAGTCTTCACTGATCAGATATGATGCTACCGTTACCGAGGAAGAACTGTTGCAAAAAGTTAAAGAAATTAACGAGGACGCCGGTGTTGACGGTTTAATTGTTCAACTTCCACTTCCTAAACATATTGATCCTGAAAAGGTAACTGAGGCTATCGATCATCGTAAGGATGTAGATGGTTTTCATCCAATCAATTTAGGACGCATGATGCGTAATTTACCTTGCTTTATTCCTGCTACTCCTTACGGTATTATGCTGATGTTGCAATCTTATCAAATAGATACGGTTGGTAAACATTGCGTAGTTGTTGGTAGAAGTAACATTGTTGGTAGCCCAATGAGTATTCTTATGGCCCGCAATGCAAATCCTGGTAACTGTACAGTGAGCCTTACCCATAGCAGAACTGCTAACTTAAAAGAAATGTGTTTGCAGGGTGATATCATTATTGCTGCTATTGGCAAAAAGAACTTCATTACCGCTGACATGGTTAAGCCTGGTGCTATCGTTATTGATGTGGGTATGAACAGAGAAACTTCTACTACTACCAAATCGGGATACAAACTTTATGGAGATGTAGATTTTGAAAATGTTGCACCGAAAGCTTCATGGATAACGCCTGTTCCGGGTGGTGTTGGATTAATGACCATTGTTGGTTTATTAAAGAACACACTTGCATCAGCTAAAAAAGAAATTTACCGCTAAGTAAATTTCTATGCTCTAGTCTTCTGTAATCGTCATCTCGAACATAGTGAGAGATCTCTTGGTTAGGCCAATTCAAGAGATCTCTCACTATGTTCGAGATGACGATCCTACTCCTATTTTCCAAAAAGTTTTTTAATCCAGCTTTCTTTAAAGCCTACATAAACCCCGTCAGATCTTGTTTCTAGCGGGTAAATATCTATATAATCGCCCTGTCCCTCTGCTCCTCTTCCGTTTTCAAGGTTGTACTCCCAACGATGAATAGGACAAATGAGATGCCCGTTTTTACACCATCCGCCACTTAAAATACCGCCGGCATGTGGGCAGGTGTTTTGTACTACAAAAAGTTTTTGTTGATGCTTTACCAGACAGAGCTTTTTACCATCAACATTGATCTGCTTTACAAATTCCTCCTCCGGTATTTCTGTCTCTATTTTATGCCACTTCAAAATTGAACTCTAATTAAATTTCAAACAACTTCTTCACAGATAGGTCATTTATATTCGCTCAATATACATATAATCTAATTTCCCCCGGATATTTATTTAACTTTGCAACCTTATATATGGCACATCAAATACCAGCAGACGGCACGCTACTTCCATTGATGGAAGAGTTTTACACTATACAGGGAGAAGGATTTAATACAGGTAAAGCAGCTTATTTTATTCGTTTAGGCGGTTGTGATGTTGGTTGTCACTGGTGTGATGTAAAGGAAAGCTGGGATGCTGAACTACATCCGCTTACGTTATCTGATGATATTGTTGCTAAAGCCGATACTTTTCCGGGTAAAGCTGTTGTAATTACCGGTGGTGAGCCTTTGATATATAACCTCGATTACCTTACTCAAAAGCTTCGTGAGCGAAAAATATTAACCTTTATTGAAACCTCCGGTGCTTACCCGCTTTCTGGAGAATGGGATTGGATTTGCTTGTCGCCAAAGAAGTTTAAAGCCCCAAGGCCCGATATTACACCTTTTGCAAACGAATTAAAGGTTATTGTGTTCAATAAAAGTGATTTTGAATGGGCAGAGAAATATGCTGAAACAGTTTCCGAAAACTGTAAACTTTACCTACAGCCTGAGTGGTCAAGATCAAAGGAGATTACCCCATTGATTATTGATTATGTAATGGCTAATCCGAAATGGGAAATTTCTTTACAGACACATAAATTTTTAAATATTCCATAGGTTTTCTATCTATTTCGCTATATTTAATATTATCGTTAATATAAGCGTCAATGAAGAAAACGTTACTCCTGTTCTTCTTACTCTTTGTTGTTGTACATGCTGGTGCCCAAACTACCAATATAAAGAAGGCGCAGACCAATTTTGATAAAGCTCAGAATTATTTAAAGCAAGATAATTATGACCTTGCAGTTTCTGCTTTATTAGAAACTGTAAAAGAAGATCCGTCTTTTCAGTTTGCCTTTATACAACTTGGCGATATCAATCGCAGAACAAAGAACTTTGATGCAGCTAAAACAGCATATCTGAATGCTTTAAATCTTGGAGCCGATAAAGCTGATCCCCGTTTGTATTATGGTTTAGCTGAATCGGAGTTAAATACAGGCAACTATTTGAATGCTTTAAAACACATTGAACTCTTTATTAAAAACTACAAAGGCAACGATAAAGATTTCATTAATAAAGCCAATAAATACCTTAAAGATTGTGAGTTTGCCGTTTTAGCAATAAAATCCCCACAGAAATACGAGCCGGTTAACCTTGGAAAAGAGATAAATTCAAGCTATAGAGACTACTTTCCTTCCATTACTGCAGATGGAGAAAAACTAATTTTTAGCAGAAACATAGATGGAAACGAAGACTTCTTTATTTCTTCCAAAATTAATAAAGAATGGACAACCCCTACTCCACTGAGTGATAAAATTAACACTTCAAAATTTAATGAGGGCGCTCAATCCATCTCGCCTGACGGGCTTTATTTGTTTTTTACTGGATGCAACAGACCTGATGGCTTAGGCAGATGCGACATTTATGTTAGTCATAAAGAAGGGAATAACTGGGGCGAACCTTTTAATCTCGGTGCCCCTTTAAACTCGCCTTTTTGGGATTCGCAACCTGCAATTAGTCCTGATGGCACCACTTTGTATTTTGTAAGCAACCGACCAGGTGGTTTAGGTGGCTATGATATATGGAAAAGCACACTAAAAAGCGATGGGTATTGGGGCGTCCCTCAGAATCTTGGACCCGAAATAAACACGCCATATGATGAGCATACTCCATTTATACATCCAGACGGAAAAACGCTTTATTTTTCGTCTGACGGCTGGCCCGGATTAGGAAATAAGGACGTTTTTTTAAGCAGATTAGACGATGCCGGGCATTGCGGCAAACCAGAAAACCTAGGTTATCCTATTAATACATTTAATGAAGAAACCGGCTTAATAGTAACTCCTGATGGCACAGAAGGTTTGTTTTCTTCAAATTTAAAAAGAGGATTTGGCGACATGGATATTTACCAGTTCAAAATGCCAGAAAATAAAAAACCACTCCCCATTACTTATGTAAAAGGCATTGTAAAGGATAAAGAAACAGGTGCATTTGTAGAAGCAAAGGTTCAGGTAGTGAACCTAAAAAATGGAAAAACTGAATATAACGATTATACTTCTAAAGAAACCGGAGATTTCCTTGCCGTAATGCCAATTGGAGGAAACTATGCCTTTAACGCTAGCTCCGATGGTTATTTGTTTTATTCTGAAAACTATGAATTGAATAGTTCCTATACTAACAAACCCTTTCTGCTGAAGATTTTGCTGGAAAAACTAAAGGTAGGTACCAATGTAATATTGAAAAACATATTCTTTAACACCAACCAGTATAGTTTGCTACCCGCATCAGTTACCGAATTAACTACACTTGTAGATCTTTTAAATAACAATGCCAATATTAGCATTGAAATACAGGGACATACTGATGATGTTGGAAATGTAAAGGACAACGAAAAACTCTCTATGCAGCGTGCCAAAGCGGTTTATGATTACCTTTTAGAACATAAAATAGCGGCTGAGCGCTTAACTTACAAAGGGTACGGTGAATCGAAACCTATTACATCCAATAGCACTGAAGAAAATAGAAAGCTGAACAGGAGGACTTCTTTTGTTATCAGTAAGCTTTAACAGAAAAAAGCGATTAAATAATCGCTTTTCTTACTCTAATTAGTTTAACCAAAAGGTCTTCGAGCAAATCGAGATGCAGCATATTAGCACCATCTGATTTTGCATTTGCCGGATCAGGATGTGTTTCAATAAACAAACCATCAGCTCCCACCGCAATTGCAGCTTTAGCAATTGTTTCTATTAATGCCGGTTTACCTCCGGTTACACCACTGCTTTGATTTGGCTGCTGTAATGAATGCGTACAGTCCATAACAACAGGTACTCCAAAAGATTGCATTTCGGGCAAACCACGGTAATCTACAATAAGGTCCTGGTAGCCAAAAGTATTGCCTCTATCTGTAAGGATCACTTTATTATTTCCCGCCTCTACTATTTTTTCTACAGCAAATTTCATTGATCCGGCGGATAGAAACTGTCCTTTTTTAACGTTTACAACCTTATTTGTTTTGGCAGCTGCGATTAACAAGTCGGTTTGTCTGCATAAAAAAGCTGGAATCTGCAACACATCAACGTAAGCAGCAGCCATAGCTGCCTCATCACTTTCATGAATATCCGTTACCGTTGGTACACCAAAGGTTTTACTTACTTTCTCTAATATTTTAAGTGCTTTTTCATCACCAATTCCAGTAAAAGAATCACCTTTAGAGCGGTTAGCTTTGCGGTATGAACCCTTAAAAATATATGGTATTTGTAGTTTATCCGTTATTGCAACTATCTTTTCGGCTATACGCATGGCTATTTCTTCGCCTTCTATGGCACAAGGCCCTGCCATTAAAAAGAAATTACCTGATTCCTGATTTTTGAAATTATCTAAAGGGAAATTGATCATTGTTGTTTTTTATTGTTAGTTACCTAGTTCTGACATGAATTTAATACGCATCAGCTGTATTTCTTCACGAGAATAATCTGATTCTCCAAGTTCTCTTAATGCTTCATCAATTGAATCATTTTCTGCTGATTGGAAATAATCAAATACTTCATCCTGGCGGTCTTCATCTATCACTTCATCTACAAAGTAGCTAAGATTTAGCTTGGTGCCAGAGTTTACAATTGCTTCTACTTCTTTTAGAATATCATCGTATGTGATACCCTTCGATTTTGCAATATCTTCAAGGCCAATTTTTCTGTCTATATTCTGAATAATCGATACTTTAAGCTGTGATTTATTGGCCTGTGTTTTAATAATCAGATCAATAGGACGCTCGATATCATTATCCTCTACATATTTTTTGATAAGCTCAAGAAAAGATCCTCCAAATTTAAGCGCTTTTCCATGACCAACTCCCGAGATTTGCTTTAGCTCGTCCATCGAAATTGGGTAATGTGTGCACATCTCTTCAAGAGACGGATCTTGAAACACTACAAAAGGAGGTACATTCTTTTGTTTAGCTATTTTCTTTCTCAGATCTTTCAGCAACTGCAGTAACTGAGCATCTACCGCTCCGCTGCCATGCTTAACATCATCTTCGTCATCATCAGCTGCACTTTCAATTGGCTCATTTAGGACAAACTTAAGTGCATATGGATTTTCAATAAAGCTTAATCCGCCGTTGGTTAACCCAAGTAAACCGTAATTGTCTATGTCTTTAGATAAGAAATTATTTAATACCGCTTGCCTGATAAGTGATTTCCAATGATTCTCTCCCTCAACAACTCCTAAACCAAATTCAGGAAGCTTACTGTGTTCATAAGCAATTGTCTGAGCAGTTTCATTACCTAAAATAACGCTTAGGATGTGGGCATCATCAAACTTCTCTCCTATTTTTTTAATCAGCTTTAACAGAACCATCAAAGATTCTTCTGCTTCGAATAGTTTTTTCGGTTTCTTACAGTTATCACACATGCAATTACAACCGGTCTCATTAAAGTTCTCTCCAAAGTAATGAAGGATCTGCTTTCTTCGGCATACGCCGGATTCAGCATAATCAATAACCTCCTTTAATATCTGAGTACCTATTTCGCGTTCAGATACCGGTTTATCTTTCATAAACTTGGCCAGCTTGTCTACATCCTTTTGAGCGTAGAAAGCAATACAAATTCCCTCTCCTCCATCGCGTCCGGCCCTCCCAGTCTCCTGGTAATAACCTTCCATACTTTTAGGGATATCATGGTGAATTACAAAACGCACATCCGGTTTATCGATTCCCATACCAAAGGCGATAGTGGCTACAATAACCTCTACATCCTCCATAAGGAATCTATCCTGAGTATCGGCTCTAACCTTTGGTTCTAAGCCTGCATGATATGGTAGGGCTTTAATGCCGTTCAGATTTAGGGTTTCTGCAACCTCTTCAACCTTTTTACGGCTAAGGCAATAAATAATCCCCGATTTACCGGTATTGTATTTTATGTACCTGATGATTTCTTTAATGACATCCCTCTTGGGCCTGATCTCATAAAATAAGTTGGGCCTGTTAAATGATGATTTAAACAAGGTCGCATCAGACATTTGAAGATTCTTGATGATATCCTGCTGAACCTTAGGTGTTGCAGTTGCAGTTAAGGCTATAATTGGAATATCTTCGCCCAGACCTTGTATCACTTGCCTGATTTTCCTGTATTCAGGTCTAAAATCATGGCCCCACTCGGAAATACAGTGGGCTTCATCAACCGCCACAAAAGAAATCTTAATCAATTTTAAGAAATCTATATTGTCTTGCTTAGAAAGTGATTCGGGAGCAACATATAACAATTTTGTTTGTCCGCTTAATAAATCACTTTTAACTTGAGTAATTTCGGTTTTATTTAAAGAAGAATTTAAAAAGTGCGCTATACTATCACTTCCTCCAAATGCCCTTAGTTGATCTACCTGATTTTTCATCAGTGCAATTAATGGCGATATCACTATAGCAGTTCCTTCTTCCATCAAAGCTGGCAACTGGTAGCAAATGGACTTCCCCCCACCTGTAGGCATTATAACAAACGTATTTCTTTTTTCAAGAATATTGGTGATGATAGACTCCTGATCACCTTTAAAATTATCAAAACCAAAAAAGGTTTGTAAGTTGTCAAACAACGACTTTTTCACATCCATTTCGTGTATAAAATATTCAGTGCTATTTTTACTTCAAAATAACATAATTTTGCACAAATTCAAAGCATCAATATACTAAATAATTCTGTTTGAAAAGTAAAAAATCTATTATCGACGACGCTGTTAGCACTTTACAGTTAGAAGCTCAGGCTATTTTAGGCTTAATTGAAAACATAAATGACGATTTTGTTAAGATTATTGACCTAATTATTGAAAGTGAGGGTCGTGTAATTGTAACCGGAATTGGAAAAAGCGCCATTATTGCGCAAAAGATTGTAGCAACTTTTAATTCAACTGGTACTCCGGCCATATTTATGCATGCAGCAGATGCTGTGCATGGAGACCTCGGAATGATCCAAAAAAACGACATTGTAATCTGTATTTCCAAGAGTGGAAATACTCCTGAAATAAAGGTGTTGACACCATTACTTAAACAAGCCGGCAACATTATGATTGGTATGGTTGGTCAGTTAAATTCTGATTTGGCTTTGCAGGCCGATTTTATATTGAACACCTTTGTTGAAAAAGAAGCATGCCCGCATAACCTGGCCCCTACTACCAGTACCACTGCCCAGCTAGCTATGGGCGATGCTTTGGCTATTGCTTTGTTAAACGCACGCAATTTTAATGAAGGCGATTTTGCCCGCTTCCATCCAGGTGGAGCACTAGGTAAAAAACTTTATTTAAAAGCCGGAGATATTGCCCTGAAGAACGAGAAACCCACTATTCATCCTTCGGCATCAGTTAAAGATGTCATAATCGAAATTAGTCAAAACCGTTTGGGTGCTGTTGTTGTTATTGAAAGCAATGTTATTTTGGGGATAATTACTGATGGAGATATTCGTAGAATGCTGGAAAAACATTCTAATTTAGCCGATATTAAAGCGAGCGACTTAATGAACCCCAATCCAAAAAAAGTAGACAAAGAGGTTTTAGCAATGACTGCTTTGGATATGATAAAAGAAAACAACATTACGCAACTACTGGTTACCGACAATGGAACCTATTTTGGCATGATACATTTTCACGACCTTTTACAGGAAGGTATAATTTAAAGAGACTGTAATATCAGATATGAATAATAATAATTACGCCTTAATAATGGCTGGCGGCGTTGGAAGCCGTTTTTGGCCAGTGAGCAGAACAGAATATCCTAAACAGTTTATTGATTTTTTTGGTGTTGGAAAAACACTTATACAGAGTACTTACGATCGTTTTTTAAAGATTTGTCCTCCAGAAAATATATTTGTAGTAACTAACGAGATATATACTCATATCATAAAAGAGCAGCTACCTGATTTGAATGAGAATCAAATTCTGGCAGAACCTATAATGAGAAATACAGCTCCTTGTGTTTCTTATGGATCGATGAAAATTGCTCAGATTAACCCAGATGCAACTATCGTAGTAGCACCTTCTGACCATACCATTACCAATCAGGATGCTTTTATCGCGGCAATTGAGCAATCCTTAAAAGCGGCATCTGAAAATGATTGTCTGATCACTTTAGGCATAAAACCCAGCAGACCTGATACAGGCTATGGTTATATACAATACACCGAGAGTTCATTAAAAACTGATGAGCAAATCCACAAAGTAAAAATCTTTACTGAAAAGCCTAATTTAGATTTGGCCAAATCTTTTGTACAAAGCGGCGACTTCTTATGGAATGCCGGGATTTTTATATGGTCTGCAAAATCAATTAACAATGCTTTCTCTAAGCATTTACCTGATATGTACGAGATATTTCATCAGGGAAATGATTTATATAATACAGCTAGCGAAGTCGAATTTATTGGAAATGCATATTTACAGTGTACTAATATTTCTATTGACTTCGGGATTATGGAAAAGGCAGATAATGTTTATGTATTACCTGCTGATTTTGGCTGGTCGGATCTTGGAACCTGGGCCTCTATCTATGATATTGCTGAGCATGATTATGTTGGCAATGCGGTAATTCCTTCAGAAAAGGTAATGATGTTTAACTCATCGAACTGCATGGTAAATGTACCAAAGAACAAATTGGTGATTTTGCAGGATTTACATGATTACATCGTTGTAGAATCAAACAATACACTATTAATTTGCCCTAGATCATCTGAACAAAGCATAAAACAAATTGTTGCTGATGTAAAATCGAAATTCGGCACAAAATATATTTAACCCCATTTAATTATCTTTTAACACATCCGGATCGGGCCAGACCTTAATCCGGATGTGTCGTTTTATTTACGTCCAATTTTACTGTTGCAATGTCTAAATTTTTATATGGAATTGATTTCGGCACAACCAATTCAGCCCTATCAATTTTTGATGAAGAGAAAAAGGAAATCATAAAAACAATTATTGTTCCTTCAATACTCTATTTCCAAAGCGAGCAAAGTACTACAGAGCCCTTAAAATATGTGGTGGGCGACCAGGCTATAGCTCAATACATAAAGGATGGAATGAAAGGGAGATTCATGAAATCTATAAAACGTATTCTTCCAAGAAGCAGTTTTATAGAAACCAGAATTCATAACAAAAAATTTAACGCCTCAGACCTTGTTACCCTGATATTAAAGGAATTAAAGGACAAAGCCGATGAGGTTATTGGTTATGATTGTAAAAAGGCCATTATCGGTCGCCCTGTCTTTTTTGACGATGACAATACCACAAAAGATGCACTTGCACAAAAAAGACTTAACAAAGCAGCAGAAAACGCCGGTTTTGAAGAAGTAAGATTCCAGTTTGAACCCATAGGTGCTGCTTTTGCATATGAAAAGACAATATCTAAAAAGGAAAAAGTACTTGTAGCGGATTTAGGTGGTGGAACAACTGATTTTACCTATCTGGAGCTTGACCCGGCGAAGGTTGGTAGTAAAGATAGAAGAAAGGATATAATTGCAACTGGGGGTATTTATATTGGGGGCGACAGCTTTGATTCTGCATTTATGTGGGACAAAGGAACACCTCATTTTGGAAAACACACGCTATACGAAGCTGCACCAGGAAAAATGCTTACAGTCCCGGTTTCTTTATTTGCGAATATATGCTCCTGGGAACAAATGAACTTTTTTAATGGAATTAAGATTAAAAATGATCTTCAAAACTATTATCATTACTCTAAGCAGGATAGAAAATTCAAAAATCTGATTACACTTACCGACAATAATCTAGGATATTCTCTTTTTCAATCAGTTGAAAAAACAAAAGTGGAATTATCGTCACTTCCTGTTTCGCAGTTTCAGTATTCAAAAATGGATATTGAAATTAACGATGAAGTATCCATTGATCAGTATAATGGCATTATTCAAAAAGATGTTAAAAAGATAAGTGCTTACTTAGATGATTTTCTATTAAATCATCAGATCGCTGTAAATGATATCGATAGCCTTTTCCTTACTGGAGGTACATCTATGGTTGCTGCAATCAAGGACCTCTTTAAAACAAAATTCCCAAATACACCAGTGCATTCGGGAGATAATTTTATTAGTGTAGCTAAAGGACTTGCCTATAGCGGATATTTATTTGAGGAATGATAAGTTAAACTTATCATTCCAACTATTACGAACGTTGTCTTATCGCTTCGTACAGGATAATACCTGCAGAAACAGATACGTTTAATGAACTGATTTCGCCAAGCATTGGGATTTTAGCCAGGTGGTTGGCCATTCTCATAATTTCGTTCGAAATACCTTCATCCTCTGCTCCCATAACGATGGCTGTTGGGGCTGTATAATCCGGAGCGTATATTAAATCATTGGTCTTTTCAGTACAAGCAACAATCTGTAAACCGCATTCCTGTAAAAACAATGCCGTTTTTTGAAGATTTGGATGTCTGCATACCGGTATACTAAACAAAGCTCCTGCCGAAGTCTTAATGGCATCAGCGTTGATCTGTGCAGAATTTTTAGTAGGCACAATTATAGCATGTACTCCTGCACAGGCAGCAGTTCTGGCTATTGCACCCATATTTCTTACATCCGTAATTCCATCAAGAATCAAAACTAAAGGTGTTTCTCCCTTTTCGTAAACTAATGGGATGATATCTTCAATTTTTTGAAAGGTAATGGATGAAATTACAGCAATTACTCCCTGATGATTCTTTTGGGTCATCCGGTTCAATTTCTCTACCGGAACATTATGCACCGGCGCATCAACCTCCTTTAACAGCTGTTTTAACTCCAAGATAATTTCGCCAGTTAAACTACGTTGTATGTAAATACTCTCTATATCTTTACCAGCCTTAATAGCCTCTATTACTGCACGTATACCAAATACGAACTCATTATTTTCTTTAGGTCTGGCAGACCTTCTTGAGTTTTCCATTTCCTTTAAATTGAAGCGCAAAAATAGCTCAAAAATTGCGATTAATTTAACCTAATTTTTAAGTGCGAGTGTTTTGCTTATCAACATCTTGCTGTTAGGAAATTGTTCGAATTCACGAAAGTCATGTTAAGACGAATGAATTTAAGTTGTGGGAATGTTCATAAAGATTTTAAGAAGAGACCTAATTTTTGTCTATTTTTGTATTCATGAGCAGCGATAACGGAACACAAGGACAAGACAAGGCAAACTTTACAGCGCGGAAAAATAGATTAAGTAATTCTATGACCACGATGGGAAAGATCCCGCCTCAGGCAATTGACCTTGAAGAAGCTGTCCTTGGTGCATTAATGCTCGAAAAAGATGCCCTATCTACCGTAATTGACATTCTAAAACCCGAAGTATTTTATCATGAAGGGCATAAAAAAATCTTTGAAGCAATTCAGGGGCTTTTTCAGAAATCCAAACCAGTAGATATTTTAACCGTTACCTCTGAATTGAGAACGCTCGGACAATTAGAAATGATTGGGGGCGCTTATTATATCACTAACCTGACAAATAGAGTAGCTTCAGCAGCGAACATAGAATTCCATGCCCGTATCATTTCCCAAAAATATATTCAGCGGGAATTGATCAGGATCTCTTCAGAGATTATTCAGAATGCGTACGAGGACACCACAGATATATTCGATTTGCTGGATCATGCAGAAAAGAACTTATTTGATATTGCTCAGAACAATTTAAGAAGAGATACACAAAAGATGGATGAGATTGTAAAACAATCTTTAGCCACCTTAGAAGCGCTTCGTGGTAAAAGCGATGGGTTAACAGGTGTTCCATCCGGCTTTACTGATCTTGATCGTATTACAGGTGGATGGCAACCTTCAGATTTAGTAATCATTGCAGCTCGTCCGGCGATGGGTAAAACAGCATTCGTTCTAACCTGTGCACGTAATGCAGCTGTAGAATTTAAAAGACCCGTTGTAGTGTTCTCATTAGAGATGTCGTCTGTTCAATTGGTAAATCGTTTGATTTCAGGAGAAACCGAGATTGAGCAGGAAAAAATCAGAAAAGGAAATCTGGCAGAATGGGAATGGCAACAGCTACATAGTAAAATAGGAACCTTAACAGAGGCTCCACTATTAATAGACGATACCCCTGCCCTTAACATCTTTGAATTCAGAGCAAAATGCAGAAGGCTTAAATCTCAATATGACCTGCAATTAATCATCATCGATTATTTGCAGTTGATGCATGGTAAGGGAGAAGGACAAAGCGGCGGTGGTAACAGGGAGCAGGAAATTGGTAGTATATCAAGAGCGCTTAAATCTGTTGCCAAAGAACTAAATGTACCTGTACTTGCACTATCGCAGTTAAGTCGTGCCGTAGAGAGCAGACCTGGTGTTAACGGAAAACGACCAATGCTATCGGATTTACGTGAATCTGGATCTATCGAGCAGGATGCGGATATGGTACTATTCTTATACAGACCAGAATATTATGGTATTACCGAAGATGAGCAGGGACGCTCCCAAGCTGGTATTGGTGAGGTAATTATTGCAAAACACCGTAACGGTGAAACCGGAATTGTACCGCTACGCTTTATTGGTAAGTATGTGAAATTTGCGGATTTGGAAGAAAGCTTCTCTGCACCTACTTCATTCTCTATGGACAGTCCTGGTGCAGGTATGCATCCTTCGCAAGATTTTGACAGACCCACCGGAAATGTAATCATTAAACCATCGCGCATGGATGACATGCATGATGAAGATGCTCCGTTCTAATCAGCCAATGGAGCTATAAAAAGTAGCCTAACAATATACCACCCAAAACAATAAAAGGCGGGCTTATTTTAGTGAAATTCAGAATAAGAAATGTTACTATTAAAACCGTTATTGCTGTAAAGTCCATACCAATTGGCTTTACAAGGAGAATAAATGCAGCAATAATAAAACCCACGCTTACAGCATTTATCCCGGATAACGAATATTTAATACGTGCTATCTTTTTAAGATCTTCCCAAAAGGGAACAATAAATAACACCAAAATCAATCCAGGCAAATTGATACCTAAAACGGCTACTATCCCTCCCGTTATCTGGCCAGTTACTCCATAACCAAAGTTTCTCATACTTAGTGCGCCAACATAGCTTGTAAATGAGAATGTAGGACCCGGTAAGGCTTGTTGCAATGCAAAGCCAGATAGAAACCCTGAAGAATGAAGGTAATGCTTCATTTGCACAAATTCAGTAAACATAAGTGGGACCAGCACTTGTCCACCACCAAAAATAAAGATACCATTGCGGTAAAAGTTCTCGAACAACCTGATAGGCAAGCTAAAAGGCGAAGTACGGTTAATAATGGCCCCTAATAAGGCCAGAAATAATAATACCCCTACAAAATAGATCAGTTTTTTGGGATTTATATTTGAGAATAGCTTTACTCGAATCTCACTTTCCTCTTTTGGAGCATCTAAAGCAGATGAAATCATACCTCCTATTAAAATTGCAATAGGAAATACATAGGCATTCCTCAATACAAGGGTAGAAATTATAGCTGAAATAGCCAGAAATACAGACAACTGCGAAACCAGCACCCTTCTTGAAAGATTATATGCCCCAAAAGCAACAATACCCAAAGCTATCGGTTGTATATATTCCAATATCTCTACAAACTTTTCTTTGTGATCAACCTTTGCATAGCTAATGGCTGCAAAAGTCATAACAGCAGCAGAGGGAAAAATCCAGATTAAAAATGTTATTAAAGAAAGTTTTAACCCTCCTACTTTATATGCAATGCCAACAAGCGTTTGAGTTGATGCGGGTCCTGGCAATACCTGCGCCAAGGCATTCAGCTCCAGCAATTCTTCTTCTGTGATGTATTTGGCATCCTTTACAAAATACTTAAGCAATAAAGCCAGATGCGCTTGCGCACCCCCAAAAGCAGTAAACGTGAACAGCATCACATTTCTGATAAACAAAAGTTGCTTCTTACTGCTCAATCTGTTAGTAATTAATCATCTTCATAATCTAAACCTGCTGCAGAATTATACGCGCCTTGTAACTCAGAAAAAGCATGCATATCCCTTTTATTTTTGGCTGCAAGCATACCTTTTTGATATATTTTTATTCCCTCTTCAGTTTTCCCCGTTTTTTCATACAACTTTCCAAGATGATAATAAGTCCCAACATAATCAGGATGCTCAGCAACTAGTTTCAGATAGTATTCAAATGCTTTTTCAAAGTCATTTGCTGAATTATATTCTGTTGCAAGGGCATACAAAACGAAAGGATCATTAGGTTCGCTCTCTAAAAAGTTTAATAGTTTGGTTAATCGGGTACTTTGCATTTTTAATCCCTGCTTTTTTAATTAGATTTGCAAAAAGACAATTTAAGCTAAAACAGCTTCATTACCTTTAAAACAAATTTATACATATGAAAATATTAGTTTGTATCAGTAATGTGCCCGACACAACAACAAAAATAACTTTTACTAACGATAATACACAATTCAATACCGCAGGTGTACAATTTATTGTTAACCCTTATGATGAGATTGCCTTATCAAGAGCTATTGAACTTTGTGAGAGTGGTAAAGGAACGGTAACCGTAATAAATGTTGGAGAAAGCCAGACAGAACCGACCATAAGAAAAGCACTTGCTATTGGCGCTGATGACGCAGTCAGAATTAACGCTACTCCGAGAGACGCTTATTTTACAGCTTATCAGATAGCAGAATACGCTAAAACTACTGAATTTGATATGATCCTTTGCGGTCGCGAATCTATAGACTATAATGGGTCTCAGGTTGCTGCAATGATTGGCGAATTCCTTGACATCCCGTCTATCTCTATCATTAAAAAATTAGATTACGATGGAACAACAGCAACAATTGACCGCGAAATTGAAGGTGGTAAAGAAGTTGTTTCTGTAACTGGCAGGTTTATTGCAAGTTGTGCAGAAGGAACTGCAGAACCTAAAATACCTAACATGAGAGGAATTATGTCTGCTAGAACTAAACCTCTTGTAGTTGTTGAAGCTAAAGAAATTGAGCAGGTTGCTAAAGTGCAGCAATTTGAAACCCCTCCTCCACGTGGTGCAGTTAAGCTGGTTCCTGCTGAAGAGACCGCTAAATTAATCGACTTATTACATCAGGAGGCTAAAGTTATCTAACTGAAGTTCTATTTCAGAGTTTAAAAATTATTTAATAAAGATCGTATGTCAGTTTTAGTATATGTAGAACAAGTAGATGGCAAATTTAAGAAATCTGTTTTCGAGGCAGTATCTTATGCAAAAGCCATTGCAGATAAACAAGGTGGCGGTTTAACCGCTATATCTATTGGTAATGTTGATGAAAGTGAACTTAAAGCATTAGGTAAATACGGAGCTTCTAAAGTTTTAAATGTTTCTAATGATCAGCTCAAGAATTTCGTAAATCAGGCATATGCCTCAATTATTGCTGAAGCAGCAAAAAAAGAAAATGCAGACGTAGTTGTGTTGTCAAACTCTTTCTCAGGAAAAGGCCTGGCTCCTCGTGTGGCTGTTAAACTTAAAGCCGGATTAGTAGATGGGGCTGTAGAACTACCTCAATTAGACGGTGGTAAGTTTCTTGTAAAAAAGACTGCTTTCTCAGGTAAAGCTTTTGCAATTACAGAATTAACTTCAGCGGTTAAAATTATAGCTTTAAATCCAAATGCGTTTGGCGTTAAAGAATCAGCAGTTGATGCAGCCGTTGAGGCATTTAATCCGGAAGTTAAAGCAACTGATCTTACTGCTATCGTTAAAGAAATAGTAAGAGCAACCAATAAGGTTTCCTTACCTGATGCAGAACTTGTTGTATCGGCGGGAAGAGGGTTAAAAGGTCCTGAAAACTGGGGTATGATTGAAGAACTAGCTGATCTTCTTGGTGCAGCAACTGCTTGTTCTAAACCGGTTTCTGATGCTGACTGGAGACCTCACTCTGAACACGTTGGTCAGACAGGTATCGCCATCAGTCCGAACTTATATATTGCAATAGGTATTTCAGGTGCAATACAGCATTTGGCCGGTGTTAGTTCATCTAAAGTTATTGTTGTAATTAACAAAGACCCTGAGGCACCTTTCTTTAAAGTAGCCGACTACGGAATTGTTGGCGACGCATTTGAAGTTGTCCCAAAATTAATAGAAGCATTAAAAGCACATAAAGGTTAATTAAATATCCGGCAAGGGCAATCTGCATTTGCCGGATATTATTTAATATGAAAAAAGTAAAACTCGATATTGTTGGTTTATCCTATAGCCAAACCCAATCAGGAGCATATGCCCTGGTTCTTGGCGAAGTAAACGGAAGAAGACGTTTGCCTATAATTATTGGCGCCTTTGAGGCACAGGCTATTGCCATAGAAATTGAAAAAATGACGCCAAGCAGGCCATTAACTCATGACCTGTTCAAAACATTTGCCCAAACTTATAACATTGAAATACAGGAAGTTTTGATTTATAACTTGGTAGAAGGTGTCTTTTTTGCAAAATTGATCTGTACCGATGGTGAAACCACTCATGAAATAGATGCCCGGACTTCAGACGCGATAGCTTTGGCTGTTCGTTTTAATGCCGCTATCTATACCTATGAATTCATTTTATCTTCAGCAGGAATTGTAATTGAGGGAAATGATTTCCTATTTCTTGAAAATATAGATAGCATTCCAAAAGAACAGGGCTCAGAAGATATCAGCACTTCAATTCCAGGCACTAACTACAAAGCTTTGAGTATGGAAGAACTCCAGCAAAAACTTCAGGATGCGATTACTGAAGAAGCTTATGAGAAGGCTGCCAGAATTCGTGATGAAATAAATAAAAGAAATTCAGCTTAACAATTTTAAAATAGTTCTATATTCAGCCATTACTTTAAAAAACCAACTAAACTATTATTTATGAATGTTAAGTTTCGCTTAACTCTAATGAATTTTTTACAATTCTTTATATGGGGTTCCTGGCTCATTACTATCGGAGTTTATTGGTTTCAAAATAAAAGATGGTCTGGCTCAGAGTTTGGAGCAATCTTCTCTACCATGGGTATTTCGGCTATTTTTATGCCCGCTCTTATGGGTATCATTTCCGATCGTTTTATTAATGCAGAGAAACTATACGGAATTTTACACATCCTTGGAGCAGTTAGCCTTTTCTCTTTGCCTCTTGTAGACAATCCCACTACCTTTTTCTGGGTTATATTAGTAAACATGTTCTTTTACATGCCAACGCTATCTTTGTCTATTACAGTAGCTTATTCAGCATTAAAAAGTGCTCAGAAAGATGTTGTAAAAGATTATCCACCTATCAGGATTTGGGGAACTATTGGATTTATTGCCGCTTTATGGGTTGTAAGTCTTTCAGGAAACGAGGCATCCTCTAATCAATTTTATATTGCTTCGGCTGTTTCACTGGCTTTAGGTATTTATGCCTTTACATTACCTAAATGCCCTCCCCTTGCGAACAGAATTGATTCGAAGTCATTTGTTGATGCGCTGGGTTTAAGGGCATTTACATTATTTAAGCAAAAGAAATTTGCGGTATTTTTCTTTTTCTCTATGTTTTTAGGGGCAGCTCTACAGCTTACAAATGCCTACGGCGATACCTATTTGCACGACTTTAAAAATATCCCGGAGTACGAAAACCTACTTGCTGTTAAATACCCTGCAATTATAATGTCCATTTCCCAGATATCTGAAACACTATTTATTCTTGCAATACCTTTCTTCTTAAGGAAATTTGGAATTAAGTATGTGATGTTGCTAAGTATGCTTGCATGGGTGCTAAGATTTGGTCTTTTCGCTTTTGCTGATCCGGCAGGAGGTTTATGGATGATCATCCTATCTTGTATTGTTTACGGTATGGCTTTCGACTTTTTCAATATCTCGGGTTCCTTATTTATGGAAACTCAAATTGATGCCTCAATAAGAGGCAGCGCACAGGGTTTATTCATGATGATGGTAAACGGTTTTGGAGCACTTTTTGGAAGTTTCACAAGCGGGTTAATTATTGATAAGTTTTTTACTTATGCCGACCATAGTAAGGATTGGCAGGGAATCTGGATTACTTTTGCATCATATGCCTTAGTACTTGCTGTTATTTTTCCTTTTATTTTCAAGTATAAACATAACCGTGCAGAGGAATCAGCTATAAAAGCAATGAGCCACTAAGTCAATTGTTTTAGGATTTTTTAGTAACCGTTTTTAATAGATTTATGTCGACTGGTAAATATAGAAAAGAACATAATTGCCTGAATTGCGGGCAGAATGTAGAAAAACATTATTGCAGTAATTGTGGACAGGCTAACCTGGAGCTTAAAGAAAATTTCTGGCAGTTCATAAGTCACAGTATAGCTCATTATTTCCACTTCGACAATAAGTTTTTTCAAACTTTATCACCCTTACTTACAAAACCGGGAGAAGTTACACTGGATTATTTAGCTGGTAAAAGGGCCAGATATATCAATCCGGTTAGTATGTATATCTTTGTTTCTATTGTTTATTTCATTGTAGTTCCAAATAAATTGGAACACAAAGCCGAAGCAGTAGAGTTTCATTCTTCTGCAAGTAAGGATTCAGCAAAATCAAAAACAGAAGCACTAAAAAAAACCCTGGAGGATGGAGATTTTGAGGATGATTCTTTTATTGGAAAATCGGCAACATATGTGCAAAGAAAGCTCGACTTAGCCGAATTTAAATCACTTAGTTTCTCAGATCAGGAAAAGAAAATTACTGAACTTAAACATATAGTAGATAGTTTAAAGACCAATGAATACGACGATGTGTTAGAGTCTTATGAGAAATCACACATTATTAAACAAGACAGTACTTATAGTTCATACTTGCTAAGACAGCAAAAGCTAAATGAAGCAGATCGTGATTCATGGATCGATAGAATTTTTAAGAAACGTGAAATTGCTATAAACCAAAAATCGGCATCAGGTAATTGGTCCGTAAAAGAAGAACTTGAACATTACAGGCCAAAACAATACTTCCTATTGATGCCTTTACTAGCTTTATTTATTATGTGGAATTTCAGAAGAAACCACATCTATTATCTAGATCACCTTATATTTACTATACACGGAACAACTGCTTTTTTTATTACCCAAATAGTTACAGTTCCTTTGAGGAGGGATTTATTCGGTACGGGATCCTCAATAAGTGATCTCATCAAGTGGGCAGTAATTATTGGGATTATCTGGTATCTCTATAAAGCTTTAACTGTATTCTACCAGCGTTCCAGAAAGGTGACCATTAAGAAAATGATAACACTCTGCTTCTTGTATATGATGGCAGCTTTCATTTCTGAATGGGTAATTGAGCGATTCATATATTACTTTGTATAAATAAAAAAGCCTTAGCTGAACAGCTAAGGCTTTTTTATTTAAGATATATGTTTAATCTATTTTCTTTTTTCTATAGCAACAAATTCTCTATTTGTATGACCTACATATATTTGACGTGGACGGCCAATAGGCTCTTTATTTTCGTGCATTTCTTTCCACTGAGCAATCCATCCTGGTAAACGGCCCAAAGCAAAAAGAACTGTAAACATATCCGTTGGGAAACCAAGTGCTCTGTAAATTATACCTGAATAGAAATCAACATTAGGATAAAGCTTACGCTCAACGAAGTACGGATCACTTAATGCTGCTTCTTCTAGTTTCTTAGCAATTTCTAAAACAGGATCATCAATACCTAATTTCTCTAAAATATCGTCACATGCCTTTTTAATGATTTTAGCTCTTGGATCAAAGTTTTTGTAAACCCTATGTCCAAAACCCATCATACGGAAAGGATCATTCTTATCTTTTGCTTTGTTGATCCATTTTTCGGTATCTCCACCATCTTCTTTAATACGCTCCAGCATCTCAATTACAGCTTGGTTAGCTCCACCATGTAATGGCCCCCATAGGGCATCAATACCTGCAGATACCGAAGCATATAAATTACAATCAGAAGAACCTACCATTCTTACAGTTGATGCAGAACAATTTTGCTCATGATCAGCATGAAGAATAAGCAATGTGTTCATTGCACTGACTACTACAGGGTCTATTTCTATTTCTTCGGTGCGTTGCCCAAAGATCATGTTTAAGAAATTACTAACGTAATCGAACTTATTTTTAGGATAAATAAGTGGGTGACCTAATGATTTTTTATAAATGAAAGATACAATTGTAGGAAATTTAGCCAACAACTTAATCATTGTTAAATCCATCGTTTCTGCTGATGAATTTGCATTTAACGATTCAGGATAAAATGTTGATAATGAACAAACCAATGAAGATAATTGCGCCATTGGATGAGATTTTGAAGGGTATCCATCAAGGAACTTCTTCATATCTTCATGAATTAGCGTATGTCTGCTAATTTGAGCCTGAAAATCGTTCAGTTCGTTTTGTTTAGGTAAATCTCCATATATAAGTAAATATGCTACCTCAAGAAATGTTGACTTTTCCGCTAATTCTTCAATTGGATAACCACGATATTTTAGAACTCCCTTTTCACCATCAAGAAAAGTGATGGCACTTTTTGTTGACCCAGTGTTTTTATAGCCAAAATCTAAAGTAATATGACCTGTTAAGTCTCTAAGTTTGGAAATATCTATGGCCTTCTCTCCTTCGGAACCTGTTATAACTGGGAATTCGTATATCTTCCCATCAATCTTAATTTCTGCAATATCTGACATATATATATCTTAAATTTATAATAAACAAAACTAACTAATCCTTTTCTATTAGCATTAAATCAACTATAACAAAGCTGTTAAATAATTATTAAATGTGGGTCAAAATCAAGTAAGATTAACAACTACTTACTGGGTTTGATCTCTTCCAAAACTGCGCCGCAATCCATCATTTCATCTCCATAATAAGGGTTCTGAATCTGTTTTTCGGAAGCCAGCCAATCCCCGCCCTCTCCTTTATTGGCCATAGGGCAATGTTGAACATAAATAGAGCCTTTTTTCAAATCTGCGTGTTTAAACATCGCAATTACATCTGAGCTCAAATAAGTAAATTCTTTTCTTTGCGAGGCTATGTCTTTGGCCGAAGCTATTTTTTCTGCAATTATAGCCGTATTCTCACAACCTGGAAAATTAGTAAGGCTGGTCTTTAATTGTGTTGCAGCTTTTTGGGCATCTTCAAACTTTGATTCTACTAAAGCATCTTTTAAATAGATATAACCATCATAAATATTTTGAACTTTACTATCGGTTAATTCAACAACAGCAGTAGTAGCTACCTTACTTTCAGATATACTATCTGTTGAGGCTTGCGTATTTTTTTTATCTGTATTTGTACAAGACAGAGCCATTAAAAGCACTCCGGCCGCAAGATATTTTTTCATACTTTATCTATATTTTTATGAATCTATGAATCTATTGTAGCTCTAAAATAGCAAAATCATGCTTGTACAGGCCTAAAATAGCTCCATTGCATTGTTTTTTGGTTAAAATACCTATTTTATATTTAAATAACTAAAAAAGCCCCTGAAAAATTCAGAGGCTTTAAATAAAATATTCAATTTCAGCATTATAACTTGAACCCGTAAGCTACACGTAAAGCTACTTGTCCTAAATTTCCTCCTCCTTTTGAAAGTCCTTCATATTTCACTCCCAAATCCAAACCGTTGCTCCATGAATAACCTAATGCAGGTGAATAAAGAAACGAAGTTCCTGAACCATTGGTAACTCCGAAAGCAGCTCCCAGTTCACCTAAACCGTAAAGACCTGAACCTGTTTCATCAAAGAATATTTTCACACCAGCTTTTAGTGGAATATAACCAAAATCAGGCACATCAACTCCTGCCACTTCTTTTCCAAGAAAATGAGTATAACCTGTAGTTACAGGAATAGATATTTGTTTCGATACGTCAAACTGAAGTCTGGCATCAGCCCCTAAAGCAAAACTATAACCATCGTTCGTTGGAACACCCAGGTTCACTCCAATACCTAGTTTTTGAGCACTGGCATTAGTGGTAAAAAATAACGCCACTGCAGCTACTGCAGTCGCAAAGAATTTTGTAGAATTTTTCATTTGATCGTTTATTTAAATTTAATGCATAGTTTTTTTGCTATACACCTGATCATTTACAAATTGCATGCCATACATTGAAAAGAAATATATTATTATACGAATAACAACTTTTAAATAACACTAACAATTATATCACATAGCTTAACTACGATCCTTATATTTCAATTTATAAATACTTAGAACACCATCAAGTAACTCATCCGGATTTAACTCTGTATTAAACCAGTTTATTTTAACACCATCCTTCTCCATCTTCCTAAAAAAGGTCATTTGGCGTTTTGCAAATTGGCAAATCGCTATAGCAAGTCTTTCTTTTAATTCCGAATAGCTAAGCTCATCGAAAAGATAAGCTGCAATAAATTTATACTCCAGGCCATAAAAAACAAGATCTTCTTTAGTAACTCCTTCAGCAATTAACCCTTTCACTTCATCTATCATACCTTCATTAAACCTAAGCTCAAGACGATTGATCACTTTCTGTCTCCGCAACTCAACATCCGATGTCAAACCAATCACCAGTGGATCAATTCCAGGTCTTTCAATTGATTGCAAATCGTTATGTATCAGGTATTCTGCAATCTCAATTGCCCTGATCATTCTTTTATGGGATGATTGATCTGCCTGTTTTGTAAATTCGGATGGATAAGCAGACAACTTGTTCCTTAATAACTCATTGTTCAGTTCTTTTAAGGTGTCCCTCAGTTCACTATTTACTGGTATAGCGGTGTATTCATGATTTTGAAGAATACTGTGAACATACATCCCTGTACCACCACAAAGTATAGGAAGTACATTTTGGTCAGTTAATTTCTGAAAAATAGCAAAGAAGTCCTCTTTAAATTCGTTTACGTTATATCTTTCTCCTGCTTGTTTAATATCGATCAAATGATATGGAATAATTTTTCCATTCACAGCATACTCACTAAGATCTTTGCCAGTACCAATATCCATACCCCTAAAGATTTGCCTGCTATCTGCACTGATTATCTCGCCATTTAGCGCTTCGGCCAATTTCACAGCGAGCTTGGTTTTACCAGATGCAGTTGGCCCCAAAATGATCAACAAAGGATTTTGATGCATTATAAGTATAAAATATATTTTAAATTACCAGTATTATAAATCTCTAAATACTCCTCTTGGATAAACTCAGCCGGTAACCTATGAGGAAAGTACCTAACCAAAGTATCTTTCTTCAGCCAAATCTCCAAAGGCGGTGTAACATCAGCGAGTTTAAAACCCGATTGCTCGTAAGCTTTCCCTAACGACCAATCCTTATCCGCATAACTCATTATGTCATCTGGCTTATAGGTCTTAATAAAATGTTGTAATAACTTGGTAAAACCTCCGATAACCGTATAACCAGATAAACTGGCAAACCTGATTAGCTCAGCAGATCTGTAGCCTGGACTAAGTCCTTTCATATACCTGAGGTTACTAAAACAAGCAACTGCAATAATCTGATCATCTAAACTTAGCCCGAATTTGTAATTAGATTTGGCCGATGCCTGCAGATGATTATTATTTAAGAAATCATCGGCCTGTTTTTGTGTAATTTGAATAATCTTAGTTTTGCGCGCATGAATACGTTTATTCAGACCAAGAATAGAAGAGATTCGTCCTATTACCTGTGCTTTTCTAGTTTCCCATATATCTTCCCATAAATGCACTACAGAAATATTTTTCAATTGATATTGCTCTTGCAACAATATCAGATCTTCAGGGCGATAAGCATTTATAAGTGGAATAAGGTTAATTACAACCTCCCCTGCTCCAATGGTTAGCAGTTTGTATTCTAACGATTCAATATCATGTGTGGTAATACCAATATTCCCAAAACTGGTAATTACATCTTGTTGCCAAACTGGTTTTATACCCAACCCTTTTCTTTATAAAGTTTAAACCCAGCCGCCAGAGCTTCCTCTATTTGCAACATCAATGCGTCATCCAGTTTGTTGATATGGAAACATGATTTACCATTTAACAACTTAAGCAGATCAGGACCAAAAATCTTTTTCATATCAGGCTCTGTGTATACCGGCATATAATAAAAACCCACATGTCCCTTTTGTATAATTACGCTTGCAAAGAAAACTTCATTTCTTTGCTTTCCTTCAATCACTACATTCTTGTCACTCCAAAGGTCAAAGGAAGTTTCACTGTTTACTCTATTACTAAAACCCACAGTAGCATAAGGCTGCAGCGATGCCCTAATGGTTTGAAAAATTTCTACAAAATCAGTTTTCATTGTTTTAAGTTATAGATGACTATCAGATAAACAACATCTATTTATCAATATTGTTTAAGATTATAAGTTATCGGCCAACCACCATTTGCTAGAAGGATAATTCTTATTTAAAATTACAGATTCACCCATTAATGGAGTAGCAATTTTCAAACTTTCTTCGTTTGCCTTATTAACAACCCTAATAATCGGATCATTCCAGTCGTGCATAGCTAATTTAAATTTCCCCCAGTGAACAGGCAGCAGAATCTTTGCACCCAAATCTATTGCAGCCTTAACAGTTTGCTCAGGGAACATATGTATTAAAGGCCAGTAGGTATTGTACTGCCCGCATTCCAATATTGCAATATCAAAGGGTCCATATTGCTCGCCGGCATCTTTAAAATGTGTATCATATCCCGAATCGCCCCCTAAATACAATTTATCTTTTGATGTTTGTAAAACAAATGCAGACCATACCGTCTGATTTCTTTTAAACTTCCTTCCAGTAAAATGACGGGCAGGAAGCGCAGTAAATTTCAGCGTATTAAAAACAATTTCCTCTCCCCATGACATTTCAGTAATCCTTGAAGCAGGCACTCCCCACTTCTCCAAATGTGATCCTACACCTAATGAAACTATGAAGCGATTTGTTTTATCCTTTAATTTTAAAATGGCTTCATAATCCAGATGATCATAATGATCATGAGTAATTAACACAATATCCAGTTCAGGAAACTCTTCGGCCTTTAAAAAATCTGTCCGTAAAAACCTTTTGGTCCCGATAAATGAAAATGGAGATGGCCTTTCGCTTAACACGGGGTCAACCAATATATTTTGGCCATCTGTTTGTACCAGATAAGAAGAATGCCCAAACCAGGTTATTTTAGTCTCGGAAGCATCTTGTGTAAAGTCGGGTTTAATGGTAGGTACCGGACTTTTAGGAGCCCCATTTACATTGCCCCGTAACATTCCTTTTATCATATCCCAATAACTTACGTTATCAGGTTTCATAGGGGTTGGCGACAAGTTTTCAAGTGCACCATCCCTATAATTAGGTAATTTTTTTATACGCGCTAAGCGAGCACCTTCAGGTACTCGCCCGAAAATAGGAAAGTTAAGCACCCAAACTGTAAACAGCACAAACACAGCAATAAAAATCAGTATGGAATACATAATCTTCTTTTCATATGGTTAATATAAGCGAATATACTTACAAAAAATTCTGATCTCTTAACTTACTTTCTCTTCCTGCTTCTCGTCTTTTGCGAACTTTTCTGCCAGTCCCATTCCCGATTGTAACAACTCGTTCGTAATAGTCCTGGTATAATCAGTAATTTCAGCTTTAAAATCAGCTACCGACGCGCCTGAGCGGATTTCCTCCAATCTCTTTTCCCACTGTCCGGTTAATTCTGCTTGTGCAATTTTCTGATCTTTTACCACATCATAAACCGCTAAGCCTTTAGTTGTAGGAACAAGGTTTCTTTTTTCCCTGACAATATATTCACGGTTAATCAAGGTTTCAATAATAGCAGCCCTGGTAGCGGGAGTTCCCAATCCGCTGTCTTTCATTGCATACCTCAATTCTTCATCCTCTATATCTTTTCCTGAGGTTTCAAGGGCTTTTAATAAGGACGCTTCATTATACAGCGGTTTAGGCTTTGTTTGCTTCTCAAGTAAAGCCTTATTTACAATGGGAAGCTCTTCGCCTGCCTTTACTTTCGGTAATGATGGATTTTCTTCATCCTTCTTTTCGTCATCCGATTCATTAAATACCGATCTCCAGCCAGCAGAACGAATTACTGTTCCATTTGCCATAAAAACTGATCCGGCTTCAATTGTTATCTTTGTAATTTCTTTTACGCATTCCTGGTGGAACGCTTCAAGCATCCGGCCAACTACCATATCATAAATGGCCTGTTTATCGCCACTCAATTGATAAGGAGATTCTCCTGTAGGCAAAATAGCATGGTGATCCGTTACCTTCTTTGCATTTACACTTCTCTTATTCAAAGGTACCGTTTGTAGAAAATCGGCCTGTTTCCCAAAATCCTTATGCACCTTCAGCTTATCTATCAGGTTAGGAACACCAGCAAAAACATCATCACCGATATACCTGCTCCCTGTACGGGGATAAGTAACCAATTTACTTTCATATAAGCCCTGCAACAAGTTCAGCGTCTGATCTGCTGTAAACCCTTTGCGTTTGTTGGCTTCTTGCTGTAAGCTACTTAAATCATGTAATAAGGGAGGTGGTTCTTTTCTTGGTTTTGCTTCTACAGTTAAGATCTTACCCCCATTTGGAAAACCAGATGCAACGTCCTCAATTTTTGCGAACAATTCTTCTGCTTCCTCCTTCTTATCAAAGTTATTTACGGAAATTGCTTTAAACAGCTGACCATCCTTGTCTAACTGTATGGCAAGCTGATAATATAGTTGCGGCACAAAATGCTTAATTTCCAGAAAGCGGGAGCAGATCATTGCTAAAGTAGGTGTTTGAACCCTTCCCAATGAGAGCACCGACCGCGCTCCTGCCGATATACTAAGTGCCTGGGTTGCATTCATTCCTACCAGCCAATCTGATTCAGATCTGCAATGTGCCGAATTAAAAAGTGTATCATAATCTGTTCCCGGCTTTAGATTTCTAAAACCTTCCTTAATCGCTTCGTCAGTTTGCGACGAGATCCACAGCCTTTTGAAGGGTTTTTTACATTTCAAAAAATAGTAGATATAACGGAAAATAAGCTCACCTTCCCGCCCGGCATCCGTTGCCACAATAATCTCGGTAGCTTCATCAAACAATTTCTTAATGATGTCCAGCTGTTTCCTAACGCCCGGATCTTCCACCAACCCATCCTTGGTTTTTATTTTTCTAATACCAAGCTTAAATTTTTTAGGCAGCATTGGTAAATGTTGCCTCCTCCATCCAATAAAACCATACTCTTGAGGAGGAGCCAATTGAAGCAAATGCCCAAATGCCCAGGTAAAAGAATATCCCTTACCCTCTATATAGCCGTCTTTTTTTGTAGTAGCGCCGAAGACTTTAGCCAACTCACGAGCCACTGAAGGCTTTTCTGCAATAACAATCTTCATAATTATTCAAAAATATCTATACCAACTTTAAATGTGTTGCAATGTGCATCCACTATATCTTTTATATCTGGCGAATACCCTCCGCCCATACTCACCTGAACGGGTAAATTATTGTCTTTACAAAACTGCAATACCATCCTGTCTCTTTCCATACAAGCCGCTTTTGATAAAGCCAGCTTACCTAACTTATCGCTTCTAAGTACATCTACTCCTGATAAGTAAAATACAAAATCAGGTTTATGTTTTAGCAGCGCGGGCAAATGTGATTTTAATTTACTTAAATACAATTCGTCTTCAATTCCATCCTCCAATGCTATATCTAAATCAGATTGCTCTTTTCTAAATGGGAAATTTTTGTCGCCATGCATAGAAAATGTAAATACACGCGGCTCACCATAAAAGATCTCTGCTGTACCATTTCCCTGGTGAACATCTAAATCTACAATTAAGATCCGATTAGCTAAGCCATTATTCAGCAAATAATTGGCCGCGATAGCCTGGTCGTTCAACAAACAAAACCCCTCGCCCCAATTGCTCCCGGCATGATGTGTACCACCTGCAACATTAAAAGCTGTACCAAACTGCTTTGCATAAATGGCACCATCTATCGTTCCCTGGGCAATTCTCACCTCGCGCTCTACCAACTGTGCTGTTAAAGGAAACCCAATCCTTCGCTGTTCCTTTGCAGGAAGCGTCAAATCCCTTAGCTTCTCCCAATACTCTTCCTTATGCGTCAGCAAAATCACCTCTTCACTTACTTTATCAGGAGCAAAAAGGTTCTTACTAGTTATAAATCCCTGGTGTAATAACTGCTCGGGGATCAACTCATACTTAAGCATTGGGAAACGATGCCCCTCTGGTAAAGGATGTGCAAATAAAGGATGCCAGGCAATTTTAACCATCTTATCGCAATATTTGCTCTACATGCTTTTCAATGTTATTACAAATCTCGTCAACAGGCAAATCATTTGCATCAGATCCAAAAGGGTTCTCAATCTCTTCTGCAATGAGCTCCAAACTGGCCAGTACATACAGTATAAATGGCACAATAGGAACCACAAAGTAACCTAAGCTAAACACCCATCCAAATGGCAAAGTAATTACATATATGAAAATGAATTTCTTAATGAAAGCACTATAAGAATACGGAATAGGTGTATTCTTAATTCGCTCACAGCCACCACATATATCAGTAAACTGCTGAACATCTGCATTAAGTATAATTAACTGCTCCTGACTGATAGTTCCTGCTGCCTGCAACTCAAAAACTTTAGATGAAATACTGGCCGCTACCTGATTAGGAATGTGCTTCCCACCATCAACCTCAATAAGGAAACTGTTTTTTCCGAAATACTGTTTTTCCCTCAAATGCTCTTTTAAAGCAAAGGCATACTTCGGAATTCCATATTCAAAAAACTCTACATGTTCTTCTTTTAGTTTTAACGACTTAATCTTTATTGCAAAATTACGACTCACATTGGTTAGTGCGCCCAGAAGCCTCCTACCTTCCCACCACCTGTCGTAAGAAGTATTGGTTCTAAATACCAATAACATAGAGATTACAAAACCCAGCAGGTTGTGCATCATTCCTATATTTTTAACATAGGTAGTTTCTGCTAGTTTCAGATAGTTAAGTTCTAAAAAGGCGATTATAGCCGAAAAAATGGCTACGCTAATCATTAGTGGCCACAATTTCCGAATTGTATCCGCCTTATGGACATGAAAGATAAAAGTGAACCAGTCTTTTGGATTATAGTTTATCATATTAAATCTCTTAAATAGTACTAAATAATACCTTTAGCAATCTGAAGTAAAAGTTCGCCCGTACGAAATACATCTTCAAATGAATTATATAAAGGAACCGGACTCAGTCTGATTACATTAGGTTCCCTCCAATCGCCCAGAACATTATTTGCTGTTAATTTCTCAAAAATCTCTTTTCCATTCTGTTTTGCAATAATAGATACCTGAGCGCCACGATCGTTTTCACTTAGAGGGGTTATAATTTCAAATTGCTCAAACCCCAATACCATATTAACCTGATCTATAATATAAAACAAATAAGAAGTTAAAGTTTTACTTTTAACTCTTAATGGCTCAATAAACCCTGCTTTTTCGAAAATTTGCAATGAGGCAAAATACAATGCCATAGGCATTACCTGAGTGCAGCTCACCTGCCACCCATCTGCACTTGCTTCTGGCAAAAAGCCCTTTTCCATTTTAAATCGCTGCGCTTCCTGATATCCCCACCATCCTGCAAAGCGATTCAGTGTGGTATCTGTAAAATGCTTTTCATGAACAAAAATGCCACTTATTCCACCTGGTCCTGAGTTCTGATATTTATAAGAACACCAACAGGCAAAGTCGATATCCCAATCGTGTAATTTTAATGGAACATTACCTGCAGCATGTGCCAGATCAAAGCCTACAATAGCCCCTTTAGCATGCCCTGCCTTGGTTATGGCTTCCATATCGAACCATTGCCCGGTAAAGTAATTTACCCCTCCAAATAAAACTAATGCTACTTCATCGCCATGTTCGTTAATCTGTGTTAAAATATCTTCTGTTCTTAATGTATATTCACCTACTCTTGGGGCTACCTCAATAATCGCTTCTTTAGGATCATACCCGTGAAATCGAACCTGGCTTTCAACTGCATATTGGTCTGACGTAAAGGCACCTGCCTCCATGATGATCTTGAATCTACCTTTAACGGGTTTATAAAAACTTACCATCAATAAGTGCAAATTAACCGTTAAGGTATTCATCGGACAAACCTCTTTAGCGCTTGCTCCAACCAATGGTGCCATCAGTTTTTTTAGCTCTTTATGATAGAACATCCACGGATTATCACCTTCAAACCAACCCTCTACAGCCAGATTATGCCAGTTGTTTAACTGCTCATCAACTACCTTACGTACAGCTTTAGGTTGCAATCCTAAAGAATTACCACACAGATAAATAAATGGTTTTCCATTTTGTTGCGGAAATAAGAAATCATGCCTAAAACTACTAAGCGGATCTGCCTGATCTAGGCTTTGAGCAAAGGCCAAATTGTTCTCAAAATTCATCGATTCAAATATCAATAAAAAAGGCAGATAAATAAATCACCTGCATCATTTGTTATCAACAATAATGGTTTTACCTACTATAAAAATCAGTTTTATTTGTTGGGTTTGCTCACAAATTTATTCCCTCTGATGTAATATCTCCAGGGAAGCAAAGCATGATCTTCGGCATAATCAACACCAACTCTTGCTGATGAAACGATCTGATCACCAGGAAAAACAATTCCTTTATCTTCAATCCATATCTCATCTCCCAATAGATCTTTTGCATTTAAGCCTTTATCTATCCCCATCGCTTTTGAAAGTGCTCCCGGACCTGCAGTAATATTAGGCTTTAATATTACCATATTCCTCCTCCTAAGCATTATATCTATTCCCTTTACAGGTTCAATCCCTCTAATTAAAACAGCATGTGGCGTCCCTTTTGGTGCGGTAACAACATTAAAAAGATGATGAATGCCATAACAGAGATAAACATAGGACAAGCCACCCTCTTCATAAATAACCTGAGTGCGGTTTGTAAAGCGTCCTCCATACGCATGAGACGCTTTATCATCTATTCCTTTATAAGCTTCTGTTTCAACTATAACTCCAGCAGTCAATTCGCCATCAATTCGGGTAAACAACATCTTACCAAGCAACTGTACAGCAAGATCATTTACGTCGGTATTTTGATAAAAAGAATAGGCTAATTTAGGCATCTATTAAATTAACTATTTCCTTTAGATACTTAGCATCAATATCATCAAAATGAGAAAGATATTCACTATCTACATCTAACACTCCTATAATTTCATTATTGCTAAAAACGGGCAAAACAATTTCTGATCTTGACGCAGAAGCACAAGCAATATGACCAGGAAACGCATCCACATCCGGCACTACCAAAGTCTCTGCCTGTTCCCATGAAGCACCACAAACACCTTTACCTTTTTTTATTCTGGTACAAGCTACAGGGCCCTGAAAAGGCCCAAGCACCAACTCGTCACCTTTTACCAGATAAAAACCAACCCAAAACCACTTAAACTGTTCTTTTAAAGCTGCCGAAATATTAGCCAGGTTAGCAATCTGATCGTCTTCTCCACTTATCAAAGCCTTGATTTGCGGAATCAAAGAGCGGTATTGCTCCTCCTTACTTATATCGGTTATTATGTGTAAATCCTCTGCCATTTTATTCTATGTAAATGAATTGCAAAAATACAAAACCACGCAGTCAATACTGCCATCTATGGGTAAAAGCATAATTAAAATCCCTAAATTTGCGATTTTAACTATCATATTAATCATAAAGATGAATAAGAAAACCTTAATTATCACTTCACTCCTTACGCTCGGAATAATCCAATCGGGTTATAAGCCATGGGAAGAAGGAATGTTCCCATTAAGTGAAATCCATAAACTTGACTTAAAAAAGGCTGGTTTAAAAATTGACCAAAACAACATATATAACCCAAAAGGCACCAGCCTGGTTGATGCACTTGTAAATGTTGGTGGCTGCACTGGATCTTTCGTTTCAAATGAAGGCTTAATCATCACCAACCACCACTGCGCCTTCAGTGCGGTACAACTCGCCAGCACCGCAGAACATGATTACCTGACAAACGGATTTGTTGCCAAAACACATGAACAGGAAATTGAAGCAAAAGGACTAACATGCCGCATAACTGACAGTTATGAAGATGTATCTGATCGCGTTTTAGGAGCTGTAGCACAGATAGAAGATCCTGCCTCCCGATTAAAAATAATCGATGATGTAATGAAAAACATCGTTATCGAAGCAGAAAAGAAAGACCCAAGTATTAAAGCAGAGGTATCCGAAATGTTTATCGGAAAAACCTATGTACTATTCCGCTACAAAACCATTCAGGATGTCAGACTTGTATATGTACCTAACAGACAAATCGGCGAATTTGGAGGCGAAACGGACAATTGGGTATGGCCTCGTCATACCGGAGATTTCTCTTTTATGCGTGCTTACGTAGCACCTGATGGCTCTCCCGCCAAATTCTCTAAAGACAATGTACCTTACACACCTAAAAAATTCTTAAAAGTAAACCCCAAAGGCACTAACGAGGAGGATTTTGTTTTCATCTTAGGATATCCTGGAAAAACATTCCGCCATCGTCCGGCTGCATTTATAGAGTATCAGGAAAAATTTCTACTCCCTTATGTATCCAACCTATATGATTTCCAAAATTCAACAATGGAAACTATTGGCAAAAAGGACAAGACTACTGAAATTAAACTGGCAACACGCATAAAAAGAAACGCTAATGTTTTAAAGAACTATAGAGGCAAACTACAGGGACTAAAAGGGATAGATCTAATTTCAAAAAAGAAAAAGGAAGAAGAAGCCCTTATCCAGTTCATCAACAACAATGTTAATGCTAAAGCAAAATACGGAAACCTGATGTCCGACATAGACAATCTGTATAAACTTATCAATACTGATGCCCAGCGTGATCTTTGGCTTACACAGATTTATACTTCAACAAACCTTTTAACGGTTGCTAAAAACATAAACGCGTTCAAAAACGCTCTTAAAGCTCAGCCCGCAGCTCAAAAGCAAGAGTTTTTTGATCAAAACATCCAAAAACTTAAGCAAACATTATCAAGCACCTACGAATCATATGACATAGACGCAGATAGAAAGATATTCAAAAGAATGCTTGAAGACGCTTCTCGGTTCAGCCCAATCCAAAAGGTAACTGCCGTTAACAAAATCACTAGTAAAGGTGCAAATAGCAATGATGTTATTGATCAATATGTAGAAAGTCTTTTTGAAGTAAGCAAGCTAAAAGAAGTCAATTATGTTTTAAACGTATTACTTCAATCTCCAAAATCTATTTCTACATATAATGATGGACTACTTCTCTTTGAAGATGATATCGCAAAACAAATCAATGAGTTAAAACCTGAAAAAGACCGCAGAGATGGACTATTAAATAAGCTTATGGGCGACTATGTAAACATCAAAGAGAAGTTCTTAAACAAAGACTTCATTCCTGATGCGAACAGCACTCTCAGGTTAACCTACGGCTATGTTAAAGGCTATTGGCCGGCCGATGCCTCATACATGAGGCCATATACCACAATAAAAGGAATACTTGAAAAAGGTGCTACAGGGAATCCTGAATTTGCTTACCCAGAGCAAATCAAAACACTTTGGAACGCCAAAGATTTTGGTCCATATGCAAAGAAAGACCTTAACGACGTCCCAGTTTCCTTTCTTTACAACATGGACACTACTGGCGGAAACTCAGGCTCTCCTATCATGAATGCCTATGGCGAGCTGGTAGGCGTAAATTTTGACCGTGCATTCGGAGCAACAATAAACGATTATGCATGGAACGATAGCTACAGCAGATCAATTGGCGTAGACATCCGTTATGTACTATGGGTTGCTTCAAAAATTGACAAAGCCGATTTTCTTATAAAAGAAATGGGCGTTAAACTTTAATCTACAGACTCGTAAAATAACCATCATAAAAAGTCGCCCGATAAAATGAAAGGCGACTTTTTCTTCCAATACAAAATCAAATTTCTTACTTAATAAATTACAGAAAGCATGAGAGTAATAGCAGAACTTCCACATCCAGAATGCAAGATCACCTTATTTAACATGAACCAAAAATACATCATCAAATTCGAGCAGGGAACCCTCGAACAAAGTTATAAATTGTCAGAACTCGACCTCAGTGGAGGAGGGGCAAACGAGATCTTTCAAATCTTGGATGAAGCCTTTATTGCCACTATAGTTGAACGATTTAAGAGTATGAGAAGTGATTTTTCGGCTGCGTACAATAGACAGCAGTACTAGTACACCAAAGCCAACATAACTAACTGTATTACAGATAAATTGATAAACAAACAGAATATTATTCTGCATTTTACCACCCTCAAACCACCTCAAACATCTGCTTAAATAACCAAAAACTTAAACAAAATACACGTAATAACTCTGTTTTACAGATACTTAAATAACCACACAATATAATATTCTGTGGTTAAAAATCGCCAAATATATGAGAAGTTTAGCAAAAAAATAGCTTTTGAGACTCGCCGCTCTCCAAACAATTAATTGGTGGTATGGAGAATAATGTGAACCTTTGTGAAGATGAAAAATCAAATTAAAGTATATGAGAACTAAAATTAATACTTTGCTGGCATCCGCTCTAATAATTGCAACGGTACTTCTATCTTGCAATAACATTAAAGAATCCATCGAACGTGATCTTTTCATTACCCCTGCCGAGGGCATATCTTTTACGATACCAAAGATCACAAGTACCGAATCCGGAACAATCCTTGGAAACCTCAATGTGAAAAACTTTAATCTCGATTCTTTGATCAATAAAGAATCATCAAAATTCGGATTAGGTAATGTAAAAAACATACGCATCAAAGAATTCAACTTAGAACTTTTGGATGCAGATAGTTTAAATAACATTCAAAACATAGAAAACATAATTGTCAAACTGCAGGCATCCGGACAAGCAGACCAATCAATTGCTACAGTAAACCCTCCAAATACTCGAGCCACTAAACTTAGCATTCCAATAACATCCGGAAGTTCAGATGTCAGAACCTTCCTTACCTCCTCTTCATTCACCTATAATCTTTCAGCTAAATTAAGAACGGCTACTACTAAGGAATTAAAGGCACGCGTTAAAGTAACCTATGCCATTAGGGTTGGTTTATAAAAAATATAGTTATGGTTTAACTTCCCGTTAAGCATCTAGTTGTTTCAAATATTGATTCTTAACCAGAAATTTAGTATATTTGCACAAACGGGATATCATTATACTATTCTCTTAATATTTACTTGCCAATCAAACCTTTTGATTGGGTTTCAATTCCTCCTGGCTACTGGTCCGTTGTCGCCCGAGAATTAATTATATTAAGCCATATTAACAGTAAACAACAATAAGTTTACATGTTTGGCAAACAGGTAAAACCAGAGGAGAGTTATTTTTTAACTAATACATTGAATTTATGGCTAAATCTCAGGCTACCTTCATGAAGAAGCAACTAGAAAAAAACAGACAAAAGAAAAAAGAAGATAAAGAGCAGCGTAAACTTGAACGTCAACAGAATTCCTCTGGTGGTGATCTTGAAAGCATGATGGCCTATGTTAACGAGTGGGGAGAAATTGTATCCACTCCGCCAGAGAAAAAATAATTTAGCCTTTAAAGCTAAAATCTCCAAAAGGATTCTTATTGTTTCAATAAGGGTCTTTTTTTTGCGACATTATTTCATTGTCATCTCACCTTGTGTCCGGGTTGGAAATGGTTCGGTTCAGGTTAGGCAACACCAGGTGTTACACAGGGGTTACATAGGTGTATTACAGGTATGATGCAGGTCTGTACCCCAACGAAAGGGGTCTCATGGGCATCTGATATCCGCGTATCAGAGAAAGAGCTAAGCAAGCTGAACCGAATAATTTAGTTCTGATTCTTCTTCAATAATCTCCCCATTAAAACATACAATGAACCCAAATGAAATGAAAGTTAATAAAAAGGAATAACTTTTGCAAGTAAGCATATGTCAGGTTAATTTATTCAATCCCTCTCAAATGTTTACAGACCAAATATTAATTACCCAAAACAAGTTAACGGTTCATCAGTTATTTAATATTGCAGCTCTGGATTTTCCAGAGATTATTGCCGTGGTTTTTGGCGAAAAGTCCATTACCTACCGTGAATTAAATAACAGAGCTGAGAATTTAGCAAACGTTATTTTAAATCAAGCTTTTGATCAGGAAATTATAGGATTAAGTGCAACCCGCTCTATAGAAATGATTGTTGGATTATTAGCAATCCTAAAAGCAGGAAAAACCTATTTGCCATTAGATTCTAGCTACCCAGAAAACAGGTTATTACAGATTAAAGAAGATTCTGGAGTAAGTACATGTATCTCGTTGTTAAACGAATTCAATGTCTTTACTGACCTTGGGCTTTATCCTATAGCTTCAGATAAATCATACCTTGATACGGTTAACAATGACAATTTCCAACAATCTGAAAATGGATGCATTCTTTATACATCAGGCTCTACCGGAAAACCAAAGGGAGTATGTATCAGTCATAAAAGCTTGATTAATTTTTTACAATGGCAAAATGATCATGCGCTTAATGGCAAAGGCATCAATGCGTTACAGTTTTGCCATCTCAGTTTTGACGCTTCATTTCAAGAAATCTTTGTGCCGTTAACAACAGGCGCTACTCTTTACCTTATTAATGACGATTATAGACTTGATGGCACAAAACTTTTAGATTTTATTATCGCAAACAAGATAAATAAAGCCTTTTTACCTTATGTTACGCTTCAATATTTAACAGAAGCTGCTGTCAAAGAACAGCGATTTCCAGCTAATTTAAAGGAGTTAATAACTGGTGGCGAACTACTTAAAATCACCCCTAATATAAAAGAATTCTTTTCTTCTATTTCCAATTCATGTTTGGTAAATGTGTACGGCCCAACCGAAACAACCATATGGGTAACCGAATTAAAACTTAAAGGTAACCCCAATAATTGGGCATCAATACCCACAATTGGGGAAACAATAGCACAGTCATCTATTTATTTTATTGATGAAAAATTAACCTTTCTTGAAAATGGAGAAATTGGTGAAATATGCATTTCAGGTCCCTGCCTGTCAAATGGATATTTTCATCAGCAAGACCTAACAAGTGAGAAATTCATTGAACTTAACCACTCAACACTTGGACAAATTAAAGTCTATAGAACGGGAGATCTCGGTAGGCTTTTAGACAATGGAGAAATAGAGTTTAAGGGCCGGAAAGATGGGCAAATTAAGATCAGAGGCAACAGGGTTGAACTAGGTGAAATTGAAGTTGCCCTGATGAAAGAAGAAAGCGTTAACCAGGCCGTGGTGATATTGAGAGAAGACTACCCCGGCAGAAAAGCGCTGATAGCCTATTTGACAGGAAATAAGGCCACAGGAGACAGCAATAAGGTTAGATACCATATAAGTAACCTCCTGCCGGATTATATGATCCCATCCGGCTTTGTTTGGCTCGAAGAGCTTCCTAAAACTACCAGTGGAAAAGTAGACAGGAAAGCATTACCAAAACCAGATCTTAAAAGGCCTGAACTAAACACCCTTTATAAAAGCCCAAAAACAAAGCTTGAGAAAGACATTATTGGTCTATTCATCGATATATTCCAATATGATAAAATCGGAATTGACGATAATTTTTTTGAGCTCGGGGGCAATTCGCTTCTTGCTCAAAAAACAGTAGCAGAGTTAAAGTACCAATTCAATTGTCATTTACCTATCACCAGATTATACCAATATCCTACTGCCGCAGGGATGGCCGATTTTCTTGAAAACAAGGCCCCTGAACTGACTACCTTCGTTAAAGAAAGTAAGCATAAAGATACCTCTCATGATATAGCTATAATAGGAATGGCAGGTAGATTTCCAGGGGCCGAAACTATTGACGACTTATGGGATCTACTTATCGAAGGTAAAGAAACCACCAAATTTTTCAGTAATGAAGAACTAGACATCAGCATTCCCGATCGCCTAAAAAATGATAAGGCATATGTTAAAGCGAGAGGGATAATTAAAGATGCGGAAAAATTTGATCCTGCCTTTTTTGGAATTAATCGGAAACTGGCAGATTTGATGGATCCGCAGCAAAGAATATTCTTAGAGATAGCTTGGGAAGTATTGGAAAAAACGGGGCATTTATTTCCTGTTTATTCTAAAAAAGTCGCCATTTATGCAGGTAGTGGAAGTAATACTTATTATGTAAACAATTTATTACAATATCCCGATTTAATAGAAAACGTTGGAAGCCTGCAAGTACTTACAGTAAACGAAAAAGATTATATTGCTTCGAGAACGGCTTATCATTTAAACCTAAAGGGACAGGCTGTTAGTGTAAACTCTGCCTGTTCAACCTCGTTACTTGCGGTGGCAGAAGCGGTAAAAAGCCTGCGTTCCGGTTATTGTGATGCAGCTATCGCTGGGGCCTCCAGCATCACCTCTCCTATTAACAGCGGACACATTTATCAGGAAGGTAGTATGTTGAGTGCTGATGGCCATTGCCGTCCTTTTGACAATGATGCCACAGGAACTGTATTTAGTGACGGTGCCGGTGTTGTTCTCCTCAAAAGATTAACAGACGCCAAACGTGATGGTGATGTTATTTATGGAGTTATTAAGGGTATTGGATTAAACAACGATGGTGCAGAAAAAGGAAGTTTTACAGCTCCCAACACTGAAGGCCAGGCAAATGCAATTAAAGAGGCAATAACAGATGCAGATATTGATGCTTCAGAAATCAGCTATATTGAAACACATGGCACCGGAACCCCAATTGGCGACCCAATTGAATTTGATGGATTGGTTAAAGCTTTTGGTCATCAGAGTAAAACTCAGTTTTGTGCTATAGGATCAATTAAGAGCAATTTCGGTCACCTTACGCAGGCCGCCGGAGTTACGGGCTTAATTAAAGCTTGCCTATCTCTACATCGCAAGAAAATACCCGCTTCTTTGGGATACAAACAGGGAAATAAGAACATCGACTTTCTAAACAGCCCTTTTTATGTTAACAATAGCCTGAGTGATTGGACATCTGAAACTAAAAGAATTGCAGGCGTAAGTTCATTTGGTGTTGGAGGTACAAATGTACATGTGATTGTTGAAGAATATGAAAATCTGGAATCAGAGTCATCAACCGGCAGGCCGTACGACTTAATTACCTGGTCGGCCAAATCAGAGAACAGCAGGGAACAATACGCATCCTCAATATCTAATTATGTAAAAAAGAATAAGAATACTAATCTTGCGGACATTGCTTATACTCTTCAAAAAACAAGGAACGACTTCTCTTATAGAAGATTTGCAGTTGTAAACAACATTGAATCTATTGTCAGCCAACTCAATTTGGAACTACCTAAAACAGGTACCACAAATAATCTTCGCGAAGTGCCTGAAGAAATTGTATTTACATTTCCAGGCCAAGGTGCGCAATACCTAAATATGGCTGCTGATCTATATAAGGACGAGCCAGTAGTTAGAGAAGCTATAGATTGCTGTGCCGAAATTCTTAAGCAATATATAGATCGTGACATTAGAGAGATCATATTTACCAATTCATCTAATGAAGAAGCAGAGCAACTATTAAAACAAACCAGATACACACAACCAGCACTTTTTGTAATTGAATACGCACTTGCCAGGCTGTGGATGAATTGGGGTATCACGCCTACGCTACTTTGCGGGCACAGCATTGGCGAGTATGTTGCAGCACACCTTTCGGGAGTCTTTTCATTAGAGGATGGGTTAAAACTAATTGCAGTTAGGGGGGCAATGGTTAATGCACTTCCTCCAGGATCTATGTTATCCGTAAGAAGCGAGTCAGATCAAATAGCCAGCTTCTTAAGCGAAGGACTATCTATCGCAGCAGTAAACAGCCCGAAACTTTGCGTAATAGCAGGTCCGGAAAATCAAATATTGGAATTCAGCAAACTACTTGATACTAAAGAGATCCCTAACAAACTACTCTTTACCAGCCATGCCTTCCATTCATCTATGATGGATCCAATAGTTGATGATTTTCAAAAAGTAGTTTCTGGAATCGCTCTATCTGCCCCTAAAACTCCAATTATATCAACAGTTACCGGCTCACTGCTAACCGATGAAGAGGCAATAAATCCACAATATTGGGCAAGCCACTTAAGAAACACGGTACAATTTTCTACAGCTATTGATACAATACTTACTTACAATTCTCCAATTTTTCTGGAGGTGGGTCCAGGATCGGTAACTACAACCCTTGTAAGGCAAATTGCTGCACTAAAATCAACTTCTGTAAGGGCTATGCAGAGCCTGGCAAATAATGAGAACGATTATTGCATTCTATTAAACACATTAGGTCAGCTTTGGAATTGTGGCCTGCAACCAAATTGGGATAATTTTTATAACGGTCAGCAAAGATTGTTATTAGATCTTCCAACCTATCAGTTTGATAGAAAGAAGCACTGGGTAGATGCAATTGCAATTAACAAAGTAATACCCGAGGACAACAACTATAAACCAAACAACAACAACACTCTTGTAATGAAAAAAAATAACCTGGCAATAAAAATCAGACAAGTATTAGAAGATGCATCTGGAATTGAAATGCAAAATGTTGCCGCCAATCAAAACTTCGTTGAAATAGGATTAGATTCTTTATTACTTACTCAAATCGCAATCTCTTTGAAAAGAGAGTTTAATTTGCCTGTTACATTTAGGAAATTAAATGAAGAATATCCAACTATTGAATCGTTGACTGATTACATAGATAAAAACACCGTTCAGGAAACCCCTGCTCCAATACAAAACAATACGCCAGTTCTTAATGGAAGTAATCATCAGGTTGTTGCACCTGTTTCATTTGGAAACGCTAACGACTACAACAATTCCGCACTGGGACTTATCGCTCAGCAGTTAGAAATCTTATCTAAACAGGTTTTGCTAATGAATGGGAATAATTCTATAGCGCCCCCTACTGCAATAGAATCACCAAAGCCTAAACAACAAGAAGAATCTGAACTGACCCTTCAAGAAAAATCTGAAATTCAAAAACCGTTTGGAGCTACGCCCAAAATAGATCGGCAATCAACAGAACTCAATATAAATCAGTTGAGCTTTCTCAAAAACTTAATCGAAAGTTATAATCAGAGAACATTTAAAAGCAAAAAATATGCAGAGGAAAGCCGGAATTACATGGCCGACCCAAGGGTTGTTTCTGGCTTTAAACCCTTAACAAAAGAGCTCATATACCCTATTGTAATAAATAAATCGAGTGGTAGTAAAATGTGGGATCTGGACGGTAATGAATACATTGATGTATTGAATGGGTTTGGTTCCAACTTACTTGGTTACCAACCAGATGTTATCAAAAAAGCAATGCACGATCAAATTGAAAGCGGATATGAGGTGGGCCCACAGCACGAGCTTGCAGCCGAAGTGAGTAAATTAGTATGTGAATTTACCGGATTTGATAGATCAGCGCTTTGCAGCACTGGATCTGAAGCAGTACTCGGCTGTATTAGAATTGCCAGAACCGTTACAGGCAGATCGTTGATTGTCGCCTTTACAGGATCATATCATGGTATTATTGACGAGGTATTGGTTAGGGGAACCAAGAAATTAAAATCATTTCCGGCAGCGGCCGGCATAATGCCCGATGCAGTTAAAAATATACTTGTGCTCGATTACGGAACAGAAGAAGCTTTGGCTATAATTAAAGAGAGAGCAGATGAGATCGCTGCAGTCCTTATTGAGCCGATACAAAGCAGACGTCCCGAGTTTGTACCAATAGATTTTGTTAAAGAAGTAAGAAAAATCACCTCTGCCAGCGGATCAGCTTTAATATTTGATGAGGTAATCACGGGTTTCAGGATGCATCCTGGCGGTGCACAGGCCTTGTTTAATGTCCGTGCAGACCTTGCGTCTTACGGCAAGGTTGTTGGCGCAGGTATTCCTATTGGGGTGATTGCCGGAAAAAAAGAATTTATGGATGCGCTTGATGGAGGCACCTGGAATTATGGAGATGGTTCATATCCAGAAGTAGGTGTAACTTACTTTGCAGGAACATTTGTTCGTCACCCTTTAGCTTTGGCTTCCGCAAAAGCATCTTTAATATACATGAAAGAAAAGGGACCAAAATTACAACAAGAGCTAAATGAAAAAGGAAACTATATTGCTAAAACACTTAATAAGGAAATAGAAAAAAGACAGCTGCCTTTCTTTATTGCCAATTACGGATCCTTATGGAAGGTTAAATTCCACGAGGAAATTCCTTATAGCGAATTGATGTTTACCTTAATGAGGCAAAAGGGCATTCATATACTTGATGGTTTCCCATGTTTCGTAACAGAAGCAACCTCGCATGCTGATATTGAACAATTGATTAATTGCTTTATAGAGAGTATGGATGAAATGATTAATGCCGGTTTCTTTTTGAACAGAGCTGTTACTGAGACCAATTCAAAAAAATATTCAAAATTCAGCACAGATAAAATCGTGATCAATTCCGATAATCCTCCTGTAAGAGGTGCCAGACTGGGAAAGGATGTTGAAGGAAATCCGGCATGGTTCATTAAAGATGAACAGAATAAAGATCAGTATTTACAGATACGTTTCTAACGCCGTTACTAATGAATAAAGATTTTGAATATGTTGCTGTAGATTTTAATCCTTTCGGTGAAAATGAGATTGAAAAAGTAACAATTACTAATGAACCGCAAAGAGAACTATGGCTATCCTGTATTTTAGGTGGTGATGAAGCTAGTCTGGCCTATAATGAGTCTGTTTCTCTTGAGTTAAGAGGTGTTTTTTATCAGGAGGCATTTAAAAAAGCCATCGATAGCTTAATTGCCAGACACGAAGCATTAAGATCTACTGTCAGTAAAAATGGAGAAAACTTAATAATATATAAAGAACTCTCGTTTTCAATAATTACGGATGATTTAACCGGTATTGACTTAGATAGAAGATTGAACAATTTTCATGAGTTTGTCCAAAAGGAAATGGCTACTCCTTTTGATCTTTATGAAGGTCCATTATTTAGAATATACCTACACAAGATTGAAGAAAATGTTCATTACTTTACGCTTATAATACACCACATTATTGGCGATGGCTGGTCAATTGGAATTATTCTGGAAGACTTAAGTAAAATGTATAATTCCTATGTACATGACACTTTTCCTCAATTAGAACCTGCAGAACAAATCAGTGATTATACCTTACAACAGATTAACTTTACAAATAGCAGTGAATATATTGAAACCCAGAATTTCTGGATCAATAAGTATAAGAATAGTGTTCCTACACTTAATTTACCAATAGATTACACACGGCCTTCAGTTCGGACTTATACTGGTCAACGAAATGATTACATTCTGAAAAATGATCTATTGAATCCAATAAAGTCGTTATCAGCAAAAGCAGGTAGCAGTGTAGTTATTACTCTTCTAAGTGTATTTGAAATCTTGTTACATCACCGAACAGGGCAACAAGATATTGTTATTGGTCTTCCATCATCCGGACAGGCTGCAACAGGGAATTTTGGACTGGTTGGCCATTGTGTAAATTTACTGCCACTTGACAGCAAAGTTGATCCGAAATCGTCTTTCTTAGATTATTTAAAAAGAAGAAAGGGCGAAGTGTATGACGCTTACGATTTCCAAAGACTAACTTTTAGTGAATTGCTCAAAAAGTTACCCATTAAGAGGGATAAAGCTCACATACCACTGGTTCCTATTGTTTTTAACATAGACATGGGTATGGATGAAAAAGTATCATTTGATGGTTTAACTCATAGACTTTTTTCCAACGCAAGAGTAGCCCAAACCTTCGAAATTTCGTTAAATGTTACCGGCTCTAAAAACGCAATGACATTTGAATGGGCGTACAATACAAATCTATTCAGATCCGATACCATCGACAGTATGATGTCGGAATTTGAGTCTTTATTAAAAACCGTAACAGATAATCCTGAAGTACTAATCAAAGACTCATTAATAAACAAGAATCCGTTTCCCACCACAATAAATCAGACTCTAATTGCCGACAGAACAATTCTAGACCTATTTAATCAAAGAGTTCTTGACAGCCCAGATAGTAATGCTGTAGTCTATGAGGGTAAAAAATTAACTTACAATCAGTTAAACGAAAAGTCTAATCAACTGGCAAACCATTTAATCAGCAAAGGAGTCAAAACAGAAACACTCGTGGCAATTTGCATAAAACCATCTCTAGAGACAATAATTGGAATAATCGGAATTCTAAAGGCTGGGGCAGCTTATATTCCAATTGATCCTGAATTCCCGGAGCAAAGAATTAGCTATATGATTTCTGAATCGACAGCAAGCATGTTGATATGCGACACTGAAACGATAAAACGAATTAAGGAAGCAGGCAATCGAGAACTTATTTGCCTGGACGATAGTGAAAGCCAGATCTGGCATACTAGCAAATCCAACCCTACCATCAAAATATTTCCTGAAAATCTGATCTATGTTATTTACACCTCTGGCTCAACCGGAAACCCGAAAGGAGTTATGATTGAGCATGGATCAATAATGGATTATTTTGAAGGATTAAATTCAAAATTAAATACACTAAAAGACTGTAAAAGTTTTGCACTTGGGTCTACAATAGCAACAGATCTAGGCAATACGATTCTCTTCAATTCCTTAATATCAGGTGGAGAATTACACTTATTTGCTAAAGACAGGTTCAACAATCCTGAGTACATACATCAATATTTTAATAATTATAACATCGATTGTTTAAAGATCGTTCCTTCGCACTGGAGGTTTTTGAGGCATCAGGGAAACTTACTTTTGCCTTCTAAACTACTAATGTTCGGAGGAGAATCATTGCCTGGCGAGTATATTAAAGAAATTCGAAGGACCAATAGTGAATGCGTGGTTGTAAATCATTACGGACCTACTGAAACTACAATAGGTAAGCTAATACATGTAGTAGATAAAAATGCAGATTATCCTGCATCAGCTCCCATTGGTAAACCTTTTGGAAATACCATCCTTCATGTCCTCAATAAAGATTCAAATTATTGCGCAATTGGCGTTCCGGGAGAACTGTATATTGGAGGCTTCGGAGTAGCAAGGGGTTATTTAAACAACCCTGAATTGACTAGTAAAATGTTCACAGATCGCTATGCTGAAGGAATAGAAACCCGGTTTTATAAAACTGGCGATTTAGTACGATGGTTAGCTAATGGAGATATCGAATTCTTAGGCCGTATAGATGATCAGGTTAAAATCAGAGGCAACAGAATAGAACTTGGTGAGATACAAAATGCATTGCTTAAATGTAAAGACATACAGCAATGTGCCATAATTGTAGATGAAGACACTAATCAAGAAAAAAGACTGGTAGCCTATGTTGTAGTTGATTCTATTTTTAATAAGGATGCGATAATAAATCATTTAAAATTGACGCTTCCGGAGTTTATGGTTCCAAGGATTTTAATTCAGATAGATAAAATCCCCTTAACTGCGAATGGAAAATTAGATAGAAAATCACTTCCAAAAGCGGCAATGAACCCGATCACAGAAAATGGTTATGTTGCCCCTGGAACCGCTGAGCAAAATCTACTTACAGAAATATGGATTTCCAATCTGGGGATTAACAAAATAGGAATTACTGACGATTTCTTTGAGTTAGGAGGCCACTCTTTAATTGCGGTTAAAGTAATGGGCGCAATAGAAAAGAAAACAGGTCTCCGTCTACCCTTATCCAGCTTATTTGAAAACCCAACAATTGAAACACTTGCTAAGCTCTTAACCCCCGAAGATAAATTAAATTGGGACTCTCTGGTTCCATTAAAAACAAGCGGAAATAAACCTCCAATATATCTTGTTCATGGTGGAGGCTTAAATGTTTTCGTATTCAAATCTATCTCTGGATTTATGGATGAAGATCAGCCGGTTTACGCACTTCAAGGTCTGGGCTTAAACGGTGATAGAGAAATTCCTGACACAATTGAAGAAATTGCCGCTAAATATAATGCTGAGATTCTAGAATCAAATCCGGAAGGGCCATATTTAATTGCCGGGTATTCTATGGGAGGAAAAATAGCCTACGAGATGGCCAAACAATTACTTGAAAAGGGTAAAGAGATAAAAATGCTTGGAATATTTGACACTTATGCCGGGTCATCTGCAACCGGTATAGAAAAGGTCAAAGAGAAAATAGTTCGTCAGTTAAAAAAGGGTCCTTTTATAGCTAAATTATTCTTGGATAATCCTATGCAGACTCTATCCTACCAATTGCGAATATCTAAAAGAAAACTAAAACCTATTTTCTTAAAAAACAAGGAGATAGATAAAGAAGTTTTCACATATAAAAGAGAGGTTTATGAAAGCTACGAAATGGCTTACAAAAAATATCAACTACAGCCTGTAGATCTTAAAATAGATCTGTTTAGAGTAGAAAAAAGAATTTATTTTCTAGACGACCGTGTATACTTAGGCTGGCGGAAGTATGGCAAAAAAGGTATAGATATCCACTCTGTTCCAGGCGATCACAAAACATTTTTAGCTTCACCCAACGATCAAAAGCTAGCAAAAGTTCTGCAAAGAGTAATTAACACTAAGGTTTAAAATTATGGAGCTATTAAATATTAATAACGATGTAAAGTGGACCGCTGCAAAAAAGGACGTTGCATTCGATAAGAGCGCAATTAATATATTTCGAATAAATGTAAACGAATATTTCAATCAAATCAGCAATGTGTATGAGTCTAATCTCTCATACACAGAACTTGAAAAGGCCTTTCGTTTCTTCAAAGAAAGTGACCGAAAAAGATACATCGTTTCTAAATATGCCTTGAGAAATATTTTATCATATTTTCTTTTAGTATCACCAGCAAAAATATCTATCTATAAATCCGAGAACAAGAAACCAGCAGTTAGTGGTATTGAATTTAATGTAACCCATAGTAAAAGCTACATTCTCATTGGTGTAAGCCCATTTAAAATAGGAATTGATATTGAACATATAGACCATCATTTCAATTATCACGATATTACCACTTCTAGTTTTAGCCCAGAGGAACTACAACTAATAAGCAATCAAAATACAAGCGCCAACTTCTATTCCATATGGACAAGAAAAGAGGCTGTACTCAAAGCTTCCGGAGAGGGTTTAATAGACAATATGAATGAGCTTAACAGTTTGAACAGTTCAATTACCAGAAAACAAGTTAAATACTACCTCCAAAGTTTTATGCCAGATAAAGAATATGCAGGCTGTATTGCGTTTGAAGAACCTGAGGCCACACTAAATTACTGGGATTACCAATAAGATCAGATCTATTTTCTTTTTGATTTCTCCCAGGCGGCACTTTGGCTCTTTTTAAAATACCTGATTATTCCAGCTATTACGGCATAATTCATCAAACAAAAATAATAAGGTACAAAAAGCGCCTTTATGCGTATATTTTTACTCTCAAAAATGTATCCGAGTATACTTAAAGTATAAAATAAAATCTGTAAAATAAATATCGTTTTATAGAACAAAGAATCATAATGATACACGATAAGACCATTTACAACAAACAGAGCAATTAGTAAAAATGGAGTTATAGTCCACCTCAACACACGATGACTGATGTATTGAAATGTAAATACCGGATTATTAAAGGGATTTGCAGCTTTTTTTAAACGGAAGATAGACTGTATGCCACCTGCCGCAATCCTTATTTTTCGTTTTAACTCCTCCGCGGTATTAGCAGAGGCCGTTTCCATAGCATAAGCTTTTGGCTCATAGGCTATGATATACCTTTTTTCAGCTATCCTCATCGCAATCATATGGTCGTCAATGATAGTATCTGATTCAACATTTTCGTAAAGCCTGGTTCTTATGCTGAATAATTCTCCTGCAGCTCCTACATTTGAATACAATTCATAATCCCATTTTTTCAACAACGATTCATACTTCCAATAAAAGCCTTCACCCGCAGAGCTTGCATCAGCAGTCTGATCCACAAAAATTCGTTTTTCTCCTGCTACTGCACCAACTTTATGATTCCTATAATGCTTAACCAATTCCTTAATCGCTTCATCATTTAGAAATGTATTTGCATCCGTAAAAATCAATATTTCGCCCTCAACAAATGGCATTGCTCTTTTAATAGCAGCCATCTTTCCCGCTCTCGAATCTTCATGTAATACCAATACATCATTAAATCTGTTAAGTTTTTCCGTAGTACTATCCGTGGAGCCATCGGTTACAAAAATAATCTGCTTTTTTTCCTGTGGGTAATCCAATCTTAAAGTATTTTCCACTTTAGCATCAACAATATCTTCTTCGTTATAAGCAGCTACAAGTATGGTTACGCTGGGAAACTCCAGATTAGCATCAAATGAAGCTGGGGTATAGAATAGTCTCTTTATTTTTATAAGTAAAAATAAAACAAACCCATACCCAATAAAGGTGTAAAGAATAACAAAAAGAGAAACCCAAAAAGCTATTATCATTTCCCTTAAATTTTAAATCCTAATTTACTACTGCTTTTTGAATTCGTAAGATTCCAAAACACACCCTTAAAAACCCACTTAACTAGATTCAATCTTTTTTTGAAGATATAAGATATAATCTGCTTTGGACATGCAAAACAAATGTAATAGATGCTAAAGATAATTGTATTTAATAAAGATGTATTTCTTCTAATATATAGCATCCTATTTCTAGTCATAAAGTATGTCTTAATTTTACTTTCCTTACCTACACTCATCGATTCCTTATGGTAAATTGTCGATTTGCCGGTGAACCATATTTTTTTACCTATTTTCTTAAACTTATCACACCAATCTAGTTCTTCATAGTAAAGAAAAAAATCTTCAGACATTAAACCTGCAAGCTCAAGATCCTTTTTCCTGCACATCATTGCTGCCCCATGGCAATAACCGGTTTCTCTGCTATCCAAATTGTATTGCCCGCAATCAACCTCCTTATTCCCTATCCCCCTGTTTCTGCCTGTTAAATAATTCATTTCCGTAAAACCCGCGTATTGAATAATTTTCGGGTCCTCATAATACAAGATTAATGGCGAAATCAACCCAATATCCGGACGCAGCTCCATTTCATTTAAAAGAACCGGAATCATATTTTCAGTTATTTCCGTATCATTATTTAGCAGTAAAATATACTCGCCTTTAGCAGCTCGTATTCCTAAATTGTTGCCACCGGCAAATCCCAGGTTTTTATCCGACCTTATATATACTACGTCAGGATATATGTTTTTAAAATAAGCTTCATTGTCATTACTACTCCCATTATCAACCAATATAAGCTCAATGTCTTCGTTCGGGGCATTGAGCAACACAGATCTTAAAAAATCCTCAGTTACCCTAATTTGATTAAAATTTACAGTAATTATGGTAATTCGACTCATTTTGCCTCTATAAAAATTGGGGTCTCTGTTACTTCCACTTCCAACAGCCCATTTTTAGTCGCTACCTCCTTGGTTATCATCTTATCAGAACCAGGATTCAACTGATGTATTAAAGCTTTTTTTGCCCGATTTAAATCTAACAAATATTTCTCCTTTCTATCTATTTCATCAGGAACAACCAAAACATACATTCTTTTTTGCCCATTCTGGTAAATATCAACTACTGGATCCTCATTAATAGAATTGAAATAATAGTAGTCGCCCATTAGGTTAGTAACCTGATGAATATAATCTGCAGCAGGCCTCCTTTTTTTACTTTTTTCTACAAGTCCTGAATATCCAAATGAAGTTCCGGGATCGGTCCCTGGATCATTGTTATCATATAATTGGTAATAAAACACCTTATCAATTCCTAATCTGGCATACAATAAACCTAAACGGAGCAACCAATCTGCCTGGGTAATAAGATTAGACTTTGATCCTATCGGAATAGCTCTTTGAACACTTTTTTCACTTATGTCATATCCGGTTTCAGTAGACCATACTGGCATGTTTCCTAGTTTTGACGATAAATCAGTGAAACTTTTCGCAATTTTAGTCATTTCATTAGTTTCAGGAGCAACTCCTCTCTTTTTACTTTTGAACCTTGCAAACCATCCTGTATAATCATTAGAATACATATGATAATTTATAACATCAAAACATAAATCAACCTCACCATTCTTTTTATATCCCCTATTCTTTTTACACCACTCAACCATCCGCTCTACAAACTCTACATTTGGTTTTGCTAACCCTCCCATAACAACATTCATAGTAGAATCGGCTGTTTTAACTCCTACACCTTTTCCTAATTTGCCTTTGTGGCCATCGTAAAATGCTGAAAGCTGAGCTGCATATTCTTCAGGACTTTGTTCACAATCTTTACCTTTCCACCATTTATCAGGCTCGTTACTACTTTCTATGTATTTTATATAGCCTAAACCTATAATTGGTTCATGAGATTCCTTAGGAACTTTTATCAGGTTTTTATTGATTTTCTTATTTTGTCCGTATCTGGCGGCAAACTGAAAGCCGGCCTTTCCAATTTCTATGTATGATAATGGTGCATCTCTTTTGTCTCCGAATTTTATTGGCATCAAATCTCGCTGACGCCTGTGTTCAGGGTACGTATTTATTAGCCAGCTGGGTGTAACCTGTAAATCTACTACCACCAACATACTATCTTTAAAACACTTTTGATAAATTTCATCATAACTCCATCCGCCCTCGGGCTTATGGTTAAATCTAAAAACATCTTTTTCAGGTTCAATCCTTTCCCAATCCAAAAAATGTCTAAATCCATTAAAATTGGTTATCAGATTATATTTTGTGGTATCAAAATTATATTGCAGATCATAAAAATCCCATTCAAAGCCATTAATACCAAACATATCCTTAATCTTGATATGCTTATCCCTAAGCGGGCCAACTTCTACATACTCCTTCCTATCGGGGGTACAGCAAGTAAAAAAAACGATAAATGTTATTAAAATGCTATTAATAATTTGGTTTGTTTTTTTCATCTTTTTAATATAAAATTCATTAACAATATAATCATTTCGGCAGGGCCATAAACGCAAAACCATACGGCCTTAATTTTTACCTTCTAATTAGCTTTTTAATTACTTTTCTTAATAAAAATTTAGATTTCCCCATACTATTCGGGAAAACCATTTTTCTTTCATCGGTACAATAAACAGGCTTACCTGAAAGGTCAGCTATCTGTTTTGCTTGCCAAATTGAGCTTTCAATAAATAAATAGCAATCATATTTCACATATACAGATGCTTTAAAACCGCCATGATTATTAGCCTTTAATCTTGCTGCCTTATCAGGAAGATCTAACATAATCAGATGATTGTATTTTACGTTGTGCTTCGCTAACCAAGCCTCTGTTAACGCTCTGTACTTTTCTAACCTATTGGTAACTAAATAACCTATGGTTTTACTTGGTCTAAAAAATGGTTCTACATTTTCTAAAAAATGTTCATACTTAGGTCCATCATCATTTTCTTCTTCTGTTGGATCTATGCACAATACGCCGTCGATGTCAAAACAACAATTTTCAAGTAGATCATGATGCATCATATTCCATTCAAAAATTCTTGGTCCTGGGCATATTTCAAAGTAAAAGTCAATATTATCTTTGGTCTCTTCTACAGCATATACAGCTGTATATAGCACTTTCTTTTCCGGATAAAGTCCTTTAAGCTTATTTTTAACGTTAATTATGGAGCTGCCAGACCAAATACTATCCTCAACAATAAGTACATTTTTATATTCACTAAAAGGCTTGATATACGATTTTAATCGCTCCCCTGATTGAAGGATTCTTCCATTAACATATCCTTCTACGTCAGTAAAGGGAAGATTTAAATGCAGGGCCAGCAAATTAGCCGCAAGCAATCCACTTCTGGGAACCCCCACAATTAAATCTATCTCCAAAGGTACTTTAGAAAGATTAGTAGTAATTGCATGATTTAAATCTTCAATTGATCTGTAGTTCATTTTTTAGATTATTTAAGCTTTTAATTTATTCTTATTAATTAGGAACTGACCAATCTCAAGAATCCTATTCATTTTATTTCTCGTAAACTTTGTCAGAAACCATAGTCCTATATAAATAATGGCTCCTGCAAGAAAACCAATTATACAAATCAGAAACGAATTGGTCCCCGCTAGGTTTGCTCTTACAAAAAACATACCTGCACCACTAATTAGCGCAAACACCGCAGGCAGGCAAATTTCCTCTAGAAATTGTAAAATTGAAAGATGCGAATCCTTTAAACTATAAAGCAGCAAGGGAATAAACAACGCGTAAGTTACAATTGCATACGATATGGCAATACCTGTGGTGCCCCAATTTATTCCAATACAGAATCCGGCTACAACTAAAGTAGAGTTAATAATACCTAAGTAAAAGTATTTTTTTGCTTTCCCGGTAGTTATCAATAGTAATCCCTGAGTACTCGCAACAGGCTGGATAAATGCAGATATAGCTAGCAATTTAAATATAGAAGATGCTGCGATCCATTTATCTCCTAAAACAATAAAGATAATTTCGTGCGAAAAAATTGCAAAATAAATCACAATAGGCATAGAGAAAAATGCTAATGTAAACAGGTACCTGCAAAAAAAATGATTGTATTTCCACTTATCGTTTTGAAGGTTACTTAAAGCCGGCAGCGCAACAGCATTTAGTGGATCCCGTAATTGAGTAATCGGCAAAAGCAACAACTGATAGGCTTTTGAGTACATTCCCAATGCACTTGGCCCCGAGAACTTTCCGATTAAAACATTATCCATGTTTCTGGAAAAATAATTTACCAGATCAAATCCTGTTAAACCAGCGCCAAAAGATACCAATGTTTTTATCCCCTTTGAATTAAAACCAAGTCGAGGCCGCCAATCGCATAAAAACCAGAGTGATATAGTTGAATATATTGGGCTGGAGACTGAGATAGCTACAATTGACCAGTAACCAAATCCTTTCCAAGCTAAAAACATACCAGTAAGTAAACTACCTACAGTGCTTAAAATCTGAATTCTCGACAAAGTTTTAAACTTCATCTGCCTCTTCATTAACGCATTATGCTGAAGAGAAAATCCTGTAATAAAAATACTTGCGGCAAACACAAGAGTCATATTCAGAAGTCGCTCTTCCTTATAAAAGGCAACTAAAAGTGGTGCTAAAAGCGACACAATTAGTGCTATAACAAAACTAACACCGATGCTTATCCAAAAGATGGAGTTCACCTGGTCATCTTTTAGTTCCTTTGTTTGAATAACTGCCGAGGATAAACCTAAGTCTTTAAATACAGTGATAAACCCAGTTATTGTAGTTACCATAGCTACCAGACCATAATCACCCGGCACCAATAATCTGGCTAGGATAATGGTAGACAGCATATTTATTCCAAAAGACAATACCTGGCCGGCAACAGTATTAAAACCACCTGAAATAGAATGCGACTTTAAATCTTGCGTCAGATGGGACGTTTCTAGCCATTTATTATACTGTTTGTCTCGGTTCATCTATGAGCGTAGTAGTTTAGGGTGCTGATTAAAATATAGTAAATCAATATTTATGCTAACATTTAGATCAGCGTTGGATTATTGGTAGTACAAGATCTTATTGATTCATTTAATAATGAAACAACCTTATCCCAACTAAAGCCCTTTGCAAAAGAAATCCTTTCTGAATGCAAGGCAGAATTATCTTCAGACAAGGCCTTAGTTATTAGATCTGCGAACTCTGGCGCATCATTAGCAAGATAAGTATGTTCTGAAAATACTTCTTTCATTGTATTAGTCGACTTTGCAACTACAGGTTTCCCCATCGCAAGATATTCTACTATTTTTAAAGGAAAGTTACCAATAGTAATTTCATTAAGTAACTGTGGATTTATACAAACGGAAAAATATTGCACATAAGAAGGAATATTTTTCTTATCTATTTTACCAAAAAAATGAACATTTTTCATTTCATGTAAAATACTCTTACTAAATTCCTTGTCCTCTTCACCAATTAAAACGAAGTTATATTCTGGTTTTGCAGTTGCTATATTGATGATTAAATCCAGGTCAAGTCTTAAAGAGCTTAGCGCCCCAACATAACCTATTATTGGTTTATCCAGATTTTTTAGCCGCGCCGGGATATCATGCAATATATCATTATTAAAAAGCTCAAGATCTACGCCGTTTCCAATGTAAAAACTATTTGGGTTATATTTTTTGGCGCTTCTAACGAAGTCATTGGAGTTACAAATCACAAGATCCGACTTTTTTATCAATTTAGGTTCTAGAGCCTCACCATGTCTTTTCCAATAATCAACACCAAGCGTATAATCCCTATCAAGATATATATATAGGTCTGGCTTCAATAATTCCTTTAAGTAAAAGCTCCTGAATATATCTTTATCATTGATAAGAATAAAGGAGTCAAAGTTTAGCGCCGACAATGCTTGTTTAATGTCCCTGGCAAACCGCCTGTTATTTACATAATTGAAAAGAGAAAATACTTTTGTTGAGGGGATCCAATTAATTGACTCTAACAAGCTATTCGTATTTAATACGTATAGATTATCAGTTAAACTCCTTGTTCCGGTGCCTCCATTTTTTATAAGCTTAATATGCTCTTTTACATAACGGTCGTTGTCCTTTGACAGTAATGTTTTTCTATCAATAGGAGGATTTACGAATAATACTCTGTGCTTTTTTGCCAATTCTTTAGCTAAGCTTGTGGAAGTTGACTCCCGATCTGTATTTATTCGCTGCAAACTGACAAAAACAAAATTCATTAAAATACGCTTTTATATCTATTAATAACTGGTAGATCGATAAGATACAATTAAATTCAAAACAATAAGCTATCCAAAACAAGTCTGTTTTCCACGATTGTTTTTAATATCCATTAAAGATAACCTAAACTAAGTAATACCGCAACTCTTTCTAATAGATAAAGCTTTCACAATTAACAACTTAAATTAGACCCGACAATAATTCATTGCCGCGTTTAATTAATGATATAAGTTCAAGGAAAGTTGAATTTAGGAGAAAGAAATAATAAAAATTGGGGAAAATTTTCCACACAAAACACATATTATTACTGCTCCAAACTATCAAATCAAGTGCTAAATGCTTTTAAGCGTAGAAAAAAAATAAAAAAACTTTCTTTCTCAATAAAAAAAACTATTTTTATTGAGAAAAACATTCCCCATTACAAATATTACGCCACTTATTATAGGATAGGGATTTATAATTAGACAGTGTCGCAATGGTAAATGTTATTTGTTTAGAACGAAAATCAACAGTAATTAAAAATTATTTTACATGTAAATTATGACAGTGAAAACAAGGAGTTACCTATTCTTATTTACAATTATCATTTTATTAGCCTGTAAAAAAAGTACAATTCCTGTAGAGGAAGTTCCACTCCCCAAAACCGAAAAACCTGTCCCTCCACCAAAGGATACGGTTGCTGCCCCCGAAAATGCAACTGTCTTAAATTTAGGAACCGGCTCAGGTAATCTATCTATCGATGGAAAAACACTGGGAATAACATCAAATACTATAATAAAAATAAAAGGTGGTTCATATAATGGTATACAAATAAGTAATATCAATGGTACTAATAAACCTGTAATAGTTCAAAACGACGGACTTGTTCAACTAATTGGAAACAAACAAATAAAACTCTCCAATTTAAACAACGTTACTATAAGTGGAAATGGAACCCCCGGAATTTCAAGAGGATTTCTCTTTAAAGACAGAACTGTAGATGGAGCCCCATTCCAATTAACAGATAACATCAACAACTTCACAATACAAAATGTATCATTTCAAAATCTTGTGACCTATGGTTGTATTCAATATACCCCGCAAAACATCTACAATGGGTCAGAAAGTTCTTATAGCAAAAATTTAAAATTCCTGAACATTGATTGCGACAACACAGGTACCTTAATCAGGTTTAGAGGATCTGCTCAAGACAATATCATAAAGGGGCTGATAAAGGATATTGAAATTGCTTATGTTACATTTAAAAACTCCACAAAAGTAGGAAGTGCGGTGGTATTAGAGAGCGTAGATTCCTATAATATTCACCATAATGTTATAAAAGACATCAATCAGGAGAGCAGCAATCATAACGGAATTTTCTATCTGATTGGTAATGGTAAATTTTATAATAATTACGTAAAAGATCACCAGGGAAATGCAATAAGAGCGTGGTGCTTTAGCTTAGGAGATAGTCCTAAAGAGGTTTTAATTTTTAATAATATTGTTGCCAATTCAAGAGAGTATAGTGCCTTTGAACTCCAAACGTTCAAAAGAAACATTATGCCGGGAAAAACAACATATGTAAATGCGAAAGTCTTTAATAATACATGTGGAAATTTACTGCCAAAATCAGGTACCTTCCCTGCTCAGATTTTAGACTTGTATACACAGGAAGGTGGAAAATGCGAAGTTTTTAATAACCTCGGATATCAATTCCCTTTGGTTGGCCAATATAACACAAACCCAATTTGGAACCAGCTGGGTAACACAAAACCTTCCTCTTATTCCAACAAATATTTCAAAACCTATGCGGATGCCGGAATAACAGATAACGTAAAATTCAGTTTAGCTTCCAATTCAGCAACCAAAAGTTCAGGAGGAGCAATTTCGCTGCAAAATTTCGATCCTTCTTTAATCAAACTAATAAGCGTAGACTATTACGGTAAAGCCAGATCAACAAGCAATCCTTCAATTGGGGCAGTAGAATAAAAGATTTTCTTATTTAAGTTGATATTTCTTACCAAAAAACTTTGAGTAATATCTTTTTAACAATAAAACTATCTCTCTATACCCGTTTATAAACATATCAAAGAAAGTAAATTTTTGATAATAATAATTTAAGGCAAAATAACCTACTATAAGTCCTGTAAGTGTAGAAAAAACAGAAGCTGCAGCAACTACATAAACATTTCCTGTAATCACTATTGCAAGCCAATCGGTTAAAACTGTTACAAACAGCATAAGTATAATCTTCAGTAAATTAACCTTAGGCATATGAATTACATCTAATGTAACAGCAAAAAAACGTTCAGCTGGATAAAGAAATGCGATAACCATAAATATCCTCAATATATTTGGTGCCTCGGTTGCAACATACTTAGGCCCACTAAATATCAATATGGCTACATCTGCAAAAATGATGACCAACACACTAACCGACATCAGTGCTACCGTTATCATTCCAATGTACTTTTTCATCACAAGAATAACCTTCGCCTTTTCATTTGAATTAAAGCAAGCCGATAAGGTTGGCATAGCTGTATAAACAAAGCTTCTTAAAGGAATCTCAATAATCTGCACCAATTTAGTTCCTGCATTATATACCGCCAGAACCGATGGACCAAGAAAAAATTTGATGATAAACGAGTCAACAGAACCTAACAGATTTGCACTCAGGTTTGTTCCCACGCTGTATTTCCCAAAATTATAGATTTCGGATATAGCGGATCTGGTTTTATATTTCAACATGCTTATATCGGTCCATCTAAAAAACAAAGCTATTGAGCTCGACACAAAATTTGCAGACAAATAGCAATACAAAACCGTGTGTATGGTAATTCCTTTTAAATTCAGAAGAATCAACAACAAGAAGCAACCTTGATTAGCAAAGTTTAAAAATAATAAGCGGTCATATCTTTGTTTTCCCTGCAAAATGCAATTTGAAACAAAAAATGGTAGTGATAAGATGTAATTAATACTAAAGAATTGGAGAAAAAGCTTAAAGCTAGGATCCGCGATATAACCCGAAGCAAAATAAGCAGGAACATTCAGTATCGCAAAAAACAGCGTTATCATAATCGCGATAAACCACGTTGAACCTATTATTTCCTTTTTCCTGTCCTCAGTTGATCCCGAAAAGAACTTTACAAAAGCGGTAGATAAAAAGCCAGACCTAAAGGTATCCACTAATAACAAAATCGTTAAAAAGAAACCCCAATTACCCATATCTTCCCTTGTTAAATGTCTAAAAAGAATAGACAGGGTAACAACCCCAATTACAGCGTTTATGCCGTTGCTGGTCAGAGATAAGATATGTTTACTTTTAGCTAAACTTAATAAGAAGGCAATCTTCGATTTCATTGTATTGATCTACTTTAGTAAGCTAAAATTTAAATATTCCCCTTTTTCATTTCACTAACAGCATAATCACATGCACGGGCAGTTAACGCCATATAAGTCAATGAAGGATTTTGGCATGCAGATGAAGTCATACAACTTCCATCTGTAACAAACACATTTCTTACAGCATGTATTTGGTTATGTTTATTTAATACAGATGTTTTAGGATCATTACCCATTCTGGCAGTTCCCATTTCATGCACTGTCGCTCCACCTGGTGTGTTATAAGAGAAAGTATTAACATCTTTAAATCCAGCCTTTTCAAGCATAATCGCTCCTGTATTCTGAATGTCTTTCATCATCAGGTGCTCATTTTCTCTAAATGAGAAATCTATCTCAATCAATGGTAATCCCCATTTATCTTTCTTATTCTCCGAAAGCACTATTTTGTTGTCAAAATACGGAAGGCATTCACCCCATCCCCCCATCCATACAGACCATGAGCCTGGTTTAGTTAATTGATCTTTAAATGTGGCTCCAAACCCCTTTAAATTGTTTTTTTTCTCCTGCCATCCCTCTCTTTCGCCTCTTCCCTGAAAATTGTATCCTCTTAAAAAGTCTACTTTTTCTCCCTTTCCTATATTCCTAAATCTTGGGATAAGAAAACCACAGGGTCTCCTCCCCTTGTAATATTCATCTTTAAAGCCCTCATGTGTTCCCGAGGCACCTGAAGAAGAGTGATGATCCATCAAGTTATGCCCCAATTGCTCACTATCATTACCAATTCCATTTGGAAATCTCGATGATTTAGAATTTAATAGAATCGAAGTGGTATTAATTGTCGAAGCATTAACAAAAATAATCCTCGCATTAAATTCAAACTCCTCACGTGTGTTCAAATCTATTATCCTTACCCCTGTGGCCTTTTGAAGTTTTTCATCATAAATAATTTCCTTAACAACTGAAAAAGGCCTGATTGTCAAATTTCCTGTTGCAGCTGCTGCTGGTATTGTAGCGCTATTACTGCTAAAATATCCGCCATAAGGGCATCCCCTGGTGCATAAATTTCTATTCTGGCAAGGTCCTCTATCAGTCAGTCCCCTTGTTAAATTTGCAACACGGGCAATAGTTAGCAACCTATGCTCCTCATTCTTTTTTATAGATGCAGCAAGATGTTTTTCTATACAATTAAGCTCCATCGGAGGCTGATAGCAACCATCAGGTAAATACGGAAGGTTTTCATGCTTACCACTAACACCAATAAACCTTTCCACATAGTCATACCACCCAGAAACATCTTTATATCTTATTGGCCAATCGATGGAAACACCATCTTTAATATTTGCTTCAAAATCAAGATCACTTAACCGATAACATTGTCTTCCCCAGATTAGAGATTTACCGCCAACCTGATAACCTCTTATCCAATTAAATGGTTTATGCTGAATATAAGGATGCTCCTTATCGCTCACATAAAACATCCGGTCACTTTCGTCAGATGTTCCACTTCGTATCGGATTCTCTGTTGACTCCTTATTTGTATTATTTAATCTATATTCAAAATCCCATGGATTCAAATTGGCAGTTGGATAATCTTTAATATGACGTACATCTCTTCCTCGTTCCAGCATGAGTGTTTTAAGACCCTTCTCACACAATTCCTTAGCTGCCCACCCACCGGTAATTCCTGATCCGATTACTATGGCATCATAAGAAACAGACTTTTCAAAAGTGTTTACCATTTATAAATTATTTTGTTGCCCAAGATTTTTGTTTATCCCCAATTGTAATACATGCCTCAAAAGTTGAGGGTAAATAGTCATATGATAATCCTTTGGTAGCGCCCAGCTCCGAAGTACAATAGCCAGTCACCGTGTAAGACTTAAACATATGAAAGAAATTGTCTCCCAATATTTTCTGTTTTAGTTTACGAATCAGGTAATGTGATTCTTCTAAATTCTCAAAATGAGTTAGTACAGCTTCCCGTTCTTTCACAGTACATGCTACATACGTCTTATTGTAATTCTCTTCGGTATACGTTTCTAAATCAGCTAATCCTTTTATAAAGTTATTTTGGGATTTTGTTGCTGTACAATCTCTTACCATCTTAATAATAAAATCTTCAACCTTTGCTATTTTAGCCCCGGGGGTATCCGTAGTTGGTATAATAGTCTCAGCTATTTCTGCTATAAGCGATTTTTTACTCGTTAGATATAAAAGATCTGGTTTCTTATAAATATTCCAATACTTCCAAAAACCGGCTCCACTTACAGCAATTGCTGAAATTCCTAATATCCTATATATGACCTGTCTCCGATTCATAGCATTCTTTTATTACAAGCTAAAGGATAAATGAATTATAAATAGAGAGCAATTGCTCCGCTGCAGATTTCCATGTAAAGCTCGCAGCTCTTTTCAATCCCAATTCCCTCATTTCCGACCGTAAAGCAGTATCGGCAAAAAAACGAATCATTGCGTCTTTTATCTCATTATGATCAAAAGGGTTTACGAACAATGCTGCATTCGAAGCGACCTCTGGCATAGACGAAGTATTTGAAGTAATAACCGGTACCCCGCAAGCCATAGCTTCTAAAATAGGCAGTCCAAAACTTTCACGCAAAGACGGATATAAAAATAGGCTGGAGCAATTATAAAGCAGAGGCATCTCGTCAGACGGAATGTATCCCGGAAAAATAAAGTGCTCAATAAATTGTTCTTTACCCAATTCCTTCAGGGTATCTTCAACTAATTTCTTATCGTAATCTAAAATAACCAGAGGTAAGCCCTCGCTTATAGCAGAACGGTATTCAGTATATGCCTTAATTACATTTAAAGTGTTTTTTTTAGGGGCAGTATTCCCTAAAAAGAGGATAAATTCTTCTGGTAACCGATTAGCATTTCTAAAAGCAAGGAGCTTTTCTTTAGAATAGGCCGCATTAAATTTAGGATTCACAGCATTATAGATCACTTTAACCTTATCCTCCGGCAATTTCAGTTTGTTCAGAATCACCTCCTTCTCAAAATTCGAAACGGTGATGATCAACTTACTCTTATCAACAATTTTAGGTACTATAAACCTTCTGTACAGATTACCAAAATTTTGGTATGAAGTCCCCTTAAAGTCCGTTTTCTCAAGATAAATAATATCGTGTAAAGTAAGCATTAATGGAACCGAAAGGCTAAGCGCAGAAGTATTGCATGTTGAATGAAGAAAATCCAGGTTGTCTTTCTTTACAGCATTTGGTAAAGCAAATTGCTCCCATGTTGGGTACGAACTTGAAGAAAGCGTCCTGATTTTAAAATTGTCCTGCTCTTTAACGCAGGTATTATCTACATCGTTTCTTGCATATAGAATATATTCATTGTACTTATCTAACTTCTGGATTTCATTTATCAGTTCTAATGCAACAACCTCCATCCCGTGTTTTTTCGCTCTGAAAATACGTTGAACTTCTATTCCAATACGCAACTTCTTTTTCATCTATCGATTCTTTACTTTATAGTCTATTTCTTTATCTCTTCTTTATAATAGTGTTCTGTAGCTACCGAAATTTTATTGGCTTTTCGAACTTTCAAAAGTGCTAAAACCTGATAATACATAAATTTGTGCACGTTTTTTAAAGAACTATAGATTCTTTTATCCGCCTTGAAATATTTCAGCGCCGAAAACACAGAAACAATAAATACGATTGCTCCAAGTATCCAATAAATTGAGAATAGCGGGATAAAAAACAAGTCCAGCACAAAAAAAGTAGCTGAGAGAATGAGCAATATAAATAGTGGCGGTCTAAGCAGCATAAGGCTAAACAACCCCTGATTCAGATTAAAATTCACAATAGATTTACCAAATAGATTCAGGCCGAGAAAAAAATACTTAAACCAGGTATTCAGCCATCTTGATCGCTGATTTACCAACTGACCGGTTTTACTTGTTTTTTCGTCATACACAATCGCCTTCTCAGCAAATGCTATTTTGTAACCCCTATTTAAAATTTCATATTGCAATATTTTATCAAAACCTGCACCGGTAATTAGCGTATGTTCCAGGCAATCTCTGTAAACAGTTGTCGTAAAAGCCATCCCAGATCCAGAAAGCGCTGCAGATGATCCAGCTTCAAATAAAAGTTTTCGATCAATCAGCCTGTAAAATATATCTCCTGCCTCATCAAGGCACGCATATGGGGTATTTAAATTTTTAGCTGCCCTTACCCCTTGAACTGAGGTATAACCCGCTGAAAAGAACTTGTTCAATTCAATAAAATATTCGGGATGAACTAAGTTGTCACTATCAATTATGGTTATTATTTCATGATCTCTTTGAAACCTGTCTATTGCATAAAAATGGGATTTGGTATTACTGGCCAATACTTCTTCCGGTTTCAAAACAACAACCTTATTGTCTGTAAAATTCAAATGACTAACATCACAGTTATCTGCCACAACATAAATAATGTAATTGGTATAATTCGCCTTCAAAATAGAATCTACCACCATTGGAATTAAAGTGGTCTGCTGGTATGCGGTAACAATAACAGCATAATCAAAATCGGTTCCGGTTAACTTATTAGTTATGCTTTGCTTATTAAAAAACTTAAAAAAACACAAAATTAAGGGGGTAAATAAATGTATCCCAATTAGAACTTGAATAACAATAAAGAGAGTATAAATTATATCCATTAAGATTCTTTTGTTTTTAAAGATTTAAAAATAGCTTTATAGATTTCATTGGCACAATTTTCCCAACTATGACTTGAGGCAAAAGCTCTTCTCGCCACCTGCAACTCTTCAGTATTTTCGTCGATAGCTCTTTGTATAAGCAGCGCAAAACTTTCTTTATTCTCTGCTAAATATACGTACGAAGAGAAAATTTCCATTGCTCTTGTTTGTGTTGCAACTATTGGCTTACCCATTGCCAAATATTCATCCACCTTTCTCGGATAATTACCAATTGTTACCATATTCACTAATTGAGGATTAATACATACATCAAAAAAGCTCATATACAAGGGAAGCTCTTCCGGTTTCTTTATTCCTGTAAAAATCACGTTTTCCAGATCATGTAAATTACTAAACGCAAAATCATCATCTTCTGGCCCTACCAAAACAAAAGTCAAATCCTTCCTTTCATTTGCAATATGGTATAATAGCGATATATCTAATCGTATGCTATTTAAAGCGCCAACATAACCAACAACCGGGGTACTAATATTTGCGAACTCCTTAGGTTTATCACTTACATCCGCATTCTTGAACATCTCAATATCACAACCCTGGCCAACATAATAAGAATTCTCATTATAGCTTTTGCAATAGTCAGTCAGGTACAGAGAATTTGCCAAACACAAATCATTTTGAGCAATAATTAAAGGTTCAAGTCTTTTCCCATGTTTTTTCCAGTAGTCAACAGCCAGAATATAATCCCGGGAATAATAAATACTTAGTGAAGGATGTAATAGATCTTTTAAATAAAAGCCTTTTAATAATTCATTGTCATTAAACAACAGAAAATCTTTAAAACCCAATTCCTCTAAAGCCCTTTTTATCGAATTAGAGAACTTTTTATTGTTTCTCTTGTTCAAATAATTAAATATGGATGGATTTGCAATCCAGTTTATTGATTCAACCATGCAATCCGGATACAGATTCCAAAGGTTATCCTTAATTTTTATTAATCCTTTCTCTTTTCCCTCAATTACCCGCAAACGTTTTTTAACTTTTAAATTGTCATGATCTTTATAACGGGTAATTCTATCAAGCGGGGAATTCACATATAATACAGTATTATTTTTTGAAAGTTCGAGTGCAATATTTTTGCAATTACTGCCAATTTCAGTATCCCAGGGTTGCTGTCCAATAATAATTACATTTCTATTGATCATCTTTAATTAATTACTTGCTCCTGTTTAGAAAAACTAAACAGACATCCAAGATTTAGTATCTTCAGAATACTTTTTTATTATTCTTGCCGGGTTACCTACTGCTACACAATAATCTGGAATATCCTTAGTTACTATACTGCCTGCCCCAATAACAACGTGTTTCCCTATTTTTACGCCAGCAGTAATCACACTGTTTGCCCCAATCCAAACATCATCACAAATCGTAATTTTCTTCCTGATCTCCTTCTGCTTACTTGGCGGAAGGTCAATATCCTCATAACCATGGTTCAGTCCCGAAACAACTATATTCTGTGCCAACATCACATTATTCCCTATCTCAACCGGACCAATTACCACACTGCCAATTCCAATAATCGTATTATTCCCTATTAACACATTACCTACTCCATTATTGATGGTTACAAAATCCTCGATTATAGATTTCTCACCTAAACTGAATTCATTAAATGGAAAAACATCCATTCTATTTCGACGCCTGATAATGCTCCCTGCTCCTTTTTTATGTATAAAAGGATTCACAAAAAGCCTAACCCAAAGTCGTGGCTTATGATCATTTTCAGGTATCAACATCTTATGCAACAGCTTTTTTAGCCTTGGATTTGATTTTATTTTATTGACTATCGACATAAATATTAAATTCTATTGCATTAGGACATGAAAATTAGCCCTTGTTCTTAATTTCTAAAAAAAAGGCAATCGCAAAACATATTACACCAGGAATAACAAAGATTTCAAATGGCATTAGCTGTAAATTATTTTAAGATCATTATCATTACTTCCTTCAGTATCCTTACTTGGTTCACTATTATTATTTGATGGCAAGGGCTCCCTTTCATCAAAATTCACACTCTGAAAAATAAGTGCAAAAGATAAAGCAGCTACAATAGCCGATGGCATCGAATTAATCACTTCATTACCATAGCTGCATAAAAAAATACCCGCTGTAGCCGAAAGCATTGCAATACACTTATACCTCAGTCCCACATTCCTGATCTTCCAGATTATTCCACTACATTTACCCAGAATATACATCATCATAGAAAACCATATTGTTAACCCAACAACACCATACATGGCCCAGACCTTAACCCAGTAGCTATCCGGTTCAATTGTTGAAAGAAACTTATCCTTATTATAGAGTTTACCCCAGGTACCAATTACGCCTAGTCCTCCACCAAAAGGTTTGTTCTGCAAACGCTCACTAAGAACCTTTTGGTTGTTAAACCTAACATTTAATGAGGCTTCTTTAAAGTTCAATGCGCTTCGCAATCTATACAAACCATAATTACCATTACCAATGGTGGTGAACTTTAAAAACCCAAAAAACAACACAGCTACAACTACCCCAAGAATGATTACTTTCAAATTTTTGGTCAGAAAGAAAACACATAATGCACCTACTGCCAAAGCAAAAAATGCACCTCTGGTTCCCGAAATCAGCATTCCGTAAAAAGATAATCCGGCAGCAATCAGGGCAAGTACCCTTTTCCATGATTTGAACGGAGCTATTGCAAGCACAATAGCAATCATTACAAACGAAGCCTGGGAAACACCAAACTGTCCCGAATCACCATAAAAAGAAAAGACCCTTAATCTTCCCCATAATAAGTGGGTAACTGCTCCAACTTCATCTAAAAATTTTTGCTCACCAGATGAAACACCTATATGCTGTTGCTTCATACCGTTCAAAGTTGCCAGTAACGACAAAGCAATTAACAATATCAACACCCAGTTTAGTTTCTTCTCAGAGTCAATCAACAGAAATACCAGGGGGATGATCAGCATAGGAAACAGCGCAGTACTTCTTATCTCCTGCAACCACCCTATCACACTGGCTCCTTCAGGGTTTATAATTTCAACTACACTAATGATAAACCACATCAGCATTAGTTTGGTAAGCGGATTATTTAAGCGCGTCCAGTCATATCGCTTGTGCTGAATAATCACAATTACCCAAATCAGCAACAAAAGAGCCTCTATTCCTATACCATAGGCTATACCACCAACCTCACGTGATAAGATCCCAAATAGAAAGCAATAAGCCGTTAAGGCGTATAGACCTATATAAGGTTCTTTAAAAAGAAAGATCATAAAAACAACAAACAACGCCGCTAAAATCAAAAGCACCGCGCCCATTGGATTAATATATGTTATCAAACTAACTCCAAAAGCAACCAATATCCCTAAAACCGACAAAATAATTGTACGCCATGTTTGTGATAATGAGGATAAAAACTGGTACATAGGTTGTTATTATTTCACTTTGTTAAGAACCCAACCAATAAATCCAGGTTGCCCCTTAATATATGTCAACAGCTCTTTTTGAGGATCAGATATAGATCTGCCAGATTCAAAAACAGCTAAGTTCAGCTCTGTAAAAAGCAACCACTCTTTCGCTTTGTTAATGTCCTTAAGCCCGTCTACATCTATAATGATCACATCAAACTCGTCTTTTAAAACCTGAAAGCCTTTTCTTAAACTTGTGGTACTCTGGCTCTCCAGTAAAGATGAATTCGCATCATTCTTATTCAAAATTGTAATCAGGTCTTCTGTCTGAATTTCACGTTTCACTAAAAAGGTCTCAAAATCCTGGTTTATAGCCAACGCTTTTGAATCCGACATCACCTTTTTTGTCTCCCCGCCAATTAGCAGCACTTTTTCTCCCATCATCGCAAAACCATAGGCCAAACTGCCCGACAGAAAGGATTTGCCCTCATTGCTGTCAAGACTTGTAATCCCCAATATTTTGGCATTGTTCTTTTTCAAGGCGTCAGAAATCTCAAAACGTAATGACCGTAAAAGGTTTTTAAAAGATAAAAACTCAGGATCATTCTCTTTGCTCTTCCATAACTCCCTGATGTTAATATCTGAATATGACAGGTATGGAACCGAACCTAAAACCGCTGACTGGGTTGCCTGCGCAAGTTGTTTTGAATCCATTATACTGCGGTCCAAAAGGAACATCGTTAAAATCCAGGTAAAGCACAGGAACAAACTAGCTATGTAAGAAAGCGCTATATATACTATGCCTTTAGAGGCAAGAGGTAAACCAGGCAATCCTAACTGTGCCAATTGCAGTTTCAAGGCAACATTCTGCCCAGTCCTGTTTTGGTTATAGGTATCCAAAGAGTTCATGTAATCTTTGGTAGCCAGTTCCGCATCACGTTCATAATTCTGAATCCCTGCATCAAAAGGAACCATGGTATTGTATTTGGCCTTCAAAACAGACAGCTCATTGTCAATAGACCTTAAGCTTCCTTTGGCCTGGCTAACAGTCGTTTCAAGTGCTAATTTCCTTTCAATCAGTCCTTGTCTTGAAGCCTGCGGATTGGTCACATTCTCATCAGATATCTTTGAACTTACGCGGTCTATCAACCTGGTCAAAGAATCTATTCTGTTTTTATCTGCTGCTTTAAAATTACCATCAATATAGGCACTGTTCGCAGATTTCAATTGGTTTTTAAGATTTATGATCGTCCTGTTGTCCGCTGTAGAATTTCCCGAACTTACATTATCTATCCCTCCTCTTAGCCTCGCATCAATATCTGCTATCGCTCTCTGGTTTGCCTGAATATCCCTTATCGCCTGCGCTTTACGTTCTTCATTTTGTGAGATCTGCGAGTAAACCATTTCCGACTGCTTGTCCAGGTTTAGCACACCGTTCTTCATCTTAAACGATTTCAAAGCCGCATTCTTCTGGTTCATGGCAGCCTCTTTTTTCTTCATCAACGAATCCAAAAGCTCTATAGAGTTATTCTGATTCAGATTAACATCCTCGCCATAGTTGTTAATAAAATTTGTCGCCAGCGTATTTACAACAAAAGTAGATAGCAAGGGGTTCTCCGAAACATAGTATACGTTTACAAAATCACTGTTATCAGGGCGGTATATTTTTAAATTATTGTTAATGCTTTCATCATCATAGCCCATAGAACTAATGATGTCATATAACGGATATTTACCAGAATTATCACTAATGGTAATCACCTGTTTATTCAGCAACCGTTCTCTGTAAAGTCTTACCACTTCATCAATACCGGCCTGCCTTAATGAAGCTACTTGTTTGCTGTAAGGCCTGAATGAAGCTTTCGGACTTTCCAGATCATGGAGTATCAGGTTATAAGAAAGGATACTCATGATCCGCCTCATTTTCATCCGCTCAATGATGTTCGAAAACTGCTGGTTGATCTTAAAAATATCCGCATTCCTATTAGAGTTAACCACAACCTGCTTAGATTGATCCACTAAACCAGTAGCAATCTGAGCCTCAGAACTGTATTGTCTGGGAAGGTTCTTTACCAGAAAATAAGTAATCACCCCCGTTAGTAGAGGTACTAATATCAAAACCCATTTATACTTGCCTAGAAGTCGTAAAAATGCTTTTATGTCCATTATAACTGTTAAATTATATTTCCTATTTAATCTTTCACAAGATATTACTTAATTGAGTCCAATACAAGTTCGTAATTAGACCAAAGCAAAATTTATTTTTTGTCTTTTATCTCCAAAAAAAAGGCGATTATAAAACATATTACACCCGGAATAACAAAAATTTCAAATGGCATTAGCTGGTTAGTTTAGGTTCGTTATTTATTGATGGTAATGGATCTTTTTTATCAAAATACACGCTCTGAAATATAAATGCCAACGATACAGAGGCTACCACTGCCGATGGCATTGAATTGATTACTTCGTTACCATAGCTACAGAAAAAAATACCCGCTGTTGCCGAAAGCAGTGCAATACACTTATACCTAAGCTTTACATTATTAAGTTTCCAGATTATCCCACAGCATTTACCCAGAATATACATCATCATAGAAAACCAAATTGTTAGCCCAACAATGCCATACATTGCCCAAACTTTAACCCAGTAGCTATCAGGTGCTATTGTTGATAAAAATTTATCCTTATTATATTCCCTGCCCCAGGTACCAATTACCCCCAAACCTCCTCCAAAAGGATTATGTTTAAGGTATTCGCCAAGGATCATTTGATTATTAAACCTAACATTCAGTGAGGCTTCCTTAGGATTTACAGCACTTCGTAGCCTGTAAATTTCATAACTGCCATTACCTATGGTGGTAAACTTTAAAAACCCGACAAACAATAAAGTGATGATCAAACCATACATTAATACTTTCACGTTCTTTGTCAGAAAAATCAGAAACAACACCCCTACCACCAAAGCAAAAAATGCACCTCTGGTTCCCGAAATCAACATTCCGTAAAAAGATAATCCGGCAGCAATCAGGGCAAGTACCCTTTTCCATGATTTGAACGGAGCTATTGCAAGCACAATAGCAATCAGCACAAAAGATGCCTGCGAAGCACCAAACTGTCCGGAATCACTATAAAAAGAAAACGCTCTTAATCTTCCCCACAACAAATGGGTAACCGCCCCTCCTTCATTTAAAAACCTTTGTTCACCTGGCGACAAGCCAATATGTATCTGCTTAATACCATTCAAAGTTGCCATTAACGACAAGGCAATCAACAATATCAACACCCTGTTTAATTTCTTTTCAGAATCAAACAATAGAAATACCAGGGGGATGATCAGTATAGGAAACAGCGCAGTACTTCTTATCTCCTGTAACCAACCCATCACACTGGCACCGGCAGGATTTATGATCTCAACTACACTAATGATAAACCACATCAGCATTAGTTTGGTCAGCGGGTTATTTAAACGTGTCCAGTCATACCGTTTGTGCTGAATGATCACAGTTATCCAGGTTAGCAATAAAAAAATCTCTATTCCTATACCATAGGCAATGCCACCAACTTCACGCGATAAGATCCCAAATAGAAAGCAATAAACTATCAACACAAGAAGCCCTACAGAGGGCTCCTTAAAAAGACAGATCATAAAAACAACAAATAGTGCTGCCACAATTACCAGTACCGGCCCTATGGGCCCCAGATACGTCAGCAAACTAACTCCTAAAGCAACCAATATCCCCAAAACCGACAAAATAATTGTACGTCGTGTTTGTGATAAGGATGATAAATACTGGTACATAGGTTGTTATTATTTCACTTTGTTAAGAACCCAACCAATAAATCCAGGTTGCCCCTTAATATACGTCAACAGCTCTTTTTGAGGGTCTGATATAGATCTGCCAGATTCAAAAACAGCTAAGTTTAGCTCAGTAAAAAGCAACCACTCTTTCGCTTTGTTAATGTCCTTAAGCCCGTTAACATCTATAATAATCACATCAAACTCGTCTTTTAAAACCTGAAAGCCTTTTCTTAAACTTGTGGTACTCTGGCTCTCCAGTAAAGAAGAATTCGCATCATTCTTATTCAAAATTGTTATCAGATCTTCTGTCTGAATTTCACGTTTCACTAAAAAGGTCTCAAAATCCTGGTTTATGGCCAACGCTTTTGAATCCGATATTATTTTTTTTGTCTCCCCGCCAATTAGCAGCACTTTTTCTCCCATCATCGCAAAACCATAGGCCAAACTGCCCGACAGAAAGGATTTGCCCTCATTGCTGTCAAGACTTGTGATCCCCAATATCTTGGCATTGTTCTTTTTCAAGGCGTCAGAAATCTCAAAACGTAATGACCGTAAAAGGTTTTTAAAAGATAAAAACTCAGGATCATTCTCTTTGCTCTTCCATAATTCCCTGATGTTAATATCTGAATATGACAGGTATGGAACCGAACCTAAAACTGCTGACTGTGTTGCCTGCGCAAGTTGTTTTGAATCCAATATGCTACGGTCCAAAAGGAACATAATTAAGATCCAGGTAAAGCACAGGAACAAAGTCACTATGTAAGAAAGTGCAATATATATAATGCCTTTAGAGGCAAGAGGTAAACCCGGCAATCCTAACTGTGCCAGCTGGAGTTTCAAGGCAACATTCTGCCCAGTCCTGTTTTGGTTATAGGTATCCAAAGAGTTCATGTAATCTTTGGTAGCCAGTTCCGCATCACGTTCATAATTCTGAATCCCTGCATCAAAAGGAACCATGGTATTGTATTTGGCTTTCAAAACAGACAGCTCATTATCAATAGACCTTAAGCTTCCTTTGGCCTGGCTAACAGTGGTTTCAAGTGCTAATTTCCTTTCAATCAGTCCTTGTCTTGAAGCCTGCGGATTGGTCACATTCTCATCAGATATCTTTGAACTTACGCGATCTATCAACCTGGTCAAAGAATCTATTCTGTTTTTATCTGCTGCTTTAAAATTACCATCAATATAGGCACTGTTCGCAGATTTCAATTGGTTTTTAAGATTTATGATCGTCCTGTTGTCCGCAGTAGAATTCCCTGAACTTACATTATCTATCCCACCTTTAAGTCTGGCGTCAATATCTGCTATCGCTCTCTGGTTTGCCTGAATATCCCTTATCGCCTGCGCTTTACGTTCTTCATTTTGTGAGATCTGTGCATAAACCATTTCCGACTGCTTGTCCAGGTTTAGCACACCATTCTTCATCTTAAACGATTTCAAAGCCGCATTCTTCTGGTTCATGGCAGCCTCTTTTTTCTTCATCAACGAATCCAAAAGCTCTATAGAGTTATTTTGGTTCATATTAACATCCTGACCGTAATTGTTAATAAAATCAGTCGACAGCGTGTTCACCACGAATGTAGATAACAACGGGTTCTCCGAAACATAGTATACGTTTACAAAATCACTGTTGTCAGGGCGGTATACTTTTAAGTTATTGTTAATGCTTTCATTATCATAGCCCATAGAGCTAATGATGTCATACAGAGGGTATTTACCAGCGTTATCACTAATGGTAATCACCTGCTTGTTCAGCAGACGTTCTCTGTAAAGCCTTACCACTTCATCAATGCCGGCTTGTCCCAATCCCGATACCTGTTTGCTGTAAGGCCTGAACGAAGCTTTCGGACTTTCCAGATCATGAAGTATCAGGTTATAAGAAAGGATACTCATGATCCGCCTCATTTTCATCCGCTCAATGATGTTCGAAAACTGCTGGTTGATCTTAAAAATATCCGAATTCTGGTTAGAGTTAACTACCACCTGTTTAGATTGATCAATTAAACCAGTAGCAATCTGGGCCTCAGAACTGTATTGCCTGGGAAGGTTCTTTACCAGAAAATAAGTAATCACTCCAATTACTAAGGGTACTAATATCAAAACCCATTTGTACTTGCCTAGAAGTCGTAAAAATGCTTTTATGTCCATTTATAACTATGTAAATATATCTTATTTAACCTCTGATAATTTCATTCCTATTATCTCTTCCAATGCATCTTTTGCACTTAACAAGTTAACTTCAGTTTGAATTTTAGAGGTACTGGCAATTGTAAGATTTATTCTCGATTGATTATAAGTATCTAAAGCTACTTCGCCCTTTTCAAACTTGTTTTTTAAATTGTCGGCTACGTTTTGATTATCCTGTACACTTTGGGTATAAATTTTCAATTGGTTAATTTGTTGAATGTACGCATAATATCTTTTCTTTACTTCTGTGGCAAGTGTTAATCTGAAATCTTCTGCCTCTAGTTTTGCAATTTTATAATCTGCCTTGGCTTTTTTTCCTGCTAAAGGTTTTTGAAGGAAGTTCCCAAGATTCAAATTAACACTAAATTGGAAACCGTTTACCGCATAAGGGTTAATTACATCAATAGCTGTCTTATTATTCGGTCTGTAAAAGTATGAAGCATTAAATATGTCAAGATATGATATTGCGTTCATTGAAATGTCTGTTTTCGCTTTTTCAACATTTATGTCAGTAATCTTTAACCTGGGATAGTTTTGTACCGCCAGATCAATGTACTTTTCAAGATCAGAATATTTAATTTCGCCAATTATTGACTCTTGTGAAAAACTATCCAGACTTAGAAACATCAGGACAATTAAAGTGAATTTTGATAGATTTTTCATTTAATTTTATATTTTGTTGTTAATATTAGATGATTTAAAAAAATAGAAGGGTTTAAACATTCTCCTTTTGGATCAATGCAGGTATAGTTTTAAGTATTATTTTCATATCAAGGAAAATCGAATAATTCGAGGCATAATAATTATCCAGCTCCTTACGCTCACGTTCCGACATATCATCCTGACCTCTTTTACTGATTTGCCATAATCCGGTTAATCCGGCAGGGCCCAGGAATCTGGTCGACCATTCGTTTGTAGTCAATTGTTCAGCTTCATACAATGGCAACGGTCTGTTACCTACTAATGACATATCGCCAATTAGCACATTTATCAACTGAGGTAACTCATCAATACTTGTTTTTCTTAAGAACGATCCAACCCTGGTTATTCTAGGATCATTTTTAAATTTCACAAAGGCCGATTTATTATCTTTATTCTCCTCAGAATTAGCATATTGGTTAAGGTTAGCCATCGATGCAAGCATTTTATCAGCATCGCTTCTCATAGATCTGAACTTGTAAAAATCAAAGATTTTATATCCGGCGCCAACCCTTTTGCTCTTGTATATAATTTTGCCTTTAGATTCAAGTCTTACCAGTATTGCCACAATTACAAACAATGGTAGCAAGCACAATAAAGCAAATCCCGATGCAACTATGTCAAATACCCTTTTGGTTCTTGGAATCTTATATTCCACTTCCATTTGCTGGGCAATGTCCATCAACTTTGGCTTAATCAGCTTAAACTTCACCAAAAAGTTCATGCGTTCGCAGAAATCTTCATATGGAAAAGGATAAGTATAGTAGTCGTTAACTTTCAGCTCCAGTGCTTTTTTCCTCCAAGCTTTATCTTCTTTAACACCAAGCAATACAATGATAAGTCCTTGCAATAAAGGGTTCTTTTTTATGTATTTTACCTGATCAAAACACTGATTGTTTTCATCAACCTCTATCAATACAATATCAGGCACGCTCAAAAAAGATTGATTGTCTAAATACCTTTTAAAATCAGCAGGATCTTCAAGGTAAGTGATATCGCCATCAAGTTCTTCAGATATCACTTCTTTCAGTAGCTTACCAAAATACACGATTTTGGCACTTACTTTATGAAATTCAATGGTTGGGGATGTCATATTTTAGTTGGTTTGGCTTCAGTTATTTGATTTTAGTTTATTAGTTGCGCTATTTTCGATTTTAAAATAGCAGGATTAAATGGTTTTTCAAGGTAGCTATCTATTTTAAAAGGCATATTTTTCACTTTATCTTCTAAATCTTCTGCACCCGATAATAAAATAACGGGAGTATCTCTGTAAAGGCCGCTAATTTTCAGATTTCTAATCAATGTGCTGCCATCAAAATAAGGCATCATCAAATCAGATATAATTAAATTAGGATCATTCCCTTCCTCTAACCAGCTTATTGCCTCTATACCACTCTTCTTAATCACAAGATCATAGTCGGCAGACAATATAAATGTTAATAGTCTAAGAATACTTAGCTCATCATCAACAACCAGTATCTGTTTTCTATTTGTTGTATTACTTTCCATAATCTTGTCTCCTTTCTTAAAATCTTTAGTTAATTATCTCAATCACTTTCCAATTTCTACACTTTAATCCTTATTACTTTGTTTTAATAGCAAACTCCATTTTACTAACTTCCCCTTTTCCTCTTGTGTTCAATTCATTTGAAACCACACGTCCAAAAGAATCAATAACCAGTACTCTTATATTTTGATCTTCGTTTGATACTACTTCTGTTTTTAATTTAAAGTCACTCGTATAATAAAATGGGATATCATTACTTCCGTTAGAAACACTAACATTAAAATCCTTGTTATTAATGTGATAGTTCACATCACAGTTCTCACATTCAATTCTCAGTATTCCTTCATTACTTATAGCGATTTCAGGATTGCTAAATGTCGAATTTTTTGTGCAACTGCTCAAAGAGATGAAAATTAATACTAATAAACTGATGTTAAGCCTCATTTTTTTTACTGTTTTTAATTACCTAATTGAAAAAATCAAGCCAGCAATAATTTTTCACAGTAAAATCAGCCTTTATTGGTGTTTTTCGGCTGTATACACACTAAATATAAGTTTCACACTTATTACACACTTTTGTGTACACAGTATAAATTAAATCAAAAACACCCTTATTGTAGAATATATTCCACAGTCCTTAATTAAAAATAAATACCACGAAAATTTAAACAAAAAAAAACGGCTGTTATATAAATAACAGCCGTTTTTTTTAAAAGATAGTAAAATCTTAACCTGTATTAATTTTTAGGTTGTACTCTTCCAGATTTTCTGTCTTTATCCCTTCCTATTAAATATCCTGCACCCGCACCAACAACACCACCAATAATGGCACCTCTTCCTTTTTTCTTGTCAATTAGCGCTCCGCCAAGTGCTCCTGCTCCGGCACCAATTGCGGTACCTTTAGCAGCTTCACTCCATCCTTTTTTCTTTGAAGCAGCCGGCTCTTCATAATTTCGGTTTCCGGAAGATTGAGAAGCAGCTTCATTTCTTTCAGCTAATAGTAAAGTTCTTTTTTCTTCTTTCACCTGAGCAGCAATTTTTGCATCCTCTTTTTTCTTCACTTCTGCTTTTTTAAAGCTATCTAGTTTCAAGCTGTCTTTTACTGCGGCAATTGCCTGTTGCTTAATTAGTGCTTGTTCTTTTTCATTGTTATTCGAGCATGCCGATAATAACATTGTCCCTGCTATTACTATTGAAAATAAATATTTCATGACTATAAAATTTAGTTTACTACCCATATCTAGAGAAAATGGTGCCAAAAACGTTATTTATCATCTAACGGACTGTAAACTACGCTACTATAATTTTCATCAACATCATTTTCTCCATCCCTATTTCCTGAAATCCGGTCATTATCGTCGTCTAATCTTGTCATTAACGATGGTGGGTCCGACGAATGGTCAGCATCCAATCCTAAATTATCATCATCCAAATTATTCTTCTTCGGTTTCAGATCAGCCTTCTTTTTCATTTTAGCAGCCATAAAAGTTCATTTAAGTCATTACATATAACAAAAGTTGAACTTTTAAGTTTCAAAAATTCAACAAAGCAACTCCAAATGCAACATTTTGATTTTAATATTCAATTGATTACTTTCACATCGAAATAACATTAATACTATGCGTACAACAGGAAAAGTTAAATGGTTTAATTCTGCAAAAGGATTTGGATTTATAACTCCAGAAGATGGAGGAAAAGATATTTTCGTACATTTTTCTGCAATAGCAGGAGATTCATTCAGAGAACTAAATGAAGGTGACAGTGTAGAATTCGAATTGAACGACGGAAAAAAAGGCCCGGAGGCTCAGAATGTAAAAGTTCTTTAATAATCCTCTTTCAATCAAAAAAGAGCCTGTATCATAAATCCTGATCAGGCTTTTTTCGTATAAAACAATGTCGTGTCATACTGCACCCTCCCCGTCATCTCGACGATAGGAGAGATCTCCTGGTTATATCAATTCAAGAGATCTCTCCTATCGTCGAGATGACGAAAGCTTTAGGGTAGCGACGGCAGCTTTAAATTAAAATATATAAACATGCAAAAAACAATCAGCATACTAGGATGTGGCTGGTACGGCCTCGCATTAGCAAAACACCTACTCGCCAATGGCTACAACGTAAAAGGATCAACAACCAGTGCCGATAAACTACCAACCCTTCAAACAGAAGGAATAGAACCATATTTAGTCAGTTTTAACGAACAAAGCATAAACTACAACCCTGCATTCTTTAATAGCCACACATTAGTCATCTGTATCCCGCCTAAAAGAAGCAGTGCTGAGCAGGCCAGCTTTCCAGATAAAATAGCCGAAATCTGCAAGGCAGCAGACAACAGTGTCAAAAACATACTATTTATAAGCTCAACCTCAGTATATGGCGATCGCAATACCGAATTATCAGAAACTGATGAACCAGATCCCGATACCCCATCCGGTAAAGCAATGAAACAAGCCGAGACCATCCTCAAAAACCATCCATCTTTCAAAACAACTATACTCAGGTTCGGTGGGCTCATTGGCCCTGGTCGGGATCCGGGCAAGTTCTTCGCAGGCAAAATAAATTCCCCAAATGGGCAATCCCCAATAAATCTAATTCATTTAACAGATTGCGTTGGCATCAGCACCCATATCATAGAAACAGAAAGTTTCGGGTACACATTCAATGCCTGCACAGCCCACCATCCAGAAAAGCAAGCGTTTTATACACAAGCAGCCATCAACTCCAGGCTGGTGCCACCAACATTCATAAACGAACTTACCAGTTGGAAAATAATTAACTCCAATCAATCATCAACAGTATTAAAATATAATTACCAGATAACCAATTGGGTACAGTGGCTGCAAAAAGGTAAATTCTAATTTTAGTTTACGCTTAACTGTTAAAATGATATCTTGCCCTAATTAGGATAACCAAAAACTATGAAATTGACCATTTGGGGAGCAGCTAAACAGGTAACCGGAAGCATGCATCTTTTACAATTAGAAAATTATAATATATTAATTGATTGTGGGCTCGACTATGAAAAAGAAACCTTTCAGGAAGAAAACCAATACTTCCCTTTCGATCCGGCTTCTATAGATGTAGTTATCCTAACCCATGCTCATATAGACCATTCCGGTAACCTGCCAACACTGGTTCGGTTGGGTTTCGAAGGGCAAATCCTAAGCACACCACCAACAGCCGATTTAACCGAATTACTTTTACACGATTCCGTAAATGTATTTATTGGCAAGCAAAACAGACGCCCTAAAGGCCGAAGAGGCGGCAGATCAGGACCTCAGCCCTTATACCTCCAAAAACATGTAAACGACACCATGGACAGGTTTGTTACCATAGCCTTCCACAAAGAGTTCCGTTTAAATGACAATGTCTCATTAACCTTTATCCCCGTTGGGCACTTATTAGGCGCTGCAGCAGTAGTTTTAACCCTTCATGATAAAGGCGTAGAGAAAAAGATTGCCTTTACCGGCGATATAGGCCGTACCAACTACCCGGTTTTAGTAGATCCGGAACCACTACCACAGGTCGATTATCTAGTATCCGAATCCACCTATGGTGGCCGGTTGCACAGTACCGATGTAACCCTGCAAGAAAAGTTAATAGAAACCATAAACGAATCATGCGTTAAATACCCGGGCAGGCTAATCATTCCCGCTTTTAGCATCGGTCGTACACAGGCATTGGTATATTCCCTAAACAAAATCTTTAGCAGCGGACTGCTTCCACCCGTAAAAATATTCGTCGATAGTCCACTTGCTACCATTGCAACAGATATTTACAGAAAACATCACCACCTGTTAAACCAGGAATCTCAAGACTTCTATCGCAAACAAGGCGATGAATTTGAATTTGAGGAACTCTCTTACGTACATGATAAGCGCGAGAGCCAGTCGGTCTCCAATTATCACGAACCATGTATTATCATCTCGTCTGCCGGGATGCTGGAGGGTGGCCGTATTCAGGATCACCTTTATTATAATATACAAAATTATTATTGCACCATCCTATTTATCGGCTATTGCGCCAAAGGAACACTTGGCGACAGGTTATTACGGGGCGATCCAATTGTCCGCTTAAGGAACCGCGATCTCATGGTTTACGCCACCATACAAAAAACAGATCTGTTAAGCGGTCATGGCGATCATAACGACCTGGTTAATACCGTTAAGCAGCAAGATTCCGAAAAACTTAAATCAGTATTTCTGGTTCACGGAGAAATAAAAAGCATGAACATGCTTGGCGAAGCATTAACAGCACTTGGCTACAAAGTTAATTTACCTGAAAAAGGTGAAACTTTCGAGTTATAAAATATCCGTTCGGGCACAAACTGTATTAAATACTATACAAAAATCTTTACGTTTTAACGTTCGTTTCCTTTTTTTGGTATAAATTGAAAGCAAAACTAATCTACTGATTATTAGCACATTCAAATTTAAAATTAGATAAAACTGGCTTTGGCAGGATTATTACAAGCAGATAATCATTCAGTATTAAAATGAAACTGAAGAGAACTCAAATATCTAATTTATAAAAAACATGAAATCAAAAATTACAAAAGCAGCAATGATATTATCCATGGTGGGTCTATCAGCGCAATTATTTGCACAGGAGGCTGACTCTCAATCGTCGGAAAAATTCGCTAAGAAATATTTCCGCACCTGGTCTGTAGGACTTAACGGTGGTATGTTAACGCATTATACCCCTTTCAATAACAGAACTAATGGAAACTTCAATACTCCTTACGAATCTTGGGGTTACGGTGGTTACATCAAAAAACAAATAGTACCGGGATTTGGTATCCAGGCCGATTTCCTTGCAGGTAAAGTTAAAGGTGCCAACGTTATTGCCGGTACTAAATCAACTTTCGAATCTAGAATCGACTGGTCGGCAGCTGTTAGTGGTAACTTTACTATCGCCAACATGAGCTTAAACCAAAAACGTAATTTCCTTTCACCATATGCAACAATTGGTGCGGGTTACATGTCATCTGCAGCAACAACCGATCATCCGGGCGGTGCAAGCACAGGATATGATCAAAATTGGTTTGTTCCAATTGGAGCAGGTTTCAAATTGGGCGTATCAAAAGGTGTTAACATCGATTTAGGCTACACAGTTAGCTTCATGAAATCAAATAACTTTGATGGGGTAACAGCTGGTGCTAACGACAGATTCTCATATGCTCACGCAGGTATCGAGATTGCTTTAGGCAGAAAAGGAACTTCTCAATTACAAAACTTCAGCCCTATCGCTGCTATCCGCGAAGAAAGTGCTGCTGAAAGTGCAGAATTAAGAAGAGCATTATCAACTGCTGAAGAAAACGCAAGAAGAGACAAAGAAGCATTAGAAGCTCAATTAGGTGATGATGATGGAGATGGTGTAGCTAACAAATTCGACAAATGTGCTGGCACTCCTGCAAACACAGTGGTAGATGGTGCTGGATGTCCATTAAAAGCTCCTGCTCAGATCATCAAAGAAAAAGTAATTGTTACTGAGGCTGACCGTAGAGTTGTTGACGAAGCAATCAAAAACTTAGAGTTCGATTTAGGTAAATCAACTATACGTTCTACTTCATATGCAACTTTAAATAAAGTAGCTGAATTACTAGTAGCTAAAGACTTTAGCTTGAAATTAGCTGGTCACACAGATAACACTGGTTCAATGGCGTTAAACTTACGTTTATCTAAAGACAGAGCAGAAGCTATCAAAACTTATTTGGTATCACAAGGTGCAAACGCTTCACGTATCGAAGCAACAGGTTACGGTCCAAACCAACCTATCGCATCTAACAAAACTGCTGATGGTCGTCAGAAAAACCGTAGAGTTGAATTTACTTTATACTAGTATCTCACTAGTCTAAATACCTCACTAGTTTAAATACTAGTCTCGTTAAATAAGAAAGCCTGGTCAAATGACCAGGCTTTCTTATTTAACGAGACTCCAGGAGAGATCCCTTGATTATGCCAACTTACCTCTTACCCCTCAACCCCCTTCTTAGGCGAAAACACCAGCGAAGCCACTACACTCAACACCAAAACGCCTCCAACAATAGACAACGACAACGGCGATGAAATATGATAAAAAGGTGCAATCACCATTTTAACCCCAATAAACGCCAGTATAACCGCCAAACCATATTTCAGCAAACTAAACATATAAATAAAGTTAGCCAGCAGAAAATACAAAGCCCTCAATCCAAGAATAGCGAAAATATTAGACGTATATAAAATTAGCGGATCATCAGGTGCAATGGCAAAAATTGCAGGAATAGAATCTACTGCAAACAATAGATCTGTAAATTCAATAACCGCTACAACAACCAATAAAGGAGTAGCCAGTCTTACACCATTTTGTACCGTAAAAAACTTGGCACCATCAAACTCCTTACTCACTTTAAAGAACTTGTAAATCAGGCGGGCGCCAGGGCTTTTGCTAAAATCTTTGTCCTCATCATCATGATCATTTGCCAGGCCAGATTTAATACCGGCATAAATAAGAAACAACCCAAAAATCAGTAAAACAACATTAATGCGTATCAGTTCGCCAAACACCGTCATTTCAGGCAAATAAGTTAAATTAATCAACCCAACACCTGCAAATATGAAAATGGCGCGAAACACCAATGCCCCAATAATTCCCCAAAACAACACTTTATGGTGCAATTCCTTAGGCACATTAAAAAACCCGAACACCAGAATAAACACAAAAAGATTATCAACCGATAGCGCCTTTTCTATCCAATAGGCCGATTGAAATTGTGTAAACTTTTCAAAACCCGAAGTCAGGTAAATTACCCCACTAAATATCATGGATAAGCTTATCCATACCACAGACCATATAGCGGCTTCTTTACTACTTACAGCATGTACTTTTTTATTAAATACACCCAAATCTAAAAGCAGCATCACAACAACAACAACTGCAAATCCCGTAATCACCCCGGGGTGATCAATCAAATTATTACTCATTTTAACTTCTATTTTGAAATTCCACTAAAATGCTAAAAAAGATCGGTTTTAAACATGTCATTTAAAATTTCTGCAATCATTTAAAATGATCAAATACTGACAACCATCTTCCGCTTATACTGTTATTTAGATATAAAATTATAAAACACATATTATGGAAAAAGTATGGCTCATAACAGGCTGTTCAACAGGCTTTGGCCGGGAATTAGCAAAACAAGTACTCGAACTTGGCTACAAAGCTGGAGTTGCTGCCCGTAACATTGCCGACGTAGAAGATATCGTTAAACAATACCCGGAAACCTCAATAGCTATAACGCTTGATGTAACCAGGCAAGATCATATTACTGATGCCGTAAAGCAACTAACCGAAATATTCGGACGGGTTGATGTATTGGTAAACAATGCCGGCATTGGCTACTTTGGTTCAGTAGAAGCCAGCGACGAGCACGAAACCAGAAGAATGTTCGATATCAACTTCTTCGGGCTGGCCAACATGACAAAAGCAGTGCTGCCCCATATGAGAAAACAACGGAGTGGCCACATCATCAATATCGCTTCAATCGGAGGCTTAATGGCCTTTCCAGCATTAGCTTATTACAATGCAACTAAATTTGCTGTTGATGGGTTTTCCGAATCACTGGCAAAAGAAACCGCCCCCCTTGGCATAAAAGTAACCATTGTAGCACCAAGCGGCTTCCGTACAGATTGGGCCGGGCGTTCGGCCAACGAAGTACAAAACGAAATTGAAGATTACAAAACAACCGCAGGTGCGAATAAAGACAACATCAGGGCTTACAATGGCAACCAACCCGGCGACCCGGTACGCGCCGCTCAGGCCATCATTAAAGTAGTAGAGACCGAAAACCCTCCATTACGCTTATTATTAGGTGCCGCAGCATTAAAAAATGCCCGTAAAAAAATCGAAGAACTGGCACATGATTTTGATGCATGGGAAGAAACCACCGTTGGTGCAGATTTCCCCAAACCTTAATTTAAACCGCCTACATACACACTGTTGGCCACATCGCAACCCGGTGTGGCCATAAATGAAATATAAGTTTCCATTCTCGCTAACCTCAGTTCTAAAGGTAAAACAAATAGCTCCTTTCCCTCACTTCGCTTTGCACCATCAATACTGTAAAGGCCAATTTCCAGGTCAGGGAAATAAACCAGTATCATCACCCTTTGGCTTTTCTCAGCTAATACCATTTCCGGCAATACCGTCCACCTAAATCTTAACCCTTCCGGCACCATCTCAACCGTCGGATTCGCTGCAACACGCAAACTCCCCTGCGAAACCATTACTTTAGGATAATCCATTTTAATATCAGGATACAAGCCTTTTAAGGTGTTCATTTTATTATAGCTTAGGGCTATATTGTACGGATATTTTACCGCAGCCCTGGCTTTGAGCATAAAACCAGCATTAATAAACTCAGTAAACGGATATAAAAACTTTACCACTACTGCCATTTCCTGCCTGCAAATCAATTGTTTAATAGAAGGCGGTTTTGTAATCATACCCACCATCCTAACCACATTTTTATCTAATATATGGTAGCTCACCAAATTCCCAACTTTACCGGTATACCGGTAAGATTTATCACTATTAAAAACCCCCATTTCTTTCCCTTTTAAATAAATCCATTTCTATCTCTTTTTAAATAAAAAAGAGGCTCCCAAAAATAGGGGCCGTCATCTCCTTTGGTTAATCAAAGGAGATGACGGGCATCGCCCGTCTCCACCGCACTACCATCGTTATACTTCAAATTAGCGGCATCTATAACAACTCCGGTTTTAGCATCGCTAAGTTGAATGGTTTTACCGTTGGCAAGAGTTATAGTTGCTGTGTTACGGCCGGGCTCAATGTCATGAGATCCTGAAACAAGTTCAGGATGACGGCCACCTTCAGGGCGGGGTGCGTAGTAGGATGTATAAAAGAACAACCCGGCGCCAACAACCAAAAATATTGCTGCTGCCGCAGCTATACGCGGCCATAGCTTATAACTACGAGGCTGTACTTTACTTTCCAAAGACAGCTGGTTCTAGATGTCATATCCAACTTCATCAATTCGGCTCTCATTTAGCTGAACCTCGTCTTTCAATTGGTAATACCATCTTTCCACAACTGCCTTTTCAGCAGGCGTACAAAGTCCCTTTCTGTATTTATCAAGTAATGTCTTAGCGTCTTTTTCCATTGCTTACAAAGAGGTTTATATTCCCTCATATATAACCAATACGGCTAACTAAGACCTAACAGGTAGAAGAAAACAAAAAAACTTTACATGATTTTCAAATCTTTCATCACCGACCTGGTAATTTTCTTACGGCACTCAGAAAAATCAGGTCGGTTATTTTTTCGATCCTGCAGTAATCTTGTCGCAAAAAAATAAACATCATTTTGTTTTTCCACGTAACCAACCCACCATCCTGTGTTGATCTGATCTGCCATCGTCCATCCTGTTTTGGAGCGGATGGTATAAGTTTTATTTTGCTCGCTTATCATTACCCGCTTTACGATATCCATATTCTTTTTAGAGAACGGGAGTTTCCCATCGTACAGTTTTTTAAGAAATTCAACCTGGCTTACAGGTGAAATACCAAGGGGACCAAAGTTCCAAAAGTCTGCATCAGGTTCCGAAAGGCCTGCATTGCCGTATCCGCATTGAGTAAGGTATTTCTTGTATACACTTCTGTCAATCTTTTTTGCAAGCTCTATAAACGCCCAGCCGGCAGAAACTTCAAATGCGTTCTTTACACTTATATCATGATAAATTTCAGGTCTGTAGCCGTATTTTGTGGTATCGGTTTTTCCTGGCCATTTAACCATATAGTTCTCATTCGGTATGGTTCCTGTTTCAAGGGCAATCAGCATATTAATGATTTTGAATGTAGAAGCAGGCAAGGTTTCCCGCCTTGTATTAATGGTATCAGAAAGGATCCATTGATGCTTTTTGTAATCATAAATTGCTATACCACCTTCCACTCCACACTCATCAAAGTATTTTTTGAAATCAGAACGAACGATGGTCTGTTTTGACTGACAAAACACTACCGGGCTAATTGCCAGCATGTATAAGGCTACTAAAAGGAATCTTTTCATTTTATTTTTAAAAATACACATTTCTTATCGCTTCCTCTACCGGGCTACATGGGCCTGTACTACTGATATCAAAACCGCTCCTAAGCAACAACGGTGGCTGCGCCATAAACTTAGGCACAGTACCGCGATGTCTTTGCGCCGCATGAACCAAAAAAGGATGACAAAGGTATACCGTTCCGGCCTTGCCGACAGCCAAAGCTTCCTCTCTCTTGGGTAATTCAGGCAACCTATTTGCCAGTTCCATAAAAGATAGCCCTTCTTCACCTTCGGGTTTCAGCAATCTGGCAACATCCATATGCGAACCTTTTAAAATCCTGGTCGGCGCATCTCTCTCGCTTACATCCGAAAATAGAAACAGCATCAGCAAGCCACGGCCTTTTGAATATACATTGATTCGGGCGGCGAAAAAGTCATTAGGATCTGCTCCGGAAAAACCTGCATCTACGTGCCAGCCGGTATCATCCGAATCAACTTCCGATGGGAAACGAACTGGAAAAGCTCCCATGCTCATGCACGGTATCCATTTTTCTTTACCAACCAGCTGATCGAATGCAGCATGAAGAATAGGGGTATTCGCCGCCTTAATAAATGGCGCCTGCGTATACATACCCAGCCACACCACCGGTTTCGCCCATGTGCTACTGTCATTAGGATCAGCAGGAATGTCTTTCCAAAGGATATTTCTCGCCTCAGCGGCAAGATCGGCAGGAAAAGCGTTATCAATACGGACAAAGCCATCTGCAATAAAAGATTGTATTTGCTGTGGATTTAAGATGTCGTGCATAATGTTTTATATAAAAATTCAGACAATAAAGAATTAGTGTCCCTCCGGGACATTAGCCTTACGACTTGAAAATTTATATTATAACATTACGGTCATTCTCATATTCCAAATATATTAATTTTCCTCCTACTGTCGCAAACGCCCCCTCAATAAGTCGTCTTTGCAGGTTTTCTACCCCATTCCTCCAGATTACCTTTGGATATACAAAAACAACTAAGTATGAGAACAATCATCTACCTCGCTGCCTCTGCCAATGGCCTGATCAGCAATAACAGAAACGTACCCGACTGGTTGTCGCAGGAATACGGTGAAGGCTTTATGGCCATCAGTCTGCGCACACAAGCCGTGATCATGGGAAAAACAACCTATAATGTACTTGCACCAGACTACCTACCCATTAAAGAAGGATCACTGGTTGTGCTCACTCACAATACCATGGCCGAACCTGCCCAATCCAATGTACTTTTTACTGATGACAGCCCGGAAAAAATCATAGAACAGCTTGCCGCAAGAGGACACACCGAAGCCGTTATTATAGGTGGTACGCAAACCGTAAGTGCATTTGTCAAAGCAGGCCTGGTGAATGAAATCATCCTGGTTGTAGAACCGGTACTATTTGGCAACGGCCTGCCATTGCTCAAAGACATCGAAGAAGCAGAGTATAAACTTTCCCTCCTCGAAGTAAACAAATTGAACAACAATACTGTTCAGTTACATTATTCAATAACAAACAATTAATCAACACTATAAAACTAGATACCATGAGACCAACAAAAATCTGGGCCAATTTGGGCGTAAAAGATGTAACCACTACCAGGAATTTTTATAGCGCCTTGGGCTTTAAACCCAATGAAGGCTACGACAAAACCGATGAAATCACCAGTTTTCTATTTGGCAATGATGATTTTGTGATCAATTTCTTTGTACAAGATTCTCTAAAAAATGCGTTGAGAGGAGAAGTAGCAGATTTGTCTAAAGGAAATGAAGTGATTTTCACACTTTGGGCAGATAATAAAGAAGAAGCCGATAAATGGGCTGTTGAAGTCAGGAATGGCGGCGGCAAGATCTTTGATGAACCTGCTGAATTTGGCCCGGGTTATTATGGCTTTGGATTTTCAGACCCTGATGGGCATAAATGGAATGTATTTAACTGTTAAAATAAACAGGGCATACTGCCCTGTTTATTTGTAATCCTAATTATTCTTTAACGACGCCATATCAATTACAAAGCGATACCGCACATCGCTTTTCAGCATACGCTCATACGCTTCATTAATCTCCTGCATCTTAATTACCTCTATCTCCGAAACAATATTGTGTTCCCCACAGAAATCAAGCATCTCCTGTGTTTCGGCAATTCCACCAATTAACGATCCTGCAACAGATTTCCTCCCCATAATCATAGGTACAGAGTTCAACAACGGATCAAGCCCACCAAGATACCCTACCAATACCAACGTACCATTTATATTCAGTGTAGGTACATACTCATTTAAGTCATGCACATAAGGAACAGTATCAACAATCAAATCAAATTTTCCTGCTACACCCTGTATCTGCGCCGGGTCTGTAGAAATAATAACCTGATCGGCCCCCAATTCAAGCGCATCTTTTTCTTTTCCGGGCGATCTTGAAAATAATGTTACATGCGCACCAAGTGCTTTAGCCAATTTTATCGCCATATGGCCTAATCCGCCCAAACCCACAACGGCAACGGTGCTGTCTTTCCCAACATTCCAGTGTCTTAATGGAGACCAGGTCGTAATACCAGCACATAGTAATGGCGCTACAGCAGCCAGATCAAGGTTTTCGGGCACCTTTAAAACAAAATGCTCATCAACCACAACTTTTTCAGAGTAACCGCCAAAAGTGCGCCCGCCTAAATGTTTGTCCTTTCCGTTATAAGTTCCCGTAAAGCCAGGAATACAATATTGCTCCAGGTCTTGTTTACAGCTGGCACATTCTCTGCACGAGTCTACTAAACACCCTACCGCAGCCAAATCTCCTACTTTAAATTTGCTTACTTCAGATCCCACCTTGGTTACCCTGCCTACTATTTCATGACCGGGAACTGCCGGATAAACAGTCCCTCCCCAGTCGTTTCTGGCAGTGTGCAGGTCCGAGTGGCATACCCCACAAAACAGAATGTCAATCTCTACATCTTTAGCCGTTGCCTCCCTCCTGTCAATACTCAATTGTTTTAATGGCGCTTCAGCCGACTGAGTGCCATATGCTTTTACTTCAAACTTTTCCATTATCGTTGTTGGTTTACGTTGTTATATTCTTCGTCTGTTACAGGTTCCAGCCAGGTTACCGGGCCGTTTTCGGTGATATTGCTGATCGCAATATGTGTAAGGCTTTTATCGGCAGTTGCGCCATGCCAGTGCATTACATCAGACGGGATCACTACCACATCGCCTTTACTCAACGATCTGGCAGGTTTTCCTTTTTCCTGGTAATACCCTTCGCCATCGGTTATTAGCAAGATCTGCCCTGCAGGGTGTGTATGCCAGTTGTTTCTGCAGCCCGGCTCAAATACCACATCCCCAACCGAATAATGTCCCGTTTCATCTTTCGGGACTAAAATATTAACCCATGCCGTTCCGCTGAAATAATCTGCCGGGGCTTCATCTCCTTTCGGGAAAATGGCTGTTCTGTTTTGTGTTGTTTCCATCTATGATTCTTTAAATAGCTGTGCCTGTTTATTGTTTAACAATTGCAGGCTAACTTTGTGTCTCATCGGGAGCAATTTATTTTTGCTCCATTAATGCTCACACAAAGGTCTAAGCTATTCTCTAATAGATGGGTATACAGATTACTGGATTACTTACCAAAATCACTGATTGGTGAACAAGTGTAAAACAAGTTTACGAACAAGCTTAATTGCAGTGGTTAAGCCAATCAACTAACCTGTTGATGGCATTTTGAACTGGCTTATTAGATGATAGACTTTGCGCTGCATCAGCACCCCAGATCGCCGTAAAACGTTTCTCCGAAAAACGGTTCAGCTTTTCGCAAACTGTATCGGTTCCACATGCTTCATTGCTATGAATCTGGAAAACTGGTTTTCCTTTGCTGTCAATATTTACACGAGAATAAGCGATCACTTTGCCGCCCTTTTCTGCAATTCCAATGGGTAATCCAAAATCAGAAGTAAGCACCTTACCAGAACCATTTGCATGTTTAACAAGCGCTAAACTATTCTGGTAAAGGTTTATAACCGATTTCAAATCTTCCAAATAAACTTCTCGAAGCTTGATATCCTCTTTTTTTATTTCTGTTGCTCCCATAACGTTAAACTTATTCCACAAAATTATAGAATAAGAATAAAGGGATACAGATACAAAAATGTTATTATTGAGCGATACAGATTTAAAACATACGCCAAAATCTTCTTTTCTCCAGAAAGCGAAACTCAGATTGTGATTGTTAAGAACAACTTTTAGTAAATTTGAATTATGACTACGTTAACAGTAAATATTGACAACAAAAAATCTGAAAAAGCAGTTAAAGCTGTTTTAGAGGCTTTAGGACTAGATTACAGCGTAGCTTCAAATTCAGAAAAAGTTCTACGGCCGTTAAATAAGACCGAACAGAACATTTACAACAATCTAGTACGTTCCTTCGAGCAAATCAAATTGCATCAGGAGGGAAAGATTAAACTTCAAGATGCAAAAGCAGCTATATTGGAGATTGAAGCGGAACTTGATCAATAATGGCATTCGAGATTGTTTTAACCTCCGATTTTAAAAAAGAATTAAAGCAAATAGCAAAAAAACATAAAGGAATTTTAAAAGACCTAAATGCTTTAATTGAAGAATTAGAAGAGAATCCGATTAAAGGAACTGATCTAGGTCAAAATTTGTATAAAATAAGATTAGCAATTTCTGGAACAAATAAAGGAAAATCTGGCGGTGCTAGAATCATAACCATGTTTTAATAATTAGTGAGACTGTATATTTTACCGACATTTATTTAAAAAACGAACACGATACGGTTGATGTCTCCTTAATTATTCGACGTCTAAAGAACACCGGTTTGCTCTAAAGCATTCCTGCAATTTTTTTCATTTCTCTTACTTTGTTGCTTTCTCCTCACCCTTCCCCTCCTTTTCCTCAACCCCATCCTTTCCATTATTAAATTCCCTTATCCCCTTGCCTAAACCACTCATCAATTCCGGGATCTTCTTTCCACCAAAAAGCAAAAGAACTACAACCAAAATAACCAGGATCTCTTGTGTGCCCAATGCCGCCAGTAATGTATTATGTAACATGTGTTATAAAATTTATGATATTAACCTGATACAAGAATAACAACCCCAGATTAAAATGGCATTAAAAACAAATCCATGTTGCGTAACTTTACCTATATTATCGCACAATATGAACTGGATCACAAGAGAGCGACCAAAAATAGACAGGATTGCATGCCCATGGCTAATCAAAAACTTCATTGATAAAGACGCTCATTTCTTTTACGTGCCTTTTGATCAGGTTATAGAAAAAGCTGCAGCGTTAAACGCCACACCTTTTGACGTTCCCGGCGTGGAGCTTACACATAAAAACGACCTGTGCACCTTCGATGCGCTTATAAAAAAATACAACCTCGATGACCCTGCCCTCGCCATAATGGCCCCCATTGTTAGAGGTGCAGATACCGACCGCCATAACCTGGCAAGTCAGGCATCCGGCCTATGGGCAATAGCCGCCGGAATGGCTTACAACATTAAAGACGATCAGGAGCTTTTAAAAGCAGGCATAGTAATTTACGACGCCCTGTACACCTGGGCCACACACCTCCAAAATGTAAAGCATACAGAAAGCCCCGTAGAGCAGCTATTAATAGAAGTATACCAGAAGCTCCTTAAAAAAAGCAGTACAGATAAAGTACCGGCATGGGCAAAAGAGCTGAAAACAATTATTCAGGATCAGATAGATACGAATCTTGCTTTAAGCTTAACCGGGATCTCTAACGAATTAAATGTGAATCCCGCATATGTATCCAGAGAGTTCTCCAAATACTTTGATGACCTTTCATTTGGCGAGTACATCAGGAAACTTCGCATAAACAAAGCAATTGCCTACATAGAAACAACCGATTATTCGCTTTCAGAAATTGCTTATCTCACAGGTTTTTCAGATCAAAGCCATTTCACCCGAATTTTCAAACTGGAAACGGGTATTAAACCTTCCCAGTTCAAAAAGAACAGGAAAGTTTAGTTCTTTTTCTGCTGACCAGGTGCGTATGGTTTTGCAGATTTCGATCCCGTACGTTTTTTCGCTTGCCCCGGAGGTACTTTACCACTATTTCCTGCGGTTCTTTGCGTATAGCACGACATTAAAAACATCATACTGCAAATAGTCAATACAAAATATATCTTTTTCATATTCATTTTTAGTCTGTATTGCTAATAACATGCCACAAATAGTAAATTCTGTACCAACAGTTAAATCTGTTCTATTTTAATTTTTCGCGATGCAGTACCATTGTTCATGCAAATTCAAATCAACAAAATACGTTTCGCAATATGCTGTATCTGCAGCCTGTTTATTTCTACAACCACTTCAGCTCAAAACCCGCAACCAACTTATCCAAAATTAGCTGGTTATGTAGGCATTGTTCATCCTATTGTATCCTTCAGTTCCGATGGCACCCATACCAACTTTAAAGACAGTTATATAGTTGGCTTGCCCATAGGCATCAACATTTGGAAAAGCGCTAAAATCGGTTTTTCCAGCGAAATAGTGCCGCTTATAAAGGCCACAAGCGCAAGCAGCAAGGTCAACAATGTGCTGTTTCACCCAGGCATCTTAGTTGCCCTGGGCAATGGATTTACTTTTGCCGGTCGACTCGCTTTTGAAACTTCAGGCCGATATGGCCTTACCCCAGTGTTCAACAAAGTTGTAAAGAAAAACAAAGGCAGCAGTTACTTTGTAGCCATTCCCCTTCCTGCACGTTTTGGTAACGATCAATCTTCGTCTTACGGCGTAGGCTTTCAGTTTGGGATCGCATTTTAACAAGGACATGAAAAACAACGCAACATATAAATTAACCGACCTGGTCGTCTACTTTTTAAAGCTTGGCACCTGGGGTTTCGGCGGACCAGTTGCACTAGTTGGCTACATGCAGCGGGATCTGGTTGAGCAAAAAAAATGGATCTCTGAGGAGGAATACAAAGAAGGTCTTGCACTCGCTCAGCTGGCACCTGGGCCTTTGGCCGCGCAGCTGGGTATCTACATGGGTTTTGTTCATTACGGATTACTGGGCGCAACATTAGCAGGACTTGCTTTCGTAATCCCTTCCTTTACTATGGTGGTTATATTGTGTGTTGCTTATAAGCTCTATAGCGGTTTACCCGGTATGCAAGCCGTATTTTATGGGGTAAGCGCCTCGGTAATTGGAATTATCACGGTTAGCGCTTATAAACTGACCATTAAATCTGTAAGTAAACCAAACCTCGAAGCTGTTAAATCAAATTGGCTGCTTTGGGTATTTTACCTGTCCGGTGTGATCATTACTGTGATCATCAAGAGAGAAGATATTTTATTTTTTATCATCTGCGGTGTGGTTTACATGTTGGTTAAAGCGCCACCGCAATGGATTAAACGACCAGCCTCAGCTTCTTCCCTGATTTTACTGAGCGTTGGTTTCTGGCAATATGAGGGTAAAACACTGCAGCAGATTGGCTGGTTTTTCTTAAAAGCCGGTGCGTTTGTATTTGGCAGCGGACTGGCAATTGTTCCTTTTTTACATAGCGGCGTAGTTCAGGAATTTGGATGGCTTAATGAGCAGGAGTTTTTGGATGCTGTGGCTGTAGCAATGATTAGTCCCGGTCCCGTAGTCATTACAGTTGCCTTTATCGGCTATCTGGCAGCGGGTTTTCCTGGCGCTTGTGTGGCGGCATTGGCTACTTTTTTGCCTTGTTACCTTTTTACCGTTGCCCTGGCTCCTTCTTTTAAAAGGATTGCAAAAAATCCCAGTATAAAGGCTTTTGTTGATGGCATCACGGGTGCTGTAATTGGCGCACTGGTAGGTGCAGTGATCATTATAGCTACACGTGCAATTATAGATATACCAACTGCTACCATTGCTCTATTTTCTGCTCTTGCTTTAATTTACATCAAGCAGATCAAAGAACCCCAGTTAATACTACTTGCGGCAATAATTGGTGTGGCTATAAAAGTCTTGTAAAGCCCCGCAAAAGACCTAAATATGAAATAGGAAGAACACAAACACCGATGCACCCATTTTGTACCTCAGAACTTTAAGCGCATTAGAGATCTGCTTTGAAACATTTTGTTCCGAAATCCCCAGTTGCTCTGCAATTTCCTTATGTGATAAGTTCTCTTCCCTGCTCAGCAGAAAAACTTCCCTCATTTTAGGAGGCACCGTACCGATTTATATAAAAAGGCAGCGAAATTGGTATCCTGTAATATGGTTTCTCGTTTAGTCCATAAGGTTGTAAAAAACTCCTGAATGATATCTTTTGCTTCTTCCTCGTCATTTAATTTCTTAAGTGCATGAATGTACAACAAGCGGTAATACCGCTGATAGATCATGGCATAAGCGGTCTGATCTCCATTCTTTAAAAGTCCGGTTAGCTCCTGATCCGAAAGCGTTCTGTAGTCTGCCATTTGTTAATTATACCTTTACAAATTGTTAACCCTTAGTAACAAAGTTGTGTAATATTTTAATAATCACCACTATACAGAAGCAATATTTTTTCGCACTTCAATCACATATTCTAAAATTCATTTACCTTTACCACGCTATTTATTATGGAAATACTGATTGTAGAAGATGAACCAAGAGTTGCCAGCCTGATTAAAAGAGGGCTAGAAGAGCAGGATTTTAAAGTTACCCTCGCATTTGATGGTGAGATGGGAAAAAAACTAGCCCTATCTAAAACCTACGACCTCATTATCATGGACATCATCCTTCCCAAAATAAACGGACTCGATCTCTGTAAGGAAATAAGAGCTGCCCACCCCCATCTTCCAATAATAATGTTAACCGCTTTAGGCACTACCGACGATAAGGTTGACGGCTTTGATGCCGGTGCCGACGATTATCTGGTAAAACCGTTTGAGCTCCGAGAACTTCATGTACGCATTCGTGCGCTGCTTAAAAGGAACAACAACAGCCTGGCAAAACAAAGCACTTTATTAAAATATGCCGACCTGGAATTAAACAACCAGACAATGACTGTAACAAGATCCGGAACCGAGATTGCGCTTACCCCAAAAGAGCTAAAACTGCTCGAATACATGATGCAAAACGCAGAAAGAGTGTTATCCAGAGCAGAAATAGCCGACAAAGTTTGGAACACTCATTTCGATACAGGCACAAATTTTATTGATGTTTACATCAACTACCTCAGAAAGAAAATAGATCGGGATTATCCCAATAAACTGATACACACCAAACCTGGATTAGGCTTTATATTTAAATCAGAATAACCACGCTGATGAAAATCCGTAATAAACTAAGTCTCCTCTTCACCGCAATAATAGCAACCCTGCTGTTTGTTTTTGCAATGGCAGTATACCTATCCTACAGCCAAAACAGAGAAGACGAGTATTACAAGGAACTGCACAAAATTGCCATTACAAAGGTTAACCTGCTGCTCGATGCCAAAGTAGAGCCATCGGTTCTTCAACTCATCTACAGAAACTCACAAAATGTATTGTTTCAGGAAGAGGTGGCCATATACGATACCTCATTTCACCTTCTTTATCATGATGCTGTTGATATAGACAAGGTAAAAGAAAACTCAAATATGATCCACAAGATCATAGCCGAAAAACAAATACAGTTCTATCAGGGAAAAATGCAGGTAATTGGCCTATTGTACCAGCATAAAAATGGCAATTACGTAATTACCGCAGCAGCAACCGATCAGTATGGTTACGCCAAACTAACAAACCTGAAATACACATTAATTGTAGCCTTTTTCATCAGTATAATCCTCATTTACTTAGCCGGGCAGTACTTAGCCAGCAGGGCGTTAAAACCTGTTTCTGATATGGTAGATGAGGTGGAAGAAATAACGGCTACCAATCTCGATCTTCGCATTAACGAGGGCGGCGGCAAAGATGAAATTGCCGAACTGGCCGTTACTTTTAATGCAATGTTAAACCGATTAGAAAAGTCTTTCGATGCCCAAAAGGAGTTCGTATCCAATATTTCCCATGAACTGCGCACCCCGCTAACAGCAATGCTTGCCGAGCTTCAGCTTACTTTAGGTAAAGAACGCCAAAATGCTGAGTATAAAGAATCAATACAGCATGCAATCAGCGATGCGCAAAAAGTAGTGCGCCTATCCAATAGCCTGCTCGACATGGCTAAGGCAAACTACGACCATACCGAAATTACATTTAAAAAACTACGCCTCGATGAAGTTCTTCTGGATGCCAGAAACGATGTATTGCACACCTACCCCGATTATAAGGTAAACATCATATTCGAAAAAGAAATAGAAAACGACCATTCCATTTCCGTAAAAGGAAACGAATACCTGCTTAAAGTGGCCTTTATGAATCTGATAGAAAATGGCTGTAAATTCTCTGCGCAACACGAATGTACCATTGCCATAACCTACCACATGGATCATACCATATTAAGATTTCAGGACAATGGAACAGGCATCTCTGCCGATACAGTTTCAAGAATATTTGAACCATTTTATCGGGGTCAGAATCAGGAATATGCAGCCGGAAACGGAATTGGACTATCCCTTACAAAAAAGATCATAGACCTCCATCAGGGTACAATAACTGTAATTTCTGAACTGAACCAGGGCAGCGTATTTACCATCGAATTGAAGCATGCCTAAGCAACCATTAAAATTCTAATGGTTTTCTAATAACATTCTAAAACTCCTCTAACCTTCCCTCCCAAGGGCTCTCAATACTTTTGCGGCACATTAGAAATAAGTAGTAATCTTAAACTATTATGCCATGACATTACATGAGATCGCCGTAAAAGACACAAGCCAGTACCTTCAAATCCTGGACAGCAATGAAAACGGACTTCAAGCCTCAAACATCAGCGCCAGACAACGCCAGTTTGGGTTAAATGAGATAGAGCACGAAAAGCCGCCATTATGGTATAAACAGCTCTTTCATGCGTTTTTAAATCCCTTTATTGGAATTTTAATTGTACTTGCTATAATTTCATTAATAATGGATGTAATTCTGGCCGATCCGGGTCAGGAAGAGTATAAAACTGTAATCGTGGTAAGCATTATGGTGATGCTCAGCTCTCTGCTCAGGTTTACACAGGAATACCGCAGCAATAAAGCCGCTAACCAGCTAAAAAGCATGGTTAAAACCACTGCAACAGTTTTAAGACAGCCCAGCGGAAAAACAGAAACAGATATTAAAGATCTGGTTCCGGGAGATATTGTTTTTATAAGCGCCGGAGACATGATCCCCGCTGACTGCAGGATCATACAATCTAAAGACCTGTTTATCAGCCAGTCCATATTAACCGGTGAATCCTTACCTGTAGAAAAAAGCAGCAATCCGCTTAAAACCACGGACAACAGATCAACCCTCGACTTCGAAAATATTTGTTTTATGGGCACCAACGTGGTAAGCGGTACAGCAAAGGCTATTGTTGTAAACACCAGCAACCTAACCTATTTTGGATCTATAGGCAAAGCAATTCTGGGCACACGCACCCAAACCAGTTTCGATAAAGGCGTAAACAAAGTGAGCTGGCTGCTTATCCGTTTTATGTTCATTATGGTTCCGCTGGTATTCTTTATCAACGGTTTAACTAAGGGCGACTGGATGCAAGCGCTTCTGTTCGGGATTTCTGTAGCTGTTGGCCTTACGCCGGAAATGCTTCCAATGATTGTTACTGCCAACCTTGCAAAAGGTGCAATAAACATGAGCAAGCGTAAAGTAATTGTAAAACGACTTAATGCCATACAAAACATAGGCGCTATGGATGTGCTGTGCACCGACAAAACAGGCACCCTTACAATGGACAAAATTATACTGGAGCGTCATCTTAACGTATTTGGAAAGGACGACGACGAGGTGCTAAAATGGGCTTATTTGAACAGCTATCATCAAACCGGATTAAAAAACCTGCTTGATATTGCCATTCTGGAACATGCAGAATTAAAAGATTTCATTAAAACAGATAACTATCAAAAGATTGATGAAATACCTTTCGATTTTAACCGCAGAAGGCTAAGCGTTATACTCGGTACAGATACCGGCAAACACTTACTGATTTGCAAAGGAGCCGTAGAAGAAATGCTGGACCTGTGCAGCCATGCCTTTGACCCTGGCGAAGACAAGCAGCTTCACATAGAGAACGATGCCATTGTTCCAATGGATCAAAAAATGAGACAGGCTATAATAGACACCTCCAGAAAGTTAAACGAAGAGGGATTAAGGGTGTTACTGGTTGCCATTAAAGAATACGAACCACGCCCGCTCAACTACGCCGTTGCCGATGAATGTAATATGGTTTTAACCGGTTTTATAGGCTTCCTGGATCCGGCAAAACCATCGGCCAAGCCATCAATAGCAGCGCTTCAAAAACTAGGTGTAAACATTAGAGTACTAACAGGCGATAATGAAATTGTAACCAAAAAAATATGCCGCGACGTGGGTATACCGATAAACAGTATCCTGCTGGGCAATCAGATCGAAATCATGAGCGATGAGGAAATCATCAATCAAATTGATGACATCAGCATTATGGCCAAGCTTAGTCCAATGCAAAAATCACGCATTGTAAAATTACTACAGTTTAAAGGCCATACCGTAGGTTTTATGGGCGATGGGATTAACGACGCGCCTGCTCTTCGCAATGCGGATGTTGGAATATCTGTTGATACAGCAGTAGATATTGCTAAAGAAAGTGCCGATATCATTTTATTGAAGAAAGATCTGATGGTTTTAAGACAAGGCGTAATTTATGGTCGCCGCACTTTTGGCAACATCATTAAATATATAAAAATGACTGCCAGCAGCAATTTCGGCAATATGTTTAGCGTATTGGGTGCCAGTGCATTGCTCCCTTTCCTACCCATGCTACCTATCCATCTGCTGGTACAAAACCTGCTATATGATGTTTCTCAGATTTCTATTCCGTGGGACAGTATGGACAAAGAATTTATTGAAAAACCTCAAAAATGGAGTGCCAGGGGGATTAGCAAATTCATGATTTTTATAGGCCCTATTAGTTCGATTTTTGATTATGCAACCTTCGCGGTTATGTATTATGTTTTTTCAGCAAACACCATTGAAAAGCAAACGCTGTTTCAAAGCGGCTGGTTTATAGAAGGATTGTTATCGCAAACACTGATTGTTCACATGATCAGGACAAGAAAAATACCTTTTATACAAAGCTGGGCAACGGCTCCGGTAACAGCACTTACATCATTGGTAATGGTTATTGGCATATGCATTCCATTTTCGCCACTTGCCGAAAGTTTAAAAATGCAGGCACTGCCATTAGTTTATTTCCCATGGCTTATTGGAATACTGATAAGTTATTGTCTGCTTACCCAATTGGTAAAAGTTTGGTTCATTAAAAAATTCAATCAGTGGCTATAATTCGAAAAGAGATGAAAACAAAAAACAAATTAAATTACACACTCGGTTGCATCATAAGTGTAAGTTTATACGCTTGTAAATCTTTAGAAACCAATGGTGGTTTAACAACAAATATTATTTCTGTTCCTTGTAAAATCAGGCCTTCGGTTAAAGGTGTTCCGGAGCAGTTAAATACAAATTTTAGTGCGGCCTTGTACCTTGGCAGTAGAAAAGAAGACGCAAAGAATGGGTTTAGTTACGGTGCTTTCAGCGGTCTTAGTGCCATAACTGTAAATCCTCATGTTATGGAAGATAAGATTGATTACGAATATGATGGGCTTGCCTTAAGTAATGGCATTGCCGGAATATACGACAATAAGAAAATCAATATAGGCCTTGCCTTGGGCATCGACATGCTAACTGATAAAAACAGGGCAAACTGGATATATCAAGGCAAGCCCTGGATAGGGATCCTGTTTGGGATTACACTAAATTAATTCCTAACGCATTTATGTACACACCGGGAGCAATTGCTTAACAATTGCTCAGGATCATCTTCGGGGTTCGTTCGGTTGCAACCGAATCAACCCCGAAGATGATGCGACGTAACTGCGAACCAATCACGAGAGCAATAGCTAAGCAGGTGCTCAGCTATTAGTTCAATTTATCAAGGGGTTTTCTGTTTTTAACGGCTGAAGCTTTGTATTTGCTCGGAGAAAGTCCTGTTAATGACTTAAACTGTGCCGACAAGTGGGCGCTGCTGCTATATCCCATTTTAAAGGATATTTCATTCAGGTTCAATTCGCCGTACTCTAACAGTTCTTTTACTTTTTCTACTTTTTGCTGGATGATGTATTTCTCGATGGTTAATCCCTCTGATTCTGAAAACAATCTACTCAGGTAATTATAGTCTTTATTTAATTTATCGGCTACCAGATGCATCAGACTTTGATTAATCTCGCCCAGATCTGAATAGTGAACTAAATTGATTACTTCGTTCTTAATCTGCTCTACCAACTGGTTTTTTTCCTTTTCAATAAGTTCAAAACCTAAAGCCTGAAATTCGAAAGCAATATCTTTCAATTGTTCCTGATTGGGATCCGGAGCAACTTCTACTTTACCTAAGGTTATTTGTTTAACCGAAAAACCAAGGTTCTGCAACCGCTCATTCACGATCATAATACAGCGGTCGCAAACCATATTTTTTACATATAAAGTCATATCTAATCAACTAGTATCATACTTCTTCGGCTTTGTAACCGGCTTTTTCTAAGGTACCAATTATTTCTGTTGCTTTAAGCTCATCCTCGGCCTCCACTTTTAAAATTTTATCCGGGTTTTCAAGATCTACTTCCCAGTTTTCTATGGTATTTAAGCCGTTTAAATGAGGCGTTACGGTTGCAATACAACCTGTGCATTTAATATTTGTTTTGAATTTTAAAGTTTGCATTTTTTTTGAGTTTAATTGTTGTTATTATGTTATGTTTTGAATTGTTGTTGTTGTTGTAATGGTACTATGCCAGTCATTCGGCTAACACACTCGTCGTCATCCCGAGGAACCGAGGGATCTCTTGGTTAGGCTAGTTTGCTTCAAGGCTACTTCAAGAGATCTCTCCTATCGTCGAGATGACGATCGAGCTACATGACGAGCGCATCCATTACAACTTCGCAAATTTCAATCTTAAGCTATTACTTACTACCGATATAGAACTTAACGCCATAGCCGCACCGGCAATCATTGGGTTCAATAAAAACCCATTAACCGGGTACAATACCCCTGCAGCAATTGGAATTCCTATCAGGTTGTAAATAAACGCCCAGAACAAGTTTTGTTTAATAGTTCTAACAGTTTTCTTAGACAATTTTAACGCCTTTGGCACCTGCAAAAGATCTGAAGATATCAGCGTGATCTTTGCCACATCTATGGCAATATCAGAACCCCTGCCCATTGCGATCGACACGTTTGATTGTGCCAATGCCTGGCTGTCGTTTATACCATCGCCTATCATGGCAACCACCTTGCCTTCAGCCTGTAGTTTTTTAACAAACTCAGCCTTATCAGATGGCAATACTTCTGCTACAAAGTTTTCTATACCAGCTGCAGCAGCCACCGCAGCAGCAGTTTCCTTATTATCACCGGTAAGCATATAAACCTCAATGCCCTGCTTAATAAGTTTTGAAACCGCCTCTTTTGAGCCTTGTTTTATCTGATCAGCAATTGATACTACTGCCAGCACCTGCGTTTCATTGGCAAAATAAATTACCGTTTGGGCCTGATCTTGTAATACTTTAGCCTGATCTTTCAATTCACTGGATATTACCTGATTATGATCAGTTAATATTTTATGGCTTCCGGCCCAGTACTTCTTACCGCTGTAAACTGCGGATACCCCTTTCCCGGTTAAACTATCGAAATCTGTAATGCCTGCAGGTTTTACACCATCCTTTTTAAGGTGATTAAAAATTGCTTCGGCCAATGGGTGTTCCGAGCTTTGTTCCATAGCAGCAAACACCTGTTTTAACACATCTGCATTTTCTGGTAAAGTACTGGCCCAGTGTATAGAAGTAACTTCTGGTTTACCCTCTGTAATGGTTCCGGTTTTATCTAAAACAATGGCGTTTACTTTGTAGCCAAGCTCAAGCGCTTCGGCATCTTTAATTAAAATACCGCTCTCTGCACCTTTGCCTATTCCAACCATAATTGCTGTTGGTGTTGCCAGTCCTAACGCACAAGGACAAGCAATCACCAATACAGTAACCATAGCCAGTAACCCTTGCGTAAAGGCATGTTCGCCGCCAAATAACAGCCACACACCCAGCGTAATTATAGCAATCAGCATCACTATAGGTACAAATATCCCGGCTACCTTATCAACCAGTTTCTGAACCGGTGCTTTAGAGCCCTGGGCTTCCTGTACCAGCTGAATAATATGTGCCAGCATGGTTTCGCTGCCCACTTTTTCGGCTATAAAGCGGAAACTTCCCTTTTGATTAATGGTACCTGCAAAAACGTTATCGTCCTTTTGTTTAGAAACCGCGACAGGTTCACCGGTAATCATGCTTTCATCTACAAATGAATTTCCTTCGTAAATCTTGCCATCCACCGGGATTTTTTCTCCTGACCTGACCAGTAGTTTATCGCCCGCTTTTACATCCGCAACCTCTATTTCTTTTTCTCCCTCATCCGTAATCAGCATCACCGTTTTTGGCTGTAACCCAATCAGTTTCTTAATGGCAGATGAAGTATTGGATTTAGCACGTTCTTCGAGTAGTTTACCAAGCATGATAAACACAATAACTACCGCAGCAGCTTCGTAATAAACATGTGGATGCAAGCCTCTTTGGTGCCAAAATTCAGGATAAAAGGTATTAAACACACTGAAAATAAAGGCGATACCGGTACTTAATGCCACCAGCGTATCCATATTTGCCCTGCTGTGTTTTGCTTGTTTAAAGGCGTTTATAAAGAAGTTTTTACCGAAGTAAAAAACTACCGGGGCAGATAATACCAGCATAATGTAATTGGCATAAGGCATATCCATAAAAAGCATGCCTATTACTACTACAGGTATGGTTAATATTCCTGCGGCAATTATTCTCTTTTTTAACGCTTTATAATTGTCGGCCTGTACTTGCTCTTGTTTTTCGTTTCCTTTCTCAGTATCCAGAATTAAGTCGTAGCCTATGGATTGAACAACCTTTTGCATTCCCTCTGGTTGGATCACCCCTGCATCATAGGTTACTTTTACCTTTTGGGTAGCATAATTTACTTCAGCTTGTTTTACACCGGTTTGTGCGCCTATCATAGATTCTACACTTACCGCACAACTGGCACAAGTCATCCCCAGGACGGGAAAAGAAGTGGTTTCTATATTTTCTTGTAATGCCATAATCTTTTTATTATTTACAATACAAAGGTACCATGGCAGGGGCTCGAAGGGGTTACATAATATGGTAATTAGTTTATATAATTCTGCACCACACAAAAAGCAGCCTTAAACTACATTAATGTCAATCGAATTTCGTGTTTCATAATTAATAAAGAGTTTTATGTTTAATAAACCGTTTTAAACTTGCCAAATGTTACAGACAAAATTAAAAGCCCAAAGCCAATACCTACTAACGAACCTTTTAATAAATCAGACAATCCTACGTAACGAGAAATGATTTGTGTAATAGCAATTACAAACAATCCAATTGACAATAGAATTAGTGCATTTCTTCTTGATATTCTTTTCATTTTGCTTCCTTTATCTATTTAAAATTACCATTTTATTAAACTAATTTAGCTTTCACCATCATCGCTGCTTTCGTATAACCTCCTTCTGATCCATCTACAAAATGAACATGTCCATCCACCAGATCCCGCACATAACAAGACATGATCGCATCATTACTAATGTGAACACCATATATAATCTCTCCTTCTTTTTCCAATATATCCAGTGCACGGAGCAGTTTCAATCTTTGTGTATCATTCCCAGAAATTACGGTATTTATTTTTCCATCAATCACCAACGTATCGGACATTTCTACCAGACGGTTCAGATAATCCTTGCCATGTGCTGTAAGAAAATAGATGAAGCCATAAAAATTGATCAGCCAGGTACGGATCAGTTCAAAAAACCTGATCTCTCCCATCCTTGCACGCATTTCTCGATTTAGGCGGTTAAATGTAGTATTGAGTTTAAGTTTGGCAACTGAAATTGGCTGCCGCTTCCGTGGTTCCCCATAAATATCATCTAACAATGCAACCACTTTACTAAACACCAGTGATTGCGTCCTGTTTTTGCCAGAGACAACCAAAAGTGTGACCACCTCACTACTATTTTCAGGAGGCCCGATCTTATCCCATCGGCATTGCATCCCGCTAAGATCCAGAACCTCAGTAACATCCCCCTGTTGGGCAAACAAATAGTCTTCAGCCTTGATCAGTCGTTCGGCATAACTTAATCCAGTTCCCAGAACTACAGGAATGGAAAAAGATCTTGCAATGTTGAACTTACTGATCCTAAGTTCATTCCCTTTGCTATAAATTTGCTGTACGGGCAAGGTACCCACCCGGAGTTCAAGCCCAAAGTTAAGCAGAACATTTTCTTTATAAAGCAGTAGCAAATCCATCAACACATCTAATACCGATGGAGGAACTATAAAGGTCGCGCCATCCCCGCCAAAAAAGAACGGAACCGTTATCCCTCTTTTAAATACGAAATTCAGCACTGCCACAATGCTACCGGTAGCCAGTAGATTAACAGTTTCATGCTGTCCCTGAATTACAGCTTTAGTAGATCCCTTAATGTCAGTAATGATCACATGCCAATCCTGGGGCACCTGATAAAACAAGTCCTCATTTCTTATCAATTCAGCCAGAGGCAGTTTATATTCTGGCAATTGATTATAAAATAAATCACTGGTTACCTGCATAATAAAAAAACCAGAAGGGTTGATTTGAAATTACAACAAATCCACGACAAAACAACACACCAACAAAAACGTAAAAATATAGTACCCTCTGAGACATCTATGTGAATTAACCCGGTATTGTGTTTTGGTTTTGGATAAGATTTAAAAAACCGTTTTTCTAATTTTGAAAAGATAAACCAGAAGAGTTAAGTCATACACAATAGTTATTAATAGATATGACCACCTGCTTGGCAGTATTGAAGAGTTTCAGGAACTAGCTTCCGTCTTCATTAAAAGGTTCTTCTCCATATAGCATGTGGTCGCAAGCAATGATGATCTTATCCAGATTAGCTCGGAGTGCGATGGATTGTTTTTTAACACCGAGAAGCCCTTCCTGGAGGGTTTCAAAGTTTTGTTGTTCTATCAGATCGGGGTTAGTTTGTTCGCACATTGATTTTAGTAAAAAAAAGGTTAAATGCTGAATTAACGGGTTTTTGTAGTTTGTTTTCTATTTGAGCATCTGAATTATGATTTCCGGTACCATTATATACGGTTGTTTAAGCGAATTGGTTTTAAGGCCGAATTTTTCTTAATGGACAGGCGGATTTACTCTAAAGCTGCCCTTAAGTGTCCATTTTTTCAGTAAGATATTTCCAATATCTTTTTGGGACATGCTGCACATGTAATTTTGTGTTTTTTCTGGCCGCGATATTGGTGCTTTTAAAATAATCTTTCCATAATGTGGCATAGAGATTTTCTTTGATGGCATGCAGTTCCCCGGTTGTTTTTTGCAAGTTCTTTTCTTCTTCTGGAGTGAGGTTCACTTCTTCAGCTTTTTCCAGGTTATAATATAATCCATAATGTCTTTTCAAGTCGTAAATGATCCACTGCTGATCTGCATAACGGTTCTTAAAATGGTTCATGATCAAAGGGAGCACATTGAAGTCCGGGTCTATAACGCAGTAAAAAATTCCATCAGCAGAATGTTGAAATCGTATGAAAGCTTCCATCCTGTGTTTCTCTCTTTCAACCTTCCTGGCTGTTTGTGCTACCGCCAAGACATGGGCATTACCATAATTGCCCTCTGATCCGGCTGGGTTTGAAAATATATAACAAGTAAACTCAAATAGACTGCTGTAAGCCTGAGCTGATTCTGAGAGGAAGGTGCAGTAGAATCTTCTCATCCAACCTCTGTCTAATTTCTTTTTTAATCCTGTCCATACCCTATCAGCCTTTTTCCGATCCTTATATACATGGAATTCCGTGGTGAAGGCATCCGGTTGGTAGTATTTTTCCAATTGCAGCATAATCTTTCCTGGTTTTCTTTCAAACCATTCAAAAACTGCACACAGCAAACTTTCTAAACTGCCATCGATCACGTATATCATTAAAGTTGCAGGATTAAAATAAAATCAATTGTTGAACATCATTCTTTAAATATTTACTCTGGCTCTCCGCTAATATAAATGACTTGATCTGCGTACCCTGGTAATCTTTAAGCTGATAGGGAGTATCTGCGCATTTGATAAAATGTTTTGCCCTGTTATAGGCAACCCCTATTTTCTTAAGCTGGTCGATCCGTAACTTTCCGAATTTTCTGGCTTGTACAATTTTTTTTGCTGAGCTCACTCCAATTCCAGGGATGCGCAGAATCATTTTATAAGCGGCCACATTGATATCTATTGGGAAAAACTGAAGGTTTCTAAGCGCCCAGCTAAGTTTTGGGTCTATATCCACATCCAGGTGTGGGTTGGCATCGTTCAGGAGTTCGTTAACGTTAAAACCATAAAAGCGCATGAGCCAGTCAGTTTGATATAATCTGTTCTCACGAATTAGCGGAGGCTGAGTGCCAATAAGCGGCAGACGATTGTCATGGCTAATCGGAATATAACCTGAATAATAAACCCTTTTCAGAGAGAAGTTTTTATAAAATGCATCTGCGGTATGCATAATGTCTTTATCTGTTTCAGGTGTTGCACCGATTACCATTTGGGTGCTTTGCCCCGCAGGTACAAATTTAGGAGTACTTTTAATCAGCTTTTTTTCGTCGTTGAATTGTACGATTTGATTTTGTACAAATCCAAGTGGGCGCTTTACGTCTTCATGGCTCTTTTCCGGGGCAAGTAATTTTAGTCCCTTTTCTGTAGGCATCTCCAGATTGATGCTCATTCTGTCTGCATAAAGACCAGCCTCCCTGATTAATTCTTCGCTTGCACCGGGAATCGTTTTCAAATGAATATATCCATTGAAGCGTTCTTCCAGTCTTAATTTTTTAACGACTTTGAGTAAGCGCTCCATCGTAAAATCGGCGTTTTTAAAAATTCCAGAGCTTAAAAAAAGTCCTTCAATAAAGTTTCGTCTGTAAAAATTGATGGTTAGGGATACAACTTCTTCTACAGTAAAAGCTGCGCGTTCAATGTCGTTACTTTTTCTTGAAACACAGAAAGCACAATCATAAATGCAATGGTTGGTCAGGAGAATTTTTAAAAGAGAAACACAGCGTCCATCCTCTGTATAGGTATGACAAATTCCAGAAGCATGGCTATCACCAAGTCCTTTATTGTCGTTTTTTCTCGTTCCCCCGCTTGATGAGCATGATACATCATATTTTGCTGCATCAGCCAGTATATTTAACTTTTCTCTAATCCGCTCAGACATCTTTCTAAATTTTACTAACAAAAGTAGTCATATTTGCTAATAACATTAGCAACATCAATAAGGTTTAAAATATTTTGCTTAAATCATTCCGATTATTCATATAATTCAGGAGTATGATTATTTTACCTTTAACATATAGCCAAGGCCATAAACATTCTCGATAGAGATTTCTTTGGATGCTCTAAATAACCTTCTGAGCCTGGAGATGAAGACTTCGAGGCTTTTTCCGTTAAAATAATCATCATTTCCCCACAGCGCCAACAGAATATCCTTTTTCTTTACCAGCTGGTTGAGATTACCTAAAAGATAATCCAATAATTCTGATTCTCTTAAAGTGAGTGATACCTCGTTGTTATCTGGCAGCAAAACATACAACTGCTTTTTATTGTATTTGATGTCGGCAATACCGATAAATTCCGGTTGGTCACCGGATCTGTCAGAAGAATTGTTGGATAACTTATCGATGATATTCCCAATTCTCAGTACGAGCTCTTCAATTTCAAAGGGTTTGGCAATATAATCTATTGCCCCTATTTTGAGCCCCCTGAGGCGGTTATCTTTCTCGTTATGGGCTGTTAAAAAGAAAAAGGGTTGGTTTTTATTGATTTTCATGATCTCGGTAGCTAAATCAAATCCGTTTAGATCTGGCAGTTGAACGTCAATGATGATCAATTTATTGGTCAATTGGTTAGCCGCATAATAAGTTAATGCCTCATTAGCAGTTTTAAACCATTGCACACTAAAGCCCCTTAACTTAAGATATTCAGAAACAACATTTCCTAAATCTATTTCATCTTCTATTATAACAATATCGTAAATCATATATAGACCATAAATTCTGTGCCCTCACCTATTTTTGTTTTCACGTCCATTCTCCAACCATGAATATCCAGACATTCTTTTACGTAATATAATCCAAGCCCAAGCCCGGGAATGGTACTGTCCTGGTTTGACCGGAAGAACTTATCGAATATTTTCTCTTTAACATCATCTTCAATTCCGGTTCCATTGTCGGCAACATGGAGCACATAATTTCCCTGCTGTTCATCAATAAATACTTCGACATGCTTATGGGCACTATGGTTATATTTAAAAGCATTATCAAACATATTATTCAGCATAGTTGTGAACACAAAAGAATCGATCCGAACCAGTATTTCAGCGCTATATGGATCAAATGTAATGCGATCTGATGGACTAAGCTTTACCTTATAATCATTTATCAATACCATAACCGAATAGTTCAGATCTGTTTCTACCAGATTTGCCTTCTTTTTGAGCACTGATAGCTCCAACATCTGATTGATATGCGATTCCAGCCGGCGGGCCTGCCGTTCTACAATGTGAACAAGTGCTTTTACACGCGGCCTGTCGTTCAGCACAACATCATCATCGAGGCTTTTACTTGCCACCAGGATTGTAGTAATCGGTGTGTTGAATTCATGCTTAATGCTGTTCAGAAAATCGGACTTTATTTCGGCCTCTTTTTTCTGCCTCATCCAGTTGATGTAAGTATAATAATTTATGCCAACAGTTATGAGAATACATATTGCCACCAATGAAAATGTAGGAAGCATCTGATAGGCAACCCTTAACATGCGGTAAGGGTGATCAGCAAAAAGGCTAAACGTAACCCTGTAATCGTATTTTAGCTTGTCGCTTACAGAAAGATTGGTTACCCTGTTTTGAGGTGTGGGGTTGGCGAGCTCACCATCAATAATAGCCCCATAGTTTGCTTTATTCTTTTCTTTAAAAAATGCTTTTTTACTGTCAAAGATGAAAATATCTCCTATACGGTTGTCAAAGTTTATTTCTATTGATTGAAACGTTAGTAAATAACGCATGTTGGTATCCAGGGAGTTCCCAATAACGATCGACTTGAAAACACTGTCCATGTTACTCTTCATCCTTAAAACATTGAAAAGTGTATCACTTACCCGCATGGCCAATTGATCAAAGGTTTTCTTATCTTTAAGATAAGCCGCACGTAGGTTGGGCATATTCCGGCTTAGAATAGAATCAATGATTTTTCCACCACCGGGATACACTTTGTCGGCAGGTATGCTCCTCCCGTATTCGTCATTAAGCAGCGTTTTTTCCTTTAAGTTGAAGTCTCTGTCGCGTAAAGTGTATGTATTGTAAATTAACCTTGCCTGCACAACTATGAGGATCAAAAAGCTGACTAACACTATGCTCTTATATAGGCGACTTGTCATTTTTCAATAATTCAATTTGCTTTAAAAGTAGGGTAAGTTTTTTTATTTTTCTTACTGTTAAGCTTTTGTTAGGCTTCTGTTAGGTTTCCATTCGACAAGTTTATTCTTTATTCACTATAAATTTGCACTGACCAATTTCAAAACAGAAAAAATGACTATTAAAAGAATTTTAGTTTTATTGTTACTGATTTCAGGACTTTCTCCTTTAAAATCAGTACATGCGCAGCAAAAAGCGCCGAATAAATCGCTCCCTGCACTTCAACAGGATTTTGTAGACCTCGGATTTGGCATGTTCATCCACTATGGGATGCCTACTTTTATGAACCAGGACTGGTCGGATCCTGATGCAGCCCTTTCCCTGTTCAAATCACCTAAGTTTGATGCCGATCAGTGGGCTAAAGCAGCAAAATCGGCAAACATGACCTATGGATGCTTAACAACCAAACACCATAGCGGTTTCCCTATCTGGAATACCAAAACTACGCCTTATAATGTGATGCATACGCCATTTGGACGTGATGTGGTAAAGGAATATGCCAATGCTTTCCGTAAAAATGGCTTAAAAGTAATGCTTTACTATTCCATTCTGGATACCCACCATGGCATCCGCCCCAATCAGATCACTGCTGAACACATTCAAATGATCAAAGATCAGATCACCGAATTGCTTACCAATTATGGTGAAATAACGGCTCTGGTTATTGATGGATGGGATGCGCCATGGTCAAGAATCTCGTATGATGATGTACCATTTGAGGACATCTATCACCTGATCAAATCACTACAACCCAATTGTCTGGTAATGGATCTTAACGCGGCAAAATACCCGGCAGAAGCACTTTTTTATACCGACATCAAATCGTATGAGCAGGGCGCAGGGCAATTCATTTCTAAAGAGCACAATAAGCTGCCGGCTTTGGCATGTCTTCCATTGCAGGAAAACTGGTTTTGGAAAACATCTTTCCCGGGTACACCGGTTAAAAATGTAGACGAGCTTGTAAATAAATTTATTATACCGTATAACAATGCTTACTGTAACTTCATCCTTAATGTAGCCCCAAATGCAGATGGCTTGATTGATGAAAATGCCGCGCAGGCTTTAAAAGAGATAGGCAAGCTTTATAAAAAACCTGAAAAGCTTCCGCAGGTACCGGAGCATGCTGCACCGATCATATCAAGTAACCTTGCTAAACATGTTAAAAGCAACAGCAGCTGGAGTGATGACATGAATATTATGGATTTTGCCAATGATGATAATTTTGGAAGTGCCTGGGTTTCAAATTCCGAAGTAAAATCGCCATGGTATGAGCTCAATTTTGAAAAGGCCAAACCTGTAAATATGCTGGTGATTACTCAGGGAAGGAATACAAAAAGTGCCTATACCATACAATACTTTGCCAGTGGAAAATGGCAGCCGCTTAAAACCGAAAAAGTAGACCAAAACAGCAAAATTCAGATTTTCCGCTTCGACAGACTTTGGGCAGAGAAAATAAAATTAGCTATCCAATCTCCTGATGGCCCACCATCTATTGCCGAAGTTGGTGTTTATAATGAAAGGAGATAAAAGCCGCTAAGGTTCCCAAATATTACTTTATAAAAAGTTTCTTTATGATAAATTCAGTTTACTGACGTTACTAGTATAGTATTACTGAATTATTATGAAGAGACTTTTTGCTATTATATCACTGTTATCTATTATCAGCTCCCACCAATTATTTGCCCAGACCGGTTTCGAACAACTCATAAACGCAGGACCTGCCGATGCCACAAAACTTGTTGATGCTTATTCCAAGTCTCTTTTTAAGGGATTTGGATTGGGTATGAACAGTGGGTGGACAAACAGTGCCCAGACCCTCGGACTGTCCCATTTTGAGTTGCGTGTTACCGGAACTGGTGTAATAGTACCTGCCTCTGGCAAATCATTTGACGTTACCCGGATCGGTTTGTCGAGCAACCTGCGTCCAGCGAACCCCAATGACGTCATTTCACCCTCCTTTAGTGGCAGCACCAGAGCTAATGGGCCTTTGATGGATGTTTATGATGAGAATAACAACAAACTGGTTTCTTTTGAATTACCCAGTGGGATGCTGGAGAATTATGTACCTACACCACAGATCCAGTTAACTGTAGGCCTGCCCGCCAATACAGATGTTACTATTCGGGCTGCGCCAAGGTTTACAATTGGCCGGAAAATAGGTTCGGTTTCTCTGATTGGTTTTGGAATTAAACATAATTTTATGCGTGATTTATCTAAGGATGCGCCTTTTGATCTCGCCTTGGCCTTCAGTTACAATAACCTGAAATATAAGAAATCACTCAACCTGCAACCACTTGAAAATTCGGTGCCGCAAGACAGCGAACAGTCTACAGACTTTTCCGGACAAGAGATTTTTGGGAACTTTAACAACTATCTATTCCAGGCATTGATATCCAAACAGTTTTCAGTGTTCACCCCCTACCTGTCTTTAGGCTACAACGTGTCGAGCGCCGATATGGGACTGAGCGGAAACTACCCGATAATAAGCGGTTATAATGGTGACCAGGTTACTTATAAAACATTTTCTAATCCCGTAAGGATTGAGAGAACCTACCTAAAAGATTTTCGTGTTGATGCGGGTTTTCAGGTTAAACTTCCTATAGTCAGGTTTTATGCTTCTTATGGTGTTTCTGGAAATTACGGTATTGCCAATGCGGGCATCGGTATCGGCCTTTAATATCTTTTATTTATATAATTTGGAATTGGCATGACGAAAAGCCGGTTATCAAATAACTACTTTTGTGGTATGACGCAAAAAAGATATCTGTTCTTAATTTTAATACTTGGTTCACTCACCGCTCTCGGCCCCTTTTCTATCGATATGTATTTGCCGGGTTTTAAAGCAATAGCCAAAGACCTGAATACCACCGATGCGAAGGTAGCCTGGTCGTTATCAAGCTATTTTATAGGTATCTCTGCTGGTCAGTTACTTTATGGACCATTGTTAGATCGTTTTGGTCGTAAGAAACCCCTATTTATTGGTTTACTGGTATATATTCTGGCAGCTGCCGGATGTGCGCTGGTTAAAGATATTGACTCGTTTATTGTATTGAGGTTTGTTCAGGCAATTGGAAGCTGTGCGGCTACTGTTGCATCGGTTGCCATGGTTCGCGATTTGTTTCCTGTTAGTGAAAATGCCAAGGTATTTGCCTTATTGATGCTTGTGCTTAGCGTTTCGCCTATGATTGCTCCTACCGTAGGTGGCTATGTTACGGTGGCTTTTGGCTGGCATACAGTGTTTTTGATTTTACTGGGCTTAGGCTTGTTTAATTTGATAGCCAGCTGGCTCTGGTTGCCCGAAAGTTATAAGCCGGACACCACCATGTCATTAAAGCCTAAACCCATAATAAACAACTTTATAGCGGTGTTACGTGAACCTACATTTTACACGTATGCGTTTACCGGAGCTATGGCATTTGCTGGTTTGTTTGTATACATTACCAGCTCTCCTATTCTTTTTATGTCGCTATTTAAAGTGAAAGAAGAGACTTATGGATGGATCTTTGCCTTTCTTTCTGTAGGGTTTATTGGCGCAAGTCAGGTAAATACATTGATGCTAAGGAAATATAAAAGCGAGCAATTGATTTTTGCCGCTTTAATTGGGCAGGTTATTACGGTAATTGTATTTTTAATTGGCAGTATTAATGGCTGGTTCGGGCTTGCCGAAACTATTGGTTTTCTGTTTGTTTTCTTATGCTGTTTAGGAGTTGCCAACCCGAATGCTTTGGCGCTTTCGCTTGCTCCTTTTTCAAAAAATGCAGGTAGTGCATCTGCGTTGATGGGCGCGCTTCAAATGGGATTAGGAGCATTGGCATCGGCATGTATTGGCTTTTTTGAGCAGACATCGGCTGTGCCGATGGTTTTGATTATGACAGTGACCTCTGTTATTGCGCTTACTGTACTTTTTTTTGGAAGAAAGAATATTGTGGCAGCGCCAGCGGGTAATTAGTTTTTTTTCTCGACGATCGCCTTATAGCGACCGCTAAATATTTCTCCTCCCCTGCGTAGGGGTATAAGTAAATCATGTTGTCTTACTCTAAAACAAGACAACAATGAACATCAAATCTTTTATAACAGCATCAGTATTATTAGCTACCGGTCTAGTTGCAAATGCGCAAAATCAAATGCCAGGCAAAATGCATATTGGTATTGTGTATCCTTTAAGTACTAACGGAACACATGCCCCTTTAGATACCAATAACCTTTCTTTTAACTTACTTGGGGGAGTATCTGCAGCTGAACGTGGTTTGGCCTTTGCAGGGCTTTCGAATGTGGTATTACATGATGCCAAAGGGTTCCTGTTTGCAGGATTTTCTAATCATGTAATCAAAAATGCAGACGGCGGACAATTTGCTGGTTTCCTTAACACTTATGGCGGTGGCGATGGTTTTGCTTTTGCAGGCTTTACCAACATATCATCAGGGAATGTAAAGGGTGCTCAATTTGCTGGTTTCGCCAACATTGCTAAAGAAATGAATGGTGCCCAGTTTGCAGGCTTCGGCAATGTGGCCAAAGGGGGAACAGCATCTCAGTTTGCAGGTTTCATCAATATAGCAAAAGATGTGAAAGGTTCTCAAATGGCTGGCTTCATGAATGTAGCCAAAGATGTAAAAGGATCTCAAATTGCAGGCTTTATAAATATTGCCAAAAAGGTTAAAGGCGCCCAGATAGCCGGTTTTATAAACATCGCAGAGAGCAGTGATTTCCCGATAGGTATTGTAAACATTATAAAAAACGGGGAGAAAAGTATTGGGGTAAGCACCAACGACAACCTGACCACCATGCTAACCTTCAGATCGGGAGGCAGAGTACTTTATGGTATTCTGGGAGTTGGATACAACTTTAAAAACGACAAAGAAGTATATGCAGCTGAGGCCGGTATGGGAGCTCATTTTTTCCAGTCAAACAGCTTCAGGTTAAATACTGAATTAACGGCGATGAGTTTAGAGAGCTTTAAACATGGAGAATATTTTAGTTCGTCGATTCGCGTATTACCTGCTTTGAAGATCGCTAAATTTCTGGAGATCTATGGCGGTCCGTCTCTTAACTACGTAAACACCAATACCATTGAGGGTAAAGATTTAAACAAGCACTACATATCTAAATGGGGTAACAAAGGAAACGACTTCCAGGGACTATATGTAGGCTATACCGGAGGTATTCAGGTAATCTTTTAACCTAATGCAACCTTTAATTGAAATTAACAATCATCGTTTATAACACACAAAAAACCAAACTACTATGAGAAACCTATTATTGTACGTTTACATCAGTCTGCTTTTTATCTCCTGTTCAAAAGACAGACTAACAGCCAGCGGTGATAAGATCACAGAGGAACGTAACCCAGGAAACTTTACCGGTATAAATGCAAGTGGCTCCAACCCTGTCCATGTGGTTTATGGCGCCGATTTTAAGGTGGTATTAAAAGGATCTGACAACCTGATCCCTCACTTTAAAACCAAGGTTATGAGCAGCGTATTGTATCTGGAATATGAGCGCACAAGTGTACAACATGACGATATTGAGGTATTTATTACCATGCCTTTGATAGACCGTGTTTCGTTAAGCGGTAGCGGGGAGGTTGAAATAAAAGGTCAGTTTCCTGATGTTGATACATTTAGGGCTTCTCTTAGCGGATCCGGAGAAATTGAGGTTGACGAGACCTTTAATGCCAGACAGGCAAAAGTAGATATTTCAGGTTCTGGCAATGCAGATCTGGAGAAGCTAAATGCTAAAAATGCCGACATAGACATATCTGGAAGTGGTGATGTGAAAATCAAAGTACAGGATCTGTTAAAGGCTGCAATAAGCGGCAGCGGTAAAGTATACTACTGGGGTAGTCCACAGGTTAATTCCGATATCAGCGGTTCTGGAAAAGTAATTAAATTTTAAAAACTACGGTCATGGCTTCACTTCAATCAATTTGGCAAAACTTCATCTCTACATTCGGAGCAGCAAGAATTCCGATTAATGACATCCATCAGCTAGAGAAAATTGCCCCCGACTTACTGATATATGCATTGCCGTTGGTGTTCTTTTGCACGGCTTTGGAATGTGGATTTTCTCACTTTGCTGAACATAAAAGCTATGAGAAGAAAGAAACCATAGGTTCACTTTTCATTGGCCTTGGAAATTTAGCTGTTAACCTTTTAATGAAAGCAATATTGCTTTACGGTGCAGTGTGGATTTACAATGTTTTGCCATGGCGCATGCATTTGAGCTGGTGGAGCCTGATTCCGTGTTTTATCATTTATGACTGCTGCAGTTACTGGTCGCACCGCATATCTCATTTCAACAGGTTCTTTTGGGCAACACATGTAGTGCACCACTCGGCCGAGCATTACAATTTAACGGTGGCTTTCAGACAAAGCTGGGTGCAGCATTTTAAAACTGTATTTTTTATACCGGTGGCTTTAATGGGTTTTAACCCGGTTATATTCTTTGTTGCCAGTCAGTTGAGCACGTTATATCAGTTTTGGGTACATACCGAAGCCATTGGAAAATTGCATCCTTTTATTGAAAAGTACTTTGGTACGCCATCTAACCACAGGGTGCATCACGGCAGTCAGGAGAAATACCTGGATAAGAACTTTGGTGCTACGTTTATGATCTGGGACCATTTGTTTGGCACTTTTCAATATGAAGAAGAAAAGCCCGTGTATGGCCTTACTACGCCTGTAGGCAATAAAACGAATCCTTTTATTTTGAACTTTCATGAATACAGGGACATGATAAAGGATGTGAAGCAGAGCGATGGGATTAAAGAAATGCTTTTCTTCATTTTTGCCAGTCCGGGTAAGATTTACAGACACAAACTTGCCAATATTGAGCAGGCCGATAAAGCTCCGGTTTTAGATAAAGCAACTTACCTTAAGAACAAGGGAATAAAGGTTTTAAAGTTTGCAGGTATGCTGCTGGTGATCATTTTATTGCTTAGTGAGTCGTTAGATGTTTTAAGCCAGCCTTTAAAGAAAGCGGTTGAAGCTGAAACCTCGGCCCTGCCTACTCCTATTGGAGAAAACCTGTTGTTTTTTCTGCAGAGAAACCCTGATGCCAATACGGTAATTTATGAGCTTAACTTTAAAAGTGAAGGGGTTTTGGATCGTGAAAACCCAGTTAAAGGATCGTGGATCAGGTATGCAGAGCAAGGCAAATACAAAGAGCTGACCGGTATTGAGCGCAGGTTTGCCTATGGGGTAAAATGTAAAGCTTTGGAGAATGGGGAATTTGAGATCAGGTTGGTTGCGTATAAAAAGCTGCCATTGTATCTTAAAAGGTCTGAAATTGATAATAAGTATAAGATTTATATAAAGGATGAGGGCAAGGATTTATTGTTGAAACGGGTTTTTGTTAGGGTAAATGGTGGTTCGTTCTGGTTCCCAAAGGTAGAGTACATTGATTTGATAACAGTGAATAGCGCGTCAGGGATTGAGTTTTTAAAGCGGATTGAGATTTAGGGGCGTGCGGGCACGCCTGGGTAATCAGCCACGTCATCCTGAATTTATTTCAGGATCTCTCACTAGAAAGGCGTAATAGCGCTTCCGAGATCCTGAAATAAATTCAGGATGACGATCGCCGACGAGGAAGGATGACGACCATGTGGGACAACGCTTAAAAAAAACTAATATATTTGAACAGACCAGCAATAAATTAAAGTAGTAAGAAACAAACCAGTGATAAATCAAAAAACCGCCCTTCTGCATCAATATGATGATAAAGCATTTGAGCAAATGTTCAAAGCGCATTATAAAGAGCTTCACTCCTATGCCAATGTAATGCTTAGGGACGAAGACACTGCGGAAGAAATTGTACAATCTATGTTTCTTAAATTCTGGGAAAAGAGAGAATTGTTAAACGTGCAGACATCAATAAAAGCATATCTGTACAAATGTGTTTATAACGATAGCTTAAACTACCTTAAACACCAAAAAGTTAAAACGAAATACCAGGATTTTGCCGCATATACCATGAACGATCATCATGAAGCTGCATCATCAAGAGTAGAGCTTACTGAACTTCAATATAAGCTGCAGGAGGCGTTAAATGAATTACCTGAGCATTGCAGAACCATTTTCCAGATGAGCAGGTTTGAGGAATTGAAATACAGAGAAATAGCCGAGCAACTGGATCTTTCTATTAAAACAGTAGAAAACCAGATGGGCAAAGCTTTAAAGATATTGCGTTTGAAACTGGCCGATTTCATCACGCTCATTTTACCAGGCATAATCATGTATTACAAAGATTTTTTTAATTAAGAGGAACAGATGACCGAGGAAATATTGATAAAGTTTCTTTTAAAAGAAACAAGTGAAGAAGAAAGTATTGCTGTACAAAAATGGCTGGATGAGGCTACCTCTAACAGGGCCGAATTTACCCAGCTGGAAAGAATCTGGACTGCAAGTAAAAGTTTAAGTACTACCAGCAATGTTGATGAAGAACAGGCATGGACAAAATTCAAAGCAAGAACGGCTTCGGGATCAAAGGAAGCTATTGTGCGACCAATTAAGCAAAATTTCGGGTGGTTAAAAATTGCCGCTGTATTGGTTTTAGTAGCCGGAGCATGGATGATGTACAATGTATTTGGCCCCGCAAATTATACGGATCTTGTGGCCAGCAATAAGGTGATCGTTGAACACCTTCCCGACGGATCGGAAGTAACTTTGAATAAAAACTCGCAGATCAGCTATGTGACAGATTTTAAAGACGAACGCAGTGTGAGGCTTAAACAAGGTGATGTGTTTTTTAATGTGGCGCACGATAAATCAAAACCTTTTGTAATAAAGATTAATAAAGTATCGGTAACGGTTGTTGGTACTTCCTTTAATGTGAAACACTTAAAAGGAGAAACTGAGGTAATTGTAGAAACAGGTATTGTAAAAGTGAGCAATGGCAATGAAATGGTAGAGCTGCATAAAGGAGAGAAAGTTTTGATTAAAGAGGTATCGCCTAAATTGATTAAAGAGCAGAATACAGATCAGCTGTATAGCTATTACCGCAGCGGAAAGTTTGTATTCTATAAAACACCTCTTTGGAAGGTGGTAGAGGTTTTAAATGAGGCTTATGATGTGCATATCGTTATACAAGACCCTTCTATTGCCAATGAAACACTTAATACTACGCTTGAAGAGGCTAATCAATTAGATAAAAACCTGGGGTATATTAAAGAGACTATGCAGAATTTAAAAATAGATCGTAACGATGGACAGATCACGCTGTCTAAAATTAAATAATGAGATTAAAAATAATCATAGCCCTATTATTTATAACCGGATATTGTAAGGCCCAGTCGTCCGTAACCAATTACCTCCGTAATTTGGACAGAAGGGTTAATCTGGATATAAAACAACAACCGATTTCTGAGGTGCTCAACAAAATGAGTAAGGCAGGCGATTTCTATTTTTCGTACACAGGCTCTTTATTTAAGCAGGATAGCATAGTAAACCTGAAGGTGAAGGATATGCAGGTTAGAGACATACTTGACCGCTTATTTAACGGAAAAGTGGATTATAAAGAAACCGGACAGTACATTATACTTCGCTATGCAGCCAACCACCTGACTATTGAACCCGAAAATATTACCAGCGCGGATAAACTGTACATCATTAGCGGATATGTTATTGATACGGAAACGGGCAAAAAAATAAAACAGGCAAGCGTTTACGAAAAACGTTTACTCCAATCGACACTTACGGATAACGAGGGTTATTTCAGGCTTCGCTTTAAGGGTGAACATACGGACGTTACTTTAACGGCCAGTAAAGATACCTACAGGGATACTTCGCTGGTTTTTCTGGCTGATATTACAGTTAAGCCCGAAGGTTATAAAGAGGAAGATTCTGAGCAGGGCAGTGAGTTTTTTAATTCGATTGAGAACTCGGGAATCAGCAGGTTCTTTATTTCTTCAAAACAAAGAATGCAGAGTTTAAATATTCCTGATTTCTTTGCAAACACCCCCTTTCAGGCTTCGCTTACCCCCGGTTTAAGTACACATGGGATAATGAGTTCGCAGGTGATAAATAAAGTATCACTGAATATTTTAGGTGGTTATACTGCCGGAACAGATGGTGTTGAGGTGGCCGGTGTGTTTAACATTACCAAAGGAAACGTGAAGAAGTTGCAGGTAGCCGGTGTGTTTAATGGCGTGGGCGGCTCTGTAGATGGTGTACAGGTGGCTGGGGTGCTTAATGATGTAAGAACGAGTGTTAAAGGTGTGCAGGTTGCTGGTTTGCTTAACCACGTGAAAGAGAAGGCCGAAGGTTTTCAGATTGCAGGGCTTGCCAATGTGGTATCCAAGGATGCGAAAGGTATGCAAGTTGCAGGCCTGATCAATGTGGTATCTCAGGACACAAAGGGTTTTCAGATTGCAGGGCTTGGGAATCTGGCTTCTAAAAACCTTAATGGAATGCAAATAGCAGGTCTTGGTAACATCACCTCACAACGAATGAAGGGGACTCAGATTGCCGGTTTGTTTAATTACGCTAAGGAAATGGATGGTTTTCAGATTGGTATCGTAAATATTTCAGGAAAATCGGATGGCTATAGCCTAGGCCTGATCAATTTTGTTAAGAATGGCTATCATAAGCTTAGTTTCTCTACAAATGAGACCATAAATGCGAATGTTTCTTTTAAAATGGGGAATGCAAAGTTGTACAACATCATATTGGCTGGAAAAAACTTTGCCGATTCTGCTAATATTGAAACTGCGGGTTTAGGCTTTGGCCACGACTTTATATTCAGCAACAGATTCTCTGTAGCGGCCGAGATCACCTCTCAATATTTGTATCTGGGCAATTGGGATTACTCCAATTTCCTGCACAGGTTCCAGACCAACCTCCAGATTCAGTTGGTTAAAGGTATAACCGTATTTGGCGGACCGGTTTATTCTATTTACTCTACAGAAGCTCCTGAAGGTTCAAGCGGCAAAGGCTACAAACAAAACATAGCGCCCGCAAAGCATGATTACATCAGCAAAAGGGCTAAGGGTTGGATTGGCTGGAATGTGGGTATTACCATTATGTAGCGGTTAACATTTTTACCACTTCGGCTACTCCGGCGGTTGCGGTTTTTTCTATTTTAACTATGTTTTTATAATGGTCTACCTCAGGTATTTTAGGGTCAATTATGTATTTAACTGTGGTACGCGGAACAAAATTTATTAAACCTGCTGCCGGATAAACGGCCAGAGAAGTGCCTATCAGCATAAAAACATGGGCTTTTGAGCAAATTGAGGTAGCGGGGCCTATCATAGGCACATCTTCTCCAAACCAAACTACATGTGGCCTTAGTTGCGCGCCAAGTTCACAATACTCCCCTGTTTTAAGCTCCCATCCGTTTATCGGGTAAGTTAAATCGGGGTTCAGATCTGATTGTGAGCGGGTAATTACGCCGTGTAAATGGGTAACTTTTGTTGATCCGGCACGCTCATGCAAATCATCTATGTTTTGGGTAATGATGTGTACATCGAAAAACTCTTCGAGATCAGCAAGGGCTTTGTGAGCGGCGTTTGGCTTTGCTTCCAGCACTTGCTTCCTTCTTTGATTATAGAAGTCTTGTACCATTGCAGGATTGCGTTTCCAGGCCTCTGGTGTGGCTACATCGTAAACGTTGTATCCTTCCCACAGTCCATCGGTATCTCTGAAGGTTTTTAAACCGCTCTCGGCGCTGATGCCTGCTCCGGTTAATACTACAAGTTTTCTTTTCATAGAGAGTTGTTTGGTTTTTGAGTTAGCTGTTTGGTTAAAAGGCTGTGCAATTGCAAATGCCCTTTCCGCGGTCATCATATCGACGATAGGAGAGATCTCTTGGTTATGCCAATTTGCCTGGCACAGCTATTTAGTGATCAAGAGATCTCTCCTATCGTCGATATGACGAATTCCCCGAGATGACGGGGTGTGCTATTCGGTTCTCAGGATGACGAGCTACTTCAGTATGACTGACCACAACTAATTTCCTTTTAAATTTAAAAGGCTGTTCTTTAGAACAGCCTTCAATATTTCAATATAATATTAATATAATAAATACTTTAATTACAATTATACCGCTGTATTTGCTGATAAACTTAAACGGGGATACTTGGCTCTTAATACCTCAAATGCACCGAACATAACGGCACCGTAAGCAAGTGTTCCGTAAAGGAATAACCTTTCGTAAGGTACTGCTGCGCCTAAGCATTTAATGTATCCTGCCAGGGTTGGCTCGTACAATCCCGGGAAATACATCACACCAATATCGGCAACAATCCAGTGTACCAGAACTGCTAATACAGATGCACCAAGGAAACTTAATACCGTTACCTTTCTAATGATGAGCTTGGCAACCAGAACCATTAGCACAAACGCGATATAGGTCCAGTACCAGCCTGCATAAAAGAAGCCGTAACCAGATGTTTTTGCGATGAAAATATCGCTTAACAATAAAAGCAACAAGGGAAATCCGAAGGCTTTATAATTGTTATTAAAATATGCTCCTCCAAATAAGGCTATCGCCCCTACTGCAGAGAAATTTGCAATTTCTTTGAAATTATCAGAAAGTGGTGCAGCAACACGAATGAGGCTGATCACTACAATAATTAGCAAAAGAATGGCAGTACGTGGATTGAATTTAAATTCAGACATATTTTTAAAATTATAACACAAAGTTATATTATTTCTATGGTATAAAAAAACAAGGCATTTATTATGAAAACCGTTATATTTTAATGAAACACAAACGTTGCCGGGAAATAATATCCTTCGTAAGGAATCTTTTTAACTAAGTTACCCGATGTGGCATCGTAAAAGTAAATGTTGTTTACGCCATAATTGGTTCCATAACCGTCTTGAACTGTTGTGGTTACAATCTGGTTGGTTTTAGCATAATAACCAAGGTTCTTTTTGTAGAATGACTGCTTATCAGGAGTGGTTATAAAAGGCTGGTCAAGTGATGCTTTATTTCCTTCGATATATCTGTACAGCATTTTACCCCCGCCAAATCCCGGCGATTTTAACAGGTAAACGGTGTTTTCTTGGGTAGATGCGATTATTGGCGATGAAAACCAGGCAAACCATGTGCCTGCAGGTGTGAAAGGCAATTCTACACTATCGGTAGCTAAGGTTAAAGGATCGGAGTTATAAAGGAATTTTCCTTTTGTATACCATACTTTATTGTTTGGAGTTTGAGCAAAACCCAGCGTAACATCTTTTATTTTTTTAACTACTGTAAGATCTGCAGCATTGTAAATTACTGCTCCCTCTGATTGAGAAAGGGTGTAAACGTATTTTCCAGCTTTAAACATATCTCCTGTTTGGCCACTGGTTCCGGCAAGTTGTGTAGCGGCGTAAGTTTTAAGGTTGACTTTAAAGATACCTTTGCTGCTACTTAAAAGGCCATTGTTTTCGTCGAGACCTACAAAAGCACGCCAATCGCTTTGAGGCGATGCAGGAATACGGCCAATTTCTTTAAGTGTCTTAGCATCAGCTACTACAACAGGGCCACCTATTTTACTTACTACATATAAATTTTTATTGAATATGGTTGCAAACTGAATGGTTGAGCTTTTAGGCTCAAAGTCTTTTCCAGGGTTTTCTTTCTGAAAAACGCTGTCTTTTAATGTGCCTGAAACAGCGTCGAAAAAGGTTACTGAACCTGTACCATGACCATACCAGCCTTCGTTAATCACAAAGAATCCGTCTTCGAATTTTCCTTGCTCAGGTTGTTGAATTTCTTGGTTGTTGTCTTTTTTACAAGAAAATAGAGTTCCGGCTAATACTGCAAGTAAAAGCGATTTTTTAAAACTAAAGTTGTTCATTTAATTGTTTTGATTTCTTTGGAGCGGCTTATTATAAAATTGATTTAATTATTAATTGGGGAAATTATTTAGCCAGGTTTAAATCGGCAACACCTAATATTTCGGTCGACAGTTCGCCTAACCAGCCAAGATCTGCCTGGATACCCGTTTGAATTTTGATGAAATCTATGCCGGCAAGATGTACCACTTTACCGTCTTTATCGATAGCATTGGCAATATCTATATTGTCACCACCTACCTTATTATCGGCATACCCAAATTCAAATGGTGCACTGGTAATATATGTTGGCGTTTCAGGTTTAATGCCCGAGGAAGGCAGCAATGTGCCTTTAAGTGTGTATTCGTTACCTTCTACCCATGATGGAAATGCCTGTGAGGTAGCCCCTGCAATGGTAACTACACCGGTTTTTCCTTTATTGTCTTTCCATGATACGCTACCGCCTGTAGTTGGTTTTGTATAAGTTACTTCGTAATCGCGAACGTATCCTTCCTTGCCAAACTCACTTCCTTTTAGCTCGTACCAGGTATCATCAGGTTTACCGTTTCCATTCTCGTCCTGCATTACCCACACTACTCCGGGTTCTGCCCAGTTTGACTGGGCATTGCCATAAATAACAATGTCGTCTTTCTGATTTTCATTGATCACCGTATGGTCGAAACCGAGTACAATGTATCCACCCCAGGCACCCAGAGATACAATACCCTCTTTACCCTCGATGCTTTTTGCACCCTCTAGTGTTCCTAGAGATTTATTGGTGAATTGCCCCGGAGCTGGTAAATATTCAAATACTTTGGTTACGTAATTATTGCTTCCAGGATTTGAAGGCACTGTTGGGATGCCAACATTAACCACATATTTATAGTTAAAAGAGCCACTGCTATTTGTAGCAGTGTACTCTATGTTATATATACCTGCTTTTAGCGGGGTAAAATCGTAAGTGGAGGTATTACTGGTAACTTCACCTTCTAATTTCCATTCCTGATCATAAACCTTATCGTTGACATTAAAAGCTGAAAATGCGATCTTTTCATTGACCTTGCCGTTTATAGGGCTATCTTCAATTTTCATTTTAACCACCGGAGCCTGCTCTGCATCCTCGTCTTTTGTACAGGCAGATAGAACACTAATGCTCAATAAGGCGAAAAGTAGGTAATGTTTAATGTTCATAACAGGTTTACTTAAGGAATACAATATCGTTATTTATAGTTGTAATTGAATACCGCACTTTGAGGTAAAGTACCTGTAGCAAAGTCAAATTTCTTTTTACCATCGGCACCGAAACAGAAGAACTTGCCCGTAACTGCATAACCTGCAGCATCTCCAACGTAAACATCATTGTTTAGCGTATTTACAGTGATGCCATAAGGGGTTTTAATTGCAGTCTGATCTGTAACAAAATTTCCATTAAGTGTGCCAGTTGATATATCGAATGTTTTAAGATATGGATCTAGGTAATCACCAATTACAAAACCTTTTGTTCCTGTAATGTTCAAATACTCGAGACTAACTTCATTAGAGCTAACTTTTTTATCCGTTACGCTACTCAATTTAACCAGTTGAGCTGGAATATCTGCATAATTTCCTTTTACAACTGTAAACAGATCGCCATTTGCAGTTGCTGCAATTTTTGTAGAATTAAAACCAACATTGATGTCTAATTTCTTTGTAAATGTTGTTAGATCGACCACAGAAACTGATGTGCTATTGGGACTAGGGTAATCAAACTGATCAGAGTTTGTTACATATAATTTGCCGTTTACTATTGCCAAACCTTCTAATGCACCACCAACCTGAATTCTTGATTCGACAGCCAGACTTGCCGTATCAATTTTACTAATGTAACCATCGTAACCAGACACATATGCTTTGTTTTTATAGAAAGCTATGAAGCGAGGCATAAAATCTTTACTGTCATCAAAGAAGGGGATTCTTTTAATAGATTTTCCTGTTACTATGTTAATGACTTCAATATAGGAATCCTGCTTTGTGTCTTTTGCTCCTGTTACAGCGCAATACATTTTGCTGCCATATTGTTTTAAATCGGCGGCATTAGTTCCCAAAGGAATTGCATTTTTCAGTTTGAAATAATCTTGTGTGACTTCGTTTTTAGCAATGTCGTAATAAGTGATGGTACTATTGTTTGTCCCGCCAAAAAATCCTTCGCACAATACATACACACCGGCTGTAGAAACGGGTTGCGGATCTAATGCAGGAAGCCTGTCTTTTTTACAGGATGCTAATCCTAAAACACAACCAAGGATTGCGAGCAATCCTGGTTTTCTATAATTTAGTACTGGTTTATTCATGATTATTGTTTTTATATATTTTTATTAATATCCGTAATTAAATACTGCATGTTGTGGTAAAGGGCCGGTTGCAAACTCAAACTTCTTTTTACCATCGGCACCAAAGCAAAATGCTTTTCCTTCTGTTGCATAATTTTTATCGTCCCCTATGTAAACTTCGTTGCCTACCGGATTCAAGGTTATTCCGTAAATGCTCCCGATAATGGTATCGTCTGTGATAAACTCCTTACCCATTACACCGGTGCCTACATCAAATGGTTTTATAGATGCACCCCAATCCAGACTTAAATAAGCAGTATTACCTCCTATTGCCAATGCTCCTGCGCTGTATTCGTAGTTACCTGTAACCTTGTTTGTTGTACTGCTAATTCGTGTTAAACCTGGATTGATGTCGTCGTAATTACCCCATGAAATTACCAATAAATCTCCATTTCCTGCTGCTGCGATCCTAACCGGATTATGGATAACTTCGATATCCTGTGTTTTTATAAATGTGGTTAGATCCACAACAGAAACTACATCCTTTTTGCCGTTGGGATGAATCGGATGATCGGAATTGGTAACATAGATGTTGTTATTTACTACGGCCAGCCCTTCAAGTGCCCCACCCACTGCAACTCTTGAGTCAATAGCTAAAGTTGCTGTGTCTACACGGGTGATTTTTCCATCATAACCAGATACATAAGCTTTGTTTTTGTTAAAAGCTACATAACGTGGCATATATTCGCCGTCAGCATCAAAGAAAGGAATTCTCTTTAATGATTTTCCTGTAGCAACGTCTATAACTTCCAGATAAGAGTTTTTACCTCCTTGTATTCCTGAAACTACACAGTACATTTTACTGCCGTAGCGCTGTAAATCATTCGCGGTTTCGCCCAATGCATATCCGTTTACTTTTTTAAAGTAATCCTTTTCTGATGCGCCTGTTTTGACATTGTAGTATGAAATAGCGCCATTATTGTTATTCATGGTGCCTTCGCACAACATATAAACGCCAATGGTTTCTTTTGGCATTAAAGCTTCGGGTTCATCGCCACCGTTAACTTTATCTTTTTTACAGGCGATGGTTAGTGTAATAAACCCGCCTAAAAAGCAAAGTATGAGTTTGTTATAGTTCATCTTATAGATAATTACTTATTTTATATTTAAATCAGCGGCACCCCCTACTTCTGTAGATATTTCGCCAAGTAAAGTGTTTCCTTTTTCATTTTGACCAGTATATACCTTTACAAAATCAACAGCAGTAAGATTTACTTTGTTGCCGTTTTTATCCACGGCCCAGGATAGATCGAATGAGTTGTAACGTTTGTTATCGTAATCATCGCCGGTTGAATAGCTATCTGTATATCCCCATTCAAATGCGAGGTTTACGAAAATGCTCCCTATTTTACCCCATGTTGATTTCAGCAGAGTTCCTTTAAATTTGATGCTATCCTGGTTTGCAGCGAAAAGCGGATAATAGTTATGGTTATGAAATCTATTTACCTCAACGCTTCCTGCTTTACCTTGATTGTCTTTCCAGGTTACATTTGCTGTTGCTTTTGGGTTATAATAAGTGATTTCATAGTTTTTAATTGTTGTGGCGGCCGTATGCTCACTTCCTGCAAGTTCATACCATTCATCGTCGGGTAAACCGTTTCCATTTTTATCCTGACTAACCTGAACAATGCCTGGCTCAGACCATTGTTGTATTGGACCTAAAGGATTTCCATAAATAGCCAGGTCATTTCCATCTTTATTAATTATTGAATGATCAAACCCAAACGTAATGAAACCTCCATAGGCGCCCAACGATACCAAAATGGTATTTCTAACATCACCTATAATTTTCTGCGCGCCATCAGGACTGCCCAGAGACTCATTTATAAATTGACCAGGAGCCGGCTGATATTCATAGATCTTGGTGATAAACTTACTGCTCGTACTAGTTATTGGACGCGGTACGTAAGTATCTTCATCAATAGTTTTGTCGTCCTTTGAACAGGAGCTTAAACACAGCTGGAAAAGTAAAACTGCTGAAAGACCAAGAATTGCGTTTTGATTGAACTTCATTTTTAATTTAGATATGGTTATTTATATACAAATGCAAAGTGAGCGGGAATATCTCCGGTAGTGACCGACCATTTCTTTTTCCCGCTGGGATCAAAACAGTAAAGTGTGCCTGGTGAAACATAATTTTTGGCATCCGTAACCAGAACTTCCCTGGTAATGGGATGCACAGCTATTCCATAAGGAATGGTAATTGATTTCTCTGTTCCGTCTGTAATGAACTTCTGATTGAGTATTACTTCGTCTTTTACGTTGAGCATACCGTAGGTTATGGTGTATTTCGCTTCATTATAGTTCCATTCTGAACCATAGTAATAAGCGACATCTCCATCAATAGCCAGGTTGTTTACCGCGATGTTAAAAGTCTTTTTTACCTGATCTGTTTTAGTGTCTATTACAAACATTTTTGAGGGGATGTCAAAATAATTCCCTCTTGAGGTTACATAAAGATCACCATATTTATCAGCCTTTAATCGGTGTAAATTGATGGCTACATCTATTTGTTTGGTGACAGAAAATGTATTCAGGTCTATAACAGAAACGGTTCTTTCGTATTTCTGAGGACTATATCCGCCTGAATTTGCTACATAAAGCTTTTGACCTACAATAGCCATTTCTTCGGGCTGCCGGCCAACATTTACCCTTTTTATTTCAGTTAAGGAGCCAGTATCTATTTGGGCTACAATTCCTAATGGTGCATTAGGATCTCCTACTGTACCAAGATACGCGCTCACATAAGCTTTGCCTTGGTTAAATGTGATATACCGACAATTGGTGATGTTAATTTGTTTGATTCGTTTACCGGTTTTAACATCCAAAACCTCAATTTTATTGGATACGTTAACTACTACATATAGCTTGGAGCCATAAACCCCTATATCATTACCAACGTCACCTAATCCCTTTACTATTTCGGGGTTTACCTCATTATAAATGTTTCTTCTGTAAATTCCGGTAGTATAATCAAGGTAATCTAAAGATGCCTTGTTCATATTCATATTGCCCTCGTTCACGATATAAAATCCTTTAACCTGAGCGGATGGATCAGGAGGTAAAAGGCTTTCTTGTTGCTCAGGTACCGGCTTAAGGTCTTTACGACAAGATACCGTAAGTCCAACTGTAGTAATTAGAAGTACTAAACTAATCGCATTAAGTAATTTATTCTTTTTCATAAGTGCTAATAGTTATAGGTTAATCCAAAACGATAATAGCGACCGGGCATAGGGAAGTTCGTAATCACTTCATAATCCTGATTTAGCAGGTTATTGATTTCTGCGGTAAGGCGAATTTCCCGGCTATTTATTTTTGTGTTACAATGCAAGGCTAAATCATGAGTATACCATGGTTGCACATAGTTGTATACGTTATTTGTACTTTGATTATAACGTTCTCCGGTATAAATGAAGCTGTAATTCATTGAGAAATTTCTATACGCTGCACTTGCTAAAAATGATCCGCTGTGAATTGGCGTGTAAGGAATTAAATCCTTATAGCTTGCTGAGGTTTTATCTGCATCTATTGCCTTTTGATAGGTATAGGTAAGACCTGTTGTAAAGTTAATGTAATCGGTAAGCTGCCATGCAGATTGTATGTTCACATCTATCCCCTTGATTTCTACAAGCCCGAGGTTCTGCATACTCCATCTTGCCTGACTGTTTCCCGGAACGGCAACTATTTTGTTTTTAACTTTGTTATAATACGCATCTGCCTGTATAGAAAACTGGCTCAATATCCTACCCTCGTACCCTTTTATATAAGTAAACCCTAAATCGTATTGTTTTGTATACTCGGGTTTTAAAACGGTAAATCCGTAATTGGTGTAGTAGAGGTCGTTAAAGGTTGGCATACGGAAAATGCTTTTATAGAACGAACGCAGTCTAAACTCTTTCTGATTAAAAGGCTGCCATGAGAGCATAACCGTTGGTGTTAGTTCGTTTCTATTTTCATCTGCCGGTCCGCTTTGAGTCTTATCGTACTTAAGGGTGCTTAATAAGTTGGCCTGAATGTCAAATTTAGCAAAGCGAAATTGGGTAGCCAAAGCCGTTAAGATGGTGTTTCTTACGGGATATGAAAAGCGGTAGAGGTCTGCATTTAAATCATTCCGCTGGTAATCTGTAGACAATACAACATCCCAGTAATTGGTAATTTTAAACTTATTGGCCAGAGACACGTATATTTCCTGTAGATGAAAATTGTTTTCCTGTAATCCATCAACTGTTACGATATCCGGATTTAAGTAACGTTGATTGTCATTTGCATATTTGGCTGTTGCCAGCAAACTGTACTTACCTACATTCTTTTCATATGAAGATTGAGCGAAAAAGTTCTTATTCCACATCCGTTGTGAAAATGCAAACACGTTGTTGACAACCGCACCCGGCAAGCCCTGGTTGTCTTTATAACCATATAGTTTTACCTTCCACTTACTACTGTCGGGCAATACTCCGTTTAATCCCAGTTCCAACCTCATCGTTTCAATGTCGCCGTCTTTTCTTACTGCTGTAGTATCGTATACTCCATTGGTAGATCGGAATTTATATTTGCCATTGGCATTTTTATATTCCGCACTTAAGGTGCTGTAAACATTCTTACTTATTTTACTTTGCCACAATAAAGATGGATTTATAAGCCCGAATGACCCTCCTTTTACTGATGCACGAATTTTTTGGGTTCTACCGGCTGGAAAATCCGGTTGTTTTGACGTAAGATATAGTGAGCTGGCTGAGGCAAATCCCTTTGCAGATTGAAAAATGGAGCTTTTTTGTCCGTTATAAAGTTCTATCTCTTCGATATTATCCAATGAGAATTTACCAAGGTCTACCTGGCCATTTTGTGCATTGCCCAATTGCACGCCATCATAAAAAACTGCGGTGTGGTTAGTGCCCATGCTGCGCACATTAATGGTTTTTAAACCACCAATGCCACCATAATCTTTAAGCTGCACACCAGAAAAGAAACGAACAGCATCAGCTACTGAAAGGCTGTTTAGTTTTTCGAGCTCTGCCCCTGATAATATTTGTAAGGGTGTTGAAGAAGTTTGTCTCTTGGTGATCTTTATTTTCCTGATCTGTACTTCTTTAAGCTGATTAACCTTATTTACAGAATCTGTAGTGTTGCGTTTTATGGAATCGGTTTGGGCAAACGACTGAACAGCCATAAACATGCCCAGCCATATAATAGCCAGAAAAGTAAAAAAAATAGACTTTACGCCTGTAAAAGCGTTTTTACTTCTTTTCATTTTGTTGTGAGCTTATTACCCACAGCAAACAGTTAGATCAAGGAAATGAAATACAATAAACAAGCACTCACTCCAAGCTTCAATCCCCGAAAGCTATGAAATATTACCACTTATGGCAGGTCTTCTGACTTACTTCCGGTTATTCTGCCTTCCCAATCCTTAATCCCTTTTAAAGGATCAGAAAAAGTGGCCTTGATTTGAACACCGTTATGAAGCTTACAGCTGCGGGACAGTTACGGATTTACACCGTATTCCCTTTTAATCCCGAATAAGCACATCGGGAACCAAAAGCGATGCAAATGTACTTAAATAATTACCTTGAAGCAAGCCTGATTAGCTTTCTATATTAAATCAAATGCTCTTGCATATTGGCAGATCTCGTAATAAGAGTGCGTGTTGAGTTTTTGCTTGATGTTTTTTCTATGTGTTTCGACGGTGCTTGTTGAAATAAAAAGCTTTTCTGCTGTTTCTGAAGAGGATTTACCTAATGCCATTAAACCCAGGATTTCACGTTCCCGGGAACTTAATTTAGTGAAATGGTGGTAATTGTTGCGCAGAAAGTTGTTCTCTTCGAGCAGCCGAGATGCCTTAACGGTCATGTGGTGCATCGAATCAATCGGTAAAGCAATTGTTATGACAAGCAACGGCTTGTTTTCCTCGTCTCTGATATAAACCTTTACGCTAGACATATGCCAGTTCCAGTCGCTTGAATTTGAGAAACGAACCTGCTGAAAAAAAGTACACAGGTCCTCATCGTTATTTTGCTCTATTAAGCCAAGTATTTTAGGAACATAATCTTTAGCGTCATCTCCATTGAAATACCTGGTATAATATTCTTCGGCAGTTATTTTGGTGATATCCTCCAGAGAAACGCCAAGTTGCTGCAGCCCTCTTTCAGACATCCAGGCAACTGACCAGTCCCTAAGGTCGTGCAAAATAACAACGCCAGGCAGTTCGTCTGCTATTGCAGAAATTTTAGCTATAGCATCATCAATCTTACTTTGGATAAGGACGTTTTGACTCATATTTTGAAAGCAATAATAAAGATTGTAATTATCAGTTAAATATACGTAGTAATAATGTATTAGAGGTAATAAAATCCCTAAAAACAGGGATTGATTTTGCCATTATTTTACAGTCAATTTGCACAAAAATTAACTAATAGTAAAAACAGCTCACAATCGCGTTTTATCCTTATATTTATTCCCATTATTATTGTTATTATGATGATGAAGTTTGCCTCCTTTTTACTTGTTATGGTTAGCCTGAATGCAATGGCTCAGAAAACAGATACTACATTTATAGCGCAATTAATGCTTAAACACCCCGATCTTTTTGCAGGGGTATTAAACCATCCGCAAAAGAACCAGATCCAGGTTCTTTATACTCAGATCGACAGGGATGCGAGGCATAAGCCAGTTTTTAAAACCTATGGTTATAACCTGGACGACCACAGGTACTTTTACCCCGCAAGTACAGTTAAACTGGCAGCCGTAATTTTTGCACTTGAAAAAGTAAATGAACTTAAAATAGCCGGGTTTACCGCCAAAAGCACCATGATTACCGACAGTTCATATACTGCTCAAACTAAAGTCCTGGCCGATAGCACTGCTAAAAATGGACTGCCTTCTATTGAGCATTACATCAAAAAGATATTACTTACCAGCGATAATGATGCATTTAACCGATTGTTCGAGTTTATTGGTCGCGCTGAAATTAACAGCAAATTGAAGAAATACGGTTTTAACAACAGCCGTATCTTAAACCGGTTGGCTATAGGTGATGCGGGTGAAACGGCAAAACACACCAATCCTATTAAATTCTATAACGGAGATAAACTGGTGTACAGCCAGGCCGAACAGTACGATCCTAAAGAATATGTGCTTTCATTAACAAATACAGTTATGGGTACGGGTTATCTCGACAGCACAGATAAACTGGTAAATAAGCCTTTTAACCTCGAAAATAAGAATGCTTTTAGCATTTCTGATCAGCAGGCGATGATGAGGAAACTGATATATCCGGAGGCTTTCCCTATTAAGGAGCGGTTTAATTTAACGCCTGCCGATTACAAACTGATCTATACTTATATGAGCAAATTGCCGACTGAAAGTGATTACCCTGCTTATGACCCTAAAGAATTTTGGCCAACATACGCCAAAATGCTGTACTATGGCAGGGATAAGGATGCTCAAATTGATTCGAACATCAGGATATTTAATAAATATGGCGACTCCTACGGTTTCATTATCGACAATTCGTATTTCGTAGATTTCAAAAATAATATTGAATTCTTTCTTACAGCCGTTGTTCAATCAAATGAGGACGGCATTTTTAATGACAACAAATACGAATACGATACGGTATGCTTTCCCTTTATGAAAAACCTTGGCCGGACAATTTATGCGCATGAGCTGGAAAGGAAACGTAAAAGTGTACCTGACCTTAAAAAATTCAGGATGAAGTATAATTAACTATTCTTCATCTAATAATTGTGCTTTTATATCATCCAGTTTCTTTGCTTCTTCTTTTGCCAGAACCGGGAATTTAAGGTTTAGCTTTTCGAATGTTTCGGCCAGTATATGGCTGATTGCCAATCGTGCATACCATTTCTGATCGGCCGGAATAATATACCATGGGGCGTTTTCTGTTGAGGTGGCTGTTATTGCCTCCTCATAAGCAGTCATGTATTGTTTCCACAATTTGCGTTCTGCGATATCACCCGAAGCAAACTTCCAATTCTTTGCCGGATCATTTATTCTATCTAAAAACCGTTGCTTTTGCTCTTCTTTAGAAACATACAGAAAGATTTTTATGATAACTGTTCCGTTTTCATTTAGGTGTTGTTCAAAATTCCTGATGCTGTCATAACGCTTTTTCCAGAAAGCATTGTCTATCTTTTTTACATCCTGATATCCGGGAATGTTTTCATTAAGTACATATTCGGGATGTACTTTGCAAACGAGGACGTTTTCATAGTGGGAACGGTTATGAATTCCTATCCTACCCTTTTCCGGCAGGGCTTTATAATGGCGCCATAGAAAATCGTGGTCGTACTCTTCGGAATTTGGAGCCTTAAAACTGTAGACCTGGCAACCCTGTGGGTTTAAGCCAGACATTACATGCTGTATGGCGCTATCTTTCCCGGCAGCATCCATCGCCTGAAAAATAATTAATACAGAGCGCGTATTTTCTGCATATAGTGTTTCCTGAGCAGCATTTAACTTAAGTTTAATCTCTTCCAGCCTTTCCTTTCCTTCTTCTTTCTCCAGATTCCCCCTGTAGCGGGTATCATAGTTTTTAAGGGATACTTTTTTTCTGGGTGCTGCCAAATACTGTTCTATTTCATCTTTCATAAGCTACATGTTTAGCTAAATATAGAATAAAACTCAGAAAAAGCACTGCAGCCTCTGGATGATTTTTATCAAAAAGTACATTTCTTTAATCAAATTGGACAGTTTGCTTAAGTGTTTAATCTTTAAATTTGGTTTATTCCTATAGATAATAGTTAAACAATCGTGTTTCATGTGTAATATGCAGTACTTCTTCAAAAAATCCAATTTAGCTGTGCTAATCCTGTTTACAATCGTCTTGTTGTCAGTAAGCGCTCATGGGCAAACAAAGGCTACTTTTCGGAATTTCAATGATGCTTTTGAACAGGTTACAAGGTTTAGTACGGTTGGAGAAGCCATTGATGCTCATGATGGAGAGATTGCATTTTTTGAAGGTGTTTATTACCTGTATGGCACAAGTTATGGGTGCGGTTTTCAATGGGGTAAAAAAGAAGCACCTTTTTGTGGATTTAAAACCTATACTTCGACAGACATGGTGCATTGGACAGACAAAGGTTTTTTATTTGATGCAAAGATTCCGCTGTGGCAGTCGAGGTGTAATGGAAGCACTTATGGCTGTTTTCGCCCGCATGTAATTTTTAACAAAAAGACTTCTTTATATGTACTATGGATTAATGTTTACGACAATGTTTCAGGATTTCGGGTATTTACCAGTAAAAATCCTGCAGGTCCGTTTACTGAAGTTGCAGAACCAAAATTGGCGGTGAACGCAGATGCTCCTGCCGCTGGATTGAACAATGGTGATCATGATACTTTTGTAGATAAAGACGGGACCGGCTACCTCGCCTATACCGATTGGAGATCAAAAGGGACAATAGTGATTGAAAAATTGAATGATGATTACCTGAGTGGCAGTGGAACAGTTACCAAAGCGATTACACCGGGGCAAACAGAAGCTCCTTCTTTATTTGAAAGAAAGGGGATTTATTACCTTACTTATTCAGACCCTAACTGTGGCTATTGCGCTGGAACCGGTACCTCTTACCGAACGGCCAAAACACCGTTAGGCCCATGGTCTGAAGGAATTCAGATCAGTAATAATTCTTGCGGAGGCCAACCATCATTTGTTTCGCCGATAAAATTAACTTCGGGCATGATCTACCTCTACGGAAGTGACCTATGGAATAATGCTGCAAAAAATGAATCTCTTGCTAATTTTTACTGGGCACCTTTAAACTTTGCCGAGGATGGATCTATACTTCCGATGGTCTGTAAGAATGAGGTTACGCTTTCGCTTGCAACAGGCAGCAAGGGAAAACAGCAGGTGATTAAGGACGTGGATAATGATACGGGGATTAAAAACTTCAAAGGCTTTTGCGACATTAGTAATGAGATTCAACGTGGACAGGGCTTTAGGGCAAGCCGCACAGGAATTCTGAATATCGTTTCGATTACTACATTCCAGAACAATGATCCTGATGCCGATCTGATTATAATGATGTATCAGGCAGATGCATCTTTACTTCCTGTTGGGAAACCGCTAAAAACCATTAACATCGCTAAAGATTCGGTGAGCTGGTCGCCCTCAAATGTTATCGTTCGTCCAGATATTCCTGTTGTGGCAGGCAACCGCTATGTTTTGGTGTTAAAATCTGCTTCAAAAAAAGGAGCTTATGGGTTCATGTATCATGATGAAGCTACTGAACAAAATGCTGGTGCTTCTTACAGCTCGGATGGCGGTATCCATTATACAATTGAAAAGAATCGTAAAATAAAGTTTTTTACCACCATAAAACGGAAATAAAATCATAATCATAGAACAAGCTGGCTATTAATCGTTAACTATTAGGTATTAATAAGTTAATCATCAGCTTATAGCTTAAGGATACTTTAGCTAAGTATGATATCCTTAAAATTATCTGAAGACAGGTGTTATGAAGTGCTGATCTCGGTGCTGATTGCTATTAGCTTTTTTTCGTTATTTAATGAAGTGATGGAACCGGATGGAGCCTTATATGCCAGCATCTCTAAAAATATGATCCTGAGAAACGACTGGCTTAACCTTTATGTACATGGCAAAGACTGGCTGGATAAGCCGCATCTTCCTTTCTGGCTCGCTGCTGCAAGTTTTAAGCTTTTTGGGATATCTGCTTTTGCTTACAAACTCCCTTCATTTTTAATCAATCTGATGGGAACGTTTTATCTATATCGTTTTACTGCAGATCATTTTAACAGAAAAACTGCCCTGATCAGTGCTATTATATTTCTGACAAGTTTGCACGTATTGATCTCCAATTCTGATGTAAGAGCAGAAGCTTATCTTGCGGCTTTTGTTACAGCGGCCATTTACCATTACGACAGGGCACGTCAAAAATCTTTTTTACATATTGTTGCAGGGTCTTTTTTTGCAGCCTGCGCAGTAATGGTTAAAGGGATATTTGTTCTGGTTCCGATATTTTGTGGTTTTATTATTTACTGGGCTATAACCAGACAATTAAAGGAATTGTTAAAACCGAAATGGTGGATCGCCATTACACTTATTTTAATTTTTATAACTCCCGAACTATATTCCCTGTATGTGCAATTTGACCTGCATCCTGAAAAAACAGTATTTGGACAGCAAGGGGTATCAGGGCTTAGGTTCTTTTTCTGGGATAGTCAGTTTGGACGTTTCTTTAATACCGGCCCAATTAAAGGAAAAGGTGATCTATCCTTTTTCCTGCACACTACTTTATGGGCGTTTTTACCCTGGTCTGTACTGTTTTATGTGGCGGTAATCAACTTATTTAAAAAATCTTTAAGAATTGTTCTTCCACCCGAAACGATTATCATCTGGAGTTCGGCATTTATTACCTTTTTGTTGTTTTCATTTTCTAAATTTCAGCTTCCACATTATATACTGGTCATATTCCCTCAGTTTTCAATTATTACTGCCTTATATTTAATGAGGATCAGTGAAAAGAGGATCAAAACATTCCTTATTATACAAAATGTGATCTTCCTGATTGTAGTTTTACTGCTTGGCACAATTGCAGTTTGTTTCAAATTTCAGTTTTATGGGGCGGCACTTGCAATTTTACTAATCGCCGCAGTTAGTACTTTTTTACTGTTTAAAGGGGCATCCATTAAAACCATTGTAAGCAGAGGTGCAGTTTTATCAATTGGGATAATGAGCTTTCTTTACCTGTTCTTTTACCCTTCTATTTTAAAATACCAGTCGGGCATGGAAGCGGGCAAATGGCTGCAGGCAAACGACATAAAAGCCATCCCGGCTGTTTTCAGATATGACCATGCTTTCTCTTTTGATTTCTATGCAAATAAAGAAGTTAAATATCTATACGACGATGCTGATCTTGAAGAGACAAAGGATCAAAAAGAAACGGTGATCTATACCCACGAATCTGAGCTGCCCTATCTCAAAAGCAAATACAATTTAGAAATACTGAAGCAATTTGATTATTACCACATCACCAAACTGAAAGCAAAGTTTATACTGGCAAAAAGCCGCCCCTCGGTTCTGGAACATTTTTATCTGGTGAAAATTAAATAACAACACAGATGTGATCATCATCATGATTTCATGAATAATTGGGCTCCCAATTTATTATCTTTGTTTATGTTTTTTGATGCATAAAGCCTAAATTCATAGTAATTCCAGATGCTGAGAACTGGTATTTGTGTTCTTATTTTCCTGATTAACAATTGTTTTATAAATCTTTTTGCACTCTCAATTATACGCTAAATAGAATAAAGCAACTTGAAATATCAAATCAACCAGTTTATTAATTAATTGTGTTTATTTGCATTGCAAGTTTTAACACTATTTAACACTAACAGTTTTACGTTTTTTTTCATCTTTATCACATGTTTAAAGAAATTCGCAATAAGTACATCCGTTATTCGAGCATAGTTCTTTTTTGTATCATTATCTTCTTTTGTGCGTTGCAACTTAACTTTTTATGGTTATTTGGTTATTCTCCTTCCTCTAAAGATATAAAAGCCCCTACCCTTCGTGTAGGCTCAGAATTATACACAGCCGACGGCAAATTAATTGGCCGCTATTACAAAGAAAACCGTACTCCGGTAAATTTTAATGAAATAGCACCAAGTGTAATTAATGCACTTGTAGCAACTGAAGACGTACGCTTTTACAGCCACATGGGCATCGATTTTCGCTCCTTGTTATCAAGTGGAATATCTACCGCTACCGGCGATAAAAGAGGTGCAAGTACAATTACTCAGCAGTTGGCAAAAAATCTTTATCGCACACGTTACAATAAATCGCAAGGACTTTTAAGTCATATCCCGCTATTGCGGACGCTTATACCTAAGCTTAAAGAATGGCTCACGGCTGTTAAACTGGAATCTAATTATTCCAAAAACGACATCATAACCATGTACCTGAATACTGTTTCTTTTGGGAACAATGCTTATGGAATAAAAACAGCTGCAAGAATATACTTCGATAAGCAGACAAACGAACTGGATATACCGGAATCGGCCTTATTGGTAGGTATGTTAAAAGGTACCAGCTTATACAACCCTATAAAAAACCCTGATAGAGCATTAGAAAGACGCAACGTGGCTTTGGCTCAAATGAATAAATACAATTACATCAATGCTGCCCAGCTGGATAGTTTCAAAAACAAACCAATAAAGCTTAAAGAAGGACGTATTGATGAAGGCAGTGACGGCGATTCTTACCTAAGGGCTGCAGTGGATAAGTATCTGGAAAAATGGTGTGAAGATAATGGTTATGACCTTTATGAGGATGGTCTGAAAATTTATACCACAATAGATTCTAAACTGCAAAAATATGCAGAGGAAGCTGTTTCAGAGCAGATGAAAGTTATTCAGAAAAGATTTTATAACGTTTGGGGCACGGAAGATCCATGGGAAGATTCGGAAAAGAAAAAAGTAGATTATCCTGAACGTGCGAAGAAAAACTTACCCATTTATGCGCTTCTTCAAAAGAAATTCAGCAATTCTCCTGATTCTGTAGAAGCTTATTTCAACAAGAAAAAGAAAATGAAAATCTTCACGTGGAAAGGCGATAGAGATACACTCTTTTCGACCATGGATTCCATCAGGTATTATGGTAAAATAATGAATACCGGAATGATGACCATGGATCCATTTAATGGGAAGATTAAAGTTTGGGTTGGTGGTATTGATCATAAGTTCTTTAAATATGACCATGTAAATCAATCTAAAAGACAAGCGGGTTCTACCTTTAAACCATTTGCTTATTTAGCAGCTTTGGAATCAGGAATGAGTCCGTGTGATAAGTTTACGGACAAACCTGTCCGTATCTCTTACCAGGAAAATGGAAAGACAGAATATTGGGAGCCAAGAAATGCAGACTGGAGCAATAGCTATCGCGAAATGTCGCTGCGCTGGGCCATGGCTAAATCAGTAAACACCATTACTGCTCAGGTTACTGAAAAAGTAGGAGCGGAAAACGTGGTAAAATGGGCACATGAATGTGGTATTGACAGTCACCTGGCATCTGTACCTTCTGTGAGCCTTGGGCCAAATGATGTAACTGTATATGAAATGGTTAAAGCCTATGGGACCTTTTTAAATGGTGGTATCAAAACAGAGCCTATCCTTGTTGAAAAGGTTACTGACCTGGATGACAATGTGATTGAAGAATTTAAGCCGAAAACAAAAAGAACACTTACCGAAGAAATAGCCTGGTTAATGTTGTATATGCTTAGAGGTGGTATGGAAGAACCTGGTGGAACTTCGCAGGCGCTTTGGGAATGGGATTTATGGAAAAACAACAACCAGATTGGTGGCAAAACAGGAACATCATCTGATTATGTTGATGCCTGGTATATGGGGGTTACTAAGGATCTGGTCACGGGTGTTTGGGTTGGCTGCGACGAGCGTACGGCCCACTTTAAAAACGGGGAAACCGGTGAAGGTTCAAGAACTGCCCTGCCTATTTTCGCAAAATTTATGGAAAAGGTTTATAAGGATCAAAGTACCGGATATACAATGGGACCTTTCCCTAAATCGAAAGTTAAAATTACCAGGGATATTGATTGCCCTACACCTCGATATACTGTTGACACAACAAGTACCGACAGCATGGCTGTAGATTCTACGAATTTTGATGTTCCTGCAACTGAAGAAACACAACCTGTTCAACAGGATGTTGTAGTTCCTAAGCCCGAAGAAAATAAAACACCCGAACCTGCTAAACCACAACCGGCCACAGAAGCTCCCCTAACTAAAAAAGAAGAGCGTCAGTTAAAGAGAAAACAGCGCCAGGAAGAAAAGGAAAAAGAAAAAGAGAGAAAGAAAAACGAACAACAGTAGTTTTTAATATTTATAAATTATAACCAATAATAGTCATACTATGATCATGAACTCTACATTTTTGAGAAGGCTAATTCCACTGCTGGTCTTCCTAATGATATCGGCTGTTTCCGTTCAGGCTCAATACTTTGGACAGAACAAGGTGCGGTATAAAAATGAGAAGTTTAAGGTGCTTCAAACTCCACATTTTGAGCTTTATTATTATCTTAAAAATGAAAAGATGATCCAGAAATTCGCACAGGATGCGGAAACATGGTATAAAATGCATCAGGAGATCTTCAGAGATACATTCCTTAAAAAGAATCCGATAATCCTTTACAACAACCACCCTGATTTCCAGCAGACTACTGCTTTACAGGGTGAAATTGGAGTGGGTACAGGCGGTGTTACTGAGGCGCTTAAGAACAGGGTAATTATGCCTGTAATGGAGCTGAATAACCAAACCAGACACGTTTTAGGTCACGAGTTGGTTCACGCTTTTCAATACCATATCCTGCTTGAGAAAGATTCTATTGGTCTGGAAAACATCAGCCAGATTCCTTTATGGATGATTGAGGGTATGGCAGAATATCTTTCTGTTGGTAAAACCGATGCTTTTACCTCAATGTGGATGAGGGATGCGTTATTAAACAGAGATATTCCTTCATTAAAAGACCTTACCAATTCTAATAAGTACTTTCCGTATCGTTACGGACAAGCATTCTGGACTTTTGTAGGTTCTGTTTATGGCGATACGACTATTGTTCCTTTGTTTAAAGCCACAGCAAGATTTGGATATGAGAATGGATTAAAATATACCTTCGGATATGATGACAATACGTTATCAGGACTGTGGAAAAATGCGATAGAATCGCATTACCGTCCAATGTTAAAGTCTGATAGTTCTCAGATCAAGATCAGCGGTACAAAAATTATCGACAACAAGAATGCGGGAAATATGAACGTGGCTCCTGCAATCAGTCCTGACGGAAAATACCTCTGCTTCCTTTCAGAAAAAGACTTATTTGGCATAGATCTCTTTTTAGCGGATGCCAAGACGGGAAAGATAATGCGAAAGCTAAGTAGTCAGGTAGCCAATTCGCATATTGATGATTTTAACTTTCTGGAATCTGCAGGTGCTTGGTCGCCGGATAGTAAGCAGTTTGCCTTTAGTATTTTTAGTAAAGGTAAAAACCAATTGATGGTGATCAATGTTGACAATGGAAGCGTTGCTTTAAGAACGGATATGGGTAATGTTGAGCAGTTTGGAAACCTTACCTGGGCACCAAATGGAGATGATATTGCATTCTCTGGAATGGTTGAGGGACAGAGCGATATTTTCACTTACAATATCAAAACGAAAACGGTAACTCCGATTACCAATGATGCTTATTCTGATTATGCACCTAGTTATTCTCCTGATGGAAAAAAGCTCGTTTTTTCCTCAGATAGAGCTTCAATGATGAAAAACAGCAGCAATGCTGTACACCCGATCAACCTTTCAATATATGATATTGAAAGTAAGTCGTTAACAGATGTACCTGTATTCCCTGGTGCAAACAACTTAAATGCGCAGTTCTCTGGCGATAGCAAAAGGTTATTCTTCTTATCTAACAGAGATGGTTTCAGGAATTTATATGAATATAATCTTGGCGATAATACCGCAAAACAACTTACCGACTACTTTACCGGTATTAGTGGTGTTACCGAATTCTCGCCAGCTATTTCAGTTTCGAGAAACGACGACATTATTTATAGCTACTATCGCTACCAGAGATATACTTTGTACAACTCTCCTGTCAGCAATTTCAAATCAAGACCGGTTGATGTAAATGAAGTGAATTTCGACGCTGCGATATTACCTCCAATGGAAAACACCGGGGTTGACATTGTAAATTCTAATCTTGGAAACTTTGAAAAGTTTGAAAAAACCCTTACTGATTCCATGAAACTGGTTCCATACAAACCAAAGTTCAAACTTGATTATCTGGCCAATAGCGGCGTTGGGGTTTCAACCAGTAGATTTGGAACTGGAGTTCAGGGTGGTATTGTAGGGATGTTCAGCGATATTTTAGGTAAAAATCAGATCATAGCCAACTTGTCTGTAAACGGCGAAATCTATGATTTTGGTGGCCTTGTAGGTTATATTAACCAGCAAAGCAGAATTAACTGGGGTTTTGCATTGTCGCACATCCCATACATTACTGGTTTTAGAGACATTGCGGCAGAACAAATTGATCAGAGTGATGGCAGTAAGCTAAATGTTATAAATGACAGAACAAATCTGATACGGACATTTGAAGATCAGATGCAGTTATTTGGTGCATATCCATTTAATAAGGTACATAGGTTTGAACTTGGCGGCGCATTTTCTCGTTATAGTTACCGCATAGATCGTATAAGTAATTATTATGATGAAACAGGCTCATACTATCTTGGTTCTGAAAAGAAAAAAATACCAACAGATCAGGCTTCGCAGGAATTAGGTATACCATTTAATTCATTTACTATTTTCCAGGCTAATGCATCATTTGTTGGCGATAACTCTATTATGGGGGTAACCTCTCCTCTTGATGGATTTAGATATAGAGTTGGAGCCGAGCAATATTTTGGCGATTACAGTTTCTCGGCCATCACGGTTGATTTAAGGAAATATGTGCGTGTTAAACCTTTCACCTTTGCAGCCAGAACTTATAACTACATCAGGATTGGAAGAGATGGCGAAAACCTATACCCATTGTATGCAGGATATCCGTATTTAATAAGAGGTTACGAAGCGAACTCTATGTATAAGAGTAATGATTTAGGAGGGAACTTCGATATCAATCAGCTATCTGGAAGTAAGATAGCAGTAGTGAACTTTGAAGTCCGCCTACCATTTACAGGCCCTAAAAAGTTAGCTCAAATACCTTCTAAGTTTTTATTTACTGATTTAAACCTGTTCTTTGATGCAGGATTAGCATGGGATGAAGATTCAAAAGTATCTTTCAAAAGCCAGCCTAATGGTGTGTTATTGCCAAACGGCAAACCTGCTGAAAGAGTACCAGCACTAAGTGCCGGTGTTTCCGTTAGGGTGAATGTATTTGGTTACTTTGTATTGGAACCTTATTATGCTTTCCCGTTCCAACGTAAAGATGTTAAAGCCGGTGTTTTTGGTTTAACATTTGCTCCTGGTTGGTAAGACTGTTATTTAATGATCGTATAAAAAGGCTCGAATAGAATATCTATTCGAGCCTTTTTTGTTTTAAGAGTACATAGTAAATGGCAGGTTAACCTGATTGATCAGCTTCTTGCTGGAAATGATATGCTCAAAATCCAACCCTATCGTTAAATCTACCCAATCAGGATTACATGACCTCACAACCCGCTCCTTTTGCATCCTGGTGAATCTGCTCATTATTTTAAATCTGCTTAAAGCCTGTGCTTCTGTTTTAAATTCTTCAAAATACACCAATCTGGTAAGTTGTTGACTGCTATCAAAAAACAAGCAAGGCATTTGCTTGTAGAAATCCAGCGTCTTAATTAAATCAGAACTCATTCCAACGTGTAAACTAGTACGGTTTCTGTCTGTTACAATGTATACGAACTTTTTCATGGCCTTAAGCTTAAATTATTATTAACTAAATTAATTAGTACTCCTTTTGGATATGCAAATAAATAATACTAACTTTATTGGCACAATAATACTAACTATTTTAGTAAAAACAAATAAATTTTAAATTTTTATTTTATGTCAAATATTTCATCCAACCTTAAGTACTTAAGAAAGAAAAAAGGCCACACACAGCAGCAATTCGCTGATGCAATGGAAATTAAAAGATCATTGATTGGTGCTTACGAAGAGGACAGAGCGGAACCAAAATATGATTTACTAAAGAAAATAGCAGAATATTTTGAACTGACTATAGATGAATTTATCAATGAAAATATAAACGACAGCTGGAAACCCAAACCAAAAAGCCAGGGTTCGAACCTTAGGATACTAAGTATATCTGTCGACAAAGACGACAATGAGAACATCGAGATGGTTCCTGTTAAAGCTAGCGCCGGATATTTAAATGGCTTCGCAGATCCACAGTATATTAAAGACCTTCCCAAATTTCAATTGCCATTGCCCTTCCTAAAACAAGGAACGTTCAGAGCTTTCGAAATCGTTGGCGATTCTATGTTACCTATCCAATCGGGAAGCGTAATATTAGGGGAATATATGGATAACTGGAATGATGTAAAAACTGGCGAAACCTATGTTATTGTGAGCAAGAATGAAGGTGTGGTTTATAAAAGAGCCGGCAACCGCTTTAAAGAAAACAAAGAACTGAAGTTAATCTCAGACAATAAAGTATATGATCCTTATACCATAGCAGCGGAAGATATTCTTGAAATATGGAAAGCAAAAGCTTATATTTCATCTACCCTGCCCGACCCTACACCTGAACCTACTATTGAAACGCTAACAAATATGATGTCTCAAATGCAAAAATCTATATCACAGCTAAACAAAAACTAATACGCCCCAGAACAGCACTAAATGAATAAAGCTGAGCAATTCATAAACGAAAGGCTACTCAACAGAACAGAAAAAGGCTCATTAAGGAAATTATCTGCAAAGATTTTCCCTGTTGATTTTTGCTCTAATGATTATCTGGGCTTTGCAAGATCGCCTCAATTAAAAAATGCAATCAATGAGACTTTATTGCATATGCCACATTATGGTAATGGCGCTGCAGGTTCTCGTTTGCTAAGTGGCAATCATGCTTTTACTGAAGAGACTGAAGCTTTTATTGCTGACTTCCATAACGCAGAAAATGGTCTTGTCTTTAATTCTGGATACGATGCCAACGTAGGTCTTATTTCAAGCTTAGCACAGCGCGGCGATACCATTATATCTGATGAATTGATTCATGCCAGCCTTATAGATGGTGCCCGACTAACTCATGCCAACCGATATTCCTTTAAACATAACAATCTTAACGACCTTGAAGCCAAACTAAAAGTTGCAAAAGGAAATGTTTATGTGGTTGTAGAAAGTGTTTATTCTATGGATGGTGACGTTGCGCCACTTACTGAAATAAATAGCCTGTGTGAAAGATATGAGGCAAACCTGATTGTTGATGAAGCGCATGCTTTGGGTATTTTTGGGAATTATGGACGGGGGTTAGTACAGCAGGCAGGCCTGGAAAATAAAGTATTTGCACGCATCGTTACTTTTGGCAAAGCATTGGGCTGCCATGGGGCAATTGTATTAGGAAGCCGTGCATTACGCAACTACCTCATCAATTTTGCACGTTCCTTCATCTACTCTACAGCAGCTCCTATTCATGCTATTGCAGCTATAAGAAGTGCTTACCAAATGCTGACTGATACAGATTACCGCCCATTAATTGCAGAGAAAATAGCTTTGTATTCACGCTTAATTAGCAACTCGGGCATTCAGGATATTCAACCAAGCCCAAGTACAATACAAACTATTATATACAACAGCAACCAAAAAGCTAAATTTGCTGCCGAAACATTACAAAATAAAGGTATAGATGTTCGTGCTATCTTAAGCCCTACCGTTGCAGAAGGTAAAGAGCGGCTAAGGATATGCTTACATCTGTTTAATACCGATGAAGAGATTAAGATGCTTGTAGACCAACTCATATTATTAAAAGAACATGAATAATACATATTTTATTACCGGAATAGGAACTGGTATTGGTAAAACAATTGTAAGCTCAATATTAACAGAAAAACTACAGGCAGATTATTGGAAGCCCATTCAGTCAGGAGATCTGGAAATAAGCGATAGCTTATTTGTTGGAAACCTGATAAGCAATACCAAAACAGTTATACACCCTGAACGATACAGACTCGGCCAGCCACTTTCTCCCCACTTGTCGGCCAAAATAGATGGTGTTCACATTACCACTGATTCTATAAAAAAACCGATAACGGATAACAGTCTGATTATTGAAGGCGCGGGAGGTTTAATGGTACCATTGAACGATAAGGAACTTATATGCGACCTGATCAAATCACTTGATGCAAAGGTTATTGTAGTTTCTCAGAACTACCTTGGCAGCATTAACCATACCTTACTTACACTAGAAGTCCTTAAAGCAAACAAGATCTCTGTAGAGGGGCTAATATTCAACGGCCCTGCAAATGCAGAGACAGAAGATTACATCCAGAACTATAGCGCGGTTAAGGTAATTGGAAAAGTTCCTTTTATGAGTAGAATCGACAAAGAACATATCATCACTGCCGGTCAGCACATTAACTTATAAAATATACGACATAAAAAAGGGAGCTATTAGCTCCCTTTTTTATAACTTAAGTTATATCTATTTTACTGCATCAATTACAGCTTTAAAAGCTTCTGGATGGTTCATAGCTAAGTCAGCTAAAACTTTACGGTTTAAACCGATATTTTTAGTGGCTAATTTACCAATTAATTGAGAGTAAGATATACCGTGTTGACGTGCTCCAGCGTTGATACGTTGAATCCACAATCCACGAAATTCTCTTTTCTTAACTTTACGGTCACGGTATGCATATTGCAAACCTTTTTCTACCGTATTTTTAGCAATGGTGAAAACCTTGCTTCTTGATCCCCAATAGCCTTTGGCTAAATTTAGGACTTTTTTCCTTCTTCTTCTCGAAGCTACTGCGTTTACCGAACGTGGCATGTTTTTGTTGTTTTTGATAAACGGTGTTGCGTATTACAGCAAACTTACTACCGGTTACCTGGTTAAAAATTTAATTATTTACCGATTGCAAGCATACGTTTAACGTTGCCCATATCAGCATCAGACACCATTGATGTTTGACCTAAGTTACGCTTACGTTTAGTCGACATCTTTGTTAAGATGTGGCTTTTGTATGCGTTCTTTCTTGCGATTTTACCTGTTCCAGTAAGCGAAAAACGCTTTTTAGCACTGGAATTGGTTTTCATTTTTGGCATAACCTGTTTTTATTATATGTAATTTATTTATTTCTTAGCAACTTTTGGAGCAAGTGTTAAAAACATACGCTTACCCTCTAATTTAGGTAGCAATTCTACCTTACCTATGTCTTCAAGAGCCTGAGCAAATTTAAGAAGAAGAATCTCTCCCTGTTCTTTATAAACGATTGCTCTACCTTTAAAGTGAACATAAGCTCTAACTTTCTCACCATTTTCAAGGAAACTAACAGCATGCTTTAGTTTAAATTGAAAATCATGATCGTTAGTGTTAGGTCCGAATCTAATCTCCTTAATAACGGTTTGTTTAGCGTTAGCTTTAATCTCTTTCTGCTTTTTCTTTTGCTCGTAAACAAACTTGCTGTAATCGATTATTCTACATACTGGAGGAACTGCATTCGGAGAAATCTCCACTAAATCCAATTCTAACTCATCGGCAAGGGCCAAAGCTTTTGCCAAAGGATAGATCCCCGGTTCAACATTATCTCCAGCTAATCTTACCTCTTGTGCCCTGATAAACTGATTAATATTATGTTCTGCTTCTTTTTTCTTAAAAGGAGGACGTGGTCCCCTATTAAATCCTGGTCTGCCTAATGCCAAATTTGTATCTTATTTAAACTGTTATTTCTTTAATTAATAATTCACTAAACTCTTGCAGGGTCATTTCACCTAAATCGCCTTCGCCATGTTTCCTTACAGAAACCTTTCCTTCAGCCATTTCCTTCTCACCAATAATCAACATATAAGGTATTTTTTTAACCTCTGCGTCTCTGATTTTCCTTCCAATCTTCTCATCACGAAAGTCAATCAGCCCGCGAATATCGGAATTATTTAGTTCATCTGAAACTTTTTTTGCATATTCTTCATACTTTTCTGAGATAGGAAGAATAATAAATTGTTCAGGAGAAAGCCATAATGGGAAATTACCAGCACAATGTTCAATCAAAACTGCGATAAAACGCTCAAGAGAACCAAATGGAGCCCTATGGATCATTACTGGTCTGTGTTTTTGATTATCGCTGCCAGTATATTCCAACTCAAAGCGCTCAGGTAAATTATAATCAACCTGAATAGTTCCAAGCTGCCATTTTCTACCCAATGCATCCTTAACCATGAAATCTAATTTCGGGCCATAAAATGCTGCTTCGCCGTATTCCACAACTGTTGGTAAACCTTTTTCTGCAGCAGCCTCAATAATTGCAGTTTCTGCCAGATGCCAGTTCTCATCACTACCAATGTATTTTGCTCTGTTTTCAGGATCTCTTAAAGAAACCTGAGCGATATAATCATTGAAACCCAATGATTTAAATACGTATAGTACAAGATCAATTACCTTTTTAAATTCCTCTTTCACCTGGTCCGGGCGACAAAATAAATGTGCATCATCCTGAGTAAATCCACGAACCCTTGTTAAACCATGCAGTTCTCCACTTTGCTCATAGCGATATACAGTTCCAAACTCAGCAAAACGCAAAGGAAGATCTTTATACGAACGTGGTTTCACTTTATAAATCTCGCAATGGTGCGGGCAGTTCATCGGTTTAAGGAAAAACTCCTCTCCTTCCTGCGGTGTCTTTATTGGCTGAAATGCATCTTTACCGTATTTCTCATAGTGACCCGAAGTAATGTATAAATTCTTATGGCCAATATGTGGAGTTACAACCTGCTCATACCCTGCCTTACCTTGTGCTTTTGTTAAAAACTGCACCAAACGCTCGCGCAATGCTGCACCTTTAGGTAACCACAATGGCAATCCCATGCCTACTTTTTCAGAAAAAGCAAATAGTTCAAGCTCCTTACCTAACTTTCTGTGATCTCTTTTCTTAGCTTCTTCAATCATATGAAGATATTCAGTAAGTTCACTTGCTTTAGGGAAAGTAACACCATAAATACGTGTAAGCTGTTTTTTAGTTTCGTCACCACGCCAGTAAGCGCCGGCAACATTCATCAACTTAACAGCTTTAATAAACCCTGTATTAGGAATATGTGGGCCACGACATAAATCGGTAAATTGTCCCTGAGTATAAAAAGTGATTTTACCATCTTCAAGGCCATCAATAAGATCTAACTTATATTCGTCTCCCTTTTCAGTAAAATACTTAACAGCATCAGCTTTTGAAACTGATTCTCTAACAAAAACCTCTTTCTGTTTTGCCAGTTCAATGATTTTTGCTTCGATAGCTTTAAAGTCATCAGAAGAAAACTCTCTGTCGCCAAAATCTACATCATAGTAAAATCCGGTTTCAATAGCTGGACCGATACCAAATTTTGTACCAGGGTATAATGCTTCCAATGCCTCGGCCATAATGTGGGCCGATGAATGCCAGAAAGTAGCTTTACCTGCAGTATCGTTCCAGGTTAAAAGTTTTAAAGAAGCATCAGACTCTATTGGTCTGGATGAATCCCAAACTTCGCCGTTAACTTCGGCAGCCAAAACATTCCGGGCTAAACCCTCAGAAATTGATAATGCAATTTGATGGGCAGTTGTGCCCTTTTCGTACTGACGGCTAGAGCCATCAGGCAGTGTAATGTTAATCATCTACAACTATGATTTAAAAATTAATAAAATTTGTGTTATAAATCACCTACAATGTGATTCTGAATTACAAAGTTAACTAATATTCCGTACTTTCTAACCATCCATTTGCCAATACATCGGCTAAGTGCATCGTTTTAAGTGGGATATTATTTTTATCGATGTAACCCTGTAAATGCATCAGGCATGATAAATCTGTAGAAATCACATACTCAGCACCTTGCTCCAAAGCATTATTCACCTTCTGCTCAGCCATTGCCGATGAAATGGCATCAAACTTAACTGCGAATGTACCACCAAAGCCACAGCACATATCAGTATCCTTCATCTCTACCATTTCCAATCCGTGTACTTTAGACAAAAGTAGCCTTGGTTCTTCTTTGATTTTGCATTCGCGTAGTCCGCTACATGAATCATGATAAACAGCCTTTCCATCCAGCTCTGCCCCAAAATAGTCTCTTTTAAGAACGTTTACCAGAAAATCTGAAAGCTCAAAGATATTGGATTGGATATTCCTACATTTGTTATGCACGGTAGTGTTGGTAAAAAGATCACTATAACCACTTTTAACCATACCTACACATGATGCGGATGGAGCTACTATATAATCTGTTTCCGAAAAATCACTAAGGAACTTAGTGCCTGTTTCCTTTGCCTGCTCCCAATAACCGGCATTATAGGCAGGCTGGCCGCAGCAGGTCTGATTAGAATTATAGAACACCTCACAACCAGCCTTCTCCAATAACTTTATGGTATTAAATGCCGTTTCCGGATATAACTGGTCTACGAAACAGGGTACAAATAATTCTACTTTCATTAATATTATATTCTCTACTATTTAAGTCAAAAGTGACCATTTTATTTAAGTTAAAACGAGCATTACCACGCATTTATTTTAAAGCAATCGTCAAGCATTTATGTCAAGCATTTATAAAACAGATCTCTTTTCAACGCTTTTTAATACCACCAAAAACACCAAACCAATTATAAAAAATGATGCCAAAGCTATTATGGAGTTCCGCATATTCCCCGTTACTTCCTCAATGTAAGCAAAACTAAACAAACCAATTACAATGGCCATCTTTTCGGTTACATCATAAAAGCTAAAGAATGAGGCTGTATCAGGAGTATTGGCCGGCAAATATTTCGAATACGTTGATCTTGACAAGGATTGAATACCTCCCATAATTAAACCAACAATAGCAGCCAATCCATAAAATTGGTATTCATTGGTGATGTAATATGCACAAACACAAGTAGCAATCCAAATGAGTACCACATAGATCAATACACGAACATTTCCAATTTTCTTTGCAAAATAAGACATCATCATGGCACCCAATATGGCCACCAACTGTATAATTAAAATGGTTACAATAAGTTTAGAAGTTCCCAGTTTTAGAGTCTTTTCTCCAAAACCCGCAGCGGCGAGCATAATGGTTTGTACACCCATTGAATAAAAGAAAAATGCCAATAAAAACATTTTAAGCACTTTCATATGGCGTAACTGGTTCCAAACTTTAGACAATTCCTGGAAACCACTTCTTACTACGCTCTTATTAATCGACGAATAATTTGGACTACCTGCAGGAAGCTTTTTAAACGGAATCTGTGCAAAAGCAATCCACCATATACCCACCAGCAAGAACGATAGCCTTGGCGGAAACGATAAATCTGTAATACCAAACAGTTCTGGTTTCAGTACAAAAACAAAGCAAATGATTTGAAGCAAAACACTACCTACATAACCATAAGCAAAACCTTTTGCACTTACCGCATCCTGCTGATCTACAGTAGCTATTTCCGGCAGGTATGAGTTATTAAACAACACCCCTCCTATGTATCCCATGGCAGCTATAGCAAAACAGATGATGCCCAGCTCCAGCGTATCGAGCTTAAAAAAGTACAACCCCATGCAGGCAACACCGCCTATGTAGGTAAAGATTTTCATGAAAATCTTTTTGTTGCCCCTGTAATCTGCAATTGACGAAAGAATAGGTAACAGCAAAGCCATTATCAGATAGGCCACAGATAAGGCATAGTTAGACAAGGCCGTATTGGTAAAAGTTCTTCCAAAAAAGGAAACCTTATCACCATGTTCCTGAGTGGTAGTTATTATGGTATAATAAGCCGGAAAAATGGTAGAAGTAATAACTAGATTATATGCTGAATTAGCCCAGTCAAAGAACGCCCACGAGCGGATGACTTTTTTATCGTTTTTTTGTTCCATGTATTAAATGAGGCACTAAAGTAGCTAAAAAACCGTATTCAGTATTAATTTACTTTCTCCAATTTAGTAGCTCCTGATTTTTTCTCATCAACGTTTTTCGGATTCCCTTTATAATACACCTCACTTGAACCTGCCGTTTTAATTTTCAGATCATTCAGCACATTTATGTTGGCCTTTCCGGTTCCATCGATATTTATATCGTAAATACCTGCTACAAAATCAAATGCATTAACAGTTGATGTTCCCTTAGCTGTTAAATTGTGTACACCGGTTTGCCCGGTCAGTGCAAGTTTACCAATCCCATCAATCCTGGTGGTTAATTTAGACGCACTCAGGTCCAGAGAAACATCAGATGTACCTTCGAGTTTCAAATCAACATCTGTTGCATAAATACGGCCATCGCCAACAACCTTAACAGCTCCTACTGTATTTAGCTTCTTTAATTCACCAATACCTGCATAAACGACTACAGAGTCTGTACCACAATATATTCCATCGTCCAGTTTCACCCTCAGTTCTCCACTGCTCACATCTGTTCTTACCATGTTAACAATACTAGAATCTGCATCAATTTTTATAGCATAAGAACTATCTTGTTTGATCACAAGTTTAATAGCTCCGGTAATTTTTATCTGATCAAAATTCTTTACAACAGCATCCTTAACAATGTGTTTACCCGAATCCTGAATACAATCAGAGGAACATCCTGCTAAAAGAACAGGAATAGCACAAACAATAGCGATAATCTTTCTCATAATATTAAAGGTAATAATTTTTCCCGTCCGTTTTAATTTTCCCGGCATCAAGCAATTCTCTTATCCTGTCTAGTATCTCATTTTCAGCACCAACTTTTATGGCATTTACAAGGTCGTCCAGTGTGTGGGCCTGACTCTGTAACAAAGTAACAATCTCAAAATCTATCTTATCAGATAACTGATCCAGATCTTCAGCTTTTTTCTCTGCAAGGCAGATGTCGCAAACCCCGCATTTTTCAGAATCGGGTTCATCAAAATAAGTCAACAACTGAATGCTTCTACATTCTGCTTTTCCGGCATAAGCCAATACTGCATTTATCTGATCTGTCTGAATTTTCTTTCGTAGTTCGATATACTTTACATCAATGTCTATATGAAGCAGATCAACTCTGGCGCGTATATATTGCAACTGAGGTTGGTCTGTTTGAGGCAAATACGACAAAATACCCTGATCCTGTAAATTGTTCAGCAGCCTGACTACATCATTAAATGATATCCTTACTTTCTTGGCAATATCAGCCTCCTGAATCTTCACATATTGATCAAAGGCACCGCCATATGATCTTAGAATAGCCTTAATAAGTGGATCATAGCCTGCATTTTCTATCTGAAAGCGATAAACATCTTCGTTGCCAACTGTAAACAACACCCTCGATTGTAAAAAAATATTTTCCGACAAGGTGATATACCCATCACGTTCCAAAAACTTAAGAGCGGCAATTGTTTTTACCACGCCCACATTAAACCGTTTACAGAAATCAGCAATATCGAAGTTAAAACTTAAGCCCTCACCAGCACCAAATGCCAGCTGAAAGTAATTGCCCAGATAGTGATATATCTTTTTAATCTCGTCTAACGTAGGAAAACTATTGGCATATTTAGCCTGCAGGGCCATCTGATCTGATTTATTGGACAATAGAACACCGTATGATCTTTTACCATCCCTTCCTGCCCTGCCGGCTTCCTGATAATATGCTTCTAAACTTTCTGGTAAATCCAGGTGAACTACAAAACGAACATCAGGTTTATCTATTCCCATTCCAAAAGCATTGGTGGCCACCATTACGCGAATGATGTTCCGCTTCCAGTTTTCCTGCCTTTTAAAGCGTTCTTCCTTTTCAACTCCCGCATGGTAAAAATCAGCAGCAACGCCATTTCGCTTTAAAAACAATGCTATTTCCGAAGTTTCCCTCCGGTTCCGCACATACACCAATCCGCTGCCCTTTACATTCTTAACAATATCTATCAGTTTTCTGTGCTTGTCTTCATCGTTTAAAACCACATAACTCAGGTTTTTCCGAGCAAAACTCTGCACAAAAATCTTTGCATTTTTAAACTGTAATTTCTCTACAATGTCATTTCGCACAAACTGAGTGGCGGTAGCTGTTAAAGCCAAAACCGGCACCTTTGGATGGATCTCTCTGATGGCACTAACCAATAGATATGGTGGTCTGAAATCGTAGCCCCATTGAGAAACGCAATGCGCTTCATCAACCGCTATAAGATTTACATTCATGTAAGAGATCCGCTCTCTAACCAATTCAGAAAGCAACCGCTCCGGAGACAGGTAAAGAAATTTAATATTGCCATAAATGCAATTATCTAAAAGGATATCGATCTCTCTTTTACCCATGCCTGCATAAATGGCCACTGCATTGATCCCATTATCTTTTAACCCCTCAACCTGATCTTTCATTAAGGCTACCAGGGGCGAAATAACAATACATATTCCCTCCATAACCATTGCAGGTACCTGAAAGCAAAGCGATTTACCTCCTCCTGTTGGCAATAATGCTAAGGTGTCATTTCCGTTTAAAACCGATGCAATAATTTCATCCTGTGATGGCCTGAAACTATCAAATCCCCAGTATCGTTTTAATATCTCTACTTCACTCATAAAAAGGTTAAGCCCAAAACTATAAAAATGAACTGATATTACTAAATTGCGGGCTAATTAACACCCGTCGCTTATGAAAACATCATTACTACTATTATGTTTCCTACCTATACTTCATTTCAGCTATGCCCAGGAAAAAAAATGGGATGTCGAAAAATTTCATGGACCCACTAAAACGTTTAATATCAGCACAGACGAGGGTACATGGATGAATTTGGATGTAAGCGCCGATGGTAAAGATATCGTTTTTGATCTTTTAGGGGATATTTACACTATGCCCGTTACAGGTGGCACAGCTGCGTTGTTAAGCGGGGGCGTTGCCTGGGATGTTCAGCCGCGCTTTAGCCCCAATGGGAAGTATATATCCTATACCAGCGATAAAACCGGAGCCGACAACATCTGGATCATGAACCGCGACGGGTCTAATAAAAGGCAAGTTACCAAAGAAACATTCAGACTGTTAAACAATGCCACATGGATGCCAAACAGCGATTATCTGATTGCCCGGAAGCATTTTACTGGCAGCCGTTCTTTAGGCGCCGGAGAAATGTGGATGTACAGTATATATGGTGGCGAAGGTGTACAATTAACCAAAAGAAAAAACGATCAGCAAGATGCGGGTGAGCCTAACGTATCGCCTGATGGCAGATACCTATACTTTAGCGAAGATGTATCGCCAGGTCCTAACTTTGAATATAGCAAAGACCCTAATGGTGTAATATATGCGATCCGTCAGCTAGACATGATTACCGGCAAATTAACAGATCTGATAGAGCAACCAGGGGGTTCAGCTCGTCCTCAGATCTCGCCCGATGGCAAAATGATGGCTTATGTTAAACGGATCAGATTAAAATCTGTACTTGTTGTACAGAACATCAATTCCGGCGAAGAATGGACACTAACAGAAGACCTTACCCATGACCAACAGGAAACGTGGGCCATATTTGGTGTTTACCCCAATTTTGCGTGGACTCCTGATTCTAAAAACATCATTTTTTATGCTAAAGGAAAAATCAAAAAGATAGAGCTCAGTTCATTGGTTATTTCCGATATCCCTTTTAAAGTAACAAGCACGCAGACCATACAGGAATCTCTGCATTTCCCAAAACAAGTATTCAGCGCTGAGTTCACCTCAAAAATGATCAGACAGCTAACTACCTCACCCGATGGTAAGTTTGTTGTATTTAATGCAGCAGGATTTTTATATAAAAAAGAACTGCCAAATGGTACTCCTGAAAGGGTTACCAATGGTATTGATTTTGAATTTGAGCCAGACATTAGTCCGGATGGAAAATTTGTAATTTACACTACCTGGAGCGATGAGTTTAAAGGCTCCATTAAAAGAGCTGACCTTAAATCTGGCAAAACCATACCACTTACTGATGAAAAAGGCCTCTATTACTCCCCTTCCTACTCTACCAAAGGCGATAAAATTGTTTACCGTAAAGGCGTTGGAAACGATGTTTTAGGATATGCTTATGGCCGCGGCACAGGTATATTTACCATGTCGGCAGATGGAACAGCAAAAACACTGATCTCCGAAAACGGCATAAAGCCACAGTTTAACAAAGACGATACCCGCATCTTTTTTCAAGGAAATGAGGATGGCAAAAAGGCATTTAAAAGTGTAGATCTAAATGGCGGCAATCCGCGTACTCATTACACCTCTACCTATGTTACCCAGTTTTGCCCAAGCCCTGATGGCAAATGGATGGCATTTACAGAGCTATTTAATGTATACATCACCCCGATGGTTACCACAGGATCGCCTTTAGAGCTTTCATCAACAAACAAATCTATTCCGCTAACCAGAGTTACTAAAGATGCGGGAACTTATTTGCATTGGAGTAATGATGGCAGCAAATTACTATGGACATTAGGGCCGCAATACTTTAGTCGTGAAATTAAAAACACCTTTAATTTTGTAGACGGTGCTCCACAAACCATTCCGCCACCAGATTCTATAGGTGTTTCTATTGGCCTGCGTCTTAAAACAGATGTGCCAGACGGTATAACTGCCTTAAAAGGTGCCAGGATAATTACCATGAAAGGTGATGAAGTTATTGAAGAAGGAACCATTATAATAGATCATAACAAAGTTGTAGCAGTAGGTAAAGCAAGCGAAGTAAGTATACCGCAGAATGCTAAAGTGATTGATGTAACGGGAAAAACAATAATGCCGGGTATTATTGATGTACACGCACATTTACGCACCAGTCCGGACGGCATTAGTCCGCAACAAGATTGGTCATACCTTGCTAACCTTGCTTTCGGTGTAACTACCTCACACGATCCATCGAGCAATACAGAAATGGTGTTTAGTCAATCAGAGATGATCAGGTCAGGCCGCATGGTAGGGCCAAGATTATATTCAACGGGTTCTATATTGTATGGTGCAGATGGCGATTTCAAGGTAGTCATTAACAGTTTAGATGATGCTTTATCTCACCTCAGAAGGTTAAAAGCAGTGGGCGCCTTCTCTGTTAAATCATACAACCAGCCTCGTCGTGACCAGCGTCAGCAAATATTAGAAGCCGCACGGCTATTAAAAATGGAAGTAGTTCCAGAAGGTGGTTCTACATTCTTTACCAACATGAACATGATTTCTGATGGTCATACCGGTATTGAACACAGCATCCCGGTTGCTCCGGTTTATAAGGATGTAGTTTCTTTCTGGAATAATACCAAAGTGGCCTACACACCTACCCTTATTGTAAGTTACGGCAGTCAGTGGGGCGAGAACTATTGGTACGACAGAACCAATGTTTGGGAAAATGAAAGGTTAATGGCATTTACACCTCGCCCAATTATAGATTCACGTTCAAGAAGAAGAACTACTTCGGAATACGGAGATTACGGCCACATTGAAGTATCAAAAGCAGTTAAACAAATTGCTGACGGCGGCACAAAAGTAAACTTAGGTGCCCACGGACAAATCCAGGGTCTGGGAGCGCATTGGGAACTATGGATGCTGGTACAAGGTGGCATGACACCGTTACAAGCCATCAGATCGGCCACGCTAAACGGTGCTTCTTATTTAGGTATGGATAAAGAAATAGGTTCATTGGAAAACGGCAAACTTGCGGATCTGGTAATTATGGATGCCAACCCATTGGACGACATCAGAAACTCAGAAAAAATAAAATATGTAATGGTAAATGGTCGTATTTACGACAGCTTATCGATGAATGAAATTGGCGGTCGCGAAAAATTACGCGGCAAGCTGTGGTTTGAGATGGGCAAAGGTATGGTTTACAGTTTCCCAACAGGAAATGCCGAAACCTGGACCTTTACCACCCCTAATTGCGAGTAAAATCGAATAACCCGTTATTTATCCAGTAACGGGTTATTTAGAATACCGGTAAACAAAATTAGTCCGGTTTTCATTTCGCGGATTGCATATACAAATGGACGATTAATAAGAACAGCGGAAGGTTGTTGCACCGATGTGAGTTCAATTCCAACAGAAGTAACAGCAGCGGCTTCAGTTCCGCTTTCATTTACTTCAATAAAAGTTTTGTGTCTCACCTCGTCTATTTCCAAATGCCCGTCCGGATTAATTCTTGTAAAATCGGCAAAGCCATTTTTACCAAACGCCACTTCCATACCCAGATGTTCTAATTGATCATTTAGTGTAATATCATAGCTAAATTTAAACTTAGGCATTTTTATTTCCATACCGGTTTTCTTTAAGCCTGCCATCCATCCTTTCCATTTTGCAGAAGTAATTGAGCCTGCAAATTCATTAATTGTAGTATTACCATTAGGCAATACAATTACCATACTATATTTCTCGTTCCCATAAGGAAGTTCGTATACATTCGCCTCCTGTGAACTTAAATAATTAACAGAAGCTTGCGCAACCATAAAATCTGTTTGAATCTTATTGTTAGCATCTAAATTAAAATCCGCTTTGGCAGTTTTGTTTTTATCGAACTTATATTTCCAATCGCTTTTAAAGTAAACAGCATTAATCAGGTACATTACCATATCACTACCGATCTCATCAATTATACTTGGAATCTTTCCCTGTGTGCTGTTATTTACCCAGCTATTAATTTTGTCTTTTGCAGTCGGACTTTTAAAATCTAACCCTTCAACTTCGGCATTATAGTTATCGGCATTCACCTTTAGAAAACCAGGCAATGGTGTAAAGGTTTTTTCATACCAAATTGAATTGGCAATTTCTAATGTAGCTTTAGGATCTAGCTGAGGCAATTCAGTTGTTATTTTGTGGTAATAACTGTTTATTTCGGCCTCAGTAAAATCTTTAAACTCCATTGTATTTTTTATGGCCTCCAACGTTGAGCCACTGCTGCCGTTACTGGTCATGCCCAAAGCTATACTTACGCTTAAAGGTGATAGCATGAGGTTTTTACCCGCTAATGGTTTTAACAAAGTTTCCTTAAACAGCTTAAAAGTAAAAGCATTATCGGCTTCTACCTTTTGTTGCTCTCTCGCAGTTAAAATCAGATCTTTTCCCTGGTCTATTGGTTTGCTATCCTTTTTACAAGATGTGGCGGTGATCATTAAAGCGGCAATAGCTAAAAGTAAGATGTGGTTCTTTTTCATCTGGTTAATGGTTTGGTTTACTTCGTTAAACGTATAAATCTGGTGATTCGCTACAGTCTGTTAGAATTCGCACAATGCTTTTTTACAAGCAGTATCAAAACTTTGGTTGTTGGGGCGTTGACAGGGCGTTCGTAAGGCCTTGATAGGGCTAAAACCCTACTAAGGCCCTGCCAATGCCCAATTAAAACCTTATTAAATTTCAAGAAATACATATGATATTATGTCGAATCTATTTATTAGATTTATTAGTAAAAAAAGCTATGGGGATATTACCAAAACAAGTAGCTGCAATTATTCCGGAAAATGCCCGACAATCTGTTAAGCGATCTTTGCAGGGATTCTTTCAATTTGGATTAACAAAAATATCCGGAGGTAAAAGCAACGCATTACTTTGGTCTTATGGTCACTTTGAACTGACACCCTTTACTATATTTCAAGGATTTTCTCAGGGTAAAAACCTTCTACCCAATTTGTATGGCGGTAAAAACTCCATTTGGGAAGATCCGGAATTAAGGGGTATTATCCCAATACAGGATTTTAAAGCACAAAAAGATTTGTTACGTCGTTTAAAAAAAGAAAAAACACTACCACCGGAAACACAACTACAAATAAAGGTAAATACCAATTTTAAAGAAACAATAACTGGCTGTTCCCGTACAAATGGTAAAAAGAACAGGGTTTGGCTAACTCCTGAATTTATAAAATCGGCTTTAGAACTGCATGAAATGGGCATAGCACACAGTGTAGAGGCTTACCAAAATGGCATTCTTGTTGGTGGTGTAATTGGCCTTGCTATAAATGGATATTTCACCTCGTTAAGCTTATTTCATACGGTTGACAATGCCAGTAAAATCGCTTTTTACTATTTACTGGTTAAACTTAAAGACGATGGATTTACTTTACATCTTAGCGGAGCAGCTAATTCCTGGTTCACACAGTATGGAATGGTTAATGTTGAAAAAGAAGAATTCAGGATAAGTTTAATGAAAGCCGTAGCCACCCCGGCTAAATTCACTCCAACGGTTCCTCAGCTATCATTTTAAGAAAAATACTGTCTTACAAATTCTGAGCAATTACATAACCATTTGCCCAGGCCCACTGAAAATTATAGCCACCAAGCCAACCGGTTACATCTATACATTCGCCACCAAAATACAGTCCGGGTATGTTCTTACATTCAAGCGTTTTAGAAGAAAGCTCATTGGTATCAATACCACCCCTCATCACCTCAGCTTTGTCATACCCCTTATCGCCTGCAGGTTTTACCTTAAACAGGTGGATGGTTTTATGGATCAATTCAAGCTCTGCTTTGGTTAATGATGCTACCTGTTTCTCTATTGGCAAAAACTTACTCATTGCATCGGTAAGTTTTTTAGGGTAAAACCGGTTAAACAGGGTTGAAAGTAAAGATTTCCCGTTTGCTCTTCTTTCCTCCTCAATTAAGCTGGTAATATCTTTACCGGGCAACAGATCTATATTTATTTCTTCACCCCTTCTCCAATATGAAGAAATCTGTAAAATAGCAGGGCCACTAAGTCCCCAATGTGTAAACAAAATATTCTCTTCAAAAGAGATGCGATCGTTGCTTACTTCGCAAAAGACACTGTTTCCTGATAACTGAGCGTACCAGTCTTCATCTTTACCTGTAATGGTTAATGGCACTAAAGCAGGTGCAGTTTCGATAATATTTAAGGCGTGTTTTCTGGCAAAACGAAGCGCAAAATCTGTTGCACCCATTTTAGGAATAGGCAACCCACCCGTAGTTATTACCAGCTTGGGAGCCTTTAAAGTACGTTGTTTCCCTCCTTTTTCATATTTTATGGTAAAGGAGCTATCGTTAACAAATTCTATTTCCGATACCTGTGCATTGCAGATAATCTGTTGCCCAAAATCAGCACATACAGAGGTAAAAACATCTACAATGTCTTTGGCATTTTTGCCATCTGGAAAAAGCTGACCCAAAGTTTTTTCTTTTCCTGTGATGCCATAAGCTTCAAAAAAACTGACGGTATCGTCAACAGTCCACTGTGTAAATGCCGATTTGCTGAAATGTTTATTGTTAGATATAAACTGTTCATCGGTAGCAAACAGGTTGGTATAATTACACCTTCCACCTCCTGAGATCAGGATTTTAGCTCCCGGTTTATCGCTTTTTTCCAGCAAGATAACCTTTTTACCAAGGTAACCTGCCTGTACGGCGCACATCAAACCACACGCTCCGGCTCCAATAATTATAGCATCTGCATCCATCAATCCGTTTATATTGTTATTTTTGTGCAAAATAAGCATAACTTTTTCATAGTAGATATGGCAAAACAGATAAGTGATTTAAAATTGGGCATACTTGGAGGCGGACAATTGGGCAGAATGCTGATACAAGAGGCCATCAATTATAACTTAACCACTTTAATTTTAGATCCCGATACCGACGCACCTTGTAAACATATAGCGAACTATTTTGAGTGTGGCTCAATTACTGATTTCGACACCGTTTATAATTTTGGAAAAAAGGCCGACATCATCACTATTGAAATAGAGAAAGTAAATATTGAGGCACTTGAGCAATTGGAAAAAGAAGGAAAGCATGTTTATCCACAATCGAGGGTAATCCGTTTAATTCAGGATAAAGGTGTTCAAAAACAGTTTTTTAAAGAAAATGATATTCCTACCGCCCCATTTCAACTGGTAAACAGTAAGGCAGAGATGTTAAACAGCAACATTCCTTTCCCTTACATGCTTAAACAGCGCAAAGACGGCTACGATGGTAAAGGGGTAATGAAAATAAACCATGCCGCAGATGTTGAAAATGCCTTTGAAGGGCCTTGTTTGATTGAGGAACTTGTAGATTTTGAGAAGGAGATTGCAGTTATTGTGGCAAGAAACCCGAACGGAGATGTAAAAACTTTTCCTTTGGTTGAGATGGAATTTAATGCTGAAGCAAACCTGGTTGAGTTTTTAATCTCTCCTTCCACCTATCCTGAAGCGATTCAGGAAAGAGCTGAAGTTATTGCTAAAAACATCGCTTCATCATTAAATATTACCGGATTATTGGCGGTTGAAATGTTTATTACCAGGGATGGCAACATCTTGGTAAATGAGCTTGCACCTCGCCCTCATAATAGCGGTCATCATACTATAGAAGGCAATTATGTATCTCAGTTTGAGCAACATTTAAGGGCTATTTTTAACTTACCTCTGGGCGACACCCGTGCAATAAACAATGCGGTGATGATTAACCTGCTTGGTGAAAAAAACCATAATGGGGTGGCAAAGTACCATGGACTAGAAAAAATCATGGCAATTGATGGTGTATATGTACATTTGTACGGAAAAAAATATACCAAGCCTTTCCGTAAAATGGGTCACATTACTGTTGTTGACCAAAACCGCGAAAGTGCAATAGAAAAAGCAAATTATATTAAAAATACATTAAAAGTTATTTCCTAATGAGCGTACAAGTTGGCATTATAATGGGTAGCAAATCGGATCTTCATATTATGAAGGATGCTGCTGATGTTTTTAAAGAATTCGGGGTCGAATTCGAAATGACAGTTGTTTCTGCTCACCGTACTCCTGAAAGGATGTTTGATTATGCAAAACAGGCTGCTGGCCGTGGTTTAAAGGTAATTATTGCGGGTGCCGGAGGTGCAGCACATTTACCTGGAATGGTGGCTTCTATTACCGTTTTGCCGGTAATTGGAGTTCCTGTAAAATCTTCAAATTCTATTGACGGATGGGATTCTATCCTTTCTATTTTACAAATGCCTAATGGTATCCCCGTTGCAACTGTTGCACTTAATGCAGCAAAAAATGCCGGTTTGCTTGCTGTTCAAATACTTTCTACTGCTGATGCAAGTCTTGCTGTTAAAATGCAGGCTTATAAGGATGAGCTTAGAAAGAAAGTTGAAGAAAGCGCTTTAGAGCTTTAGAGTATTTAGACATTAGTACTTGGACATTAGTAGTTATGCCCCTTGTCTAAATACTAATATCTAAATACTAATTACTAATTCAAATTAGGATTACTTGGAAAATTGCTAACATGCGCATATTTTGGTCCAAGGTTAATGATCACCTCTCGCCATAAATCTTCTTCATCGTTAGAAAAAACCACATCAGCCTGATAAGTGTCTGATACAATCCATGTATTTTCTTTAAGCTCATCTTTAAGCTGCTCTACACCCCAGCCAGAATAGCCAATAAAAAACTTGATTTCGCTGGCTTGGATAAATCCATTGCTGATGAGAATTTTCAGTGCTTCAAAATTGCCTCCCCAATAAACACCTTTTGCAATTTCTTCGCCACCATTTAGCTTATCATAACAGCGATGCATGAAATGAACGGTATCGGTTCCAACAGGGCCACCGATATATACCGGGAAGTCTGCTTTATCCAGTTCAGGGATTAAATCGCTCAGCACAAGTGCACTTCTTTGGTTTAAAATAAAACCAACAGTTCCCTCATCCTGATGCTCTGTAATTAAAACTACCGAACGTTTAAAATTAGGATCCATTAAAAATGGTTCAGAAATTAATAATTTACCTACAGATGGTTCTAAGCGACTTAACATTTTAGAAATTTAAAACAAAATTAACTAAACTAACCCTATTTTTGTGTATGGACCTTACTAAAGAAAATATACAAAACCTACGCCAAGATTATCGCTCGGCAAGTCTTTCTGAAAATGATGTTGATAGCAATCCAATTCTTCAATTTAAAAAATGGTTTCAGGACGCTGTCAGTTCACAGCTATATGAACCTAATGTGATGACGCTTGCTACTTCCGATAGGTTTGGAAAGCCCACGGCAAGGATAGTATTATTGAAAGGTATTGATGAGGATGGTTTTGTATTTTACACCAATTACGAGAGTAAAAAGGGCCGTGATCTAGTAGAAAACCCACAAGCAGCCCTTGTTTTCTTTTGGCCTGAGTTAGAACGACAAGTGCGTATAGAAGGTGTGGTAAGTAAGGTTAGTGAGGAGACTTCTTCCGAGTATTTTCACTCGCGTCCAATAGGTAGTCAAATTGGAGCAATGGCATCTCCTCAGAGTAAAGTAATTAGCGACAGGGAATCGCTAGAGCGTAAAGTTGAGCAACTTACTACCCAATATGCTGATCAGGAAATCCCACGTCCGTTACATTGGGGTGGTTATTTAGTGGAGCCTACTCATATAGAATTCTGGCAAGGCAGACCAAGCAGGCTGCATGACAGGATTGTTTACGATTTGGTGGAAGGTTCGTGGATTATCAATAGATTAGCTCCGTAAAAAAACTTAAATGAAAAACATCTCAGTAATAGGCTCAGGTACTATGGGCAATGGGATTGCGCATGTTTTTGCACAATTCGGATATCAGGTAAACCTGATTGACATTAACAAGGATGCGCTTGAAAAGGCAATCAATACAATTGGCAAAAACCTTGATCGTCAGGTTACCAAAGGCACAATAACAGAAGTACAAAAGGCCGAAACGATCAAAAACATAACCGTATTAACCGATATGCAATTGGGTGTTGCAAATGCAGATTTTATTGTTGAAGCTGCCACGGAAAACCTTGACCTAAAACTAAAAATATTTAAAGATCTGGATGCTTTTGCTAAGCCGGAGGCTATTTTAGCAAGTAACACTTCTTCTATTTCCATTACCAAAATAGCATCTGTTACCAATAGGGGCGCCAAAGTTATTGGAATGCATTTTATGAATCCTGTACCAGTGATGAAACTGGTTGAGGTGATTCGCGGTTACGCAACAAGTAATGAAACTACTGCTACAATAATGGATCTTTCCAAAAAGCTTGAAAAGGCACCTGTTGAAGTAAATGACTACCCGGGTTTTGTTGCCAATAGAATATTAATGCCCATGATAAATGAGGCTATATATACACTTTATGAAAACGTTGCAGGAGTTGAAGAGATTGATACGGTGATGAAGTTAGGAATGGCGCATCCGATGGGGCCATTGCAACTTGCCGATTTTATAGGACTGGATGTTTGCCTGGCTATATTACGCGTACTGCATGACGGATTTGGGAATCCTAAGTATGCTCCATGTCCTTTATTAATAAACATGGTTACTGCTGGTAACAAAGGGATTAAATCTGGTGAGGGCTTCTATAACTATTCTGAAGGTGTTAAAGAAGCCAAAGTTGCCGCCAAGTTTAGTATATAGTTAGTATTTAGTAGGTAGTACTTAGTATTTAGATTAAAGGAAAGCTACAGAATAGAATTTAATATATCTGATTTTAAATGTATTTTTGGATGTTTAACACCATGTCTAAGTACTAAATACTAAATACTATATTAAAAATAAATGAACGAAAATCTTGATCCTTCTTCTGAAAGCCTATCTCCTATTGAACGTGATATAGAGAAAGTGCTGCGTCCGCAAGTTTTTGAGGACTTTACAGGACAAGAGAAAATTATGGAAAACCTCAAAATCTTTGTAAAAGCTGCAAAGTTAAGAGGAGAACCATTAGACCATGTTTTATTACACGGCCCCCCGGGTTTAGGTAAAACAACACTTTCTCACATCATTGCAAATGAGATGGGTGTAGGCATTAAAATAACGTCGGGACCTGTTTTGGATAAACCTGGTGATCTGGCAGGGCTACTTACAAATCTGGATACTGGCGACATCCTATTTATTGATGAGATTCACAGATTGAGTCCACTAGTTGAAGAGTATTTATACTCTGCAATGGAAGACTATAAGATTGATATCATGCTGGAAAGCGGACCCAATGCCCGTTCAGTTCAAATCAGTCTGAATCCTTTTACCTTAGTAGGTGCAACTACCCGTTCTGGTTTGCTAACTGCACCTTTAAGGGCGAGGTTTGGAATTAATTCCAGATTGGCTTATTACGACGCAAAGTTACTTACAACCATAGTTTTAAGATCATCTGATATTCTAAAAACACCAATTACTGAGGAAGGTGCTTACGAAATAGCACGCAGAAGCCGTGGTACACCTCGTATTGCCAACGCATTATTGAGACGGACACGGGATTTTGCCCAGATTAAAGGCAACGGAAAGATCGATACTGAGATTGCTCGCTATGCACTTAATGCCCTAAATGTTGATGAGCATGGTTTGGACGAAATGGACAATAAAATTCTTACCACCATTATAGATAAATTTAAAGGTGGGCCTGTTGGCTTAAAAACGATTGCTACCGCAGTTGGGGATGATGAAGGAACCATTGAGGAAGTTTATGAACCTTTTCTGATACAAGAAGGGTTTTTAATGCGTACCTCTCGTGGCCGTGAAGCAACTGAAGCAGCATACAAGCATTTGAAAAGAAATTTTCCTGGCCAAACAGGTAAATTATTCTGATCATTATACTTCATTAGCCTTTAAAAAACAGCCAATAGATTAACAAAGCAACAACAAGAATGGGAATTATCCATTTTAATACTGGGGCAGCCCCGTTTTTATCGTATTCGTCTACAGCCTGACGTGAAGGTCCCGGATCATCCTGATGCTTTGAGTAGTTCGTCTCAATTGGCTTATGAGGTTTTAGTGGATCCTCTGAATGTTTAACATCTGCATTATCCATAATATTAAGTTTTAGTTACTTAATAAACAATTAAAGAACTTAAAGGTTTGATAAGCAAAGATTATCTTTGCATTTCATGAACAGTAATTCTGCAAAATACAGCAAAATGATTAAGGATGAAGCCATTCGCTTAGGCTTCATGCAATGCGGTATTGCCAAAGCTGAATTTCTTGAAGATGAAGCGCCAAGGCTCGAGAAATGGCTGAATAACAATTACCATGGAGAAATGGCCTACATGGAGAATCATTTTGATAAACGCCTGGACCCAAGATTATTGGTTGACGATTCAAAATCCGTAATATCGCTAACACTAAACTATTTCCCGGAAGAGCAACAGAGTGATCCTGATGCACCAAAAATATCCAAGTATGCTTATGGTACAGATTACCATCTGGTAATTAAAGACAAGCTGTTTCAATTGCTCAATTTCATTTCAGAAGAGATTGGCGAGGTTAATGGGCGCGCTTTTGTAGATTCCGCCCCTGTTCTGGATCGCGCATGGGCAAAACGTGCAGGCATTGGATGGATCGGAAAAAACAGTAACCTGATCAGTAAAAAAAGTGGTTCATTCTTCTTTCTGGCCGAACTTATTGTAGACTTAGACCTGGAATATGATAATGCTTTTGAGACCGACCATTGCGGAACATGTACCAAATGTATAGACGCCTGTCCTACCGATGCAATATTATCTCCCTTTATTATTGATGCAAAGAAGTGTATTTCTTATTTAACGATAGAGTTAAGGGATGAAATCCCTAATACTTTTAATGATAAGATGGAGAACTGGATGTTCGGATGTGATATTTGTCAGGACGTATGCCCCTGGAACAGATTTTCCGTACCTCACTCTGAGCCGAAGTTTCAGCCTAAAGAAAACCTGTTAAACATGAAACGGGAAGACTGGCTCGACATTACTGAAGATGTATTTAAAAATATATTTAAGAACTCGGCGGTTAAAAGGACTAAATTCAAAGGACTTACCAGGAATATAGATTTCATAAAAAAACTGCCTGATAATTAATTCAGGCAGTTTTTTCTATTTCCCGAACTTCATTTTTAGCTGTTCCAACATATCGTTAGTCACATCAACTGCGGGTTTTTCCTTTTTAGGCTGAGGCTTAAATGCCGGCTTTGCCTGGTTTGGGTTAGGCTTATTTGCTACATGCGGTTGTGCCTGCTTAGGAGCCTGCGACTGTTGCCCTTGTTGTTGCTGTTTCTCAAGTTTAAGCTTTTCCTTCTTTTTATTCCATCTATCCCAAATTTCACCAAGCTTTTTCTTTGTATATAAAGGAAAATCACCTTGTTTCATCCAGGCATAGTAACTAGGTTCAGTATCAAAAACCTGCTCTACAGTTTTGCCCTTGTGCTTTCCGAAATTGAAAATCTCTTCATTATCTTCATTAAAAACCATTCGGCCTGCAAAATCCACAGGTTTATTCATATTTGTAAAAGTATGAAGGGCATCAACACTGTTCTGAACCGGTTTGGATATGTTACCTTGTTTATCCTCGAATTCTGTGTCCTTATAGCGCTCAATTTGAGCCAATAAGACATGATAAGTGGCAGTGATATCTGCTTCTGCAGAATGCGCATTTACAATATCTTTATCGCAGTAGAATTTATAGGCGGCACGTAAGGTACGTTGCTCCATTTGATGGAATATATTCTGAACATCTACAAACTTCCTGTCGGACATATCAAAATCCACTCCTGCCCTTAGAAACTCTTCAAGCAATACAGGAATATCAAATCTGTTTGAGTTATATCCTGCTAAATCAGCATCTCCAATAAAATCAGAAAGTTCTTGTGCTACATCTTTAAATGTTGGCTCGTTTGCAATATCCTTATCATAAATTCCATGAATTAAAGATGATTGCAGAGGAATAGGCATTTCTGGATTAATACGTAGCGTTTTAATTACTTCCGAACCATCAGGCATGGCTTTTAGTATGGCAATTTCTACGATACGATCGGCACCAACATTAACTCCGGTAGTTTCTAAATCAAAAAAAGCAAGCGGACGATTTAAATATAATTTCATTTCTAACATTTTGTAGCTCTTCAAAAGTCGTAAAAATCATCCATTAAACCTTAACTTATTTGATAATGCATTAAATTCTGAAACAAATGGTTTTAATGTATATTTTTATTTCCTTTGCTGTATCAATACTGCTATATAATATCGCTCCATTATGAAACTTTTTTCCATTGCGCTTCTTTTATCGTTTTTTTCGATTAGTCATTCTTATGCTCAGGATTTTGAGTATGCAAGAATTACAGGAAGTGATATTGAATTAAAAAACACGCAACTAGATAGCAATGCTAATGCTATGGTTATCAGAGAATTTGGCACTACAGCCGTACAGCTGGATAATGCAACCGGTAAAACCTACATTGATTTTGAATATCATGTACGCATTAAAATATTTAATAAAGAAGGTTTTAACCATGGAAATATTGTAATTCCATTGAGGATATATCGGGATGATGAAGATGAAATTAAAGAACTAAAAGCCACTACGATAAATATTGTAAATGGTCAGCTGGTTAAAACTGAGCTGGATAAGAAACAAGTATTCAATGAGAAAAAGAACAAATACGTTTCGCTAACAAAATTTACGATGCCCAACTTAATGGATGGAAGCATTATTGAATATAGCTACCGACTGCATTCGCCTTATATCTTCAACTTTAAAACATGGGAATTTCAATCAGACATCCCAAAGTTACACAGCGAATATATAGCCAATATCCCTGCTATCTATAATTACAATGTTTCGTTAAGAGGGGCGCAGAAACTTACCAAGCAGAATGCAGAAATAAAGAAGGAATGTTTAATGATTGCAGGAAATAAGATTGACTGTTCAAAAATGACCTATATTATGAAGGACGTTCCGGCATTGATTGAAGAGGATTATATGACTGCCCCAAGTAACTTCAGATCGGCCATTTACTATGAGCTTTCTGACTATGTTATGCTTAATGGTGGCAAAAAAAGCATCACTAAGACCTGGAAAGATGTTGATTATGAATTAAATTCAGACAAATCATTTGGCACTCAAATGAAGCGAAAAGATGTTTTTAAAGAGCTGATGCCTCAAATATTGGGCAAAGCCAGCGATGATTTAAGCAAGGCAAAAGCCATTTATAATTACATTAGGAAGAATATAAAAATGAATGGTTTCATTGGTATTTACAGTGAGAATAACATTAAAACCGCTCTTGAAAAGCACTCTGGAAATACCGGAGATATAAATTTAGCATTAATTGCTGCTTTAAGCGCCGCAGATCTGGATGCTGAAGCCGTAATATTATCAACCAGGGCAAATGGGGTAGTTAACAACCTTTATCCGGTGATCAGCGATTTTAATTATGTGGTTGCAAAGGTTAATATTGGCGATAAAAGCTATTTACTGGATGCAACAGAACCCCTGTTACCATTCGGCCTGCTTCCATTACATTGTATAAATGGAAATGGCAGGGTTATTAATTTAAAGAAACCATCTTACTGGTACGATTTAAAAGCCAGTCAAAAAGAGTCTACAAAGTATGTTCTTAATGCGGAATTAACTGCAGATGGAAAACTAAAGGGCAAACTAACTACTTACTCATTAGGGTATGCTGCACTTAAAAAACGCCAGCGCATTGTAGCAGCCAACTCTGTAGATGAATATGTAGAAAAGTTAGACGAACAAATGCCCGGAATAAGCATATTAAAACATTCAATAGAAAATGTGGATAGCCTGGACAACACGCTGGTAGAAGACTATGAGATTGAAATGAAGGTCTTTGACAATTTAAATGCCGATCAATCATACTTTAATCCATTCTTTATTAATCGTATTACTAAAAACCCATTCAATTTAAATGAAAGGACTTATCCTGTTGATATGGGGGCGGCAAGCGAAGAAAGGATCACCATGATCATTAAACTTCCTGCTAATATTTCTGTAATTGATAAACCGAAAGATATGTCGATGGCGCTGACAGAAAATGGCGGGAAATATCTTGCCTCAACATCAATGCAAGACGATTCTTTTGTTTTCAATGAGATGCTTCAATTCAATAAACCTATTTACGAATCTGAGGATTACTTGTCATTGAAAGAATTTTATAGCCGTATTATACAATCGCAAAAAACTGATATTGTATTTAAAAAAACCAAGTAAATGCTGAAGAGATTATTACTTCTGATTTTTATTGCTGTTGCCTTTAAGGGATACGCTCAGGAGCAACCAGATTATAATGTAGAAAACATTCCTTCTGCATTAAAAAGTCGTGCTAATGCCGTAGTCAGAAACATGGAGACTACCGTAGATATGCGTGCTCCAGAGAATGTTATCCTTAATGTGAAAAAAGCCATTACCGTTCTGAATAAGAACGGAGACCAGGTAGCAGCTTTAGCGCTCTTTTACAACAAGGCTACCTCCATTAAAGGTGTAAAGGGAATTATTATGGATTCTTTTGGAAAACCAGCCGGAAAGTTTTCCTTAAGCAACTTTCTGGATGAAAGTGCTGTTAGTGATTTTTCTTTATTTGAAGATGCCCGGATTAAGAGGTATAATCCTAATGTTTTAACTTATCCTTACACGATATCTTACGAATATGAAATCAGGTTTAAACAAAACCTGATCATCCCTGATTGGTATGCAACACCCTATTCTGATGTTTCTGTAGAGAAAACCAGTTACACTTTCATCTCCAAGCCCGATGATAAAATCCGTATAAAAGAATACAACTACAAAGGGAATGCAGAGGTAGTAAAATCAGATAAGGTTATTAGTAGGACATGGAAGGTAACTAACCTAAGTGCGATTAAGCGTGAACCTTATGCTCCTGATCCTGACAATTATCTTACCTATGTGAAAATAGCACCCGAACAGTTTACTTATTATGGTCATAAAGGAAGCTATAGCAACTGGCAGGAGTTAGGAAAGTGGGTTTATGATGACCTCGTAAAAACAAGACAAACACTTTCGCCAGATATTATTCAGGAGATGAACAACCTGGTAAAAGGATTAGACAGTGATAAAGAGAAGGCAAAAAAGATCTATGAATACGTGCAGAAGAAAACAAGATACATTAGTGTGCAGATTGGTATAGGCGGATTCCAACCTTTTGAAGCAACAGAAGTGCACCGTGTTTCTTATGGCGATTGTAAAGCGCTGGTAAATTACACACAAAGTTTATTAAAAGCTGTAGGTATAAACAGTCTTTATTGCGTGGTATATGGCGATAGTTATAAAAAGAGTATGGATGCCGATTTTGCAAGCATGGATCAGGGAAATCATATTATTTTATGTGTACCACTTAAAAGTGATACCACCTGGTTAGAATGTACCAGTCAGGATAGTCCGTTTGGATATTTAGGAAGTTTTACCGACGACCGTGTTGTATTGGCCTGTACAGAAGAAGGTGGTAAATTACTAAAAACACCAGCCTTAACTACTGCTGCAAGCCTGCTAAAACGTAAGGCAGAGCTTAATTTAGATAAGGATGGTAATGTTAATGGCAAGTTGCACACCGACTTTAGTGGCTCCCAGTATGATAATTATCGTCGTATCATTAGTAAGCCTTCATCTGAGCAGTTAAAATTGCTAAAAGAAGAGTATGATATTGACAATATTGATTTTAACAATCTTAAACTTGCTCAAAGAAAGGATAGCAATCCTGTAACCTCAGAGTCCTTAGATCTAACTATTCAGAGGTATGCACCCCGTACAAATGACAGGATCTATATGGTACTTAATGCGTTCAACAAAACCAACTCCATTCCAGAAGTTAGAAACAGAACATTACCTGTATATGTGAACAGGGGCTTTACAGATGAAGATGAGATAATATATAACCTTCCCGAAGGATATAGTATTGAAGCTAAACCTAATGACAGGGAAATTAAATCGCCATTTGGCAGCTATGCTGTAAAGGTTACAATGGAGGGTAAAAAGCTGATATATAACAGAAAATTTGTTTTGAATAATGGGACGTACCCCGCTGACAAATACGAAAGCTTTATGCGCTTTTTTAGTGACGTAAGTAGTTCAGATAATAGTAAGGTGATTTTTAAAACGAATTAACTTAGAAATATAATTCCAAGAGCTATTCCGATAATCATGATTAGGTACATCAGAATTTCGGTTGTAGCAAAGCGTTTGTACTTATTCCAAAAGGAATCTTGTTTATGTTCTGACATAGTTTAGTTTCTAAAAGAACCTGCTTTAACCATTGTTTTTTGGTAAGCAGGAAGGGTTAAATCGTCGACCACTACCCCACGGGTTGTAGATGCATGAACAAAATAAGTGTCGTTAAGATATATTCCAACATGATCTACAGCACCACCGCCAAAAGAGAAAAAGATAAGATCTCCTTCTTTTAACTGACTAATGCTTTTTTCTTTGATTGTTTCGGCCTGATCGCGGGACCTCCGAGGTAAGCTATTCCCATAAATGTCTTTTTGCAATAAGAAAGCAAAACCTGAACAATCAATACCACGTTTATCTAATCCGCCCAAACGGTACCTTACCCCTGTCCAATCGTTAATAAAGCGATACAATTGCTTGCTTTTTAAATGAGACATAGCATAAGCAATCTTAGATGCTGAATTTGGGTTAGGTTTTACACTTGCTTTTCTTGAACCGCAGGAAGACAACACGATTAACATAAGTACAAATAGTACAGCTTTAACATTGTTTTTCTGCGTATTCAAAATCATCATAGCCTTTATTGTTTTATTATTCGTTGTATTTCATCGAGCTTTAAAAGCGCTTCAACCGGAGTAAGTATATTTACATCCAGGTTGTTAAGTGTATCTCTTATCTTCACTAAAACGGGATCATCAATAGCAAACATCTGCAACTGATAGGCCTGATTTTGAACCTTCTTAATGCTATCTTTAATGCTTTGCCCTTCGGTTCTGTCTATTTCAAGTTTTTTAAGGATCTCATTTGCCCTATTGATCAGTTTAGGAGGCATACCGGCCATTTTAGCAACATGTATACCAAAACTGTGTTCGCTTCCACCGGGCACTAGTTTACGCAGGAAGATCACCTTATTTGAGACCTCTTTAATAGATACATTAAAGTTTTTAACGCGGCTCATTGTGTTGGCAAGTTCATTTAACTCATGATAATGGGTAGCAAACAATGTTTTTGGTCGCGCCGTTGGATGCGTGTGCAGAAACTCTGCGATTGCCCATGCAATAGAAATACCATCGTAAGTACTTGTTCCCCTACCAATTTCATCTAGCAGAATAAGACTGTTATCCGATATATTGTTTAGGATACTTGCAGTTTCATTCATTTCCACCATGAATGTACTTTCGCCTGAAGAAAGATTATCGGACGCACCTACACGTGTAAATATTTTATCTATTAGCCCTATACTTGCAGCCTTTGCCGGCACAAAACAACCCATTTGGGCCATTAGAACAATGAGACCTGTTTGTCTTAATATGGCCGATTTACCCGACATATTGGGACCGGTGATGATGATGATCTGCTGAGTATCGTTGTCTAAAAATACATCATTGGTAATGTACTCCTCACCTACAGGTAGCCTTTTTTCAATTACCGGGTGCCTGCCACCTTTGATATCTAATGCTTTACCTGTAGTAATTTCGGGCTTAACATAGTGATTTTTAATAGCCAGCTGTGCAAAGCACAATAGCACATCTAATTGAGCTATCTGGAAGGCATTTAACTGAATCTGCTTAATATATGCAGCAACCTGAGACACCAATTCATTATATAAACGGATTTCTATCTGCTGAATTTTTTCTTCGGCTCCAAGTATCTGTTCTTCGTATTGCTTTAGTTCGGGTGTAATGTATCTTTCTGCATTTACAAGTGTTTGTTTCCTGATCCAGTCTGCAGGCACCTTGTCTTTATGGGTATGAGTGACTTCCAGGTAATAACCAAAAACATTGTTAAAGGCTACTTTTAATGACGGAATACCAGTGATGGCAGCTTCTCTCTTTTGTATTTCAACAAGGTAATCTTTACCGCCAAAAGCTATTTTCCTAAGCCTGTCAAGATCTTCATCGATACCCTCAGCTATTACGTTCCCTTTGATTAATACAGCAGGGGGATCTTGCTGTAATTCTCTTTCGAGTTTTTCTCTGATGGTTAAACATGGATTTAACTGATCTGCAAGAACAGATAAGAAAGGGTTTTTCACTTCTTCTGCTATCTTTTTAACAGATTCTATATGATACAGTGCTTTTTTTAGCTGACAAAGTTCCCTTGGACCTACTTTTTGCAACCCTACTTTGGAAATCAGCCTTTCTAAATCGCCTATCTGTTTAATGTGCGTCAAGAACTCTTCTAAAAGCGGTTCCTTTTTAATCAGAAACTCTACTACACCTAAACGTTCCTGTATTGGTTTTAATTCCTTTAATGGCATTATGATCCACTTGTGCAGCAAACGAGCACCCATTGGGGTTGATGTTTGATCAAGCACTTCGAAAAGTGTAATGGCATTATCGTTTGTAGAACTAACCAATTCCAGGTTTCTGATGGTAAAGCGATCTAACCATACATATTTATCTTCTTCTAAACGAGAGATCGAAGAAATGTGCTTTAAATTGCGGTGCTCAGTTTCGTTCAAATAATGAAGCACTACTCCAGCAGCTACAATACCGGTTTGCAGTTTATCAACTCCAAATCCTTTTAATGAAGCTACTTCAAAATGTTTGGTTAAAATCTCATTTGCATAATCGTTGGTAAATGCCCAGTCATCCAAATGGAAAGTATAAAACTTGTCGCCAAAATTCTCAAGGAACTCTTTTCTTTTACTTTTCTGGAAAACTACTTCATTTGGTTTAAAGCCTTGCAAAAGCTTATCTATGTATTCTGCGTCGCCCTGTGCAACCAGAAACTCACCCGTTGAGATATCAGCAAAAGAGACACCTATTGAATTCTTATCGAAATAAACCGCAGCCAGATAATTGTTAGATTTTTGGCTTAATATATTGTCATTGTACGCTACTCCTGGTGTAACCAGTTCCGTAACCCCTCTTTTAACAATTGTTTTAGTTGTTTTAGGGTCCTCAAGCTGGTCGCAAATAGCCACTCTCTGGCCTGCCCTAACTAACTTAGAAAGATAATTATCTAATGAATGATGGGGAAAACCAGCTAATTCCAAAGCACCATTTGGCCCTGTACCTCTTCTGGTAAGAACGATACCTAATATCTGAGCTGTTTTAACCGCATCCTCGCCAAATGTTTCATAGAAATCGCCAACCCTAAATAGTAATAATGCTCCGGGATACTTTGCTTTGATCGCATTGTATTGTTGCATTAACGGGGTTTCTTTAGTATTATCTTTAGCCAAAATGATTCTGTTTACAAAATCGTAAAGATACTATCTTGATGTGTAGGCTTTATGATTTGTTGAAAATTTAAAAAATGTTTATAGGTTTAAAGCCTGGCAATGTAAGAAAGGAATAAATCCAGTGCTTCTCTTTTCTTTTCGGTAAGATCAAAATCGAGTTTATGAAAAAGGTAATCATTCAAATCAAAATCATCCCGGGCAGGCAAGTCTTTTAACAGCTCTGCACGATGACCTAACCCAAAAGCCAGTGCTTTGTTAAATTCATCAATAAAAGATTGAGGAATAGTTTTGTTGGCAACCCAGGCGGCATAAACAAATGGCAGGCCTGTAAAATCCATCCATTGCTGCCCCATATCATAAGCAAAAGCATAATAAGCCTTTTTACCAAAAGTTCTGTCGCCTATTAATACTATTGCATCAGTTTTTGCATCGATATCTGTAGTAAATTCTACATCCAGTTTCCAGTAAAATTTCAACAATACTTTTGCAAGATTATTTGAGGTACGGGAATGACTATCTAATCTTACCGTTTTAATTTCTGAAACTTCAACATCGCTAAAAATAAATACAGAATTTACTGCACCAATTGATCCAATACAGTAATCTGCAACGATGTTAGCATTAGGTACATGCGGTATAGCAGCAACAGGAATTAATCCTATATCAACTTGGTTATTAATTAGCTTAGCAGCACAATCTGAGGGTATATCTAAACTTAGATCTATCTTATTTAGAATTTCCGAATGTTCAATTCCGTAAATGAAGGGCTTAGTATTTGTATAGGAAACTGCAGATATTTTAATATTACTCAAAGGAATTATTTTAAATGGTCGGTATTATTAAACTCAACGATGTCAAATTTATCGCCAGTGAGTTCAACTTTATAAAGTGTTGTATTTTGGTGCGGGAAATCTCCCATTTCGGACAAAGGTTTATTCATCAGCAAGCACAGCAATAAACGCATTGCACGACCATGCATGCAAATCAAGATCAGTTTTTCTTCTTTTTTGGATTTGATCAGGTCTACCGCTTCTTTAAGTCTGGCTAAAACCTGGTTAGGGCTTTCTCCACCTTCAAAATGTGCGTCATAATCGCCTTCGTCCCAAGCTGTAACTATAGCTTTAAACGCTGTTATTGCATTATCATCATTAGGCTTTCCTTCCCACTTGCCCCATGCAAGCTCATCTAAACCTGCAACCTGTTCCCATGGAATTCCGGCATCAATAAATCCCTGAACCGTTTGATGTGTACGCTTTAGTTTTGACGTATAAATCTTTTCAAAGGGGACATTTTTATACATTGCATAAAAAGCAGCAGCCTGACTGCGTCCGGTGTCGTTAAGATCGCTGTTTATTCCCCTGCCCTGTACAATTCCTAGTTTATTTAATTCTGTTTCACCATGCCTGATGATGTATATTTCCTTATCCATTAGTTAATTACGGGTAATTTGTAGTATTGAGGTTTCACTTCATCCTCAAAAACGAAATCAGTGTAATCGGTTACAACATTATATAAAGTATCTCTTTCAATGGGTTTACGTTTTACCTGTTTTATGAGATTTACGAGGTCTTGTGTACTCATTGCAGGAGTTTGCTCTTCGGCGCCTGCCATTGAATAGATCTTAGTGGTATCATCTAACGTACCATCTATATCGTCTACCCCAAAGTTTAATGAAAGTTGAGCAGTTTGTCTGCTGATCATTGCCCAATAGGCTTTAATATGATCAAAGTTATCCATGTAAATACGCGCAATTGCATAATTCCTCAAGTCTTCAATTACAGATACTTCCGGCACATTACTCATCTGGTTGTGCTGATTTCTGAATTTAAGCGGAATAAAAGTTTGGAAACCACCTGTCTTATCCTGCAACTGACGTAATTGCTCCATGTGATCTACACGATGTTCATATTTTTCGATATGTCCATATAACATAGTTGCGTTAGAACGCATCCCCAGCTTATGCCATTCTTCATGTATAGCCAACCATTGTTCGCCGGTACATTTATCTTTAGATATAAGGTCTCTTACCTCAGGATGAAAGATCTCTGCCCCTCCTCCTGGAATTGACTCTAATCCGGCCTCTTTCATTAATTTCATGCCAGTGGCATAGTCAATTTTAGCCTTTTTAAATATATAATGATATTCTACGGGTGTTAATGCTTTAACATGAAGTTCAGGACGGTGTTTTTTTATTGCGCTAAAAAGTGCTGAATAAAAAGCAACATCGTATTGAGGTAAAACTCCACCTACTATATGTACTTCTGTAACAGGTTCGTTGTCGTACTTTTTAACCACATCAAGCATTTCCTCCATCGTTAGGGCCCAGCCTTCTTCCTTCTGCTTAATTAAGCGAGAATATGAACAGAATTTACAGTCGTAAACACAAAGGTTAGTCGGCTCTAAATGAAAATTACGGTTAAAATAGGTTTTATCACCGTGCTTTTGCTCTCTTATGTGATTTGCTAAGGTACCCAGGTACCCAAGTTCGGCATGTTCATAAAGATAAACACCCTCGTCAAAAGTAATCCTTTCTTGATTTTGTACCTTTTGTGCAATTGCTTTAAGTGCCCCAGGCAGATCTGGATCGTTTAAAATCAGAGCTAGTTTTGAAGTAGTATCCATTTATAACGTATAATGAACAAAAGTAACATAAAATCAACAGATAACCCTTTTTTAAGGGATTTTACCTGTCAATATTATGTCAAGAGCGTTATTTCCTGATCTTCTGGTAATTAGCCGGGTTACAAAAATGGCCGCCATAAGGCAGCCATTTTGGATTATTGTTGGAAAAAGTTTAGAAATTACTCGGAGTGGTAGTATCCCACCATAAGCGTGATGCAATATCGTCTTTACCTGAGCTTAAAAAAGTCGCAGCTTCAGCAACAGCTGCAGCATTACCGGTTCTTTCTGCGGGCACAAATACGAGGCGTTTTATCCATTGATCGGCTGTTATTACACCCCAATCCGGACTACTATCATTTTTAGCTACGTGCGGAATTTTAGGATAGCCTGTCCTTCTAAAATCTACCCAGGCTTCTAAAGTATTGGTAAAAGTAGCTAAGTATTTTTGTGTGATAATTTTTTCCAGTTTCAGTTCATTAGCGTCACCAGCATTCCAGGCTATCGTAATGGTAGAAAGTGCTGTGAAATTATTTTTACTGTCTTTTGGATCAATATAGTTGATTGGTTTACTTGTTGCATCAGCCAAATAGGCATCAACACCTGCTGCTCCCCAGTCGGCAAAAGAGAGGCGTACTCCATTTTCATAGTTTGTTTTAGCATCTCCTGCATTTGCCCATCCTCTTAATGCCGCTTCGGCTTTCAAAAAAGCGATTTCCGATGCGGTAAACCCTCTTCGGTTTTGTACCGATTTGAAATCTGTACTCACTGTAGAATAGGAAACCCTATCATCTTTGGCATTGATGAAAGCGCCGCTGCGAATACCTTTAAATTTGTATGCAGGATGGTCGGTAACTAAACTGGCATCACTTACTTCAGCAAAATATTTATTCATACGTCCATCTTTTAAACCCACCATAAAAGATTCCATGGTTGCACCCATACGGGTATCGTTCCAGTCAAAAGAAATCATCGAAACAGGCATTACCTCTCCATTTAACGAAATAAGGAAATTCTCGGCATTGGTAGTGATTAACCCAACTGGGTCAGCCAGGGCTTTTTCTCCTTCTGTTTTAGCAACTATAGGGCTAACCTTAACCAAACGCATTGCTAAACGGAAACGTACCGAATTAAGTAATTTTAACCATGAAGCGATGTTGCCTTTATAGCTTGGGTCGAATTTGGTAAATCCAGTGTAAGATGTGTTGGCTTTGAAATTTGTTTCAATCTGATCTAACTGCGTAAACAGATTGTTATATAGATCAGACTCCTTGTCGTATTTGATCGAACCTAGGCCCGCAGTGCCATAATTCGAATAGATCACCGGACCATAGATAGCTGTTAGTTTCGATATGGCTAATATCCTAACCAATTTTGCCCAATCGCCGAATAATGGTAATTCTTTTTCTTCGGCAAGCTGTATTACCTGTTTTGATGGAGACATTACGCTACCATATATACGATTCCAATAGGCATCAATCCAGCGCAGGTAGTAAGTGGTATTGTTTACACCTGCAACATAAGGCGTTGGAGAGCCCATATATCCCATCCAGTTATCATAACACAGATCTTCTTCAATTTGGTGGCCCATCAGGTTAAATAACATAACCGAGAAGGAAGATCCAACCAGATTAAAGTCCTGCTCCAGCATTTTATCTGTTATTTGATTTGGGTTTGTATTTATCTCTTCGAAATTCTTGGTGCAGGAGTTGAGTACGATCAAGGCAAACACCATTAAACATATTTTTTTCATTATTTTAAGACATTAAAAGTTTAACTTAAGATTTAGCCCGTAAGAACGTGTACCAGGTACAGCAAAAATATCATTGGCCTGCATGCTATTGTTGGTACTCATCGCCTGCTCCGGATCGAAAGGTGATTTTTTATAGAAGAAAAACAGGTTGCGCCCAATTAATGAAATGGAAGCTGATTTAATAGCCGAACCTTTAATTGGCAAATTATAGGCTAAAGATACCTGGGCCAAGCGGACATTGGTGCGGGAGAATACATAAGGCTCCATAATCCCATTTCTATCACCGATTGTTGAATAGTACAACGCAGGGTCAATTGAGCTTTGAGGGGTAGTACCCATTATGGCATTAATCGGAATACTTCCTGCATCTCGTGCTTCGCCGGTCCTTTTACTTACTCCGTAAGAATCCAGAAAAGCTTCAGTTTTAGAGAAAGCAACACCGCCGAACTTAGCCGTTACCAAGGTACTTAAACTCAAGTTTTTATATGTAAATGTGTTATTCCAGCCGGTTATCAACTTTGGATTTAAATTTCCAACATATTCCTGAGTTGCAGCCTTACTTGGTTTTCCAGCATCATCTAATATAATCTGCCCTGAAGCATTTCGTGCAAATTTGAAAATGTATAAGTCGTTAAATGACCCGCCAGCTTTGATTATTGAATTAAAACCTTCACTATCGCTACCTACCTGATAACCGGGATTATCGGCAATTAATTCTACAATTTTGTTTTTGTTCTGCGATAGGTTAACGGAGGTGTTCCACCGGAAGTTTTCGTTTTTTATTGGGTCTCCACCTAACGTTAACTCAAAACCCTGGTTGGTCACCTTACCTGCATTCACATAGTAAAAGGTGTAACCGGAACCCGAAGGGGCTGGCAAAGATAAAAATTGGTTGGTACTTGTGTTTTTATAATAGGTAAAATCAAGAGTTAGTCTATCGTTTAAAAAACGGCTTTCCAGGCCAATCTCATTACTGATTATCTTTTCAGGCACCAATGTCGCAAAAGGGGTCTGTGTATTTCTGGTAATCCCTCCTATGCCGTTCGGTCCACCTGCACCACCGATAACATTACCTGGGTTTACGATATTATATGGCACCTCATTTCCTACCTGCGAGGTTGATGCCCTTAGTTTTAAGAAATTGATTTCTGTGGGCATGGTTACCATCTGGCTGATTATAGCGGACACACCTGCCGAATAATAAAAATAGGAATCGTTGCCAGTAGTTGCCAGTGTAGAAGCATAGTCATTGCGTCCTGCCAGATCTACATAGAGCATATCTTTGAACCCTAGAGAGGCATTGGCAAATAAGCCCTGTTTCTGAACTCTGCTGTAGGTCTGATTGATAACCAGATTATAAGGCAGGTTTGCGAAACTGAAAAAGTTCGGGTACTGGAGCGGTGTTGTGCCGTTGGCAAAAGTCATCCCATCATTAAACGTATAATCCTGTATACTTCCTCCCACAACGCCATTCAAGCTGAATTTACCAAAAGTGTTGTCATAGCTTAAGATGGCATCACCATATAAGGCCTTGTCATTATACTTGGTGTAATTCCATGTTCCGTTAGAACTTACGCTTACTGAGTTACCTCCTGCAGCATAACGGTAGTCTAATAATCTGTCATTATAATCAATGTTTCCACGTACATCAAATTTAAAATGTGGTAGAAATGCGTATGAAGCTTTTGCTGAAGCAATTACTCTGTTACTAGTGGAAAGTTTTGGGTCATTATATAGTTCCCAATATGGGTTGTTTTGTTTTTCTTCAGTAGAATACCAGTTTTGTTTATACAGATTTCGTTCAGTATTAAAAACTTGATAATTGGTTTTGTAATCGGCAAAATCTCTTTCACGGGCAAATAAATACAACCCCGTTAACGGATTATTGTAATAACCGGCGCCAGGACGATTTTTTGACTTTTCGTTGGAGAACCTCACATTTCCACTCAAGGTAACCTTATCATCAAATAATTTTGTTTCCTGGCTTAAAGTAACATTATGCTTATTGTAAGTGCTGGTTGGCACAATGCCCGATGCGTTATTATTTCCATAGGAAAAATAGGTCGTTGTTCTTTCATTGCCACCAGATACTGATAGTGAGTTAATGGTATTTACACCTGTCTGAAAAAAATCATCAATATAGTTACGCTGGTAGTCCCCCTTTGTTTTGGACCAACTGTAATCGCTGCCACCTATTGCACCGTAATCAAATTGAAACTCAGGTAATGTTGCCGCATTGCTAAAATTTATTGTAGAATTTAAAGCGATAGCAATTTTGCCGTCCTGACCTTTCTTGGTGTTGATTAAAATTACGCCGTTAGCTCCCTGGCTACCATATAAAATAGCACCATTGGCCCCTCTTAAAATAGTAACCGATTCAAAATCATCTTGATTTAGTGCAGAAAGACCATCGCCACCATCTGTTCCACCATAGGAACCCGGCTGCCCGCCTTTGTTATTTACTACAGGTACGCCGTCAATTACAAAAAGTGCTTCACTATTTCCTGCAATTGATTTTGAGCCCCTTAATACCGTTTTTGTTGAACCTCCAACACCAGAGTTACTGATGCCGATATCAACACCAGCAGCTTTACCACTTAAAGCCTCCATGAAATTGGGACTTCCAGCTTTTGTAAGTTCTGTGCCTGCAAGTTGCTGTGCCGCGAAGGTAAGTGCTCTTTTCTCACGTTTTACACCTAAAGCGGTAACGACTACCTCTGTTAGGCTTGCATCACCGGAAGGTTTTAACTTTATAGTTACATTGGTTAAATTGCTGATGTTTACTTCCTGGGATTCCATGCCGATATAGGAAACGACCAGTATGGTGGCATTATCAGGAACAGTTAAGGTAAACTTCCCATCAGCGCCGGTAACTGTTATCGCATTGGTACCTTTTGCGGCAACAGTTGCACCAGGAAGTGGCAATCCGGCATCGTCGACTACCAATCCGGTTACCGTTTTAGCAACCATCTCACTAACATTAATGGAGTGTTTTACCACCTTGGAGAGATTTGGAAATAGACTTTTGTTTATTACAATACCCTCAGCCTTAGCGGTATTCTGTAAGCCAAGCGCAGCAACTGCTAGGAGCACTAGCTTCCGCAAGCCTTTGGTGGTGCTAGAAAATGTGATTTCTAGGGCACTGGTTGTGGAATGAACTTTCCTCATTTTCATACATTTGTTTAGTTTAGTTTAATAATTTTTATTAATACAGTCGGTTATTTACAAATGGTTATTGTAAATGAGCTTGGTTAGCCAACGTATTTAGAGAAGGGATCTATTTCAGAAAGAAATTGCCTACAAGGAATTCATTTTTTTTGAAATTATTTTTATTCACTACATTGCATTGGAAAAAAACCAATCTATTTAGCAATTGAAAACAGTAAAGCCCGACTTATCCAGTCTGTGGATCAGAATGTCCATTGAAGACGATGTTAAATCCTTTGAGGCTTTATACTATGCGCTATTCAATAAACTTTTTAAATTTTGCTGTTACTATGTGACTCAAAAGGAGGTTGCAGAAGATATTATTTCAGAAATATTTGTAAAGTGTTGGGAGAACAGGAAAGGAAACCTGCATGTAATTAATCCGGAAACATATCTATTTGTTGCTGTTAGAAATCAATCATTAAAACATCTAAAAAAGCATTCAGGAATCCATATAACTGAATTAGAATTGTCGGGCGAGTATCCATTCTCAGACAACAACAATCCTGAGAAAGAATTAGAACGTAAAGAATTACATATTAAATTAGATAGTGCAATTGAAAAGCTTCCCTTGCAGGCAAAAATGGTTTTTAGGTTGATTAAAGAAAATGGAATGAGATATAAAGAGGTAGCTGAAATTCTAGATATATCTCCAAGAACAGTGCAGACACAACTTTTTAGGGCTATTGATAAACTAAGGATTACACTGCTTTCCTATAAAGAAGCTAAGGATCTATGTGGTAATAATGATAAACAAAATATTAGCGGAAAAATTATAAGTCTGATTTTTTTAATAAGTATAACAAACTATTTTTTAGCGCATTGTAGGCATTTTTAAGTAAAAAGAGTACTATATAATAACACAACAAAAAACACAAATGACTGATCAAAGATTTACGGAGTTATTGGGCAAAAGATTGGCCGGTGAAATTTCACCCAAAGAGCTTATTGAGCTTAAAGAACTGCTTTCAAAAAGTACCGTCCATAGGAATGAGTACGAAAATCTAACCGGTTATTTTAATGACGAAAAATCAGGCGCTAACAATATTGATGCAGTTTTTGAAAAGATTAAGCAACAAATAACTATTCCGGAGCCTAAACCTATTCAAAATATTGAAAAACCGATAAAAAGAAACTTTGTCAGTTGGTACAGGATTGCAGCTGTTATTGCATTTTGCACCTGTTCTTTTGCGGCATATCATTTCTTTATTCCAGATAATCCTGCCGGTAAAAACGATACTACTGAATGGAAAGTTTTGCAAACCCCTAGCCGGGATAAATCAAAAATTATACTTGAAGATGGTACTGAGATAAACTTAAACGCTAAAAGTCAATTAAAATATCCAGCATCCTTTAGCGGAAAAACCAGGGAAGTATATCTGAATGGTGAAGCTTTTTTTGATGTTAAGAAAGACCCTGATCATCCTTTTATTATCCATACCAAACATATGAGGATAAAGGTACTGGGAACTGCTTTTGATGTAAAAGTTTATGAGGATGATTCATTTATTGAAACAACTTTGGTAAGAGGGCTTATTCAGGTCACATTGAACAATAAACCTGCTGAAAAGATCATATTAAAACCAAACCAGAAGTTTACCATTGCTGACAAAAACAGTGTTAATTATACCATAACTCCTTTGACTTATTATAATTCAATGGATAGCAGCAACAACAACATCATGGAAACCTCCTGGTTAAACGACAGACTGGCATTCAAAAATCAAACATTCGTTTCTATTGCCCGGGATGCGGAAAGAAAATATGGCGTTGAAATCAGGTTTAATGATGAGAAAAAGAAAGATTATACTTTCACGGGAAAGTTTGAGAAAGAAAGCATAGATGAACTATTAAATGCTTTGAGCTATATAGAAGATTTCAGCTATAAAAAAGACGGGAATATTATATATATTTATTAAAATCCCTCAAACCAAATCACCACCTAGACCCGAGTACGAAGCTTATGATGAAGACGATGCGGCACGTATTGATTTTCTGCTTCCTTATGACAGCAATTAATGTCCATTCGCAAACGAAAGTGACATTAAAGCTCGAATCGGCAAGTTTTGATCAAGTTATCAATGAAATACAAAATCAGACTTTTTATCGGTTTGTATTTAGTGAACGTAAAATTCCTGATAAGAAAATTACCATCAATATAAAGAACGAGGAAACGTTCAAAGTACTTGACCAGATCCTTAGTAGCACTAATTATAACTATAAACTACTTTCCAATAACCTTATTGTTATAAAACCGAGATCAAATGAAGATCAAGGCATTGATTCCGTTAAGCTACTGGATGAAGTCATCGTAACAGCCTTAAATATTAAAAAAGAGAACAGAAAGATAGGTTATTCAGTTTCAACTATTAATGGTTCTTCATTAACAAAGGCGAGGGAATCGAACCTTGCTATGGCATTAGAGGGACTGGTAGCAGGGCTAAATGTGAGTGGTGTGAATGGAGGGCCGGGCTCGTCTGCCAGAATACTGCTAAGAGGTACCGCAAGCAAGGATGCCGGGCCGCCTCTTTTTATTATTAATGGTATACCTATAGATAATACTCAGCGTGGGAGTGCAAATGAATATGGAGGTGTAGATTATGGGGATGGAATCAGTAACATCAACCCCGATGACGTAGAGACGATTACCGTATTAAAAGGATCTTCCGCTTCTGCTTTATATGGTGCACGTGCCGCAAATGGTGTGATCATAATTACCATTAAAAGTGGAAAAAAGAAATCGGGTAATTCTGTTGAATACAATTCCAATTTCTCATTTGACAGTCCTGTAAACAATACCGATTATCAATACATATATGGTCAGGGTTTACAAAATTTAAGGCCGCAAAACATCGCAGGAGCAATTGCAACCGGTATACTTAGCTGGGGAGAAAAAATGGATGGACTGCAAAGCGTACAAATTAATGGAGAAAACCGTCCCTATGTACCGGTAAAAGACAATATAAAAACATTCTATAGAACGGCGCCGGCATTTACAAATACCATTTCCCTAAATGGCGGATCAGATAAAAGCAGCTATCACGCATCTGCCTCGGTTCTTGATTATCAATCTATTTTAAGGAATAGCGATCTGAACAGAAAAACAGCCAACCTATTTACCTCGTATGACCTGACCAGAAAACTTACACTCACGTTAAATGGCAATTACATTTACGAACGCGGAAAAAACAGATCCTACCTTAGCGATGGCCCTATCAATGCGAATTACGGCATCGCTGCCATAGCAACAAGTGCAGATCAAGCGTTGTTAGCTCCGGGATATGATGTAAATACCGGAGCCGAGACCAGGTGGAATGCGGATGAATACAAAACCAATCCATATTTCACCATCAATAAAAAAGAAGACAATTCTTCGCGTGACAGATTTATATCCTCGGCGCTTATCAAATACGATTTGAGCAACTGGGTGTTCCTACAAGGAAGATTTGGTTATGACATTAGCAATGACCATATTATCAGTATAGTACCAACAGGCACCGCTTTTTCTATAAATGGCCAGGGTGGGATAAACGCTTTAAATCAATCAAAAACATCAGAATTAAATACCGACATTCTTCTTTCGGGAAACAGAGATATTACTAAAGACCTTAACATAGACATATCTGCAGGGGCAAGCTTCCGTAATAGAAGAACAAAATCTAATGAGCTAACTGGTACTCAATTTATTATACCCTATTTGTACACGGTTGAAAATCTAGCTGCCGTTAGTAGTAAAAATGCCCTAACAAGAATTGTTACTCAGTCGGCGTATTACACGATTGACCTGGATTTCAAAAAATATCTTACCCTATCATCCACCGGCCGATACGATGTATACTCTACGCTTCCACGCAATAGCAGGGGCATTTTTGTGCCAAGCGTTTCCGGAAGTTTTATATTCTCTAACTTTTTAAAAATAAAAGGTCTGGATTTTGGTAAAATAAGAGCAAGTTTTGCCCAAACAAGCGGAGAACCAGCAGTGCCTTATACCACACAGATCTATTATTCTTCAGATAAGTCCATAAACGGTGTTCCTCTAGGAAATTTTTCCAGGGATCTGCCCAACTACAATCTGAAGCCTTTCACTTTAAATGAATTTGAAACCGGCATTAATTTAAAACTTTTCGGAAACAAATTAGACCTTGATTTCACTTATTTCCACAGGATTACCAATAAGGAAATTATTAACGCCGGGCAATCTGTAACCACAGGATTCACATCCGCTTATGTAAATTTAGGCAAAACCCGTAATACAGGTATCGAAACTTCTATACAAACCAATTTGATAACCAATAAGAATTTTAGTTGGAAGGCAGGAATCAATGCCAGTCACATAAATAACTTATTGATATCAATAGATGGTATCAGCAGCTATGCGTTTGGGGGCACCTATCGTCCATTAAACGCAAGTACAGCCCTTGTTGTTGGCAAGTCTATCACCCAGATCATGGCTTATGATTATCAGCGCGACAAGAATGGGAACATGATCATCGGTACAGATGGAATTCCGAAACGAGGGGATATGAAACCAATGGGCAGTGTTCTTCCATCTTACTACGGAGGTTTCAGTAATAACTTCCAATATAAAAGCTTCAGTTTAAGCTTTCTAATCGATTATAAATTTGGAAACAAAATCCTGTCGGCTACAGAAACCTACTCCTATGTTCTGGGCCTTAATAAGGCAACCCTTATTGGTCGTGAAACAGGTATAGTTGCCAACGGTGTGTATGAAAATGGAGAAACAAATACCATAAATGTTCCTGCCTATAACTACTACCCGGCGTTGGCTACAAACATCTCCGCACTCGCTGTTTTAAACGGCAGTTTTATAAAACTAAGACAAGTTGTGCTTGGCTACACATTCTCGTCCAAAATATTAAATAAAACGCCTTTTAAAAATGTATCAATAGATTTAATAGGAAGGAATCTATTAACTATTTTGAAGTATACTAAAAATATAGACCCCGAATCTCAGTTCTCTCCCAGCCTTGCTTATGCAGGAATAGAGGGCGCATCATTACCTGCAACAAGAACGTTTGGTATAAACCTAAATCTGAAGTTTAAATAACTGTATGCTATGAAAAAAGTAATTATTCTTCCATTGGTTTTAATAATGATCATTATGTTTAGCTGCAGTAAAGAGAAGTTGGATAAAATAAATACAGATCCGACAAAATCCAATGCTTCAAACTATGACCCTAATGGTCTACTTTCAACAGCACAATTAAAGTTCGCAAATAAAGGTTATTATCAGTTGCTTTATCAAAGCACAATGACGCAGTTACTCGCATCTACTTATTACTATTATAATAATGGGGATAAATATATAAATGTGGCGAGCTTTACCGATTATCAAGGAAGGATTTTTGAAGAGGGCTATGCAGAGGCCTCCACAATAAGAGAAATGCAGCGACTAGCAACTGAAAAAGATGCTGATAAATATTCAAATCTGATCAATATTGGTGACATCATGTTTGTACTAATTTTGCAAAGAATCACGGATACTTATGGAGATGTACCTTATAATGAAGCCGCAAAAGCCAGGCAAGGTATTAAATATCCCTTATATGATAAACAGGAGGACATCTACAATTCCATGTTATTAGACCTTGAAAAAGCCATTGACAATTTGAATCCTGATAAACCGGGGCCAACTGCAGATCTGTTTTACAATGGAGACATTAACAAATGGAAGAAGTTTGGCTATGCTTTAATGATACGGGTAGCGATGAGATTGAGCAAAGTTCGACCAGATATCGCGCGACTCTGGGTTGAAAAAGCTTCAACCCATGCTTTTTCTGACGCAAGTGACAACGCAATTCTAATGACTGATGCTACCAGCTCGGGTAGCCAAAATAGCTCTTCAGTTGCATTACGTGTGTTTTCAGATTATATTGAAGTAAAATGGAGCAAAACCTTAATTGATTATCTAAGAGATACTGGCGATCCAAGATTGGCCGTCATCGCTGAAATACCTCAGGATGGTCTTGCAAAAAATATAAATCAAACACTTTCAGGAAATACAGAGGCATCAGTTCAAATTGGACTGCCTAACGGATATGATCTGCTTGGAGGAAATACCGATATCAGCAAACATCCCTTATATCCTGGAGGAACAGGTTCAGGAGCTGATTTTGCTCCTCTAGGTAAATACTCCCGACCAAGAACTGCTGTATACCTAAAACTTGGCGGACCCATTTTTATCATAACGTATGCCGAAACACAGTTTTTACTCGCTGAGGCAAAACTGAAAGGATGGAATGTTCCCGGCACCGCGGCGGAACATTATTCAAATGGTCTGAGGGGCGCATTGCAATCAATGGAACAACAGGATCTACAGGCAAAAATAGCCCCTGAAATCATCAACGTCTACGTAAATGAGCATCCATTAACCCAATCTGACCCGGAATCAGCCCTTAATCAAATTAACACCCAGTATTGGGTGGCTACAGGCACCAATTTCAATTTTATTGAATCCTGGCTAAATTGGAAAAGATCCGGTTACCCTAAATTGATACCTGTTAACTATACTGGTAATGTAACTAATGGGACCATACCCAGAAGAATGATATACCTATCCTCTGAAGCTTTGAATAATCCTGAGAACTATAAAGCTGCAGTTGCGAGATTAAATGGTGGTGATGCACTAACATCAAGGGTATGGTGGGATAAATAAAAAGTACTCCTAATTCACTACTATTTAATGAATAAAGGAGTACGATCGAGCGCAAAAATTATCTTTTTTTACTACCCTCTATATTTGGGAGAAACCCTGTAAAAATCCCAATCAAAGGAAGAAAAGCACAAATTTTAAATACATATTCAATACTGGTCTGATCGGCCAGCTTCCCCAAAACTGCGGAGCCTAATCCGCCCATACCAAATGCAAAACCGAAGAACAGACCAGCAATCATCCCCACTTTTCCGGGTACCAATTCGGTTGCATAAACCAGTATTGCAGAAAATGCGGAAGAAATAATTAAGCCAATAACAACAGATAAAGCACCTGTCCAGAATAAAGAAACATACGGCAGCAATAATGTGAATGGCGCTGCACCTAGAATTGAGATCCAGATGATATACTTACGGCCAAATCTATCTCCTAATGGTCCTCCAATTAACGTACCGGCAGCAACAGCCCCTAAAAAAGCAAATAGGTAGACCTGAGACTGCTGCACCGACACATTAAATTTATCCATTAGGTAGAATGTGTAATAGCTAGTCATACTAGCCATGTAGAAGTATTTTGAAAAGATAAGTACCATCAAAATACCTAAGGAAAGTACCACTCGGTTCTTAGATAAATTATGATGAACCTCTTCCTTAAGGATGCTTTTATTTAATGCCTTTAAGGCCAATTGTTCCTGATACCATTTTGCAACCCTAGACAGTACTACAATACCTAAAATTGCAGCTAATGAAAACCATATAAGGTAAAATTGACCATGAGGGACAACTATAATTGCCGCCAAAAGCGGACCTATAGCACTACCTGCATTTCCACCCAGCTGAAAAATAGATTGTGCAAGTCCCTTTTTACCTCCGGAAGCTAAATGTGCTACCCTGGAAGATTCCGGATGGAATATTGAGGACCCTACTCCTATTAAACTTACTGCAAGAAGGATATTTAAAAAACTGGAAGCAAAGGACACAGCTACAAGTCCACAGAGCGTAAAACCCATTGCAATAACAAGTGAATACGGGCGGGGCCTCTTATCTGTATAAAAACCAATAAAGGGTTGCAATATTGATGCTGTTAGCTGATAAGTTAAAGTGATAAGACCTATTTGAGCAAACGTAAGACTGAACTTTTCTTTTATTACAGGATATACAGCAGGAATTACTGCCTGAAGCATATCATTAAGTAAATGTGTAAAACTAATTGTGAATAAAATAGAGAATACTGTTTGCTGTGTAATTCTCTTTGTGTCGATAACGGCAGTGTTTGTAAAAGATGTTTTTTCCATATTTTTCAGATCAGATCATCTGATGAATTTTAATAAATTTTTATTGAGATACGTGTCCTAATATTTTTGCGGCAATGTTCCAGGCCTTTTTTGGGTCTCCGGCGATAATGCTTTTTAGCAACTGCTCATGATATATGTAAGTTTCTTCGAAGGCTCTGGCATCTGAATGTGTTTGAAGGAACCAATTTTTTAAATGAATGGAGGCTGATTTATATAAGTCGGCAAGTATTTCATTCTTTGAAGCTTCGGCAATTGATATATGAAATTGCACATCTGCTTCAATACATTCATCTATTAATCCCTCCTTGGCCGCTCTTCTTCTGTTTTCCAGATGAGTTCTTATGATTATAATATCACTTTCAGTTCTGTTAAGTGCTGCTTTCTCTGCAATTTTCATTTCAAGTAATTGCCTAACCTCATCCAGATCTTTAACATTCGCACGCTTTAACCGCAAATCCATAGGTTCCCTATTTGCTGTTAGCTGATCTACAAAAGTTCCAATCCCTTGTTGAACTCTAAGTAACCCAGAATTAGCTAATATTTTTATGGCTTCCCTTATAGTTGAGCGTCCAACACCAAAGTTTTTCATTAATTCCGGTTCTATCGGCAACTGTTCATTCACTTTGTATTGTCCAAGAGAAATCTGCTCACTTAATCGCGCGGCTACTTCATCCGCAAGAGACTTTTTTTGTATAAGATCTTTCATGTTAATTCATCATATCATCAGATGAATTCAAAGGTAGAAATTAAAATACATCTAACAAAGAAATCAATAAAAAAAGGGCTCAAAACTAATTGAACCCTTTTCCCTAAACCAAACTATTTTACTCTTATTTCGCTGCTTTTGTAAAATTCAAGACAATGTAAGCAGTTTTTGCTCCATATTCTACAGGTGATTTAATAACCATACTATTGCCATCTGTAGAAGACAATACCGATCTGTAACCAGAAGTTACGTTTTTGGCTTTTTCGCCTTCAAAGATCTTTTTGAATTGGAATGTCTCGTCAGCAGGACTTACTGACCAGTATATTTTCTGAGTTTTTGCAGTACACTCTCCTCCACCTGGTAAGGTATAGCTTCCGTTTCCGCTATTAGTGAGACTCCAGGTACTTCCTTTGAAGCAAGTATAAGAACCTTCATCAAACAATGATTTTACTGCTGATTGCGGCAAGCCTTCAAATGTAATATCATTTAAAACCCAATTACCAGTTACATTACCTTTCTTTAAACTTTGAGTTGCACCACCTTTAGGCGAACAACTTTGCAAAACCATTAACGAACTGCATAAAATGGCTGCTATCAGTAATATTCTTTTCATATTCTTCTTTAATTTGATAATTCAATTACATAAATCTTGCCAAAACTTAAGGCGAATAACATTATACCCTTAACTTTGTTACATCTTATGCCCAATCTTAACTTTTAACCCCGTAATAATGAAGCCAGAAACACTTGCAATACATGCTGGAAATTTATATAAAGTCAGCACTAATGATGTTACACCTCCTATAAATCTATCTACCACATTCCTGAGAGATGAAGATGGTGGCTACTCTGGTGGACATATGTATAGCAGAGTAAGTAATCCAAATAGATCAGCACTGGAAAATGCGCTTTCAGAATTAGAAAAAGGTGTAGAAGCCTGTGCGTTTTCTTCAGGAAATACGGCTGGAATGGCAGTTTTTCAGGCTTTAAAACCAGGAAGCCATATCATTGCTCCTGACGACATGTACTGGGGTTTTAAAAAACAACTGCAGACCATTTTTAAAGATACTCTTGAAATTGATTTTATAGATCTTACGAACCTTGATAACATAGCAAAATTCATTAAGAAGAATACTGTATTGATATGGATAGAAACCCCTTCTAATCCATTATTAAAAATTACAGATATTGCCGGGGTTTCCAAAATCGCCAAGGAGAACAACCTTATTCTTGCATGCGACAGCACTTTTGCTTCGCCATGCTTACAAAACCCTATTGATTTTGGGGCGGATATTGTAATGCACTCTTCCACAAAATATATTGGTGGCCATAGTGATGTTCTGGGTGGGGTACTTATCACGGCAGAAAAAAATGAATTTTGGGAAAAGATCAGAAACATACAGCAAGTTGGTGGAGCAGTACCCTCTCCTTTCGATTGTTTTCTGTTAATAAGAAGTATCAAAACATTGGCATACCGCATGCGCGGCCATTGTACTAATGGATTGGCTTTAGCATTACATCTAGAAAAACACCCTGCTATTGAAAGAGTTTATTATCCGGGATTAATAACCCACCCTCAGTACGACATCGCAAAAAGGCAAATGAATGGCTATGGAGGAATGTTATCGGTGTTAGTTAAAGGTGGATCTGATGAAGCCAGAAAAGTGGTTAATAAAGTTAAAGTCTTTGCGCAGGCTACAAGTTTAGGTGGAGTTGAAAGTTTAATAGAACACCGTGCATCTGTTGAAGGACCTGACACCAAAACCCCACAAAATTTAATTCGGATATCTGTTGGGCTTGAGCATATAGATGATCTAATAGCAGATTTAGATCAGGCACTTGCAGGATAAAATCAAGCAACCCCATCAAAAAATTAATTTACAACACTGTAATACAACAAGTTAATAAATATCCAAAATATAATTTTGGATATTTATTAACTTAAATCTACATTTGCAATATCATTTAGCGAAAGCTAACCAAGTCAACCTTCCTTAATAAAAAGGTTTGATTTATAAAGAAGTGGCGAGAGACAGGCTCTTTGACCCACTGGCAACCCTCCCAAGATGGAGAAGGTGCCAATTCCTGACCAAAAGACATGGTGTCGTTTGGAAAGATAAATTGAAACAAAATGAAAACTGTAAGCATTACTTCAAATCTGTTTAATTATTGTTATCCTCAGCAGGCTAATTGCATGTGCTGTTGCATACTATAATTTACAAATCTTCCTTTTGCATTTCACATTCATACGGAAGGCCCCTTGCAGGGGTACGCTTAACAACGGTATACGTTTCCGAAGCTAAAATCTCCGCAACGTATCGACTCAAAAACATAACAGGAACCACTTAAAACTAAATATAACATGTCAACATCACATAAATTCGAAACATTACAAGTACATGCAGGTCAGGAAATTGATCCTACTACAGGATCAAGAGCTGTTCCGATATACCAAACTACCTCTTACGGTTTTAAGAACTCCGAACATGGTGCAAACTTATTTGCGCTAAAGGAATTCGGAAACATTTACACCAGGATCATGAATCCGACAACTGATGTTTTCGAAAAAAGAATAGCAGCACTTGAAGGCGGTGTGGCTGCTTTAGCCGTAGCTTCGGGACAGGCGGCTCAATTTATTGCATTAAATAATATCCTACAGGCAGGTGACAATTTTGTATCCTCATCTCATTTATATGGCGGATCATATAATCAGTTCAAAGTAAGCTTTAAACGTCTTGGTATTGAGGTTAGGTTTGCTAATGGCGATGATGCCAACGATTTTGAATCAAAAATCGATGCAAATACTAAAGCTATATATTTAGAAACCATTGGTAATCCAGCTTTCAGTATTGCCGATTTCGAAAAATTATCTGCCATTGCCAACAGGCACGATTTACCGTTAATAGTAGATAATACTTTTGGCGCAGCTGGTTATCTGTTTAAACCTTTAGAACACGGGGCCCATGTTGTTGTGCAATCTGCTACCAAATGGATTGGCGGACATGGCACCAGTATTGGCGGGGTAATAGTAGATGGTGGAAATTACAACTGGGGAAATGGCAAATTCCCTCAATTTACCGAGCCATCAGAAGGATATCATGGTTTAATTTTTAATGATGTTTTTGGAATTGGTGGTCCTTTTGGAAATATTCAATTCATTATTCGTGCCCGCGTTGAAGGGTTAAGAGATTTTGGCCCGGCCATCTCTCCTTTCAACTCTTTCCTTTTAATTCAGGGATTAGAAACTTTATCACTTCGCGTGCAACGTCACGTAGATAACACACTTGCACTGGCGACCTGGTTAGAAAGCCATGATGCTGTGAAGAGCGTAAACTATCCCGGACTTGAAAGCAGTCCATATCATGCTAACGCCAAAAAGTATTTAAAGAATGGATTCGGTGCAGTGCTATCTTTTGAACTACATGGTGATAAAGAAAAAGCAACGGCATTGGTCGACAATCTTAAACTTGTTAGCCACCTTGCAAACCTGGGTGATGCAAAAACCCTTATCATACAACCTTCAGCAACTACGCATCAACAACTAAGTGACGAGGAACAAATTGCTGCAGGCATTACAGCCAGCCAGCTACGTGTTTCTGTAGGAATTGAACACATAGACGACATTAAGGCTGATTTTGAACAAGCCTTTGCTGCTATCAACAAATAAAATAAAACGCTACAAGATCTAAAGAATGAGCACTACTGCCACATATACGCATACAAAGTTATTTAAGCTAGAGAACGGGAAAAAACTACGCAAATTAGAGATTGCTTATCAAACTTATGGCAAACTAAATGCAAAGAAAGATAATGTGATCTGGGTATGCCATGCGCTTACAGCCAATGCTGATGTTTTAGACTGGTGGAAAGGACTTTTCGGCAATAACGACCTGTTTAACCCTGAGGAACACTTTATCATCTGTGCAAATGTATTAGGGTCTAATTACGGTACAACCAATCCATTAAGTATAAATCCGGTAACAGGGCAACCGTATTACCTTGCTTTTCCAGAATTTACCATCAGAGATTTGGTCGCTGCTCACCGCTTGCTTGCATCATATCTTGGCATTCAACACCTTAAAGTATTAATTGGCGGTTCTTTAGGCGGGCAACAAGCATTGGAATGGGCCATTACAGATAGCAAGAGCGTAGACAATCTAATTCTTGTAGCTACAAATGCAGTACACTCACCATGGGGAATTGCATTTAACGAGAGTCAGCGTTTAGCAATCAGCACTGATCGTACATTTTATGCACAGCAGCCAGATGGTGGCTTAAAAGGTTTAAAAGCCGCAAGAAGCATTGCTTTATTATCTTATCGCACTTATGAAGCATATTCAGCTACTCAATTAGAAAGTGTAAATGACAAAACAGGTTCATTCCGAGCCGCCTCTTACCAGAATTATCAGGGCGAAAAACTGTGTAAACGTTTTAATGCCTACAGCTATTGGTACTTGAGTAAAGCAATGGACAGCCATAATGTTGGCCGAAGCAGAAAAAGTATTGTTGATGCCTTAGCATTAGTTAAAGCGAATACGCTGGTAATAGGAATTGAAAACGATGTTCTGTTCCCGCTTTGTGAACAAGAGTTTTTAGCGAAGCATATTCCAGGAGCAGCACTCAAAAGTATTAGCTCTGCTTATGGCCACGATGGTTTTTTAATTGAGACAGACATATTAACCAACATAATTGGCACATTCTTAAAAGAAAGTGCAAATAAGAAAATAATTAAATTACATAAAACAGCATAGTATTTAGATGAGTAAGAAACTTAAGATCGGCTTATTTGGTTTTGGAGTTGTTGGACAAGGATTGCATGATATTATTCGCGGTCAGGACCTAAACCTTGAGATCGTTAAAATAGCTATTAAAAATCCTGAGAAAAAACGTAGCCTTGAGGCACATCTTTTCACCACAAATCATGACGAAATATTAGACAATAGTGAAATTAACACTGTAGTTGAGTTAATTGATGACGCAGAGATTGCCTACAACATCGTTAAAAGAGCATTAATCAGCGGTAAAAATGTAGTTTCTGCCAATAAAAAAATGATTGCTACTCATCTGGCCGAACTGGTTGAATTGCAAGAAAAACATAATGCATCTCTATTATATGAAGGTGCAGTTTGCGGCAGTATACCTATCATCCGTAATCTGGAAGAATATTACGACAATGAATTACTGCACGGTATAAGTGGAATATTCAACGGTTCATCTAACTACATTCTATCTAAAATATTTAATGAAAATCTTGAATATGGCGTGGCATTAAAGCAGGCGCAAGATCTTGGTTTTGCTGAATCTAATCCTATTCTGGATGTTGGAGGTTATGATCCTAAATTTAAATTGGCTATTGCAACTGCACATGCTTACGGGTTATTTATTGATCCTGATAAGATACTTAATGTTGGCATTCAGAACTTATCAGAGCATGACATTAAGTACGCCAGAGAGAAGAACTTTAGAATTAAACTTGTACCTACTGCGCGTAAAATAAGCACCAAGCAAATCATTACTTATGTATTGCCAAAGTTTGTAAAATCTGATGATTTTCTGTTCAATGTAGAAAACGAATACAACGGTGTAACTGTTCAGGCCGCCTTTGCTGATAAGCAATTCTTCTTTGGAAAAGGTGCAGGTGGTCACCCTACAGGAGCAGCTGTTTTATCAGATATAGCTGCACTAAGATATGATTATCGTTATGAGTATAAAAAATACCATCAACACAATGGGTTAGTTCATACCGACAATGTAAACATTGAAGTTTATTTGCGCTATACCCATGAGTATACATTGGAAAAGCTGCAGATAGATAATATTATTGAGCGGTTCTCCCGTAATGATTACAAATATGTAATTGGAAATGTAAGCCTGAAAACTTTATTGGCTAACCGCGACCTTCTTGAGCAAAAGGATGTTTTTATTGCTCATACTGGTAGGTACACTTACACCGAACAGCAAATCTTAAAGGTTTCTGAAGAGGAAGTGATATTTAACTAGTTATTATTTTTGCTTTGTTTTGATAGTGAAAAGGCCCCATTCGGGGCCTTTTGCTTTATGTTATTTTATATTTCTCTGTTCAAATCCCAATTTTCAAGATAATCAGCTACTCTTCTTACAAAAGATCCACCCAACGCTCCATCTACAACTCTATGGTCATAGGAAAGCGAAAGGAACATCATATGGCGTATAGCGATTACATCGCCAAATTCTGTTTCTAATACTGCTGGTTTCTTTTTAATTGCGCCTACGGCTAAAATGGCGACCTGTGGTTGATTAATAATAGGTGTACCCATTACATTACCAAAAGAACCTACATTAGTCAGTGTAAACGTTCCATTTTGCGTTTCATCAGGCTTAAGCTTAGAAATACGTGCTCTTTTCGCCAAATCGTTTACCGATTTAGTTAATCCAACCAAATTAAACTGATCTGCATTTTTAATAACAGGAACAATCAGGTTCCCACTAGGTAAAGCAGCGGCCATGCCGATGTTAATATCTCTCTTTTTAATAATCTGGTTTCCATTTACTGAAACGTTGATCATTGGATAATCTTTTATTGCCTTGGCAACAGCTTCTATAAATAATGGAGTAAAAGTAATCTTCTCATTCTCGCGTTTTTCAAAGTTTCCCTTCACCTTATCACGCCACAGGACCAGATTAGTCACATCTGCTTCAACAAATGATGTTACGTGAGCCGAAGTGTGCTTACTCATTACCATATGTTCGGCAATTAATTTACGCATCCTATCCATCTCGATAATCTCATCACCACCACTTACACTTGTCAATGGCTGAGATACAGATGCAGGTTTAACAGTTTCTTCTTTAACAGATGTTTCAGTTTTAGCTGCTTGTGGAGCAGGAGCTATTGAAGGTGCTCCCCCTTTTTTATTTTGAATATAATTTAACAAGTCATCCTTAGTCAAACGTCCATCAGCACCAGTACCAGATATAGCATCTAATTCACTTATCGCAATATTTTCCTGAGCAGCTATATTTTTCACTAAAGGAGAATAAAAACGATCAGAACCACTATCTTCTTTCGCAGCGCCTCTGGCATCATTTGATGCCAATTGTTCTGTTCCGGGAATGCTTTCAACAATAGACTGTTCTGCCGCAGGTATGGTAACTGCAACATGCTCAGCAGCATCAGAATCAGTTTCAATAATCGCAATTACAGTACCTACCTGCACAATTTCATCTTCCTTGAACAACTGTTTAATTAGCTTACCTGCTATTGGTGATGGAACTTCAGAATCAACCTTATCTGTAGCAATTTCCAGAACCGTATCATCCATCTCTATCATATCCCCGGGCTGTTTAACCCATTTAATGATGGTTGCTTCTGCAACACTTTCCCCCATTTTAGGTAACAATAATTCGTATTGAGCCATTTTTTATTTCATGATTGATATCGGATGCAAAAGTAAAGTATTTTGAACACTTAATCCCCATATTGGTTAAGTTCATTCAAAATCATGGTCAAAGCTGCTATGGCTGAACGTTCTATGTTTTGCGCTCTTTTATTTCCAAAACTATAAACCCTTGCCACAACACGCTTACTACTCGCTACCGCAATCCACACTGTACCAACGGGTTTACCAGGCATACCACCATCCGGACCAGCAATTCCACTTACCGCTACAGCATAATCTGTTTTAAAATGATCTATTGCTCCCTGAGCCATTTCTTTTACGGTCTGTTCGCTCACTGCACCGTAATTATTTAAGGTTTTAGGGCTAACACCCAAAACGGATTCCTTAAGTTCATAAGAATAGACGACTGCCCCTCCAACATAAACAGATGAACATCCTGGATGTTGTGTAATCAAGTGGGCAATATAACCACCGGTGCAACTTTCGGCGGTCGAAAGCGTAAGCTTTCTCTCATCCATTATATTTAGAATTGCCTTTTCAAGGGCAATATCCTCTTCCACAACAACGTTTTTCTTTACTTTAGCAATAATCTGCTGAGCATAAATTTCTACCTCATTTTTCAGTATTGCTTCATTAGTTCCTGTGCTGCTCAGTCTTAAACGTACCTGACCTAGTCTTGGCAGGTATGCAAGTTTAATATGCTCAGGTAAGCTATTTTCAATATCCTCAATTTCAGCAGCTAAAAATGACTCTCCTATATTAGCGGTAAGTATGGTTTTATGAACAATGAATGGAAGTTTAAATGCTCCCTTTAAACGAGGCAGAATCTGTTCCTGCATCAGGTACATCATTTCAAATGGAACACCTGGCATAGATACAATGATGTTCCCATTATGCTCAAACCACATACAAGGCGCTGTCCCGTTCTCATTTTTGATAACCGTACAACCTTCCGGAACATCGGCCTGTTTTATATTAGATTCGATCATTGGCCTGTTATGCCGCTTAAAGATCTCAGTAATGTGCGCCAATGTATCCTCATCCCTCCTAAACCCCATATTAAAATATTTGGCGAGGGTTATTTTTGTAATATCATCTTTAGTGGGGCCTAGCCCACCGGTAATCAGAATCACTTTTGCTCTTTTTTCAGCAAGTGCTAAAGCTTCAGATATATGATCAGCATCGTCAGATACTGAGGTAATTTGTTTTACCTTAATTCCTATCAGATTAAGTTCTTTGGCCATCCAGGCAGAATTGGTATCTACAATCTGACCAATAAGAATCTCATCTCCTATCGTTATTATTTCAGCTAGCATAAATTCAAATATTAGAATCGGGTATAGTAATTCTTTCTCTTGCTCAGTTTTAAATCCTGAAGCACTGATGCTTTTACTTTGATGTCCACAGAATAAAACTGATAAGCACCAAAAGGAATCCAGCTAAAGCTCATATCCCAGCAATGTAAATCTCGATATATAGCTAAAGAGGTTTGCGAGAAGGTACTCGCCTTAAAATCCCAACCAGAATTAAACTGGACTTTCCATTTCGGGGTGATATTGGCATCACCATTAAAATTCAAAGTATTGGTGATCGTTGAATTTTGACCAACCCTGTCTGTATTGTAATTAAAAGTATAGCTAAAGGCAAAGTTCCACGGAATTTTAAAATCCACAAATGCATTAGGGTCCCTGCTTACTTTGGCAAGTTCCTCCGACTGCTCTGGTGTCATACCTGTCTTTGCAGCTTTATCCTTTAAATTCTGTTCGTTTTCATTCTTCTTTTTTAAAGCCTCAGGATTTAAACTATAATTAAAGGAGAAACCAAAATTAGTTAGACGAGGCAGTTTACCCACATTCCATACGTAGTCATCGATTAGTTTCCTGCTCACCTTTCCAGTCAAAACATCTACAGTATCCGTATATCTATACGGATCTAAAGTACCATAATAATTTACGCCTAACTTATCTGTAAACTGCGAACGCCCGCTAAATCCAAGGGTCGATAGTTTAAAGCTTGGGGCCAGAAAATTGTATGAACCGCTAATACTTAAACCCTGGATAATAGGAATTTTTTTATTGCCTTTTCCTGTAGTATCATTTGGAGTAAGCACCTTTGCTTCAACCGTATTGTCTAAACTGAATGAAATTGAAGCAGAGCGACCAGCTCCCGGAAAGCCATAAGGTGAGCCTTCAAAGATTGAATATTTTTGCTGCTGTCCGTCCGATCCAATTTTTGGAGTTCCGTCAGTATAGTAAGCGAGTTTATAATATCCTTTAGCTACATCCGAAAAATCTGGTCTGTAGCTAAAACTTACCTGAGGGGTCATCACATGCCTCAATGCTTTGAAGTTACCAAACTTATTAAACTGAGCCGTACTATAAATCTTTGTAGATACGCCCATGTTTAAGCTATACTCACCATTGCGTTTAAAACCTGCAACCGTGTCAATTATCTCCTGATCACCGCTATTTAGAACCTTTAAATAAGATTTACGTACCGTTTGAAATTGCCACCTCTCGGTATAGGATACCCCTGTATTGAAATTAAAATAATCCGCTATATTAAAGGCCATATTTACTGGGATCTGGTGACTAACCCCATTTTTAAATTTATTAAGCGACTCTCTTTTAAATAACTGATCTTCCGTTGTTGTAATGGTATTACTAGCCTGCATGCTATAACCAACGGTTATCTTTTGATACCACTTTTGTTCTCCTAGCCTATCTTTTGAATCAAATGGATTAAAGGTTGGGACACTTAAACTGATATCGGGTAAGCGTAGGCTTACAGACTTATTTTGTGTTTCCTGAGAACCATCTGCCGCAATACCAAGGGTTATTCCGTTGCCAAAAACCCGGCCATAAGACACGGATGACCTTAAAGTATTTTTAGTAAACTGATTATAATCATAACTGGCTCCCCCGGCTGTGTTTTGATTAAAGGAACTTGTACCGGCATCTACCGAGGCAGAAAATGTTGTCCCCGGTTTTGCATTTGCATTCTGACTGTGCGTCCACTGCAGGTTAAAATCCTTTCTTGGTGTATATTCAGGTGTACCTTCCAGACCATACCTTGAATTTGAATATCGGAAGTTTATATTACCGTTATACTTATATCTTTTCGTATAATTAGAGAGTAATGAGCCTTCGTATGAACCTCTGGTATAAATTGTAGCCAGCATTTTTGCATCCCAGTAATCGTTTAGACCAAGGTAATAGCCCCCATCCCGCAGAAAAAAACCTCTTGTATAATCTTCACCAGGACTGGGCAGAATGACCCCAGAGGATTTCTTGTTAGGCTTGGGAAAAAATGCAAAGGGTAAACCAATAGGTAAAGGAATGTCCTCTATTTTTAAATATACAGGGCCGGTAATAATCTGATTTTCGGTAACAATTCCCTTTGTAATATAAATACCAAAGTGCGGATGTGGTAGGTTACAGGTACTATAGGTCTGGCCTTTACTATGAATTTCATCATCCGGTTGCTTCTTTGCTTTACCTCCTGTAAAGAATCCTCCCTCCTGCTCCGTATATACTCCCCATATACGGCCAACACTGGTTTCTGTATTATAAAACAGTGAGTCTGCAAGCGATGTGGATTGCCCGGTCATTTTAACAATAGGCCTGCCGACATACTTTCCCTTAGCATCAGTTCTTCCACTGGCATAAATCTGCTTGGTTTTTGAATTGTAAGTAATATAATCGGCATCAAGTTCGAAATCCTGGTACTTAACCCTGGCTTTCCCATATAGGTAAACCATTTCCTTCTCTTTATCCACAAAACTGGAATCTTGAGCAGAGTATTCTATTTTCTCACTGGCAGTCGTATCTTTTGGCGCAGTTTGTGCGTTACCTTTCTTAGTGGTGTCTGCTTGTTTAATTACTTGCTGCCATGAAAAATTATTCAAAGCAAGGGCTCGATTACCAACAGATGTTAATAAAACAATGAAGTTTAAAAAAATGATGTACCGTAAAAGTTTCAAATTCGTGTGTGAATGTTATTTTTGCATTAATGTTTAATCCAAAACGTTCAAAATTAATGAAAAATATACCATTGCTCAGACCAAATGCGATTTTGATTGTATTTATTTCTGCAGTTATTATTACTATATCTAATTATCAGGCATTTACGCAAGAATATAAAATAAAAACTATTGTTATTGACGCCGGACATGGTGGCAAAGATGGCAGTACAAGAGGGCTCTACTCTACTGAAAAAGATGTAGCCCTTAAAACAGCATTACACCTGGGTGCTGCCATTGAAGCGAATATGAAGGATGTAAAAGTAATTTACACAAGAACTGAGGATGTTTTTATTCCTCTTTATGAGCGTATTGCTATCGCAAATAATGCAAAAGCAGATCTTTTCATTTCAATTCACTGCAATGATATGCCGGTATACAGGTCAACTGTAGTCACAGGGTATAGAAAAAACAGCAGGGGGAAAAGAGTTCCAATAACAAGCACAGTTAGCAGAAAAAGCACATCTACAAGAGGAGTCGAAACATTTGTTTCAGGTATGGGACGCGTAAATGAACAAGACGAAGCTATTAAAAGAGAAAATGCATCCATATTCTTAGAGGAAAACTACAAGGAAAATTACGAAGGCTTCGACCCGAACAATCCTGAAAATTTCATTATACTTTCTCTAATGAAAAATACTTTCAGAACCCAAAGTTTAAAACTGGCTAAACTGGTACAAGATCAATACATTAATGTTGGCCGCATCGATCGTGGTGTTCAGGAAAAAAGTCTCGCAGTTTTAGCTCGTGCAGGTATGCCTGCCATATTAACCGAAATTGGTTTCATAAGTAACCCTGATGAAGAAGACTATATGAATTCTGAGGCCGGACAAACTGAAATAACCAATTGTCTGTTAAAGGCTATTGAAAACTACAAGAAAAGCATAGAAGGATAAATAATTGAATCAATAACTATTATTAGATGAGTGTAAAGAAAAATGCAGCCCTGTTATTATTACTATGTTTATTTAGTTCACAACTAGTATTTTCCCAAACTTATAAAGTTAAAACTATTGTTATTGATGCCGGACATGGCGGAACGAAGCCTGGTGCCAGAGGAAGTTTTTCATTGGAAAAAAATGTAGCGCTAAAAGTAGCTTTAAAGCTAGGCAAAAAGCTCGAAGAAGAATTACCCGGAGTAAAAATCCTTTATACCAGAAAAACAGATGTTGATGTAGATTTTTATAAAAGAGCTGCCCTTGCAAATGACAATAAAGCCGATCTTTTCATTTCTATTCACTGTAACTCAATGCCTGATAAAAGGGTGGTTACCGGTTATACAAAAAACAGAAGAGGCAAAAAGACCCCTAAATATTCGTATGTAAAGAATAAATCTACAAGTGGCACTGAAACATTTGTTGCAGGTTCTCACCGCTTAAATGAGCAAGATGCCGCCATTAGGGAAAATGAGGACATCAAGCTCGAAAAGAATTATAAGCAAAATTATAATGGCTACGATCCTAATGATCCTGAAACATTTATTATACTATCTTTGTTCAAAAATATATTTAGGGATAAGAGTCTGAAATTAGCTAAATTAATTCAGCACAATTATACCAACGATGACAATAGAGTAAACAGGGGGATTAAGGAACAAGGACTCTTAATTCTTCAAAGATGCGGAATGCCGGCGGTACTAACAGAAATTGGATTTATTTCTAACCCTACCGAAGAAGAATACATGAATTCAGCGCATGGACAAGAAGAAATTGTTAATTCAATTTTCAAGGCAATAAAAACTTACAAAAAGGAAACCGAAACAAATTAAGTAAATACATACCAAGAACATACACTGAATGAAGATAGCAAACGAAACCAAAGTAGGCATACTAGCTGCCTTTTCTATAGCCCTGTTAATTATAGGATATAATTTTTTAAAGGGGAATGCCATTTTTTCAAGTGAAACTGTTTTATATGCAAAATATTCGCGTGTTGATGGTCTGGCGGTATCCAAACCGGTTTTAATTAATGGCTATCAAATTGGCCGTGTAGATAAACTGGAATTACAAACAGACGGCTCAATTGTTGCCACGCTTAAAATCAAGGGCAAATACGAGATCCCAAGAAATAGTATTGCCAAGCTTGAAAGCACCGACCTTTTAGGAAGTAAAGCAATTGTAATGGCGCTGGGTACTGGTAATGATTTTGCTCAGGATGGTGACACATTGAATGCAAACGTTCAAAAAGGAATTCTTGAAACGGTACAACCAGTTCAGAAAAAAGCTGAGTTAATTATTGGAAAAATGGACTCCATTCTAACAAGTGTGAATTCCATCTTGAATCCAAATTTCCAAAAGAATGTTGACAAAAGCTTTAACAGCATAGCCTCTACCCTTTCTTCTTTAGAATCTACCTCTAAAAAGGTTGATAATCTAGTTGGTTCAGAAGGCACCCGCATATCTGCAATTCTTGCCAATGTAGAAGCAATTTCAGGCAATCTAAAGCAGAACAACGCCAAAATATCTGCCATTTTGAACAATATCAATTCGATTACTGATCAGGTAGCTGCAGCTAATTTCAAACAAACAATAGATAATGCAAATAAAGCTGTTGCAGATCTTCAAACTATAGTAGGTAAAATCAATAATGGTGAAGGAACACTAGGCCTGTTAGTTAACGATACAAAAATGTACGACAATCTAAACAATGCGTCTAAAAGCCTTGATAACCTGATGATAGATCTGAAAGCAAACCCAAAACGTTATGTTCACTTCTCCATATTTGGTGGGGGTAAAAAGGATAAGTAATCAAATAATATAAGTATTACCTTCTATTGCAAGTTCAGTGTTTTCAAAAACAGATTTTGCTTCATCCAAAAGAGGTTGCAACGTCTTGTATCTTGATGAAAAGTGACCGATAAGCAATTTTGCAGCCCCGGTCATTTTGGCTATCTCACCGGCCTGTAAAGCCGTCGTATGATGTGTTATATTTGCGCGGTCTAGCATTTCATGTAAGAATGTAGCCTCGTGATACAGCAAATCACAATCTGCAATGTTGTTAAAATATGTTTCATCAAACAATGTATCAGAACAATACCCATATTTTTTAGGGGTATCAGAGTCGGTAGTATAATCCTTATTCAGGATAACTCTGCCATCAGGTAAATTAAGATCAACACCTCTTTTTAACAAAGGATAATACTCAATATCGATCTGCTCTTCCTCCAATTTTTCAACAATGAGCTTACGCAGTCGTTTCTTTTGGGTAAACTTAAATCCCGTGCATGGAATTCTATGATTTAAAACAAAGCTATCAACAACCAGATCAGCATTTTCAAAAATCTGAACAGATTCAGTTGCCTGAGTGACCACAAATTCAATCGGATACCTAATTACCGTTTCTGAATATTTAAACTGAAGGGCCAGTATTTCCTGTAAAGGTTCCGGCGCAAATATCTTAATAGGCTTAACACGTCCGTTTAAGTGCAGACTGGAAAGCAAACCTATTAAACCAAAATAATGGTCGCCATGTAAATGGCTTATAAACACATAATCTATCTTGCTCGCTTTAAAGCCATATTTGATCAACTGCTGCTGAGTACCCTCACCACAGTCGATCAAATAAAACTTCTCATTGCAATTTAAAAGCTGTGCTGTAGGATTTCTATTATATACGGGCGTGGCAGAGCTGCTCCCTAAAATAGTAACCTCAAATTTCATTAATCTTTATCTACGCTTCCCAACAACTCTTTTTCTATTTCTTCCATAAAGATTAGATCAGTTGCTTCATCAAGTTTTGACACAATTGTTAGCGATTGGTCTAAATTGGACATTTCCAATATTTTAGCCACAACCTCATTTATTCCTGTTACAATAAACAGGCCATTAGATTTCTTACAAAGTCTGTCTCCAACAAGCAAACTGCTCAGATCCTGAGAATCATCACATTGCTTTATAGCCGATAAGTCTAATACGATATTACGATACCCCTCTGTATTCAATAAGATGAATTCAGATTTCAATTTCGGTGTATTATCGTTCGTAAACTTAGATTCATTAAGCTTCAAAACAACATACTTTTCATGCTTATCTACTGAAAATTTCATGATATTGATTTATTTAGTTTGATTACGAATGTAGTTAAAATTCTCTGATTTATTTAATTATTGAAGTAGATTAGATGCCTACGCCGATAAGAGTTTACTTATAGAATCAGCCACATTTTTTTCTATCCTGCTTACCACATCAGCTGTCTCATTTTTCACAAACTGATCTCCCGTTATTTGTTCATAAAGCTCAATATAACGATCAGATATAGAGTTCACAATTTCAGCAGACATCACCGGAATGGTTTGCCCATCCTTACCCTGAAATCCATTTTCTATTAGCCATTTCCTTACAAATTCCTTAGACAACTGTTTCTGTGGTTCATTCCTATCTTGTCTGTCTGCATAACCTTCTGCATAAAAATAACGAGAAGAATCTGGCGTATGAATCTCATCAATTAAATAAATATCTGAGCCAACTTTACCGAATTCATATTTAGTATCTACAAGGATAAGACCTCGCTCAGCAGCCATTTGGGTACCACGCTCGTACAATGCATAAGTATAATTTTCAAGATGGGTATAATCTGCAACAGACACGATGCCTTTGGCTAAAATATCTTCTTTAGAAATATCCTCATCATGCCCCACAGAGGCTTTAGTTGTAGGCGTTATAATTGGGTTAGGTAATTTATCATTTTCCTTTAAACCATCTGGCAAAGCTACTCCGCAAACACTGCGTTTCCCGGCGCTGTATTCTCTCCAGGCATGCCCTGCTAAATAACCTCTAATTACCATTTCCACTTTAAATGGCTCACAAATACGTCCGATGGTAACCATTTCATCAGGTACATCAATAACCCAGTTCGGAACAATGTCTTTTGTTGCACCTAAAAATTTAGCCGCTATCTGGTTCAATACTTGTCCTTTAAAAGGTATTGCCTCAGGTAAAACCACATCAAATGCAGATATCCTGTCTGTTACTACCATTGCCATAAATTGGTTGTTAATGGTATAAACATCTCTCACTTTTCCTTTGTAAAAATTTGTCTGCTTAGGGAAGCTAAAATTTGTTTCTTTAATTGCTGTCATGCTATGTGCTAAAAAGCTTTTATTGTTTATTTAAAATTACTGAATATCACCATAGGCTTTCAATATTCTTTTAACCAGTTTGTGTCTTACCACATCTTCACCTGTTAAATAAATAATATCAATACCTGGTATATCTTCAAGAATACGCAGCGCGTTATGTAAACCCGACATCTGCTTTTTCGGTAAATCTATTTGAGTTATATCGCCCGTTACAATGAATTTTGCTGATGGCCCCATACGGGTCAAAAACATTTTCAATTGTAAATCAGTGGAGTTCTGTGCCTCATCCAAAATTACAAAACAGTTATCAAGTGTCCTTCCACGCATAAAAGCAAGTGGGGCAATCTCGATAGTCCTGTTTTCAATATATAATTTAAGTTTTTCGGCAGGGATCATATCGTCCAGTGCATCATACAATGGGCGTAAATAAGGATCAACCTTTTCCTTCAAATCGCCGGGTAAAAACCCAAGATTCTCTCCTGCCTCAACAGCAGGTCTGGTTAAGATGATACGCTTGATTTCTTTGTTTTTTAATGCTCTTACTGCAAGGGCAACGGCTGTGTAAGTTTTTCCGGTCCCGGCAGGTCCGATAGCAAAGAGCACATCATTTTTATTAATACTCTCAACCATCTTCCGCTGATTGGCGGTCCTGGCTTTTACCATTAAACCATTGGTACCAAACACAATGACTTCTCCACCTCCCCCGTTGCTGGTTTTTTCAGCAGCGGGCTCGTCGGCCGACTGTATTTTCTTTGAAACCAAAATAGATTCTACATCATTCGCAGTTAAAGAGCTATACTTCTCTAACTGACTAATCAGTTGACCATACTTCTTTTCAAAAACCTTAAGTTCCTGTTCGTCACCTAATACCTTTACTTCGTTTCCTCTTGCCACAATCTTTAATTTTGGAAAAGCACTTTTAACCAGCTCATAATGCTCGTTATTAGCACCCCAAAATTGTACCGGATCTACCGATTCTAATGTTAATTTTAGTTCGTTCAAAATATTGTTTTTTAGATTGGAGTGTATATTTTGATTTAAAAGTTGAATATTTGTACGCGTTTTACCACCTACGCAAGATTAAGAATAAATATTCAATTTTTAATGGCCATTATTACTTTAACAACAGATTTAGGTTCTAAAGATTTCTATCAGGCTGCCCTTAAGGGTAGTATCCTGAGTATCCTGCCTACAGCTAACATTGTTGACGTAACTCATGAAGTGCCATCTTTTAATATTTCCCACGCTGCATTCGTTTTAAAGAACGTATACCCTTACTTCCCCAAGGGCACGGTTCACCTTATTGGTATTGATTCTGTATTTAGCGAAAACACAAAATATATTGCACTAAGACATAAAGATCATTTCTTTGTAGGTGCCGATAACGGAATTTTCTCATTACTTTTTAACGAGAAGCCCGAAGAGATTGTGGAGTTAAATATTATGCAGGACCTCAAATATCTTCACTTTCCCCTGGTTGATATTTTTGTTAAAGCTGCAACGCAGCTTGCCAAAGGTGCGAAGCTTAGGGACATCGGTGTACCAACAGAAAGTATTGAAGAAAGAATGTTGTTAAATCCGGTTATTGAACGCGACATCATTAGGGGCAGCGTAATCTATATTGACACCTTCTGCAATGTTATAACCAACATCACAAAAGATCTTTTTACAAAAATTCAGCGTAACCGCGACTTCACCTTGTATTTCAGAAAAAGTGAAACCATTACGCAGTTGAGCTGGCATTATAATGAAGTGCCTGAAGGTGAAAAATTGTGTCTGTTTGGAATCAGTAACCATCTTGAAATTGCCATTAACAAAGGAAAGGCCAGCGGATTATTAGGTTTACACCTTAACGACATTATCAGAATCGAATTTCATCCTTAAAAATGCATTTCCCATCAGGCATGGAGTTTGCTTGTCCCTTAAAAACATTTAAACATGATCAAAAACGTATTGTTTATTATTTTCTTTATTAACACATCATTACAAGCCGCAACATTTCAGACGGATACAAGTGCTTATCAAACACAAAGACTAAAAGTAAATGCGCTCCTTAAAGAAAGAAGTGCCAAATTTGGCCAGTACGATCAAAGCTTGGATACCAAAACAGGAATATTTGGCCTGCAAACTAAAGGTGATATAAAAAATTCAAATGAAATACTGCGTCAGATAGTTTTAAACGACAACAATGTCTTTAAAGAGCTTAAAATACTCATGGACTACAAAGATGAAGAAGTTAAGCGTGTTAAAAATGAAGCCAGCAGTACCAACGATAGAATCGAGAACTACAAAACATCAATAAAAAAGCTACAAGATCAGAACCTGCAGCTAAAAAAAGATTTTGCTGCTGCAAATAAAGAAAAACAAATCACGAATTATATAGTTATGTTTCTGGCGCTTACTTTATTTGTAGCGTGTTATTTATTCTACAAAAAACTTAAAAAAGCATGATGAAAAAAGTCTTTAAAATTCTTGTAAAAATAAATAAAGCAATTTTGCCAAGTCTGTATAAAAAAGACCCGTTAAAACTAACTACGTTTCAAAAGGCAATATTAGGCTATAAGTACTGGGTTTTAACCCAGTCGCTTAATTAAAGTAATTGGTTAATAGCCCTACCAGAAATTTCGGTTCAACCCAGGTTGATTTTGGAGGCATTACCCCATTCACATCTGCCACCGCAATGACCTGATCTATCGAGACAGGAAACAAGGTAAAAGCCAACGCATAAAGGCCATTATCAACCTTAAGCTGGAGTTCAGAAATGGCAGTTCTCCCACCCTCAAAAGTAATTCGGGCATCAGTCCGGGGATCTTTTATATTTAATATAGGAGCAAGAATATGATTCTGTAGAATACTCACATCAAGCGCATTAACAGGGTCATTTTCATCATAGATTTCTTTCTTTGGCTCAAGCACATACCATTTTTCATCAAAATACATCCCAATCTTATGTAATTGATTCGGTTTAACAACATCTGGCGACTCCTGTACTAAAAACGACTGTTTTAACAACCCAATCAATAATTGAGGCTCCAGGTCACCAAGATCTCTAACCAGTCTGTTAAATTCCAGTATTTTAACCTCTCTGGTATTCATATAAACTGAGGTAAAATAGTTATACCCTTCAGTTCCGGTATGACGTTCTTTATTTAAAGCTTGCTTATGCAAACCCATCTTTGCCATTGATGCTGCTCTATGGTGGCCATCAGCAATGTATGCAAAGGGAATATCATAAAAGGCAGTAACCAGGTCATTCAGATCCGGATTATCAGTAACAGCCCATACCTGATGTGTCGTACCATCCGCAAATGTAAAATCAAGGTCAGCTTTAAGCCCGGTGTATTTGTCTGTAATGGAATCAATAATCTGATCAGGGTGGTAGGTAATTAATACAGGGTTAGCATCTAGTCCGGTTTGCTGCAGATAATCTGCCAGAAGCCTCTCCCTGCGCTCTACGGTCGACTCATGTTTCTTTATCCTCCCCTCCAAATAATCTTTAATATGAGTAAGTGTCCAAATGCCTGTTTGCACCAGATCATTGTGTTTTACTCGGTAAATGTAAATAGCAGGTTTATCCTGCTTAATAAGAAATTGATGTTCAAGGAACCCTTCAAGATTCTCACTGATCTTTTTATAAACCAGCTCCTCCCTTGTTCCCCTTAGATATGGATTATCGAGTTCAGGATTAATCAGATGAAGAAAAGTACACCTGTTTTCTGAAGCAATTAGCCTTGCCTGACCCGTGCTATAATTCTCAAGCGGCCTGGTTACAACCAGCGATTGCAAATCCACTGCAGGTTTAAGCGCGCAGAAAGGCTTTATAAGAGGCATACTTGATTATGAATAATGGTCAAAGCTATATAAAAAAATAGCTTTGACCACTAATCTTACTTATTAAAATGCTCAATAATCAATGAAGCAAGTTCAACACCTATACGTTCCTGCGCTTCATTTGTAGCAGCTCCAATATGAGGGGTTAAAGAGATTTTAGCATGTTGTAAAATAGAAGCCCTTGGTGTAGGTTCGTCATCAAACACATCTAAACCAGCGAAAGATACTTTACCACTGTCTAAAGCAGCAACTAATGCCTCCTCGTCAATGGTACCGCCTCTTGAGCAGTTCACCACACCAACACCTTGTTTCATTTTAGCAAACTCTTCTGCACCTAAAATAGGTTTATCTGCGAATGGAGTATGTAAACTAATGAAATCACTGTTTGCAATTACCTCATCCAATGATACTGTTTTGAAAGGGATCTCAACAGAAACACCACCCTGGAAAGTCAATGGCAAAGTACCTTCAGCAGGGTAAAGGTCATAAGCCAATACGTTCATACCTAACCTAAGAGCAACCTTAGCAGTTTCACGGCCAATACGACCGAAACCGATGATCCCCATGGTTTTACCTTGAAGCTCAACACCACCAGCATATGCTTTTTTCAAAGCATTGAATTTAGTAGCTCCTTCAACAGGCATTTTTCTGTTTGAATCCTGTAAGAAACGAATACCGGTAAACAAATGTGCAAATACCAGTTCAGCAACAGATAACGAAGAAGCTGCAGGTGTATTTACCACTGCAACACCCTTACTGCGGGCATATTCAACATCAATGTTATCCATACCTACACCGCCTCTGCCAATCAGTTTAATGTTAGGTACCTGATCAATCAATTCTTTACGTAATTTGGTGGCACTTCTAACTGTAATACCATCATAGTTTTTTAAAGCTTCAACCAATTGATCCTGAGGAACAGTTTCAGTATCAACAACAAAACCCGCTTTTTCTAATAACGCTTTACCGATAGGATCTATCCCATCGTTTGCAAGTATCTTAATCATTAATTTTTATTTTAATTGGTGTGTTTTTCAGCAAAATTCTGCATTAATTCAACTAGTGCATGAACACTTGTAATTGGAAGCGCGTTGTATATAGAGGCTCTAAAACCACCAACACTTCTATGTCCTTTAATACCTTCAATTCCATTTTCTTCAGCATATTTCAAGAATGGTTTTTCAAGCTCTGGGTTTTCCATTACAAAACAAACATTCATTCTAGAGCGATCTTCAACAGCACAAGTTCCTTTAAACAAAGGGTTTCTGTCAATCTCAGTATATAAAGCTCTGGCTTTTGCTATATTTTCTTTTTCAATTTCAGCAACGCCTCCTTTAGATTTTAACCATCTTAAGTTAAGCATCGCTACATATATAGAAAATACCGGAGGAGTGTTATACATAGAACCACCATCGATATGCACTTTATAGTCAAGCATAGAAGGTACCTTTCTGCCTGATTTACCTAAAATCTCATCTTTAACAATTACTACTGTTAAACCAGCCGGACCGATATTTTTTTGAGCTCCTGCATAGATCAAATCATATTGGGAAACATCAATAACCCTGCTCATGATATCCGAAGACATATCGCAAACTACAGGGATACTGGTTTTAGGTACGCTGAACATTTCTGTTCCGTAAATAGTATTGTTAGAAGTGAAGTGGAAATAAGCACTGTCTTCTGGAATACTATAATCTTTAGGAATAAAGGTAAAGTTTGATTCTTTTGAAGAAGCAACAATGTTTGCTTTACCAAAAGTAGATACTTCTTTAATAGCCTTGTTTGCCCAAACGCCTGTTTCCAGATAACTGGCAGTTTTTCCTTCAGGTAATAAGTTCATTGGAACCATTGCAAACTGCAAACTAGCACCGCCTTGTAAAAATAAAACAGAATATCCGGAAGGTACATTTAATAATTCCTTAACTAATTTTTCTGTTTCTGCTACCACACCTTCAAATTCAGATGTGCGATGAGAGATCTCCAGAATGGATAAACCATCCTTAAAATCTAGAACTGCTTGTGCTGCTTGCTTAAATACTTCCTGAGGTAAAATACAGGGGCCTGCGCCGAAATTGTGTCTCATTTTTATAGTGATTTTTAATGCTTGTAAATGTAACAGTTTTATATTATTTATTATTTCGAATTCTTGAACTTTATAATCAATTTCAAATTTAGTTGCCTGCCAGTTAAATAATTAGGAATAGCATATTGTACGTTATCTACATCCTTAAGCCATAAATATGAAACCGTATTGTTAATATTTAACAAATTAAATACCTCTAAATGAGCAGAAAACGAACTAAAATATTTATCCAGTAACCTCGGTTTTTTTAGTCCGGCATCGTCTAAAAAATCTTTAGAAAATCCAATATCCACACGCTTATAAGCAGGGATATTAAAATTATCAGAATAACGACGTGTAAGAGGTGCTCCTACCGGCAATTTAGAACCATACATCATATTTAAATGTACTTTATAGGTAGGGCTGTTCAGCAATCTATCCTGAAAATAAACTGAGAAATTAATTCTCTGATCTGTTGGCCTTTTTAAATAACCCCGCTCATCATTGAAGATATTCTGATTAGCCTTCATTAAAGACATTCTGAAATAAGACACCAGATCCTTTACAAACTCACCGCCAATGCTCAGGTCTGCTCCATAGATATAGCCTTTTGCCAACTCTCCGGCAAGATACTTTACCCTTACATTATCCATCATATAAGGAATAAGCCTGTCCTGATATTTAAAATAAAGCTCAGAAGTAAACTTTAGACGTGTTCCCAGACCATCAAATGCATAGTCCAAACCTGCCGATGTATTGTATGACCTTTGTGCCTGCTGATTTAAATTAAGAATTCCATTAAAATCCCTGATGCTCCTGTAGTCGGGAGCCTGCTGATATACTCCGGCAGTAAATCTGAAAATTTTATTATTGCTCGATGGCCTGTAAGCCAAAAGCAACCTGGGGCTAAGGAGAAATTGCTTACTTAAAGTATTATAATTACCCCTTACACCAAGCTGAAGGGTTGAGTTGACTGACAAGGTGTAACTATCCTGAATATAAGCGCTGTAGTATTGAATTGCCAGGTCATTTCTAACATTAATAAGGTTGTCCTGATAGAAATTATTTAACCCTCCCTGTTGTATATATCCTGCCGAATCTATAAGACTATATTCATTTAAATTATCGTTATATTTCTTGCGCTCAAACCTTAAGCCCAATGAAAAGGTATGGTTTTCATAATCCTGATCTACCTTTACCTCCGAACTGAGGTTTTCTGACTCCAGGTTATTGCGGGCATAATTGATATACTTCCCTACACCTTTGTTGATCCTAACAGCGCCAAAGTTTCCATCTGCAAAGGTATTGTTAACCTCATCAAACACATATCTCCCCTCTATGCCTATTCTTTCTCTTTCAAGGGTATTAAAATAACTGTTTATCCACTTTATAACCAGATTCGATTTAGGGTAAAAGGCAAAGGTTATGGCCCCTCCTGCTGTCTGATAATCATCAATTTCCTTTCCGCTGTAGTCTGTTTGCAAGCGCATCACAGTACTTAATGTTCCAAATTGGGTTTCTCTGCTTTCGGGTATTAATTTAAAGATCCCACTATTAAAACTCCCTAAAAAGTCAACACTCATTTTAGACGAAATATTATGATGATAAATCAATTGCGCATCGGTAAAATTAGGCGCATAGCTCCCTTTATTATCTTGTCTGTTTAATATACTTGTATTATTCTTATACCTCAATCCGGCAAGCAGATAGCTGTTTTTGTTTAAAATCTTAGAACTAAAACCGGCTCCCAGCATACCAAGGTTCAATACGGCCTCACTACTATCCGGCCGATCATATTTCACATCCAGTACTGATGATAATTTATCACCATATCTGGATTCAAAGCCACCTGTAGAGAACTTGGCAGAGCTTAACAAATCACTGTTAATAAAACTCAAACCCTCCTGCTGTCCATTTCTGATCAGCACAGGCCGGCTAATTTCAACATCATTTACATATACCAGGTTTTCATCAAAATTACCTCCCCTAACGCTATACTGAGCGCTCAATTCATTATTAGTAGATACCCCCGGTAATGTTTTAAGAACCACTTCAAAATTACCCGAAACTGAGGGTATAGAAGCAATATCTGCAATATTAATAGTGGTGCTGTTACGAAGCTGATTTTGTTTTGTGGTAATGGTAACCTGCTCCAGTTCGTTTATATTCCGTGTTAATGAAACATTTTGAATAATCCTGCCGGCCTTACCATATTTAAACTCAACCAAAACAGATTTATAACCTAACAGACTGTATTTCAATGTAAAAGAGGTGGTGCTTGAATAAATATTATAGCTCCCCTTGTCATCAGATGCGGTCGACTGGTTTTGTCCAACAACGCTAATGGTTACCATAGACAATGGGCTCTTCAGATCATCTGTAATTAGTCCTGACACTTTTACAAGAGGTTGTGCATTTACATACGTAAAACCAAATAGTAAAACTGAGAGCAGCAGGCAGAGTCTATACATTTATGTTACAAAGCTGTGAGCTTATGATGATTTCAATTGTGCATCAAGTTGTTTTAATTCAGAGATCATGACCGATGGAGAAGGAGCAGCAAAAATGGCATTTCCTGCGACAAAAACGCTTGCACCCGCCTGAATCAGATCGGCCAGGTTCTTTATCCCTACCCCGCCATCAACTTCTATGAGCAGATCAGGATTAACAACTGAGGCCATAGCTTTTAACTCCCTTAGTTTATTTAGCGTATTAGGAATAAACTTTTGGCCACCAAAACCCGGATTCACTGACATAACAAGCACCAGATCCAGGTCTGCCAAAACATCTTTAAGTAAGCCCACAGGAGTATGAGGGTTAATTGCAACACCCGCCTTGCAACCAGTGGCATGAATTGCCTGAATCGTTCTATGCAAGTGTGTACAAGCTTCGTAATGCACCGTTATTACTGATGCGCCTGCAGCTGCAAAACGCTCAATATACTGATCAGGATTAACAATCATAAGGTGAACATCCAAAGGCTTTGTAGCATATCTTTTTATTGCTTCCATTACTGGAAAACCAAAAGATATATTTGGTACAAACACACCATCCATCACATCTACATGAAACCAGTCTGCCTCACTCGAATTAACCATTTCAATATCACGTTGAAGGTTAGCAAAATCAGCGGAAAGTAAAGAGGGAGCAATAAGGTGTTTCATGAGAAAGGTGTTTTTAATTTATAGCTGGTTCACAATTGTAAATATAAAGAAATAACCCATCTTATACCAAAAAACCCCGCGATTTGCAGGGTTTTGAGTATATAAGAAACTGACAAACCGAAGGATTTACCCTCGGCTGACAGACCTACCTTTGGATTAAGCCGGCTTATTTTCAGCGGGAGCAGCTTCTGCTTTTGGTGGACGAGGCAATAAAGCTTTTCTAGAAAGTTTCATTTTACCTTGTTTATCAACATCCAAAAGTTTCACTTCAACTTTATCACCTTCTTTAAACACACCGTCCATTGTTTCTAAACGAGTCCAGTCAATTTCAGAAATGTGAAGTAAACCATCTTTACCTGGCATAATCTCTACAAATGCACCAAATGGCATAATGGATTTTACTTTACCACTGTAAGTTGCACCTATTTCCGGTTTAGCAGCTATTGCATTGATACGGGTAACAGCAGCATCAATTGCAGCTTTGTTATCAGCAAAGATTTCAACGATACCTTTGTTTCCAACCTCTTCGATAGAGATAGAAGCGCCAGTTTCACGTTGCATTTCCTGAATAATTTTACCGCCTGGTCCTATTACAGCACCAATAAATTCTTTATCAATACTTAAAGAAACAATACGTGGAGCATGGTCTTTATAATCTTCACGAGGTGCAGAAATTGTTTTCTTCATCTCATTTAAGATATGCAAACGAGCCTCTTTAGCCTGAATTAAAGCATTTGTTAACACTTCCCATTTCAAGCCATTGATTTTTAAGTCCATTTGACACGCAACAATACCTTTTTCAGTACCGGTTACTTTAAAGTCCATATCACCTAAATGATCTTCATCACCTAAAATATCAGAAAGGATTGCATATTTACCAGTTTTCTCATCAGTAATTAAACCCATTGCAATACCCGATACCGGAGCTTTGATTTTAATACCGGCATCCATAAGTGCTAATGTACCAGCACAAACAGTTGCCATTGACGAAGAACCATTAGATTCTAAGATATCAGAAACGATACGGATGGTATAAGGATTTTCTTCCAATCCAGGCAATACTTTCTTTAAAGAACGCATAGCCAGGTTACCATGACCAATTTCACGACGACCAGCACCTCTGTTTGGACGAACCTCTCCAGTTGAGAAGCCAGGGAAATTATAGTGCAATAGGAATTTGTTGTATCCATTGATGAACGCACCATCAATCATTTGCTCATCATCTTTAGATCCTAAAGTAACGGTAGTTAATGATTGTGTTTCACCACGTGTAAATACTGCAGAACCGTGAGCTGAAGGCAAGTAACCTATTTCACTCCAGATTGGGCGTACTGTACGTACGTCACGACCGTCTAAACGAATTCCTTCATCTAAAACCAGGTTACGGATAGCATCATATTGTACATCGTGGAAATATTTTTTAGCAAGGAAACCGGTTACATCATCAATATCTTCTCCCAATGTAGCTATGAAGTCCATTAAGATCGTACCAAATGCATCACCACGCTCACCTTTGCTAGTGTTGCTTTTAGCTACAGCATAAACTTTATCATAAGTAGCAGCATAAACCTGCTCTTTTAATTCAGGGTTACTGTCTTCATGAGAATACTCACGTTTTACAGTTTTGCCTACAAGTTCAGCAAGTTCTTTTTGAGCCTGAACCTGAATAACGATTGCTTTATGAGCAAATTCAATGGCCTCAACCATTTCAGTTTCAGAAATTTCATCACACTCACCCTCAACCATTACGATATCTTTTTCAGTTCCTGCAACAAGGAATTCCAATGATGCACGCTCTAAATCGCTCACGTAAGGGTTAATTACCAGTTTGCCATCAATTTTAGCTACACGTACTTCAGAGATTGGTCCGTTAAACGGAATATCTGAAACCGCAATAGCAGCCGAAGCAGCTAAACCAGCTAAACAGTCTGGCATTATATTTTTATCAGAAGAGATCAATGAGATCATTACCTGAGTATCAGAGTGATAATCTTCAGGGAACATCGGGCGCAAAGCGCGATCTACTAAACGTGAAATTAAAACTTCATAATCAGATAATCTTGCCTCGCGACGAAGAAAACCTCCAGGGATACGGCCTGCGGCAGCGTATTTCTCCTGATAATCAACAGACAAAGGTAAAAAATCAACACCAGCCTTAGCGCCTACTGTAGAAACTACAGTTGCCAAAAGCATGGTATCGCCCATTTTAACTACCACCGAACCATCAGCTTGTTTAGCTAATTTTCCTGTTTCAATTTCGATTGTTCTTCCATCGCCCAAGTCGAACGATTTTTTTATTACATTCATTTAAAAATTGTTGTGGTGTGTTTTCCTCTTTTCACACACCGGATTTATATATATAATTTTCTTTGCAAGTTAAGATAATAATATCAAGAAATTAAAAAAGCCATCCCTAAAGAATGGCTTTTCTTGATATAAGTAGTTCTATTTGATGATATCCCTTAGACCTAAAGTCTTGATGATAGCACGATAGCGCTCAATATCTTTTTTAAATAGATATGCCAAAATACCACGGCGTTTACCTACTAATTTTTGTAGTGATAACTGAGTAGAATAATCTTTACGATTTTTCTTTAAGTGCTCAGTTAAATGTGCAATGCGGTATGTAAATAACGCTACCTGACCTTCAGCAGAACCTGTGTTAGTTTCTACTTCACCATGCTGTTTAAAGATTTCAGCTTTCTTTTCTTTACTTAAATACATTCTTGAATGATACTAAAGTTTAAATGATTAATTAATTGGGTGCAAAGATAGTGTAAGTTTTAAAGATTAACAAGCATGCGTAAAATTTTGGCTCGACGAGAAAATTGGCCATTACTAAACCTTATTTTTGTGGCTGTTACGACTTATTTATGGAAAAAAACCAATACAGTATATTTGAAAGTGAGCTAAAAGTACGTCCTGATGATATCGATATGTTTAACCATGTTCATAATAGCAAATACTTTGACTATGTGCTTGCTGCCCGTTATGATCAAATGGCTGAATTTTATAAAATGCCAATGGAATCTTTTTTAAATAGTGGCTTTGGCTGGGTGGTACGTACCGCACTTGTTGACTTTAAACGTCCGCTTATTTTGGGCGATATAATTGCTATCCGCACCGGAATTTTAACAATCAATGAAAAAGGTTGCCGTGTACAGTTCGAAATTGAAAATAAAAGAACAGGTAAAATTGCTTCTGATGGCTGGTTTGATTATGTGATGATTGACACCACCACCGGAAAGGGCTGTAAAGTAAATGAAGAAATGATAAAGGCATACAGCATTTAATACTTGACTTATAAACATTTAATGTAAATCCATATTCAATAAATAATCCGACCATAATAAGTCCGCCTTTTTTCTGTAAAAATGTGGACTTAACGTGGACTCATAATAATTCAGCACAAAAAAATATAGAATTGTAATTGTAAATTATATATATTTGTTTTCTAACTCAACCGCATTACGATGAAAGTATTTGCAGTCCGTTTGAGGTCCTAAAGACCAAGGGCTCCACCTATTCGACAAAATACTGACACAGCTTTTCTAGCTGGTCGCGGTTTATTTATTACTTTTTCCCTTACCCCATGTTAGAACAAAAAACAGCTTCATTAGGCAAGCTATCTCAAATTTTTACACTTATAAAACAGGCCCTTAAAGGCGAAGATCTCGATTTTACCCACGGTAGCATTCGTAAAGCTGTTATTTTACTGGCCATTCCTATGATGCTGGAAATGGCTATGGAATCTGTTTTTGCATTGGTAGACCTTTACTTTGTAGGACATTTACACAACAGCAGTCATGCAATACAAACAGTAGGGCTCACAGAATCTGTACTGACCGTTATCTACTCACTTGCCATTGGAATGAGCATGGCTGCAACGGCTGTGGTAGCCAGAAGGATTGGTGAGAAAGATCCGGTTGCTGCCTCAAAAGCTGGAATGCAGGCAATAATAATTGCAGTTGCGTTTAACCTGATCATTAGCATTGCGGGACTTATTTACGCAACCGACATTTTATTATTAATGGGTGCATCGGCCGAAACTGCAGCGCAAGGCACAACATTTATGCGCATTATGATGGGCGGCAGTATTATTATTGTTTTGTTATTCCTTATTAACGGGATATTCAGAGGTGCTGGTAATGCGGCTATAGCCATGAAAAGTTTATGGATTGCCAATATTGCCAATATCATTCTATGCCCTGTTTTAATTAATGGTTTTGGCCCAATCCCCGCATTTGGATTAACAGGTGCAGCAATGGCTACAAGTATCGGGCGCGGCATTGGTGTGTGCTATCAGGTTTATCACCTTGTAAGTGGCAAAAGCCTTTTAAAAATAAAGTTATCCTATTTCAGGCCTCATTTTGAACAGATAAAAGCTTTATTAAAAATTGCTACTCCTGGTATTTTCCAATTTGTTATTGCATCGTGCAGCTGGATATTTTTGGCGCAGCTTGTAGCCACAACAGGTGGAGATCATGGATCAGCAGGTTATCAAACTGCGTTAAGGCTTATGATGTTCTTTATGCTTCCGGCATGGGGAATGAGCAATGCTGCAGCTACGCTGGTTGGCCAGAATCTGGGCGCAAAACATATTGACCGGGCAGAGCAATCTGTAATGAAAACTGCAAAATATGTGGTGATTTATATGCTATTTGTTATGGTGTTAACCTTTGGCGTTGGACGCTATTTTATATCATTTTTCAGCAATGATGCTTTAATACAGGAGGTTGCGAAAAATGCGCTTCAGATTATGAGTCTTGGATATATCTTTTATGGTATTGGCATGGTTCTGATTAGCACCTTTAACGGTGCCGGAGATACCTGGACGCCTACATGGGTTAATCTTTTTGGCTTCTGGCTGTTCCAGATTCCTTTGGGTTACTTCCTTGCTAAATATTTAGAAATGGGCCCTACAGGCGTATTTATTGCCATTCCGGTTGCCGAAACAGGTATTGCAATAGCAGGTTATATTCTATTCAAAATAGGAAAATGGAAGACTATAAAAGTCTAACTGCGTTATAAATCTAACGGCAGCACAAGCCGTCATCACTCCTATCGTCAAGATGACGGCTTGTGCTATGAAAATGTTGAACCTTATGCCTGGTGTTTCAAATCCGGAACATACCCCAGGCCAGGTGTAAGCCAGTGCAATAAAAACACTCTTGAATAGCGGTAATTAAACGGAGCAAACAGAAATACACCAACCATAATAATTGCAACATATATCCAAAGGTTCTCGTAAGTAAGATCTACGCCCAGTATATAAGCTGCTACCGCGATGGTAATCATTTCAGCAACATTCATAGCATAACTAATGAACATTGCTACATAAAAAAAGCCAGGTTCCCTTTCAAAACGAAGGTTACAAACGGGACAATATTCATTAGTTGTCTGGCCCTTAAAAGCATAAAGCTTACCAGAAAATATTGGGCCTTTTCTACATCTTGGACATTTACACTCCACAACTGCCTGTATTTTTGATATTGGTTTCATAACTTTAATATTATGACACAAAAATACGACAGATAAAACAGTTAATTTATGATCCAGATCATACTTAAATTCTAATGATTTTACCCCTAAGCAGTTTCAATTCCTTCTGATCTGAAAGTTTTTTGATGATACGGATTACCGTTTCCACTCGTAGCCCGCTCATGTCTGCAAGTTGCTGCCGGGTTACCTTTAGCTCCTGACTATGTTCTACATCTTTAAACAGGTAAGCAATAAGCGTTCTTATTCTGTGTTCTGCATGTTCATTTGCCAGTTCTTCGAGCATCATTGACTTATAAAACAAACGATGGCTCAGGGTCTGAATAAGCTTCATACTAAAATCAGGATGTTCCTTTAGCATTTTAAGAAAGTCCTCTCCTTTTACGACTATAATTTCTGAATCCTGAGTGGCAATTGTGTAGGCCAGATAGGATTTATTAACTAATAATGCAGGTTCTCCGAAATATTCATTGGCTTTAAAGATGCCTTGTATAAATTCTTTGCCATCATCATTTACGGTTACCATTCTCACCTTGCCACTCTTTATAAAATATACTGCCCTGGGATAAGCTCCAGGCTCATAAATTACATCTCCCTTTTTATAAAGAGATGGTTTAAAATTATTATCCAGCAAATATTTAATTGTCATGATGAAAATGCATTTTCATTTTAAATGCTACCCTATCGTTTCCTTAATGAGCTTAGTATAAAAATCATTTAACTTCATTCCCATTGCTGCAACTTGTTGAGGAATAAAGCTGGTTGAAGTTTGTCCGGGAATGGTATTTATCTCAATGAAGTAAAAATCACCTTCATCTTCTGTAAGTATAAAATCTATACGTACTACCCCCCTGCAATTCAACTTCACATAAACAGCTTCTGCTATTTTTGCCACTCTGTCTCTTGTTGCCGGTTTAACCGCTGCAGGGGTTGTTTCTGTGGCTACTCCAGGAGTATATTTAGCTTCAAAATCAAAAAACTCTTTTGCCGTTTCTACCTCTGTAATAGGCAACACCTTTATTTTGCCATCAAGTTTTACTACACCAACGGTAAACTCTCTGCCTGATATAAACTCTTCTATCAAAATTTGGTTATCCTCATGAAAAGCTTTCTCAAGAGCTGCTTCCAAATCATTGCCATGGCTAACCTTACTCATGCCGATGCTACTGCCGCCGTTATTTGGTTTAACAAAGTATGGTAATTTAAGGTCTTTTTTTAGTTGAATTAAATCGTAAGGTACATTCTTAAAGATCTGAGCAGATTTAGCAACATTCAATTGATCTATATTTTGTACAACGGCCTTTGTATAACCTTTGTTCATGGTAATGGCCGATGTAAGCGCATCACATGTTGTATACGGAATATTAAGCATATCAAAATACCCTTGTAGCTTGCCATCTTCGCCCGGGGAGCCGTGTATAGCTATAAATACCCCTTCGAACATTATTTTTCTTCCTTTTATGGTAAGAGAAAAATCGTTACGGTCAACCTCTATTTTCACAGAATCTGCAGGCTCATAAAACCAGCCTTGCTGGGTAAGCATAATTTTATAAACATCGAATTTACTGGTATCTAAATTCTGTGCTATTGTTGCGGCACTTTTAACGGAGACTACCCATTCGCCAGTGGTACCTCCGGTTAGCAATGCTATTGTTTTCTTCATCTGTATAATTTTTTAAATTCTAATATATCTATTATATGTATACGCGTTATGAGTTATAATGTATACATAACTTACTATCGTTGGTCAACAACTGTCCGAGCGATCTAACTAAGCAAAGTGATCAGGTCAGCTAAGGCACAAATATAAATTAGTTGGTGCAGATGTCATTTTAATTCCAATAAAATATTATTTTAATCTAAATTTGGACGCTATACCTTCAGAAGAGAAAAACGCATGGGCAAATTCATATCTTATTTAAAAACAAATTCATTTAGGAACAATCTTATTGCTGCTATAATTACTGTTGCAGTAATCTTATTTACCGCATTCTTTAGTTTAAGGTATTACACCAAACATGGCCAGGGTTTAAATGTACCATCAGTTAAAGGACTATCATTTACACAAGCGGTTAGTAAGCTTGAACAGTTGGGTTTACGTTATGAGGTCGATTCTGTTTATATTATGGATACCCCTCCGGGAACAGTAATAGATCAGGATCCAAACCCTAATACTTTTGTAAAAGACAACAGAACAATTTACCTGACTGTGAGCATGAATAAGGCTCCAAATGTTAAATTTCCGGATGTCGTATATAAATCATTAAGACAAGCCCAGGCAATAATTGAAAGTTTTGGTCTGAAACTTGGGGACACTACTTATAAACCGGATGTGAGCAGAGATGTTGTTTTAGAAGTTTCTTTTGGAAATCAGCCCATTAAAGTTGGGGAAATGGTACCGAAAGGGTCAAGAATTGACTTTTTATTGGGCGACGGAAAAGGAAATGAAGAAGTAGACATTCCAACTCTTATCGGCTTAACTAAAGATGAGGCATTGTTTGCATTGAGAAATGGCGCGATGTTAAACCTTGGAACAGTTACATATGAGGGGGTTGTGACGGATTCTGCCAATGCTGTAATCATAAAACAGGACCCACTTGCAACAGATTCGGTAACTAAAGTAAAAATTGGAACACCGGTAAACATTACATTATCTAATAAAAATTAATCACACTATCATTTATATATGTCAAACGAAGAAAATAAAACAGGTCTTAAAAAGAATACCAAAATAATATTAGGCTTACTATTGCTTGTTTTAATTGCCGGGGGCTTTTATGGACTTAAATTATATAAAGTATACTTTGCACCAAATGTTACGGGCAACGAAAAATACCTGTATATAAGAACAGGTTACAATATCGACGACCTGTATAAAGAGATTAAACTAAAAGATATGCTAACCGATATAGGTTCTTTTAGTGAAGCTTCCGGAAAAATGCAGCTTGCACGTTCTTTAAAACCAGGGCGCTATAAACTGGCAAAAGGTATGAATAACCGCAGCATTATTAATATGCTGAAGTCGGGCAATCAGGATCCTGTAAAACTTAAGTTTCAAAACTTAAGGCAAAAAGAAAACTTTGCCGGCTATCTCTCAAGAAACCTTGAACCAGATTCTTTAACTTTTATAAATCTGCTCGACTCTGCGTCTTTGCTCGAAAAGTATGGTTTTAATAAAGATAACAGCTATGTGATGTTCATTCCTAACACTTACGAAATGTATTGGAATGTTACTGCTTCGGAGTTCTTTGACAGAATGCATGCTGAATATGATAAATTCTGGAATGCTGATCGCAAACAAAAAGCAGCATCGTTAAACCTAACTCCTATTCAGGTTTCTATATTAGCTTCCATCGTTGATGCCGAAGCTTTATACGACAAAGAAATGCCTATTATTGCAGGTCTGTATTTAAACCGCTTAAATAAAGGTATATTGCTTCAGGCAGATCCAACCGTTATTTTTGCCAATAACGACTTTACAGTTAAACGTGTTACCAATTCGCTTTTAAGTATACAATCAAAATACAATACTTATAAATATGCCGGTTTACCTCCAGGGCCCATCATGATGCCTAGTATTAATGCTATTGACGCTGTATTAAACCGTGATAATAACAATTATATTTACATGTGTGCCAAGGAAGATTTTTCCGGCTATCATAACTTTGCGGTAACAGTTCAGGAGCACGAAAGGAACGCTAAAAAATATAGAGATGCCTTAAACCAACGCAATATTTTTAAATAATGTATACTCATACTACCAAAATAAGGGTTAGATACGGCGAAACGGACCAAATGGGATATGTTTATTACGGAAATTATGCTGAGTACTACGAAGTTGCGCGTGTAGAGATGCTAAGAAGTTTGGGCATGGATTATGTCGGAATGGAAAGTGCGGGTGTAATGATGCCTGTTTTAGAGCTTAACTGTAAATATATAAAGCCAGCTTTATATGATCAGGAAATCACAATTAAAACTACGATCCACGACCTTCCGGGTGTGAGGATCCATTTTAAATATGAATTATCTAATCCGGCTGGTGAACTTATTAACATTGGAACAACTACGCTGGTGTTTGTGGATATGGCAAAAAACAAACCTTGCTCTCCTCCAGAAAATTTTATGGAGAAGTTAAGGGTATTTTTTAATTAAATTTGATAGATGGAGTGGGTTCATAAGCAACTTTTAAAAATCAGGCTTTATTCTATGTTTATTAGCTGGACAAAAGTTTGTGTTTTACCTGGTTTTAGTCCGCTACCAATTTATACTGTTGCCACATTCTTTTTTAAAGAGATTGGCAAAGACTCTCTAGTGAATAAGGCTTCTTCACTGGCATATAATTTTATGCTGGCCATTTTCCCTGCCATCATCTTCTTATTTACACTGATCCCCTTTATACCCAAGAAAATCGGTTTTCAAGATCAACTAATGAACCTGATTATTTTGGTTTTGCCAGAAGATGCTTATAAAGCTTTTAGCACTACGCTTGATGAAATTGTACATAAGCAGAACAGTGGTTTGCTGTCGTTCGGATTTATTTTATCGTTATTTTTTGCAACTAATGGGGTGCATAATCTAATGATGGCTTTTAATAAATCATCGTTGATCATTGAAACACGTAGCTGGGTAAAACAACGCTTAATTGCCGTTTTACTAACCCTTGTGATTGCTTTTTCTGTAATTACTTGTATTATAGCAATGGCAATTGGTGAAATTGCATTAAACCGTATTGAAACCACACTTAACATTAAGGCGAGTTTTACAACATTTGCTATCCAGCTTACCAGATGGGCACTGTTAGGAATATTGTATTTTGTAACAATTTCTATCCTTTACAGATACGGACCGGCTCATGCCAAGAAATGGAAATTTTTCAGTGCCGGTTCGTGGCTGGCTACTATACTCGCCTTTATCTCTGTTTGGGGCTTCTCTTTTTACATTAATAACTTCAGTTCATACAATAAAGTTTATGGTTCTATCGGTACACTTATCGTTATTATGATCTGGCTTTATTTAAATTCTCTGATACTTTTGGTAGGATTTGAGCTAAATGCAAGCGTAGATCTGTCGAAAAGGAGTGTAAAAATCATCAGACCTAACTTCAATTTATTCAAAAAAGCGGCTCCAATAGAGGATAAACTAGGGAAAAGATAAATTTTTCTCACTCATTTTTAGCACGTTATCACTTTTAACCAGAATTATCTAAATCTGAATTTGCAAAATCAAGTCGTATTTGTACTTTTGTCGCGGAGAGTTGGCAGAGTGGTCGATTGCGGCAGTCTTGAAAACTGTTGACTTGTCAAAGGGTCCGCGGGTTCGAATCCCCCACTCTCCGCCAAAAAGGTGTCAAAACCAACAAAAAGCCTGCAAATCGTATGATTAGCAGGCTTTTTGCTTTTTAGGACAAACCAAAATATGCATAAATTCTCAACTCATAAGTGAGTGATTCGGGATCAATTCCAAAACTTGTGGAGCAGAGGTTAAAAATATAGCTTTGCATTTTTATACCATTTTATATTTATGTCATCAGCTGCTGCATCGTTGCTCAGATTATTTCTGCCAGATTTTATACTAGAGAATTTTGAATTCAAAGGGGTTATTGAGGATAGTGAAACCTTCCATATTGAACTTGAAGAACTGAATACCCCGCCTTCGGAATGGGATGGTATTAAAGTTTTGTCCAAAGGCTTTTTCCCTCAGATTGTGATTCAGGATTTCCCTATCCGCGGGCATAAAGTATTTTACCATATCCGAAGACGCAGATGGCTTAATACAGAGACTTCGAAGGTGGTTTATCGAAATTGGACTTTAGTAGAAAAAGGAACGCGAATGACAGGAGATTTCGCGGCTTTTTTAAAAGAAATCAATCGATACAGCCCCCAGTAGCGTTGATACGATCAGTTCATTCTATGGTGTAAAGACTAAAAACCTACTTCGGCAATATCGTGACTACCTTAGTGATTTTAAGAGCTGGGACCAGAAATTACATGCAAAACAATGGCTGTTATATCCAGAAAACCTCGGTGAACGGCTTTCTATAGACGAAACCAGCCTGTCCCATGGCGAACTTTACACGATCCTTACCAACAAATCAGCAAAAGGTCGCAAAGGAGCCATTGTTGCCATTGTAGCAGGCACCAAAGCGGAAACCGTCATTTCAGTACTGAAAAAGATTTCAGAAAGAGCAAGAAAAAAAGTAACTGAAGTTACCCTGGATATGGCAGGTAATATGGAGTTGATCTGCAAACGTTGTTTTCCCCAGGCAACCAGAGTTACAGATCGTTTTCATGTACAGAAACTGGCTACTGAGGCCTTGCAGGAAATGCGGATCAAGCACAGGTGGGAAGCTATCGATGCAGAAAATGAAGCCATAGAGCGCTCAAAAAAGACCGGCACTCCATTTCAACCAGAAGTCCTGTACAACGGGGATACGATCAAACAATTGCTGGCCCGTAGCAGGTATGTGCTGTACAAAAAGCCGTCTGATTGGACAAATAGCCAAAAAGATCGTGCAGAACTTTTATTCGAGAGGTTCCCAAATCTTAAAACAGCTTATGGGCTCAGTTTTGGCCTGAGTCAGATCTTTGAAAACACAACCGACAAAATCTTCGCTCAGCGCATATGGGCCACAAAGTAGGGCTCTGCCCAACTTCCGCTTGCTCCTTTGACACGTCCTGAAATGCGTTTACGATTGTAAACTAAAAAGCGGACAAGACCAACTGTCAACCTATAGGCGGATGAGACCGTCAGCCAAATCTCTAATTTGCCATAATTCCAGATACTTCAGATTAGGAAGATTCTTTAAGGCATCAAAGTTTTTGATACCACCGAGTTTAATCTCGACCGACCAAAGTTTCTTAAGGTCACTTAAAACGTCCAGGTTTGGGATAGATCAAGCTTGTTTTTTTCAAACCAAGTCTCCTTGGGCTTTGTCAATTGCTATTATCGTCATATGAAAATCATTCATAGTCTGTCTACTATTTTTTTGTGTCGCACGGTCTCATGCGCCTATAGATTGACCGTTGTAAAAAAAAAATCTATTTCAAGCGCTGTTTGCAAAACATTTGTTTTCGTTGAAAGCACATGTTTACAAAAATTATCTTATTATTGTAATAAACCAACGCTCAGCATCTTAATGTCAATGACAGAACTTATTTCCCCTCCAAAGCCATTTTTAAGATGGGCCGGAGGTAAGACCTGGCTTCTAAAGGAGTTAGAAAACTACTTGCCAGAAAATGGATTCAACAAATATATTGAACCATTCCTAGGTGGTGGAGCCGTGTTCTTCCATCTTCAATCAGAAGTATCTTTCCTATCCGATTTAAATAAGCAACTTACTGATACATATATTTCTTTAAAAGATAATGTTGAAGAAATAATTAGTGAATTACAACATTACAACAATACTCAAGAATTTTATTACGGCATAAGGCAACAGAATCCTACCACTGAGATAGAAAAAGCAGCAAGATTCATTTACCTGAACCAAACCTCATTCAATGGAATTTATAGAGAAAATTTGAGAGGTCAATATAATGTTCCATTTGGTTATCGGAAAAAGGACTTTCTTAATCCAGAACAACTAAGAGCTGCAAGTGCCGCCCTTAAGAATGCAACTATTGTTCAAAGAGACTTTATGGATTCACTAGTGGATGTTGCTCCTAATGATTTAGTATTTATTGACCCCCCTTATACTGTCACACATAATAATAATGGATTCATTAAATATAATGCAAAATTATTTGATTTACAAGCTCAACATAGACTCTCTGAATTTATTGATGAAATAAAAGCAAGAAGAGCTTATTATATTCTTACAAATGCTGCTCATGCAGAAATAAAAACAATTTTTGAGAAAGATCATGACAGGATGATAAAAGTATCAAGAGCGAGCCTAATTGGTGGTAAAAATGCAAAAAGAGGTCAATATGAGGAATATATCTTTACTAATGTAGAACCACGATGAATGACGCACAAAAGGAGACTTTGTTGTCTAAATTAATTTCAGATTTGGAGTTAAAATCGGAACTAGCCATCCGAAAAAATGCTTATGAAATTTCTAGTGTAATCAAAACTCAGAAAGAGCAGTATTTAGAAAATGGTTGGATAATAGATAAAGAATTCAAGACAAAAGTAAGATTAAAAAGATTTAAACCTGTAGACGTTCGATTTGAAGATAAAGTTTGGACACTCTTAGCTAATTTGGGCTTTGGTCTACTAAATGATAATAGAAAATTTAACATTCCTTGCGACAATGAGGGAAACGTACAAGAATTAGATGTCATTGCAATAGATGAAGAAGCTATATTGCTTGTAAAATGTGAAGCTTCAGAGGCAAATAAAAAAGGTGACTTCAGAAAGGATCTCGAAGACATTAAACAAAAAATGGGGGGAATTCGAAAATCCATTCAAAAATTATTCCCTGAGTCCAAACGAAAGGTAAAATTACTATTTGTTACGCAAAATTACTATGTTGGTGAAGTTGATAAAGAACTCCTTTCTAATATTGGTGCCTTGCACCTAGATGAAGAAGCAATCAATTATTTTGGAGACCTGTTTACTGAATTAGGATTGGCTGCAAGATATCAACTGCTTGGTAATTTATTTGAAAATCAGGAGATCCCTGAGATTGACAACAAAATTCCTGCAATTCAAGGCAAAATGGGTGGGCATACTTATTATTCATTTTCTATTGAACCTGAAAAACTATTGAAGATTGCATATGTCCTTCATCGCAATAAGGCAAATAGGAAAATGATGCCTACCTATCAAAGGATCATTAAAAAAGCCAGATTACAGTCAGTTCATGAATTTATTGATAATGAAAAAGGATACTTCCCAAATTCAATAATAATTAGTTTGGATTCAGGTTCCAAGCCATTGCAATTTGATATGGCCAATACTCAGATAAAATCTGCAATCTCTAATATTGGAATTTTACATCTTCCAAAAAAATATAGATCTGCATACGTAATTGATGGTCAACATCGCTTATATGGATATGCCAACTCTGAATATAAGAATAAAAATGCCATACCTGTGGTTGCTTTTGTAGATTTACAAAGAGAGGAGCAGGTAAAGCTTTTTATGCAAATCAACGAAAATCAAAAGGCGGTCCCTAAAAACTTAAAAAACATTCTCAACATTGATCTTTTATGGACTTCCGATAACATTTCAGGTAGATTGAGTGCTCTTAAATCTAGGATGTCAGTTGAACTAGGTGAAAACAGGGAATCTGCATTATTTGACAGAATTATCATAGATGAGAATACAAAATCAAACTTGCGATGCATAACTACCGACACAATTATAAGAGCATTAGGAAGAACAAACTTCTTGGGTAAAGTAACGAAAACAAAAATTGAAACACCAGGGACGTTCTTCAATGGAGATTTGGATGATTGTTTCGATAGGCTTTCTGACTATATCGTAAAATGTTATAATCATGTAAATGATGCTTTAAATGAGGAACAGAGGATTGGTGAACAAGGATTCATATACATAAATAAAGGTGTATATGCATTCCTAATGTTGCTTGGAGATATTGTCGATTATCTAATAGATCGTGGTATATCAACCTCCAATACTAAAATCGAAATATTATTTAACGAATCAAAAAAATTTTTAGATCCAATAATTGATTTTTATAATAAGATCAAACCTGCAGAAGTAGAGGATTTAAAATCAAAGCATGGTTCAGGAGGCGATACTAAATACTGGAGAACACTTCAGATTGCTGTACGAGAAAGTCATTCGGACTTTATACCAACTGGTCTTGAAGAATATTTAAAAAAAGAGGCCAGAGAATATAACACTGAAGCTTTTGAATACATTCGGGATATTGAAACATTCTTCAAAAAAGATTTTAAAGAAAAGCTTGAAAGTCACTTTGGAGCCAGTTGGTTCAAAAAAGGTGTGCCGCCAGAAACTGCTAAGAAAGCAAATGAGCTTGCTTTCGATAAAAACATGAAAATTGAGAATGAAGAGCTCGAAGTTGATGAATGGGATTGCTTAACCATAATCGCCTACCGTGCAATCGCATTGAAAAATTGGAGAGATATTTTTGAAAAAGATTATACCAGGCCAGAAGAAATTAAATTGCAAGGAGGCAAAGAAGCAAAAACAGCATGGATGGTTCGACTGGAAAGACTTAGGAATGAAAACGTACATAATTATTCTGTAACACAAGAGGAGTTCGACTTTTTACAATCATTACATGAATGGCTTATTTCTAGAAGTCAATAATGGTTTACATTCAGTGAGAAGAATCTAAATATTTATACAAATGACCAATCTTAAAACTCTTTTTAAAAGATTTTTCACTTTAGTGGATTATGTGTGTATTACGCAGATAATAGACATTCCATTTCGGCCCAAACTGTGCACCCGAACTTCTGCCTTTAATTTCAGGAGGCATCTTAGTGTCCCGTCCTGCATTTACTTGTCGTTTGGTCTAATACGGGGAATGCTTTACAGTTGGTCTAATACGGGGAATGCTTTACAGTTTTGCGGAGGGTTATATTTATAAAATATATAGTTTTCTTGCATCTTTTTATATTTTTTTCTGCAGTTTTTCCAGCGTTTAATTAATGGCTTTTCTGAAGTATGTGCTACTACTGGAGTAAGGTAATCGCAACTCATGTGCGGTCTAAGATAATTGTAGGATTCTATACTCTTGGTGACCTCCAACAATGCCTCACTTCTTGAAGAAAAAACACGTTTTAGCTTGAACTCGGTTTTAAGAATGCCATTGACTCTTTCTGCAATTGGGTTCTCATAGGCTTCTCCATTCTCGGTCATACTGATTTTAATACCAGCTTTTTTTAATCGTAGAATATATTCAAAACAACAATACTGTACCCCACGGTCTGAATGGTGGATTAAGGAATCTTCAGCAGACCTTTCCTTAAGTGCCATTTTTAGTGCATTTACAACACCCTGTGCCGTTAAATAAGGATGAAGGCAATATCCCATAATTTTCCTTGAATAGGCATCTGTGATCAATGAAAGGTAATTAAAGTCATAACCCACTGAGATATAGGTGATGTCCGAAACCCACAATTGATTACTGCGCTCAGGCTTTAGTTCTTTTGTTAAATCTGGATATTTCAAGTAGGAATGATTGGACTGAGTGGTGCCTGGACTTCTTTTCTTTTTTCTATCAATCAGCAGCTTATGTCTGCGCAAAAGCGTATATAGTTTATCCCTGCCCATAGTAATGCCATTGCTGCGAAATGGGGCGTAAAGGCATCTATAAAGTTTATGTCCGCCCAACCCTGGGAGTTCCCTCCGGACCAGCCGTACCATCTCCAAGGCAAGATCATCCTGGGAGCTCTTATCGCAGAGATGCCAGATGTGATCATAATAAGCCTGCCGGGTCTTACCAAACAACTTACAAAGTGGTCCGACGCCCATCCTTGTAATGCGTTTCTCTTTGATCAGCTTTATTGTTTGGTACCACCCTTTTTTCGGATCGGGACTTTACTTTCCTTTTCAGCATGGTCAATCATCGCATTAAGGCCGTAAATCAGCACATTGGCTTTCTCCAATGCTTTTTCCAGATCCTTGATCCGCTTCTTCAATAAAACACTGTCTTTGGTCTTTGGCTTTTCCATAGGAACTAAAGTTACGGCTCCTTTTTCTAATTTGCTCTTGTAATTGTTGATCCAATTGATCAAAATATGAATGTTGGGCAAGTCGTATTTCTTAGCGACTTGTGCGGCTGATACGTTCTTGTAAACTACCAACTCTACCAGTTTTTCTTTAAATTCCTCGGGGAACTCAAATCTTGATAATGACTGTTCTTTCATCTTCCTTTAAGTTTTTCCAGAAAACTGTAAAGTTATAGGCGTATAAGACCTTTTGTCCGCTTAAATTTGGAAATGTATTTAGGTCTCAAAAGTATAAACAGCGATTGACTAAATGGACGAGGGCGCTTCGCTTATAGCTGGCCCTCTATGGTCTCAAAATTAACCTAATCTCTGCGATCTTATCTCTCAACGGCCACTAGTTTAATCCTCAAAGTGAAAGGAATACGATAGTTGTTAAAGCTATGTTCCTGACCTGTATGGGCGTCAACGCACTGACATGGTCCTCTTTCTTTTTTCGCATGGATGATCTTAGTTTGTTAGTTAAATGTAGCAGCAATTTAAGAAATGGATGATTAGCTTTTTTTCAGATTATAGATTATGGAATAATCACTTTGAGAAATTGCTTTTTTATTTTCTTGGGCTGTCGAAATTGATTTCGACAACACATTCGATAAAACTGCAAGTGAGGTCGCTGCGGTAATAAAGGGCTGATCACTATATGCCGATATGATAAAGCCACCAAGACTAATCCAGGATTTTTGATCTGCAAAAATCTTATCCCTGACACTTTGAAAGGTTTTTCCATCCAATTTTAAAAGTGCCTGTATGTCGCTTTCCACATATACCGAAATATATTTTGAAATATTGGCCACAAGGGCGTTCAGATTTTTCTCCCCTTTGAAATCTTCTGCAAGCTTCCAGCACTTGTTTTTGAGTTTTGTCACTTTATCTTTGTGGTTTACGATGAGATCTGCTGTCATCGAAACGCGTGTTTCTTTGTCAATGGTATCCAAATAAGGAGAAAGGATCTGACGGAATATCTCCCAGGCAACCATGTCAGTGCTATCATTATGCGAAATGCCAACTGCTTTAGTTTCGTCAGTATGGAGATCAGCCGTCGCGCTTAGTATCGGGATTAGGCCCTCATTAGATAATAAAACTGTGTCCAGTTTGCCCTGGGTATTATAAAACCGAAAAAAATAACAGTTCACCAATGCCTCCTCTATGGTATATTTATTAAAAAAAGTGCCACAGTAATCATAAAGTGCTTTGAAATCAACTTTACGCGCGGAACGGTCTTTAATATCTTCGCGGCTGCCATAGAGTTCTAGAAACATCTCATAAAATAAATGGGACATCAGTTCCTGGAATGCCTGATCCAGGTCAATCATTTTAAACAGGTTATCGTAACTGAGCCCTATACTTTTAATGAATTCTTTTGTATTTTCAAGGGTTGCTTCTGTTCTAGAATACGATAAATGGATAATCTTAAGCAACCCGATATCTTTAAACGGCATTAAAGACTGTGAGGTTTCGTGAAATCGGGACGAGCCATTAGACCAGCCATCAAAAAGTGCCATTAACAAAAGTTGCCATTTTGGATTTCTTTGCTGAACGTACTGATAAAAGGCAAAAGGATCACATCCGCCTAAAGGCATCGAAATACTGGGCTGAAGGGTAATTCCAACTGTTTCTTTCTGGAAATACAGAAAAGTTGAACAGGAAATATTGTCCAGGTCATACAGCGCATCAGGGAATAAAAGCAGCATAAATTTATGTTTTGTTTCTGGATGTAATCTACATATAAAGTTTCTAGTTATAAACGCTCTGTCAGCTGGCCTTTATTTACTAAAATCTAGCCTCCCCTCAAGTCCTTAAGTTTTCCTGCCTGAAATGATTATCCTATGGAATCTCTGCCGATGGCTAAATGAACTGATCTAGTCCCGGCGACACCTAATACCCTGTTTCCAAAGGTTTGACTCCTGTAAAATCACCGCCGTCCTAGAGCAGTTCATTGCATCAGGAAAAGTGGTCTGCTTTGAAGTGGCCGAAGGTAGCCTCCTGCTAGACAACAGGGAAACAAAATGGCTGAAGCGACCTTTTCACCACTCACATAGCTTCAATAATATTTCTCAAATTTGATGACCGATTTATGTATCTTTTGATAATAAAGACTGGAGTTAAACAGTCACTATAATGGCTACTGATTGCTACTGTTTTATTGGTGGGTTCATGTAAAGTATCTTGTCGTTTTTATTGAGTAGCAAAGTAACCAGATATACTGTGTCCCCATCAATGTACTTATTGTAGGCAATTTTCACCGTTTTAAAGGGCTCATTTATTAATTTCTTTGTCAATGTATGTTTGACAAATTCTGCTTGACTTGAATCCAGAACGTCAATAACAATTATTTGCTTTGATTTATATTGGTGATTTGCGGGAAGCCTCTTTTTAACATAATGCGCTATTTCATAGGTTACGCTATCTCTTTTTACAAAATAAATAATTATTGTCCCAAAGAATAAAACAAAAATCAATATGAAAAGCTTTAACGACTTAACATCGTTGCGTTCTCTAAAATCTTTGTAACGTTGATTCAACCCCATATCAAAAGAACAAAGTATATCACTATGAAAACAAGGATAAGTGGATAGTAAAAGAAATAATACTTCCAGACAGATTGAAATGTTTGCCCCATTATTTTTACTGGACTATAGTTTTTTATTTCATTGCTCAAGCCAATCTGTTTAAATGTTGTTTTAAACTGATCTTCTATATTTATCGCATGAACAACAGACCCAATTAACAACTTATGATACCAATATTTATCCATAAAATAGAAAGAACACATAATTACTATCCCGATCAATGCGCCTATCGCCGAAACTGGAAAATCAAAATGATATATCTCTAGAGAAATGTTTTCCTTATAAAGATAACCAATCCCCGCTAGTATCGCAGTAAATAAAGTCAACGCATAATTCCTAATCTGGATTTCAATATCATTAAAGTGCTGCTGCACTTCAATGGTTTTTTCCCATACTTTGAGAGTAGCATCGCTAGGTTCAATAGCTTCAGAACTTGACATAATTAAATATATTTAAAAGGTCGGAAAATTTATTTATTATATAATCAGGTTCTTCTATATCGAAGCTTTTGTCTCTAAAGGAACGTTCTCTTAATACATCTTCATCTGTCCAATGTGTCACCTTAACTAACAGGTCATATTGTGCAGTAGCGGAACGATGCCCATAGGCTGCATGAACACTGGTAACTTCCGCTTGCTGAGCCATGTAAACATCACGATCTAGCTTGTCTCCGATATAAATGGTTTTCTTTTTGTCAGCATCGAAATCGTCAATAATTTGATTCAGAATTTTTGGATTAGGTTTTCTGATATCATTCGAAAGAGGACGAATAGTAGTCAATTGGGGATCCCAAAAATCTTTTTCATAATGTCTATACACCGATAAGGGAGCATCGGACCCCATAGGAGAATAAATACAGTCAATCAGTCCATCAAGCTCAAGATGCTTTATACGATACTTAGTAAAAAAAACATATGATTCCGTAAAAGCTACTATCTTAACCCCTTTGTTTTTCATAATTTTAAGCGTTTCAAGAACACCATCATAAAGCTTTAAATTATTTTTTTTATTAGAATAGTATTCGTGGAGAATACTCTTTCTTTCATTCGTAGCTTCTTGGAATAGATGATAAACAGCCGGCTCGATAATGGGCATTTCCTGAAATGCAAACGACATCTCGGTAGTTCCATATGTTTGATGGAGATTTTTAAATGCTTCAGTGAGCTGCCGCTCATCTAAATTACATTCGGTCCGTATTCTAGTGAAATAAGGTTCAAAGGAATTGTACCACATTTCCAACCAGTCCCACAAAGTATCATCTAAATCAGTTATTATAAAATTAACATTCTGCATTTTGGCAATTAATCTCTTAAGACTTAAAGATATAAAAATAATCCTCAAAGATAATCAGGTTGAATGCATCTAATAGTTACCTGCGGGCATTCCAATCTAAAAATTACATACAAAGTTCAATTCACAGGGATATTCCCAATCAGACACCCTAAAAATAAACTCATCTAGGAATGCCCCTAATTCAGCAAAAGAATGTCAGAGCAGAGATTCAAAAACCTGAGCAGGCACAACATTCAGAATATATTTCCCCGAAAACTCGTTTAAATAGAAAGACGATAAGACATCCATAATGCCGTTCAACACCACACAATCAATGGATTTATTGGTATTTGGTATTTCTAAAGAACTAGGTTCGAAAGTAAACATAAGCACCATTTATTTTTCGCTAAAAAAGACAAATCAGGGTGAATAAACAAACGATTAACAACAAAGGGTTTTTGCTAACTACCCGGTTCTAATGAAATACTTTTAACTTTATTTCATGAACACTCCACCGTTAACACTCTATAAATATATCAGATGGTCAGACAAACCAAGAGATAAAATAAAAGACATCCTCTTCAAAAATAGGTTTTACTTTGCTGATCCCACTACTTTTAACGATCCCTTTGACAGTAAAATTCCTATTATTTTTGAGGATAAATACCGTGCGTCGGAACAATTTCACCTGGATTTCCTTAGAATAGACAACCTTCTTGGCAAAACAAACTACACAGAAGATGAAATGAAGCGGAAAGCGAAAGAGTACCATCTGAATCCAGGGAGAATCATTTATGATACAGATAAAATGACACAATCCATTCATGAAAGTATCTCAAACCAGATCAGAATTTCATGCTTCTCGACAAAAAGAGATCATATACTGATGTGGTCTCATTATGCAGACTGCCACCAGGGCATCTGTATAGGCTTTCGTACCCTTTATCTGTTACTCGACCCTAAGTTAGTGATGCTCAATAAAGTGAACTATGCAAGACAGTTTCCAAAATTTGATAAGGTAACCTCTTTACCGATTATTACCACCAAATCCGCTTTATGGAAGTACGAAAATGAATACAGGCTCATCAACATTGATTGCCATCCACTGATTGAATTTCCCAAAGCTACAATCCAAGAAGTAATCATCGGCTACAGAATGAAAGATGACATCAAAACTAAGTTATTAGATTATTTGAAAAAACACTACCCTGCCATTAAGGTATCTTTTTCCAGGCCCAATCCGTTAAAATTTAAGATGGATATTGTTCCCATCACAAAAATTTAACTAAGTCAGAAACACAAATTCTTCTAACCCATACTCTATTAAACATAACACCTCCATCAAATCACTTTTACTGCTTTATTTCAGGTAAATCAAATTCCATAAATTCAACAACCGACCATTTGAGCCGATGTTCAAAATCCGTTAAAGACTTACTTGTAAGCTCATTTAAAAAGCCCATATCAATTCCAGAATTGCTTACTACGGTATAAAAATGTCCCATTCTCATCTCACGATCCAAGTGGAAAGCCTGATGCTCTGTCTCGCCCTTAAAGAGTGCCTTATAATCCTCCAAACGCGAATGCCTCAGTTCCTTTTCTTCCACCAGTTCTTCTAATCTCTTTAAAGTCTTCTCAGCCAGCTCCTTTTGCCCGCAGAAATCCTCAATCTGATATTTAAGGATTAGGCACAAGACCTGCGCTTCAGAAAGTGAAATATTAGCGCAATCACTATAAAGCTCTTCCAAAGCCCCGGACTTTTCAATCAGATCAGCGATGACTTCTGGGCTAGTAATCTTTGGACTGCGACGTGTATTAGAATTCCAATTGTTAAAAAATTGTTTGATATAGGCTGTTTTATATAACCATTCCATATAATCCATAATCACATTGGCCATCGCCGGCACATTGGAAGACCTTGCGGCATAATTCAAAACCATTTTCGACCTAGCTGCATACTTTTCCTGTAACACCGCCCAATACAGGTATAATTCTGATTGAAGATGTCCACAGTTATACCAGTGCAGGGTACTAAGATTTTCTATAAAGTCCTTGGTCAAAAGCCCCATCTCAATGTGTAATATTTTTGAATATGTGGTTATCTTTCCTCCCAGGTTATCCGGCTCAGCAGACACGATATCATTGACGGTTTGATACAGAGTTTGAATTTTATCTGCATATGTGCCTTCGCCGTGATAGAACTCTTGAACTGCCCTTTCTATTTCAAGAAAAGAACCCAATTTTTCCCCAGCAAGCAGCTCTTTATTTTTTTGGTCGTAAGTCTCCCTATCCATCATTTCTAGCAGATAAGTCGCCTGAAGCAGGATATGGGTCAGGATCGCCTGCTGATCAGGCTGAAATGCAGCGGCTTTACGATCTGCCTTTTTCAAATAATCAAGGGCTTTAAGTAACTCTCCTTTTTGGAAATAAGCCATGCCGCAAACATAATTGAACATGGGCGGCGCTTCTTTTCCACCGAGGTAGGTGCGTTGCTCTATTTCAATGATCTGCTGAAAAGCATAATCGTTTAGTAGCCTAAAACCACATTGCTCAATAAAAGATAAGTTTTGCTCGACACCGTACACTTCATTGTCCTCATCAATCATAATGCCTGCACCTCCCGGAACTTTACCACCTTTAGCATTCCTATGGGCATTTAAACGGCGAATCAGCAATCCGCTATCCAGTGTATATTTATAAATATCATCTACTACCTGTCTGTCCAGCGATCTGCAAAAACTATAGCTGTATGTTGCCGGCAACGCTAATGTTTTGTATTTATTGATAAGTGATTGAAATACTTCATTAGCCTGTGCAACATAGAAATGACCGTTACGGTGATCATAGAGCACATAATAAGCCGGCATACCATAATTCAGTAAATAATTGATATTGCTGACTTCTATGCCATAGGATAATGAAGCATCTTTTTTGACCCTGCCAGTAGTAGTCGCCTTGAGCTGAACAATGAAACGGAAATTAGTATAATGACCTTTTTCCTTAATTTCAATAACCAGATCAACCCCTTTGTCTCGTTGTACTTCCTGCCTAACCTCGAATAACGTAGTATCCAGCAAAAGCACAAATTTATTCCTGGAAATGGTTTCCAGATCTTCATTGGGATTGGATTTGGGTAAAACTGAGCGGTAATCCATAAGTTGTTGATTTGGTATAATCCAAACTTAAAAAAATTAATGGAGAATCTATTCACAACTGGTTTTGCTGGGTAGAACTACCTCAGAGCATGATCAAGGGGCTTATAAAAATAAACCAGAACATGTCAGGCGACAAGCTCCGGTTTTAAATTAATATACAAGAGACTCAGATTCCATCTAAAGATTTTCAATTTTATTCCCATGTCTGACATACAATGTGTCATTTTTCTGGCTCAACGAGAATAGAACTTTTAAAAGGTAGCGTTTTCAAGTTGAGTGAGTCACAGCAGAATAAAAACCAACAAAAACCTCAAAACCAAATAGTTAAAGACAAAGATGCAATCCTTTTGGCTCCCGAACCTTAAAAGAGACTCCCGAACCTAAAAAAAATACGCTCAACTATTTGATATACTGATAATTATGGGTAATTTTGCAGAATAGCATTTGCAGTTATAAAAACAGAGATGGCGGTGAGTAATTCGGTGAGTCGAATTTTCAAAATCCGCTCAGACACGAAATAAGACGGTTTTTGGGCTAAGGTACAAATCCCCCACTCTCCGCCAATATGGTATCAAAACCAAGAAAAAGCCCGCTATCTTACGATGAGGGCACTGAAAAAGTGGATCGAAAATAACCGAGAGAAATAAAATTATGAAATAATTGAATTTGACCCTCTCAGGGTCGGCTACAGAAAATTTTAACTAGAAAAACTTCTTACAACTTAATGAAAATGGGGCAATTCATGATTTATGAACTGCCCCATTTTTGTAAAGGACTTTTTCAGTGCCCTCATCGTAAGATAGCGGGCTTTTTCATTTTATGTCTAGTCCTGAAAAAGGTTGACCAAAATCTTAAAAAGATGGTCAATGCTAATTTTAAAAGAAAGCAACGTCCACCCAGGAGTTACAGTGAGAACTTTAAACGACTAGTCGTTAGTGAATATGAATCCGGGGGACTAAACAAAGATCAGCTGCAACGTAAGTGACATCCCATTTCGCTTCAAAGTGGTTCTTCCCCAATTTTGGTGGTAAAAAATACACAGACAAGCAATTCATTTTTTGTAAACAACTGTATTTTAAATCGAAACAAGCTTATTATCTCGATAGTTCCTTTGTGTTTTTTGCGGGAACTAACATTGATCATGATTCTCGTCTATACGTTAGTGAATCCTACGGCTTTAATCATCAGCAAGCTTTAATGAACACTTAATTCATTGATTTTACATTACTCGCCTCATTTTAAAACCACCAAAATTGGGGAAGAACCACTTTCACTTAAATATACACTATCTGCGAAATATACAATTAGACTTCAAATACTATTCATTCGTTCTTTGTTTTTCTTTCGAGCCGAACACTCTAGGATAATATGAAAGAGAAATCATAAAATATTGTTGAAGAACGTTTGATGTTCCACGCGTGATTGTGTTATTAACCCCGGTGTTGATGATACCTGTATTTTGACGCAGCAAATCGAGGGCGGCCAGTTTTAATTCCAGATTGTTACCGTTTAGCATTCTGTACGCTGCATTGGCATTCCAGATTGTGTAGCGGGAAACCTTTGAGCCGGTACTTGCCGCACTATTGTAGGAAGCGTTACTACCTAAACTCATGCGCTTTGTGAAATTTACCGTGGTACCTAAAATTGTTGATATGGTACTGTTTCTAAATTCTACATCATTGGCACCTTTTTGTTTGGAACTATAAAAAAGAAATGATTCTGTGAGATTGACAGCCCACCAATCGCTAAGGCTATAAAAAAGAGAAAGCTTGTTGTTGCTTGAAATAGCATTAGAAATATTCAGCACGCTATTGATATAAATCGGGTTATGGTAAAAGCCAAGCGATGGTAAAAACTGTAACTGTACCTGATGCTGGTTAAACTTGAAAGCTTTATTTAAGGTCCCTGAAATATTTAAATACCTGCTTCCGGTTGCGTTTACAGTATAATATTTACTTCTACCAATACTATCTGTAATAGTACTATCAACTAAAGAATTACTTATTATTCCAGCTGTTATTTCAGCATTATATCCAAAGGTATTTTTCTTCTGACTAGTATGTTCCATTCTAAAACTTAATCTGTGTTCTTTTGATTCTCTCAAATGAGGGTTGCCTAAGACAACATAATACAGATTTGTGCTATCCACAAGTGGACGCAATTGGTTGACCGTTGGATAGTTTGCCACAGTTGAAAATGATAAAGTAAAGTCATCGGTTAAATCACCATATTGGTCATTACGATAGCTGATAGACCCACCGGGTACAAATTTCTGGTAGTTCCTTTGGAAGTTCTGAAAGGCATGGCCCGAGGAATTCTTTTGATAATAAAATTGTTCCTGTAGGGCAAGGTCAATAGAAATCACTTTTTTATAACGGTTGGCTAATTCTTTTGAAAATGTTTTTGTTAAAACCAAAGCAGGCTGCTCACTGAATGTGGTTAATTTACTTGCATTTGTGAGATATGGATTTACCGTAGATATGCCGGCAGAATCTATATTCTTAACAAGGTTATCTTCTTTATGAATAGTAAAATCAGAATTACTCTTCAGCGAAACACCGATCCCAAACAATCCTCTGCTACCGAAAAGGATTCCCGAGAAATTACCTAGCCCTAAACTTAAATGTTGACCGAGATCACTATTATTTCTATCGTATTGCCGATTTAACCTTTGGTTCTCGGAAGGACTGCTTACTGACGTAAAAAGGACTACATCTGTCCCATTGGTATAAGTGTTTCCTAAATTTAAACCATAACCAACACTTAAATTACCAGGCAACCGGTTCATCTTCGTAAAATTCTTTTCCCGATCAAGATCTATATTAACTGACAAATCCTTGCCCCCTTTAGTAGCTGTTCTGTTTAGATTATTTGTACTCTTTAAATCGCCTGATGTCCCAAATAAGTTTATCTGACTGGAGGATTCTGAATTATTATGTGCGGCATGAAAATCCGTTGCTACATTTAACCTAAGAAATCTTTTGCGCCTAACGTAATCAACTTTCAATTTCTGGTCCAAAATTTCATTGTTGTTTTGGCTGTTGACCTGTTGAGTTTGTGTACTATCGGTCCTAATGGTACTTACTATTTTCGAATCAGAGATAATAGTATTCGTATTGTTTTTAATAAAATAATCCGCTGTTATCAAACTTGTATTATTATAGTTGGCATTTGAAATAAAATCATGCCGCAGCACCGCTCCTCCAGAATTAGATTGATTTGTTCCTGAAAGCCTGAAATCAGGTTGATATTCAATATTAACACCAGTGCTTTTATAAGTGCTGTTACTGAGCAAGGTATTGGCATTATCAGCCAGTTTGTTTATGTTATTGGCTGCCCCGACAATGCTAAATTGAGTCTGCTTATTGAAAAAATTTAAATCAGCATCACCATCATATCGCTTGTGTGATCCAAACCCTGATGATAACTTACCAAAGAACCCAATGGCTTTATCTTTTTTTAGCTTAATATTAATGGAAGTTGTTGAATCCAAGGGATTCTTATTGTCTTGTTGCTCTTTATAGACCTGAATTTTATCAACAGCGTCTTTAGGGATATTTTGTATGGCAACACGAAAGTCACCTCCAAAAAAGAGCTTGCCATTAACCAATACCTGTTTAACGGGCTTCCCATTGACAGTAATCGTACCGTCACTCCATATAGTTAAACGGGGTAATTTACGAAGCAAGTCTTCCACAACTGCGTTTTTGTCCAAATTAAAAGCATCTGCATTAAATTCAAGCGTGTCTTGATTCATACGGATTGGCGGAACATATCTTATAACAACTTCCTTTAATTCAGTTGCTTTTTTATTCATAATCAATTCTTTCAAGTCGATAAATTTGCTCTTTTCGGAAATAGTAAATTGGTGCTTGAAATTTTCGTAGCCAACATAACTCACCATGATTCTCAATGGTATGCCAAGAGGTATTTTTTTAAACTGGAACTCACCAAAGGCATTGGTAAGCTGATAGCTTATCAATGCGGAATCCTTTTCTTTGTAAATAGCGACTGAAGCTAAGTCCAAAACGTAGTTATGGACAGAGTCCCGAACTATCCCATGCACTTCGCCAACCTGAACAGAATCACTATTCAACTGCGCGTAACTAATGCTACTAAGTAAACATGAAAGCGTGATTAAAAATATTTCCCTGCAAATACGCCTCATCTCCCTATAAGTTCGACTGCAGTTTTAATCTAACAATTACAGGGTTGCTTTTAGCTGTCTGCGTAGAGAAATAACGCTTCAATTGTGCAGAATAAGTGGGATGCTTATCCTTAATGGCTTGATGTCCGTTAAATAGCTCCAAGGAAGAAAAAGTAGAATAGATATAGTTCCCATCATTTGCCTTTATTGAACTATTGCTGGTAATTGTAGGTAAAAAGAACGTAGATTCATCAGGGGATACCTTAGGTAAATTTAACAGAGATCCTGTCTTTAAATTATAAAGGAATATGTTTTTCTCACCGTAACTGTTATTATTCAGTTTAAAAAAAAGATAATCCTCAAAGTTGTAAACATCACTTATAGAATACACTTTCTGGCGATTAACGTCTAAATATTCTGCCCTTTTTGCCTTATATTTTTCCTCGTTTGTTAAAAAATCGTTAGGCACGCTATAATCTATCGGTAACAACATCTTAAAAACCTGACTTATGCCCTTTTCATCAATCAAATATAAATTATAGTCGTACGAACGAGTAAAAAAACACTTATTGCTACTTCCCGATTGATAAAATGGGCCGTCAAAAGTTACCTGAACATCTCCCCCTTTTGCTATTGTTTTAGGGTCGTAGGCTAACTCTTTTTTCAGGTCAACCAGGAAGTTATTTGAATAATATATCATATAATTTATAGCTTCGCTAGTACGCTGCTGTAAGGAAGAAGAGTTAAGATTATACACACAGCGGGTACTATCTAAGAAAGCGAAACCCGAAAAGCGTTTTATAGGACTACTTGCTTCTAAAGGAACTTTTCGCTTGAAAGAGCCTTCATAGTTGAATACATATAAATTTTCACGATCGAGATTTGTTTTTACAAAAATTTCCTGCTTTAACCTGTTGATGGCAAGATCTCCGAATATATTGAAGTTGAAGTTATTTGCCATACCTGAATTTTTATGAAGACCTGGGATATTTACACACTTTGCATGGTAGGAGCCATCTTGGTTGAAAATTACGATTTGATCCAATCCCCTATCAAACACGATATAAAACTTATCAACCACTTCAAGTTTTGATATTTCGCCGATTACGCATTCTTTACTATTCTGTAAGGGTATATAGGTTACCTCATTATAGATCTTGCCAGAAGTACCGCCTACTGCAATTTCGGGGTCAATTCTTAAAACAACCGTGTCCAATGTCGCTACCTGACCAAAAGCTAGATTTTGAAGTAGAAGAAAAAAAAATAATATTACCTTTTTCATAAAATAGAATTATTACGTGGCAACTGCTATATGCCTTTTTTGTATATATTATCAAAAAAATAATCCAGCATATCAGGATGTCCGCTGTTCGGAACAAAAAAATCTGAGGCAACGCCATCTTTGTTAACCAGAAACACATAAGAATATTCATTGCAATCCTTATCAAAAGGAAAATTCTGCTTTTTTACATAAAATACAGGAAAATCTATTTCTCCTACTTTTCGCCATTGCAGATACGAATCATAATTAGTAAAATCAACAAAAGCATATATTGCCAAATCAGGATGCAACTTTCTTAGTGTCTTTAATTTTTTCACAGTTAAACTGGAGCATTCATCACAGCCAATCTGAATATATCTCAGGATAAGACTATGATTGTTTTTTCCCAGAATGGAGCTGATTTTTACTGGGTTAGACTTATTGGTGTCAGCTGTTATGTCATATACTTTAATTGAATTATCATCTAAAGTAATATTAGACAGCTTCATTTTAATTTTGAGCAATCCTGAGTAATACCCGTTTACACCATTAATATAGCTTATGCTATCTGTTAATAAATTTATCCTTTCATTTTTTATTTTGACTTTTCTAGAATAATTAAAATAAAAAATGAGTGAAATTATTGTCTGTGGAACGATGGCAAGATATAATACTATCTTTTCAACCTTTATATTTTTCATAATGACTGATAATGTACAGAGGGTGGGTCTATTAGTTACGCTTGAACCTAACTTTAATTAAACAGAAGCTATCATCAACGATATCTGCTGGTTTAATGAGCGGACTATTCTGGTCTAAGTATTTTTTAAGCTTATTACCTGTGTAGTAGCCTATGAATTCATTTTTCTCTTTATCATCCTTGAAAATCAATGTCAATAGCCTTGTTAATAGCAGGTACACTAAACAACTATTAATAAGGTGAAGGAGCAGGCTCGCCGAGTGAAACACTAAAGGATTGTAACCATCCAAACTGTGTAAGAAGGTATAATAAAGTTGATTTGCAGGCGCATATTGACCATGGTAATATTCTGTTAAAATAGACCAGATATTATCGACATTAAATCCACGAGATGTATAGTCATTGATAACTACCCATTGATGGTCCCATTTATTTTGGAACTTATTGTAAAAGACCGGAAAACAGGAAAGTAAGCAGCATAAAACAATCAATAAGTGTATTACAACTTGATTTTTTAGTAGACTACTGTTTACATTATCGTATGAATGTGAATTTCCACCAGGAAGCATCTTTGCGACGCTAGATATAGTCTTTTTCATTGAGAGAATTAATAAAGATGATGTTATTGTTTACGAAAATTAGATCATAGTAAATTTCAAAATAAGCTAAGTGTAAAAACGATTTATTATCTTTTAAAAGGGAAGCTCAATCCAATCGTTACAACTAAATCGTTTTAGTAATTTCGATATAAAATAAGCCGATACTTTTACCTTAAAAAGGTAATGCAATATATTTTTTAATTTTTACAAAATCAAAAAAAAAGATATTTATTTTGATCTAATTAACTCCCTTATGTTTATCCTTTACTACTCAATATGTGCGTATCGAACATATGTTCTATTTTGCATTATTAATCTCTGCAATTTTTACTATAGGATACTATTTCGTCGAAAATGGCCGCTTGTTCCGCATTTAAACTGTGTCTTGTCCTACTTTTGCTTGTTATCAAGAAATTTACAACAATCTTCAATTGAGAATACTAAATTTAATACAGTACCATTTTTTTGGATGTCCCATAGGTTTTATGTCCGTTTCAGGGTTAACTTCGCCCCTTAATAAATCCAGTCCTTCGTCGTAACCTGATTAGCTGGAAAAAGATTGTTCACTTCTTTCATTGATCTCTGCCGAAACTTTTTATACCACAGTATTCCCAGCCCAATCATCAGGAAATAAACTGTTCCCAGCAAAATTAAAACTCCCGTGTTTATACCCTGCGTGATTGTGTTGCCATTTTTTGCACCTTGTTCCGCATTAATGGAACACATAGCACATTGTGCAAAGGATGGTGAGGAATTCACAAATGTCAGAAACAAAAGAAGTACAAAAACAAGAGCTGCATTTGACTTACGTAGCATTTTAAACTTTATCGTTCTGAAGGTTATACTAGAAGGAATAGTTATCCTCATATCTAGAAATGAGCGGCGAACCTCGATTTTCCGCATACTAATAGTAGCTTTCAAATCTTTATTAATATCAGTATTAATCAACCGATGGTGATTAGATAAGTGTCTTTGACAGTCAATGCTGCTTTTCTCATAAAAATTGTTAATCATCATATTTTAGCTTAATTAGGCGTATTTTTATATCTATGTTAGTGTATTGCCATCCGGTTGAAATAAATATTCATCAAGACGATAATCACCATTATGGTGGGGCTGTCAACCAAATCAGAAATTTCGGAATCCGGTCATCTTATTAGTTAAGGCCAGTAAAGGTTAAACACTTTGGAAATTATCTTCCATTCTCCCTCAACCTTTAATAATGACAAATATATAACCTTGTCACTTACGATTTCCTTACTTTCTAGCCGCAATACCTTTTCGCTGTCCTCAAGATCAATATTGATACACAGATCCTGAAACAGATTACTAAGCAGGCGGGTTACAGCCAGAAACTGACTTCTACTATTAATATTTGTACGGTATATAATTACCATTTTAGTTTTTTTAACGATCAGTAAGACCTTTCCATTATGTTATCAATTTAAGGGTGATGAAAGTTAGGACTAACCTAATTGTCAGTCCCTGTTTTCCTATTGCAGGAAAACATTTGTAAAATGTGAGAAAGTTTGGTTTGCCGCCTCTATGGCTTCTTGCTCGGAATCTTCATTAATATATCGGTCGAGCACTGAAACAAAGGATGCCCATTTAGCGCCGGTTTCTGAACCATATCCCCTAAAGAACGAAATACCATCTGTCACCCCACACCGAGCCAGCATCTGGATGATAATTGTACCACCCATTATAGAACCTTCCATTACATACAGCGCGCCGAGCGCTTTAACTGTATTGTCAATGGGGGGAACGGTCACTTCCGGTAGCCCCGTTAGTATTTCTCCCAGGCCTTTGATGTCGTTCGCAAGGCTGATCGCGTGTCTGCGCTCAGCATAGTCCGGTAGCACTTCATCCGAGATATAAGGCCTTATGGCCTGCTCCAGGCAGTTGAAATAAGCATAAAAGATTTTCAGAAGACTCGCGTAGTCTTCTTTATTGCGGATAGTCTTTAGTTGAGATATTACCAGTTTTTCCAATTGCTGATGAGCTACCGTAGTATGTTTTCTTAATTCTTCGTGTATCATAATACTTTAATTTTATAGTTGAATAATAAATGTCGACCAACTCCATCCCGATCAATCTGTACCGCCGCCCAAGCTGCGATACAGATCAGCTATAGCAGATAATTCCTGCCTCTTGACAGAAGCCAAATCAAGCTCACTTTGGAGTGCGTTTCCCTGTGCTGTAATTACCTCCAGGTAGTTTGCCATACCATTTTGAAAAAGCGAATTGGCATTTGCAGTCGCTTGCTTAAGCGTTGCAACACGTTTAGCCGCAATAAGGTGCTGGTGTTTTAATTTTTCGATCCTTACCATCGCATCGGATACCTCACCAATTGCTTTTACTACGGTTTGCCGGAAAAGGATAACTGTTTTCTCCCGCTCCATATCGGCTAATTTATACTGTGTACTTAATTCCTTATGCTGAAGCAATGGCTGTAGGACACTTGCCCCTACAATGCCGAAGAGTGAGCCGGGAATATTGAACCAATCACTTGCTTTCAGTGCATTAACACCGCCACTGGCAGTAATCCGAAGTGCAGGATACATTTGAGCCTTATTGATTCCTACTTTCGCATTCGCGATGACTAAGTCTAACTCACGGCTCCTGACGTCTGGCCTCCGGCGGACCATGGCTGACTGAACACCCACTGAAAGCTCGTCAGAAAACTTGATTTCATCGAGGATGGCGTGACGGTGGATGCTCCCTGGCAGTTGGCCAGCAAGGATATGCAGCGCATTTTCCTGCAATGCAATCTCTTGTTCAAGTTGCGGAATAAGCTCTGCCGCCGTAAGTTGCTGCGCTTGCGCCTGCTGAACAGCCAGGGAGGTAACCTGCCCGGCATTATATTGCACGCTTACTATGCGCAATGTACTGTCATTTAACGCCATGTTACGCTTTGCGACCCGCAGCTGTTCGTCCAGCATGAGCAGGTTGAAATAACCTTTGGACACGCTGGTAACAAGATCAGTCTGCAAGATTTTTCTTGCTTCATCACTTTGCAGATAGGCAGCAAGAGCCGATTTATTAGTATTGCGTATCCTTCCCCAGATATCAGCTTCCCAAGAGAGAGTTGCGCCGGCAGAATAATCCTCGATATGATTGGAGCCTAAAAACTGGCTGGCGGTCATACCGTTGAGGCTGTATTTCGACGGATTAATGGTGTTGGCCGTGGCATTGAAGTCAAGAACAGGCACATTGTTCCACTTTGATTGTCTTACAACTTGGTGCGCTTCTTCTATGTTTTTAAGCGCGATACTCATGTCAAAGTTTTTTTTCAGGGTGCTGTCGATCAGTACCTGTAATACTTTGTCTGGGAAAAAGTTTTTCCATGGCAGAGTACCTATACCCCCAGTGTCTTTTGCCGCCTCCTCATTGAAGGCAATCGGCAATTCCGGTTTGGGGACCTGTACATCTTTAGAGATTTTACAACTAGCAACCGTAAAAAGCAACCCGATAACTAGGATGATCCGATTATTTTTCATTGAATTTTTCATGACTTAAATGCTTTTTAGTTGATTGCTTCAGCTTCGAATACCTGTTCAGGCTTGGGTTCCGAATGAACCTTCTTACTAGTGACTTTTTCATGCAAGGCTTGGAATACTACAAACAGAACCGGTATAATAAATAGTCCCAGGACGACCCCACTTACCATACCTCCGGCCGCACCGATACTGATGGAGTGGTTGCCCATGGCGGATGGACCGGTAGCCCTCATCATAGGGGTAATACCTGCCACAAATGCAATTGATGTCATAATAATCGGACGAATGCGAAGTTTAGCAGCCCCCAGTGCAGATTCCACCAGTGTGTAACCAGCATGTCTGCGCTGCGCTGCAAATTCCACGATTAGAATAGCATTTTTTGACAACAGTCCGATTAACATAATAAGAGCTACCTGGACGTAGATATTATTATCAATGCCCGTTATACCAATTGCGATGAAAACTCCGATAATACCAGTAGGCACGGAAAATACTACTGCCAAAGGAAGAATATAACTGTTATATTGGGCACACAATAAGAAGTACACGAATAGTAATGAGAGGATAAAAATGATCACCGATTGGCCGCCAGAAGAGATTTCTTCTCTCGTCATTCCGGAAAACTCATAGGAATAACCTGAGGACAGCACGTTTGCGGCTACTTCTCGAACTGCTTGAATTGCATTTCCAGTACTATAACCAGGTTTTGGCACGGCATTCACGCCTATTGAATTGAAAAGGTTATAACGGGTAATCGCTTCGGGTCCGTATACCCTCTTCAACCTTACGATTGTATTAACAGGTACCATGTCACCTGTTTTATTCTTTACATAAATTTCATTCATGGAGGCTGGATCTGCACGTTCTTCCTTATCTGCCTGTACCATGACCCGGTAATATTTACCGAATCGATTAAAGTCTGAAACCTGGGCACTACCGAAATAGGACTGCATCGTGCTTAACACATCTTTTTCATCAACCCCGAGTTGCTCGATCTTTTCATGGTCAAGGACCATCTCATATTGGGGATAGTCTGCACGAAATGTGGTGAACGCAACAGCGATTTCTTTGCGTTTCATTAATTCGGTAATAAAGCGGTTCGCAACTCCACCAAATTTATCCAACTTACCGCCTGCCTTATCCTCCAGAACTAAATCAAGTGCATCAACATTGCTGAACCCCGGCACCGTCGGAAAAGAAAACACGAAAATTTGTGCACCTTTAATAGTGGCAAGGCGCTTTTGCAATTCAGCAATATTTGCACCGACATCGTTAATTTCACCACGTTCGCCATCTTTTTTCATTCTGAAAAAGGCAACGCCAGAGGATGGACTTGTTGAATTTGTTAGTACATTAAAACCTGCGACTTCGTTGAAGGCAAATTTTGCTTTCATATCTCTCACTTTATTAGCCGCTTCATCAAGAATTGCCTGTGTTCTGTTCATAGAAGAACCTGGCGGAAGATTCACCGATATAGCGATAAATCCTAAATCTTCCGACGGAATAAAACCTGTAGGTGTTCTGCGAATAAGCCATCCAGTAATTAGAACTATAAGTACGAGTCCTCCAAGACTAACCCACCTAAACTTGATCATTTTTTTTACCGCTCCCACATATTTACCAGTTACATTTTCAAATCCTTTATTGAAAGCAAAGAAGAATCTCTGTTTGAAGCTTGTTGGTTTTTCGTGGTGATCATGATTCACATCTTTCAATAATAAGGCACATAATGCTGGGCTCAGGGTTAGTGCATTCAATGCAGATATGACAATAGCAATTCCAAGAGTAAACGCGAACTGCCGGTAAAATACACCTGCTGAGCCTTTCATAAAGCCAACCGGGAGAAATACAGCCGCCATTACCAAGGTAATTGAAATGATCGCACCTGTGATTTCATGCATGGCGGCCATGGTGGCTTTCTTTGGAGTAATGTTCCGATGCTCTAACTTGGAGTGCACTGCTTCGACAACCACGATGGCATCATCCACGACAATGCCGATGGCTAATACAAGGGCAAATAAGGTCAGAAGATTGATGGAGAATCCAAAGACAGACATAAAGAAGAAGGTACCAATAAGGGCCACAGGGACAGCTATTGCGGGAATTAGTGTTGACCGGAAGTCCTGCAGGAATATATATACTACGATAAAAACGAGGATGAAAGCCTCAATCAGAGTATGCTTGACCTGATCGATGGATTGATCCAGCATATCCTTTGTATTGTAAAGTATTTGCTGTTTAATTCCCGGTGGGAAATCCTTCTCCGTTTTTTTTAGAAATTCAGCAACCTTGGTCTGTATTTCCCTTGAATTGGAGCCAGGCAATTGTATAACCTGGAACAGAATACTTTGTTTGTCGTTTACTGTGTTTAGCGAATTGTAAGTATAGCTACCCAATTCAACCTTAGCGACGTCCTTGAGTTTTAACATACTCCCATCAGGATTTGATCTTATGATCATATTCCCATATTCCTCTGGTTTGGTATACTTTCCTGAATATTTAAGGACGTATTCAAAAGAGCGGTCGCTTGACTCTCCGAATCTTCCAGGAGCGGCTTCCTGGTTTTTGCTTTTGACAGCTGCCATCACCTCGGTTGGGGTGATATTGTAAGTGGCCATTTGTGCTGGCTTAAGCCAAATTCGCATGGAGTAATCCCTGTTGCCGCCGTACAGTGTTACCTGCCCAACTCCTTGTATACGTTTAAGCTCAGGAATAACGTTGATTTGCGCATAGTTAGTAAGATAAGTTGCATCATACAACTTAGGCTTTTCACTCATTAGGTTAATTGCCATAATTAGTGAATTCTGTACTTTTTGAGTAGTGATACCAGCCTGAACCACTTCCAGTGGTAAAAGTCCGGTTGCTGATGACACGCGGTTTTGTACATTTACAGCCGCCTGGTCAGGATCAGTACCTAACTTAAAATAAACTGAAATGGTTAAGGTTCCATCGTTACTCGAAGTGGAACTCATATAGGTCATGTTTTCGACCCCATTAATTGCTTCCTCCAATGGTGGCGCTACAGCGCGTACCATTGTTTCCGCATTTGCGCCGGGATAATTGGCTGATACCTGTACGACAGGTGGGGCTATATCAGGGAATTGTTGTATGGGTAGATCCATAAGGCCTACCGCACCGAGAATTACCAGCATAATGGAAACCACCGTGGCGATAACCGGCTTATCGATAAAAACTTTTAACATGATTTAATAATTAGGGCTTAATTGCTAGCCAGGTTTTCGTTAGATTTTTCAGGTTTAACAGACATGCCATCTTTGAGGGATTCCAGTCCTTTTAATATTAGACGGTCACCTGTCTTTAGACCATCGGAGATATAATAGGTATTTCCAATTGAACCGGAAATGGTTAAAGCTACTTGTCGGACCTTATTGCTTTGATCAACTATATATGCAAAAATTTTGTCCTGCATTTCGAATGTTGTTGCCTGAGGTATTGCAACTACGCCAGCTTGTTTAAGCCCTAGTTTAATCCGGCCTGAATTCCCAGATCGAAGCAAACCTTGTTTGTTGGGAAAGGTTGCCCGCAGAGTGATTGCTCCAGTAGATTTATCGAATGCGGCATCCACCATATCTAATTTGCCGGGTTGTGGATAAGTAATACCACCGGAAAGCACCATGGTTACTGCTGAAGTATTTTTTAACTTTTCTCCGATAGAGGTACCCTTCAAACCATCTTTAAAGGCAACAAAGTCAGCTTCACCAACAGAGAAATAAGCATGTACTTCCGTGTTATCAGATAGATAAGATAATGGTTGCGTATCTGATGGGGCAACCAGGCTGCCGGTTTTCTTACCAAAGCGACCAATATAACCGCTTACCGGAGCTTTGATTGTTGCAAAACCCAGAGTGATTTTCGCATTTCCAGCTTTTGCCAGCGCTTGGATTTCACGAGCGGCCGCCGCATCGTAAGCCGCCTGTGAACTTTGTAGTTGATATGGAGAAACCACTTTATTTTGCACGAGCGCCGTAAGTTTTTTTACTTCAATTTTTGCCGTTGCCACGTCTGCCTTGGCAGCCAATAATTCGCCCTGGGCATTGTTATATTCTTCCTGGTATGGGCGGGTGTCAATCTGGAAAAGCGGTGTTCCTTTTTCGACATAAGCACCTTCTTCTACAAATATTTTTTCCAAGATTCCATTGACTTGCGAGCGAATCTCCACATCGGTCTGCCCTTCAAGTTTTGCCGGGTATTCTGTATAAACCACCGCATCGGTCTGGTTTACTATTGTCACAGGAACTTCAGGTACAGTCGTGTTCTGTGCCTGTTGGTTCCCCAGTGTACAGGAAGAAAATATGATAGCTGGAATTATCATTCCATGTAACAGATTTTTTTTCATAAAGAATTGATTTGATAAATTAGAAATGTGTGATAAAATGAGTGGTGAGCCAAATTTCACCGATATTTTTTGCGGGATCATGGGTATTGCTATCATGTTTAATGGTGGTAATAAGGCGAAATAAGTAAGTAGACAAGAACACCCGTAAAACTGACATACAACCAGATTGGCATCGTCCATTTGGCAATTTTACGATGCCGGTTAATCTGATTGTTTAATCCGAATGCCATTGTAAATAGCGCAAGAGATACGATCAGCGCAGCCAGAAAAACGTGGGTAAGCAAAACAAAAAAATAAATTCCCCTCAGTATCCCGTCGCCGCCATATTTAGTAGAAGGCGTGGAAAAATGATAAAGCAGATACGAAAACAGAAACAAGGATGTAAATGAAAACGCAAGGAATACAAATGTTCGGTGCAGGGGTATCTTTTTATGACGTATCGCAAATAGCGCAATCATCAAAGAAAAAAAGGTCAGGCCATTTAATATAGCGTTGAGCAGTGGAAGCTTTGAAAAATCGTATCCCTTCAATGAAGAAATCTTGGGTAAGAAAAAGGCCAGCGCGATTAGACCATTGATAGCAAGGGTTAGCACCCATATAAGAGATTTATAATTTCTTTGTTGCATTAGTTTAAGAATAGGGTTGTGATGGTTGGTCGTGTTAGCATCAGAGAATGGCAAATCATCCAGAACATGAATGCATCGAAGAAAAGCTGTAAAAAAAATTGATTTGGGCAGGCAAAACATACCATTTGGTATGTTTTTGGGTATGCAAATTGTTTGATCATAATTGGTATCATTTACAACATACTATTTGGTATGTTTTTACTCAAAAAAATTATTCCAAAGTATCTAGGTATCTTCGAAACTCATTCAGAAATGAAGTATAGTAGGTTTTACCCAATAATTTACCCATATTTCTCACGCCATGGTAAAGGGTTATTACATTCAATGCAATCTGCTTGGCATCATGTGCCATGCCCAGCTGACCTGCCTGTTGACCTCTTATGATCTCCGCTTCGATAGCTCGTTTCCATTTGTTTAACGACTTTATCAAAGCCGTCCGAAATGCTTCAGACAAAGGCGCCATCTCCTGAATAAGGTTCACCGCGGGACAACCATGCTCGACCGTCATAAAGGGATGTTCAAAAAGCAATCCATTGATCATTTCGTAAATATTGTCCCTGAAATCAGAGCCAGCTGAAAGAGACTTTTCTATATGTGGCCAAATCTCATCTTGCATCGCTTCACTGATCAGCGCTACGCCCATTTCCTCTTTGTTTCGGAAATGGTAATAAAAAGCGCCCTTGGTAACCTTTGTTGTAGCTAGGATATCGTCGATACTTGTCGACTGATAACCCTGCTTGTAAATTAACTCAAGCCCTCTTCTGAGAATATCTGATCTTGTCACTTCTGCTTTTGACATAAACATACTGATTAGTATGTCGCAAAGATAGATACCTTTTATTGAGATTCTCTGTTTTTTTCTGTCATCAATAAGTAAAAGTAGGGAGCGACAAAATTGCCTCCAATTGTGTTAAAACAAAAGAATCAAAAACAAATAGGCATATGACTCACCTCTGTCTAGGGATAAATGTTTTGACGGTGAAATGACTTAGTGATATATTATAAGTGGGATATGTTTTAATATGTTTGTAAAACATACTAAATGGTATCTTTTTTTTTTAACTCAACGCGAATAAGGTTTTTTTGACGGTAATAGAGAACTATGGAAAAGAATAAATTTGGCTTAGAACATACCATCCAGTATGTCTTATTTAGTGACTTTAAAAATAATGTAATATGAAATATTTTGTATTCCTCATCATGCTTTTAACCGTATTTGGCATCTATAAAATTTTCAGTTCATCAAAAACTGATAACAGGATGGATAATCTGTTTTCCCAAAATCCAGTAATCCCGGATGTCCGAAGTGTTTCGGAATTTGAAACAGGGCATCTCAATGGCTCTACAAATATACCATTGGATAGCATCGAAACTATTTCATTAGCTGGATTCGATCAGCGCAGGCCGGTTATTACCTGTTGTTCTCATGGGGTAAGAAGCATTCTGACGGTACAGGTGTTGAAATCAAGGGGTTTAAAAATGTATACGATGGCGGAGCATTGCAGGATTTGGCCGGCCGTATGGATGCCCAAAATCGCCAAACATCAAAATAGCTGATGCATTAATTGCCTTTCATTTAGTTAATAATTTCAAATAATAACCTAACCATTATATGTATTATACCCTCCTTGTTTTTCATTCAGTTAGTCGATGGTTTGTATTAGGCAGTTTGATATACGCCATAATCACTGCATATCGCGGATTATCCCGGAAGCAAGCTTTCACCCCAAAAGCCAATGCTATCCGGCATTGGACAGCGACTATCGCGCACATACAGTTATTAATCGGAATGGCGATTTATGTGCAAAGTCCTGCCGTGCTTTACCAAACATTTGGTAGTCCTGATAAGGTAGTGAATGAACAGATCTTCTTCAAGTACTTTCATATTTCCACGATGATATTAGCTATCCTCATCATTACCATTGGATCTGCAAAAACCAAACGTTTGAAAGAAGACAGCGCAAAATATCAAACTATGCTGCGCTGGTTCACGGCTGCGCTGGTGATTATATTCATTGCCATTCCATGGCCATTCTCACCGTTGGCGGGGAGACCTTATCTGCGCACATTCTGAACGATAATTATATTTTTTCAAATCTTAAAATTTTCACTATGCACTTCATCGATCAAATTTTCAAAACACAGGTGGGCCGCTTACGACTAATCAGTTATCTTGAAGGTATTTCTTTACTACTACTGGTTGGTGTGGCGATGCCGCTCAAATACTGGGCGGATGAACCGCTCATGGTTAAAACTATGGGACCCGTACACGGCGTCCTTTTTCTTTGGTTCATTTTTACCACCATTAGTGTGGGCGTCGAACAGCACTGGAAGTTCAAACATACCACTTGGAAAGTCCTGATTGCATGCATTATTCCATTCGGTACATTTTATATCGACCGGTACATTCTCAAGTCTGCTGCCGAGACCGAACTGAAACGTCAGCAATCACCTGAATCAGAAACAACAGTATGAAAATAATTACAAGCCACAATGAAATGCTATTTACATACTCTTATAATGGATTCTCCGCTGAATGAAAGCAAAAACAAAGATTTTCGGTATTATAGCCTTTATTAATCTCGTTCTTTTTCTGGTAGCGTATAATATCCGTCCAATCAAAGTTAATTACGATGCAAAAGAAGTTCAGCTTAAATTTACTGTTCCCCCAAATTTCCCGCAACCTGAGAGCCAGTATGATCAGCACTTTGTAACTCCGGCAGGATTTAAACTTGGCAGGATTCTTTTTTATGACCGTGCGTTGTCGATAGACAATTCCATTTCTTGCGCGAGCTGTCATCAGTCATTTTCCGCTTTTTCAGATCAAAATAAACCTGTAAGCCAAGGCTTTAAGCAATGCTCTGGAACAAGAAATACGCCTGCACTTTTCAATCTGGCCTGGCAAAAGGAGTTTATGTGGGATGGCCGCGTCAAACTGTTCCAATTGTCATCGCATAACGCAATTATAAATCCTTGCGAAATCGCAAACAGCATGGCAGGCGCCGTAGAAAAACTGAGGGCGAATGGTCATTACACTGATCTTTTCCGGAATGCGTATGGTTCTGTAGATATCGATTCGGCAAGACTGCTGAATGCACTTACTCAATTCATGTCTATGCTCGTTTCGGCTAATTCACGTTATGATAAGTATAGGAGATACGAACAAGGAGGTGTTTTCACAACTGATGAGAAAAATGGTTATATTCTGTTTAGGCAAAAATGCAGTGCCTGTCATAAAGAGCCCTTATTTACAGATCTGAGTTATCGTAACACTGGGTTGGACCTGGTATCAATTGACCGTGGAAGAGACAGTTCGACACACCTGGCAACCGATGTTGGGAAATTCCGTGTACCCTCCTTAAGAAATATAGAAGTTACTGCACCTTACATGCACGATGGTAGGTTTGCTACACTGGAAGATGTTCTAACACATTATGCAAATGGCGTAAAGCGCAATACTCACTTAGATGAACAGTTACGACATAACGGCACTTTAGGTCTTGCATTATCCAGTAGTGATCAACATAAAATTATCGCTTTTTTAAAAACGCTAACCGATAAGGAGTTTCTAACAGATGTAAGATTTCAAATACCATGATTAATTAAAGTTGCTTAATATATATTTCCGGATAAACAAATAACAATTCTTCGCACAGGAACGCACGAACGGATTAAAGAACCGGTAAGATGGAGATTAGACAGACTGCTGGAGATTATTGATGAAAGCAAACAGCCTTAAATCACCTTTCATTCCATCCATCCTGCATCACGCAATCTGTCCAATACTGCCTCAGTATCGTCGAGACCGTAACGATCCCTGGTCACACTTTTCTCAGTTGGCTGTCTCCAATGCACTCCCCATTTACCCATAATACAGGTAATAGCCATTAACATTAATGTGAATACCATTCAAGCTGCCCTGACTAATCATAGCCACCCTACCCTCATCACCATAAGCAGCTTTAAACTTTATCCCCTTCATCCCTCAAGACCGAATATTGAGTAACAGGATGCGTCGTTTTAATCCTCTGGAATAACCTGCCAGAATCGTCATGATGATAATTAGCCATTCCCCAGGCTAAATATTGCGTTATCATTTCCTGAAACACACCCGTTTGCCGGTAGCAGTGCCATTCCTCAACATAAAACACATAGGTGAACAGTTGATGCCCTTTATAGCCCCTGATAGATAAGTAAGTATTGATATCTCCTGCATCACAGTAATCCACTCGGTCATAAAAAGTCAAAAGATGCTTTATTATCGCATTCCGCAGCGAACGATATTCAGCAACATTAATCACATACTTTTCTTCCGGATTTACACTGGTATTAATTACAAGACTGCCATCCCCAGGCAATTCATTAACAGGTACTGAGGGCTTGAAATAGTACTTTTCATCTAATATCGGTGTTTCCATACGTAAAAATCGAACCACAAAATTACTAATATTTTTAGCAAAAACATAAAATAAACAGAAGAAATATATCCGGCTCTTCCCCAATTTTGGTGGTTAAATCGATTTTTCTATTTCCTTCCTCCGAGATAGATCTTTATTAAGTTCGAAAAGCATCTTTTAATGCCTGATGCGAGTTGACGTTTTATTCCACCACCAAAATTGGGGAAGAACCACTTTTAGCGAAATGTACACTTAGCTCTTCCGCTAATAAAAGAAAATCAATTTTTGGGGCTGTGATAGTTGGAATTTTCTTATTTTATCATCCAATTAACTCCTCATGAAAAATTTAACACTACTGGTCCTGACCTCAACCATTCTTTTCGCTTGTAAAACTCCTCCTGAAAGAATTCTGATTAAACTCAATAAAGGTCAGAAGTATGAACAGCGCATTGTTTTAAAATCTACCATCACTCAAACAGTTTCAGGAAGGAAAATGAGTACTTCCACAACTTCACAAGGTCTAAATCGTTATGAAGTACTGGCAGTAGATGATAGCGTTTATACATTTCAAGTCACATATCAATCCATGAAAGTCCATATTGAGGTGGACGGTGGTCCAACAACTCAATTGAAAACCCCTACAACAGCAGTATTAGAAAAGCTTAAAGGGCAGTCCTATCAGGTGAAGGTAACCAATACTGGTCGGATTGTGGCAGTCATCGGGGCTGATTCACTGTTTTCAAAAGTGACAGCCAGTATCGCTGGTCTTACCGAAGAAATGAGAGCCAAGTTATCACAAAACTTCATTAAAGCTTACGGAGACAGTGCGATTAAAAGTGGTAACCTTCAATATGCGAATATTTACCCTCAAAAGATAGTTAAAGGAGGCGATACATGGAGGATCCAAAGAGCAGGGGGCGGAGATATCTTATCACCGGCAATAGACGCAATTTATAAGATGGATAAAATTACCAGTCACGAATATCTTGTCAGTATGAAATCTAACTTAAGGTTGGGGAGCGATGTAAGTTCCAGCCCCTTATTTGGGCTTAACATGTCCGGCATTATGGATTCAAAGAATAAAATTGATAAGGAAACCGGTCTAATTACAGAATCAAAAATAAAACAAGATATGATCGGTAGCGCAACGATACTAGCGGGAACACCCGCTATGATAGGAGATTCTATCTTGATGCAAATCAAAGGCGAAACTACGTTAATAAACACCCTGATCAAATAAATGAGTCCGCCTGCGTTAACTATCAACAAAGATATGAGATCTCCAAAAACTTCAAGTCCAAGCTGAGTGGCGATTGAATTTACTCAAAATATTCTTAAGGTGGGGATTATTCCGCATGCGGCCACCTCTTTCGCGGAACGTGGGTCTTCGTCACTTTTGGTGAAATATACAATTTACAAGCCCGAGCTGATGCGACCTCAAATCTTACCCCTATACTTTTTTAAAAATTCATTACAATGCATGAGAATTTCATCGGGAGTTCTGTCTAAATTATGGACAGAAAAAATGACTTCCCAGTCTTTGCAGTTGCGCTTTTTCCCATTGTAGACCAATTGCTCGGAGTAATAATTGAATAACAATTATTTGATCATGCTCTTTTGGAGAAGTGCGAATAATTCAGCTCTTTTGTCGACTAAATTGATAGACTTTGAAAAGACTCTTACTGCTGATATGCATAACCACCATATCTACCAGCATTTACGCACAAAAACAACATAGCCATGGGGTGTTCTGGGGACGCCTCATTTTAGCAGACACGATCAACAGCAAATTTAAGTGGGAAATTTACCTGCAGAAAAGAACCCAGTCGGTAGGTACAGGCAATATTTTTGAAGCTCCGCATTTCATAAGCGTATGGCCCTGGCTGAACTATAAACTCACACCCAATACGAAGGTTTCATTATCACCAATTGCCTATTTCGACTCTCATGTATTTTATGATGGTCCTGAAGATGTCAAACCAGAGGGTGTTAAGGAATACCGGGTTTCTGCGCGTTTGGAGAATGAACAAAAGCTTAGGTTTTTCAATTATTCAAACAGGTACAGCTTAGAATACCGGATGCGTGACCTGGCTTATAACGGGGACTATCAGCCCAACTGGCGTGCCAGGTATCAAATCAGACTGGAGAAGCCATTGCTCAGCGTCCTTTCAAAAGACAAACCATTGTCGGTCTTTGTGTCCGAAGAGGTTTTTATCCAGTTTGGAAAAGCGGTTAAGAACAACCCCAATATATTTGATCAGAACAGGATCAGCGTAGGTGCCGGGTATGAAGTGTTCAAGAACGTAAAGCTAAGTGCCAGTTACCTGAATATTATTCAGCAGAGGATCTCAGGCAAAGATATAGACAATGCACACGCCCTATGGGTAGTCCTTGCATTTGAGAACCTGTTTTCCCAGTTCAAGAAAAAGCCTGGCACCAGAAAATAACCTTACCCATTGCCGCCGTTAAACGATGTAAAACGGCGGAGCCCTCATGAGAACCAGAAGTAAATAGAAAACACGAATAAACCTGCCATGAAAAAGTGTAAATCACATTTTTTTTCTTATATTTTTAGTGGTGGAACCTTCAGGTCAGGATTATGTCTCATCCACTGTATATTACAAGCGAAACGAATATTAGTTAGCAGCAGACGTTTCCTGTATGAAAATGACAGCAAACGCTCTTTGCTTCAACCATGAGCTTAAAATAATGGCTATGAAAAAGATGTTTTTTTTATTTATTCTTATATACGCCTTCGGCTTTCACCTGCAGGCACAAACTACATCAAGAGCGGGCTTTGATGTGAATGTTTACAATCCGTCAGCTAAACAATTCTTTGACCGGTATAAGAACATTGATAATATTGTCATTTTCTATGACAAAAGAGATATAGCAACAATAGAAATATTTTTCCGGGGTAAACCACAGCCTACTTTTGGAGAGCGTTACACGCTTACCTTTGATGGTGATCTCTATTTGTTTCGTAAAAAATATGGAAAATTTCCGTTCCCAAATCCTACAACAGCTAAGCTGACAAATTTTCAAGGAATCGGAAAAATAACTGATGTCAATGTTATTTACAACTTGACAACAACAATGCAGCGCGATTCTCTCGTGCATCATTTTAATTTTTACACATTCGAAGGAAATACCGAGCCTCTTCTTGGTCCTGCTGATTATCGTCCTACTTTTAAGGGTGATATTCTAAAATTGACAAAAAAACTCGAACAGGATTTTAAGAACTGGAAGCCCATTGCGATAACAGATTCTATGATCATCATTACGGGCTTAGTTGAGAAAAACGGCACAATTGGAAAATTAAAACTAGTTGAGGGCAAACCTTCTGTTTATTCAAACAAAGTTTTGGAATTTATGAGTCGGGAAGCTACATCGTGGTTGCCAAGAGTAGATGGCGGTGGAAAAAGGCCTTGGAACGTCAGAATATCCGTACGGGTTAATAAAGATAATTCTATGAAGGTTTCTATATTGTGATGATTTGCGTTCATGTTGTACAATCCGGGAGGTGAAAAATTTAATAGTCGGACTAAAAGAAAAATCCTGCAAATCAAGGATTTGCAGGATTTATAAAGCTTTGATGATGTTTTTAGCAGAGACGGGCGGATTTGAACTTAATTCGTATCTGCGCTCCTGGTGACACTTTCAGTGTCTTTTTAAGTGAGTCGCGAATGATGCAAGCTTTTAAATTTCTTACCAATCAGTTTTTCAGCCGGAAGACCGGCAATCCTCTAGAACATTTAGAAGTGATTCTCCCTATTATTAGAGGTGTTTACAGAACTAAGCGATGATTCAACAAAACACATAAAAACAAGTCTAGCCATAAGAAAATGACACCTATATACCTAACCAAGAACTACTTACCGGATAAAATCGATTCCAGCTTTTTATGCAATTCCTCACCTCTCAGATCCTTGGCCACTACTTTTCCATCAGGACCAATCAGAAAACTAGCTGGAACAGATTTTACTCCATAAACTGCAGCTGCTGCATTTGCCCAGCCTTTTAAATCTGAAACATGATTCCAGGTTAAATCATCAGCTTTAATAGCACTCAGCCAGGCATCCTTTTTAGTATCCAGGGAAATGCCAAGAATTTCGAACCCTTTATCATGGTACTTGCGATAAGCGCTTACCACATTAGGATTCTCTTTACGACATGGGCCGCACCAACTTGCCCAGAAATCGATTAACACATATTTCCCCTTGAAATCAGTCAGATTTATCATTTTCCCATCACTATCAGCCATTGAAAACAAAGGTGCAGGCTGACCTACTGCTGTTTTAGCATTAAGAATCAGCGCGTTATTGATTTGCTTTACAAATGAAGATCGTTTCACTTTTTCGCTAAGTAATGGCATCAGTGCCCTTGCATTATCAAAATAAGGATAGTTAATGTACCTCTCCAGAATAACAATCGCAGCTCCAACAGAACCTGAGTTGCGTTTTACATAAGCGTTAATGATGCTGTCGTTCATCGCGTTAAGCGCTTTAAATTCATTATCAAAAGCTGTTCTGGTGGCAGAATCCAGCTGAACCTTTCCACCCTGATTGGCTTTATCTAATCTCTTGTAAATCTCCCCTGCCTTAGCTGTAACCGGTTTCCAGTCTACTTTGTAAAAGCTCATATAAGTAGTGTTTTCGGGACCTCCGTTTATCTTCGCCAAGTACAATGAGTCTTTCTTTCCACTGAAGGTAATTTCTGCATTCTCAAGTAAAAACTGCGCTCCTTTTCCTTCATCTTTAATGTAAATTTTGCAGAAAATCGGTTCAGCAACCTTGCCTTTAAACTCGAATTTATGATCTATAACGGTTGATGAATCTATCGTGGAAACATCGTTATTGGAATGCTGCAAATAGACTTTACCGGAAGGATAGTCTGTCAAAGTCCCCTTAATAAGATACCCTGGTTTCTTCTGAGCAAAGGAGAAACTGATGGTCAGACATAAGATAGTAGAAAACAATACTTTTAATGTGATATATTTCATGATTACTTTTTTTAAAATCGTTTATAATAAAATGAATTTTTAGTTTACCACCCGGTATTATTGGGTAGTAAGGCAGGATTTTTCTCCACTTCGGCCTGGTAAATCGGAAACAGATATAGCCGATCTGTAAAATTCCGTTGTACAACCGTTGTTTCGGTATAATGACGAGGTTCTGATCCGGTTTGGATAATACTAATCCCTTTTAATACTGAACCCAGATATTGAGGTCCCATTTTCCAGCGGCGGATGTCCCAAAGACGCGTGCCTTCAAATGCAAGTTCAATATTCCTTTCATGCATAATTTTTTCCATCGTCAACCCGCCAGCAGGAATTTCCGGCATATTTACGCTGGGTCTTCGGCGCACCTGATTGATATAGCGCCTTGCTTCCTCCGTTTTACCCAGCTTAAACGCTGCCTCTGCAAAATTCAATAGAATCTCTGCATATCGAAACAGGATGTAATTCTGCCCTCCGCCATAGCTTTTGGAGGTATTCAGAGGATCAAATGTAGGCTCCTCCATTTTTCGAAGGGCATATCCTGTCGCCAATGTGGCAAAAGTCGGATTGTATTCGGATCCCAGTTTCAGATCCAGTTTCTTGCCCAGCCAGGTAGATCCATCGTAAAGTATACTGGCATAAAATCTTGGGTCCCGGTTATCGTATGGCTTATCCGGATCAAAGCCCGATCCCGCTTCACTGATTAACTTACCATTTTTCATCTCATACTCATTCACTATATTTTGAGTAGGCTGATTTAATCCGCTTGGCCCCGGAGGAACAAGCCCCCATGGCAAGTTATAATGATGAACATGATAAGCCTGGAAATCTGCTTTATACTGATGATCAAAAATCACTTCCAAATTATTGTCATTGGCCTCATGAAAAAGTGTTTCATAATTGGCGAACAATCCGTACCCCGCCTTTCCAGCAATATCAACTACTTCTTTACTGGCATCATACGCAGCCTGCCAGTTGTTATCGTAACTTGCGGCATAAAGCAATACACGGCTTTTTAGCGCCAGAGCTGCTCCTATAGTGACCCTCCCCACATTTGCACCGGTATACTTATAAGCAAGAAACTGCCCTTTATTAATATCATCTGTTTCACTCACAATGAATTTGACAACATCCTGATAAGAAGTACGCGGCACATTCAGGTTCTCGTTGAGGTCTTGCGCCTTTGTAATCAGCGGCACAGCACCAAAATAATTGATCAGGTATGCATAGTTCAAAGCCCTCAAAAACCTGGCTTCATCTCTTGTTCTGCTTTTATAAGCAACACTTGCCGGCAAGCGATCTATATTACCGATTAAAATATTGCAGCGTCTGATGGTAATATAGGCACTGTTATAGGCATTCTGAATGCCGAACGGCACACTTGAAGCAATAAATGTATTCTGATAGATACTTAGGTTACTGCTCGAATACAACTGGTCAGTAAAAGCATCACGCATTGTACCGGCAAATTCTGTAGGAATACCTGCATAGAGGTTATTCAAAAACAGACCCGTCAGGGTAGAGTCCTTAAATACATCTTCGTCGCTGTACCTGTCAAGTGGCTGGCTGTTTAAAAAATCCTTTTTACACCCAAAAGCAAAGATGATTAAGGAAAGGCATATAATTATTGAATATCTTTTCATTTTAAAGAAGATTAAAATTTAACACTTAAACCAAGGTTGAATAACTTCTGAATCAGATAGCTTTCTGCACCGAATGAAGACACAAAGGATTCAGGATCTACATCTTTGAGGCTGGTAATGGTAAAAAGATTGGTCCCGCTAACGTAAAAGCGCGCGTTTGAAATCTTTAATCCACGCAATGCGCTTGCCGGAACGTTATAACCCAATTCCAGGTTTTTAAGACGCAGGTAAGAACCATCTCTTAGCCAGTAACTGGATATTTCTTTGTTGTTGGAGTTGTTTGAAAACAAGCGTGGATAGGAGGCGTAGGTATTGTCAGGTGTCCAACGATCCAGATGCTTTTCTGATGGCACACTATTTCCTGCAAATGCCCATTCTCCCTGACCCGTCATATACTTCTGCACTTTAGCTGCACCCTGCAAAAGTATGCTCAAATCAAAACCTTTATAGCTCCCACCCAGGGAAATACCATAAACCATCCTTGGATAATCCCCCTTTCCAATTACTGTCCTGTCGGCACTTGTAATCTTACCATCGTTATTGATGTCTTTATACCTGATGTCACCGGGTGCAACGTTGGCATATAGAGGTGTTGGTCCGCTGGCTATTTCTGCTGCAGACTGGTATAAACCTTCGGCAACATAGCCCAGATTGGAAGTTAAGTTACCTGAGGCAACGTAAATGGATTGCCCAATTGAACTCTGATAAGGCAATAAACCACTTGCCTCTGGCATATAAATTACTTTATTGCGGTTAAAAGTAACATTAGGTTTAATAAAATAAGTTATTGCGCCCAATGTATTTTGGTGTTCCAGCTGGAATTCAAATCCACTGTTGTCAATGGTAGATAAATTCTCCCTTGGCAAGGTACCGCCAATGGTTGCCGGGATACTGAAACTCCTATCTCCAAGAATATTTTTTGTTCTCTTATAAAAATAATCAGCAGTTAACCCCAGCTGGTTATTAAACAACCTGGTTTCGAATCCAACATTCGTAATATTTGCTTTTTCCCAGGTAAAAGACACATTAGGAATAACACCCGGAACCAGGGCCTGAAGATTTGTATTGCCAAAGATATAGTACCCGTCAAGACCAGTTCCCAGTGTATAAGTGTTCAAATATAAAAACTGCCCAATCCTGTCGTTCCCCAACTGACCATAAGATCCTCTGATTTTCAGGAAATTAATTGCAGAGATATCCTTCAGAAAGGATTCTTCACTTAGCACCCAACCTGCGGATATTGAAGGAAAGAAACCAAATCTTTTATCTTTTGGAAACACATCAGAGCCATCATAACGGAAACTAAATTCGAGGAAATATTTCTCGGCAAAGTTGTATGCCGCACGGCCAACCACACTTTGTCTGGCATTTCTAAAGGCAGAACCGTCATTGTCATCATTTGCAGGATCTCCTGCAAATATCTGATCAACCTGAGCTGAAGGATAATTGCCCCTGGAAGCCTGAAGCCAGTTTCCCTGATTTTCTGTTTGTGTATACAAAGCCAGCAGATCTAAACTATGCCTACCAAATGTTCTTTTATAGTTTAAAGAAGCTTCAGCCAATACAGTCTGTCTTTGTTCCATCCGCTCTGTCAAAGAGGCTTTTGTAATGGATCCATTTATTCTGGTCACATAAGTACCATCGTCATTTCTAATTGAAGTTAAATATGGCTTCGCGAAATTTTTGAAATAGGTTTGATACCTGTTATAGGAAAGTGTGCCTTTAGCACTAAGCCCCTCTATAAACGGAAAATTATAGGTTAACGAACCTACACCTTCCAATACATTAAGCTCTGTGTTCCTATAACCTGCCTCTCCTTTTGACATTAAATATGGACTTCCGTTAACCAAAGAAGAGAAACCACTCGGAATACTGATGTAGTTATAAGCCCCATTACTAAACTTGCTGGGGATTAAAGGAGAAATCATACGGTAAAAACTGGTAATGGCAGATCCCGCTGTTTGATCCTTTGTTTTTTCAAGACGGGCGTTGATGTTCAAACTTACCTTAAGGCTTTTTGAGATATCGGCATCTAAGTTAGACCTCAATGAATACTGCTTATAGCCTGAAGTTTCAAAGAGCCCCCTTTGGTCCAGATAACCGCCAGAAACAAAATACCTGGATTTGTCTCCCCCTCCATTTACGGAAAGATTGTGACGCTGCTGAAAGCTACTGGCTCCCATTATTGCACTATACCAATCCGTATTTGCATACCTGTCAGGATCTGAGCCTGTTCGGATCACTTCCAGTTGTTCAGGTGTATATCCCCTGTTTTGAGCAGGATTAAAGTTATTTTCATTGGTGTACATTTCATTTAACAGTGTTGCATACTGATAGCCGTCAACCAAATCTGCTAACTTTGTTGGTTTTTGCCAGCTGCCGTTGAAGGTATAATTCAATGATGTTTTACCTTTCTCACCACGTCTTGTCGTAATTAGAATAACCCCGTTTGCCGCCCTGGCACCGTACACGGCGGCTGTACCCGCATCCTTTAAAATAGAAATACTCTCGATATCGGAAGGATCTATATGCGGCAACGTTGCATTAATCTGACCTCCTGCTGCATTAACAGCCTCCTGAGGTACGCCATCAATAACAATTAAAGGCGATGAGTTGGTTGGCGAACTTATTCCCCTGATCAGTAACCTGGAATCATCTCTTCCAGGTTGTCCCGATCCTTGAAAAGCAATTAATCCCGGCAGGCGTCCAACCAGGGAATTGCTAATGTTGGCCGCGGGACTTTGCCTCAACTCCGCTCCGCTAACGGTTGCCACCGAACCAGTAATACTGCTTTTCTTCTGTGCAGAATACCCCAGAACAACTACCTCCTGCAAACTTCCCGGAGCAGCAACCATCGTTACCTTTAGCGAGGTTGAGGTTCCTACAGGCACTTCCTGTGTTTTGAAACCTATGTAGCTAAATACCAGTGTCTGGTTTCCGTCGGACGGGATCGTAATGTTAAAATGGCCATTTAAATCAGTTGCAGAACTGGAACTATTGTCACCTTTAACCATAATGGTCACCCCAGACAAGGGATTACCTTCATCATCCAGTACAATTCCGGTAACCTTAGCATCGGCCTGTTCGCCCGCAATCCCATGACTTTCTGCTCTGGCAATCAGAATTTTATTGTTTACTTCGCTAAAGGTCAACCCATTTCCCCTTAAAATCAGGTTTAAAGTGGCTTTAACAGACCGTGTATCTAAAGGAACGCTTAAGTTCTTTGCGTCTTTGATATCGCTGTTCCTAAAGATGAACCTAAAATTGGTTTGTTGCTCAATCTTCTTTATGGCCGATAAAACCGACTCATTTTTAAGTTCCATGGTCACCTGCACCTGAGCCGAGCCCTGCGCTTTTATATTGGAAGCAAACAGGATTTGGAAGGTTGTGGTTATTAAAATAGTTATAATTAGGCTTAAACGCATAATCTGACGAATTATATATCGCGACTTATTGGGGGCAGAAAAGCATAAATAGCTTTCAGCACCCTCTGCTGGTTTTGCAGAAAATTTCATAATTTTAAATGTTTAAATGATCCTCGAAAAATTGTTTATAACAATTTGCTCCAGTTAGCGCTAGAGCAAAAACAATCAACAGCTCCCTGTTTAGCGACAGGGAGTTTTTCGTCAAATGCGCAGGTAGTAAATTTCTCTCATAAATGTTTAGTTAATGGTTTAGGTATATTAAATTGATTAATTATTATTTGCATCCATTACCGGAGATAATGATTTCCCCTGCCTCTTTTTGATATTCTATATGATTGAATGAAGCAATAACCTGCAATATTTCATCCAGACTTTCTCCCTTTAAGAAGGTAGCCGTAAAACGACAACCCTTACTATAATCGTTGGCAAACCTTATTTTTATGTTGAAACGCCGGGCCAGTTGCGCCATCGCATCATCCATGGTTACATCGTCAAAAAACAGGTCATTTTCCTGCCATTCTACAATCCTGCGTGCTTCTACTCCAAGAACTTCGGATTTATTTTGTTTTTGGTTAAAAACAATCTGCTGATCGGGCAGAATAACTCCCAGCGTTTTGTTTTCTTTCTGCACCATCACTTTACCGCGGGTTACAGTTACAATGACATTATTTTCACGGTCAACGTACTTAATGTTAAATGCCGTACCCAGCACTATTGTTTTAATCTTCCCGGTATGCACCACAAACGGTCGGCTGGCATCATGCTTAATATCGAAGTACCCTTCCCCAATCAAAGAGACCTCTCTTGTTTTTTTATTGAAATGAGGCAAAAATATCAGGGTACTTTGCTTGTTAAGCACAACCCTACTTCCGTCAGGAAGCGTAATACCCCTGTGTTCAGCAGTTGCACGCTCCGTGATTAAAGAACTTTGGCCATTAGCTGTAAAATGACCTTCATTAACTCGTTTATTTCCAGCAGGTGTGAGGTATAGGAAAACAAAGAAACCAATGACCAGCAGGGCGGCAGCCCATATGACTCTTCGCAGTATAGGCCTTATCTTAATCACCTTCAAAGAGGGGGCAATTTCTTTATCCTTATCGGAGGCCACCACGCGGTCAAAAATCTGTATGGCACTGTTTTTATCCAACACTTCTTCTGTAAAATGTTTCTCCCATTCACTATCCATCAATTCATCGAGTTCGCTAACCGCATTTCCACTGTTAACCAGTGTCATAAATTCGGCATGTTCTTCCTTGGTACAGGTTTGATCGGCATATTTCCGAAACAAATACATTAATCGTTCCTTATTCATGGGGATATATATTTTTCGCAGGGCACATCATCAGGCCTTTAATTAGATGACAACTGGAATTCAAAAAGGGAGTAGTCGAAATAAAAATTATTTTGCCAGGTGAAATAAAATAACCAGCAACAGGGGTAGGTCTGCATGATTGTCCATAAGCCCCCGAATGGTTTTGGTCGCCTCGCGAAGATGCACTTTTACCGTCAGCGGTGAAATGTGGAGGCGTTCAGCAACATCTTTCTGTTTCAACCCTTCCATATGGCACATCCGGTAAATATTCTGTTGCTGAGGAGGTAACTTTTGAATGGCCTCGTTTAACAAAGCCAATGTTTCCTTAACCATAATACCGCTTTCAGTTGTGTTATCAATATCGTTCCACTCCTTCTGACTTATCTCATTGGTCTTAAAGTCAAGTGCCAATTTTTTCAACGCATTAAGGGTAAGATTTTTGGAAACAACCCGTAGGTAAGCTCCGAAATTATTGATTTCCGGAAGTTTGTCTCTTTTTAACCAGATATTGGTAAAAACATCCTGCACAATATCCTCAGAAAGCTGTTGCGATCTTAAAAACCGAAAAGCATAGGCATAAACCTTAGCGCTGTAATGATCGAAAATCCGCCCGAACGCTTGCTGATCACCATCAGCAACTTTAGTCATCAATGGTTTGTCATCACCCGGTTCCAAGACTTTAGCTCCCATGTAACTAAGTTATTATTTTAGCCATAAAGTTACATAAAGTTGGTCACAAGTTTTAATTCTTATCAGCTAAAGCGTCTTTAGCATCACAAATCAGAAAGCATTTTAGTAAAAAAAGGTTTTTTTTTGCCGCTTAACTATGGATATTTTTATTAAATCGGATATGCGGTAACATTTTTAACCACTCTTAGCACAAAAGAACTGTTAACTCTGGATACATTAGCCAATTTTGCCAGTTTATCCCGGAGAAAATCCGAATACTCATCCAAATCACGGGTGGCTACCTTCAGAATAAAATCACTATCACCAGACATTTGAAAGCATTCCATCACTTCATCAAATTTAGAAACTTCCTGTTCAAATTGAATCAGAATCTCTGCAGTATGGCTACTCATATGGACATGGGGAAAAGTAATCAACCCCCTGTCTATTTTGTTTCGGTCCAGAATTGCAACGGTACTTTTTATATACCCCTGGTCAATCAGTTTCCTTCTTCGTTCCTGAATAGCCGCCACAGACCTGTGCAGCCGAACCGCCAGTTCCTTGTTGGTAAGGGTGGCATCATGCTGAAGGATTTTTAACAGTTCAAGGTCAATTGTGTCTAATTGCATATCAATAAATCAGTTCAGGTGTAAAAAAAACGCCAAAAGAATATTTACGGTAACCAAAACTAGCAAAAAAACATAAATATATTGATTTTACAAGTAAAAAAACTGAAAATGATCGTATCTATTGTGCATTAAAAGGAATATATAGAGTTTTGGCAATCACTTCAATAAAAGTTATGCTGGCTGAAACCAAAGAACAAACCTGTTTAAGCACCACCCTGGTAAATAAATTCGACCACCTCTGGCATTTGGTGGGCAACACCCCCATGTTGGAAATCCATTATACTTATAAGGGAATTCCCAGCAAGATCTATGTGAAATGCGAACATTACAATCTTACCGGAAGTATCAAAGACAGAATGGCGCTGAACATCATTTATGAGGCGTATAATCATTGTGCAATAAAACCCGGAGACACCATTATTGAAGCTACCAGTGGAAATACAGGGATTGCCTTTGCCGCTATCGGTAAGGCCCTTGGCCACCCGGTGAAGATCATTATGCCCAACTGGCTAAGTAAGGAAAGAACAGACATCATCAAAAGCCTTGGGGCAGAGGTAGTCCTGATCAGTAAGGAAGAAGGCGGATTTGTAGGCAGTATTAAACTTTGTGAACAGCTGGCTGCCGAGGGTAACGTTTTCCTCCCTCAGCAATTTGAGAACAAGTACAATGAGCAGGCCCATGAAAAAACCACGGGACAGGAAATATGGGAACAACTGCAAACCAGAGATCTGGTGCCGGATGCATTCGTAGCAGGTGTGGGTACAGGTGGAACTGTGATGGGTGTAGGTAAAAGGCTAAAAAACTACCATCCCAGCATCAAAATCCATCCACTGGAACCCGCCGAAAGTCCAACACTGACCACAGGCTATAAAGTAGGAAGCCACAGAATCCAGGGGATTTCTGATGAATTCATTCCGCAGATCGTTAAACTGGACAAACTGGACAAAGTCATCCAGGCTAATGACGGTGATGCCATCATCATGGCTCAGAAACTCGCGAAAGAACTGGGACTCGCGGTAGGCATTTCCTCGGGGGCGAATGTAATCGGGGCAATTAAACTAAAACAGGAACTGGGAGCAGCAGCAGTAGTGGTCACCCTACTTTGCGACAGCAACAAAAAGTACCTGAGTACTGACCTGGTTAAAGAAGAACCTATCAGGGACTTCTATATCTCAACAGATACCATCTTTACAGGTTACGACCCCATCTGCCGACTCAGCTAACACTAAAACAATCAACCAACCAAAAAACACATAAACATGAAAAATCTATTTGTATTTGCCCTGGCGCTTTTTTTAAGCTTTTCGGCCAGCAGCCAAATTCTCAAGCCCGTGAAATGGAGCTATGCAGCCAAGAAAACTTCTAAAACAGAAGCCATCCTCTACCTCAAAGCCACTATAGAAGACCGCTGGCATATCTACTCCCAAAATATGGCAGATGGCGGACCTGTGAAAACAAGCTTTAGCTTTGTGCCTTCAAAAACTTACAAACTAAGTGGAAAAACCGTTGAGCCCAAAGCAATTACCAAATTTGAAAAGTCTTTTGAAATGAATGTCAGTTATTTTGAAAAATCTGTCATTTTTCAACAAAAGATAAAATTGACAGGAGCTAAAGCGCTCGTTAAAGGCACCCTCGAATTTATGGTTTGTGATGACCAGCAGTGTTTGCCACCCGAAACTGTTGAATTTTCGATTCCTGTAAGCTAGTCGAAATGAAACCGATGTACTACCCAACCGTCATCAAAACGCTTATGATGACGGTGCTATTTATTATGGCGTCCCTTAATCCTATTTTTTCACAAGAATCGGATACTTCAATGGCTAATGTTGAATTTACCGAGATTGTACCCGACACTACACTTAAGACCGATACATTGACTACTGTTCAGGCAGGGACGGCTGATACTGTAAAAAAAATAACAGCAACCAGCACCCAGGTCAAAACCAGTAAGGCAGAAAAAGAGAAAACATTGTGGGAAACGTTCATTGCAGGATTGGCAGGAGGTTTTCTAGCCTTCCTGATGCCATGCATTTTTCCAATGGTACCACTTACCATCAGCTATTTCACCAAAAGAGCAGGAAGCAAAAGTAAAGGTATCGGTCAGGCCCTGATCTACGGACTGTCCATCATTGTCATTTATGTAGGACTGGGCTTACTGATCACTGTTATATTTGGTTCTGCGGGACTAAATGCATTAAGTGCCAGCGGGTTGTTCAACTTTTTATTCTTCCTTCTGCTAGTGGTGTTTGCGATCTCTTTTTTTGGGGCATTTGAAATTACCCTACCCAGTTCATTTGTAAACAAAATAGACAACAAGGCCGACAACAGTAAAGGACTTGGCGGTATTTTCTTCATGGCAGCCTCCTTAGCATTGGTTTCCTTCTCCTGTACAGGACCTATTATTGGCACCTTGCTGGTACAGGCCAGTTCCAAAGGCGAACTACTGGCTCCAGCTATAGGGATGTTTGGGTTCGCCCTGGCTTTAGCCTTACCATTTACCTTATCGGCTATATTTCCCGGTGTTTTGAATAGTATGCCCAAATCAGGCGGATGGCTAAACAGTATAAAAGTATGTCTGGGTTTCCTGGAACTGGCCCTGGCCTTAAAGTTCCTCTCCTCAGCCGACCTCGCCTGGCACTGGGAGTGGTTTGATCGGGAAGTTTTCCTGGTACTGTGGATCGTCATCTTTATGCTCATGGGGATTTATCTGCTGGGCAAGATCAAGTTTTCACATGACAGCGATGTGCCCTATGTATCTGTACCACGTTTATTTTTCGCCATCCTGTCCTTTTCATTTGCCTTATATATGGTGCCCGGCTTATGGGGGGCACCTGTCAGCGTATTAAGCGGCCTTGCACCACCAATGAACACCCAGGATTTTATCCTGAGCAGCAATGGAATTGTTCCGGTTACAACATCAGTCAATTTTCCAGCAAAGGTGAAGCATAGTGAATCATTAAAGGCCCCATTGGGTTTTCATCCTTTCTTTGACCTGGAGGAAGGTCTGGCGTATGCAAAGAAGGTGGGTAAACCTGTGCTGCTTGACTTTACCGGGCATACCTGCGTGAACTGCCGGAGAATGGAGGACCTGGTGTGGGTGGACAAGGAGGTCAGTAGGCTGATCAATGAGGAATATGTACTGATCCAACTCTATGCCGACGACCGTAACATTAAGATGCCTGCAAACGAAATCCACTACTCTAAAATTTTAAAACGCAAAACTGAGGACCTTGGTTATTGGAACCTGGATTTCCAGGCCACTAAATATGGTTCAAACGCCCAGCCTTTATATGTTCTGGCAGGCCATGACCTGGTTCCTTTGGTGGAAACACAGGGGGCCAATTTTGATACCAAGGCCTATGCAACCTATCTTAAAAGCGGATTGACAGCATTTAAGAATAAATAAACAAGTCTACTTATAAAAAACAAAATAGGAGTTAATAATTAACCAGGATCGGTGGATGCCGACCTGGTTTACTTACAAAAAAGATAAAAATATGAGATATAAGTTTCTAATAACGTTGTCGCTTTCAGGACTTTTCCTTTGCGCCAGTGCACAACAGGTAAAATTTACCGAATACGACCTGGCAAATGGCCTGCATGTAATCCTTCATCAGGATAAGACTGCCCCGGTAGTGGCTGTATCGGTCATGTATCATGTAGGTTCTAAAGACGAGGATCCTCAAAGAACAGGTTTTGCACATTTTTTCGAGCACTTACTATTTGAAGGCAGTGAAAACATGAAACGTGGAGATTTTATGAAGATCGTTAGCAGCAACGGTGGCCAGAACAATGCAAACACCAGTCAGGACAGAACATTTTATTACGAAGTATTTCCTTCTAATCAGCTGGAACTGGGTTTATGGCTAGAAAGCGAGCGTATGCTCCATCCTAAAATTGACGATGCAGGTGTTAAAACCCAGCGCGAAGTAGTTAAAGAAGAAAAGCGTATGCGTATGGACAACAAACCTTATGGGAAATTTGCGGAAAACATCTTCAGTCATTTGTTTGATGGCCATCCTTATAGCTGGCAACCAATAGGATCAATGGCGCATCTGGATGCAGCAAAACTAGATGAGTTTATTGCCTTTTTCAAAAAATATTATGCCCCTAACAATGCGGTGTTGACCATCGCTGGAGACCTGGACATTGAAAACACCAAAATACTGATTGCCAAATATTTTAACGAAGTGCCTATAGGAGTTCCGGTGATCAAAGGCACTTTCGAACTCAAACCAATCGCTAAACAAATCGTAGATACGGTTTATGATGCCAATATTCAAATTCCCGCAATATTTGCGGCCTACCGTATTCCCGGAATGAAGAGCCGCGAGAACAAAGTCCTCGAAATGGTCAGCACAATTTTATCTGGTGGAGGAAGTTCAAGGTTAAGCACAAAAATGGTCGATCAGAAAAAAACGGCCCTGGAGGTGGCAGCCTTCAACTACACACTGGAAGATTATGGTGCCTACATTACGCTTGCCCTACCCAACAACAATACTCCTTTAAATGGCCTTTTAACGGATATTGACGCAGAGGTTACCCGATTACAGTCAGATCTGATCACAGAATCAGAATATACAAAACTCCAAAATCAATTTGAGAATGGGTATGTCAGTGCCAATAGTAAAATGATCGGGGTTGCAGAAAGCCTTGCCAACGGATATACCCTTCATAAAAATACGAATGACCTGAATGAGCAGCTGGCTCAGGTGAAATCAATCACCAAAGAAGAGATCAGGGATGTTGCCCGGAAATATTTAACTAAAGATCAGCGTGTAGTACTTTACTATTTACCAAAGAAATAACATGAAGAAGATATTCATATTCGCCGTTTCAGTCCTGTTTACTCAAGCAGCTATGGCACAAAAATTAGATAGAAGTCAAAAGCCGAAACCAGGGCCTGCACCAGCTATCACTTTCGCCGATCCTGTAATTTATGACCTGTCAAACGGCATCACCGTTCTGGTCGTAGAAAATCATAAATTGCCAAAGGTTTCAGCAAGTTACAGTATTGATGCCGGCCCCATTACTGAAGGTTCAAAAGCCGGAGTTATCGGATTACTGGGCGGCATGTTGAATGAAGGAACAGTTACAAAAACGAAGGCACAGTTTGATGAAGCTGTAGACCAAATGGGCGCAGAAGTAGCGCTTACCTCAGGTGGCGGTCAAGTCTCTGCCCTAACCCGCTATTTCAGTAGTGCCTTTCTATTAATGGCAGATGCCCTGAGGAATCCTGCTTTTCCTGAAGGTTCATTTGACAAGCTAAAATCACAAAGCCTTACCAATTTAAAATCCACCGAACGAAGCACTACTGCAATTTCAGGCCGAGTAGTTAATGCACTATCATTTGGTTTGAAGCACCCCTTTGGAGAGTTTGAAACAGCGCAAAGCATTCAAACCATCACGCTGGAGGATATTAAAGTTGCTTATAAAAAATATGTAACTCCTTCAAGAGGTTACCTGACTTTTGTCGGCGACATTAAACCGGAAGCTGCAAAAGCATTGGCCTTAAAAGCATTTGGAGACTGGAGAGGATCTGTTCTGACCTTCCCTGTTTTGGATAAAGTTAGTAACCCTGCTAAAACAGAAGTAGATGTTGTGGATGTACCTAACGCAGTTCAGTCTGAGCTCACGGTAACCAATCTTATTGAGCTTCCAATGAGCAGTCCGGATTATCACGCAGTATTGCTTGCCAATCAGATTCTAGGGGGTGGAGCTGATGCAAAGCTTTTTAGAAATCTGAGAGAAAAACACGGCTTTACATACGGAGCCTATTCGAGAACCGGCTCAGGGAGAGGACAATCAACTTTCAGTGCTACAGCTTCAGTAAGAAACGAAAAAGTGGACAGTGCTGTAGTCGAATTTTTAAAAGAGATCACAATCATGCGTAACGAAAGAGTCAGCCCGGAAATCCTTCAGAATGCGAAAAACTTATACAACGGTTCTTTTGCCCTGGGGCTTGAAAATCCAGCACGCAGTGCAGGTTTTGCCAGCAACATTCTGATCAACAAACTTCCAAAAGATTTCTACCGTACATACCTGCAAAAACTCAATGCAGTTACTGCAGCGGATATTTTGCGTGTAAGTAAAAAGTACTTCAACCATGATAATTCCAGAGTAGTTATTGTAGGACAGGCAAATCAATTTCTGCCAGGCCTGAAAAAAACAGGTTTTACCATAAAAGAATATGACAGCTATGCCACACCAATAGTGAGTAAATAGTCACCTATTGAGAAAAGAGAAAGCGGTTGAAACTTCAACCGCTTTCTTGGTTACAGGTTATCGTGTTGCCCTCTACAACATGTGTGCGGGTCAAAGGCAATACCAGGGGCTTTCCCTCAATAAATATAGAGGCAACGTGATAGACGGATAGACCACAACCCATGTCTTTAACGCTGCAATTAGTTTCATTTTTGTTTTCATACAAATTACTTTTTTGAATACTTATCAAAGGTAATTTCGATTGTAGCCTGCGGGATAGGACAAAAATGAAGTTGAATAGGACTTATTTGATTTTTTTTCAGAATGCCTCGGGCGAAGTGCCTGTATGCTTTTTGAAAAATCTGATAAAATAGGAAATATCTTCATAACCCAGGTAACAGGCTATCTGGCTGACCTGACTAGATGTGGCAAGCAACTGTCTTTTAGCTTCCAGGATAATGTATTCGTTAATGTATCAATTTGAATGTACATCGAAATAGTATCGATCTTCACATAGGTAACTTTTTCAGAGAAAAGAATGAACTTATAGGGAGTTAGAGTTTAAAATTATGCTTATTGGTCCCATAAAATAAAAATATTCTGTAATTTAAAATCCGGACTGATCAAACAACTGAATTTATGGACAACTATTTTATTATCCAACCACCTTATACCAAAGTAAGACCTAACCCATCGCTTTTAAAACTTGTGAAGGTTTTGAACAAGGCTTTCAGGAAGCTAAAGCTTGGCCTGGTGATTAGCCCTATAGATACCACTGTAGACATGAATACAATTGAACAGCGAATCAATTACTATCATCTACTGAATACGGTAATACAGAATGGTATAGCGGGTGATGTGGTGGAATTGGGGTGTTTTTCCGGACAGTGCGCGCTGCTTTTTGGGAAAGTTATTGAACAGAACCATTCTGATAAAAAGCTCCACCTTTATGACTCCTTTGAAATTAAGTTTGCGGAGAAAAGAAATGTAGAAGATGTTTTGAAGGAAGGTTTTAGCCAGGCTAAACTCAGACTACCTGAACTGCACAAGGGTTATTTTGAACAGACTTTACCAGACCAACTACCCGAAAAGATAGCTTTTGCACATATTGATTGCGGCCATGGCGGCGATAAGCTGCAGCATAAGGAAATTATGTTATTCTGCCTCGGTCAGATTTACCCTAAAATGTCGCCAGGATCGATATGCGTACTGATGGACTATAACGACCCCAAAATCAACGGCCCGGGGCACGATGCCAACCCTGGAGTTAAACTGGCATGGGATGAGTTTTTTAAAGGTAGGCCGGAGCAAATTGTACCTTTATATGGCAACCAGTATTTTCATGCCTATTTCACAAAACAATAAATAAGGTGTGTATTTCTTCCCCAATTTTGGTGGTGAAAAATATAACAGACAAGCAATTCCTTTTTTTTTGTAAATAACTGTGTTTTAAATCGATACAAGCTTATTATTTCAGTGGTTCCTTTGTATTATTTTTGCGGGAACTAACATTGATCATGATTCTCGTCTATATGTTAGAGGACCCTACGGCTTTAATCACCAGCAAGCTTTAATGAACACTTAATTCACTTATGAGCTCATAAAATCATCCTACCACAAGCTGTCTGATGGTCCAAAGAACAGCCTACGGTAAATTAATTGATAAGAAGATTAAAGCAAAAGAAGAGCAGCAAATATCCAAACAGAAAACCTCTCAACAAGAGATGATCGGCATTCAGTAATTAATTGTATTGATGCCATCATTTCAGATTTTTATTAGGTGAGAACAAAAGCAACAGAGAATTACGAACCAATATTCTGCAAATATTTTCGTGATTTTTATGCAGGTGTGTGCACTTTGCAAAATAATGAGTACTATTTTGCAAATCCGTATCTTTACATCATCAAGTACCAGCTAACTACCATTCACAACCCCTTTGATAAACTCCTTCAGCGTGGTCTTTCCCTTTACCGGGTTGACAGGCATCTTATAATCCTGTTCCAGCGTCAGCTTGGTCATCGTCGCCATAGACTCCGCTGCTTCCAAAGAAAAACCACCCTTTTGCAAATACGATACCCACTCTGCCTCAGGAACAACCGCAACCTCCACCGGTTTACGCAATGCCTCAGCAAAAGCCTCGGCCACATCACCAGGTGAATATGCTTCGGGCCCCTCAATGTAATAACTATCCGTTTTTTCCAAAGGTTCCAACATCAGACCAACTCCAAACTCCCCAATGTCTGCAGGCGACACCATCGGCAATTTAAAATCCGCCGGGTAAAAACTATATAACTTTCCCGTTTCCCGAGCCTGATCCGTCGAAAAAATCCAATTGCTCATATAATAAGCCCCATGCATCACGCTCGCAGGAATACCGATCCTACTTAATGACTGCTCCATCTCATATAACACCCCCAGATCTCCAATCCCTTTACCCGGCTGGGCCCCATACGTAGATTCCGCGACCACCTTCTGAATTTTAGATCCCTGCAAAGCAGCAAGGATCGCCGTTACAGTTTTCTCCTCCTCTTTAACCGTGTCGGTAGAAGGATCAGCAGGCGGGTTCAATAAAAACAAACGTTCCCCGGTATCAAACACCTTCCGCAATTTATCCACCTCCAGCACATTGACCACCGCCACCTGCGCTCCTTTATCCTCCCATTTTTTTTTCTTTTTCTCATCATGAGAAACAATCGTCACTTTTTCTCCCCGTTCCAACAGCCTGGCAGCCAAAACAGATCCGATATTTCCGGTACCTCCTAAAATGATATGCATAAATCTCGTTTTTAAATGAACACTCTCGAAAAAACAAAGCATCCCATTAGAAGGTTTATATTTACGATAGGCAAAAAGAAAAAATGACCATGGCCAAACCGAAAACCTCCATAGCAGCCGTCTACGATAAGGTTGCCAAAAAATATGCCGTTCAGTTCAAAGATGAGTTGCAAGAAAAGCCACTGGACAGATTACTGCTGGAAGCCTTTGCCAAAGAAAACAAAAGAAAAGGCACCCTGATCGATCTCGGATGTGGGCCGGGACAAACCACCAGGTTTCTAAAAGACGCCGGGCAAACCGAAATTACCGGGCTAGACCTCAGCCCGGAAATGATCAGCCAGGCCAAAAAACTGCACCCGGACATCGACTTCCAAACCGGAGACCTGCTGACCCTCACTCTACCCGAAAACACCTACGGATCCGCCATCGCGTTTTATGCCATCGTCCATTTCTATCCGGATCAGCTGCCACAGGTATTCACGCAAGTCCATAAAATCCTCAAACCAAAGGCTCAATTTCTCCTGTCCTTCCATTGCGGGGATAAGTTCATTCACCTGGACGAATGGTTCGACGAAAAAGTAGACATCGACTTCTATATGTTTGACCCGGACCAGGTCATCCAAAGCCTGAAAGATGCCGGATTTGAAATCAAAGATGCGCTCGTGCGTTATCCCTATCCGAGTGAACACCAGACCCAAAGGGCTTATATCAAATGCGTGAAAAGCCGAAAATAACAAGAAAAAATACTATGAAAATCATTCCCCCTCCTACTGACCAGCAGCTACTCAAAGAGGAACCGCCCCTAGCCAGGCTCATACCCGATCACGATCTGTTCCATCATCTGCAAGAAAACATCAAAAAGACCTTTGCCCAGCTACAATATTTAACCGAAGCGCAGCTTCTTTTCCGCTATGCGTCCGGCAAATACAGCATCAAGGAAACCCTGCTGCACATGACCGATATGGAACGCACATACAGCTACCGGATCCTACGCACCGCAAGAAATGATCAGACTCCGATGGAAGGATTCGACGCAGAAGTCTATGTAAAGACATCCGGCGCCGACAGCAGAAACATCAAAGACCTGCTGAACGAATTCGCCAGCCAGAGAAAAGCCACCATAAGCCTACTCCAAAGCATGCCCGAGAAAAGTTTAACCTATACCGGATTACTTTACGGAATCCCAGTCACCATCAGCGCCCTGGCCTACCATATCGCAGGCCATGAACTTCATCACCTGGAGATCATACGTACCCGCTACCTGAATAACCATCGTTAATTAGAAAAAGATATACTTATGAAATCCCTGACACTGCTCAACCCCGCCCAACTCGGCCAAACGATAACCGAAGATTACAGCAACCTGCCAATCAGTCTGGTAAACGACCATGTGGTGCGACTGAGCATCATGACCCAGCCTTATTACTGGCACTTTCATCCTAATTCGGATGAAAGTTTCCTTGGGGTAGAAGGAATATTGGTTATAGAACTGGAAGACCAGATAATTGAACTCTATCCCGGTCAGCTTTTTACCATACCCAGGAACACCCTTCACCAAACACGTCCGAAAGCAGAGCGATCTGTCAATCTCACCTTCGAGCACCAGGACATGGAAACAGTCAAAAAAGAATCTGATCCCAAAAGCGATAATTCTTGAATTACCTCAGGGATAAAATTTGAGCAGGATTCTGCACCAAAACAAAAAATTACCCGTAATATGCAGCAACCTGGCATACCAACCCCTGCCCGTTAAAAGTCATCACCTCTGCTGTTTTTTTACCTGAACCAGTATTCAGGTAGTATAAAGTCAGTCCATCGGTACCGACTAAAACATCCAGTAGCTCAAAATGCAGGTCTGGCATTTTCTCCAGTGCACGGATCCAGTAAGCCCTGACAGCTTCCTTTCCCGAAACGACACCATCCTGCAGATCCAACAGACGGGCTGCCACTGGAGATTTAATGACAAAATCCGCTGAGTAATGACTTAACACCCTTTCCAGGTCATGCGCGTTAAAAGCACTGATCCATTCCTGCGCAAATTCCAGCGCGAATTCTTCTGTTATTTTCATAAAGTATAGTTTAAAAAACCTGCTTAATTTAAAAAATTAAACCAGTCCTTAATAGAAAGTTTGTTAGGTCGGTTAACTCCTGCCTTTTAGTATAGGTATCACAGTCCACTTTTGGTTCGAAATTTCCTCGATGTATTTGTAGTGATTGAAGTGACCACAAAAACCTTCTCTGGAATTAGCCCGTTATGGGCGAACGCATTTTCCATTGAAAGGTAGCTTGGTCCAAGTATGTGGCAAGCAGTGCGCTTTCAGGTCGTCCAGAACCTAGGTACCTACCTGCAATATAAAGTCTTTTTTGACCGGTTCGATCAGACCGTCTGCTTAAAAAAACAATATCTTATCATTTGGTCGTTTATAGTCTTTCAAAAGACCTACCAGGAGCTGATGAGTCAGCGCTGGTTAGATAGTGCGCTTAACGCTGCTTGAATATCCATTGTAAAATATCAATAAGATAAACGATTTAATTTCGTTTATCCTCTTTTATTTTAACAAACCTATCGAATGGTGAAAGTCTAATGTCATAAAGCAATATTTCTATATAAATTACCCGCCCACATGCGCCTTTGTTGGGAATCACCATTATTGTCATCTTACCATTGATCTCGCAGAGGAATGGGATCATAATAAAAAAATTAAAGCAATAATAGTTTATCCTGACATAAGTTCGGAAATCCTGAAATAATTTGTTGCAGGCCCGGAACAACATTGGTCATTCTTCGCAAAATCACGTGTACAAAGAAGATCGTTAATTACCATGTAATTTGACAAATAAAAACTTACTTTACAGGCATGAACGAGCTCAGGAATGGTTATTACGAATTTGACATAGATATTTACCAGGAATGGAAAAGAACAGGCTATCACTATGTGGCTATCATTACCATTAATGCAGACATGTATGAGTACTTGGACGAATCAGCATTTGAAATTATCCCACATGCCAACAGACCAGAAATGGTTGAACAGGTATACGCAATGGACTCGGAGTATCTTTTATCTTGTGCCAATCAAAAGCTTCTGGCAACAACCTTCATCGTACATAAGCGTTACTTATGATTTTTCAATATCTGGTTGTGAAGTCTGTTACTTTAAAACTATTTACGATTGGTTACAGTCCCAGGCAATCAAATGCCTAAATTATACAAGTGCTACACGGGAAGCCTAATTTGGCTACACAACATAAAAGACATTAGGCCAGGGAAGCGGCTGGAAGTGTCAATCCGACTTTTACAGAATATTTTTTCAGCTTTAATAAAGACAGCAACAACGAAATCATTCCAAAACCAGTCAGCGTAACTCCAGGAAGATTTAATTAATTTTCATGGATTGCCTTAAATTACAAAATTACGAATTGAAACAGGTTTACCTGTACCTTTCCGGTTGCCTGATTACATTTCTTACTATATACATTAAATCCTTAACAATATCTCTGAATCTGGTAGATGTCCCATTGTGTTCGAAGGTATGATAGAGTTCTTTGACAGGGTCATAAATGGTAAACAGATGTCGATTCTTTTTAGGTTGATAATAAGCCTCATATCCGTCAAAGGGCTGATAGGCTACTAGATGAGTGGGTTTAGCCTTTGATCTTTTAATGAATTTAAAATTGTGCGTATCCATAATATAAACATGAATTGACTATACCTAATTTACTAAATCCCTGCGAAATTAGCGATCAAACCCTAACAAATGTGCTGACCCCGAGTTTTAACGGCTAATCTTTCAAAGTCGGTCCATGCACCATTAACCTACCATCTTTGGCAACCTCCATTTTGTCAATGAATACCAGTCTTTGATGTCCTGTGGCCTCAGTACGCCCATGATACACGCAAAGCATCTGCTTGCCGTCAGGCGTATAGGTTATGCTGTTGTGCCCGGTTCCGCTTACCTTTCCACTTCTCTGTAAAACAGGATTGTTATCCGCCTTTTTAAATGGTCCTAAAGGACTTTTTGAGGTAGCATAACCTATGGCATAATTCTGCCCGTCAAAGTTATTTGCCGAGTACATCATGTAATAAATTTTATCTTTTTTAAAGATGTAAGAGCCTTCCGTCCATCTTCGGTTTACTTCCTTTGCAGTTACCGAACGGCTTTCCCACTCCTCTTTGATGCTCCCCATTTTAACTGGTGGACGCAGCAGCAGCACAGGCGCCCCTATGGTGCCCGAAAAATCCGTTTTCAGCTCTACCCCATACACCCAGCTTTCTTCCACCTCATTATACCATCCCCTTTTTTTCGCCCACTGCGCGACCTCACTATCCACCGGGTGCTTATAGCAGCATCTGGAATAGTATAAATAGATTTTACCATTTTCAACCAGCAAATTGGCATCGATAATCGGGTACCCCGGATCAAAGATGGGGCGGTCATTCAGGTCGATAAAAGGGCCGGTCGGTTTATCTGAAACGGCCACTCCTATCTTGAAATTTTCTTTTTCCTGATTGGGATTTTGCTTCCACTGGGCGCTATATAACATATAATACTTACCACCTTTCTTGTACACCTCAGGCGCCCAAAAGGAATGTATGCCCCAGCCATTGGGATTATCGTGATGATAAACCTGTCCTTCAAATTTCCATTCTTTTAAATTACTCGATGAATAGGCGCCAAATCCGTTTTTTACGTCGCCTCCAGTGCCGTACATATAGTATTTCCCCTGGTCATACATTACATAAGGATCTCCAAAAGGAATGGGCAAAGGGTTTGCGATAAACTGCGCTTTTGCACCGCCAACAGCCATCAGCAGAGATAACAGGCCAATCCAGATCTTTCTCATCATCTTATTTAAGTTAAATTCGGAAATTTAATATGGGGATATTTTCCCGGATTTTCATCCCTGATCGCATTTTATTGTAATCAGCTTGTCTGATTTGAGATAAAAAAGCAAATTTTAGCTGACGGATGGCACCACTTCAAAGCGGCACGCTTCAATCCTACTTTTAAATTGGTTAAGTATACTTTTTAAAATTTTGCTATTCGCCTTTTGGAACCGGCATGTTATATTTTTTCCTGATACATTTACTATTGTGGCGAATAACCTCACCAAGCACATTTTTTAGTATCTTCAAAGTTTGCCTGACTTTTATAACCATTTATTAAGATCAACCAACAGAAATAATATGGCAGGAATCGTCAGAACGCTCCTAACACTATTTTTTTTACTGGCAGCTTTACATTCCCAGGCACAAGATCCGACTATAGAAAAACGGACACAAAAGCAATTTGAAGGGCTTTGGGAAAATAAAAAAAATACCAGACGCCTGAAAATATCATTCCGACAGGGTTATGCAATGATTACCGACTGGACAGACAGATTCCAAAAGCCGGAAAGCGGCGACATTTATAAAGCATTCTTAAAGAACGGGAAACTCATCATGCCCGAAGAAACCGATCACCGTGCACCATACAGCGAAATCATCTTTAAGAACAACAGACTGATTTACCTCACCAAATCTATACTCCCCCAAACCTGGAACAAAGAAATTTTCACAAGATAACATCAAAGCAGCGGCATCGAAGGTAAAAAACCCACCCTAAACTTGCTGTACTGATCACTAATCACTGGACCTGGCTTTACGCACACACCAGGTAGTCATACTTCTCAGGTTCTGAACATTGGTAGTTTTTATGGGTTCGTGAAGCTCCCCACCAATTTGGCTGGTCAATCTAAGCAGCATCTGCTGATTGACCAGGAAGCGTTCCGATCCGTCGGGAAGAATATACCTCCCATTCCCGATGAACCTGACCAATGATTCGATGCCAATTTCTGAGGCCAGCCGACAGAAAAAATACCCGCCGGGTTTAAGCACCCTCCACATTGACCTGAGCATACGATCAAACTGACCCTGGTTTTCTGCAAAATGTAATACGGCGCTGCTGATGACCAGATCAAAGGTTTCACTTTCGAAGGGTAGCTCTTCTACCGATGCCACCAAAAAGTGTTCATCCGGGTTGACCTGCGGAAATGAGCCAGTAATACTTCTTAGCTGCGCGATCGCATCCGGGTTCCGATCGACACCAAAAACCACTGCACCTGTACTTAAGGCATAAAAGATGTTTCTACCTGTTCCGCAACCAGCATCTAAAATCATCTCACATTCGTCATAGGTACCTTTAAGCATCTGGTCAAATAAATAGATATCTATGTTTCCGAAAGTATCTCGAATGTGCTGGTTTCTCATCGTCAGGCAAAGATAATTACATTATTTCAATTCAGATGTTAATCCTCATCGGCGACACCGGTATCAAATCTAATGCACCCGCTGTTATACTTTTCTCAACTTTTCTATTATGCTCTTTTTTTCCATTTAAACTCTCCATCAGCTGAGCATATAAGTCCTCTTGCTTCTCTTGATGTGGCTTAGGTTTTTTGATGGTTGGGCACTTACCTTTAGCTCAGATACGTTTACCATTACCTGTCCCAGCAGCGAATAACCGGCATTGGAGTACTTAAACTCAGCACCCTGTTTAGTGTTAATTTTCTTTATCTTTAATTCTGAAAGAAGACGTTATCTCTTTAATGATAGCGTTTCGATTGGACTGCCACTAGCGGAGGCTATATTTGCTTTACCGTAATGAAAACTAACTGAATAAAAGACAATCTCTAACCTATGAAAAATCAAATTTGTTTAGCTGGGATGCTCGCAATTTTCACATTAAATCTATTTGGCCAGACCAAGAAGCCGGCAGCTGCAAATTTCACAAAATACGTTGATCCATATATAGGCACAGGTTTTCACGGACATGTCTTTGTGGGTGCCAGTGTACCGTTTGGGGCCGTACAATTGGGGCCGACCAATCTGTCTGAGGGCTGGGACTGGTCGTCTGGTTACCACATATCCGATTCCACCATCATCGGCTTTCAGCACACCCACCTGAGTGGCACGGGTATCGGCGACCTGGGCGACATATCCTTTATGCCCACCACAGGCGCAATTAAAGTGGTCAAAGGTACGATCGAAAATCTTAAAAACGGTTACACCTCCCTTTTTAGCCATGAGGATGAGGTTGTAAAGCCTGGTTATTATAAAGTTAAGCTCAAACGGTATGACATTGGTGTAGAACTGACGGCTAGTACCCGGGTAGGAATGCACAAATACACTTTTCCGGCATCGAAAGAAGCGCACGTGGTCATCGATTTGAAAGAAGGGATCGGCTGGGACGAATCTTCAGAAACTTATATCAAGCAAGTTGATCAGCACACCATTGAGGGCTATCGTTTCTCTAACGGCTGGGCTGAATCCCAGCGGATTTATTTTACTGCAGTCTTTTCAAAACCGATCAAGTCCTTTACTGTCTACGATGATTCTACACAGAAGTTGGGTAACGAACTTAAAGGTAAAAAAGTGAAAGGTGTGTTGAGCTTTCAAACTTTCAAAGAAGAAATCGTATATGTTAAAGTGGGTATCTCTCCTGTCAGTACCGCTAATGCCCTGTTGAATATTAAAGCCGAGATCCCCAAGTGGGACTTTAATAAGGTGATTCAGGATGCTGATCAAGCCTGGAACAAGCAACTGGCTAAGATTGACATCAAAACGGATTCATTAACACAAATGAAGAAATTTTATACGGCATTTTACCACACCATGATCGCTCCTTCCATTTTCAATGATGTCAATGGAGAATATTGGGGAACGGACAAAAAGGTTCATAAAAATACTCGTTTTAATAACGTGACTACATTTTCGTTGTGGGATACCTACAGGGCAAACAATCCGCTGTTTACCATTATCCAGCCTAATCATGTCCATGACATGATCAATTCAATGCTGGCGATTTATCAGCAGCAGGGGACCCTGCCTGTTTGGCATCTCATGGCCAATGAAACCAACACAATGCCTGGAAACAGCGCACTGCCCGTTGTTGCCGACGCATTGCTAAAAGGTTACAAGGGTTTCGACACCAAGCTCGCTTACGAAGCCTTGAAAGCCACCGCTATGAACGATTCCCGGGGCCTCAAGTTTGTAAAAAGCCTCGGATATATTCCGGCCGACAGTGTTGCTGAATCAGTTTCAAAGGGATTGGAATACGCTATCGATGACTGGTGTGTCGCACAAGTAGCGAAAAAGATGGGCAAACAGGATGATTATACCTATTTTAGCAAACGAGCTGAAAACTATAAAAATTATTACGATCCGCAAACAGGTTTTATGCGTGGCCGCCTTTCGGCAAATCAGTGGCGTGCTCCTTACAGCCCTTTCATTTCTATACATGAGCACGGTGATTTCAGCGAAGGTAACGGTTGGCAATATACCTTTATGGTGCCACATGATGTGGAGGGTTTAATTGAGTTATTGGGGGGTCAAGACAAGTTCAATAAAAAGCTTGATTCATTGTTCACTGCAGAAGGTGATATGGGTGAATCCAAATCGGCGGATATATCTGGTTTAATAGGCCAATATGCACATGGTAACGAGCCGGGACATTCCATGGCTTATTTATATGACTACTCGGGCAAGCCTTGGAAAACAGCCGAAAAGGTGCGGTTCATTTTAGATAATTTCTACACGGATAAAGTCGATGGCATTATTGGAAATGAAGATGTTGGTCAGATGTCAGCCTGGTACGTCTTATCGGCCTTAGGCTTTTTCCCGGTAAACCCGGCAAATGGCATGTACGTTTTTGGAAGTCCGACGATTAGCGAAGCTACACTGGCGCTAAACGGAAACAAAAAGTTCCACATAACTGTGAAAAACAACGGTCCGAAAAACAAGTATATCAATGCCATGAAACTTAATGGTGTTGACTTTACAAAAACGTACTTTAAACACACTGACATCATGAACGGTGGCGAACTGGAAATAACTATGGGTAGCAAACCGGGATCTGTTTGGGGCGTGGGGGATGCCAATAAAGCGGTATCTGTTTTATAGTCCTTGTGATCGGGATGAGCCGAGTCTAAAGCACGAATTTCACAAGCTGACTTGGCAGATATGACATAACTTTACCTTTATGATACCACGATAATAAAACCGCTATGAGAAAGATAATATTACTGATGCACGTTTCCCTTGATGGATTTGTTGCAGGACCTAACGGAGCGATGGACTGGATCCGTGTAAGCGAGGAAATGTTCGATACGGTTGGCAAACTTACCGACAATGCAGACGCTGCATTGTATGGCAGAAAGACTTACCAAATGATGGACATTTACTGGCCAACAGCAGCAGATCAGCCCAATGCATCAAAACATGACATTGAGCACTCACAATGGTACAAAAAGGTTGAGAAATTGGTAATCTCGAATTCATTGAAAGATACCAATGCGGCTAATACCCGGTTTATCGGAAATGATGTCGCATCGGAAATCAAGCAGATCAAAGGGCAACCCGGAGGTACTATTCTAATGATAGGAAGCCCCTCTACTTATCATGAACTTGCAGCACATAATCTGGTTGATGAATTCTGGTTATTTTTAAATCCAATATTGATTGGAACCGGGATACCATTATTTAACAATATTAACCACAAAATTGATTTGAAGCTTTTACAAACAAATTCTTTGCCTTCAGGGGTCATCGGCCTGCACTACGAAAAGGTATAGTCATTAAGCAGCGCCTGGCCAGCACTTTGGGGAGGCCTGTGGTCTCGAGGAAAATATCGCGTATTCCGAAGAAAATCAAGGCTGGTTGACTGCAGACTTTTTACCTATGATCACCCTAAATCAACACAAATTTTTAATACGAAAAGGTATCGCGACCAACAATTTGGTGGTCAGCCATCTTCCACGAAAAGTGGAAAGCAGCAGAAACAATCCGATCTACGCGAATCCCAAAGTCGATTGTAAAAGAAACTACGGCTAATCTAGCCTATCACTTTTTAAATTAAGGTAGGCATTGAACACTAACCAAACGGGAAGATTGATTTCCAGCGAATCCAGGCAAGACCGCAAAGTCCAGCCTGAATAAACCAAAAAAAAGGCAGTTAGATTAACCTGCCTTCAAGGTCAAAAATTCCATGAGGTGCTGTTCCAGCAACTCGGTATTGTAAGTGCCATCTGTAGTATGGTCTATAATCTCAAGGTTATTGTCACCGACTGTAATTGTGTACGCATTTCCGTCAATAATTTCCGGGAAGCTAATATTCACAATATCAGCCACGTGGGCAAATTCCACAGCCAGATTGCTACCAAGCTGCTCATTCACGTAAGCAGGAAATTCCGTTTTTAAAAGCTCAAATAAACTTTCAGGGCTTAAAGGTTGTACATTGTCAATTGCTATCATAGGTTTTCCTATAAGCTTCCAATAATGGTGCCCAGAAATCATAAACCCTCCATCAGTGACCAAAGGCAGATAATAGACAACGGCTTTCAAAAAAGTGTACGATCTGGACTAACTATTTCAGCTGGCAGTTGTTTAACTTATAAACCATCACAGGTCATGCAGGAAGAAGAAGAAATTTTTAACGTATCGGTAGCGATCAATACCGGTCTTGAACCCTTAACATTCACGATCACCATGTACTATCCGCCCTCTGACCCAAATCATGAAAGGAACTACCGTGTTGCTCGTGACAACGAAACACTAGGCGTCCTTCATCAAAGTGCAGATGATTGTTGGCATTTACTGGAAGGCAATCTGGAACAGGAAGAAATCCAGGCGATCGGACAGGCAATTGACGCACATTAAGCCTATAAGCAGTCCCCACCTCCAGATGTTTCCTCATCATGATGTCCGTCTGCCCGTCAACTCCTATTTTTAAGGTATGTGTATCAAAAGCCACAAAACCATTTTTCTCGTAAAAGCCGATGGCCCGCGGATTCGTTTCTCAAAAGCGTAGCCAAACCGATAATTTTCCAAGACTGGAAGCAACTTCCAGCATTTGCTCATACAACATTTGACCTAATTTCTTTCCATGGTACGCATTCAGCATATAAATCCATTCAATCTCCAACTTGAAATTCTCTTTTTACTTGGGTCAGGGCTTGTCTAATATCCTCAGCATCAAGTTCTATATACGTGATGATCTGTTCATTTGCTTTGCATAAACCATCATTTTACCCCAAATTATGCATGGATAAATAAAACGTCCCGGCATAATTTCAGCATACTTTAAGAATAATCCACCCGCCACCGTAGAAGAAATTGACCGAAAACGAAAATTCAGCCAAAAAAAAAAACACCCGCTAAAAGCAGGTGATTAATCAATTATGAAGGAAATCTAATTAGCTGATTTTAACATTAATTGCATTCAAGCCTTTTTTACCTTGCTCGATGTCATAGCTTACAGAATCATTCTCACGAATGTTGTCCATTAAACCAGAAGAATGAACAAAGATTTCGCTATCACCATTAGCTGGCACGATAAATCCAAAACCTTTTGTCTCATTGAAAAATTTTACTGTTCCTTGTTGCATTGTATTATATATTAATTGTATCCAAAGATACAAAAATAGTTGAAATATAAAATTTTATTTCGATATAAAACAATAATTAGAATTATATTTCACGTGAAAATTATCTGTCAAAATATTTTTCCGAGATCAAATTTATAGCTAAATCTCTAAATTCAGACGTTTAAAGACCTCTTTGGTAATCAGCCGTACATTCGCTGAGAGCTGCTCATAACTACAATGCCGCAGTCTCTGAGGGAAAGGCACCCCACCCTCCCACTTTACCAGATCCATAGTAATTACCGAATCAACAGAGACCTCATGTTCTGCAAGCAGGGAAGCGTAAAGCCTCCGGGCAAAAGCCTCATCATTACCAAGGTGAAAACAACCATAAGTTTCGATGCCTTTAAGTGTTTTCATGTTCAGAGATATTTCATAACTCGTTTCCATAACAATAAACAAAATGAAATAAAAGAGCCTCTTCCAATAATTTGATAATTTAAGCCTATTATTTCTGAATTTGGTTAATTATAAAGTATTTTGGCTAGGCAAAATTAAATTGAATGAAACTGATTTTCCATTTTATAATTCTGCTTGGTTTGTTCTCGTCATGTAATAGTCATTCTTATATCTATAGAAAACCGGTTATCGGATTGGTATATGATAAAATACCTTTAGCTGATGCTTCAGTTGCTTATGATTCATCTGATGCATTAAGCCCGCAAAATATTATAGCCAATAATGAAGGACAGTTTATTTTACCGAAAATTGAAATAGACAACTATGCGAACTTTATTCGTTCTGTAAAAGGGATAAATTCAGTAATACTCATAAAAAAGAAGGGATAAGCGCTTAAAAAAAATTGATTAAAAAAAATATGATACAAGTAAGGATACAAATAGGGTGGGAAAAATTCATTTAACAAGGAAATTAAGGATGATTGATGATGATCACCGAACTTAGCTACTTAGACAGAACAGAGGATTAAATTAATATTTTAAGACAATAGCATGAAAACAACGAACATCTTATTTTCTCTGGCATTCCTGCTGTTTTCCTGTGGGGCAAAGCATGGTGATAAGCAACTTGATAAAACGAATACCACTGATTCTGTTAAACAAAATAAGATAAGCTCTAAGCCTCCTGAAATAAGTACGCTTGAAAAACTGGCCGATAATATGGTTGCTTCCAGAGAAAGTTATTTAAATAATGGAAATACGGAGGCGGAAAAAATATTCATTAAAGCACTTATAGAGACATTAAAGCAGCCTGCTAGCTTTTATGATGATTTTGTCAACCTAAGAAAATATGAGATTAACCTATTAAGTGCCAACGATCATAAACTTAGGGTATTTTATTGGCTTTCACCATATTCAGGTTCCATGTGGCACGTGCAGAATATTGTTCAGTACCAAGATGAAAATAAGGCAGTAACTGCGATTTCATTTAATGATCTCTATGAGGATAAAGCCGATGAAGGCAGCCCAACTCCTTTTTTTCAACATATATACACCTTAAATACTTCCCCTCAAAAAACATATCTGCTTACAGGTTATGGGCAAATGAGCGGTACTGAGCCTTATAGTGTAAGCCACACATTAGTGATCGATCATTCAGAATTCAGCATCAACAAACCCCTGTTTAAATTGGGAAAATGGTCTAAAAATCAATTATTTGCTTCCGCGACTCTTAAGGAAGATCAAAGCAAAGAAAAACTCACCGCACAGTTAGCAATAATCTATAACGCTCAAGATAAGACCATTAGCTATCCGGAGGTTAGCGAGACTAAAAACGGATCCATTTTTAATGGAAAAAGGAACGTTTTAACCTTTCGGGGCGGAATGTTCAAGTAATAACCAAATTATTGCTGATACTACGAGGATGTATCTGGAAAACTCCATCAACCTTAGACAAGTTCAATAGACCGAATCAATCAATAATGATCATTAAATCCGGTTGTTTATGCGTTTGATGTTAGCGGTAATCTTTATTCAGGTACTTTGTCGTAAATGGTCATGTTTACTGGGATTTTTACTTCTCGTTTAAGTCTTCCAAAAATATTTCCGGGCATTTCAAATTCGATGGTAATGTATCCTTTCAGTCTCTCATAAGTTTTATTAAGCTCTATATCAATCGCTAGATTTTCACATAGAACATTATTGTGTTCCCACAGACCACCTTCTCGCAAGTAGACAGCTCTACCCTTATCTACAAATTGTAGTTTTTCATTTTTTTCATTTACCAAGTTATAGCCTTTAAATATATAAGTGGCAAAATCGGAAATGTCGTTGTCTTTATTTTTTAATGAATGATTATTCTTATTATACTCATCAAGTTTTTCCTTTGATAAAGGATACCTTGTTACTATATATAATTCATCTGTTGGCTGCTTTTCAATTTCTGTAATATTTCCGATTGTCACTTTTGCGTTTTTTACAATTTCATCTAAGAACTGGTTGGTTTCCTGTTTAGTGTATTTGTAAGCGGGTTTACCGCTTCCATCACAACCGATAAGAACAACGGACGAGATGATAAAAAGTAATAGTCGATATATCTTCATTCTTTGGTTATATACTCGGTTTATAAATTTAGTTTACTGTTAAAAGCGCTGAATGTATTTATTTTTGGCAATGGTTTTACAATGTTTTTTTTAATCGTCTTTTTAAGAATTTTCTCCGAGCCAAGTGCTTTTGTAATCTCAATTCTTTTTCCTGTGAGAAGATTAAATTCGGTTTCGGTTGTTAAATTTTTACCATCCCAAGCTACTGAGGATATATTTTGTAGTTCAAAATTCCCATTATTGAATTTAAACTTATGAATAAGGTGATTTTCTTTGACTTCAGAAATCATATACAAGCAGTTATCTTTAATATCAAAATTTGGTATTTGATTTCCGCAATATTTCCCATTTGGATATTGCGGTTCTATTAATTTTTCAGTAGATACGTTAAGTAAATATTTTCCATTTGGTTTTAAAAAAAATATTTGTAATCTCAAAGGCTGAGTTTTACTAATGGTATCCATTGTTACTATAATTTTATCAGTTAAACCATCGCTATTTAAATCGCCTTTTTCAGTTCTAACTGGGTAAGTAAAATTACCTTTTAATTTTTGTGCATGTAAATAGATACTAATTTGAACGAGTGCAAAAATCAATAAAAATATTTTTTTCATCTTTTGATTAGGTTTTTATCTCTTCATCAAACCAGGTACTCAGCAAGCCTTCTCGCTTGAGCTGGCTCATGTGCACTTCCAAGCGATAAACTACCTGTGCAGCAGAATGACTATAAGAAATAAATGCGTGTGCCATATTAAATTTTAATAGAATAAATAAACATAGGTATTTTTTTCAAGCTCCGCATGATTCGACAGTGAGGCTTCTGCGATAGCTCGGCTTGCATCCTGCCTCGTGTCTGAATCTAAAATATGGGTCTTATGAACCGTGATATAATTTAAGGGGTTATTATTCGAACCGCCTTAAATAACCATCCGGTTTCAACAGGTTTTCTCAAAGTATCCGCGTAAAAAACAGTAATTCAAGGAATTGATCACTTGAGAGCGACTTAATAAACACCATTAAGATTACTACTTTAAAAATCCAGTCTTCACTAAATTAAGGTAGAAACACACCTTTTTTTTGTCGTAAATTCCCCCTGGAAATTTACCTAGTAACAACCATATTTACAGGTAGATTAGTCAATTGTATAACCAGAATATTGCGTCATGAATACCCAACCTTCAACCAAACTCGACATTTATATCAACTACCCCGGACATTGTGAGAAAGCATTTCAGTTTTACGAGCAGCATTTAGGGGGAAAAATACATATGATACTGCCTCACCAACTACCACCGCCTAATTTTCCGAAAGAATGGAAGAACCCGATCCTCCATGCAATCATCGAAATAGGCGGCACTAACGTGAGGGGTGCGGACATCCCTCATGCCGAACCGATGCGCAGTGCTTACCTAACACTAGTTCTTGAGACAGCGGAAGAAGCAGAACACATTTATAGGTTATTGTCCAGTGAAGGAGAAGTGTTTATGAAAATGGAGAAAACTCCTTTCGCAAACCGCTTTGCGATGCTCCGCGATAAATTCGGAACCTCCTGGATGCTCCTCAATGAGAATTAAGTATGATGATATATAGAAATGCAAAAAACAAGAAACCTGCATAAAATCCTGGTTTTGATCCTATTTTGATTTACTTTCTAAAAGTAACGCCAATAGCCAGGAAAGAAGTTATAAAATTTCGTATAAGCCAAAATCCAACGAATAGAGATAGTCTTTTTTCGCAATCCTTATTGTTTTTGGATAGGCCATATCCGTACACTTAAATTTCAAGCCATCAAGCTGGTAGTAAGAAAGATAAGCGGGCGTAGGTAATTTACCATTTCTCCAGGCAATCAAAAGATCATCATCAAATTTTGGGATATCTTTTTTAGGCTTTAGGAAATCGACTTTAAACAACTCACTTTGCCTTACAACTAAGGCGTCATTTCTAATCTCAAAAACATTACAGCTTTCTGTATTTACCACCTGGTATTCACAGGGCACTAAGCCATAAGGCTTTAAAAGGTTTTTCTCATACTCCTCAACAGCTTTTGCCCGCAGGCTATCACTTAAATGACTCAAATCTGCCCATTTATTATCAATGCTGTCTTGAAAAACGACAGTTTTAAATTCCTGCATCTTTTTATACAATGGATGAAAATATTTCTTCTGGTTGATATATAGATCGCCGTGGTCATCAATATAAAAAGGAATCTCCCAATCATATTTAGCTTTAAAAATTAGCTTATTTTCGACATCGATTATCTTAAATTCAAGGTTGCTGTTATCAGGCTTCAACAGCACCCGGCCATCTTTTAAGACAATGATTTCGCTTAGAGCGGTCAGATCCATAACCTTCCTGAATTTTGTTTTGTCTTTCAACAAATCGCCAATCATCGGAACCTCTGGATGCGCATCTTTTTTAGGGAAAGGATTACATCCGAATAAAAACAGCAGACTTAAATACAGAAGTGTCAATATATTACTTTTCATAATAATTCATTAAGCTACCTAATTGGGCTTGACAAGCTACTGCTTGTTTTGGATGATTAACCGTTCTAGTTCATCATCCAAGCTTTTGGTTTTTCCGCCACATACATTGAGAATCACTTTTCCATCAGGCCCAATCAATATCTTAGATGGCGTACAAACGACATTTTCCTTCAGCTTGATTTCCTTATTCATCGCTTCAGTATTATCAATTTGTTTAAATTGTAATCTCGACTCCTTGAACAGCTTTTGCGTTGCCTCCTCATCGTCAGAAAAACCTTCGGCGATGCCAATTATCGGAAATTTGTCTCCAAACCGCTGAAAAGTCTCATTTAAATCTGCTACCATATCATAGCCTTCTGATTTTTTAAGTCCCTCTATTTGGTAGACAAAGACGATCCAATATTTACCTTTATTTACTTCAGAGTTAAATATACTCCCATCACTGGTCTTTACAGAAAAATATTTCGGTCTACTCCCTATATTAAAGTCTATGTCCGCTTTGTTAGCAGCGATGAATTGCTTCAAGCGCTCTTCTTTATTTTGCCCGTTGCAACTTAACAAAACAAGGAAGAGTAAAACTGGCATAAAAAGGGCTTTCATTTTCATTTCTGGTCGACAGTTGTGGCTGCTGTAATAAATAACCGGGCCCTAAAATCCGATAATATGATCGCTTGTATACCAAAGGCTGATTCCACTGAGAAGATCATAAATAAGACCAAACTAATGACCGGTTTTTAAGCGCTGTTCGCGCTTATCATTTAGCTTTATCCAAGATAGAGATTTTATTTGAAGATCGAAATATCCATACAGATTACGCTTTAGGAAAGTTTTTCTACTATGCGATTTTATTGACAGCTGAAATGTGTAATTTGTAAAAACTAATTATGATATAAAACATGGTGTTGGTAAAATCAGATGGCTTATGAATAATAAAATTCACATACTCTTCGCATTATTCATTCTTGCATCTTGCCATTCTCAAGACAATAAAATTGTTGATCTAGCAAAAATATCTAATGATTTTGATGCCTCAGAATTTTATCGAAACAAGATTAAAAAGACCAATGAGATCATTTCGAAAGACCCTAAGCGTATGGACAAGAAAGAAGCCTTAAATCTTTTGGACAATGCTTTTTTCGTAAAAGATACTTTAGGTTATTATAAAACGGATGGGAGATTCCCTACAGACCTGTCTTTAGAGCCAACCAATGACTGGATGGTAAGAGATAAAAAACCGACCGAAATATTTGGCTATGGTTACAACGCGGTAGCGTATGATCCTGAAAAAGACAAGATAGCTATTTTAAATGCAGTAGCATTTCCTAAAATGGACATGGTAGAAGACCGTAAAGGCAACTTAATGTATCTTGAAGTGGGAAAGACTTCAAAAAATACAGATGATTTCAATAAGATCAAAGCATACCTCAGTAAAAACTGTAAGCGGGTTGCTGTTGATGATAACGACCCCAAAGCTTCTTATTGGGAAGGTGAATTTTTCTATTATTATCTTTTTAAAGACGATCGAAAAGAAGAGGAGGTCTCTTTTGATTCACAGGGAAATAGAAAATCCAGATCGGTACACAACACAGAAATTAGATTAACGATGTTCGAAAAGTCTTACATTAAAAAAATGGAAGAACTGGGGATTTATTCGGCGGGATATAAATTTTGGAAAAAAACGTTTTGATGCAAACGAATTCATCAAACATAGGTGAAGATAATTATCATTATAATCAGTAATGCTTTTCTATTTCTCTTATAAACTATATTTTTTGTATTTTGACTTGGTGTCACTTCATGAGCATTAAACGATACCAAAGCAACACCATATAACATCATCCTTAACGAAAACAAATTCATATGAAATTTAAAACATTGTTTTTAACGGCAGCAATTGCAGGAGCATTATCAACAGCGAGCTCCTGCTCAAATTTTGAAAGTGGAAAAAACCGTGAAAAAGGAACGCCAGTCGAATCGTCAAAGACGGCAGTACAAAAAATTTTGGCTGACAAAGAGGCTAACGAAGGCAAACGTTTCTCTATTACCGGCTATCTGAATTATTCGGCAGGAATGACGGTTTATGTTGACAGGCCCCAATCGGTATATGTAAATACAGCACCTGGGGATGAGGGAGAAACGATTACTCCCCTGGAGATGAAGTGGGCACAAAATGGTTATAACAGCGTTTTTGTTCCTGAAAATGCGGGACGTGGATCTGATAAAACGATATTTTATGACAATGAAGGCAAACCACTCACAACGAATGATAAGGTAGAAGTTTCATTTGAAGTTGGGAAAGCGTCAATTTACCCTTTTGAAGTGCGAATAGACAAAATAAAATAATACAAAATTGTGGTTTATAGGGTCAATCCGATATCAATAAATTTAACATTATTATATGCAGGTCAATTATTTTATACTCTTATTTACGGGTCTTTTCTTAATAGGCACATACATCAACTATAGGTACACTCAAAAGAAAGGGATGGTATTCAGGTACAAACCTATTGCTTTAATCATTATAGCTGTTTTATTTTTGATTTCATGTTATGGAATTATTGTTGGAAAACCATTTAATGAAATTCTACCTTTTATAGGGTAAAATAATTTTGCGAATTTGTTATTTAAAATTAACCGTTACCCACGGTGGCCTATCTCCTTTTATAAAATACTGCCAACCCGTACATTCGCCATTGTTGTGGTCTCATACCCCTATAGGTTGACAGTTTTGGAATAAAACCTATTCCAAATGAAAGGAAACATGCTGGAGCAGTTTAGACGAGTTTAATGAAAACTGGTATTGTTATTCATGTATCATAATCAATCGGTAAAGAAATAGCCAAAAGTTATAAATTGCTGAATACTTCTATTTTGACTAATTGAATTATTGTCAGTTTAAATGCGGAAAGAGTGACCATTATGGTCGAAAAATCCAATTTAGACCGCTTAGAGATTAATCGATTAAGAAATCCTTCCAACATCAAAAAACCCTTAAAAAGACCTGCTGACATAAGGATTCCCAATACATTATAGTCCACAGTAAAAATAAATTCCCTCCTTCCCAGGTAAAAATCTCAAAATTCCTGACAGTTCTTATATATTGTTGTCCTCCTTTTGTAATTTCAATCGTCATCAGCAGAAAAAACAATTAATTATGAAAGAGTTCGCATTAATTTTCAGACTAAACAATACCACAGACTTCAAACCTTCGCCCGAACAAATGCAGGAGAGAATGAACTGGCTTGCCGGCATTGCCTCACAAAACAAACTGGCAGACAAAGGAAATACCCTTTTGCCAACGCTTGCAGGTGCCAAAACAGTCAGACCTAACAATGTGATATCGGACGGGCCTTATACCGAAATCAAGGAATTTATAAGTGGCTACATTGTGATCAGAACCGACACCATTGAAGAAGCTGTAGAAATCGCAAAATCTAATCCCATTTTCAAAATTGGCGGAAACATTGAAGTGAGAGAAGTTTTAAAACGTGATTAATGAAGCCCATCGTAAAATCGTCTGAGGAACTTTTACCGCACCTATTCCGGCAGGAATATGCTAAAATGACGGCAGTATTGTGCCGTCATTTTGGTTTAGCCCATATTGAACTGGCCGAAGATATTGCTAGTGAAACCTTTTTAAAAGCTTCGGAAAACTGGCCCATTAACGGAATACCGCAAAACCCAACGGCCTGGCTTTATACGGTTGCTAAAAACAAGCTCAAAGACTACTTTAAACACACAGCTATTTTTGAATCGCAGGTCAAAAAACAAATCATTGCATCTCCAATTTCAGACCAGCAAGATTTTGAATTCGATCCTAAAATTATAGCAGATAGCCAGCTAGCCATGATCTTTGCAGTATGCAACCCCGGTAATCCAATGGAAAATCAGATCTGTTTAGCCTTGCAAATACTCTGTGGTTTTAGTGTGGGAGAAATTGCAAATGCCTTTCTAACCAAAACCGAAACCATCAAGAAACGCCTGCTAAGGGCGAGAAACCAGCTTCGAAAAGACCATTTTCGAATCAAAGAGCTGAATGAAAAAGAAATCAGACAACGCCTGGAAACCGTATTGCGAACCTTATACCTGCTTTTTAATGAAGGGTATTTTTCAAAAACCAACAATCAGTTGATCAGAAAAGACCTTTGTTCAGAAGCCACCAGACTTGCCCTGGTGCTGACCGATAACCCGCTGACTAAAACCGCTCAAACTTATGCCTTACTTTCTTTAATGTGTTTTCAGAGCTCAAGACTGGAAGCAAGGACAAACCCTGAGGGAGAAGCCATTCTCTTTGAAGACCAGGACAAAAGTTTATGGGACAATGCATTGATAGAAAAGGGCAATTATTATTTAATCCATGCCTGTAGCGGGGCTGAAGTTACAAAATATCACCTGGAAGCGGGTATTGCTTATTGGCACACCACACCAACGGACCAAAAAAAATGGGAGCATATTTTACAGCTGTATGATCAGCTCATCCTTATAGAAAATTCACCTGTCACTGCGTTGAACCGGCTGTTCGCGTTGGCCAAAGTCTATGGCAATGAAAAAGCGATAACTGAAGCGGAAAAAGTAAATGACAATCATAGCAATTCTTACCATGCATTGCTGGGCTATTTACATGCAGAGCGCAACATTGATACTGCAATCGAACATTATCAGCAAGCAATCAATCTGACAAAATCCGGCACAGAAAAAAAAACCTTGATAAAGGAGATTAAAAGGTTGACCAAAAAGAAAACACACAATAAGATCATCTGACCCCCTGGCCTTGTCCCCATCCGGCCTGCCCGATCGTCATTAGCCCAGATTCACTTAAAACTTAAAAAATGAAAATGAAATCTTTAAACTATTGGCTATATACAGGCCTAATGTCCGCTTTTATGATCTTCGCTGCATGGTATGCCGAGACACATCAGGCAGAGTTTACCAGACGCCTGGGCTTTCCGGCTTACTTTCGGATAGAACTGACCATAGCCAAATTAATCGGTGCCTTAGTACTACTAATACCCCAGGTACCTCAAAGGATCAAAGAATGGGTATATATTGGTTTCTGCATCTGTATGGTCTCTGCTTTTATTGCAAAATGTAATAGCGGTTACGGATTTATTGAAGCCGCACAGCCTGCGTTTTCTTTGATCTTCTACCTGACACTTATCTTGCTCCTCTATAAGCTACCCAAAAAAGAAACTATCCGGACAGCATAGGAAGCTAAGCGGGATTATTCGATAGGAGGCCACCTATATTCGTATAATGTGACCTCCTAGTACGGCCAGGTTGATCAGTCGATTTCGCTTTGAAAGGGGTAATTTTGAAAGTATTATACATCTAAAGCACCGAACGCTTAAAAAGGGATATCATTTTCAAGTCTAATTTTACAGGATTGCATTTGCAGTTATAAAAACAGAGATGGCGGTGAGTAATTTGGTGAGTTGAATTTCCCAGGTCCACTCAGACACTAAACAAGACGGTTTTTAAGCTTAGGTACAAATTCCCCACTCTGCACCAAAAAGGTATCAGAACCGACAAAAAGCCTGCAAATCGCACGAATAGCAGGCATTTTCCTTTTTAGAACATACTATTTAGTGAAAATGCGTAATTTTATCATATGACCTTTTACAAGAAATGTGTTTTGCAGTAAACAAATCACCAATTCTGCCCACAGGATTAACGCGTCTTTAAATATCAATATGGAATCCATAACTATAAAAAGATCAACTCAGCCCTACAGAAGTCTTGTGTGGTTATTTGTGACGTTGATACCAGTTGTCTTGTTTTCCTATGCAATGTTCGAAGCCCATGGAAACAATGATCGTATTGTATTTGGAATTATTGCAATGGTCTTTTTACTTCCTGCGATCGTTGACTTTATTGCAAACAAACTGATTCGGTTAAAAGCAGCAATTATGATATCAGAGCAGGGGCTGATGTTGTCCTCCAGCAAAGGTTTATACGACAGCTTTGCTTTTCTGCAAATATTTCAGTTCCAACGCAAAAAGCTAATTCAATGGCAGAATATCACTGGATTTAGATTATTAGTTCATTATAAGTATCTTACTTCTTATCCAAACGAAGGTGAAGGTACAGCTTCAACAACCTATTCGGTAGCCCAGTATCAGCTCTGTGCTGAAAGTGAAACCAGGAATGAAGACGTCATTTTTTCTGTCCATAATTTAGACAGAACTCCCGATGAAATTCTCATGCATTGTAATGAATTTTTAAAAAAGTATAGGGATAAGATTTGAGGTCACATCAGCTCAGGGGTGTAAATTGTCTATTTCACCAAAGGTGACCAAGAACCATTATCGCCGAAAATACACTAAAGCCCATGCACGGACTGCACTCAATAAAAGCAAAATTACTACATGTATCTGTGATCTCATTTTTTTAATGTTTTACTAAAATTCGGATAAAATTTTGTACTTAAACCGTTCCCCAGAAATTTCGCACTTTTCTTAGGTATCGTTTTTTGAGTTAATTTCGTTGTGATCAAATAGGCAACGAGCAGATTTGGTATCCACGACAACCAGGCTACAATTATATAGGACGTGTCGTAGATACCGATAACTAAAATCAAAATAGGCAGCCAGATTCTTAGTGTAACAGCAGCAAAACAAGCCGCATAACTGTAGATCATCAGTAATTGATGTTTTCCGATTTGTTGTTTCCTGACGGTTAAGTATGCTATTAAGGTGGTACAAAACCAGATTATGCCTAAACAGCTAAATCCAAGTGATGCCCAGAAACCTCCATCCGAAAAAAGCGCTATGTAGAAACCGGAAAGGGAACTGAATAAAGCCGAAACAACATATATTTTTCCAGTAAGCCTGTGTACTTTGATATTTCTGGACCTAAGTTTTGAGCTAAACTGGAGCCATCCCACAAGTAATGCAACCCCTCCAAAAATAATATGTATATAAAAAGCAATATACCAGACGAGGTTGTTTAAAAGCCACTCTGGTTTGTCATTCATTATTCCAACCTTTCCATTTATTAAAAAATATTTAAGTGGATAAAGTCCAATAATAATTGAAAAAAAGCCAAATAAAACCCACAGGATTTTCTTTTTCATATCAGCGTACTATGTTGAAACTAATGGGTGCTGCAGGTACAGCATCTTCCCAAACATTATGCAACAAAAATGTATACTAGCGGGCAAAAAATGGTTCCACTTTGTAAGGTGGCACCTATTATTGTTTAGATTGTAGCTTGCAGACTTATTTTCTGCTGTTTTAAATAGGTTGTTGGCGACACTCCTATCTTCTTTTTGAAGTTTCTATTAAAGGAAGTTTTAGAATTAAAGCCAACCTCATATGCTAAAGCTAATAAGGTGAATTTATGATTTCCGGGCTGCTTCGAAATGAGTTTAAATTCTTCAATTCTAAGTCCATTGACATAATCATAGAAGTTTTTATCTTCCAGTGTATTGATTACCTGAGATAAAGCATTTGGATGGATGTTCAGTCGTTCCGCAAGTTCATTCAAGCTCAGTTCAGGATCTTTAAACAACTTTTCCTGCTGCATTAACTGCGTAACTTGCAAATGTATTTCTGACAAGAGCGTGTACCCCATTGTCGATTTTTGATATTTTACCTTTGCAGTTATTGAAGATTCATCTTCAATGACACCTAATAATCCCATCTCCAAATGGTTAGCAGGTAAAGTAATGACGTTATTGTTGAAAATCCCAACTTGTTTGATGCCAAAATAGCCAATAGACAAGATAAACAGGTCTACTAACGTAAAGGTAGAGATGTCATTGCCCAAGAGAATAGATAACCAGATCAGGGACATGCCGATCATCAGATTTTTTAACCAGTTCAGATTGATCTTTTCCAGATGAGAAACGAGGTTTGAAATATTTTTGCGGTGTCTTTCTATCAGATAAAGCGACATTATGATATAAGCAATACCAGAAGGTAAAATTGCGAAATGGACGATTTTTAATAAGCCCAAATAACCAATGCCATTGTTTTCGTAAATAAATATCTTCTCGCCTGTGGCCAACAAAAAGAACTTCGACAAAGCAATATATGCTAACACTGTAGGAAGAAAATGAAAAGAACAGTACAATTTCCCGATCTTCTTTCCAGTTAACAAAGTAGCATACAAATACAAAAATGGGCCATGAAGCAGTGGCATGGGAATCTCAAGACCCAAAAAGTACGGATATTTCAGAAATTTATCTGATGCAATTAAGTAATAGCAAAGCAGGTGAATAGAGATCAAAAATAGCCAGAAGGCCAATACCAGATCTGCCCTAGATTTACCTTTTTTTGTAAAAAGCAGTATGGAAAGAAATAAAGAAATGACAACTCCAACAATATGTATCATGGCCTATACTAAGTATGGGCTAAATATAAAAGAAAACGGTAGATTTTGAATTATCATCTCTCTTATCTAATCATTCAAATAGTTAATTCATTCATTGTTAGGCACCCGTGCAATTAGAATAAAAAGCGATGGTTTGGACAGCACCCCTTTATATGATTTCATAGAACACAAGGAGGAATTTGATATTTTAAAAGCTGCAGAATGGGTTTCCGTTCACCAGCTGGTCCCGCATGACATCTTGACGTTGATTTAGTATAGCGCAGCAGCTGGCACAAAGACAAATCAGGGCAAAAGGTCTATAAAATAAAAGGCGCCAATCACGTTTATGACGCCTCCCATCCTTATACTTCTGACCGCCTGCCTAATCATTTACAGCAGGCAGGCGAAAAACGTTAAATTTTATTTTACAGTAAACGGCACTGAAATATTGCCCCATTCTAAAACAACCTTACCTGATTTATCGATGGTAAAAGTCATTTTTTCCACGAAGCTTTTTGCTTTTCCAGTTTTGGCATTTACGCGAATGACGTCAGCTGCTTCCTTGTATTCATAAGGACCCGCCGGGTTTGCGGTCTTGTTAAAAATCCACACCCAGTCCTGCGCGCCAGGAATCGAGTGCAATGAGTACTTTCCGGCTGGCAAAGCTTTTCCGTCAATGGTCACATCTTTACCCACTTCAAAAATAGTGGCCTCGTTTGCTCCGGTTCGCCAAACTTTACCGTCAAATGGTGCGATTTCTTTACCTACAGTACGGCCTTTTACCGAAGGTGCGCTGTAATCGATCGTGATTGCTGTGCCTGATTTAGTTGTTCCTTTAGCGATTGCAGGCGGACTCGGGCGTTTACTTTTATCTTCTTTTGGTTTGTCCTGAGCAAATAAAGTTGCTGAAGTAAACAAAGTCACAATTAGAGACAGTACAAATATTTTTTTCATAACATTTAATTTTTTGATTGCTACTAATATAACAAATTTTCATTCGACTGTCATTTGTCCTAAATACACCTTCAATTAACCTAATCATGGAAAAACAAAAAACCCGGCATAGACTGAGTATTATTCCATATGAGGCCACCTCTTTCGCAGAACGCGGCCTCATCTGACAGTCCAAAATTGGGAAAGAACCATATTATGACCTCAGGAATGCTGATTTGATCTACATACTGGAGAAACTCGTGAAAAGCCTTTTAGTGATTGAGAGAAGCTTGTTTTTAAGCCCGACGAAATGCTATGCTCAGGGATGTCAGATATAAATAAAATTCGTCGCCTATATTTGTAATTCGACCACGCAATTTTTGGTAACGCCCGGCAGTCGCTCAGGCGACAATTTTGACCCGAAATGAATGATTTATAAAAAAGTGTTAAAAAACCTCCTACATATTTTCTTGTCGAAAAACTCAGACACGAAATAAGACGTTTTTTTTGCGCTTAGGTACAAATCCCCCACTCTAGGATTTCTGTAATAATATGCTGTTAGCGTATATCCAATTCTTACGGGATAACCATCATGCTCCTTTCTGCAGACTAAAAGATTTTCTTCCGGATTTTTAACTCTTCAAATCCCTCGATTTCTACAAGTATATGCTTCCTATGTATCCGCTTCTTCAGTTTCATCGGCACAGATCTGCTGGTCAACCGTCTGGCAATCCTTTGCATTATAGGCATGTCAAATGAAAGCTGCCGGAACTTTGGATGTAGTCAGTTATTCGAAACTTTCTTACCGTAAAGGTGTTAACTAATTAAACAATCAACAGATGAAATTACTAAACAATGATCAAGCGCCGGCTCCAGGAGCTGGTGTACTTTCAGTATCTTTAAAGGAAACAGAAGATGAACAGTTTGACTCGATTAAAAATCCAGTAAATGAACATGATCTTTGGGAGCTGATCAACCAAGAACTCGTCAGCGATGGTTCACCTGTATGGCGGATGTGGTGCTAACTGGAAAAACTTCCAGGAAATGAGAGTTACCGGGGCAAGCAACAAATTAACTAAGCCTTAAACTATACTGTTTTTCCGGGCTTTTCTGGGATGCTATATAGGCTTGTTCTGCAGGTAATTTTCGATTTGCTCTCCAAGTTGCTCGAGTAAAGCTTCAACAGCCATTCCTTCACCGCACCAGCTTTTGCCACTTCCACCCAACTCCTGCCACATCACACCCAGGGTGGTATGCTGGTCGAAAATGGCATATTTAGGCTCTTCCAAATCAGGAACTACAAGTAGTGGTCTCAGCTCCCCTTCAATGATCACCTGAACCTCAAATGGCTCTCATCCTTCTTCAATATTTCCCATTTAATTAAGTTTTTTCATCACAAAATATAGATACTTGATATTCAGATCATGGCAATAGCAATCGTGGATTGCTATTGCCCCGAATCTTCGAACAGATTTACCAGCTGTCGGCGTAAACGACAAATAATTTTATCATCACACTGAAGCGCTATTTCCTTGAGCCTGGCTCACCCATACGTCTGAACGGAGCAAGTGCATCAGCTGGTGGGCTATCGTCATCCGTATCTGTTTTCGATTCGCTAGGGTTGTTAACTTTACTGTCTTCAAAGTCAGATAAACCTTGTTTTTTACGTTTCTCTTCCAGCTCCTTTGACTGCTGATCTCGAATTTGCTTTTCCATAATAAATAGCTATTAATTAGAATCCTATAAATCGATAACACCTAAATGTTTTTAGAATTGTAAGCCCCATTTTCCCGATCGCTTTTATAGTTCATGGCATCGTCTTCTTTGCCATTCTCCTGCACGCCTGTCTGATCTTTCAGTTGGTCTGCTTTGTCTTTCTGTCCTTCTTCCTGCATTCGAGATATGCTCATCTTAGCATTAATATTATGCTTACGCTTGTTATCCCTGGTTTTCAGTGGCTGTACGGAAGAGGATTTAAGGCTCGCATGAGCGGCATCATTATTAACGTTAGCGTCCTGACTATTTTTGAGGTTTTCCTGGATATTCATAGTGAAAATGTTTAGGTGTAAATACAACAATCTTAAACACTTATGGTTTTAATATTTCAGGAGCCATTGATTCTGCGTTTTATTTTATGCTTTGATGCCCACTTGAGCTGATGAGAGGAAAATCTACTGGACTGCAAAGCGGAAACCTATCGAAATTACAAAATGAAAAAAAATAGGTCAGTATTTCTAGCAAAACGGTAATTTTGGGTAATGTCTTCCAAATTCCAAATCCTTTATTTTTTTGAAAATGCCCGCCTAATGATTGCGGAGATCAAGCGTTTGGATCTTCCAGAAAACGCAAGCTATACTGAAACTTGTCATTGGCTTTATTTCGATAAACAAACGGGCGCACTGATGAAGCTTTGGTTCCATACGATGGATTCCTCTGGAGAAATCGAAGAAAGGTATTTTGAGCAGGGATTTTTGAAATTCAATGGCACCCAGGCCACCTTTATTGAAAAGTACAACTCAGCTCAACATACTCTGGACAGACGTAGTACAAAAGAAGCATCACCTGAACTCATATTGGTGCTGGAAAGCTATTTTAAACACCCGGAAGGGAAAAAAGATTGATTATTTTGCTGAGGCACTGTTGGGGACATTGCCATTGCCTTGTGCATTACCTTAATTTCCTGCTGTCGGCGCTGAACAGGTCGCGGAATTGCTCTTTCCCATGAACCCCAAATTAATAATAGGCATCAGGTTAAGACCTGTCCAAAGATCCACTATCGAAAGTTTCGTATAGCGATGTATGCTTCATCAAAAAAACATCATTACCTTACCTGATCTTGCCAAAACTTTGGGCAATGATAGCAATATGTTCTTTTATTTTTACTTTCTGAAGATGCTCCACTTTTTCCGGCCCACCTAAACTAAGCAAAGGCACATACCCAAAACATTCGTCGTATTGCAGGGCTCCATGGTTTTCCTTGGCGGTGAGGTAATTATGGTCGTTCAAATTAGCCCTTAAAAAGCCCTCATCCGCTAAATCCATATCAAAAAACCATTCCATGTCATCCCCACTTTCTATAATGGAATCCTTGCCATTTCTAAAATATACTGCCCGGATCGCATCACCTGTCCAGGTCAGGAAATCTCCAAGGGCAGTAACCCCAAAAACGATTTCGACATCCGTATTGTCATAGGCTTCATCAAACACAGCTTGAAACTCTAACGGATTAACCAACTTCAGATAGCCATTCATAAAGATTCCAAACCCATAGCTATTCCAAAAGTCAATAAGCTGAGGAGGCAATTTGCCCTCGTACTTATCCGATACATCGCCTGTTGCCTTTAGTACAATCGAATAGTTCGGGTATTTTTCAAAAAATATATCAAACATAGGCCGAAGGGTTGCTTTAATCAGATAAACCATTCCAACAAGAGGTTTACTACTAAAGAAGGGAAATAACAAACATCGCTTTCAACAAATATTCTGAAAACTTCATGAAATATCAAGGGTTATGCTTAAAAACGTTTTGCAGGGCAGCTAAGGCGGAGTACGGGAAAGATAAACCCATCCAGGGTAACAATACTAAGGATGGTACGACAAATGTGTGCACGCCTTACGCTGACTAAACGAATAAATGATTCGCTAAACATTTTTTATAAAGCACGATGAATCCAGCGTTGGTAAGTCAATTCAAATTTAGTTTCGCCATTGGAATAGCTTCCGACCTGAGTCCAGCCTTGAAGCGGATAGAATCGTTCTGCACGTGTATTCGGTGCTGTCCCTAAAACTACCTTGTCCTTAGTCTGCTGAAAATACCAATCGATCATTAGTCGATGCAATTCCTTTCCAATCCCTTTTTCTGCAAACTCCGGATCTACAAACAATGCCCAGACACTCTTTTCCAACAGGTCAATAATTGAAAAACCCACAACCCTACCATCCACCTCACAAACCCACCCCTTACCTCTTTCGGAAATGTAATACGCCACATCTTTATCAGGAACAAGATCGGGATTGCTCAAAGTATTCTCTTTCACCAGATGCCGTACTACCTGCATCTGTTTAATATCTGAAAGTTTCGCGGTTCTAAAAATCATAAAGCAGGTTTTCAATTACAGGTCAAAAATTTTTACTACGCCTTTTTACATGACCTGTCTCATCAGGTAGTCAACCAGCGTATCCCTTTCATGAATTTTGTCATTTAAGGTGGTTTTTATATTTATTTTCCGGTGTTGCCGGAGAATTATGAAATCCGGCTGCGTACATTATAAATATGGATAAGATGTTCGCTGCAAATATAAAAAACAGCGGTGTTCCTTTCAAATATTTTTGGACAGTCTATTCGTTTCTTGTTGAATGCACAGGGTATTTAACTTGTAGTGACAAGTCAAATACCCTGTGTTATTAGTGGAGATTTTGTTTCCTTAATTTTTGTGTGTCTAATCCTATTTTATTGCAACGAAATCAAAATTTCTTATCCTACATCAACTCAATGGCCACAAAAATTTTAGAGCTTTGATTTATCAACGAAAAGCACAACTTAAAAACTAAAATTATGGCTAAGATTATCACAAAAGACGGAACTGAAATTTATTACAAAGATTGGGGAACAGGTCAACCACTGGTATTCCATCATGGCTGGCCACTATCAGGCGACGACTGGGACGCGCAGATGATGTTCTTTCTGCAAAAAGGATACAGAGTAATCGCCCATGACCGCAGGGGGCATGGGAGATCAAGTCAGGTTTCCGGTGGACACGATATGGATACTTATGCAGCAGATGTCGCAGCCCTTAGCGAGGCGCTCGATTTGAGAGATGCTATACATATCGGCCACTCAACAGGCGGCGGCGAAGCGATTCATTACGCTGCAAACCTGGGAAAAAACCGCGTCGCTAAAGTTGTACTTATCAGCGCGGTAACACCATTAATGTTGCAGACAGAAAACAATCCCGATGGTGTACCGATGGCTGTATTTGACGAAATACGTCAGGGTACCGCATTTAACAGGGCACAATATTTCCAGGACTTCACCATCCCCTTCTACGGCTATAACCGTGAAGGTGCCAAAATATCGCAGGGCATCAGGGATAATTGGTGGAGACAGGGAATGATGGGAAGCGTAAAAGCACATCATGATGGTATTAAGGCATTTTCAGAAACAGACTTCACAGAGGACCTTAAAAGTGTGGATATTCCGGTACTGGTTTTGCATGGAGAAGATGACCAGATCGTTCCATTTCCTATCTCGGGAGCAAAAGCCATCAAATTACTAAAAAACGGGAAATTAATTTCATATCCTGGTTTCCCTCATGGCATGCCGGCTACTGAGGCACCCACTATCAACAAAGATCTTCTGGCTTTTATTCAATCTTAAACAGATTTCAATAACTGGAAATTAGCACATTCCGCAACCCAGAAAAGCTGTCATAACTTAATTTGACAGCTTTTTTTTATTGGTAATGAGCCGATTGTTAAAGCAACACTCATGAATAAGATTAACTTTCCCTACCAGATGAGATTTTCAAAATAGCCAAGTGTGTTACTGTCCTGGTTATTAAAACAATTCTAAAGTGTGATCGTTATATAACTGAAGGCTAATGTATCAAGCTTAATTTATTAACCTAAATTTAGAACAATGAAGAACAGACAAGATGCAAGGCATAGCAGTTCGGAACAGGGCAAACCTACCTCAGATCGAATGTATCACAATGCCAAAGACGACAAAAAGCAACAGGGAATTACCAATGGCGGAGGTCAGAGGTCAGACCAGACTTCCAATAAAGACAATCAACGTAAACGAGAAGGTCATTAAAGTGCCTTTTGCGTTTTCGGGTAAATATTCTATTAGCTGTAAAAAGGTGTTCAGGTCAGAACACCTTTTTTGTCTTCTTAGACTTTCAGCGTTTTTAAACATGGAAGCTGAAAATAAGTTAAGAGCGATTTTCCATGAACCAACTGGCGATTAAGCAATTTGAAAAAAACAGGAGCCGGCCGGTGCTTAAACGTACTGGAGCTTCTCCGGGTTTTTAATATTAAAAGCGGCTTAATTGTGGGTAGGAAACGCGAGTTGAACTAAATAAGAATATAAGCAAGATTAGATTGTTATTTTAACAGAAACAGATTTTTTCAATAAAGAACGCTTGGGTCAAGACGCGAACCCCGAACCACCCTGGCCACTGTTATATAGAGATAAACGCTGGTTGACACCAGTGCTTATTAATCTCCTGGCGATGAAAAGTACAGATTTTTCAGGATTCACTTAAGGGAAATGCTATTCAGCAAGAGAAATAGGTAATATTCATTTATATCAATTCTGTTTGAGAAGAACAAACCATTAGCATCATTCGTTTTACGCTGTCAAAAACCGGGAACAACAAAATCTAAAACATTCTGTATTAACCATTGTAGTTATTAAACAGAAAACTAACGTTGAACATTAAAACAATAATCATGGGACAATTAAGCAATCGAACCATAGCCGTTTTATCGGAAAACGGTTTTGAAGAAACAGAATTGACAAGCCCTGTTGAAAGGTTAAAAGAAGAAGGTGCCACAGTTCATATCATCTCGTCTAAATCAGGCAAGATACAGGCAATGAAGGGCGACCATCAGTGGACAATTGAAGTGGATGTAGACAAGACAATCAATGAAGCTAATGCTGATGACTATCATGCATTAGTAATTCCCGGTGGGGTATTAAATCCCGACGCATTAAGAAAGAATGAGGATGCCGTCGACTTTGTAAAAGCTTTTTTTGACCTTGGAAAACCAGTAGCAGCGATCTGTCACGGCCCGCAAGTGCTGATTACAGCTGAAGTTGTAGAAGGTAGAAAGTTGACTTCAACAAAAACCATAAAAATTGACCTGTTGAATGCTGGTGCTGAATGGTATGACCAGGAAGTTGTAGTTGACGCGGGTTTGGTCACCAGCCGAAGCCCAAGAGATCTCCCTGCTTTTAATGACAAGATGGTAGAAGAATTTGCAGAGGGTGTCCATGAAGGGCAACATTCCTAACCCATAAAATTAAGCGGGTATCTAAAAGGTCCCGCTTTGTGTTATTACTGGAAATATCACTCTATACTATTTACCATGACAAAACTTAAAATAGCAGTTCTGGTGGGCAGCCTTCGCAAGGAATCCTGGAACAGAAAAACAGCCAATGCACTCATTGCACTTGCTCCTGACTTACTTACATTGGAGATTATCAGTATCGGCGATCTGCCGCTTTACAACGAAGACCTGGAAACAGCTCCACCTTCGCAATGGACAACCTTCCGTAAACACCTGGCAACTTTTGACGCAGTACTTTTTGTCACTCCAGAATATAACAGGTCTGTTCCCGCAGTACTCAAAAATGCCCTTGATGTCGGCTCTCGTCCATATGGGAAAAGCTGTTGGGATGGAAAACCTGGTGCGGTGATCAGCGTATCTCCTGGCAACATTGGGGCCTTTGGGGCAAATCATCACCTGCGCCAGTCCCTTGTATTTCTGAACGTTCCTGCTATGGCTCAGCCGGAGGCCTATATCGGGGGTGCCGCTAGCTTATTTGACGATAAGGGTATACTCACCAATGAATCTACCAGGGCATTGTTAAAGAAATTTATGGACAGTTTCCAGCTCTGGATCACTAGCAATGTAAAAAAGTAAGAAGATTTTTGTTGCTCCTTCATATTACGCCCATGAGGAATATAGACAAAGGTAAATTCCCCTCTTATGCTATAAGCTTATTTTACATTACCTTCAAACTTTAATTTTTCAAACACATCATGCCCGAAACCCATTAAATTAATCACAATCAATCCTTATCTATGAATGCGCTAATTATTATCGATGTGCAGTATGATTTTTTACCCGGAGGTGCTTTAGCTGTTAACCATGGTGACGAAATCGTCCAAACCATTAACGACTTACAGTCAGAATATGATCTGGTAGTAGCCACGCAAGATTGGCATCCAAGGGGTCATAAAAGTTTCTTTACTTCCCACCCAAATAAAATACCATTTGAAGAAATATCTTTAAACGGATTAAATCAGGTACTATGGCCTGAGCATTGCATACAGGGAACAAAGGGCGCAGAACTGGTTCCAGAACTTTTAACGAATGCTGTTGAGGCTATTTTTAGAAAAGGGATGGATAAAGAAATTGACAGTTACAGCGGCTTTTTTGACAATGGCAGAAAAAAATCTACAGGCATGGCCGATTACCTTAAAGGAAGAGGGGTTACTGAAGTAGCCGTTTGCGGAGTGGCCGCTGATTTTTGTGTGTATTATACTGCAAATGACGCGTTAGACTTAGGTTTTAAATCAAGTATTATAACGCGCGCCGCTAAACCGATAGATCGGGAAAGATATGAACGTGTTAAAAAAGACTTTCAGCTAAAGGGGGGAACTGTTATTTGATCACCCGAACGATCATGCCTGCCGATTGTTAACAGAGCAGTAAATTATTTGACGACAATGACAAAAGAAAATCATTCTGCCACCAATCTAAAAAATCTTGCACGGATAATCTTGGGCCTATTTATGATATTGGCAGGTTTGGGGCATCTAAGTTTTCAGCGGGAAGAATTTCAGGCACAGGTACCAAACTGGATCCCAATGAACCAAGACCTGGTCGTCCTGCTTTCAGGAATTGTGGAGATTTTACTGGGAGTGGCAATGATCTTTTGGCGCAAACAAAGAATTAAAGTCGGCATAGCACTTGCCATCTTTTATATACTGGTTTTCCCTGGCAACATTGCCCAGTACGCTGAACATCGCAACGCATTCGGGCTGGATACCGACACCAAGCGTCTGGCACGGCTTTTCTTCCAGCCTGTGCTCATCATTTGGGCACTATGGTCCAGTGGTGGTCTCAAACGACAAACCGCACCCGAGCGGGAAAACTAATCGTTGCTGCAACCTAAAACCAGACAGAGACCTGAACTACACCTTCAATTAAACAATTTTTCATCTATTCTTTGAAGAAAAGCGCAGTCTTTTTGAGCTTTGCCAATGTTCATGTTCCCTTAATTTTCTGCAAACACGCGAGGTGTAAGAGACTTTGCCACACCCTGTCTCTCCACTCAGCCAATCGACCTTTTAGAATTATTGGCAATTAAATTAGCAATGCTAATGCAGATAAGTTAGATTATTTTGGCATAAACCAGGCCATATCTAATTGCGCTGGATGAGAACCTTGAAAACCACGATGTCATCCATAAATTAAAATCCAATGACAAACCTTTTCAATACGCGTATGTTATTTGATTATGTGCCACTAATTTTTAAACATGAAGTCTAAAGCAAAAGAACGTAGTACCTTTGATTCAGTCAAAAACCCTCCTATAAGCAAGCACACTCATTATTTTCATGCTGATGAAGATTTTAGAGAAGACCGGGACTGGGGGAAAACGGAAACAATTGAGTTCCCCGACAAACAGGATACCTTAAAAATCCATAAAAAAAGAGCATAGTTAAAGTGCTTATTTAGCATCTGAAACCTGAATTTCTGATCAGGTCTTATCCCTATATGGCAGGGTTTATGAGCCATCTGACTGCCCCCCACATCTCAACAAGGAATCAGGATAACTATTGCTATTCAGCAAATTTTACCCTAATTTGAAAAGAAATTAGACGATGAAGCAGCATAACCTGGAAAGATATATTACAGCACAAAAATCGGTCTTTCAAACCGCTCTGACTGAAATTCAAAACGGCAGGAAAAGCAGTCATTGGATGTGGTATGTATTTCCTCAAATCCAGGGGCTTGGTTATACGGAGATTTCGAGATTTTATGCCATTCGAGACATTGATGAGGCCAAAGAATATCTGCAGCATCGGACATTAGGACCTAGACTCATTTTAATGTGCAATAGCTTACTGGAACTTAAAACCAATGACGCACATCGAGTATTTGGCAGTCCGGATGACCTGAAACTAAAATCATGCATGACCCTATTTGCCTCGGTTTCACCTACAGATCCGGTCTTCGAAAAAGTACTTGATAAATTCTATAACGGCTTAAAGGACCACATCACACTGAAAATATTAAACCTGCAACTAAGGAAGTAAGCATCGTCTCTATTTTTAAAAAATCGCAGAAATGACAGGGATGATGCCTCATTCTCCGCCAAAGTATCAAAACCTGTATAAAGCCTGCAAATCAATAATTAGCAGGCTTTATTGTTTATCAAGTTTCCCCTCCCTGATTTATGGAACAACAATTGTTTTACGCTGAACGGTATGGGCACTAAAAAAGCCTAATGCCCCACCATTGATATTAGTAACCGGATTTGCTGGTGCAGCCCCATCGGATGAACCGTTGGCATTGGAGAGGCTAAACATATAAGTGTATACAGAAGCATCAATACAATGCATTTCCGCTGTTAAACGATCTCCTTTAACAATATTTTTGCCATGATCTTTGGTTGTGTTTTCAAAGACCAGATACTCATTTATTTCCTGTCCACTGGTAAATTCATCATTGAGCACTTTATATTCACGTTGAATTTTATCATTGATATATTGCTGGAACCAATAGTAGTTTGCCACCCCGGGCGTATCTTTGAATTTCACCATCGGCGTGGTACGGGTTGAATCGTAATCCTTTGGTTTAAGTGTAAAATCCAGGAAAGGTACGTGCTCAGGCATCGTGCTGGATGCGGTGAACATTTCGCCCTGAATGGTTACAGACAGAAAATAGGTTTGACCAGGAGTACCATTAATCGCGGTTGTGGTATAAATCCCCTTACTGATCTCGTTCAACAATACTGAGGTGCCATTATTCTCAACCTTAACAATAGCTCCGCTGATGCCGTTAAACTGGTTGTCATCACCAAAATTCTTTGTTTGACTCACATTCACCTGACATACACCTGGTTCGTTGGTAATCATACCCTCAATTACGTACTTTGGGGTATTGTCCTTAAGTTTCAGCTCTATGGCATCTTCACAGGACCAAAGCAACACCATCATAGAAAGTAACAGAAAACGATATATAGAATTCATAGGTTAAAATTTAAAATTGTAAGATACGGATGGAATAAAGCGGAATAAGGTGGTTCTTATTGCCTCGGTACGATTGGGGTCTGACTCACTATCCTGGAAGGTAATGCGGAATGGATTTTTCCTGCCATAGGCATTGTACAAGCTAAAGCTCAGTTCAGATGAGAATTTCTTGTTCTGTTTCAAGATTCGCGTAGCACCCAGGTCTAATCGGTGATAAGCAGGCATACGATCTGCATTGCGTTCAGAGAAATAAAAATAGCTTTGACCAAGTAATCGGTATTTTCCATTTGGAAAAGTAACAGCATTTCCAGTAGAATACACCCAATTTGCAGAAACACTCCATTTTTGGCTCAGTTTATATACGCTGACAACAGAAACATCATGAGTTTTATCCTGACGGGCATTATACCATTGATTGTTGTTGATGCCATCGATTTTTCTTTCGGTTTTTGACAGTGTGTAACCTAACCAACCGCTAAGCCTGCCCGCCTTCTTTTTCAACAGCAGCTCCATACCATAAGCACGCCCCTTGCCAAACAGCAACTGCGTTTCAATTGGTCTGTTTGTAAATATATCAGCACCATTGCGGTAATCAATCTGATTTTTCAGCGTCTTATAGTACGTTTCGACCGTTAGCTCATAAGCAGAGCCAATGTTCCGATAGTAACCCAATGACACCTGGTCACTCAATTCAGGTTTAATAATGTTGGTACTGGCCACCCACCTATCGGTCGGAGAAGCGGCGTTAGAATTAGAAATCAAGTGCAGGTTTTGAACATTCCTCACATAAGATGCTTTAACCGATGCCCACTCCCCGACTTGCAGTGCAGCGGCTAAACGCGGTTCTAAATTAACATAAGTTTTTACCAGTTCTCCTCTTTTGTAAGCCGTTGAGCCGATTATATCTCCTGCCTGGTTGATGCTGTAATAGTCACCAGGGCCCAATATGGTGAAAGCTGATACTCTCAATCCATAAGTAAGGGTAAGCGCACTACTGGCCTTCCAGGTATTACTCACATAGACTGCGTTTTCCAATGAGTATCTATTTTGAAGGTTCTGTGAAATGAAACCGGAATTTCCTGTGGCCTGCACTTCTCCAGGTTTTATGGTATGGAATATTGAGTTCAAACCAAAGCTAATCGTATTCTGCTCATTAGCATACCACTGGATATCCTCCTTAACATTCCAATCACGAATCTGCGAGAAGAGTGTCAGTGAATTTTCGTCCGTATTAGCCTGCACCTTATAATTGTAGTTGCTAAAAATTACCGAGGTATTGGAAAATAGTTTATTGTTAAAAACATGATTCCAGCGCATGGTTGCGGTAGCATTACCCCAGTTGATTCCAGAAAGGTTATCCGAGGCCAATACATCCTTTCCAAAATAGCCGGATAAAAACAAACGGTCTTTATCCCCTAATATATAATTGGCCTTGGCATTAACATCATAAAAATAAAGCTGTGTATTGTTGATCGAAGTATCGCTGGAGAGTTTTAGGAACATGTCTGCATAAGTCCTGCGGGCAGAGATGAGAAACGATGACTTATCCTTTTGAATTGGCCCTTCTACATTTAATCGTGCAGCAATAAGGCCAATTCCCCCGCTTACCCCCAACTTTTGATTGTTTCCGTCATTCATTTTAACATCCAGAACTGATGACAGACCACCACCATATTGAGCCGGCATTCCACTTTTATACAGCGTTACATTTTTAATTGCATCAGAATTAAAGGTCGAAAAGAAGCCCAGCAAATGGGAGGCGTTGTATACTGGCGCTTCATCTAATAAGATCATATTCTGGTCTGCCGTTCCGCCGCGCACAAACATGCCACCATTTCCCTCTCCGGCAGTTTTCACGCCAGGTAATAGCTGCAAGGTTTTGATTAAATCCGGCTCTCCCATGAGTACAGGGACCAATTTAGTTTCGCTGATGCTCAATCGTTCCATTCCCATTTGCGGATTTCCGATATTTCGTTGTGCGGAAGTACTATTGATTGTAACCGTTTCCAATAAATTCTGATCATCAGTTAAGGTAGCATTCAGATTCGTATTTTCTTTCAAATCAATCCGGACTCTGTAGGTTTTTGAGCCGACAGCGCTAATCTCCAGATCATAGCTACCCTTTATCAGGGTAATGGAATAAAAGCCATATTCATTGCTGGCTGTAGCTAAATTAGCGCCCACGATCCTTATGGTTGCGGCAATTAAAGTTTCGCCTGTACTTTGCGATTTAACTGTTCCGCTTAGTGTATACTTTTCTTTGCTTTGTGCCGGATTTGCCGCCGGACCGGCCTCGTCCTTTTTTGTTTTTTCGGGATCAAGGCGAATGAATACTTCTTTATCCAGTATACTGAATTGCAGCGGCTTGTCAGCAAAAGCCAATGTCAGAATCTCTTTCAGGCTTTTATCCCGGGCGGTAATGCTGATCTTAATAGAACTGCTTGCAATCTGTTCATTAAAGGTGAATTTTGTACCGGAAATGGAAGTTATTTTATCTAGTGCTTTTTTAAGTTGTTCGTTTTTTAAGCTTATACTTAACTTTTTATCCAATGGACTTTGGGCATGTGCCCGCGACTGTAGGACTATCAGAAATAATAAGACAACGGCAATAAAGGTTAGGAACCCAACAGGTTCTAGTTTTTTCATTGATATGTTTGTTTGACAGTTATGGATTCATAACTTTATAATTAAATATTGATTTCTTATGTCCTGTAGTTCTCAAGGCTCGGACATTTTAAATTAGTTCAGATACTTGCCTGGTTCTGTATAACAGAATCGGGCATTTATTTTAGGATCACATAATGCCCTCCCTCTTTTCGCCATTTAGCTTCCACAACGGTACTTAGCTTGTTTAATGTTTCATCCAGCGGAGCTGACATGTTCAGATTCCCATAAAATATTGCTTCAGATAACTGCTTATCTAATTTAATTTTTATGTTATACTGATTTTCAAGATCTCTGCTGACTTCCTGAATTTCTGCTCCTTTGTATTCATATAAACCTAATCGTTTATTCATAAAGGTAGCAGCGTCAGGATAGTCCACTTTTGAAATACGCGAGGAAATTTTATCAAACACGATGCGCTGATTAGCCAATATCGTGTCTCGTTTGCTGCTGTTTGAACCATTAAGTGAAACAGTTACTCTCCCGGTCACAAGGGTCACATTTATTATGTGTTGTTCTTTGTAGGCCGTTACATTAAATGCAGTGCCAAGTACCGTAGTATTGATTTGGCCACTTTTAATGATAAATGGATGTTTGACATCATGTGCTACTTCAAAAAAAGCCTCCCCTTCCAATGATACTTTACGTTCAGTTCCTTCAAATCTGTCGGAATAACTAAGCTTACTATTGGGACTTAGCCACACTTTGGTGCCATCTGACAAATCAAATTGTTTACGCTCGGTTGATGTTGTGATTGATTTGGATTCCTGCGGAGGATTAAATATCCGAGACACATCGGACCAGTAAAAGCAAATTCCTATTACAATTAACAACGTTGCAGCAATACCTGCAAGCCTCTGCATGCCAAAACTGTTGCGACTTGATATCAGTCGATGTGTGGTCTTTTTATCAGGAAATGGAGGGGTTAACCCTTTCTCTGGACTAATGGCAGTTTGATCCCATGTTGCCGACATTAGCGTCATTACCTGTTCATCATCTTTACTTTTCTCAAGCAACCTGAAAAACAATTTCAGCTCTTCTGCTGTACACTGATTGTTCAGGTACTGATGATACAAATATTCAAATTGAACTTTTTCTTCCACAGTTTAAAAATTTACCGGAGGCTGCTTACCCGGCCGGTTTATTATAATACAACTGAAAAAGATGATAGGACTAGTTGGAACGAAAATAATTTGAGGCAATCAGAAAACAAACGATACTTCCATGTTTGCTGACATAGCTGCGAATAAACTTCGTAGCAACAACCATATGATTTTTAACCGTGTTTTTTGAAATATTCAGCCTTTCGGCAATCTGTTCATGAGTCATCTCTTCATTACGGCTCATTTGATAGATCAATTTCTTTTGTGCCGGCAAAAGTGCAATGGCTTCATCATAGGTTTTGAGTAACTCTTTCTCCAGGAGGCTGTCGTCAGTTGAGTGGCGAATAGCATCCATATAATTTAACACCTCTTCCTGCAGCACCTTGTCGCGTGCTATTTTTTTGAGGTGGTTAAGCACATGGTTTAGTGTAATTTTTCTGATGTAGGCATCAAAATTGAGTTCAGGGTTGATCTGGTCTTTTTTCTGCCAGATCCTGATGAAAACTTCCTGCACAACTTCCTCTGCCGTCTCCGCAGACTTACAAAGGTTGCAGGCATAAAGGTATATTTTACTTCTGTACAGGTTATAGATTTGCGCAAAAGCCAACTGATCACCTTCTCTGAGCTTTTTCAGTAGTTCAATGTCCTCAGTGATATCCGGCAGATGTGTAGGCATAAAAATCTATTGCGCCCAATGTTAGATAAAAATTCTTAGAATTGGAAACAATCGGGTCAACTGTAAAACTTTCCGATCATATGGTCAATACAAATGACAAACCACTTTAAAACCCTTTTGCATATTTTTTGTCTCTTTTGACCAGTTGGGAGCTTTTCTGATAAGACACCTAAATTTTACCTTAAAAAACCATTAAAAGTCAGATCAATAGTTCTCAAAAAGAACAGAATCAAGGGTAGAGAATTTGTTACAAAGAATTAACCCAATAATAACCTAAAGTTGGTATTAATCAAAACCAGCATTCCTAATATTACCCAGACTTTAAATTACTGGAGTCACAAAATAATTCTAGTTCAAAACAAATGAAAAAAATCCTGCTTTTTACAATCCTTCAATTGCTGATCATCAAGGGCATCGCCCAAACGATTAATACCGTAAATTCCGGGGACCCATTTGGTATGACCTCAACTCAGCCATTCCTATTTTCCATAAACACCCTTACCCCTCAAAATACCAAATGGAATATCCATTATTCAGGAAGTTATGGGCAACGGACGACAGGACAGTTCGGATACGATGGTCTGGGGCAGCAGTTTGGCGTAAAAGGCTATTTGGGTAACCGTTTCACTTTATATGCCACTGCGGCAATCGGTTTCGCAAACCGTGGCGGGATAACCTCTGCCGAGCAAGCTGAAGTAATTAGGGATTTAATTGGCGGCACACAACTCAGTGGTTTTAGACTCGGCGCTGGGTTGGGGGTAAGTCGGGATTGGTCAAACGTAAAATCAGCCATCAGTAGGATAACCGCCTCATTTGATCAAATCAATTGGCGTTTGCTGGGTAATTTAAGGTTTGAAAAAGCATTCGACAGTAATAGAGATAAACTGGATTTTATTACCAGTCTGGGTTACCAGCATCGCATTTCTGGCGGACTATATGTGGGTTTTGAAGCCGTAGGTCAGGATCTGGAAGGATTCTGGGAAAAAGATGAAGCAGAAGGAGGTGCCAAAGTATTAGTCGGTCCTGCGATAAACCTTGAACCCGCCCATTCAAAACTATCGTTCTCGCTTTCCGGTGGACCGGTATTTTATGCAACCAGAAGCCAGGTAATCCCATCAGAAGCCATTCGCGATATTGGCACGGTAGCATCAGGAAACGGATATACCATCAGAGCTTTGATCAACTTCAACTTGCGCAATCATTAAAACCTTATTCAATAGTAGTATGAAAAAATTCATTATATTTTTTGCATTTGCATTTGTGATCAACCAGACTCAGGCACAATGGCCGGGAAAGATTGAAAAAACAAGTCAGATCTTATTGCCGAATGGCTGGAAATTAAGTCCTGCAGGCCGCTCGATCAATTTAGGAGATCTGCCACTGAACATGCAACTAAGTTCAACAGGTAAATTCCTTGCAGTCACTAATAACGGGCAAAGCATACAGTCGCTACAGCTAATTGATCCTAAAACTGAAATCATACTTGACGAACAGGTATTGGCCAAATCCTGGTATGGACTCGCTTTCAGTAAAGATGAGCAACATTTGTATGTATCCGGAGGAAACGATAACTGGATTCTGGACTTTCGGATCGAAAACAATAAACTGGGGAAAAGCGATACCATTAAGCTTGGCCCAGTTTGGCCGAAGGGAAAAATAAGCCCTGCAGGTATTGCCGTAAATAAAGCAAATACGCGGCTATATACCGTAACCAAAGAAGACAGCACCCTTTACATCATCAATCCTAATGAAAAAAAGGTGTTGAAAAAAGTGCAGTTACCGGCAATTGCATATAGCTGCCTCCTCTCTCCAGACGGCAGTAAGTTATACATCTCTTTATGGGGCGGGCGGGCTGTAGCGATCGTCAGCACTGCATCAGAAGAAATTGTTCAGCAGGTCCCGGTCGGAGATCATCCAAATGAATTGCTTTTAAATAAAAAAGGTAACTTTTTATTTGTTGCCAATGCGAATGACAATACCGTTTCGGTGATCAATACCCTAACCAATAAGGCAAGTGAAACCATTGCGACAACCCTTTATGCCACCCAGTTAACAGGCTCCACAACCAATGGACTAGCCTTAAGCACCAACGAGAAAACACTTTATATTGCCAATGCCGATAACAATTGCCTTGCAGTTTTTGATGTCAGTCGTCCAGGCAGCAGTCAGAGCCTGGGCTTTATACCCGTAGGATGGTACCCGACCAATGTAAAAACCCTGGGGTCAAAGATCCTGGTTACAAATGGCAAAGGTAATACCTCGCTAGCCAATCCCGAAGGTCCACAGCCCATATCAAAAGCGGACAACAGTGGCTATCAGATGGGCAGTACAGCTAATAATAAACTCCAGTACATCGCCGGTCTGTTTAAAGGAACCTTATCTTTTATTGATGTACCTAAAGCAGAGCAATTAAAATCTTATACAGCTCAAGTTTACGCAAATACGCCATTTAGCGACAAACGAACAATATTGGCCGATGGAGAGGCCGGAAATCCTATTCCGCGAAAACAGGGGCAGAAATCCCCCATAAAGCACGTGTTTTATATCATTAAGGAAAACCGAACCTATGATCAGGTTTTGGGCGATCTCCCTCAGGGTAACGGCGATTCTTCCTTAACACTTTTTGGCAAAAAGATTACGCCTAATCAGCATGCGCTTGCAGAAGACTATGTGCTACTGGACAATTTCTATGTAGATGCCGAAGTAAGTGCCGACGGGCACAACTGGAGTATGGCCGCTTATGCTACTGATGTTATTGAGAAATCCTGGCCAACCGGGTATGGAGGCCGGGGAGGTACGGGGAATTATGAGGGTGGCCGTCCGGTAACGTATCCTAAGGATGGATTTATATGGGATTACTGTCAGCGCGCGGGTATTACCTACCGTAGCTATGGAGAGTTTGGGGATTATGCCAAAGCGAATATCAAATCACTTCAAGGGCATATGTGCCCTGCATCTCCCGGTTTTGATATGGACATTACCGACCAGGTGAGAGCTGATGCCTGGCAGCATGACTTTGATTCTTTATTAAATGTCGGTGCAGTTCCGCAGTTCAGTACCCTAAGGATTTCAAACGACCACACCAGTGGACAGAAAAAAGGCAAGGTATCTCCTCAGGCCGCTGTTGCAGATAATGACCTTGGAGTTGGGCGCATCTTAGAACACCTATCTCACAGTCCGATCTGGAAAGAATCAGTTGTTTTCATTTTAGAGGACGATGCGCAAAATGGACCCGACCATGTAGACGCCCATCGCTCACCGGCTTACGTGGTAGGACCTTATGTAAAACGAAATACAGCAGTACATACCATGTATTCTACTTCGGGCTTTTTAAGAACCATGGAACTGATTTTAGGCCTGCCACCAATGAGCCAGTATGATGCCGCAGCGGTTCCATTATTCGAATGCTTTACAAGTACACCTGATTTTAAACCGTATACGGTAAAGCAGCCTTTAATAGATTTGGACACCCGCAATGTAGCCAACAACGAAAGCAGCCGACGTTCTGAGCAGTTTAATTTTGCAAAAGAAGATGCTGCTCCTGATCTTGATCTGAATGAGGTGGTCTGGAAATCTGTAAAGGGTGAGCATTCAGTGATGCCAGCTCCCAAAAGAAGTGCTTTTGTAATCCTCGAAAAAAAGAAAAAGGATGATGATGACTAAAAACTAGCGAGCTATTTACTTTTCAAGATAGCTAACGGGTTTAACTCGAATTACATCACGATCTTGAATTCTGTCCATTCACCAATAGTTTGCAAAGAAAATTTAAAATTGTGGTTATAAAGGATTTCCCTTGTCAACATCAATCCAATACCTTGTCCATTTTTGGTCGTGCTAAAAAAGGGAGAGAAAAGCTGACGGCTGACCTCATTTGGGATTCCAGGTCCGGTGTTCGAAATGGAAATCATTTGATCTGGTGAAGCAGTTTTGATGCGTATGGTTCCCGAATAGTCCACAGCTTCAATCGCATTTTTCAGAATATTTATGAAGACCTGTTCCAATTGCTGGTAATCAGCAAAGGTTTCAAGCACCAATGCATCCAGGTCCCACTGCCAGCTGACATTTTTTTTTCTGGCAGTAGGTTCCATAAGGAGCACAACTGAGCGAAGCAATGCGATCAGGTCAACAATATGCTTAACGGGTTCAGGAACACGCACAACCCTGGCAAAATTCGACATCAGATCACTCAGGCTATGGTTGCGGCCTATGGAAGTATTTAGGGCCGCATCATAATCTTCCTGATCAGCTTCATCCAGTTGATGTTTGTAATTTAGGCAGCTGTTAAGAATTGAATTGATGGCACCGATAGAATTGTTCACCTCATGAGACATCATCTTAATCACCTTCTCATAAGCATTTTTTTCCTTCAGGTAGATCTCGCGACTAAGTTCTTCAATCGTAATAAAAGTCCGTGAATACCCAAGATCTGTGAAGGTCGATTTGTGGCATTTGTAGGATTTTATTCCATTCAGATTAATTACTTTAGCATCATTCACTTTTACCAGTACCAGTTCTTCAGCAAGTCGTCCGCCAATTTGGCTCAATGATTTACCTAAAATCTCACCACGCTGCAGACCTAATATTTCTGTAGCGGCAGGATTCACTGCCCCAATAATTCCGTTAAACTCAAATATAATGATCCCCGAAGGAGAGGCTTCAATAAGTTTTCCTAAGAAGGAACTTTTCTCCGCCTGAAGCAGGCGCTCATGTCTTAATTGTCCGATCATCATGTTATACACATCGATCAATTCATCCATCTCGGGATGTCCAATCTGGTTCAATCTGGCACTAAAATCCTTGTCTTTCAGCGTTTCTATTCCCGAGGAGATCGTATCAAACGTCTGGCTGATCGAACGATACAACCAATAAGAAAAGATCAGCGAAACAAAAAGCATGCCCTCCCCGATCAGGAAAGCAGTTCTGCTTGCCGCATATAGTTCCGTAAGCAGGTAGATAAATACCGCATGAACAACAAGTGCCACCAATAAAACTTTAGTTTTGAGCTTCATAAGGGATGTTGTATTTCTCCAGTTTGCGGTATAGCGTGCCCCTGCTTAAACCCAGTGCTTTGGCCACTCTGCTAATATTATTTTGATGAAAAGCCATTGCATTCCTGATCATGGAAAGTTCCATTTCATCAATTGATAAAGTTCCCACAGCAGGTAACGTCAGCGAGGCATTTGGTAATCGTTGGGCTTCCAGGTGTTGCTCAAAATCTTTTATATACAAGTAATCCCCTTCGCTGAGCAATACAGTACGTTCAATCAGGTTTTTAAGTTCTCGGATATTACCCGGCAACGGAAGTGATTTTAACCAGTTATAGGTTTTTCTATCTATCTGAAGCTTCGGCCGCTGATAAATTTCTTTAAGGTTTTTCAAGAAATAATTGGCCAAAATCGGAATATCTTCTGTACGTTCCCGAAGCGGTGGCAAACGGATAATGATCAGGTTGATGCGGTAATACAAGTCCTCCCTAAATTTTGCAGCAGAGATCATTTCCCTTAGATCGCGGTTGGTGGCACAGACTACCCTAAGGTCAACGGACCGGGTCCTGCTGTCACCCAACACCTCATACTTGCGGTCCTGTAATACTCTCAGCAGCTTTACCTGGCTGTTTAAATCCAGGTCACCTATTTCATCTAAGAAAATGGTGCCTTTATCGGCCAGTTCAAACCGACCTACTCTGTCGGTGCGCGCATCCGTAAAGGCGCCACGTTTATGACCAAACATCTCACTTTCAAATAAGCTGGAAGAAATTCCTCCAAGATTTACTTTTACAAATGCTTTATTTCTGCGGGAACTGTTTTCATGAATGGCTTCCGCTACGAGTTCTTTCCCAGTGCCACTCTCTCCAATAATGAGTACTGAGGCATCAGTGCTACTGACCCTTGCAATGGTCTGTAATACCTCCAAAAGTTGTGGATCTTCACCAACAATATTCTCAAAACCATATTTTTCATTCAGCTTCTTACGCGTCATTGCCCCTGGCGTATCCAATTCAATTGATAAATCCAGTGCTGTTCTTAATGCCCGCATTAAATGTTCGTTGTCCCAGGGTTTATTGATAAAATCTGCTGCCCCGGCTTTCATGCCCTCCACTGCTAGTTTAATCGATCCCCATCCGGTCATTAAAATAACTGGCAGCAGTGGTCTTGATTTTTTGATCTGCTGCAGCATAGCCAGCCCATCTTCCCCTGTAGTTTCCATAGAAAAGTTCATATCCAACAATACCGCATCTACTGGCTTTTCTTTAAGGTGCTTGAGTGCCTCTTCGGGACCATTTGCCTTGATGGATTTAAACCCATTCTGTTTTAACAACAGGTTTAGGGAAGCACATACAGCAATATCATCATCAATAATCAAAATCATAGGAACAAATTAAATTAGTTTATTCTTCATGTAATGCATCCGAAGGATTCAGCCTGGCTGCTTTTAAACTTGGATAGAAAGCGCAACTCAACATCAGCAAATACAAAAACAATGCAGCCCCCAAAATACTTAAAGTTCCATAATAGGCGTCTAAATATTGCATAATTAACATCTGAATCGCAATTAGCAAGCCCGGTAAAATACCTAAGGTAGTCAGCACTATGGATTCCAGGAGAAATTGCTGCAATATATCAGCCGGGCTTGCCCCCATGGTCACCCGCAGGCCAACTTCTGCTTTGCGTTTTGACAGGTTATAACTAAATACGCCAGAGATTCCCAGGAAAACATTGATCAGCAAAAATGCAAATACCAGCAAGGTAATACTCAACTGAATGTAATCTGTTTTCTGTGCATATTTTTTGACCAGCGTTAAAGAAATATTCTGCCTGATCAGAATTTCCGAAATGCCAACCGAGTTGATGGTTTTCCTGATCTGATCCTCCAGCAACTGGAAATTATCCGTGTTTTTTGATTTAAACAAATAACTTGTTGCAGCAGTTTTCAATGGGATAAAAAATCCCGGGTTCAGATCAGCTCCGGTGTTCTCTCTGACCGCTTCCGATACCCCGACGATCAGGGCCGGCCTGTCGCCAATCAGGATCGTTTTTCCGATCGGGCTCCCCTGTTTGAAATCCCGTTCCGCTAAATCTTCAGTGAGGACCACCGGAATGGCATTTAACACATAGTCTTTTGCCGTAAACCATCGACCTTCGACTAGTTTAATGCCGAGTACCGTTGAATAATTCTCATCTACCTCAAATCCCAGAGCCTTGCTGGTTTGTTTGTTATAGGTGATCTTTTCTTCATTACCCCATTGTTGAAAAGGAATTACCTGAGTGGCACTTACCAACTCGATTTCTTTAACAGCCTGAAGCTTCTGCTGGATTAGCCTGCTGAACTCCAATTTCTTTTCCTCCGGCAGGTGTTGAAAATCGAGTACCACCAACCAGGAATCTTCGTACTGATAACCCAATGGTCTGAAATAGTTACCTAATTTTTTCAAATTCAAACCCAAACAAAGAAAAAGCGCGGTAAAGGTGACAAATAGTTGTAGTAACAGGAAGAAATTCGCTTTTTTCCTGTTCATTATCATTTTAAACAAATGCAAAATCATAAGCTGTTTCCTCCTTTCAATGCGTAAACAACATCCATTCGCGACATTTTCCAGGCGGGATAAATCCCCGAGACCAATCCAAGTAACAGACAGCTAAAAAGACAGAAACCAAACACCCGCCAGCTGATGATAAAACTATCGGTCGGCATTTTGAATAGCGGATCAAAGGTGTTGATAAACTGTACCAGCAACTGTGAGGCGTAAATGGATAAGCCTAGGCCGATCAATCCACCAATTAAGGTAATGATGATGTTTTCTGTTACCAGTTGCCCCACAAGGGTACCGGAAGTTGCACCGAACGACTTACGGATACCGATTTCCTCTGCCCGTTCTCCAATCCTGGTGACATTAATATTCACCAGACTGATTGCCGGGATCAGCATAAAAAGGATCAGCACAATACTAATTACAATCGCGGTTTTCCCATATTCAGGTTCATCATCGTTAAAGGAGCTGCTTTTCGCAAATTGTTCCAAAGCGGTGAATGCATGCACTTTTACCGAATCTGCACCCGAAACCAGATTCGCTTTTTTTAGAATCCCTCTTAGCTCGGCACGCACCTTTTTCAGGTCGTTCGTCTTTGCTAACAGCAGCGCATTATAAGTGCCTTCCAGCGCTTTTTCTGTTCGCTGGGTATTCACATCAGTGGTGTAAGGAACATAAACATCGGAATAAATTCTGCTGAAGGGCGTTGCGGGCTTTACTACACCAATCACTTGGTAAGCTATTCCTTGTATCGGAAAGGTCTTCCCCAGGGCAGCGCCGTCCTTAAAAAAGTATGCTTTTGTTTTTTCACTGATCACGGCAACCCGGGCACCTTTTCTGACCTCGATAATATTAAAAGGTTTTCCTTCCAAAAATTCAAAATCCGTGATCTTCCAGAAATTTTCATCGGTAAACTTAAGGATATGACCCGCAGTTTTTCCATTTAGGAACGAAATAAACTCTCTGGTCGTAAAGTAGGAAATGGTCTCAGTGCTTTGCAAAGCTCGTATATTTTTTTGAAGGAAGCTGATGCTAGGTGCCGCATCTGTCTTTTTATCCCCCTTATAAACAGATACTTTATCAAGGATCAGCGTTCTTTCCCGATGAATTTCCGGCGGATTCGCACTCACAATCTGATCCAGAAAGGATGCGAATACCGTGATGACCATAAGGGTCAGGCTAATGCCCACGAGGGTCAGCGCGGTATAATACTTCTTGCGAAGCATAACTTTAAAAGTGAGTTTTATATAATTTTTTAACATGATTTCTAGGTTATACAGATTAACTGACTTGCTGGCCGTCAAAAAAGTGAATGATCCGCTGTGTTTTTTTTGCCATCTGCTCATCGTGAGTGACCATAACGATTGTTGTACCATCAATTTTATTCAGATGAAGCATTAAGTTCATCACCTCTTCTCCCATAGCACTGTCGAGGTTCCCGGTTGGCTCATCTGCAAGCAGGATTTCGGGATCCCCAATAATAGCACGGGCAATGGCCACGCGCTGACGCTGTCCACCTGAAAGCTGATTGGGGTAGTGCTTGGTGCGGGCACTTAATCCTACTTTCTCCAAAGCGACTAAAGCTCTTTTGCGCCTTTCAGTACCTGAAATACCCTTGCGGTATAAAAGTGGTAGCTCCACATTGTCTATAACCGAAAGGTCATTGATCAGGTGATAACTCTGAAAAATAAAACCCAGCTTAAGATTTCGGAAGGTTGCCAGGCGTTTGCGGCTGAGAGAAGTGACAGGCTGATTGGCAATTGCAATGGATCCGGCAGTGGGCGTATCCAATAGTCCCATTATGTTGAGTAAAGTACTTTTGCCGCAGCCAGAAGGGCCCATAATGGCTACAAATTCCCCTTTGTTAATGTTAAGATTAATGTGGTTCAGGGCAGTGGTTTCGATAGTTTTGGTACGGTAAACTTTTTCTATGTTTGATAATTGTATCATTTCGATTTGAGTTAATAATTGTTATTATAGGATTTTACATTCCGTGACGAGAAATTGAAGCTCCGCTCCTGGTGGTCTAAAAGTTACCACTAATTTTCCATTTTCACCCTTCAAAATAAGTATCAATTGGTCTTGGGGTCATCTGGCATTTTATTGGCAAAGGAATTAAGTTTTTCATATGATTTTGTGGTTTTATGGTGTCATTTATTGATTAGAAGGCTTATATTTTTTTATTGGTGGTAAAATCATAAAGCGTCAGCTGCCGAAGGTTGAAGTAAGCACTCCAAAAGCTTCTTAAGGCAAAGATATAATCACGGCGTGCCTGATCCTTTTCCTGCAAAGCGATGTTCAGATCGGTAATGCTCAAGTCGTTCAGCAGGTATCTTTTCTGCGCGATTTCATAGCGCTGGGTTGCAGTGAGATCTGCTTCTGCGTTGGTTTGCATTTGTTCTTTGATCATCGCAAACTGTCTCAGAATGGTATAGATCTCTTGCTCAAAGTTTATTTGTGCCTGCCTAACGGTTGCGGCTATCAACTTGCGATTGGACTGTGCCGTTTTAATTCTCGAAGCCGAACGTCCCCAGTCCAGAATAGGGATCTGAAAACCCAATCTTATTTCCTGCTGGTCCTTAGCACGGCTATATATTCCCGGAAGCCGATCCGCTACATTGGTCAATCCAAATGTTCCAAAGAGGTTTACTTTCAGGCCGTTTTCTCCCCGTGCTTTGGCAACGTCCTTATCCGCTTCAAGCAAAGCCCGTTTAAACTCTATGGATTTCTGACGGTTATCTTTTGCCTGCTGGACAGCAATTGCAGGATCTACCTCAAAAGTCAGCAGATGTTCAGGAAGGATAAGCTTAATCTGGTTATCCGCAGAAAAACCAATAAAGGATTTTAACTGAAGGTCAGCCGTTTCTGCATCCACATTGGCCTGAGCCACAGCTTTCCTTGCGTTCAACACCCCCAGTTTTAATCGTAGCAGTTCGTCTTTGGACAACCGACCCAGGGCTGCTTTGCCTTCACCGATTTTGTAAATGGTCTCATTGTTCGAGAGATTTTTAACGGCGATATCCTTGTTGATCTGGGCAATCAGCAAACCAAAAAACAGTTCTGAGGCATCTCGGCCCACCACTTCCATGTCTTCTTTGTACTTTTTCTGTGATTCTTCATAACGCAAAGGTTCGATCTTCTGATCCCACAATAGAGAATTGAAGGCAAACAACGGCTGATTCAGGCCGATGATCAATGGATTCCCATTGTAACGGGTTTGTTTGCGGTCGAAATCTGAGAACCTCAATACATTGGAGCCAAGGAATACTTGTCCGCCGGTTAAACTGATATTTTGTGTGAGGCCAAGGTTGATTTGAGAATTATCGTTAATCACGGGCTTAAATTCTACTGTTCCATCTGGCTGGATCACCGGGATATTGGTTTTACTAAATTGTGGCAAAGTCCCATCCAGCGTAAGTTGTGGATTATAATTTGATTTAAATGTTCTATACTGCCAATACTGATTTTCACGAATGGTCTCGGCCTGTACAGCTGCTGTAGAATGCATTTTGGCGATACCGATAACATCGTTCAACTTTAATTTTACGGTATCACTATCCCCCTGACCTTTCCCGAGAATGGGCGTGAGAATCGCTGAAAATAATAGGATGGTTTTGAACATGATTTTGTGTGTCATTTGTTTTAGCTATTTGATCTTAACTTTACTGAGATGAATAAAGTCCTGCATCTCTGAGGTGATGACTTTTTCCCCTGCTTTAAGACCTGAAAGAATTTCCACATAATCGCTATTGCTTTCGCCAACTTTCACCTGGCGGGACACCGCATTGTCGCCCTCAATCACAAATACCTTTTGTTGTTCGGATCCATTAAACGCAGCGCCATTCTTAACTCTTATGGTATGCTCCTTGTAAGAGGTGACGACAAAAACATCAACCTTCAGGTTAGAGCGGAGCAGCTTTGAACTTTTATTGCTTAAGTTAATTGAAAATTTCACGGTTCCATCCTCCACAGCTGGCTGTACATTGCTAATATTCCCGAGCAAGTCCGTTTTAGCGATCCTGACTACAGCCGTTCTACCTGATTTAACCTCATCAGCATACGTATCAGAGATGCTGGCTTCAACCTTAAAACTGCTCAGGTCTGCAATACGCACCAACTCTTCGCCTTCATTGATTTCTGCACCGATCTTACTATTGACCCAGGTGATTACCCCGTTTCTTGGCGAAGAAATGGACGCATTTTTCAGTTTATCACTGATTCCTTTGATGTCCTTCTCCCGAATGTTGATTTCATACCCCAGGCTTTTCAGATCGGCCTGCATTGTTGCCTTCTGATTATCCATTTGGTTTTTGATCTGCTTCAGTTCGAGTTGTGCCACATTTAAGGTTAGGCGGGCCTGTTTGACATTTTCATCCGTACTCCCGCCAATCGCCAAGAGTGATTGTTCGTGATCCAGTGCCGTTTCCAGACTACTGATTTTCATTTGTTTAATGGAATACTGAGTCTTTAACTCATCGAGGGTTTTCTGCAGGCCCAGAGACAATTGGTTTATTTTGTTACGATTGACATGCTGCTCCTCATTCAGTTTTTCAAAGGAGAGCAACGCTGACTCCTTGTTCAGGCGCAAAATGGATTGGCCGGCAAGTACCTTTTCGCCAGCATTAAACATTACCTGCTCAATCCTTGCATCTACCGGTGAGCTGATGGTGAATTCATATTCGGGAGTAATAATCCCTGACGCAGGCACGGTCGCCTCCATCCTGCCTACCTCTGCAACTGAGGTACTGAGCGCACTTCCTTTTACTGCAGGCTCAACGATACTGCTAAATTGAATAAACCCAAAAGCGATTGCCAGGGCAACAACACTACCGATAATGTATATCCTGGTTCTTCGCCTGGCTTGTTCTTTGGATGAAATTTCACGGTCCATATGTATACTAATTTGAACCCTATGTTCCAATAGAAATGCCAGAAGTAACAAGCTAAAAATAAGCAAATTACAATTAAGCTATAAAATTCAACTGTCTCATTGTGGACAGTATGTCTTAAAATGAACAGGAAATGGGCGATTTATAGGAAATTCAAATGGACGCGTCGAGGTAGACATGTCAGACACTACGCTTGCTTTTTTTTTCATCCAATTGCTGAAGGAATTTCTGAAAGCGGCTGATTTGGCTATTCAAATTATGCAGAATTACTTCCTGTTGTTGATTTAATTCGGTTAAATCAACGATCTTACCTTTCAGTTGTTTGATCGTCTCCACATTCAAAGCGATATCCAGTTCTTCAGGATCCAGGTACTGAAAAAAATTTCTTTTAAGCACCCCGGAAATCTGCACCAGGAGATATACATCAATCTTTTCGCTTTTAAATACCTGACTAAGCTTAAGGCCAGGTACATCAAGTTTCTCGGTCAGTTGTAACTGAGTATACCCCTGTGTTTTCATTTCCTTCCAGATGAGATTAGCGATTTTCGAATACATTTGATTGTGTAGCGATTATTTTTATTGTCTATAGATGCAGCCCTACCCATAGTAAAACTAACATTGAATTTAGGAGAAATTCTGAAGTTGGATTTGAAGCCTATTTTCCGTTGACCTGGAAAAATCAAGACAGAATAAGATTTAGGCTAAGGCTATCGGAAAACAATGGCTTATAACTATATTTAACATCAAAGCATAAAATATGTGGTGGATATATGCATTACTTTCTGCATTTTTTGCAGCGCTGACAGCTGTCCTGGCAAAAATTGGAATAAAAGGTATCGATTCAAATCTGGCTACAGCAATCAGAACCGTTGTCATACTGTTATTGGCCTGGGCAATTGTTTTCTTTAAAGGTGGACAGACCGGCATTTCCGGCCTGACCAAACAAAACTGGGTATTTCTGATCCTCTCAGGTCTGGCAACAGGACTGTCCTGGATATTTTATTTTAAGGCCCTTCAAATGGGCAAGGTCTCTCAAGTAGCCCCTGTAGATAAGGCCAGTGTTGCGATCGCCTTAATCTTATCGGTTATCTTTCTTGGGGAGCCATTGACATACAAAACTATAATTGCGGTACTCATGATCATTGGCGGCACAATCATCCTCATTTTTCAATAGCAAAAATTGATCTTTTTCTGGAAATGCCGGATTGATCCAGAGTGCTCTTAGGAACTAAAACTTATAACTGTAACCCAGCCTAAAAACCTGGGTTTCCAGATAGTCGGTGCTGATGAGGCTAAACCCATTGCCCCTCACTTCTCTCCTTGGGTTAAGCGTATTGAACAGATCGGTACCATTTAAAAATAATTCACCCCTGCCATTTTGAACCTGCTTTTTCACACCCATATCAACTGAAAATCTCGACCCTATTTTTCCCTGAGGAATGATATCAGGCGCCAAGTAAACGGCGGAAAATTGCAATTCTGTTTTTTTAGGTAATTTAAACATCCCATTCAGCTTTGAATTCCATGAGGTAATGCTCTCCCTTGGCATGGTATATTGTGTGGGAACAGGGTATCTGTTGTTTATTGTAAATGCATCTATCGTGTTTCGGTATAGGGATACACCCGTATTGAACGAGAACCAGGTGGCCACTTCCTGCTGATAAGTAATCTCCCCACCAGTATTCCGGCTTTCACCTGCATTTTGAAAAATATTGTAGATTAAGGTATTACCAGGCACCACTGTGGCAATCCTGGTAATAGTTGCATCAATCATCTTATGATAAATTGCAGAGTATACACTCCCCTTATTCCATGTTAGTTTATGCCCCAGTTCTATACTTTTGGTAAACTGCGGACGCAAGGTGGGATTGCCTACCTTAATCACCTCTGGTTCATCGTACTTAGGGAAGATCCGGATATCTACTTCATTTGGACGGTCGACCCTTTCATTGTAAAATACCGAAATCTTATTTTTATCGCTCAGTTTATAAGATAATCTCAGATTGGGAAAGGGACGTGTATAGTCATATCCATCACTGCTATATGTATTATGATTTGGGTTCACGTCATACTCGACCTTTACATATTCAAATCTCAGGCCTGCTTCCAGCTCAAAACGATTGCTCTCAAATACATAATTACCATACACTGCAGGAATGGTTTCCTTATAATCGGCCCATCCACCCGCATTTACGTCTAAAGGAGAATTCAGACCAGGAAAGAACTGCATATCCGTGGGGATGGTCCTTCTTCTAAATTTGATTCCGGCTTCCAGCCGGCCATGTTTCAAAGGCCTGATATAATCCAGATTTAAATCTGCTACATGTTCGTCAGAAAGCAGCTTAAAGGAATCCTCACCTGTGAAGCTGGGCATGATATTCGTAAAGAAATACTTTTCATCTTCCCTGTGAAACGTATAGTTGAAACCAGCATTCAGTAAATGCCCTGGCTGAACAAATTTGTGCTGGTACAAAGCTGAGGCTGTCGCGGTATATTTTACCTCGTCTTCGAGGAACTGCCAAAGGCGGTTCCTTACTGAGAAATCACCATTAAAGTAGGGAACATCTCCCCTGTCCAGAATCTTCTCCCTGTTCAGATAAGCTGAAAGTGTGAAGGTATTTCTATCATCCGGGTTCCAGTCCATTCCGGTCTTAATCGTAGAAAATGTAGTGGTCCTGTTCCGCTTCACTTGCTGATTGATTACCGTTCCGTCATCGTAAACACGCTGAGCGAAATCATTTCGGTTCAATGTCTGGGTGTACAACCAGTCGCCCTGCAAAAAAGTATTCATTTTATTTTTACGATAATTGAGTGAGACTGATGGGTTCAGCTTTGGGGTTGCCTGGTATTGCGGACGTATGGTAGGCAGGTTTTCCTTCCTGATCCATAAGGCACCCAGCCCGGTGGTCAGACCTATTTTCCCATTAAACCCTTCCTGTCTGTTCTTTTTATAGATGATGTTAATGATTCCTGCATTCCCATTGGCATCATACCTGGCTGAAGGGTTATTGATAATTTCAATGCTTTCGATTGCAGATGCAGGGATATTGTCTAAACCCGTCTGACTGCCGAAACCTGTTACCGCATTTTGTTTCCCGTCAATCAATACGGCCACCTTATCATTTCCCCTGAGCTGCACTTTTCCATCCTGAATAGTAACCCCGGGAATATTTTGCATCGCCTGCAATACTGAACCTCCGGTTTGTGTTGCATTATTGGCCAGAGTAAAAGTCTTTTTATTCATTCTAGCGGAGACCCCATCGGATTGCCCGGCAACGATTTTTACCTCATTCAGGACCTTGGCATCTTCTTCCAGTTCAATTAAACCAAGATCCAGGAAATTGCTCAATGTGCCCGCTGTAAAGGGCTGTCTGATCGTCTTAAAACTCACCATCGATATTTCCAAGATGTAATTTCCGTTTTTTACGCCGGCCAGGCTGAACCGACCTTCATCGTTTGTAACCGTACCAACTACAAAGCTGCTGTCCTTAGCTGCTTTAAAAACCACATTCAAATACGGAATGGCAATTTTATTGCCATCTCTGATCATTCCAGATACGGTAACGCCTGAACTGGTCTGCGCACTGACAAAGAAAGGAAGTATTAAAAGCAAAAGGGAAATAAATCTATACACGATTATCTTTTTACCCAAAGCTGCATCTCAAATCTGAAGAAATGTTGAACCACATCTTTTTTGTTTTACTTTAGGAATTCTTCTTTTTCCTGAGACTCGAGAATAGCAATATTTTGCGGATCGAGACCATATTTTGGCATGATAATATCGTTTTCGATGCGTATCCAATATTACTTCTCAACTTTTGTTTTCAGGCTAACTGTTATAAAAAAGTTGTATTTCAACGGATTAAGCATTTATATATTCCCCATATTAATTTAATATGAAATATATGTGAATCTTAGTTTGTAGAATCAATTTGAGTTTGTACTTTTGCGCCGGAGAGCTGGCAGAGTGGTCGAATGCGGCAGTCTTGAAAACTGTTGACTGTCATAGGTCCGGGGGTTCGAATCCCTCGCTCTCCGCTAAAAAGGTGTCAAAACCAACAAAAAGCCTGCAAATCGTATGATTAGCAGGCTTTTTGCTTTTTAGGACATACCAAAATATGCATCAATTCACACCTCACTGGTGAGTGATTCGGTGAGTAATTTGGAAATTAAAAATGACTCACCAAATCGACCACATCAAGCTGATAATCAACATGTTCTGACAATGGACATCTTGTAAAAAAGTACCTGTAAAGCTAAATTTGTTAACCATTAATGTAATGCATTATGAAAATCAATTTCAGCTTACTCTTCTATATGAAGAAACAAAAGAATTATCAATCAGGCAAAGCCCCTATTTATCTTCGGATTACCGTTGATGGAAAACGTTGTGAAGTAACCACATGCCGATGCTGTGATCCTGCACAATGGAACCCAACTTCAGGCCGCTGCAATGGCAAAAAAGAGGAGACAAAATCCTTGAATGCTTACCTGGACGATCTCCAGAACAAAGTATTCGAGGCCCATCGGCAATTAACCGAAAAAGATGACGCCATCACCGCCGAGAAATTAAGAGATCAGTTTCAGGGCAAGGTAGCGAAGCAACGTACCTTAATTGACATTTTTAAAGACCACAACCAAAAGATGGAAGCACTTGTAGGAAGAGAGTTCTCTAAAGGAACAGCTGAGCGTTACAGGACATCTTTAAAACATACTGTTGAGTTCTTACAATGGAAATACAAGATTAACGACATCGACATCAGAAAAGTTAACTACGCTTTTATAACTGAGTACGATTTTTATTTGCGATCAGTCCGAAAATGCGCTAACAATTCAACTGTGAAATACTTGAAAAACTTCGGTAAGATTATTCGCATCTGCCTGTCTAACGGATGGCTTACTATTGATCCATTTGCAAGATATAAAAACAAGATTAAAAAGGTTGAGCGCGTTTACCTAACTGAACAGGAAATAGAAACCATAGCCAACAAGCAACTGGCTTCGGAGAGACTGGAACAGATAAGAGACATCTTTTTATTTTGTTGCTTTACCGGCCTCGCCTATATAGATGTTAAAAATCTAAAAAGTTGTAATGTTGTAACTGGCGTTGATGGCGACAAATGGATCTCCATAAAAAGGCAAAAAACCAATACCCCATCTCGCATACCCTTACTGCCAATAGCCTCCGCTCTTCTAAATTCATATCGGGATAACCCGATCTGCTTAAATACCGGAATGCTATTTCCAGTTTCAAGCAATCAGAAAATGAACAGTTACCTTAAAGAAATTGCAGACTTCTGCGGCATCAAGAAACCAATTACCTTCCACATTGCCAGGCATACATTTGCAACAACCGTCACCCTTTTAAATGGAATCCCCATAGAAAGTGTTTCAAAAATGTTGGGACATACTAATATTCAGACCACACAACATTATGCCAAGATACTTGACATTAAAGTTGGTGCTGATATGGCTCTTATAAAGGAGAAATACTTATCCTTATAAAAGTGCCTATATCTTTATTTGATTAGAAAGGGATGCGCATGCGACATCCCTTTCTTTGTTTCCATAGAAATAAATACATGTTATCCAATAAATTATAAATAAAAATCAGATAGGTAGTTTTATAATTCTATTAATTTGATACTGCATAATTCATCGTCACCATAGCACAGGTATTTCGAAGTCTACCGTTCTGGCGCCATTTTCTATTTCTCTTCCTTTCAAACTCATATAGGTTTTTCCAGTCTTTTCCAGTTTTCCTAAAATGAGCTTATACTGTTTCATTTTTAAATTGTTTAAATCTTTAAGTTTATCCGGGTCGAAATCTTTCGGTTCCTCTAAAACCCAACTATAGCCTGTCCACTTGCTTTTTAAAGCATTTTTCTCTGATGTTATATCTAAATTATCTCCAAATGGTAGCTTTAAACGACCAAACAATACAATATTGTTCTTCAAATCTATCTTCAATGAATCCAACAAAGACAGCTTACCCCTTGATTTAAAATGTATCACATCATCTTTGGTCTGTATTGAAATTTCTTCGGCTCCTGTAGAAACAACTTCGATATTATCCATGTAGCCCATAAGTTCGGCATATTCCTCTTTTGTTAGGCCCAAGTTTACATGGTAAGGCATTGGTTGTCCTTGTGGAACAGTTTTCATATAATCCACAAACCATACATAATTCTGTTTTACGGAAGATTGAAGTTTTTTGGATAATTCTACCTGTCTAGGATCTTGACGAACACCGTCCATGATATCTACCTCAATTGTTCCATTCGGCAGAAGAAGCTTCAAATCACTTTTTAAATTTCCTGTGAGCTTGTCGTGTAAGGTACTTGTTTGAGAATGTCCACAACTAGTTAAAAACATCAATAGCAGAATTAAGTAAGGTATGCGTTTCATATACAGATTTTTATAGGTATGCGCTTTAGTTAGTAAATCCCATGTACTTAATTAGCTAATTAAGAAAGATATCAACCACCAATAAATATATCAAAAATCTATTATGATAACTAGTTGTTTGATTTAGGCTCAATTTGATAAACATCACACCCTTGCAATGAAGTCAGCGCTCTAAGTAGTTCTTGCTATCCTCCAATGTAAGATACATCAGAATCATAATTAGTCACAATACACCATTCTTTTGTATCAGGAAATATAGCGGATGGATTATCTCTGATATCTTCTTGAATCCAAAGTTCCTCGAGTTCTGATAATTTTCCTCGATATAAAATCTCATCATTAAACCAGTCTGTAGTCTTTAAAAGACAATAATAATAACACACTTCTATATCGCCATATAGATTAACAATTACGTCTCTAATTCTCTGTAGCTGTGTATCCTCCATGTCTCCTTCTGCAGGAAAAGAAATATGTGATGGCCAGTATTGATCCTTCAATAGCAGTAACCTAATTCCTTCTTGCACTTCGACAGCACTGTATAAATCAAATTCTTCTTTATATAACTTAAAGAAGTGAGGCCAAGTGATTGGTTTATAATCGAACTCTTTGTCACTCGGTTGAAGATTATTATTAGATAGATATTTTTCAGACTTAATCCAAAATGGATGAAAGACTACCGCATAACTTTCAAATAATAAAGGACAAAACAAAGTTAGCAGATACCATAGTCTCTCATTTGAAGCGTACTCAACCCCTACACCTGGCTTAACATGATCCCCTAGTGATGCATGTGTAGCTATCCATTCAGGTAATACAGAACTAATCTTCCTCATTCTCTTTCGCTAAAAATTCTAAACTAACGTTTCTTTTCATCTTTTTTGCATCCATTTATCATGGCAAAACCACATTCTAGTCGAGATGGACAGTTTGAATCTACTGATGAGAATCTACCATTCGCTTTCCAGTTTCTTATCAATCGTCCATGGTATTTTTGCTTCAAACTCCACCTGAACAAGGTTCTCATTGTCATTAAAGTACGCTAGATCACTGGCAATCCTAAAACCAACACTAAATGACTCGTTTATATCGGTCATAGAAAACGTGCCATTCCTGCCATCAGATGTAACAAAGCAATCTTTGCCCTCAAAACTCCCTTTGAAGTGAACGAATCCACTGTAGATATGTACTCCATCTTTATGCTTACACATTCGCCATACTTCGCTTTCCTTTCTATAGTCCACGCCTAACTGATCGAAGGATATGACTACAGTCCGTACTCGGAATTGAGATCTAAAAGATAGTGTCCAGTTATCTCGTAACTGTTCAAATCAACGACTACTGCAACATATTGGTTTGACTTAGAACCTGAAAGCAGTACATGGTCAAATGTTGATGAACCAGTGCGATAAACATATTCAACCTGTTCATCATTAAGAATAGAGTCGGCAATGATACCTTGTTCATTGAGCTGTTTCACATATGGCCAGATATCTAAAACAGGTTCAGCTGATTCAGTTACATCGATCATCCTATTACCAAATGTACTTTTAAATTCTTCTTCAGTTAACTCAGTTGTCATCGTGTACCCAGATAGCTGTTTGCCTTCATTGTTCCATATCCATTTATTATTGTAAAAGCTATTGCTAATAGGGTAAGTCCAGATTACAAATACTTAGTCCCGATGCTGTTCTGACAAACATGGTTCAGCATAATCTATCGTATCTGTACTAACTAGCTCTTCAAGTTTTGACCTTATGAGCTGATAATCTAATTCTACAGGGACATCAATAACAAAGTACCCCTCATTAAACTTTTCAGTAACACATCCTAAAGCATGGAGGGCATCTCTAACATCGTTAGTTGCAACAGATTTATCTATAATGACAACCTGCACTGTAGAATTACCAGAGAAGGCTATTGTTTCCTTGTAAGTTAGCATTTCTTCATCAGGGTTATAAGTTGCTAGTATGGTATCACCAGATGCAACATTTGGAGCGTAGAACGGTACACTATCGAGCTTATAAATCCCTTTACCTTCATCAACGACTTCTGCCCACATTGTTTCTACTGCCTGTTCACCAAGTACATTGCTGTAGAAGTTGAATAAGACCTTTACATAGTTTTCTTTACTTACCATTTCGTCGGATTTAGGTATATTCATATCCATAAAGGTATCAATAATCTATTGTTAAGAGGGCGAGTACGGATTGTGGATATTAATGATCTTTTTACTAAATTTCATTCTCATCATAGATTCTCGTGTAATTTGCAAATTCAGTTCCTATTAGGTTTTCCTCTATTAAACGCGCTGCAATGTCGAAATCAATTACAAAACAGCATACTTCCATTGTGCCACTACCTATACTTCCCCCATCGCAATGACCGAGTCCATTCCAACCTAAAAAGTCATTCATTCTATCTTGCAGCCTGGTTCGTTTTTCTACGTCTTCCGGTGTACCCATTCCATCAACCAGGAACTCAATTAGTAATGTATAATGATCCTCAATCTCAACTTCTTCATAACCGTTTTCAAAGACTCCATCAACTTCTTTTTGTATTTTCTCCCTGAAGGACTCTAGAATGCTTGACTGGACTTCACGATATTCCCCAACTTCTCCTACTATGCCTCGATTTACAGCTCCAGTGTCACTATCAATATCCCAAGTCTCCCAGAATAGGATTTCATCTTCACCCCTTTTATATAACTTCATAGCAATTAATTTGATTTCAATATAGCAATTTACTAATGCTTTCCACATCCACTTTCAGCTAAAAAAGCTACTGCTTATGCAACTATGGAGATACTTTCTTTTAACACTCAAAGGCTTTGCGAAGTTGGTGGCGTAAGATAATCTGCTTAAAACTGTAACGGTTGAAATGTTTCCTCATAACTACTCTTACTTATATAAAGCGCATCAGTGTAACCCGCGCCATTGTTACCCTCCGGCTTTGTGTATAAATCCGGATCTTTTCAATAATTTTATTCGTTTTAGGATCAGACTCCAACATAGATAGTATTTTATTAAAATCTCTTTTTGCCTCTATTAGCTCACTTAAAAATCTACCTGCCAAACTTTCATTGAAATATACAAGTTTGGGCTGAAATGGAGTGTGTACTATCTTCGAAATACATAGTTAAAGGTCGAATAGGTATTCTTCCGATTATTTGGTTTACGTTAAAACAAATCAATGAATCAAAATAGATAGGTTTAATGGAGAAGATTCTATATTTAACAACCATAAACAATTTTAAACGATCACTGTGAAAACACTAATTACCCTTATATTATTATTTCTAACATCTTTTCAAACGTTCGCTCAATTCGACTATGAAATATACGAAGCTTTGACATCGAAGGAACGCCTAGGCCTAAATAGAAAGACTAAACAGATAATAGAATTCCAATCCGAAAAAGGTGGAAAGAAAACTAAAATTTCTACACACCAATTTTTAAAAAATAGTTTTCCTGAAGAGATTATACAGTTTGACAAGCAAGGAATGATTTCAGCAAAGAAGAATTTTGTATATACCTCAGCGGGGAGTTTAAAAAGTATAGAGACCTTTAAAATTGTCACACCCATGAAGCATCAACCGAGTTCATGGTAAACCAAACTGAAAATATTGTAAACTATATTGAATACGGGTATAGTTCTTATGATGGTGACAAAATACTTCTAAGGAAGACTTTTTTAGATTACAATCCAAACGGAACTTTGAAAGAAATAGTTAAGTTTGAAGAACAAGGAAATACAAGTGAAGTAAATTTTTATGACCAATCCGGTTCCCTGATAAAAACACTTTATAACATGCCTGGTTTACGGGAAACAAAAATTGAATATTTGTACAGTAAAGACAGTACAAGAATGTTGGAAAAACACTATGAAGATGAAAAAAAGGTTTATTCGACAATAACACATCGGTATAAAGATAAAAAGGAGGTAGAAAGAGTTGACACATCGACCTCAGAAAAGCCTTTTTACTGGAAATATGATAAAAATGGAAAAGTAATAGAGACAAACGAGAACTTTTTCAACATACTCTATTTCAAATACGATTCCGAAGGACGTTTGACTAATAAAATAGTAGAGGTACATTTTTCTGATTCAGATGAAAAAGATCTTCCAAAAAATAGATTTCTTTTATGAGTATGATGCCTTCTGAAATTAAAAGCAGAAGTGGTGTGAATTAGGGCCAGCTTTGAGAATTAGCTAACAAGATCAATATACGCAGACGTTTCGTGGCGGCAACATATGAAATAATCCCCAGGTAATTTATATCTTGTTGAATATACTACCAATCGAGCATCTCTTTACTATCATTTAACAGTTTAAGAAAATGAATTTGGCCGAGAAAGCGCAATTTTCAAAAGATTTGTCTGGATAGAAAAATATAAAAAATAATACTGAGCTTTACTGCTCAAAAATGAATTTCAAAATCTCCATAGTATATATTGTCATAGTTATAACTTTGATTCAACTAAGTTGTTCAGATGCTTCTAAGGAAATGATACCTGGCAGATATAGCATGAATGGAAATAGTATAGATTCTATTTTTATTTATAATAACGGCACATATAAACAGAAGTATATTGCATCGGATGCAAACATTTTTTATAATAGTGGTAGTTGGAGATTTAACGTCACAAGAATTGTCTTTGACGATTTTATTTTTTTTAATGACCAAGGGCCGAAAAATAGACGAGGTGGGTATTGGGATTCTGAAGTGCGGTTAGCAAACAAAAAAGAAGTGAGACTAATTTATTCTTCTGAGGATGACATCTATTATTACAAAGACGAAAAATAAAGATTGGCTTATTTACTGCCAGAAATATAGTGGCGAAGAACTAAATTCGGTCCCAATATGGAACCAGGTTCTGCGAAAGTGGTGGCCACATACGGAATAATCCTCAGGGAAGTGTGATAAAACAAATTCTGTTTAAATTAGCACAAAAAACCGACAACCACAAAACAGATCAGTTATTAAAAATCAAAATCAATGCTCCTCAAGTCAAAAATTATTTTGATCTTATTATGGGTGCTCAGTTTAGCCAATATAAACTGTAAAAAATCTGATGTACCAAAAAACGGCAGAACACCTTCGGTTGAAGAACCTTAACATAGAACTATGGTTGTCATTGCACCCTCTTATCTCTGCATTTTCTTTATACTTTCATTTCGTTTAACACCTTATTTAACGAGTTTGATATTCGATACTTTGATTGGGGGAAATACCGATTGAATATTTTCCATCTCCTAGATCATTGGCCGTCCAAACGAGCCAAGATGAGCCGGTTTTTTTAATTTTTACCATTACGATATCCTCTAGATCGATGAATATCAGGTTTGTGTTTGGCCAAGATTCCTTTTCGTCAAACATTCGCAGAAATGTACCTTTCCCTGATGAATAGAAAAAGGCACCAAAGAATTTCCCTTTTAGTAGTTGATTGAGCTTGTCCGAACTCGTTTCAATACTATAAATCTTTACAATACCATCAAAAGCTGTTTCATTTTCCAATTTCCGTTTAAATGTAATACCGTTAATTTCTGCAAATGAGTTGTATTTTTCAGACTTGTAGTTGAATTGCATATCTTAAAATAAATTAGGCATGATTCGCAATTGATTCGATTTAATTTTCAATAGTATTTGCTAATAATCCTAGTTGGTAAGTCCATTCAATAATTATATCCTTGTGATTCTCCAGCTCTTCATCTGTCAAATTTGGATCTGCCTCACTCAGTTCAAAATCAATTGTATCTGTCATATAGGTGCTAATGTTGAATATATGACTAACATCTCCATCGCATAGATATTCAAGCAATTCATAAACAGCACAAGAAGCATTTAGCGCATAGCTCCCATCAAAATCACCAAAGTCATCCATATCTGGAATATTTGGTTCTACTTTATCAAGGTAATTTTGAATCTCAAAATTATTTTGATCAAATCCTTTACTTCTTTTACAAAAGTCAATAGAGTTCTTTAATACTTCAACATCGCCCCAACTATGATTTTTCGAAAACGATGCATATTTTGGTAACAGCCGTTCGCAAATGTCCAGGCCAAAATCTATAAGCGCATCTGAACTTGCTTTATCTACTTCTACATTAAATAATGTTATAAATTCTGGACGTGTCATTGTTTTTGCTTCTACTTGTATATTTCGGTAAAAGTGGTTCTTTCCCACTTTTGGTGGTCAATGTGGTGTCAATATTAATCTTTTTCGGAGTAATTCAAAGCTTGCTCTTCCAAAAGCCCAGAAATCAATGACAAATTTTCTTGGTTATCCTGTTTTTGCTATTAAAGATAAAAAACTGGCCTCAGCTTCAAAGCAGCTTCATTGTCAGTCTCAGTCATAAATAAACTCGCGGAATTCATACTCCTGTTTTCCATACAAACTGACCAGTTCATCAAATTTGTCATCCTTTTTGGAGCTCCCCATCCTGCAACAAACCCTTTTTACATTTGGATTTTCCAGTACCGGTATTAAATTCTCTGGCTCCTGATTTTGTGCCAGCACATATGTAAATTCTTCCAGTGCAGGAGCAGATCTTAAACTAAAAAGATCTTTTAGCCCCTTTAAGTTTTCGAGGTATATTCTTCTTAAAGCGGTCAGGTTTTTGAGCTCTGGAACCCTCTCCACCTGAGGTAATGCCTGAACAAATAAATTCTGCAATCCATTTAATTCTGAAATAAAGGAAAGGTCAGCCAGGCCCCTGATTTGCCATAATTCCAGGTACTTCAGATTTGGGAGATTTTTTAAGGCATTAAAGTTTTTGATGCCACCAAGTTTAATGTCGACCGACCATAGTTCCTTAAGGTCACTTAAAACCTCCAGGTTTGGGACAGAGATTGAACGCAAAACAATTCGCTCTAACTTTTTGAGATGGCTTATGGCTTCTATTCCTTTCTGTTGCCCTTCCAGATACAAATATTCTAAATCTTCGAACCTTGCGATGCTATCTATTCTGGGCTTCTTGGACTTGCTTTGCTGAAGGATCAACTCCCTTACAGATGGGGGAATGTCATTCAAAAAATCAAAACTTTCCAGATTAAAAATCCCAACAGAAAGACTGGTCAGATTTTTCAGTTCAGTTACCGCCTCTATCCCTGTCGCCTGATATAAGCAATCGGCGGTAACCTTAGCCAAGGACGGCATATTTACCAGAAACCTCAGGTCACATCCCTCAATATAATGACCATATACCCTTAAGGTGATATCCTTTCTTTTAGAGAAGACCAGAAGTTCTAAGTTTTCTATATCCTTTTCAGCAAGAGGTTTTGAAAATTGGATTACATTGGTATTAGGGTTTTCAACAAGTGCTATCAGATCACTTTCTTTAATTCCCTTCTCAATTTCATATCTGCCACTGATTTCATCTACAGTTCGTATGCTCATTTGATTGCGTTAATTTATTGCAATGTATAAGAAAAATATATAAATACAACGCAGTCATTAAGAATCACCAGTGGCATCTGACTAAACCTTTGATGTACCTGAGAATGCCGCACACCTGCTTACCAGGATGTATTTACCAGAATAATTTTAATACTTTAGATCGTCTCAGCACTAAAATTAACGCCCGCATATTGTTTTCGGTTCATACATATAGAAGAGGTTATATGAGCCCCTCATCAATCAGTGGTTTTACCTCTTCAGGAAATAATTCATGCAGAAGCTTCGCCTTCAGTATTGTCTAATTGTGCTAATGATTTCATGATTTTGGGCATTGTTGTTAATGCAGATTACCATTTAATCTGATAACTTTGATATCGCTTATCATCCCATTGAGGAACACCGACTTAAGTTTTTTCCTTAAAAAACAGTCCAGGTTAATTGGCAAATCATTTTGAACCAACGAATTGTCATACTTTAACTTAAAGCCAAGTAGATCACCATCTAATTCCAAGCAAGAATCTGCTTCAGGAAGCTCTTTTTTTGAGAACTGGTCAAGCCAATTAGATTTCGTATCAGGTAATTCTTTTGACTCTATTAACTTACCATTAGATAGCTTATAAATGGATATTTTTTTTTCAGAATAAGACCAAACAAAAGAGACCGAAATGTTAGTAGACTTTATATAAAAAGCATTACCATTACTTTTATACAAACGCTCAAATAGTCTTCTATTTTCGTTATTATACAAATTACCTGTCATACTGCAAGACAGCATAACCAGCATATGAAGAATTCCAAAAATACAACACACTTTTACTTTCATTTTGTCTGCCTCCAGTTTTCATAAAGTCCAAATACTTAACATTTATCAATGCTTTATCCTTATTATAAAAAGTACCTGATTTCCTGCTCACCGAATAAACTACTGGCTAGAAATACGCTTATGGCTGTAATTGCTATTCAACCAATTTTAAAACAATTTGCCATTATAGTGAATGGGTTTTCCGGTTTAGAGAAATTTGACACACCCTATTCAAGTATCCCCTATCAAACCACCTCCTTTATACGCTATGTACATTATTCTAATAAGTCCCATGTGCTTAATTACGCTAGTGAATAAAGATATCAGCCACCAATAAATATATCAAAAATCTATTACTAAAGAAGCAAGCACAATTTTGCACGAATAATAACTAGTTATTTGATTTAGGCTCAATTTGATAAACATCACACCCTTCCAACGACGTCAACGCGCTAATTAGTTCTTGCGATTCTCTAATGTAAGTTACATCAGAATCATTATTAGTCACAATACACCATTCTTTTGTATCAGGAAATACAGCAGATGGATTATCTCTGATATCTTCCTGAATCCAAAGTTCCTCGAGTTGCCTTGGGCAATTCACTGACACAGGTCATGCTATTCAACCCACCCGATTGCACTGCATACCGATGGCACTTCTTTTTCAGTCCATTTGTTTGTTTTTGACGGCCAGACTTTGACGCCTTCCCTATAATTTATGTCGGGTCCCATACCACTAACCGAATACACTGGTGATTGCCCGCTTTTTAGTTTAGCCTTGAATGACGAATCAAGGTAATAAATACTTATATTTAATTATTAACCATTCTCAATCTATATGAAAATCCATTTAACGCTCTTAATTACGCTAACAATTGCAAGTCAAAGCTTTTCCCAGCAACTCCAGGTTAGCAAAAACAGAACTTTTGAAATCACCAACAGGACGATTGATACCTTAACAGGCAAAACCGATCAGTCCTTGACCTATGCATTTCGCTCACTCGGCAAAAACCAGGAAGGCAATAATGTTTTTGAATGCAGAATCGTAAAAGCACTCATCAAAAATGATAAAAAAGTGTTACTGAATACCGATTCACTGAGAAAAACCAATTTCATGTCAACAGGTGTACTGTTTCCCATTGCCATGCTTAATAAGCCGTTTACACTAATCATAAACACCAAAGGAAAGGTAATTGTTATAGACGATTTACAGGAACAGCTAAAATCTACACTCATCAAATGGAACTTAAATTCTGACATTGAAAAGCAAATACTTAACAACGCAAAGGGCGGGTTTACTGCTGAGATGCAGGGCTTATTCTACCAATTTCCAGACAAAGCGCTAACCGCTCAAACCTCCTGGGAAAATAAAGACACCGGTACCAAGTTTAAAATCATCTCAAATAAGGCCGGAGTACTCAGGCTAAATACTGAAGAAACCCGCGAAGATGGCTCGACCAACAGTTCTAAATACTCATTTGACCCGCAAACCGGTTTAATGCTCAGCCAGTTTTCCAAAACCAATTTCACATCAAAGGTCAAGAACCTATCCTCGGGAACAGAAAAATCAGTGAAGGGTGAAATCATCAATATGAAGAAGCTCAGTAACGCAACGACGATAACAAAGCCCGACTCCAATTGGATAAGCATGGCAGTTAAAATGAGCTACTGGAGTGAAGAACTAAAAACCGGCGGAGAATATGATTCTTTAAAGGTGAAAAAGGCCCTAGCAGCATTTGGCCCTGAATTTAAAAATGATGCTTATTATGCCGTCAAAAAACTCAGTTTAATCCAGGAGACGCGAAATGACCAAAATTACCAGGTGTATTGGGATGCGCTGATGGAAACACCAAATGAATACCTTAAAGATGAAAGCAGCCACCTCCATAACAAGTTAGGAACGGCGCTGGAAAAAGGAAGTGCAGCAGATGCCTATGCAGTCAGCAAATACTTCTACAATACGCCCTCATTTACGGACTGGGTTCAACAGTCTTTTGCCCAGAATTTCATTGGGGAGTACGATTATCCGGGACGTAAAGAAAAGGACCGTAAAAGCGCAGAACTGATCCAGATGTTTGTCTCGAATAAAAATCCGGTTTATCGTCAAAAAACAAGGGCATTAAATTTATGGGTAAAAGCCAAAGCCGACTCAAAAAACACTGCTTTGCAGTTAGAAACTGCAACGGCCTTCAACAAAATGAGCGACCAGGAAATGAAAGAGGGTAACGGCGGTCGCTACGCATTACTGATGTACAACTTGTTACTCGATGTAAACAAAAAAGGTGCAGCAGATTCTTTATTAAGCGCTGCGATTGTAAAGCTTCAAAAATACACCACCGATAGCCTCAACAAAGAACGCTATGAAAGTCAGAACATGCTGGCCCATGCCTATTACTTAAAGTTTCTTTCTGTAGTAAAAACGGATTCCGTTAAAGCGGTGGCTTATCTGGGAAAAGCATCTGAGTATTCACCAAAAAACAATAAGGAGAAAGCGTATGGTAGTTTTTACGACCGGGTATTCTTAAAATCTAAAGAAAGCTATCGGGATGACTACATTGATCAGCTCCTGCTCGCTGGCAATGAACTGGAAGCTTTAAAGTTATTAGCAGTTCAAATTAATTCGAGTCCGGAAACACTCAGCGACATGCAGAAGCGTTTCGAAACCAAGTTTCCCAGTCGGAGCTTTAAAACCTTTTTTACCGAACACATTATTAGTACCTGGCAGAATGCGCCTGAATTTAAGGTAAAAAATATCAATGGCAAGGAGCATACCCTGGCAGATTTCAAAGAAAAATGGCTGGTGCTCGATTTTTGGGGAACCTGGTGCGGGCCCTGCAAGCAGGAACTGCCTGATGTAAACAAATTCTATACGGAACTGACAGAAGGCAAACATGGTGATGCAAACTTCCTGAGTGTTGCCTGTTACGATACCGAAGAAAAAGTAAAAGGTTTTTTAGCCCTCAACAAGTACACCATCCCGGTGGCGATGTCTGACAACAAGATAGAGAAGGATTATCAAGTTAGCGGCTACCCTTCTAAGATCATTATCTCACCAGAGGGGCGTATGCTTAATGTTCAGTTCGGGAAGGACTGGAAAGGGATATTGAAGAAATTCAACGAAATATATGCTAGTAAATAAATACCGGCATTTAATTTTAATTCTTCAATCTTCAGTAGGCTATTATTTAAAATAGTATTGATTAACAAAACACGTTACCTTCAAGCCACTCACCATTATAAAATTAACGCCATGATAGTAATGCCTTTATCATCAAATTTTGTTTCCACTCCCATCCTACAATCCAATATCAATGACACCTCTCTCATTAGTGGACTTATCGGAATCGGAATTTGTATTGCCATTTTTATTGTTTTGCGAGAAGTTGTTATGTGGTATTGGAAGATCAACATCATAGTAACTAATCAAGAGCGACAACTAAAAGCCCAACAGGAGACAAACAACTTATTAAGTGAGCAAATTTCATTACTTAGATCCCAAATTGAATTGACTATTGGGCCATCGGAGGACTTCACAGATAAAGCATAACACCTTAAATTAAAAAACATGGCGAGCAAAGATTGTCCAAATTGCAATAAGAAACTTGACGGCATACTTTCATCAAGATATATACTTTCAAAGCCGTTAACGGATTTTATAAATTCCCAATCCAATAGAACGATGGAAGGATACTGTAGTGATTGTGGAGTTAACGAATATAATGCGATCACCAAAGATCTGGAGAGTAGAAAACAGGAATTGGTTAAAAATATAAAGAAGGATCTACATTTAGTGCCAATAATAACAGTACCAAACCCATCAAACTGGGAATATGAAATTCTTGAAATTGTTACTGGACAATCGGTAACCGGAACAGGGCTTTTAACCGAAATAGCATCCTCGTGGGCTGATTTTTTAGGTGGACAATCTGAATCACTAGCCGGGAAGATCTTAAAAGGAGAAAACATTTGCAAAGAGGCTATCCGATTTAGTTGTTTATTATTGGGTGGAAACGCTATAATTGGCACTGACATAGACTATTCCGAAGTAGGTGGTGGAAAAGGAATGCTGATGGTCTGTATGTCAGGAACTTCAATCAAGGTTAAAAACTGGACTGAAAAACAAAACGATTTCAAAGAAAAAATAAATCACCTTGCAGAAAACGCTACAAAACTAGTCGAACTAAAATCTATAAAAATACCCAGTTTATTGTAACGTATAACATCATATCAGAAATAGCTAACAATGATCTCCACTCAAACCGTGCTGCTTTAGCCTGTTATTAAAATAGCACAAGTGTCATTAAAGTATTGTTTGATAACGTGGTCAATTAAAGTAAATCCAAAAATTATATTCGTTATCAGTTATTCCAGATAGAAACTTGTGGATACAGGAGATCCTGGAGCTAAAACATTTTGCAATTCACGTTTTACACTTAAAAATAGCTTTATAGTGAAGTTTAAATAGTAGATATTAGGAATGAAAAGCTACCTAACGACACTACGGATTACCTTCCCATTAAAATCAAGCTCATATTTGTTCTTCTCCCAATCAACTAATGCAATGTGATCATCATGAATAGCAAAGGTCGTTTCGCCGTCAGGTGAGACAAAAATATCATATCCAGAGAAGGACCATATTATATCTCCCTGACTGTTTAACATGGAGACATTTACCTCACCATGAATAACATACCCACCACCGATACTATAAATCTGGAAGCACGCGGCAATATCAACTTGGGTTTGCCAACTTAACTTCAAGCTTGGCAGCTCTAAGGAAAACACGCTATCTCCACAACAGACTGATAAAGAATCACCATTTAATATGGCTGATGTTGGATGGACCGTTGTGCCACCTGATCCAATAAGCAAACAACTATTTACTTCAAGATCACCCTTAAATAATCTGACACCATGCGGTGTGCCATAAGGATTCTGATACCGGTCAGTAAAGTGATATAATTCATAAACACTTTTATTGTCGGAGCCAGGCGTATATGAAGTATCATCGAATAACTCGACGATCATATCTTTATAGTTGTAGGCTATCTTATTATCCATATCAAACGCCTACCCCATATGTGCAGGCAAGGAACTAAGATAGTAGTTTACTTTCAGTTTTTATATCCGTTTTCGACTTTACAATATGTTGTAAAATGCTGAGTAAAGGTTTTGGATACCATCTTTAATGCCAATCATGCCCACAGTGACGACATTGCCTGGCTGCTGGAGTTCTTGCCAGTCTATTGCATTTTGGACAATAATTCAACACCACCTGATCTTTATATTTCAATAGTATCCTTTCCGCTACTTTTATCTTAAAGCCTTCTTCTCCCAGTTTTACGAGCGTCAACGCATCCTCATCATCTGTCAGCCAACCCATTCTTTTATAAGCCCTGGTTGCTGCATGGAGGTTGGCATCTGGATGCCCTAACTTAATTACCGAAGATATATGTCTGTTTGCCAGCTTCTCTTTGTCATTTTGCAGGCTGGAGAAGTAAGTCATTATATAGTCCGCAGTTTGGTAATCCATTAGATTTCATGCCAATTGTATTCACAAATGTATCCTTAAAAGTCATCACCTGTATCTTTTTGTTCAATTCACTTTAGGAAGAGGCTATATCAGCCCCTCATCCTTAAAAGAGAAATACCCTTGTTTAGTCAGGATGATGTGATCCAAAACCAGCAAGTCCAGTAACTTCCCAGCCTCTTCCAATCTTCTGGTCAGGGAAAGATCTGCCTGGCTGGGCCTCAAATTACCACTGGGGTGATTGTGGCAAAGTATGATCCCGCTGGCGCAGGCTTTCAAAGCAATCCCGAATACCAGCTTCGGATCAACCAGCGTTCCTGAAACTCCGCCGCTGGAAATTTCGGTCATACCGATAACACTATTCGCACGGTTCAGCAGCAGGATGAAGAATTGTTCGCTCATCTGGATTCTTCCATGGTCCCAGTTGTTGAACAATATGTTATATGCATCTTTAGACTGGGTGATCTTAGGCCTTTCACAGGCTTTAAACTTCGGCTGATAAGTTACTTTGATTTCCGATACCATAAACAGGGAATTTTGGATCTGCACTTTCATCGTCTTAAATTTTTAATTGAAAATTTGATTAATTGTGCGCGCCTTCCGGACGGGGCTGAGCAAGCAAAAAATGCAGCGGAATAAATGGAAAAGCGGGAAAAGGCCACCTGAGCGTTTATGCCGAACAATTTTTGCGCCCCAAAAGTCCCGGCCGAACTTAGTGCAGGATGAATAGAATAGTTCCTCCAATTACCGGTCTTCAAATCCATATCTTTTGAGCTGTCAAAACGCCGCCCGCTGGCTAGCGGGCGGCGATCCGGGCTTCAGCCCTTCCTAATGATAAAGCACCTGAACCATTAATTTGAACTTTTCATTGGTACTGATCTTTTCGGCATACTTAATGATCCGGTCATTGACAAACAGCACCTGCAGGTTAAAGCAGAGCTGCTGGGAAAACACCCTGCCGTTATCGATCATTGCAACTTCAAACCGCTCAATTCGCTGCATGCTCTGTCGGGACAAACTCAGCCACTGATCAAAACTAAAAAAGCCAAAGTTCCAGCCCGCCCTGTACTCTTGCTCCCGCTCCTCAAAGTCAGCGCAGACCTGTTTTAAATTTTCAATCAGTGGTTTTACCTCTTCGGGAAATAATTCATGCAAAAGCTTCGCCTTCGCCGTATTGTCTAATTGTGCTAATGATTTCATGATTGTTCGTTGTTGGGCGGAAATCCGCCGGTTGATAATTGGCTTAATTCGCCGGCCTCCAGTTTCGCTTTAAGCCTGCCCAGCTGCTGGAAAATGTCCTTCCAGTAACGCTGACGCTTTTTAGCAAACTCCTGCAAGGCCGGCTCCTGCTGCTGATACAGAATGCAGATATAGCCGGCCGTTTGCCTGATGGCCTCATTCAGGTCGGTCACCTCAATCAGCTGACCTTCCAAATCACGGATGTAAGGATTGCTCGCCATAAAAATGCTTGATTAACTGCGGAACCTGAACAGGCGGGTTCCCCGGCGTTTTAAATAACTGGCGGTATACCCGTTATCCTCAATGATTCCCCGCACCAGCTTTTCCGCAACCTGCGCGGTATGCCGGTCACCGGGGTGCATTGTGGTATCATCCAGACTGATAAAATGCTTCAGCGCTTTGGCCAGTTCAAAAAGCGCCTTTTTCTCTGTTTTCTCACTGTAATTACACATGATCAGAAACTTAAATGGAATCCGGAAAAACAACACTTTGGGCAATCTGCCTTGCCCAATAAAAAGCATTATTGGAAATGTGCCTTTGCCACGCCAGCTGCGACCGGCACCAGCGGAAACCATGTCGTTTTAACTGGCTGATCACCTCCGCCTCAGGCTTATCCTCAAAAAACAACTGCAAACGGTTCGCCTCCCGGTTCTCAAAAATGCGCAGCCCATTAATTTCCACATGCAGGGCAACCCTCTCTGCCTGCACTTTCAGCGCAGCAATCCGCTTTTCAATGCGTCTGATATTCGCATTGTTGTTGCTCAGCGAATAAGCGGCAAAACCCACCCCACCCCATTCAGGGTTCATCAACTTCGTCCATAGCTCAGCGCTGGCAAAGTCCAACATCAAAAACCCCTCCCGGTCCTTCTTCCTCAGACATTTATTAGCCGCCCGCATAAACCCCTGCCTATCTTTCAGCTCCCCCAGCTTCTGCTCCAGCTTTAAAAGCGCCTGGGGATCATCCGAAAAAATCGCATCATTATCCCTAATGCTTTGCGCCTTATCCGCATAATAATCCGCCTTCTTCCCCGCCTCTATAGACCTGCACATCGCACCCTCAATCTTCTCCCTGTACCTCCTGTCCCTTTTCTCCGAATGATGCCCAACCAAAATCGGCTGCCCCATAGGGATCACCCGGGCCATCTCCTTACTCCTGAAATACAGCTGATCAGATTCAGCCTCACTTTTTAACGCCTGATGCTCCGCATACGCAATACGGTTTCCCTTACGCTGATGAAAATCATGTTTCATAATACAAGTGCAATTAACGGCCGCACCACACCGGTTTTAAGGTTTGAAAATCTGTTAAATCTTCCTCCTCTGCCCTTCAAAAAGCTTTTTTCCAAAAGAAAAAAGGACAAAAAAGAAAGCAACAGAAACATGGCAGACCATACCGGAGCGGTATAAGTCCCAAAGGGTGGCGCAGCCATTATGCCCGCGCAGGTGCAGACGGCCATTAGTTTCGCTTTCCTTTTTTTGTCCCCTTTTTTCTGAAAAAGCGTATCCTGCTCACCCGGTATTCACCTCATCCTGCCAGGCAAGCCTCAAAACATAACCGATAAAAATCAGATATAATTCGAAAAAGCCAATTGAAAAGCGAGGCTACTAGACCATAGCAACACCGCAGCACATCTCCCAAAAGAAAAGCAGACCCTACCCTACAACAGAACGGATCCCCGCAGCACTTGAAACCCGGACTTTCTTAACCGGTACCACATTCAACATCGGATACATCCGCATCCCCAGCTCCATCGCAGCCAGAACCGAACAGGTCTTAGCCACACCCATACCCCCAAAGCGGCAAAAATCAGCCAATGCCATATCCGACAACTTCAGCAAATTACCGCCCACGCTATCCAAAATCCGCCCGGCCAGATCCACCGCCGTTTCATGCGGGCTGCCAGAGCCAATCAGCATCGCCAGCAACTCCGCATCGCTCATCGACTCCCGGCCATGCTCCAGCATCTTCTCACGCGGACGAAGCTCCGGCTCCCAGCTCTTGATCCCATTCACCCGCTTTTTAATAGCTTTACCATATAAATCCTGAACGGTAACTTCCTGCTCATCCTGATAAGCCGCAGCCCTGAACAAAGAAGACAAGCAGCCGATCAGCATGTGAAAATCTTCCTCAAAAATCCTGACGCTTTGACGCAGATAACTCCCGTCCGGTTGGGAATCACTCCTGGTGATACAGATATAACTGCTGTTGTTCCTGGCCAGCTTAAAATCCAGAAAGTAATGTTTCCCCGCACTGCAGAAGCTTTCCGAAGCTAAAATGTTGCTGTTTTTCATAACGCTAAAATTTAGTACGACCCAAAGTTCCGGCAACCCCACCCTGATATCCGGTTTTATTTTAACTTACCTGATCCTGATTTCCCTTTATCCGATCCAAACATCAGCTTACCCGATCCCAAAAACTTTAACCGCGATAATTTGTTAATCATCAGAACCATCTAAACAACCAAAATGACCCAGCCAACACAAATCCGGTATTGCAGGCAATGCGACAAACCACTGCATGGACGCTCAGACCAGATCTACTGCAACGATACCTGCCGGAATACCTTCAATAAGCATAAAGAAAAAGAGACAAAAACCCCTCCCCACCCAAACGAGAAACAGATCTTTGCCATCATCAGGCGGAATTATGATATTTTACAGCGCCTGTACCCCTGGCCAATTCGTCCGGGACGCTATGAATATGTCCCAAGACAAAATATGCCACATCATTTCAATCGGAACTTTTTTACAGCAACCCATCATACTTCCGCAGGGGAATGGTTTGTCTGTTTCGACAGAGGATGGATGATTGTCGGAGACCGGTATCATCTTAAGGACTTCCCGGAAAAATCATCTCTAACCGGTTGAGCTTAGAACAAAGCCTACGATTTCGATACATCCAATGCTAGAAAATAAAGACATGGTTACACTCAATCTTTCTCTATTTAATTATATTGTGACAACCAAAATCAACTATTATGGCAGACGCTTTCAGTACTACTTTAGATGGCCTTAGAGCTACAATAACCCCCAATCCCAATGCAGTATATCAAACAACCGATTTTGGCGGCGGCCAGTGGCATTACGACCCTTTAGATTCATCTCCGATAATACAATAATATAAGCAATTAGCCAGACACTTTTAAAATGGCAAAAGGAGTCAATTTACTCTGGTTTGTCCAATCAGCAAAAAACATCAGTAAAAATGGAATAGACTATTTACGTACATACCAATTTCCCTTGTATTTTTTATATAGATTAATATCTTTAGGCGTTGAGCCCGGCAATTTCCGAAGGAGTATTGGTCGCTCAGCTTTATCTGGATTCATGTACATATTCCCCTCGCTATCTACTTGTATAAGACATAACTTATATATCATGTAAGCTTTAAATAATTGTTCTATTTTTTCAGTATTCAAATAATCTTTCCCACAACTTTTCAGGACTAAGTCGTTATTAATACTAATAATTTCTTTATCATCAGCATCAACCATATAAGGGGAACAATCCCCTTTGTATACATTAATAAAATATCTCGTAGTATTATTTTTAGTACCTGGGCTTCTGAGATATATAGAACTATTTCTTAACTCACTAAAATCAACATTATTATATTTCTCAATAATGCTCTCGAAATTCTGACCATTACATGATTGCACAAAGATCACAAAAATTAACGTTGCCTGTAATAATACTAAGTTTTTCATCTTCTTGAAATAGTAACTGATGATAATCCCACACTTGGTGTCCAAGTACGGTATCTTAAAAGTTGTGATTGGGAAAAGTTTATACCTCTACCTATGGAGAATTGATCATCGTTAGCATCTAACTGTGGACGATAACCATTTGTAGAAGAGCTAGCCACACTATTAAAATGGGCCGCACCTTTAAGTAGCAGCTTACTAAATCCCAGTGAGCTACCTGCCGCACCCCACAAATAGTTTCCAGAATTCATCTGATTATGGGCATATCCGTCTCCCTCAGGAAGAAAAAGAGTCGAAGCAGGTTTACTTAGAGGGTCATTACCGGCACCATTTTTAGAAAATTCATTAGGTATTGTCGTATATGAAAAATCTAACACTCCTCCCCCTTTGCTTTCTTTATTCATAAAGCTCAACTTACTCCTTCTATTATCTACAATAAGCGCTCCTGCATTCCCTAGTATTTCTATCATTTTTTCTTTATTAACAAAGGTTACCTTATTAATAGTTCCATTTTCAATATCCTTAGTATCTGATTCAGGATCCGCAAAATTATATGCCTGCTTGCTGCCGGTTTTTGAATTTTCTACTATCAATTTATCTGGTTTATTATTCCTATCAATTCTCTGGAAATCGCCATTCTGATCAAAAATATAATCATCAAAGGGCATCATTCCGTCAGGATCGACAAACCTGATCGGATTATTAAATGCATAAATGTAAGGACTATGTCTCCTCATCTTTTCCGCCAAAGGATCGATCACATTCCACCTGCCAAGCACTGGATCATAGAACCTTGCCCCGTAATCAAACAGCTTCTCCTGCTCCTGTTTCTCCTTACCATTGTACAGGTAAAGGTTCTTCGCACTTGGAACTACCCGCCCGATCTCCAACCCAAAACCATAGTAGTCCATCTCCTGAATTTTAACCGCTGCATTGCTGGCATTAATTTCAAAGTACACCCGTCCATTACCCAGGTGGTCGGCCAAGGTATATTCATAGTTGTAGGCTCCTGCTACGCTTGCGCTCTTTACTACTCTGCCTTCAGCTGTGGACATAAACTTCAGCACTCCAGCCTCGTAATGGATACCGCTAATATAATCATTATTTACTGTTGCACTACCGCTAACCAGCTTCCTTAATTTATTGCCATTGGCATCATAAGTATAAACGATCACCGCACCATTGGCATTGATATTTGTCGGTAGGTTCAAATGGTTGTACGTCATGTCGTACAGGTTGTTGGCTGCACTGGTGGTACTCACTCTGGTGATCATGTTACCATTCAGATCATACCCATAAGTGGTAGTGCCGGGAAGCTGGAATGAAGCCACCGTATTCGCATTGGCATCCGCTACAGTATTCAATCTGTTGCCTGTATTGGTATAATCATACGTCAGTTGATCTACAACAGCAGTCAATGATTTTCTTTGCAGGCTGGTGATGTTACCCATTATATTATAGCCGATGGTTTCATCATTTCCATCGTGGCTCAACGCGGTCAGTAACCGGTTCTGCTTATCGTAGGTATAGACATATTGTTTGCTCAAACTGGTATTGACACCCCATTTCTGCCTGCTGATGTTGCCATTGTATTGCGCTACTAATCCGGCAGAATCCAGTTCATAGGTTAAAGCCTGCGCAAACAAAGGAGAACTCTGACTTTTCAGCCAGCCCCGGGCATTATAGGTGTAATTAACGGTCTGGGCAAAGGTGGTCAAATTGGCACTGTGTAATCCTTTACTGCTCAGCTGGCCAATTTCATTATAGGTATTGCGGCTCAGCAGGATCTCCGGATTGGTCGTGGCCGCAACATCTCCCGTTTTTTGGTAAGTATCTTTTAATCTGCCCATATGGTCATAAATGAACCGGTTAGAGGCATTCAGCTTCTCCACACCTAACACAAAATGCCGTCTCACACTAGCAGTCAATTCACCCGGAAAGTTATACGTATTGGTTGTCTCATCATAACTGTTGGTCGCTACCACTCCTCCTTTATAGTGCTGTTGCCAAACCTTAGCGATCCTTCCTTCTTCATCATAATAGTTCACCGTCCACAGGTAATACCAGCTTAAAACCAATCGTGACATCCCCCTGCATAGAAAGGATACAATCATTTTCCACCTTGTACACCGGTAACAGATTAATTGCTTCCATCACTAAACAGATTTAACACCAACACCAATAGAACCACCCTCATACTTCAAGCCCGTAAACACGCGGCGCGAGCGGAACACAATGCGACTGGGCAAGCCACGTTTTGCCACATACTTCATCAGGCCATGCTCCCCAAACCGATGCGATAAACGAAACACAAAGAAGAACAACGCAAAACCCAGACTCAGCACCAGCGGAAGCAGCACAAACAAAGGCGCCCCCAGGAGATAGCCCAACACAAAACCTAGCAGCAACAATACTAAACCCACTGCCAGATAAGCAATGTACTGCGCCTTTAACCCTTTAAACACAATCGGCTTAGACACCCCTTTATTGATATGATAGACACTAGCCATGATCAGATCCCGAAAAATGATTTCAATACCGTAGCCACCACCACCAGAAAAATACAGGAGCCAAACCAGGCTGCAGCCACCTTATTGGTATCCGGCTCACCCGCATTCCACTTATTGAACACCTTTACCGCACCGATCAGTCCTACTACCGCACCAATGGCATACATCAAATCCAAACCTGTATCAAAATACCCTACCACCTTACTCGTTGCCTCACGGATACCCGCATTGCCGTCCTGTGCAAATGCGGACACTGCAAACACGAAAGAAGAAAGCACCTGATAAACCACTAATACAACACCCAGCAATAAACAGCGGGCAAAGACAGCAAAACACTTAACACACCTCATACACACAGCGACTAAAAATGAAAAGAAAAGAACCTAATACAACCAAACCAAAAACTCGCCTCAACACTAATCCCAAAGCGAATCCAATTCAGACAGACTGATCAGGAAAGGCGCATGGTCTACCACATAAGCATTGACCACTGCAATCCCAGTATGCGAACCGATCCCCGGATAATTCTCCTTCAGACCAGCAATCAATCGGAAAAAGTCCAGTTTAGAGCCATCCTCCCTGGCCAGTCCTGCAAACAATTCCTTCAACTCTGCCAACACATCAGCAATTAATCCATTCTCCTCTACTGCTTCACCAGCGTCTGCAAATGCAATATCTGCGGAGGACATGCGCTCCATTCCTTCCGGCATTTTAGATTTGCCCATTAGTGACTCCCCTGAATCCAGGCCAGGCGCAGAAGCATTACCACCAAAACCCAAACCATCATCAGCACCAACATCACCAGAAACCCCGGCGCCCAACAGCTCTTTCAATGTCCGGGGCGATCCGCCCCGTTCGTCACCAGAGTACACCATCAGCAGCCATACATACCAGGCCGCGGTCAGCGGCCCAAACACCAGAAAAAAATCCAGCCAGCTAAATTGCTCTAACATCGATTTCAAATTTACTCCACCGCCCAATTGCAGCGGAAACCGGGAACAAAGGACAGCAGAACCCAAAACATAACTTCCCACATGGGATATTTTGATAAAAAACCGATCGCAAAACCACATAGAACAAACACCAATGTCCCTTCCCATCTCCAGACGGACCGTAGGATTTATCAATCATTAACTCAACCATTAATAACTTGGCCTGCTACCCCACTCATCCTCCTCATCCATCTTCTTTAATAGTGCTTCCCGGATCTGGTCAGTAAATTCGGTTTTTCTGAGCCGTTTCCTGGCTTTGATGTTATCAAACCCTTTTTTAGGAATACCCAGATTGACCCCAAAAAAGTCACCCAGGCTTGCAAAGAAATCTACAATACCGATACTTCCGTTATTGACCTGTTCTTTCAGGTGGATGCCATGGGCGAGTTCAATCAAATGAATAACCTCACCTGTCCACTGCATTGGTTTAATCAACTTACCTTTTGAATCTACAGAGGTATTGGATAAGCCGGGCTTAGGCGACAATGCATACTGACGTTCGAGCAGTTCGCTGCGCAATTGCTCGTAGGCAATGAACCTGGCGAAGAGCTCGCCGGTTAACGTGCAACTCACCCCTTCCTGACCAGGCATTACAGGAATCAGCACACTATCGTTTGCAATACCCCCGCCGGATCCAAATGCCTTAGTGAAGAACAAACTGTCCAGTTCCGTTGCCTCAAGGCAATAATATTTGTAGTGAAAACTGTGACGCTCAAAGAAGGCGTTGATAAACCCGATTTCCTGCTGGCAGCGTTTACAAAGTGTTTTCTCAGTTCCCGCAACTTTGCAAATATTCCTACCGTAATATTCCTGCCAATAAATTTCCAGGCTTTTAAAAGCGGGATACAAATACTTGTGGTAATTAATCTCGCCCGATTGATCCTGATATGGATATTGATTGCTAAGCCCAGCCAAAACCGGTCTGAGTTCCTTCATTTGGGCTTGTAAAATACTCGCTGGATTTTTGCCAACCTGAGCAATGTACTTTAGCTGATCTTTCAGCTCTTGCAGCGCCTGCTGCGCCTTTGGATTAATGTTGTTGTTCATAGGATGATTTATTTCTACAACAATAACTGCTGAACCCACATGCATTCAGCAGCGGTTAATTAATCCAAATATGGTTCGATAAAGGTCAGATTGTCAATAGGGAATTCTCCCTATTTTGATAAAATAGGGAGAATTCCCTATTCCTCTTTTTAGTACTAAATAACGACTATTAATCATAGAGTTAATACAATGAATCGAAGAAGTCTAAATCTTCTCGATTCAGATCAAAAGTCCATATATTTGATATCATAGATAACCTGCATGACTGTTTTATCTTGTAGTTGAGTAACGGATTGAGTATTCTCATTCGTCATATAATAAAGACCATTATTTAATTCAGAAAATTCAAATGGAAAACCAAAAATTAACAGATCTGCTAGAGAAATTGAATAGTAAAAAATTCTCCGAAACTGAAATTGAAGCACTGAATAAATGGTATCAGCAGTTAGATGATGATTCTAAAATGATTAAAGATTGGATAAATGAGGCGGGAGGCACATCAGAACTTGCCGAATCCCTTCTGGCTGCTTTTAAGAACAAGAATAACATTAAAGATTCGAGTACTTAACACATGTGATTAATCAATAAAGAAAACAGAAGTGCCAATAACTAAAAGAAAATATATTATTCGTAAAATCTTACCTTTGAATTTCGTTCCCTACAAGGGATCAGTCTTTTGCAAGTGGTAAAGCTTTCTGTTTCTCCAACCATCTAGATTACAAACAACGATAATCAAAAGTTCAACACTTAGGCTCAATAATTTCAATCTTTGAAGTTCAAGACAAAAAATGATCGTCAAATTTCTCAGTTAATGATTTTGTTAATTCGAGCCGTTGACTGCCAATAGTGAAAATTTCAGAAATTTTACCTGGTATTTTGTTGTTATTTATTGTTGCATCAGAATAACCAAAATCTTTTTGAACTGATATAAAAGGAAAAATCACCATTTTATTACTAGTTAATTCCGAGATAAAATCGTCCGCTGTAACCTTCTCATCAAAAGGTTCATCCAAAATGGATTGAAAAAATTTCGAATAGACTACAATAAATTGAGTACAATAGAAGTGGTTTATCCAAAATCTATTTTCACTTATTTTAACAGCCTGATTAAATCCCCCTCCTATACCACCCGAAAGTACATCAGCGCCTTGATGATGTGCCTCTATAATATTTTGGAACAATAAATGTTTTGAATAACACTCGGTAAATTGATGGTCATCTTCACAAATAATGATAAGGTCATCGTTGTTTTTAATTGCTATATCGATAATCTTGCGGATTGTTAACCAAAGACCAACTGCTCCGATCCGATGTTCAAAAGCTTCAATCAATGTAACATCGAATTCACTTTTTCCAACAAACTCGCGGGTAATATGGAACCGTCTGTCGGACCTCTTTGGCAAATTGATTATAAAAGTAGGTATTGTGAAATGGTCGAAATTTATTTCATCAATTTGCGGAACAGTTTTATTAAGGGTACTATAGAATGCTTTTACATCTAATATGGATGAGATCGTATCAGAAGAAGCTTGAAAAAGTCCGCGTATCCTACCCGGAACCTCATTTCCACGAGTAACATCGGAATAACCGAACTCTTTTTGTTGCGAAATAAATGGGTATACAACTAATTTAATAGACGAAAGCATACAAATCTTGTGATCAGGCCGATCGTAATTTTCAAATTTAGCGTCCAAAATTACTTTAAATAACCGAGGAAATATCACTGTAAATTGAAACCCACTAAAATTCTCTGTCCACAGTAGTGATTGTGAAAGAGGAATCACATTTTTAACTGAGCTAACTCCTCCGGAGAGAATATCTGCATCTAATTTTGCCGCCCTAAGAATATTTTCATAAAAAGTATCTCTTTCATAGTTAGGAGAAAATTCATGATCGTCCTCACATATTATTATATATTCTTGGTTATCGACCTCGGGTCTCCGCAATATTTCTAATATACTATGCCATAGTCCAATTGCTCCAATTTCATGTTCAACCGCGTCTACAATAGTTAATTTAAACTCAGGCTTATCGGCAAACTCAGACAAGACACTCGATAGTCTATCCGTTCTTTTTTTTAAATTGATCACATAAGTTCGGATTCCCTCACCAAAATTATTGAACATATCAGTTGCTTAATATAAATGATTGACCAGTTACTTAACTCTAATTGCTATCGCCGGCCTCATGCGGTACGTGTTTGTTTGCATAAAAGCCTTAAAAAATTGATTTGACTAATAGCAAAAGTGTCATTAGTTGAAACATTTGCTATTAATCAAAATGTCATTTAGTGCACATTCTTAAAGAGTGCAGTGGATACGTGGGCAAAGCAGTGGATAGCAAACTTGTGCCATATACTTAGTGGACGCTGTATCAGGATTAGTTCCACAGAAGTAGTGTGTCCCGTACACAGGACTAGTACAAGTATACAGTTGCTCCCCAAACCCGCATGAACCATCATCTCCCCCGGTAATTTTCTTTAATTGTTCTCTTGATAAAATTTCTTTAGCACTTGATTCAAGTGCTTTCAAGTTTAGCTTTTTTTTCATTTTCTATATTATTTATGTTTAGGTTTCCTAATTCTACGCCCCGGAAACAATAGGACTCTTTATGTCTCTTAATTTTACGTTCTATTTTCTGCAAGCTGACGAGAACATTTAGTATAAATTATTTCTATGATTTATCAACCTCAGAAAACGAGGCTTTCTTTTGCTTAGCCTCCCTGTAGAGATTTAAGATTCTAGTTCGTTGTATCTTGTTGGTTTGGAATTGTCTAGTATACCAGGAATGATACAGGAAGTTCTTCCCCTCCCACAACAAGATCGTGCTTAATTCATCTCGGTGATCAAGGGCATTCAGGTAAAGCCCTTTGCTGCAATTCATTAGCCAATAAAAAATACTATTAAACGGTTCAAAAAAATCATTCTGAGACACTTGTTTGATGAAATCAGGTTTATGTTTTTCCATCCAGGGAAGAAATTGAAAACCATTGATATCTTCATAATCAGCCATCTTAGCCCTAATAGCCCCGGCATTGAAGATATTAAAAAATGGATTGCAAACAACCCAAGAGTTCTTTCTATGATGGCAAACTCCGTCGTCAGGCATTCCTGAATATTCATAGCCATTTGCAGCCATGAATTCTATCATTTCCATGATGACGGACCAGTCGGTAACAAAGGCATCTTCATCCAGATTAATTATCCAGTCTTCGCCGCATCTCAGTATGAAGTGTAAATAGTTATCCGCATCCTGCCAAGTGTTGAAGTCTAAACACTGTACCCGTTCGATATGTGATGGTAAAAACTCGCTGGATAAACTGTATAATACTGGATCCAATGACCTTGTAAAAATTTGTACTTTCATATTTAGTGATTTATTTTCAGCGCTCTTATCGTATTTCTTATAAGTCGTTGCAACAATGAACTCTCTTCTGTAATAATCTCTGCATCACCCTGCATGCCATTTTTTAAGACGATCTTGAAGCTGGGATCTTTACGTTCAAAATGGTCAAATTTGATTTTCGCAATAAAGACGCTATCTCTTAAGGCGACCTCGGAAATATAACTGACCCCACCTCTTATTATACCGTATTGTTCAAACGGATAACTACGTAATTTTATTAATGCCGCCTGTCCTACCCTAACTTTCCCCATACTATACTGAGGAATTTGAACTTCACCGAAAAAATCGGAATTAGCCGGGTTTACCATAAACAACTCCTGATTCGCATTTACAGTTTGATTTTCTTGCACAATACCCGCGTAGCTTACTGTACCTGAAACAGGGGCCGATAAAACGTATTGATTTAACCAACTATTTATTTCCGTTATCATATTATTTAAACTCTGTGTAAATTTTGCTTTCTCATCTTGAACAATATGCTCCAGTTCAAGTATCTCTTTTTGTTTACCAAGATATGTGCTATTATTATTTAGCAATGATGTAGTTGTTTGCTGCAGCGGATAATTACCTGAATAATATTTATTTTCCTGCTGTGCATACTCGATATTGGAAATAACACCTTTCTCATGTAATTTCTTATAGGCTTCAAATTCCTGAGTGATATTTTTGAATTCTTTCTTTTGAAGTTCCTGCTGTAGCGCTATTTGAATCTTTAACTTTTGTATCTCTTTTAGATCCCGTTCCAGGTACGCCTTCCGTCGTAAATAATATCCTCCCTTCTGGGTTGAAATTAGCTGCAGATATTGCTGGTAGAAATTCTGATAAGATCCCTGCAGTTCCCCGAGATTCAGGTTGACAAGATCAATCTTAGAAGCAATTCCCGTTTTATTTAATGTGTCATTGATTCTTATCAATGCCCCGTAAAGCTTCAACACATCCCTATGTTTGGCCGTGCTCTCCATAAATGCTAGGGAAGTACCTTGCTTAACCTCCATCCCCTCTTCAACCAATAGAGAAATGATTTTACCAGTACCCTTAGTGTAAACGGATTTTGGGGCATTCAATGAGTTTATTTTTAATCCAGTTTTTACCACATCAGGGTACTGAATTAAAGCTGAAAATCCTACAATGGATATCAAGATCAAGAATACAAGGAGCGTGCCCCATCTTACTATCCATGCTGGAACTGCTGTAATAACTTCCTGTACTTCCTCGCTGTTGATGTTAGAGAAATTGAGTTCAATGTCCTTTAGTAATTCATTTTCACCTTTTGTCGTAATCATATTAATTCACGCTAAACATCTAATTCTAATTGATTCTTTACCAGTTCATAATATTCTCCCTTATTATGTGTCAACTGTTGATGCGTCCCTTGTTCTATGACGCGCCCTTTATCTAACACAATAATATTATCTGCATTTTTCACCGTACTTAAACGGTGAGCAACTACTACAACCGTTTTCCCTTTAAAAAATGTCTCCAGGTTCTCCATAATAATCTTTTCATTATTTGCATCTAATGAATTGGTTGCTTCATCAAAAAAAATATACTCTGGATTCTTATAAACTGCCCTTGCAATCAACATTCTTTGACGCTGCCCTTGACTGAGGCCATTACCTGCTGCTCCAATTTTCGTGTTCAAACCTAAGGGTAGTTCGCCTATAAAGTCACTAATATTGGCAATCTTAATTGCGTGACCCAGCTTTGATATGTCAGGATATTCATCACCGACGGCGATGTTCTTCGCTATTGTATCGGAAAAAATAAACCCATCCTGCATTACAATACCACACTTAGCCCGCCAAAACCGATAGCTAATTTGTTGCAAATAGGTACTTCCAACTTTAATGTCGCCCTTTTGCGGTTCATAAAACCTAAGTAAAAGTTTCAAAATAGTCGTTTTACCACTTCCACTCATTCCCACTATCGCCGTGGTTTTACCCTCCGGAATATGGATATTAATATCTTCCAATACGGGTTCGTTACCCGCACCGGGATAGGTAAATTTTATGTTTTGAAGTGAGATGCCTTTATTCATGGGCAAATCCCTTAAAAATTGTTTTTCTGTCGGTTCTTCTTCTTCTAGCTCGTGAATTTCATTAAGGCGCTCCAAACTAATTTTTGCATCTTGGAAGGACTGTAAAAATCCTAAAAGCTGTTCTATTGGACTGTTTAATTGTCCTATGATATATTGAATCGCCATCATTGCTCCCAAAGTCAATTGCCCATCAATTACAGATTTTGTTACGATGAACGTAATCAGGATATTTTTACCTTCATTAATAAAGAAAGTCCCGAACTGTTGATACTGACCAAGAGCCAGGCTCTTTACGCTAAAATTAAACAAAGAGACCTGTATGCGTTCCCATTCCCATCTTTTTTGCTGCTCACAGTTATTGAGTTTAATCTCCTGCATCCCATTGATGAGTTGGACAATGTTATTCTGGTTTTGGGAGGAGATATCAAATCTTTTGAAATCGAGTTCTCTTCTTTTCTTCAAAAAGAACATAACCCACAGGCCATAAATAACACTACTTATCGCAAAAATGATGAAGATACTAACGTTGTAATAAATCAAAACAAATGCAAACACAACTAAATTGAACAGAGAAAAAATGGTGTTTAGTGAAGATCCCGTAAGGAAGGCTTGAATCCTGCTCTGGTCACTCATCCTTTGCATAATGTCACCTGTCATTTTTGTATCAAAAAAACCCATTGGTAATTTCATTAATTTAATGAGAAAATCCGTCAGGATAGAGATATTGATTCTTGTGCTAATGTGAAGTAATATCCAAGACCGAATAAAATCAACACTTAATCGCCCCAGGAAAAGCATTGTCTGAGCGATGACAATTACATAAACAAAATTGAGATTACGGGTATTCACCCCAATATCTACCAATGATTGAGTTAGGAATGGTAATATCAGCTGTAACAAACTGCCCACCCCCAAACCAATAAACAATTGCACAATTAGGCTTTTGTATTGTTTTAGATAGCTAAATAAATAACTCAGATCAATCCCCTTATCGACATCTCCCTGCTGCCTGTAGAATTCAGGTGACGGGGAGATCATTAGGCTAATTCCCTGTTCAGTTTCACCTTGTTTTGTACTTATCCAGTGTCGTCGAAATTCATCCTCGGTATATTCTATAATTCCCTTCGCCGGGTCAGCAACAATATATTTTTTCCGCTTATGTATTTTAGTACTCCCAATTTTATATAAGACGACGAAGTGATTTTGCCTCCAATGCAATAGACAGGGTAACTCAATTGCAGAAAGATCTTCCAAGTTAATTTTTAATCCGGTAGTTCTAAATCCAATTTTCTCAGCAGCCTCGCTAATTCCCAATAACGAAACGCCAGCGCGGTTGATACCTGTAATTTCACGTAGCCGCTCCAAACTATAATTCCGCCCATAATACTTTGAGATCATCCGTAAACAAGTTGGGCCACAGTCCATTTGATCCCGCTGCGAATAATACGGAAACTTTTTTAGCATATCGATGGATTAGATTTTATATATTTTATGTACGCAAATTGGATTTTTTCCAATCGTTCGTTCGCAGTTCCTAACATATTTCTTTCAGCGGGTCGAACCTCTGTTGAACCAATTGGGTCTGAATTGTCAATGTCTCTCTGTTCGGAAATGAAAGGGTAAAGGGTCATTTTGTGACTGGATATATCCGATAATACACGAGTTGCTAAGTCGTTCTTTTTGAATTGGTATGTTACTATATCATTAAAAATCCTACTAAACAACACAACAAACTGTGTTGAGGAGAATGAATCGATCCAATATCTATTTTCTGTTAAAGGCAAGGCCTGACCAAATTTTCCGACTCCACCAGTAAGTAAGGCAACACCTTGTTCGTTAGCTTGTATGATATTACTAAACAGATAATCACGATTATAAAAGCGGGTGAACTGATGTTCATCGGTAGTAATGATGATTACATCCTCAGTATTATGAATAGCGGTTTCAATTATTTCAATAAAATTCTGCCAAAGTTTGGCCTCGCTGGTATTGCTATGCTGATTACTTTTAATTTGCACATCAAATTCAGGTCTATCTGAAAACTGCTCGTGTACATGCCCTAATCCATCAGATCTTTTTCCGGTAACGCTAATAAATGTAGAAATCGATAAATCTAAATATTCACTCTTACTCATAATTATAGATTATAAAAATCATTAACCTTATTTAAGTGTTTAAGTTTCAGGGAAGAATTTTTAAAAAGCCTGCTAACTTTACCGGCTGAATTATTACCTGCTGTGACATCGGAATAGCCAAATTCCTTTTGTTTTGAAATAAATGGAAATGTTACAAACGTATTACTGGTTAGGTCTGAAATCTTATAGTCCGCAGCATCTCCCTTGCTGAAATTCGCGTTTAAAATACTTTTAAAGAATTTCCGAAAGATGACAGTAAACTGTAAGCCTGAAAATTTATCGACCCAAAAAAGACCTGGTGAAACTTGTATTACATCTGAAAACCAACTTACCCCTCCCAAAAGCACATCTGCATTTTTTTCTTTTGCCTTTTTAATTGAATCATTTAAAAACGCCATATTAAAACTATTTGTGAAAGTATGGTCATCTTCACAAACAATTATATAATCTTCTGTTTGATTCATTTGACGTTTTATTATCGTCTTTATGGTCGTCCAAAGGCCAAACGCCCCCGATTCATGCTCAATAGCATTTATTAACACAAAATCGAATCCCTTGCGCGTATTAAACTCGTTAATAATATGCTCTCGACGATCTGTCCTTTTAGTTAAATTAATGATAAAAACAACTATTTTATCTTCCATTATCCTGTGCTATAATGTTTCTATAATAAATTTTCTCCGGAATAACCAAATATAATTTACCGGGTTTTTAAATGACTTCGCAGGTTCACCTCAAACTTGTCACTTGAAGGTGGGTCAAAATTGAAGTCAAGTATTTTGCCTTTCCTATCGATAAGAATATACCGGGGTATGGCTTTGACGTCAAAAAAGGAAATAAATGGTCCCTTGTTTTTATTTTCCAATCTCAAGTTTCTATAATTGACCGATAAATTTTGTTTTTTAAAAGAAGCCAACCAATCTTTTGCCTTTAAATCAGTATCAATGTTAATCCCGATAAACTTTACTTCCTTAGCTCCAAAATGCTTCATTTTAATCTTTAAGTGCGGGAATTCTTCAAGACAAGGCTTGCACCAACTTGCCCAAAAATCAAGTAAGATCAATCCATTATCTAGCAAATCATTAGCTTGCTCTGCCAAGGAATTGTGCTTACCTTTACTATCTGTAAGTTTTGAACCAAATATATTTGGTGTTATCAGATTAGGACCGAAAAAATTTAATCCCTGATTCTTTAAATACTCTACGGTCCGTTTATAATCATCAGTATTTTTATCGCTGCCTTCTAATATTCTGGAAATTAAAGTGGTTTTTAAACCTTGGGGCATTGTAGTTGCTGCCAACTTAACATATCCAAATACTGATTTATCTTTCGATAACCACAACTTATAGTTGATCATATGACTTGACAAGTCATATATCGACAAATCACTGGTTCTCATAAGTTCAGAATAGTTTGCATGGATTTCACGCATTACAGTGTCCAAATATGGATTAGTTGTTATTTCTTTTTGATAGGTAGGGCTTAGGGCTTTAACGAAATAATTTATATCGTTGTATCCCTTAAGAACAACACGTAATTTATTATCTATTCTATTTGAATTTTTAAGGCTATCAATAATAATACTATTGCGATTTTTCAGACCCTCAATTTGTTTATAAAAATGGGGTAATATAGTCTGCGTCAAATTTTCGTTTTTAATATTATCGTATGAACCTATCATCTTTTCAAGAAACACATCCGACTTCTTCAAATAACTTATATCATAGTCCCTGCCTAAAACAAGTGCTACGGTATCCCCTGGAAAAACTGCGAACATGTGTCTAAACTCCTTGTCTTTATTCATCAAATTATACCTGAATATTGTTGGCTTCTGGATTATCAGTATCTTTTTTACAAGGGTTTCATTCCCATTTCGATTCACGAAAGTCGCAGGCGTCATTTGGTAGTTCTCATCCATATACCATATCCTCGTAATGCTATTAGGTGGCATGTGCATTTTGATAAGTGTTTCAGTCGCACCTGCATTAAATTCTAAACCACAAAGGATGCTAAAAAAAAACACTAAAATTCTATTCGTCATAATGATCAATTTGGAAAGGTGCTGTAATTTCATACAGCACCTTGTTATTAAGAACCCCAACCGTCACATTCACAGTCGTAACTACACTGAGTTGCAGCACCGGAACTCAGTAGATTTAAACATGCGGTATTCGCGTTACTACTCGTACCAATGATGTCCGTCTGATAATAGTAGGAACCCTTCCAGTAACTGATTCTGCACAAGCTAGGTAAGTTACAATCACTACTACTTGTTCCGCCTAATACTTTTTTTAGCTGACCTCTGGTCAAAACATCGCCTTTTTTAATTGAGGCAGCACTTAAACTTAGTTTTTTCATTACTTTGCATAAAATTTAGTGATTAAATTTTGTGACCCTATCACGCTGGGTTACTTCAAGCGACATGTTTTTTTAACATCATGCTTGTTATGGGGCTGTTACGTTGCAATCGGCAGCCCCTTTCTTGTACAAGAAATATCTTGAAATCTTTCTAGCTTAATAAATATTTCAGGTCTTCTATCTGATAAGGCTCGACCAACTTATATCCGTTCACAAAAATTGTTGGCGTAAAACTAATTTCCGCCGAATCACACCATTTTCGCTGCTTTTCCGTCGCATTGTCTATCTCACTATTGATGTTTACAGGATATTTTAATGCCCATTTATCGTAATTTTTAGCGCTTCCCATATACCAATCATTTAATGCCGCTTTGATTAATTTTGGATCCGATGATTGGCTTAGCGCCGTGGCATGCTTCGCAACTTTGGTCTTACTATCATCTTCCTGACTGCTAGTAGCGAAAATGACTTTAACTTGTATGTCCTCATTTTCCATTAACCACTTATCCAGTGCCCTATGAGCTGTACTACATGGCCCACAATATGGATTGCTGACCATTGTAATTACCGTTTCCGCGGACGGGTTTCCCAATGCTATATGAATTAGGTCATCTGGTAACATGTACTGTTTCTGTGAAGACAGTAACTGATGAAAGAGTGAAGAGTTAGATTTGATTTTCCTTACCTGGTCTTTTAGGCCTTGTAACTTTTCTGAACTTACAAAAAACGGCTTAAGGAACGACCAAATAGCAACTGGAAATAAAAAAGATATAATATATGGGATTAACGTTGTCCAAGTTAAATTTACATAAAAGGTACTAAAGGCATTGACACCAATAAAAACGGAGATTCCAAGCCAAAGCAGTAGTTGGATGCAACAACAAAGTACGCACCAATTCCTGGTTTTAAACTGATAGCCGATAGAATAAAAGGTAAACGGCAAACAAAGAAGGTTTAGCCAGCTCAAGAAGCCCATACTGATGGGGTTTAATACAAGGCAAATAAAAGACCCTGTAAAATAGAACAGCCCAATCTCACTCCAATTAAGCCAGTGGGTCACTTTTGCCGCGTCAGATTTAAGAATTGAATTACAGCCATTTTTTTTTCCAATGCTACAAAGGCTTTGAATAAACGGATTTTTATTACTAATACTGGATATTAATAATAACACACATAACAGTATACCGGAAAAATTTATAAACAACAACAACAAATAAGCAAAACTAAAAGCATTTTGGCTGATAGCATAAACGGATGTAGTGAGAAGTACAACGAGCAAAAGTGGTAATCTTGCATGGTTTAACACACCCATCGTTAAAGCGCTACTATAGTCCGCTTCGCCGCTCTTCTCATCTTTTTCAGCGAAAAGGGAAACACCGTCCCAATGGTTAAGAAATTCCTCTCTTGGGAATCTCCCATTTGGTGCGAATTCGTCACTGAATTTAACTGTGTTTTGATTGATTTCATTTACCAAAACAAATTTTCCACCATCAATTTGTAGATGAGCTATAAAAGGCAATGGGAGCTCTTCTAATACACAGGTTGTACGATCCAGTTTCAATGCCTGATTCGGCACATTCCAAGAGGTTAGGGAATCACTTATTGAAAGCATGCTTGGATAATCAGGATGTTCAAGCATTTTTTGTGCAATACTAAAAGAAGTCACACGGATTCCTAATTTTCTAATAAATAATCCTAAGACACGGATTGAATTGTGTTGTGAGTTGAGCGTTATCATAAATCAGGGATGATTTAAATACTGATAAATCAATAAATTCTATTTGGTTAAACCGAATTTAATTAAAGAGATTGCAACCGGCAACCTGTACTGTCCTGTAATCAATTATTAGATCAGGAAGAATGGCGGCGTGAAATCAGAATACGAATGAGGTTATTCCACCTATATCTATTAGTAAATTAAGCATTTAAACATCTCCTTAATATCATAGTAAATTTAGGACTATCCAAATTAATAAACCACGGCCTTCAATAAATATTCTAGTAGAATTTTCAGTAATAAATTCCATCTCAAAAAAATACACGAAGGAAAGCATTACTAGACTATTCCTGCAGGTAGCGCTTCTGTCGTCTTCTCATTACGCCCAACCTTGCAAGCATTTCTGCTGAATGTTCCCGCCAACAAATTTCCAGGCTCTTAAAGGCTAGAAATAAATATTTGTAGTAATTGATTTCGCCCGATTGATCCTGATATGGATATTGATTGCTAAGCCCAACCAAAATTGGTCTGAGTTTCTTCATTTGGACTTGTAAGATAATCGCTGGATTTTTGCCAACCTCAGCAATGTACTTTAGCTGATCTTTCAGATCTTGGAGCGCCCGTTGCGCTTTTAATGTTGTTGTTCATAGGATTTATTTCTACAACAATAACTGCTGAACCCACATGCAGTCAGCAGCGGTTAGTTAATCCAATATGGTTCTCTAAAAGTCAGATTTTCAATAGGGAATTCTCCCTATTGGTTTTTTCCGGGTTAGTAAACCCAAGTACAAATATTTAAGGAGTGAAAGCAATGGATTGAAAATCCATGTGTCGCCGGTTCGATCCCGGCCCATACCACACTTAAAAAAGGTCTTTTCCGCAAGATTAAGGCCTTTTTTTGGTTTTTTGATTATATTTGAGCCAATCTTCTATATCAGCCCAGTCGGGCATTTTAGCTATAAAACAGGTATTTTTTGTTGAACTTGACGTAAATGTTTTACAATTGTTTTACGTAAAAACAAAGCATTTACGGTCGCTAAAACCTTATCTAAATGGCAACAGTTCGTGAAGTGGTATTAGAGCACCACAAAAGAAATGACCAAACTTGGAATGTGAAAATCCGGGTTACACACAACAGGAAGGTCACTTACATCGACACAACACACTACGTGTCGCAAAAACAACTCAGGAAAGATTTCACAATCAAAGACACTTTCCTACTCTCGGTAATCAATCCTGTTTTGGATGAATACAGGATGAAAATCAGTAAACTCGGGTCGAAGCTCGAATTTTACACCGTAAAAATGCTGGCAAACTTTCTCATCAAGGGAGAAGTACAGGCAGAAAGCATCAACATTATTGAATTCGGATGGAAACAGGTAGAGATCCTCAACCAAGCCAAACGTCGTGGAAGCCGGGACAACATGAAAGCCGTACTTTACAGTTTGCAGGACTATTTTAGCGGTCCCTACGCTCCGATCACTGAGATTAGGGCAAAAGATGCTCTGGGAATACGAAAAATTCCTTAGAACGCCCCGTATCATGATGCGGCCTAATAAATACAATGTATTAACAGCAAAGCAATCCAAGGGTATGCAGCACGGCGGCGTTAGAAACCACATGCATCCACAACCCATTACAAAGTACTTACACCAGCATGATAAGATTGGGCGATTTGCCGCAGCGCGAGATTGACAATGGATCCGTCCAGGTGCGCTACTACAAAAGCCAAGCTGGTCACAGTAACTACCTGTCCGAAATTAGTTTGATTTGCTGCTTTTTTCAACTTTATGTATTTTCTGAGCGCTAAAAATGAGCGTTGAATTTTCTGGGAACTTATGCAGGATCAAGATGCACCTCTGTTAAACCCAATGGTATCCCTGTAAAACTGCGGCGATATGTCTGTTTTGACCTTAAACACCCTGCTGAAATAAAACTCGTCTTCGTAGCCAAGCTCATAGGCAATCTCTTTTACCGTTTTATCGGTAAGGTATAGCTCTCGTTTAGCCTCCACAATGATCCTTTCCGTAATCAGGTCCGAAAGCGTCTTATTGAAATGACTTTTGGTAACTCTGGCAAGGGCAACCGGTGTGACGTGCAGCATATCGGCATAATCACTTGCAGAATGCAACATCCGGAAATTTTCCTCAATCGCATTGCGCAGTTTTTGTACAATGGCCATTTGTTTGCCACTAAGTGTATATGTCTGCTGGATGGATTGCTGCTTGAGCTTTATCCTGGTGGCGAGTACTAATAATATCTTCAGATAAGAAACAAGCACTTCATCTTTTCTCAAATCATCTGTTTTCAGCTCAGCTACAATTTCCCTGACGATATTGAGCAGCTTATACCTGGCATCTTCCTCCAGGGTGATGAAAGGCTGCTCATAAATATTGTTAAACAGTATCCCATTGGCTGCGATCTCTTTATGGTGCCTGTATATGCAAAAGAAATCATGATGGAACTGAATAGAAATCCCCACCAATGGTCCTTTTGAAATCAGCATAAACGGCTGATATGGGTAAAATGCGAATAACGTATTTTCCTTAAACGGATATTCACAAAGATCCACTTTAGCCAAACCTTCTCCTGAGGTAATGAAGATCAGGGTGAAATAATTATTCCGCTGAATGTGATCGAAATAACTGCTATTGTCAAACTCAAAAACTTTGAACGACAAATTACCATTCTGCTGATTTACAAGGGTGTAAACGGATTGTGATAACATCGTGTTTAGATTTTATTTAGAGTTTTTACAAACTGTTCATTCAGCGCAATACAATCCGAAAGACGGATACCGCTGACCACCTTTGGTCCGGTTCCCCATTTGGGCACATGTTCAGTTGAAAGTAAGCTAAATTGCGAGGTTAATCCACCAACATGAGGTACGGATGTGCCAAATACGATTTCTGGTATATGATGGTGGCGGATCACATAGGAACACATAATACAAGGTTCATGCGTCGTATACATTTGCGCCGAAGCCAGTTGTGCTGCATAGCCATTTTTGATCGCTGAGCGGATTGCCAGGATTTCTGCATGATTGGTGATGTCCCCGGTTGATTTCCCAGCCTCCTGTCCTTCGCCGATCACCTTGCCTTCAAAAACGAGGATCGCACCTACCGGCGGGTTACCCTCTGTTAATGCTGCTCTAGCGATTTCCAAGCACTGATCCATATAATATTGATACTCTTCCTGCATAACTCGTATAATGGTCTTACAAATTTACTTAAAAAAATTCCCCATGGTCTTGAAACTAAAAACTGTCCTTCGCCCGAAAGCAAAGGACAGTTCAAATACCTGATTAAAAAATCAGAATGTCGTAACCATCGTTTCTCAGGTTCAGGAAACTTGGCAATCCAGGAGTACCCGGTACTTCATTATCGTTTAACAGATCATAACCGGAAACTTCAGTACCAAACACCGCAACGCAGCCTTTGGAAAGACCATGCACGTGATCTTTTACTTCCGAATAAAGACCATGAACCGGATGCTCAGATTTCTCCAGTTGCTCCGGCCATCTTACTCCTGCGCCTTGAAAAATGATCTTTACATCTTCATCTGCATGTTTGAATTCATATGCCGATGCCAAAGCGTTAAATACGCGTCCAAGTGCTTCTTCTGAACCAGCCTTGGGATCAGAAAGAATAATTATTGCTGTTTTTTTCATATTAGTATTTATTTATTGTACAAAGTTGTAGTAATTCGGATACCTGGAGAATGGATGATTTTTACTATCTCATGGAGACTTTTTACTTCGGTCGTGCGATTAACGTGAACCCGGACGAACAAAAGTCTGCCAGCCCCGCATGGTTTCAATAAATCGATCGCTTAGTCCTCCCTCGCGCAGGTATTCAGCCGTGACAGGCATTGCCGGGCTTTCGTACATTGGATTCGCTTTGACCTGGAGCGGAAAATCCCGTTGCAATATGCCTGCTCTTGCGATGAGTACAAAGTCACAACCTTCCTCCAGCAGCTCTGCCGCGCGCTGACCGCTGTAGATCTTGCCGGCTGCGCCCAGGCGAACACCTTTACGGGGGATTTCCGTAAAAACGCTCAGCAGGGTCTTTCCTTTAGCCGTTCCGTCCCTGACAACCTGCGCCGAATCCCACAATGCCAGATCCAGGTAATCGATCAGTTCCCGGTCAAAGATCTCAGCAGTGATCTCGCGCAGTTCCTCCAGGCGCAGCCCGTAGCGTTCTATTGACAAGCGCCAGCCTATTTGAAAATCAGGCCTACAGGCCCGGCGAATACCTTCGATAACTTCAAGCGTGAAACGCGCCCGGTTCTCCACGCTGCCGCCATACTTGTCCGTCCGGTCGTTTAAATTAGGAGACAGGAATTCTGAAAGTATCCAGCCGAAAGCACCGTGTACCGATATGCCATCGAAACCGGCCTGGTCCGCTCTTTTTGCGGCAGTGATAAAGCTGTCGCGGATTCGCTCCACCTCTTCGGTTGTGATTGCCTTTACACCCTGCAGAGTTTTACCTGAAGCCGGAGCCGGAATACCACCCACCTCCGGTACCGCACGATGACCAGCATGGTGTAACTGCACAGCGGAGAGTGCACCTCCCTCGCGGATAGCTCTCGCCATTCGGGTAAGCCCCGGTAAATGGACATCGCTATGGATACCCATCTGGCGCTCAAAGGCAATTCCCCCTGCTTCCACAGTAGAAGCACCCGCTTGTATTAACGCATAACCACTCCCGGCAAGTTGCTCAATCCAGAGTTGATCGAACTCAGAAGCAGTTCCGTCATGCTCGCTCTGCTGACTGGTCAGCGGCGCCATCATGAAACGATTTCTCATTTCAGGGCCGTGCAGCAAAGTGAGTGGTTTGAATAAATCAGAAACAGACATTTTCTTATTTTTTATTTATAAATTCTTGTCTGTCAAAGATGGCTGGTTTCCCGCCCGGGAAAAATGGATGTTTTTTACAAACTCATGGACGATTTTTTAATTCGTTTTACTGGCTCAATGTAAATATCATCTTAAGGTCCCCGCTATAGGTTGACCAGCTTTTGTTGCAACTGTTTGGGCGTATCACCGTATTTTTCACGGAAAGATGCGACAAAGTGTGCGGGGGTTTCAAAGCCTACCTCATAGGCAATCTGGGTAATGTTCATTTCTGACCGCAGCAACTGGTAAGCCTCCTCCAGCCTGCGCTGCATGATCCATTTCCCTGGGTTCATTCGGAAGGTCTGATTGAATCTGCGCTTAAAGGTAGACAGGCTGCAATTGGCAAGGAAAGCGTACTGCTCCAGTGAAATATTCTCCTTATAATGACTTTGCATCAGCAGCATCAGGTCTGGATCGATAAAGGTATCCAGGCTGCGCAGCTGCGTTTCAAAATGATGACCTCCCGGACCAGAGACTAACACTTGTAACAATTCCCGGATTTTGACAGGCAAGAACGACTGCAAACGCTCGGGATCTGCATCCATCGTAAAACAGGACAACAGCTGCGAAGTCAATATGTTCATCATATCATCCTTTGGAAGTAAAGCCATATCACGGCATGCTTGAGTGCCTGATGTTGCTCCGTTGGAGCATGCCAGAATACTCTCAGCCTGCGAGCGCAGCCATGCGTCTGAAAAACAAATGATAATGGATTCATAACCGTCATCAGGATCTTCGACTTTATCAGTAACCAGATACGAACCTTTTTTCATAAAAAACCCAGCGCCCGCAGGAACGATCATTTTGCTACCATGGTCAAGGATTTCTTTTATTCCTTTTAGCACGATACTGATCAGGTTCATATGGACATACATATTTGCCAGTCTGATTTCCTGAGGCTGTCTGTAATGCAGAACAAAAATATCCTCGTTCCAGGATAGAACTTCTGGGTTCTCCTTAATGATACTACTGCAATTAAGATCGATCATCATATATAAGTTGCATTCATATTCAGCAAATATCGCTTAACAGTGGACTCAAATGAAGTATTTACCATTCACATGCCTTTGGTCCGTTACGGCCGGTAAATATCGAGATTTCTAAAGTAATGAACAATGGACAAATGCGATATTCCCATGGATAATTTTTACCTGTCCGCCTTTCCAAACTCCTTGAACTTTACACGATAGTTTCTGACCTTTCGAGGAAACGGACTCCTTGATAACAGCGCTAAATTTGTATAATTAAAAAGATAGAAATTATGAAACCCTTAAAAAAAATACAGCGATGAAACTGTTTTATTTCACAGACCCGATGTGTTCATGGTGCTATGGCTTTAGTCCTGCTGTAAAAAAATTAAAAGAGAACTATCCGGAAATCGACCTGCAAATTATCTCAGGCGGCTTTTCACCGTATAGCCAGCAAGTTGTCGACCAAGACTATAAAGAGTTCCTGGCATTTCACTGGACAAATGTAAACCAGCGCAGCGGACAGTTTTTCGACCATTCTATGAAGTTCATTTCTGACTCGTTCCGCTATGATACAGAACCCTCAAGCCGTGCCCTTACCGTCGTGCAGGAATTGTCACCAAAACAGGACTTCGATTATTTGAGCCTGATGCAAAAGGCATTCTATGTGGACGGCAAGGATATTACAAATGATACTGTGCTGGCAGCTCTGGCCGAAGAGCTGGGAATTGAAAAGAATACCTTCCTGGATCGGTTCCATTCCGAAGAAATGAAGCAAAAAACAAACCACGGCTTTCAGTTTAGCAGGCAGCTGGGCGTTCAGGGATTTCCAACACTACTCACTTTGGAAAATGGAACGGTTAAAGTGATCACCCGCGGATTTCAGGACTATCGCAGCTTGAAGGTAACTGTCGACAATTGGCTGAGCAGTGCAAATGTTACAGCGCCAAACAGTGGGCAATCCTGTTCAGGCGACACTTGTGAATGCTGAAATTAACAAAGGCTGGACCTTCATAGAAGGTTTACCTTTACAAATCATTCCGTGAAAAACACAAAAAAACGATACATATGAATGTGCCAGACCTTTTTTCTTTGTTCCAGGAAAAACTTACCCAGAATCTTAAAAAGCCCCTCCCCGGCGAAACCGCTCATATGATGATGGAGGCTTTTACAGCGTCATACCTCGGGGTTCGGCCAACAGAGCAAACCCGGAAAAGCGCTGTCCTACTGCTGCTTTATCCATTCAATGATGAGATCTATATCCCCCTGATCTTAAGAAATTCCTATGAAGGATTTCATTCCGGCGAAGTCGGTTTCCCAGGAGGCAGATATGAACAAACAGATCAGGATCTCGTTCAAACTGCGCTGCGTGAGGCGAACGAAGAGATTGGACTGCGCCCTGAAGATGTAAAGATCTTAGGAACACTCAGCGAGATTTACATAGGTCCTAGCGATTTTCTTGTCCTCCCGGTTGTCGGATACATTCCCTACCGTCCTGAGCTGGTGCCAGACCCCCGGGAAGTTCAGCAGATCCTTGAAGCGAAACTGGCTTATTTTATTGATCCAACGATCATAGGCTGTGCCAAGATCCGGATACCAGGCGATGTGGTCTTAACACCTTACTACGAAATACATGGCCATAAGGCGTGGGGAGCAACGGCTAAAATGATCCGTGAATTGCTGACGGTTATCCGCAACGATCTTCCCTGCATCGAAAAAATGCCGTAACTGACCTTTAAACTAAAGTCAGTTACAGCATTGGATTAAAGCGTATTCCTAATGCTGAGTGACACTCATCTGCAAACTAATATTAGATAAAATTAGTTACTGAACTATTTATCAAAAATTTCAGCAAGCTTTTTGCCCAACTCTTCACCGCGTAGGTCAGACGCAATTATTCTACCTCCCGGATCAAGTAAATAGTTTTGTGGAATCGCAGTGATATTATACAATTTGGATACATCCAGATTCCCAATAGTCAGATTGCCTACCTGAGGCCATAAAAGACCATCCTTACGAATGCCTTCCATCCACTTATCTTTTTCCCGGAGTTTATCTAATGTTACACCCAGTATTTCCAGGCCCTTAACTTTATACTTCTTATAGTTAGCGATATAATTGGGATTTTCTTCAGCCATCGCGTCAAATACCTGCTTAATTTCAGTTAAACCATTTTCTGGTGTGACTGAATTAGAGAGTGCATCAATACTTGAATATGATCTGGGATAGGCTTTGGCATACGCTATATTTCGCTCAATCCACTGCTCATAAGCTGACCTCGTTTTTAAATGAAGCTGGTTAATTTATAATTGCCATCAAAAAGTAAAGCAGAAAAAGTACCATCTTGTGCAACATAAACTGGAATTTTTGATAAGCAATAAAGTCCCTAGTATACGGGCCACCGGTCACTTGAGCATTTTTTACTGAATCGGTAGCTATAATGTTGATTATACCGTCTTCCAGCCTGATTTCCAGGGCATCGGGAAATTTACCACCGGCATAGCCAAACCCACGGTTATCAAAAAAAAAAGAAGCTTTAAGGCGATCAAGCGCGGTGCCTTTAAAAATATATTCTCCATTTTCAAGTTTCGCCGTAGCGAAGACCGGGTGAGGTAGAGATGCATCTGTCGTATTGAAGGGATGTAAGATCTTAGCGTCGCTTTTATAATTGCAAAAAACAAATGTCTTGTCACTTTTTCGCAGATAGTCCCCTAGTACTAAACTATACCGGACATAGTGTTACAGATAACAAATCCGGAAAACACATGGAACGAAAAGAATCTAAAAAAGGATAAACCCCGGACTTAAAAATAATTCATATACCTGAGTGGCAATCTGATCAGTTCAGCCTAATTCCGAGATCAATATAAGCCTATCCATATTAAACTGAAATGGTTCTCTGATAGACCAAAGAAAGACTAACCTCATAATGACGGCATACTCAGTCTGTCCACATCTTTTTCATAGAAACAGGGATTAAGGCAGTGTCTTTTTGAGGTTAAAATAATAATGCCCCTGTATGTACGCTGAGTATTTCTGCAAATGACTCCTCCTCTACCATGTAACCGCACCTCTACACCTGCTGGTATTGTCACTCAACCTACATAAAATCTAAACAGGAGGCTCAGCTAAAATAACAATCAAGCTGCTATCAATAAACACAGACCTTCCAGTCAAATGAACTTATTACGATAGTTTTTGAACCTCACCTGAAACAGCCGCGCTAACTGGCAACCTAATTTTGCTTTATTCAAACACTAACGTATATCAATTTCAATAAGATAAATCAAATGTCCGAATCTAATTTATTCAAGCCGCTCACGCTGCTGCATGGGCCGGCAATGAGAAACCGCTTTATGATGGCGCCACTGACCAACCAGCAAAGTGAGTATGACGGCACCGCGTCCGAGTTCGATCAGACCTGGATGGAGCAACTTGGCCAGGGCGGTTATGCCTTGATCCAGACCTGCGCCACAACCGTAGAAGCAGAAGGCATCGCGTTTGCGCGCCAACTCGGTATTCACAGTGACGACCATTTGCCAGGCCTGACCAGGATGGCTTCCGCTATCCGTGAAGGCGGCGGATTGTCTGCGGTGCAGCTGCACCACGCCGGACACCGGGCCAACCCGCTGCTGGGGGGCGTGCCCGCTCCCGCTTCGAGCAACACTGTGCCAGGAGTCATGGCCATCACTACCAAGGAAGTGGAGCGCATTCGCGACAGCTTCATCACTGCAGCAAAAAGAGCACAATTGGCCGGCTTCGATGGTGTAGCCGTACACGGCGCTTTCGGATGGATTCTTTCGGAATTCATGTCACCTTATCTGAATGACCGCAAGGATAAATATGGAGGAAGCCTGGAGAACCGTGCAAGGCTAACCGTTGAGGTTATTGAAGGCATTCGCAAGGCCTGCGGACCTGATTTCCAAATTGGCTGGCGACTATCGATCGAACGGTATGGACTGGTGCTCGAGGAGCTCAGGGAAGTTACAGCAGAATTTTTTGACCGGGAACTGATCGATTACCTGGACCTGGCACTGTGGGATTCAGCCCAGGTCGTTCGGGAGGGCGCATTTCGCGGAAAAACCATGCTCAGCGTCTTTACGGAAATCCCCCGTAAAGGTGTTCGCTTGGGCGCAGCCGGTAAGATCTACAGCGGTCAGCGCGCCGCAGAGCTATTGGAGGAAGGATGCGACTTTGTGCTGGTCGCCAGAGCAGGCATCATTCAGCGGGACTTCCCGCTTCTGGTCAAAGCAAACCCGATGCACGAAATCCCAAGACTGCCGGTGATGGCCGCATACCTGCGCCAGGGGGGACTTAGCGAACGCTTCATCAACCACTTAAGAGGATGGCAGACCATTGTGCACCCGCATTCTCCGTAACACTTACTGAACTTTTCGCGATAGTTTTTGAGCTTCAGGTGAAATAGTCCCCTACTAAATCAGGGTAAATTTGCTTATCAATAACAAACAAGAATATGAAAACAAAAATGACCACAGCTACCCTCGCTGTTAGGCCCATAACCCGTTTAAGTCATGGGAAGTAAAGAAAGGATACTTCGTCTGAAAGACGAGACCAGGGCAAACATTCTGAATGCTGCATTACACATTGCCCAGGTTGAGGGTTGGCAAGCGCTGAGCATGCGCAAAATTGCAGATCAGATTGAATATACAGCACCCATCATCTATGAATATTTCACCAACAAAGAAGGCATTTTACTGGAGTTAACCAGAAGAGGTTACCAGATTTTGACCAGGGAGATACAGCAGGCACGTGACCGCTACCAAAAGGCAGAAGAGAAAATGGAGGCCATGTGGGTTGCTTACTGGAACTTCGCTTTTTCGCACCAGGAATTTTACCGGCTCATGTACGGGGTAGACATGGTTAGCTGCAGCGATAACAGCCAGTTGCCAGAAATTGACAACCTCTATGCGACACTGTCCGGGGTCATCGAATCCCTGTTCCAAAAAAAACCGGTTACCGAGGACAACATATGCTTAAAATACCACACCTATTGGTCGGTAATTCACGGACTGGTTTCCATCAACCTGGTTCACCTGAATGGAAGAACAACCGACCAGTTAAATCAACAGATTCTAAAAGACGCCATCAAGGGCATCACCTTATCGATCAACAGTTGATTTTTTTTACCCCATGATTTAACGCTGTTAAAAATTATCACACGTAATTCCCTTAAATAAACATTAAAACAAACATTATTATGAATACTATCCATTATTTTTTTGATTCACTTAACGCCGTAAAACGGCTTAATCAGTCCAGACACCTGCTGTTAGCTGTCATAATTGCCATCAGTATAGTCGGCTGTAACGCTTCAGCTGATCAATCCGCAGCTGTACCTCCGCCGGCGTTACCTGTGACTACAGTTAATGAGAGTTCAGAAACTACTTTCGCTGAATATCCTGCTGCGATACAGGGAACTGTTGACATCGACGTGCGTCCGCAGGTGAGCGGATACATTCAAAGCGTACTGGTGAATGAAGGCGCACATGTATCTGCCGGGCAAACCCTGTTTCTAATCAATGCCCAGCCCTACAAAGAGGCTTTAAACAACGCCAAAGCAACCCTTCAAGCTGCCGAAGCTGCAATTTTAAACGCGCAACTGGAGGTTGAAAAACTTACTCCGCTGGTTGAAAACAAAGTTGTTTCAGAATTCCAGCTTAAATCGGCAAAAGCCGCCCATCAGATCGCAAAAGCGAATGCCGAGCAGGCCAAAGCCAGTGTCGCCTCAGCCCAGATTAATTTAGGTTATACCAATGTCAAGGCGACAGTGAGCGGCTACATCGGTCTGATCCCTAAAAAACAGGGGAGTCTGGTTTCACCTGCCGATCCGACGCCCCTAACCCAATTGTCAGACATCGATCAGGTGCATGTTTATTTTGCCCTGGCGGAAAATGATTTCAATCGCTTCAACGAAAACTATCCGGGGAAAACCCCCGCTGAGAGAATTAAACAACTTCCACCCGTAGAATTGCTGTTGTCCGATAATTCCGTATATCCAATTAAAGGAAAGATCGATATGATCAGCGGTCAGTTTGATAAAGGTACCGGCGCGATCACATTAAGGGCTACTTTTCCTAATTCAAGCGGGAATCTGCGCTCAGGAAATACCGGTAAGCTTCGCTTAGGTCTGACCCATGACAAAACGATTCTAGTTCCGCAGTCAGCAACACTAGAGATGCAAGACAAGGTCTTTGTATTTGCCTTGGTTAAAGGGAATAAAGTTGCCAAAACACCGATTTCGGTGATCGGGAAAACCGGAACAAATTACCTGATCAATGAGGGTTTGAAACCTGGTGACCAGATTGTGCTGAGCGGCCTGGACCGCTTGCAGGAAGGACAAGAGATCCAGCCTCAAAAAGCAACCGGCATGGCTGCCCAATTAATTAACAAATAAACTATACAACCATGTTCAAAATATTTATACAAAGGCCAGTCCTTGCCACCGTTATCTCCATTATACTGGTGATACTCGGAGTTATCAGCCTGATTAAGCTGCCCATACAGCAGTTCCCTGACATTGCGCCTCCCTCAGTAGTAGTCAGCGCGCTGTATCCGGGAGCAAATGCCGAAACCGTATTGCGCTCGGTAGCGCCATCACTGGAAGAATCAATCAACGGCGTTGAAGACATGACCTACATGAATTCTACTGCCAGCAACGACGGTACCATATCAATCGCGGTTTATTTTAAACTGGGTACAGACCCGGACCAAGCAGCGATCAACGTTCAGAACCGCGTGTCACAGGCCTTGAGTCATCTGCCTGCCGAAGTGGTTCAGCAAGGGATCACCACCTCCAAACAACATGTTACTTTTATGATGGGTATCGGTTTGTATACCGAAGATGAATCCAGGTATGACCAGACTTTTGTTGGCAACTATGCCGAGATCAACATTCTCCCTGAACTAAAACGTATTCCAGGCGTAGGTTTGGCCAGTATATATGGCGGATCGAAAGATTATTCTATGCGGGTTTGGTTAAATCCATCACAGATGTCTGCCCACCAGGTAACCCCTAATGAAGTAACCCAGGCCATCCAGGATAAAAGTCTGGAAGCAGCGCCGGGTAAATTCGGCCAGCACAGTAAAGAAGTCTTTGAATATGTGATCAAATACAAAGGCAAACTGACCAAGCCGGAAGAATATGAAAATATCGCGATCAGGTCCAATGCAGACGGTTCAGTACTGCGCTTAAAAGATGTTGCAAGAGTAGAACTGGGCACCTTTTCTTACAACAGTATCACTCGTTTAAGCGGCAAAAAGGGCGTCGTTCTGGGTATTCTTCAGTTATCAGGTGCAAACGCCAATGAAACACAGATTGCCGTAAGAAAAGCAATGGAAAAGGCCTCTAAAAGTTTTCCGGCAGGGATAAAACACCAGATCTTTTTTAGCACTAAAATCGCTTTGGATGAATCCATTGCCCAGGTACAGGATACGCTGATCGAAGCCTTTATTTTAGTATTTGTTGTCGTATTTCTTTTCCTGCAGGATTTCCGCTCGACCTTGATCCCGGCTATTGCCGTTCCAGTAGCCATATTAGGCACTTTCTTCTTCATGCACATATTTGGGTTCTCTATCAATTTATTGACCCTGTTTGCCCTGATCCTGGCCATTGGTATTGTGGTGGATGATGCAATCGTGGTCGTCGAGGCGGTCCATGCCAAGATGGAGCACAAGGGCCTGGGACCTAAGGAGGCTACCCATGAGGCCATGCATGAAATTTCCGGAGCGATCATCTCCATCACTTTAGTCATGGCAGCAGTGTTCGTGCCAGTAGGTTCAATGGAAGGTTCTACAGGATTGTTCTATCGGCAGTTTGCCTTTACGATGGCCATAGCTATCGTCATCTCAGCTGTAAATGCTTTGACCTTAAGTCCGGCACTGGCCGCTTTGTTCCTGAAAGATGTCCATGGTACGCATCAAAATGAAGAAGGCGTTACGGTTAAAAGAGGGTTTAAAGAGAAGTTTTTCATCGGCTTTAACAGCAGTTTTAATGCGATCACCAATCGTTATGTGGGCGGTTTAAGGTTCCTGATTAATCATAAATGGCTCAGTATGGCCGGTTTAGCCCTGGTGACCGTGGCTACGGTAGTGATGATAAAGTTTACCCCCTCCGCCTTTATACCCACAGAAGATCAGGGATTTATCGCCATTGCGTTAAACACCCCCTCGGGAACAACCCTTGACGGCACCCAAAAAGTAATGAAGCAGGCAGAAACTTCCTTAAAGAAATTAGACGCTGTACGCTTTGTAACCGCCATTTCTGGTTTTGATGTGCTCACCAACTCGATGAGTCCGTCTAAAGGAATCATCTACATTTTATTAAAACCGAGCAAAGAGCGGGGTGAGGTGAAAAATCTTGATGCCATTATGGACCAGGCAAGAGGTAAAATGAGTGAAATTACCGGGGCAGGTGCGTTTGTTTTCAGTTTCCCAACAGTTCCCGGATTCAGTAGCGTGGAAGCTTTGGATCTTGTGCTGCAGGATAAAACAGGTGGCAAACTGGATAAGTTCAGTGGCATTTCCCAGCAATTTATTGCCGAATTGATGAAACGCCCCGAAATTGGTGTAGCCTTTACCAGCTTTAAAGCGGATTACCCGCAATTGCAAATGGAAATTAATGACGATAAAGCTGGTCAGTTGGGTGTCAACGTGAAAGACATCCTGGAAACCATGCAGGCATATTTCGGCAGTGCCCAGGCATCAGATTTTAACCGCTTTGGTAAATATTACAGGGTGATGGTACAGGCGGATATTACTGACCGTGCGGACCCATCCGCTATAGACCGTGTTTTCGTTAAAAACAAAGCCGGAGATATGGTGCCGATGAACACGCTTGTAAAACTAAGCCGGGTATATGGCTCGGAGACTGTATCAAGATATAACATGTTTAACTCGATCTCAGTCAATGCGATTCCAAAGCCTGGTTTCAGTTCAGGTGCGGCCATCAAAGCGGTGGAGGAAGTGGCTGCTCAGCAGCTGCCAGAGGGATACACCTATGAATTTTCCGGTCAGACGCGAGAAGAGATTGCATCCGGAGGGCAGTCCACCTTGGTCTTTATCCTGTGCCTGGTGTTCGTTTATTTCCTGCTGGCAGCACAGTACGAAAGCTATATCCTTCCGCTGGCGGTAATCTTATCTCTGCCTGCCGGGATATTCGGTGTCTTTGTCGCTATTGGGTTGACTGGGATCTCCAACAGTATCTATGTACAGGTAGCGCTGATTATGCTGGTCGGTTTGCTCGCTAAGAATGCGATCCTTATCGTCGAATTCGCGGTGCAGCGAAGAAAGGCCGGTCTGTCCCTATTCGACGCGGCCATAGAGGCAGCGAAGCTAAGGCTCCGCCCGATCATCATGACCTCACTGGCTTTTGTAGCTGGTTTATTCCCGATGAGCATTGCCACAGGTCCATCTGCTCAGGGTAACCATTCGATCAGCGTCGGGGCTGCAGGAGGCATGGTATCCGGTGTGTTATTAGGACTGTTCATTATCCCGGTCCTGTTCGTCATCTTCCAGCACCTGCAGGAGAAAGTTAGCGGTAAACCAGTTCAAAAACATCCGGATAAAGCTGACAACGAGCATGCCATCAAACAATTAGAACCGGAATTATTATAATATCCTGCCATACTCTTGCCTTCTCCGGATTCGGAGGGGCATGGGTAGGCAAACATCGAAGAGGAACAAATGAAACCATCACGATTTTAATTATCGGAGTGAGATAGATAGTCTGATAGTTTCATCACAAAAAAAAACTACAAACAGATGAAAACGATATTAAGCGCAGTAACCTTATTAATGATCATAAGTGCCTGCAACGTTTCCAGGAAAATGGAAACACCAAAACCAGCGTTGCCTGTTGCCTTCAGAAATGCAGCAACTACAACCGATACCAGCAGCATTGCTGAGGTGCAGTGGAAAGACTTTTTTAATGATGCGATCCTGCAAAAACTGATTGATAGTGCGATCAGAAACAATTATGATATGCAGATCGCATTAAAAAACATGGAATCCTCGAAACTTCAGTTTAAGCAAATCAAATTTAATCATACACCCCAGGTCAGTTTAAATGTTTCTGCCAATACCAACCGTCCCTCAGACAACAGCTTGAATGGTTTTACTTTGAGCCAGTTTTTAGGCACTAACCACATCGAAGACTATAACGCTAATCTTTCCCTGTCATGGGAGGCAGATATCTGGGGCAAAATCCGCAATCAAAGCAAAGCCGCCCTGGCACAATACCTGCAAACAGCCGAAGCCCGGAAGGCGATCCAGACCAATATTGTGTCATCTGTTTCGCAAGGATACTACAACTTATTAATGCTTGATGAGCAGCTGGATGTTGCCCGGCGCAACCTCAGACTGAATGACAGTACACTACAAATTATCAAGTTGCAGATGCAAGCAGGACAAGTTAGTTCTCTGGCTGTTCAGCAGGCAGAAGCGCAGCAGCTGGCAGCTGAACAGCTGATTCCGGAATTTGAGCAGAACATCACGGTACAGGAAAATGCCTTGCGCGTTATCAGCGGAGCGTTGCCTACTCGTATTGAGCGCAATACGCGTTTGAAGCAGCTTAACCCTGCAGAACGCATTCCTACTGGTTTGCCATCGGAAGTGATAAGCCGCAGACCCGATGTACACCATGCCGAGTTAGCACTTAATGTGGCGAATGCGAACGTAGGTTTCAATAAAGCCAGCATGTATCCGGTACTCAATATAACAGCCGCGGCCGGGGTAAACACTTTGAAAGCCAGTAACTGGTTCAATATACCGGCATCTCTGTTCGGCACAGTGGCTGGAAGTGTTTTACAACCTGTTTTAAATCGCAAAAAACTAAAAACTCAGTATGAAGTATCAAAAATTGAGCGTGAAAAAGTGGTGCTGCAATTCCGGCAGTCTGTGCTCAATGCTGTAGGTGAAGTCTCCGATGCGCTGGTAAAAATCGAGAAACTGAAATCACGGCAGGAGATTGCTGCAAATCGCGTACGCACTTTACAACAAACCACAGGCAATGCCAGTTTATTGTTTAAAAATGGAATAGCCAACTACCTGGAAGTAATCACCGCCCAAAGTAATGTATTACAAAGCGAGCTGGAACTGGCCTCCATAAAGCGTCAGCAGCTAAGCGCTGTAGCAGAACTTTACCGCTCGCTTGGTGGCGGCTGGAAATGATCATGTCCGCTAGGATCTAAATACGCATCCAAACTTTTGTACACAATTTCACTATAAAATGAAAACATTAATCATCGTTATCCATCCTGATATTCAAAATTCCGTAATCAATAAAAGATGGGTCAAAGAATTAGAAAAATTCCCAGAACAGTTTCATGTGCACCAGTTACATGAGATCTATCCTACCCAGCAATTTGATATAGCTGCGGAACAAAAACTGATCGAGGAGCATGATCGCATTATCCTGCAATTCCCCTACTACTGGTTCAATTGCCCGGCATTGTTAAAAAAATGGATGGACGAAGTTTTTACCCATGGCTGGGCCTATGGCAGTCAAAGTGGCCATAAATTAAGAGATAAAAAGTTTGCTTTGGCAATAACATTAGGCCTGAAGGAAGAGGAAGTACAGCCCGGCGCAACTTATAAATATTCGCTGGAAGAAATGACGCGACCTTTCGAATTAACATTTGAATATCTAAAAGCTGATTACAGGCCCCTTTTTGCATACTATGGAATGACTTATAACCCGTCGGAAGAATGGGTTGAAAAAAGCGTTCCGCTGTACCTGGATTTTCTGTATCAATATCAAGATAACAATCCAGCGCAATCACTAGAATCAGTCAAGTAAATCAAACAGACAAATTTTCTGCCGAACCAAATTTGCGGCACAATAGAATATATAAATGAAAACATTAATTATCGTCATCCATCCTGATATTAGAAATTCAAAAATAAATAAAAGATGGATTCAAGAATTGGAAAAATTCCCGGAAAAGTATCACATACACCAACTACACGAGGTTTATCCTGACCAGAAATTTGATATTGAAGGTGAACAAAAACTGATCGAAGAACATGACCGAATTATATTTCAGTTTCCTTTCTACTGGTATCATGGCCCCGCATTATTAAAGAGATGGATGGACGAGGTGCTTAACTATGGCTGGGCATACGGTAATACAAGCGGCTATAAATTAAACGGAAAAAAAATAGCAATCGCAATTTCATTAGGACTTAAAGAAGATGAAGTACGGAAAGGAGGTCCTTATAAATATTCTCTTGAAGAAATGACCCGTCCATTCGAACTGACATTTGGTTACGTTAAAGCCGATTACAGACCCCTTTTTGCCTATTACGGAATGGCCTACAACCCTTCGGAAGATTGGATAGAAAAAAGCGTTCCATTATACATTGATTTTTTGAATCAGCTACATGAAGCTGAAGATGGCGCCGAGGCGGCTTTATTAACAGGAAAATAAGCCTATTATCTTACGATTGAACGTAAGTCGCTTGAGGGTTTAAAATGGTCACTATTTCAAAGTGACCATTTTAGCTATTATCTACATTACAAGAGCGATGTTTTTGACTACGATTGTATGTACATACCAATACTAGTTCTGGAATGCAGTTTCAAAAGGTTAATAACAAAGCGCCCTTCCTAACGGCGCTTTGGATCATTTTGCGGCATTGTGTTTCGCTTCAACTAAAGGCTTATAGATGACCTCATACAAACGATCGTACAAATCCAGCAGGTGATTCCTGCTGGATCTATCTTTCATGATTACCGAAGCTGTTTTAAGCGCGCTAATCAGACTCCTTGCATGTTGCCTGACAAGGGACGTGGCATCCAGATCCGTACCAAGGCCTGCGCGGTAGGAAGAGATCAAGTTAAGCACATAGGCCCTTTGAAAGTGGCTTTTCATCCCGGTCGGATTTTTTTAAAGCCCATTGACTTCAGTTCCTCAGACCGCATCAGCCGGGCTATTCCCTCTATCGACCCTATGTCCACGCAAAAATCTGTCAGGGAAGGATAATCGATCCAGAATCTGTATTCTTTCTGATGGGCAAACCATATGTCTTTCATAAATTGAGATTTCTTACCGTCATATTTCGAAAAATTGGTATATGTGACACACCTCCCCTCAAAATCAAGGCTTTTGGATTTCAGCGCATTTTCCAGGCAGTTTGTAAATTCCTGCGCGCCAATAATGACCAGCACCCATTCTTTTATCAGATCAATGTCTCCGCCGGCAGGAACATTTAATTCCTGACCTTCGATGTTGTGAAAATAGAGACAAAAAAGGTTTCCGCAGATTTGGCTGGGGGTATATGCTTTGGTTTGCTGACAGGGGCCGTTTTAAAGCGGTTTGAAGACATCTCCCTCTTGTATTCGATTCGCCCCGCCGAGTTACGAATGTCAAAAACCATTTCATACTTGTCCCCAATGAAATTTTCATCCTTCAGGTTGGCAAAATAGTGCATCGGCCTGCAAAATACGTTTAGTTTGGTACGGCTGCATTAAGGTTCATGGTAACTTTGAAGCTTAACGAAGCTGATTCCCGCTATACATCCCTTCCTTGAATATCGTCGTGTTCTCATCAGTTACGAATAAAACCAGCTCTGCACCTTGCAAGGTTTGAATGGCAATTTCCTCATCCCTAATGATCAAGCCTTCTTTATGTTTTAATTGGAATGTTTTATTCACCGTTACATCACCCTTGAAAACATAGAGTAGCTGCGTAAGACCTTCGACGGGAAGGACCGGCAGACCTATTGAATTGCCTGCTGATAAACGGACATCATAGATCCAGGTCTGACTACTGAATTGAAAAACGGTGTTCTTTGCAGTCGAAGCAAGTAACCGCCATTGATCATCACTATATATTTTGTCAAGGTCCTGAAACACTACTTCCGGCTTTAAATCTTTCACACCGGGACGGATGAATATCTGTAGTCCCTCATGTGGTTCCGTTTGTCCGTCTATGTCTTCTTCGTGCTGGAACATCCTTCCCGCTTTCATGAGCATCAGGCGGTTTGCGCCGATGGACTCATGAAAACCTTCAGAGTCCCGGTGCACAACTTTACCACTTCTGAAATAAGAAAGGATCTCGTCGTTGACGTGCGGGTGCATGGCGATATGATGTTTACCTTTAAATGTAGCATGGTCGATCCGGCCAATGCTACCGATGCCGGTATCAGCAGTACCCACCACCAAACCCGGATATAGCGCCTGAATAGGGCCGTTCCCGCGGAAGTCGCTGCTTTTGAACTGTTGTATCATAGTTTTGAGATAAAGCAGCGCCGGTAAACCGGCACTGCAAATGATTATTTGAACAATAGTGAATAAACCTCATCGATAACGATAGGCTTGGCAATCTCGCCTTCGGGTGATGCCCAGCTGCCGATCAATTCTGAAATGAATTGGCTGATAGTAGTGGTACGTACGCCGTTAGCCTCCCAGGTTTTGCGTGCCACGTCTTCCGCGATCTCGGTCGGTGAGCCGCCTCCGTCTATTACCACTTGTACCTCAAAACCCTCTTCCTGCATATCTATTGCCGGCCATACGATACACACGTCATTAGTTAAACCAGCCATGACGATATTCTTTCTGCCATCAGCAGCCTGACGAACAGCTGCCCTGAAATTCTCATCATCCCATGCGTTGGTGATGCCTTCACGTTTCACGCGTTTGGCAAATTGTTCCGGTAAGATCTCCTGAAGGTCTTTTAACAGCGGGCCTTGCTGCATATCTTCCTGACTGGAAGTTAACACAACCGGCATGTTAAGCTCTTTGGCTAATCTTGCCAGCGTGCGGGCACGGGATATGATCACCTCATGCGGACGGTTAGCTGAAAAATTGATGGTTCCTTCCTGATGATCGATCAGTAAAATTACGGTGTCTTCGATCTTGAACTTTTTCATATGCTTTGTTTTTTAAATAAATGAATAAAATTTACAAAGCAAAAGTACCCTCATGAATGAAGGCAGAACGATGACGTTTGTCACAAAAGATGCGTGACGAAAGTCACGCTCCTGTTAGTAGCCTATTGCTCAGCGTACCGATCTCGAACGCGCCCGGCTGAGCGTTTCCCGGGAGACACCTAAATAGGAAGCGATCTGGTGCGAAGGAAACCGCTGGATGATTTGCGGGTAAAGCCGCTGAAAATTTTCATAACGTTTAATGGCGGAAAGGCTGATTGTATCGTCCAACCGTTTCTGTGCTGCAATGTGATTATTCTCACTCATCTGCCAGAACATCGTGTTGATGGCCGGTATCGAAAGCAAGGTATCAAGTTTGGCACGCGGCAATAGCAAAAGTTCGCAATCTTCCCAGGCCTCTATAAAGTAAGCCGAAGGCACCTGGTTCATAAAACTGTTTCGGTCAACGATCCACCAGTTTTCAATGGCCAGCTGCATGATGTGCTCATTTCCTTCTTCATCCAGACTGTATTGACGGGTTGCGCCTTTCACGATGAATCCTGTATTGGCACAAATCTCACCTTCTTCTAAAAAATACTGTTTTTTGCGCAGACGCTTAGGTTCCATCACAGAGGTTATGATCGACATCTCTTGTTCAGACAGTGTTTGTTTGCTATAGCGGTTGATATAATCAAAAAGCTGTTCGTGCATATACAAGAAGTGGTTTATCTATAAGCAATATCGTGAAGTCTTTCAATAAAGTCAAACGCATTTATATTTGAAAATTAAAAATACTATTATAAATACGAGCGGGGTTGCTAAAAACATAGCTGGGATACTGAAAAAACAGTCTGATGAATTCTGGAAATTTAGGGAATTCGGCACCAGTTCCGGAGAGGTATTGTATACAGTATACTGTACCTGTGGCAGTATGAACATGTGGCAGTTGAAGCGTGGGGAATTACTCGTAGATGACGTATGCCAGGACTGTGGCAAGCTGCTGTTTGATGCGAAGGGTGAAGCATCACTACCAGTAATTAAAGAATATTTTTAATCTCGCCTGTGAAGTAATTAAACAAGACACTAAACCAAATTCAATATGGCACTAAACCGCGATGAACTCATACTGTTAGCTAACAAGATTAGGAATGCAGAGGGAAAAACTGAAAAAGAAAACGACGAATTTTTAAGCCAGTTCCTGGATAATGTGATAGACCCTAATGCAAGCAATTATTTCTTTGAACCGGCATACGACCAATTGTCCCCCGAAGAAATTGTGGACAGAATTTCAGCATACAACCCCATTCAATTATAACATGAAATCCCACTCATGAAAGCATTTCTATCCGTGGCATTTACGCTTATGGTTTCTACCCATGTCTGTGCCCAGTCTACCGGTTCTCTAAAAAAAACTGATTTCAGTAGCTTGAATCCACCTAAAAATAAACCTGAGTACCAGGTAACAGTTACTGCCGAAACACCTTATCGGGTATTTATAAACGATATCCCCTTAATGAGCAGTATCATATCGGGGAGAATCAAATTTCCTGTAAATAGTGCGATACAATCGAGCGGCACGCAAAAAATCCGGGTTGTAAAGCAGCACAAGTATGCACAAGAAAAACAGATTGAGGTGTCCGTGCAGCAATTGGGCGGACTGGATACTTTATGGCAATCCAAGTTGAAAAACCAATTAAAAGCTGAGGGTGTTTTTCAGGCTGCAGTACCTTACAAAGTAACGGATTGGAGCCTTGGTGTATCTATAAGCGAGCAAGACAAAATACGGATAGAGAAGGCCAACTTGTGGTTTAAACAGATGGCGGCATTTCTTCAATCAGGCAAAGGTGACGCTTTTATGAACCGCCTTTCAGCAGCGGAAATGCTTACTTTCCAAGCACATTATTTCGACAAATCGATGGCAATTGACACCCCATTCGCACCTGTTTATTTAAAAGAAAGCCAGTCACTGATCAAGGTCATGACCAGGGGCAACCCCAGCCTGAGAACCGAGGCGCTGGCAGTCATCAAAGAAGCACTAAAAAGCCTGCATCACACCGGCCGATAAAAACCAGGATCTGCGCCAAATTCAATTTTTCCGAACCATTCGCCCCCAGCATTGTTATCCTTTAGGAATTAAACTCAACGATTATGACAGACCCTAAAGAAAAAGACGAGCAGGCACAAGATGCCAGCGAGCAAACAAAGAAACCGCAATCAAACGACACCAAAAACACCAAAGGGACAAACACCAGCAAATAGACGAGGAAGGCAATGAAGTCGGTCCGGATGACATCAAATAAAACAATATGAAAAACATTCTAATGGTCCTGAGCTCCCACAGCGAGATGGAAAATACCGACAGCAAAACCGGAGTATGGCTCGGCGAATTCACCGACCCCTACTATGAATTTATAGATGCAGGATACACCATCACCCTGACCAGCCCCAAAGGCGGCAGACCACCGGTTGACCCCATGAGCGAACTCACTGAAAACATCACCGGTTCCAACCGCAGGTTTCGGGACGACGAGCAGGCAAAAGCCGATTTCAGTCAAACCACCGTACTGGACCAGATCAAACACACCGCGTTTGATGCTGTATTTTATCCCGGCGGACATGGCCCCATCTGGGACCTTGCGACCAACAACAACAGCGGAATTCTGATCCATGACTTTCTGGACGCAGGGAAACCGGTAGCAGCAGTATGTCACGGCCCCGCCGCATTGATCAGCGCAGAACAGCAAAGACCCGGCTTTTTAAAAGGAAAGGTCCTCTCCGCCTTCAGCAACACCGAAGAAACCCTGGTCGGACGCAGCCACAACGTCCCTTACCTGCTCCAAACCAAACTGGAAGAACTGGGCGCAAAAGTAGAAACAGCCCTGGTACCCTTTCTCCCTCATGTTGAAACAGACGGCCTGCTGATCACCGGGCAAAACCCCCTTTCAGCAGGACCCGCCGCAAAGGCCCTGATCGAACTCCTGGAATCCAGAACCCTTAAAAACACCTCTGATCCCGTCGACTAGCAGCAGCAATGGCAGGAAAAAGCAGAACCTGGACCAGAGGACCCCAAACCCTAGAAAATAAAAAGCTGAAACATCAAAAAACGCAACGACCGCTTTCCAAAAACGCTGTTTCTTCAAATTTCATCACTCAAAATCATTAAAGCCCGCGCTTCATTCCATATCTTCGCCTCATGAGTAAGGGATACATCACAGCAGAAGACTACCAGGCAGCATTTCACGGAATTGAATTACCAGAGGGACCCATTGAATTAGTAAAAGGCTCCACCATTCCAGATGTGCATATATTTCTGGATAAACAAATAACAATCCTTCGCACAGGAACGCACGAACGGATTAAAGAACCGGTAAGATGGAGATTAGACAGACTGCTGGAGATCATTGAAGAAATGAAACAGCCTTAAGTCCCCTCTCATTCCATCCATCCCGCATCGCGCAATCTGTCCAATACTGCCTCAGCATCATCGAGACCGTAACGATCCTGGTCACACTTTTCTCAGTTGGCTGCCTCCAAAGCACTACCCATTTACCCCTAATACCGGTAATAGCCATTAACATAAATATGAATACCATTCAAGCTGCCCTGACTAATCACAGCCACCCTACCCTTATCACCATAAGCAGCTTTAAACTTGATCCCCTTCATCCCTAAATACCGAATATTGAGTAACAGGATGTGTCGTTTTAAGCCGCTGGAATAACCTGCCAGAGTCGTTACGATGATAATCAGCCATTCCCCAGGCTAAATATTGCGTCATCATCTCCTGAAACACACCCGTAAGCTGGTAACAGTGCCATTCCTCAACATAAAACACATAGGTGAACAGTTGATAACCTTTATAACCCCTGATAGATAAGTAAGTATTGATATCTCCCGCATCACAGTAATCCACCCGGTCATAAAAAGTCAAAAGATGCTTTATTATCGCATTCCGCAGCGTACGATATTCAGCAACATTAATCACATACTTTTCTTCCGGATTTACACTGGTATTAATTACAAGACTGCCATCCCCAGGCATTTCATTAACAGGCACTGAGGGCTTGAAATAGTACTTTTCATCTAATATCGGTGTTTCCATACGTAAAAATTGGACCACAAAATTACTAATATTTTTAGCAAAAAATATAAAATAAACAGCAGAAATATCGAAAATTAATAGGCATGGAACCAGCTACCTGATCACATACCTAAATGGAATCTAAAGGCAATGAATAAACCTTACACCATCTATTTATTGAAGCCCTACACTAACGGTACACAACTAAACATTAAACTGTTACTGAAAATCGACGATCAGCCATCCAAAATGACCGGAATTAGAGTTTTATAAAAAAGGCCGCTTAAAAAGCAGCCCTCTTCAATCATCAATCAGCCCTTTTTAATCACTAAGGCAATTGTGATTATATTTTATCAGAACGATTCAGGGGTTCTGACTAAGATGAAATCTTATTGAATTACTTTACCGTCCTTGTCGATTTTCAAAGAACCAGTTTCTGTTTCTTTTTTAACATCAACTTGATAGTAAGTAGATTTATCTGCATTTGTTACCAGAAATGCCACTGTTGGAGTCCATTCTTTAACCGCATCTGACTGCAGAGTTTTTTGCACCGGTTCCGGAAGATCTTTTAATTCTACAGGAGTTTTTGTTGTACTATCCTGATGAACACTAATCATCACTGGATTTTTGATTTCGCTTGCTTTTACTGAGGTTAATCCTGCTACAGCTAAAATTGCTGCTGATAAAATGATCTTTTTCATAATTACCATATTAAAGTTCAACTAAATATTCTAGTTATTTATGTTTTGAGTAGGCTACATAATAATGCCTAACTACAGTTATTTTGACACACATTTGATTTACAACAACTTACAAATAAACACCGCGCATCACACTGTTGCATTTTTCCGCAAGTTGCGGAATACCGATACGGTTTTATACTCCCGGATTATGCGCTAAACTAAAAAGCACAAGCTTTTAGCGGTAAAGTTTTAGCTCCAGGGCTTTGATATGGATTAATGACAGGATTAATTGCATACGGACGCTTTCGATTGATTCCATTTCACGAAAAAGTGTGATAAAAATTACACAATCGAACAGTTTTGAAATATTTTTATCTGATTGTTAAAATATTTATTTATATTCAAACAACTCAGCTATTGATAGATACAAATAAATAACAAGCTACTTCCGAACCCACCAACTACTTATCATATCCAGAGCTGGATATAAATTAACCTCAAAGAAATGACTAAAAACAAAAAGTCTTTCCAAGTCTCCGGTCCATGCTATCCAAATGTATACGTCCGTGGTTATGTCATGACGTCTAATAAAAAGGGAAGAAACTTTCAGCCGTGCCTATTATAGTTTGACGGCAGCGCAGTTAAAAAAATGCAGGCAACGAAGAAAATAATCACTAATGGAAAACAAGACACCGGGTCAGATCTCATTTAATCCTTTTCAAAACATAGGAGTTGCACTTTCAGGAGGCGGTTTCAGAGCCGCATCCTTCTCACTTGGTGCACTAAGTTACCTGAATCACCTGACAATAGAAGATAAACCAATAGCGGACCGCATCAGTTTTATTTCATCTGCTTCAGGAGGTACCATCACCGCTTTGTTGTACACTGCAGGCTTGCACCAGGGCAAGGACTTTTTGAGCTTTTATCGCAATCTACTCTTTAATCTTGAAGGTGACAGGCTTTTAGAAATGGTATTAAAAATCCTGAATGACGACAACAAATGGAATAAGCCCGGCGCAGAGAAGCAAAGAAACCTGATTAATGCTTTCGCAAAGGTTTATGACAAAATGCTTTTTGACCAACAGACCATGGGGGTTTTCTTTCAAAAAACACACAGAAAGAAAATGGAAGTCTGTTTTAACACCACAGAATTTTACAGAGGACTGAGTTTCCGTTTTCAAACAGACGGAAGGAAGGACGGCAGACAGATAATTGGCCATAACTATTTGTGGTTCGACTTTAAGCAGCTGGAAACATTTAAGAAAATCAAACTTGCCGACGTACTTGCTGCCTCCTCTTGCTTTCCAATGGGCCAGGAGCCCATAATCTATCCGGAAGATTTCAGCTATTCGGATTCGCCAGAGCAGTCACTTACTACCACAGAACTGCGTGCTGCACTTTACTATGAAAACTATAATGAAGAGCAGCATCCCTTGTCCTATGAACCATCACCGGCAGCAAAAGAAGACTCAAAAGAAAAGGGACATATACAATCCGTTGCCTTTATGGACGGAGGTATTACTGACAATCAGGGCCTTTACACGTTAATGCTTGCTGACAATAAGCGGCGCAAAAGAACCTCCCCAAATCCCTTCGACCTAATCATCGTCACAGACGTTGCAAGTCACTTCATGCATAGTTATGAAACACCATCTATCCAAAACGGAGGAGATTGGCGTAATAGCAGCCTGGGCCATTACCTGATGACAATAAAAATGACCCTTTCTGAATTAGATCTCTACCTGGTGCTTTCTTTATGGGGGTCAGTCGTCTTAATTATTGCAGCATGCCTCATTCCAAATCAGTGGGCGCGTATTCCGGCAACAATAGGTTCCACAATATTGCTCACCTTGTGCAGTCTATTCCTATGGACGAAGCGATCGAAGGCAGGAAAGAGTTTGCTAACGGGACTACACGACTTCGATTTAAAACAGTACCTCTATGCCAATTTAAACCTGAGAGGAAATTTCTCTGTGAGCATTATCGAAAAGCTAGTAAAATATTTGAAACTTACACGGCTCAGTGTATTTGAGCAAATGATTAAATCCAGGATCAGTTCGGTGATGACCATGGTCTCGGATGTAAACTTAAAACAGGTAAGAAGGTTGATCTTCAAGATGTTTTATGATGACACCCGATGGGATGACCGACGCGTACCGAATTTTATTTACGAACTGAGCAGCCATAATCAGATTGCCAGGAAGAGCAGGATTAACGATAAAGGACGGCTGAAATGGGGAGCAACAGAAGAAGACAAACAATTATTAGTTGAGGGCCTGGAACAGATTAGTGGCATTGCCGAAGAAGCCCGTTTAACCGGCACCACGCTCTGGTTTGACGAAACTCAGGTCAGGAACGAGATTCTTAAAAAGATTGTCGCAACCGGACAGTTCACAACCTGCGCGAACCTTTTGGAATATATCATTTCACTGGAGCGGAAAAAAGTTAAATTTGACCAGTCATGGACTGAAGAAGCAGATACCTTAAAATCCAAACTCAAAGCCGATTTCCTCCGTTTTAAAGCCAGTCCTTACTTTCTTTTTGATGAGCTGGCAGAAAACAACATTACACCTACACAACCTTGACAATGGCCACAAAACCTACGCAAACATCTACTGAGCCGGATATTCTGAAAGATGCCGGCAGTATCTGGAAATTTCTAATAGAGAATGCAGGAAATGATCCTGTATTTTATGATAAGGATTTTCTGAAAGGCAACGAAGATGAAGCTGGTTTGTATACTCATCTGAAAATTAAGCCCTCAACAGCGGGGTTAGAAAAAGACCTGATCAAACACAAAATCAGTTCTGAGCAGTTTATCGTTGCTTTATTTAAAACGCTTCAGCCTTATTCACAAATGATGTCAGACCTATGTGTGTTTTTTGAGCGACATGAAATTAAAACAACCAATAAAAATTTGAGGATAGAATTTGATTTCAGCAAAACACAAACTGACCAGTTGGCATTCGACCTAAAGCATTTCAGGGAAACCATAAAAAAATTGACACGGGCATCCAGAATCGTTAACTATTACTTCTTACACGACCGGGATATATGGCAAGCGCTGAGGATATTAGACAATTATCCGTATCCCCGGCCAAATATTGATCCGTCAGTTAGCGAGGTGATAAAAAACTTCCGAGAAAAAGGCCTGATTACCCAGGTTAACACTCAGCTATCATTGACTGGCAATGTTAGACTGGACAAGGAATTGGCACGCCTGTATAAGATGGCAAGAAGTTTTATTGATGCCTGCTTGGTTATAGGCAGGCATCAGGCAGAATTAGACGAATATTTTAGGGCCAACAATTATGGACATTCTAAGTCCCAAACGACCGAAGAGTTAGATTTTCAGGAGGAATGGATTTTAGGCTGGCCACTAAATGTACTTTATATCGGAATTAATGATCACTGGCCTTACCTACTGATACAGTCCATATTTGAGATTATAGAACGCCTCAGCCCTGGAATTTTGAATATTGAACCAGCACGTAATGAGCTGGCCGAGAAATTAAACACCTTCATGGCGACAGCGAGCATCAGCAGAGATGAGCAGCAGGAACTCCTGACCGAACTAGCGAACCTGCTTAGCCTGCCGGTCTGGAAACAAAGACATGAACTTTATGCTGCATGGATCCTCAGCCTGATGGACAAAACGCTGGAAGAATATCCTTCTAGTATTCATCACAACAATGGATTATTATCGCTCAGCTTCTCGGCAACCAGGTTAATTTCCTATGAAACCAATCAGGGAAATATGGAGCTTTGGTCTGAAGTCAGAAGCCCATTGAAGAATCCCAGCAGCAAAAGCAGAACCGCGAACATTCAGCCGGACTATACAATTTACAAGCATAAGAATGCTATTGAGAATTGCGTGGCTGTTGTCGAAGTGAAACAATACCGTAAGCCAAGTAGCCGGAAATTCACAGAAGCGATTAACGATTACGCCAATGGCCTGCCATATGCCGACGTATTTTTGGTAAATTATGGTTCCGTACATGAGGGAATGCTACTTGACCATGCTGATCGTTCATTCTTTTTTGGTTTAGTAAGGCCGGATCTTGACACAAAAATGGATTTTACGGATGCTTTTAAAAATGCAATTAGTACACGACTGCCGCCTCCGTTTCTCATCAAGGTGCCGGGTCTTAACAAAACTGACTTCAATATCTCTGCAACAAAAGAAATCTATATTGATGTATCCTCTTCACTAGATACTGATGCTTACAGGTCTTTCTTGAACAACATTCTGGAACCAATTCTAGTTTATAAAACTGCCGAACGATTAATCGCTGTCGATACGATAATCCGGCAGGAATGGCAGGCCCCTGATGCCAAGTCAATAAGTGAACTAACTGATTTAGATTTTAGCGGCGCAACTGATTTTGCAGCCTACTTGCCCGAACTATCTGAAATGACAATAGTGGTGACAGATGAAGATGGTGCAGCGCAAATTCAATCAGCAGGAAAAAAAGGGATTCTATTGGTGATATTTAATTCAGAACATGATATTAGAGCAGTAAAGATCTGATTTAAACCACGATACCGAGCACAGCTTGAATAATGTCAATGATCTAATGTTTGCTGATTTCGATAACAGAAATAGTGTTTTATTTTGCAATCAGGTAACCTCCTCTCCAAGATAATATCCCCATATGGTTGAATCCTGCCATTGAATAAAATTCATGGCAGGAATTCAACCATATAACCACGATCGTTAATTTCCCGAATCAGCAGATTTGCTTTTCAGGCCGAGGCTCTTGGCGAAAATGGCCGGTGCAAAACTGATACCCACAGAGAAATTGGCTTTACCGTATCTTCTTTTAGCAAATTTAAGTGCATCATCGACAGAAGTTATGGCTCCAATGTCTGTTACCTGCGTCTCATATTCATTAACCCAAACCCAACCCAGGTTAACTGCAAAATCATTCGTTATTGCATAGTTGAAGCCAGCATAAAGCCCTGATAGCGGATCTTTGGAAAGCTTTAACCCTCCATAAACTCCAATTCTGGATAAGGTATTGTCATATAAATACCTCGCAAATGACCTTGGTGATTCGTAAGCTTTGTTATCAAAAAGGGATTTCCAAAGGGGATAAAATCTGTCCACATCCCTGGGCACATGGACTTCAAGCAAGGCATAAGCGTTACTTTTCCAGTCCTTGGTCTGATCAGCATTAGGTTTTACCGTTAAATTCCCATCTGAGATAGAGATATTGCTTACCGCTATTTTACTGTTGGTAACGCCAATCTGAAAGGTTGCCAGATTGCTTTCATGTACGGTATACACCTGATCTTCTTTAAAGGCGGAATGGCTTAAAATGACATCGCATGGATCTTTTATGCGCTCGGGTGCAACCTTGATCAATGTCAGGCTCAGGGTATTGATGGTCTGTGTGCTCATAGTCCCCACATCCATCAAATCCTTCCAACTCTGTTCAAATCTCCCGGTTTTATACTTAATCTTCACCGAGGCGAGGGAAAGCTTCTTGTCTTTTTTGAGGTCATCATTTTCGTAAACGGCATCATCAACGTCTATCAAAACAATATAAACCTTTTTAGTGGACAGAAGGTAGCTGGTCAGTTTACCATCCTTTTTTTCCCGGTGACCATAGATGGTGTTGAGCGTGGTATAGTCCGCAGCGTACTCACCACTGAGCGTTACCGTAATTTTCCGGTAGACCACCAGAACAGCGGCATTTTTTCCCATATTTATCTCCTCCATGGTTTTTTCAATCTCTTTGGCAAAAGGACTTATCTGAGCATTCGCCAAGGTGTTATCATTAGAGAGCACGCTTGATTTACCGAAGATTTCCTTCAATTTTGCATAAGCTGATTCATCACTTTCATTAAGCGAGGCAACCAGTTCTTTGGAGGACACAGAATTCAAACTGCATTCCAGTCTTTTACTCTCATATTCATTTTTGCCGTTTTGCGCAGCACAGTATCCGCTGATTAATATCAGAACAGATAACAGAGGGCTAAAGTGTTTCGTTTTCATATCAGTTTATATTATATAGTTCTTAAAATTTTTCGCGGGTCTGATGATGTAGTTTCCCCTCCAGCCGTTTCTTCTGAATACCCGGTCGATTGCAGTATCCATACTGTCCAGATCTGTCTGCCATGATTGGGAAAATGCCGAAAAAAAGAAACTATTTTCCCGGAACCGAGCGGAGGCATTCGCCGAAGAAGCGGAGAGTACAGAGTGGTAAAAGGTATCATCTAAGATTGCGTCTACAATGCCATAGGCAAAGCAGCAATCAAGAATAGTGATCAAATGACCTTTGCCGGCCACATCCTTAAACCGTTTGACAAAATCTATGTAATCCCTTTCGTTAAAAAAAGTATCGAACGGAGCCGGAGGGTTTACCGTGAGCCTGGGATTACTGGTTACAAAATAAACCTCATCATTTCTGGCTTGAGTACTGTTGAGGAGCTTGGCCGCATGTCCGCTATAGAAAAAAATCAGATGGCCATCTTCACCGAGTTGTTCAAGGGCTTCAGTAAGTTTAGCGATGATATGCGCTTTAGTAGCCAGTTCATCAAATATGGGAAATGGAACCTCCCAGCCCCTACTTACCAGATTCGCCATCAAACTTTTCACATTTTGCTCAACGAATTTCAGTTTGATATTTCCATTGACTGTAAATTGGTAATAATCTCCCAGGCCAACCAGAACTGCTATCTTTTTCATAAGCTTATTGATTTAACAGACCTTCGATTTCACTAATTTCACTGGCAATCTTATTTGCCTGGTCAGAAAGAATGGTTATTTTACTTTCTATTTTTTCTTTGCTTAAAAGGTCTAATTGGGTGACGCCTTTGGCACTCATCGCCAGGATTTCCGCCAGATCTTCTTTTTGATCTTCTATTTCCTTCAACCTGCTGTTGAGGTCATTCATTTTCAAGGCTTTGACCTCCTCCCACTTAAAAGTCGGAACAAGCTTTTTAGCAATGTATGCACCCTGGCTCAGGCCCATCAATACCACGAAAGACCAGGGCAAATAAGGGACAAAGACCTCTGCACCCTGCGAAGGGAGCAGTTTCTGGTTATACTCTTCAAAAAAGTTATTGTAGACCTTATTGACCCCTTCGATGTTGGAGAAAAGCAGTTCCTGGTTGAACAGGTAAGATTTGGAGAGAAAGACGGCAATTGCAAGAATTGTCCATAGCAACATTTGACACCTGCTGAAATCAAGTCCGTTTTCTCCCATCAGGATATCTTCCCATTTACCTTTCTCCGTATGATAGTTCCAGGAACGGGGTGCCTTTGCGGCCTTGTCAAGGGTAATCTGTTTTACCGCAATATAGCTCGAAAGGCTAAGTCCGAGCAGCCACATGGCAGATTCGGAAAATACCGGCTGATAAAGATGAAAAAGGTTTCCCCCTTTATTAAAAGTGAGCGCGAAAAGCTCAGAAAGCTGTACAGAGATAATAACCACAGCCCAGACAAGAGCCTGGAGTCGCCCAAGGCTGTATGTTCCATCGTCGCCGATGAGAAAGTTCATTGCCCCTTCTTTAAAGTTAGTCTTACCGAAGATTTTAATGATCAGCCAGAATACGCACCAGGTAACCAATAGGGAAATAACCTGCAGTGAAAGGCCAGCAAATATCTTTGCATCAATCCTGGGAATCTTTGTATCTCTTAAGCAGGGGAACAAAAATAAAAGGGCTATCGTAAGTACAATAAGCCCAAACAGCCAGAAACCATTTCGGTCTGTTTTTTTTGATTGGTTATGTTTAAACATGATTGGATCATTTGACCCAAAAGTATGGCAGCATAACAGACCAGTCCACAGGAAATTCCCCCTAAATCATACCGGAAATTTCCTGTTTTTCACGAAGCCAGACTGATTATATGGCAACAAGATTATGCCTGATGGCTTCCAATGCCATCCCTACCCTGCTTTTCACATTCAGTTTTATAAAGATAGACTCCCGGTAACCATCAATCGTTTTTTCTGAAAGGCACATAATCGATGCAATCTGTTTATAGGTCATGTCGCTACAGGCGAGTTTTAAGAAAGCCTTTTCACGATCCGAGAGCAACAGTTTTTGAGATGTCTCGCCCCTTGCCATAAGATTCCTCAGGTGCCTGTTTATTGCATCAGCATTATAGTAGCCAAGATCATGTACATCAGACAGGGCATCACGCAGTTTATCAGGGTGTATATCCTTCAATAGAAAGGCACAGCAGCCCGCCTTAAGCATCGCAATCACCGAGGTATCATCATCATTCATTGAAAGCGCGACCAGTTTTATATCCGGGTATTTATTTTTTATAGCGGCGGCAGTCTCAGGGCCGTTCATGATCGGCATACGTACGTCAAGTAAAATGATATCCGGTTTGATCCCGGAATGTTCGAGCTCCTGGATCATAATTGATCCGTCGAGCGCCTGGATCACCACAGTAAATCCGGGAATCGAATTTATCAGCAGCGAAAGTGCCTTCAGAAATAACAGATGATCATCAGCGATACCTATTTTGATCATGATACTACTTTTAAAAGGTCCCTTCCAATCCCCTCAGCAAGGATCCTTGCGGTCAAGCGTGTTCCACCCGAGGGATTCTGCCTTACCTCAAATGATCCACCCAAAAGCTGCATGCGCTCCCTCATACTCACCATCCCCTGACCTGGATGACCGGAAAACGTGGTATCCATCCCGCAGCCATTATCTGAAACGGTAAGTGAAAATTCATCACTAAAATCCATTTCAACTTCTATGCTTGATGCGCCACTGTGTTTCAGGGCATTATTCATTGCCTCCCTTGATACCCGATAAAGGATAAATGCTGTCCTTGCATCCAGTAAATAAGGGGTTCCTGTAATGATCACAGACGCTTTTATCGTCCCTATTTTCCTGATATGGTCGATATCTTCGAGTATTGCATTTCCAAGATCAAATTCACTGAGGTTTTCCGCATAAAGATTGTTTGATATGTTGCGCAGGTCCTGAATCGCCTTCCCCGCTAACGCGAGCGTTTCCTTGACATTATCAGGAGGCATCTGTTCCGGCCTGCTGTCCAGCAGGTGCAGATTGAGCTTAATGATCGAAAGCGTCTGGCCTACCCCATCATGGATTTCCTGGGAAATTTGATAAAGGGCGTTTTTCTTTTTTTCCTCTGCTAAAAGGAGGCTTTTTACTTCAAGGCGTTTAATGGCCGCATTTTTCCCGTTTTCGAAAACGAGTGAAACAAAAAATATGATCATGATCAGTCCCAATACACAATTCAGGCTCAAATTATCTCTCCACCCCAGGTTGTAATTTATCGGAAAACGGATCCCCATCTTAATCGAAAATGCAAAAAACAGGATCAACAAGGTATTGACAACCAGCCAGGCAATACCTGTCCGGCGCCCTCCCATAAGCAAGGCCATTACCGGAGAGGTGGCAAGCCATGGCAGCACAGGTGAGGAAAAACCTCCGGAATGGACGATAGAAACGACAATTGCGGACACCCCGGTTAATATATATATATTACTGACAACCTGCAGGTTAACATTTTTCTTCACCGCATAAATAAGCAAAAGATGTATCGTTGCTGCAATAAAAAGCATGGTCGTACCCGCTTTCATACCTATACTTATGGTAGTAAAGGCATAATCAAAATCAAAGACCACAGTGATCATGATGATGCTCAAGATCAGCCGATACCGACGGAGCAAATCGGGATTTTCCGCTGCATGCCGGGGAATAAGATAAAGGAAGATACGTTTAAACATATTATATGAGTTTAAGTTTCCGAAGTATGTTTAAAAAGAAATTAAAAACAGGCCCAAACCATGGTTCTTTCAATTTCCAAGGAAGCCCCTGACGGAACCGCTTCCGGTCTTTCCACTGATAATACAATAGCCATTTAGGCTCATGAAGATCCCATACCCCGCAAAATTCCGCCCTTGTACCACTATGTTCTATAATATTGTTGACAGCCCTTCTTGCGGCCTCGTTTGCCCCTTCCATTGTGGCCAGGTCTGTAAAAGTCCTGACGTAATCCGCTGCAAGGAAAAAATTCCCAATGGCTGTCCTGGAATCACTTCTGATGGACCATGTATTGATTTCATTAACTAATAAAGGCTCTTCATTACTGGTAACCCTGTTGTTGCCATAACCAGGAAACGACCGGGATCCGCCTGTTTTGGGATCAGATCTTTTTCCTGATTTGGCCAGTCGCAAAAGGACCTCCGAAAACACAATACTTTCATCCACATACCCCATTATCAGGTCTTCATCACGAATTAATTCCTCCTCGACATTGAAAGACATCTTCATCTGCTCCCAGACTTCCGTTAATGCCTCCTCCCTTGAACACTCTTTTGCCGGAAGTTTAAAAATAATTCCCTTGTTTTCCCAGTTGGATACATCAACAGAAATTATACCTCTGACATCCCCTTTTCCGTAATCTGAAATATCAACATCCCAAAATTGCACCTGGGATATAGCCGTAAGTGCCCAGGGTGTGTCTGCAAGAATGATATGTCCTTTTACAATCGGTACATCATGTCGAAGAAAAAACTGCATCCCGTTCATCCATGCCACTGAAGGCGCAAGCTTGCTGATGAAGGAAAGATTTGGGTCCAGGGACAGCATCGCAGGGGTATTGGTAATCAGGGCAGCCCGTTCCACAGGCATCGCACACAGGTAATAATCAGCCTGGAACTGCTCTTCTGTATTGTTTACTTTCGCCCTCACCCCACACACCAGCCTTCCGCTGGTTTCAATTTTTGTTACTTCGGCACCAAACCGATAATCAACGCCTTTACTCTGCAGATAGGCTAACCAGGGAAAAAGCCATTTTTCATTTGTCGGCCCGTTCAGGATACGGTCATTTTCGATTCTGGGATTGGTGATACAGAGCATCATCTGGATGAGCACATCCCCGTTGGTTTTGGTATTACATGTTTCTGCTTTAGCCGCGACCAAAGTACGCGTAAGCCCCTCGACAAAAACCGTTCGGTAATTCTCGCTATTTACTGCTGCCTCCGTAAATTCCCACCAGCCCGTCCGTTCGTATTCATCGATTCTGCGTTCCCGGCAACTTGTCAGCAACTGCCAAAGCTTACGCGCAATCAACTCAGTTTCTGCTTTAGTCAGTCCCGTCTCTATCCCCTGAAGTGTTTTCAGCATTTCTTTCAAGTCCTTTAAAGACCTGGGCAGATGTGAAGGGAGTACTATAGGAAGCTTGCCCATCCGGGTCATCATCATATTCGGGCAGGCCACCAGATTCCCACTCACTTTTGCATTGGAATGAATATCAGGATAAGGTATCCTGTCCATCGTATGGATAATATGGCGGTAGAAACCCGGAAAGAAACGAAATCCATGCTCACCCGGCAACTCCTGTTTTCCGGTACTGGCAGAGTCCGGAACCGGGATACTCCGGGCCTTCCCTCCCGGAAGCATTTTATTCTTTTCCAGCACCAGGACACTGAATCCCCTTTCGATGAGTTCATGGGCAGCACTCATCCCGGCAACCCCTCCACCCATAATGAGTACGCGTTTATTCATGAGTTTGGTCTAAGAAACTGAAGTTAAGTCTTTTAACTTAAAACTTATAATTATCTCAATATTATTAAGCAAACAAGCTGAAGCAAGCCAAAATCAACCGATAAAATTTATTTAAAATTAAAATATTTAATATTAAATAGCCAAAAACAAAAGCTAATTTCATTGGATTCGTCTAAAACAAGCTTCCTCTATCTAACTGATTTTTAAACAAACTCCCTAATTTAACAACAACTTACCGGCACTAAATCCCTCAGGAATAGACCTCAGGTAAAGAAATTTGATAAACACACTCATTTTTATTCCGACAGCAGAGCCTAATGCATTTCTTCGATCCATTCCATTTTCACAGCAATGTGTGATAAAAATTACACAATCGAACAACTTCGAAACATATTCACCTCATTATTAAAACATTTACCTAGCTTTAAACAACTCATTTACCGACAGATACCAGCAAAAAAGTTCTACTTTTAAAAGTATTCACTTATTTCTAAATAGCTGCCTGAACCTAAATTAACCTCAGAGAAATGATGACAACCAAAAAGTCCTTCGACGTCCCGGCTCCTTACTACCCAATTCTTTACTCACCTGGCCATGCCATGACAGCCACCCAAAGGGAAGAATTTTGCAATGACGCCACAGCAGGCTCAGTAAAAAAAGACAAACAGCAAAAGCAAATGCTCACCAGGTTGCCGATATTTTCAAAGGCCAACCTAGTAGATACAGTTAAACTTAAACACTCTTAATCATTGAATTATGACCGGATCAGCACCACCAGGTTTCGAAATAATACTCTTCATAATTATGGGAATAGCAGCCGTTGCTACTGTTGGGTATGTTATTTATGGGATTTATGAAGGAATAAATTTTATAATCAAAAAGTTATCAAAATGGAAGGAAAATCTGAAATAATCATCAATGGCATTTATTCCGCCGTAGGCAACCTAAACACGTTTATGCTGGTAAGCGGCGGCCTTCTGTTACTCATCGTCGGAACCAAGTTTTTCTCACCGGATAAAAAAGCCTTTAAAGTTCCAAAACTAGATGTTGAAATACCATGGAAAAAAATCTGGATTATTCTTGCCGCATATACCATCGCGCATTTCTATTTTGCATTAATTTTAAATCAGCGCATTGATAAACTACAAGCAAAAAGCCCAAGCGACATTCAAAAGGCAACTGTTTGGGAAGAAGTGACAAATGGCAGCGAAGGCGGTTTTATCTTTGCCGGAATGCAAAAAAGATTGAATACCCACAAAAAAACCTTTCTGGGAATCGACATTTATACCATGCAAAAAACAGATACCACCACCTGGATTTCCTTAGGAATGTCAATACTATTATTCCTTAGCATATTTCAGCTTAGCGCATCAAAAAAAGAACTGGCCTTCTCTGCATACAGCGCGCTGATGATTTGTATTATCAACTGGGTAATTGGCGGCTGGTGGGCGATAAACATCTCGAATTTAGCCCCCTAAGGATATTGCAAAATAACAGATTTTTTGTTATTTTACCGATTACCTTTTTAAATTAAACCAGTCACCTATAAGGCTCTCGTAATCAAATTACTGAATCGCTATACATAATATAGTGTAGATGATAGTACCTACCGAGTCATTTTTGATTTCCGATTGGAGAAAACAGTGGAATCCCATCCATCATTATTGATCTGGATAATGATTATATTTAAGGTAGTCATTCCCCATAAGCTAACTTTTAAACATAAAGTCCGCATCATAAAAGATGCCGGAGATAAGCTATGAAGAACTATGGTGAATTCTCGGACGCTGAAAACAGCAAGCAATTCCAGGGCAATAGCTTTCGTCCTAAGCTAAGGGAACACATTCTATAAATATACACTATATCAGATATTCATTCAGAGCAAGTCCGATCCTACAATATGAGTCGGGTTAAAAGCAAAAATACAAAACCGGAATTAATAGTAAGAAAATTTCTGTACTCCCAGGGGTTTAGATATAAATTACACGTTAAGCAGTTACCCGGTAAACCCGATATTGTATTGCCAAAGTACAAAACCGTTATATTCGTTAATGGCTGTTTCTGGCACGGGCACGAAGGATGTAAATATTCTACACTTCCAAAGACGAGAACTGCGTGGTGGGATGAAAAAATAAAAAAAACTATAGCGAGGGATAATATTAATAAACACTCCCTTCTTAAAAGGGGCTGGGCCGTTATTACATTTTGGGCATGTGGCTTAAAAATAAAAGAAAAAAGGACTCAACTACTAGATCAGCTAATTAATACTATTAAGCAGAAGATTGGCTAGCTCCTTTATTTAAGCAAATGTTTTCATTTAGATATTTATCTAAATGCGTTTTTATATTAGCCGATTGTATTAGGCTGAATGCCGGTGGCAATGCATTACCAATAAGCAATGCCAACGCTTGTTTTGGTATGTCAAGCGGAAATTTATAGTTTTTCGGAAATGATTGTATTAATGCCGCCTCACGAGGTGTAATAACTCTATTTTCTTCCGGATGCAAAAATCTTCCTTTTGAAGGGTTGAGGCACCCCCCTGTTATGGTCGTGGAATAATCATCCCATCTTAAGCGGCCGTAAACGTCATTAAAACCAACATTCTCTTTAGCATGACATTTTAACTGGTATTCTTTAGGAAGGTCCTTCCAGCTCCCCCCATCTTTAGGCGTTAGTTTTATACGATCTAATACTTTAACAGTATGATTTGCTATGATTTTGTGTAAGGGATCAATCGTGGTTGTAATCGACTCCATTTTACCTATTGCGGCCCTTACGGTGACTTTCTTCTTCGAAGGCTCGGCAATTTTTATGGGTGCCAATCGAGAGCCAATTAACACCAATCTCCTTCTTTGTTGCGGAACACCATAGTCTTTAACATTCACAACATCGATATCGATATAGTAGCCAAGTTTTTTTAATTCGGAAACCACTTTTTTAAACAAATAATAATCTTTAAGCGCGGGAACGTTTTCCATCATTATAGTATACGGCAGAAGTTCTCGAACCATCCTTAAATATTCTAGGACTAAATTGTTTCTGTCATCTCTAACATTTTTCCCATTTAAGCGCCTCATAGATGAAAATCCCTGACATGGCGGGCATCCTGCGAGGAGATGTAAAGTTTCACCATCCAATTTTTCTCTGATTTCTTCAGATGTGATTTTGCGAATGTCTTTATCTATAACATGGGTTTTTTTGTGATTCAGCTTAAAGCCTTTAACGGCATAATCTAAGATTTCTATAGCCACTTTTGTCTCGAAGCCAGCTTCATGCATACCCTGAGTTAAGCCTCCGACTCCTGAAAATAGATCTATACTAGAATATTTTAGTTTAAACACAAAAAAATAGAATGAAAGTAAAATGTAATCTTTATTTTAGTAAAAATACGAAGATCCATGTCAATTAACCAAATTTTAAAGGCAGAACTTACAGAGGAACAGTATAAAGCTGTGATTGACAACAATAAAGAGATTTTATGCTTAGCGTGTGCCGGATCTGGGAAGTCCAGGACATTGGCTTATAGAATAGCAAGATTAATAGCAGAGGGGGCTAGTGCAGAGAGTATAGTTGCATTTACCTTTACTGAAAAGGCAGCAGAATCAATTAAACGACGAGTTGCCGAAGCATTAGAAAAATGCGGATTTTCTCCGATCCTTGTGGGGGCAATGTCTATCGGAACCATACACTCCTATTGTCAGCATCTTCTGGGTGAGATGGATCCTAAATATAGACAATTTGATGTCCTGGATGAAAACAGATTAAAATTATTCATCTTAAGCCGGTACCCGAAACTAAGTGTGCAAGATGTTAGGGCTTCAAAAAATCTAGGAATGTTTGCAACAATCAACGAAGTTTCAAATTGTTGGAAAATAGCAAATGATGAAATGATTTCGTTTGAAGATCTAGATGTACACGATCCTTATATTGCTGATACCCTTAAAAAATTATATTCATTATTAGATAAAGATCAGTATATCGATTTTTCTTTAATGATAAGGTTGGTGGTTGAGGCACTGGAAGCTAAGGATCGTTCGGTAGGGTTAGCCTTGCAAAACGTCAAACATCTACTCGTTGATGAGTATCAAGATGTTAATCCTTCACAAGAGAAGTTAATTAAAGGCATCTATAATTTAATTGAAACCCTAATAGTAGTAGGTGATGATGACCAATCAATTTACGCATGGAGAGGTGCTGATGTTAATAACATAATTGAATTTAGCGTCAGATATCCGAATAGCAGTATTCATACTTTGTCTGAAAACTTTAGAAGTACTAGGGCTATTGTCGAAACTGCCGATAATTTTATAACAAACATTCTTTCTACCACCCGCATAAGTAAATCACCCATTTCTCACAGTGATGGAAATGTTAGACATTTAGGAAATCTATGGTTTGATAATCCAATAGAGGAAGCAGAATGGATCGCAGGCAGAATAAAGGACCTGTTAGGAACAAAGTACGTTGAAAATGGATCGGAACGCGGACTGACAAAGGCCGATTTCGCCATATTGATGAGGTCAGTATCAGGAGGAACAAGAAACGGAGATCCGGCCAGACATAGCGTGTATACTCAGGCTTTGACCAATGCGAACATTAGTTATTCGATAGAGGCAGAAGGAAGCATCTTTACAAGGCCGTACGGAACTGTACTAAGGGGGACCATGGAGCTTTTAAGAGAACCGGGGGTTACAAGAGAAGAGCTGAAAAAATTCTTTGATGAAGAAATCATATTACATTTTCCTCATGCAAATTTTCGCGAATTAGCAAAGATAATTGGCAACTGGAATACTAAAATACATACTCCGATGGGTGGAGCGCGTCGAAAAGTTTACCCTCAAGAGCTAATTCACGAATTGTTAAATGCTTTTGGGGTTCATAAAACCAAATTTGATGATCATGTTTTAAGAGACTTAGGTGTTTTTAGCAGTATAATTTTAGATGTTGAAAAGGTCTTTGTAAGTATTGACGACTCATGGAGATTTACAAGCGTTCTTAATTTTTTGCAAAACGTTGCGGAAACCGGTTATGATGTAACCCAAATTGATTTGTTTTCTAAACCGGACTCCGTTACGATTTCTACTGTACATAAGATGAAGGGGTTAGAGTTTCCCGTTGTTTTCATTGTTGATGTAGTGCAGCAGAGATTCCCGGTTAGCAATTCTCAATATCGGGGATTTTTACCGCATTCAGTGATACAGGAAGCGTTAGACAAAAGATTATATTCGACGGATATTTATGGTGAAGCTAGATTATTTTATACGGCATTAACACGAGCAGAACGGATATTGTATGTTACTGGCAGCGAAAATCATCCGGGATTAAAAAGGCCAAAGAAGCAATCGGAATTTAAGCTTAGACTAAACCATTCTGAAATCACTGTCGATGCCACCAGCTTACCTAATGGTCTTGAGAAAATAGCAGAGAAAAGAAGAATTGATGATAATTCGATGCCAACTAGTTTTACGGAGATTAAAGATTATCTGGAATGTCCTATGAAGTATAAATATCGAAAGATATTCGGCTTTAGTCCGGCCGTGCCAGAATTATTTGGATTTGGTTTGACTACCCATGCTGCAATAAATAAACTTCACAAGCAATTTTCTAATTCTAAGCCTACCAAGGATGACGGGATACAAGCTGTAGAAGATATTTTTCATCTAAAGCATGTTTTTGCATCCAATGATCCTGAGAGGAAAGGACCATTCGAAAACGCTAAGGCAAAGTCAAAGGAAATCGTAGGGAATTATGCCAAAGATTATCCTGACGATTTCGTACAGATGCGACAATTAGAACAAAGTTTTGAAATCAAGGCCGGAAATGCAGTAATTACCGGAGCAATAGATTTACTTTTAAAAGAAGACGTTAATGGTGCGATCTTGGAGGCCAAGGTTATTGATTTTAAGTCCATGGATCATCCTAAGGATCCAGATCCGTATTTTTGGATTAATCTTTCCTTGCAGGTTCAGTTATATGCTTATGCTTCTAAAATCGTACTTAATGAAAATGCAAAAACGGGTTCAGTTCATTTGTTAAAGGCCAACCAGAGGATTGATATTCCAATTGATGACATGGATATAGAATCTGCAGTTGAGAATATTAGATGGGCAGTGGACAGAATATTAAATCAAGATTTCCCCTTTAGACCAAGCTTTTCTAAATGTGGAGATTGTGATTTTAAGCTTATTTGTCCGAAAATAGCAAGTGATTTTTCGGTAAAAGAAATGCCGTCCCCTATTAGCATACCGGGTCCTAATGGTAATGAAAGTATTATGGTAGCTGCTTTTAGCGATTACGAAGAAGCACAATTTTAGTATTTTTGTAACATGAAGGATTTAACAAGTTCAAATATTCACAGAAAGAATGTTCTAAATAATAATCCGGCGTTAAAGGAAATATATAAAGAACTTTCATTTCCGGGCATAATTTTCGAAGGTAAATATAGATTTACTAAGCGGCAAGTTGCGACTTTTTATGAAGTAGACGATAGAACCGTTGAGCGATACATTGAAAGCAATGTTCAAGAATTTAAAGAAAGCGGCTACGAGATTATTCAAGGAAATGAACTTAAAATTTTCAAGCTGCTAAAGGTTGGCGACAAACATGTCGTTGACCTTCCAGAACTCGGGATTGATAAATTCGCACCTAGCCTGGGAATATTTTCGTTCAAAGCATTTCTAAATCTGGGAATGTTACTTACGGATAGCGATAATGCTAAGCTGTTACGAACTTTGGTATTGAATATTGTTATTGATACACTAAATAAGAAAGTAGGAGGAAAAACAAAATATATTAATCAACGAGAAGAAGAGTTTGTTTCAAGTGCAATAAGAGAATACAACTACAGAGAGGCATTTACTAATGCTATTGATGAATTTATCGAACCAAATAAATTTAAATATTCTCAATTAACGGATAAAATATATAAAAGCATATTTAAAGAAAATGCTAAAGAATATCGGCAAATTCTAAATTTAAATTATAACGAAAGTGTCAGATCTACAATGTATTCTGAGGTCCTTGATCTAATAGCCAGCTATGAAAATGGTTTTAGTAGCAATCTTAAGAAAACTTCCGAACAGTACAACAGGAAATTAAAGCTATCCGAAGCAAATTCGTTATTCAGAGAATTTGAACTTCAATCGGAGGCATTATATCTTCCCTTAATTGAAAAAGCAAGAAGCATAATGGCAAGCAGAGATATGGCGCTAAGGGATGCAATGCATGAAAAATTGAAAAACTATATTACATACCTTAACTCTGAGGATTTTGAGAAATTTTTAGGTGAACGAAGCATGGCACTTGAAGATACTTTAAGCCAGAATAAAGAGGTGTTTCAAAGACTAAAGGATAGGTAAGTAATGGTGTGCAATTATTTTGATTTAACACATGCCAAGGCAACTCATAAGTTTATTATTGAGTTATCAGGTGGCTTACTGGGAGAACGGGATATTTTCCTATTGGAAAGTGTACTCGAGCACATACAAAGTGATCTTTATTATCCTGAATTCGAGGATAAATTAACACATTTAGTTTATTCGGTTAATAAAGGCCATGCTTTTAATGACGGCAATAAAAGAACAAGTATTGCCCTTGGAGGCTATTTTTTAGAAATTAACGGTTTAGGCATTTTGGGGTCTAAATTTATTTCAGAAATGGAAAATATTGCAGTTCACGTGGCAGACAATAGAATCAATAAGGAGCTGCTGCACGAGGTTATTTGCTCTATACTCATCGAAGAAGATTACAACGAAGAATTGCAGATAAAGTTAATAGACGCTATTTCAATACCAATTCAACCAGAAGATGAAGAGGACAATATGTTTTAGTTAATTTACAACTGCTATAATTGGAAATCAACTCTCACTACATTCTTGAATTCACAATCTTTAATGTACTGTATAGCCATTCTTTTTTTTTCTTCACTTGCTACGATTCCAAAGCGTCCAGAATTAAAATTTACATAAATCTCTCCGTTTTCACAGAAATACAATTCCCCTCCTATATATGCTTTCCCTTCAATTCCGGTTATATTCGTATGACAGACATAAGGTTTTTTAGGAACCAATGACTTCCTTTTTATATTAGTAGTCATTTCCCAAATAATTTTGATACTCTCCTGATCGATAACCCATAAAAAACATTTTAAAGGATAACTATTGCCATTTTTTATTTTTTTTGTCTCGAGTTCCTCGTCACTCACCAAAAGATGATTGTGAAATTGTTTAGGATATCCATTATTCCTTCCGTCAGAAATGAAATCAAAAAAAAGATCATTTTCTTTTTCTCCTTCTAGGACGTCGATATTCCTGTCTTTATTTTTTTGCCCTTCAAATGCAAAAATAAGAGGTGATAAACCTTCGATATGATTAGGCTGGAGCGCTGGCATATAATTTATTTAGATATTTAAAAATCCTTTTTCTAAAGTTTCTTCGAGTTGGTCAATGGAAAATTCTTTGAGAATATCCACATAGGAAATCTTTTCCAGGAAATCTAATTGTTTATCTTTTAACAAATGATTGTCGGGTGTAATTAGGTATCCTTTCATGCGATTTATATAAAGAAAAAGCTTAGCGTCATTTAGTACTTTTTCGACAGACGATGCGTTGATTATAAAATCAATTTTATTCATTTCCTCAAGAACGTATTCATTTCCTAATATCCTTTGTAGGAATAAAATGTCGCTCGCTTTATCTAAATAATTATTTGAGGTGAATTTTATTGGTATCCCAGAGATTTTGATACTACCGCTATCTTTTGCCGAGCCAATAATATATTGTAATATGAATTCTTCAGATGAAAAAGTCGATTTATTCTTACGGCTTTTTACGAACAGCTGAAATCTCTCGACAAAAGGTATGAATTCTTTCGTATTCAATAGTTTGGGCAGCTCATCTCCCTTTTTTGAATATACAAAAATAAATGCGGTTGTGCTTTTTAACAAATCTATTAACCAGTTTTTGGCATTTTGACTATAGATTTGGGCATTTGGATATTCCCAATCATATATAATTATATCCGGCATAAAATTTTCTTCTAAGCCTTGTAGAGCTTGAGTAGGAGTACTGAAACCAAATAGATCAATTAGTCCCTCTTCCGATGCTTCACTCGAAATAATATCTATAATTAATTGTTGTAATTCCGCTAAATGTACCCAATCGCTATTTACCGCAAGATGAAAAAGATTATCTTTAGAGATAGCAGAGTTATAGATCCCCGATTTTCTAAATTCGGGAATTTTAGGGAATTCATCGTCTATTATAAAAACGTTTACAGGTTTAGTCTTCATGATTAGCTATTACTTTAGAAAAATCCAGGAGAAACTGAGCGCCGGGAAAATTAGTGATTCGGTCTTTTTCCTTTACTAAATAGATGTCTCCTCTTTTCTTCATTTGATTCATATAATGCTTGCAAACATATAATCCCAGCCCGCTTTGAGGTTCTTTAAGGCTATATCCAGGTTGAAATAAATAAGGAAGTAACGATTCTTCTATGCCAGGTCCACTGTCGGCCACAATAACGGTTCGGTGACTACGGTCCAAGACTAGTTTAATCTTCCTGTCTAAAATTTCCGGATCGTCTAGCCAGTAACATGAGTTGTCGATCATGTTTGTAAGTATTTGATTTACGGCTCCATATCTTGTTGTTATTTCGAAGTCTTGATCCTTATTGTAGGAAAATTCAATATCAAATTTACTGAATTGCCATTCGAAAATTGACCTTACATAATCGATAGATTCGGAAATTAGAAAAGTTGCTTCTTTTTCATTTCTTAATGCTCTTAAAGGACTAATCCGCATTAATTCTGAACCTAATGCTTCAGAAGTGTTTTTGAGATCCTCTAATTTAACCTGATTGAATTGTTTTTTTCTTAACACCTCAAGGATACCATAGTAAAAATTTGAAGCCACCTTATTAATTTCATGCAGAGCTACCGCAATCCCCAATCCAAAGCCAGCCTGTTCCGTAAGCATGTCCTGTACTTGTGTCATTGCATCTAAGTTCTTCTGAAGATTTTTAGATGAGTTTTCAAGATCGACTAATTTCTGTTTTCTGAGAGATAGATCTCCCAATTCTTCTAAAAGCAAATATGGATCGGAAGCAATGTCATATCTATTGTGAATATTTTTAATAATCCTAGAGGACTGCTTGGAATAGTCATTAAGTGTTCTAGGTTCTCTGATTAATCCACCAGTAAGTTTTGTTAGTTCTTCTCTTTTCCCCATATAATCTAACTCCACAAATTTTACTACTGCTCTTGTTAATGCGGACAAGTCATGAAATGCAGAGTTCATTATCATCCCTTCTCGATTAGTCTTATCAATTAGCTCAATGTTGTTTGATTGTTCAATCTCTATATTCCCAATCATATGATAATAAGAAATCCGTTTTGCCTGAGAAATTTGATCTTGTCTTAGCTTTAGCCAGTCATACTTTGCACCCCATTCAGCAGGATAGACATTTATACCATCACGAAATATTGATAATCCTCCGTACTCTTCCAAATAATCTAAAAAAGCTTTTTCAATACCGTCAACCCAAGGCCTAGCCCTATACCAGACATTAATGTGTATATAAAAGGAACCGCAGGTAGGGATTTTCCAAAGCCGCTTACCGTTAATCTCCTTCAAAAAATAATTTTTATTATGTTTCTTTATATCGACACGTTCATTAGTCTTCTCAAATCCGTTTAAAGGGATTTTATCATTGTATGGTGGATTAAATTTATAATCGTATTCAAAAACACCCTGAGAATCAACTATTCCATAAATTTGAAAAACATAATCATCTCTTTCCGATTGTGGCCACACTGTTAAATTCATTACTTGAACACATTTGAAAGATGCTGTAAAGCTTTGCTGTGCTGCTAACGGAGACGGATTCGGGCTATTCAGTTTTAATATAGTATTATTTATCTCTCGAATTTCTTCCTCGGTCAATTCTAGCCCCTCTCTACCCCCGTAAATTATTAACTGTGTTCCAGAATTTCTTATACCGTAGTCTCGAGAAAGGGGTTGTCGAGTCAGCGAAAGCCCGATTGAATCGAGATCTTTGGGAATACCATCTGCAGAATCAAAATCGTCCCAATTAATCCTTAATACGAATTCGTAGTCGTTATCAACTGTTTTTGATTTTAGAATCAACTTACTCCCTAGCCTATGCGTAGCAAATCTACCAACACCTTTTTCGCCTAGAGGTATTCTGCCTTTATGCTCTTCTTTAAGTAATTTAATGAAGTTTTCAAATGTATCAAGTTGCCCCATTTGTCGGGCCTTCTCTTTTTCAATTTTCAACCTTTGTTTTACATTGGTCTTTAACGTAGAAGCAGGTCTAAGCCAACCCAATTCAATTTGTTCTTTGGTCATCCCCACTCCGTCATCTTCAATTACAATCACAGGGCCATTGAATTCGTTGAATTCATAAAGTTCAGTAGAGACAGGTGGTAGATTGGGGATGTTCTCAATCATGACGTTGCAATATGACGCTCCCGCGTCAAATGCATTTTTAACTAATTCCAAAATGCCAACTCGTTCAGAAGCTATAAGCTGTTCACCAAGAACCTGAACAAGATGGGCATCAGCTTTGAAATTCAAAAGCACTCCGCCATCGAGACAAAGTTCATCTAAAAAAAATGGCCAAATTTTTCTAACAGCATTGCTGGCGTTGTAATATTCCGGATTATGTGTTTTTTCAAGTATTTCTCCGTTTTCATTTTTAAAAAACACTGGCTTTGCAAACGGCTTGTAATCAGATATTTCTACGAAATAATGATTACTGGTTTTCTTGTCCAAGAAAGGGGGTTTTTCTATTCTTCCATATCCGTAAAAAACCCCTTCGCCTTTTTTTTCAGGTTCATAATAAGCGAATTCGATCGGTAGAGATTCAAATTGTTTTAGATAATTCTTTTTGTTGGTAGCTGGGAAATGATAGTATTTTCCAATGAAGTCATTGTACTGATCACCTTCCCTGTATTGCGATAATATTAAACAATTCCTTTTTGCCATAACTCTTGTAAAGCTACTTATTATTCTCCGTTTTGGATAGATGCAGATTTGGCAGAAAGATAGTGAATATTAACCATTTGTTAAATAATCCCAAACCAGTCTTTTTAATAAAGGATTGATTTGTGCCTTTTCTCTGAACAAGCTGATTGCACTGCCAGAAAAAACAAAATAGTGTTTGAGGATTATGACTTCCCAGTGAACTATTTAGTATCAATCGCCGGTAGGATTGCATTATGCTATGCCGTTCCTCGGAAAGCAGAGAACATAAGTCCTTTTGTGTGGAAATGGAATTCAAAGTTACCTGCAATCCCTCCGGTATATCATATTTTCCATCTCCGTTTTTGACAATAACTTTATCCAAGTCGCCCAATGAATACCAGAAACGAAAATTTAAACTTTTGTCTAACATCTATTCCAATTATTCCAAATGGAATAATTGGGGTAAAAATTCAGAATATTTCCACTATTTCTAAAATGGAAAAGACTTTAAACAGCTTGATTAAACCTATCGTAAACTTTCTTCAACATGTAATTCCTGACTATACCTCCAAATTCTTTATCATCCATCATTTTCGAGAATATATCTTGGTTTTGCTCCATCCTACCGATGGCCTTATCCATATAAATATCATCAAAACCGAACTTGAAGTTTTCTATACTATTTGCCTGGGCTTGTTGTCTTAATTTATCATCAGCATAAAGTTCTTCCTCAATGGCATCGAAAAACAATTTATCGGCATCATTAAACTCTGTAGAAAAGCGCTTGTTTAAAACCTCAATAATTTCTGAGAGTGCCGCTTTCTCATCTTTCTTCATTCTGATACCGGATTCAATTTCACCATCCAAACCAAATTCACCCTTTGGCTCCATTATAATATGCGTTTCGGCAATACGCTGTAACCTGTAGTATTCTAATGAAACCTCATCGCCAAGCTTAAATTTATCGTTGCTGTTTCTAGGCAATCTCCTTAATAGGTAAGTACAATAAGTAAACAGCTTTTCTAAGTTCACATCGCTAAATGGCATTATTTGGGTTAGGAAGGCATACAGTCGCACAAAAGCTTGTACGGAATTCTTGAAGTCTTCCTGTGTAGATTGAGTGTCTAACAAACCACCTTTGCCTTGTTCCGCTGGCAATTGTTTAAAACGCTGCACAGCTGGATCAGTAAGGGAATACAATTTCTTCTGATCTGCTATCTGTAATGCTCTTGCCGATTTAAAGTAAATATTACAAAAGTTATCAACCTCACTATCCCAAATTACCTGGGCTTTTTTAATTTCATGTTCAAGGTTATATAAATGATTTGGGTCCGTTGATGATTCTATTGTGGTGAGTTCGTAATACGGTTGAAACGACGCTAAAATATCTTCGGTTTCATTAACAAAATCGAGCACAAAAGTATCCTGCTTGCCGGGATGCATTCGGTTTAAACGCGATAAGGTTTGCACCGCCTTAACGCCAGATAGTTTTTTATCTACATACATGGTATGTAGCAAAGGTTGGTCGAAACCAGTTTGATATTTATCGGCGACCAATAAAAGTTGGTACTCATCGGTTGCAAATTTTTGAGGAAGTTCTTTTTCCTTAAAGCCATTTATTTCCACCTCAGTAACGCCGTCAGGAAAAGCATCTGTTGGAACCTTGCCCGAAAAAGCAACTATCGTTTTAATATCGTGATAACTCTTTGCTTTCAAATATCTATCGAATTCTTCTTTGTAGCGAACGGCGTGCAAACGAGAACCCGTTACCACCATTGCCTTTGCCTTGCCACCAATCTTTTTGGAAACTATTTGGCGGAAATGCTCAACCATAACCTCCGTTTTTTGCGCAAGATTGTGTGGGTGTAGCGATAAAAAGCGCGCAATTGCCGTTGATGCCTGTTTTTTATTTATCTCAGGATCCTCCTCTATTTCTTTCGATAGCTTAAAGAATGTTTTATAAGTGGTATAGTTATTCAGTACATCTAAAATAAAGCCCTCTTCAATGGCTTGTTTCATCGAATAAACATCGAAAGGTTTCGGTTTCCCTTTGGCATCGGATGCACCAAAAACTTCAATGGTTTTTGCTTTAGGGGTTGCAGTAAAGGCAAAGAAACTAAGGTTTTCTTGTTTACCTCTTGCCTGCATCGATTTTCTGATCTCATCTTCAGCATCATCGTCTAAGCCGCTAATATTTTCTTCATCAGCTGCCTCTTCTAATGATTTATATGCCAAAACTTCTTTTAGCTTTTTACTTGCCTCACCACCTTGCGATGAATGTGCCTCATCAATAATAACCGCATATTTGCGGTTGGGCAACTCACCAATTTTATCGAGCACAAAAGGAAATTTTTGTAAAGTGGTGATGATGATATTCGATTTTGATGAAATCGCATTAGCCAATTGCTGCGAATCCTTATCTATTTTTTGTACCACGCCCGGTTTGTGCTCAAACTGGTAAATGGTATTTTGTAATTGATTATCGAGTACCTTTCTATCGGTAATTACAATGGTAGAATCGAAAATACGTTCGTTTGCCGCATCATGCAAACTCGATAGCCTATATGATAACCAGGCAATGGAATTGGATTTACCTGAACCTGCGGAATGCTGAATTAAATAATTTTGTCCAGCTCCGTACGCTTTCACATCGTACTCCAATCTCCTCACCACCTGTAATTGATGATATCGAGGAAAGACCATGCTTTCCTTTTTCTTGGTTATACCCTCAAACTCATATTGCTCAACACTTAAATGGAGAAATTTGCCCAAGATATCCATCATGCTATCTTTCGTCCAAACGTACTCCCATAAGTAAGCTGTTTTGTAACCATCTTTATTGTTCGGATTACCTGCTCCATTGTTAAAGCCCTTATTAAACGGCAGGTATCGGGTATGTTTACCCGCCAGTTTGGTAGTCATAAAACACTCATCAGCATCTACTGCAAAGTGGACCAATGTTCTTTTTTTAAACTGGAAGATCGGTTCGCTAGGCTCCCTATCGTAAACGTATTGCTTTTTAGCGTGACTAATATTTTGCCCTGTGAATTGATTTTTAAGTTCTATAGTTGCTACAGGCAAACCATTTAAACTTAAAACCATATCCAAGCTGTTATTGCCCTTGCGTTCGTAATATAATTGCCGGGTTACGGTAAGCTGATTGCTATCGTAAAGTTTAGCAGCGGAAGAGTTCAGGGTAGATTCGGGTTTTAAATAACCCATTTTAAATTTTACCCCATAATCAGTAAAGCCATTACGTATAACATCTAAAGTGCCACGTAAATCGAGCTCTTTTAGTAAGCGGTTTAATACCTTTTTCTCTACATCGTTCTTATGGATGGTTGATATTTTCACCCACTCTTTTGGTTGCGATGCTTTTAAGAAATCTGTAATATAGGTTGGAAATAAACCTAAATCAACATCAAAATCTGTAGAGTTACCTTTACTGTAACCACCAGCGCTGATTAATGACTCTTCTATTGCTGATTCGAAAGTATGTTCGGTATGGATTCCGCTTGCCATATTTTGTGGTTTGGTAATTTAATTTTTTCTGATAGTTCGTCACCCTGAATTTATTTCAGTGTCTTTATTGCACTACAGATGTTGAAACAAGTTCAGCCTCACGACCGCATATCACCTCATCACGCACATCTACTTTACCAGTAACTACTTCTGAAATTAAAGCTGTTTTGTATTCTTTAAGGAGGTCGATTTCTTGCTGAATAGTCATCAATAAATTTTGGATTCTTAATTCTTCAGAATCAAGGTATCCAATTATTTTATTTTGTTCTAATTCTGCTGGATAAGCAACAGGGAAATTTTGAAACATTGGTCTTCTTAACGAATCAACCGTTGATTTAGCAGATAATTTCATCACCTCTTTTTCAAAATTTTCTTTAAGATATAAAAACAAAAATTTCCCCTTGACATCTTTAAAGTCACTCATTCTATAAACCCTCTGATGGTAGTCAAACTTTTCATTTACATAATGCCAAACTTTACAAACACCCACACCATCACCAGCCGTTAATATTGCCTCTCCATCAAATGAATAAGATGAAATTCTCTCAACAGTTTGCGAACGAACATAAAATGGATAAGCCCCATCAACCTCACGATTTTCAGTATCTTTTCCGCCAGTACCTATCTCACATAAATATTTCATTCGTTTAATTTCCCAATGCTCTGGTATTTCTCCCAGCCACTCAACACCACTATCTTTCATGGGTACGTTTAGGTTTAAACCTTTTGTTATCGCTTGGTTAATTATGGCAGTTCGCTCTTCGTTTAAAAGCTCAATTAGCTTTTCTTTATCAGCGATGAGTTTATCTATTTGAGTGGTTTTTTGAGCGAGGTATTTAGCGATTTGAATTTGTTCAACTAATAACGGGGTGACAAATGAAACATTTTCAAGTTTTTCTTTTGTAAGATGGGGAATACTAACTCGATTTACAATTGAATCAAAATATCTCAGTTGATGGTGCAAATAAAAATGATATAGGTAATAATGATTATTGCCTAAAACCATTTGAACTCTGTTTACAGAGTTTTGGATATAGCATTCATCGATTTCAGAATTCCAAATACATGTTCTCCCAATATCTCCACCCTCATTGACTAAAATATCTCCTTTTTTTAAACGGTACTTTCCTAGTTCATTTTCAGAAAACCACATTTCTTTGACGTCTGATATATCAACTTGATTGATTTGAATATTTTGACTTCGTAAATAAGGCTTCAGCGTATATCCCCCTTTATCTTCTGGAGTTAGCATTTTTCCTAATGTAATTTTAGAGAGATGTTTAAGCGGTCGAACATCCCAATGCTCGGGAATTTCCCCTATCCACTCAATACCCGAATCTTTATAATTATCGTATCTCTTCATTTGATAAATTTTTAAATCTTGACAAATATTTACCAAATCCCCACATTGCCTCATCCCAATGTTTATGATTCTCAATTTGAGGTTTTAAATCGTTAAAATAGGTCAAATAATTTTCGTAATGAAATAATTTCTTTTTATCGTTTAATGGAATTTCTTGAATTGTTTTATTAACTAAGTAATTGTGCGCTCTATATACATGCATGTCGTAAATTGGAAATTTTTCTCCATCAATGATGTGGGTTAGAAATATTAACCAAATGGCTGAAGAAAGTTTTGGAGTGATTTTTCGAACATCTTCAACAGATGTAATTCCTTTAGCTTTTAACTCGTTTATCTCATTTAAAAAATTGCCTACTTTATTATCAAATGAAATTTGTTTCAAGCCAGAAAGAATAGAACCATTTTTCCACTCAAAAAGTAATTGTAGGTCTTCAAGCTCAAGTTTTTCTTTAGCAATTGGATTTAAATAGTATTTTTCCTCTTTATCAGGATTATAGGTATAATAGGTGCGCCAATATTCAATAAATGATTTAAAATCTGTTTCCTTAAAATCAGGTACAGGGAAATAGTTTGCGTTTTCCATTAGGCAATTACTTCATAAATTAACCCCAATGTTTCTTTTTCTAAAGCCAATATGTCTTTTCGAATATCATCTAAACTGCGCAATGGTTTATATTGGTAAAAATATTTAGTGAAATTTAGCTCGTAACCTACTTTAGTTTTACTTTCATCAATCCAGGCATCAGGTACATGAGGCAAAACTTCTCTTTTTAAGTAAGCGTGGATATCCTCTTTTAAGGGAATGTTTTCGGTATCACGTAAGCTGGTATCGGCCTTTGGCAAACCTTTTTTATCGAGTTTAATATTTCCTTTAGCATCACGTTCTGGTCTTTCAACGGTAACTTTCGAATACCCAAAATCTGTATTATCAAATATTTTGCTGTAATCGTTTGCGATAAAATTGCCATAAGTTTCGGTAATGTTGGCAATATGGTCTACCGCCAATTCATTACGCTTATTCCCTAACGATTTACTCATCTTTTTAAATAAATCTACAGCATTGATTAACTGCACTTTTCCTTTTCTGTTTTTAGGCTTATGATTAGAAATTAACCAAATGTAGGTGCTAATGCCTGTATTATAGAACAGCTGGTTGGGTAAAGCAATTACCGCCTCCAGCATATCATTTTCTATAATCCATTGCCTAATACTTGATTCATTTTTAGTAGCACTAGGGCTACCTGAAAACATTGGAGAACCATTAAACACAATGGCTAAACGAGAACCTTCCGGTTTCATTTTTGAGATCAAATGCATCAAAAATAAAAAAGAGCCATCACTTGTTGAAGGTAAGCCTGCGCCAAAGCGACCGCCATGTCCTTTTTCATCATGCTCAGCTTTTACTTTTTTGGCTATCTTTTCCCATTTCACCCCAAAAGGTGGGTTGGTAATTAAATAATCGAACTGTTCACCAGCTAAATGGTCTTCAGATATGCTATTTCCTTTTTTAATATTAATTGGGTTCTGCCCTTTAATTAACATATCCGATTTGCAGATCGCATAAGATTCAGGATTTAACTCCTGCCCAAAAACTTCTAAGCGGGCATCGGGATTAAGTTCGTTCAAATACTCTTCAGCGACGCTTAACATCCCGCCTGTACCTGCACAGCAATCGTAAATGGTTTTTACAATACCTTTTTTAGTTAAAATATCATGATCGTTTAAGAATAGCAAATTAATCATTAAGCGAATAACCTCACGAGGGGTAAAGTGCTCCCCTGCTGTTTCGTTAGATATCTCCGCAAACTTTCTAATCAATTCTTCAAATAGATACCCCATTTCCATACTGCTCACTTTATCAGGGTGCAAATCAATTTCCTGGAATCGTTTAACCACCATAAATAAGAGGTTGTTATCATCCATACGGTTGATCTGATTTTCGAATTCGAATTGTTCTATAATCTCCCTAGCCTCAGCAGAAAAACCATTTATATAATCACGCAGATTAGCGGCAATATTATTTGGATCGGCAATTAGTTTATCAAAATCGAAATTACTTCGGTTATGAAAACTATAACCTGCAACCTTATTTAAAATCGGGTCAATATTCTGAATTTTCATAACGGTCGCTTGTTCGTACTTTTTAAGTACATCAGCTTTAGTAGCTTGTAAAACGCAATCAAGGCGGCGTAAAACAGTTAGCGGTAAAATCACTTTTCCATAATCGCTCTGTTTATAATCACCACGTAGTAAATCTGCAATAGACCAGATAAAATTTGCTGTTTCTTTAAAATTTTTCATTGAATTTTTGTGTTCAGTATGGACCGTATCTGGCTAAATTAACAATTTTCAAAGCAAAATCACCTGCTAGTGAAAAAGAAGCCTAAGGACAGGAATGTAACCTGACATAAAAAATTCAATCTTCTTATTTTTATTAACAACAAAACCCACTGATTACCATCGGGCTTTGTTGTTAATGTGCGGAGAGCTGGGATCGAATCCCCTTCGGCACACGTTTGGCAGGCCAACCCATTTTCTCCTGATCATTTAGTGTTATCCGGGTGGCGTTCCAGCAACGTGCTCTCCATCAATATCCCTCCTAAGTTTTTGATCTAATTTTTAAGCCATCCGGCGAAAAATATTCATTTCTAAGCAAAGTACTAACGATACGGCAAGCGAAGGAACATGTTTACAGCGCTTGAAGGAAATTCTTAGAACATATTGTCGGCGCATCAAAGATGCTTAGTTATGAAATGTATAGGAACCGGCTATTCGAAGAATTTAAACAAGGAGTGCCAAGCTGAACTTAAAGCCAGCACTATATCGACAAACCCTGCTTTTTACCATTCTTCTGACTTTTATCCTGTCCTTGGCTTTCAGCGATCTGTTTACTCTGGCCTTTATCCTTGATCTCAAGCTCATCACGACGAACCGAAACACCTTTATCGTCCTTGATATTGATGGTGCGCCACCGCGGATTCGCTTCAACAAAGAACATCGACTCTTTTCCATCTTTAGTAAAACTAACAGCTACGGAATTTCCCGCTTTAAGCGATTCCATCAGTTCTTTTTTGTCTTCAGGACGATCAAGCCCCGCGATCGGAAAGCGGTCCAAAGCCTTTTCCAGGTTATAGCCGTAACGATCACTAAACTGTTCCATTTTATGGTTCCCATAATCATCTTTCTGCGAAAAATCTATTTTCAGCCAGGCCAGATAAGCATCTCCGTCCCCATTCACCATAGACTTCTGCACCGCTCTGCCAGCAACGAGATTGAAAGCCTCATCCATGCCGACATTATTCCCATTACGAATTCTGAATTCCTGGCTTGCATCATAGGACTTATTACCGGTTTTTAAAGTCGCCTGGTAACTGTTAAAGAAATACATATCAGTGGTACCGGATCTGCGAAAGTTCAGGTCAAATTGAACCGTTTCATCACCGCGGTTGAGCTCATGACTAAGTTTAATTTCCGGTCGCTCCGCTTTAACCTGTTCGGCTAACTTGTGACCAAGCTCCACTGGAAAACCCATTCGCTCCAACGTATTTTTCAAAAATTCCAAATTGTTCTCGTTCATAACTCTAAAATTTAAATGAATAATTAAACCATTATTTCGCCTTGCGGCTATTGTCTCTAAGCAATACCGGATAACCGGCAGCAAGCTTTTGCTTCACCCGTTTGATCTTTTTGGACAGCAAATCTTTGGCAGCATTCAAACCAGCTCCGGCAACCTGCGTCCCCAGGTTTTGATCAAAACCCATCAGTCCTACGCTGCTCATGGCATCCACACTGCCGGAACCAACGACCTCTGCCAGCAGTGCTTCCGGTGCATTGATTCCCCGCATCCCATCGCGCTTATCATAAGTACTTAAAGAAACCGGTATGATCGAAGTCCCCAAACGAATATTTCTGATCTCTAAAGCAATCCGCTGATTACTGAATTCTGCAATCCCAAAAACCGAATGTCCTTTTAAAAGCAGCTGTCCGTTAATGGTTATCGAATCCAGCAAACGCAGTTCGATTACCGAACCCTGGGTAACTTTCACCGGGCCCACAACAAGGGCAGGAATTGCCCGAAATAAACTATCCGAAGCCGGAGGTACAGCCACCACGGGCCTGACCAGACCGAGATTCTGGATCGCCAGGATTTTATCCATCATTGAATTGAGCTGCAACATCTCCGGATCCTCTTCTCCGGCCGGCTCCTTCATATCCTGCATCAGTTTTTCCAACCTGTCTACATCACCTGTTAAGGAAGGAACGGCAGCAGAACCGGGGGAAATCGCAGCAACTGAAGGCACGGCAGCTGGAGCATTTACCTGTGCATTGATCTGTGCCAACCGGCTACTTATAGCAAGCTCGGCGGGATCTGTTTTGAGACCCCTGCCCTCACCTGCAATCCCAAGATTCGAAGGTGAGGTATAAAGCCCTGCCATGATCAACTTAGCTGAATCCTTTTGTGCCTGGTCATAAAGGCTCATCTTATCGGGCCCATCCTTCCCCTTTAATTCTGCATCAGGTAAGGCCATATTCAGACCATGGCTCGACTGGACTGCCGTAACCGTATTTTTAGATCCACCACCCAGGGCCCAAAAGCCCATCGTCACAAAAGGCAATACCAATAATGGCAGCACCATTAAAAATTTACGCCGCTTTAAAAAAGCGGGACTATGTGTTGTATTCATAAGCTTAATTTTATTATGTTATTTATTTTATTAATTGTTACCGGATCTGCTTAATAAATGGAGGAAACGATCAGGTAAATGCAAATACTTCCTGCAAAGCCACAGAACAAGATCAGCAGCAAAAGCCACTGACCAAATGAGTAACCTTTGGTCTTCGCATTCAGCCAGCCGGCGATCTTTATCTGAATGGCTTTAGCTGCATTAAGAAATCCTCCGGACAAAGTACCCCAAAAAAGCCCTTGCCTGTACCGATTACTGAAGCGACCCATTACCATCAGTTTTAACCACGTCCCTGTTTTCCAGAATCTCCCAGCTCTGGATCAGAAACCCATGCGGGTTGTCGTCCGTCTGAACCTTTAAGTCCCTGACTTGACCACGGGTAACGAGTTTTCGAACCGCAGTACTGCTGGCACGAACCAGCCTTTCGGTAGCATAACAGGTAAAGGCATAGGGATAAACATCAATGTTCAGCACGGTACTGTCCACTTCTATTTCCTGAGAGATGCTCGCGGAGATGAGGTTATTATAATACCCGCTTTCTACCAGATTATCATACTGTTTTTTAGCAGAAAGGTCCGCCAGAAACAGGGACTTCCCCACCGAAGCTTTTATGGCCTTATCTTCCGGACTCAGGTTAAAAAAGTACTGGTGAAAAGTTTTGATGTGATCCCGTAATTGCACCGGCAGGTTAGATTTACGGTCTGAGGCCATTGCCTCCAGTACCTTGCCATTATACAGAATGTAGATCTTCTGATCCTTTTCCTCCACAAGCCTGCACCACTTGAATATCCCAACGCAGATGGTAAAAGCATTGGCCAGGATCAGCAAATAGCTGAACAGCCTGATGTGCCTGAAGGCGGTATCTATCGTTTTGAGTTGTGTAAACATAGGCTTAAAAATTAATCGTCACTTTTGAGTTTGTTCTTGAAATAGTCGTTTCCTGCCGAGGCGCTGCCACCTGCAGCAGTTCGGGAAGCATTTCCCAAGGCATCTGCCGCCATACCGCCCACAGCGCCACCGGCCCGCATGGTGGTACTGGCTCCTCCAACCACAAGCGAATTCACCTTTGATAAAATCGAATGTCCTCCACCGGCATGTACAATGTAATTGGCAACGGTTGGCACCGAGAAATAACCGACAATTCCAATGATCAGGAAACATAAGTATGCAGTATCGGTAGCACTAAAGAAGGTATCTCCCTGCTGGTTTACCTGGGAAATGTCATAGCGCAGCATGTTTTCCTGCACTTTACCGATGATACTTCCAAAAATATTGGCAATGGGCAGCCAGAGGAAAACATTCACATACCGTGCAATCCAAACCGTTAGGGTATGCTCAAAGCCATCGAACACTGCAAAAGCAAATACCAGCGGGCCCAGGATGGCAAGAATAATCAGGTAAAACGTCCGGATTGTATTGATGCAAAGCGAAGCCGCCGCATATAACACCTGTAAGACCTCGCTCATCCATTGCTTGATCGAATTTCGAAAATTATAAGAAGCCTTTGCCATTGCAAAATCAATCCCATGCGCCAGCCGGTCCAACATTCCTTCGTCCTGCCTGTTCGGATCCTCCGGATGTGTATACTTATACCAGCGGTCAGCATCGCCTGTTCCATCAGCGCCAACGTACATCTGATACTGATCGGTTTTCCTGATCACCTGCTCTTTCTGCTTCAGCAACACCGCAATCGCCCGGTCCGAGTTTTCCACCATGGCTGAAGTTGCTGAAACCGTTGGCGAAAGCACACCATTCATCAGCCCAATCACCGTGGGAAACAACAGTATGGCAAGCCCCAAAGCAAAAGGACGCAACAAGGGATAAAAATCCACCGGCTCTGCCTGAGCAATGTTCTTCCAGACCCTGGAAGCAATATAAATCAGCGCTGCGAAGCCTGCCAATCCCCTCCCAACTCCAATCAGCTTACTGCATAAAGGGAGCATCTCCCGGTACACCTGATCCAGCACCAGGTGCATGCTTTTCATCTCTCCGGCAAGTCCCTGAGCAAAGGAATAGACCGGAAATAAAGTCAAAAGCATAGCTACCACCACCAATAATGTGGCCTTTAAAAATCTGTTTTTCATAAGTTTTTATTTTATATTATCGAATTCAAGCTTGCTTCGCAGGTCATGTTAAATTTATTTAGGATTAGCCTTAAACAATTCCTGCATGGATGAAACATCCCGCTGTTCCAGCTTCCGCTGCCTGGCAATGCCAATCCCCTGCGCGTTGAAATGCCGCAAAAAGGTCAGCTTCTCCTGCATGTCATCATAAATCCGGTCAATTTCGGAAAGCCGCTGATCATCGGACATGCGCAGCTGCCCTGCAGTGATCACCCTCAGCAGCGCATCCAGGTTCGCCAGGCTTTGTTTGTTCAAACCACGATAAACTGAGCTTAAATAATCCAGTTCCTCAACGGTAAACCTGCCTCCTGAGCTGAAAGCAGCAAAGGCAGCTTTATATTCCGATAAGATCGTTCCCTGAGCCCTGAGGATGCCTGCAATCTTATGGTACTTCTTCAATTCCGGGCTTACGGCCAGCAAGCCATCCAAAAAACTCTCATGCAAAGAAAAGTTGCCTTTTGAGATGTCCCGAACCGCATTGTAACCCGTGGAAATGATCTGGTAGCCGGCTTTCATGTCCTTAAGGATGTTCTTGAACTGAGACAATTTCTCCACGTTCAACAGCAACTGCTGTACCTCGGTAGATTGCGCAAGCAACGATACAGGACTAAGACCAAACCAGCCTAAAAAAAGCAATGCAACCGCCCTACTACTCCAGCTCATACCACCCCCTTACATCATTAATGTCCCGTTCCTCTCTAAGCCGCTGCCGGGCAAAAATCTCCAGTTCCGAAGTAAAAGACAAAGCGAAATCATATTTATCCTGCACCGATAACCTCAGTTTTTCCAGCCGCTGCAAGCGTTCATCATCTTTCATTTCCAGCTTACCTGAAGTGGTCACTAAAAGCAGTTCTTCCAGATCATGTGCACACCCGTTCAGCAAATTTGCCTTCACCAAAGCAACATAAGCCCATTCCGCCCCGGACAGTTCTAAGTCTTTCCAGCCCCCCGATACCGAGAGAATCCCCAAACCGCCAGAAACAATCTCTCCAACCACCGCACTGTTTTTAATAATAGGATTGACCCTAGCCAGTGAAGTAAAGAAAGCTCTGTGCAAGCTGAATTCACCATTAGTGATGTCTTTTACCGCATGAATCCCGCTGCCCACCAGATCATATCCTTTTTTCGCATAGCCGATATATACCTGCAACGCCGCAATCTGCTGAAGCAGGTATTTTTTCTGCGTTTTCTTCTGCTTAAAGATCTCGTTCCAGGTTTGGGCCGAAGCCACATCAGCTGCCATGGATAATGCCACCAGCATTCCCAAAGCTAAATTTCGCCTACTGGATCCCATAGAGTTTTTTAATGATGTTCAGGTCCCCCGCCTCTTTGGCGCGGTTCAGACTCAGTTTGATCTGCCGGGTATTGAACTCCCTCAGGTCAAAATAATTCTGATCGATTTTAACGGCCACCTCTTCGATGATTTCCAGCCGTTTCGCATCATCCATCTGCACCTTAAAAGAATTTACCACCAATAGCAACTGGTCAATGTTCTTCAAACTCGCATCCAGGATCCCCCTGAACACTTCTTCCATATAATCCAGCTCTTCCACAGTGAAGTGCTTGTCTTTGGCAAACAGACTTTTGGCCTCCCGGTATTCCGCAATAATATCGCCCTGGCGTTGGGTGATGTCCCTGATCCGGTGGTAATAGGCGATGGCAGCTTTCACCCTGGAGAGCTCATCAAAGTATTTCCCGTACAGCTCTTTCTGGCGGGTGGTCCAGTCGGCAATCTCCGACAGCTTCAGTTTAGACAAAGTGTTTTCTATCACCTTCTGCGCATTTTGCAGCCAGATCGTTTCATTCTGCAAGCGCTGCACCTTCAGGTCAACAGCCTTAATCACTTTTTTAACCCCTGCCTTAATCACTTCTGCAATGGCAATCTGCGCATTGACTTCCTTCACCGGGAGCGAAACCAGCAACACCACCAAACTGAGCGGCATCACCACCATATAGATTTTTGCAGATAAAACCCCTTTTTTTATTTTATTCATTTTTACTTTCATATACCCCCTCCTCACTATTCTGCAACCTTATGATATTCCCGCTGCATCAGCAGCAGGCTGTTTTTACCCGGAAAGAATGTGATCTTTTTACCGGCAGCATCCATGAGCAATACCCGCAGTTTAGAATCATATTTGCCCATATACTCCCGGATTTTATGTTCGGTAGCCTGGAGTTTTCCGGCCCTGATGGTTTGAAAAGCAGATTTACGGATTACCTGATAATCTCCCTGATCCCCATAGGGAATGATCACCAGGGTATCTCTGGAGATGCTGTATTCTCCCGATTCCTGGCTGGCATAGGTGCCCGTAACAGCATCTCCCCGGTTACAGGATGCAAATAAGACAAGCGCTGCAAGGCAGCAGCCCAACTGATATTTTAGCTCTTTCATAAGCATTAAGATTTTAATTGTTTAACCGAGCCCTCTTCTGGCGGCGCTCGTTAGCCAGTACCCTAATCCCTGCAGCCATACTGCCGTGCACATCAGACGCAGCCCTGACTTCCATTTTTTCGCTTTCCTCAGTCGTATAAGCCAGGTATTCCTCATCGGAGAGTTCGTTGCGGTACACCCCGAGTTTTTGGCCACCCTGATCAATAAATACCTCCCGGTAAACCAGCCCCGGCTCGTTCGCCTTATTGACCGACAAGAGCATGGCCCTTGCTTTATCAGACAAACCCAAAGTCTGCTGCAGGCTGTCAAACTTGTTCATGAACTTGCGCATATCCAGCAGGATCTTGGTATCCGACAGGTTAATCACCGTTTCTTTGATGATCGGTGAGGAAATCAGGTCATCCACTTCCTGGGTAATCAGCGCCGCAATACCATTGAATTTTCTGATGGTTTTAAAGAGGTATTTGATAAATGAGCTCATGCCCGTTTTGGCGATCGCAATCCAGGCTTCATCAATCGCCAGGATCTTCCGCTGCCCTTTGAGTTTGCGCATCTTGGAGATGAACATTTCCATAATGATGATCGTCACTACCGGGAAAAGCACCTCATGCTCCTTCAGATTATCCAGTTCAAAAACAATAAATCGCTCATTAAGCAAATCCAAATTCTCCCTGGCATTCAATAAATAATCAAACTCTCCACCCTTGTAATAAGGATTCAGCACATAGAGCAGGTTCCCCAGATCAAAGTCTTTTTCTTTGACCTTGCCGTTTTCCATTACCTGCAAATACCCCGACATCAGAAAATCATAGAAACTATCAAAGCAGGGAAATACAGCAGGATTGGCCTCCAAATGCTGATAGTACAAGGTAATTGCACCTGAAATGGCCACGTACTCCGAGCGGCTGAAGGGCTCACCTTCCCTTTTCCACAGGGCTAACAGCAAAGTTTTCAAGCTCTCTTTTTTTTCAATATCCAGTACATCGTCCGCCCCGATATAAAAAGGATTGAACCTGATGGGATCCTGCTCGGTATAGTTGAAATAATAACCACCGACCAGTTCACACAGTCCCTGATAGCTGCCACCAATATCGATGGTCACGCAGTGGGTTCCCTGATCATACAAGGTGCGCAGCATGTGGTTACAGGCCATGGATTTGCCCGCACCACTTCCCCCGCAGATGAACAGGTTCCTGTTGGTAATCAACCCCGATTTCATCGGGCGGTCAAAAAGGTCCAGATATACCGGCCTGCCGAAACTCCGCTCCCCCAGGCGAATGCCGGAACCGTCAGATTTCGCATGGCTTTCCATATTCAGAAAGCAGCTTGCCTGCTCCAGGAAGGTATCAAAGCAGTCATTGACCGGGAAGTCCGCCGCATTCCCTGGGATCCCCGCCCACCAGATCTGCGCTGCCCCATCGGTTTCCTGCCGGCATACCGCATCCATGCCCGTCATTGCCGAGCTTACTTTATTGCGAATCTCCTGCAACTCGGAACGATCAGCAGTCCAGGCCATCACATTAAAATGCGCTTTCACCGGCAGCCTGCCCAGCGCAACCGCCTCATTCAGAAAATCATTCACTGCATCACGACTCACTGCATTCTCCCTGGAATAAGCCGACAGGGAATGCAGGCGCAGCTTCTTCGCCTCCAGTTCCTTAATGGTCCTGCCGGGATCCCCGATAAAAATAAACTGGTTATACTGGTGGTTGCAGTCCAGCAGTAATCCCAAAGGCGCAGCAAAACCCAGGCTGAATTTACTTTTATCGGTACTGTATCGATCAAAATTCATCCGACTGCCGCAGAGTGACGGCAAATCCTCCACATCGGCCAGGGTAAACAACTGGCAATGGTTTTCACCGATCCTGATCCCCTCCTTCAGCTGCACATCCCGAAGCAATGGTCTTTCCCCAACGCCCAGCAATGAACAGTAAGATTCAATCAAACCCACTTTGCCAACCGTCCCGGCCAGCTCATCATCGGCTAAACGCCGCAAACCAACCAGACCACTGTCCGAAAGGATCCGCTCAAAGGCACCTATCTTTTCCATGAAATCCGTAAAAAGCCCTGCCTCCAAAGTTTGCCTGGGCACAATGCGCCTGCGCATCAGCCCTGAATAACCACTGGTCGCCACCCGCCGATCCTCCGGCTTCCTGGTGATCATCAGATAGCAGGTATGTTCCAAATACTTCCGGCCGTCAAAAGCCCTTTCCCCGGCAGCAGTTAAAAAGCTCAGATCAGCCTCCACATTAGCCCGGTGTTCCCTGCGAACAAACGTATCCTGTTTGTGAATCACCGTACCAAAAGGCAAGGTTTTGATCGCCTTTACCCAGGTATGATGTGCCGCCTCATAGTCTGCCGATCCCAGGCTAAACAACTCCGCATGCTCAACCCGGAATACCACCGTCAGGTCTCCCTGCATCGAAACAATACAGCCGTGCTCTACCTTGTAGATCGGGAAGATGTCTTTGAACTCTATCGCTCCCCTCATACTACAACAGCTAAGTGCCTGAATAAACTGCGGCTCCGGGAAACCAGACAGGCAGGAATACCGCGCCTGGCCATCTTCTTCATCAGGCCGTACCTTCCATACCGGTCACTCATCCTGAAAACCGTTACAAACAGGCCAAACCCCAGTCCAAAGACCAGAAATAAACAGATAAAAAGATTCAGCCCGCAGATGTACAAAAGGGCAAAAAGCAGCAGCAAACCAACCAGCCCGCCGGCTAAAAACCCGATGTACTGTGCTTTTAGCCCCTTGAATTCAATGGCACGTCCCACCCCCTTATTGATCTGATACACGCTGCTCATATCCCGAAGAAAGACTTAAGCACAGTTGCCACCACTACCAGAAAAATACAGCTGCCAAACCATGCTGTAGCCACCTTCGCCGTATCCGGCTCACCGGCATTCCATTTGGAATAGACCTTCACTGCCCCGACCAGTCCCATGATTGCACCGATGGCATACATCAGGTCCGTTCCCGTATCAAAATAACCGACAACCTTACTGGTCGCTTCAGCAATCCCCTGATTGCCATCCTGTGCATGAACCACCTGAGCCAGAAAAGCCAGCACCGCGATACATCCTGCCACAAGCCCGGTACCACGCTCTTTTTTCACCAAAAGCGCATCCAATTCCAAAACACTGATGTTCCAATCGAATCTCGACATCAGCTCTGAACAAATGTGCTCCTGCAGCTGAGTCCCAAGCGGAGAAGCAAAAACCTCCGGATAGCATTCCGCAATTTCAAACAGCGACGCGCCAAGCTTTTTCCTATCCCATCTGCCCTCTGCAGCCTCAAGAAATGCATATTTCAGCTCTTCCATACAATCCGCCAACTGCCCCTGCAGCATTTCCCCATTCCCCTCCCCGCCCCCAAAATCCAGTTCATCCATTCCCAGGCAAGTCAATCCTTCTTCAGCCACCGCCCTGCCCATCAGTCCGCCGTCAACTCCACCATCCAGTGCAAGCCGATCTTTCGCCAATACAGATCCCCTGATCTTTGCCTTAGCAAGCGATCCCCATAAAGCCCTGATCTCCTTCCGGTAATACAGTACAATTAATAACAGGTAATAAATGAGCAGGGATACCCCCATAAAAACTCCATACTGGAGCCAGCTAAAATTTGATAACATAGGCTTTTATTAAAGCCCGGACCCCATTGTCCGGGACAAGCAAATGTTGGCTGAACACAAATCTTTCTTTCCCAGGCTGGGAAAGAAAGGGGAATGAAAGATCAAAAACATAAAAAAACTTAGCCAGGCTTATACCGCAGGTCCTCATCCACACGGTCCCGGATCGCAGCACTCATCGAATCAATAAACTTAGAAGGACTGGAAACCTTCCGCTCCCGGATCTCCCCAAACGTATGGTGGACATCCCTGATCTTCACCTCACACATCCGCTCAAACAAAGCAACGATCTCCGACAACTGCGCGTTTCCATGGTTAAACTGACCGGTATAATACAGCCCATAAATCAACTCCCCCAGATTCACGATCTTCCCCGTCCACTTCAAACCAGCCTCCTTAGTCAAACTAGGCGCAACCTTCCCATCCAGGACACCAATCCTGCGCAGGATTTCCTGCTGCAACATTTCATAAGCAATAAACTTTGCAAAAAGGTAATCCATCGCCGTAGAGAAATCCGGATTCGGATCAGGAATTTCCGGCACCAGAGGTAAAGGCAAATCCGCTCCACGCAAAAAGTACTGACTATCCAGTCCCGCCTCGCCAGCACGGTAATACTGATATAGAAAAGCATACTGTTTAAAAAAGCGGTGAACCTGCCTAAGCTCATCTTCCAAAAAGACCCGGATCATTTCCCCTGTACCCACAGGCTTATTCATCGCTAAACCATAGCACTCAAAAGCATAGATTTTTTCTGCATAGAATTTCGGTTTCACCGACTTAAAGAAATGAATTTCAGCAAGCGAATCTTCAAAAGGAACACTTGTCATCATTTCCCGCAACTGGGCCAGGAACTTCCGGCAAAGTGCCAAAGTTTCAGAAAGAGACTGAATCGGACTCCCCTCAATGGAGGATACACCAGCCAGCGCATCCTTAAATTCAGCATACAATTTTTCATAGATTTCATGCTTCATAGAATAAAGTTTAAGTAAACCGGCCCACAGTTCAAGACAAAACCTTTTCACATCAACCGGAAATAAGTATCAATTTTTCATAGGCATTTGGAATGTTTACAACTAAGAATTAGTGGATTTGCTGTGAGGAAATCGTATATTTGCAGGGTATAAAATATTGTATAGCGATAGCTATTTAACTTGTATTCAGAAAACCGCGAATTTTTAAGACAAACAAGGAAAAATAGGCTCGTCGCCTGCGCTACAGCGCGGGTGCGGCTTATCTTGTTTGTCGGGCGCTTCGCGGTGCCTCTGATTACAGATGTAGCTCGTATCCCGCGCTATATCGTTTTCAGACACTGTATGGGATCGCAGAATTAGAATCACTCTCATGAGAAATGACAGTACTTTACTCTTGCTACACAAGCCCATCCCGGAACTTGGCTTAAGCCAGGAATTAAAAAGGGTTACAGAAATGCATGGTTATTTCACCCTGGAAGACCTCAGTAAACGCACTACGGACCAACTGATGCTATTACCCGGATTTACACAGCATCTTTTATACGAATACGTCAACTTTATGGAAGCTAATGGTTTGGGCGAACTGATAGACCCCATGTAGCCAGCTGAACGAAATGGCCTAACGTCCAGCCGGTCCACACGAGGGAAATTTTATTGAAGCAAAGCCCTCACTTCCTCCAACATTCCAGATAAGATCGGTTCCAGTGGAGCGATCTCTTCAACATCTGCCTGACCCAGTTTTAAGTCTATTTCAATCAACGACCTCCCATCTGCACCTTTGAAATTAAAAGCAACCTTCTTAAACAACAGAAGTTCATCCGCCTCATCATATACACCATGTTTCTGCTGCAATTTCTGCCACCAGGCGATTTGCACACCCCCCAGCTTACAATTTAAACTCAGCGGATTTGAAGCCTCACCAGATTTCAAATCCGATTGCAAGACCAGTTCTGCCTTAATCCATTTCATCAGTTCATCTACAGGATGCATTTTAGCAGCATTGAAACTCATGTTGGTAAACAAACTCACCTGCCTCAATACCGTCTTATGCCGTTTCAGAATCCTTTCCGCTTCACCTATATCTTTTCCTGCGATTTGTCTTTGTACCTGCAAAACATACCAACTGATAAAACGTACGTGGTTAAACCCAAGGCCAATTAAATCATGGATCAATTCTTCTTCAGAAACCGACCCTTCCACTGCCAACTCCTCCAAAACAGCAATATACTTCCTCAAGTATTTAAAGTCCGCCCAATGCATCTTCATCGAACTGTACAAAAACCGTTTGAATGGCACCCCGGCAATTTCTACCAGGGTATGGTCAATCCCTGATCTTCTGAATTCAGATGACACACGATTCCATTTCTCCTTTAATTTAAGTCCTTCATTGTTGCGGAATAGTTTGGGTAAGACAATCGTGTCAGGAACATATTCGGCAACCGGCATGCGTATGGCATCCATCAGTTCCATCAACAAGGTTGCATCCTCATTCAGCGAGTCTCCGTGACGATACAACTGGTCACAAACCCTGACCAATGTGAACATGCTGATCTTCAGATAGGTCCTGATCTGGGTCTCATTGGTTAAACCCAACAGGTGATCCAACATGACCCGTTCCACCCGCTTCACTTCTTCATATAAGGCCGTTTTGGACCCCAAATCGGGATCCTCTAACTCTTCTGCCATTCTTTCGGTGGCAAGGCGCTTTAAATTTTCAAATTCGTGATTCATAATAGATGATGTTTTTACTTCTTGTTTTTGCGTCTCCTGCGCCGCCTTCCATGCCCAGGAAATGATCTGTGCGATGGTACGGCTGACTTCTTCCATTCCCCGCTTGTCATTGATATCAATACCGGAGACCTTACTCTTAATGCTATTCGCTTGCAATACCATATAATAACTACCGCCCAGCAACAAACCAATAACCGCACGAAAATTGACATCGGTGCTGGCAAAGAACTGATCCGTCAGCCTGAACAACTTTTCTCCTTCCGCTTCCCGCGCATCCGAAATGTTCCTGATCAGCACATCCTCATCACTGATCTGCCAGAGAATGATCTTTTGCATTTCCCTGTCCCCGAAAAAGAACTTAAGGTTCTCCTGCATCAGCTGGACAAACATCTCCTTCAGTTCGGTTGCCGTCGCCGAACCTGAAACCTGGAACCTTTCAAAAAATGGCATCCAGTAATCTTTCTCGCTGATGTATTTACGCTTCAGGTTATTTAACCCTAAAAAATGATGACGGATCACATTCTTATTCCTGCCTACAAAGCGTGCAATGTTGTTTGTTCTCAGTGCATGATGACCATACTCTTGCAGGATCAAACCCACGACTTCAATCAGGCGCCGCTTTGTCGCTTCTGCATCCCTTACTTTTTGCTTTTTCCTAGGAGTAGTCATAAAATTTACCTTAACATTTGCTTCAGACCAGCTGTCTTAATCACCCATTCCCAGGCATTCAATACCTTATCCAGCTGGTCAAACTCGTGGGTGGCCATCACCGACATCCGGATCCTCGCATCTTTACGGGAAACTGCCGGATAATTGATCTGGTTGGCATAAACCCCCGCTTTCAACAGCAAATGACAGACTTCAGCATTCTTATTGCTGTTTCCGATCATTACCGGAATGATCGCTGACCGGCTCTTGCCGACATCCAGTCCCAGGGAAAGCAAGCCGCTTTTCAAATACGTTACATTCTGCTGCAGCTTTTCCATCCAGTGCGGTTCCTGATCTACCAGATCAATTGCCGTACTGATACAGGCAGACGCCGGCGTAGCCGTAGCCGAAAAGATATGCTGACGGGACTGGAATTTCAGGAAGTTCACCAATTTCGGATCGGCTACCACATAACCACCAATATGCGCAAAGGTCTTACTGAAGGTTCCGGTAATGATATCCACCTCTTTAAACAAATCATATAGTTCAATTACCCCACGCCCAGTTTTACCGATCACTCCCGTTCCATGCGCATCGTCTACCAGCAAGTAAGCCCCGTAATGTTTGGTCAGCTGAATGATCTTGTCCAAAGGCGCCAGGTCACCATCTTGGGAATACACCCCATCAATGATCACCATTCTCGTGCGGTACTTGTTCTTTGACATTTTCAACACTCGCTCCAATGCATCCAGGTCATTGTGCGGAAAAGACTTGGTATTGGTCAGGAAACAGCCCTCCTGTACACTTGCATGAACAGCCATATCCAGTATCGCCAGGTCTTCCTTTTTCAGTAAAGCCTGTATCGAGGCACTGTTCGCCGTATACCCCGTGGTAAAGGTGAGTGCAGCCTCCCTGTTAAAGAAAGCAGCTATCTTCATTTCCAATTCTGTATGATAATCATAGTGGCCACCAATAGCAGGTGAGGCTCCCGCACCGGAACCATATTTTTCAATCCCTGCTATCGCGGCCGCTTTTACTTTAGGATGCTGGGTAAAACCCAGGTAATCATTACTCACCAGACTGATGAAATCCCTCTGCGTTATTCCCGGCACTTTGAGACTGATCTCCGGGCCACAGCCCGTCTGCGCCTCGAACCGGTAATTCATCTGCCCGCGCTGCGTTTTATAATCAAAGTATTCACTCCATAGTTCTGCCCATGCAAAGGGATCCAGACCAGGAATATTTTCAAAATCTTTAAAGCTTGCATTTTCGAAATTGATCTTCATTTTTTTATAAGTATTAGTTCAATAGCGAAAGTAGTTTGGGGGAATACCCCGACCGGGCAATTAAGGGGCAGTATTTCTATTTTCTTTGCAAAACCGCCCTGGCAATGAAAAAGAGCGCCCTAAAGACAAAAAAAATGTAGAATTTATCCATTTTATAAAACATCAATTATGGTTTCTTTCTCCTCCTTGCCAGATGCCGATGACTCAGATTCTATTTCCTTAAGCTTTTTAACATGAGAATTCACGTATGTTTTTTCGAATTTCCGGTTCTGATTGACGCAGGCAAAAATCCGAAGGATCAGTTTATACCTCAATGCATTCAACACCGCCATTTTCGGCTTCCCCTCCTGTTCCACTTTTCTCAGGAAATAAGGCCTCAATTCCGGACTATGTCGCATCGCCTGAAGTGCACACAAGTGCAGTAAACTTTTCATCTTTTTATTTGCCAGATGTGACACCCTGGATTTTACTCTGGCCTTACCAGATTCCTTGGGAAACGGGGCAACTCCGGCATAACACGCAAATTTCTTCGGATCTTTAATGTCTCTGAACTCATTGGTACAGATCAGCATTTCCGTTGCCGTAACCACTCCCACATAATCTACAGAAACAATCAAATCCCTTAGACGGCACAGCTGCTCATCCTCATTGATCACCTTCAGGATCGCTTCATCCACATCCAGTAAATCAAGTTTTACCGCTTCAATACTACGCGAACACAACTGCGCATTCTCCCTGGCCACCTTCTTCTTCACAAAGGCCTGCTGTTCCTTCACCGGAGTCGTCAGGCTACCGTACAATACCCGGAGTCTGAGCCTTAAAGTGGTCAGTTCTGCCAGCTGATCAATTACCGGTCGTCTGGGAAACCAGAACCTGAGATTTTCATGATGCAGGGAAGCATACGCGGCGATTCGAACGGCATCAATCTTGTCGTTTTTACCCCTCATATTACCAGGAGAATTTTTAATCTTCACCGCATTCTCTATCACGATATTCGCCTTAAAACGATGCAATACCTGCAACAAATGATTCGAATAAAAACCAGTACTTTCCAGACAGAAGATTGCCTTACTAATGGTAAAGCCGTGCTGCATTTTAAGCTCCTTTATAAAGTCCTTGATTGACTCCAAACTGTTTGGTATTTCCCTATGAAAAAGTACGACCTTTGCTTTCATTACCGCAAAATCCAGTTCATTACGGGAAACGTCAACCCCAATAAACCACCCGTATTTTTTTGAACTCTTTTTATCCATTGCATTTCATCTATGTTATTCAGCTAAACCGGTTTCAAAATTCACAGTTCACCAAAGCCATTTTTGCTTTGGATGAATACGCCCAGGGATCGCGGATTTATGCTTTTTATGTTACTGGAGAGGGATTTATTCATCCGCTAGGCCTGCACCTAAGACATCTTTTAATTCGCCCTCTCCGTAGCACATTAGTATTTCCAAATCCAGTCTGATCAGGAATCTGTTTTCAAACTCTTCTTTTTGGACGTCATCTAATTCTGATCATGTCCTGCCCATTATATGCTACCGGAGAGGGATTTACTCATCAACTAGGCCTTCACCTAACTTGTCGCTTAATTCGCCCTCTCCGTAGCATATAAGCTTATTTCCAAATCTAGTCTAGTCTGATCATGAATCTGTTTTCAAACTCTTTTTTGAACGCTGTCTAATTCTGATCATGTCCTGCCCATTATATGCTACCGGAGAGGGATTTACTCATCAACTAGGCCTTCGCCTACAACTATACCTAATTCGCCCTCTCCATCGCATATTAAATATTTCCAAATCAAGCCCGATCAGAAATCTTTTTTCAAACTCTTCTTTTGGGTGGTATCTAATTCTGATCATGTCCTGCCCATCATATGCTACTGGAAAGGGATTTACTCATCAACCAGGCCTTCACCTAACCTGCCCCCTAATTCGCCCCTTCCATAGCACATTAACTTATTTCCAAATCCAGCCAGAATATGGATATATCTTCAAACGCTTCTTTTGGAGAGTATCTAATTCTGATCATGCCCTGCCCATCCTATTGCTATACGATTAGAAAAGAACTCATCTGATTATTAGCTCCCAGCCCAGGGGCATCAAACAGTTCACTTCTTCCGTCGCGTATTTATTTAAATCTGTATCAGCCGTCACCTAACTGGTCATTAATTCACCTTTTCTATCGTTTCATTTTTAATTACACTCATCAAGTTCCCACTTCTTTGATAAAACTGTGGCACCCATCCGGGCTGCCACAGTTTCTAACCTAAATTCAAATCTCATCGGAGAAGATGAGTTCACAAAACCATAAAGGGCTAACCAACCCTTTATCCTGACATACCAGTGCCCCAATAAAGCACTAATCTTTTCATAACACCTGCTTCAACTTAATTCATCAAAGCTCTCCCGTGTTACCTTATTTCTCAACCGCTTCAGACAAGCCACATGAATCTGACGTACCCGTTCCTTAGACAGATTCACCACTTTCGCAATTTCCGCCGGCTGCATTGGAAGCGGAATATCAATCCCGTAGTACAATTCTAAAATCTTTCTTTCACGCGGAGCAAGTTCCCTAAGTAGGTCATCCAGTGCCACTTCAACCGAATCCTGAACAGCAAACCGATCCGGTGTTTCCGCCCTATCATCCGCCAAACGATCCAGTAAAGTACCATCATGCTCTGCCTCATTTTCCTGATCCAGGGACAGCATCCAGGGAGAATAAGCCGCACATTCGATTACCCTTGTCACACTTAAATCCGTATAATCCGCCAGTTCCTCCACACTTGGCATGCGTTCCAGTAATTGTTCCAATACCGCACTATCCTGTCCCATTTTTATAATTGCGTTCACCTGATTGGCAGGAAGCCGAATCGTACGCCGCTTTTCCGCAACTGCATGAATGATGCTCTGACGCACCCACCACACTGCAAAAGAAATAAACTTAAATCCCCTGGCGGCATCAAAACGCTGTGCCGCCCGAATCAAACCCATATTCCCTTCACAGATCAGGTCCTCCAAGGCAAAACCCGCGCACTGATACTTCTTCGCCACCGAAACCACAAACCGCAGGTTCGATTTCACCAATGTATTCAATGCCAGCTGATCCCCCGCCCGGATCCTGGCACATAAATCCACCTCCTGTTCCACTGTCAGCAGCTCAATCTTAGACAGCTCATTCAAATACTTATCCAGCACCGCAGACTTCCTGGTCAGCGACACTTCAATCTTCAGCGCCCTCATAAATTCCGAAGCCCCAATGGACTTAACCGCGTTCTGCGCCGGATAAACCGGGCAAAGTAAGCCTGGTCCCGGAAGCCCAGTTCAAAAGTGATTTCTTTCACAGAATCCTTCCCCATTCGGAGCAGTTTCAGCGCTTCCTGAAACAACCTGTCCTGGATCATTTGATAAACCGTCATCCCTAAATGGGCCTTCCCCATTTTATCCAATTTATACAAGGAAACCCCAATCAACGCCGCATAATACTCCCTGTATTTACACTTCCTGAAATCAATATCGATCAGGCGTTGTAAACGAAACAACAATCTGATCTCATCCAAAGCGCCATTCCGCTGAACCAACTGGTCAACAGCAGTTTCCTTTACCAATTCCCGCGTCATAACTATTTCCTATTTGTGTTCGTCAATGGCGGTCTGGAACATTTTCTTCTCATTCTCCGGCACATTCGCACCAAATTTCTCCAGGTAAGTGGTCGCTGCCGGAACATAGTTTTTCCAGTCCTGTGAATTGTAAAAACCAACCGTCTTGGCACGAAGCAGGATCTCCTCGCCAGGAGCACCGTATGGTTTTACCGCAGCCTCAACTGCTGCCCAATCGACCGGATCAGCATTCATCAATGGTTCCATTTCCCCTTTTAAGATCATGTTCATCATGGCCACCGTATACTTACGTTCCCCCATTACCTTTTTGAATATCTCCGCATCCTTGTTCATCAAAGCAAAACCAGCATCCTTAGTACTTTTGGTAAAAGAAACCACCGCATCAATGTCCTCTTCAGAAAGTGGCTTTTTTAGCCCAAAAATGAAATCATGCCCCGCTAGCCCTGCGCCCAGCTTATCGCCAACCTGCCCAGCAGTCATGGACATTTTTTTTAAAAAGGCCTCATCTCGCTTACCATCTATGTACTGCTGCAGCATTCCACTGTACAAAAGACCTGGCTCCGTCAGGTCTGCACCCTGTGCAGTAACAACGGGGACATTCTTTTCAGCATCCGGGTTCAGCTGACTGTGAATCTTTCTCAGCTCCGCAAAAGGAATTTTGACCACTTCCCGGTCATAAGTCATCAGCCCGTTCTGTTCCCCTTCCACATCAAAAGGCTGGGTATAAATTGAACCGGAAAGTCCCTGTTTTTCCATCAGCTTTAAATGCTGGTTCATGATGGTATATTTTGCACGCAATCCTGAAGGTTTCTCGGTAATGTATCCCCAGGCAGAGCTCGTGTTCCACTGGTGATCTGGTATAAAGACCCCGATCCCTCCAAACTCCCCGCAAACCTGCGCCTTACCCGGCAACTTAATACTCATCATCGGATCAGGATAACTGTGCACATCGGTCACATCAGCCGATACGTAGGCATTGGGAGAAGGTGATCGCAGTACTTCATTCACATAAAGAATCTCCCCGGAGTGCCCGTTCAATATCCTGGAAGGATCTGTCTTTTTAATCCATTCACTCAGTCTTTGCTGGTCATATTGCCCCCATTTCTCATTGAACAGCACCCAGCAAACTATAGAGGGATAATTGTGCAATTGGGCAAGTGTTTCTGAACATTGTGCTTCAAAAGCAGCTTTGCTTCCTTCAGGTAGTCCCTGGTTCGGATTCACCATATCCTGCCATACCAGCATCCCCAGTTTATCTGCATGGTAATACCAGCGGGCCGGTTCTACTTTAATGTGTTTACGGATGGCATTGAATCCCATCGCTTTAATGGCCTTTATGTCATAAGCAAGGGCTTCGTCTGTTGGGGCCGTATACAGCCCATCCGGCCAGAAGCCCTGGTCAAGCGTTCCCAAATTAAAATAAGGCTTGTTGTTTAAAAAGATCCGGTCCACACCCGCAACATCCCTGGCAATACCAATCTTGCGCATCCCGAAGTAAGAAGTTACTTTATCTACCACCTTCCCGTCTTTCAGTAATTTCACTTCCAAGTCATAGAGGAAAGGTGAAGCGGGTGACCAGAGTTTCGCATTCTTAACAAGAAGCTGAAGATCAGTTCCTGCCTCTCCGAATACGGCGTTTACTTTGGCTTTTCCGTCAAATGCTGTGGCTTCGATTTTATAGCCTGCAGGTGCTTTTATGGTAAGGATCAAAACGCCTTTATCAATATCCGGTGTCATTTGCAGTTCACTGATATAGGCTGCAGGAACAACCTCCATCCATACCGTTTGCCAGATTCCCGATGTTGGTGTATAATAGATATTGGCAGGATTCAACACTTGTTTACCATGAGGACCAACACCTTCACCAGTCGGGTCATATACTTTTACCATCAGCTCATTTGAGCCTGAAGCAAGTGCCTCAGTTATATCCATATCGAACGCGGTATAGCCTCCGGTATGTGATCCAACTTCTTTCTCGTTGATGTACACCCAGCACTGGTAATCCACTGCTCCAAAATGCAACAACACACGTTCACCGGCTTTCAGCGCCGGTCTAACAATACTTCTTTTATAGACCAGGTGCTGGTCGGGAAGTAATGCCTTTTTCACGCCGGATAAAGCAGATTCAATCGGGTAAGGCACCAATATCTTTCCTTCATTCAGCACTTTCATGTTGTTGGTTTTAGCTGTTATGGTATAGTCCCATAGCCCGTTCAGGTTTATCCAGTTTGGACGTACCATTTGAGGCCTGGGGTATTCTTTCAAGGCGTTTTCCGGGGAAACCAGTTTAGCCCATCGGCTTTGAACAGGCACTTCCCGCATTTGATATTTTTGTTGCGCCTGTACTGCGATATTCATAAAATTGAACAAGGCAGTGGCCAGGAACAAGCATTTTTTTGCTTGATTTAACATCTTTTGATATGTTTTTTAGTTATTTCTTTTTTTAGAAGTTTAGTTTGTATTTGTATAAGTAATGATCATACAAGGCATACAATGACTGTCCGTAGACCTTAAAATCCGTTAATTTTTTCTTATTAAAATCTGGTAAATAAAAGCTAAACTGATATTTGCTGTCGTTCACGGAATAAACATCGATTATTGAAACATTTTTTAAAGATTCAGGAACCTCGTTATCTGCAATCAACCCCGACTGAATGAATAGGAAATGTTCATTAATTGCAACCCTTTTATTTACTTCAACAGGTGGAATAGCAAGCGTCGTCTGATTTTGCGATTTTATTGAAGCAATTTTTAGTTTAGCAGTTGAATTTGTATCAATGGTTTTTCCTTGATATAATAAATTAAGATTACTGTCCGCACAAATAAATTGATTCCGATAATAATAGACATAAAACACATTCCCAGATTTTGGCGCTACTGCTAGATTCCCATCGGTACTAAAAACACCGTCTATTTGCTTATGAAGAAGATTAGCGGAAGATCTAAAACCATCAGAATCTGGCCTATATCTTACCAATCTATTTTGCCCATTTTGAACGACTCTTAAAATAAATGATTTTCCTAAGGAATGAGCTGCTTGAGTAAAAAATGGAGGTTTTGTTGCTGGTTTTAATATTTTGGAACTAAGTTTTCCTAAAAAAAGAGCAGGTTGGTTGCCATCAAGTGTATATATGGATCCATGCTGAACTAAGTTAAAATATCCCCTGGTCAACTTAGCTCCTTCGGGAAGACTAAAATGACATCCAACAGTGTCTTTTACGGAGGAATCTACTCGCAATAATTTTTGGGGAGTGTATAGGTTACCAATGTAAATAGAATCATTACCTATCCCAGCTAAGTACCACCGACCCTCCCCTAAATCAATAATATTATCAGGAACAAGTCTGTGTGTTGGGAGGGCACGTATAAAGTTATTTTTATTCTGTTTCGCTTTAGCCGATACAAAATACAGAATAACAACCAGCACCACGCTAAAAATTAAGCAAATTGTAATTAACAAAATACGTTTGAAAATCATAAGGATAAAGTTAAGTAAGCCTGGGTTAATATAACCCAGGCTAAATTCATCTACAAGCGCCTTAGCGGGACACTACAAGTCGGAGGAACTGGACCACCGAGAACATCATATTTATAAATCGGAATACCTGAAAAAGTACATTGAGCTCCGGTATAATAATCTTGACAATATTGTTGGTCAGTGCTACCAGCTTGAACGTAACATGTTCCATCTAGAATCCATGAGAAATACATAAACCCTTTGGTTTGAGGTTTAAAGGCAAACGTTGAAGCTACAGCTAATAGGAATGCCCCCGTCATTAATAATTTTCTAAATTTCATTTTTTTACTTTTTAATTGATTGGCCCGAAATTTCAAGGGTACGGACGTCCCTTCTTATCGCGAATAAGATCTTAACCATCTTTTGGATATATTAAAATTGAAAGTGCTCCCAGAATTACAAAGCCTATATTAAAAAACAGATGCTGGCTCCAAGTCAAGTTTTGCAATATTCCTCCACAAGAGCAAGGAATGTAGGTTCCGAATTTTAAGATGACAATAATGTAAACAGAGAATACAACCATTAAACTAAAGGATAGGTATAATGCATAATATTGCATTTTTTTGAGTGCTAATAATGCGGCAATTACAAGCTCAATTAACGGAATTCCAACAGCGACATACTTAGCAAAAAGACTGAGTATCGGTGATTTACCTAATTCAATTCTGAATTTTTCAAAATCTTCAATTTTAGTCAAAGCAGCATATGCAAAAAGTATAATAAAAAGAGCGCTTATTATCTCTACTAGTGTTTCCCTTACTTTACTTTTCATAAAATCAATAGGTTTAGTTTAGCTTGTAAAACCCCTCTCTTTTCAAAAATTTTAATATCGGCTCCATCCATTCATTAACTGGCAAACGCTGGGTAAATCCGTGATTACCTTTAGGAAACAAATGCAGTTCCGCATCTACTCCATTCTTTTGCAGAGCCTGGTAAAACACAATACTATTGTTCACGTCAACTATACTATCATCGCCAGCGTGTGTCAAATATGTAGGCGGAGTTCCTTTACTAACCTGAAGGTCATTCGAGAACAATTGTACTTTATCATTAGTTGGTTCCATACCCAACAATGAAATCTTAGATCCAATATGTGTTAGTGTATCATTCATACTGATTACCGGATAGAGCAAGATCATAAAGTCCGGTCGCAGATTGATGTTCATTTGATTTGGAACATAGCTTTTAGAAAAATGCGTCCCTAAAGTGGAAGCCAGATGCCCTCCCGCACTGTATCCAACGACCCCAATCTTCCCCGGATCAATGCCCCAGGAAATAGCTTCTGATCTGATCACTTTAACGGCCTGCTGTGCATCCATCAATGGCCCAAAACTTTTGTCTTTCATAGTGTCACTCTTAGGCAAACGATATTTGACCACAAAAGCAGTGATTCCCTTTTCAGCAAAAGCCTGTGCAATCAGTATGCCTTCTTCCTTGTAAGCCAGAAAAGTATAAGCGCCACCAGGAAAAATAACAACCGCAGTACCGCTTGCTTTTTCTTTTACAGGAAGATAAACTTCCACTGAAGGTAGTTCCCGAGCGGGGATCTTTTTTAAGCTGTTTGGAATACTATCTGTATAAAGTTCAAAGACTTTTTGTGCTTTACCCGTAGGCCCAATAAAAAATAACAGCAGCATTAATATCGTTTTATTTAACATCGGTTTTTATTATATATATCTGAATTAGTTACTTGTAGTATTCCAGGTGGGAATATTCTTCCTCATTTTCTCCAATGTTTCGACGAAAACATTCTCATTATTGGATGCTCTAACTGCTTTTTGCTCCCAGTGAATCGCTGCATCTCTTTTGCCTATTTTATAGAGTAGATTTGCGTAAGTATCCCATGCTGCAAAATCAACTTGATACCATTGTTCAATTGCATATTTCATAACAATGTCACATGCAAACTCTAAAATATTTGGATCATTTACATTTTCAAAAAGCGGCCAGGAAACAGCGTTAATGTTGAATTGAGGTCTTTTTAGTGCTTTCTCAAAGTATAACTTATAATATTTACCGTACGCTGGCCAATCCTTTTGTTCGTAAGCTTGGAGCATACGCTTACCATAAAACTCCTCTAGCCCAATTGGTCCAAATTTATTCGCGAGTTTGGCTTCTAAGGCATCCCATTCTGAATTAGAGATCGCTGATGGGTTTTTAAAATAAGCGTTTGAAATGGCACTCCTTAGTGAATATTGCGCTTTATCGGCGCCCAGAATAGAATTTACTCTGTTTGTTTCACTAATAAACAGCTTAAACGCTGCTCCATCTACGTCCTTCAAATGTTCGTTAATGAATGTTAAATTTCTTTCTGTAAAAAGCTCATTCTCATCTAATTTGAGCAAATAATCTTTAATGTAAACTTGCGCAAGGCTATCTGCAATCTTATTGTTTCCCTTTTTCTTTTCTTGTTGCACAAGCGCGGGCATCTCAGAATAATTTTTAAATTTCTGCGCATAAGAGTTTCCGCATAAAAAAATCAGCAAGGCAGTGGCCATTAACAAGTAACTTCTTGTCTTCAATTGTTTCATAATATGTTTTTGTTTATTCTTATTTGTGATTCTTAAAAAATTTTGTGTAAAGGTTATTCGAAACCCATTAGGATATTAACCTTATCACTTGTTAAGCCAGTACCAGGAGTCCTACCTGTACTATCAAGTTCAAACCCCTCATCAGTCCATCGTCTGGTCGTGGGAACTCCTTCTAACATCCACATGGGAGCTGATTTTCCTCTTAGATAATGATCAAAAAACTGAGCCATCCTTACACTGTAATCTGCTGCATTGACCTTGTTAAATAGCCCGTGATTTTCATCTGGATAAACGATCATCCATGATTTCTTTCCCATCCGCCGAAGTCCCATAAAGAATTCAAGAGCATTCGCATATAAATATACCCCATCATTTTTTGTGTGCATCATCAACAGTGGCGTTGATACTTTATCAATTTGAAAAACAGGTGAATTCTTAATATAGGCTTGAGGATTTTGCCAAAGTGTTCCGCCAATTCTGCCTTGGGATCCTTGATCCTCAAAATAGCCTTGCATGCTTCCCTGATTACTGAATAACCCTCCATACGAGCTTATTATATTTGAAAGACTACTGGAACTAACAGCTGCAGCAAACAATTTTGTATGAGTTACAAGATAATTCGTTTGCAACCCCCCAAAACTGCATCCCTGAAGTCCCATTTTTGTCTCGTCTACAAAAGGCAAGCCCGCAACATATTTAGCCGCAGAAACCACAGCATCATAGGTGCCCTGCATAGGGTCTCCAACTTTATAAAAGATATCAGGGCAAAAAACCAAATAACCATTACTCACATAGGTTGGTATGTTAATTTCACATCCCGAACATAACGCCATAGGAGTTAAGAAAGCATTCAATCCATTGGATTTTCTTTCATAATATTGGAATACAACAGGATATCGCTTATTTGGATCAAAATTCTCTGGCTTATATAAAATTCCTTGTAAAATCCTTCCATCTAAAGATGTCCATCTATGCAACTCTGACGTATACCAATTATAGTTCTTTTGTGGCTGAATATTACTTAAGCGATTAAGTGTTTTAAAATCTCTAGTACTAAAATAATTAGGCGCATCAGTAGCACTCATACGTCTTATAATATACATTTCAGAATTTTTAGCTTTAATCGGCAAAAAATCTGCCCCCTCAGGTACATACCCACTATTAGTGCAGAAGATGTAGGGGCCCATTATTAACCGTTCAGGATCCCCTAACCTGTCTAATCGTTTTCTAAAGAAACCATTGTCTTTATTTGTCTCGTTAAAGGCGCTTAGATATACATTGGGATAGTCGATGTTTTTTTTATTTGAATATGTTTGAGTAACAAGGTCGAAGACAACGTGATGTTTTCTGCCATAGCCATTTGTCATTTGATTTGGTTTTTTGTTATTAAGAGGATCCAGCTTCCATATGTCATACGTGTCATAAACTAGAACAGATTGATCTTCATTTAACCATAGCAAATTGTTATAGTTTCTTGGATAAACATCTGAATCAGATCTATATAAATCGTCACGAAAGGAATCCTTCCAAGAAATGAAGATATCTTTCGTTAAATTTCGCGTTATACCGCTGATTAATTCATAACTGAAATAAGCTCGGTCTTTAAAATCATAGTAGATTAAATATTTGCCAGTTGGCGAGATTGTAACCGTTTTATTTCCATCTAAAAACTCCAAAGCTATTCTTTTCCCACTTTTGACTGAGATAATAGACCACTTAAGACGACTTGCTGGACTCCATGGAATTCCCGGGAATTCAATACTCCGTACAAGGGCTATTTTTTCTTGAGAAGTGGAGGACGTTGGGAAGCTGAAAGACTCGCCTGCCTTTATTTGTAAACGAGTAAGGTTATACTTGTTCAGATCGAGTATCGATAAATATGTTTTAAGTTCAGGGTCTGTCGCTTTCTCCGTTTGCAAAATTGTATCCTGGTAGCTCCACACTTCTACGTTTATTAACCTTTCTTTTTTCTGCTTTTTTTCTGCTAACGTTAAAAAAACGCCTTCTCCATTTTCGTTAAAACGATCCAGACTAAAAAGAGTAAATCGCTTTTCTATTGGACTAGTTTTGGTATCAAATATGCACATTGCTTTTTTGAAGCCAGTTTTATAATACCAAATATTTCCACCCCTGCGAAATACTAACTGTTGATGTTTAGAATCTATAAGTAGGTTTTCCGGATTGATGCCATGCCATATTTCACGGTCTTTACCACTTTCAAGATAAATCCAATGTAGAGATCGAAAATCATTCTGGTCTTCATCATTCTTCCAGAGCAGTAATATACTTCCATCTTCACTAAACTGATAGCTGTCTACACCCAAATACCTCAACTCCCGACCCGTGTCAATGTTTTTTAAAAAAAGATTTTTAGATTCACCAGCCTTGGAATAACATAACCATTCATTACCATTACACGTCTGAAGTTCAAATGAAGAAATGCCATAGTAATGTTTCGTTTTATCAGTACCTAGCGTCAATCGTGTCAAAACATCTTTTCCAGTAGCAAAGAACAAATATTTACTATCACCAGTTATAGTGTATCTTCGAACATCATTGAATTGCCTCTTCCACAATCTATCTGTGGATTGCACAACTAATTGGCCATCTTTATTCAGTGCATTGTTAATGCCGTATATTGCATACTTACCGTCATTACTTAGAATTGGGGTAGATAAAGATGGCCATCGACTATAAGTGTTAGAGTCCACAACTATTTTCTGTCCAAATAGCGAGTCAAAATGGAACAATAGTAGCATTATTAAAATAAGTTTCATAATTTGGTAGTTAATATCCCGGAACCTGCACCAGATTCGGGTCTGCTTTGAGCTCATTTAATGAAATCGGATAATATTGCTGGAAGGTTTTCCATGAAGAACCATTGCTTTTTTTGGGAGTGACAATATTCATGATTTCACCGACTTTTTCAGTTCGCTTTAAATCCAACCATCTATGTCCCCATTCTGCAAAAAATTCGACTCTCCTTTCGTTTAGGATAATAGTTGCAAGGTCTTCTACGGTAACATTTGAATTTGTCGTTTTTATGGAGGATAATCCTGCCCTTTCCCTTATGATATCTACATCAGCAATTGCCCCATCTTTATTCCCAATATGCGTTCTAGCCTCTGCCCTGATTAACAGTTGTTCAGCTAAACGAAATACCACGCTGAATTCGATAACAGGATAGTTGACTTCAGTTGAATAAGCAACCTTATATTTATAGGGGTAGTTATATAATATACCATTAGTATTTACATGGCCTGTCCACTCAGTTTTTCTTCTGTCGTTTAAAGCAAAAGCGTCCATCACTCTTTCACTAAGGTAAACAGGGTTTAAAAACGACGGTCCTGATGGCGGGAGTACAAAAGTAATAGCCTCCGCAGTATTGGCTCCCCTTGTAACTGGCTGTAGTTGCCATATAGCTTCTTTGTTATTCTTTAAAAACACCTCATCAATAGAAACAATATGAAATTGCTCGGTATTTAATAAAATTTTCGAGGATTCGATCTCTGCATTTGACCAGTCTTTAAGGTACAAATATGTTCTTGCTAGTAAAGCCGTGGCAGCCCATTTAGTAGGCCGTACCCTTTCCTCCAAGCCATTGGGATATGGTGTCATCCCATCACCTCTTAAATATTGAGAACTTAGCAGATTTTGGGCATCCTTGAGATCGGAAAGAACCTGTTGGTAAACTTGAAGCTTGGCAGTTTTTTTAGCAACTGAATTTACGGTATAATCAGTGGTTAAAATAAGGGGTACATCTCCGTAGAGATTGACCAAATAAAAATAATAAAACCCACGCATAAACTTTACCTCACCAAGTAGTTGCTTCTTTAAGGATTCACTCGTTTCCGTTGAAGCAGTAAGTCCTTCTATGGCAGCATTTATAACAAAAAGCCGTTGGTAAGAAATGTTCCAGTAGTCGATTCCTACATTTTTATCGTTTAATTGATTTTGATAATAAGCATTCAATGTTGGACTTCCTGCAAGTGAAAAATAGTCTAATTCATCTGATGACAAACCGGCAATATTGGATAAACTTGTTAATTCGCCGGGCCCTCCCAGTTGCCCCTGGCTTAATTTAGCATACAATGATGTTACTGCTCCTAATGCAGTTTCATCATTATTATAAATATCTCTTGAGGTAAGGCTGGTTTCAGGACCATCCACATCAATCAGTTTTTTACAGCTAGCGTTGATGAGGCTTAGTGATAACAAAAGCAGCATTAAACAGTCTTTACTTTTCATATTTAAAAAAATTAAGCCCATCGTCATAAACCACATTTAAAGCCAAACGTGATCACTCTTAAAGGCGGTAATGTATTCGAACTTTTAGTTTCTGGATCTAATCCCGTATATCCAGTGATAGTCCATAGATTTTGGCCTTGGATAAATAAACTGAGACTTTGTAAATGCATTTTCTTTGACCAATTTTCAGGTAGAACATAAGAAAATGATACATTTTTCAGGCGTACATAAGATGCGTCTTTCCAAGAAGCATCACTTTGATAAACATCGTTTAGGGATTGATCAAGTTCATAGCCGGTCGTAAACCTCTGTACAGAGGTCACATCACCTGGCTTTTGCCATCGGCTCAAAACTGAGACTGGCTGATTTCCAAGCCCAGAATAAAAGGTGCCCGGAACAGGAGGTCCGAGTCTGCCAAAAGAATAACTTTGAGCAATTTGTTTAACGAAAGAGAATAAGATATCAATCTGAAAGTTTTTGTAACTTAAAGTATTTTGAAATCCTCCGTAATATTTGGGAGCTAGATCCATAATCTTGGTGTTATCAATTCCGGAGGTTGGAGTGCTTGTAGGATTTCCGTTTTTGTCCGCAAATTGATAAACTCCAGTTGCCGGATTTACACCTAAAAAGCGATAAACATATATCGATGTTAAAGGTTGGCCGATAATTGCTGTAAAAGCCGCAGAGGATTTCATTATATCCGGATAATCTACAAGTAGTGTTTTTGGCACAGTTATGTTGATATTACCCGACCACTTAAAGCTACCTGATAACATATTGGTACTCGACAACATTAATTCCCATCCGGAATTTCTGATTTTGTATGCTTGGTTTTTCGTTATAAAACTAAACCCAGTAATTAACGGAAGGGAATACGTACTTAATTGATTTGATGAATGATTTCTGTAATAATTTGCATTAACCAACACTCTATCTTTAAAAAAACCTAAGTCCACTCCAATCTGAAGTTTTTTAGTTTCCTCCCATTGCAAATTTGGATTAGTTAAGCCGTTGGGTAAGTAAGCTGGGATTCCTTGATAAGGGATCTCCTGCGGCAATGGATTATACAAGCTTAAAAACTGATAATCTGCAATCTGATCACTACCTGTTGTGCCGTAGCTTCCTCTCAGTTTCCCGAAACTGAGAGGACCGGCATTGTTACGAATGAAATCCTCGTTTGAAAAAACCCATGCTGCTCCTACAGCGCCAAAATTATGAAATTGACTCTCTGGCCCAAAACGCGAACTGCCATCTCTCCGTGCTGTTAGATTCAAGATATATATGTCCCGCCAATTGTAATTAACTCTGCTAAACAATGCATTGTACCTGTATTTGGAATCTAATGAAGCTAATGGTCGCACTAAAGGTGCAGAAAGTAAATCATCCATGACCAGGTCATTGCTGAAATTACCTCCAAGTAGCTGAGTCGCTTTTGACTTGTTTTGCATCAAGGTAGTACCTAATAGTATTTCCAATTTCCCCTGACCTACTTCCCTATTATAAATTAACTGTGGCTCAACGGTCCAGGAATTGTTACTTGTATTTCCAAAAACTGTTGAACGTGAACTGTATTGGACAAATTCAGGAGCAGATGATTCTAAAAAATACTTATTCGTGGAAACAGAAGAAAGGTTAGTATACCCCAAGCTTCCTTTAAACTCCAAGCCCCGCAATAATTTATAGCTCAAGATCATATTGGTTGTCAGATTGGTTGTTTTGTCCAGAAATTTGTTAATTGCATATCCGATAGGATTTGAAAAAAAAGTACTGTTCCCCGAAGCATCAGGCTCCCAATTAATACTGCCAGTCTTGTTATATAGGGTTGGAGCTATGGGAGCGAGTTTTAGCGCATCACCAGTCAGATCATAGTTTGGCATTTGATTATGATCAAACAAATAACTTCCAGAAAACTGAATTTTAAATTTTTGATTTGGTGTAGCATTCCCAAGATTAAAATGGAGAGAACCTTTCTGATCAGCAAACTCACCTGGGAAAACATTTGTTTCTCTGTGATAACCAGCGCCGATCAAGAATGTTGTCAAGTTACTACCCCCTGAAACTGAGGCATTCATATCCTGATATCCGGCAGTACCCCCAAGGAGCTCTTTTTGCCAATCAGTATAACGAGTACTATTCCAGTTTCCATTTAGATCATTGTCACCAAAATTTCCTAGCGCGGGATCAGTAATTCCGTCATTTTTAAAAGCCTCTTTTCTCATTTCCAAATATTGAAAAGAATTCATTAACTCCACTCGACGCGAAACCTTACCCGCTCCAAACTGGAAGTTTAGATTTACTTTTGTGTCACCAACTGTACCTTTTTTTGTTGTTATAAGTATGGCACCATTTGCAGCCCTAGATCCATAAATTGCCGTCGCATCCGCATCTTTTAAAACATCAATACTTTCAATATCAGAAGGATTAATAAAATTTAATGGGTTTCCAGTCAGAACTGGTCCCGAAGAGTTTCCAACCGGCCCACCGGAGTTCCCTAAAATTAGATTTGCTCCTGGCAATAATTGAGAACTGTAAGGCACCCCATCAATTACGTAAAACGGGTCGCTACCGTTTAAATAGCTATTCTGCCCCTGTATCCTCACCTTCACACCCGTTCCAGCAAACCCAGTCGCCTGCTCAATAAACAATCCCGGAACCCTCCCCTGCAAAGCAAGCAAAGGATTATTTACCGGCTGCTTCTCGATCACATCTGCCTTTATCGTCGTCACATTACCAGTCGACAACCTTTGCGTAGTCGTACCATAAGCAATCACCTGAACCTCATCCAGCTTAGAAGTACTCAATTCCAACACCACATCCCCCAGCTCCTTCGCAGCCTTAATTTCTTTGGTAACGTACCCGATAAAAGAAACCACTAAAACCGCATCTTCCTCCACACCTTTTAAATAAAAGCTCCCGTTAGCACCAGTACTTACCGCCTTGCCCCCTTTATCCTTAACCGAGACAGAAGCACCAGGCAGACCACGCCCATCAGCATCCACCACCCGTCCTGAGACATTAATCTCTGCAAGGGTGGCAGCCACCCTTTCCAGAAAAGAAGGCTTCTCTTTCGCCTTAATCGTTACAATCTTGCCATCAATTTTATAGACAAGATCAAGCCCTTTCAATACATCTGAAAGCGTCTCTTCTATTGTTGCATTAGACACAGCTATGCTGACCTTCTGGTTTTGAGGAATAGTTGCAGGATCGTAATAAAAACCATAACCGGTCTGCTTCCTGATGTCCTTTAGCACAGAGAACAAGGAAGCATTGGCTTTATTTAAGGTCACACGCTGCCCGAAGGTTGCCGCACTAACCTGCATTAGGGATGCTATCAATATCACGGTGGTTAGTCGCATCATTAGCATAATTTTTTGGTACAGCCGAAGCCTTCCAAATGGTGATATAATATCGTACATTTGCTTAGTTTGGTTCTGTGCAGCTACCTCCTGTCGTCGAAAACTATAGGTAGTCTGCAGTTAACATTTGTTTCTTAATAAATTGTTCCAAACGCAAACCAGGGGTAAATACTTCTGGTTTGCTTTTTTGTCAATCCTGCTGTCGTAAAAATCGATTCATCTTTTCTGTTCTGTGGTTCATAATTCAGTTAGTTATACGCTAGGGATGAATATTTTATTTAGTTACATATATTTTCTTTCCTTCAATTTTAAAATGCACCTGGCCTGAATTCTCTATAGATTTCAGCACAGCCGATAATTTATTGTTTCGGGGAATGACACCATTGGAAGTGATCGTTTCCGGCACGGAAGGATCATATATAATTTCTACATCATACCATCTGCTGATTTTTCTCATTACCGAGCGGAAATCGGCATTCTCAAAATAAAAGTCGCCCTCCTTCCAATCAACAGCGGTCTCCACATCGGCCTCTTTAATTTTAATGGACCCCTTGTTATTGATTGCCTGGAAACCAGGTTTCAAAATTTGCTTGTTTTCACCAGCTGTCACCTGAACCGAACCTTCCAGCAGCGTGGTTGCAACCGCCGGCTCATCATCATAAGCATTTACGTTGAAATGCGTTCCTAACACCTCAATTTCCTGCCCCTTACTGATGACCACAAAAGGACGCGTCTTGTCTTTAGCCACCTCAAAATAGGCCTCCCCCTCCAGCGAGACCACCCGCTCCTCGCTGATGTTCATGTTGGTGTTGTAGATCAGGCTTGATGCGGCGTTAAGCCAGACTTTCGATTTATCCGGCAAGACTACCATATACGTTTCCCCTCTTGCCGTACTCAGCACATTCCGGATCTTATGTACATTTTCACCACTGGTTGCCGGATCAACAGCAGCATCGTCCTGTACCGTATAAACCAATTGCCCATCGGCGGATTTGGTCACCACTACACCAGCCTCTTTGGCCAGCTCCCCATTGGTCGCCTCACTTAAACGGATCTTTTTACCACCAGCAAGCGTAAGCGTTGCACCTGCAGTACCTGGCGCCACATCTTTAGCATAAGTTGCCGTCTGAACAGCATCCTTTTTAAGCTGATTGGTATACAAGAAAATACCCGCACCAATCGCAAGTACAATAGAAGCAGCCGCAGCGATCCGCGGCCACAGGCGAACACGTTTCACCTGGATCTGATCCTGTATCGCATTCCATATTTTTAGCTGATGCTCATCCTCAGAGGCGGCAACAGCTTCAGGCACCTTTAAAGGTTCATCCTGATGCTCACGGTACCAGTTATCCAGTTCAAGCTGTTCGGCCTGGGAAATCGTTCCGGCCTCCCATTTGGCTGCAAGCTTAACAATATGTTCATTTTTAATAGTCATTCTTTTTACACTGCTTTCTTATAGGTTCCTTTTTCTTGACACAGGACCTAGTCGGGTTGTAAAAAAAATTATTTTTTTTGCTTATATTTTTGGTGGTGGCTTTTTATATCGTTAATAGCGGACCTCCCGGGTGAATTCAGGCGTGTGCAATGCATGGGCTTTAATCGCCAGTAAGCCTTAATGAACACTTAATTCATTGATTTTACATTACGCACTTCATTTTGAAAAACCACCAAAACTGGGGAAGAACCGCTATCTGCTAAATACACTTTCACTTATGAAGCCAGAAAATCTATTAAAAATAAAACTTCAAAATGTTAATAAAGTAATGAGTTTAATCAAAGAAGCTGTTGTTGAAATGGAGCGCCAACATATTTATTAGTGGGACAGGTTTTATCCCGATTTTAATACAACAATCAGCAGAGGTCATTATTAACATCCGGTAAGGTGAGTTCCCAGCCCGGATGTTAATTCTATAATGCAAACTTTTTGAACTACTTACCGTATATGCCTCTTAAAAAATCTGTTAAAGAAACAGGACTTCTGCCTAGTAATTGTCTGACATCACTTCTATTGGTGTCGAACTCTCCTCCAGCTATTGCTCCAGCGAACCTTGACAGATACGCTGCATCATCATCAGGAACCCCTTGCTGTACAAGCTGCGCAATATATGACGGTATGTCTGTCTGGTTATAAGCTACCGTTATCGCTGTGATTTCTGATATCAGGTCAGCAATCTCCGCAAAGGAGACGGCAGTCTCTGCAGCAATGACATATTCTTTGGCTTCATGCCCAGTAGTAGTCAGTACCACTGCTATTGCTTCAGCCATTTCTGTTATCGGTAAAAAAGGTGTTTTACCCTTTCCGGCAGGAATGGAAATACCTTCAGTCAATATATTATTTCCGGAAATAATGGGAATCAGGTCAGCATACAGCGTGTTATCCATTAAAGTATAAGGTAAAGCTATCTGTTTTAGGTAATCACTTGTATCTGCATGGTACTGAACATCTCCGGCCATTATACTTCGACGCAGATCTTTCATATCAAAACTGGTATAAATGAGATGATTGACACCAGATTCCCTGGCAGCATCAATTACGTTTTTATGTTGCCCGAACCTTTGAGCTATTTCCGCTGAAGAAGATATCAACAGCAGCTTGTCCACATCTTCGAACGCACGCTTTAAAGACTCAAAATTCTGATAGTCGCCAATCCTCACCTGGATGCCTTTTGATTTAAATTCTGCCGATTTGGATTCATCTCTTACCAATGCTGCAATATTGTTTGCAGATATGCCTTTATTCAATAAAGAATTAATGGTGGCCTTGCCTAAATTACCGGTCGCACCTGTTACTAAAATCATCGTTTTTGTTTTAAGATAAATAATCAATTACTTTTGTTTTGTTAGGCAAAGGAACTGAAATCGATGCCATAAAATACCCTATCTCGTTGTTTACAAAATAAAAAGTGGTAACCTTAAAGTAACAAATGAAAAATAACTTAAATCATGCCTACTGTCCTGCTATAGAAACGATGGCGCTGATCGGAGGACGTTGGAAAGTGATTATTTTGCATGTGCTTTCCAAGCAGGCCAGGCGTTTTGGGGAAATTAATGTTCGGGTACCTTCTATATCAAGAAAAGTATTAACCGAACAACTAAGAGAACTTGAAGCCGATGGCTTAATTAGCAGGAAACAGTACAAAGAGCTTCCACCCAGGGTAGAGTATGCACTCACAGAATATGGACAAAGTCTTTGCCCATTGTTAGCGTATATGGCAGCATGGCACAAAGAAAAAGTTTAGTTGATCACTCAACCTACTATCACAAAGCGATATAGTTAACAGGTATATGGACTTACCTCGCTTATGGTAGGGTTCTTAAATTTGCAGTCCTGGTAAATATATGGAGATTTCGCCGACACTAATCAAGCGATTACCTCGCGGGTTGGCCATTCAAAAAACTGGACTTCGCAGTCAATCTATTATTTGGTCAGTTTGAACGAAGCACATGGGCTCCTAATTTGGATGATTAACACGTTGCGAAATCTCCGGTTTATTTACCATTCTTATTTTAGTTAGCATCTTTCAACAGATTTACCATTCCCTTACCGTAGCAAAGCTTTAGTGGCCGCATGAGGCGCAATAGTCACTTTCAGTTTCCTTTAACGATTCATTTGTCAAGGTTTCTTTTCTATGACAAAAGCTTTCAATTCTGCAATTTTTCCATTTTCGAAGCGCCAGACATCGCAATAATCATAGTGGTTATTGGTTCCATTTGCAGCCTTCAACGTAATTTCACCTGTCACGGTTACATAGCTACCATCCTCAATGGTATTTTCGACGGTAAATACAGGCGGTTCTAAATAGAATTCTTTCATATAGTCTCGTACTTTATCTCTACCATCAAGGATACGTTCGCCTACAAAAACCCATTTGGTATCCTGTGTACAATAGGCTAGAAAACTTTCATAGTCTCCCTTTTTAACGAATTCGTTGGCTTTGTGTAATATTGTTGCGTTTTTCATTTTTGTTTGTTTTTGGATGTGAATCGATTTATTAATGCCTGGATCCGGCATGCTTTCATCTAATTTTATTGCTAAGCCCTCTCCGTAATAAATTACCTTCCCGGCATTGGAATTATAAAGATCAATGGTCCGTATTTCCTCATCCCAGTTCCTCATCTTTTGGGGGTTTCTAACAGACTGAAATGTGTCTTGATTAGGAAGGGAATTTACCGGTTGCGCTATCGTTTCGATACCGGCTGACAGTAAGATGGATATTGTTAATGTTAGTTTATTCACGTTATTATTTTAATTATATGCCAATTAATGATTACTTCTTTTCTTTCCATCTAACTCTGAATGTCTAATCTTTATACTCTTTTTATATGACCATTAGTCCTCTTGATAGTCATGCTGAATTTTGTGACTTTGTTAAAGTGTGCTCAGCATATCCGGATTAGGTGCTACAAACTTTCCAAAGTTTCTTCAACTATTTCGATTCCAAATTCTTTTAACCGGTTGCTGATAGGATGAGTGGAGATAATCGTTTCCGGAAGATACAAACCCCCGATCTTTTGTTCAGATTCTCCATTCAGGCCTAATATCTTTTCTGTGATTAAATATACGCCCACAGCTGTGAGATGGGAATTTCCTTTTGGCCCGGATACGATCGTACTGAGTTTTCTTTTTTCGCCGGATACCAGGGTTCCATCAATCGTAATGTATAATTCATGGGAAGCTTCCAGGCCTTTACTAGTCCCTATGGATTCCCCTATAATAAAGTCGAACCGAATATTTTTCGCGCCCGTAAAAGCGGCTATACTCGGAACATCCAGCGTACTGAGTGGGTAACCTGTTGCTGATGAATGATTGTGCAGATCAATAGTTCTCGGGTTTTCTTTTGCTTGTAATGATAGCCAATTTCCCCCCTTGCGAATCAGCGCCTCACCAACAAAACCACTAACTTCGTTTGCAACCAGCGGCCCTACGCGGTCCTTTGGATCATATAATCCTGCAAGTTCGATAGTTTCTATTTGACTAAATTTATTGGCGTGTTGCCTGACCATAAGGGTTAATAATCCCGCCTGCCAATGACCTGCGTATACAACAGGCGCAACAATTGTTTTGTGAATGCCCAAAAATGCTGTGGGAGAAATTTGATCCGCTAATTCGCTTACAGCAATGCATGCAATGCCATTTAAGATAGCAGTTTCTCTTAATATATTACTGTGATCATCCACCACTGATATAATCAGGTCAATTTTCTTAAATTCACTTAAATCGAAGCCTTCTTCCAGATTGATATAGGCTGTTTCTGAATGATTTAATTCCTTCGCTAAAGACATTCCGTTTTGCGGATTTCTACCTGCAAGAATAAGTTCGATACGCTGATCAGCTTGTCTGATTAGTCTTGCGATGTTACTTCCAACCATTCCATAACCACCTACAATTAAGATTCGTCTTTTCTGTGATTCCATATTAAATTTTTTAAATTATATAACTTTACATTGCGCAATTCATTTTAAGTGTGAACCCGGTCACAACTCATCCAGAAATGCCAAATATGATCCTACACCAAGAGCGATATTCGTGTATTCAAGACAAAGTTAAGGTTGCACATAAACTTTTGTATATTGCCCGCTAATTGTTAGGTACTATAAATAATGTAAGTAATGAGCGAGATCAAGCAAACCTCAACTAACTACTCAAATAAGCTTGCGCTGAGTGATGAATGTTCGGAAGCATATGCCTCAAATATCATCGGCGGACAATGGACATTGGTAATATGTTCGTGGTTATTAAGTGGTAAACTTAGATTTGGAGAACTAAAGAAGAAATTACCCGGTATTACTGAAAGGATGCTGACCTTGCAACTGCGTAAGCTTGAAGAGCATAAAATAATCAGCCGGACTGTTTATGCAGAAGTACCGCCACGTGTAGAATATGAGCTGACAGAAATTGGATACGCACTGAAGTCAGTTATCACGGAATTAGAAGTTTGGGGCACAAGCCATAAAAAATTGATCGGTGAGTAACCTTGCATTCCTGTCTGAAACTTTCCGCTATACTTAAAATCATTCAATTATTGCTATTGTTTGTTCGTTCGGTCAATCCTAAAATCAAATGAAGTTAAGCGCTTAAAATGACTGGCTAAAGGAAGCCTTCGTCTCCAAATAAGCAATATGCTATCCGCTGGCGAGTTTAGTTTGAATCCAAAACAGCCTGACCGGAATGTAACAAACTGGCTTTTACAGACTCAAACTATATATACGGGATGAGAACCTTAGAAATATGTATGCTTAAATCCACGGTCTTCAGGCTTAGTCTTTGCCTCACTTTGTTCAGCTTTAGTTTCGCCTCTGCCCAGCAGAGCCAGGCATCCTACGACCACATCGTCGCGCAAATACAGTCCAGCTTCAACCACCACCAACCGGAAAAAATTTACGCCTTAACCTCAGCCATATTTCAGAAAAAAATGACGGAAGAACAATTTGCCTCCGGCATGAGCAAATTCCATGCAAAAGTGGGAGACTGGAAAAGCAGCATCTTTAAAGAAAAAAATGAAAAAGGACTGGATTACCTTGCCGAGTTCGAAAACTCCCGGCAAGTATTTTCCATCCGGATCGACAGCCTGGATAAAATCGACAGACTCAATTTCGCAGCTGTCCCGGTAGTCATCCCCGCAAAAACAGCGCAGGTATCTGACAACAATCCCCTGAAGGATTCAATTGACCTTCTGGTGGAACAGCTGGTAAGACCCTACATTCAAAAGGGAAATACCTGTGGCCTGGTCCTGGCAGTCATCAATAAAGGCCAGGTGCGTAAATACGCTTACGGTTCAGTGAATAAAAAAACAACGCAATTGCCGGATACGGAACACACCATTTTTGAAATCGGATCGGTAACCAAAACTTTCAATTCGTTATTACTAGCTGAAGAAGTGGTAGCCGGCAGGATGAAACTCAACGATCCGATAAACCTTTACCTGCCCGATTCCATACCCCCACTCCGTTTCCAGGCTAAAGCCATTACCCTGCAGGATCTGGCCAATCATACCTCGGGCTTTCCAAGACTACCTGCCAATATTTTCAACGCCAAAGTAGACCCCAAAGATCCTTACAAACATTACCTGGCAGATTCCCTTTACTGTTTTCTGAAGTCCTATCATCCCACTGTGATGCCGGGAACGGTATTCTCCTACTCCAATTTTGGTGCGGGTGTACTGGGCACAATACTGGAACGTAAACTGGATAGCGGTTTTGAACAGCTGATCATCAGCAGGATCTGCAAGCCTTTAGCGATGAACCACACCAGCGTTACGCTGAATCATTTAGCCCAAAAGAACTTTGCACAAGGTTACAATGAAACCGGTGAAGCAACTGCTCCCTGGGACCTTGCATCCCTAAAAGGCTCGGGAGCGATCCGCTCGACCCTGAACGACATGGTTAAATATGCCCTAGCTCAGCTGGCAAACAGCGGCCCTTTACATCAAGCGATCACCCTTAGCCATCAGCCAACATTTACCGGCAAAGACCAGGCGATGGGCCTGGGCTGGAGAATCAACCAAAGCGGTCAGCATACCTACCTGCACCATTCAGGCGGAACAGGCGGCTTCAGGTCTTTCATCGGATTTGATCCGGAAAGACAGACTGCGGTCGTCATTCTCTCCAATGCAGCAGAGGATGTGACCAATATAGGTGAGAAGTTCCTAAAATAACATCGCTCCAAACAGGTCGGCTACCGGTTCTGCCATAAACCGGTGAGGATTTTTAGTTATTGTTTCAATAACTAAAAATCAAAAAGATCTCCCAAGAAAGAACCTTTTTTCTTTTGATAAGGTTTCGAGTGATATTCCTGATTACGCTGATCATAGCGCAGCTGGTCTTTTTCGTAATTGTCTTTATTTGAATAATGTGTTGTCGATCTTTCAATGATTTTATCAAGTTCACCACGATCTAACCATATCCCACGGCAATTGGGGCAGTAATCAATTTCAATTCCATTTTTATCGGTCATTAGCAGGATTTCGTTGCAACTTGGGCATTTCATATTATATGTGTTTAGTGTCAATTGTCTCCATATAACGTTTCCCAAGTGCTTATGTTTTTGACCTAATTGTAACTTTCCTGAAGCGTTCAAAATATGAATTAAAATATAGCCCTTTTAGCGGCGAGTCCGATGCCACACTAGATTTTTAACGACTTTTCCACAACGTTTAAGCTTGAAGTATTGATCTATCGGTCCAAACCTAGATTGACTTAGATTGTTTTCACCACTTCCTATCACCTCAAAATATACAGCAACGACAGTAAATGGACTTATTTATAATAACCTCGGGGAGAATTATATTCAGGTTTACCATCTACATATTCAATGACGATATATTCCCCCGGCAAATACTTCTCATCATGAGTATTTCCTTCATATTTTTTCCCATCCACATAGAATTCATAACCATAAGTAAAGGGAAAGGTCACCTTACTATTTGGCAGAATATGCTCTTTAGAAGTTACAATGGCTTTAACTGTCTTTGTTCTGCTATTACTTAACGAATCACGTCGATTACATTCTTTTAAAAGCATGTAGAAACAACCAATGAATAACGTAAAGCCCAAAATGGACTTTATTTTTTTAAAACTGGCAACCATGAAAAATTTCTAATTTGTTAAAGATATAAGGATTAGGCTTGTTCCCGGTATCCTATTTTGTGGCACCTTGCATTTTCTCTCCAAAACACTGAGGACCAACGGCACCACCTCCATATTCCAAAGCCAGTTTCGGTCCGACATACATATAGGCACAACTTTCGTCGTAGTAACGTTTCAAACTATCCGGCATGGGATTATCAAAGACATTGAATAGATACATCCCCATTCCACTTCTTTTGAAGCCGATTTTAGTCGGTTCACCACTCTCAATCTTAATACAGTCGGCATTGTCCAGTTTTTCTTTTAGTTCAGCCAGAGTTGCTCTGCTCCAGCCCATAGGGCGTATTAAACTATCCATTTTTGCCGTCTCAGTTGATAAGTTCCATTCCAAAAACATGGGCCCGGTAACATCTCCTGCCGTAGAGTCAAGCGCCTTAATGCCAAAACGACCTAGCTCATGATCACTGGAAAATTCAATTTCTACAAAGCGATTCTTAGGGACAATTCTATTAAAATAGCGCTTTAATTCATAAATTTCGATCTTCTTATCTTCGAAGCTGGCTTTCAGATCATCAGTTGAATATACTTTATCAAAAACTCCGAAGGCCGACATAAGCGATACAAACCACGCGATACCAATAACGATAAAGATGCCAAAAACAATTAATATAGATTTGAGTATTTTGTTCATTATTGAGATGCAGGTATTTAATAGTACTAAACTGCAAAAAAATCTTAGTTAAAGCATAGAGAAAGTAAACGAATTTTCAGCATCCACCGAACTAACTTTTCAAATGAACTGATAGATAATCAAACCGATTAGAATAACAAAAATGAATCTCATTTAAATTTTCCTAAATATCCACCCAGAGGTATCGCCACTATTAAACTCAAAACCTTTGATCCTGCCTTTTGCATCCCGCTTAATAAGCACATGATTCAACAGACCACCTTCCATAAACAAGTGATCTGGTCCGGCCGGTGTGATCCTGACGGGATCATTGCCCTTATTACTCATCCAAAGGCTATTTTCTTTTTCTTCAATCTTAAAAGCACATTCCAGTTCATCTGATAAATAAGTCCCCACATACCCCTGCAGCATAGCTTTGGAAAGCAAAGCATCCGGAATGCGCAACATGCCGATATTTTTCGCCAGTACCGGACTGCTAAGACTGGCCTGTGCCTGACTTGTTTTAGGATCAATACTGAACTTATACTTTACAGATGAACGAGCCCTCATGTGAAATAAGCCGGCTGCTTCAGGAGCAAGTTCTGAATTGTTATTGGCATATAACTTTCCTGACTTATAGGAAATGCTCACCTTATAGCCATTGACTGCAATATAATTGCCCACCCACTTTTTCATCTCCATGGAGTCCTTTAAGACAATTACCGGATCATTCAGGATCGCACTCTGGTTGTCCTTAATTGATTTATCCGGGATGAAAAGTTCAGCAAGCTGGTTGATTTTATTATAAACCTCTCCATCACCGGCATTTCCAAAAACCAGAAAACCGGTTTTTAGTTCAGGATAAATTGCAATGACCGTACGGTAACCTGCAAGACCACCATTGTGAATAAATCGTTTATGCCCACGGTGCACATTCACGTCAATCCCCATCGCATAAGTGATGGATTTACCGTCACTTAATTTACCCGGCGTGGTCATTAGCGTGATATCATTGGCGGTCCCGGCTTTCGGCTGATAAAAGTTACTAACCCATTTTGCCATGTCTTCAATATTGGTAAACAGGCCGCCGTCGCCAAGCGTGTATACATTTTGGACTGCATTGCGGTAAACATCCTGATCCATCTGGTAAGAAGCAGCCCTGTTTTTGATGACTTCGCTATGGTCGTCGATAAAAGCACTCGCAGTCATGCCCAAAGGCTTAAAAATGGCAGAATCGACAAATGACCGAAAACTTTTCCCGCTCACCTTTTTCACGATCTCTGCAAGCAGCACATAATTTGAGTTGGAGTAAGAAAACTTCTCTCCCGGACTAAAATTTAGGGTACGCTGTTTTTTAAGGATCCTGAGTGCCAAATCCTGCGTGAGCATACCGTCTGTACCAAGGCCAAAGAATGGAGAAAGTCCGATGTCATCCCGGATTCCGCTGGTATGGTTTAATAAATTTCTAACCGTAATTTTCTTTCCGGAAAAATCGGACATCCAGGGTAAGTAAGTGCGCATGTCCTCATCCAGATTCATCTTCCCCTGATTTGCCAGCAGTGCAATCGCATAGCCTGCAAACTGCTTCGAAACCGAACACATATAATAAATACTGGACGGGCTATTGATGGTGCTGTCTTCCAGATTCGCCAGTCCAAATCCCCTGGCATATACCAGCTGATCACCCTGAATAACTCCGGCCACGCAGCCCGGTGTAGTTTTATTGTTCCACTTTGAAAACAGCTGATCTACTTTTGCCGCAGTACTGTCCGGCAGCGCCTGTGCTTTGACTGTAATTGCTGTGCAAATCAATAGCAAGAATAAAAGTTTGGAGACTAATGATAATTTAACTTTAATTTTCATCGTAATAAGATTGCTGACGCTAACCTACGATAAAAATCCTAGGTTTCAAATATCTGCCCTCAAAAAGTCACCAAAAGGTATCAATCACAACCTAGTAAAATACTCCCGGTCTTGTTTTCAGCATTTTATAAGCGGATTAATGTGCTTTTTAGTCGCCTTCCAAGCCATCCGGTTCTTCAGCAACCTGCTTTTGGGTAATCCTCTTCACGATTGATAAATCAAAGCGCCTTCCCAAAGCACCCATGACTCATGAAACCCAATCCCGGAATTTTCAACCGAATAGTTCAACCTCAATGCAAACTGATTACCCGTGCGATCTGCCAATGACCATCTTTGAGCCGCCACAGCGTAACAAACTTACTGGGATGGCTTTCCCCTGGCTCATTGACATTGCGGAAACTATGATAGCCAAACTGCACTGCACCATAACCCGGTATTTCATAAACTTCTATGCTGCCCGGGGTAAGGATGCGGGTCACCTTACCGCAGATATTTTTCTGTATGGACGCCAACAGGTCCTTTTTTGAATGTGAAAAGCCACCACGGTCATGATAAAATTCAATATCATCTGCAGTAAGTGAATCCATTTTAGCAATGTTACAGCGGTTATAGGTATCAAAATAAATACTATCCATTTTAACGATAGTACGATACAATTCCGCTGATGCGGGCACATAAGCACCAGGCAGATACCGTTTACCGGCATCGGCACCAGGCTGATTGTTGACCAGGTAGTCGGTTTCATCGGCCATTTTCCAAATCCCCTGCTCTTTGCGCCAGTGACGTGTAAATTTCGATTCTTCGACCGGTTTGTCATCTACATAAAAACGCTGCAGTCCGGTTTGAATGGCTACAGCATCATTTAAGCGAAAACTTTGCAGGTCAGCTACCTCACGGCGCAGCTTTACTTTCCCGCAGGTAGCAGCTATTCGTTTAAAAAAATCTGCTCCCGACTGCGCAAAAGTTTCCTTATGCAGTCCCTGATCATGCAGGAAAACGAAATCAGCGGTAAACAGATCAGGCAGGAGCTGTACTTTGCAGCTGTTCAATGCAATATCGAAAAAAAGGCTGTCCTTACTTGCCAGTTCGCGGTTCAAAGACAGGTCTCCTGTACTTGCAATGTTTTGCGCAAAGGCACCGGTAATAAAGATGACCAGCAATGTAGCTGTTGTTAATATTTTTCTCATCTGAAGTCACATATCTATTGTGACGCCAGATTGCTGACTATGTTACAGATGTAACGCATTCTTAGCACTTTCAAATACCCCTCCGGGGCGATTGCCCTATCCGTTTGATCCCTTCGATTTTAATCTGCCTTAATTCAGCACAATGTCACAGGGAAATGAAAAAGCTTCTCAAACCTGTTTTAAGCGTCTTGTATGCCCGGTTCATGTGGTTCTTCACCGTCTTCTCAGAAATATCCAGTTCCTCAGCCACCTGTTTCTGACTCAAGCCCTGCTCCCGGCTCAGCTGATAAACCAAGCGGCATTTTTCCGGCAGACTGTCCACCAGCATGCTCAGTCTCTGCTTCACCTCATTGAATTCCAGCCATTGCTGGGTGGAGTCATCCAGTACATCCAGCGCAGCTTCATTTGCCTGATCATCCCCATAGTGCATGGTTTTACTAATCCTGGCCAGCGCCTTATATACCCGGTATTTCACCGCGACCGCCAGATAAGAACTTAACGTACTGAGCACTTCCAGCTCCTCCTTCCTTTCCCAAATGGTGATGAACAGCTGCTGTACGATGTCCTCCGCCTCAGAGAAGTCGTCCAGTTTATTGGCAGCAAGGGTATATAATTTTTTCCAGTAACGGTTATAAATCTCCGCAAAAGCCGCATGCTTCCCCTCCCTTAACAGGGCTAACAATTCCACATCCGAAAGCGCACTATAGGTTTGCATGGCTTTAAAGAAGCAACATTACCTCGGGGTAATGTCCCAGTTTTTAAATGATATAAGTTTTGAGTTGATTAAACCAAATTTAATCAATATCCGCCTCAATATTAACTATTTATTTTAAAAAGTAGTTCACATTTTTGTAAGCTGTATGAAAGCAAAACTTATGGATCCATGCCGGTTTATGGATTTAGCAGGTGTTTAAAAAGGCTTCTTCAGCCTAAAAATTAATCTCTGCAAATTATTTATTTACCCAAATCAGTACCGGTCCGACCAGCATACTGATCCGCTATCATTTCCAGAACTCCCCGACAAGCTGCTCTAACTGGATTTCATCAAGGATTTGGAGCGTTTAGCCAACATTGCGGGTGATTCTGTTTCAGATCCCATTCGTATAACCAGGTCATTCTCGCTCATTGTTTCATAGAGATCAGTTTAGCATTACGGTTTAATTATCTGGCCCGTGTTTGCCCCAAATACACTTTTTCGGAAACCGTATTCGAGTGCTTTCATCGTTACCGGGATTTCTCCGGGGAAATAAGGAAAATACTGAGGGGAATCTTCAATAACAGTTGGACTGACAGCGTTGATGCGGATACCATTTTCCAATTCAATTGCTGCAGCCCGAACAAAGCCTTCAACTGCGCCATTTGCCGCAGACGCATTCGCAAAGTTTAGCTGAGGTTCATACGTTAAACCGCCGGTAATTAAAGTAAATGAACCTTTTGGATTGATATAGTGCTGCCCAATGAGCACCAAATTGATTTGTCCCATCATTTTACCCTCCACACCCTTCCTGAACTCCTTGTCGGACATCTTTTTCCATGGCCCGACATGCGTTGGTCCGGCAGTTGATATCAGTGCATCAAATGAACCTGTCTGCCTGAATAGATTTTCAATTGACTCAACAGCGGTAATATCGACTTGAAAGTCGCCGCTGCCTGACCCAACCCTTATGATCTCGTGTTCTTTTTCAAATGCAGTTGACAAGTATTTTCCCATAGTGCCTGTTGCACCTACGATGATAATTTTCATTTTTTTTATGTTTAAAGGTTAATAATATCTTATGGCGTTAGGAATTGATCAGCCTCAGCGCTTTCGTAATCATTTTAAAATTCTTCAAAAATCAGTCTCTTACTTACTGTCATCCCTGTTGCGGTACCCATGGCAACCGCATTTGCAATTGTTCGCATGCGAGATACATTGTCCCCGCAGGCATACACGCCATGAATATTTGTTTCCTGAAAAACATCAACTTTAACATAGCCCTCTTCGCTTATTTCGCAACCCAGGAGTTCCAAAAGCTGACAATGTTGTACAAACAGGCTTCGTGTATATATTGCCTTTAAAGGGCATTTTGTACCGTCTTTAAAAACGATATTTTGAATATATCCATCGAGATGTTCCATCTTCCTGACTTCTTCTTCTACTATTTTAACGCCATGTTTCCTGAGTTTCTGCGCCTGTTCGCTTGTCAATGTTGAAGCTCCATTGGTAAATAGGGTCAGCTCACCGGTCCAGTTTGAAATGAGCCTGGTTAATTCATAACCATGCTCCCCGTTGCCCAGAATACCTGTTTTCTGGTTCCTTACCTCATAACCATGGCAATACGGACAATGAAGAACCGAAATGCCCCAACAGGACGCAAGTCCTTCAATTCCCTCCGGGATATCCCTGATTCCTGTTGCGAAAATCAATTTCTTTGCTTTCAGCGTTTCACCTGATGCCACCTGAACTTCAAACCCGATTTCTGTCTTTCGCGCATCAGTTGCCAGGCCCTTAAAAAAGGTTACGCTATCGTACTTTTCCAGTTGCAGCTTTCCAACAGCGGCAATTTCCGCCGGAGGTCTTCCATCCTGGGTCAGGAAGTTACCTGAAACAGGAGTTTGTGCATTACAAGGCTTTCCGTTATCAATAATTAAAACTTCTTTTAACGCCCTGCCCAAAGCCATAGCTGCTGCAAGTCCTGAATAGCTTCCACCGATAATGATTGCATCAAATTGTTTATTCTTTATCATTCTATTATGTTTTGAGATTATTGTTGAGCAAAATGGTAAAGCCAGTGCTGTGAAAGCAAAGCTACTGTGCTTAATGAAGCTGCGTCTTGTCTTCAAACGGCTCTTCACAGCTGGTTACTTATTCTCTTTTGTGCTAACCCGACGGATAATAAAATCTACAAAAGGGATCCCTGCAAAAATTATCCATGGAACCAGGGTAAAAGAAAGCAGTAATGTTTTCAGGTACAAAGGCAATACCAGGGAGCTTTCCCCCAATAAATATAGAAGCAACGTGATAGACGGATAGACCACAACCCATGTCTTTAACGCTGCAATTAGTTTCATTTTTGTTTTCATACAAATTACTTTTTTGAATACTTATCAAAGGTAATTTCGATTGTAGCCTGCGGGATAGGACAAAAATGAAGTTGAACAGGACTTATTTAAAATTTTTTCTGAATGCCTCGGGCGAAGCGCCGGTATGCTTTTTGAAAAATCTGATAAAATAGGAAATATCTTCATAACCCAGGTAATAGGCGATCTGGCTGACCTGACTAGATGTGGCAAGCAGTTGTCTTTTAGCTTCCAGGATAATGTATTCGTTAATGAGCTCAGAAGGCGTTTTATTCAGCAGATTCTTAGTGATGGCCGCCAATTGATAAGTAGAAAGATTCATTAACCCTGCATATTGGTCAACCCGTTTATCAGTAGTAAATTTGCGCTCTAAAAGTTCCACAAATTGTTCAAGTTTTTCTTGTGTATATAGGCTAGCCCCCTTGATAGGCCTTTGTTTATTCTGGCGGTGCCTTAGCAGTTCAATAAAGAAAACATGCATACCCGCTTTGATCACCTCCAGGTAGCCTTCTTGCCGGTCAGTGAACTCCTTAAAGATATAGGTCAGAATCTTGTCAAGCTTATCAAATTGATTGGCGTCGGTCTTACAAAAATTCTGACGGCTCGCCTGACGTAAAAGTTGTACTGCCGAATGGTCTTGCACATCAAAAAGATCCGGTTTAAACTGAAGCAGATAGCCTGTACTCCCTGGCTTTAAGTTTAGCTGATGTACCTGTCCGGGGCGCATAAAGAACAACATGCTATCTCCCACTTCATACCTGGTAAAATCTATTTCATGTTTCCCTATACCCTTTTTTAAAACCAATAGATAAAAGAAATCGTGCCCATGTAGTTCCTGTACCATTTCGCCTCCATTTAGCAAGGCTTCAATGGCTTTGATGTTAAAATGATCAGCTAAACTGGGTTCCTGAATTTGCCTGACTGGAATTTTTCTCACTTTAAGTAGATAATGTTATTTATGCTAAAGTTAGAATACTTATTTCGTGTTATCTAAATATCCGTCTATTTACTGCCGGTTGTATCGTCCGGTTATCTGTGATTGTGTTAACAAGGCATAAACCGGACCCGGTGAGCTATGTTTCCGGCATTAAAAAACATTTCCGGATTCTAACTGACAGTGAAGTGCAGATGACCGGAGACATCTGCTTTGAACTGTTGTTTGTAAAAAAATTGCGGCATAAAATCCTGCCGGGCTTCCCGTTGCTAGGGTGCCGCTGAGGCCTGAAAAATGCTGAACCCCGATTATGCCCTCACTTCAGTGAAGGACTTCGGCAGGGTATTCAGCCAGTAATTAAATCTCAGATTGGCCTTGCAGCGATCATTACTTTTCCATCCCAAGCTTTTTCTTTTGTCAAACGCCTCGATCTAAGTTTAGAATATACTTCTACTCCATCTGGAGTATTAAGGTCGTTCACGTTTTGACAACTCTGTTTCATAGCTGTCGTCAAAACTTTCTATTCTCCACCTTACAAATCTTCCATCAGAATTTAATAAGGTTGTATATAGTCATCTTTTTTCTTTTCTAATTTCAGATATGCATCTTCCTGAGATTTAGCTCTAATAACGATAAATCGATCCTCAATTTGTTGAAGACCATCTTCGAAACCTTCAATTTCAATGACAATGGTCATCTTTACACAATAGAAAGCCAGTTCTTTTTTTTCTTCTTTTTCTGGCACCATCAATTTTATTTATAAAAATACTTGCCACAAAATCTAGGGTTTCAATATCACTTAAAGTTGAGAAGGCAATCCGAGTTCTAATTCCCCTGGGATTTTTAGAAGTTCCAATAATTTCATAATTATCGAATTACATCTAATAGTTCATGTTAAACCCTTCATCTTCTTTCTTGTTCAGTATCCTCTCCAGTCTTTCTTTATTCACTGGCCATATATCCCTGGTAATTTGATAGTTGCCTTCAGATCCCCCAAATCGTACTTCAAGATATTTTCTCTTTCAAAGCAACTTTGGAAACACAAAAAAAGTGACGAAATCAGTAAGCATTTCTAATATTTTATAGTCAAAGATTTCAATTCCCAAGAAAGCGAAAGCCTGCAAAAAGCCCATATATGAGCAACACGATTACCAGCGGAAGCCATACACTTCTAACCTTAAAGTCCAAATCTCCAAAATGATGTTTCCAGAAAAGAATGGAGAGTACCAGGCCACCTAATATGTTTGGAACAATAAATGTGAGAACGAAATTGTCAGTAAACCTATGAGCTAATTTGAAAAGTATTATATTCCAGATTATACAGAAGACTAATACAGGGGCTATTTGTTTTCGATTATCTATTTCCGAAAGGTTTTGGGAATAAATAATGCCACCAAAAAAAGTTGACAGTAAAATGGAAAAAATTACAATAGTCGCCTTGTTATAAAGTTTTGGCCTTTCTTCGTCATTGTCTTCAGTCATGATAAGCGCATTAATAAATGTAATTAAAATACCTTGTGCAACTTACAAAATTTTCTGACTGTCCAAAAATGTTACCTTAGGCAGTTTCTAAAAGTTTAAGCTGACATTGCCATTCTCAAAGTAAATCTGTGATGGTTCAAACCACTAAGCGTACATTTCGGCAAAAGTGGTTCTTCCCTAATTTTACCGAAAGATACAAATGGCAAATTTTTGAGTTAGAATATCTTGGGTATTTCACTAAAACTTGTTCTTCCCCCACTTGGCTTGTAAAGTTTTTGAACTGGCAATTCTCTTTCAAAAAGACATATGAATAGAGGTTAGACTCTTGTCTTTGTTTGCGGAACGAGCGGCCACTTTCACTGAAATACTCAACATAGAGGCCGGATATTATAATCACACTGAAGAAACGATCACCATGCTACAAGAATGGCTTTAAACTCTTCTAGAGGGATAGTTTGTAACAGCGTCTCCGTACTGCCAGTGCTTAGATAAATGTCAGCTGTCTTATTGTCTAACCACGCGGTAAAGATGGGTGTGGAAATGGTGTTATGGTTATAGTCGGAAATACCACCATCTATAGTATAATTTGTAAAACTTCCTTCTCATAGGCGATCTCGTCATTTCGAGTTCAGATTAGTTCGAGGAGATTAACCAGTATGCTTAATTTTAAAGGAACTCAGCGTCGTCATAATTAAAATTGCATAGGACAGGAATACCATGATATTTCGAGAGAATCCATGCTGACTCAATAGAATATTCGCTTGTAAGGAATATAAAAGCATCGTTGAAAGGCAGCATAACAAAGCGATGATGATCAACAGTGTTCTGATTGCCTTATCAGGCAGGTTACTTGCGATCATGTTATGATAACAAACTGCCAGTAAAAAGTAGGCAGGTAGGGATAACACGCTGCCGAAAAGTATTCCAAAGCCAATGAAGAAAAGATAAAGTCTGTAATCTTCCTGACCTCGGAAATAAATTGCGAAAAGAAGCGCTGTTAACACTGGTCCTGCGAGTACAACCACAAACCAGGAATTGACCAGATACTTATATTTCTTGAACATGAAACTAAGATACTTATTCCATGGCAAACTTGAATATCCAACTCACCTATTTAGCGTTCAAAAGAAAACAGGAAAGTCAACCCCCAGACGCTTATCTTGATCATAAGTAAAATTCTATAACATTTATTAGATAAGCCTGATTATCCACTGAAATAACCTTAAATACATTACCAGAAGATAAAACTAGATCTGCGAGGTTCTTTAATCTCTAACGACAGCAGAAGATTATATCATGCTGACCGCAAAAGTGAGGAAGAACCTAAAATTGGCCAGTCCATTTCGGAGCAAAGTGGCCGGAAAATAGGCTGACGAGTAAGTCACGAAACTACTAAATGATTATAGCCACATATAAATTGCTGTAATATCCAAACTACTCATAGTCGAATTTAAAAACTAAGAACTATTCAATTTCTACCGTTTAGAATCTGCTAATAAATTAAACCGGTTTGTATATTTAAAACAAAATTTGAAATTCAAACGAAACGCAAAAAACCATGTCACTAATTAACGATCTATCCAATGCAGGAATTATTGACCAGCAAGAAGCTATCGAATTGAATAAGAAAATCGAAAAAAGCCAGTCAGCATCAAAAGATATTTTAGAAATCCTGTACCGCTTTTTTATGCAAAAAATAACCGGGAGTTCTGAAGCTGGAAGTTTTTTTGTGTCGGTAGGGTCACCAGAAACCCAAGACGATGCGAACCATCACAATGAGAAAGAACAATCAAAATTTCTTGAGATCCTGTATAAGGAAGGCATAGTCCCACAGAGCATATACCAAAAGATAAAAACGATTCCACATACAGCAGATGAGTCTGGTTATTTCGCCATGCTCCATTTATCTAGAGAGTTGATGTCATTTTACAGGTCCTTCACAATTGAAAATCAACTAGCATTCGCCTCTTTACTTGAAGGGAAAAGTCCTCATGGCTCTGATTCCTTGCTCGAGGATCAAAAGAAAAACAAACTTATTCAGGATATAAAGGCCGAAAAACTGGAGACTTATCTCGATTTTTTCAGGTATTGCCATGAATGCAGATTTGTTAATGTTGTGAGCTGTCGGGGCAAAGAACATATTCTTTTAAAAGAGGTGGTTAAAATATTGAATCAATTATGCTATAATGCATTTACCATCACTGAAATTACCAGTTACGATGAGGATTTTATTGGAGAACCTTCCTATGACAATAAGCAAACTACAATTGTGATTAGTACAGGTGCCAGAGAACATCGTTATACATATACATTTCGGCAAAACGAGACTGAAAACCAAGGCGAATATAAACTCAAGTCATTGTTGGAAAATCTTTTGCTCATGGCAAATCAGCTATTAGGCGATTTTAACGCCACTTATAGATTAACTGGAATTACCAATCATTTAAGTGAAGCTTTATTCCCAGGCAATAGAGCGCAATATGCCATTTGCCGTTTTCAACAGGAAAACCGCAATATCCTGGATTTTTATGATATGCAAAAAAGATTTTTGTTTAATAGTCCTTCTCCCTTGTTCATTAGATTTCCACTTTCATATCTGCATATAGAATATGGTATTTACCACATTAAAAAATGTGGGCTACTAGCGCACATAAATAATGAGCAATATGATGATATTCTAACCAGCGTTTACAAAAGCACGTATGGTCACGTGGCGGATTTACTCGCTATCTTTCCAGATACGGTTGCCGCTATTAATCGAACAGTGAGTTCCGGGCACAAACCGTATTATGAGTTCTTTTTGGCATTAAATCAAATTTCGCATGGCGTCCTCAATTTTACTGAAATTTATGACGGGATTCCGGAAGATTTCACATTTGAAAGTGAATTGACTTTTAAGGTTTCCTTCAAATGTAATGGCGAATATCATGAGGTAGATTGCAACCTAATAGGCCAACAATTTAGTGATAACATAGTTTATTATATCATAAACGAAATCATCCGGAAGAAATATACTGAATACCGACTCACACAACTAATTAATAGTACACATACACACGACAACTATCTTTTTGTTACAAATCAACAAAGTGAATACTTGCAAAGCATGAAGCTTTGGGAATCAATAGATCGTTTTTAGTTCTTTTTTGGATAAACTAAATCTAAATAAAACTATAATTAAATCAACTATGATTTCCCAGGCATTAACGTTGGTCGCTATTTTAAAAAATGCTCTTGAATTTGTGAGCAAAAATGTTAATTTTAAGTGCGCTTATCCATTGGGATCGGGTTAAAAATTAATTGATGATGAGACGAATAATCGTTTTTGTGTTATTGATGCATTTCTTTTGCCGGGCTCAGGTTTCGGCTCAAAAAGATGTCCAGCCTAAAAAACCTTCAATCCTGGCTAAGAATGAATTTGTCATCACAGGAAAAATTATAGGAAGGGACACGGGAAACCTGGTTCTGCTCTACTACGATAAAACCGGGAAATTTGTTAAAGATACCACCGTTTTAAATCAGGGCGCTTTTATCTTTAAAGGACTCATCTCAGAACCGACCCGCGCGCAGCTCATCGGAGATTTAAAAGCAACGCGTATGAATGATCCCAACAAGACCGACGTATTTCTGGAGCCAGCTAGCATGCAACTGGAACTGATTGAAGGCTCCTTTCTTAAGGCAAAGTTAAGTGGGTCTAAAACACAGACCGAATTTGATGCGTTTCATCAAACGGAAGAACGGTGCCGGTTCATCAGTGATTCGCTGAAAGTGGAACGGGCAGAAATTTTAGAGACGATTAAGAACCAGGGAAAATCAGCTGAAACAGATAAAAGATTCAGCAATCTGAATGCTAAATATGCAGCACTCAATAATAAAAAAAATAAGGTCGCCATTGACTTTTTTACTACTCACCCAGACTCCTATGTAAGCCCGCTTTTGATGTGGGATGCTGATGACAAAGATCAGCTCACTTATGAACTTATAAAATCATCCTACAACAAGCTGTCTGATGGTCCGAAAAACAGCCTATACGGTAAATTAATTGATAAGAAGATTAAAGCAAAAGAAGGAGTTGTCGTTGGGAATGCCTTGCCAGGCCTGGTGGCTAGAGACATGAATGGGAAAGTTTTTAGTCTGGAACAATTTAAAGATAAAAATTACGTCCTGCTGGATTTTTGGCATGAGGCCTGTGGCCCTTGCCGGGTGCAGTCAAAACAGTTGAAAAAACTTTACGGGTTATATCAGGCCAAAGGGCTGGAGATAATCAGTATTTCCTGGGATAGTGATGAGACCATTTGGAAGAAAGCCGTAAAAGAAGATGGAATTGGTGCCTGGTACAACATGATGATGAAGGACGCCGAGGTTAGTAACGGTGAAACAAGTGTTACCACCCGATTCAACATACAGGCGTTTCCAACAATAATTCTCGTTGATAAGAAGGGCATAATTTTATATAGAAACGATGGGATTGACGAAAAGGGTTTGGATGCTGCCTTGGCATCTTTAAGACTATAATCACTATGCTATTCTTTGAATCTGCTACAAAGAGAGGCTCTTTTTTTCTCCATTAACTTTCTTTCTCCGGCTAGATTTTGCTTTCAGCGTTTTTTCCTGAGGCCGGTTTCCTACAGCTAGCTTTTCTACATTATCCTCCTCCGTTGGCATTAGCTTTGCCATTTCTGTACTGATCAGCTCCTGTATATCCGCCCTGATCTGTTTATAATTTTCCCGGATCTCCTCATCGCTTACCTTCCTGATTTCAGGCAATGGCCGATAAGCTTTCTCTTCTAATCTAATCGCCTCATGATCGTTTACAATCTCCGCATGAAACATCTTCAGTTCAATCTTCTGATCAGGGTTATCTGCCACCATCCCCACAAATTCACCGGATGACAGCGAAGCAATTTTACTGGCCGGAATGGCAGCATCCAGCTGCACAGACCGGCTGACCGAAGTATCGGAACTGTTAATACTTATGCTTTCCCTTTGCTGCATGATCTTTCCAAAAGTTTCAGACAGCTTTTTGGCACTGTCACCCGTTACCTGCCCACTAATGATATTGCCCGAGATCCCGGCAATAATATTGGCCTGCTCTGAACCGTATTCCTTTTTAACCTGCTCTATCGACTGAATCCCAATCGTACAGCTCACCAGATTGCTTCTGGCGGTGGTAATCGTAGGTACCAAATCTGCTACTAAAGTTGGGTACTCATCAAAAATAAGACTGCATTTTAGTTTGTCCTTTTGATTCACCAGCTTTAAAATCCGGTTGACATAAAGTGACAATACCGCGCCATAAGTCTGTAGTTTTTGCGGATTATTCCCCAGGCACACAATCTTAGGGGCCTGAGGGTTATTAATGTCCAGCGTAAAATCATTCCCGCTCAGCACATAATAAAGCTTGGGAGAAACCAGCCTAGCCATACTGATCTTGGCACTTCCGATCTGGCCTTCCAGCTGACCCCATTCTTCTTTTTCCCAGGCCGAAACAAAGGGATTGATCAGCGCTTCAATTTCCCCCTGCTGAGTAAGGACGGCAAACAAACGCCTGTAATCAACCATCATCAGCTCAATCGTATGGGGCAGTGTACAATATTTGCCATTTTCGTATCTCCGCAAATACCAGATCAGCGCAGTCACAAAACTGATGGCCGATTCCACGAAAAAATCACCCTGCTTTTTGATCCACTCCCGGTTTAACCCCAGCATAATCGTCCGTGAGGCTTCTGTCGCATCGGTAATATCGGTCATCCCTTGTGGCTCCAGCGGGTTACAGCGGTGCATGATCTCATCAAAGCTGATCACATACAGGCATGGTTTAACTTTATAGTTTTTCGCATATTTCAGCAACTTATTATAAGCCATGGTACTCAAATCGCTGTATTTAAAATCATAGACCAGCATCGAAAAACCTTTCTTCAGGTGCTGATCGATCACATGGCGAATGTAAAAATAAGTCTTGCCCGCGCCAGCGCTGCCCGAAAGCAGGGTACTTCTGAACGGATTGATAATGTTTAACCAGCCGTTTCTGGTCTTTCCATTCAAAATATACCTGGTTGGCAGGTTGATGCTGTACTGATTCTCCAGCAGCCTTTCTTCCTGGGGAAAGGTTTCATTATCCTTGTTGAATATATCCTTGATCATCTTAATCTGCAGCAATCTGGACAGCAGGTTCCCTCCCGCAAGCATTAACAGAAAACCCAAACCAGTACTGCTCATATAAAGCAAAGAACTGGTTTGGATGTCTGCCTGGACCATTAAAAAGAAATGACTTATGGTATACAGGATCAGGCCGGTAATCAGATAGGTAATGATCGTTTGCTTTCTGATCTTTTCATCCTTTTTACCTTTGGCACCAATCAGCGAAAGGACCAGCAACAACAATGCAGCTCCTTTAGCCCCTAATTCAGTCTGAAAAACCAGATGACCGCTAAAAGTCTCAAGTAATCTGTCTGTAATTTCAGCCGTCAATTGCCAATACCGGAAAGCGGGATAACACATGATGTAAAAGTGTATCGCAAGTATGGCAAGGCTTAATAGTCTGGTAAAATCCATGATCTTGCGTAAGGCTTGTATATTTTCTCCTGTTTGCATGTGTTAAATCTTTAGGGTTCTTTTTTTCTTTCTTTTCTTCCTTGGCATCCAACCAGCATATTCCTGTGTACCTTTCAGCAAGGTTTCAAGTACTTTCGGATGCGTTTCGGAATGCAAATCATCGTGTTGCTTTGACATCCTTTCCTCCTTTGTCCCCGCTAGAAGTGGTTTGTTTTGGATGGACATTTGTAACGGATTGAGCGCTTTTTGTGTAGACACCCCTTTACCTAATTGACTCAAGACTGCTTTGGCCGTATAGGCTTTCCCAAGGCTGCTCCCATTAAATACTGTTTTATGAATATGGTCGATGAAGGTGATTCCATAGGTTTCATTTTGTTCATTGTTCCTGAAAAGTACGGCCACACCCTGCGCTTTCAGGGCATTCACAAATTCAGATTTATTACCAGGATTCGCTGCTATGACCTTATCAATGGTTGCTTTCAGGGCAGGGTTGTGCGCTATTTTATTTACCTGATGTTTCGGGAACTGTTCCTCCAGCCATTGCAACGTTGGCTTGGTGTATAAGGAGCTGGATTTAATGGGTACACCGACCTTGTTCCCTTTTTCGTCCAATAAACAATAAACCAGTCCCCTTTTCCGGAACATTTGAGCATCCTCCGGCCCCCTGTCCGCAATCACATTAAACTGTTTTAAAATGGCGTTTAATTCCGGCAAGGAGCCAAACTGATAAGCATTAATTACGGCATTAACCGTATTGCTGATTGCTCTCTTCGTAGGTAAACGTCCATATAGTACTTTTGACAAATCAACCGGCTTAATGGCGGGTTCCGCTTTGTACTGCTTGCTTTGTGCCTTAACCAGTTTAAATTCTGATTCAATTTCTTTTCTTGCATTTTCTGACCTGATGCAGCCTATATTATGCAGATCAATCGGCTTGCCATCCCTTTGCATATTGGTCGTGACCAAATGCAGATGATCATGGGCCGCATCATAGTGACGATAGGCAATAAAAGGCTGATCCCCAAAACCTATTTTATCCATGTAGGCGATGGCTATTTGTTGCAGGGTCTGATCACTCAGTTTTTCAGCTGCATCGAAATTCAGGGAAATGTGCAGCGTATTGGTCTTTACTTTAGGATTCAGCATCAGCAGGTTTTCAAATCGCTGCAATTTCTGATTGAAATTCATCTGCTCAATATTCCCGGCAAAGCCACTGGCAAGAATCAGCTCTGCAGTTCCTTCCAGGACTTTATTCTCGTTGTAATGCAGTGCCCCTCTCAATTTCTTTCCCGTTACGATCTTGGCAACCATTTTTCTGCTAACTGATTGATCATGGACAACAGGACAGCTGTTTTAGCCTCAACAGTCTTGTACAATTCCGCTAATTTTTTAACATGGATTATTTGATAGGACGCTCTTTTGTCACTATGAAAGGCTTTGGTGACCTGGTTGATATTGATACCTATTGATCTCAGTTCTTTACGGATTAGTGCCAGCTCCTCCATTGCAGCATTCAAGGTCATGTCCTTATAAAAGACGGTGATTTTTTCTTTGCTTAATAACTTTCTTGCCACTTCCCCCACAGTATGACAATCACCGCTTTTCTGAATTTTTTCCAGCCTGCAATAAACCGCATGGGTTACCCTGGTTCTTACGAAATGGGTTAATAGCTCTTGGGGATTTGCAGATTTTTTCCTGGGCATCTCTGATATCTTTTATGGATTCTTAAAGGGCAAGTTCCGCAGCCCTTTGTTTATTGGTGGTAACCAGCAAAGCGATTTTCGTGGACGAAAATACATCTTTGCTGGGCTCACGAGAGACCGAATTGACCAGGGAAATTCCTGGGGGAACTTCGTTAGTACTATTTAGCTGCTTCGAATTTGTAGTAGTTTTTTCGCTGCTTTATTTCAGCAGGTTTCGCTATTCTTCCTTTTCTCTATTCTCCGCTCCCACTGGCAGCATCGCACGTAACAGCCTTTTGATTTTCTTCCTTGGAGACACGGATTTCCTAATTGGAAGTTGCAGTTTATAGGTGGAAACTCCAGCAATGCTTTCTCTTCGATTGGTTAATGTTCTTTTCATGTTGATTTCTTCTTCTTAACCAAAGTTTCCATGAAAAAATCCAAGTCCTTCCCAAGAAGGTGAAATCTGGGGAATGGAACTTCGGTTAGACAGCCTGTTCAATTATCTCGATAATGCTACCCAGTTTAAGATCCTAGGAAGAAGAATGGTCAATAGCTGTCAACCACTAAGGTAGAAAAACTGATATTCAAACTATAATAGACTAGATAGTGAAGTTAAAGACAGATCTAAAAATTCAACTCGATTAATCAACCGCTAAACTACCACGATTATTATCCATCCAGTATCTTCAATGAGAGATCTTCTTTTTACCGGCCCACCTGATTTTATTAAGATCGTATGAGTTTTTTAAGTCTTCGCTCAAATCGCTCAAACTTTTTAAATTGGAACTCCAAGCTTTTTAATTTTTCGCGCATTTCCTTATTGCCTACCGCTAGGGATTTGTCTAATTTTGGGACTAAAAGCTCTTCTTCCGATTCTCCCAAATCGAACCTGAATTTTTTATACTCTGCGCTAACTTCTGATGGATTGAATGGAACTTGAGAATTCAATACGTTCAACAATGGAAAAAGATATAGTAAAAAGCGGATCTTATAATAATCCAAATATTTATAATCAAATGAGATAAGGATTATATCTTTGAAGCTCTCCAGTGAAGCTTTTCCAAAACCCATCTTACCGAATCCTTTTTTTCGGCTGAAAAAATCGAATTCAAAAGATGGATGTTTTTCGAGGAATTCTGGAAGGTAATTTTTATAGATCATTTCCCGAAGAAAAAGGCGAACATTATCCATGCCGTCAAAATTGAATTCTCTTAGGAACGAAAAACTAACCAGAGCGTGCCTTGCTAAAAAATATTCGTGAATCGAACGATGAGAAAATTTCCATTTCGCCTCAGAATTTCGGTTTAGAAGGGATCTGCTCTTTAATTCCAAAAGACTCAATTCAAACTTGTTAGCAGAAGAAAATACTTGGATTGATTCTGAATCTATAAAATATCCTCTCCTTTCTTCACGGTTTTCATACATGTTTACGGCAATCTCTTGAGAGAATCGATATAGTTCCTTTGCAAAGCTCTGCCTGTGGTTTCTGGAAGATTCTCTATTTATCCACTTTTCTATAAGCAAGCCATAAATTTCGTGGGTAAACTTAAAACTACCCTCAGCGTCCACGGATGCGGTATTAAGTTTAAAAGAATCAGGATTTGTTCTCCCATAAAACAATGAGTCATCCATAATATCCTCGATATAATTTAGTAACATCGGTCTTACCATAAGACTAGGAGATTTCTCAACAACCCTTTTTGCTGCCTTTCGTCTGCTAATTCTATAAAATGGATATCTCTTTTTTAAGTAAATATTAATGTCTCTTGTATCAAAAGGTGAAACATACAGCTTTACGAACTCGAATTGCCCTTTTTGTCCCCCATGCTTAAATAATCGAATTTTGTTAGGCTCATCTTCCTCTGTAGCAAAAAATTGCGTTCTGCATGTAATTAGAACTGCGTGAAAACGTTTGGTCAGATTAATAATTTTATCTAATTGGGTCTCGTGATTAATCACAGCTTCACTGTCTTCATCAAAAGCGTCCAAGAGCAAAATCGTATTCTCGGGGTCCTTAACTTTTTGAATTTCTAGGATAGCGTCCGGTTCTCCCAATGGCAGTAAAAGCTGAAGAAATTTTTTTTTTAAAAAAACTTTCTTTTTGGAGTAGCTGTAAAAAAGATTGATAATAAAAGTTGTTTTGCCCATACCGCTATCCGCAAGAACAAGATAGTGTTTCTGTTCAAGGTATTGGGTTGAATACACCTTGTTCAAAAGAAAAGGTATGAGAGGATTTCTTGACACCCACGCATCGGTATTACCAGGTTCATAAGAAACTGCAGGTGATATATTTTGGAACTTGGTTGGAACATAATTTTTTAAGCTATCACGAATATCCTTTTTTGAAAAAAAAATAGCGTTGTGTTCTGCCCTATTTATCTCAATTTTGGTAAAGATATATGAGCCTGCCTTATAAAAAAAGGTAACACCCGTTACAAACAGAGTAAACGCAGCCAAATAAAAACTGATAGTTGGTTCAAAAACACCCAGATCATTCCTTTCCAACCAGTGTTTTATAATTGTCTTAAGATCTTCCATATTTTATCCCTTTAGCAAGGTAGAGAATAATAATCAAACAGCAGAATTCTAAAAGAGTGCATAACTATAAAAAATGATAGAAAATTGGACATATTTAGATAAATAAAAATCCATCTTTCTTATTTTGTGAAGGCTGAAAATGAGAGAAACTCAATAATCTTAGAAGATCATTGTGAAAGAATATCTGAGAAAATGGGCTATACTATACTTCCTTCAATGACAGATATTAGTGGCTTGGCATGGCTAAGCAGGGTTTTGGATAAAAGTTTCAAACGTGCTAAAATATTTCTGGAAATGTACATTCGCTTATACCCCAACGATGCGAACGGCTATATTGAAATGGCAAGATATTATGAAGAGTTAAACGATGAGAAAAATGCAACTAAGTACCTGGAACTTGCAAAGAAGAGAACTTAGTCGTCCCCAGTTTTCTGATGCTTAGGTTTTGGTGCGAGGGCCTATACTACAGGCTAACTGAAAAAGACAATTGCTATAATACTGAGTAGAAAGAAAATATACCAAATTGTGCGTAAGTCTTACTTTTAAAAAAGTTGTACCACTTCATTTTTTCCATAACCCTAAGTTATCAAAAATATCGATAATTAGCAAAGTGCCTGCGTGTTAGACAAAGCCGTTTGAGCGCATTTTATTTAGCTTTTATCTGCAATAGATTTTTAAATACAAATTCTAGAACTGCATCCCTGTTTTCCAACATGTCCTGGACAGAATTTGACACGTCATAATCAGGAATAGCCCCTCTTTTCTGTATTGCCGGATTTATTGCATATATAGCATGTAAAAGCGGTATAGTTAGAGCAGTTTCAGTATAGTCGCCCTTTACAGATATCTTTTGCACCCCATTGCTAATGCCGGCATATCCTGACGTCTCACTTCCAACCAAAATAGCGTTCGTATATTCTTTCAGAAGTCCTGCAGCTGTACCTGCTGCCGAAAACATACCGCCGTTAATCAGCACCACCAGTTTCCCTTTAAAGGGATATTCTTCAATCGGATTGAAGGGTGCCAATTCACGCAGGATATCAAATTTTGTCACCTTAAAAGTTCGATTATCTTTCATGACCAAGCCGTATTTCTCATCTAATTCCAGCTGATCACCGGTTGTTTTAAAAAAGTATTCATTATTACCCAATGTTGTTATTTCTTTAGCAAAGGTACCAGGTCTGTCTATGAAATATTGAAGTAGATAACCGGCATTTTTGGCATCACCACCACCATTGTCCCTTAAGTCAATGATCAGGTTTTTAATTTTGTTAGCAGAAATTTCTTTGAAACATTTTTTATAGTAATCGGGATAAGTGTTTTCAGGGTCCTGAAAACTATCCTTAAAAAAACGATTGATCTTTAAAATAGCATAGTTTTCGGCCTTATTCAGTTCAAAATTAAACGCATCTTCTGTAGGTCTTTTTTCATCTGGATATTTTTTAGCTCTGTTAGCTATATTTATTTCATTTGAAACTGGTTCTACCTGAACAGTTACAATTTGTTTTGACTTATAATCCCGATAAGAAACGCTATATGACGGCTTTTCTCCAATTATCTGTGAATAGAAATGACTAAACCTTCCAGGTAGCCCTAGCATATACTGCAAACCAGCATGACTTTTTCCATCGGTGGAATAATATTTAAAGATTTCGAGTATAATATCATTGCTTAAGCGACTGTCTATCGCCAGGATCTCAGATCCATCGGGAATTGGAAGGTTGCTCATGTTTTTCACAATAAAGATGCGCTCATCTTTGATGTATACGTCGAACGGAAGCAATTTTTTATTTGACAGGATACTAGCGAGCTCGTTAAGAGGATAAAAACCTGCGTGATCGTCATAAATATGCATTTTTTGTAGCACTTTGTAAAAAGCCGTTGCTTCCATGGGTTTGGAAATTTCTAACATCAGATTGTCCGTCATTTTCTCAAATTCTTCAGGAGATTGATTGGTGTAAAGTCCTGGAAATGTTTTGATGAGTGCATTTTTAAATTTTTTGAAATCTGCCTGCATTGCTTCAGGTTGATAAATTATAGGTTGTTGTGCAATACCCGAATTATCTTTGGTAAACCAAAACGTTTCACCGCCCTGGTTCAGCGTCATTTTGTTTCTGGAAGTATCAAATAGCAACTCAATACCGGACTGATGGCGCACAAACCGATCTTTGGTACGGATTTCTAGCGGAAATGCGTCCTGCCCCGTTGCCTGAGCCATCAGTGTCGTGTTATTTTTGCTGATGGTTATTTTAAGGGGTAGTTGTGTACTGCTGTAAATGCCCAGATATTTATTCAGGTCTTCACTTTTTACACCATCAGCAGGCTTACCCGAGCTTGGTTTGTTGACCGTTTGCGCCGGCAAGTTGCATGCAAATGCTGCAAAGATTGATAATAGGATTAGCTTAATTTTCATATTGGGAGCTTTGTTATAGACGAAATATACAGAAATCTTTACACCAAATTCTTATTTTGACTAGAGATCGCGCGTAGAACTAAGTTTGTAATTTGATGAAGGAAATTGACAGACCATTACATTTAAACCTTCGTTTTTGTGTAATGGCAAACGGATGTTAGGTGTTGGCATGTGAACTTTAATAATAAATTGCAGGAAGTCTTAAACGGTATACTGCGGCATACCATTGTATTCTCGAAAAACCACCGTTTTTTGATAATTATCCGTTTATAATAGAGATACACTTTAATCCAACCTCAAATCATTTTGGCGCACTTGGGAAACAGTTGCTTCAGTTAAATTTATAGGATTATTTAAGATTTCATTTACTGAAAGGATCTAAGCTTATCAGACCTATACAAGTTGGCCGTCACAACAGCATGGTTTTTCTGTATATTTAAGTCGACTATCGACTAAAATTCGAAGCTGTTTTATTCGAAGGAATTTGTTTCGGCTATTTGCTTAAAGTGCTATAGGTTAGTAGATTAAAAAAAATATCCGAAAGTAAAAAACTGAATATAGTTTAGCATATTTGAGACTTATAGGCAAGCGTGTGACAATGTATAAACCGACTTTATGCAATATATCTACTTTTAATGAATATTAGACATGAGTATTTTTAAGAATCTATTTAGACGCTCAACAAATGCAGGCCCTAAATACTCAGAAGGGCCTAGACCTAGGCATGAACTAAATGTACAAGGCGACTTTTATGTTGAAAAGGATTCTTGTACCTTATGTGGTGCACCTGAATTAGAGGCAGTGGGCTTAATGGCACATTCTGGCGGAGGTTGTTATTTTATTAGACAGCCTGAGACTGAAGAAGAAATTGAACAAGCAATAAATGCTATTGCTGTCTCCTGTGTCTCCGCCGTTAGGTATGGCGGGACAGACCAAAAAATAATTAAAAGACTTTATTCCCTAAATTTAGAATCGGAATGTGATTACAAATTGAAAGTATAATTCAAAGTGCATAATACGCTAACCTATAACACAACTTTAAGTTATGCCCTATCGAAGTGCTTTCACTTCCATTTCTGCAAATTAATTATGTTTGTACTTGGGCGGAAAGAAATGTAATAATTCGGTCACAGCTTAAAGTTGCAAAATGTTAGTCTCACATCAATAAAAAATTCTCACTATTCCCTCGTTTATTGATTACAAGGAGAGCTAATAAAATTGAGGAATGCTCATATTTATTTACGAATTTTCGTTTTTTTAAAATGCTAGTTTTTCATATGAAAAGAATCAATATGCTATCTTTAATATTGTCTACAGGCATTATCGCTTGTAGCTATATCCATATATATTATTCACATAAGCTTTCAAAGCTCCATGGACTTGACCAGTTAGCTATTGCATTATCTATTTATTTTTTAATTCAACTATGGTTTTCTGGGAACTACCTAGTCAAAGGCTTATCTTTCGTCTTTTTAGCAGGATCTACACTTTTATTGCTCAATATTCTTCACAATAACTATGCTGATAATCAGCTTAAGATGTATGGTACAAAAACTAATGCCATAGTTACATCAGTTAAATACATGAGCGGTAACAAAAGTTACCCAGGAATAATAATTAAGTTTACTTATACTTCAAGGGGCAAGATATATAATCATTCCATTATGGATGATGTTGAAGTTGAGAGGCGATTTTTTGTTGGAGATACATTACCCATAAAATATTCATCCATGGACCCGGACTTATTCGAAGAAGTAGAGAATTGAATATTATGTGTTGTATGAGTACACGTAAAATAGTAAGGGATACCTTTATTTTTCGAGAAGCAGAAAGATAGCGGCAAAATACTGTTGAAGAATTCTTCCAATTTATTATTAAAGTTCACAATAAATAGCATAAGTATTTTTGAAACGGCAAAATAGCGATAAAGAATAGTGGCAGTTTATCAGTGAAGTTCACACTCTTGCGTAGCCTATTTTCATGTTATTTTTATTATCAAAAACTCATTATCAAAAATAGGAAAAACAGTTTGATTAATGGAATGGGTTTATGATAATCGGCAAAAAGAAAAAAGATATTTCAGGTTTAAATGCGATAGGTTTGATTTGTTTAAGATTCGGGGTTTATGTTAGGATAAATTATCAATAAACGAGGGAATAATAATTTGTAAGCTGGCGCTTCGGAGATTTCTTTAATTTACCTATAGAATGCATTATTAAAAAGAGTATCAGAACCACTATAATAATTAGTGATATCGGTTTAATTCATCGGCTAGGTCCCTAGTAAATTCATTTACGTCAACTACGAAGCCTGTTTTAATGCCTACGGGGAAAACATTTAGTAGTAGGTTTTCCTTCTCAATAAAGTCTATTAATACTTCTTGAAAGGTTTCTAAAGTAATTTCTTTATACTCAAACCCGGCCCAAGCATCCAAGGCACAGAGATTTGCAAATACATTTGCAGACCAGATAGGAAATAGTTTGTTATCCTCCAGCTCCGATATTGCCCAACTTCCTTTTTGGTTTATTAATGAATAAAGCACTTCGTTATCAGCTATCCTTTTTATTACATATTGGTAGCGATTTAAAGGCTCCAAAGCTGATACGGCCTCAATTTCTTGATCTGTAATTTTGATCATATTTTATTTTTCCTCTTATTTGGCTTCATAGACCTATTATTAATTTGGTACCTAGATCTAAGTTAATACAAACTGCCTTTATTATTAATAAGCGGTCATTTTTAATGTAGATTTATACAGATGAACAAAGGAGGAAGATACGAAGATTATCGAGCAACGAATGGTTGATCTTATTAAGTTAATTATAATCAATATCTTGTACGCGATAATTAACGATCTACAAAAAAACGCTAGAATACTAATAATGGGAATTGGCTTCAACCTATTAATCATTTTAATTCTTCTTCCCCTTACAATAATTCTCTTAACTGGATGGTTGATAACAAGAAAAGTTATCTATGGTAAAACGCTCGGACTAATTTGGTTAGCCATTTTTGGACTATATATTCTTACGTTGGTAATGCATACTTTAACAAAAAAAAAGTTGCTCAAAAAAGATGACTTTTATGGGCATTATATTATAAATAAAAGCTTTTTTCCTGGAAAAGATGCCGACTGGCAATACGATAGCTTCCAATTCGAAATCAAGGAAAATGATTCGCTCTATTTCTATATTATGGATGCCGGAAAAATTGTAAATACAATTAGCGGCACTATAAAGACAGTCAAGCCATACCAATCTCAAAGACTTATCTTAAATGTACGCCAACCTAGATCCCATCTAATCGACAGCATTCCAACAATCTATAGGGATAGTTGGAATTTTTACCTTGTCTTTCATTCTCCTAAATTTGGTAATATGTACTATAAAAAAGGGAAATGGAAGCCAAGATGACCCAATTTTCTGTAGTAGATCTTTAATATCTGTTTTAACCAACGATCATCTGTGCGATGCCGTCAATGGACTGGTTATGGTAAGTGGCAATAAGGTACTAATCTCCTTTGTTTGTTCTGAGCATTGCCCGAAAAGCCAACAACCAAGAATAGGAGCGTTGAACAGAAGCCTGTCAATCGGCATTAATCATTTTCAGGATTAAATTTCCCAACAAGGTACATAGATTGTGTAATATAAAACAAGGCTGTAGTTAGATCGCTCAATTCCTTATTGTTTTCAACGATACGTGTGACGAAAGAAGTACCACTTGAGTGGAATACAAGATTAGATCAATTTTTCATTTTTTGCAATCTTCCCAATAAATACCGCTCTTGGGATGTTGCGCATATACTTCCAAGAACTTTGCCCATTAGCATAAGTTAGCTCACATATGGACGACGAGAATTTGAATCATTTGATAGCTAAAATTGAGGAGGGCAAATTCCCCTTCATTTACTTTTAAGCCGAATATCTGCGTTGGTAATAGCACTGAACAACAAAATAGATCAATTAGATAAAAAATTAGAACCATTTTCCCAACTTGCACGTCTAAGTATTCAATCCCGTCTGAGAAACATTGGCTAGTGATAGTTTACGAATATCAGAACGAATCACCCGGAGCTTCTGCGGAAACCCTGAGTTTCCTCAGTGAGTTCTGCTTTTAGGTCTCATCCAGGATGATCGTCATCGTACTCGCCTTGATCGGATCAAATGAAGGCTGATAAGTAACATAGCCATAACCTACCAGTTCACGGAGGCACTTGTGATAGGTGCCTTTGGATTTAATCCGTGAATACAACATTAGCTTTCGACGCGTGATCCTGAAAGGTCTTGAAGAAAAACCCCCATTACTATGATATAAGATCGCCATAAACAGACTCATGTGCGTTGGTAACAAGCGATCGTCCTTGCCCGCCCGGGCTAAAAACAAATCTAAAGGTTCGGCAAGTTTCATCATGCTTTGCTTAAACCTTGCAGAAGCATTTTTTCAATATCTTCCCTTTTGTAATACATACTTGTCCCAACCCTGCTGAATCGCAGCTGCCCGTTAATTCTAAGGTTCTGCAAGGTACCAGGAGATATACCCAACATCTTGCGTACATCGGCACTTTTCAGCCATTGTTTATGTTGGACAGTTTGGGCGTTGCCCAATTGCATACTTTTGAGTTCGGTTAACAGCTCTTGTTTGAACTGCTGAAAGTCTTCGCGTGTCATGAGATCGATTGTCACAGGCATAGTCTTCTTAAATTGATTATTCAAAGATTGCCATTCATTTGGTCTGCAGTTCCCATGAGGGTTGCGTATGGGGAACGGATTGGGCAGAAGAAATTCACAACCAAGAACCAGAGGAGGTTACTTTTCCTCACTGCTTTTCAATTTCCAGATAAAACCATCGAGCACGTAATGTGTGCTTTGCGGCAATGCCAGTAAAGGGACTAGTAAAGTCAGCATACTCACGTCAATTACTTTTGGTAAAGAAGAGAAAATGGAAAATACATCAGCATGCTCCTTCCATATAAAACCATCCCACAAACCTTCCTCAATATAAGCCAATAAAACAAGTATCAGGATAAATAGCAAAACACCATACTTACCAAAAGTAGCCCGTATCAGCATACTTTTTCGGGGAGCGTTTTGGGCATAACTTTTTCTTTCAAAAAACCAGATCAATGCCATATACGGAATTCCATGAGAGATCACATTTAAGGTCGTAAAAGCCATGTCACCATTAAAATAAACGATACCAAAGTACCAGGATAAAAAAGTTCCCAGAATTAACATGTTCCTTGGAATATTAAAACCCTGTCTCTTGATCAACAGCCAGATTTCCTTTGCGACATAAACCAATATCACCACAAAATATAAAGCGCCGCAAAGTGCAGCTAAATTTTTAGAAGGAAAATAGAGGAAATCATCGGCAACAAACCAATTAAAATTTCTGGACTCACCAAAATGCCAGTATAGCATCGGAAATAATGTTGCCGCATAAATAGAAACAACATCAATAAATCTGGCAATCTTAGTGACATTTTCCGTCCTTGAATATAAACGCATGAAACCATATTGCTGTCTGATAAAATGAAATACAGCCAGATAGGCCAATACCCTCCAAAACAAGAGCCCATCCACATGGTATAACATGACACCGGAAACATAACACAGCAATGGAACTACTGTCAATAAAGTATGCTGTTTCCTTAACCTACCTGCATTAAAATAAGTTCTGTATAGCGTTGAATAGACATGCGCAACATCGATAAATACCACCAACAAAACCCAATACTCAACAGGCATTGTCGTAGTTACCTTAAATTGTTCTGGAAAAATGAATACCAGTAACAATGATAAAAAAGGTGGTGATAAAATGAATACACTGTCTGATAAGGCCGTATTTATCCAGGGCTGTTTCAATTTAATTTCCGCTCTGCTCATCTGTTCACCTCCAACAAAGATTTAGCTGCATTAATTCCCTGATGAAACCCTTCTTCAAACAAAGAAATGCCGCTCAAATCTGTATGTGCAAAGAAAATCTGACCAGCAACAGAAGACCGGGCCTTTTTTCTATCCTCGCCCCAAATGTAGTTCACCGACGGGCTGATCATTCCATGCCCCCATACCCAAACATCTACCGACTCAATCAGCGGGGTGATTTCCGGATGCATATACTCCAATTCAGGAATAATCATATCCAGCCATTGATCATAACTCCTGGAATAAGCAGCTAACCTGGAAACCCTGGGTTCACGATCACATAAGGGCAAATAAAAGGTAATCACTTTAGCCTGCTTACCATGATCAACTTGCTGATGGCCCGAATAGACATAGCCTACCGATGGTGCTCCATAAGGAACATTATCCCAGGATAAAGTTTGCAGACCTGAAGCAGGAAAATCAGTTAATGTTATGTTTGCAACCATCCAGGGCGCATAATTTAGCTGATCATAATCGAACAGATTCCTATCTGTATTTTTCAAAATCCGTTTATTGACAAATTGCGGACAAGCTATAATTACCTGCTCAGCCAGGATTGTATAGGTCTGGTTTTTAAGCATGTCAAAAACATCAACCTCAACATGATCTTTATTACTTACCACCGAAGTGGCCATTACAGAAGTTCTGATATGCGGTTTTAAATAGCTTTTCAATTTATTCACCAAAAAGCCATTCCCTTCCGGCCAGGTAAGTACCGCTCCAGATTCCGCATTTGCAGCTGTACCCTTGTGTCCGGCAAAATAATTCAAACCAGCCCACGCCGAAACATCTTTAATCTGCTGTCCATAATCATCTTTACAGCAATAATTTAAATACCATAACAGGTAAGCAGAATTATAACCTGCTTTTACCAGATAATCCTTAAAAGACATTTGATCAAGATCCCTGTAGCGCTTATCTTCAGACGAAGCATCAAGGGGAATATTAAATGCATATTTGCCATCTTCTCCCTTAGCATACTTTAACTGATTACACAAGGCGAAGAATTTATCTATTTGTTCCTGATCCTGTTGTGAGATACCAAATTTAGGAATCAATCCTTCCTGCCATTGCCCTTTGATAAGCAAACGCTCTTCAGGATCAAAACACAGGTAAAATTCATTGTAAAATGGCAATCCGTTTTCAAAATGGGTAATGACCCCATTTTCTTTAAGAAAATCGATTAGTAACTCATCATCGTTGTTTGCAATAGTAATATAGTGTGCCCCCCAGGGATAGGACGACACCGTATTTCCCTCACTATGCGCATTTCCACCTGCATGATCTTCAAGTTCTAGTATTTCAAAATCTGCCATACCTTGTTTTTTTAACCATCTGCCTGCAGAAAGTCCCGAAATCCCAGCGCCTATAATCAGCGTTTTCACTTTTTTGGAATAGCTGGGCTCCGCAATAACAATTTTATCTCTCAACATATGTCCGGCCTTTTCATCAGGTCCTTTAAGATGACCTTTGATGTGCCTGTACTTTTCATTTCTGCCACTTAGTTTTCGAACACATCCATTTAAAAAGATCCCACCCATAACCAGTGCAGAACGCAGTAAAAAGCCTTTCCTGTTAAACCCCATATTATTGATAGGAAACCGATCCCCACTCCTGTTCGAAATACTTAACCAATACCTGATTATTCAGTTTATTAACTTCTGCATCCTGCTTCTGCATATCCTTAGGAAAATACAGCATCTGAGCTATTCCTTCTTTAGTAAGAAACTTTACCTCTTCAGGAAAATGTTCAGGAACTTTATATCCAGGCTTGGTTGCCGCCATAATGTAGCCCCAGTCACCAAAAGAAGGCACATAATTGTGATATGGTGTGGTAAAGAAACCAACAGACTCCAGTGTTTTATTCACGCTCCAAAAGGATTTAGGTGCCACAAAAGGTGATGTCGACTGCACCACGATCATACCGTCCTCTGAAAGAATGGATCTAACCAGGCGGTAAAAAGAGTTGCTGTATAACTTCCCAACAGAGTAATTAGAAGGATCCGGAAAATCTATAATTATAAAATCATACTTTTCATTTTGAGACCTGATCCAGGAAAAAGCATCTGCATTGATGACTTTAACTTTGGGCGACAGCAACGAAGATTTATTCAATTCGGTCAACATTGGGTTAGACTTAAACAAATTTGTCATACCCGGATCAAGGTCAACTAGCGAGATTTGGTTAACTCCCGGATACTTAAGAATTTCTCTTACTGCCAAGCCATCACCTCCTCCCATAACCAATACTTTTTTAGCACCTGGTATTGCCGAAAGACCAGGATGTACCAGTGCTTCATGATACCTGTACTCATCATCGGAGCTGAACTGCAAATTGCTGTTTAAATATAGGCGCAACACCTTACCTTTTTTAGTCAACACAATACGCTGGTAATTAGTACTTTTAGAATAGATGACCGTATCGTTATATCCCAAACTTTCTGAGTACTTAGTTATAACATCAGCCAACACAAATCCGGCGAGTAATACCAGTAAAGAAACTATAGAAGCTATTTTAAGATAACTTGCCCGTTTAATCTCCTTATGAAAATTTAAACATACGATTAAGGCAACAGCGACATTAAGAATACCAAAAAGGTAAGAAGTCTTTATCAGTCCGAGATAGGGAATTAGCAATAAAGGAAAAACAATAGAAGCCAGTAGCGCTCCTATATAATCGAAGGTAAATACTTTTGAAACCAAATCCTTAAACTCATAACGATCTTTCAAAATACGCATGAGTAAGGGAATTTCCAATCCAACGAGGATTCCAGTAATACCGACCAGACTATATAAAATAATGCGAAAAGAAGCAGCGCTTTCAAAAACCAGGTACAAAATGCTGGAGCTGGTTCCTCCAACAAGACCAACCAGAATTTCAATCTGGATAAACCAGAATAAAATGTCCTTTTCGAAGTACTTCGATATCCAGGAGCCAATCCCCATGGAGAAAAGATACAAGCCAATGATCGTTGAAAACTGGGTAACAGAGTCTCCAAGTAAATAACTGGCAAGTGTCCCCGCGATCAGTTCATAGATTAAGCCGCAGGTAGCAACAACAAAAACAGAAGTTAGTAATAAAACAGGCAGCTTTTTATGCATTGCTATCCATGGATTGAAGAGCTTATAATAATTGCAATGGCAATAATAAAGGCCGCAAAAACAATAGCTAATGCCATATTCTGTTTCTCCAAGATCTCTTTCCAAAGATTTTCAGGAGTAATCTTTTCAACAATCCAGAAGGCTAAAAATAAGATTAGAATGCCCAATACAGAGAAAACCACCGAGGCCACTATGTATTTGTAATTAATAAGTTCGCTTAGGTTCATATCGTTTTAATTATTTATGATTTAATCTGTTTCCGTAACCGCCATAGAATCTTCTACCCGTATACTCTGTATTCTTCTGCACTGTACTGCTTTCCCAGAAAGCTTTGCCATAATACAAGGAATAGCCAAAATAACCCGTGATACCAAGGGTTAAGGCAAGATAAATAGTTCTAAAAGCTTTATTCATAATATCATTCTTCAAAAGGTGAATAATTAGAGTTCGACCAACGTCTTTTTTCAAAATTGCGCATTCTTAAATACGTATAGGCGGGAAGAAGACACAATACAAGGAGACAAACCAGTAAATTTCTCCATAAAGTCACATTACTCACCACCTTGACGGCTAAAGCATTCCTGGCCGGATCACCCGAGGCAGGATAAATATTAAGATGATACTTTCCTTTGGGAATCTCAGAAAGCAGGACTTTAGCATTGGTCTCTCCCTCAGTCCATCTTTCACCTTGTTCCACGCCTTCATAATATTCAAATCCTTTGGTGACCTCCCAGGTTTGATTACTTGCTTCATTAACCAGTACTATAGTTGTTTCCAGCCAATTGTTATTTACGCCCGAACTAATCTCTATTTCCAGCGGCGATGAGTTGTCGTTAACATTAAATACAGACGTTACAAATGGTTTAAACTCATTAATTCCTTTCTCAGGATCGTAAGTAAGATTATACACACTATCTACCAAAACCTGCTCGGGTTTTGCCCAAACCACAAATAATTCAATTAGTAATAGGGCAAGAATAAGATAAAGCGTGGTGTACAATGACCATTTCCAATCGCTATAAGCTTTTGAAGGTTGATTTGATATGAGGTCGACTTTAGCCGGAAATGAAGCAAAGTCCAGGTTAAATGCATTGGCTATTACCGCTGGCTCGAGGTATTCTCCACGATAATAATTGATATTCTTGGCTTTTACTCCAAAGCCAGCTTCACGGGCAATAACATAAGGTGGGGCAATATATTCAGCAGTATTCACCCTTTCTTTAAGCACGTCCCAATCAAACTCACCGGCTAAAGAAAGTACTCTTGGCTTATACTTATGGAACAATTTATACTCAACATCATCATACAACACATAATCATTCCCATACAATATCTTTTCTAGTTTTGGTAAAAATGCTTTATCAAAAATGATATTCCAATGCCCGTTATATTCCGAGAGTATGACATACCCTTTCTCATAATTGTATAACACATATTCTCTCCACCCCGGGTAAGCACTGTTTCCCTCATCTTTTTCCATATACCCGATTACCTTAAATGAAAGGTCCTGCAGTATACCCTCAGTTCCCAATGGAATAGCCGGCTTCAATTGTGGCGGGCCTAAAGTTTTTACTTCTTTCGGAGCCTCATCTACGAACTGAATATAAGTATGGCAAAATCCGCAAACGCAAAATTCACTTCCTTCAGGATCATACAAAGTGAATGCTGAATTACAATTTGGGCAGCTAATTTTTTCTGATTCGGGAAAGGAAGTTATAGAAATTGTGGCCATACCCTTATCTGATCAATTCTGTTTTCTGACGCTCCACCCCCTCAAAAAAGCCCAATACCTCAGCATAGAGCCCTTTTACCTTTTCCTGATTATTTTTCTGATAATTAGACAAAAAGATATCAAATGTGGCTAAACCGAATTCAGGCCATGTATGAATAGATAAATGAGATTCTGTAAGACATATCACCGCGGTAAAGCCCCCGTTTTCAAAATCATGATACACCTCGCCCACCTTGGTGAGTTCGTATTTATCTATCAGATCATTAAATAAAACTTCACAGGCCGCGTATGAAAAAAGATAATCCCTCTGAACTGAATTAAATTCAGAAAGGATGTGAAGACCAGGCTTATAGTGCATTAATAAGAAGCGTTAAATAACATTGTTTCATCAAAAATAACAAAGTATTTCAACTTTTCAAGAAGAATGCTATACCATCGTCATACGCTATTTTTTGAAGTTAGGTATTCGGCTGGGTATTTCATCGAAAATGGCCGCTCGTTCCGCGTTTAAACTGACACCTCATTTCGCTGCAAACTGGTTCTTCCCCACTTTTACCGAAATATACATATTATTTCATTTCTGCGCGCCTCAAATAGAATTTTCAAGTTGAGTGAGTCACAGCAAAACACAAACCAGCAAAAACCTCACAATCAAGCAGTTAAAAACAAAGACGCAATCCTTTTGACTCCCGAACCCAAAAAGAGGCTCCCGAACCTAAAAAAAATGACCTCAACTATTTGATATACTGATAATTATGATTAATTTTACAGAATAGCATTTGCAGTTATAAAAAACAGAGATTGCGGTGAGTAATTCGGTGAGTCGAATTTTCAAAGTCCGCTCAGACACGAAATAAGACGGTTTTTGGCTAGGGTACAAATCCCTCGCTCTCCGCCTGTTGTCGCTGTAGCGACCTTCGCCCGCCGAGATCCAAGTGGATTTTTCTAAAGCGAATAAGACTGAAAGCCAGATAGATTTTATATTTATCTGGCTTTTCTTATTTTGTAAACAAATCGACTTTTACTGATGTGGTACTATGTTTACATCCTATTTTAACATGACATCTATTGGATCATAAATTTCACAATCAAGCTCCCTGTCTTGCCCATACTTGACGGCTCATACATACGGCGACCATAGTTGACGGCGGCGCTGATGTACATATTTCCGGATGGGTCGAAAGTTATGCCGGTATAGCTCATAGTGAGAAATGAAAACGTACCTGTAAGATCGTAAAACTCTGAGGAATTTAATGCTTTGTTTACCATGAATACCGGGCCAAATGTACAGCAGCCGCCTGATGCGACCGTGCCGTTATTATAGGACGATCCGGGTAAAAATAAATTGCCGGCTACATCTACCGCAAGCATAGATGTAAATCGTAAAGTTACAGACCCTTTGCCCCCCGTCCAACTAGCCATTTGCTTTGGTATCGGCCCAATAGTGCTTACAATGCCGGCGGGTGTTATTTTACGAATGTAATAAGCGCTACTCTCGACACCCCTGATATCATAATCACCATCGCTTACATAAACATTACCAGAGGCATCAGTGGCAATATGATTCAGGTTGCCATAGCTTCCAAAAGCGGCTGAGGTACCCTGGCCATCCACTTTTCCGGGAGTTGCCTTACCCGCAAAGGTACTTACCTGCCCTGCCGGGGTAATTTTACGAACGCGATAAACATCCGTAACAAACAAATTTCCAGAAACGTCAATAGTCATACCTGCCGGAGCGGTAAACTGGGCTGCAGTACCAAGCGCATCAGCATACCCTGAAACGCCGCTGCCCGCAAAAACGCTTACTGCTCCAGCAGATGTAACTTTATATATTTTAAAATCATTAGTTCCCACCGCATAAACGTTGCCTGCTCCGTCTACAGCTATGCCACCCAACTTAGTGCTGCTGTTGCCCACTTTGGTCAGCATACTTTTAACTCCCGCCGGGGATATTTTAAAAACGGTGTCCGTATTGGTATTCACATAGACATTTCCGGTGACGTCGGCAGCCATGTTTACAATAGAGGCACCATCAAACGCATTATCGGCCGGAATTTTAGTGATAACAAAGGATCTAACCGTAAAATTTGCAGGAAATAGGATGACCGTATCCTTATTAGTTACCGTAATCTGACCGGTGGTAGCTTCTTCAGGTACTACAACGATCATTTGGGTAGCTGTTATTGACTTTATGGTGGCAGATTTACTATTAAATTTTACACTGGTCGTACGCAGAACGGTGTCAAAGCCAGCACCTGTAATCGTTACAATCGTTCCCTTCATCCCCTGTAAAGGACTAATATTAGTAATAACAGTCTTTATCGGAGTGGTATTTATGGGCGCGTTTTTTTTGCATTGCACTGTAAAAATGGCCGTAACAATTATACCGATTATAGCCAGGTAATTTTGTGATTTTTTCTTCATAGTTTTCAAAGTTTATTCTCATTGAGTCACGAGTACAAGTAAACTATCAGCCCAGCTTTTGATCCTCCTTCTTGCATTTATAACATCATTTAAAGCAGTATGTTCGCATCACAATAAGAGGGGGATAAAATTGCTTTATCGAGATTGATCTTATACGAAACTACGACTTTAGTAAATAGGCTACAATACCCATATTTGGGTATTGTAATCATAGCAGCGACTCAGATAGTGCTGCTTCCTGATCACAATAGGTTGTTCCATTGAAATACTTTTCTTTTGTAGTACTACTCACACAAGTCGTTAAAGGCTTCGTTTATTACTTTCAATAGCTATGAATTCCGGCAAATAATTTGGAGTACATCCATCTTTTATAAAGGACGATGAATCCAGCGTTGGTAAGTCGTTTCAAATTTAGTTTCGCCATTGGTGAAATAGCTGCAGCAAGATGACCCGTATCCTCACAACAGACGGCATGGAAATTTAACCTCGCTTTTCCCAGCAACCTTTTTCGTCAAGAATTTTTAAATACCTGTTATATTCCTCCTTAGCATGATAAAGTAGATATAGATGATTGGTTAGCGCTGTGAGAAAATTAAAGAAAATTGAAAACTCTTCTTTCGAATTATAAAGCCCACCCCACTCATTTAATATCCATTTTAATGTTTTTCCATTCCGAGTGGTGACCGAAAATTCCAGGTAAGGCATATCAGCTTCAGTTTTTTTGTAATAGTCGAGCTGTAGCCCCCCCAATAGTCCTATTTCCCTTACAGGAACCCGAATGGAGTGTATTTCTAAAAACAAAACAGAGCCGAAACAGGAGCTGGTAAAGCCTTCTTCACTTAGTGAAACGATGTCTGTCGACTTCCTTTCAGATACCACTTTAAACAGTCTGTAAATAGCTATTAACATTAACGGCAAGGAGATCAGTAATAGCCAGGTCGGGAAAAGTGGGTTCGGATGCGACGGTAAAACGATGGTTAGGACTGTTAGTGAAACGGTCAGCAACGTGGAAAAAAACCAAAACAGAATAGTTGAACTTTTTTGGCTATTATTAAAATGGAAGCGATAGGTTTTCATAAATGACTATTTTGAAGTAAACTTGTCCGCTATAAGCTCGGATCAAATTCCACGATCCATTCAATACCATATTTGTCTCTAAACATTCCGGCGTATGTATTCCAAGGGCTGTCACCCATAGGCCCTTCAACCTCGCCCCCTACAGATAGGCCGCTAAATATCTGGTCTGCCTCTTCTCTACTTTCAGCACTGACCACTATTTTAGATCTGTTTTCGTTCTCGTTTACCTGTCCCATAAATTCGGGAACGTCATTGGCTATTAATACATTCTTTTTGCCAATAGGCAAAGCAATATGCATGATTTTGTTAGCCTCATGTTCTGCTATCGAAAATTCAGCACTTGCTAAATCTTTAAAACGAATGATCTTTGCGAACTCTCCGCCAAAAACTGATTTGTAAAAAGTGAATGCTTCTTCGGCATTGCCATTGAAGTTTATCCACGGATTAATTGCTCTCATAGTTATTCTATTTAAATGGTTAAATTTTATACTAGTATTCTCCGGTTTTAAGCATTCACGTTGCGAATGTGCCCCACCATTTTCTCCCTATATCTATTTCGATAAGGAGACCAGCAGTTCTTCGAGGTTTTTCAAAGTCATAATGAAGCCTATTTTGAAGCCCTCTAATAATTTCTCCAGTCGTTCAAACGATTCATTAAAGATGGTAATATTCACTTTAGTGATGCCGTTTTTTTCGCTGAAACTGTAATCCCATTCAGAACCCGGCAATTCACGGTTTTCGTCTTTATCAGCAAACGTGTTGTACATCTTAAAATTGATTTTCGGGGTAATAGAAGTAAATTCCTGCACCGCCCAACGCTCCTGCCCATCGGGGCTGATCATGGCATAAAACCGGCGTCCACCTTCTTTAAAATCCATGTACTTGGTTTTGGCACGCATCGGCGCAGGCGCCCCCCATTGGTCCAGCAGCTCAGCCTTAGTAAAGGCATCCCATACTAAAGACTGTGCGGCATTAAATTCTCTGGTGATGTATACTGTTTTCGCCGTTTTATCAACGTTAAAATCAAATAGCAAATCGTTGTTCATTATTCCTTTGTTTTAATTATTGTTAATAATTGGTCCAATTGGTTAAATTGAGTTTCCCAGTTTTGTCTGAATTGGGCTAACCAATTATCAAATTCCTGCATTTTTTTCGCGTTAAAGTGATAGTAAATTTCCCGGCCAGTCTGCTCAGGTTTTATCAATTCACATTCGTATAACACTTTAATATGTTTTGATACCGCCTGCCGGGTCATATCAAATTTTTCTGCCATTACATTCGGCGTCAAAGCCTGAATGGCAAGTAAAGTCAAAATAGCCCTGCGTGTAGGGTCGGCTATAGCTTGGAATATGTCTTGTTTCATTTTGCAAATATTTAATCAGCAACCTTCAGGTTGCAAATATATGCGCAACTTTTGGGTTGCGCAAATTTATTTAAGTTTTTTTGGAAGAGGAATCGAAGTTTTAAAAGAGCATGTTGAGAAAGACCAAATGAGTTTTATAATAGTTTGCTTCCGTTCCTTCATATTCGTTTAAGCCATCTGCTGTTCAAAACTGAACAACGCATGTCCACTATCGGACAAAGATTCACAAGAAAGACCCAAATATTGTATTTACACCCCATATTATACGTTGTGGCATAAAAATGGAAACCACAATCACGAAATCAAACCATGCAACGATGTTTCTACTTAATTTCAAACTATCCCTGCGCGGCCTTTTGGAAAACCAATATTCCTCGCTCATCAACATCATCGGTCTCCATGTAGAGTTGGCGGGCCGTCTGCTACCAATCACCATCCAACCCAAAACTATTAAAGCAATTAAAATATGAACAAGTTTACCTGCTATCTCTTTGCCTTGACCCTCAACTGCCTATGTACTAAGGTAGTGGCGCAAAATAAGCCAGTATTTGACGGCCCTTCCTGGAAGCCACCCTATCAGCTTGAGCTGGACGGCTGGGGAATCGAACGTTTTCCCATCCCAATAGACTTCGCACCATCCATTACATACACTGGTGTGGAAGATATCCGGTTTACCAAAGGCTGGAGCAACCAGAAAAGCCCTGAATATTGGTCGTATGCGTTCCTATGGCTGCTGGACAATGCTCCTGTTCAAACTACAGTGATCCTCCAAAAAAACCTGAATGCCTATTATGACGGCCTTGTAGACAGGAACATCACCAAGCGAAACATTCCCAAAGCCCTAATCATCAAGACTGAGACCAAACTCCGGGCGATAAAAACAGAAAAAGGAGACATGCATACTTTCCAGGGAACTATCCGTATGCTCGATTATATGGCACAGAAACCAATACTACTTAATGCAAAAATCCATATCAAAAAATGCCCGGGAAGCATGCAAATAATTGTTTTTTACCAGCTATCTCCCAAACCGCTTACTAAACCGATATGGACGAAGCTAAATGCGCTATGGAGCCGTTTTAAATGCGGAGGATAAAAACGCGGTTGATCTCATACCTTTTACAAAAAATTAATAAAATATTGAAATCTCTGCTCCAATTCGGCCACCTTGCATCCCATAGGCAAAACACTACCCCTTGAAGAGGTCAATTCTATGGTAAATTCCTACGGGGCCTTTATACCGATCTCGATGCCGAATACACAACCTTATTTGATGGTGTAATAACTCTATTGTCGAGCCTTAAAGAGCAAGACAAAATTGTGATCGTGCTGAGCAACAAAGACTTAAGATTTCAGCAAGGTATTCGGTTCATAGTTCGCTAAAAGACACATAATTTATCGTTCGTTTGGATACACAGGACTTCATGAAACAGCACAAGACCAAATCTTTGGAATTGTGTGTGAATAAAGCCAGCATGTATATAATTTGTCTCCTAGCTTACTTTCACCATTGGGTGCTGGAGGTAAATAATAACTAAGGACAGCAGGAAGAAAGGTACTTCAATCATCACCCCTTTAAGATCTCTGCCCAGTAAATGAAAACAGATAATTAACAGGATACCTGCTGCCATCAGGAAATTCCCCCAGACGAAAGTTTTAGGAATGAGCATCAGGACAACACTCAACAGCGTAAAGAAACCTAAAGCCATCACCCCCTGCTTGCCGATGCTCCATTTGCCAAACAGTTCCAGCATTTCGGTTTTACCCGAAAACATCGCCCAGCCTTGTTTGGTTCCCATGTAAGCAGCAAAAAGCATGAGTATGGTGTTTATAATTTTGATTATCATGATTTTAAGTTATGGATTTATCCAGGCAAATAAAAATGCAAGAGCAAAAATCCTATATCACTTAGGACTTTTGCTTGAAACCTCTATCTTGTAGTGTACCCTCCGTTCGCAAAAATGGTCTGCCCTGTAATCCACCAGCCATCTGTTACTAAAAATTCCACCAGCGGGGCAATGTCCTCAATCCGGGTAAGCCCCCCTAAAGCTGATGCCGATTTATGATAGGCAACAGCATCCTCCGACTCCTGTCCATAAAAAAATGGCGTATCCATTGGACCAGGAGCAACCGCAGTAACTGAAATCCCCCTATCTCCAAACTCTTTTGCTGCCGCACGGGTAAAATCCTCAACAGGTGCCTTTGCACCAGCATATGTCGAGTAATAACCCGTAAATGCAGCCAGTAATGAAGTCACTATAGTACAGATCTTACCATTATTGTTCAATTGTTTTCCAGCTTCCTGTAAAAAGAAATAAGCCTGTTTTGAATTGATGTCGAACATGCTATCGTACTCTGCTTCGGTTGTGTCTAAAAATGGTTTTTTCAGCACTTTACCCACCGTATTGATCGCAATATCAATACCACTAAATTTGGCTTTTGCTTCCGCAAACAGCTTTACCACATTTTCCACCCTGGTTAAATCGGCCTGGGTAAGGTAAGCCTCGCCACCAGCTGAGATAATATCGGCCAAGGTCTTCTCTGCATCAACTCTTGTTGACTCACTATTGTAATGGATCACTACCTTCGCTCCTTTTGCCGCTACATTTCTGCTAATTAAGCCACCCAGGTTTTTTGCACCTCCTGCGATCAGCACTACTTTACCTTTTAAATCGTTCCTGCTCATAATAAATTTTTTAAGATTATTGATAGTATAAAATTCAGCTATCGCCCTTTAAATAACATGGTGAACTTTTCGGAGCTTTCAGGTATTCGCTATTTTTTATGCAGTTTTCTAAACGCCCCAGGTGTTTGTCCGGTAAATTTTCTGAAGAATTTTGAAAAATTGGAGGGATCATACGTCAATCTCTTCGCAATGTCTGCAATAGAACGGTCCGTATGGAGCATCATTTCTTTTGCCTGTTCTACGATTTTCAAATCATAGAAATAACAGGGATGGTGACCCATTGTTTGCTGAATGGTATCGGTCAGGTGGGTATGAGAAACACATAAGGCGCTTGCGATTTCGTTCAAGGTCAACATTTCAGTGGCCTCACCGCTGACAATTTCAGCTAGATGAAGGTCTAAAAAATCAAAATAGGTCCTGGTAATTTCATCCCCACGTTTCATTGGCTTATTTGCGTTTAACATAAATAGGAAATTGCAAAGATTATCATAATTTAAGGTTTTCGCATGGTGAACTTTTCGGTATCGCTTTTTACTCAATTTACAAATCAGGTGGCATTAAAAAAGACAGCTATCTAAATTGGGATGTTCAACAGTCTTAATTTCCCCCTTGTCGTTTCTGCATTAATTTCCTGTAGAAATTTCAGGAGGCTACCTTAGGGTTGTCAGTGGGCATGGTTTATTTTGAATAAAAAAAATCATGAAAAAACTTGACCTGGCAAAAAAATACAAGCCCTACTATACAGCAAAGTTATCCAATCGGTATTTTAAGCAGTATACTTCAAGGTATACTGTTTTACCGGAGAGAACTATCAAAAACCGGCCAAAGTATGCCCGAAGTATACTTCCATCCCCCGTTTGCAATGCAATAAGAGGGGTTCAACCAGACCTTGTAAACAAAATGGGTTCTGCTTATTGGTTTATCCATGCCTTTCTCAACGAAAGTTGACTACTGGAGGGGTTATTCATTTCAAAAACAGTTTTTGCGGCTTCATCATAATCGAGTCCTACCTTCATCAAAATCTCTTTTAAAGAAATTGTTTGTCCCTCTTCGACATAATCTTTAAAAAACTGACGAATCTCGGGGAATGTAAATGCAGTAATTACATTAAACAAGTCTTCGTCTTTAAAAGCTTTTTCAGGACCATATTTTTTAACCAGCTTTTGCATTAATTCCTGTGTACCAAGCTTTCCATTGGAAAGTTCTCTTAAGCGAATGTCAAGGCATAAACCTATCAAGGCACCTTTTTGGTAAAAATTCATATACTGATCCTGCCTTTTGATCGCATTAGTGCTCATCACAGTCATAGACAAGTTATTATCGAATCCTTCCATACCCTTGATTTTGGCTTCGATCTTTTTAGCAAACTGCTGAAGGCTGATCATCCGTTGTTTTATGGGCATATGCATGGTCGCATATTCAGTCATACCTTCATAAAGCCAGAGGTGCCTTGACAATACAGGGTTAAGAAAATTAAAATCCTGTACTTCCTTAGAATGGATATTGAGTGGCGTCAGAATATGAAAAAACTCATGAGAAGCAACATCAATTAATGCCTCGGGAAGCTGGTCTAAAGTTCCCGAACCGTACAGGCATACAGTAGAATTGCTGTGTTCAAGGCCATCAGCCATCAGTCCCCTTGGGATTTTTTCATGATAGATCAGAAATGCATACTCATTAACAGGCAATCTCCCGCCAAGGTATGCCTGCTGACTCCTTAAAATCGTGTCCAATCTGGAGGCTAAGGTTTTTGAATAAGATTGATGCGACTGCGAATAAAAGGAAACCAGGACTTTCGCATTCCCCACTGTGATCCAGGTGGTGTCTGGTACGCAATACATGACAGGTGCATCGACCAGATGACGGTAATCTTTTGCTGAAACCACATCTATAGTATCGTTCTGATGGGTGTATTCCAAGGCAGATGAGGGATAGAATTCCCGGTTTTTCTTTACCGTCACCTTGTAGCCTTTATTTCTAACTTTTTCAAAGTAACCGACGAGCGCATTATAGTTTAGGATAAAAAGTTTGTCTTTTTTAAAGGTACTTTCGGCAGATTTTGCTCCCGGAGTATTTTGCGGCAGATCCTCCCAACCGCTGGATACTTCATAGGTTATTCTAGCAGTATTCTTCAAGTCAGGCACGATCCAGGTATTCGTATCTAATCTTTTAACGGTGATTGGCTCTCCCTTCTTATTAAATGCCTTAAATGCGGAAACGTATTGACCAAAGTTCATCGCGTCATAGTAGCCAGGAATTAGCTTAGGCATTACAAATTTAGCTTCTCGCTGATTGGTTTTGGGTGGTACAAGGGAAACCTGCACCCTATTATCTCGCATATTCAACAAATCGATTTTATATTGATACTTATTGGTTTGAGACTGCGCCGATAATCTTGTTGAACAGATGAGTATTGCTACTATCAATAGAAACTTATTCATAGACATAATTTCTATAATATTTGACAATATATTCACTTTCTGTGTTATCCAATTAAAATTAATTACTATAAAGGCCATAAATACGAAATAAAGCTGCATTTAGAGCTGGGTTCGAAACCTCCACTCTTTGCCAAAGTGGTATCATAACCAAGAAAAAGCCTGCAAAATCATACGATCTTTGCAGGCTTTTTTTGTTTCTCTTCGAATGAGGGAACTATACGCCCCATACAAAATCTTATATAATTAACACCCCAGACAATTAGCGGGGAAACAACTGGACAAGATCATAGAACTCCAGAAAGAATTTTTTTTCTGTACCACTCGGTATCTTGTTCAGATATAGACTCTGCACCTTACCCGGAGAAACCCCGTCGTAAGGAATTTCCATATTAATTGTACTTTGGTCCCTATTCTTATTGACATAATAGTCTTTGGTCTTTGCATCCCTGACCACTACAATCGGGTAAAGTTCAGTGCCACTTTGTTGCGGGGTGGCTATTGGTACTTGAACTTTCAGGTAGGGCGTCCATGCTCCTGCCTTAACATTTTCTGCAATGGGAATGGTCGTGGTATTTACCACGATAATAGGATCTGGCTTGGTACCGTCAAAATAGTACTCAAGTACCTCAATATTAATATCTACCGGGGGAAAACCGCCAGCGGGATCCACATAAAAATTCGCTGTATATTCATCTCCCTGCGGATCCGGGTAAGTATATCCCTTGTTGAATTTCAAGCCGTCGAAATAAAAACGAGGAACAACATTTTGCTTGTCATTGATGTTAAATGTTTGACGATAAATGGTCTCTCCGTTACTTTTTCTTCTCAATTCCATGTTAATCTCGTCCTTTTCAAAGGCAAGCTGGTTCTGAAAAGAGACAGTCCTAACCTGTCCGTAATAATCCCGCATTTTAACACCGTCAAAATATTGTTCAACAGTATCGCCTACAACAAAACCGCTTATGCTAAATTCTTTGTTGATGGCTTTTATCTTGGGCATCATATGGATACCATCTTTTTCACAGGCACTGAACAGCAATATAGGCAAAATAGCTGCCAGGTAAATTATTCTAAATGTTTTGATCATGATCATTTAAATTAAAAATTATAAGAAATAGAGAGACTGAAAGTACGGCCAGTATAATGGGTAGAAGTTTGTCTGTCACCGACCAGCCTGTTTGTAGCCGGATCCATATATCCCTCTTCAAATTTCTCCGAGAAACCAAATTTATATTTGTATTTGTCGCTCCATTCCAGGTCTAACTTGCCCTCATTTCCGGGTTTTAATTCATAGGTCGTTGGATCATTAATAAAATAACGAAAAGGTGCGTCAAGCAGGTTGCTCATGTTTAATTTGGTTTCTAGTTTTCCTTGAAGAAATCTATAGCTGATCTGTGCATCCATTTGTGTTCGCGGCCTTTCATATTCAACATAAGAGGGCTCTATCCCCGTGATAAAAGTCTTATAACCGGAATGGTTCAAGCTAATGTTTAAACCTAGTTTTTTACCAGCGTATTGTACTCCTGCATTATACAATACTGGAACTTGCCCATATAAGGCACGGGGATATTTCATGTATTTATAATACATCGTATCGATTCCAGCAGCCGTTTTTTCATATTGCACCTCCCGTGCCCTTACTTTTGATTTTTGAAGCGTAAGGTTGCCGCTAACGTATACGCTCTTTAGAAAAGCAAGTCCATCGTACACAAAACCTAAACTTTTACGAAGTTCAAATTCCCATCCGCTTACCTTTGCCCAGTCAGAGTTTGAAATGGTAATGTAACCCCTGCCATTGTTTTCATTGTCTATCCTATAATATTCTGCAGGCTTATCAAAATATTTATAAAAATAGGCTGCCGACAAGAGTTCTCCTGCGCCGGGAAACAGTTCGATCTTGGCATCGTAATTATCGATAAGCGTACTGCTAACCCCATTGCTCCTCACAACCGATCCATAATTGGGGTTATAACGAGAGAACCTTGAATTTTCCATCAATCCTGGACGAACAGCTGACTTTGCATAGGAGGCACGTAGGTTCAGATCTTTTAAAGGGGAATAAGTAATGTTCGCCGAAGGCAGAAAATACCAGTCTTTCTTTTCTTCAAAGAAGATCTTACTATTTTTGTCCCTGAGCAAACTGGCAGAGTTTGTTATGGTATCCAACTTAAAATATTCAGCCCTGCCTCCCCAAACCACCCTAAGGCCTGGTAACAATTTGTGATCTAACATTACAAAGCCGCCCTTATTTATGCTTTTAGCTTCAAATTTATTTGAAGTGTAATCTTGCTTGAAATAGAACAAACTGTTTCCCGCGTTTTCCATGCTCATATAATTGCCCCAGTCCTGAATGGGAATCAGTTCTACTGGAACAGTTGAATTTGTCCCTTTTACGATAGGAAGCACCTCCCAATCGTAAAACGCATGCTTTTTTAAATAATTCACTCCAGTTTTAAAGACATGTCTGGTTTTGCCAAGCCTAAAATCGTATGCAGCACTAATCACACCATCAAAATTATTTTCTTTGTAGATATATTCATCACGGTGCAGTGGGCCTGAACCAGGATCGCTTACGGTGCCTGGCTGATAAATGTAAAGTACCCTATTTCCAATTTCCCTGGGGCTCTGCGAGGCGGATATCGCATCCTGCTCAAGCGATTTTAAAGATGTCCTCGCTAAACTCCAGTCAATTGTGAGCGATTTAAAGTGATGCGTGCCACTTACTTTGTTTTGCAACAAATCTGTAAATTTAGGTCGGTCATCTTCTAAAATACCGCCATATTTCGTGTCCGTATCATTTTTCGGAGTTTCAAAACTCCAGCCGGTATAGCGGCTAAACCTATTGTCAAATATCCTTGTATATAAATTGTAGGTATTGATCTGGTGATTTTCTGTTTTCAAGCCCCCGTTTAGCAGTAATCCCAAGGTTGTATTAAAACCATATATATTCCCGGTATTTACATCAGTAGGGTCATCTTGGCGAGCAGGTTCATGGGCCCAGTCTCCGCGGCGCATGGTAGAAACATAATCATTGGTTTGCGTGTTCCGGTAACTTACCGAACCCACAAAACCGAGTTTGCGTACTTTAGCTTCACTAAGCGAATATGCCCTACCCAAACTCAGCTGGTAATTTTGGGAGGGCATAGACTGAAAACTGCGTGTACCTAAACGCCCTGTCCCTCCTATACGCTTGTTCTGCTCACCAACCTGTGGAGCTTTGATTTCGTTCTGACTCTCATCCTTTGTTGGATCAAATTTACCCACAAGGTTCAGCAGCTCAGCCGGAAAATGATCTCTGTTTCCATCATCAAAACCCAGGTAATCATATTTGCCACGACCATAACCCAGAAAATCTTTTCCAATGGTGCGGGTGTTAAAAGAGGTTCCGGCACTTATAGAAAGAAAATTGCTTTCCGGTACAGATTTAGTAGTGATCTGAACCAACCCCCCGGCGAATCCATAAGGCATATCTGCAGTGATCGACTTGGACACCACAATGTTTTCGACCAGGTTGGTGGGGATCAGGTTGAACTCAAAATCGCGTTCCTGAACATCTGTACTTGGTAAAGTGCTCCCGTTGAGCAGAGATACATTGTAACGCTCTGCAATACCACGGATTACTACTTTTTTATTTTCATTGGTGGATACCCCGGTAATGCGTTTCAGCGTTTCACCTACATGTTTATCCGGTGTTGCAGCAATTTGCTCTGCAGAAATCCCATCTGAAAGATTGGACAGATTTTTCTGCTGCGCATATAGCCCCGCTACCGATGCTTTTTTATAGCTTGAAGTTATCATTACCTCTGTTAAGCCTTTCGAATCAGGTTTCATGGATATATCCAGTGCGGTGTTGCTCCCTGCTTTAACCACTACATCTGTAATACGCTGCTTTTGATAGGAAATGTAGCTGATTTCCAGGGTATACGTTCCCGGCTTAAGACTAATGCTATACTTCCCATCTACTGAAGTTTGTACCGTCTGATCGGTTTCTACAATTTTAATCGTTGTGCTGGGCATCGCTTCACCCCTGTCGTCAGTGATTTTACCAGTAATACGCCCAGGCTGTTGCGGAACAGGTTTAGCATCAATAACAATGTAATTTTTAAAAAGTCGATACGTAAGATTGGTTTTCTCCAGGATGCTTCGTAAAACAGCTCCTGCCGTAATTTCATTACGGTTTAACGTGATCTTTTTACTTTCTTTCCGGAGCATATCATCAGCATAGGAAATCCTTATGCCACTTTTTTTAGAAAGCGCAATGAGGCCTTCTTCTATAGAAGCATTGTTAAGTTTAATCTCGATCTTTAGCTTGTCGAGATTTTGACCCCATACATCACTGGCAAGCAGGACTCCTACAAAGGTGAGCTGGAAGACGGCAATAATCAGGGATAATTTCATTATAAATCGAATTGTTGGACGTAGTTTTACTACATTATGCATATTTTTGAATGTTAATGTTGTTTGATAAAAGCACTTTAATTTAATCCAGGCCTGGCCTGGAACATTTCACCTGCAGTACAGCGTCTTGGTAAACATGTTACTGCGTGTGATCACATTTTCCGTTTCCGGTTTACCGGGAACGGATTTTTTGTTTAGTAAAGATTAACCCTTCATTTTTCTCCTTTCCATTTTATTCGTTGCCGGATATAATAATTTCCTGTCTTCCGTTAAAGCGGTATTTCAGGTCAGCTGTATTGCAGATGATATCCAGCGCATCCGAAAGTGAGGCTTTCCCGTCAACACTCAAGGAGAGGCGCTTACGAACCGACGCAGACCCTGCAAATCTGATTTCAATATTGTACCAGTTTTCCAGTTCATCCGCAATTTGTGCCAGAGAACGATTTTTAAAGGTAATTTCCCCTGATGACCATCCTTGAATTGCCGAGACGTCAACAGGTATTATTGATGCCTTTCCTAGCTGATGATCCCATGATATTCCTTCTCCTGGGACAAGCACCGCAAGTTCTGCCACTTTTGTATTTTCCTTCCTGGATACCCTTACTTTACCGGTTGCCACTTCAACAAACAACGGATCATCTTTAAAGGCCGTGATTTTAAAGGAGGTGCCCAGCACAGTGGTCTGTATCTCGCCAGTATGGATCACGAAGGGCCGCTTGGGATTTTTTGAGATTTCAAAAAAAGCTTCCCCTGTAAGTGTTAAGTTTCGTTCGTTCGCGGCAAATTGCTGAGGATACCTGATACTACTTCCCGCGCCCAGGTAAACCACAGAGCTGTCCGGTAGCGTCACCTTGGAGCGGATACCCCTTGGATTGGTTTTCTCTATCATCACCTTAGCTGTTGTAAAGGCCGGTTTGGTCTTTACCAAATGTTCGCCCAGCAAATATCCTCCAATACCCAGAACAAGGAGGCAAGCGGCAGCATAACCTATCCATTTTGTGTACCACAATTTCATCGGCATTTTTTTGAAATACTTATCTCGAAACTCCTGGTTCCACTCTTCCAAAGTCGTCTCATCAGCCTGCGGCGCAGGCTCAATTGTAGAAAAGTCGGCTTCCAGTATTGCTTTTAGTGCATGCTGCCATCCGGGATCCTGAAGAAAATGCTTTACATGAAGTAGTTCATCAGCAGTACACTTGCCATTGATATATCGGACTAAAAGTTCTCTGTCTATTTCTGTTTTCATGCCTTCGGTATTAGAGCAAGTGCGCTATCTATACATACCGTAAGAAACAGAACTTATACCCAATGCAAAATGCGGGTATTCGTCAAAAACAACATAAATCACTGATAATGAGAAGGAAATATTTAACAAAAAATAAAGATTGCGATGGCAGGCAAAAACAAAAGAGTGATATCCCCCTTTTTCCGCACTAAACTTCTAACCGTATGCACTGCATCTGTAAGGTGTCGGTTTACCGTTTTAGGAGAAATGTCAAGTTCATCCGCTATTTCCTTGTAACTCATTCCCTGTTGCTGGCGCATTTCCAGTACCAGCCTTCTTTGGGGACTGAGACAGTTCAGGCTTTCCTGATACAATGAACTAAGTTGGCTGTAATTGATTGGATCATCAGCCCTTTCTCTGGACTCCGGCTCGGCAAGCATCTGATCAACTGGTAAGAAGAGAATACTTTTCCTACGGAATTGATCCACCATAGCTCCTTTAAGCAGGTGAAAAAGAAATGGCTCCAAACTCTGGCTTATGAGTTCTTCTTTCTTTTGCCATGCTTTGAACATGACGTCCATTGTTATTTCCTTTGCCAGCTCACTATCGTGAATATACCGGGAAGCAAATCTGAGTAATTTATGGAAATGAAGTTTAAATAATTTGTCGAATGCGCCTTCATCCCCGTTTTTCCAAAGATTGATTAGTTCATGTTCGTTCAGACTTGGGGACATTTGACCAATATTTATTTGCTCTCAAAAGTACATTAGAGAGATACAATAGCGCATTAAATGTATGTTAACTATTTGTTATATCTAATCTTACCAGCATGTACCTCGACTACTTGGAGAAGAATTACAAATGAGTTTTAATTTTGAAGAGTGATTTGGTTTTTGCTAACAAATGGCATAAAATTGGCTCTAGGCTCAGCATCATTTGTAAGCCATTTAATATAGACTGAATGTCACACCGCGCCTATTTATACAATATCAATACCCCATCAGTTGCCGAAAATACCGATAAGATGATGATGGAATGGGGTTACGAAATGCCACTTATGCTTCATCCATTATTAGTAGAGGGAGGTTTCATTTCAGGTAATAATTATAACAATCATGTGGAATCTAATGATTCCGGATTATATTTTGATTCCGAACCTGGAATTGAAAATCTGAAGCGGTTTTATAAATTTCTAGAAGACCAACCTGGTCTGATCACAGATATAGAAAAGTTTAATGAAGCCCGCGACAAGCTGTTCAATTACCTGGATAAGCTTACAGGGCGCTATTTTCACCTGGACATCTGGGACATATTGAATATGGAGGATACGCCTCATGCGGAACAGGCCCAGCTTTGGCTGGCTAACATTGCCCATAACAATCAGATAATTACCAGAGCGATGGACGCTGGGGATATCAGCCTGCTGAATTATAAAGATCTTAATGATGTCAGTCCTGGTTTTAACGCTTTCCCTGAACTGTTAAATTATGAAGGCTACGATTACGGCTGGTCCTGTATCTGGGTGGCTGATGAAGAGAACCTTCCCTATGAAATATTTGAAGAAAATAACCTTTGGGGACTAAAGGATAGCGATGGCCGGGTTTTACTAAACGCTCAATTTGATGAATTTTACAGCTTTGGATCGCAGGGCTTGGCAGTAGTGTCAAAAAATGGCAAATACGGATATGTAAATACCGCCGGAAGAATTGCAATTCCGCTAATCTGGGATGATGCCTTTGATTTCGAATATTCAGGTGTTGCAGTAGCTACACTCCAAAAAAAATCAGGATTGATTAACACAAAAGGCAATCAGATCACTCAGTTTGTTTATGATGAAATAGAAACGATTGGAAATGGGAATTGTTTTAGTGCAAAAAAAGAAACTTTCTGGGGTGTCATTGATGCTTCAGGACGTATTGTAATTGATTTTGAACACACAGAGGTAATTGATTCCGGATATGGTTTTTATTACACCAAGATTAGTGGACAGAAAAACCAAAAGATTTACAATGAGTTTTTTAAATACCTTGGCGAATTTCCAATCGATTCTATAGAAAACCTGGATAAGGGACTGTTATTGATTAAGCCTCATAAAGGTCTTAATTCTAGTTTATTGTACAAAAAAGACGGAAACCTGCTGGATAGCGGATTTGAAAAAATAAACAGACAAACAAATTTCAACGACTTGCTGGTAATCCGAAAAGATAAGAAACACGGCCTCATCAGCAGGAAAAATGAAAGCTATGTGCTGCCCTGCCTGTATGATGCAATTTTGGATATCCGTGCCAGAGTTAATGATGGGATAAGTGACATCGCACTAATCCATCAGGCAGAGAAAAAAGGCATTTATGACGGCAATCCGAAGCAACCATCCTGGTTAATCCCACTTGATGACTATCAACAAATTCTTTGGCTTCATGAAACCGTTTTCACGTTGCAAAAAAAACAGATGTGGAGCATCGCTAATACGGCAACCAGTGAGTTTAGCGATTTTGAATTTGACCTGGTTGTTCAGAAACCTAATGAAGATGGTTTTGCTTACGCATTTAAAGCAGACAACGTTTATTCCGTTAGCGAGACTGGCATCACTCCTACCCCCAAATCAGTTGCGCTGGAACATGCCGGCGAGGATTACGCTTACTATTTTGAGTTTGAAAGCAGGAAAAGACTTTTAGCCTACGCAAAAGGGCTGAGCCGAAATGATGAACAGACAACCGATGAACTGACCTCTGTTCATGATCTGTGCGTAAAGGCCATAGCGGCTTACAACGCCAGGGATTATGCAAAATCAATATACTACGACACCATTGCATCCGAAAAAGGATATGCACTTTCCATGAATAATCTTGCGCACCTTTACTATAATATTGAAGGATTCCTTGACGACGATAAAGCTTTCTATTGGTACCATAAAAGTGCCCTGTCTGGCAATGAAAATGCGATGAATGGACTGGGAATGTGCTATAAGCATGGAGTGGGTACCCCTGTAGATATAGAGAAGGCGCTGTTCTGGCTAAATAAAGCCGCTGAAATGTCACTGGCAATAGCAAATAACAATCTTGGTGATTTGTATTCCGAAGATTTGCTGCTTCCCTCCGATAACGATAAGGCCCTTCAATACTACCAGGCTGCTGCAGATCTGGGTGAACCCATGAATAACTGGTTAGGTTATCTTTATGATTTAAAAGGCGATTATGAAAAGGCGCTGCATTATTATCAGCTTGGCGCTGATGAGGGGATTGATGTTTCTGCCTACAATCTGGGTATTTTTTATTTAAATGGGTTAGGAACCGACAAAAACGTGATCATGGCAATCGATAGCTTTAAAAGCGCATTAGACCGTGGGTATCCGCAGGCACATATCGATCTTGCCTTAATTTATCAGAATGAAACAGGCTTTAAGGATAAAAACAAAGTACAGCAGCATATCGATGCGGCCAAAGCAGCAGGTTTGGAAATACCAGAAGACCTTGTGGCCAAAAAGAAAGGCTGGTTTGGTTTTTAGGACCATAGATTTTTCCTGTTTCTCAGTAAGAATCAATGATTTTAAGGGCCTTTTTGCTAAATTTCAGATAAGTAACAACAACTTTAGATCCTGCTTTGTAACGATTGTAATCCTCTTGCTTAACCTCAATCCTTATTTTTTCATTTTTAAATGGTCCGGCAAAGGTTAGGTATTCTGCATGTTCTGTTTTATCACGGTTAATCACTACACTCGTTAATTTATTTTTTCCGTTTAGTTTATCCTTCTTCCAATTGTACTTGTTATACCTATCGGCCAGCATGGCAATAAAATAGCAAAAACTAAAAAATAATAATGCTATGCAGGAGAAAGCGATATAATCATAATACTTCAGGTTGTCTAAGGTTTCCTTTTCTACAGATAAAACAGCAATTATCCCCAAAAACAATATGCCAACAATGATCGTAATTGTAACAATTCTCATGGTTGCTTTTTGTCCTATCTCCATTTCTTTTATTTCCTCCTCAGTCAGTGGAATATTTTCTTGCAATCGTATTTGCGAATTTTCAATTTGACGACTCTCCATTTACTCCTTAAAAATTGTTAAACAATCACTCTCAACTTACGACATTATTTTATGGAGCTGTAGCCACACTGACAATACAACTCATTCGACTTTTAAACTTATCCTTATCAGCTGGTGGTATTTCGACTTTAATGGTAACAGGAAATTTTTCAACCATTTTCACATAATTCCCACTCTGGTTGCTAGGTGAACTAAAAGGAGATTCATTTTTTAGTTTGCCGATCTCTGATACTTTTCCCGAAAGACGAATTTCAGGTAAATCATCCATAATAATTTTCGCAGCTTGCCCCTTAAGCAAATGCTGCATCTGGTTTAATTTGAAATTGGCTGTAATATAAAACTCATCAATCCCATTAATTTCCTGAACATCAAGATAGGCATCATCAGTGAGTTCAAAATTTCCATCTTTTGATGGGATGATCCGGCTACTTAACAAAATTTCAGACCATTGAGTTAAAAAATCGGCTGGAAATTTGTCTGTTTTCATTGAAACAAGAACCGTATGCCTGCAGGTTTTGCCATCTATAATGTAAATAAGCGTAGAAATGGGAGTTTGCTCAGATTTAATCGTTCGGTTTTCCAGACTGATCAGCCGATATGGAAGAGGGTTATTTTTATTTTCCGCCAGGAGCGTAAAACGAATGCCTTTGTCTTCTGATAAGTCATGTGATATATTAATACTATCCAGTGGCTTAGTATTTTTTGTGATATCATCATTTAATATCATCAGCATTTTTTGCCAGCTTTCCTTCTTGTCGTCTTTAACATCCCACTTCTCATGACGACGAGAAAAATCAGTTTGGATAGATAATTTCTTGTCAAGTTCCCATCGCTCGGCTTTTGGCCAGCGGATCTCTATATCTTCCCGATTAGACTGCGCTTTTGCCAGCCCGAACATTAACACCAGAGCGCTTAAAGCAACTATGTTTTTCATTTGTATTTTTCAGTCATGCAGATGCATTAAAGTTAGCACATTATTTTAAATCAACGTCCAGATAAACCGAATGTCTCCCATAGGTATCATAAAATGGTTTAAAAACAACATCGTCAATTCTGAATTCTAAACGGTTAGGATCACCTTTAATCGTCTTGCTAATATCGACAGCGTTCAAGGTAATTTTGCGCCAATCCTTTCTTGCTTCCGGTTCCTGTGCGGCGAGCAAAATAGGCCCATAAAACAGACTGGCTATGTTCTGCTGATCCATTACCGGATCAAGATGAAACTGAAAAGGCATTCGAAGCTCAATGATATCCCCGTCCTTCCAGCTCCGGCTCAACCTGAGATAAGTTCCGGGATGCGCCTCCAATTTTTGAGCCTGCCCATTAATCACGACAAAGAATCCCCTGGTAGCCCAACCAGGAACTCGAACATTGATATCAAATTTCCCACTTCCTTTAACTGTCAGTTTGGTATGATCTGCTCTGGGAAAATTTGTAGATTGTATAATGCTTACCTTACGTTCTGTCCATCTCAATATTGAAGGTATATAGAGATTCACGTACAAGGATTGATCATCAGTGCTTTTAAAATAAATTGAATTCTGCAACTTAGTGCTGCTTTCTATTGCGGTACCATTACAGCAAGTAAAGCCGGTCATCTTCGCATTCCCAAATTGCTTTACGGATCCAGGTCTGAGTGGCACATGATAAGTATTTGCAGGAGAGTGTTCATCAACAGACGCCAGAATATGGTTATACAATCCGCGCTCATAATAATCCATAAACGCTGTACTTTGATCAAAAAGAAAAAGTTCAGTGCTTAATTTTAGCATATTGTAGGTTGCACACGTTTCATTCTGACCGCCCTCCGAGAAACCATTCTCATAAAGCGTTCCGGGTTGAGCAATGAAACATTCGGCATTGGCAGGATTCCGTGCACCAGCAACTCCGCCTATGCTATACATATAACCATTAACCACGTTATACCAAAAGTTGTCAGCAATTCTATAATAGTCTGGATTATTCGACACCCTGTACATTTCGATACTTCCAACAACCTGAGGAATATGCTGATTGGCATGCAATCCACGAAATACATCCACATTATTTACCAATCCGCCAGTGTGATTTTTATCCCCGTAAAACACTCTGATGTTATCAAACTTTATCGCGGTTTGAAGATAATCTTGATTACCTGTGATCCTGTACAATCTTGCCATGGCCTCATTCATGCCTCCAAACTCGCCGGCAATATAAGTGTTCCACATCTTGATAAGGGTATCTGTAGGCAATACATTTAAGCGCTTATGAACCCAGTCGCCCATTCCCTTGGCTAAATTCAAAGCCTTTTTATTGCCGCTAACCTCATAAACATCCATCAGACCTGCTAAAATCTTATGTAATGTGTAATAAGGTGCCCAAACCTGATTGTTTTGCCCACCATATTTAGCGCCTTTCTCCAACATAATAAACTGATCTGGCGGATAAGCACTGATGAATCCTGTACCCCAGTTCCAATAATCTTTGCGAATTCCCAGATCACTAAGATCAGAATCAAAACCTGTTTTACCAGGGCCAAAGGGTATTGCAGCAGGATCCGATACAAATGCACCTCCAGCTACCTTAGGTCTGCCCGAAAGTTGTGACAATTCATATAAGGTATTAACCATATACTTCATTTTATTGGAAAAATTTTCATGAAGTGTCTTATCATAGCTGGTGCTGGCATAAGCCTGGGCAATTGCGGTAAGATAGTGTCCTGTAGCATGTCCTCTGAGTTTGGTGTCCTGGGAATCCCATACGCCAAGTGGCACAGCCCCAACTGGTTGTTTCTGGTCGAAGACATGTCGGAACATGTAGAGAAAGGAATTCGGATCAGTTTTGGCCAGGGTAGAGATGAACTTGTCTCTGTTTTCGGTAAATTTAGTTTGGTGACCCAAAAGATCATTTCCTAAAGACACCCGATCGAGACCAAAAGTCTCCAGTTTTAAAACCGGAGCTGTTGATTTTTTTTCTGCACCTACCGTAACAATCGCTTTGGCTCGAATTTGGGTACCAGGAATTTGCCCGTAAACAATATACTGCCTTTGGCTAAGCACCGAACTGTTGTCATTAGGCAAAGGCCATAAAACCCTCACACCTGGCCCATTTTTTAATTGTCTGTATGTCCCCTGAATATAACTGGGAAAGCGGGGTAAAACTCCCACCTCGGTGGCAACTTCTATATCAGCTACCTTTTCCAGATAGGTATTATATAGCTGTGCTTCTGTTTTGGGAAACTGCTGAATATCCTCTTTAAAATTACTTACATTTACCCCATTGTCGTTCGCAATTCCCGCAGGATTCACTGAATTCTTGTAAATAGTCAATACCTGTGTTTTACTTAAGGCAACCCGATAAATACGAAAATCATGAAGCAATGCATTCAGATTAGACTTTCCGGACTTCAAAGATTTTCCGATAAAAAGCGTATTCCGGTCATCCGGAAGTTGATTAAAAACCATCTTCAACTCAGAGGGAATCTCCTTGCTATTTCCCACGAGTTTACCATCAATATAGGTCATGATAGATTTAGATGAAACATCAATAATTATTGCAACATGAAGCCACTTATTGAGCTCTGGAGAGGGGCTAACACCCCCATTTCCCCCACTCTTCTCTGAACGTATCATGGTCTGAAAACCTTTTTCATCATCTATGCCAAACGGAGCAGCGAAAAAATGGTTTGTTACACTCTTTCCAAAATCAAACAAATATTGCCCAGGTTGATCGGAACGCAGTTTTACCCACGTGGATAAACTAAGTGACTCTATATCCGCCAAAGACGCAGCAGGCAAACTAATAAAGTCATCACTATCACCAGACAATGATAAAACCTTACCAAATTGTATATCATTTGCAAAATGAGACTGCACACCTTCAGCTTTGGCATGAAGGTTATTTCGAGACCAGTCTTTAAGATCACCGTTAAAAATATAACGCGCAATCATACCGGTTTCGCCTATACCATCCAGTATCTGATCACCACTTTGTGCTTTAACGTTGTAGATGGACTGGCTAAAAAAAGTGATGCATAGCGCAGCGTAAAAAAGTAGAGAATGGACTTTCCTTCTTAAATTATATTTTTTAACAATACACTTATCAATATAACAGTAGCAATTCATGACGTAAAACTATCAAGAATTAATCGTCGATAGTTAGTGGATTTTAACTTATGAAACCATAATATTAACACCCTACCAATTTTTAAAGTGCAATCATCTCTTTAGCCCGGCTTTAATACTGGAAATATTTGGTTTTCAAATAATGGGGAAATACACGTGACTGGCTTGTTCTTGCTATTGAATAAATGATACAATTAGACAAATTTTTGATCAGAATTGAATGTATGGAAGCAGTAAATTAGATTAAACCAATTATAAAAATCGTATGAAAATCATCTCAACGGGCCGTTTGCGAATAGCAAACAATTTATTCACCTATGCAATAATTATTGCTTCAATTTTTTCAGGATGTGCAAAAAAAGATCCTGAGTCTGTTTCCAAAGCCACGCTCAAAAGTAATGAGGCAACACAGAAATTACTATCTGTGGATTTAATGAGTGGTAATCCTATTTTACCTGTCGCGACGGCAGATCCCGATATCATTTATGCAAATGGAAAATATTACATTTACCCAACTGCTACCGGACCAAATGCCAGCCAATTTCATGCTTATTCATCAACAGATTTACTAAACTGGACCGACGAGGGCATTGTATTAGATTTAGTAAACGTTAGCTGGGCGCATACAGATGGTTGGGCACCATCTGTAGTTGCACGAAATGGGAACTACTATTTTTATTATACTGCTGCAAAAAAAATCGGTGTGGCTGTGAGCAGCAGCCCAACAGGTCCATTTGTTGATAAAGGGAGTGCTCTTGCAACTGGTGATGGAACTGACCCAATAGATCCGATGGTGTTTGTAGACACCGATGGGCAAGCCTATATGTACTGGGGAAATACCACGATAAACATTCAGCAGCTTAATAATGATATGATATCGCTAACAGGCACGAGAGGACATAATAAGCCGTCCAATTATTTTGAAGCACCGTATATCATTAAAAGAAATAGTATTTATTATCTGATGTACTCCATTAATGATTTCAGCAGTGATGATTATCATGTAGAATATGCGACTTCATCTAACCCAATGGGTCCATGGACAACTAAAGGGCGTATCACATCACCACTTGGAGCGATAAAAGGACCAGGACATAATGCCGTATTAAGAAAACCGGGCTGCAGTGATGAGTATTTCTTTGTTTACCACAGGCGTACGAGTACGAATATACATGAGCGTCAAGTGGCTATTGACAGGATGTTTTTTGATGGGGCAGGTAATATTATGCCAATAAACATTACCGTTTCAGGTGTAACACAATCATTGGGTTCAACACCTTGCCTGATACCTAACCCAATACCTAATGGGCAGTATGCAATCAGGTCAAAGGTTAATACAGTTTCTGGTGCTGGCTTATATCTGGATATTGCAGGGTGTGCTGTTGGCAATGCCGATGTAAGGACCTGGACTCGTACTACCTGTAATGGACAGAAATGGAACCTTACTTATTTGAACAATGGGTTTTATAAGATTATCTCAGAACTTCCTAATCATAAATCATTAGATCTGGATGCTTGTGCAATTGAACGCGGGGCAAATGTTCAGGTTTGGGACGTTTTTCCTAATGATTGCCAGCAGTGGCGCATTGAATCTGTGGGAGGAGGCTGGTACCGTATTATGGCAAAGGCGGGAAATAATGTGCTTGATATTGTAAATGGAGACCCGGCACCGGGGGCAGATGTAAGGTCATGGACCTGGAATGGGGCAGATCCTCAGCTTTGGAAGTTTGAAAATCCTTAATATCTTACCTTTTATAGTTAGAAAAGCAGTAGCTGTTTTTCTAACTATCGAATTCAAATAATGATTCGTCATCAATATGTGAGCTTTTGGCCTTGCCAACCCGTAGTCCGTAGAAACTCTTCCCAACTAAGGGTATCGAGGTCTATTTGACGGCTCCATAGCAAATCGCGATCTTTGCCGAAATAGCCATATTCAACTGCATACTCAGCCATTCCCAAAATCTCACGTACCAAAAGCTCGTTTGACCGAAATTCCGGGAATTGATGAAGGAAATCCTCCCGTGTGAATGCTGAGCCATACCTGGCTTTCTTACCTGTGACCCGAACAAAAGTATCTACCATTTCCTGTGGTGAAATAATATCGCCAATTACTGGCAGGGACTTACCGGCATATCGACTGGGGTTCGAAAGAATTTCCAAAACGGCGGGGCCAGTAGCTGTAAGGGGATCAACAAATGGTGCGCGAAAATCTTTTGGTAAATAAATCGGAAATACAAGTGTATCACCCACTAAAACAGGAGTATAAAACTCCATAAAATTAGTGTAAAAAAAAGCCATGTAGATAAACGAGCTTGTGATGGGAAGTGTGCGGATATATGCTTCAATCATAGCCTTGTCTGTAAAATGTGGAGCAAACTTTTTCCCTCCTGTAATTTTATCTACATTTTCCAAACTGCTAAAGATAATATGCTGAACCCCTGCTTCAACTGCTGCGTCCGCTAACTCCTTACCCAACTCCAGCTCGTGGGTTTGCGGAGGGGCAATACTTGGCGTCATCATGAAAATACCACTCGAGCCCCGAAACGCTTCCACGAAATCTTTTTTATAACCCAGACAAAGTGGTAAACTCACAAGTTCAGCTCCTTGCTCGACCAAATCAAGGGCTTCTGGTGAATCTGTACGTCGAGTAATTCCACGTACACGATAACGCCCGCTCTGTAACAATGTACGTGCAGTACTGCGCCCCTGCTTGCCCAAAATACCAACTATTGTGATAAGCGGTTTGTCCTGTTGTTTCATTGCTTCATTTACTTTTAAATTCGATACCATTCTTTTATTATTTAAGTGAAATGTTATACTATAAAAATTATAGTTGCAAAATTATTTTTAGCATACTACATTTACAATAACTATCCAAACAGATAGGTTAAAACAAAATGCCGGATGAAAACAGAATGTATAGGTGATTACGTAAAACTAAAGGGAAGAGTTTATCCCTGCACAATAAGTCTAGCGATGGATTTAATAGGTGGTAAATGGAAAGCGGTAATTCTGTATCATTTAAAAGATGCTGAAAAACGCTACAACGAGCTTCGGAAAGAAGTACCGAATATTACCGAAATGACATTGAGTTTACAGTTGAAACAATTAGAAAAGGACGGCTTAATATTAAGGAAAGTATATGGTAAAAAACCGCCTATTAAGGTTATATACAGCCTAACGGATTTTGGAAAAACATTTATACCAGTTTTAGAAACAATTACGAACTGGGGAAATCAGATCGTTTCAGAAAAGGGTGAATTTGTTAACAACACCATTTAAAATATAAATGCGGCAATAAAAATCTCTTTTCACCAGCTATTGGTGACTATTATTGATCAATTCAATCAGTCTGTTTAACCTCCATCGCACCGGTTCTTTAACCCGCTCGTTATTACCGAATTTTAATATAGCCAATTCTTTAGCCACAAATAAAGGAACATCCGTAACTATTGCCCCCTGCCCTATTTCAATTGGCCCTTCCGGAAGCGCAATCCCATGGAATGCCGCTTCGTAATCTTCTGCTGTCATGGCGCGAAGATATCACATTGACTGGAAAAAGCGTTACGTTTATTTTAAGCCTACAGGAAATCAACTGACAGTCAACCTTAAGAAAAGCAAAAGATGCTTGAGGAAACCAAAAGTTATACAGAAATTACACTACCTGGACCGAAGGATACCTAAGGTCTGATACTGGTTTTTCGGTGAAATGTAGGGTAATCAGTATTAGTACAATTAATATGCACCAATTGTTTTTGTTTTTTAAATTTTAAAAACTACCCTGCTGTGGAACATCAATTCTAGGGGGATCTGCGGACATCTTTCGTCTTATCAAAAGTTGCCAGACAGCTATCCAGTGGTTGACCTTGCTTATAAATGCAGTCGCAGAAAATTTCGCAAGCCGCGGGGTTTTTGCTGGAAGCGCATTGATTTCTGCATTCAGCTTCAGAATTGCCCGGTATGATCTCATATAAATAGAAAGTACCTACAATAATAAAGGCCACAACTGCGAAAGAACCACCAAAAAATATGACCCGAAGACGTACACCCAGGGGCTTTTTTAACACATAAGGATCTGTGTTGGGCTGCTTAAATGGCAAAATGTATTTTAAACGGTCATAGTCCCAAATTAGTAAAAACAAACTTGCCAATAGCATGATAGTAACGATCCGGGTACCGTCAAAGCGGGTAGCATAAGTGAGTACACAAATGTTCACGATGAGGGAAAAATACATCAGGGCACCAAGAAGGGATGTTCTCGGGATCAATAATAATATTGCTGTTACGATTTGAGCAACTCCAATAAAGGTGTAGTAATACCCTGTGAGATGTAATGCATCGAAATAATGTCCTAAAGGATTATTTGATGGCAGGCCCGCAGCGAATCGTTCACCTATGATTTTAATATAACCTGCGGGAATAAAACTGGCTGCCAGAGCGAGACGGCAAAAAATAGCAAACCGCTGAAACCAATTGTCAGACTTTGCTTCATAGTATATTTCTTCAAATCTATTCATGTTTCTTGCGAGAGATAATTTTACTTAGGATAAAATGAAGAACGATAGCTATAACAGTCCAATATAGCGCACAAGCAAGTGCCCGAACTGGTGGTGCAGGATCCGGATCGTTGAGTATAGGGGCCAAGGGCCCTACTAAAACAACTTTGACAGGATATATGATTGTGGCTACGGTGCGTTTCCATGCTATTGGTGACCCAGTTCCAGGGAACCAATCTCCGTTTACAGGCTGCAACAGTAAATTAAAGATAATCTGAAAGGCAAACGCCGAAACAAGAAAGATGATAACAAATTTTGTTCTTGAGATCTTCATACTATTGAGTTTTCACAAATAAAAAAGTACTTTGCAATACAAAGTTAACTAACTCACTTTGTATTGCAAAGTATTTTAAGAAAATTATTACCTGCTCCTACCATTCAAGTTACCTTGTTTATCTGTTGGTCGTTCAATTGCCCCTAAGAAAAGCGGGTTTTGCGTTTTTGTAATTAAGTGCAGCTGTTGTTCCTGCGGTAACATCTATAGTAACACCAGTTATTTTCCCTGCCAAATCTGATCCTAAAAAAACGGCGGTATTTGCAATATCCTCCATCAATGGCAACTGATTGAGCATTGTATCATCCACAATTTTTTGCAAGAAAGATTCAGCCTCATCACTTCCAGTAGCAATAAATTCTTTAAATGGACGTGAATCTGGTGAACCCGCCGACCTGATATTAACAACTCTTACCCCATATGGGCCAAGTTCTGCTGCCAGATCCCTGGAAAGACTCTCTATTGCGCAGCATACCGGACCAAAACCACCAACCATTGCATATCCAATACCGCCTGGAGTTGCTGTTAAAGAAAGTATTACTCCCGATTTTTGATTTTTCATAATTCTACCAGCCGCTGTCATTGTCAGAAATTGAGTATGCATTGCATCATGAACAGGTGAAATAAAATCTTTGAGTGACATCTCGATTAGTGGAATATTCTGAACATTTTTAATTCCTATTAAATTGAAAGATATATCAACACTACCAGCCATATTATGAACGAATTCAATATGTGTTCTGATGGAATCCTCCTGCATTGCGTCAACCATACCGGCATAGGCTTTACCACCGGCCGCAATAATTTTATCAGCAACCTGCTGCGCAACCAATAAGTTTTTATTGGTTACAAAAACATTGGCACCAGCTGTGGCCAGTGATTGAGCAACAGTTCCTCCCAGGGAGGAACTTGCTCCATAAACAATCGCATTTTTATTTTGAAGTATCATAATTCCAGTTTATACATATTGTTCAATACAAAGCTATTGTTTGGCTCATTCTAATTACGGGTGTAAAACGGACAATATTAGGTGGAGAATGCGACAAAATCGGTGATACAATCCTTTATGGCTAAATCTTACTGTTTTGTTCCCCTGAAATTGTAGGTAACATCACTTGAGGAACTGGAAAGTGTAACAATAGATATGTTTTTTACCGAGTGTTGATATACCAGTGTACCTTCAGGTGTTCCAATAGCCTCAGCATCATCAGAATTCTGTATTGCTTTTACGGTGATAATTTTTGGCGTTACATTGGAATATGGTTCGCCTTGTTTTGGTGTAATCTTTACTTTGTTACCATTTTCTTTGGTAATAACAATAATTGCGTTAAAATATTCCTGGGTAGCATCAAGTGTTCCCTTATATGTTCCCACAACTCTTTTTGCAGCTTCCTCATCTGAATTTACAGGTGAACCTCCTTCTTTTTTCTTACAGGAAAACAATACAGTTAACGCTAATACTGATAATACTAATGATAAGTTTTTACTTGCTGATTTCATAGATTGATTTTTTAATACCTTATTAAATAATGTCGATTTAAACTGATCAAAATTACCCGGTCGGTTTTACTAAACATGTGCAAGAATGCTCAATTCCAGAAATGCGCTTTTCAAACAGTAATAGTTATTGTATTTTTAAAGAAGACCATTTTTTTGCATCCAATTCAGACAACTCGGAAACCAGTTATTTTTGTTTTCCGAATCAGAAATCCCAAATCCATGTCCACCTGATTGCAGGATATGCAACTCACCCGGAACACCAGCTTTAAGCATTGCTTCATAGAAACTCAGACTATTTTTTACTGGAATAACGTCATCATCAGCAGCATGAACCAAATATGTAGGCGGTGTTTTGGCACTTAGGTGCCTATTGGTACTGTATAAATTTAATGCCTGTCGGGAAGGTGTCTTTCCGATTAAATTTTCCCTGGTCCTGAATATATAGGGGTCATAAATAATGACCGGATAGAGCAAGATCATAAAATCTGGCCTAAGCGATATGTTTTCATTGTTTTCAATCACTACCCTATTTAACTGAGTACCGGCTGTAGAAACCAGATGCCCCCCTGCCGATAATCCCATCATGCCGATTTTGAGTGGATTTATGTTCCATTCGCCAGCTCTTTTGCGTACGATCTTAATAGCGGTTTGCGCGTCTTGCAGGGGACCTATTGTTTTATCTTTCATGATTTTGTCACTGGGCAAACGATATTTCACAACAAAGGCCGCAACTCCAAGTGCATTAAATGCATTTGCAAGCTCAACGCATTTTTTTGGCGCCAGAACAAAATAGCCGCCACCTGCAAAAATAATTACAGCAGTGCCATTGGCCTTATCTTTCTCCGGAAAGTAGGCCTGCATAGTCGGAACACTAACGTTGCTAATCAGGCCAGAACTATCAGTCTGCTCTATATAATCTGGAGGTACTTTTTTTGAATTTGGGATACCATACGGATAAAGTGGTATCACCTGATCCTGAGCTTGGCAAAGGGATATCAATAAAATACAAAAGATTAAGGTTATTGCTCGTTTCAATGTTACTGGAGTTAGCGTGATCAGATTTAAAAATTGATCTAAATTATTCCGTCATTTGTACTAAACGTATGCAAGAATGCTCAATTTAAGCGTAAGCTTTTCTAAATATTAAAGGCTGGGTGCCGTAAGCAGATTTAAAGGCCCTACAAAAAGCACTGACATTTTCAAAACCACATTGCCAGGTGATCTCATGTACAGGTTTATTGCTGTTTTTAAGGAGTTCAACAGCCCGATCAAGCCTGATCTGGATCAGGTACTGATACGGAGTGGTTTTAAAAACAGACTTGAATTGCCTTACGAGCTGAGGAACAGATAAACAGGCGTTACTGCTAAGTGTATCTAAATCATGCTTTTCCATAAACGTGGAATGAAGGAAATCTTTGGCAATACACAGACGTCTGTATATCTCCATTTTGGAGCTTAGCTTTACCGCGGAAACCTCGGCCGCCTGTCGTGATTCTGATTTGAGCGTGCTTATAAGATAATGAAGAAAAAAAACAAGATGTTCTTCGGCACCTCCATTATAACCATGGGTTTCAAGATCTGAAATCAGCCTTGCAAGTTGAAACTGTACTTCAGGTTCAATAGCATTAAGCGTCTGGAAAAACTCAGGTTGTGCATTGTGAATGAGAAAAGGATTGTCTAATAACTCATTATCTTTTTTTAATGTGTCGTTGAAGACTGAAGATGCAAATTCCTTTTTAAAGAAAACCGATATCCCTCTAACCCTTTCATGGGTATCAATATTGCACGAATAATTCTGTTCATTGTTAAGGATCAGGAATTGTCCGGGCCTTATTGCCAGCCGGCGATTATTAATGCCATACCACTCTTCACCTTCCAATATCGTCTTGAAAGACAAACATCCTACATGGTCATCACAAAAACTAAAACTGCTTGTAGTATTGAAAATAACATTGTGTTCTTTAAACCTGCTAAAGTGTAGCTCTTCGTTAAAATCTGGGCTGGAGTGATCAGGAAGCGAAGTTAAATACATAGGTATGATGATTATCTTAATCTGTAAAGACGTACACAATATAGCAATTGCCCCATAAAAACAAGGGAATTGTTAATAAGATAATATTGTGGAAATCTTGTGAATAATTTATTGAATACCAATCCGATTTACCTCGTAAATTAGTATAGTATTTAACAATTGTCAGTCATGAAAACGGTCTTCTTTCTTTTGTTAAGCTTAGGGATTTCTGCCAGCGCATTATACACTGCAGCCAATATGTCCAATCCCTTTCCTGTATATGGTTTAGTTCTGAGTATCTGGGTTTTGTTTTACTGGAGTTATACCCGCAGATCACGCCGTATAGCCAACAGACGATTCCGGGAAAACATGTTTCAGGAATACATGCGCAGCACCATGCACAACCAACGTCCATAGCCAAGCCATAAAATCTGTTATTTTTGCCAAAAAGAAACCGGCTATATTCATGGATGAAACACAATCTTTTACCTTTAATCTGATTAATTCACTGAAGATTTCGGAAGTTAAAAAGACCTTTTCCAAAGGAGAATTTATTTTAAAGAAAGGAGAAATAGAAAGGAACATATACTTTGTTGAATCAGGTGCAGTTCGGGTTTTTCTTTTATCAGAATATGAAGAACAAAGCATCCGCTTTGGTTTTGAGGGTTCCATAATCAATTCTTTAGCCTCCTATTTTAGCGAAAGTCCATCAGAATTTTATATTGAAGCCATCAGGAAAACAACTTTGCGAGTGCTCCCTAAAGAAAAGGTATCAGCCTTAGTAAATGGAGATCTTGATAGTTTAGCCGGCTATAAATCTTTATTAGAAACAGTAATTATCGAACAAATCGAGAGGGAAGTTGATCTGCTCACAGTTTCTCCCACAGAACGTTTAAAACGGGTCTTACAAAGAAGTCCCCACCTATTTCAGCATGTTCCATTAAAATATATAGCATCCTATCTTAGGATGACTCCTGAAACTTTGAGTCGCATTCGAAATTCTTGATTTCAATCAACAGCCAATAAATTGTTTCTTTTCATTTTTGTATAAATTAATAGCAACGATGAAGATAATAAGTAGTCAACTGATAGAGAATCTTTTAATTATAACCGCAAATTCTACCGAAAAAGTTAAGCAGCTCAGAGAATTGAATATTGATGAGTTGAATAAAAAATCTGCACCAAATAAATGGAGTATTTTAGAATGCATCGAACATTTAAACCTGTATGGCGACTTCTATCTTCCGGTCATTGAAAGCGCGATTCGTTCCCAAAAGGTGACACGCAATTCAGGGATTTTTAAGAGCGGTATCATTGGAGATTATTTTGTGAACCTGGTAAAGATAAAACCAGACGGGATCAAAAAAATGTCTACAACAAAGGAAATGAACCCCTTTGGAAGGCGCCTGACAGTGACAACTATTGATCGTTTTTTAATGCAGCAAGCACATTTAAAGTCATTATTAACTCAGGCAGAACAGGTGAACATGACCAAAACTAAAACACCGATCTCGCTAACCAAACTCATCAAATTAAGGCTTGGAGATACCCTAAGGTTTACAGTACACCATATTGAAAGACATGTTGCTCAGGCAGATAACAATAGATATTAGATGAACATCTCCCCCGGATGATTTATTTTATTTTGCCCGATGATAGGCTACCAGCTCCTCAATTAAAGAGGGAATAATTAGCCCGGGCTTCATATTGAATTCAGTTAAAACCTCCAGCAGTGCATTCTTGAAATGATAGGCAATTGAGCCTACGCAATTGAATGAATAAGCTGTATATCCGGGATAACAGCTAACCAGATTTTCGAAGAATTGCTGAAAAGATGTTTTTACTATCCGATAACTGTAATCTGCATCCACTTCCGGATGATTAAGGAATTTAGCAAATTGGGCACAAAACCGATTTGGCATTGGTTCGATATACACTTGATGGATAATCTCTTCAGCTGAAAAACGGTATAGCTTTTCGAATTGGATACGAACAGACGATGGCATTTTATTCCTTAAGTAATCACTAAGAATCCTTTTTCCAATAGCACCTCCACTTCCTTCATCCCCCAGTATAAACCCCAGTGAATCAATATTTTTAACAATATTTACTCCATCATAAATGCAGGTATTTGTTCCTGTTCCGAGTATCGCCGCAAAACCGGATTTCTGTCCGAGCAGCCCCCTTGCAGCTGCAAGCAAATCGACATCTGCATATAACTGTTTGCAATTACTAAAAACTGAACTCAATACCTCAATCATCAACCCGGTTTTGTCGGCCTCACAGCCTGCACCATAGAAATAAAGCGTAGCAACTTCCATTGGATCAATATGCACAGAAATGCTACTGCGAATGGATTCAATCATAGCTGATTTGGCAAAGAAATAAGGATTATACCCTTCGCTTTTAAAGTAAAGGCTCTTGCCCGAGTTCTTGATCAGGCACCAGTCTGTTTTAGTTGAGCCACTGTCGGCTATTAAAATCATGCTTCCGTTGTTTAAATAAATCAGCTATTCTTCTTTCCCACTTTATGACCGGCGATTGCATAGTAACCCACTGCCAGATAGCATGGGATCACCATCAAATAGGCCTGCTGGGGGTTCATATGGTCTGCTAAGTACCCATACAAAAGTGGCAGTACTGCCGCGCCGGAAATTGCCATCACCAACAGTGAAGACCCCGCTTTGGTAAATTTACCCAGGCCTGAAATGGCTAATGGCCATATGGACGGCCACATCAATGAATTTGCCAGCCCTAGCAGGGCCACAAAAACGACTGAGGTTAAACCCGTGCTGAACATAGCCAGTACTGTGAATACAATACCTAATACTGCAGAACTCTTAAGTGCTGTTTCCTGACTAAAATACCTGGGAATGCATATAATCCCTATCAGGTATCCGGCAAGCATGCTAATCAGTGTAAAAGAAGTAAAAAATTTAGCCATTGTCAGTGGAATACCCTGATAGGCCCCATAGCCAATAATGCTATTCCCTGCGATTACTTCTACACCAGTATACCCAAACAACACTAAAACCCCAATGATCAGGTGCGGAAATTGAAAAACGGAAGTCTTTGTACTTTTTTCCAGATCATTCTCAGCTGCATCCAGTTCTTCCTCGTCAATTTCGGGTAAAGTAGAAAAGTAGATCACCGCCGACAATACGATAAGCACCAATGTAATAATTGCATATGGCAGAATTACCTTAGCCGCCAGCCCATTTAATTCGACAAGCTTTTGGGCACCATTTAAGGAACCCAGTTTACTTTTCAATGCGTCTGCATCATTTAGGATTACTGCACCCAGGATTACAGGGGCCATTGCTCCGGCAATACCATTACATATCCCCATAAAACTGATCCTTCTTGCTGCGCTCTCCCTGGGACCCAGAATGGTCACATACGGATTTGAAGCCGTTTGCAATACAGTAAGTCCCGCACCTTGTACAAAAAGCCCGAGCAAAAAAATAGCGTACTGCCTGTTCAAAGCAGCGGGGATGAAAAGCAAGGAGCCTGCTGCCACAAGCAGCAATCCGAGCGACATTCCTTTTTTAAATCCGGTAGCTTTTAAAAGCCATCCGGATGGAACACCCATCACAAAATAGGAAATGTAAAAAGCAAAAGCTACCAGGTAGGATTGGAAATTATTGAGCTCACAAGCAATCTGCAAGTAAGGGATCAGTACTGCACTTAGCCAGGTCACAAAACCAAAAATAAAGAACAATACACCAATGATGATCAATGGGTTAAGCAGGTTATTTTCTACCTTGATGGCAGGAATTTCTTTAGTCATGACGTCCATACCCTAACGATTTTCATTCTTTACTTTATCGATTACAGTTTCATAAACTGATTCCGGAAATATAGCGGGTTGAGCATACCAGAAAAATGAGCCGAAACCTTCATAAGTACCGGCTTTGATATGCCGGGAGGTAGGCAAATAGCTAGACACGTCATTACAATAACCAGCTACACTTACCAGTTTGCCTGGCCAAAGGTTCTTAATACCCAGGCTGTAATCAGTAACTACCTCACGTGACAATCCAATCAATTTCCAGCTACCGATATTGAACGTCTGAATATAGACAGGCATGGACGCCGGTATTTTCCCAGCCTTATTCAGATCAAGCATGCGGTCGGCCCATCGAACATTCTTTTCTTCTTCTACATTTTCGTTATGCTTATCATTCTCTTCCCTGAAAGCCAACATTTCCTGCTCTGTCCATTTTTTTACAGGAAAATTGATAGAGTCCATGTAAAAGCTAATCTCACCATCCAGTTTTTGCAGTGGGCGATTTAAGACAGATAGTACATCAGCGGCGAGTGATGCTCCTGTTCTCTGATGATTTTCATCAACCGGGTTAATGTCGCCCCCACAACCCTGAATAAACATGGCATTGGAAATACTGTTCTTATCGGTAAGTAACTTTCTGGTCACCCCCGGAAAATTAGGACTAATGGTAAACATCTCGGCGCCCTCGTTCTTGAAAACCGCATGACAGCCCGTTAAAAATAACAGCGTTCTCTGTTGGTTCTTTTTATTAACCACACTCAATACATCTACATCATTATCATAAGGCACCTGTGCTCCGGTAAGTGCTCTATTTGCACCTATCGCAGTTTTTCCCCTGCCAAAATATAGGTCGGCCGGTTGCATAGCTTTGATTGCTGCTCCTATCGCTTTCACAATGGCAGGTCTCAATGTTCCATTCATGTATAAACTATCTGGTTGCTGAACAAACTCAGGCCAAGCTGGCCAGTGCTGTGCTACGGGGCCAAAATGTGTGTGCGAGGAATTTACCATGACTGCTGCTGCCGGGATGCGGTATTTTCTATAAACCTCCTGCTTAACTGAAGTTACAAAGTCATAACCAAGGCCACAGAGATCTGCGCCCACCACAACCACCGTTTGCTTGCCTGATGATACTGCCAGTGCAGTAACTGAAAGATCACCTGTTGTTAGGTGTTTACCGGCAAACACAGAATTATCCTTAGTTAGGCCATACAAAGTATGGTTCGCTACTGCTATGGATTTTAGGTGTACATCGTAAGATACACCGTTGTATCTCGCAATTTTCGTCCAGGCTGCATTTCTATGTTTAAGATCCAATTTCATCAGATCGTCGCTTGCAGTTAATCCATACAAAGCCCCATCATAAGAAACCATGCTGACAAGGCTACTTAAACTGCTCAGCTTTGTCCAGTTTAGTGTTTTACTTTTTAAATTCGAAAAGCTGATTACCCCATTTTGATCAGCCACATAGAGAATGTCATTAAAAACCGTAATACTTACTACCCCCTGGAGGGCAGCTAACTTTTTCCAGCTTAACACACCGGAAAAACCGGACTGTAAAATCTCTCCCTTATCATTTACCGCATAAAGTAGTTTTTTTCCGGCAGCAAGCGCGGTTATGCCATCGCTCTTCCCAATGCCTTTCCAATTCAGGGTCTCTGCCGCCTTTGTCATCAGCAACTGGTTATTGCTTATTACAAATAACGCCTCATTATTTCCGGTAAAAGCCGTGCAGTTCTGCAATGCTGTTTTTTTTATCCAGTCGAGGCTAAAACGTCCTTCCCTGGGGTAGCCGTAACCAGCCAAAGTCAGGGAAAACGGATACGTTGAGGGCTCAATGCTGGTTTTGGCAAAGCCCGATTTGTACAGCACCTGGGCATTGCCAGTAAAACTGATGCAACACAAGCTGCAAATGAGCAGACGGGTTATTTTATTTAGGATTTTCAAATACATTGGAAGAATATGGCTAAGGGTTTTTGAAAATAGTTGTCGTATTTACACTTCGTTTCCCAGATGGGGTGATCACAATAGACTTTAAAGCCCTGCGCTCGCCCTTATTTAGTATAATCCGTATTGGTTTTTCATATACAAAATCAGTTTCCCTGGCATCCTGACCTTCAAAATTATAATAGATTCTGGCGCCCTCAACAGGGACCTTAAGTTCCAGGTTAAAATCCGCTCCAATCAGAGTGGTATCCGAAAGGCCTATTGGACCCGGCACCCGGTATATTTTATCTGTTTTATCCAGAACGGCAAGGTGCTTCGGGAGCCTTTTCTCAAAAAAACTAACCGAATCCTTCTTTTCAAGAGGTGTCCAGGCAATCTCAGCCAACGCCATTAAGCGAGGATAGAGCATGTATTCTACCTTGCGGTGTGTATCCATGTGTTCTGTCCATATGGCTGCCTCAACCCCGATGATGTGTTCTTTCTCTTTATCAGAGAGCACTGCAGGTGTAGGATCATAGTTATAAACCCGCGGCAAAGAATTGTAGCCCCAACCGATGGCCAGGGGTTCCAGCTCCCGTCTGCCCTGTATAAAATCGAAATAAACATGTGAAAGGGGTGACATTACAACATCATGTCCCTGTTTTGCAGCTTTGATCCCTTCTTCTATGTTACGCCAGCTCATTACTGTTGCATTTGGTGCAAGACCACCCTCGAGGATCTCATCCCAGCCAATAATCTTTCTCCCCCTGGAGTTCACAAATTTCTCGATCCTTTTTACAAAATAACTCTGCAGCTCAAATTCATTTTTCAGGTGATTGTCTTTAATCCGTTTCTGGCAAAATTTACAGACCTTCCAGCGTTCTTTAGGGCATTCATCACCTCCGATATGAATATAAGGAGAAGGGAATAACGCCATAACCTCTGTGAGCACGTCTTCCAGGAATTTAAAGGTATTTTCTTTGCCTGCACAATACACATCTTCAAATATGCCCCAGTGCTCAGCGACTTTAAATGGCCCGGGATTGTCACCACAAGCCAATTCCGGGTAAGCCGCCAGCGCTGCCAGGGAGTGTCCTGGCAGTTCAATTTCTGGGATAACTGTGACATGTCTTTCTGCTGCATAGGCAACCACCTCCCTGATCTCGTCCTGTGTATAAAAACCACCATAAGGCAGGTGGTCATTACCATTAAGCGAATCTGTGTAATTACTGATTTGCGTACCGGCACGGAAAGCACCTACAGAGGTAAGTTTGGGATATTTTTTAATCTCAATTCGCCAGCCGTGGTCTTCGGTAAGGTGCCAGTGATATACATTCATCTTGTATTTTGCCAGCATCTCAATCTGGCTTTTAATAAAGGAAACCGGATAGATATGGTAGCCTACATCCTGCATTATTCCTCTGTAAGCATAGCGAGGGCTATCGCTAATCTCCAAACAGGGAACTTCAGGTTTCTGGTCCTTTACGCTGATCAACTGAAATAGCGTCTGTAAGCCATAGAACATACCTGCATCGTCGCCCGTAATTTCAATTACTGCCGCACCTACCCTAAGTGTATACGACTCCTTGACCCTTGCCTTTGCAGATACAAAAGAAATTACCTGGTTCGATTTTTCAGGCTTTCCGGAAAGAAGGCTCAGGTTAATGCCATAGTTTTCGTACAAGTATTCATGAAGCTGAACGGCGCTCTTCTTTGAGGTAGCATCTGAATAATGAATTACAGTATTACTACCGACAATAAAGCTCCCGCTTTTCAGGTTCAACTGTGCAGGCGCTGGAATCAACTGCACTTTAGGCGCACCAGACTGCGCATAACCAGATATGACCAGGAGCGCCCACAAACAACAAATAAAAATGTATTTCAAAGTTTTATATTTAGCGTTCTAAAATAATCAGTCGTGATTTTTAACCAGTTTTTCCATCGCATTTTTTACAGTACCATACTGTAAAAGCAATGACTTAGCCTCATTATAGTTGTCAATTTCGGCTTTTTTCATCAGCATTTTAACGCCCCTGTCCATGATCTTATCGTTAATGAGCTTTACATTGATCATGTTATTGCCTTCTATCCTTCCCAGTTGAATCATCACTGTGGTTGATATCATATCCAGCAACATCTTCTGTGCAGTACCGCACTTCATTCGGGTACTTCCTGTCACAAATTCGGGACCGGTAAGTACTTCAACAGGATAATCAGCCTGTTCTGCAATAATCGAGTCCGGATTGCTCACAATGCAGCCTGTTGCAATGTGATGTGCACGACACTGTTTTAGGCCCTCCAGAACGAAAGGCGTACTTCCACTTGCGGAAATACCCACCACAATATCTTTTTCTGAGATGTTTGCTGCATTGAGCCTGTCCCAGGCTTCATTCAGGTCATCCTCCATTTCTTCCAGTGCATCTATGAGCCGGTCCTCTCCTCCGGCAAGCACAGCATTGTAAATTCCTTTGGGTAGGCCGTAGGTGGTAGGTAGCTCGATCACATCGAGTACAGAGAGTCTGCCGCCGCTGCCGGCTCCGATGTAGAACATCCGGCCGCCGTTCTTTAGTTTATTCACGATAGCGGTAATCAGGCAGTTTACCTGCGGTAAAACCTCCTGAATTGCTTTTGCCACTTTATGGTCTTCTTGATTAATAGCACTGGTCAATTCCTCAACTGATTTGGTTTCCAGGTTATCATAAAGGGATGATTGTTCTGTAATAGGTATCATATGTTATTCGTAATTTATTTTTTGTTCTTCGTTAATTTAAGTTTCTTGTATGCGGCAGTGATCTGCTTGCCATATTTAGCATACATTTTTTTTGATATTTCTGTAGGATCTCCTGTTGGTTGATCCGGATATTGCTCTGTACCATTTACCCAGTTCCATTCCCAGGTTTTTACTTTTTCAGTAAAGCCCTTTTGGTCAAATACTTTTTTCGTTTTTAAAGCATCACTGGCCTCGGAGATAAACATCTTCCATCTTTTTCCGTAAAAGCCATTAAACAGACCCGACCATTGCTTGTTTGCATATTCGTGAAGTACAGCATCTTTCCCTCCCCAAAGGGTGATCAGATCTCTTGCGTTTTTTTCATATAATCGAGACTCAGCGGTATTGGTACCCCATTTTTTTGCATCGTTGAGCCACTTCCCAAGCAACAATTCTCTTCGGGTACCCATCAGCTGGTCCATATCGGCAATCAGTTCCATGAATTCTGCAGTATGTTGTTTAAAGCCGGTAATGTTTTTTTGTTTGAAGTCTCTGGCAAACTGTTGTTGAACAACTGAGGCATAATTGGCCAGCACCTGCGTGCCAATGCTTACCAGATCAAACTGGTAGCAATCATTACGCTTAAATTGCTGAGCCGCAGCCAGCATATTCTCCCATGCCGGCACCAACGCAAGTGGATCATACGGCAAATCTGTAGCGGCCCAATCATTGTCTTTTTCAAAGGTTGGTCTTGCTACCACAATGGTCTCATAGCTGCCTTCTTTAGCATACACTGTTTTATGTAAAATATCCCAGGCTTTTTCTGTGTACGGGTTCTTTTTTCCGTAACGACTGTGGGCATATCCTTTTAACCACTCGTTCACGTTTACGGGCTGATCGCTCCATACGTGATTGAGCATAAGCGAATAGACAACTGGATTTTGCTCTATCCCTTCAGGCACCAATCCGATTCCAGACAGGTTACCTTTATTAGGATCATGAACCATTTCTGCAGGCTCTTTAGCGATATAATCAAGGTTGCCGAACAGTGGATTCCTGCCGCCAAAATTGTGAAGCATGCACCATATCCATGGTTTCCCGAAAAAGGATTTGGTTTTGGTCCATATAGGCTGTTCATCGGCAAAAAGATCCAGGATGATTAATTTATCATCCGGTACTCCGCTCAAATAATTGTTGATGCGCTCAGGCTGCCAGAAATCCCTTCGGTCCCAGAACAACCATCCCTGCATCACCCATATTGCTTTTGGGTCGGTTTTGGCCATACCATCATATACTGCCTTGCCGATTTTACGTACGTAGGCAGAATCCTGGTGTGGAAGATCCATTTCATTGAAGGTATCGGCCCCGTATAAATGATTTTCCAATCCAAAGGTCTTTTGTTGTTCCTGCATAAACCTGTCGGCTATCTGCTGAAACATAGGATCTTCCGGGTCAAGTACATAAGCATCTGCAAAACGGCCTTCCCAGTTCACCTTGTCAACTTTAGCGTTAGGGAATCTTTTTTTGAATGTTGGGGGCACATGACCGCTAAAGGCAGGAAGGATTGGTTTCATACCCAACTCCCGTTCGCGAAGCAGGATCTTTTTCTGTAGTTCCTCGTGACTTTTCATCCAGCTTTTTGGCAAAGGACCATTCAACCCATCAATATTACCTGCCCAGAACCACATGAAATATGCCGGCCCGGTAAAAAAAGCATCCATGTCTGCGTCATCAAAACCAAAGCTTCTGTAAACCCGGTCCCACAGCGCATTCTGTCCAGTCATAGCAAGCGGCATATTGATCCCATTCAATGCCATAAAATCAATTTCCCATTGCCAGCGCTCCCAGTCCCACCAGGACGCAGTATAATTGAAGGTACAGTAATTGAAATAATGACGGTAATCATGCGGTGTAACCTTATGAATTTTTTCCTTCACCATAGGAAATGGTGTTGGAATCTCCAGATTGGTACCATTCCAGCTGATATCGCAATGCGCGTAATTTTTAAGCCAGTAGTTAAAGGCACTGGCAACCGATATCCCATTATTGCCTTTTAAAAGAATCTGTTCCCCACTGGCTTCCAGTTCAAAAACATCTTTGTTGTCTTCCATGGGAATATAGGCCACCTTAAAACGACTGGCATATTTTGGCAGAACCCGTTTAATCAGTGCATAGGCTGCCTGTTCATTCAATGAAGAGGTATCTTTGTCTTTAGCCCAGACCATTTGAATGGCAAAGGTTAAACAAAACAAGAGTATAGCAGTTTTTCGGCACATTAGCGGTATTTTATTCATTATTATATCTTTTTGAATCAGTTATTATTTTCTACTTTTTTAAAGGCCACAGGCCTTCCGGATTGAATTTATATCGCCACAAATCTCCATTGGCATCCAAAGCCAACAGATCATTGCCGGCAGTAATTACCTTAATATACATATCCCAGCCTGTACCTATCTTCTTCCGTGTACCAAAAACTCCATCCTCTGTTAGTGGATACTGCCACATATCTCCACTGTTTTCAATGGTAATCAGTGAGTTTTGGTAAGCAAAGATTTGTGCCAAACCAGCCCATCCGCTACCAATTTGTTTGATGTTTCCATAATCAAAGTCGCCATCCCCGTTTAAAGGAAATTTAGTCATGTCACCATTTGCTGCAATACCTAATAGCAACCCTTTGAATGGAACAATTGCAGAGAGTGCGCCCCAGCCCTGACCAACCCCTCTCTGGGCCCCGAATGCCCCGTCCTGGCTAAGAAAATACTGGTTAAGATCGCCTGCCCCACTTCCAAATCTTGCGATCAAGCGGTTACCGCCAAAGGAGATAATTTTATCCATTACATTCCAGCCGAAACCGATCGTTTTAGGTGGGAGAGTAAACTGTCCGGTAGCTACATCAGCCTTGTACAACAGAAGATCTCCGGTTACCGGCGCTTTACGTATAAAATCGCCGTTAAAATCTATTAAAAAAGCACCTGCATCAGCACCCATAGACAGCACTTTCTCACGCGGAACTTCACCTGGGGCATATGAGCCTGTAATCAGGAAATAAGTGGTACTGAGTTCCTTATTTAAAGTCACATTTCCAGGTGCAGAAATGCTTATCGGAAGCAGATAAGACTCAAATGCGTTTAGAAAGCCTTTGGTTTTGATGACCAGATTCTGAACTGCAGTTCCCTGTGCACCTTTGGGAATTATTGCTGTTGCCTGCTGAAGGGCATAACTTCCTTCGGGCAGCAACTGATAGGTGGTATTATTTTTCTGATTATAGTCGGCAACCCTTTCGGCCGAAACCTTAAAATTTACTGGTATATCGGTTTGGGCCGCTAACGGGCCACCCAGATGGGCCGCATAAGGCACTTGATAGTCCTGATCGGTTATACTAATCCCCATTGCAATTGGATTACTTACTGCCTGTGGCATGTACAGGCGTGCATAGGTATCGGCCTGCGGAATATCCAAATCCACTAAAACATCCTTATTGCAAGCAGTCAGGAATATAAAAGCACTTAAAAGTATTGAGGTTAAATTTATCTTATTCATGGTTTTAAGTTTATGGATCATTACCAGCCTGGGTTTTGAATAATATTAGGGGTCTTGTCAATTTCGCTTTGCGGAATTGGGAATAAATAATGCTTAGGCCCCTGAAACACCCTTCTTTCTACCACTGTTCTCTTATAGTAAGCATCATCCTGCAAATTGGTTCCGGCACTGATGTTCATTCCGTAAATAGGCCCATTATCGGTCTGTGCAGCGATCTTCCAACGGTGACAATCGAAGTAGCGATGGGTTTCGTAACTCAACTCCACACGACGTTCGTTCCTGATCCTTTCTCTCATTTGCTGAGCATTAAGACCTGTTGGAAGTGCTGGCATTCCGGCACGTTCCCTGATCAGGTTCATGTATTTATACACATCGGCAACTGGCCCGTCTGATTCATTTAGTGCTTCTGCATAGTCCAGATAAAATTCACCAAGCCTGAAAAATATCCATGTTTTAAGTGAAAACCTGCCCTGGGCAATATTCGCCGTAGGATCTACAGATTTTTTAAGCAAATATCCTGTCGTATTATAATCTCTTCCGGCATTTCCTCTACCATCTGCTCCACTGGACCAGAACTGCAAGCGGCGGTCAATGAAGTAGGCTCCGTTAAAGTTAATAGAAGCATAAAATCTGGGATCCCGGTGCACATACATATTGCTTACCCCTTCCATCCAGCGTCCGGTCATGGCTGTAGCTGTATAACCTGCTTCAGTATATCCGGAGGATTGATTGACCACTGGTGACCCATCACTATTATAACCTAGTATTGGTGCTTTTCCATTGTCCATTTCATAAGCATCTACTTGCTGCTGAGTTGGGTTATACCCATTCCACCCGCCCAGGCTTCCAGGGAAAGCACATTTCTCGGTCATTCCCGGATAATAACCGCCAATATCAGGTGTAGTACAATTACGTGCAAGGATCACTTCAACGTTGTTGTTTTCCAGAAACAATTGCTGGTAATTCTGCACAGGATCTGGATATTTTCTATAAAGCTGATAACCGGCAGCCTCACATTTATCGATACACTCTTTGGCGGCAAGAGCTGCAGCTTTCCATTTTTCGGCCTGATACTGACCAGGGAAAAGTTTTATACCTTCTTTATCTGTGAAGCCTGCATAGTCAGGATTGCCGTTCCATAAAGGGCTTGCCACATACAATAACATTCTTGCCTTTAGCGCCATCGCAGCCGCAGCAGTAACCCGTCCAATATTCCTATCGGAAGTAACTCTCATTGGCAACAAACTGATCGCCCTGTCACATTCTTTAGAAACAAAATCAACACCCTGATCAAGTGGTTGGCGTTTTATTTTAGTGAAATCATCGGCTACTCCTGCATCATAATCCATAATGGGAATCGGGCCATAGATTCGCATTAGCCAAAAGTGGTAAAAAGCACGCAGGTATACGGCTTCACCTATCCAACGGTCTTTATCCTGCTGGGTAAAGTCTTTGCCAAGGGGAGTTCTGTCGATGTATTTCAGAAAAATATTCGCTTTGCGAATACCCTCATACATGTTACGCCACTGCTGACTTGCCACATTATAGGCGTTCCAGGAACCCTTGTTCATCAGTTTTGCAAATTTCTCCGGCCAGGGTACATTCATCTCATCAGAGGCAACTACAAACGGATTAGGATCGACCATGTCGGTAAACCAGTTCTCAAGTGGGAGATCGGCATAAACATCCGATAAAAATGCTTCAGCATACCTGCGTTGAAGAAAAGCTTCTTCAATGGTAATGTCTTCTTCAGGGCTTTTATCCAGAAAATCTTTTTTACAAGAGGAGAACATCAAAAGCTGCACGAACAATAATCCACAGATTAAATATTTCATATCAAATTCTTTTATAATGGTTATTGGTTATATTATTTAAAATCAATCTGCAAACCTGCATTGAATGACCGCTGCAAAGGATACCCACCGGTTCCGTCATTAGATTCCGGATCGATGATCTTAATATGATCCCAGGTATACAAGTTCATACCGTTGACAAAAAACCTGAGGGAGCTTACCCCTATCCTGCCAGACACGCGCTGAGGTAAAGTGTACCCCACTTCAAGGTTACGCAACCTGAGGTAATTCCCATTTTTCATCCAGGTGGTAGAATTCAGGAAATTATTTGGATTGTTACCGACATCTATTGCAGGATACTTCGCACCCCGGTTCTCTGGTGTCCAACGATTGTTGTAATATTCGGTGAGTACATTATTTACCCCCAGACCATCGTAGAAAGGCCACATTGAAGTTCCACTCAAGAAAATACTCGATTTGGCTGCCCCTGTAAAATACAGGCTAAAATCAAAGCTTTTATAAGATATGGTGCCGCCAAAACCAAATGTCATTTGAGGAAGACGCGGATAACCTACGGGGATCTGGTCATAAGAATCAATTATACCATCACCGTTAATATCCTTGTATTTAACATCTCCCGGTCTTGGGATAGAAAAGCTTTGTTTTGGACTGGTAGCAATATCTTCCTCGCTTTGGAATAAACCTTCAGAAATGAATGCAAAACTCTGATTTAACGGCAATCCTTTACCGGATAAATAGGAATATCGGCGTGTGGGCTCATCGTTTTCTACAATTGTATTCTTAGCAAAGGTGAAATTACCACGCAAGGAATAGAAAAATCCGCCAGATGTAGTATTTCGCATTTCTATTAATCCATCTATCCCCTTGTTTTTGATTGCACCAATATTTCCATAAGGAATAGACCAGGGATAGAATCCGGTTACAAAGGGCACCGTTTGGCGCTGCAAGAGAATGCCCGTACGATCTTCATCAAAAGCATCCACCTGCAAGGTTATTTTATCATCCAGGAAGCCAAGGTCCAGACCGATGTTTCTTTTTGTTGCACGTTCCCAGGTGACGTTTTGATTACCGATCTGGTTCTCCTCCATCCCATAGAAAAGCTGCTGATCCGGGCCAAACGGATAAGATTGTCCAACTGTTTTTACAGTGCTTAGAAACAAGAAGCGCTGGTTGATCTGATCATTTCCCACCTTTCCATAAGAGGCTCTTATTTTCAGGTTGCTGATTGCGGATGCATTCCAGAATTTTTCATTTGAAATTACCCACCCGGCTGAGAAGGCTGGAAAGAAACCAAATCTTTTTCCTTTCGGAAAATTTTCAGATCCATTGTAACCAAAGTTAACCTCTGCAAGATATCGGTTATCGTAGTTGTAGGTGACCCTACCGGCTAAGCCCATTCGGCGAAAAGGGAGATTCGACACGGAGCTGCCCGCAGAAAGATCCACATAATCACGCTGATTATATAATAGCATGGAAGTCAGTCCGTGTTTATCAAATGAGCGCTCATAATTCAATTGGGTTTCCATATAAATAGCCCTGTTGCTCCCATTTTCGATGTAATATCCGAGTGGCTTTTCTTCTCTAAACGGTTCACTATACAAATCTTCTCCGGTTTCAGGATCTGTTCCCAGATACCGCTTCACTTCAAATTCCTTGGCCCTTACATTATTGGTCTGACCGTAACGATCATACGAAAACAAACCCCTTAATGATAAACCTTTGGTCACCAGTTCAGACATGTCCCATCTGGCTGCGAAAGTACCCTGCAAGGTACTACGATCTTGTGTACTATAGCCCGATTGCGAGACCCTTCCCCAAGGATTCCATCCCACAAAGGTTTGGGCACCTCCAGGTGTTCCATCTGGATTCTTAACTGGAAATGCAATTGGCGATATTGTTTTTAAAGATTGAAAGATATCTGGTGCTGAGAATCCGGGATAGTTCCCATTCTGAATAATTCCACCTAGGCCAAGTTGCATGGTCAGACTTTTTGATAAGTTCAGATCAATATTGCTCCTGAAATTGTATCGTTTGATATTGGCATTCGTATTGAATTTATTGGACATATCCTGTTTATAAATTCCATTCTGAAGGGTATAACCAACATTGGTATAATACTTAATGATTTCATTACCACCGGTAACACTTAAATTATTGATGGTTTGCCAGGTATCACGCTTCAATACCGCATCTGTCCAGTTCGAGTTGGGATACAGGTAGGGATCTGAGCCATTACCAAATTTTTCGAGTTCTTCAGCTGACCACCTAGGCTGTTCACCAGAAAACATCCTTGCCTCATTCATCAGGGAGGCATATTGTTGTCCGTTAATATATTCCGGCAGCCTTAAGGCATGTAAAGCCGCCGCTTCTGTACGGAATGTTACAGCTGGCTTGCCGCTAACTCCGCGCTTCGTTGTAATGAGAATAACTCCATTGGCACCTCGTACGCCATAAACAGCGGTAGCAGATGCATCTTTTAGTATCGTAAAGCTCTCTATCTCCTGAGCATTAATGTTATTCATATCACGCTCCACTCCGTCTATCAATATTAGCGGTGCGTTGTTTCCAAAAGTTGAAAGTCCTCGTATATACACCTGCGCAGCATCATATCCGGGCTCGCCGCTCGCCTGACGGGTAATGATGCCAGGCAGTTTACCTGCAATTGCATTGGATAATGCCGGGGTGGAAACCCGTTGAATCTCTTTGACAGAAATGGTAGACAATGAACCGGTAACGGAAATTTTCTTTTGCGTACCATAACCAACGACGGTTACTTCATTTAATTTATTCTCCTCATCGGGTTCAAGCTTAATTTTGAACTCTTGTGATGAACCAACTCTGATGGTTTTATTCTTATAACCGATAAAAGAAAATTGCAGGGAATCATTGTCTGAATTAACCGACAAAGAGAACTTACCCTTCTGGTCAGTCACCGTTCCCTGCGCGCTTCCTTTTAGTCTTACAGAAACCCCGGGTATGGCTTCATCTTTTTCATCAACCACTTCGCCGCGGATAACTCGGTCGGCGACTTGAAAAGGCCAGCTTTTGGCTTTTACTTCTGTTACCAGGAACAGAATGATCAGAAATGCTAAAATTTTATTCATATAAGTTGTTTGGTTTAGTGGTTCAAAACCGCAAAAAAGTAGCACGAAAAACAATAAACTTCATCAAAAATCCCTCACAGATAGACAAAATTATTCTTTTTGCGTTTTTTATGCGTTTTATAATACAAGTATAACCGCAAAATTCATAACTTCCAAATGTTTTAACAGAAAAAAATTTTACTTTTGTTAAATCTGTTATAAACTGCTTATGCGTAAAGAAGAAAGACACAAACTGATTATGAGGGAAATCAACCTCCACAATAAGGTCCTATCAGCCGATCTGAGTACTTTATTAAACATTTCTGACGATACAGTCAGGCGTGATCTGAAGGAGCTGGCCGAATCAGGTAAAGTCCTGAAAGTTCATGGAGGTGCTGCGAGCAAATCTTTTATTGCCCCCTTTAATTTGCAAAATGAAGTATATGCGCTTGCAGAAAAGAAAAAAATTGCAGAAAAAGCCCTCAAACTGATTAAAAATGACATGGTTATTCTTACAGAGGGTGGAACTACCATTCTGGAACTGGCCAAAATGATTCCCAAAAACCTAAAGGCAACATTCTTTACTGTTAGCCCGCAGGCAGCCATTACCCTATCAGAACACAGCAATTTGGAGGTGATTACTATAGGGGGAAAGCTAAGCAAAAACGCAAACCTGCATACCGGAACAAGTGTAATTAACGAGCTATCCGACCTTAAAGTAGACCTTTGCTTACTTGGCGCCAACGCATTTTCTGTAGAAGAAGGCCTTACTGATATGGACTGGGAGATTGTACAGGTAAACAAAGCCATTGTGAATGCTTCCAGAAAAGTTGCGGTTTTGGCGATCGCAGAAAAGTTAAATACATCGCAAAGAATCAGAATATGCCCAATCAATAAAATAAACTACCTGATCACAGAATTACCACCAGAAAGCCCCTACCTGGCCAACTTCAGAAATGATGATTTGAAACTTCTTTAGCATAGAACACGCTCCGCCAAGCTATCAAAATAATTCTTTGAATGGATCTACCTCCATTCCAGCGGAGCGAGAAACAAACCTTTTTTATCCCAGCCTGTATTGGAGATAAACCATCCTTCTTTTTTATCATAAATAATTTCAGCAGCATGGATAGGAAGCGAACAAACCAGGTTCTTTTCAGGAAAATTTTCGGGGTCCTTAGACCAGTATACATCTGTTTGATTGTATTGGGTCATTGCCCTGCATATAAAAAGGTAGAAAATTCCATTTCTATGCACAACAAAAGGACTCTCAGCATCCCCTCCCCAATCTACCACATAAGGTTGGATATGCACAATTTTCGGACCGCCCCAGTGCAACAGATCGGGCCCTGTTCTTACTGCAACTACTGATCGATGGTCGACCTCATTGTAGGTTCTGGTATAGTAATAATAATATTTACTTTTATATTTCATGATATACGAATCACGTGCATGGCCAGGGTCGCTAAAGAGCGGATTAAGTTGATAACGCTCCCAATCTACCAGATTATCGCTTTTTGCCATGCATAACTGACCCCATGAGGCGTAGTTAGGGGCATCTTTTTGCATATTGCCAATATTATAAAACATATAAAAGGCATTCTTATCTTTTATAACGTGAGGTGCCCACAATACGCGCTCCTTACCTTCCTTCACGGACATGGCATCCCCTTTATCCTTCCATTTCCGCTGCATCAGAGAACCAGAAGTAATGTGGAAGAATCTAGTTTCTCCACCCCATGGCCTGATTGGATGGTGCCCAATGATGCCATACGCATGCCAGGTACCATCAACACCTCTTACGAAGGAATGATCATTTGTATACCAGGTAGTGTCTTCTTTTGACCGGGTATCATTTGGATTAAAAATGTGAACAAAGCTCCCTTTTATATACGGGGTTTCAAAAGACTTTTCCTGCTGCGCCATGGCATGCTGACAAAATGTAAAAGCGATTGTCAGCATCGTAATGCTCATTTTTTTCATATCCGTATTAAAACAGACCAATGATTATTTTATAGGTTTTACTTGTGGCAGCACATAACTATACACCTGATATCTCAGTTCACTCCAAACACTCTGCTCCGGAAAATCCTTTCCCGGATAAAGCTGCTGAATTGTAGGAATAAATTTAATCCTTACTCTTAGTTTAGATAAACCTCTTGTTAATTTAGCCGGAATCAGGAATTCATCATCTCTGAAACGTCTGTTTGATGTTTCGATCTGATACACTCTTTTCGCCAATTCACCGGCTGGTCTTGAAAACATACAAGTACTAGATCCTGCCAAATACCATATACCCGCTTTTTTCCAATCTTTTTCTTTAATTTTTCTTCCTGATACGTTCCCGGCAATATAAACTTCCGCAGTTTGATTCGGATAGCGATAATCCAGCGTCCGTCGTAATAGCGCACCCAGGTTATCAGGACTCATACTCACCGTAAACTCAGAAATACCTGATGTATGTCGACCATCTTCTTCATGGGCAGGATAAATCTCTTTGCCGATCAATTCTTTATACCCAGGAATCCTTTTAGGTAAATCCAAGCCCCATGCCCCGGCGGGAAACTTATCCGGCCCCCATTCATATCTCGATAGAATGGTTTCCACTTTGGAAGCCTCAGGTGAATAATAAGCGTGGCGCAGTTCATCATCTTGCTTACCAATATCAATCGAATCTGTTTTAATCAGTGACGCTGATGGCATCCCATACCAATAAGATACAGCTTCATAATGCTCTTGAGAAACGTTTTCGCTATGCTCAAAATTTATAACAGCCCGGTTCCCAAAGGGCATCAGATCAGCAATAAGAAACCGATATGCTGACTGAATAAGATCCTTATCATTTACTGCTGTTTTTTTCTCAGTAGACCCGCAGGGATGACCTGCAAGTGGAAGTGTCATGTTTTCCCCGCCCCAATAATCACCTCCTCCTGCCCACTCCTCTGTTCCTGTACCATAGGCCTGGGGGCTCTTGCTGTCATCGAAAAAGAATCTTGGATCACCTTCCAGCGTATTAAGATTGGCATTGTGAGAAAATATAAATGATGTTCCAAGGAAACTTCCTGACCACTGCTGATGTCCTTCTATACCCCGAGTATCTAACCAGGTCATATCCTGACCCAAATCCGGTTTAGGTATATCCTTATAGGTAGCATGAAAATACGCATTTCTGTTGCTGGCTGTTTTCAGCTTTTCGTAACGTATTTCATAATTTATCTCTGCGTTGTCAGGTGCTATGCCGGTAAGTTCAAATTTTGCTGTTTTAAAGAATGGCATAGGATAATAGCAAGCAAGCTCAACTTTGTTGTTTATATAATCATAGCGAATATTTATGGGAAGCCCCTTGACCAAAAACTCCTTTTTCTCGCGATTAAAGAAGGTACCCGCTCCAAAAAAAAGACATAGCGGTGCATCTACAGATGGATATGCTGCATCGTCCCATGTTATTTTTAAGTGAATACGCTCCAAATCCATCGCTTTACTAAGCGGAAAACTTAGCTTAACGGCCCGAACCAGAGATAAGGGATTTTTAAGTGTGGCCAAAGTAATAGTCTTCTGATTCAATTTTAACTGACCTTGCTGTGCATTGATATTTTTGGGGGCAATATCCTTACCTGAAAGGTTAACCAGATCAACAATATCCTGATCTGGCGTTTTATTTACATTCCATGATCTGATGGGCTGAGAAAGGTTTTGCTCATTAGCATAAAGATGATAAATATAATAACCGGTACCATAAAAGGTACGGGAATAAGCAATACTCATCGAATCCTGAAAAGCCATTGGCACCCAGATCAGATCTGCACCTTTTGTAGCGCCCCATGTCCACCCCAATGGCTTAGGAAATGCCGCATTCGGAATAAAGGCGGTTTCTTTCAGCGTTTTAATTGCGTTGACAGGATCGGATGTTGCCGTTTCTTTTACAACATTGTCAATGCCGTCTATCTTAAAATGCCATGGACTGCCATGCCAGTGATTAGTGCGAAAGAAATAGAGGATGCCTTTCCCTTTTACGCTGAGGGTTACGTTCTCATCTTCTTTATTCATAAACAAAAAATGCGAGGCATCACTACCTCCGCCGGTGCGATCATAGGTACTTCGCATATAGGCCCTTACGCCTATGCGTTGAAGCGGAAGCTGGTCCCATTTGCGATAGGCATCAAATCCTACTGGTACTGAAAGTACGTTTTGTGCATTTGCGCTTATGGACATTACAGCTAAACTTGCAAGAAGGCATTTTGAGATGATTTTTTTCATATGAGCATCAGTTTTATGGTGTGACTATAGGCCAGTTATCGGTTCTGAATGGAATCAATGGCAATCCATCTTTATTAAAAACATTGCCAATCGAAGTGTCATGAAAAGCATAACGCAGTGCTACAGGATGTTTAACAGAATCACTCCAGGCGATTATTTTATTATCCTTTAAAGTTGCCATGGCTGCGTAAAATATGCTGTCTTTACCTGCAATTTCTATATCGTTAACTTTCTCTCCTTTAATAACCATTCCTGCTGATGCATTGGCAATGGTTATTAAAGCCTTGTTCTTTTCAAAACTGACGTGCGTATAAACGGGACTTTTATATGCATGTATTTTGTGTCCGTAGGTTTCGGCCAATGCCCAATTGGCAAGTCTCCAACCTACATCATGCTTATTTTCAGGATGCACGTTATTGACATCTGTAACCAGATCAGTTGTAGCTACCATACCAGTATTGGGATGAGACATACTTTGCAATTGTGCTTCACGCAAAAGTGCGCCACTATTTACCTTTTTGTAGCTGAAAGGAGCGATCTGAACATAATAAAATGGGAAGTCCTTTTGCCATGCCTTCCGCCAAGCATCTATCAGCGTAATAAATAACTTGCTGTAGGTATTGGCAGTTTCCGTATTATTTTCTCCCTGATACCAAATTGCACCGGCAATTGAATAATTCGTTATCGGTGCAATCATCGCGTTATAAGCATAACCCGGATGATATGGAACCATCCCACTTGGCTGTATCCGGGAGGCAGCTGACTTTAAAGCAGTATCTGCATTTACTAGGCTATCCGGCGTCCATACTTCCGCAGCAGATCCTCCCCAGCTTGCCCCGATCAACCCAATTGGGGTACCAAGCTTTTCATTTAATTTTTTACCAAAGAAATATCCAACAGCACTAAATGTCTTCAAAGCGCTACTGTCGCATACTTCCCAGCTTCCTTCTACATCATCCTGAGGATATCTTGCCGATTTTTTAGGTATACAAAAGAACCGTATATTCTTATTATAGGCCTGTGGTAGTTCTTCTTTGATATCTTTTAATCCCCAGTTGCCACACATTTCCATATTGCTCTGACCGGAACAAACCCATACCTCACCTATTAGTATGTTAGTAAGTGTAATCAGGTTCTTTCCTTTAAAAACAATCGTGTAAGGCCCCCCAGCACCTGAACCAGGCACAGTAATTTGCCACTTTGCGTCCCTGTCCCCAACAACCTGATAAGATTTTTGATTCCATGATGTGGTGATCGAAATTTTTTCATTAGGATCTGCCCAGCCCCACAGTTTAACATCCATTTTTTGCTGCAACAACATATTATTACCTATAATTGCCGGCAAACGGATATTACCAAAAGAGGAAAAACCAGAGAAGATCATTACACAGGCTAATAATGACAGGATCTTTGTTCGTTTTGAGGTAAATTTATTTTTCATTGAGAATCTTATGATAACGATTAACCCTAAGTTCAGCCTGGGCTTTATGTCCGGCAAACCCCTCCAGTTCGCATAATCTCATGGCATACTCACCTATTAACACACTTGCCTGTGGCGTACATCGTTGATAGGTGCAGTTTTTTAAGAACTTACCAACCCATAATCCTCCGGTATATCTGGCTGCCCTTCCGGTGGGGAGTGTATGATTTGTTCCAATCACCTTGTCGCCATAAGCAACATTGGTTTCCGGCCCTAGAAATAGTGCTCCGTAATTGGTCATATGATCAAGAAAATATTGTGGATTATGGGTAAGTACCTCCACGTGTTCATAGGCCAAAGCATCCGCTTCAAGAACAGCCTCTTGCTCATCCGAAACCAAAATAATAGTTCCATAGTCTTTCCATGCGGCACCTGCAATATCTGCAGTAGGTAGAATAGTGAGCTGGCGTTCTATTTCAACTAATGTTTCTTTAGCCAGTTTTTCGGAAGTTGTAATTAATGCCGCTGGCGAGGTCGGGCCATGCTCTGCCTGCCCCAAGAGATCACAAGCCACCATTTCTGCATCCGCTGTTTCATCAGCAATCACTAGTATTTCGGTAGGACCAGCAAACAAGTCTATTCCTACACGACCAAACAGTTGTTTTTTAGCTTCGGCAACATAAGCATTTCCAGGCCCCACAATAAGATCAACTGGCTTTATAGAATTTGTTCCAATTGCCATCGCGCATAAGGCCTGTACACCACCCAGAATATAAATTTCATCCGCACCCGCTAAATGCATGGCACATACTGTGGCTTCGGGTATTTTGTTATTAATCGGTGGCGTAAAAGCAATGATACGTTGCACCCCTGCAACCTTGGCCGTAATAATGCTCATATGCGCTGAAGCTACCATTGGATACCGCCCTCCCGGAATATAGCAGCCAACGCTATTTACAGGAATATTCTTATGCCCTAAAAAAACACCCGGCAATGTCTCCACTTCGATATCCGTAATTGACGCCCTTTGTTGTTCTGCAAAAAACCTTATTTGTTTTTGTGCAAAAAGAATATCCTCAATAACATGATCAGGAGTATGATCAAGAATTTCCTGAATTTGATTGGTGGTAAGCCTAAAAGATTCAGGCACCCAGTTGTCAAATGACGCAGAATATTCCCTAACAGCCTTATCTCCATTTAGCAAAACGTCCTTAATTATTCTTTCTACTGTTTTTCTAACTCGTGAATCTGCTTCATTAATTTCATCTTCACTCTTTCCCTTTTTTATGTACCTGGCCATTTATTATGATTATAATTTTTTATTGATTTCTAATTTCCCCAAAGCTTGGGGTCGTTTCCCTTGTTTTTACGCCATTCGTTGCGCCACTTGTGAATTTCTGCCGGTCCTATCATTGGCATAGGTTTTCTGGCCGCTGCATCAGGTATTTCTGGAACTGCAACTGCCTTATCCTGGTACCAATAAGCCACACTAGCAAGATCAAGGGTAAGCACATTCATGCTACCGTGTTCTATGGTGAACTTCATTGATTTATCAAAGTAGATCGGATCAACAATGTTAAATCGGTATATATGAGTTTTTCCAAGAAAACCGATATCATCATTAACCTTTGGATAACCAAAATAAGGAGTTGAATAAGGCACCTTTGGAGCACCCCAGGAAGTATTGAAGTAATCTTCCGTACCGGTGCCAATTAAAGAAGGATGTTCATCGCCATCAATAAATATCATATCATCACCCTCTCCGTACCAATATGGCGTAGGTGAGTGAACATAGTAGTTCACACCCACAAAATGCCCTTTACCTTTTATATCGGCAATAACGTAATTATCCTTACCGGTTTTATTTGGAATTCCCGGTCCGAACATCCAGTGTTCATTTTCTACGCTATCGGCAGGACCAGTGAGTTCAGTATTGTAGCAGGCATGAAATCTTCCGGCATTAGAGGGAAGGCTTTTCATTTCCACATAGTCTACATAGAAGTACAGCGATCTGATGTCTTTCCCCGACTGATTCTCGATCTCAATTCTTGCACCTTTTGAAAAAGGCATGGCAAAATAACTAACCAAACCATTCCCATTTGTTGGCGTTGCTGCCAATACTGCGGAGGTGAAAAGGTAAGATTCATTCCATCCCTGCCCGAAAAAAGGGCCTATCGGAGATTCGACAGAGGGACGATCATTTCCATCCCAATACATTTTTATAATCACATCATTACGGCTTAACACGTTCGGTTCAGGGCCCATAGTGATCCAGATATGGTTGATCATTCCAGTTCCTTTAACATCAAAAATAATACGCTTTTCCCCGCTTTTTATGTTTTGCAGATTATCGTGATTGTCGCCACTCGAGTCATAACTACTCACCCGTTTGGTTTTTATACCCTGCTGAATAAGCGATAATGCAGACAAGTCATTATTGAAAGTCTGCGCCATGGTGTTGGCAGAAAACAGAAGAAATACTTGCAGGAAATACATTTTAAATTTCATCTCAGAATAGCTTTAAGTATTATTTATCTGCTTCTTTCATCATTTTTTGTATGGTTGGTTTTGCAACGTCATTGATTTTCGAAGTTGCAGTTACCTCCCAGAAACTTTCCTTTTGCTCAATCTGGGCTTGAGTGGTAACAATCCAACTTTGGATCCAGCCGGTTAAAGTGCACCAGGCTCCCCAGCCCGCGTCCGAATTAGATGCCCAATAATCCCAGCGCCCATAGTCAAAACCTCTTAGCCAAGCACCATCCAGGTCAGGATGTACTTTACTTTGTACCTGAATACGGGTTAAAAAGTCTGAAAGCTTTTCGGTAGCAGCCTTATATTTGGTATTGCCAGTAGCAGCCGCAGCCTCATTAAGGCTAAAAAGCGCAAAATTACAGGTATACAACATACAAGATACCTTTTCACCATTCCTGAATATGAGTGAGCCTTCATCAGTCCCATAATCTTCATTTTTATTTAAGGCCTTAAACATCCCTTTTCCCTTTCCAAGTTCTTCGCTGATCGCCCCGCTTTCATCCTGATATTTCAGAATTTCGTTTATCATTTTATCCAGCCATTGCCTGTGCTCCTCTGTATTTTCTATTCTTACAAGCCAGGCAAGCGGAAGTATCATTCTGGCTCTCTGAGTTTGCATACTACTCCCCCAAAGCCATTTTTCAGGATAGGCATCCATCGTAATTTTGATGGCTTTTTTAGTCCGCTCAAGTAATGGTGCGTAAGCAGTTTTGTTATATAACCATAAGTAACAGGCCCACATCCATGATTCAAAATGTGGCGATATGTTGACCACATCCCTATTCCAGTAATATGGCCATCCATTTTTGATAATATCAGCTTCCTCAAGGCGATCAACTCTAAACCCCTTTATACCTGTAGTTCTGAAATTACCCATAATGGCCTCCGTCAACTCTTTATCCCATTTATCTGTTTTTAAGTAAGATGAGGCAGCAATCATTCCCAGAATTGCACGGGAATTGTCGTCACCATAAAAAGTACCGGCATTGGTAGTCGCCCAGCCAATCAATCCATAGGCAGCGCTTGCAGGATCATTTTTTGGTCCCTGACGCAGGTTTGAATTTTTAAAAACATATTCCATCAGATTTGCCGACTTATCCTTGTAATCCTGATTATTGAAAAGCTTCCCTGCAGCAGCTAAAGTCATCGCGACCTCTCCCTGTACATCTGCCCGCATCCAATAACGATATCCCTGATCCCCCTTATAAGAAATCGTCGAGATGTGTCCCTCCAAAACACCCAATTTCCCATCACCATTAATTCTCGACTGACTTATGGGAGGACCTGTAGGCTTTGTACCGTCACTTCCATATTTTGACACATCTGACGACCAACTTTTATCCGGAAAAAATCTTCCCTTGTAGAACCAGTCTGCACCTTTTTTAACGCTGTTTAACCGTGCCCCCGCAGATAAAATCTCCCTTCTTTCAAACATTGGTTTAACATCCTGATGCCAATATTTTATAGTGACGTCCGAATGGGAAGTTAAATGTGAAATAATGAATTTCAACACACTCTGTATTGCATCCGTGGGACCATAGCGCCCCCTTTCAAAATTACTCAGCCCAGTCATACTTATCATGATATTGTTATTATGTTTAAAAAGCAGTGGATATGCTTTTGTATTTTCCAGACCATATTCAGCTTTATCAAAACCAACCACCTTTGCCAATACAATTAAGGGATCCTTAGCCTGCACTGGTAATACGTGGCAATTATGAATACCCACTAAACTCATATTTTTTAGAGGAGCAGCAAACACATCTTTGGTAATAACGCCCCTTTCCAGGTTAGTTTCCAATGCTTCAGAAGGAATATTTAGTCCGGGGAAAGAGGTCGGATACTCTACATAGAGTTTTAGTCCTTTTTGCATTGCTTCACTTAAAATTTTAGCGGTAATGCGGTTGGCGGGATCTATCTGCGGGTAGTTATCTGCGACAATAAGCACCCCTGACCCTCTGGAAGCCGCTTTGACAGCAGCACCAGGTGTACTAAATCTTTTAAGGATATACCCCTCTCTTTTCAGCAGCAGATATAGATCGTTCTTTATATTCCCGTAAAAGAAGAGGTTGCTGCTTTTCGTTAAGCCTTTACTTTGGAAATTGATGATCAGCATCACTGTCAGAAATAAACAGGCGGGTTTAAAAATTTTCTTTAGTTTCATTTGAGTGGTTTTTTATTTTGGGATGAAAGAAAATGCATGCTCAATTAGTATAAAGTTCTTTTAGCAGCTGCAGCGCTTCTGCTATTAATATATTCTCTGCACCGGGTTCTAAAAATGACCATTTACCTGGCCCAACTTCATATCCACCTTGCTGTAAGGCCAACGCAGTAGGAATATAGCCTATGTTATTTTCTGCGTACGCCACTATTATAGTCTGGTTAAAAGGTGAATTTTGTTCGATTTCGTAGGCGATTTGGGTAAAAGGCTCTCCTGGCAAGAATAAAATGGCCACTAAGCCGAGCCTTATAGCGCTTAATCTTGCCATTGCATCATTTCCGTTGGTCATGTTACTTCCGGGTCTAATAGAGAATTTCCTGGCACGATTAAAAAAAGCGAAAGGCAGGCTAGCTATCATTTCGGGATCACTATTTTCTACAACTTTAGCAATTGCTCTTCCATGTTTCACAGCATAATCCGGACCACAGGAAACTGTAGGCGGATTGATATCTCCGGCAGCGCCATTTAAAAATAGCGCAATACCATTCTCCTCTGATTCTTCCAAGGCAAAGCATAATTCTCCTGGAAACTCGGCTGATAGATGTGGCATACACATTTCATGGACAGGATGACAAACCGCATGTACTAGTGTGGCAATTACATTGTTCAATTCATCTTTGAAACGGATACTGTGAATTCTTCTGTCTACGGGTTCTCTTTCTAATAATTCAGGAGCAATAGGCTGGATAGAATCTGACATGATAACGCCACCCGGGGTAGGAATGCGTCGCTGCATACTATATCCAGCCAGGGTATCTAAGCCAATAAATACCCTGCATGGCTTTAGCAATGATATAGCCTTATCTATTGCTCCTTTAATTTTGTGTTGTACATTCCTTAACCAATCCTTGTAAATATCCGTTAGGTACAAATCAGACAAGGCAACAGATTCCGGCGCATTATGGGTGTGGGTACAAGTCAGGATCACCCTGTCCGCAGAAATAGCACTGGCTATTTCACTTTTAAAATTATCCCATCCGCCAACGGAAGTATCATTTAGCGCAAGAAGATCAAGGCAAACTACAGCAATCATTTCTCCGCTATTTTTCACGACCAGTACTCTTGCATATAAAGGTGTTCTTATTGATGCAAAAGGCTCGTAAGTTCCATTTACGGAAGAAGTAAGTAATCCTACCTCAAGTGGTGGAGTAATATCAGCAACGGTAGCGCCCGCAAATAACAGCTCTTTACTCATCATACTTATTTTTGCTTTTTTACCCAGTTCAAAGCCTGCTGCCAGAAGGCATCGTAACCTTCCCATAATTCGAAATTAATGCCCCAGTGAGGAGCTGGATCTGACATATAAGTAAATAGGCGGCCTTTTCCATATTCTCCTGCCACTACCAGAGGGTGACCGGTTTCCTTAACCCTTACCAATATCTCTGCATCTGGTTTGGCAGACACCTCATTGTATCCAAAAATCGGAGGAAATTTATCCCACGGCAAACCTTTTACGGCGGGATGCTCAGGATTAACAACTTCAGCGGTAAACCCGGCAGAGGATTCTACCAGATCTTCAACCAACAGACAGTCGACTGGCAAAACACTATTAAGTAAGCTCCTTCCCCATCCTGATTTGGCCTGTACACCGCTAAAGGATAGCCATCCTCCCAGCATCATCAAGCCACCGCCATTATACACCCATTCTTTGATGATGTTTAAGCGATCGGGAAAGGTTACAATTTTATTTTCACGGCGGGAACGATCAAAAAAGCTCGGATAAAGGTGAAAACATTTGGCTTCCACATCACTGATAACCAGACATTCAGAGTGTTTTAAATATTCCTCTAATTTTCCGGGTTCTAAACGATATAATTCCCAATTGGCTAAACTTGTAACTTCTGTTATATGTTCAAGTGCCTCTACCATACGTTCACCATAGAAATGCAGGTCGGCATCTTTTGTTTCGGTACCAAAAGGTGTTTCAATAAACATCGGTCCGACGTGAAAAACCCAGTCACCAAGGTATAATACGTGTTTCCCGTCTGCGGGAAATGCTGTCTTTACTTTCATAGCATTATTTTATTTATGTGTTTTGATTAATATGTTGAGGATCATCTTCCAAACGTGCCGAAAGAAAATCCAGGTAAGCCGATGATGTTTTTTTGAAGGCAATAAATAGAATAACAGCGCCGATCAGCTCAGCCATTGCCCAGTTATAGCGACCAAACCAAGCTTCGGTAAGACCTGAAATCAGCAGGCAGGTTGCTGCAAATCCAATAACAGCGATACCTATCCCTCTGAATATTGGCTGTAATTCCGGCTTCTTCAATAATACATTTTTGTTCAGTTTCCGGAAAGGCTTCCAAAAACCAAGCGGTTTAGCTCTTTGGTAAAAATTATTTAGTAATTGATCCGGATCAGGTTTAGTTAACAGTGCAACGGTGATCCATAATAGGATTGTTAGCCCCATCACCAATATGGTTTGCCAGTACCATGGCAGGATCAATTTCTGTGCTGAAGAAAAGCCTGACCACAACAATAATTTTGGCCCAAGCACAACAATGCAAAAGATACCTGCTCCGCCAAAAGATGCAGCAACGCGCGCAGGACCATTAAACCGCCACCACCACCATTGCGCCCAGTTTGCCGGTAGTTCAGCGGCACTCAACTGCAGCATAACTATAGCCACATCGGTAATAATGGTAACATTAAATACAACTGCCATTGCGAGAGAAAGGATGATCAACATACCAATTTTACCAATTAACAGGTAGTGCTTTTCGCTGGCCGAACGCACAAACCACCGTCTATAGATATCACTCACTAATACCTGACTACCGAAATTCAAATTATCGCCAACTGTAGACATTGTTGCAGCCATCATAGCTGCAACCAACAAACCCATGGCGCCTACAGGTAACATATCCTTCATTAACCGACCATACACAAGTTCTCTGTCTGCCCCCGATGCTCTTAACTCAGGATACAGAACCGCTGCTGAAATACTTGGTAAGGTAACGAGCAGCAACAGTACAAACATGCTAATTGCAGTGACCACATACATTGTTAGGGCTTCTGCTGGAGTTCTCGTTGAAAGAATACGCTGTCCTTCCATTGCTCCACCCATTGGTGCAGCATCCCCGCCATAGCCAATGCTCTGACCAAATAACCAGGCCATGCCTGCAGCAATTGGAAACACATCATGATTTAATGGGGGCACCATCTGTAATATTTCGGGATGTGTGGTACCAAAAGCTTGGTTCAATGTAGCCGTCATTGCCTGAGGGCCACCAAAATGGTTTAAAGTAAGCCACGCAAGCGTAATTGTACCGACAAAGAAGATCACCATTTGAATCAGATTGGACATGACTACCCCTTTGTACCCTGAAAAGAAAACAAAAAGAAAGGAGATCGGTACAACCAGATACATGGTTTCCTCTTTGGTTATACCGAATGCTGGCCCCATGATCTTATAAGCGGCCAACAAGGTGATGCCGGTCCACGCCGGCATAGCAATTAACGAGGTTCTTATTGCGATCCACAAACGCATAGCAGCGGCAGGTTTTGCAGGAAACCGCAGGTCATAAAACTCTAATGAAGTAAAGAGGTTTAATCTTCTCCAGAATACGGCAAAAAGCACCCCCCCAAGGAACAAGGCTAAACCAAAACGGCTCAAATACCACCAGGAAATAAACGAACCAGTTACAATTGCCAATCCACCATATCCAGTGGCTGCATCAGGGCTGACTAATGCGGCAGTATAAGATATTCCATTTAACCATCCTGGTATTTTGCGACCGCCAAGGAAAAAATTCTCCAGATTAGCAGAGGAAAACCGTCTGTGCCAAAGAGAAAGCGCAAACATTAAAATTAAGTAACTAATAACGATCCAGATATCCGGTTGGTTCCAATTCATACTATTTATTGTTTTTAATTCCTTTCAATCGTTGTTCAAGGGGTGCAAGCGCAGGTAAATTGCTCTGAGGGCTATCAAGATAAAAATACGCAGTGGCGGAGTAATTATCTACCCTATAAAAATTAACCCATTCATCGGCAGGAAACTTATCATCATTGATATCTGGAAATCCCGCTTCTTCCATCAGTTTGACCATTCCTTTCTGGGTCATTACCGATATTGGTTTTACTTTACCGCCTGCTTTTGCAATACCCCTGATGAGGTCCCGGCCACCCCCGCCCATTTGCTGAATGGTAACCTTGCAATCAGCATTGAAATAAACAGGATCAGGAATGTGATATCGATAAAATGCATATTGTTGTTTTTCCTTATCCACTATGGGTGCACCTTGATACAGCTGTGAAAAAGGACCAAGGTTCCAGGCAGACCCTATGTAATCTTCTGTGCCGGTACCAACAAGAGTAGGATGCTGATTGTCTCCGTCCAGATATGCTTTTACCTCTCCTTCTCCAAACCAGGTAGTTCCGTAAACATTATCGGTAATCACACTGATATTGGTTCCCAAAAAACGTCCCTCACCTTTGACACGTGGTAATATTTCAAAATCTTCAGCCAATCCTGCCGCAGCGCTGTTGCTCCAGTAAGCATGGAAATAAGCAATTTTTTTAGCGTGCTTTTTAAGTTTGGTAAAATTCACATCATAAAACAAAAGTTGCTTTTGTCTGCCCTCATTAACCAGTACGATTCGGGCATGTTTGGTAAACGGCATTGGCACATAACTGTTAAAAGACCTACCTTCCGGGCTGCTGAATAAAGCGCTTTGAAAAGTAGTCATCCTTCCTAAACCAATACCAAAGAAGTCTCCCAGGGGTACAGAAACGGCAGGCTTATCGGCATTATCCCAATACATTTCAAGTTTTATCGACCTGAGGGCTTCCGGATTTCTATCTATAATGGTCATCCAGATCCGGTTTATGATACCACATCCGTTATAATCCATTAGCATGATCTTTTCACCCGGGCCTACCCAGACACTGGCACGCCCTTTTGCACCTTTATTTTCCAAAGCGCCTCTACCCTTTTCGGCAGATGGATTTTCCAGGCTAACCCAACGGGTTTCTTTACCCTCAGGTAAATCGTACAATTCCTGAGCACCTAAATCTGCTGAAACAAAGCAGCATCCGATAAGTATAAGTCCTTTGAAAATTAATCTGTTCATAAACAATTTTTAAGAAAATTAACTGGGTTTTACCAACCCGGATTTTGAGTCAGTTTTATATTTTTTTGAATTTCGTATTGAGGTATTGGCCACAAATAATGTCTATCTGTAAACACCCTAGCTTCGACAACAGTTCTTTTATAAAATGCATCGCTTGACATGTTATAATCCAATCCATTCACATCTATGCCGTATACATTTTTGCTATCGATGGCTTCAGCAGTCTTCCATCTATGGGTATCAAAATATCGATTTGTTTCAAAAGCCAGCTCTATACGCCGTTCGTGCCATATTTTTTCCCTCATTTCATCCTTTGATAATCCTGATGGTAAATTTGGGAGACCAGAACGGTTTCTAATCAGATTAACATATTTGTATACATCAGCTATCGGGCCATCAGATTCATTAAGTGCTTCGGCATAATTTAAATATTGCTCTCCTAACCGAAATAATATCCAGGTTTTTCTAGGACCGGTATTCCCGTTCCTTTTGTAGCTCGGATGACCAAACTTTTTCATCAGGTATCCAGTTTCACTGTAATTACCTGCATTATTAGTAGCCCTTCCGTCCGGAGCACCTTTCCAAAACTTTAACGGATCGTTTAGTGGACTCCTTTGATCCGGTTTATATTTTTGGCCGGTAAACATGATACTGGCGTAAAACCGGGGCTCCCTGTTTACATACATATTGCGGGTACCTACAACATAATTTGGATTATCGGTAGCTGTATTACCTGTTTCTACATAACCTGATGCAGGATTGATTATCGGGGTCATATCAGCATTGTATCCCAGGATAGGACGCTCACCATTGGCCATCTCATAATCGTCAACAATATTTTGTGTTGGCGCGTTCAATGTAAAACCTGTTCCCGGCATTCCTCTGGGCTCACTATAAACATCCAGATCCAGGTATCCCCCCATCGTTCTTACCCAAATGACCTCGTCATTCCAATTGACATAAAACAACTCCTGATAATTAAGAATAGGATCGTTTGTAGCAGATTTGTACAGTTTATGACCTGCAGCTTCTGCCTGATCTATGCAGGCCTTAGCTGCAGTCGCAGCAGTTTTCCATCTCTCAGCAGCGAAATCCGGAAACAATCTGACACCATCTTGTTTCAAATCAGCATAATCTGCGTTCCCATTCCATAATGGACTAGCCATGAATAGTAAAGCACGTGCTTTTAATGCCAATGCAGTAATTTTAGTGGGTCTGCCAAACTGACTATCGTCACTTGCTGGGACACGAACATTTAACATTTCTGCTGCCTTATTACACTCGTTTACAATAAAATCAACACATTTATATATAGGTTGTCTTGTTTCCGCTAAAAAGTCGCCATTTATAGGAATTGATTTATCAATAATAGGTATAGGTCCATACATCCTGATCAATAGAAAATGATAATAGGCCCTTAAAAAGATAGCTTCCCCTTTCCATTTGTTGATTTTATCTTGGGTCACCAGTTCTGTTAATGGAAGCTTATCGATATTTTCAATAAAGATATTTGCCTTTCTGATGCCTTGATAACTGTTTGACCAACCATCCTGAACATTGGTAGCATTGTCTATGCTCCATGTCCCATCATTCATTCTGTTACAATAAGAAGGCTCGTGCCCTTGCTCCATCTCATCGGCAGCACCGGTAAAGGTGTTGGTCATCGAAACTCCATTTCCATTATCAGGAAATACAAATTCTCTTGGTAAATGGGAATATGTATTTGTTAAAAATTGTTCAGCGAAAACAGGATTGGAAAAAACCTGGTCAATATTGATGTCCCCATCCGGAGTCTTATTCAAAAAGTCTTTCTTACATGAAGGAGCTGTAAGAAGCAGGACGGTGATAAAAAATAATATTATAGTTGCTTTCATGATATCTAACTTTAGTTTAATAAAAATTAAAAAGTAACCTCTAAGCCGAAATTGTAGGTCTTATTTATGGGATGTCTGCCAGAACCAAAATCAGATTCAGGATCAATAACTTTCAGGTTATCCCAGGTAGCCAGATTGGTTCCGTTTATAAATATTCGAGCGTTACTTAGGGAGATTTTCTTTGTAAACTTGCTTGATAGTGTATAACCAATTTCTGCATTTTTGATCCGCAGGTAGTTACCACTCTCTTTCCATAAAGTAGAACCGATATAGTTGTTTGTACTATTTGCTCTGATACCGGGATATTTTGCATTTGTATTATCACCTCCCGGAATCCAGCGCTGATCAAAATAGTTTTGCTGTACATTATACAGCCCTTCTGCACCTTGAAATGCCCAGGTAGTATATCCCTGACCGTAAAAGAAATCCCTGTTGGCGGCTCCGGTAAAAAAGATACTGATATCAAAGCCTTTGTAGCCCAGCGTGCTGCCAAAACCGTACATGATCTGAGGAAACGATCCGCTAAATTCACCAATAACAGTTCTGTCGGCAATATCTATTATTCCGTCGTTGTTTAAATCTTTATATTTAATATCACCGGGTCCATAATTGGTAACACCTCCGGCCAAATTTGCCTGACTTGGGCTGTTTGCAACATCTGCCGCGTCTTTAAACAATCCAAGCGCAACATAACCCAAATTAGCACCTATTGAATGTCCTCTTAGCTCTTGCCACGGATACAACTGCTGAGGCTGGTCATTTTCAATTATCTTACTTTTCGCAAAAGAGAAATTAGCTAAAAAAGAATAGTAGAACCCTCCCTTAGTCGTATTTCTTAACTGTAAATTACCTTCCACTCCTTTATTTGTGGAAACCCCTAAATTTGCATAAGGAACCGTACCACCCGGATAACCAGTGTAAGTAGGTATTGTTGCCCTTAACAATAACTGATCTTCTCTTCGTTCATGAAATACATCGGCAGTTAAGGTGAATTTCCCATTAAATAGCTCCAGGTCAAATCCTGCATTTGTTTTATAAGCATTTTCCCAGGTCACATCCTCATTCCCTATACGCAGCTCACTGAGACCACCAGGGTTGTAAGTCTGCCCATTACCAAATTCGTATCCTGTTGCCCCTTTGTTAAATGTAGATAGAAAAATAAAGCGCTGCAGCGGGTTTCCAATTCGATCATTTCCGACCTTTCCATAACTACCCCTTATTTTAAGACTGTTGATTACATCTTTATTCCAGAACTTCTCGTTAGAGACAATCCATCCTGCTCCTACAGACGGGAACAAGCCAAATTGCTTTCCTTTCTTAAAGTTTTCCGAACCGGTATAACCGGCATTGAGTTCAATTAAATAGCGGGTATCATAATTATAAGTTACCCGACTGATAAGCCCTAACCGTCGTTCAGGTAAATTGTCGATGGAATTTGAAGTAGCGACGTTTTGTGCATCCTTCTTATTTCCTAACAGCAATCCGGAGATGCTGTGTTTTCCAAACGTGCGGTCATAGTTTAAAGAAACTTCCCCATACATTGTCCTATAGGTTTCGTATCGGTTACTAAGTGCCAAAGCACTTTCGGTACTGGTACGGGTATATTTTTCAAGACCATTTATAATCTCGTAGCGAAATGCATCAGGGCTTTGGGTCCGCACATTCTGCGTAATATCAACTACATCGAATGAAGCCAATCCCCTTACAGAGAGACCGGGAGTTATTGATGATAAGTCCCACTTAAGTCCAAGATTGCTAATTGTTGTATTGTAACTCTGCCGGGTGTATCCTGATTTGGTAATCCTTGTCCATGGATTGATGATCAAATCACCCGTTGCCCCGGAATTAGAGCCGTCAGGATTTTTAAAAGGCATGATCATTGGATTGGTGAGCTTCAGATAAAACAGGACGCCGTCGGCGTCATATGCAGGATAATTTGTACCTGAAATAATTGCCGACAGACCCAAACTCATATCAATATTCTTTGCAACTTTAATATCAACATTGGATCTGAAGCTATATCTGTTCAGTGCCGCATTTGTTTTATAAACATTTCCTGCCTCTTCATTATAACTTCCCTGCTGAGAGGTATATCCTAAATTAACATAGTATTTAACTGCTTCACTTCCACCGGAAACACCCAAATTATTAATGGTTTGGCTGGTGTGCTTTCTAAATATTACATCATACCAGTCTACATTAGGGTAAAGGTAAGGATCAGAGCCGTCCTTAAATTTTTGCAGCTGCACATCAGAATAAGCAAGTGCCTGCCCTGTTCGTATCCTATTTTCATTTATTAATGTGGCGTAGTCAAAACTATTTATATTGTCCTCCACCCGCAAAGGAGTTACAATTGCGGATTCTGATCTAAAGTTCACTCTTGGTTTACTTACAGTTCCCTTTTTAGTATTGATCAGAATGACACCGTTTGCTCCCCTGCTACCATAAACAGCAGTGGCAGACGCATCCTTTAAAACTGAAAAACTCTCTATCTCCTGAACGTTCAATGTGGTCCAGTAATCCTGCAGATCCCGTTCTATACCATCTATAACCACAAGCGGTTTGTTCGATCCACTCTGCGAGATCTGACCACGAATAAATATACTGGCGGCATCATATCCGGGCTGTCCAGACGACTGACGGGTCATCACTCCGGCCAACTTGCCACCAATTGCATTGGTTAAAGATGGAGTGGCAAACTTCTGGATATCCTTAACTGAAACGGTAGATATGGAACCAACCAGATTGACTTTCTTTTGGGATCCATATCCCACAACTTGCACCTCATCCAATTTTTGTCGGCTCTCATCCGGTTCCAATTTAACAGTAATCGTTCTGTTACTGCCCACCCGCAGGGTCTTGCTCTTGTATCCAACAAAGCTCACAATTATAGAGTCTTGTTCACTCCCTATCTCGAGCAGGAATTTTCCATTTATATCTGTGACTACACCGCTGGCCGTCCCTTTAACACGAACTGTGGCTCCGGGCAAAGTCTCTTCATTTTCATCAACAACTATCCCTTTAAGCACAAAAGAGTCTTCAGGTAATGGCAATCTGGGGCCACTGGCTTTAGCGATCAGTGAAAATGAAATAATAAATAGAAACAACAACAATGTGAATCCCTGTCGCAATACAACAAGGTCATCTGTTGATTTTACAAGCACACAGCAAGCGCTGCATGGCGGTAATTTTGGTTTGGTAAAAAGTTGCATGGTTTAGTGGGTTTGGTTGAAAAGTTGATATTTATTTAGGTTTTTTTCATCGGTCTATTTGTGTATTTATTTTTTGAATACGTATTCATAATATATCAAAAAAATAGCCAGGCTATTTCTTTTTAACTGAATTTCTAACCACCATATGTCCTTTAAACATCAATGTTTTAGGTTTAGCGGTATTGTCTTTTATCTCGTTTAACAAAATCTCTATTGTGCCGTCTATCATCTCTTCTACAGGCTGCTCCCAGGTCGTCAACGAATATGAAGGCCAGGCGCCCATCCTGATGTTATCAAATCCAAATACCGAAACATCTTCCGGTATCCTCAACCCTATTACCCTAATGGCATCCATTGCCCCCAGGGCAATAATATCATTGCCACAAAAGACACAATCGATGTGTTTATTCTTTGTCATTAGTTCCTGTGCAGATTTGAAGCCACTCTCATAGGTGTAATTACCAGACTCAATCATAAACTCATCAATGTTTCTTTCCTTCAATACTTCCTCAAAACCTTTAAGCCTATCTAAAGTCGTAGAGGTATCAGAAGGACCAGATATAAAAGCAAAAGACTTATGTCCCAACTCTACCAAATAGGCAGCTATCTGCTTAGTAGCCAAGTAATTGTCGCAAAATACAGAACTACTTCCAGCTTGCTCCGTATAACGGTTAAACAAAACAACAGCTATTTCACTTCGCTTAAATTTTAAGGCAGCCGATGATGACAGCAACGCATCTGTTATAATTACACCTTCAACATTATATTCAAGCAGTTGGCTGATCTCTTTTTCCTGGATCTCTTCATTTGTTGAATTGATAAATATGAGATGATATCCTAAGGCCGACAAGCGGTTATGAAATATTTCAAGCACTGCGGAATAAAAAGGATTTCGGATATTACGCATCACCACCCCTATCATGCGGGTCCTTTTGGTAATCAGACTTCTCGCATGGGCATTAGGTTGATAGCCCAGCGCTTCAGCAGCTTCCAGTATCTTCTTTTTCTTTTTCTCCGAAACAATTGCTCCGCCCGCAAAAACCCTTGATACTGTCGCTTGTGAAACTCCCGCCAATTCGGCTACGTCTTGTGATGTACTATGCTTTTTACTCAATTCAATCTGTCTATGTAAATGTATAAATTTATGAATACGTATTCATATAATATCAAATATAATTAGATATTCTTAAAATGCAAATAAAATAGCATAAAATTTAACACCCGGTTTTTACCGTAACTATCTGTAACAGTGTCTCTCAAATTAATAATGAAAAAAGCGTACTGCTGTCAGGTTACAATTTCAGAAAGAAATTAATTAGCATTACTGTTAAAATGCTCAACCGATTGTTACCAGTCGATTTTGCTTAAACTTACTGTTCCACTCATATTAACATTTGTTAAATAAGTGTAAGAACAGTCTAACAACTTAAGCTTTCTCAGGCCGGAAACATAAAGAGAAACTAAGGGATTATCTCTCAAAGACAACTCCTCAAGTTCTTTAAACTGACTAAAGTCTAGTTTCGATAACTGATTCTCGCTCAGTCTGATTAATTTCACAGCAGCACATCCAGACACTTTAAACTCATTTAATGTATTTTTCTGAAACTCGATGTGCACCAGCTTTGGAAGGTTAGGAATATCGACTTTATACAGTGCATTGTCGTGCATTTTTATCTCTTCAAGCTTCAGCAGTCCGGTTAAGTCTAGTGTACTGATTTTGTTCTGATGAACATATAAAGTCCTTAGGTTGGTTAATCCTCTCAGGTTCATGTTCTGGATCTGATTGTTATAACCAAAGATCTCTTCCAGATTTTTCATACCTTCAAGATCCAACACTTTTACCTGATTATTCCAAAAGCTAAGCTCTTTTAAATTTGCGAAACTTTTAATACCTATCAATGAACTTATACCAGCCTGATCTACATTTAGCTTTGTTACTTTTTGTGCTTCAGACAGCTGAATTTCTCCATCTCCATTAAGATCTACCCCAAGAATAACAAGTTGCTTTTTAAAATTCGGATCGGGTATTTTTATAGTTTGAGCAATAGCACTGAATGATACCATGCCCCACAAAAGCATTATGCATAAAAATAAATGTTCTTTTTTCATCGGTTTTCCTCCTGATTTAATTATGAACAACCACATTCATTACTGCACCTGCATCCTTTACGTCCACAAACCCACTGATTTCGTTTTCAATAAAGACATCATACTGGTAGTCCTCATAAATTGGTGATGAGCCTAAAACATATCCATAAACATTATATGAGGTACTGGTACCGGTTTGAACAGCAACTGTTTTTTGTCTCGCAAAGGCAATCCAGCTGATAATGTAATATTTTCCCGGTTTCAGGTCAGTAAACCGAAAGGTCCCCTTGTCATCGACAAATCTACCCTCCACCCGGTAAGTAAATGCAACACTACTCATGGTAGCCTGCTTTTTGCGGCTATTAAATTTTTTCTTCAGCTCCAGAAACTCCATAAAATATGGCGTTACCGGAAACAACAGGATCTGACTTCCTTTAACACCAAAATTATCCTTGCCTTTTTTCTTCAATGTAGCAGTTCCCTGTATGGTAGCTGTTCCCTTTTCCATCAACCTTGCAGTTTCAGCTTCATTAAAAGGAGTAGCAGGAAGAACCCATTCCGGCGCCTTCTGTGCGTAAGCCATATGGCTGAACAACAAGAGCAGTAATTTTACCGATAGTACTTTTAGTATTCTTTTATTCATGACTTGGTTGTTGAAAACCATCGGATGTATCCAGGCAGTCGAAATTACGGTCAGAAAATGTTTACTGCAATAGCTGTAAAAAGTCATTTGCAACTAGCTGTTTTCAGCTAGTTGCAAGATAAGAATTCTACTACGAGAACATTACTTTAGAATGTTATGTCATCCGCTACATTTCCACCCTGGGCTGATGCAAACATTTGTCTGTACTTTGCATTATAAGCATCCTGTTTCTGGGTATATTCCTGAAAATCTGCCTGGATCTCAGCATGGATCTGCGTGTTCCATTTGGAAGCAGCTATCTGGAAATCTCCAAGAGTAATACCGTATTTATCAGCAATCCACTGGGCACCGTCCAGTCCATACTCATATGCCACATTTCGGGCTACTTCCAGTTCCTGGTAGAAATCTTTATCTGCTTTTATTTGTGCTGTATATCCTGCATCTTCAGCACCGCCGTTTACTGCGTTGCTAAACTTCGGATGTTGCCCTGCTTGAGCAAAATACTGGCCAAACAGCGTCATGATCTCATAAGTCTGATCCTGCTTCATTCTTTCTGGCCAGAGCAGGTTGGCTTCCTGCCATACCGGTAATTCTACCCCGAGCACTTTTGCGATTGCTTCTTCGCTCAAACCGCTTCCCAGTTTGGCGCATGCGGCACTGTAATCTTCGAGGCTAATCCCATGAATGGGTTCTAATAATGGATTGTTCGACATAATAATATTTATAAATGATTAATGCTATTATCTTTTAGCAGGCGGAGATAGAACTTTTCATTTTCTTCTTCCATATCTGGGGTAATTTGGTTCCATTGGTCAAACATTGCACGAAGATATTGCTGGTATAATGCAGGATCTTTAGGCTGCCGTTCCTCATAGATTTTTAACAAATGTGCAGTACGCTGTTCGGCAAGGCTGCGTGCATTATGCAAAACCATCTGCGCACCGCTGGACGGCATAAAGGTATTCTGTGTCTGGCAATACAAGCAAGTCACATACGTTGCGATGAAGAACATTTTGGAGATCGCTATTTTTCCTCCGCATTGCTTACAGGTGAACTGGTCTTTTATTAACGCAAATGAAGCTAGTTGCTCCTGGTAAAATGCCTCCAGATCCTGTTGACCGGCAGCTTCGCGTAACAATGAAGTATAATCGTGACATCGCTTTTCAAAAGCATAATGGCGGTTGAAACAGGCCTCTCTGAAATCGTTCGATGTAAACACCCCTGATGAATATATCAGACCAAGAATCTTATCCTCTTTTACTTCATTTGCTTGGTCCTGCATCCGGCGTAACTGGCCCAGCAACCCTGCCAGCATGCGGCCGTGTGCTCTTTTATACGGGTCCTGATCCTCTTTGAAAATCGCTTTCAGCTCCGGAATGGCAGCGTTACACATCTCTCCCATCCTTACTTCCAGCTTTTCCAGAAAAACAAACCATCGTTCTTGTGTTTGCCTTAACAGTTCTTCCATTATGAATTATTGTCTTTCTTTATATGAATACCGTCTGTCAATTTACTATCCATGAAGCGGAACCCACAATACGCACAATTCGTCAAACCATCGCGGTAGGCCCTGCCGGCACTGCAATTAGGGCAATCACGTATTTCCATCCGCGCTGCTTTGTCCGGTATCTCTCCTCCATAATTCGTTTGGGAAAGGGCTTGTTGCTTCAGCTTTTCCACGTAGGTCAGCGTCTTTTTCTTTTCTTCCTCTGCCATATCTACAGGAGTTTTAGCAGCTCTTCTTTCTTAGTAGCATATTCTGCTTCATCAATCAGTTTTTCATCAAAAAGCAGCTTCAGCTTCTTCAAGCGGGTAGTGATATCATCCGTAGGCTGGGGCTGGCTAGCAGGCTGCTGCTGGTGATTCAAAATCATTGAAAGTGCAGCTGCCTGTTTAGCTGCGTCGTTCAAAGCAGTATGGTCTTTTCCGATAGCATTAGCCGTGTTGAATTGAGAGAATTTGTTCATATCATCTACCATATTCATGCCGGTAACAGTATCATAATGTTTTAGCACCTCCTCTGGCAGCGTAGCACTGGCGATCAGAAAGTTGGTTACCTCCAGTCCGAGTTGGCTAAAATAAGGCTGAATAAGCGGCTGCACCTTTTCGTTCAAAGCGGAGAGATTTCCCGCCACATCTATCACTGCAATGCCTGCCTGTGCCAGCACTTCCGCAAATTTTGCTGCAATGAAGTCCCGAATTCCCCATTCCAGTTCGGCAATGGTTAGCCGAGGATAGGTACCTGCGTATTCTTTAAAGAATTTTCCTACTTCTTTTATACGGAGATTGAACGAGCCGAAAGCACGGACACGCACTTGTCCAAATTGTTTATCTCTCATTAGCACTGGCGCTGGTGTTCCCCATTTGAGGTTGATGAACTGGTGCGTATTAAAAAAATAAACATCAGCCTTGAAAGGACTTTGGAAACCGTATTTCCAACCTTTCAAACGTGTCAGCACCGGAATGTTTTCTGTTTCCAGTTTATATTTTCCAGCGGAAAATACATCTGCCAGCTGGCCTTCATTCAGAAATAATGCAGACTGGCTTTCCCGAACGGTTAATATTGCACCATTCTTTATTTCTTTGTCCCCATCTGCAAACTTCCACATCAACATGTTCGGATCGGGGGTTACAGATTCTATGATCTCAATAAACGGTAATTGCATACTCGGATTAGCTAATAATAGAAGAATGAATAGAATTTGATAAGTACAAAATTCTGAACATTGGAATTGATTTCCAAGGTTTAGCTGTCTACAAAACACCTACACAAATCACTAAAAGCATCTACATACCGTCTACGCCCCATAGAAATCTGTAATACATAAAAGCGAAAGTTAGGGTTCCCTTACCTCTGTTAAATCTGCATAACCCCTCATTATAGAAACATCTTCTGAGTGTACCAGAAATTGACGTCTTTGAGCAGAAAATGTATATGTTATGTGAAAAATCCCTCTCACTTGCAATTCGCTATTGCCGTTATATCGAAAATAAGTAGGTTTTTGATCTGTTGTAGTGAGGTTATTTTCTGTTTCTGATTTATAAGCAGAAGTATCAATGGCAGAATTAAATTGTAGACCTTGTCTTTTTTGTCCGCAGCAGTTCATAGTTTTAGTTTTTAAGGGTAATTAGATTTTTTCATAATTATTTGTTCTAAAAATATTGCCGCTGCCGAAAACGACAGGACCAACAATATGCTCTCGATCCAATTGTTACCGAAATAAATTCCTATTGGTAGTGCTACCCAAATAGACAAACAGAAGAAACAGTCCATTAATGAGCCAAAAAAGCTTTTACCTGCAAGTTTTCTTAGTTTATAAATTACATCAAAAGGGCCATCTTCGGCTTGTATTAAATGGGTAACACGCCAAACGGAAAGGACAGAAATTAGAAACAAATAAGCTGTCATTGCTTTGTGTTTATGGTAAACGTTCTATGGCTACCCCAGCACTTACAATGTAGTTGCCGGCATTTGCACCTGCCCCATAACCATTGGTTGTTCTTTTTGACGCCGTTAAACCAATAGAAACGGTTGCATAACTTTCAGTAGGTTCAAGCCATTTTCCTGTTGGAACAGGTAAGGGAACAAAAGTAATTTGGTGCGAATTTGAGTCTCCAAACTTGCTTGCATCTGCCGTACCGCGATAGCCCGGACAATTATGAGCCTCGTTGTTAGTAGGGTTATCACCATGTAAAATACTTGGTTCGGGCAATGAACTTCCTAATCGTTTTACTTCAAAACCCGCAGAGGTTCCGCATTTTCCGATAGATAGATCATAATGATCCTGAAATACAGAATTGGGATGGGTTTCACAAGCTTTAAATGTAACGTTTAGCGGGGTGTTTAAGTAGGCCTCTTTAATGCGATACAAATTACATTCTGCTTTTACAATGTTTACACCATCGGCATCAAACCAAACATTGTCCAGGCTAAAGCCAAGAGAATTATTATCAATATACATGGCAATCATATCTGTAGCGCCAGATATATGGTTTCCTGCAGCATCATAACCGTCCATACGGAAATAAACCGTTCCGGGTGCAGTACTCTGATAAATTGCCGTATTTAATTGGATTAAACGGTTTTTATCATAGGGTATCCAGGGTATACCTGCTTCAATTTGAGCTTCTACGTTTAAGTAATAAGGCACTTTAATTGCCGGTCCGCCATCAACTTTTAGCGGTATAGTATCGTATGAACCTATTAATTTTGGCAATAAATCTAACCCAAAGCCCTGAAATAAATAGCCCATATAACCTTCCGTTACGTAATTCCAGGAACTGAAAGGTTCCGACATGTTTTTGCTATATCTAATGGTATAAAAGGCAATTATCGGATCATTAGCTTTCCTTTGTGTATTATACAAACAACCTTTTACATCTACTGTACCCGCCCAGGCTGCACAATCTATGTTCAAACCTGCCAAAACATTGTGGCTGCTAATGCGGCCATCGGCATGTAAGTGGTTATCTAAGGCCGCAGAATTTCTATCCATAGCAGCAAAGGCAAAACTGGCAGTACTATTTTGGTTGCCACCTATAATTACATTGCCTAGTGAACCAATCATATTGCCGTTAAAACAATTAAAAGGTTTAGGTATAACCGATGCAGGGATACAAATATCAATACGCTTAATTCGGCTTACATTAAAGTAGCAGGCACTTTCGTACAAAACAGGTGCTCCAACAGTAGATCCGGGGATACTTACAATCAGATCTGGCATCACTTGCGCTGCAAGATCTTCGCCACTGGCATAATCAAACAGTTCGTCAAATATATCTGTAAGCGTATGTTTATAATGAAAAATGTAGTTACCATTCATATCGGTAATGGCAAAGCCTAAATTTCTACGCTCTCCGCTACCAGTGTAGGGGTTTCCTGCTTTTTCGGCAGCGGTACGGTCGTATTCTTCAAAATTTAAGCTGATATTTTTACCATCAGCAACGCTACATCCAAAACGGGCATTATCAAAAACACCAACAATGTCACGTCGGGCCGAACTTAGCGTATTACTTACATTGGTATCTAATTGTATGGTCTTGGTATATTTCAGGGTGCTTTCTAATGAAATATTTTCAGTGCCTTTTAAACTGGCGGCCCTTGTATCAATCGCCCTTTCCTGGTTTTCGATGCTAAATAAATCAGCTACACGACTCGGGGTTTGTCTGTCGTCCGTTAAATTAATCATAAGGGGTTTAAACGGACCCGGATCTGGTGGATTTGGATTTACAATAACCGATGGAATACGTTCAGGATAATATTTCTCTATCACTTCGCGTATTCCAGGATTTTTTAACGCTTTTTCGAAAGCAAAAATATTATCGATAACAAAGTGACTGCGATAACATGGATTATAAAGACAAAGGCCGCTGTAGGTACTCACATGGCCATAGGCTAAATAATCCTGATAACCGGCTGGGGTAAAACAGGTAAGCACCAGATCATCAAAATCCTGATCACCTCCGCCGTCATTAGACTGAATTTGAAACTGGTAATTCCCGCCCACTTTGGTTGGAAATTTAATTCGGGCATCAGAATTCTGAAAACCAGTACCCGGATTATGTTGGATGTTAAGCGTCCACATGGCACCGGTTACTACTACATCGGCTGCGCCGACTGTACCCTGATAAGTGCCGTTTCCACTTGTAGCACCTTGTACTACAAACTGCTGTTTAAAGGTTGCATTTTTGGCCGTAACACGTACGGTCCAATTGCCTTGCATGGAAATATACATAGTTTTGATTATTTTAATAGCCTACTCTTTTATCGGATTTTCGGCTTACTCCGCTATTTGATTATAGATACACCCAGACTTACAGCCGTTACCCTATTTAGCATGCTGAGTGTAGTTTGGAGAGCACGTCTTAAATATCTTTCTCTGTATCACAATCATTAGGGCAACAACGATATTCTTGTGATTTTTCAAGTAGTTCTATTTGCCTTCTTAAAAGTTCATTTTGTAAATGGATGCGTTCTCTTGCAGCAGGCTCGCAGGTATTACATTCGTCCAAACAGCCCTTTACAATAACGCCGGCCGTAGGCAATGAGAATTCCATTGAAAACTCAAATTTCTTGCGGTAAGCGGCTGATACTTCACCTTTATCATCTAAAATACCTGTCGCAATTAGCTCTTTGTTTAGTTCTTTTAAAGCCTCTTCGCGCATAGCAGGTGTTATGGTCGGGTTTACAAAAGCGAAATTTGTAATTCCAGAAACACTAATCAGTTTCTCTATGCTTACCAATTCAAATTTCACCACTTGTTTTTTATTCATCCGATAGAAAAAGTACGAGATGGCATGGCAACCGTTAGGATTCGAAAACTCCCTGGAAGAAGATTCGAAATGATCTTCTGATTGACCTTCGGCATGCACTTTAGTGGCTACCTCGCCAATCGAAATAGAGTGCGCTTTCTGCGTAGCATTTACAGCCTGAGTTGCCGAAGCTCGCATATTGCTGCTCTGACTGTTTAAATAATCGAGCGTTGACGAACTGTTGTGGTTTTTGGTAGAGTTGCTATTAGAATCTACTCCAGGGCTAAACGGATTAATATCTATGCTACTGCTAGAGCCACCACTAAAATCCCAATGGTCTTTATTTTCGCTGTTTTGATTTCCCGATTGATTGTTTTCCATATCAGAAAAATAGCTTTGCGATGCTTTCATAAAGTATTGTTCTTCGGATATCTGTTCAGAACGATAACTTAGCTGAGTACTGGCATCGTAAGTAAATTTGCTTCTTCTATCGGTTGTAACCAGGCGCACTTTTTCGCCAGGCAACAAGGTGGTTGTATAAACCGGATCACCCAGCACATTACCTATAGTGCATCGGCTTAATTTAAAGCTGATTAATAGTTGGGCTACTAAGGCCGTTTGCCTCTCCTGCCCTTTTATAGACAATGGATAATTTAATGTGCGTGTAAAAACCAATACATCACAATTGCTGTCTTTTAACAATTCCGGACAGCAGGGAATTTCTGAGGATTCATGTTTATTTTCCATTTTTTTATTTTTTTAGTCAAAATCTATTTGGCAATTAAATGATCCTAAGAGCGCCTTTAGATTTGTTTTTTTGATAGACTAAAGTTCTGATGAATACCAGCAATGGACAAGGTAGCTTGCACGGATTTTTGCATGCGTGTTAATACGCATACGCCATGTGGCTTTTACGCAATTATTAAAAAAAGGGCCTTAATCGTTACTAAACACTTGAAATACAGTTAATAATATTTAATTTTAGTAAACCATACTAAACGAATCTTATAAAATGGAAACTCAAAACAGACAACACCCGATTGATGGTACCGAAGGCGATCCTATCGATATAAAGATTGCTGCCGCCTGGACAAAGAATTATCGTATCATGAACCCAAATGAAACGATTTCACATTTTTTTGGGAATCAGATTTTACAACAGATCCTTGAACAGCCCGAATGCTTAGGTATCCGCATCTACTATGCCAATGAAGTGAGGCTAAACTGGATTCAGCGTATTTTTGTTGCGATAAGCAATTTTTTACGTTGGATTGTTGGTGCATATGGTGTAAAGCACCTGATTTTGGTAGGTAGTGATAAAGATGGTATAGATCAAATACCTGAGCAAGTGCCAACTATAACTCCATCAGATCCAGAAAAACCAATGATGGCCATGTCTTTTAAAGCAGCAGCTCCCACTATAGCCGAACAAGCGTCGCCATGCCCAGGAGGTGCGGGTTGTCCTGAAAATGCACTAACCAAATAAAGTTAAAGAATTAACGATGTCACCGCAGCTCCTTTTGCAAAACTTATCAAGCTTGTCAGCGCTTTTGCCCATAGCAGCGGCAATACTTAACTATAAGCACTTAAATAAAGTGCAAAAAATTGCCGGCGTATTTTTTATAGTTTCAGGCTTGTTCGATCTGAGTTTGCTTTTGGTGAGGCACTTCAATATAACTTTAATTACCAGCGGAGGGCGCGCCAACAACGCGCCCTTAATTCATTTATTTATATTGGTAAGTGTTCTATTTTATGCGTTAATATATTTCCATGCATTTAATAAATTGGCGTTAAAAAAACTCTCACTAGCGCTTTCTGTAATAACCGGGGTGCTAATTTTTATCAACGCATTTTTTATAGAAGGATTATTAAAATTTCCTTCTATCGGAAATACCATTTTAAGCGTAACCTTAATCTTATTATCCTTACTCTATTTTTGGCAATTACTTGATCAGGCCGAGATTGTTCGCCTGGAAAAGCAACCCATGTTTTGGATAAGTGCCGGCGTTTTATCTTATTGCAGCATCAATATTTTTCTATTTATGCTCATGAGGTCTTTAGGATCTTTATCTTCAAATTTCTGGACCATTCACTCCATAATTAATATAATAGCTAACCTTTTATTCGCAATTGCCTTATTTTGCAAACCACAGAAAACGATATAGCCGAAGTACTTATTATTGGTACACTAGTGGTAGTTTTACTGCTGGTATTTTTGTTTTTGTTTGTAATTCTTTACCAGCGCAAAATGCTAAAATACCAGGAAGAAAAACGTAAAATGCAAGCCGAAGCACAAAACAGCTTCCTGCAGGCAGTTTTTGAAACGCAGGAAAGCGAGCGTAAACGCTTATCTGTTGATTTACACGATAGCGTTGGACAGGTGTTATCGGCCATCAAATTAAACTTGCATCGCATCGCCAAATTATCGGGCAATGCCGAAAATGCATCAACCTTGCTGGCCAGTACCCGTAAATTAACCGACGAATGTATACAGGAAATACGCAACATTATTCATAATGTTTTACCCACAGTTTTAATCGACTTTGGACTAACCGATGGACTGAAAGATTTGTCTAATTATGTGCAGCAAAATACTGGCGTAGAGGTAAACTATAGCCAAAATTTAAATGGAGAACGTTTTAAACCCGAAATAGAAATTACACTTTACCGCATGATGCAGGAGTTGTTTGGCAATGCCATAAAACATGCACAAGCTTCGGAAATCGACATCTCTTTAAGTAAAGAAGCAGGATTGATCCGCCTGGACTTTAAGGATAATGGCATCGGCTTTAATAAAGACACCATTGTACATGGCTTTGGCTTAAAAAATTTGCAAAGCCGGGCCCAATTAATAAAAGCCGACATTAGAACTCATTCAGTAATTGGAAAAGGTACACAAACCACTATTACTTTAAACATTAATAAACTTGATAATTGACCTATGGCCTTAATAAATTTAGCAATCGCTGATGATCATAAAATTTTCCGTGAAGGTCTAAAATTCACTTTAGAAGATTATACTGAACTAAATTTAATTATAGAAGCAATAAACGGCAAAGATCTAATTGATCAAATTACCAAGAATAAACCCGACGTAATTCTAATGGATATTAAAATGCCTGAAATGGATGGCATGCAGGCAACAGCTTATATTCACCAGCATTTTCCGGAAATTAAAATATTAGTTCTTTCTATGCACAACGAGGATAAGTATATTTTAGACGCCATGCGCCTGGGCGCTTCGGGCTATCTTTTAAAAAATGCCGAACCCGAAGAAATATTGGATGCTATTGTAACCGTACATGCAAAGGGCTTTTATTTTAACGACAACCTGTCGATAACCATGGCAAAAGAGCTGTTGGGCATAAATTTCATGCATCGTTTGCATCAAAAAGAGGCCAAGCTAAACGAACGTGAGATCGAAGTACTTAAACTCATTTGCGAGGAATGCAGTAATTCCGAGATTGCCGATAAATTGTTTCTAAGTGTGCGTACAGTTGAGGGTTATCGCACCAGATTGTTCGAGAAAATAGGTTCTAAAAACATTGCAGGTTTGGTTATTTATGCTGTAAAGAATGGAATAATAACAATATAAAACCTATAGATAATGCATTTTATTTACCCATTCTTTCCATAAATATTGTGCCTTTTGTTGCAAGTGTTCTGATGCCATTTCAAATTCTGTTCGTGTATCAGATGCATTTGATTCGTACGCTGTATAGAACCCTACATAAAAGGCATTGCGCTGTACTATTTTTTTTGATAAACCTAAAAACCCACTTTCTATATCCTGCCACTCTACGAGCTCGTACCTTATCCCTAAATCCTCAGATTTCAAATGGATATAAAAAAACGAATCGTATATCTCTTCAATTTCAGTTCGCTTTTTTCTAAGCTCAAAACCAATATACATGTCTTTCTCTACCCAAGCAGATGAAGAAGGCATTTTATTATTGGTAACCAAATTCAACATCTGCTTTAAATATTTGACATTTTCTTCTTTTGCCTTTAAAGGATAGTCAAAAATTCTTTTAGGTTGAGTTTTATAGAGCGCAACAACTACCTCATCAAAGTTCTGCCCCGCGTTTATAATATTCAAATTACTCTTAGCATCGTTCACTACGTCGCGTATATAGGCTAATTGAGTATTTGCAAATTTCTCCGTAATCAGTTTAAAATACTTTTGAGCTTCGTTTTTGTCGTTTAAACCCAGATAGGCATGCGCCATAAAATAATATTTAAAACTCTCCGCTTTTTCGCTTTGCATTTTTTGATAAGCCGGATTGCTAAATAAATCACTTACATAGCTAAGACTTTGATTATGCAAACCTTTAGCCATTAAAAAGTTGAAATACACAATAGCCGTATCCAAAACAATACTTACAATAGTTTTATGCTCATCTCCGCTTTCTTCAAATTTTCGGATGGTTTGCTCGTAAATTTGTTTTGCTTCTTCGTATTTTTCCGATTGTCGGTAAGCAGTTATGAGGTAGAACATCACTTGATACCATTTTTCTGCTTCCAGAATATTTTTGTAATAATCGAAATTAGAAAGCACTTCCAGACAGAATTTTTCAAGGTTCAGGTCATTTTCATTTCTCCATGAAATTTCCATTCCATTATCTAAGTTTTCCCAGAATGGCGAAACCTGGTAACCCTGCCAATGTATGTCTGAAGCAAATTTACACTCGTCGTTAAGGTAGCTTTTATGCTGATACCAGGATACTTGTTTAATTACAATACCCAGATTATTGCAAAGCATTGCAAAAGTGTGTGGCTCATTGTTAATAGACAAACCCTTATCACTATTAAAGTAATTGTTAAATGCTTGGTAGCCGGCCAGACCATATTTTTTTGCCGTTTCATAATACATCTGGGCCGAAAAATGATCATTTTTATCCTGTGCCTCGTTGCCTTTTTCCAGATAGGTAGTTAGTATGTTATAGCAAATTGCACCATCGGGATAAATTGGAAAATCGATACTTCGTAAATCGATATTTAAATCTTCGGCTGTATCATAATATCTTTCGATGGCTAAATCTTTTACCTCCTTAACTATCTCATAATATTTGGTCAGATTATCGAAGCCTTTTTTTGCATTCTTATCATTAAAGTAATAGTTGTTGCTCAACATCCTCCAGGCTATGGCATTTGTTGGATTTTTTTCGGTTTCATTAATAATAACGGGCAGATACTTCGCCACAAATTCCTGACGGTTTTTGTACCCAAATTCTGTTGGCATCTCATATGCAGTAGGGTAAAATAAATTAAATAAATTCCAATGCTTATTTAATTTACCCCTGTTAAACAACTCCTCTATCTTTTCTGTATAGCCTACACACTCCAGAGGCTCTGCAAAATCAAAATGTTTAGACAATAACTGTTCTGCCTCATCAAACCTTTCCAGTTCCAGTAAAAGTAATCCACCCTCATAATTTCTGGATACCATTTTTGGCGCATGTTTAAACGATTTCAGGTAATAATCAATCGCTTCGGTCTCATCTCCTTTTTCTTGATGGAGATAAGCCAATTTATGATAAGTATCGCCAAAAGCCTGGTCTTGTAAAGCACGATTGTCTTTTATGCCACCAACATCAATTAGTTTATCTTCTAACGTTTCAATAGCAATATCATTTAATGATAGTTTTTCCAGGTAAATATAAATTAACCAATCATACGCCTGAAGTCTGCTAGTTATATCACTACTCGTATTTAGTATAAGGTTACAGTCTTCTTGTATGGCAGATGTATTGCTAAAAACAGGGCTGTTATTTATTCTTATTCGCCATAATAATGCTTCAAAATGACTTGGCTCTTTGCTTAGTATGGTTTGAACTATTGCCAAAATATTTTCGCACGTATTTTTGTTTTCAATATCTGATAATAAATCGTCTTCTTTTGAAAAATCAAGTGTGTTGTATAGTGCTATGATGTGGTTGAGTTCGTCTGAGAATTTATTCATTGATGTGCATTATAGGTATCGGAAGTACAAAGAAATAAGTAAAAAGATAAAAACAAAATTTTGATTAAAATAAAATGCTCAGACAGTAAATATAACCACTAATCAGGTTTGGCCAGTTTAGCCATTGCCCTTACTGGAAAGGTTCCAACGCCTTTGAATTTCGGAGGAATTGCACTAAAAGTAAAACCTTCGGCAGGTAACAGGTACAAATTGCAAAGATGTTCCACAATTAATATTTCGGCGCCTAAAAGTGTAGTATGAACAGGTCTTGTTTTTCCTTTAGTGTTATCTATGTTATGAGAATCTATACCCACTAATTTAACACTGCAATCTTTTAAATATTTGGCAGCCCCTTCTGTTAAATAAGGATGATGCTCGTAATATTTTTCCGTATTCCAACGGCTATCCCAACCGGTATGAATCAGAACTGCTCTGTTTCTGATTTCGTAATTTTTTAAGTGTTCTTCAGTTATTTCCAGCGTGTCAGAAAAGGGCACTCGTATTACAATTGCATCGAGGTCTGTAAAACATTCTAACCCAACTTCCGAGAGGTCTTTCCCATCTTCAAATCTATGAAAAGGGCAATCTATATAAGTACCCGTGTTGCTTACCATTTCAATTTTCCCAATTTGAAACGTGGTTCCCTCTGCATAAAGCGCTTTTGAGTTTTCCCGGCTCAAATAGTCACAAATAATGGGCGCTGGCAATCCTTTGTAAGTTACAAGCCCATCTTCAATAGTATGACTCAAATCAATGAATAAATCTGATTCTGCCTTTTCATTAACGGGTTTGCGCTTGTGTACTTCGTTAAAAATTTCTTTATTCAGAATTTTGGTTTGCCCAACCATCAGCAGTCTTAGATCGGCAACAATATAATCAGCAAGTTCTTTATCAGAAATGTGATCACCAGCTATGTCTAATCTAAAATCTTCACCTTTTATGCTTCCTCCGTTGGTAAAGTATATTTCAAAATCAAATTTTACTCTTTTGTCCATTATCTTTTAATTTTTGTTTGTTCCTGTATAGCAAATTTAGATTTTTACTACTTATAGTTGTCAATAACAACTAGAAGTAGCATAAATACAACTATAAGTTTATGTATTTTGTTGATTCGGGAAATGCATCCAAATACCTTTGTAGTGTCCAAAAAATAATAAAAAGATAGTACCTATGTTAAGCACAAAAATGATCGGTAATAAAATCGCCGAAGCACGAAAGAAAATAAATACTTCTCAAGTCCAGTTAGCTCAACTTCTGTTCATCAGCCCCCAGGCAGTGGGAAAGTGGGAGCGCGGAGAATCAATGCCAGACATCACTACTTTTAATCGTCTGGCTGAAATTCTTGGTGTTGACCTTAACTATTTTTCAGAAAACTTTCAGTCTGGAGCTATTGAAGTGCGACAGGCTGGAACGCCATCCGAAAAGCAAGAGAGAAAACTTAGCTGGGATATGTCGCAAGGAAATTGGGTTGATGCTGACTTTTCAGGGTTGAAAAATCTACATGAAAAATTCAGTTCATCTAACATGCAGCGTTGCAAATTTATCGGTTCGGATTTATCAGAACTTCTTCTGAAAAGCAACAATCTTGACAGCTGTGATTTTTCAGACTCCGACATCAGCAATAGTCAAATTCGGGCCTCCAATTTAGACAACAACCTATTTAAGAATAGTTTTCTGAAGGAGGCTAAAATTTTGAAAAGCTATATCAGATACTGTGATTTCTCAGGTTCCGATATCAGCAGCAGCCAAATCCAGAGCTCCCACTTAAGTAACAATTTATTTAAAGGGTGTGCTTTTAAAGAAGCTGAATTTTTAAAAAGTCATTTAGAGGGCTGCGATTTCTCGGGTGCTGATTTTACGGGCGTGAGTTTCAAATCGGGAGGCTTCGAGAATAATAAAGTTTCAGATACAGTGTGGAATCGTACCTCTTTTATTGATACACATATAGCTGATATTGTTTTTGATGGCACACTGGAGGATTGTTATTTTGAAAACTGTGTTTTTGACTGGGTAAAGTTCCAGAACGCGACACTTACCAACACTTTCTTTAAAAACAATACATTTAAACGGAACCGGATTCAGTTTACAGACTGTAAAGCAGATCGAATAACCTACGAATTCCTGAAACCCGGAAAAGCAGATTTATCCGGTATTACTGTGTTATCATCATAAAAGGGATCGTCATCTCGACGATAAACTACCTGTCCTTCAGCTTTGCCTCAGGAGAACTAAAGCAATGCTGGCAATCCAAAAAAATTAATATTTTAAACTTTTGCATTTAGTTAATGGTTAAGCTTAAATAAACTTGATATGAAAATTGCTACTTACAACGTAAATGGTATTAATGGTCGGTTACCCGTACTACTTCGCTGGCTCGAAGAAGCGCAACCAGATATAGTATGCCTGCAGGAGTTAAAAGCGCCACAGGAAAAGTTCCCCGAACAAGCCATAACAGACGCCGGCTACAATGCCATATGGCATGGCCAGAAAAGCTGGAACGGGGTTGCAATCCTTGCACGGAATCTGGAAATTAAAGAAACCAGACGAGGGCTTGCAGGCGACCCAGAGGATTTAAACAGCAGGTACATTGAGGCCTTTATAGCTGGGATAGTTATTGGCTGTCTTTATTTACCAAATGGAAACCCTGCTCCGGGACTAAAATTCGATTATAAACTGGCTTGGTTTGAGCGCTTAAAACTCCATGCCAAAGCCCTTCTGGATTTTGATATACCTACAATACTTTTAGGAGATTATAATGTGATGCCCACAGAACTTGATGTGTATAAGCCAGAACGTTGGGTTGATGATGCGTTGTTCAGACCCGAAGTTCGCGATGCCTTTAAAACCCTGGTTGAACAAGGATGGACCGATGCATTAAGGACATTACATCCAAATGAGAAGATTTATACGTTTTGGGATTATTTCCGCAACGCCTACAGCCGTGATGCAGGTTTACGGATAGATCACTTCCTTTTAAGCCCTCACTTAACCAGTCGACTCAAAGCTGCAGCGGTCGACCGTCATGTTCGTGGATGGGAAAAAACAAGTGATCATGCTCCCGTATGGATTCAATTAGAAAATCATCTTACTTAATGTGTACCACATCCAAATTTAGTATGTCACCGAGCTTTTTAATTTTTGAGGCAATGTGTCCCTTTCCTATCGCGCAATGGTGGGCAGGGCCTTCCTGATTCCAGGCCTCTACAAAGTGCCTCGCACCCGAAGAAAATTTATACCTGCTATTGGTATTTCCGATCTCCAGAATCGGACCTGCAACTGATTCTGCTTCGGCAACCAGTAATTTCAGTGTGCCCTTGCCGGTTTCTACTACTGATAATAGTGTAACCGGGCCATGGCTAACAGACATTTCTACCGATAAGCCATGCCCCACCTTACCGTGATAAACTTTTAGCGGTTTAACTTTTATTTTCCCTTCTGCTATTTTAGGATGGCAGGGCCCATCATGCCCCATCATCACTACATCATCGTTAAAATCCATTGCGTAATACTCAGTAAAAGACCCCCCCGCACCAAAACTGTCCATGATCTTCATGGCCTGCACATTTTTAATTTCATATTCGCCGGCTACCGGAACGTGTTTACCAGTAAGCAGTGAATTGCCCAGTATCACAGAGGTAACCGTATTTTCATTTTCGGCGTTACCAGTGCCTTTGTGGTAATAAGCAAATGAGCCCAGATCATACTTATCAACCAGTTTATCCAACGCCACAGCAGTTTTAGCTGCCCGATGCAGTTCTTCTGCTAAACAATCGTCCTGAACATCAAATTCAGTTTTAATTTCAGTTAGTTTTTCTTCGATTTCTGTGTCGGTTACGCTGGTTCTTAAAGCCGACAATTCATCAACTTCCAGAATTTCTATGTGCCCGCCAAATGTTGCACACTGAAGGGTAAGATCGGTATAGATGTCGAGCATCCCTCCGTAATAATTACCCATCACACCAAGCCGGTTGTACTGCATAGTTCTGGCTACTTGCGCTGCCTGTATCCATTCTTGTATTTGCGTCCAAACATGTGCATCATCATAAAGCAGCCCCGTAACCTGAAAAAAGGGGATATTACTACGACGGAATACATTTGCAATTTCGGGCACTGAGCACGAAGAACAATAAGCCAGCCACTCCCCTGTCATAGCAGTCCTGCTTTCCATGCTGTTAAAGCTTTCATAATCAATACTAGCCTGTGGGGCTAGATTAAGAACAATTACCGGCACACCCGCCTTTCTTACTACTGGCAGCACAGTTGATGACAGTGCGTAGGTAGTTGCATATAGAAATATCAGATCAACATCCTCTTGCTTAAATTTTAAGCCAGCATCAAAAGCTTTTTCCGGTGTGTCTATCAGGCCAAGGTTAACAATTTCGGCATCAAAAGTTTCCATGCTTTTTGCAACCACCTCAATGTATTCAGTTAGCCGTTGTTTAAGTCCCGTAAATTGATCCCAATATGCTTGCAGACCTATACCAAATAATCCTATCCTGACCTTAGATTGTTTATACATTATAATATTTTATTTTTTTATAGTTTCCTGAATGATGGTTACCGGGCCCATAAGTCCTGATTCTTGTAAAGGAGAGTCGGCATTGTACTGTTTGGAAGTGGTAAAAGTATATCTTCCGCTTGTACGAGGCTTGTTATTCAATAGCCAATCTGGCCATTTATCATCCTTAATTCCATCATCAGGTTTTTTTTCATCACCAATTAGCCTGTTGCCCCAAAGGTTCACCACTTCAATTTTGAGCTGGTTGTTTTTTGCCTGCAAATGGTTAGAGATGTCAATTTTCCATGGAGCAGTCCATACTATACCAATTTCTTTTCCATTTAAGGTAACACGGGCCATATTCTTCACCTTTCCAAGCTCCAGATATATCGGTTGTTTTAGGTTTGCCTGCGGAAAATGGAAGGTTTTATGATAGGCAGCCGTACCAGAATAGTATTTAATTCCCTCCTCTTTATTGGTAGTCCAATCAGATAGTTTATCAAATGTAGTGCTTGCAGGCCCTCCCCATTTAGGGTCAAATTTAACCTCCCAAGGCCCATCGAGCGTCACAAGTGTTTTTGTTAAAGTTTCCTTTTTTGTTTTTGATGCCAGCCATTTGTTCTCTTTAGAGAACATAATAAAACAGCTTTCATAGGCATCCAATTGCAAAGGAATAATAGTAACCTGGTGATCTGTTTTGAAGTCATTTAGCTGAATCCGTTTCCCGGTAATGGCATTCCATAATTCAGGGGATCCTTGCACACTGCGGAACCTGCCATCTACTTTTATTGGTTTGTTTTGTGTGTTCGACAAGAAATAAAGGTCCCAGTTGCTTCCTGTACGGTGGGTATACCTGATGTCATCGGCAACGAAATCTTCAACTAAGTTTTCTGATTTTAAAATATCAGCAGTAAGCTCATACCGCGGGTATAAATTATCAATCCGGCTGGCTAATTCGCCACCCCAGATCAGGGTACCTTTGCCATAAGTTCTTTTTGTTTGCGCTGCAGGTTTGGTTACAGAACCCCATATGGTTTCACTTAATGCCAATACTTTTTTGTCGCAATCAGGAAAGCCACTCAGACTTGGAGATCTTAATGGTGGGCCACCTACTACGGTTGCTCCTTGCTTTACCAGTTCCCCAATTTTGGTAAGCAGTTCAGGCGTCATTGACTCGTAAGCCGGCAGCACAAGTAAGCGGTAAGATGCTCCGCTTGGGAACACTACATTTTTGCCTTTTACAGAAGCTTTCATGAGCTGTAATGGCGAACAACCATCGAAATTGTATTCTTTTCTGTTACCAATCGTATCGCCCTGAATTGCTGACGCTGGCGGCAAGAAAACATGCGGAGCGCCTTCTGGGGTCATGTATAAAATATCGGCCACTGTACGCCCCTGCTGTAACAGGTATTGGCAACGTGTAATGTATTGGTGATAAGCCGTTGCCATTGACCACCAGGTTTGTCCGCGATCCCAATGCACACCATAAGGCCCCATTGTTGCGCCCGGTTTTAAGGAATCAGGTAAGAACTGATTTTGGAAAGTATGGTAAACAAAACGGTTTATGCCGGCGGCAAAAGCCCAATCGCCCTGGTTTTTTACTGACCCCGGGTGTTGCTTCCATCCTTCATTATTCTGTGCTGTAAAGGCTTCGGCCGGCACAAGCGATCTGCCTTCTACATGAGCAATAGATGTTGCTTCAATTACGCTGTAAGTAGAATTAAAGCCAAAACCTTTGCTCCAAAACTCGGCCATAGGTACATCTGCAACGCTGCCAAGATCTAGATCTGCAGTCGGGTTCATGTCATAGGGTTCTATAGATAAGGAAAGTCCATGACGCTTGCCATATTGTTTTACATGGTTCGCATGGTTTTGTAACACAAGCTCCTGCGCCGTTAATCTTAGGTCCCACAAAAATCGTTCGCTTTCTTCTCTTGAACCCACAACGTTTCCTGAGTAAACCGGGTAATAGGTTATCGGATCGTAGCCTCTTCTTTTTAGGAACTCTTGTCTAAAATTCGCTGTCCAGTTTTGGGCACCCATTTCCCAACTGTCCATATGCAGCCTTTTTAACCCGCCATTACTCTTGCTGTCGGGTTTAGCTATTTTTTTGAAGATTTTACCAAGGTAGGCATCCAGGTGGGCATTAAGTGCGGCAGTATCCAGTTTATCGGCTTCAAAACCTAATCCCGGGACAGGCGCTGGTCGGGTAATTGCGCCGTTATTACGGCTGCCAAAACGCATAATTATCCATTTACCTGCTGGCGGAGTCCAGTTCAGGGTTCCATCGGCATCCATCTTACCGGTAAGATCTATTATTTTACCTTTTTCAATGCCTTTTCCCTGATCCGACTTAACATCAGGTTCTGCTAAATAGGGTTTTACTGTAGCGGAGCTATATGGAGCACGATAATACAGTGCCTTTTCTTCGTAATCGCTAATTGCTTTGACTGAAGAGATATCAGGAAATCCCAGTACAGCCACATCTTTATAGTATGCTCTCCATTGTTTCTTAAAGTCTTCCGGCAGGTTGCCTTCGCCAAAGAAAGGTTTTTTGGGTGCAGGCAAGGGTAGTACAATCTTTTTGTGATCGTCTGAAGAGACAGTTACCTGGCTCGAGACCAGGTGCTGCATAGATTGTTCTGCTTTAACCCATGGGCCACCGCTGCCTGTCCATCCGGGACCTATCCCCAATGTGATTTCTATCCCCAGGCGTCGCGCTTCCTTTTCTGCATGGGCAAACAAAGATGTCCACTGTTCACTAAGAAAATCAACAGTTCCTCTAGGCACGCCAACGTTTACTTCCAGAAAGATCAAATTACCGATACCAGCCTTTTTCATAGACTCCAGATCTTTGGTTATCGTTTTGGCGTTCATATTTCCATCCATGAAATACCAGTAGACGCCGGGTTTATATTTATCCGATGGATTGGCAAAACCTGCTTTCATCTGTGCTAACTGCGCTGTGGCAGAAACAATTGAGAAACAAGTAAGAACAAAAATTAAAAAAAAGTGATTTAAGTATTTCATGCGGCTGTTTTTTTTCGCCAGCTAACTAAATTCGGCATTAATTATCTAACGGTTTATATTGGTACCCAAAACTATCTTTATTGGGTAGTAAAATAAATAGAGGTTTTGATAAATGACCTGCATTTTTTGATATTTAAAGAACATTTTATGATTTTTCTTAGTAGTTTTAACCTTACAATTGCCCCATCAGAGCAACTATTTTAAAAGTCATTCTTAGCAGTTTATGCTATGAAATCTAGCCAAATGATTGACGAGTATGATTAATTTCTATAAGTATCTCCCTGTCAGCAAAGAAGATGAAAGTTGGGGCCTCATTGTGTTAAACACTGGATGTACGCATATTGGACCTACTAGCATATATCCCTTCAAAAATCATCCGGCACACCACAATTTTAACTGGAAGAGCTGGCGTACCTTGCAGGAATATCAGGTTATTTACATCACTCGTGGAAGCGGGATCTTTGAATCAGAAAATTATAAACAGACCAAAATCAATGCAGGAACAGTCATTGTACTGTTCCCAAATGAGCGCCACCGTTATAAACCCGACCCAGAAACAGGTTGGGATGAATATTGGGTAGGCGTAAAAGGCAAAATAATAGACAATCTGGTAACATCAGGCTATTTAAAGCCTGAAGCACCCACCCAGTATATTGGTTTTAATGAAAGCATACTGGAAGTGTATAATGGCATTATTGAAAAAACGAAACAAGAGCGTCCTGGTTATCAGCCTCTGGTTTCCGGAGCAGTGTTTTATCTGCTTGGTGCCTGTCATTCGCTTGCCAAACAACACACCCTTGGTAACCAGGAAGAAGATAATGTTATAAACCGGGCAATGCTCCTGTTTCGTTCAAATATAAACAATCCTTACTCGGCCGAACAGGCCGCTCAGGATCTGTGTGTAGGGTACTCCTCGTTTCGGAAGTTCTTCAAAAATTACACAGGTTTATCTCCAGGTCAGTATTACCTTCAACTTAAAATAGAAAAGGCAAAGGATTTGTTGTGCAGCAGCAATATACCGATCAAGGAGATTTCTATTGATCTTAATTTTGAATCCAGCTTCTACTTTTCAAAGCTTTTTAAAGAGAAAACCGGATTAAAACCCACCGACTATAGAAAACGCTGCAGGGACACTGTAAACGAAGGGTAATTGGGCTCTGCTATCCGTTGTAGGCAATGGCAAACTGTTTTGCAAAATCTTCAAGTTTGATCTTACCAATTGGAACAGTGTTTTTAGAATCGAAATCCTCCCAAAGTACACCACTTCTAATAGCGGTGCCCATTTCTACATAATTCTTTGCAATTTCCTCTGGAAGTCCGGCGCCTACCATTCCATCAAAGGCCTGCACATCATCAAATGCTACCCATGGCAATTCAGGCTTACCAATTGCTTTTCCTAGCTCCTCTGCAACTTCTTTAAGCAGGCGTTTATCACTCGCAATATAAAAAATGTTCTTTCCTGTAAAGCCTTCTTTGATTTTATTTGCAGCGGCCGCAGCTATATCTTTTGGATCGACCATAATGATTGGCTGATCTGCACCGTAGTTAGACCCGATGATTCCCATGTGTCTGATCAAATCCTGATTTGCATAGAAATTGTTATAGAAAAATGCAGGACGAAGGATTAGTACATCGATATTTTCAAGTTTACTAAAGATCTGTTCAACGGCATAAAGCCCGGCAATTGGTCCGGTTCCTTTTTCAATATGAGCACCTATACTGCTCAATAAAACTACTTTTTTAACACCAGAGGCTTTTATTGCGTTGGCATAGTGCTCGCCAACTTCTTTAATGTGTCCTCTAAGGTCATTGGCAGCGAAATCGTTAGGTACCATCAGATATACTAGATCTGCACCTATAAAGGTATCTGTAAGAAAACGTTCGTCGTTTACTGATCCAATTGCCGGGATTGCGCCAAGGCTTATAATTTCATCTGATTTTTCTTTGTTACTGGATACGATGGTTACCTGATGTCCTTCAGAAACCAGGTTAATTGAAAGTGGTCTACTGATATTCCCCAGTGACCCAGTTATAATTATTTTCATGATAGTTCTGTTTTTATTTAAAGACAAAGTTATATTTGTACTTACTTTTATACAAGTACTTACCCCAAAGTATGTAAGATGACAGCGATCAAAGAAAATTCAACTTTAAATGCCAACAGAGAAAATAACAAGGCAACCTGCCCGGTCAGCTACGTGATGAGTAAGATTGGAGGTCATTGGAAACCAGTAATACTTTACCACCTCATGAGCGGACCAAAAAGGTATAGCGAGCTGAAGAAATTGATTCCGGCCATAACTGAAAAAATGCTTATACAGCACCTAAAACAGATGCAACAGGATGTGCTGGTTATCAGAAAAGCTGAGAATATTGTTCCTCCTTTTGTAACCTATAGTTTAAGTTTTGAAGGTGAAGAATTAAAGCCAATTCTCGATGCAATGGTTGAATGGGCATTTGCACGAGATTTTAAGGCATAATCAAGGCCTTGTTTTAGTCTAATGTTCTTGAATTCAACGCGCATTTCAGTGGTTACGTGTGCCTGAAGGCCTAATAACCCTGTCATTTTACGATTGGCAGGATCATTATCGGTGGCATCACTCATTAATACACCATTGATATAATATTGCATATGATTGCCTTTAACAACCAGGTGATATTCATTCCAATCATCCTTCCTGATATTCTTTGCCAGCTCCTCTGATGTACCTAACGTTGAAAGGAGATCAGGTTTCCCTAATGAATCTACAACTACTTTCTCGCCCCGTTTTGCGATAAAGCCACGGCCTCTTTCTTCATAGTTTAAGCCTGTATATTCATTGTTCCCATCTATGTCGGCCTGATAACCTTTTAGTCCAAAGGGAACACCGGGTACTTCTTCACTCCTGTACTGGATACCACTATTGCCTCCTTTTGAAATTTTATACTGTAATTTCAGTTCAAAATCACCCACTTTCCCTCCTGCCCATATTAAAAAAGTATTATTCTTTAATTGATTTTGAGGAGTGACCTCACCTATTATAGTTCCGTTTTCAACTTTCCAGTGGATTAAATCTCCTTTCCAGCCTTGTAGTGTTTTACCATCAAAAATTTTAACAAAATCCTTTTCCTGACTCATTGCCGAAAAAGTTAGCATTAACAAAAACACACTTCCAATAAAGCTTATTGAATTTCTATTTATTTGACGCATCTTCTTACTTCTATTTACTTGCCGGCTGAAACACTTTATTATCTTTATTTCCACCTGAAATCAAATAAGCCATTAAATCTTTTAATTCCTCACTATTTAAGCTGTTGATCATGCCAGGCATCATAATGGATAATTTAGATACAGAAGTGATTGCTATATCCTTTTTCTTAATTTCCCGAAGTGTTTGAGGAGAAAAAGGATTTTGAGAAATATAAATCTTGTCTTTGGTCTCTCTCTTAAATCTTCCATAGATAGAGCTTCCGTCTTTTAAATAATAAACTTTTGCGGCATACTGATCGGAGATCACTTTGCTAGGTGTTATGATAGATTCAAGGATGTCTTTCTCAGAGAATCTGGTTCCCAGATGTGTAAGGTCGGGACCTGCAGAACCACCCTCGCCACCTGTAGTATGGCAAGAAATACACATTGTGGCGGCAAACATCATTTTACCATTCTTATAGTTTCTGCCTACCAAACTGTCTTTTACTACTGCAAGTGCTTCGTCCAGTTTCCAGTCTCTTCCCGGACCTTTTGGTTGTGTAACATCGCCAAGTTTAAGCTGTTTATTGTCTACCAGGCCGTCTCCGGAGATCTTGTTAAAATGAGCAAATTGTTCTTTTGGCACATTGGTTAGGGCTATTTTACGTGCTTCATCAATAAAACCGATATAACTGTTACCACCCTTAAACCCGAATGCTTTATAGAACCATTTAAAATATTTGTTACGAAGTGCAGGTGTCCATCCTTTTTTGGCTTCACTTAAAGCTACAGCATAATAAATCTGTTGCGAAGGTGGCGTTTTAGACAGCGTTTTTGCAATATCCAATCCATATTGAGGATTTTTCAAGATCAAATCTGACGAACTGGTTATTCCCTTCTGGTAGTCCTCATCGTCTTTGGCCAGATCTATTAAGGCCAAAGTTTTAGGTACTACCTGCTCATCGCCGATGTAAACAAGGATCTTTGTCATGAACCGATTGATTTCATTACTCTTGGCCGGAAAATGAGCATTTAGATATTTGCTTAATTTCAGCCTATCTACCGGTTGGGGTTTACCGGCGCGCAGTAACGTTAGCTCAAACGTTCTTAACAAGTCCATCTTCTGCGGTTCTGATAGTGACATATAATTGATGTGCATCAGCGCATTCAACATTTTACTGTTTAATTCCTTACTTCCATTTCTGGCCAGTGCGGTCATGGCGTGCATCAATATAATCGGGTCCTTTTCATTCAGGGCTCTGTCTTGCCATTCTGCAACGGGCTGGTGCTCAACAGCAATCCTTGCTGCATAACGAATATAGCGATCTTTGTTTTTCAGGTTTGGCCAGGCTATGTTAATTGCCTCTGGATTGGGTGTAGTATGAAACTCTTCCAATTGCTTCCTCAGGTTGCGTGCTTCGAGCACACTTGCTGTTGCATTGGTTGGCAATTCTTGGTTTGGCAAGGAATTATCACCATAATAAACTCTGTATAAATCAGATTCAAGCTCACGTCCTCCGGTTAAAAAGTATAGTGCGCCATCAGGTCCAATCAAACCGTCGGTAAGCGGTAAAGGCTGACCAGATAAAAATTCCTCTGCTGTTGTTTTATAAGAGGATCCATCGGGAATAAGCTGTACGGAATAAATGATGCCAAAAGTCCAGTCGAAGGCTAATAAACCACGACGATATTTCTCTGGAAAACGAGCGTTATAACTGCTAACCAGGTTGGTAGGTGAGCCCTGACCAACGTTTAATATAGCAGGAAGATTATCAATATAACTTGGTGCCCAATTGGTATTTCCGGAGCGCCAGCCAAATTCACTTCCGCTGGGAGAATGAGAAATTCTGGTAGGTTTATACCATGGCATCCCCATATCCCATTCCATGTCGCCATCGTAAACAAACATTTCTCCATCTTCATTAAAGGCAAAATCATATGGATTTCTATATCCTGCACTTACCAATTCCCACTTTACTCCTTCCGGGTCGGTTTTCATTACAAAGGCTCCTGGCGCAAAACGGTCTGTAGCATGTCCATTAGGGTCTTTTATGGTTGCCAATGCGTTGTCTTCTTTCCAGGTTTTAGGTAGGCGGTAACTGTCCATTTCCGGCATATCTGTATAATTACCTGCAATCATGTAAATTGACTTTTTATCAGGAGAAAGCACAATACTGTGGGGGCCATGTTCGCCTTCACCGATTAATGCTTTCATCAATGTTACTTTATCGAATTGATCATCACCATCGGTATCCTGTAACCGGTAAAGTCCACTTCCGCTTTTAAACTTATCGTCGCTATTGTGATTAACCATTACGTATAAGCTATTGAAGGCGTAAAGCAAACCATGGGCATACCCCATCCCTACTTTAGCGTTTGTTGAATCGCCAACAATTAGTTTTTCTACCTTTACTTTAACCTTGGTGGTATCTGCACCTATTGGGGGTATTTCCAGCCTGTATAAAAAGCCATACTGATCTGAAGTAATTATCCGCCCTTTATTATCAAAGGTCATGGCTACCCATGATCCGGTTTTACTTTCAGACGGGCTGTATAAATGTTCTGCTTTAAAATTTGGTAAAAGTTTTAGTTTTTCAACTTTTGGTCCTGGATTATCTTTCTGGAAAGTGGTGAAGGAAACACCGATAAGAATGAGTAATAAAAATACTACAGATAATTTAACAGACCTAGTTCTGTTTGATTTCATGTGGGTTGGTTTATTTGTGTGTTTGGTATAACAAGAATATCGTAAATAGATGAAATACGCAACCTGTGCTGTCCTGTACTGACATGCTCTGGCTATCTTTTATCTTTTCTGATATGCCACTTTAAACAAAACAACACATTGAATGTATTAATAAGACAAAACAGCACTTAATCTTAAATATCGTTTGTACTTTTTGATAAAATAATTAGCTTTATAAAAGAAGCCAAATATTAAAATGAAGAATTACCAGAAATATCTTAACATTAGTGAATTCGAAAAAAATTGGGGATTTTACATCAATACGGTTGGTTCGGCAAAGGTAGAGCCTAACAAAAATTACCCAAACAATCGTGAGCATCCAATAGATCACTCCTTTACCTGGGATAAGGGCAGAATACTAGACGGCTATTACCTGGTTTTCATAACAAAAGGCGAAGGTTTACTGGAATCTGCAAAAACCAAAGCCTATAACATTAAAGCTGGAACCTGTTTCTTTTTATTCCCAGGTGTATGGCACAGATACAAACCACACCCTCAACATGGTTGGGAAGAATATTGGGTAGGATTTAATGGGAGTTACCCTAATGAATTGATGAAAAAGGGAATATTTACCGCTGAGAATCCTTTTATTGATGTTGGCCTGAACGAAGATTTACTGCAGCTTTTTCATACACTTATCAAAACAGTTGCTGCTGCTGAAATTGGGTATCGTCAGATCGTTTCAGGGCTTACTCTTCAAATTTTAGGCTTGGTAAATGCCGTATCGAAATACAAAACACCTGATATCGGAAATCAATCTAAACTCATTTCGAAGGCCAAATTTCTTTTACAGGAATCTATTGAGAACCCAGTGAATTTAGAAGAAATGGTAAAGGATTTGCCTATGGGTTATTCGAGATTCAGGAAGATTTTTAAAGAAACGACAGGCTTATCACCAAATCAATATCACCTTAATCTGAGATTAGACAAAGCGAAGGATTTACTTACATCCACCAATTTAACCATTAATGAAGTGGCTTACCAAACAGGTTTTGATTCTATTTTCTATTTTTCGCGTTTGTTTAAGAAAAAGAACGGATTGCCACCTAAAGAATACAGGCTTCGTAAAGTATAAATTGATATTTAAGTTATTGATCTCAACAAATCCTTCATGTAGCTGTTGATTTCAAACTGATCTGCAACAGGCATCCCGTTTGAGGGTAATGTAACCATATACGGAGGCGGACCGAATTCTGGAGTAATGGTTAATAGCTCATCACCGGCTTCTTTTTTATAGTCAATGATTTTACCCCACCACTCAAGAAATATCTGTGTAGCAGTTTGCCATTCTTTTACACGCGGGTCTGTTACTTGTGGTCCTTCAGGATAACCAACTCTTGCATGAATGTGTTCAGTTCTTTTTATGGCCTCTTCTAAAATATTAGGGCAATTCTCCAGATAGCTTTCGGTTACACAAACCCAATGAGAAAGATCGGCTGTGATTTTCATATCAGGCCTTAGCGCAAAAAGTTCCATTGCATTGTAAGGACTAAAACCTATCCTACCCCGATGGGTTTCGTGGGCAACCCTGATGTTCCTTTTTACGGAGAATTCCTGCGCTGTATCAATTACCCTTAATTGTTCATCTTTTGAGAAATAGTCTTTACCGCTATGCGAATTAATTAGTATCGGGTTACACTCCATAGAGAGATTCAAATAATACTCAAAAGACTTACAAAAAGACTTAATATCGGTTCCTGTGGCTTGATGCTGATGACATACAATTGGAAATTGATATTCATCCAGAAGTCGGATAAACTTTTTACGTTCTGCAGCATCTTCCGGAATCCATGCATCAACGCCATCATAGCCTGCCTGTTTTACTTTTAGAAAAGAATCTTCAAGAGGAAGATGTTCCAGCCCCCAGAGTGTGCACAAAATTTGTGTTTTCATTTGTTTTGGATGCTTATTGATGTCTGTCGAAAAATATACCACTTACTGCAGCGTTCTCCCCACGTACATGGTTGATCCGAATTCGTATGCTTCCGGTATAATTAAAGATCAGATATTTTCCATTTTGATAATCCTTAATTAACTGAACAGGTGAGATGAGTTTAAGTGTATTGGCATCAAATACTTCTACGGCAGAGCGCCTTTCTTTGTTATCCCAATCTAAAAAATACAAAGCAATTTGATGGGACTGAGTTCCGGCAACCTGAACATCCATCGTTATGGTTTGCAAAGTGGGCGCAGGATCTTTAGTTACAACTGCACCAAAGGTACGGTTAGTACCTGTTGTGTTGCGGAGCACCCTATTGTCTGCCGGCAATTCCGAATGAACATTTGCCTCATTTCTTAACTTTACTGATGATACATAGACAGGCAATTTCTGTAAATGTTTATTATTTTGAAGGTAATTAAACAACACAAATCCTTCTTTGCCATAGCTACCCTTCCAATTTCCAGAAGTTAAACTATCTTGCCGGAAGATATTAATAGGGTAATTCCAGGGGATATCTTTTACTTGCGCCGCTTTATTTAATGTTTTATAAGTTATCTTATACTCGTATTTCCCTGGCGTTAGGTTATTTACATTTATGTAGCCATCTTTAATTTGAAATCCCTCTCCATTCAAAATTGATTTTCCATTTAAAGAAAGTGACTTTACAGTATTACCACCTAATGGAATTGCAACCCGTTTTGCTAAGGTGCCCTTTGGTATTTCGAGTATAGTTATCCCAGATTTTACATTAAAGCTGGCAGAGATCAATCCATTTAATGTTGGTGTGCTTCCATTAACATAAGATATGGTATCTCCTAAATGAGGCATGATTTCAAAGACTTTGAAGCCCGGTTCCATTGGCTTTATGCCTAAAACCTCTTCCGACAGCCATTTAACTACTCCTGCGCTCCATGGATGTGTTAAGCTGGTATATCCGCATTGGTTATTCGGCGGAGCATCATTTTTATCGAGTATTGCGTTCCAGCTTGGTCGGTATACTTCAAAAAATGTTGTTCCTCCGTATTTGATTTGTCCAGCCCAGCAATCTTTAACTGCACTTATCGCTTCTTTATGCTTTTGCATTTTGGCCATCGCCCCTATGATAAAGTATTCGTTAAAAGGGGAGTAAGACAAGCGGTTTACCCGATCAGTATAGTTCCGCTGATAAAACAGTGCATCTTCCTTAGGTGTTGTAAGGCCAGTATTAATGGCGTCTGCCGATGCATGAAGTCCAAATTCATTTGGCCAGTTCTTTTTCTTTCTTTCTTCAGCAATTTTCTGCTGGGCATAATTGGTATATTTCTGTGCCAGGTCAGCCCTTCCAATTTGCTTCATTAAGCGACCAAATTCGGCCCATGAACGTATGGTGAGCATTGAATAAGCACGCTGAGATTCATGGATATCCGGATTTTCAAAACCTGCTCCGAGACGTTCGTCCCAACCGTAAAAACCTAACTTAGGCGATTTACCAAAATGCTGGTATGCGAGATCTAGTTTTTTACAGGCATTATCGATATATCTTTTGGCAAATTCAACATCTCCTGTATAATTTACATAGTCAATAAGACTTAAAACCCAATAGAGAGAATAGCTTAGAATGCCATTATTCAGATCTGCCGTATTAATGGTATTGGCTTTCACAAAATCATAATTACCAAAGGCAACCATTGAGGCTGCCTGCGATGGATAAGCATCTCCGGTCCACGAATGGCGGTCGCTCCGTTCCATTAATATTGCTCCAAAATAGTCTTTTTGGAGATTTAACTTAACAGTATAGGCACCGGTATACCATATTCTGGTCAGTTCCGAATCACTACAGGAAAAGCTACCTTGATAATTTACAGGTTTAACCTGACAAACCAAACGAAGACTCTTAATGTGCCAGTTTTGTTGATGAGAAAGCACATTTATCCAGCCAAACCTTACTCCTTCATAAAATTCAGGATTTAATTCTAACCGGTAAGTTTGCCCATGTTTAACAGGAGTCATAGTTTTAAGCGGATGTAATGCACCACTATTTACAATTGCGGGCTCATTATATTCGCTGATACCTATGGTTACACTATCGATTAAATCGTCAGATTCAAATTCAAGCCAGCCAGCATTTGTTTGTCCAAAATCAAAACAAATTGAACCTTTTCCATTTACAGCAATTACGCCGGTCTTCTTAAATTCATTTGTATTAAAACTATCCGGAGTTGAAGTTGTCCAGCTAACTGGTTGCAAGCTATAGCTTTCCAGACCATCTGATGCTCTAGGATCATCCCAACTATAATTAATAAGGGGATCGGGCGAAAACGGGTTTTCAGTCAGTTTCTTTTTTGCAGAAATCAGAGGATAGATACTGCTTTGCGCGTGTACGCTTTGAATGCAACTTGAATAGAATACAAAAAAAGTAATTGCAAAAAATACACGCGCTAAATGAATCATAAAAAGCTACTCCTAAATACAGTAAAATCTAATTTGGTTTAAAGCGAAGTTACACGCTACCCTTAAAATTTCATTGCTATAAAATGGCTTTTCTTTACACTTTTTGACACTAATTTACATCACCATCCCTTAATTGCACCACCTTTGAATTCTATTTCGGCTGCCTGTGCTACTTCCGCAGATTGATATGCCTTTACAAAGTTTTTGATTTCTGCTCTGTCCTGATCCCCTTCCCTGGTGACAATGATATTTACGTAAGGTGACTTTTTATCTTCTACAAAGATTCCGTCACGCTCTGCAACTAAACCTACAGGTGTAGCAAAAGTATTGTTAATGATAGCTACAGTTACATTTTGATCGTCTAAAGCCCTTGGCAACTGAGGAGCTTCAAGTTCAACTATTTTAAGTTGTTTTGGATTTCCTACAATATCATTTACAGTAGGTAATAAGCCCACTCCATCTTTCAGCTTCAATAGGCTCGCTTTTTGCAACAACAACAATGCCCTGCCGCCGTTGGTAGGATCATTGGGTATAATAATGGTGCTACCGTCTTTAAGCTCTTCAATTTTTTTAATCTTTTTCGAATAACCCGCTAATGGATAAACAAATGTATTACCAACAATTGCAAAGTTATAACCCCGCTGCTTGGCCTGTACATCTAAATAAGGTTTATTTTGAAATGCATTCGCATCAATATCTCCCTGATGAAGCGCTTCGTTGGGCATCACATAATCATTAAATTGTACCAGCTCTACGTCTAATCCGTATTTTTCTTTAGCTACCTTTTGAGCAACCTGAGCTATTGTATATTCCGGGCCCGATTCAACTCCAACTTTAATGTGATTGGGAGTGTTCTTTTTAGAATTGCCTCCGCAGCCGAATAAACCAACAGAAGCTATAATTGTAACTATTGCAAGGGCTTTAATTTCTATTTTCATACGCATTTTTAATAAGTTATTTTCTATGATCTACTTTTTTGGCTATAAAATCGCCAGTAAACTGTATAAAGAATACAAGGGCTACAAGTGAAACGAGTACCGTATTCATTACAGTTACATCGTATCCTACATATCCATACTGATACCCTATCTGGCCTAGTCCACCTGCACCTACAGCTCCTCCCATTGCAGAATAACCGACAAGAGTGATTAAAGTAATTGAAGCGGTATTGATTAAAGATGGAAGCGCTTCTGGAAGCAGGACCTTGTAAACAATTTGAAATGGTGTTGCTCCCATTGCCCTTGCGGCCTCTACCAAACCATGAGGAACCTCGATCAGGCTATTTTCTACCATGCGGGCAATAAATGGTGCCGCACCAATACTCAAGGGAACCAATGCAGCTTCCACGCCAATAGAGGTACCAACAAGCATCCTTGTAAAGGGTATCATCCAAACAATTAGTATAATGAAAGGAATAGATCTAAAGATGTTAACAATAACCGACACCGTATTATTAAGTCCTCTGTTCTCTAACACTTGTCCCTTGCGGGTCATAAACAACAGTACACCTGTTGGCAAGCCAATAACAAATCCAAAAAAACCGGACACAAAAGTCATGATGATTGTTTCCCAGGCTCCTTTAAAAAGAAGTAAAATCATTGACTCAGACATATCCCAATACCTCCACTCTTATCTGTTTTTGATTATAAAATTCTATTGCCTTTTGGTGGTTCTCTTCAGTACCCGAAACCTCAATTACCATTGCACCAAATTTAACCCCACCGGCATATTCAATTTGCGCATAAATAATGTTATTGTCTAGCTGAAATAAGCGACTTACTTCAGACAATACAGGATCATCGGCAGATTGCCCTGTAAATTCCAATTTTAACAGTGGTTTTTTCTCTGCTTCTTTATTACTGCTTAACCTTTCCAAATATTCTAACGGGATATTGATTTTTAAAGAAGAGGCTATAAACTCCTTAGTAACATCCATTTGGGGATGCGCAAAAATCTCACTGACAGACCCTTGCTCAATAAGTTCTCCCCCGCTAATTACAGCAACCTGATCACAGATGTTTTTTACAACATCCATTTCATGTGTGATCAGTAAAATGGTAATATTCAGGCGTTTGTTAATATCTTTTAATAAGTTGAGGATAGATTTTGTTGTGGCGGGATCAAGCGCACTGGTAGCCTCATCGCACAAAAGCACTTTAGGGTTACTGGCCAAAGTACGGGCAATTGCTACGCGTTGCTTTTGTCCACCGGAGAGATTTGCCGGGTAATCATTATGTTTCTCTTCCAGCCCAACCAGTGCAAGCAGCTCAGCTACTCTATTACTGATCTCCTGCTTAGGCATTTTATCCAACTCCAGCGGGAAAGCTATATTCTCTGAAACAGTTCTGGAAGACAAAAGATTAAAATGTTGAAAGATCATTCCAATTTGTCTTCTCTCTTTAGCCAGATCTGCTGGGGATAAGTCCATCAGATTTTGTCCATCAACAATTACTTCTCCTGAAGTTGGTCTCTCCAATAAATTAACGCAACGGATTAATGTACTCTTACCAGCTCCTGAAGCCCCAATTACACCGAATATCTTTCCCTTAGGAACTTTTAGTGACACCTTTGACAGGGCAATAATTTCCCTGTTTTTCTGATGAAACTTTTTAGTTATATTTTTTAATTCAATCATTAAACTTATTGCAGTTTTGGACTTAGCTATGTATATAAAACTAAGTTCGCTGCAAAAGTAAGAATAATCATTAATAGTCTAGTGTATTAATAGACTTTTACATCTAACACACATTTATTTAACTAAAAGCCTCTTCTATAAGTTCTTTATTTATCATTGCGCCTGCTTTTGTACCCGCTGCCGTTGCAGCAGATACTGCACGAAACATTGTGGTATTATCTCCTGCAGCATAAATTCCGGAGATTGTTGTTCTCTGAAAATCATCAACGCTAATAAAGCCTTGTTCATTGATGTTGCACCCAAGTTGCTCAGGCAATGTTGAGTGTTGGTTAAATCCCACTTTGGCAAAAACCGCTGATAACTTTTGTTTGCTTCCATCTTTAAAAACAACATTTGTAATATAGCCCTGATTGTGTTCAATTTCTACAATCTCTTTTTCTATAATTTCAATACCGTGATGTTTAATCCTCTCTGTTTGTTCCAGACTAAGAGTAGATTGTCCATTTGTAAGCAAAACCAGGTTTTTACTCCAATTATAAATTAGCCTGGAGAATTCAAAGCCCAAATCACCATTGGCAATAACACCCATTGGTTGATGTTTTACTTCATAACCATGACAATATGGACAATGCAGAACAGAAATACCCCAACATTCTGCAAATCCTTTTATATCAAGCATCTGATCACTAATACCGGTAGCAAAGAGTAATTTGCTTGCAGCAAATGATTCTCCGCTTTGTGTACTTATCATAAAATCATCTTCTGCTTTTGCGGCCCCAATTGCAAAATCTTCATGAATAGTTACTGTGCTATACTTTAAAACCTGATCTTTCGCTGCAGCGGCTATTTGTTCAGGAGGCAGTCCATCCTGAGTAATGAAATTATGTGAATGAGGGGTTTGCTTATTGCATGGTTTTCCGCTATCTATAATTAAAACCTTTTTTAGCGAACGTCCGAGTGCCATAGCAGCTGAAAGTCCGGCATAACTTCCCCCGATTATGATTACATCAAATCTTTTAGAGTCTTCCATCATTGTTTATTTATGTATAAAAAACTGTATTGCTTTTATAGCAACAAAACTAAATACAATAATCAACAATGCAACATAGTTGCAAATAAAGTCTGTTAACGGAATCTCATTTTTTGCAAACAGGTGTTAGTTTGATGAGCTTTTCCTCAAAGCCTTACTTCCGAAGATGTTATATCGGATAGCAAAAGCTTGCTGGCTATCAATTACCCCATCAAGGAAGTGAAAGGATAAAGTAAACTTACCTTCAATTCCTTTATATATTTTTGGTCGCCAGCTCAGATCCAACCTATTATATGTTTTGGCCGTATAGAATTGGTCTCCATCCATGATGTGATGGCCGTCGCCTTTATAGAATGAATTGGTAACACCAAATCTGTGGTACTCTGCAGCCATTTCCAATAACAATCCTTTTGGTGTTTTCCAGCCTCCCACACTACGCTCACGCTCAAATGACATCAAACCACCTGTATTAAAAGTTAATGAGTCTAAAAATGTCCTGCCACTAAGATCTAAACCCACTTTAACTGCGAGTGCTCCGTTGTCTTCGATATGGTCACCCGGAATATCTATCGCAGGGCCTGCGTTATGTAGCATCATCGCATAATGAGAAACAAAGAACATGTCTTTTTTATAACGACCTGATAATCCGAATATAAAATTCTCCCTGTCGGTTGCTGTCTGACGGCTTGTCCAATCGATAAATAATAACTGTTTCCAATTTTCATTTTCATATTTAAGTAACATACCTTCCACATTTGGTCGGTAATAACCTAGCGTATCATTTAAAACAGCTCTTGGGAAATCAGAAAGCAAATCTCGTCTTGGAAACATTCCCATATAAAAATTCCAGTTTTGTTGCGTAAACTGATAATAAACAACAGGATCTATTTTATTGGTAAATTTAGGCGAACCAAATTCATGCAATGCATTAAACCCAACTCTAATCCGGTGGGTACTATCAAGTAATAATCCCAGTTCAGGAGAAAATCTTAATCCGAATATAGTTTGAGAAAATCGATTAGATCTGGCATACTCCCTATTATCTGCAAAAGTGTGAATATTGAGGTTACCTTCGATTTCCTGAGAATAAATTTTTGTTACAGCAGAGGACAATAGAATAATAGTTAACAGAATTTTAATTCTCATATATTTAAGATGTGCTTTTAAGGTTTGATTTACCGTGTTATTATCAATAGTATGGTCTAATATCTTTGTTTCAATAACACAGGCAAATATTAGATAAAATAGTCTTATTTTAAAACTTAATAAATGTTAGTTTGTAAAATTTAATTGTTAAGTCCCATGACCATAAATCAATTGCGTTTAATCGTCTCTCTTTTGATGTTTATGATCTCAAATGTAGGTCTGTCACAAAACAAAATTGTTGTGTTTCAATCAGATTTTGGCTTAAAGGATGGCGCCGTTTCAGCTATGAAAGGAGTTGCAATGGGCGTATCTTCTGAACTTAAGCTTTACGACATCACACACGAAATTCCTGCATATAATATCTGGGAAGCTTCTTATAGGCTCATGCAAACTGTACCTTACTATCCCAAAGGAACAGTTTTTGTTTCTGTTGTAGACCCCGGAGTTGGTACTGAAAGAAAATCGGTAGTATTAAAAACCAATACCGGTCAGTTTATAGTTACCCCTGATAATGGAACTTTAACATTAACGGCAGAGCAACTAGGGATTGAAGAGATAAGGGAAATTGATGAAGCGGTTAACAGACGAAAAGATTCAGGCAAATCTTACACTTTTCATGGAAGAGATGTATATGCATATACTGCAGCCCGATTGGCATCAGGCTTGATCTCTTTTAATGAAGTCGGAAAAGTATTGCCCAAAGAGGTTCTAAGCATTCCTTATCAGAAAGCAATTATCATTGGCAAAACGCTTAAGGGCAACATTCCAATATTAGATGTACAATACGGCAATATATGGACCAACATAGATGCTGAACTTGTAAAAAAGTTCAATTTAAAATACGGTGACCTCTTAAAAATTTCAATTTTCCATAACGACAAAAAAGTGTATGAAACTGAGGCACCATATAGCGAGACCTTTGGTAATGTACCAAAGGGCAAACCATTATGCTACCTCAATAGTTTACTGCAACTTTCAATTGCCTTAAATCAAGATAGCTTTGCCACCGTACACAACATACAAAGTGGAAGCGATTGGAATGTAGAAGTAACTAAGTTAGACTTCTGACAATTGAAGTTCTTCTTTCGGGATATCCTGAATCACATCAGCCTGTTTCTTTTTTACCATAACACTTACCCTGTAAACGAAAATACAGCAAACAGCAATAATCACTGAAACAACGATGCCTAAGATGCCATAATTTTCAAGCGGGCTTGTACTACTTTTTTGGGTAACTATAAGCCCTGCACACAAAGCGGCGATACCTCCCGCCATTTGCTGAAGCGAAGCGTTAACACTCATAAAAGCCCCCCTATCTTTCATATCTGGGATACTCATTGTAAGGGTAGTTGCAGGAATCATCCTACTCATTATCCCCATAAACAGTACCATATTGACTAATACAACTTGCCAAAGTGGTATAGGTACCAGATTTGTATAAATTAGTATCATTATTACTGCCAGGGCGGAACCCGCGCTAAACAACATAAATTTATCAATTTTATCGCTTAACTTCCCTATTAATGGCATTATTATAATTGATGCAATACCGGTAAACATAAATACCATAGGCAATTGCTGAGGAGTTATATTTATGTTATTAATCAGATAAGCGCTACTAAAAGGCATAAGCATAAAACCTCCAACGCTTAAAAAGGCTGTAGCGATAAAACCTGTTTGATAAGATTTATTTGAAACTGCATGCCATAAATGCAAAAAGGCACTTTTATCTGATTGTAGAGCAAGGTGCTTATCTATAGGTTTAACCTTTATTACAATGGTTATAGCTATTAGTACTGCCAGACCAACGATCATTAAAAAGGAAGAATGCCAGCCCCATAAGTTCGCAAAATAAAGGCCGATTGGAATACCCAGTACCTGACTGGCAGCAAATGCCATTTGCACAAATCCCATCACCCTGCCACGCTGGTTTACCTCAAATAGATCGGTCATGATGGTCATTGAAATGGCGCCAATAACACCTCCAAATAATCCTGTTATTATTCTGGCACCTAACAACATCCAATATGTTGTTGCTAAGGCACAGCATAGGGTACCAACAATAAATCCTGCGTAGAAAAACAGTAGTATTTTTTTACGATCGAATTTATCTGCAAAACCAGCAGCAAGTATCCCTGATGCACCCGCACTAAATGCATAAGAAGATACCACAACTCCAAAACCTTTTGGAGTAATTGAAAGCGATTTCATTAAGTAATCGCCCAAAGGCGCGAGAACCATAAAATCAAGCACTATTGTAAATTGAAGTAAAGCCAACAAGGCTATTACCAACTTTTGATAGTTGCTAAACGGTAAAATTATATTAGTTGACGATTGTTTCATGAGTTTTCTTTTATTAGGTCAATTCTTCACACTGATATCCATTTTTTGAAACCAGTTGAATTACATCATCCAGCTTCAAAATTGGGGATACGATACGCAGCACACAATCAACATCTTGTTGATCTACGGTCCATTGTTCTATTTTATGTTTTTCCATTACTTTAGCTATGAGCATTTTGTCATCAGCAGTTTGAATGTTTGTTTTAAAAAGCAGAATATCTTTAAAATCTGGTTCCATATGTTTTATTTTTTTAGTGCCTTTAGCACTAATTCAAAAGTGCCCCAAAGGGCTTTATCTGTCAGAATGAATGGTTTACCCCCAATGCTTCTACCATCAAAATGAAATCTGACAAGGTTATACAGCGGGGCAAAAGCTACCGACCAGTAAACCTCCAGCTGCATTGGGTTAATTTCGCCTCTGTTGATTGCATTGGTCATAAATTTGCCAAGTGTTATCTTGAAATTATTCACGATAGTTCCATAAACCTGCTCCTGATAAGTTGAAGTCCTTAGTTGCTCAAGAAACTGTGCTGTTATAGGATTTTCAAGCATACACTTTGCTCTATTTTTCCATTGTTGTCTTAGTCCAACTTCAAAAGATACTTCAGGATCGAAATCTTCAAGCATTATATCACTCATCCGCTCTGCTTCTTCCATTGCTATCTGCAAGATCAAGTCGTCTTTATCTTTATAATAAATGTATAGAGTAGCTACAGATATCTTGCACTCTTTAGCTAACTTATTCATGGTAAAACCTTCAAAACCTATCTTTACAAGCAACTCCATTGCCTTCTGTTTCACCAACTCTACTTTATTCAGATCTCTTGCGCGCATAATACTTTTCAAATATCATCACAAATATAAATGAATATTCATTCATTTATATTATATATTAAAAAAATATTTTAGATCGTATTGAACAACTAGCTATAAGTCTTGGTTCTATATAAATCGAGAAAAAATTGAACTTATTGGATTTCTTATGTGTTATAGATTAAATCTTTAAATTCTAATACTATGAAAAGTCCAAAGAATAAAACCGTAAAAGCAGAGATAATAGATCAGAAAAAGCCCAAAGGCCCTGAACCAGAAAATTCAACTTCTGCAAAAGATGCCAAAAAGGTTAAAACTGAGAAGAAACCTTAAATATCTCTTACAATTCCCATTTCTTACAACCTTATTTGTAAGAAATTTAGTGCAAAGTATTTTAACAATTCGGAAACATTTTCAAGTTTTAACTGTAGGTATATTAACTAACCACTTAAATGCTAAAATCATGAAAACTAGAATTTTATTACCAGCTGTATTATGCTGCTTGCTTAGTTTAAATGCTTGCCGAAATACAGAAAATAGCACAAGCAGTACTTTGGCTGATTCTTCTCTAGAGCAAACAATGACTGATACCACGGCTGTAAACCGCGGTGAGGGAATGCAGTTCTTTTTAGAGAAAGCGGCTAATGCTGGTAATATGGAGGTAGAGCTTGGTAAAATGGCAACATCAAAAGCCAGTAATGTTAGGGTTAAAAAGTTTGCTGAAAAAATGGTTAAGGATCATACTAAAACCAACGATAATTTAAAAAAACTGGCCGATAAAAAGAAATTAACAATACCGACCTCTATTCCTGAGGCCGATCAGAATCATATAAATGAAATGGCAAAACTATCTGGTGCTCAATTTGATAAACACTATATGGATATGATGGTAAAAGATCATATAAAAGCCCTTGATTTATTCAAATCAGCAACAACTTCTGGAGATATAGATGTAAGAAGGTTTGCCGCCAAAACACTTCGTATGATTGAAGGGCATTATAAACTTGCCACAGATTTGAGTTTTGACTTAAAATAAAAAAGAGGGCTGAAAATTTCAGCCCTCTTTTTTATTTTTTCTCTGCCCTGATAGCCTTCACTTCTGAGGCTTTGATGGCACTAGCCTTATTCCCAAAACTGTTCCTTACAAAGGTTAACACATCAGCTATTTCCTGATCTTTTAAAAAGCCATGCGAAGGCATTACATTGGTATAAACTTCCCCGTCTATTTCAATTTCTTCTGCCAAACCATTAAGAGCTATCTTAATTAACCGGGTTTTATCGCCAAGAACATAAGTTGTTTTTATTAATGGAGGATTCATATTCTGAACCCCACCTCCATCTGCCATATGGCAACTTAAACAATATTGATTGTATACTTTTTGTCCGTTAGCCAAAACTGATGCAGAAACAACGTCAGTTTGGACTGTCTTTTTGGTTTTCCCTTTTGTTTGGGCATTTAATTTTATACCCCCTATTGTTAAGATCAAAATGATCGTTAAAACCTGCTTCATCAAACTTTTTATTTTTTATTATAGACGATACGATAAATTGCTCCTTTAACATCATCCGTTACATAAAGGGAACCATCAGATCCCTGGGCCAATCCACAAGGGCGATGGTCTGCCCTTCCGGCAGCGGCTTTTTCAGGTGTACCAGCAAAATTATCTGCAAAAACTTCCCAATCGCCAGAAGGCTTCCCATCCTTAAATGGTTGAAATACTACAAAATATCCTTTTTGAGGTTCAGGAGCACGATTCCAGGATCCGTGAAAAGCGATAAAAGCACCGTTTTTATATTTTTCCGGGAACATATTTCCGGTATAGAATAGCAAACCATTTGGTGCCATATGTCCTGGAAAGGCAACTGCGGGGTCTATGAATTTTGAATCAGCCTCTTTCTTTTTATCACCGCCGTATTCCGGAGCTACTATTTTTTTATGTTGGATCTGATCATAGTACATAAATGGCCAGCCTGCATTATCACCTTGCTTTAAAGCATATAAACATTCTGCAGGAACTTCAGCGGATTCCTTTTCATTATAAAGCTCTGGCCAGGAACTATTGAGGTTATCTCTGCCATGCTGCATAACAAAAAGCTGGTTATTTTGCTGATTCCAATCTAATCCAACAACATTTCTTAGTCCGGTAGCAAAACGAACACCCTGACCGTAGCTTTGATTGAGTTCTTTTGCTTTAAACTGCCATATTCCGGCCATAGAATCTAACAATGGGCACCCTTCTATTCCCGGAGAACGTAACCCCCGATCTTGTTCCTGACAAGAATTTGAATTTACGCCAATATTTACATAAACATTTCCATTATTATCTAAAACAAGTGATTTGGTTTCATGCTGGCGTCCGGCCTTTAAACCTGTAATGATCTTTTCGGGTTTATTCGGGTCAATTACTTTATTTTGTGCATCGAGCTTGTACCTAAATACTTCCTGATTTGATGATGCATATAAGTATCCATCTTTCAAGTAAATTCCGGTACCTCCATAGTTGCCAAAGCCACCTGTAACCTGAGCCTTACCATCGCTGCTTTCATGAAGTACAATAATCCCCTTTTCTTCTTTGGATCTGGCGAGTTTAACATAGATGTCTCCTTGCGGGGTAACAACCAGATGTCTGGCTTTTGCCCCTAGCTCTGCCACTTTTAACGCGCCAAAACCTTCTGGCAACTTCAATCCTGCGTTATCGGCATCAGGTATTGGCCCGTTGCCCTTTAAATGACTATTTGAAATATCTTTGAAAGAATATAATGCAATAAAAACCATTGCACTTAACAAAACCGGAATTAATACTGATTTTTTCATCTGGTAATTTATTTGAAGAACTTTTCGCTATTTAAAGTTATCGTTTTCCGCTGCATTTTTCATCTAAATTAGCGTAATAATGCAGTTGCACACCACAGTATTGGCGCTTGCCCATGTAGGTCGCCTATATTACGTTTGCGATCTAAATAATACTGGCGGTCGTTCTTTTTATTTGTACCCTCACAAACTTCTCTTACCTCATCATTCTCATTGATGTAAGTGACTAAGCCAAGCCAGCCCTTACGGGCAGCTTTCCCATAAACTTCCTTATCCAGCCAGCCATTTTTCACACCTGTAATCATTGCAAAAGTAAACATAGCCGTTGATGAAGTTTCTTCCCATGCCTCGGGGTCATCGATTAACTGACGCCACATTCCATTGTCGGCCTGATATTTAAGCAACGAAGCCATCATGTTTTTATAGCCTTTCATAATGCGTTCATAATTTGGATTGTTTTTAGGTATAGACCTAAGCAATTCAGCCATACCCACAGCCATCCAGCCATCTCCTCTACCCCAAAAAAAAGGAACATCGGGCGCGTGATAAAACAAGCCATTAGGCTCCTGAAGCTTATCTAAATAAAAAACCATCTCTTTAGCCGCCCTATCTATATACTTTACGTCTCCAGTGGCTCTATACGCTTGGGCTTGAACAGCGGTGATCATATACATATCATCTATCCATAAACGTGTTTGCCAGGTATAGCCCTGGTTGTAAAACTCATGCGATTCGGGTTTTACTCTTGGGCCTTCTGGCGGTGCCCATTGTTTATCAGCAATTGACAACCCGAGATCGAGATATTTTTTATCTTTTGTTTGTATGTAAAGCTCTAATGGAACAGATCCAAATACAGTATAATCTACATGATCAGGTACAGGAATCATTTTGGCTTCTTCGCCAAAAAGGGGTTCGAACCTATCCGCCAGCTTTTTAAGCATCTCTTTATTTCCACTTTGTTTTGCAAAAGTCAAAGCACCATACCAGGCACAGGTTTCCGGATAAGTAATCACCTTTGGAGGTCCTGGTCTATTAAAATTCGTATGCGGCGTTACTATGAAATGATTTGCTACCCTTGTTCCAATTTCCTTTGGTGATGTTCCTTTTGGCCAATTCTTTAAATTAGCTTCTTTTGATTGTGCCTTTACGTTAGGCTGTCCGACAATCATAAAACAGGACATAAAAGCTGCTATGCTTAGAATTTGGTTTTGATTCATGTTAGTCTATTTATTTTTTGATGATTTCTAATTCTTTTGATATTCCTGACGATTTATTTCCAATCACTTTTACATTAGTGCTTGCTGTTCCTTCAACACGAACAAGTGCTTTTGCGCTCCCTTTAACAGTAACATTTTTTACCAGTGCTGTTTTTACATTTTCTAAGCGGATAATCGACTCTCCTCCTTTAGTATCCGGAAGATTCCAATTGTTAACCTCCAAATCACTTCCATCCTCACAAACTAAGGCTGGTCTCAGGTCATTTCCAGAAAGATTAAACTTAACATTAATAAGCTTCAATCCCTTAACATGCCTTGCCCAAATACCGTATGCGGGAACCCGCGGACCAAATGTTTTAACTTCGGGATATTGATCAATTGCTTCGGGTACTGCTTGCCTGCCATGAGCTGCAGTTCCGCCTCCGGCCAAACTAATTTCTATATTCTCAAGCGTTAAACCAGTGATGTAATGTCCGGGAATGCCTGTGATCAAAATACCTGTTGGAGGCATTAATTGCGCATCGGCAGATGCTTTGACTTTAACATTTTTAATTACAACATTTTCAAAAGTACCTGTTTGCTGTTTTGTATCAGCATCTTTGCGGAACACACTTAATCGCGATCCAAGACGAAATAACATTGGGGTCCTAACTTCTTCCATGGTTATATCTGATATTTCAATATTTCGTAAATGCGCACCATCAACGGTAAGCAGCTTAATGCCTCCATTTCTAGTTTCATAGATATGACAATTTGAAATTTTAATATTCTCGAAAGCTGCCATGGATTCGGTTCCCATTTTAATTCCCGCCTGATTGCTTTTAAGTCTTAAACCTGTCACCACAATATTCTTACAGGCCATTTTACTTGATGTGGTTTTAAACACCAGTGCATCATCTCCACTTACTACATCACAATCTTTAATTACAACATCCTGACAGCCATCAATACCGACACCATCATTATGGGCAACACCCACACTTTGGATCTTTACATTTTCAATATTTATCTGTCTGCTCTGAAAGTAGTGAGAAGTCCATGCCCCTGCATATTTTAAAGTTACGCCTTTAACATTTACGCCAGTACAACGTACAATTCGTAAAAGAAAAGGCCTCATCCCCCATCGTTGTCCTTCGGGCCGGGTATCAGTAAGTATGTGTTTTGCTTTAATCGCAGACCCCTGACCATCAATTGTCCCTTCACCTATAACTCCAATGTTTTTGGCATCAACAGCTACAAGTAAAGCCCATCCAACATCAATACCCAGTCCCTCAGTAAAAGGGTCAATATTTTTATAATCTTTAAGATCTATACTCCCTAGCAAAACAGCGTTCTTTTGAAAACTGATTGTTACATTATCCTTAATAACGATAGTTCCTGATAAGAATTTGCCTTCAGGAAAGATTACACTTCCACCACCCGATTTATAGCATTCATCAATTGCTCGTTGAATAGCATTGGTATTTAAGGTTACCCCATCTCCAACAGCACCATATTTGATAATGTTAAAGTCGGCAGCCCTTACAAAACTTGTAAAAGCCGCCAACACACATAAACTAACCAATAATTTCACTTTAATCATTCTAATCATTATCTCTAATTAAATATAGCTATTAAGTATAATCTGCTAAAACCATCCCGGGTTTTGCGGATATTTTGGGCCTGTAGTTGTAGCATCAATCTGATCCTGAGGAATAGGTCTAAGCACATGGAAATCCATAATATTTGCTCCTGCTTCCGGATTATAATTTTTAGTTTTCACCCTATCAATTAATTTACCGGTTCTTACAAGATCCCACCACCTAACATTCTCTCCACATAATTCCCTCGAACGCTCATCTAAAATAAAATCAAGTGAAGGAATTGAAGCAACATCCATTACAGAAGGATTTGGATTTGGGAACGCAGCCCGCCTTCTGATAATATTGATATGATTAACCGCTTCTGAAGCCGCTGCACCGCCCATAAATGCTGCTTCTGCTGCAATCAAATGGGTTTCGGCTAAGCGATATACAATAACAGGTCTAATCGAGGGATAGTTTAAATCTGCGCGTTTAGTGTCATTATATTTTTTCATATAAGGCGATAAAGTATTATCATACTTACGTGGAGGTATCAGTAAATATCTGGATGCTGCTATTTTAGCATCACTAACATCATACCCAGGCATAAATATCGCAGTATCGCCTAAGGCAAACTTAGGTTGCCCTACTACAGCATTTGCAGGTGCTCCTGGCGGAAGCGGATTTTCCCACTTGGGAATGGACGCGGCATTATTACACAGCCAAACGGTTTGAAAAGTTTTTGCATATCGGGTGTCATTTACGCGCTCTGCAAAAGCTTCATTTGTTAACCATGCTGTAGGAACACAACGAATATATGGCCTTCCATAAAACACATCGCGTTTCATTCCCGGACGAAGCTCATATTGTGGTACCCACATATGGTTTAGTACGTTATCTGCCCCACCACTATTATTCGGCCCATTATATGCCAAATTTGAGGTATGCTGTACTGTCCACAATACTTCATTACTATTCTCATTTCCTTCTGCATAAACACTAGCAAAATCAGGGAGCAATGTGGCCCCACTTGTATTGATTACCTGCATTGCAGAGGTATAAGCATTTGTATAATCATCTGCTTTTTTAGCAGATGAGCCAGCTCTGGTTAAATATACTTTAGCCAATAAGTGCATAGCAGCAGCTTTATTAGCCTGTCCTGGCAAAGCCCCGCTTGACTTAGGACCGGCAAATAAAGTTGGCTCTGCAAGTACATCTTTAAGATCCTGAACAATAAAATCGTATACCTCAGCTAAAGGCTGACGGGATGCAGAAGTTGTAGGTGTACTTTGGAAATTTTTATTCAAAGTAACATCACCCCAAAATTGCACAAGGATAAAATAGTAATTTGCCCGTAAAAACTTAGCTTCTGCCACAATTCTATTTTTAAGATCATCTGCAACCCCAGTAACCTTAACTGCATTATCAATTACACCATTACAGGTATTAATATTAACATAACAGTCTTTCCAAATTGCGGAAACAGTTCCATTTTCAGTATTGTAATTACTATTGTATTTATTGATGTTGTTGTTTCCATCTTTACCTGTGTAAAACTCATCCGTACCAATCACCGTCATAGTGAATAGGTTTTGGTTCCCCCAGAAAGAGCGGGTACCTGCATAAGCCGCATCAAGTCCCTTCTGAAAACCCTGGGCCGTAGAGAAAAAATCTGGCGTTAGTGTTGAATGTGGCTCTTCTATTAAAGCTTTTTTACATCCGCCTGTAACTGCCAGGCAGAAACAAGCCAATATTATGTATATATTTTTCATTAGTATATAATTTATTGTAAAAATTATAAGGTCATGTTTAAACCAAACACAATTGAATAAGTTGCAGGTGTATCAACACCAACTGACCCCTTATTATTTCCTCCATTAAGAGCCTCCGGATCTATGCCTTTATAAACATTCCTGTACTTTGAAAAAAGAATAAAAGCATCATTGGCAGAAGCGTAAACCCTCAAAGTTTTACCTCCAATTTTAGCAGCAAGAGCTGTAGGCAGATTATATCCAAGCGTCATGCTTCTGATCTTAACAAACGTACCATCAAAGTACCCTAATACTCCTCTATTAGGTGTGTTTGTTGCGGCAGCATTAGGCTTGGGCCAGAAATTTTCATGGTTGGTTGGTGTCCAATAATTAACATCCAGGTTGTTATAATTTCCTTGAAAAGTATTGGCAAACCCACTATTATGAACACTGCTAATAATGGTACTTCCAAATCTTCCAAAAGCCACTACCGTAAAATCTAAGTTTTTATACGCAAATCTGTTTGTAATACCCCCAGACCAGTCGGGCTCACTAGACCCAATAAACGTCTTATCATCAGCATTGATTTTCCCATCACCGTTCACATCTGCAATTCTAATATTACCTATTACAGAGCTCGAACCTTGTTTGACAGTTAATCCGTAAGCCAATGCTAATGCACTATCAGCCGGTGTATTTTGCCATATTCCAACTCTTTTATCATCATAAATTACACCAATTGGCTGCCCTACAAAACGTCCATTAGCTATATCATTAATTACGCCGTCTTGTAACTGGGTAATTTTCCCTCTATTAACAAAAACATTAAAATCTGTGCTCCAGCTAAATTTATCTTTACCATCACCGTTAAAATTCACAGTGCTCACCTGAAATTCAAAGCCTTTGTTCTCGGATTTCCCTACATTGGTTACTATCGCATTTGGTATTCCGGAAGTAAATGGAAGATCCTGAGGCAGCAACAATTTATCGGTATAAACTTTATAAGCCTCAATTGATCCTGTAATCCGATTGTTTAAAATACCAAAATCTAAACCGATGTTAGCAGTAGCGGTATTTTCCCACGTTAAATTTGGATTAGGAACGTTAGAAAGGTATAAGCCAGTTGTAGTCTTATCACCAAAATTATAAACAGCTCCAGATAAACTACCCAGGGTTTCATAAGGATCTATGGATGTATTTCCAACAACACCGTAACTAGCTCTCAGTTTTAAATTTGTAAACACCTTTGAGTCCTTCATGAAATTTTCCTGAATGATATTCCATCCCGCAGCAGCAGATGGAAACACTTTATATTTACCTCCGGGAGCAAGTCTCGATGAACCATCCGAGCGCATAGTTAAGGTTAATAAGTATTTATCTTTAAATCCATAGTTAATCCTTCCCATATAAGAAATGATTGACCATTTGGAGTAACTACCGCTACCAACCAGATTCGAGCCCAAAGCCGGGTTGTAATACCAAAGGTTATCGGCCAGAAGGTCATTATTACTAAATGAATTTGATTGATTCTGTGATTGCTGATAACTAAACAATCCGGTAAAATTCAACTTATGATCTTCAGCAATCACCTTATCGTAAGTTAAAATATTCTCTAAGGTATAATTAGAACGGAAGCCTGTTTTATTATTTGACTTAGACAATCCGCCCAAATTATCAGAAGTAGCACTGGCAAAGAAGTTACCGTAAACATCAGATTTCACCTCAGCGCCTGCATTAAACCTGTACTTCAAACCATCAGCTATTGCTGCTTCTAAATAAAGTGTTGTAAAAGTTCCATATCTTTTTCTGTTTTCTACTTTGGCTCCTTCAACAAAGTCTCCAAGTGGATTCCATACCTGATTGGCACTTCCCGGCACAAATCCATATAACTTACCATCGGCATCATATGGCGTAGCCAATGGGCTTGCCCGCAGAACCTGTCCCATTGGGTTCGCTCCTTCTCCCTTGGTGGTATTAAATGAATTTAAGGAGTTTAATCCTACCTTAAAATATTTACCCAACTGCTGATCAACGCTCAATTTCACACTATATCGTTCATAAGCTTGTCCGGGATAAATGCCCGTTTCATTAAAATATCCCCCCGAAACGGAATACTGCGTTTTTTCTGTCCCGCCTGAAACACCTACCTGATGATTGGTCTTTATTCCATTTTTATATATCAGGTCCTGCCAGTCAGTGCTTCGTCCACTTGCAATGCCGTCTAGTTCCTCTGCAGAGAAAATACCACTAGTTAATATTTTTGGATCATCAATTCCGGTAAAAATAGGCTTGTTATTCTTGTCGAAATTACCGTTAACTACAGCCCATCTTTTTAGCATTTCAAACTGCTTACCATCCATCACGTCAATCTTGCCCAAATTCTTAGTTACTCCGGCGTAACCACTGTAAGTTACTACTGGCGCCCCTTCTTTTCCTCTTTTGGTAGTTACCAGAATTACTCCGTTAGCTCCTCTTGACCCATAAATAGCGGTAGATGATGCATCTTTCAACACTTCTACAGACACTACGTCGTCTGGATTTATATCATTAATATTTCCATTATAAGGTATACCATCAACTACAAAAAGCGGGTCATTATCAGCTCCGATTGACCTGGCACCTCTTATCCTGATAACAGGTGCAGTTCCAGGTTTACTATTACCACTTCCCTTCTGGATATCTATACCGGAACCCCTGCCTTGCAGCGCTTGAGATAAATTGGCAACAGGCACCTCTCTTAATGACTTTTCATTAATAGAAACAATGGATCCTGTTATATCCGATTTCTTTTGTGTTCCATAACCTACCACAACAATTTCGCTTAATGTTTTATCTTCGGTTACAAGAGTTACATTAATTGTTGACCGATCAGCAACAGGTATTTCCTGAACTGCAAAACCCACGGAAGAAAATACCAGGGTTCCTGAGCCATTAGGAATTGTGATGGAATAGTTTCCATTTACATCGGTACTGGTGGTTGTTGAAGTACCTTTTAATTTAACACTTACACTAGGTAAGCCGCCGCTGGCATCCGATACTTTTCCTTTAACAATAAATTGCTGGAAGGAGGAAAAGCCATCAAAACTACAGCAGCATAACAGAAGCACCAGAAGGCACCACTGAATAGAAAATGCTCTACTAATCATGGTTTAAGATTGTTTAGGTTTAAATATTTGATTAGTCTAATGAAGAGAAATTTGCCCGCATTTTTGTCTGTTGCGTTAGCATATTCTTCAACCAGATTGTCATTTAGATAAGCCCTGGAAGCTAGTTCATTGCTACAATTTCAAAAACAGAACTGCTTAATGGAGTGATCTTCCCTGGAGAAAGATTTAACCCAACCTTCATCAGATAGTCTCCACTATAAACTTTATCATTATCCGGATGTGTTGATTTTGTATCTGGCAACAGATTAATCTCCTTAATTTTATATTGTTTTAACGGATCAAGCCCTTCTAAAGTAACTCTTCCCATATACTCTTTACGTCTGAAATTGAGGAGGTAATTAAACAAAACTGCTTTATTTTTATCCTCACTCACATACATCATAACCGCTCTGTTTTCCTCATAAGGTGAAATCAGTCGATACAAATCTCCAAACCAAATTACATTGCTAATGCGTTTATAATTTTTAACCGCTTCATTGCTAAATATAATTTCTGCATCAGTCAAATTTTTCACCCGAATATCGTACCCAAGTTTGCCCATCATTGCAACATCCGTACGAAACTTAAGCGACTGTTTACCCATAGAAGTTACATGGCTTGAAACCGCTACAGATGGAAAAAAGTTAAGATAACCCCATTGAATAAAAATGCGTTCCAGCCCATCAGTATTATCGCTAGGCCAAAATTCTGTAAAATACTTTAATCCACCATAATCAACCCTACCACCTCCACCTGCACAAAGCATAATGGGCAAATGAGGATGTTTTCTTCTTATCCGCTCTAAAATATCATACAAACTTTTGGTATAATCAATAAATAAATTTCCCTGATTCTCTTTAAGATATGGCGAATATGTATTTGTCATCATTCTATTGCAATCCCATTTTATAAAAGCAATACCAGGATTCTTTGAAACCAGGTCATCAACCATATGGAATACAAAATCCTGCACTTTAGGGTTAATCAGATCCAATACCAATTGATTACGGGAATAAGCTTCCTCTCTGTTTGGTAATTTCAAAATCCAGTCAGGATGTTTTTCATACAACTCACTTTTCGGGCTCACCATTTCCGGTTCTATCCAAATTCCAAACTTTAGCCCTTTTGCAGTTGCTTCTTTTGTAAGAAAGCCTAAACCGCCAGGCAATTTTTTCTTATCTACCTGCCAGTCTCCTAATGCAGTTTTATCAGCATCGCGCGGATATTTATTGCCAAACCACCCATCATCCAGTAAAAACAGATCCACACCTAACTTATCTGCCCCATCAAATAACTCAACCAAAATATCCTGGTTAAAATCCATGTGAGTAGCTTCCCAATTATTCAATAATGTTAGTTTCGGCTTGTCTCCATCCAACACACCATACCTTCTTGCCCATCTATGTAAATTTCTGCTGGCCGTCCCCTTGCCTTTATTAGAATAGGTAAATATAAAAGCAGGAGTTTCGAACGTTTTACCAGGCAACAATTTATATTCTGACGCGTAAGGATTCATACCGGTAACCATACGTAATGAATTCTGCTGATCTATTTCAAAAGAGCATTGAAAATTACCCGACCATGCCAATGTCCCGGCAATCAATTCACCGCTGTTTTCGTCTGCAAGTTTATTCAATGAAAGAAAAAATGCCGGAGCACGATACATTTGAGCACGTGTCCCCAGTTTACTATCCAGAATTTTGATACCTGTTGTAAGCGGTGTTTCTTTCATTCTCATTTCGGTCATATAATCCCCATCAAATTGGCTAAGCCAATACTTAGAGGCATCAAAATGAAGCATTGAAGAAGCATAGTTTGTGAGTGTTATGGGTTTCTTCTCATTGTGTTTTATAGTTGTCCATTGCTTAATGATGTCTTCATTTTTATAAGCAGTAAAATGAAGCACTACTTCAATAGCATATTGCGGATCTTTAAGCGTAATTGTGGTAGCCGTTACATTATCATCCTTTTCTGTTTTATCGGTTACGTATTTTAAATCAAGTGATGGGTTTCCATCAGCATGGACAATTCTTATAGCCGGCTCAAACAAATCACCCATTCCAGCTCCTATATAAGCTTCCCTGCGCGTAGATCTTAGCAAACCCTCATCAACTGAACTATTTAGCTTCTGACCCAAATAACTCTGATAAAGTTTATTATTATTACCAACAGTAAAAACAAGCGACGCATTTTTAGTATCTACAATAATCTGTTTTTCGGATTGTCCGAAAGATATTAACCTAAAAGAGACAAGCAGAATACTAAAAAACAGAATGGATTTATTCATGACGGATTAAAAGTTTATAATTATAACTTGATCAATTGAGTTGCACCTACTTTTACTTGATATTTGTTTACCTTACCGGCTTTCTTGACCACAATTGCCAGTTTATCTTTTCCGGCTCTTGATATTTCCAGATCGAATACATTTCCAAAAGAGTGGATATTTCGCAACGCAAACTTGTTCCATGCCTTTGGCATTCTTGGTGTGCAATTAAAGCTATTAAATCCAATAGGTCGTATGCCAAAAAGTCCTTCAGTAAATATTCTACAATACAAACCACTTTCTGCAGACAAATGGCGTTGGTTGCCTTCAGGATATGCCTCCACGGGATATGGAACATGATTGCCAAGTAACCTCCTTCTCGAATAATATTTTATAAAATCCATCGCTTTTTCAGTGTCTCCGGCTTCAAGAACTCCTCTTAATGCGTAAAGTGTAGAACGATCCCAGAAGGTTTCTTTACCGGCCTGTGTGGCTAGTCCATCAGCAGTCCACAAACGTGGAGAAAACAGGGCATCGATCGTTCCCTTTTTTCTATCAAATATTCCTACGGTAAGCGGCAAACATATCCATGCACGTAGCACATCATTCCCTTCGTAATATTTATAGGTCTCGTAACCTTCAACATTCCCACCAAAATACTTTTCAATATTGATTTTCAATGCATCTGCCTGTTTACGATACCCGTCTATTTGTGTCTTCGGCTTGCTCAGTAGCTTCCCTAGTAGCGTTGCAGATCGCAACGCATCATAGTATAAGGTATTTGTGGCCAGATTTGCTTTCCCGGCAGGAAAACGCCCCTCAAGTTCATCTTTATCAGAATTCACCACCCCCTCATTATTCATTTTTCTTCTGCTAAATTCCAGGCACCATTCAATCAAGGGCCACAATACGCGTGCTGAGTCTATGTTTCCATTCGCCAAAGCATAGCGTGATGCGCCATAAGCTATCATTGCCTGATCCCCTCTATCTCCAGCGCCTTTCCATACCGCATCCCCTTCAGCAACAATAGAACTTGGAATTGGCTTATAATCCGGATTCATATATTTTGCAAACCAACGATAAGAATTCATTGCGGACTGATTGCCAACCCTGTCTCCCAAAAATGCAAAGAATGGGTTAACATATTCTGCCTGATCATTAGCCCATATTGCAGCATAATAAGCCAAACCACCCGGTCCATGCATATAGCCGCCCTTTGTTTTATAAATACTTTCCGTAGCTCTTAGTTTAGCAAACTCAAATGCTGTATTAAGTATATCATCAGGAGTTTCTAGTTTAAGTGGCGCCTGAATCTCAGCGATCCTTTCTACCCTTTTTTGTTCTTCCAGATCAGGATTAATGGCCTCTATATTTTGTGGTGTATCTGTTGCGAGATAATAAACGGCAAAGGTTATTGATTTACCAGCTTGCAAAAGGCGGCTGCCTTCTCCTATTGTACCCATTATTACCGAATGAGATTGTACTTTACTTTTAGAAGGATCTGTTCTTACTTCACGTCTTAAATACTCCATTGAAATGGTTTGGTCTTTATCCGATTTATTAGTAAAAACAAACTTCTCAATAGCCATAGGCCTATCCACAGAAGGAAAAAGCTCTCTTTCTATTTCCGTTAAAACAGGCATACCTGTTTCGGCAGAAACCTTCATAATCCCTTTATGATTTATCTTTTTAATACTATAACCTAATGTGCCAGATTTGCCACTTTTCTCAATATAAAAATCTAATAACCTGTTGTTTATATAAAACCTTGGCAGTTCATTATCCTGAAAAGAATAAGAAATATGTGTTCTTGTCCCATCAGGCAACATTCTAAAAGTTGGAAATACAACTGTTCTGCTAATCTTCGATTTTCTGTTGCTATCTAAACCATACTCAACCCATAGTGCTACCTTTTCTCCTGCCATCTCAATATGATCAGTATGCGGCAATTCATTTTTAATGGACCAGCTAATACTGCCATTGTCCTCAATGCTCCAACGATCTGTTTGTTTAGGCAACGCACCCTGTTGAGCATAACTAAATGATTGAATGATACCCATACAAGTTGTGAGCACCATGGTATGAATAAGATTTCTCTTCATGGTTCTTTATTTTCTTAATCCTATTGTAAATTATTCATTCTGGATTGCAAGTGCAATTTGAGTAATACTTAGAGCTAATCTATTGCCACTATTAGCTAAGTAATCAACCGTATTAGCATATTCAGGTACGCAGGGTTTTTCATCTTGAAAAATGTTTATCTTTCCGTGCACCGCATACACATATTCACTTCGCTGGCGAACACTTGCCTGAAAATTGGCAGGAATTTATGGAAGGTTCACCGGAAACCGGAAAAGGGACCGTGGATAAAATATAACAAGAACAAATAATATAAAAATGAGATTAAAGAATTTTGGTTTTAGTTTGATGATACTTTTCAGCTCCGTATCTATTTCAAATGCACAACGGGATAAGGTAGTTACGCTTGATAATTTTTTCAATCATGAAACAAAAAAGAACAAAGATGGAAATGAAATCAGGTTTCATTACACTTGGGAGGACCAAACACTAAATGGCTATTCTATACTTGGAGATATTTTTAAAAAGAATGGATTTCAGATCAAAAATCTTGACAACGGGCCAACCCTTAAATCCTTAAAGGGCAACGATGTATATATCATTGTAGATCCGGATAATACTAAGGAAAACCCTAACCCAAATTACATTAACAAAGATCATATAAAAGCAATTACCAAATGGGTAAAAGCCGGAGGAGTACTGGTCTTATTAGCCAACGATAGTGCCAACACTAACCTTACGCAGTTAAATATCCTCGCAGAAAATTTCGGCATTAACTTTTCCAATAAAAGCCGAAACATGGTGAAAGGAAAAAATTATGAAACAGGAACCGTAAATATTCCGTTCGGAAATGAGGTGTTTACTGCCTCCAAAAAATTCTACATAAAAGAACTTTCAATTCTTCAATTGAACCCACCTGCCCAGGCTTTAATAACAGAACAGAACGATGTTATCATGGCTACTGCAAAATACGGTAAGGGTACTGTTTTTGCCCTTGGCGACCCATGGATTTATAATGAATATGTTGATGGAACCCGCATTCCCTCAACATACGAAAACTACAATGGTGCAGTTGAACTGGTAAAATGGCTTAGTTCAAGAATACCTCATCAATAAATATCCATGCTGGCTCGCCCTTTCCTGGATGCCACTGAGGTAGTTTCTTAAAGTTTTTGCCCACTATCTTTAAACATGAGACACTTCGTGGTTCAAATTTTGCATCTAACTTTACAAGTGCATTCCCTTCATCTTTAAGCGGCATTTGATTTTTTATTACCTTTAATAAGCGAAGACTTTTCTTATCTGCACCACCCCAAATCTCAACCTCCTGTGGAAGTAAAATATATGCAGAGATTTGTCTCATTACATTTAGTGTTACCGATTTTAAAGAAATAGCCTGCTTAAAAAACATGATGGTCTCCATGTTATTTTCTCTAAAACCAATCCATTTACCTGTATTAATATCAAAATCACCCAGCTGATTGTCGACCAATATCTTTGTTCCATCAGACCTGTACTTTTCATTTGGCTGCATTAAAAAAGCAATACTATCAGGCTTATAATTGCTTTGGTAAAAGTTAAAAACTATTGCGTCGCTGCTATACCAACCAGCTTTATATGCTTTTGCTTTTAGCGTAGTGGTTTCCTTAATAACAATTTCTTTATCATATAAAGGTGACTTAAGACTATCAGGTTCCGAACCATCTGTGGTGTACCTGATTTGCACTCCGTTTACAGGGTGTTTTACCTGAAGGGTCAACGAATTTTTAAAAATAGAAATGTCTGTACTCAACCGGGGCTGATTTAATTTAACCGGACTCTTGCCATCATCTTTAAAACCGCCTATTATAGCCAGCTCCTTATTCATTTTTTGTAATTGGCCTATCTCGCCTTCATTTAAACCCGTGTTCCACAAGGTCAGCTCTTTAAGGCTTTTCATACTCACAAGCTGCTTAACAAAGTTAAAATTAACCTTTGTTCCTGATAAGGATAATGCATTTAAATGATTTAAGGATTTTAAGTACTTAAGCCCATCACCCTTAATATCCGTAAAATTTAAATTTATCTTCCGCAGATTTTCAAACGCCCCAATTGTCTTTAATTCCTCATCTTTAATGGGTAAATTATTCAAATTTAAGGATACAATCTGCTTTTTAACAGGCATCAGTTCTTTTATAGCTTCAGGCTTATAAATACTTCTATTATAAACATTTACTTCTAAGGCTGGCGATATTTTATCGAGCGCGTAAATCACTCTGTAATTGTTATTTAGCTTCTTTACCGTTGCCTCATCTGCTGCTCCAAAATCATAATTTTCTTCGACAGATGTTACAGGCCCCAACAATGACGCGGACAGTACTCTCAAAGAATCGTTTTTTGGCAGATCTAAAACTTTCTTCTTTAAATCAGCATTACCCTTTATCCATAAAGCTAAAATGGCAATTTCTTCACTCGTTAACTGAGATTTACTCTTAGGGGGCATGTGCTTTTTATCATCTACAGGCAGATGTATTCGTTCCAGCAGCAAACTTATTTCAGGTTTCCCAGGCACAAATAATTTACCGTTCTTTCCGCCCTTAAACATAGATTTAGCATCTGCCAAGATTAAACTGCCCTTTGCTTTTTCTAAATTATGGCAACTCAAACACTTTTCATTAAATATGGGCATGATCACATCATCAAATATGACTGCCTTATCTACTGGAACCTTTTCTTTTTCTGGCATTACGGCTGCCAGAACAAAATTATCTCCATGAGTTAATGTAGCTCCATAATGGCCGGTAACAATTAAACATAAAATGGTAATAACAGCACCTGCTTTTGCTACGGGTGCTTTATACCAGGAAGAGTTTCTGGACCAATATATAATTGAAGAAATAAAAACAATGCTTACTCCTGTCCACTTGTGCCATTGCAAAGTATCACCGCTATAGCCTTCTTCTTTTGACAGGAATAATCCCATAACAACAGTTACTGCAGACAATAAAACTCCGGTTAACAATAACCCGGTAGTGAAATTCTGATATAACTTTTCTCCGGTGTATGCCTCCTTAAAGCGAAAGAATTCCAGAAGCATCGCTAACAGCAAAAGTACTATAGGAAAATGCAGAATCATAGGATGCAGCCTACCTAATGGCTGTAACCAATACGGCACAGAAATCTTATCTCCAAATACCAGTAAAAAGACAATAAAGATGTTTAACGCAAATAATGCATTTTCAGTAAAACCTTTAAGCGTAATTCTCATAAAAAATTATGCACGGGTAAATTTATATGGATATACTTTGCCCGATGCCCACTGGGCTACATAAAGGTTGTCGTCGTCATCTACACATACATCATGTGGATTCAGAAAAATCTTCTCTGCCTGCGACATTGGTTGCAATATACCATCCGTATAAGTCGGTGCTGAACCACCAATATTTGACACTACCTTATTATCCTTATCCAAAATAGTAACAAAGCCACTATTCTCCTTATTCAGATCCGGTGATCTTAGCACCGCAGCATACAAATAATCATTTTTAATAACCGGCCTGCAAACACAAGCACCAGGAAGCGCAATTATCTCTTTTAAATTCCCTGCCATATCAAAGCGTTTAAAGCAATTGCGTGTACGATCTGTAACCAGCAATGATGCTTCACCCTGTCTTTTATCAATACAAACCCCATGCGCATTATCCAGATGTTTGGTTTCGGCACCTTTTCCGCCAAAATAACTCAACAATTTACCCTCAGCATTATAATGCAGAACATACTGCAATCCATAACCATCTGCAATAAAGAAATCACCATTGTCTGCAACTGCTACTTCGGTTGGTACATATTCTTCATTTTTTTTGTACAGCCCTGTTTCCATCGGACAATCAAGTGTCATCAGTATTTTTCCATCCAAGGTAGTCTTATATACCTGATGTCTGTTTGTATCGGTAATAAAAAGAAATTCTTTACTGCCCTCTCTGGTGAGTGTTAATCCATGTGCCCCAGGAAATTCATGACCCCAGGAATCTAACAGTTTGCCCGATTTATTATAGATCAGTACATTATTTTTGGTCTCATTTGTCAATAAAATAATCCGGCCTTTTTTATCCTGCACCATTTCATGACAATCATTTACCGGATTCTTTGCAGGGTTTAATTGCCCCCACTTTGCATCCATCGTATAGCGCATGTTGTTGTGACCATACACAGGTTCTTTTGATTTTGCTAATGTATCTTTCATAATAAAAAATCCGGCAGAAACTGCGGTTGTATGTTTTAAAAATTCTCTTCTTTTCATAAAATATTCTTTATACTATAATGTCATTAATTACTTTGCCGGCTACATCTGTTAATCTGTAGCGACGACCTAAATGTTTAAACGTAAGTTTTTCGTGGTTTAGCCCAAGCTGATGAAGAACTGTTGCATGAAAATCGTTCACATGAACAGGATCTTTTACAATGTTGTATCCAAACTCGTCAGATTCACCATATACTATACCCGGCTTAATTCCACCCCCAGCCATCCAAATGCTAAAACAGCGTGGATGATGATCGCGACCATAGTTATCCTTGGTCATTGCGCCCTGACTATAATTAGTGCGGCCAAATTCACCTCCCCATATCACCAATGTTTCATCAAGTAATCCTCTCTGTTTCAAATCAGTTATTAATGCTGCCGATGCCTGGTCTACGTCTTTAGCTTGCCCTGCCATCTCATTTGGCAGATTGCCATGCTGATCCCATCCCTGATGATACAATTGCACAAAACGCACCCCGTTTTCACTTAGCTTACGTGCCAGCAAACAATTCGCAGCAAAAGTTCCCGGAACCAAACAATCAGGTCCGTAAAGTTTTATAATATCGTCTGGTTCTTTAGAAAGATCGGTGATTTCAGGTACAGCAGTCTGCATTCGATAGGCCATTTCGTATTGTTGTACCTTGGCATTTATCTCCGGGTCACCAAATTCCTGGTACGACATCTCATTCAGCTCAGCCAATTTATCGAGCATCTTTCTTCTCTCAAATCTGTTCAATCCTTCCGGGTCTTTTAAATAAAGTACCGGATCTTCGCCACTGCTAAATTGAACACCCTGGTGCGTGGAATCCAGAAATCCATTAGTCCACAGTTTTGAGTATACCCCCTGCCCATTACCTTTACCCCGCGACAACAATACAGTAAATGCTGGCAGATTTTTATTTTCGCTACCTAAGCCATAACTAAGCCATGCACCCATACTTGGTCTGTTTCCCTGTTGCGCCCCGGTTTGAAAAAAAGTTAATGCCGGATCATGATTTATCGCTTCGGTAAACATAGATCTGATGATACAAATATCATCGACAACCTTTGCAGTATGAGGGAACAAGTCACTAATCCATGCTCTCGACTCACCGTATTGCTTAAAATCATAATATGAACCTACCAAAGGGAAAGAAGATTGATTAGCCGTCATACCTGTAAGGCGTTGACCTGCTCTAATGGATGCCGGAAGCTCCTGCCCCATCATTTCTCTAAGCTTAGGCTTATAATCAAAAGACTCCAATTGTGAAGGAGCACCGTTCTGAAACAGATAAATTACTCTTTTAGCTTTAGGAGCAAAATCAGGAATACCGGGAGGAAGTCCTGCCTCTTCAAAACTGCCGGTAAACAGATCCGGAATTAGTAACGATCCCAGTGCAACACTCCCTAAACCCAAACTTAATTTTGAAAGGAAACGACGTCTGTTAAAATTAAGTCCATGCTCCAAAATATTCTTTTCCATAAATCAGGATTTTGTAATGGTTTCTTCTAAATTATATATTGCTGCTATTACTTCCATCATTGCGGCAAGTTCAGTTTTATTGGTTTTCTGAGAGAGAGGGTACTCGCCTACTGCCAAAACTTTCTCCGCATTTGATTTTTGTTTAAATACCTTCAATTGATCGGCGTAATAGGAGGCCAACAGCTTTATTTCTTTATCCTTAGGTTTTCTACAAACTATCCTTCTAAATGCCTTGCTGATCCTTGCTTCTGATGTTCCTTTATCTTGTAATAACTTATCGGCCAAAACACGCGAAGCCTCTAATACTGTGGGGTCATTCATCATCGCCAATGCCTGAAGCGGGGTATTCGTTTTTAATCTTTTAACTTCACACTGGTCTCTGTTACTGGCATCAAAAATTCCCATTACAGGAGGTGGAACAGTTCTTTTAATGAAAGTATACATACCTCTCCGATACAAACTCTCGTTATGATCTTGTCTGTATGTAGCCAATAAACCTCTACCTGATGTAGCTCCTTCCCAAAGGCCTGGTGGCTGGTAAGGCTTAACACTTGGCCCTCCTATTGTATTCACTAACAACCCACTACTGGAAAGCACCACATCTCTGACAAGTTCAGCAGGGATACGATAACGCGGCGCTCTTGCCAAAAGAATGTTATCCGGATCGGTCTTCAGTTTTTCCGGAGAGACTACAGCAGATTGTCTATAGGTTGCAGACAATGCTATTTGCCTAACAAGGCGTTTGATGTTCCACCCATGGTTCATAAAATCAACCGCAAGCCAGTCGAGTAATTCGGGGTGCGAAGGTAACTCTCCCTGCATCCCAAAATCTCCCGAAGTTTTAACAATACCTCGTCCAAAAAACTCTTGCCATACCTGATTTACAAATACTCTTGAAGTAAGCGGATTTTTCTTATCGAATAACCATTGCGTTAACCCAAGTCTGTTTTTAGGGTATTTATCACTAAATGAAAGTAATGATTTAGGCGTTCCGGCTTCCACCACCTCACCATGCGCATCATATACACCCCTTTTTAGTAAATAGGTTTTTCTAACTGTATCCTGATCACCCATTACTGATACGATTAATTTATTCGTATCCTGCTTATTTACAAACTTCAATATTTCTTTAACATCAGCATTGCTAATTTCCATCAGCGGTTTTTTTGCATAAGTCTCCGGGCCGCCAACAACAGACTCAATTCCTACTTCTTTTACATTATTAAAAAAAGCAAATACCTGGTAGTATTCCTTTTGCGAAAATGGATCGTACTTATGATCATGACAATGAGCACATTCCAGCGTAACACCTATTATGGCTTTCCCAAAAGTATTGGTGCGGTCAGTAACATACTCAACCCTATATTCTTCATCAATTACACCACCTTCTTCTGTTATTTTATGATTCCTGTTAAAACCTGTTGCCAAAAGCTGTTCTTTCGAGGCATTTGGCATCAAATCTCCGGCAAGCTGCCAGGTCACAAATTGATTATAGGGCATATTTTCATTAAAAGCATGAATAACCCAATCTCTCCAAGGCCACTGACTACGGTAATTATCATCCTGATACCCGTGAGAATCAGCATATCTGGCAACATCTAACCAGTGCAATGCCATCCTTTCCCCATAAGCTGGACTTGATAGTAGCGACTCCACAACCTTCTCATATGCGTTACCACTGGAATCAGCAAGAAATTTATCCATCATCTCAATAGAGGGTGGCAAACCGGTAATGTCAAGACTAGCACGCTTTAATAACCTTTCCTTATCCGCTTCGGGGTTAGGTACTACTCCTTTATGTTCCAGTTTATCAAGCACAAAATAATCTATCTCATTTTTCACCCATTTAGCATCCTTAACCTTAGGCATTTGGGGAGCTTTAGGAGGAGTAAAAGCCCAATGCTTTTCGTATTTAGCTCCTTGCTTAATCCATTTCTCTATTATAGAAATCTCATTAGCAGTCAATTTTAGATTTGAGGACTTCGGAGGCATCATATATGCCGTATCCTTTGTGGAAATCCTTAAAAACACTTCAGATGCATTAGGTTTAAAAGGTACAAGGGCATGCGCTGATGGATTTTCTTTTAACGCCTTATAGGCTTCCTCAGCAATATCTAATCTTAAATCTGCTTGTCGTTTATTCGCATCGGGGCCGTGACAGATAAAGCACTTATCAGAAAGAATTGGCCTGACATTGAAATTGTAACTGATACTATCAGGCAACTGTTCTTCGGCTACCTGATTTGAAGATGAGCTGTTACATGCCTGTATAATATACACAATAGCAAAAAACGTCAGCAGTAAATAAAAAAGCCTACGGTACATACAATATCTATTTGGTTTCAATTGTACAGACAAGCTTTCACTTGTCTGCTTCTATAAATTTAGAATAAATACTTTAAATACCAATTATTATTTTCTTAAAAAGCAGAATATGAAATTTTTATTGATTAAATTGTTGTAGAATATATCACTCTAAATACAACAAAAAATGAATGCAGAATTTAACGATGTACCGCTGATAAAAAATTCAGAAAAAAATAGATTTGAGCTCAAAACAGATAATTATCTGACTTTTATAGATTACAAGGAGCATGGTAAAAAGATATGGCTGATCCATACTGAAGCACCCGAAGAACTTAAAGGAAGAGGAACTGCAACTGCAATAGTTGAGAAAACATTAGCTTACCTGGAAGACAACGACTATAAACTCATCCCTCTATGTCCATTTGTAGTAACATACCTAAAAAGACACACCGAATGGAACAGAATTTTAGATGAGGGTGTACCCCCTTTTTAAGCCTATTTTATAACGTATTTACTTCCTTTAACAGTGTTAAAGCTAACCAGATTATCCACTTTAGTATTTAATGCTATCTTTTTCCCTGCGCTACTGTAAACCGAAGTACCGGCAGGTAATTGAATATAACATTCAGCTCCGCTTAGGGAAAAGATTTCGGCTTTGGTGAGTTTGCTGCTCTTCCAGCTAAAACTAAGCTCGAAGCCATTCCTTGCACGCATTCCTTTTATATTACCACAGCTCCAATCAGTATCTGTTGGCAATGCAGGTAATAAGCGGATCACAGAGTTAATGCCATTACTTTGGAGCAACATTTCAGCAATGGCTGCCGTACCGCCAAAATTTCCATCAATCTGAAATGGCGGGTGCGCACAAAACAGATTTGCATAAGTTCCTGCTCCACTGGTCATCGAAATCTCACTTCCCGCAACAGCAGGCGCCAGCAGTGCTTTAAACACCTTCCAAGCATGGTCACCATCACCTAGTCTGGCCCAGAAATTCACCTTCCATGCTCTCGACCAACCTGTACCTCCATCCCCTCTTCTCTCCAAAGTTTTTCTTGCTGCAGTCATCAATAAGGGTGTTTCAAGTTGAGTAATTTCATCGTAGGGATACAAACCATACAAATGCGAAACATGGCGATGTGTTACCTCAGGATCTTCATAATCTCTGATCCACTCTTGTATCCCGCCTGTTTTTTTACTGATCTGATTAGGAGCTAACCGGCCTTTTAGCTGCTGCAAACTATCTGTCCAACTCTTATCTATACCTAATAACTTAGCCGCAGCAATAGTATTGTTCATCATTTCTCTCCCAATCTGCATATCCATAGTTGGACCCATCGTGGTTTGCCCTTCAAAACCTTCCTCGGTTTTATAAGAATTTTCTGGAGAGTTGGAAGGCGCTGTTACCAGCCACTTTGTTAGCGGATCTTCAATTAAAATATCGGTATAAAATTTTGTTGCCCCTTTTAGTACCGGATAAATCTCAGCTAAAGTCTTTTTGTTTGGGTTATATAAATAATGTTGCCACAAATGACTGCTTAACCATGCTCCACCCGAAAGTACCGAACCCCATGAGGCATGCTCGCCTGGAGCAGTAAAACCCCAGGGGTTTGCAATTACGTGTGCCACCCATCCCGTGCTGTTATAATATGCTTTTGCAGTTTTTTGTCCAGGCGCCACCAAAAATTTTGTAAACTCAATCAGGGGTTTATGTATATCTCCCAAATTAGTATTCTCCGCCAACCAGTAATTCATTTGCACATTGATATCCAGGTGATAATCTCCGTTCCACGGGGTTTGATACTCTTCAGCCCAAATCCCTTGCAGATTAGCTGGTAAGCCACCTGGGCGAGAACTTGAAATTAAAAGGTACCGTCCAAAATTAAAATACAGAGCTGGTAGCGTTACATCACTCCCTCCGTTAGCAAAACGCACCAGTCGTTCTGCTGTAGAAAGCGCTGCAATACCGGCATTCTCTTTTTCACCAAGTTGGATTTTACAGCGATTGTAGTAGGCTTGAAAATCTTCGCGCTGCTTTGTTTTCAATGTTAGCCACGGAAGTTTACCCGCAGCATCAACATGTTTTTTAGCTACCGGCAAAGGTATCGCACCGCGGTGTGTTACATCTGGCCAGTTCATATCTGTTGCAGCACTAATTACAATAAGGCATTCGGTTGCTCCATCAACCGTAAGTACACTATTTTTTGCCGTTATTTTTCCTGTGGATGAAATGGCTTTCGCAAAGGCTGCAAAAAGAATTCCTTTATCTCCATTACCACCTGGCAATTGTCCTGTCATGCTAAGCCCATTTCCCTCGGCTGAAAAAGATGCATGCTCTTTTCTACTTAGCGACAGATCAAAATTTAATGCTTTTGCTTTACTCGAAGTTAAACGAACAATAATGGCTTGTTGAGGGGTGCTTACAATCACCTCTTCTTTAAAGTTTACACCTGACCTGCTCCACTCAGTAACTGAAATGGCTTTATCTATACTTAAAATCCTTTTATAATCCGTTACTTTTGAGGTGGTGTCTCTCCAATTAATAAACATATCTGAAAGGATTTGATAGCATCCAAACTTTTCGTTTGCACCATTTCCAAAACCAGACCCAGCTCCGGCACTTGTAAAATATTTTTGTAATAGTTCTTGCGCCTCCTTATTTTTTCCATCCTTTAGCAATTGCTGAATAACAGGTAAATGAGCGGCAGCATCATTTCTATTGGGATTTTCTACACCACCAGACCACATAGAAATTTCGTTTAAAACAATCCTTTCTCTGTTTGGATTGCCAAATACCATTGCTCCTAATCGGCCGTTGCCAACAGGAACAGATTCAGTAAAATGGTTCGCCGGTGAATTAAATCTCACTTGCTGATCTGTCTGCGCAAATAATGACAAGCCACTTAAGGTAAAACAAAAAAAGAAAAGTATTTTTTTTTGTGCCAAATTCATCTTTAGTTATGTTTTATTTAATAATCAAAGAAAGGAAATTACAGCTTTAGAAATTAGCTGTTATTGTCAAACCATTAAGCGATATTGGCATGCTAAAGAGAAAACCTATTCATACCCGTTTTTCAACAACAACACAGCACCTGGTTTGGCCGTTAACTCCAAAAACCCGCTTTCAGCGGATTTTATTTTAAAACCTGCGTTTGAAGCAATAAAATGAGTTTTAAACGGCAGTTTTAATTTAGTTACTCCTCCTTTTTCTGAAACGATCTTGACTTCATCTACCTGTCCTCCAGCTTTTTTTGCACTTACAAGAAAAGCTCCTTCTGTACGCAAATTTTCAAATGAAGCGTCTTTCCATTCGGGTGGAACAGCAGGCATAATTTCAATAAACCCTGCATAACTCTGCAATAGCATTTCTTGCAAGCCCGCTGCAAATGCAAAGTTACCTTCCAGAGTAAAGGGTCTGTATTGAAATTTCGATAGTCCTGATTTTGTTTGATCTCCGTTTAAATGGAAGCTATTTATAGAGCAAAAAGCCCTGGCAAATGTCTGTAGATCTCTTGCTGCACCGGCTCCATCTTTTGCCCTTGCCTTAATGTTTGCAAGCCAGGAATAAGAGTACCCACACCAGTAATCTGGCCCTACCTTATCCAATAGCTGTATCGTATTCTTTATAATGGCTTGAGCTTTCGGTCCGTCCTCCCATTTTATTAGCCCTAATGGATGGATAGCCATCATATGAGAGAAATGTCTGTGCGATTCTTTATAATCCAGACCTGGGGCAAATCTAAGTTCATCCTTATCTGTTATCGCGAAATCATCAAACTCATTTAAGAGTTTATTCCACCGCAAGGCTTCGGCTTTCAATCCAAGTTCAGTAGCAAGTTCCTCCGCAGCTTTAAACGTGAATTTCATTAAAGCCAGATCATAGTTTGTATTTCCCAAAAACCAGGCACTAAGGTCATTGTCGTTTATCTCCGGACTTGAACTAATTTTCAATTTCCTGTGTCCGTTTCCGTCTTTAACCGTTATGTTTTCAAGAAACAGGGCTGCTCCTTTGATCCATGGATAAGCTTTATTTTTAAGAAAAACCTTATCCATACTGTAGCGCCATTGCAGGTAATAATGTTGTCCAAGCCATGAAGAAACTGTTGGTGATAAAGAGTATTGAATCCATCCGCCCATTTCTGTACCATCCAGGGTTGTTACTCCAGGCACAGCAATACCGTCTGCACCAAAATAAAGCTTAGTATAGCGCTTATAGTTTGCCTTATTTTGCTCGAGATGATTAATATAGCCCATTGCTTCACCAAGGTGATTGCCACTATATGCCGGCCAATAGCTAAGCTGAGTATTTAAGTCATGATGATAATCCCCTTTCCATGGTGGTATCCTTCCGTTATCGGCAGTCCACACCGCCTGCAACGAAATTGGAGGTGCATCTGATCTTGCTACAGAGCCGAATTTATATTGCTCTAAATACCATTGTTTCTCAATCAACGTATCGGGTACATGAATTGCCGACTTGCTCCAGAAATTACTCCACCACCCCACATGTGCAGTAAACTCTTTGTTAAAACTAGTGGAAATGGCATTTTGAGTAACAACAGCAGCTTTTCTATTAGCAATCTTATTCGGATACTGAGATGAAATACTCCAAACTCCTTCAACAGTTTTACTGTCAATTCTTTTCCATCTCACGTTGATATCGTAACTAAATCCACCCCAGCCTTCCTGATGATAAGTTATGCTATTTCCATTTTGCTGAATTGTTCCCTGTTTGTATCCCAATCTCGATAGGTCATCACCGCCTACCGGATCGCCAGAAACTTTAACCTCTCCCTGATATTTTGGTGCAATCAAATGTGGTTTAAAATCGTTGCTTATATTTTCAAATCTAAACCAACCCAATGGCTTTACGGCATCAACAAAAGTTTTTAGCACAATGCCATTTGTCCAGCGCACCTTACAAACTGCATCTTTTAAAGATAAATGAACATCTTCGGCCTGCCCCCAGTCCTTGGTTTCAAATTCAAGAGCGCCCCCAGGTATTTTCGAAGGTGCAGGTTCCCTATCATAAGGCGCATCAAAATAGTCTTGTACAGGCTTATAATCCTTTTTATTCACCTGATCTATTACCCATTTATAACTAAACTCTTTCCGATGCAAGCCCTTCATAGGTCGCATGTCCCAAACATCTACCCTATCCAGAGAGAACCTTAGCCGTTCTCCCTTTTGCCAAATCAAAGCACCTAAAGTCCCATTGCCCAGAGGTATAGCTTCGTCCCATTGGGATGCCAGCTTATTGAAATGCAGATCGTGTTTCGGAGACTGCGCTATTGCAGTAATCGATGTAAAAATAAAAAGGAGTAATGCAATTGTTCTGTTCATAAGATTTCCTAACCTGGTTTAAAAATAGGTTATTTTATTTTAAGTTTTGCATCTCCTCCTCCACATTCTCCTCTTCTCTGGCTTCTATAAATTCAGTTCCATGTTTGGTACGGATAACCGGCAATACAGGTGGTGTACCGCCCAATCCGATCCCAAAACAAGCTAATATTATCATTACAATGAGTCCAAAAAGACGCATTGTTTTCTTAAAGCGTTTCATAAAAAAAATTATAGGAAAAAGCCTTTCGGCCAATAAACCTCTCGTGAAAAAACAATAAATAGTCTTAGAAAATTAAACTACGCCGGGAGGCTTGTTTTTGGAGATGTGGGATAAAAAAGGAATCTCAAAGCACATAATGTGCCCATTAGAAAATTAATAAATAAAACTAGAACTGCATTAGCATTGAACTGAACATGAACAATGCTATTTTTCACCATCAGGAGATTCCTGAAAACATATTTGGAGGAAGAAATTTTGGAATAAATCCAATTGACCTTACCAACAAAACTCTTGTAGAATATTTTATGCCTCTTTGTTCCATTCTGACTAACGATCCTTTCCTCAGTTGGATACGCCGTCGAATTAACAGAGGAAATAACATTGGCTGCGCCGGATAATGTAAATAAGTTTAAGAACATAAAAAACCCAACTACCCAGCGGAGTAGCAGTTCTTTATAATTCACAGACTTCATTTTCATCATATTAAATCAAAGATAGTCAATTTCAAAAACTTAACGCTGGTGTTAATTCTTCGCAATGAAAGCCCTTATCTTTTAAGATATAATTAACCATAGGTGCACAAGGAACAGAGCTTACTACACTTAGTATTCTATCAATTCCCTCGGTCCTGAATGACCAATTGTTCTCTCCAAATATGATATCCAATATAGGTCTGATAGAAATCAACTCATATTTATCTTTTACCGAAGTTTTAAAACTAATTGTGTTCATCGCTTTATGATCTATCTAATGAATAACTTACCATAAAGATGAGGGTTATTACTAAATCATGCCAGTTCTATCCGGCTAAAGCAGACAAAAAACTCGACGAGTGGCCATAAAACATCGGTGAAAATTTCCAAACAGCAATGTGATTATTCAATTTGCACCCAGGTATAGCTCTCAGGCTTAAGCGTACAGGTATACGATATCTCATAATCTCTGTTTAATGTGTACTTTTTAGCCACTCCCTCCTTCTCTTTCAAAGTGGCAGTGCCGGTTAAACCTGTATAATATAATGGAACCTTTATGGTACGGGTAATTTCCTTTTTCGATGGATTGTACAACATCATTAAACCTTTGGTTTTTAGACTAGGGTTTACATGTAATATTCCATCCCAATCTCTCCCATCAGCTCTTCTCAAATGGATAATTTCCGAGTTCAATATATCTCTGTATTTCTTATACCAATCAATCACCTTAATTACAGTTTGCTTGGTAGCATCCGTATCATATAAGCGTGGGCCCCGATAACAAGCTTGCACACCTGCTCCATAATACTGCATCATTAACTGTTCATAGTCTTTTAGATGGTCATTCAAAGGTTCCAGAACTGCTTCGGCTCCTCCTCCCTGATAAACTGTTAAAGGAACAAATCCCCAACTCATAGACGAAGTTTTTTCCCATGTCCCATCAAATATATTCTGGCGGTTAAGGATCATCTGATTTGCTCTTGGCAATGAAAAATTCACCTCCCTGTATCCTATCGCTATTTTGTGTGTTCCATCCAGAAAATACCAATCGGGCGCATTTATATAAACGCCCTTTTCATTTAATGAACGATACAGGTCCTTCTGAATTTCCATTTGTCTCCATTGCGAATCCTCAAGACCTTTATGTCCGGGGTGTGCGGTTGAAGCACATACATCACCTGGATATGGGCCATCATTTTCCCAAATATCAAAGCCGGTATGAGCATAAAAATTCTTTATTTTATCACGATAGCTCAACCCCCATTTACTACCAAAGCATGGTGCATTCCCAAAGAAAGCACCACCTGGTTTACCGGTTTTAGGACTTATTACGTCGTCCTCGTCACTTATTTTTCTGGAGCTAAACAAAGAATAACTTCCAATAAATACTTTTTTACTATGTGCATAATCTGCCAGTTCCTTCCACTTTTTAATATTAGCTGCAGAGGTGTCTTCCATATTACAATGACTGCCGAAACTTAATATTAATGCTTCATAACCCGTTGCGGCACATTGATCTATCGCTGTGCGCACCTGTTCATCATTTTTGCTAACCAAATGCATAAAAATTGGATTAGCGGTAGTCCATGGTGCTATTGTATTGTACATTTTACGTATAGCCAAACCTCTTCTCTCCCTATCATAGCTATCCATTAATAATTCAAGTGTACGCACAGACTTAAAAACACCGCCTTTCTCCAGTTCAATGCCGGGAGCTTTATCGGGATATACTTCTAATAAACAAGGTGTTTGATAATCGTAATTAACCTGCGAGGTATATGTCGAGTCAACCTTCCAATGTGTGGTTTGATCGCTTAAATCATATCGCATTGCATTATTAAAGGCATAGTTTGTTTCCAGGTAAATACCTTGTGGTTTAGCCATTTTTTCTGGCGATCCAACTACAGCGCTTTGCTCTTCAACCATTCCCAAAACTTCGCTAACTACACGGTCAATCTTAGACACTTTATCCGATTGATTCTGAACTGTTAACGATTTTACAATTAAAGGCAAACCATCATACAATTCGTAGTTTACATTTACCGTTAAGCCCTTCAGTTCATCTGCTCCTGCCTTATAAAGAAAAGACACCATCTTACCGGTAGGCTGCTGATTATTGCTTGCCCAAAATTTACTTTTCCATTTAATATATGGTGAAATTGGTTTTATATCGAAAGAAACAAATTGGAAAGCATTCTTATCAGCAGTAAAACGGTCAAGCCATTCAGGCAAAAGGTAAGCATTTTCCTTTTGACCCTTTAAACCTCCAACTTCATAGTCTTTTCCGTTAATGGTCAAACGGGCTTCTGCCTTTACAGACCTTAATAACTGCCTGCCATTTATAAGGTTAACATAATCTACACAGGCCACATTAGGTGTGATCCTAAAAACCCTTTTGGTCAATCCGTTTTCAAGAATTACGTCCTTATCTGATTTGTAAATAGCAGCTTTATATGATGCCGAATTTAATAACCAATCTGGTTTCGATGTGTCTTTAACAGATTGATTGTTCTGTGCGTTGACATTACTTAATTGACCCGCTAAGATCAGTGATATGCACGCCAAAGCATACCTCAAATTCGGAATATTCAATCGTTTCATGCTATTTTGCTTGTTTAACAGGTTTAGGAAAATAGTCTGTAGAACTTTTACGTTGGTTGTTAAAAAACAATGCGTAGCGGATTACCTCTCCTTTTTTCAACACCACTGGTTGTTTATAAACAGACGATTGCTCATTAACATCAGATCCGTCGGTTGTATATCTGATAGTACTTGCTTTAGTGGGATCATTAAGCGTTACTTTAACCGTGCTATCCTTGTTCACAACTGTTTCTATTACAGCAACCGGAATTCTAAACTGAATTCCCTGTTTATCATATCGTTGATATTGAGTGCTCAACCTGCCCTTAAAATCCTCAAAATTCTTCAACGCTTTTGGTGTCCAGTCAATTTCTGCCAATGCCGCAATGCGAGGATAAACCATATATTCAAAATAATCTTCTGTTCCAATAAACTCAGTCCACAAGTTCCCTTGCGCACCTAAAATGTGCTTTGCTTCAGTTTCGGTTAACGCTGGGTGTACTGGTTCAAAAGCGTATACACTATCAATTGGCACCCAATAACCAATAGCCATAGGTTCGATTTTAGGATCAGCCTGATAGCCATCAATATACAAATGCGAGTATGGCGACATAATTACATCGTGGCCACTTTTAGCAGCTTTCAAACCACTTTCAACTCCTAACCACGAATGTACAGTCGCATTATCTGCAAGACCTCCCTGCATAATTTCTTCCCAGCCAATTATCTTTTTCCCTTTACTATTGATGAATTTTTCCATTCGCTGTATAAACCAGCTTTGTAATGCCGCCTCATCTTTCAAGCCTTCCTTTTTTATACGTGCCTGACATTTAGGGCAGGTATGCCATGCATCATGCGGAGCTTCATCGCCGCCTATATGAATATATTGAGATGGAAACAATGGCATCACTTCATTTAAAACATCCTCCAAAAATTTAAATACGGTATCATTACCTGCGCAGTAAAGATCTTTAGAAACTCCCCATACTTTTCTTACCTCAAATGGCTTTCCATTCTCAAAACTAACATCTCCACAAGCCAGATAAGGATAGGCTGTAATGGCCGCTACCGAGTGTCCTGGCATTTCAATTTCAGGAATCACTTCAACAAATCTCGATGTTGCATAAGCTACAACTTCCTTAATCTGTTCCTGAGTATAATAGCCGCCATATTTAATACTGTCAACATCTTTCTTCCTGTTCGGACCAATCTGTGTCCCATTTCTGTAAGCTGCAATTTCCTGCAGTTTCGGATATTTTTTTATTTCTATTCTCCAACCCTGATCTTCTGTTAAATGCCAATGAAACTTGTTTAATTTATGTTTAGCCAACTGATCTATAAATTTCTTTATATACTCTACAGAAAACATATGGCGACAATTGTCCATGAGCATTCCTCTCCAGCTAAAGCGGGGTTCATCTTCTATATAAACACAAGGCAACTTCTTAACTCCATTAACTGGCACCAGTTGTAATAATGTTTGTATACCATAAAAAAGACCATTTTCGGTTCCTGCTTTTATAGCAACGCCATTTGCATTTACCTCCAGCACATATCCCTCTTTTGAGGTAACTTTTGAATCAATATTAAGACTAATGGTTTTTGCTTTTCTCTGCATCCACATGCCTGTACGCAGCTCGGGTTTAATTCCAGCAGTTTCCTCTATTGAAGATTGGGCAAACATTGCCAGGTCTTTTAAATTAGCTGAAGGATAACTGATGTATACATTTTTGTCTAGCGTAAGACTTCCTTTTCGCTCTTCCAATTTCGCCGGTAAAGGAATTAAAGAAATTTTGGATTGTGCAGACAATTTGAGGGTGCAAATCATCAACAGAGCTATTGATAACAGTCGGTTCATGTGTGGGTGTTTGGTCATTTAAAATAAAACAGTTATTGTTTAGTCTTGTAAACTAATGCTAGTTAACTGTTTTATTTTAAAATATCAATCACATACGTTGCGCAAACCTTTGCGTAATTTTACTAAAACTCTATTCTGTAATTTATAGTTGGTATAATACCTCCGACACCCCTCTTCTATTTTGCTTCTACGCGGAAAAAAAAATAAAGCATTAGCGGTTTCCTATCTGGTACCAAAAACTTTATCCCAAATATCAGATGTCACCCCATATTTTGTTGTAGAGTCATCATAATGGTGCAACATGTGCTGTTGCTTAAGTTTTTTCCAGAAAGCATTTTTGAATTGTGCATGATGCAACATGTAATGCGTCATGTCGTAGCATAAGTAACCAAAAATAAATCCGGCAAAAAAGCCTTCAAGCATGGCCGGAGCAAGTAACCATTTAAAAAGAAAGAAAAATGCCAGTGCCAGTGGTATGCTTGCAGAAGGCGGCATCACCAGTCGCTGTGCGTCGTTTGGATAATCATGATGAACACCATGAAAAATAAAGTGAATTCTTTTACCCCATTCAGACTTTGGATAAAAATGAAAAACAAAGCGATGAAGCACATATTCAGTTAAGGTCCAGATAAATAATCCTAACAGAAAATATCCAAGAAAACCTAAGATTCCATTTGTGCTGAATGAGACCCAGGAGAAATACCCTACAACCGGAACATACACAATAAGCGGTACAAAATATGGGACTTTAGATAAACCCTCAAAAAGTGGGTTTTTAAACATTCTAATCGATTCTCTAGAATTAGATACAAAATTCTTCTTCATCACAACTAATTTTTGATGGTTTTCAAACGAGAGTTCTAAATTACGGCTTTTCTTACACTTCCCATTACCTAAAATAAGTAATTTACCAAATTTTGATACTTCTTAATATCTGAATTTCATGGCTACATAAGGATACCAACCCTCATTTGAATGGCCCATTACAAAACGAAACACGGTTAAGGATGCCGGAGCAAAATATAAACCCGCTCCGTACCCCTGATGCCACACATCAGAATTTTCTCCTTTTCTCCATACCCTGCCCACATCATGAAAACCCAATAGTCCAAATTGACCAGGTAGTATATAATTCATAAAATTCGCTACTTTTACACGCAATTCTAAATTATTATACAAGCTATGTTGGCCACCAAATCTAAATTCTCTATATCCAAGTAAATTACCCTGCCCTCCCAGAAAACTGGATTGATAAAATGCCTGTTTACCAACCGTAACACCACCCCCAATTCTATCCGTTAATACAAACCGGCTTCCTTTATCTATCTTTTGATAAACGGAGAATGAACCACTCAGCTGTGCCATAGAATTCGATTCGCCATTTATACCCTTATAAGCCTGTAATTTACTTTCTAAGAATGTGCCCGAAGTAGGTAAAATATCACTATTACGATTGTTGTTTGTAAAATTTGCCACTACTCCTGCATACAACTTATCTTTTGTTATGGTTGCACTATCCGGCGAATGCAACTCTGAGGTATTGTTAATGAAACGACCTTCATTATCATCTTTACTATATCGGTAATACTGCAGTGACGGGCCTATGCTAAAGGTAGATTTTGACAGTCTCCATCTTATGGATGGATCTATCTGAAACAGGCTAAATCTTGCACGATAATATCTTACAAAATCTCCGGTTTTATTAAAAGTTGTTTCGTTACCTAAGCCATAAAAATTCTGTGAATTCTCTGGAGCAAAGGCATCCGCTTGCAATACAATATCCGCATTACCTAAAACTTTAAACATTTCTCCTCTATAATTGAATCTAAAACCCGATGTTGCAAAAGAGTGCAAAAATGAAAATGAATGTGTACTTCCATAAGGCAGTTTCCTAAAACCGGGTTGGGTAATTTTATATGATAAACCAAGCAAAACCCTGTCATCTATATTGTAACTGGCATTTAAAAGCAGCATCTTTCTTTTATAAAGATCTGTGTACACGAAGTGTGTATTAGAGGTGTCGTTATCCAATCTCTTAAGAAACTTGCTTGCATTCCCCGTAAAAGCTATGTTGTCATCTTTACCATAAACACGGATTTTACGAGGTGAGTTTTCTACATGAAATATTTTCTTACCCTCAACACTAATTATCCTTAATTTAATAGTTGAGGTTTTATTATCTAGTATCAAACTGTCGTTACCATCTTTCACATATAACCTAATTTCCCTGGTTACTTTTGGATTAAAAGTTCTGTTAAAAATAACATCCTTAATGTGTCCTTCCTTAGATATTTTATGGATCGTTACATTTAAAGCCTTATCCGGCCCATCTGTTATATTGATCAGCTCATTCTTATTACTTGCCTGTATATCAACTATACTATTTATAAAATGATAGTATTTATTCATCAATTCAGGAAGGTTCTTTCTTCTCTCTTTAAGCTGGGCCAGTATGCGACCATGGCGAAGAGAATATCCGGGTTCAGGTAGTTTTTTAAGGGCCTTTTCAAACACCTCGTCGGTTAAAGAAGCACAAAAATCCTTTACTACCTCGTTCCATTCCTTTTCATCTATCCCAGAAAACCATCTTCCATAAATAGCTCTTCCTTCCCAAAAGAACCAGTTAATATCAGGCAGGCTTCTTTCGTACCCCTGTATCATTGGCAATAGCCACGATGACTGCGCATATCTTGGCACAAGGCCTTCCGACAAATAAAAGACCTGATCTCTGTCTCTCGGAATTGGAAGATATTTCATAGTTCCATCAACATTCTTCTCAGGCTTCCATCTCCATTGATCTTCATGTCTATCCCAATCTCCCAGCAAAGCATCCAATGCTTTTGCTCTTAGTAATGCCCGGCCATCATAAATGTTATCATTATCATCTGTTAACTTGCGCATCATCTTTTCCGAATTATCAGTATCCCCAACAGGTTCTCTTTCCTCCAGTAAACAAAGCGTATTCTGGAACACCTTGGCAAATTCACCTAATCCGGTATCCGGCAATACCCACCCAATCATGGGATCGCTGTGTGGCACATTTACAGCATCTGCAATATCAGGGACTGCTAAGGCCGAGAATGGGTTCTGGGCCGACATATTATCTTTTACTACCGTACCCGCAAATGTTTTTCTGAATATTTCGGGCAACAATATTTCCGGAAACTTTTCTACACTTCTAAGTACCCACTCTTTGCCCTGTTTATCTACCAATCTTAACGAATGCGATTGATTGCCTCCACCCTTTTTGACCGGCGTTAACCCACCTTTAATTTCCGAAATTTTAATAATGGGTACTTTGGTACTCATCGCATACTCCTTACGGTAATTTTCTCCAAACAAAAAGCGATGAAACTTACTTACACTATCGTACTTAGGGTAGATTTTAATACTTATGGAGTCTTGCGCACTTGATACCAAGCTAGCCGACAATAAAACAACGGAGAGGATGAATCTAATCATACTTAAATATCTAAATATAAAGCTACGCATTTCTTAATCTATGGTAAGATTTAAAATAAAAGTTCCCCCTAAATTTGTAGTGTTATTTAAGAATTAAGTAATTAAACCACTAAAATAGGTAGCCATGAACAACAGAATTTTAGGCCTGCACCACATTACTGCAATTGCAGGAAACGCAAAAAAGAACTATGATTTTTATACCCGCATACTAGGTTTACGATTGATTAAAAAAACAGTAAACTTTGATGACCCACATACCTATCACTTTTATTACGGTGATGAACAAGGAACACCAGGAAGTATTTTGACATTTTTTCCATGGGAAGGAATTATGACCGGTCGACGAGGTTCAAGACAGGTAACCGAAATTGGGTACAGTGTTCCGGCCGGGAGTTTAGAATTTTGGCAAAACAGGTTTGAAGAAAACAATGTAATCTACAACAAACCTGCTGAAAAATTTGGAGAACGGTATCTGACTTTTCTTGATCCTGATGGATTAAAATTTGAACTGACTGAAGTTAAAACTCCTGATGCAAGGGCACAGTGGACCACGCCTGAAATAGGCAAAGAAAATGCAACCCATGGCTTTCATCATGTAACCGTAACAACCAATAAAATGGATGGTACTGCTAAAGTTTTAACAGACATTTTTGGATATAAATTGGAAAAAACTGAAGTGAACCGGTCACGTTTTGTTACAGATGCAGTAACCTATGCAGCCATTGTTGACCTTGTAGAGGCCCCTGGTGAAGCTGTTGGTCATGTTGCAAGCGGATCTGTGCACCACGTTGCCTTCAGGGTTAAAGATGAGGCTACTTTAATGTACTTTAGAGATAAGGTTGTGGCAATGGGTTTGAACATTACAGAAAAGATTGACCGTAACTATTTCTATTCTTTGTATTTCCGCGAACCAGGTGGTGTACTTTTTGAAATTGCTACCGATAATCCTGGTTTTACCGTTGATGAATCTTTAGAAGAATTAGGATCAAACCTTAAACTTCCTGCTCAATATGAAAACATGAGGTCAGAAATTGAAGGCATTTTACCTAAAATAAACTAATATGTACACACACAATAAAAATATTATAACTGCAGGTGTTCCTGTTGCTGAGGCTAAAAGAGCTATTGTTTTTTTGCATGGCCGCGGATCTACAGCTGAGGATATCATTTCTTTAAACAATCATTTAAAGGTGGATGATGCAGCTTTATTTGCTCCGCAAGCTACCAATAACAGTTGGTATCCATATAGCTTTATTGCTCCTGTTGAACAAAACCAACCAGCTTTAGATTCCGCACTTACAGTGATTAAAGACCTTGTCGGCGAAATTATCTCTTCAGGAATTCCTCAGGACAAAATTTATTTTGTTGGATTTTCGCAGGGTGCATGTTTAACGCTTGAATATATTACCCGAAATGCTGCCAGATATGGTGGTGCGGTTGCCTTTACCGGTGGATTAATTGGTAAAGAAATAAACATGAGGAACTATAAAGGCGATTTTCAACAAACGCCAATATTGATAACAACAGGCGATCCTGATCCTCATGTTCCGGTAAGGAGAGTTGAGGTAAGCGAGGGTATCATTAAAAAAATGAATGCAAAAATTTCTATGAAGATTTATGCAGGAAGAGTTCACACAATTAGTCAGAAAGAAATCGAATTGGCCAGACAACTCATCTTTGACGAAGTCTGATCAGAATTTGCTTAATAAAATCAAAATGGCACAAACAATATTACATACCGCTGCAACGCGTACAATTGCAGATCATGGCTGGCTTAAAAGCTATCAGACTTTTAGTTTTGGCATGCAGTATAATCCTGAAAGAATCCAATTTGGCGCCTTAAGGGTACTTAACGACGACTGGGTTAATGGAGGAAAAGGATTTGGTGAACATCCTCATGACAATATGGAGATTATTTCCATTCCTCTTGAGGGGGCCTTACAACACGAAGACAGCCTTGAAAACATAGCGGTTATTGAAGCAGGAGAAATTCAGGTAATGAGTGCAGGCACCGGAATTTACCATAAGGAGTTTAATAAAAACAGAAATGAACCTGTAAAGTTTCTTCAGATCTGGTTGTTTCCAAATCAACGTAATGTAACACCAAGGTATCATCAGGAAAGATATGATACTTTGATGAAGCCAAATCAGCTCACCCAAATCTTATCACCAGATAAAGATGACCAAGGTGTTTGGATCTATCAGAATGCATGGTTTAATATTGGTAAATTTGATAAGGGGATCAAAACAGATTACCATTTTAAAAACAAAGACAATGGCTTATATGTATTTGTAATTAGGGGCGATGTAAAAATTAACGATCAAATCTTGAATGAACGAGACGGATTCGGCATCTGGGAAACTGAACATGTAACCATTGAAGCAATTAACAATATGGAAGTCCTTTTAATGGAGGTTCCAATGAATTATTAATTATGAAAAAGACCGAGGTTTTGGTGGTTTGTACCCATCAGGAAATTCTAAATACAGTTCTGAGGCTTGTAAATTCCAATACTGAAATGAGTGCAATAGGTGCAAATACACTGGAACAGGCAATTACAACATTTAGATCAGCAAACTTTGATCTGGTTTTGGTGGGGGCAGGATTAGAAAAGGCTGAAGAAACAGAGCTAGAGCATGTGATCAGAAAAGTAAATCGTAAAATCCCTATTGTATTTCATTACGGTGGCGGAAGCGGTTTGTTGTTTACCGAAATCTATGAGGCTTTAAAATAAAAAGAGCCGTTACAAAATATTGTAACAGCTCTTTGTTTAATTTGTGTATTTTATTTATCTAATTGGTAAAGCTTTATAGATCTGAGTCTGAAATACTGATCGTTATCTATAAATGTCGCTACGAAACCTACAGTAACAGGAGACTCAGTAGGTACAGCAAATGCTGTAGTGAACTTTCTTGGTGCTCCGGAATCTGGATTTCCGCTTGATTTTGTATAGCCCAAAACAATAGGATTATTTTCAACTTTATCAACATCAGGTATTTCTCCTCCCTTTGCAATTACAGTATAAAACAAATTCTTCCATTGGTATCCTACAAAATCCAGCGTATAATAATATTGGCCTGCCGGAAGTGGTTTTAGCGTTGTCTGCTGAATTTTTCCGTTAATGATATCTGGTTCACCACCCCATGACTCCATCGACATACTATTTCCATCCCATTCGTCCCAGCCACCCATACCACCATCGCGTTGTAATACCGCAGCATTCACTCTCCAATCCGCTACAATACCCCATCTACTTCCAAACCTGGCCGATGGAACAAATTTAGGACCAACATTCAGCAAATAATCTAAAGTGATATCTTTTACTGTTCCATTACCTGTTACCAATTTAGAAACAGTAAATACAGATCCTTTTTCAGTCGTCACCTTTAACTTGGCGGTATATAAATTACCGGCCCCATACTCTTTAATTGGAGTTGCCTCTTCAGAAACAGCTGATCCATCTCCGAAATCCCACGAGAAACTCTTCACGGTAACTTTCGAAGACTTAACACTAAATTTCACCTTGTTACTACCCTGACTTGCAGCAATAAAATTTACAGCACTGTCCGGTATAATTTTAATAAGGACCACTTTTTTTGCAGTAGACCCATCCTCAGCTATTGCTGTTAAGTTGACTTCAAAGGTACCAGCACTAGCAAATATATGTTTTGGAGTAGTTTCATAGGAAACACTATCGTCACCAAAACGCCATTCAAGTTTTTTATATTCCTTGGAATTATTCTTAAAGTCAAAGGTAAACGGATCATCTCCCGGAACAGCCTCAAAATCCACAAATGGTCTTTTCTGTTCAGCTGGTTCAACTTCAATGTCCTTACTTTTAGAACAGGAAGCGAAAATAACTATGCTTAATAGCAAAATAAAAAGTTTGTTCATACTATTTAAAGTTTGGTATATTTTTTAAACAACAGCGATGATTAAATTTTAGCCACCGCTGCTGTTGATTGGTTTATTTTTATGTATTTACAAAATAATTATTTCTTTCTGGTAAATATCCATCCCCTCACATCATAAGCACCCACATTCATATAGAATTTCATGATATGTCTTCCTTTCGTAAGCTGAACTGTTGTTCTATTTGGTTGCTGATCTCCGTAACTACCAGGTGTTTTGGCAGATGCTAGTATCCCTGTAATATTTACATCATCAAAGAATACACTGTACCTTCCATTATCTCCTGGCGCACCGATTAGGGAGTTCAACTCATACTCTCCGGTTTCCTCCACATTAACAGTATAGGTCAACCATTCACCATCAGAAGTCCATCCTACTACACTACGTGGAGTATAGTCACCCACATCAACATTATCATTTGGTCGGTAATCACCAACACCATCTTTACCGCCCGTATCGTGGAATGCAATTCCTTCACCGCCAAAATCGTACTGTGCAGCAGGAATCATATCAGAAACAGCACCAATAGCTCCTTTAATAAGGAAAGGGGTCCCATTATAAGGCCTAAAATGATCCGGATCAATAACTACCACTATGCTTTTTTTCGTTTCATCAAGTTGGAATTTAGATGGGTTTCTAAGTAATAGTCCTATTGCAACTTTTTTCTTGGTGTTCTTCAACAATTCTGAAATTCTGGCAGTGAGTTCAAGTTTTGCGCTGTTCTCATTAGGAGCAAACTTAACTTTTGGATTAGTAAGTGCATAGCTACCTGAACTTAATACAACTGTATTTTTAAGCGTTCCGTTATTTATGAGTGCAGTTACTAATGCATCATTAGGTACCACATCCACTGTAAAATCGGAACCTGCAAGTCCTGCAAGAGCAAGATTTAGAGGTATCGTCAAATCTTGTGTGCCAATTTCATAATTTGTTCCATTTGGCACCAGATAAGGAGAGCCAGCCGATGCAAATGAGATATAGTGTACATCTTCAGCGGCAATCGCTTCTGCAGCATTAATAACAACTATAACGGCATTCTTATTGGCCTCAATTGCATTTCCTTTAGATGGAGCTGAAATTTTTATCGCCAGAGCCAATAACTTGCTATGGTTTCTCTCAACAAAACTTCTGCTTACCGCCAGATTAAAAGTTGTACTCTTTATCCCATATGCAAAATCAATCACCGGAGGAAAATTAAACGTTTGTTCGGCCAACGCTATAGTTCCAGCAGGTAATGTCCCACTACCAACCAGTGTAGCAATAGTATCTAAATTAGATGTAACCTGCACATTGAAAGCCGTTCCAGATGCACCGGATAAATTGATCGTTACTGGAATAATTAATTCATCGTTGTTTAATGTAAAATTTTCGCCACTTCCAATATCAATTCTATTTTCCACACTAAGCTTGACATTAGCAACAGTCTCCTTAGCGAGCACTCCTGATAGCTTTTCCTTTTCACATGACATCATCAGCATAGCTGTAATTGCCAAAAGGCATAAATGTACAGTAGTAAATATTCTTTTCATATCCTTAAATATATAATCATCTTTAAATAGGTTTTCAGGACTTACGTTATAAAGTCCTGAAAACCTTAAATTAATTTGCAATCCAAACTCTACCGTCCAATGCCCAATTTTCTTGCCTTGGAATATTAAACCAACTTAATATTTGCGTCGGAATGTCAGAGTTTTTTGGAACTAATACACCTAAGTTTGTGTTACTCGGAGAACACATTAAATCTGTGAATTTTTCCCAGCTATAAGCCCCTTCTAATATAAAATTAGCCTGAAAGGGTCCAATATCTTTAAGTGTTCCTCCCGTTCCATCAACCATAGGCCAGTAACCCACTAAATAATCGTACGTGGGATGACTGTCATCCATAGTAGGGTCACAAGAATATTGCTTTATCACTGTTTCTGATAGTGCCGTCTTCCATATTTTCAATTCAGCCAACTGTACATTAATTACTCCTCTATCGCCATTAACATCTCCTCCAACATAACCAACTGTTAAAGGGTCATTGTTATTATAGTTTGGAAATCCGGATAATCTAAAGTCATTTAAAGTAGGTTTTGCGGCACTTGCACCATCTTTATTCGTAATACCTTTAACCCCATCGGTATACAATCTGATATATCTTCTGCCATCTGCTTTTTTCTCTATAACAAATGTCAAGTCGTGCCAGGTATCACCACTAAAGTCTAATCCGCCAACCTCATCACCATTTGAGTTGTCCTGACCACCAGCTCCAAAGAAGCGCCATCCATTGTAAAACAAACAAATATTCCAGCCTGCCTGTCCCCAACTGCTATTATTTCTTTTACCTAATACCGATGGCCACTCATACCAGTAGTCGCCTTTTGAAGTATTCTTGGTTTTGCCTTTTTTGATTTTCACAGAAACGGTAAAATCTGCATCAGCGCCAAAGTTAAACTCACTATTAGCAGATCCTTGAACTACCCCCTTAATCCTTTCTGGATCACCTTTAAATCTGATTGCTGAACCGGAATAGGTATTTCCCAAAAATGGTCTCGCAATGAAAGTAGGGTTATACTTATTGTTATAAATTATAGTAAAGGTGTTGATATTCGTGTTACTAAAAAGAGTTTTATCATCTTGTTCTACAGGGAGTGTAAATTGTCCCCCCTTATTAGAAGTTACAATAACTAACCAGTTCTCCTTGTAGTAAGTAGGTCTTGATTTTAATGAAGCTAAAATTTCACCAACCTGACTATCAAACTTATTAATAGCCGCTTTATATGGCGCAAAAGAATTGTCAAATCCAGAAGCTTTTCCTGCCTTCTCAACACCGCCAAACTGTCCAACAATCAGAGATGCCGTATCAGTTTTCACAAATTCTACCAATCTTGAAGTTACAGCATCGTCGTTTCCACCAAATGACTCTGTAACGTCTGCCCCTTCGGTTAACTTACCCTTAAACACATCAGATGAAGCAAAAGATGCTATACGAAAACCTGGCCTCAACGATTTAATACGTTCAAATATAACCGGATAATTTTCGAGTTTATTACCAGCAAAATCCTCCGATAAAACGTTGTGTTTCTCCTTTTTTACTCCCGTCAGCATATCTGTCCAATTTGTTGCGTCGGTATAATTAGTATTATCACTTAATCCGGTCCAGGTATAAACTGCACTATCAATAAGGGTTCTTAATGTTGGAGTTCCAGCATCTCTAACTGACGTACCGCGTGCACCATCTACAATAAGGTAAAGAACCTTAGGAACTTTATAGGTAACGCTGCCATCATTATCAGGCGCATCTGGTATTACTTTATCAAAATCCTTATTACAGGATGTTGCAAACACCAGCAAGCATAGTGTTAGACTAACAAAATATTTGAATTGATGTTTTTTCATATTCTTTAATTTATAATTCATTTGGTTCATGTCTGGATTATATGTATTAATATAATCAATTTTCTAGTGTTACCCTAATAATATTATTCGTCTCTATGTTATCAAAAACAAAGAATGAACCCCCAATTAATAACGCTCTCTTATTATCTGCAGATTTCGTTTCAAAGACATTATTTATCCTACCTAACAGGTTACCTACGTTATTATATCCTTCTGCAATTTCCCCCTTGTCAGTTGTAATAAGAAAGCCTTGTCTGTTCACCCCATCGTAAGTTTTAAAATACCCCCCTATTAAGCATAAACCATCACTAAGCTGTTTGGTGAAATTAGGATACCCCCCAACAAACTTTTTAGGAACAAACGATTGATCAACCGAACCGTCATAATTCAGCATAACCAAACTTTCTGATGCAACCCCATTAAATTTCTTAAATGTTCCGCATAACAGATACTTCTTGGTCGTCTCATTATAACTTGCATAGTTTACGATAAAATCCGCTCCTGCTCCTCCTGGATTGAATGTTGCATCTATTGTTCCGTCTGCGTTTAAACGGGTAACGTATCCAGCCGAAGCATCATCAAATTTGGTGAAATTGCCATAAACCAAAATCTTCCCGTCGGTGTGCATCAATGTACTGATATACCCATTAGATCCCGGTAAACTCTTACCTTTAGCACCCCCATAACCGGTCGCGTTAGGATCGAATCTCCATGTTTTATCTAAAGTTCCATTTGGGTTAAAACGTACCAGTTGGCGCACGTCAACTGTATCAATAACTGTACTATCTTTTAACTGTCTGCTTGGTTGATCATAGCGGCGAGACAGATAATACTTGAAGTTTCCCGATGCTATAATCTTATTATTAAATGCATATATTTCTGTAATAGCTGCGTCCGTTCCACCATTAAATGTTGGAACATATATCAGTTTTTTTGTATAAGTCTCAACCAACATGGTGTCAACAGTTCCCTGGTTACTTACCCTGGTTATATTATTAATGCCCCCTCTCTGTGCATAGCCGCTAAAAGCACCCCCAAGATACCATTGGCTATTTACAACGGCCATCCCGTAAAGGTCGCCATTTGCAGCGTCTCCGCTCAGCAATGAACGGTCCCAGGTTCCATCCGGAAAAGTCCTTACAATACGGTTAATTCGCTTCACTATCCCCTTATTATCATAGTTCGTAAAACCGCCCAATAACAATAAGTTACCTCCAGCTACCTGATAAAACTTACTAATAAAACCATTTGTACCGGCTACTACTTTAAAGGTAGGGTCCTTTTTAACAAATCCGGTAACTGTAAAGTTCGGTCCAAAAACCAGCTGTCCATCAATAACAAAAGACGTAACTCCCGAACTGGCTCTTCCTGGCACTTTCGCTTTGATTCCGGTTTCAGTAATCTCCGTAATCTCTGCCTTTTCACCATTAAACAGAAACTGAATCTTATCTTTATGAGGTACTAATCCTGTCGCTTTAAAGGTAATTACAGTTCCTGCCATTCCAACTGCGGGAACAGGTATTTGCTGGCGATCAATCTTAATTCCCAAAGGTGCTATACCACCCTGATATGGATCTTCAAATGAAGTTTCCTTTTCTTTACAGCCACTAAACAATGCTGTTACAAGGATCATTGACAGACTTATATATTTAAAAAATTTCATATGCTTATCTTAAATTATTTCTATTAATATTTTAACTATTATAAATCTATCTGCTAAACATTACGTCATTATAAAAGTCAGCATTAAACCCAAATACATTTGCAGAAAAGTCATTCGGAGCTTCTCCTATTGGAGTACCTACACTAACAGCCAGTACATGTACAACACCATTACTTGGTTGTATATCCGATGATGCAACCGCCGCAGTCGCAAAATTACTAGGGTTTGATGGATCCCATAAATAAGAAATAGTTAATTGGCGGTATCCAACATACTTAACTCCATTTACGGAATTATATACAACACCGATGTTTGCAATATCCCTATCGTATGTGTAATAGTATGATCCCGGAAACAATTCCCTCAAATTAAAATCAACCTGAGGATAATCTTTTAACCTATATGAACCTTTAAAAATGTATCTTCCTAAAAATTTCCTCCATATTTCAGGCTGTACATCCGAAAGGGTTTTCAAAGTATCTCTTCCCGTGTCGAACAACAATTGATTTAATCCACCCTGCAATTCGCGAATGGGGGTATTTACCAAACCAATAGTGCGTCTGATCACCTCATCTGTTGGAGCAAAGAAAGTGATGTTTTCATTTTTGAAAACATCTTCCATACCTGCCAGCTTAACAATTTGAGCAATAGTGTCAAATTTGCTATTCGACTCCAAATACTGCATTATATTCCCATTAAAAACCGGATTGGCTTTACCACCATCATTATAATAGTCGTCTTTTTTACAGGAACTTATTACCATTGCCAGCAAAATCAATAATATTGCCGTCGGTTTAAAGTATCGTTTAATAATATTTTTCATGTATTTATCTATTATTTAAAATTAAAGACCTGAACCAATCCAATAGTTATTTAAACTCATCTTAGGATTATTGAACAATGCGTTTGGATGAATTGGCCAGGTCCAACCACCCCTGTTAAACTTATCTGAAGTCAATGGATTATCTGTCCACTCTTTACTTAATACTCTTTTAGTTCTTACCAGGTCAAAATAACGACTTCCTTCTCCCATCAGTTCTTTAGATCTTTCCAGAAAAATTGCATCTTTCAAATTTGTATCTTTACTTCCGGTTGGGTACGACGGAGCCAAAGCCCTTCCCCTTACAATATTTAAACACTCTATTGCTATCGGATCTTCAGGATTAAGATTAGCCAATGCCTCTGCACGTAACAAAATAGCATCACTATAGCGCATAATTAAATATGTATTGTCTGGATTCAAATCCAAATTAGGATTGTTTGCATCTGCGAATGTATTTAATGCAAATTTCCTTAACTGAAAGGTTGACGCATTTTGATCAAATGGAGCAACAAACCAGATCGTTAATCTTAAATCTGATTCATCCGGATAAAGTTTTCTCATATATTCTGTTGAAAATACAGAGTAGCTATATCTGTGAGTATACTCAGGTTGCTTGTATGGGAAATGGATAAATGCATCTCCAAAGGGCGAATATGCATTAGCCTGCGCAAATGGGTCATTCAAATCCTGATTGTAATTCAGTGTTCTGAACAATTCAAAAAGACTTTCCTCAGAACGGCCCTTTACAACTTTAGCCCATTCACCTAGAGGAAGCAGACGAAAAGCTTTACTGTCCATAATCTCTTTTCCCAATGCAGCTGTTTCCTGATAATATGAAGTTTTATTAGCAATATCAAACCCTGCATTCCACATATTCATATTCATCAATAAACCTATTGCTGCACCTCTGCTGGCCCTCACACCCCTCAAAGATGGATCAGTAAAAGTTAACGGTAAATCATTTCTAAAATCTTTAAGATCAGCAATGCAATTATTTATAACAGTTACCATATTTTCTCTTGGCAGAGGATCTTTTTGAAAGGCATCAGTATAATAAACTACATCCCCAAATAAGCGAACCATCTGAAAATAACAAAAACAACGAATAAATTTGGCTTCAGCTTTATAGCGCTTAGACTCTTCAGGAGTAAGGGCCTCAATACCATCATCAATTTTGCTGATCATAAGGTTGGCGGATTGTATAACTTTATAATACTCGTCCCATCTGGTTAAATTGCCAAAGTTATAGCCAGACCAAGGCTGCCCATCGAGAATCGCGGCCAACAGGAGTCTGTCGTTAACAGTTGTTAAAGGAACATTCTGCTTATCGGTACTTCCCTGAGGGTTTGGCGTTTGCCTGGTATGGCCACCGATTAGTCCTGAGGCGGAACGACCGGCGCCACCTTCTGCCGCAGGGATTACCTCTCCCGAGCGAAATTCTCCTGTTGCTCCAGCAAAAGCTGTTCGTGTATATTTATCAAATAACTCACCATACATATCGGTGATATTTGCTTCCATATCCTCCCTGGTCTTGTAAAAATTATTTCCTGTAAGTTTATCTATGGGAGTAATATCCAAAAATTTCTTACAGCCATATTGTGAAGCGCTTACAACAATAAATAAGCAAATAATATATTTTTTCATGTCTTATTAGTTTTGTGACTTCAATTAAAATTCTACGTTAAAACCAAGATTATATACTCGGGGAACCGGGTAACCATTTGAACCATCTCTACCAATTGCAGTAACCCCCTCCGGATTTGGACCGGTGTAAGGAGAAAAAGTAACAATATTACTTGCCGAAAGGAAGGTACGTATATTGTTCAAACCTATACGTCTGGCCATTTTTTTAGCAAATGAATACGAAAGTGTGATCTGGTTAATTTTGAAGTAACTTCCGGTTTCCATCCAAAGCGTTTGTTCATATCTGTAATTATTCGCAAAAGCGTTGTGTGCATAGTCGTAAGCATTGGCAAATCTGGCGTTGGTAGAACCAGGGCCTGTCCACATATTTAAGTCATTAACAGGAACAACAGTAAGTGGATTTTTGCCATAAACACCATCTTTGATACCAAACGGATTGTTCAGCAACCTTAACCTGTCTGCAAGGGCATTATTCAAAATAGAACGTTTTGCAGTATAAGTAGCATAAATATTAAGGGAAAGGGTAGAACCCGATGGCATAGTATAACTCAAAGTATTAGACATACCACCTGTTAACACCGGCTGTGTATTACCAACAACTTGTAAATCTCTTGAATCCAATACATAATCACCATTGGCATCATAGAAACGTGCATCGCCACCCTGGAAGGAATTAAGAAAATCTCCGGAATCATTATTCCTGTATCTTAAACCTGTAACAGGATCAATTGGTACATCGTTTGTTGAATCGTATACACCTTGATTTACATATAAGTAGTTAGCCAATGAATTTCTTCCAATTCTTTTTGCTAAATGCTGTGAATAACCAGAATTAAAATCAAACTCAATAAACTGTCCGTTATACTCTTCAGGAAGTTTTGTTAAAACGTCATTATTCCAGGCTCCGTTTACGGATATAGTCCAGTTAAATTTGCTGTCTTTAGCTAAAGGCCTGCTTGTAAACGATAGCTCATATCCATAATTTGCAAGTGCTGCATCATTACTTGTATATTTACTAAAAGCAAGGGTATTAGATAATTGACTAACAAACAGTTCATTATCAACCTTTTTATAATAAGTATCAAAAATAACATCAAGTTTTCCGTTGAATAGACCTAAGTCAAAACCAAGGTTAAATTGGGTTACTTTTTTTGGCCTAAGCAAAGGGTTAGGTACATATTCATAATCTATTCCTACCCGTGGATTATTGTTATAGAAACCACGTGGGATGTACTTTCCATAAATATCGATCAAATTTCCAACCGGAAAAATGTTTCTACCCGCCGTTACCCGAATATCTCCATAATTTAGCCATTTAAGATCTTTAAGCCAATTTTCTTTATTAAAGTTCCATTTCAAACCCACTGAAGGATTCTTAGAATATGGTTCTTTATTTCCGTTATTGGAAGTACCGTCAATACGATAAGTTAAATCAAAAATGTATTTCTTCTCAAAATCATAAGTAAAAGCCGCCGCAAATGAAATTTGATTCTGATCATAAAAAGAAGTTAAAATACCACCGCCCCTAGAGTAATAACCATCATATCCTAATGGTCCTTGAAATTGATCATTTGGCGATCTTTCTAATCTTGTAATACTTGATTGTCCCTTTTTAATATACATCTCACTAAAAAGGTTAAGAAAAAAGTTATGCTTCTCATTTAAAGATCTGGTATAAGAAACGTTATTTCTATTATATAGCTGCGAGGTATATCCATAGAAAGAGTATATCTTAGCAAATTGATCGTTAGCAGCAGCAGGTGTAAAAGTATCTTCAGTATCTACATTATAATCATAACTAGCCGCAGAAGTTAAATTTAATCCCGGGATTAGCTCATAACGTCCCTCAATATAAGTATTTAGGTTCTTAGGTCCTGCATCTGTATTTGTTTGCAGGGCTGATAATACACTACTGGTTGCCTGAAAGAATGAAGGCCCGGGCAGTAATGACGATTTTTGTCCGTCGGCTGCAACACCCGTTTGTAATAACCCTACTCCATTTGCCTTTTTGATCTTACCTACGTTACCTCTTATTGATCCAAAAAAACTAATTCTTTCAGTAGGTTTATAGTCCATATTCATATTCAAACTGTACCTGTCAAAACCAGTATTTTTGATAATACCCTTATCAGAAAAGTAACTCAGGTTCGTCTTATAACTAAACTTGGTATCACCACCATCAAGCTGAACGTTATGTGTTTGATTATAGGTGTTTTGATAGAAAACGCCCTGCCAATCGGTTGAATTGTTGTAATAAGGATTCAAACTATCAGCTAAGAAAGGTGTATTTGAAACCATATACTGATCTCTGAATCTACCATAGGTATTGATCTGATATAATTTTAACTCACGTTCAGCATTCCCACCCAAAATACTGCGGAGTTTAGGAATTGCATTCATGTAAAAGTTGCCGGTATAACGGATACGCGGAACAGCCGAATTTCCTCGTACAGTTTGTATTAAAATTACACCATATGCACCCCTTGAACCGTACAATGCCGTAGCTGTTGCATCTTTCAATACCTCAATACTTGCAATATCTTCCTGAGGGATCAATGAGATTGGACTCACCCCAGGGCCTTGTTGTTGAAATCCATACTCAGAAGCTTTATCTGCATCCATAGGAACGCCGTCAATAACATATAGTGGCGAAGTAGGTTGAAGAAATGTTTCATTTCCCGATCCAGTTGTACTGATAGTTGATAAACCGCGAATGTTAATTGTACCACGTAAACCAGGAGCACCAGTATTTAACTGGATATTTAAACCCGCCACTTTACCTTGTAACAATTGCTCCACATTGGATACCGGAACATCCTGAACTTCTTTACCGGAAACGATAAAAGATGAACCGGTTGTTACCTCTCTTGTTCTTTTTTGGTAACCACGAATTACTACCTCCTCCATCGTTTTATTATCCTCTTTAAGAGTTACGTTCAATGTGGTTTGCCCGGCATTTAATTTTATAGTTTTTGTTCCATAACTTACATATGTAAATACTAAAGTTGCACCATCATCAACACTTACTGAATAATGGCCTTTGCTGTCAGTTTGAGTAAGTACTTTAAGTGGCTTACCGGTGGCAACACTAACACCTACCATTGTATCGTTAGATCCGCCATCTTTTACTGTACCACTAACAGTTACCTTCTTTGTTTGCGCCACCAAATCCTTGCATAGAAAAATGCAGCTGAAAAAAATCGATAGCAGAATTACTTGTTTTCTCATTGTATTAATTTTTATCATTAACATTTCTATTCGTCTTCAAATTTTGGATTCACAGTTTTAAAGTGAAATACAATTTCCCAATCACCTTTTTCATAAATGGCAAACTGCTGTGAAATCACACCTTGCTCTCTGGCACCGCCAAATCCTCTTCGCGAATAAACAAACTCAACATATGCTGTAGATCCGCCCAATGTGTTTGTTATGCCACCCGCTGTAAACCTTGTCGGAATTCTGGCAACAGGGATTGGGTATGCAACATCAAACTTTACGTATTCGCTTGTTCTTTCCATATTAAAACCATGCACCAGTTGATCCCATTTAGTTTCATTAAACTTGGCCGGATTTATCGCTACTGAATCTTTATTCAAAAACTTAAATCTTAATGAATTGCCAGTTCCACCGGGTACTTTTCTGATATATGTATATACAACTCCTTTTAACCCGCCTCCATTCGCAAACAAATCATCATTGGTTCCCTCACCTTTCATCCCGGAAATATTGGGATAATTGTGTTGTAAAGCAGTTCCATTTGGTGTGGTGGTATTAGGCTTACCGGTAAATTTGTTAATATCTTCTGCAGGGAAATATGGTATCTCTCTATATGGAATTACAGAAAGGTTTTTAATAATTCTCGTTCCCCCTGAATTCTTAACCTTCACATCGAAATATCTGATATCCTGAGGATAAGTTACAGAATCCCGGGGCTTAAAGACTTCACTTGTAGCAGAAGGCCAAAGAATAATATCACCAGAAGGTCTTACCTCAAGCATCGGGCGTTCTTCAATTTTCCTTTTTGCGTCAATTTCGGCTACACTCTTTTCATTTCCTGTATACTCCTGGGTCCACACCAATACCGGTTTTTTGGCCAGCATATCTTCCGCCGACCTTCCATCTCCAAACCTTGCATTTACAATTTCAAAGGTCATAGGGGCTGAGGAATTATCGGGATTAAAAATGCCCTGATATAAATTTAGCCTACCCAAAGTCGGAGAAAATTCTGTCATGGCATAAGTCATTTTAGTGCTTAAATAATCCTTTTCTTCAGGCAGATCAAAAATCTTCCTGCATCCCGAAAAAGCAATTATCATGGCCAAAAATAGAACTACTCTATATTTTAATATGTTGTACATAACATTTATTAATTTAAATTTATCTGTCCTCATCATTTGTAAATTGTCCTAAAGTTCATAGTCCATTCAGACAACTGGAATAAATCATCACCGGTATTGCTCAAGAATACAATACGGTAGTGTTGCCAGGCAATCTCATTATTAAAATCATAAACCTTATTCTGGAAGTTAGATTCAAATACCATATCCTGTCTGGTATCTAATACTGTCCAGTCTGTTCCATTTTGAGATCCTTCAACTCTCCAGCTCTTCGGATTACGAGAATATTCTTTCGAGTCATTTGCAGATGTCAATGTGTAAACATTGGATACTACAGGTAAACTAGGGTGCCAAATGAAGTAAACTGGTTTAACATTCTGAACATTAAAGTGACAGATGAACTTAGTTAACACATTATCATCAAACAACTTAATGAATTTCTCTCCCGGATTTACCGTTCCATCCTTGTAGTCAGGGTTATTAAATTTAACCTCCATTGTACCAGTAACCGTTTTAAATAAGTTTGTTGGCGGTGGAATAAACGTAAGTCGTCTTGCAAATTCATCGTATCCAAACACATGATCTGGCTGTATTAAATGTACAATTCCATTTTTCGCCTGAATGTTAACTGAACTTGTATAAGCAAATGCCCAGTTCGGAGTAAATACACTTCTTTTAGTATTGGCAAACTCAATCACTTCGGGACCGCCATTTTGCATACCTTGAGCATCAGCGTATTGGCGTTTTCCATGCATTGGATAATTTCCACGTACACTAAAAAGCTCACGGCCATCTCCCAAAGAAAAATCTGTCGATTTAAAAAGTCCCTTTACAATATATCTGGATACCATCGTATCCAAATGAGCACTATCATTTTTTGCTTTTTCCAGATCAGCCAAAGCAGGTGCAAACCCAGACGCTAATTCGGTTAAAAAGATAGCCCTTTTGCCGTTAGCCCTTCTTGCATCATTTAAATTTCTAATTGCCAGCTGAAAACTTGGGTTAGAAACCGCAAATACAGACACGCTACTATCGGTAAGAATACTTTTCATTTTAAGTTTATCAATTACCAGCAACAATGAATCATAAACTCCCGGTTTACTTTTCAGGTAATCATAAATATTTAAGGAAGTACCTGGATTGATATCCTGAGTAGAATAATAGCCTTTTTCTTTCTTACAGGCCACTTGAAATATTATGGCACTAAACAAGAATGCTATTAAATATCTACTATATAAATTTGATTTTTTCATATCTATTAATGTTTAGTTATTTCCAATAAGAGTTTTGTACCAACTCAGGATTTTGATCAATAAGAGATTGAGCAATAGGCCAGTAAATACCACCAGAATTAATTAAAGCAATAAACTTCGGATCTCTTTGCACAATTTTATGATACCTAACCAAATCGAACCATCTGTAACCTTCACCCATAAATTCCTTATTACGCTCATTAAAAATCGCATCAATAAGATTCCCACTGCGCTCGGGCGAGTACGGCACATAACTACTATTGGTAGCTCCCACATTATCAACGTTATACCTAAATGCTCTTACTATATTAAGCGCATCAATCGCCCCTTGTCTTTCCCCTAATACAGCCAAAGCCTCAGCTCTCAACAGTGTAACATCTTCCAGCCTTGTAAAGAGTATAGCACTTGAAAATATTCTGAAAGTTGGGTCTGATGATCCATCCTGCATACATTTTATCTTACTAAAAATTGGATACTTACCTAGGAAATTTGTAAAATAAAGCTGAGAGTGAGTAACACCATTACTATCGATATTAAACCTGCCATCATTAGCTTCTTTAAATATGGATAAGATTGAATCCTTTGGTACAAAAATATCCGGTAGATTTTTATTTACAATTGGCTCTGCAAGTGTAAGTGATTCAATATTACCTACGAATGTGGCATCCTGATGTCCAAAGATAAAACCAAATCCCAACAGCTGATTATTATTCTTATCAAAGAAAAGTCCTCTGCGACCTGTAAGATAATCGGTTGGATTATAAGCCATTGCCGCTTTACCAAAATTATCAAGCACAATTTTGGTATAAACAGTTACGTCAGCATATTTCCCTTGCCATGCAGCCGCCTGAGCAGCAACAGCATAGGCACTTAATTTTCTAACCAGGGTTCCATTCCATCTTCCTTCTCCTTCATTATAGTACATCCCCGGTTGCTGAATATCGTTTACACTGTATCTATATGGTAACTGTTCAGCAGCTGCCACCATTTCGGCCTGAACAAACTCCATAATCGCGTTACGATCTGATCTTTTAACATTTTCAAATTGTCCGTCACGAGATGAGGTAATAAAAGGTACATCACCCCATATTCTCACCATGTAGAAGTAAGCAAATGCGCGCAAAAATCTTATTTGCGCTATATCTACAGTCATATTGTTATCCGTATACCTGGCATCTTTCGCTTTAACTTCTTGGATACGCTCAAGGAAAATATTTGCAGCATTTACAATTGCATAAAATCTTCTCCAATTAGAAAGTTCTTGAACCACTGGATAAGCAGCCTTCAGGTCATTTCTTATAATGGCTTTCAGATCCTGACGTAAAGGGCTATCAAAATTTCCCATACGCACATCACCATAAATCCAATGGCCATTGTTATCTGCTAATGCTGCCCTGGTTAACCCATATACCCCAAGCAGTTTAGCTCTGGAATCTTCCATATTGTTCCAGGAGTTCTGTTCATTTACCACACGGGTTGAGTTTATATCTAATGCTTTTTTACAGCCACCTGCTACCAGAGCAAAAAAGATAAGACTCAGCAAAACTATTTTTTTCATTTCGTCTATTTTAAATGGTACTTAATGTTATTTGTCTATGTGTGATATTAATTAAAAATCCATTTTTACACCTAGCATATACGTTCTAGGAATTTGCATTCCGTAACCTGTATCGTAACCAGTATAGTTTACGAGCTCTGGATCTTGTCCTGTATATTTAGTAAGGGTGAAAATATTATGCACACTACCATAAACATAAAATCTTTCAAGTCTTGGCATTTTCTTTTTCATCAATTTCGTTAAATCATAACCTAACGACACAGTTCTCAATTTTAAGAATGAAGCATCTTCAAGGAATAAATCCTGATTGGCCTGATAAGGAGCCGACGAACTCCATGGGTTATACAAAGGGTATTTTGAATAATCTCCCCTTTTTTCCCAGTAGGTAACCTCTCTAACAGAGTTGATGTTATTTAACCCTTCGCGATTAACAAAATCAAAACGGTTTGCCATTTCCTGATTTATTAGATCTCGTCCTAAATTGAAATACATATTTACACTGAGGGTCCAGTTTTTATATCCGAAATCGTTATTAAAGCCTCCGGAAACAAGCGGAAGGGCATGTCCGGTCAAGGTTCTGTCGCTATTATTGATAGTATTATCTCCGTTAAGGTCTTTCCAAATCGGATCTCCTGCCTTTAATGTAATTGCATTATAGCTCATTTTTTGACCATTTGCTCCCACCGGAACTTCCGCATCGGTATTAAAAATACCTTCATTCTTTAATAACCAATAGCTGTCTACAGATTCGCCGACTTTTAAAAGTCTGTCACCAACAATCAATTCAGATAAACCACCCGGCAAAGCTTTCAATTTATTTTTATTGAAATTTAAGTTAAGTGAAGAAGTCCATGAAACCTTATTTGTTGACGGTAAGATATCAGCACTAATTGCAGCATCAATACCAGTATTTGCAATAGACATACCGTTTCTAATAACGGTAGTGTATCCGTATTCAGCAGCGCCAGGTACACCTAGCAATTGATTTTTATCTTCTTTAGTATATACATCAACTGAAGCTCTGATCCTGTTTTTTAAGAAAGCAACGTCAACTCCAACATTTAACTGATCCTGATAAGCCCATTCCAGGCCATAAGGAATAGCACCGGCATTATATGGTCTGGTTAGCGTTCCGAAACCGTTATATCCAGGTGCAATTAAATTACCGGTAAAACCAATAAAGGCGGTATACTGAGGGCCCTGAGCATAATTATCAAATAGCTCGGCCCTACCCATACGACCTACGCTGGCACGTAAATTCAAATCTGAAACAAAATCGTTCGTTCCAAGAAAATCTTTCTTCATATTCCAGCTTCCAGAAAAGATCGGTGAATAGAACCATCTATTAGTAGGTTGCTGATTCGAAGATGCATCAGCACGCAACATAGCAGAAAAAGTATAAATTTCTTTATAATTGTAGCTTGCTTTTCCAGTAAATGAAACCTGATTGTTTCTGGTTTTATCTAAAAATTTCCAAACAAGTTCTCTCCTGAATACAAATGGCTCTAAATAATCACCTCTATTCGGATCAGATTGCAACAAATTAAGTTTTACGAAATCGTTAGCTCCTTTATAAGCATATGCATAATTGTATTTATAAGTATCATACTGAAATGAAGAACCTACAACGAAGTTAAATGTATGTACATCATTAATCTTCAGATCATACGTTGCCGTATTATCAAAAAACACTCTTCTACTGTACCCATAATAATTTGAGGCATAGTTTGTTGTTTGCAGCAACGTTCTTGGATAGAATATATCTCTGTAGCCCTCATTATGATCCAATCCAAAAGTAGAATTGAATTTAAATCTGCCCAGATCTATACCCAGACTAACCAATCCTTCAACAATATTAGACCTGTTGTCATCAAATCCTTTGTCAAATTGATCCAGATATTCACCATATTTTAACTTATTAGGGGCAATTGGTGAACTTAAATCAGGTATGTAGTTCACTTGTGATAACCTATCTCTAACATTCTTATTTCGTTGACGGTCAACACGGTTCGCGTTAATAATCGCCGTAAACGCCATCCATTCGGTTGGCCTCATGTTAATCTGAAAGCGAGTATTATAGCGATCTGCACCAGTATTGTCTGCAACGCCACCGCTGGTAGTTGTACCCACCCCAAAACGGAAGTTAGCTCTATCACTACCACCCGAAATTCCCGCATTTACAGAATAAGCAAGTGCATTACCATAATACCTATCAGTCCAGTTAGATGGCCCATAAAAGTCATTGTTTAACGAGTCACTTAAATAAAGAGGATAAGAGTCGTTATCAGAGTAACTACCATTGGCAGTATACTTATTGTAAAATTGTCTTCTAAAGTCGTTCTCGAACTTACCATTTATAGTAGTTACCGCACTAGGCTGTGCTAAACCTATATATGACTCGAAGTTAATTTTTCTAATTGTCGAGTTCTTTTTGCTCGTAAGCAAAATTACTCCGTTAACTCCTTTTGGTCCGTAAACAGATGTAGCACCAAGATCCTTCAATATCTGCACAGATTCTATATTATCCATGTTGATATTGGCAAGTGTATTTGTTGCCGGACCTATTCTGTCAAATTTAAATTGTTGGATATCGTAAGCAAAAGGATGCTCACCAACTAACGGTATCCCATCAAGAACAACTAGCGGTTGTGTAGCAAATTGTTCACGTGGCGATACAAGCGGTTGTGATGTTCCGCGGATAAACATGTTCTGAACGGTACCTGGCTCACCAGATGATTCCTGAACATAAAGGCCAGCAGCCTCACCTTTTAAATACTGCTGTAATGTAATCGCAGGAAAAATAGCGAGCTTTTTAGGATCGACATCATTTCCTTTAGATTCTAAAGCCGAAAAAACGGTCCTCTTGGACTTAGGCTGGAAGCGTGTAGTGTCTACTTTAAGTTTGGCAGAATCCTCTTCAGCAGAATCAGTCTGTTGTTGGAAGCTCATCTTAAAAGAAGAAATATCCGACACACAGGCAGACCTAGCGGCATTGCCAAAAGAACATGTTGATGAACACAACAAACCCAGGAAAGTTATATTTGCAATAAAGCGCATAACAGATAATTAAGTATTAACTGATTGAAAACCTTTTTTAATTTGATTTTATAGAAACTAATAGATTAAATTTTAGATACACCTATGCCAGATCGCCTGCCAATCGAGCAGATTGAACAGCAACAAGTAAAAAAATTTAAAATATTTTTAAAACGATTTAGCTAGGTATCTCCGCAACCAACAGATTGCACAGCCTAGCTTCAGCATTTAAAATTGGCATGTTATGCCCAGGAAAAAATTTGTGATTATGTCGTGAGGATTCACTACATAGCTTTTTAGTAAAAGTTTGATTCATAGTTTGGCTTATTAGGTTAGTATTTGGTTTCCCGACAATGACTTATGGTGCTAAATCGATTATCTATAACAATAATACGAAAGAAAATTTAAATTCCAAATCTTTTACATCATTTTTTTTACACAAAATCACATAAGTGCATTCGATTGCCAAATAAGCCCTATTTAGCCCATACGCCCATACTATAACGTTATCGTAACAATCGTTTACGTAACAGCATATAGCCATCATCCTCAGGCATATGAAACCGCAAACTTTATACATATATATTACATGTATGCTGCAATTATCACGTTGTAGTAATTATTAAAATATAAATACATAAACATGTCCTTTTTAATGAATGAAAATTTGTTATTTTGAATTATATTAAAAACAGGCCCCTTACACAAAACAGATATGCCAGTTAAGCAAAAAAAAGAAAGCGGAAACAACATTTTATCGATAGATATAGGTGGCACCAGCATTAAAGCCTGTATATTAAGTTCAAAAGGAGATCTGCTCTCTGAATTTAAAAAACTTCCTACCCCAAAAAACTCAACACCGGAAGAAGTTATTAAAACCATTAAAGAATTGGTATCATCGCTCGAAGACACCTTCGACAGGATATCAATCGGCTTTCCCGGATATGTTAAATGCGGTAAAGTAGAAACAGCTCCAAACCTGGCCAAAAACAAATGGACCAATGTTAATCTTGCCCAACAGGTAAGTAATTTATTTAACAGACCTGTAAGGCTTATTAATGATGCCGACCAACAAGCACTTGGAATTGTAAGTGGCATAGGCTTCGAAATCGTATTTACAGTAGGTACCGGTTTTGGTACTGCGCTGGTATTTGACGGCGAACTACTCCCCCATTTTGAGCTTGCTCATTTACCGGTAACAAAAACAAAGGACTATGATGATTACATAGGAACCAAAGCTTTTGAAAAAATTGGAAAAAAAGACTGGAACGAACGTTTAGAACGTATCATACAGATCTATAAAACAGTATTCAATTACGACACATTATATATAGGTGGTGGAAATTCAAAGCACATTACCTTTGAGCTTGATCATAACATTCATCTGGTAACTAATAAAGATGGCATCAAAGGCGGTGCTAAACTTTGGGAAGTTGCCGAAAAATATCACGTATACACAACTCGTCCTAACGACAAATAAAATAATGAAGAATAAATACACTTTAGGAATGATCGGTCTTGGAACCATGGGCCGAAATTTATTGCTTAATATGGCCGATAATGGCTTTCAGGTTACAGGTTATGATAAGGATGCCCGCATGCTTAAAAAGCTTGAAGAAGATGGTAAAGCCCATAACTTAAAAGGATTTGAATCATTAGAGGATTTTATACAAAGCCTTGAACTTCCAAGAAGGATTATGCTTTTAGTACCTGCTGGTAAAATTGTTGACAGCGTAATTCAGGAACTTGTTCCTTTACTTGATAAAGGCGATATGATCATCGACAGTGGAAACTCTCACTTTACTGACACAAGCAGAAGAGCGATTGAGCTTTCAGACCAGGGCATCCACTTCTTTGGAATGGGTATATCTGGTGGCGAAGAAGGTGCCCGTTTCGGACCAAGTATGATGCCGGGCGGAGATAAAGCTGCTTACAACGCAGTAAAACCTATTCTAGAGGCCGTTTCTGCAAAAGTTAACGGCGATCCTTGCGTTGCATACATCGGCCCCGGTGCTTCTGGTCACTTTGTGAAAATGGTTCACAATGGTATTGAATATTCAATGATGCAAATTCTTGCCGAAACTTACGACCTTTTAAAGAACGTACTTGGCTATAACAATGAGCAGATATACAACACATTTGAAAAATGGAACAATGGCAGGTTAAAATCTTTCCTACTGGAAGTAACCCGCGATATTTTTAAAGTTAAAGATAAAAAAACCGGAGGCTACCTGATTGATGTCATCAAAGATCAGGCGAAATCTAAAGGCACAGGAAAATGGACTTCGCAAGTTTCTATGGACTTGCAATTACCTATTCCAACTATAAATGAATCGGTAAGCGCACGCGATCTGTCAAAATTCAAAGAACTCCGTGTTGCACTGTCACAAGCATTACCGCATCAGCAAATTAAAGTTGAAGATGCAGCAGCGTTTGAAGTACAGTTAGAGCAAGCGCTTTATTTTGCTATGATAACCTCTTATGCTCAGGGACTTCATTTATTGGAACAGGCCTCAGCAGAATTCAAATATGAGCTTAACCTGAAAGAAATTTCTCAAATCTGGCGTGGCGGATGTATTATCCGTGCGGTGCTACTTGAAGATATTTATCAGGCCTACAAAAAACAACCGGAGTTACCACATCTATATTCAGATGAGAGCATCCAAAATCAGTTAAAAGAAATTATTCCGGGCACAAGAAATGTTGTGATCACAGCATTAAAAAATGGCATTGCAATTCCTTGCTTCGCTTCTGCACTTACCTATTACGATTCCCTTAGAACTGATAAATCACCATTAAATCTAACCCAGGCACAGAGAGATTTCTTTGGCGCACACACTTTTGAGCGCATTGATGAAGAAGGTATTTTCCATGCCGATTGGAACGAGAACAATTAACTAAATCACAACCCACACTGCATATAATAACATTCTAATGAAAACTAGCCTCAACGTTAACCCAACCATAGTAGTAATTTTTGGCGGTACCGGTGACTTAAATTTGCGCAAACTTGCGCCCGCTCTTTACAACTTATACACAGACGGTTACATGCCTGAAAAGTATGCCATCATTGGAACTGCCCGCAGGCCGCTTACTGATGACAAATTCAGAGAGAACCTAATGGACGGGGTAAACAAATTCTCAAGATCAGGAAAAGTAAAGCAGGAAAAGTGGAACAAATTTGCAGAAAATGTTATTTATAATTCTGTTGATGTAGAGACTCCTGAAAGCTTTGGTTTACTTAAAAAGAGCATAGAGAAACTTCAGAAAGAATTTGGTCCTAAAACACAGGTTATCTATTACCTTGCTGTAGCACCAAACCTGTTCCCTCTTATCGCTAAGTGCCTGTCAGATTATGGATTAGCAGGAACTGAAGACAACTGCCGTATTGTAATCGAAAAACCTTTTGGAAGAGATCTTGAAACAGCTAAAGAACTAAATTGTATTCTTACCGGCATATTTACCGAGAAACAGATCTATCGTATAGATCACTATTTGGGTAAAGAAACCGTACAGAACATAATGGCTTTCCGTTTTGCAAACTCATTCTTGGAGCCGCTTTGGAACCGCACTTATATAGATCATATTCAAATCTCAGTAACAGAGCAACTTGGTGTTGGCGATAGAGGCGGTTATTACGAAGGTGCTGGTGCGTTAAGAGACATGATTCAGAACCACTTGCTTCAATTACTTTGTTTAATTGGTATGGAAACACCGGTAAACTTTGATGCAGATGAGATCAGAAACAAAAAGGTGGATGTATTAAAAGCAATGCGTCCGTTTAGTCCCGAAGACATTCGTTTCAGCACAGTTAGAGGTCAATATACCAAAGGTTGGGTAGAAGGTAAAGAAGTACCAGGATACAGACACGAAACTGGCGTAGATGCCAATTCAAATACTGAAACTTTTGCTGCAATTAAGTTTTTTGTAGACAACTGGAGATGGCAGGGCATTCCTTTTTACGTACGTACCGGAAAACGTCTATTCCAGACCTCTTCATTAATTACCATTCAGTTTAAAGATGTACCTCATCATATTTTCCCTTCCGGAGTAACCGAGCACTGGCAACAAAACAGGTTGATCATCAGTATTCAGCCTGAGATGAGTATCCGTTTACAGGTACAAGGTAAAAGACCAGGATTAGACATGGTATTGAATCCAGTTGACATGGTATTTGACTACAAAGGAACCTATAGCTCAGAAACACCCGAGGCTTATGAAACCCTTTTATTAGATGTTATGACAGGCGATCAGACCCAGTTTATGCGTGCCGATCAGGTAGAAGCTGCATGGGAGTTGTTAATGCCGGTTGTTAACGCATGGGAAAGCAAAAAATCTTTAAGCTTCCCTAATTACACTGCAGATTCATGGGGACCAGAAGACGCCGAAGCGCTGATTGCCAGAGACGGTTTCCACTGGTTTGCATTACCACTAAATAAAGAATAATGAATTTATTAATTTATAAAACTCAAAGCGAATTATTTGAGGATCTGATAGACTATATAGTAACTATTGCCAATCAGTCAATTGCAGAAAACGATTGCTTTAATTTTGTACTTACAGGTGGTAACTCACCTAAAGCCTTATATGAATTACTAGCTACCACATACCGCGATAAAATTGACTGGTCTAAAGTATATTTCTTCTTTGGCGATGAGCGCAATGTATTGCCAAATCACGAAAGTTATAACGGTTTAATGGCTAAAAGAGCAATACTAGATCCTTTAAATATTGCCGCTGATCATATATTTTATGTAGATACCACCCTTGCTCCCGAAAAGGCCGCAATTGAGTATAACAAAGCTATATCTGCACATTTTAATGGTGCTGACATTATTTTTGACCTGATCCTGCTAGGAATGGGCGATGATGCACATACTGCTTCGTTATTCCCTGGAACATCTATTCTTGATAACAAGGAAGTAGAGGTAGATTCAGTATTCGTAGAAAAACTTTCTACCTACAGAATCAGTTTTACTGCACCGCTAATTAACAAAGCTAAAAACATTGCTTTCCTTGTTTTTGGTGAGACCAAAGCACAAGCTGTAAAACACGTTATCGAAGCGCCAAAAAAGAATACAAAATTGTATCCTTCACAATTAGTCAATCCTGTTGATGGTAGTGTAACCTGGTTTCTTGATGATGCTGCAGCAAGCCTGTTAGATAGTTAATAAGATTCTAAGCAAAAAAAAGGTGTATCATGATTTATGATACACCTTTTTTTTGTAAAAAATACAAGTATGTTACAAAACAGAAATACTCCAATTTAGTATCTTGCCATCAAATACTCCCTATTTGTTATGGAAAAAGAAATCAATGCATTACCCCGTCGTCAGTTTCTGGGCAGTGTATCAAAAGCAGGAATACTAGGATCATTAGCTGCCTTTTTACCAGGCAGCAGTTCTGCCGAAGTACTTAAATCCTTTACCGCCATCCCAGAAGACGGGCATGTCTTTTTAACAAAACCCTATCTGCAATTACCTTCGGCAGACGGCATGACCATAAGGTGGGTTACCAATAAACTTTGCTACAGCTGGATTGAATATGGCGAAGGGAACAATCTAAACCTAAAAGCCCACAATGTAACCGACGGTCTGGTTGACGCCCACAACAGAATAAACTTTGTTAAATTAAAAGACCTTAAACCAGGCACAAAATACAGCTACCGTGTATTATCTAAAGAAATCACAGACTTTCAGCCCTATTCCTTAAAATATGGAGAAACCATCTCTAGTGAAACCTATTCCTTTAGCACACCAAAAGCAAATCCTGAGGCAGTTTCATGGCTTATACTAAACGATATTCATGATCGCCCGGCATCAATCCCGCATCTGCTAAAATTAAACAACGAGGATTACGATTACGTATTTTTCAACGGCGATATTTTTGATTTTCAGAAAGACGAACAGCAGATCATAGACCACATGCTTAATCCATCTACAGATGTATTTGCAAGCACAAAACCTTTTATGTTCGTCCGCGGCAATCACGAAACCAGAGGCAAGTTTTCTCGTGAACTGAAAGATTATTTTTCTACTAAAAACGACAAAGGATATTTCGCTTACCAATGGGGCCCGGTTTTCAATATCGTATTAGATACTGGCGAAGACAAGCCTGATGATCACCCCGTTTATGCCGGAATAGTAGACTTTGATGGCTACCGCAAAGAACAGGCGAAATGGCTGGAAGAAATCATGAAATCAAGCGCTTACAAGAAGGCAAAATTCCGTGTGGTTATGATGCATATTCCGCTATATCATTCCGGCGATTGGCATGGACCAATGCATTGCAGAGAACTCTTTGCGCCGCTGTTTAAAAAGTATAAGGCAGACATTGTAATTTCCGGACATACACATACCTACGGCGTTTGGCCACCATCTGCAGAACACCCCTACCCTGTTATCATAGGCGGCGGGCCACAGGAAGGAAAGCGTACGCTTATTAAAGTAAAAGCCGACAGTAAAACACTGGATTTAGTAATGCTTAAAGACGATGGATCGGAAGTAGGAAAGTACAGTTTAAAGAGCAGCTAAACTTTAATTCTTTCTAAAACCGCAGCATTATTTTCTGTATTTATGCCTTTTAATTCCACATATTTAACATTTGGCAACCAAAAAGAACCACCTTCAATCCTCACAAAAATCCTGTCGAGCTGAATCTTTTTGTTATTAACCGTTACATAAACGTGGAACTTCTTGTCGTTCTCAGATTTAAGCAAATACATCGGCAGTTTTTTATGCGAAACAAACCTTAGTTCATAGTGGTCTTTACCTATCTCTTTGGCCTGAATACCATATGCAAATTTCTTTTGGATGTAGCTTAAATCCTTTTTCTCGCCCTCATCCCCATAACGAATCCAGTACACTAGAATAGGTTCTTTTCTGTCTACCTCTCCATTTTTATCTGCATTTAACTCACAGATGATTGTGTTGGTGTTAGGATCTCTCTGTAAATAAAAAAGCAGATTGGCAATTCCCTTTGGAGTTGGAAATTTTAAAGGTGAAGGATCACTTTTATCAACTACCTGAGCATATGCAGGTACAGGATTTACTATTGCTGTGATTAATAAACTAAAAAGCAACAGTATATTGAGGGTTAGTAATTTAGCGGTTCTCATTGGTAAAGTATTAGGGTTCAAAGATAAAAAGAGAATTCTAAACTCTTGATATTCAATTGTCAAATTGCCGACATTATCTTTCACAATAACACCTATAGTATAATTCTGAACCAGAACTGGTATATTGCAACAATTATGGGTTACGCGAAAGAAAGAGGAAAGCTTGAAAAGCTATCAACAAAAATAGTCGGCATAAGCATTTATGACGAGAAGAATTTAGGAATTCTAATCGATATTCATGAGCAGTACTCGCATACTGTAAGGATTCTAAAAAATAAAGAGCCGGAAACATTTAGTGATCTATACACCAATGAATTACAGGAAGTAAAAGCTGGCAAAAGGTCTCTTAGAGAGAGCGATTCAGACGAAACTCGCCAGGCTAATTTCATTGCATACAAAGAATCAATACAGCGTGCTTTAGAGAAAACGATTAAAGCTACAATAGAATCTTTATAATAATAGACTCTTTATAAGAAGAATTGAAAGTATAAAAAGACCCGATTGAAAATTCGAGGGCACTGAAAAAGTCCTTTACAAAAATGGGGCAGTTCATAAATCATGAATTGCCCCATTTTCATTAAGTTGTAAGAAGTTTTTCTAGTTAAAATTTTCTGTAGCCGACCCTGAGAGGGTCAAATTCAATTATTTCATAATTTTATTTCTCTCGGTTATTTTCGAGCCACTTTTTCAGTGCCCTTGAAAATTCAATCGGGTCTTTTTATTAAAGCCTTCTCACTCCGCTTTTCGACATCTCCTTTGGTTAATCAAAGGAGATGACGAATTATTTTTGCGTTACACGCACATCAATTCGACGATTTTGAGCCCTGCCTTCTGGAGTATCATTGCTCGCTATCGGATGATCCTGACCATAACCTTCGGCAGATAAACGCTTGGCATCTACACCTAGTTTAATCAACGCCTGCATTGCAGTATTCGCTCTTTCATTAGATATCTTCTGATTTACAGCGGCATCGCCTATATTATCAGTATAACCACCCATTTTTAGCTGCACATTTGGATAAGCTTTTAAAATGGCAGCTATATTTTTCAATTGCTCCTGAGATTCTGCTTTTAGCGTACTCTTTCCAGTCTCAAAATACAACCTATCAAATGTAAACCAGGTTGTTTTATCAACAGGTTTATTCTTATCCTCAATAAATGAAATAAGGCTATTCTCTACAGAATTCTCAGCAATGCTAAGTTCAGTACCATCTGGCAATTTCTTGCTAATTTTAGCACCCAGATCCTTAACAAAATCTCCTGCCTCGTTCAATTTACCTGCAACAGTAGATACCGCGGCATCCGCGCCCGCTTTCACCGCTCCGGCAGCAGAATCCATTGTGGCACCTGCCGAATCAATATTGGCCGATAAAGAATCTGTAACAGTGGTCATTTCTGTTTTGTTGCATCCAGATTTACCCATAATCCACCAGGCACCTAGCAAAATAACAAGCAACGGTATTAACCATTTTAAAAAGCTACCACCCGCTTTAGGCTGTTCCATAGGAGTAACATAGTTTGTTTTGGGTATTTTTACATCAGCAGGAATCTCAACCTTTGGAATATCAACTTTTGGGATATTAATACTAGCCAAACCTAAAGAATCACTTAAACCACTTGGTAGTGCAGCAGCGATAGCCGATTTGCTTTCAAAGATCTTACCTAATAAATCGGAGATATTCCATCCTTTACTGGCCATTAACTTAGAAATATAACCTGTAATTAATGGAACAATCATGGCCAGCAAACCTGTAGCTTTTGCACCACTTAAACCACTTGAAGAGGAAACCGCATCAGTTACTGCTCCTGTATCGCCACCAAATAAGCCACCAAGCAAAGATTTGCCTTTCTCCAATAAAGAATCCTGATCATCATTTAATAAATCTGCAGGGTTACTGCCGGAACCGGTAACACCGGATAAGATATTGCCTAGAAAGCCTGTATCACCGCTGGCTCCATTTTTCAGGATGCCCGCTAGAATAGCTGGGATACCTGCTGAAAACCCTGTTTGAACCTGATCTTCGGTTACGCCAGCTTTCTGACTTAAAGAAGAAATCGCATCACTGCCTATTTCATTCTTTATCATTTCAATTAAATTCATGTTTATAGTTTTAAGTTAGTATTCTAAAATAAAAACAAACACCCGCTCCTTTAATCTCCAATGGTACATAAAAAAACAGAACGTACCTACACGTTTATTAAATCTAAGATTAAGCTGCTATAAACACAAATCTAATACCTTCATAACAAACCATTTAGACATCATCCATAACATCTTGTCTCCTACAACAATTATTCATGATAGAAGTTTAGATTTGTAGAATAATAAATTTATTTTGGAGGAGCACACTACGTCAAAAATTTTTCATGAAGAGTTTTATGAAACAGGAAAAGAACTGTATGCCAAATATGGTGCTGAACTTAGGACAATCAGTTCAAGAGAAAGTGCAGACTACGGGGCACGCAATTTTAAACTACCAGGAAAAACTATTGAATTTAGAGTCTCTAAAGTTACCCCTAAAAAAGTAGGTCAATTTGTTGCTATTTGGAGAAGAAATGAACAAGGTTTAACCCAGCCTTTTGAAGAAACAGACGAGATAGATTTTATGGTAATCAGCTCAAAAACTGAGCATAATTTTGGACTATTTGTTTTTCCAAAATCCATTCTTATTGGGCAGGGAATTATCACAAGCAAGAATAAAAACGGGAAACGAGGAATCAGAGTTTATCCGCCCTGGGACAAACCAACAAATAAACAGGCTCAAAAAACTCAAAGCTGGCAAATAAAGTATTTCGTCCAAAACTTGACGTAAATAGATCAGAGTCCTAGTAGGCGACATAGTTTTAAAATGATTATCTCATGGTTTACTACATCCCCAAAGTTCCATACATAATAATCATACACAGTGGTCTGAACTCATTACCCTCACGTTGTCAAAGATCGACAAGCTGATAAACACTGGTTTTAAGGCTTTTGTAAAAAACAACACACCTGTAAATGCGGCTTATAAATACAACTCAGACCATCCTTTTATTAAGCAAGGCGAGCATTTTTTGCTCAACTAACCTAAGTTGGTATATAGCAGAGGGCATGTAGTTACTCCCGATGGTATACAGATCTCATCAGCCGAAGGGAAGATTACTTTTACCTGGCTGCCACAAAAACAGTCAACATATTGCCAATTTACCGATCTGGCGAGTTTTCTGGTGTACAATCCAGAAAAGGAAAGGGCAGTTATTTCGCAGGGCAAAGTGAATAGGTATGCGCAAAACTTTGCAATGGAAATACCTGCAGATCATCTGGGCGATACGGTCCATTACTATATCAGCTTTGCCTCGGCCAATGGAAAGTTGCAGGGCGATAGTTTGTATGTAGGCGAGAAACGGTGGGGTAACGCTCTCTATTTCGCTATATATGGGCGCAAAAAGCATTAAAAGTTGCTGTAGTTACATAGCAACAAGGCATCCATATCGCATAAACCCTTTATCAGCAAGTAAATTTGTGGATTTTTTTGACGAAGAGATACTAAAGTTTTGGAGAGCCCTTGAGGAGTATTGCTGGACAGATTGCCACTACGTCTAGTAAAACACACAATCCACTCCTCACATTAACTGTCGATTAAGAAAAAGACAGTTTTTGTTGTTATTCAAGAATCGTAATAAAGCCCCCCTATTTGTGTTGATATGTGGATTTGGGTTTTTGAACGAAAATTCACTCCCCCTAGTATACTTTAGGAAGAAAACTCCTCAACAGAATATGCAAGTGCATAACAATTTGTTTATGCTTGAATATTGAATAAAATGAACAAAATCAGAACTTATTCAAAACAAACTGTATTACAATAATTTAAGAACAAAAACCTCTCACTGACTTCCATTTCCCTCCGTTAAATAGTAACCTAAACGAAACTAAAACTGAATATAATGAACAAAAATCATTGAAAGAACTGTAATAAGTTTGCTATACCATACATCAAGGTAATTTTTTGTCCTAAAAATTATTCACTGATAGTATAGATTAAACTAATTTACCGCTCATAACCTTGAAAGCTTGTCGCTCATATGTTCAACTTTTGGGATTACTGTTAACAGTGATGTTGATGGTTTTTGGGGGCGAGGTGAAGGGGCAGACTTCGAACATTTATGCAACTTATGTAGGTCCCCCACCAACCAATACAGGTGGAAGTGCAGGGGCAGGGGGAAACGGTGGCTTCGGGGGGAGTAATGGAGTTATCGGCTCTTTCACCATAACTGGCCACAGCAATATTAACGATGCCGACCTGACCAATTTTGCTACACTAGCTCCCATAAGTGGTCAGGGAGGAGGACTGTTGGGAAGCACCGGGGGAACATCCTCTGCATACATCAATTTAAATTTCTCAGGGGCCATTTTACCAAAAACCGGCACGTCCATAATAATTAAACTAACAGCTGGAACTTTAAGCGGAGTTCAGGTACAGGCTTATAATGGTATTACTGCCCTTGGCAGTGCACAGTCATTTTCATCCCTACCGCTAAAAGGTACAAATGAATATGTATTTATTACTCCAGCAGATTGTAACAGCATAAGAATTACATCCACCACTTCTGCTGGTGCTCTACTAGGTGGGATCTCCACAAATTCAACAAATATTTACTACGCTTATATCCTTGATCCAAATTGCAATCCACCCGTTTATACAGCTATCAGAAAAACTACAATACTTGATCTGGGCTCTGCAATTAGCAACGAAACAAATGCCATTGATGGAAACCTGAATACCTTCTCCTTGTTTTCAAATGGTTTAGGTGTGGGAACAACATTGTACCAGACTGTTTATTTTTCCCAACCCTCACCTACGGGCAGCGTAGCCACATTAACCCTTTCCATTCCTCCGGCTGTCATATCTGCTGGTGTACTGGGCTACATAAATATCAACACCTACAACGGAGCAACGCTGGTCAGTAATACTTCATTCAGTGGATTATTGCTTGGAACCGATCTATTAACATTATTGAATTCAGGTGGAAAAACCACAATTTCCATTGCCCCTCCATCAGCATTTGACCGTGTAGAGCTCTCAGCAAGTTCCCTCTTAAACCTAGCAACAAGTCTAAACCTATATGAGGTACAGATAACCCCTCCAAAACCAACTTTTACAGCCCCCGGTTCAACCCCTGCTGTAATAATTTGTTCAGGAACATCCGTAACGCTTAAACCTGATGCGCCAGATTCAGGAAATGAATTGCGGTGGTATGATTCTTTAACTTCAACAACATTATTAGCCAACACCAATACTTATACGCCTACTCCATCACTTACAGCAACCAAAACCTACTATGTGGCAACCGCAAGAACAAATTGTAATGCTGAATCAGAAAGAGTTCCAATAATCGTTACCGTAAATCCTCTCCCAACTGTTTCTGCAATTATTGGTAACGCAAATATTTGCGTGGGTGTTGGTTATACATTTACCAATACGAGTGAAGATCCAGGTGTTTGGAGTACTAATAACTCTTCAGTAGCCACTGTTGATGGTACTGGATTTGTAAAAGGTGTTTCTGTTGGAACAGCTAGCATCACATATACTATTACCAATACAACTACACATTGTAGCAATTCAACTTCTTTCACTGTTGATGTATCTCCACTCCCAACAATATCTTTAGGAAATATTCCAGCCATATGTAAAGGGACTACAGCAGCCACCTTACCTTATACTGCTGTTTCTTCCGGTAGTCTTAAATATGACATCATTTGGAATACAACAAGTTTAACCAATGTTAGCGGAGCTGATCTTCCTACGAGTCCAATTCAATTGAGTATCCCTTCAAATGCACCTGTTGGTACATATACAGGAACTTTTAGTATCCGGAATACAACAAGCAATTGTACTAATTCATATCCAATAAGTTTAATGATCAACCAATCACCAGTCATTATTGTAATCACAAATCCAACTGCTTGTAAAGGAATAACAAACGCAACATTAACTTACACATCTACATATAGTCCAACCAGCTACAGCATCAATTGGGATTCCGCAGCAATAACAGATGGTTTTGTGAATGTATCATCTGATACTCCCTTACCAGCTTCTAATATAAGCATTATTGTTCCCACAACAGCAAATGTAACTACTTATGCTGGGACAATAAGTGTTAAAAATGCGAATGGTTGTATAAGCCCCCCTGTAACTTTTAACATGATCATACACCCTAAACCACCTCTTCCACAAGTAAACATAACTTCTAATTAATAAACAATTAACGTAAAACTTAAAATCAAAAAGACATGAAAACAAAAATTACATTTTTAAAAATGAGCTTCTTATTAGCTTCATTTTTAATCACTTCAACATCTGCAATGGCAGCGACATTTTATACTTGCTCTGGAACAACCCTAAATTTAGGTGTAACAAATTTACCAGCAGGAACTTCAGCTTTGTGGGATGTCAAGAAAGATGGAACTCAATTCGCTGGTTATCCCTCTGCCACCGCACCAACTTCGTTTACAGATCCAGGAAGTTACGAAGTGATACTAGTTTCGCAGACAGATGCAGCCTCAGGGCAATGTTCTTCCGATCCTGTAAGCAACACAATAATCATACTCCCTCCATTGGCATTTTCATTAAACGCACCTTCTGTTCCTGCCTATTGCCAATCCAACAACACGGTTAATTCTTCTGATATCACTCAAACAGGAGCTGCATTATCTCCAGTAAGCGGATCAGATCTAGTTTTAGAATATACTTATAGCGTTAATAATGGAACCACAACTGTAGATGGGAGTACCGTTGGTACTATTGACCAAGCTACTGGAAAGTTTACACTAACAACAACTACTCCAGGTGTCTATGTAATTACAGGAAAGGTAAAATATAAACAAGCAACAACGTTTACGAATACACTTCTAGGTACAGGTTGCGAGGTTACAGCTACAACAACTCAAACAGTCACAGTAACTCAAACTCCTGGTCAACCTACAGTTACTATTACAGCACCATAATTTAAATATTAAGGTCAGAGCTTTATGTCTAACAGAAAAATAAGTTTTGTGTCAAGTATGCTGTTGCTCAGTGCAACGGCATGCTTTGCGCAATCTTCTGGTCCGCAAACGGTGAATCTCCCGCAGGGGGCTTCTTTAAAGTTGCGGGCAAATTCTGTTAACGCATCAACCTATCAATGGCTTAAAGACAATCAAATTGTAAGTGGCGCTATTGGCCAGGAATTTACAGTATTTGTTTCTGGAACATACACTGTAATATCTTATAACACCGAAGGCTGTGCTTCCGATATTTCAGAGGCTGTCATCGTTGTAGGCGGAACAACTCCTCCTATTATTCTCAAAGCTGATATGATGGTTACCAAAACATCAGAAAACAGGGCTTTAACACTTAACGACTCATTCGATTACACCATTAACGTAAAAAACAATGGGACCGATAAGGCAACCAACATTAAGGTTACAGATGAGCTACCTCCCGAGGTCGAATTTCAGCAACTAACCCCTACTGCCGGTAGTAATGCAAGGTATAGCTTTGCAACCAGGACTGTGCTTTGGGAAATTGATAGCCTGCAAAATGGCGAATCTGCAGATTTAAGGATAAAAACTAAAGCTCTTAAAGCCGGTGTTATTTACAACACGGCAAAGGTCTCGGCTGATCAGTCAGATCCAAATATGGCTAATAACGTTTCCACTGCCAGTACTTCGGTAGCAGGTATTATTATACCAAACGTGTTTACGCCAAACGGAGATAATAAAAATGAAACCTTTGAAATACCAGGCGTACAAGCGTTTGAAAATGAAATCACCATCCTAAACAGATGGGGAGGAACTGTATACTTCAAAAAAGGCTACAATAACGAATGGACCGGACGAGGGCTTAATGAAGGTACTTATTTCTATGTACTAAGACTAAAAATAGGCACCAAATGGGAAATCTATAAAGGCTATATCACTTTATTAAGGGGCAAACAATGATGAAAAGAATCATACTTCTGTTTTTAGCATCTATTGGAATTGTGTGTAGCTCAAGTGCACAGCAAGACAGTCAGTTTACACAGTACATTTTCAATACAATCCATATTAATCCTGCTTATACAGGATATAAAAAAGAACTATACATACAGGCTTTTTATCGTGCACAATGGGTAGGCGTAAGAGGTGCACCAACAACAGTTTCAGTAGCTGTAGATGGTGCTATTGACGACGGAAATGTTGGTCTTGGATTCATCGCTTCAAACGATAAGATCGGTGCGCAAAAAAACCTTTCTGCATATGCAAACTATGCCTATAAAATTCAACTGGGTTATGATGAAAATTCCAGACTCTCTTTTGGTTTGGCAGCAGGTGTAATGCAACTTGGCCTTGATGGAGATAAATTAACCAGCATAGATCCCGATGATGAGGTTATCCCTACTGGAATGCAAACCAGATTTTTCCCTGATGCAAGGGCTGGTATTTACTACTCTAATGAAAAATATTTCGCCGGACTTTCGGCAAGTAACCTGATAGCAAGCTGGGCTGCAAAAAACTATAGCAACAATCTTCTTGTTCCTGTTCCGCAGCCGCACATATTTTTAACTGCAGGCGCTTTAATACCCATTACTTACGGATGGGCGTTAAAACCTGTTATTTTATTAAAAGACGACATAAAGGGTCCTACTTCTTTGGATGTTAACGCCTTCCTCCTACTCAATGAAAAGGTATGGATAGGTGGTTTTTATAGAACCACGGTTCCTTTGTACAACAAAAAATTCCTGCAAAAAGACCTCACTAAAAAGAATGCGCTGGGCATGATGTTCGAACTCTTTGCTACAGACAACCTAAGAGTCGGCTATTCTTACGACTATTCTCTAAACAAACTTCAGTACTACAACTATGGCAGTCATGAGTTTTCAGTAGGCATTTATTTAGGCCCCAGAAATATGCGAAAAATCAGATCATCCAGATGTTATGATTTTTAAAAGGACTATTCAGGTATTATTTTGTCCGTTTGAGCACTAAACATCTTTAATTCAAATGCCAAACCCTTCATTTTTGTAAGCACATAATTTCATGTGAACTTTGCGAGCTTTGTGATAAAATAAAAGTTCTTCGTTAATCATGAATATATTTGTACTAAATGAAAACGAAACTTCCTCTTAAAAATTTAATAAAAATAAGCTGCTGTTTTACTACAGCCGTCAGTTTGTTTTTATTTCTTTCTTCTTTTATTCAAGAAGGGGAACTGTATGGCTCTCTGGTAAAATGTTTATTTTTCCAACTGCTGCTCACGTTAATGTGCTTATCTAACATTCGTCTGTTAGTGGTTTTTGGCGATGAGAAATCGCCTCCGATAAGCAAAAGCACCAAAAAGTTTTACCTGGCAAGTTTTGTGATGAGTGCGGTAATAATTATATGTATTTACTGGCTTGGGCAATACCTTACTTTTCGCGGTATTATAGAACAACACGAACCATTTAGGGTTAGAGGTAATGTAATTTATCTGTACCTCAGTTTACAGGGATTCTTTATCAATGGTATTGTTTTGCTACTCCAAAACTTCATTATTGTACAAGATTCTAATAACCAGGTACAATTGGAGAACTCACGTTTAATTGCAGCAAGGTCTCAGGCGGCTAATGAATTATTACTTCAGCAAATACATCCGCATTTTCTGTTTAATGCCCTCAACATATTAAAATCTCTAATTAAAAGAAGTCCCGATAAAGCTGAGGATTATTTACTCCGTTTGTCTGACTTCTTACGTGTTTCCATATCGGGCAACAAAAGCGGAATAGCATCACTGAATGATGAGCTGAAATTATGTGCAGATTACCTGGAGATGCAAAAAGTAAGGTTTGGTGAGGCCCTGAGTTTTAATTTAGACATACAAGAGAAAGAAAGCTCAGGATTAGTACTTCCGGTTTTTTCGCTTCAACCGCTTCTGGAGAATGTGATTAAGCATAATGAACTAACGGATGCTGCTCCGCTGAATATAAATATCAAACAAAATGGCAACTGGATCAGTGTAACTAATAACATCCAGCTTAAGTCGAACCTGGAACATTCTACCGGTAGTGGTTTGGCTAATCTTGCAGAAAGATATAACCTGTTATCTGGTGATGAGATTGATATCAGAGATGATGGACTTACCTTTTCTGTTAGCTTAAAAATATTAAAACATGAAGATTGTAATTATAGAAGATGAACAAATAACAGCTGAGGATCTTGCTGATCTAATCATCAGATTACAACCTAATGCTCAAATTGTTGCAAGCCTAAGATCGGTAAAGGAATCACTGCATTATTTTAGAACGCATGGCATGCCTGATCTTATCTTTAGTGATATTCAACTTGGTGATGGATTAAGTTTCGACATATTTAAAGCTGTTGAGGTTACAGCTCCTATTATTTTTTGTACCGCTTATGATGAATATGCATTCAACGCTTTTCGCACAACAGGTATAGATTATATATTGAAACCAATCGTTTCATCAACAGTTGAACAGGCGCTAAAAAAATATCAAACCTTACGCAAGGAATTTACCACTTCGGCGGTTTCTTATGATTCTATTTTAGATCTGTTTGCAAACAAACCTGTGCAGAAAACATTTTCTATTTTAGTTACCCATAAAGACAAGATCATTCCTGTAAAAATGGAACACATTGCTCTGTTTTATATTAAACATGAAGAAACCTGTTTGTTTACTTTTGACGACAAAACGTATGCGGTTAGCAAGAAAATGGAAGAGCTGGAACGTATTTGTGGTGACGATTTTTTTAGGGTAAACCGACAGTGCCTGTTAAACAGAACAGCGGTTAAAGATGCCGCTCATTTTTTCTCTCGTAAGCTGATTATAAACCTCTTAGTTCCATTTAAGGAAACCATCACCATAAGCAAAGAAAAAACTCCTCAATTTTTAGACTGGCTTGCCAGAAAATAAATATACGTTTACAATTCAGCTTCAATTTTGTCCGTTTCGGTGTAAATTCTCTTTTCTTAAATTCACAAATCAACCATCTTTATATGTGTTAGGTTGAGGCAATGAGGATTGCAACCTGATAATTGTTAGACACAATCAATGAAGAGTGATGAACATAATTATTTTTAAAACCTCGGTACGGGACAAAAATGATCTTAGTACCATTAGGCGTAAGATGGACAATCTGCTTGGCACAAAAAACTGGACTTTTGCATTAGAGGATGAAGATAAAATCCTTAGGGTAGTTAGCGCCAGTTCCTATGTACCTGCCATCAGAAAAATTTTAATGAAATATGGCTTTATTTGCGAGGAATTGCCCTATTCTTTAGATGAGTTTAAAGTTTAGGTCATAATGCACACTACGCCCACTTCCGGCGGCTATTAAAATTTCTAAATCACTTAGTTCCTGCAAATCGCGTGTGGCTGTGGCTTTTGATGTTTTTGTAATTGAGATGTATTTTTTTGCTGTCATCCCTCCTTTAAATCCTTCGGTACCTGCATCTAACATTTTGATGATCGCTTTCTGCTGACGACTATTTAATTGTTCTTTATATTTATCAAAGAATCTGGTTTTCTGCAACGTAAAATTTACTAACGTTTTTGCTTTCCGTTGAGCAGTTAATGCTACTGAAACAAAATAGTTTATCCATTCAGAAATGTCATTACTTTGCTGGGCTTTTTTAAGCGCTGCATAATAGGCAGCTCGATCTATCTCAATCGCTTCAGAGAGACTAAGTAAAACCGGCCTTCCAAGAGTTTGAGAAAGTGCTTTCTCGGCAATTGCTCTTCCTATTCTCCCATTTCCATCTTCAAGTGGGTGTATTGATTCAAAATACAAATGGGCAATTGCAGATCTAACGGGCGCACTGTTAATTTCCCGAGATCCTCCTGGAGCTGTTTGATTAAACCATTCTATAAAATGCTCCATTTCTGCTGGCACCCGACTTGAAGGCGGGGCTTCAAAATGAACCGTTTCACTTCCAATTCTACCAGATATAACCTGCATTGGCTCGTCACCTTTTCTCCATGCTCCAATTCTTATTCTATTTGATGAACCCAAAAGGGCTTTATGCCACTCCCATATTTTTTTTTGAGTAAGTGGTTCTTTAAATGAATTTCGAACATCAATCATAAGTTCGCCAATCCCTGATGCTCTTCTGTCGTGCACAACATCAGATGGAATATTAAGTCCAAGATTATTACGAATGGAGGACATAATTTCCTGCCGGCTTAAAAACTCGCCTTCAATTTCAGAAGTCTTCACCGCTTCTGATATCATAATCTGCAACAATGCTTCTTGCTGAATGTCTGGTGGCAAAGTTTGTAATATGCCGTTCACTTCACCTGTTTCCAGTGTAAAGGCGTATAACATAGCCTCGCTTTTATTAAGCTGAATCTTAAAATCTGGCCAATCCGGTAGTTCCCAATTATATCTCATGAGCCGATTATTTTTACTAATCGGCTCAAATATAGTGAATTTATGAGCCGATTAGTAAAAATAATCGGCTCATAAATTCACTATGACTTTTAACGAACAATAACAGTTTTATACTGTTATGTAATCACTAAGTTCGTTACCTGCTGTGAAATCAGAAAAAAAAGATATAATTATAGTTGGTGGTGGCTTAGCCGGATTAACCTGTGCAATACATTTGCTAAAATCAGGATTTGGCGTTACCCTAATAGAAAAAAACCATTACCCGCAGCATAGGGTTTGCGGCGAATACATTTCAAATGAGGTTATTCCGTATTTGAAATGGCTTGATGCTGACCCGGCCGGGCTAAATCCAACAGAAATTACCCGATTGTCTATTTCTTCTGCCAACGGCAAAACAATAAACACAGAATTGCCGCTCGGCGGTTTTGGAATTAGCCGCTTTGCACTTGATCATTTTCTTTACCAAAAGGCGTTGCAAAATGGATGCACTTTCATAAATGATACTGTAACCGCTATTGATTTCAAGGATGATGTATTTAGCATTAGCACAGCCAAAACTGGTTTGCTTAACGCAAAAATTGCAATTGGCGCTTTTGGAAAAAGATCATCATTAGATCAAAAAATGGAACGGGGACTTATTCAAAAAAAATCGCCGTGGCTCGCAGTAAAAGCACACTACAAGGGCGATTTTCCGGATGATCTGGTTGCACTTCATAATTTTAAAGGAGGGTATTGTGGCGTTTCTAAAGTTGAAAACGACCGCATTAACATCTGTTACCTAACAGATTACCAAAGCTTTAAAGCGCATAAAAACATTACAGATTTTCAAAAACAAGTACTTTACAAAAACCCTCATTTAAAAGAAGTATTTGAAAACTGCATTCCATTGTTTGATCAACCGCTAACCATAAGTCAGATTTCTTTCGAGAAAAAAGAGTCTGTTTATAACCATATTTTAATGGTTGGAGATACCGCAGGTTTAATCCATCCTTTGTGTGGAAACGGGATGGCAATGGCCATCCACAGCGCCAAACTTTGTGCAGAATTAACCATTCAATTTTTGAATGGCAATATCTCATCAAGAAATCTATTAGAAGAAAAATATGAAAAAGTATGGAACCTGAATTTCAAAAATAGACTGGCCGTGGGGAAACTCTTGTCGGGGATTATAAGAAAAGGAAAACTCTTCGCTCCATTGTTAAATCTATTGATTAAATTCCCTTCTATATTACCTCAAATTATTAAAAAGACTCACGGAAAACCAATTATTTAAATGCTTGTAAACACCAGTCGAAGAAGCGAAGCACCTGAAATAATGGATAATTTCTCTATGGAAGGAGAAATACTAAGAGACGCTTTAGACAAAATTGCAAGCATAAACAGGTTGCTGGGCGGAAACAAAGTAACCTTGCAGGGCGTGATAACCTTAATAAAAAACACCGGGACTTTTAGCAATAATACCGCAAAAGAGATTAGCATTTTAGATGTAGGTTGTGGGAATGGTGATATGCTGAGAACCCTTGCAGATTATGCTGCCAAAAATAATTTAAAGTTTAAACTAATTGGAATTGATGCCAACAATTATACCATTGGCCATGCGCAGCAGTTATCCAAAAACTACCCAAACATTAGCTACGTATGTACAGATATTTTCAATGAAATTGAACAACAAAGCACTTACGATGTTATCCTTTGTACATTAACCCTTCACCATTTCAAAAATCCGGAAATACTGAAACTGATGAACGGTTTTAGAAATCAGGCAGAGATGGGTATTGTGGTTAACGATTTACATAGAAGTGCTATTGCTTATTACCTGTTTTTGGCGATATGCTTTGTTTTCAGGCTCAATAAAATGTCTAAAGATGATGGATTGGTTTCGATACTTAGGGGTTTTAAAAAGGCCGAGCTCCAATCTTATTCCAGGGAACTGGACTTTAAAAAATATACGGTAAAATGGAAATGGGCATTTCGTTATCAATGGATAATTCCAACTTTCAATTAACAAAAACCATTTATGAGCGTAAAGATCAAAACCATTGCTAAGCTGCTGCCCCGGTATTCAAGAAAAACTGAAGAAATTATACCTTTTTTAGATTCTTGGTTAAGCGGACAAGATGAACGTTTCATTAGAAAAGTAAAAAAGATATTTGAAAACGCAGGGGTTGATCAGCGCTATTCAATCATGTCGCCTGAAGAAGTATTCAGCAACCTGACTTTTGAAGAAAGGAATAACATTTATGTAAGAGAGGGCATAAACCTTGCTACCGAATGCTTAAAAAAAGCTTTGAAAAAAGCGACATGGTTACCTGAAGATCTGGATTATATAATTACAGTGAGCTGCACGGGTATCATGATTCCTTCGTTAGATGCATACCTCATCAATACCTTAAATCTGAAACAAGATATCGTTCGCTTACCGGTTACAGAAATGGGATGTGCGGCTGGTGTTTCGGGCATGATATACGCCAATAATTTTCTGAAAGCCAATCCTGGGAAACGGGCTGCTGTTGTGGCATACGAATCGCCTACAGCAACATTTCAGGTAAATGATTTTTCTATGGCCAACATTGTTAGTGCGGCAATTTTTGGTGATGGCGTGGCTTGTGCGTTACTGTCATCTCATTCTGATGATGAGGGTCCGGAAATTATTGCGGATGAAATGTATCACTTCTACAATGCAGAACAGATGATGGGTTTTAAACTGGTAAACAGTGGTTTGCAAATGGTTTTGGATGTTGCAGTGCCTGATACGATAGAGAGTCATTTCCCTGATATAATCCATCCGTTTTTAGCGAAACACGAGTTAACGATAGATGATATCGATCATCTGATCTTTCATCCGGGGGGAAAAAAAATTGTTCAGCTTGTTGATGACTTATTTGGTAAATTAGATAAGAATATAGAAGATACTAAAGCGGTTTTAAGATTGTTTGGAAATATGTCGAGCGCCACGGTTATGTACGTTTTAGAACGCTTTATAGAGGGTGAGCAAAAGGCCGGAGATTTGGGGCTGATGTTAAGCTTTGGCCCGGGGTTTTCTGCGCAAAGAATATTGTTGAAATGGTGATTTAAAGTTAGTTTTGCGTCATCTCGAACGCAGAGAGATCTCTCTTGAAATCGCAATCATAAACAAGAGATCTCTCTGCGTTCGAGATGACAAGACGAAAATAAAAAAGATATAAACATAACATGAATAAAGAAGAAATTTTGGCCCACTTGCCTTACTCCAAACCGTTTTTATTTGTAGATGAAATACTTCATATTGATGAAAACGGATCAAGCGGAACTTTCACATTTGATAAAGATCTTGACTTTTACAAAGGTCACTTTAAAGATCATCCGGTTACACCCGGTGTAATTTTAACTGAAACAATGGCTCAAATTGGTTTGGTTTGTTTGGGGATATACCTTACAGGAAGTGCTGAAGGTGGTGTACCGGGACATGTAATGCTAACTTCTACTGCTATTGATTTTATGAAACCGGTATTCCCGGGAGAAAAAGTAAAGGTTGTTGCAGAAAAGGTGTATTTCCGCTTTAAAAAACTAAACTGTACTGTACAAATGCTAAATGATCAGCATGAAGTGGTATGCAAAGGCACAATAGCCGGAATGGTAACCAATAAAATGAATGGATAACAGAGTTGTTGTAACAGGATTAGGTGTTGTTGCCCCAAATGGAGTTGGCTTAACTGCATTTACCGATGCCATAAAAAACGGTACTTCGGGTATTAAACACGATCCTCTGTTAGAACAACTGCAGTTTTCTTGTCAGATAGCTGGTAAACCTGAACTGTCTGATGATTTTATTGCACAATATTTTACAGCCTTAGAACTAAGGAATTTTAACAGTACAGGCATCCTGTATGGCGTTATTGCCGGTATGGATGCCTGGAAAGATGCAGGCTTAACCATTACTGAAGGTGATGAACCTGATTGGGACTGCGGAACAATATTTGGAACCGGCACTTCGGGTATTGATAAATTCAGAGAGTCTATCTATAAAGTTGATGACTTGCAACTCAGGAAACTTGGCAGCACTGTAGTGGTGCAAACGATGGCTAGCGGAATCAGCGCTTACCTGGGCGGCAAGCTTGGATTGGGAAATCAGACAACCACAAACTCATCGGCCTGCATTACCGGTACAGAAAGCATTTTAATGGCTTATGAGCGAATTAAAACCGGGCAGGCGACAAAGATGCTCGCTGGCAGCACAAGCGACAGCGGGCCTTATATATGGGCCGGATTTGATGCAATGAAAGTTTGCACTTACAAACACAACTCATCTCCAGAACAAGGATCGCGACCAATGAGTGCCAGTGCAAGCGGCTTTGTGCCTGGAAGCGGTGCAGGAGCGATGGTTTTGGAATCGCTGGATAGTGCCCTAAAGCGAAACGCAACAATTTATGGGGAAATAATAGGAGGCCATATCAATTCAGGCGGACAAAGATGCACCGGAACAATGACAGCTCCAAATAGCATTGCTGTTCAACGCTGCATAAAAGGAGCCTTGCAAAATGCAGGCATTAAAGCCAGCGAAGTAGATGCCATTAACGGGCATCTTACAGCAACCTCTAAAGACGCCACAGAAATCCAGAACTGGAGTATCGCCTTGAATAGAAAAGGTTCAGATTTCCCCTATATCAACTCTTTAAAATCTACAATCGGCCATTGCCTAAGTGCCGCCGGAAGCATTGAATGTGTTGCTTCAATTTTACAATTGCATCATGATTTTATATTCCCGAATATCAATTGTGAAGATCTAAATCCAGAGATTAGCGACGCGATAGATTTCAATAGAATTCCGCAACAATTGTTGAACACAAATGTTAATATTGTGGCTAAAGCAAGCTTTGGATTTGGCGATGTAAATGCTTGTATTATCTTAAAAAAATACGCTAAATAATATGGACAGAGCAGAATTAATAGCGAGGCTTACGCCTATTATTGCTACCTATGCACAAGATAAAGATGCAGTAGCCTCAATAAATGAAACCACTGATTTCATTAAAGATCTGAAGATCAATTCTGCAAACCTGGTTGATGTAATTTTAGATGTTGAAGAGGAGTTTGATATCGAGATTGACAACCTATCTATGGAACGAATGCTAAATGTAAGTGCTGCAATGGAAATCATTGAGGATAAACTGAAAACAAAATGATAGGCAACGATATAGTAGATCTTGTACAGGCCGCGATAGATAGTAACTGGAAACGGAAGGGTTATCTGGATAAGATCTTTAACTCTGAGGAGCAATTTATGATCACCTCCGGCATTCATCCTTCTATGATCATATGGTTGCTATGGAGTATGAAAGAATCGGCCTATAAAATATATTCAAGGGAGGCTAAACTCCGTGAGTTTGCCCCGCTTAAACTTCAATGCAGCAACCTGATCATTCACAACGATACAGCCACCGGAAATGTTTCTTATGAGAATGAGCTATACTATACTGAAAGCTATTTTGATGAGCATTACCTTCACACTATAGCCTCAACAAAACTGGAAGAACTGGGAAAGGTTGAAATTAAGATAACCGACCATGCACTGTTTGATTACAAAAAAACCAAACCGGCATCGGTAAGTCACCATGGTGCATACCTTGCCTTAGTTTATTTATAAATTCTCTTCTATCAGCAGGTTAATTATTCCATCTACCAATCCAACTTTAGGTACGTAGATCTGTTTAATGCCTGTCCACTTCATTAAAGTAATGTAGATTTCGCAGGCTGGAATAATTACGTCGGCCCTATCCGGATTAAGACCAAACACACTAATCCTTTCCTTTAAAGAATGTCCGTTCAGTTGGTTGTACAATCCTTTTAATTTCAGGAATGATAGTGGCATCCCGTCCTTTTCGTCCGACATTCTGAACAACTTATTGATGTTTCCACCAGTTCCAATACCTGCCACATTTTTAAGGTTTTTTGTATTCTCTTTGACCCACAGCCGCATATCTTCCCAGGTCTCGTCCTTGTCCTGGTTGTCGAGGATTCGGATAGTACCTATATCGAAAGATTTAGACGCTACCGGCTCTTTGTTTACAAAAACCGAAAGTTCAGTACTACCTCCACCTACGTCTATATACAGATAGCTCTTTTTAGCATCCAGGTTTTCTTCGATATGGTTAGCGTAAATGATGTTTGCTTCTCGCTGGCCTTCAATAATCTCCAGATCAAGATCGGCAACTTCTTTAATCCTTTTTATCACCTCAGCTCCGTTCTCCGCTTCGCGCATTGCAGATGTAGCACAAGCAAGATATTCTGAAACGTGATAAACATCCATCAGATTTTTAAAAGCACTCATTGTTTTAACAAGGTCTTCTACTTTACGATCTGATAACCTGTGATCTAGAAACGCATCATCTCCCAGCCTTAATGGTACCCTTACCAGGGTATTCTTTTTATAACTATAGCCTTTTTCTGTTTTTGAGATATCAGCTATCAGTAACCTTACAGCGTTTGACCCTATATCTATTGCAGCGTATCTTAACATTGCTCTATTGGTGTTTATTTTTTAAGTAATTATAGGTTTGCACCTGCGCCCTAACTTTTGTTGTGAGTCTGTTTTTATGGTATTTGTTGTTGTTTAAGCGAGTAATATCCCGGGCCTTTACATTATCTTGTAGTTGAAACTCAATGATATCTCTTATTTCCTGTCGCACTTCTTCATCTAAAACCGGGAAGCCCACTTCTACCCTATGTTCAAAGTTCCTGCTCATCAGATCTGCAGACGAAAGAAACATTTCCTCTTTATTATTATTGCCAAATATGAATACCCTGGCATGCTCCAGAAACTTATCAATGATGCTTATAACAGTGATGTTTTCACTAAAGCCTTCTATGCCCGGAACAAGCGTGCAAATGCCGCGAACAATAAGTTTAACAATTACCCCTGCATTACTCGCCTCGTAAAGTTTCTCTACTATCCCTTCGTCTGCAAGGCTATTTACCTTTAAGATTAGGTAGGCCGTTTTGCCTTGCTTTGCAAACTTAATCTCTCTATCTATCAAACCATATATCTTGGTTCTGGATTCGAGTGGCGAAACAATCAGATGCTTAAATCCTTTTATGACCATCCTTTTGTTTAAAGCATTAAAAAGCTTAAGCAAATCCTGTGTAATTTCTTTTTTAGCGGTAAAAATACTGTGATCGCAATAGAGCTTAGCTGTTTTCTCATTAAAATTACCGGTAGCAAGATTGGCGTAGTAAACGGCTCGCCCCTTCTCCATTCTTTTAACCAGACAGATTTTTGAGTGTACTTTATAATCCGTTAAGCCGTAATTAACATGTACACCTTCCTCTTCTAATTTGCTTGTCCAGAATATGTTTGCCTGCTCATCAAACCTCGCTTTTAATTCAACCAGGCAATGAACCTTTTTACCATTTTTAGCTGCATTTATCAGGGCATTTACAACTCTGGAGTTTTCTGCCAATCGGTACAGTGTAATATTGATTTCTGTTACCTTAGGATCAATTGCGGCCTCACGTAAAAACAGAATGATATAATCGTAGGACTGATAAGGTAAATTGATCAGATAATCACGTTCGCTTAGTTTATTAAAGATGCTTTCGGTACGGTGTAGACCCGCTACTTTCAAAGGTGCATTTTTTGCATATTCCAGATCTTTAGAACCTACGTTTGGAAAGGCAATAAAATCTCCGAATTTATGATATCTGTTTCCGGGAATTAAACTTTCGGCCTCTATCTTAAGTTTAGAAATCAAAACCGTAAGCATCTCAAACGGCATCTCAGTATCGTAAAGAAGGCGCATTGGTTTACCCTTTTTACGTTTATCCAGACTGGTTTTCAGGTCTTCAACAAATTTGTCATTGATGTTTTTATCTATATCCAGCTCCGCATCTCTGGTGAGCTGAATAGAATATGCATCTATAACATCATAATTAAAAACATAGAAGATATCATCTAAACAGTACTTAATTATATCCTCGGCCAGGATGATAAATTTAAGTCCATTTGTTTCAGGCAGAACAAGGAACCTTGGCAAATCCGGAGGCAGCTCTATTAGTGCATACTTCTCGCTTTTCTTTGATGTTTTTTTTGAAAGCCGAACAAAGAAATATAAATATCGATCTTTAAGTTCCGGAAAGGGCTTATCCAGATCAATCATAATAGGAACAAGAGTTGAAAGTATTCTGTCTCTGAAATGGTTGCGAACAAATTCTCCACGTGCAACGTTAAGTTGCGTTTCGTTTAAAATAAAGATCCTGTTCTGTGCTAATTCATTTATTAGTGTTGCCTGAAAAAGCTGCTCAAACTTACGCTCCTGCTTTACAACAATGTTCTTTATCTCGTTTAAAATCTTTTTAGGGTTAAAGCCCAATAATGCTTTGGCCTTATCATTTAGGTTAGATAACCGGCTTAATGTGGCTACCCTTACCCGATAAAATTCCTCAAGGTTCGACGAGAAGATAGATAAAAACTTGATCCGTTCTATGAGCGGTACGGTTTCATCGGCAGCTTCTTGCAAAACCCGTTCGTTAAAATACAACCAACTGATCTCTCTGTTTAGAAACGGCGCCTTTTTTTTCATTAAATATTATTGGTCCTCAAAACTGCAAATTCTATTGTTAAGTAATTGTTAATTATTACTCAATTAATAGGTTTAAACTTAACTCTTAATCTAACCGGCCTTATTTAGTCTTTTGGGGCGGTGTTTTTGGTGCAGCAGGCTTTGTGGCTTTTTTAACAGGAGTCTTACTTGCAGCAGGTTTTGCGGGTGCCGCCTTAGTTACGGGTTTAGCTGCAGTTTTAGCTACTGCTTTAGCAACAGGTTTTGGTGCAGTTTTTTCCGCTACTTTAGCAACAGTACCTTCTACTGATTTAGAGATTGCTTTAGCTGCTTTTTCTTCTGTTGCAATTGCAGCTACTTTAACACTTTGGGCCACTGGCCTTGCTTTTGCAACCGCTTTTTTGACTACTTTTTTTGCAGTTTTAGCTCCTTTAACTGTACTTTTCTTTACTTCTTCAACCTTTTTGCCTATAGGTTCTTTTGATGAAGTTGCTTCGTCAATTTTATTTTCTACAACTGTTTTTACATCCTTAAATTTCTTCGATAATTTTTTGGCAACAAACTTACTGGCAATCTCAATATCCTTACCTATTCTTTCTGCATCATGTCCCAGATGTTTTACAGCTTCCAGAAATTTCTCTCTTAAACTTTTTTCTAATTCTTTTTTAACCGCCTTTTTTGAGTCTTTTTTTTGCACCTTTGAGTTATTGGTTTTCATATGTTATAAGTTTTAATTTAACAGCTTATGAATGGTTCATAATAATTTCGTTTTTTTGTACAGAGAAATCAATATTTACTTAAATCTAATATATTTTTTACTATAAAGCTATAATCATGCCCACTTTCGATATTGTAAGCAAAGTAGATGCTCAAACATTTGATAATGCGATGAACAACGCAAAAAAGGAAATCCTTAACCGTTATGATTTCAGCACTTCAAAAAGCACCATTGACCACGATAAAAAAACCAATGTAATTACCATAGTTACGGAGGATGATATGCGCTTAAAAGCAATTGAAGATGCTATTATTTCCAGGATGGTAAAGCAGAATCTTGATGCTAAGAGTCTGGATTTTGGTAAAGAACAATATGCATCAGGCAACATGATCCGTAAAGAAATTACGGTTAAGGAAGGCATAGACAAAGAGACTGCAAAGAAGATAGTCGCAAAAATAAAAGCAAGCGGACTAAAGGTACAGCCATCTATGATGGATGATCAGGTTCGTGTACAAAGCAAAAGCATTGATGACCTGCAAGCTGTGATTTCACTTTGCAGAAAAGAGGATTTCGGACAACCTTTGCAATTCATAAACATGAGGAACTAATGGAAATTGAAGATCATGGTTTTATCTTTTCAGATGATAAGAATAAAATAGATCCTATTGCTATTCATCATTATCTGAGCACCCAATCTTACTGGGCAGAGAATATTCCGTTAGACATTGTTGAAAGATCCATAGAGAACTCATTGTGCTTTGGAATTTACAAAGACACTAAACAAATTGGCTTTGCCAGATGGATTACAGACAAGGCTACTTTTGCATACCTTGCTGATGTTTATGTTGAAGAAATATATAGAGGACAAGGCTTATCAAAAAAGCTGATGTCGCTAATGCTTTTCCATAAAGACCTTCAGGGATTAAGAAGATATATGCTGGCAACCCAGGATGCCCATGGCTTATATGCTCAATTCGGTTTTAAACCCATTGAACATCCCGACAGGCTAATGGGAATAGCAATTAAAAACCCTTATAAAGACTTGTAATATTTTGTAAAAACAATTTTTAAACTGTTTTTACATCATCGTCGCTATAATCCTGAATATCTGTAATATATCCATTTAGGATCAGAAAATCGAACAAAGGTTTGGCATCGGGAGTTACCGGCATATTTGCCGAAGTAACTACTTCATTTGTTTTCTTATCAAGGAATGGATAAGCAAAAAGTTTTACATTTTTGCTAAACATATCACTCACATAACTTAACAACAGACTGCTGTAATCTTCGCCAAAGTTATTTGAGTTAAATACAAATTTCAGGTTATTGATATTGGTAGATATACCTACACTTTTTGGTCTGCATCGATCCAGGTATTTAGCTAGTTTATTGTGTCTGGAAAAGTTTGATACGATTACCTTATTTCCGGTTTTACACATCTCTTCTGCTCTTTTTGCAACGGCCCTCAAATCTACTTCATGCAAGTCATCGCCGGTCGACAATAAGTTAGACATCAATACCTCTATAAGAACACTCAGGTTGTCTTCCTTTACATTTTCTGTCTTTACAAACTGATCAACAGCTTTGTTGAGCATGCTAAAATTTGGATGAGATTTTTGCGCATACTTTGTACGCAGAATCATGATATCTTTTTTATACAGCAAATCTTTAGGCAAACAAGGCTGACCCTGAGCGTCAAAAATAGCTGCATCGGAGAAGTCCTTAACGATCAGATATAGATTTAACAAGATGTTATCCGCACCTTTAAATACTGGCCCGTTCACAGAAATAAGATCTATTTCGACTGATCCAACAGTTAAATTATCTGCCAAAGACTCTATCATTGCCCTGCGGTCCTGATTGTAATAAAATGCTGCGTAAACAAGGTTAACACCAATTATACCCAAAACGTTTTGCTGTAAAGCGGCATCAGTATCAAGCAAACGAACATGAAAAAATATTTCGTTGGGCTCCCCTCCTGGCTCTGATTGAAAGCGAAGTCCTATCCAACCATGCGGGTCATTAGATTTGTTGTAGTTAAGTGTAGTTACGGTATCTGCAAAAGCGAAAAAAGTTCTGTCATCATACTTTTCGCCGCTCAATCTTTCAGTTAATAAACCAAATTCATGGTTTAACATTTTCAATAGCCTGGATTTGCTCACATATCTGCCAGACTCTTCAACACCATAAATTGCATCACTAAACGTCATGTCGTATGCTGACATTGTTTTTGCAACCGTACCCGACGCGGCACCTGCAGTAAAGAAATTACGGGCCACTTCCTGTCCAGCACCTATCTCTGCAAATGTTCCGTAAATTTTAGGGTTTAAGTTAATCTTTAAAGCTTTACGCTTAGTATCAAGGATTTCTCTTTCCATTTTGCAAAAATAGCACAATCAGATGGATTTAGACGATAAAATCCCTATATTGATGCCAATTATTTTCATACAGAAAATCTGTTCCGTAAAATCGATGCTGAACGTTAAAAACCTCGACATACAATTCCTAAACAAAGAGGATAAATCCTGGCTTAAAGCAGTTAACAATGTGAGTTTCTCCATTGACAAGGGTAAAGTACTTGGTATTGTTGGAGAGTCCGGATCAGGAAAATCTGTTACTTCCTTCTCTATTATGAGGCTCCATGATCCGCAAAGCACAATGATTGGAGGTGAAGTGGAATTTGACAACATTGATCTGCTAAATTTAACACCCGAAGAAATCAGAGACTATAGAGGCAATAAAATTGCCATGATTTTTCAGGAGCCCATGACTTCTTTAAATCCGGTTTTTACTTGCGGAGCCCAGGTCGAAGAAGCGATTATACTACATCAAAAGCTTGATAAGTATACGGCAAAAAATAAAACCATAGCTCTTTTTAAGGAAGTTCAGCTTCCGCGTCCGGAACATATATTTGACAGTTATCCCCATCAACTTTCCGGAGGACAAAAGCAAAGAGTTATGATTGCCATGGCGCTTAGCTGTAATCCGGAACTTTTAATAGCAGACGAACCTACAACCGCTCTTGATGTAACGGTTCAAAAAACGATCCTTGAGTTATTACTAAAGCTTAAACAGGAACGTGATATGGCCATGATATTCATATCTCATGACCTGGCCGTAATTAGCGAAATCGCAGATGAAGTGGCCGTTATGTATAAGGGTGAAATTGTTGAACAGGGATCGGCAGATCAGATTTTTCATCACCCACAACATCCGTATACTAAAGGTTTGCTTGCCTGCAGACCTGCACCGAATAGGTTACTAAAAAAGTTACCCGTTGTGGCCGACTTTTTAAATGAAGACTCGGATCAGGCGATTGCACATCTAATGGCACAAAATAGTTATACTGATTCTGAAATCGAACAGAGAAGGGCTCAGCTATATGGTCAAAAACCGCTATTAGAGGTTAAAGACCTGTGTACCTGGTATCCCATAAGGAATGGTTTGTTTGGCAAAACCACTGATTATGTAAAGGCAGTTGACCATATTAACTTCGATGTTTTTCCTGGTGAAACGCTTGGACTTGTAGGTGAATCGGGCTGTGGAAAAACTACCTTAGGCCGTAGTATCTTAAGGCTGGTTGAGCCTACCTCAGGACAGATCATTTTTGATGGCAACAACATCACCTCTCTTAACAGAAGAGACCTGCGTGGATTGAGAAAAGATGTACAAATAATTTTTCAGGATCCATACTCTTCTTTAAATCCAAGACTTACCATAGGCAATGCTTTAATGGAACCTTTACAGGTACATGAGGTATTAGATAATGACACCAAAAGAAAGGCTCATATATTAAATCTACTTGAACGTGTTGATCTGAAAGCCGAACATTTCAACAGATATCCACATGAGTTTTCGGGCGGTCAGCGCCAACGTATTGTAATTGCCAGAGCACTTGCCTTACAACCGCGATTTATTATTTGCGATGAATCGGTATCTGCACTGGATGTTTCTGTACAGGCCCAGGTATTGAATCTGTTGCGCCAGTTGCAGCAGGAATTTGGACTTACCTATATTTTTATCTCTCACGATCTTGCAGTTGTAAAACACATTTCTGATCGGATGATTGTGATGAATAAAGGAAAAATTGAGGAACAAGGATATCCTGATGATATCTATAACAATCCACAAGCTGAATACACACGCAAATTAATAACAGCAATTCCGGGTGCTAAATCCTTAATTTGATTGTTTAATTAGAGGGTTGTAGGCGTTGCTTGTTTATCGGTTTTCAGAACGGCCGATAATCTGATCAACGTAGTATTTATTGCTCTCCTGATCTCCCTTTCTTTAACCTTATCGTATCTTTTCAATAAGATCATTGCTTTAAAGATAACAACGTCTTTATTGATGGCTATGGTTTTAACGGTGAGGCCTCCGGGCATCACATTGTCGGCATAATTTTCAATAACCTTATTTAATTGATTTTCTATAAATTCAGGAGTATAACCATTTGCCAGCGACATTTCGAACTCGATACTTAGCTTTTTGGTATTTTGTTTGGACTGATTTACAATAACAGAGCTAAAAGCCAGCGAATTGGGAATAATTACCATATCACTATCTTCGTTTTGCAAAATCATATTGATGAGTGTAATATCTAATATTTTACCCTCATGGTCCCCTACCTTAATATGATCTCCTAATGAGAGCCTATCCGAAAACATGATAATTAAACCATTGATCATATTGGCAACATAGTCTTTGAATGTAACTGCCAATGCTGCTGCAACAATAGAAATACTAAATACCAGATCCTGTAATTTCACATCCCAGAATGAGGTTAATGCCAGCATAAAAAACACTGTGTTCAATATCGACTCAATCCGGTTAATACCCAGAATGAAATTATCCTTAATGTTGCTCTTAAACTTATGTTTTTTGATGTACCAATAAATAACCACCCATCTGATGATAGAGATTGCCAGACTTGGTCCCAGAAAGATCATAAAGCCACTCGTTATTCTTGCCAAACGTGGGTACTCAACATAGATTTGCGGCTTGTTGATATAAAAATAAACCAACAGCGAATAAATCAATGCCTTTATCAGGATCATCAGTAATTCCTTGCCGGTTTTTCTTTCTCTGTCTTCTATCATTTTATACTTTAAATAACAATAAGTTTAAAATTACTCTGCCTAAGCAAAGGTACAAAATACAACAATCTATCGCTTCAAATTGTTACCTTCGGGTGATTCATATTTTTATTATGGCAAAAAAGAAAACATCGCACTTAGAACTTGTTTTAATACAATTGATTAGTGATGTATTGGAAAAAAACAGCAATGAGGCACTGAACTACAAACAGGTTTCAGCTAAATTAAATATAACAGATCCTGAAGCAAGAGAAACAATTCTTGAGGTACTTAAAGAACAATCGAGAAAGGGTGTTTTTTTAGAACCAGAAAAGGGGAAATTCCGCTTAAAGGATTTGAAAACTTTCGTTATCGGTAAAGTAGACATGACCGCTGATGGCTCTGCATTTGTAGTTCCGGAAGATGAGTTTGAAAAAGACATTTTTGTATCGGCACGCAAACTTCATAATGCACTAAATGGTGATACCGTAAAAGTCTACATCTACGCTAAAAAAAGTGGCCGTAAAAATGAAGGCGAAGTAGTTGAGATCATTACCCGTGCAAAAACTGATTTCATTGGAGTGATAAAGATCTCTGATCGTTTTGCTTTTGTAAATATTGACGATCGTAAAATGCTCCATGATATATTTGTTCCTTTAAGCGACCTAAACGGAGCTAAAAATGGACAAAAAGTACAGGTTAGCATTACTGATTGGCCAGAAGGCGTTAAGAATCCAATTGGAAGAATAACAACTATACTTGGCGAGCAGGGCGAGAATAACACTGAAATGAACGCCATCCTGGCTCAGTTTGGATTTCCTTTGGTATTTCCGCCTGAGGTTGAAAATGAAGCAAATGCGATACCTGAAGAAATTACTGCTGCCGACTTAAAAGGACGCAAGGACTTTAGAGAAACAGTTACATTTACCATTGACCCGGCCGATGCCAAGGATTTTGATGACGCCATATCTTTTAAAACATTACCAAATGGAAATTATGAGATAGGTGTACACATTGCTGATGTGTCTCATTATGTTATCCCTAATAGTCATCTCGATAAAGAAGCTTATTCAAGAGCTACCTCAGTTTACCTGGTAGATCGCGTGATTCCTATGCTTCCAGAACGTTTAAGCAATGGTGTATGCTCCCTACGTCCAAACGAAGACAAGCTGTGCTTTGCAGCAGTGTTTGAACTTGATGATAAAGCAAATATCATTACAGAATGGTTCGGCCGTACGGTTATCCATTCGAACAGACGCTTTAGTTATGAAGAGGCTCAAGAAGTTATTGAAAATAAAGAAGGTGATTACGCTGATGAAATTCTGAAACTTAATGAACTGGCTTATATCCTGCGCGACAGGAAGTTTAAAAATGGTGCTATAAGTTTTGAAAGTACTGAGGTTAAATTTAAACTTGATGAAACAGGCAAACCAATTGGCGTGTATGTTAAAGAACGTAAAGATGCCCATAAGCTTATAGAAGACTTTATGTTACTTGCCAATAAAAAAGTAGCTGAGTTCATTGCCAAAAAAGGAAAAGGAAAGCAGAAATATACTTTTGTGTATCGTTCTCACGACTCCCCTAACCTCGAAAACCTGGGTAATTTTGCACTTTTTGCAGCCCGTTTTGGTTATAAGATAAATATGAAATCGGATAAGGAGATTGCAAAATCATTGAACTACCTGATGGAAGATGTTGAGGGGAAAAAGGAACAGAATGTATTAACACAACTTGCCATCCGCTCTATGGCAAAAGCTGTTTACACCACAAAAAAGACTAGTCATTACGGATTGGCTTTTGACCACTATACCCATTTCACCTCTCCTATCAGACGATATCCCGATGTTATGGTGCACAGACTTCTGGCTGCTTACTTAAACAACGAAAAGTCTGCAAATGAAGAAGAATATGAAATAGCATCTTCTCATTCCTCAACAATGGAAAAACGTGCTGCTGATGCAGAGCGTGCTTCTATTAAATATAAGCAGGCTGAATATCTGGAAGAAAACATAGGAAATACTTTCCTTGGCATCATCTCCGGAGTTACAGAATGGGGAATGTATGTTGAGATCATTGAAAACAAATGTGAAGGCATGATAAGGCTTCGTGATATATCTGATGATTTCTATGTACTCGATGAAAAAAACTACTGCATAGTGGGCCAGCGTAAAAAGAAAAAATACCAATTGGGCGACGAGGTAAAGGTAAAAGTAAAGAAAGTAGATCTGGCTAAACGTCAAATAGATTTTATTTTAGTACAGGATTAGACAACAACAATCAAAAGAATGCATTCTCCTTCAGAATTATTAAAGCACGTAGAACAAGCAATAAGCGAAATCCAATACCCAACATATCCTGGCAACTTATATGAGCCCATAAGCTATATTATGAGCTTAGGCGGCAAAAGAGTAAGACCTACTATGCTATTAATGGCAGTAGATTTATTTAATGGCGATATTTTTAAGGCTTTGCCCGCGGCAATGGCAATTGAAACATTCCACAACTTTACGCTTATTCATGATGACATTATGGACAATGCCCCACTTAGAAGAGGAAAGCAAACTGTACATGAAAAGTGGGGTACAAATACTGCTATACTAAGTGGCGACGTGATGATGGTTGAAGCAAACAAACACATTACAAATGTTGATGTAAGTATTTTAAAACCCGCTCTTGATACGTTTAATACCACTGCACAAGGGGTTTGTGAAGGTCAGCAACTCGATATGGAATTTGAAAACCGTAGCGACGTAAGCATTCCCGAATACATAGATATGATACGCCTTAAAACAGCTGTTTTATTAGGTGGCGCAATGAAACTGGGTGCAATTGTTGCAAAGGCAAAACCAGAAGAAGCGGAACTTATTTACGTGTTTGGAGAAAATCTGGGCATTGCTTTCCAACTGCAAGACGATATTCTGGACGTGTTTGGCGACCCGGAGAAATTTGGAAAACAAATAGCCGGTGACATCATAGCAAACAAAAAAACTTTTCTTTTGCTAAAATTACAGGAATTAGTGAGCAAAGAAGATCATACTAAACTTACCGATCAATTTACCAACAAGAACACAGAAGATAAAATCAAACACATTACCGACCTATACCATAGTTATAAGATCAGGGAGTTGGCCACACAGGAAATGAAAAGCTATCTTGACAAGGCATTTACAGCCTTAAACAAGATTACAATAGCTGAATCCAGGAAATCTGAAATTATTAAATTAGCTGAGGAGTTGATGAGCAGAGAACATTAATGATCAAATATTGATTTTACTTTTTCGTCGGTAAGTGGCTTAGCAATAAAATCTTTCACAAAGGAAAATGATTTTGCAATTGTTCTATCCATTGGATCAACTGATGAGGAGACAATAACAACATCAATAGAAATCTTGCTTTCGTCCAGCATCTTCAGAAATCTAAGACCATCAATATTAGGCATATGTAAATCCAAGAGAATAAGATCGGGCTTATTCTGCTTGATGTAATCCAGTGCATTTCCAGGATTATTGAACAAAACAACCTGCTTTTCTCTATGTTGATTTCTTATCAAAGCCTGATGCACTTTAATGGTCATCAGGTCATCATCAACAAGTACCACATGTTTTTTCTCTGGCTCTAACCCTTCATTTTCTGGCTGATTATCTGTTCCGGGCTTGCTAAGGGAAATGCAGAGTTCCTTAATTACACTATCCAGTTTTTTGGCCTGGTAATTAACATCGCTTAGCAGCTGATTTATCTTTGAAACATCATAACCTCCCAATCGACTATAGCTTGTAACGTTAAATAAGCTCGATACATTAGCCGTTAGTGAGCGTAGTTGATGAGAAGTAAGATGAGAATAATCATTAAGTTTCCTTAAATGATCCAGGCGTTCGTGATTCTTTATAATGGTGCAAACAACCTGTTCAATCTTATCTTTCATTAAAGGAGTAAACACGATCTGAAAAGATGAGTCTATCCCTTCATACGCAGAAGGGATTCTTACCTCTATGCTGAAACATTTATTGTTAAAACATTTTTCAAGTAGTTTTAGGAATTTATATTTATAAATTTGCGTAATTATTTCCTCAACATTGTCCCCAATTTTAGGCGAGCCAGTAATAAATTCCCGTAAATTATTATCAGGAACAATTTTGAAAAATAATAATTCATTTTTTCTATCAATTAGAAAAAATGAACAAGATGAATGCTCCCACACACTACTAACCAGCATTGTTAATCTTATCTAAACTATTATATTGCCCACAATTCATTTTTTACACGGATTTTTTAATTGTTTTATAAGTTTTGGCTTAATACTCATAAGGTCTATGGTGCAATTCTATACTAATATTATCCTAATTTATTTATGGTTTAGAATTTGCAACCAGATAATGGGTTTCTAATTTGACCGTATACAAATCAACACAATATAAATCAATTATGCAAGAAATACTGTCAAAAGTAAGCATCGGAGAAAGGATCAAAAACTTGCGATTAGACCACAATTTATCCCAAGCGGCTATAGCTAACACATTGAATATATCCAGAAGTAATTATTCACAAATAGAGTTAGGAAATCAGTTTCCTTCTTTTGACACACTACACTTAATCGCCAGATATTATAGCAAAAGTTATGAATGGATTTTGCATGGGGAGCCGCAAAATTCCGAAGACAATGAATCGGTTAATAAGATCCAATCTTTAATCAATAATCTTGAGAAATCCCTTGCAGGCTTTAAAAAGGCAATAGAGAACTTTGAACAGGAGTTAATTGAAATCAAAACTGAAAAATTCAAAGGCAACCACCCGAATGGGCATTAGAATTTGGCATTACTTTATAAAAAAAGGGTTTCAACATATGCTGAAACCCTTTTTTTTATAAAGTAAATATCTTACTATTCTGCAGATTCTGCTTTAGTTTCTACTTCAGCTTTAACCGCTTTTTTAGCAGGTGCTTTTTTTGCAGGTGCTTTTTCAGCAACAACTTCCTTTGCAGGAGCAGCAGCTTTCTTAGCAGGTGCTTTTTTAACAACAGGTGCTTTTTCTACAACTTCTTTAGCTACAGTAGGTAATACAGAAACATATGATTTGTTATCTTGTTTCTTTTTGAAGATTACAGTACCATCAACCAAAGCGAATAAAGTATGGTCTTTACCAATACCTACTCCTTTATCTGGATGATGTTTTGTACCACGCTGACGTACTAAAATGTTTCCAGCGATAGCTTCCTGACCACCAAATATTTTGATACCTAAACGTTTGCTATGCGACTCGCGTCCGTTTCTCGAACTACCGGCTCCTTTTTTATGTGCCATCTTGTTTTATATTTTATTAATTACCTGATTAACCTGGTAATCTTTGTTTAACAACTAATTATAAACTGATACCAGAAATCTGGATTTTGGTGAAATACTGACGGTGACCGTTTTTCTTTTTGTAACCTTTTCTACGTTTCTTTTTGAAAACGATTACCTTATCACCTTTTAAATGAGACACGATTTTAGCTGAAACTGAAGCACCTTTCAATGTAGGAGCTCCTACAGAGATTTTACCACCATCTTCAACCAACAATACATTGTCAAATTCAATACTAGCGCCTTCATCTCCTTGTAAACGGTGTACAAAAAGGTGCTGGTCTTTTGCAACTTTGAATTGCTGTCCTGCTATATTTACTATTGCGTACATTGTTAAATATTTATTATTTTAAATTGTTTATTTTTATCGAGGTGCAAATATAGAATTAATTTTTCTAAATCCACAACAGAATTACTTTTTATTCCCGTAACGTTCTTCAGCGTCATTTATACTTTGTCCAATAAGCTTTTGCATTTGAGCTGCAACATCTCTCAGCTTAGGTATTTCGTTATAATCAGTCAAATAAATCACTTTCTTTGACTTTGTTTTGTAATTGAACTGGATCTCATAACGCAGTATCTTAGGCGAATTTAAGTCAGACCCGTTATTTGCAATCACACCTGGAAAATTCCACAAACCCAATTCATTTGCTTTGCTGTGCAAATAGATCATGTCATTTTTTCTAAGCTTCACATGGGTCTTAACCAGCGAGTCTTTATCATCAAGGTATTGATAATCGCCTGTAGCAGAATTATAACTATTGGCAAGGGTTTTCCCTACTCCCCATTTGTATTCAAATGAAACAAAGTCTGCCGACCTGAAAGGGGCATTCTTTATCATTGGGGTATAATATACAATGCAATAAATCAAGAATGGCACCACAATACTTAGTGCTAAAAAAATCTTTTTTCCTTTGTTAGTCATAAATTAAGCTTCTATTGGTGCTTCATAGTCAGGATTATATTCACCCTCCCATTTTGCAATCACTACTGTTGCTAAACAGTTTCCTATTACGTTTAATGATGTTCTACCCATATCCATCAACTCATCTATCCCTAAAATTGCGGCTATAATAAATGTTGGAAGACCAAACTGATCTGCAGTAGCTATTAAAATAATTAGAGATGCTCTTGGTATTGCAGCCACTCCTTTACTGGTAATCATAAGCGTAAAAACAATCAATAACTGATCGCCAAATGACAAATGCATTCCTGCAGCCTGGGCTACAAAGATAGCAGCTAATGAAAGGTATAATGTTGTTCCATCTAAGTTAAAACTGTAACCAGTTGGAATTACAAATGATACAATTTTACGCGGAACTCCAAATTTTTCCATTGCACTCATTGCTTTAGGCAACGCTGCATCAGAACTGGTTGTAGCAAAAGCAATAGATACCGGTTCTTTTATTGCATTGATAAACTTCCGTATAGGTAATTTAATATATAAAGCTATAGGCAGTAATACAATAAGAATGAAAGCCAGCAATGCCGCATACAAGGTTGCCACCAGCATAAATAAATGCTTTAAGATATCTACTCCCATATGACCAACTGTGTAAGCCATAGCCGCCCCTACTCCAATTGGGGCAAAATACATGATCACATTTGTGAACTTAAACATGGTTTCAGATAAGCTTTCACAAAAATCAACCATAGGCTTTCGCTTCTTTTCGTCTACCATAGCTAAACCGATACCGAAGATCACAGAAAAGATCACGATCTGTAAAATCTGAGCGTCATAGATAGATTTCGCTATATTCTCAGGGAAAACGTTTCTAAAAAAGGCAAGTGTTTTATACAACCAATGTATGCTGTGTGGTAAACTCTGCAGAATGCTTTCATCAGTCAAATCCTTCACGGGTTTCGGCAATTCGTTATGAGGCATATTTTCAATATTAACCCCTACTCCAGCCTGCGAAATATTAATTGCTGCCAATCCAATAAATAATGCCATTGTGGTGGCGCAATAGAAGTACAGCATAGATTTCCAGGCCATTCGGCCCACTTGTTTCAAGTCAGAATGACCAGCAATACCATAAACCAGGGTTGCAAATAATATTGGACCAACTATAGTTTTTACGAGTTTAATAAAACCTTTGCTTAGTGGTTGTAATGCTATAGCTACATGCGGATAATCTATCCCAATAAAAACTCCTAAAATCATACAGACCAATATCCAGGTAGTTAGATTCTTTTTAATAACGGCATAAACAAACAGCTCCGCTGCAAGAATCCAACGCACTGCCATCATTATGTTATCTGGAACGGCAACAATGTCAAAATCTTTCAAAACTCCGAGCAAAGTAGCAATTGTAATAAATATCAACGTAATTAGCCCGATGCGGTTTTGTTTCATAAATTAGTTTTTAGTGGCAACAAAAGTAATTAATTGTGGTAAGCCCGCAAACATTTATTATTTTTGATACCGCAACCTGTTGTAACAATTAAAGATTACAACGATCAAACTACCATCAGCCGTTAATTAATGGAACAAAAGGATCAGTTATTTAAGCAAATTTTCGACACAAACTCCAAGAAAATCTTCCATTTATGTTATGGTTATACTGGCGACGAAGACTCGGCAAATGATCTTCTTCAGGAAACATTTTTAAAAGTTTGGCAGAATTTAGATAAGTTCCGTAATAAATCTTTGATTTCGACATGGATCTACCGTATCGCAGTCAATACTTGCTTAACCTATTTAAGATCAGAAAAAAGACAGGCAAAAGATGAGCTTACAGACAATATTATCGAAAACAGGCCAGAGGAATTGTCGGAAAAAAACGAACAGGTTGCACTACTTTACAAGTCAATATCAAAATTAGAAGAAAACGATCGCCTCATAATTACAATGGTACTCGACGAACTACCTTACAATGAAATAGCCGATATATCTGGCATCAGTGAAGGGAATCTAAGAGTAAAAATTCATCGCATTAAACAAAAACTTACAGAACTATACAATCAACATGCAAGAATTTGATCATATACAATCGCTTTGGCAATCACATTCAGTGGAGGTAAAAATCTCTTCTGAGGAAATGCTTTCGCAGGCAAAAAAAGAAGTATCGGGCATCAAAACAAGGTCACTATTGAACATTGCCGGAATGTTGATTTCTTTTGCATCTCTTGTTGCTCTTTTAATATTTTATCCATTCACATCCTGGACAACACCTGCCGGTTTAGGCATCATTATTATAGCAATAGCTGTATCTACCTTTATTCTATACAAGGATTACAAAATAATATCGAGGAATGATTTCACCCAACATCCCAATGAATTTTTATCGCAATTAAAGATCTATCAGTTAAATAAATTCTCTATATACAACAAGCTATATTGGTTTTATGCTGCAGCAATATGCCTTGGTTTTGTCCTTTATTTCTACGAAATGCTCGACAACCTGGAATTATGGTTTCAGATCGGAATAACCTCCTTCTCTGTTTTCTGGATGGCATTATGTGCAACCTTTTTGCGCAAAGCTTATTTAAAAAGAGAGAAAGAGCGCTTGGATCTTTTAATAGAGAAGTTTGAACGTATTAGCAGCCAGTTCAAAGAGCAGCCATAAAAAAAGTCATCCTACCTATCGGATGACTTCTATTATTAACTAACCCAAATTTAAATTTATCCAAACTTATTGCCGGGCTTCCTGGTTCAAATATAGGTTTAGGACTTAATGGTGAATAAGCGAAACTCACCAATTCTTTTTTAGCCATTAAATCTGTGGATCTGACTTATTTTCCAAATCCCGTTTTGGTCTTTTACAACAGTTACATAGTTCTCTTGCGTAAACAATGGATATTTAAAATCTACCCTTACCATCACTACGCAATCACTAGTTGATAAGATCTCGAAATTGGAGGTACAGTTTAATGTAATGTCGCCTCTTCTTTTATAAAAGTCTACCAGGTCCCTTTTGTTTTGTTCTACAATTTTGCCCTGCCTGGTTATTTTTAGCACAGCCTCGTTATCCATCACCTGATTAAGTAATGCCGCGTTACAATGAACATTCGCGTCAATGTAAGCTTCTATTACAGAGCTTGATTTTAAATTCACACTTGCCACTGGTTTATCAGTATCAGCAGATGCAAAAGTGAAGGAGATACTCAGTATCGCCATACACAATAGAATTTTTCTTTTCATAACCATTTTTAAAAAAAATTAAACTAAACACATATCGTACTCTAAAAGCATCGTATACGGTACAGATTACCTGTACTGGCCGGGAGTAACGTTAAATGAACTTCTAAATAACCTGATAAAGGAACTTGGGCATTCAAAGCCCACCCTATCTACAATCTCACTAACCGGATAATCCGTATTTCTTAAGTAGTATTTGGCTTGCTGAAGTCTGAATGTTGTTAAAAACTGGTGTGGCGACTGCTGATAAGCTTGTTTAAAAGTTCTAAGTAAATGGTTTATCGACAAACAAGCCATCTGTGCGATATCATCCAGTCGGATGTTCTTATTGTAATTGCTAATGATATAATCCTTAGCCATAGACAGGCGTCTTAATATTTCAGATTTGGTAACATGACTAAGGAACTTTAATGATGCAGTTCGGTTTACCACTTCAGTGTTGTATATGCTGTAATAATTTAACAAACAATCATGCAAACAATCATTCAAAAGTAATTGGTTGGTTGTGTTGCTATTGATAAGCCCTGCAAGATTTAGCAGGTTATCTTTTAATGCGCCCTGCAAAGGATAAATAGACTCTACAAAAACCGGGTTCTCATATTTATAATCAAATGGGTTATCCAGTAAAACAGCGCCACTTTTTCTGGAATATTCGAAATCCTGAACGAAACGCGGATCAAAGAAAACAGATAGTGCATTTACCGGTATTGCTGAATCAATTCTGCTGGAATAATTTGTATGATTATTTAAAAATATAAAGTTTTCCGGATGCAATCGCAACTCCCTTTTGTTTACTTTATAGTCCGCAGCGCCATTAAATACCATATTAATGGAATACTTTCCTGTTAAACCAGTAAAGCTGCTGGTACAAGAATTTTGACTTATAATTTCATTATCACCAACAAGTATTCTACTACTACTCATCACAATTAAATTAGCGTGTTTAACTCAAATCAGTCAACTTGAATGCTCAAAGTTTCTAATCAAAATTAAACCGGGATATCGTGTTTCTTTTCACCCCTGAAGGGGTATTTTGAGGTAAATGAAAAAAATACCCCTTCAGGGGTGATTTTTTAATTGTATATTGATAAATATATTTACAATCGGATTAACCTTGTATTTCCGTATCAAGTGGGCAAAAAGATATTGTTACTTTTTCTCATCCTTTTCAGCTATTGTCTCGATGGTTTTTCCCAGCGGTATAACTTTGAACAATATGACATAGAGGATGGGCTAACGCAATCGCAGGTAACTGCTATTACGCAGGACAACAAGCGTCGCTTGTGGATTTCGACTCTTGGAGGGCTCAGCTGTTTTAATGGCAAACAGTTTACCGATTACACCAAAATACGTGGTCTAAGCAGTAATTTCATTCTTGCACTGGCATCAGGAAAAAAGGATGAAATATGGATAGGATCTGCCAAAGGTTTATCAAAATACGATGGCAAGGGTTTCAGCAATTCGGCTGATACGAAAAAATGGGTTGGTGCACTAGCCACCGATAAAAATGGAACTACCTACTGTATAAAAGCCAAACGCTTATACAACGCCAACAAAGATCAACTAATAACCATTTCAAATGATACTACCGAAATAGTTACGGCTCTTAAAACAGACTATTCAGGTAACATATGGGTAGCTGTTCATGGGAAGGGATTGTATCAACTTGAAAAGGGTAAATGGAAATTATGGCCATTAGATGAAAAAATAAAGATCCTAATAGTTACCAATATTTTAGTAGACAAGCTTAATAAAGGAAAAGTATGGCTTTTAACTCCCGAAGGGATCTATGTTGCCCAGAACAATAACATTAATAAAGTCTATAACGAAATTACGAGTAAATGCAATGCCATAGCACAGGATGGGAAAGGATCAATATGGATAGGTACAAACAAGGGTGCCTACTACATTACTCCTGCCAGCGTTATCCATTTCAATTCCCAGAATGGGTTCACAGACAATGTTGTTAATGAGATATTTAAAGACGTCGAGAATAACATCTGGCTTGGCACAGATGGCTCTGGCCTATTCAGGTTTACCAATAACAGCTATGTAACATTCGACGAAACACAAGGAATAGAAAGTCGAATTGTAATGGCCATCGCCAACGGCCCTACTCCAGGATCAATATGGTTGGGCTCATATGGTGGCTTATATGAGTACAAACAGAATCAAAAGATAACAAACGTTAAAATACCATCTCAAAATCCGGACTCCTACCGTATTAATTTCTTATATAACGACCATAAAAACAACCTTTGGGTAGGCACTCCCGGTGGTGGTCTCTGGAAACACAACGGCAAGCGCCTGGAACGTATGGATACGGATAATTGGCATATAGCGTACAATGCAATGATTGAGGATAGCGGTGGCACCATATGGTTATCAACCAATCATGGATGCTTAACCTTTGATGTTAACAGCAGAAAATTTACCAGAATTACCCAACAGTTTGGTGGTGGATTAATGGAATTGGCGCGCGACTCAATAATTTTAGGCACTCAGGATGGCGCGTGGTTAGTTGCCAACAAGAAAATGCTCACCCCTTTAAAGATTAAAGGCTTATCGGGTTCTAACATACTCTGCATGCTTAAATACAAGGACTATGTGCTTTTCGGAACTGCAGATTACGGCTTAGTGATCTGGAACATTAAGACCGGGGCAACAAAATCTTTAAATACCAAGTCGGGTCTTGCATCTGATCACATCTATAGCTTGTTAGAAGATAAAAAGGGCATAATATGGGTTGGAACCGGAAGAGGCATTGATAGAATTGATCCTAAAAACTTTACAATTATACCACCGCAAAGCGAGGATGAACTGCTGGTAGAATGCAATCAGAATGCCATACTTCAACACAACAACAATGTATGGATCGGCACTACCAAAGGAGTTATTGTTTATGGAGTAAATCCTAATCCAGAGAAAAAAGTAAGTCCATATATCTACATCAATTCGGTAAATGTAACCCCAAATTACAAACCAAAATATGTTGAAGGTGTGCTTACGCTACCCTATAATCACAACCGCATTAATATCAGTTATACTGGAATTTATCTGAAAAATCCCGATGCTGTAATGTACCAATATCGACTTATAGGATTAGATAACAAATTCAGCCAGCCAAGCAGTAATTCATCTATGAATTTCACGGCTATCCCTCCCGGAAAATACACTTTCCAAGTAAAAGTGATTTCCAAAGACGGGCTTTTTTCAGTTAATACGGCTTCAGTTGTATTTGAAATACTGCCGGCATACTATCAAACGTCTCTTTTTAAGTTCTTTATTGTGATACTTATTATCCTGCTGATATTATTTATAGTGTACATCATCTTGATGCTCAATGAACGTAGACGCAAATTAAGACTAAAAATAAAGCTGGAGGAACAATTTAAGATCAGAAAACAAACTGCCGAAGATTTTCATGATGACCTGGGCAACAAGCTAACCAGAATAACAGTTCTTTCGGAAGTATTGGGTAGCATGATCGATAAAGATGATACCGAAAAAAGGAATATCTTAAAAAAGATCCGTTGCAATGTTGACGAACTGTATAATGGAACCAAAGATATATTATGGTCTTTAAATCCAAAAAATGATTCCTTAGAACAGGTATTAAACCACATTAAAGATTTCGGTCAGGAAATGGTTAATGAAACTCCTATTCTCTTTAAATTTGATATAGATCTCAATAACAAATACACCAAATTATCATTAGATATGAGCCGAAACATATTGATGATTTTTAAGGAGTCTATACATAACTCACTGAAACATGCCAAAGCCAGGGTGATAAATTTTGAGGCCAAATTAAACAACGGCATGCTGTTGATCACCCTTCAGGACGATGGAATCGGCTTTGATGTAGCACACGCTAAAGATGGGCATGGCATGAACAATATGTATGTTAGGGCAAAAAGAATAAATGCCGATTTAAAGATCATTTCTAATGACAATGGTACCAGTGTATTGTTACTTGTTAATTTTTCGACCCTAAAACATTTTAAAGATGCCTAATCAAGAAGCCGCAAGAATTGTAATTATTGAAGATGATAAAACCATCAGAGAAGGCTACCACTACCTGATAGACAATACCTCTCCATATACCGTGGTAAATGCTTATCCTTCATTTGATGTTGCAAAGCTTAAAATTGCAAAAGACAACCCGGATGTGATCATATTGGATATACAGCTGCCCGGTACAAGCGGCATTGACGCTTTACCGCAACTAAAAAAGATGCTGCCTGATGTTTACATCATTATGCTTACTGTTTATGAAACCGAAAAAATAATACTGGATGCATTGGCAAATGGTGCTTCAGGATACTTTACCAAGAATACACCTTCATCAAAAATAATCGACGCAATTAAAGAGGTAATGCATGGCGGCGGCCCCATGAGCCCAGATGTTTCAAAGAAAGTAATTATGTCTCTTCAAAAAAACCAGCATTCGCCGCTTACCAAAAGAGAAACACAGATACTGGAATTAATAGCCGAAGGCAAAGATCGTGGCCAGATCGCCAATCAGTTATTTATAGATGTAGAAACGGTTAAAACCCATGTAAAGAACATTTACATTAAGTTAGACGTCAACTCGAAAGCTGACGCCATAAATGTGGCAAGAACCAATAAGCTGATATAAGCCTATTCACTCTCTATTTCAGATATAGAGAAGCTATTACCGCTAAGTCTATATTGTAATGTTTTTAAAGTGCCATCCTTTTCAGTAGTATCTTTTGAATTTACAATAGGATAAGTGCGGAACAAGTCGCCATTCTTGATAACGAATTTATCATTACCTGCGTAGGTCTTTTTAGCTCTATCACTTAATGCCGGGAAGGTAATCTTGTTAAAATTACCATCAGAATATTCGAAAACGTTAAGATCCAGAACATTCTTCTTGCTTAACAGCTCGATGTAAATTTCCGGGTTACCATCATTATCTAAATCCATATTCCAGGCATCAGTTATAATGCCACTACGTTCATTAGAAAACGATTTGTAATTGCTTTTTAGCGAATCGGACATCAGTATCAGATAACCACCAACGCTATCAACCCCTTTACCCCAGCTTACTACCTCAAAATTGATACCTGGTCTTATCGCTATATCCTTGTAAAAAACAAACTGACCTTTTTGCTTAGCTGCAACAGGTTCACTCTGTTTTACAGCTTCATCTTTCTTAGAAGAGTCGCTGCAAGAAGCCAATAAAAGCAGCCCCGCAAATAGAAGAGGCTGCTTTATTAAGTATTTCATCAATTTCATCATTTACTTTTTAATGTAAATACAATTTATACAATGCAAACTACTATTTAGTTTTTACATCCGAAGCACCATTGTTCAAAATTGTTTCTGTAACAACGCTGCGTTTACCACTTGGCGCAATTACAATAGTTTTTAAAACACGTTTTTCGCCTTTAGGAACAATCACTTTAACAGGGCTGTTAACTAAGTTAGCAGTTTCAGACGGACGTGTAAGATCTAAAGTATAAAATACTTTAGAACCTGGTATTGGTGCTTTCAGATCAAGATTAAATTCTTCGCCGTTTATTACTTTTTCTGCTGTTAATCCAAGCGGAGTTGGAACCCAATAGTTCGTGTTGGTTTTATCTAATCTGGCCAGATGCACAGGAATACGCTCTTCAGAGAAGTTTTTAAAGTCCTTACGGTCAAGCTTGCTCCATGCAATCTCTGCCAATGAGAACATTCTTGGTAAAATCATATACTCCACTTTTTCAGGAGTTTGAATATACTCAGTCCACAGGTTGGCCTGTACACCCACAACATGTTTCTGCTGATCTGCAGTTAATTCTTTTGGCATTGGATCGTAAGCATATGCTAAAGAATAAGGTGCTAAACCACCAATATTTGTTGGTTCGTCAACAGAATTAGATTGTTTATGATCAAAGTAAAGTCCAATAGGTCCACCCGGGGTCATGATCACATCATGGTTTTGTTTTGCCGCTGCAATACCACCTTCTGTACCTCTCCACGACATTACAGTAGCGTTAGGCGCTAAACCACCTTCAAGAATCTCATCCCATCCAATAATTGAACGGCCTTTTGCATTGATGTGTTTTTCGATTCTCTGGATAAAATAGCTTTGTAATTCATGCTCATCTTTTAACCCAAGTTTTTTAATTAAGTTCTGGCAAAACTCACTTTCTTTCCAGTATTCTTTAGGGCTCTCATCACCACCGATATGAATGTATTTAGAAGGGAAAATCGCGATTACCTCGTCCAACACATCTTCTAAAAATTTAAAGGTATTGTCGCTAGGTACAAATACATCATCAAATACACCCCATTGCTGTTGCACTTGCTTTCCTTTTCTGGAACCAGACCAAGGTGTTTTAGCATCAACAAAAGTATCTCTGTTAGGGAAACAACTTAATTCAGGATATGCCGCAATTGCAGCTGATGCATGGCCAGGAAGCTCAATCTCAGGAATTACGTTAATATATCTTGCTGCTGCATAAGCAACAACCTCTTTAGCCTCTTGCTGGGTATAAAAACCTTTGTACTCTTTATTATCTGTACCTACCCCAGGGTGGTGACCAATAATGGTACCGCTTCTGGTTGCACCAACTGTTGTTAGTTTAGGATATTTCTTGATTTCAATTCTCCATCCCTGGTCTTCAGTTAAATGCCAGTGGAAATTATTTAATTTATATTGAGACATCAAATCGATGTACTTCTTGATAAAAGCTACCGGGAACATATGGCGTCCAACATCGAGGTGCATTCCTCTGTATTTAAAACGAGGATAATCGTTAATTTCTGCTGCACTTATGGTTAGCTCATTATTTTTCTTTTCAGGCATTAGCTGAATCATAGACTGAACTGCGTAGAACAATCCTGCATCTTTACCTGTTACAGTGATTTTTTTATCAGTAATATCAATAGTATAACCTTCTGCAGGTAATTTATCAGCCCCTGCCGAGGTTAATACAATTGCTCTTTCATTGGCTTTTATAGCCTTTGTTTCTCTAAGAGCAAATCCTGCCTTCGTGGTAATAGAAGCGTTTAGCAAATCTGCCATCTTTGCATTGGCTGCATCTGCAGACATCAATACAACAGTTTTGTCCAATTTAAAGGCTCCGCTTTTCTTTACTACCGAAACGGGGGCAGGAATAATGCCCATATTGGCATCTGTTTGCGCAAATGCACCCACAGACATAAATGCCACGAGAGCAACTGATAATAATCTTTTCATGTGTTAGGTTAAATAATTTATTTTAAATCAAGCCCCAAGATAAAAAAATCTTAGAGAAAGGTGGGCAAAAAAAAGGCAGAATCATACGATTCTACCCATATTTCTATTAAAATGATACTTACAACACTTCTTTTACTTCGTGTTCTTTTGCCGCCAGATAACGCTCTGCATCTAAAGCAGCCATACAACCAGAACCAGCGGCTGTAACTGCCTGGCGATAATAATGATCCTGAACATCTCCACTGGCAAAAACACCTTCTATGTTGGTTTTAGAAGTTCCAGGGATTGTTTTTAAATAACCAGTTTCATCCATATCCAACCATCCTTTAAAGATATCGGTATTAGGTTTATGGCCAATGGCCACAAAGAAACCTTCAACTGGCAAATCAGTTTCTGCACCAGATTGGTTATTTACTATTCTTACCGCAGTAACATTTTTACCGTTACCCAGAATTTCTTTAGTTTCAGAGTTATAAATCACTTCAATATTTGGCGTATTTAATACTCTGTGCACCATAGCTTTTGAAGCTCTGAACTCATCTCTGCGTACAATCATGTATACTTTTTTACAAAGCTTTGCAAGGTAAGTAGCCTCTTCGGCAGCAGTATCACCAGCACCAACTATCGCTACGTCCTGTCCTTTAAAGAAAAAGCCGTCGCATACCGCACATGCCGATACACCAAAACCATTATATTGTTGTTCACTAGGTAAACCAAGCCACTTAGCTGTGGCACCTGTCGAGATAATTACAGTATCAGCGGTGATGGTTTTAATTTCATCAACAACTACTTTGTGAGGCAAAGATGAAAAGTCTACAGAACTTACATATCCAAAACGGATATCAGTTCCAAAACGTTCTGCTTGTTTACGGAAATCTTCCATCATCTCAGGGCCCATAATGCCACCCGGGTATCCTGGGAAATTATCAACATCAGTAGTCTGCGTTAATTGACCACCAGGTTCCATACCAGTATACATAACCGGCTTAAGATCAGCACGGGCTGCATAAATTGCAGCAGTATATCCTGCCGGACCTGAACCTATAATTAAACATTGAACGTGTTCTATTTCTTCTGACATATGTGTTTCTTTCTTATTAAAGTACAAAATTACGCTTTATCCCGCTATCCGTCAAACGCTAGCGCACAACAAACGCAACATTGTGATTTCCAGATTATAATTCCGACTAAGTCTGTATAACACCTACGTTAAACTGCTTCTTTATAGGCGATTGATTGGCCGCTTCTATACCCATAGAAATTACTTTTCTGGTTTCTGAAGGGTCAATAACGCCATCAACCCATAACCTTGCCGCAGCATAATAAGGAGTAGTTTGACTGTCATACCTATCGGTAATTTCTTTTAACAGTTCTTCTTCTTTTTCCGGTGTAATCACCTCTCCTTTTGCTTTTAGTGATGCTTCCTGAATCTGCAACAACACTTTAGCGGCCTGCGAGCCACCCATAACTGCAATTTTAGCACTTGGCCAGGCATAAATTAATCGCGGATCATATGCTTTACCACACATGGCATAATTACCGGCACCATAAGAGTTTCCTATTACAATGGTAAACTTAGGCACAACGGAGTTTGCAACCGCGTTTACCATTTTTGCACCATCTTTAATGATGCCCCCATGTTCAGATCTGCTGCCTACCATAAAGCCGGTAACATCCTGTAAAAACACCAAAGGGATTTTTTTCTGGTTGCAATTCATGATAAACCGTGTTGCCTTATCAGCACTATCAGAATAAATTACTCCCCCGAACTGCATCTCCCCTTTTTTGGATTTAACAACTTTACGCTGATTGGCAACTATACCAACCGCCCAGCCATCAATACGACCTAATCCGCAGATGATGCTCTGTCCATACAATTTCTTGTATTCTTCAAATTCAGAGTTATCTACCAAGCGTTGAACTACCTCGAGCATATCATAAGGCTTTTCTCTGTTTTCTGGCAGTATTCCATAAATTTGTTCAGGATCGAGCTTAGGTAAAGCTGACTTAATTCTATCAAATCCGGCTACTTGTGGTGCACCCAGCATGCTCATGATGTTACGAATGCTATCTAAACAAGCCTGATCATTAGGATGCTTATAATCGGTTACACCAGATATTTCACAATGGGTAGTGGCTCCACCCAGGGTTTCATTATCCACATCTTCGCCAATTGCCGATTTAACAAGATAAGACCCTGCCAGGAACACAGAACCTGTGCCATCAACAATCATTGCTTCGTCGCTCATGATCGGTAAATAAGCACCACCAGCCACACATGAGCCCATTATTGCAGCAATTTGAACAATCCCATCGGCCGACATGATCGCGTTGTTTCTAAACATTCGTCCGAAATGTTCCTTATCAGGAAAAATCTCGTCCTGCATAGGCAAATAAACACCTGCGCTATCAACCAGATAGATTACCGGCAGTCTGTTTTCCATTGCAATTTCCTGCGCCCTAAGATTTTTCTTAGCAGTCATAGGAAACCAGGCACCTGCTTTTACGGTAGCGTCGTTCGCAACAATCATACATTGCCTGCCCGATACATATCCGATACCGCAAACCACACCGGCCGATGGACAACCACCCTGCTCAGCATACATTTCATCTGCCGCAAAAGCACCAATTTCTAAAAACTGACTTTCTTTATCTATCAGGTAAGAGATGCGTTCTCTTGCCAATAATTTACCCTTGTCCTTTTGTTTAGCAGCGTTCTTCTCTCCCCCACCTTTATATATCTTTTTGAGCCGTGTTTTTAAGTCATAAACTGATTGTTTATTAACGTCTTCATTCTTATTGAATTCTATATTCATATAGGCAAGTTAAATCTTTATTTTTAGGAGAACAAAAGTCCAATTTGGGCTTTGGTATAGCAGCGTTAAATATTGGTATTGTGCAGATAAAATAGAAAGGTCGTCATCATGAAATATATTCAGTATGACGACCTAAAGTAAGTATGCCAGTTAATTATTTACTATGCTTCATACTTTTTAAACACAGAAGTTGCAGTGTGACCACCGAAACCAAATGTGTTGTTCAGCACGTAATTAACAGGCTGGTGAATAGATTTACCTAATACAATATTTAAGCCTTCGGGAATTGCAGGATCAAGATTTTTAGTGTTGATAGTTCCCGGAATAATTCCATCTCTGATGGCAAGAATACTGATTATACTTTCTATAGCACCAGCACCACCAAGTAAATGACCGGTCATAGATTTGGTTGCACTAATTTTAACAGGCAAATCGCCAAATATTTTTTTAATTCCGTTTAATTCTCCAGCGTCTCCTAAACCTGTAGAAGTTGCGTGAGCATTGATATAATCAATTTTATCAGGAGTTATCCCTGCATCAGCAAGTGCTTTAGAAATACCTAAAGATGCCCCTAAACCATCCGGTGGCGTACCAGTAAGGTGATAAGCATCAGCTGCCATACCACCACCAACAATTTCTGCATAGATATGTGCACCTCTTTTTTGAGCATGCTCGAGTTCTTCCAAAATCAAAGCACCAGCGCCTTCACCAATTACAAAGCCATCTCTGTCTACATCAAACGGACGCGAAGCAGTTTCAGGATCATCATTTCTTTTTGATAAAGCATGTGCTGAGTTAAAACCACCTACTGAAGATTCAGTAATACCGGCCTCGGAACCACCCGCTACCATAATGTTGGCCTTGCCTAAACGGATAGAATCAAAAGCGCTGATAATTGCAGTGTTAGAAGATGCACATGCCGAAACAGTAGCATAATTAGGACCATGAAGTTTATTGCGTATTGAAATTACACCAGCGGCAATATCAACAATCATTTTAGGGATAAAATACGGGCTAAATCTAGGAGTTCCATCACCAAGATGATACTCTTTCAATTGCTCTTCAAAAGTACCGATACCACCATTTCCAGATCCCCAAATCACACCCACTTCATAGCGTTCAATTTCAGGCATTGTTGTAAAGTCTAATCCTGAGTCTTTAATGGCCTGATCGCTGGCTGCAATAGCGAACTGAGTATACAAATCATATTTTTTGATTTCTTTTTTATCAATATAGGCTTCGGCATCAAAGTTTTTCACTTCAGCAGCAAAGTTGGTTTTGAATTTTGAGGTATCAAATTTTGTTATTTTAGCTGCGCCACTTTTACCGGCAACTATATTGTCCCAAAATTCTTTTACTGTATTTCCCACCGGGGTTACAGCACCTAAACCTGTTACTACTACTCTTTTCATATTCACTTCTATTTTATATTTAGCGGTGCGTTTGTTTAAACTCACCGAGTTATTCCTTTTGCAAAATTACCATAAATACTTAAATCTGGTGGGCATTTATTTGTTACAATGTGTCATATTGTTCAATATTTCCATTATCCCCTCATTTTCAATTATCCACATGCCCATGCGTTCATCAGTTATACCCCCTTTCAGCTCATGAGTAAACATGGGTTTCCCATCTATTATCCTGGTTTCCAAAAAGCGGAAATTAATATTACTGTTATCATTTAGCTCTTTAGCCACTTCAACAATATGTGTTGAAATAACAAAAAAGCTCCCTCTGATCTGGCTAAATGCTGTTATGATTGAAAGTGAAGCATCGTAGGCATCTTTTACATTCGTTCCTCTAAACAGCTCATCAAATATAACCACCATATTCTTAGATGTGGTTACTTTTTGTGCAACTTGCTTTACCCTTAACACCTCGTTATAAAAATGGCTATATCCCTGATTCAAATTATCTGAAAGATTGATCGTAGTAATGAGGCCATCAAAAATGCTGGTCTCCATACTTTCTGCAGGAACAGGAAAGCCCAAATGGGCTAGATATATGGATACTGCAATAGATTTTAGCAAGGTCGATTTCCCTGCCATATTCACTCCCGTAATAAAACAAACATTTTTATCCGTACTGAAATCGATGTTATTGGGTATTGGGTGCTTCACAAATAAATGAAATACCCCTTTAATTACAATTGATCTCTCCTCTGAAGAATTGAATACAGGAAATGACAAGCCGTAAGTTCTTGCAGATTTTGCAACTGATAAATAGGCATCTAACGAATAACAAATTCCCAGAAGTTCCTTAATTTCTGTGACCTCTGAATTTCTGATTATAAAATCGTATTTCTCTAAATCAAAGAGTTTAAAAGTGTGAGGTCTTATTTGATTATGGCGCTTAATGTGTGCTTGCCTCTCTATCATTCCATGAACTTTATTGTGGAGTGATTTTAGTAGTTCAGGAGCGTTCTCAATAATTAATTCGCTGCAAAAGTCATACAACAAATGGATCAGCTTTAATACTTCCTGAGCCCCGCGTTGTCTTAAATACTGTTGCTGATTGTTCTTAAAGAAAAATCTGGAGGTAACCCCTATAATATCTATAGCAGCCGGCTGGTTGGGCTTATCATTTTGACGTAAGTAAAACTCAATAAAATCAAGCGATTCCTTATCGAAGGCTATAGTTTTATTATACTTCAACAGATATTGGATAAGATTTTTTCTCTCTTCAATTATCTGAATATCAGTTTGAGGATGATTAAAAAGGCTCCTTAACTTCTCTTTCCCTCCTATGGTTGAGCTGAAGTCGAAAAAAGAGAAAATGCACTTTTCACTAGCGGCACTTTCAAATATCTCGAGATCGTTTAAAGTTTGACTATCTATATCAAATGGAACCATTCACAAAACATGTTGATTTTCATCAATGAACTTACAACATTTTATGCTTTTTAAGTGCATTTATTTTATGATCAACTATGTGGCTTCTATGAAGCTTGGTATGGCCTGCGTTAACGCTGGTTCGGGACTGGTTCGGGAAAAGATGCATGTTTTCCGAAGCAATCTGCTCCCAGTCCTTAATCTGCCTTGATTAAGCCCAATAAGAGGTAGCTTAAAGGTCGTCATCTCCACGATAGGAGAGATCTCTGACCTTTAAATAGCTACAAAGCAAATTGGCGTAATCAAGAGATCTCTCCTATCGTGGAGATGACGACCGTATTAAAGAACCAAGACCGTCGTAAACAACAACGGCCTAGGTAACTGAATTTTAATAAACGCTTACTGCTTTCCGGTAAGCATTTTTATAGAATCAACTTCTGCTTTTTTATACGGGCTACCGTCTTTTCTGAAAATATCATGAAACCATAGTTTAGGTTCTTTTCCATCAGGCATTGGGCTATCCCATGCGTAAATAGTATTGGTTTTTCCTGCCACTAAGCCCCAGTTGTAAGCACCAATATTTTCTTTTTTAAGGATAGGCATGATGTTGCTGAATAAGCTGTTTCTTGATCTTGCCATATATTCTGTACAGATAAGCGGGCGTTTAGAAACACTTCTAAGGGTATCAATCCATTTTTGGTGATCCTTTACATCGCCATAATTATGATAAGTGGTTACATCAGAATTCTGAATCTGATAATCTGAAAGTTCTTTCAAATCTAATTTCCATACCCCTACAGAAAGCGGCTGACTAGGGTTAACTGTACGGCCCCATTCAAATACTTTTTTAAGCAGATCCATGCTTTTGTTGCCGTAGTTTGAATTTCCAGGTTCGTTGTAAAGATCCCAAAGTACAATGCGTTTGTCGTCTTTAAACGTTGTTAGTACATCTTTAACATAAGTTTCAAGCGTATCTACAAGCGTAGAGTCCTGATAATACAGATCTCCCGGGTCTCTTACCCAGCCGGAATTGTGAATACCAATTTTTGGTTCCGGTTGTTTTCCGGTTTTAAAAGTCGGATTCCAGCAATCATCAAATAGCACAAACAAGGTAGAAATGTGGTGCTTATCGGCGATATCTAAATATTGTTTTACCCTTCCTTTAAAGCCATCTTTATCTTGTTGCCAGGCAGCATGATGCAGGTAAACGCGCATTGAGTTCATGCCAATTCCTTCAGCATAACCCAGTTCCTTATCAATAGTTGTCGGGTCAAAAGTTTCCTTTTGCCACATTTCTAATTGATTGATTGCAGTACTTGGTATAAAGTCGCTACCTCTTAACCAGCCCCATTGCTCATACCATTTATTGGCCTGTTCTACAGTCCATATTTCTCTTGGCTTTTGTTCTGTTTGTGAAGTTTGATCTGCTGGTTTTTGTACGCACGACTGAAACGCGAGCCCAAGCAAACATAGTGCTAGATAATAGGTTTTTAGATTTCTCATTTTAAAAGGTTCTAGTTATAATTTAGTGATTTGTTCATTCTGTATGTTTATTAAATGTGGTGTTTTTATTTGGTTTCGGCACCAGTAAAAAGAAGTTTAAATGTCGATTCATCGGCTTGCAGCACATCAGCTTCATCGCCTTTAGCAAACTTTACATCTATAATTCCGGTTGACCGTGGTGATACTTTTGTAGCAGAATGATGAGTATGCATTACATATTTGTAATTTCCGGCTTTATCGGTAAACAAATCGCCATGCCCCGTTCCATTTTGCTTTAGTTTCTCTCTGCTTATGATCGGACTGCCTGCATATTTTTTCCATGGCCCCATAGGCGAAGTTGAAGTGGCATAACCTACTGCGTAATCCTTATTGCGAAAATCATTTGCAGAATAGATCAGGTAATACAAATTCTTATGTTTTATTACTGTTGGCCCTTCGGTAACCGGCCAATCTGTTTTCTCAGTGTTTTCCCATGGAAGCACTCCGCTAATACACTCTTTGGTGGTTTCCTGCAATACATCAGAAAGATCAGGTTTCATCTCTGAAACAAAAATCCTGTTGCCTTCTTTAAGCTTTACATGGTACATATAGGTTTTACCGTCGGTATCGAAGTACACAAAGGGATCAATCTGTTTGCCAATACCAGACAGCGACTTTATCTGCTCTTGCTTGAAGGGCCCTAGTGGACTATCGCTTTTCGCTATTGCAATCTGTTCATCAGCGGTGTAAGCCATGTAATAGGCATTTTTGTGTTTAAAAACCTGTGGTGCCCAAAAGCCTTTACTCCCAAAAGATTCTCCTTTTACAAGGGCGAAACCGTTGCTTTTACCTACAGGGCCTTTCCAGTTCTTTAAATCTGACGACTCATATACTTCAAAGCCCTTATCACTACTAGTGCCATACAAGTAATACTTGTCGTTATCCAGGAATATGGTAGGATCGGCAAGTGCTATAGGATCTTGCACCAAACGTCCTTTTATCATCCAGATTTCGGAATGGTTAGAATAGGCATTTGTGCTGGTTACCGCAACAATGGTGTTGTCGTTTAAAATAGCTACACTACTCCACAAGCACGACTTGTTTGCCGGGATAATGAATGGCGTAGATTTTCTATTGAAATTACGTGCCTCATCATCTCCGATAACCACCTTCATATCTGCAAATTCCATTTTATTGATACGCCCTTCGGTACCTTGATAAGAAAGTATGGTTTCGCCGGTTTTCAATTGCCTTAAATAAGGTGCGCCTGCATAGATATTATCGGCAATTTTATCTGCCAGGGCGTAGCTTCGGTTTGCGCTGCCAGCATCTACAGTGCTTGCCCAATTGTCTTTTAAAGTATTTCTGATGATGTAAGGTTTAAATGCGTCAAAGCCATTGTCTTCTATAGCAAAAGCGATCTCTTTTCCATTGCTAAGCAATAGAGGCACCGGCATACCATCTCGTTTCCCTGCTCTGAAACTTACAATTTGAGGTTTTTCAGTCCATGTTTGTCCGTTATCGCTGGAACGTAGCATGGAGATATTCTGCTCATCGGAATTTAGGTAGTCTCCCTCATTAGCAAAGTACAATTGAATTTCCCCATTGGGCAATTGCACTGCTGATGGCTCCCAACATCCATTTTTAAATTCATACCCTGCCTCATAAAGCAGTTTCTCGTCTTTCCATGTGAGTCCGCCATCATAGCTTTTCTTGGTGCGGATACCAAATTTTCTGGAAGGAGAAATGTCGTACGGTCTTGGGTTATAACAAGCCAGTAAGGAATGATCCTTTAATTCCAATATATCTGGTACAGACATATTTGTGCCATTGGCGCGTTGTGCAACTGAAACAGGTGCCGACCAGGTCGCTCCCAGATCGGCACTTTTGACACTAACAATATTTCCATCGGCCTCATATATGGCTAAGAGCGATTGATCGTGCAATTGAATCATCCTGGCATATCCGCAATACCTTTCGCCTGCGGCAGATGAGGAGACCTTTTTTAAGGTATTATAATCCCATTCGATATGGCTTTTAACGGATGGTTTTTGTGGAACACTAACCGTTTCGTTCTTTTTACCGCAGCCAAAAGACAGCAGTGCGCAGAATTGTACTATAGTACAGATTTGGATAACGACTCTCATTCACCTGAAGGTTTTAGGATTGGCGTATCGATCTTTACAGGTTCACCAAAATTTGGTGTTCCATCGGCATTCCAGGTAAACTTCTGCATCCGTGGGCTACGGTCGTTAGAACATGCTAACCCCGCTCTGGGATTAGCATGATAAAGAATCCAATCTTCCGTTCCGTCTGGTGATTTAAAAAAGCTGTTATGGCCTGGACCATAAGCTCCGCTTTCCGGTTTCTTAGTAAACACCGGTTTATCTGTTTTGGTCCAATCTGCCGGCTTCAGTGGATCGCCGTTCTCTTTTAAACTAATCATACCCAAAGAATAATCATCTGTCCAGCAACCACTGGCCGAAAAGATCAGAAAGGTTCTTCCATTCTTGTTGGTTAGGATTTCGGGCCCTTCATTTACATGAGGTAAACCTATCTTTTCCCAGTCGTATGTTGGAGTAGAAATCTCTGCTCTTGGTGTAGCCATTTTCCATGGTTCATCGGCTAACTGGGCAATATATAATCGCTGTGTATTATCAGTTGCTGAAATATGTCCGCTCCAGATAATGTAATTTTTACCATTGCTGGAGTACACCGTAGCATCTATGGCAAAGAAATCAGCATTGTTATCCTTTATCTGTCCTTTTACAACCCAGCTACCTTTTGTAGGATCGACATTACTGTTTTCCAGCACAAACATGCGCTGGGTAGATAAATCTCCAGACGATCCGGCAGTATAATAGATGTACCATTTGTTGTTCAGAAAATGTAGTTCGGGTGCCCATATATTCTTTGAATCTGCACCTGATGCAGGTGCTTTATAAGCCACGGTAACTTCAGCCCTGCTTAACTGTGAAAGGGCTTTTGTTTTACGTATAGCAACCTGAGTTCCCTGGGTATTCATGTAATAATAATACCCATCCTTTCTGATAACCCATGGATCTGGTCCGCTGCTGAGCAGGGGATTTGTGAAAGTGGTTATAGCAGGCGCAGGCTTGTCTTTATCAGGTTCAGACTTTTTCTGGCTCTTGCTACAACCAACTACGGCTTGCAATAGCAGAATAATGGTTACACTTCTTAAAAACATAGTTTCTGAATTAATAATTAGGGTTCTGTGAAAGGTTAGTGTTATTGTCTACTTCGACCTGTGGCAATGGCAATCTGATGTGTTTTCCTACAACGAAATTCTTAAAGTCGGGGTCGCGTAATGCAACTTTATCTACGTTCGCTTTGTTGTCAAGGTCACCCCATCTTTTTAAATCGGCCCATCTAACACTTTCACCACAAAGTTCTAAGCTTCGCTCTACTTTCAATCGCTCTCTGAAGAGGTCTTTATTGTTACCAATTGCAGGATATGCAGTAGCCAGGCCAGCCATGTTTACCCTGGTACGTACACGGTTTACGTATTGATAAGCATCCGCAGTTTGCCCAAGCTCATTTAATGCTTCTGCATACATCAGTAAAACATCGGCAAAGCGAATTACCCTGTTGTTAACCTGATTAAAATAATCTTCATTACTGCGCATATAGTCACGTGAGTATTTTTTGAACCAGGCTTCATCAGCACCCCACTCCCAGCTTCTGCCATAAGTCTTATCGCCAAAATCAGCTTCAAGACCAGGGTAGAATAAGGTATATCTTAACCTTGGATCAATTTTATTATCAGTAGTTTTCTCTTTTTTAAACTCATTAACCAACCAGAATCTGGCTTGTCCATCTGACCACCCTATACTTCTAGGTGCAAAAAATTGAGCACGATTACTACCCACATTTGCACTTGGCCCGTCACCTTCTGCAGATTTATTGACATCAGAAAATTGAATTTCAAATACAGACTCCTTGTTATTTTCGTTTTCTGCTCTGAAGTTATCTTTATAATCAACAAGATCATAATAATTTTTTCCTGCACCAGTTACAAGATAGTCAAAAGCGGTTTTAGCATCGGCCCATTTATGTTGTTGCATCAGTGCTTTACCCAGTAATGCTTGTGCCGCGCCTTTTGTAGCACGACCAATCTCACCTCCGGTCCATTGTTCAGGCAGGTCAGCGCTTGCCTCTGTAAGGTCTTTTTCTACCTGTGCCCAAACCTGAGCTAAAGAGCTTTGTTCAGGTAAATCTGTTGGTGTTTGAATGGTGGTTACAATAGGAAAGTTCTCCCACAATATAGCGGCGTAATAGTAATAAAAACCTCTCAGGAACTTAGCCTGCGCAAGTATTTCAGCTTTCCTTTTCGCGTCAGCAAAAGGAATTTCCGGCACATAGGTTAATACCTGATTACACCTGAAAATTGCCTTGTAGGTATCTCTGTAAGTATTCACATTTCCTTCCCAGAAATTGTAATTGATATACTGGAAACGGGTCCAATCGCCCAGCTCAGTCCAGGGACTGTTGCTCCATCCTTCATCAGAAGTTAAATCCAGTCTGAAATAAATCCACCTGTTCCACCCACCATTTTGGTAAAACATGGCATATGCTGCATTTACACCCTTTTGGGCATCGCTTTCAGTTTTCCAGAACTGGTCAACTGTTAATGTATTTGGGTTGTCCTGATCTAACAATGACTTTTTACAGGAGAACATCAGGACGAGTGCACTAAGCACTAATATTTTTGAAATTATCTTTTTCATGTTTCTAATATTAAAATCCGAAGTTTAAACCAATAGATACTGTTCTTAAGTTAGGAAATGCACCAAAGTCAAATCCTTTTTCAAAAACACTTCCGTTACTAAATTCAGGATCCAGTCCTGTATACTTAGTGATAGTGATCAGATTTTGTCCGGAGAGAATCACCTTAGCATTATTAAATCCTATTCTTTTTAATAGTGTATTTGGGATATTATAAGAGATACCAATGTATTTCATACGTGCGAAACTTCCATTTTCCAACCAACGATCGGTATCGCCCCTGGCATTGATGGTACTGCTATAAAAAGCGCGAGGTACACTTGTGTTAGGATTTTCAGGAGTCCATGGTTGAACACCGGCGCGATAGTTAGAATTGTCTGAGAAGTTATCCATTACACTTCTTGGTCCGTTAAACACTTTTGAGCCAAAAGAACCAAACCAGTCCATAGAAAATTCAAACCCTTTATATGCGGCCCCGATGTTTAAACCCAACTCATAATCGGCCCATGGACTCCCTACAACTACTTTATCTTTATTTGTGATTTCACCGTCACCATCGTTATCCTTATAACGAATATCACCAGGCTGAGCAGAAGGCTGAATAACTTTACCATTTGCATTTTTATAACTAGCGACTTCGTTTGCGTTCTGGAACAGACCATCTGTTTGCAGTACATACCACATACCAATTGGCTGACCAACTTCGGTAACCGTATTGCCGACAAAAGTTTTGTTCTTGTTATAGCCCAAACCCAGTACTTTATTATTTAACGTGGTTAAGTTTGCAGTAACATTGTATTTAAATTCACTTGAGTTTTCGACATATGATGCAGTAAACTCAAACCCTCTGTTACCTAATATACCACCGTTTACAAAAGGATTTCCTCCATCATTACCAGTAGAAATAAGCAATGGGTAGCGGATTAATACTCCATCTGTTTTTGAAATAAAGTATTCAGCACTGATTGAAAGTTTGTTGTGAAGAAAAGCAGCATCAATACCATAATTTTGCTGAGTTACTTCTTCCCAGTGCAAATCCCTGTTTGCAAGCTGTACCTGAGTTGAACCTGACTGAAGATTTTGGTTTGGCCCCATTGGAATTGTAGAGAAGGTATTAACAAAGGCCATATATTCATATGCACCAATATCACTGCTTCCTAAAGTTCCATAGTTAGCTCTTATTTTCAGATCATCAATCCAGGAAGACTTGAAAAAATCTTCCTTACTGATACGCCATGCACCCGACACAGATGGGAAGCTACCAAATTTATAATCAGGCCCAAATCTGGAAACACCATCAGTTCTGATAACTGCATTTAGTAAATACTTATCGGCATAATTGTATTCTAACCTGCCGAAGTAAGAAATGAGATCTGCGCGATTCCTGTAACCGCCAGTTTGTGCTTCATTTCCCTGATCTAAAACATCATAATAGTGACCTGTGGTAGAGTTCTGTAAGATATTACGCTTAGTTCCCCACATTAAAGCATAATTATCTTTTTGATAAGACTGTCCACCGATAACTGTTAATGAATGTTTGCCAAATTCTTTATTGAAAGTAAGTGTGTTTTCTATAAGGACTGTGGATGACTCTCCTCTATTCTCATTTAGTATTGCAGGGTCATAAGCTTGATTAAGTGTCCAGAATCCATCCTTTTTCAAATAAGTATAATGATCTCTGCTGGTTTCGTAACCAAGACTAGTTCTGAACTTTAATGGCTTAAGTAATTGCAATTCAGCGAATAAATTACCTCTGATTCTTAAATTTTGATTTATACGATCTTCAAGGTTCGCTATAGCAAGCGGATTAGTTCCAAATGTTCTGGCTTTGGCTTCGTCTCCGTAACCATACCCTCCCGGATGGCCGGCATCATAAACTGGTATAGTAGGCAACATACGAACAACATCAAGTATTGGGTTACCCGACATCTCGTTGTTTTTGGAACTGCTTATTGCCAGATTTTCACCAATGGTAAATATGCCTTTGGTCCCTTTTGTATTAACTCTAAAACTAAGTCGATCAAAATCAGTACTGATTACCGTACCTTTGTTTCCAAAATAACCACCTGAAACAAAATAGGTAGCATCCTTACTTCCACCAGAGAAACTTAGGTTATAATCCTGTACATTTCCTGTTCTAAATGCTACATCCTGCCAATCTGTATTTGTATTTAGATCCAGCTGTTGGCGGTTTATTTTGGCATTATCATAAGCCATAAAATTTAATCTCGAAAACTCTTCTGTTTCGGCAAGATCATACCTGGGAATAGTTTGCAAGCTACTTTTTCCTGAAAATTCTATTTTCATAGGACCATCAAGACCTCTTTTGGTAGTAATGATAATTACGCCATTCGCTGCTCTCGACCCGTAGATGGCTGCTGCAGATGCATCTTTAAGAATTTGTATGGATTCAATATCGGCCGGATTAAAGTCGCGGTTGGCACTGGTAACCAAACCATCAATTACATACAGCGGATTGTTAGCCCCAAAGTTCTTTAATCCTCTGATCTGGATCTGGGCTTCCGAACCGGGTTGTCCACCGCCCCTTACTCTGATACCGGTAGCTAAACCCTGTAATGATTCTGCAACAGTAGTTCCTTGTCTTTTCTGAACATCTGATGCCTTTACAATAGAGATAGCACCTGTGAGGTCCTTCTTTTTCTGCGTTCCGTAACCTACTACTACTACTTCACTTAAATCGGAAGCTGATTCAACTAGGGATACATTAACGGTTGATCGGCCGTTAACTGCAACCTCCTGAGTAGTGTAACCGATATAAGAAAACACAAGAACTGCATTTCCGGCATTAGGCACTGAAATGGTATAAGCACCATTCTGACTTGTTGTGGTAGATGCAGATGTTCCCTTGACCTGCACCCCAACTCCTATTAATGGTCCCGATTTATCTGATACGGTTCCAGTTATGTTGCTCTGGGCAAATACTGCCTGGCAACAGAGGATAAATAATGAACTAAGAATAAAGCAGAGCTTTAACTCTTTGCTAAAGTGTAATTTTTTTTTCATGCTCATTTACAATTTATATTTGGTTGGTTCAACTCATTCCGTAACGGCGTGAATTGTTATGCTAATTGAGGAATTAACATTTGATCTTACTGATCAAACGTTGTTCAATTTGTCTCAATTCCTCGCATAATGGCAGAAATAAGGAATTCATGTTCCTTTTTGGGGGTTTTCGACCTATCTTTATAATAACCAATATAAAATAGCATTGAACAAGTTTTTATTGATATTATCCATACTCATTGGTGTGGTCGTTTCAACATTCGCACAGTCATATACCTTCAGACATTATCAGGTTGAAAACGGCTTATCTTATAATTCTGTAATCTGCAGTTTGCAGGACAGAAAAGGATTTTTATGGTTTGGAACTAAAGATGGTCTGAACAGATTTGACGGTTATACCTTTAAAATTTTCAGGAATGACCCCGACAATCCTAAAAGCATAGGCAATAACTTTATACACAGCCTTTACGAAGATAAGAATGAGAACATTTGGGTTGGCACACTGATCGGGCTATACAAATACAATCCATTAAATGAAAGTTTTGATCTTGTTGAATCTACGAAAAACAGAGATATAAGGGATATTAAGCTAGATCGTAAAGGTAACATCTGGTATATAGCAGGTTTAACGCTTTGCAGATATAACGAGAAATCTAAAAAGCTAAACACATTTGAACAAAGGGTACACTCAGGAGCTACATCTTTAACTATTACTGCAAATGATGAGGTTTGGGTTTCAACAACGGATGGGTTTATTCAGAAATACAACGACAAAAAAAATACGTTTGAAAATTATAATGTATTTATTAATTCTAAGCCAACGATTTCGTCCTGGATAGAAAAACTGCATGATACGGGAAAAGGATTCTTTTTTATTGGGACATCGAACCAGGGTATTAAAACATTTGACCTCAACACCCTCACTTACAAAGATATTTTAGTTGCAAACCCAGATCAAACACCCATCTATGCAAGGGATTTTATTACTAAAGATAACACTGAATACTGGATAGCTACAGAATCTGGTCTGTTCATTTACAACATAAAAACAGGTAAATACAGTAACCTGCGGAATAAGTTTAACGATCCATATTCAATTTCTGACAACGCGGTATATACATTAGCCCGGGATAAGGAAGGAGGAATATGGGCAGGAACATATTTTGGAGGGGTAAACTACTACCCTAATCAATATACTTCGTTCGACAAATTCTTCCCCCAGGGCGGAGGCAACAGTATAAGCGGCTACGCGGTTAGAGAGATTTGTAACGACAAAGAGGGTAATATCTGGATTGGTACCGAAGATGGCGGGCTAAATAAATTGAACCATAAAACAGGTGTTTTTGAGCATTTTAAGCCTACCGGAGATAAAACAAGTATATCACATACAAACATTCACGGGTTACTTGTTGTGGATGATGAGCTATGGATTGGAACTTTTGAGCGTGGACTGGATGTAATGGATATAAAAACGTCGAAAGTGATCAGACATTATCGTGCCGGACAAGCCCCAAATGAATTGAAAAGCAATTTTATTGAAAGTCTGCTTAAAACCCGGTCGGGCGAAATTCTGGTGGGTACATCATTTGGCTTGTACCGCTACAATAGAGCGGGCAACGACTTCACCTTGCTAAACGAAGTGCCCGGGAACCTGCATTATTCAAATCTGATTGAAGATAGCCATGGTACTATTTGGGCAAGTTCTTTACGAGATGGACTTTATTTTTATAATCCGACCAATAGAACATCCGGCTATTACAAATACGAAGAAAATAATAGAAAAAGTTTAAGTTCCAATGCCATAAACAGCACATTTGAAGATGCAAACGGAGGTTTGTGGGTGGCCACAGAAAATGGTTTAAATCAGTTTAATGAGAAGGAACGAAACTTTAGGAGGTATAACAGCAAAAGCGGCTTTCTGAGTAACGTATTCTATAAAATTCTCGAAGACAGGAATGGTAATCTATGGATAAGTACCTCGAGAGGCCTGGTATGCTTTAACCCTGCTACCAATCGAATTAAATCATACACTAAGGCGAATGGGCTTCTTAGTGATCAATTCAATTATAGCTCCGCATTTAAAGATGCTAATGGAAGGATGTATTTTGGCAGCGTAAAAGGGTTGATTAGTTACTTTCCCGATCAGTTCAGACAGAATAAATTTGTCTCACCGGTTTACATCACCGGTTTTCAGGTTTATAATAAAGAGATAGAAATTAATAAGAAGAATTCTCCTTTAAGCCGCTCCATTAACTTTACAGACGAGATTGAGCTGGCCCATGACCAATCGACTTTTAGTATAGACTTTGCCGCTTTGGGGTATACAGCGCCGGAAATGACTGAATATACCTTTAAAATGGAAGGATTGGATAAAAGTTGGACTTATTTAAAAACCAACAGGAAGGTATATTTTACAAACTTATTTCCTGGCACATACGTATTCAAGTTAAAGGCAGCAAACAGCAGTGGTATGTGGAGCAACAAAATCACTGAGCTAAAGATCATTATAAAGCCACCGATATGGGCCAGTCCGCTTGCCTTTTTATTTTATGCCTTAGTAATTGCAGTGGCTATATACTATGCTATCCGTTATTATCATCAACGCATCAGCAACAAAAATAAGCGCAAAATTGAATTGTGGGAATCGAAAAAAGAGAAAGAACTGTATCATGCTAAGATTGAGTTTTTCACTTATGTTACCCATGAGATTCGTACTCCGCTAACTTTAATTAAAGGACCACTAGAGGAGGTAATGAAAAAGACCGAAGAGATACCTGCTATTACGGATAACCTGGTGATCATGAAGAAGAATACCAATCGGTTAATTGAGTTAACAGATCAGTTGCTGGACTTTAGAAAAACTGAAATTAAAGGGTTTAACCTCAACTTTGTAAACATTAACGTGAGCAAGTTACTGGAAGAAAATTGCTTAAGGTATAAATCAGCGATGGAACAAAAGGAGCTTAGGTTAACTGTTAATTCACCAGAGAAACCACTTTATGCATACGCAGACCCCGAAGCTTTAAATAAGATACTAAGTAATTTGATTGACAATGCGGTTAAATATGCCTCTGAACAGATTGCTATTACTTTAAATTCAGATCCGAATAATTTTGATATCGAAGTAAAAAGCGATGGGGATCTTATTCCGTTTAACATGCATAAAAAAATCTTTGAGCCATTTTATAGAATGGAAAGCAATAAAAATCAAAGAGGTACAGGAATAGGTTTACCCTTAGCCCGTTCATTGGCAGAACTACATGAGGGAACATTGCAACTTAGGACTAATGATGGCATTTGGAATGTATTCTCTCTTGTTTTACCTAAGCATCATGAAAGAGAATTTAAAATAAATGACGACCTGCCAGATGAATTACCAGTAGTTAGGGAGGTTACACAAGAAAATAAAAACATAGAATCTCCTGTTATTTTACTGGTTGAAGACAACATTGAGATCAGGGAATTTATAACAGATAAATTGATTAAAGATTTTCAGGTAATCCAGACCGGTAACGGAGAGGAAGCTTTGGATGTTTTAAAACAAAAAAGTATTCATTTAATTATCAGCGACATTATGATGCCTGTAATGGATGGTTATGAATTGTGTAAGGCCGTTAAAGACAATCTGGAATACACGCATATTCCGATTATCCTGTTAACAGCAAAAAACACGTTGCAGTCTAAAATTGAAGGTCTGGAAGTTGGTGCTGATGCTTACCTGGAAAAACCATTTTCTCCGGATCATTTGCTTACCCAGATTTCAAATCTGCTTGCCAGTCGTGATAAGATTAAGAATTACTTTGCCAGCTCTCCTTTGGTGCACATTAAAAGCATGGCATACAATAAAGCCGATGAAGCATTTCTTGAAAAGCTAAATGAAATTATAAATAAAAACATTGATAATAAATCACTAGATGTAGATCTGCTGGCAGATGCAATGAACATGAGCAGACCAACATTATACAGAAAGATAAAGGCGATCTCTAATCTTTCGCCACATGAACTGATTAATATAACAAGGCTTAAAAAAGCAGCAGAATTGTTAGTTGAAGGAAACTACAAAATATTAAAAATTGCTTCTATGACGGGGTTTAGCTCGCAAGCGCAATTTGGAAGATGTTTTGTTAAACAGTTTGGAATGACCCCGTCTGAATATGCAGGATCAAAACATTTAGTTATTACTGAGGGTGTATCATAAAATTATGATGCACCCTCAGTACAATATCTTTTTCTACTACCTAAAAAGTATAAATGCTATGATTAAAGTGATGATAATATTGAAGCCTTGTGCAATTAAAAAGGCATAGAAAGGTTTCTTACTGTTCTTACCAAACAGGTCCGCAAAATTGGTTTCTAATCCGATACTGGTAAAGGCAAGTACAAACCAAAGTCCCTGTAAGTTCTTTAAGCTACCTTTAACTTCGGCATTTACTTCTGGAGTAATGAAGAAAGAAAATAATAATGAGGCCGCAATAAAGCCGATTACAAATTTAGGGAAACGCTCCCAAATCACTTTAAGCGTTGGTTTACTTTCTTTATCTTTTCCGGCAGGATGTTGTGTGTATGTCCAGTATACTGAAATCGCAAATGCTGCAATACCTAACAATACATTTTGAGAAAATTTAACAATGGTACTGATTTTTAACGCTTCCTCTCCTACCAAAGAACCTGACGCGACTACTGCCCCAGTTGTATCTATACTACCGCCTAACCATGCGCCTGTAACTGCTTGCGGAAAATGAAAGTAGGCCGCAATATAAGGCATAAAGATCATCATAGGTATTGCCGTAATAAGTACCATGGATATCACATAGGATAGTTTTTTTGAATCGCCTTTAATGGCCCCTGATGTAGCTATTGCTGCTGATACACCACAAATAGAAACTGCACTGGAAATCATCATGGTTAACTCATCATCTATCTTCATTTTTTTACACAGCCAAAATGCAAAGTACCATACAGAAAGCACTACAACCAAGGCTTGGATTAGGCCCAGAGAGCCCGCCTTTAATACATCAGAAAAGATTACACTTGTACCTAACAACACCAACCCTATTTTAACAAACAGCTCGGTAGATAAAGCTGATTTAAACCATTCTGGTAACTTAAAAAAGTTACTGATTGCCAAACCAATAGCCAGACTAAAAATTACTGCTTCCAAATTCAATGCTTTAACCTGGCTATTGCCTGCAAGCACAAGCGCTATCATGGTTAAAACGTAAACAGATGGAAAGGTTAGCACTGCGCTTTTAACAGATTTCCCTGTTAAAAAAGAACCCAATGCAGCTATGATGATTACCAGTATAAATTGCAATCCAATATACCCAAGGTTGGATGCTGTAAGTACTGATGAGGTGAGATCAGCTATGCTGGACCAGTTAAATACTGGAACGGGCAATAGCAGTCCTGAAAGCGTTAAAATGATTGTTAATGCTCCAAGGATAACTACTACCCAATCTTCATGAATGTTTAGTTTTTTAGTTTCTGACATTTGAATTTAGTTTGATTTGTGTATTGTGTTTGTTTTGTTTTAAATTGTGATAGAGAAAACGTCTTTTAAGGCGCGTTTTGCGGCGTGATAACCACACATTCCATGTACTCCCCCTCCCGGAGGAGTTGATGAGGAACACAGATATAGACCCTTTGCAGAAGTTCGATAAGGTGAACTGCGTAAAGCTGGTCTTGTAAAAATCTGTCCAAGGTCAATTACACCACCGTTAATATCTCCTCCTATATAATTTGGATTGTAAGCCTCCACCTGTGCGGTATTCATGGTGTGCTTTGCCAATATCCTATCTCTGAAACCGGGAGCAAAGCGCTCTATTTGTTTTTCAATAGTTTCAGTCATATCTGTTACCGATCCATTTGGCACATGACAATAAGCCCATGCCGTATGCTTTCCTTCCGGAGCCCTCGATGTATCATATAAACTTTGCTGTGCAAGTAATACAAAAGGTTTGTCGGCATGTTTACCCTGCCAGCTAAGCTTTTCAGATAAGGTAATTTCTTCCAGCGTATTGCCAATATGTACCGTTCCAGCGCGACGTGCTTCTTTTGCAGTAAAGGGAATGGCTTCATCCAATGCCCAATCAACTTTAAAAACGCCCATTCCGTAGCGATATCTTTCCAATTGCCATTTATAAATGGAAGAAAACTTATGACCAGCTATTTGCAACAATTGCTTTGGTGTTACATCAAATAATACCGTTCGGGAAGAAGGCAATTCATCTAAAGATTTTATATAACGTCCCGTTTCAATTTTACCTCCTAACGCAATAAAATAAGATGACAATGCATTTGCAATTTCTTTTGATCCACCCACGGGAATAGGCCATCCTTTTAGATGTGCTGCAGCCATTAATACTAACCCTATTGCCGATGTTGTTAAGTTAGACAGCGGTTGAATAGAGTGTGCTGCCATTCCGGCCCATAATCCTCTTGCGGCTTTAGTTTTAAATCTTTTAGCTAAGAAAGTTGCCGATGTAAGTGCATTTAATCCAAATTTAGCCATAGCAATGGGGTGTTTAGGAAAATGCAAAGGACCAAGAACATCGACTGCTATATCTGGCCAGTCTTTAACAAGCGGCTTTAATAATTTAAGATAGGCTTGTTCATCGTCGCCAAGCAATCTTGCAGTTTCTTCTATAGAACTTCCCAGGACAGCCGCCGTACCGTCATCAAATGGATGAGCAGCAGCAAGATCTGGAAATGTATAAAACAATCCATAATCCTGAAGCGGAAGTGTATTAAAAAATGGCGAGCCAATTGCAAGCGGATGAATAGCAGAACAAACATCATGCACAAAGCCAGGTAAGGTAAATTCGGCAGACCTTAATCCGCCACCAATCTCATTCTTTCCCTCAATAATCAGTACCGACAGGCCTTCCTGTTGTAATGCTATGGCAGCTGCTAAACCGTTTGGCCCTGAACCCACCACTACTGCATCAAAATCTGGTTTTCCCACTATAATCTATTTCTTACTTAATGATAATTTATTTTCGTTTAACAACCTTGTTACTGCATCGTGAAGGTAGGGATATTTGAATTTAAATCCATTCTTTTCCAAAACTGACGATACCACTCTTCTTCCTGAAAGGACAAGTTCTGCCTCTGTACCAATAAAAACAGCACCTATTTTAATAAATATAGCAGGGTTTGGTAACCCAAAGGGAATGTTAACAGACTGTCTGATCGTTTTCATAAATTCTTTATTAGTTACCGGAAAAGGGCTGGCTGCATGAACAATTCCTTTAAAATCAGCATCTAAGATCGTATATCTAATCAGATCCGTAAAATCCTGCTCATGTATCCAGGTCATGTATTGGTTACCTGTGCCTATTTTGCCGCCTAGTCCAAACTTAGCCATATTCAGGAATGGTTTTAAAATGCCACCATTTTGTTGCAAAACCATTCCTATTCTTAAAAACACTTTTCGCGTTTTCGGAGTATCATATCTATCGAAAGCTTTCTCCCAGGCCTTACAAACTTCCGGAGAAAAACCACTTCCTGTAGGTGAATCTTCAACTTTCACTTCATCACCAGAATTCCCAAAAATAGCTGCAGATCCCGCATTAACCCATACTTCAGGCGGTTTGTTCAATTCTCCTATTGCCTTTCCAATAATTAGTGTTGCATCCACTCTCGAGTCAATGATTTCCTGTTTATTAGCATCTGTGTAACGGCAGTTTACAGATCTCCCTACCAGATTAATTATAGCCTTGCTGCCTTCCAGTTCCTTAGTCCAATTGCCTATGTTTTTGGCATCCCAAAGTATATATCTGATATTCTGTTCATTCTTCCTTATCGTTCTGGTCAGCAACACAATTTCATAATCAGGAAAAGCTTTTATTATTGCAGATCCTAAAAAACCCGTTCCTCCGGCTATAACTATTTTATTACTCATTGAATTTAAGGTTTAATATTCCTTTACTGAACTATATCGGCCTTCAACCAAAGGATACTTTTTATCAGATCTGTCTAAGACTACATAAATAGAATCTCTAAATTCATTAATTCCGTTAAGAATAATTCTATTTGCCGTGGGCCTGCTGTAGTGCAACACTTGCGTTTCTTCTTTGTGATTCTTGTTTTTGTTCTGCAAATAAAGGATATGGTTTACTGTATCTGCTTTATAGAAAAAGTACCTGCGTTCACCGGCCATACCACCAACCTCCCATCTGGTTACCCCCAGGTCACGGTTTTTCTTTAGCTTGTCTAACTGATCAGAATCTTGAGTATTTACCTGATTAAGTCTATTATTCTTTTTATCATTCTTTACACGGAGCGGAGAATAACCAATCATGCGGTCGGCAATGGCCCCACGATTGGTTTTATAGCTTAATGACGACCAACCTTCAAATGTTGCATCTTGCCAGCGTATGGAGTCTTGAGGGGTATAAGGAACTACCTTGTTATTTAACCTGTATTCTGTTACGTTATAATAGCCTTTTGCTCCCGCTAATCCGGGAGTACTCGGGATGTTATAATTGTTTCCGTTAAAAAAACCATATGCCCACAAACCAGCCGCAACCGGAACAAACAAGAAATTAAAAGTCCATTTTACACCTGCGGCGAGATTGCGCTGCCATTTTTCGGAGATAACCGGCTGATAACGGTAAGGTAAGATGTCTTTTTCATTTACCAGCAGATTCCAGATTTTAGGTAAATCGTACCACACTATAAATATACCAATAATGGCAAAATAAGCCGCAGGAACTGCTACACCAGCATCATAAGCATGGTTGGCAATACAGATGTTAAATGTTACCACAGCCGCTAGTGCCGCTCCCAAAGGAGAAGTTTTTCTATTTAACAACAACAGTCCGGGAAGGATTTCGGCGAATCCAAGAAATACAGTATACCAGAAAGAAACACCAACATGCGACCAGTATAACTTCTTCTCCGCCATATCGATAAATGGCGTATTTAGCATCCCAACTGTAGGAAAAACCATTTGCATCGGAAAAGCTTTCTTTAATCCCCATCCAATCATCCCATATGCCAGGCGATAACGAGCAAGTACCCTGATCCAATAATAAAGCTTACTATATTCTGTGGATTTCTTATCAAAAGCTGTCCAGATCAATCCTCCAACAATAGATCCTGCAAATAGCAGAATCAAATTAATATAATTTAATAACCCAAACACCCCTTCTTCTGATTCTATGGTTACAATCTGTGGGGGCCAGAACGCTACTATGGCTTGAAAATCATGATAAGTGATCTCCGAAAACTTTAAAGCGAAAAGCTCTTCATAAAACTTTGGATAAGTGGGAATACACAAAAAAAGCATATACAAAAAGCCTATCCGAAATGCTATTTTCTGATAGTTCTTCCATTTGCCGGTTTTAGGCGATTCTTTAACTACTTCCTGCTCTTGTTTGTCTGCTGCTGCTGCTTCTGCAGGAGCATCCAGGTTTATCTCTAATGTGGACATTTTAATTTCTTTTAAGTGACAACTAGATTTTTACAGGTTTACGGCGACCCTCGAACATCATATACTTCTTATTTATTTTGGCAAGAACCACATGTATCGAATCTCTGTTTTCGTTAATACCCGACAGTACTATTGTGGAATCATTTGGCCGCTCATACTTGAGCTGAAGCTTTTCATTCCGTTGATTTTTGTTCTTATTCTGTAATGAAAGCGTATGGTTTACAGTATCGGCATCATAGTAGAAATAGTGGCGACCGGCATATCCTGCCAGTTCATAGTTTCTATCAATATCTTTTTCATGAACTTCTTCGCCGCTCGACAAGTCTATTTTAACGGGGCGATTCACTTTAATCGTTAGTGTCGACCATTTTTCGAAAACCACATCCTGCCATCTGTTCGGATCAGTTTTGGAGTATGGTATAGTATCTTTATTTAATACAAACTCCTTTACATTATAATACCCAAATGCTTTACTTAAACCTGGTGTATGAGGTATTTTATAAGGATCATTTGTGTAATTATCATAAGCCTTATATGCAAAGAGTACAACAAAGGCCAGAAATGCTATTTTTAATCCTTTCCGCGCATTTCTTAAACGACTATCCGTAAATTTTGGAATAAATTTATTGGCATAAGCCGGTGTTTCTTTAATGAGCAGATCATATAATCTGGGGATATCGTATACAAATAAGAAAGTTGCTAAGAGCACAATAAAAGTACTTAGCGCCTGCTCACCTATATCATAAAATCCATTTGCTACCGCTACATTCCCTAAAAAACCGAATATTAGTCCTACACCAAACGTGACTGTCTTCCTGTTAAAAAGCAAGAAGGCAGCAAGTATTTCAACAAAACCTAAAAAAGATTCGTACTTAGGTGCTATGCCTACCGTTTGGAAATATATTTTCCAGGCAAAATAATCTCCATAATTAGTCAGCAGATTACTTAACGAAGGATATGGCATCTGCAACGGAAAAAATTTAATAAAGCCATAAGTAACCAGTACAAACGCAAGGCGATATCTCACCAATACCCTTAACCAGTAATATAACTTGGTATATTCCTTTCTTTGGGCATCTGCTTTACCCCAAATGACAGCACCTACGGCTGCAATAACGATAAATACTACCCAGTTTGCAAAACCTCCAATACCCCATTCAGCAATTTGATTGTCAGAAAAAAACTGAGGTTGGTACTTAGTTAACTTAAACAGATCGTGAAAATGGAGGTGAAGCCAATTGATAGAGAATAGCTCTTTGTAGAACTTCCAGTCTATAGGAATAATCTGTATCACGAGAAAGATAAAGAAGAACCGGAACAAATTCTTTTCCCAGGGTTTCCACTCCCGTGATTCATTGTTTGTGTTGGTTGTTATTTTGCTCATAACAAATATATTTTAATGATGTTAAAACTTTAATTTCTGCCGTAACCCGGGTTCTGAACAAGTGATGGATCGGCAATGATCTCTCCTGCCGGTATTGGAAAAATGTATTTATTAGGATCGTTCAGGTTCAGGACTGCAGGGGCTCTACCTGTTCTGACCAAATCAAACCACCTGAAAGGTTCCAGGGCAAACTCTACACGCCTCTCATTTTCTATAGCTAACAATACTTCATCCTTATTCAGACTTGCGCTTATTTCAGGCACGCTCGACCTAACCCTTACCGCATTTATATCTGCAATTGCACCGCTTAAATCAGGTACTGTTTTAAGTACACGTGCTTCGGCCCTGTTAAGAAATAATTCTGCCGTTCTGATAATGTATCCAGCAGAAGTGTTAGTGGGATAAATACCACCAATAAATTGTCCTGCAGCATTTTTCACAGAAAGGATTTTACGATCACCACCAACAGCAGGATCATTCAAAAGATTGTGAATTACTGCTTTTGGTTCAAGTGCCCTGTTACTGGTATTCCATTGAGCGTAACCCGCATTAACATCATTTACACTGTAAGAAAGTTCTAATACAGACTCTGATGTTCCCGCAGCAAGATTAAAAGGTTTAATCAATTTATACCCGGGATTTGCCAAAACAGTATTGATATCGGCTTCGGCCTCAGTATATTTTTTCTGATATAGATAAAGTCTGGCTCTCAATGCAACTGCTGTAGACCTGGTTATCCTGTTCCTCACAATAGTAGTAGGCAGCAAGGGTTCTGCCTTGTTTAAATCTTCGAGTACCTGAGCAAACACTTCCGCCTGTGTACTTTGCTTAACGCCTAGTTTATCAGCCACCACATTAGTTGGTGTTAAAAATATCTGCACATTGCCAAACACCCGGGCAAGATCAAAATAAGATAAGGCCCTAATGGCATAAGCCTCACCTAACAGCTGATTTTTAAGATCATTACCAAGCTTATTATCTGTTACCAGGGGCACCTTTTCAATAATATGATTGGTGCGGTTAATGGTGTTGTAGAAGTTCCCCCAATAGGTAGATAAGAATGCAATATCTGACCGCAGATCATAATTGATTACATTCAAATCCGTTTGGGCATTGTTTAGTGATTTAATGTCTCCACCCGATTGAAGTATTGTATTCTGGAAAGCGCTTCCATAATTAAGACTTGCCAATCCGCGGTAAGCGCCTCTTACTGCAGCTTCTGCTGATGATCTATCGTAGATCGTAGTTTCATCGGGTATGGTATCGTATGGTGAAACTTCTAAATATTTTTTGCAGGAGAACAGTGATGAACTGATCAGCAATAAAAATAGGAGTGTTTTATTTTTAGTATTCATGATTCTAGTATTAAAATGAAATGTTGGCTCCAAACTGAATTCCTCTTGGTTGTGGTGGTGTGGCTGTATCCAAACCGTCGAGATTCTGGCCTGCACTACCCGAACTTTCCGGATCAGCACCTGAATATTTTGTTTTAAGCCAAAGGTTAGTTCCCAAAACATACAGCCTTACTTTGCCCAACCTTACTTTAGAAGTTACTGATGCAGGCAAAGTATAACCTAAAGAGGCCGCTTTAAGTCTGATAAAAGATCCATCCTCCAGATATCTGCTGTTCTGTTCGATGTTGTAATTATTACCCACACTGGTAACTCGAGGAGTATTGGTTATATCTCCTTCTTTTTGCCACCTGTTCAGTTGGCTCTTTAAAATCGATCTGGAGGCATCTCTTGTGCCCCCACCTTCCAAAATGTATTTGTTAAAATTGAATACTTTATTGCCATATTGGTAAGTAAACAATACGTTAAAATCAAATCCTTTATAGCTGATATTATTAGAAAAACCTCCAAAGAAATCAGGAATGAGATTACCCATCAGCTGACGATCTGCCGTGGTCACAGTAGTTCCTGTGGTTCCATCGGCATGCTGAAATATAGCATCTCCGGTTGTAGGGTCAACATATAGCTGTTTGTATAACCAGAAACTTCCCAGTGCAGCCCCTTCCTGTGTTCTTCTATACTCTCTGGCTTCAAAGGTGATGGGGCTAACCAGTTTCTCCGCGCGGTTTACATTTCTTGAAATGTTAAAATTTGCTGACCATTCAAAGTCCTTAGATTTAATAATTGTTCCGGTTATTGCCAGCTCAATTCCCTTATTACTTACTTCACCGGCATTAGCTAATGTGCTTGAATACCCTGTTGACTGTGGCACAGGCAAATAAAGCAAAGCATCTGTGGTGTATTTGTAGTAAGCATCAAAATTCAGAAACAACCTATCCTTAAATAAACCCAAATCAATTCCTGCGTTGTAGGTAGTGGTTTTTTCCCATTTCAAGTCAGGATTTTTTAATTGAGCAGGTGCTACGCCAGGTTTAGGTCCGCTTGTCAGGTTATCAGGATACGCCGCCGAGCCAGACCATAAACCCAATGCGGCATAGTCATTAATACCATTTTGATTCCCGGCAGAACCGGCACTTAGCCTAAGCTTGAATTCAGATATGGTTTCTGAATTTTGTAGAAAGGCTTCCTGTTTGATCCTCCATGAAGCGCCTATACCTGGAAAGAATCCCCAGCGATTATTGGCACCAAATTTAGATGAACCATCAGCTCTGATTACGCCTTCAAGAAAATATTTGTTATCGAGACTGTAGTTCAGCCTACCAAAAAATGAAGCAAGTGTAGACTTCGATCTTCTCTGATCTGCTGTTCTTACAGAAGCAGCAGAGATTTGCTGAAAGAAATTATTTGGGAAACCCTGCCCTACTTCCTGAGCTACCTTAACATCGGTACTCTGAATACTATTTCCAATTAAAACAGTAATATTTTGTCTCGAATTAAGTGCCTTTACATAGGATAATGTTTGTTCATTCTGAATAATTGTGCTGGTAGTAAACACCTCTTTTCTATAACCCAATGGATTGGGGCTGCCACCAATAATTGTTTGATCGTTAAAGAACTCACGTTCATTATAGTTATCGTAATCTAAACCAATTGAAGATTTAAACTTAAGACCGGGTAAAATATTAACTTCTATAAACTGATTACCTATATACCGAATGCTTGTGGTTGAGATATTGGTAATATCAGTATTTACAAGATTATCAATATTTTCATAAATAGAACCTCTGGCTGGCGTTCCATCTGCGTTGTATAAAGGTAAATAAGTCGGGTGATGCAATGCGGCAAGTAAATGTCCGGCCTGCTGACCGGCGCCACCTCTAACTTGCTGTCTGAATGTTCTGTAAACACCATTACTTGAACTAAGGGTAACTTTATCATTCAGCTTGCTATCAAGATTTAGCTTAAAACTTCCACGCTGAAAATCAGCTGGCTTTAATATCCCTTCCTGATCGGTATAACCGGCACCTATATTATAACGGATCTTCTCACTTCCACCTTGAATACTGAGGTCATAATTCTTAACCTGCGCAGTCCTGAAAACCCTGCTTAATCGATCATAAGTTTGCTGATCTTCTGGGTTACCTCTTCCTGGAACACCATTAATAACATCTGTTACTGGTCTGAATGGACGATTCTCGTAGGTTTGATTTAGGCTAGGCTTGTCTTTACCTGAATTTACCCACTGTTCATTAACCAACATGGCGTGCTCCGGACCGGTAGTGAGTTCCCATAATCGATCAGGATCTGCCTTTTGCCAGCCATGTGATATCTCTAAATTATATTTTGTTTTACCTAAAAGGTACTCTCCTCTTTTAGTGGTTACTAAAATAACTCCATTGGCTCCACGAGAACCATAAATTGCAATAGCACTTGCATCTTTCAGTACTTCAATGCTTTCAATATCCGCGGGATTGATATCCGCCAGGGGCGATGTTTTTTTCCCACCCAAATCAAGAGTCGACAAAGAGTTGTTATTCACAAATACACCATCAATAACATATAATGGCTCGTTACTCGCGTTAATAGAAGCGGTACCTCGCACCTGTACTTTTACACCTTCTCCCGGAGAACCTGAGTAAGTTCCCACCTGGACACCTGCCGCCCTACCTTGTAACTGGGCATCAAAACTGGCTACAGGAATCTGCTTCGTTTCGGCAGCATTTACCTTAACAATAGCGCCTACAACACTTTTACGCGTTTGGGCACCATACCCAACAACTACAACGTCATTTAGCTGACTTGCACTCTCTTTTAATTCTACCAGGATTGGGCTTCCATTGGCCACAACCTGTTTTTTTTCGTAGCCTACATAAGTAATTTCTAAAGTATAAGGGAATTTCTGACCGGTAACAAAATCGAACTTTCCATTTTTGTCTGTCTGGACAACATGTGTAGTACCGGTAATGTGGATACTTACCCCAGGGATTCCAAGCTTTGTTACAGCGTCAATAATTTGACCTTTAAGAGTAGAATTAATAAGAGGTTGAGTTTGGGAGAAGGAAATGAGCGGTAAAAAGATCATTACCACGATACTGCTCTTCAATAGCAGTGTCTTTTTTAACAAGGAATAAGCACTATATAAATGCTTACCCTTTTTAAAATTTTGCATAACTTTAAAAAGTTTTAATTAATTAAATTCTATTGGTTGAAACGAGTTGGCATTTCAGTAAGTGATTGGCGTTGCGTACTGAATGCTTTGATAAAGGCAGGATTCTAATCCTGTCTTTATTATTTCTTTATAGCTTGAAATGCTATTGCATGGAACAGCAACAACAGTGAGAAGAAAATCTCAATCGATTTAGACTGCAGAGCGCAATTTCTTTTTTTAAGTGTAAAATTCTTTTCATTGTTTGGTTTTGTTTCTTATCAATTCAACGCAAATGTAATTGCATTTTTGTTAAAAACAAATAAAATCTATGGATTTAATAGAGTATTAGTGAAAAAAGATATAAAACAATACCTTAGGCTTTAATTAAGTTTAAACACATTATACGATCCAAACACATTAAAAATGAAGAAGTATCAACTTTTGCTCTGCCTTTCGTTCATAGCACTTTCCCTATCCGCACAAAAAAAATCAAAAGAGACTTCTGGAAATCCAATATTTCCAGGTTGGTATGCCGATCCTGAGGGAGCTATATTCGGCAAAGAATATTGGGTTTACCCAACCTTTTCTGCCAAATATGAAGAACAGACATTTATGGACGCCTATAGTTCCAAAGATCTTGTTACCTGGAAAAAACATCCGCACATTCTTGATACAAGCAATGTTAAATGGGCTAAAAAAGCTGTATGGGCACCGTCAATTACTAAAAAAGGAAATAAATATTATCTCTTTTTTGGTGCTAATGACATTCAAAATGATAATGAAATTGGTGGTATAGGTGTTGCCGTTTCAGATAAACCGAACGGCCCATTTAAAGATCTTATAGGAAAACCACTGATCGATAAATTTCATAATGGTGCACAACCAATTGATCAATATGTTTTTAAAGATAAAGACGGACAATACTATCTATTTTATGGTGGCTGGTCTCATTGCAACGTTGTAAAATTAAGTGATGATTTTAAAAGCATTGTGCCGTTCCCTGATGGAACAACTTATAAAGAGGTAACGCCTAAGGGATATGTTGAGGGAGCTTTTATGTTTATCAAAGATGGAAAGTATTATTTCATGTGGTCTGAAGGTGGATGGACCGGTCCGGATTATTCAGTAGCTTACGCCATATCAGATTCACCTTTGGGTCCATTTAAACGTATAGATAAGATCTTAAAGCAAGATCCATCTATCGCTACCGGCGCAGGTCATCATTCTGTAATCAAGAATCCAAAAACTGGTGATTATTACATTATATACCACCGTCGTCCATTAGGAGAAACCAATGGTAATCATAGGGTTACCTGCATAGATAAAATGGAATTCGATGAAAACGGACTGATCAAACCTATCAAAATCACTTTCGAAGGTGTAAGTTCTAATCCCCTGTAGGGCGGTTAGCATCCCCCCAGTCGGACAATAACCGGAGAACCGGCTCAAGCCGCAATCCTAACTCTGTAAGCTTATATTCTACCCTGGGCGGAACCTCAGGGAAGATCATTCTACTTACCAAACCATCATTTTCCAGTTCTCTAAGCTGTAAAATCAATATCCTCTCGGAAATATTAGGCATTGATTTACGAAGTTTACTATACCTTAAACTTCCACAATTTAACAGACGCCACAATATAGTGGGCTTCCAACGACCGCCAATTAAGTCTAAAGTATAGGCCATACCACAACTAGCATTTATCTGCACCTCGTTTTCAAGGTTTGTAGAGCTCTCTTTTCTCATTACTTACATTTATGTTAGTACTATACAATTTTATCAGTACATACAATTGTAAAAGTACAAATATACCTTTGCAATAAGTATTTAAACTAATATTTATTACAGAAAACAGATATGGAACATTTGAAAAACAAAGTAGCAGTAGTAACAGGTGGAAGTCGTGGTATAGGAGCTGCAATTGTAAAAAGACTTGCAAAAGAAGGTACAACTGTCGCTTTCACATATGTAAATGGGAAAGAAAAAGCAGACGCATTAGTTAATGAGCTAACAGAAATAGGTTCAAAAGTTTTGGCAGTTAAAGCAGATAACGCTATTGAAGGAGAAATAACAGCCGCAATACAAGAGGCAATTACAACTTTTGGGAAATTAGATATTTTAGTTAACAGCGCAGGTGTTTACATTGGGAAACCATTTGAAGAACATACCCTCGCTGATTATGACATCACTATGGCAGTAAACGTAAAAGCTGTAGTGGAGGCCTGTCTAATTGCTGCGAAAAAGATGGAAAACTCGGGTAGGATCATAACCATAGGAAGTAATATGGCTGATAAAGTACCTGCTGCCCAGGGCACATTATATGCAATGAGCAAATCTGCCCTAAGTGGACTTACAAAAGGCCTGTCGCGTGATTTGGGCCCGAGAGAAATTACTGTTAATCTGATACAACCGGGTCCTATAAATACAGATATGAACCCTGAGACCTCAGAACATGCAGACTTTCAGCGAAGCTTAATGGCAATAAAAAAATATGGCAAACCAGAGCATATAGCAGATGTGGTAGCTTATTTAGCAAACCCCGACAGTGGCTACACCACAGGCTCAATAATTACAATTGATGCTGGAACTACCAGCTAATGGCTAACATACAGCGCAACCATTTTAGTTTGCGCTGTATCCTTGTTATTCCCAAATATTATTTACGGCAGTAAGGATAACCGGCTTACCATCTGTAACCATTATAGTATGTTCATGTTGCGCGACATAGCCACCTTTATTACCAACCAATGTCCATCCATCCTTTTCCTGGTCAGCATAAGTTGAAGCGGTGGCAATAAATGTTTCAATAGCTACAATAGAATTCTTTCTGAAGCGTGTAGTATTAAATCTATCATAACAGTTCAAGATCTCATGCGGTTCTTCGTGTAAACTTCTACCTACTCCATGTCCGGCAAGGTTTTTTATCACCTTATATCCAGATTTACGGGCCTCTGTTTCAATCAATCTACCGATATCTGCAATCTTTACTCCTCCTTTTATCTGATCTATGGCTTTACGCAATATTTGTTTTGATGCATCTACAAGCGGCTGAAGCTCATTTATATCTTCCCCTAAAATAAAAGAACCACCATTGTCAGCCCAAAAGCCATTTAACTCGGCAGATACATCAATATTAATGATATCGCCTTCTTTAAAAACTTTATTTTCTGTAGGAATACCATGAGCAATCTCATTATTCACGCTTATGCACGTCCATCCAGGGAAGTCATAAGTCAGCTTAGGTGCCGATTTTGCGCCTAAGGCGCTTAAAATTGCTCCTCCAAAATCATCCAATTCTTTAGCTGTCATACCTGGAGCAGCATGTTCCCTCATTTGTTTAAGGGTTTCTGCTACCGCATTACTGATCTGTTGCATTCCTGAAAGTTCTTCGTCTGATGTAATTGACATGGTCTTTTTTTATACAAAGATAGAAATATTCAACAATCTGTAGAGGAACTCCACAGCTTTCCGAAACCGCCAATAAAATAAACCACTGAAAATCAGACTGGTGCCAAAAAACATATACTTAGGCACTATTATGTAGCATAGTCTAAACATAATTAACAAGAATATTAATTGAAATTTAAAATAAGTATTATGAAAAAGATCATTTTATCAGCAGCATTTTTAGCAGTAGCAGGATTAACAACAGTAAAAGCAAGCGACATTAAAAACTCAGTAGAAGTTGCTGTAAGACAAGATAGTACTACAAAAACTCCAGTTGAATTAAAAGACCTACCTGAGCCGGTTCAAAAAACTTTACAAGCTGAACCAGCAAAAGAATGGACTCCAACTGCAGCATTCCTTGTTGTTAACGCAGACAAATCGGAGTATTACTTGATCAATGTTAAAAAAGGAGAAGAAACAGGATCTCTTAAGATCGACAAAGACGGTAAAGTGGTTCAATAAATCACGATACATATATAGCTAATACACACAAAAGCCGGAGGATTCCGGCTTTTGTGCTTTTTATTAAACCGATATTTAGAATAAATCATCATATTTAATCGTTGTATATAAATATGAGAATAGGACTAATTACGCTTTTATTATTTTGCGGCTATGCTACTACGTATGCTCAATCTTTCAAGTATCCGGTGCTTAACCCTCAAGGAAAAACCATAAAATCACTTATACCAGCTCAATGGAAGGTTATAGATTCTGTGTACGGAGATTTGAATAATGATAAAGTTGAAGATCTGGCCTTGATTTATGAGTTTTACGCTGCTGTTAAAGAAAACAGGGCGTATGGAGATAATACAACAGAACTTATCACCGAAATCCAAAGACCCAGGATGCTGGCAGTCTATTTTAAATCGGGCAGAAATTACAAATTAGTTACCCAAAACAACAATTTTATTTTAAGATCAGAAGAAGGTGGCTCAATGGGTGATCCCCTCCGTCCTTTGGTTATCGCAGATAATGTACTCAACCTCGCTTTTGAAGGAGGCGCAAATTGGAGATGGAAACTTAATTACAGCTTTAAATATCAGGATAAAGATTGGCAGCTTACCAAGGCAAGCAATTACTCTTATCATAGCGGATCTGGTGATATGAATAGTAAAAAGTATGATTTTGTAAACAAGAAACGCATTATTACTATTGGTAAAATCAATAATAAGGATTCAGGAAACGAGATTATTGAACAGAATTTAACATTTAAAACGCTGCGTAATTTTTCGAGCTTTAAAAAACCCTGGACCTGGGAATTGGGCCCAGATGAGTTTCTATAACTCCTACCACATATCATACTCAACTTAGACTCTGGTAAAGTAGTCTGTTTTAACGCAAAAAAGGGCCTGAATCATCACTGATTCAGGCCCTTTTTTGAATTATTTAATCCAAATTATTAACGTGAATAATTTGGAGCTTCTTTAGTGATTGAAATATCATGAGGATGACTCTCTCTCATTCCGGCAGCTGTAATGCGTACAAATTTAGCTTTCTGTAAATCTTCAATAGTTGCAGCACCACAATAGTGCATACCTGCTCTTAAGCCTCCTACATATTGATAAATCACCTCGGCCAATGTTCCTTTATAAGGTACGCGACCAACAATACCTTCCGGCACCAATTTGGTAACTACATCTTCCTCATCCTGGAAGTAACGGTCTTTTGATCCTTGTTGCATTGCTTCAACAGAGCCCATACCACGGTAAGATTTAAACTTACGTCCTTCGTAAATGATGGTTTCACCTGGCGACTCCTCTACTCCGGCGAATAAAGATCCTGCCATAATAGAGCTAGCTCCGGCTGCTATAGCTTTAACAATATCTCCTGTTTGTTTGATACCACCATCAGCAATTACAGGAATTCCTGTGCCAATTAATGCCTGAGCACATTCAAAAACTGCATATAACTGTGGTACACCAACACCAGCAATGATTCTGGTAGTACAGATAGAACCTGGACCAATACCCACTTTTACTGCATCAGCTCCGGCAGCTGCCAAAGCTCTTGCAGCTTCCGCTGTAGCAATATTACCTGCAATAACCTGTAAGTCGGGGAACTTAGCTTTAATGGCCTTAACCATATCGATAACACCTTTAGAGTGACCGTGAGCAGTATCAACTGTAACTACATCAACTCCTGCTTGTACCAGTGCAGCAACACGATCAATGTTATCAGCAGCTACACCTACTGCAGCACCTACACGTAATCTGCCGCGTTCGTCTTTACAAGCTTTAGGATAGTTTTTATATTTTTGAATGTCCTTAAAAGTGATTAATCCTGCTAGTTTACCTTCTTTATCAATTACAGGAAGTTTTTCAATTTTATAATCCTGTAAAATTTCCTCTGCCTGTAAAAGAGTTGTACCCTCTGCAGCAGTGATCAGGTTTTCGCTAGTCATCACTTCAGAAACTTTACGTTGCATATCTTTTTGGAAGCGCAAATCTCTATTGGTAATTATACCAACCAATTTACCATCTGAATCTATAACAGGAATTCCACCTATTTTAAATTCTTTCATGATCTGGAAGGCATCCGCAACTTTAGCATCTTTACTTAAGGTAACTGGATCCTGGATCATTCCGCTTTCTGAGCGTTTTACTTTTCTTACCTCCTCTGCCTGACGCTCGATGCTCATGTTTTTGTGAAGCATACCGATACCACCAGCCTGGGCAATGGCAATAGCCAATCCAGATTCAGTTACAGTATCCATTGCAGCAGAAACTACAGGAACATTAATACGTATTTTTTTTGTAAGGAAACTCCCTGTATCCACGTCACGTGGCAGAACTTCAGAGTAAGCTGGTACTAATAATACGTCATCGTATGTTAGTCCTTCGGCGATAAATTTATTGGGATCGAGTTGCATAGCAAATAATTTATGAGTTACTATTTGCCGGGCAAAAATACGATTAATATTGATACTACGCAACAGTTTTGCAAATATTGGGCTTAGGCCCTAAAAGTTTACAATTAAATTAAATAGCGCCAGAAAATAATATTGAGCAAATTGTTTTATACTTTTGCGTAAAAATTAACGACATGAAGAAAACGCTCTTTTCAATTGCGCTTGCAATTGCTACAACGGCATGCTATGCCCAAACGCCAAAAGTTAAAACTGACACAGTTATAACTGATCTATCTTACACAACTGTTGATAAAACTACCCAATCTCTAAAGCCAACTACAGGTGCAATAGTTACAGAACTTAATTTCAATCCCTTTAAAGGAAACTTAAGCTTAAACAACTCTCTTAATCAGATTAAGGTAAGATATTTTATTAGCCCCGACATTGCTTTAAGACTAGGTTTTCACGCAAGTCAAAAGGATTCAACCGCAAACGTAAATAATCCCTACGGGCCACAGGGTATTTTTGTTAAAAATGAAAGAAAAAGCACTTTAATTGGACTTAATTTCGGTGTTGAAAAACATTTCAAAGGCACCAGGCGCTTATCCCCCTACATCGCTGCAGATATTTCGGTAAGCAGTAAATCTGCAAATCAGGAAATTAAGGACAATGGCGTTTCTACATCCATTAAAAATGGCTGGCTCGAGACAATCTATTTACCAAACAATCAGAGCTATTACACTCAACTTCAAGAAAATGCATACACTCGATATGGCATCAATCTAATTACAGGCTTTGATTTTTATATTGCCAAAGATTTCTTTTTTGGTTATGAGTTCAATTTTAACTTATCAAAAACTGAATATAAAAATATTCGAACCACAGTTACGGGACAAAATACTGGCACAGGGCAACCGACTACCAACTTCAACGATACAGGAAAGAAATCTGCATCAACATTTGGCCCTACACTAATAAATGGCGTCCGTATTGGCTATTCATTTTAATACGGAACTCGATATGAAAAAGAATATATTACTAATAGCGATTACTTTAATTTCTTTACTTCAGTTTCAAAGCTGCAAAAAAGACAATCTTACCGGTCCGGAAATTCAAACGTTATCAGCGACTGCACTGGCGCCAAACGCTGCAACCTTTATTGGCAACATTGTTAGTAAAGGTAATTTTAATCCTTCTGACTACGGTTTTATATACAGTACAACATCAGATGTTAGTGATGTAAAAGGAACAAAAGTTTCTTTAGGTAAAGATGTACCTCAAGGAGAATTTACAAAGGAAGTCCGTAACCTTAGCCTAAATAGTCCATATTATCAATCAACCCTTTTTGTCAGGGCTTATATAACAGATGAAAAAGGAACTGCATTAGGGAAAACTATACAAATAAACCTACCTACTCAACAGGCTGGGAATGTTAGTCCAAATTCCGGAAAAGTGGGAGATCAGGTTAAGATTACCGGAAAATTCTATATAGAATCCGATAGCGCAATTGAAGTTACCTTTAATAACATAAAGGCCAAAGTACTATCTACTTCCGATACAGAAATTGTAGCTGAGATACCTCAAGGGATTCAAGCAAGACATGGTAATCAGCTTAGTATAGAAGTAAGCATTAGCGGACAGAAGGTTTCAGTTTCAAATGGTTTTACTATATACGCCAATGTTAAAGATTTTTCTCCAAAATCAGGACCAATAGGTACACTGGTTACTTTTACGGGTGACAATCTTCCTGACTACTATAATTACCCAAGTACTTTTAGTATATTTTTTGGAAACATACAGGTAAATACCTTATATGGAAGCATCCCTCAAATATCCGTGCCTTCTACTGTTGAGGTGAAATCAGAAGTTTCAGTAAGATTAGCCGATAAAAAATTTGTTTTACCAGGCGAGTTTACAGTTACTCCTCCAGTAATAACTGGCCTGAATCCAGCGGTCACTTTACCCGGAACTTCAGTTGCAATTTCCGGTAATAATTTCCCAGGCAATTTCGAACATAATCAAGGGATGCCTACTGCTACTATTGGAAGCACGGATGCGCAAGTTTTTCCTGATTATCAAGGTGGTTTTACTATGATCGTTCCTGAAAGCTTGTCAGCAGGTGATTATACAATTACCTTTAAATCAGGTCCAAATACGGTAACCGCACCTAAGAAGCTTAAAGTCCTTTCTTATGCATTTACTAATTTTTCGCCTGCATCAGGTGCTCCTGGTATGGAAATAGATATTACAGGAAATTTTATTAAAGATCAGAGTTATTATGTTTACTTTGGAACTATACCTTCTTCTGGCGCCGCTACTTCCGCAACAAATTTAAAAATAGCCGTTCCAGGAGGAATTAATGCGGGGAATGTAAAACTTTATCTGGAATTTGCCGGAAAAAAATATACAATAGCTAAAGAATTTAAAATGCTTGGACCCGCTATTACTTCTTTTACACCAACATCTGCCGTTGCTGGATCCATTGTAACGATTAAAGGTGAGGGCTTTGCGCAGAATTATTATAGCACTGTTGTTAAATTCGGCACTATTGAAGCACCGATTACAAGCATCACCGAAAACACAATCACTGTAGCCGTACCTTCCAATTTAAATCCTGGCACAATGAAAATAACTGTGATTTCGAATGGACAAACGGTGATAAGTTCTACTAATTTTACCGCTACAAACTAAAGTGATAAACACATTATATTAAACTAAAAGAGCTTATCTAATAAATTGAGATAAGCTCTTTTAGTTTAGAAGCAAACCTTTACAATCCAGTATCAAAACGCTTAACCCCTGTCCCTATTCTAACAGGTTCAGGATTCTTTGCAGGATTAAATGGATCATAATAATAAATTGATGCTTGCTGAAACAGCGGCATATGCTTTTTTAAACGCTGCATAAATGCTTGGAAATCCTTTGCGTTTTTACTCCATGCGGCTTCTGCAAGTGCAGTTATTCGCGGAAACAACAGGTAATCTAATCGTTGATCGCTTTGAATCGTCTCTGTCCATAGATCAGCTTGTATGCCCAAGATCTGTTTTTTACTTACTGAACCATCTAAGTAATTATCCTGAGAAAAAGAATAAACGCTTTCTAATGCATTGTATAATTTATTGCTCCATTTGCGGCCGTAATTATGGGTGCTATCCTGAACAAAATCAAAATAAAATGGCAATCTCGGACACAACACGGTTTCATAACCCTTTTTAAGAGATAGATTTAGCATATCAGGTTTATCATGTCTCCACCAGAAGATAATTGTCTTGTCTTTAGGGAGATCAACTTCCGCCATCTCATCCCACACAAGTAATTTCGCATTCATACTGTATACCGAATCTGCCATACGTTTCATGAAGTATTTTTCTACTTCTTTAACATTTGCCAGTCCTTTACTTTGCATTAGCGTTTTAATATCCGCATTTGTAGACCATTGCTGATTGCCATAGCTTACCTCATCGCCCCCAAGGTGAATCATTCCTGAAGGAAATAATGCATTGGTTTCGCGCAGGATATTTGAAAGATATTGATAAGTACCTTCTTTACCAGGGTTGAATGTGAATTCAGGATGTCCTTCAGACCCACCTCCACTAAATTCTGGATATGCGCGGTTCGCTGCAGAAGCATGTCCCGGCATATCTATCTCTGGAATAACAGTAATAAATCTCTGGGCTGCATAAGCGACTACTTCCTTCACCTGTTCTTGCGTATAATACTGTGAGGGTAAAGTTCCATTCAAAAAATCACCAATGCCACCAATTAGAGCCAGCCCCGGATATTTTTTAATTTCAATACGCCATGCAGGCTCATCGGTAAGGTGCCAGTGGAAACGATTCAATTTATAGAAAGCCATCCAATCCAGAATAGATTTAACTTTTGCTACACCAAAGAAATGTCTTGATTCATCAAGCATCAAACCTCGCCATTTGTATAAAGGACTATCCTGTATCTTCCATCCTTCTAACGAAAGTGAACCTTTTAAATTTTTCGACTGTCTGGCAATCTGCAGCAACGACACAACCCCATAGAAAGCCCCTTCAGCATCACTAGCTGTTATTGCAACTCCTTTTGAATTGATTTCCAAAGTGTATATGTCTGAGCTCTTTTTTGATGTAAGTACTAATTTTACCCCAGGTTCTTTTGATGTATTGGCAACACTTAAGGGTAGACCCTGCTCTTTCAGTAATTCTTGTTGAAGATAATGAGCCACCGATTTTAAAAGTTCAGATTCTGCAAGTATAGGAGTATGCCCAGTGAGCACAAAAGAGCCATCGGTTTTAGCAAACTTTACTGGCTGAGGGATAATCGGACATACTTCCTGAGCATTTGTGATTTGATAACCAATCAGCAAACTACAAACCAGTATTAATCTTTTTAAATTCATTTACTCAATTATTTTATACCATTATCTGCCCATCCATCCCCCATCTACTGTCATCACGGTGCCGTGCATATAAGATGAGGCCTCTGTAGCCAGAAAAACTATTGGACCTTTAAAATCTTCTGGTTCACCCCATCGCCCTGCAGGAATACGCTCCATAATAGAGCGACTACGGTTCTCATCAGCTCTCAGTGCAGTTGTATTATCGGTTGAAATATATCCGGGTGCTATTGCATTTACATTTACCCCTTTAGCTGCCCATTCATTAGCAAAAGCTTTTGTTAACTGGCCAATTGCCCCTTTACTGGCTGCATAACCAGGCACGGTAATGCCACCTTGAAACGTTAGCAGAGAAGCTGTAAAAATTACCTTTCCTTGTCCACGCAAAACCATTTCTTTTCCAATTTCCCTGGTAAGGATAAAAGGAGCTGATTGATTTACGGCGACCACTTCATCCCAATACTCATCAGGATGTTCGGATATAGGTTTTCTTAAAATTGTTCCTGCATTATTTACAAGAATATCTATTATCGGGTGATCTCTTTTTACCTGATCAATAAATAGTTTAAGTGAATTGCGATTGCTAAAATCGCATTGATATGCGTAGAATTTCCTGCCAAGCGAGGTTATAGATTTTTCTACATCACTTCCTGATAGCTCTAAATTGGCGGATACGCCAATAATGTCGGCTCCTGCCTCTGCAAGGGCCTCTGCCATAGCCTTACCTATACCTCTTTTGCACCCTGTAACTAAAGCCGTTTTTCCTTTTAAATTAAATAAATCAAGTATCGCCATTTTTTCTTTGTTAAGAGAGTACCTCGTCATCTCGGCGCCAGGAGAGATGACGATTAGTGCTTTTTTAAAACATCATTTATTATTGAACATTAACCTTCAACGGTTGATTTAATTTCTGATTAAAAGTGTCCAGATGTTTAAACCATTCATTTGCAGTAGTAATTTCATTTCCCTTGCTCCATGCAGAGCCATTATAGTAAACAACCGGCTCTTTGCCTTTAACCAAAGTATGGGTTAGCAAATGAACCTTATCGGTATTCATTTTTACCTTTCCACCTGGAATAATCGTTGCTACCCCGGTAATTCCATCTGCACCATGCTCTGGCTCCCAGTAACCCATTATGCCTTGTTTTTCATCCATTAGGATAACCCCTGGCTCAGCTCTTTTAACTATCCCTATTACCGCAGGAAGATCCGCTCCGTCTGAATAAGTGTAATCAGCTTGTATACGGTTAAAGTGAGAGCCTGCATCCAGAGATATTGTTTTTACTACTTTTACCAGTTTACCTGCCACATTCCACTCATCATAACCTAACTGAAATGAGGTACGCAAAGGCCCATTATCCAATACCTTCCAGTTATGATAATTTTTAGAATAGTAAACTGAATCATTAACATAAGGAGCAATATCACCTGCCCCTAAAGTTAATCCTACACTATAATAATCCATTCCATCACCATGATCTGTATGGTAATCACCAGTTTTGTACCAATCATTAATTACCAGCTTACTTGATCTTTTAACCCAAATGTCTATTCCAAAGGCATTGTCCTTTCTAGTTTCTAATGCTTTACCGTACATGCGGTTAGCAACTTTATCGTTCTCCCACGCAAAGTCATCATAGCGTTCAGGGACATAGCGACCATATGTCTTTTTAGTTATAGCAGCAGGTTTGCCTGCAACTATTAGGAGTTTAGCAGTCCCTTTTGCTTTAACGTTAATTTGTACCAGTAAATTCTGTATAGCTACTTCTCCTTTGTGTTCCAACTGAAAAGGAATTTCTTTTTTGGTAGCTGCATCTAATACTTTGAAATTCGCAGTATCAATACCGGGATATTTTGTGATAATGGTAGCCCAGTTAATAGACAATACCTCACCTACCCGCGCTATATCAGATGAATTACTCACTATAATGGTTGTTTTCACCACATTGGTTTGTGCCTGTACAAAGAATGATGCTCCGGGCAGTAACAATAATAAAGCAAATACTTTTCTCATAATCTCTTTATTATTTAAGCTCATTAATTGCACAATGATCCATATCTCCATAGTCAAGATTTTCACCTGCCATACCCCAGATAAACGTATAATTACTTGTACCCGCTCCTGAGTGTATAGACCAGTTAGGCGAAATCACGGCCTGCTCATTTTGCATCCAGATGTGTCTGGTTTCCTGTGGTTCGCCCATAAAATGGCAAACACTTTGTCCTTGCGGTACTTCAAAGTAAAAATAAACCTCCATCCTACGGTCATGAGTATGTGCAGGCATAGTGTTCCAAACGCTTCCACTCTTTAACTCAGTCATACCCATTTGTAATTGACAAGTAGGCAAAACACTATTCACCAATAGTTTATTTATAACGCGGTGATTTGCTGTTTCAGGACTTCCGAGCTCAACAATTTCTGCCTCAGCTTTTGAAACCTTTTTACTTGGATATTTATGATGGGCCGGTGCAGAATTAATATAAAATTTTGCAGGCTTCTTTTTATCGGCAGATGCAAATGTTACATTTCTAGTCTCCTTACCAATATAAAGCGCTTCTTTAAAATCCAGATCATAATTAACTCCGTCGGCCACAACAGTACCTTTACCACCTACGTTAATAATCCCTAGCTCTCTTCTTTCTAAAAAGTATTCAGCTTTTAAACTATCAGGATTTGAAAGTTGTATAGTTTCATTTACGGGCATTATTCCTCCGGCTATATAGCGATCGTAATGAGACAAAGTAAAATGTATATGGTCGGCCTCGAATATCTCGGGGATTAAAAAATTTTTACGCAGATCCGCGGTGACCATTTGCTTTGTTTCATTTGGACTAAGAGCGTATCGGCTTTCAAAATGTGTTTGCATGTTTTATCTTTTTTATTAATATTTTTATAAATACCAGTTTTTATAGCGATGTAATGCCTCTAAGAAATAGTAATCTGCATAGGTCAACGGAACATCAACTTCGGATTTATGCGGTATTGAACCTACGCTATGTTTTAACAGAAATCCCCCATTCTCACCCAATTTTGCACGATAAGCATCAGAGGCTAACGTTTTTAATGCTGTTTCAGCGGCGCTCACATATTGTTTACCTTCCTTTTTATCTGAATACTGAGCGAGCTCCAATAATGCCGAAGCCATAACCGCACCCGCAGAGGCATCACGAAGCGCATTTGGTATTCCCGGAGCATCATAATCCCAGTAAGGAATCATGTCTGCAGGCATATTGCGATCATTTAACATAAATTTGGCAATATTTTTTGCCTGATTTAAATATTGTTTGTTTTTAGTAAAACGATACATCATGGTGTAACCATATAAGCCCCAAGCCTGTCCCCTGCTCCATGCAGATGAATCTGCAGCTCCCTGCGCGGTTATTTTTTGTAAAATTTTACCTGTTTTCATGTCATAATCAATAACATGATAGGAACTAAAATCTGGTCTGAAATGATTTTTAATGGTGGAATTTGCATGTCTAACTGCAATCTCTTTGTACTTTTTATCACCTCCATGGTCACTTACCCAGCTTAACAACTCAAGGTTCATCATGTTATCTATAATAACAGGACCAGCCATTTTTTTGCTGGAATTCCAGGATTGGATCACACCGGCCTCGGGATGGAAGCGTGTTGACAAAGATTCTGCGGCTGTATCTATTGTCTTTTTATACGAAGGATCTTTCAGGATTCGGTAAGCATTACCAAAACTGCAATACATCATAAAACCCAGATCGTGATTACCTGTATAATGCTTTTCCTTTTCTAAAATAGAAAGACGTCCTTTAGCCTCCTTCAGAATGTCAGCATCTTTTGTATACTCATAGATATAAAGCAGCGTACCAGGAAAAAAACCACTACACCACCATTTGGTATCACTTGTTTCTACTTTACCTGTGTTTTCGTAATAGGTTTTAGGCATTACATCTGCAGGTACATTTTTGGCAAGCACCTTGTATTGTTGATCAGCAAATTTAAATTGCTCGTCAATCAATTGGCTCATTTTTCCGTCCTTACTTTGGGCGCTTAGCATGCCATTATTTATCAGTAAAAAACAGATTACAACAAATAGTTTTCTCATCATCAATGTTATTTAATATTTAGTTTTTAGGTTGTCATTCTTCTAATTAACTGAACAGGTATCGTTATTGGTACTGTTCTTTCATCAGTTATATTGGTATTATTCTTCAAAGAATTTATTAAGGCTTCAACTATCTTTTTACCCACCTCGTCAGGAAACTGCTCTACTGTAGTTATCGCAGGAGTAATTATTGATGTTCTGGGGTCATTTGAGTAACCTATAATTTTTAATTCGCCAGGCACATCAATTCCCTTTTCTCTCGCAAATTCAAGAGCTGCTATTGCACTTGTATCATTGTCGGTAAATAAACCGTTAGGCACAACATCCCCTTCAAACATTTTTCGCATCGCTTCTCTCGCATTGGCATGTGTCAATTCCTGATGAAACACCCAGTTTTCATTTACAGAAAGCTTATGTTGTTCCATCGCTTTTACAAACCCCGCCGATCGGTCCTGATATAAATTTGAAGTTAAAGGCCCCGAAATATGAGCAATCTTTTTACAGCCAGTTTCAATGAGGTGTGAAGTTGCGATGTATCCTCCTCTAAAATCATCACCTTTTATTATGGTTGCTTTTTGTTCATTTAAAGGTACGCGATCGTAAAAAACTACTGGTGTACCATTTTGCAAAAACTTATCGAAATGGCTAAAATCTGTGGTACCCAACGTACATGCTGCAATTAAACCATCAACTCTTGAGGACAAAAGTATCTCTGTTAGTTCCTTTTCCATATCTAATGAGTCATTAGACTGGCATATGATCAGATTATATCCATACTTCTGTAAACCATTCTGAATAGTGGTAATAACCTCTGCGTGAAAAAACATTGAAATCCTCGGCACAATAAGTCCAATGGTATGTGTTTTATTGCTGCGTAAGCCTGAAGCCATATTATTGCGCCTATAACCCAGCTGAGCAGCCATTTTTAGTACATCATTTTTTGTTTTTTCCTTTACATGGGGATGATCATTAAGCGCACGTGAAATTGTTGCAGGCGAAAGCTTCAACGCTTCCGCAATATCCAGAATTGTATTTTGCTGTACCTTTTTTTGGTTGGCCATTTTAATATTATATGAGGCTATTGATTTAAGCTAATCCATATACCAAGCTAATCAATATTACAATTATATGAAAACGTTTTCATAAATTCCAACAAATTAATTCGGCAAGGTTTAAACATTATAAAAACACATAAGTAGTTCATGTAATTTAGGTTAAACTAAGACTTACCAACTTTTTTGTTACAAAAAAATGTCGAATGAATATCATTATATGAAATCGTTTCCGTTCTAAATAGCAAACTAATCTGCATAATATTCTTAATAACATTATATTTACCGCTGAGCACTGTATATTTGCTTGAACGCACAACCTAAACCAAATAAGATCAGATACTTTTAGCCATGACTGTTGGACTTTTTATTCCGTGTTATATTGACCAGTTCTACCCAAACGCCGCTATTGCAACCTTAACTTTATTGAAGAAACTAGGAGTCGACGTGGTTTATCCCACAAAGCAAACCTGTTGTGGTCAGCCTATGGCCAATTCGGGCTTTGAACATCTCACACAAGGATGCAATGATTTATTTATAGAAAACTTTTCTGAATTTGATTACGTGGTATCCCCTTCCGGGAGCTGTGTACTTCATATTAAGGATCATCTTCATGCCGATAAAGCCGAAGACAAGGCCCTTGGAATCAGAAAAAAGATCTATGAGTTAACTGAGTTCCTTACTGATGTACTTAAAGTGGAGAAATTAACTGCAAGCTTCCCTCATAAAGTCGGTGTACACCAAAGTTGCCATGGGCAGCGTGGATTAATGCTTGCGCAAATGAGTGAGCTCGTTGAGGCTCCTTTCTCTAAACCACTGCACCTGCTAAATATGGTTGAAGGTCTGGAACTGATTAATCTCAAGCGTCCTGATGAGTGCTGTGGTTTTGGTGGTACTTTTTGTGTTGCTGAAGAAGCCGTATCTGTAAAAATGGGTAAAGACAGGGTTGCAGATCATCTTAACGGTGGTGCCGAATATATTACTGCAGCAGACATGTCTTGCCTGATGCATATGGAAGGTATTTTACGCAGACAAAACAGCAATGTGAAAGTAATACACATTGCCGAGATATTAAACGCACAGGAATTTTAAACCTACAACCAGCAATAATAAGATGAGTACAGGAGCAAAAGATCACGCTCAATTATCAGATATCTTTAATAAAGATGAAGCGCGTGTAGACTGGCATGATGAAACGCTTTGGTTTGTGAGGGCCAAGCGGGATAAGGCTGCGAACAGTCTACCCGAATGGGAAGCCTTGCGTGAAACCGCATCACAAATAAAAGACAATGTTCTATCAAACTTGCATGATTACCTTTTGCAGTTTGAGGCCAATGCCGAAAAGAACGGCATAAAAGTTCATTGGGCAGCCAATGGTGAAGAACACAATAAAATAGTTCATTCCATTTTAAAGGAAAGCGGCGTAAACCGCATTGTTAAAAGCAAATCAATGCTTACCGAGGAATGCCATCTAAATGATTATCTCCATAAAAACGACATAGAGGTTATAGATACTGACTTAGGGGAACGTATTGTGCAACTGGCTGAAGAACCACCCAGCCACATCGTACTTCCTTGTATTCATAAGAAAAAGGAAGAGATAGGAGATTTGTTCCACAAGCATCTTGGCACACCCGAAGGTGCCTCTGATCCGGTATTTTTGACTGCCGCAGCAAGGGATCATTTACGTGAAAAGTTTATTACCAGAAAGGCTGCCATCACCGGAGTAAATTTTGCAATAGCTGAAACGGGCGAGTTTGTTGTATGTACAAATGAGGGAAATGCCGATATGGGTGCACATCTTGCCGATGTACATATTGCTTGTATGGGAATTGAGAAAATCGTACCCTTACGTAAGCATCTTTCTGTATTTCTAAGGATACTTACCAGAAGTGCGACCGGACAACCCATTACCACCTACTCCAGTCATTTTAAAAAGCCAAGGCCAGGGCAGACCATGCACATCGTTTTGGTAGACAATGGCAGGACTACACAACTTGGCAGAGAAGATTTCCGCAACTCACTTAAGTGTATCCGCTGTGCGGCATGTATGAACACCTGTCCGGTTTATCGCAGAAGTGGCGGACACAGTTATCACACTGCAATCGCAGGGCCTATTGGTTCCATATTGGCTCCAAACCTGGACATGAAAAACTATGCAGATCTTCCATTCGCTTCCACTCTTTGTGGGTCGTGCAGCAATGTGTGTCCGGTAAAAATAAACATTCATGAACAGCTTTATAAATGGCGTCAGGTAATTGTTAAAGAAGGTTATGCAGATCCAAAAAAGGCAATGGCCATGAAAGCAATGGATTTTACATTATCAAATCCATCAATATATAAAATCGCTGGAAAAGCAGGTCGCTGGGTTTTAAAACATGCCCCCTTCACCGTAAACAACAAACTTAATCTTTGGTATAAACACAGAGAAATGCCTGAGTCTCCAAAACAATCATTTGGAGAATGGTATAAACAAAATAATAAAAATGACTAGCAGAGAAGAAATACTGGCTAAAATAAAAATCAATCAGCCAGGCACCAGGCCGTTACCGGCAGACCTTACTACTGTACCAGGTGGAATGGAAAGCATAACACAATTTAAAACGGTACTATCTGCCATAGGTGGAGCAATAGTTGAAGTTTCAAATTTTGAAGAAATCGCGCAATACATTCAACAGGAATTTAAAGCTAAAAAAAGACTCATATCTACTCTACCTGAACTTGCTTCAGTAACCGAATCGGGATGGGAGAATAAAGATCCGCATAGCTATGAAGATGTTGATCTTGCTATAATTAAAGCCCATTTTGGTGTTGCCGAAAACGCAGCGCTATGGGTTACCGAAGATCTGATGCAACAAAGGGTTGTCCCCTTTATTTGTCAGCAATTAGCTGTTGTGGTAAACAAAGCCGACATTGTTGCTACCATGCACGACGCCTATAGTAAAATAGGTGACGCCGAATATGGATTCGGATCCTTTATTGCAGGGCCATCAAAAACTGCAGATATTGAACAATCTTTAGTACTTGGAGCCCACGGGCCAAAAAGTATGACCGTATTTTTATTAGGCTAGGGATAACCCTAGCCTAATTTAAAATATTCTTTAGCGTTGTAATAACAGATATCGCTGATAATCTGCCCAATCCATTTCTCGTCATTAGGTAATATTCCATTCTCCATTTCTGCTCCAAACAGGTTACATAGTATTCTTCTGAAGTATTCATGTCGTGAATAAGAAAGGAAGCTACGTGAGTCAGTAAGCATACCTACAAAATTGCTCACCATCCCCATATTAGACAATGCGTTCAATTGCTTTTCCATGCCATCTTTTTGATCCAGAAACCACCAGCCAGAACCGAATTGCATTTTACCTTTCATCCTTCCATCGGCAAAATTACCAGTCATAGCTGCAAAAACCTCATTATCTGCAGGATTAAGATTATAAATAATGGTTTTAGTAAGCTGATCAGTTACACTCAGATTGCCTAAAAATCCTGACAATCTTTCAGCATGTCTAAAGTCTCCTATAGAGTCATACCCCGTATCAGCACCTAATTTATTGAACATTCCAAGGTTGTTATTTCTAATTGCGCCCAAGTGAAACTGTTGTACCCAATCCTTTTCATGATATAATTTGCTCAATTCCGTTAAAACATAACCGGCAAAAGCGTCCGGATTAGAAAACACAGCACCATCGGTTTTTAAGAAACTGATAAATTCCTTTCTCTCCCCGTCAGTTAAGTTATATGTCGCAGGCAAAGTAGCTAATCCATGGTCAGAAACACTGCAATTATGCGCAGCGAAATAATCAACACGCTGTCTTAAAGCCGCGATTAACCCATCAACATCTGTTATAGCAATTCCTGAAACAGCAGAAAGCTGTTTTACATAATCCTTAAATTGAACTGCCTTATCAATCAATAAAGCTTTATCTGGTCTGAACGAAGGTTTTACTTTTACTGAAAAATCACTCTCACCTAACTGTTTATGATATCTAAGATCATCGCAAGGATCATCTGTTGTACCAACCATTTCAACTTTAAAATGGTTTAACAATCCTTGTGTAGAAAACTCATCTTTTGTAAGCAACGCATTACAGTCTTCATAAATTCTTTTACCGGAATCAGCATGTAGAAAAGAATTGATACCAAAAGGATTTTTAAGTTCCATATGCGTCCAATGAAATAAGGGGTTTCTAACTGTTGCAGGCACCACCCTTGCCCAGGCCATAAATTTATCCTGATCTGCAGCACTTCCTGTAATCAGCTCTTCGCTAACACCCAATGCACGCATGCCTCTCCATTTATAGTGATCACCTTTCAGCCAGATCTCAGTCAGATTAGCAAACTTCTTATTTTCTGCTATTTCTTGTGGTGGCAGGTGATTATGATAATCAATTATAGGTAGGTTTTTTGCATAATCATTAAAAAGTATTTTCGCTTTTTTGCTGCTCAACAAAAAATCTTCAGGTATTACTGCTCCTTCTATCATGTTATTTATCTAAAAACTGGTTTATTATTCCGAACTCTAATCCTCTCAACTCAGCGAGGCCTTTTAATCTGCCGATGGCTGAATAACCTGGGTTAGTTTTTTTCTTGAGGTCATCAAGCATCTGGTGACCATGATCAGGTCGCATTGGAATGCTAATCTGTCTTTTCTGTTGTATCAAAATGATTTGTTTTACAACATTATACATATCTACATCACCTTCTAAATGGTTGTCCTCATAAAAATCACCCGCTTCATTTCTTTTTGTACTCCTTAAATGAATAAAATGAATTCTTTCTCGAAATACATCTACCATTTCAGGCAGGTTATTATCCGCTCTTACACCAAAAGAACCTGTACAGAAGCAAAGTCCGTTATTTAATGAAGGAACAGCAGTAAATAATTTCTGAACCTGCCCGGCTGTACTAACAACTCTTGGTAAACCAAAAATAGGATAAGGTGGATCATCAGGATGAATAGCCAGTTTTATTCCTGCAGCATCGGCAACCGGAACAATTTCTGAAAGAAAATGAATAAGGTTTTGAGAAAGTCCGTCTTCATCGATTCCTTTATACTTATCTAATGCGTCCTGAAACTGTTTTAAGGTGAAACTCTCTTCACTTCCAGGCAAGCCTGCAATAATATTTCTTTGCAACACTAACCGTTCCTCGGAAGTCATTTGCTCGAAACGCAATCTACCCTTTTCAAGTTCCTGATAGGTGTAATCATTAACTGCATCTGGCCTGTTCAGCATATATACATCAAATGCCACAAGTGCTGCTTTTTCGAACTTTAAAGCTTTAGCGCCATTTTCAAGTTCAAAGGCAAGGTTGGTTCTTGTCCAATCCAGCACAGGCATAAAATTGTAGGTAACAACCGATACACCACAAGAAGCCAGATTCTTTAAGGAAGTCTTATAATTGGATATATAATTTTCAAAGCCTTTATCCTGAGTTTTTATAGATTCATGAACGGGTACACTTTCTACAACATTCCACTCAAGACCAGCTGTTTCAATTAGATTTTTATGTTTTAAGATCTCTTCAACCGTCCAAATTTCTCCATTTGGAATATGATGAAGTGCACTAACAACTCCTGTGCAGCCAGCTTGTTTGATGTCTGATAAGCTTACCGGATCTTTAGGACCAAACCACCTCATGGTTTGTGTCATTCTGTGTATTTTACTGCCTTGGCTCATATTATATTTAGTTTCCTTATACCGTAATTTACTTTTGTAGTAATAGATGGTATAAAAACTAAATATATATGTTGTTTACAAGATTAAATGCATACTAAACCGCATTTATTATCGAAAACGTTTGCGTCCGGTTATTATGCAGGTACTTCTTCTTTCTCGAACAAGTCCATTACATCATTCCAGTTATCAACTCTTTGATGATGTGTTTTGTAAACATTATGTGCAGCAGTAAACATAATCGTTTTGCCCTTAAAATAATCAAGATTTTTGCAATGGTCATCTATCATGTAATCTGTATTAATAATACTTTTATCGCCACAAAAAACTATGTTTTTCCAACTAATGAATGGAAAATATTCTTGCAACCATTCTTGCTTTTCAGATAAACATTGAGGAAATTCCATTGCCGCTGAAACAACGTATACATCGTAAGTTTCCATGAGTTCTTTTACCGCCTCAATTGCTCCTGGCATTACAGGTATTGTCCTGAAAAATCCAGGCGTATAAACAAATCTTTTTACCGCTGTCTTATCAGGAAACCCTTCCGATTCAAGTACTCCCAACATGTCTTTACGATTTACTTTAACACCATAGTCTCTCTCATACCAGTTTATGAAATGGGTCTCTGTATCGGCGAGCACACCATCCATATCAATAGCTATTGTTTTTTTCATATTTTATTTATTTATATCTTGTAAGAAGTTGCAACAAAAATACAATGTTTTGCAACATATTGCAATTTAATTTTCTTAATATTGCATAATATTGCAAACAAATTATGATAAAGGCAGAAAGACTACAGCAGATAATAGATCACATCACTAAAGAAGGCAAAGTTCTTTTAGGAGATTTAAGTAAACTATTAAATGTTTCTGAAGACACGGTAAGAAGAGATATTAAGGAATTATCAGATGAAGGTTTGCTTAAAGCAGTTCGCGGAGGAGCAGTCTTGCACTCTCCTATTCCAAGACATTATAGAGAAAGAGAAAATTACGACGTTGGCCATAAAGAGATAATTGCGGCCAAAGCCCTAAAATTCATTAAGGATGGCCAGGTAATCATATTCGATGCCGGAACATCAGCTTTAGCTGTTGCAACCGGCTTACCTAAGGAAATTAACATAACCGTAGTAACCAATAATTTCCCTGTAGCCAATATCTTGGAAGACCACCCAAATGCAGAGGTGATTTTTGTAGGCGGACGATTAAATAAATCCTCCTTCTCTACAATGGGGCATGATGCCATACAAGCCATTAAAAATGTTCGTGCCGATATTTGCTTTCTGGGTATCTGCAGCATCGACCTAAACATTGGGGTTACAGGCTTAAATTATGAAGATAGTCAGATGAAGAAAGCGATGGTTGAAACATCTAAACATATTATTGCACTTTCAACATTTGAGAAATTGGATACAGCTGAAAATTACTACATCTGTGCAACAAATGAGTTAGATACCATCATCACAGATATAGATCCAAAGGAAGGCAAGCTACAACGATATAAGGATGCTGGTATTGAAATTATTTAACCTGATAACGATAAACCTGTCTTCCAAGTAAACCATCTGCGTTGATCCCTTCTACAGTTACGCGGTAAGTTCCTTTGTTATCTGAATTGAAATAACTGAGCCTGGCTTTACCTTCCTTATCAGTAACCGTTGCAGGGTTCCAATAGATAGTGCTTCTTAAATCTGCAAGGGAGTTGTTAACTTCGTTATTACCATATTTAGGTACATAGAACTCCTTTACCGAAGCAAACCCTTTTGGAGCATAATAAACTACCGATGGATCATATTTTTGACGAAAATTACCACTTTTAGTATAAATTGCCATAACAGAAGGAAGCTTTTCAGGAGGAAATCTGGCAATATAACCAGACAATAATCTTGCGGTTATAACCTTACTGTTATAGGAGAAATAGATCTTTTTTATATCAGAAACATCAGATAATAAAAGGCTCTGATAATCTTCAGGTTCAATCAAGACATCGTCTATTAATGTAACATAATATCCATTTAATAGCCAATTACCATCTTTAAAGACAAACGAAATCCTGGTTTTATCCATTTCTTCTAAACACTCTTTAAGTGTTGCACATGGTCGCCGACTATCTGGTCGATACACTTCATCGGCCTGGCTTTCATTGATATGATTTCCAAACTCCCATCTTTTGCTCGCACTTATTTGAACTTCTCTTAGTTGCTGCAATCGGCTAGCTTTTCCATGTTTCCGCAAATCCAGATCCTGTTCAATATTATTTTCTATTGAGGCTTTAAGTACTGAAGGAATATTTGTATTGATGTCACCTATATTAGCATTGGGGGTTGCCTCGTGCTCCTTTACTTTATCGAGCTGAAGCTCTAATCTTTTTCCATTTTTCAAAGTCCTACCCTGAATGGTAAAATCAATTCCTTCGGTAATGAGCAGATTGCTGAATTTAAATAATCCGTTCTTATCTGAGACGGTATCTAAAATCAAACCTAATTTGTTATTTACTAAAGTAACCTTACCCCCTATTACAGGCTTATTGCCTAATGTAACTAACTTACCTGTAATGTCTGTGACTAACTTTTCGGCTTTAAATATTGGGGGTACTTGCTTGCCCAATATCAGATTCTTCCAAACAAACCGTCTATATCCTTGGGTAAGCATTAAAATATCAAGATTTGCTTTGGTTTCAACTGTGGGCTTATAGAAATAATAATTAGGCTTTTCTATATAACCTTTGATATCTGAACTTAGCAGCAACTGAGAGATTATCGAATTTTCGCGAGTTTCATCAGATGGAACTACGGCTTCATTGATTACTGAAACTGAAAAGTTTCCTACAAGGGGTTTGCCCAAAGCGTCTTTAGCATCCAGATCCAGTTCTACTTTTTCCCGCACATCATATTCCTTTTTTGAGCTATTAATTTTTAAATCCATCAAATCATTTCTCTGTAAAAAGACAATTCTTTCATTTAATGGATTACCCTCTTTGGAGAATAAACTGATCTGCAAAATCCCCGTTGGAAAATCTTTGGCAGGAATGGGAATAGATGTTGTAGATTTATTAATAGCGATACTAGCCGCGTATTGAACATCCCCCCCACATTGGACTACTAAACTAACAATCTGACCTTCCTTTTTCAAGGCAGGGCCTCCAGCATTTACCCTTACTAATATGATGTCTGTCTCTAAGTTATTATACACCGAAAGCACATAGCCATCGTCAAGCGCATCTGGCAACTTCAAGGTATTTACTGATCCATCAGGATAGGTTATTTTCGCCTGATAGCTCTTTCCTTTCTCTGGTATCAGTTGAAAATATCCCATCCCAAGATGTTTACTTTCAAGCTCTACCACCTCATTGTTTTCATTATCCATAATTACTCCCTTTATGGGAACGCCCAATCCATTGGCACCTGTAGCCTTAAATCCTATTCTGGACTTTACTCCATTAACCAAACCACCGCCTTCAGGAAAAAACTGAACATCTGTTTTTAATGAAGCTGTTCTTATTGGAAATGATTTAAAAATATTTGCATCCTTGGCAATTGCAATCTTTGTTAATAAGTATGAATTCAAAACTTCGCCGGGTTTTGAGCCGGGAATGTTCACAGAGATTTCACCAAGTTCATTGGTGTTACCACCCCCGGTTGCAAGTATCTGAAAGCTTTTTCTTAGTTCATACCTGATAGGTTTACCTACATAAGACTCACCTTTCTGATTGGTGTATCTTAATAAGGCACTTACTTTGGCATTTGCCTCGTCTTGTGTGTAGATGTAATCTATTTTTGCAAAAACAGTATTTGCTGCAGAGTTACCCACACTAAAGGTTCTGTCATAAAAATATTCCGGTCCGGCATTACGCATCCATTGGGTATACGCTCTTAAGCGATAATTCCCTTCTCGAATAGCGGTATCCGAAAGCACGATACTACCTTTAGCCATCCCCGCCATAAGCGGCAATTTAAGCGACTGAGCAATAGAATCACCTTCATTAATCAGCTCTACATAAACAGCGCCACTAAGTGCTGATAACTGGTGTTTGCTACCAATAGTCACATACGTTTTAAACCATATCGTATCTCCAACAATATAATAAGGCTTATCAGTATGCAGGTAAGCCTTTTCCTGAGGATTATTCTCTGCCCAACTTTGGAGAGAAGCTAAAAGTTTCTCAATGGGTTCCTCTTCTCGGCCTGTAAAAGCCACCATGCCAATAAATGCTATTGAACAAAATAGGAAAATGGAGCGTTTCAATTTCATAGTTGTCTTAGTAAATGATTAAATACCTGCAATCAAATACAAAGACAACTATGAAGTCTCCATTGAGGACACCCATTCAAGAAAAATAACACTTATTATTTAACTTCGTATTTATAAACCTGTCTTCCTAGTAATCCATCTCCATTAATACCTTCAATAACTACACGGTAAACACCTTTTGTATCTGCATTAAAAAAGCTAATCTTTCCTTTACCATTTGATCCGACTAAGACACCAGGATTCCAATACACCGTACTTCTTAGATCTGTTATACGACTGTTACTATCATAAACCGGAGCGTAAAATTCCTTTACAGGGTTAAAACCTCTTGGCGCATAACTTACTACTTCAGGAGTATATCCCGAACGCAATACTCCAATCCCTCTTTTCGTTGCTAAAAATAAGCTAGGTCCTCCGGTCATACTCATTATGGCAGCATTGGTACGAGCAACATCAACCCTATCAATATCTAATGGATCCAAATAAAACAGATCCTGAACCTCGCAATCATTAATTTCTCTACCATCAAGAAATACTTTCATCCTTTCATTTCTTGAAAACGGCATGGTAACTGGTCCGCAATCAGCTTCGGCCGATCTGAATTCAACATTGGTGACCGTAGCTCTTAACCACTCCAAAAGTGTCCCAAATGCCTGCACATTACTCGGCCTGTAAGTAAAATCTGCGTGTCCATCTAATACAAGATCATAGCCAAATAGCCTTTTACGCTTTTTTGCACTAATTATAACCTCATTAAGTTGTTGAGCCCGACCCATTTGTCCATTCCTCACCATTTCCGCATCTTGTTTTTTACTATTCTCAAGAGAAGCCATCAATGACTTACCCAGATCAGTATCCAGATCGCCAACATTCATATTTGGTGTTCTGTCCTGATCACGAATTTTATCAACCTTTATTTCTACGTTTTTGCCACCTTTTGCATTTCTGCCTTGCAAGGTGAAACTGATTTCATTAGTAATTAACAGATCACTAAATTTATAATACCCTTCTGCGTTGGTCACTGTATCAATTACCACCCCTAATTTATTATTTATCAATGTTATCTTTCCTCCGGCAATGGGTTTCTCTCCCAAACTCAATAACCTTCCTGTAACATTAGTGGTTAATTTCTCTGCTTTAAAAGCAGGCTGAAATGGCTTACCCGCGGTTATATCTTTCCATACAAACCTTCTGTAACCCTGTGTAAGCATTAATAGGTCAAGATTTGATTTGGTTTCTTCAGTAGGGTTATTAAAATAATAGCTTGGTTTCTCTATGTAGCCCTTAATATCAGAGCTCAACAATATTTGAGAAAATATAGTATTTTCTTTAGCCTCATCAACTGGAACAGCCTCTTCACTAACTACAGATACCGAAAAATTGCCCGAAATTGGAGCTCCATTTGCACTGGCGGCACTTACGTCTATTTCAACCTTTTCCTTTGCTGCATAAACTTTTTTAGCTGTCGATAATTTAACATCCATCTGATCATTGTTCTGGATAAAAATAATCCTCTCATTCATTGGATCTCCGGTCGAAGAAAACAACGTAAACTGGGTAATTCCAGATGGTAAATCTTTTGCCGGTATAGATAAAGATGTTTGTGCCTTACCTATCGGCATACTGCTTGCATAACTTACACTACCGCCCGATTGAGCAATCAAACTAACAGTTTGGCTGCCCTTTTCAAGTACAGAAGGATTTGCTATAATACGCACAAGAACAGTATCTGTTTCAGTATTATTATAAACAGAAAGAACATATCCACTTTCCAGAACAGGAGGCAACTTAACAGACTTTTCTGATCCATCAGGATAAGTCACTTTTGCCTGATAAAGTTTACCCTTTTCAGGCATTAATCTAAACTGTCCCATTCCAAGATGTGTTGCTTCAAATGTTTCTACTTCTTTGCCGTCATTATCAATTATAACTCCTTTAACCGGAACACCTAATCCATCAGTTCCCGTTGCCTTAAATGCAACCCTTGTACGAACACCACTTACTAAAGGACCACTTTCCGGAAAAAACTGAACATCAGTTTGTGTCGATATGCTTTTGATTGCAAACTCTTTTATCACAATTTCTTTCTCCCTGGTCTGAAGCTTGGCTGTTAGGTGCTTATCTTGTAATTTACCAGATTTACCACCTTGTAATTTTATTTTTAGCTGCCCATAATTATCGGTTTCTTTATTGCCGCTAAACACCTTTTCATAGCCATTTTCTAAAAGTGCATAATCAACCTTCCTGTTACTTAAGGCTTCCCCTTTATCATTTGAATAGGTTAACACAGCAGTTACAACATCTTTCGAGCCATCTTTGCTATATTCATAATTGATTTTACAGAAAACAGTATTTGCAACCGAATTACCAACTCTGAGTATCTTATCATAAAAAAACGCGGGATCCGAATTACGCATCCATTGTGTATAGGCTCTTATCCGATAATTGCCGTCACGTGAGCTGCTGTCAGGCAATACAAAACTCCCTTTGGTCATTCCGGCAATAAGTGGTAGCTTTAATGATTTTGCAAGTGAATCTGCCTCGTTATAAAGATCAACATATACCGCACCACTAAGTGCCGAAAGCTGATGTTTGCTGCCAATGGTTACATAGGCTTTAAACCAAATGGTATCACCTACCATGTAATAAGGTTTATCGGTATGAAGGTATACCTTTTCTTGTGGCTGAGTTTCTGTCCATTTTTGCAGTGAGGCAACTAGTTTTTCTACAGGATCGTTGTCCTTTTGCGTAAAAGAAAAAGCAGCTGCAACTAGCAGCACTGAAAAAACAGGAATAGCAATTTTAAGAGCGTTTTTAAATTTCATACGGTTTAATTTGTTTGGTTGGTTGGAATTTCATAAATATAAAAAAATATCGTGAAGAGAATATTTATTAGGTGTAAAAATTAAGAGATAATCATTTGCTAACTGGTTTGGGTAATAATAGTTTATATCGTCTGCTTCCAATAACTCCGTTCATATTACTCCCTTCAATGGTAATTGTATAAGATCCAGGAATATCGGCGGTGTAAAAAGAGACATTTGCTTTTCCCTGGGCATCGGTGGTAACGTTTGGTTCCCAATGTATGGTAGCTCGAAGATCAGGATTCATCTCTGATACATTAGCGGCAATATACTTTGGTCTGTAAAATTCCTGAGGATACATAATTGGCAGAGGTCGGTAGTAACCAACATCAGGTTTGTTAATTCTATGCCAGCCAACTCCACTGTAGGTGGTCAATTCTATAAAGGCAACATCAATATCTCTTCTCGAGGTATTAGGCATCACCCCTCCATTAGCACCAAAATTACTTGCAAAAGCAGCCATATCAGCCTTTCCGACACCAGAAATCCTTCTTTCGTCAGAAAAACCTCCTCTACTATAAGAAGCGGTATATTTCCTGCTATACATTACTTCCAGACCACGAAAAGTTGCTATTTTAAGATCCTCCAAATCCTGTTTAATGTCATCCACTCTTGGATCAGGAATGTCGCTATAAAATAATGGTATACCTCTTCCATCCACGGTAATAGTTACATCATAATGATTCATCTTAATCTTTGCAAAACCATCCTCGTTGATTACCCGAAATCCGGGAACCTTTTGCTTGAGCAATTGATACAAACTCATAACACCAGATTCTTTGATATCCTTTTCATCAAAAATCAAATCAGCTTTACCAGGCCCATTCTGATTAAAAGAGCCCTTGATTAACTTTTTATCTATAATTTTCACTTCTTTTAATGCAATACCACTTGCACCAAGCCTTTCCTCTTTTAATAGAATAGCTTTATTTTTGACGTAATTCAATTGGGTAGTGTCAGTATTTACATACCAAGGCATCATCTTATTTCGAAACATTTCGCGGGCCGGAGGAAACTTTTGACGATCCACTTCCACTTCGCCAAAATTCATAGTTCTACCCTTTGGGGTTCTCGCCTGAATAAAAAATGATCCGGAATCTATTTGGGGCAAAGCGGTGAATATAAATCCTCCTTGTTGATCAGTTATTGCTGTAGTAATAAAAAATGGCTTTTGTGAAGAGATTAGCATTTGAGCTCCAGACACCGGTTTTTTCAAAATATTGGTAACTCTACCTGTCACCCTAAAATCCTTCTCAGCAGCAAATTTAGGCGATACGGATTCATTAAATACATCGTCCCACTTATACCCTGTCCATCCCTGGGTAAGCATAAGATTATCAAGTGCTGTCCAGGCTTGCTTATCCCTTTTATTGAAATAATACCCGGGGGTTTCTACAGTGCCTTTTAACCCTGCATTTAACAACAGGCTGACTTCAATATCATGATTACCTAAACTATCTGCTCTAACCTGCGAATCATCGGTTACTGATAAAGAAAAACTTCCCACTACAGGATTGCCATTTACATCTTTCACCTCTATAGATAATCCAACACTATCTCTTTGTAAGAAGGACATTTTATTAGGCAATACATTAATCTTAGCCTGATCCTGATGATCAATAAATGCCACACGTTCATTCAAAGGCTGCTTTTCTTTTAACAATGTAAACCGTGCAATGCCTGTAGCAAATTTACTTTTATCTACAATCAGCTTTGGTTTCTTAAAATCTACCTGTTCCGCGTAACAAACTATTCCTCTGGAAGTCCCTACTAAATAATAAATACTGTCAGGATTAATGGCACCCGGAGTAGCCATTACATTGACTACAAGAGAATCACTTTGCTTATCATTAATCACATGCAAACTAGTTCCTGCAGGTTTTACCAAAGGTAACGGATAGCTTTTATCCATTTCCATTGGTCTATTTAATCTCGCTGAATATATTTCGCCCTCCTTAGGTACAAATTCAAATGACCCCATTCCATTAACCAAACTCGCAATTGAGGCAATGGTATTCCCTTTGCTATCATACACATCACCTTCAAATCTCACTCCTTTCCCATCTTCGGCAAGTGCTTTAAACCCAACAACTGATTTTAGTCCCGCTACAAGCGCTCCACCCTCTGGTAGAAATTGCAGATCAATATTTTGCTCTCGATTAATATTCAAGGGGACAATTAGAATCTGATTTCCGTCATTTTTAGTCAGGCTATTAATCTCTATTCTTATATTTTTGCCATCTGCCTTTTCCTTCAGGTTGAACATCAAAGCCAGATCACCTTCATTAGTAGTTCTTAATTGATCCTTAAAGAGCAGCTTATCCGCCTCCATCACTCTAATCCCTACATCACGCAATCCAACAGCAACTTTATCTGTACGCATCAGGTTAATATTTACTTTAACCTGATCCTTATCTGCAACTTTATTAACGGCTGCCTGCGATTTCACCAGCCATGTATTCTGACTAGGCTTACCCAAATAGAAGCGTTTGTTGAACAAATATTCATCTCCAAAGTTCTGCATCCAATTGGTATAAGCCCGTAAAGTATATCCCCCTTCATGAAAAATCTTTGCAGGTAGCGGAATCTGTCCCCAGCCCAAACCTTCCTTCATAGGGATACTTATTCTTCTAACTACCTCAGCACTATCATCATTAAGCTCAACATATAATATCCCACTTTTTTGTGAAGCCGACAAATAGGAAGGATCAAACAAATAAGCCTTAAACCAAATCGTGTCACCAAGATTATAATAAGGCTTATCTGTGTGCAGGTAAGCCTTTTCTTCTGGCAGTTTATGATGAAAATTCTGCAATGCAGAAACTATATCTTTTGCGCTATGCGATGGTGGTTGCTGAGCCTGAAATTCATCACCCTCAACCTTATACCTGTAAACTTGTCTGCCCAACTCCCCGGCAGCATTAATCCCCTCAATAATCACTTTATAATTCCCTGGTCCATCTGCATTAAAAAAGTCGAAAGTGGTTTTTCCTGCATCAAAAGTTCTTACATTAGGATTCCAATATATAGTTGAACGAAAATCAGGAACCTGATTATTCAAACCCGGGCGATCATACCTTGGCGAATAAAATTCGCGTGCTTTATTAAAACCCCTTGGTAAAAAATTGACCATGCTTGGATCGTATTTTGTTTTCATGGATTTATAGGTGGTAATTAGCAAGGATGCTCCATTCAGGTATGATTTTAAAGCAGCATTCTGCCTAACAACCTCAATTTTAGCAACATCTTTAGCGTCTAGGGAGTTCCCCTCAAATATATCCGCTGCTTCACTAAAACTAAGTTTTCGACCATTTAAAATAACCTGCATAGGCATCCAAACTGGAGGGATCAAATCTGTATTTAGAAAATGAGGATAAAAAATATTCCGTTCGTATTCTGTTTTATACTCTCTAAATTGAATCCCGTTTAGTCTTCCTTCAATACAGTCCCTAAAACTTGCACATATTTGGGGGTTTTCGATGATATAGGTTTGATCTGCATGCCCTTCAGGAATTACCAGCGCACCTTGGGGCGAATAACTTTCAACTCTATTTTTTCTTGCATTGATTTTTACCTCCCGTAATCTCTGCACCCTATCCAGCTTACCCATTTTAACCAATACCTCTTCCTGCTTTCTTCCATTTTCCAAATAGGCTTTAGTGGTACCCGTAATGTCTGTATTTACATCCGGCAGGTTTTTGTTTTTACTTAATTTTTGCACAGGAATGCTGTCAAGAATAACTTCTACTTTATTTTTGTTCTTTGCGGTTCGTCCCTGTATATTAAATTTCACACTATCAGTTAACACTACCTGATCAAATTTGAACCTTCCGGCCGTATCAGTCGTTGTGCCTTCCAATATGCCAGCCCTCATAGACATTAAGGTTACTTTCCCTTTACTTACAGGTTTATTAGCAAGGGATACTACCTTTCCGGAGATCACAGTTCCTAATTTTTCTGCAATAAACTTCGGTTTAACCGACAAGCCACTTGAAACTTCTTTCCAGGTAAACCGTCTGTAGCCTTGCGTCAACATTAAGTTATCTAGTGCCTTATTAACGGACTCATTTTCAGCAGTAAAATAGTAATTGGGTTGCTCTATGTATCCTTTAATATCTGAAGTAAGCAATGTTGAAGATAGTATTGTATGTTCATTACTTTCGTCCAGAGGCACTTTATCTTCGTTGACCACTGTAACCGAGAAACTTCCTGCCACCGGCTTACCCTTTGAATTAAAAGATTGTAGCCCAACACTCACATTTTCTCTCGATTTGTAGCTCTGCTTTGCCGTGCTTATTTCCAGCTTCATCTGGTCCTTGTTCTTTATAAAGGCAACTCTCTCGTTTAGCGGCTCTCCACTTTCATTAAATAAAGTGAACTGAGCTATTCCTGTCGGAAAATCTTTCTTCAATAACCAAATAGAGGTCATGGATTTGGTAATATTAAGGGGTGTAGCATAAATTGTCTCTCCACCCGTCTGCGCAATAAGGCTAACATTTACTGGTGTAACCGCTACCGGCGACAAATTAACTCTCACCAATATGCTATCCTTACTTGGTTGATAAACTGCAAGTACAAAACCTGTATTTTCTGCTTTAGGTAAAGCAATAGTGCTTTCAGAACCATCAGGATACTTTACTTTTGCAGTATAGGTTTTTCCCTCTTGGGGTTTTAATTTGAACGTTCCCATCCCGGCATGTTCACTTTCAAAATCAGCAACACTGTTACCTTGCTCATCTATTATGCTCCCCTTAATAAGAATACCCTTTCCATCCATCCCCAAGGCTTTAAAACCTATTCTGGAAGCAACTCCGTTTATCAGTATCCCTCCTTCTGGAAAAAACTGAACATCACTTTGTAAAAAGCCGGCCTTTATTGCAAAGTTTTTAGTAATCTTTAATTTACTATCCGCCTCTATAGTAGTCTGTATATAAGCTCCTCGTAAGTTCTCAGGCTTATCATTCTTGATATCTATATAAATATTCCCATTAGCATCAGTCTTTACAGTTTTTGCGATTACAGCTTCACCATTTGATACAACCCTATAGCTAACCACTCTCCCCGAAATCGCTTTCCCATCATCATCACTATAATTCAACTGAGCAGTTATTGCTGGTTTGCTATCAATAACTTTATACTTATAATCTATTTTAGAAGTAATTTCATTGCTATACGGACTGCCCACCATAAAAGTGCGGTCATAGAAATAATCTTCGCCGGCATTTCGCATCCATTGTGTATAAGCCCTTATCCGATAATTCCCTTCTTTAAGTTCTTCACTTAAATCAAAATTGCCCATTGCCATGCCCGCTGTAAGAGGTAGCTTTAAAGATTTTTCAATTGAATCTCTTTCATTTATCAGCTCCACATATACTGCTCCGCTTAAAGCGGATAGCTGGTGCCTGCTGCCCACTGTTACATAGGCTTTAAACCAAATGGTATCGCCTAATGCATAATACGGCTTATCGGTATGTAAATACACTTTTTCCTGTGGATTAGTTTCTACCCATTTTTCTAATGTGCCTACTAATCTCTCAATAGGATCCTGCCCTTTTGGTACAAAAGCCAGGAAAGTTAGAACTGATAACAAAAGTGCAATTCTAAGGGGTCTGGTGGATTTTTGATTTTCCATTGTTTAAATGTGATTGCGTAATTAAAAACAAAGACATTTCAGAACAACCAAATAGGGACAACATCTAAAATTATTTTAACAATAACATAATCTTATACTTAGACAATAGTAATCTTCTACCAATACATTCGCTGCTTAAACATATACGATACATGAAAAGAATGCTACTATTTAGTTTCCTTGTAATTGGTTTACTCAGCTGTAAAAAAGAGAAGCCATCAACAGACCAGGAGGTTGTTTTAAATGAAGATCCGGCCACTTATGCTGAGATTGGATCTCTTGATATCGGAGAACTTGGCGCAGCTGAAATCTCTGCATTTGACCCTGCAACAAACAAACTCTTTGTTGTAAAAAATGAAAATGAAGGCGAGCCAAATCAGGTTAATAGAATTGAGGTTGTTGATTTTGCAAATCCATCAAATATGAAAGCCACTGGTTTTATAAGTGTTACTCCATATGGAGGTGCTGTTAACAGTGTTGCAGTGCATGATGGCAAACTAGCTGCAGCTATCCAGGCTAACAACAAACAAGCAAACGGTAAGGTTATCGTATTTAAAACCACCGACCACAGTAAAATCAGTGAAATTAATGTAGGTGCGTTGCCAGATATGGTTACCTTTTCTCCTGATGGAAAATACATTTTAACCGCAAATGAAGGAGAACCTGATACCGATTATACAAGTGATCCGGCTGGTACAATCTCAATAATATCTGTTAATGACAATTACGCGGTAACAACCATCGACTTCTCGTCTATGATAGGTCAACAAGCTGCATTAACAACCAAAGGGTTCAGAATCTTTGGCATGGGCAAAAGCTTTGTAAATGATATAGAGCCCGAATACATTACAGTTTCTGACGATTCAAAAACTGCATGGGTTACTTTACAAGAGAACAATGCAATAGCTAAAATCGATATCGCTTCTAAAACCATCACTAATATATTCCCGCTTGGTTTTAAAGATTACAATACTGACGGTAACGAAATAGATCCGAGCGATAAAGACAGTGGCTTTGCTCCCGCAAAATGGCCTGTAAAGGGCATTTATATGCCAGATGCTATTGCCGTACTTGAGCAAAACGGAACTCCATACTTATTTACTGCCAACGAAGGTGATGCAAGAGAATATGATGCCTTCTCAGAAATAAAAAGAGTAAAGGATATTGTGCTTGATCCTACAGCTTTCCCAAATGCTGCCGAATTAAGAAAAGATGGTAAACTTGGTCGTTTAAACATTACAACAACCCTGGGAGATGCTAATGGTGATGGAGTTTTCGATGCATTATATTCATTAGGATCCCGTTCGTTTAGTGTTTGGAATGGTAATAATGGAAGTCAGATTTTCGACAGCAAAAATGAGTTGGATGCTAAATGCGCCACTAACAACACATATGATGATGGCAGAAGCGACGACAAAAGTGTTGAGCCCGAAGGAATAACAATTGGAACCGTTGGAACCAAAAAAGTTGCCTTTGTAGGTATGGAAAGAGCCGATGCAGTAGCAGTATATGATGTAACTAATCCGGTTAAACCAGTTTTCTTACAGCTTTTAAAATGTGGTGATGCACCTGAAGGAGTACTATTTATTTCTGCAAAAAATAGTCCTACCAAAAAAAGCTTATTGGTAGTAAGCAGTGAAAACGATGGTGTAATCAAAGTATATACACCAAAAACGATATAACAACTCTCATTATTAGTTGCTTGTTTGCGCCCCGTGGGGGTACAAACAAGCAATTATTACCAACACAATGGCCATAGTAGCGGCAACGGCCCTGATGGTATTTAAATAGTTCCATGTGTTCTCGAAGCCACTCCTTTGCAACCTCATGGCTTCCGCAGTTGCAGATTTCAGGTCGAAAGTATCCAATGCATTATTAAGTGGTACATTACCAAAAATAGTAACGCCAAAAGTGCCTATAATGTAACACAAAGCCGCAGCAACCAATAACCAGAACTTAAGCTGAACAGGTTGACCATAATGCAGGTATGCGCTTAATGGCAATAGCACCAATGCTCCAAAAAATCCGGCAAAGAATACCGGATTTAATATCGCTCTGTTAATTTCTTGCATTGCAGTTAAATACCCTTCATCCGACAGCTTTGCCAAACCCAGATTCACTGAACAAGACCAGGCATAAAACAATCCGGCCATCAGCGCAGTTGTGGTGCCCGCAAGCACCAATACTATATTTGTTAACGAGATCATACGATTTAACTTTTCCATAAATTACTAAAGATTTCTTAGATATTCCTTAAGCTCAAATGGTTTGCGCTTCAATAATTCCTCTAGTGTATCATCTACATAAGAAAACTCATCAGCTTTAATGCTATCCGCCAAACTCAACTGCCAGACTATCTGCTCATCCGGCATTTGAAACTTATCCAGCTCTTCAGCTAAAACAACATTAGGGATATTCACATAAGAAACCTCTATCCCCCTTTCCGCTGTTAAAATTGCAGCTACATCTTTAAAAGTATAAGCCTTTGAACCCGTTATTTCGTACCGCCTATTTTCATGGCCATTACCTGCAAGTACGTTACTTAGCGCCTCAGCAATATCCACACGCGACACAAAACTTACGGCTCCATTACCTGCCGGATAGTAAATATTGCCATGCTCCAATGCCTCGCCAATAAATATTGGAATAGTTTCCATATACAAACTATTGCCAAAAAAGGTATGCGGTATTCCTGAATCCAAAATAGCCTTTTCTGTTGCCAAACATTGTTGCGTTGCCATAAAGTACGCATCCAATTTTGGCTTTACAGCACCAGTATAAACAATATGCTGCACGCCCTGCTGTTTTGCGGCCGTAACCACATTAGCTTCCTCTTTAACACCCTGATCGCCTATACTTATTGCAGATATTTGCAATAGCTTATCAACTCCCTTCAATGCTTCATTTAACGATTCAAGATCATCATAATCGGCAATGCGAATTTGAATACCTGAATTTTTTAGATCCTCCATTTTCTTTGGATCTCTTACTATCGCCACAATTTGCTCTGGCTTAATCTTTTTCAATAGAAAACCTATAGTTGCTTTACCAAGGTTTCCGTTTGCTCCTGTTATTGCTATCATAATTTCTTTTTTTACCAAAATTATGAGCTATACAAAACCATGAATAGAACAAAACCGACACTAAATATTATTTAAATAAAAAATGGGCTATTTAATGAGCTCAGGAAAATTCTCAACCAGCTCGTTTGATTGTTTTTGATATTGCTCAGGACTGAATCCTGTAAATTCTTTAAAAGAACGGATAAAATGAGATTGATCGGCGTAGCCATTTTCAAAAGCTACATCTGTAAGGATATTATATTTATTATTTCTCAGCTGACTTAAAGATGCCTGAAAACGACATACTCTGGAAAACAATTTCGGACTGACACCAATATGCTGGTTAAACCTCCGCTCAAAACTTCTTTCAGATAATCTTAAATCCTGTTGCAACTCTTTTAAGGTAATATTACCATTTGAACTGATCATTTTAGATACGGCATGCTGTGTTAAATCATCAGGAACATTCCTGTTTTTAGCAATCAAATTAATCAGGTAGCCTGAGATAAGTTCTATTTGATGAGCCTGAGATGAGGCATTCAAAAGTCTTTCTGATAAGTTGTAATCCGTCTTTTTTGATGTCAGATCTACATCTAAACAAGTATTTGTAATTTCAACAGCACTAAACCCAAATATAGATTTTATTGCATCCGGATAAAAGTAGACCCCAATAGTATTGAATTTTCCTGCCGTACGGATTTCCGTGTGTTTAGTTGTTTGTCCGTATAAAAACACTTCCGGCAATTTGTAATCATGAGATTCCGAAAAGGTCCCCTCCTCTGCCTGTCCAAAAATCATTCCCGGACACCCATCTGGAAGTGCAACAAATGTTGTAGGTGCGCAACCATTATTTCCGCCCTCTAAAATCCAGAAGTAGCGAACATATCTTTTAAGATAATCAGGCGGCTGTACCAGTTTGCAATTCATTCTATTTGTTTGACTCAGCTGTTAGCATAAAATTACAAATAATTTGTAAAGTCATAATTCTTAATCTGTTTGTCAATTATTACATTACGCTGTTTATACTATTTTGTACAAATAGTAAATACCCCGTATCTTTGATATATATTAATATTTCAACAATTAATATAGGCTATCATGAAAGAAAAACCAGATACTCTGGAACAGGCCGTATTAACCGAATACAAATACGGATTTGTAACAGACATAGATACAGACGTAATTGCCAAGGGCCTTAGCGAAAACACCATCCGACTTATCTCGAATAAGAAGAACGAACCGGAATGGATGCTGGATTGGCGACTTAAAGCTTATAACCACTGGTTAAAGCTAGAGGAACCAAAATGGTCAAATGTTAAGTACCCTATAATCAATTATCAGGATATAATATATTATGCGGCTCCTAAGCCTAAAAAGCAGCTGAACAGCCTTGATGAGGCCGATCCGGAGTTGCTGGCTACATTTGAGAAGCTTGGGATTTCTCTGAACGAACAAAAACGACTTACAGGAGTAGCTGTAGATGTGGTAATGGATAGCGTTTCTATTGCTACCTCATTTAAAGAACAACTTTCGGAAATCGGGGTTATCTTTTGCTCAATCAGCGAAGCTATACAGCTACATCCCGAATTGGTAAAAAAATACCTTGGATCGGTAGTACCTATGACGGATAACTATTTCGCAGCGTTAAATTCTGCGGTATTTACCGATGGCTCGTTCTGCTATATCCCTAAAGGAGTCCGTTGCCCAATGGAACTTTCAACCTATTTCCGCATCAATACAGAAAATGCGGGTCAGTTTGAACGTACCTTAATTATCGCCGAAGATGAAAGCTACGTAAGCTATCTGGAAGGTTGTACCGCCCCGATGCGTGATGAAAATCAGTTGCACGCAGCTGTGGTAGAACTTGTTGCCCATACAAAGGCAGAAATCAAATACTCAACTGTACAAAATTGGTATCCTGGCGACAAAAATGGCTTGGGCGGTATATACAACTTCGTAACTAAACGTGGCATGTGTAAGGGCGATCATTCTAAAATCTCCTGGACACAGGTCGAAACAGGCTCAGCAATTACCTGGAAATATCCTAGTGTAATCCTAAAAGGAGATCACTCTATAGGTGAGTTTTATTCGGTGGCGTTTACAAACAACCATCAACAGGCCGACACAGGTACAAAAATGATTCACCTTGGTAAAAATACAAGGAGCAGAATAGTGTCTAAAGGAATCTCTGCCGGACATAGTCAAAACAGTTACAGAGGATTGGTTAGAGCCAGCAAACAAGCCACTAATGCACGTAATTATTCGCAGTGCGACTCTTTACTGCTAGGCGATAAATGCGGGGCACATACCTTCCCTTACATAGAAGTTAAAAATAAAACCGCAATTGTAGAGCATGAAGCAACTACTTCAAAAATTGGAGAAGATCAGCTCTTTTATTGCAAACAAAGAGGCATTGATGCAGAAACCGCAGTGGCTCTTATTGTAAACGGCTTTGCCAAAGAAGTAATGAATCAGCTGCCAATGGAATTTGCCGTTGAAGCACAGAAACTACTAGCCATCAGCATGGAAGGCAGTGTAGGTTAAAAAAATTATAAGAATTATGCTATCAGTAAAGAATATACACGCAAACATCGACGGAAGAGAAATTTTAAAAGGAATTAACCTCGATATTAAACCAGGGGAAGTACATGCTATTATGGGCCCAAATGGTTCCGGAAAAAGTACGCTTGCCTCTGTACTTGCCGGCAGAGAAGAATATGAAGTTACAGAAGGAGCCGTTTCTTTCTTAGGCAAAGACTTGTTGGAACTATCAACCGAGGACAGGGCTCGCGAAGGTCTGTTCCTTGCCTTTCAATATCCGGTAGAAATACCAGGTGTAAGTACCACCAACTTTATAAAAGCTGCTGTAAATGAAAAGCGCAAATACCTTGGTCAGGAACCTCTTGATGCCGTTGCTTTTTTAAAGATGATGAAAGAAAAGATGGCTTTGGTCGAAATAGATCAGCGTTTATTGAGCCGTTCCATCAACGAAGGTTTTTCTGGTGGAGAGAAAAAACGTAACGAGGTTTTCCAAATGGCTATGCTTGAACCCAAACTCGCAATCATGGACGAGACTGATTCAGGCCTGGACATTGATGCACTTCGCATAGTTGCAAATGGCATCAACAAGCTCAGAAGCCCCGATCGCGCAATATTGCTGATCACCCACTATCAACGTTTGCTTGATTATATCCAGCCAGATTATGTACATGTACTTTACAATGGCCGCATTGTTAAATCGGGCACTAAAGAACTGGCGCTTGAACTGGAAGAAAAAGGATACGACTTCATCACTGATGAGGTTGATTTAGCTGCCAATCAATAGCAGTCAATTTAAAAGACTTTACAATGAACAATATAACTTATTTTAAAGATCAGTTTGAACAGCTGCAGGAAGCAAATCCGAATGACACAATTGCCGATTTGAGGCAGAATGGATTTGATGCATTCACTAAAGATGGCGTTCCAACATATCGCGATGAAGACTGGAAATATACAAACGTAAGTAGCCTGTTCGACAAAGAATATCTAATAGCAGAAAACTCCACAATTACTTTGGCGGATGTGAACACTATCAGATTACCGGGCTACAAACAAGCAAATGAGCTAGTGTTTGTAAATGGACGCTTTATAGCTAACCTTTCTACCATCCGTTCCGGCACCACAGACCTTGTAGTATTGCCCCTTGAAGAAGCTGCTAAGGGAGAATATAAAGAAATAGTCGCTGCACACTTAAACCAAAGCAGTAATTACTTAAACGATGGCATTCATGCCTTAAATACTTCTTTTATCAATGGTGGTGTTTTCGTTCATGTCTTAAAGGGCAAAGAACCAGAACATCCTGTCTATTGCTATCATATTTTAGATGCGAGGCAAAATCCGGCCCTTGCGCAACCGAGGAGTCTGGTCTTGGCTGACGAAAATAGCAGACTACAAATAACCGAAAGCTATACTACGCTTGGTGCGTCAGACAGTTTTAACAACCAGGTAATGGAAGTAGTGGTTAAAGAGAATGCATATGTAGAGTATTATAAGATTCAAAATGATACCGCAAATGCCAGCCAGGTAAGCAGCACTCATATCAGACAAATTGGACGAAGCTATGTACACACGGTAACCATTACACTAAACGGAGGCATAGTACGTAACAATATGAATCTGGTGCTTGATGCCGCTGGTAATGAAACCCATCTTTATGGTTTGTACCTGTTAAAAGGTAAAAGCCATGCTGATAACCATACACTGATAGACAATTTAAAACCAAATTGCTTTAGCAATCAATTATACAAAGGAATTGCTGACGATACCTCTACGGCCGTTTTTAATGGCCGCATTATGGTTCAACCCGATGCACAAAAAACCAATGCTTACCAGAGCAACAAGAACATCCTGCTATCAGAGAATGCAACCATAAATACAAAACCGCAGCTAGAGATTTTTGCAGATGACGTTAAATGCTCACATGGTTGCACCATAGGTCAGTTAGATGAAGAAGCAATGTTTTATCTGAGGGCAAGGGGCATTCCAAAAGAAAGCGCTGAAGTGCTTTTACTACAAGCTTTTGCTGCTGATATCGTTGACCAGATCAAGCCGGAACCTTTACGTTCTTACGTATCTAAACTTATCTATGAACATTTAGCAATTCAATAACATGGCCATTTTAGATCTCAGACAGCAGTTCCCAATACTTAACCGCATGGTTAAGGGCAAACCTTTGGTGTATTTTGACAATGCTGCCACTTCTCAAAAACCGCAAGTGGTTATTGATGCGCTTACACATTATTACACGCATTACAATGCCAACATACACAGAGGTATCCATACCCTTGCAGAAGAAGCCACTATGGCTTATGAGGCTACCCGTCGTACTGCACAAGAGTTTATAGGTGCAGTATCTGAAGAAGAAATCATCTTTACAAGAGGCACTACAGAAGGGATTAACCTGGTTGCATATACCTGGGGCCGGCAAAACATAGGAACGGGCGATGAGATTATTATTTCTGGCATGGAGCACCATTCTAACATCGTTCCATGGCAAATACTTTGCGAAGAAAAAGGTGCTGTTTTAAAAGTTATTCCTGTTAACGATAATGGCGAGCTTGAAATGGATACCTACAAAGCTTTGCTTAGCAGCAAAACCAAGTTGGTTTCTGTTGTTCATGTTTCAAACTCATTAGGTACAGTTAACCCGATTAAAGAGATCATTGAAGGAGCACATCAGGTTGGTGCTAAAGTATTGATAGATGGTGCACAGTCAGCTGTACATCTTGATATCAATGTACATGAAATGGATTGCGATTTTTTCGCTTTCTCTGGTCATAAAGTATATGGGCCAACAGGTGTTGGTGTGCTTTACGGTAAGAAAGAGTTGCTCGAAAGCATGCCTGTTTTTCAAGGTGGCGGCGAGATGATCAAGGAAGTTACCTTCGAAAAAACTACCTATAATGATCTGCCTTATAAATATGAAGCAGGTACACCAAACATAGCCGATACCATTGCATTAAAAGCAGCACTAGATTTTATTAAAGAAACCGGAAAAGCTACTATAAGAGCCCATGAAGAAGAATTACTTGCTTATGCTACAGCTCAATTCCAAGCCATTCCGGGTCTTAAAATTATTGGCAATGCCAAAGAAAAGGTAAGCCTGATCTCTTTTATTATTAAAGGTGTACACCCTCAGGATGTTGGCGTTTTGCTGGACAATCAAGGAATTGCAGTTAGAACAGGACATCATTGCACACAGCCGTTAATGGCACGCTTTGGCATTCCGGGCACTATAAGAGCATCCTTTGCCCTTTACAACCAAAAAGAAGAAATAGATGCACTGATTACAGGTTTGCATAAAACCATAAAAATGCTTTCATAATGAATATTAAGCCGATACATGAAATAGAAAAAGAGATAATTGAGGACTTTGCATTGTTTGATTCATGGGAAGACAAGTACGAGTACATTATTGATATGGGCAAAAAGTTGCCTGTTCTGGAGGATGAGCATAAGCTTGATGAAAACAAAATAAAGGGATGCCAGAGTACCGTGTGGCTGGTGGCCTCCTATAATGATGGCCGTGTATTTTTTAAGGCCGATAGTGATGCAATAATTGTAAAAGGTTTGATCAGTATGCTTATAAATGTACTATCTGGCCATACCCCTACTGAAATTATTGACGCCCGATTGGATTTTATAAGAGAGATCGGCATGATGACCCATTTGGCACAGACCCGTTCTAACGGTTTACTGTCAATGATAAAACAAATGAAAAATTACGCTATCGCTTTTCAGGCGATTAACAGTCAAAAAACTGATCATAAATAAATTAAAAGGTCATGGATAAAGAAGAATTAAAGCAGAAAGTGATCGATTGTTTACAAACCATTTACGATCCTGAAATTCCTGTAAGTATTTATGAACTGGGGCTTATCTATGAAACAGAGATATTGCCTCCGCTAAACAACGTGCAGATTGTGATGACGCTTACCGCTCCCGGATGCCCTGCTGCACAATCTATCCCTTTAGAAGTAGAGCAAAAGGTAAAAGAAATTGAAGGTGTAAATGAGGTTACTGTAATTGTAACCTGGGAACCTGCCTGGAACAGAGACATGATGTCGGAAACAGCACGGTTCGAATTAGGAATGATGTAATAATAAGAACAATGAAAATTACTGCTCAGGAAGAATATGGCTTAAGGATACTACTCCACATAGCCCGACATGGTGATAAAGAAGGAGCAAGCATTCCTATGATTAGCGACGCAGAGGGACTTTCTGCTGCCTATGTGGCCAAGCTTACCCGTACGCTTCGTCTTGCGGGTTACATAAACAGTACACCAGGTAATAAGGGGGGCTATATTTTAGCTAAGCCTGCCGAAGACATAAACATTAATCAGGTGATGAAGGTGCTTGGCGGTTCTCTATACAGCAATAAGTTCTGTGAGGACTACTCCGGATCATTAAAACTATGCACCAACTCTGTAGATTGTTCTGTGCGTTCTTTATGGCAAATGATCCAGTTATCTGTTGATCAGTTATTGGATCATATTTCACTTAAAGAATTGATTAGTACAGAGCAGGAATCTAACCTTCAGATCATCAACAAAATAAATGCCCTAAGAACGGCTAAACTATAATTTAGCATCTTGCTATAGTATTTGAATAACTTTTTTTCATTTTCTCAGGAGATTTTCCCTTTTCCTTTGTTATAGTTAAAACACTAATTCAACTTATTATGAAAAAGATACTACTGTTTGCGGTTTGCCTGCTTATTTCTGGCTTATCCTACGCTCAGGATATAACCGTTAGTGAGGTTCCTCCTGCTGTATTAAACGCTTTTAACAAGTCGTTTCCAAAAGCTACAAGAGTAGAATGGGAAAGAAAAGGCGACTTATATAATGTCGAATTTGACATAGCCAGAAGAGATCATGAACTTTGGTTAACCAGTAAAGGAGGCATTGTTAAACATAAAAAAGAACTTCGTTCCTCAGAATTACCGGCAGCGGTGTTGAATACCCTTAAACAAAACTATAAAGGATTCAGAATTGATGATGTAGATCGTTATGAAGAGGGTAAAAAATTCTTTTATAAAATTGAATTGAAGAAATTACTCGAGGAACAAAAAGTTATTGTTGACCAGAATGGTAAAATATCAAACAAGATATATTAGATGACGGCAGCTTTAAAAGCATGCCGTCATCGGTAATTTATTTAAGCCCTAAAGGTTCTTCATACTAATTGCCTTTAAGCGGGCAGAAGGCTCTGTAAATACAAAATAAACATTGTATTTACCTTTAAGCACCTCAATATCAGCAATGGTATTTAAACTGCCGTTTTCTTTCGAAGATGATTGCCCGATAAGTTTTCCTTCCGGTGAATCGATGCGAATCTCAATTTTACCTGCCGACACATTGTCTGCACCAATAAATTCAATCTTCTTAATATCCGTTAAATCAACTTTATTTAGTTGCAGATAAGCACCTTTGCTCTTAGCCGTCGCAACAGACTTGTTGTCGTTAAAGCTAATCTCATTAGCGTTATCCGTATTGTTAACAAGCACATAAGGATGGCGCAAAACAACTATATCTTCACCAAACTGCGCTGGCGCAAGTTTAGTTCCATGATCTTTATAGGCTGCTCTAAAAATAAAGCTTCCTTTGTTAGGCTGATCTGGTTGAACATTTGTAGTGTATGATCCTGTTACCGGAAGTGATTTCTGCGTAGTTTTCTTTTCACTAAAGCTCAATACATATTTAATGATCGAGTTCACTTCATTAGTAGACATAGATGAGTGCGCTGGCATCATTGCATCACCCCATACACCCGAACCGCCGTCAATAACCTTTTTAGTAAGCTTTCCTTCTGCAGTTTTATCTCCTTTATACTTTAACGCCACTTCTGTAAATGATGGACCTAAAGATTTAGTATCCACAGCGTGACAAGCATTACAATCACTTTTCTTGATTAAAGCCTTTGCTTTAGCATATTGTGCAGAAACATCGAATTGATTCTGATTTTGCGCTACAACAGTTAAGTCATATCCCTCAGACAAGTAATTGATGGCTACAGAAACCTGGGAAGCCGGTATTCTTTTATCAGCAAGGCTTCCATCCTCCTTATCTGTAACACTAACCGCATAATTGATTATACTGGCAGGGAAATAGAAACTAGAGTTCCCTTTTGTAAAGTTAAACTTAACTACAGGGGTTGCATTTCCGGCTACCAATTCAACCGATTTACTATTTTTTGCACCATGCGGATCTGTAACAGTAAGTGTAGCTTTGTAAACACCAGCTGTTGCCAGTTGTACTTCAGGGTTAGCCGTTTTAAACGTTTGTTTTAACACTCCGCCTTTGGTAATTTTCCATTCGTACTTTAATACATCACCATCACTATCAGTTGTACCTGCCGAAGATAATTTTACTTTTAAAGGCAAAGCACCGGCAGTTTTATTTGCAGTTGCCTGTACCTGAGGTTTGCGGTTACCGCCATTAAACTCAATTTTGATTAACTCAGCTTCCGGATTATCTTTAAAGTATCCGTTTCCATATTCAAGCACATATAAACTACCATCAGGGCCAAATTTCATATCAATCGGACCTCTTAAAGTAAGCTCAGGCAAGAAACGCTCCATAGATTTATACATGCCATTTTCATCAAAAGTTACCGCTAATATCCAGCCACGTACCCAGTCGGTAATTAACCATTTACCTTCATAATATGCAGGAAACAAATATTTAGCATTGGCAAAATCAGACTTGTGAAATACCGGACCACCAACTGCACTTCTGCCACCACTACCCATCACCGGAAACTCTTCACTGGCCGCATAAGGATACCAGATCATGGCTGATACCGCAGGAGGTAATTCTTTTAATCCCGTATTATTTGGGGAATTATTTATTGGTTTTTGTACATCGTACAACTCTCCCGATTTCTTAGTCGCAAAATCATAATAACGATATGCCTGGTTATTCCCTATAAAATAAGGCCAGCCATAGTTACCCGACTTTTTAGCCACATTAAATTCATCATAGGATCTTGGACCTCTAGATTCTGAAGAGTTTGAACCATCCGGACCAACTTCACCCCAGTATAACCAACCAGTATGACTATCTATAGTTAACCTCCAGGGGTTTCTATTACCCATGGTATAAATTTCAGGGCGGGTATTTGCTGTCCCCTTAGGAAACAGGTTGCCTTCTGGAATGGTATATGTACCATTTGGTTCAGGATGGATACGCAAAATTTTACCTCTTAAATCGTTAGTATTACCAGACGATTTTTGAGCATCACGCGGAGCCTCTCCCGGACGTTCGTCGATAGGTGTAAAACCATCCGAAGATCTTGAAAAGGTATTATCACCAGTACTTAAGTACAAGTTTTTATCCTTATCGAATAACATACCGCCTCCTACGTGGCAGCATTCTTCACGTTGAACCACCACGTCTAATACTTTCTTTTCAGTAGTCATGTTCAGTTTACCGCCAGCCCATGTAAATCTGGAAAGCCTGTTTACCGATACATCTTTTGGAGAATAGTAGATGTAAATCCATTTGTTTTTAGCATAATCAGGGTCAAGGATAACCCCCTGCAGCCCGTCTTCACCTTCGGAACGCTCACCTTTTTTGCTTACGTACTCCCTGCTAACAGCAAAATCTGCTATTACATCCATTTTATTAGTTGCAGGATCGTATATTTTTAATTTCCCTTTACGCTCTGCATACAAAACCTTTCCTCCATCCAGAATTTGGAATTGCATAGGTTCTTCTAATTTTTGTTGAAGCACAACTTTGGTAAACCTGTTATCGTCAGGTTTTTCCTGCGATTGCGCCTTTACTATATATGAAGAAACCAATAACAGCGACAATGCTGTTATTGGTTTCAATAATGATAATTTTATCATGTTTGGGGTTAATTACAATTTAGATACAAGGTTACGGAAGTTAACTACACTAGCAGCTACATCAGCGCTGTTGCTTTCCCAGTTGTATTCATATTCAGCTGAGATGGCTCCTTTAAAGTTTTGTCTTTTTAACTCTGCGATAACTGCAGGGATGTTAGAAACACCTTCTCCCCAATGCACGTCATGTCCGCCTTTACCTTTTTCATGAAGATCTTTCATGTGCGAGTGTAATACGTGTCCGTCAAGTTTTTTCAAGCACTCAACAGGATCTAATCCTGAACGTACCCAGTGGCCTATATCAGCGCAAGCGCCTAAGCGTTTGCTTTTCCCTTTAATCGCATTTAACACGATATCAGGATTCCAATAATGAGATGGGTTTGGGTGATTGTGAATAGCAACATTGATCTGATATTTATCGCATAGATCAGATACCAACTGCAAATCTTTCTCATTAGGTTCTGAAGTAATGGTATGAATGCCCATGGCTTTGCAGAATTCGAATAATTTAATCCATTCAGCTTCGCTGTTAGCGCCTGTTACACCAAATGCTACAACTTTTACGTTGTTTTCTTTAAGCTTTGCTAAAACAGCTTGTCTTTTCGCGTCATCCATATCAGGTCCCATTGTTCCTTCTATACCGCCACCTATTTTCTGACCTGGGAAAGCCTCTACATATCTTAAGTTACAGCTGTCGATCTTTTTAATTGCCTCAGCAAATGTGAATAATCTGAAAGTATAAGCTTGAGAACCAAGTTCCCAGCCCAATTTTACTTCCGGATTTTTAGCAGAAGCATTAGATGCTCCTGTCTTTACACTTTTACAGGCAGCAAGACAAGCCAATAAAACAACAGCAAATTGTAGTTTTAAAGCAAATCTATTTTTTAATAAATTCATGTTTGGTTAATTAAAGTTTGAAAATTATCTAGGTTACATTTGTTATTCTATCTCTCCAAAATCTTATTCTGTAAAAAGACGCCAACAATATAGTTATTCTTGAAGTTTTTCCTTTTACTAATGAATCGAAATATTTTGGTTACTAAAAATCGTCTTTTAAATAAGCCGTAAGAATGGACTTAATAAGTTAAATCATGGATAATATGATCAGACAGTCTTACTCCTCTCTATTTCAAACTCGGTATCAACACCCAAAGCACTTCTGTTTTTAGAGGCGGCAACAGCAAGTTCATCGCAGCGTTCATTTTCGGGATGGTTATTATGCCCCTTTATCCAAACGAATTTAACATGGTGTAGCTTATAAACGTTAAGAAAACGCATCCAAAGGTCTTTATTCTTTTTGCCTTTAAATCCTGTTTTAACCCAACCAAATACCCACTTCTTTTCTACAGAATCAATCACGTATTTGGAATCTGAGAATATGGTAATTTCTTGTCCTGGATTTTTTAGTGCATTTAAGCCTACTATAACCGCCAGCAATTCCATTCTGTTGTTCGTAGTTAAACGGAATCCCGCACTCAGTTCCTTATAGTGAGACCCTGAGCGTAAAATCACTCCGTATCCACCTGGCCCTGGGTTGCCGCTAGCTGCTCCATCGGTATAAAGTTCAATCATATGTTAGGCAAATCTAGCTTTTTAAGCCATAAAAGCAATTTTTAGGGTACTTTTTATATTTCCACCAGAATTTAATCCACTGAGATTTAATCGATTAAAAAAAAGATCTGATCTAACTGAAAAAAGATTTGAATAAAATATTTTAAATCGTACTTTTGTAGCGTTGAAAAACACATGGTGGTTTTAGCTCAGTTGGTTAGAGCATCGGTTTGTGGTACCGAGGGTCGTGGGTTCGAGCCCCATATTCCACCCCAAGTTTTTGAAAAGCAGTCTGAAAAGACTGCTTTTTTTGTATACAGGGTATTTTGGTATGTCAGAAAGGGACAGTTTAGGGATCAAGCGGAATTCTTGGGGGGGGAAGAAAATAATTTCTTTCTTTTGCGATTGTAAATCAAACGACAATTTTCATTTTGAGCGCAGCCGCAGAAACCCTTATCAGTTTATTATTACCAGAAGGCATTCTGGATTATTTTGAATTAACACAAGTAGAAAAAGAAGGTAAGATGTTGAATATCTACCTTGAAGAGAAAAATATAGGCCCTGATGGCTATACAAACAAAGACCTTGAGTCCAAAGGATTCTTTCCAGAGGTGAGTATCCAGGATTTTCCGATCCGCGGTCAAAAAGTCGCTTTATGCATTAAACGGCGTCGTTGGACAGTTAAGAAGACTGGAGAGATCATCAGCAGGGATTGGGATTTAGTAAGAAAAGGGGCACGAATGACGACGGAATTCGGCCTTTTTTTAAAAGGAATATTTGGATAATCATCCTATCAGCTGTTACCATTTAGGTCATTACTTTCAGGTAGAGGGCAAACAACTACAGGAACAATACAAAGCGCATATCAGTGATTACAATAGTTGGGAGCAAAAAGATCATGCAGACCAGTGGATGTTGTTCACAAAGAATATCAGTCCATATTTGAGCATCGACGAGACTGCTTTATCCAATGGAGAATTATATACCATCATCACTAATAAGACTGCAAAAGGTCGTAAAGGCGCTATTGTAGCAATGATCAAAGGTACAGTAGCCGAGGATATTATCGTCGTACTGAAAAAAATACCCGAAAGACTTCGCAAACGAGTACAGGAAGTCACCATGGATATGGCTGCAAACATGCAGTTAGCAATTAGGAGATGTTTTACCAATGCGCACAGGGTTATCGACCGTTTCCATGTTCAAAAGCTTGCTTATGATGCTGTACAGGAATGCAGGATCAAATACCGATGGGAAGCTTTGGATGCAGAAAATGAAGCGATTAAACAAGCAAAGAGAAATAAAACCATCTTCCGTGGGGAGGTACTTTCCAATGGAGATACGCTAAAGCAATTGCTGGCCAGAAGCAGGTATTTGCTATTCAAGCACCATAGCAAGTGGACGCAGGTTCAAAAAAATCATGCGGAACTACTCTTTGAGCGATATCCAGAATTAAAAAAGGCTTATAAACTATCTCTTAGATTAGGCGAGATATTTAAGGTATGTAAAAGCAAGGAGCAGGCATTTAAAAGACTGGCATTATGGTATAATGATGTGGAAGATTCCGCAATAGAAGCATTCAGAACAGTATCCAGATCCATACAGGCTCATTATTTATCTATTCTGAATTTCTTTACTAACAGATCAACGAACGCTTCTGCTGAATCATTCAATGCAAAGGTCAAAGCTTTCAGAGCAACTTCCAGAGGGGTAAGAGATGTCAAATTCTTTCTGTTCAGACTTTCTAAAATCTATGCTTAAAGTTTCTTCCCCCCAAGAATTCCGCTTGATCCATCATTCTCCAGCGTCTTTAATAATCTGTGTAGTTAACCAATCAGAAATCCGAAAATTAGTTTGTTGTATTTTGACAATGTATGGTTTAACTGCTGGAATGATACCGTTAAGCTTTGCGTTAAGTATAACACCAACGGTTCCGGTGATGTTAAGTTCAAGCTTTTTAGCAAATCTCCTAGCTCCTGCATCATCTATAATGAGTAGGTCAGCATGGATTTCTGATGCAAGCGCCATCGCACTGGCCTCACCTATATCCACAGTTTCAGCATAATTATATAATAAATCACGATTCTGCAGGCTGTTACATCAACCCAATTAGGTAGTCTTTTACCAAATTCAGCAGCTATCTCAGGAGTTGTTATTACTTGTTTGTACAAGGATTGGAGCAAATGCATACCATCTATTTTGTCCAGCGTAATGAAACAGCTGGCATCGGTAATGACAATTTTATCCTGTATGAGCATGCTTAAATGTTTCAAGATCTTCAGCTGCACTTTCGTCCAGGTAGTGCACGTCGTATTTGATTAAGATTTCAGCAAAATCCCATTTTTTCATTTGGCACATTTCAGCGGCTTGTCTTAAAGTAAGCTTACCTGCTTCATATAGCTTGGCTGCAATAAGGCGTGTTGTTTCATCATGCTCTCTCTCAAGGGCATCAGGAACTTGTATGGTCATTGTAGTCATGATATAAAGATACGTATTATTAAAATTTAAAACAAAATGGGTGCTGATGATAGAATGGATTTTGATATATTACAAAGGGTAATTATTCTATTTTTGTTTAATTTGCTATCTCAGAATTTCAACAGTGGACAATCTACTATTATACAGGTCTTTATTTAAAGGGCGCGAAGATGTTTATGCTATTCATTGGTCAAAAGGAACTAAAAGTGGTTACATGCCTGCTAAATTATATGATCCTTATATCAGCAAGGTTTATAAAAAAAGTACAAACCCCAATAGTTCAGAGACCGCAAATTATCTTCCTTTGACTGACGATCAAATTCAAAGACATCTTGAAGGTAGACAGCTAACAGGATTGCATCCACTTTTACAAGACAATACGTCTTGGTTGATAGCGGCAGATTTTGATAAAAATAGTTGGTTGGAAGATTGTAGAAGTTTCATTACTATATGTGCAAGCTACAATATCCCTGCTTACCTGGAACGTTCGCGCAGTGGTAAAGGTGGGCATGTTTGGATATTTTTTAATCAACCATATCCGGGCCTTTAAGAGCAGAATAATTGTACTTACTTTATTAGAGAGAGCAGGGATAGTCTCTACTTTTGACAAAAACTCTAGTTTTGACAGATTATTCCCCAATCAAGATAAACATTCAGGTAAAGGATTTGGAAATCTGATTGCCTTACCTTTGTATAAACCTACATTGGAACTTGAGAACAGTTGCTTCATTGAGTCAGAAACAGCTCTCCCTTATAGAAATCAATGGGAGTTTTTAAGCAGCATTCGCCGAATTTCTATCAATGACTTAGACCAAATATTTCTTTCGTTGACCAGTTCTAAAAGTTTAAACGTTATTGAGCCAGGCAGCTTGTAATTAAGTTGTCAAATACTATTGAAATCAATCGAAATGGAATAAGTACTGCCTTGGCATCTTTTCTGAAGGATGAACTTAATTTTTTCAATCCAGACTTTATCATTAAAAAGAATCTATTTAAAAAAGGAAATCTTTTAGGTAAGAATGTTGAAATGTTCCAGCTTAGCGCCGGTGATGCTAACCAGACATTATATGAGTCGGGAGAAGAATTATTAAAGGATGTATTGATTAGAGGTAATTATCGGCACAAAATACAGCTAAGATATTTATCAGACTTACATCTTGGAAATGTATTGAAAATAAGATTTGTGTTAAGTCCGTTTGCTTTTGTTTTTCTTCTAACTGGAAAAGAGCAATATCATATTGTAATGGAGACACTGGATACGGATGAGGCTACTTATATATGGCATACCTCAAAAGAAGTTTCGGAGCTCAAAAATGCGCTTCATAATGTTGATAAAGATCTTAATAAGATTCGAAATGACGGGAGATTTGCATTTTTACAATCAGTACCGATAAATTTCAGCCGCGTTTTTACATGATTATTCGGATGAACGAAATGGATTTGTGATCTGGAAAGATGATTTAGAGCAATATCTGACTTAATTAAAATATTTCGTCACTACTAGGGATGTTACAACATCCCTAGTAGTGACGAATTTCAGACGATATAAAATCATTTTCGTGGACTAAAATAGTTTAACTTTTTAGCAGCTTTCCAAGCTCGTCCATTTCATCCATTTTTCTTTATAAATCGGCTAATCGCTTCAAATCAGCAATAAAACGGGATGAAATTTGTCCCATAAATGACCCTTTATGGGACGAGGACTTTAAAACAGATTTTCGTCTTTTTTTTACTTGTAACTCTTTGTTTTTCAAATAAATAAGATCAGCCGTTTTGTTCATGGAAGTGGTTCGATACAGGGCTCCATCAAAGGTCAATTTTTCCGGATATAGCATCCCTAGTAGATATCTTTTACCCTCTATCCGATTATGCTCGCATTTGCTGACAAAGCCATCCGGATTTTCTGGATGGCTTTTTTTGTTTGATTTCTTCCAATGGCAGGGCCTAAAACATGAATTTAAAATAAATTTGTGTAACCAAGTGGTTTCTTTTATATTTGTAACCAAATGGTATCAGATTATGGAAATGAGAAGAGATGTTTTTCAGGCAATTGCAGACCCGACGCGCCGGGAAATTATTGGTTTGCTCAGTGAGCGTTCCTTAAACCTGAATGCTGTGGCCGGTCATTTTCAGGTGAGCAGGCCTGCAATTTCCAAGCACATTAGGATTCTGACCGAGTGTGGGCTGATCATGGTGTCGCAAAAAGGAAGGGAGCGTTTTTGCAGCGCGGATATGCGTAAGCTGAAGGAAGTAGACCTGTGGCTGAGCCATTATAGGAAATTCTGGAACAGGAAGCTGGATGCCCTCGGGGAATTTCTGGAAAGGGATAATGCGGAAGATTCAGTCTTAAAGAATAAAAATCAACCAAAAAAATAACAGCTATGGAAACTAAACCACTGATTGTAGAACGTGTTTACAATGCCCCTATTGAGAAAGTCTGGAAGGCGATAACCGACCGGGACCAGATGAAAGCATGGTATTTCGACTTCGAAGAATTTAAACCCGAAGTGGGTTTCAAGTTTCAGTTTACCGGCGGGGATGAAAATGTGCAATACCTGCACGAATGCGAGGTCCTGGTGGTGGATCCCCCGCATAAACTGAGCTATTCCTGGAGGTATCCGGATTATAAGGGTTATTCGGTTTTAACCTGGGAGCTGTTTGAAGAAGGCAAACACAGAACCCGGCTGAAACTCACGCATGACGGTTTGGACAGCTTCCCTCAGGATAATTCGAACTTCAGAATAGAAAGCTTTACAGGGGGCTGGAATTATTTTGTCAACGAAGGCCTGGTTTCATTTGTGGAAACAGAAGTGATCAGCAAGCAGATCACCATTTCGGCTGCGGCGGAAGCTATCTGGGATATTTTACTGCATCCTGCAGACCAGTGGGGCAAGGCTTTTGGTGAGGGCTCGTTTGTAAAGACGGACTGGCAAACTGGCTCTGAAGTGATCTGGACGGACGCCAGTGGGGACATTGGCGCCAGGGGTATGGTCAAAGCGCATCGGCCGCAGGAGTATTTACAGGTAGATATGTACGATGAACTTAACCCGGCCGCTGATGCACAGACCGGAGAATATTCGGAGGTATACCGGTTGGTAAAAGCTGAAAGCGGGGCCTATGAACTAAGAATCGAATCGGGGCCGCTGGCAAAAAAATATATCCCTCAGCATGAAAAAATGTGGGACCAGGCCTTAGAGATCATTAAGGATTTATCGGAAAAACGGTAATCCACCATCTGGCTGAACTATGTCCTGGTGGAAGAACAATATGCTCATTCGAAAACCCACTAACCTCGTTTTTGAAGCTTTCATCAATCCGGAGATCACCAAACATTTCTGGTTCACTAAAGGCAGTGGCCGGCTTAGCTCGGGTGCCAGGGTGACCTGGGAATGGGGAATGTATAATGTCTCTACCCCGGTGCAGGTGGTGGAAATTATTAAAAATGTAAAGATCGTTATTGACTGGAACGACCCTGCGACCCGGGTGGAGTTTAACTTTAAGGCGATTGACGCCGATTCGACTTATCTGGAGATTAGCCAGTATGGTCTGCATTCCAAGGGTGAAGCACTTCTGGCTGAAATTAAATGGGAGCAAAAGTGGCGGTGGTCGATGTACTGCAAATCACGGATTGGCGCTACTTTATTAATCTATTTTGAATAGCTTATAAATTCCTTTTGTAATTCTAAAATTTCTAAAAACTGTCCATTTCAAGCAAACAGTCGGACATATAAAAGGGTTTAGTTTTATCACTACTAGCGATGTTTTGGATATCCCTAGTAGTGATAAATTTCAATTTACATTCAGATCATTTTCGTGGACGGGAATTATTGGCTTTCATCCGTTTTCCAAGCTCATCAAATTCATCAATATTTCTTTGCAAATCGGCCAACCGCTTTAAATCAGCCACAAACCGAGAATTTATCGGCACCATCAGCCACCCCAGTTTTGAAAGCAGTCTGAAAAGACTGCTTTTTTTGTTTAAGGGTTCGAGTCCCTTCTTCCGCACACTATCTATGGGTTGGATCGGTATCTTTTATAATCATCAAAACATCATGTATATAATCTTTGCATGATTAAGTTGTCATGTATAAAAAATTAAATTATCTTTACATGATAAGAGTCTCATATATAAAAACTTTGTATGAAGAAATTGGCCAAATTGAGAAGTGATGTACCTTTTAATGAATTGCCTCCGCTGCCCCCTGATCAAATTAAAGTGGAGACAATTCCTGTTTTAAGGCAAGTCGTCCAATCTTCAATAGCCCTTTCCGAATTAAAAGGACTAGCCTATACACTCCCTAATCCTTCTATACTTCTGAATGCTGTAATACTCAAAGAAGCTCGCATGAGTTCTGAAATTGAGAATGTAATTACAACTCATGATAGGCTCTATCAAGCATTGTCTGCAAGTGGCTCACAAATAGATCATGCTACCAAGGAAGTTTTACGCTATAGGGAAGCTATGCTCGCCGGGTTTAAAATGATCGTTCAAAAGGGATTTTTGAATACAAACGGAGTATTGGCTATACAGGAAATACTGGAAGAGAATAAAGCAGGACTTAGAAGATTGCCTGGAACCTCATTAAAAAATGCTGTTACTGGTGAAGTCATTTACACTCCGCCGGATGATTATGATACAATCCTTGCGTTAATGAAAAACTTAGAGGAGTATATAAATGAACCCGATGTACTTTCTCCATTGATTAAGTTGGCAGTTCAACATTACCAGTTTGAAAGCATACACCCATTTTATGATGGTAACGGCAGGACCGGAAGAATTATTAATGTTCTTTATTTGTGCCTGCATGGGCTTTTAGACAGTCCCGTACTTTATTTAAGTGATTATATCATAAAACATAAACCTGATTATTATAGATTACTTGGAGAAGTGAAGACAAAGGACAATTGGGAAGAGTGGATATTATTTATTCTAAAAGCCATAGAAGAAATTTCTAAACAAACCACTGATCAAATTAAGTCAATCAATCAGCTCTTTTTGAAATTACAAAATGGAATAAAAGAGAAGGCGCCCAAGCTTTACAATAAAGAACTATTAGAGTTGTTATTTGAGCAACCATACTGTAAAATAGAATTTGTTATTGATCGACTTAACGTTTCAAGGATAACAGCTTCCAAATACCTTAACGGATTAGAAAAGATCGGAATATTGCATTCTAAAAAAGTCTGGAAGGAAACTATATATATCAATATAGAGCTATTTGAACTTTTGAAAAAATAAACTATTAGAGATTTTGAACTTCTCTAGTAGTGATAAATGTAAGGCCAGCTCAAAATCATTTTCGTGGACAAAAATAGCTTAGGATTTTAACAGCTTTCCAAGCTCGTCCATTTCATCCATTTTTCTTTTTAAATCTGCCAACCGCTTCAAATCAGCCACAAACCGGGATGAAATTTGTACCATAAACAACCCAGATAGTTTTAAACCCCTTTAATTTACTTTAAAGGTTTTTTTTTGCCCAAAAGGGGATCAACCCCAAAACTTACCTGTTAGCAATCAGCCAGTTACATTACCACAGGTAAGACATATCGAATGTGAACCTCTGTCATCCACCTTCACATCCACAATTGATAACCACAACGCAATCACTATATGACTACTTTTCTCACACTTGCGTGTGTATATCACTTAACGTGGTTATAGTTAGAACAAGTTTTTTGATTCTATTAGGCTTTTTTATAAGTGAGGTGAAAGTCGTGCTCCCAGTTTTTAGCATCTACGGACTTCTCCCAGTATCCCGAGATGATGTTTTTATCTTTGTTGATCTCACCTGTAAAGCGTTGTATAAATTGGGGTCCATTGCGCCATATCTTCCATATTCTATTTTCAAAACTCATTTCATATACCCGAGAAGATTGCTGATCATCTATGTAAAATACGGTGTAGTTCTGTGCATCTTTATCATGACCAATAAACCATATCGCCCACGGCGTTTCCATATTTTTTGTACCCTGCCTCAAAATTAAAAATTCACCTTCTTCAAACCATTCAAAGGATGCTCTTGCCGTAATAATTGCATTGGCATCCGGTAAGAAAGATGCATTTGATATTTCCATTTCCCATGTGCCAATAAATTGCTTTAACTCTTGTAATGCCGGATTGATATTGTTTTTCATTGGAAGATAAGTTGATAATTATGTTTATAGTTACTATTCTTTATTGATTTTTTTTTCAAAGATTCGCTCAACTAAGTTGATCTGATTGATCTATAATACAAAGATGGGAACTAATATAGCGTCAAGTGATGTGCAAAAGCGACTATCTTAGGGGGTTATCACGTCAAAATTATCTATAGGCAACTTTTTAATTTGGTTTATAACTCAAATTCGGAAATTCAACCAGAGTATATCTCAATTCTGAAGGAGAATTTATAACTTGATGCATTAAGAAAACGAACAACCTTAAATACCAGTCATGCATACCATTTTACCTTTCTTTTTGGCCATGATAGCCGCTATTGTATTATTGAATATGTGGGCTAATAAACTAAAGATCGCATATCCTATACTATTGGTGGTAGCAGGGCTGCTGATAAGCTTTATACCAGGATTGCCTGTAGTGAGAATTAATCCAGACCTTATCTTTTTCATATTTCTTCCACCACTACTTTGGGAGGCAGCCTGGTCCATCTCGTTCAAAGAGATGAAAAAATGGTGGCGCATTATTGGCAGCTTTGCATTTCTGGTGGTGTTTTTTACAGCACTTTCGGTAGCATTAATCACTAATCATCTTATTCCGGGCTTTACTATTGCGCTGGGTTTTTTATTAGGTGGCATTGTATCACCACCCGATGCAGTAAGTACAGGAGCCATTACAAAATTTGTAAAAATCCCAAAGTCTACTTCTGCTATTTTAGAAGGAGAAAGCCTGTTAAATGACGCCTCTTCGCTTATTATCTTCCGCTTTGCGCTGGTTGCGGTAGGTACGGGTCAATTCATCTGGCAAGAGGCAGCACTAAGCTTTCTGTGGATGGTGATCGGCGGTGTTGGGATTGGCCTGTCATTAGGCTGGTTATTCGTGCAGGCACATAAACGTTTACCTACTGATGCACCTTCCGACATAGTCTTTACACTTATTGAACCCTATTTTATATACTGGATTGCGGAACAAGTCCACAGCTCTGGTGTAATGGCTGTTGTAAGCGGAGGTCTGTTCATGTCGGCCAGAAGAATGATCTTTTTAAACAGTTCCAGCCGTATTAAGGGGTATAGCGTATGGGAGAGCTTTGTGTTCATTTTGAATGGTATTGTTTTTCTGATCATTGGCCTGGAACTTCCCGAAATCGTAGATGGTCTGCATTCAAAAGGCATTCCTTTACGCACTGCCATTGGCTACGGATTGCTGGTAACCGGAATATTGGTCGCTGCAAGAATATTAAGCTCCTATGCCGCGTTGGTAGCCACAATTATTTTTCGTCCAAGCGTAAGACCTCACGCATCTTCGGTAAGAAGACGTTGGCTGATGCCATTGTTGCTGGGCTGGACAGGAATGCGGGGTGTAGTTTCACTGGCTGCTGCTTTAGCTATTCCCGTAGCACAAGATAATGGTGCAGAATTTCCATATAGAAACCTGATCTTGTTCATCACTTTTGTAGTGATATTACTTACGCTTCTAGTACAAGGGCTTACCCTCCCATATTTTATAAGCCGCACCAATCTTTTCGGTTCAATATTTAATGAAGAAGGGGAAGAATTGGCCAGAAAAAAAATGAAACACGGACTAAAACAACATGTATATCAATTCCTTAAAGATAAATACGACAACGAACTAATTGGCCACGCCGGTATGGAGAAATTCCTTAAACAATGGGAAGAAAGAGCAAAGTCTGCAGATGATAGCTGGATGAACGAAAAGATGAAAGTAATTTTTGTAGAAGTACTCGAAAGCCAACGTCAGTACCTTGTCGAACTCAATAAAGACCCCAAGGTTGATGAAGAAATCATTCGTCAGCAATTGTATCAAATTGATTTAGAAGAAGAGCGATTGAAAATAATATAGTATAAGATCAGACAGATCAATCTCAAAATGAGCTTTACCTTTGGAGTGCTTGTTCAATCTTTACTTCCCCAGAAGGTCGCTTCACCGCTCCCCTTCCATTAGGAATGCCAAACACAGGATTTCCATCCTTTCCAAAAGTAAATCGCTGCAGATATACCTCTCTGTTATCCCAACCCCCATCCAAAGCGGCTTTGGAATGGTAATAAATCCAATATTCACTGTCATCAGGCGAAGTTGTCATACTTGCATGTCCTAATCCATGAACTGTAGAAGTACCTTGGAAAACAGGTTTTGAAGATTTTATCCACGATGAGGGGCTCAGCGGATCTTTACCTTTTGTTAAACGAAGCTGCCCTAATTTATAGTGCTCAGTCCATGAGCCTCGGGTAGAGTAAATAACAAACACATCATCATTGTGTTTTAATATTTGGGGTCCTTCCTGCAACACGATATTATCACCCTTTTCCCAGTTGAGTTCTGGCTTTGACAATAACACACGTTTTCCAAGCGTCCATGGATTTATCATTTCTGCGATATAGAGATTCTGATCTACATCATGATGGTCGTGAAGTGTTTCCCAACCAGACCAAACGGCATATTTCTTATCATTTAATTCCAGAACAGTCATGTCTATAGCCCAGCAATTGTCTTTCTTTTGATTAGGATCATCACCTGTGTACAGCCTTTCCTTATCTGTATAAGGGCCAAACGGGCTGTCACTTTCCAGTACTCCTGCCCTTTGCGCATAATAAGGAGCTCCCTTATGCACAGAACCTGCGTAATAAATGTACCATTTACCATCTATATGATGAATTTCCGGGGCCCAAAGATTATAGCTATTCCATTTGTCTTCTGGCGGAGTCCATACTACCTCTTTCTTTTCGAATTTTGTCAGATATCTTGATTCTGTAACGGCAAACCCACCCTTTTCATTGAAAATCGTATAGTATTTACCATCATGTTTTGTAATGTATGGGTCAGCTCCCTTACGAAGCGGATTCATAAACGTTTCAGAGACCTTACCCTTTTCGGTCTGTTGCGCGTTTAGGTTCAATGAAAATGCTGTTAGCAGAAAAACGATCGAAAAGACTTTGTTCATAGTAGAAATACTTTGGCTAAATATACAAAAAGAAGCCTCGATCATTTCACCAACTAAAAGTAACAGTATTGTTCACTTAAGAACACGTCTGTTCGCTTATGAACAGAGAAGGCAAAAAAATAATTCATAATTAATTAACAATCAACATATTAAGCTAAAATCTTAAATTGGCACATGCTTAGCTATTTACAGGAAAATGATTGGAGATGTTTTATATCAATATTAAAATTGCCTTACGAAATCTTTGGAAACACAGAGGTTATACCTTTATAAATACGGTTGGCCTGTCCATAGGTATGACTTGTGCACTGATCATATTCCTTTTTATACGACAATATCTGAGTGCCGATAATTTCCATCCAAATGCAGACAGGATCTTTAGGGTAGTTTCCCTCGGTAACGGTACAGAAGGAAAAGTCCCTATGATGGGTGTTCCTGTACCAATGGCCGGCGCATTACGCACAGACTTCCCTCAATTAGAGAAAGTTGCAAATCTTGTACAGGGTTATCATCTGGTAGAGGTTGTAGGAGAAGATAGGTCGACAAAACAATACTATAAAGAGTACGGAACTGCATTTTATACCGACCCAGCCATTTTTGATATCTTTAATTTCCCCTGGGCGTTGGGTGAACCAGCGTCATTAAATGCCCCCAATCATATCGCACTTACACAAAGTACGGCAACACAATACTTTGGCAACTGGCAAAATGCTATGGGTAAGAAGCTTAAGCTCAGCGGTGATGAAACTTTTTACGAGGTAACCGGAATCATAAAAGATCTGCCAAAAAATACTGATTTCCCTATCCATCTTGTCATCTCTTATCAAAACTTTGGAAATGCCACAAGTATGCGCTGGAACTCGGTAAACATGGGTCATAATTGCTATGTGATGGTAAAACCTAATACTGATATTAAGCAATTGCAAGTTCAGCTGGATGGGTATACCAAAAAATATTATGATGCAAAAGATCCACTTTCGAATACACATCTCTTTCAACCCTTTTCTGACGTACATTTAGATAGCGAGTTTGGTAATTTTTCACCCAGGCGATACACCCCATTGCAGATTAATTCTTTGAGGATATTAGGATCGCTAATCTTGTTAATTGCCTGCATCAATTTTATTAACATGGCAACCGCACAGGCAATTGGCCGTTCAAAAGAGGTAGGAATCCGTAAGGTCTTAGGCAGCAATCGCAAACAACTTCTGTTTCGTTTTTTAGCCGAAACTTTTGTAATCACGTTTGTAGCTATCACAATAGCTTGTATTGCTACTGAGATTGCACTGCCAGCGGCAGGAAATTTTCTCGGTCAGCAAATTCCATTCAATATCCTTCAATACCCTGTTATCCTCGCCTTTATACTTATCCTTTGGCTGGCGGTTAGTTTCCTTGCGGGTCTGTATCCCGCCGTTTTCGTATCTGGATACAACCCAATAAATGCCCTCAAAAATAAAATCTCACAAGGAAATAAAGGGATCTGGAGTCTAAGAAGTGTCCTCCTAATTTTTCAATTTACAATAACATTGATTTTCATTATCGGAACTCTTGTAGTACTGAAACAGATCGATTACTTTAAAAATAAGTCACTTGGATTTAATAACAATGCCATTTTACAGGTCGATGTCCCGACAGACTCCATTAGCAAAACCAGGTTTGATACTTTTAAACAAAAGTTATTGCAACGTAGTGGAGTAGAAATGGTAACCTATGCCTATACGCCTCCAAGCACCTCTTCTAATAACTTTACCAGTTTCTACTTCAATAATTCTTCTCAGAAAACAGATTTCCTGCTTTGTAATAAACCGGCTGACGAGGATTACTTCAAAATATTTGGTTTGAAAATGATAGCAGGAAAACCTTTGTCCAAAAGCGATACGGTGAATGGCTATATATTAAACGAAACATTGCTGCACAAACTTCATCTTAAAGATCCTAAAGATGCGTTAGGAAAATATATCCAGCTAAATAGAAGGCCATTAGCCCAAATAATTGGAGTGGTAAAAGACTTTAACAATCTCAGTCTGCATGGAGATATCTCTCCAGTCATATTTTATACAAGTAAAGAAGAGTATGCAAGTGCATTTGTGAAGCTTAATCCTCTCCATATGCAAGAAACTGTTAAAGAAATAGGGGCAGATTTCAAATCAACTTTTCCTGATCAATTTTATGAGCCAAGCTATTATGATGAATACATTGCCAATTACTACATCGTCGAAGAAAAAACAGCTGTTTTATTGAGCTTTTTTACATCAGTGGCTATATTTATTTCTTGCTTTGGCCTGTTCGCACTCATCTCATTTGTAGCTGTTCAGCGCACCAAAGAGATGGCAATTAGAAAAGTATTGGGCGCTACTACAATTGAACTCATTAGCGTTCTCAATCAATCCTTCATGAAGATGATCGTCATAGCCAATCTTATAGCCTGGCCTTTAGCCTATATTTTGTTAAATCGCTGGCTACAGGGATTTGCCTATAAAATAGACCTGCCAATGTTACCATTTGTACTTGCGGCATTGGGGTCTATTGGAATCATTGTGCTCACTGTAGCACTAAGGACCTATAAAATGACTACTGCTAACCCGGTAGAAGCGCTAAAATATGATTAGAGTTGGTCTCACCACTTTATCTTCCTTTTATTTATGTTTATTAACTTGCTGGTTTTGTTAAATGCCAAAGCAAAATCTGCATTATTTATGCTTACAGAAGAAATTGCTTTGTCAGAATTAACCAGCAATGAAAGATCATACCATGATATATTCTTATTAAGGACCGTAGCGTAATCCAAGCTTATGGTAAGGGTTTTGCCTGCAATCGTCTCCTTTTTTGTTACGTGATCTTTAATATATTGATATTCTAAAAACTCTCTCAAGCTACAAAATATCGCTACATCTTTAGCTTTTAAAACGATATTATCAATCCACTGATTAAAATTTTGCACGGCTTTAGGGTCTTTGATTCCGTGAGTACCTATCTCAAAGAAATCAAAAGTATTGCCTGTAAACAATGAATTAGCCAACTCCCACTGGGCACCATTATTTGACCAATCATCACTAAATGCTCTTCTTATAGCTAGATAATTAAATGGTTTTATATCACTTAACTTATTCTTAGGATTATACTTTCCAATTTGCACAAAATCATCAAATGTCCCTTGCGATGAACCACCAATATAACCATAAGCAGACGCCGCTTTATGAAACCCCACATAGTTACTTGGCACAACAAGTGTATTCATTTTATATCTCTCATTTAACAATATCATTTCATCCAGGTCACGGACGTTCTTCACACGATCACTACCGTTATTAAAATTTCCATCTTCATTGTGATAATAGGAATGGTTCATTATGTCCATACCTTTTTGTATCAATGGTAATCGTTGTGTATATGTAGCTGCAAAATCAGTGTACAGCCCAATTTCCTTATTATTATACTGATTTTTGCCATTCACGGCTAAGCCTAAACTATAATTCTTTTTATTACCACAGCCATCAGTGTAAAAGGCATTTGATAGTTTTTGATAAGCATTTGTAACGGTTAAGGCAGCATCATCAAACTCCATAAGTATTGCCTTACTTTTATTATATTTCAGTTTGGGGAAACTTGCACTTGCTGAAGTTGGATTGTCAGCAAACACAACTTTTATTTCAATTTTCCCATTAAAAGCAGGTATTACTGCACCTTCAGGAATTGAAGGTGGGAGTATTTCTTCTTTAACCGGGGCTTTCTCAGAAACGATCGGGACTTTGTTATTACAACTGAAAACTAAAATTGAGCATATTGCAAATAGACCGAAGGCTGATACTTTTCCCATAACATGTTTTCGCAAAAATACATCTTTTTATCTATTTAAATGTCATATACAGATGTTTCATTCCAGCTTAAACCGCTTCATACTTAATATATTCATGCTCAAAACTTCCATCCGCATAAAGATTTAAAAGAGAATAGCCGGGAACGGTTTGCTTATAGGCACTTTTACCATCATCACCCGGTTCCCACCAAAAACCACTTGTAGCACCATTACACAAATAAGCCACATCATTATACCAAACTTTGTCAAGCAAATGAATATGTCCGCTTAAGCAAAGTTTAATGTTCTTATTCTTATTAAAAACTTCTATAAATTTCATAATATCCAGATGATTGTAGCTGCCGCTAACTTTAAACGGACCTCTAAAATCTGGTTTATTATCTACAATGCCTGTACAGCTCAATAAAGGATAATGCGACATGATCAGTGTAGGCTTATCCTGACTGTTCTTCTGTACATCCTGTACAAACCAATTCCACTGCTGATCATCCAGCATTCCCGGATTTGTAGGATGATTACTGTCCAGCATAATAAAATGCCAGCCATTTTTATCAAAGCTGTAATAATTATGCTCCATTTGCAGCATCTTTAATACCCCTGCTTTACCTCCCAGCTCATCATCCTTACCCTGCCACCACATGTCATGATTTCCCAATACATGGTGCATAGGAATACCTTTAACCACTTGAACACTTTCATTCCAGCAAGCCCATTGTTGCTCTACCCTATCTTTGGTAATGTTGTCGTAATCCGCAGCATAAATAGAATCACCCCCATTAAGAATAAGATCAACCTTGTCTTTTTTGATCATTTCCAGACATTTCTTAAAACGGGCAACTGCATTATGTTCCGGCCTGATATGCACATCAGTGATGTGTGCAATTTTTAAAGCCTTCTTCTTTATGGGAGCTGCAATTGATGCTTCTGCAACACTGCTCAATGCAATTGTTCCTGCTGCAACTCCAAGTGATTTAATTAAATCTCTTCTTTTCATTTATGTGTTTGAATTTATTTACCCCAATTTCCTGTCGGATATATATGGAACAATCGGATAAATGTAAGTCTCCATTTTTACGCCTAGTTTTTCGGGCGAGGAACCCACAAAAACAGTCTTTTTACCTTTTATCCTAATTCTGCCATTATGCTCTATTTCAATCATCGCCCATAGCGGATCTTTATAAGGCACCGTATATTTGATATAAGGCTTAGCCTTATCAATCTCTGCAGAATACCTTACCTCTTTGTAATCATCTCCAAGCCATTGGTAGGATGCACTATTGATCTGCACATAATGAATATCATTAATATGATTGTAATAGTCCTGATGGTGGTGTCCACTGACCACCAGAATAACCTTTTGTCTGCCTGCTTTTTCATTGGCTTGCTCAAAGGTGTAACGCAGTAAAGTTCCATTCTCTAATCCTCCAGAATCGTTGTCTATTCCCTGGTGGCAAAAGATAACAGTCGGAAAAGAAGTTGCATCCAAATCCTTTTTCAACCATTCCAATTGTGTCTGAGAAATATATCTTGCATATCCTTTTGGACGATCCGGACTTTCATTATGTTCATTGCCATCTAGTACCACGAAATGAAAGCCATTTTTGTCAAACGAATAATATTTTGATCTTGCTTTCCAGAATTCAACCACCTGATCGCGTGTATATCCACCATCATTGTCGTGATTACCAATAACATGAAACTTATCGCCTTTAAATTGATTCCAAACATCCAACAATGGAGTATTGGCTTCCTTAGGTACGCAAAAATCGCCTCCTTGAATGATAAAATCGGGTGATTCAGCATTCATTTCTTTAATGAAGGCTGACAAGCGCTCAATACCGTCGTGCATAATATCATGATGCAAATCAGTGATCATTCCAATCCTGATTTTTTTATCTGCCGGACTTAATTCAGGATATCTTGCAAAAAGCAAAGTGCCACCTGCAAGACCAGTTGTTTTTAAAAATTCTTTTCTATCCATTTCTTATTTTGTAACTTAGAACTCATGCCTTTAGGCGCATTAAATATACAAATACTAAATAAATGTTTAATATTTGTATCCTTATTAATATATAAATAATATCAGAACAACATATTGCCTATAACTGCGCCTCACATAGTTCACACATTCTACACATATTCTTCACAAAAAGGTACCCGTTTGTGGGTTTGGTGTGAAGGAGGCGTGAATAATATGTGAAGAAACACTAATCTTGTGAAGAACCATTTAACTTAATCATAACTTCAGGTAATAATTATTTAACCCGAATAACCTTATTATTGCTATTTTTAATACCATCATTTCTAAAGTTTCACCATGTCAAACAGAAGAATTTTCCTTAAAGGTGGCCTTGCAAGTATACTGTTAGCAGGTCTTTCAAAAAGTGTTTCGGCCTTAACGCCAAAAACCCATACTAATCTGCCTATGGGTGCAAAAGCAAAACTTCGCTTTGCAATCGCATCAGACGGCCATTATGGGCAGGCCGGAACAAACTACAAAGAAGACCACGAAAATATCGTTCAATGGATTAATGAAGCCCATAATATTAATGCACTTGATTTTGTAATCTTTAATGGAGATCTTGTTCATGACCGTCCCGAGTTACTTACTGAAGTAAAGGAAACCTATTTTAGCAAACTCCAAGTTCCATTTTATGCTATCCCCGGCAATCACGACCTTGCTGATGCAGCACTTTGGAAATCTGTTTTCGGTTATGAGGATAATTATTCCTTTAAAAAAAATGATGTTGGTTTTATCCTGGCAAACACCTCAGATACTAAAGGTAAATACATATGTCCCGACAATAATTTTATAAAACGAGAGCTCGAAAAGTTTAAAAACTTAAAGACCGTCCTGGTGGTTTTACACATACCTCCGCATTTCTGGGTACCAGAAAGTCCATTTGTTGATTGCCCTGAAACCATTACCCTACTGCATAGCTACAATAATGTTAAAGCAGTTTTTCATGGACATGACCATAGTTTGGATGCGGTATTTTACACCAATAAATTACCTCATTTTTTTGATGCACATTATGGTGGTAACTGGGGTACACAATATAAAGGCTATAGAATTGTTGAGGTTGATGAAGCCGGCAAAATAACTACGTATCAGGTTAATGCGAGTAAGAATCCAGTACTCAATGAAACTAAGTTTTAGGGTTACTGAAATTGCAATAGTGCTTTTTAACAATTAAAAAGACTACCTTCACCAGCCTGCGGTTTTATTCCCGTATAAACCCGCTACTTTTGAAAAACACATTTGATTGCCTGATCGATTCTTTTATAGACCAACAGGTGGGCATTGCCGATCACTTTTTAAGTGAGGGCCTTGCTGCCGATTTAAAGGAAAACCTGATTTCTCTTTACAGTAACAAAATGCTCCTTTCGGCCGGAACAGGAAACGACAAGGTAATAAGACATAATTCTGAAGTGCGTGGCGACCGTATATATTGGCTAGACCGCGACCACGATACTCCTTGTGAAAATGCCTTTTTTATCTTAATGGACAGGTTTGTAAAGTATTTAAATGAAACCTGTTATACCGGAATTACCGGATACGAGTTTCATTATACCTTATATGAAAAAGGTAGTTTTTATAAAAAGCATCTTGATCAGTTCCAAAATAACGATAGCAGAAAGTATTCAATGATCATCTATTTAAACACAAACTGGATACTAGCCGATGGGGGTGAATTGTGTATCCACCACGATGATCATTTGCAAAACATATCTCCTGAAAACAGAAAGAGCGTATTTTTTAAAAGCGATGAGCTTATGCACGAGGTTTTGCTCACACATCAACCTAGAATGAGCATCACTGGATGGTTAAAGATTTGAAATTACTGAGCCGAAGGAGGCGGAACATCTACCCCCCACTGCTGATTAGGCTTCGTTCCCATTATTAATACCATTTTCCCACCCTTCATCAATTCATCTCTGTATAACCAGCAATTGTTTAATGGTTTACCGTTGAACGTGGCCGACTGCACATAAACATTCTCTACTGAAGTATTTTTCGCTTCTATAATCAACTGTTTTTTATTACCCAGTATAATTGTTGCCTTTTCAAAAAGAGGACTGCCCAATTCAATTATAGGTCGGAGATCGGTAAGTCCTTTCACATCAAACAAACCTAACGCTGCCATTACATACCATGACCCTAACTGCCCCTGGTCCTCATCTTGCCCATAGCCATAGCCATGAATGGTTTCTGTACCATAAAACTCATCACAGATCGCTCTTGTCCATTTTTGAGTAAGCCAGGGCTTACCAGAGAAATTAAATAACCAGCTGACATGTAAATTAGGCTGATTACCATGATTATAAATTGATTTCACCCCGGAAAAGGCATCAATCTCTTTACCACCTCCAAAACTGTTTTTTTGTGCAACCGTAAAAACACTATCTAAACGATTGTTAAATTCAGTTTTACCCATTTGAGCGATTAAGCCAGCAGGATTATGAGGTATATAAAAAGTATATTGAATGGCATTACCTTCCTGAAAACCCCTCCATGGCTGGTAAGGATCGAACTTATCTATAAAGGAACCATCTGCCCTTTTAGGATGTATCAATTTATTTTCAGGATTAAAAAGCAATTTCCAGCCATCAGATCTTTTAATCAGGTTCTGATAATCGTCTTTTTTACCTAAAGCTTTGGCCATTTGCGCTGCAGCAAAAGCACTAAAACTATATTCCAATGTGTGTGATGCAGAAAAATTTGATCCTAATGAATCTGTTTCCCCTTCGGCATAAGGTACAAAACCGCGCTCAATAAATTGCTTGGTGTCCATTTTTCCTGAACCTTCATTTCTGTTTACCCATTCCAGTTCATTTGCTTTTACAGCTTTATAAGCCAAATCTACATCGTAATCTCTGATTCCTGAATTATATGCACCGGCAATGGTAAGCCCTATAAAATTTGTTCCTACACCAGATGCAAACTGCCCATTTGCAAGTCCATCGCCAAACCAACCTCTGTGTTTATAAACTTCTAAATGAGTTTGTACAAAATCTTTATATCTATCCGGATAAGAAAGTGCCCACAGCTGGGTAAGGTTCCAAAAGGCGCCCCAAATGGCATCCGTGTTGTAGAAATTATACTTGGGTTTCCCTTTTTCATCAAGGGGTAACTGCCCTATTGTTCCGCCGTATTGAGGGAATGTTCCGCTCACATCACTTGCAGTTCCCCGGCCCAATAAACCGTGAAACAGGCCGGTATAAAACTTTACTTTATTGTTTTTATCAGTTCCTTCAACATAAATTTTACCCAGTTCCTGCTCCCACACTTTTTGAGCTCTTGCCTTAGCCTGGTCAAATGAAAGGCTTGTTGCCTCTGCCTCGAAGTTTCTTTTAGCATTTTCTGTTGAGGTATACGACAAACCTACTTTCATCTCCACAACAGCTCCTTCGGTCGTTTTATATTCCAAAAACAAACCTGCCCCCTTACCTTTTGCAGATGTGCTGTTCTGAGAAATACCTTCGGCATTAAAAGAACCTGTCTTTATTGGCTTCTGACTTGTTTCTCCCCAGAAATACATGGTAATCTGGCCTTTTGGATCATAAGTTTTAATGTATTTTGGGTATGTGGTTACAAAACCTTCAAAATGAGTATCATCAATCATGCGTACAGCTGCATCTTTCACCTCATCACTTTCGCCCTGCTTATTCCCGATATCCAAAATAACCCTCGATTGATCATTTTTAGGAAAAGTATAGCGATGAAACCCAACATGTTCCGTTGCTGTAAGTTCAGCTGTAATATTGTAATCATCTAACACAACTTTGTAGTAACCAGGCTCGGCTACTTCATTTTTATGATCAAAATGAGAGCGATAACCATCCTCACTACCTTCCAAATCACCGGGCTTCACTTTTAAAGGACCATTTGCAGGCATAAAAGACACGCCCCCAATTTGCCATTCATGAAAATGGACAAATCCTTCTATAGAGCTATGCCTGGTATCATACCCCACCGCTTCCCATCCCGATTTATTGCCATAGTGACCATTGGTTGATGGTGCAAGTTTTGCCATCCCATAAGGTAAAGCAGCTGGTGTAAAAAAGAACCAGCGACTATGGGCAGTACCAATACCAGAATCTACATACTTTAATACACCTTCCTTCTTTACCTTGCAGGAAGATAGTACTGCAACTGCTAAAAAAGCGGCTATTATGATATTACTATTTCTTCTCATCCCAAAATGATTCTATTTCTTCCAATGATTTACCCTTGGTTTCGGGCAATAACCTGTAAACAACAAAAAAGGCGACTAAACAGAAAAAGGCAAATACCCAGAAGGTTGCGGGTGTTCCGGCCTGTTTTAATAATATTGGTGTAACCTGTCCCATTATGGTATCGGCCACCCACATCACCATTATACTTACGCCCAAGGCTTTGCCTCTAATATTTGTTGGAAATATCTCAGATGCTACTACAAACTTTAAAGGGCCTATAGAGAACGCAAAACAAGCCAAAAAAAGCGTAACACTAATAATTAAGAATATACTTGAGGTAAGACCCAGATAAAACAGAAAACCTGTAACAAATAAACTTATTGTTGCCCCAATTGTACCAATTAAATAAAGTGGCCTCCTGCCCCAATCGTCAACTTTCCATATCGCAATAAAAGTAAATACCAGATTGGCCACCCCAAATATGATCTGTCCTAAAAAGGAATTACTTAGAGCAATACCTGCATCATTTAGTATGGATGGCCCATAATAAATGATGGCATTTATACCGCTTAATTGAGAAAACAAGGGCAGCAAAATACCAAGCAGCATGGCTTTCCTTAATTTAGGTGATAACAGTTCTTTATACGAGCCGTTATCATCATTTTTTTCTCCGCTTAGGGCTGCCTCAACAGCTTCCTCTTTACCGTTATTTATGCTTTTTAAAATGGCTAACCCTTCCAGGTTTCTGCCTTTTTTTATTAACCACCGTGGACTTTCGGGTACAAAAAACAATCCTACCAGAAACAGTGTGGCAAGCACCCCACCTATACTAAACATGCCACGCCATATTTCTTTAATGTAAACAAGGTCAATTAACCCAGAGGTCGCTGTATGATGTTCAGAATAATTTAACAGCACCGAATTGGTTATATAGGCCATCAAAATCCCTACAGTAATTGCCAGCTGGTAAAAAGTAACCAGTCTCCCTCTAATAGCTGCCGGAGATATTTCTGAAAGATACAAGGGTACTACAATTGACGCAATACCAACACCTATACCACCCAATAATCTTGATGCAATTAACCAATCAAGAGATGTTACCAAAGAACAGCCAATGGCAGAGAAAAGGAATAAAATTGCAGAAATGAAGAGTAGTTTTTTACGTCCAAGTCTATCACTCAAATCTCCTGAAAATGCCACCCCCACAATACAGCCCACAAGAGCCGAAGAAACAAACCACCCTTCCTGTAATGGAGTTAAATTAAATTGTTTCTCTACAAAGGGCAATACTCCAGATATTACCGCCATATCAAAGCCAAAAAGCAAGCCTCCTAAAGATGCAACAAGGGTAATTAAGCCCAAATAAGTTTTATAATTATTATTCATACTTGCTCGGTTTATAAATGGTTAGGTATTAGGTTAGGTTATTCTTTACAATTCAATATCATGTTTAAGGAAAGCTTTAATCACTTTTGCTCTTCCTGTTCCATGATTTATCAGCTTATATTTCTGCGTTGCCGCTGGAATAATAAAGGTCTCGGCATAATGAAATTTATTGGTCTCATTCTCTTCAATCTCAACTGAAATGGAAGTGCCATCAACAAGCATCAACACATGACATCTGTCCTCAGTATCAATAATCAGTTCAGTATCAAATTCAATACGATGTACATCATAAAAATGATCCTTATGCGTTGGTAAGTGTAGTATTTCCCAATCATCACCTCTATCAAATAAGACTTGCTTAGCAATTAGCTCTTTCGGTACCTTTTCACCTTTTCTTTCAAACCTAAGGTTATTAAAGGCATGCTCTATATTAATCGGTCTGGGTTCGCCATTAAGATCAAGAGATAGCCAGTCGTACATTTTAAACGTAAAAATATATGGAGTAGCGCTAATCTCGAGCACCATGTTATTTATCCCGGAGCTATGAACAGTACCATTAGGAATTAAATATAGTTCATGCTTGCGCGAAGGAAAGCTACGTACATATCTCTCTACTAAAATCTCTTGTTTTTTAAGTTGGCTAAGTTCCAATGCTTTTCTGAATTCCTGAGGATCTATATTCTCCTGAAAACCCAGGTAAACCTTTGCACCTGGCTCGCAATCCAGGATGTAGTAGGTTTCATCCTGAGTAATGGTCTCTCCAAATTTTTCTCTGATATATGATTTTGATGGGTGACACTGAATGGACAGATTACCTCCTTTAAAAGTATCCAGAAAATCAAAACGAATAGGGAAATAGCTACCAAACTGTTTGGCATGTTCACCCAGTATGGCTTTATACTCAATCGTCATTAAAAGATCAAAAGGTATTTCCAGCAAGTTTCCGTCACTCTCCAACACAATACCATTCTCTGGCGTGATTAACTCAAATGACCATGCATAATTGACCTCTTTGATATTTAAGCCCTGCAGGTGTTTCTTCATCCATTGCCCTCCCCACGAGCCACTTTCAAACCAGGGACGTGCACGCAAAACAGAGTGGCTAAGTTTATGTAATCCATCAACCAGATCTTTTTTGAACAACCAGTTTGGCCTACCTACTCTTTGCCCATCTGCAACTATAGCAATCTTTTCAAGCAATTCGGCCTTATGTTGGTTTAGTACTACCCAATCTACAAAGTAGAAGCGTTTATACATTTTAAAGGCTTTGTCTTTAAAATTATTCCCAAGATTCCCAATTGACCCAGCTCGCATGCGGTATTGTATTTCGTTCTTAGGGATATCAAAATACACCACCGGTGCATCCCAATTGAGTAAACCTGCACCAATACCAATTACAATATTGATGTCTGCCTGATCATCTTTTTCGAGTGCTAAAAATTCATCAATTTTAAAGAAATCTTTAAGATTAAGGTTGGTTTTAAATCCCCACACATCTTCGGCGCCACCTAAAAATGGCTTAACCATTTTCTCTACTTCGGATTCACTTTTAAAATAATCTGCTGTAAAATGCCATTTTACAGAAAAACCGTTCTCTTCAAGTTTCTTCTGAACCTCTTCTTGAATATCGCTAAAAAATACTCCTCCATATCCATCGATGAGCACGTTTTTCTGTTCAATGATCCAGGCTACTAAACTACCAAAGCCGCTATATATTTTACCTTTCCCTAATTTGTGATAGGGCATTGAGTTGTAACTATTGTCTTCTGTGGAACTCTCATATACGTGTTGCTGCAACAATGGTTGCGTGCTATTTCTCCATTTATACTCACTCATACTTTTGCCAGTTTGAATTTTTTCATTTTCTGTAGCCTCAGAAGCTTCTATCATAATTTCAACTACCCTTTATTTATTAACAACCAAACATATGTATAAACATAAAAAACCAACAAAAATAGCTTAATATCACCATAAAAGCCGAATAGTGGTAAATCACATCCAACGTAAGAACCAAATATGTACAAACATAGTGATTTAATAATCCATTGCAAATATATTTTCATAATATTGCAATAGAGAAAAACAGATATAAAGGGCAACCTTAAAGCCGTATATAAATATGAAATTAGCACTCAACCATAAAAGTCCCATTCCTCTGCATATACAAGCAGAAGAGTTGTTGCGTAAAATGATAGCAGACCCTCAATTTCAAAACGGCAAATTATTGCCCAATGAAATTGACCTTGCCAATCAACTGGCTATTTCCCGTACCACACTTCGTCAGGCCTTAAACAAACTGGTATATGAAGGATTGTTAATCCGTAAAAAAGGAGTTGGAACAAAAGTAGCAGATGCCATGATCAGTTCTAAGTCTGCAAACTGGCTAAGTTTCTCTCAGGAAATGAAAGCCAGGGGCATTCCGATCAAGAACTTTGAATTACATGTAAGCTGGATTTATCCTGAAGAAGTAATTGCCAATTTCTTCAACATCAAAACCGATCAAAAAATATTAAAACTTGAACGTTTAAGAGGCAAACCTGAAGGCCCTTTTGTATATTTTGTTTCCTATTTTCACCCCCGCACAGGGTTAACAGGTGAAGAGGATTTCAAAAGACCTCTTTATGATATATTGCAAGCCGATTACAACATCATTTCGGAATTATCAAAGGAAGAGATCAGTGCAAAAGCAGCTGACAAGTTCATTGCCTCAAAGCTCGAAACAGAACCTGGGAGTCCTATCTTATTCCGTAAACGCTTTGTCTTTGATCAGGCAGATCGTCCTATAGAATACAACCTGGGATACTACAAGGCGGATAGCTTTATTTATACCGTAGAGAGCAGAAGAAGCTAAAATTATAGGCCCCAATTCTTATTGGGGCTTGCCCCCATCTTTAGTACTAACTTACCACCCTTAAGCAGTTCTGATGCTGGAAACTTAAATGAGTTTAATACTTTGCCATTAAGTGTTGCACTTTGTACATATTTATTGGATCTGGATACATTTGGCGCCTCTATACTAAAGGTTTTGCCTCTGCCGTATTGCTCACCCAACCCGATGGTTACTTTAGAAAAAAGCGGACTTCCAATTTCATATATAGGATCAGTGCTGCAGCCACCATCAGTCTGGAAAAGTCCCATAGATACCATAATAAACCAGGCACTCATCTGACCCTGATCTTCATCACCAAGATATGCATTAGATACATCAAACCCGTAATAACGATTTATAATTGAGCGACTCCAGTATTGTGTAAGCCAGGGTTTCTTAACCCAATTAAACAGGAAGGCAAAATGCATAGACTGCTGATTACCCTGGATTACCGGATAATCCCAGTATTGATCGCCGGGGGCATTAAAGCGTAATTTATAGCTTTCCTTAAAACCCCACTCCAGGCGTTCTACAAACTTATCTTCTCCAATTTCCTTAGCCAGTCCGGGCACATCCTGTGGCACAAAATAGGTTAGCTGCCAGGCATTCCCCTCTACATACTGTTCATTGGCTCCTGACTTAAAAGGGTCAAAATCAGGAAACCACGAGCCGTCTGACTTACGTAAACGGGCATAACCTGTTTCCTTATCTATTGCATTTTTCCAATAGTTTGCCCGAAGCGTAAACTCTTCTGCAGCTTCCTTTTTACCCAATGCTTTTGCAAACTGTGATACAGTCCAGTCATCATAAGCATATTCGAGCGTATTAGAGAACCTTCCCTTATCGTATGGCACATATTTATGTTTTAAATAAGGTAAAAGGTCTCTGTTTCCTGCAAATCCCAATCCTACTTTTTGGGCAGGTGTAGTTTGCATTTTATACACGGCTTCAAAAGCTTTTTGGGTATCAAAATCTCGAATACCCATCTGATATGCGCCAACTATCAAAGGAATTTCATGCTCAGCAACCATTACAGGCACATAGTTCATTCCTGCCGGACCTTTTGCAAGCCAGCCATTGGCATCATACATCGCCAATTGTGATTTAACCCACCTGGATGACCACTCCGGAGTAACAAGATTCCAAAACTGATTGAGGTTCCAAAATGTATTCCAAAAAGCATCGCAGCCTAAAGCTAAAGCATTTGGATCCTTAAGTTGCTGAATCTTTTGTGTAGCATCAACCCACTTGCCATCCAGATCGCTCCAGGTATTACGACTAGCCAATGCGCGATACATGTTGCTATAAAACCTTACTTTTTCACGCCTGTCGTTAGTAGTAATTGCCAAACGCCCCATCAGCTTATTCCACGCATCACGCTGTCCATTGCGAACTTTGTCGAAACTCCAACCATAAGGCTCTGTAACTTCTTTCAATAAATTTTGAGAGGCATTCTCAATGCTTACAAGCGATATTCCTGTACGTGTTTGCACTACCTGGTTCTTTCTCGTATCAAATTCTACATACGCCCCTGCATCTTTAACCGTACCTGCATTTAGAATATCCTTTTCACTCAGATCGTCGTTTAACCAGGTACCGAATTTTTTAATTGGCTGATCAAACTCAATTACAAAGTGAATCTTATAATCCTGATTAACATCACCAGACCATGCATTAGGTGTAAATTGCCTTGTAAAACCTTCTATCCTATAATCGCTTACTTTTCTTAATGAAACATCCTTTAATTGATAAGAATATTCTGCAGGGATCTGGAGGTCGATCATTACCCTCGAATTCCCGGCCTTAGGATAGGTATACCGTTGAAAGCCGCATCTGGTTGTAGCCGTTAGCTCGGCCTTAATGTTATAGTCGGTAAGCATCACTTTGTAATAACCTAAAGGCGCTTCCTCTGTTGATTTATCAATTTGAGATCGATAACCATCTCCAGCCTTACGCTCATCTCCAACTTTAATTTTTAGCGGACCATTAACAGGCAACATCCCCAGGCCAGCCATAGTCCATTCATGAATGTGGCTAAAAACCCCAACACTTTCAAAAGACGGATCATAACCTGCTGTCCATCCGGCATTTTGATTATCAGGACTCAATTTAACCATACTAAACGGCATCCATGGACCTGGAGCAATCATCCATCGCGAATGGGCCGTACCCATCCTGGTATTTACATAATCAGCAGAAGTAAATTGTTGTTGTTTTGATCGCTTAACTGTCCCCTTTTCCAACAATACTCCATTGCTAAAAATCTCGTACCTGCTTTGCTTTGGAGTAATTACAGCAGGCATCGGAACCTCAAACTGATATCTGGAACTATCAAGTTTTTCTTTAAACAGAAGTTTCCCGTCTAGTTTAACAGTAAGTTCGGGGTTTCCTGAAAGGTGCTGTGCATCTACAAGCAATGGCTGAATCTGTTTACCATTCTTGGTTAACTCGTACTCAGCAGCTTTTACATTCCTTAAAAAGATAGCTTTATTATTAACCAACACTGCACTCTGAGGGCCTTCCAATCTCACCTGATCGAATACCATCCAGGAACCATCCAGTGAAGTAAGTACCATCTCGTTTCCTCCTTTACGGAGCATTCCAGATTGAACCGGAATTTCTATTTTATATTCCTTTGCGTCATTCAGATCACCTTCAACAACCCGACCTGATTTGTACTTTGGCAACTGTTTTACAAAAGCTTTACCGTTGATGATCACTTTAAGCAGCGGAGGAGAATCACCTTGATAGCCCAGTAAATCAATAACAAAATTCCATTCTCCCTGCACTGGAAAACTGGTTAGTCCAAACAATATGTTTGCAGTATGAGTTCTTAAACCAGAGGTACTGCCCGTGCCTCCCCAACCATCTTTTGGGCCAGGCAAAACATATGGCCAATCCTTTTCAGGTTTTGAAAACCCAATAAGAAAAAACCGGTCTTCCCATCCAAAATCATGATCTAAAAAATGCTTATACCCAGAAGGAGCAAGCGCCATATCTTCATCCTTATTATCCGAAGATCCTATCTCCCAGATCACTTTCTTCTGGGCACACAATGGTACTACCGCGAAGCTCAAAAGCATCGCTAACAATAATACCTTTAAATTGTCGCGGTAATTACTCATCATTTGCTGTCAAAATTATTTTTTAGTCTTCTGTTCAAGTTCCGTAATTGCACTCCACAAAACCCCCGCTTCTCCTCTAAAACTAGATGAGCCCTGAGGTTTGTTGTCTGGTGTGTACCACTCATAAAAGCCTTTGTTTTTTATCACACGATCTAACATTGGCGCCATGGCTTCACAAGCTTCCTCAAGAAGATCGTAACGGATAAGTTGAGACACCATTCTACCACCAAACCAAGTCCAGTCTCCACCATTCTGATACGAATAAGGCCCCATGCCAGTATTTTTAAAAAACCCTTTTGGATATACCGGATATATAGTTAAACCTATTGTTGCGGCATTGGCTTTCTTCACATTTTCCTGCATTTTATTGTAAGCAGCTTTCACTTCTTCTTTACTTAAAAGACCAGCCTCTATTGCAATTGCAGTTCCTCCGTGATAATAAATCTCCGATTCATTAAATGATGCGGGAAATGGCGAACCATTTAAATATATATGTGGTACAAATTTCTGTTGAGTTTTATCCCAAAGGTGTTTACGAACATTTGCAGCTAAGCTTCCTTTGATGTCTTTCCAATATCTTTGTGATTTTGAAGATAAATCTGCCATGTCAAGAAAATCATTAATGGCAATTATGAACATTGCATTATCATAAATATCTATGGTTCTGTGCGAGTTAGAATCTAATACAACACCCCAGCTATGTTCTGGCTGAACATCTCCCCAGTCTACAGTTGTTGCACCCCATACCAATCCGTATTTCTTTTCGAAGCGCTTGGTAAGCAAAAACTCCATAGCTTGTTCCAGGTGTTTTTGTACAGATGCCCCAGCAACGGTATCCTTCAAAATGGTTTTATCGCCAGTACCTCTTATATACTTAGCAATGGCTTGTACAAGAGAAGTCTCCTGATCTGTTTCTACCGTATTTTTATGCCCGGCATAACCTGGTGCAAGTGCTGAATGATAAAAATCATATGAAACACCGCCTTTTTTTATCGGAATATAGCCGTCTAAAATTCCCCCGTCTGGTTGCTGAAATTGAAAGAAAGTAATCAAATGTTTTTTTATAAGATCTTTATCATTCACTTTACAGGCAACAGTCAAAAAGGTATTAAGATCTCTTATCCATACCTCACCATAACCATCTCCGGCTGTAAAACCTTTCTTTATTAATGTCTCTGCCATTTCCTTTACGGAATCAGCGGAAGGTTTAATAGATTCAACTTTTTTAGACACACTGGCGGATAAAACACTTTGTCCATTCGTACTTTTACTCAGGGCAAAAGCACTTAAACAAGTTATTATTAGTATTCTTATTCTCATATATGCTATTTATTAGACGTTTTAGGATTCGTTACAAGCAATGATTTATGCTATTTGTACATACATAGTTACATATTAATTTTATGCAATCAAATTTTTCAGTGTTAAATTTCAATTTTCGCATAAAAACATCCCCCAGACCACATTTTTTAATGTAACCTGGGGGATTCAAACAACTTAAGTAAAAGCTTTATTTTTTTCCCAAAGTGATTTCGGGCCAGTTATCAGTTCTGAATGGCGACGCCGGCAGGCCTGCACCATTTACAAAATTACACTGTGGGTTATCGGCCCAGGCATACCTTACCGAAACAGGATTAGGCACTTCAGCGCTACTAACAATAACCTGATTTCCTTTTATTACAGCTTTAGCCCAATGAAATTTCTGATCGGAACCCGCAACCGAAAAGCCAATTAACTCTCCACCATCACTAGCCTTTAAACCGCCATCGGTAGATCCAAAGGTTAATGCTATGGTATTACCGTCAATTTTTTGTGATTGGTATACCGGGCCGCTATAAGGAATTTTAACCCCATAATCTTTAGCTAGTGCTATAAAAGCTAGTCGCTTACCAACATCCTGTTTGTTTTTTGGATGAATATCAACTGCATCTCCTATGTCAATAGAAACGGCCATCCCGGTATTTGGAAGTGAAAGCGTTTCACGCTGCGCATCTCTTAACTCTGCCCACTCAGACGACTTTGGCTCCTTTACTGCTTGCATAAAATTAGCGAGCTGAACAAAGTAAAAAGGAAAGTTAGGTTGATTCCAGCTTTTTCTCCAATCTTTAATCATTGCAGGAAAGAGTTTGCGATATTGATTTGCCCGGCCGGCATTACTTTCTCCCTGGTACCAAATAGCTCCCTTAATCGGGAATTGCAAATACGGATTGATCATCGCATTATACAATACCGTTACTCTGTTAGGGCCATCATTTGAAGCAGGCATAGGCGCTACGTCTTTTAAATTTAACCCTACCTTGTATTGCCAATCTCCATCAAGCGATAAACGCTCGCCATTTGCAGACACCAGTGATAATATATTTTTATCTGCATAAAGACCACCATCACCGGCACCATCAAACACCCTTACTACCAGAGCAAATGTTCCTGCTTTTACTTTATTTGCAGGGATAGTATAAGCACGTGGCACATTAAATCCTTCTGTTTGACCTATTTTTTCGCCATCAAAAAAAGTAACGTCATTATCATCTATAGTACCCAAATTAACCTTTACCTCTTTACCTGCCCATGATTGAGGGATAGTTATATTTTTTCTAAACCAAACAACGCCATCAAAATCAGGCATCCCACTCTTCTCCCATAACGAAGGCAAAGCCATGCTTTTCCATGATGAAACGTCAAGTGAAGCATCCAACCATGCAGGTTTACCCTGAGCTATACCAGCATCTTTATCTAATACCAGCTTTTGCCAGGCTTCCAATTTCTGTTTAAAGCTAGAGGCGTCTTTATCTTTACCGGAAGTTTCAATTTTGTTAACTGCTTCCACAAAATCCGGTATAGTTTTAAGTGTACCTGCACTAGTCCACGCTTCCGCAATAGTTCCCCCCCATGAGGTATTTATCAATCCAATAGGAACTCCCGTTTTTTTATTGATCTCGCGGGCAAAAAAGTAGGCTACTGATGAAAAATTCGCAACATATTTTGGTGTACATGCTTGCCACCCATCATTATATACCTTAGCATCTTTTAACGGCGAATTGCTGGTTACCTGAACAGTGTGCAACAATCTGATATTCGGATAATTCGCATCGCTTATTTCCTGCTCATAATTATTAACTTTCCCCCATCCTGCCAATGGCATTTCCATGTTAGATTGTCCTGAGCAAATCCAAACATCACCAATAAGCACATTGCTTAACTTAGTAACATCCCCATCAGAAATACTGATATTATATGGCCCACCATAGGAAGGAGTCGGTAATACAATCTTAAACTTTCCATCACTACCCGCTTTAGCAGTATAAGTTTTATTGTTCCAGGTAGCGGTAACCTTTACAGTTTTTCCTGCATCGGTATTTCCCCAGATGGCAACATTGGTTTTTTGTTGAAAAACCATGTTATCACTAAATACAGAAGGTAAAGTTACCTTTGCCTGCACAACGGCGCTTAAAAATAATGAGGCAAGCAATAAGCCGCCTTTAAAGAATTTAACGGAATCGAGGTTCAAGATGTTCATTGTTTAATTTGGTTACATAATGCAATACCAGATCGTTATAAACTATTAGAACCAGGTATCGCTATACACAAACATATTAAATATTAATATATTTTCATTAAACAAAAAGCATCTATTAATCTATACCGCCCACTACCCCCATCTGTTCTAGTTTAGCCTCAGTACCAGAAACATAACGGGAATCTGATTTTTTCTCTGAAGAGAATTCCATCATTAATGACTCCGCAACATGAACCATATGTTCTGACCCTATAAATATAGCTGTGCGCTGATGCAGTTCTGTTGGTTCTATTTCTAATATCCTGTTAAAACCATCCGAAGCAACTCCTCCGGCTTGTTCAACGATAAAAGCCATTGGATTACATTCATACAATAACCGCAGTTTTCCATTAGGAGATCTGGCAGTGGTAGGATAAATATATATGCCTCCCTTTATTAAATTTCGATGAATATCGCCTACCATCGACCCAATATACCTCGATGTATATGGTCTATTGGTGGCCGCATCTTCAACCTGAACATATTTTAGATATTTTTTTACTCCTTCCGGAAAATGGACATAGTTCCCTTCATTTAAGGAATAAATATTTCCATTTGGGGGTATCTTCATATTTGGATGAGATAAGCAAAACTCTCCGATGGAAGGATCTAAGGTAAAGCCGTTTACCCCTTTACCTGTGGTATACACCAACATGGTTGAGGATCCATAAATCACATAACCTGCTGCCACCTGCTCCGTTCCTTTTTGCAAAACATCCTGCAAAGTAGCCTCTCCGTTTGTTGATTTTCTTCTGTAAATCGAGAAAATAGTTCCTACGGCAACATTACAATCAATATTAGAAGAACCATCGAGCGGGTCAATGCACACTATGTATTTGGCATTTTTAGATACTGGTGAATCGATTTTCACAAACTCATCCTCCTCTTCTGTTGCAACAATACAACATTCACCACCACTGGTCAGTGCACTTATAAATTGCGTATTGGCATACACATCAAGCTTCTGTTGCCCCTCACCCTGAATATTCATGGTTCCGGCAGCTCCCAGTATATCAACCAGACCTGCTTTATTCACCTCCCGGTTAACTATTTTGGAGGCAATACCAATATCCCGAAGCAATCTTGAAAGCTCTCCTTTTGCATAAGGGAAATCGGCCTGTTTTTCTATTATAAATTGACCCAGTGTTTTTATACCTGACATATACTTAGTGTATTTAATACGTTATCTAACGCCTATTTCTATGACCTCTAAGTTATGTATTTTTTCTTCTGAAACAGAAAATCTAATTAAAGTTTTAACCTTATGCCAACCCGAATTTCCTGCTGCACCGGGATTTATATGTAAACAATCGATTTTCTTGTCGTACATCACCTTTAAAATATGTGAATGCCCGGTAATAAATAATTTCGGAGGCTTAGTGTACATTTCACCCTTTACCTGCGGAGCATATTTCCCCGGATAACCCCCAATATGTGTTATCCATACATCAAGGTTTTCGCAATTAAAACGCAAGTGTTCAGGGTAAAGGCTTCTAATCTCTTTACCATCAATATTTCCGTAAACGCCACGAAGTGGTTTAAAGGCGGCAAGCTCTTCGGCTACATTGGGTCCAAAATCTCCCGCATGCCATATTTCATCGCAATCGGCAAAGTGTTTAAAAACCGCTGGATCCAAAAATCCATGTGTATCAGAAATCAGGCCTATCTTAGTCAAAGTATATGTTCTTAATATGTATCAAACAAAGCTATGTATAATGACATTTATACAACTAAAAAGCCAGCAAGAAATCTTTAAGTAATCTCTTATAGGCTTCGGTATATATTTTTTCAGATTCGTAAATGAAGAAATTACTAATCTTTGGCGCAACCACTTTCCGCTGGAGGCAAATGATATGGCGAAAAACAGGTTTACTTTCATCAGAACAAACATTTATTCTTTCACCCAGCGCCAGATTAAATGCTGCTGCCCCCGCAACCACAAACTCTGCTTGCTTAACCGGGAGTATTAACCAAATACATCCATCATCAGTTAATAGTTCTGAAGTTTTCATTAACAGCAACTCAAAAAAATCCTGATCAGCGTGCCTTGCAATCCCTTTTCTTTGTTCCGGATTTTTAAGGTCGTTAACAAAATAAGGAGGATTGGAAACAATTAAGTCATATTTAACATCTGTATTATACGATGCTATAGCACAATGGTGGGCTTTAACTCTTGCAGAAAAATTAGAATTGTTAAAATTAGCTGAAGCCGCTAATGCTGCCGATTCGTCTATCTCTACAGCATCAACTAGTGCCTCTGGAAAACGCTGCGCCAGCATTAAAGCAATAACGCCCGTACCGGTTCCAATATCGAGTATTTGTTTAGTGTCATTTTTTTGAACAATAGCGCCTAGTAACACTCCATCAGTATTAATTTTCATGGCACAACCCGACTGGTTTACCTCAAACTGCTTAAATTTAAAAATACTTCCCATACGCTTCTGCGAATATATTACATTCTAACCTCGCGGTTTTAAAATTTTAACGCTAAATTTGCGGCTCAAAACACTACAATGATTTATTTCTTCTCCAATCAATCCAATACAGTTTTCGCTTTACAAACCGCGCAAAACTTATCCGATACTGATATTACAAAACTAGAATGGCTGTTTGGCGGTGCAAAATTAAAGCAAGAAACCGTATTAACAGACTTTTTTGTCGGACCTCGAGCAGCAATGATAACTCCATGGAGTACAAATGCGGTAGAGATTACACAAAATATGGCCATCGAAGGAATCATCAGGATTGAAGAATTTCATAAAGTAGAAGAAGGTTTTTCTGACTTCGATCCAATGTTATCTCAAAAATATAAGGAACTTAATCAGGACATATATACTATTAATATACAACCGGAACCTATTATTGAGGTTAGCGATATTGCTGCCTATAATAAACAGGAAGGTTTATCACTAAGTGATGAAGAAGTAGAGTACTTAAATGGTCTTTCTCAAAGACTTGGAAGAGCACTTACTGACTCAGAAGTATTCGGTTTTTCTCAGGTAAACTCAGAACACTGTCGTCACAAAATCTTTAACGGTAAATTCGTTATTGACGGTGTGGAACAACCTACATCTCTTTTCAAGCTGATCCGTAAAACATCAGAAGAAAACCCCAATGATATTGTTTCTGCCTATAAAGACAATGTTGCCTTTATTAAAGGTCCGGTAGTTCAGCAGTTTGCACCTAAACGTGCTGATGAGCCCGACTATTATGCAATCAGCGATTTTGAATCCGTAATTTCCGTAAAAGCAGAAACACATAACTTCCCAACAACTGTAGAACCATTTAATGGTGCTGCAACCGGATCAGGTGGCGAAATTAGAGACAGACTTGCAGGTGGACAAGGCTCACTACCTTTGGCTGGTACTGCAGTTTATATGACAGCCTTATCAAGATTGGAAGAAAATCGCCCTTGGGAAAAAGGTGTTGAAGAAAGAAAATGGCTATACCAAACTCCAATGGATATCCTAATCAAAGCTTCTAATGGAGCAACTGATTTTGGAAATAAATTTGGCCAACCGCTAATCACCGGTTCGGTTCTTACATTCGAACATGAAGAAGGCGGACGCAAACTTGGTTTCGATAAAGTAATCATGCTTGCTGGTGGTGTTGGTTATGGTAAGGCCAGCCAGGCTAAAAAACAAAAACCTTCTGAAGGTGATAAAATTGTTGTCCTGGGTGGAGAAAATTATAGAATTGGTATGGGTGGTGCTGCAGTATCATCTGCAGATACCGGCGCCCTTGGGAGTGGAATTGAATTAAATGCCATTCAGAGATCTAATCCTGAAATGCAAAAAAGAGCAGCTAATGCTGTACGTGGCATGGTAGAGAGCGATCATAACAGCATCGTATCGATACATGATCATGGTGCCGGTGGTCACTTAAACTGCCTTTCTGAACTGGTTGAAGAAACCGGTGGAAAAATAGACCTTGATAAATTACCTGTCGGTGATCCTACCCTTTCAGCTAAAGAGATTATTGGTAACGAATCTCAGGAGCGTATGGGTCTGGTAATCGGACAAGAACATATAGAAACACTTCAAAAAATTGCAGATCGTGAGCGCTCTCCAATGTATACTGTAGGTACAGTTACAGGCGATCACCGCTTTACATTTGAATCTGCAACTACCGGCGTTAAACCTATGGATCTTGAACTGAAAGACATGTTCGGCAGTTCTCCAAAGGTAATCATGGAAGACAAAACCATTGATAGAAAATACGAGCCGGTTACTTATGATAAAGCCCAGTTAAATGTTTATCTGGAACAAGTATTACAACTTGAAGCTGTTGCCTCTAAAGACTGGTTAACCAATAAGGTTGACCGTTGTGTGGGTGGCCGCGTTGCCAAACAACAATGTGCCGGACCACTACAATTGCCACTTAACAACTGTGGTGTTATGGCGTTAGATTTTCAGGGAAAAGAAGGCATCGCAACTTCAGTAGGTCACGCTCCCCTATCTGCATTAATTGATCCGGCAGCCGGAAGTCGTATTGCTATTGCCGAATCTCTTTCTAATATTCTGTGGGCACCATTAAAAGATGGACTAAAAAGCGTTTCCCTTTCAGCCAACTGGATGTGGGCATGTAAAAACGAAGGTGAAGATGCCAGATTATACGAAGCTGTAAAAGCTTGTTCTGATTTTGCAATCAGCTTAGGAATCAATATCCCAACAGGTAAAGATTCCTTGTCGATGAAACAAAAATATAAGGGCGATGAGGTGATTGCACCGGGTACTGTGATTATTTCAGCTGCAGGAAATTGCAACGACATCACTAAAGTTGTTGAGCCCGTTTTACAAAAAGATGGCGGTTCAATTTACTACATCAACCTATCTAACGATACTTATAAACTTGGTGGTTCTTCCTTTGCACAAATCTTAAACAGAATTGGTAATGAAACACCTGATGTTAAAAATGCAGATCAACTTAAAAATGCTTTTAACACACTTCAGGAATTAATAAAAGCTGACAAAATACAAGCAGGACACGATATAGGTAGCGGTGGTTTAATAACTACTTTACTGGAACTTTGCTTTGCCGATCGTGATCTTGGTGCATCATTAGATTTTTCTTCTTTAGGTGAGCAAGACATTATAAAATTACTTTTTGCTGAAAACATCGGCATCGTATTCCAGGCAACTAGCGATGTTGAGGCTACCCTTTCTGCAAATGATGTTGCTTATCACAAAATTGGTGAGGTTACTTCAACCGCAAGCTTACAAGTAAAAAACAATTCAGATACCTTATCTTTTGACATTGATCACTTACGTGATGTATGGTTCAAAACTTCTTATCTGTTAGATAAAAAACAAAGTGGACCAGTAAAAGCAAAAGAACGCTTTGACAACTACAAAAACCACATACTTAAATACAACTTCCCTACTCAGTTTGACGGAAAGAAACCGGTTATTGATGCTTCAAAACCAAGACCAAAGGCAGCTGTTATTCGTGAAAAAGGAAGTAACTCTGAACGTGAACTTGCTAACGCCATGTACCTTGCAGGTTTTGACGTAAAAGATGTTCACATGACTGATCTTATTGCAGGCAGAGAGACTTTAGAAGACATACAGTTCATTGGTGCGGTTGGTGGTTTCTCTAACTCCGATGTTTTAGGATCAGCCAAAGGATGGGCAGGAGCTTTTATGTACAACGAAAAGGCTAAAGTTGCACTTGAAAACTTTTTTAGCAGACCAGATACATTATCTGTAGGAATCTGTAATGGTTGTCAGCTTTTTGTTGAGCTGGGCTTAATCAATAAAGACCATGCAGAAAAACCAAAAATGCTGCATAACGAAAGTGGTAAACACGAAAGTATATTCACCTCATTAACCCTACAAGAAAACAATTCAGTTATGCTTTCTACATTGGCAGGAACTACATTGGGTGTATGGGTTTCACATGGTGAAGGCAGGTTCCAATTACCTTACTCAGAAGATAAATATCAAATCATAGCAAAGTATGCTTATGAAACTTATCCTGCAAGCCCGAACGGTTCAGATTATAACACAGCAATGATGTGTGATGAGTCTGGTCGTCACCTGGTAATGATGCCACACATTGAGCGTTCATTATTCCAATGGCATTGGGCAAATTATCCGAAAGAACGTAAAGATGAAGTTACACCTTGGATGGAAGCCTTTGTAAACGCCCGTAAATGGGTTGAAACGCATAAAGGATAAGAGCTCAGCCTCTTCCATTATTGCATTTGTCTAAAAATTAATTAGATTTGGTTACAACAGATGTGTAGCAATAGCTCCCATCCTTCTTAACCAAATCTAATTCAATGTTTAGATAACTATGTTATCCTACCAATCTTATACTGATAATGAATTGGTTCTTTTGTTCAAAAAGGATGACCATGCTGCCTTCACAGAAATATATATTCGTTATTCCTCTGCTTTATATAATAGTGCATACAAAATACTGCAAGACAGAGATGAAGTTAAAGATTTAGTTCAGGAAGTATTTACCACACTCTGGAACAGGAGATCGGATTTCACTTTAAATACAAATCTTGCCGGATACTTGTATGTTGCAGTTCGTAACAAGGCACTAAAGACTATCTCCCACCAACAAGTTAAATCAAAATATTCAACGCTCTTACAACAGAACGCTACAACTGAAGCACAGATAGTTACAGACTATGCAATTAGAGAAAAACAACTTGTAGAAATCATTGATAGCCATATCAATGAGCTTCCTGCCAAAATGCGACAGATACTGAATATGAGCCGAAAATCTTACCTCACTCATAAAGAGATAGCCAATGAGCTAGACCTATCGGAGAGTACAGTAAAAAAACAGGTAAACAATGCTCTGAAAATTTTAAGACTTAAACTAGAGGCCTTTCTTGTGCTGTTTACATTGCTAATATTAATGCTTCTTTAAGCCTTCCCAAATAAATTTTCATTTTTTTCTACGCCCTGAACATTTCTTAAAGGTCTTTAGATTAATAAGGACAATTATACGATCCGTCAGCATGGAAAAAAAGAAAATAGAAGAGCTACTAAATAGATATCAGACAGGGGAATGCACTGAAGAAGAAATAGCCTGGATAGAATCTGTTTACAATAAAATTCAAAAAGAAACTAAAGTTGAACTGACAGAAGATATCATAAAAAAAGACCTTTATGATGTTTACCAAGCCTTACCACAGTCACATAAAACAAGAACTATATACCTATGGCAGCGGATTGCAGCCTCTGTGATCCTTGTATTATCAGCATCTGCTGCTATGTATTTCTATTTCAAAAAGCCTGCCCCTGCTAATTATGTAGTACAGGCTCCAGCAAAAACCGATCAAAAGAATTTCGCGCCAGGTATCAATAAAACCTTCCTGACGTTAACAGATGGTTCTAAAATATATCTGGAAACTGCGCCAATTGGAAAAATAACCGATCAGGGAGGCGTGAGAATTACCAAAATCAAAGAGGGAGTAATTTCGTACGCTCAAATTTCTAATCAAGTCAACCTGGTAAATCCCAAAAACACAAATATCATAACAACTTCAAAAGGCGGACAATATCAAATTATCCTTCCTGATGGTTCGCATGTTTGGTTAAATGCACTTTCATCCTTAAAATTCCCAATCTCCTTTAACGGAAAAAAAAGAGAAGTAGAACTAAAAGGAGAAGGATATTTTGAGGTTGCAAAAAATAAAATCCACCCATTTAATGTATTAACCCAAGATCAGGAAGTAGAGGTACTCGGAACTCATTTCAATATCAATAGTTATGAAGACGAACCCACAACTGAAACAACACTATTAGAAGGAAGCGTAAGGATCCTACAGCTTAAAAGCAACAAATCAGCACTACTTAAACCAGGTCAACAGTCTCACCTAAAAGGCAACGGCGCTATACAAGTTAATAGTGTTAAAACTGAAAACGTTATTGCCTGGAAAAACGGATTATTTCAATTTCAAAATTCCGATATCAGGAATGTGGTTCGCCAACTGGCACGTTGGTACGATGTTGATTTCGAGTTTAAAGGCCCAATACCAGTTATCAAACTTTGGGGTGAAATCCATAGAAACACAGATGTATTAAACGCCTTAGAAATCTTAAGTTACTTCGATCTGAAGTATACCATTGTAAACGCGCAAAACAGAAAAAAAATAATTATAACCAAATAGAAATCTTAAATAACCAATGAAAAGGTTTAACATATAAAAACCTTTAATTATCCCTTTTCCGAAAATCGGAACCGCAGTTTTTTACTACTAACCAAGTATTAACTTAATCCAAATGAAGCTAAACCAGTATGAAACGGTATTTACTATACCACTACTTAAATTTTCAGTAAATTTTAGTGCTACCTTAACAATTCTCTTTCTTTTACTCACTTGTTTGCAAGTATCTGCAAAACCAGTACAAAGAATTACTATATCCAAAAAGAACTCACCAATAGTACAGATTTTTGAGGCTATTAAACAACAATCTGGATATTCCGTAGTTTACAATAGCGATGATCTAAAAGAAAGAAATGTCAGTTTAAATGTAAAAAACTCTACAGTTGAAGAGACAATGGAGGAAAGTCTTAAGGACAGTCCGTTTGCATTTAAAATCTTAAATAAAAACATCCTTATCAAAAAGAAGGATGAGCCATCCGTATTTTCTCCTTCAACAACTAAACCTCAGGCTAAAGAAATAAAAGGAAAAGTTGTAGATAAGCAGAATATCTCTATACCGGGTGTAAGTATTAAATTAAAAGGAACGTCCATTGGAACAGTTACAAATGGAGAAGGACTATATGCCATTTCAATACCAGAAAATACTGGCACCCTTGTTTTTAGCATGGTTGGATATACGACCAAAGAAGTAACCATTGGCAGTGATCAGACTATAAACGTAATCCTGCTAGAAGAAACCTCGGCACTTAACGAAGTGGTGGTTATAGGATATGGCACCCAGAAAAAATCAGACGTTACTACCGCCGTATCATCTGTGTCAGCAGAAAGCATAAAAGAGCGACCTGCTTTAAACTTTGGCGAGGCCATTGCCGGTCAAATGGCCGGAGTTCAGGTTCAGCAAACTGGCGGTGCCCCTGGCGGGGAAGGACTAGCCATAAGAGTTAGAGGAGTTGGCTCAATTACCCAATCCAATGATCCTTTATATGTTGTAGATGGCTATCCAATGGAAGGTAATGCATTCAGACTATTGAACACCTCAGATATTGAAAGTATTCAGGTTTTAAAAGACGCCTCTTCTACAGCCATTTATGGTTCAAGAGGTGCAAACGGTGTTGTTATTGTAACCACTAAGAAGGGCAAAGTTGGCCCGCCAACAATAAATGCCAACACTTTTATAGGATTTCAGGAACTGGGCAAAGAAGTAGAAATGATGAACAGGGATCAATATATCCAGTGGTTTATTGATGGTAGAAACCAGGCTTGGTTAGATGCACAAATTATCACATCAGATCCAAACCAACAACCCCATTCCATTACAGACCCCAACTCACGTCGTAGTCTGTACTCTGGTGCAAGCACTCAATATATGATACCAGATGGTACGGGAGGATATAAATACAACTTTCTGGACCCAGCCTCTGTAGCACAAATGCCCGACAACAATTGGCAAGATCTTTTATACAGAAAAGCTTTAACTCAAAAAAGTGAACTATCGGTTTCTGGAGGAACAGAACATACTCAATATATGTTTTCCGGAAGTTATGCCAAGCAGGAAGGTATAGTTCTAGGCACAAACTATGACCGTTTTAATTTTCGCTCAGCCATCAACTCTAAGGTTACCAAGAGTCTGAGCCTTGGCATGAATATGTTGGCCTTCTCAGCAAAAGGCAGAGAGCAGGAAAGCGGCAAATACTCTCCGGTAATGTTTGCACTGCAATTGCCCCCAATCTTTCCGGTAAGGAATGATGATGGAACATACGGTTCGATGGTTCGAAATCCGGAAATACTTGCCGGCGATGTTGCAAGCCCAATCGGTGTAGCAGAGCAGGTTCAAAATTCCAGAAATCGATATGGTTGGCTGGGGACTGTTTTTGCTGAATGGGAAATCATTAAGGATCTAAAATATAAGATCAATATTAATGGTGGAATTCAGGACAACCAGCAAAAGATCTTTGAAGCTTCTTTTATAGATTTTGATGCTTCTAAAGGTCCGCGCCCAGCTAAAGGTATAAATCAGCGTGCATCAGATTTCGACTGGGTAATTGAAAACACCTTAAACTACTCCCGTACTTTTTCTGATAAGCACGTATTATCTGCCCTTGTAGGTTATACCACTCAAAAACATAATCTGAAAAATATGTACGGCGAAGCCCGTGGCTTTGCCAACGACCAGATTACAACCCTCAATGCAGGCACTATGTATGCCTTATCTAGTGATGAGTCAGAATATTCAATGATTTCTTATCTGGGCAGGATCAACTATGCATACGATAATAAATACTTATTTACAGCCACCTTTCGTGGTGATGGTTCTTCCCGTTTTGGTATGAACAAAAAATGGGGAACCTTCCCTTCTCTGTCTGCAGGGTGGAAAATTTCTGAAGAGAAATTTATGGAGAACATTAAAGCCATAAGCGATCTTAAGATTCGTGCAGGCTTTGGTATTTCAGGAAACAACAGAATTGGCGATTATTCTGCTATTGGTCTTCTAACTTCAGGCTTCTATCCAACCGGAGGAACACTTCAAAATACTACCAACCCAAGCACAATGTCGAACGTTGATCTTGGATGGGAAAAAACAAGACAATATAACCTTGGATTTGAACTTGGCTTAATAAATGACAGGATAAGAATTGAAGGTGATTTTTACGACAGCCAGTCTATTGACCTTTTATTAAATGTTCCTGTACCGGTAATTACAGGATATTCTACCCAAATTCAAAATATCGGAAAAGTGCAGAACAGGGGTATGGAATTCCTGGTTACGACCAGAAACCTTCTGGGTGACTTTAAGTGGAATACCAACTTTAACATTTCATTTAATAAAAACAAAGTATTGGAAGTTGGAGCAGATAACCGTCCTATTTATGGCAGCGCTCCTAATGCAAATAATGCGTTCATTACAACTGTTGGCTCTCCTATTGCAAGTTTTTATGGATACAAATATGAAGGCGTGTTCCTTACCCAGGATGAATTAAACAAATATCCGCACTTAAGTGCAGATAAAATAGGCGATGGCAGATACGCTGATATCAATAAGGATGGTATTCTAGACCAAAATGATAAAACGATTTTGGGCAACAATAATCCCGATTTTACCACCGGTCTAACCAATAACTTTTCATATAAAAACTTCTCTTTGGGAGTTCAGTTTACTGCATCATATGGAGCAGAATTATTTAGTTTCTATAAAAGAATGGTTGGAATATATCATGGTGATAGAAATGGGATGATAGAACAGATTGGTAGATGGAGATCTACAGACGATCCAGGAGATGGAATTCACTTCAAAGCAACGAGAACTCCTTCGGGTTGGCAAAGAGACCCTTCCTCGGCATGGGTTCAGGACGCATCATATTTAAGACTTAGGAATGTAAATTTTGCATATAATTTCAGTGAAAATTTTACCAAAAAAATAAAGGTAAAGGCTTTAAGTGTATATGTAACCGGAAGCAATTTATTTACAATAACCAATTATACAGGATATGATCCGGAAACGAGCAGCGAAGGTGCCGGACTTACAAAAGGTGGCGATTACTTGGGCTATCCAACTGCAAGGACGTTTATCCTTGGACTTAATTTGACGTTTTAAACATTCATTAATGCTTATATTTTAAATATATGAAAAAGATAAATCTATTATTCGTAGCAGTCTTCTTTCTGGCATCATGCAGTGATGACTTTATTGACCTGAACCCGAAATCAAATTTAAATGCCAATTCATTCTATAAAACACAACAGGACATTAATCAGGCAACCCTTTCTGCTTATGGCAATTTGCGTTCATTATACAATTCAACATATGTGAGGCTTGGCGAAATCCGTTCAGACAACACTACCTATTCCTGGCTGTCGGGAAACCCTGCAAATGAAAAAGGCATAGATGAATTTGCCTCTCCCTTACTTCCTGAAAACAACTTTATAACAGACATGTGGGATGACAGTTATAAAACAATACTAAGATGCAATATTGTTCTTGGTCGCAGCGATGCAGCTACCTTCACTGATGAAAAATTAAGAAGTCAGTATAAAGCAGAAGCCAGTTTCTTAAGAGCGCTTGTTTATTTCTGGCTCAATAGGGCATTTGGAGGGCCAGCTTTAAATGGCCAGCTTTTAGGGGTAATCAAAGCAGACAAAGAACTAAGTCAAACTGAAGCATATGCACTTGGGCGTGCACCATTGCAAGAAATGTATGATTTCATCATTGCAGACCTAAAATATGCCGAAGCTAATCTTCCTCAGTCATACGGAGGCACAGACAAAGGTAGAGTAACCAAGGCCGGAGCCTCAGCGTTGCTTGGTAAAGTTTATTTAACCATGGCAGGCTATCCGCTTAATAAAGGAGGCGAATATTACAATCTTGCCAGTCAAAAACTTGCAGAAGTAGTAAATAATTCTGCGTATTCTCTGGTTCCAAGCTATAAAGACCTGTTTGATGTTTCTAAAAAGAACAGTACTGAATCTCTTTTTGAAGTTCAATACATGAAAGGCGCACCAAATGGAGCAACTGGTAGTCCATGGAATAACAATTTCGCTCCAAGATTTTCAGATAAAGAGGTTGTTTTGGTGGGCGACAAGGGTGGTGAGAACTCTCCTACCCAATACATGTCAAATGCTTATGAAACCGGAGATCCCAGGAAATTTGTATCCATGCGAGATGGCTGGATCAATGCTAAAACCGGAGCCTTGCAAACCGAGAAATATGTGCGTAAATACTATGATGTTTCAACAAGCGGTTCAGACAATGGCAACAATTGGATAGAATTACGTCTGGGAGACGTGTACTTACTTTATGCTGAGGCGCTGGTTCGTGGCGGGGGCGACAAGGGAATTGCCCTAACTTATCTAAACAAAATTCGGGAACGGGCAAGAAAAACTCCTGGCGACCCTAATATTCAACCAGCACCGAATTTATTACACGATTATCAATTGAGTGAATTCAGCGGTGATCAGGCTTTCCTGTTAGCAATTGAAAACGAGCGCCGTGTTGAGTTGGCTTTTGAGAATCACCGGTGGTTTGACCTTGTAAGAACAGGACGAGCCAAAGATGTGATGATTGCAGAACAACAGTTTGATGGTTACAATAGCTTTACCTGGAGTGATAATGCATTGACTTATCCTATTCCAATGACAGTGATGCAGTCAAATCCACAAAAAATAATACAAAACAAAGGATATACCCAGATGTAACATGTTTATACATGTTGCATTAATCAACTATCGTTAACAATTGTTTCGCTAAATTTATTTATATGAACTCAAAAATAACCCCGGTGTTACTAGTGATACTCCTTCTTACAGGAGTATCATATGCTCAAAACAAAGATAACTCCCTTACCAAACAGGAAATCAAACAAGGTTGGAAACTCCTTTTTGATGGTCAAAGTCTTAACGGATGGACATCTGTTGGGAAAGATACGCCACCAGCTACAGGATGGAAAATAGAAAATGGCATTTTATCTGCAAAAAAGGAAGGAGAAAAAGGAGGTGGTGATATTTTTACAAAAGATGAATATGCTGATTTTGATCTCTCTGTTGACTTTAAGCTTTCTGAAGGAGGAAATAGTGGAATAAAATATTTCTTCACTAAGTATACTAAAGGAGGTTGGCTCGGATTAGAATACCAGATATTAGATAATGTAAAACACCCTGATGCAAAATTGGGAAGGAATGGCAACCGTTTACAGGCTGGTTTGTATGACATGCTACCTTTAGATGTACCACAGGAGAATAAAACCGGTGAATGGAACCGAGCAAGAATCGTAGCCAAAGGCACTAAAGTAACTCATTACTTAAATGGAAAAAAGACGCTTTCCTTTGACCGCAGCAGTGATTCCTACAAAGAAGCATGGAAGCTAAGTAAGTTTAAAGATTCAGAACCACCGTTTGGTCAGGTAAAAAAAGGGCATATTCTACTTCAAGACCATGGGGATGAAGTTTCATTCAAAAATGTTAAAATCAGAGTTTTATAGAATTCCAAAACAATCAACCAAAAACCAATTATGAGCAACAATTCAAGAAGAGATTTCATAAAAAAAATAGGTATCGGAACAGCAGCTTTATCTGTTGGAAATAGTGTATTCGGAGGAACTGCCTCTGGGTTTAGTGCCAAAAGCTATAGAAATATTATTGGCGCAAATGACAGAATAAACATAGCAACTATCGGCGTTAATAGCCGTGGCAATAGCATGGGAGGTACAATTGCCAAACAAAAAAACACGCAAATAGTTACAGTTTGTGATGTAGATTCAAGAGCCATTCCTAAGGCAATAAACACTATTGTGAAAGCTGGTCAAACAACTCCACCAAAATCTGAAAAAGACCTGCGCAAGGTTCTGGAAGATAAATCTGTTGATGCAATATACACGGCAACTCCTGATCATTGGCATGCACCATTAACCATTATGGCTTGCCAGGCCGGAAAACATGTATATGTTGAAAAGCCATTAAGCCATAATCCAAGAGAGGGTGAAATTGCAGTAGCAGCAGCCAGAAAATACAACAGAATAGTGCAAATGGGCGCCCAACGTCGCTCTGCCCCTACGCTAACCAAAGGAATACAGCTACTCCATGAAGGGATAATTGGCCGCGTATATATGGCAAAAACATGGTATACGAATACGAGGAAAGAAACCTTTTTAAAGCCAGCAAATGTACCCGACTGGCTGGATTATGATTTATGGCAGGGACCAGCACCACGTATTAATTACAAAGATGGTTTAATCCACTACAACTGGCACTGGTTCTGGAACTGGGGAACCGGCGAAGCGCTAAATAATGGAACGCACGAGGTAGATGTAGCCCGTTGGGGTCTGGGAGTAGATTTTCCGACCCGCGTTAGCTCTTCCGGCGGAAGATATCATTTTAATGATGACTGGGAAACCCCAGACACGCAGGTAGTAACGATAGATTATCCTGGTAAGGTTACCTTGCTTTGGGAAAACAGAAGCTGTAACGGAAGAAAAGTTGAAGGACAGGAAAGAGGAATTATCTTTTATGGTGAAAAAGGAAGCCTGGATACCGGAGATGATGCTTATAAAATATATGATCTTCAAGGAAAGCTAATTCAGGATGTGACACCAAAATCTGGCGGAGAATCTTTAGAGGGAAGAAATACAGCGAGTCCAAGTTTAGGGATGGATAGTTTGCATATGGCAGATTTTCTTGATGCCATCAGAAACAACAGGCGTCCGAACTGTGATGTTGAACTCGGTTACAAAAGCTGTGTAGCCATGCAGTTAGGCAATATATCATGGAGGGTTGGTCGCGACTTAAAAATTGATCCGAAAAACGGTCACATCGTTGGCGACAAAGAAGCTCAGAAACTATGGGGCCGTTCGTACGAAAAGGGATGGGAACCCAAAATCTAAAAATCAATCTTTATGAATATATCCAGGTTATGCTTCAATATTATATTACTGCAGGGAATATGCATTTTTGGTGCCTTTGCTCAGCCTCCGAATACCTTAACCAGTCAAGAGAAAGCATTGGGATGGAGTTTGCTTTTTGATGGGAAAACATTTAACGGATGGAAAAAGATAGCTGAAGGAGGATGGGAAATTAAAAACGGAGAGCTGCTTGCTGTAAAACCCGAAAACGGCAAGCAAATGGATATTATAACCAATGCTCAATTCGACAACTTTGAACTTTTCTTTGAATTTAAAATCTCAAAAGAAACAAACAGTGGGGTTAAATATCTGGTAACAAATGATTATGAAGCACAAAAAGGTACTTTCTTAGGTCTTGAATATCAAATATTAGATGAAATGAACTTTAAATATCCAGAGCGCGGTGAAATTCGCTCACTGGCATCATTGTATGATCTGATATCTGCTGATAAGAAAAATCCCGCATTGCTTGAACACTGGAATATAGCCAGAATCATTGTAAACAAGAATCATATTCAGCATTGGTTAAATGGGCGCAAAGTTGTAGATTATGACAGGAGCACAGAATCTTTTAAATCATTAATAGAGAAAAGCAAGTATAAATCCCTTAAAAATTTCGGACAATCAAAAAAGGGACATATTCTTTTGCAGAATGAAGGTTCACCTATTGCGTTCCGTAGTATAAAGATCAAGTGGCTTTAACCAGATGTTAAAGCCACTTTACACCTTTCATTCTTAAGTGTAACCAAACAACTCTCATTATTGTAGCTTTCTCTTAAACTGGCTTCATTCTTTTTATATTCAGTTTTAAGGTTCTTTCTATTTAACCCCTGTGCAAATCGCCTAACATCATCTTCACTTTTCAAGATCAATCCCGGTACCTGCTTAGGTTTATTGTCATCTCCTATTGCTACCATAGTAAAGTAGCTGGTATTGGTATGCTTAATTACATGTGTTCTCAAATTTTCTGAAACAACTCTTATTCCTATTATCATGGAGGTGTTACCAACGTAGTTTACTGATGCCATCAAAGAAACCAATTCTCCAACTTCAACTGGCGCCAAAAAATCAACCACATCAATTGATGCTGTGATACAGTAGCCATCAGAATGTTTTGCCGCACATACGTAAGCAACTTTATCCATTAAGCTTAAAATAATACCTCCATGTATTTTTCCTCCAAAATTAGAGTAAGAAGGAATCATAAGTTCAGTAAGAGTGGTTTGAGAGTATTCTACTGGTTTAAAATCTAACATAAATGGGTCTTTTGACACGCAATTTAGTTTTTTATCACAAAATAGCATCAAAAAAGGGGTTATAAACTTAATTACAACCCCTCACCCTATCCTTTACACTGAGAGCGCACCGAATATTTTTGAAATTATCTGTTTATGGTAAATGAAAGCGGCATATTATACCTAACTCTAACGTTTTGATCATTTTGTCGGCCCGGTTTCCATTTTGGGGACTTACTAATTACCCTTACCGCTTCTTCATCACATCCATATCCTATACCTTTTAAAACAGTAACGTTTGATACAGAACCATCTTTCTCTATTACAAAGCTGATAAAAACCTTACCCTGTGCATCAACTTCCTGCGCCGCATTCGGGTATCTTAAATTCCTTTGTATAAATTTAGCCCAGGCTTTCATTCCCCCTTCAAATTCAGGGTAGGCTTGGATATCTCCTATTTCATGAATCCCCGTATCTTCCTTCTCACCATTCCCTACACCATTACCTGGAGCTATACCATTACCATTGCCCTCAACAGGAACCGATCCAAGTGACGTCTCAACTCCCGATTGCGTAACAGGCCCTACTGCCGCATGATCTATTTGTTCTAGAGTTGGCGGATCGGTAATTAATGGCCTATCCACAACAATTGGATTTGAAACGGGCTTTACAGTTTTAATTTTTTCTTTTATTGGTTCAGTTTTGGGCATTTCTGTCTTTTCCTGAAGTTTTAGTTTCTCTATTGGTCGATCAGCAATATTTATATCAATAACACGATCAGGTTTTAAAGGTTCGATGAGTGCATCTGCGTCTTTACTAATAAAATGTTTGTAAATCATTGGGCCAGCAAAAAAAAGAACAAAAAGCGGGGCAGCAATAAATAAAGCGCGTGCTGTAGTGCCTGATGATTGAGATCTTAGTGCATAAGCACCATAGTTTTTATTTCTGTTTCTAAATACAAGGTCGAGCCACTCTGCCTTGTGTAAATTGGATGAGATGTTAAACATAATTTCAATTATTAGTTTTAAACAGGATGTAGAATACCCGTATATTCCATAACACTTTAAAAAAAACTTAAATCACGATGTTTTTTCACCAAAACACAGAAAAATATCTTCTCCGCTAAAAATCATAAAAAACGGCAGTTTTATAGATTTTTAGTGTTTTCCCAACAAAAACAAGAAATTTTTCAGACAAAAAACAGCAAAAACGAAAAAATAACACCAAAAAATATAAAAATAAATGAACAAACTGTATATTTACCCTTCGAGAGACAGACTTAACCTTCCAAATAAATAAGCCGCCTCTTCAACTTATTTTTCTTCTTAAAAACTGATTTTCATCTAAAAAGCGTAAATTTTATGTTAAAATTTGCTAACATTTGTATTTTTACACACAATTTGATGGAAATTATTAATTAATAATCCTATTTTTGATAAAATTTTAAACAAATAAATGAAAAGCTTAAGAACAATTGCATTAAAAGAAGCGCAGACAAGAATTTCACCAGAGGTAAAGTCACCTTCGACTAAAATTTCTGATTTTTTTGGCGTTAATGTTTTTGACAAAAGAAAAATGAAAGATTTCTTGTCAAAAGAGGTTTATCAGAAATTAGTGGCATCGATTGAATCGGGCGAACTAATTAATCATGAAGATGCCAACCACATCGCAACGGCTATGAAAGGCTGGGCAATGGCTAAAGGCGCTACTCACTATACCCACTGGTTTCAACCATTAACCGGTACTACAGCTGAGAAACATGATTCATTTTTTGAGCCTAGCAGCGATGGCGCAATTGAGAATTTCGCAGGTAGTGCGCTAGTTCAACAAGAACCAGATGCATCAAGCTTCCCTAATGGTGGTATCCGTAATACTTTCGAAGCACGCGGATATACTGCATGGGACCCTTCTTCTCCAGCATTCATTATGGAAAGCAAAGCTGGTAAAACACTTTGTATCCCAACTGTATTTGTTTCTTATACCGGTGAAGCACTAGATTACAAAGCTCCTTTATTAAAAGCACTTGCTGCTATGGATAAAGCTGCTGTTGACGTTTGTCAGTATTTCGATAAAAGCATCACTAAAGTAAATGCATCTTTAGGTATTGAACAAGAATATTTCCTTGTTGACCTTGCATTATATAATGCTCGTCCGGATTTAGCATTAACCGGCCGTACTTTGTTCGGTCATATGTCTGCAAAAGGACAGCAATTAGAAGATCATTATTTCGGATCTATTCCTGAGCGTGTATTCACCTACATGGTTGATTTCGAAAATGAAGCTTTAAAATTAGGTATTCCTTTGAAAACCCGTCATAATGAGGTTGCTCCTTCTCAATTTGAGTGTGCTCCTATTTATGAAGAAATCAACCTTGCAATTGATCATAACCAATTGTTAATGGACTTAATGGAAAAAGTTGCTTTAAGACATAACTTTAAAGTTCTTTTACATGAAAAACCATATGCTGGTATCAACGGATCAGGTAAACACAACAACTGGTCATTAATTACTGACACTGGTAAAAACTTATTATCTCCAGGAAAAACTCCGAAAAACAACTTGATGTTCTTAACATTCTTTGTTAACACTATCAAAGCTGTTCATGAGCATGCTGATTTATTGAGAGCAAGTATTGCTTCAGTAAGCAACGATCACCGTTTAGGTGCTAATGAAGCTCCTCCTGCAATCATCTCTATCTTCCTTGGTTCTCAATTAGCTGAGGTATTAGACGAGATCGAATCATCAAGAAGCATCATTAAAAAAGTTAAAAATGAAGATTCTTTATGGTTAGGTATTCCTAAGATCCCTCAGATCTTGTTAGACAATACTGACCGTAACCGTACTTCTCCTTTTGCCTTTACAGGTAATAAATTTGAGTTAAGAGCTGTAGGTTCTTCTGCTAACTCTTCTGCTCCTATGACTGTGTTAAACACAATCGTAGCTGATCAATTGATCAAATTCAAAACTGAAGTTGATAAACTGATCAAAAAAGGCGAGAAAAAAGATGTTGCATTGTTAACTATTCTTAAAAAATACATCAAAGAATCTAAAGATATCCGTTTTGAAGGAAATGGTTACAGCGATGAGTGGGCTGAAGAAGCTGCTAAACGTGGTTTATCAAACATCAAAACTACTCCAGTTGCTTTAGATGCTTACGTAAGTGAAAAATCTACTGAGTTATTTACTAAACTCAACATCTTTAATGAGCGTGAGTTACATGCCCGTCATGAGATCTTGTTAGAAAGCTATTACAAAAAACTTCAAATCGAAGCAAGAGTAATGGGTGAAGTAACAAACAGTATGATCATTCCTGCCGCTATTGCTTACCAAAATTCGTTAATCGAAAATGCTAAAGGATTAAAAGAACTTGGCTTATCAGGTGATGCATTAGCAACTCCACTTTCTATCATCAACAAAGTATCTGAGCACTTAAATATCGTTAAAACCAGCATTGACGCAATGCTTGAGCAACGTAAAAAAGTAAATGCAATTGAAGATTCACGTGAGAAAGCGATCAGCTACGATGAGAAAGTAAAATCTTACTTCGATACTATTCGTTACCATACAGATAAATTAGAACAAATCGTAGATGACAGCGTATGGCCTCTACCTAAGTTCAGGGAATTATTGTTTATAAAATAAACCAAACTCCTAATAACCAACTATTTTTTAGTTTTATAACCTCTGCTTTAATTAGTAGGGGTTATTTTTTTATTAGTTAGTATGTTTTTTTTCTACATTAAAGTTTTAACATTAAGGGGTTTCCCTATCTTTGCAACAACATGAGTGATAACAGGTACAACCAGCGTGGCGTTTCTGCCTCGAAAGAAGATGTGCACCAAGCCATCAAAAACATAGATAAAGGTATTTTTCCGCAGGCTTTCTGTAAGATCATCCCTGATATTTTAGGCAACGACGAGGCTTTTTGCAACATAATGCATGCTGACGGTGCAGGTACAAAATCTTCATTGGCTTATGTTTACTGGAAAGAAACCGGTGATATTTCTGTTTGGAAAGGCATTGCTCAGGATGCAATCATTATGAATATTGATGATTTGATCTGTGTTGGCGCTACCGACAATATTTTATTGTCATCAACAATTGGTCGTAATAAAAACCTGATCCCTGGTGAAGTAATTGCTGCCATTATTAATGGCACTGAAGAGATTTTAGCTGAGCTTAGGTCTCAGGGCATCTCTATTTACTCAACTGGTGGCGAAACTGCCGATGTAGGTGATCTGGTACGTACAATCATTGTTGATTCAACAGTAACATGTCGTATTGAACGTGAAAAAATCATCAGCAACGACAAAATACAGGCCGGTGATGTAATCGTTGGCCTATCTTCATATGGACAAGCCAGCTATGAAACAGAATATAATGGCGGTATGGGATCTAACGGACTTACCTCTGCTCGTCATGATGTATTCGATAAATCTGTAGCAAACAGTTATCCTGAAAGTTTTGATCCTGCTGTTCCTTTTGATTTGGTATTTTCTGGTGGAAAGAAACTAACCGATCCGATTAAAATTGATGACCAAACGGAAGTAACTGCCGGCAAACTGGTATTATCACCTACACGCACTTATGCTCCTGTTATAAAAAAGGTATTAGAAAGTCACAGGCCTCAAATTCATGGTATCGTTCATTGCAGCGGTGGCGCACAAACTAAAGTGCTTCACTTTGTTAATAACAATGTTCATATCATAAAAGATAATTTATTTCCTATTCCTCCCCTGTTCCGTTTAATACAGGAAGAGTCTGGTACAGATTGGAAAGAAATGTATAAGGTATTTAATATGGGCCACCGCATGGAATTATATGTTCCGGCTGAAATAGCTGAAGACATCATTGCCATCTCTAAAAGCTTTAATATTGATGCTCAAATTATTGGTCGCGTAGAGGGCTCTACCCAAAAACAAGTAACAATTGTTTCGGAAAATGGCGAGTTTGTTTATAATTAACATATAAGCTTAGTAATAGACCTAAAAGGGTGTATCATAATCATGGTACACCCTTTTTAGTACATAAAGAATCAGCAATGAGATCATAATGTAACGCACATCGTCATCTCGAACATTGTGAGAGATCTCTTGAACTGGCATAACCAAGAGATCTCTCACAATGTTCGAGATGACGAAAGTTCAAACAAGTTATAAACAATGCTTTATTTCTTTTGCTTTAGCGCTTTTGCAATAGCTTGCTCAACAAGCGGCTCCATAATTGCGTAACCAGCTTTATTAGGATGAATACCATCTTCAGCTAAGCTTTTCGGCAAGCCATTTCTTTCATCTTTCATCGCAGAGAAATAATCTACATAAATGAATTCATTTTTTTCAGCATAAGCTTTAATCCATTTATTTAATTCAATTACTTTATCAGCAGGTTCCACCCCCGGTTTCCATGGGAAGGCGAAAGCAGGTAACACAGAAGAAAGTACCACCTTAATCTTATTTGCTCTTGCAATTTCGGTCATAGCAGTGATGTTGTCTTCAATCATTTCCAGAGTCGAAGGACCTGTATTACCAGCAATATCATTGATTCCGCAGAGCATCACAACTACTTTAGGTTTTAGCGCAACCACATCCTGATGAAACCTGATGAGCATCTGTGGTGTAGTCTGCCCACTAATCCCACGACCAATATAAGGTCTGCTGGAAAAAAATTCAGGCCGATTGTTCTTCCATCCCTCAGTAATTGAATTACCCATAAAAACAACTCTATTTTCATTTTTAGCAGGTGCACTGAGCTTCGAATTCTCTTCCTGATATCTTTTTAGATTAGCCCAGTCCTGTGCCTGAGAAAATTGAATGGAGAGTAAAATGGCTGGAATGATCAGCCATTTTTTAGAAGTTATTTTCATACTATTCATTTGGTTAAAGTTATTTTCTAGTGTTTTACCTTATAGAATTTATAAGCAAACATAAAGATCACAATATAACAGATTATTGGTGTATAATATGCATGTGCAATTCCTGCACTGTCAGCCACCGCTCCCATTATAAAAGGGAAAAATGCGCCTCCAACAACTCCCATTGATATAAATGAAGAAGCTTGTTGTGTACGTGCACCAAGATTTTTAAGCCCAAGACTAAAAATAGTAGGAAACATGATACTAAAGAAAAAGTTGATCATAAGAAGCGCAACAAAAGATACCCATCCAAAGCTTTGAGCAACTATAACGCACATTAGAATATTACCAATAGCAAATATTGCCAGCAACTTATTAGGTGCGATTACTCGCATTAAGAAGGTACCCAAAATACGACCTGTAAGCATCATACCCATAAACACCACCATATAATACCCTGCTTCAGAATCGGTAAAGCCCATTTTTTCGTGTCCGTAATTAATAAAGAATGCCCATGTTCCGGCTTGGGCTGCAACATTAAAAAATTGAGCTATTACTGCCCATACAAAATGCTTATGATCAAATAGCTTCTTATCAGGAGCGGTATCAACATTTACGGCATTCTCATCTACTGCTGTAACATGTGGATCTATTAAAGCTGGTATTTTAACAAAAGAAAATGCAACTGCAACAAGTAGAATAACAGTTCCAATAACAGCATATAATATTTTTACTGAGGTAAGATCTGTACTACCCTCAACATTATTACTTAGTAAAAAATAACTTCCTATTGCGGGCCCCAACATAGTTCCAACCGCATTAAATGTTTGAGCAAAGTTTATACGAAGATCACTAGTACGTTGGTCTCCTAAAGAGGCAACAAACGGATGGGCAACTGTTTCTAATGTTGATAAACCGCAGCCGACAATGAACAATGCAATACCAAAGAAAGCAAAGGAAGAGATATTAGCTGCAGGCACAAACAAGAAAGCTCCTGCCGCGAAAAGAGATAGTCCTAAAAGGACTCCTTTTTTGTATCCGAAGCGTTTCATAAACAATCCGGCAGGTATACCCATCACTGCATATGCACCAAATACTGCAAACTGCACAAAGGCAGACTGGAACTTGGAAAGACTCATTGTATGCTGAAAATGTTTATTCAACACATCAGCCATTGTAATTGCAATACCCCAGAACATAAAAAGGGAGGTTACAAATATTATCGTTACCAGGAATTTCTTCTCAGTAAAGGCTGCTTTAACTTTTAATTCGCTCATAATTTTGTTATAAATGGTTAATTTATTATTGGTTTAGGTTGTCTGTTACTTATTTTGATACTCCCCAGGTCTTGTTTGGCTTAGCTCCCATTTCAAGTTCCAATTTTCCTCCCGCAACTAACTGCTCATGAGTAAACCATGGTGTATTTAGCACTTGTCCGTTGAACTTGGCACTTTGAATATATTTATTTACAACTGAACAGTTGTTTGCTATCAGTTGAAATTTCTTTCCGTTAGAAAGCTCTATTGTAACATTCTGGAATACCGGACTTCCGATTGTATATACCGGAATACCTGGCGTAACGGGATAAAATCCCATCGACGAGAATACCACAAAAGCTGTCATACCACCACCGTCTTCATCACCAGGAATACCGAATACATTGTCTTTAAACCAGGTGTCCAAAAGAAATCTGATGCGTTTTTGAGTTTTCCATGGCGAAGCCGTGTAATTAAATAAATAAGGGATGTGAAAGCTCGGCTCATTCCCCATAGAGAACTGACCAACCATACCCGTTGCATCCGGGAACTTAGCCCAGTTTTCATATTTACTTCTACCAAGCGGCTCTCTATAAAGCTGATCTAATTTATTCTCGAAGCTTTTTGCACCACCAAACAATCCTATCAGGCCTTTAACATCCTGTTGCACTTGCCATAAATAAGTCCAGCCATTATTCTCATCATAATAGTCTCTGCCGCCCATACCGCCATCAAACTTAGGATCTATATCTACCCAGTTACCATCTTTATCTTTTGGTAAAAACATCTGAGTTTTGCTATCCCATAAATTCTTATAGTTACTACTTCTTGCTATAAACTTGGTGTAATCCTGATCCTTTCCAAGCTCTTTGGCCATTTGCGCAACAGCCCAGTCATCATAACTATGCCCTAAAGTTACTGCTACAGCCTGGCGTTTTTCCCAACTATGCACATTAGTAACAGTTTCTTTTTCATCTTTTTTCAGGGATGGAAAATATCCTTTTTCATAGTAAAAATCCTCGAGTTCACCTTTTGGACCATTTTTCCATGGTAGCATTGTTGCTTCATTTGCATTTTTAAGCATCCCTTCATAAGCTTTATTAACATCAAAGCTTTTTATTCCTTTACGGTAAGCATCAAGAAAGGTAATTGATGAGTGAAATCCATTCATGCATGGATTATCGCCAAACAACAACGGAAATGTAGGTACCCATCCACTCTGCGTATACATGTTTACATAAGAGTTCATCATGTCACCTTCCTGTTCAGGGTTAAGGATTGTGCGAAGTGGGTGATGTGCAAGGTAAGTGTCCCACGACCAATCGTCTACATAAAACGGACGCGTAGTTTTATGAACCTGCTTATCATAACCACTATAATATTGGCCATCCTCAGTAATATCAACCATACGCTCATAACAACGATATAAAGCAGTATAGAACGAACGCTTTTGAGCTTCTGTTCCTCCTACTGTTTTAATTTGATTGATTACTTTCGACCATGCTTCTTCTCCCTTTTTAACTTGCTGCTCAAAGGTTGAGTTTTTCAACTCATTGTCGAAATTCTTCTTAGCCTGCTCTGCACTGACATAAGAAATGGCATATTTAAATTCAATATTTTTTGGTGCATTTTTCGGAAACCTAACCCATGCTTTTAAGTCCTTTTCATCTACCGAATTGGCCACTATAGCTTTACCATCCTTTAAACCACCCAATACAACATCCGTATTAAAAGCGCCATACATGTAAACTTTAATATTTCCATTGTAGGTTTCTATACCACTTATTTCTCTTTTTGAAATTGACTTATATTCATGTTCACCACCATTATATACACCAAGTAACAATCCTTTTTCACTGTTTTCAGGATATTCAAATTTGAATATACCCGTCTTTTTTCCTGGAGTAAACTCAACTTTTATTTCTTCATCAATCAACCAGGTAGTATAATACCAGGGGCGGTTTATCTCCAGATCATGATCATAAGTCATCTTTTTGTTCCAATCAGATGCCTCTATATCCTTTACAGTTGGTTTAATAGAAAAAACCTGCCCCATCCTATGTGAAACAACATTTAAAGGGAAACTGGAAATCTGATCCGACATATAATCAGGTCGTTGAGCAAACATCCTTATCATTTGGTTAGGAAGTTGTACGGTTGGTCTGGTAGGTTCTAAAAGCTGACCTACGTTACCAATTATTGGATCCACATATTTTAGGTTACCAGTTCCCTCATACTGGTTCGTCTGGGCCATGGCAATACCCTGACCAAAAAGCAAAGCTGCCGAAAAAGCAATCTTGAGTTTGGACGTAATTGTTCTATTAAAGATTAAGGACATAATACTGATTAGTTTATAAGTTTGGTTCTTAAGTTTTCACAATGTGTGCAATGCTAAAGATATAAAACTCATTCCATAAAAAACAGCATTATTTATGTTACTAAACCCTTATAGCAAACCAATAAACCGCAATTAAAAAAGGGACGGTTTGCAAATGCAAACCGTCCCTTTTTTAATATCAACAATAGCAGATTGTTTTTAAAGCTACCGTCATCTCGACGTGAAGAGAGATAGCGAACTTGTCTGTGAGAGATCCTGAGCTAAACTCAGGATGACGATCGATTCAGATAAAACTCCTTCCTTTCTGCTCCTTCCTATCCTCTTTTCCAGAAAAAATGATTCCTCTTATTTTTTCAAATCTAATTCCTCAATCAAATTCTTAGCACCGCCGAGCACATCAATACACCATAACACATAGCGTACATCCACACATATGGTACGTTTAAACTGTTTATCAAAAGCGATATCACCGCTCATGGCTTCCCAGTTACCATCAAATGCTAAACCGATCAGTTCACCATTACCATTAATAACCGGCGACCCCGAATTACCTCCGGTGATGTCATTATTGGTAATAAAACCAACGGTTAAAGTTCCGTCATTACCATACTGACCAAAGTTCCTTTTATTATAGTTTTCGATCAGGTTGGCTGGCAAATCAAACTCACTGTCGCCAGGAATATATTTTTGCATAACACCATCAATGGTAGTTGTTGTCTTATAAACAATACCATCTTTTGGAGAATAGTCCTGCACATTACCATAGCTAAGGCGCATCGTTGAATTTGCATCAGGATACATTATTTTCCCTGCATTTTTCTCTAAAATCGCTTTCAGATATAGGTTGTCCAGTTCCTCCTTTTTACTTTCAAAATCAGCAACTATCGACCCAAAGTTGGCCTTAACATAGTCTGCAGGATAAAGATTTACTGCATACTTATACCCAGGATCATTTTTAATGGCATCAAGAGAAGGATTAGAAGCCATAAATGCCTTTAATTTCTCTGGCTTAATAAAATTACTATTCTCCCAAAGGTAATCTGCATACTTTTGGAAAGTAGCTTCCGGATTTCCTGCCCAGTATTTCTCAGCAATTTCGCTAAAGAACTTAGGCTGTGATTTTACGGGAACATCATTATAAAAAGACGCAAGAATTTGTGCAAAAATCTTCCTGTCTGCAATTTCATTATATGTTTCCTGATAAGTTCCAATAGCTTTATCAACACCTCCCTTTACCTGAGTTGCAAAAGCATCATCACCTTTCTTTTGATCCATTGCATTCCATGCTCTGCCAATTGAAATGGCATTTGGAACCCATGCAGATGCTAAGAAACCCTCATTAATGTAAGTACGTTGAACAGATATCGGATCAATACTTTTATAGATCTGGTCATACTGCTCCATTAAACCGGCAAATTCAGTTTTCTGAGCAGCCCATTCAGTAAATGCCTTTTCCTCTTTTCTTTTAGATTCAGAAACTTTTAAGCGCTTTAACTGCTCAGTCTGGCCGATATAATATTTCCAATAATTTGCAATATTGGCATATTTAGATGACAACTTTAAGCGTGTTTCAACACTTTTATCCATTTCTGCTTTCCATGCTTTCAAACGAATATCACGAAGCTTAACGATGGTAGGACTTACTTTTTCAGTAGCCAGATCAACTCCATAAGAAGTTAAGTACCTATCTGTACGACCAGGATATCCATAAACAATTGAAAAATCACCATTCTTTACCCCTTTAATAGATACCGGCAAGAATTTCTTTGGTTTAAAAGGAACATTTTCTGCTGAATATTTTGCAGGAGCATTATTTTTAGCAGCATATACTCTGAAAACAGAAAAGTCTCCTGTTTGGCGAGGCCATTCCCAATTGTCAGTATCACCACCATATTTACCAATATTTTGTGGCGGTGCACCTACTAAACGGACATCATCAAAACGTTCATAAACAAAAAGGATGAACTGATTAGATTTATAAAAATCCTTTACATTAGCTTCTATTGTTGGGCCAGTAACAGCCGCTTTTGAAATGGTATTAAATACCTCAAGCATTTTAGCAGCTTTCTCTGCTCCTTTTAAGCCTTTTGTTGCTTCGTTAACCTGAGGGGTTACATCTTCCATCCTTTGAAGAAAACGGACAAACAAACCATCAATTGGTTTCTCTTCACCATAGTTTTTGGCGTAAAACCCGTTATCAAGGATATTGTTTTGAGCGGTTGAATTCGATGCAATGGCATCATAACCACAGTGGTGATTGGTAAAGATCAAACCTTTATCAGATACGATCTCACCTGTACAGAAACCACCAAAATGAACAATGGCGTCCTTTAAACTCGATCCATTTGCATTATACAGGTCTTTTGCAGTCAATTTAAAGCCCTGTTTTTTCATTTGCTCATAGTTTTTACCTATCAGCATAGGGATCCACATCCCTTCATCTGCTTTTACTGTGTTTACAAAGGAAAATACCATTGCACACAACAGCAGATATACTGTTTTCTTCATGATGAAATAATTAGTTAGTTATGCTGTAAAGTTAATGAATAACTGGGTTAATCTATAAAGAAAAAACCCGCTGAGTAAGTTTTAGCCGTTCCGCTAATCAATACCCTATCCCCTGCATTTGTACATTGAAGCTTCCCTATTCTGTCTGACAACTGCAGGGCACTCATCTCTGTTTTCGCCAATTTTTCTGCCCAATAAGGAATTAATGAACAATGCGCTGATCCGGTAACCGGATCTTCAAATATACTTGCATGAGGAACGAAGAAACGGGATACAAAGTCTACCTTATCACCTTTTGCGGTTATAATAATACCACCTGGCTCAAGATTTATTTGATTCAGAATCTCTCTGTCGGGCACCAAATCTCTAATGTCTTGCTCATTATCATAAACCAGCATGTAGTCTCTTGACTTAAGTACTTCTTTGGGTTGTTTATTTAAGGATTTAGAAATGATTTCGGGCAACACTGCCGGCTCGGGCTTTCTTGATGGGAAATTTAAAGTGTACTGCTCATCAACTATCTTAACCTCTAATGGTCCGCTTTTAGAATTAAAGATAATCTTGTCGTTCGGATAATTTAGTAGCGTTTTTAAAACATGGGCAGTAGCCAGAGTTGCATGACCACACAAATCCATCTCATGCTCTGGGGTAAACCACCTTAAACTGAAAGCCTCTCCCTCTGGCACAAAAAAGGCAGTTTCAGGAACGGCATTTTCATTAGTAATCTTTAAAAGGAGGCTATCTGGTAGCCACGATTCAAGAGGAACCACACATGCAGGATTACCACCAAAAAGCTGGTCAGTAAATGCATCGATCTGATAAAGTTCTATTTTTTTCATCTTCTATGTTTAGATTTACAATTTAATTTCGAACAGGTTAAGGCTCCCACCCCTGTAGTGAACCGGCAGTTCCTCTTCAAACCCTATTAGTGTAACTCCCTTATCAGCAAAGCCACAGTTAAAATAATAATTATTCAACTTGTCGTTACCACTGGTAGTATCCATTCTTATAAATTCCTTACCGGTCTCTTTTGCATGACCTTTGGCCCATTCTATAATTTGCTTCACAAAAGAACTACCCCTAAAAGCCGGATTGGTTGCAATGCGATGAATGTAAATAGATGGATCTGCATTTCTTTCTTTCCAGATTAGCGGGTCATCATAATTGATCACAAAAACACAGGCTATTTCACCATCCGCCATAATCTTGTACTGCCTCTTTTCATCAATCTCTTTTTTAACAAGCGATCTTTCAAAGCCTTTCCAATAATTAATGGTTTGTTTCTTTTGATACTCAGTAGCATCATCATAAATTTTAAAAATAGAATCTAAGTCTTCCTGGGTGCTATGTAAAATGGTCATATCGGTACTGTTAAAATAATAACACAAAATTCAACAATATAATTACACCAACACAGATACAATTTTATTAAATTTGACCAATACAGTTTTAAACTATGGAATTAAAGCAAGCCCCCAGATCAGAGCCATACTTATATCTTCAAATTGCTGCCCGCATCGAAAAGCAAATTATGAATGAGGTGTTAAAAGCAGGTGATAAGCTTCCATCCGTAAGAATGCTCTGCAGAGAACTAGGCCATAATATGAGTACCGTTACACAGGCTTATTATGAATTGGAGAGCAGATCGCTTATTGAAACCAGACCAAGATCAGGGTATTATGTTTGCGTACCTCCTAAAAAACGTTTAGCCGTACCCGAAACAAGTAAACCTTCGTCCGGATCTGTTCTGCATAGTCAGGACGATCTTATTACCCGTGTTCATCAAGACAGTGCAAACCCAAAAATAACACTGCTTTCGTTAGGTGTGCCTCATAAAAGCCTTCTCCCTATCGCAAAATTAAACAAGGGGATGATACAAGCCATGAGAACACTCGATGGCAGCGGTACAGCTTACGACCAGGTACAAGGAAATGACAAGCTTAGAAGAGAGGTTGCCAAATGGTCTCTTTCATGGGGTGGCGATCTGGATGATACAGACATTATAACAACCGCAGGTTGTATTAACGCTGTTGCTTACTGTTTACTGGCCACAACAAAACCAGGAGATACGGTAGCAATTGAAAGCCCTGCTTATTTTGGCATCCTTCAGCTCACCCAAACCATGGGGCTAAATGTTCTCGAACTCCCTACAAATGCAACTACAGGCATAGAACTTGAAGCTTTAAAAAAAGCGCTAACGACAAACAAAATCAAGGTTTGCCTATTGGTTAGCAACTTTAATAACCCTTGCGGCTCTTCTATGCCTGCCGAGCATAAAAAAGAGGTAGTTAAATTACTGGAGCACTATAATGTACCTTTAATTGAAGACGATCTTTATGGCGATCTTTATTTTGGAGCCAACAGGCCAACCACCTGCAAAACATACGACGAAAGTGGATTAGTGCTTTATTGTAATTCTGTATCTAAAACACTTGCGCCCGGCTATAGAGTAGGCTGGGTTGCCCCAGGAAAGTTTAAAGACAAGGTGATGAAGTTAAAATCGAGTCACGCACTTTCGTCTACCACAATCACATCAGAAGTTGTTGCAGATTTTCTAAAGAATGGACGTTACGAGAATCATTTAAGAAAAATACGCCAGATACTTTATAACAACAGCCTGAAGTATAGCAGCGCTATAGCCAATTATTTCCCCGAAAACACACGGGTAAGCAGACCTGATGGAGGATATTTCTTATGGGTAGAGCTGAATAAAGATGTTAGTACACTTGATTTGTATGAACGTGCAATAAAACACAACGTAAGTATTGCTCCAGGCCGAATGTTTAGTTTAAAACAACAATTCGACAATTGCTTAAGGTTAGGCTTTAGTCTTCAATGGAGCGACGAAGTGGAAAAGAAAATTAAGCTGTTGGGGATGCTGGTTAATAGGGGCTAAATCGAATACTACGACGAAATGGTTTGTCCTTCAAGCCAGGCCTTAAAACCGTTTACCCTTTCCCTGCTTATAATGGCCTCAACCTCAACAGCGGGCGACAACTGCAAAATAAACCTGCTATTATAATAGGTAGTAATTTTTTTTATCGCATCAATATGAATAATTAGTTTCCTGTTGATTCTGAAAAACAGGTTCTTATCAAGTAATTTCTCAATCTGATCTAAAGAATAATCCAATGGAATCTTTTGATCAGTCATTGTAGTGGCCCAGGTTAACCCATCAGCAAAGTAAATATGGGCAATATCCTTAGCTTTCACATAAATAAGCTGATTGTTAATTTTACCTATAAAACGTGTATTCTCCCGCTTGGAAAACTCTTCTGCAATTTTAGAAATGTTAACCCCGGAATTTGCCGGAAGCTTAAAATATTCATACTTCTCCATTGCCCGCTTAAGGTCTTTTACATCAATTGGTTTCATCAAATAATCAACACTATAAACCTTAAATGCCTGCAATGCAAAACTGTCGTACGCCGTTGTAAAAATAATAGGGATTTGAACATCCCTCCTTTCAAAAAGTTCAAAGCAATTACCATCCGATAATTGTATATCCATAAATATCAGATCAGCAGTATTAGCCTGATCATCCAGCCATTTAACACCGTCTTCAACAGACTCAATAATAGCCACCACATCAATCACGGGCAAACATTTTTGCAGAAGTTGAATCAACCTTTCGGCATTATGCCTCTCATCCTCAAATATTATAATCTTCATAACTATGTATTATTGGTACGCGTACTGTAAATGTATTATCTGTTTCGGTTATGGTAATTCTTTTATCACTTGTTAGCTCGTACCTTTTACTGATATTATCCAAACCAACACCAATAGAATTCTGGACACTTGCACGTTTTCTCAGATCGTTTGCAATAATAAGATACTCACCTTCGTCTTTTATACAAATGCGTAGCGGGTCATTGGCCGAAAAGCGATTATGTTTTACTGCATTTTCGACCAGCATTTGCAAAGTTGCCGGCGGTACCATACCTGTACATTTTACCTCTTCACTAATGTTTATATGGAATTCTATGCTGCTCTGATGCCTTATCCTGATCAGGAAAGAATAAGATTCTAAAAATTCCAGTTCTGTTTTAATGGTTACCAGATTTTCAAATTTCTTATCCAGTATATACCTGTAACTCTTAGCCAATTGTGTAATATACTCGGCCGATAAATCTGGACTTTTATATACCAGATTTGTAAGCACACTTAGTGAGTTAAAGAAAAAATGAGGATCTATCTGACTTTTCAACACATCGTACTTAGCCTGGATATTCTCGCGCATTAACCGTTCTGCATTCAGCTGCGATTCCTTCCAGTTCTTGTAATAAAGAACCACACCATTGTAAGCAAGTATTAAAAGGTAGAAAATGAAAGTACCAAAATTCAAATCATAGCTAAAAGCCACAAAATGATTCCAGGCTTCATATTGCTTAAATAATACAATATCGAATACAGAATAGCATAACCCAAACAAATAAGCTACAAGCAGACCATATAACAAAAGGCTAATGCATAAAAGCAACAGCTTAGACGAAACACTTTTATTAAAAATATTCCTATCTATATATTTCGATAGCCTGGCTGCTCCCTCCCATGAAAATAAGCCGAAAATGATATACAGCAAACTAAAAGCCTGCCCTCTTAATAAGAATGAACCAACTTCGTGCGGAAACGTAAGGTCAAAAGATTTAAATATCAGGCTAAAAACATACAGCACCAATACCCTTAAACCGTATTTAAAATATTTATTCTGAAAAATCTGTTCAACTTTGGCCGGATTCATCCTTATCAGCATTATTAAAAAACCAATCAACATAGTAGTAAGCTCAACAGTAATTATTTTCTTTGAACCATGTTAATGCACTACCTATGGCCTTATCTATCGGGGTGTATTTTACCAGTAGTTCCCGTTCAGATTTTTTGCCCGAATAGTAGTTATATAAACACAGCATATAGGCCGAAGAATACGTCAGCTTACCCGATGTTTTGCTAAATACTCCAACCAATGTACCCATTATTCCTATCATTTTTAAAACGAATTGAGGTATGCGTACCATGGCAGGATCCTGTCCAGCTACCTCATTCAGTAATTTAAAGAACTCTTTATAAGTTAAATTCTCCCCAGCCAGCAAGTAACAATCACCTATTTTACCTATCTCCAATGCATTAGCAATACCTGTGCATACATCATTAATGTGTACAAAATTTTTACCCCCTGGCGGATAAAAAACCAACCGTTTGTTTATACCATGCAGTATGATTTTACCAGAACTGGGTTTTACGTCAAATTGCCCGATCATAAATGTTGGGTTTACAATTATTGCCTGAAGGTTTTTACGTTCAACCTGTTCCAAAACATATTGCTGAGCAATGTATTTACTGTTGATATACCCTGAATTTACATGTAACAGTGTAAAGGAGTTCAATTCATTAGCCGGCTTAATTTTATTACCTGGCCCTATAGTGTTTGCAGTACTAATGTGGATTAGCTTTTTCACATTATGTTCCAGGCAAGCATTAACTACATTTATAGTGCCTCTAACATTAATTAATTCGTACTCTTTAAAAGTTACGGCCCATTGTTGGGTTATAGACGCCGTATGCACTACATAATCGCAGCCCTTTACAGCCATAGATACTTCATCCTGATTACTGATATCACCATGATAGATTTCGCATGGCACATCAGAAATTACATTAGCATCTGAGGTACCTCTCATCATCAGCTTAACCTCATAACCTCGCCTGAACAATTCACGAGCGACATTTGAGCCTAAAAAGCCATTACCACCGGTTATTAAAACTTTCATTATTCTTTTGGATATTATTTAATTGCAATTTCTTTTTTGACTGCGCGCGATACGATTCTAAGTTTCATCTCCATAGGTAAAATCCCCATTAGCCTATGATTTATCTTATTCCATAAACCCGGAATTATTACCGCTTTTTTAAGTATGGTTTGTTTTAGCGCAATACGAACAATCTCGGCCGTAGTTAACAAACCAATCCGTCCTTTTGAACCCTGCCCCATTATCCTTATGGACACCCCTGAATTTGTCATTATCGGCCCCGGATAAACCACACTAACCGACAAATTGGTGTCGTGCAGTTCCTCTCTTAACCCCAATGAAAATGAAGAAATAAACGCTTTTGAGGCTGGATATACAGTTTTATAAGCTATTGGCGTAAAAGCAGCCATACTAGAGATATTCATGATATGGCTTTTCTGGTGTTTTAACAAATGAGGCAATAGCATTTGAGTGATAGAAACCATACTTCTGATGTTAACCTGCAAAATTCTATCCATAGCTTCTAAGGAGCTTTCTGTTATAGAAGCCGTACCACCAATGCCCGCGTTATTAATTAAAAAGTCGACCTCAAAATTTTCTATAATGTAATTCAACCTTTCTATGAGCAATATGCTATCGGTTATATCAAATTCAAACACTTTAGCCTCTATTTGATATTCAAGCGCGAGGTTTTCGGCAATCGAGGTCATATTGCTTCCAGGAAGGGCAACCATAATAATATTCATTCCCATAGCCGCACACTGAATAGAAAATTCTTTTCCTAACCCTGAACTGGCACCGGTAATTAATGTATATCTAATGTTTTTCATAGGTGTGTTTTTTATTTATTATGCAGTCAAAACTTCTAATAAATTGTTTAATGTTTACGCATAAAAATTCCTGCTCTATATAATTATTAAGCCCTATGTACTCCTGCTCATTTGCAGGCGAGATCGTTTTTCCGATAATATATTCAAGGAGAAGCATATTGATTTCGTCCAGCTCATCCGTTACCACATAGCCAGATAATAGCCTTAACAACCGGCTAATCATTAGCAATTCTGTCCATGAACTTTCAAAGCCCTCAGAAACAGTCAGATTTTTATAAATTGCTTTTTCAATATTTTCTAAAAAATCTACCAGTAGATTAGAAACGCTGGTATCATTGAGTTCATAATCAACTATTACCACTGTTATTCTGCGCACAGTTTTGTGCAATGAAATCAAATCCGAAGTATCGCCAAGTATCCTGACACTTACTCTATTTTCAAAAAGACATCCTGTTAACATATCACTATTAGCTTATTTCTTATACAAAGCTGTAGATCTGTTAATCAGGAAAAGACAAATAGTTGATGAAGCGTAGATATTTCGGTTTGAATTGTACTTATTTACTGCCGAGCCAAATTAAGCTGTTAAGGACCAGTTTATTTTGAACTTCGTTATCAAACGTAAATGATAGATCCTTGTTATGAGGTGTATGTTCATAATCAATATCGTTATGCCCCATATTCATATATACCATTTTATAGTTCTTATTTGTCCACGCTACAGGATAATAACCACTATGCCATATCTCGTAAGGTTTAGGCCCTGTACCCAGAGGAAAGCTGCTGCTGTCAATTGACAATAGTATTTTAATATTTGGGTTCTTTGTAAGGTCATTTGTCCATTTATACCACTCATTTGGGGCTGAGTTGAATGTATCAGGTAAGTTTTTTGTGGTAGGATGCTTTTTATCTTCGACCCGAAGAACAGCTGACGTTGGTCGCCAGGTATTGCTTCCATAAGATCCGGAGCCTAGAAATTCATTATGGTACCAATCCCAGTTTTGTGGAAAGTCTGACGGAGTTAATGCAAAGGCCGAAAAGTGAAAGCCCATCCACGCCCCTCCGTGTTTCATATAATTTTCAAATGCTTGTCGCTCCGCTGGTTTATCAGGCCGTGTATCTAAAAAAATAACCACCTGGTATTTTGAAAGAAAGCTTGCATTAAGATTGTCCCAGTTATTGGTTGAATCATAAGTGAAATTACGCTCCTCTGCCATTCTTGGGAACCATTTATTGGCTTCATGAACAAAGCTTATGTGAGCCTGATCATTTTTACCGGTATAAAATGCAATTACTTTAAATTTACGATGCTTGTTTTGAGCATTAGCTGCCAAAAAAAGAAAACAAAACATGCTACATATTAGCACGTATTTTAACAAGACTTGGGTAAGTAAAAAGGAATGTATTCGATTCACAGTCTGGAGGCGTTTGTTCTTACCTTAATTGAAAAGAACTTAGCTTGTAAATCCAAATTACTAATTTTAATTACAAATAACTATTAGCGGATTATATCCCTAATTGCTTTCTTCTATTTTCTCGAAGAACTGTTTTAATTCATCGAAAAATATTAGTGTTTTAAGTCGCTCTTCAGTTTCAACCTGAACAGCTGCATGACCTGCCCATCCACTGTACAACTTATCTAGCATCTCATGTATTTCTTCAAAAGAATGTTCACTCAAAAACTCTTTTGTAGTCATTTGTAATTTTTCTGATTCTGTAATTTCTAAAGACATTATATAGCTCCTCCTAATAATTTACTGATCCCAATTGTAACTTATTCGTTGTAATAACGTAAAAAAAAAGAGAAATGGTATAGCTAAATGTCATTTGATTGAAATTTAACTATTAGCCCAAAATGGCTGTTATCTAAAAGCAAAAATTTAAATCATCTGTAAATCATGATGTTAAATTACTAATTCCAGTATAAGATAAATTCTTGTTGACAGGGCAATGCTAGGGCTATTTCCCTATTAAGTCCCTAGCAACGCCCTACAAAAACATCCCAAACCACCTAATAGTTAACCACTTAAAGCAATATTATATTTATCTTTATTTAACTCTGGGATATTTCTAAGCGTCCCTGCAACTAAACTTAATCAAATATAAAAAAATGGGTAAACTTAAAAACGGCATCCTTGGGGGTGTATCGGAAAAAGTAGGTACCGTAACATGCTATGACCTTAATGGCCAATAAATTATAAGGTCCAACGGAGAAACAACAATCCACCAACAATCAAACAACTTAACAATCGCCAGCAAATGAAAGTCATAAATGAGTTCTTTTCTGGAATGAAACAACTTCTTAAAACAGGTTTTGGCCCTGAAGCCAGGGGCACGACTAAAAATTATCAGAATCTGGCTATTGAATATAACAAACCAAATGCTTTAAAGGGTTATTTTCCTGATGTGGAAATCGACTATTCAAAATCATAATTAGCACAGGAGATCTATCACTGGCATTTAACCCTACAGTGGAAATGGTAGCTGAAGGATTAAAATTTAATTGGGATGTACAACATAACATCCCGCAGGAAAACTCTGATCGTGTAATGCTTTTGGCTTATGCCCCAAACAGTAAGGAAATGAGCTTTAATAATACTGGTGCACAAAGAATAAAAGGATGCGATATCTTAAAAGTCATACCGTAAATGAGAAATGAACCGCTTGGGGTATACATGTCCTTTGTATCTGATGATAGGCTAAGTGCCTCGAACAGCCAATATTTGGGTTCGATAACGGCATTATAGTGCATAATACATTGTTTAAACAAAAAAGGCTCCTAAATTG
>NZ_JABMKW010000002.1 GCF_013204795.1 Pedobacter panaciterrae
AAACTTCCTGATGAAAATACAATGTTAAAAAATGCTAAATCTTCATCAGAGATACAATAAAACCGTATAATTGTATTTTACGTTAATCTTATAAAAAGCACTTTTGATGAAATTAAGATATATATTGCTTTTTGCATTTAGCTTTATCTTGAGCAACTCTGCATTTTCGCAAAGTAAAGATGTCAAGCTTCCTTCTAATTGGTACAATCTGGATTTAGTTGCTGATGGGTACTTTGGTATAAGTACCGAAAAAGCATATAAGGAATTATTGAGCAATAAAAAGCCTAAACAAAATGTGATTGTTGCCGTAATTGATGGAGGCGTTGATATTAATCATGAGGATTTAAAGGATGTACTGTGGACTAATAAAAAAGAGATTCCAGGTAACGGAATTGATGATGATGGTAATGGATATGTAGATGATATACATGGCTGGAATTTTATAGGATCAAAAAAAGGTAATCTAGCATATGATAATCTGGAGTTGGTGCGGATACTTAGAGTGTATGGCCCTAAGTATGTATCAACCATTCGATCTACAGTATTAGATAGTGCTCAAAAAGAAGAATATGCCCTATATCTTAAAGCTAATGCAGAATTTGGAAAGAAGTATAACGATGCTCACTATACATTTGGGATTGTAAGTATCATTAATAAGGTTCTGGATTCAGTGGCAGCTATTAACAATAAGAAGATTCCATCATTGGAAGATATTGATAAATACGTGGCTGATAATGAAGATGAGGAGCAAGTAAAAAAGATTATAAGAGGCGGATCTAAGGACAGTGGAGGAATTGATAAATTCTACAAGGAAATGAAAGATGCCTATAAGCAATATGATGTAATGCTTAAATATAATCTGAATGTGAAGTATGATCAGCGGCAGGAGCTAGTTGGCGACGATTATACAAACGCAAAAGAACGTTTATATGGGAACAATGATGTTGCCGGACCTAATGCAGAACATGGTTCACATGTTTCGGGCATAATAGGGGCAAACAGATCCAATTCAATTGGAATTAATGGAATAGCCAATAGTGTTAGTATAATGGCAATTAGAGTTGTACCAGAAGGGGATGAGAGAGATAAAGATGTTGCCAATGGAATTAGATATGCAGTAGATAACGGTGCTAAGGTAATTAATATGAGCTTTGGCAAAGGTTATAAATGGAATAAAGAAGTTGTTGACGAAGCGGTAAAATATGCTGAACAGAAAGGCGTATTGTTAGTTCATGCGGCCGGAAATGATAACGAAGATGTAGATGTTAAAGAGAATTATCCAAATAAATACTTTGATGGACCAGAGGCTGCTGCTTATAAGAAATCGATCAAAAAAGATGCACTTTCAGCATTGCCATTTAAGATCGAGCAAAATCAAGCGCAAAATCAGGGTATGAGAAGGGGGCCTAATTCTGTCGTTATTAAAAAAGCAGTTATAGATACGGCTAAATTTAAACTGCCACATGCGAGTAATTGGATAGAAGTTGGAGCAAGTGCATATGCTAATGATGCAAATTTAAAAGCATCTTTTTCAAATTATGGAAAGTATAATGTAGACGTATTTGCGCCTGGTTTTATGATTAATTCAACAGTTCCAGGCTCAAAATATGAAGAATTTGATGGAACTAGTATGGCAGCTCCTGTTGTATCTGGTCTTTCAGCCCTGATTTTGAGCTATTATCCGGACCTTAAGCCTAACCAGGTCAGAGAGATCATAATGAAATCCGTGTCTAAGGTTTTACAGAAAGTTAAATACAAAAATGAAAGAGGTGAGACTGTCCGAGTACCCTTCTCCGATCTTTGTGTTAGCGGAGGAATAGTAAATGCTTATGAGGCCTTAAAGCTTGCAGAGCGTTATCAATCAAAATAAATAGCCGTCTTCTATTTCTGAATTATTCCTTTCAAACTTAAGTAGCCACTTTTTCTTGTCTATTCCGGCAGCATAGCCGGTCATATTTCCATCGCTGCCTATTACGCGGTGGCAAGGTACTATAATTGCTAAGCGGTTTCGCCCATTTGTTGAGGCAATTGCGCGAATCGCTTTCGGATTGTTCATCATTTCTGCCTGTTCTTTGTAAGAACATGTTTTTCCATAAGGAATTTCCTGAAGTGTTTTCCAGACTGCTTGCGAAAAATCATTGCCAGGAGTGTGTAATGGAACTGAAAAGGTTTTTCGTTTTCCTTCGAAGTATTCAGTTAACTCATTTTCCAATTGATCTAGATACGAATTTCTTCCTGCTACCATCACTGCATTAAGTAGCTTTTGTAACTCAGCGAATTCTTTTTCTAATCTGATCCTGTTGGTAAATTCGAGCAGACAGACACCTTTTGATGTAGCGCCTGCCAGCATAGGACCTAAGGGAGTAGAAATCTCCGTCATGTTTATTATGGCATCCTTATCAGAGGATATTGAGGATTTTTCAAATATCCACGGATACCGATCAGCAAAACCTGTAATGTCAGTGAGAGATGTATTATTCATGTTTATTGTCGAATTTAATTTTTAACAGGCCAGCTTTTATTTTAGTAAATACTTCAGCGTTTGCATGATCTAATATTTCCTAAAAATAAGGAATCAATCAATAAGATGGTACCCGATTCTTGCTTTCCTCTGTTGTCCTTAACGCTAATCGCATTTAATCATTACATGTTACGAATAAATCGCAATGATTCAGTAGGTAATCCCAATTGATCTCAGGATTGATTTAGAAGCACTATTGGTGTCAAAATTAAAATAGTAGTAAGAGTAGTAAATAGAAAAGCCTTGTCAAATAATTGACAAGGCTTTTTTCAGTAGCGGGGAGCAGGATCGAACTGCCGACCTCAGGGTTATGAATCCTGCGCTCTAACCATCTGAGCTACCCCGCCGGGCGTCTTTTTTCTAAAGAGTTGCAAATATAGAATAAATTACTTTTCTTTAGAAACAAATATTAAAAAAATAGTCTAATAATTCAGAATATAAGTGTTTAACGATGTCGGAAAAGAAAAAATTTACGTTAGAATATGAATTGAGGTCGTCTCCACGTATTTTATTTAGTTTTATTAGTGAGCCAAATGGACTGTCTCAATGGTTTGCAGATGATGTGATTTTCAGAGATCAGGTATATACTTTCACATGGGACGATGAAATACAGAAAGCAAAGTTGCTTAGCATAAAAGAAAATAAATCTGTAAAATTTAAATGGGTGGAAGATGAACCACACTGTTACTTTGAAATGGAAATTGTACAGGACGAATTAACAAATGACGTAGCCCTTTCAATAACCGATTTTGCTACTGATGACACATTAGCTGAGCGTACACTTATTTGGGATAATCAGATTAACTACCTGCACAGTGTAATTGGTGCCTAGTTTTTCAATAGCTTTGTCTACATTTGTATATTGAAAAAGATTCATTTACTTCTACTCAAAGCATTTATAAGGCCTTTCTTCGTCACATTTTTTATTGTGATGTTTATTTTGCTAATGCTTTTTCTATTTAAATATGTTGATGATTTAATAGGAAAAGGATTTGAATGGTATATTATACTTGAGTTAATGTATTATGCCTCTGCGGCAAATGTGTCTATGGCGCTCCCATTGTCCATTTTATTATCATCGATAATGACTTTTGGGACGCTGGGGGAGAACTACGAATTGGTAGCTATTAAATCAGCAGGGTTGTCGTTGCAAAAGGCAATGAGACCTCTTTTTGTACTCATAATATTTATTGCAATAAGCTCCTTCATATTTTCAGATTATATGCTGCCTAAAGCCAATTTGAAGTATGGATCGCTTTTATGGGATATAACAAACAAAAAATTATCCTTTTTAATTAAGGAGGGGGTTTTTAATAATAGTATTCCAGGTTATTCCATTAGAGTTAATAAAAAAGGGGATGATGGTGTTTCATTGTATGATGTAATGATTTATGATCATACAAATACAAACGGAATGGCAAAGATCATCATTGCTAAAGAAGGTAAAATGTATAGCAATGATAAGTTCCTTTTTCTAAAGCTAAAAAATGGCGTTAGATATGAAGAATCGAGTGGCCGTAATACCTATAACAATCCGAGACAGGAGTTAACTAGGATGAGGTTTACTGAGACTGATCAGAAGTTTGATATTTCCAGTTTTAAAATGAATAGAACTGATGAGCAGGATTTTAGGAATAACACTCAAATGCTGAATTTAAAGGGCCTAACAAGGAAAAGAGATTCCTTAACCAAAGAGTTGGATAGTGTAAATAAGTTCTCCTCAACCACTATAAATAGCTATTACAGGCAAAACAACTACTCTAAGGGATATACCGCTGTTAAAACCCCTGCAAAAGTAATAAAGGGAGACATTTTGAAAATGCTTCCTGAGAAACAGAGACTGGCAATTATTCAGAGTGCATTGGACCTGGCAACTTCAGTAAAACAAACTACATCTGGACGGGTTACGGATTATGAGGATAGAACCAGAAGTATAATAAAAGTACAATTGGAATATCAGAGAAAGTTTACACTTGCAGTGTCCTGTCTCTTATTGTTCTTTATTGGTGCACCGCTAGGCGCTATTATAAGAAAAGGTGGACTTGGTTTGCCTGTGGTAATGGCTATTGTGTTTTTCCTTTTGTACCACATCATTGCTACTGTTTCTGAAAAATCTGCAACAACAGGATCTTTAAGGCCTTTCTTCGGAATGTGGCTTGCAATATTTATTTTATCTCCCCTGGGTGCATTCTTAACTTATAAAGCAACAGTGGATTCTGCTTTATTTGATGTAGGTTATTTTAAACAAATATTTATAAATCTCTTCAAAAAGAAAAAATCAAATATTAACAGTTAATAATATTTGTATCCTTTAATAGGGGTAAACACCTAATATTCATTACTTATTTATGATAGTTTATAACGTAATATTGGTTTTGAAGATTGTAACTTTGCACCGTAAATCTTACTAATTAATCAGGTTACTTATTTGTTACTTGATTATTGATATATTCAGAAAAATGGAAATCAAACTAGATACAATAGAAGAAGCTATTGCAGAAATAAAAGCGGGTAAAGCTATTATTGTTGTAGATGACGAAGATAGGGAGAATGAAGGTGATTTTATTACTGCCGCAGCCAACGCTACTCCTGAAATGATAAATTTTATGGCCACTTATGGCCGAGGCTTAATTTGTGCGCCTTTAACCGAAGAAAGATGTGATGAATTAGGTTTAGATCTAATGGTGGGAAAAAATACCGCCGCTTACGAAACTAACTTTACTGTTTCCGTTGATTTAAGAGGTCATGGCTGTACAACTGGCATTTCTGCGTCCGACAGATCAAAAACCATTAAGGCCTTAATCGATCCTAATATTGATCCTGCTGAGTTGGGTAGGCCAGGTCACATTTTTCCATTAAGATCTAAAGATGGGGGAGTATTAAGACGTTCGGGACACACCGAAGCATCTGTAGATTTAGCTAAACTTGCAGGCATGGAACCTGCCGGTGTATTGGTTGAGATTATGAAGGATGACGGAGAGATGGCCAGATTGCCTGACCTGATTAAGATTGCAGCACAACATCAGCTTAAAATAATTAGTATAAAAGATCTTATTGCATATAGATTAAGCAAAGAAAGTTTAATAGAGCAGGAGGTAACGGTAAATCTACCCACTCAATGGGGTGATTTTAAGATGACTGCCTATACCCAAATAGATACAGGAGCCACACATTTGGCAATTAGTAAAGGCGAATGGACTATTGATGAGCCTGTATTAACAAGAGTACATAGTTCCTGTGTTACTGGTGATATTTTTGGATCGTGCAGATGCGATTGTGGGCCTCAATTGCACAAAGCAATGGAGATGATCGATAAGGAAGGCAAAGGAGTAATCGTTTATATGAATCAGGAGGGAAGAGGTATTGGCCTTGTTAATAAATTGCGTTCATATAATCTACAAGATGCTGGCCTGGATACTGTTGAAGCAAATATAAAATTGGGTTTCAAAGGCGACGAAAGAGATTACGGAGTTGGAGCTCAAATACTAAGAGCACAGGGCATCACTAAAATGAGACTGATGTCTAATAACCCTACTAAACGCGCTGGTTTAATTGGCTATGGTTTAGAGATTGTAGAAAATATTCCAATTGAAATAGAAAGTAATGTTCATAATGAGCAATATCTTAAAACAAAACGTGATAAGATGGGGCATCAAATAATGAAAGGCTAAAAAAAAGTAGGTTATTTATAACCTACTTTTTTTTGTTCTTTTTTTCTGGAGGAACAGCCTCTTTGTTAACTGGCTGTTTACTAACGGGAGGTGTCTTTTTCTCTTCCTCAGCCTTCTTCTTCAAGTTTCTGTTGTATTTACCTGATATTCTTTGAACAAACTCTCTAAAGCTGTCAAATTGCTGTGTATAGATCAGACCTAAGGATGTTACATTGTTATTTTGGCTTACCCCAGTGTTAAAGAAGGTGTTTTGCTGTGTAGGAGGTTTATTGGCAAGCTTACCTACTAAAGTTCCATCTTTTCTAATTAAGGCTAAAACTTCAACTTCACCACCTACATTATTTCTGGTAAAGCCAATTGGCGACAAATCGTTTGTACTACGTTTATCTACTATCCCGGCATTTAATACTATGCGGTCATTAAAAAATCTAAAAGAGGCATTCGCTTCACTCAAAGAGCGGATGTTAATGTCCACAAAATCGAGGTTGAGTGAAGATAAGACATTATTAAACTGATTAAACAAAAGCTCTGTAGCAGTACTCGCTACTCCTGATGTTAATTGCTTGCCAAGGGCTTCTTTTCCTGTTCCTGGAGCAAAACTACGTCTTATAATCAAACTAAGCGCCTGGAGGTTCCTGTTGTTGTCGTCATTAAAATAAGATTGCATCTCTTCTTTAATAGCAGGGTTTGAAGGGAAGAAGATATCAAGTTTAATATCCGGTTTTAATAGTGAACCGGTTAAGCCCATTTCTACTTCAGTAAGAACGCGCTCGTTGGCATTATTGCCGCCATCTCTATTAGCTGCAGTATAGAGGTCGCTCAGACCAGCACGAAGGGAATAAATTGCCTTTAAATTTATTTGCGCAGTTGTGGGGTTTCCTGTCCATCGGATAGTACCACCTTGTCTGATGTTGAATTTCTTATTTATAATTTCCTGAGCAGTAAAATCAAAACTCCCTGATTCAATGATATAATCACCCGACATCTCAAAATCACCAAGACTATTAATGTTAAGCGCTAAATTTTTAGAATAGCCTTTCCCACTTAGATTTCCTAAAGTGGTATAAATATTTGCAGTGCTATTTGCATCAACCTCAAGTTTCAGGTTCATTGTAAGTCCGTCAAAACTGGTTTGTTTTTTTACAACCTTAGTCGTGTCCTTATTCACAAATGTTATAAAATCTTTATTTGATACGGTCTCAGAGCTGTTAAGTGGAAGATTAAATACCGTCCCTTTCTCTGTCTTGGCATTAATGTCTATAAATAATTTGTTTGTTGGACCTTTAAATCTGAAGGTACCTGTTCCATAAGCCTTTCCAAAATATATAGAGTTGTCTTTTTCCGTAGTATTCAGGGCCATGAAATCTTTAGCATTAATATCAATATCTAGCGTTGGTGTATTGATGTTATTGAGGTCAACCGTACCATTTGCGATGGCCTGGTTATCATCAACGTCAAGCAATTTCAAGTCATTAATTTTGATAATGCTGTTTTCAACTTCTACCTGGTCGTTTAGTGTATATCTTGTTTTAAGATAATTAACTGTCACTTCAGCTTTGTCAAAAGATACCTGCCCGTTAATTTCCGGTTTTTCAAATGGACCTGTAACCGTTAATGATGATGAAACATGACCTTTAAGATCTGATACAAGTTCATTAACAAATGGTTCCAGTACAGCTAGTTCACTATTATCAAGCTTTACGCTTATATCCATCTCTTTCTTTTCCAGATCAAGAACGCCCAAAGCCCGAAGTGTTTCTCTGTCGGAAGAAACAATATTAGTGAAAATGTTGGCTACATTATTTGCACGATCATAAGAAGAAGTATCGGTCAAATTACCAATATGAGTATTGTTAAAGGTTAAAGAATCTATTTTTAGATTATCAGATATCCTAGGCGATTTTAAGATATTATAGAGTTTTGTTTCTCCATTAACGTTACCTGCTAACTGCACGCCAAATGCCTTAACAAACGGATTTATTGTTTTTAAGCTAAATTCTTTAAATCCGACAAGAAGTAAATCTTTGGGGTCGTCAGACAGAATACCATCAATAGTTAAGAGTTGATTGCCATTGCTTAAATCAAAATTGGTAATCTCGGTTTTTCCTTCATGAAAACTAATTCTCACTTTTTCCTGAATCTTCCAGTCCTCATTATTTACTTTAAGCTGAGATGGGAGTATGCTAACCCTTGCTGTGGTGTCGTTTGCAAACTCGACCAATCCGTTTAAATCCAGTTGGTTAGCGTCATCTGAATTGGCAAGTTTTAAGTTAAGAGAAAGACTGTCATTTCTCAATATGTTGGATATGTTGACATTCTTAATGTACAAACTATCATTTAAGTCAACTCTATCCGATGTTATAATAGCTTGTAATTGATTTACGGAAGTATTCTCATCGATAATAATATTGTTGGCTATAATGCCTTTGTATTTTAGCTTTTTCACAAAGCCATTTAATGTGGCTATGTTGTTTGGAGAATCAAAATTACCAATAAAGACCGCTTGATCATCGATCTCTAAGCCTGGAGCAAGAAGTTCTGCAATGGGCTCAAATCTTTTTATTTTTAAATTGAACTGAAAGATCTGGTCTCCATATGGAAGAATGGTAGTTTTGAGGGATGGTATGTATTTTTTCGCTAATGCTTTATAGTATGAAGGAATGGTGTTTAAGTTGTATTGCCCCTTTAAGCTGGCATCCAGAATATCTGAATGAATGGTAAGGTCTCTGTCTTTTCCTATACCTGCAGCCTTTAGTTCTACAGAATCAATGTTGTAAATGCCTTTAACATTGTCTAACCTAATTTGTTGAATTAGAAGTTTACCCTGTATGTTATTTAGGTTGGTGCCGGAGAAATTGGTGCTAAAAGTAGCATCAATTTTTAAAGAGTCCTTATATAGTTTTAAGGCCTTTAGCTTTGCATTGTTTATTTGGGCTTTAAAATTAAATACCGGCAACTTAGGGTTCAGATTTACCCCGCCATCAAAAACAAGCTGAACATTTTTGTCGTTAATTTGCAGGCGACCGTCGAAATATTTTTTATCAAAGGTTCCATCAATTTTAACATTTCTATACCTATACTGGTTAAAGTCGATGTAATCGATATCTCCATTTAGCTTCTCGGAAAGGTTTTTTATTTCTGTGCCTCTGCCTTCAACATTTAAGGAAGCAGATATTCTACCAAGATCATTCTCATCTAAAAGGTTTCCTAAATTAAAATCGTAGGCTTTAACATTACCTGAATAAGAGGGGACACCCTTCTTATCTATTTTCATATTAACATCAGAAACCAATCTGCCTAGTTTTGTCTTAAACTCCCCATAGGCAATAAAATCGTTTTGGAATCCGGTAAATGAGCCGTTGAAATTAATGTTGCCAAATTTTCCGATAACTACTGGGATCACTTTAGTCTTTTTCCCGGTTGTGCTTGTTAATATCTCATCCAGATCAGCTTTATTTGTTCCGGCCATCTCTATTTTAAGATCCATAAAAGTCTCTTTAAGATTTGGAAGCCCTTTTACAATAAAGTCCCCTTTTATATAAGTCGCTTTTCCGGCTTTAACGGATAGTTTTTTTGCTTTAAGATTATTAACCAAACCGGTAATCCTTCCGTCAACTTCAATCTCAAGATTCATTTGATCCAATTCTGGAGCAAAATAGGCAACATCGCGCGATGCTAAATAGCTATTCTTGAAATTAGCTTTCATTCTTACTTTATTGACATAATCTCTAAAGTCGCGGTATTTATCAAACCGCATTTGAAAGTAATCAGATAGCCTGCTCTTATTGGTAACCAACATCAAATTCTTTAATTCAATGCTATTGGTATCCACAGTAGTAAAGGCTGTCAGGTTTTTTAAATAAAATCCACTCTTTTCCTTAAAAGTCAGGTTTTTAATGTCGGCCTGCAGGATATGATCTGTAGTATTTAATTTTTCAAAAATTCCGTTAAAGCTGGTTAGGTATATGTCATCAAAATTTACCCCCTTCATAACGGTGTCAACTCGTTGGTTTTTGTATTTAAAGCTGATGTTGTTCAGGATAACTCTGTCAAATGATATCTTGTACGGTTTCTTTTTAGGTTTAACTGTGGGAGTGCCAGAGTCAAAGTAATCGATAATGAAATCTAAATTCGTCGATCTGTCTTTATATGATTTTAAATAAAAAGAGCCGTTATTAATCTGCACCGTATTAATGTCAACTATTCGTTTTTTAATTGAAATCTGATTGATGTCTACTAAAAATTTGGGTGTATTAAGTATGGTATCTTTCTGCCGATCCAATACAAGCAGGTTTTCTATCACAACATACTTAAAAGGTTTTATATATATGCCGGTTAAAGAAATGGTTGTATTAAGCTCTTTAGATAGGTATGCTGCCGCTTTTTTAGCTACGAAAGTCTGAATAGGCTTAAATTGGATTGCAAATAGAATGACACCAGCAAGTAATAATACTGATGCAACGACCCAAAGAAGTATTTTTAATAGTTTTTTAATAATTTTGTAGCTTAATAATAATAAACGTGTCTGTAATACTTGCTATAGAATCTTCCTGCGATGAAACCTCCGTTGCTATATGTAACAACGGCAAAATTACTGCCAATGTTATTGCAAACCAAACAATTCATCAAAATTATGGAGGTGTAATTCCTGAGCTAGCTTCAAGGGTACATCAACAAAATATCGTGCCAGTAATACAACAGGCATTAAATGATGCTAAAGTTAATAAAAAGGAGCTAAATGCAGTTGCTTTTACACAGGGGCCTGGATTATTAGGCTCATTGTTAGTAGGTGTTTCCTTTGCGAAATCATTTGCGCTTGCGTTAGATTTACCTTTAATTTCGGTAAATCATATGCACGCTCATATTCTGGCTCATTTTATTGATGATCCAATGCCCCAATTCCCTTTCATTTGCTTAACTGTATCTGGCGGACATACTCAAATTGTTGTGATAAGAAGTCATTTCGATATGGAGATAGTAGGCGAAACCTTAGATGATGCAGCAGGTGAGGCATTTGATAAAACTGCCAAAATTCTAAATTTACCTTATCCTGGCGGGCCACTTATAGATAAGTATGCTAAAGAGGGAAACCCTTTGGCATATAAATTTGGGGAGCCTCAGATCAAAGATCTGAATTACAGCTTTAGTGGATTTAAAACCTCAATTTTGTATTTCATCAGAAATCAGGAAAAGGAAAATCCTAACTTTGTTTCTGAGCATTTACACGACATTTGTGCCTCGGTTCAGCATAGTATAGTGCATATATTGCTTAATAAGCTAAAGAAAGCAGCTAAGCAGTATGGAATTAAGGAGATTGCCATAGCAGGAGGAGTATCTGCAAATAGTGGATTAAGAGCAGGCTTAACTGCTCTTGCCGAGGAGTTAAATTGGAATGTATATATACCTGCTTTTGAATATTGTACCGATAATGCGGCTATGATTGCTATTGCAGGTTATTATAAATATTTAAATAAGGATTTCGTGGAGCAAGATGTTGCACCTTTGTCCAGAATGGAATTTTAATATATAAAAAGTAGAGTTATGGGTACAATGAGTTTTGTTTTCTTTGGGCTAATGCTATTGCCATTAATCATTTTTTTAATCTGGTTAATCAAAAAGGATAAAAACAGAAACTATTTAGGGCTTGTGGTTTTGGTGGCGATGGCTATTATTGCGATTATTGCAATTGTTAAGTTCGATTCCACTTTTATGGAGTCTAGATCAGGTATGCCAGATAAGTCTCAGGCACCGAGTTATAAATAAGAAAGAATCGAAAATAAAAAAGGGGTATTTTCAATAAAGAAATACCCCCTTTTATTTGAAATAATATTTTAAGCTTTATCCTCTAGCTTATCGCCAGTTACTTCAGCTCTAATTTTAGCTTCAATCTCTTCAGATAGTTCAGGATTGTCAAGTAATAACTGTTTAACTGCATCTCTACCCTGACCAAGTTTTGTATCCCCGTAAGAGAACCAAGAGCCTGCTTTTTTAATGATATTAAAGTCAACACCTAAGTCGATAATTTCGCCGGTTTTAGATATACCTTCTCCAAACATAATGTCAAACTCTGCAACGCGGAAAGGTGGTGCAACTTTATTTTTAACAATTTTTACTTTAACCCTGTTACCTGCAACTTCATCAGAGTCTTTAATTTGAGAAGTTCTTCTGATATCCAAACGAACAGACGCATAGAATTTTAATGCATTTCCACCAGTAGTCGTTTCCGGGTTTCCAAACATTACACCAATTTTTTCACGTAATTGGTTAATGAATATACAGCAACATCCGGTTTTAGAAATCGTTCCTGTTAGTTTACGTAAAGCTTGTGACATCAAACGAGCCTGAAGCCCCATTCTGGAGTCACCCATTTCTCCTTCAATTTCAGCCTTAGGTACCAAAGCCGCAACAGAGTCAATAACGATCACATCAATTGCACCTGATCTGATTAGGTTATCAGCAATTTCCAAAGCTTGTTCACCATTATCTGGTTGTGAGATCAATAAATTATCTACATCTACGCCTAATTTTTTTGCATAGCCTTTATCAAATGCATGTTCAGCATCAATAATAGCTGCTAAGCCGCCTTTTTTTTGTGCTTCGGCAATAATATGAGTCGCTAAAGTTGTTTTACCTGATGATTCCGGGCCGTATATCTCAATAACTCTTCCTTTTGGTACTCCGCCAATTCCTAAGGCAATATCTAAACTAATCGATCCTGTCGAAATAGATTCTATCGGTTCTACAGCATTGTCACCCAATTTCATAACGGTACCTTTACCATATGATTTTTCCAACTTATCCAAGGTAAGTTGTAATGCTTTTAATTTGTCTGCGTTTGTGCTCATATTATTAAATTCTGTAAGAAAGTAACTACTTACATTTCTTAACGTAAAATGATTTTCTTTTTACTAATTATATTAGCAAATATAACTATTATTTAATTTAAAATAACAAATAAAATTATTATTTTTTTATTGTTGGCTCTGAATCACTAAATATTTTAGTTATTTTATTATTGTTTTGATAATATTTGCAAAAACTTGTGATTTCGCAGATACTGCATTTTGGAGATCTCGCTAAGCAAACATATCTGCCGTGTAATATCAACCAATGGTGTGCAACATGTATTGTTTCTTCAGGCAAGTTCTTCACTAAATCCTTTTCGACAGCTAAAGGAGTTTTTCCGGTAGTTAATCCAATTCGGTTCGCAACTCTAAACACATGCGTATCTACAGCCATAGCAGGGGCATTATAAATAACCGATGCAATTACATTAGCCGTTTTTCTTCCAACGCCTGGCATTTTTTGCAAATCATCTATATCAGATGGGACTTCGTTGTTAAAATCGTTAAGCAACATTTTAGCCATACCAACTAAGTGCTTTGCTTTATTATTTGGGTAGCTAACACTTCTAATGTAATCAAATACAATGTCTGGTGTAACATCAGCCAATGCTTTGGCATCAGGAAAGCGTTGAAATAATGCAGGTGTTACCTGATTTATTCTTTTATCAGTGCATTGGGCAGATAATATTACTGCCACAAGTAATTGGAACGGATTGTTGTAGTGTAATTCTGTTTCGGCGTCTGGCTGCCTGGCAGAAAAATGAGACACAAAAAGTTTATATCTTTCTTTTTTGAGCATTTGCAAACTTATATAATTTTGCCTTTAATTTTCAATTTTGAACAAATTGAATCCCCGTTAAAACACAAAAGCTAAATTTCATTTTAACGATATTCTTGCCTTTTAAAACGGGCAAAATATATTTTTTTATTTTCTTAAATGAAAAGAATTTCAAATAGAGACATAAAAAAAAAGCTGCCAAACCTTTGGCAGCTTTAATTCGTTTGTAAATTACTTGGCTCTTGAGTAAGCTAAAATCTTCGAAATCGTTGTCTCAGAAGGGTTTTTGGCTAAGCTGTCCAACTGTGGTTTAATGTTCTCATAGAACGATAAATCCTGTGGTTCAACATCATCTGCAGGAACTGTTTCCTGTTTTTTCTGTCCGTAATTTAGTTTGTTAACTGAAGTAGAGGTTTCCATCATAAGCAATAAACGTATATTAGTTTTACTAATTAACGCTATTATTATTAATTTATTTTAACCCTAACAACAATTTTTTATATTTTCTTTTTTTGGCTATATCAGGATATTTCTTTAACCTTCATCATCTTCCGAAGATTGCTCAAAGCATACCTCATACGTCCTAAAGCAGTATTAATACTTACGTCAGTTAAATCGGCTATTTCCTTAAAACTTAGATCGGCATAATGACGCATAATCAATACTTCTTTCTGATCATCAGGCAACAAATGAATCATCGCTCTTAGATCAAAATGAGTTTGTTCTCTCAAAATCCTGTCTTCCGCGCTTTCTTCATGAAACTGAAGCATATTAAACACATCAGTGCCATCGGCGCTTGTAATTACAGGTCCTCGTTTTTCACGTCTAAAGTAATCTATCACCAGGTTATGTGCAATACGCATTACCCATGGCAAGAATTTACCTTCTTCGTTATAACGTCCAGATCGTAACGTGTTAATTACCTTAATAAAGGCATCCTGAAATATGTCTTCAGCCAAATACTGGTCTTTAACCAATAAATAGATTGAGGTATAAATTTTTGATTTGTGTCTTCTTAAAAGTTCTTCCAAAACGGCTTCATCACCAGTAAGGTACAACTTCACCAAATCTTGATCACTATATTGTTGTAATTTCATAGGAGTATCCTAACTAAATTCCCTTGCTTTAAATGCTAAAAAATACTTAGTAGATGTTTGTTTCGATATAATTTCTCCTATTGTTTTTTAAGATGGTGGTGTGTTTTGTTCAGTTAATATATTTCAAAAGAAGCATTTTTTTATTAGAATTCAATAGAAAAAGTGTTAAAAAAAAATAAAAGTGGTCTCAGAGCCTTATTTTTGCATTCACCCAAAAAGCCAAATATTCGTTTTTTGGGGTATATTAGCAATATTCTATCACGAAATCAATGAGCAACGAAATCGACAAAGATCCACACAAAAATATTATCATAAAAGGTGCCAGGGTTCACAACCTAAAGAATATAGATGTAGCCATCCCCAAAAATAAGCTGGTTGTAATAACCGGAATGTCGGGGTCGGGCAAGTCGTCTTTGGCATTCGATACACTATATGCTGAAGGTCAGAGGAGATACGTTGAGAGTTTGTCTTCTTATGCTCGTCAGTTTATGGGAAGAATGAATAAACCTGATGTAGATTATATAAAAGGAATTGCCCCGGCTATTGCTATAGAACAGAAAGTAATTACCTCAAACCCCAGGTCAACTGTAGGTACCTCAACAGAAATTTACGATTATCTTAAACTTCTGTTTTCAAGAATAGGTAAAACATATTCTCCCGTTTCTGGTAAAGTAGTAAAAAAGGATACAGTTACTACCGTCGTTGATTTTATATCTAAACTGGAGGAGGACAGTACAGTTACAATATTTTGCCCATTATTTCCGCACAATAACAGATCTGTAAAAGAAGAGCTGGCTGTACTTTTACAAAAGGGGTTTCTTAGAATTTCATATCAGGACAAAGTTCATAAGATTGAAACGATCCTTGAGGATGAGACCTTCAAAGATTTCGAATTAAAAGACGAAAATACCATCAAGATTCTGATTGACCGGATTGTTGTCAACTCTGATGAAGAGACATTAAGCCGTATCGCCGACTCAGTACAAACAGCCTTCTTTGAAGGAAAGGGCGATTGTTATGTGGAGCATGAAGGTAAATTAACTAACTTCTGCGACCGTTTTGAACTCGATGGAATCCGTTTTGATGAGCCTACACCAAATTTCTTTAGTTTCAATAACCCATACGGAGCCTGCAAAAGGTGCGAGGGATACGGAAATGTAATAGGAATAGATGAGGACTTAGTTATCCCCGATAAAAGCAAAAGCGTTTTTGATAATGCAATTGCGCCATGGCGCGGCGAGAAAATGAAGGAGTGGCTAAACAAACTTGTTAAAGCCTCTTCCAAATTTGATTTTCCGATTCACAGGCCATTTAATGAATTAACCGAAAAGGAACAGAAGCTATTATGGACTGGTAATAAGTATTTTGAAGGTTTGGATGCTTTTTTTAAAGAGCTGGAAGAGCAGACTTTTAAAATCCAATATCGCGTAATGCTATCTCGCTACAGGGGAAAAACATCATGTCCTGATTGCAAAGGCTCCAGGTTACGCAAAGATGCTTCTTATGTAAAGATCAATGACAAGTCGATAATCGACATCGTTTTGATGCCTTTATCGACCATACTTGATTTCTTTGATAATTTAAACCTTTCGTCAAATGACGAGAAAATAGCCAAACGTCTATTGGCCGAGGTGAGCAGTCGTGTGCTATACCTTAATAATGTTGGCCTGGGCTATTTAACGCTCAACAGGTTGTCTAATACACTTTCTGGTGGCGAGTCTCAGCGTATTAACCTGGCTACCTCTTTAGGAAGTAGCTTGGTAGGCTCCATTTATGTTCTTGACGAACCAAGTATAGGATTACATCCAAGAGATACGAATAAGCTTATCGAGGTATTGGTATCGCTTAGAAATGTAGGGAATACCGTTCTTGTAGTAGAGCACGAAGAAGAAATGATGAAGGCCGCCGACCATATTATTGATATTGGTCCGGAAGCCGGAACGCATGGCGGTAACCTGGTTTTTAGTGGTACATACGAGCAGATCATAAAAGACAAAAAAAGCTTAACCGGCAAATACCTTTCCGGCGAAGAACAAATTGCTGTACCTAAAAAAAGAAGAAGTTGGAAAGATCATATTCTAATTAAAGGAGCCCGAGAAAATAACCTTAAAAATATAGATGTAAAATTTCCTTTGGGCGTATTCACAGTGGTGAGTGGTGTTTCGGGGTCTGGAAAAACAAGTCTGATTAAAAAAATACTATACCCCGCGCTGCAAAAGGCAATAGGTAATTATGCCGGAGAGCAAACCGGGGCCTACGATGGTATTTACGGGAATTACGAGCTGGTTAGCCAGGTTGAAATGGTAGACCAGAATCCAATTGGCCGATCATCAAGGTCAAATCCGGTAACCTATGTAAAAGCCTGGGACGATGTTAGGGCGCTATTTTCGGCATTGCCGGCAGCTAAAGCCTCCGGACTAAAGCCTGCAGCTTTCTCGTTTAATGTTGAAGGTGGCCGTTGCGATGTTTGTCAGGGAGAAGGAGAGGTGAAAATAGAGATGCAGTTTATGGCAGACATTTACCTGCCATGCGAAACCTGTGGGGGCCGAAGATTTAAACAACAGGTACTTGATATCACCTATCAGGATAAAAACGTTGCCGACATTCTGGACTTAACAATCGAAGAAGCAGTTGACTTCTTTAAAAACGAACCCAAAATTTTAAACAAGCTGCAACCTCTGGTAGATGTAGGTTTAGGCTACGTTCATTTGGGCCAATCTTCTAATACACTTTCTGGTGGAGAAGCGCAGCGTATCAAGCTTGCTTCATTCTTAATTAAAGGAAATAATGCCAATAAAACATTATTTATATTTGATGAACCGACCACAGGATTGCATTTTCATGATATTAAAAAACTTTTAATTGCCCTTAATACTCTAATAGAGCAGGGGAATACAATTATGGTTATAGAGCATAATATGGACATGATAAAATCTGCTGATTGGGTAATAGACATTGGTCCGGAAGGTGGAGATAAAGGAGGTAACATTGTTTTTGAAGGCACACCTGAAGATCTTTTACCAGTAAAATCATCTTACACTGCCAAGTATTTAAAAGCCCATTTGAAATAATTGTATCTTCGCGCATGCTTTTTTTAACACTCTTTCTCGGGATAATTTTGAATATGGTTGGATACATACCACCGGGGAATATTAATCTTACTGTAGTTCAGATCACGATAACAAGGGGGCTTCGCCAGGCATTGTACTTTATCATGGCGTTTTCAACTGTCGAAATACTTTTTACTTTTGGGGTGATGCGTTTTGTGCAATGGCTATCCAGCGAAATTCAGCTGGATAACATCATTGATGTAATCATGGTTTTCATGTTTGGGATATTAGGTGTAATTACCTGGAGGTCGCGTAAGGAAATGCCTAAAGCCGATTACTCAAAGAAAGACAGCATAAAATATGGTTTACTTTTGGGTGTTGTTAACCCAATGCAAATACCCTACTGGCTATTCGTAGGTACGTACTTAATATCGCACGAGTGGATAGATATTGGTTATCTTTCTTTATCTGTTTTTAGTATTGGGTCGGGTATTGGTGCCGGCCTGGCATTATATGGTTTTGCCCGCTTTGCCCAGTACATTCAAGAGAAATTTGCGCTAAGTAGCTATATTGTAAACAAAGGAATTGCGCTGCTTTTCTTTGCATTGTCAGCCTATCACGTATGTAAAATAGTATATATACACTTTATAAAATAAGTATACTACTTCTTCAAAAATTCAAGATTCCAGATCTTTTCTGCTCTGCGCCCAATGAACCAGAATGAGGCCGCCAGTACGCAAAAGAAGAGGGCTTTGTGCCAGCTATCCCAGAAGTATTCAAAGTACCTGGTGTAAAGGTTTATAAATAGAAAGGTAATTCCAAATTCCCTTGCAATATCGTCTCTGTATTTTAAGCCGATGTAAATACTTATCAGACAAAATGCAGCTGATAGTATGCCCCAATAAAACAAGCTTAGCTGCTTTACAGAATACCATTCTTCCAGTGAGCCGAAGTTACCGAATACCGAAAGCAGCCACAAAGAAACAAAAAGGTACACCATGCCGCAGACATAGTTTACCTGAAAAAAGATACCCATCTTTTTATTGTCCTTAATGATAAAAGAAAAGGCAGTTAGGCATAAACCAAAAAGCACAAAGCGAAGTGGATAATTCATTCCCACAAAATACCAGTTCCAACGCGATAGGTAACCCGTTTCAGTGCCAAACCAGGCACCTAATGATATCAATACAAATGCCCATATCAGCCTTGATTTAAATACATATGCCAATATGCCGTATATAAATACAGATGCTAAAATGAGCAAAGAGAAGTGCGAATTGCCGTTGTCAATAGCTTTACCCAGGTAGGCAATAGCATTGGCTGTTAACATTACCGCTGTAAAAACCAATGCCTCATTACTAAATACAAGGTGCGATTTGAGTCTTTTTCTTTTAAAGCTGAAATAGTATAAGGCAGCTGCACCAGCTGCCGATAAAACACTAATCATTACATCCGAGGCCGTGAAAATCCGCTCCAGATAGTTTAAAATCTTATTGTCAATTAAAAGGGCGCCCAACGAAATTACACCGCAGGCCATTGCTATCCAAAAAGAATACTGGGCCAATCGGCGCCAGTCGAAACTTTTGGTTTCGTAACTTCCTCGCAATCTGCTCACGTCATCCGGCGACAAAAGTTTTTCTTCTTGCCAATGATTTAGCATCTCGTCTAAAAAGTCACTCTTTTCCTGATCAATTTTCATTTTGATACAAGGTACATCCTGTTACCCTAAAATCAAAATCTGTAATTTACTTTAGTAGTTCAGGAACTTTCTTATTGTTTCCTACAATCCACACAATGTCGCCATTCTCAAATGTAAGTGTCGAATCTGGATTTAGTATCCGCTCGCCATTTCTTTCGATTCCCACAACAAGGCCCTGGGTCATTTCCCGTATTCCCGAATTGCGAATGGTCTGCCCATAAACAGGGGAGCTGCTGTTGATCACTATTTTTTGGAGTGCCATATCTTCTTTAGGGAAGCTAGATTGCAAATTGTCATCTATACTTCCTTCAAATAGCTCTTTTATAGCCGCAAGCTGATCATCTGTCCCTATTACCAAAACCTTATCATTAGGATACAACCGTTCATCTCTTCCCGGTGTCGGGATCATAATTTTTCCGCGTTCAATTAATGCAATATTAACTCCATATTTTTCCCTTACAGATAAGTCGATAAGGGTTTTTCCAACAAGTGTTGATTCAGGTGCAACCGTAAGCTCTACCAGGTGGGTATCCCATGGCAATATTTCAGGCTGTGCATTTTGAGCTTCTCTGGCATTCAGATTAAGTAGAAACCTGCTTTCAAGTTTGTTATAAAAACCTTGTAATCTTCTTGAGAAAACAAACATACATAGCACAATAAGGGCAATTGCAATAACAATAGAAATCCAGGTGCTATAGAACTGATAAATTAAAATGCCAACAAAGAAAATAGCCAAAGAAATACGTAAAATTTCAAGCGCAATTAGCGGCCCCCGGGTATATTTCTTATTCAGCCATAAATGAGAATAAGCCTTTCTTTCAATTCTTCTTATGGCAAGGGCCCATAAGAATGGGGTCATTATAAATAGGGTAACTATTAAGCTGATCACAATGCCGTTATTACCATTAATCAGGTTCTGGGTTATAAATGGTTGAAGGTATTTGGAACCCAAAAATACTATGGCGATAAGAATAACCGAGTGTATAATAAGGTTAAAGGTGTACGATTTGAGCAGCGTTTTCCAATCACTTAATGTAGTAATACCGGCAGTGCTTGAGCTATATCGGTTGATGCCTTCCACCCATTTTTTAGGAAGTTTGCGCTCCAGAAATAAATAGAAAGGTTCAGAAGACTTAATCAGATAAGGAGTAGTAAAAGTTGTAATGGCTGATACTGCAACTGCAATAGGGTATAGGAAGTCGCTGGTTACCTTAAGAGTTAATCCTAAGGTCGCGATGATGAAAGAGAACTCTCCAATTTGAGCTAAGCTTAAACCTGTTTGTACCGATGTTTTTAAAGGCTGGCCAGAAACCAATGCGCCCAATCCGGAGCTTAAGAACTTCCCTAAAACAGTGGCCAAAGTAATTACAACAATTGGAACAGCATAATCAATCAGAATACTCGGATTGATCAACATACCGACCGACACAAAGAAAATTGCAGCAAACAAGTCTTTAACCGATTTTGTAAGGTGCTCTATCCTTTCGGCCTGCGTGGTCTCAGCCAATATTGATCCCATGATAAATGCGCCCAAAGCAGGAGAGAAGCCTACCTTAACAGCAAGTAATACCATAAGTAAACACAAAGCGATAGAAACCACAAGCATGGTCTCATCGTTCATTAATTTCTTTGTAGCCTTTAGAAAAGTAGGAACAAGGAAGATACCTCCTATAAACCACAAGACCAGGAAGAAACAAAGTTTCAGAATCGATATCAACATCTCTGCTCCTGCAAACTGTTGACTAACGGCCAGCGTTGATAGCAATACCAACAATAAAATAGCCACAAGATCTTCAACAATGAGCACACCAAAAACCAGCCCTGCAAACTTTTTATGCTTTACTCCCAGTTCTTCGAAGGCCCTAATGATAATTGTAGTAGAGGATACGGACAATATACCCCCGAGGAATATGCTATCCATTGTAGACCAGCCCATAGCCAAACCGGCTACAAACCCAATCAGCAACATAAATACAACCTCAACAATAGCCGTTATAGAGGCGGAGCCGCCCACTTTTACCAGCTTTTTAAAGCTAAACTCAAGTCCTAAACTGAATAATAAGAAGATAACCCCAATCTCTGCCCAGATATGAATACTTTCATTATCAGTAACAGTCGGTATAAATTTAATATGAGGGCCCACAAGCAGTCCGGCCAGAATATAGCCAAGTACTAGTGGTTGTTTAATTCTTTTAAAAAGCAGAGTAGTTATCCCTGCGGCAGCAAGGATTAAACCTAAATCAGTAATTAATACTGGTAAATGTATCATAGAAACGCGTATTTTTTAATGTATAATTTATTGTGTAACAGCAGTATAAATTATAATTACCAAAAAACATGTTTTGGGTACAAAAAATTAAAAATATAGGAGTAACTAGAAAATGAAAAAGAATTATAATAGTTTCCAATCAGTGGGCATAGGGCTAAGTGATTGTCCTGCCGCTTAAAAGGAAGAAAAATTCCAAAAGCGGTTTTCTTTACAACTTGTTGCAGCGCGGGAAGATCTTCGAATGATATTTTCTGAAGTGATGATTTGCCTTTCTTGCTAAAAACCAACGTTTTTTTTGCATTAATACTCAATCCCCTATGTTTAGTTTTTTCCGCGTCAAGACCTTTCCCATTTACTACGTGGAAAGAAAGAAGATGGAGAAAAACGATTAGTATAAGAGTAAATAATGGCCTCATTGTCGTAAATATACGAAAAAAAAGCCCTTATTTAGAATAAAAGTGGCTTTAAATGAGGTTATGACGATTTTCTGAAATATTCTAAAGTTGCTTCTTTGTCTTTTTGTAGCTGCACTTTTAATGCTTCCAGACCTGTAAATTTAACGTCGTGTCTGAGGAATTCGAGGAAGGTCATCTTGATATCCTGTCCATAAATTTCCTGGTTAAAATCAAATATATTTACTTCAATGTTTCTGGTCATTCCATTAATTGTCGGGCGCTGACCAATGTATGCCATTCCTTTAAATACCTGATTATTCAGTTCAACGGTTACCGCATAAATCCCATCAGAGGGAATTAGCTTATAAGTTTCTTCAACAAATATATTTGCAGTAGGGAAACCAATAGTACGTCCAATTTTATCGCCCTTAATAACCCTGCCATAAATAGAGAAGTTGTAGCCAAGGTAATTGGCAGCAAGTGCAACGTCGCCATCCAGCAGCGCCGTACGTATTTTTGTAGAGCTTACCGCAACATCATTAATATCCTGTTCCGGTATTTGTTCAATTTTATAGTTGAAATTCTTAGAGAAAGCTTCCAAATCCTGAAGACCACCTTTTCTATCCTTACCAAAACGATGGTCATACCCAACAATCAGGTGTTTGATACCAATTGTATCAACTAAAATGTTCTGGATGTATTCTGCAGGTGTCAGATTAGAGAAATCACGTGTAAAAGGTGTAATAATTAGGTGATCTACACCAAGACTATCTAATATTTTAGCCTTTTCATTAATCGTGTTGATCATTTTTAAATCCTGATTCTCTGGGTCAATAATTAACCTTGGATGGGGGAAAAAGGTTAATATCACACTTTCACCGCCAGTTGATTTTGCAAGTTCACACAGTCGCTTAATAATTTTCTGGTGGCCAAAATGTACGCCATCAAAAGTTCCTATAGTTGCAACTGCGTTGTTTAGCTTCTTAAATTCCGAAAAGTGATTATATATTTTCAAGGTAGTTTTAAATTAATGTAAAGCCTGGCGTTTTACTACGCCACCCTTTATGTCGGCAATTTGTTGCTGAATCACAAACGCATCCGGATCGATCTGTCTTATTGCAGTTTGCAACTTGCTCATTTCAAGTTTGGTAACCACAGTATAAAGTATGTCTATATCCTTTTTTTCTCCGTATCCTCCTTCGCCTTTATAAATTGTTACCCCCCGTTTCATTTGGTTGATAATGAATTTTTTAATGCGGTCGTTTTTTTCTGAGATCACGGTAACACCGGTATACTGCTCAATACCATTTACAATATAGTCAACCGTGTTCGATGCAGATAAATAAGTTAGGATAGCGTACAATGCCTTATCTATACCTAAAAATATTGCAGCGATTGCGAAGATGATGATATTTAAAATCAGAATGATATTACCTACAGTTAGGGTACTCTTTTTACTGATGTATAGGGCCAATACCTCTGTGCCATCAATTACACAGCCGCCACGCATGGCCAATCCAATCCCGCCTCCCAAAAACAGACCTCCAAAAAAAGCAATCAGCAGGGGATCATGAGTAATCGGTTTAAACGGGGCTGCAATAAGTAAAATAGCGAGTAATGATATTGCAACAGATGTTTTAATGGCAAATACTTTCCCGATTTGCCTATATCCCAAAATAACAAAGGGAATGTTAATAATGATGATCAGATAGGAAAGGTTGAGTTTAGTAATGTTGCTAACTAGCAGCGATATACCAGTTACTCCGCCATCTATAAATCCGCTAGGCAGCAAAAAGCTTTTCAATCCAAAACAAGCCGAAACAATGCCACATATTATTAAAAATATGTTTTTGGCGATGTTAAGTTTTTTGGATTTCATCTGTCCACGCATAGCTATTCTTTTTTAAGTCTAAGATAGCTAACTAAATCTGCTACCTCAAAAGCATTTTCAAGTAAAAAGTTTCCGCTACGTGTGCGGGTAAGTTTTGACAGGTATGCGCCATTGTTAAGCTGCTTACCGAAATCAGAAATCAATGACCTGATGTAGGTTCCTTTACTGCAAACAATTCTGAAATCAATTTCGGGAAGTGCTATTCTGGTAATTTCAAACGCAGAAACGGTCACATTACGTAAACGCAATTCAGTTTCTTCGCCTCTTCTTGCTTTCACATAAAGACGTTCTCCATTTACTTTTACAGCAGAGTGTGCAGGTGGGTATTGTTGTATATCGCCAATAAATGGAGCCGTAGCGGCATAAATGGCTTCTTCTGTTATTCCATCTAAAGGAAATTCCTGATCAGCAACAGTTTCCAGATCAAAGGATGGGGTAGTAGCACCTAAAACCATAGTGCCGGTATACTCTTTCTCTTCGGCCTGAAAAGTATCAATTTGTTTAGTCAGTTTCCCTGTGCAAAGTATCAATAAACCTGTAGCCAGCGGATCTAAAGTGCCGGCATGGCCAACTTTTAATTTCAAAGGTTTTAATGAGTTGCGGATTTTCCCAACTACATCAAAACTTGTCCATTTGTATGGTTTATTGATGAGTAATAGCTCACCTTCGGCAAAATTAAAATCAGGAAATGTTTTTGTTACTATCGGTTCTTCTTTATCCTCACTCATTACAATACGTTCATTTCAACTCCCGAAAAATATAGTACAAGAAGCAGAACACCTATAATAATTCTATACCAGCCAAAAATCCGAAACCCATGTTTAGATAAAAATCCGATGAATGATTTTATTGCAATTATCGCTACAATGAATGCAATAACATTTCCGAAAAGCAACAGTTTAACGTTTTCAGCATTCAGTAATTCATATCCTTTCAAAAGCTTGTAGCCGGTAGCAGCGCACATAGTAGGTACAGCAAGGAAAAAAGAAAACTCTGCTGCAGCATGTCTTGTTAATTTTTGCTGCATACCTCCAATTATTGTTGCCGCACTTCTGCTTAGACCCGGAAATGCAACAGCAAGCACCTGAAAACATCCAATTTTAAAAGCAGTCAGGTTACTGATCTCGCTTTCGTGATTGACAGTCTGATTTTTGAATAGCTTATCAATAAACAACAATACAATACCACCAAGCAGCAATACCACTGCAATAAATATAGGATTGCCTAAAGTGTTGTCTATAAAGTCGTTTAATAAGAACCCAAAAAATAAAGCGGGGATAACCGCAATGATTAGTTTAATATAGAACTGCCATTTACTGAAATCAAAAAACTTTTTCCAGTAAAGTACCACTACGGCTAAGATTGCGCCTAGTTGTATGGCTACTTCAAAAAGCTTTACAAATTCATCTTTCCCAATTCCCATAAAGGAACTGGCAATAACCATGTGGCCGGTTGATGAAACCGGCAAAAACTCCGTTAGCCCTTCTATTATAGCTAGGATAAGGGCCTGTAAATAATTCATGTGCTAACCTATTTTTTTAATATGGCATAAACTCCAAAACCGAAACCGGCTAATACCACCATAGGGGCAAGCAATGTTTTTCTGAAGTCGTATATATCTGTTGTGCCTATCATTAAAATGAAGCCGAATACAACAATAGCTATGCTAATAAGCAATAACTGATAGTTCTTTTTTGTGAAAACTAATTCTGATTTTGAATCCTGATGTACAGGAGTAGATTTTTTTTCTATCATTATCTGTAAAGGTCGTAAATTTTTAAACGTAAATATTTGCTAACGGCAAATGAGGTACTTATAGCAGTAATAAAAATACCTACCCCCACAAGGCCAAGTAAAACAATACCAAATTCAGTATAATTTCTAAGAATTACAATTTCCGGGATCTCTCTCTGCGCATAATATAATATGCCTAGTAAGATCAGGATGGCAATAAATGCCGCAATTAATCCGTGTAAAGCAGCTAATAAAATAAAAGGTCTGCGGATAAAGCTTCTTGTAGCCCCAACCAGTTGCATACTTTTAATCAAAAAACGCTGAGAATAAATGGCAAGTCTTATTGTATTGTTGATCAATGCAACAGATATAATTAACAAAATAGCAGCAAAGCCCAGAATAATTAATCCTATGGTATTGATGTTTTTATTTACCATATCAATTAATGAGCTCTGGTAAATGACTTCTTTAACCACAGGGTTTTTAGCTATACTTGCCTTTAATGTGTCGATACTTTTGTTGTTTGCGTAATTTGCTTTTAAGTATACATCAACTGTTGACAGTAAAGGGTTGTAACCAAGAAAATTAACAAAATCTTCGCCAAGGTCGTTAGTTAAGTTTCTGGCTGCCATTTCCTTATTTACATATTGAGTGGTCTTAATAGCCGGATTGGCATTAAGTTCCTTTTGAAACTGCAACACATCTGTTTCTTTGGCGCCTTCATCTACAATTATGTTTAGCACAATATTTTCCTTCACGTAATTGGAAAGGTTTTTTGCGTGTACCAATATCAAGCCCAACATGCCCAGCATTAATAAAACCAATGCAATACTGAAGATTGTAGAAATATAAATGGTTTTTGTCTTCTTAGAAGCATCGCTCACTTCAAATTCTTCCATGTATTTGTCTTTATGTTTTGCGAAAATAAAAAATATAAGCAACTAATTTAAATTATATGCCTTTTATACTTCAAAACTTCAAAAACTTATAACGGAATTTGTGTTTAAATAGTGTTGAGTTTACGTTGGTTCTACACTTGTTCGAGGATGAGTCCACCGTTCCTTAAGAAAAACGTGGACTCACTGTGGACTCAACGTGGACCTACCCCTAAGAATTTTAAATGTATTATATTTGACTTGCATTATGATTGATAAGAAATTCATCTATAAATTAGGCAAGTGGTTGCTAATAATCATTTTACTTAGTTTCGTGGCAGGCACAATGTCAGCAATATTTTTAACATCATTAGATCTGGCAACAAATTTTAGAACCAAACATCCGTATATTCTTTACTTACTGCCTTTAGGAGGGTTGGCAATTGGTTTGATTTACCATTATGCGGGTAAAAGTGTTGAACGGGGTAATAACCTTGTTTTTGATACCATCCATAACCCTAAGGATATTATTCCATTCAGGATGGCTCCTCTGGTGCTCATCGGTACTGTTGCCACACATTTTTTTGGCGGTTCTGCAGGTAGGGAGGGCACAGCTTTGCAGATGTCGGCTGCTGCGGCAGATCAGTTTCATAAAATTTTTCATTTGAGCAAGCAAGAGCGGATAGTGCTTCTTATTGCAGGTCTAAGTGCTGGTTTTGCCTCAGTTTTTGGAACCCCAATTGCCGGGGCCATTTTTGGTGTTGAGGTGTTGTTACTAGGCAAAATTCCGTACAAATCAGTTATACCTGCACTTGCAACAGCTTTTTTAGCGGCTTATGTTACCAGTTTATGGGGAGTGGGGCATACCCATTATCATATCGATTCAATTCCCCGGCTTTCTTTAACAGGAATTGCCTACAGCGCTATTGCAGGGGTGTTTTTCAGCATCGCTGCGGTAATATTTGTAAAATTGACCCATCAATTATCTCTGATATTTAAAAATATTAAATACGCACCTATGCGCCCTTTTGCAGGGGGCTTATTGGTTATTGCTATTGTTTCGTTGTTAGGTTCTTATAAATACCTTGGTTTAGGTATACCCACCATAGTTGAGTCTTTTTTGCAAAGTTCAAAACCTCAGGACTTTGCTTTAAAAATACTCTTAACAGCAGTTACGCTTGGTGCAGGCTTTAAAGGTGGCGAGGTTACTCCGCTCTTTTTTATTGGCGCAACGCTAGGCAGTGCACTTTCATTCTGGCTGCCTTTGCCTGTTGGGCTCCTGGCAGGTATGGGTTTTGCAGCTGTTTTTGCCGGTGCTGCAAAAACTCCGCTGGCTTGCTGTGCAATGGCGATGGAACTTTTTGGAATTTCCTGTGGCATTTATGTTGTTGTGGCCTGTGTGGTTGCATACCTTATTTCAGGAGCGCACAGCATCTATAATGCCTCCGAAAACAAAGCGCCAAAGCACTTTTTGTTCGGTAAATTTTCGCTTACAGATGTACATCGCCGAAGGCAAATAAAAACTTCTTAGCCAAACTTTTCTGTAACCACCTTAATTTCTTTATTTTCGCGGGATATAAAGGAATTAGCAGTAATGGATTACCAATTTAAAGAAATAGAACAGAAGTGGCAAAAGTTCTGGGCTCAAAATCAAACGTTTAAAGCAGAAAAAGATACAACAAAACCTAAGTTTTACGTTCTCGATATGTTTCCTTACCCATCAGGGGCAGGCTTACACGTGGGTCATCCACTCGGTTACATCGCTTCCGATATATTTGCCAGGTATAAAAGATTAAAAGGATTTAACGTATTGCATCCAATGGGATATGATTCTTTTGGGTTGCCGGCAGAGCAATATGCTATACAAACCGGTCAGCACCCGGCTTTAACTACCGAAACGAATATCAATACCTACAGAGCGCAATTGGATAAAATTGGTTTTTCTTTTGATTGGAGCAGAGAAGTACGTACCAGCGATCCGGGATATTATAAATGGACTCAATGGATCTTTATGCAATTGTTTAATTCCTGGTATAACCTGGAAACAGACAGAGCTGAAGATATCACTACGTTAATTGAGAAATTTAATGCTTCGGGCAGTGCCGATGTGAAAGCGGTTTGCGATGAAGAGGTTAAATCTTTCCTGCCTAGTGACTGGGCAACTATGACCAGCGAAGAGAAGCAGGAAGAATTATTAAAATATCGCCTTACTTATTTAAGAGAAAGTACTGTAAACTGGTGCCCTGCATTGGGAACTGTGCTTGCTAATGATGAGGTGAAAGACGGATATTCTGAACGAGGCGGATACCCGGTAGAGCAAAAGAAAATGATGCAGTGGAGTATGCGTATTTCTGCATATGCGGAGCGTTTACTGCAAGGCTTAAATACAATTGACTGGCCAGAGCCGGTTAAAGAGATGCAACGTAACTGGATTGGAAAAAGCGTTGGGGCAAGTGTTAAATTTGCTATAGAAAATGCTCCTGAAGGTATTGCAGACTATATAGAAGTTTTTACCACACGTGTGGATACAATATTTGGTGTGTCTTATTTGGTTTTAGCGCCAGAACATGAACTTGTTACTGCATTAACTACAGCAGCACAACTGGATGATATTAATGCTTACATCGCTAAAACAAAAAAGAAATCAGAGCTGGATCGAATGGCCGATACAAAAACCGTATCAGGCGCTTTTACAGGTAGCTATGTGATTAATCCGGTAAGTGGGGAACGAATCCAACTTTGGATTGCAGATTATGTACTTGCTGGTTATGGAACCGGTGCCGTAATGGGCGTGCCTAGTGGCGATCAGCGCGACTGGCTTTTTGCTACTCATTTTAATTTGCCTATTGTACAGATTCTTGATGCACAAAAAGATATCGAGCATCAGGCAGATGCCACCAAAGAGGGTAAATACATCAATTCTGGTTTTATAAACGGAATGAATTATACTGAGGCTACCCAAACTTTAAATGCCTGGTTAGAGGAAAAAGAAGTAGGGAAAGCCAAGATAAATTACCGAATGCGCGATGCTATTTTTGGCAGACAACGCTATTGGGGCGAACCAATTCCTGTTTACTTCAAAAATGGTCTGCCATATTTGATTAAAGAAGAGGAACTGCCGTTAATGCTTCCTGAAATTGATAAATACCTTCCAACTGAAACAGGCGAGCCACCATTGGGCCGTGCAGAAGATTGGAGCTATGATGATCAGTACGAATATGAGTTGAGTACTATGCCGGGATGGGCTGGGTCTAGCTGGTATTGGTATCGTTATATGGATGCTAAAAATGATTCAGACTTTGCATCTAAAGAAGCAATTGCTTACTGGAAAGATGTTGATTTATATATTGGTGGTGCTGAGCACGCAACCGGCCATTTATTATACAGCCGTTTCTGGAATAAATTCTTAAAGGATTTAGGATATGTGCAGGAAGAGGAGCCTTTTAAGAAACTGATTAACCAGGGGATGATACAAGGTAGAAGTAACTTTGTATACCGCGTGGTTGATGATGAAGGCCGTGGTACCAATACTTTGGTTTCTCATGGTTTAAAGAAGGATTACAAAACCTCTGCTTTGCATGTTGATGTAAATATTGTAGAGAATGAGATTCTGAATATTGAGAAATTTAAGTTGTTTAGACCTGAGTTTGCTGATGCAGAGTTTATCCTTGAGAATGGAAAATACATCTGCGGAGTGGAAGTAGAGAAAATGTCTAAATCCAAATTTAATGTGGTAAACCCCGATGTGCTGATCGAAAGCTACGGGGCAGATACCTTAAGGATGTACGAGATGTTCCTTGGACCATTGGAGCAAAGCAAGCCATGGAATACTAATGGTATAGAAGGTGTGTTTAAGTTCTTACGTAAATTCTGGCGTCTATTCCATAACGAGGCATGGCAGTTTAATGTTAGTGATTCTGTGCCAACAAAAGCAGAATTGAAAGCTTTGCACAAGATCATTAAAAAGGTTCAGGATGATATTGACCGTTTCTCGTTCAATACTTCTGTGTCGAGCTTTATGATTGCCGTTAATGAGCTTACAGATTTAAAATGCAAGAACCGCCAGGTACTTGAAGATTTGGTTGTTGTACTTGCTTCTTATGCACCGCACATTTGTGAAGAACTATGGGCTTTATTAGGTCACGATGCAGGAAGTTTGTCTTATGCTAAGTATCCTGAGTTTAACCCTGCGTATATGGTAGAGGACGAGTTCAGTTATCCAATCTCGGTTAATGGTAAAACCCGTTTAAACATGAACTTGAGCCTTGCATTAGAGCCTAAAGAGATTGAAGAAACTGTTTTAGCTGATGAACACGTGCAGAAATACCTTGAGGGTAAAGCACCTAAAAAGGTAATTGTAGTAAAAGGGCGGATTGTAAATATTGTGATTTAGAGTAATACGACGCCCTTCTTAGTTCTAATGTGGCTATCATCATTCTGCTGCCTTCGTCATCTCGACGAAGGCTTTATATTCGGTCTTTTAACGGATAGGCCAATTCTCTTTTCGCTTCATTAACCACAAAACAGCTCTGTAACGAACCTACATTTTTAAGCTTTGCCAGTTTCTCTACAATTAGCTTATTGTAACCTGCCATATCACTTACCACAATTTTTAACAGGAAATCAAAAGCCCCTGTTGTATGGTAGCATTCTAATACTTCGGGAAAACGGATTACTTCGTTTTGAAACGCAATAAGTGCTTCGCCGCTATGGTCGTTTAACTGAACCTGAGTAAAGGATATCCAAAGTTCATCGAATTTGTTGCGGTCTATTAGTGTGACACTTCCGGTAATATATCCAAGATCTTTAAGCCGACTCACACGCTCAAACATAGTGCTGCTCCCCTTATGTAATTTAAGGGCTAATTCTTTATTAGTAAGCCTTGCGTCCTTTTGCAGCAGGCGAAGAATATCCAGATCGGTCTGATCTAAGATGGTTGTATTCATATAACCACGACAGCTTTATATACGTTTAGATGTGATACAAATAAAGAACATTCAGCTCATATTAACAAATGGAAGACAACAAAATTTGGGGATTACTTACAGTTTTTTTTAAGGGCAAAATTTAATTCTGATGATAAGGGCGCGTTATGAATAATTTGCGGATAAATCCAATATCCAAGGTTATAACAAATCAACTTTAGAACTTTAGCCCATGCAACCGCAGGCTGCAATGTGCTAAGCATGAGAGAAATCAAGATAGAGAAATCCTTTACTAAACGAGACCATGATTCCCTTCGCAGGTATCTGAATGATATTGCGGGGTATCCATTGTTGAGTGCAGAAGAGGAAGTAATGCTGGCACGTAAGATTCAGGCAGGAGATCTTTCAGCATTGCAAAGGCTTGTAAATTCGAATCTTCGATTTGTTGTTTCGGTAGCAAAAAAATACGAAGGACAGGGCTTGCCTCTTGCTGATCTTATTTCGGAAGGTAATGCTGGTTTGGTTAAAGCTGCCGAACGGTTTGATGAGAGCCGGGGGTTTAAGTTTATCTCTTTTGCGGTATGGTGGATCCGCCAGTCTATGATGATGGCCATTGGTACTTACAAGCGTATGATCAGACTTCCGATGAACCAGGTTAATGATATACAGGAATTGTGGCGATCGGAAATGGAGATGGAGCAGAAACTAGAACGGTTGCCTACCGACGAGGAACTTTCTGAATATACCGGAATAGCACTTGATAAATTAAAAGCCTATCAATACAGTCCGGGCCATGCAGTTTCTTTGGATACCGCAGGTGATGACGAAGAGAAACCTGGTTTGCTGGTGTTTCTTGAGGATACTACTATAGATGCGCCAGATACAGTACTGCAATCTCAGGATCTAAAGTACAGCCTCAGGAAATTGTTAAATCAACTGCCAGACAGACAGCGCAGAATAATCCAGCTCAGTTTTGGACTGCAAGGTAACGAAGCAATGCACCTTGAAGACATTGCTGATCTTTTTGACCTTAGTAAAGAAAGTGTTAGAAAGATCAAATATCAAGCGTTACATAACCTTGGTAAGGAGGAGGGAGCAAAACGCCTCAGACAATATTTATAAATGAACATGAAACAGAAAGAATATATACTAATCATTGGTGCCCTTGGACAAATTGGAAGGGAGCTAACCGATGAACTACGAGAGAGATACGGAAAGGAAAATGTATTAGCTGCGGACATCAGACCCAAAGAAGATGTTTCTTTTGAGAAACAGCCTTATATACAATTAAATGTGATGGATAAGGAGGCACTTGAAAGCCTTATCGCTGAAAATAAGTTTACGCAGATCTATCATTTGGCAGCAATGCTTTCGGCAAGCGGAGAGCGTAATCCTCAGGCGGCCTGGACCCTGAATATGGAAAGCTTATTAAGTATTCTGGACTTATCTGTTAAATATAAAGTAGGAAAAGTTTTCTGGCCGAGCAGCATAGCTGTATTTGGCCCTGATTCTGCAAAACAAAATTGCCCTCAGCAGGGCGTTACTGAGCCAAGTACAATTTATGGTATCAGTAAGGCTGCCGGAGAGTATTGGTGCAAGTATTATTTTGAAAAACATGGACTTGATGTGCGCAGTGTGCGCTATCCGGGGCTTATTAGTTATACAGGTGCGCCGGGAGGTGGAACAACTGATTACGCTGTAGATATTTTTCACAGCGCAGTTAAGGGCGAAAAGTATACCTGCTTTTTGAAAGAAGATACGGCTTTGCCAATGATGTATATGCATGATGCAATACGTGCAACATTGGAGCTTATGGATGCTCCTTCGGAGTCTTTGTCTGTACGTACGGCTTATAACCTGAGTGCTCTGAGCTTTACTCCAAAAGAAATTTATGAACAAATAGCTAAAGAGGTGCCTGGATTTGAGATCTCGTACGTTCCTGATTTCCGTCAACAGATTGCCGACAGCTGGCCTCAAAGCATTGACGATAGTGTAGCGAGTAAAGATTGGGGTTGGAAACCTGCATTTGATTTGCAAAAAATGGTGAAAGATATGCTTAGTAATATTGAAGTATATCCATAAAGAAAATACAATTAGAAGTAATTGGTAAATTTAGGTTCAAAAGCAGGCAGTATCCGGATGGAGCGCCTGCTTTTTTTATGACTTTAAAAATGTTAATTTGTTTATAACATTTGCTAGAAGCTGGGATAAGATTCGTTAAATTAGATTATAAAATAATTCAAGTCTGTTTTGACAAAAAAGTCCTGTGAGTGGGTGATCCGCGAAGGGCAGGCACAGCATACACAGAAGGTACAAAAGCCAGCTTCTTAAAGCCGGCTTTTGTGTTTATAAAACTTTGGCGGGCAAATTGCAATATGGTTCAATAAAAAACTGTTATTTGCTGGCCGCTAACAATGCAAGAATCAATAGAAGAAAAGATTTATCTTTTTCAAATGTTACTCGACAACGTTCCTGTTGTCATTTTCAGAATAAATAAAGAAGGCATATTTACGCGCTCGGTAGGCCTGGGTTTAAAGCTGTTTGGAGTTAAAGACAATGAGTCTGTAGGAAAAAATATCTTTGAATTATACCCGGCTGTTGGCACCCGGATGCGTCGTGCATTGGCAGGCGAATCGCTTAAATTTATCACTGACATGGAAATTAAAGGGAGAGTTATACTCCTTGATGTTACACTTCGCCCGGATCCATTTGATTTGGGAGGTGTCATCGGTTCCATTTTAGACATCACTCAGCAAAATGATGTGGAGCAGGAACTAAGAAAGGCTAAGATAAAATTGGGGCAGACAGTTGAGTTGCTAAATACCGGAGAAGAAATAAGTAAGACGGGGGGGTGGGAGTACGATATAGAAGCAGACCTGGTTTACAGAACAAAAAACATGAAGCTATTACTGGGGATTAATGAGGAAACAACTTCCCTAAATGATGCTGCAATTTTGTATGAAGACAATGGTGCAGAGTTAATTAGGGAGGGAATGAAAAATGCCATTGAAAATCAGTTGCCATATAATATTGAACTTATACCTAAGGGTACGCAGAAGTGTTTTAGGAGCATTGGTATTCCAATAGTTGAGAATGGTAAAACAATAAGAGTTGTTGGAGCTGTAACAGATATCACCGAAATAAAACAGGCAGAACGAGAGCTTCTGATGGCAAAACAAGTAGCCGAAAATGCGGCTCTGGCTAAACAACAGTTCCTCTCTAACATGAGCCATGAGATAAGAACCCCAATGAACGCGGTAATAGGTATGACCAATTTGCTATTGCAGGAAAACCCAAAGCCCGATCAGATAGATAGTTTAAAGATTTTAAAGTTCTCTAGTGAGAATCTTTTGGACCTGATAAATGATGTTTTGGATTATAGTAAAATAGAATCCGGAAAAATTTCATTTGAGCAGATTGACTTTAACCTAATAGAGCTGGTAAATAATGTTAAAGAAACGCATTGTTTGGCAGCAAAAGAAAAGGGGCTAAAGTTTAAAGTAAAGGTAGACTCAGATTTGCCAACTATGATAATTGGCGATCCAACAAGACTAACCCAGATATTGAATAACCTGGTAAGCAATGCCATTAAATTTACAAGTTCGGGTTCTGTTATTATTGATTTATCATTGAACAGGGCAGTGGGTAATTTGGTGGATATAGATTTTGCGGTAACAGATACCGGAATTGGTATTGATGCAGATAAGAAAGATTATATTTTTGAGAGTTTTACCCAGGCAAGTTCCGATACAAACAGAGTTTTTGGCGGAACAGGCTTAGGCCTTGCAATAACAAAAAAGATAATAGAGTTGCTTAGTGGAAGTATTTCTGTTAAGAGTACTGTTGGCATGGGAGCTAGTTTTTTATTTAATCTGCAATTTAAGAAAAGCAAAAAGAAGGCAGGCGATATTTCTGTGCCTGGGGTAGTCTCTGATTTTTCGAGCCTTGCGGGTTATAAGATACTCTTGGTTGAGGATAACGAGATAAATGTAATTGTTGCCCGTAAGTTTATGCAAAAATGGGGGCTCCACATAGACTGCGCAGTAAATGGTACTGAAGCAGTTGAGAAGGTAATAGACAACCATTATGACCTTGTATTGATGGATTTGGAAATGCCAAAAATGGATGGATATGAGGCAACAAAAGTAATAAGGTCTATCGGCGATGATAAATTTAAGCAGCTTCCAATAATCGCTTTAACTGCATCTCTGCTCACAGAAATTAATAAACAGATTTTAGAAGCTGGCATTGACGATTATGTAGCAAAACCATTTAGTCCCACAGAGCTGCATTCTAAGATCAGACAATACCTGCATTGATTTTATGATCTCATAGGAACTCAAACCTACTCAATTTTTGTAATTTGCAATATAAATTGGTTCAGCAAATGAGAAGTATCATGTTAAAGGATTTTGGCAGTGTAGATAATTTGGTTTATACCGAGTTGCCAGTGCCATCAATAAACGATGGAGAAGTGCTTATACAAATAAAGGCCATTAGTATAAATCCGGTTGATGTTAAAACGCGCATAGGTAAAGGACGCGCCGCAAAGCTAAAAGACGAGAATCCTATTGTTCTGGGCTGGGATGTATCGGGGGTTGTTAGTTTATCTAAATCTTCATTGTTTAAAGAAGGCGATGAGGTATTTGGAATGATAAATTTCCCGGGACATGGGAAGGCCTATGCTGAGTATGCAGCTGCTCCTGCAAGTCATCTTGCTTTAAAGCCTGCTAATGTTACCCACGAAGAAGCTGCTGCGGCTACCTTAGCTGCCTTAACGGCATGGCAAGCGCTTGTTGATCATGCAAAAATAAAAAAGGGCGACCGTGTACTAATTCATGCGGCTGCGGGTGGGGTAGGAAACTATGCTGTGCAGATTGCAAAACATATTGGAGCTTATGTGATAGGAACTTCATCTGCTGCTAAAAGAGATTTTGTTTTAAGCCTGGGGGCTGATGAACATATTGATTATACAAGCCAGGCTTTTGAAGATGCTACAGGTAATATTGATTTTGTACTTGATGCAATTGGGGGCGAGAATATCGACAACTCTTTAAAAGTAATGAAAAAGGGAGGGACAATTATTAGCATTCCATCTGGACAAAATGATGCAGTAGCCGAAAAAGCTAAGGCACAGGGGATGATTGGTTATCCGATTATGGTACAATCCGATGGCGAGGAGATGAAAAAAATTGCCGCTTTATTGGAAAGTGGTGCCGTCAAATCTCATGTGTCGCAAGTATTTGATTTTGACCAGATGAAGGCAGCGCACCTCTCACTCGAAACCGGAAAAACTCAGGGAAAGATTGTTATTAAGGTTTAATACTCTAGTCTTTTTGTAGATTTTTTCTCTCATATGGCTGTTTTTTACTTTCGTATGAAATATTTTTACCCTCGTCAGTACCGATTCAGCTACCTTTGCATGGACTAAGAGTACTAGAAATATGGTAAGATATGCATTATTGGCTGTTCTAACGGCCTTTTCTCTATTCTGCAATGCGCAGATTAATTTGCAACAAGGAAAATGGAAAGCAGTATTGCATCGGGCAGATGGAAACGAAATACCTTTTGAACTAGGAATTCAAAAGCAAGGTAATACTACAATTTGCTATGTGGTAAATGATACTGAACGACTTAAAACAGAAATGACACGGATCTCTAAAGATTCGCTTTTAATAAAAATGCCCGTATTCGAGTCGTCGTTTAGGGTTAAAATTATCAATAAGGACAGTTTAAATGGTGTATGGATAAAGGGCGGATCTGTTAAAGATGTGGTTATGCCGTTCTCTGCCACCTCAAAAGCCAGCCGTTTTCCAAAAGGAAGTGCCGGTAAGGTATCTGTTAAAGGGAAATGGAAGATTGAGTTTACCAGGGCTGATCAGTCTGAGCGACTGGCAATTGGAGAGTTCACGCAAAATGGTCAGAAAGTAGGTGGTTCAGTGCTAACTCCTTCTGGCGATTACCGTTATCTTGATGGCACCATAATCGGTGATTCCCTAATGATCTCAACTTTTGATGGTATACACGCGCTTGTTTTCTCTGCTAAAATTAAGGGAGATAGCATTAAGGGTACACTGTATAGCGGTGCTACATCATTAGAAAAATGGACTGCCGTAAAGGACTCCAATGTTAAATTGGAAGCTCCAGTAACTGCGCTTAAGGAAGGAGAAAGTGGCCGACTGGATTTTAGTTTTAAAGACCTTGAAGGTAATGTGGTATCTATAAATGATAAAAGATTTAAAGATAAAGTGGTTGTTTTACAGCTAATGGGCTCCTGGTGCCCTAACTGTATGGACGAAATGGCTTTTTTAAGCGACTATTACCGCAAGAATAAAAACCGCGGTGTAGAGGTGATTGCACTAGCTTATGAATTAAGTACAGATGAGGCAAGGTCGAGAAAAAGCCTGCAAAAGTTTCAGCAACAGTTTAAGGTTGAATATCCAATGCTAATTACTGGCGTTACTGCCGGAGATCCTGAAAAAACAGAAAAGACTTTACCTCAGTTAACCGCCATTAAAGTTTTCCCTACAAGTATCATATTAGATAAAAACGGCTTGGTGAATCATATCAACACTTCATTTTATGGCCCTGGTACCGGCGAGTATTTTGTGCAGTATAAAAAGGAATTTGAAGAGGTTATGAATACTTTGCTAAGTAAATAGACTAAGCTGTTTTTTGACAAAATCACTTAATGTTTTGACAAAAAATTACACTATTGATAATGAAAATCAAGCTTTCTTTGAAGTTGATCATTATTCAATTTAATCAGATTATGAAGAAGAGGTATTATTTTAACAGGCTAAACTGGATTCTATTAATAGGACTTCAGTTGGTTGTTTGCGCGGGCTTACCAAACAGTAGTTCTGCTCAGATCTTTACCAATAAAAACTATGTTGAAATTAATCCTGGAGATACTGAAAAGGATATTGTAAAAAAAGCTGCTAATGTAGTTCCTGCCGCCCGGCAATTAAGGTGGCAGCAATTAGAATTAACTGCTTTTATACACTTCGGGATAAATACCTTTACCAATAAAGAATGGGGGGATGGATCTGAAGACCCTAAAATATTTAATCCGAAAGATCTGGACGCGAGGCAGTGGGTTAAGGTTTGTAAGGAAGCCGGTTTTAAGCAAATTATTTTAACAGCAAAACACCACGATGGTTTTTGTTTGTGGCCAAGTAAATACACAGAACATTCTGTGAAAAATAGTCCCTGGAAAGAAGGGAAAGGAGATGTTGTAAAGGAAACCGCTGATGCATGTAAGGAATTCGGTGTCGGATTTGGAATTTATCTGTCCCCATGGGATCGCAATTCGAAATATTTTGGTAGCATGGAATACAATAACTATTTCATTAACCAGCTTACGGAATTGTTAACTCAATATGGACAGATAGATGAAGTTTGGTTTGATGGTGCAAACGGCGAGGGCCCTTCCGGTAAAAAACAGGTTTATGAGTATAACAGATGGTATGAGTTGATTCGTAAACTGCAACCTAAGGCTACTATTGCGGTTTCAGGACCAGATGTAAGATGGGTAGGAACGGAAAGCGGCTATGGCAGGGAGACTGAATGGAGTGTTGTGCCTGGTGATGAACTAAAGACCGAAAAAATAGCTGAAAACTCGCAGCAGAAAGTTGAATTCGCACCGAGAGATATGATGGCAAATGACTTGGGCAGCAGATCAAAAATTGCAAAAGCAAAAAGTCTGGTATGGTACCCTGCAGAGATCGATGTTTCAATCCGTCCAGGATGGTTCTATCATACTACCGAAGACAAGGATGTTAAATCTCCGGAGAAATTAATGGATATCTATTACAGCTCGGTTGGAAGGAATGGCGTTTTGCTATTGAACATACCTCCAGATACCAGAGGCTTGATTAGTGATAGCGATATTAAGTCGTTGCAGGGTTTTAAGAAACAAAAGGACAATACATTTGCAGTAAACTTGCTGGCAGGTGCAGTAGTTAAAGGCAGTAATGCAAAAAAATCAAGTGTATTGTTTGATGGTAAAGATAATACAGTTTGGGCTACCAAACCTGGTGACAGTACGGTTGTTATTGATCTTAAATTATCAAAATCAAAGAAGTTTGATTTGTTGCTATTGCAGGAGAATTTGAGAATAGGACAGCGAGTAGAAAACTTTGTTTTAGAATATAAAGCAGGGGATGAGTGGAAGGAAGCTGCAAAAGGCACTACCATAGGTTATAAGCGCCTGTTGCGTTTTGCTCCTGTTACAGCTTCTGAAATAAGATTAAGGATTGTTTCATCGAGGTTAAATCCTGCTATTGCGGAAATAGGCCTTTATAAGCAGGCACCTAAAGAAGCAAGTAATTAAGATAATCTTAGAAAATGGTTTTCAAGATGATTGCGCATCGCATTTCTGAATAATTCAGGAGAACCGTTTTCCAGGATATCAACCAGCCCTTTGTGCGAAACAAACTTTCCATAAGTAGTTGGTTTCTTGAGCATGCCACTGTTGTTTACGTAGTCAAATATTGGGAGTAGCATTTTCTGAAATTTCTTCATGGTTTTGTTCCCCGTTATTTCATAAAGTTTTGAATGAAAGGCTATTTCATGATCAATTTCAAAAAGATAATCTTTGGCCATTGCCGGCTCATTTTCGACAATGGCTTTTAATTCTTTGATGTCCTTAGGTGTGATGTTTCGAAATAAGAAGTCGGCCATTCCAATTTCAAGTGTTAATCTTATCTCAAAGATTTCTTTTAAAGTTTCCTCGTCCAGAATATATGGGTTCATACTTTTGCTGAGTATGCCAAAAATATCAGGGCTTGTAATTACGGTGCCTTTTTTCTTTTTAGTGTCGATTAGGCCCATCATTCTTAATCGTAATAACGCTTCTCTTACAACAGTTCTGCTTACACCCAAAGAAGAGCAAAGCTCGAGCTCGGTAGGAATACTATCTCCAATTTTAAGTTGTTTCGCCTGAAGAAGCTCAACAAGTTTTGTCTCCACGCGATCTACCAGGGAGCTTGTATCAATTTTCCGGATGGAGTTAAGTAAGTCCATTATTTTTCTAAATAGTTAAGTTCAAAGGACGAGAATTGGGCATTTGCTGTAGAGGCTCCTTTGAAATTTAGGCCAGGTCGCGGACTTCTATCCCATTGGGGAAGAAAATCTATTGAATATGCTTTATCATCTACGGATAATTCTTTCCAGTCTTTCGATTTTTGTCTCCAGTATACACGACAGGTGAAGTCAGGTTTTACCAGCATTTTTAATTGAATAGGGGTTTCAGGATTGTCAATTGTAGCTGTATTTAAAACAGTTTCTTTATTATCCTTTACCATCCAGAACTGAACTTTATTGCCTACTACTCCAATGCCTGTTGCGGCATTTGCATCTCCATAAACTACCAGGCCTTTTAAAGCGTTGTTGCGATTCACAACGGTCGTGGTCATTTCGTAGTTCAAATGAGCGGGACGGATAGTTAGCGCAATACCAGCATTGTTTTCTTTTTTAATATTGCCTGATAAATAAAGGTTCCCTTTTTGTTGTGCTAATTTAGGTGTGGAGTTTCTGAAATCCCATTGCCAATCTACAGATGGATTTTGTGTAGAGAAATTAGCCTTGAAATTATTGGCTGACGGGTTACCTGGCGCAGGTGATAATTCTTTGAACTCTGGCCACTCATTTTTGCCTGACCAAGTTAGCTCTGCAAGCATACCTTGGCGTCCGGTGAAAACACTGCTGGCTTTATTATAAGCATGGTAAATGTAGTAGTATTTCCCATCAGGACTGTTTACAAAAGTGCCATGTCCGGAGCATTTCCACCATTCATTTTCATATAATAGTGGGTTTCTTGGATGGTTTTCATATGGTCCCTGAAAGGTTTTAGATCTGGCGACTCTAACATTATAATCGCATTTACTGCCACAGCAATTTCCAACAGAGTAGAACATGTAATAATAATCGTCTTTTTTAAGGAAGCTTTGTCCTTCAAGACCGATGCCCTTCTCGTCTTTCATCATTGTAAATGCATCGCCAATTAAGGATAGTCCATCGTTAGTCAGCTTACTGCCAAGTATTTCTATTGGCCTACCGTCTAAACCATAGGCTTTCCAGGTTATGTATAGCTGGCCTTTGTCGTTAAATACGAACGCATCTATAGCTTCTTTACCATACTCAATAATGATTCCGTGATCTTTGAAATCTTTATCAGGATATTTGGAAGTGGCCACTCCGATGCAAGAAACACCGTCTTTTTTACGTCGTGCCGTGTAATATATAAAATAGGTTTTATTGTGGTAATAATATTCTGGAGCCCAGAAAGAAGCATTTGCCCAATCAGGAGCTTGTTTGAAAACATAGCCTGTTTGTTTCCAGGTTTTTAAATTGGTGGATTTAAATATTGGAAAGTGTGGGCCCCACTCTGAGGAAGTACCGATGGAATAGTATTCATTGCCTTTTCGGATAATTGAGGGGTCGGCAAAATCTCCTGGGATAACTGCTGTTATTTCCTGGGCAAATAAAGGCTGTACAACTGCTGTAAATTGGATTACAGCAAAAAAAAGCAGGTATTTAAAAAGTAATCTCATAATGCAAGATAGAATTTTACCTTAATTTTTTAACGGTTTATTATGCGTACATTGTGAGTTAATTGAAAAATCATGGAAATTAAGGAGTTAACCGAGTCATTAGGGGCGGCAAAGACGAGTTTGGCAGATCAACAACGTAACTTGAAACAAGTTCAAAATCTCGTTAATGACCTGGGAAAGGAAACTCAGACATTTGAAATAAAACTCGAAATATCTGATCTGAAGAAAGATGTTAATAACCAAACAACTTTAATTGAAGAGAGAGAAAAAGAAATATCTGAACTTGAAGCAAGCATTGCGCTTCTAAAGTAAAACGATGGAGAAATTCATATTAACAGCCTATATCCATATCTGATATATAAATTTTTTTGTCCTAAATTGTATAAAATATGTCCTTTGAGACAAATATATTACCCTGTATATTTGTTATATGAATGACGATGAATCTGCTCTCATTAGGAATCAGTTAAAGAAAAAAGTGGTAATCGTACCGATGTCTGGTCGTACCTTACTCCATTTTTCGGGTCCTGTAGATGTTTTTACCAATGCAGACAAGTGTTTATACTTATCTGGTTCTAAACATGGTTATGATGTTGTAATCGCATCTCCAACCTTAAAGAAGCACATACCGACTTTAGCCGGGGCGGAACTGGTTTGCCAGCAGAGTGCCCTGGAAATTACAACACCTATCGACATTGTTATCGTAGCTGGAAATGACTTTCAAACTTTAGGAAAATCAGAATACGCTACTTTTTGTAATTGGCTATCGGCCATCAATGAAAAAAGTAACAGCAGGATTGGGTCAGTTTGCGGTGGTGCTTTTGTTTTAGCTGAAGCAGGATTGTTAAATGGAAAAAAAGCAACCACACACTGGCAGTTGAGTGATCGGTTAAAGAAAGAGTATCCACTTGTTGAGGTCAATACTAATCCATTTTATATGGGGGATGGGAGGATATATACTTCAGGAGGGGTCTCTTCAGGCATAGATCTCGCTCTTGCTTTAGTAGAGGAAGATCACGGCAAGGATATCGCTATTCAAGTAGCACGCAAATTGGTGTTTTACTTGTCGAGACCTGGTTTTCAGGCCCAGTTTGGCAACCTATTGCCAGCTTACGAAAGCACCAATATTGCACAGAAATTATATGGATGGCTTAATGAGAACCTGGCTCAGCCTTTAGATGTAGCGCGGATGGCCGAACATTTAAATATGAGCCCAAGGAACTTTACGAGGGTTTTTCATAAGCAAACAGGTTTGCCACCTGCCAAGTTCATAGAAAAACTAAGGGTGGAAATGGCCAGGAAATATTTGGAAGATACCGATGTTTCTATTGAAAGTATAGCTGAAAAATGCGGGCTTAATAATCTTGTCTCCATGAGGCGTACATTTCTGAGGCATTTAATGACTACACCATCCGATTATCGCCGCGCATTCAGGACATCACTTCAATCTCCTGGCATTAATGATAGTTCTCAATCGAATTTATATAGAACAAATTAATCATAACAACATGAAAATAGCAATTAATGGATTCGGACGCATCGGCCGAATGACCCTTAGGGCATTACAAAATAGACCAGAAATAGAAGTTGTCGCAGTAAATGACCTTACAGACATCAAAACACTTACCCATTTACTTAAATATGATACGGCACATGGTCGGTTCCCCGGAGAGGTAACCAGTGATGGGGATATGATCATTGCAAATGGAAAACGCATACAGTTATTGAGTGAAAGAGATCCTGAAAAGCTTCCATGGAAAGACCTGGCTATAGATGTGGTAATAGAATCGACAGGCAGGTTTACCGATAAGGGTTCTGCACAATCACATATCCATGCAGGTGCAAAAAAAGTATTGATTACAGCACCTGCCACAGGAGGGGTGAAAACGATTGTACACGGGGTGAATAATGAGCTGATAGGGGACGACCTGATCTATTCTACAGCATCGTGTACCACAGGCAGCATTGCCCCAATATTAGCAATTCTGGATAAGGAATTTGGTGTCGAATCTGGGTATATGGTAACTGTTCATGCATTTACTGCTGATCAAAACTTGCAAGATGCACCTCATAAAGACCTAAGAAGAGCACGCGCAGCATCATATTCTATTATCCCTACCACTACGGGTGCCGCCAAAGCTATTGGTGATGTGCTTCCTAACTTAAAAGGTAAAATGGATGGATATTCTTATCGTGTTCCGGTAATTGATGCATCTATCGTGGATTTATCGGTAAATTTAAATAAGGAGGTGTCTGCCGATGAATTGAATAACTTATTTAAATCCTATGCAGGAAGCACTTTTAAAGGTATACTGGAATATACAGAAGAACCGATGGTATCTTCAGATATTTTAGGAAACACACATTCTTCGATTGTAGATGGTAGTTTGACCAAAACTAACGGTAAATTGGTTAAAGTGGTCGCCTGGTATGATAATGAAGTTGGAATTTCCAACAGGATTGCAGAGCTGGTTAGTTTGCTGTAAAAACACCAGAAAAAGGAAAGGCCAGCAAATGAGCGTACACTTGCTGGCTTTTTCTCTATTTTACTACAGTAGCTTCTAGTTCGACTGTTAGGGTTGCAAAAAGACCTTTGACTTCCAGTAAGGTTGTAGCTTGCCTTATGCCATACTTCTGCAAAAAATCCTTGTATACGTCTGTGCATGTACTAAAAAATTCTTGTACAGAAGTGGTGTAAAGATTCAAACGGACGATGCCGGCACAATCATATCCGGCGCTGTGAATAAGTTCTTCCAGGTTTTTAACAGTAAGGGCAGGTATGACAAGAATGGAGTTATGCTAGACTTCGAAGCAATTTATTAATTTACAATTGTCATCTCCTTTGGTAACCAAAGGAGATGACAATTGTAAATTGCCCAAAAAAGGGTCAATGAGTCTAAAAGTAACTTAAAATTTGAAAGAGAAGTTAGCTGCAAAGTTTCTGGTAAATTGGGGGTTTCCTACCAAATCCCAGTATTGTACATTAGAGATGTTGTTTAATTTAAAACCAAATTTCCATTTCTCCTTTTGGTAAGAAACAGCAGCATTAATAATATGATACGCCGGAATGGTATAAGTATTGCTTGAATTAAGATACGAATCGCCAATATAATTTCCTCCAAAACCCACTCCAATACCTTTAATACTTTCAAAAGGCAGACGATAGTTCAGCCAATAGTTAACGATATGTTTGGGTGCTTGAGTCGCAAGCTTACCTTCGTATGCATCAGCCTTAGTATATTTATTTTCATTATATCCGTATCCGGCTACAATGCTCAGGCCGGTTAGAGGGTTAGCAGTAAGCTCTACTTCTACTCCCTTGCTCACTTGCTTGCCATCCTGAAAACTATATAGTGCATCATCTGTACGCAAAGCATTGTCGATACCAATATGATAGTAGCTAATACTCCCACCAAGCACACCGCCCGGTAATTCGGCTTTTACACCGCCTTCCATTTGGTTGGCAAAAACGGGTTTAGGTTTAAACAGACTGCCATCAGGCTGTTCAAGTGGACCCTGGTTTTGAAAACCATTCATAAAGTTCCCAAATAGAGATACTTTGTCTTTCACCAGCTGATACACAATTCCTAGCTTGGGAGAAAGTGATGGCTGAACAAAGCCCCCTTCGTAGGTTTGTTTAAAACGATCAAAACGCAAGCTTAACATGGTAGACAAACGGCCGGTCCAGTTGATCACGTCAGAAGCGTATGCACCAAAAGAGTTTCCTCCGTATGCATCAGTAGATGAGGCTATTGAATTATCTGCCAAAAGACCGGTTACCCTGCTCAGGCCCGATTTTTCGAAAGGCTGGGTAATGTCTATTTCGTCGAGCTCAAGGGCTTTGTAAGTAAGTGTTTCATCGTTGAATTCATAACTGGCACCAATCAATATGTTATGATGAATTTTACCGGTATTAAAGCTTCCGTTAAAATTCTGTTGGATATTTGCGTAAGTTCTTTCTCTTGGACCAAAATGCCTGATACTGGTTTCGGCCGTGGTCGCATTAGTCCATTCTACATAAGGTTGATAGCTGTGGTTTAAAAATTCATTTACATGAGATACGCCTGTAGTTGATGTCCAGTTTTTACTAATCTGATATTTGGCCTGTCCAAAATATTTTGTGGCCTCTGCGTCGCTAAGCAGATCATTCTGGAAAAAAGATTTTTTAAAGCCAAGCGGAATATCTTTTGCAGATTTAAAAGGCACTTGATCTCCAAAAAGTAATGTATATGCCAGGCGGTTTGCATCACTGTTAAAATATTCAAAATCGAACAGGAATGAAAGGCGGTCGCTGGCCTGGTAAGATAGACTGGGGCTAATAACGTATCTTTTATTTTTGCCATATTCGTTTGAACTGTTTTGCTGATGCTTTACGGCATTGAATCTCAGTAATACTGTTTTTTCATTATTTAGTGGTGTATTCAGATCAATAGTAGCCCTGCTTAGATCAAAGCTTCCCATGCTATAATCTATCTCGCCTCCAAAGGCTGCATAAGGTTTTTTGGTGACCAGATTTATTGCACCACCAAATGTGGATATTTGCGAGCCAAACAGCGTACCTGATGGACCTTTAATTAATTCTACGCGTTCCAGATTTGCTATTTCTGTTCCAGATCTGTAAACTGATGTTGCCATTCCATTCCTTGCGTAATCGAAGTTGGTGAAGCCTCTGAATAAGACAGCAAAGCTTCCGGTAACATATTCAGTTGGCGCAACGCCGGGGGCAGCCCTGAAAACCTCCTTAACGCCGGTCATCAGCTGTTCTTTCATTAACTCCTTGCCGACAACGTTATATACTTGCGGATTCTCGAGATTTTTTAATGGCATCCGGGCAACATAATCGGTTTCCTTATTTGTTTGCCGGCTGTTGCTGTTTACAACAACCTCCTGTAATTGCCGGTTGTCTTCTGTCAAAGTAAAATTGACTACGCTGGTTTCTCCGGCTGTTACTGTTACTGTGCTTTTTTGTGTGAGAAGCCCGGTAAAACTTGCAGTTAACGTATAAGTTCCTGCAGGAACTTTGTTGATGGTATAATTGCCAGCTTCGTTGACTATGCTGGCCTTATTTGTTCCGGCCAGAACAACATTTACAAATTCAGCAGGTTTACCATCAGAAGTGGTTACTGTGCCTCTAATGGTACCAGTTTGGGCAAATGCCTGCACTGTAAGGATAGATAAAAATAGAGTTAGAGATTTAAGCATACATATTAGATTTTATTTAGACTTATTATAAATAGTTGCAAATATATAAACATTTGGATTTCTAACATTGTAATTCTAATTTTTAAATTTCTTTATCCTAAAGGATCCCTTCACTCGTTTAGTTATTGATGAACACTAAAATTGAATGGATAGGCAACAAGCAAAAGAATTAGTTGAAAGATATTTTGTGAATAAGAGCAAATTCAGGTTAGTACAAGCGCTTATTGAGTTAGGCATGGTTTAACCTACTTTGCAGATAAAGAAAAGCAGAAAAAAGATCCCGGTTATGGCTATAAAAATGCAAACACGACTTGTTAGATAAGTTTTCATGATGTTTGTAATTTAGGTTTTACTTAAGCTTTATATTCACAGATACGTTAGCGGCTTTTAAATAGTTGCCTGCTTTTGGAAGTTCCGTGGATTTAAAGTCATATAGTGATTAGAAAATGAAGTTTCGCTTAAATAGGGTGTAGTTTTGCAGCCTACTTTTAAGCAATATGAAAAAATTACTGAACACCATTCCTTTTTCTGCATTAGATCTTGCAACTGTTGTTGAGGGCAAGACCCCAGCCGATACCTTTAAGAAAAGTTTAGACCTTGCCCGCCATGCTGAAGATTGGGGGTATAACCGGTATTGGTTGGCCGAACATCATAATATGATTAGTGTTGCCAGTTCAGCAACATCGGTAGTAATAGGCCACATAGCCGGTGGAACAAAAAAAATAAGAGTAGGTGCTGGTGGTATAATGTTGCCGAATCACTCGCCTTTAATTATAGCTGAACAATTTGGTACTCTTGCTTCACTATATCCTGATAGAATAGATTTAGGATTGGGAAGAGCACCAGGCACAGATCAGGCAACGGCCGCGGCAATTAGAGGTGAGCGTATGCATGCTGCTCAGGATTTCCCGGGAGATGTACTGAGGTTACAAGCCTATTTATCGCCAGATAATCACAGAAGTAATGTAAGGGCAATTCCTGGTGAAGGACTTGATATTCCGATATGGATATTGGGATCGAGTACTGATAGTGCACATTTGGCTGCTGCATTGGGTTTGCCGTATGCCTTTGCAAGTCATTTTGCCCCGGCTCAGTTCCTTACGGCAATAAATATATACAGAAAGAACTTTAAACCTTCTGAGCATTTGGCTGCACCATATGTATTGGCTTGTGTAAACGTTGTTGCTGCAGATACTGATGCGGAGGCTAATAAACTTGCCACTTCGTTGTATCAATTGTTTAGAGGAATTGTAACCGGAAAGCGCAGACTTTTGCAACCTCCTGTTGATAGCATGGAGGGAATATGGACAGATTATGAGGAAGAGCAGGCAGGACAAATGCTGGCTTGTACTTTTACAGGAAGCAAGGAAACGATAAAAGCGGATTTGCAGCAATTTCTGGATCAGACAGAAGTTGATGAGATTATGGCTACGTCACATATTTTTGATCATAATGCCAGATTACGCTCTTATGAATTGTTGGCTGAAGCTTTTGGCCGATAAAAAAGAGCATTTCACCGCTTCCCGTTTGCAGATAATCTAATTTCTATTGATAAAAAGTGTAACAAAACCGATTTTGCGCAGACTAATTGAAGAAATAAAATTTTTATGAAACGAATTATACTACTATTTGCGGGATTGGGGTTAATGCTGAATGCTAATGCGCAGTTTTCTTTGGGTGGGGCACCACAAAAACCTAAAGTGACTGGACGTATTACAGCATTGATTTTAGACTCGCTTACCAAAAAACCTATTGACTATGCAACAGTATCATTAATAAAAACAGCTGATAATAAATCTGTAAATGGAGGGGTAACTGATGAGAAAGGTAAAATAGTTTTGCAAAATGTTGCGCCCGACCAATATAAGCTTTCTATTGGGTTTATGGGCTATAAAACAAAATCTATATCGGTTAAGACGAGCCCGGAAAAACCTGATTTAAACGCAGGAACTATTTATGTAAGCCCTACAGAAAGTAACCTGAAAGAGGTTGCAATTGTGGGAGAAAAATCTTTGATTGAGAATAAGGTTGATAAATTGGTTTACAATGCTGAGGCCGATATTACCAATGCCGGTGGAGATGCAACTGATGTAATGCGTAAAGTACCTATGCTTTCTGTTGACATAAACGGAAATGTGCAGTTGCGCGGAAGTGCAGTTCGTGTTTTGATAAATGGAAAACCCTCAGGAACAATGGCAAACAGTGTGGCTGATGCTTTGAAAATGATTCCTGCTGAGCAGATCAAAAGTGTGGAAGTAATTACAAGCCCTTCTGCAAAATACGATGCTGAAGGCTCGGGTGGTATCATCAATATCATCACAAAAAAGAAAACTGCTGAAGGTGTCAGTGGAAGTATAAATACATCGGCCGGTACACGTTCAAATAATGGCGCGTTTAATTTAAATGCTAAAACAGGCCGTTTATCGTTAACAGGTAATCTAGGTGTAAATCATGCTTATCCACAGAATTCGAAGGTTGTTGTGTTTAATAGTTCTGTTGTAGATGGGGTTACAAATACCGTTTCGCAGAATGGTTTTTCTAAATGGTCCAGAGTTGGATACAACGGGAGTGCTGGTTTGGATTATGATTTTAACAGTTACCACAACATTAGTTCTACGGTTAAATTTAACAGATTCTCTAATGGAGGGCCAGGCAGCTCTGATATATTGACCAATAATGTTTTTTCTCAGAATATTAGAGATATGGATATGGGGTTCAATAACATGGACTGGAACGTAGATTACAGGAAAACAAGTAAAAAGGAAGGTGAAGAATTGAGTGTTTCTGCACAGCTTTCGCGAGGAAGAAATACCAGTGATTTTACCAATAGATTTGTAAGCGAGGGTGTGCCTGATTTTACTTTAATTGGAGGCAATACGGGTAAAAATAATGAGTACACTTTGCAAACTGATTATACTTATCCTTTTAGTAAAACAACCACACTTGAAACCGGGTTGAAAGGTATTTTTAGGAACATTATAAGTGACTATGATCAGAATGCCCAGGATTTTGACTACGATCAGAATGTAGGTTCTGCTTATGGTGTGCTTGGTTTTAAACTAACTAAAAAAATTACTGCCAAAGCCGGTTTAAGAGCTGAGTACACTAAAATTGATGGATTGGCTGGTAACATTTTGCCCTTTAAAAATGACTATTTTAACCTGTTCCCGAGCTTAGTTTTATCGCAGACTTTAAAGGGGATGACCACTGTTAAGGTGAGTTATAACCGCAGGATACAGAGACCAAGTTTGTTTTATTTGAATCCTTTTAGAAATGAAAGTGATATTTATAATCCGATGCAGGGTAACCCTGAATTGTCGCCAGAGTTGAGTGATAACATTGAAGTGGGATACTCAACCTTTATTAAAGGTTCTGTAATTAATGCCTCAGTATTTTACCGCAATACAAAGAATGTGATTGAAAGTTTTATCAGTCCGATTGTAGAAGATGGGGTAAACAAAAACTTAACATCTTATACCAACGTAGGTACCAGTCAATCGTATGGTTTTAACGTTTTCGGTTCATACAACCCTAAACCGAAATGGACCTTAATGGCCAATTTTGGAATGAATACCTACGATGTAAGCAATGCAAATAATAATATAAATACCGGAACTTTTGTTAATTATACTGCTTTTGCCAGATCAGCATATGCTTTGACTGGAGGGTGGAGTACTGAACTTTGGGGGGTAATTAACTCGCCAAGAAGGACTTTTCAGGGAAAAACTGATGCAATGTATTTTTATGGTGGTGCCGTGAAAAAAGAGATTCTTAATAAAAAAGCAACTATTGGCTTAAATGTATTGAATCCGTTTAGCAGAGATTTGAATATTAAGACTGTAAATAATACTGCAACATCAACACAGAATACTGATATCCATTATCCGTTGCGCTCTTTTGGTTTAAACTTTAGCTATAACTTTGGTAAGCTTAAGTTTACTCAAAAGAAATCTATTAAAAATGACGACTTGAAGAAAGAAGAGCAAGGCGGAATGGGAGGTGGTGTGCAATAATTGATATTGCGAATTGCAAATTGTGTAAAGTTGCCGTCATCTCGACGATAGGAGAGATGACGGACTAACGAGGTAGCGAGATGATGGGGTTCTTAATTCTTTTTTACCGTTTTAAGAATCATTAGGTTTTGCGGATTCATATTGTACCCACTAATGTTATTTTGCGTCATAATTACTGATTGATCATAATAAATGGGAACTATGTTTGCATAATCAATTACCATTTGATCCATTTTTTGATAAAGAAGATAGCGTTTTGCATTATCGCTAACATAGTAACTTTGTTCAAATAACCTGTCAAAATCGTTATTGTAGTAGGCTGTGTAATTTGGACCATTAGGGACTTTGTTTTTAGAATAAAACATGGCAAGATAATTCTCGCCATCCGGATAGTCTGCTATCCAGGAACCTCTGAAAAAATTCACTTCGTTTTTTGACATGAGGTCCCTTAAGCTTGCATTGGGGCTTACATCTACTTTTACCTTAATACCGATTGCGGCCAATTCACCTTGTATGAATTCTATAAGATCTTTATAAGTAGTAGAAGTGCTGAGGGTAACCTGTGGCATCCCTTTGCCATTTGGAAAGCCGGCTTCTGCTAACAGCACTGCAGCTTTTTCTGGTTCATAGTGATACCCCTTTACTGCTGTGCTGTCAAACCCGGGCATGCCTTGAGGAATGAAGCCAGAAGTTGCCGGTATGCCTATGCTGTTACGTAAATATTTGATTAGTTTAGGCTTATCAATGGCGTAATTTATGGCCTGCCTTACTTTTTTGTATTTTAATGGAGAGCGTTTGGCAATGGCTATATTGGTGTCGACAAGTATTCCTACATACTCTGTGCAAAGGTAAGGGCTCTTTCTGAGGTTGAATTTGCCTTTATATTTTGCAGTCATCTTTCCGCTTTTTGTTAAGATGTCATCGCGATAGCTGCCGTCTACCTTGTCAAAGAAGTCGAGATCCTTTTTAAGGAAGTTCATGAATGCGCTTTGCTTATCTGTGATAAAGGAGACCTTTACTGCGTCGAGATAAGGTAGTTTGGTATTGCCTGCTTTTTCCCAGTAATTTTCATTTTTGAGCAATACCAGTATTTCATCTTCTTTCCAATATTTAAATTTAAAAGGCCCTGTTCCAATTGGATGGCTTCGAAAATCTTTGCCATAATGATCTACAACTTCTTTTGGCACTACCGAACAATATTGAGTGGTAAGTAATTTCATAAAAGCAGGGAATGGCTTTATGAGTTTAACCTGAAAAGTGCTGTCATTTATTGCTACAAAATTATTGATGTCTTTTACTTTGTCGCTAAATATCCAGCCACCTGAAGACGCAACTTTAGGATCGATGAGACGGTAAAAGCTATAAACAAAATCAGCAGCTATGGCTTTTCTGCCTTTTCCGTTGGGGAAAATGGGGTCGTTGTGAAAATACACATCGTTGCGGAGGTTAAAAGTATATGTTAGTCCATCTGTAGATATTTGCCACGTTTTTGCGATACAAGGCATTATGTTAAGGTTACTGTCAACCTGTACCAATCCATTAAATACCTGATTAATCATCCATAAAGCATTTTGGTTGCGTGCAAAAGCGGGATCCAGAGAGGTTAAATTCTGGTCCAGGTTCATGCTGAATACCTTTTTTCCTTTATTGGAGGAAGAGCTATTGCACGAAAAGACAATAGGTAGAAGCAGTATGCAAAAAATATTTATTATAATACGATGCATCAGTTTAGGAATACTAATTTTGCACAAAGTAATAAATAAATCGATATGTCTTTTTTAAATGCGGTTATAAATAGGGTTGGGGACGAACAATTACGTGAAAATTTTCAGGAACGAGTAGACATAATTCAGCATAAAATTAAGTTTATGGACAAAGTTGCCGTGGCTTGTCTTGATACCAGGAATAATCTTAAAAAAGATTTGGAAGCACTTATTGCCGAAGCTGGTGGGGTCTTACAAGATGATGTTCATACAGCCAGAGTAGTTATTTATTATGAAAAAAGCACCAGTATGTTGCAGTTGATGGGAGTTGTGCCCTCGTTGTTGGATAAGGGTTGGCCTGCTGTTGAGTACGACAGAATATATCTTTGGGATGATGAAGCTGCAATGGCAGATGAGGCAGACGTGGCTGTAAACGCATTAGAAGATTTAGCGGAAATGCTATATCCGGGATACTTTGTTTTTGGAAATGAAGGTAAAACCTGGATGAGTTTTAAAACGCAATAAACTTATTTATCTGCTGGTCGGTAAATTTAAGGGTATCCTCTTTAAAGAAATCGCCCTGTTCATTTAACTCGGCTTTAATGGTTGCAATGTGGAGCCTCAGGGGTAGCACATTTAAATGCAGGTAACTGCATACACCACCAAAATGATCAACACCACGTATGTTTCCGTATTTACCGGATGATATACCTACAAGGGCCGCTTTTTTATCGTAAAAGCTTTCTGGAAAGTTGCAGGCATCAATAAAGACTTTTAATACTCCGGGGAAACTTCCATTGTATTCTGGTATGATAAAAAGAAACTTGGTAGTTTGGGTTACCATTTCCTGAATAATCTGGAATTCAGGGCTTCGTTTTCCATACAAATCAGACGCGATAAGGTTATCGGGTAAATCTTCCAGATTGAAAATGGTAGATTCTAAGCCTTTTAATGCCAGAGTTTTCTGATAATATTTAGCGACTTTTAGCGTATTACTTTCAGGTCTGTTGGTTCCGGATATGATGGTTACCATGTATAAATTGTTAATAAGATGTTTAAAACACTTAAGGCTTTAATACTAATTTTGCCATTTAGTTTGTATCTTAGCTATTCGTTAAAATATGCCTAAATAAACACAAAAATAGCATTTTTTATAGATTTACGTCGAGTAAATACAAGCCGTTAGAGAATAATTGTAATTATTAATTAGATAGATGAGTAAAATTATTGCATTGGCAAATCAGAAGGGTGGCGTAGGGAAAACTACTTCATCAATTAACTTAGCCGCAAGTTTAGCCGTACTAGAATATAGAACATTATTAGTTGATGCTGATCCTCAGGCCAATTCTACCTCTGGTATTGGTTTTGACCCAAGAAGCATCAAAAATAGCATTTACGAGTGTATCATTAATGATATCGATGCGGTAGACGCCATTCAGAAAACTGAAACTCCTAATCTTGATCTGCTTCCGGCACATATCGATTTGGTAGGTGCAGAGATCGAAATGATAAACCTGAACAACAGGGAATATAAGATGAAGGCTGTTCTTGAAAAAGTTAAAGATCAGTATGATTTTATTATTGTTGACTGCTCACCATCTTTAGGTTTAATTACCATTAATGCACTTACAGCTGCTGATTCAGTAATTATCCCTGTACAATGTGAATATTTTGCACTTGAAGGACTAGGGAAACTTTTGAACACAATTAAAATTGTTCAAAACCGTTTAAATCCTGAATTGGAAATTGAAGGAATTCTACTTACGATGTATGATGTGCGTTTAAGACTGTCAAATCAGGTTGTAGAAGAGGTTAAGACCCATTTCCAGGAGTTGGTTTTTGACACAATTATTCAGCGTAATACGCGCTTAAGTGAGGCCCCAAGTTACGGTATTTCAGTAATTATGCATGATGCCACTTGTAAAGGCGCAATTAACTACCTGAACCTTGCCCGTGAAATTGTTCATAAAAACGGAATGGTTAAGGAAGTACAGAATACAACTACAGCAATTATTTAAAAATATTTTTAATGACATCTTTTCAGCGAAAAACAGGTTTAGGTAAAGGGTTAAGTGCGCTTTTGGATGACTCAGATGCTGTAAACCCGCCAAAGAACGGGGTGAACCCGGTAAGCGAAACAAAGCAAGAGGGCGGTAACAACAATAATATTGGGCATATTAATATTAATGATGTTGAAACTAACCCGTATCAACCTCGTACTGAATTTGATCAGGTTGCTTTAAATGAGCTTTCTGAATCTATCAGGGTTCAAGGTTTAATACAGCCAATTACGGTAAGAAAACAGCCTGGAGGTAAATATCAGTTGATCTCTGGAGAGAGAAGATTGCGCGCTTCTAAGTTAGCAGGCCTAACCGAAATTCCTGCATATATCCGCAGTGCCAATGATCAGCAAATGCTGGAGATGGCTCTTATTGAGAATATTCAGCGTGAAAATCTTAATGCAATTGAGATTGCACTGAGCTTTCAGCAGATGATAGATGAATGTAATTTGAAACAAGAGCAATTAGGTGAAAGAGTTGGTAAAAATCGTACTACGGTAACCAATTATCTTCGCTTACTGAAATTGCCACCAGCAATACAGGTTTCTATAAGAGATCAAAAGATTTCTATGGGACATGCACGTGCACTGATAAATGTAGAACAGGCAGAAAAACAGCTCTTTATTCATGATGAGATCATTGATAAGGGACTGTCGGTGCGCAAGGTTGAAGAGTTAGTAAGAAGCATAAATAGTGTTCAGGTAAAAGCAAAACCAAGCAGACAGCCTGTTAGTGTTTCATTTGAATATCAAAAACTACAGAGAGATCTAGCATCTAAATTTGCCACTAAAGTTAAGCTGAAAGTCGGTGAAAATGGGAAAGGGGCTATAGAGATCCCATTTATGTCTGAGGATGACCTAAGCCGTATTCTGGAATTATTAGATTGGTAATGTACAAAAGTCTGCTGCTATCGGTTTTGTTTCTTTTTGTGACAGCGTTAGCTCGTGCCCAGGAAACTCCTGTTGTTAAAAAGGATACCCTGGTGATTAAAGCAAAACCAGTAGTAGAACCTGTAAGGGCTCAAAAAGTAGATACAATTAAAAAACCGGCCTACGTAAATCTTGGTAAAATTGCAGGCAGAAGAGCTGCACTAAGTTCACTTATGCTTCCCGGACTTGGACAAATCAGAAATGGGGTTACCGTTTATAGGCTGGCAAAAGTTGCCGGTCTTTATACAGGGATAACGCTTCTTACGATTTCGTTTATAGACAATAGTAAGAATTACAAGCTTTTTTATGATGAAATCATTTATCGTAGAGCGAATAATAATGAGAAAAGTGCCGATTTCCCATATAACAACATGGATGAGGCTGGATTAATTACTGCAAAGGATCTTTTCAGAAGAAATAAAGAGGTAATTATTTTCTCATACGTTGGGTTGTATCTACTTAATGTAGTCGAGGCCTATATAGATGCCCGCCTGAAATATTTTAATGTAGACGATATAGGGATGAAAATTTCTCCTGGTCTAATCAACACTGATACCATGTATGGTTTTAATAATGTAACGCCTGGGATAAAACTTACTATCAGATTATAGTATATTTTTACGCAAGTTTGAACTCGTATATGAGGGCTTTTAATACCTTTAGCAAAAAAATAAAAAATTAGATGATTCAGTCTTATGTTTAAGTCTGGTTTGTAACAAATAAAAGAATAAAACCAATGAAAATAGCATTACTAGGCTATGGCAAAATGGGTCAGATTATCGAACGTTTTGCCTTAGAAAGAGGACATGAGGTAGTTTTGAAAATCAGCATTGATAATCTTGATGACTTAACGGTTGCTAATCTGCGAAAGGCCGATGTAGCTATCGATTTTAGTGCTCCTGATGCGGCAATAAATAATATTTATACCTGTTTTGATGCAAATGTTCCTGTTGTTGTAGGTACTACGGGATGGTATGGCCAATTGCAGGAAGTAAAAAATGAGTGCCTTACGCGTAACAATGCACTTCTTTATGGGTCAAACTTTAGCATTGGGGTTAATATCTTCTTTCACATGAACAAGGTATTGGCGAAGTTAATGAACGACTTCCCTGCATACGAGGTCCAGGTAGAGGAAATACATCATACGCAGAAACTAGATTCACCAAGTGGTACAGCTATGACTATCGCCGAAGGCATTATCGAGAATGTTGACAGAAAACGTGAATGGGTAAATGAACTTGTAGGTACAGAGTTCGATGATGTATTAAAGAAAGAACAATTACTGATTGAATCGCATAGAATAGAAAATATACCAGGTACACATACAGTGGTTTATAGTTCTGAGGTAGATGAGATCGAATTTAAACACACTGCTCATAATCGTTCAGGGTTTGCATTAGGTGCAGTAGTAGCTGCCGAATGGCTTGAAAAAAAGCAGGGCTTTTATAACATTGCTGATATATTTAATTTTAAATAATAAAAAAATATGAATTGGAAATTCTGGCAAAAGGAGAATAAGGACACTAAGCCAAAAAAGAAAAAATCCAGAAGCCGAGAATGGGTTGATGCTATTTTGTTTGCAGTAATTGCTGCTACGATAATCAGGGTATTTTTTATAGAAGCATATACTATCCCAACAGGATCTATGGAAAGATCATTATTAATAGGTGATTTCTTATTTGTTAGTAAGGTTAATTATGGCCCTCGTGTGCCAATGACACCAGTTGCATTCCCTTTTGCTCATCATACAATGCCTTTAACCGGTACTAAAGCATATTGGGATGGCGTGCAATGGAAGTACCGCAGATTGCCAGGCTTATCTGAGATCAAAAGAAATGACGTAGTGGTATTTAACTACCCTCAGGGTGATACTGTAGCCCTGGAGATTCAGGACGTTGACTACTATAAAATGGTGAGATCAGAAGGCTGGGATGCAATTAATAAACACTACACTGTTGTAAGCAGACCTGTTGATAAAAGAGAGAATTATATTAAAAGGTGCATCGGTATTGCCGGTGACATAATTAGTATGAAAGATGGTCTTGTTTCTGTAAATGGTAAACCAGAGAAACTTAAAAGTACTGGGCAGATGACTTATGCAGTTACATTTAAAACAGCCGATATCAATTTCTCTGTTTTTGAGGATCTTGGATTTAATATATCAGAGGATATTAATCAATCATCTCCTAATACTTATAGTTTTACAGGCACAGAACCAATGATGGATAAGGTTAGTAAACTGGATTTTGTGCAATCTGTAAAAGAAGTGACTCAACCAGAAGGCTATCAGGAGAAAGATGTTTTCCCTTTTGATCCAAAAAGAAATTGGAATGCTGATAATTTTGGCCCCATTCTTATACCTAAAAAGGGGATGACAGTTCAATTGGATAGTGCATCAATGCCTCTTTACGAGAGAAGTATCAGAATTTATGAGGGTAACAAGTTAGAGAAAGCTGGCACTGGCTGGTTGATTAATGGTAAACCTGCAACCAGTTATACTTTTAAAATGGACTACTACTGGATGATGGGAGATAACAGACATAACTCATTAGATTCTCGCTATTGGGGATTTGTACCTGAAGATCATATTGTAGGAAAAGCATTATTTATTTGGATGAGCTATAATACCAATGGATCATTCTTTAATAAAATAAGATGGAATAGGCTACTGAGAGGAATAAACTAGAACCAAAGATTTATTTAAATAGTAAAAAGAGGGTGTCATTTAGGGAGGGCACTGAAAAAGTCCTTTACAAAAATGGGGTAGTTCATAAATCATGAATTGCCCCATTTTCATTAAGTTGTAAGAAGTTTTTCTAGTTAAAATTTTCTGTAGCCGACCCTGAGAGGGTCAAATTCAATTATTTCATAATTTTATTTCTCTCGGTTATTTTCGAGCCACTTTTTCAGTGCCCTTCCATTTAGGGCCCTCTTTTTTTATATAATTAATATTAAATCACGGTTGGCAATCGATGGGGATTTCTTTACTTTTAGGGTGCATGAAAAAAAGTATTATAATAATAGGTTTAGTCGCACTTTTTGGCACATCCAAAGCCCAGGATAACGGTGTACATCAACAGTCAACTGTATACGAATGGCCTAAAGATCCTCTGGTTAGCCAAAAACTAGACAAATGGCAGGATCAAAAATTCGGAATGATTATTCATTGGGGGCTATATGCCGTTCCAGGCATTATTGAATCATGGTCTATTTGCTCAGAAGATTGGATCTCAAGAGATAGCACGAGTAACTACGAAGATTATAAAAAATGGTACTGGGGTTTAAGTAAGGATTTTAACCCTGTTAAATTTAATCCAGAACAATGGGCAAAGGCAGGTAAAGATGCAGGCATGCGTTACCTGGTATTTACAACCAAGCACCATGATGGCTTCAATATGTTTGATACTAAAGAGTCAGATTTTAAGATCTCTGCCGGACCATTTAAGGATAATCCTAAAGCTGATGTTGCAAAATATGTATTCGATGCTTTTCGCAAACAAGGCTTTATGATTGGGGCTTACTTTTCAAAACCCGATTGGCATTCTGAATACTATTGGTGGCCAAAATATGCAACCGCGGATAGAAACAATAACTACGATATCAGAAAAAATCCATGGAGATGGAGCATGTTTAAAAAACAGACATTTAACCAGATCAGTGAGTTGATGCATAATTATGGTTCAGTTGATATTCTATGGTTAGATGGTGGATGGGTTAGACCATTAGAAACCGTTAATGAAGAAGTACTTGCATGGGGAATGAAAATTCCTGAATGGAGTCAGGACATTGATATGCCTGCAATTGCCACTATGGCACGTAAAGCACAGCCAGGTTTATTAATGGTAGATAGAACCGTTCATGGGCCTTATGAGAACTATCAAACACCCGAACAAAGCGTGCCAAAAACACAGTTAGCAAACCCATGGGAAAGCTGTATGACCTTAGGCGGTGCATGGGGCTTTGTTCCTAACGATCAGTATAAGTCTGCCACCCAGGTAATTCATACTTTAATTGAGGTGGTGGCAAAAGGAGGCAGTCTGTTGCTGGGAATTGGTCCGAAAGCGGATGGAACTATTCCTCAGGATGCAATATCAAGACTTGAAAACATAGGTAAATGGCTAAATATAAATGGAAAGGCTATTTATGATACAAGAATCACTAAGGAATATCATGATGGTGACACCTGGTTTACCCAAAGTAAGGACGGAAAAACCAAGTATGCATTAACTTGCCTTAAAGATAAAACTCCTGAATATGTAGTTTGGAATGGAAACATACCTGCTAAAGGAACTGCAGTTCAACTAATTCAAACCGGTCAGAAACTTAAATGGGAAAACAAGGGGACTACTGTAAAAGTATGGTTGCCAAAAAATATCCAGAAAGATCTACCAGCATTAGCATTTTCTTTTAAAGGGGCTTTATAGCCCCTCTATTTCTAATTTTTTCGCGAGTTCGTTCAAATCATTAACAACCACGTCAATTAACGGGATACCATTAATTCTACGCTCTTGCTCATAAGCAAATTCCGGTTCTCCCGGAATAATTACCTTTTTATCCGGATCAACAGTTTTAGCACTTTTAAAGCGTTCAATCCAATTGTCAAGATGATCTTTAAAATCCTGCGCCGGCCTAAAGCCATCAACTCTCATCGCACCAAGAAAATGTCCTATACCTTCTCCAACAGGGTCAGCAGGGGGCTCTAGAAAAGCAACAAATGGCGGTACCCAGGGGCCGTAATTTGCGCCAGACAATACTGCAGATAAAATATCCACAGTAGCACTTAAACCATAACCTTTGTGGCTTCCATGATCTTTGTCGCTACCAAGAGGCAGTAATGAACCACCCTCTTTTAATTGATGCGGGTTTGTTGAAGTATTGCCTGAGGCATCTTGTACCCATCCTTCGGGAATAGGTTGATTTGCTCTTTGAGCAATCTCCAGTTTTCCATTTGCTGCTGCGGCAGTTGCCATATCAACTATAACAGGAGGATATTTACCTGCCGGAAAAGCATAACACATAGGATTGGTGCCTAGCAACCGTTCATTGGCATAAGTAGGCGCAACAAGCGGACTCGCATTAGTCATGCTAATACCAATCATTTCCTCTTCAACTGCCATTAACGAATGATAACCGGCAATACCAAAATGATTTGAATTTTTGACAGCTACCCACCCGCTACCATAAATCCGCGCTTTTTCAATTGCAACTTTCATTGCAAAAGGAGCAACCACTAAACCTAAACCACCATCGCCATCAACGGTGGCGGTTGTAGGAGTTTCATGAACAATTTTTATTACCGGATTCGCATTTATCCGCTGCTTTTCCCACAAACGGACATAGCCGCTTAAACGTGCTACACCATGTGAATCAATACCTCTTAAATCAGATTTTAATAATACATCTGCCGCCAACTGAGCATCGGTTAACGGGCATCCCATTTTTAAAAATACATTCTCTGTAAACTGGCGTAATTTGGTTTCTGTAAAAGTGTAAAAGGTCATCTGATTTTTTAAGCAAAAAGAACTGTAAACTGATGGTCTAAGGGTTTGAAATGGGTGATCAATGAATCAATAAAATCATCACCGTAAAGCACAATCATTGGTGCAATATTAAGTACCCTCTCCTGTAGCACACCCGAAGGGAATAGTTTTTCTTTAAGATTATCTATTTGAGAGAATGAAGTAACATGCTTTCGCTTTTCGGCTCTTAACATCTTTTTCTCCAGTGTAGAGATTAGTTTTAAAGCCTTTGTTTTTGCTGCATCTGCAGATTGAGAAAGGCTTTTGTCTATTTTATAAGCATTAAGCTTTATTTGATCAAAAACAGCTCTTATAGATCGTTCTTCGTTATCAAGAGAGAACTGAAGGTTAACGTGAGATTTAACCCACTCGTTCTTTAGCGCTTCTGGTTCATTAAATAAATTCCTGTGACTAATCCCCAATACTTCCATTCTGGTTTCGCTTCTTTTGTCGATAAGCATAGCTGAATTACGCAGTATCAATACAGGGAAATCTATTTTATAATGGTCAAAGTTTGCTTTTAATTGCAGCCAGTAAGTAACTTCCGCCCCACCGCCAATGTAGGCTATATTAGGTAGAATCACTTCCTGGTAAACAGGTCTCATTATCACATTAGGGCTAAATCTTTCGGGGTATGAATTTATTTCTTCTTGCAATTCCTCTTTAGTAAAATCAATAGAAGAGTTCATCACTTTGTAACGACCTTTTTCTTCAATAATACGTTCCCTTAAACCATCAATCATATAAAAGAAATTGATCTCTCTTGGGTTAACCTGAGCTTTGTAACCGAGGGTTTCTAACTTAGCATTGGTTTTGCTGATATGCTTAAAGCTATTTTCTTCGGTAATATCTTTATAGATAATCTCAGCAAACTCGCTTTTAAGATTATGGTCATCGGCATCTACGCAAACCAGACCATACTTGCCAAAAAGAGCATCTACCAGTTCACGGGTAGCGTCACCTAACTTTTTGTTTTTAGTATAAGCATGATCAACTATCTTAGAAAACTTAATACCATTTTCGCTTATCCCAAGATATCCTTTATAAGCAGCAAGAGCTTCTGCGATGTCAGAGGTGTCTAGTCTTCCTGTAGCGCCGGCAGCTTTTTTATTCCAGGTAATCATTTTGTCCTCAACCTTAACATGATTGATCTCTTCAAAATCATGATCTTCTGTGGCCATCCAATAAACGGGAACAAAATTGTAATCAGGAAATTGTTGTTTTAAATCACTGGCAAGGTTTATTGCCGTTACTATCTTGTAGATAAAATATAGAGGTCCGGTAAATATATTTAGCTGATGGCCTGTCGTAACAGTAAAAGTTTTCTTATCGGCTAACAGCTCAATGTTGGCTTTTACTAATGACGAAACATGAATTGATGAATATTGTTTTTGTAAAGTGCTAACCAGAATAGCTCTGTCGGCACTAAAATTTCGTTCAGCAATAGCCTTAGTAAAGCCAGTAAAATCCGGTTCATACTTGTAAAAAGGGCTCAGCTTCTCATTTTTTCCGATGTAGTCTAGTACGGTGGAAGAGAACGCATTAGTTTCCTGATAAGAGATGTATTTAGCTTGCATTGCCACGAATTTAAGCTAATAAACTATAAATCTAAATATGAAGCCTTTATTTTACAATCTGTCCATATAGATCGAAATCCTCAGCACGATCAATCTTAACATTTACAAAGGTTCCATTGGCTGCATAACCTGTTGCAGCATCAATTAAAACTTCGTTGTCAACCTCCGGAGAGTCAAATTCAGTACGGCCAATAAAGAAATCACCTTCTTTTCTGTCAACCAAAACTTTATAGGTTTTACCTACTTTATCCTGGTTTATGTCAAAAGAAATACCTTGTTGTAATTCCATAATCGCATCCACACGTGCTTGTTTTACTTCTTCAGGAACATCATCAACTAGATTATGTGCATGGGTTTTTTCCTCATGCGAATAAGTGAAACATCCTAATCTGTCGAAACGGGTTTCTTCTACCCAGCTAAGCATTTCTTCAAAATCCTGCTCAGTTTCTCCTGGGTATCCACAAATTAAAGTAGTACGCATAGCGATGTTCGGTACTTTATCTCTAATCTGATTCACAATGTCGATGGTTTTTTGCTTGGTAATACCACGGCGCATAGATTTTAGCATGTTATCTGTGATGTGCTGCAGAGGCATGTCTAAATATTTGCAAATATTCTCGCGCTCATTCATGGCATCAAGAATTTCCATAGGGAAGCCAGAAGGGTAGGCGTATTGCAACCTGATCCACTCAATTCCTTTCACGTCAGATAGTCTGCGCAATAACTCATCAAGGTTACGTTTTCCATAAATGTCAAGGCCATAATAGGTAAGGTCTTGTGCAATTAGAATAAGTTCCTTGGTTCCGTTGGCAGCTAATATCTTAGCTTCATTCACCAATTCTTCCATATCACGGGATACGTGTTTACCACGCATCAGCGGAATGGCACAGAAAGAGCAAGGTCTGTTACAGCCTTCTGCAATCTTAAAATAAGCGTAATGAGAAGGAGTAGTTAACAGGCGTTCGCCTATTAGCTCATGCTTATAATTTGCACCTAAGGAGTGCAGTAAGTTATTTAAATCGTTGGTGCCAAAGTAGGCATCAACGTTAGTAATTTCAGCCTCTAATTCAGGTTTGTAACGCTCAGATAAGCATCCGGTCACAATTACTTTACCAACTTTTCCTTCATCTTTTAGCTGGCTGTATTGTAATATGGTGTCTATGGATTCTTGCTTTGCATTATCTATAAAACCACAGGTATTGATTACCACAATATCATTTTTGCCAATCTGATTAGACTCATGAACAACATCTAAACTGTTTCCGCGCAATTGACCCATTAGAACCTCAGAATCGTAAGTGTTTTTGGAGCAGCCCAGTGTAATTACGTTGATCTTTGGTTTTTTAACGGGGATTATTTTTGTGGAAGTTTTTGTATTCATGTTTTGTAAGTCAGTATATTTTTTTATTTTATTTTATGCTTGTTTGTACGTCAGCCATCCAAGAATAGTAACTAATGATGTTTTTAAACGCTTCGTCATCTCGACGATAGGAGAGATGACGGAGTGTGCTATTTAAACAAGCTATCAACAAATGCTTTTTTATCAAACAATTGCAGGTCGTTCATGCTTTCGCCAACGCCTATGTATTTTACGGGTATTTTAAATTGATCTGAGATTCCGATAACAACGCCACCTTTAGCAGTGCCGTCAAGTTTAGTAATAGCTAAGGCATTTACATCGGTTGCTTCAGTAAATTGCTTGCACTGTTCAAAAGCATTTTGTCCTGTAGATCCGTCAAGTACCAATAATATTTCGTGCGGTGCTCCAGGGACTACCTTTTGCATCACATTTTTAATTTTACCAAGTTCGTTCATTAAACCAACCTTGTTGTGCAAACGTCCGGCAGTATCAATAATTACAACATCTTCGCCATTAGCAACGGCCGACTGCAATGTGTCGAAAGCTACAGAAGCAGGATCAGATCCCATTGCCTGTGCTACCACACGAACGCCCACACGCTCACCCCAAAGTTTAATCTGCTCAACCGCTGCGGCTCTAAAAGTATCGGCAGCACCTAAAACAACTTTAAGATTTTCTGCTTTAAGTTTATGTGCCAGTTTCCCTATTGTTGTGGTTTTGCCCACGCCATTTACACCAACTACCATAATAACGTATGGCTTGTGGTTACCGTATTCAAAACTTCTGAAATCGTTGCTGTTATTTTCTGCAAGTAACAGTTGAATTTCATCACGCAGCAGATTGTTTAGTTCGGAGGTAGATAAGTATTTGTCCTTTGCTACACGTTTCTGTATGCGATCGATAATCTTTAATGTGGTGGTTACACCAACATCAGAGGTTACCAGAACTTCTTCGAGGTTATCCAGTACATCATCATCCACTGTAGATTTACCAGCTACAGCTTTAGTGATCTTACTTAAAAAGCCCTCTTTAGTTTTCTCTAATCCCTTGTCGAGAGCTTCCTGCGCTTCAGGCGCGGTCTCTTTTTTCTTAAAAAAATCAAATAAACCCATAAGAATGTATAGAAAAACAAAAAAAGCCCTCCCAGAATAAAGGGACGGCTTTAATATTATAAAATATTAAAATTATTTTTTAGATGCAGAAATAGCATCTTGAACGTGATCGTTGTGAACAATAACTTCTTTGAAAGAATAAGCACCAGATTTTGGCGACTTAGTCATTGTAATAACTTTCGAATATTCCTTTCCTTTACCCGTTTTCAGGGTTGCAACTACCTTTTTTGCCATGATCTAAATAGATTGTATTTAGTTAAATACTAAATGTATTACTTAATTTCTTTGTGTACAGTTACTTTTCTCAACACTGGATTGAATTTTTTCAACTCTAATCTCTCAGTAGTGTTTTTACGGTTTTTAGTAGTGATATATCTAGAAGCACCAGGCATGCCGCTTGCTCTATGTTCTGTACACTCTAGAATAACTTGTACTCTGTTACCTTTTTTTGCCATTTTATTAATATTAAGGTTGATTTCACATCAACCAATGTTTCTACAAATATCCTTTTTTCATGAAGCGGTTAATCGCTTCTGTAATACCAATTTTATTGATGGTTTTGATAGCTGAAGTAGATACTTTCAGTGTTATCCAACGATCCTCATCAGGAATATAAAATTTCTGAAGTTGTAAGTTGGGATAAAACTTACGCTTGGTTTTAACGTTTGAGTGAGAAACATTAAAACCTGTCATTGCCATTTTTCCGGTTAAATCACAAACTCTAGACATGCCTTTAAATATATTGTTAATTGTTCTTCGCTTAATTTTTTTAAGAGTGTGCAAATATCAGTAAAATATTTGTAATCATCAAGTAAGAGTCAAAAATAATTTCAATTATTATTTATTCATCACAACTACATATATAAAGTAATAACATCGCCAACGCCTCTAACTTACATCGAGCCAACCACCTTCGTAGTATGTTCCACAAAAAGTGCATTTTTACGAATCTGTTCCGAAGATACCTCGAACAAGTGTGGAACAGGCTCAACGCCAAATCCCTTTCCGAACATGCTTTTTAGCCACTATAATATTGATCAATAAAATTGTTTTTATAAAGCACAATTTTATCTAAGTTTGGGTTTTAGTTGTTGAAATAAACCAAATATGCAAATTAATTCATTTGAAGAATATCAAAAAACTTATCAGTTAAGCGTAGATCAACCTGAGCAATTCTGGGCAGGTATAGCCGATAATTTTCTTTGGAAAAAAAAGTGGGATAAAGTACTTTCCTGGAACTTTTCAGAGCCTAATATCAAATGGTTCGAAGGTGCCAAACTGAACATTACCGAAAACTGTCTTGATCGCCACCTGGCTGAAAATGGCGATAAACCTGCCATTATCTGGGAGCCAAATGATCCACAAAAAGACAGCATTACTTTAAGTTATAGAATATTACACGAACAGGTTTGCCGCTTTGCCAATGTTCTGAAAAAGAACGGTGTACAAAAAGGCGATAGGGTTTGTATTTATATGCCAATGGTTCCGGAACTAGCCGTGGCGGTACTTGCATGTGCACGTATTGGCGCTGTGCATTCTGTTGTATTTGGTGGTTTTTCTGCTAAATCTATAGCCGATCGTATTAATGACGCCCAGTGCAGGGTAGTAATTACCGCTGATGGTGCATTTAGAGGTAATAAGCAAATTCAATTAAAAGAAGTAATTGACGATGCACTGATTGGTTGCCCAAGTGTTGCAAAAGTTATTGTTTTAACACATACCAGAACTCCTGTTTCTATGTTAAAAGGACGCGATATCTGGTGGGAAGATGAGATAAAATTAGTTGATACCAATTGTCCGGCCGAAGAAATGGATGCCGAGGATTTGCTGTTTATATTATATACATCCGGCTCTACAGGTAAACCAAAAGGTGTGGTACATACTGTTGGTGGATATATGGTTTATGCCGGATACACATTTTCTAATGTATTTAACTATCAACCTGATGAAGTGTTCTTCTGCACGGCAGATATTGGTTGGATAACCGGACACTCTTATATTGTTTACGGACCCCTTTCGCAAGGCGCAACAACGGTAATATTTGAAGGTATTCCAACTTATCCAGATGCGTCAAGAATGTGGCAGGTGGTTGAAAAACATAAAGTAAATATTTTATATACTGCCCCAACAGCAATCAGATCTTTAATGAGTTTTGGTCTGCAGCCTATTGAAGGGGTCGACTTAAGCTCTTTAAGGGTTTTAGGATCGGTAGGAGAGCCTATAAACGAGGAAGCCTGGCATTGGTTTGACGAAAATATAGGCAAGAGCAATTGCCCTATTGTTGACACCTGGTGGCAAACTGAAACTGGTGGTATCATGATTTCACCAATCGCCTTTGTAACGCCAACTAAACCTAGTTTTGCAACACTTCCCTTACCTGGTATACAGCCGGTGTTGGTTGATGAGCAGGGCAACGAGATTGAAGGTAACGGTGTGAGCGGTAATTTATGTATTAAATTCCCTTGGCCTGGTATGTTGCGTACGACTTACGGAGATCATGAACGTTGTAAACTGACTTATTTCTCTACTTACGAGAACATGTATTTTACAGGGGATGGTTGTTTAAGAGACGAAGATGGTTACTATAGAATTACTGGTAGGGTAGATGATGTAATTAATGTATCTGGCCATAGAATTGGTACTGCCGAAGTTGAAAACGCAATTAATATGCACGCAGGTGTGGTAGAAAGCGCTGTAGTAGGTTTTCCACATGAGGTAAAAGGGCAAGGTATTTATGCTTTTGTAATTTTCCCAAATGCACATGGTGATGAAGATCTTACCCGTAAGGATATTCTTCAAACGGTTACCCGTGTTATCGGGGCTATTGCTAAGCCCGATAAAATACTCTTCGTTTCGGGATTGCCTAAAACAAGATCCGGTAAAATTATGCGCCGTATTTTAAGAAAAATTGCAGAGGGTGATACTACCAATTTAGGAGACATTACTACGCTTCTGGATCCTGCGGTTGTTGATGAAATTATAGAAAAAGCAAAAAAGTAACAAACAATTATTCCTTAAGCTTGTTTATGTAGTGTCTATTTATTGTTAAACAAAATAAGAAACTATCATGGATAAGTTAGAATTAAAAGGAAAATGGAATGAAATTAAGGGTAAAGTGAAACAAGCGTATGCTGACTTAACCGAGGATGATTTGAAGCATGAAGAGGGGAAAGATGATGAGTTGTTGGGTAAATTGCAGCAAAAAACAGGTAAAACCAGAGATGAACTGGTAACCTGGATAAAATCATTATAAGAAACATAAATAAAAGGGCCTGATCATAATTATGATCAGGCCCTTTTATTTATGAGGATTTTTTGGATTTTAATACCCAAATATTTGTTCCAATGTTAACTTGGTAACGGTTCCAAACTTCTGCATGTCTTCTAATTTCACTTTTTTCTCTGAAGCAACAATGCAATAATTGTAGGGCCTGTTAGCAACATTGTTGGTGTGAAATTCTTTGATGTCAGCAAATGTTAAAGGCTTTAAACCATTGTACTCGTCAATTCTCGAATCATGGTCAATCCCAAGTTTCTGATCTGCAAAGTAACTCTGTATAATATCATCTTTAGTAACACGGCTGGTTTCCAACGCATTTAATGCATTGTATTTTGAGGCTTCGAACGATTTATCTGCTTGTGGTAAAACATTAAGCAATTCGTTCATCCCTGCCACGGCGTCGTTCATTTTATCAGCCTGACTACCTACATAAGCTATCATAGCATAATTCTTGTCTTTTCTGTCGGGCGATGAATAAACGGCAAATGTTGAATACGCCAAAGCTTTAGATTCACGTATAGTTTGGAAAACTATAGATCCCATACCCCCACCAAAATAGCTATTGAATAAGTTTACTTTGGCTGTAAGGTCTGGATTAAAAACGCCTCCATTTCTTATCCAGCGAATTTCTGACTGAACCATGTCGTAATCTGCAAAATAGACCTGATTGGTCGCATTGTTGGTGTACGTGAATTTTTTAGCCGGTGGTTCAGGGCTAAACGCTGCAGGTAATTTATGAAGTTTACCTATGCTTTCTGTAAAAGCTTCCAGGGTGTGTGGTCCATAATAGGTAATGGTGTGTTTAAAGTTGTCGATATTATGTAGGATGCTGATCAACTGGTCTGAAGTAATATTTTTTACTTCTTCGTTGCTTGAGGTAGAATTAAATGGATTGCTAGCTCCATATTGAGCATAGTTCATTAAACCGCCTAGTATTGCACTCTTATTAAGTTTGTTGTTCTCTCTTGCTTTAAGGATACGGCTTTTAAGTTCTACCAATGCCTGTTCATTCGGTTTGCAGTTGGCCAAAATATGCTCAACCAGCGTTACAGCTTTCTCAAAGTTTTCTTGTAAGCCACTAATATTTATAGTAGTAACCTCGTTACCCACATTGATGCTATAGGTGCAGGCAATATTATAAAATTCTTTACTTATTTGTTCGGCAGAGTATTTATCCGTCGCTAAAAAAGTTAAGTATTGCGAAGCATATGGTTGCAGCATGTTGTTTAATGCGCCCATTTCGAAACGGTAAGATAAGCGGAAAATGCTGTTCTCTTTATTTTGAACTGTTATTACATCGGCAATGCCCACTTTGCCATAGTTTAAGTCTTTTTTATAATCGAGGAACTTAGGTGCTATAGGATTTGTTGGAGCTGCAAGCAGATCTTTGGTGAAAACAGATGTTTCTGCAGCATTTGTGTTTACGGGAGTGATGGCAGGTTTTTCGACCTTAGCAATGTTTTTGTCTTCACCCTTGTGTTTAAATGCAATAACATAGTTGTTAATGAAAAACTGTTTTGCAAATTCAGTAACCTGGCTCTTGGTAATCTTAGCCATCTCATCAGGATTGCTTAAAGATTTGTCCCATTTGGTTCCACGATTTAAAATAAATTCATTAGTTGCAGCATCAACACGGTATGCATTATTGTCGAAGGCTTGCAGTAATCCTAGTTTACTATTGGCTACAGTTGCTTTGATAAGGCTTTCATCAAAATCTCCTTTCTTTAAGATCTCAATTTGATCAAGTAATAGCTTTTGAACTTCTTCTAATGTTTGGCCTTGTTTAGGTTGGGCCGACATATTGAAAACACCATAATCCTTCATCTGCTGATAGCCGGCGCTTGAGCGTAAAACTTTTTGCAGTTTGTTTAAGTTGATGTCGAACAAACCTGCTTTTCCGTTCGCTAAAATGCTTGATATTAAATCTAATAGCATGCTCTGTTTGGTGTTCTCAGCATATCCTCTATAAGATATTTCTACACTCTCTGCACTGGGGCCATATATATCGACCTTTTGAATTTTAGTTAACGGTTTTTCAGGAGCCGGATTGTAAAGTGTGACAGGTTTTGATTGCATAAAGGCAAATGACTTGTCAACTTTTTTAATCATTTCATCAGGGTTAAAATCTCCAGCCAATACTACTGCCATATTATTAGGCACATAATATTTATTGTAATACTTTCTGATTTCGACAAGAGATGGGTTTTTAAGGTGCTCTATTGTACCAATAGTGGTTTGCTGACCATAATTATGAGTAGGAAATAATAGTGCCGACATTTTCTCATCCATTTTCCAGGCATCATTATCAAGTCCACGGTTTTTCTCTTCATAAACAGCCTCCAGTTCAGTGTGGAAGATGCGGAAAACAGGATTGCGGAATCTTTCGGCCTGCAGAGCTAAAAACTTATCAGTGGCATTGGCCGGAAAATCTTCATTGTATACGGTTTCTTCATACCATGTATGGGCATTGCTAGACTGGCCGCCAATTGCTTTAATCATTTTATCGTATTCATTGGCAATTGAATAATTAGATGCCAGACCAGATGTTTTATCTATCTGCGCGTAAATCTCTTTCCGTTTAGCAGGATCAGTGGTTTTGTTGTATTGCTCGTATAATCCATCTATCTTATCTAACAAAGGTTTCTCTTTTGTATAGTCCATTGTTCCGAATTTGTCGGTTCCTTTAAATAGCAAATGCTCCAGGTAATGTGCTAAGCCAGTTGCTGTACGCGGATCTGTATTACTTCCCGCTCTAACAGCCATTCTGAACTCAATAGTCGGTTCTTTTACGTTTTGTGATAAAATAACCGTTAGCCCGTTTTTTAGTGTGTAAAACCGCGACTTGGTTGGGTCGTTTGTTACGTATTTGTAAGTGTATCCATCAGTGGTGGCTGTTTTCCATTGATAGCCAGATTGAGCCATAACCCCAGACCCTATCAAAAGGAAAAAGGATAGCGCTAATAGTTTGTTCTTCATATATTTTATTTTTTTATGTATAGTAAGGTTGTCTTGGATCCTTATTAAAATAAATTTAAATCCCATATGGCCTCACAGCTTTTAAGTTATGCATCAAATATATGTGGATTGTGTATTAAGTCCTGAACTTTAGATCGAATTCTTGTACTTTTACGGCAACAAGGGCTGTAGGCATACCAGTTTTGCTTAAATAGGTGATTCTGACATATCAACAGGCTTTTATGATTATAATAAAACAGATATATCTTAAATGAAAAAGCAGCAATCCAGACCTAATATTTTAGTGGTAAACGACGACGGTATAACCGCTCCGGGAATTAAGAATTTGATTGAAGTTGTTGAGGAAATCGGAAATGTAGTTGTAGTAGCACCAGATGGACCTCAGTCGGGGATGGGCCACGCAATTACTATTGGTAAGCCATTGCGTTTTGATCGGGTAGATTTGTATCCTGGTGTGGAAATGTATAAATGTTCCGGTACACCTGTTGATTGCGTTAAGCTTGCTGTAAATAAAATATTTAAAGGTAAAAAGCCTGATCTGTGTGTTTCTGGTGTAAATCATGGGTTAAATAATTCCATCAATGTGATCTATTCAGGAACCATGTCGGCCGCGGTTGAAGGGGCAATAGAAGGTATCCCTTCGATTGGTTTCTCACTTGATGATTTTTCGCAAGAGGCAGATTTTAGTCATTGTAAAAAGTTTATTAAAGCCATTTCTTTACAGGTACTTGAACATGGTTTACCGCCTGCAACATTGCTTAATGTTAATTTTCCAAAAGGCGACGGTTTAAAAGGCATTAAGATTTGCCGACAAGCGAATGCTAAATGGGCAGAAGAATTTGATGAAAGAAAAGACCCATATGAGCGCCCTTATTACTGGTTAACAGGTGTTTTTCAAAATAATGATAAAGGTGAAGATACAGATGTTTGGGCGCTGGAGAATGGTTTTGTTTCAGTAGTTCCTGTTCAGTTTGATTTAACAGCTCATCATGCAATTCCTGTTTTAAATACCTGGACATTTGATGTTTAGAAATGTAAAGAATTCTGTATTAATAGGTTTGGGTATCGGTGCTTTGGTGCCTGGTATACTAGTTGCCGGGGTATGGTACCTGATGCATAGGTTCGCTTTTTTAGCTAAAGCAGATCTTTTGTTGATTGGCTGTATTGCTGTAAATGCCTTATTAATGCATTATTTTTTTAAGCAGAATAAGGATAATGTGGGCAGGGGTATTATCAGTGCAACATTTCTATGGGCATTTGCCTTCTTTTATTATAAAGTTACCCAATCATGAGATACTATTTAGTAGCCGGAGAAGCATCCGGAGATTTACATGGAGCCAACTTAATGAAGGCATTAAAAGTTCAGGATCTAAATGCGGAATTCAGATTTTATGGTGGTGATAAAATGAAAGCTGAGGGGGGTATTCTTAAAAAGCACTATGCTGAAATGGCATTTATGGGCTTTACCGAGGTTTTGTTAAATCTACGTACCATCCTTAAAAATATGAAGGCATGTAAGGCTGATGTATTGGAATATCATCCTGATACGCTGATTCTTATTGATTTTCCTGGCTTCAATTTAAAAATAGCAGAGTTTGCTAAAGAGAATGGAATTCGTGTTTGCTATTATATTTCTCCAAAGGTTTGGGCATGGAATCAAAAGCGTGTATTAAAAATCAAAAGGATAGTTGATAAGCTGTTTTGCATTTTGCCTTTCGAAGTAGATTTTTATAAAGAATGGGGCATGGAGGTCGATTATGTTGGCAATCCTTTATTAGATGCAATTGCTCAATTTACTCCTGACCCTTCTTTCAAAAAAACTTATGGGTTGAATGATAAGATTATAGCACTGCTTCCTGGTAGCAGAAAACAAGAAATTGAGCGCTTGCTGCCAGATATGCTAAGTGTAACAGGTCGTTTTCCCGATTACCAGTTTGTTGTTGCAGCGGCTCCTGATTTTGATGAGAATTATTACAAACAATTCATCTCGTCTGAAAATGTAACGCTGGTTTTTGAACGAACTTATGACCTATTGAATGTTGCCGCGGCCGCAATTGTAGCATCTGGTACGGCAACGCTTGAAACTGCTTTGTTTCATATACCGCAAGTTGTGGTTTATCGAGGAGGGGCAATCTCTGTTGCTATTGCCAGGATGCTTGTTAAAATAAGGTTCATTTCTTTGGTGAACTTGATTATGGATAGAAAGGTGGTTACAGAATTAATTCAGGAAGATTGTAATACACAAAATATTTCTGATGAGCTTGGCCTCATCTTAAGTGGAGAAGGCAGACAAAAAATGCTGGGCGATTACGAAGAATTATCTTCAAAAATGGGAACTGCCGGTGCATCAGAACGTACTGCAAAACTCATAATTTCATATCTAAAGGGGATTTAGGAAGTCCCTCTTTTTCAGTTTTTTAACCTAGATTTATTTTTTAAAAAATATTCTTTTGTGAATTATTTTCCTTATTATTGGTATAGATAAAACGTTTTTATAAAATATAGCTCCCATATATTATGAGAAACAGAACCAACCAACCAGTAGTACATCTACACCAGGAATTTCTCCTTTTGATTGTAAGAGAAATTAGATTTTTTTTACACCCCACCTTGTATGATCCTGTTGCTTTAAAAGCATCTTAATTATACCCTTTTCAAACTTTTCTTAAGCATTCCTTTTTAAGGTCATGTGCGTTGTTGCGTGCTTGTGATTTTACATTGGAATGGGGGTTTTTAGTACGCTTACTCTAACTAAATATAAACTAAAATTAAGCTAATGAAAATCAAACAAATTATCCTCGCAGGGATTCCAATGCTCTGTTTAACAGGGTTACAATCCTATGCGCATCCCGCTGATTACACCAAAATCAGTTCCGGTATGGGCAGTGTCGCCTTCTTTCAGGCACAGAAAATTGTGATTACAGGCACTGTGGTTGATGAAAAATCTCAACCTATACCTGGTGTAGGGATCAAATCTCTCAAAACAAACAAGTCTACCGTTACCAATGCCAGTGGTAAATTCAGCATTGAGGTAGATAATGCAAGTGAGCAACTCTCGTTCTCGTATATCGGGTATGCTACTCAAACCCGGGCCGCGGGGTCTGGTGCTTCACCACTTACCATTAAAATGGTTCCTGCCGAAGGAGTTGAATTGGCAGATGTAGTGGTGATTGGTTATGGTACCTCTAAAAAATCTGATTTAACCGGTGCGGTAGGTACGGTAAAAGCAGAGCAATTGCAGGAACGTCCGGCATCTTCTCTAAATCAGGCCTTAACAGGAAGGATATCCGGAGTCCAGGTCAATACAAACTCAGGTCGGCCTGGCGGAAGAGCCAATGTCAGGATTCGTGGTTTTAGTTCCATCAACTCATCTAATAATCCTTTATATGTAGTAGATGGGGTTCAGTTGCCAATGGGAAATCAAGCCCAGGCCAGCCAGGCTATTGACTACATCAATCCTAATGACATCGTTTCTGTAGAGGTGTTGAAAGACGCATCCTCTACCGCTATTTATGGTTCCAGGGGAGCCAATGGTGTTATTCTGGTTACAACCAAGCGCGGAAAGACCGGTGAAAGCAGGATAGATTATAATGTAGATGTGAGTGTGCCGTCAGTTGGTCCTAATTTTCCGAAAGTATTAAATGCGAAAGAATTCCTGGCTGTGGAAGATCTGGCATATAAAAACATGGAAAAATATGACCCGGCAGGATGGGCAGCAGGTAAATATGTTACAAGAAACCCAGCCCTGGCCAGAAAGGATCCAAGGTTATTTGATAGTAGCGGCAACCCTTATTTTGATACCGACTGGCTTAAAGAGGCTACTCAGAACAAGCTATCTCAAAATCATGAGCTTGGTTTTAGTGGAGGTAATGAGCGCACTACCTATGCCTTTTCAATCGGACACAGAAATGATCAGGGACTCATCAAGACCTCATTCCTCAAGCGATATTCTGGCAGGTTCAGTATTGATGACCAGGTAAAACCATGGTTAAAGGTAGGGGGTACGCTAAGCTACACCAATCAAAACGAGAATCTGGTAGATCAAAGTGATCAGGTGGCGCGCAGTATTGTAGAAGATTTTCCGTTTTTACCTGTAAAATACAGTAACGGTTTTTATGCTGATAACAGAGACTATCCAAATGCCGAGGGCCGTTTCAATGTAGTGCACAGGTTGTATGATACCAAGTTTTTACTGGGAACCCAAACAACCCTTGGCAGTCTGTATTCAAATATCAAGTTTGCCGAAGGTTTAGAAATGAAAACCATAATAGGTGCAAATGTGATTTCACAGGAAAATAATGAATACAGCGGGCGTACGCTAAATATCTCTGATCAGGGCTATGCTGCCGGACGTACCCGGAAAGAAGCCTTCTGGTCTATAGAAAATTTCCTGACCTACAACAAGCGCTTTAACGAGAATCACTCCATCACTGGTTTATTGGGGATATCCTGGCAGAAAAGCACTTTCAACAACATCAGCTCTGAGGTAAGGGGCTTTGCAACTGATTATTTTGAATTTAACAATTTAGGAGCAGGCAGTCTGAATCCGCAGGTCGGATCCAATAGATCGCTGCAACAACTTAACTCTTACTTTGGTAGACTAAATTATAGTTTTAAGGATAGATATTTGTTCACTGTTACTGGTCGTGCGGACGGCTCCTCGAAGTTTGGCGAAAGTAACAAATATTCGTTCTTTCCCTCTGCAGCAATTGCATGGAGAGTTTCTGAAGAAAATTTCTTAAAAGACAACCGCGTTATTTCTAATTTAAAGCTTCGCAGTAGCATCGGAGTTACAGGTAATTCGGAAATACCACCATACTCATCACTTCCCCTGCTGGGCACCAACTATCCAGCAGTTATTAATGATGTAAGAGTAGTTGGAACAGGTCTAAACAGACTTGCTAATCCGGATCTTCGCTGGGAAAAGACCACACAAAGCGATGTTGGTGTTGAACTGGGAATGTTTGGCGGCAAAATATCACTGGAGTTGGATCTTTATTATAGGAAAACCACAGACATGTTGCTGGATGCGCCGGTTCCACGTACAAGTGGTTTTGTAAATATCCGAAAAAATATCGGATCTATGGAGAATAAAGGGTTGGAAGCTCAATTGAATACCACAAACTTTGATTCAGAAGATTTTTCATGGAAAACGTCTTTTAATATATCCTTTAATAAAAACAAAATACTTTCTCTGGCAACACCTGCTGATATCTTTGGTATAGGTGGTCCTAACTTTACCAATCCAACTAATATTATCCGTGTTGGAGAGGCTGCTGGTTCATTCTGGGGACTTACCCGCTTGGGTGTTTGGTCTGAAGCAGAGCGTGCAGAAGCAGCTAAATTTGTGAGTTATCGAAATGGAAATACAATTCTACCAGGTGATATTAAATATCTTGATGTGAATGGAGATTATGCTATAAATGATGCCGACAGATCAATTATTGGTAATGGTAGTCCAGACGCCTGGGGTGCATTATCCAATACTTTCCGCTATAAGAGTGTTGACCTAACTGTTGAACTTCAATATTCAGTTGGGGCAGACGTGATGGACATGACTACTCACTCTAGTGAAGACAGGGTTTCTCTGGCCAACAGCTATGCTACGGTATTGAACGCGTGGACTCCTCAAAACCAGAATACGCAGATTGCCGAAATCCGTGATACTCGTGCCGGCTATGTAACCAATGTGGATACCCATTGGATCAAAGACGGTTCGTTCATCCGCGGCCGGAATGTGTTGCTTGGATATAACTTCGCCAATTCAATTGTACAAAAAATGAGGTTGAACAGATTAAGGGTCTATGTATCTGCACAAAACCTCTTTTTGATTACCAGTAAAGAGCTTCAGGGAGACCCTGAAACAACACCAACAGGTGGGTATGCAAATGACGGCAATAACGTATTCTCGCAGGGAATGAATTGGCACAGCTACCCAAGACCAACAATCTTCATGTTGGGTTTAAATATAGGTTTGTAATGTTTTTATTAAATCATTTTAATGATGCGATTAACACTTAAAAAAGATATACTGATGAAAATTAACATATTAAAACATATTAGCAGTGCGGCCCTTTTTGGACTATTACTGCTTGGATCAGGTTGTTCAAAGTTTCTTGAAGAGCGCGATCCTTCAAATCTGGCACCTGATAATTTCTATACCATACCGGAACATGCTGAAGCAGCGATAGCCTCAGTATATGCAGGGACACGATTTATTGGCGATGGGGCCGGAATCTTCTCTTCAAACTGGCAATTGCTGGAAGCAGTGACAGGAACTTCTACCACAGAGACAGCTCAAAACTCCGACCTAAATAACTTATACGGACTGATTTACGATCCGAATACGGGACATGTAATCAATTATTGGAATGGTATATATCGAGTTATTGCTCAGGCAAACCTGGTTCTTGAAAAAGTTCCAGGTATTACGCCTATGGATGATGCACAAAAGAAACGTATTTTAGGCGAAGCAAAATTCCTCCGTGCATGGGCATATTTCTATGCAGTAAGGTTGTGGGGAGATGTACCATTAATTACAAAACCACAAACACTACAGTCTGAGGATTTTTTCCCTAAGCGGGCTACAGCTGAGAGTGTATATACTTTAATTGTAGAAGATTTGATTGCTGCTGAAGAGGCGGGATTACCCTGGATGAATAAGAATGGCAGGGTTTCGCTGGCAGCAGTTAAGTCGGAACTGGCGTTGGTTTACCTGACAATGGCTGGCTTCCCATTGAGCAAAGGAGCAACCCATTACAAACTGGCAGCGGATAAAGCCAATGAGGTGATCACTTACGCAAAAGCGAATCCGGCAGCGATTGATCTTTTTGCAACTTATGCAGAGGTACACAGAGAAACATTGAAAAATGAAAAAGAACACATTTTCATGATCCAATACAATTCTGTAGTTGCAGGTAACCCAATGGACAATATGTATCCAAACTTCAAACCGGTTACATTTAATGGTGCATCGGGTACAGGAAGTACCGTTCCTACCCGTCAGTTTTATAATTCCTACGAAGCAGGAGATGAACGTGCCAAAGACCGGGAGGGGTATTTTTATACCAGCTACTTTACTAATGGTAACGGAGCTTTATTTCAACTGGGAGCACCTTATATATTCAAACACTTTAATACCATCGCCAATGGTTCTTCGGGCGTAGCGGGTACACGCAATAACAATTTGAATGTACCGGTGATTCGCTACGCGGAAATTCTGCTTGTCTATGCCGAAGCTCAAAACGAGTTAGGTGCTCCAACGCAGGATGCATATGATGCTTTTAAGCGCATTCGCGATCGCGCCAAACTGGTAACTCCTGCATTTGGCACTTACAGTCAAACAACATTCCGGGAAGCTGTGTGGAGAGAGCGCTGGCATGAACTGTGTTATGAGCAGATCACCTGGTTTGACATGGTCAGGCTTAGAAAAGTATATAACGAAACTACACAGGGATTTGATAATTTTGTGGGACATGTGAACCTGAGTTCCAATCAACCTTTACAGAATAAACATCTGCTTTTCCCTATTCCAAGACCTGAGTTGCAAAACAATCCTAACCTTGCCCCTCAAAATCCCGGATATCAATAATATCAAATAATTAATCAGGATAGAGCCTGCAGTTATATTTTATACTGCAGGCTTTTTTGTGATTTTTTTGCTACAAAGCTTAGATTTTTATCAATTATATAGCCTCTTTTTTTGCCTTAAATTCCAGTAGTAATTGCTTTATTTTAAGGGGACTTAACTTCTATTTTTCCTTCATATCATTTCAAATTGTAACAATATTGTTTGTAAAAAAAGCAAAAAAAAAATTCTGGTTTGAACAATTTTCTTTAATATTGGCGTTGATAAAACGTTTTACTGAAATCTACGTATACCAAATATTCATGAAAAACCAACGATTATTCTTAGCCGCTGCTCTCTCACAAAACATTCAGGTTGTTCCGTTAAAAAAATATTTTCTTTTTATCAATAACCGCTTCAGGGTATAATCTTAGACCCTCTCTCAACTAATCTAATTTTCTCTCTTTTTAGGCTACTTCCAAAGTAGAACCATAGACTTTTTATGCCTACGGTTTTGATGTCTGGAAATAGCTAGTAAAACGTTTTATGCGCTTTTGCAACAGTATGAACTTGAAACATTTAATAACACTAACTATAATTTAAACTAAAAACCCATGAACATTAAACTACTAATTGGTACGGGGGTATGTCTACTCTGTTCCATGAGTTTTCGAAGCTACTCTGCAACGGAGGGTTATCTGGAAACGAATAATTTAAGCCGGGCCTTATCTCAGCCAGATAGACAGGCTGTTGCGCGCAAAGTAATCATAACAGGGGTAGTCCTGGATGAAAAATCTCAACCTATACCCGGTGTTGGAGTTAAAACAGCATCAAATAAAGCTACAGTAACTGATGCTAACGGTAAATTCAGCATCGAAGCCGAAAGTGAGACGGAATTAATTACTTTCTCTTATTTGGGCTATGCAACGCAAAGTAAAGCTGCTGGAAATGGTACTGCGCCATTAACTATTAAAATGGCGCTTGATGAAGGTGTGAACCTTGATGATGTTGTTGTGGTAGGAGTAGGTTACGGAACATTAAAGCAAAAAGAGGTTACTTCATCTGTAGCTCACGTAGGTAGAGAAGATTTCAGACAAAGTGGTTCAAGAAACCCACTAGATCTTATCCAAGGTAAAGTCGCTGGTCTTCAAATTTCCAGACCGGGCGGATCTAATCCGAATTCAGGTGTAAGCGTTCAGCTAAGGGGAGCAGTAACTGCCACGGGTAACGGAACACCTTTATATGTAATTGACGGTATACCCGGAGGTAACCCTGATCTTTTGCAACAAGATGATATTGCTTCGGTAGACATTTTGAAAGACGGATCTGGAGCTGCAATATATGGTACCAGTGCCAATGCCGGTGTAATTCTAATCACCACCAAAAAAGGTAAATCAGGACCTGCTACATTTGATTACTCTTCATATTTTAGAAAGGAGTATATCCAAAACAGACCAGATTTCTTAACCGCTGATGAGTTTAGACAGAAAATTGCTTCTGGCGAACTTAAACAACAAGATTTTGGTCACAGTACTGATTTTTTTGATGACTTGATCAATCACAACAACTTTTCTCAGAATCATAACCTGGCATTAACCGGTGGTTCGGATAAAACCAGCTATCGTGCCAGTGTAAATTACAGGAATCTTGATGGGATTGCCCGTGAAAACGGTCGCGAGGAGTATGGACTGCGTTTAAATGTAAATCAAAAGGGACTAAACGACAAGTTAAATGTGCAGCTTAATTTAGCTACCAACATCAACAAAGCAAACATGTTAGGTGGTGGCGGTTGGGAAAGCGAGTCTACAAAAAACCCGACATTATCTAATTTTAATGACGATGGTAGTTACCGTTTTGACTTGACCAGTACCAATGAGTATGCGCGTTTAGCCCAGCAAACCTCGTACAGGAAACAGCAAACGAGCTCTGCCGATGCAAAGGCAGAGCTGGAAATTGTTAAGGGGCTGAAAGCTTCAATTTTCGGATCGGTACAGCGCAATAGCTACACGGATGGACAATATCGCTTAAAAGCTAGTGAAGATTCAATGGAAAATACAGATTTTCCAGGTGGTGGCTATGCCTATAAAGGTGACTTTCTAGAGCAGAAATATGCCTTGGAACCAACAATTCAATATGAAAATACCTTCGCTGATAAACATAAAATAACCGCAATCGGTGGTTACAGCTATAGATACGAAATTCAGGAGGCATCTAGTTTGGAAAACAGAGGCTTTATCAATGATGTATTTCATGAAGATAATATAGGTGCTGGTGCAGCCCTGGGTGTTGGAAAAGCAGGTATGTCCAGCTCAAAATCTGACAACACATTGATCGCTTTTTTTGGAAGGGTGAATTATGTTTTCAATGACAAGTATATGGCGCAATTTATTTTACGTCATGAGGGTTCTTCGAAATTTGGTAAAAACAACAGATGGGGTAATTTCCCAGCAGTATCTCTTGGATGGAATATGTCTCAGGAAGATTTCATGAAGGATGTTAAGTTTATCAACTATCTGAAATTGAGAGCAGGTTATGGTATGACTGGTAATGCACCTACAGCAAATAATGTTTCAAGAGTTATGCTTGGAGGAGGTGGTAAATATCTGTATCCGGATGGTAGCTATTATGAAACATATGGCCCAACCACCAATTATAATCCTGATTTGAAATGGGAATCAAAAAGAGAGTTAAATATTGGTGTTGATTTTACCATGTTCGACAATAAATTGACCGGATCATTGGATGTGTTTAACCGTAAAACCAAAGATCTCCTTGATCGTTATACCTCTCCTCAGCCTCCATACGTAGTCAGGGAAATTTGGACTAACGTAGGTACATTTTCATCGAAAGGGATTGAGTTAGCATTAGGCTATAAAGCCATAACTACAGAAGACTTTTCTTGGAATACCAATTTAACTGCGAGTACTACTAAGAACGTTATGGACAGTTATTCAAACTCTCAATATGTTGTTAAGTTTATCCAAAAAGGAGATATACAAGGAGCAGGTGACCTAGGGCAAGCTTTTACCATTTTTGAAGGTAAACAAATAGGTGTATTCTATGGAAAGAGATTTGCTGGTTTTACAGATGATGGTAAGTGGCTATTCTACAATAGAAATGGCGAGAAGGTTAGAAATGATCAAATCAACAATTCAAGAGATGATTTAAATGCAACAGATCTTGCACCAATTGGAAATGCAGTACCTAAATATTATGCATCATGGGCCAACAATTTCAGATACAAGAACTTTGATTTAAGCATCTTCCTAAGAGGAAAATTTGACTTTGATATATTAAATACAACGGCTTTAAGCTACGGAAATAAGTCTGCCTGGAGTGGAAATATCTTAAAAGAAGCCTTCACTAAATACAGCCAGATCAACGATACGTACATGTATTCTGATTACTATGTAGAGAACGGAAGCTTTGTGAAAATTGACGAGATCACTTTAGGATACAACTTCAAATTGAAAACTAAAGGCTTGAGAAACCTGAGGGTGTATGTAACAGGTCAGAACTTGGCTACAATTACTGGTTATTCGGGTAATGATCCTGATTATGTATTGGATACGGGAATTGGTAATGAGGACAATGGTAGATTTTTAGGAATTGACACTAGGGGGCCTTATCCAAGTACACGTTCTTTCTTAGTAGGTCTAAATGTTGGATTTTAATTAATAAAAAAATGAAAAGTAAATCACTTATATATACCGCGTTGGTTGGCGCAATGTGTTTAACAAGCGCTTGTACCAAACTTGATGAAAATGCGTACGACGAAATCGCTGCAGATGATTTCTATAACAATAAAACAGAAGTCATATCTGCGGTTTTAAGGCCGTATACACATGCCAATGCTTGGGCTACCCCTTCCGGACAAGACGGCTGGTGGAGACTTGCAGAGCTATCCGGGGATCAATTGGCTTGGCCAACCAAAGGTCGTCATGGTGAAGATGGTGGTAAATGGAAAAGATTGCACTACCATACCTGGACTGTTGACGAAGGAGGAATCAACAACGCATGGGTGCTGATGTACTGGGGAATGGGGCTTTGTAACAGTGCCATTTCAAATATCGAGACTCGTGATATTGCAAAAATGGGTATCACACAGGCAGAAAAAGATGCCTATATCGCTGAACTGAAATTACTTCGTGCTTTCCATTATTTAAAGCTAATGGACTTATTTGGGAATATTCCGATCACAACAGCGATTCCAGAAGGTTCATCTGTAGAACTTCCTAATACTACCAACAGAGCTGAAGTATTTGCATTTATTGAGAGTGAGATTAAAGCTAATATTGAAAAAGCGCCTAAGGCATCGAGAGCAACGCTTGGCCGGATGAATCAGGCAGCAGGTTATGCAATGTTGGCGGAGCTTTATTTGAATGCGGAGGCATGGATAGGCACTCCCAGATGGGATGATTGTATCGCAGCAACTGATAAAATAATCTCAGGAGAGGCGGGAGGACAAAATGGAAGCATGGCTTTAGATCCAAACATTTCAGACCAGTTTAAAAGCACTAATGATCTGTCTAAAGAAGTGATCTTCTCAATTGCTTACGATTATAAAATTGCCAATTTTGCTACAGGCTTTCCATCAGAATTCTATCACTTTAAACAACAGGAAATCTATGGCGGTGGCCGTAATGGTAACGATGGTATTGTTGTAATTCCTGGCGTATACACCACCTACAAAGACGCTGACAAACGTAAATCTGATTGGTTGTTAATTGGTAAAATGGTTAAGTTTTCGGATGGAAAAACACCTGTTTTGGCTTCTGAAGAATACAAAGATCTGCAATTAGAATTTGTGGATAATATCCAGAAAAACAAAACTGGCTCTAAAGTCTCTAATATGAGTGAAGGTGAAGAGAACAGCGGTGTTCGTTTTAATAAATATAAATTAGGCAATCAATTTCCAGGCCCTGGTGGGAAACCCGAAATTGATCCTAATTATAATAATACCGACTGGAACATCTACCGCTTAACCTGGATTTATTTTGCAAAAGCAGAAGCGATTATGCGTAAAAACGGTGGCGTTGCAACAGGGGAAGCAGTACAATTAGTCAACGATTGTAAAAAACGTGCATTCACTGAGGCTGACTGGGCTGCTAATGCATACACGACTTCAACACTTACAATGGATGAGTTGTTAGCTGAACGCGGACGTGAGTTCATTTTTGAAGGTTTCAGAAGGGATGACTTAATCCGCTTTGGTAAATTTGCTACAGGTTTATGGTGGGACCATACACCTAGTAATGCAAACAAGGCTTTGTATCCAATTCCGCAGCAGCAGCGTAATTTAAATTCTAAGCTTACTCAAAACCCAGGTTATAATTAAATAATAATTCCTTAGGATTTTCCTAAGTATCAAGAACGGGTGATTGTTAACAACAATCACCCGTTCTGTTTTTAAAAGTTATTTTATTTTCATATTATTGGGATACTAAATCGTTTTAAACCAAATATAAAACCCCTTAGATAGGTAATAAGGGAGAACCACACAAACATGAAACTAAAAACTATTTTAATCGCATTTGTATTGCTGCTCAATGTTGCATTTGCGCAACAGCCAGATCTGGTGCAATACGTAAACACCCTGCAGGGTACCAATTCTAAACATGAACTTACAAGGGGTAATACATACCCTACAACAGCGCTACCTTTTGGCATGCATACATGGACCCCACAAACGGGTAACAATGGAGATGGCTGGAAATACCAATATTTTAAGAAAACCATTCGCGGTTTTCAACAAGCCCATCAATGCAGTTCGTGGACAAATGATTATTGCGTATTTTCTTTAATGCCGGTTACAGGAAAGCTAGTTGTAAATGAAAATGATCGCCAGACTGGTTTTGACCACAAGAATGAAATTGCTAAACCTAATTACTACAAGGTAAAACTCGATAATGATATTGTTACTGAAATTGCCCCAACAGAAAGGGGAGCGCACCTGCGTTTTACTTTTCCTAAGAATGGTAAAAGTTACCTTGTTTTGGACGGATACACCGGTTTAAGTGAGGTAAAGATCTATCCTAAAGAAAAAAAGATCACAGGGTATGTTCATAACGGCCGTATAAGAGACAGCCTGAATAGCTATTTCGAAATCATTTTTGATAAACCGTTTGTAAAGTATGGTACCTGGGATAACACTAATAATGCAATATCAGAAGGTACATTAACAGCACAGGGTAAAGGGAAGGGTGCTTACATCGAGTTTAAACCTGGCGAAATGGTACAAGCGAAAACGGCGTCATCCTACATCAGTGAAGATCAGGCAAGCTTAACTTTAAAAAGAGAGTTAGGGAAGTTTAAAACCCTGGATCAAACAAAAGCTGCGGGCGCAAAAATATGGAATGACCATTTGGGTAAGATCCTTGTAGAAGGCGGATCGGAAGAGGATAAAGCTACATTCTATTCTTGCTATTTCAGAGCAAGCTTGTTTTCAAGACAATTCTTTGAATATGATAAAGATGGTAAACCTTATTATTTTAGTCCGTATGACGGTAAAGTGCACCAGGGATACATGTTTACTGACACTGGTTTCTGGGATACCTTCCGTGCCCAGTTTCCACTAAATACTATTATGCAGCCTACAATGCATGGCCGTTATATGCAGGCAATGTTGGATGCGCAGGAGCAATGCGGATGGCTTCCATCCTGGTCATTCCCTGGAGAGGGGGGAAGTATGATTGGTAATCACGCCATTTCTTTATTGGCTGATGCCTGGGCAAAAGGGATCAGAACATTTAATCCGGAACAAGCGCTAAAAGCATATCTTCATGAGGCAACCAATAAAGGTCCATGGGGCCCCGCCAATGGCCGCCATGGTTGGAAGGAATATTACGAACTGGGTTACGTCCCATATCCCGAATACAGAGAGGCCACAGCAAAAACGCTGGAATATGCTTACGATGATTTTTGTGGCTATAATCTGGCAAAAATGACCAATAACGATTTCTATGCTGATGTATTTAGCAGACAGATGTATAACTATAAAAATGTTTACGATCCGGTTACCCGCTTTATGCGCGGTAAACAAAAGGATGGCAAATGGGTGCCTAATTTTGACCCCATCGAATGGGGTGGTCCGTTTACAGAAGGCAACGCATGGCACTATCAATGGTCGGTATTTCAAGACGTTCAAGGGCTAATCAATCTGATGAAAGGTGAACAGAATTTCACTGCTAAATTGGATTCTGTATTTACTGAACCCAATAAAGTTAAGGTAGGTACTTATGGTGGCTTAATCCACGAAATGACAGAGATGGTGATGGCCAATCTGGGCCAGTACGCACATGGTAATCAGCCAATACAGCATATGATTTACCTATATAATTATGCCGGTGAACCATGGAAAGCACAATTCCATGCACGAGATGTAATGTATAAACTTTATAATTCTACAGAAAATGGGTATCCTGGCGATGAAGATCAGGGCCAAACTTCTTCATGGTATGTATTAAGTGCAATGGGTTTTTATAGCGTTTGTCCGGGTACAGATCAATATGTTATTGGCAGTCCAATGTTCAAAAAAATTACAATTAGCCTGGAAAATGGCAAGAAATTTATCATAGAGGGAAACAACAATAACAAAGAAAACTTTTACATTAGTGCAGCCGCGCTGAATGGAAAAACATATACCAAAAACTATATCACACATAGTGACATTACCAATGGGGGTATATTGAAATTTGAAATGAGTAATAAACCAAATCTGCAAAGAGGCCTTTCTGGTGATGATAAGCCTTTTTCTTTATCAAAATAAAACATGAAACGAAGAATCTTTTTACAAAACACCGGGTTATTGGCAGCCGGACTTATGGTAGACAAAGTATCATTTGCTGCAGCACCAGATTTTCCTGTTGTCAGAGTACCTGAATCAAAAAGACACTTTCAAAGTAAAGCTGTAGAAAGTGCAATAGCTGAATTCAAAAAGAATGTCAAAAACAAGGAATTAGGATGGTTATTTGAAAACTGCTTTCCTAATACTTTAGATACTACGGTAACTTATACAGAACAAAATGGTAAGCCTGATACTTATGTTATCACTGGTGATATTGATGCTATGTGGCTGCGCGATAGTACAGCTCAGGTAACACCTTACTTATCGCTTGTAAAGGATGATAAAAAACTGCACGATATGATTGCGGGTGTAATTAACCATCAGGTAAAATGTATTCATAAAGATCCCTATGCAAATGCATTTTATGGCGATGAAACGAAAGAAGGGGAGTGGAAAACCGATATTACCGACATGAAACCGGGTATTCATGAGCGCAAATGGGAAATTGATTCATTATGTTACCCAATCCGTTTAAGTTATCAATATTGGACGTTAACTAAAGATACAGCACCGTTTGATACAGCCTGGAGAGATGCAATTGCTTTAATTGTGAAGACTTTTAAAGAACAGCAAAGAAAAGACGGTCTGGGACCATATCATTTTCAACGCAAAACATCCTGGGCTACTGACGGCGTACCATTAAGTGGTTACGGATATCCAGTAAAACCAGTTGGGTTAATCTGTTCTTCTTTCCGTCCTAGTGACGATGCAACTATATATAACTTCCTTGTTCCTTCTAATTTCTTTGCTGTTATCAGTTTAAAACAAGCAGCAGAAATATTGAAGGCAGTAAATAAAGATACTGCTCTGGCAAATGAATGTATTGCCTTGGCAACTGAAGTTGAAAATGCATTGCAGAAATATGCGATTGTAACACACCCTGAATTTGGTAAGGTATATGCATTTGAGGTAAATGGATATGGCAGTTTCAATATTATGGACGATGCTAACGTACCTAGTTTACTGGCACTTCCTTATTTAGGTGCAGTAAAACCTAATGATCCCGTATACATCAATACACGCAAACTAATTCTTTCATTAGAAAACCCTTTCTATTTTGAGGGTAAGGCCGGAAAAGGAATTGGAAGCCCACATACGGGATTAGATAAGATCTGGCCAATCAGTGTTGTAATGAGAGGATTAACGAGCAACAATGATGCAGAAATTAAGCAATGTTTGCAAACATTGCAAAGCTGTCATGGTGGTACGGGATTTATGCACGAATCTTTTAATAAAAACGATGCTAAAGATTTTACCAGATCTTGGTTTGCATGGTCGAACACAATTTTTGGCGAGCTGCTTTGGAAAATTTACAAAGAAAAACCTCACCTTTTGGTGTAAATAATGGTCTAAGTAAAAGGGAGTTGTTTTTTCTTAAACAACTCCCTTTTCAATTATACCTAAAGCAGTAGTTTTGATTAGGCGAAATCGCAATTTTCCACTACAAGAGTTGCGGCACCTAAAAGTTCAGATTGTGATGCAAGATTCGAAACTTTTATTTCTGTATGGTCAGCTAATCTGGGGATGCAGAATTCATTTATAGCTTGTTGTATTGGAGCCATTAAAAATTTACCAGCTGCTGCACCCCGACCACTTAAAACTATAAGTTCCGGATTCATAATGTGAATAAGTGTAGCAATCCCCTTTCCTATTAAAAAAGCAGCATCAGAAAGTATAGAGAGTGCTAAAGGATCACCCGCTCTTGCCGCATCCAGAAAATGATCTCCTTGTAACCTCGATTCATCTTTAAATAAATTTTCCATACTGGAACTTATACCATTTGCCATTTCAGATCGTGCCCTTTCAACCAGAACCAATAAAGAGGTATCTACCTCTAAACAGCCTCTTTTGCCGCATGAGCATAATTTGTTACTTTGAGATAAAGGTATGTGGCTAAATTCACCCGCATAACCATTGTGTCCTTTAAAAAGATTTCCATTAATGATCATTCCAAGGCCTATTCCCCAGCCAATATTTATAACCATAATGTCATCGTAGCCTTTCCCAATCCCAAATTTCAATTCCGCGAAGGCAATCAAGCTAGAGTCATTTTCAATAAATACCGGTAAACCAATTGATTTCTTTAGATAATCCTTTAAGCTTTTTTCGTCTGTGGATTTAAGAAAAGTATGATTAACTCCCTGTTCTGCATTCACAAACCCAGGCATTCCAATCCCAACTCCAAGGAGCTGTTCTGAAGGAATTCCAGAAAGTGCTATGTTTGATTTGATGAACTGGACTAATTTGGTTAATGCATCAGTATCTTCCACCAAGTTGAGTGGGAGTGTATAAGTTATATTTTGAGGTTTGTTTAGCAAATCATAAATAACCATGCGTGTTACCAGCTGATCCATAGCCACAGCGATGATATACATTTGTTTTTGCGGATTCAATGAAAAAGTCAAGGGCCTGCGACCACCACTTGAGGGGGCAAGGCCGTGTTCTAGAACATAACCATCTCTTACCAAATCATTCACCGCGCTGGTAATTAGAGGTAAGCTCTTATGACTAAGAGAGCTTAGTTCAGTTAAGGTGAGCATCTTGCTGTAATACAGCTGTTTGATCACTTCTTTTCTTAAGATGTGGTATTTTCTAATTGTTGCAGTCATGATACATGTTTTCCAGAGGCCGGTAGAGCCAAGAGTATGCCAGTTAAAATATTAATGCGCATAAGACTAAGGATAGCCGTTTAATTTATTATTGGGTTATTATTGTTCATAAGTGAACACGCATCGTGCAATTTGGGACAGCTCAATCGTTCCAGCACTTTGCGTTGTCTAAAATAATGAAAATTATTATCTCCAAGGATAATTGTTAGTATATTTATCGCATCCACCAATTAGGGGGCCTAACCAGTTCAATTTACTGTATGATCCACTTTACAAGACGAGCCTTTTTTAACGGAGCTGCGGGCTTACATCGGGCCTCCTACTCACCACCGATACTCTACTCGGGCGGGGTGATATGGTTATTCCATTAAAATAGGTATCTTTAGAATCTTATTAGCGCCTAATAGTGAACGATTTATCTATATTTAACTGGTCTCTCAAAAGAACGTTGCTGAACGTCTCGGATCCTATTGAAAGAGCCAAAATAACGGTATTATTCATTGTTTTTCTGTTAAATTTCCCAAAACTTGCACTATCAGTTACCGATCATTTAATTAGTCATAGCTACGATAAACTTATTGGCGATTCAATTTCATTTCTCGTCTCAATTGTGGTAATTAAACTATTACTCTCCAGACCAGATATTGTAAAAATATTAATACACGTTGCGTTAATAGCAATTACCAGCTATGTCATGAGGCATTTATTTTTTCATAAAATAAGCATTCCAATAATGCAGCATATTTTTATGGCAATGACCTTTAGCTTTTATGGACTTGGTCGCCGGTGGGGTATCCTTTACTGTTCAATATTTACCGTATCGATGTGTTTAGCACTTATTAATCGTGGAAGCGACTTTACGGTTCTTAATAGTCAATATGATAATCATAACATTGCCATACTCATAATAGGAATTAATTTCATTGCCATAGCAGCATCTCACTACTACTTTTATACCGTCCTCTATGGTACACTAAATGAGAAAAAGATACTTAATGAAGAACTACAGCTTACTGTTAAGTCTAAAACAGATTTTCTTTCAACGATGTCACATGAGCTAAGAACGCCCCTGAATTCTGTGATTGGAATGTCAAACGTTTTACTAAATGATAAACCAAATAAAGAGCAAAAAGAAAATCTGGATGTGCTTAAGTTCTCTGCCGAGAGTTTGCTGTCGTTGATAAACAATATTTTAGATTTTAATAAAATAGACTCAGGGAAAATAGAATTGGAATCGATTCCTTTTGATATCTCAACTCTGATTCGAAATGCCTGCGCAGGGTTCGGAGCAAAGGCTGGAGAAAAGAGATTAAATTATCATGTTCAAATAGATACCCAAATTGGAAAGCAACAAGTAATTGGGGACCCAACAAGGCTTGTCCAGATTATCTTTAATCTAGTAAGTAATGCCATTAAGTTTACCCAAAAGGGGATGGTGGAGGTACGTGCCATAATAAGAAGGAAAAATCAGGATGGTATTGTTATTAGGTTTTCAGTTAAAGATACAGGTATGGGCATCAGTCCTGAAAAGCAAAAAATAATTTTCGAACCTTTCTTACAGGCATCAAAAAGTATTACCAGAAATTTTGGAGGTACAGGATTAGGCCTTTCCATTGTAAAGCATTTGTTAGAGCAAATGGGTAGTAAAATAATGATAGATAGTGAGGTGGGTAAAGGAACCCGCTTTTATTTTGATATTAAATATGCAACAACGGAGCTAACTACTACTACAGTTAAAGAAATTAAGCAAAAAGAGGTAAGTATTGATCAGCTAAAAATCCTTCTCGCCGAGGATAATGCAATGAATATCTTGTTCATGAAAAAGCTGTTGTCCACCTGGAATGCTCAAATTGTAATCGCTGAAAATGGTGAAGAGGCATTTAGATTAGCTAATGAAAACTATTTCGATGTAATCCTAATGGATTTAAATATGCCTGTGATGGATGGGTATACTGCAACTAAAATGATTAGAGAAATTGCTGATTCCACTAAATCAAATGTTCATATCATTGCACTTACAGCCTCAGCCTCCGATGAGGTAAGAGAGAAAATAGAAGAGTGCAAAATGGATGATTACTTAAGCAAGCCATTTCAGCCCGAGGAATTAAAAGTGAAGTTGCAAATTGTTCAGGAACGTATAGCAAACTTTAATTCCTTATAATAGTCTAATTTCTGCCCTTTTATCTTCATTTCACTTTTTCAACTGTTTTTATCAGTTTTTCCAGAAGCTTAAATATTCCATCTAAAGCATTCTCAGTTGAAGAGTTGGCCATAATGATATAAGCTACATTTTTATCCTTGTTAATCAAAGTATAACAGTAAAATGTACCCGCAGAACCCGCGTGTTCAGATGAATGCTTGTCGGGTTTATTTACATTAAGCCATCCTATAGCATAATCCTTTAATCCATAATGCAGGTAATTATAAGTCTCTGACTTTAAAAGATTATTCTTACCCCTTAATCCCGACAAGTTTAGCTGAACAAATTTAATGTAATCGCTGATAGGCATACTGATGTCTCCAGCTGGTTCAATAAGATTTAAATTGTAATCTGTATGAGGAGATAGGGGAGTTAACTTGTTGTTCTCAATCCAATGCCCCCAAGGCTGATTTACATCAGTTCTGTTAGGCCATCCCAATTTATAGTTTAAATGAAGTTTTTTTGAAAGGACTTCATCTAGTAGCCGTTCCCATGTTTTTCCGCTAGCTTTTTCAAGCATGGCAGTGGCAACACTGTAGCCAGCATTAGAATAATTATAGGTTTCATTATTTTTTTCCAGCGCGTCATTATTGATCAGGTATTTTACAAACATTTTACGCTGCTCATCTTTGGTGCCGGTAAATTTGGGTAACGATTGAAACTCTGTCCCGCTGTTATAGGGTTTAATGAACGCTCTGTGCGATAATAAGTCGAGCAACGTGATTTCATAAAATGCAGGGTTAGCATCTTTTTTCCATTCCGGGAATAAAGTGAAAAACTTTGTGGCCCAGCTAATCTTTTTGTTTTCTACCAGATAACCCGCAATAAAACCTGTTATTGCTTTTGTATTTGACCCCAAATGAAAATAATCATCAGTGTTGGCTTTTGTTTCATTATTTTGAACATCAGATCTTCTAAAGCCCAATACGTTTTTCACTAGTACGCTGTCGGCCGTAAAAGCAGCATAACTTAGCTCGGGTATTTCATTTTTAACCCTTATACTATCAGCAAAATGAGCTAAATCCTGCCCCCTTGACGGGGAAAATAGAAAAAGAAGAATAAAAACTGATAAGATTTGCTTCATTACAGTTCGCTTACTCCGCCAGATCCAATCACGGTTTTTTCTATTGTAGGATTTCCACTGTAATAAACATTACCAGAACCACTAATAAATGCTTTAATGGTGCCATCCGTTTTAATGCTAACAGTACCTGATCCACTAATCCTTGTTGATAGTCTATTGGTTACTAAGGTTTTTCCATTTAAATTTCCTGATCCACTGATGGTAATTTGTGCTGCATCTGTTTTACCGCTTATGTTTAGGTTGCCAGAACCGCTGATGACGCCCGTTAGCTTATCTACATCAATATTGGCTTTTATGCTGCCAGAACCACTTAACGTGGATGTAAATTCTCCACTGGTTAATGCGCCTGATACAATTATGCTTCCATTTCCGCTCATGGTTAAACTTGTGATGTCTTTTGCCGTTACATATGCAGTAATTGTTTTACCTTCATATTTTTTTGCCCAGCTTGTCCAGCTATTCTTTGGGCGAATTACCAGGATGTTGCCCTTAACTTCACTTATTAATGTAGAAATTGCCTCTGCATCCCCCTCAAATTTTAAGCTTTCGGTACTGCCCATTTTAATCACCACATTAATAGGCCCACCTGCGGCAACACCGGTAAAGTTTTTTACATTTCTTTCGTCAAAAGAAGAGGCATCTATCTTAGCAAAAGGAGGGAAGACTGAATTATTATTTTTAGAAATTGCATTGGACCCAATGGTACAAAATAAGGCGGCAAATAGAAATGTCTTCTTCATCTTTATCTTTTTAAATTTTATATGTCTAAATAAACGAATTAATGTCTAAAACCTTGTGTAAAGAGCTAGTTGAATTACGTTGTTCATTGTAGAGGAGTTTAGCCCCTTAGAAGTTTGATTAAGATAGCCAGCTTCAATATCCACCTTTTTACTTAATCTATATCCCGCTGCGGCGTAGGCACGATTTTGATCAAATACATGGCCGTTTAGTTCGTCTTTATTTTGAAGGTTTAGAAATACCTCATTTTGTAAGGCTACAAATGGTCCTTTTTCAAAATCCTGTTGACCTTTTTTTAGTGGCACAATAAATCTTAAAAAATACCTGAAGCGTTGTGAAAAAAGATCATCTGTTCCGTTTCTTTCTATAAAACGTTGCTCTGTTCTAAACCTGTGACTGGTAAGAATTTTGCTGATTTTATGTTTATAAATATATTGCTGCCATATCCTATGCTCAGTCAACTTGTTATCATTGGTGCCGATTAACTGGGTGTGAGTTTCATTTAACAAATAACCTAATGTCACTTCATTTTTATTATTAATATAGTAGGTTAAGCCGGGTCTGAACATGAAATTTCTCAGCTGGTCCCAGTTGTCAGCCGTTCTTAGTTGAACATCAAGATGGGCACCCCATTTATTATTTATTTTAGTAGTGTTCATTAAGAATAACCAACCGCTGTTTTGTTGTATGGTTTGGGCAATACCGGCGGTGCAAAATAGGCTTAATGCAGCGAGTAGAAATAAGGAAAGGCGCATAAAAATATTGTTCTATTTGTGTGTGTTGCTAAAATAGGAACAAAATTTAATATTTATAAAAGCTTATTCTATTAGAGGCTGTTCTTTTAGTTTTCAAAACTATATCCAGACTCTGCTTATCTGATTTTAATTCATCTATTTCGTTATTTAATTTGTAAGGTTTCTAAAATTAATTACTTTTGCCCCACTCTGGTAGTTTTCGAACTATTATTAGCCAAGGGGGATTAGCTCAGCTGGCTAGAGCGCTTGCCTGGCAGGCAAGAGGTCAGCGGTTCGACTCCGCTATTCTCCACCCTTAGAGAGCCTTTCAGTTAATTCTGAGAGGCTTTTTTGTTGCTTTAGACTTCTAGTTCTTGATTTTATAAAACGAGATGTGCTTAAAATGTGCACGGTAACGTGCATAAATCGTGCACATAGATGTGCACATGCACGGCCTAACCATAACAACAAATGCTATGGTAACCATCAAAATCTTTCTGGACAAACGAAGGATCACCAAGGAAGAGACCTGCCCACTAAACTTTAGGATTTACTATGGAGGTAAATCCGCCACTCGCTCTACTAAAATCTATCTCAAAGAAGATCAATGGGACAGCGGTAAGAAGATGATAAGAAAACACAGTAACGCAGTATTGTTAAACAGACGATTGCATGGAGATTATTCCGTATGTGGCCACCCCTTTCGCGGAACTATCTGCGAAATATACACACAAATGACAACTGACAACACAGTTAAAGCACTTGAGAATGCCGTGCACTCGCTTACTGGGGGGCACTTATATAACGTTGGCGGACTAACTTTCAGAACTTTGGACAATAGCAATATTCAAGTTACAGGAAGCACTGTAAAACATGATCTGACTCTTATTACCAGAAGCTCTTGTATATTAGAAATGGGCGATGTAAAGAAGGAGTTTATGCGGATGCTAGACTTGTCTACTGCGTTTAAAGACTATATCGAAGATAAAGCAATACAGTTTTGTTTGATTTACGACTATGGTATGGGAGGTGTTTTCCTTTGCGAGGAAGTTAACGGGCATATAACTTGGAGTCCAGATGTGCGATAGCTGATATAAAAGTAAGTGTAGTGCTGCTGATCCTATTAATTCAACAGGAGCAGTAGTTCCTGCCTGTTTAAAAGGTGAAGCACTCGAATATCAAAGGATACTTTTTACCTTGTAAAGGATAAGGGATGAACTATTGCGTTACGAACCCTTCAGACCAAGTGTCTTTATCTAAAGTGTAAGTAGATATTTCAAACCCAACTTTATGATCTCTGAAGCCCTCACAACTTCCTTTCCGTTCGATAGCTGAGTTGGCCTCGGCAATTGAACTGTAGACTCCAATTAGTTTCACATCTTCGCCACCATCAAGCATGTGGTCAACATGAGTATGCCATAGTAAATATACTTCCATAGTATAAAGCTACAATCCTCTTTCCATATCCACAATCTGTACTTACCTCTTAACAATAGGTTTTATAATAATAGATGGATATGGAAACTGAAAGCAAACTGCTATCTTGGTACTTTATGACAACTGAACTAACCGAAGAAGAATTTAAAAGTACATTCGGTAATAAGATGATCGATGTAACTGATTCAGCTGAACCTGTTTTAGATATTTGGCCATACGTGAAACAGCTCAACGAACAAGGTATCGTTGCCGACTCTGTTCTTAATGATGAACGGGTTGAACATGTTTACCGGACTGATACGTCAATATTTGACCATGTCTTACTTTCTGGCTCTAATTCAAACCAATATGCTGTCGTAGTCGTTGATTTAAACGGTTGCAAGATAACTGGACACTATCTTTTAGATCTCACTTCCGAGTACGATCTCTAATCATATCAACATGAAACTAAGTAAATCTTTTAATTCTGCATTTAGAAAGTTTGCCTACTTCTTATCAAGTGGCAATCACCACAATTTAAAAGGTATAGACTATCTGTCTCTGTATGGAGAAGAACCGAGCGCTATTGAGCAGACTTACGTTATATTTATTAATGTACTCGAACTGGATGATGCAGGAACTGTACTAAATGCAGAGTACGCAGAAAAGAGAGCAACGGATTATCTGCGAGAGTACTGCGATGGAAATTTCAATGTGGAGCCTCCTTATGAAGATTGGGAGGTCATCTTGCACTAATGCCTACTTTCGATTACAGAATAGCTAGTTATGCAATTTTTATTGTTATTGGGACATCTATCGATAGCTACAAAGAGAGACGTAAAAAGTCGAGAATCACTTCCGACTTCAAGAGTCTAAAGACTTACGAATACACTAGAATGGATGATGCTATTTTTGATCGCTACAATCAAGACGGGCCATTAGCCTGAAGGCCTGATCGCCTTCCGCCGGCTGGCGGAAGGCGTTTTGATCGTTTCAAAGAATGGGTTGTAGACAGTAGCTGAGGAGCTATTCTATTCATCCTGCTCTAAGTTCGGACGGGACTTTCGGGGCGCAAAAATTGTTCGGCATAAACGCTCCTATGGCCTTTCCCCGCTTGTCCATTAATTCCGCTGCATTTTTTGCTTGCTCAGTCCTGTCCGGGAGATGCGCACAATTAATCAAATTTTCAATTTAAAATTTAAGACGATGAAAGTGCAAATCCAAAATTCCCTGTTCCTGGTATCAGAAATCAAAGTAAGTTATCAGCCAAAGTTTAAAGCCTGCGACAGGCCTAAAGTGGCCCAGTCAAAAGATGCGTATAACCTATTGTTCAACAACTGGGATCAGGGGAGGATTGAAATGAGCGAACAATTTTTCATCCTGCTGCTGAACCGTGCGAACAATGTGATCGGCATGACAGAAATCTCCATCGGCGGATTTGCAGGAACACTGGTTGATCCAAAGCTGGTATTCGCCATTGCCTTGAAAAGCTGTGCCAGCGGAATCATAAGTTTCACAATCATCCGAGTGGTAATTTGAAACCCAGCCAGGCAGATCTTAGTTTAACCCGAAGACTGGTAGAGGCAGGGAAATTATTGGATTTGTTGATCCTGGATCACCTCATTCTAACTAAACAGGGTTACTTCTCCTTTAGGGATGAAGGGCTTTTAGCCCTGTATGAACCAGCAGGTATTGGTATTATAACTCAAAAGCCCCCTCTATTGTGCTTCATATACCTATCTCATATGGCTGCTCATGTTTTCACAGCATAGTGCATTGTTTGTTTGAAAGGTTGATAAATTTCCCAAGTGCTGAATAAGAAAAGAAAAGACTTCTCTAGTTTGATATGATTCTGTTGGGCTACCTTTAACTTTGATCTGGTCTCCAGTAATGATTAGAACAGATGGCTTAAAACCAGGTTTAGATGGGTGCTTTTAAATAATATAATAATGAAAGTAAATCATTTATTCCGAAAGGAAACCCAGAATCAGCTTACCCTTTCTTCGATAATGATATGATTCATCCAATTCGCAATATTCGATTGGACAATTTAGTTCATTGATCATATGGAATATAATATCATGAGCAAGTGCAGTAGTAATTGAAAATTTTTGAGCGAGCTCTTCCGTTGTTCCGGTCTTTTTTGCCCTAATCAGCAGATCGAATTTTTCATAGTAAAACAATTTTTTGGATAAACTAATTTGATATATCTTATTTATCGTTCTCTTTTTCAATTTTTTTGTTCGTTTATTTTGTTTGTGGAGGTTTTCAGGAAGGTATTGCACAAATATATTGCCTAACTTTTTTGTTTTTCCTGTGCATTTAAATAGTTACTCAACTGCAAGGTGGATTTTTATAAGAAAAATTAGGCTTTTGATTGACGATAAAATATATTTTGCATTTACAAGAAATTACTGTAAATATGTTATTATCTCTATCGAAGCGCTCTTCTGCCTTGCTAGAATTTTAACTGATCTAATTTTGGATGATTGAAATGTACAGAAAAATGATGTTAAGTTTCTTAGTGGTTATATATGTCAACGGTAAAAAATTGTCAGAGAATTGATCAATTGATTCGAAAGAAGGCAACCGGAACGCCCACTCAACTGGCTAAAAGACTCTCATTATCGCCTACTTATGTGAAAAGACTAATTGGGTATATGCGGCATGAGTATAAAATGCCCATTATTTATACGATTAGTAGTGGATACATATATACACGAAAGGGATACTTTTTTGTAGGATTTGTTGATGAGGAATAGTTGGCAGATTTGTTGTTTATCCAATCCAAATTGATATCATAGTCGATTTCATTTTTAAGTACTCCTTAATTTAGGCAGCTTTTCCAAGTTTTAATCGATGTCTAAAAGGTGAAGTTTTCCACATTTTTCCCAGTACACTATAAGTGTACTGGGATTTAATAACATTGTGAAAACTCGCTAGTATGAAAAGTAATCAACCGACAAATTTATTTGGCAGGAAAGTCCCTGCCTATACGCTTACAGAAATCCTTGTTGTCTTGGTTATCATAGGTATATTGGTGCTGCTGGCACTACCCAACCTGATGCCGCTGATCACTAAAGCAAAATCAACCGAAGCTAAGATGCAGCTGGAACATGCACATCAACTGGAAAAGGCCTATTTCTATGAACATTCCAAATATAGCAATGACTTATTGGAGATCGGTTTCACTCAAGAGAAGCTCACAACTGATGGCGCTGATGGGAAGGCCAACTATAGGCTAGAAGTGACTTCTGCCACACAGACTGGATTTGTGATTAGGGCGACTGCAGTGGTAGACTTTGATGGGGACGGGACCTTCAATGTCTGGGAAATAGACCAGGAAAAGAATCTGAAGGAAGTGATCCAAGATTAACAGCATGCTCTCGCTATCGATTAACGGCTCCATCTTATTTATCCTTCTGATGATGGGTATTCAAGATTTTAAGTACAGGGCAATTTCCTGGTACGCATTCCCTGTGTTGGGCTTTTTACTACTCATAAGCAATAAAGATTTCACAGTTGTCGAAGCAGCTGTGAACGTTGGTCTTATTCTCTTCAATTTTTTTCTGGTCACCCTGTTCTTCAGTTTTAGGGACCACAGACTGATTAATGTAATGGAAAGTTACTTAGGCCTTGGGGACATTTTACTGTTGTTTTGCCTCGCTGTTTATTTTCCAGTTGCCTTATTCTTCCTTTTTTATCTAGTTAGCCTAGTATTGATCACCATTTGCTCTGGAATATATATAAAGTATAACCGGCCTGAAAACTTTACCATACCGCTCGCTGGCCTGCAGAGTCTGATGCTTATTCCTGTACTTGGAATAGTATGGCTAGGAAATATTCAACTAAAAGATCTAAATGAAAACCTCATCCTTTGTCTATTATGAAACCTGAAAATTCTGTAAAAGCTGAGCTCCTGCATGAGATCACAGGCGAGACTGCTTGGCATTACCGTATTTTTCCTTTTGATCTCAAAGAAGGGGTACTTTGCATGTATACTGAAAGCGCAGAACAAGCTGTTTTGCTTCAAGATGAACTGGAGATCGTCATGAACAGAAAGATTTCTCTGCATCCGGAAACCCCAGAAACATTATCAAGGCTACTGAATCAGTATTACCTGAGGGAAAATCACAGGACTGAAATGGAGATTACGAGCAATGAACCTGTTTCGAATGATTTTTTGCAGAAGCTTATCTCTGAGGCCAAAAAGCTAAAGAGCAGTGACATTCATATCGAGGCTTATGAAGAGAAATGTCGTGTAAGGATCAGGATAGATGGCATGCTGATAGAACGGTATCGACTAAGTATTTCAGAATATCCCGCAATCATCAATAGGATTAAAATCCTGGCAAACCTGGATATTGCGGAAAAGCGGTTGCCGCAGGATGGCCGAATCAGCTTTAAGACAGCTAGTCAGGCCTTTGATATCCGCGTGTCTGTTTTGCCAACACTGTTTGGAGAAAAGATCGTGCTGCGTCTGCTGAATAATGACACAGCTAATATTGACCTGTTTAAACTGGGCTTGTCGGAGCCAGATCTAAGTGCCTATCTGGAAGGGGTGCAACGACCAAACGGTATCGTACTGATCAGTGGGCCTACCGGATCGGGCAAGACCACGACACTGTATGCTACCTTGAAACTGCTCAACAAGAGTACAAGAAATATTGTAACGATAGAAGATCCAATAGAATATACACTGGAAGGCATCAATCAGGTACAACTGAAGGAGAATATAGGCCTTGGCTTTGCCTCTGCATTGAGGACTTTTTTGCGCCAGGATCCCGATGTGATCATGGTAGGTGAGATCCGTGATCCGGAAACAGCGAATATGGCGATAAGAGCCGCACTGACAGGACACCTGGTATTGTCTACCATACATACAAACTCTGCATGGGGTACGGTATCCAGATTGCTGGATATGGGTATCCCGGCATTTCTGGCAGCAAATACATTAAATACTAGCGTAGCACAGCGGCTGGTAAGGCTACTATGTCCTGTGTGCAAGAGCCTGGCGGAGTTTGACGAAATGGGATATCCCAGAAGTTTTAAACCTTTTTATAGAGTGGATACCCATTATCTCCCGGCTGGATGCCCGAAATGCTATAATACGGGTTTTAGTGGCCGAAAGGCAGTTTATGAAGTAATTGGGATGGATCGTGATTTGGCAGCACTGATCAAGGCCTCGGAGATGAATGCAGAGGTTGTGTTAAAGGAAAAAGGGATTAGCTCACTGGCAGAAAATGCTTTTGCACTGTTTGCTTCTGGTGAGACTTCACTGGAAGAGATTTATCCTTTACTCTTGAACTAATGATAATATTTAATAGGATCGATACAAGCGCTAAGATGAACAAACAAATGAAAAGAGTTATTTTATTTCTGGTGATGGGTTTGCTGAGCTGGCAGAACCCTGTAATGGCGCAGCAGACCAAAGAACAGCGAATGACAGAACTGGAGAAGAAACTAGTAGGGCTTTCAGCTTTTGTGCCGGGGCTGAAGCAAAGGGTACAGGTGGGACTGTCAGGTGCTTCTATACAGGAACTTCTGCGTGCAGTTGCACAGTCGAACCAGCTGAACATCAATGTTGATCCGATGTTGAATATCAAGGTGAGTAGTAATGTGACTAATGAAAATGCACTTAACATCCTGATTTTTCTAGCTAAGAACTATGATTTGGACATCAATGTGATCGGATCAATCATCACTGTAGCATCTTACAATCCACCTGTGGTAAAGCCGAAATATATACCTAAGGAGATTCCGGTAAACTATAATGCAGGCGCAAATACGCTGTCGATGGAATTGAATAACGATACGCTGGACTTGGTGGTGCGCAAAGTGAGCAGGCTTTCGGGTAAGAACATTGTGGTGCCTGCTAGTCTGAACGGCAAACTTGTGAGTGGCTTCTACAATGAGGCTTTATTGGAAACCGCACTTGAAAAACTGGCCTTTGGAAATGGTATTAAGCTAGTAAAGACCAGCGACCAGGTTTTTGTGTTCCAGCCACTGGCAGAGGGGGAGGAATTGTACATCAATAGCGATGGGCAAACTGCGGTAAGGAAACCTTTCAGACTAGCTGCAGGCGATAATGCTATTGTTGGGAACCAGAATGGGGGCCAGCCTTCGGGACCTTTTAATATTGAAAAAAGGGGGAAGATGTTAAATATTGAAGCGGTGAATTCACCTATTGCTGACCTGGTAAAATCTGCCGCATTTGAAACTGGAGCCAATTATTTTTTGTATTCAGACCTGACAGGAAACATTAGTACAAAAGTAACAGACATGAACTTTGATAATTTTCTAACAGCGATGTTCAATGGAACGGACTATACTTATAAAATAGAGAATGGCATTTACTTGATCGGCGATAGGAAACTGGAAGGACTGCGTAGGAACAAAGTACTACAGCTGCAGTACCGCTCTGTGGACACAGTGATGATGATGATTCCTATGGAGCTTAAAAAGGGGTTGGAAATTAAGGAATTCCGGGAGCAGAATACGTTGCTCATTTCAGGGGCTTCCCCTCAGATTGCCGAAGTGGAGGCTTATGTGAAGGAGCTGGACAGACTGGTTCCTATGGTGTTGATGGAGATCACTTTGCTGGATGTGCGAAAGGGCCATACAGTGAGAACGGGTATTGAGGCGGGGATCGCAGACTCTACGGTGAGAACCCGCGGACAGGTACTCTCCGGTTTAGACATGACTTTGGGTGCGGGTTCAATCAATGAGTTTTTGGGCAGGATAGGAACCAACCGGACTTTTAACATTGGCAAGGTGACGCCTAATTTTTATATGAAACTGAGTGCACTAGAAGCAAACAATAATGCCGAAATCAGACAGGTGCCTAAACTGAGTACGCTGAACGGTCATGCGGCTACACTGAGTATAGGTACAACGAGATATTATGTAACCAAGACGCAGAATGTATTTTCATCTGTGAACACGCAGACGGTTTTTACTGAGCAGTTTAATAAAGTGGATGCAAACCTTGCCATTACGGTAAATCCGGTGGTTTCGGGGGATGATCAGGTGACCATGCGTATCAAGGTAGAGATTTCTGACTTCATCGGGACACCCCCCGCCAATGCCCCACCTCCAACCTCGACAAGCAAATTTGAGAGCATCATCAGGGCACACAACGAGGATATGATCGTGCTTGGTGGGATGGAAAGAATGGAGAAAAGCGAGGCTGGAAGCGGTATCCCATTCTTATCACGTATACCAGTGCTCAAATGGCTTTTCAGTTCCCGGGAACGTACACGCAGCAAGGTGGTTACGCTGGTATTCATTAAACCTACTATCATTTACCAATAATATGAAAAAACAAATCTTTAAAGACCTGTTTCGTTTGCGCCGGCTTATCGTGTTACAGATCCGGCTGGAAAACGACGGGCTTACTACGTGTCATGTCTATGAACTAAACCTTTCTGGTGAGAAGCTGCAGGTGACGGACAGAAAGAGTGGCTTTAAAAATATTGCACATTTCAGCCGTCTGTTCAGGCCTGGCCCACTAATGCTCTGTCTTTCTGGGAGGGGGGTGCTTAGCAAGCAGATCGACAGACAGCGTTTAACAGATGAGCAGGTATTCGCTCACACCTTGCCAAACGCGAGACCGGATGATTTTTACATGCAGTGGGTCGCAAGAGAAGACCTAACCGCAGTTTCAGTAGTGAGAAAGGAGGTTGCGGATCCTTACATTGAGGAACTGACGAGAGGCGGGTTTGAGATTCTGGCGTTAAATCTTGGCCCTGAAACGGCAGAACAGCAGGAAAATGCAATAAAGCTATTGCTTGGTGCGGAAACGGTAAAGGCAGGATATCCGGGATTACAGGAAAACTATGATCAAGTGGTAGCAAAGGCTAGGTTTCAGGGTATGCTGATGCTTTCCGGCTTAGTCTTATTACTGGTTTTGCTCATTAATTTTTTCTTTTTCAGCGTTTATTCTGACAAGACTGAGCAGTTAATGCGGCAAAACAATATTACCGGGGCCCAAGTAAAAAAATATCAGGAGATGGAAGAGACACTGCAGCAGAAGGCTGTGCTGATCAAACATGCTGGCTGGACAGGTGGCTATCCTTGTGCTTGGCTTACCGACAGGTTGATGGCATCTAAGCCTTTTGATATAGGTATTTCGGGTTTTACTATTAATCCTCTACGCTTATCTCAACCATCAACTACTGTCCCTGATGAAGTATATGAAACAGGAAAGATCAGGATCAACGGTAATAGCGGCGATGCTTCTACACTGAATAACTGGCTGCACAAGATCAGGGCGATGAACTGGGTTAAGACATGTGATATAGCAAGCTATGGTCTGAACAGGGATATTAGCAGGGGTGAATTTGTGATCGAAATTAGTATCAGTGATTATGAGGGGAGGAATGCAGATGAAGGCTAAAAGGATCAACTATAAAATACTGGTGAAGTGCAGCCCATTGCTGGCATTGCTGCTCTGTGTTGGGGTTTGGCAGCTGGCACTGAAAAAAACATGGGAAAGCTACCAGAAATACTTGTTATTGCAGGATGCAGTCATACAGTCCAGCGAGCTGACTATTAGTCCAGGGTATACAGCAGATAGAGCACAGTTTATTGGTAGCGTGTACCATAGGTTTGAAGTAGATACTATGCTATGGAAGAACCGGCTCTGGAACTATTGCGCTACCCTTAGCCAGAAAAACAAGCTTTTAGTAAAAGCATTTCCAAGCTGGATAAATGTGCACTTAGGTAATACGGGGGGACTGAACCAGAAGATAGAGTTTACAGGTAATTTCCACGACCTACTCAGAATGCAACGGGAATTGGATACAATAAGTGCTGTAGGTCGTATTACAGGCCTCAGCTATAAAAGAGCATCTAGAGATACACAGACTACACTAATATTGATATTAACAGGGATACCTGTAAAGAAAGGACATCATAATGAATAAGAGCATTACTTATGGCTGCTGCTTACTGCTGGCAATGATTACTTCCTGCAAGGACTTTATTGAACCTTCATTGGAAAAACGTGAAGTGAAGCTGCTTGCGCCTGCAGACGGTGCAGAAACGAATAAATATCAAGTAGGCTTTGCCTGGGAACCCATGGAGGATGCACTCCGTTACCGGTTGCAGATTGCGAGCCCTGATTTTGACAGGCCGGTTTCCATTGCTTTCGATACCCTTATTAGCAAAGGCACACGACTGGAACTTACCCTCGACCCGGGAAACTATCAGTGGCGGCTGCGTGCGGAGAACGGGAGTAGTGCATCTATTTACCAACGCAACTCCTTTATCTTACATCCCTCCAGTTTGGACGAGCAGAAGGTGACGCTGATTGGTCCGGCAAGCGGTTATCTGAGTAATCAGCCTCAGGTATTATTGAACTGGAATGTACTGTTTAGCGCAGAGCAATACCGTTTGCAGATCGACACCCTAAACTTTACAGACGAGACTAAACTAGTATACGATAATGCGCTAAGTGGTAATCAGTTTAGCTTTAGCTTCCCCAAAGATCAGAGCTATCAGTGGCGCGTTAGAGCAGAGAATCGGACACAGAGTAGCAAGTGGTCTGAAGCCAGGATCATGAACTTTGATAAGACTCCACCAGGGAAGCCTGAAGTGATCGGCCCGGCAAACGGAGCGATACTTCCTTTGCCCGTAGTGTTATCTTGGAAGCCGGTGAGTACGGCTAGGAAATATAAACTTTATATGTACCGAAGCGACGGCAGCACGCTTTACAATTCTTCTTTTCCGTTGACGTTGAACGGAACTAGCTATTCCTTTGGGCTAGGACAGGTGCAGGGTGAGGCAATTTTCTGGCGGGTACTTGCCATAGATGAAGTTGGGAATGAAGGATCGCTAACCGATATGCGCAATTTTAGCTTGCAGTAAGATGAATACTAAAAAGCCACTGGTGTATATATTGGGGATTCTGGTGCTAGGCATCTGGGGGCTGGTGCTGTATCAGATCTTTCTTTCAGGAGGTGATTCTGTTGATATGGATGCCATAGTGCAAAATGACCGCCCTGCAGACAAGACTGTCTTACCAAAATTGTACCCGGATACTTTTAAGTTGCTGCCGGAATATCCGGATCCATTTACAGGAGAGAGGTCAAAGCTGCCAGACACAATAAAAAGACTGACTGCCAGGCAACGGATTGATGCTATCCCCGTGACACCTTTTCCTGACCCTGTAAAGGAAATGAAATATCTGGGTTTTGTAGCGGACAGCAGGGGAGCCCACAGAGTGGCTATCATTAGTTGCCAGGGACAGGATAGAATGCTGAAAGAGGGCGATACGATTAACAAGGTCAAAGTAAAAAAGATCGGAAAAGATGCAGTAATGGTCAGCTATATGGGCAAAAACAGACTACTTAAAACGGAATGACATGAAAAGAACTGTGCAATTATTATTACTGCTACTACTTTGGCTTGCTTCCTGTAAGCCGGTAGAGTTGAGATATATGGATAATCTGGGGACACACGTTGTAATACAGGCAGATACAGTTACCATACAGATGGAAGTGCAGCGTAAAGGACTGCTGATCCCGCCTAAAACGGGAAATACTTATTACTGGTTTGAAAATGGTAGGATAAATAGCTCACAGGGTGCCCATTCAGGCAAAGTACTACATGGACAGTTCAGGGGCTACAGTGTGGGAACCAAAAGGTTGCTGCTATCGGGCCGATTTAAAAGGGGGCTTAAAAGTGGTAGATGGCTTCTGTGGAATACCTGGGGGCAATTGAAGCAAAGCGAAACCTATAAAGACGGACATCTGAATGGGTTTGTGATAAAGTATGATAGTCTGGGTAGGCCGATAGATACGCTGAAATATAGGAAAGGATTATTGGTAATGAAAAAGACTTCATTAGATACTACGGGGCTCTTTTCAAGAGTTAAGAAGTTCTTAAAATTCGGTAAGTAATGATACGTTCTTCAGCACTTTATATTTCTCTGATTATTTCCATTCTTATTGTACTGGTCTGCGGCTCCATGCTACTGATCGGTTATACGTATAAAATGGAGGAACGAAAGTATGAGCGTATGGATCTGCTGAATAGGAATGCAGGTTCAGCTAAACTGATTTTAATGGGGGATGACTTTATAAAGGATTCTGTTCAGCGAACTGACCTTTTTGGAAATGGTGACGACAGTGTATTGTTGGAGAAGAGGCAATGGGGTGCTTACGAATTGGGATTGGTGAAAAGCTATGCGAATACAGATACGGTAAAGAATGCATTTCTAATCGGGGCCTTGCTCACCGATACCTTAAAGGTACTGTACCTTACTGACGAGGACAGACCTGTGTCCATCAGCGGGAAAAGTAAAATAAGCGGTACGGCATACCTGCCGAAATCAGGGATTAGGGCTGCTTACGTAGATGGAACTGGTTATGAAGATAGAACGCTGATTTATGGAGCTATAAAAGATAGCGAAAGGATGATGCCTTTGCCTGATAAGGCTATGTTGAAATATCTCAACGCTTTACTGGAAACAGAAAATCTGGCAGAGGAAGTTTTGCCCGACACGCTTAGTAATTCATTTTTTTATGCTGTAAAAAGGATCCATCAGCACAGGGAAACGGTAATATCGGAGAGGTTTAAGGCTCATGGAAATGTGATCATTTCTTCTGACAGCCTAATTGAGGTAATTGCGGGCAGCATGCTGGACCAGGTGATCCTGGTGGCGCCTCAGGTCAGGATTGGGACAGGTTTTAAGGGTCGATTGCAGGTGATCGCATCGAATTCTATTGTAGTTGGAGATTCAGTGAAGCTGGCCTATCCGTCAGCGCTGATGGTGCTGAAAAATGATACTGCAGAGTTTCAGGCTGGGATAAAGATTGGAAAGAATACCGAGATAAGGGGGCAACTTTTTGCCTGGGAAAAGGCGAAGACCCTGCTAATGCCGATAATCTCGCTGGATGCAGGTACAGTCATTAAGGGAGAAGTTTGGTGTAAGGGGTATGTGGCGTTGAATAAGACTGTCAGAATACATGGTTCTGTATCTGCTATCCGGCTGATGGCCAAAGTGTCCTCCGCCATCTATGAAAACTACCTGATCGATGTAGTGTTGGATAAAACCTGTCGGTCGAGATACTATTTGAGTTCTAGGCTAATGAATATGGAAACAAAAAGAGGGAGGTTGCTATGCAAAGTAAACTAACAGGAGGAATGATCAGGTCTGCAACGATAATTGAAACTGTGATAGCCATGTTACTGTTGCTGATCACTTTTTCAGCAGGGATGGTAGTCTTTCTTAGGGTAACCAGCACAGGGGTAAATGATCAGAGATCACGGGCGAAAAACCTGACAGAGCTGGTAGCAGACAGTCTTTCTGCAACGAGAAATCGGGAGGATTTGCGGCTTGAACGAGCGGGGTTGCAATTTCAGATAAGTTATAAAGCTGACCTCGAAAGAAGAGGTTTAATTATTATGAAGGTGAGTGCAACAGACAGTACCAATCTTTATGAATATACCAAATTCTTAATGACAGATGAAGAAGCGAAGGATTAAGGCTTTTACGTTAATTGAAATGGTGCTGGCGATGATGCTGGCGGCTATTGTCATGAGCATGGCCTATACTGTATTTACAATATTCAGTAGGTTATATAGTGATTACAGGATAAAGAACCTTGATCATGCCAATTTGCAGCTGATCAGGCTGGCATTGGGTAGGGATATGGAATGTGCCTCTCTGGCAGAAGTAGATGAAAATGGATTACATCTTAAGGACTCATTGAGAAGGGAGGAGGTCAGCTATACGCCCAGCGGGGACTACCTGCTGCGCAGGGCAGGTACGGTGACCGATTCCTTGAGAATGAAGGATCTGAAGATGTACTGTTCATTTGAAGGATCGGATGTCTCAGAAGGCATTACAGATTATCTGGTATTGAAGTTTATTTACCATAAAAAGCCTATGGAGATCAGTATACACAGGAATTATTCGTCCGCTGAGCTACTTACTTACCAAGATCCTGATACGGACGATTAAAGCAAATACATTCTGATGGAAACGATAGATATTTCAAAGTATAGAAAGGAAAAGAGGACGACTCGATTAGAAGCCAGCCTTGGAACTAAAAAACCCTCAAAGCTGATGGAACTGATGTCCAGGGATATCAGTTTCAAATCCTCAGGGTTAAATGATCAGAAGAAGGAACATTTCTTTTTTGAGCTTGGCACGCTGCTACAATCAGGTATAGATTTAAAAAATAGTCTGGACCTGGTTACACTGGAAAGTTTGAAAGACAAGCATCTGAGCATTTATCGTGAGATTAAGACCCAGGTGATCTCAGGTAGCGCACTCGCTAAGGCGGTAAGGGGAACTGGGAAGTTTTCGGATTATGATGAGTTCAGTATACAGATAGGAGAAGAGACAGGTAACCTGGCTGAGGTGCTGAAGGACCTGGCATTATTCTATAAGCGCAAGGTGGAGCAGCGAAGGAAGATATTGGGTGCACTGACCTATCCCGCTATTGTGCTCTGCACTTCTGCTGGAGCGGTGTTTTTCATGCTGAGGTTTGTTGTGCCGATGTTCAGTGATGTATTTAAAAGGTTCGGCGGTAAGCTGCCCTGGATGACTGAGATGGTGATAAAGGCCTCCTCGTTAATGGGTGTCTTGTTTATACCATTTGTTCTGGTCAGTGCTGCTGTGGTTTACCTTTTATTCAGATATCGCAAGCATGAGCGTTTTAGGGACATTTCCAGCCGAGTGGTACTGAGAATTCCCCTGGTTCGGGAACTGGTGATAAAGATCTATCTGGCCAGGTTCTGCAATACCATGCGACTGCTGATTAGCACCAGAATCCCTTTGTTGAGGGCAATTAGTATGTCTAGAAAGACGATCGGTTTTTATCCAATGGAGGTTTCTCTAAAAAAAGTCGAACAGGATATTATGGAGGGAAAGTCATTGTACTTGAGCTTATCTGCTTTCCCCATTTATTCCGCGAAAATGATTCAGCTAGTGAAGGTGGGAGAAGAGATCAATAAACTGGATTACTTCTTTGAAAATATCGCTGGTCAGTATTTGCAGGAAGTTGAATATCAGACGGGAACGGTTAGTAAGCTCATAGAGCCCCTGATCATTATCTTTTTGGGCTTGGTGGTGGGATTTATACTGATCTCTATGTACTTGCCAATGTTCCAGATGAGCAATAGTTTTTGAATTTTTTAATAGTAATATGGAAGATAAAATCTACTTGGAGCTTGCGGAGCTGATCCGCACTAAACGGAGGATAAAAAACCTCACGCAAGATTATATGGCAGCGAAGTTAGGTATTACTCAAACTGGATACTGCAAGATCGAATCAGGTAAAAGCAAATGTTCAGGACATAGATTGTTTCAGATTTTTGAGCTACTTGAATTCAATCCACCTGATTTTCTAAAATCGGACAGAAATTATTAGAGTAAAATAAACTGTTTTAGCTCGATTTTTTAAAATATGACTGAAGGTCATATAATATGATTATTAATCATGCTTTATGACTAGAGGTCATCCTTTTTTGCTGGATTGATAAAGGTCTGATGATTAGGTTTGTAATGAGATGAATGTAAATATCTAAATGATGAAAAAGCTCAAAATTATATTACCGGGAATCCTGTCGTTATGCACTTTTGTTTGTTTGGGTTTAAGTGCACAAGAGACTGATAAAAGCATGCAAAATTCACGAGCAAGTTTTTTGAGTAAAAAGTTTAGTTTAACTGCAACAGAAGCAAAGAGCATAGTTGTATTTATGGATTCCACAACGCAGGCTATGAACAAGGTTTTTCAAGATTCTACCCTGACTTCTGAAGTGAAAATAATGCGGCTGAAAAATCTGGAAAAAGCCAGAACAGCCAAAATGAAGCAAATTATCTCCAAAAAATCTGATGCACGTATCTCGCGGGATCAGAAAAGGCGAGGAGATTATTAATAACAATTAAACATCTAAATTAGCTATGAAAGTTTTGAAAAGTCCGTTTCTGAATCTGGCCTTGTTGCTCCTGGTTTTGATTTTGTTTTTTAACAGTTTTTTTCAAGGTGAGAAAATTGCTTATGTGCAATCAAACAAACTCCTTACTGAATATAAAGCATCAGAACAAGCGAAGAAGGCATATGAGGAAAAATCCAAAGTCTGGCAATCCAATATTGACACGCTGACTAAGGAGATCCAACAGGAAATAAAGACGTATGAGCAGACTGCCTCTAAAATCTCAAGTACTGAAAAAGTTAAGTCGAGAAAACTTATTGATGAGAAAAGGAAACAGTTATATCAATATCAACGGAGTATACAAGGAAATGCCCAGGAGGAGTATGCTAAGGCAACACAGCCCGTGGTCACTAAGATTAATGACTTTCTTTTGGAATATGGTAAAGATCACAATTACACGATGATCCTGATTGCGAATCCTTCGGGGACTATTGCGTATGCCAAAGACCATTTGGATATCACCGATGCAGTTTTAAAAGAAATGAACGATCAATATCAAAAAGATTTAAAGAAATGAAAGGACTAGTGGCTTCAAGCCTTATTCTCTTGATAAGTTTCGTAAGTGGCTGTACACAGGATATCCATAGCAGAGAAGGTTTCTTTAAGTATGTCAAAGACAAAGATAACGGTTTGTTGCAAGAGGTTAAGAAATCTGATGTTCTTACTTCTGCCAGCTATGTGCCTTTTCAAATTATCTACAATAAGAAATGGAATTTTCAGAAAAATAGTAATTCAAACTCAGGCAAATCTTCTAAGATTTGTTTCATTATAAGTTTTTCGAGGAATGGAAAAGAATTACTGAGTCAGCTGGATTTGAACGTCTACAGTGATGTACTTCAAACGTTGTCATTTCAAATGATTCCATTGGTATCCTTAAAAATGGATGATGAACATGTTATTTCTCCAACCGATTGCTTGTTTCAGCAAACTTATGGTCTTTCACCTGCGAACGAACTTCTTCTGGTTTTCGATTCCGATGAAATAAAAGCTTCAAAAAAATATAGTTTAACAATTGAGGACTTCGGTATAGGATTAGGAGAACTGAAATATAATTTTTTAAGAGGTGACATTGATCGACTTAATAAAGCACTGAAAATTTAAATACATGCGCTATGAAATTTAGGTATAAATCAAAAATAAGCCGGATAGTTTCTCTATCTCTGCTCTTCTGTTTTCTGAACCAGGTGTTTACACCTTCTGTAGTGTATGCGCTTACGTCAGGACCGACATCACCCGAAGCAACGAGTTTTGAGCCGGTGGACACAACTGATATGGTAAATCCTTTAACTGGTGACTTTGTGTACAACCTCCCTTTAATGGAAGTGCCTGGACCTGAAGGAGGGTATCCATTAACATTATCGTATCATGGAGGCCTCCAACCAAATGAAGACGCAAGTTGGGTCGGATTAGGATGGTCCTTAAATCCTGGCGCTATAAATAGAAGTGTAAATGGTTTTCCTGATGATTGGCTTGGAGCACAAGCGAGCAGACGTGATTATTGGGTAGGGGGGGTTAAGAAGAAAACTAGCATAGGTGTAAATATACCAATATTTGGTAATGTCGGTTCAGCTTCATTTGGTTTGTCATTTTCAAACGATACTTATGCCGGGAGAAGTTGGGGTTGGAACGCTGGAGTCGGCATCGGGTTTGAAGGTTCTCCGTTTTCCATAGGTGCGGGAATAGGTGTTAATGCTGACAACGGTGATTTTTACGCTTACGGTCAAGTCGGAGCTACAAAGGGGCCTTTTTCATTGGCGATAGGAATAAGTACACAAGGTCCGTATGCCAATGCTTCTTTGACAGCAAGTACAAATGGCAAGGGTTTTAATGTATCAGGTGGATTGAACTTATCTACGAATTTTCAATCTCTGAATGTTGGGATTGGTGCAAATCTGAGCTACAGCACTCAGGACATCTCGAAGTCATCGAATGGTCCGACTTCAAGCCTGAATGTTGCAGGTTTTACAGCATCAGTTAACAGTTCGAAACAAGGAAATATCAGGACAAGCACGAGTTCAGTGTCAGTTGATCTGTTTTTAGTGTCTTATAGCCGGGAAAAAACTCGGTACTGGTCTGACGAACAGCAGGAATCTAAGATTTTTGGCGGCCTGCACCAAGTAACTTCTGCTTATGAAGAGGTGCCCAACAATTATGCCTATGATAGCTACTCTTTTGCAGATGAGAATCTAAATGGGGTTGATAATCCTGATCCTAATAAAATACAAGGAGGATCACTACCTAGCTATGATTCATATCAGGTTACTGCTCAGGGTCTTGGAGGTACAATGAGGCCTTATGCCTTTGAAGGTATTACGATTAACCAAAACCGTTGGGAAATGGTTAATCCTACAACAAATGTTCAGACTGTCAAATATTACTCAAATTTTTATGGTGATTACCCAGAATTCAGATTTGATAATGATTTTTCAAATAATTATTTGCAGAGCTACGGAGACTATCCAAACGTGAATAATGAAATCTATATTTGGGATCCTCCTTTTTCAGGACCAACTCCAATAGACGGTGATTGGTATAATGGGGGGGGATCCAGTAATTTGCTTGCAGGATCCAGAGATATAAATTACTATGTCACAACTCCTACCGGTACAGTACATAATTATGACAATAAATTTATAACACCAGTAGTATATGGTTTAAACCGAAGGGCCCACACTTATCAATCTGAGTTAAGCAATCACATTGCTGGATTTTCCATTACCAATTCCAATGGAATTACTTATCATTATAACTTGCCGGCTTATGCTTACGATGAAGAAATGTACCAGGAAAATACAGCATATTCTCCTGGAGAGATGTTCAACAGGCAGAGGAAACGTGAAGGGTATGCATACACCTGGCATTTAACAGCAATTACGGGTCCGGATTATGTAGATCGGGGTACGATTGGACAGGTTGATGCATCTGACTATGGCTATTGGGTTAGTTTCGAATACGGAAAGTGGTCGGATCAATATTGCTGGAGAAACCCATCCGAAGGCTATCAAACCGATGACGACAGTCAGTTTAGAACGGTGGGTATGGGCAAAAGAGAAATCTATTATCTCAATGCCGTTCGAACAAGATCTCATGTTGCAATATTTGAAAAGGATATCAGAAAGGATGCAAAAGGTGCCTCTTCTGAAATTTTTAATACAAACAGTGACAAAAATTATACGAACGATGGCCTTTATAATATCAATTCCACCATTTCTATGCGCTTGGATAAAATTTATTTACTCAATGCCTCAGACGCTAGTTTTGTCACTACATCATCGGCTTCCAACAATTATATAACCAATGGACGAACAGTAACTTGTACCGGATGCGAATTAGAAAATAATATATTAGATAGGTATGATGTTGGTGTCGTCGGTCGGGCAAATTTGGAAGCGAAAGCCATCAGGATTATTGACATGAACTATGATTATTCACTCGCTAAGGCTACAACCAACAGCTTCGAGATGTATTCTACTGGTACCAAAGAGGGGAAGCTGACATTAAAGTCGGTAAAATTTCGGGGAAAAGGAGGTGTTAGTTTATTGCCATCAACTGATTTTGAATATGAACTAGATCCCTCTGAAAGTAAATCTTTTACAGGAACACTCTCGTCGAATTCATTTATCGGATCCAGCACTGCCTTTAACGTCGGTGACTTATTAGCTAATGCTAGTACTGGGGCATTTTACGGAGTAATCATAGCTAAAGGTAGTCCAACCGGGGGGAATTCGACTTATACCTTAAAAAATAGTACCTATAGTGGAGGTGCTATAACGGCTACATTAAAGACTACCAAGAATCCGCCATATAATAAAGAATTTTACGATTTGTGGGGGATGTATAAGGCTGATTATAGCTACACCAACAACAGCAATCTAGACAGGTTAACTACACCTGTTTCAAATATGTCTTCAGATGTATGGTCACTTAGGAAAGTCATTACAGGATTGGGAGCAGAAGTGAAAATAAAATACGAAGGAGATACTTACAGTAAGAGCGTACTAAATGAATCGAGGCCATTTCAGATTAGTAATTTCACAAATGTTGGTGGTTATGATTACCAATTTAATATCACTAATTCAAACATCCCAAATTTAAATGAGCTGTTTAGAATCGGGGATAACATTAGCCTAATAACGATGATGTGGAGTACACCGGGATATTCACCTTTAAATTCAGATGATTATCCTGCTCCTGTTGTGACAGCGGTAAGTGGTAACCAATTGAGCATAAGGGTTTCTCCCGCGCATCATCAAGGCTTAACCGGCCACACTAGCTTTATTGCAGGTAATGTTGGTTTTTCTGCAATGACCAGGAAGTTCGGAGGGGGTGTCAGGGTTAAGAGTTTAGTAATTGATGATTTGTTTGGTGTCAGGGCCTCCACAAATTACAATTACAATCAAATCAATAATGGGATTGACAGCCAGATATCTTCAGGAGTGACTTCCTATGAGCCAGTTTCTGTGGATAAGACCAGTTCCTTACCATCGGGAAGCGAGAATAGCTACCGGATAACACTGTATCGGGACATGAATCGATTGCTATCCTTGTCCAGAGAAGTTCCAGGCCCTGGAGTAATGTATGAGAATGTAAATGTTGAGACTGAAGTATTTGATAATGCAGGTATTTCAAATGGTAAAATTGCTGGGAGTAAGACAATGGAATTTGAGGTCTTTAGGGATAATATGATTGGAAAGCAGGATGTGACTGCGCCAAGGTCCGCGCTCAGGTATCCCGGGGCAAATTATTATACCAGAAATCTTGTTTTGAAAAAACTTGTTTCGGGTATAGGCTCTTTGAAACGTGTTATTAGCTATGATGATAAAGGTCAGAAGATTAATGAAACCATTAATCATTATCTGAGTGACGGATTAGAACATTTAAAACATGCTGATTTTATGAAGGCATATGAGAATAGATTAGTTAACTATAAAAAACAAGGGTTGCTAAAAGAAAGATATGCTGAGGCAAAATCAGTTTGGACGGGCAGCGGAGAGAATTACCATGTTAAGGCAACACTTACCGCACGTGAAAATTTTCCGAACGTGCAAACTGGTCAAACTGTTATTGACTATGTTACAGATGTTAGACGTAGCACGGTGAATGAGGAATTTGATTTTTACAGCGGAGCTGGAGTAAAAACAGTAACTACAGATTCCTATGGAAACCGCTATATGGATGAAACAATCCCAGCCTACAAAAAGTATACCGAGATGGGGCTTAAAACCTTTGGCGGTACTAACAAACATATGCTTGCACAAGAAACGGCGTCCTATAGGTATAAAGTTGATGCAGCAAATCAGAAACTGGGCTTGATTGGTGCAAATGTGTCAACCTGGGCAGTAGATGTTCCAGTTCTAGATCCGGTAGGTACGGCAATAGTTCAGAACAATGCATCAACAAATGGTAAAATCTGGCGGAAGAAAGAGATTTATTCATGGATGCCAGCCGGTCAGTCTGCAAATGGGATTACACCTATGGGAAGTGTTACTGCCTTTGACTGGACTACACCTGGTTCTTCAGGTGTAGGGTGGTTAAAGATTTCTGAAAACACTTTGTTTGATGTGTACTCAAAACCATTGGAAGATAAGAATATGAATAATTTGTATTCTGCTATGCGCATGGGATTCAATAATACTAAAATTGTTGCAACTTCAAGTCCGGCAAGTTATTATGAGATGGCTTATTCAGGTGCTGAAGACAGTATGTCCGGATCTGGAATGACAGTAGGTGACGGGTCTATTTCCTCAAGCTTTGCACATACTGGGATGAAAAGTATTGCGCTGCCTTCCAATGGAGGGCAGATATTTAAATATACAGCGCCTCTTTCTAAGTTGGATCCAGTACGAAGGGATTACTTTATTTCTGCCTGGGTGACGGGTGCAAATATTACTCAAATAGGTAAAGCAAGATTATATTACAGCATTGATGGGGGATCGCCCGTTTATGGCGGCACAACCCTTCAGAAGGTGGCTGCCGGATGGTATCTCATCGAAATGCAGATCCCTGCCTCTATCATCACCACTGGTGTGACTAGCCTCTCTGTAGGTTGTTCCAATTTAACCGGTGGGGGTACATTGTATTTTGATGATTTTAGGTTTCAGCCTTTTAATGCAGGAATGGTTTCTTATGTGTATGATGCATTTAGCGGCGAACTAACGTATATATTGGATAACAACAATCTCTACGTGAAATACGAGTATGACGCTGCAGGAAGATTGATTAAAGTCTATAGGGAAACGCTGGGTAAGACTGTTGTACCTAAGGTCAAAGAGATGCAATACAACTACAGAAGAACTAATCTTTAAATATACATGCCATGAGATATCTAAAAGCTTTGTTGAGCATAGTAATAGTTGGGTTTACAGTAAATGGCTTCGCTCAAGAGTCAAAAAAGCAAATTCAAACCAAACTCTACCGTACAATTTTACAGATTGATTCTTCTAAGGCCGATACAGTATGGCAAATTCAGGACAGCTATAAAGCTAACTTAAGCTTGATAATGGCGGATACAACTTTACATGGAATAAGGAGAGAAAGGAAAATTCACGCACTTATGAATAATAGAAATGAAAAGTTAAAGAGGCATTTAGGTGAAGTTCAACTAAAAAAGATCATTTCACCTACGGAACGTATCATTGATAACAATAGGTAAGAATTAGTACAGGAAAAATTTAAATCATATGCTATGAAAAGATTAATGCTAAGCATTTCACTAGGATTTGTAATGGCTTTATTAAGCATGTCTTCCCATGCACAAACCGGTACCTCATTGTCAACAGCCATTTATATTGGCAGTTACAGCTCAATTGGTGGCCCTACCTTTAGCAATGTTGGGAATAATTTGAGTTATAATGGTATTACATATACGAATAGTATTGGCCAAACGAGCCCTGAAGTGTATTATCGTTTTATTGTCACGAGTCCGGCTATGCTGGATTTCTCGCTTTGTTCCAGCACTTTCGATACTTACATCCATATTCTGAATTCTGTTGGTGGTGTCATCACCTATCAGGATGATTCTCCTGATTGTGGCGCAAAATCCCATTTGACATATACTTTAAATCCGGGTACTTATTACTTAGCTGTTGAAGGATATGGTAGTTCTACCGGAGATTTCAATTTGGTCGTTAATTCGCTCAACTCGGGTGGAACTAACTCAGCTCCGTCAATTAGTTATCCTGCTACAAATATTTTAGCTGTTGGTTCTTTAGCTAGTATTGTTCTTGGTAATACAGGTGGAGCTGTTGGAGGAAGTAGTGCGGTTACCTCAACGTTTGTCACGGGCATGTACAATCCATTAAATACTGCCTGTGATGCTTCTGGGAATGTGTATGTTGCTGATGCAGGAAATCATCAGGTGAAGAAGATTAGCTCCCTTGGTGTCGTAACGGTATTAGCGGGGGCTGGGTATGCAGGATATGCAGATGGGACAGGTACTTCTGCTGTCTTTCAGCATCCTTCAGCATTAACAGTAGATGCTTCTGGAAACGTTTATGTATCCGATCAGCAGAACCACAGAATTCGTAAAATTACCCCTGCAGGCGTAGTAACAACACTGGCAGGTAGCGGTAGCGCTAGCTTTGCCGACGGTACAGGAACGGCAGCTAGTTTTAGCAGCCCCATAGGTTTGGCATTGGATGGAAGCGGGAACCTGTATGTTGCAGACTATTCTAATAACAGGATCCGTAAAGTTACCCCTTCCGGTGTGGTAACTACATACGCAGGAACGGGCACTGCCGGTATAACCAATGGTGCAGCGCTTTCTTCTACATTTAGAAACCCGATGGGGCTAGCCTTTGATGCGACAGGTAATTTATATGTTGCCGACAGGATAAACCACGTTGTCCGCAAAATTACTTCAGGAGGGATAGTTTCAACACTTGCGGGCAATGGTACAGCCGGATTTGCAGAAGGAACCGGCACTGCGGCAATGTTCAATGAGGCAAACGCTTTGACGGTTGATGCCGGTGGAAATATATTCCTTGTGGATCGGATGAATAACCGTATCAGGAAGATTACTCCGGCTGGGGTTGTAACCACTTTAGCAGGTAATGGTACTGCCGCGACTGTAAATGGTTCAGGTTCGGTTGTTAGTTTCAATTCTCCTTACGGAGTTAGCATAGATGCCGCAAAAGCAAACCTTTATGTTGCCGAAAACAGTGCGAATGTAATTAGAAAGATCTCTTTATCTGGTGGCGGATATACAATTTCCCCTGCGTTGCCTGCGGGTCTGTCACTAAATGCCAGTACGGGTATCATAAGCGGAACTCCAACTACTGTAACAGCTGCAACTACATATACTGTGACTGCGACAAATGGTGAAGGAAGCAGCACCGCAAGTTTCAGCATTAGGGTAGTTGCTAATTTAGATCCGTATATCAACGCTATACAAACAAAATCTTACGATGATGATGGCGTGCAGATCAGTGAGAGCAAATCATATTATAGCGATAATGGTAAATCAATTCAATCGCAGGTTAAGAATATTACAGCCAATCAGGTTCTTGCTTCTGAGGTGTTGTATGATGCATTGGGCCGCTCTGCTGGCGCTACACTTGCAGCACCTACTAATAGCGCCCAGCTTAATTACAAACCAAATTTTATTATAAATGCAAACGGTTCAAAGTACGATCACCGCAACTTTGATGGGGGCAAGACAAATGCGCCTGATCCGGTTAGTAATACCTCAATTGGTACTTTGGGCTGGTACTACAGTAATAATAACACACTGGAACCATATGTGGCGGCTACATCATACCCTTACAGCCGGAATACTTTCTATAATGATGGAACAGGGGCGGTAAAAAAAACGGCCGGAGTGGGTGAAGCCTTTAAGATGGGTTCGGGTTATCAGGCTTCATCGAACACAACGGGAGTACAAAATGAATTGGATTTTTATAACCAGTTGCGTGTTAAATTTTTCCCAGAGACTCAGGTAGGGGCACGAAATTCACTGGTAAGCAATGGAATGCTGGAAATAGCTCAAGATGTGAATGGCGTACAGGTAGCCAGCGTAACAGATTTGGAAGGAAGAGTGCTTATGACAGCAAAACCTGATGTTAACGGAGGATTGACTGTTACTAATAGTGTCAATATCTCTAACCAAGGTGGTTATGAATACGAAATCAATTGGAATGAGAACGGTGTTGTTCCTGCTTATGCCCCTTATATACGGGTTAACGGAGGGTATATTGAAGTTCTTAAAAGCACGAATAATTGGGTTTCGTCAACAACAGTGTATTCCGGTACAGCAGTTGGGTTTAATTCGGCCGGTAATACCCAGGGCAAATACAAAGTTATTTCTTCTGCCCCTTTTAACGTGAGTTTCCGGGTTCCCGCGAATAATATTGAAACTTCTGTTTGTAAAGCATGTAACGCTAAGCCGGCATCTGATACAAAAGACCAGATTCATTACTTCCGATTGCTCAATCCGGCTTTGGTAACCATAGGAGGAACAGGTTGGAAACTTTACAATATGTCTGTTGATGAGCAGGAAGTAGCTAATCAGGGTTCCCCTGTTCAGCTACCTGCCGGGTACTACAAGGTAAGCATCCCTGAGACAGGGAATGCTACTATTAGTTATGCCAACAGGTATTCAGATATCAGTTATAATTTTTATAACCAGCTTGGACAATTGGTAGGCAGCATAGCCCCTGAAGGTGTTAAAGCGATTCTTAACAATGGAATTATAGCTTATCCTACGTTTGCCAATGTTCCTTTCAGGACTACTTATGAATATGATTTGCAGGGGAGGCTGATTGCCAATACGCAGACGGATGCGGGTAAGACTGAATTTATTTACAGGCAAGATGGCAACATCCGTTTTTCGCAGAATAGTGTGCAGCAAAGTGCGAGTCCGAAACGTTTTTCATATACCAATTATGACCGTTGGGGAAGGTCTGTAGAATCGGGAGAGTTTGTGGAGACGGCAACGATTACCTTTGCCCTGGCCAAGACCAATACTGCGCTGCAGGAAAGCATTGCTGCGGATGGAGGGCTTACCGGTGGCACCAAACAGGGCTGGGTGAAAACTTACTATGATGTAGCCAATGGTACTCATGGAGTTTCGGGGTATGTGCAGGATGTTGCCGCCTTAAGAGGAGCAGTAAGCTGGACAGAAAATGCCGGCGGCAGTAAAACCTGGTACAATTACAACGGGGAAGGCAGGCTGGTATGGATGATCCGCACTGTTCCCGGACTGGGGAACAAGACGATTGATTATAGCTATGATGCCAAAGGAAATGCCTCTGTTGTTGATTTTCAGAAAAATACGGCCGCTGAACGGTTCACCCATGAATATAATTACGATGCAGATAACCGGTTAACCACTGTTTATACCACCGCTGCTACATCTGGCAGGAAGCTGCAGGCAAAATATTCTTATTATGTGCATGGGCCTTTGAAACGGGCAGAACTGGGTACTAACCTGCAGGGAATTGATTATGTATATACAGCTCAAGGGCTTTTAAAGAGTATTAACCATTCTACAGAAGCAAATGACCCCGGTAAAGATGGGGTAGTGAACAGTTTTAGTACAGATGTGTTTGGGCAAACCCTGGAATACTTTAACGGAGATTATACACGGGGCAGTACAAATATAACCAGCATAGCAATTGGAGGGACATCGGACTATAGCGGCAGCATTATGGGGCAGAGCTGGCGAAGCCAGAAACCAAATGCTGTAGTGACTGCTTATGGTGCTGCGGTTAATAACCCGGCCATGGTTACCTATGCCTATAATGATAAATATCAATTTAGCAATAACAAGTTTGGGGCCCCGAATTTTGGTTCAAACAGTTTTTCGGAAATTGTTAATGCCAATAGGGAGCATGATTTGGGGTATGATGCCAATGGCAACATTACCACATTGAAACGCACCAATGCTGCGGGAACAAATACAGCGAATTATATGTACAGTTACCTGGCTAATACCAACAAATTAAGTTCAGTGGGCAGTTACGCCACCTATACTTATGATGCTTTAGGGCAGATGGCCAGCCAGGTGCGCACCGCAGGCAGCCAGGGTTACTATCTAAATTATGATGTGAATGGTAAAGTAACTGCTATTTATTCTAATGCTGCAAAGACTACACTAAGGGTTTCCTTTGCCTATGATGAATCAGGCAACCGTGTAAGAAAGACCGACCATGTGTTGAACCAGATTACTTATTATGTTTATGATGCCGCAGGAAACCTGTTGTCGGTTTATGACAATAAAGGCACAGCAATGGGGCAGAAGGAGCTGCCTGTATATGCTGCATCAAGAGTTGGAACATATACCAAGCTGAGCAATAATTACCAGTATGAGCTGACTGACCATTTAGGAAATGTTAGGGCAGTGATCAATGAAGTGAAACAGGGTAATGGCAAAGCCGATGTGGTTTACTATTCAGACTACTACCCATACGGTAGCCCTTTAACACTAGCCAATAGTGATTACCGTTATGGTTACCAGGGTCAGTATGCAGAAGTTGACAAGGAAACCGGTTGGAATAATTTTGATTTGAGGATGTATGATCCCGGGATTGGCAGGTGGATGAGTACAGATCCGGCAGGACAATTTTATTCTCCGTATGTTGGAATGGGAAATAATCCCGTATCTTCGGTTGACCCGGATGGGGGGTATTCATGGCTAGGGGCTGCGTGGCGGCATGTGGTGTCATTTGCAAAAGGAGAGCATCCTGAAGAGATATATAATAACGGCAACACCTGGGGATTCAATACTGGTAAAGGGGAAGGTATTGTTGGGCACTTTGCTGATGCTAAACCCTCTAAGATTGCAGGTCAGATTAACGGAGCATATAATCAGCTGTTAAGAAAGAGTGCAAACTGGAAGGTGGGGGAATACAATAGCTACACCAAACAAACAAATGGTTGGGGTGGAATCAAGCCTAACTATTTCTTTGAAGAAGTGGCTATTGGAGGAATTGTCGGGCGAGGTGTTGGGTTGGCTTATGAAGGGTTGACCAGTCGGACAATTTATCGTGTTGTAAGTAATAACGAAGCTATAGACATTTTAGCGCACGGATTTAGGCAGGCCCCAATAAGTTCACGCATTTCTGCTTATGAAGGAAAGTTGTTTTGGACAAATATTGACGATGCCCATTGGTTTAACAATTGGGCTGGAGAAGGCAATCAAATACTTAAAATTAAAGTAAATAAAAGTTTTATATTTGAAAATGGGACTGATGTTGGTAGACCATTTTATTTTGTATCACCAGAAAAGTTGCCGAATTTTAATTCAGCGATTAGATCAATAAAATAACAATATGCAATGGGTTTAACAAAAGGACATATTATTTGGGAAAGTGTTACAGTTCTCTTAAAAGAGCGAATTTTCTTATTTTGTTTTGGAGAGAAATGTATGTCAGGTAAGATAAGTAATATCGTAAAATTGGATAGTCTAAACGAGTTTGAAATTGAAGTAGAGTTTATTGAACCGGATTATTTTGCAGATGAACTTACACCAGGAAATAGCTTTACTATAAGAGAAGCTTCGAAGGTTTTGGGAGTAGGTAAAATAAAATGAAAATTGATTTGACATTTAAAAGCACTTATGAAATTGAAGTACTTAATGGAATTGGGTCAGAGGAAAGACACTATTATCCAAAGGGACAACAAGATGGTGGAAAAGGCGGTTTGATTATTAAAATCGTACCTCATTTTGGAAAAACTTGGGTCGGAATTTTTGCATTTGACGAAATTAGTAATAGAAGTCTTTCTGGAGTTTATACAACTCCCGACCCAGATAGATTTTTGCATCGTTTCACGAGGAAACGGTTATGTAGTGTCTTCTGAGGATCCGGAAGATTGGTAGTTGGTAGATACAATTCCAATCATGAGTGCTCATTCAAGTAAAGCACAAAATGTTTTGGTTTTTGCCAATTTTACAGATTTATTGGCCTATGATAAAAAAGGAATTAAATGGCGCACTGAAAGATTAGCGTATGATGGGTTTAAAATTACTCAAATAAATGATGTCTGCCTAAGTAGCGAATATTGGGATATTAGAAATGAGACTAGTCAGATGTTTCAGGTTGATCTAGCATCGGGAATAAATTTGGGCCAAAAGATCGAACTTTAAATTGGCAAGTTAGAATCAGATAAGCAAAAGGTTGAAATAATTTTTAACTGAAGATACACGATGCTACAGTTCGGAGGTGTATGAGCAGAGTAAAGTTCCGAGATAGGGCGTGTTGATATTTGAATAATATTTAGTAGCGAATTTTACAGGCAGAGTCGATTTTTGCCCGGCGCTGTTCCTTGAAGTTATACATATGTCTGTTGATGAGCAGGAAGTAGCCAATCAGGGTTCCCCTATTCCGCTACCTGCCGGTTATTACAAAGTAAGTATACCTGAGACAGGAAATACTTCTATTAATTATGCTAACAGGTATTCAGATGTGAGTTATAGTTTTTATAACCAGCTTGGACAATAAGACGATTGATTATAGCTGTTATGCCAAAGGAAATGCATCAAATTATCGGAGGTTACATATTGAATAGCAACAGTACGGAGTTTTCTTTCAGTATTGTCAATAATGGAGTAAATGCGACCACCGAAATAACTAAGATAAATTAAAATTGTATATGAAAATTGTTAGAATCAAGTCGCCATTTCTTTTTTTCTGTTTTCTATTTTCTTTCGCTACATCTAAGGTGCAGGCACAAACCGATTTTGTCATTATGAATGATGGCACCAAACTGATGGGCGAAATAAAAAATCAGAATCTTAAGAAGGTTAAATTTATCGGTAGCGGAGAAAAGAAGGTCCGGAAATTCGGTCCAACTGACATTACAGAGGTTTACAAAACTGGCCGTGAAACCTTCAGATCTGTAGGTTTACCAGGTAACAAAGGAAGATTTTTTTTACAAGTTCTGGAAAATGGCAGGATCAAACTGTATGAATATTTTAAAGGAGGAATGGGACGTACACCTGCTGTTCCCAATTCTTATGGAGGTTCCGGATTGGGTTTTGGGGGTAACGGGCCATTGCAATACTGGTATGCCCAGAAAGACAATGGGGAACTGGTTGAGGTAAAATCAAACCAGATGTGGGGTAGCAGGAAAACAAGGAAGGATAACTTTTCCACTTTGATTGCTGATAATCCACGTATACTTGACCGCTATATTAAAGAAGACAAATTTACCTTTGATTTTGTGCGTTCATTAATTGAAGAATATAATAATACACAAGAGAAAAAAGACTGATTATTCGGGATATAAATAATAGTATATAATATGGAGTTTTATCAGTAATTGCGAAAGTTCTAACAATAATCAACTACTTAGGCTTTAAGAGGATAGACCTTCATACAAATATAGGTAATAAGAAAAGGTGGACCATAGCTGACGATGAATTCGTCTAAGGAAAGGTCACTCAGTTTGCCAGTCAACAGCAAATAAAAACAGAAGACCAGCATGGAAGCTAAGAATGATTTTAATACGATGGCCGGCTTATTGTACGCGATATTATTGATTTTATCCGTTCTTTTTGCGGTAGCCAATATGGCAAGAACGATCAGCACCAGGAATACACCAGATCGACTATGCTCAGACTAACGTTGAAATTGTAATTATCCAGTAACAGGGGGAGCAGTGCGAGATAGCCCATCATGGCAAGAAAAGACAGGGGAATGGTAAACAGAAGGGAGGTTAAGGCCACTTTCATGGCATATTGGAGCGCTTGTTTCATTGGTGAGATTTGTTTATTAGAAGCCAAATAACAGATGAAGTTACAAAACACCGGGCAAAATCTCAGTTTTCAATTGTATGGTAGATGCGTAAATGTCTATTTGCCAGTTGCTGACAATTCAATTTCATAAATTTTAGGCCAGAGTTTACCTGTAACAAGTGTCTTTTTAGTTTTGGGATTATAAGCAATCCCGTTTGTTTCCTGGGCTTTTGGATTGATTCTTACTGCACTATCCTTAAGCATGGTTAAATCGAGCTTACCAATCACTTTGCCGTTTGCCGGATCAATCTTAACGATCTCATCCGTAGTCCATATATTGGCATAGATAAAATCTTCTATATATTCAAGTTCATTTAAGTTTCGTAAAGCGTAGCCATTTTCTGAAACCGACAGCTTTTTGATAATTTGAAAGTTATCAGGATTGACATAACTAAGTAGTTCTGTTCCATCGCTCATAATTATATTGGAGCCGTCGGTGGTGAGTCCCCAGCCTTCTGTATTTGTAAAAGTATATTGTCCTAACTTTTTAAAGGTTTTCGCATCGTATACAAAGCAGGTTTGATTTTTATAGGTTAGCTGAAAAAGCTTGTTATTTAGGAATACGATGCCTTCTCCAAAGTAAATGCGCTTATCAAGCTGAACCTTCTGATCAATGCTTCCGGTTGCAAGATTAACGATTCCTATAACAGATTCTGTTTCCGGAAACTCTTCCGGTGATCCTGTACTTTCGTACAAAGATCCATTGTGAAACAAGAAACCTTCTGTAAATGCATTAGTGCTATGTGGGAAGCTTGATTTAACAGTATAATTAATTTTCGGTGTTGTAGCAGCAATTGGCTGTTCTTTATCTGAAGAGTTTCCGTTACAAGCTATGATTACCGTTAACAATAGAAAATATAAGAGGTTCTTCATTCGCCTAAGGTATAATTTCTATCATTCAATGATTATAAATATTGCCATAATATTTTTTGATTTATTTTAATTGACCACATAATCAAACAACGCTTATAATGATGCTTTAATGATAGGCTAAAGCAATATCCTGTCCTGAATTTATTTGCCGTCTTTGAGTGGATAGTGGAATTTGCTATTATGGTGGATAAAAAATCACTGGTTTTCCAGGAGTTTGAAAAGGAGCGAAAACGACGATATTTATCCTCTTTTTGCAGATTTGTACTTTAATTGATACACAACGAAGATAACCTTCTGTTTCGATTTCCTTATATTGCACTAAACAATCTCAAATTATGGCAGACGCACTCAATACCACAATTTCCGGTCTGAGAACCGTAACAACCCCCCTTGCTGGAACCGTTTATCAAACTAAAGATTTTGGCGGTGGGCACTGGTACTATGATCCAGCAGATACTACATCAATTGATAATACCGGGACTATACTGGTTTCAACTTCAGGAGCAAGATTCAAAAGAATCTTCGAATCTGGATTAAATATCACTTGGTTTGGAGCTGTTGGTAATGGTACTACAGACGATACAGCTTCAATAAATAATACAATTAAGTTCGCAGCAACCGGTAAGATAAAAACTGTTGAGTTTCCTTCCGGAACATATCGGGTCACAGGAAAAATACTAATCCCATCCTATATTGTAATTAATGGAAACAATTCAACATTGAATGGGAATACTGCCGGGACAATGTTTGAATCAGCATATGTTTCTGGAACAAACGTTATTTCAAATATAGGAACCCCTGACGAATCGCATCGAGTTGTATCTGCTCAAGTCTCAGATCTTATTATCATAAATTCAAAATTAGCGTTCAATCTTTTTAACTTCAATGAGATCAGCTTCATCTCGAACATTCAATTTTTAGAAGTTGACCAATGTGTTATAGCATCCCGAAGCTTTTATGGAGGATTTAAGAATCTCATATGTCGTAATGCTAGTAAGACATCCGCTTTACCTGCCTTCACTTTCAGCAACTACGTAAATGTTGAGAATATCAAGGATGTTTTTGTAGCAGGAAGGAAACTTGCATTTGTTTTTTCCGGAGGTATTAATGGATTACAATTAACAAATTTAAGCGCGGAAGATTGTACAAATGGAATTTCTTTTCTGGGCGAAGTAAACCCATTAACAATTAGCACCTGCTATTTCGAAGGAATAACTGGTACAGCAATAGATATGAACGATGCCGCAGCACATAGAGCTGTTACTATAGACAATAACTGGTTTTACAACGTAGGGATTTGTTTTTCTGGGAAGTATCTTCACCAGGGATGCTTTAGAAGAGGTAACTACGCGGATGCAAACTGTACTAATATTGTTATAATAGATGATGATTATACCTCTTTGTTCGATGTCGAAATAAATAATTATATGACTCCAACTAATGGAATTTTAACCTTACCTCCTAAATATCAAATTGGCAGAAAGTGCACAATAAACGGCACGGCAATAATTTATGATGGCGGAAGTGGTTTACCCATGGTCAAAGCGAACATCTCTCACAGTAATAACCTCATTAATTTAGATTATTCCGGTGACTGCGGTTATGTAGGTAATGCAGTAGCATTCTGTTCACAATCTAAATCTGCAGGCACAACATTCAACATTAATATTGATACATCTATAAGATTTAGCGAGTATTGCTTTTATGTCTTCAAATTAAGAGTTGTAGATAACTCTGGATCTACAACGGTGCAGGGCAACGGTTTTGGCAGTACTATAACACTTAATCCGTCTAGTCAGCCCGGTAAAACCGTCACAGCTATAAATAATAGTGGAAATTTGAGGCTGATTCTTTCTTCTTATTATCACCCAACCGAATATTTTAACGTAGAAGGTATTTTAAGAATTGTATAAATTATTGTTGTACAGTTTTTTGCAAAAAAAGGTTATAGATGCTGCAGGTATTAGGTGTTCAAAACGAATTAAGTGCACAAAAAAGAAAGTGCTTTGAAATTTTAGCTCCTTTCCTGTATTCCCAAAATAAAAGTTTTGTAGTATATATACGTCCTGAATGCCCGCTATAGATGTAATATGGCTACCATGGTGTATATTTCAAAAATATGAGTGAGTAAGAACCAAATTCCGCGAAAGTAGTGGCCACATATCGAATAATCTCCATATATAGCATCATCACCTATTTGAAGGAAATTTGTGTTTTATATAGGGCGTTGTACAGAAATTGCTTGTATTAAGGCAAACTTCATGGAGATTTGTGATTTTTTTGCGCCCTATTTGTTGGATAATATCTATCCTCATCGCTATGGTCTCATTTATGATTGCCATTCTAACTCCATCTTCGTTTACAAGATTTTGAATGCTTGAGAATCCAATTGTAGAAAGTGTTTGAACCTAGAGGGGCGTGCTTTAGCCAGATATTCGTGGCTAAAAATTGAGTAATTTCTATAAAAAAGACGATTTGAAAACTCAGCCAAAACTCAGCCAAAACTCAGCCAGAATCCAGCCAAAAACTCAGCCAAAAGAGCTACTGAATTTTCTTAATAAATCAGTGGAGATTTCAATATTTCATCTAAAAAATCGAGTAGAAAGTCACATAATTTACCTCAAAATAATAGATAAATAGCGAATTTTTTGCTATCGAAATTTAGTGTTAATATTTAAATTGTAGCTTAAAGTTGCATTTGGCGGCGATTTTTTGTATTTTTATTTGTATAAACTCAGCCAAAACTCAGCCAAAAACATGAAAAATACAGAAAACGAACCGCATTTAAAGCATGATAAACAGCGTTTTGAGGCCGCAATTGAGGCGATTTCAACTCCGCTATTCTCCACCCTTAGAAAGCCTTTCAGTTAATTCTGAGAGGCTTTTTTAATTTAAAGCGAAACCCGTATCAGACCAACTGTAAAGTTATAGACGGATAAGACCTAATGACAAGCTATAGCAGGACGAACATGTTAAGGATTTTTTATGTGAGTAAGTCCAACCATAAATCCAGTCAAGCTGTATCACCTACTTTTCTGGTACTTTTATTACTTTTTTTCTACTCAGGGCTGGCGCTCTGACTGAAAAGCCTGAAACGCGGTACTGTAGTCTTTATGTAGTTTTAACAAACCGGCAACTACAACCGTGTCTTCCAATGCTAACGATGCTCACTGCCCAATATGCTGAGAAATGCCATGTGCAGCATCTCCTAAAACCCTGCCTTTATACCAATGGGAAAGTCTGGGCACGTCATAAATAGGGAAGGCAATAATCTCGTGACTGAACTTTTTTTACAAAACAGAATTTTGAGGTTTATTACTTGTTGCAGTCCTTTGCTACAATCTTTTATGAAAAATGTCTAATTTGCTTGGAGTGGTGTCCCGTGATCAGGTGGGAGAAAAACATAAAGATTGAAGAAATGTCATAGCACAATGCAAACATTTATAGCCTTAAATTCAACAAATGAGGCCACGTTCTTTTTTTTATTGAGCTAGTTTTGGCTTATTAATTTATCATATATGCAAAAAAAATACATTATCCTCTCTTATTTAATCGTACTGATAACATTGTTTTCGGATGCCAGGGCACAAATGACTTTAGAAAATCCAATTCTTCCAGGATTTTATCCAGATCCGGCAATATTTAAAGTCGGAACGGATTATTATATGGTCACCTCGACTTTTGTTTATTTTCCAGGGATTCCGGTATTTCATAGTAAGGATCTTAAAAGCTGGAAGCAAATTACCAGCGCAATTGATCGGCCGTCACAAATGGATTTTATGGGTCAGCAGGTTTCCAGAGGTTTGTTTGCACCAGCAATAAATTATTATAAAGGGATCTTTTATATTACCTGTACCAATATTGATAAGGGAGGCAATTTTATAATCACAGCTAAAAACCCCGCGGGGCCCTGGAGTGACCCAATTTACCTTAAAGAGGTGAGGGGGATTGACCCTTCTTTATATTTTGAAGATGACAAGGTCTTTATCATATACAACAGCGATCCCCCTGAATATAAGTCATTGTACAGCGGGCACAGAACGGTGAAGATCTACGAACTGGATCTTGCTACTTTGAAACCCCTGGGAACTGAAAGAATCTTGGTAAATGGTGGCGTTGACATCAGTAAAAAACCAGTTTGGATCGAAGCCCCCCACATCTACAAAAGAAACGGATACTATTATTTAATGGCTGCGGAAGGCGGAACCAGTGTGAACCATTCAGAGGTAATTTTCAGGAGTAAAGATGTCCGGGGTCCTTTCATACCCTATGAAAAGAATCCTATTTTGACTCAAAGGCATCTGGATCCTAAGCGGAAAAATCCTATATCATCAGTTGGTCATGCAGATTTGGTAGAAGGACCAGATGGGAATACCTACGCTGTTTTTTTAGGCGTGCGTCCCTATGAAGGAGACTTTTATAATACTGGCCGGGAAACGTTTATAGCCCCTGTAAAATGGATAGCCGATTGGCCAATTATCAATCCAGACCATGAAGAAGTGCAATATGAATATAAAGTGAACTGGAAAGAAGATAAGCAAAACAATCAATTGCCAGTTACCGGAAACTTTAACTTTAGAGTTCCATTTAAAGATACCCTTAATACCGAGTTTTTATTTTTACGAACACACAATCCCTCATGGTATAATTTTAAAGAAAATAAAAATGCACTTACGATTAAGCTGCTTCCTCAGACAATTTTAGAAAAAGGAAATCCTGCTTTTATTGGAAGAAGACAGCAACACTTGTCAAGTTCGGCCTCAACCGAAATGAATTTTTCCACTAAACTGGCCAATGAAAAAGCTGGAATAGTGATTTTTCAAAATGAAAACCACTTCTACTTTATGTGCAAATCCCACGATAATGGTAAAGATGTAATTCAATTGTTCAAAGGTAATCCCACCACTGATAAAATGGATTTGTTAAAGCAGGTTGCCCTACCGTCTTTTCAAAAGACTGCATATTTTAAAGTGAACTCCGAACGCGATGTTTACTCGTTTTGGTATGCTTTGAAAGAAAATGAATGGAAACCCTTAGCCGATAAAATTGACGGTAAGTATTTAAGTACGGCCGTTGCAAAGGGCTTTGTTGGTGTATTATATGGTATGTATGCTACAGCTGATGGGCAAATCACCGACAATAAGGCCATCTATAAGTGGTTTGACTATAGCGGGAATGACAGTACCTTTAAAAAGTAGCTAATTGATTAGGAACCTTAAATATGGATTTATAAAAACAACTATGGCTTTATTTAAGCATCCATCGACAGAAAATGATTAGCCGTTTTCTGGTAGACTACAAAAACTCGCAGAGAGACCTCAATAGCCATTGGCACCTATTTTAAATCACATGAAAATATATAAATTAAAGACAGAGACACTGGCATTGGTCCTCCTTATTCTGGGAGTCTCGATAAGTTGCGGGACATTTGGTCAAAAGCCTTTGACTATTAAAGGACTTAGGGATTACTACAAAGATTACTTTCCTATCGGTGTTGCTGTGAGCCGCAAAACTCTATCGGGCGATGAAGCGAAACTTCTTTTACAAGAATTTAACAGCATCACCCCAGAGAATGCGATGAAAATGGAAGCCATACATCCTCATGAGGATTTTTATTTCTGGCGTGATGCAGATTCCATAGTCAACTTTGCTCAAAATCACGGGCTAAAGATTCGCGGACATAATTTATGCTGGCATGAGCAAGTTGCCGATTGGATGTTTAAGGACAAAGAGGGTCATCTTGTTACAAAGGATGTGCTCCTTAAGCGCCTTAAAGAGCACATCACTACAGTGGTGAAAAGATATAAGGGAAAGATTTACGCATGGGATGTTGTCAATGAAGCAATAGGCGATGCTGATGACGAGTTTATCAGAAATTCCCTGTGGTATAAGATATGTGGTGAAGAATATATAACAAAGGCATTTGAATATGCTCATGCTGCTGATCCGGATGCTTTACTTTTTTACAATGACTACAATACAGAGCGACCGGTTAAACGCGATAAAATTTATCGGCTGCTCAAAAAGCTGATTGCGCAAAAAGTTCCTATTCATGGGGTAGGGTTGCAAGCCCACTGGTCAATTTTTGAGCCATCTGAAAAAGAATTGCGTGAGGCAATTGAATTGTATTCATCTTTAGGTTTACAAATCCATTTTACAGAACTCGACATGTCAATTTATCCATGGGAAAAACATAAAAGACAAAAAAGGGAGGGAGAAACTGAGTATTTGACCCCAGAGCTGGAACAAAAACAAGCTGATCAGTACGCCAAAATTTTCCGAATCTTTAGGGAATACAAGAAGCACATTACCAGCGTGACGTTCTGGAATGTTTCAGACCGGTACAGTTGGCTTGACTATTATCCGGTACAGGGTAGGAAGAACTATCCCTTATTATTTGATCAGAAACTTCAACGAAAAAAAGCCTACGCTGAAGTTATAAACTTTAAATGATTCAATTTCCAGCGCACTATTTTAAACTTTTGTAGCCAAAAAAAAGACATTTGTTGCCATTGGATGTCTATATTGTTGTTACTTTCGTTAACGAAACCAAATATACCACTTGTAACCATTTCCGCTGAAGGATAAATATCAATCGGAATTATAGCGCTTAACAGTTATTTAATTTGGAGCGGATCCAAATTTATGCTGTCTGGTATACTTATTTAAATAAATTTAGGTAACCAAAGACCATGTTGAACCAGGCTATTTTTAAGAAATTTTGTTTTTGTTTCTTCTTTTTGCTTTTGACATTCTCAGCAGGATATGCACAACGGCAAAAAGTGAACTTTACTGCATTGAAAACAAAAGATGGACTCTCATCCAATATGGTCAATGCAATTTTAAAAGACCGATACGGATTGATGTGGTTTGCGACCGAGGACGGATTGAATAAATTTGATGGGACCAACTTCATTGTTTACAAATATAAGTCTGATGATTCCTCTGGAGTACAAGCAAATGATGTCCGGGCATTGCATGAAGACAAATCAGGAAACCTATGGATCGGAAGTTCCGGAGGTTCCCTGAGTTTATATGACAGGAAGAAAAATTCCTTTATTACTTTTCCAGCAAATACACCTGAAGGCCTGAGTCACGACAATGTACGTGCAATTTATAGCGATTATAAGGGGAAAGTATGGGTCGCTAGTTATGGTGGTTTAGATGTTCTTGATCCAAAGACTAAAAAAGTTACGAAGTTAGCGATCAACCCCCGCCTCCGGCAACCAGTTCCTTCTATCGTGCTCAACTGTCTTTATGAAGACAGTAAACACAGAATGTGGATCGGATCTGACAATGGACTTTATTTATACGAAAGACAAAGTAACTCATTTAAATATTTTAAAAACGACACTTCGGATTCTTCAAGTCTAAGTGACAATTATGTGTCGTCGATTACAGAAGATCCCACCGGAAATTTATGGTTTGCCACAAAAAATGGCCTCAGCCGTCTACAACCAGACGGAAAAGGATTTAAAAACTTCAGACATAACAGCAAGGATGTAAATACATTAAGCAATAATATTGTGATGAGTCTAGCGGCGAACAGTACTGGTCAGCTTTGGGTTGGGACGGATGATGGTTTAAGTATTCTCGATATCAAAACTGGGATTTTTAAAAGGTACAATGCAGATTCCAGGGATATATACAGCCTTACCGGGAGGTCAATAAATTGCATTTATATAGACAATCAAGGTATTTACTGGCTGGGACCATACCGGGGAGGGGTCAATAAATACGATACCAATCTTAATCTTTTTCAATTAAAACAAAGTAATATTTTCAATTTGAAGGGATTAAATGCTTCTATCGTTACTTCATTTGCTGAATATAACAATGACGAGATTTTTGTTGGAACAGATGGTGGGGGACTTAATTTGTTCAATCGAAAAACCGAACTATTTAGAAGGTTTAATTTTCCTTTGTTAAACGGGGCTACCCTAAGCAATATTTCGATCATGAACATGGAAATAACCAGGTCTAAGCAATTGTATCTCGCAACCTATGCAAGTGGCCTGGTGATCATGGATTTAAAAACCGGAAAATTTCAGCAGATTACCCATCATGATCGTCCGGATGCACTGAATTCAAATGATATATTTTGTGTTAAGGAAGATCAGAAAGGCAAAATCTGGGTGGGCACGAACGGCGGGGGGGTTAATGTGATAGGTGCCGACCACGAAGTGCTGGTGAAATATTGTAATAATCCGAGAGCCATAAATGAGCACGATTATCCCGGAAATAACTTTATCAGGTTTATTGAAGAAGATAACAGTGGCCAGATCTGGATTGGCTCTTATGGCTCTGGAATTGCCGTATATAATCCTGACAGCAACAAATTTGTTGTTCATAATAAGGCAAATAGTAAGCTTCCCAATGACCTTACTTTGTCTGTAATGAAAGACCGCCTGGGGAATATCTGGGTTGGAACTTTTAGCGGTGGCCTGAGCTTATTTGATCGTAGTAAGAATCAATTTATCACTTTCTCTGAAAAGGATGGATTGAACAATGCAACTGTTTATGCAATAGTGGAGGATAAGCAGGGACGAATATGGGTCAGCACAAATAAAGGAATTAGCAGCTTTGACCGTAAAACGAATAAATTCACCAACTACACCATTTACAATGGTGTACAGAACAATAATTTTGTATTGGGAGCAGGCTTCATTTCTTCTGACGGGGATATTTATTTTGGAGGTGCCGATGGCTTTAATTATTTTAACCCCCAGTATTTTAAGAAAAATAAAAACGTGCCGTCAGTCCTTTTTACAGATCTGAAAGTAGCCAATGCCTCAGTTGTAGCCTCAGCAGATGGTCCGATTAGGGAGCATATTTCAGTTGTAAAGGATATTTATCTGGATTATAAGCAAAATTTTACCCTTAGCTATGTAAGTTTAAACTACACCGCGCCTGAGCAGAACAGATATTTGTACCGCTTAGAGGGTTTTGACAATGAATGGGTCGATGGGGGGACTTCTAAATCTGCTTCTTATACTAATCTTGATCCGGGTGAATATGTCTTTCATGTAAAAGCCAGTAATAACGATGGGCTTTGGAACGCTGGCGAAACCGCAATAAAAATACATGTACTGCCACCATTCTGGCGCACCGTGTATGCATATGTTTTGTACTTCTGCTTGGCTGTAGGCACTCTTCTTTATATCAGGCACAGGGGAATTCAAAAGCTCAAACTGAAATTTGCGGTGATTCAGGAAAAAATGAAAGCAGAGCAGCTAATTGAACAGGAACGCAAGGAGGCCGAACGCTTACGCGAATTAGATAAACTGAAGATCAAATTTCTCACCAACTTGAGTCATGAGTTCCGTACCCCGCTGTCGCTAATTATCGGGCCTATTGACAAACTGTTGACGGAAAAGAGAGCTGCTGAAATTGCCGACCCTTTAAATATGATCAAACGAAATACCCGACGCTTGCTCAATCTGGTTAATCAAATTCTGGATTTCCGGAAAATGGAAGACCAGGAATTAAGGTTAAACCTTTCTGATGGAGATATGGTTTCCTTTATCAAAGAAGTTTTGGAACCCTTTAATGACCTTAGTGAACGGAAGCAGATTCAGCTTTTATTTAAGAGCCGCTTCAATTGTATTTATACCTCTTTTGATCAGGATAAAATAGAACGTGTATTATTCAATCTCCTGTCTAATGCATTTAAATTTACTCCGGTTGGTGGTACAATATCCGTGGAATTAGAAAAAAACGATCCGCTCATCGGCACTGAATCTTGTCTTATGATCAGGGTTTCCGATACGGGTATTGGCATCTCTGGGGAAAATAAAGAAAGAATATTTGAACGGTTTTTTCAAATCGATACCACAGCCTCCATTTTGAATCAGGGAAGTGGCATTGGCTTGTCCATTGCCAAGGAATTTATTAAAATGCATGGCGGGAATATAGTTGTTGAAAGTGAACCTGGGCTTGGAAGCAGTTTTATCATTAACCTTCCTTTTTCAACAACGATGGCTGACGATGAACTGGAGTTGGATTTTTCGGGCCCAACGCGATCCGAAAACGGGCAGGAAGCCACCGGCGCTAAGCAAGAAATCCAAGTCAGTATCGAAATCCCTTCAATTTTATTGGTAGAGGACAACGAGGATTTTAGATTTTATCTTAAAGACGGTTTAAAGCCCTTTTATAGGATCTATGAGGCCAGTAACGGACAGGAAGGGTGGCAACAGGCTTTGGCACATCATCCTCAGGTTATCGTAAGTGACATCAATATGCCTTACATGAATGGAATTGAGTTGTGCTATAAAGTTAAGTCAGATAAAAGAACCAATCACATCCCGATCATATTGCTGACAGCCTTAACTGGCGAAGAAGAACAGATCAGAGGGCTGAAAACAGGTGCTAATGACTACTTGACCAAGCCATTTAATTTTGAAATTCTTAATGCTAAAATTAAGAATCTCCTGGCACTGAATAAGACACTCAAAGAAACTTATACCAAGCAGATCAAGGTTCAGGCACCCGAATTGATCATAGAATCGCATAGCGACAGGTTATTGAATAAGGTTGCCTTGTACATTGAAGAAAATCTGAATAATCCTAAACTTTCTGTTGAAGACCTTAGCAAACATGTTGGTATGAGCAGGGGATCCTTATACCACAAAATTTTGGAATTAACCGGACAATCTCCGGTGGAATACATCAGGTCTGTTAAGCTGGACAAGGCCACTGTGTTACTCGAAAAAAGTGATTTGAATGTTTCCCAAATTGCCTATATGGTGGGTTTTGCTACACCAAACTATTTTGCAAAGTCTTTTAAAGCCAAATTTAATATGCAGCCCTCTGAATATATCCATTTAAAGCGAAAAGCGGATGTTGGCTTGGTTGGAGAAGTTAAATCCTTGTAAACCTTAATTGTTTGATCCCGGTTTATTAACGCAGCCCGTATTTCTACCATAAATTTTATTGCTATAACATTTCTGCTACAATAATGTCCAAAACTTCCCTGTAAAAGAGCCTGCATGATATAGTTTTATGGTACGCTTAACCATGTGTCTTTGCTCATATGCACGGGGTTATAGAACAGGTAGGGCTGGTTTAACAACAATAACGATTATCATGATGAGAAGTAAAAATATTTCAGTGTTTGGTTCATCCACATTGAAAATAAAGAGAGTTGGTCTCTTTTTGATTATGTTTCTGCTAAGTTTAAATAAAAGCTACGCACAAGATAAGGATTTTCATATTTATCTGTGTTTTGGTCAATCTAATATGGAGGGGAATGCCAAATTCGAAGCTCAGGATACAATAAGCATAAGTAACCGTTTCAAAGTATTGCAAGCAGTGGACTGCCTTGATCTTAACAGAAGGAAGGGAAACTGGTATACCGCAATGCCCCCTTTAAGCAGGTGCAATACGGGTTTAACGCCAGCTGATTATTTTGGAAAAACGATGGTTTCTAATCTTCCCAAGAATATAAAAGTGGGAGTGATTAATGTTGCAGTTGGTGGGTGCAAAATTGAATTATTTGATAAGGAAGGGTACAAATCTTATAGCGCTACTGCTCCAGGTTGGATGATCGGAATGATCAATCAATATGGAGGGAATCCTTATGGGCGTTTAGTTGAGTTGGCAGAAATTGCCCAAAAACAAGGGGTAATAAAGGGGATTCTGTTACATCAGGGCGAATCTAATACGGGTGACACATTATGGGTAGAGAAAGTTAAAGCTGTTTATGATAATTTGCTGAGAGATTTGAACCTCAAAGAGAACTCAATACCATTACTCGTCGGAGAAATGGTGCATGCTGATCAGGGGGGTATTTGTGCGGGTATGAATGCCACGATTGGAAAATTGCCTCAGACCATTTTAAATTCATATGTCATCTCGTCAAAAGGATGTACGGCTGCTGCGGATAAATTACATTTTAACGCCGCTGGATATAGAGAGTTGGGTAAACGCTACGCTACCAAAATGCTGTCATTACTGGATGACAGTTCAAAAAATAGTAATTTAAAAATAGTTCATAGGAAATAAACCGCTAAAAAAAACAATTATGATTAAATGGAATAGACACTTAAGTATAAGGCAGATGTTACTTGCCGGGATGTTGTTCTTGTTCAGCATGCCTGTTTCTTCACAACAAATTGTCGAGCCAGCTTCTCCTGGTTTTGACGTTGTAAATGTGGACATACCACATGGTAAAATAGACACGATCAGTTATTACTCTGAAACTGTAGGCACCATTAGAAAGGCGATAACCTACACCCCTCCGGGTTATACAAAGAACAAGAAGTATCCTGTTTTGTATTTACTCCACGGGATTGGTGGAGATGAAAGGGAATGGTTAAATGGAGGGAAGCCACAGGTCATACTAGATAACCTTTATGCAGCAGGGAAATTAGTGCCTATGATTGTTGTAATGCCTAACGGTCGCGCCATGAAAGATGACCGTGCAATTGGAAACGTCATGTCCAAAGATAAGATTGATGCATTTTCAACTTTCGAAAAAGATCTATTAAACGATCTGATTCCCTTTGTGGAAAAGAAGTTCCGAACACATAAAGACCCTGAGCACCGTGCAATTGCGGGACTATCCATGGGCGGAGGGCAATCGTTAAATTTTGGGTTAGGGAATCTTCAAAAATTTGCATGGGTTGGTGGTTTTTCCTCAGCACCAAATACCAGAGTCCCTCAGGACCTGGTGCCTGATCCTGCCAAAGCAAAAGAAATGCTTAAACTGTTATTTATATCCTGCGGAGCAAGTGATAATCTAATCATTTACAGTAAGCGTACCCACGATTATCTTATTCAAAATCAAGTACCTCACATCTATTTTATTGAACCGGGCTTTCATGATTTTAAGGTTTGGAAAAATGGATTGTATATGTTTTCTCAAATGCTTTTTAAACCGGTAGATACCGCTTCTTTCTAGTATAAAATTACCAAACACATAACCCTGACAAGATGAGAAATATAATTGCCTTTGTGATCTTAACTACATTAAATTGTTTATTTCACTCGGTATTTGCTCAACAGCTAAAGGCACAAAATCCCATTATTTTTGCAGATGTACCCGATATGTCTATGGTGCGTGTAGGAGATTTATACTACATGAGTAGCACCACAATGCACATGAGCCCCGGCGTTCCGATTATGAAGTCCAGCGATTTGATAAACTGGAGTATTGTAAATTATGTCTATGATACACTCGCGGACGTAGATGAACTCAACCTAAAAAACGGTAAGCAGGCTTACGGTCAGGGAACCTGGGCAAGCAGTATGCGTTATCATAATGGGGTTTTCTACGTAAGTACATTTGCCCAGACTACCGGAAAAACGTATATCTATAGTACAAAGGATGTAGAAAAAGGTCCCTGGAAAGTAAAGGCTTTTAAGCCAGGATTTCATGATCATTCCCTGTTTTTTGATGACGACGGCAAAGTTTATATGGTTTATGGCGGAGGAAAGATCAGGTTAGTTGAAATGAAGCCTGATTTATCAGGTCCTGATCCTGCTGTTCCTGAACGTATTATTATAGAAAATGCCAGTCTTCCTTCTGGGGAAAAGATTGGATTGCCGGCTGAAGGATCGCAATTGTTTAAGGTTAAGGGTAAATACTATCTGTTTAACATTACTTGGCCAAGAGGTGGTATGCGAACGGTAGTGATCCATAGAGCAGATAAGATAACCGGTCCTTATGAGGGGAAAATTGGCCTGCAGGATTTGGGTGTGGCTCAGGGTGGGCTTATCGATATGCCAAATGGCGATTGGTATGCTTACCTTTTTCGTGATTTCGGTGCGGTGGGCCGTATTCCTTATTTAGTTCCTGTTAAGTGGCAAAATGAATGGCCAATCCTGGGCATAGACGGAAAAGTTCCGGACACCCTGGATTTACCAGCGGATAAGGGTTTGATTCCGGGTATTGTCGCCTCTGATGAATTTAACCGAAAACCCAGTGAAGCTGATTTGCCCCTTGTCTGGCAATGGAACCATAACCCTGATGCGCGGCTTTGGTCGCTGAGAAAGAGAAAAGGCCATTTGAGATTGACCAATGGACGATTGGATCATGATTTTTTGTCAGCCAGAAATACATTAACGCAACGCACAACTGTCCCTTTTTCAACCGCAGTGACCTTGCTTGATGTATCTAAGCTGAAGGATGGTGATTTTGCTGGGTTGGGTTTGTTGCAAAAAAAGTACGGACTGATTGGTGTGAGGGTAGAAGGAGGTGATAAATATATTGTGATCATAGATGCTGGAACAGGCGAGCCTATCGAAAATGAACGGATTCCGTTCAAGCAAAACACCATCTATTTTAGCGTACATTGTGATTTTAGCCAAAGGAGAGACCTTGCCAGCTTTAGGTATAGCCTTGATGGAAAGCATTGGAAGAAAATCGGAAGCTCATTAAAAATGGCTTATACCATCCCGCACTTTATGGGATACCGGTTTGCGCTGTTTAATTATGCCGAAAAACAGACAGGTGGGTATGCCGACTTTGATTACTTTCATATTTCAGATCAACCAGCTCCGGCAAACTAATCTGGTAATCAATTCTTTTACTTTCCCAGACCTTTAGATGTCCGCCTAATCGAGGAGGGATGAATTTTAATGTGGTAAATATGTATTATGAGATTTATTTTTTCTAAATATTTACGCCGGATTATGGTTGATATCGCTGTTTTTGGTCGTTTAGACCGTGTTCAGACCAATCATGGGGTAATATGTTTTATTATTGGGGATCGGGATATCATTCCACCACAGATCCTTCACGAAATTCCAACTGGGGAGAGGAGGCCGACCTAAGCGCGTATTTCCAATCGATGAAAACAAAGTTTGTTGACCAAAGCATTCCTGTGGTTTTAGGAGAATATGGAGCATATACCCGGTCGTCACTCACAGGTGATGCGCTAACGCTCAATCAGGTTTCCAGAGCATATTTTTTAAATCAGGTTACACGCCAGGCTTTGTCACGCGGTATTCTTCCATTTTATTGGGACACTGGGGCAATCCTGAACAGGCAAACAAACACTGTGGGCGATCAACAAGGTTTAGCCGCTCTTGTGCAGGGGGAACAAAACGGTACCTCACCTGGCATTCAGGTAGGAAGTATCTATCAGATTATGAATAGAAATAGTTTTAAAGCACTAGAGTTCGCCGGATGGGGCACCGCTAACCATACATTGGCCGATCAATGGGAATATTTAGCCGGAGCAAATCAACAATTTAAAGTTGAAGATGCAGGTAGTGGCTATTACAGGTTAACACCAATGCATGCTTCAGGAAAGTGCTTGGAGATCGATAGCTGGTCAATAGCCAACGGTGGTCAGGCAGATTTGTGGGATTATTCAGGCGGAAATAATCAAAAATGGTCAATTCAGGCAACTGACAACGGATACTATAAATTGATCAATGTAAATAGTGGAAAGGCGCTGGAAATTTCAGGATATTCCCTGAACAACGGCGGCAGTGCTAATCAATGGGACTATTATGGAGGACGTAACCAGCAATGGGCGTTTCTAAAAATGTAGGTTAAAGGCGTTAAAAAAATTAAGCAATTTTTGACTATATCCTTGTTCAATATAAACACTTACTCACAGACAAGAATACCGGCAAGACTTACACTTCATAAATACAGCAAAGCTGGCACCATGGAGTACAAATTCCTGGGCGCCTTTCCATTATATCCTGACTGGAAGCAGATGGTAAGACGCACTTCTATTTGTATTACTCCAATGGCGGTGTTGGCTCTGCCGTACTTACTTCCGCCTCTCCCGTTGGCTAGTGGAGCGACCCATTAGGGAAGAAAGTACAGAATGGCCTTATAACTGAGCCATGGAGATAAAAATGAACCGATCAGCTATTGTAATATCTGGTTGAGGAAATTACAGCTAAATATTTTTAAGCAATCGATTGCCTAAATTAAATATTTTACTAATTTCGTTTAACCAAATACTAATATTTTAATTCAACCCAAATAAATAAAGAAAATATGCAGCTATTCAGGTGGTAATATCAGGTGAATAGCTTATAAGCCAATGATATAACTTTTGATGCGTCCAATGGCCGTGCTAACAAGGATGCTGTTAGAACTAACTAAATAACCATTATATTATGAACGAAAACATTAACAAGAGTGCCTTATTCAACGGGAGTTGCTTTGCTGTGATCACCACAGCTTTTACCTTCTCTATCAGGGCGGGTATTTTACCCCAGCTCGGAGCGCAATTTAATCTGACTGCAGAACAGCTTGGATTTATCAACAGTATGTTCTTTTTAGGATTTCCGATCTCTATGATCATTGGTGGGTTGGTTTATCACACTTTTGGGCCTAAAAACATTATGAAAGCTGCATTTGTAGCCCATACTATTGGTATCTTATTGACAATATATGCCGGAGGATATGTAGGATTACTTGTTTCTACACTTTTTATAGGATTTGGTAACGGATGTACAGAAGCGGCTTGTAATCCTTTGATTGCAGATGCATATGCAGGTCCAAAAATGAATAAAATGCTAAGCAGGTT
>NZ_JABMKW010000003.1 GCF_013204795.1 Pedobacter panaciterrae
AACCTGCTTAGCATTTTATTCATTTTTGGACCTGCATATGCATCTGCAATCAAAGGATTACAAGCCGCTTCTGTACATCCGTTACCAAATCCTATAAAAAGTGTAGAAACAAGTAACCCTACATATCCTCCGGCATATATGGTCAATAAGATACCAATAGTATGGGCGACAAATGCAGCTTTCATAATGTTTTTAGGCCCAAAAGTGTGATAAACCAACCCACCAATGATCATAGAGATCGGAAATCCTAAAAAGAACATACTGTTGATAAATCCAAGCTGTTCTGCAGTCAGGTTAAATTGCGCTCCGAGCTGGGGTAAAATACCCGCCCTGATAGAGAAGGTAAAAGCTGTGGTGATCACGGCAAAGCAACTCCCGTTGAATAAGGCACTCTTGTTAATGTTTTCGTTCATAATATAATGGTTATTTGGTTAGCAAAATCATCTTAAGGGATAGATTAAGTGTTTGGAAATATACAATTAATTTGTTTTTTTAAAAATAGTATATTTTTCATTAAGTGTTATTTATTAAACTTGATCTTTCTAAATATACGTTTCGCCATAATTCTGGATGCTTCTGCATTAGGATGTATTTTATCTGGCATAAGTTCAGGCTTATCTATCAACAAAACATGCATATCTAAAACCTCCACTTTATTCTCATTGGCCACATTCATTATTTTTGGGATAATCTGTTTTACAATCACAGGATCCCATATTCCTGCTGTATCCGCTACAAAAGACACTACAGGTAACAGCAATATAATACGTGGATGGGAAGGCAAATCTTTAAAAGATTTAATCATAGCATGGTAATCCTGCTCATATTCATTTAATCTGGATCTGTTAATCAATTTGCTATCATTTCCACCAAGATCAATAACCACAATATCAGGATTACGCTTTAAAGCTTTCTGATACTCATTGGTTTTGTAATATGGTGAATCCCCGTTTCGCAGAAGCGTACAACCACTTACACCATAGTTTTCTACGGCATAACTGCTTCCCAGATATCTTTGAAGCTGAGCCGGAAAGGAGTTTTGCTCCCTGTTTTCCACCATTGCCCCATAAGTTATACTTGCTCCAATGCAGGCTACTTTAGTAACCGCATTAGAGTTAGTATAAAAGCAAAGTGCAAGTAATAGACTAAATAACATTTTCATCTTTTAAATTACTCACTAATGAAAGTATATGTTTTACCAGCAGTGGTATCGAAATCATAAAGAATGGTTTCGTTAATGGATGGCTTATTCAGGTTGGCCTTAGCAGATATAACTGGTGTAGCTATTTTATCAATCTGATAAAACTGATTTGGGTTATCTCCTTTTGCGGGTTTAAGAGAGTTTCCTTTTAGCACATTAGGAACACGTAAGCGACAATTACCACCAAGTTTTGATTTAATGGTAACCTTGCTCAATTTTCCATTTTTCCAGGTGATGTTCTCAATTTCAAAACCTCCTGGAGCTCTTAACCCACTAATACTTCCGTCCTTCCATTCATCAGGCATCGCCGGAAGCAGTTGGATAGAGCCATCGTGGGCCTGTAATAACATTTCAGTAATACCTGCCGTGCATCCAAAATTACCATCTATCTGGAAAGGAGGATGTGCATCAAACAAATTAGGGTACGTTCCCCCGCCACTGTTTTCACCACCTTTATTTAATCCTGTAGGCGTAAGCTGGTTTCTAATTAGTTTATAAGCATGATTACCATCCTGTAATCTGGCCCACAGGTTTACCTTCCATCCCATAGACCATCCTGTAGAAACATCTCCCCTCTGGATCAATGAGGTATGCGCAGCGTCAAACAATTCAGGAGTACGTAAAGGAGAAATCTGATTTGCAGGATACAAACCAAAAAGGTGAGAAACATGCCTGTGTTTGTCATTAGGATCATCCAGATCCTGCATCCATTCCTGCAGTTGGCCGTACTGCCCTACCTGCATTGGGGCAAGCCTATTACGCATGGCCTTAATTTTAGCTACAAGATCTTTATCCGTATTTAGTGCCTCGGCAGCTCTTATGGTGTTAGAGAACAGATCAAACACAAGCTGGTTATCCATAGTTGCACCAGCGGCTATAGATTTACCTTTATGAGCTCTTGGTGCATTTTCTGGCGACATAGAGGGCGATACCACCATCCATTTATGAACTGGTTCTTCTACAAGGAAATCCAAATAAAACTCTGCCGCACCTTTTAATGCCGGGTATACTGTGGCAAGGTATTTTTTGTCTCCGTTATATAAATACTTTTCCCAAACATGGCGACTTAACCACGCTCCGCCCATAGGCCACATTGCAGAATAAATACCATCAACCGGGCCGGTTATTCTCCAAAGATCCGTGTTATGGTGTGTTACCCAACCGCCGGAGCCATACATAACCTTTGCAGTTTCGCGCCCTGTATGAGAAAGGTCTTTTACCATTTCTATCAGCGGGTTATGCATTTCGGTCAGGTTAGTCCCTTCAGCTGGCCAGTAGTTCATTTCAGTATTAATGTTAATGGTATATTTACTTCCCCATGGCGGATCCATTTTATTGTTCCAAATTCCTTGCAGGTTGGCAGGCTGGCCACCTGGCTGAGAAGACGAGATCAATAAATAACGACCAAACTGATAATAAATAGCTGCCAATTGAGGGTCATTGCCATTTGCAAAGTCCTTTAACCTAACATCTGTAGGATTCTTAATAGAATCTGTTTTACCAAGATCAATTTTTACACGGTTAAAATATTTTTGATAAGCTGCAACATGATCCTTCAATAGCTGAGGATAGCTTTTCTTTAATGCAGCATTCAAATAGGTTCCAGAGCGTTTGTTTTCATCAGCACTGATGTCGTTATAGTTCACAAAATTGGTTGCAATAGAAACATATATGGTAACACTGTTCGCTCCTTTAACACTAACCTGATCATCTGATAAAGAAAGCTGTCCACCTTCATTTTTAACTTTTGCTATTGCATTAAATTTAACCTTACCTGGAACGTTCTCTCTGTCGCTGCTTATTCCCGACAAGTGTATTTCATTTGTATTAATAGCTTTAGCAGACCCTTTGTGCTCAGTTGCCATTGATGCGTTAAACGTTATGCTACCTGGCTTACTCGCGGTTAACCTGACTACTATTGCCTGATCTGGTATAGAAGAAAAAATGGTGCGGGTATAATTAACTCCATTAACTACGTAAGTACTTTTAACTACGGCATCAGCAAGATTTAGCTCGCGGTAATAGTTCGAAAAGTTTTCATGCCCCGGAAAGTTCAGATTTAAATCGCCCACTGGCTGATACTTCATTCCGTTGTTCTTTTTAGACTGGATAGCCTTTTCAGCAAGCGCATTGGCTTCCACATATTTATCTTCAAAAAGTAGTTTTCTCACTTCTGGTAAAGCACCCAAAGCATCGGGGTTGTCATTGCGATTTGGGCTCCCACTCCATACTGTAGATTCGTTTAAACTGATCTTTTCGTGGGCAGTATTTCCATAGATCATGGCGGCTAGTCTTCCATTTCCTATTGGAAGAGCAGCTTCCCAAACAGATCCTGCCGGAGATTTATACCATAATTTCAAATCTTTCTCTTGCGAGAATGCAGATATGGTTATGCCCATAAGTAAAGCATAAGCCACAATAATTGTTTTTAGGTTGGTGAACATTGGTTGTTTAATATTTGGTTTGTGTGTAATCTTTTTTACTAATTAATGCATTAGCATTAAAAAAAAATTAATATATGATTAATTCCATTATGGTTTACATTATTGGTTTAGTTTTCATGTTCAAACACATAATTATTACAATCTATACCGTTCCTTATTCCTAAATCCCAATCACTTGGATTGCTTTTCATACTATGAATCTTGTTTAACTACCTCAATCGCATTGGAGAACAATTTACTTTGACTAATGGTGATGTAGGAGAAAATATGGCAGCCATTTTTTATATCTTTATATCTGCAATGTAAATAAGCCTCAAAAGAATCTTACAGTCATGGTGTACAATATTTTAAACGGCGACTCCCTTGCTTATAGTTTTCCAGAAGCAAAAATTGAAGGGGATGTTATTGTTGTTAGAGAAGGTCTTATTGACGGAGAATTATCAGGAGACAACCTACATGACTTTTGGCAATCAAGAGCCAAATACATGAGAATAACTGAAACCGAATACAATAATTCTGTTGTAAAAGAATTTGAAAAAATAATAAATGCACCCGATCATTCAGAGTTTAATCTTTGGTTTGAGTATGACTTGTTTTGTCAAGTAAATATGTGGTTTGTTATTTCAATTATCAATAGTTTGTCAATAAAGAAAAAAGTTTTTGCTGTTTACACTTCTTATTTAGACAAAACCAGTAAACAATTTTGGAATGGCTTTGGATCAGCAAATTCAGATGAACTTAAAGTTTGTTATGCGAATAGACTTCCTTTAAGTGAAGCCGACATAAATTTAGGACAACAATTATGGAAAGCTTACAAAAACGGCAATCTTGAAGAGTTGACAAATCTTTCAAAACATCAATCTTTAGTTTTTCCGTATTTACAAGAAGTAGTGAAGGCGCATGTTGACCGCTTTCCAAAAGATGGCACAACAGGAAGACCTGAAAAAGTTATTGAAGACATCACGAAAAATATTTCTACTGATTTTCATAAAGTGTTCAAAGAATTTTGGAATAGAGAAAGCGTTTATGGTTTTGGTGACGTTCAATTAAAAAGTCTCTATGACAAAGTAATGCACTACCGCTAATATTTGTATGCCACAGACGTAGCCCCCTTAAAGGAACAAAAAACACCAATAATTACTTATTTATTAGGATTTAGTAGATATTTACAGATTATGACAGAACCCCTCGTTTTATATTCAGTAAGTGAGCGTATAGCAACTATTGCTATAAATCGTCCTGAGAAGCGTAATGCATTAAATCCCGATCTTGTTCAGCAGTTAACGGATTCGTTCATCAGCGCATCAGAGGATGATGGCGTAAAAGTGATTGTTTTAAAAGCTAACGGTGCTGTTTTTAGTGCAGGTGCTGATCTGGCTTATTTGCAGCAATTGCAGTTAAATACTTATGAAGAAAACCTTGCCGATTCTGAGAACCTAAAGCGACTGTTTACCACCATTTATTATTTACCTAAGGTTGTCATAGCTCAGGTAGAAGGGCATGCAATTGCCGGAGGCTGTGGACTTGCAACTGTTTGCGACATTACATTTTCTGTTCCTGAGGCCAATTTTGGCTACACTGAAGTAAAACTGGGATTTGTTCCGGCTATAGTATCCTGCTTTTTATTACGCAAAACAAGTGAAACTATTGCTAAAAAAATACTACTGACAGGAAGCCTTTTTTCTGCACAAGAGGCACTTGAGCATGGATTAATAACGTTTGTAACAAACAAAGAAGAGATTAGTCAAAAAGTGAAAGATTTTGCATTAAATTTGTGTAATGAAGCTTCAGCAAATTCGTTAATGGTAACTAAGCAGCTAATCGGGCAGACTACAAATCCTTTATTGGAGAAATGCTTGTCGCTAGCCGTTCAGATAAATGCCAGGGTAAGAGATACTGATGATTTCAAAAAAGGAATTGCCTCTTTCATTAACAAGGAAAAGATAAAGTGGTAATTACCTTTTGATTGTGACAAATGCTAATAGAACTATACTAATACATAAAAAAACTAAAAACCAGAAAATGTTTAAATCAATCAAAACCGGTGTTGTAGCTGTAATTTTAATCAGCACGGCCATTGTTGCTAAAGCTCAAAAAATTGTAGATCAGGGAACATTAACCTTTGGAATTGAGTATCAATTAACAGATGATCAAAAGAAGGTTATAGATCCTTCTGTTCTTCCTTCCGAAAGTAAAGTTCAGTTTAATGGCAATATATCTAAAATTGAAATGGATATGGGCCCTGCAATGATAAAGGTATTTTCTGATGGAGCTGCCAGAACTGCATTAGTACTTATAGATATTCCGGTTGCCCAAAAACAGTATGCGTCTAAAATGTCTAAAGAAGATTTAGACAAACAAACAGGAAACCTGGTATTCAGCGACTTTAAAGCAACAGGCGAAAAACAAACAATCGCAGGCTTTAATTCAGAAAAATACACTTATAAAGATAACAATGGTGCTAACTACGAAGTTTGGGTTACTACCGATTTAAAGGTTACACCGGGTGCTACCCCTCCAGGATTTGATCAGATAAAAGGTACCCCTGTAAAATACACCAACATCAGAGATGGTTTTAAAACAGTAGCAACATTAAAAAGTCTGAAAGAAGAAAAAGTAGGTCCTTTTAGCCTTACTATACCAAGTGGTTATGAAGAAAAAACAATGGCAGAATTAAAAGCTATGCAAGGTGGTGGCCAATAACATAGCGTAAAATGTTAAAAAGCTTCCTGTTTTTTGCACGCTTCTTTCTGTTTTGGCTGTTATTTTTTTTCGTTGACCGCCTTACATTTATCATTATAAATTCAAAAAAACTTGCCATGGTTCCTTTATCGGAAATCATGGCAAGTTTTTATCATGCCCTAAAGCTTGATCTGTCGATGACGGCGTACATACTCGTCATTCCTCTTTTCAGCTATATATACTGGCTCTTAAATGGCCGCAAGGTGGTAGAATTAAAATGGCTTACCATCTATAACAAAATCCTGATCATATTATTCAGCATTGTATCTGTTGTAAATTTCAATATTTACCGGGAATGGGGTAGCAAAATAAACGCAAAAGCTGTTGGTTTTGCCATTTCAACGCCCAACGAAGCACTTGCATCAAGTGCATCCTCTCCTATCGGATTAACGTTATCTTTACTTGTTTTATTGATTGTTATAGGTTTTATTCTGCAACGATGGGTTGTACTTAGGAAACTTAGTTTTAAAGCTAGTCCGATCTGGTTACGGGGAATTGCCGTTATCATATTGGTTTTTTTAAATTTTCTCTTGATACGTGGCGGGTTAGGCGGGTCTCCAATTAATCAAAGCATGGCCTACTTTTCCAAAGAACAGGTTTTAAATCATGCTGCAGTAAATACAGAGTGGAACCTGTTGTCGAGCGCCCTTGCTGCCCGCATGACCAAGAATAACCCTTATAACTATTTAAGCAAGCAAGCAGCCGATGCAAATATTAAGGAACTTTATACTCCGGCAAAGGACACTACCATCAACATACTTACCACTAAACGACCAAATGTAGTTCTGGTAATCATTGAAAGCTTTACTGCAGATCTAACCAAAACACTGGGCAACGAGGATGGTATTACGCCTAACTTTGATACGCTAATACACAAAGGAGTGCTTTTTAGTAATATTTATTCCTCTGGTAGCAGAACTGACAAAGGATTGGTAGCCACATTAGCTGGCTTCCCTACCCTTGCCGCTGGCAGCATAGTAAAATGGCCTGAAAAAATGCAGAAAATTCCCGGCATCTCTCAGCCATTTTTTAAAAACGGGTATCAAACCTCTTTTTTTTATGGTGGAGAATCCGAATTCGACAATTACAAGGCATTTATTTTAAGTCACAATTACCAAAAGTTGATTGACAAAAATAATTTTAAAGGTGGAAAAGTAACCAAATGGGGACAATTTGATGAGGCGGTTTTTGACAGGCAGATTGAGGATCTTAATAAAGAAAAGCAACCTTTCTTCTCTACCCTGCTTACCCTTACCAATCATGAACCTTATGCGCTTCCGGGCAATTACAAGTTTGGACAGGCTGATAACGTTGCAAAATTTAAAAGCACCGCACATTATACCGATTCCTGTATCAACGCTTATTTAAACAATGCAAAAAAAGAAAACTGGTATAAAAATACACTCTTTGTATTTATTGCAGACCATGGTCACCTTTTACCTAAAAATAGTCACGAAATTTATGTTCCTCAACGTTATCATGTACCCTTATTATTCTATGGAGATGTGATTAAAGACGAATGTAAGGGCAAAAAATTTGAAGATGTAGGAAGTCAGGCTGATGTGGCTGCCACAATACTTGGCCAGTTGGATATCAGTGCAAAGGAATTTGTGTGGAGCAAGAACCTCTTAAACCCTTATGCAAAACATTTTGCATTTTTTAGCTGGGATAATGGAATGGGCTTTATTGATAACCAGCAATGTGTTACTTTTGACAATGTGGGGAAGACCATATTATACAACAGCAATCCTAAAGATAAGGACCTAACTTTAAAAACCCTTAACACCGCCAAATCATACCTACAAAACGTTTATCAGCAATTTATAGAACTATAAAAATGAACTTCAAACACATTTTTTTTAAACTGGCTTTAGTCTTAGTTTTAGGACTTTTTGGAAAAGCCAATGCTCAGGATATCAAATGGGCAAAAGATGGCAATTCATACTATGAGGTGAGCCAAGGTGAAATTGTATCAATAAGCCTTCCTCTTAATGAAAGAAAAACCATTGTGAGCCGAAACTTGCTTTATTCAAGCGGTAATACAGGACTTGGTGAGATCAAAAGTTTTGAAATATCTGAAGACGGCACAAAAGTTTTACTTTACACCAATAGTAAAAAGGTTTGGCGCTATGAAACACGTGGAGATTACTTCGTTGCCGATCTGAAAACCAATCAACTTACTCAGGTGGGAAAAGATAAACCTGCCTCTTCGTTAATGTTTGCCAAGTTTTCTCCTGATGGGAATAAGGTTGCCTATGTAAGTAAGCACAACCTATATGTTGATGACTTAACGAGCAAAACGAGTAAAGCCTTAACTACTGATGGTACTGAAAGATTAATAAACGGAACTTTTGATTGGGTATATGAAGAAGAATTTGATTGCAGAGATGGATTCAGATGGAGCCCTGATGGTCAATCTATCGCCTATTGGCAAATTGATGCTACCAAAATCAAAAACTTTTTGATGATAGACAATACAGATTCTATTTATTCTTTTACTATCCCTGTAGAATATCCTAAAGTTGGAGAAAACCCATCGTCATGCAAAGTCGGTATCGTTAATATCGCCTCAGCAAAAACCAACTGGTTAGAAGTACCCGGCGATCAGATCCAAAATTATATTCCTAGAATGGACTGGATCCCTTCTAGCAATGAAGTGATTTTACAACAATTAAACAGAGAACAAAATGTAAGTAAACTATTTGTTGCTGATGCAAGCTCTGGTCAGGTAAAAAATATTTATACCGAAACGGATAAAGCATGGATTGATGTAGCGAAGGGATGGGACTGGATAAATGACGGAAAAGAGTTTATTTGGATGAGTGAAAGTGATGGCTGGCGTCACCTTTACCGCATCAGTAAAGATGGTAAAAAGCATACGCTGATTACACAAGGTAATTACGATGTTATCGAGAAATCATTAATAGATGAGAAAAACGGTCAGATCTATTTTATTGCCTCTCCAACAAATGCTACCCAGAAATATTTGTTTAAGACTAAGCTTAGCGGTGGAAAAGCAGAAATGGTTACCCCTTCTATACTAAAAGGTACCCACTCTTACGAGATATCTCCAAATGGAGTATTTGCGCGCCATACTTACCAAAGTGCTTCAGTACCTCCAATTACGGAATGGATGAAACTTACCACCTTAAATCCATTGACCATGGAAGGTAGTGTTACCAATCAGCTTGGACGAATGAGACCGCCAAAGAACAAAGTGGAATTCTTTAAAGTAACTACTGAAGATGGAATTGAATTGGATGGCTGGATGAAGAAACCGGATAATTTTGACCAGACAAAAAAGTACCCGGTTGTATTTTATGTTTACGGTGAGCCTGCTTCGCAAACTGTAACCGATACTTATGGTGCAGGTCGCAACTGGCTTTATGCTGGTGACATGCCTAAAGATGGCTACATCTATATTTCTGTTGAAAACAGAGGCGCCCCTGCTCCCAAAGGCAGAGAATGGCGTAAAAGTGTTTTCCAAAAAATAGGTACCTTAAATATTCGCGACCAGGCTATGGCTGCAAAAAAAATAATGGAATGGCCGTTTGTAGATAAAAACAGGGTAGCTGTTTGGGGATGGAGCGGTGGCGGCTCATCAACCTTAAACTTAATGTTCCAGTATCCGGAAATATACAAAACCGGCATCGCTATTGCAGCAGTAGGAAATCAGTTAACTTATGATAATGTGTATCAGGAAAGATATATGGGATCTCCATTAAAAACTAAAGAGGCCTATGTTAAAGGCTCTCCTATCACTTACGCTAAAAACCTACAAGGCAAGCTTTTATACATACATGGAACCGGTGACGACAATGTGCATTACCAAAATGCAGAGATGCTGATTAATGAACTAATCAAGAATAGAAAAGTATTTCAACTGATGTCGTACCCTAACAGGACCCATAGCATTAACGAAGGCGAAGGCACATCTGAGCACCTTGCGCTTACTTACACCGAATTCTTACAAAGGAATTGTCCTCCGGGAGGCAAATAATGTAAAGAAGTGACTGTATCATTAATACGATCGCAAAACAAATAGCATGATTTAGATTAATGATACAGTCTCTTTTTTAAAACCTTTTTGACCTGTATATCGTTTATATAATTGGGACATTTACAAGACAAAAACACCCAAAAAATACTGCATATTTGCCCAAAATCATGTAAAAAAGAAGATAGCATACATTTTTTTGTGCTTCCGAATGTTAGTTTTGCATAATTATGGCTCATAATTTGATAGTGTGTGATCGCTATCAGAAACCTGATAATAACACTCTAAATCGAACAATAGATATTAAGGCATATACATGGAGAAAAAAGCTGAGAGCCAGGAAACCTTAAATGATGAAGTAAAAACTCCTGGTAAGTTATCCAGGACGTTTATAACGCTTTATGACGTTTTTCAGTTTATTGGACGCTTCTTTAAAGAAGGCTTCTTGCCTCCTTACGAGGGAAAAGAACTAATGAAACAGTGTTATGACATTGGCTATCGTTCTTTAGCGTTGATCTCTTTAACCGGATTTATTACAGGTATCGTATTTACAAAGCAATCCAGACCGTCGCTTGCTGAATTTGGCGCCACTTCATGGCTTCCATCATTAGTAGGTATTGCACTGCTACGAACATTAGCGCCATTACTAACTTCGCTTATAGCAGCAGGAAAAGTAGGATCTAGTATTGGCGCCGAGCTGGGCTCAATGAGGGTTACAGAACAAATAGATGCTATGGAAGTATCGGCAACCAATCCATTCAAATTTCTGGTAACAACAAGGGTGCTTGCATCAACAATTACGATTCCTATTCTTACCTTTTATACCGCTATGGTTGGAATGCTGGGCGCATTACTAAATGTTTCTCTAAGTGAAGGCACAAGCGCAAAGGCATTCTTTCAATCGTCTCTTGAATCGATTACCTTTTTAGACATTACCGCGTCTACTATTAAAGCCGTGATATTTGGTTTTACAATTGGAATGGTGGGTTGCTACCAGGGATATAATTCATCAAAAGGAACTGAAGGTGTAGGTAAAGCGGCGAATTCGGCAGTGGTTATTGGTATGTTCCTTATATTTATCGAGGAAGTAGTTTCCGTACAGTTTTTTGGTTTATTCAGGACTTAATTTTTAAACTATGAAAGAAAAGAAGCCCTTGTCTGAACAAGAAAAAGTAATAGAAATTAATGGCCTGTATAAGTCTTTCGGCAATTACCATGTACTGAGGGGAGTAGATTTAGAACTTTATAAGCGCGAAAACCTGGTTGTGCTTGGAAAGTCAGGTACGGGTAAATCTGTATTGATAAAAATTGTGGTCGGCCTATTAACCCCAGACCATGGGGATGTTAGGGTACTTAACCAGCATGTTGATCAGATCACTTATAAAGAACTGCTTGCTTTAAGATTAAAAGTAGGATTTTCATTCCAAAACAGTGCATTGTATGATAGTATGACTGTTAGAGAAAACCTGGTTTTCCCTTTAATCAGAAATCAGAAAAAGTTAACAAAGGGAGAAATAACCAGTGCGGTTGAAGAGATGCTGGATGCAGTTGGACTACTCCATACCATTAACCAGATGCCTTCGGAATTATCAGGCGGCCAAAGAAAAAGGATAGGTATTGCCAGAACATTGATCTTACGGCCTGAAATTATGCTTTATGATGAACCTACAGCCGGACTTGATCCGATAACCTGTTTGGAAATCAATAGCCTGATTAATGAAGTACAGGAGCGCTTTCATACCAGTTCGATCATCATTACCCATGATTTAACCTGTGCAAAAGCAGTTGGTAATAGAGTAGCGATGTTACTGGATGGCAAATTTGAGCGTCAGGGTACTTTCGAAGACGTGTTTAATACAAATGATGAACGGGTAAAACCATTTTACGATTACAATTTTATTCAATAGAAATTATGCAGGCAACAGACACACGCCGTAAGATTATAGTTGGAGCGTTTATTCTCCTGGGCATAGCGATATTTATTTTAGGGGTTTTCACATTGGGAAGTCAGAAAAAAGCATTCGTAAAGAGCTTTACAGTTGATGTTGTTTTCAACGATATTCAAGGACTTAAAACCGGTAATAATGTATGGTTTTCCGGTGTAAAAATAGGCACAATAAAAAAGATCCAATTTTATGGTACTTCACAGGTACAGGTTTTCCTTAATATTGAAGAAGAAGCACACAAATACATTCATAAGGATGCATCTGCCAGCATTAGTTCTGATGGACTAATTGGGAATAAAATCATCGTAATTACAGGTGGAACGCCAAAGTTCCCATTTGTAGAGGATGGAGACAGGCTAAGAGTGAATACCACTTTATCGACAGACGACATCATGAAAACATTCCAGGTGAACAACAAAAACCTGGTAGAGGTAACTTCCGATTTTAAGATTCTTGCCAAAAGCCTTGTTGAAGGAAAAGGCACAGCAGGCGCACTACTTACCGACGAACAGATAGCTACTGATTTTAAAGCGATTGTGGTAAACTTGAAGAACACCACAGCATCGGCAAACAAGATGGCAGCAGAATTGGATAAATTCTCAAAAACATTAAATACAAAAGGTGGTTTGGCCGACAAACTGCTTACTGATACTGCTGTTTTTGCCAAACTTCAGGCCTCTGTAAACGAATTACAGAAAACGGCAAGTTCAGCAGCCACACTTACAGAAAACCTGAATAAAGCATCTGGAAAATTAACACAGACAGACAATGCAGTTGGTGTATTGCTAAATGATCAAAAGACTGCTGAGCAGGTAAAATCAATTATGCTAAACATGGAAACCAGCAGCAAAAAGCTAGATGAAAATCTGGAAGCATTACAACATAATTTTCTTTTAAGAGGCTTCTTTAAAAAGAAAGCCAAAGCGGAAGCCGCGGCAGCAGAAACTAAAAAAGAATAATACCAGCCATTGAGGCTATCTAAAGTATATTTTAAAAGTAGTTCCCTTATTTACAACACTACTTACTGTTACTTTACCTCCCATGGCATCAATCTGATTCTTTGTAATAAAAAGCCCTACTCCTTTTGAGTCGGGCTTTTTATTAAAGGTCTTATACAATCCATAAAGTTCTTCGCCATATTTCTCCAAGTCTATTCCTATCCCGTTATCAGAAATCTGTAAAACAGTTTGGGAGTCCTCAATAAAGGAATCCAATTCAACAACCGGATTTCTGTCAGGATGGCTATATCTGATCGAATTAAAAATAAAATTTAATAAAATACTTTCCAGATAGGCAGGATTATAATTCACAATAACATCCTTAGGAACATTATTTTTAATAATGGCATTTTTTAAAACGATTTGATCATTCAATATATCAATGGTTTTATTAATGTAATTACTCAAACTTAGCCGCTCTTTTATCACATCTATACTGGTTTGGATGCTAACTACTTTATTCAAATTCAGCATGGTTTCATTTAACAGGCCTGATACAGTTTTAAGTACTTCAATCAGCTCAATCCTTTCCTCTTCAGAACTGGTCTGCCCTATTAAATTGGTAATAGCCTGAATATTAGAAGTATGCGATCTTAAGTTATGAGAAACGATATACGAAAAATTCAGGAGCCTTTTATTTTGCTCTGTAACCAGGTTAAATGAATGATTTAAGGCATCCTGGGCATGTTTATTCTCTCCCACATCAATCATTATACCCCTTAATAAAACTGGGTTATTATTCTCAGAGATTACGTTTACAATATCTCTTAGCCACACTATTGTCCCGTCCTTAGCAATCATCCTGTATTCAAAGTCATGCTGAATATTTTTTCTGGTAGAAACAGTACAATATTCAATAGCCCAGTCTTTATCATCAGGGTAAATGTGATCGGCCCAGAAAGTTGGAGACGACAACCATTCCTCAACAGAATAGCCTAAAATATCTTCAACCTTTTTGCTAATAAATGTAAATTCAAAAGTATTGGGGTCTGCTTCCCATACAATCCCATCAATGGTATTTATTAAAGATTCGATTCTCAATTGAGAATCCAGAACGATCTTTTCAGCAGCCTTCCGATCAGTAACATCCTCAATAATTACAATGTGGTTGGTTGGTTCACCATTATCATTCCACAAAGGTGTTTCCACAATATTACACCACTTTGTGTACCCCTCTTTGTGCAGATATTTTTTTTGAACTCTATATTCTTTAACACTTCCATTATTAAAATACTTAACATCGGCCCTCACTCCATTTGGGTGATTTGGGAGGGTTATGTTTTGAAAGCTCAAATTCAGCAATTCAGATTCTTTATACCCCAGTATATCACATAATTTCTTGTTCACCTGTAAAAACCTACCATCAGTTGGGGTTACTAAAGCTATACCAATAGCTGCCTGATCAAATATTGTTTTAAATTTTGTTTCTGTATTTATCAGTTTCAATTGCTGACTATCTACCAGGTTCTGTAGCTCAGTAGTTTTTTTAACTACCTGAACAACCAGCAAACTGGATAAAATGGCCAAACCAATACCAAAAAGCAAAGGATATATCAATTGAAAAGGGATTATCCTTTGGTGAGCGTTAATAACATAAAGCTTCCAATTGGTGCCAGCAAAAGATGTAGATTGATGATCTTGACCAAGAAAGTCCCTATCGCCTTTTAAAAAAAACTCCTCTTTTCCGGTAGCTATATCAACATTTGAAAATTGAAAGTAAAAATTATTGTTTTTATTATTATAAACACCAATACTATTAAAGAACGCATCTTGCTTAATCACTACAGCAGAAAAGCCCCAGAACCTATTTTCGCGGTATATCGGTAATCGGCCAACAATCCCCATTCCTCCTTGCTGTAATTCGTAAGGGCCGGCATAATACATCATTTTTGAGGCTATCGATTTGGTAGCCATTAACCTTGATTCTTCAGATTTTTTAAAAAGATCCAGATTCAATGCCAATTCATTGCCTTTCTTTGGATAGAGATACTTTATGATACCGTTAGGTAATAATTCTAACGCCTTATAATCAGAGTTGGATGCTATTAATCTATCCGCAACAGCATCAAAATTCTTTGGAATGCCCTTATCATTTAAGGTCATAGCAAGTGTTAAAGTAGCAGTATAGCCATTGTTCAATACCAATTGAACATTCTGCTTTACTACATTAAGTGCATTGGCCATCTCCAGGCGCCTACCCTCTTTAATTATCTGATATCTCTGAATTACCAATAAGCCTATCAGCAATAGCAAAAAAAAGAACACACACAAGCCAATCACTTTGGGCTTGCCTGACAGCCACCCAATACACGCTGTAAATTTTTCTTTGAGACGCATCGCTTGTTCTTAAACAAATATAACTTTTTACTAACAAACTATTATCCAAGTTTATTTACTTTAGTAGCTATAAAAGCATATATGATTTTTTTAGAAAACGAACATATAAAAGCATCTTTAACAACTAAAGGTGCAGAACTACAAAAGCTAACGAGCAAAGAAACAGGCAGGAACTACTTATGGGATGGTAATTCGGATTATTGGGGTAAGTTTAGTCCTATACTTTTTCCAATAGTAGGCGCCATTAAAAATAACACTTACCTATTTGAGGGTAAAGAATATACACTACCACGACATGGTTTTGCAAGAGACAATCAATTTGAAGCTGAACAGATCAGTAACACAGAAGTTGTATTTACGCTTATCCAAAACGAAGAAACTCTAAAGGTTTATCCCTTCGATTTTAAACTAAAGCTGCACTATAAAATTACTGATGCAAGTTTATCCTGCACTTATATTGTTTTAAATCCAGGGAATAAAGAACTTCTTTTTTCAGTTGGCGGACATCCGGCCTTTGCCATACCAACCAATGAGCATATAAGCTACGATGATTATTTTTTAGAATTCAATAAGGACGAAAATCTTGTTTATTACAAAATCAATAGTGATCTGATTGATGAAGAAACCGAAATAATACATCTGCAGGATCACTCCTTACCCCTTAGTCATCAGCTTTTTTATAAGGATGCGCTGGTATTTAAAACGCTTAAAAGTGACTGTATATCAATTAAGAACCATAAAGACTCACATGGTTTACATTTTACCTTTAAGGATTTTCCGTTTTTTGGGATCTGGGCGGCTAAAGATGCAGATTTTGTGTGCCTGGAGCCGTGGTGTGGTATTGCCGATGGAATAAACCACAATCAGAACCTTAAAGATAAAGAAGGAATTATAGCACTGCCTCCAAAAGGGAACTGGGAACGCAGCTGGTCTATTGTGTGTTTTTAATCCTGTAAGGGCAATTCAACTATAAATGTAGAGCCTTTATCATGGCCATCACTTTCGGCCCAGATGCTGCCTCCGTGCGCCTCAACCAATACTCTTACTATAGAAAGGCCTAAACCAGTTGAGTTTTCGCCACCCGTAGGTTGTGCACTTAACCTGGTAAAACGTTGATACAACCTATTTTTGTCATCATCTGTAAGCCCCTGTCCCTCATCCTTTACCTCTATACGAACCTTATCTGGTAATTTCTTAACACGCACTTCTATATTTGTATTTGCCGGGGAATACTTGATTGCATTATTAATCAGATTATCCAGTATTTCCGACAATTTACCCTCATCGCCTAACAATATTACATCGTCCTGAGCGATAAAATTTAAGGTCTGATCCTTTCTTTCTGCAAGCGGGAGATTCATAGAAACCACATTGCTAACCAGAGACGATAAATTCAGTTTAATCAGTAGCAACTGCACTTTACCTGCCTCTGCAGTACCGGAAAGCAGCAATTCATCAATAATACGAACCATATTTAAGCTGGCAGTTTTTATCTGTTCGCACATCTTGTCTACCATTTCCGGATCACCCTTTTTTAGTTTTATTAGATCTGCCCGCACAGGTATAGTAGTTAGCGGGTTTTTCAAATCATGTGCGGTAGTATTTAAGATTTGATTATGTTGTATTGCTGCAAGCCTTGATGCAAGCTTAACCTCAATCTGATCCATAACAAGATCCCTTAAATCACTTAAAATTGATTCTTCTTCAGGGCCAAATTTTCTTGGTTCACTATCAATAATGCAAAAAGCACCAAGGTTATAATTATCTGTCGTTTTTAGTGGAAGTGCTGCATAAAACCTCACGTCAAGGTTGCCCAGCGTCATCGAAGTATCTTCTATTGTGTATAAACCTTCAGAAAGCACTGCATTTGCACAAAGACCAACTTCGCGGCTTACCTCCTTAATATCTATACCATATTTTGATTTGAACCAGATTCTATCTTTATCAACAATACTAATAATAGCTACCGGCACATTAAATAGTTTTGCAGCTAATCTTGTTAGCTTATCAAAAGAACCATCAGGTGGAGTATCCAGAATTTCATAGCGGTGTAAGGCTTTTATTCGCTCTTCCTCAATTGAGAATTTACTTTGACTTAATTCTATGGCCATTTGAGACTAAATTGGAATTCATAAATTGGCTGTCAGTGCAATATAATACAATTCCAGATTAAACTGAAAGTTTATATTATTTAATTACAACGGTTTTTTTACTGGTCGAGTATGCATTAAAGACTCCCAGGGCTTTGTTATTAAAATTAGAAGGCGGATTAGCTGGTGCTACCGGCGGGCCACCTGCACCAGAATTTTGCCCTAAGCTATAAAAGTACTTGTAAACATTTCTATCAATGCATTGAAATTCAACCTCAATGGTATCTCCGCGAACCAGATCATTCAGGTCATAAAATATCACATTTGCGGCTTTATTACCATCATCAAATCGATCCTCACTTACTGCATCCTCCTCTATCTTACCTTTTACAGTTAAAATATATCGGTATTGATTTTGAATATCTTTTGGGTCATTATAATTAGCTGCCACATAAGTATTCTTTTCCCCAAAAAAACTAAAATCCTTAAAAGTCAATGAATCAAGTGGAACTTTAACTGGCATGGTAGAGCTGGCTGTATAAATTTTACCTTCGTAAGTAACATCTAATGTGTACTTCTTACCCGACTGCCCTCTAAATTTAGGACTTTGATACACACCTTTAGATACCTCAACATATTCCATAGTAGTTCCTTCTTCATTTCTCACGATCACTTTTGCACCCGAAACCGAATTAAATCTGTTGGGATCAGTAAAATCATATGTTTTAGAAACCATTATCAAATGGTTTTCAACTTTATCGCTAAGCCCTCCGTATATCACCAGTTGTGGCGCTGCATTGTCTAGCTTTAGATTGATCACTTTTTCGCATCCAGCCAGCACAAATAAAACAGCTAAAACACCTAAAACCCCAAGTATATCTCTCTTTTTCATCTCATTAAAATTTGAAATTCCAGGTTACCGACGGAATTATGCCAAACAAAGTTGTACGTACTACCTGCGTTGTGGAAACATCATCAGGATTATCCTTAAAATCAATTGAAAATGCATTATGGCGATTGTATACATTATAAATACCAAATGACCAGCTCGACTGAAGCTTCCTCCCAGGTTTTCCTTCAAGTGTAGCAGAAAGATCTAAACGATGATACGCGGGCGTACGGTAGCCATTTTTTTCTGTGTAATAAAATGCTGTACGGCCATTTATTTGATATTTACCACTTGGATAAGTAACTGCATTGCCTGTATTGTAAACAAAAACCGAAGAAAAGGTCCACCTGGATCCGGCCTTATAAATCCCAACAAGTGATAAATCGTGCGTCCTGTCTTGTTTCGCATAAAACCATTTCCCATCATTTATTGCATCAAATTGGCGTTGTGTTCTGGACCAGGTATAACCAATCCATCCATTAAACTTGCCAAATCTTTTCTTTAAAAAAAGTTCAATACCATAAGCCCTGCCATCACCAAAAAGTAAGTCAGCCTCAACATTTCCATTCCCTCTAAGATCAGTTCCACTTCTATATTCTATCTGATTTTGCATCCATTTATAGTACAACTCCGCTGAAAACTCATAATTATTGTCGCTAAAGTTTCTGAAATAACCTGCAGCAATCTGATCCGCAATTTCTGGTTTAACATTGTTACTGTTCATGATATAAAGATCAGTTGGAGATGTTGATGTTGAATTAGACATCAGATGGATATTTTGAATATTCCTGGTATATGCGATTTTTAAAGAGCTTGAGGGTGTTAACTGATAGCTAGCAGAAATTCTTGGTTCCAGATTAAAATAATTTTCTACCACCTCGCCCGCTTTATATGATGTTGTACTGGTGGTATTTCCATCTGCATCATATGTTTTAAAGTTACCTGGCCCTAATAAAGAGAACCCGCTTAACCTAAGTCCGTAAGCCAGGTTCATCTTTTCATTAACAGCCCATTCATCCGATAAGTAGGCAGCAAGCTCCAGTCCTTTGCGGTTTTCGTAGGTGGTTGCATTTACACTCGACGACTCGCTTGCAGTAAGTTTGCCCGGTGCAATGGTATGATGAATGGCATTTACACCAAACTTTAAACTGTGACTACTACTTAAACTGTATTCAAAGTCTTGTTTTAAATTAAAATCTTTAATAGAAGAGTTCACTTGAAAATCATTGTCTTCCATAAAATTCTGAATTACATAGTTATAGTTGCTATAAATCAGGGAAGTATTTGAAAACAATCTGTCGCTATACAGGTGGTTCCAGCGCAGGGTAAACGTAGCATTACCCCAATTAAAACCAAAAGCCTCTGATATTCCAAGTTTATCGCGTCCAAAATAACCCGACAAGTACAAGGTGTTCTTCTCATTTAACTGGTAATTTGCTTTGGCATTTACATCATAAAAATAAAGCGTATTGCCGTTTATCGAACTATCTGGCGACAAGGCTAAAAAAGCATCGAGGTAGGTTCTGCGGGCACTAATCATAAATGAACCTTTATCCTTAACAATTGGTCCTTCTACCTTTAACCTGGATGAGATCAAACCTATACCACCCTCTGCCGTATAATCCTTACGATTTCCATCATTCATCTTAATATCCAGTACAGAAGCCAATCTGCCGCCATATTGTGCAGGCATTCCTCCCTTATAAACACTTACATCTTTAATCGCATCAGAATTGAAAGTCGAAAAGAATCCAAGCAAGTGCGAAGCATTATATACCGGGGCTTCATCCAGTAATATTAAATTCTGATCGGTAGATCCACCCCTAACATAGAATCCACTATTGCCCTCTCCTGCCGATTTAATTCCGGGCAGCAATTGCAACGTTTTAAGCACATCACGTTCTCCAAGCAAAACAGGCACATTGTTAATTTCTCTGATATTGATTCTCTGAAGGCCCATTTGCGGACTGCTCACATTATCATTTTTCTTTTCGGCGGAAATAACCACCTCGTTTAACTGATTATCTTCTGAAAGAACAAAGTTCTGCCTGACGTTCCGTGAAATTGTAATTGATTGTTTAACCGTTTTATAACCAATAAAACTTATTGAAAGCTCATAAATCCCTTCTGTTGCACTCAAAGAATAAAATCCATATGCATTAGTTCCAGCACCAATGGTTGTTGAACCGGTAAGCTTAACACTGGCACCTATTAATGTTTCACCGGTTCCGGAATCGGTAACTATACCGCTAATCGTAAATTTATTTTGAGAAAAAGCAAATTGACAACAACATATAAATAATAAAAGTAGTGGTACAAATCTCTTTGTTATTGGCATATAAATACTTAGTCTTTCGTAAAAATAGAAAAGATAATCTATTCCATCACTACTATTGCACTAATTACCTTGGCCTGCAGTCCATAATATCGCATTATTTACCATTCTCTTCCAATTATTGTTTAGAAGCAAGTCTGGCGAGTGCCCCATAAAAATATAAACATTCCTTGCCTTAACTTTTGTGTTTACCCATACCACGGGGTGGTCGCCCATTTTTATTTTGGAATCTGGCTGATAACTGGCTTCATCTACATTGGCCAATACATGTACATTTGACCTTGGGCTTTTATTATAAGTATACCATTCTTCTTTATCCACTTTAAATAATGGGGTTACTCCTTTCATCACAGGATGTGTTTTTTCCTCTATCCTCACATTGGCCGAAGCAAAGTCTGCGATATAGTTCTGGAACCTTATGGTTCCCATGAAATCGGAAAACCAGTTCCACATTGGATACCCATCGAACTCACCGAGTAAAGTGGCATGATGAAATCCCAACCATCCACCTTTCCCATTGTTGATGTAATCTTCAAAGGCCTTAACGGCTTTGGGTTTCCAGGCATAAGGAGGGTAATCCAGTTGAATAACCAGCTTATATTTTTTTAAAAAAGCATCATCAATTTTATCAGTATTGTCAACATAATCAATTGCAAAATGATTCTTTTTTGCAAATTCATCTAGCCATGGGCGTACTGCTTTAGTAAAAGCAATATGATGCCCTCCATTTTCGGCCAACGCCAAAACCCTAAACAGCGGCTGTTCAATTTCAGGCTCTTTTACGGCTTCTATTGCGGTTAATGCCTGTAAAAACCATGCTGCATGAGGTATCCATTGTTCTGTCCAGCGCCATTCATTTCCGCCTGCTTCTGCTTTAAAATCTATACCACTGCCATCAGCATTTCCATCTTTTCCGGTGATACCATTAGAAATCCCTCCTTTTTGAGATCCGTGCCCAAACAAGGCAGCCATATAGGGTACATTTTTTTCGCCAAAGCCATACATAAAACACATTGAATAAGGGTTGCTGCCCAAAATCCATGAAAGTTGCTGCTCAGCATAAAGTTCAATATCCTTTCTTACTCCCCAGCCACTTTTTTCGGGGTAAATGAGTCGGCCGCCTAGCAATGACGCAGTGGCTAAAGAACCCAGTCTTGCATTTTCTCCCTGCCACCACCAGCCTGTTTCATTTTCATGAGGTATAAAAAACCCTTCCCGCACTTTGCCGTTAAGTTTAAAATACTGACGTGCATATCCAAACGGATTATTAACAGATTTGGCAATCTTTAAATTGCCATCAATAGCTTTCTTAATTACAGCGAGGGTTTGTGTTCTGTACCCCTCTTCTTTTTCCATATCAAGATAACGGACCAAAGCAACTACCGGCAATCCCGCATCGGCAGCATGCCAAAATGGTCTATCTTTATCATCTGCGATAAAATATCCCTTATCGGTTATTCTGGAACTTAAATTTGAAGCTCTTTTACGCGCCTCGTCTCTGTAATAGGAACTATCTGTAGCTAGCCACAATTCCGTAGCGGCCATTAATGCGCAATAATCATCGATGATGTTCTCTTTCCCATCATCAGCATATTTCAAATTATTTACCGTCAAATGTGCATATGCAATTTCTGCAGCTTTCAGGTATTCTTTAGCTTGATAATCACCATTCTTGCTCCATCTAGAAATGCGGGCTAACGAAGCAATTGCCATGCCCCCTCCTTCTCTAAATGCGCATTGATAATCTGCCGTAGTAACACTGTTTGCCTCCAGTCCTACAATTCTTCGGGCACTTGCATCTGGCTTAAAGTAGCTAAATACAGTCATGTAAAAGTACCCCTCCTCAGATAAAGAACGCATCAAATAGTCGGCACCCCATAAGGCTTCTGTTTTCAGGTCCTCTTTGAGTTTCAGTCTATCCAGCAATGCCGGAATTTTCTCGGTAGCATTAATCATCGACCAGGTAACCAAAGGGATTTGCTGTGGCGACATAAAATTCGCGTATGCCAAATGAGAAAAATATTTACTGATATCTCCAGACGCATCACCCCAGCCTCCATGCACATCTACCCTCTTCTCACTGCCATAAAGCAACATCTTTTTATCGGCCTCTATTTCCTGAGGAGTATTGGCGCGTTGCTTTTTATAATAGTTAAGAATGCTGGGTAAGGTATTAACCGCAAGTGCCTGTGCGGCAATATCAAAACTGGCCGATGTATAATGCTTTCCTTTAAATAATACATCGATCTTATATTTTCCGGGTTTATTAAATGAGGAAAAATCCGCAGTATAAAATTGACGATTCGGAAACCATTCCTCAACAGATCCTGCAGCTTTAAGAGTAGCACTAAAACTTATCTTTTGATCAGAAGCATTAATTAATGAGAACTTTTTTAATTCTGAAAAGCCACTCTCTAAACCAACAATGGCTTGCTTTGGCCCTGATAAATCAAAGGCGACCTGATTAACATGAATTACGGGTTGGGCCTTTATGGCAAAAGCAGATGCAAAAAGCAATATTAAACTTGCGCAAACAAATTTCAAGCGTTTTATCATTTTTTAGAGAGGAGGTTTTAAATGCATCGGCAAAATTGCTTCATGGCATTCTCAAAAATAGCATAATTTTCTCCCTTTAATAGAGCGTGGCAGCTACCAACCAAGATAACAAACTAAAAAACAACACCTTAACAGACGGCTGTAGTATTATTGTAGGGGCAATGCTTTGCCACAATCTTCACTTGAACTGGTCTACGACTATATCTAAACACAATCCTGTTCTCAGCCTCCTATCTACTAAACAATTCTCCATTGATGTTGTTATGCTAGCATGGATCCTATCACATCAGCCTTAATTCACGCTTCAAGAACTGGCGATTTGCCACTATTACAAGAAATAATAGATCAAAAAACCGACCTTGAAGTTCGGGATGATAAGGGTTATACACCCTTGATTATCGCTTCTTATAATCATCAACTTGCTGCAGCCCAATTGCTATTACAGTCAGGAGCAGATGTTAATGGCAAAGATACAGGTGGTAATACAGCATTAATGGGTGTATGTTTTAAAGGCTATGCAGATATAGCCGAGCTTCTACTCAGTCATCCCCATATCAATCTCGATGCACTGAACGGGAATGGAGGAACGGCCCTGATGTTTGCCATTATGTTTGGGCGCAATGAACTAACTCAATTACTATTGAAACATGGTGCAGATATAACGATTACTGATAATCGTGGCATGGATGCGTTAGAAATTGCTTTACAACAAGGCAATGAACAAGGACTCCTGCTTTTAAAACAACATCTATCTATAAACAAATAAGAGTATGAAAAAGAAAAAACTGGATACCACTTCTGATCAGGGTGAGTTCATGACGACCAACCAAGGTCTTAAAATCAACGATGACACAAATTCTTTGAAAGCTGGAGCACGCGGACCATCATTACTTGAAGATTTTATCCTGAGGGAGAAAATTACACATTTTGATCATGAGCGAATTCCAGAAAGGATAGTACACGCTCGCGGTTCCGGAGCGCATGGCTATTTCCAGGTTTATAAATCTATGGCTGAATACACAAAGGCGGGCTTTCTACAGGATCCATCGGTTAAAACGCCCGTATTTGTACGGTTTTCTACCGTTGCAGGATTTAGAGGCTCTACTGATTTGGCAAGGGATATTCGTGGATTCTCCGTTAAGTTTTACACAGAGGAAGGTAACTATGATTTGGTTGGCAACAATGTCCCGGTGTTCTTTATCCAGGATGCAATAAAATTTCCTGATCTGATCCATTCGGTTAAACCTGAACCTGATAATGAAATACCTCAGGCGGCTAGCGCCCACGATTCTTTTTGGGATTTTATTTCGCTAACTCCTGAATCTATGCATACGATTATGTGGGCCATGTCAGACCGGGCAATCCCCAGGAGTCTGCGGATGATAGAGGGCTTTGGTGTGCATACTTTTCGTTTTATTAATGCCAAAGGAAAATCTTTTTTTGTAAAATTTCATTGGAAGCCCCTTCTGGGCGTACATTCAGTTGCCTGGGATGAGGCTTTAAAAATATCTGGTAAAGATCCTGATTTTCACCGCCGGGATTTACACGATGCCATTGAAAGCGGCGCTTTTCCCGAATGGGAATTTGGCGTTCAGATTATACCGCAGGAAGATGAGCATAAGTTTGGTTTTGATTTGCTGGATCCAACCAAACTAATTCCTGAAGAGCTGGTTCCTGTACAAAGGATTGGGAAAATGGTATTAGATCGCAATCCTGATAATTTCTTTGCCGAGGTTGAACAGGTTGCCTTCCACCCCGGTCACCTGGTTCCAGGCATAGATTTCACTAATGACCCTTTATTGCAGGGCCGTTTATTCTCATACACGGATACGCAATTATCCCGTTTAGGAAGTCCTAATTTCCACGAAATCCCAATTAACCGTTCTGTCAATACGGTACACAACAATCAGCGAGATGGACATATGCGTCAGCAAATTAACGTAGGCAAGAGCAGTTATCATCCAAATTCCATTGCCGATGGTAGCCCTGCACAGGCGAAAATAGCTGAGGGAGGATTTTCATCCTATGAAGAACGTATTGATGCACATAAAGTAAGAGCAAGGAGTAAAAGCTTTATGGATTTCTTTAGCCAGGCAACTTTGTTCTATAACAGTCAGTCGGAACCAGAGCAAAACCACATTGCCGATGCATTTAAATTTGAACTGGGCAAAGTTGAAAGCGTAGAAATCCGCCAGCGTATGGTGAATCTTTTAACGCAGGTAAGCATACCTCTTGCAAATGCGGTTGCAGAGAGTTTAGGTTTAAAAGCAGGGAAACCGATAGAACCGATTAACCATATTCTTGGAGCTGATGCCAATCCGGCAGATTATAAACCGATCAAAGTAAAATCAGAAGTTGAAAAATCTTCGGCCTTAAGTATGGCAAATACTTCAAAAGACAGCATTAAGACCAGACAAATTGCTTTTCTGGCTGCTGATGGTGTTGATGCATCAGATTTTGGAAATATGAAAAAAGCACTTCTTGCTGCAGGCGCAGTTGTTAAAGTTGTTGCACCTAAAAATGGTACACTTAAAGACTCTGCTAGTAAGGAAATCAAAATTGACATGAGCTTCTTAACGGGAACTTCTGTGGTGTTTGATGCAATATATGTACCAGGCGGAGAAAAAAGCATTAAAGCCCTACTATCTGAACCGGATGCTATTCACTTTATAAATGAAGCCTATAAACATTGCAAAGCCATTGCAGCAACTGGCAAAGGTATTGAACTGATTAACCAAAGTTATGTTGGAGCAAAATTGAAAAGTGGTGATGCCGATGCGAAAGCAGGCTTGTTGACAGATCTTAAACCGGAAGCTTTTATTAAGGCGATTGCGCAGCATCGCTTCTGGATACGAGAGAAAAAAGATAAAATTCCGGCTTAATATCCCCGTCATTTCGAATGAAGAGAGAGATCTCTTGACCATGAAGTAGTTGCGAAGCAAACTATACCTAAGCAAGTGATCTCTCTCTTCATTCGAGATGACGTTTCATCGCCAACCCAATGCTGGGGCAACATGCTCCAGGATAGCAGCTAGCACATGGATATTGTAATCAACGCCCAATGTGTTCGGTATGGTTAGTAGCAGCGTATCCGCTTCTTGTATAGCTTCGTCTGCAGCAAGCTCTTTGATGAGCTGATCAGGTTCGGCTGCATAGCTCCTACCAAAGATCGCCCGTTTATCAGCTTCAATATAGCCAAAGCTATCTGATCCTTTTCCCTGCTGTCCGAAATAATACCTGTCCTGATCGTTTACCAGCGCAAAGATCGAACGGCTTACTGAAACCCTTGGCTCGCGCTGATGCCCGGCTTTGTTCCACGCTTCCTTATACAGCCTGATCTGTTCCGCCTGCTGGATGTGGAAAGGTTTACCATTTTCATCAAACTTCAGCGTTGAGCTTTGCAGGTACATGCCATTCTCTGCAGCCCAAACTGCGGTTGCGTTGGAGGCAGCTCCCCACCAGATACGGTCCCGCAATCCGTCGGAATGTGGCTCCAGGCGTAGCAGACCCGGCGGGTTCGGGAACATAGGATTGGGATTTGGCTGGGCAAATCCGTCACCCTTTAAGCGATCCAAAAACTCCAGTGCTTTTTTACGACCCATATCTGCATCGGTTTCTCCCTGTTCAGGTTGATAACCGAAGTAACGCCAGCCTTCGATGACCTGCTCGGGCGAACCCCTACTAATACCAAGTTGCAAGCGACCACCCGAAATCAGGTCCGCAGCACCGGCATCTTCTACCATATACAGCGGGTTTTCATAGCGCATATCGATCACGCCCGTCCCAATTTCTATCTTCTTGGTTTTCGCTCCAATAGCTGAAAGCAGCGGAAATGGTGATGCCAGCTGCCGTGCGAAATGGTGTACCCTAAAATAGGCTCCGTCCAAACCTATTTCTTCCGCAGCAACAGCAAGGTCTATGGATTGAAGCAATGTGTCGCCAGCGTTGCGAGTTTGATACGAGGGATGGTCAGACCAATGTCCGAATGATAAAAATCCTATTTTCTTCATTGATTAGATGAGTTAAAACCAAATATCAAATATAAGGATAGGTCAGTCGCGCACAGGTCACCACATAGTCATAACGATGAATAAATCTTCCTTTTATAACTTGTTTAAAACTATATTTATCTTAAAACTGACCTTGTATGAAATCAGATCTTGAAGAATTAATTGAAGCTTATGAAATCGAGAAAGTAGAACTTGAAAAACAGATTTCGGAGTATGTTGAAGAAGGTGACTATATCTATGCACATTATCATAACAAAGCCTTAAGAAAAATCAATAAAACACTCGATATCCTTAAGGACATACAGCATCCGTTTTACAGGCTTATTTCGGAAGAAAAAACTAAAGCGAGAAACATGACTAAGATGTTAACCCGCGAAGAATATAAAAAATACTTTGATCACTTGGGAACAGATTTTTTTGCAGAACGCCTGCAGGAAGGAGAAAATAAAATCCTTGAATGGCAGCGTGCGCCTGTTAGTCAGACATACGATAGTCAGGAGATTGATGACGCGCTTTTTCGTTTGGTTAAAGGGGTAGTGAGCAATTTCAAATTGTATTTTAAATCCAGGCCGGATATATACGCCAGATTTACATTAAAAGATCACACCATTGAAATTACACTGCTTTACGATGAAGACCCTTACTATGATCATCATGGGTGGATATTTGGAGATGGCAAAGAAATTAAACCTCTCGGATTTATTCTCAAAGACGAACAATGGATATATCAATATCATTTTAATAAGTTTAAAGACGCTTTGGAAATCAAAATCCTACTTGCCCGTTTAATCTATGATGTATTCAATTACGACCGCAGATTTGATTCAGCAAGAATAGTATATGATGATTAAATCTTCTATGGATTGTTTGCCTCAAACTTTGCCTTATCCAACCAGATACTCAATGTAATGGTAAAGTCATTAATTTAAAAAAGGGGCAATTATTTGAATTTCATAATAAATCGTTTGACGCGCATACTTTGAGCTCGGGGTAGAAAAATAAATTTGTCGTGTAATAAATACACTATGACTAAAGTCCTACCTTACTTTCTATTTTTCAGCTTTATAATTATTGGTACCAAAACATCATCAGCGCAAACACTAAAACTTAAGGATGCTGTAAATACTGCTTTAACCAATTATGGAACCATTAAAGCTAAACAGAATTATGTTAACGCCTCACAAGCTTCCGTAAGGCAAGCTAAAACTGATTTCCTTCCAAACTTAAGCTTATCGGCCCAGCAAGACTATGGTACCATTAACGGACAAAATGGCCCTTCTTATGGCCTGGGCGGATTAGGTATAGCGTCAAGCGGACCAGCATTTGAAAAGCAAAACTGGAATTCCGCTTTCGGGGGCTTGTACCTTGCCAATATCAATTGGGATTTTTTCACCTTTGGCAGGATCAAAGAAAGGGTTAAAGTAGCCAATACGATCTTGCAAAGAGATCAGAACGACCTGGCGCAGGAAAAGTTTCAACAGCAAATCAAAGTCTCCGCAGCCTACCTGAATCTGCTGGCCGCCCAACGATTAGCTAAATCCCAGGAGAACAATCTCGAAAGAGCAATCACCTTCAAAAATACAGCAGTGATCAGGGCACACAACGGGCTAATTGCCGGCGTAGATTCATCACTTGCCAAAGCAGAAGTTTCAAGCGCAAAAATCTCGCTGACTAAGGCAAGAGACCTGGAACAGGAACAAGCCAATCGTTTAGGTATACTAATGGGTGTAACCTCAACAGAAATGGAACTGGATACGGCCTCTATTTCAAGAATTCCTCAACAGATGTATGCAGATAGCTTATTGAATGAAAAAAATCATCCGCTGATGCGATTCTACAAAAACAGGGTCGATGTGAGCAATGAGCAGGTAAACCTTTTCCGAAAATCCTACTATCCTACCTTTTCTCTTTTTGGCGTAATGCAGGGAAGAGGATCCGGATTTAGCTCCGCATACGCTCAAAACCAGACAGCCTTTACCCGAAGTTATTTTGATGGGATAAACCCAACCAGAGGAAACTATCTTTTGGGTGTCGGGGTAGTTTGGAATTTAACAAGCATACTGCGTACCAGCCCTCAGGTACGGGCGCAACAGTTCCAAAGTAAAGGGCTACAAGACGAATATGAACTTGTGGGCCAGCAATTACAAGCTCAATTATCATTAGCTAACGCCAAACTCAAAAATGCCATTGACAATTACAATGAAGCACCGATACAGATTAAAGCGGCATCTGACGCCTATCTTCAGAAAAGTACTTTATATAAAAATGGATTAACTACAATAGTAGACCTTACCCAGGCATTGTATACCCTTAACCGCGCAGAAACTGACAGAGATATTGCCTACAACAATGTGTGGCAGGCATTATTGCTAAAATCGGCTGCACTTGGAGATTTTGACCTTTTCATCAACGAATTTTAATTAGCAATATTCATGAATTTAATCCGCTTTGCGCTTAGAAAACCTATCTCAATATTAGTATTGGTTGCCGGGCTATTCTTTTTTGGCATTAGTGCAGTAAACACCATTAAGGTAGATATTTTACCTAAAATGAACCTGCCGGTGATCTATATCGCCCACCCTTTCGGCGGTTACACCCCTACCCAAATGGAAGCTTACTTTGGCAAGCAATACGTTAACATCTTATTGTTTGCCAATGGCATTAAAACCATTGAAACCAAAAATATTCAGGGTCTGATGCTAATGAAGCTCACTTACTACGAAGGAACCAATATGGCTCAGGCAGCTTCCGAGCTCAGTGCCCTATCCAATCGTGCCCAGGCCATTTTTCCTCCGGGGTCACAGCCTCCCTTCATTATCCGTTTTGATGCTTCATCTCTTCCAATAGGTCAGCTTGTACTAAGCAGTCCTATAAGAACAAACAACGAATTGCAGGATATTGCCAACACCTATGTTCGTGCTTCATTTACTTCTATCCCAGGCTTGTTAGCACCTGCGCCTTTTGGTGGAAGTCCACGAACAATTGAAATAAATGTGGATCCGGTATTAATGCGTTCACATAATTTAACCGTAGACCAGGTAGTTGAAGCCATCAAAGTAAATAACCAAACAGCGCCTCCGGGTAATGTTCGTATAGGAGATAAGAATTACCTGACTCCAACCAATTATACAATCAAAAATGTTAAAGATTTTGAAAATATTCCATTATTTAAGGGGGGCGTACAAAACCTTTACCTGCGAGATGTTGCTGTAGTTAAGGATGGAGCAGATGCGACAGCTGGCTACGCCTTAATTAATGGTAAGCGTTCGGTATACCTGAGCATTGCCAAATCAGGTGACGCCTCTACATGGGATGTGGTTAGTAACTTAAAAAAGAATTTACCTCAGATTCAGAACACGCTGCCTGAGGATGTAAAACTGTCCTACGAATTTGACCAATCGGTATATGTGATCAATGCAGTAAAAAGTCTGATCAGCGAGGGCGCAATCGGCGCTATTCTTACCGGACTAATGGTATTACTATTTTTAGGTGACAAAAGGGCGGCATTGATTGTAATTCTAACCATACCAACTTCTATCATTGCGGGGGTTTTGTTTCTGAAGTTATTCGATCAAACCATCAATATCATGTCTTTAAGTGGCTTAGCATTAGCCATTGGTATCCTGGTCGACGAATCAACAGTAACGATAGAAAATATACACCAGCATTTTGATATGGGTAAACCCAAGGCCCTGGCCATTTGGGATGCCTGTAAGGAAATCGCCTTCCCAAAATTGCTGATCCTATTGTGTATCCTTGCTGTATTTGCACCCGCCTTTACCATGACAGGCATTCCCGGAGCACTATTCTTGCCATTGGCACTTGCAATTGGCTTCTCTATGATTGTTTCCTTCTTTTTATCACAAACCTTCGTACCTATCATGGCCAATTGGTTAATGGTAGCACACCCTAAAAAAACACCAAAGCATAGTAAAAGGATTACAGATGATGAGGCAGTTTTTAACGAAACAGGACTAGGACTGGAATCAGAAAAAGATACGCTAAATCAAAAGAAAATCCTTGTAGAACGTGAAGACTTCAGTAACGATGGCAAGATTTCCCTCTTTGACAGATTCAGGAATCGATTTATGCGCTTTCTGGATCGACTTATGGCTTATCGTAAACCTGTAGTATTGGTTTATTTGCTGGTCGTTATTGTAGCCGCAGCCTTGTTACTCACAAATATTGGAAGAGACGTACTGCCTAAAGTAAATTCCAGTCAGTTTCAGTTAAGGATGAAAGCTCCCGAAGGAACCAGATTGGAACGTACAGAAGCAAAAGTACAGGTGATCCTTAAGGAAATCAAAAGAATGGTTGGAGAGGACCATTTATCCATTAGTTCAGTATATGTAGGACAGCATCCATCTTTATTCTCTGTAAACCCGATTTATTTATTCATGGCAGGGCCACATGAAGCCGTCTTTCAGATTGGACTGAAAGATTATCATGCGGATATGGAAGAATTTAAAGATGAATTAAGGAAAAATGTAAAAAGACTTGAACCGGATATCAGTTTATCTTTTGAGCCAATAGAATTAACCGACAAGGTGTTAAGCCAGGGCTCTCCCACTCCTGTTGAAGTGCGCATAGCGGGTAAGAATAAAAAGATAAATGAAACTTACGCCAGAAAGGTACTCGCTGAACTGAAACAGATTCCTTATTTGCGTGACGTGCAAATTGCACAGTCTATCAAATACCCTGCGTTAAACGTAAATATTGACAGGATTAAAGCTGCTCAACTGGGTGTAGACATGAGCGATGTGTCCCGATCGTTAATAGCCTCTACCTCTTCCTCTCGTTATACAGATAAAAATGTCTGGGTAGATGAGAAAATTGGTTTAACCTATAATGTTCAGGTACAGGTTCCCTTTAATCAGATGAACACCAAAGAGAATATCGGCGAAATCCCCTTGCTTAGAAATAGCATCAGACCTATACTAAGTGATGTAGCCACTATTACTACAGATACCACTTATGGTGAAAATGACAATGTTGGCGCTATGCCCTACCTATCAGTTACGGCAAACCTGAACAAAATGGATCTGGGCTCCGCAAGTAAAGATGTAGACAAAGCGATTAAAGATTTGGGTGAACTGCCGAGAGGTTTGATTGTAAAACCAGTAGGTATGATCAATGTGCTGGGAGAGACCTTAAGCAGTTTACAATCCGGACTTCTTGTTGCCATTGTGGTTATATTCCTGATGCTCTCGGCAAATTTCCAGTCTTTTAAAGTACCATTGGTGATTTTAACTGCGGTACCTGCTGTTATACTCGGAGCGTTGCTGTTGTTAAGTATAACCGGTTCTACTTTAAATCTTCAATCTTATATGGGCATCATTATGTCTGTTGGGGTATCTATCGCTAATGCTGTACTTCTGATAACAAACGCTGAGCATTTACGTAAACATAGCGGGAATGCAGCAAGCGCGGCAAGAGAAGCTGCAGCGCTAAGGATCAGGCCCATCATTATGACCAGTGTGGCGATGGTTGCCGGAATGCTTCCGATGGCCATTGGCCATGGCGAAGGAGGAGACCAGGTTTCACCGCTTGGCAGAGCAGTAATTGGAGGTTTGATCGCTTCAACTATTGCGGTTTTGATAATTTTACCATTAGTATTTGCATGGGTACAAGGCAAGGAAACTACACAATCTATATCACTTGATCCGGAGGATAAAGAAAGTAAACATTACATCAAAGGATTAGCAGAATAACATAAAGGCATTTAAAATAACTTACAAATGAAAACAAACCTATTTCTAAACACAGTAGCCCTGGCAGGAGGAATTGCCATATTGGCTATAATGAACGGATGTACGGCCAAAGCAGAAAAAGAAGCAGACAAAAAAGAGAAGGCAGTTACTATTGCTACTTTTAAACTTAAAAAAGATAAGCTGGCCACCACACTGCAGCTGCCGGGAGAGCTAAGTGCTTACCAGCAGGTTGACTTGTATGCGAAGATAAGCAGCTTTATTAAAACATTAAAAGTAGATATCGGCTCACAGGTAAGTAAAGGTCAATTACTAATGACCCTGGAAGCACCAGAAACCAATTCTCAGTTGGCTGCCGCACAATCGCGACTCAAATCTCAGGAAGCTTTATACACCGCAAGCAAAGCGAATTACGAGCGTTTGTATGAGACCAGTAAAACCCCCGGTACCATTTCCAAAAATGACCTGGATCAGGCCATAGCCCGTAGAAATTCCGACCAGGCACAATTTGAAGCAACTAAAGCTGCATATAAAGAGGTGGCCGCGATTAGAGATTATCTGGAAATCCGCGCACCATTCAGCGGTATTATTACTGCCAGAAATGTGAATTTAGGTGCTTATGTGGGTCCGTCTGGCAAAGGGTCAGAGTTTCCATTACTTACCCTTCAGGAACAGAAAAATCTCCGTTTAGCCATTTCTATTCCTGAAGTATATACTGGGTATTTAAAGCAAGGTGATCAAATTAGCTTTACAGTAAAGTCAATGCCAGATCAGGTTTTTACCGCCAAAGTGAAACGCTTATCCGGTGCTTTAGATCTACGTCTTCGTTCCGAAAAAATAGAAATGGATGTTCCAAACACTTCAAAAAGACTATTGCCAGGCATGGTGGCTGAAGTTCACATTCCACTTCCCGCCAATGCAAGCACATTTGTGGTTCCTAAAAAAACAATACTGGAAACAGCTGAAGGTATCTTTGTGCTAAAAAACAACAACAATAAGATAGAAAAAATCGAAGTAAAAAAAGGCAGGGAAGCAGATGATAGAATAGAGATTTTCGGAGATCTTAAAGCAGACGATGAATTGGTAACAAATCCTTCAGAAGAAATGCAGACTGGTCAAGTCATACAACCATAATTTTACACGGAGGTTATAGCCAATGCTGAATAAAAATGAAGAACTTTATGTTGTGAATAAAATTGAAAGCCTTCAGGATTTTTATGAACGTCTAAAGATACGACATCCTGATGTTACCATCCCCAGTGTTGAAACGGTTACAAATGTCGGCCACTTTGGAGTATTCAAAAGATCTACGCACTGTTCGGCGCAACCATCTCCATATAATCGTAGGGATTATTATAAAATTTCCCTGATCCTTGGATCTGGAATACTCCATTATCCAAATCAGCGAATTATTGTAAAAGAACGAGGCCTGCTTTTTACCAACCCCAATATTCCCTATGCCTGGGAAGCAACCTCAGAAACGCAGGCTGGATTTTTTTGCCTGTTTACCGAGAATTTTATACATAACAGAAATGAAAGTCTCAGAGAGTCATTGTTATGGAAACTTCAAGGTTGTCCTATCATTTCTATTAATCAACATCAGGAAAAGATTTTCATGGAGCTATTTGCCAAGATGATGGCTGAGATGGAAAGTATGTATGTTCATAAATATGACATGCTCCGCAATTACATTCAATTAATTGTTCATGAGGCATTAAAGGTTCAACCACCGGACACTTATGTTAGGGAAAATAACGCAGCTGTAAGATTAACATCTATGTTTATAGAACTGCTTGAAAGGCAATTTCCGATAGGCTCCACTGATCATATACTTGAATTACGAACACCCCACGATTTCGCCGAACGACTCGCTGTGCATGTAAATCACCTCAATCATGCTGTAAAAGAGGTAACCGGCCGAACCACATCGGAACACATCTTGAAAAGAATAGCCACCGAAGCTGTGGCACTGCTAAGTCATACCGAATGGAATGTTGGCCAAATTGCATACTGCCTTGGTTTTGAGTACCCTGCCAATTTTAATATATTCTTTAAAAGACAGATGCAATGCACACCACGCTTTTTTAGACGGGAGCGAGTTCCTTCCTAATACCATGCCCATCGCCTGTAAAAGCAAAATCGTCGACGCAATCCCTGAGTTCGTCTATTATTCACTTGCAATGTCCGTTGTATTTGTACTTTAGAATACATTTTATTGCATGAAACCAGCTATTACATTTATAAAAGATATAAAACAGCATTAAAGGTCCCCCGTATACGCAGGTATATGGGTCTATTTTGATGTGATGCCTGGCCTGGATGGGCCGGGCAATCACAAACTTTCTGCTGATAGCAGACTGAGGTAAGTCTGCTTCCAGCGTGCCCGCAGTGCATAATCAGCACGCACTTAAAATGCGCCAAAACTTTACCTATCTTGATTTTGTTTATTACCACATGGCGTTAATCAAATTTACGAGCAAGGGCATTTATTGTGCACAAGGTGATTTTTATATTGACCCTTGGAAACCAGTTAACTACGCGGTGACCACTCATGGACATTCAGATCACGTAAAATCGGGCAATAAAGCCTATTTATGTCATGAGCTTACAAAATCAATTCTTAATCACCGGTTAGGCCCAGATCTAAACATACAGACCTTACCCTATCACAAACAGATTACCATAAATGGTGTTAAGCTAAGTCTTGTCCCTGCAGGCCACGTTATAGGCTCTGCACAGATAAGACTCGAATATAAAGGCGAGATCTGTGTAATATCTGGCGACTATAAAGTAGAATACGATGGAATAACCACCCAATTTGAGCCTGTAAAGTGCCACACTTTCGTTTCTGAAAGTACTTTCGGACTGCCTATCTATAAATGGCAACCACAGCAAGAAGTGTTTGCACAGATAAAAGATTGGATATCTGGCAATCGGGATAAGAACAAAACCTCAGTACTTACCGCTTACAGCCTGGGCAAAGCACAAAGACTTATGAAAGGCCTGGAGGGTTATGGTGATATATATGTTCATAGCTCCATTGCAAATTTAAATGAAGGGTTTCTACACTCCGGGGTAAATTTACCAGAAACCATCAGGATCACCCCGGAAACTAGGAAAGAAGAACTGCAAAAAGGGATTGTCATTGTGCCGCCGGCACTTTCTGATGGCCGGTGGATTAAAACTTTAACCAGTCCGGCTACCGCGGTATGCTCTGGCTGGATGCAGGTAAGGGCTGGCAGAAGATGGCAAAGTGCCGATGCTGGCTTCGCATTAAGTGATCATGCCGATTGGCCCGGTCTATTGTCGGCAATAAAAGCTACGGAGGCAGAGAGAGTGTATATAACGCATGGCTTTACAGCAACCTTTTCCAAATACTTAAATGAAATAGGCATTGAATCTGAAGAAGTGAAAACGCAATATGGGAATGAGGAAGAAGAGGAGGAAAAATCGTGAAACGCTTTGCAGAACTTATACAACAGCTTGAAACAAGTAACAAAACAAATGATAAAATTGCGGCCCTTGTTGATTATTTCAATGAAGCTGATGATTTGGATAAACCTTATGTAATAGCCATGTTTACAGGCAAGCGCCCCAAACGCCCTGTAAGTACTGCTCTAATTAAATTGTGGGCTGTAGAGCTCAGCGAAATCCCCGAATGGTTATTTACAGAAAGTTATCATAATGTGGGCGACTTAAGTGAAACCATAGCCCTTATACTCCCCCCTCCTGTTCAGATTTCAGATCGTAAATTACACGAATGGATAAAGGATCTGGCTTTATTAAACGGGCAAGACGACACACATAAAAAGGCCTTTATTGTTAACGCCTGGAATAGTTTGGAAACAAGGGAACGCTTTATATTTAACAAGCTCATTTCGGGAAATTTCAGAATCGGTGTTTCCAACAAAATGCTTGTAAATGCGCTTGCAAAACAAAGTACAATCGAGAGCAGCAAAATCATGCACAGTATTATGGGCAAATGGGAACCTTCAGACATTACCTATAATGATCTTATTGCAGGTGTCCATGTAAATACCGACAACTCCTGGCCATATCCTTTTTGCCTGGCTTATGCTCTTGAATCTGAGCCTGCAAGCTTGGGTGAGCCAAAAGAATGGCAGGCTGAATGGAAATGGGATGGTATTCGCGGACAAATTATTAAGCGTAATGGAGAATTGTTCATTTGGTCGCGCGGCGAAGAACTGGTAACAGATCAATTTCCCGAACTACACTTCCTTGCGAATGAATTGCCAGATGGCACCGTACTGGATGGAGAGATACTTTCGGTTAAGGAAGGTAAAGTGCAGGCATTTAGCATACTGCAACAGAGATTAAACCGAAAAACCATTAATAAAGCACAGCTCAATGATGCGCCAGTAGGTTTTTACACCTACGACCTTCTTGAGCATAAAGGAAGGGATTTAAGAGAAGACCCTTTGGCCACCCGTAGACAATTACTTGAGCAAACAATTCAGCAACTACAGACTCAGGATATCGTTGCGCTCTCTCCCATAGTTATTTTTAGCGACTGGACATCTCTTGCAAAACTTAGAGAAGGTGCAAGAGAACTGAACAGTGAAGGTATTATGCTCAAAAAACTAGATTCATTATACCATTCAGGAAGAAAGCGCGGAGATTGGTGGAAATGGAAAATAAACCCTTATACTGTTGATACGGTAATGATCTATGCGCAAAAAGGAAGTGGTCGCAGGGCCAACTTCTATACCGATTATACCTTTGCTGTGCGCGATGGGGATCAACTAATCACTGTTGCTAAGGCTTATTCCGGGTTAACGGATGCTGAAATTAAAGAAGTAGATCGTTTTGTAAAGAAAAATGCTGTAGAGAAATTCGGCCCCGTACGCACAGTAAAGCCAGAACTGGTATTCGAAATAGCCTTTGAAGGGATAGCCGAAAGTAAAAGGCACAAGGCAGGGCTGGCATTAAGGTTTCCCCGAATTGCCCGCTGGAGAAAAGATAAGAAAGCCGATGAAATCAATACGCTTGACGACCTTAGGCAATTATTACAATCTACATTATGAAACTGGAAAATAGCAAGGGGTATAAGCAGGTTATAAGTTGGCTAAAACTTAGCAAAAAAAGACCTTTTAAGTTTCAAACTGAAGCATGGCAATATTATGCTGAAGGCTATAGCGGCCTGGTGAACGCTCCTACCGGCTTTGGCAAAACCTATTCTATATTTTTAGCTGTAGTAATTGATGAGCTGAATAAAAGAGCTGAACTGAAAACCACAGCACTTAAAATTAAAACTAGGAAAAACACGACCGGACTAAAATTAATCTGGATAACACCTCTTCGATCCTTAGCTAAAGACCTGGCCCGCGCTATGCGCGAGGTTTGTGATGAGTTGCAACTGGACTGGATGGTGGGTGTAAGAAATGGAGACACCCCACAAAGCGAAAAGCTAAAACAGAAAAAACAAATGCCAGAGGTGCTCATCATCACACCTGAAAGTATGCACCTGCTGCTTGCCCAAAAAAGCACTTTCAATTACTTTGATCAATTACAATGTATAGTTGCTGATGAATGGCATGAACTGCTGGGTAGCAAACGTGGTGTGATGGCGGAATTGGCGATTTCAAGAATAAAAGGGTTGCTTACAGCGCAACACCCAGAAAGACTTCTAAGGATATGGGGAATCTCGGCAACCATTGGCAATATGGAGCAGGCGATGGACGTACTTGTACCTTACACCGATTTGCTTAAAACCATAATAAAATCCGACATTAAAAAGAAGATCGTTATCAAATCAATATTACCAGATCATGTAGATATGTTGCCCTGGGCTGGTCATTTAGGACATAAGTTGGCTAATAAACTCATCCCTATTATTAATAAAAGTAAAACCACTTTAATATTTACCAATACCCGGGGGCAGGCCGAACTCTGGTACCAGACCTTGCTTGCCCAGGACGAAAACCTTGCCGGCTTACTCGCTATCCATCATGGTTCTATAGATTATGAATTGAGGAACTGGATTGAAGACGCATTACATTCAGGAGTGCTTAAGGCTGTTGTATGCACGTCATCTTTGGATTTAGGTGTGGATTTTAAACCCGTTGATACCGTAGTTCAGATTGGCTCTCCAAAAGGTGTTGCCAGGTTTTTACAACGCGCCGGGCGCAGTGGGCACTCCCCTAACGAAACTTCTAAGATTTATTTTCTGCCTACTCACGCGCTAGAACTTGTGGAGGCTGCAGCAATAAAAGAAGCGGCAAGAATACAAGATATCGAAAGCAGAGAGCCTATTGTAATGTCATTTGATACATTGATCCAGTACCTGGTTACTTTGGCCGTTGGCGATGGCTTTGATGATGAAAAGATCTTTTTTGAGATTAAGCAAACCCATGCTTTCAGGGAACTGCTGCCTCAGGAATGGAGCTGGATCATGCAATTTATTACCACGGGCGGGGATAGCTTAACAGCTTATAATGAGTTCAGCAAAGTGACAAAAAGCACAGATGGGCTTTGGAAAGTGGAAAGCAGACAAATTGCAATGCGCCACAGATTACACATAGGAACAATAGTTAGTGATGCCATGCTTAAAGTAAAATACCTAACCGGTGGCTATGTTGGTATGATTGAAGAATCATTCATATCACGGATGAAACCAGGAAGTAGCTTTACCCTTGCCGGCAGGGTACTTGAATTTATAATGGTTAAGGAGATGATGGTATTGGTTAGAAAAAGTAAACTTAAACAAGCCATTAGCCCAAGTTGGATGGGAGGCCGTATGTCGCTAACCGCAAATCTTGGTAGCGTACTTAGAAAGAAATACAATGAAACACTCGATAAGCAGCACGGAGATGAAGAACTCGATTTCATACTGCCCTTATTTGAGCGTCAGGCCAAGGTTTCTCATGTTCCTAAAAGCGACGAGTTTTTAATTGAACTGATCAATACCAAGGATGGTTACCATTTCTTTGCTTATCCCTTTGAAGGCAGACAGGTACATGAGATCATGGCTGCATTAATAGCCTACAGACTTGGACGCGTGCAACCAATAAGCTTCTCTATTGCTATGAACGATTATGGCTTTGAGTTGCTCAGTGAGCAGCCTATCCCTCTAGACGAAAATTCTATAAAAGACCTATTTAGCCCTGTAAACCTTACCGACGATATTGTGGCTAGTATAAATGCAACAGAAATGGCCCGACGTAAGTTCAGAGACATCGCCTGCATTTCGGGACTTGTATTTCAGGGATATCCCGGGAAATATGTTGCGAACAAGCACTTACAATCATCCGCTTCCCTATTTTTTAATGTTTTTAGCGATTATGATAAACATAACTTATTATTGCGTCAGTCATACGATGAAGCATTTTATCAACAGATTGAAGAGCCTAGATTAGCCGCAGCCCTACACCGCGTACAAGCCAGTAAGGTTATTATTATAAAAACGGACAGTTATACCCCACTCTGTTTCCCCATAAAAGTAGACAGTTTAAGAGATAATATGAGCAGTGAAGAACTTAGTCAGCGGATTGAAAGGATGACTTCAGAATCGGAAAAACGAGTACAGGTAAAAAGAAAAAAGCAAAAAAATGACCATTGATTGTAAAGGCGAGCAACTGATATTAAGCAATGAGAGAGCTATATACTGGCCAGCCAGAAAAATGCTTATCATTAGTGATCTTCATATTGGCAAGTCTGCTCATTTTAGAAAATCAGGCATACAAGTTCCTGATGCAATAAACCATACCGACTTACAAAGACTGACCACTTTGATGTCGGAATTTAACCCTGAAAATCTGCTGGTTACCGGCGACATGTTCCACAATAACATTAACAGCGACGCCAATGCTTTTATGCACTGGCGAAATGGCTATGCCAACCTTAAAGTTATTTTGATAAAAGGAAATCACGACAATTTAAAGAATGAAGATTATGAGGCTTTAGGAATTGAAGTCCATCAAAAAGAGTTACTGCTGGCACCTTTTAGATTTATACATGATAAACCTGGAGAGGTTGATGAATATTATAACATCACGGGTCATATACATCCAGGTGTAGTTATTTATGGAAGGGCTAAGCAGCAATTGAAGTTCCCTTGCTTTTACTTTGGAAAACATTGCGCCATATTACCAGCTTTTAGTGTTTTTACAGGACTAAAAATATTAGATGCAGAGCAGGGCGATTGCTTTTATGCCATCACACCTGCTAAGGTTGTAAGGGTTTAGGCAATTTGTTTATTCAAATTTTGCATCCAGGAATTGAACATATCCTGCTCAATTTTTATAACCAGTTCAGCATGTTTTTCCCAGTCCGCATCAAAGCTTCTAAGTTGGTTCAACATTTCTTCCAGGTGACCTTCTTCTTCAAGAATGATCGATTTAACGGTTACCTTGCTGCCTGCAGCAGTTAAAACATCCTGATAAACAGGGTATAGCTCATCTGCACGTACCTCAATTGCATAGGTTACAAAAAGATAAGCTGCAAACTTTAGTTCATATCCGCTTAAATTAAAATGCTGTTTCAAATAACGGCATACCGCTACATCCAAAGCATTTAAATAAAATTTGGTATCGTTAGGAGCCAATAGCTCATCGCTGGTATAGGTTTTGCAAAGATCGCCATCCAGTTTGTCCAGTTGCTTTTTTAAATAATAAGCATGACGATGTTCCTCTGCTGCATGTTTAAGAATTATAAGGTTCACCTTTTCTTTATGCTCCGATGCAGAGATTTTCTTTGCACCTGCATTTTCCATATACGACAAGGTATTTAACCACTTGGCATGTAAAACATTATCGCTTACTATGTTCTCTAAAATCGGTTTAATGTTCATTACTGTTTTTATTATAATATTGCTAATAACACATTGTTTTTTTGATGTCTTCTTTTTCTTTACAGGCGGTCGTCATCTCCACGATAGGAGAGATTTCTTGAAATGGCATAACCAAGAGATTTCTCCTATCGTGGAGATGACGAGGCGCAGACTACTCTTATATATCGTTTAGTGCTTCATTAATAGTTTGGTAAATATAATCAAGGTCTTCATTACTGATTATATAAGGCGCTAAAATATAAATGATATTTCCCAGCGGCCTAAGTATAATCCCCCTGTCCAGAAAGTAATTGTACAATTGATTTCTCAATCCACTTAAATAAGAGGTATCTGAACCTGTTTCCCACTCCATTACCAATATGGTTCCTGCCTGCCTTACATCCTTAAGCTTTGGATGACCTTTTATCTGTGAAGCAAAAGCTTCATGTTTTGCTACTACTCTATGAATGTTCTCAAGCGTTTCCGGTTTTAATAAAATATCCAGACTGGCCAATGAGGCTGCACAAGTTACCGGATTAGCCGTAAATGAATGTCCGTGATATAAGGTTTTAAGCTTGTCATCACTTAAAAATGCGTCAAATATTTTTTGGTTACATGTAGTAATCCCCATTGGCATAGTGCCACCTGTAAGCCCTTTAGACAAACAAAAAATATCAGGATTGGTATTTAGTGCTTCGCAGGAGAAATACTTACCAGTGCGCCCAAAACCAGTCATCACTTCATCTGCTATTGTCAATATCCCGTGTTTCTGACAAGTTTCAATTAACTGATCCAGATACTGGGGTTCATACATTAACATTCCGCCTGCACCTAAAACCATCGGTTCAAATATAAAGCAGGCAACCTCATTAGAAAGATAATTGATCTTAGATTTAAGCTGCTCAATATTCCGCTCATTAGGAAGATCAATAAATTCAACATCAAACAAAAGAGAAGCAAAGGGATCAGTAAAAATACTCCGTCCACTCACCGACATGGCACCAAAAGTATCGCCATGATAAGCCTCCCTAAATGCAATAATTTTAGTACGGGGCTGCTTGGTCGTATTAACCCAATACTGTAAGCACATTTTAATGGCTACCTCTACAGCTGTAGATCCATTATCACTATAAAACACCTTTTCCTGCTTACCAGGCAATAATGGCAGCAGACGTTCTGCCAGCTGTACAGCCGGTTCATGGGTAAAACCTGCAAATATTACATGCTCTAAAGTCTTTAATTGTTCAGCAACTTTAGCGGCAATATGAGGATGAGCGTGTCCATGAATGGTAACCCACCAGCTGGAAACGGCATCAATATATTTCTTGCCATCTTCATCAAATAAGTAAACACCCTCTCCTCTTACAATTGGGACATGAGGTGCGGCATTTTTCATTTGTGTGTAAGGATGCCATATTACTTTTTTATCCCTTTCGGCTAAACTCATTGGTTTCTTTCTTTAATTAATAGTTCTACTACAGTTTTGTCAGTTTTAAAAGTCACGTCGTCAGTTTTAAGGTCATTTAAACTAACCCATCTAAACGACTGTAAGGTATTTTCATCAAAATCAAATACATCAGTCTTAAAATTCAACGCTAAAGGATGTAATGCTTTTACGGTATAATAAATACTTAAAATCTGACTATCGTTAAAAGAAGATTGCTCATAGAAGTCGGTAGTATAAAGATGATTGAGTATCTCAATTTCAGCGTTGCATTCTTCCATAAACTCCCGTTTAAGAGCGTCTATAAGACCTTCACCCAGCTCTAATCCACCACCGGGGAATTTACTGAATGTCCGGCCACCAGATTGTTCGTCGCTAATCAGTACCTGGTTTTCAGCATTAATTAGTAAGCCGTATACTCTTACATTAAAATAACTCATTGATCGAAGTGTTTTTGATTTTTAGTTGCATTCTCGATTGTCCATTTAATTTCACCTCTAAAGGCTTCCTTCCTTACCGGACAATCATTCATTTTACAATAGTTGCAGCAAGCAGGTAAGCAAGGGTCTGCGTGAATAAACAATTCTGTTTTCCGATGTGCATTGCCATTTATAAGCTTATCAATACTTGATATTTCCTGATGAACACGATTGAGATCGAAATAATAAGGGAGCGTGAAGTGGCAATCTATATGCAGATCGGCACCATACTGCTGCGCCCTCAGGTTGTGTACATCTATCCAGGGTTCCTTTCGGTTTTTCTGCAAAATTTCGATAATGTCTTTTACAAGATCAATATTACTTTCATCCATCAATCCACCTATAGATCTTCGCGTAAGCTTATATCCGTTGTAAATGATGTATAATCCTAATAAAATCGAGATCACGCTATCCAGCCAATAGATTTTGGTGAGTTGTATTAAAATTACACCAACCACCAGACCGGCACTGGTTATGGCATCAGTAAGCAAGTGTTTCCCATCAGCCTCCAGTGTAATTGAATTGTGTTTTTTGCCGGTATTTATCAGATAAAAACCTATAATTAAGTTTACAATTCCGGTTGCCCCTATAATAATAGCCCCTTCAAAAAGCTGATGAATTGGCTTAGGATAGATTAAATCGTAAGTAGATTTAAAGATAATGATCAATCCGGCAATGGTTATTAGCGTACCTTCCAGAAAAGCTGAGAAAAACTCCACTTTACCATGACCATAAGGATGATTTTTATCTTTAGGGATGGTGGCCAGATAGATGCTATAAAACGCAAAGCTGCTGGCCAGTACATTCACAATACTCTCTAAAGCATCGGTTAAAATTGCATTGGACTGAGTGATGAAATAGGCAACAAATTTTGCCAGCATAAGCGCTATCCCGATGCATAAAGAAAGAAGTATCGCCTTTTTTTTAGGTTGCACTTTATAGAGATTAGCCACCAAAAATACAGTTTCACTATCGAATTACATTAAAAAGTATTTTTTTTAGTTTATAATTCAGTGAGGTTCATATATTTGTCACTGCACAAAATTAAATTTGCCCACGCACAAATTATTATGACATTTTTATCCAAAAGAATCAATAACCTATCTGAGTCACAGACAATTAAAATGGCTAAGTTAGGCAGAGAGCTATCCGCAAAAGGAATAGACGTTATTAACCTAAGCTTTGGTGAGCCAGACTTCTTTACACCTGAGTTTGTTAAGGAGGCTGCAAAGACCGCTGTAGATGAGAATTACTCTTACTACACTCCGGTTTCTGGTTACCCTGAACTACGTAAGGCAGTTGCAGAAAAGTTATTGAGAGAAAATGGATTAACCTATGGTTTCGATCAGATTGTAGTTTCTACAGGAGCTAAACAATCACTTGCCAACGCAGTAATGTGTCTTGTTGATCCAGGAGACGAGGTTATCGTTCCAACCCCTTACTGGGTATCTTATTCAGAAATGATTAAACTTGGTGAAGGTGAAACAGTATTCATCAACGCTACAGTTGAAAACAACTTTAAAATTACAGGAGCGCAATTAGAAGCAGCAATTACTCCTAAAACCAAATTGTTCATGTTTTCTTCGCCATGCAATCCAACCGGATCTGTTTACAGCAAAGAAGAATTGGCTGATTTAGTAGCTGTTTTTGAAAAACACCCGAACATCTATATCATCTCTGATGAAATTTATGAGCACATCAACTTTGTTGGTAAACATGCTTCAATTGCTGAATTTGATTCAGTTAAAGACAGAGTAATCCTGATCAATGGTTTCTCTAAATCTTACGCTATGACTGGCTGGAGAGTTGGTTACATGGCTGCGAATAAAGAAATTGCAAATGCTTGCGATAAACTACAAGGCCAAATCACTTCAGGTACTTCTTCTATCGCTCAACGCGCGGCTTTAGCCGCATATCAGGGTGGTTTAGATACGGTAAACGAAATGGTTGGCGAATTCAAAAAACGTAGAGACATCGTTTATGCCCTATTAACAGAAATTCCAGGTGTTAAGGTAAATCTTCCAGACGGAGCTTTTTATTTCTTCCCTGAAATAAAATCTTACTTTGGTAAAACCGATGGTACTCAAACCATCAATAGCGCAGAAGACTTAAGCTTGTTCTTATTAAACGAAGCTCATGTATCTACTGTTACAGGTGAAGCATTCGGAAACAACGATTGTATCAGAATTTCCTATGCTGCAGCTGAAGATAAACTTAGAGATGCCGTTTCAAGAATCAAAGCTGCTTTAGCTAAATTGAGCTAAGTTAGTACTTAGATATTGGTATTTAGCACTTAGACATCAAGCTCAAAATATAACAAAAGGCCTGTTTCGTCATCCGGAACAGGCCTTTTTATTTCTTTATGTTTCTCCCTATTACTCCATCCGTGTTGGACTAGCGAGTTTATGCTGAGGCGCCATATTTAAAAACTGAGTGTTCTGGGAAAAGGCATAGGAAATTTTGTCCTTTTTCAGGGCAAAAGATTCCAGCCTTTGAGTAGTAATACTCAGTTTTTAAGCAAAGAGCGAAGCCATATTATGAGCGAATCGCTTCAACAGGATCCAACCTCGACGCTGCGTAAGCCGGCCAAAAGCCCGATATTGTGCCTATAATAACAGACACACCTATTCCCAGCATAATATTCTTCATAAATAAGATCATCTCAAAACCGGCGGCACTGGCTGCTAAGGTAGCCAAGTAAACCAGGAGCAAGCCTAACAGCCCTCCGAGCAGGCACAGCGCTATTGCTTCAAATAGAAACTGCAGCATAATAAAATAATTTTTAGCGCCCAGCGATTTCTGAATACCGATAATATTGGTGCGTTCTTTTACCGAAACAAACATAATGTTAGCAATACCAAACCCTCCGACAAGAATAGAAAAGCCACCAATAACCCAACCTGCTATATCAACCATTCCGAACATGGTATCTAACTGATTAGATGCGATAGTACTCTTATTCAAAGAGAAATCATCCTCTACACCAGGCCTTAGCCTTCTAATGGAACGCATAGTCCCTTGTATTTCACTTTCAATCTCATCAAGAGCAATGTGTTCAAAACCCCTTACCGTAATTGATGGGTCATATCTATCGCTTTCGATATCCATAATACCCTTCGCAAAATTTAAAGGCATTACAATATTTTTATCCTGCGACATACCCAGAATATCTTCTCCTTCTTTCTTAAAAACACCAACTACATTCAATTTACGGCCCATTACTATTATGGATTTACCAATTGCTGGTTCTCCATTAAATAAACCTTCAGCTACAAGAGCACCAATAAGAACAACAGGAGAACCTGCCCTTCCTTCATTCTCAGTAAAATATCGACCTTCCTGAAAATCCAGGGTCCATGTTTTATTGAAATCCTGAGAAGCGGCTCTTACTCCCACACCTTCTACAGAATTACTTCTGTATTTAATGGTTCTCTCATTTGCCCAGATTTCATAAGACAAGCCTTCGGCATGTTCCAGACGATCCCTAAGCAACTCATAATCTCTCAGCGACGGCACAGGTCTGTTCATATATTTCCACCACGGATAATCTCCAAAACCACCCCATGGCCATTTCTGAACAAATATTGTTTTAGAACCCAGTTTATCTATACTTGCCTGCAGTTTACTTCTAAAAGTATCAGCAGCAGAAAACACGAATATGATTGCAAAAATACCAATGGTGATCCCTAATAAGGAAAGCATGGTGCGAAGCTTATTTTGGCGGAGAGCATCAAATGCAAATCGAAAACTTTCGCCTATTAGTTTGAGAATGATCATAATTAATGTTTAGACCAAAACTAACCAAAAAGGTTACAGAAAAACATTATATAATATAAAAAATACATTTATGTTTATGAATAAAACATATCTTGTTTATCAGGACGTAAGTTAATTGCAAAAAAGAAGATTATATTTTGTAAATTTGCGCCCTTAATTATCACATCGAAAAATATGAAGTTATCTCAATTTAAGTTTAATCTACCTGAATCATTAGTTGCCAATAATCCTTCAGAACAAAGGGACGAAGCCCGTTTAATGGTTTTACACAAGGATAGTGGCAAAATTGAACATAAAATATTTAAGGATATTTTAGGTTATTTTGATGATAAGGATGTAATGATATTGAACAACACCAAAGTTTTTCCTGCCCGTTTATACGGAAACAAGGAAAAAACAGGTGCGACAATTGAAGTCTTCTTATTACGTGAACTGAACAAAGAATTACGTTTATGGGATGTTTTGGTTGATCCGGCCCGTAAAATCCGCGTTGGAAACAAATTATACTTTGGTGATGACGATTTATTAGTTGCCGAAGTTGTTGATAACACCACCTCACGCGGACGTACCATCCGTTTCCTATTTGATGGAACTGACGAAGAATTCAGAAAAAATATCGAAATCCTTGGCGAAACGCCACTTCCAAAATACATTAAGCGTAAAGCTACTGCGCAGGATAAAGAACGTTATCAAACTATATTTGCAAAACATGAAGGTGCAGTTGCTGCCCCAACTGCTGGCTTGCATTTTAGCAGAGAGTTGATGAAACGTCTGGAATTAAAAGGTATTAATTTTGCAGAAGTTACTTTACATGTTGGCTTAGGTACTTTCAGATCTGTAGAGGTTGAAGATTTAACTAAACACAAAATGGACTCAGAACAGTACATTATTGAGCAAAAAGATGCAGATATTGTAAATAAAGCGATTGAAGAAAAAAGAAGGGTTTGTGCTGTTGGAACTACTTCGATGCGTGCAATAGAATCTGCTGTTTCTTCAAACAGAACACTTAAGGCGGCTAACGACTGGACGAGCAAGTTCATCTTCCCTCCATATGATTTCAGTATCGCTAACTCAATGATTACTAACTTCCACACTCCGGAATCAACTTTATTGATGATGGTAAGTGCATTTGGCGGTTACGATTATGTTAGACATGCTTATGAAGTAGCTTTAAAAGAAAAATACCGTTTCTATAGCTATGGTGATGCTATGTTAATCATTTAGTACTTTAGATACTAGTACTTAGTATTTAGACAAAATGCAAATAGCTCATTAACTATACGATTTATCTAAATACTAAGTACTAAATACTCACTCATGAAATACTACGCTATTTTAGTTGCAGGTGGTTCCGGCAACAGAATGCAAAATACCATCGCCAAACAATTTCTATTATTAGATGGCAAGCCGATACTCATGCATACACTTGAGGCTTTTCATCAATGCCCACTAAACCCCGAAATACTCTTAGTATTAAACATACATCAACATGCCTACTGGGAAGAGCTTTGTAATACTTACAGCTGCTCAATTCCTCATCAGGTAATAAAAGGTGGCGAACAAAGATTTCACTCCGTAAAAAACGGTTTAAAAGCAATTAGGGGAAAAGGGATTGTTGCCGTACATGATGCAGTAAGACCATTGGTATCTCCTGAGCTTATCTCGAAATCATTTCAGGTAGCGGAAGAAAAAGGCAACTGTGTTGTAGGCATTAATCCAACAGATTCCATCAGGAGAATCATTGGAGGCCAAAAAAGTGAGTCGCTGAACAGAAATGAGGTCGCTTTGATACAAACCCCCCAAACATTTAATCTGGACATGTTAAGAAAATCATATGAAAAGCCATTCAGAAATGAGTTTACGGACGACGCCTCAGTTGCCGAGTATTCTGGATTTGAGATAAATATGATAGACGGAGAAAGAGAGAATATTAAAATTACTTATCCGGAGGATCTTGAAATTGCTTCAATTTTCCTCAAGCGGTCGTTACGCTGATAAAAACAAATGGTCTCTAATAGCATAACGACCGATTAACAGGAATGCTATTACGCTGCCCTATTGATAACTTTTAGAATAATTGCGATAACAGCAATCACTAATAAAATATGGATTAAGCCACCAACATTCGGACCAAAACCATTAAAGAAGAAGCCAATGATCCACAGTATTACTAATACTACGGCAACTAGATAAAGTAGATTTCCCATAACGTTTAATTTAAGTATATGTTTAGATAGATTTCAGGTTGTGTTAAACACTTCCATGACAATACATAAACAATCATCGTTCCAAAAAAAGAAAGGCCCCTATAATTGGGGCCTTTCTTTTTTATTAGTTATGGTTAATATTCGTCTTCGTTAAAGAAGAAATCATCCTTAGTAGGGTAATCTGGCCAAATTTCTTCGATGGTTTCATATGGTTCCCCATCGTCTTCCAAAGCTTGTAAATTTTCTATCACCTCTACAGGTGCTCCAGATCGTATACCATAATCTATCAATTCATCTTTTGTTGCAGGCCATGGAGCGTCTTCCAAATGCGATGCGAGTTCTAAAGTCCAATACATATTTCTTTACTATTAAGTTATTCTAAATTTATTCGCAAAAGTATATTAAAAAACCTGAGCAAAACAAACTTTTTTTTCCACTTTTTTTAAAGCCTCGGAAGCCATATATTTTCTTCCGTTCCAGCATCTAAATTCAGTTTTCGTGCCAAAACAAATAAATAATCGCTTAAACGGTTCAAATAAATGGTCATTTTTTCGTCAACAAAGCTTTCGGCAGCCAAATGTACCGTTAAACGCTCTGCACGGCGGCAAATACATCTTGCAACATGGCAGTAAGAAACTACCGTATTTCCACCTGGCAACACAAAATGCTTCAATTCTGGCAGTATTTCGTTCATGCCATCCATTTCCTGTTCCAACAGTGCAATGTCGCTTTCATGAAGGTCGGGTATCTTCATTTTGGATTTTTCAGGATCAGCAGCTAGCGATGCTCCTACAGTGAATAACCTGTCCTGAATCTCTTTAAGTATTTTTTGATGATGGTTATCTATATCCTGACACATGATTAATCCTATGTAGGAATTAAGCTCATCAACGGTTCCATAACATTCAATACGCAAATGGAATTTCGGAACTCGGGTACCTCCTATCAACGAGGTTAATCCCTTATCACCGGTTTTGGTATATATCTTCATTAAGAAATGTTATACTATTTTCTCAAAATCACTGCCTATTTTTTCCAGATTGCTAAGGCGTGGCGATACGGTTTTAATATCTTCATTCTTATAGTCCTTCTCAACCAAACCATCGCGCATACGCACAATGCGATGAGCATGTTGAGCAATATCCTCCTCGTGCGTAACCAGGATGATGGTATTTCCCTTACTATGAATTTCTTCAAGCAAACCCATAATTTCTATGGAAGTTTTAGTATCAAGGTTACCTGTTGGCTCATCGGCCAATATAATTGATGGGTTGTTTATTAAAGCTCTGGCAACAGCTACACGCTGGCGCTGCCCACCCGAAAGCTCATTAGGCTTGTGTGTAACCCTGTTGCCCAGGCCTACGTTTTCCAAAGCTTTTTGAGCCCGCTCGTCACGCTCCTTTTTAGAAGCACCGGCATAAATTAATGGTAAAGCAACATTATCTAAAGATGTTGAACGGGGTAAAAGATTAAAAGTTTGAAAAACAAACCCGATCTCTTTATTTCTTACCTCAGCAAGCTCATTATCGGTCATATGGCTCACATTAATTCCATTAAGAATGTATGTTCCCTTACTTGGGGTATCTAAACAGCCAAGAATGTTCATTAAGGTCGATTTACCAGAACCTGAAGGCCCCATTAAAGCAACGAACTCGCCTTTATGGATATCAAGAGTAACGGATTTTAAAGCATGAATAACTTCTGAACCTATAACGTATTTACGGCCTATCTCTGTAATTTGTATTAATGCTTTTTCCATCACTTTTTTCTTTTTAGACGATCTTTAATACTTCAATGTTACACTTCAGCTTATTTTTCTATGATCTTAGGGACAAAGAAGAAGCTTTCGTTGTGTTTAGCTGCATTCTTTAATCCATCTTGTACTGTAATTTCCTGCTTCACTACATCTTCTCTCCAGATGTTTTCTTCCTGGTTCATATAAACCAAAGGCTTTACACCTGTAGTATCCAACTCATTCAACTTCTCCATAAAAGTAAGTATCTTATTCATGTCGGCAATCAATGTATCAACTTCTTTATCTTCAATAGCTATTCTGGCTAAATCAGCAACTTTATTTATGGTTTGCTTATCTATAATCATTTATGAGCAAGTTTACTGTTTATTAAATCAAAAACACGGTCCTTCAATATATCTGAGTCATCAACACCCAAATCCTGAGTCCCAATTGGTTTGTGGATGTAAATATCGCAAATTCCCGGACTTGTTCCATATTTTGATCCATCATCCCACATTCTTTTCCAAACATTAATCATACTGACAGGAACAATGGCTATATTTTTTTCAATTGCAAGTCTAAAAGGCCCATTTTTAAAAGGGATTGTTTTGGGAGGATATTGATCTTCTATCCTTCCTTCCGGAAAAATAATCAGGCTCATTCCCTTTTCCAGATTATCACCTGCTTTTTTAAACGCCCTAAACGCCGAAATCTTACTCTCACGCTTTACCGGAACATCAATAGTATTAAAAAACAACTTTAAAACAGGGTTAGCCAGCAACTCTTCTTTACCCATAAAATGAAAGCGTCCCTTTGCAATTACACAAAGTATCATGATATCAAAATTAGAAGTATGATTGGCACAATAGATATAAGTCTGATCGCTTTTTAATTCCTCTTCAAACTTAATACGATAAGCCAATCCAATAAAGAAACTACAAATGAAGCTATTCCATTTGCGCAATTTGTTCATCAGGTCGTAGTACTTTGGGTTTCTCGAAGCAAGATAATAAAACGGGTAAAACAGAGCCGAAAAAACCAAAAGAACAAATAAAGAATAAATACGGTGCAGGTGCCTTAGAAGTTTAACCATTGAATTCAAACATACAAATTTTTAGAATTCAAACCATTAAAGTATCAGAGTTGAGAAATTAATTAACCAATTAAAGAAATAAGGATAAAAAAAGAAATTATTAGCAGATCGAGTTGTGGTTTTTTATTAATTTCGGCCCTATGAAAGAAACGGTAGTTAGTGGCATACGTCCGACAGGAAAATTACACTTAGGGAATTATTTTGGTGCAGTAACCAACTTTGTAAAAATGCAGTACGATTATAACTGCTTTTTTTTCATTGCTGATCTTCATTCTTTAACAACTCATCCTACTCCTGGAGATTTACATGGCTACGTTAGACACGTTTTGGTAGAATATCTTGCATGTGGAATAGACCCTGAAGAAACAACCATCTATATTCAGTCTGATGTTCCGGAAGTTGCCGAACTGTATTTATATCTTAATATGAATGCATACATGGGTGAGTTGGAAAGAAGTACTTCATTTAAAGACAAAGTAAGGTCTCAGCCAGATAATGTAAATGCAGGTCTGCTAACCTACCCTACCTTAATGGCAGCTGATATTTTGATCCATAAGGCTACAAAAGTACCCGTTGGAAAAGATCAGGAACAGCACCTTGAATTTACACGTACTTTTGGCAATAGATTTAACAGATTATATAATTCAGAATATTTCCCTGAAGCATTTGCTTTTAACTACTCGAAAAATCTGGTTAAGGTACCTGGTTTAGATGGAAATGGAAAAATGAGCAAATCAAACGGAGAAGGTAGCTGCATCTATTTATCAGACAGCCCTGAAATTATCCGTAAAAAAGTGTCGCGCGCGGTAACTGATAGTGGCCCTTCAGCGGAAAACCAAACAAAACCGGAAGCAATCCAGAATCTGTTTGATTTAATGAAAATTGTTTCACCCGCCGATACACTGAAACATTTTGATGACTTGTATAATAAAATGGGTATTCGGTACGGTGACTTCAAAAAGCAACTGGCCGAAGATATGATCATTTTTAACACCCCCATTCGTGAGCGTATTGAAGATCTTTCTAAAGACAGTTCATATTTACGTCAGGTAGCTATTCATGGTGCTTTAAAAGCCAGAGAAAGCGCACAAAAAACAATAAGAGAGGTCAGACAATTAATTGGCTTCAAATCATTTTAACTTATTGCCTAAAATAACTACCTTACTGATCTTCAATAAAAGTTTATGCACATAGCGATAGTAGGAAATATAGGAGCAGGAAAAACCACGCTAACGGGTTTACTGGCTAAGAATTATGGATGGGAAGCTTTATACGAAGCTGTTGACAATAACCCATATCTCGAAGATTTTTACAGCGACATGAAAAGATGGAGCTTCAATCTTCAAATTTACTTTCTTAATAGTCGTTTCCAACAAATCGTAGATATACAAAACTTCAACAGAAACGTAATACAGGATAGGACCATATATGAGGATGCTCATATATTTGCTGATAACTTACACGATATGGGCCTGATGACCACAAGAGATCATCAAAACTATAAAGCAATTTTTGCAAATGTAACCTCGTTTATCAAACCTCCTGACTTACTTGTTTACCTTCGTGCATCTGTACCTACATTGGTTAACAATATCCAGCGCAGAGGCAGGGAATATGAGGCCAGCATCCGAATAGATTACTTATCAAAGTTAAATGAAAAGTACGAAGCCTGGATTAAAGATTATAAACTGGGTAACCTGCTTATTCTGGATAAGGATAAATTAGACTTCACTAATAACCCTGAAGATCTGGGAACAATAATACAAGCTATAGAAGCCGAAATAAACGGATTATTTTAAATGAAGATTCTCGGAATCATACCTGCAAGATACGCCTCAACCCGCTTTCCGGGTAAACCTTTAGTTCAAATTAAGGGAAAGAGTATGATCCAAAGGGTTTATGAACAAGCTAGTAAGGCCACAAGCTTATCTGATGTAATTGTGGCTACCGACGATGAACGCATTGCTGCTGAAGTTAAAAGGTTCGGAGGCAAATTCATTGTTACCGGAAGTGATCATTTAAGTGGCACAGATCGCTGTGCGGAAGTAGCAACGTCTGTTTCCGGATACGATGCCATCATAAACATACAAGGTGACGAGCCTTATATAGACCCAGAGCAGATTGATCTTTTAGCCTCGTGTTTTAACGAAAAGGGGGTTCAGTTAGCTACCTTAATTAAGGAAATACATACAGAAACTGAGCTTTATAATGTTAATATTCCTAAAGTGGTTATCAATTCCAAAGGAGAAGCCACTTATTTTAGCCGACAAACAATCCCGTATATCAGAAGTCAGGAAAAGGAGAATTGGCTAAAAGCTCATCAGTTTTATAAGCATATCGGCATTTATGGTTACACCTATCCTATCCTGTTAGAAATTACTAAACTCCCTCAATCCTCTTTAGAAATTGCAGAAAGTTTAGAACAATTAAGATGGATAGAAAATGGGTACAGAATCCAAACCAAAGTAACTGAAATTGAAACCATAGCCATAGATACCCCTGAAGATCTAATTAAAATAAACGATGGCGTATGAAACAACTAATAACCTGCATTTTTCTCTGCACCATTTTTTTAGTTGCATGTAATAGCACAGACAAAGACGATGCCGCCGGAAAAGATCTTGTAAAGATTGTAACAAAGCCATTTAGTGATTCTTTAAAGGCTGATACCTTTAAAGTACAGATACTGGGGGATAAACCCGACAACATGCACCTTGCATTCTCCATCACCTCTTTTAATGGCAAACAGATTTACGATGTAGACATTAAAGCTACCGATTTGTTCAAGAATTACATTGCTACCATTGATCTTTCCAAGAAGAAAAATCAGATCAAATTTCTACAGGAAGAAGTTAACCGTTTCTTTGACGACGAGAACTTCATGGAACCCGCCGTTGATGAGGCAGACCTGCCTGATGCAAACGTACCCGATAAAGCATTTTTCGACGAGTTAAAAAAAAACAGATTGAATGGATTCATTTATCGACTTGGTAAAGAGAGTAAAAACTACGTAGCCTGGTCTGATAAAGAAGGTAAGGTTAAAACTTACTATACCTGTTGCACTAAGTAAAATCTTATATTTTAGTAAAAACCCCTATCAACACAATAAATGCTTATTTGATGCGTTTTTGAGCATTCCATTAAAATTGTTGAAAATAATTAAAAAAAATATTATGATAATTTCAAATTTAACACTATGTTTATATAACGAAACAAAAAGAACTACGTAATAACTTATAAATAAACAACCTAGAATATTCTAACCAAATATACTTTAAAGAAAGTGCCCGAAATATTTCGGGCCTTTTTTTTGTCCCCCAGCATAAAAACCTTAAGTTGTCAAAAAACATTATTTTAGCTTTCTTAATAAATGTTATACGGTAATTTATGCTGAAGAGGTTATCCATTTTCATTTTCCTTACACTATCGTTTCTTACCGTAACTGCGCAAAAAGCAAGTGTTGCCGGTAGGGTTGTCGATACATTGGAAAAAAGGAATCTGGAACACAGTTCAGTTTTATTGCTAAGATCCGTTGACTCTGTAATGGTTAAAACTACTCGAACAAATGCAGAGGGAAAGTTTGAATTTAGAAACATGGCCAAGGGTGATTACAAGCTGCTGGTAACATTCCCTAAAATGGCCGACTATATCACGAACTTAAGGATTTCGGACACTTCCAACATCAAACTGGGCGACATTAAAATGGAGCTAAAATCAAAACTCTTAAGTGAAGTAGTTATACAGGCTAAAAGTGCCGTACGCATGAAAGGCGATACTTTGGTGTTTCAGGCTGATAGCTTTGCTGTGCGTAGCAATGCGAATGTTCAAGAGTTGCTAAAGAGGCTACCAGGAGTTGTTGTAGATAAAAACGGAAATATAAAAGCACAGGGTAAAGATGTAAAGACAGTTTTGGTTGATGGAGATGAGTTTTTTGGCGATGACCCGCTTTTAGCCACAAAATATTTAAAGGCAAATGCTGTAGAAGAAGTTCAGGTTTTCGATAAAAAAAGTAAAACAGCAGAGCTTACGGGAATAGATGATGGGGTAAAAAACAAAACCATTAATATCAAATTAAAGGAAAATGCCAAAAACGGATACCTGGCATCTTTAGATGCAAACCAGGGAAACGACAAGTTCCGTGATTACGGTGCTATGGCTGGGGTTTTTAAGAGCAAGCTCAAAGCTGCAGTTTATGGAACCTACTCTACCCTAACCAATGATTCTAAGATCAACCGATCTATGCGAAAGCTTAAAGGCGAAGAATATGATGTAATTGAGGTGGGCGATGATGGCAGCTCAGTGATGTATTCCTCCGGTGGTGATGATGATGATGATTACAGCTCCCCCACCAGCGGTTTGCCCAATAATTTCAATATGGGGGGGCACTTTGCCGACAGGTTCGAAAACAACACAATGGGAATAAAGCTCAATTTTAAAGGCTTCGATTACAAAAACAAGAATGTAAGAACTTCTAAATCCGAGGAACTTTTACCCAATGGATCGTTATTTTCAAGCTCCGGAAGAAAAGAAGACAGGTCGAAAAATACAGGTGAAAGCTTAAGAGGTGGATATAGTTACAATATCGACTCACTTACTACATTAAAAATAGCCTTTGGAGCAAAGCAAAACAGAAATCAGCTAAACTCTACGAGTGACGACTTTACAAGAGATCAGCGAGGCTTATTTATCAGTAACAATACCCAAACCAATACCGGCTCTGGTCATAGTGAAGCATTTAATGGAAATATCAACTGGTCAAAAAGATTTAATAAAAAAGGAAGAACACTATCAATAGACATTCAGCCCGAGAATCTTTCCAGTAAAAACATTGAAAAAAGTATAAATCAGACAAAGTACTATGATGACAATGGCCATGAAAACCGGGTAGAAAACACGAACCTGAATAAAGACAACGTAAACGATCAAAAGTCAATAGGCACCAGGATCAGTTATACAGAACCCTTGTCAAAACGGTGGGCTATAGAAGCAGGATATAGCTTTAAAACAATAGCATCAAGCAGCTACAGATTAGTTTCAGATAATAGCACCAATAAAATAGACTCTTTAAGTAATAATTTTAAGTTCATCAATTTCTCTAATGTTGGAAAAATAATTACGCAATATAAGGTTAAGAACTTCTCTATCTCTACCGGATTGGAAGCCACACAAACAAATTTTGTGCTTAAAGATCTGGATCAGCAAAGCGACTTTGATCGCAACTATTTAAACTTGTCGCCAAGCACCAACCTATTCTATAAAATAAACAACAACAGCAACTTATCTGTAAACTACAATGGTTACATGCAACAGCCAAGCATTAATCAAATACAACCGGTAAGGCAGCTAAACAACCCCTTATTTCAGGTTATTGGAAACCCATCTTTAAGGCCTTCGTTTACAAATAACTTCGGCCTTTCTTACAATAGTTTTCAGTTCTCAACCGACCAGTATATCTCTGGTTATTTTAGCTACGGTTTTACAAATAACGCAATTGTCGACACAGAAATAGTTGATGAATTTAACAAAAGAATCTCCAGCTATACCAACCTGAATGGAAACAATTCAATAGCAGGAAACGTATATTACTCTAAAGGTTTTCCGAAGTTAAACTTCCGCTTTGGTGTAGACCTCGGGTTTAATACCTCCAACAACCAAACGATATTAAACTTTACACGAAACAAAACAAGAAACACTCAATTTAATTTGAGAACATCTTTTAATTACTATACACATAAACTTGATTTAAGCTATACCCCATCGGCCAGCTTTATGTATGGTAAATCATCTATTGGTAGCATTAACGACGGCAGAAGCTTAATTCACGACCATGAGTTATCTGCAACAGTACAATTACCTTACAAATTCGAATTTAACTCAACCATGTCACTTTCATTTCGTCCTGCCAACTCATCTTTTGATAAAGATCTGGACGTAATCATATGGAATGGATATCTATCAACCAAGGTATTAAAAAACGAAGCGCTTGAAATTAAACTTTCCATAACAGATATCCTTAATCAAAAAATTGGATACAACAGATATGTTGGTGGAAATATTAAAAGTGAAAGTACGTTTAGCTATATTCCCAGATATGTATTATTTGGAATAAACTGGAATTTAAGTGGTAATTTTATTAAAAACTCCAGCGTTAAATAGCTAATCAATGAGTAGGTCTGTATTTTTTCTTCTCTTCTGTGCAATGCCGTTTAAGTTGCTGGCCCAGCAGCTTTTTATTCCGAATGGAAAAATTACGTTCGAAAAAAGGATAAACATGGTGCGTACAATGGCGGATTTTGGACTTTCTGATGAAATTAAAGGAGGTATGAAAAAGTACAAAACCAGTAATTGGGACCTTTATTTTGACCGTACAAGGTCTATTTATAAAGCTCAAAAAAAAGACGACAATGATGAGGATTTAATGTACTTTATTGCACCTGGCGAATCGACCAACGAACTTTATGCCGATTACGCAAACAGAAACCGCGTATTAAGGAAAAACATTATGGGCGACGATTACCTGCTAAAAGATACTATACCCTATGTAAGCTGGAAAATTATGCACGACATCCGTATTATTTCCGGTTTCGAATGCAGGAAAGCCATAGGTCGCATTAACGACACGGTTTATGTGGTTGCTTTTTATACAGATGAAATTTTACTGCGCGGAGGACCTGAGGGGTTCAGCGGGTTGCCAGGCATGATATTGGGACTTGCCATCCCCAGACTAAATACGACCTGGTTTGCCACCAAAGTTGATGCTTTTACTAATTTTAATAACGAAATTCAACCACCTAACAAGGGCAAAAAAACAGAAACAGAGAGAGAATTGAAGAAATTAATTGAATTATTTACGCGTTACAACGGAAATAAAAACGAAAAACCAGAAGAAATACGCAAAGCGATATATGGATTTGTACTTTAAACCGGCTTATTTATATAATTGTTAGTCAGCAGCTAGAAGGCAAATCATATAGAGAATTTCATTAAATCATTTTTTCCTTTACGAATATTTAAAAAAAGAGCCTTAAAGCTTCGGTTTATTTGCTAACTTTGTATCCCGTACAAAAACAATAAGGACAGCATAAAAAACTGCCTTTATATCAGAAATTCACAAACATGACTAAGTATATTTTTGTTACGGGCGGTGTTACTTCCTCTTTGGGTAAGGGCATCATCTCCGCTTCATTAGCCAAACTATTACAAGCACGCGGCTACAGTGTAACCATTCAAAAGTTTGACCCGTATATCAACATCGATCCGGGAACGCTAAATCCTTACGAACATGGCGAATGCTATGTTACTGAAGATGGTGCAGAAACAGACCTTGATCTTGGGCACTATGAGCGTTTCTTAAATGTTCCAACCACACAGGCTAACAACATTACTACTGGTCGTATTTATCAGAATGTAATCAACAAAGAAAGACAAGGGGAATACCTTGGTAAAACTGTGCAGGTTGTACCTCATATTACTGATGAGATCAAAAGAAACATGCGCATTTTAGGCGATAGCGGTAAATATGATATCGTTATTACGGAACTGGGTGGTACTGTTGGTGATATCGAATCTCTTCCATTTATAGAGGCAGTACGTCAGTTTAAATGGGAAGAAGGCGCTAATAATGCCATAGTTATCCACTTAACACTAATCCCTTTCCTTGCAGCAGCCGGCGAATTAAAAACCAAACCTACACAACACTCTGTTAAAGCTTTATTGGAGTATGGTATACAACCAGATATTTTGGTTTGCCGTACTGAGCACCATATCTCTCAGGACATCCGTAAAAAAATTGCCTTGTTCTGTAATGTAAACGTTAATGCGGTAATCGAATCTATTGATGCATCATCAATTTATTCAGTTCCGTTGTTAATGATGAAAGAGCAGTTGGATAAAACGGTCTTAACCAAATTAAAACTGGCTCATAAAAACGAACCTGATATGGAAAGCTGGAAAGATTTCCTTGGTCGTTTAAAAAACCCTACATCAGAAGTAACTATAGGTGTTGTAGGTAAATATGTGGAATTACCTGATGCTTATAAATCTATAACTGAGTCATTTGTTCATGCCGGTGCAAAGAACGAATGCAAAGTACGTGTTCAATACATTCATTCAGAAGGAGTTTATCCTGATAATGCGAAAGAAAAACTTGGTCATTTAGATGGTTTACTTGTTGCTCCTGGTTTTGGTAGCAGAGGTATTGAAGGAAAAATTGATGCAATTAAATATGTAAGAGAAAACAACGTTCCGTTCTTTGGAATTTGTTTAGGTATGCAATGTTCAGTTATCGAGTATGGAAGAAATGTACTTGGATTACAAAATGCAAATACTACCGAGATTGATGAAAACACTGAGCATCCGGTAATTAATATGATGGAAGATCAGAAAACCATTACCAATAAAGGCGGTACCATGCGTTTAGGTTCTTATCCATGCGACCTTAAAAAAGGTACCAAGGCTTATGCTGCTTACGGAAAACAACATATTACAGAGCGTCACAGACATCGTTATGAATTCAATAACGCTTACTTAAGTCAATTTGAAGAAGCAGGAATGATTGCCTCAGGTATCAATCCTGAAAGTAATCTGGTAGAAATTGTGGAGCTTAAAAACCATCCTTTCTTTGTTGGTGGACAGTTTCACCCTGAATTAAAATCAACAGTTGCTAATCCTCACCCACTTTTTGTTAAATTTGTCGCCGCAGCGATGGAGTTTGCGAAGAAGAAAATAAAATAATACGCGTTTAATTAACAATAATGGATAGAAATACGTTTACAGGATTATTCCTGATCATGATTGTTCTGGCAGGTTCTTTTTACTTTTTCAAGCCAAGTGAGGCTGAAATTAAAAAAGAAAATGAAAGAATTGCTGCTGATTCTATAAAGAAAGCAACAGCAAATACTACCGCAACTCCGGCTACAGCAGCAGTTGCTACATTGCCAGCTGTTGATTCGACTGCATTAAAAGGTCCTTTTGGTGGCAATATCTCTGGCACAGAGCAAACTAGCGTTTTAGAAAACGAGAACTTAAAATTAACTTTCACTAACAAAGGTGGTAAGATTCTTTCCGCTCAAGTTAAAGGACAGACTACTTATGATGGTAAACCGGTAATTTTGTTTGACGGTAATCAAAACAAGTTTGGCTTAAACCTAAACATAGGTGGCAAAATTGTAAATACTAACGATTTATATTTTACTGCTTCTAAAAATGGCGCAAACAGCGTAATTATGCGCGCCAATTATTCTGGGGATAAATACATTGAATTTGTTTACGATGTAAAACCGAATAGCAGTAAGGTTGGTTTTAACATTAACCTGAATGGCTTAAATCAGGTTATTCAGAACAATACAATTACTTTAAACTGGGAAGCTACTTTACTTGAACAAGAAAAATCAGGTAAAAAAGAGCAGGAACATTCAGCTCCATATTACAAATATGCTGGCGAAAATCCCAACCATCTAAGTGTTGCTAAAGACGAAAAAGAAGAACTAAAAGAAGGAAAAATCGAATGGTTCTCTTTCAAACAACACTTCTTCTCGGCGGTATTAATACCAACAGTTCCTTTTGATAAAGGTGAACTTGAAGTTAAAGTAACTACTGAGCCAGGTCAGATTAAATGGTATGGCGCTAATATGCAACTTACATTTAACCAATTGGCTGCTCAAAACTATTCCATGGAGTTTTACTTTGGAACCAACAAATTCTCTACCTTAAAAGCTCAGGGACATGAATTGGAAAAACAAGTAGACATGGGATACTGGCCATTAAAATACATCAACAGATTTATTGTATTGCCTGTATTTAACTTCCTTGAAGGTTTTGGATGGGGGTATGGATTAATTATCCTGGTACTGACAATTATGCTAAAACTAGCCATGTCGCCATTAACATATAAATCATATCTTTCAATGGCTAAGATGAGAATCTTGAAACCTGAGATGGATGAAATTAAAGCAAAGGTAGGCGATGATAATCCAACATTGTTACAACAGGAATATTTAAAGCTTTACAAACAAGTAGGCGTTAATCCATTGGGCGGCTGTTTACCAATGTTACTGCAATTACCATTTGTAATGGCTTTCTTCTTCTTCTTCCCCAATTTATTTGAGTTAAGAGGCGAAAGCTTTTTATGGATGAAGGATCTTTCTACCTATGATGATTTTATCAAGTTTGGTGTAAACATTCCTATTCTGGGTAATCACTTAAGTTTAATGTGTATACTGATGACGATTTCAACATTGATCTACACTTACTTTAATAATCAGATCTCTGGTGCAACCGGTCAAATGAAATACATCGGTTACATTATGCCAATTGTATTTCTAGGTGTGTTAAATAGCTACCCATCAGGTTTGAACTACTACTACTTCTTAGCTAACATGTTAACGTTTGCTCAGCAGTTCCTAATCAAGTCTATGGTAGATGATGAAAAAATCCATAAAACACTTCAGGATAACAAAACCAAACCTGTTGTAGAGAAAAAGAAATCAAGATTCAGTGCTAAGCTGGAAGACTATATGCGTCAGCAGCAACAAGCACAGATTCAACAAAAAAAGAATAAATAATTCTATTTCTTTAAGAGGCTATATAAACGTCCACAAAAAAGGGGTTATCATGATATATGATAGACCCCTTTTTTGTATCAATTTGCTTTAACCAATCTAGTCCTTATAGCAACGCTTCACATGGTTCACCCTTCTTTCACTCTTTGTCCACAAAAAGGTACTTGCGCGTGGATTTGGTGTATGCCTGGTGTGAACAATAAGTGGAAAAACAAGCCCTGGTATCCCCTTTTATTGTAAAATTTGATATACAATACGGATATGTCTTAAAATTTTCTAATTTTTAGGTTTCTAGAACTAAACCGGGATAAAAACAACCATTTTAATTATGCAGAAATATCTACTTCTCTCTCTCCTATTTTTTACAACGATCAGCTTTGCGCAAAAGAAACCGCTTGACCACACAGTGTATGATGCCTGGGAATCTGTTGCTTCCAGAAGGTTATCCAACAATGGAAATTGGGCGGCATATGGCATCGCTGCGCAGGAAGGAGATGCAAATTTGTATTTAACGAATCTGCTTACCAATGCGAAAACAAAAGTAAACCGGGTGGAAAGTGCTCAGTTTAGTGCTGATTCTAAATTCGCCGTGTTTGCCATTAAACCTTTTTATTCGGCTATACGACAAGCAAAAATCAAAAAGAAAAAAATAGAAGAAATGCCAAAGGACTCTTTGGGCATAGCCAACTTAACTAATCTCGCTATTGCAAAGGTTGCGCGTGTGAAATCTTTTAAACTACCAGAGAATGGCTTAGCCTTACTTGCCTATCAACTAGAAAAACCTATAGATACATCAAAGAAAGCACAGGGAGACACTGCTAAAAAGGATGACAAAGAAGGTTCTGATCTGATTTTCAGAAACCTTACAACAGGTACAGAACGTACTTTTAAATTTGTAAACGAATATGTTTTCAGTAAAGATGGTAAACAACTTGCCTTTGCTTGCACAGGTTCCAAAAAAGATAAGACAGCTCAAACAGGCGTTTTTCTTTTAAACACAGAAAAAGGCACGCTTAAAACATTGGTTAACGGAAAAGGAAGTTTCAAAAACTTTGTGTTTGACGATGAAAGTGAATCACTTGCATTTCTAGGAGAAAGAAGTCCGGAAAAAGCCGAAATTAAAGATTACTTTGTATACTATAACTCACCTTCGTTAGATACTGCCCAGGTTTTGGTAGACAATGACATCCCCGGCTTCCCTGCTAAATGGGCAGTTAGTGGCGATGGAAAATTAAACTTCAACAAAGAAGCCACAAAGCTGTTTTTTGGTATCGCTCCAATTAAAAAACCAAAAGATACTACCCTTATCGATTTTGAGCATGCACAGCTGGATGTATGGAGTTATAAAGACGACTACCTGCAGCCAATGCAGCTAAAAAATGCTGAAAAGGAATCGAAAAGAACTTATTTAACTTCTATCGAAATATTTAATAGTGATGTAAAAGTAGTGCCTTTAACAGACGTTAAACTGCCTGAAGCTAAACTAATTGATGAAGGTAACTCGAACTATGTACTTGCATCATCAGATTTTGGCAACAGAATCCAATCACAGTGGTCTGCAAATTCTATTAAAGACTATTATCTGGTTGATACAAAAACAGGATCAAGAAAAAAGATCATTGAAGGGCTTGTGGGAACTGCAATGCCATCACCATCTGGAAAATTTATACTTTACTTCGACAAAAAAACAGCTAACTGGTACACTTATACTATTGCAACAGGGAAGATTACACACCTAAATAACGGATTAAATGTTAAGCTTGTAGACGAAGAAAATGATGTACCGGATCAGCCAGATGCTTACGGACTTGCTGCATGGACTGAGGATGATAAAGCTGTTCTATTATACGACAGGTACGACATCTGGGAATTCTCTCCAGACGGAAAAAATGCTCCGCAAAACATCACCAATGGTTTTGGCAGGCAGAACAACATTACTTTCCGCTATCAACAACTAGACACCACCGTTCGCTTTTTGGGTAAAAAAGAGACGATACTGCTTGACGCCTTTAACAATACAACTAAAGAAAACGGATATTACAGAAAGAATATCGGCGACAATAAGAGCCCGGAGCTTGTTGTTATGGCTAAGTTTAAGTATTCAAATTTAGGCAAAGCAAGAGATGCCGATCGCTATATTTATGACAAGGCAAATTATACCAATTCTCCTAATGTTTTCGTATCAACAGATATGAAAACCGAGGTTAAATTAAGTAATACCAACCCTCAGCAACAAAATTACAATTGGGGAACTGCGGAACTGGTTAACTGGAGTACACCTAAAGGTTTTAAAGCCGACGGTATTCTTTACAAGCCTGAAGATTTCGATCCGGCTAAGAAATACCCTATGATTGTATATTTCTACGAGAAGTTATCAAATGGATTATATACGTATCAGCCACCAGCTCCTACTCCTTCAAGATTAAACATCTCTTATTTTGTGAGCAATGGGTATTTGGTTTTTGCACCAGATATAAGCTATGAAAGTGGCTATCCTGGCAAATCTGCAGAAGAATTCATTAATTCCGGGGTAGAATTTTTAAAGAAAAACTCATGGGTTGATGGCACTAAAATCGGTATCCAGGGACAAAGCTGGGGCGGCTATCAGGTAGCTCATTTAATTACAAGAACAAATATGTATGCTGCTGCATGGGCGGGTGCTCCGGTAGTAAACATGACTTCTGCTTATGGTGGTATGCGTTGGGAAAGTGGGATGAACAGACAGTTTCAGTATGAAAAAACACAGAGCAGGATTGGTGCAACTTTATGGGAAAAACCAGAATTATACATCGAAAACTCTCCATTATTTGCCTTACCTAAAGTAAATACACCGGTAGTAATTATGGCCAACGATGCCGACGGCGCAGTACCTTGGTACCAGGGAATTGAAATGTTTACAGGTTTAAGAAGGTTGGGCAAACCGGTATGGATGTTAAACTACAATAATGAGGCGCATAACCTGATAAAGCGCCAGAACAGAAAAGACATCCAAATCCGTGAACAGCAGTTCTTTGACTATTATTTAAAAGGAGCTAAAGCACCCTTATGGATGACACAGGGTATACCGGCAACAGAAAAAGGTAAAACATGGGGTTTTGAGCTTACTGATGAAAAGCCATAGGGATATATTGTTTAAAATCCCTACATTAACATCGTAAAACTAACTATCCCTAATGGCATTAAGTAGAATCTGGTCGGCCTTTATCATTGTTGCAATTGTTGTAGCCACTATAAAGTGTTTCTTTTTTGGACAATCTGATATATTTAATTGGATGGTCATTGGCAAAGCCAGTGACCCTGCAAATCCTTTAAAACTAGATGGCATTATTGAAACCTGCTGGGTTTCTGTGGAGTTATGTCTTAAACTAGTAGGTATTTTGGCGCTATTTATTGGTTTGATGAGCATTGCTGAAAAAGCTGGCGGCATTCGTTTATTGTCCCGTATAGTTGGGCCCTTCTTTTCTAAATTATTTCCGGATATTCCAAAAGGCCACCCTTCTATGGGGCACATGATTATGAACTTTTCTGCTAATCTATTAGGTTTAGATAACGCAGCTACTCCTTTTGGCTTAAAAGCTATGGAAAGTTTGCAAGAGCTAAACCCAAGTAAAGATACTGCATCAAATGCCCAAATCATGTTTCTTTGCCTTCATGCAGCTGGTTTAAACTTAATTCCGGTTAGTGTTATTGCAATCAGGGCTTCTCAAAATGCTTCTAATCCAACTGATATTTTTATTCCTTGTCTGATCGTTACTTTTGTTGGCACCATGGCAGCAATGCTTATTGTTTCTTTTAAACAAAAGATTAACCTGCTTCAACCTGTAGTCATTGTCTGGATCCTTAGTCTTTCTTTCATCATTGCATTATTGGTTTTATACATTACTTCGCTTAATGCCGATGGAATAAAATCATTCTCAGGAATTTTAAGCAACGGACTTATACTATTGGTTTTTCTGTTGATTATACTTGGGGCACTATATAAAAAGATTGATGTTTTTGATGCATTTGTTGAAGGTGCAAAAAATGGATTTGAAACCGCCGTTAAAATTATCCCTTATCTGGTTGGGATGCTGGTGGCAATAAGCATGCTTCGCACCAGTGGCACCTTTGATGTAATAATTGGGGGTATAAAAGATTTCTTCTCATTTTTAGGGGCCGACACCAGATTCGTAGAAGGCTTACCTACGGCTTTAATAAGACCACTGAGTGGCGGTGCTGCAAGAGGAATGATGGTAAGTACTATGGAAACCTATGGTCCGGATTCATTTGCAAGCAGGCTTTCTGGCATTTTCCAGGGTGCCTCTGACACTACTTTTTATGTAGTTGCAGTTTACTTTGGTTCTGTAAGTATTAAGAATACCCGTTATGCTATTGGCGCAATGCTGCTGGCCGATCTTGTTGGGGTATGTACAGCAATAGGTCTCGCTTATTTATTTTTTGGATAAGAAATATAGATTACAGAATTATTTAGATTCTGTTGATATTATTCTGCTAATAATCTGTTCAAGTGCAGTGGGTTCTAAACTGGTATGCTTAGAAGACCTCCAGGTGGAAGTAGAATCTAACCACACACAAAAAGAATGGTAGCCATCTACTATTACTGCATAGGTTTCGTGAAAATCATCCTGTATGCGCATACAGAATCCGTTTATGGGCTTGCCCTGAACATCAAATCTGAAATTTAAATAGCTACTTAACATACTGATACCTGGTTAGTTATTTCTATAACAAATTAAGTTATAATATGTTTAGCCTATTTTAAATGCTTGCTATATTATTGTTAAATCTAGATGATTATTTTATGAATGAGAATGCTTAAATTTAATTGTAGCTTTATCTGCATAACATTAAAACATGGCAGATAATCAAATTACCGCAATTACAGAGCTAGACAGGTCTCATTATAAAACTAAGGTTTATGCAGGAGGGCATTTTATTTATTCTGATGAACCTGAAAGCATAGGCGGAACAGATGAAGGCATGACACCTGGAGCATTGTTGCTTGCTAGTTTAGGAAGCTGCACAGCTATTACCGTTAGAATGTATGCTGATCGGAAACAATACAACCTTGATGCAATTAAAATAGAGTTGGCTATTTGCGAGGAAAAGGAAATGAGCAAGGAAACAACTATTACCCGAAAAATTGAACTGATTGGGACATTAACAGAAGAGGAACGTAAACGCTTAATGCAGATAGCAGACAAGTGCCCCATTCATAAAATACTAACCAATCCCATAAGAATTGAGACCAGGTAACAAAAGCGTTTTACTATATACAATTTAGTACTATTTATACATTAATTAGTACAGTTGGCAAGTAACTAAGCCGCAAATTGGGCTTTGACTTTTTTAACAAGACTATCGATATCAAATGGCTTTGAAAGAAAGTCATTAGGTGAGCCTGGTAATTTTAATAAACTTTGCAGATTGTGACTTGCAGAGATCATTACAACAGGAATATTTTTAAATAAATTGTGTGCTTTTATTGCTTTGCAAATGTCCCGGCCGTCAATTCCACCAAGCATCACATCTAACAATACCAGATCAGGCCTTAACGATGATATGACATTCAATACATTTCTCCCGCTGGTTAAAGTAGATACCTCGAAACCCTCACCCTCCAATACAATCTTAATAATATCAACTATATCACTATCGTCGTCAACTGCTAATATTTTTCTGGACATTTCACTAACTCTTTTAGCTAATTATAAGCGATTTATATGCCACATTTTTCATTATTATTAATTAAATACTAGAAAAGTGATCTGGGACAATTTTTGTTAAAACTAATTTACTAGATCAAAAAATTTACTAAATCCCAATAATTTGATTTATTACTAAAATTATTAGCATATTTACATTTCATAAAGGCTTTAAAAAAACATGCTTTACGCGGTAGTAGATATAGAAACAACAGGTGGCTTTGCTTCAGGAAATGGAATCACAGAGATTTCAATTCTTATTCATGATGGTGTTTCTGTAATAGATATGTTTGAAACACTGATTAACCCTGCTCAGGAAATTCCTGAATACATACAGGCATTAACGGGCATAAACAATGAAATGGTTATAGATGCTCCGTTGTTCAATGATATAGCTCCAAAAGTATATGAATTGCTGCACGATAAAACTTTTGTTGCGCACAATGTAAATTTCGATTTTTCATTTGTTAAACATCAATTATCATTGGCAGGTTATCAGCTTCAATGCAATAAACTTTGTACCGTAAGGCTTAGCCGTAAAATACTTCCAGGTCATCGTTCTTACAGTCTGGGTAAGCTTTGTAATGCTTTAGGTATAGAGATAAACAACAGGCACCGTGCAGGTGGAGATGCAGCTGCTACGGCAATTCTATTAGGTATGCTTTTACAGGCAGATGCTGAAGGGATTATCAATCAATCGTTAAGAAAAGCTTCAAAAGAGCAGGCCCTGCCTCCTAATTTACCGAAATCGGAAATAGAAAAACTGCCTTTAAGCCCCGGTGTATATTACTTTAAAGATCAAAAGGGTAAAGTGATCTACATTGGTAAAGCTAAAAGCCTGAAAAAGAGGGTTTGTTCTCATTTTACAGGCAATAGCACAAGTAAACAGCGTCAGGATTTCCTCAAGGATATTTACAGTGTAGATTTTGAAGTATGTGGTACAGAACTAATGGCTTTTATTTTGGAAGCCACAGAGATCAAGAAACTATGGCCAACAAACAACCGAGCTTTAAAGCGTTTTGAACAGAAATATAGTTTGTATGCTTTCGAAGATCAAAAAGGCTATATAAGATTGGGCATAGATAAATTTAAAAAAAATACACCGGCCCTGTATAGTTTTAATACCATACTAGAGGGGCATAATCTTTTAAAGGCATTAATAAAAGAACATTTGCTGTGCGAAAAGCTTTGCTTTATTCAGAAAAACCGACAAGCTTGTACAGCTTATGAAGAAGGTAATTGTACCGGTGCCTGTGTAGGTAAAGAATCTGCTGCTGCCTACAACGTAAGGGTTAAATATGCTATTGAAGATTTAAAAAAGATGTTGCCATCTTTTGCCGTTATTGATAAAGGAAGAACTGAAGACGAACAAAGCTGTTTGCTTGTAGAGGAAGGAAAATTCTATGGCATGGGGTACATTTCACATCATGCAGATATTAATGCGCCTGAAGAGCTAAAATCAGTCCTACAGCCCTACCCTTCCAATGACTACATCCTTCATATGATATTATCACACACGGAGCAGTTCCCTCAAAAGAAAATAGCAATTTAAACTAGTGACTTTTCTTTTCTATCCTGCTGTGGATTTTTACGGTTTCTTTTAATGCTGCAGAACCATACCACTGATAATAATCTGCGGTCATTACTTTGCTCATAATAACGGGATCAGTTTCTACTAACTTTTGTGCTTCATCGGTGCTTTCTACGTCGAAAATGAAAATACCGCGATAGTCGTTGTCATTTTTACCAAGCGGCCCGGCAACAACCAGCTTCCCCTCGTTAACCAGTTTGGTTATATTCGCCATGTGTCCTTTAAAAATACTATCTAATGAAGGTTTGGGTAAATCTTTGGCAGAACCCGTTTTTAAAATTACCAGAATGTATTTCTTCATCCCATAATCATCAGCTTTAAGTTCTTTAGCTAATTTTTCATCGTAGTTTTTATTTACTTCCTGAGCTCCTGCTTTATTGGCAACAAGTAACGTACAGATTAGCAGGGCTATTATTGTGAGTTTTCTTTTCATCCTGGATATAGATAAGTACAATTGAGGTAAAAGTACATACTGAATTTAACGATTTTAAATTGAATTAAAGAAAGTATGAAGCGACTTTACAATATCAGAAAGTGCAAATAATAACAAATTAAAGGCAGTATATTTTCCAAACCAACAAGGTAAATTCGTATCAATAACCTTTTGTAAAAACAGATGAAGACACAAATCACACAACAACAAATTGAAGATTACAGAAAGAATGGTTTTTTGCTTATTGAAGATTTTTTAGATAAGGATGAATTAGAAATCTGGCGCGAAGCGGTAACTGAGGCACTGATTCAACGCGATGGCAGAAAACTACCGGGGAAAGATACTAAAACTGGTGAAGAGGATGGGATTAATAAAAATGCCGACTATTTTGGAAAGGTATTCGATCAAATGCTCAACTTATGGCAAACCAATGAAAAAGTAAAACAGTTAATACTCGATGAAAATCTAGGGAAAATGGTTGCTGACTTATCTGGCTGTGATGGAATACGGGTATGGCATGATCAGGCATTGATAAAGCGTCCATGGGCCAACCCTACTTCGTGGCACTTAGACACGCCTTTTTGGTCCTTTTCTGACCGCCGCGCTTTATCCATCTGGATTGCACTTGATGATGCCACTCTAGAAAATGGATGCCTGTATTTCCTTCCAGGTTCATATCATTCAACCTCTTTTGAAAACCCAGGTATAGGCAAGAACATGGATGAAGTATTTAAGTTCTATCCTGAACTCTCTATTTCTGATTCAAAGGCGGTTCCTATGAAAGCTGGTAGCTGTTCTTTTCACAATGGCTTAACGATACATGGTGCTGGTGCTAACATGACAAAGGGCTTTCGACGAGCTATGACCTGTGCTTTTATGCCTGATGGTGCTGCGTTTAATGGAATCCAGAATATCCTATCTGATGAGCAGGTAGCTAAGCTGAAAGTAGGGGACCTGTTAAATGATGACGAACAAAATCCTTTGATCTATACTAAAAATCCTTCATTACCCTAACAGAAATAAACTCGGGGATAATGCATTATCCTCGAGTTTCTAATACAATACGAATGACCACTTACCGGGTTTAACATCAAACAGAAAATAATTTACATCTTCTCCTTTAAATATAACCTCGGGATGTTTTTTAAGACTTTTCTTATTTTTCACAAACAGTTTCCCATTTAATGATATATTGGACAAACCAGATTCCATTTTGGGCAAACCTATTTTAGCCAGGGTATTGGGTGGTATATCAACAAAAAAGGTGAGTTTGTTATCTCTCCTTTTCAGATCCACGGTAATATTTCCTTCTACGGTAGGCGTAACGCAGTAGATCTCATGTAAGTTTCCGGGTTGAGGTAATATACTAATCGTTTTATAGGCAGTCTCTTCCGGAGCAATTCCGGCAACATACTGAATTAAAAGTGTTAATGGGCCACCAGACCAACCATGATTATACGATCCCCCGCCATAGCCTTCGGATCCTATCCCCCAGCCTTCCCACAATGTAGTGAGGTGGCTTTCAACCATATTAGCATATCTCTTTTTCATTCTTCCCAGCCCACCTTTAGCATCATGCATAATAAAGAAAGACTCCATTATATACTTTTCCATATAAGGACTGGCATGGAATTCAGTCTTTAATACATTTTTAATGGCTTCGTATTTCCCACTATCTGCTAAACCTGTTAATACAGCTAATCCATTCCCCCTATCATCAATAACACCTTTATTTGTTGGGCTTTTATAAGCACTGCCGCTCCAAAATTTTCTATTGAAATTTATCTTTATAGATTTCAGTAACTCCTGATAGGCTTTTATATCAGATTGATTTCCTGTTAGCTCTGCCATTTTTACTGCAGTTTCAACGGCCATATAATACCATGCGTTTTCCAGTAATGGGGTATCAATATCTTCTCCCCAATCCATCCAGTCCCATCCTCCCGGACGATGTATTACTAAACCATCGTCCCCTAAACGCCACAATTGCAAATAATTTTTGACTGTAGGATAAACATGCCGAATCAAAGCAGTGTCTCCAGTATAACGATAATAATTCCAAAAACCATATTTCCCCACACTGGCAAGCATTTGAGCTGGAAGTTCGCCATGCCAACTACCCGCAGGAACAGGCGAATATAATACCCCATCAGGTTTTCGCCAGTCAACAAGGTTACGAATTGCTTTATTAATAATTAATTCTCCATTTCTGTCGCAGGCATACAAAATTTCACCCATTAGTATTACCGCGTCTCCCCACCATTGTGCCCTTTCCCTATCCGGATCTTGAATTGCATCTCTCAAATTAACATTTAGTGTGTTATATGATTTTTCCCAAAGACGATTATAGAAAGGATCATCAGATTTAAATTTACCTATCTGTTCGGTATCATATCTGGTTTCCCGGTATTTCAAGTCAATAATTTTCACATCCTTAGGAACAGAGTAATGAACCTCATGTCCATTCAAATATCCAAATGTTTCAAACTCCTGTATCCCTGCTTTTGTAATATATTCTGTACGAACGTTATACTCACTACCGCCTTTATAGTTATCTGTTCGAATGTCTATTTTTAAACCAGCCGGAGCATCGATCTTTAAATATGGGGTAATGGATATATTTTTAGGCAATTTGGCAACAATCGGATTGCCATCACTCACCTTTGGCAGATTAGCGTTATTAGTATAATGTAAAAGTCCCGAATCTTTCCAAAAAGGGATGGGTCTTTTCACCAGATTATTCCATGGAGAAACTGGTGGCTTCCCATAGGAAGTAGCATTTACCCAGGAATGATCGTCAAAATCTGGCTGGTTCCAAAGCGGCATATCTTTCTGAGCATCAAAGTAAATATTAAACTCGGGCAAGCGATAATTTGGTAAAGGTGCGCTGGTATTGCCAAAAGCAGGATGCCGCATCACTTTCCAAGTTGAATTTGATATTATTACGTTGTTTCCTATCGTCATATCGTACAAAAGAGCCGATTTACCACTATTTTTATGGTCGTAACCATCTCTTCCCCAATACCAGGTTAATATAGAGATCGTATTTTTTCCCTTGGTAAGATAGGGTGCCAGATTAATTTCATCATAATAGGTGTCACGTGGATTAGGCCCTCTTTTTAATTGACCTTCAAATACGATCATTTTCCCATTCACCCACAGCCAATACTTAGAATCGGTGCTAATTTTGGTAAGCACCTTATTTGGAATTTTATCGATAGAAACCTGCTTTCGGAAAGACGTCCATAAGTTAGTGTCTTTTTCTGCATGAGGAATTCCAATCCATTCTGCTTGCCAGCGCTCTGTCTGAGAGAAACAGGAAATACTTATGAATAAGACAATAATAAAGCAAAAAGATCTTATCAGATAATTCATATTTCTTAATTATTTGTTAAAAAATGCCGTCATCTCTCCTATCGTCGAGATGACGGCGTATCTATCATGATGCGTTAGCCTAATATCCTGGATTTTGAACCAGGTTACTATTTATCTGCACCTCTCTAGATGGTATTGCATAGATCAATCTATTATTAGTTACATTAAATGAGGCTGGTAACAGCCAACCATAAAGGCTTTTAAGCTGCTTCCCTTTTGCATTTAAAGTTTCTACTGCCTTTCCATTGCGAACAAGATCAGTCCAGCGATGGTTTTCAAAAGCAAGTTCATGTCGCATTTCGCTGGCTACATTATCGTCAGTAGCAGAAGCCAGATTTGGTAATCCTGCTCTTTTTCTTACCTGATTTAAATAAGGCAGAGCTTCGGCATTTTTACCCTGCTTAACAAGACATTCTGCAAGCAGCAACAAAGCACCTGAATAACGGTAAACCGGCCAGTTCTGATCTGTATTCCACTCAACAGTATATGGTGGAAACACATATTTATTTATAAAGTAATAAAATGTTTTTCCGGCAGGCGGTGTGAAATTAACAGGACTAACAACGGAGCTTATTGTAAAAGAATCTCCGGTTTGAGTGCCAATTGCTACACCAATTGAAGCTGGCAGTCTTTTGTCGCCACTTTCATATGAACTCACCATTTCTTGAGTAGGCGCATTCCATCCCCCACTAGTAATACCTCCTCTTTGGTTGGTTCCATGTAATCCAAGAATGGCTTCTGTATTGGTAGTTTTTGGAATAAACCTCCATATAAAATCACTTTGCTGACCATCGTTACCTGCCTTATATTGTACTTCAAAAATTGATTCGCTGTTGTTTTTATTTGTTGGCGAAAACACATCGGTATAATTTGGTAGAAGTGTATAATTCATCTTGGTGATATCTAACAGCTCAGTTTCTGCTTTCGCATAATCGCGTGTTGGCTTAGACATATAAGCATAAGCCAAGAGCATTTTGGCAGCACCTTTACTAACCCTTCCGGTTTGAGGAAAAGCTGTCGCTACCGGAAGTTTTGCTATGGCATCATTCAGATCAGCAATGATCTGAGCATATACTTCATCAACTGTGTTTCTAGGCAGGAATGCACCAGTTTCTGAGACAATCTCCTCCAATTGCAATGGCACGCCCCCATAATGCGTTACAAGATCAAAATAGTAATATGCACGAAGAAATAAGGCCTGCCCCGAAAGATCGTCCATAGATGACTGCGAAAGTCCAATCGTGTTCGCTTTCAGTCTGGTCAGTACTGTATTTGCCTTAGCAATTCCAGAGTAATCATTTCCGTACCTGTTACCTGCATTATTTGGTTCTGCACTTGACAAACTATTGTCAAGGAAGACCGCCATTGCTTCTATACTGGTTTCAGATCCTCTGTCTGATGAATAATAATTAAAGAAGGTATTGTCTGAACGCATTTCATCCATATAAATACCTGTAAAAGCAACTCCTCTAAGGTTGCTATAAGCAGAAACTACAGCCTGCTGAAATTCAGTTTCACTTTTAAAAAAAGTTGGGGCACTAACACTGGTCTTAGGTACAAGATCAAGCTCACTTTTTTTACAGGAAAGAAATCCAATGGAAACTGCCACGATGTATAATATTTTATTTTTCATGATTATTTTTCTAGATTAAAAGCCTACGTTAAGTCCCAGTGTAAAAATCTGAGAGATTGGATAAGAAGTAAAATCACGTCCCTGACTTAAACCGTTAAGTCCGGACATACCTGCTTCAGGATTCATCCCCGGATATTTAGTAAAAATTAAAGGGTTTTGAGTACTGAAATATACCCTGGCGTTTTTGATATACTCATTGGGTTTAAAAGGCAGCTTATAGCCCAGCGTTATATTCTTTACAGCCAAATAAGTAGCACTAAAGACCTGTCTGGACGTAAAATTGCGGAAGTCGGCAGTGGTGCCGGTTCTTGTTCTTGGATAAATTCCATCTCCCGGCTCTTCAATTGAGCGCCATCTTTTAGCTACTCCTTTTCTTACATTAAAGACACCATCCAGATTTTCGGTTGATTGAAAAGCATCATCTGCTATCTCATTTCCTACAGAACCTGCAATAACAATACTTAGATCTAGGTTTTTATAACTAAACCTATTCGTTAATCCATAAGTAAAATCAGGGTTTGGGTTACCGATGTAAGTTCTGTCATTTTCATCTATAATACCATCAGGAACGCCGTCTGGCCCACTAATGTCTTTAAATCTTGCTGTACCCACCATAGAAGTTGCACCATGGGGCTGGGTATCAAATTCTTCCTGGGTCATATATACACCAGTATTGATATATCCGTAAAACATTCCTATTGGATTACCTACAGCTGTTCTGTTATCATCCCAATAAAGACTATATCCTCCAATAGGTGCATTGTTTGTGCCTAATTTGATTACCTTATTTCTATCAAAGGAAATGTTAAAACCTGTAGTCCATTTTAATTCACCATCGAGGTTTCTCGATTCCAAACTCAGCTCATGCCCCCAGAAATCAAAACGGCCTATATTTGATGTAATACTGTTAAACCCAGATTGAACAGGGATATCTACATTATAAAGCAGTCCATCCGTTTTTTTCCAATAGTAATCATAGGTTAATCTCAACCTGTCATTAAAGAGTCCAAGGTCAACACCAGCGTCGAAACTAGATGTAGTTTCCCAGGTAAGAAAGGAATTGCCGATCCCGTCAAGAGATTTACCTGGTGTTACCTGGTTTCCAAACACATAATTATCAGAATTTACAGAAGCCAGGTAGGTATAATCTCCAATATTGTTATTTCCCACTTTACCATAACTTGCCCTAAATTTTAACAGGCTTATTTTATCCTGTTCTTTCATAAACTTCTCATCAGAAGCTACCCATCCTATTGAAACCGATGGAAAATTACCATACTTATTATCCGTTCCAAATCTTGACGAACCGTCTCTTCTAAACGCCAGTGAAATCAAATATTTATTGTCGTAATTATAGTTTAAGCGGCCTATGTACGATAATAATGAGGATTCTGTTGTACCTGCAGTTCCTATTCTGGTAGTTGCTGCATTTATCCATTGAACATTATCATCCGGAAATTCTGAAGCTTGAATATTGCTGTTTTCCGATCTGAATTTTTGAAAGGTATAACCCACAAAGGCATCCAGATTATGTTTTTCATTAAAGGTTTTCTGATAAGTAAGGGTATTCTCGGCCAGTAAATTTAAGAATCTATTAGTACCGTAACTTCCCGTAGGAGGTTGAGGGGGAGCACCTCCCAAACCACCCTGAGCTGTTGATGGCGTAAACGATCTGTTAATCGCACTCTCGGTGTTCCCATTCAAACTAATTTTATATTCTAATCCGGGAATAATCTTATACGATGCAAATGCATTAGCTAAAACCGTTGTTTGCTCCGAAGGATTAACTCTTTGAGTTAAAACCAGGTAAAAATTAGGATTAGCGAACATTCCAGGCTGCGAAAAACTAATCGGATAACTACCATCCGGATTTTTATAGTTTAACGTTGGATCCATTAAAAATGCCTGCTGAATAATGGCCCGTCCATTATCAAGCCCGGGAGTTACCTGATTGCGTCGGTAAGTACCTGACAGATTAAATCCAATAGTTAGTTTATCTGTCGCACTATAAATGTTATTAGTTCTGCCACTTATTCGATTTGCAAAAGTATTTAAGATCACCCCTTCCTGCTTATTGTAGTTAAGATTAATGGTCGATTTCAAATCTGTTCCACCTGACGCTAACGATAAGTTATAATCTTGGGTAATTGCATCCCTCAATAAAACGTCATACCAATTGGTACCTGAATTTGCCCCGTATTGTTGTGGATTCTGATACACGCTCGGAACACCACCGGTATAGCCTTCATATCGGGCAGCATCTTCATAATATTCTTTCTTAAATTGAGCGAACTCAGGTGCATTCATCAAATCAGGTTTCCCTCTGTCAGATACCCTTACCAATCCTGCGTAAGAGCTGAGTTCGATACTTTTTTGTCCACCTTTGGCTTGTTTTGTTGTGACAAGAATTACCCCATTTGAAGCTCTTGAACCATATAAAGAAGAGGCAGAAGCGTCCTTTAATACTGTAATACTTGCTATTTCATCCGGACTGATCGTTTCGAGTCCGCTGGTAGATGGAAATCCGTCAATTACAATTAGTGGGTTGTTTCCTGCGTTGATCGAAGCAGCTCCTCTGATTCTAAATGACATATTTGCACCCGGAGCTCCAGAGTTGTTTGCGATTTGCACGCCTGCAAATTTCCCTTGTAATTTCTGACCGATATTAGCTACAGGCATGTCTTTAACCTCACTCGTGTTTAGCTGGCTTACAGCCCCTGTAACTTCTCTTTTATTTTGTGTTCCATAACTTACAACTACCACTTCATTTAATTTTTCACTGGCAGATTCCATCTGAACATTAATAACAGATCTGTCATTTGCCGGAATTTCCTTGGTTTGATATCCCACAGATGAGAAAACCAACACAGCGGAGGGTGCAGCTGTTAACTGATAATTTCCTTCGTTATTAGTTGTTGTTTTCTGATTTGTACCTTTCACAGCAACTGTAACTCCAGTTAATGGTTTTCCATCCTGAAGGTCTACCACCTTACCTGAAATAACTCCTTGCTGCTGGACATGATATCCATATAAATTTTCTTTTGTGAATGTCTTTGATTGTGCTGGTAAATAAAATATCAAAGACATAACCAGGCATGATCCGCCCCTTCTGATAAAAAAAAGCAATCTTTTCCTTTTCATAACTTGTTTAGATTTGGTTTATATTTAGGTTATAATAGAATTGAGGTAAAGAGTTGTAAGGTCTTACTCACTCTATTGACTAAAACAAACCTAAGCATTGGCCAATTATTTCCGTTTTACCAAAAGGCACTTATATTTGTACTTTTTGACATAATGAATTAGCTTTCCCTAGTTTTAAATCATATATATGATTAATCTTTTAAACTTTTTGGAAAATCACAAGAACTGAAAAGCTATATTTTATTTGAAATGGATGTTACTATCGGCTTTTAAATACTCTTCAGAAATTTTTGTTTGAAGGATATTACCCACGTATACGGCTCGTTGATAGTTTTTACTGCTTATGCTAGTGATTTTTTGCAAAAGCTTGTTGCGCAACTTTCTAAATATCGGGAAAAGAGAATACATTTTAATTTTAGAAATCTGAAGTCTATTGCATGTTTCTTCATCAATTAGAAAGCGAACATAACAAGTATGAAGATACTTAATGAAATTCTTTTGATAAGCTTTCTTAAAAATATGGGAGGCAATAGATTCATTTTCCAAAGCATTGGCCAGCATTACGGAATCTTCATCGGCAGAAACTTGTGTATCCGTCCATAAATAGAACATTTCTGTAGCTTCCTTTTTATTATTTGGCAGATGGTTTTCCGGGATCCCTAATAAATGGCCAACATATTTCCAAAGATGAAAAACACCAAGCTCTTCATTTTCCGAAATCTGCATACCCAATTTATGAAGCCCATGAAGATAGAAAAGGCTAAATCCTATATTAGTGGCAATCATATCGCCTAAATTAATTGGTTCACCCCATTTTTCTTTATCCCAATCTGTGTGTTTTTCTTTAATCATTAATCTTGAAAAAGAATGTATCATCCTGGTTCTGACAATATACTGATAGCCAAGTCCATTAATTTCTAAAGCTTTATCACGTGTAACATGTACCCAAAAATCCAATGTATCGGTTATTCTTTTAGCAGGCCCCTTTTTTAGCGCACCTGTATAAATAAGGGCCTTGTTTAAGTAAGCATAATCATAACCACTCATAAGGCTATAATCTCTCAAAGAAATGAGTGCGTTAGTTCCACTGCGCATACATAAATTGCAGCCCATTTTTATCAAGTCATCGTTTACCCAGGCAGGTTTCTCCTGCATAGTTAAAAACATTTTTTTCAAGTGATCAGTTAAGTTATCATCTTCAAGAACCTTATTTTTAGATAATTGCCTTACGTATAAATAGGCTTCGCCAAAACTTCTTCCATCAAATATTTCTTTTGCTGCTTCATCGCCCAAAACATCATATTTAGTGACCAGCTTCACAAACTTATTTGGGATATTAAGATTGAGTTTGGCTCCCGACCATTCAGTTAACTGCCTTCCGCTACCCTTCTCCCAAAACCTTTTTAAGCATAAATCCATATAAATATGATTGTTTGATTTAACCAAGATACTGCAAAACTGCATACAATATTTCTCATCACTTGATTTAATTTCAGTTGATAAAACAATTTCTTTTGATCATTGTTTTCCTTCCAGGTATGGTGCGCTATCTTTCTTTATATAAGACGAATAGACACATCAACCAAACTTAAAACCAAAATATAAAACCGTATGAAAAATCTGACAATGAAAACAACCGCGCTCTTGGTTGCCCTGGTTATCATGGGAACCACGTTTACAAGCTGCAAAAGTGGCCCAAAAGATGATGCTGTAAAAGCCGCAGTGGAAACTGCACTGCTCTCAAACCCACACATTGCCGAAGCCGCTGTAACTGTTGAAAAAGGCGTAGCAACAATATCGGGCCAGGTTCCTGATGATGCAACTAAAGCAGACGTCGATAAAACTGTTGCAGGAGTTGCCGGAGTTAAATCTGTTGTAAACAATCTGACTGTGGTCCCCGAAACTCCGAGCGTACCTGTAGCCGCTACTGATGTGCTTACCAATGCCGTTAAGGATGCTACTAAAGATTTCCCCACAGTAACTGCAACGGTAAATGATGGCGTAGTCACATTAAAGGGTGAAATCCAAAAAGCAAATCTCCAGAAATTGATGATGGCTTTAAATGCGTTGAAACCTAAAAAAGTAGACAATTCACAACTGGTTATTAAATAGTTAAAGGAGATATATAAAATGGCTTTACAAGAAAAATATAAAGAATTGATAGATACTGCTACTGCACAGGGGGTTAACAACCTAAATGTACGTGAGCAGGAAGGTGTGCTATATATTGATGGCGATGCCAGTGGTTCAATAAAGCAACAACTGTGGGATACTTATGAACGTCTCGATCCCAATTACTCTTCTGGCGATTTAGTGATGAATATCAATAGCATAGCTGGCGTTACAGAAGGTTCAAAACTAAAAGTAACAACCAACAGCTCTAACTTAAATATTCGTAGCGGTCCTAGTACCGATGCTGATATTGTAGGCAAGGCTGCCAGGCATGAGGTGGTTACACTGGTTAGCAAAGCAAATGACCAATGGTGGGAGATTAAAACTGATAATGGGGCTGCAGGATATTCCTATACGCAATACCTGACACCGCTTTAATCACACCAAAGAAGGGGTGTCTAAAAAGATAAAGTCGTCATCTCTTTTTAGACACCCCCATTTAATTTGAACATTAACGATAAATATCCCGCATCCTAAAATTAAACTGAGTCATGATCTGACGTGTAAGTTCCCTGTACAATTCATTATAGTCAGGTCTGTTGTTAAAATTACCCCTAACTATATCCCAATCTTTTGCACTTAAAGCCCTTGAATCGCCAGTATATTTACCAGTAAGGCTTTCCCAGGTATATTGTGCCGGAATTCTGTCTGATGCGATCAACTTTCGGGATACAGCATCTGTGATCCTGTAGTCCATTATGGCTCGTGAATTTATGATTCTTCTCACAGCACTTATAGTTGCTGTAACGGTAATAGTGCTGGCACTTCCCGACATTTTATCACTCTTAGCAGGAATCTTTTTAGACACTCTATATGAATAATTATTGGTAGCCAGGTTGCTGAACCAGATGTCATACATCGAGAGTTCTAAATTCTGATCAATTCTTCTATTTTGCCCTTCATTTCCGGTATAAAATTCATAATAATTAGAGTTACCAATTGAGTTTAAGTTCCATAGAATATCTCTTTCAAAGAAGCTCCCATCTATTGAATAATATCCAAAGCGCTGATCAAATTTAGTAACCAACACATTTGTAATAGCTGCTTCATGAGCCTCTTGTTTCTTTTCTATCACATCTTTAAAACCGGGAACATATTCATCAGCTAGCTTTAAGTTATTATAAGCGTTACGGGCGCTTACCCTGTCTTGCCTATCCAACAGCGCAATTCCTCTATTATAATGTGCTTCAGCAGCACTCAACGCTGCCTGATTTAATTCGCTCTCATAATTTCTGGGACTGAAAGTGCTTATCTTTACGCCTGCATTCTTAAAACCATCGTACATTTTTTGCAGAGAGAAATAACCGTTATAGATGTTTGCAAACTGTTCTGATTTTCTACCCTTTCCTCCTTTCGCTGCCAAAATATCCTGTTCATATCTGGTCGAAGCTTCTTTGTATGCATCGGGAAGAATTATTAAAGCATCAGAATTGGATGGATTCTTTTTAAGATCACTAATTGCAGCATAAAAGGCCTTATCATATTCTCCCTTCTCGTATAGTTTTTGGGTTGATACACAAGCAAAAAGGAACATCGAGAGCAGACATAATTTAAATAGCTTTTTCATAGGAATAATATTTAATTCAATTTACGGCAATTCTTCAGTAAATAAAAAAAGCCATCTGATAATTATCAGATGGCTTTTTTTATTTCTAATTAACCTTTTAAGCTTTAACCAAAAAATGTGCTGGCATTTCTGCAGCATTTAACATAAAATTATGAAGCTCATAGTTTTTAATGAAAGGGGTTAACTGTTCTGAACCGGGACCAAACATTGTTAGCTCCACGTAATCTCCTGTATGGTTCATTCCTGCCCATTGCACATCGGTATACTTGCCCATAATCTTTCCATACTCATAAAATGGAAGATTCGACTCATTATATAGCTGGCCCGGAACGATATCTTTAAAATGAGCTACTAAAGATTTTACGTCTTCCAGTTTCATCTCCAATCCCTGACTCTCCCTAATTATCTCTGTAATCTTTTGTTCACCAAATGATTGGTTTAATTGAGTAAGCAGCCAAGTATTACTATGTTTAAAATGTTGCAGACTGTCAAATTTCTTGTCGGCTTCATCAGCATAAAAAAGCCCAGGATTAGAATTACCATGATCTGTTGTTATGATTACCAAAGTTTCTCCATCCTTTTCAGCAAACTCTATTACTTTCCCAACTGCTTCATCAAAAGCCAATTGATCAAATATTAAACCTGCCACATCATTTGAATGTGCAGCCCAGTCTACCTTTCCAGCTTCAACCTGTAATGCAAAACCATTCTTATGGTCCTTCATTAGTTCTATGGCTTTCATCGTCATCTCAGCTATTGAAGGCACAGTCTTTATCAATTCAGGGTCATTTTTTCGATCTACTTCATAAGGCAAACCATCTTCAGCAAACAATCCCAAAACCGGCTTTAATTTATCAAGAGCAAGCATTTCAGCACGGTTTTCTGCAACTTTAAAACCTTGGGTAAGGTATTTAGGTATAATGCTGCCATCTTTTCTTTCTGAATCAAAGTATTTGCTTCCACCACCCATCATCACATCAAATTTTAGTTCTAAATACATTTCTGCAATTAAAGCTTGTCCATCTCGGTTATCTATATTTACACAGAAGCCAGCCGGTGTGGCGTGGGTAATTGGAACTGTAGTTACACAGCCAACTTTCTTTCCACTCTCTTTAAATTTTTGAAGTATTGGCTGAGGTTTCTCTCCTCTCATCCCAACATTTAATGAGCCATTCCTTACCCTCATTCCACCACCCCAGGATGAACTGGCAGCTGCTGAATCGGTAACCATTGAACTTGCTGAAGCCGTATCCATTAAAGCTCTTACAGCTTTGTTATTTCTATATAAGTCAAGCCATTTACTTCCTATGCCAAACGTACGGTTAGCATATAGATCGGCCATATTTAATGTTCCTGTACTCATGCCATCACTTACCATCATAATGATATTTTTCGCCTTTTTTACTCCTCCGATCGGTTTGGCAATAACATCATGCAAACCAACAAAAGGCATACTTATACCAGCAAGTATTCCGCCTTTTAATAGTGATCTTCTATTCATATACTTAAAAATATTTTCAATCAGCAAAGATCTATATGTACCATTAGAAATCCGGTCAGATAGAATTATGAAATTGTT
>NZ_JABMKW010000004.1 GCF_013204795.1 Pedobacter panaciterrae
AATCTCCTGGCCTTTTTTATTTCCTTATAACTTACTTAGTATAAGATAACCTAAATGTATTTCATCTTTTGGGGTATCCACTGCCAAACTGATTTTTAACTTATAATCTTTTTTAATGCTAGCTGGAAGTATATCTTCAATTTCAAACACATCATCAACATCTACACCATACTTATCATCAATATGTGATGTAGCCCCTTCAAATCCAGCGTGTTTATAAAAAGCTGTTTCTTTTGCCTTTTTAATAGCTGTGGCCTTCTCATCAGAAACAGTTAGCATTTTATAGTGAAGCTCGTCGAAATCCCCTTTTTTATAACCACCTAAATTTAAAAAGAAAAGTTTATCAGCAGTAGGTTCATCTTTTTTGCTTACAACTTTTACCTGATACCCATCAACTTCTGTTACCTCTCGCCAGGCATCAATATGTATTTTACCATTTGCCTCCGGCCAAAAAGCAATAATTTCTTCTTTAATATCTTTTAATGAATTACCTACTGTAAAGAAAACATCATGTTGTTCCGTATATCTGCCCGGAGGGGTACAGCCCAGTAGTAACATAAATAATTTTGGTGATTCCATAATACGCATCGGTTTACATACGTCGCTTAAGCTCCTCAATCAATTCCTTACATCTTGCCTCTATCTCTAAAAACACCGGTTCAAAAAGATTATTGTCGAAATATGGATCTGTTACTTCGTTTTCGTCAGTTAAAAACAACTTTACTTTTTTACGTTGTTCTTCACTTGTTGCCAATCGCTGAACGTCCTTTAAGTTATTTCTATCCATAACAAGGATGCTGTCGAATTCGTTAAACATGCTTTTATTGAAATGTTTTGCCCTTTGTGTAGAAATATCATACCCAAAGTTTTTCGCAATAGCGATACTCCTTTTATCAGCAGGCTGATTTACATGCCAGTCACCTGTTCCTGCCGAAGCAACCTCCCAGTCTAATCCTTCTTCATTAATCAAATGCCTCATAACTCCCTCTGCCAATGGCGAGCGACAAATGTTACCAAGGCAAACCATTAGAATCTTCATTATTTATAAATATCATTAAGAATATTTGCCAAACAAACCCCTCCTTTTAGCAGTTGCTCATTCAACAGATTAACAAAGTCAAAGTTGTATTTATAACTCAGCTTATCTTCAGGTTTTGTGTTCTCGTAAATTTTATTGCATGCCATGTAAGATCCATATACAAAATCTTTAAGAGAGCTGTCTCTCCAAACTCTCAATTGTTCATCATTAGGATAATTAATAGCATTCGCATATTCTGTGTAACTCAACTCCTGATACGCTATTAATGATTCGTCCCATACTCTATGTAAATTGGACTTCTCGCCAAACCAGGTAACAAAAACTCTGTTACCCCCTAAATCTTCTTTACGGGCGGTATGCATCGGTTGATTTAAATCACCAACAAGATGTACTAACAAGCGCATGGCAAGTTTTTTCTGATCTGGTGTGCTCTGTTTGTTTTTCAAAACAGAAATCATTTCTGGAACTTTATTGTATACGTTGGCAGCAGTATCTTTATCTAAAAAGTCAAATACACCTTGCTTATCCAATCCTCCAGGCAGGTTTACAAAATGCCAGTTATAGAGATAATTATAGGAAGGATCCGATTTAATAAAATCGCCCCAGTTACTTGCCATAGCTAAGCTTTCATAACCTAACACTCCTTTAATCCCTTTTTTTGCTCTCTTACTTAAATGGCTTTCTGCTATCTGCCCTACTATTCTATGGCCAAGCATTCCCCAGGCTCCTGCGCTTAATGGCATATAAGCAGTTATAGCAAAAACTATAATTATCCTAAAAACCTTACCTACTCTTTTCATCTTTATCTAATTTAATTCCTCAGCATTTATTCTATAAGCTCTGCGGAGTACAAATTATTTTTTCTACTAGCTTTAAATCAACCTCTCTTTGATTATCAGTACCCTCAAGCAATAACCTACTTGTGTCTGCCAATTTAATTTTGAAGGTTTTGATATATTGTCCTATCTGGTAACATCCCGAAATCTTCTGTTTATAATTAGACTTCGTGAAAGTACCTGTCAAAAAAACACTGTCAGCTCTAACCTGATAAACTCCCTTAGCGTATTCTTTCCACACTCCATTATTGAAACAGGAATCAGCATAGTAATTCACTTTAGAATTGGTAACCAAGTCTACATAAAATGAATCACAGGTGAATTTGAATTTATATTGTGTATAATTCAGTAATTGATCTGCGTTTAGGATACTATCTTGATTCCAAATCCCCTGTAAAATTGGCGATCCTTCTCCTTGTACATTGGGCATTCTCCTACAAGAGAAGAGTAAGCATAAATACAATAACACAGAAAACAATAATCTCCACGTATATAGGTATTTAGTCATGCCCTATTTTAAGCTACCTACCATATCCTCCGGACGAACCCACTCATCAAATTGCTCTCCGGTAAGCAAGCCCAGTTCTATGGAAGCTTCGCGTAAGGTTTTATTCTCTTTATGTGCTTTTTTTGCAATCTTGGCAGCATTTTCATATCCAACATGAGGATTCAAAGCAGTAACCAGCATCAAAGAATTTTGCAAATGTTTCTTAATTTCCGGTAAATTGGGTAAAATTCCTTCCGCACATTTATCATTAAATGAAACACAGGCATCACCAATTAGCCTTCCTGATTGCAAAACGTTAGCAGCAATAACAGGTTTAAAAACATTCAACTCAAAATGGCCATTACTTCCACCGATACCTACTGTAACATCATTACCCATTACCTGAGCACACACCATAGTCATAGCTTCGGGTTGTGTCGGATTAACTTTACCCGGCATAATAGATGATCCCGGTTCGTTATCTGGAATGATGATTTCACCTATTCCACAACGGGGGCCAGAACTTAGCATCCTTACGTCATTTGCAATCTTCATTAAAGAAACAGCAGTGCGTTTGTAAGCAGCAGAAAGTTCAACCATGGCATCGTGAGCCGCTAATGCCTCAAATTTATTGGGTGCAGTTACAAAAGGAAGTCCTGTTAATTCTGCAATTTTCTTAGCAACAAGAACGTCATATCCCTTAGGTGTATTTAAACCAGTCCCAACAGCCGTTCCACCTAAAGCTAGTTCACTAATCATTACCAAAGCATTTTTTATCGCTCTGACACTGTTGTCTATTTGCTGAACATAACCGGAAAACTCCTGACCCAATGTTAAAGGAGTGGCATCCATAAAATGAGTACGTCCTGTTTTAACGATATCATTAAATTCAATTGTCTTTTTATGTAAAGTGTTACGCAATTTCTCTAATCCAGGTATGGTAATTTCTACTGCTTGTTTATAAGCGGCAATGTGCATAGCTGTAGGATAAGTATCGTTTGATGACTGAGATTTATTTACATCATCATTCGGATGAAGCACCTTTTTATCATCACCCAATAATCCGCCATTTAAAACGTGAGCACGATTTGCGATTACCTCATTGGCATTCATATTACTTTGAGTACCTGAACCCGTTTGCCATATTACTAACGGAAACTGATCATCTAAACCACCTGCTACAACTTCATCGCACGCTTTTGCAATTAATTCAGCCTTCTCCTTTGTTAAAACACCAAGTTCAGTATTGGCTAAGGCAGCAGCTTTTTTCAAATAACCAAATGCATGTATGACTTCCTTTGGCATGGAGGCCTCAGGACCAATCTTAAAGTTATTTCTTGAACGTTCAGTTTGAGCACCCCAATATTTATCAGCAGGCACTTGTACTTCACCCATCGTATCGTGTTCGATTCTAAAATTCATAGTATTCTAAGTTTTATGTTTACAAATTTAAGGTTTTTAAAATTTTTAAAGAGCCCTTTAGTGTCAGATGTTTAATACAACTTCAAAAAAAATCGCAAATAAAATAAAACCTGCAATGTTTAAAACTCTTTTACGTTAAAAGCATTATTATTCCTTAATTTTCGGGCTTTTAAACTGTACACACAATTCATGAGTTATCGTAATATTCTAGCAGTGGCCTCAATGGCCGCCTTTTTATTTATTGCCTGTTCAAATTCGAGAAAAAGCACAACATTACAAGAGCCCAGTAAAGAGCGTACTGTTGAAGATGATAAGGCCGATAGTGTACTTTTAGCATATGACCCTGCAAAAGGTGATAAATGGATAGCTGATTTTGTACAGAACCTTCATAAAAAATATGGTTTTAATGGAAATATGCTCGTTGCAAAGGATGGGAAAATCCTTTATGAAAAAGCAATTGGTTGGGCCGATTATCTTCATCGTGATAGCTTAAAGATAAGCTCTGAATTCGAACTAGCTTCGGTAACTAAAACTTTTACCGGTACAGCTATCATGCAATTGGTCGAACAAGGCAAACTTTCTTTAAATGATGATGTAAAAAAGTTTTACCCTAACTTTCCATACGATGGAATCAAAGTAAAGCTCCTCCTTTCACACCGTAGTGGAATGATGAACTATGTGTATTTCATCGATGACATATGGCGCAAAGAAAAACGCGACATGAAAAAAGGAGTGTCCAACCAGGAAGTGATGCAGGTTATTGCAGAGAAAAAACCAAATCCGTATACCAAACCGGATAATCGATTTCACTATAACAACTCCAACTATATGGTTCTGGCAGCAATTATAGAGAAAGTAACAGGTAAGCCATATTCCGACTACATGATGGAGAACATTTTTAAACCGGCTGGAATGAAGCATACTCATGTTTATTCAACCACTGTTTATCCGAAAATACCAGTAGATGTTGTGGGACATGACCGTTCTTGGAGATACTCTGTAGCGCAAAATTTTCTGGATGGCCCCGTAGGTGATAAAGGGATCTATAGTACACTGCATGATTTGGTCCTATATGACAAAGCTTTAAAAAATGGCAGGCTACTAAAAAAAGCAAGTCTTGATTCCGCCTATACAGGTCACAACAAAGCTATCAACGGGCACTTTAATTACGGGTATGGATGGCGAATATTTGACGGAGATAACGGCCGTAAAGTAGTATATCACACAGGATGGTGGCATGGATTCAGACATATTTATGTGCGTGATGTTCAGAAAAACATTGTTATTATATTTCTGGGTAATCTTACAAACGGGAGCTTACTGCATCTTGATGAACTTTACAAATATCTTAAAACACCTATTATACGTAAAGGTGCTTATTCAGGTTCAGGATCACTACCTGGAAGTGATGAGGATTAAGATATTTTATCAAATGCTATCCCTCTGCTTCTTTTAGAGAGGTAAGTTCTTAGGAGACTATTTTGAGGATTTTCCAGATTAGGATCCGTAGAAAGGGTTTCAATTACAGTATTACGTGCTTCTTGTAGTATCTGCTGATCTTTAGCAAGATCAGCAAGCTTGAGCTCCAGTACACCACTTTGCTGTGTTCCGGAAATATCTCCCGGCCCTCTTAGCTGTAAATCTATTTCCGAAATCTCAAATCCGTTATTTGTTTTTACCATGGTTTCTAAACGCAGCTTACCATCCGGACTTAACTTATTCCCCGACATTAGAATACAAAAGGACTGCTCTGCCCCTCTACCTACTCTTCCACGCAACTGATGTAACTGTGAAAGCCCAAATCGTTCCGCATTTTCAATAACCATTACCGAAGCATTAGGCACATTTACACCAACCTCTATAACTGTTGTGGCTACCATGATTTGTGTTTTGTGATCAATGAAGCGCTGCATTTCAAATTGCTTGTCTGCGTTACTCATCTTTCCATGCACTATGCTAATTTGATAATCGGGTAAAGGAAAGTGATAGCTAAGTTGCTCAATCCCTGCCTCAAGATGTAAAAGATCTAACTTCTCACTCTCCTTTATCAAAGGATATACAATATAAACCTGGCGACCCTTCTTAATCTCTTCCTTCATAAACCCAAACATCCTTAGGCGCTGCCCTTCATAAAGATGTCTTGTTTCAATTGGCTTTCTTCCAACAGGTAATTCGTCAATAATAGACACATCGAGATCCCCATACAATGTCATAGCCAACGTACGGGGAATTGGCGTTGCCGTCATTACCAGGATATGAGGAGGGGTAAGGTTTTTTCTCCAAAGCTTTGCTCGTTGTTCAACACCAAACCGGTGTTGTTCATCAATTACCACAAGTCCCAAATTCTTAAACACAACCTTATCCTCAATCAATGCGTGGGTACCAACCAGAATATCAATCTCACCAGCTTCAAGCTCACTATGAAGTTGTGTTCTTTGCTTCTTTGTGCTGCTGCCTGTAAGAATAGCAACTTTCACTAACCGATCCTTTAACAGATCTACAATAGATTGATAATGCTGACGTGCTAATATCTCTGTAGGAGCCATCATACAGGCCTGATAACCATTATCACTTGCAAGCAGCATACTCATAAGCGCAACAACTGTTTTTCCACTGCCTACATCTCCCTGTACGAGTCGATTCATCTGAATTCCTCTCTGCGTATCAAGCCTAATCTCCTTTATCACCCGTTTCTGTGCATTTGTTAATTCAAATGGCAGAATCTCTTTATAAAAAGTATTTATTCTTTCTCCCACTATATCAAATGAATGACCTTTAAATCTCATTTCCCGTAGCTGCTTATTATGCAATAATTGAAGTTGAATAAAAAACAGCTCTTCAAATTTTAATCTCCGCTCAGCAGATTTCAGCGACTTAACGTCTTTAGGAAAATGAATATTTAGCAATGCTTCTTTCCTGCCAGCCATTTGATATTTTTCCAGAATATGGGAAGGAATGGTTTCTACTATTTCCTTAAGGTTTTGTTCAATTAATAAGGTCTGTAGTTTTTGGATCCCCTTACTATCCAGAAAAAACTTCTTTAGTTTCTCAGTAGAATGATATACGGGTTGTAACCTTAAATTACCTGTTATAGTTGCTGGTCTAGGGTAGTTCTCCAAGTCGGGATGCGAAATACTAAATGAACCATTAAACACAGTGGGTTTCCCAAATACAATATAAACTTTGCCCTTAGTAACGTTTTCATCAACCCACTTCAAACTCTGAAACCATACCAGTTCAATTGAGCCGGTATCATCAGTAAGTCGGGCAACAAGGCGTTTCTTATGTTTTTCGCCTATTTGTTCCTTACTGGTTATCCTGCCAAGTATTTGCACATACGGCAATTCAGGATCTAATTCATTAATCTTATAAAACCTAGTCCTGTCAATATATCTGAAGGGAAAAAAATTCAAGAGATCTTCATAAGTAAAAATACCTAACTCTTTTTGAAAAAGTTCAGCACGTTTAGGCCCTACGCCTTTAAGAAATTCTATAGTCGTATCTAATGTAGAAACAAACAAGGCTTTAAATATTTTTTCTATTAAATGTAAATATATCTTTTATTATGCTCCAATTAAACACAATAACCGAAACTAATAATAACAAATAGGCCGAAAGCTTATGGGAATCAATATGTTCATTAAAATAAAAAATAGCCACGGCAAACGCAATAAGCGGATTAACATAAATAATTATTCCAAGAGTTGATGAAGGGATTCCTATCAAAGCATATAGGCTCATAAATAAAGGAATAATAGTAAATACCACTGCAACTATCGTAATGTTTCCCCAAAACCATAAATCAGTTGGAAAAGATTCGTGTTTACTTATATATAATGGCATCATCAATAGTACGGCCAGTGCAATTTGGATTGCCAGAACGTTTAGCTTATCCAGATTTTTCATTTTGCGCTGTATAATCAAATAGAAAGCATATAAAGTTGCAATAACAACAGACCACGCCACTTCAATAAAAGATCCGGTAGCGAGCAGAATAATGCTAAATAAGGCTATTGCCAATGATAAGAGCTTTAATCTTGATAACTCTTCTTTTAAAAGAATAAAGCCGCCAAATGCCGTAATTAACGGACAAACCATATAAGCAAATGCTGCAGACTGTAAACTGACATTATTTACCGCATAAATGTAGGTATACCAGTTCGAGGTTAAAAGTATAGTGGATGCCACTATCTGCACAACCACTATTTTCCTTTCCTTAGGAGTTACCGATGATAAGTAAGCAATATCACTCTTCAGATACTTACGTCTGAAAATAAAAATGGCAATCCAAATAAAAACCAGGGAAGTAAAAATTCGATAATATAGAATCTCTTCAGAAGGAAATTCTTTAAGATTTCTTAGTGGAATCGAAAAGAATCCCCAGATCGCAAAAGATAAAATACCAGCAAAAAAATACCTGAGATTAGATTTTGGCAAAACCTATCCTTTATAAGCTGTCATAGATATCTCCACATTCACTCCCTTTGGCAATCCTTTTACTGCTACTGTTTCCCGGGCAGGAAAGTTCTTATGAAAGAACGACCCATATATTTCATTTACCTCGGCAAATAGTGCCATATCTGACAAAAAAATAGTTGTCTTAACAACATCCTCAAAACTATAAGAAGCTTCTAGTAAAACAGCCTTAATGTTTCTCATAACCTGATGTGTTTCTTCTGCAATTGAAGATTGTATAACCTCTCCTGACTCGGGGTTTATTGCAATTTGCCCAGATAAAAATAAAAAGCCATTAGCTATTACTGCCTGACTATAAGGGCCAATAGGGGCCGGAGCATTTTTTGTGTTTATTATTCTATTCATTTCAATAAAATCCAATCAATTAATTTCCATAAAATGCCTGCAACAAATACAATAATAGCAGTTGCATTAATAATATGCATTATTTTAATGTTAATGTTAGTGGGCCTGTTAGGGTCTCTTTTTCTAAAAAAATACATCTTACTACAAACTTAGATAAAATAGTCTTAAATAATTTACCAACCTTTTATCCCTCAATTATAAAACCAGAATTAATTTAATTGGGAAGCAATTGAAAATATTTTGAATAGATGCATTTATTAAAATAGCATCGGCCTACAAATAAAAAAAGGGTCCCAAAATTTGGGACCCTTTTTTAAGTATTGTTGTTAGAAAGTATTAGTTTCTAGCTGTTTCAACACGACGATTTTGGATACGACCTTCTTCAGTATCGTTAGAAGCAATTGGATTAGCTTCGCCAAAACCTTTAGTTACAACTTGACTAGCGTTAACACCAGAGTTAACTAAGTAAGTTTTAACAGAATTAGCTCTGTCTTTAGATAATTTCAAATTGTATGCAGCAGTACCTTCGCTTGAAGCGTAACCGTTTACAGCTACTTTACCACCGTTTTCACGCAATACTGAAGATAATTTATCTAAAGTAGGGTAAGCTTCAGTTTTTAAAACTGATGAGTTAAATTCAAATTGGATAGTTTCGAAACCAGTAACGTTGCTAGCAGGAGCAGTTTCAGTTACTTTAGGTAGAGGACATCCTGAACCATCAACAGCAGTACCTGCAGGAGTTCCTGGGCATTTGTCAAACTGATCAGAAACACCGTCACCATCAGAATCTTTTTTCAAGCCTTCAACAGCTTGCTCAACATTAGCAACACGAGCTTTTAAAGCTTCAACTTCTTGACGTAATGAAGGATCTTTCAATTCATCATACATTAAAGCAAGTGGGTTAACCCAATCCAAGTTCGGTTTAGATTTAGAACCTAGAGAGAATTCTAATCCAGCATATCCGTAAGAGAATTTATCTTTGTTAGAAGCACCGTTTGCATAAGTTCCGTCAAAGTTATCTCCATCAATAAAGTGCATAGTATAACCTAAGTTAAATGATACACGCTCAGAAACTTTGAATTTAACACCAGCACCTACTGGGATATAAGCTTCTTTAACATAAGTTTTAGCATCGTGTCTGTCATTAACATCACCTATAGCTTTATCTTTCCAGTCGATACCATCAACTTTAGGAGCATAAGCGATTAAACCGTAACCAGCAGTAACGAAGAAGTTAACTGAGTTCTCACGACGTAAGAAGTCAACAGTAGCAACGTTAACAACACCTCTGATGTCAGCAGAATAGCCAATTTCAGTTTCAAATTCTTTAGGAGAAGCTGAAGCGTTTTTGCTTGATCCAGATACTTTTCCACGGAAAATGTTACCTTCAATACCAAATGCATGACCTAATTGTTTTCTTAGTGAGATACCGTAACCTAAGTTAACGTCCATCTTATTGAAATCATTAGTACCACCGATAGCAACAAATGGAGATAAAACACCACCGTTGATTCCGAAAGACCAAGATCTGTACTGACCCCTTCCACCAAATACCTTGGCCGAAGAAGAAGTTCCAGTAGAATCTTGAGCGTTAGCTAGAGAGGTTACTCCCATCAACGCAACAAAAGAAACTGCTAGACTCTTTTTTAAAGTAGAATAATTCATAATTTTCTTTTTTAAGGTTAAACAAATTTTAATTGTATGTTTTTTTTGTGTAGCAAAATTAAACAAATTTTTAATTTCTCAAAACACTTGTACAAACTCTGTTCCAAATTTATTAAATACCGACAATTATGCAAACATAATACGAATAGTATTTATGTTTTGCATTAAAAAAATATCAATAAAAATGAATCCTCAATTCATTACTGCATAAAAAGCGCAAAAACAGCGTTAACAGCCATTACGATAGCTTTTATAATCAGAGATTCTAACGTCAGTATGTAAAACAAAAGTTATATGTTGTCAAAAACAATTAACATTTTTTAAACATTGTCCTATTCCTGTATACAGAAAAGTCCTGTTTTTAAGACAAAATCAGCTAAATCCATTGATCGGTAAACTTATAAATGTTAAAATCAGGTCTTTTCAATGCTTTTACAAGTTCTGAATGAAGTTTAACTTTATCAACATTTTTCATTCGATAGTGCGCTATTATCTTAAATGCCTTTTCAGCTAGTAACCATGCCTTCTGTTTTCCATCAGATTCAACAGGAATTGTCAACCATTCGCAGAGTTCCTCTATGCCCTCCTTTTTATCTGCAACAGTTTTAAAAACTGGAATCTCTTGATGCAAAACTAACTTCTTCAAGGTGTTAGTAAACACATCAGCTCCCTCCCGATCTGCTTTGTTTACAACAAACCCCTGAGCTATTTCCATTATTCCCGACTTTATACTCTGGATTTCATCTCCTGATTCCGGCACTAAAACAACTACTGTTTTATCTGCAAGTCCGGCAATTTCAATTTCAGACTGTCCAACTCCAACAGTTTCTACAATAATCATATCGAAATCAGCCGCCCGCATCACATCAATCATTTCAATGGTTTTTGCGGAGATTCCCCCCAATGCGCCCCTTGTTGCAACAGATCTGATATATACATTAGGATTGTTAAACTGCTGTGACATTCTTATACGATCCCCGAGTAATGAACCAAAATTAAACGGAGAAGTGGGGTCAACTGCCAGAATGGCTATTTTTTTATTCTGCTTAGCAAACTGTTCAGTTATTGCGTTTACAAGGGTACTTTTTCCTGCACCCGGGGGACCAGTAATTCCAATTATCGGAACTGCTGATTTAACATTAAGCATTCGCAAGATATCTGCAGAGGGAGCAATATCATTTTCAACCAATGTTAAGGCTCTTGCCAAAGCCAAAAAGTTTCCCTGCTCAATTCCTTTTAAAAGGGGATAATTGGTATCCATTAATAAACTATCTTTGATACAAAGAAATAGAATTTATTCATTATTTAACGTCTTATTCCTAACATCTTTTTTATTCTAAAATGTCAATACCAAAAATCATACATCAAACTTTCAAATCAAAGAACCTGCCTCTAATTACGCGTTGGCATATCTATAAATTCTTAAAAAGAAATCCCGACTACCAGTATGAATTTTATGACGATGAAAGGATCGAGAAATTCCTCTCAGAAGAATTTGATAATGAAACATTTAAACTATATCAAAAACTTAATATCGGTGCGGCAAAAGCAGACTTTTTCAGGTATGCAATCCTGTTAAAAAAAGGTGGAATATATTTAGATATTGACTGCAATGTTAAACAGAATTTCGATCAATTTATCAGACCAGATGACGTAGCAGTATTATCTCCTGAAAAGAATCCTATTTGTTATGTACAATGGGCATTGTTTTTTGAACCTGGTCACCCTTTCCTTCAAAGGACGATGGAACTGATGCTTGAGAACATCAGAAAAAACGAATTCCCACACGATGTACATAAGATGACTGGACCTACCGTATACACAGCTGCAATCAATGATTGTTTGTCAAAGGATCCGGATATCCCGCATAGAACATTCGGAGTTGAATATGCACCCTATCTTAAAGACAAGTACAAACTGGCAAAGTTTTTCTTGTATGAAAAAAAATCCAATCACTGGAAAAAACTCCAGGTCTCATCAACCGTATTAAAGCCCGAATAAATTCACACATCAATATTATACAAGAAAGGAGCAAATTTCATTGAATTATAAATTAGGGCACATAAGTTGTAAATTTGAGCCTTTATCCCAATCTACCTAATGCAAAAACAAATTACGGCTGCTTTATTAATTTCTACCTACAATTGGCCTGCAGCATTGGATCTGGTCCTGTCCAGTGTTTTACTGCAGTCCAAAATGCCTGATGAAATCCTCATTGCTGATGACGGATCAACCGAGGAGACTAAAACAATAATTGAAAAATACAAAAAGCTATTTAAGATTCCTGTATTACATTTTTGGCAGGAGGATCACGGATTTAGGAAGACCCTTATCTTAAATAAAGCTATTGCAGGTGCAAAAAGCGATTATATTATCGAAATAGATGGAGATATCATTATTCACAGAAAATTTATTGAAGACCATATAAACTTCGCGATGCCGGGCACCTTTGTAAGGGCAAGCCGCGGTTACCTTAATAAAGAACTGTCCGCTAAGCTAATCAGCAAGGAGATTTCCAAAATCAACATCTTCAGTAAAAACATTGCTAATTTTTTCAGTGTCGTTCGTATTCCCTTTTTGTGGCCTCTTTTCGAAAAAAAATACAAAATCAAAGGTGCCGAATTATATGAAATTCATGGATGCAACATGGCGTTCTGGCGTTCTGATGCAATAAAGGTAAATGGGTATAATGAAAGTTTTATTGGATGGGGTCCGGAGGACAAGGAGTTTATTGCCCGATTGTTAAATATAGGATTGCAAAAACGGTTCCTTAAGCTTGGCGCAGTTGCATTTCATATCTATCATAAGGAAAATTCCAGAGCTTCTTTAGCAGAAAACGAGATATTATTTAAGGAGACTATAGCGCTTAAAAAAGTTTATTGTGAATCCGGTATAGACAAATATTTATAGGCATGAATAACAAAATTTCTGTAACTCTTGTTATATCAACATATAATTGGCCAAAGGCACTCGAGCTCGTTTTTAAGAGCATTTTAAATTTAAGGGTGTTCCCAAATGAAATAATTATTGCTGATGATGGTTCAGATGACAGAACAAAAGCAACAATAGAAGAATTTAAGCAACAAATAAAGGTACCCGTTAAACATCTGTGGCAAGAAGATCTTGGTTTCAGAAAAACCATTATTATGAATAGAGCCATCTCTTCTGCATCTGGCAATTACATAATACAAATAGATGGCGATATTATTTTACATCCAAAATTTATTGCCGATCATATAGAAGAAGCTCAGCATGGTTACTATATAAAGGGAAGCAGATCAATGCTTTCAGCAGACTTAACCAACACCATCATAAGTACCAAGAACATTCGCATCAGTTCTCTAACCAAAGGGGTAGGCAGTAAAATAAATGCTAGTTATTTGCCTATTTTTTCAGGCTTCTTTAAAGGCAATCATTTTCGATCTAACAATCTAAGGGGCTGCAATTTCTCGTTTTGGAAGCACGATTTTATTGCAGTAAATGGTTACAATAATGACCTGGAAGGCTGGGGCCATGAAGACATTGAACTAGCTGCAAGGTTAACAAACCTTGGAATCAGACAAAGACAATTAAAATTAAAAGCAGTTTGCTTTCACCTTTATCATCGAATAAATTCCAGGCATAACGAGGACGTTAATTTCAAAAAATACCTCAATGCTGTCAGAAAAAAGATTATTCGTTGTAAAAATGGAATTATAACCGAGTTATAGAAAACAGTACCAACAGAAGGATCATTTTTACAATCTTCCATTTATTTAATCTGAACCATTTCGGGTTTTCCTTAGTAAATCCCATTTCAATCCGCTCGGCAAAACCAGAGAGCCTGCCCTTTGCTAAACTTTCAAACATATACCCCGCCTCGTAACAGTTCTTAATCCAAAAAAGATTCATTGCCACAGGAAGTGAAAATGTTTTTGATTGATAAAGGACCTTGATGATGTTGGTTAAAATTTCCGCTAAAAGAATAAGGAATATCAACAAAATCATTCCATTAACGGAATAAAAAAACATTATTAAAGGCAAAAAAAACAATAAAAGAACAAGGAGTTCTGAGGTATTCAGGAAATCATGATAGGTATAAGGTTTAATCGTATCAAGTGCAGCAATATCAGCTGCGCCACGCCCATATCTAAAAATCCTTTCAGTTTGAATAGCTCCATTATTCCACCATGGGTGCTCCACAACTGCATTGGGAACAGGAGTATACTTTTCCTTATGCAATAAACTATTCCTAAGTAAAAACTCTATATCCTCTCCCCCTTTATCCAGCTTTTCATTAAACAAAGTCATGTCCATTTTTTCTCTATTTAACATAACATTTGCGGTTGGCACCCACACCAAAGGTTTGTTATCTAAAGCTGCTTTAAAATGTCCAGTTGTCCCATTAATATCCATAGCACGGGTAGCAGCATTAAAGGGTAGAGGGAAGTTAGTTACTCCGGCAAAACCAATTGAATCCCGATTCTTTTTAATCGCCTCTGCATACGCTATCAACAGCTTTTTTGAGGGCAAAATGTCATCATCCAACAACAAAATCCATTTGCCGTTGCCTAATCTAATCCCGTTGTTCCGGGTTTTTGAAAACCCCAGATTGATTTCATTTTTAATCAGGTTGATTTTATTCTCAGCAGCTAATTTTAAAATTTCCTCCGGTATAACCAACAAAGGATTATCGGCAACAATGTAAAAATTCACTAAAAACCCATCGGGCCTTTCAACATTGAAAATATTTAAGAGTACATTCTCATCTAACCTGAAAGAAGGTATTACTATGTCAATTGAAGTGCTTTGGTACATGAAATACAAATATACACCGTTTTATATTACACTGTCATTTTAATATATTTGAACATGATAAAAGATGCAGCCTCCGCTGATATTGAAAGGAAAAATACAAATCCACCTTTAAAACCAATTATAGCAACACAAATAATTACAGCTATTATCAATACCAGCGGAAGATTAGAAATCCGGACTAGATAATGAATGCTCACTAATAAAACTAAATAGTGTGTACCTTTGCTTTTTAATTACTTGTCTTACATAACGAAATTATCCTAACAGATAAAACATAAATACATTTCGATGAAAATCTATTTCAGATTACTTTCCTTTGCAAAACCGATAGAAAAATTTGCTATACCCTATGTTATCACTACAGTTCTTTCCGTTATATTTAGTGTACTGAACCTCACCCTGCTGGCCCCATTATTTGAAACCTTAATATCTGACAATCCTACCAAAAGTGCTGGCCTGGCCGATAACGCTGCATCTGCGTTTAACATTACAGCTCAATTTAAGGAGTTTGTAAATTCTTCAATAATCACAAACGGACAGGAGAAAACGTTAACCTATATCTGCGTTATAATTGTCATCTCTGTTTTACTTTCCAATGTATTCAGATATTTCTCTCAACGAACCATGGAAGATTTAAGGGTGCACACCCTGCTTAACCTGCGGAAAACGGTGTTTGAAAATGTAATGAATTTACATGTTGGTTATTTCAACAATGAACGTAAAGGAGACATAATATCAAAGGTTTCTGCCGATGTCCAAGTCGTACAATTTACAGTCACAAACACCCTACAGGTAGTATTTAAAGAACCTCTTACCCTTATTTTTTATATTCTGGTGCTCCTGTCCATTTCTGTAAAACTGACCTTATTTTCATTATTGGTGATTCCAATTTCAGCTTTTGTAATAAGTAAAATTGTAAAAAGAATAAAACATCAGGCTAAAGAAGCTCATGAATCATTTGCAAAAATGATTGGTTTTTTAGACGAAGCCCTTGGCGGGATAAAGATCATCAAAGCATTTAACGCCTCAGAGAGAATAAAACAAAAGTTCCACAGTGAAAATGTTTTCTATTCCAACATAAACCGTAAGATGGTAAGACGCCAACAACTTGGCTCCCCTTTGTCTGAATTTTTAAGTATAGTAATGGTCTCGTTCATTGTTTGGTATGGTGGCCGCCTAATTATAAGCCATCAGCCAGGGGCATTATCAACAAGTCAGTTTATAGCGTATATAGCTATATTTTCCCAAGTAATGCGCCCGGCTAAAGCCCTTACCGATTCCTTTAGTGGAATCCATACTGGAATAGCTGCCGGAGAACGTGTTCTCGATTTAATTGACACTAAGCCAGAACAGGTCAATAAGCCGAATGCAAAAGAAATATCTTCGTTCAACAATTCTCTTGTTTTTGAAAATGTCTCATTTTCATATGAATCAAAAGAGGTATTGAAGAACATTAATCTTACTATTGAAAAAGGTAAAACTATAGCACTAGTTGGACCTTCAGGTGGTGGAAAAAGTACCCTTATGGACCTAATACCAAGGTTTCATGATCCAAAATCAGGGCATATTAAAATTGATGGGCTTGACTATGCAGATTTAACTGTCGAGAGTATTCGTTCCCAATTAGGTATGGTTAACCAGGAATCTGTCCTATTTAATGATTCCATATTTAACAATATAGCCTTTGCCAAACCAAACGCAACTGAAGAGGAAGTAATCGCTGCAGCAAAAATTGCTAACGCACATGAGTTCATTCTACAAACCGAAAATGGTTATCAAACTTTTACTGGTGACAGGGGAAACAAATTGTCCGGCGGACAAAAACAGCGCTTATGCATAGCAAGGGCCGTTTTAGCGAACCCACCTATTATGCTTCTTGACGAAGCAACCTCTGCTCTAGATACAGAATCAGAAAAACTTGTTCAGGATGCACTAAACAAATTGATGGAAAATCGTACTTCAGTTGTAATTGCTCACAGATTAAGTACAATACATGGTGCGGATCTTATAATTGTTATTGATAAGGGAGAGATTATTGAGACAGGAACACATCAGGAGTTAATTAACTATAATGGCCTCTATAAAAAGCTAATTGAATTACAAACATTTAGCTAATTCAAAAAGAAGGAATAAAATTCAATGAAAAAAGGCATTACCGTTATTATTTGCACATATAATGGAGCACCAAGGCTTTCAGAAACACTAAATCATCTTGCCGCTCAGTCTGTTCAAGAAAGCTTAAACTGGGAAATCATCCTCGTAGACAATGCGTCAACAGACGGTACATCTGCTCATGCAACAGAAATATGGCGACAATGCCACATTCAAAATGTTCCCTTAAAAGTTATTCACGAAAGTAAGCCAGGCAAACTATTCGCTTTTCAAAAAGGAATAACCTATGCCAAATATGAATATTTTATAATTTGCGATGATGACAATTGGTTAAGCCAGGATTATCTGAATATCGCGTTTAATATTTTAGACAAGAATCCTAAAGTTGGGGCTGTTGGCGGTCAGGCCATTGCCGTATCTCAGGATGGAATTGCCTTTCCTGAATGGTTTGATGAAGTTAAAGAAGGTTATGCCGTAGGAAAACAAGCTAAAAAAACCGGAGATGTCACTGATAAAGCAAGACTTTGGGGTGCAGGATTAGCATCAAGAACACAACTCTACATGGATACATACAAGACATTCCCTTCTGTTTTAATAAATAAAAATGACCAAAGTATATTGTCTGCAGAGGATACGGAATATTGCTTAAGAATCGTTCTTAAAGGATATCAACTCTATTACGATTCTAATTTATCTTTAAAACACTACATCACATCCGGAAGACTGACGTTGAATTATAAAAGCAGACTATATGAAAATTTTAGTAATGCCAATGCAATTATGGACGACTACTACCTGGCATTAAAATTTGGCCCTAAAAGGAAGCTAGGTCTATTTAATAGAATACGGTTAATTTTAATCACTCCAATTAAGTACATTTTTTATTCGCAGAAAGGGAAATCAAAACAAAGGAAGATTCTGAGCTATTTGCTACCATCTATTATTACTCCAGATTCCATTACCTCCAAAATAAAAAAGCTCATGGATGGGTAAACGAATCTTAGCATCTACTACTATAAAAACAAGAGTCCAAAAGAATTTATTATGCTTAAAAAGATTAAAAGATTTGCAGAAAACATTACTGCTTTATCCAAATATTCTAACATAAAAACACAACTTTCAAAAAAGAGAAATATTTACTTTTTCTTTCCCTCTTGGTCTTTTGGAGGTGCTGAACGTGTCCATGTGGATATAATGAATCTTTTTAATGGCCCTAAACCACTTTGTTTTATTACCGACAGGTCTATAACTAACGGGTTCCAAGAAGAATTTGAGGCTGCAGCCGATGTCATTGAACTAGGCAGATGGGCTGAGAAAAAAGAACTTAAACAGCACTTATTTAAAAAATTAGCTAGAACTATAAATGCACAAAAAAGCCCTGTAGTTTCTGGGTGGTGCAGTAGATTTATGTATGACCTGATCCCTCTTTTGGAGCCTCACGTTCAGGTAATAGATATTATGCATAATTTTACAGATGACGACAAAGGAATAGAATGGTACAGCATCCCTCATGTACCTAGAATAAACAAAAGGATAGTGGTAGGAAAGGTACTTATTCAACAGTTTAAAGAATTGTACCGACTAAATAATATCCCAGATAAATATTTAGAAAGATTAACGGTCATTCAGAATAAAATTGCTTTTAATGGTTTTTTTCCTGTGAAAGATTATGAAGGCATATTGCAGGTTCTTTTTGTTGCCCGAAACAGTCCCGAGAAAAGGCCAAATGTGCTGATCAGGATTGCAGAAATCTGCCACCAGTTAAATCTTCCTGTTGAATTTAAAATTATAGGTGACTTTAAAGCAGGAGAAACAGTTGTTCCTCCTAATTCACACGTCATTGGAGAGGTTCATGATAAAAACATATTGAATAACTATTATAAGGAAGCGCATTTATTACTGCTTACCTCACACAGAGAAAGCTGGGGGCTTGTTATTTTTGAAGGGATGAATATGGGCGTTGTCCCAATATCAACCAACGTTGGCGAACTTTCAAATTATATTTCTATCACAAAAGAAAATGGAATCTTGGTGGAAAATCTCGATAATGTAGAGGATCTTGCAATGTTATTTGTTAAAGAACTTGAGGTCTTTGTCAAAAACAGACCGCTCTTGAAGAGTTTTAGTAACAATGCTTTTAATACTATAAAGCAACTTTCTGATGAATGTGATTTTGATGAAGCTTACAGAAGGGAATTGTCTGTAGTGCCTAAATAATATCCTTTTTATATAATTATCACTCATAATCCTAATCTCTCTCGCTCATCAACATTATATTTGTTCAGCATGAACCCAAGAATAACAGTTTTTATGGCTGCCTACAACGCAGCAAATTATATAAGTGAGTCAATTCAAAGTATTTTGAACCAAACTTTTAAAAACTTTGAATTATTGATCGTGAATGATGGTTCTACTGATGAAACGGTAAACATCATAGGCAATTTCAAAGACCCCCGGATTAGGCTAATTCATAATGATAAAAACCGAGGCTTAACATATACCAGGAATGTAGCTCTAAATGAAGCGAGAGGTGAGTATATAGCTATATTAGATAGTGACGATGTTGCGATACATAACCGCTTAGAACTTCAATATAACTTTTTTCTGGAACATCCGGATTTCGCACTATGCGGCGGACATGGTTCTGTCATCGACGAGGTTGGCACCCCAGTGGTTGATAACCGATTTACTGTTCCTATAGACCCCGACAAAATAAAAATAACACTGCTCTTTCAAAATACGTTTATCAATTCAACAGTAATGTATAAAACTGCAGTATTAAAAGAATTAAACGGATACAATGACTATGCCCCGGCTGAGGATTATGAACTTTTTATACGAATTTCAGACAAATACCCTGTAGGCAACTTAGATTCAATTCTGGTAAAATACAGAATTCATGGCAGCAATACTTCCATAATACAATCGGAACTTGGTCGAATAAAAGTACGTTCAATCAAAGAGAAACAGCTAACTAAGCTCCAAATAAATCCCGACAAAAAATTAACCGATGCATTTTTCAGTATATTGGAATGGGATTACAATGCTCCTAATTTCACAGATTATCTTTCTTTATTCACTAAATTAAAAGCAGCAAACAGGTCTTTAAATAAATATCCTGAAATACCCTTTGAAAAGATGTTGTTTAACTATTGGTTTGAAATAATCTATATAAAAAAAGCTAAAATGAATGCGCTTCCGTTACTATTAAATAAGAATATTTTTAAATGGTCTTACGTGAGTTTCCGTCAACTTAGAAAAGCATTTAAACTTTCAATTAAAGGAATAGGCCAATTGTCTACATAAATATGCAGTACTTGTACCAAACATTCCCTGTTTACTAAACATTAATCAATTCAATGAAAATTATCAGATTTCTAGGCGGTTTGGGCAATCAAATGTTTCAATATACCCTGTATAAGTCTTTGGAAAGTAAGTTCCCAAATGTTAAAGCAGATTTGCAAGGTTATAATGACTACCCACTCCATAACGGGTTTGAATTGGAGAATATCTTTGGTTTAAAAATAAACAAGATCTCATCATTTACGAGTAATTTATATTTCAATAAAAAATGGATTTATAAGAAACTTAGGAGAATACTGGGTCTCAAAAATACTTATACAGAAGAAAAAAATCTCTTTTCATTTGATCAATCCATTCTGAATAATCCAAAAACAGCGTATTACTGGGGATACTGGCAAAATTTTAAATATTTCGAGGATATTGCCAGTGAAATAAAAAACGATTTCCAATTTACATCCTCTCTTTCTAAGGAAAACCAACAGATCTTAGATCAGGTTAAACTCAAGAATAGCGTTTCCATTCACATCAGACGAGGAGACTATCTTAAAGACCCACTTCTTGGTGGATTATGCGGCCCTGAGTATTATAAACAAGCGATCAGTTACATCCAATCCAATTTAACTTCTCCAAGTTTCTTTATTTTCTCCGATGACATCTATTGGTGTAAAGAAAATCTAAATCTTGATAATTGTACCTTTATCTCATGGAATAAAGGAATGTCTAGCTACATTGATATGCAATTAATGAGTGCCTGCAAGCACAATATTATTGCCAATAGCAGTTTTAGCTGGTGGGCAGCCTGGCTTAATTCAAACCCGGATAAGATTGTCATAGGTCCTAAAAAATGGGTAAATCATAGCGATCCGGATATCCATATGTCATTTCCACAAAACTGGATCAGCCTATAGCTGTATTTTTCCAAATCTCAACCGAATATATTTAATGAAAAAAATTGCTTACATCTATCAAACAAACAACAAATGGAGTTACGCGGCTAAAACTGTGGCTAATGGTTTTAGAAATGCTTTTATAGATCGTGGCGATTCCTTTAGCTTTTTTGACATAAGTAAGCTCCAAAATTCATTTTGGCCAGCAGAAAAGCTCAAGCTCATCTCTTTTAATCCTGATATTATATTCACTTCAGTAGATAATATTCCTTATTTACCCTTAAATCGACTCAAATCTACAGCTCTTGTCCTTTGGGGATCTTTCTATTCACCTTGTGATTATGAGCCACAAATTGACACAATACTTAAAAAAACCAAACAGGTCTTAAGTAAATACAGTTCAAAACACAACATATTGATTTGGTCTCAGCATGACGAATTGATTAATGAAAGATTTTTTTCAGGCTATCAAAAAGAATTGGGTTTAAAGGTTATTCAACTGCTTCATTGCGCAGACAAAACAAAATACACAGAACCCTTATTAGCCCCAGAGTATGACTTTTTATGGGTTGGCAATATTGGTCACCGCCTCACAACATACAAGTCATTTATAGAGCCTTTAAAAAAGGAATTCGACAACTACTTGGAATATACAGAACATAACATGATCAATCCTGAAACGATTGAAAGCAGACAATTGTATAGCCGCTCATTTATCACTCCGAACGTTCATACGGAAGCCCAAATTAAAAACAAAATATTACTTAATGAACGTGTTTTCACTTCAACTATGCTTGGTGGATTCCAAATTTGCGATAACTTGCTCGCCAGGAAATATTTTAATGATGATGAATTGGTAATTGCTACTGACAGCGGCGACTTTATTGAAAAAACGTATCATTACATTTCGCACCCAGAAGAGAGAATTGAAATGATCAAAAAAATGCAGGTTAATATTTTAAAAAACCACACTTATTTTAATAGGATTGACGACATATTGGCTGCTTTATAATACATCGATAAATTAATATATTTGATTAAAACAAAATTAAAAAATGTTAAAACGAATTAAAGATACAATATTTAAAAGTTCAGACGACAGGAAGTTATCTTTATTATTTAAAAAATATAGAAACCGTTTTGATCAATTTATCGACTATTTAGATCTTGATACGGACCTGCCAACCTTACACATCATTAAGCAGAACAATATTCATAAATACAGAGAGGCAAACAACTTCAACATATTTGTGGAAACAGGTACATACCTGGGTGATATGGTAGAATCGCAAAGAAAACATTTCAAGAAGGTGTATTCCATAGAACTTGGGAAAGACCTGCACATCAAGGCAGTCGAGCGATTTAAAGCTTATCCCAATGTTAAAATTATTCAGGGAGACAGCGGTGTTATGCTAAAAACCCTTTTAAATGAGATTGATGAACCGGCACTGTTCTGGCTTGATGGGCACTACTCATCCGGAATAACCGCTAAAGCGGATAAGAATACGCCTATCTTGAATGAACTGGAAATTATTTTGGCCGCAACGATTTACCATGGAATACTTATCGATGATGCCCGCCTGTTCATAGGTAAAGATGATTATCCTAGTATTGACGAGCTTTGTACTTTTGTTAAAAGTAAAGATCCAAGTAGAATAGTAACTGTTTCTGATGACATTATTAAAATTTTCAGATAAACGAGCAACTTAAGCTAATGTAAAACGTAAAAAGGCGCTTTAAAAAATTTTAAAGCGCCTTTTATATATTATCTATTTTTTACAATTTCCTTTTAACTTCTACTTGTTCGTAAGCTTCAACAATGTCGCCTACTTCAATATTGTTGAAGTTTTGGATATTCAATCCGCATTCGTAACCTCTAGATACCTCTTTAACATCATCTTTATAACGTTTCAATGAAGCCAATTCACCTGTGTAAATTACCACACCATCTCTAACGATACGGATTTTGCTGTTACGTGTAATTGTACCGTCTAACACCATACATCCGGCAATTGTACCCACCTTAGTAATTTTAAAGGTATCTCTGATCTCAACGTTAGCAGTGATCTTCTCTTCAAATTCTGGAGCCAACATACCTTCCATCGCCGCTTTGATCTCATTGATCGCATCGTAGATGATAGAATACAAGCGGATATCTATCTGCTCAGCCTCTGCCAATTTACGCGCACCTGATGATGGACGAACCTGGAAACCTATAATGATCGCATCAGAAGCAGAAGCTAACAACACATCAGATTCAGAGATCTGACCTACCGCTTTACTTATGATATTAATTTGAATCTCTTCAGTAGAAAGTTTCAGTAATGAATCAGATAGTGCTTCAATTGAACCATCCACATCACCTTTAACAATCAGGTTAAGCTCTTTAAAGTTACCGATCGCTAAACGACGGCCAATCTCATCAAGAGTAATGTGTTTCTGAGTACGAAGACCCTGTTCACGCATCAATTGTAAACGTTTGTTTGCAATTTCTCTTGCTTCAACTTCACTTTCAAGTGCATTGAATTTATCACCTGCAGTTGGTGCACCTTGCATACCCAATACCTGAACTGGTACTGATGGGCCAGCTTTATCTACTTTTTGTCCACGTTCGTTAAATAACGCTTTTACACGTCCACTGTAACTACCTGCCAAAATCGGATCGCCTATTTTCAATGTACCAGCCTGTACAAGAACCGTTGTAACGATACCACGCCCTTTGTCCAGAGTCGCCTCAATTACACTACCTGTTGCACGCTTATTCGGATTCGCTTTTAAGTCTAACAACTCAGCCTCTAATAAAACTTTCTCTAATAGTAAGTCTACATTTAAACCGCTTTTACCAGATATCTCTTGCGACTGGAAGTTTCCACCCCAATCCTCAACAAGAATATTCATTATAGATAATTGCTCACGTATCTTATCTGAGTTTGCACCCGGTTTGTCAATTTTTGTAAAGGCAAACACTAATGGAACTCCGGCAGCTTGCGCATGGTTGATGGCCTCTTTTGTTTGAGGCATCACAGCATCATCCGCCGCTACAACAATAATTGCAATATCGGCTACCTTAGCACCACGTGCACGCATCGCTGTAAAGGCTTCGTGACCCGGTGTATCTAAGAAAGTAACTTGTTTACCTGTTGGTGTAGTTACCATGTAAGCACCAATGTGTTGGGTAATACCACCCGCCTCACCAGCTACCACATTCGCTTTACGGATATAATCTAGTAGTGATGTTTTACCATGATCCACGTGTCCCATTATGGTTACAACAGGCGCTCTTGGCAATAAATCCTCTTCAGAATCTTCTTCTTCAATAACAATATCACTTTCATCATCTGGTTTAACGAATTGAATTTCGTAACCAAACTCATCAGCAACGATTGTTAAGGTTTCAGCATCCAAACGTTGGTTAATCGATACAAACATTCCCAAACTCATACAAGTTGCGATAATCTTTGTAACCGGCTCATCCATCATTGTGGCCAATTCATTTGCCGTAACAAACTCAGTAACCTTTAAAACTCTTGACTGCAACTCTTGTTCCATTGCAGCTTCATCTGCTGAAAGGGCAACATCATCACGTTTTTGACGACGTAATTTAGCACGCTGAGCAAACTTACCAGATTTACCTGCTCCACTTAAACGAGCAAGTGTTGCTTTAATCTGATCTTGTATTTCTTTTTCCGTAGGTTCTTCTTTCGGACCGCTATGACCTCCTGGGCCTCCTGGTTTGCTGTTCCTAAAGTTAGGCCTGTTGGCTGTATTGTTTGTGTTATTTCTAAAATCCGGTCTGTTGCCAACTGGAGGCGCAGGTCTTTGCTGACCCGGTTGTCCTTGTTGTCCTGACTGTCCGCCAGCTTGTTGGTTACCGCCACCACTGGCAGGTTGGCCATGGCCGCCCTGTCCAGGATGTCCACCCGGAGTTTTTTTACGTTTACGTTTTCTTTTCGCATCAGCGCTATCGGCCGAAGATGCTACTGGCTGAGATTTACGATCAGGTGTAGTTGGTAAAACAATTTTACCAATGATATTCGGACCTGAAAGTTTTACAGAGCGAGCTTTAATTACTTCTGTTTCCTCAGGTTTCTCAACCTTAGGTGCAGGAGGAGTAACAGGTACCACCTTAGGCGCCACTGGCTCTGGAGCTTTCACTACAGGTGGCTCTACAGCTTTAGGTTGTTCAACCACTACTGGCTTAACTTCTTCTACAGGTTTTACAATTTCTTGTTTTACCTCTTCAACCGGCTGCTCAACTTTCTCAACAGGTTTTTCTTCTTTTACAACTTCCTTAGGCGCTTCTTCAGCAACAGGAGCTTTTGGCTCTGGTGCCGGAGCAGGAGCTTCCTCCGCTTTAACCGGACGTGTTTTAGAATTTAAATCATCAAGATTTATCTTTCCAACTATTTTAACACCAGGTAAAGAGCCTTCTTCTGCTTTATCTGCAGGAGTTTCTGGCGCTGCCGGTTTAGCCGGAGCTTCTTCCTTAGGCTTCTCAGCTGGAGGAGTATACGAATGAAGATTCTTAATTAAAACGCCTTCGTTTTCGAATTCAACATTTTTTCTAGGTGCCTCAGCAACTTTCTCAGTTACTTCAGGTTCATCACGACGAATTTTACCAATAACAATTTGATTGGCTTCTTCTTTTACGATTTTATCGCCCTGAAACTCTTTTAACAGCGCATTATACATGTCGCGAGAGAGCTTAGTAGTGGGTTTATTCTCAACAGAAAAGCCTTTCTTTTCCAGGAACTCAACGGCCGTAGCTATCCCTACGTTAAGTTCCTTAACTGCTTTAAATAAAATTATTGGTTTGTCGTCTGACATTGATATCCTATTTTTTCTTTAATTCTTATACAAAAGTAACGTTTATTCTTATTTATTTCATCTGTAGGTCGTGAGTTTTTGTATTATTCAAATTCTGATTTCAAAATACTCATCACTTCCTTGATGGTTTCTTCCTCCAAATCGGTACGTTTAACCAATTCATCAACGGAAAGTGCTAACACACTTTTAGCAGTATCACATCCGATAGCTTTTAGCTCATCGATGATCCAGCTATCGATCTCATCCGAGAATTCTTCTATATCCACATCCTCATCTTCTTCACCAGCTTCACGATATACATCTATTTCATAACCGGTTAATTTACCAGCAAGTTTAATGTTATGACCACCGCGACCAATTGCCAATGAAACCTGATCAGGTTTTAAATAAACTGAAGCATGTTTTGTTTCATCATCTAATTTAATAGAGGTGATTTTTGCAGGGCTTAGTGCTCTGGTGATATATAATGAAATGTTATTGGTAAAGTTAATTACATCAATGTTTTCATTTTTAAGCTCTCTAACAATACCATGTATACGAGAACCCTTCATACCCACACAAGCTCCTACCGGATCAATTCTATCGTCGTAAGATTCTACAGCAACTTTTGCTCTTTCTCCAGGTTCACGAACAATTTTCTTAATGGTAATTAAACCATCAAAAATCTCAGGAACTTCGATTTCGAATAAGCGCTGTAAAAACTCAGGGGCAATTCTCGAGATAATAATTTTTGGAGTGCTGTTCACCATATCCACTTTAAGGATTACGGCACGAACGGTATCACCTTTTTTGAAATAATCAGCCGGGATCTGTTCAGTTTTAGGCATCATTAATTCGTTGCCTTCATCATCAAGAACCAGTGTTTCTTTTTTCCAAACCTGATAAACCTCTCCGGTTACAATCTCTCCAACCCTGTCTTTATATTTTTTAAAGATTTCGTCTTTTTCAAGTTCTAATACTTTTGAAACAAGTGTCTGACGGGCTGCTAAAATAGCTCTTCTTCCGAAACTCTCTAAAGTGATCTGTTCAATGTAATCGTCGCCAACTTCCATATCCGGATCTAACTGTTTAACCTCGGCAAGTTCAATTTCTAAATCATCGTCCTCAGAAAAGCCATCTTCCATCACTTTTCTGGTACGCCAGATCTCTAAATCTCCGTTATCCGGGTTAACAATTACGTCACAATTCTCATCAGTACCATATTTTTTACGCAACATACTGCGAAATACCTCTTCCAGCACACTAATCACTGTAGGGCGGTCGATGTTCTTAAAGTCCTTGAACTCCTGAAATGAATCGATTAAATTAATATTGCTCATTCTTATTTAAATGAAATTAAAACCTTTGTTTCTGTTATACTATTAAAGTCGATTCCTGTTTCTACCAGTACCGCCTTTTTTCCTTTTTCTTTCACTTTTGCTTCTATAGTGATGCCATTGTCATCTACAAAAAGCAATTTGCCTTCTTTTATTTCGCCACCGGCAAGCTTTACACTTAAATCGCGGCCAATGTTTTTATCGTATTGTCTTTTCAGTTTCAATGGCTCACCAACTCCGGGAGACGAAACCTCTAAATTATAAGCTTTATCAATGGTGTTTTCCTCTTCCAAATGAAAACCAACATGTCTGCTAATGGCTGCGCAATCCTGTATGGTGATTCCTTCATCGCCGTCAACATGAATAATCAGTTTATTATTTGGCAGCATTTTCACCTCAACAAGAAACAACTCCGGTCTGTCCGAAATTTTTTCTTCTACTAATTCTGTTACTCTTTTTTCTATCTGCATAACCAATTCACCAGTAATAGAAAAGAGGGGACTTTTGCCCCCTCTTACCTCTATTACCGTGCAAATGTAAGAAATATTTTTGCAAATTAAAAATGCTATAACACAATCACTTCTGCTTGTAAAAGAAAGCCCTTTTTTACTTCTGTTCAACTTCTTCACAGGATTAGCGTTTCTTCACACCTTGTTCACGGAAGTTATTATCTGGTTAATAATTTCTGCAAAGGTTTTATACTGTAATTCACCTTGCCCTTCATAATATCTTCGGCATTGCCAAAGCGCGCATTCAAATACGTAATAACTAAATAGTCTCTGCCTTTAACAAATGGCTCTTCAGGAACAAACACCACTTCCTCGCCATTAAGGCTTATTTGGCCCTTAACGGGCATTTCTTTTATAGCTGTATCTTTGTCAGATGGTGTTTGCAAAACCGAAACCACATCATAAAAAACAGAGTCGGCAACTGGTGCATTTTTAAGCTGCAAAAGCCCTGGTTGGTCTATATTACCAAACACAATAGATGAACTGTCGGCCGAAAAACCTATCAAAAGTGGCTTACTATTTGTTGATGTACACGAACAAACAGATGAAATGGCACAAAATGCCATCAATATCCTAACAAAAATTTTAACCATAACACTAAATTAAGCTTTATGAAACTAATTGTGGAAATTTTATTAATGGGTCTTGCAGTATTTCTGGGGGCCAAAATTGTACCAGGGGTACAGGTAGATGGTTATGGAGCTGCAATTATTGCGGCCATATTAATTGCGCTGGCAAATGCCACAATTGGTTTTATTTTGCGCCTTTTCACATTCCCAATCAACTTCCTTACATTAGGATTGATGTCATTCATCATCACTGTTTTAATGATATTATTAGTTGATTACCTGATGGCTGGTTTTAATACTACCGGATTTTGGGCAGCAGCAATTTTAGCTATAGTAATTGCGTTGATTAAAGCAATATTTGGAGCTATTGCAGGTTCTGACAAGGATTAAATTCAAAAAAAGAGTGTCCAAAAAGGTAAGATCGTCATCCTGAATTCATTTCAGGATCAAACCTTTTTAGACACTCTTTTTAAATTCTCTAAAGAATGCTTTGAAGATCAGCAGGAGAGTAATTTATAGATTTCAATGTCTTGTTATCTTTAGTTCTGTACACTAAAAACAACGAATCTTCCTTTTTAAAATAGGAATCACTATCATCTTTAGCCTTATAATGGGCTATTGTTTGGTTAGCTTCTTCTTCAGACTTACATGCCTTGCTCATATTTGAACGGTGCACTTCATCAAAGAGATCTTTAAACTTATCTGCAAGTCCGAATTCTAAAATAGCACCGGCTAAAACATACTGTATATCGCATAAAGCATCTGCCACCTCAACCAGGTTATTGTCTTCAATTGCTTGTTGCAATTCCTTCACCTCTTCAACCAGCAACGAAACCCTTAAGTCACTTCTTTGTTTTGATGGAATAATTGGCGAATTCTCTATAGGGTGCTTAAATGTTCTGTGAAATTCGGCTACCTGATTCAATGAGTTTGACTCTTTCATGCTTTAATATTGATTTATATTTTTTTTAATTTTTTTCTTTTACGTGGTCGGCTAGTTCATATCCGCTTTGCTCACTTTTATCTTCTAAAAACAACAGTACTATTAATGAAATGATAGGAATAAGGAAGGAGATAAGAAACCAGAACCAAAACTTCCTGCCCATACTTTTCGCAAGTATCCCAGCCACAATTTGCGGGATTAACATAACGCATAAAAGGAGAATTTCGGGCATATTTCTTTATTTTTATAAACTCAATAAGCTTATAAAAACAAAGATAATGATTACGATTATTTAACGGATAATCTCTCTGGAGATTACCATTTTTTGAATTTCAGAAGTTCCTTCGTAAATCTGGGTGATCTTAGCGTCACGCATCAATCGCTCAACATGATACTCTTTTACGAATCCATAACCGCCGTGTATCTGAACAGCCTCTACCGTTACATCCATGGCTACTTTTGAAGCATACAGCTTAGCCATTGAGCCAGCAAGCGTGTAGGGTTGCCCCTGATCTTTTAACCATGCCGCTTTATAAACCAACATTCTTGCTGCTTCTATGCTGGTGGCCATATCTGCAAGCTTAAAAGCTATTGCCTGATGTTCTGCAATGGGCTTACCAAACGATTTACGTTGTTTAGCGTAGCTTAACGCCAGCTCATATGCTCCGGCTGCAATGCCAAGCGCCTGTGCTGCAATGCCAATTCGGCCTCCCTCCAGCGTTTTCATGGCAAACTTAAATCCAAACCCATCTTCACCAATTCTATTCTCTTTTGGCACTTTAACGTCGTTAAACATTAGAGAATGTGTATCAGAACCACGGATGCCCAATTTGTTTTCTTTTGGGCCAACCGTAAAACCTTCCATACCCTTTTCTACTATAAATGCATTTATCCCTTTATGTTTTAATGCCTTATTTGTTTGCGCAATTACGAGGTATGTTGAGGCCGTACTACCATTGGTAATCCAATTCTTGGTGCCATTTAGCAGGTAATAATCGCCTTTATCTTCTGCGGTTGTTTGTTGCGATGTTGCATCAGAACCTGCTTCTGGCTCCGATAAACAAAAGGCTCCGATCTTTTCGCCGGATGCCAAAGGCTTTAAATATTTTTCTTTTTGTGCCTCAGAACCGAACGCTTCTAAACCGTAACATACCAAAGAATTATTTACAGAAACAACTACAGATGCCGATGCATCTACTTTAGACAGTTCTTCCATTACCAGCACGTATGAAACTGCATCCATACCGCTACCGTTGTATTTTTCTGAAACCATCATCCCTAAAAACCCCAGCTCGCCAAGCTTTTTCACTTGTTCTGCCGGAAATTTCTGTTGTTCATCTCTTTCAATAACTCCAGGCTTAAGTTCATTTTGTGCAAAATCCCTTGCCGCCTGCTGAATCATCAATTGTTCTTCACTTAGTTGAAATAGCATAATTATATATAATAAAAAAATACGTACAGCCAAATTTAGTATTTCTCAACCAAATTACTATGGTAGCATAGTATTATTTTTTATAGTGTAATTACACCCTATTTTAGCAAATGGTTATTATCATCAGGAAAAACCAATATCGGGTGATATTTTTTCGCTTCTTCTATTGGTAAAGATCCGTAAGACATGATGATAAGAATATCACCCACCTGAACTTTACGGGCTGTAGCTCCATTTAAACAAATGGTTCCTGTTCCTCTTTCTCCTTTTATTACATAGGTTTCAAAACGCTCACCGTTATTGTTGTTTACGATCTGCACTTTCTCGTTTGCAATAATTTGGGCAGCATCCATTAGATCTTCATCAATGGTAATACTTCCAACATAATTCAGTTCTGCCTGTGTTACTTTAACACGGTGGATCTTCGATTTTAATATCTCGATAATCATAATGCAAAGTTAGATAAAGTTTCTGAATGAATGATTTCCCGTTTTTCAGCTAAGTATCATATTATCGATAAGCCTTGTTTGCCCTACTTTGGCAGCTACAAGAGCTATAATATTCTGATCATTTTTGTTTGTCTCAGGAAGTAATGTTTTTCCATCGGCAATTGTAAAATAGTCGAGCTCAACTCCGGGCGTTTCTTCAATTAACTGTTTAGCCTTTTCTAAAAGCTCGGGAATGCTTTTATTCTTGAAATTATCACTTACGTAGGTAAGCGCCTTGCTTAATACCAACGCATTTTTTCTGTCGGCAGCACTAAGATGTATATTTCTTGAACTCATGGCAAGCCCATCGTCTTCTCTTATAATCGGACAAGAAATGATTTGAACAGGAAGGTTGAAGTAGGCAACCATGTTTTGGATCATTAGCACCTGCTGGTAGTCCTTTTGTCCAAAAAACGCGACATCCGGGCTTACAGCATCAAACAGTTTTTTTACAATTTGGGTAACCCCTTGATAATGACCTTTTCTAAATTCACCCTCTAAAAGAAATTCGGCAGGGCCCAGATCAATATGCCATTTCTCTTCAGTCGGATACATCTCCTTTACCGAAGGCATGAATACCACATCACATCCGGCGTCTTTAAGCATAGCCATATCATGCTCTAGCGGGCGCGGATATCTCTCTAAATCTTTAGGGTCCGTAAATTGGGTAGGGTTCACAAAAATACTGCAAACCACTATATCAGCCTGCTTTTGGGCCATCTTTATTAATGATACATGACCTTTGTGCAGCGCACCCATAGTTGGCACTAAAGCAATTTTCTGCTGGGCCAATTTAATTGGGCCAAGCAACGACTTTAACGCCGCAATAGTATTTAGTACTTCCAAACCAGCTTATAAAATTTCAGGGGGCAAAGTTGGTTATTTATCTATTCCCAACAAAACATCTTGCGTATTATATTGATAAATGTTATTATTTTGCTTACCTTTGCCCCTTGATAATCTTTTCTTTAACATAAATTTTTATTTACGAATATGGAGATGGCCAAAACGAAGCTACTGATTGTTACACACGAGATGTCGCCTTTCCTTGAACTCACAAAGATTTCAGAAATTACCCGTCAGTTACCTCAGGCAATGCAGGATAAAGGATTTGAAATCCGTATTTTAATGCCAAGGTTTGGAAACATTAATGAAAGAAGGAACAGATTACACGAGGTTATTCGTCTTTCGGGCATGAACATCATTATTGATGACAATGATAACCCGTTAATCATTAAAGTTGCCTCAATTCCGGCAGCAAGGATGCAAGTTTACTTTCTGGATAATGAAGATTATTTCCAACGCAAGTATGTCTTTAGGGATAAGGAAGACAAGTTCTACGCTGATAACGATGAAAGAACAATTTTCTTCTGTAAAGGTGCACTTGAAACTGTTAAAAAATTAGGCTGGTCGCCAGATATCGTTCATTGCCATGGCTGGATGACATCCTTAGTACCTGCGTACATTAAAACTACTTACAAAAACGATCCTACTTTTAAAAATTCAAAAGTGGTGTATTCAATTTATGAGGACTGTTTCTCTGAAACAATGAATACTGATCTGTACAAAAAAGCAGTAATGAACTCTATGACTGTTGAGGATACTAAAGTATTTGAAAAAGCAGATTGTAGTGCCTTGCATATTGGAGCAGTAACGTATTCTGATGCAGTAGTTTTAGCTGATGAAAACATCAATGCTGATGTGTTAAAATTTGTTAAAGATTCTAATAAGCCAACTTTAGCTTTTAATTTAACCGAAAATTTCGAAAACTTCTACTCATTATATGAAGAAATTTCGGATGAAGAATTGGTTTCAATAGCTTAAACTCAGGTATTCTAAAATATGAAATTTATAAAACTAGACTTATTGACCCTGTTGATAGGTCTTTTTCTTTTTGCATCTTGTAAAGATGCCAATACTATCGGCCTTACACCTGATGGCGACTCTCCTATTAAAGGTATTTTAGACAATACCGTTCTGGTTGATTCCAAAACTGTTCTTGATTCAGCTACTGCATCAATTGGATTGGCAAGACATCCTTTGGGTTACATTACCGGAGATGCTACTTTTGGAACTACCGAAGCAAGCCTTTCTATGACGGTAAGCCTTCCTTCAACTAGTTATAGCTTTGGAGGAATACCAACTGTAGATTCGGCAGTACTCGTTTTGCCTTACTCAACTCAATTTTATGGTGATACAACAACTTCGGTTTATAGCCTTAATGTGCACCAGCTTAAAGATGACCTCTCTTTGCAAAAGGTCTTTTTAAGCAACAAAGTATGGCCTGTAGAAACTGAGGTGGTAGGCTCTCTTACCACTAAGATAAAGCCAAAAACACCTTTTAAAATTACTGATATCGTAACAGGAAAACCTGATACGCTTAAGGCTGTTGTTCCTCAATTAAGGATAAAGCTTAGTAATTCATTTATTCAGGAACACATTTTAAATGTAGATTCAGCACTAAGAGCAACAAACACTAAATTCTCAGCAGTATTTAAAGGTCTGCAGGTAAGTGTTAACAAGACCTCATCAAGTGGCCCTGGAGGTGTAATGTTTATTAATTTTGGCGGAACTGATGCTAATCTTCAAATTTATTACAAAAAACAGGTAGGAACAAGTGTTGTAGAGAAAGATACTGTAGCCGTTAATTTCCCTATTTCATCAAGTTCAGGCCCTATTGCGGCAACGGTTAAGCATGATTACACCGGAACACCTGTTAAAGCACAATTAGATGCGCCAACGGCATCTTTTGACGTTACATATTTGCAAGCACTTTCTGGCGTAAGGAATAAAATTTCTTTCCCTGATCTAAAAGCTTTTGTAGACAAGGTAAAGGCTGGAAATGCAGATGCACGTGTAGTAATTAACAGGGCAGAATTGGTTGTTAATCTTAAAAGCGGAACAGATGTATCGCCATGGAATGCTGCTCAGCGGCTATCTCTTTACAGACTTGATATAGCCGGTCAGAGAGCAAATATTCCTGACAACGAAGGCCCTACACAAGCCAATCCGACACCACCCGCTACCTATGCAGGCTCTGAAGCAGCATTTGGTGGATTCTATGACACGGTTAACAAAAGATATATATTTACAGTAACTAGTTACCTGCAAGCTCTGATTGACAACAAGACTGTCGATTATGGTACTTACCTGGCACCTAGCTCACTTACTGAGTACAATGTTTTCCCTTCTTTAACTTCCGGTGCAAGGTCAATCATAAACACTGCAACCCCGGCTACGGGCGAAAAAGGCATTAAGTTAAACATCTATTATACCAGAATTGACTAGCTAAATTTATTTATACACTATTGTGTTTATATCCTCCGAGATCATTAATTTCGGAGGATATATTTTTTAAACCCAGTATGTATGTGTGGAATAGTTGGTTATATCGGTCACAGAGAAGCGTGGCCAATAGTTATTAAAGGACTAAAAAGATTAGAATACCGCGGATACGACAGTGCTGGTATTGCGCTTATTTCTGATGATGGATTAAACATCTATAAAAAGGCAGGAAAGGTTACAGAACTGGAGAACTTTGCTGCAGGTAAGAATTTATCTGGCACAGCGGGAATTGGCCATACCAGATGGGCTACCCATGGAGCCCCTTCCGATAGAAACTCGCACCCCCATACATCCAACAATGGCAAGCTTACTATAATTCACAACGGGATTATTGAGAACTATGCTACACTCAAAGAAGAGCTAATAACCAGGGGCCACGACTTTAAAAGTGATACCGATACCGAAGTTCTGGTACACTTAATTGAAGAAATTTATAAAAACGAAAAGATAGATCTGCTGGAAGCTGTTCGACTGGCCTTACGTGAGGTTAGTGGAGCTTACGCAATTGTTTTGATGGACGAAGAGCATCCAGATCAACTGATCGCTGCAAGAAAAGGAAGTCCAATGGTTATAGGAGTTGGCGATGGAGAATACTTTATTGCTTCGGATGCCACGCCTATTGTTGAGTACACCAAAAATGTGATCTACCTGAACGATAATGAAATTGCATTTATTAAACGCGATGAGTTATTGATAAAACGCCTGGATAATGTAGTACAAACACCTTATGTTCAAGAGCTCGAGTTAAAACTTGAGATGCTCGAAAAAGGTGGGTATGAACATTTCATGCTAAAAGAGATCTTTGAGCAGTCGCGCTCAATCAGAGATTGTATGAGAGGCCGTATCTATCCAAACGAAGGTAAAGTACAACTGGGCGGAATAAAAGAATATGCCGACAAGCTAAAAAATATTGATCGTATAATTATTGTTGCCTGTGGCACTTCATGGCATGCTGGTCTTGTAGGTGAGTATTTGATTGAAGAATATGCAAGAATCCCTGTAGAAGTGGAATATGCATCAGAATTTAGATACAGAAATCCAATAATTACTGAAAAAGACATCGTGATTGCCATTTCTCAATCTGGAGAAACAGCAGATACAATGGCCGCAATTGAAATGGCCAAAGAGAGGGGTGCGACGATTTTTGGTGTATGTAACGTTGTGGGCGCCTCCATACCACGATTAACACATGCCGGTGTTTATACACATGCCGGACCTGAAATTGGAGTTGCTTCAACCAAAGCCTTTACTGCTCAGGTTACGGTGCTTACTTTAATGGCTTTTTATATGGCTCAGCAAAAAGGTACGCTTACCAATTCAAAATTGGTTGAACTACTTACCGAGTTAGATTGCATCCCAGATAAAATACAAGTGGCGCTTGAATCTAATGATCTTATAAAAGAAATTGCCGAGAAATTTAAGGATTCAAGAAATTGCCTATTCCTTGGCAGGGGAAGTGGTTTCCCTGTAGCGCTGGAAGGAGCTTTAAAGCTCAAGGAGATCTCTTACATCCATGCCGAGGGATATCCGGCTGCCGAGATGAAACACGGCCCCATAGCGCTTATAGACGAGGAAATGCCAGTAGTTGTTATCGCCACTAAAAATTCATCTTACGAGAAAGTAATCAGCAATATCCAGGAAGTGAAGGCCAGAAAAGGAATTGTCTTGGCGATAGTCACCGAGGGAGATGTTGAGGTTAGAAAAATGGTAGATTATTGTATAGAGATACCTGATGCCAGTGAGGCATTCTTACCATTACTGGCCACAATACCGCTTCAATTGCTATCTTATCATATCGCAGTATTAAGAGGCTGCAATGTAGACCAACCGAGAAATCTGGCTAAATCTGTTACTGTGGAGTAACAGATTTAGTTCTTTATATTTAGTTAGAAAGGCAAATCACCTGAAGCGTCGCTTGGATCAATGTAATCCGTTTCGCTTTTTGGCGTACTATTCTCGCCCGTAGATGGGGTTTGTTCAAAATCACTCTTTCTGCCCAGAATTGTAAAATTCTCTGCAACTACTTCTGTAACATACTTCTTTACTCGCTCTTTGTCTTCAAAAGAGCGGGTACGAAGCTTACCTTCAATATACACCAGTTTGCCCTTTTGCAAATACTTTGAGGCTACTTCTGCTAAACCTCTCCACAAAACAATATTATGCCACTCTGTTTGCTCTATTCTTTTGCCATCTTTGTTATACGTCTCTGATGTTGCCAATGGGAAACTTGCTACGGTTACACCTCCATCTAAATGTCTGACTTCAGGATCTTTTCCTAAATGTCCTACTAAAATAACTTTGTTAATACCTGACATGAATTCTGATTTATCTAATTTACGGAATAAGAGCTTATAAAATTTGTTATCACTTTAGGTTGTGGCAATTCGTCCAGCTCGCTTAATGAAACCCATTTTATTTCTGCATTCTGATTAAAGTTAATGATATAATTATCTAAAGCAAAAAATTGAACATATATAGTTTGGTGGGTCAATAAATGTTTTTTCTGCTCTAATGGCGTAATTGTACAGGTGTCGCCAAAATTATTCTTCAATATGGTCAGGAATTGTTCTTGTGCTTCCAGGTAATTGTCGTCAGTTTCTATTAAAGGAAAATCATACAGCTCCTGCCAGATGTCTCCAGGATTCCTTTTGTTTACCAGGATTTCATCTCCATTAAAACATACCAGATAGTTAAAATAACGAGTGCGTTTTTTAAGTTTTTTCTCTTTAACAGGAAGCGTATTTACAAGATCATTTTTCCTGGCAAAACAATCAGATTGAACAGGGCAGGATTCGCAGGCAGGAGATTTAGGCTTGCAATGCAACGCTCCAAACTCCATAATGGCCTGGTTGTATACAGAAGGTTCTTGTCCGGCTATTAGATTTTGTGCCAACTCTATGAATTGCTTTTTCCCGGCAGGACTGTTTATTGGGGTTTCAATTCCAAAATATCTCGACAATACTCTAAACACGTTGCCATCCAGAACTGCTTTCATCTCATTCGAAGAAAACGATGAAATGGCTGCAGCGGTATAATCCCCTATTCCTTTCAAGCGAATTAGGTCATCATACTTTGTAGGGAATTTCCCATCATAAACTTCCTGGATCTGCTTGGCAGTATAAAGCATGTTTCTTCCTCTTGAATAATAACCCAACCCCTGCCATAGCTTAAGTATCTGTGTTTCTGTAGCTGCAGCAAACGCAGTAACTGTTGGGTAATTTTCTAAAAATCTATTAAAATAAGGCAATCCTTGTTCTACCCTGGTTTGTTGCAATATAATTTCTGAAAGCCAGATCACATAAGCATCCGTTGTACCCCGCCATGGTAAGTCTCTTTTATGATTTAAATACCATTTTACTATTTCTGTTTGAAAAGCCATAGACGCAAAAATACGGCGTTATTAATTTGTTTTCGGCAAAACTTGCAATTCTCTGATACAATATGAAACAAATAAATCATCTTTTATTTTCCTATCTCATTAAAAAGCAATACTTTTGCAACCCCAAAACACTTATAAAGTATATAATACACTATAAATAAATAATAGAATATGACTAAGGCAGATATTATTTCAGAAATATCAACAAAAACAGGAATTGAAAAGGTAGATGTACAAGAAACCGTTGAGGCATTTTTCAAAGTGATCAAGAACAGTATGATCGGAGGAGAGAATGTATATGTTAGAGGTTTTGGTAGTTTTGTTGTAAAAAAGAGAGCGCAAAAAACTGCGAGAAATATTTCTAAAAACACTGCAATTATTATCCCAGAGCATTTTGTACCAAGTTTCAAACCGGCAAAAGTGTTTGTTGACAAAGTAAAAAACAACTCTAAAAAAGTAAGCGTAGAAGCTTAATCAACTTATGCTAAACAATATCCGTTCAAGACAAATTATCATAATTGGAGCAATAGTATTGCTTGGAGCTTTTTTGTTTACAAGGGATATTAAAGGTTTAGTTAAGCCAAAAGAGCAGACAACGAATGTTCCAGCCGCAGGGCAGATGACATCGGAAACCCCTCAGCCAATTAGTTTGGAAGAAGTTTCGGCTTCTGGTAAAACCCTGATCAGTCCAAACTTTGCCGCTGAAATTACTTCACTTGAGAGCACATATAAAGCTTCTACCGATAAGGTTACGGCCGCTAAAGTGCTTGCTCAAAAGTGGGATGATGTTGATCAAAGTGCACCAAGCGCTTTATACCTTGAGATTATAGCCAATCAAGAGAAAACATTAGCCAGCTGGTTAATTACCGGAGACCGTTTTTTAAAGGCATTTGACAACTCAAGAGACAGTATATTACAACCTGCATTATTACAAAGAGCAAATGCTGCTTATACTAATGCCGTAAGTATTGACTCAACAAGTGCTGATGCTAAGACAGGCCTGGGAATTACCATTGTTAATGGAATGGGAATGCCAATGAAAGGTATTGCGTTATTGATGGATGTGGTAAAAAAAGACCCAAAGAATTTGAAAGCGAATATGAGTTTAGGTACATTCGCAATTAAATCTGGCCAGTTTGATAAAGCCATAACCAGATTTAACAACATTATCGCCATTAAGCCTACTCCCGATGCGTACTTCTATTTAGCCACAGCTTACGAAAGCCTTGGTAAAAATGCAGATGCTATTGATGCTTATCTTAAGAGTAAAAAGCTAGCCGCCAATCCCAAATTATCTAAATTCATTGATGATAAAGTATTGGAGCTAAAGAGTAAAAATTAATAAACAGATTAAAAAAAATATTTAAAATTCAAGATTATGCCAAGCGGTAAAAAAAGAAAAAGACATAAAATGGCTACCCACAAACGCAAAAAACGTTTAAGAAAAAACAGACATAAGAAAAAATAATTTTTCTTATTGTTTTGCATAGAAAATAAGGCTACGACAAGATCTTAGCCTTATTTTTCGTTGCAATGTTTTTTTTATTTGTCCATGTGTTAATAAGGCATTTAATGCCTTAAAATCTGTAGCTTTTGGTAAAAGAATTAATTATAGATTCCTCTCCACTGGGAGTAACCATAGCTTTAGTTGAAGACAAACAACTTGTAGAACTTCATAAAGAACAGATCAACAACAATTACGCCGTTGGCGACATTTATTTAGGCCGCATCAAAAAAATCATGCCGGGTCTAAATGCTGCGTTCGTAGATGTTGGTTATGAAAAAGATGCATTTCTGCATTATTTTGATCTTGGTCCTCAAGTCCAATCTTTAATTAAGCTAACTAAAATCAAGCGTAACGGCTCTGTTAATGGCACTTTACTGGATAATTTCAAGCTAGAGGGAGACATTAACAAAGCAGGCAAAATATCGGAAGTAGTAAGCAAGAATCTTGTTTTACCTGTTCAGATAGCAAAAGAGCCAATTTCAACTAAAGGTCCTCGTTTAAGTTCAGACCTTTCAATAGCCGGCAGATATATTGTATTAGTTCCTTTCTCTAATGTAATCTCTATTTCCAAAAAGATTAAAAGCAATACCGAACGTAATCGTTTAAAAAAGATTATTGAAAGTATTAAACCTAAAAATTTTGGAGTAATTATCAGAACCGTTTCTGAAGGAAAAGGAGTTGCAGAACTTCAAAAAGACCTTTTGGATTCTGTAGCTAAATGGGAAAGCTTTATTAAAAAGCTTCCTGATGCAGAACCTTCTAAACGCGTTTGGGGAGAAATGGATCGGACATCAACATTGATCCGTGATATTTTAAGCACTGACTTTACAAATGTTTATGTAAGCGACAATAGCCTGTTTGAAGATATTCGTTCCTATGTTCACGAAATCTCTCCGGAAATGGAAAAGATCGTGAAACTGTACAAACATAAAGAACCTATTTTTGAGCATTTCGGCATTGAGAAACAAATCAAGAACTCTTTTGGTAAAACAGTAAACTTAGCTGGAGGAGCCTACCTTGTTGTTGAACATACTGAAGCGCTTCATGTTATTGATGTAAACAGCGGAAACAGAACAGCCAGCAAAGAGAATCAGGAAGACAATGCCTTGCAGGTGAATAAAGAAGCCGCCAAGGAGATTGCCCGCCAACTTCGTTTAAGGGATATGGGTGGTATTGTAGTAATCGATTTTATCGATATGCACAAGCCTGTTAACCGTAAAATGTTGTTCGACTATCTTAAGGATCTGATGTTACTGGATCGTGCTAAGCACACCATATTGCCGCCAAGTAAGTTTGGCCTTGTTCAGATCACACGTCAGCGTGTAAGGCCCGAAATGAACATTGTAACCAGTGAGAAATGCCCTACCTGTGACGGTACGGGGGAAATTAAGGCCAGTATTGTTTTAATGGATGACATTGAAAATAACCTGACCTATATTTTGCAGGAGCAAAACGAAAAAAATATTACGCTTTGTGTACACCCGTATATTGAAGCTTTCATTAAAAAGGGCTTTATCTCTTTACAGTGGAAATGGTTTTTTAAATTCGGACAACGAATTAAAATCAGATCAGTCTCGTCTTATAATTTGACTGAGTTTCACTTTCTTTCTTCAAAAGACGAAGAAATTAAATTGTAAAAATTAACTTATTAACTAAACAGGCCCGATTTCTTAGAGATCGGGCCTGTTTGTTTTAATAGAATTAAGCATAAATTAGTAGAATTAAATTGTAATCAATTGGCTAAAACTAAATCAGCATATTTCTGCCAAAGTTGTGGGTATGAATCAGCGAAATGGCTAGGGAGATGTCCTTCATGCAATGAATGGAATACCTTCGTCGAAGAAATCATAGAGAAAACAAGCACTAAGGTACCTTCCTGGAAAACATCCACCGGCACCCAACGCTTAAATAAACCATCCAAAGTTGATGACATCCAATCGATAAGCGAAGAAAGAACTTTAACAGGTGATCTTGAGCTCGACAGGGTTTTGGGTGGAGGTTTAGTTGCCGGCTCTGTAATACTGATTGGAGGTGAACCAGGAATCGGTAAATCTACCCTGATGCTGCAGCTGGCCTTAAATATTTCTGGCAAAAAGATTCTATATGTTTCCGGAGAAGAAAGCGAACAGCAAATTAAAATGAGGGCTGAGCGCATTACTACCACACCTAAAGCTGATTGCTACATTCTAACTGAAACCTCTACTCAAAATATTTTTAAACAGATTGAAACGCTTGAACCAAATATTATCATTGTTGATTCTATACAAACACTTCACTCGGCCAATATTGATTCAACCCCTGGAAGTGTATCTCAGGTAAGAGAGTGCACTGCAGAATTACTCCGGTTTGCAAAGGAAACTGACACCCCTGTATTTTTAATTGGCCATATTACCAAAGACGGCACCATTGCCGGACCAAAAATTCTGGAACATATGGTTGATACCGTTTTGCAGTTTGAGGGCGACAGGCATCATGTATATAGAATTTTGCGCTCTATCAAGAATCGTTTCGGGGCCGCTGCCGAACTAGGAATTTACGCAATGCACAGTACGGGTTTGCGGCAAGTTTCCAATCCTTCCGAAATTCTGTTATCACAACGTGATGAAGAAATGAGCGGAATCGCAATTTCGGCCACCTTAGAAGGCGCAAGACCAATGTTAATCGAAACACAGGCATTGGTTAGTGCCGCAGCCTATGGAACTCCTCAGCGATCTGCAAATGGCTTTGATACTAAAAGAATGAACATGCTTCTTGCCGTACTCGAAAAAAGGTGTGGTTTTAGATTAAGTACCCGTGATGTTTTCTTAAACATAGCCGGTGGAATTAAAGTTGAAGATCCGGCAATTGACCTGGCCATTATGGTTGCAATAATCTCCTCGCATGAAGATATAGCTATATCTTCTAAAATCTGTTTCGCAGCAGAAGTTGGTCTATCAGGAGAGATCAGAGCAGTTAACCGAATTGAACAACGCATCCTTGAGGCAGAGAAGCTTGGGTTTGAACGGATCTTTATTTCTAACTATAATTTAAAGGGTCTTATTCTTGATCGATTTAAAATTGAATTGACCCCTGTAAGGAAGATTGAAGACGTATTTTCATTGCTATTTGGTTAACCAAGCGTGGAACTACCGTGTATATTTGCCATTTAGTTTCTACACATTGGGGATATTCTTTCCCTCTAAAAAATTTGGCACATTTTCAGTAAAATCACACATACCGCTATATATAAGGCAGTTACACTTAAAAAAGAAGACATATAACAGATTGGCCTACTAATTGCAATTACCTACATGTTATCAGTCATTTATGAATGGTAATAAACAATAGGGATGATTATCCTCGTTATCGTAAGATAGCGAGGATTTTTTCATTTTAAGCCAAAGGAATTGTACTTTTAGAATAATTAAAAAGGTTCTCCTTTTTAATATTGATTGATTAAACCCTGTCTTCTCCGAGACAGGGTTATTTATTCCATTTTTTTCGTAAATAATTTTAGCTTGAGCATGTTAAATTTTAATATATTTAAATATTAATTAACCTCTTAACCCTTATCATAATGATTATTGCCGCTATTATCATCGCTGTGCTACTAATTTTTGGAATCGGCATATACAATTCGCTGATCGGCAAAAAGAACCAGGTAGCCAATGCTTTTTCTGCAATTGACGCCATGCTTAAAAAACGATTTGATTTACTTCCAAACTTAATTGAGACTGTAAAACAGTATATGCAGTATGAAGGAGATCTGTTAACCAAAGTGGTAGAATTGCGTGCCAAAGCCGCGAGCCCAAACTTAAGTAACGAGGAAAGATTAGACCTGGATAAGCAACTTGGCTCAAGCGTTAAAGGCTTAATGGTAAACGTAGAGAATTATCCGGATCTGAAAGCAAACCAGAATTTCCTGAACCTACAAAGCACCTGGACAGAGAGCGAAGAACAAATTGCAGCCGCAAGAAGAGCTTACAATTCCTCAGTTACCGATTACAACAATGCAATTATGATGTTCCCGGGAAGCATTTTTGCCGGAATGATGAACTATCAGCCAATTGCTGTACTGGCAAACACAGAGGAAGAACGAAAAAATATAAGTGCAAAAGATCTTTTTAATAACTAATGGCAGAAGAAACTGCAACAGGGGCCTCTTTACAAATCATACTTAATGAACTCGAAATACAGAGAAAAAAGGTTTCCGATATAAAAACAAAGGCCTACCTGTTTCTTGCAGGTGGAGTAATACTTATAGCAATCGGCGTTTTACTTGGGAGCCTCATGATTGCGGGAGCCATAAGTGGCGGCGCATCCATAATTACTTCTATTGTTCTTTTCAGTAATTCCAGCCAAAAGTTTAATGACTATAGGCATGAATTTAAGCAAAGAGTGGTAGCTACGGTATTAAAGTCCATAGATCCAAGTTTAGAGATCGAATATAAGTATGGGTTACTGGAAAGCGATTTCATTAATTCTCAGCTATTCACTCAACGCCCGGATAGATATAGGAGTCAGGATCAAATTTATGGCAATGCAGGAAAAACAAGGTTTTCTTTTTCTGAAGTTCATGCAGAATACAAAACCGAGACACAAACAAAAAACGGACGACAAGAGCATTGGCACACCATCTTAAAGGGAATCGTATTTTGTGCCGATTTCAACAAACATTTTAATGGCCTAACAGTAGTTAAGCCAAAGGATATGGGAAGCGCGCTGGGCGCCTGGATATCCGATAAAATGCCGATCTTCTCCTCATCAAGTAAACAGCTTGTAAAGCTGGAAAATATTGAATTTAACAAGGCCTTTGTTACCTATTCAACTGATCAGGTAGAAGCCAGATATATTCTTACTCCTGCAATGATGGAAAGATTATGCGAGCTAAACGACAAAAGCGCTGCTACAATCTCTGTATCTTTTATTGGTTCTTACGTTTACATAGCTTTCCCTTTAGAAAAGGATTACTTTGAACCTCCGGTATTTAAAAGCCTGCTTACCACCAAATCATTAGATGAAGACCTAAGCATCGTTCGCTTTATGTATGCAATTATTAGCGAACTGGATCTTAACACTAGAATTTGGGGGAAAGAATAAAAAAGGAGTTAATAAAAAAAGTCCCTTTCGGGACTTTATATTATTTAGATAAATACATTGATTTTTCTTTAACAAGCTGTCTGAAGTAAGGATCTTCAGTGTCTTTGATAAATCTGATGGACTCCCCTGTCGACTTCATTTCCGGCCCCAATTCTTTAGTTACCTCAGGGAATTTGTAGAAAGAGAAAACAGGCTCTTTAATCGCATAACCTTCCAATTTACGCTCGATGGTAAAATCTTTCAGTTTATTCACACCTAGCATCACTTTAGCGGCAATGTTGATGTAAGGAACATCATAAGCCTTAGCAATGAAAGGAACAGTTCTCGACGCTCTTGGATTGGCTTCAATTACATATACTTTTTCGTCTTTAACTGCAAACTGAATGTTTAACAAACCGATTACATTTAAGGCTCTCGCAATCTTTTTAGAGTAAGTCTCCATGTCGTTCATTACCTTTTCAGACAAACTGAAAGGTGGCAATACAGCACTAGAGTCTCCAGAGTGAATACCAGCCGGCTCGATATGCTCCATCAATCCAACAATATGAACATCTTCGCCATCACTGATCGAATCCGATTCGGTTTCTTCCGCTCTGTCCAGGAAGTGGTCAATCAGTACGCGGTTACCCGGAAGGTCACCTAATAATTTAACAACGGCCTTTTCAAGATCTTCATCGTTGATCACGATGCTCATCCCCTGTCCACCCAATACATAACTTGGTCTAACCAATACCGGATACCCCACTTCATTTGCTACAACTATTGCTTCTTCAGCATTTTCTGCAACACCATATTTTGGATACGGAATGTCTAATTCTTTGAGCAAGTCAGAGAAACGTCCCCTGTCTTCAGCAACATCCATATCGTTATAAGAAGTGCCAATGATCTTTATGCCGTTTTCCTGGAGCTTCTCAGCCATTTTTAAGGCTGTCTGACCACCCAATTGAACAATAACACCTACTGGATCCTCCAACTCGATGATTTCACGTACATGCTCCCAGAATACCGGCTCAAAGTATAGCTTATCCGCCATATTAAAGTCTGTAGACACCGTCTCAGGGTTACAATTGATCATGATTGCTTCAAAGCCACTCTCTTTCGCGGCGAGCAAACCATGCACACAAGAGTAATCGAATTCTATACCCTGACCAATACGGTTAGGACCAGATCCCAATACAATTACTTTCTTTTTATCTGAACGAAGGGATTCATTCTCTTCTTCAAAAGTAGAGTAGTAATAAGGTGTTTGTGCAGCAAACTCAGCAGCACAAGTATCCACCATTTTATAAACACGTTTGATGCCTAATGACTTCCTGCGCTCATAAACTTCGTCTTCAGTTACATTTCCTAGCAGATAAGCAATCTGAATATCAGAGAAACCTTTCTGCTTTAAAGTAAAGAAGAAATCTTTAGGAATATTATTTAGCGAATAACGTTTCAATTCTGTTTCCAGCTGAACCAATTCATGTATTTGTGACAAGAACCATTTATCAATACGTGTAACTTTACGGATTGACTCTAATGGTACACCCATACTCATGGCATCTTTAATCAGGAACAAACGATTCCAGCTTGGATGCTCAAGACCATGCATAATCTCTTCAATACTGCGGCTATGTTTACCGTCAGCACCTAAACCAGCTCTGCCAATTTCCAAACTCTGACAAGCTTTTTGTACCGCTTCAATAAAAGTACGTCCGATGGCCATTACTTCACCTACAGATTTCATCTGCAAGCCCAACTCCATGTTCGCTCCTTTGAATTTATCGAAGTTCCAACGGGGAACTTTCACAATCACATAATCAAGTGTTGGTTCGAAATATGCAGATGTAGTTTTTGTAATTTGGTTTTCCAGCTCATCCAGGTTATAACCTATAGCAAGTTTAGCAGCTATTTTAGCAATCGGATAACCTGTAGCCTTACTGGCCAATGCCGATGAACGCGAAACCCTTGGGTTAATCTCGATTGCAATGATCTCGTCGTTATCCGGATTTACAGAGAACTGTACATTACAACCACCTGCGAAGTTTCCGATCGCGCGCATCATTTTGATCGCCTGATTACGCATATCCTGGTAGCAACGATCAGACAATGTCATGGCAGGTGCCACAGTGATCGAATCGCCTGTGTGAATACCCATTGGATCGAAATTTTCAATAGAACAGATGATGATTACATTGTCATTACTGTCCCTCAACAACTCCAATTCGTATTCTTTCCAGCCTAAAACAGCTTGTTCTACCAATACCTCATGTGTTGGAGAAGCCTCAAGTCCGCGTTTTAAAGCCTGGTCAAATTCTTCTTTCTTGTGTACAAAACCACCACCAAAACCACCTAGGGTATAAGAAGGGCGAATTACCAAAGGATAACCAATCTCCTGAGCAGCTTCTTTACCTTCTAAGAAAGAGTTGGCAATTTTTGAAGTTGCAACCCCTACGCCTATATCAACCATTAACTGGCGGAAGGCTTCACGGTTTTCCGTTTTTTCGATTGCAGCAACATCAACACCAATCACCCGCACGCCATATTTCTCCCAAATTCCACGTTCAGAGGCCTCAATACAAAGATTCAAAGCCGTTTGACCACCCATGGTAGGCAGTACAGCATCTATTTTACGTTCTTGTAAGATCTGCTCAATAGAATCTACTGTCAATGGCCATAGGTAAACATGATCACCGATTACTTTATCGGTCATAATGGTTGCAGGATTGGAGTTGATGATCGAAACTTCAATCCCTTCTTCTTTCAAAGATAGGGCGGCTTGCGATCCTGAATAGTCAAATTCACAAGCTTGACCAATAATAATTGGTCCTGATCCGATAATTAGTACTGAGCGTATCGAGGTGTCTTTAGGCATAAGGCTTTAAAAAGTCTAAAGTTATAAGGGTAAAAAATGCAATTATTGTAGACTGGAATCGTCTTAGAGATTTCTTTGATATCATTAAAGATCCCCGACTCTTCTGTCGGGATGCAAAGTTACGCTTTTGAACGTTAAAAATCAGGTATTTTTTCAAAAACCCTTATAAACTGAAAAAGGGGCTAAATGGCCCCCTTCTCTGCGTTTAATCTATAGAGTTATTGTTCAAGTTTTATTTCCCCAACGTCGGTTACAGTGCTATCAACCACAGCAACGTTCTCAACTGACTTGTCTTTATACGGTGGTTTAGCTTTAACCCATACGGTGTAGGTACCTGGTTTTACATTATTAATGGTAAAACTACCACTACTAAGATCACCTTTTATGGTATCTGTTCCTGCTACGGCAACCACTTGCACCGCACCACTATCAGGAGATACTTTACCTTTGATTCCGCCATCCTTAATGGTAACGAAAGCTAATAACAACAACGAAAACGCTGCAATTACTAAAAAATTCACACTTAACTTTTTCATAGGAATTTGAATTTGCTGACTAAAGAAGCCTCCACAACTCCTGTTAGTCAATATTATTTAACCATCAATTAGTTAGTATCATTGTTCCATATCATATTTTAGCTAGTGCTTGTTAACTACAAACAGATTAAACAAATTGTTTTTATAAAATTTAAAAACAGCTACAAAGACCTACAGTTATTCCAAATATCTGTATATAATTAACTACAAAATCACCCGCCGTGGTGCATAAAAACACTTTTTTTGTGATGGAATAACATTTGCATATTCTCAACTATGAAAAAGATATTACCATTTTTATTTGCAATCACTGTAATTCTGGCTGGTTGCGGAACAGTACAATCTATTATTAAATCTACATTTCCTTACACCGCAACAATAGTTATCCCTGCCTCAAGCAAAAGCGATACGCCTATCTCTGCAAAATCTGCGGCAACAAGTTTTGATGATGTTTTTGGAAATAAAAACGGAACCAATTATATAAAAGAAATTAGAATTGCCTCTGCAAAAATGATCGCCAGCAATCCTAGCAACAAAAGCTTAGGCATGTTTAAGTCTGTAAAGCTTTTTGTATCAAATGAAAACGGTGGCGAGGTCATGGTTGCGTCAAGAAGTGATATACAAGAGAACATTGGCTCTGAACTTGCGTTAGATATAGACAATTCAAAGTTTTTGGACGATTACATAAAGGGAACCAGTCTCCGTGTAAGAGTTGAATATGTTTTAAGAAATAACACAAGCGCTGATGTAAGCATAAGAACATCAATAGGCTTTACTTCATCACCTAAAGCGCAATAAAAGATAAATAGTTTGTTTGGTTTACTATCCGGCATGGAATTCTTCCTGCCGGATTTTTTTTTACTTTTGGTAAATGTTTGATGTTGTAAAGGATAGTTTCACTCAGTTATTTTTACAAACGGGTTTACTGGAATGGCTAGGTGTTTTCACTGGTATACTGTGTGTATGGCTTGCCGCCAAAAACAACATATACAATTGGCCCATTGCTATAGTAAGTGTAGTCATCTATATTTTCATCTTCTTCGAATCAAAACTGTATGCCGATATGGGTCTGCAGTTTTACTTTTTCGCGATGAATGTCTACGGCTGGTATTTCTGGAGCAAGAACAGAAATAATCCCGAAGCATCGCGACCAATTACAGTCATTACCAAAAAGGAGATTATGCTTTCCATTTTAGGTGTAATTCTTTTTACGTTAATACTGGGCTTTGTACTTAAAAAGAATACAGATGCCTCGTTCCCCTTTTTAGACAGCTTTTGTACGGCCTGTAGTTTAATAGCCCAGATATTTCTTGCAAGAAAGGTATTACAGAACTGGCTGATCTGGATTTTTGTCGATATCATATATGTTGGCATGTACGTTTCAAAAGACCTATATGCAACAGCAGTTATGTATGCATTATATGTTTATATTGCCTCTGTAGGCTATTTAGATTGGAGGAAAACCCACCGTGAACAAACCCATTAAAAAGATAGCCATTGTTGGCCCGGAGAGTACTGGAAAATCAACCATTACCCAGCAGCTTGCAAAACACTTTGATACCTTATGGGTACCTGAATACGCAAGGTATTACTGTGCGGCATTAACCGAACCATGCAATTTGCAGGACGAGGTAAACATGTTTCATGGGCAATTGGCACTCGAAGACTCCATACTAGCCATAGCCGAAAAAGACCTGGTTTTCTGTGACACAACCTTTATCACTGTAAAAATATGGAGCGATGAAGTTTTTGGAGAAACCCCTCAGATTGTTCTTGATGCACTCCCTAAATACAATTACGATTTATACTTGCTGATGGATATTGACCTACCCTGGCAAGAAGATCCTCTTCGCGATTTCCCGCATAAACGAGAACATTTTATGCAGGTATGGCATCAGGAGCTTAAAGCCTTGAACGCAATATACATTAAAGTTGGCGGTCAGGGAGAGGATAGATTAAATAACGCAATTACAGCAGTTCAAACATTTTTACACTGATAAAAAAATCAATACCTTTGTACCATCAAAAAGGGGTGCCTTGTTTTGTAAAAACACGAAAACAGGCTGAGAGCATACCCATTATATCTGTTTACAGATATATGCACCTGATCCGGATAATGCCGGCGGAGGGATTGGAGTTATGGAGTTTAACTGGGCTGTAAGTACCCCTTACTTACAGTGGTTTAACTAAAAGAAACAATAAAGTGAAAAAATTAATGATCACAGCGCTTGCTGTGTTGCTATTGCCGGTGTTGGTAAAAGCGCAATTCTCCATTTCGGGTACCGTATCCGAAAAATCAAATACTACATTACCTGGCGCTACTATTAAGCTAAAAAATAAATCTGCCGGAACAACTGCCGATAAACAGGGAAAATATCAATTAACCAATTTAAAAGCAGGTAATTATACGTTATTAGTAAGCTATCTTGGCTATCAAACAATAGAAAAGAGCATCACAATTAATGCCGATCAAACGCTCGATTTTGTATTAGTTCAATCGGCTTTTCTTGCCGACGAAGTTATTGTAAACGCAACCCGTGCAAATGAAAAGTCTGCAACCACTTATAAAAACATTAGCAAAACAGACATTGAACAAAACAACTTCGGACAAGATCTTCCTTTCATCCTAAACAACACACCAGGTGTGGTTGTTACCTCCGATGCCGGTGCAGGTGTAGGATATACAGGCATTAGAATAAGAGGCAGCGATGCGAGCAGGATAAACGTTACTGTAAACGGGATCCCATATAATGACAGTGAAAGCCAAGGTACATTCTGGGTAAACATGCCTGATTTTGCTTCATCTGTCGACAACGTACAAATCCAACGTGGGGTTGGAACTTCAACAAACGGAGCTGGGGCATTTGGCGGAAGTTTAAACATCCAAACTTCATCAAGCTCAGAAGTCCCTTACGCAGAAATAAACAACACTTATGGAAGCTACAACACCCTTAAAAATACTGTCAAAGTAGGTACCGGTCTTATTGATGGAAAATGGAGCTTTGACGGTCGTTTATCAAGAATCAAATCTGATGGATTTATCGACCGTGCGGCCTCTAATCTTAAATCATACTTCTTATCAGGTGCATATCATGGAAAAACCGATATACTACGTGTAAACGTATTTTCAGGAACTGAAGAAACTTACCAAGCCTGGAACGGTGTTCCTGAAGCTAAACTTAGAGGCCACATTGAGGGCTTAAAAGAACATTACAACAATAACCTCGGCTATCTGTACAACACCCAGGCAGATTCTTTAAACCTTTTCAATTCCGATAACAGAAAATACAATCAGTTCCTTTATAACGATCAGAACGATAACTACAAACAAAACCATTATCAAGCTTTATACGCAAAACAGTTCAACGAACAATTGTCGTTCAACGGGGCATTACACCTAACCCAGGGCGAAGGATATTTTGAAGAGTATAAAAACAACCAGAAACTTAAAAACTATGGTTTGCCAAATGTTATAGCAGGCGGTTCAACTATTGAAAGAACGGATCTTGTTCGTCGTCGTTGGTTAGATAATAACTTTTATGGTCTTACTTATGCCTTTAACTACCAACCAGAATCTAATTTAAATTTCACACTGGGTGGGGCTTATAACCAATATAGAGGCAAGCATTTTGGACAAGTAATATGGGCTCAATATGCATCAACATCAACCAACGATTATCATTACTATGATGGCAAAGGAGACAAGGACGACTTCAATAGCTACTTCAAAGTAAATTATAATCCGGTAACTCAGTTAAGCTTGTTTGCAGACTTACAGTACAGAAATGTGAAATATGATATTTCAGGAACTGACAAGAATCGCAAAAGTTTAGATTACAATAACAACTACAATTTCTTTAATCCTAAAGTTGGAGCTACCTATTTCCTAAACGAGTTAAGCAACTTTTACGCCTCATTTAGTGTTGCAAATAAAGAACCAAACCGCGATGATTTTACCAATTTAAAAGAAGGTCTGGCTGTTCCTAAACCAGAACGTCTAAACAATGTAGAGGCAGGCTACCGCTTTAAAAACACAGATTTTAATGTCGGTGTAAATGCGTACGGTATGTTTTACAAAGATCAGCTGATCTTTACCGGCGAAATCAACGAATATTCTGATGCTTACCGTCAAAATGTAGACAAGAGCTATAGGATTGGCCTGGAGCTAGACGCTTCTTATATTATCAGTTCTCACTTTGCTGTTAATGCAAACGCAGCGTTCAGCAGAAATAAGATCAAGAATTATGTAGACTATGTATCAGAATATGATAACGATTTTAACCTGATTAATGTACAGGCTACAAACTATGCAAACCCGGATATTTCTTTCTCGCCAAACTCGGTAATATTTGGAGAGCTGGTTTACAAACCAGTGGCTGGCTTTGCTATTGCCTTACAAAGCAAATACGTGAGTAAGCAATACATGGACAATACTCAAAACGAAAGCCGTAAACTCGATGCTTATTGGGTAAACAATGCAAGGCTTGGTTACGACTTCAGTTTAAAAGGAATCAAAAACATAAACATAGGCCTGCTTGCCAATAATATTCTAAACAAAAAGTACGAAAGCAATGGTTATACCTACAGTTCAATTTACCCATGGGGAACCACAACAGAGAACTTTTACTTCCCTCAGGCCGGAACTAATTTCTTACTTTCGCTAAATTTGAAATTTTAATCCTATGAAGAAGTTCATCGAAAGACTACATTTTATTACACACGACATTGAGCAGTTAACCCATATCGAGCAGGCACAAATAGCTTGTGAGGCTGGGGCAAAGTGGATTCAATACCGCTGTTTAATTAAAAACGACGATGAGCTTTTAGAAGATATCAATGTGATTGCTGAAATCTGTGACGATTGGGGGGCTACCTTAATCGTTACAGATCACATTCACCTTAATGGCAAAGCCGATATACAAGGTTTCCATATAGAAGATATGGACGCTGATTTCACAAAACTAAGAGAACAATTAGGGGAAGCAGTAACTATCGGAGGCTCGTCAAACACAGTTGAAGGTTTAATCAGACTTGCAAAAGAGGGAGCAGACTATGCCGGCTTTGGCCCCTTCCGCGATACGACAACCAAGCCAAACAATGCTCCTCATATTGGTATAGAGGGATATAAAAAAGCAATGGCCACCTTAAATCAAAATGGTATTATCTTACCTGTTTTAGCCGTAGGGGGTGTTACCGCCGATGATATAGAGGCACTTATGGAAACTGGTGTTTTTGGCATAGCAGCATCAGCCGCAATTAATCAGGCTGAAGATATGAGAGAAGCATATCTTACATTTTATGACAAGATTATGTAATTGCAAGAAAAATAATCTTAAAATTTATTTGTCTATCAACTACATTTGTTCAAAATATTTTTCCTTTTGGACAATACCGAAATCATAGAAAAACCAGATCCTTTTTACGCAGTCCTGCTATACAGGGAATTCCGATCTTATCTGGGCATGCGTTTCTTTTTTACATTCGCATATCAAATGCAAGCCGTTATTATTGGCTTCCACGTCTATCACTTAACAAAAGACCCTCTTGCCTTAGGCCTTGTAGGTCTTTGCGAAGCAATTCCTGCCATTGGCATTGCCTTATATGGAGGTTACATTGCTGATAAATCAGAGAAAAGAGGCCTTTTACTAAAAGTATTTTTTGGCGTATTTCTGTGCTCTTTAGTAATGCTTATCGTTACTACAAAGCAAATGCATGCTTACATCCCCACAAGCTATATTGTGCCAATTATGTATTTGATGGTATTCGGCATAGGTATAGCAAGAGGTTTTTTTAGTCCGGCTACATTCTCTTTAATGGCGCAGATTATCCCAAAAAGATTGTATCCAAAGTCGAGTACCTGGAATAGTACCAGCTGGCAACTTGCTTCTATCCTTGGACCCATGACGGGAGGACTAATTTATGGCTTCTATGGCATCACGGTTACTTACTATGTAATTATCACCTTCATATCCATCTCATTAGTTTGTATCTTCTTTTTAAAGTCTCACCCACCAACCTTTATTCCAAAAGAAAGTATTGTAAAAAGCCTAACAGAAGGCGTACAATTTGTATTTAAAAACAAAATGATGCTTGGCGCAATGAGCCTCGACCTGTTTTCTGTGTTTTTTGGAGGAGCTGTAGCATTGCTGCCAGTGTTTGCTAATGATATCCTCAAAGTAGGTCCAGAGGGATTAGGCCTCATGCGAGCAGCTGCATCTACAGGTGCTGTACTCACAATGCTTATCATGACCGTTTACTCTCCTATGAACAAGCCATGGAGAAACCTTTTGATTGCGGTAACCGGCTTTGGAACCAGTATCATCTGCTACGGTCTATCTAAAAACTTCTACTTAACGCTTGCACTTCTCTTTGCAGAAGGCGCATTTGATAGCGTAAGTGTAATCATCAGGTCTACCATTATGCAGTTGCTAACTCCAGATGACATGCGCGGCCGTGTATCTGCTGTAAACAGTATGTTTATTGGCTCTTCAAATGAAATAGGTGCTTTTGAATCAGGTTTAACTGCAAAACTGATGAGAACAGTGCCCGCCGTAGTATTTGGAGGTAGCATGACCATTCTCGTTGCAGGTATTACCTACCTCAAAACAAAAAACTTAACCAAACTAACATTACAGGAAATAAACGAGCAGAATGTTTAACCTTAAACGATAGAGAACCTTTCACCCACCTGTTGTCTCCACATCGCATAGTACAAACCATTCTGAAGCACAAGCTCATCGTGAGTTCCCTGCTCAATTACATTCCCTTTTTCCAATACATAGATCCTATCGGCGTGTTTAATTGTCGATAAGCGGTGGGCAATTAATATCGTCATGTGGTTATCTATATCAGAAACCTCTCTTATTGTTGCTGTAATTTCTTCTTCCGTTAAAGAATCCAACGATGAGGTTGCCTCATCAAAAACCAGGATATCCGGCTTGCGCAATAGTGCTCTGGCAATAGACAAACGTTGCTTTTCACCTCCCGAAACCTTCACTCCACCTTCACCAATCATGGTATCCAGGCCTTTATCCGCTCTGGCCAATAAGTTCTGACAAGCTGCCTGATGTAATACCTTCATACACTCCTCATCGGTTGCCTCAGGCCTTACAAACTGCAAATTCTCTCTTATTGTTCCAGAAAACAATTGCGTATCCTGCGTTACAAAGCCTATTTTTTCTCGTAATTCATCAAGATCTATGTTGGTAGCCGTAACTCCGTTATACTTAATGGCTCCTTCCTTAGGCTCATATAACCCTACAAGAAGTTTAACAAGCGTAGTTTTACCAGAGCCTGATGGCCCTACAAAGGCAATCGTTTCTCCAAGGTTCGTTTCGAAATTAATGCTATTTAAGGCGTTAGTAGAGGCCGATTGGTGCTTAAAGCTAACCTCATCAAATTCTAATTTTTTGATTTTAGCAATTGATGCCGGATTATCAGGTTTCTTATCTTTTGGAATAGACATGATCCGCTCAAAATTATTTAGCGATACCTCCGTTTCCCTGTAAACATTAATGATATTACCCAATTCCTGCAAGGGACCAAAAATAAAGAACGAGTAAATGAATAGTGAGAAGAACTCACCCACCGTAATTCTTCCTGCAAAGATCAGGTACATCATCAAAAAGAGCAGCCCGTTACGCAACAGGTTCACAAACGTTCCCTGGATAAAGCTTAAACTTCGGATGTATTTTACCTTTTTAAGCTCTAGTCCTAAAATCTTCGTGGTTGTAGTATTTAACCTGTTTATTTCCTGTTTGGCAAGTCCCAGACTTTTTACCAGCTCAATATTACGCAGCGATTCTGTGGTAGAACCTGCAAGTGATGTTGTTTCTGCTACAATATTCTTTTGAACTTTTTTAATCCGTTTACTTAAAAACGAACTTAAAAACCCAAGTAAAGGAATAGAAGAAAAATACACCACAGCAATAACCCAATATACAGAGATGGCATAAACGGTCACAAAAATGATCCCGATAATACTTGTAAACAAAACATTTATTACCGCCTGAACCAGTTTCTCAGTATCAATCCTAACTTTTTGTAAAATACCTAATGTTTCTCCGCTGCGCTGATCTTCAAAAACCTGATATGGCAGTTCCAAAGAATGAGCAAGACCATCGGAATATATTTTAGCTCCCAGTCTTTGCGTAATCACATTTACATAATAGTCCTGAAAATTCTTGGCGATGCGGGAAACCATTGCTGCTCCCATAGCCAATAAAATAAGTACCCCGGCACCCTTTATAAACTCATCAGTAGTATAATGCTTATAGTTCGTTACATACTTATCAATGATCAGGCGAAAAACATAGGGATCAAGAAAAGAAAATATCTGATTAACTGCAGCCAGAAACAAGGCCAGAAATATCAGACCTTTATAGTTTTTTAAATAGCTGAATAAGATTTTCATAAATAAAATTTGTTAAAAATAAACAAAGGGAATGAAGCATTACTTCCATTCCCTTTAATTTACGTATAAATTATAATCCTGACCTAAACAGTCATGATATCCTTTTCTTTTGCTTCGGCATGTTTATCTATTTTTACAATGTAAGCATCGGTAATTTTTTGAACTTCAGCCTCACCTGTTTTGATCTCATCATCAGAAACACTTTCACCTTTCAATTTCTTAACCTTTTCGTTGGCATCTTTACGGATGTTACGAACGGTAATACGACCTCTTTCGGCTTCCTCTTTAACCTTTTTAACTAAATCCTTTCTACGCTCTTCAGTTAAAGGAGGAACTACCAAACGGATAATAATACCATCGTTTTGAGGGTTAATACCTATGTTTGCTTCCATAATTGCACGTTCAATAGGAACTAGCAAAGCCTTTTCCCAAGGCTGTATAAGCAACGTACGAGCATCAGGTGTATTGATACTTGCAACCTGGCTTAAAGGAGTAGGATTTCCGTAATAATCAACCATAATACCATCCAGCATACCAGCAGAAGCCTTTCCTGCACGAATTTTCGTCAGTTCCGACTCGCAGTGCAAAATGGCTTTTTCCATGGTAGCCTGAGCATCTTGTAATTGTTTCTTTATGAGGTCATTCATGATGTGTAAAATTTAACCAAACTTATATAAAATATTGCTATTAGTTTTTAACAAGTGTACCAATGCCATCGCCATTTGCGATTTTCATGAAATTACCTGCTTTGTTCATATCAAAAACAATAATTGGGAGTTTATTTTCTTCGCAAAGCGTAAAGGCTGTCATATCCATTACGTTTAACCCATTAGCATAAACTTCTTTAAAAGTAATTTCTGAATATTTAGTAGCTGCAGGATCTTTCTCTGGATCAGCGGTATAAATACCATCAACACGGGTTCCTTTTAAAACAACATCTGCTTTTATCTCAATTGCGCGTAAAGCAGCTGCAGAATCAGTAGTAAAATAAGGATTACCAGTACCTGCTCCAAAAATCACCACACGTCCTTTTTCAAGGTGGCGTACAGCTCTTCTGCGAATAAAAGGCTCACAAATCTGCTCCATTTTTATTGCAGTAAGCAATCTTGTTTTAAGACCTACTTTTTCAAGCGCATCTTGCAAGGCCATACTGTTAATTACTGTGGCTAGCATACCCATATAATCGGCTTGAGCACGGTCCATCCCAGATTTTTCAGCACTTAAACCTCTAAAAATATTACCACCACCAATAACAATTGCTATTTCAAGGCCTTTGGCATGTACCGCCTTAATGTCTTCAGCATACTGCTTTACAACCTCATTATCAATACCATACTGCTTATCGCCCATTAGCGATTCGCCACTTAATTTCAATAGGATCCGTTTATACTTCATGACTCCAAAAATAACTATTTGTTTTAATTAATAAGGCTCAAATGTTCAACTCCCTCTGCAAAAACTTTTAACAGCTCTAATTTTTCAGAAAGCAGGACCAAATTCGCCTTATTTCCAACCTTTAAATCGCCCAGTTTAGCATCCAATTCAATCAGCCTTGCCGGGTTTAGTGTGGCTAAATTCAAGGCTGCTGCCAATGGGATATCGCAATACGCCACACAGTTTTGTACCGCTTGTAACATTGTTATGTTAGATCCAGATAAAGTTCCATCTGGAGTAATGAATTTCTCACCCGAAAGCTGATGCTGATAAGGCCCGATATTACATGAAGTAACCGCATCAGTTATCAAAAACATTCTTTCACGGAGCAGCTTGTAGCTCATTTTTACAATTTCAAAATCCACATGATTTCCATCTGCAATAATGCTTGCCATTGCCTTAGGGTGACTAAATACCGCGGCAGGCAAATTCGGTGATCTATGATGTATAGAAGGCATTGCATTAAACAAATGCGTTGTGGTTTTAAAGCCCATATCATAAGCTGCAGTAGCTTGCTCAAAATTGGCATCACTATGCCCCAGCGATAACACGATATTATTATCTAGCAGGTAATTGATAACCTCATCGTCCTGAAGTTCGGCAGCAATGGTCATCATTTTTACCGTACCATCTGCATATTCAAGTAACCTTTTTACCTCATCAAGGGAGGCTTTGCAAATGTATTTCTCAATATGGGCTCCTCTGCGTTTTGCATTAATATAAGGGCCCTCCAAATGTAAGCCCAGAAAACCCCTGGCTTCGCTACGATAAGCTTTTGCTGCAGCGATAGATTGATGAACAACCTCCGGAGTGTTAGTTGCTACACAAGCTAAAAAGCTTGTAGTTCCTTTACTTAGCAGATCCAAATCCATTTGACTTAGCGTGTCTGCTGTTGGGTAAGCAGAAAAAAGGTCCTTTCCACTGCCATAAATCTGAAGGTCAATAAAACCAGGACTTAAATAGCTTCCTTCGGCATCTACAATTTCATATCCGACTGGAATCTCTTCGCTGCTGATTTTAACGATCTCACCATTTTCAATTAAGACATTCTGACCTGCAACTTGCAGCCCATCCGCAAAGAACTTACAATTTTTAATAGCTAACATACAAATACAATTATGCCCCAAACTTATATAAAAGTTTTTATTAGAACGTTTCCTGAATAAAAAGAAAAAAAGAGAGCCGCTGCCGTCATCGACGATAGGAGAGATCTCTTGATCAAGAAATAACCATAAATCAAATTAGCATAACCAAGAGATCTCTCCTATCGTCGAGATGACGCAGTGTGTGTGTTCGAGATGACGGTGTGTCTTTCTAATGCTAAGTTCTCAGAATAACGAAAACAAAAATGAGGGTATATCATCATTATGACATACCCTCATTTAATATAAAATAAAAGCGATTAAGCTCCTAATTGTACGCGTTTAAATGCAGTAACAGTTAAACCGTTAGCTGTATCATTTAAGAATTTACGAACATCTTTAGATGAGTCTTTAACAAATTCCTGGTTCAATAAAGTACTGTCTTTGTAGAATTTGTTCAATTTACCAGCAGCAATTTTTTCTACCATTTCTTCAGGTTTACCTTCAGCACGGATTTGTTCTTTAGCGATTTCAGTTTCACGCTCAATAGTAGTTGCATCAACATCAGCTTTATCTAAAGCAACTGGGTTCATAGCAGCAATTTGCATTGCAACATCTTTACCTGCTTCGTCAACACCAGCAACAGCTTGGTTTAAAGCAACCAAAACACCTAAACGGTAGTTACCGTGGATGTAAGGAACAACTTTCTCACCTGATACTGTTTCAAATTTAGAAATACCGATTTTCTCACCGATTTTACCAGTGTTTTCGATAATGATATCAGAAACTTTCTGACCATCAACTTCTAAAGATAAAAGCTCTTCTAATGAAGCAGGGTTTTTATCTATAGCTAAATCAGTAAATTTATTAGCTAATGCAACGAAATCAGCGTTTTTAGCAACAAAGTCAGTTTCGCAGTTTAATTCAACAACAACACCACGTTTGCCATCAGCTGTAGCTTTAGCAATAACAACTCCTTCGTTAGAATCACGATCCTGACGTGAAGCTGCTACTTTAGCACCTTTTTTACGTAAGTAATCAACCGCAGCTTCGAAATCACCGTTAGCTTCGATTAATGCTTTTTTGCAGTCCATCATACCAGCACCGGTTTGTTGGCGCAATTTGTTTACATCTGCTGCAGAAATTTGTACTGTAGACATTTTATTTCCTTTTTAAGTTATTATCAAAAATTATGGGTTGTACGTGATTGTTGTAAGTAAACCTCCAACGCACAGCATACAACCCAAATTATATTATTAATTAAGCTTCTTCGCTTGTACCTTCTTCGGTTTCAGCTTCGCTACTTACTTTTTTTCTTCTTGCACCAGGAGCAGCAGCTTCAGGAGCATCAGCAGCAGCTTTAGCAGCTACAGCCTCTTTTTCAGTTTCTTCGTCTTTTTCACGTTTGCGCTCATCTAAACCTTCTTCAATTGCTTTGATGATAACATCAGTAATTAAAGAGATAGATTTAGTTGCATCATCATTCGCTGGGATTGGGAAATCGATGTTTGAAGGGTCAGAGTTAGTATCAACCATTGCAAAAGTTGGAATGTTTAATTTCAACGCTTCGCTAACAGCGATGTGCTCTTTTTTAACGTCAATTAAAAAGATAGCAGCTGGTAAACGGTTTAAATCCGCGATACCACCTAATAAGCTTTCTAGTTTGATACGCTCACGCTGAATCATTAAACGCTCCTTTTTAGAAAGGATCGAATAAGTACCGTCTTTAGTCATTTTATCGATGGTAACCATCTTTTTGATTGACTTACGTACGGTAGCAAAGTTAGTTAACATACCACCTAACCAACGTTCAGTTACGAAAGGCATGTTTACTTTTTTTGCTTGCTCAGCAACAATTTCTTTAGCTTGTTTCTTAGTAGCTACGAAAAGAATCTTACGACCAGATTTAACGATCTGTTTGATTGCTGAAGCAGCTTCTTCAGTTTTAGTTAAAGTTTTATTTAAATCTATAATGTGGATACCATTGCGCTCCATGAAAATGTAAGGCGCCATTTTTGGGTTCCATTTACGGGTAAGGTGACCAAAGTGTACACCTGCATCCAATAAGTCTTGATATGTAGTTCTTGCCATTGTTTTGTCTCCTTAAGATTAACGTTTACTGAATTGGAATTTCTTACGTGCTTTTTTACGTCCTGGTTTCTTACGTTCAACCATACGCATATCACGGGTCATTAACCCTTTAGCACGTAATGCTGGTTTTTTCTCAGCATCTAATTCAACAATAGCTTTAGCGATAGCTAAACGAACTGCTTCTGCTTGACCTTTAACACCTCCACCAGCTACGTTTACATTTACATCATACTGACCAACTAGTTCAGAAACTTCGAACGATTGGTTAACAATGTATTGTAATGGTAACGTTGGGAAATATACTTTGTGGTCTTTACCATTTACGGTAATAGTGCCGTTGCCTTCTTTTAAATAGATACGTGCAACAGCTGTTTTTCTTCTTCCTGAAGTGTTTGTAACTGACATTTCTTCTTTAATTAAAGTTTAATGGTTTTTGGTGATTGTGCCTCGTGCGGATGCTCTGAACCTGCGTAAACATATAAGTTGGTGTATAATTTAGCACCAAGTTTAGTTTTAGGTAACATACCACGAACAGCTTTCTCGATAACACGTTTTGGGTGTTTAGCCATTAACTCTTTTGGAGAAATGAAACGCTGACCACCTGGGTATCCGGTGTAAGAAGTATAAATTTTCTCTGAAAATTTATTTCCGGTCAACTTAACCTTGTCTGCATTAATAACGATAACGTTATCACCGCAGTCTACGTGTGGGGTATACTCAGGCTTGTTTTTACCACGGATGATCATTGCGATCTTCGATGACAAGCGCCCCAAAATCTCGCCTTGTGCGTCAACAACAACCCACTGTTTGTTAACAGTTTTTGCATTGGCAGAGACAGTTTTGTAACTTAACGTATTCACTTGCTTGTATTTAATTTGTTTAACAATTATTTATTCCCCCTAAATTTTAGGGACTGCAAAGATAGTGTAATATCTTTAATTGTCAAACAGTTGAAGAAATATTATTAGAATAATAACGGGAAACGCTCTCCGTCAAAAATTTTTAAGCAATTTTTATACAATCTTAACACAAGGTTTATACAATGTTTATACAATCAAAAACTGTTTAAACGCTGTTTTACATCTGTATAACTAAAGCTCAGTCTGGCTTTATCTTACAGACCTGTACCCAAGTTCCGCACCGCCACTAACAGGCAAAATTGTTCCCGTAATAAACCTGGCTTTTTCCGAAAGCAAAAAAACACAGGCATCAGCAATCACATCTCCCTCCGGACAATAGCCCAAAGGATGTATATCGTCCAAATATTGTGCTATCGATGCCGGATTCGGTTGCTCTTTACTCCACTCCCGCAGCATAGGGGTCCAAACTCCCGCTGGCAGAACCGCATTTACACGGATTTTATATTGTGCATAATCCAGCGCCATCGATTTTGTCAGCGTATTCATTGCGCCTTTGGTAGCAGTGTAAGCTGCATGGTTTTCCTGTCCTATTTCTCCAACAAGACTACTTGTATTCAAAATACATCCTTTAGATTCTTTTAATGCTTCAAATCCATATCGGGTTGTATAGAGTATACTTTTCAAATTCACATCCATCAAATTTCCCCATTCCTCATCGCTGGTCTCATGCAAAGGTTTAGATGGCGAGGCCACACCTGCATTGTTGTGGATCGCATCTAATTTTCCATAGCGGGCTAAGGTCTTTGCAATTGCTATTTCAACATCATCGGCTTTAGATACATCGCATACAATACCGAGATGCGCAGAACCCAATTGCCTTACAGCATCTTCCACAGGTTCAGGCGAAGATGCCGCAACAACCACATTTGCACCGGCCTCGGCATAAGCCTTTGCACACTCAAAACCAATCCCTGCTGAACCTCCCGTGAGGAAAATAACTTTACCGGATAATAATTGCATATTCAATATTTTTTCTATAAATCTTAATCTGTATGGAAAACCTGTTCCATATCTGTCCACACTTGCTTTTTAGCCGCTGCTTCGGGCAATGGTTGCTGGCAAGGATCTGTTTCTTTCCACCATCTTTGGGTTTCCGGATCATCCGCCATCTTCTTCATATCCGCATCAAAATCAACACCCGTATATTCAAAATAGCTGAACAAATAATAAGCATCTCCTATCTTTTCCAGATAAATCGAATAATTCCTGATGTTACATTCTTTTATTTTCTTTAAAACGGATGGCCAGGCATTGGCATGTAATTGCTTATAGTAATCCAATTTTTCGGGCTTTAAACCTGTTACAGAACCAAATCGCTTAACATTAGCCTGCTTGGTTTCTTCTTTACAACCGGTCAGAAAAAGGCCGGTAATAAACACAATGAGAATATATCTTTTCATTTTATCTGAATATACAATACAATACACCTGTCACCAATAAAAGCAAGCCCGACAGCACTTTGTAATTTCCTAATCCCTTCCAGGCAGTTCCCTGCAAAGGTTCCCATGGCGATTTCCAATAAAGCTGTGCGCTCTCTTCGGTATGTTGCACAGGATAGATATAAGAAAAGCTTACCTGAATAATCACACAGGTGCAAAAAAGGTAAAATGCCATCATCATAAATGGTATATGGCCAATTAGGGTTTCAGGAAATATCTTATTGATAGCAAATACAACTACTCCCAGAACAGACCCGATCCATAAGGTTAATTTGGCTGATTGGGCAGATGCTCCTTTCCAAAATACGCCCAACAAAAACACACAGGTTATTGGCGGCGCAATGTGCGCTATAATATCATTGATTCCACTAAATATGCTTTCGTATCTATTTAATAAAGGCAGCAATCCTAATGAAAATACAAGAGCAATACCTGCAGCTATTTTCCCTATCCTGATCAATTGTTTATCTGATGCCTCGGGGCGATAGCGCTGATACATATCATAACTAACCATTGTTGAAATGGAATTTAAGGCTCCTGAAACCTGACTCATTAAGCCCGATAAAAGGGCCGCTACTAAAACACCAATCAATCCTGAAGGCAGCAGCTGAGTAATCATAAGCGTATAAATGCCCTTTGAGTTTACATTTCCCTTATCATCAACACCTAAACTGCTTACATCTAAATGGCCGGTCTGCACTAAAGTATAAGCAAACAAGCCTGGCAGCACGAAAATAAAAACAGGTAAAATTTTTATAAACCCACAAAATAAAGGCCCTACTCTTGCATGATTTTCATCTTTAGCACCAAGCACGCGCTGTACAATGGTCTGATCTGCACACCAATACCAAATACCCAAAATAGGATAACCCAAAAACACGGTATACCAGGGCATTCCGCTGCTATCGCCATGTGGGCGCAGCATCGAAAGTTTATCCATCTCACCTTTGTTTTTTAATACATCAGTCATTGGTTCCCATCCGCCCATTTTATTAAAGGCAGCATAGCTGATAATAAAGGCTCCTGCAAGCAAAACAACTGTTTGGATAGATTCTGTTACAACAACGGCTTTTAGCCCGCCTATAATGGTATAAATAGCTGTGATTATACAAATTACAATCACGCTTACATACATGTTAAGTCCAAACAGGGTTTTCAATACAATACCACCCGCCAGCATAGAGAACGCGATATGGATAATTATTGCAGATACTACTGAAATGACAGCCAGCCAGTCGCGACTGGAGCGGTCGTAGCGCTTTTCCAGAAAATCGGGTAGCGTAGCAACTCCCGACTTAATATAAAATGGGACAAAAAACAGCGACAACAGAATAAGTGTAAACGCCGCCATCCATTCGAAATTACCATTAAGCAAACCACTATCAAAGCCGCTTTGCGCCAGACTAACCAAATGGACTGTAGAAATATTTGTAGCAAACAGCGCCAGTCCTATAGCCGGCCATTTTAACGTTTTACCAGCCAGAAAATACTCGCCGGCAGCATTCGCTTTGCTTTTGCGCCGATGACTGATTCCCGCCCATAAGCCTATAGCTAAAATACCAAGTATATACAGGATACTAATGCTTAAGTCTAGTGATTTTAACATCGCATATATTTTTCTGAGGTTTAATTTAAGGGTTTCAAATCGCAACTACTGCCGGGCTCCATTGGCGTTTTATAAACCCCGCCCTCTATAATTACAGGATGTACAAAGTGCTTTTGCAAATGGGGAATGTGCTCCAGGAACAAAGCTTCATGGCCCATTGTAATGTGATTAAATAACACCAAATGCTGATGAAGCTGACCCATATCGCCTACGTGTGGCACCACTGGAATTCCATATTTACGACAAAGCAGACTAACAGTAATAAATTCACTTACACCGCCCACCCTTACTGCATCAACCTGCATAAAACCTGCAGACCTGGTTTGCAAATAGTTCTTAAAGATAATCCGGTTTGGTACATGCTCTCCTAATGCAAGTTTGGTTGGGGCAATAGCATCGGCCAGTGTTTTATGTGCAAGTACATCATCCGGATGAGTTGGTTCTTCTATCCAGTAAGGATTCATGCCCTGCAGCTCTTTGCATATTTTTAGTGCTTGCGGTAATGTCCACTGCTGATTTGCATCCAGCATAACTTTTACATCATCTCCGGCTACTTCACGCACAATATGCGATCGGCGGATATCTCTCTGCGGGTCTGAACTGCCCACTTTCAGTTTCATAGCCGTAAAGCCTTCAGCAATGGCTTTCTTACAATTTTCGCGAACCTTCTCATCTGTATAATTAAACCAGCCTATCGAAGTATCGTACCCTGGATAGCCCTGGGTAACAATTTGTTTGCGAGCCTCTTTACCTACCTCATTATCTTTTAATAATTGTAAAGCCTGAGCGGCCGTAAGCTCATCTTCTAAATAAGACAGATCAAGTGTATTTACCATTTCTTGTGGTGATAAATCATTTAACAATTTCCAAAGTGGCACTCCTCTCTTTTTAGCCCAAAGATCATAACATGCATTGGTAACAGAGGCAAGAGCCAAATGCACTATACCTTTATGTGGTCCAAGCCAACGAAACTGCTGCTCATTGGACAGCTGATTAAATACGCTTCCAAAATCAGACATTAGTTCTTCAATATCTCTTCCTTTTAGCTGATCTGCATAGAACTGCGCAGCCTTGCAAACAAGATCATTTCCCTCTCCAAGCGTAAATGCAAAACCTGTTCCCACTAAACCGCCGTCATCAACCAGATTGGTTACTGCATAAGAATATATGGGATCACGATGAATGGCATCACTGCCTGCACCCTTAGCTAACGGAAACCTTGCATCCTGTATATTTATACTTTTAATCATAAATCTAAATTAGTGCGTTACCTTGCTCCAAACAATGCATTATACTTCTGTTTTAATGAATTATTCTATTGCTTTAAATAATTCTTCATTCTATTGTTTATAATAAATCTAAATAAGCTATATTTGGCCCGAATCACAAAACGCGAGGGCATTGTCAGACAGAAAACCTACAGATTATTGCACCAATCCTCTACGGATCGACGAACAAGCGTTCGAAACCGTATATAATCTGTATTGGGAAAAAGTCTACGCTGTTTGCTACAACAATATCCGCGAAATAGAACCTGCAAAAGAGATGGTTCAGGATATTTTTAAATCACTTTGGGAACGCCGCCATGAGCTTGAACTCGAAAAAGTAAGCAACTATCTAATCAGATCTGCTAAATTTAAAACATTCGAATACATCAGAAATAAAGTTAGCAGGCAGAAGCATGTAAGCATCAAAATGCAATATTCATGCCCATCAAGCAATTGTACCGAAGAGCATGTTTTATTTAACAACCTTAAAGAAAAGGTAAATATCCTTGTTGATACGTTGCCATGCCAATGCAAAAGAGTTTACAAGATGAGTCGCGAGCAAGGGCTTAGCAATAAAGAAATTGCCTCTGCTCTTCTGATTACAGAGCGTGCAGTAGAATATCATATTACCAAAGCAATGAGCGTGCTTAAAGTTAAACTTGCACCCTATAATAATTAATTTTCAATAAAGCTTACGGAAATTACAGCGTTATGCTACTTACATTTAAAGCGCTAATTTTATATAAGTTTATGTTACTTTTACCAAAAAGACCTAAAACCAGGTAACTGTAAAGCCATATGAATATCAATCAAGAACTGATAGAGAGATACCATAGAGATGAGTGCACTCAAGAGGAACGCAAGGCGGTAGAGGATTGGTTGTTTGCAGATGACTCGGCAGAAGAGCTGGATCTTCCAGTTGGCGAAGACAAGGCAGCCCACAAGGCTGCTATTTGGAATGAAATAGCTCCCGCACCCGCTAAGGAAAGCATTACCAAAAGCCATTCGCTTTCATTCTGGAAAGGCGCAGTTGCGGCTTCAATAGTTTTAGGATTACTAGGCTTGGGTTTTTATCAATTTACAATAAAGACAAAAAATGATTCGCCTCAATTTGTGTCTGTCGATAATACTTCAGCAATAAGCGTTAGGCATCTTGATTCTAAAGGCTATAATATTTCCGTTGGCCCAAATACACTTGCTAAAATAAATTATGCTACAGGCTCCGTTGACCTATCGGGGAGTATGTTGATTTCTCCTAAAAAAGATGTAGAGCTTAAATTTAAAGGAACTGATAAAAAAATATCTTTAAAAGGGGGTCAAACTTACATTATCCTTAACGGTAAAACAGACGAGGATAAGATCATTGTAGTTAGCGAAAGAAACCTGATGGACTTGCCGCCTGTATTACAAAAACAAATCATAAATCAGTTCAGTATCTAATAAAACAAATCATCCTTGCAAGAAAAAACAATATATAAATCTGTTAAAAAGGTTATTCTTTTATTAACATCAGCCACCTTATCATTATTCCTTTATTCCTGCTCCCAACAACCAGAAACCAGCAACATGCTGGCGGGCAAAAATTACAGCATGTATATTCTTGGAAAAGATGGTAAAGAATATATTGTTGAAACCAACTCCTTAGATAGCGGAAAAATATTACCTGAACAACAAGGGGCAATGTTAGATGCAAAAGCAATGGACAGAGACATCATTGTTAAAGACGGTAGCTACTACCATCTAAACAGAAAGAAAGCTGAATTATCTAAATACAATGTACAAAATGATTCTTTACATACTGTTGCATCTATCCCGCTAAAAGACTTTTCAATAGAGAACTATTTATGGGTAGGTAAAGACTCCTTGCTATTAACAGGATTGGACATTAAAGGTTTTAAGCAGGCAAAATACGTTCTGATTGAAACTGGAAAGATGGATCTGCTATCTTCAGGCAGCCTCGCAATTCCCCAGCCTTCTGGTAAGCTTACTTCTATGTCAATTGGGTTTGTAGAGCTGCGTAAAAATCACCTTTTCGTTGGTTATACGTACCACCAGCAATTAAGTTCCTCCAATTACACCACAAGCGACACCACTTACATTGCCGAGTTGGGCTATCCGCAAATGAATCTTTTAAAGATCGATAAAGATACCCGTTCCACCTATCCGGGGGGCATAAACACGGTACAGTCTTATTCCTTTAATGATGAGCACAACAATTATTACTTCATGTCGTGTCCGGGAATAGCTCTTGGCAATCGCCCCGCCCTACCTAGCGGAATATTTAGAATCAAAGCAGGTGATGAAAGCCTGGATAAGGACTACTTTATCAACATCTCTTCGTCATTAATAAATAACCATGCTTATGGCATGTGGTATATTGGCAACAACAAAGCCATCATCAGAAGTGAAAGAAAGGACCTTTTTAAGGGATTAGGCGATCATTATAGCACCGCTCATTTTGAATTTTATCTGATTGATCTGGCCGCAGCAAGAGTTATTAAAAAACTTAACCTTCCCCTAGATAAGGGAACAAGAAGAGAGTGTATTATTGTTAAAGATAATATGGCCTACATTGCGGTCAATTCAAGCACTCAAGGCAACTTTATCTGGATTTATAACCCCAAAACAGATGACTTAAAGAAAGGGCTTGAACTGGCGGGCAATACCGATTTCATTATGCGCATCGATAAACTGAATCCTTAGAATTAAACTATTTTAATATTTTTTGCTTTCCCACCTTCGGGGAAGTCGTGGTTATGCTACTTACAGTATAAATACACAATATTAAAATAATGCTATATCGTAAAACTTTACTTTCAATATTCTTTACCGCTCTATCATCTTATGTGTTCGCACAAAATTCTTCCATCTCTGGAATTGTAAAGGATAGCACCACAACCATTTCCGGCGCTTCTGTTGTATTAAAAAATACAAAAACCGGAATCACAACTGATTCTAAAGGGTATTTTGAATTAACTAATCTCGTAAAAGGAGCCTATACCATTCAGATAAGCTACCTCGGCTATATTGCAGAATCGAGACGGATAACACTGAAGGAGGGCGAAAAACTCAACATCAATTTTTCTCTAAAAAGGGATCTCAGATTATTAAACGATGTAGCAATTGATGGAAAGACTAAAACACGAGAGATTAAAGAGTCCGGATTTTCGGTAAATGCCATTGAGACTAAAAAGTTTGCAAATACTACTGCCGACTTAAATCAGATTTTAAACAGGAGTACTGGTGTTAGAATCCGTGAGCAGGGTGGATTAGGTTCTGACTTCAAATTCTCCATCAATGGGTTATCAGGAAAACAAGTCAAGTTTTTTATTGACGGTATCCCAATGGATGTAATGGGAAGTGCAATGTCATTAAATAACATTCCTGTTAACTTGGCAGAACGCCTAGAGGTTTATAAGGGGGTTGTACCTGTTCAATTGGGGGCAGATGCAATGGGTGGAGCCGTAAATGTGATTACAAACCAAAAGGTAAGCAACTATCTTGACCTAAGTCATAGTTACGGTTCATTCAGCACCAACCGATCGGCACTAACGGGCCAATATGTTCATGAGAAAACAGGGATTATCATAAAAGGAAGTGGCTTTTTAAATTCATCTGTAAACAACTACAAAATGAAAGGTGTCGATGTAGTTGTGGGTGGTGTAAGAGATGGCAATTACATTACGGATGTTACCGATGCGGAGTATGTGAAGGCAGATGTCAGACGTTTCCATGATAATTATTTATCAGCTCTTGGTCAGGTAGAAGTAGGTATCACCAATAAAACATGGGCAGATGTGCTTTTCATTGGAGCCGGATACAATGAAGGTCATCAAGATTTGCAAACTGGCTTCGACCAAAACACGGTTTATGGAAAAGTTCGAAGAACCAACTATGCAAAAAGCGGAACTTTAAGATATAAAAAGGACAACCTATTTACCGAGGGCCTGAATTTTAGTGCATTTGCAGCAAGATCCAAAGACACATATAAAACCACAGACACGCTGTTCCGCAATTATAATTGGGATGGGACCTGGTACGATAAAGGCTATACTGAAATGGGCAACGGGATTAAAACCATCGCCAATATCGTTAGACCACGCACCTATGCAATGGGAAACTTGAGTTATGTCATAAATAGTCAGCATTCTCTAAACCTTAACTATACACTCGATCATTTAAAGAATGAAAACTACAATCAGCTACAGGTAGATCGCGACAGTCTTCCTGGCCTGATGAATAAACAGATTGTAGGCTTTGCCTATCAGCAGAACTTGTTAGAAAACCGTTTGGTAAACACCGTTTTTGGAAAATACTACCATCTTGGTTTAGAAAGGGCTAAATATATTAATGGCGCCTATGCATTACTCGATACTGCCTTTGGAAATTTTGGGTATGGCATAGCTTCAAGGTATAAATTAACCAAAGGTCTCGGCATCAAGGCATCTTATGAGCATACTTACAGACTTCAGGAGGCGGAAGAAATGTTTGGCGACGGATTAAACCTGCAAGGTAATCCTGACTTAAAGCCTGAGCGCAGCGACAATATCAATTTTGGCGCATATTATGGCTTTCAAATTGATAAGAGCTCGTTTTTTATTGAAGCATCGGCATTTTACCGCAATGCGAAGGACTTTATTTTTCCTGTGCCAGATGTGCGTTCTAAATTGTTAAAAAACGAAAACCAATCAAGCGTTCGCATTACAGGCTTTGAATCTGAGGTAAGATATAACTACGCTCAGCTTCTTTCCCTAACATTAAACCTTACCTATCAAAATGCAATAAATACAACAAAATTTGGGCAGACGGAATCTTACTATATTGAAGGAACGTATAAAAATAAAATCCCTAATCAGCCGTGGTTATTCGGAAACGCCGACTTCACCATTGGTCAAGACAACATCCTTGGAAAAGATACCCGTTTGCAATTTAACTGGTTTACACAGTATGTAAACTGGTTCTATCTGACCTGGGAAAGTAAAGGAAATCCAAATGGAAAATCAGACATTCCTACACAATTTATCCATAACGCCTCTCTAAGTTATTCCCTTCAAAAAGGGAAGTACAACATTTCTGCAGAGTGCAGAAACCTAACAGATCACCTTGCCTACGACAACTTTAAACTACAAAAACCTGGCAGGTCATTCTCCGTTAAACTCAGATATTTCATTCAATAAATTAATATTTCACACAATAAGCATGAATAAATTATTTTACTATACACCAAAACTGCTACTGGTTGCATTAATGCTCATATCAGTTAGCGGATGCGAAAAAAGAGACATTGGTAACGTAGAAGAAGGAACGAAATACGCTGCAATTCTATGTGTGGGCAGCTGGCCGAATACTGCTTATTACATCACCAGCATTCCTTCATTAACCAGCGGTACAATTAGCTTAAAGGGCAATGGTGCGGAAATGACAGGAAAAGTATATGCGCAGGATGTAGTGCAGAAAGATGGCTTTTACTATCATGCAAATGCCAATAGCGGGCGTTTAGGAAAATATCACGTAGAAAATGGATCATTGATCATAGACAAAGAAATTCCTTTTGCATGGTTAAACTGGAGTTCTTATGCCTGGGCAGATAATAACACGTTGGTTATTTTCGGAGAAGGTAATGGAGAAGCGCGTTATGCGGTAGTTAAGGTAGATAAAATGACCATTAAAACTGGCACACTTGGCCTTGAAGCCATCCCTTCTGGATTTCAGACCTATAGTATCGGCTTTGCTGAATACAGGGCTAACAAATTATTTCTGGGATATGGTTTCGGGTCTAATGACTGGTCTCAGTATCCTAACATGCCTGTTTATCAAAAATCATTTGTTGCTGTTATAGATTATTCGACTATGGTTGTGGAAAAATCATTAGTGGATACGCGTACCACGGGGCTTGGCGGACCAAGTGTTTATGCTCCATCATCTTTTGTTGATGAAAACAATGACTTGTATTTCATTAGTGATCCGGTAAATGTATATGATTACAAATCACCTGCAGCAATGTACCGGATTAAAAACGGACAAACAGAAATTGACCCTAGCTATTTCTTCAATTTTTCCGCTGCTGCTAACAATGAAATGGCTCCGGCAATGTGGTACATTGGTAATGGAAAAGCTATTGTAAGATCACGGATAGCCGGACAGTCCATTGATGCAGATCATTACTTCCGTGTTATTGACGTGAAAAATGGCACCCTTGTTAGAAAATTAGATCTGCCCGTGGATAAAGGTGAACGAATGGTAAATGGAGTAATTGTTGAAGATGGAAAAGCCTTTATTGCGGTTAATGCTGCCGACAGAGACTACATTTGGGAGTATGATCCGGCTACTGAGAAATTAACAAAAGGTGTTGAATTTATAGGTGGCATCGATTACATCCTTCGTATAGAAAAACTGAAATAGTAGATATAACTTTTGACTTGATAAATGGTTTTCAAAAAGATCAATGCCTGGTTTCATTTATGGCTTGGATTAGCATCCGGAATTATAGTATTTATCCTAAGCATTACTGGCTGCGTCCTGGTATTTAAACAAGAAATAAAAAGCATTAGCTCACCATGGCTACACGCCCGAAAAACTATAGATGCTGATCAGTTTTTACCCCCTTCTGTGCTTTACAAAGCCGTTCAAAAAACTTTGCCAGGCAAGGAAGTGGAATCAGTATGGTATTACGGAGAAAACAGGACTGCACAACTTACCATTCATGAATCGGATTCCATTGTCTATGTAAACCCTTATACTGCAAATGTGGTTGCCATGGTTGATCATGAAGACATCTTCCATTTTTTTGAAGATGGACATTATTATATGTGGCTGCCAGAAAAAATAGGCCATCAAGTGGTAGGATGGGCCACTTTCATCTTCTTTTTTCTCCTTATAAGTGGCCTTATATTATGGTGGCCAAAAAAATGGACTAAAAAAACACGCGAGCAGAGTTTTAAAATAAAATGGCGTGCAAAATTTAAACGGGTAAATTACGACTTACACAATGTGCTCGGTTTTTATTCCATCATTATAGCCATTATTATGGCATTTACAGCACTAATGATGAGCTTCACCTGGTTTAACAAAAGTGTATACTGGATGGCTGGTGGAGAAGATAAGCCTCGTATACAGGCGTTGTCTGACACAACAAGCAATCCCAAATCAAATATGCTTTCACAGGTTGATAAGGCATGGCATAAAGGCATAAACGAAATTGCTGAACACGAACGCAATGATATTCTGATGCATTTTCCAGAGAAAGCATCAGATCCGATTTATGTGTGTACGGATATGTACAGAGGAACATGGCGCGATGTTTATCTGGATCAGCACACACTTGCGGAGTTACCTGCTTCAAGTAAAAGATTAAGAGACGAAGACCTTGCATCCTGGATCCGCCGGTCTAATTATGGCTTACACGTAGGAGCATTTGCTGGCCTTACAACAAAGATCATTTATTTTTTTGCCAGCCTGATATGTGCCAGTTTACCTGTTACTGGTTTCTATGTTTGGTGGGGTAAAAGAAAAAAAGCAGCAAAAAAAAATAAACTCGTTCCAATACTTTCTTAAAGAAAACCTATGAAAACATATAGTACAGGAGGCCCAAAGCTTTCTACAGGATTCCTATTACCCTTTATTTTGCAAATGGCATTTATCGCTTTTCAACTCCCTTGCTATGCACAAACTAAAGGCAATATATCGGGAAAGGTAGTTGATCCCCAGGGCATACCTATAGAATATGTTTCTGTAGGCTTGCTCTACGAAGATGGAAAAATGGTAAAAGGAGCATTAAGTGACTCAACTGGAAAATTCACATTTTCGGCTGTCCCTGATGGAAAATACCTTGTAAAGGTTACCGGGGTAAGCTATCATCCGCTCACTACTCAATCATTTGTTATATCCGTAGAAAACAGAATACTGGACCTTGGCCTTTTAAAATTAAAGGAGGACAGCAAATTACTAAATGCAGTAGTGATCTCGGCACAGAAAAAGTTAGTAGAACAGACAATAGATAAAACAGTAATTAATGTAGAAAACAGCATCTTATCTGAAGGCAATACGGCGTTAGAACTTCTTGAAAGGGCTCCCGGTGTTAAAGTTGGTGAAGATGGCCAGATTTCGTTAAAAGGCCGTTCTGGTGTGTTAGTGATGATCAATGGAAAATCAACTTATCTCTCTCCAAAAGAGTTAAGCACCTTATTAAAAGGAACCAATTCTTCTTCTATTTCAAAAATAGAAATCATGAGCAATCCATCTGCTAAATATGACGCGGCCGGAAATGGTGGTATCATCAATATCCAGATGAAGAAAAATATGAAAACCGGTTTAAATGGGTCAGTCTCTTTAAACGGAGGGGCTAGCAGGAATGCACGCTATGGCAGTGCACTAAGTTTAAACTACAGAAACGACAAGGTAAATGTTTATGGCAGCTATGATTACGGTTATCGTGGCGAAACAGAATACCTGGATTTTGTTAGACGCTTTTATGATAACGGCAATGCAGGAGGTATCGCAAGCCGGGCTTCTTATCAGGATACAGAAACCGATGAGCCACTACATACAAATAACTTCAGGCTTGGGCTTGATTACGAGCTTGACAGTTCCAATACAATCGGGTTGCTTATAAATGGTAATGTTGGGAAATACACACATGATAGCAAGACTGGAAACAGACTAATTTCTGGTGATGGGACAATAATTAGTCGTATGGCTACAACCAATTACGACCAGCAGAACTGGAAAAACTTAACATACAATGTTAACTATCTTCATAAATTTAAAAAAGAAGGCAGGACATTCTCAGCCGATGCTGATTTTGCGAGTAATAGCTTTACTTCTAATCTAAATTTAAAGACAACAACACTTCCATCAACGGATGGACAAGCCGGAATAACCACAAACAGACGAGGATATATCCCTGCCGTAACAGATGTATATCTTGCTAAAATAGATTACGCAGATCCCCTCACCAAAACGATAAAATTAGAAAGCGGACTAAAAAGCAGCATCATACAATCCGACAATAACCTCCGATACGATGTACTAAACAATGGCAACTGGGAGTACGACAGTAATGGCAGCAATCATTTCAAGTATAAAGAACAGATACATGCAGGATATTTCAACATTAATAAAGAATTTAAAGGCTTTAGTGTACAAGCAGGTTTAAGAGGCGAATATACGAGAACACAGGGCCATCAAATAACTACTGATTCTTTATTGATCCGCAGCTACTTTCAACTGTTTCCAAGTGTATTTATAAACAAGCCTATTGGCGGTAATCATCAAATTCAGGCTGCTTATAGCAGAAGAATAGAAAGACCAGATTATGGGGACCTCAATCCGTTCAGAGTGTTCAGAGATCCGCTGCTTTTTTATCAGGGAAACCCCTTTTTAAAACCAGAACTGATCAATACATTTCAATTGAGCCATAGCTTTAAGGGGAAATATACTACCGCAATAAACTACAACCAAACAACCGATGTGATTACCTGGCTAAGCGGCCAGATAGATTCATTAAATACCACTTTTGAATCTCCTCAAAACTTAAACAGGCTCATTAACTATGGCATTAGCTTCACCGCTTCTACCACATTTATTGAATGGTGGAATGGAACACATTTCGCAAACATTTTTCGTAACGAGTATAAAGGAAATGTGCAGAACAATACGTTTAACAACAATACAACGAGCTTTAGTTTCAACTCTCAAAACTCATTTAAAGCCGGCAAGGGCTACACGATGGAATTAAGTGGATTTTATTACTCTGGTTCAGTTTATGGTATATCAACCTACAAAGGAAGCTATGCAATATCAACTGGTGTACAAAAAAACATATTGAAAGATAAGGGAAACATTAAGCTTATGGTAAATGACATTTTCCAATCTAACAGATACAGGGAGCAAACAAAATATCAGAACATAGACATGTATACCAATAAAAGGCCTGATAGCCGTAGGATAATGTTATCTCTTTCTTACCGTTTCGGTAATCAAGACATTAGTAAAAAAGACCGCAAAACAGGTAGCGAGGAAATTCAGAATAGAGTTAAGGGCGGTGGATAAGCAATAATATACTTTGAATTATTATCCCCGCAATTAAACAAGCACTAATGGCAATATATAGCCAGCTATTCCCAAAATAATTATGTTCAAATGAAGCTACGATTACATTGTAGGTCCATATTGCCAAAAAACCAGCAAACACCAACACAGGCAATCCAAGAATAAAATATATTGTTGTAGGTTTTATGTCTTTCTCCGCATTTCTGATGGTGAGGCCACTAAAAGCAATTACCGTGAAAATGCCAATCATCGCATAAGATGTGCTGTTTAGCAAATAGAACAAAAAGTATACAATAGCTAACGCAATATTTATATAGGATATGGACTTTAACATCTGTTAAAGATACTGATTCAATTGCAGGGACTGCATTAAGAAAAATGTAAAACAAGAGAACCATTCGGCCTTATTTTTGTTTAACTTTCATAAACGAATATCATTATGAAGAAAGAAACTAAAATAATTGCAGGTATATTGGCAGGAGTAGCTCTTGGCACAGCAATAGCAGTAATACTATCATCAGATAAAGATGGTGAAATGAAAGGCAAAGTAACCGATTGGTTCTGCGATTTATTAGATTCTTCTAAAGACAAGCTTGCAGATGTTTCAGATAAAGTGAAAGATACCATTGCAAAAGTAAGAGCGTAATATATTCTGAATGAAGATTGCTTTTCATGGTGCAGCACGCGCTGTAACTGGTAGTAAACACCTTATTACCCTAAATAATGAGACTCAAATTTTATTGGACTGCGGCCTTTTTCAGGGCATGGGCGACATCACAGAGGGCTTAAATGAGTCCTTCGGATTTGATCCTGCAAAGGTTACTTACATGATCTTATCTCATGCGCACATAGACCATTGCGGATTGCTGCCAAAGTTGGTTTCTGAAGGTTTTAATGGGCCTATATATTGTACTCCTGCAACGCGTGATCTGGCCAGGATCTTACTATTGGATTCGGCCAAAATACAAATGCAGGATGCAGAATATGCAAACAGGAAAATTAAGCGTGTAGAAGATCAGGAAATGCCGCTCTACACAGACAAGGATGTTAGCAAAACGCTTAGTTTGTTTAAAACGGTTTCCTACGATCAGGATTTTGAAATAGACCCTAACATAACACTACGGTTTACCGATGCAGGACACATTGTTGGCAGTGCAGCGGTCCATCTAAAAATAACTGAAGATGGAAAGGTAACGAATATCACTTTTAGTGGAGACGTTGGCCGTTATGGGGATTTACTGTTAAAAAGTCCGCAAACATTTCCTCAGGCCGATTATATCATCATGGAATCTACCTATGGCGATTCCCTGCATGTTGATCTGGAGCCCATAGAGAATATGTTATTGCAGATTATTAAGAATACATGCGAGGTCAAAAAAGGGAAAGTAATTATACCGGCTTTTAGTGTAGGTCGTACTCAGGAACTACTTTATGCACTAAATGGACTGGAGCTTAAAAACCAATTGCCCGATGTCCGCTATTATGTAGACAGCCCTCTTTCACTTGAAGCGACTCAGGTATTAAAAGACCATCCGGAAGTATACAACAATGGTGTTAAAGAGGTTTTCAAAGTAGACCATGATATCTTCGATTTCAGAGGTTTAAAATTTATAGAGAGCGTTGAAGAATCCAAAGCGCTGAATAGTGATGATCGCCCTTGTGTAATTATATCCTCATCCGGAATGGCAGAGGGCGGTAGGGTTAGACATCACATCAGAAACAGCATCACCGATCGGAAAAACACCATTTTAATGGTCGGTTATGCCACGGCTAATTCCTTAGCCGGCAGGTTAATTGCCGGGCAAAAAAGAGTTTGGCTATTTGGGCAGGAATATGACGTACAAGCCGAGGTCCGCTCTATAAAATCTATGAGTGCACATGGTGATTACGAAGATCTATTGCAATTTTTATCGGTGCAAGAGCCCTCAAAAGTTAAGCAGCTATTTCTTGTACATGGAGAATATGAAGTCCAACAAAAATTTGCGCAGCGCATCATCAACAATGGGTTTAAAAATGTAAACATTCCCGAATATCATCAGGAGTTTCAATTATAACAGGCAAAGGTTTTTATCTTTGCCTTTATGGATGTTTTCGGTGAAGCTTTAAAAGATCAATTTACAAAACCACCCGCTGAAACTTTATGGGTACATAACTCTTATGATGAGCCGGAAGAAATGCCGGTAGATGTTTACTTTAGAGGGGAAGAGGAAATGCCGGAACTGGAGCTTAAGGCTTTAGCATTGTGCAATGGAAAAGTACTTGATGTTGGTGCTGGCGTGGGTAGTCATGCGCTCATTTTGCAAAAACGCGGGTTAAATGTAACCGGAATGGATATTTCTGGTCCTGCGGTTACCATTATGAAACAACGAGGGTTAAAACAGGCCATCGAAGGAAACATCCTTACCTATAAAGAAGATACTTACGACACGCTCCTCTTTATGATGAATGGCATTGGCCTTACAGGATCAATTGCAGGGCTAAAGGCTTTTTTAAAGCACGTGAAGGGTCTCTTAAATCCTGGCGGGCAATTGGTATTTGATAGTTCCGACCTATCTTATCTCTATCAGGAAATACCCTTTCCTCTTAACGGGTATTATGGAGAGGTAAGTTTCAGGTACGAATATAAAAGCATTAAAGGCAATTGGTTTAAATGGGTTTATGTAGACCAAAAAACGCTTAAAAATATTGCTCAGCAATCTGGCTGGGATGCCGAAATAGTTTTTGAAGACGATCACGATCAATATTTAGCACGGTTAACATTAAGCAAATAAACACTATGCTTGAACTTATTAAACAACCCTGGCCATGGTATACATCAGGCCTGGCCATCAGTTTTATAATGGTAATTCTGATTTTTTTTGGAAAATCTTTTGGCTTTTCATCAAATCTGCGAACCATGTGCAGCATACTGGGAGCAGGCAAATGGGTAAGTTTTTTTAATTTTGACTGGAAAGCAGAACGATGGAACTTACTTTTTCTGATTGGCTCCGTAATTGGCGGTTTCATTTCTGCGAACTGGCTTCAATCAGATGTTCCTTTAAATTTATCGGAAGCAACTATTCAGGACCTTCAAAAACTTAACATTCAGTTCGACGGAAACATTGTGCCTTCGCAATTATTTAACTGGGATTTTCTGTCAACAGGGAAAGGGCTGCTGATTTTTCTTGGAGGAGGTTTTTTAATTGGTTTTGGAACACGTTATGCAGGCGGTTGTACATCAGGCCACGCCATTAGCGGTTTGTCTAACCTGCAAATTCCTTCTCTTATTGCGGTTATTGGCTTCTTTATTGGCGGCCTGGTAATGACACATTTAATTTTCCCACTTCTATTTTAATCATTAACTCATGATCAAATCAGTTAAATATATTCTTGCCGGCACACTGTTTGGCATTATTATGAGTAAATCAGAAGCCATATCCTGGTATCGCATTCAGGAAATGTTCCGATTCCAATCATTCCATATGTTTGGCATTATGGGCACCGCCGTAATTACAGGTGTAATTGCGGTTTGGCTAATGAAAAAATTGAAATCCCGTGATGTTGAAGGAAACCCAATTTCATTTACAGATAAGGAAAAATCATGGCGCCGATATTTATTTGGCGGCACCATTTTTGGATTGGGGTGGGCACTTACAGGCGCTTGTCCGGGGCCAGTTTTTGTGCTGCTCGGACAAGGCTACCTGGTTATGATAGTAGTAATAATTGGTTCGCTATTGGGCACATTTGTTTACGGATTATTAAGACACCGTTTACCCCATTAGCCTAAGCTTTTTCTTCCCAAATGGAGGCAATATTTACAATGGTTTGAACTGCTTTTTCCATGTCTTGTACCGATGCCCACTCTTGTTTACCATGAAAAGCATGCTCTCCGGCAAAAATATTAGGACAAGGTAAACCCATAAATGAAAGACGTGAACCATCAGTACCGCCTCTGATACTTTGCTGCTTAGGCATAATTCCTGCTCTTTTAATCGCTTCAATGCCGTATTCGATTACCTGAGGGTATTGATCCAATACTTGTTTCATATTACGGTACTGAGGAGTTATTTTTAACTCATAGGTAGAGTTTGGAAAATCTTCAATAATATTCTGAACTGTAGCATCCAATAATTCGCCATTAGCACTTAATTCTTCATCATTAAAAGCACGAAGAATAAAGCGGGCTTCGGCCTGCTCTACACTTCCTCCAAAAGTAACAGGATGGATAAACCCTTCTTTAAGCTCTGTCGACTCAGGAGAAAGACAATCTGCAGGCAATGCACTAATTACATCAGACAAGATCTTTATTGCGCTTTCCATTTTCCCTTTAGCAAAGCCTGGATGCGTACTCACACCGTTTATGGTTAATACAGCTCCATCAGCAGAAAATGTTTCATCTTCTATTGAGCCTAAAGTTTCGCCATCAATCGTATATGCAAAATCAGCACCAAGCTTTTTCAAATCTGCTTTATCTACCCCGCGGCCAATCTCTTCATCAGGTGTAAACAGGATCCTGATTTTTCCGTGTTTAATTTCAGGATGCGATATTAAAAAGGATGCTGCCTCCATGATCTCGGCAAGTCCGGCTTTGTTATCTGCTCCAAGAAGTGTTGTTCCGCTTGCGGTAATAATATCATTCCCTATCTGGTCTTTTAAATCTGGATGTTCTTCCATTTTCAAAATGATTGATTCATCATCAGGAAGTACCAGGTCCTGTCCTTGATAATTGGAATGAATAATGGGTTTCACATTTTTACCGCTGCAATCAGGAGAAGTATCCATGTGCGAACAGAAACAAATTACAGGAACCTCTTTTTCTGTAGTAGCAGGTATGGTTGCGTACACATAGCCAAAATCGTCAAGATGTGCGTCTGTAATTCCCATTTCCAAAAGTTCTTCAACAAGAACCTTTCCCAGATCCTTTTGTTTGGCTGTTGATGGCGTGGTTTCAGATAATGGGTCTGATTGCGTATCAATTTGGACGTACTTTGTGAACCTACCTTGAAGTGTTTTGTTATTATTTTGATATTTTAGCATATTCATATAGAAAAAACAAAGTTATATATAAGATTACTAAATAGGTTCGAAACTTAAAGAAGAAACTTTGAAAGCAATATTTACCTCAATCCTGGCTCTTTTACTTTGTTTAACCGCTACAGCGCAATCTAACTTTTACAAACTTAGCCTGGGCGGCGGCGGCGGGCTTACCCAATCGTTTACAGACTATGAAAAGTATAAGTTTGGAAAGTCTATTTACGGTGTTGGCGAATTCTTTTTTACCCCTTTCATTAGTCTCGGCGGAGAAGGACAGATAGGTCGGATTAAAGGTGAAAGCAGAGATCCTGCCTTTGAGACGCCACAATTTGTTAACGCTTACAAATCATTAACAATTAATGCAAAACTCTACCTGGGTGCTTTAATTGATTATAAAAGAAATGGTTTTTCTAACACTATAAAAGGGTTATATATGGGCGCTGGTTTAGGAGGCATATTAAATAACATAAGCGGTGCCGAAACCCCGAAAACAAAAGACATCATCATTCCTCTTAATATTGGATACACTTATTACTTTCCTAATAAAGCCGGTTATTATAGATATGGGATCAATGCAAACTATCAAAGCACCATTAGCCTTGATGGAGGTTTAGATGGAAGAGAAGAAACTTCCCATACAGACATCTACACTTATTTTTCTATCGGCATCAGGTATCAATTTGGACCAATGGGACTTTCCACAAAAACACTGTATTAACCCGGCATTTTCCCAACGCTAATGAAGCCCTATCTCATCATCTTACTTTTATTAATAGCAATGGATACATCAGCACAATTAACGCCATACGAATTAAGCGACAAAAAAGAAACAGCAACTTATTATGAAGCCATTAAGCACTATGAACAGTTAGATAAGACATACGAACAGGCTAAGTTATTTACCTATGGGAACACTGACTTTGGCAAACCCCTGCACCTTTTGGTTTTATCAAAAGACAAAATATTTGATCCTATTGCCATAAGAAAAAGCAACAAGCGTATTTTACTAATAAACAATGGCATACACCCCGGAGAGCCCGAAGGTATAGATGCCAGCATGATGCTGGCCAGAGATTTATTAAAAGGGGACTTATTGCCTAAAGACGTTGTAATCTGCATCATTCCTGTTTACAATATAGATGGTAGCTTTAACCGAACAGGTACATCCAGGGCAAACCAGAATGGCCCTGTGGCTTATGGCTTTAGGGGAAATAGTAAAAATTACGATCTGAACAGAGATTTCATAAAAACAGATTCTAAGAACTCCCATTCCTTTCAGGAAATCTTTAATATCTGGCAACCAGAAATATTCGTAGATACGCACACGAGTAATGGTGCAGACTACCAATATGTAATGACACTTATTCCAACCCACAAAGACAAGTTAAACCCTACCTTATCTGGATACATGACTAAAACCATGTTACCATCTCTATATGAAGGAATGAAAAAAGCTGGTTATGAGATGATCCCATATGTAAATTCTGTTGAAGAGACACCAGATGCGGGAATCACAGGTTTTTTAGAATCGGCAAGGTATTCTACCGGATACACAACGCTGCACAATACAATTGGCTTTATGCCTGAAACCCATATGCTGAAAGATTATGATAAAAGGGTTGATGCAACATATCGCCTTTTGCAGATCTATATCGACATAGTAGTTCGCGATGCAAAAGTAATTGGAGAGAATAAGCGAAAAGCTGATGAAGAGATTGCAAAACAAACAACCTTTCCTATAGAATGGAAGCTTAATGAAAATCTGGCAGAAGATCTGGAGTTTAAGGGGTATACGGCAAAGAAAAAACCAAGCGAGGTAAGCGGGCTAGATCGCCTGTATTACGACAGAAATGAGCCTTATACCACAACCATCAAGTACTGGAATACTTATCAGCCAGCTGTTACCATTACAAAACCGGTAGCATACATTATCCCAAAGGCCTGGGATAAAATAATTGACCTGTTAAAGCTTAACAACGTAAAAGTACGGCAGCTGCAGAAAGATACTCAAATCGATATTGAATCGTATTACATCACGGACTACAAAACAGTAAACAGTCCGTTTGAAGGGCACTACCTGCATTCTAACGTAAAGGTGAATCCTGTAAAACAGACTTTGCAGTTTTACGATGGCGACTATGTGGTTTATACAAACCAGTCCGTTAACAGATATATCATTGAAACACTCGAACCACAAGCAATGGATTCCTTCTTCAACTGGAATTTCTTCGATGCAATACTAGGAATGAAAGAGCATTTTAGCGCTTATGTTTTTGAGGATACTGCTGCAGAACTTTTAAAGAAAAATCCTGAGCTAAAGAAAAAACTTGAGGCTCAAAAGGCTAAAGACAGCAGTTTAAGTAAAAATGCTGAGGCACAGCTTGACTTTGTCTATAAAAATTCTGATTATTACGAAAAAACCCACTCCCGATACCCCATTGCCCGTCTGGTAAACGACACTAAATTAATCCTTAAATAAGAATGGAATACCTTCAGCATACACCAGTAGCCTCAATAATTTTTGTTTTTACTATTATAACAAGTATATACGCATTTAATGACCCCGGGTTATTCGGTAAGTTTATGTTACACCCATATAGTGTGTCGCGCAAGCATAAGGTTTATACCCTTGTAACAAGCGGATTGATTCATGCCGATTGGATGCACTTGATTTTTAATATGATGACCTTCTTTTTCTTCGCTTTTCAACTCGAGGCAATGATCGGTTCATGGCAATTTGGTGTAGTCTATTTTATGGGTCTAATTTTAAGTGACATACCCTCTGTTATAAAGCATAAAAACGACATGTGGTACAATAGTTTGGGCGCATCAGGAGCAATAAGCGCTGTACTGTTTAGCTACATTCTATTTCAGCCGTTTTCTTCTATGATCATATTTCCCCTGCCTATTCCAATATGGGCTATCATATTTGGCCCCTTGTACCTTTTATACTGCGTTTATGCGTCCAGACAATCCAGAGACAACATAAACCATGATGCGCATTTTTTTGGTGCACTTGCAGGTTTAATTGTTACTGTGCTAATTGTTCCGGGAGCAATCCCTCACTTCTTAGGTCAGATACTTGCCAAAATAGGTTAAGTAGTGGCCGGTAAGCTAGGCGGATTAAAATAGCTGATGGGATTTGTCGGGTCTTTAATGATTTCGAAAAGTGTATGATCCCATGGCTTCCAGAAATCCTGTAATACCTGTGCGTAGGTTTTATGTTGCCAATGATCAAAAAGAGCTTTATTCAACGTTCCTCTTAGAGGCATCGCATCAATATAAATAGACCCCTCAACCGGCAATATTGCATATTCCGGTAATCGGTTAAACAAATAAGCCGAATAAAAAAACCTGGCACAAAGCTCTTCAAATTGCTGCGGCGATAATGCTGCGTTTCCAATCTGATCCAGCAATTCCTGATGGTATTTTTTATTCGTTCCATTATCCTGCAGGCAGGCAATAATACCAAAGTCCTTCAATTTCAAGGAAAAAGTCATCGTATTGATTTCATCCCTAAAACTAAAGGTGGTATCATGCTGTTCTAATGGAACTACAACAATAGACCAGGGTGTAAAATCTTCAAACACCACATCAGTATAAATTCCCTGAATCATGGTATGCAGATTTCCAAATTTATGCATCAGTCCCTGCGACATATTTACGCCATCCGCACTTAATTGTTGCTGGCGAACGGCCGCATGCATTTCTACATAAATAAGGCTATACATGAACTTACCGATCCACCTGAACAGTTCAACCTCTTCAAGCTTAGAGACGGCTTCGTATCCCTTTAAAAAAGCATTATGGATCTTTTCTTCCAGGGGCTCAATAAAATGAGTTAATACTTCCGTATTGCACGGAACTTTTAAACTGTTGTATGAACGAACACTCTCATCAAGTAGCTTAATCTGCTCCTCTCCGCTAAAGTTGGCCACTTTTAAAAGCCACTCAGGCAAAATACCAATCTCAGTTATGGGCGTAGAAAATGTATCTCCACTAAGAAAACAGTTTTTATACTTAAAATCGAAGTTTTTGAACGGTTGATATATTGTGCTATTCATACAAGGCGCAATATTAGGCATATTATTTTTACATTAGCAGCAGCTCCTATTTTTTTAACTTTGATATTACTTAAAGCTTTTTTAGCTCATGCAGGTAAACGCCAAACCATATCAACTGGAATTAAAACATCCATTTTCTATTGCTAAATTCTCAAGAACAAGCACTCCGGTTATGCTGATAAAGCTTACGTACGAAGGAATTGATGGATATGGCGAAGCATCAATGGTTCCTTATATGGGCGAAAGTTTAGAAAGTGCAATTGCCTTTTTAAACAAGGTCGATTGGAAAAGGTTCACCTATCCTTTTGATTTCAGGGAAATAATGGAATATCTTGATGACATTGAAAGTGGTCACCCTGCGATAAAAGCAGCTATAGATATTGCCTTGAATGACATAAATGGTAAGATTTTAAACAAACCATGTTATGAGGTCTACGGTTCGGATCCGCTAAAAATGCCGCTAACCTCTTATACCATTGGCATAGATACACCAAACGTTTTAAGAGAAAAAGTTGCAGATGCCAAAGATTTTAAAGTGCTAAAAATAAAACTAGGCAGAGACAACGACAAAGAACTTATCAATACCATAAGAAGCGTAAGTGACTTGCCTCTATATATCGATGCTAATCAGGGCTGGAACGACAAAGCCGAAGCGATAGATATGATTTATTGGCTGCACGACAAGGGGGCTTTGCTGATAGAACAGCCAATGGATAAAACCAACATGGATGGGAATGCCTGGCTAACGGGTAGAAGTCCTATCCCAATTCTAGCCGACGAAGCCGTACAGCGCTTACCAGACCTGGATGCACTAAAAGGTGCTTATCATGGCATAAACATAAAACTGATGAAAAGTGCCGGCATGTATGAGGCTCATCAAATGATTCTGAAGGCGCGTTCTTTTGGAATGAAAATTCTGATTGGCTGCATGAGCGAAACATCCTGCGCCACGCAGGCAGGAATTGCCCTTGCTCCTTTATGCGACTGGGCGGATCTGGATGGCCCCTGGCTAACCAAAAACAACCCTTTTAAAGCTCCGGAAATGGAGGCTGGAAAATATTTATTAAAATACCTCCCAGGTCTCGGCCTGGAAGGTATTCCTGAAGATCTTTTTATTACTTCTTAAGGTTACTTCTCATCTCTTTTATGAGCTGAAGCTTTTGGTATAGAAAAAACCCAGCAGTAACTACAAAAAGAGCTACGAATAGATATTTCTCATTTTTAAAAGCCCAAAATATCCCATAACCCGACAGAATAACTCCCAGGTTATAAAAAACGTTTAAAGCGATTTTCTTACCCATATCCTAGTAAACAGGCATATCAGGATCAAACGCCTCTTGCCATGCCAGAATGCCTCCCTTAAGGTTATACAAATTGGTTAGACCAAGTTGTTGCTCTAACTGCATTACAGCCGCAGCACTTCTTTTGCCACTTCTGCATTGCATAATTACTGGTTTATCAGTAGCAACTTTATCTGCTTCAATTAAAATACCTCCCAAAGGGATATTCAATCCGTTAAGGTTTGATGTTTCATACTCAAATGGCTCCCTAACATCGATCAATTGAAAATCTTCGTTATTATCAATCTTTGCTTTAAGCTCCTCAACCGTTATTTCCTTAATCATATTATTTCGATTTTTTCAAACTTAGATAAAGTTACGCAAGTATCCATAATTGTGGCAGGAAACATTACAAAAAAGTGAATAACTGTAACAACTAAGTATGTCGGGCGTTTAATAGTAAGTCTTTGCTAACTTTGGCTTTAACATCATGAATTCAATATTTCGTTTCTTTTGGTTTTGTTCAGGAGTACATATTGCTACCCTGGAAAAGCATCCTACGGAGCACAATAAATATGTGGGCATCGGAGCCACCATTTTCTTTACCGGATTGTTTGCCGCACTTTCTGGTGGTTATGCCATGTATTTTGTTTTTAAAGGAGATTCAACAGCACTCCCTTTTGCCTTTCTTTTTGGCTTAATCTGGGGGCTCGCTATTTTTAATATGGATCGCTATATAGTCTCCAGCATTAATAAAAGTGCTTCCACTGGCAAACAGCTATTACAGGCCACCCCACGTATTTTATTAGCCATCATGATCGGGATTGTCATATCCCGTCCACTGGAATTAAAAATATTCGACAAAGAGATCAAGGAACGTTTAAAGGTCACTTATCTAAACAATCAGCGTTCTAAAATCGATACGTTAAACATTGCCTTTGGCAATAAGTATAAAATTGAACTCGCTAAACTCAAAGAAACCAAGGCTCAGCGCGACTCTATGGAGAGTGCGATAAAGACAGACAGACAAAAGCTAAACTTCGAAATTTTTGGAAACAAAACAACCGAAACTTCCGGAATTATGGGCTATGGCCCATACGCCAAAAGAAAAGAAGCAGAATTGAAGCAGCGCGAACAAGACTTGGACACCCTATCGGCAGGAGTTAGAAAACTCGAAGATTTTGTAGATAACCGAAAGCAGTTTGATGGCCTGATGAGTGAGAAACTATATACCAGCAAACAACTGGATAGCTTAACCAGTATTGCAGGCTTTGCCGACAGGAACTCTGCCTTAGGTCAGTTAAGTATCAGCCCCAACGGTAAAAAAGATGTAAATACTTCACTCGCGATAACGTTTATTGGCTTGTTATTTATTTTCTTTGAATGCTTACCTGTTTTTGTTAAATTGATGAGCAGCAGAGGACCATATGACAGATCTGTAGAAAATATAGAAACTGTCCAGATGTACGAATCTGATAAAGACAAAGACTATGAGATAACTGTTATCGATGGCGTTCATGACACACGTGTTTCAACAGAGATAAACAGAAGAAAAAACGCATTGAATTCTAACTAACATATATGAGAAAAGCTCTTTACTTCTTTTTTGTGCTTCTAATTGCACAACAGGCAAATGCACAGGACATCAATAAAATAATTACAAAAGATTATGTCGACAGACTGATCAAAACCCTTAGCAGTGATGACATGCAAGGCAGGGGTACATTTACACCAGGCATAGACAAAGCTGCAACTTTTATAGAATCTGAGTTCAAAAGTATTGGGCTAAAACCGCTTGAAGGAGAAAATGGTTATCGCCAATCCTTCTTCAAATATCAATTGAAACCTGAGGCCACCTCTGTTACAATTGATGGCGCAAACATTGATCCGGCAAACATCCTGGTATTTGGGAATACCTCAGAAAACCTAACTTTTGACAACACCAACAGCGATGGATGGATAAAACTTGATCCCTCTAAGCCTTTTATGGATCAGTTCAGACCAATTAGCAGAAGCGGCAAGAAACAGTTGATATTGGTTGATGCAAAATTTGCAGATGCCTTTAACAGAATCAAAGGATACTTTGACAAAGGAAGCATATTGGACGAAAAAGATTTAAATGCCAAGTCAACTGCTCTTGTTTTTGTCCTTGATAAGGACACTGTAGCAAGCGATTTTAAAGTAGACTTGAAAAACTCTTTTGCAAAAATGCCTTTATTCAATGTTGCAGGGATGATTCCCGGAAAATCAAAAGCCAAAGAATTGGTCATCTTTTCAGGACATTATGATCACCTTGGTATAATTAAAGCTGATGGACAAGACAGCATTGCAAACGGTGCAGATGATGATGCATCAGGCACAACAGCAATGATTGCTTTAGCCAAGTATTACAAGAAGTTAAACAATAATGAGCGCACCCTAATATTTGTAGCCTTTACAGCAGAAGAAATTGGAGGTTTTGGTGCCAGGCATTTCTCGGAAAAATTAAATCCGGACGATGTTGTAGCCATGTTTAATATAGAAATGATTGGTAAAGACAGTAAATTTGGTAAAAACACAGCCTTTATAACAGGCTATGATAAATCAGATTTTGGCCAGATCTTACAGAAAAACTTGAAAGGAACAGAATTTACTTTTCACCCTGATCCTTACCCACAACAAAATCTATTCTATAGAAGCGACAATGCTACATTAGCTGCTCTTGGCGTTCCGGCACATACGATAAGCACAGATCAAATAGATACCGATAAGTTTTATCACACCGTAAAAGACGAATACAGTACCCTTGATTCAGACAATATATTGTCGACCATTAAAGGTATTGCCAAAAGCGCAATAAGCATTATAAAAGGTATTGATACGCCAACAAGAATTCCTAAACTGGAAAATAACTAGGTCTATATGATGGGTTTCTCCATGACGTAATCGTCCATAACGAAACCGTTTCCGATATCCAGGACAACGGTTTCTTTTATTATAAAACCTGCTCTTTCATAAAAGTCTTTGGCCTTATTGTTCTTATTAACATTTAACTGAAGTGATTTACCGCCCGCCCTTTTTACCAGGTTAAAAACTTCGTTTATCAATAGCTTACCTACACCCCTTCCGTGCGTTTGGGGCAAAACATATAACTTATGTAGTTTATAAGCATGGCTTTCAGGCTCTATAACCGAAAACCCTGCAAAACCCAGGTCTTCATTATCTTCCTCAGCTATCAAAAATGTATGCCCCTTCTCCAATTGCGAAAGCAATTCTCCCCGGTTATACATTTTCTCTAACATATAATCAATCTGTTCGGTTGAAAGATATTCGGCATACGTAATTCGCCATGTCCTATCTGCCAGATCCTGAATAGTGGCAATATCCTCTTCTTTTGCTTTCCTTAAAATTATCATAAAAGCTTCTTTATCTAATTACAATACCTCACTAATAAACAGATATGGTACGTTGAATAGGAACTCCACAAATCCATCATTTATTACCTCAAAAGTATTATTTTCTGTTTGCTTTAAATTACTTGTTTCAAAATAAGAGACAACTTCAATATTAAAAATGCTGTCTTTGGGTTTCCATACTTTAAATCCCGATTTAATAGCGTATGATTTTTCAGTTTCAGTAAATACCACAATGTTTATCGCATCAATATAACTTCCCAGTTCCCTTAAGTCGCTTTTTGAATCAATAACATTTACTGCAGGGTATTTTTCAGCAATCAAATAATCTAAAACAGCATCTAATTCCTCAGATTTAGCATGAATTACTTTTGTATTTTCCTGAAAATCCTGGTCATTTGAATTGACCACAATATCCACCTTTAAGCCAAGACTGATGGCCTTTTCATAAACCGCAGCGCTAACGATTAAAGTTGGGCTCCATTCCAGCAGCTGACCTAAATATTCTTCATTAAAGTCCCCTAAATAGTGGATATATAGTGCCGGCTCTTGTTTTTCCCGAATGATATGATGTGATGACATACAGCAAATATATCCTAATATTCTTTTTTATTTTAGTATCAGATCAAAGACATGCTTTTCATCCAGAAAATGCATCGCCCAAACCATTCATCAAAAGAAGGAGCAGTTAAAAACCCATGCTCTCCTTTTGCGTAAATATGCAATTCTCCAGATACCTTGTTTTCTTTAAGCGCTCTGTAAAACTCAACACTATTGGCTACAGGTACAACCTGATCAGCATCCGAATGAATTAAAATCGTTGGCGGCGTTTCTTCTGTTACCTGCAACTCATTGGAGTAAAGTTTTATCTTTTCTTCTGTTGGAGAGGGGCCAAGAAGATTATCTCTGGATCCAATATGACCAATCTTGTCGGTAAAAGAGATCACCGGATTTATAAGCAGCATAAAATTTGGCCTAACGCTAATTCCTTCTCGATTTTCAATAACTGGTTTATTAAAATGTGTTCCCGCAGTTGCGGCAAGATGGCCTCCGGCAGAAAACCCCAGAATACCTATCTTTTTGGGGTCAATGTTCCATTCTTTAGCCCTCTGTCTCACTATCTTAATTGCCTGTTGGGCATCCTGCAGAGGCCCGATAGACTTGTCCAACATTATCTTATCGTTCGGCAGCCTATACTTTAATACAAAAGCCGTTACCCCCATTTTCGCAAATGCTCTGGCTGCATCGCTGCCTTCTCTTTTTGTAAGTAGCACATGATATCCTCCGCCAGGACAAATGATAACAGAAGTTCCATTTGCCAAACCCTTTGGGGGCAAATAAACAGAAAGAGTAGGAACAGACACGTTAGAAGTAAGACTATCTACGTCTGGATTACCGATCCTCTGCTCTTGATTTGATATAGGCTTGGCATTTGGTATTTTACCTGAATATAATGGGATCACCTGTTGCGCATTACAATACGGAACCAAAAACATCAGCGATAAAAATACAATATACTTTGCCATGAGGTATTTATTCGAAATTGATCCAATCTATACTTATCAAATCTCTATTTGGTGGGGTATTCTTTAAAAACACAAAATAAAGATCATGTTTACCCCCCGGGTTTTTTACAGACGTGCTTAATTCAGTGTACTTTTCCCACTTACCTGTTGAGGTAAAATTAGCCGTACTAATTATTTCTCCTTTTGGAGAATCGATATGCACCTCTATAGTTCCACTATGATTTGCCGAAGCATAATAATAGGTAAGTTTATTAATGTTCCTAAGGTCAATATTTTTAAACACGATATAAGACTTGTTATGGATGCTACCAACATACCTGTCATTTTTATCTACGTTATTAAAAACATCTGCATCTTCTGCCTGTACTTTTGCCGGACGCAACACAATCGTCTCTTTTTTTGTTAAAGGAGTTATCGCCCCGCCCTTGTCAGTATACGACGCAGAGAAAATGTACCTACCCTGATCCTTATTAGCTAAATGCTGTTTTAAAGCAACGGCTCCTTGTTGTGGCAACGCAGCATTAGTTTTTTTGGCATTTAAGCTTAAAATATATTTAACAATCTCAGTTGCATCATCATTAGAAATCTGAGGGTGTGCACTCATTGCATGTTCTCCCCAAACACCGCCACCTCCAACAATGATCTTCTTAGCCAAACGACTTACTGCATCTTTGTTACCGGTATAACGTTGTGCAACCTGCATAAACGAAGGACCCACTGATTTACCATTTATCTGATGGCAAGCTTTACAGTCGCTTTTAGCAACTAAAGATTTACCAAAATTATATGTAGGTGTAATCTCCTGATGACCTACCAGCGCCTGATTGCTTTCTACCTTTGCAATAAAATCAAGGTTCACCTTTACCTTTTTTGCATCTATCACCTTATCTTCATTATCCTTTACATCAACTTTATAATTAAAATTAGTTGCCTTAGGGAAAAAGAAAGAACTATTACTTGTTGTAATTATGGCTACCTGAGGCATCGTATTACCTACCTTAATCACAACCGTATCCAACCCGCTTTTACCCGCTGCATCAGTTACTTTTAAAATAGCGTTGTATATGCCGTTTTTTTGAAATGTATAGTTAACATTTTGTTCTGTTGATGCGATCTTGTTTCCTTCAAAGCTCCACTCGTACGACAGTTTATCATCATCGTCATTATCATAGCTCTTCGAGGTAAAAGCAACTTTGTATGGAGCAATTCCAATAGTATCTTTGGTTTCAATTTTAGCAAACGGAGCACGGTTTCCACCATTGTAATCAATACGAACCAAACGCGCATCAACATTATCTATCCCGTATACAGATCCATATTCCAACATATAAAATGATCCTTCTGGCCCAACCTCTATATCAATAGGGCGTCTAAAATCGCCATTAGTTTCCATAAAAGGCTCCATGCGTACATAGTTTTGATTCTCATCCAGACGCACTGCAAACACCCAGTTTCTCATCCAATCGTACATAAAAAGTGCTTTATCATAATACTCAGGGAACTTAGTATCGGATTTAAGCGCTGCATTATAATGATATACAGGCCCGCCCATAGCACATCTTCCGCCTTGTCCCAAAGCAGGGAATTCTTCTGATCTGTTATAAGGATACCACACCATCGCTTTTTGAGCCGGTGGCAATATTTGAGCACCGGTACTATATGGGGAATTGTTTGCAGGACCGTTTACATCAAAGAAATCTCCTACTTTTTTGGTCGCAAAATCATACTCTTTATAAGCCTTATTATCACCAACAAAATATGGCCAGCCATAATTTCCAGCTTTTTTTGCCTGATTAAATTCATCGTATCCACGTGGCCCCTGTAAACCATCAGTACCAGAATCTGGTCCAACTTCTCCCCAATACACGATAGAAGTTTCAGGATCTACAGACATTCTATAAGGGTTACGACAACCCATTACATAAATTTCCGGACGTGTTTTTGGTGTTCCTTTAGCAAATAAATTCCCTTCAGGAATGGTATAACTTCCATCTGCCTCAGGATGAATCCGCAGGATCTTGCCGCGCAAGTCGTTTGTATTTCCTGCCGATCTTTCTGCATCAAATGTTAAACGATTATCTCTTCTATCAATAGGAGCAAAACCATCAGATTCAAAAGGCACAGTATTATCCCCGGTTGAAATATATAGATTCTTGTACTTATCCCAGGCTAAAGAACCACCTGTATGAGCACTTACTTCAAGATCAATTGGGACCTCTATAATCACCTGCTCAGATTTAAGATCAAGCTCATTTTCCTTACTAATTTTAAAGCGAGAAATATGCTGTTTGTATTTATCACCTGCAGAGGCGGTATAAAAGAAATACAAATAGTTATTTTTTGCAAAGTCCGGATCAATAGTCATCCCCAACAAACCATTTAGGTATTTATCAACAGCCTTCACAGGAAAGTTGTAAACCAATGTAGTTTTACCATCGGCAGGATTGTATACGTAAAAATTACCGGCGCGCTCAATAAAAAACACCCTGCCATCCGGAGCTACAGATAATTCCATAGGCTCATTTAAATCATTAGATAAAACGGTTTTAGTAAAACGATTATCCTCTGGCTTTTTAACTGCGTATGCTTTTGAATAATCCAATGCAACGTTGGTACCAATGGCATACTTAATACCCCCAAGGAGGTGAGTTAAAAATAATGGTTCGCTAAAGCTTTCGTCGGTATGTCCGCCGCCTGTATAAAAAGCGCGGCCGCCATCGAATTCATGGTACCAGGCAATAGGATGGTTCTCTCCGTTTTCTCCGCCTTCGTAGCTATCTTCATCTAATTTAGCCAGCACCTTTATATCGTCTTGTATGCTTTTATAGTTATACCATTCGTCTGTGCGGTCCCATCTTTTTGGCAAGCCCTTAGTCGATATATGGGTCGTGTCAATCACATCAATAGTTGCCTTACGCACATTAGGATTACCCGGATGGCTTTTAAAATAAGCTCCAACAAGCTTATTATACCAAGGCCAATCGTATTCTGTATCTGCCGCAGCATGAACTCCGGCGTAACCACCACCAGATTGAATATACCTTTCAAAAGCTACCTGCTCATCGGCATTTAATACATTCATAGTGGTGCTTAAAAAGATTACAGCACTGTAGTTTTTTAAACTATCCTGAACAAAATAAGCTGAATTCTTAGTTGTATCTACAATAAAATTATTCTCTTTACCAAGCTTTTGTAGAGCAGCAATACCAGCCGGAATAGAAGCATGATAAAAGCCCTTGGTTTTTGAAAACACCAGGATACGGGCAGGTTTTGCTGGTTTAGCAACACTAGACGCCGGAGTAGCAGGCGTTTTAGGCACTACCGTTTTGCAGGCATAAAATACAACAGAAGTGCAAACTGTTGAGAATACAGCAAGGTAAATTTTAAAGTATTTAGTTTTAAGCATAAAAATATTGGGTTAATGTGGCTCCCGGCCAAAAAAAAAGTAAAGTAAGATCACAAAACAATTTGCCCTTGAATATTGACAGGCATTTAGGGCTTAACTACTCACAATCACTTGGTTTAGGTTTGGATTAAAGTTCATTTTGAAGTAAACTTAGCAATTATAATGAAAAAGACCTTAATAAAGCGAACATATGGAAACAAACACACTGTCAGCTAAACAATTAGATAAAATATTCATCAGAATTTAACATACTAATTCTGATATATTTATTACATTCGGAAACATTTAAATATAATCCTATGCTGAAAAAATCTATACTAGCAGGCATGGCATTTTTAATGCTCTCTTGTGGTAATCAAAAAAAAGAAGAAAGTGATTCAGGGACTGGCAGTGTTATCGACAAAGTCAGTAATCTGAATAAGGTGGCTCAATCCGCAGATAAGATGGAGGAGATGACCGCTGAACTAAAAAAACTAACACCCCTAACCAATGAGCAGCTGAAAGCTGCAGTACCAGAAACACTCGACGGGTTGAAAAGAAAAAGCTTTAGTGCTGGCGGTTATGCTGTAAGTGGCCTGAGCACTATTGAAGCTGAATATGGCGACGACAGTAAATATGTAAAAGTTGGCATCATTGATGGCGCAGGAGAATCTGGAAGCGCTATTATTTCTTTAATGGCCATGACACTAAGTATGGACAGAGAATCAGAATCTAATGGAACTGTGTCTAAAACAGTAGACGTTAATGGCATTCGTTCTATAACAGAGGAAACCAAATCTGAAAGCTCAGTTAGCTCATCTATCAAATTCCTTTACAAAGACAGGTATTCTGTAAGCTTGGATGGAACAGGATACAGTCTTCAGGAATTAGAATCATTTTTGAAAAGCGTAAAACTTGACGAATTAAAGTAATTCGACTGATTAAAGATGTTATGAATTTAAAATCTTTAGATCTTCATCTAAAGGTTTTTTTATGATCCTTACTTCTCTCACGCTTTATAAACATAGAACTTCTTATCCCTTATCGGTTGCCCCTTAATCTCTAAATATTCTCCCTTTTTATCTCTGGTATACTTTACTACGAATGGCTCGTCACTTGCTTTGCATGCTTCAAAAGCCAGTTTCAGTCGATCAATGTGCGTATCAGCGCCAACTTTCCATTTTTTATCTAAATACCAAAAATAAGCTGAAAAATTTCTTGTATTCCCTAGCATTTTTCCATCTAACCTAATATGAGTTGGATTTAATTCTTTGTAAGGAAGAACCGCTTGAATATAAAACTCACTAAAATTCTTGTATTCAGGAATAACGTTTACTGGGCTCATAATTAATTTTTGCGCAATTTACATCATTTCTATTCTGGTGACAATTTTTTGGGCTAATAATCTTACGCTTTTTATCTAATTTAAGGCTTGTAATAAAAACTAAAAACCTGACATCTTTAATATATTAATCCTCAACCAAATTACCGCAATGAAAAAATTGAGCGCCCTTCTTATCATCCTTGCATTCCCTTATTTACTAATAGCACAACAGGTATCGTGTAACTGTCTGGACAATTTAAATGAAACCATTGTTAAAACTGAAATCAACTATGCTGGCTTCCCCACTAAAGTGGATGAAAAGACAAAGTCTGATTATGATAATCTAATAACCAGTCTACGTGCAAAGGCAGGAAATGAAAGCAATGCAAAAAAATGTTTCTACCTCATAAAAGACTATATAAGATTTTTTAAGGACAAACATTTCTCATTATCCTACCTGAATAAAAATGATTACGACAATGAGAAAGAAGACATTGATGAATCTTACTTCAAAATCCTGAAACCTGACAATAGCGTTGAAGGTATATGGACCAATCCAGACAGCTCAATCACCCTGGGAATAAAGATATTTCCAGATAACGAATACAAGGCCATTATCCTTAAAGCAAAGGATGAAAAGCTTCCAAAAGGTTTGGTTTATTTTAAACTAAAACCCCACAAAAAGGGTTATCTGTTACAACAATACAATGTGTTGAACAGCATAGATTTTTATGCTCAGCAAAGAGGCGGCTTATTGCAATTATGGAATTTTTCACTTTTTGGAAGGATTTCACCAAGAGAAATGACGGCTAGTGAAAAAAGGGAGTTAAACACATGGAAGAATAATAACAATGGATTAGATTTTAATCAGTTAGATGAAGAAACCAGTTATATCAAAATTCCAACCTTCTTTAACAACGACAGTAAGATCGAGAAATTGGTTGCAACAAACGACAAAGCTATTAGAAATAGTAAGTACCTGATCATCGATCTCCGTGGAAATGGAGGAGGCAATTCCGGCTGGAGCTTTCTATTGCCTTATGTAATAACCAATCCCATTAAACAGGACGCCCCCTTACTTCGCATATCAAAAGACAATGTCCAGATTAAAAGATCGGAGCTTGAATCTCTTGTAAAAAATCCTTTGCCCGAGGATGCAAAGAAATATTATCCCGATGAATATATAAGCACACTCAAAAAAATCTACGAGGAGCTCCCGACCGCTAAAAGTACCTTTTATGAAGTTCCTGGATTAACTATTCCAATTGATTCTGTTCTCGGCAATCCCTCCCGGGTAGCGCTAATAACTGATGAACTTTGCGGGAGTTCTACAGAATACTTTTTTCAATTGATGAAACAAAGCAAAAAAACCACAAGATACGGTTCAAATAGTGTAGGAATGATGGATTATGAAGGCCCAACTTCAACAACTCCACTTCCATGTAAAGAGCTAATTCTAATGATGCCCGTTTCAAAATCGAGCTGGACCGATAAAAATCCAATTGATGAGGCCGGCTTTAGTCCTGATGTTAAACTCAAAATACCAGGAAAGCAGTGGGTTGAATACATCGTTAAGGATCTAAAAAAGAAAGGATAGTGAGTTCATTCATTGAGTAAGTTTTCTGATTCATCACATTTTTACCGTTGTTCATCACATTTTAATAAATCAGTTCATCTAAAGGTTATTATTGTGTTAAAAAACAATCAGGTATGAAAAAAAATATTGCTCTATTGTGCTTAATGTTTGTTGTTATACAGGCTTCGGCCCAGTTTAACCTTATGGGAAAAATCCTAAATTATACTGGCAAAGAAGATCTAGTCGTCAACATTCCATTGGTATACGGTTTTCATAAAGAGAATTCTATATCTATTCCTGTAGCGAAAAATGGCACATTCAATATCACCCTACCTACTGAAACACAAAATTTTGTCAGCTTGATTTTTCAAAGACAGTTTTACACGCTTCTGATCACCAGGAATAAAAATTTAACAGCTAGTATAAACGAAAATAATAAAAACCTTGAGCTCTTATCAGGTACTGCTTTGTTGGAAAACAAGCTGCTGCAAAAAATCAACATAATGGAAAATCCGGCCTTTATGGAAGAACAGGCAGCACATCTTTATGGAGGTCTTAATTTTACTGAATTGAATGCTAAGCTGATCCAGCCTTATCTTGCTAAACGAGATGAAAAAATCGATATCATAACGGCCTCAAAAATTTCGTTGAAGAACAAAAAGCTGATCATATCAGAAGTAAAATATCTTGCTTACAATTATCTAAATGATTTTGCGAGAACACAGCTCAACAATAAGCCTGCTATCGACAGCATGATTATTAATCTTTTTGATAATAGCATCATTAAACCTGAAGTTTTTCCTGCTGGTCTTCAGTATTACTCCTTTGCCGACAACTATCTCCGGTACCTGGAAACCAAAGCTTTTTTAAAGATTAAAAAAGATAACATCAAGCCCACCGAACCGATACCGTACTATGGGATCAGTTTAGATAGTGCCAATGTAGTAGTAAAAAAATATGGAAAGCCATATTGGAGGTGGGTGGGCAGTACCAAGAACTTTCCTGAACCAGTTACCGAACAGTATACATATCAGCAGATCATAAACTTGTACTATGACAAAGACCTAAGGCAAATCGCTGCGCTTTCAGAAGTATTTAAAAAGCGGTTTCCTCAAAGCAAATTTAATCAGGAGATTGATCAAAAAGTAAATTCATTAAGGCAAATGCTTGCTCAGAACGAATCAAACACTGATATCGTGGTTTTAAAGGATTACGACAAAATACAATCAGTTTATGATGTTATAGCTAAGTATAAAGGCAAAGTGGTTTATCTTGATGTTTGGGGCACATGGTGTGGCCCCTGCAAAGAGGAGCTTAAATTTATGCCTCAACTCAAATCTGCTTTTACCAATAAGGATGTTATATTTCTTTATCTGGATATGGATGAGGAAGATCGCGATGCCATCTGGAAAGAGTTCATTAAAGTAAACGGGTTAACAGGAGTACACTTCCGTAAGAACAGACAAACTATAGCCCCGCTATGGAAAGAATTATTGGCAGACAACCAGGATAAAGCTGAATACTACCCCCAGTATTTCATTTTTGATAAAGAGGGAAAGGTAGCCGTAAGTAAGGCTTTACGCCCAAGCGACAAAGAAGCACTGTATCAGCAAATCAACTCTGTGTTAGTTCATTAATTCTGAATAACAAGAAGGTCATCAAATCAACCATTTGGGTTTTAGCTAAGCCTTTTTCAGACAACTTATATTCTACCCTTGGCGGTAGTTCCTTATAAGCCAATCTTTCCAGTAGACACTTCTCCCAACTCTTTTAGTTGTGAAAAGTGTCTACTTCACAATTCAGAAAGCACTACCGTATAGAAAGATCATATTGAGTACGTCATTCTTTGACTAACAACTTCAAATACGTAAAAATCTTCCCACTATGCTCCGCTTCGTGATAATTAGCGGCTTGTAAAGCCTGGACATGATTTTTCACTTGAATTCCGATGGGTAACTCAAACGGGTTATAGTTGACAAATAATCTGGATTCAAGATCGGATTCAAGGTGGTTAACTGTATCAATCAATAAATGTTTCACCTCGTTAACATCCGGAGTAATTTTCCAAGAACCCGGAGACGATCCAATTTTGAAGGACTCCATGAATTCCTTAGATATATACATTGGTAACCCGCTACGCATATACATATGCCTCTGTTGAGAAGTAATACAATGACCGATTTGCCAAATTATATTATTGTTAAAACCCTCTGGAATTTTAAATAATATTTCGTAGTTACTTGTTTCCATTAATTGCAATAGCCTAATCCTGCTAGCTCTTAAAATTTCACATTCGAAACGTTCATTTATCATTTAAGTTGGTTTAAGTGCTTAGCAACAGAAGAAGCCATTATGTTCTCTAAAGTAACCTTTTCCTGTTGAAGTTCAAACTTTCTCCGATTGATACACAGTCATGGCTTACTTAGTGATTTAAGATGTTTGCTTTTCTTGTTCTTTTATCAGGAAGCTTGAGTAAATTGCGAATAATTATATACTTGAACGATGTCAAATTTTGAGACGCTTTTCTATTACATTCAAGAAACATCTGGCAAATTGCTCTCAGAGGATGACAAGCATTTGTTAATGGCACATTTTAAACCCAAAAAACTTCGAAAAAGACAATACTTCTTACAGGAAGGGGACGTGTGCAAATATATTGCGTTTATTGTAAAAGGATCCGCCAGGACCTTTACGGTAGATGACAAAGGGCATGAACATATACTGAAATTGTCTTTGGAAAACTGGTGGATAGTGGATTTTGAAAGCTTTTACCTGTTAACGCCAAGCCGCTTTAATATTGAAGCGCTGGAGAATCTGGAGGTGCTGCAATCTACCAATGCTCAAATTGAGGAGTTTCTTAAGCATATACCTGCCTTTTCAGCGATGTCCAACGTAATTAGTCAAAATAACACCATTGCAACACAAAAAAGAATGCAGGCCGCTATGATCTATACCGCTGAAGAGCGTTACGAGGACTTGATCAGCAATTATCCGCAGTTTCTACAACGGTTCCCGCAAAACATGATCGCTTCTTATCTGGGCTTGTCCCCGGAAACTTTGAGCAGATTAAAGAAAAATTCTTTTAAATAAATCTAATCTCAATCGATATAAGCAGTAGTGACCGCTCTAGCATTTAACTGCTTTGCTTTTTTGCATCTTTGTTAAGTTGTTATTTTACAATTCCTTATCCGATTAAAGTGATTAAGGTCATCGCCTTAACTTGATCTGGGTCAAGCTTACTTAATGATCCATATCAATATCCAGTTCCCTGTAAGTCAGGATCTTTGGATATATTAATACATAAAAATCATGAGTAAATTAGAAAACAAAGTAGCGGTAGTTACCGGTGCTTCGAAAGGAATAGGTGCCTCTATCGCCAAACACTTTGCGGCAGAAGGCGCAAAGGTAGTTGTGAATTACGCTTCAAGTAAAGAAGGTGCAGATAAAGTGGTGAAGGAAATTACTGACAACGGAGGCATAGCCATTGCGGTACAGGCCGATGTATCTAAAGAAGCTGATGTAAACAGGTTGTTTGAGGAAACTAATAAGGCATTCGGCAGCCTGGATATTTTGGTAAATAACGCGGTTTATCAGGGATATGCACCTATTGAACAGATATCAGCAGAAACTTTTCATAATAGTTTTAATGTCAATGTACTTGGTCCCATACAAACTATTCAGGCAGCTTTAAAATTGTTTGGTGATAAGGGTGGCAATATAATCAATATCAGCTCAGGCGCAAGCAAGATGCCTCTTCCGGGAGCCTCGTTATATTCCGCAACTAAAGCGGCTTTAGATGCCATAACTATCTCTTTGTCGAAAGAACTGGGTATCCAAAAGATTCGCATCAATTCTATTTTGCCGGGTGCTACAGAAACAGAAGGTGCAGCTAGTGCGGGCGTCACTACCGGCAGTGAGTATGAAAAAATGTTTATTGCCAACACACCACTTGGTCGCAGAGGTAAGCCCGAAGATATTGCGAAAGCAGCCGTATTTCTGGCTTCCGATGATGCCGCGTGGGTTACGGGTGAGCAAATTTCCGTGTCGGGCGGAATGTACGGCTTTTAAATCATGCTGTGGTTTTGAGTCCCCGACGGTGATCATCGGGGACTTTTATTTGCCTTCGGAAACCTTTGACCGGACCATGTCCCTACTACATATTCTGTAGTGAGTCAGCATTTTGAAAATGCGCACCCCAATACAAAAAAAGCCTCCAAATCATCGATTTGCAGGCTTTTATACGTTTTGTTACTCATTTCAGTGGTCCCGACGAGAATCGAACTCCCTGGGTAACCAACATATTTTCAATGAATTACAAATATTAAAATATGCTACTCACTGAATAACTCACTGCTCTTGAATACGTTTTAGCTGCAATTGCTATAATACTAATTTACAAAAAAAATAGAACTTTCATAAACTTGCTTTACTATTGATGTCTAAAGAAACATATTTGTAGTTACACTACACAATCCAATACTTGAGTGTCATAGAGAGAATAAATATCTATTACATAATTCCCTTGATGCGGTATCCATAGTATCGTCCAATACCCACTGACTGACCATGGATTTAAAGTTAAAGTTTTTATACTCTAACAGAAGTTCTAATATATCTAGATCTTCTTTCGTTGCACCCTGCATAAGAGAGGGAAGAGCTGACTTTATTAGCTCGCTTTCCCTACCTCTTAATACTCTAATAATATTAGCACGAGCAAGTGAACTCATTTTTTTTTGAGTAAGACAGGTTAATAGATAAGACGTGGATTTATCGTCCTTTCTTTGCAAAAAGTAGTTAAACAACGGAAATATCTGACGATAATTTGTCGTGTTTTTGATGGTGAGACAAATCTCATCATATAACTCATCATTTTCAATAATTTTAGTTCTTTCAATAAAGGGGAAGTAATCATGAGGTATTTCTCGCTCTCTAATAATTTTAAGCCATTTCTTTTGGGATAAAATATTAGATGACTCTTTCAAAGCCTCAAGCAGTCCTCTATCGCTAGGGGTAAGTGCAATCAGGCTATCAAGCACATGAATATCGTCAGACGAAGAACTGTTTGCAACCGCCTTCAACGCTATTGGCCTTAAAACAGTATCATTCATAAATGGTTGCAAAATTCCAGCCATATGATTGCTATTAAATTCAGCAAGCACAGCAATAGCCCAACCCCTTAATGAATCTTGACTTCCCGCTATATCTCGCAGCGATTTATCTTTTTCCGATGTTAACCTACCTTTCGACAATGATCTTATCGCTAAGTACCTAATGACAGTATTCGTACTATTTATATTGTCGGTTCCAAATTTCTCTAACAAATTACTTTCCATTTCTAAAAAGCGCTCAATCAAATAGGCTCCGATTGGTTCTTTTGAATAATGTAGAATGGTCTTAATAACCGGCTCTGTTTCTTTTGATTGTAATGAAATCAGTGCACAGGCTGCCCGGAAATCCTTATAGTCTGTTTTCTTTAGTATTGCCTCAATAAATGGGATTCTAGATTTATCGTAAACTGCAGCGGCCAATAAACAGCCTAATTGGTTTTTTTTACTGGCAGAATCTTGAAGTAACATATCTATATTAAGTTCGTATAGGCTGCTAAATCTGAAGTCCATTAAAGAAAATTCCTCACTTGATTTGTTTTGAAGCACCCCGGCTAAAATTGCACCTTTATCAGAGAAATAAAGCAAATGGTTATATTTTTTCAACAAACTATCTATTCCGATATCAGCAAATTTACCAACTGCCAACTTCTCGAAATCCTCTTTAAACTCAAATAATGATTGCGCACTAACATTGAGGCTGAAGAGGAGATACATAAAAAAAATACCAAAAAATTTTTTCATCTATAATTTATACACTTAATCAATAGGTTTCTCCTGTTGAACGTAGATGCATAACAGGTTGGCTGTTATTGCCATTAAGTTTAATAAAACAAAAATGATTATCATCGACAACACAAATCCGTTATTCCAACCGTCATTAAAAAGTGGCGTAAATAGCATGCTAAATAATAATAACGATGATACTACGCAAACAATTCGTTTGTATCTGTTTTTTTTAAATCCGCTAAACATCAAGGTTATGAGAGAAAGCAAAATTAAACCGTTATATATCGCATTGCAAAGGTACGGTAACTCTTCAAATGGGGCGGCATTCTTTGTTATTGTCAGCGCGGAGATTAGTAAATACAAAAACATAAATACTGATATTTTTGTGTCATATATAACAACAAGACAAAATGCCACCCCCGTAAGGATATTTAGTAGGCCAATATTTCTCGTTAAATAAGGCATATATTTATGTTTATGGGCAAACACCTGTTTTTGCCGGCGCGGTCTTTGGCGCAGTTACCGGCTCTAGCACGATACCTGGTTTTCCTTCTGTTTGCATTGTTTTCAACTTCGTATAAAGGCTGCCTGGAGATCTGCCAATAGTTATAGTTACATTACCGGACTGAAGTTGAGCATTGGGAACAGAAATCTGTTCAGCTGCAGGCCGAGTCGCATTGTAAACATCAACAGCATAGTCTACACAATTATAATCATTTAAGTCATAACTTTTGTCTTTTTTTGTAGTCGCGGTAGCTAAAGCTAACTCAAACGCACTTTGTGTTATATCCTTGCTTATACTTGCATTATATTCATGTCCTCCATTGTCATTGATTTCGCTTCCTACGGCTCCCATTGAAAGGCTCAAAATTCCTGTGCCAGTTCCATCTTTAGGATAAAACCCGAAAGTTTTACTCATTGTTGTTGATCCGTTCTTTTTCGTTAGCGTAATGAATCCATGCCCAGGCTCGAAATTAGAAATATCTGTATTCGGGTCGTCATTTTTTGGTATATCAGTATGTAAAGTTATTTTATAAGTCGCGCCTGTATTGGAGATACTTGCAAAGCATTTTAACAATTTCACTAAATCAACAGTATTTAGAGATTGAATCACAACAGTTACGTCTACATTGCCTCCTATAGGTCCTCCACCACTAATGATGCCGCTACTAAAGGACCCACTCCCGCTCCCTGATCCATTACCCCATCCTGATCCACTGCCACTACCAGATCCTCCTCCTGGGGCAGTACAACTTAATTCTGTTATGCTTACAATCACGGTTTTACATTCGGCTCCATTAGCGGTACAGGTTGTTGATGTCGTTATTAAATAAGTACAATTTGGATTAAATGTGTACTCGGTAATAACCGATACGGTATTACGAATACCTGAGCCTTTGCTTCCCATAGATTTCTCTCGAACACTTCTAAGACTTATTTGACTATTCTTGATCATAGATTCAGGATTTCGAGTTATTTCCGAATTTTTCTCTGTTTTAATTCCGTTCTCGAATACAGAACTTCCAGTTAAATAATAATTTATATCATATCGAAGAATTGATCCGGTAAATCCATTAATTGATTTGTCGTTATTATGTAAAACTAGATTATTCAAATTATCCTCTACTTTGTAGCTATTACTTACAAACTCAAATATATTTCCTGATTTAATTTGATTTCCTTTAGCTGAAAATACGAATACACGTTTAACTTCGTACCGCGGATTACCCAGATCATATTCCATCGTGGGGACTACAATTTGTTCACTTCCATCAGACGATTTAACCGACCAGGAGTCTCTCCAAAGTGGGCGTAACTTAATTTCTCCGGGAGCATTTTGAGTTTGACGCTGATGCCATATTTTTGCCATTTCCAACATATCTGAAGAAATCTGTTGATCATAAACTATATTCTTGATGTCCTTACGGCAGGCAAAAATTAAAAGACAAACACTAAAAAGTGTAGCCATTACGAATAGAGAGCGTTTTTTCATACTTGGTTTGTTTTTTGATAAATCAGTTTTACAAAATTTAATACTGCACGTGATTTTTTGAGCAGGTATTGTTTGCTATTATAAATAGCAGGTCGGTTAATATGTTGTGAAAGATGCGTTATTATTGGATATCACATCGACTAGATGCCATTACGGGTGAACTCTGTTGACAATCAATATGATATGTCAAGTATGAAAATAGGTGAGTGAGTGGTAGAGCGTCGTTCATAAATGTATTATTAATTAAATGAATGTAGGAATTTAGAAATTAGTATTTGTTAAATTTTACAATGTAGCATTTATTTTACATTAAAGCCTGGTAGAAAATCAGTTTCCTTGCCAGAAATAAAAGGTGCTTAACGGTATATTATCCAAATGATAATAATTTGCTGCGGTATATAAATTCAGTAACAGGATGATTACAAGTAAAAATGAACCTAAATATATTTTGACTAATTCTTGTTTTCTCATTTCCTGTTAATTTTCCTTCTTCCACATTTTAAAATCACTTCTGTTAATCATCGTACCTTTCAGTTTGTCTTTCAGCGTCGAAGTATTTAGCCATACCCCGCAATGAATATAAGAGTAAATTAGAAAACAAGAAAAGTAAATAAATCCGGCACAAAGTATCAGTCTCTTATGCCTAGAATTATACATGCCGTTTATAAACAGATAACCAAGTATAAAGTACAATCCAATAGTTGCCAGATAAGCATATCTGTCTGCGATCACTGAAAATCGCGCAAGAGAAAAAATATTTATGACTAGTCCTATATGAATAATGAAAAATGCCAGACCTGCAATAATCCATTTTTTTCTTACAAAAGGATAATAACAATAAATTATTCCAATTATTGCTGCTGGATAAATCCAAAGCCATAAAGGCATCACGTCATCGACTCGAAAAGGGAAAGGATATAAGTAGGATAAATTTACTGGTACCAACGATTTCGTAAAGTATTCACTTAGGGTAAAACAAGACAAGACAATTCTTTGAAGCATAGGGTAAAAATGGGTGTCTTCGATCACCTCAACTCCTTGGGATTGTATGGTCACAATTCCAAACAAAAGCGAGAGTATGAAAAATGGGAGTTTTTCGTACCAAATCATTTTATTTTTTAAATCTCTATTGTTAAGATAATCAATCAGAATCAAACAGAAAGGGAGTGATACAGCCTGTTCTTTAGCACCAAATGAGATCAAAAAAAAGAGGAGTGTTAAGTAATAATAAAAGGGTCTGGAAGAGCGGATATAGTTACAGTAAAAAATAACAGAAATGATATAGAAAAAAGCATAGATTGTAACTTTAGACGCAGCAACCCAGGCAACCGGTTCTTGATTAAAAGGTGAAATCGCAAATAAAAGAGCCGTAATAAATGCTATTTGACTGTTTTTTAAGTTTGACGATGAGGAAATCAGGAAGCATATTTTTTTTACGAGATAATAGATTAAAAATGAATTCAATAAATGAATTATAACCCCTGCTATATGATAATAAACTGGATTATATCCGAAAAAATAATAAAGCAGCGTATAATATATCTGATTTACTGGTGAATACTGACCATAATGAAAACTTTTCAGAATAGAGTAAATGTTCCTCCAATTCAGTCCACCTTCTGTATACCGATTTAAGACAAACCATTGGTCGTCCCAACCAATCAGAAATTTAAAAGAATGTACCTGCCAGTAGACAAATAATAAAGAAAGGAAAATTATTGATAGATGAAAAATACCTGGTTTTGTTGGGTATTTAAGCAAAACATGCTTTACAAAAGGTATTGTGCTGATATTTTTAAACATATATTGAGCGTTAAGAGTGCATGAAAGATAAATCATTTTCCCCTCTTTAAAGAATTTCTGCAAAAATCTAATCTTTATTTATAATTATCTTTATGCAATGATAAATGTTGTTAATTTCCTAAAATCAAAGCAGAAGGAAATCTTTCTGATACCTGCCATTTTCTTTTTTCTTACTTATTTCGGATTCTTCTGGATTTACAAACTCGATGAGTTCCCAGGTCTGCATGCAGATGAAGCCTGGTCTGGTTTGAAAGCTTTTCACTTTATGGATAAGCACGTTGATCAGTTAACCGGTATGAACAACTACACTGGCATTCTTGAAGCGCTATTAAGCAAGTTAGTATTTACTTTATTTGGACCCGGTGTTGCACAATTAAGAATTAGTGGGGCGATTTTGAATTTAATAGGATTACTAATAGCTGCCCATACTTTATTTGTCAAAAAAAGCTATAGAACAACAGCTATTTTTCTTTTAATAATTGGCCAGTCAACTCTGTTTATGATCTCACCTAGAATTGCCTGGGAAGTTAACTCCTTTACATTATTTTTTATGTCTCTTTTGTTTATTTCCTTTATCAAAATCACAAATAGAAACAGTAATAAAAGAGGTCTTTGGATATTTCTTTTTTTATTCATCAATGCTTTGGGTACTTATAATCATATTATATTTTCAAGTATCTCTTTCTCAGCATTTATAGGCGTTTTACTTTGGACGGCATATTTTAAATCCAATGAGCAGATTCAGATTTTAATTCTGTTGTTCATAAATATGTGTAATCTAGTTATAGTTTTCTTAGTAATGCGTTATGTTAGCGGTTCTATTAACGTTGCATATATTTATATAGGAATTGTAGCTTTGTTAGCTACATCGACCTTAGTATATCACAAAATCATTCTTACAGATTTATCCTACAACATAAGAATCAATGTTCCAATAAAATTCATACAGTTTCTGCTTATTCTTTTTAGCGGACTATTTATTTTTTTTCATGGAATTGCTTTTTTCCAAATCATTGCTGGTTATTTATTCATTCTGCAAGTTTATTCATATGAATGTTCAGCCTTAGTCCAAACTGCCGGAGCAATAATAGGTATTATCTTTATTGGACACCTCATTCGATTTCTATTAAAAGATTTACAGCATAAAAATCAGGCTAAATTTTCATTTTTCATTTTTGCTTATTTTGGTGTATTGTGCTTATATACAACGAGTGTCTCATTTAGATATTATCTCGCGCTTTATCTAATCATTGCCATCTATATGGCTTATAAAATAGGGAATCACTTACCCACAAAAAGTTTTATATTAGCGCCGTTGGGCTTAAGTTTAATTATGATAAATACCATATTGCTAGATATATTCACAAGTTCAAATCGTCCTGTGAAAGCTATTGAATTTAAAATTGGAAATAAGCAAATAGAAACTACAGCGCACTTCTTGCCAAAATTACCAATTATAAACTTCCTAAAAATTCACAAAACCTTAGAAATACAATATTTGTGTGAGGATCCATACTTCTTAAAAGAACCCATTCTCTTTTATAGGGTAATTAATCCCTGGCCACAAGTGAAAGGGCAAAAAACAATTATTGATTATAACTTTAATAGCTATGAAAGCGGGTTTAATCTTTATGAGGGAAAGCCATAACTATTTAAACTCATAGACCTTTAAGCCAAAATCGTTAAGAGATGGATTGTATATTTCATATAGATAAATCAGAAATTCTGGAATATTTCGGTATACTTCAACAATATGAAATCTACGTAATAAGCGATCTGCCCGGCTACCTGTAAAATCGTTATACGAGATAACCAAGAGGTTCACTTGGCCGTCTTTTTTATGACGAACGAAATCATCCTGCCAGATCGAGCTTATGTGATCCAATTTAAGCTTAGAACTACTGTAATAACTATTTTTTGGCGGACCCCAATCAATAAATGGATTTTGCCCGTTTACTATAATAATATTAAGGTTTTCATCACCGTATTGTCTATGTATCCATTCAGTCACGACTGTCTTATTGCTACCAGCTCCTGTAGACGCAATAGCTACCAGCCCAACAATATTCAATACTACAAGGAAAACCAACCCTACCGAGCCAATGATACGCCATCGGCTGAGTTTATAACGCTTATATACTCCTTGATAAGATAAAATGAGAAAAATCGGCACCAGATTAGCTATTGGGTATAAAAACCTTAATTCCTTATGCGGTATAATTGAATGAACAAATAGAAAGGGAATGACCGTCCAAAGCATTATGTTTTTGGGCTGATAATATAGAAGAACAACAAAAGAGACCAATATGAATATACCAAATGGGCCTGATCTAAACAAAATATAATAAAGATATTGATAGAATGGAGATACCCCAAAATTGGAGGAGACACCGTCCACCAGGTTTACAAAAAAATAATTATATATGGAAAGGGTGAGCTCCCCATACATCCAAAAGTCAATCAAAATTCCCCCGCTAATTGTTAAACCTAAAGAAGCAATTAAGCCAATTAGATTCTTTGGGTTTATTTTGTAAACCAGGATAAGCCACAATAAAACCCCTGTCACCAACAGGGCCGATTGATATCGGAAAAGGATAGAAATGCCTAGCAGTATTCCTAATAAAATATACTTTCTTAAATTTTCCTTATAACGCGTCTTTTGGATGAAGGCAAGGACAATCATAAACATCAATCCAGACCAGCTTTCTGAAGAAAAACGAACATTAATATACGGCAAAAACCACAATAAAAAGGAAAGCAGAACAAAAGAACTTTGTAATTTTTCGGCAATTGTTGATTTGTATGCATTGACAAACGTCTTAATTACAAAAATTGACACTATAGCACTTATCGCTCTCAACAAAAAGGCTATATTATATCCGTCAGTTACACCAATCCAATTAAATAACTTAAGCAAGCAAAAACATATAAATGGCTGAAAACCAGGCCGTATTTTAGCTTCAAATTCCCAAGCCAATTGATCAATTCGAAGTATTCCTAACTTATAATTGGCAAATTCAATAATCTGGTAATGTTCATCTTCATGATGGTAACCAGAGCTTTTGTAAGCCACCACTATGTAGATGACAAATACAACAAAAATAAACCAATTTGAATTTTCAATCTTTGATCTGTTTTTATTCGGCATATCGGAGAGACTTAGCAAATTCGTTAACCCTTAAAATTGGACCGCGTAAGATATATAAGATTTAGTTTTCAATTGAATAACCCAACATAGCAAATTATTTTTATTAAAATGGGGATATTTCAAAATTCTTATCTGAACAAGCTGAACATTTCAGCTATTGTGGATTTTTCAGGTGAATCCAATGGCGATTGTAATGATTAGGCTAATGGACTGCTTTTTGTATAAAAATTGCTGAATCGTTGAATGTTCTCAAGGCAAAGGTTTTTTTCAAAAAAGGCCAACTATTCTGTACATTTCGTCTGAATTTAGTGCTTCTTTTTAATGACTACAGAGAATCGAACTCTTAGGATAACCATCGTATTTTCAATGAATTACAAATGGTAAAAATTGCTACTCATCAAATAACTCATTGGACTAGAATACGTCTTAGCTGTAATTGCTATTACTTATTTAGAAAGAATATTTAGATTTAACAATTCTATAACCCAATGTCAAAAGTATTTTACGCTTCAATTCTATTTAGATAATATTATTTTGGGAATAAATATGCAACTACAAGAATAACTAAATCGTCACTCCCCATGAAATACATAACCTCGGTTAAGGTATCAATTATGGAGGCAGATGAGATTTTCAATTAAAGCCTATATAAAAGCTAAAAAACATAGTACAATCAAAACTAGCTATGTGGGATAATTAGGTGACTTCAAACGAGGATAGGGCTAATATTACTAATACAAAAGACTTAAGAAAGTAAATCATATTCTTCATTGTGTGTCTTTGATAAATATTTGAGCTTCAAAATGCTTTTTAGACATGAATGCATTAAAAATATTATACTTTTACTATTCGTGTTAAATGGAATTAAGCTAATTAACACTAAATGTATTTTGGACCTAACAACTTGTTTTCTTGGCTATACCTTTATCTGAATTTGTTAAATTTTATCCGCTGCGAGCCAAAGGGTTAGCTTGGCTTTTTGGAGCTGGGTCATCCTTTTCTGCTGGAGTTCCGACGGCGGGGGATTTTATTTGGGATTTTAAAAGGAAGATTTATTGTGCAGAACAGTCTCTACCATTAAGTCTTTACACTAACTTAAGTGATGTTGGGATAACTAATCAAATACAAAATTATTTTGATTCGCAATCTGAATGTCCAGAATTAGGCTCTCCAGAGGAATATTCTTATTATTTTGAACGCGCGTTCCCATCTTCTATAGACCGGAGTCATTATATAACTGAAAAGACTCGAGGTATGGAATTGTCTTTTGGGCATAAAGCAATGGGAGTTTTATTAAAAAATGACTTCTTAAAACTCATTTTCACAACAAATTTTGATAAAGCCTTTGAAAATGTCGCAAGCAAAAACATATCGAGTTTAGAAAAATGGTTTTGCGGAGACCTTGATAACGCTAATAATGCTTTGAGGTATTTCCAAGCGGGAAATAGGCCATTAATTCTAAAACTTCATGGGGATTTTTTTTCAGAAAGGATAAAAAACACAACCGAGGAGTTGAAGGAACAGGATGATATTTTGAAGAGTATCCTATCAATATCCTTAGATACAAACGGGCTTTGCGTTATGGGATATAGCGGTAGAGACAATTCTATAATGAAAGTTCTAAAAGAGGCTATTTTAAAAGAAAATAGTTATCCAAATGGTCTGTATTGGTTTATTAGAAGTGGATCTGAACCTCTTCCAGATGTTTTGGGTTTAATATCTTCAGCAAAGGCCTCGGGTAAAATGGCAGAGATAGTCGAAATAGATACCTTTGATTCAGCGTGGTCAGATATTATTAAGGGGTTTGATAATCTTCCTAAAGACGATACAGATAAATTAAGTCAATCCTACTTAAGGACAGCAAATAGTCCCATTCCTAAAAAGGGAAGTAAGTATCCAATAATTCGTTTGAATGCGATTCCAATACTAAAATATCCTGCAACCGCAAGATTATATAAATGTGAAGCAGGCGATACAAAAGCGATTAAAAACTTAATACAAGAATCTAAACTGCCTCTATTAGCAATAAGAAAAAAAACAGGCATTGTTGGCTTTGGCTCTGATGAAGATTTTAAAAAGGCCTTCGCAGACTATGGAGATTATGAGCTAGATATGTATCAAGTAACAGAGAAAGATATTATTTATGATGATTCCTCAATGAAAGGATTGATAACGAACTCTGTTTCTGAGGCACTTATAAATGGAAAACCTTTGAGATTTACAAAACGTAATAATAGGTATATTATTTTTGTAGATCCTAAAAGACTATCCGATCCGTTACTTTCCTCATTAAAGAGAAATTTTGTTTCGTTGAGTGGTATCATTCCAAAAACAAAGCTAATATGGGTAGTTGGTATTGAAGTGAGCATTCAATATGCCTCTGCAAATCCATTATTGTTGCTAACACCAACTATTATAGCTTCGAAAGGAGAAATAAAAGAAGACAATACTTTAGTTGCGCCTTATATTAAAGAATTTACAGCGAGATGGTACAACCAAAAATATGACGAAATATTAAATTCATGGTTAGAAGTTTTTTTTCAAAAAAAGAAGGAAATATCTATTTCGGCTTTTTCTGAAATAAAAGGCATTAATGCGCATTTTAAATTAGCGAGAACAACTGCATTTACAAGGAGTAATTAAATTATGGAATTTTCGGCATACCAAACACTACCTGAGCCAAAGCTAATTTTTGAAGCATTTTCAAATGCTCAAAGCATCCATCCATTAAGGGGATTGAAAAATTTTGGCCCCTACTCTTTTAAACTTAATCCAATTAGTACGATAAAGGTTGCCTGTATTTATCCGCAAGGGTCTTATAATACTATCGAAAATTTAATAAATGAATTACAAAGTAATCATATACCAAAAGAACGATTAAATTATTTGGAGGAGTTCACTGGTTTTAAAAACATATTTAGGACTAATGTGGAGATGGTTGATAAGCAGGTTTCAATAGCTTTAGAGACTAATGAAGTTTTTAAAAAGGATGTTCCTCCCCATATTTCATTGAGTGAAGCAATTAGCAATGCCATCCGCGATATGTCGAAAAAAAGATTCGAATTTGATATATTAATAATATACCTGCCAGAATCATGGTCTGTTGGGTTTGAAAATCTACCGGAAAATTTTGATTTGCACGACTTTATTAAAGCAACTGCGGCAATGCAAAATATTGCAAGCCAGGTTATAAACGATAGTGCAATTAAATATAAATGTAGATGTAGCGTAATGTGGAGACTTGCTATAGCTTTTTATGTGAAAGCAGGTGGAATTCCATGGAAACTTGCCACCATTGACCAAGATTCAGCCTTTATTGGCCTCAGCTATGCAATGAGACTGAACTCTAACACAAATAAGTTTGAATTTACTACCTGCTGTAGTCAGGTATTTGATTCTGATGGGACAGGTCTTGAATTTGTAGCATATGATGCTGTAGAAATTGAATCACGTCAAGGCAATAATCCTTTTTTATCTAGAGGGGAGATGCTTAAACTGATGTCGAAAAGTTTAGAACTTTACCAGAAAAAACATGCTGGAAAAAGACCTAAAAGGATTATTGTGCATAAAACTACACCATTTACACAGAGTGAGATTGATGGGGCTTTGGACGCAATTCCGAGTAACATAAATCTTGAGCTATTGCAAATAGTTCAAGATACGAATTGGAAAGGAATTAAATATGTCGAAAGAAGTGGACGGAGAATGGCAGACTATTATCCATTAAATAGAGGAAGCTACGTTCAAATTGGTAGGCATGAAGTCTTACTTTGGACACAAGGAAATGTAGTTTTGAATACAAAGAATTACTTTAAGGAAGGGAAGAATATTCCTTCGCCACTGTTGATTCGCAGATTTACTGGTGACTCTGGATGGGATGCAAATTGCCAAGCTATACTGGGATTAACCAAAATGAATTGGAATCATGATGCTTTGTATGATAGACTACCTGTTACATTAGGTTATGCACGCTCCTTGGCAACCACCATAAAAAGAATGAACAACTTGATAAATAAACCTTATGAATTCAGATATTTTATATAACTAGCATTATAACGCTCCAATCTAAATTGATATGCAAGAAATTAAGCACTCTTCATTGACTGAATCTGTTAGTTCATCTATTGGAGATTTTTTATATTTTGAAAAGTTTCAGACTGATCCGATAGTCAAGGAAGGAATATTAGCTTTAATTAATTTAATATCTGATTATCATGAAGAAGGCCATGCTTTATTTCCAGAGGTGTTGATTACTAATGACTTGGAGTTTTTTAAATCGATTCCTAATAAGGAAATACTAATTAATGAAGCAGAACTTTCGGTTGATGAATTTAAAGATGTAGTAAAGTTGTGTGCTCCACTTGCAATAAACAACTGGATAATATTTATCGAAATAAAGGATAAAAAACTAAAGTATGGTTTAGTAAGTGCTGAAATGTCAGATACAAGTCCTTCTTTATACAATCAGACTGTAGGTGCTTTAAAAGAGGAAATTCCTAATACTACGATTGCTTATATCAAAAGTTTAGGACAAAAAACAGTGGAATTAGCGGGTCTGAGTAGACGGTTAATTATTTCTTTAAATTTGGAAGATCCAAAAGGATATTCTCAAAATGAAGTTCATCAATTGTCTTCGATGATCACGGAAAAGTGTGATGAGCATTACAGAGTCAATATTAACACTTTTTTTGAAAAGATTATAGATGAGGCACTTAAGGCAGGTCATGGTAATTTAATTGGAATTGTTGAGGATCAAGAAGATGTAATTATGGCTTTAAAAGAGAAGTTGAATGTTAATGGCGGGGTTTATCTTCCTATGCCAATTGATTTTGAAGAGCTAATTGTTTATTCAGAGCAAAATAAGGATAATGAATCTTCAATAAATCTTCGGGCTCACTCATCGATCTTGAAAGCAATGCTTAATCATGATGGGATTACGATTATCACTAACAAAGGGAGGGTAATTGGGTATCACCTGTTAATTGATCCTTATGTTAATGAAGGAGATGTGTTGAGAGGTGGAACTCGGTCGAAGGCCTATTTATCGATGCAAAATTGTAAGTTTTTTAAGTGTTGTTTTTATAAGTCTCAGGACGGAAACATAAAAATTTGGAAGAATGAATAATGTTCAAATCTGGCAAGGACCTAATGGAATAGTTGTTCCTGCATCTGCAAAAGATGCTACGGAAATAATGCCATTAGCAGCCTATTTAAGTGACAGGCAAAAGGCCCAAATAATAGCCGCCTTTCAGGTTGAAGCATATGATATGGCTGCTGAATATGCCTGGAAAAAAGCTATGGTTAAGCTGAAGGAAACTTTAGCAACATTAGGGCTGCGATTTATAGGCGAAATGCTTAATCGGGATGATATTGATGAATATTCTTTAGTTGACGCTGTTTTAACGGATTATTCAGCAATACAATTGGCGGAACAATTAGGGGTTGTCGGTACAACAGCTGCACTCAAACTAAGGCACTGTAATGAATTAATTACGCATTATTTTTCGAAGAATGCGGAAGAAGAACTTGACTATAATACAGCATTTTCGATTGTTAGATCAAGCATCCAATATATTTTAGGGGAGAGTGATATCTCAATAGGTGTTGAATTTTCTCAATTTCGTCAGCGACTTTTAAACGAAGCGTTGCGAACAGATGATGACCAAGTTGAATCCATAATTAATGCGCCTTTATTTTATCTGAGAACGGTTATGACAATTCTATTGTCTGCAATAAAAAATGATATAGGTGCAAAATTGGAACATGCCATAGCAAACTTAAATCTGGTAATTACACATGTTTGGAAAAAGCTTGGTGAAAATGATAAATGGAATATAGGAACAGCTTATCGAGACGTAACATCTGCAGGCAATACTATAGCGGCATCTGGATTAAAATCTGCTTTATTAAAAGTTGGAGGGTTTGATTATGTTCCTGAGAACCTAAGGTCAGTTACCTTTATAAAGGCAGCACAACAGGTACTTGAAACGCATTTTGCTTTTAACAATTTTTACAATGAACCGGCTGTTGTTGGTAAATTGTCTAAGTTAGGTTCAACTATTCCTGCTCCTGCTTTGATAGAATGTATGCAAGCATATTTAGCTGTATTAATAGGAAATTCATATGGAGTCTCTAATGATGCCGCTTATATTGCTAATAGTGAGCTTGCAAAAATTTCTGAAGAAAGGTGGCTGTATTACTTTGAAAAGGTCATTCAAACCGATGAAATAATTTTACAAAAAACAAATGATTATCAGTTAGGAAGGTTTAGAAATTTCTTATTGGAAAACTCTCTGTCTACTTTTTCTAATCTGCCAAAAAACAATCAGATGCTTTATGAAGCAATTTTATCTAATAATACCAAACGAGCGAGAGCTATAGCGAGGGAACTTTTTGAGAAAATAAAGGGTTAATTTTAATCATAACTAAAACTAGCACGCTTTTTTTTAAAAAAATAGCTGTTATCGAGAAAGCATTTTTAGAGATAATTTTAATCCAAGAATTAAATGTGCTTAAAAAATTACTCGTTCGGATTGAACTCTAAAATCGATCTAATGGATTTCTAATGCTAAAAGATTAGAATTTATTTGACAGAGCTGAGAATTCGTATTCCCTTTCGGTAAAAGTTTTCATTGGAATCTCTAAATAATTAGAGAGGCAATCTGCGACGAAGTATCCCCTCTATATCCATGCTTAATTTACTCAGTTGGTGGCCTCAACTCAATATCAAATAATTCTTTTGGGTGTAATTTAAGAGCCTTTGCAATTTTATATATAGTTGCAAGCTTCACGTCAACTCTTCCTTTCTCAATATTAATAAGTTGAGGATGTTCCATTTCAGCCATTAAAGCAAATTGTCGAACCCCCAATCCACGTTCTGCCCTCAACTCTTTTATGCGTTTACCTAGTTTATCTTTCAATGAATCTAAATCATCAATATCCATTATGGAAGATCACATTTGTTAAAAAAAGAATTGGTATAGCCGGATATACCAATAAAATTTAGTATCTTAGTTTTATGAATCAACTATAAATATATATGTAATGTTATTTTTGTAATTCTTCTTAGATGAGATTAGAAGCATTACACTAGAGTCTTGTACTGGAAAACTGGTAATTCGAAAGGACACAAGACGACGGTGAAGATGCTCACGCTAAACAGCGTGGGCTCTTTTTGTCGTGTCCCGGGTATACCAGTACCTCCAGTACGATGAATTGAGCTTCACGCTGTTTTGCGTTAACTTAGTTTATGACTCATATTAATTGCTAACTAACTATTATTAATATGAACTTTACCAGTTGTAAGATCGAGGACAAACACCGTAATTTTCTCAAATTCAGCCAAGGCGATGAAAAAGGGTTGGAGTACTTCTATAATCGCTACTACCCATCACTATTCTACAAAAGGAAAAGATATATTAAAGACGAAATCAATGCCGACTGTATCGTCAACGATGCCTTCCTTCGTCTTTGGTTGATCAGGAACACCATCATCGATCCTGACCACATCGAAACCTTTTTGAGCAAGACAACCTTGGACGCTTGCAAGGCGTACTACAGAACTTCCCGAAACAACTTTCAGCGAAACATGCTCATGCTCGATGACATCGAAAACTACCAGAAATTCATGGCAGGTTATGATCCCGAAGACGAACTTGACCACGAGGACATCATGTATCAGGAGGAAATGGACGAACGGCTAAAATTACAATGGCAGCAAGTTGAGACGGTCATCCCCAATCTCACTGAAAACCAGCAGCTGTTTATCAAACTCTGCCTGAAATACACTTTCAACTACGAGCGTATCGCCTCTCATATCGGTGGCATCTCTGACTATCAAGTAGGAAAAACCGTTGAAAAAATATTGGAAACCATAAAGAACATCCTGACCAGTTCACAAAAGCTCGACGATACAGGAAAAAGCGGCAAATTCAAATTCGAGGGCGATCTGTGCGAAGAGCAATCCAGGATCCTGCATATGCGCTATGAACTCCAATACAGTTTTGAAGAGATCGCCAGTCAGTTGAATTTAAGTGAGGAGCACATCAAAAGAACCTTTGTAGAAGCCTACACCAAAGTCAAAACGGTTAAAAAATAAAGTTATGGAAAAAGACACGATGATTGTAAACCGTAAAATCCAGCTGCTGATTGATTCCGATGATAAAGAAGTAATCAAAGTCGCAAAAGATCAACTCTATAGCTGGCAACGGATTTGTTTCCGGGCAGCCAATATGATCATGAGCCATCGTTTTATACAAGAACAGGTCAAAGACTTCTTCTATCTGACAGAAGAGATCAAATTTAAACTCGGCGATCAGAAAAAAAATGAAAACGGCATCTTGAAATCTTCCCGTACACACACTACGTACCGTTTATTATCCAACCATTTCAAAGGGCAGATTCCCACAAATATCCTCAGCAATTTAAACCATACCCTGATCTCCCAATTTAACAATGATAAAACTGCCTACTGGAAAGGAGAAAAGTCACTGAGCAATTACAAAAAGAATCTTCCGCTTCCTTTCGGGCCGGAAGTCATCACCAGATTCGACACCACGCCGGATAACAAAAATTTCAGTTTCAAATTGTTTCAGATCTCCTTCCGGACCTATCTTGGAAAAGATAAATCAGATAAAAAGGTGCTTTTGAACAAGATAAAAAGCGGAACGCTAAGACTCCATACCAGTAAGCTCTACATCGATCATGGTAAGGTCTTCCTACTGGCAGCGATCGGAATAGAAAAAGAACAAAACATACTGGATACCTCCGTTATTGCCGAAGCCTCATTGTCCATAGAACACCCTGTAACCGTTAAAATCGGCAGTTATGAGCATACCATCGGAAACAAGGAAGAATTCCTGCACCGCAGGCTAGCCATACGGGCGGCAATAGAAAGGGTAACAAAAGGTGTCGCCTTTAACCGCGGCGGACACGGAAAAACGAGAAAAAGAAAAAGCCTGAAGGAATACCAGCATTTGGAAAAAAGATATGTCGACTACAAATTACATGTGTACAGCCGAAAACTGATAGACCTTTGCGTAAAACATCATGCAGCAACCCTCATACTCGTCAATCAGGAACAAAAGGAGGAAATTGCAAAAGAAGATCCCTTCCTGCTACAAAACTGGAGCTATTACAGTCTAAAAGATAAAATCAACTATAAAGCAGAAAAAGCAGGGATTCAGGTCATCATCGAATAACAACATTAACGAGGCTGCTTGTACAGCCGTAGGGTGAGACAAAAATGTACTCACTAAGTCTAACAGATCATACAACCGCTATGGGCTCTATTGATTTAGTCGCCGTTAGAAAAGGTCCGCCTTTACAAAAAGGCTATTTAACTGGAATTGAAAATTCAATGTTTTGCTGAGGAAGACACCTAGTGTTGTCACACACCATAAATTCAACCTGCCCCTTCACCATCAGGGGAGCATTTTTTTTCAGCTTTATTTTTTGCTGAAAAACAACGGACTTTTCATAATAACTTACATTTAAATCAAGATTCTTCTCAAATTTTGTTATAGGTTTAGGCTGAATGGTCTTGCCAATTACCTGGTAGTCAGAACTGGACTTGAAGGCAAAGCTTGTCTGAATTCCATCGCCTTTTGGGATATTTTGAGCATAAACATGCCATCCTTGCTCGATATTAGCTCTAATATACAAGGTAGCTTCCGTAGGAGAGGTCTTTTTTGAAAAATAACCCCAAGACACGGGTTTAAGAATTTGGCCTTGGACCGTGGCTGTTATGAAAACACATAAAATGATAAAAGGTAAATTTTTCATTTTTCTTATTTTTTTAAACTTACTATTAGAATTGAAACCAAAAGCAATTTGACAACATAATTGGCCGCAAACAGGAATAAAAGTAGTTCAACCTACCCCGTAAACACCAAAGCAAAAACCTCCGGTTTTTGCAGGCCGAAAATGCGCGGGAGCCATATATCTGCCTATCCGTAGTTGGGTAGTATAATTATCCACATGATTCCCACTGTACACAATTGACGACTTATTATTGCTGGACTTCGGGATTACGGACTAAATAATTACCGACCCATTTCGTGTCCCTGCTCCAAGCTTTTCTTCCTTTTTATTCTTCGCCTTTCGGCTTGTCCAACAGGATCAGCAACAGTCCCTTGGTCATAAACGGGCTCAAGCATGATTTCAAAAAAACTACTTGAGGTCTGTCCCGCCTGCTTCAGCATTACACCACCGCTGCTAAAAAGTCCCTGTGCAACACCCTGTACCAATTCAGCAGCTAAAGACCTGGACTGGTAATTTAATTCAGCGCCCTTTTCCAGCACATGCAATTGTTCCATTTGTTTTATGCTCCCATTCTTCTTAATGTTTGCATAAGCCATCGTCTCTTTAAGCTCCCTCTTAAATCCAAAAGTCTCATCAAACAGTCGCTCACCACTTTGTTTAAAAGCCACCCTGTCAAACTGACCCATTTTTTTAGAATGTTCTGCATTCTTTCCCCTGGAACTGTTCATCGGACTCAGCCTGAATTTACCAGTAATATCCTTCCTGCTTACGATTACCTGCACATGCATCTGATTACCCGTCTTTAAATCTCCTCGTCTCTTCGAGCCATCTTTCACCTCCTGGTCTTTGTAACTATAGTACCTGTTGTTTTCGACTTTGGCAAACCAAAGCAAATCCCTATTACTGTCAATCCCAGTCTTCTTAAAATTCCGTGCATATTCAGTCATCACTTTTTCTACATATTCTTTCAATCGTTCCTTGGCCTCTACCTGTCCATATTCTTCAATCAAATACTTCAACTCTTTTTGACTGGGACTGATATTGATCAGGAAAAATTTTGCCTCATCATTGCGTAACCTGCTGTTATTTCCATCCAGGCTACGCCTGACCGCATACGGTTCAATATTCCGGGCCTGATGATTGAACCAATGCTCAGGAACTTCCTTATTGTTGGTCCTATTTTCCTTTTCAAGATAATGAATCAAATGATTGCTGCTGTCTTTATTGTCTGCAGTTACCTTATCTGTGATGTTGATATACATATTACAGGTGGCTGATTTTCTGTCTAACCTTTTGAATTACTGTCTCCTTTTCTTTGGCAGAAGTAGTGATGTTAAAGGAATTACGGACTTTAACGTAATCCTCGAAAATGTCCAAAAATTTTTCTTTCAACTGTTCCCTGGTATGCAGGCTGGCAAAAACTCGTCTCATGAGCTCATCCGTCTGCGTAAACTTTTTCACCTGGGCCTCCTGATTACCTAATAAAAGCTTTTGATGATTAAATATTTGGTCATTCTGCTTCAGTACCTGACCATTAAAAGACTGGATCACACGACCCAACGCATCAAGCATACGGCTAACATCTGTCTTTATCGGAATCAGGAGTTCAGCCTCTTGAGTTCGAATGAACCCGATATAATCCTTGTGACTTTTCAGCAAGGTATTCTTCAAAAATTCATCATTTATATCAGCAGGATCCTTCTTGCTTCTAAAAAAGTAATCTACCATTTGTGTAAAAACCTGGCGTTTACTTCTGCCCAGCTTTAACGCAATCTTATCAAATTTGTCCGCAACCGATTCCGGAAATTTTACCGTTCTCAATGTTTCCTGTTCCATAAAAGTCCTCCAAAATACCGTTATTCAAATCCAAGATCCCTGCTTAGGGTTCCTTATCCTTTATTCTTGCCATATCCAATGCCCCAACGAACCCCTGGAGGGTTCGTTAAACAGCCTTAAGCATCGCTTAATGGCTAATGGTCATGCTCTGCATAACCACCGCTTGCTCCTTTTCTGAAAGGGAAAAAGGACAATCACCTGAACCACCATCCTGTAACAATGAACCAATCAGCTGCACATTACTCATGATCCCAATGAATTAAAGAAACCAGGCTTGCACGAAAAGGATCATAAGATGGCTGATAGGTAACATACCCATAGACGACCAGATCACTCATGCATTTGTGGTAAGTAGATATTGATCGAATGCGGGAATACCGCATCAACTTTCGCCGGCAAACCCGAAACTCAGCCTTAGGGTCATCAGCTGGACTAAAATAAAACACAGCCATAAACAGACTCAAATGAGAGGGCAGCAAACGAGAGTCATAAGCAGCCCGTTTGAGAAAATTTTCAATAAGGAATGATCGTTTCATAGCTCAATGGGTGAATGATAAGTTTTCTTCCAGGACTCTGTTAATGTCTTCATGTTTATAGTATAATATACTTCCCACTTTTGTAAAAGAGAGCACACCCTTTACGCGAAGTGCCTGCAAGGTTCCCGGAGAAATGCCGAGCATCTTTCTCACCTCACCACTCCTTAACCACTTTTTCTGAACGTTCTCACCGCTATCAATTTTCAGTTTACTTAGCTCTTCAAAAAGGTCCTTCTTAAAATTTTCGAGATCCGCTCTGGTAATCAAATCCAATGTTGTCATACAGTATATTTTTAAGTTTCTAATACGTCTGATAGGCACCTGACTTTCCCACTATTCAAATCTCTAGTAGAGATAAATATATTTTTCACACGCTGTTTCACACCTTGTTGGTATTATTCAACCTGAACTGAGAATACTTACGTTCACAGGCGTTTTTAATGTTATCGTAATTTAGTCATAGGCAAAGAAAGCTCTCAGAAATCATGCCTTATCCCATGTGGGATAAATTTATAGATGGGCAGGCTGGGGATTATTCGATATAAGGCCATTACTTTCGCGGAAGTAGTATCCTATTACAGATCTCAGAATACCACGGCAGCAATTAGATCCATACACCGTTGAATTTAAAGGAAAAGTCTTAGATTGGTTCGTAATGGAGCTAAGGCCCCGCGCGGGGACATGGATGCCTGGCTTCGATGCTATACCTATTCAGGAAAAAACTGTTGTTCAACCAGCAATACGGTTTGCTGGCCGCGGTCATATGCCTACATCAATGAAAGCCTTATTAATAAACTCTTTTCAAAAGCCGTCTGAAGACAACGAATGGTTTGTAGTTGGTCAAGCAACGGAAGCTTCTCCAACAATTAGTATGTTCTTTTTTTACAAACAATTACCCTCTAAAATACTCTTTGGTGGCACCAACGATCCGCACTATTACATGCAATTAGGCCGGGACCAAAATGGTACGGGCGTCTGACGGCCGTCAAAAACTTATCGTACACCAAGAGGTTGAAATCAGAGGCCAGCTTGGTATTCACTAAAAGTAATCCATTCACTTTGGGATATACATTACAGGTGAAAAACCCAGGGCGGAGACTCTAAGTTGCCGACTATCCGCTTATTGGGCCGCTTCACATGACCAAGTATAATAATCACCTAGTTGTATAGTTTACATGTATACCTAAAAGCGGTCAATCAATTATAGACTTAAGGTCTTTATAGCTGTATTTTGCTATAGGATCGCTAACTACTTTTATTTCCAATCCCCTTAGTTCGGAACCACGATAACCAACTCCCTTTGTTCTACGAATTCCCTCCAATTTACCCCAATCTTCAACTAAAACAAGGAGATCTCTCTGCACTCTATCGCCAAATACTTTTACATCTAAGTACTCTTTGTTTCCAGTCGTCTTATAACTATTAAAGATATAAGTTAATTTGTCTGAACGATCGTTATTCGTTTTACATGATATGATAGTAGCAATGAGAAACAAGCATGCAACAATTATTGATTTAATCATATATAGTTACTAAAGGTCATGATGAAGTTAATAAATATATTTGACAAAGTCC
>NZ_JABMKW010000005.1 GCF_013204795.1 Pedobacter panaciterrae
AGCTGAACGCTGATAGTACCGCAAACCTTCGGGGGCGTGGATAGTGCAGGTAATCAGACTTCCAAGAAAAACCGCTAAGCTTCAGGTTATAAAAACCCGTACCGCAAACCGACACAGGTATCCGGGAAGAGAATTCTAAGGTGCTCGAGTGAATCATGGCTAAGGAACTCGGCAAAATGGCCCTGTAACTTCGGGAGAAGGGGCGCTGGTAGCAATATCAGCCGCAGTGAAAAGGCCCAGGCGACTGTTTAACAAAAACACATGGCTTTGCAAAATCGAAAGATGAAGTATAAGGCCTGACACCTGCCCGGTGCTGGAAGGTTAAGAGGGGATGTCATCCGTAAGGAGAAGCATTGAATCGAAGCCCCAGTAAACGGCGGCCGTAACTATAACGGTCCTAAGGTAGCGAAATTCCTTGTCGGGTAAGTTCCGACCTGCACGAATGGTGTAACGATCTGGGCGCTGTCTCAGCCATGAGCTCGGTGAAATTGTGGTCCCGGTGAAGACGCCGGGTACCCGCAACGGGACGGAAAGACCCCATGCACCTTCACTACAATTTAACATTGACATTGGATACAGGATGTGTAGGATAGGTGGGAGACTATGAAGCGGCGTCGCCAGGCGTCGTGGAGTCAACGTTGAAATACCACCCTTTCTGTATTCGGTGTCTAACTCTGCAACGTGGAGGACATTGTTTGATGGGTAGTTTGACTGGGGTGGTCGCCTCCAAAAAGGTAACGGAGGCTTTCAAAGGTAAGCTCAATACGCTTGGTAACCGTATGAGGAGTGCAATAGCATAAGCTTGCTTGACTGTGAGACATACAAGTCGATCAGGGTCGAAAGACGGATATAGTGATCCGGTGGTTCTGCATGGAAGGGCCATCGCTCAAAGGATAAAAGGTACGCTGGGGATAACAGGCTGATCTCCCCCAAGAGCTCATATCGACGGGGAGGTTTGGCACCTCGATGTCGGCTCGTCACATCCTGGGGCTGGAGAAGGTCCCAAGGGTTCGGCTGTTCGCCGATTAAAGTGGCACGCGAGCTGGGTTCAGAACGTCGCGAGACAGTTCGGTCCCTATCTGTTGTGGGCGTTGGAATTTTGAGTGGGGCTGACCTTAGTACGAGAGGACCGGGTTGGACTAGCCTCTAGTGAATCTGTTGTTCCGCCAGGGGCATTGCAGAGTAGCTACGCTGGGAATAGATAAGCGCTGAAAGCATCTAAGTGCGAAACTAGCCACGAGATGAGAATTCCATATAGGACCGTAGCAGACTACTACGTTGATAGGTTACAGATGTAAAGATGGTGACATCAAAGTCGAGTAATACTAATAATCCGAAGCTTTCAAGAGCAGTAAACTGTTGTTTGTTCTTCAAAACTTAACTTCTTTCAATAATATGTCATCGTTATGGCGTATGGAGCTGAATAAAACAGGAATCATACAAGATAACTTTAAAAATATTTAGGTGCCTATATCGGTGGTGTCCACCTCTTCCCATTCCGAACAGAGAAGTTAAGCCCACCAGAGCCGATGG
>NZ_JABMKW010000006.1 GCF_013204795.1 Pedobacter panaciterrae
ATGAATGCTATGTTATTCTTATATTCATAAATACCTTACATAATAATCAACCAGATAAGGGGATAGGGGCCTTAGATTATTTCTTAATAAAGTATTGGTGCAACCATCTTTATGCAATAATTTTGGTATATTTGATACAAATTTAAAATAATATAAACGAATGAATTTATTCGCGGAAAAGAGAAGGGAAGTAATGTTACATATAGAAGGCTATATGCTTGATATGATGGAAACATACCTGAAACCGATTGATACAAATTGGCAGCCATCTGATTTTTTGCCCGATTCTACTAGTGAAACTTTCTACCAGGATATAAAATTATTACGTGAGAATGCTAAGGATCTTTCTTATGATCTTGTAGCTGTTTTAATAGGTGATACAATTACGGAAGAAGCATTACCGACATACGAGTCGTGGCTTTGTATGGTGGACGGGATTACTAGAAATGAACAAGGTGGATGGATGAAATGGGTACGTCACTGGACTGCGGAGGAAAACAGGCATGGTGACCTATTAAATAAATATCTTTACTTGTCAGGTCGCGTTGATATGCGCCAGATGGAAATATCAACTCAATACCTAATTGCAGATGGGTTTGATATAGGAACCGGCCATGATCCATATAGAAATTTTATATATACTAGTTTTCAGGAGTTAGCTACAAATATTTCTCACAGGAGAGTAGCTTCTTTAGCTAAAAAGGATGGTGACACATTACTTTCTAAAATGTGTGGAGTAATTGCATCTGATGAAGCACGTCATGCAAAGGCATATAAAGATTTTATGTCGAAAATATTTGAAGTTGATCCAAATGAGGCTATGGTCGCTTTTGAAGATATGATGAGAAAGAAGATCGTAATGCCTGCTCACTTTTTACGCGAAATGGGTATGAAAATTGGACAAACATTCGGACATTTTACTGATGCTGCTCAACGTTTAGGAGTGTATACTGCGATTGATTATGTGGAAATCATGCAACAGTTAATTGAAGAGTGGAAGTTAGAAAGTATGCGTGATTTAAATGAAGCCGGAGAAAAAGCACGTGATTATATCATGGCTTTACCAAACAGGCTGTTGCGCGTTGCTGAGAGAATGAACAATCCAACAATGGACTATAAATTTAGCTGGATTCATGCTTAACTAAAAGCTGTATCTTTTAATACTAAAAAAGGCCTGAGTTTAAGAATTCAGGCCTTTTTTAGTATTAATTGTTTTACATATTTCGTCTATATTGGCCCCCAACCTCATAAAGTGCATTAGAGATTTGACCTAAAGAACATATCTTACATACTTCCATAAGTTCATTAAATATATTCTCTCCGGCAATAGCAGTTTTTTGAAGTTTTTTTAGTGCTGCTGCCGACAAGTCTGAATTTCTATCTTGAAAGGTCTTAAGTGCTGTAATTTGATATTGTTTTTCTTCTTCTGTTGCTCTAATTACCTCTCCGGGTATTATTGTAGGTGAGCCATTTTTATTTAGAAAGGTATTTACCCCTACAATAGGATATTCACCAGTATGTTTCAACGTCTCGTAGTATAAGCTTTCTTCCTGTATTTTACCACGCTGATACATGGTTTCCATTGCTCCTAATACCCCTCCTCTGTCATTAATACGTTTAAACTCTAACAATACTGCCTCCTCAACCAGATCAGTTAAATCTTCAATGATAAAGGCTCCTTGCAGTGGGTTTTCATTTTTAGCTAAGCCTAGTTCTCTGTTAATGATCAACTGAATAGCCATCGCCCTGCGCACAGATTCTTCGGTTGGAGTCGTTATAGCCTCGTCATAAGCATTTGTGTGAAGAGAATTACAGTTATCATAGATTGCATATAAAGCCTGTAAGGTTGTGCGTATATCATTAAAATCAATTTCCTGAGCATGCAATGAACGGCCTGAGGTCTGGATATGATATTTCAGTTTTTGGGACCTATCATTTCCTTTGTATTTGTTTTTAATTGCTTTAGCCCATATACGCCTTGCTACACGGCCAATCACCGAATATTCAGGATCGATGCCGTTAGAGAAGAAGAAAGATAGATTAGGCGCAAAATCATCAATGTTCATTCCTCTGCTCAGATAATATTCAACAAAAGTAAAACCATTACTCAATGTAAAGGCAAGTTGAGATATTGGATTTGCACCTGCTTCAGCAATATGATATCCGGAGATTGATACTGAATAGAAGTTGCGTACTTTTTCGGTAATAAAATAGTTTTGAATGTCACCCATCATCCTTAGGGCAAATTCAGTAGAGAAAATACAGGTGTTTTGTGCCTGATCTTCCTTAAGAATATCTGCCTGGACAGTGCCGCGCACGGTACTTATGGCATGTGCTTTAATTTTAACGTATACATCTGCTGGTAATACCTTATCGCCGGTTACGCCAAGAAGCATTAATCCCAGACCATCGTTCCCCTCAGGTAAAGAGCCATTATATGTTGGTCTTTGCTGTCCCTTTTCCTTATATATCGAAAGAATTTTGTTCTCTACTTCTTTTTGTAGTCCATTTTCAATTATGTATTTCTCGCATTGCTGATCTATTGCTGCATTCATGAAAAATCCTAATAACATAGGTGCGGGCCCATTTATTGTCATGGACACTGAGGTTGATGAAGCACAAAGATCAAAACCGGAGTATAATTTTTTAGCATCATCGAGAGTTGCTATACTTACACCAGAGTTGCCTATTTTGCCATAAATGTCGGGGCGTACATGTGGATCTTCTCCGTAAAGAGTTACAGAATCAAAGGCCGTGGATAAGCGGTGTGCAGGCTGACCTAAGGATACATAATGAAATCTTTTATTGGTTCTTTCTGGTCCACCTTCTCCTGCAAACATGCGGGTTGGGTCTTCTCCTTCGCGTTTTAAGGGAAAAACACCGGCGGCATACGGGAATTCACCAGGGACATTCTCTGTCAATAACCACTGAAGAATGTCGCCCCAATCCTTATATCGAGGGAGCGATACCTTTGGGATTTGCAATTTAGAGAGTGATTCGTAAAAGAGTGGTTGTTTGATCTCTTTATCTCTTACCTTATATACAAAGAACTTTTGCTGGTATTTGGTTTTAGTCTCGGGCCATTGGCGCAGTAATTTCCTACATTCTCCATCCAGTTGTTCCTCTTGATGTTGATAAATCTCTTTTAAGGTGTTTGTTAGGTTTTCCTCAGTTGAAAGATCAATAACACCTTGTAATTGATACATTTTTCTAGCAATTGCAGCTTGTTTATCTACCCATTCATTGTATGTCTGGCTAGATTCAGCGATCTCTGCGAGATATCGTATTCTGTCTGGGGGAATTATATAAATCTTTTCGGATTCTCCTCCTATAAGCTCCATTTGGGCTTTAAAATCGATTCCTGTCTTTTCCTTTATCTTTTGCATTAAGGCAGTAAAGAGATTGTTCATGCCCGGATCGTTAAATTGAGAAGCCATTGTACCATAAACAGGAAGACTGTCGTCATCTGCAGTGAACAGATTGTGATTGCGTTTAAATTGTTTTCGGACATCACGTAAAGCATCCAGGGCACCACGCTTATCGAACTTATTGATGGCAACAAGGTCAGCAAAATCGAGCATATCAATCTTTTCCAACTGGGTAGCTGCACCGAACTCGGGAGTCATTACATATAAAGAGATGTCGCAATGCTCCGTTATTTCAGTATCTGATTGCCCAATACCGGAAGTCTCAACTATAATTAGATCATAACCTGCAGCTTTGCAGATATCAATGCTCTCCTGAACGTTTTTTGAAAGTGCTAAATTGGCTTGCCTTGTAGCCAATGAGCGCATATATATTCGGGAATTATTTATTGCATTCATCCTGATCCTATCTCCAAGTAAGGCGCCTCCAGTTTTGCGCTTTGATGGATCAACTGAGATAATTGCAAGTGTTTTATCTTTTACCTCTGTTAGGAATCTTCTTACCAACTCGTCAACTAAGGATGACTTACCAGATCCACCAGTTCCTGTAATACCAAGTACCGGAGCATTGTTGTTGATAGTCAGTTTTTTTAACTCGTTTACGAAAGATTGAGCAGCATCTGGATCATTTTCTGCAACTGTGATTGCTGCAGCAATACTTTTGATATCTTTTTTTGGGATGTTTTTTAATTCCCCATTTAAAGATTTTGTAGTGATGAAATCAGTTTGTTCAAGCATATTATTAATCATGCCTTGCAACCCCATTTTACGGCCATCATCAGGGGAATAGATTCTTGTAATACCGTAAGCCTGTAATTCCGCAATTTCCGAAGGCAGGATCACACCACCACCACCACCAAATATTTTGATATGGGGTGCCCCACGTTCCTGAAGCAAATCATACATATATTTAAAATATTCGATATGACCACCTTGATAGGAAGTCATCGCAATCCCTTGAACATCTTCCTGTATAGCGCAGTTTACAACTTCTTCAACCGAGCGATTATGGCCTAAATGTATTACTTCTGCCCCCGAGGATTGAAGAATCCTTCTCATGATATTGATTGTAGCATCATGTCCGTCAAATAATGCCGCGGCAGTTACAAAACGGATTTTATGTTTGGGCTTATAGATTTCAATTTGTTCCATAGCTGGTTTAATAATTGGTAATCAAAGGTAACAAAAAGGCCACTCAAAAATATTCTTGAGTGGCCTTCTTGTACCTATAAAGATTTTATTGATGTGTTAGTTCTGTTATAGGTTCGCCTATACAGCCACTAGGCATCTGAATATGGAGCATTGCAGCCAGGGTAGCTGCAATATCTGTCATGTAATGAGTTTTATTTGTTTTTCCTGGTTTTACATTCCATCCCATAAATACACACGGAATGTGCGAGTCATATGGGAACCATGCACCATGAGTTGTTCCTGTTTTTCCGCCTTCGAAATAGTTTGATTTCAATATATAATAAACATCGCCACTTCTACGTGCATTATATCCATTAGTAATGGCTTTCTTTATTGGTTCAGGTAGGGTAGAACTAGCTAATTTAGTGAGATCTACTGCATCCATAACTCCATCTTGCTCCTTTATTGTTGCAATTGTTAATGCTTTTATTGCATCAAAGTCGGCATTGGCGTCCTTAATTGCCTGATGGTTGAAGTAAAACTGGCTGTTAGTAGAAGTGATGATTGCCTTTTTTACTTTAAATTTTTCTTCAATTGTAGTATTTAAACTCTTTATAACCGGAGAGTCATTGAATAGCCCCCCAGGTAGTTTATTCTCAGTCATAAAACCTGGAACATGCGCTGCCCCATGATCAGCAGATAAAAACACTAGATAATTTCCTTTGCCAATTTTAGTATCCAGATAATTAAAGAACTGTTCCAAATCTTTATCTAACCTTAGGTACGTGTCCTCTGCTTCTATTGAATTTGGCCCATATTGATGTCCAACATAGTCTGTTGCAGAACAGCTGACAGCAAGGAAATCAGTGGAACTTCCCTCACCAAGGTGCTCTGAATTTATAGCAAGTTTGGCCAACTCTAAAGTCATTGTATTTCCATAAGGAGAACTTTTTATCATTTCATAATTCTTTCCTGCATACAATTTGAAAGGATGAGGGAAGGTAGGGGTTTGTTCTCCTCTAGATTTTCCTTCATACTCTTTGTTGTCGCTAGTGCTTTGATCATAAGTTTCAATTGGATATAATGTATTCCAGTTCTTCTCAAAATACTTGTCTGCCATTTTCAACTTGTTATAATCTACTACCCATGATGGTAATTGAGTCATGTAGTGTGTACTGGTAATCCAATCGCCAGTTCCCCCATCAAACCAATAGGCCGCATTTGCAGAATGACCTGCTGGTAAAATTGATCCTCTGTCTTTTAGTGATATGCCAATTACTTTACTTTTAAAGTTTGTAGCTAAACGAAGTTCATCAGTAATGGTTGTGGTAAGTAAGTTTTTAGGAGACATTAAGCCAGCTCTGGTATCACTACCTACCGTTTTAACTGTGGTATCTTCGGCACAATAAACTCCTCGTTTTAATTGTGGATCGTACCAATCGTTTCCAATGATCCCGTTAATAGCTGGAACTGATCCGGTATAGATACTCGAGTGTCCGCATGCTGTATAGGTAGGAGTGTATGGAATAAAAGTATTCTCAGCAGAGAACCCTTCATTTACCATTCGCTTAAATCCACCATTTGAATATCTGCTATAGTAACGATACAGATAGTCCCATCTCATTTGATCAACAACTAAGCCTACAACTAATTTTGGTCTGTTTAATGTATTAGAAGATGTGTTTTTTGCTAGTGCTGTTTTTTTTTGTGCTATTGATCCCGTCGAGAACAGGGCTAAAATGGTAAATAAAAGGATAATTCTTTTCATCATTATTTGTTGAATTTTTAGAGTTTATAAGGCAAGAGAACAGTTTTATTAGGATTTTATAAAGTTAATTACTTGGCCATAGGTATCGTTTAATATAGTGTAAAAGTTTTATGGTATTTCGGCCACTACGAAAGTACTTCCACCTATATAAATAAGGTCATCGGCATTTGCATTTTTCTTAGCTGCATTTATTGCAAGTTCGACAGTTGGAAATACGAATCCTTTTAGCCCATGGTTTTCTGCTTCACTTGCAAGTTCCTGAGCAGGCAGTGCCCTTTCTAGTTGTGGTTGGCAAAAATAATACGTGGCTTTTGCAGGAAGAAGATTTAATACACCACTTATGTCTTTATCCTTCACCATCCCAATTACAACATGAAGTTTATTATGTGGTGTATCGTTGATGTTTTGCATCACTTCTGTTATACCTGCAATATTATGCCCGGTATCACAAACTATTAAAGGGTTTTTACTTAATATTTGCCAGCGCCCCATTAAACCGGTCAAACCTTTTACCTCTTTTAATGCAGCATAAAGTGCATCATTATCAATCTTAAAATCTAATGCCCTTAAAGTCTCGACTGCCTGAATAACAGTTAAAATATTCTTTAATTGGTACGTTCCAGTAAGATCAAGCAAGAGATTTTCAATCAATACATTTCCATTCTGCGAGATGGAAACTTTTAAATACTCATCTTCTTTAACTGACTTGCTAATTTGCAATTGCTTGTCGGCAAAAAGAATCAGGCTTTGTGTCTCCTTTGCTTTTTGAATAAAAACCTGATCTGTTTCTGGATGGCTTTCCCCAATTACGACAGGAATACCTGGTTTTATAATTCCAGCTTTTTCTCCTGCAATTTCCCTTAATGTATTGCCGAGGATGTTGGTGTGATCAAGACTAATATTGGTGATAACAGACAATTCTGGAGTTATAATGTTTGTTGAGTCTAATCGTCCACCCAAACCTACTTCAATTATAGCAATATCCACATTCTGTTCAGAAAAATATGAAAATGCCATGGCTACGGTAACTTCAAAAAAAGAAGGACTAAGTTCCTCAATTATTTCTTGTTGTTGATCAACAAAATCTATGACGAAATCTTTAGAAACCATTTCGCCGTTAATTCTGATGCGTTCCCTGAAATCCTTTAAATGAGGAGAGGTATACAATCCGGTTTTATAACCCGCTTGTTGAAAAATGGCGGCTAACATATGGGAGGTTGAACCTTTCCCATTTGTGCCGCCAATATGTATCGTCTTAAAATTATTTTGCGGATTATCCAGCCTTTCGCACATAGCGATGGTATTGTGCAAATCTTTTTTAAAGGCAACAGCACCCACCCTGGTAAACATTGGTAGTTTGCGGTATAAATAATCTATGGTTTGTTCGTAATTCATTTCTGATGCTTAATAACATCACAAAAGTATCAAAGCTACCTGATTATTTAACTTTAAAGTTGAAAACAACTACACCAATTTGAATATCTGGGGCGGTTTCTGATGGCGCTAAGCGAGCACCCATTAAAGCTTCCTTGCATTTTTGCCATAATTCCCTATCATTTAGGGTAGTTCCTTTAACTCCGGGAGTAGCATCTATAACAAGACCGGCTTTGTTTATTTTTATGCGTACAGCGATTTTACCAGTTTTCTGACCATCGTCCTTTGGAGTAACCAGGTTTGTGAATTTCCTTAATGCAATGGGAGTTTCCCCAAAACCAGATCCCCCTTCGCCATAATTATTAGCTAGCGGATCTCCATTTTTACTCCCTTGATTTCCTGGTGTATCACCTGTTCCATCACCTGCACCAGCTCCCTTACTGGATTTTCCTTTGTAGAGGGCATTTTGATTCACAACTGGTTTTGACGGTTTTGTCTCTGTATTAGTAGCAGTAGGAGTTGCTTCTTTTTTAGTTGCTTTACTCTTTACAACTACGGCATCTTCAGAGTTTTGCGTAACGATCTCTTTTTCGCTTGTTTGTGGAGTAGGAGTCTCTTTAGTTACTTCTTCTGGTGTAACTTTATCTGGTTTACGGTTATTTGCATTCGGATCGGCAGATGGCTCTTCTATACTGGTGTAATCTGATCCCATACCTGTAGGAGAAGTTCCATAGTTAACAACCATACCCCCCATACCTGCTTCTTCAGGCTCAAAGCTTCCTATAACGATAAAGAAGCTTAAAGCAAGCAATGCAGCCATGATACCGGTAGATATTGCCAGTGCCTTGGGATAATTGTTTTCTTCTTTAGGATAAGTCATTATTTCTTAGGTTCTACAGCGAGTACAACTTTGAGTTTCAATTTGTTACCTACATCGTAGATAGACATCACGTTTTCAATGGAAACCTTTCTTTCAGCGTAAACGACTATAGTTAAATCTGGTGATGCCTTTTGCATGGTTTCAACTACAGCCAGAATATTTTCAGGCTTAGTAGGTTGCTTATCTACAAAATAATTTAAATTATCATCTATGGATATAGTAACGGTTTTTTGGGAATTAGATTGTTGTCCTGCTTCTGAACGAGGTAGTAATAACTTCACTACCTGTGGATTAACTACAGCTGATGCCAATAGAAAAAACAAAAGCAGGAAGAACATGATGTCGTTCAAAGCAGAGGTATGTACTTCTACAGTTCCTTTATTTCTTTTGCGTAAATTCATTATTTTCCTGGCTCCTCTAATAGATCAATAAATTCGATAGCATCAGTTTCCATTCTTAAAATTATACGCTCAACCATCATATTTAAAATATGATATAGCACATAAGCAATAATACCTATGATCAGTCCTGTTGCTGAGGTAATCATTTTTGTATAAAGACCACCAGAAATTGTACCAATTTCAATAGCACCCTTAATGGAAACGTCATGGAAAATAGTAATTACCCCAATAATTGTTCCTACGAAACCAAGCATGGGAGCAATACCTGCAATAATTCCTAATATGCCTATGTTTTTCTCTAATTTCGATACTTCTAATTTTCCGTTGTTTTCAATGGCAGCTTCAATATCTTTAATAGGGCGACCAATACGTTTTAATCCTTTCTCAAGCATTCTTGCCAATGGAGAGTTATTATTGCGACATAAAGTTATTGCATTTTCTAATCTTCCATCATGAATGTATTGCTTAATCTGAAGCATTAGATTTGATTCAGTTTTAGAAGCTTTTCTTATTGTCAGGTATCTTTCAACAAAGATCACTAATCCCAAAAATGCCAAAAAAGCTAAAGGGAGCATTACCCATCCGCCTTTAAATAAAAGGTCTATGAAATGAAGCTCTGGTGGGGCAGTTGTAATTGCTTGGTTTAAGTTATTAGCGGTATCAATAAGCTTGTTAGCGGTATCAGTTGCACCTTGTAATAAAACGATCATATTTATTGTGGTTTGTGTGTGTGTTTATTTTGATGTATATAAATTCCTGGATCTTTTAATTTTGTAACTAGTAGTTTGCGTCCTTCCCTTGCACTTTCCTCATCTTTAAATGTTGCAATGCTAATTTTCAATCTCCTTTTACCAGGAAGGGTTGGGATAACTTTTGCAGTTATGCCTATTGCTTTCATTTGGGCGATAAATTTATCTGCTTCCTTTTGATTAATTACTGAAGCACCAATAACTTCCCATGTAACAGGACCTTCAGGGCCACTAACTGTAGCTCCGGAAACAGCTGGCGTTGGAGCAGGACTAACAGCCAAACTATCCTTTTTTATTGAATCTGCAGTTTGTATTGCTCTCTCGTTAGCTATTCTGATACTATCTGCCTGGGCAATTGAATCAGTTTTGATTTTATCATTATTTTTGATCAGTTCAGAATTATCGTGAAGACCATTGTCGGATTTATTTAAAGCACCATTAAAAAGTTCGGGCTTAATAAAATACGCGGCCAATCCTATTGCTACTATTATTGCAAAGGCAATAATAATTTTTAGGTAGAACGGAAGTCCATGATTTTCTTCTTCAATCTCTATTGGTTCAGCAATCTGTGGCTCTAGTGGACTTGGTGTGTTAAAGAATGGAGTATTGGTAACTTTTGGAGCAATAGGCTCTTCAACAACATTTGAGTCATCATCTAAACCCTCTGGGGTTTCAATCGAAATTGAAGAGGTAGGTTTTTGGGCTATTTTAACTTCTGATATCTCGTCATAAACAGGTTGGTCATCCCGTGCAGGTTTTTCTTCATGATGATGAACAATAACTTCTATCTCATCTGACCCATCACTCAAATCGGCATTATTATCTTCAAGATTCAATTGCTCTTCTGTAATGATAGGCTCTTGTTCAAAAGATAGTGGTTGTTCAATAGCTTGTTCATCAGCTATTTCAGGTTCCGCAATGTTTTCATTAATAATGGCAGTTGCGTCTTCTTTTAAAGGAGGTAAACCATAAAAGTCAAAGCCAAAGTTTAGTTGATCTTTGGGGTTGAAAATTAAGTTTCCAGGTGTGCCAGATAGTATACCTATTTCTCCAAAATCAGCGTATTGCTTCTCGGAAAGCTGCTTTATTGTCTCATCAGTAAACTGGTCAATATAATAAGTAGCCGCCTCGGTTGATACGTTCCTTTTTTTACTGATGTAGGCGATAAGAGATTGAGATTCTCTATTCTCTTCTGCAAATGCCAAAGTATAACTTGGCGGCAGAAAAGAGTGTGTTTCAACATCGTACCTTCCTGGCGATTTCTTTTTATAAAAAGTACCCAGTCCAGAAATTCCAACTTCTTTACGAGTTTTTATAAGTTCAGTAAGGTATGATAAGATATCCATTCTGGTAAAAATAAATTTTAATTCCGTATCAACCAATTATTAATTAAAAACCTATTAGAATGAGTAGCTTATACCTCCGAAAACATTGAGCCCAATTACCTCATAATGCAGGTATCTGCTATACGATGAGTTTAACAAATTGTTGGCTCTCGCGAATGCAGAAAACTTATTATTTATTTTATATGATACTCCGGCTCCTAGATCGACAAATCCCTTAACAGTAACTACTGTTTCATTTGCAGGATCAGGTGTATAATAAGGATTAGCAGGAGCTGCAGTATAAATTTTTGCTTTGCTATCATCCTGAAGCGCTACAGAAGCATTAAGGGTTACTTTTTTGTTGATCACATATGATAGATCAGAACTTAAACGCATTTGAGGTTTAAACCAGCTTTGTGTTTCTGCGGCTGGTTTATAATCTTCAAAATTTAATTTACCTGTCCATTTTAAGGCATCACTTACCTGTACAGAGAGTTCCCCTTCTATTCCAATAAGTTTCATAGTTCCGAAATCGTAGATCACATCAAATTTATTGAAATTTGAAAAGTTGTTTACGAACAATGGCATGTCTTCAATGCTCTTGTGGTATACTCTTGCTTTGTATCCAAAACCAGGACCGCCTGTGCCTTTAATACCGCCACTGATACTTAGTTTTTCGATAGAATTTCTGATGGTAATATTGTTGTTCAAGAATGGATTCTCATCACTAAATTGTTTTAAAGAACTACGGTTTACATCACCTTTTACTTCTCCAAATATTTGCAGGTAATCAGGTATTAATGTAAAATCAGCTGTAACAGCCGGGAAAATCCTACTTGATGAGAATGCGCCAAATTCCTGTACAAAATTAATTCCAGCGGTTATTTTTACACCGCTGGCCTGTAATCTGATATAAGGATTTAACTTTAAAAGATTGTTGCCAACACTTACTAGCTCATCTTTAGTGCTTCCGAATTCAGTTGATGCAGCAAGACCTAAGTTAAACTTACTGATTCTCTTATTTACATATCCATTTAAAACAACTGAGTTTTCTTTGGCATTAAATTTATCACTCCAGATATATCCGTTAAGTTTCAATGCATAACTAAGGGCGTCGGGATCTTCTGTGTATTTATTTACAAGTTCCCCTTCTGCTTCAAAGAAATTAAGTGTTTGTTTTTCAGGATCGGGATTTAATGTCGGATTGTTCTTATCAATGCCATAGAAATATAATCCGTTTCTTTGAAAATTAACACGACCACTTAAGGTAACAACATCGCCAATGCTACGGCCAAAAACACTAAGTTTTTGCTGACTAGACTGTTGTTTATTTAGCTTGCCTGACTGACTAAAATGTTGAAAATATCCACCAGCTTGCATAGCCTCATCACGGCCCAGGTTTATATAGGCCTCGCCAAAAATAGTTTTCGCAGATCCGAAACCACCTTTAATATAGTTGTTTATTAGCTCTTCTTGTTTTTCGGCAACTACTTCCTGGGCTTGTAATTTATTAATGTCGGAATTTAGTTCTAATTTTCTATCTGTAAGGCTATAGTTAAATTTAGCCTTATATGTTTTTATATCATTCAGATCAGGGCTTCTTCTCAGTTTTACTGCCTCTGCTAAAATAGGTTTGTAAGGTCTTACAACTTCAATTTCTTCGGTAACAGCCTTCTCATCCGTCTTCTTTTCTGTAGTCTTTGTATCCTGAGCTTTCAACCCTAGGGATGTAGCTGTGATAAAGAAAAGGGTACTATATATTAATTTAGTTAATCTCATGTCGCTTAATCTTATTTAATTTTTTCTAATTTCTCTTTAGCAGTTGGAACGATATCATCCTTGCCTTCATAATTGTCGATAATACTTAAGAGCGTACTTTTAGCTTGTAACTTATCTTTTAGAGCTACATAATTATCTGCCAATAAAAGGAACGATTTGGCAACCCAATAGTCATAAGAGGCCATATTGTTAATCAGATCAAAACATGTTTTAGTTGAGGTTTTATAATCACCTTTGGCATATTGTACTGCAGCAATATTGTATTTAGCTTCGGCTGCTGCCAGGGTTTTAGTTTTACTTACTACATTATTGAAGGCTTTTACTGCACTTGTTGTATCGGCCTTTAATAAATAGGCCTTACCCGCATATAGATCAGCACTGTTCTTCTCTTCCTCAGAACCTTTTTCAGACTCTTTAATCAACTGAACATACTTGATCATATCATCAGGCATCTTTAATGCGTCGTAGGCTTTCAGGAGGTTATTTATAGCGTAACTATGGTGAACTTTGTAATCGGCAGTAGTTTCTAGTCTTTTTAGGTAAACAATTGCTTCGTTATATTTCTTCTGATCTAAAAACAATTGAGAAATACTTACCAGTGAACGTTCAGTATAATCACTTGTCCAGTCATTAAGAATGTACTCATAATCTGCAACAGCTTCCAGAGGGCGACCAAGCTTAACCAATGACTCAGCTCTAACAAACTTAGCTTCTTTGTCATGTATTGCTTTCGGATACTTATCAAAATAAGCATTTACAGCTTCAAAAGCACCTTTGAAGTCGCCTTTTAAATAAAGGTTATTTGCTCCCTGGAAAACTATATTATCTTGTTCTGCTTCGGAGAAATTACCTAGGGGAGTTGAATTAGCATAGGTGATGAAACCTTGTGAATCACCACGGTCAACATAGATATTTTTAATAGATTCTAATGCCTGTTTTGCTTCTTCGCTACTGGCGTAATCTCTGATTACTTTTTTGAATGACTCTAATGCCTGATCGTCTTTATCCTGATTATATTGAACAAGGCCAATGGTAACCAAGGCTCTTGGAACATAACTGCTATTAGGATATAAACTAACTAAACTAATAAGATCTGTACTAGATTTATCGAAATTGCCAATATTGAAATAAGTATAGGCAGTTTCGAAACCAGCATCATCAGCATAATTAGAATTAGGGAACTGTTTAAGAAGATCCTGCATGGTTCCAATTTTAGCCTCATTTTGATTTTCCAATCCCTGGATCATACCACGTTGAAAAAGTGCATAATCTTCGCCCGTAGATCTGGCATTGATGATCTTGTTATAGTTTACAAGTGCATTGCCGTAACTTTTATTTACAAAATAAGAGTCAGCTAACCTTATGATGGCATCGTTAACTGTTTTTTGATCCTTATCGTTACCCGCTAAGAAGCGTTCAAAGTATGTAGCTGCTTTTCCGTAGCTTTCGTTTTCAAATGCAGCGTAGGCAAGGGCATAATTTGCAAAATTATAAACCCCGGTTTTATCAGCATCAGGCATTCCAAGGAATGTTTCGAAATGTTTAACAGCTTCACCAAATTTTCTTAATTCGTAAGAAGCCTCGGCTTTCCAATACGTACTTAATGCGTGAATTTCTTTATCCTCGGGGAACTTCTCAGAACGTAAGAACATTGATAAAGCGTTAGGGAATGCTCGTTCGTTATAAAACTCCAGTCCTCTAAAGTAAGTCACTTTTTGATAAGCTTCTCTGGCCTCTGGCGATTTGCTTTGAATCGGTTCAAGAATATCTATTGCAGCCTGATAGTTTTTACTGGTCAATAGAATTTCTCCAAGTAAGGTTTTTGCTTCGTTAATTTTGCGAGAAGTTGGAAACTGTTTTAAAAAGTTCTGGGTCGCTTCAAGAGCTTGCTGATTAAAGTCTAGTTCATAACTTAACCTTGCATAATTGATCCATGATTCTTCTTGTATAACTTTATCAAAATCAAGTCTTGATGCCCTGAAGAAGGCACTTCTTGCTTTCTCTTTGTCTTTAAGAATAATGAAAGAGCGACCTAAAGTGTACATCCCGCTTTGAAGGTATACATCATCCGTATCAAGCTTTTCCAAAATTGAAACTGATTCAGGATATCTTTTCAATTGAAATAACGAGTATCCGTATTGATAAATGAAAAGGTTATTTTTAACATTTGATTTATCTTTAGCGTAGAACTCTTTGAAATACTTCTCTGCATTTACAAAATCAGATTTTGCAAAATATGAAGCAGCAATAAGACTTAACATCTCTGCCTCATATTGTTGTTTTGAAGATTTAAGAATGGGCAGGGCGTATTCTAATACATCATCATATCTTTCATCAAGATAATACATTGAAGTAATGTAATAAGGGTAACTAGCTTCGTATGTTGGAGATCCTTTAAGTTTCTCAAAGTTGCTTAATGCAGTTTTATATTCTTTGTTCAGGTAATTGATGTACGCAAAATAATAGGTAGCACTTTCCTGGAAAGGAGATTTTTCTTTTTTAACAGTTTCAAATAAAGGCTCGGCCTTTTCAATGTCGTTCTGTAAAAAATAAGCGTATCCTTGCTTAAACTGATATTCTAAACGTTGTTTAGCAGAAAGAGTAGAAGGATCTGTTTTTTCAAACCACTCTAATGCTTTCTTGTAGTTTTTCTGATCAAAATATGATTTTCCTACATGAAAATAGGCAAGTTTTGTATTGGGATTAAGTGGATAATCTTTTATGAAATTTTGAAATAAACTCTCTGCATCATTATTGCCCAATTCTAATGCGCAAACAGCAGCATAGAATTTAGCATTTTCTTTTAATAAGGAAAGTTCCGAGTTGCTTTCCTGTTGTGTTCCTGGTTTTTGTCTAAGCTGTTCAACCAGTTTAAATTGCTGGGCAGCAGCAACGTATTTTTCATTGTCAAGCAGTTCGAGTCCTGTTTGATAATTTTTATTGAGGTTAACTAGTAGGCTCGACTGGGCATAACTTGCAGTATAGCCGCCTGCTAGTAACAGCGGAATAAAAAAGTATTTTTTTTGCATCTGATTTCAAATATGGTTGGTACTAATATAGATATAGTATTGTGTCTTGATAGCATAAGAAATTAACATGTGTTAATAACACAGGTTTAACGAACAGAAAAAGAAAATGGTATAAAAAAGCTGTTAAAGAAAGTTAATCTCTTTGAGAGGCTAGTAAATAAAGTACTGCCATCCTTACGGCAACCCCATTTTCTACCTGTTCTAAGATGATTGATTGTTTGCTGTCAGCAACATCACTAGTAATCTCTACACCGCGATTAATTGGGCCTGGATGCATTACAATTATTTCTTTATCAAGATTGTCCAAAATCTGTTTATTCAGCCCATACATCATGGCGTATTCTCTTAATGAAGGGAAATATTTAATGTCTTGTCTTTCCAGCTGGATGCGGAGCATATTTGCCACATCACACCAGTTAAGTGCTTTAATCAGATCATGTTCAACCTTTACACCAAGGCTTTGGATGTGCTTGGGAATTAAAGTAGTAGGGCCGCAAACCATCACCTCAGCACCAAGCTTTTGTAAGCAAAGAATATTTGATATGGCAACTCTGGAGTGCAGGATATCGCCAACGATTACTACTTTTTTTCCGGCTACATCGCCCAGTTTTTGGCGAATGGAAAAAGCATCAAGTAGCGCTTGGGTGGGATGCTCATGTGCACCATCTCCTGCGTTTATAATTTGAGCTTTAATATGCTTACTTAAAAATTGTCCGGCTCCGGCATATGGATGTCTCATCACTACCATATCCACTTTCATAGCCAGGATATTGTTTACAGTATCTATTAGCGTTTCTCCTTTACTCACAGAGGAAGAAGACGCTGCAAAATTAACCACATCAGCTGAAAGCCTCTTTTCTGCCAGTTCGAAAGAAAGTTTGGTTCTGGTGGAGTTTTCGAAGAAGATATTTGCAATGGTGATATCTCTCAAAGATGGAACCCTCTTGATAGGTCGGTTAATTACATCCTTAAAGTTATCTGCAGTTTCAAAAATTAATTCAATATCATTCCGGTTAATATCTTTGATACCTAAAAGATGTCGGGTTGATAATTTCTCTACTGCCATACTATTTATTGCTTTCTGATAATAAGATAACTTTGTCTTCTCCTTCGGTTTCTTTCCAGCTTACCTTAACCTTTTGTGAGTTTAGGCTGTCTACCTTCTGGCCTATATAATCTGGCTCGATAGGTAGTTGTCTGGAAAAACGCCTGTCTATTAACACCATTAGTTCAACCTTTTCAGGCCTTCCATATGCAAGTAATGCATCCATTGCAGCCCTAATTGTTCTGCCGGTCCACAATACGTCATCAATAAGGATAACATTCTGGCCTTCAATTATAAAATCTATGGTATTGCTGTTTGCAGAAACTATTCCGTCCTTTCTCCTAAAGTCATCTCTAAAAAAGGTGATGTCCAGATTGCCTTTTTTAATGTTGGTTTTTTTAAGGATTTGTGAAAGCTCTTGTTGCACCCTGTCGGCAAAGTAACTGCCTCTTGGCTGTATACCTATTAAAACAGTATTAGAAAAATCGATGTGATTCTCAATTAATTGATGACAAAGTCGCTTAATTGTGATTTGGAATTTTTGTCCGTCTAGCAGGGTTCTCTTTTGCATTGACTAAATTGTTGTACAAATATAGCCAAAAAGTTGTAACACCAAACCTCTGAGTAAGCTTTTTGAAAATATTCTAGGTTGTAATTTAAATCAAGGTATCAAAAGTTGAAATCTCCATCATACATACCGTGAGGTTAAAAGTGAAATGTATTATAATTCCATACCAAAGTGTATTTTCTCTAATCCTTATTTGGGCCAGGACAATTGAAAAAGGTAACATCCAGAAAAATGATGTCATGCTGAGGTGCATAAAAAAGAATAGAATAGAGGTAATGTATATGGCCTCTTTTTTGTCTACGATTGTTAGTAATTTTTGCATCAGATAGCCTCGGTAAGCCAGCTCTTCAAATAATGCTGGGAATAAGGCAACTGAAATAATCATGATGTATTTGCCATATTTATGCGGCTTGTATATAGTGTAATAAGAATAATCTGTATTGAAGAGCGAGTGGTTTAAATGCTCAACAAGAAATTGAACTATAATAGATGCCGTTATACTTATTATAATACAGATAATAGTTTTTTTAAGGGAAAAATTTGGCCATTTTAACAGATGCGCATTTTCTCTCCAGTTATAAGAGAAGAATAGCACCGCTGTTCCCGCCATTATTATATCAAAGAGAATTGCTGTAGATATGTCGAAATTATCTATCGATAGTGCTGCAACACAGCAAGTAAGCTCTATAGCAAAAAATAGCCCGATCTGTTTAAGTCCGGGCCATTTTCTAGAGTCTATAAGAGTTTGGTCTTTTTTCTGTTCTTTACCACAAATGTTGCAATATTTATTGTTGATAGATATTAAACCATTACAGTGGTTGCATTCTATTTGCTGAATTTCCTGAGTTTCCAATTAATTGATGTTCAGTTCTTTTTTTAGTTTGTCGACTTCTAAAACTGATCTAATTCCTTTTATAAGGTAAACAATAATGATCACCTTTAAAATTATGCCTGAAAATATTGTAACGGGGTCTACAATGGCATTTATAACATGGATAATCACATAAAGTGACAATCCGGATATCATAGCTGCTGTTGGTTTGGTTTTGCTCCATACGCCAAAAGCTAAAAAAGCTCCTATAAGTATCACCGAGGTAAATAGAATAGCGAATTTATCCTGTTCATTTTTAGCTGTAAAATATCCAACAAAAAATGATATTACGCTAAGTCCTGCAATCCAGTATAGTGATTTTCGGGCAGATTCGACATTATTATTTAAATCCGAAAGGTCGATTTCTTTAGCATTTCTTTCAGAATAAAAAAAGTCTTGTTCTTGTTGAGTTCCCTTAAGTGGGAAGCCACATCCATTGCAAAATAAATCGTCAGATTCGTGCTTGTTATTACAACAAGGACATGAGTTTGTATGATATTCCATATAAGGCGTTAATTTATTTAAAGATATAACTGTAATAAGTAATCACAAAATTAATTGAAAATTACCTTTACTTATTTGTGTATGTTTTACTGTAATTTATAAGCATTAAATCGTAACGCTTAAACTGCGTCTTTAGCCTTTTCTTAAAATCGACATAATTGCGTTTATTTTTTTGGCTCCATAAAACTTCGCTAAGTGCATCTAATCTGGGGAAAAGCATATATTCAGCTTTGGCTGGATTTGCAATATATTCCGACCAAAGGTTTCCCTGTCCGCCCCAAATATATTCTGCTTCTTGGGCAGTAAGTTCAGCAGGAACGGGCTCATAATCATAAACAGTTTTTAGTGGTAAAAATTTAGCCGCCGTCAATGAGTCATCTTTCATAAACTGACCGTGATTAAAGTACATAGAATTTTCTGGAGTCATGATTACTTTATGGTGTTGTTTTGCCGCTGCAATGCCACCTTTCTCTCCACGCCAGCTCATCACAATAGCATTAGGCGCCAGGCCACCATCCAGAATCTCATCCCATCCAATTATCGTTTTTCCTTTACTGTTTACAAATTTTTCCATTCTATGAATAAAATAGCTTTGTAAACCATTCTCATCTTTTAATCCTTTTTCTTTAATCAGCTTTTGGGCAAATGGAGATTGTTTCCACCAAATCTTTGAACATTCATCACCTCCAATATGAATGTACGGAGAAGGGAATAATTCCATTACTTCTGTCAGAACATCTTCCAGAAAGCTAAATGTTTTCTCAGTTGGCTGTAACACGTTATTGAATTTGTTGAAGATACCCCATGTTTGCGCCACCTGAGTTGGTATGGAAGGAGTGGTTCCCAATTCCGGATAAGCGGCTAATACTGCCATATTATGTCCGGGCATTTCAATTTCAGGAATAACGGTGATGTACCTTTCTGCTGCATATTTTATTATCTCTTTAACTTCCTCGTGTGTATAGTATCCTCCATATCTAATCCCGTCGTTTCCTGTTCCAGGATAAAGGCCAATAATAGTTCCATTACGCCATGCACTAATTTCCGTAAGCTTGGGGTGTTTTTTAATCTCTATCCGCCAACCATGGTCATCAGTCAGGTGCCAATGGAAATAGTTTAGTTTGTGCAGTGCCAGATAATCAATGTATTTCTTAATAAAATTAACATCAAAAAAATGCCGACTAACATCAAGGTGCATTCCCCTATAGGCAAAGCGGGGATAATCAATAATCTCCACTGTTGGAATAGTCAGTTTTTCCGGATTGTCTGGTTGCGATGGTAAAAGCTGTATAATACTTTGTATCGCATAGAAAATGCCTTGGGGAGATGGCGACCCTACATTTATTGTGGTTGGAAGCACTGAGAGTGTGTACTTGTCAGGATTGGGATATAATGTGCTGTCTACAATTAAATTTATAGATCGCCGAGGGCCAATTTTTGTAATCTCAGTAATTATTTCCAGTTGTAAGTTATAATGGTTAGAGATATAATCTGATAAGAATTGAGCGGAAGACTGCGCCTGTGAAGTATTAATAAAGATCACAGTGTTTTTATCGATACTAAATTTCTCGTTGGGTATGGATCCTGCCCTCATTTCAACGGGTGCAGGTATTATATCTTGCGCACTCAGTTTAAAGGAAAGAATGATGAGTAAAAATAAGCTAAGTGTTATTCTCATAGTAGGAGGTATCATGTGTGTTGCTCAAAAGTAATAATATGAGTCCAAATTTTAGAGCAAAAAAAAGGCCCTCAAATTTTGAGGGCCTTTATATTATATAAAGTTAAATGGAACTAGCTTTTTTTAGCTTTATTCTCTTCACCTTCCATTTGTTGTTTTAATTGTGCAAGCACGCCTAAATCACCTAATGTAGATTTTTCAACTGAATCTTTAACTTTTTTCACTGCATTGCTAGATGCTTTAGCTTCTTTTTTCTTAGTAGCTCTTTCTTCAGCAACAGCTTCAGCTTTAGCCTCTTCCCAGATACGGGCGTGAGAAACAACGATACGTTTAGCATCTTTGTTAAACTCAATGATTTTGAAATCATTAGTTTCTTCAGCTTTGATAGTAGTACCATCTTCTTTAGCCATATGCTTAGTAGGTACGAAACCTTCAACACCATAAGGTAAAGCAATAACAGCACCTTTATCAGTTACTTTAACAACAGTTCCCTGGTGGATTGAATCTACAGTAAAGATAGTTTCGAAAGTATCCCAAGGGTTTTCTTCAAGTTGTTTGTGACCTAAGCTTAATTTACGGCTTTCAACGTCTAATTCAAGAACAACTACGTCTAATGTATCACCAACTTTAGTGAATTCGTTAGGGTGGTTAACTTTTTTAGACCAAGAAAGATCAGATATATGGATTAAACCGTCAATACCTTCTTCGATTTCAACAAATACACCGAAGTTAGTCATGTTTTTGACTACAGCAGTATGTTTGCTTCCAATAGGATATCTTTCAGCAACATTTTGCCAAGGATCTTGAGTTAATTGTTTAATGCCTAAACTCATTTTACGCTCGTCTCTGTCTAAAGTTAAAACTTCAGCTTCGATTTCGTCGCTAACTTTCAGGAATTCCTGAGGGCTACGTAAGTTTTGAGACCAAGACATTTCTGATACGTGAATTAAACCTTCAACACCAGGAATGATTTCAAGGAAAGCACCGTAATCAGCAACAGTAACAATTTTACCTTTAACTTTAGAACCAACAGCTAAGTTAGCATCTAAAGATTCCCAAGGGTGAGGAGTTAATTGTTTTAATCCTAATGCGATACGTTTTTTCTCGTCATCAAAGTCAAGAACTACAACGTTGATTTTTTCGTCTAAGCTCAATACTTCTTTTGGATGCTCTATGCGGCCCCAAGAAATATCAGTGATGTGAAGTAAACCATCAACGCCACCTAAATCGATGAATACACCGAAGTCAGTGATGTTTTTAACAGTTCCTTCAAGTACCTGACCTTTTTCAAGTTTAGATACGATCTCAACTTTTTGGCTTTCTAAGTCGTCTTCAATTAAGATTTTATGAGATACAACTACGTTTTTAAACTCGTGGTTGATCTTAACAACTTTGAATTCCATTGTTTTACCCACGTATACATCGTAATCGCGGATAGGTTTGATGTCAATTTGAGAACCTGGTAAGAAAGCCTCAACACCCATAATGTCAACAATAAGACCACCTTTAGTACGGCTTTTAACAAATCCGTTGATAATTCTGTCATTGTCAAGGGCTTCATTGATAGTTTCCCATGATCTCTGAGTTTTAGCTCTTTTACGAGATAAAATCAATTGGCCGTTAGCATCTTCTGGAGCTTCCACGAAAACGTCAACTTTATCGCCAACTTTCAAATCAGGTGTATCACGGAATTCAGAAGTAGATACTAAACCGTCTGATTTAAATCCAACGTTCAATACCACGTCTTTGTTGTTTATAGAAACAACAGTACCGCTAATGATTTCACCTTGAGTGATTTGATTGAAAGTATCGGTATACATGTCTTCAAACTTTTTACGGTCTTCATCCGAGTATTTTCCGAAAACTTTATCATCAGCATCCCAGTCAAAATCTTGATCAGGTGTTGCTAACGATGATTTGATCTGTTCGATCGACACTGAATCAGCTTCTGATTCAATGGTTTCTTTTTCTGCAAGACGAGCATCTGCGCCTTGTAGTTCAGCTGTTTTAGCCTCTAGTTCTTTTTCTGCTACTTGTTTTTTAGCCATTAAAATTAAATCTCCTTTTCCCGTTAGGGACGGCAAAGATAATAATTAATATTTTTAAAGAAAAGACTTTTTTGATAAATGTTGTTGATTTAGAACAGATTGTGTAGGGATTGCCACAACATTTAAATAAGTATATATATAATAGTTATTCTAAAAAGGTTGGGGGATTTGTGCTATGCAACCCGCACTTTAAATTTATCGCGATAATCTTTAGGCGGCATTCCGGAATTCTTTTTGAACAGCTGCCTAAAGGTTTTAAGATCATTATATCCTGAATTTAGCATAACTTCCAAAATGCTTTGATTTGTTTGTTCGAGGAGTTTTTTAGCGGCTTCTATCCTGGTTTTTTGAAGATATTCAATTAGTGTATTCCCCGTAGCCTGTTTAAACCGTCTGATAATATTGCGCCGGCTAGATGGGATTTGTTTTAATATATCATCAATTGTTATAGGCTCACTATAGGTGTTTTCCATGCAATGCTGGATTTTGGACACCAGTTCATCTCCATGGTCGCGAATAGGGGTAAAGGATCCAAAATGACTTTGTTGCTCACGGTTCATATCAATTGAAAATATTTTGGCTACACGTACTGCTACGTCGCGATTGCAGTAGTTATGAATTAACCTAAGTAGTAAATGAAAGCTACTTGTTGCGCCACCACTTGTATATATTCTTGTATCATGAGTAACTACGGCATCAGGCTTAAAAGTTACATCTGGAAAGTAAGAGGCAAAAGCTGAGCTGGCGTTGATATGAGTGGTTGCTTGTTTACCATTAAGCAAACCGCTTGCGGCTAGTAAGAATGCTCCAGTGCAGAAACTGGCGATCTCTGCACCTTTTTTATATTGTTGTTGTAGCCAGGGTAAAAACTCAACATTTTCATTTAATGATAAGCCTATTTCTCCGGTGTCAAATGCAGGTATTAACACAATGTCTTGTCTATCAGAGGAAGTTAAAAGCTTGGGAATATATTTTTCAAAGATGGCTACCTCATTGGTGTAATCTCCAATGTAAAATAGATTCAAATTAAAAATAGCATCCTTACCATTCGATTTATAATAGCTGTTTACAGTATCAAATACGTCTAAAATCGCAGCAATACTAAGGAGACGATATTTTTTAGTTAATAATAGTGCAACTTGTATCATAGGTTTTGCATTTGGAAATGCAAATTAGGAAAAAAATGCTCAAGCCAATGATTTCTTCACACAATGCTCAGACTTCCTTCACACCAAACTCACTAGTAGGTGCTTTTTTGTGAAGGAAGTTTGCACAATGTGTGAATTAAGTGAGAGATTGCTTGCTTTTCTTTTTCCGTCCGCGCCAAATCAGGAAGCCGGTGATGGGTAGGCTGGCAGCAATCAAACTGGCTGCGAAGGCCATTATTTTTCCCGGAAGCCCCAATACTGCTCCTACATGAATGTCGTAGTTCATACGGGCGATCTTATCAGCTGCTGTCGCATTCTCAAGTTTACCATACATATGGTTTACCTCTATTTCTTGTAGTGTGTAACGGTCGTAAAACAGGTAGTCCGACTTCCAATAAGTGTCGGGATCAGGATTAATCGATATTTCTACTGCTGAGTTTTTAGCATGAGGGGGATGCACATCCATACTGCCTTCAAAACCGGGTCTTTCGGTTCTTGCCTTTGCCCAAAGAATATCCTCTGCGGGTGCTTTACCCACAGCTGACGCAACTAATTTAGCATCAAGAGCGCTTTTTGAGATACTTTCTTCAAAAGGAATCATCTTCTTACTAGCTGAAGATACCCAGTAGACAGATTTAGCAAACCATTGAAAACCCATTACCAACCCAGAAAATGCTATAAAAATCAGCACCCATGTCATGTAAAAGCCAAATACATTGTGGAGGTCATAGTTTACCCTTCGCCATTTTGCATTCCATTTTACAGTAAAGCGTTTTTTGCTTGCAGCTTTATTTTTAGGCCACCAAAGTATCAATCCTGAAAATAATAAGAAAGTAAATAACAAGGTGGCAGTAGCGAGAATAGGCTGACCGATATTTGGAGGTAGCCAGAGATAATAGTGGCCCATTATCATGATCCTGAAAAAGTCCCAGGCCATATCTTTCACTTTCAAAACTTCACCTGAATATGGGTTTACATATACAGTCCAGTAATAGTCTTCACCTTCTTTAAAGTAAGATACTATTGAGGCTCTTCCGTTTTGATATCCTATACTATGGGCTTCTTTACCAGGCAGTGCACGGTCTGCAATTTTCTTTATTTTGGAAGGAGGTAGCAGAGGCTCATTTCTTATCTCGGCATATCTGTAAGATTGTACTGTATCCTCTATTTCCCGCTGAAATGCCAGTATACAGCCTGTGATACCTAGAAAACATACAAATAGCCCGGATGTTAATCCGAGCCATAAGTGTATTCGTCCAATCCAGTATTTAAACCGGTATTTTTTGTTATTAATCATTAAAATTTATAGGCTATACTTAATCTATAATTTCTTGGAGATTCTGCCTGCCATGAATAAACTGCTTGTTCATAAGTTGGTGCGTTCCAATAATTGGTGTAATATGCTCCTGAATATAAATATTTATCCAGGATATTAAATACGTTTCCAGTGATTCTTAGATTTTTGTTTTCCCAGAAAAGTCCGGCGTCCAGCTTAAAATAATCAGGTAGATTCTGTTCTGAATTATCTCCGCTATACGTACCCATAGCTCTGCCTGCCAGATAGGTAAAGCCTGATGAAATACCTGTGCCTTTAAGAGCTCCCCTTTGTAAAGTATAACTTAACCAGGCATTAGAGGTATGTTTTGAAAAGCCGGGAACTACATCGCCAACAGCCATATCAGTTACACCATCTGCTACTTTGGTTACCTTGCCATCTGTATATGCATAATTGGCTATCAATTTCAAGCCAGTAAAGATCTCGCCTTTTAAGTCGAATTCTATACCCTGTGCTCTTTTTTCGCCAACAACTATGCTAAAGTTATCGCCAGCTCCATTGGAGGGGTCTGAAGCAAGTTCGTTCTGTTTAAGAATTCGGTATACAGATAAAGTAGTATTCCATTTTTCATCAAACCAATCCTTTTTAATACCAACTTCGTAATTGGTTCCGGTAATTGGATCAATACTTCCCCCATTACGTAAAAATCCAGTTTGGGGTATAAATGCTTCATCGTATACAGCATATATAGAAGTATTTTTGTCTACCGAGACGCTTAATCCCACACGCGGTGTGAAATGTTTTGCTTTGTCGGGACTTCCTCCCCATGCCGACTGGCTTACATAGGTATACCTTCCGGCAAGTGTTAAACGAATTCTGTTATCCAGAAAGCCAAGTTCGTCTTGTAGATAACCGCTTAGGTATTTTTGGTCCATTAACCCACCTGCGGCAATTGCCCGGTCTTTCAAACTAGTTACTCTGTCAAATTCAGGATAGCCATTAGATGGAAAACCATAGTTAGGATTTTTTAAATCAAAAGGTGAAGATGGGAGATCCAAATCATGGGATTGACCCCAATCTGCCATATAGCTTTTTTTTCCTCCATCAAAGCCGGCTAAAATATTATGATTAATACCACCTGTTTTTACCTTTCCGTTGATAAAGAATTGGGCTAATTTCATGGTGCTTTCAGCATCCCAAATACCAACATTTCTAATTAGGGTGCTGTTGGCGTATACTGCAGATGGCCATGAACTATATCCATTTTGCAGGTATTTGGAATAGGCTACCTGTGCCGTTGCTTTCCAGTTGTTACTAAAGTTGTGTTGTAAATTAATAAAAGCACTATGATCGTTAATTCTGGTTGGAGGCACTCCCGGTTGGGTAAGTGTAAAATCACGGGGCAGGGTGGCGTAACCTTCAGGAGAGAAGATGTAAAACGAACCTACTTCCGTCATTTTTGCATTTTGCCATGCATATTCTGCAGTTAATTTAGTTTTATTGGATAACTGGTAGCTTAATGAAGGCGCAAAGGTGTAGCGGTCATTTTTCTCAAACGGTCTGAATGAGTCCTTTGTTTGAGCCGCGGCATTCAATCGGAACAACAACTTTCCATCATCGGTTAATTTCCTGTCAAAATCTATACTGGTTCTATATAGGTCAAAGCTGCCTGCGGTAAAAGAAACTTCTCCACGGTTGTTGCCCGTTGGTTTTTTGGTAACAACGTTATACATTCCACTTGGATCTCCATTACCTATCATAAAACCTGCTGGTCCTTTCACGAATTCAATATGATCTACCATACTCATATCCTCTGTAAGCGGTCCCCAGTATGATGCAACAAAGTTAAATCCATTTCGCATCGCTTGAATTTGTGAACCACGCATTGTGATATTGGTATACATGTCGCCCCAATGCTCTAGCCTTGCAGCTCCACTGACGTTCCTGAGTACTCCATCACTCATGCTAATTACTTGCTGATCAGCCAGGGCTAATGAGCTAACAATCTGAATGTTTTGCGGTATTTCTAACAATGGTTGGTTTAATCTTAAAGATGATGAGGGTTGATCTACTTTGTATCTTTTGGCATTTGTAGATATGTTTACCTCTTCCAGTGTGCTAAGGTCTTCTCTCAATACAAAATCAACTTTAGTACTTGTTGATTCTGTAACGTCTGCGGTTTTTTCTTGAGGACTTAAACCAACCGCTGAAACTCTTATGGTATATCTTCCAGGATTCACTTTGTTGATTTCATAATCACCCTTTTCATTCGTAGTTGCCCCAAACGGTGTCCCAATTAACTTAACAGATACAAATGCAGCATTGTGCCCATCTGATGTGGTGATCTTTCCGGTAATGCTGCCGGTTTGTTGGGCCATAGCATTAACTGAGAGAAACAACAGCGTTATAAGTACATTAAATACTCTAAAATTATTCATTTATTCTTTTGTTTGCTTATTTGGATTAATTCTAATTTGCTGCAAAGTAAGTGTCTAATATTTTATAATCAAAATTTATTTAGAATTAATCTAATCTGATTGGTTTTGTGGTTTTAAAAAATATCTTTAAAACGTTGGTTTAGGAGAAAAAATGAAATGTTTTGGAAGGAGCCTACCTTTGATAATCCCGAAGGGGTTAAAGAACCTATACTGCAAGCTAGTTAGATGGAAGAATAGGAAATAATTCCTGATTTACTATATTGCAATATTAATCGGGAATTAAATTAATGGAAAAAAAAGTTTCAATTAAGGATATCGCTAAATTATTGGGTATCTCAATCAGTACGGTTTCTTTTGTAGTAAATGGTAAAGCTAAAGAAAAAAGAATTAGTGAACCATTGACTAAGAAGGTTTTAGAACTCGTTGAAGAGCTGGGTTATAAGCCAGATGCTTTGGCAAAAAGTTTTCGTACTGGAAAAACCAATATTATCGGGTTTTTGGTTGATGATATTTCAGAGCCTTTTTTTTCCAGTATTGCACGACTTATAGATGAAAAGGCTTCACAAAAGGGCTATAAAATAATTTATAGCAGCACAAAAAATAATAAAACGAAAGCACAGGAATTGCTACAGATTTTTCAGGACCGACATGTTGATGGCTATATCATAGCTCTTCCTCATGGTTTGGAAGATGAAGTAAAGTTGCTGACGAAGAGTAGGAAACCAGTTGTTTTGTTTGACAGGTATTTCCCTGATATAAAAACTGATTATGTAATTATTAATAATCATCAAGGCACATGTAGCGCTGTTAAACACCTAAAAGATGGAGGGTATAAGAACATTGGATTTATTACTATTGATACAATTGAGCAACAGATGCTCGATCGTTTGAGTGGTTATGAAGATGCGGTTAAAGCAGAAGGGCTAAACTCATATGTTAAAAAACTTACTTATGCGCCTTCGAATGAATTAATTCAAGAGGTCGCTGATTATTTGAAAGAAGAAAAAAAGTTAGATGCAGTTATATGTGCTACTAATTATATCACTATGGCAAGCCTAAGAGCAATACAGAAATTGGGTTTAAAAATTCCTAAAGATATAGCTTTGCTTTCTTTTGACGATTTTGAACTACTTGAATTCTCTGCTCCTCCAATTACAGCAGTAGCCCAGCCACTTGAAAAAATCGCCGAAAATATCATGAAAATATTATTGAATAGACTGGATAATCAAAAAGGAGATCATGAATCTTATGAGGTAATATTACCTACAGTCTTAAACATCAGGGACTCAACTACAGTCAAATAATAACAATAGCTTCAGCGTTTATCCAAAAATTATATTTGGTTAAATTTATTAGAATGATTTTGGAACTAAATAAGATTTGGTAAATCTTTCCGATACAGGATAGTTTACTGAACTTTATGGGCTTTATTTTTTAAAAAGATCCTTCCGACTTTTGCGGGTATCAACCTAAACCGCAAAGGCTAATAAAAAATATAATTTTGGAGCAGGCCCATGTATTCTTCCGGATATTGTTTTAAATAGTGCTTCGGGTGCTGTTAAAAATTATAATAGAACAGGGTTAAGTATCCTTGAGATTTCTCACCGCTCATCAGAATTTGAAAATGTAATAAATGAATGCCAAAGTCTTGTAAGGGAGCTTTTAGAAGTGCCTGATGACTATAGTGTTCTGTTTTTACAAGGTGGTGCAAGCACACAGTTTTCTATGGTACCCATGTGCCTGATGCAACCTCACAAAAGGGCTGTTTATCTAGACACAGGATACTTTTCTCTAAAAGCCATTAAGGAGGCCAGTTTGTTCGGGCCTGTTCATATAGCAGCAAGCTCAAAAGGTAGTGACTATGACTTATATACCTTATGATTACCATATTCCTGCTGGCTCAGCGTATTTCTATTGTACATCAAATAATTCAATAGAAGGCACCGAGATTTTTGCTTTCCCTGAAACGGAGGTACCAATGGATGTGATATGTCTTCCGATATTTTCAGCAGAGAAATTAATGTAGCAGATTTTGACTTGATCTATGCAGGCGCCCAACATGGGACCGGCTGGTTTAACATTGGTAATTGTTAAAAAAGCTTTGCTACAAGCAATTCAAAACCTAATTCCTTCCATGTCAGATTATCGCATATATGATAGTCATAATTCCATGTTTAATACGCCTCCTGTATTTTCTATTTATGTGGCAATGCTGAATTTACGCTGGTTAAAGGAAATGGGAGGTGTTAAACAAGCAGAACAAAAGAATATAGCAAAAGCAAATCTGCTTTATGATGCAATTGACCGTAGCAATTGTTTTTATGGATTGGCAGACAAGGCTGACAGATCAAGAATGAACATAACGTTCAAAATGTACAACAGGGAACGGGAAACTGAATTTTGCTGAAAGCAGGGGAGTAGTTGGAATTGGACGTTTTGGTTCTTTGGGTGGTTTTAGGGCTTCTCTTTACAATGCGATGGATATTTCGGGTGTTGAAGTTTTGGTGCATTGTATGAACGATTTTACAAACAAAGATCTATTTAGAAATTTTAAACTTAAACAAATATAAATGCAGTATGAGAAGATTAAAGATCACTCAATCAATCTTAAACAGGGATTCTAGAGAATTATCATGGTACTTAAATGAGATAAACAAAATCCCCTTATTAACTCCAGATGAAGAGGTAAGTCTTATAAAAAAAGTGAGAGAAAATGTGCCAGGAGCAAGGGATAAGGTGGTCGAGGCCAATCTCCGTTTTGTGGTTTCTATTGCAAAAGCCTTTCAGGGCAAAGGGCTTCCTTTGGTCGATTTGATTAGTGCCGGCAATATTGGACTTATATATGCTACAGAGAAATTTGATGAGACCCGTGGATTTAGGCTCATTTCTTATGCCGTTTGGTGGATTCGTCAGAGTATCTGGACATATTTACAAGAAAGTAATCGTATAGTAAGGTTGCCTGGTAACAAAATTTTAAACTTACTGAAGATTAATAATGCAAATAATTACTTTGAGCAAAAAAATGAAAGGTTGCCTACTTATGAGGAGCTTAGTGAAGAACTTGGTATTTCTGAAGACAAAATAACGGATTGTATATTGGATTCACAAAAGACCCATTCTCTTGATATGGTAATAAATGATGAAACAGGTTATACTTTAATGGATACTATTGCAGATGAGAATTCACCCGCTACAGATGCCTCGCTGATCCACGAATCTTTTCAATATGATATAGAGCGATTACTTAAGATATTACCTTCCAGACAACACATGATACTAAAAATGTTTTTTGGAATAGGCCAAACTGTTCATACTCTTGAAGACATATCAATTTTTTTAAACCGTTGTAAAGAGAGGGTCCGACAGCTAAAAGATGAAGTTTTAATGTTTATACGTATTTATTTAAGAAACAACCCTTCTTATCGCTTTTAAATAAAAAACCGCCTGTTAATAAACAGACGGCTAGACAAAACTATTGAACCTAATTAATTGCCTTATTTTTTATTTTCAGCTGCTTTTGGGGCAACAGCTGTAGAGGTTTTTTTAACAGCGGCTTTTTTATGTGATTTAGTTTTGTGGGCTACAGGTTTTTGAGCAGCAGCAGTTGTTTGAGTAGCTGGTTTTTGAGCAGCAGGAGTTTGTGCAAATGCGCCAAAAGTTGTTGCAACTAATGCTAACGCTAAGATTGTTCTTTTCATATCTAAAATTATTTTGTGTTAATTGTTAGATCAAAGTTGCAAAGCAAACATGAAGATTTAATGAAGATAGATAAAGGCTAAAAATGGAAGATAAGTTCGACCGTAGTGCCTTTATCTTTTTCAGATTTGATATCTATTATAATCTGATGAAATGCCGCTATACTTTTTGCAATAGCCAGACCCAGACCATAGCTGTCCTCCTTTTTTGATTCGAATTTTTCGAAACGAACAAAGGCATCTTTCACTTCATCAAGGTTCATTCCCTGACCAGTGTCGGCAATGTAAAGATGGAAACCATCACTTTCTTTATTGCCATATATGTTTATCACACCCGATGGAACATTGTATTTAATGGCATTGCTAACCAAATTACTTATTAAAGTGTGGAGCAGTGAACGATTTCCGGTAAAAGTATAATCTTCAGGAAGATTGATGTTTAGTGTTAAACTCATCATCAAAAGCCTATGTTCTAATTCCTCATATACTTCGGCTACTGTATCTCTTATAGAAATAAGATCCGGCTTGTTAAACTGATTGTTTTCAACTTTAGAAATTAACAACAAGCTGTTTATAATTGATTTCAGACGACTTAGGGTTTTAAGGCAGGCAAATAATTTGTTTTCACCCTCTGGAGATAGCTTTTCATCGTTCAGTAAATTTTCTAGTCGGGTATTTAAAACTGAAATCGGCGTAAGTAATTCATGAGAAACATTGGCAATAAATTCCTTTTCTGTTAAAAATAAGGTTGCAATTTTATTCATTAATATGCTGATACTATTATCTAGTATTTTGAAATCTTCTGTTGTGGTTTTTATTGGTTCATAATTGAAGTTGATTGGGTCATTTACCCGGTTTAGCTTCTGATCTATAATCCGATAAAAAGGAGCTAGTAAAAATTGGGTGAAAGCCAGGTCAGTTATTAATGTTAAGATAACTGCAGCAAGAAGTATAAAAAATGTAAAAACTGAAATGGTATGTTCTAATTGGTATACCGTTGCCATGGTCTCGCCCAATTCGAGTTCATATCTTGTCCCTTCAAAAACCAGGTCTGTAGTAAGGATCTGATACTCCTCTTCACTATCTTCTATACTGCGTATTTCTTGGCTAAAGTGATTTTTAAGGGGTTTGTTGTCTTGTTTAATTTCTTTTAGAATGATGTATTCTTCCTTAAGTAGGTTGTAATCGGTAAAGGTTTTTTGTTGTGTGAGTAAGTCATTGATCTCTCCAGTTGAGAGGTTTGATACAAATTTAGCTTTCTTCTGAATCAAACGCTGCTGAAGGTGTTTTACCGAGATATGATTAATAGATACCAGTATTAATATCCCCAGAAAGGTAATAATAGCGATCTTGGTTAGCGTGTTATATAAGGCAAGCTTAAATTGTAGTTTCATAATTGGATTAACTATATGAAATTACGCATTAGAAGTTGATTCTGTATCCGATACTTCTAACTGTTTCAAACCAGTTAATGGATGAATGAGCCGATAGTTTTTTACGTAGATTTTTAACATGTACATCAACAAAGTTTGAATCTGAATTAATTTCCAGAATATCACCCCAAACATGTTCTGTAAGATTTACTCTTGAAATTACTCTGTTTTTATTTAACACCAGGTAATTGAAAATTTCAAATTCCTTATTTGTCAAATTAACCTTTTCTCCATTAAAACAAACTTCATGGTTTTTAATGTCCAGGGTAAATTTGTGAACATTTATCTCATTCATTTCGAGTTTGTGCTTACGCCTTATAATGGCATGCATTCTAGCCAATAGTTCTGTTAAAGAGAAAGGTTTTGCCAGATAGTCATCGGCTCCAGCCTCTAAGCCCTTAATCCGATCATCAACATCGCCACGTGCGGTAAGTATAATCACGGCATCATCACGACCACCGATTTGTTTTAACTGATGTAGCAACTCGAAGCCATCGCCACCTGGCAACCCCAGGTCAAGTAAAATGAAGTCGTAAGAATTTACAAAGATCTTTTCTTCAGCTGATGACTTTTTCCAGGCATGTTCAATGGTGTATCCTTCTTTGCCAAGGAATTCGGCCATTTCCAGTGCTAATGTTTTTTCATCTTCAACAATAAGTATTTTCATTTCTAATATGCTAAAAACCTTCATGAGTTTATTATTCTAAAATAATAAACTCATGAAGGTTTCTGTAATATTAATCAATTAGATTTCTATTTCCAACCGCCTCCAAGGGCTCTGTATAAATTAACAATTGATTGAAGTTTCTGAAGACGATCATTTATACCATTCAATTGCGCAGCTAACAAGCTCTGCTCAGAGGTTAAAACGTCTGTGTAGTTGGTTGCCGAGCTATAACGAAGCAACTCTTTTGTGTAATCTACAGCTTTGGTAAGAGATGCAATTTGCTTTGCCCTGGTTGTTTCTTTTTCAGATGCCGTTTGGTAAGCAAATAACGCATTTGAAACCTCCTGTCCGCTAGTTAAAAGCGTTTGTTGAAAGCCATAAAATGCTTGCTGTTGCTGTGCCTGAGCAGTTTTCAATCTTGCTTTATTTTGTCCTTTATTGAAGATAGGTTGTGTAATGCCCCCAATTAGGTTATAAAATATAGACTGGTCAAAGAAATTTTTCAGGTCAAGGCTTGATAATCCACCATTAGCAGTTAATGTTAAAGCAGGGTAGAAGTATGTTTTTGCTGTATTCGTATTTTCAAATGCTGCTCTAAAAGCAAATTCAGCCGCCTGGACATCTGGTCTATTTTGTAATAACTGTGAAGATACACCTGTCTCCAAAGCATTATATGGCTGTTGCTCATCTAAAGTAGTACGGTCAATAGTTCCAGGTCCTTTTCCTAAAAGTATGCTAAGTGCATTTTCTGTCTCTTTGATACTCTTTTTAAGATCTGGAATGGTAACCTGCGCCGCATATAAATTTGCTTCACTTTGTACAACTGCTGCTCCATTAACTATTGCACCTTCTTTTAAAGATTTCATAGTTTCTACATCAGTTTCTCTAATTTTTACAGTTTGCTCTGTAATAGCTAATTGTTTATCCAGTGCAAGTAAGTTGTAATAAGTGTTTGCAATATTAGCAATTAGCTGTGTTTGCACTGCCCTTTTTGCCGCATCTGTTTGGAGTAAAGAAGCATATGCTGATCTTTTAGCACTACTCAGTTTACCCCAGATATCAGCTTCCCAGCTTGTACTCAATTGTGCTTTATAGGTTTGCGTTTCTGTATTGATATTTATTCCTGGAGGGAAGTTTAATGCCGCTCTGGATTGTTTAGCATCGGTAACAGATAAATCGCCACTTAGACTCGGTAAAAAAGCAGCTTTACTTTGTCTTAATGTAGCTTCAGCAATTTTAATACGTTCAACAGCCTGCTTTAAATCAAGGTTTTCATTTAATCCCTGTTGAATTAAAGTTTGTAAAGTGCCATCAGCGAATAAAGTTTTCCAGGGCAAATTGGCAATGGTCGCAGTATCGGTTCCGGTTTTGTCGCGGTATAGATCATTGCTGTTTACGGCCGGGCGTTCGTATTTTTTAGTTACACAGGCGGTTAAACAGAGTGTGGCAAAACCGATGATTATATAAGATTTATATCTAAAGTTCATGTGATTAAATTTAATGTTCACGGGTATCTACTGCCGGGAATTCAATTTCCGCTTGTTCTTTAACAATACCCTCTTCAAAAGGAGATTTGTTACTTACTTTTTCTTGCAAGGTTTGAAAAATGATAAATAGTGCAGGAATAACAAATATTCCAAATATTGTCCCTATAAGCATTCCTCCAACGGCACCGGTACCAATAGATTTATTACCTGCAGCTCCAACTCCTGTTGAAAGCATTAAAGGTAATAGCCCAAGAATAAAGGCAAATGATGTCATTAAAATAGGACGTAAACGTGCAGTTGCACCATTAATAGCCGAATTTACTATGCTCATGCCTTTTCTTCTTCTGTCTACAGCAAATTCGACAATCAAAATTGCATTTTTAGCCAAGAGGCCCACAAGCATGATCAAGGTGATTTGCGTGTAAATGTTATTATCGATTCCGAAAATCTTATCAAAGATAAATACACCAGCTAAACCTATAGGAAGCGAAATTAGAACAGCAAGAGGTAGGATGTAACTCTCGTATTGCGCACAAAGTAAAAAGTAAACGAACACAACACATAGAAGGAATATAAAAATGGTTTGACTACCACTTGACATCTCTTCACGAGATAATCCTGAAAATTCGTAGCCATAACCCACCGGTAGGTGTATTGCCGCTTCTTCTTGTACGGCTTTTAATGCATCACCAGAACTATATCCATTGTTTGGGTTTCCGGTTACAGCAATAGATGTAAATAAGTTAAAGCGGGAAATTGCCTGAGGACCATAAACCTTAGTTAAGGTTATGAATTCACTAACGGGTGCCATTTTGCCGCTTGCATTTCTTACATATATGTTATTTAAGCTAGCCTGATTTGCCCTGTATTGCGCATCAGCCTGGAACATAACACGGTATTGTTTTCCGTATTTGTTGAAGTTGGATGCATAAACACCACCATAGTATCCCTGTAGAACACTTAAAACATCGGTAACAGTTAGTCCAGCCTGTTTTACCGTGGCTACATTAACATCAATTTGATATTGAGGGAAATTAGGGTTAAAGGAAGTAGATGCATATTGAATTTCAGGTCGTTTGCTAAGGGCAGCAAGGAAATCGTTTCCTATGGTATTGAACTTATTAATATCACCACCAGTTTTATCTTGTAACTGAAACTCAAAACCTCCACTGGTACCAAAACCTTGAATTGTTGGCGGTGCAAAGAAAATGATTTTTGCGCCTTTGATACTTGCTGTTTTAGCAAATAATTCACCAATAATCTGCTTTACGTCACGAGTTCTTTCATTCCAGGGTTTAAGTCTTGAAATTACCATGCCATAAGAACTTCCGGATCCACTAATCATACTTCTACCCACTACTCTAATGGAGTTTTTAACCTCTGGAACTGCGTGAACTATACTGTCAATTTGTGCAATAACCTCGTTTGTGCGTTCCTGTGAAGTAGAAGCTGGTAATGAAATATCAGACATAATGGTACCTAAATCCTCATTCGGAACAAATCCTTTAGGGGTAGTGTTCATTGTCCAAATTAAAACTACTGTGAATATAGCGATGCCTAAACCAGCAATCCATTTCCTTCTGGCAAGAAATTTAACAGATCTTTTGTATCTGTTAGTCATCATGTCGAATGATGTATTAAAACCTACATAGAATTTTTGAAGGAAACTTTTCTTCTTCTCATGATCTTCTTCGTGCGGTTTTAAAAACAGCGCACACAAAGCAGGGCTCAATGTTAATGCATTAATTGCTGATAATATAATTGCAATGGCAAGGGTTAAACCAAATTGTTTGTAGAATACCCCCGAAGACCCCTGGATAAAACTTACCGGAATAAAAACAGCAGCCATAACCAATGTGATGGATATGATTGCTCCCGTGATATCCTCCATGGCATCAATAGTAGCCTTTTTGGCCGATTTATAACCATGATCGAGTTTAGCATGGACCGCTTCAACTACTACAATGGCATCATCCACAACAATACCAATGGCAAGAACCAGAGCAAAGAGTGTTAATAGATTTATTGTAAAGCCAAAAAGATTTAAGAAAAAGAATGTACCAATAATAGCCACCGGAACACTAATTGCGGGAATTAGAGTCGATCGGAAATCCTGAAGAAATATAAATACAACTAAAAACACGAGTATAAATGCTTCAACAAGTGTATGTATTACTTTTTCAATTGATGCATCTAGAAAATCATTAACATTTACAAGTGGTGCATAATGAACGCCTTTTGGAAAGTTAACCGATGCATCGTCCAAAACCTTTATTGCACCTTCAATAACATCTTTTGCATTCGATCCTGCGGTTTGGTTTATAGCAATACCAAGTGCAGGCTTCCCATCAAACCTTACTGAACTGGCATAACTTTGAGCTCCTAATTCAATTCTTGCAATATCCTTAAGACGTAATACTTGTCCATTTGCCGCAGTCCTGATAATGATATTACTAAACTCGCTCTCACTTTTTAAGCGCCCTGAATATTTTAATGTATATTGAAATGCCTGATTGCCTTGTTCTCCAAATTGGCCCGGTGCTGCTTCAACATTTTGTTCCGCAAGCACTACATTAATATCATTCGGCACTAAGCCATAGGTTGCCATAACTTCTGGCTTAAGCCAGATTCGCATGGTATAATCCATTAAACCAAAAGCATTCGCATCACCAACACCATTGATACGCTTAATTTGGGGTATTAAGTTAATGTTGGCGTAGTTTTGAAGAAATGTCTGGTCATAGGATGGATTATCACTATAAATACCGAAAATCAAAACGTTACTTGCTTGTTTTTTTGCAGTTATTACGCCTGAACGTGTAACCTCAGCAGGTAATAAACTGGTAGCTCTTGATACACGGTTCTGAACATTTACAGCTGCCAGATCCGGATTTGTACCCAGTTTAAAGTTTACTGTAATTGTTGCTGTACCATCATTACTGGCTGTTGAGGTCATATAGGTCATATCCTCAACACCGTTAATCTGTTCCTCAAGCGGAACAACAACACTGTTCATCACAACATCAGCATTCGCACCCTGATAGGATGCAGATACCTGAACTGTTGGTGGGGCAATTTCTGGATATTGAGATACAGGTAAAGTAATTAAACCTAATACCCCCAATATTACAATTATAATGGATATAACTGTTGATAAAACAGGTCTCTCTATAAATTTCTTAAACATATATTCTATTTCAACCGGTTATTGCCGGATTGGATAAACTGTTATTTATTTTTTAAGATCAGCGAATACTGAATCTGCACTTTTCTCTTCCGGTTTAATCTCTGCACCGTCCTTTAAAGATTGAAAACCTTCAAGTACAATCTTATCTCCGGCTTTAAGGCCTTTGGTAACTACATAGAAATTGCCTTTTGCATTTTCCATAATTTCGATCTCCGTATTTTTAATGATCCCCTTGTCATCAACAACAAATACAAACTTTTTTCCTTGTAAATCAGTAGTTGATTTTTGAGGAATAAGAATGGCATTTTCCAGATGCTGAGGTATACGTACCGATGCGCTGGCACCGCTTCTTAAGAGTTTAGAAGGGTTTGAGAATGTGGCTCTCAAGCTTGCTGAACCAGTGTTGGTATTTATTAAGCCATTTATAGACTCAATTTTTCCATTCTCAGCATAGGCACTTCCATCAGCTAATATCAACGATACTGCAGGAATGTTTTTCATTTGTGCCTCAAGTGTTGCGCCTTTATAATTCCTCGAAAAGTCAAGAAGTTGTTTCTCATTTAAAGAGAAATAAGCATAAACTTTTGAAATATTTGATACAGTGGTTAGCGGTTCTGCACTGCTGCCACTTACAAGGCTACCGGTTTTAAAAGGTATACTACCAATTACACCGTCAACGGGACTGGTAATTGTAGTGTAACCAAGGTTTACCTTTGCATTTACTAGTTCAGCTCTCGTTTGAGCTAATGCAGCTTTTCTACTTTGAAGTGTAAGTTGAGCAGCATCTAGATCATACTTACTAATAATATCTTTCTCAACTAAGGGCTTTGTTTTGTTTACTTGTAGCTGTGCTGCATTTACATCAGCTTCGGCACTACTGATTGCTGCGGTTGCAGTTCTAACCAGTTGTTCATATTGTGGCGCATTAATGCTAAAAAGTCGCTGACCTTTCTTTACTACAGCACCTTCATCTACGTAAATTTTCTCAATAAAGCCATCGACCTTTGGTCTGATGTCTACATTTTGAATACCTTCAATTGTTGCAGGGTAGTCTGTTTCCAAGGATGTAGATTGAGCGGTTAATGCAACAACAGGGTAGGCCTGTACCTGATTTGCCGCTCCGGCATCCTTTTTCTTATCATTACTTCCACAAGAACTAATGATTAATAAAACTGGTAATAAAAAATAAATAGATTGGAACTTTGTTTTCATTCTTGTAGCAGGTTTTAAAGATATTTACTATCGGGTTGCGAAATTATTCATAGTTTAAAATAGATAAAACATCAAAATGTAATGTTTAAGCTATTTCAACTTTTGTAACTAAAGCTTTGCAGAAAACTAATGAAATGATAATTGGGTTGGTGACCCGAAAATCAGACGGGTAAATGCTGATGAACCTGCTCTAGGGCAAAATCGAGCTGTTCTTCTTGTGTTAATTCTGTATTGTCGAGAATTATAGCATCCTCGGCCCGGGTTAGCGGGCTTTCTGCACGTGTAGTATCTGCGTAATCTCTATGAGCCAGATTTTCAAAAACGTCTTCCAGAGAAGTAATTGTATCGCCCTTACTTTGTAATTCTTTAAAGCGACGTTCGGCCCTGATTTTGGGGTCCGCAGTCATAAAAAACTTTACCTGAGCATCGGCAAATACTGTTGTGCCTATATCGCGGCCATCCATTACAATATTTTTTGACTTACCCATGCGTTGTTGCTGTTTTACCATTTCTTTACGCACAATTTTGTTCGCAGAGACTTCGCTAACGTTTTCAGAAACTGGCATTTGTCTGATCTCTTCAGAAACTTCCTCACCGTTCAGCGTAATGTGAGATTCGTAATCCCTTGAGTGGAAGTTTAATTCGATATGCTGAAGTGCATCTTTTACTGCCTCAGGATCGCTAATGTCGACTTTATTGCGAATAAAGAATAGGGTAACGGCACGGTACATGGACCCACTGTCTATATAAATGAAACCTAGTTTTTTGGCTAAAGCCTTTGCAAGAGTACTTTTTCCGCAAGAAGAATAGCCGTCAATAGCTATAACCAGGTTTTTTCTCATATAAGGCAAAGTTAATAATTTGAGGAATGATTTTCAATCAAAATTTCTAATAAAGTAAATTGATGGCAATGGAAATAATTACTTTTGCGGCATGATACCCACTAAGGAAGATATTGTTAAAGTTGTGCTATTTAAAACTTCACGTAGCGGAGGTAAGGGCGGACAAAATGTAAATAAGGTTTCAAGTAAGGTTGAACTAATTTTAAATATACACTCAGCACCCTTTTTAAATGAGGATGAAAAGGAACTTTTAAATGAAAGGTTAGCGCATAGGCTAGATCAGGAAGGAAACCTGCATATTGTTTCACAAGAAGACCGCAGTCAACTGATGAACAAAGAAAGAACCATTATTAAATTAATTGCATTGCTGAAATCTGCGCTTCACATTCAAAAAAATAGGAAGCCAACAAAAATCCCTAAATCAGTTATCAGAAAAAGATTGGCAGATAAGCAAATAACAGCAGCTAAAAAAGAAAACAGAAGGCGCCCGCAGTTCGACTAATTAATTAAATCTGTAAAACATACTAATTGATCCATACTGGTGTGCTTTAGCTGTGCTTTTTATCTCTTTTGTTTTAAATAGCATTCCGAAATCAAATGTGAAGCGTTGTGAGCTGTAATTAAATCCAATCTGCTGAGCAAAAACAATAGGTTTTATACCAAATGTAACCGGACTATTGTTGTTGAACATGCTTCCTTGTACTGTTGCGTCATAAGCAACAAAATTCAATTGTGGCTTGGCGTAAAAGAAAATCTCTCTTTTTACCAATGCTTTTGTTTTTGCATTATTTCCAATTACTGCATTTGTATAAGCGGAATTGAACAGTTGATTAATGCCGCCTGCTCTAAATAAAATACCTGCCCCCGCCCCACTAAATGTGGTACCCACATTTGCATAACCATCAAATGAAAAATCAATAGCATTGTTGGATGCACGGTGTAATAGCTTTGTGTATTGGGCTGAAAGATTTACCGCCATCTCATTTCTGATCTGATATTGCCAGCCATCAAGCTCATAAAAGCCCACAGTATTATGTAATAGCTCTTGTCCGTCTTCAGCTAATGAATTTGGCCCGGTTGTTCCTATTTCTATACTGGTTTTTAGTACACTTTCATTACTATGGAACCAGCTTAAAGCACCTCCAACATATAAATACCCTGCAAATGGCCTGTCTTGTTTTTCAGGATCTGGTGCATAGCCCGAAATAGGGTTATACATTTTTTGCCCGGCAGATATTTCATAGGTTTTTTTTTCTAGTCCATTCTTTAGCTTGCTCTGATCCATCGCTCTGCGATAATTAATAAATAAACCATTGGTGTAGTAACGGTCAGAACCTTGTGCAAGATAAGAGTCATTGTCGCTTTTAAAACCGAACTCATTCTTGAAAGTTTGAGCGGAAGCACTAAATGTTAATATAGATAGAATCGAAAATAAGAGAATGGATTTGCTGTTCATTTGTTGGTTGTAAAAAAAACTCCGGTATAAATTACCGGAGTCTAATATAGTACTTAATGACTAAATATAAGCCAATAGCCATTATTCGAAATAAATATTATGCCTTAGTTAGCAATTGGATTTGGTTTAACATTAAGATTCTGAGGATTTTTGACTTTTTCCTTAGTTAACGCAATCTCAATTACCTCTTTCATTTCGGTTACATAATGGAAGTTAAGATCCTTAATGTAACTTTCTTTGATTTCTAAAATATCTTTTTTGTTTGATTTACAAAGAATTACATCTTTAATGTTTGCTCTTTTTGCCGCGAGTATTTTTTCTTTTATACCTCCAACCGGCAAAACTTTACCACGTAATGTAATCTCTCCGGTCATAGCCAGATTAGGTTTTACCTTACGTTGAGTAAATGCAGAAGTTAGGGCAGTTAGCATAGTTATGCCTGCTGATGGGCCATCTTTAGGAGTAGCTCCTGCCGGAACGTGAACATGAATATCCCATTGATCAAACAGTAAATGATCAATATCAAACAAATCAGCATGAGCCCTTAAATAAGCCAATGCTATAATGGCAGATTCTTTCATTACTTCACCCAGATTACCCGTTAAGGTTAACTTTCCTTTTCCCGGGCTTAAGCTTGCTTCAATAAATAAGATATCGCCACCCACCTGGGTCCATGCTAATCCGGTTACAACACCGGCAACTTCGTTACCTTCGTAAAGGTCTTTATCGTAAATTGGAGCTCCAAGTATGCGTTCAACATCTTCAGAAGTTAAATTAGGCTCATAAGTTTCATCCATGGCAATTTTTGTAGCCACGCCTCGTACAAGTGAACCAATTTTTTTCTCAAGGCCACGAACTCCTGATTCACGGGTATAATCTTCAATCACTTTTTCAATTAAAGCTCCTTTTAAGGTAATATCTTTAGATTTTATGCCGTGTTGTTCCTTTTGTTTAGGAAGTAAATACTTTTTAGCAATTTCTATCTTTTCTTCAATGGTATAGCCATTTACCTCAATTATTTCCATACGATCCAGCAAAGCCGGCTGAATAGAGCTTAAAGAGTTAGCCGTTGCAATGAAAAGGACATTGGATAGATCGTAATCCGCCTCAACATAATGATCGTTAAAAGCATTGTTTTGTTCTGGGTCTAATACTTCTAAAAGGGCAGATGAAGGGTCCCCTCTAAAATCAGAGCCTACTTTATCAATCTCATCTAAAACAAATACTGGATTAGCAGCACCCGCTTTTTTGATAGACTGTATGATCCGGCCTGGCATTGCACCAATATAGGTTTTTCTGTGACCGCGAATTTCTGCCTCGTCTCGTATTCCTCCAAGAGCCATACGGACATATTTCCTGTTTAAAGCTTTAGCAATTGACTTTCCTAATGATGTTTTACCAACTCCCGGAGGGCCAACCAAGCAAATGATAGGAGCTTTCATATCACGTTTAAGCTTAAGTACAGCCAAATACTCTATAATCCTTTGTTTTACCTTTTCAAGGCCAAAATGATCTTTGTCTAAAATACGCTGTGCACGTTTTAGGTCAAAATTATCCTTAGTGAAATCATTCCAAGGTAGGTCTAGCAACAATTCCAGATAGTTTATCTGAACAGAATAATCTGGAGCGGCAGGATTCATTCTGCCTAATTTTTCCAGTTCTTTATTGAAATGACTTTCTATATGTAATGCCCATTTTTTCTTCTTTGCACGGGCTTGTAAAGCCTCGTACTCCAAATCAGATGAATTACCTCCCAGTTCTTCCTGTATTGTTTTTAATTGTTGGTTCAGAAAGTAATCTCTTTGTTGCTTATCAAGGTCAGTTCGTACTTTAGACTGTATCTGGTTTTTAAGTTCAAGCATTTGAAGCTCCAGTGTTAACAGTTCCATTACCATCATGGCACGTTCACGCAGGTTAGTCATTTCAAGCATTTTTTGCTTGTCAGACACATCGGCATTCATATTCGATGATATGAAGTTAATCAGGAAGGAAGTGCTTTCAATATTTTTTAATGCAATTCCAGCCTCGCTAGGGATGTTTGGAGACAGTTGAATAATCTGGCTCGACATTTCTTTGATAGAAGCCACCAAAGCTTTAAACTCTTTGTCGCTTTTATGTTTAGCTTCAGTAAACTTACTAATCGTTACTTTAATATAAGGCTCTGACTGAACTTCTTCGATTAATCTGAAGCGCTGCTTTCCCTGAATAATTACCGTAGTATTTCCATCAGGCATTTGAAGCATTTTGATAATGTGGGCAACTGTACCTACACTGTTTAATTGCTCAAAGGTGGGATCCTCTATAGAAACATCACGTTGTGAAACAACTCCAATAATCCGATTTCCTTTATAAGCTTCTTTTATAAGTTTTATTGATTTATCTCTTCCTACAGTAATAGGAATAACCACACCTGGAAATAAGACTGTATTTCTAAGTGGGAGTATGGGCAGGACCTCTGGTGTTTCTTCATTGTTCATTTCATCTTCGTCTTGTTGAGACATCAACGGAAAAAACTCAGTATCTTCATTTATGATAGGTAGTGCATTGCTAAAATCAAATTGATCTTGTTTACTCATTAATATAGTCCTTCTTAAAATTAAAAAACGACAATCTGACAGCATGTCGCTTGCGAAATTATTAATTATATTGAATACCTATAATTTCAACTCCTGTGCCAAAAGCACTATAAGTTGTTTTCTATGTTAAAAAGTCAGGTAAAAAATAATAATCCTTATACCCATCATATTTTTAATTATTTAACGTTTAGTATATCATATTTGTAAATGGTATGATAGTTGCCTAATGTAAACTCCGAGATACCTGGGAAAAAAAAGTTTAAAATTTGTTAGGGTATTGAATAAAACTAAATATATTTATTTTTTAATAAAAATTAATGAACTATTTCAAGCAAACAATTCTGGTATTACTTGTGATTTCGGCCAACAGTAGTATTGCTCAAAACAATAACTACGATAAGTTGGGAATGCAGGCCTGGTTAAAGGGTGATTATAAAGGTGCAGTGGCTCAATTAGAAAAAGCGGATACCAAAGACCCTAATAATTCTAACGTTTTAAAAATGTTAGGTTATTCTTATTACCAGTGTGGCGATTATGAAAATGCGATAAATACATATAGCCGTTTCCTGACTTTAAAACCATCAGATTACTCCGCATATTATTATAGGGGAAAAGCCAGATTAAATGTGGCAAATGATCCAAAAGAATCACTAAATCAGATGAGAGAAAGCTTTTATCTAGCTGCTATTAAAGATTTTTCGAAAGCAATAGAGATAAACGGGGAAGAAGATCCTCAGTTGTTACAAAACAGAGGATTGGCCTATAAGGACTATGGAATTTATAAATCCTATAAGATAAAAAAGGCAGTAGAGAAAAAAGCCTGCATTACCTTATTCAACAATTCGGTTTCGGATTTTCAAAAGATACTACTTGTTCAGCCACAACGTAAAGATATCATATCTTTAATTGATTACGTAAAAGCCCAGATAACCAGTTTAAAATAATAAGAAGCTTAGCTTAAAAAAAAAAGACCAATGCATAATTTGCATTGGTCTTTTTTTATTGGAAAGATCCAGTAATTGTATATGATTTTTTGGATAGTAATTTAATGTTTTGCGTTTTCTTAACCTGGTATAGACTGTCTGCATAGTAGGTCAAGGTATCAATAGACGTGTACAGAGAATTTGTATTTTTTATTAGTACTTTAAGACCAAACACCTCATTGTTTTTATAAACTACTGAGATCTCCTTAACCGGAACTTTCTCATTATCGGAAGAATAAAGCTCCTGATCCTTTGATTTTTTAAGTTCAAACAAACCTTTCCATGAAGCCCTATTCATGTCAGCGTCCGAAAAAAGAGCTAATTCCTTTTTCCAATCAGGGATTTTAATGCGCTTACTTTCTGTAGCACCATTCACACTTACTGTTTTGTTTATTAAGGGATTCTCTTTGTTTAGCCTTGTAGCTTCTTTTTCAAAATACCCTTTTACATCAAAATAGGTTAAGTCAGTTTTCTGTTTTTTATCAGTTGAATTGCTACAACTGATAAAAAACAAAGGAATGAAAAATGATAAAATTGTGTTTTTCATTTATACTAAACTGTTACCAGTCATAATTTCCGGCTTTTGAATACCCATTATTTGTAAAATAGTAGGGGCAATATCTCCTAGTTTGCCGTCAGCAACAGATTTGAAATCTTTATCAATTAAAATACAGGGAACAAGATTAGTTGTATGGGCAGTGTTAACAGAGCCGTCGCCATTTATCATATATTCTGAATTGCCGTGATCTGCAAGTATAATAAACGAATATCCATTTTCAATTCCTTTATTTACTACAATCTCAGCACAGCTGTCAGCTGTTTCAACAGCTTTAACAACAGCATCAAATACTCCAGTATGGCCCACCATGTCAGGGTTTGCAAAATTTAGACAAACAAAATCCGGCCAGCCTGTCTCCAGTTCTTTGCAAATAGCTTCGGTAATTCCTGCAGCACTCATTTCTGGCTGCAAATCATAGGTTGCTACTTTTGGAGAAGGGATAAGGATCCTTTTTTCATTTTCGAACTCTTGTTCTCTACCACCCGAGAAGAAGAAAGTTACGTGAGGATATTTTTCTGTTTCTGCAATTCGGATCTGGTTCTTATGATTTTTTTCAAGTACCTCTCCAAGAGTCTGAGAAAGATCGTCCTTGGTAAATATAACTTTTACGTTATTAAAACTTTCATCATAAGTTGTCATAGTAACATAATACAGTGGCAATTTATGCATTCCAAAATCAGGATAATCAGCCTGACTTAATACAGAAGTTATCTCTCTTCCTCTATCTGTTCTGTAATTGAAACAGATAACCACATCATCAGGTTGTATAGTTGCGACAGGTGAACCATCTGATTTTGTAATTACAACAGGTTTAATAAACTCATCAGTGATGCCATCCTTATAGGATTGCTCTATCGCAGAAATAGGATTACTGGTAGCCTCGCCAACACCTTTTGTAAGGAGGTCATAAGCTAACTTAACTCTTTCCCATCTGGAATCTCTATCCATAGCATAATAGCGGCCAATTAAGCTGGCTATTTGAGCATTAGAAGTTTCTAAGTGGCGATTAAGGTCTTCAATAAACTTAAGGCCTGAGTTTGGGTCGGTATCTCTTCCATCTAAAAAAGCATGTACAAATACATCTTTAAGTCCTTGTTCATCAGCTGCATCACATAATGCCTTTAGATGGTTGATATGAGCATGAACGCCCCCATCTGAAACAAGGCCTATAAAGTGAACTTGTTTATTATTATTTTTAGCATAATTAAAAGCATCTAGTAAAACCTCATTCTGATGCAAAGTTCTATCGCTTATTGCTTTATTGATTCGTCCGAGTTCCTGATATACTACTCGTCCGGCACCTAAGTTCATATGGCCAACTTCCGAGTTTCCCATTTGTCCTGCTGGTAAACCAACAGCTTCTCCGGAAGCCTCAAGCTTTGAGTTAGGGTATTTTTTTAATAAGGAATCAAAGAATGGAGTGTTGGCAGCATAAGCGGCATCAGATTTGTCTTTTTTTCCATAACCCCAACCATCAAGGATAAGTAATACTAGTTTTTTATTATTCATTATTGTCTACTTTTCGTTTATTAACAAAGATAAGTCTATTGTGCCTTTTTTTTGAACCTAATTAAAATTCATATCAATATTTGTATGTTTTTACAAGAACATGTCAATATATTTTATAGTACCACATACTGAGTGGTTTGTGTTATAAGTGGTTTTTATGCCATTAATGGCATAGTTTATGTGCAAGAATGATCATTAGCTATTTAGAGATTATGAAGCCCTTACTTTCATTATTTGTTTTTTTTATTCACTTTTCCTCTTTTGCTGCTATTCAGGGCGATATTATTGATGGCTTATCAACAAATTTTAAAGCTGGAAATTCAAAAGAAATAGCCGCTCATTTTTCTCCTTCTGTTGACTTAATTATAATAGATGAGGAAGATGTATATTCAAAAGCACAAGCTGAACAAATATTAAGAAGTTTTTTTACTAAATATATTCCTGTAAAATCATCCGTAATTCATAGGTTAAATACCAATCCCAATTACAGATACGGGGCCCTTTCTCTTGTTACAAAGAATGGAACTTTTAGGGTTTCCATTACAATGAAAAAGGCCGGCAATGCTTTTTTTATTACTGAATTAAGAATTGAGACTGAGAAATAGTTGTAAAATGCTATTTTTGGGTTTAAATTTAAGTTTTGGATAAGCTAACTATAGATCAATTTATAAAAAATGCTGTTGCGGAAGATTTGGGCGATGGAGATCATACCTCCTTATCAACCATTCCGGCAAATGCTCAGGGGAAAGCGAAGTTGCTAATTAAAGAAGACGGTATTGTTGCCGGAGTAGAATTGGCATTGCAGATCTTCAATCATATTGACCCTAGATTAATCGTAGAAGTATTTATTAAAGATGGGGCTCCCGTAAAATATGGAGATATTGTTCTAACAGTATCGGGTAGTACGCATTCAATTTTGTTGGCCGAGCGCCTGGTTTTGAATTGCATGCAGCGTATGAGTGGCATTGCAACAAAAACCAATCATGTGGTTGCGCTTTTAGGTAACTATAAAACTAAACTTTTAGATACAAGGAAAACCACTCCCGGATTAAGGTATCTCGAGAAATGGGCTGTGAGGATTGGTGGAGGTGTAAATCATCGCATAGGGCTATATGATATGATTTTAATTAAAGACAATCATGTTGATTATGCCGGGGGTATTGCAAATGCTATTAATTCTGCAAATCAATATTTAAAAGATAAAAAAAAGACACTCGATATTGAGATCGAGGTTAGAAATTTATCCGAATTACAAGAGGTTTTAAAGAATGGCAATGTAAACAGGATCATGTTAGATAATTTTACATTTGCCGATCTCAAAGAGGCTGTTAAAGCAATTAATGGTAAATATATTACAGAAGCCTCGGGAGGTATTACTGAAGAAAATGTTGCAGAATACGCTGCTTGTGGAGTAGATTTTATATCCATGGGGGCATTAACACATTCTGTTAAGAGTTTAGACATGAGTTTAAAAGCCTTTTAGGTTATGATTTCCATCTATTCTATTTCAGCAGTTATTTTAGCATATCTGTTTGGTTCTATACCAACAGCGGTGTGGCTTGGCCAGGCGTTTTATGGTGTAGACGTTCGGGAATATGGAAGCGGCAATGCAGGTGCAACCAATACATTTAGGGTACTTGGCAAAAAGGCCGGTATTGCTGTAATGACAATAGATATTGCAAAAGGTTACACAGCAACAAAGCTTGCATACTTTATAGGTCTTTCTGTTACGGGTCCTCAAAATTCTTCGCAATTTATTAATTATGAGCTAGCCCTTGGTGTTACAGCTGTTATGGGCCATTTGTTCCCTATCTTTGCCGGATTTAGAGGCGGAAAGGGAGTGGCAACTCTTTTTGGAATGATTTTGGCAGTTAACTTCACAGCAGCGATGTTTTGTGTTCTGGTATTTGTAGTAGTATTATTGGCAACTAAATATGTTTCACTAAGTTCTATTTGTGCAGGGTTCACCTTCCCATTAAGCATAGTGTTCATAATTCATTCTTCAGTAAAGTCAGAGGTTTTATATGGTATGTGTGTTTGCATACTTATTTTGGTAACACATCAAAAGAACTTGGAGCGACTACTCAAAGGCAAAGAATCTAAAGTATATCTGTTTAAAAAAAAAACAAATTAACTAACCTTAATCTAATGAAAAAGATATTAATAATCGGGGTAACAGCAATTGGCCTGGCGTTTTCCTCGTGCTCTACAGTTCCCTTAACAGGCAGAAGCAGGCTAAATCTGGTAAGTGATGATCAGGTGTTGCCAATGGCCTTTCAGGCGTATTCACAGTTTCTTACTGAGAATAAAACAGCAGTATTATCTTCAACAAATGCCCAGGCCCAACGCGTTAAACGGGTAGGAAACAGTCTTATATTATCTGTAAAAAGTTATATGAATAATAATGGCTATGCGGATTTAATTAAGGATTATAAATGGGAAGTAAATGTTGTAGAAAATAAGGAGATGAACGCCTGGTGTATGCCTGGTGGTAAAATTGTAGTCTATACAGGATTATTACCCGTAACTCAGGATGATGCTGGTTTAGCTACTGTTATGGGACACGAGATTGCTCATGCTATTGCAGGACACTCAGCTGAGCGTATGTCGCAACAAATGGTTTCACAAGGTTTAGGTGTTGCGGGCAATGTAGCGTTATCAAAAAATGCAAAATCTCAATCTGTATTTAATACGCTATATGGAGTAGGGACGCCTTTAGTGATGCTTAATTATTCGCGTAATCAGGAGCTGGAAGCGGATAGATTAGGGCTTATTTTTATGGCAATGGCAGGATATAATCCTCAAAGCGCAACTTCGTTCTGGCAAAGGATGGCTGCCGCCTCTCAGGGCAGTCAGAAACCACCTGAATTTTTAAGTACTCACCCTAGTGACGCTACAAGGATTGCACAAATCCAAAGAAGTATACCCGAAGCACAGAAATACTATAAATCTACAACCGGGAAACCAATAAAATAAGGAGGCATAAAGCGGTCGTCTTAAAACGGTCGTCATCTCGAAAGAAGAGAGATATCTCTTGGATAACACAGGCAAGAAATATCTCTCTTCTTTCGAGATGACGAAATGGAGATAGCATGATTTCATTGATTATGATACATGCTCTTCAAGAGTTTGCATAATCGCTGATGCTTTAAGCATACACTCTTCATATTCAGCGGTAGCATTAGATGCGTATGTAATTGCCCCTCCGACCTGAAAGGACAGATATTTTGATGAAGATTGGTACAAGATGCTTCTGATGATCACATTAAAATCAAAGTTCCCCTCAGGCGTTATATATCCAAATGTACCAGAGTAAGCGCCACGGCGGCTAAATTCATACGCTTCTATCAGTTCCATGGCTTTTATTTTCGGCGCGCCCGTCATCGAGCCCATAGGGAAAGCATTTTTTATGGCGTCAATAAAATGTATCCTGGGATCTAACTGACAGGTAACTGTTGATATCATTTGATAAACCTGGGCGAAGCCATAAATTCCAAAAAGCTCTTCAACCACTACGGTTCCCTTCACCGCACTTTTGGTCAGATCATTTCTAACCAGATCCACAATCATTACATTTTCCGCCTGTTCTTTAGCATCATTTTGCAGGTTGAGCTTTATAAGTTCATCTTCCTTTATGTTGCTGCTTCGTCTGGCAGTTCCTTTAATCGGCTGTGAGATCAGTTTATTTCCTCTTTTACAGAGAAATCTTTCCGGACTGGCCGATAATATGTACTGATCTTTTATTTTAAAGAAACCTGAAAATGGAGTAGGGGATACCTTTTTTAATTTTGTATAGATATTTAAAGGGTCTATATGGGCGTGTTCAGCAAAAAATTCCTGACAAAAATTAACCTCATATATGTCACCTCTTATAATATGTTCTTGTAGCTCTTCAACTGTTTTGATATAGAGCTCTTTTGATAGCCTACTTTGAATTTCAATTCCAGAGTGGGCTTCCTGGTCATCACTGGTATATTCCTCAATTTGATTTAACAGGGTTTGGTCTCCAAGGATAACCTTTATTTCTCCTTTAACCACTGCAATAAGGTATTTGGGGACAAAGAAAAACAAATCGGGAAAATTAAGACTGTCAGAATTCCCTGAGTCTAATTGTTCAACCTCGTTTTTGAGGTCGTAACTAAGTAGTCCGAACATCCAGTTTTTCTGGACTCCATAAAATTCTTTCAAGGAATCAAAAGCAGCGCCGTATTTAAGATTAATCGATTCTTTAATGCCAACGGCTAATAGGAAATCAAATTCTCCATAGGAATCAGGATAGCTGTTCGAATCATAGCAACAACAAACATCAAATGCGTTGGCCCATTGCAATGCTTTTTCTTTAAACGAATCTAAATCCTGTACTTTCATTTTGTTTGCGCAAATGTATAGAATATCGGAATAGCATAAACGAAAAAAGGCGACAAATA
>NZ_JABMKW010000007.1 GCF_013204795.1 Pedobacter panaciterrae
ATTTATGCGCCCCTTTTTTATGGATTAAATTTACTTTTCTACAAAGGCCTTTAAGTTTGCTAAGCCTTTTTCATAATCTTTTCCGATCATAGAATCATATGCCAGTGACATCCATCTTGAGAAGATCGATGTATTTTCACCTCTAAAGTCCCAAGTTACCTTTGTGCCGCCATTAGCTGTGGGCTCAAAATAGAATGATGTAATTGCTGTACTTTGGAAAGGTTTAATGAATTCCAGTTTTTCGTCGATCTGCTTGTTTGGATTAAGCTTTTCAATTGTGATACTTCCGGTTCCAACCTCTTTTCCTTCCCAGTTAAACTTAGACCCAACAGAAACACCATCGCCTGTTACTGTATGTTTTGCTGCCTTATCCATTTGCATCCATGGATTCCATAAGCCGAAATCGTTAAAATTTAGCGTTTTCTGATAAGCTATACTGTCGGGTTTGTTAATTTCAATGGATCTGCTTACGCTGTAAGTTTTAGGAAGGAAGAAACCAATGATAAAGAAGAGGGCAATAATTACTACAATAATGCCCGCTAAAACCTTAATTATTTTCATTTTTATTTGTTTTGGTTACTTAAAATTAACTTAAAAAGTTTTATGGGGCAAACAATTAATTCTTAGAATATATAGATAGGAGATAAGGTTGTTTAACTGGGTCAAAATCATATTTTTGAGCTGAATTTATTTCTATACATGAATTATTACTATTTATTGATCAATCTGGCGCTGCTTCTTTTATCATTTTTGTTGACTTTGGATAAAAAGGCCAATCCAATCAGGAGTTGGAAGCCAATGATTCCTGCAGTATTGGTTTCCGGACTGTTTTTTTCAGTTGTTGCATTGATCTTTAATCAATTCAAAGTATCCATATTTAATGATGAGTATACTGTTGGAGCTCATATTCTTCAATTGCCAATTGAAGAGGTCTTGTTTCACTTTATATTAGCCTTTGCCGGGTTAAATATTTATGTGGTTTTGAATGCACGCTTTCCGAAAAATAATCTGGAGAGGTTTAGCCTGTCTGTAAGTAATTTATTATTGGGCGTGCTCATAGCAATGTTGTTTTTTACACATACTAAATTGTATAGTGTTATTACTTTTTCTGTGTTGTTTCTTTCGCTTTTTTACATAGAGTATGTGAACAGCCTCAGGTTTATGTATAAGTTTTACAGAGCATATGTAGTACTGCTTATTCCCTTCTGCTTGTTATATCTGTTTATTGGGGGCTTACCAATCCTTACCTATGTATTTGAAGAAACCATTAAATTAAAGTTGGGGGTAATTCCATTCGAAAATTTCTTTTACCTCATGAGTAATCTTCTGGTAAGTGTTTACTTATTTGAAGTGGTTAAAAGTAAAAGCAAAGCATAATGGAGCTGCCAATTTATACAAAGCAACAGCTTGCATTACGAAATGGCCAGGATAAGCCACAGATCTGGGTTGCCTACAGAGGTATTATTTACGATGTAACAGAAAGCAGGCTTTGGAGGAATGGCAAGCATTATGAACATTGGGCGGGTCAGGATTTGACAGATGAGCTGCCAGACGCCCCTCATACAGAAGCCGTATTTGAGAAGTTTAAGGCAATAGGCAAATTAAGTACATAAAGGAGCTCTGGTTATAGTGCTTCTTTATGTACTTAAATCAAGTTTTATGATTCTATTGTGAATGAACTTAAAGTCACAAATTCCTGAACACGTGCAGCAACTTCTTCAGACGTTAGGTTAATGATTTTTTCTGTTCCAAATTTCTCTACGCAGAAAGAAGCAAGGGCAGAGCCAAAGATTATTGCATTCTTCATGTTGTTGAAGTTCACTGTTCCTACTTTAGCCATGTAACCAATAAATCCGCCTGCAAATGTATCTCCTGCACCGGTTGGATCAAATACTTCAGCCAATGGCAATGCCGGGGCCGAGAAAATTTTATCCTCATGGAATAATAGAGCGCCATGTTCGCCTTTTTTGATGATCAGGTATTTAGGACCCATTGCCAAAATTTTCTGAGATGCCCTAACTAATGAGTATTCTCCGGAAAGTTGACGCGCCTCCTCATCATTGATAGTAAGAACATCTACCATTTTAAGTGTTTCTAAAAGATCTGGCATCATAATGTCCATCCAAAAGTTCATTGTATCTAAAACAATTAGCTTAGGCTTGTTTTTAAGGCGTTTGATGACAGTCTGCTGGACTATTGGAGTAAGATTACCTAACATTAAGTATTCGCAGTCCTGGTAGCTCTCAGGGATAATGGGATCGAAATTCTCCAGTACATTAAGTTCGGTAACTAAGGTGTCGCGACTATTCATGTCGTTGTGATATTTTCCAGACCAAAAGAAAGACTTTTCTCCCTCTTTTATTTGCAGTCCTTCGGTATCAATTCCATGTTGGGTAAACGTATCTATGTCCTCTTTATGGAAGTCATCGCCCACAACACCAACGATTTTTACTTTATTGTAGAAGTAAGAAGCGGCTAAACTTGCATAAGTTGCGGCACCACCTACTATTTTATCTGTCTTTCCGAAGGGAGTTTCGATCGCGTCAAAAGCTACAGTACCTATGATTATCAGGCTCATATGAAATAATTGAGTTTTTTTTAAATTTTTTCTCTGCAAATATTGCATAAATAAATTAAAACCCCTAATATTGCATTCCCAAAACGAACAAGATATTATGTTCCTAGGAACACATCAGAAGCGTTTTTGGACGACCAGACTCCTTCTTAGCTCAGCTGGTTAGAGCATCTGACTGTTAATCAGAGGGTCGCTGGTTCGAGCCCAGCAGAGGGAGCAGAAATGGGCAAGCAGAAGAAATTCTAGTTTGCCCATTTTTTTTGCCCCGTCCCCAGTTACAATCTTTTCTATTCACTTTCTGACTTAATGGCTTTATAACCAGCGCTAAAAAAATACAAAATGTGGTATTTTAACTATTCCCAGATTCTAACAAAAAACTTTAAACATTAAAATGTTATTAGCAATTTGCAATTAATGAAAGGAGAATAGACCTCAATCTGTCATTAGCAAACCATAAAAAACCTCAACCATGAAAAACCTAGAAACATTTAATTTATCGGTTCCTCCGTCAGTGTTGGATGATCTAAAAGATCGTTTAAAAAATACCCGTTGGCCGGGTGAAGCAGAAGGCTCTGGCTGGAATTTTGGCACAAGTGAAACTTATCTTAAAGAATTAGTGGACTATTGGATCAATAAGTACGATTGGCGCAAACAAGAAGCTGAGCTTAATAAATACCCGCAATATACTACAGATGTGAATGGCATGAAAATTCATTTTCAATACATCAAGGGGAAAGGCAAAGATTCCAAGCCTCTTCTGTTGACCCACGGGTGGCCGGATAGTTATTATCGTTTTCACAAAATCATTCCACTATTGACAGAAGGCAATCAAAGTTTTGATCTGATCATTCCATCCATTCCAGGCTTCGGATTCTCTGAAAAAAATGCAGTTCACAATGAAGCAGTTGCAGATTTATGGAAAGTATTGATGACCGAAAATCTTGGTTATCATAAATTTTATGCAGCTGGGGGCGACGTAGGTATGAGCGTTACTAAAGCCCTTGCATCTAAATATCCCGAAGTAGTTGCTGGTGTACATTTTACAGATGTTGGTTATCCTATGGGACAGGAGGATCCCAATACCATGACAGAAGCTGAGAAGCAATTTGCGCAGTTTGTGCAACAGTGGTGGTACAGCGAAGGTGCATATGCTATGGTACAATCTACCAAACCACAATCGCTGGCCTACGGTTTAAACGATTCTCCTGCCGCACTTGCTGCCTGGATACTCAGTTTCGGCAATGCTGGGGCTTCTCCTGAGATTTTAGAAAAGGCATTTGGTGGAAGGGATGAACTGCTCACTAACATCATGATCTATTGGGTAACGGAAACGATAGGTACTTCTGCCAGGATGTACAAAATGGATGCTATGGCACAATGGAGCGGTGCAGAACCATTACAGAAAAGTAATGTGCCTGCAGGTGTAGCAGTATTCCCAAGAGAAGCACAATTCCCAAAAGAATGGGCCGAACGTTTTGTTAATGTGGTTAGCTTTAGGCAAATGAAAGAAGGTGGACATTTTGCTGCCCTGGAGGTGCCTGATGTTTTTGCTGAAGAACTAAGAGACTTCTTTTACAGTATTGCTTAGTACGCGCTAATGAAAGAGATAACATTTTAGGAAAAGTATTGTATGGTATAATTAAAATCCCTAATATTGCATTCCCAAAACAAAAATGCTATGCATCCTTAAGGACAAATTAGAAGTGTTTTTGGAAGGTCAGACTCCTTCTTAGCTCAGCTGGTTAGAGCATCTGACTGTTAATCAGAGGGTCGCTGGTTCGAGCCCAGCAGAGGGAGCAAAATTTAAAAGCCCATTTCTTAATTGAAATGGGCTTTTTTTGTAGAATGTATCTAAGGAGCTATTGCGGGTGGTGGGCAATTCTGACATCTTTTAACAGTGATCCGTTTTCTCTTAACACCAAGGTGTCCTTGTAAATCGGCTCCTTCAACAATCACGGTATAAGTTCCGGGATTATCTGCTGCATAAAACCCAATTGTTGCTTTGCCATCCTTGTCCGTAATGATATTTGGCGTCCAATATATTGTTGAACGTATATCCGACATATCAGTGATATTACCTGCAGTATATTTTGGACTATAAAACTCCTTTGGAGTGATAAATGGCATTGGTTTATATAGATAAGTGCCAACGCTTTTCTTTAGGAAAGGGCCTTTTCCACCCCGGGTAGTTACTTCAATAAAGGAATGGTCCCATGGTACATCTAGTGGTTTGAGGTAAGTACTGGTATAATTCATTTGATATTTGCCACTCACCATTACTTCTATCCCTTTAATTTCTTCAGCATCGTAATAATCAAAGATATCTTTGAGGTATTGGTATCGTGGTGTTTCCGGCGAAATAAAAAACTCAGTATTTACACCATCGATAACCAGGTGAAGCAATGTGGTGTACACACTATAATAAGTTTCGCCGGTTTTGCTAACTCTAATTCCGAACCCCTTAACGTTCTTACGCAAGAGGTCGCCAAGTGTAGTTCTGCCGGCTTTTTTTAGTTGTTCTTCATCAATGATAATATCTGCACCGCCAGGGCCATTTAAGTTTTTGGAACCTTTAACAACCTTTTTTGCATTAATAACTACCTCTTTAAGCAAATTACCTCCGGTAACACGCAATTGTTCTTTTTTTAAAGTCACCCGATTGTTAACAGCTAAATAGGTTCCGGTGTCAATATTTACAAACCATGGCACAATCGAATTGGTAATTGGGGAGAAAACAGGAGCTTTAAATTCATCCATTTCAATGCCAACATTAAAGCTTTTTCCTCTCTTGTTTTTAGCGCTTATAAAGTACGCAGGGGTATCAATCGGAGCAATCCCTTTAAAAATAAAATTTCCATTATCGTCAGTAATACTCTCTAGCACAAGTAATGGGTTTTTTGAGAATAATGTAATTGCAGATTTCGCCACTGGTTTATTGAAGGCATTGGTAACTTTGCCTTTTATTAAAAATTCCTCTTCAGCAGGATAGACCAATGGCTTAACGGGCTTAAATAACTGACTCCAATCGTAACCGGCCCAACCTTGCGCCATCAGCAAATGATTAAGATGCTGCCATTTTTCAGGATGAATTGCAGCATCGTCGTAATAACCGGGACCTTCTACATTACCTTTTAAGTCCGAAGTTAATAGCATGTGGCTTACAAGTGAGCGCTCTGCAATACTGTCTGTTTTAACCTGTCCGTTATCTGTTACTGCAAGAGAAAAACTGCCTTGTATGGGCTCACCATGATTGTCAGTTACTTTAATATTTAAAGAAATGCTATCCCTTTGCCGATACTCAGATTTATCTGATTCCAATTGAATATTTAACTGATCATCACGACCGTTGTAAAACATACGTTCATTCAGCCCCACTTTGTTTTCGTTCATTAAAATTAGGCGAACTATACCACTTGGAAAGACCTGTTTATTTAAAGTAAATTGAAACGGGCCTTTATTGAATTTAACCAATGCACCCCAACAAACTACATTTCTGGCCATACCAACCAGGTAATAAGTTTTATCGGCAGCAACAATATCTGGGGTGGGCGTAAGTGTTATATCACAGGAATCACTTTTAAATCGATTGTTTACATTTAAGGTTATGCCGCTACTTTCAACAGATGGGAGTTGATAGGTTTGGTATTTCCCGTCAGGTAATTGTATTCTGGCAGTGTAAATTTCCGCATTTTCAGGTACAAGACTAAATAGGCCCATTCCTGAATGTGTAGCTGTAAAGGAAGTAATTTCCTGCTGTTTGTTGTTGTAAATTTTGCCTGACACAACTGCTCCGTATCCATCTTCGTTTAAGGCCTTAAAGGCGATGTTAGTTTGCTGACCTGCAACCAGCTTTCCGCCCTCGGGCATAAACTGTAGGTCTACTTTTTCTGGCCTGTTTAGTATAACTGGAATCGAAATCTTACGACTGCCCTGACTTTTACGTAAATCCTGGACAACAAGCGAGATATTTTTTGAGTCAGCCTTATCAGGCAAATCGAAACTTAACTTTAAAGCGCCGTCTAAATTTGTTTCAGCTTTGTCTTTAAACAATGTTCTTTTACCATCGGAAATACTCAACTGCATTTCTCTTAACCCCACAGGAGCTTTATCGAACTGGGTGATCTTTAAGCCCATTTCAATTTTGTCTTTGCTGTCCTTTATTAAATGTGCATTATAATTGATCAGCCACTCCGATCCGGCATTGGTACCCACATAAAAGTGTTTCTTAAAAAGATAACTCTCATCAAAGTTTCTCATCCAATTGGTGTATCCGGTTAAGGTATACCCACCTTGCGTCATATCTGCGTCTAATCCTATATAGCCGCTTGCCATTCCACCGTTTACGGGAACCATAACTCGTTGAATAAGCCGATTGCTATCATTTGAAAGTTCCAGGTAAAGGACCGCGCTTTTATTTGAGTAGGTTAGAAAGGAAGCATTCAGTAAATAAGCTTTGAACCACAGGGTATCGCCAGCCAGATATGTAGGTTTGTCGGTTTGCAAGTAAAGTTTTTCTATCGAAAGACTGTCGTTTTGTGTATTAAGTTTAGCAATGATCTGACTTAGATTTTGTTTGGCAAGCGTCTGAGAGCAACCTGGTGAAATGTTGAAAAGGTGGAGCAGAACACAAATAAAAATACCTGTTATAATATGAACAGCCTTAGTTTTCATAGTTCGAGTATCTGGTTAAGATGAGTTAATTTCTTATAAAGATACTGATACACAATCTTTTTTAAAAGAGACGATTGCAATCCGGATTAAAAGAAGGAACCGGTTAAAAAGAAAAAAGAAGGTGTTCAAAAGAGTACTGCTATAGTACTCTTTTGGACACCTTCTTTTAAATAACTTACCAGCTGGTTTAAAGTTTAACCGTTGCTGGTAAGTATTTGGCGATCAGATCTTCGTAATAAGGTTTAAGTTCTGATACAACGGGAGGCTTAGGGCTTTTCGAATATAAATCGTAAGGGTTAAACTTGTCAACCCATTTAAACATTTCCTGATCGTGAGCGCTTAACAGGTGATCGTAAGCGTGTTCACGGTGCTGTGAGTAAAAGGAGTGATAGCGAATCATGTATAAAGCAGGCTCCGGCAGGTAATCTTTAGTGATGTGGTATAGATACTCGTCGTGTCCCCATGACATATGGATGTTGTCGAGCCCACATTGGTGCGTATACACCCCATATTTCGTGTTGTAGCGTTCATCTGTACTATCAGGGTTGTCTGAAAAGAAATCAGGATACACAATTTTGTCAGAGAACTTACAGCCAACTGGGAATGAATCACCAACAACATTCCACTGAGGTTCTCCAAAAAGGCAGAGCACCTTACCAAGGTCATGTATAAACCCGGTTAACACAAACCAATCCGGATGTCCGTCGGCACGGATCGCTTCGGCAGTTTGTAATAGATGTTGTAACTGATCAAGTGATGTGTCGGGATCTGAATCATCAATTAATGTATTCAGGTATTCCATTGCGGCCCACCATGGCATCTCTTTTTTATCAAACTGTAAAAAGTTAGCTTTTTTTGCAAGTACATTTCCATAAGTTTGGTACTTGTGATTCAAGCGATAAAATTCGCGTACTGAATCATTTTCCGGGCTATCGTAATTTCTAAATTCTTCTTTCTTTTTTTCAGGAACACCAGGTTCCGGATATCTTTTTAATACATCGTCCTCCCACACATCGAGGCTAGACAATGGAGATAGTTCCTCTTTTCTTGACTCTTTCATAATGCTTAATTTTTTATAGTTAATTATTTATTCTATTTTTTTTACCAAAACACTGTATATAAAGCAGTAAGTATGCCCATAATAAGAATAGAGCCTATGGCAAAACTAGTGCTGATCTTAAACATAGAGGTATCCACTTCAATTGCATTTTCACTGGCAATTTTTTGAGGCTTGCTCAAACTGATCACAATCATTAGAATCACAATGACTACAAAGTCAATAGCCATTCTGTCGAGGAAAGGATAATCCGGAAAAGCGCCATTTGTCCAGACAGGAAGAAACTTTAACACAGTTGAAAGTGGAATTGTAATCAGTGCTCCCGTCATAGCTGCCGCAGTTGTGGTGCGTTTCCAATAAAAGCCCAGCAAGAATATAGCCAGTACTCCCGGCGAAATAAAGCCCACATATTCCTGGATAAACTGGTAAGCCTGATCAAGTGATTTTAAGGATGGTGTTACAATTGCCGCAACCAGCATGGAAATCACAACCGCCCATCGGCCAACATTAACCATCTTTTTATCTGAGGCTGTTTTGTTGAAGTATTTTTTATAAATGTCAAGCGAAAAAATTGTAGATATACTGTTTGCTTTACCTGCCAATGAAGCAACAATGGCCGCTGTAAGGGCAGCAAATGCAACGCCTTTTAAACCTGCCGGCAATAAATTCATTAAGGTTGGATAAGCATGATCAGGTTTCAATACACCTCCATCCGACATTTCTGTAACAAATAAGCCTTTACTGTGAAGCACATACATCACAATTCCGGGAAGGACGGCAATTACCGGTACAAGTAATTTTAAAAATGCTGCGAATAATATACCCTTACGTGCCGTATTTAAATCGGCACCTAATGCACGCTGTACAATGTACTGGTTGCAGCCCCAGTATGCCAGATTATTGATCAGCATGCCGCCAATTAGTACAGACAACCCCGGCAGTTCCTTATAGTATTTATCAGATGAATCAAATATCATGTGAAAATGATCTGGAGCCTCCTTCCTTAAGATAGACAGACCCTTAAAAATATCCTCACCAAATCCGTATTCCCTGGAAAGTAAAGAAAGTGCAAGGTAAGTGGTAATCAAACCGCCAAAGATCAAGACCAGTACCTGAATCACATCGGTATAGCCAATAACTTTCATTCCTCCTAAAGTGACCACCATAGAAAAGATGCTGAGCCCCACAATACTCCACTCAAAGCTAATGGGTGATATAGAAGAGATGGCTAATGCACCCAGGTAAATGATAGAAGTAAGATTCACAAAAACATACACCAACAACCAGAATACAGCCATAATGGTGCTTACCTGATCATTATACCGCTTTGATAAGAATTGCGGCATGGTAAAAATCTTGTTCTTCAGGTATACCGGGATGATAAAAATAGCCACAATGATCAGTGTTGCGGCTGCCATCCACTCATAAGAAGCAATGGCAAGTCCCAGTGCAAAGCCAGAACCAGACATCCCAATGAAATGCTCAGCAGAAATATTTGAAGCAATCAATGAGGCCCCAATAGCCCACCAGGTAAGCGAACCCTCTGCCAGAAAAAAATCCTTCGCACTACTGGATGTGGTTTTTTTCTTATGATAAATGTAATAGCCATAGGCCGCTATCGCGATAAAATAAATAAAGAAAACTACATAATCGGCTATGTCAAGATGATTCATATTTGGTTTGCGCTAAATCAGTTTCCCTCATATAAATGAGTTAAATTAATTATATTACATTTGGTTAAAAGCAAAACCTTAGGGTGGTCTTACTTATCAAAGCTGTATATAAAAATATTAAATCTGAGATTAAGCAGGCATTTTATTTACGAATACGTTTAAGTAAAAACCCCACCATTATTGGCAAAAACTTTCAAATTTAAATGTAAATGAAGGGAACTGTAACTGTAAAAACGCTAGCTAAAGAGTTAAATATATCTATTGCCACTGTTTCAAAAGCATTAAATGACAGTTATGAAATTAGTTTGGAAACCAAGCAAAAGGTTTGGGACCTCGCTAAAAAGTTAAAATATGAACGTAATCCATCTGCAAGTAACCTCCGTAGTCATAAAACAAAAACTATAGCCGTTATTATTCCAGAGATTGCTAATAATTTCTTCTCGCTGGCCATAAACGGGATTGAAGAAATAGCCAGGAAACGTGATTATCATGTATTGATCTATCAAACCCACGAAAACAGTGATACAGAAATTGCTTTTACTGATAGCCTGTTAAGCGGCAGAGTAGATGGAATATTGATTTCTGTGTCGAGTAATACAAATAATAATGAGCATTTTAAAGAGCTGGTTAAGAAAATACCGGTTGTTTTTTTTGATAGGGTTTTTGAAGATATAGATGCCGTAAAAATAACAACAGATGATTATGAAAGTGCTTACAATGCAACTTGTCATCTAATAGAATGTGGTTGTAAAAAGATTGCCTATCTGTTTGCACTTAATAATCTGGTGACCGGTAAAAATAGGTTTGCCGGATATCTGAAGGCTTTAGAAAAGTACAATATGCTTTATACTGATGAGATGATTGTTCATTACGACAAAGATACCAGCAAGAATTATGAAAATATAAAAGCCATGGTATCGAACCAGAAGCCAGACGCTGTTATTGCTTCAATCGAGGAGCTTGCTTTGCCCTGTTATTATGTTGCTCGCGAGTTAAATCTAAATATCCCGAAAGATCTAAAAATAATAAGTTTTTCCAATCTTAATACTGCACCTCTTTTAAATCCATCCCTTACAACAATTGAGCAGCCTGCTTTTGAAATTGGAAAAGAAGCAGCTGGTATTTTATTCAAAATATTAGAAAAAAAGTATTTAGAACCAAATGAAAACCACATCTTAAAATCCCGCTTGATTAAGCGCGAATCAACATCTTGCGGCTAGCTTGTTCGTTTTTGTTTATTGTATGGGTTAACAAGAATAAATAAGATCTGATCATGTAAATATTCCTTAGATTTTCTTAACATTGTCTTAATCTAAATTAACCAAATGGAGAATAAGCTCTTGCATCATTTATTATGGGAACGTATCAGGGGAGGTGATAATGGTGCATTTTTTGATCTCTACAAAGCGCTTTATTATGACCTGGTTAATTTTGGTATTCGTGTATGCGGAGATGCTGAAACATCAGGGGAGGCAACCGATCAGGTATTTATTACCATCTGGGAAAAACACGAGCAGCTAAACAGGGTTGATAATGTGCCTGCTTACTTGCGTACATTTTTAAAACGTAAGATTTTACGACTGTTAGAGCGTAAGCGCAAAATTAATGATGCGCTGCAAAATGCAGGTGCAGAGGGCGAGTGGATGGAGATGTCGTACGAAGAGTTTATAGTAAAAGTTCAGACCGATGAGTTGGTACGATATAAACTTAAAAATGCGCTGGAGAAATTGACCTTCAGGCAAAAACAATTGATTCATCTAAAATTCTTTGATGGATTGAGCTATGAACAAATAGCTGATCAAACTCAACAAACCATTAAAACTGCTTATAATACGGTTTATGATGCGCTTAAGATATTGCGTAAAGAGTTGAAAGACTAATAAATTCAGAATGGCGGGATGGTAAAAGTGTGCTATTAAGCAATGTTATTCGTGTAAAGTAAAAAAAAGTAAAATTTTCTTAGGAAAAACATAACATTTTTGGCACTGGTATTATAAAAGCCAAATGTTATGATAGATCGTAGTCTTTTCAATGTTGAAGACTTTTTAGTAGATAATACCTTCCAGCTATATTGTGCCGGAACAGATAAACTTTGTATTAGCTACTGGGAAAATTATATTAAAGCACATCCTGAGCAAGAGACTGTTATTGCCGAAGCAAAACGCTTGTATGTGATATTAAGTGGGAACAAGAAACCATTAAATAAACAGGTAGACCTCTTGAAAAATAATATTGAACCTCAAAATGAGGCTGATATTATCCCTATCCATAAAAATTATATGTGGCTGAAAATTGCAGCGGCGGTTCTGCTAATGGTAGGCGTTGCGGTTATCTTTAAAAATAACCCTAAAGAAAATACCCCAAAGGTTAGTTTGGTTACCAATTTTAGTACAAAAGGTGGCGAAAAGAAAAAAATCACGCTATCGGATGGTTCTGTGGTTTTGCTTAATGCCAAAAGTACATTAACGCTCGATAAGAATTTTAATGAAAAAAACAGGGAGGTTAATTTAGTTGGAGAGGCCTTTTTTGATGTTACCCACAATAAGAGTAAGCCCTTTAAGGTACATACCGAAGATTTTGATATCAATGTGCTTGGTACCTCTTTTAATGTTAAAATATATCCGGGAGAAGCAACATCTGAAACAGTGCTGATTAAGGGCCTGATTGTGATGGAGGGAAAAGGAACCAAGGGGAGCTCTATAACTTTAAGGCCAAGTCAGAAGGTTACTTTTTATAAAAAAGTTGACGAACTTCCTAGTAACATCAAACCACAAAAACCTTCAGTTGTACATCCGCAAATAGCTATTAATCAATATACCAAAGTTAACGACAGCACAATTGTAGAAATGGCCTGGACGCAAAACAGGCTGGAGATTTTAGATCAAACTTTTGCTGAAGTTAAAGGGGACTTGGAAAGATGGTACAACGTAGAGATTATTTTTAATGATCGTGAAGTAGAAAAATATCGTTTTACAGCAACATTTAGACATGAAAATATAGAGCAGGCATTAAAGGCATTTCAAGACGCAGAACATTTTAAATATGAAATAAAAGGGAATCAAATTACCATATCTAAATAATTAGAAAGGGACGGTGTTGACGCACCGCCCCAATAATTTTTTTGATATAAGCACTGGCAGTTTTATGCGCAAACAGATTGCTGCCAAATACTAAAGCAACCAAAAAAACAAAAATATGATTAATTATTACTTACTGCAAGTGCGTCCCGATGTCAGGACGTTCTTAAAATTCATTATTTTAATGAAATTAACCTGTATTATAATTTTTATTACATGTCTCAATGTTTCGGCATCTGTCTTTTCTCAGCAAAAGATATCACTAGATGTTACGAAAACAAAGCTGGGCAAAGTTTTGAAGATTATTGAAGAGCAAAGTGATTATCATTTTGTGTACAGTTCGTCAAATGTTCCTATAAACAAGGACATCACATTGTCGGTAAAAAATACTTTAGTTACAGATGTTTTAGCTGTAATATTTAACAACACTAACTTAAATTATTCTGTTTCTGGTGCAGGGCTGATTGTAATTAGCCGGAAAAAAGATATTAAAGTCAGCGGCACCGTCAAGGACGCTAATGGCGGACCTTTACCGGGGGCAACGGTTCGAATTAAAGGAAGTGGTGCAGGAACATCAACCGATATAAATGGTAAATTCTCAATATCGGCACTCCCAAATGCAATTCTAGTAGTTTCATATGCTGGTTTTCAGACAAAAGAAATAGCCGTTGATGGTAAAACAGACTTACAGGTTGTATTAACAGAAGACACCAAATTGTTAAACGAGGTAGTGGTAACAGCTTTGGGTATTAAAAAGGAACGTAGAGCACTGGGATATTCTGTTTCTCAGGTTCAGGGCGAATCTTTAACGCAAGCCAGAGAAAACAATGTAGCTAACGCTTTAGTCGGTAAAGTTGCAGGTCTGGACATCAGCTCAACTTCAGGTGGTGCAGGTGCAGCTACAAGTGTTACCATTCGTGGTGTTTCCAGCCTTAGCCAAAGTAATCAGCCACTATATGTAATTAATGGTGTGCCAATGGAAAATAAGCCTACAGGTTTAAACAATATCAATCCAAATGGGAACTCAGGTAGTCAGTGGGACAACGCCCCGGATCTTGGAGATGCAGTGGGTAACTTAAATCCTGATGATATTGAAAGTATCTCTGTATTGAAAGGTGCAGCCGCATCAGCACTTTATGGTTCAAGAGCTAAAGCAGGTGTTATTCTTATTACAACTAAAAGTGGTAAAGGAAATAGCGTTGACTTTAATAGTAATTACGTGGTAGAGCAAATCATGGACAGAACCGACTGGCAGTATGTATATGGGCAGGGGGCCAACGGCACAAAACCATTAGACAAGGCTGCGGCCGCACAAGTTGGTGGATCTAGCTGGGGTGCAAAATTAGACGGGACCAGCGTGGTTCAGTTTGATGGTGTTTCAAGACCGTATTCAGCACAGCGTAATAATATAAAGAACTTTTATGGTAATGGCGGTACATGGTCTAATACACTTGCCTTAAACAAAACATTTGAAGGAGGCGCAATCCGCTTTTCTGCCAATGATGTAAATAACAATTCTGTAGTTCCAAATTCAGGACTGAATAGACAATCATTTAATTTGGTAGGTACATTTGAGCCAGTTAAACGCTTAAACATTGATGCCCGCTCTAATTATATTTTGGAGCAGGCTAAAAATAGACCAATGGTGTCAGACGGTGCCGGTAATGCTAACTATAATGTGGTGTTTTTACCCACCAGCGTTAGCGTAAATGATCTAAAGCCAGGGAAAGATGCAGATGGGAATGAATTAAAGTACAATACCGGAAATGCATTTGCTACCAATCCATGGTTTGCTGCAAACGAATTTGTTAATGACACTAAACGCGAGAGATTAATTAGCTCTTTCAATGCACGCTATACTTTTGATAACGGTCTGTTTATTCAAGGTCGTGCAGGTCGCGATGCTTACTCTGATACTTATAAGAATGTGGTGCCATCAGGAACTGCGTATTATGAACCCGGCAAAATTGCAGAACAGCAAACCAAGTTTGCAGATGTTAACACCGATGTATTATTGGGGAAATCATTTGCTGTAGGTGATGAATTTACTGTTACTCCAAATGTTGGGGCAAGTTTCAGAAATACCAGAATTAATCAAACAACAAATAATGGGACTAATTTCGCAGTGTTTGGAGTTTATAACATCTTAAATGCTAAAAACAAATCAGTTGGACATATAGAGACCGAGTCAGAAACTCACTCGGTATATGGCACTTTAGAACTTTCTTATAGAGATATACTTTATTTAACCGGTAGCGGAAGATCAGACTGGTTTTCTACACTTGCTACTCCTGGAAAAGACAATAAACTCAGTGTTTTTTATCCTTCTGTAAGTGGTTCATTTGTGTTCTCAGAACTTTGGAAACCCTCATTCCTTAATTTCGGTAAGTTAAGGGCAGGCTATGCCATTGTTGGACAAGCAACCGATCCTTATCAAACCTTACTTACCTATGGTTTTAGAAGTGAAACCTTGAATGGAAATCCATTAGGTATCATAAATAACTTAAGTATTCCTAATCCGGGATTAAAAGCTTCTAAAGCAACTGAGCTGGAAATTGGTACTGAGTTAAGATTCTTTGGCGATCGTTTAAACCTGGATATGACCTGGTACAAAAAACGTTCAAAAGATGAGATATCTGTAGTTACCACATCAAGTACAACTGGTTATTCCGGAGCAGTTTTAAATTCTGGAGAAATTGAAAACAAAGGGGTAGAGGCACTAATCTCTGGGGTTATTCTTAAAAATGAAGATTTTACCTGGACTTCATCAGTGAATGGAACGTATAATGATAATACGGTGCTTTCTTTAGCAGAAGGATTGCCTTCGCAACTATTGGCAACTTCCAGATCGGGGGTTGGGTTTTTACAGAATATACCGGGGTTAGCTGCGGCTCAGGTAATGGCATATGATTATAAGTATGATGCTAACGGCGCAATTTTAAAAGATGCACTTGGAGAACCGTCAAGAGGAGATTTAAAAGCATACGGATCGGCATATAATAAATGGTTTGCAGGCTGGAATAATGAGTTTAACTATAAAGGGGTAAGTCTTTCTTTCCTTATTGATGGAAAATGGGGAGGCAAGGTATTCTCGGCAACTGATTACTACGGATATATTTTCGGATTACATAAAAATACCCTTGTAGATCGTGAAACTCTTGGGAATAATGCGGCAAAATTCTATGAAAATACCGCCAATAATGTATCTAATAAATTTGTACAGGATGCGAGTTTCATCAAATTCAGACAGTTAACGTTGGGCTATAATTTCCCGGCAAAAATGTTTAATAATAAAGTAAAAAGCTTAAATGTAAGTCTGGTTGGCAGAAATTTATTTATTCTGATGAAGAAAACAGACAACATCGATCCAGAATCGAGCTACAATGCTACATTTCCAGGAATGGAGTTAGGAGGGGTGCCGCCAGTAAGAACTTTCGGCGTAAACCTAAGTGTTAAGTTTTAATTATTTAAAGATAAAGAGAAATGAAAACGAATATATTAAACAAATATAGCCTGGTATTACTTGTTACTGTTCTAGTAGGTACAAGTTGTACAAAAGATTTTAAGGACATCAATACCAATCCAGTTGCCTATGGGCCGAGTAGTTTTGATCCAAATTACACATTAACATCAGCACAGCTTACTTATACAGGGAGTATAGATTTTGCATACGATACCTGGCGTGGAAATTTGATTTACTCTGCCACAATGATGCAGGGTTTTTCTACAGTGATTAGCTATTGGGCAGGCGACAAGTATCTTTTGAATGAAGGCTACACAGCTGCGTATTGGGGAAATGGTAGTGTAGGTGCGTATATAGAGCAAGTACGACCAATTGTTGATGTTGTTGAGTACGCCAAAGGCAAACCAAAGTTAAACAATGTGTATCAGGTAGCCCGCATCTGGAAAGCGCTGATTTTTGAGCGACTAACTGATTTGTACGGAGACGTTCCTTATTCAGAAGCCGGATTGGGAGTGTATACCGGTAATTTTACACCTAAATATGATAAGCAACAAGCTATTTATATGGATTTGCTGAAAGAGGTAGAGGAAGCTTCGACTGCTTTGAATGAGACTGGCGATGCAGTAACAGGGGATGTTATTTACAAAGGAAACATTGCACAATGGAAACGGTTTGCCAACACTTTAATGCTTCGGTTAGCAATGAGGTTAACTAAGATTGATGAAGCCACGGCAAAAACATATGTTCAAAAAGTTGTTGGTAAAACAATGAATGATAATAAGGATAACGCATTTTTGGCCCATGATGCTGCTGGATCAAGGGTAACACAAAACAGAAACAGTCAGGTGCTACTTGGTGATGGCGGACAGGAGAACTACTATGTTAAATGGTCGAAAACATTTATCGACTTTTTGAAAAATAATAATGACCCTCGTCTGGAGAAAGTTGCTGTAACACAGTTGTATTTAACAGAGAGTGGTAAAGCACAAAATCCACTTTATGTTACAGCTGCTGCGGCTCAAAAAGGAATGCCAAATGGTAAGGATTTAAGTGGACTAGCTGGTAGAGACGTTAGGCAAGACCCCTCATTTACAAGTTTCTCTGATTATTCATCTCCAAATCCGGCAATGATAAAACAAAATGGGGTAACATTTATTCTTACCTATGCCGAGAGTGAATTATTGCTTGCAGAGGCCGCACAAAGATGGGGGATAGGAGGTGTCGCGGCTGATCATTATAAGAATGGGGTTGCAGCTGCAATTACTTTTCTTGGGCAATATGATGCATCGCTGGCAATATCAGAAGGTGTTGCTGTAAGTTACGCGAATGCACATCCTTACAATTCCGCAAATGGTTTAGAAATGATTAACAACCAATACTGGGCTCATACCAATACCATGCTCGATTTTTATGAAACCTGGTCTAATTGGCGTAGAAGTGGGTTTCCTGCATTAACACCAGTTGTATACCCTGGAAACGCAACTAATGGTACTATTCCTCGTCGTTTCCCTTATCCTGTAGAAGAAGGTGCGAAAAATGGTGCTAATTACAAAGAAGCATCTGCCGCAGTGCCGGGTGGAGATAAATTATCTGGTAGAGTATGGTGGGATAAACAATAGTCCATCAAAAACTATTATTAATGATCAGAAGGCCCTTCAGTTATACTGCTGGGCCTTCTGATTTTATTGAAAAATCTTGTAATACTAAGCTAATTCATGTAAATTCACATTGCCTTATGTCAAATCTATCTGTTTAATCTGAACAGTTAAAATCATTAAAATAGCATGTCAAATATTAACTTGATTATCGAAGAAAGACCAAGTAACATTGGTAATTTTATGGTTGGCAGACTTTTGCCCTTTCGTGAAAAAAGAATGGTTGGGCCATTTGCCTTTGTAGATCACATGGGCCCCACAAGTTTAAGTGACCACGAGAATTTTGATGTTCCCCCACATCCGCATATTGGGCTTTCTACTTTAACCTATCTTTTTGAAGGAGCCATAATGCATAAAGATAGTTTGGGTAATGAAACTGAAATTCAACCTGGGCAGGTAAACTGGATGACTGCAGGAAGCGGAATTGTTCATTCAGAAAGAACACCAGTCTATTTAAGAACTTCCAATAAAATGCTCCACGGGCTTCAAATATGGGTTGCTTTACCAAAAGCCCTGGAGGAAATGGAACCAGAGTTTTTTCATTTTAATGAAGATGAGATTCCGCACTGGACAGAAAATGGAATTGATTTTAAACTGATTGCCGGTGATGTATTTGGACACTTCTCACCAGTACCGGTGTACAGCCCGCTTTATTTTCTGGAGTTAAAAAGCGCCAAAAGTCAACCTGTTAAAATAGGTAAAGATCTATTCGGTGAAAGTGCCTTATATATTCTTGAGGGTGGCATTGAAAGTGAAGGACATATCTTTGGGCCTAAACAACTCCTGGTGGCTAAAGACAGTAAGCTGTGCGAATTTGTAATGCAGGAAAATTCAACAATATATATATTTGGCGGAGAGCCTTTTTCTGAGGAACGTTTTATTTACTGGAATTTTGTAGCGTCTACCCGCGAAAGAATCGAGGAAGCAAAGGAAAAGTGGCTTTCACAATCTTTTATTCCAGTTCCAGGCGAAACTGATTTTGTTCCGTTGCCAGAGCAAAGTAGAAATATTAAAAACTAATTATATCAAATGAAGATTTTAGCGTTCGCCGGAAGCAGTAGTCGCCAATCAATTAATCGGAAATTGGTTATCCACACCATTTCTTTCTTTAAAGAGCATGATGTTAAGCTGTTAGATTTAAATGATTTCGAGATGCCATTATTCTCTGTAGACAGAGAGGCCAGTGACGGATACCCGGAAAAGGCTTATAAGCTAATAGATCATATATCAGAAACGGATCTTATTATTCTTTCCCTGGCCGAACACAATGGAAGTTACAGTGCTGCTTTTAAGAATGTGATGGATTGGTGTTCCCGTACAAACAGTAAGTTTTTCCAGAACAAGCCAATGTTGCTAATGAGTACTTCGCCTGGTGGATTTGGAGGCGGGAATGTAATGAATGCGGCGATAATCAGACTCCCAAAATTAGGTGCAGAAGTATTGACAACCTTTTCGCTTCCTTCTTTTCATCAAAATTTTGACCAGGAAACAGGCATCTCAAACCAAGAACTTCTTGAAACACATCTTTCCAAGATTAATGAGGTAAAAGCTAGAATGTCTCTTTAATTATGGCGTCTATTTCTTTGATTACCCTTGGGTCAATAATTATTTTGGCATGAGTGGTATCATCATATCTGGAAGCATTTATTGTTGGGTACTGCTCTAGAAATGTTTCAATAAAACCTGCAGGAGATATATTGTCATTAACTTCATAGATGAGCAGATGCTTTAACTCCTCAGAAAAAGTGTACATATCATTTAATAAAAAGCGATTGGTACTCATTTGGTAAAGCTCTTCGAATTCATTAAAAAAACGTTGCTGTATATTTTCAGGGATGCTTACAGCTGTCATAGACGATTTGAAGTTCTCTGTTAAATTAACGAGAGGAGCAATGCTGATGAGAAGTTTAGGGAATTGCAGTGTTTCCTGTATCACCAATGTATTTGCCATGCCACCTAGTGAGTGACCGATCATTGCATCGGGAGCTCCATAATTTTTTTGGAATTCTTTAATCGCCTCTGCAAAAAGGATCAGGTTGCTGAGTTCGCCTTCTGAACTTCCATTCCCTGGTGCGTCAAAGGCCCATATCTCGAGATCTTTGTTAAGTAATAACACATCAATCAATTCGCTAAAATCTATGGCTTTAGAGCCCCATCCGTGTGTAAGCAAAACCTTAATTGATCCATTGCCCCATCTAAAACAATTAAAATTCAGATCTGATTTGCTGAAATATTGATCATACACTTTTAAAGTAGAGGTTTTGGCAGCATTTAAAAGATTTTGCTGATGTAAACGACTTGGCATTTTTGGGGAGTAACAAATAAACTTCCAGAGCGTTGCCTGTAAAAGTTCAGGGTTGTGGCCCTGAACTTTTATATCTTCGATTATTTGTTTTAGATTTTTCACTTTATAATTCCCGTTGCATTACCCTTGCCGTTTGTGTACTGCCATCGTGGCTCCATCCCGGAGGGTAAAAAATATACTTTAATTTATCTTTAAAGGTAGGCGCTTTTTTAACATCGGCATATAGCGCAATAAATTCATGGAAAATGATATTTACCGGTCCAGAGTCTTCTGGCTGCTTTGTTAATCCATACTTTATTTCTTCCTCCGGTACCTCTGCCTGGAATGTTCCGAATATACGATCCCATAGAATTAATACCATACCCATATTCTTGTCAAGATAACGTACATTACTTGCATGATGAACACGATGATGTGAAGGAGTGACAAAAAGATATTCAATTATTGGATGTAGTTTTCCAACCGATTTAGTATGTACAATATTGCCATAGATTTGAGTAACCAGGTAGGCAAAAAGGATATCAACTGCGTTGAACCCCATCATCGCTAAAGGCAAATAGAAGAATACCCTGTATAGTGGTTCAAATACTGTAGACCTGAAGCCTGTGGTAAGGTTAAAATGTTCGGAAGAATGGTGGGTAACATGCATTGCCCAAAAGAAACGTACATAATGACCAGTGTAATGTAATAACCAGTATAAAAAGTCTTGAGCCAGGATGAGTACGATCCAATAAACTAATGTATTTGAAATTTGGAATAGGCGATAATGAACATAGAAATACTGAAGTAACATGAAGGTTCCGGCTTTTGTAAGGATATTGATCACAAAGGCGCTGGCCATCAGGTAGATATTGGTAAGTGTATCACGTTTCTGATAATGTTTTTTATCATGGACGTAACTAAAGTACATTTCAAACAAGGTAAGTAATATAACGAAACCAAATAGTGTTCCAACCGTTATACTTTTATCCAAATCTGTCATTTTGAGGGCTTTCTATAAATTTACGGAATTACTATTGCTTAAAAACTCGATACTGCAAGTTTAAACAGTATTGATTTAAACAAATCAAAATTCCTGATTTTTATAGAAATAGCTGTCCTTAGAGTGTCATAATCAATACTTTTACCCTAAAAGTCTGACTTTTATTACCTTCCGGTCAAATCGATTGAAAATTCATCAAATAAAGTGGCTTCCTCATCAGTATCTAAATTCGGAACGGTATAGTATTCACCTTGGATAGTAAAGTTAAAAGGTGTTTTCTCGATGCTGACTTTTAAAAAGCCGTGTCTGTTGTCGCAGTAGCTATCAAGCTGGACCTTATTAAATAAGTCACTTTTAGCGATGTAATTGTTATCGTAAGGATCTGCAAGTTGGTGTAATTCGTCAAAACCTCCGGCTCCTGCAACAATAAATGGCAGTGTTTTCCCATCTTCATATTGTTTACTAAAGCGTTGGTAATTATGTACGTGTCCGCTAAAAATAATGTCTGGTTTTACCCCAGCTTCTTTAAAGGCAGTTTCCAGAAATTCTATCATTGGTTTGCTCGATCCATGATTTGTATCTGCAGAATAAGGGGCATGGTGCATACAAACAATTATAGCCTTATCAGAGCGAAGTGTAGCGGCATTTTGCAGCTCTTTAACAAACCAGTTTTTTTGTTCCTTGGTAATGTGACCATATTTTGGAACATTGGTATGAAGGCCAATTATTGTCGCCAATGGCGATTCCATTGTCCAAAATACGTGAGGCTGAATCTGACTTTTTCTACTGCTTTCGGTCCCAAAATGAATTGTTTTAGGGCAAGTATTGCAAAATGCAGCATAAAATGCATCAAGACTTTCGTAATGTAAATCGCAGTCTGGATTTATATCTGTGTCATGATTCCCAGCAATGGCATAAATAGGGCCAGGGTAGGTCTCAAATGGTTTTAAAAACTGTTCGTTATATTGCTCTGCCTCGCCATAATGATATACAATATCTCCAAGGTGGTATAAGAATGCAGGCCTGTCGTGTTCGCTCGTTGCGCACAAGTATTGTTCGGCCATTTTCCCTGCCACCTGTTTTTGAGCATCAGCAGATTTCAGTCCGCCGGTATCACCAACCATATGAAAAACCATTTTCCCAGGTACTGTTTCATTTAAGCGATTTCCAAGATTTAATCGGTACGGGTAACTACCGGTAGGTTCAGGCAAAGGTTGAAATTTATCAAGGTCATCTACCTGATCTGTTTTAAAAACAGCGTTATACAGAATCTTTGTGCTGATCATAATCTTAACGTTTGGTGACTATCATAAAATTAGTACGCTAATATTAAGTCAGCATTAAAAATTGATTATTATCAAAAATGGTAATATTGCCTTATCAGGAGTAATTGTGATAAATCTATTGTTAAGGGTTTGGGTTGTGTTAACATAATGATAATTGAATATTAAAATGCAGTTAATTTATATTTGCGGAGTGACAACACCTCTATACGTACTTTACGAATTACTGATCAGACTCACAGAGTTAGATCCAACGATTGGCGATTTCTACGCTCATAAATACACAGATGCCGGTGCAATTATCAGGACAAACAATGGATCATTGATCGTTCCTCAACATATACTTGAAAAACAATTCTCAAATCCGTCCCAAATAACGGATGCAGATTTAAAGCAGTTAGTAAATGAATTTAAATGGAGTACTTAATTTAAGACCATCAAATTTATGTTGGGATAAAGTAACTAAGATATTATGAACTCTTTAGAAGTTAGGTGATAATCTTTTGTTAAATTTGGTTTAACACTTATTTCTTATTCATAAATTCTTATATAAATGAAAATTAAAAAATCTTTTAGCATCCCGCTTACGGCTTGTTCTTTGCTGCTTATGGCATCCTGCAATAATTCGGAACCGAAGCAAGAACTGCATTCAGGTATTATCCTTAAAAATATGGATACTACAGTGGCGCCGGGGAATAATTTTACGGCCTATGTGAATGGCACCTGGATGAAAAACACAAAAATCCCTTCTGATAAGGCTTCATATGGTATAGGGGCAATGGTGAATGATAAGGCACAGGAAGATGTTAAAGCAATAATTGAGAATGCTGCCAAGGGAAATCCTGCTGAGGGTTCTGATGAGCAGAAAATAGGCGACTTTTATGAATCTTATATAAATATGAAGGTTCGTGATTCTATAGGGCTGGCACCTTTAAATGTTGAGTTTAAAAAAATTGATGCTATCGCCTCCGGGAAAGATTTGGCTTCCTATTTTGCTTATGCCAATAAGATAGGCAATATGATTCCTTTCAATTTAAGTGTTGCTGAGGATCTGAAAGATCCAAGAAAGTACATGCTTTATACCTGGCAAGGTGGCCTGGGTTTACCAGATCGTGAGTACTATCTATTAAAGGATGCAAAATCTGCAGACATCCGTACTAAATATGTAGCCCATATTGAAAAGATGTTAACTCTTGCCGGAATTCCTGATGCAAAAGCTAAGTCTGTTCAGATAATGGCACTCGAGACCTTGATTGCCTCAAAACAAATGAAGAAGGAAGAAACCAGAAATATGGCTGGTCTTTATAATAGTTTTCCAATTAAGAATCTGAGTACGTTAACTCCAGATTTTGATTGGAACACCCTGCTAACAGAGGCAGGAGTAAAGAATCATGATACCTTAATTATTAGCCAGGTAGCATATACAAAGGATCTAAATGCCATTTTGAAAAATACACCACTTGATACCTGGAAAAATTATTTAAAATGGAGTGCTGTTACAAGCGCTGCAACTGCTTTGAACACTGCGCTTGATCAGGAGAATTTCAATTTCTATGCTAAAACATTATATGGCGTTAAAGAGCAGAAACCTCAATGGCGCAGGGCCGTTGATGTAGTTAACGGCAACCTTGGTGAGGTAGTTGGTAAACTATATGTTGAAAAGCATTTCCCGCCTGCAGCTAAGGAACGCATGCTTAAACTTGTTGGCAATCTATTGAAAGCCTACGAGACGAGTATTAAAGAGCTCGACTGGATGGGTGCAGAAACTAAAAAACAAGCACTTGAAAAAATAAACAAGTTCACTCCAAAAATTGGATATCCGGATAAATGGAGAGATTATGGTAAACTTAAAATTGCAAAGAACGATTTGTTTGGTAATGAAAAACGGTCTGCAGAGTTCGAATACAACCGGACTTTTAACAAGCTGGGCAAGCCTGTTGACCGTACAGAATGGGGGATGACACCACAAACTGTTAACGCATACTATAATCCTAGTATGAATGAGATTGTTTTTCCGGCTGCAATTCTTCAGCCGCCATTTTTTGATATGACTGCAGATGATGCGGTAAATTATGGAGGTATTGGTGCGGTGATTGGTCATGAAATAGGTCATGGTTTCGACGATCAGGGAAGTACATTTGACGGCACAGGTGCAATGCGTAACTGGTGGACGGCGAAGGATCAAAGTGAGTTTAAAAAGAGAACAAGCGCTCTAAAAGCGCAATACAGCGGGTTTAAAGTTTTTCCTGATCTGAATGTAAATGGAGATTTTACACTTGGAGAAAATATAGGTGACCTTGGCGGATTAAGTATTGCACTGAAGGCCTATAATGCAAGCTTAAATGGTAACCCAGCACCAGTTATGGATGGATTTACTGGCGAGCAAAGAGTATTCCTTGGATGGGCTCAGGTATGGTTAAATAAATCAACAGATGAGGCATTAAGAAATCAGGTTGGAACAGATCCCCATTCTCCGGCTAAGTTTAGGGTTAATGGTGTAGTTAGAAATATACCAGAGTTTTATACTGCATTTAATGTAAAACCAACAGATTCTTTATACCTGGCACCAGAGAAAAGAGTTAAAATCTGGTAGCGTATTTATCAGAGAGCCGGCATAAAAGAAAAGCTCGTATCATTAATCATGATACGAGCTTTTCAATTTAATTGAGATTACGGTTAATATTAGATTGATAAAGTTCTTTAACTACTGATATAGCTTTCTAGCTGAGATATGGTTTGTTTCTGATCTGCAATGATGAATTTAACCACATCACCTATGGAAACCATTCCAAGTAATTGATTGTCCTGCATTACCGGTAAATGTCTGATATGTTTGTCAGTCATGATTTGCATGCACAGGTCTATACTGTCTGTCGGCACGATGGTGATTGGATCGGGTGTCATTACCTCTTTTATCGGAGTGCCAGCCGATGATTTCCCATACAGTATGATCTTCCGGGCATAATCTCTTTCTGTAAATATACCCTGTAGCTTATGATCTTCAAGAATAAGCAACGCGCTTACATTCTTTTCCATCATCAACTGAAGCGCCTCTAAAACAGATGAATTTTCTGTAACTGAGAAAATCTGTACAGGTTTAGCATTAAGTATTTGTTGTACTGTTTTCATAAGCGATTAAGAATTAGCTATTTAAATTTAACTAAAAAAAATTAAATCACCATTATCTTATACAAAAAAATATTATTTCATCAGAGGCAATATTTCCTCTACATATTTCCTGTCATTTGCCAGTCTGGGAACCTTATGTTGTCCTCCAAGTTTACCTTTCGATTTTAGCCAGTTATAAAAAGTATTGTTAGGGGCATTATGTACTTTAGGACGACGTAGTGCCATATCTTTAAATCTTTTGGCATCATAATCAGAATTCACTTCTCTTAAAGTCTGGTCCAGAACATCTACAAAGAGTTCAAAATCATTGGGCTGATGATCAAATTCGATGATCCATTCATGACCTCCAACCTCTTCACCTTTAAAGTAAATTGGGCAAGCAGTATAATCTTTAAAAACTGCTCCTGTTGCATCACAGGCTTTGCAGATCGCTTGTTCGGCGTTGTCTATAATAACTTCTTCTCCAAAAGCATTTATGAAGTGCTTTGTTCTGCCTGTTATCCTTATTCGGTATGGAGACAGACTTGTGAACTGAACGGTATCTCCAATCATGTACCGCCAAAGACCACCATTTGTGGAAATTATGATGGCGTAGTTTTTATTTAGTTCTACCTGTTCAAGAGTTAAGGTATCAGGATTTTCATCATCAAGTTTTTCAAACGGTAAAAATTCGTAGTAAATGCCGTAGTCAAGCATCAGCAGAAGTTCATCAGAATCTACTTCATCCTGAATGCCAAAAAAGCCTTCAGAAGCATTATAGGTTTCCAGGTAATACATGTGATTACAAGGGATTAGTTCTTTGAACTGCTCTCTGTAAGGTTTAAAATTTACTGCTCCATGAATATAAAGCTCAAGATTTGGCCATACCTCAAGCAAGTTGGCTTTGCCTGTAATTTCCAATACTTTTTTAGCCAATACTATTGTCCAGGTGGGTACCCCGGCAATATTGGTTACGTTCTCTTTGATGGTAGCCTCAGCCATTTTTTCCATCTTTTCCTCATAGTTCTCCATTAGTGCAATGGAGATATTTGGTGTGCGGTAATATTCGGCCCACATAGGCAGATTTTTGATCAGCACGGCCGAAAGGTCACCATAAAAGGAGTCTTCATTGAGCTGGTTAATTTGATGGCTGCCGCCAAGAACCAGCCCTTTCCCGGTAAAAATCTCATTGTCAGGTCTGTTGTTGCAGAAAATCGACAACATGTCTTTCCCTCCTTTAAAATGACATTCCTGCAAAGATTCCTCTGATACGGGAATAAACTTACTTCTGTCGCTGGTGGTGCCAGATGATTTGGCAAACCATTTAATTTCAGTTGGCCAGAGGATGTTTTGTTCTCCTTTAAGCATCCTTTCTATATATGGCTTTAGCGTATCGTAGTTCTGTAGAGGAACACGTTCTTTAAATTGTTTAGGGGTCTCAATAGTACGGTAATCATATTTTTCCCCCCATTCAGTATCCTCAGCACTGGAAATTAGTTTTTGAAACCATTCTTCCTGTACATCATGTGGGTACTTCATAAAAAGCTCAATCTGGTGAACGCGCTTTTTCATATACCAGGTAAAAATTGAATTTACAATTGCCATGCTTTTGTTTAAGTAGTGAATTATAAGTTTTTACTTCGTAATACGAAATTAGAGCCTAAGTAAACCCGTCTTACCATTTCATTGGCAGCAAGTACTTCCGGAGTGCCGGATTCGAGGATTTTACCCTCAAATAGTAAATAAGCTCTGTCGGTGATTGATAAAGTTTCCTGTACGTTGTGGTCGGTAATCAGAATACCTATGTTTTTTTGTTTTAGTTTGGCTACGATGGTCTGAATTTCCTCAACAGCAATAGGGTCTACTCCTGCAAATGGTTCATCCAATAAAATGAAGTTTGGACTGGCTGCAAGTGCCCTGGCAATTTCAGTTCTTCTGCGTTCTCCTCCTGAAAGCAGGTCGCCTCGGTTCTTACGTACCTTGTGTAAGCTAAATTCAGTAATCAGTTCTTCCAGTTGCTCATGGCGTTCTTCTTTGCTCATTTTAGTCATTTCTAAAATGGCCATGATATTATCTTCCACTGAAAGTTTTCTGAAAACTGAAGCTTCCTGAGCTAAGTATCCAATACCTTTTTGTGCCCTTCGGTACATTGGGTCGGTAGTAATATCCTCCTCATCTAAATATATTGTACCCTCATTTGGTTTAATCAGACCCACAATCATATAAAAAGAGGTGGTTTTTCCAGCACCATTTGGGCCTAATAAACCAACAATTTCACCCTGACTAACACTAAACGAAACGTCGTTAACAACAGTACGTTGTTTATATTTTTTTATCAGATTTTCAGCTCTTAATATCATCTAATTATATTAGTTATCAATTTCTATCGCTTTAATGTTTAGTTGCAAGCGCCGTTGATCTTTCCATATATTTTCTTCCACTGTATAACAAACAGAGAAGGGCTGGTTTGGTTGCAAAAGCGATTCATATTCTGCCAAGCCAAATCCAATGCCTTCAAAAATAGTGGAATTTTGTTGTTTTAAATTTAATTTTAAATGTTTTATACCTACAACATAAGGTTTTCCTGTAATAAATACATTATGTGAAACAAAAACGGGTGCTGTATTTAGTGGGCCAAATGGGGCCATTTGTGCTACAATACGTTGAAATTTACCATCTATCTGGCCAAACTCAATTTCTGTATCGATATTTATTTCAGGGCTTAGTAAGTCATCCGTTATGGTTGAAGCAACGATATTTTCAAAACGATCAGAAAATAATTGAATATTTTCAGGTTTTATAGTTAGCCCGGCAGCAAATTTATGTCCACCAAACTGAACCAAAAGGTCCTGACAACCAAGTAATGCTTCATATAGGTCGAACCCAGCAACAGACCTGGCTGAACCCGTAAGTAATCCATTTGAAGCTGTAAGCACAACAGTTGGCCGATAGTATTTTTCAATCAACCTCGAAGCAACAATCCCAATTACGCCTTTATTCCAGCTTTCATGATACACCACTGTAGTTTTTTTATTTACAAGGATATCGCATTCTTCAATCAAAGCAAGTGCTTCAGCAGTCATGTTTTGATCGGATGTTTTACGATCAGTGTTCTGTAGATTGATAAATAAACTCTGTTCCTGAGCCAGAGAACTTTCAGTACAAAGTAACATTTTAACAGCTTCCGATGCATGATCCATTCTTCCTGCCGCATTTATTCGGGGCGCCAATGTAAACACTACGTCTGTAAGTGTGTAATCCTTGCTCTTTCCGGAAATTTCCATTAACGCCTTTAATCCAACACAAGGCTTAGCATTTAACTTAATTAAGCCATGATACGCTAGGATTCTGTTCTCATCAATTACTGGTACAATATCCGCAGCAATACTTACCATTACTAAGTCTATATACTGCTCATAATTTTCGGCAGGTAGCTGATGTGTGTCACAATAAGCCTGGGCAAGTTTAAACCCAATACCGCAGCCTGCAAGTTCTTTAAAAGGGTAGGCGCAGTCATTACGTTTGGGATCAAGTATTGCGATTGCCGCGGGAAGTTCATCGCTGGGTAAATGGTGATCGCAAATAATAAAATCTATATTTAAGGTATTAGCGTAAGCAATTTTGTCATTAGATTTTATTCCGCAATCAAGAGCAATGATTAAAGTAAAGCCATTTTTTGCAGCATAATCAATTCCAGCTGTTGAAATGCCATAGCCTTCTTTATGCCTATCGGGAATATAATATTCAATGTCTGATGTAAATTGACTAAAGAAACTGAATGCAAGCGCAACTGATGTTGTGCCATCAACATCATAGTCTCCATATATTAATATTTTTTCTTTTTTGGCTAGGGCTACGTCAATTCGATCGATGGCTTTATCCATATCCTTCATCAAAAAAGGATCATGTAAATGAGACATCTGAGGCCTAAAATAGTCACGTGCAATATCAAAGGAAGAAATACCCCTTTGAACTAATATTTGTGCTAAGCTATTGTCTATGTTTAATTGTTGTGCAAGCAAATCTGTTGTTTCTGTATTGCCCTTTGCGGCCTGCACCCATCTTTTTTTCATCTAATACCTGTCTTCTTTTTCTCTGCGAAGCTTGCATAAACTTCTGTTTATTTTATTGCCAGCGTGTTAACTTCATGGAGGTTCCCTATCTTTGCAATGATATTGTTGTAAATATATCATTTAATTTTCTTACTAATAACTACGCCATTGCAAGTTTTCACTTTATACGAAGGATCCTATTCTGTAGACGCTACTAAAAAATTTATACCTTTTAATGCCGAAAAAGATAATCCTAAAGATCGCCCTGCCTCCCTTTTTATACACGTACAACCCTTTTTAGTTAAGCTAAAAAATAGTCTTGTTTTGTTCGATACAGGCTTAGGGTATAGTGATGAGGATGGGCAGCTGATTTTACATAAAAATATCAGGAAAGCTGGTTTTGATCCTGAGGATGTAGACATGGTTTTAATGTCTCACCTGCATTTTGATCATTCTGGAGGTATGGTTCATAACAAGCTAGATGGTAGTGTGGAATTAAGCTTTCCGCATGCAACTTATGTTATTCAACATGGAGAGTGGGAGAATGCGTTTACAAACACCTCTTCATCTTATAAAACTGAAATATTTGATTTTTTACAGCGCAATGCACAACTGAAATTTGTTGAAAACTCTGGTCAGCTTACTGATGAGATTAGTTATGAACTAACGGGGGCACACTGTCCGTTTCATCAGGTGTTTTTATTGGACGATGGGGTAGATAAAGTGTTTTTTGGAGGTGATGTTTTACCCGAACCTGAAGAGCTGTTAAGGAGATTTATTGCCAAATATGATTTCGATGGTCGAAAGGCAATGGAACTACGAGAAGAGTTTGGCAAAAAAGCAGCAGAAGAGAATTGGAATTGCCTTTTTTATCATGCAAAAAGTAAGGCTACCGGTTATATAACCTATACCGATGGGCAGTTTAAAATAATTTAAGGAACAACCAACTGTAAAAGCTCTTTAAGCCTTTCTATGGTTAAAGGTTTAGAAATAAATCCATCAACCGATTTGAAGCCTTTAGCTTTCTCAATATCATACTCATAAACAGATGAAGAGAGCATATACAAGAAAACCTTTTGGCGCTGGATGTTAAGTTTTTCATAAACTTCCAGAAATTCCCAGCCATTAAGAACAGGCATGTTGATGTCAACCAAGATGATGTGTGGAAAAATTTCTACATTATTAGCGATGCTGGTTAAATAATCTACAGCTAATTGGCCATTACTTTTCGAAATCATGTCTACCTCATAGCCTGTCTTTTCTATCACTTTTTTTATGATAAATATATTGATGTCATCATCATCAATTACAAGCATATTGATTCTAGAGTTTCCCATAAATTTCGTAGAGAGCGGAAAATGTAAAGTCCAAAATTAAAACATATTTGAATGTTTTAACAAGTATATTTATAAGAGCAAAAAAAAAGCCATTAAATGAATAATGGCTTCTAGTTTCTATTTTTTTATTTTTTTGCCACAAGCTTGATAGTCAGTTCAAAATCATCATAGATCATTTTATCGCCAACATCAGGGAACATTCCTTTTGATCTAAATTTAATACCAAATTTAGTCCTGTCCACAGTAACTTTTTCAGCGGTAGCAGTTACTGATCCATCTGCATTCCAGGCAATAGTTGCAGGGAAAGTGATAGAATTTGTAATGCCTTTAATGGTAAGATTACCTGTTACATTTGCCGTATTGGCTCCTGTATTTGTAATCTTTTTAATTACAAAAGCAGAGGTTGCAAATTTATCAACTCCAAAAAAGTCATCCGCTTTTAAATGGCCTTCTAACTTTTCACTTTTGTCGGCATCTTTAATCGTTGCCATATTTATAGTGAAATTGCCACCTGCCAGTTTTTTATCATTGAAAATCAAACTTCCTGACTGAAGATCGATAGTTCCATTGTGACTGCCTGTAAGTTTTTTGCCAACCCATGTTAATGATGATTTCTCAACATCCACTTTATAAGTAGTTGCCTTAAACACAGGAGCAATAAATGCCGAAGAGACAAATACTATTAAAAGTAATGCCAGCGAAGTGATTTTTAATTTCATTGTATTCTAATTTAATTTTTTAATACTAAGGTCTGTTTTAGCCTTTTGATACATTTAATAATACAAATGTATCAAAAGGTTTAACGGCCAAAGTTGACCTATGATAAGTTTTTAAGCTAGATCTTCTGCATAGCTTTCAATCGGCGGGCAAGCACAAACCAATGATCTGTCGCCAAATGAATCATTTACTCTTCCAACCGATGGCCAGAATTTGTAAGCAGCTACATAAGGTAGTGGGAAGGCTGCAGTTTGTCTGCTGTAGCCATGATTCCATTCATTACCGGTTACTACAGCTGCAGTGTGCGGCGCATTTTTTAGTGGGTTATCAGTTTTGTCAAGCTCGCCAGTTTCAACGGCAGTTATTTCATTTCTAATGGCAATTAAAGCATCACAGAAGCGATCTAACTCATGTTTAGGCTCACTTTCTGTTGGCTCAACCATTAATGTTCCGGCAACCGGGAAAGAAACAGTAGGCGCATGGAATCCGTAATCCATCAAGCGTTTTGCAATATCAACAACCTCAATACCGAAGTTTTTAAATCCTCGGCAATCTAAGATCATTTCGTGTGCACAACGGCCATTAGCGCCTGAATAAAGTACAGGATAATGTTTTTCTAAACGAGCCTTCATATAGTTGGCATTCAATATCGCATATTTTGTAGCGTTGGTTAATCCTTCGCTACCCATCATTGCTATATAAGCATGAGATATGATCAGAATTGAAGCTGAACCCCATGGTGCCGAAGAAACTGCATGAATGGATTTATCATTATTGATGTCTACCACGGCATGTCCTGGTAAATAAGGGACAAGGTGTTTTGCAACGCCAATCGGACCCATGCCAGGGCCACCACCACCGTGAGGAATACAGAATGTTTTATGTAAGTTAAGGTGACAAACATCGGCACCGATATTTGCAGGGCTGGTTAAACCAACCTGAGCATTCATGTTGGCTCCATCCATGTAAACCTGGCCACCATTTTCGTGAATGATGTTACAAATGTCTACTATGCTTTCTTCAAATACACCGTGTGTAGAAGGGTAGGTTACCATTAAACAAGAAAGATTGGCTGCATGTTCAATTGCTTTAGCTTTTAAATCCTCAACATCAATATTTCCGTTTTCTAATGATTTTACAACCACAATCTTCATACCTGCCATTGCCGCAGAAGCCGGGTTAGTTCCATGAGCAGACGAAGGGATTAACGCGATGTTACGATGAGCATCGCCACGATCCTGATGGTAAGCTCTGATTACCATTAAACCTGCATACTCGCCTTGAGCACCGGCGTTTGGCTGTAAACTCATAGCAGCAAAACCGGTAATTTCACTTAACCATCTGTCAAGCTCATTAAATACCGTATAGTATCCAGCTACCTGATCAGCAGGAGCAAAAGGATGCACTTTGCCAAATTCAGGCCATGTAACCGGAATCATTTCAGTTGTTGCATTTAGCTTCATTGTACATGAACCCAAAGCAATCATCGAATGACAAAGAGAAAGATCTTTAGTCTCTAATGATTTTATATAACGCAACATTTCATGTTCAGAATGGTGCGCGTTAAATACCGGATGTGTTAAATAGGCAGATTTACGTTGTAAATTTGCAGGAATTACAGTTTCAACGTTTTCATCAGCCAGCTCAACAGCATCAGCAGCAATTGCTTTTACTTTTGAGAATATTTTAGTTAATAGCTTTATATCTTCAACTGAAGTAGTTTCATCAAGAGCGATGGTAACTACACTTCCTTTATAGTTAAGGTTGATTTCATTGTCGATGCATTCTCTGTGAATAGAATCAACTAAATCGCCAAGGTCTAACTGAATGGTGTCGAAATATGCTTTGTTTAACTGTTTGTAGCCTATTTTCTCTAATGATTTAGCTAATGTAATTGCCAGGCCGTGTGTACGCTCTGCAATAAGCTTTAATCCTTTAGGGCCATGATAAACAGCGTAGAAACCAGCCATAATAGCCAATAATGCCTGTGCTGTACAAATGTTAGAAGTAGCTTTATCTCTACGGATATGTTGCTCTCTTGTTTGCAAAGCCATGCGTAAGGCATAGTTGTTATTACTATCGATGGTTACACCAATGATACGTCCTGGGATTGAGCGTTTGTATTCATCTTTAGTCGCAAAAAACGCAGCATGAGGCCCACCAAATCCCATTGGTACACCAAAACGTTGTGTTGTTCCAACTACAACATCTGCGCCCCACTCTCCCGGAGGAGTTAATAAGGTTAAGCTAAGTAAGTCGGCAACAACTGTAACTTTAACATTTTTTTCATGTGCTTTTTGAGCAAAAGCAGTATAATCAAATACTTCACCGTTTCCGGCAGGATATTGAATAATTGCTCCGAAGAATTCTTCATTTAGCTCAAACGAGTCATGCGCACCAATTACCAATTCAATTCCAAAAGGATTTGCACGGGTTTTTAAGATGTCGATTGTTTGAGGAAATAACAATTCAGAAACAAAGAATTTAGTTGCCTGTTGATTTTTGCGCAGGCTATATTGCATAAACATGGCCTCAGCAGCAGCAGTACCTTCATCAAGAAGTGATGCATTTGCTATTTCCATACCGGTAAGATCAATAACCATAGTCTGGAAATTCAACAAAGCCTGTAAACGACCCTGAGCAATTTCAGCCTGGTAAGGAGTATATTGAGTATACCATCCCGGGTTTTCCATTACATTACGTAAAATTACACCGGGAGTTAAAGTATCATAATATCCCTGACCGATATATGATTTGAAAACTTTGTTTAAAGAAGCAGTTTGTCTTAAGCTGCTCAGGTAATCTGTTTCAGATTTTGCTTTTGGCAAATTTAACGGTTGTTTCAACCTGATCTTTTGTGGAACAGTTTGTTCTATTAATTCGTCAACAGAACCAACGCCAAGCGTGGTTAGCATTGCGTTTGTGTCATCAGTATTAGGCGCAATGTGGCGGTCTTTAAAGTCTTCTTGGTAATGAATGTTTAAGCTCATGTATTCTTTGAATAAAAAGTTGCGCAAAGGTAATAAAAAAATAGCCTTTTAACCACCAACTAATATCCAGCCAACTTCTTTCTTCAGCTTCAACTTATAAGTTTTGGTAATGAAGTTGCTGCCGATGTTTTTATCTTTAAAGAATATCGAGAAATCTGTCATTTCTTTTTTGAGTGAAACAGTAACGCGAGCTATTTTTGAGTCTCCTTTTATAAGTGTAATTGGCTTCTCTTCATCAAGAACATAATTAACGGCTCTTACGGTAGCATTATGTGCATCATGTTTAATAATGTAAGGTTTTGATTTATCGGTTAGCGTAATCAAATAGAAGTACACACTGTCTTTAGATAAGAACTTCTTTTTTTGATTCTGAAGGACCATTTCAACAAGTCCTTTTTCTTCCAGGGCTTTATACTTTTGTAGCTCCAACTGATCGTTCTTGCTTCTGAACTTAATTTCCCCAATATTTATTTTGGTACTCTCGTATTCCGGATTTGCTTTAAGGTGGGCTGATATTACATCTTCAGCTGTACCCTCGTCTAAATTACCACCGCTTTTACAAGATGATATAAAGAAAATCAATGTTGCTGCGATAGTTAATAATGTGAAGTTTTTCATGGTGAGCATTATAGATTAATGTGTCAATTGTTTTAGGTATAATTGAATGGTGTTCTCCAAACCTAAATAGAGGGCATCACTGATTAATGCGTGGCCAATACTAACCTCCAGTAACCCAGGAATGCTTTCAGCAAAATATTTTAGGTTGTGTAAGTCTAAATCGTGGCCTGCATTAATGCCCAGTCCTATTTCATTAGCCTTGTGCGCAGCTGCGATGTAAGGTAAAATGGCTTTTTCCCTATTGTCGTAATAATTATGCGCATAAGCCTCGGTGTAAAGTTCAATTCTGTCGGTTCCACTTTCTGCCGCAGCCTCCACCATTTCTACTACCGGATCTACAAAGATGGACACACGAATTCCGGCAGATTTAAACACAGAGACCATCTCTTGCAGGTAATCTTTATGTTTTATAGTGTCCCATCCATGATTGGAGGTAATTTGGCCTTCTGCATCCGGAACAAGGGTTACCTGGGCAGGTTTATTTGCTAAAACCAGGTCAACAAATTTTTGCTCTCTGCAGTTACCCTCTATATTAAATTCTGTAGCTATAGTTGCTTTCAAATCAAAAACATCCTGATATCTGATGTGTCTTTCATCAGGTCTGGGGTGTACAGTTATCCCCTCCGATCCAAAGCGCTCACAATCCAATGCTACTTTAACAAGATCCGGATTGTTTCCTCCACGACTATTACGAAGGGTTGCTATTTTATTGATGTTTACTGAAAGTTTCGTCATGTTATCCCAAATATAAATATGCAAGTAAAGGTAAAAAATTTCTGTATTTTGCTATCAGTTATAATCATTCGATATATGTCATTTAAATTGTTGATCTCATTTGTCGCTTTCTGTTGTATTCAGCATGTTGTTTATGCACAGAAAGATACTGTTGTGTTTAAAGGGTATCCTGTAGTTGCGCATACAGACACACTCTTTCACATTAAAAATAAGCTTGGCTCCTTGTCTGCACCAGAAAGAGCACAAAGAACTTCTTCCAAAGTTGAGGCCTTATCTGAGGATCTTCTTTTTGTACCCGATTCTTTAATTACAGTTGATGATTCTACCCTTGTAGGAATTGTTTATAAAGGCGATATTTTATTAAGCTTATCAAAAGCTGACGCAGATTCCGTGAAGATGGATAAAGAGGTTATGGCTAAAGCTTATCAGGAAATTATTATAAATAATATCAATAATTACAGGAAGGAAACCAACGTATCAGAACTTTTAAAGCGAGCGGGATTGGGGCTGCTGATCATTGTTGTATTAGGCGTATGTATATTTTTTTTAAATAAATACTCTAACAGGTTTAACAGCTGGTTGAGTTTCAAATTGCATGAAAGAATTGGGCATTTGAAAATTAAGGATTATGAGTTGATCGACAGAAGAAGGGAGCTGATATTAATAAGCAAGTTCCTGAACTTAATTAAAATCTTTGTCATCCTTTTGCTGATCTATCTTACCCTCCCAGTTATTTTTAGGCTCTTTCCATGGACAAAACCCTGGAGCGATAGTCTGATTAGCTTTGTGCTGAACCCACTAAAGAACATATTTAGTGCTTTAATTGACTTTGTACCAAAACTGATTACTATAGCTGTTATAGTTGGGGTATTCCATTATGTGAAAAAGGCAATTAAGTTTTTAGCTTACGAGGTCGAGACTGAAAGGCTAAAGGTTAGCGGTTTTTATCCTGACTGGGCAAAACCTACATTTAATATTGTTAAGATTTTATTAAACGCCTTTATGATAGTGATGATATGGCCCTATATTCCGGGGTCGGATCTGGCCATATTTAAAGGAGTATCTGTGTTTTTGGGGATACTGATTTCCTTTGGATCATCATCGGCCATTAGTAACGGCGTGGCTGGCATGGTGATTACTTATATGCGTCCTTTTAGAATTGGAGATGTAGTTAAAATTGGAGATACTACCGGCGCTGTTTTAGAGAAATCATTATTAGTTACCCGTGTCAGAACAATCAAAAACGAAATCATTACCATTCCTAATAGTGCCATCTTAAATGGGAACACTGTGAATTATACCAGCATGTCTGTTAACGAAGGATTGATTATCCATAGCACGCTTACTTTAGGCTATGATATTCCATGGACAAAAATTCATGAACTGCTGATTAATGCTGCACTTGCAACCGAAGGCGTAATTAAGGATAGAGCTCCTTTTGTGCTGCAAACAAGTCTTGATGATTGGTACGTGTCTTATCAGCTAAATGCCTACATCAGTAATCCGGGCATTATGGCTGTTATCTATTCAGAGATGCATAAGAATATTCATGAAGCATTTGATAAAGCGGGAGTAGAGATTATGTCTCCTCATTATCAGGCAATAAGGGACGGCAATGCAAGCACTGTTCAGGTTAAAAATTAAATGAAATAAGTGTGTGAAGACGATTTTGTATCTATTAATGGTCTTAGCTATTCCTTGTTCGGCTCAGGTTAGTATTGAGGGGTATAATAAATATTTTGCAATTACTAAGTATAACAATAAGGAATTACTGATACTTCGGAAATTCAAAACCTCAGGAACTGCTTCTTATTTAGCGGTTAATCCTGCTGAACTAACTACATCAATAATTCCGGCTGCCGGAGTAATTGTGAAAGAAATGGCGTTAGACCAAGCACTTATTTATTTTGAAAATTCAGCATATTCTAAGGCAATGTCGTCGGCAAGGCAACTATCTAATAGCTTGCAGGATGCAGGAATTATTCATGGTTTCCAAAAAGAAAAAGGAATAACGTTAACAATTGATCTGTGCCCTTCGCATAAAGTTCTAGATAGAATAATCTTTACCTCACTCATTTCAGAATTTCAGAAAACAGAGAAACCGGTGCCAATTGCAATATCAATTACCGGCCGATGGATGCTTACCCATGCCAACGATTTAAATTGGCTTAAAGAGCTGGAAAAATCCAACTATATAAAGGTTACATGGATAAACCATTCTTACAATCATCATGTAAGTTCTAAAGCACCCCTTAAAACTAATTTTTTATTGGAGCCGGGCACAGATTTGAATTTCGAAGTATTAGGAACCGAACTGGCTATGTTACAACACGGGATGTTGCCATCTGTTTTCTTCCGTTTTCCGGGTCTTGTATCAGATACAGAAGTAGTAAAACGTGTGCTTTCTTATGGGGTTATTCCTGTTGGGAGTGATGCATGGCTTGCAAAAGGTCAGCCAGCCAACTCAGGGAGTATAGTTCTAATTCATGGAAATGGAAATGAACCACTGGGGGTTCAGGATTTTATTAAACTCCTTAAGAATAAGCAAAAAGACATTCAAGGCAAACAATGGATAATGTACGATTTAAGAGAAAGTGTTGAGGATGAGTTTCAACAGAAATAATGGATATGCCTGATAACAAAAAGAGGGAAATTACATTAGTAATTTCCCTCTTTTTATATCTATCCGAGTGATTAGTATCTGTAAGTATCTGGTTTAAATGGACCTTCAACCGGAACACCAATGTATTCTGCCTGATGTGCATCTAAAACATCAAGTTCAACACCAATTTTAGCCAGGTGTAAACGAGCTACTTTTTCGTCCAAATGCTTAGGTAACACATAAACTTTGTTCTCATATTGATCTGTATTGGTCCACAATTCTAATTGAGCCAAAGTTTGGTTAGTGAATGAGTTAGACATTACAAAACTTGGGTGACCAGTTGCACAGCCTAAATTTACCAAACGACCTTCGGCCAATAGGATGATGTCTTTTCCGTCAATAGTATATTTATCAACCTGAGGTTTGATCTCTACTTTAGTAGCACCATAGTTTTTGTTTAACCAGGCAACATCAATTTCATTATCAAAGTGACCAATGTTACAAACGATCGCTTTATCTTTCATGCTTTTGAAATGCTCAGCACGAACGATATCGCAGTTACCGGTTGTAGTTACAATAATATCAGCTTCTTTAACTGCGGTAGCAAATTTCTTAACTTCATAGCCTTCCATTGCAGCTTGTAAAGCACAGATCGGGTCAATTTCAGAAACGATTACACGTACACCTTGTGAGCTTAAAGATTCAGCTGAACCTTTACCAACATCACCGTAACCAGCAACAACAGCTACTTTACCAGCCATCATGATATCAGTAGCACGACGGATCGCATCTACTAATGATTCACGACAACCGTATTTGTTGTCAAATTTAGATTTGGTAACTGAGTCGTTTACATTGATTGCAGGTAAATGCAATGTTCCGTTTTTCATACGCTCGTATAAGCGGTGAACACCGGTAGTAGTTTCTTCAGATAAACCTTTGATGTTAGCGATAAGCTCCGGGAATTTATCGAAAACCATATTGGTTAAGTCGCCACCATCATCTAAGATCATGTTTAACGGCTGACGCTCAGGGCCGAAATGTAAAGTTTGCTCGATGCACCAGTCAAAGCTAGCTTCATCTAAACCTTTCCAGGCATATACCTGAATACCAGCTGCAGCAATAGCAGCAGCAGCGTGATCCTGAGTAGAAAATATATTACAAGATGACCAGGTAACTTCAGCACCTAACGCAACTAGTGTTTCAATTAAAACTGCAGTTTGGATGGTCATGTGAAGGCAGCCTGCAATGCGTGCGCCTTTTAATGGTTGAGAAGGACCAAATTCTTCGCGTAATGACATTAAACCAGGCATTTCTGCTTCTGCCAGTTCAATCTCTTTGCGGCCCCATTCTGCCAGTGAAATGTCCTTAACTTTGTAAGGAACGTAAGTTGTCTCTACTGATGACATATGTTTATTTATTAAGTTTCTAATATACAGCCTGCAAATTTACGACTATTTATGTTTATTTATTGCAACAAAAAAGGAATGGATCAATTCAACTCGTTCTGGTCTATTTGATACGATGTTTCGTATTAGATAAATCGGCATTAAAGAGCCCGATTGTTCGGTAAAAGCACCTTTTTTTCTAAGTATGGGGACGAAGTATCATCGAACAGAAACACAGAGCAAACAGCGTTCCTTTTGTAGAGTAAGACGTGTTTTGTCTAAACGTTAATTATTGTTAAAAATAAAGACCGAGCTTCACATAGAATCATTTGTCTCCTGAAAATTAATATATTTAAGGAACCAAATGACGCCTTTATGTTAAAATTCGCTCTCAGCAGTTTAATAATCTGCATTTTCTCCTATGGCCATGCTGTGGCTCAAGCAAGCAAAATTGATAGCACAGGAATGGTGACGCTCAGGATTGACCCCAACAGCGCACGCGGTGCGGCTGTATCTCAGTTCTTCGATGAAGTTATCTTTACCCCGTTAGAAACCACTAAGGAAAGTCTGTTTGGTTCTATAAATTCACTGAAAATCGCCGGCGACAATTATGTTATTTACGATTGGGAAACCAAAGCAGTATTGATTTTTACTAAAGCGGGAAAATATGTTGCGAAGATCAATGCCAATAAAATAGAGAAAGATCCTAAAGTTAAAGATCAGAGTTTCTATGGCTTTAATATTAAAAAGGAAGATGGTCAAGTGCTGATTGAGATTTCGTCAGGTAAACAAATTTACTATTTTGATTTAACTGCCAAGCTGGTAAAGAAAGTACCTATTGTTAAGGATAAACAGAAAGACTATACCAATTATAAGAAATTTAGTGATGGTACGATTATAGACCAGGCTTTTCTGGAGGAAAGTGGTAAAGACAGCATCTACTATAACGTAAGCATTTTGAAGGATGGCAAGAGGGTAGAAAGTTATTTCCCTTACCGAACGGCTGACCACAAGGGCGATGAGCGCTGGCATGGTGGCCGTGTATATGATTATGGTAATCCGGATGAGTATCTTTTTGTAAAGAACTTCTATTATAACATTTACAAATTAACGGCTAAAAAGCTTTCTTTGGCTTATAGGATCTTGTTTCCGGCCTCAAACTCTCTTCCTATGGATTATGATACCAACCCAATCTATAAAGGGAAGGGTTATGATTATTATGAGAAAAACAGGGATGTTTTTTATGATTTGGCCAACAGTTACCTGCATTTTAATAACCTGTATTTCCAGGTTAGGAACTGGAATTGGAGCCGGGATGAGAAAAAAGCTTTTATATATAACTTAAAAACAACTGAATTGACATCTATTGCAGATATAGAGCCTGATTCTACCTCTCAGTTTTTGCCGATTACGGATTTGGCATCTCAATATGATTTTACAAACAAAGGCTTTCATATCGTTACTCCTGAATGTTTTTACACCAGCTATTCTTCTCTAACGCTCTTTACCGCTAAAGAACAGAATGAAGATAAAAACAGGAAGTATAATGCTGCTTTAACAGAGTACTTTAAAACACAAAACAAGAAAAGTAATCCCATAATTATTCAGCTTAAACCAAAAAAATTCTAACGCTCCATGTTCAAATTAAATACCATAACGCTGGCATTTCTGCTCAGTATTGCCTGCTTTACGCTTAATGCACAGCAAGCTACCACTGTAAATCCAGGAACTGCAAAGGGTATTGTGAGAGATACGGCACAGAACTATGTGCTAAAATCTGCTACCGTATCTATCTATAAATCGGCCGATAGCACCTTGTTAAGCTACCAGGTAACCAATAATTATGGGGAATTTAGCTTTAAAAACCTGCCTGTAAATGTTCTTCTAAGACTGGATATTAACAATGTAGGTTACTATACTTCCAGAAAGACATTTACGATACCTGCGGGTAAGAATACCATTGACCTCCAGACCATTGTTGCCAACCGCAGGGACATCACGCTTGACGATGTAGTGATCACCGTGCCACCGATTAGTATGAATGGTGATACGTTAGAGTTTAATGCTGCGGCTTTTAAATTAGATAGTAATGCTGTGGTTGAGGATTTGCTTAGGCAGATACCCAACATCACCTTGTGGGGAGACGGACAGATTACGGTAAACGGTAAAGAGGTTAAAAGCTTATTGGTAAATGGAAAGTCCTTTTTTGGTGGTGATATGAAGCAGGCTACACAAAATCTGGCTAAAAATGCGGTCCAGAAAATACAGGTGTACAACAAATCAAGGAGTCAGCAAAGTACCAATCCTGCAGATTCTACGCTGGAGATGAACATTAAACTAAAAAAAGGCAAGGATGTTGGTTTTTTTGGTAAGATTGGCGCAGGTTATGGAACAGATAAGCGTTTTGAAACGGACGCCAGTATCAATATGTTTACGCCCAAAATGCAACTTGCCGTTGTTGGCGCCATAAACAATATTAACAAGATTGCGGATAATACGCGCGATCTCCAATCTAACAGTACGTTTAAGGGGGTTGGTACCAATGTAGAATATCAGCCTGATTTTAGGGCTGAAGGGATAACACGCCCCAGTGCACTCGGGGCAAACTTTACCTACAATTTTATAGAAAAGCCCACGTGGGAGTTAAAAAACACCTTAAAATCTAATTACTTTTTACAAGACAAGAATACCAATTACCTAGCTGATGCTAAGACAACTACCTCTGTTAACAGTACGGATAAGGTGATTGACAACAGCATTACCAACAATCAATCTTCTAATACCACGCAGCGATTTGATTCGAATTACGAGTATACTAAAAAGGGGCATAATTTGAATTTCTCCCAGGAAGTAAACTTTAATCAGGGTGATAATGTAGATCAGACTTTTCGTACGGCTACTAATTTGCAGGATGTGCTAACCAGTACAAATAATTCAATGAATACCGGAAATTACAACAATAAGAGTTTTAGGTTTGGTGGTCAGTACAGGTATTCTCCATATATCATTACACAAACAACGCGGTTTAGGGGTTTCGAGGCCAACTATAATTTGAATACCTACAATAATGAAAGCGACCGCCTGAACCTGACTGAGTTTAAATCATTTACTGGTACTGCAGCTAATCAGAAATTTAACAGAAAGTACAACACCCTTGCGGAAGGGTTCAGACAGGAACTCAATTTAACTATACAGGATCTAAAGGGGCTGATTTTTGGAAACAAAAAATACTCACGTATGAGCTTTGATTTAACGAACAGGTTACTGCTGAACTCTGATAAAAATAATAACAGGGTGCAGGATTTGGATACCATAAATAACGTATACCGGACTAACGCCTATTTAAATAATCAAATAACTACGAATGTTATTGAGGAAACACCTGGGTTGAGAATAAGAAGATCTTTCTCGAAAAGTATGTCTAACCGTTATTACAAGTCCTTGTCCCTCACGTTTCATCCTAAAGAGCTATTAATTAGTCAGGATAATAAATCTGACAGGTCTTTCCAAAACTTAAAACGCAACTACAGCCAGTTTGCCCCTGACGTAGAGATTAGTTTTTACAATAATCAATATGGGGAAACCTCGAGGAACTACTCTCTTGAGTACAGAACAACTTTGAAGATACCTAATATCAATCAGCTTGCTCCACTAACCGACAGCACCGACGTATACAATCTTAGAAGAGGCAATATTAACCTGAAAGAATCGGTACAGCGTGAATTGTCATTCAGCTTTTACAGCGATGATCAACATAGTAAAAATACGCTTAATTACAACTTCACACTAAGGGCAGGGTTGATTGCTAACAATATTGTAGACAGTCTTTTGATTGACGAGCAGAACAGGCGGACGGTCTATTTGGTCAATGCAGATGGGAATAAATATTTAAATGGCGAAGCGGGTATCAGGAAGGCTTTAAAGCTTAAAACATCGGAATTTCAGTTTAATTTATATGGAAACTTCAATACAGCTATAAACCCTGGGTATACCAATAGTGTATTTACTTATTCGAGTAATTTAAATACGTATTATAGCGGTAGTGTTAATTATACGTATAAGAGTTATTTGGCGGTGGCGCTTAGCCAATCGTGGTCTACCTACAAATCCAAACAAGAGGCCTTTAACACCCAATATAGCGGAAAGAACGTTGGCACCACATTGACGGCCAGCTATAACATCACCAAGAAGTTGACGTTGAATAGCAATATCAGTAACAACAACAGTTCTTCATCGAATTCTAAAAACATTGTTTACACCATCTGGAATGCGAACCTGGTTTGTCGCTTCCTTAAAGGTAATAATGCTGAGGTCAAATTCGCGGCCCTCGATTTATTAAGGCAGAACACCAGCGTAATTAACTATGGTGATGCCAATAGTTTTACCATAGGTAGGCAAAATGTATTGACACAATATTTTATGACCACAATTTCCTACTATCCAAGACAGTTTGGAAAGAAGGCCAAGGCTAAGAAATGATGATATAACAGAGGAGAGCGCTTGTTTTTGATTTATACAAAGTAATTTAAAGGTCAAAACTATATTGGTCTTATCGCCAATGCTTTGATGCTAGTTACAGGTACAGTACCTTTGTATACTCAAAAAGAAAATTTATAAAAATATTAAGCATATGTATCCAGAATATTTAGTTGAACCAATGCGTGCTGAACTTACAACCGTAGGTTTTGAAGAATTAAAAACTGCTGAAGCAGTTGATAGCGCCATTACAAGCGAAGGAACTGTGTTTGTAGTAGTGAACTCGGTATGTGGTTGTGCAGCTGCAAACGCGCGTCCGGCAGCAAAATTAGCTGCAGCAAATGAAAAACACCCTACAAAATTGGTAACGGTTTTTGCTGGTATGGAAAAAGAAGCGGTTGACAGAGCTAGAGGTTATATGTTGCCTTTTCCTCCATCATCACCTTCAATGGCTTTATTTAAAGATGGTAAATTAGTTCATATGATAGAGCGTCATCAAATAGAAGGCCGTCCGGCGCAAATGATTGCCGATAGCCTTATTGGTGCTTTTGAGCAGTACTGCTAGAAATAAAAAAATATAAAAGAGGGAGCCTGAAAATATCAGGCTCCCTCTTTTTGCGCTTAATATTATTTAAAGAGCAGAAAATATAAAGGTGCTTATAGAACGCGGTGGTAGGGCAGTATCTCCAATTGGATAAGGGCGAATATTGTCATCCTGCTTTTCAGAGGTTATATAATGCTTTTTAAGCTTTAAGGCCTGTCCTTTAAGTAGCCCTTTCAATACAAAATCAGTTTTTTTAGTTTCACTTGTGTAGTTAATTACATTTATTACAAGACTTTTTCCATTCGGGTCTTTAAATGCAGAAACCATTACCTGCTGGGCAACCTCCATGTCATTTAAGCTGTCGCTTCTTTGTGTTTCTATACGAACCATACCAGGGCGGATAAAAAGACTGTAATGTCCTAAGGTCCACAGATTTTTAGTAATGGTGTACTTGTTTTCAGGTTTGCTTGCTCTTTGCGGATTTAATGCGATAAGAAAGTAACGTGGATTTAACGGATTCCCGGGCTCGTATGCATTCCAGAAATGCCAGGCAGATGCATCCCCTACGGTAAAATCATGATTAATTACCTTTGCAAGGAATAATGCATGATCCATCTCGCTTGGCTTGCCTTCGATTTTATCTTTATAACCATTACCAAGCATAGAGTATTCTGATTGCCAATATTCCAGACCATTATATTTCTTTAAAGTATCTCTTAAAGATCTTCTTGTGTTTATTAGCGTACTGTCGCCGTTTTCTGTAAAATATCCATGGCCTTCAACAAACTTTGTACTATTGCTAAAACCGCCTATGTATAAAGGGCTTTTTGGATTCCAGAAGCTGTCTATCTGGCGTGATGTCCGTCCCTTGTCAGCATACAAAAAATCAAGCTGACCGGCTTCGGTGGTCAGGATTTTTGTACTAAGCTTTTGCTTCTGTAAACTGATATTTAAAGATTTAATGGTTTGATACATTTCCTCATTTGTCCATGGACTGCCTTCCTGATTAGATTGCTTTAACCAATCCCATTGGGGCTCATTTATTGGACTTATGTAGTTAAAACGAAGGCCCTCTTTATCATAATGCTTTATTACTTCGGTCAGGAAGTTTGCATAAGCATCATATTTATCGGGCCTTAAATTTGTAGAGCCATCTTTTTGCGACTTGTACCCACGGCCATTCTTGTTAAACTGTACCGGAGGGCTGTTTACAAATGCAATCAGGTCTTTTACTCCATAATTTTTTGCCTGCCGTAACATCCAGGTGTATCCTTGCTGTTTGCTCCAGTCGTAAGTTCCATCAGGAGATAAAAAACACTCTACTCTGCGCGAAGGATCTGCAATTCCACTACTGTCGCCTTGTTCAGCAGTACCCCCGCCAATATTAAACCTCCAAGCAGATAAGCCGATCCCCTTTGGCCTGCCATCTTTTTCAAATCCCCTGCTAAATAACAATTCTGCAATGTGTTGTTTTTCGGCCAATGGCCATTGCTTGCCAATTTCCTCGGTATACCAGCAACCAGAACCGCCGATGTTGTGTATTTGTTGTGCAGTTTTGTTGAGCAGAAGGGTAAATTTAATTGGTTTCTGATCTTGCGAGAATGAACTTAGGGCACTGGCTAAAAGAAAAGTGCACAGGGTAATTTTCCTAATAAAGACACTGGAAAGGAGTAGCTTAATTTTCATAGATACAATATTAATAATTGACAGCTTAATATACATATAACTCTACTTTTAATATATTTATACCTGATGAATAGACTTAAATTTACCTCAGGCATAAAAGAAATCGTTTTGTTATGTTGTTTGGCCGGCTTTTTTAGCAATTCCAATGCTCAGGATTTGACGAATATAAAATTTACGGCTACGGAGGCTACAGAGTGGACAAATTTATTTGTAAGAAATAATGGATGGTTTGGCGGTGATGGTATCTATACTATTCCATTAAATGGGGTAGAATCAGGTAAACCAGAAGCTAAGAAAACCCTCTTCATTTTTAGTGATAGTATGATTGGGAACATTAAAGATGATAAAATGGAGCCCGGAGCTAAAATGATCCATAATAGCATAGCGATATTAAAAGGTACAAAACCTGTAAAGGACAACATAACTTTTTTTTGGAAAAACGACCAGAAGGATAACCCGGAAACTGTATTTGTGCCGAAAACTCCCCTAACAGGCCCTACAGATTATTATTGGCTTGGCGATGGTTTTGTAAACCAGGAGCAAAATAATGCCATCTATATTTTTGGTTACAGGGTTAAACAGGTAAGTGATGGCGCTTTTGGCTTTTCTGAGGTAGGTAATACGCTAATCAAAATCGCCGAAAAAGAAGAGCCTCCTTATAAAACCTTTGAACAGAAAGATACTCCATTTTATTTAAGCAGTAATGAAACCGAAAAGGAAATGGCATCTTTTGGTGCAGGTATATTCGTAAACACAGCCAAGGCCGGAGCGCCTGGGCCTGATGGATATGTTTACGTTTATGGGGTAAAAGGGATGGCTAAAAAATTGCTGGTAGCAAGGGTAAAACCTAAAGAATTTGATGATTACGCTAAGTGGAACTTCTGGGATGGGGCAACGTGGAATGCAGATATTAAGAAGGCTGAAGCAATAACAGATCAGGTTTCAAATGAGCTTAGTTTATCGGTATTGCCAGATGGGAGATATGCGTTAATTTTTCAGCAGGGTGGCATGGGAAGAGCAGTAGGGATGCGTTTAGGGAAAAGCCCTATCGGGCCTTTTGGGCCAATAATAAAATTGTGGGACAGCTCTGATGCGTTAAAAAAGAAAAGTTATTTTTCTTATAATGCTAAGGCTCATCCAGGTTTATCTGAAAAAGGAGAACTTTTAATTAGTTATAATGTTAATTCTTTTGATTTCTTTAAAGATCTTGAAACGGATCCTCAGTTGTACAGGCCCCGGTTCATTAAGATAAAATTTAACTAAAACTGAAAAGGAAGTGTAAAAATGAGTGAAGAACCAGAAAAGAAGCCAATATTTTACGACAGGTGGGCATTCAGATATTTAGCAATAGCCTGTTTGGCGTTAATAGCGTGTGCGATTGGGGCAATTTTTTATAACCATCATCCAAAACCCTTAAAAGAAAACAGGTTTGCTAAGAGAGACATTCATGCAGGCAGCAGCAGGGCTATATTAACTTTGGCAAGCGGTAAAAAGATTAGTCTTGATGAAGCGCCTAATGGAGTTCTGGCTGAGGAGTCTGGGGCAAGTATTGTGAGGACAGGAAGCGGACAAATTACCTATGCTGTTCATGAAAAAGCGCTTAATTCTGATACGGTTAAAAATGTAGGGATTAATAATCTTGAGACTCCCTTGGGTGGCCAATATCAGGTTCGTTTACCAGACGGCACTAAAGTGTGGTTAAATGCGGCCTCTAAATTAACTTATCCGGCATCATTTGATCCAGGTGCTGAGCGTAAAGTAGAGCTAAAGGGTGAAGCTTATTTTGAGATCGCTCAGATTGCCAATACGCCATTTGTGGTATTTTCTGGAAAGCAGCGCATTGAGGTTGAGGCTGCGCAACTTAACATTAGTAGCTATGTTAATGATGAGGCCATAAAAACTACGCTGTTGGAGGGGATGGGCAGAATTAATTCCGATAATATCATAAAGTCGGGCCAGCAGGCTATAAATAAAAAAGGCAATTTGGAAATCATTCCTGCAAATACCAAGGAAGCAGTTGCATGGAAAAACGGGCTCTTCTTATTTGAAGATGAAAGCCTGGAAACTATAATGAAAAGTATTTCCAGATGGTACAACGTTGAAATAATTTATGCTAACGAAAACGCACCTAAAGAATTATTTAGTTTATCTGTTTCAAGGTTTGATAACATCTCTTCTACTTTAAAATCTTTAGAGAATACAGGTTTTGTACGGTTCAAAATAAAGGGGAGAAAAATAACCGTTCTTCGCTAAGTCTGGCATCTGTTGCGAAAAGCAACAGCGGCTAGGTCTCATCGAAGAAGGTGATTTTTAAGGAAAGTAGGGGGCTATCTAGTATTGCCAGTTGAACAGACAGTATTAATTATCATCAATTTATATTAACATAAGAAGGTGGTTTGCCATGCTATTTTCCTTAAATTCAGTGTCAGAGATGGGGCCTAGGAACCATCTCTGACACTGAATTAAAAATCTTTATTTAGAAGTTTCTCCAACTCTCCAAAAGATACATTCATTCTTACACGGCCTTGTTTAGCATAGGCAATCTCTCCGGTTTCTTCTGAAACAATTACTGCAACGGCATCCGTAGTTTCAGACACGCCAATCCCGGCTCTATGACGAAGACCAAACTGAGGTGGTAATTTATCATTATCAGTTAAAGGGAGGATACAACTTGCACTTTTGATTTTGTTTTCGGCAATAACAACTGCTCCATCATGTAATGGGCTGTATTTTTGAAAGATGCTCTCCAGCAATCGTTTTGATATTTTTGAATCTATTAGCTCACAACTGTTGGCAAAAAGCTGATCGTCGTAAAACTTTACAAATACAATTAGTGCTCCGGTTCTTGATTTTTTCATGCTCTTGCAAGCATCAATGATAGGTTTTATCCTTACTAAATTGTCGCGCTCAATATTTTTACTTCCAAATAAATAGCCCCACCAGGCTTTGTTTTGCTGTAGAAAAGTATTTTTCCCGATGAGTAATAAGAAGCGCCTGATCTCTGGCTGGAAAATAACAATTAGGGCTATTATCCCCACACTCATAAATTGGTTAATGATAGTGGATAGTAAATTCATTTTTAATGCATCTACAACCCAATGTATTACCAATATGATTACCATACCTAACAACAGGTTTACTGCGAGGGTGTTCTTAATCAGGTTGTAGATGTAATAGATAATTAAAGCGACAAGAATAATATCTACCGCATCTGTTACTGTTACCTTTAAGAAATCAAATTCTAAGCCTTTCATCACTGCCAAGTTATGGATTTTTATTGTTGCTGCGTCTTTTGAACTAAAGCTATACACTCTACTGCAGCTTTTACATCGTGAACACGCAATATGCTTGCTCCTTTTAATAGCGCTATAGTATTCAATACCGATGTTCCGTTAAGGGCTTCCTGCGGAGTTAAACCCAGAATTTTATAGATCATAGATTTTCTGGAAAAGCCGACAAGTAGGGGAAGCTCAAAAATGTTAAAGTCCTGAAGTTGATTTAGCAGCTGATAATTCTGGTCTAAAGTTTTTGCAAAACCGAAGCCGGGATCTAAAATAATATCTTTTACCCCCAGTTTCTGTAGTTCGGCAACTTTAAGGGAGAAGTAGTCCGTTATGTCCAATGCAAGATCTTTATATTCTGTTTGTTGTTGCATGGTTTGTGGCGTTCCCTTCATATGCATCATAATGTATGGAACCTGAAGGGCCGCAACTGTTTCAAACATGGCTTCATCCATGTCGCCCGAAGCGATATCATTTATGATATGAGCGCCTGCTTCTATGCTTTCTTTTGCTACTCTTGCTCTAAAAGTGTCTATAGAAATGATTACTTCAGGTAACTTTTTTGTGATAGCCTCTACAAACGGAACTATCCTTTTTAATTCTTCATCCGGACTCACTTCTGCTGCACCCGGACGAGAGGAGTATGCTCCTATATCTATAAACTTAGCCCCATCTTTCAGAAAGGCTTCCGTTCTTTGCAATGCATCGTCTAAAGAGCCGGCCCGGCTGTTACTGTAAAAGGAGTCTGGGGTCAGATTTAGGATGCCCATTACACATGGGGCACTGATATCTGTCAGTTTGCCTTTGACGTTTAGTGTAGTCTTTCGGTTTAAAAATGTATCTTTAGCCATTGTTTGAATACAAACTTAGATAAAATCTTTAAATGATTTTACTCAATTAGGATACAGTATTAAAACGGATGTAAACTTATTATTTTAATCGTTTTGGCAACAAACACTTCACAAGAATTTGACTCAGTAATAGCGGTTTGCAAATCGCTTTTTTTAAAGAAAACAAACGACTATGGAACAGCGTGGCGAATATTAAGGCCGGCTTCTATAACAGACCAGATCTTCATTAAAGCACAGCGGATCCGCACGCTTGAGGAAAAGAAAGTATCTAAAGTAGGAGAAGACATTGTTTCTGAGTATATAGGAATTATTAATTATTGTGCAATTGCCATGATGCAGCTTGAGCTTGGAGAAGATGATCCGTATGAGCTGGGTGTGGAAAGAGTAGAGAAGCTTTTTGACGAGAAGGTAAATGGGACTAAAGAACTTATGTTTGCCAAAAATCACGATTATGGTGAGGCCTGGAGAGACATGCGCATTAGCTCTTTAACAGATCTGATTTTAATGAAAATTTTAAGAGTAAAACAAATAGAAGACAATTCGGGGCACACCCTGGCCTCCGAAGGTGTAAATGCAAATTATCAGGATATGCTAAACTATGCTGTTTTTGCTTTAATTAAGTTGGGCGTAAAATAGCTGGTAAACAATGAAGAAAGCCGCATTAAACTTTTCCAGGATATTTGTTGGTATCCTCTTTATATTTTCAGGATTAATAAAAGCCAATGATCCACTTGGATTTGGTTATAAATTGCAGGAGTACTTTGAAGTGTTCCATATGTCGTTTCTTAGTGGCATGGCTACAGGAATTGCCATATTGCTTTGTGTATTTGAAATTGTATTGGGTGCTTTACTGCTTTTTGGTTTTTGGCGCAAACAGGTAACAACTGGTTTACTGGTGGTTATTATTTTCTTTACATTTCTAACCTTTGTTTCGGCAGCGTTTAAAGTAGTAACCTCATGCGGATGTTTTGGAGATGCCATTCCTTTAACCCCTTGGCAATCTTTTTCTAAAGATCTGGTTTTATTGGTAATGATCGTTTACCTGTTCAAAAACAGGGATAGGATACACCCGGTTACTGAAAATGCCAGATGGCAAAGCGCTTTGTTTGCTATTGTACTTACTTTTTCATTAATGTTTAGTCAGTTCACCTATAGCAGATTGCCTGTACTAGATTTTCTGCCTTATAAAGTTGGGGCTAGCTTGCCCGATTTGATGAAGATACCTGCCGGGGCAACGCCTGATGAGTATTTAATCATGTACAACATGAAGAATAAGGAAACAGGTGAAACCAAGGTGATGAGTGATAAAGATTATCTGAAAACAGAGATCTGGAAAGACGATAACTGGGAAATTATAGGTGATCCGGAGAGCAAGCTGATTAAAAAAGGCTATGAGCCTAAAATTAAAGATTTACAAATAACCGATGCTTCGGGCACCGATTATACAAAAGAACTAATAGAAAATCCATATTACAATCTGGTAATTGTAGCATACAATTTAAAAGACTCCAATGAGGAAGGTATAGCTAAGTTAAATGCGCTGGCATTAAATGCAACGGAACAATTTAATATCAGGTCCATAATGTTAACCTCGAGTTCAGCACAAGATGCAGATGCCTACAGCAAAAAAATGAAACTGTTTAGTGAAGTCTTTTATGCTGATGCTGTGCCTTTAAAAAGTATGGTGAGGGCAAATCCAGGTGTGCTTTTACTTAAGAACGGTGTTGTTATTAATAAATGGCATTATAATAATGTTCCTTCTTTTGACGAACTTACTAAAATGTATTTTGCTAAATAATCATGTTACAATACGCTTTTAAAAAATTCATCTATGGATTTGCCGTAATGGCAGGCGTAATTGTAGTCGTGTTTGTATTATTTAATGTATTGCCCGGAGATCCCGCAAGGATGACTTTAGGACAACGTTCTGATGTACAATCTTTAGAGGCTGTACGCAAAGAGTTTGGGTTAGATAGATCAAGACCTGTACAATTCTTCCTTTATTTAAATGACCTTTCGCCAATAGGGCTCCACGATAATGATAAGGAGACGAAGGACAAGTACCATTATGTAAAACTGTTTTCTGTTGGCAAAGATGTTATAGCGCTTAAATGGCCTTATTTACGCCGTTCTTATCAAACTAAACGTGATGTAACCACAATTCTTACTGAAACGGTTCCCAATACTTTCATTCTGGCACTTACAGCTATGATATTTGCTACTATAATAGGTGTTTTTTTAGGGGTACTGTCGGCTGTTCATAAAGATAGCTGGATTGATAAGACTGCAAATGCTTTTGCTATTTTGGGTATATCTGCACCTTCTTTTTTCGCCGGGATCATTATAGCGTGGTTTTTTGGCTTTGTACTTAGCGATTACACCGGGTTAAATATGTCTGGCAGTTTGTATAGCTATGATCCTTTTGAGGGTGAGGTAACCACCTGGAAAAATCTGTGGTTACCAATGGTAACCCTGGGCTTAAGGCCACTGGCTATTATTGTACAGTTAACGCGCAGTGCGATGTTAGATGTTCTTGCACAGGATTACATTAGAACTGCACGGGCAAAAGGATTAGGGAGAAATGCAATAATTTACAAGCATGCACTTAGAAATGCCCTAAATCCCGTTATCACCGCTATTTCGGGATGGTTTGCTTCACTGCTGGCTGGTTCGTTTTTTGTAGAGTATATTTTTGGTTATAATGGTTTAGGGCGCACTACTGTAACTGCACTGGAGATGTCAGATTTTCCGGTAGTTATGGGGTCTATACTTTTTATTGCCTTTGTTTTTGTAGTAATTAATATTTTTGTAGATATTTTATATGCCTTTGTTGATCCAAGGGTAAAGTTGGCTTAAAATGAAGATATTCCTGATTGGATTTATGGGTTGCGGCAAAAGTACTTTAGGTAAAAAATTAGCCACTAAATTAGGTTACGATTTTATAGATCTGGACCATGTACTGGAAGACAAGGTGGGTTCCAATATCGGAGACTATTTTGCGGCTAATGGAGAAGATGCTTTTAGAAGATTGGAAAGCAAATTACTGAAAGAACATAATTACCCTGCAAACTGTGTAGTAGCAACCGGTGGAGGCGCTCCATGTTATTTTGATAATATGGAATGGATGAACGACAACGGGGTTACCATGTATGTCGAAATGTCTCCAATTGCCCTGGCTAAGAGACTGGAAAAAGGTAAAGAAAAACGCCCCTTAATTAAAGATATGAATCATGAGCAGCTGATTGATTTTATTGAAACCAGGTTGGCTGAAAGGAACCGTTTCTATAAACGTGCTATTTTAAGTGTTGATGGAATAAACCTTACACCAGATAAGGCATTGGAGCATTTATCTCAGTTCATCTAAATACTGGTTGGTTTGTTTTTCTACTTCCAGAACTGCAAATTTAATTGCTGAACTTACTCGTTTTGTTTCTGTCTTTACCGGGATTGAAGAAATGGTTGCAAGGGCATCGGCATAGTATTTTCCCCAGGTTGATAGGATGTGCTTTTCCTGCTCGATAGTAGACTTTCCGCTCATAATGGCTTGTTTGCTCAAGCTAAATTCTGTTTTTAATCGAATTAAAGCAGCCGCTTTTACTTCATTAACGGTAAATAATGCGGTGTTTTCATCTGCTGTTACCAGTGTGTAGGCAGTGGTTAGGGCGCTGATACCAACGTTTTTCATAGTTGTTGCTGATACTTTGTCTAGCCGGTCATTATCGGTATGGTAAAAAACATCTGTAAAATGCCACATTAATAAACCCGGGATTTTGTTTTTCAGGAAAGGTGTATGATCGCTACCTCCTTCAAAGGGGTTATAGTTAACCTTCCAGTTTGCATGTTTGCCCTGGTCATTACAAATTTTCATGACCAGATCGTTATAGTAATGAGGGAAAAGATCCTCCTCCTTTACATCTCCGGATCCCCATTCTGAATGTTTATCTGTACCTCTTGTCCATATGGCCGAAGGATCGGGCATTTTTTCTATGAGGAAAGATCCTCCGGTTTTCTCTGTGTTTTCTCCAACCATATCCAGGCTCATTCCCCACATAATTCCCTTTGCCCTTTCGTTATTCTCTTTGATGTACCGCTGGGTAGAAACAATTTCATCACCCCATAGAAAGGTTAGTGTTCTTTGAGGTATAAGTTTCCCTGATTTTACCAGCGATGCAGTAAGTCTTGCCATTTCAGCTAAGGTACCTACCCCAGATGCATTGTCGTTTGCACCAGGTTCCTGTACATGAGCACTATATACAAAACGCTCATTAGGCTTAAGGTTCCCTTTTATGTTGGCAATTATAGTTAATTCTTCTGAAGGATAGGTGTTTGTTGCTACAGTAACATTTAGTTTAACAGGGCCTTTTGCTATTGCTTTCTTTAGGCGCTCTTTGGCCTTGTATGAAAGATTGATTGCCCAGCCCTTACCGTCCGGGTTATTAATTCCAGAAAATTGAATAGATGTTTGATACTTCTCGGGTTGGGTGTAATCAGGCATTGCATATCCTAAAACTCCCAGAGCCCCCGCATTGATGGCAACATTGAAAAGCCTCCCTGTTCCAATTTCTGAAAATACAATTTTGCCTTTGATGTCCTTATCATCTATGGTGCTGATATCTGCTGGATTTACGTAAATCACCTCGGTCGTAATACCTCCTATAGGGGTTGAAGAAGAGTTTATCGTAATCATATTGCGATTCATTTTAAACTCTAATAGAGGCTCATGCTCACCTTCAATGCCTACTGTGGCATTAACCGGCTCCCATGTATTTTGTTTCATCGGACGTTTTTCGATGCGGTAGGTTAATAAGCCTTCCGATTCATCTTTTTGTTCCGCTACGAACCCTGCTTTTTTTAATAGACCTTCTACATAATAAATGCTCTCATTAAAACCCTTGTTGCCAGGCAAGCGCCAGTGCTGTTCCACAAAAGATGTAGTTTCAAAGGCGTTTTTTTCATTGAACCCATTGCGGGTAATGTCGAAATAGGATAACGTAGGGTCTTGCGCAAAACTATGCGAAGCATATAATAGCAATCCGGCAAGCAGCAGTTTTTTCATGCATATAAAATATGCCGAAAGATACTAAGAATCGCAGAATCGTTATAGGCTATCTACCTGTTAATATCTTGCCTTTTTTTCATAGAGTAATCTACCGAGTATGGTCCAGATCCAATAACCCAAAATAAGACCAATAACAGCAGTACAATAATTGAAAGCCACAATTCAGAATTCAAAGCTGAAAAGCCATGTGACAGGTTGACGAAAAAAACAGCACACAATAATATTGGAATCTGTATCACAGATGCAAACCGTGTAAGCAAGCCTATAGCAATTAAAAGACCTCCTACCAGATGTACAAATCCGACAATGTGAACGGCTACGCTTGCCATCATTCCAGAAAAACCAAATACATTATTCTGTAATAATAGATCTTGAAGCACTGCCGTGTTGCTAACTATTGCAATACCCTTACTAAAAATGAGAATACCTAAAGCAATACGGATGATGTCTAGCCATTTGGCATGATGTAGATCGCCCCAACGCTCGATTTTTTGAATAACAGTCATGATAATGCCTCCTATTTTATAATGGTCTATTAAAGCTAACTAATTTTGATTAAATAACCAATAGCAAGATATTAACAATCAATATATTATAATGTTTTCCAGGAAAGGTCTGTTTGCTTCTGAAGTATAGATGAAAAAGCGGTTCTGGGAGGTAAATTTAAATATGGATAAGTCACTTTTGACAGGTATAATCCTTGAGGGTGCGCAGGTGTAATTAATGCCGGGGTCTGTTTGTTGACCAGGTAACTCTCAAATTCGTCTACACTTAAAACTCCTTTCCCAATTTTTAAAAGCTGGCCCATGATAATCCTGATCATCTTGCTTAGGAAGCGATTTGAAGCGATTTGGAAGCGTAACTTGTCGCCGGTGGAGTCTACCGCCAGATTTGCAGACATGACATTACAGATGGTGTGTTCGTATTTATCAGGGCTGGTACAAAAGGGTCTGTAATCTTTATAATTCGGAAGTATTTCAACCGCCTGTTTCATTCTATCAAAATGAAGGTCTTCAAGCAAATAAAAGGAACTGAGGCCACTTAGAAAAGGATCTTTATAAGTGTGGATAAAGTAGTCATAGGACCTTTGTACGGCATCAAATCGGGCATGTTGCAAGCCATCCATTGCAATGATATCAAATATGGCAATGTTTTCAGGCAAGAGCTTATTTAACCTGAACAAGAGATCAAAATCCCATGTTTGTTCTATATCCATGTGAAAAAAGAACTGACTGGCGTGTACATGTGCATCAGTACGCCCGCAACCGATAATAAATACAGGAGTCTTTAATACCTGAGTAAGTGCTTTCTCAAGCACACCTTGTACGTTTAGTACTCCGGGTTGTTTTTGCCAGCCGTTATAGTGTAAGCCGTTGTAGCCAATGTGAACAAAGTATCTCAATGTCTTATTTTCTAGATCTTCTGCTTAACTCGTCTACAGGCATAGACAACATTCTGCCTACTGGTTGTTTTCCTTTGTAAGTAATCACTTTAAGTGTAGTAGCGTCTTTTGGCGGTGCTAACTTTTCTGTGTACTTAGGGTAAAAACGATCGGGAAATGAATTATCGAAACTGTAATAAATATCAAGCCCAGGTACCTCTGTACTCAATTCGATCATAAGCTGCTTATCTGCCGATCTGCTTACACTAAATATAGGGTCATAAACACTTGGGGCATATTTTGTTTCAGCTACGTCGAGCCTTTTAAAATGCTGCTCAACCCGATTAAAGAAATTGTTCCAGTTTTTCTTTTCAATAGGCGACCATACGGACTCCGCTATGGCCAGCCCTCTTGGCCAGGTCATATATTCTGCCTGGCGGATATTGTAAACTTGTTCAGTCCATAAGTTGGCCTGTCCGCCTTTAATGTATTTTTTGTCAACACCAGCCGGGATAGGATCGAACTCATATGATTTACTTAGTCTTAATGAGGCATATACCTTGGGTTCTGTAATGGGGTCAGCCTGCATATAATCTAGGTAAGCATAAGTAGTTGGACTCATCACTACTTCGTGTTTTCTTTTGGCTGCTTCAATCCCGTATTTCATACCCCGCCAGCTCATCACGCTAGTGTTTGGTGGCATATCTCCATCCAGAATCTCATCCCAACCCATAAATTTCTTACCTTTTGATTCAACGATCTTTTGTACCCGCTTTTCAAAATAGCCCTGAACCTGATGCATATTTTTTAAGCCTTCCTTTTTCATTAGGGCTTTAATGCTATCACTCTTTTCCCAAAAGTTAAACGGAGCCTCATCACCACCCATATGAATGTATTCGAATGGGAATAATTGGGCTACCTGTGTAATTACAGTATCTAAAAAAGTGTACACTTTTTCATTGGCAGGACAAAGCGTGTTGTCTACTAGAGCAATAGGAGGGGCGCCTCTCGACCAATCCATAATTCGTTCACCAGAACGTACACGGTAGTTCTCGGCACCAGGGGTACATGATAATTCGGGATACGAAGCAATCGCAGCTAAACTATGACCGGGAACATCTATTTCTGGCATTATATCTACAAATCTTTCTTTAGCATATTGCACTAGTTCTCTTATATCATCCTGGGTGTAAAAACCTCCATAGTTTCGGGGCTCATCAGCGGCAGGAGGGAAGAAGTTTCCGAATTCACCTATCTTTTTAACATTCCATGCACCTACTTCAGTTAATTTTGGCAAACCTTTTATTTCTATTCTCCATCCCTCATCATCAGTTAGATGTAGATGCAGGATATTGTATTTGTATCTTACCATTGCATCTATGTATTGTTTCACTTCTGCTTTGGTGAAAAAATGACGTGCGACATCAAACATTAATCCTCTCCACCCCACTCGTGGATAATCTATTATTTCTACACAAGGAGCTTTCCATTCTATATTTTCAACAGCTTCTTTACTTTCAATTTCTTTAGGAAACAACTGGATAAGACTCTGAACACCATAAAATAAGCCTGCTGGTTTGTTTGCTTTAATGGTAATATGATTAGGTGTTACCGACAATTGATACCCCTCTTTACCTAACGCCGAATTTGCTTTTTCATTTAGGATGAGGTTAATGGTTGATTTTGCAGACGGAGTGCTCACCTCAGCAACGTAACTTCCTGTTGGAATAGAAAGTCTTTCTTGTAAAAAAGCCACCACCTGCTTAATTTCTGCCACTGCCGGGGCTTGTATAACGACATTTGAAGGAAGCAAAAAATACCCCTCACTTTTTATAACTGATACCGGTTCTGGTATAATTGCAATATCCGGTGCATTGTTTACTATAGCAACAGTTTCTGTTGTAGCTTCGGTATTGGGAATAGCATACTGACCGAAGGCAGGAATACTTAAAAGACTTAAACAGAGCAGGTAAAAGGTGTTTTTCATAATTGCCGCAATTTATCAATTTTACTTAAGGGCATCCAAAACCCGGAACAGTTTTTTGCTGATCCCGGAACCAGAATAGTTGTTTATGTTAATTACTATGATATATTTATTGCCGTTCTTGTCGGTGTAATAGCCGGCATAGGCTGATACGTCATTAATACTTCCGCTTTTAAGTCTCATGCCATTGTTTTCCGGCATGGATTCGTAATAAGCAGGGAACCAGCTTTCCTTTTGACTTTGAAAAAGAACGCTTGCCATTGCTGCGGTTGTTACTCGGGTGCCAGGCGATAGGCCACTGCCATCCAAAATGTTTAGCGCGCGACTATCTATGCCTTTTGCGGACCAGTAATTAATTACAGTAGCAGCTCCGTTTTGTGTGGTAGCTTCTTTTCCCGATTTCCAGGCAATGGTTTTTAATAAGTGTTCTCCATATAGGTTCACACTTTTTTTATTGAACCAGTATACAATTTCGCTAAGAGCAGGGGAGCTTATTGTTGTTAATTTTTGGGTTACTACCGGCATTGGTTTTTGTTCTGCCGTCAACTGTCTGGCTGTAGTAGGTGTTTCTGTTGCGCTTATGCCTATACGATGTAAAGTGTCTTGTAATCTAAATGCCGCATCAAAAGCCGGATCAGGCAGTGCTGCCGAAACTCCCGATTTTGAAATGCCAATAGCCCAGCTTCCTCTTAAATACGCAGTAGTGCTAAGTGGAGGTAAATAGGCATAAACCCTGTCTCCTGTGCCCTCAGCGCCCGCCTTCAATTCATTTACAAACTTAATGTAAGGCATTTCAGGGACGGTTTTTAATACTGTTACAGTCCGCTCAGCTTTATTTGCCTTTAAATGAAGATCAAATTGGTTCTCTCTCCAACTCAGTGCCGAAGCCCCTGCACCATAGTAATTACCTATATCTTGCCAAATCCAACCATCAGGAGTCGTTTGGCTTCCCCATAAACCATCATCGCCTATAACTTTTCCTTCAATCTTTTTAATCCCGGCACCTTTTATGGCATTTACCCATTGATTTAAGATCACCCCTTCTTTAGTTGTTTCATATCGCCATGAACCCAATGTAGGGTCTCCGCCGCCAACAATAATCAGGTTTCCTTTTAATGTCCCTTCTGAATTGATGGTGCCGCTGTAGGCTAATGTTGTCTGGTATTGAAAATCTTTACCTAGTAATCCAAATGCAGTTGCTGAGGTGATGGTTTTCAATGTCGACGCAGTAGCCACGCCTATATTCTCATTTCTGGCGAAGATCGTTTGTCCAGTTTTTGCATCCAGTACACATAAAGAGGTTAGTGCATATTTTGCCTGCGGGTCGGCAAGTAAATTATTAAAGGCCTGTTCCAGTTTCTGCACAGGCGCCTGTGCGTAAACAAGACTTTGAGACAATAAGAACAGTAAAAGGAAAAATTTCTTTAACATAGGCATTTTAAAAAAAAAGTGATGTAAAAATAGCAATCGAGCTATTTCTACATCACTAACGTTTTTTACAGATATTTTATATCAGCTCATTTCTTACCAGGAACTCTGCAATCTGTACAGCGTTGGTAGCAGCACCTTTACGCAGGTTATCGGCAACAATCCACATGTTTAATGTGTTTGGCAACGATTCATCACGTCTGATCCTTCCTACAAATACTTCATCTTTTTCATGAGCATCTTTAGGCATCGGGTATTTAAGGTTCGCTGTATCATCAACAACAATGATTCCTTCAGTTTTAGTAAGCAAATCTCTTACATCAGCAAGGTCAAAATCATTCTCAAACTCTATGTTCACTGATTCAGAGTGCCCCCCCATAACCGGGATACGTACTGTAGTAGCAGTAACCCTGATGCTGTCATCGCCCATGATCTTGCGTGTTTCAAGTATCATTTTCATTTCCTCTTTAGTATATCCGTTTTCAGTGAATACATCAATTTGAGGAATAACATTTAAATCAATAGGATATGCGTAAGCCATAGGGCCGTCTGTAATACCTTTACGCTCATTCATTAGTTGTTCTACAGCTTTTACACCAGTACCGGTAACAGACTGGTAGGTAGAAACCACAACGCGTTTGATTCTATATTTATCGTGAAGTGGTTTTAAAGCCACTACCATTTGTATGGTTGAACAGTTAGGGTTTGCAATGATCTTATCATCGATAGATAATTCATTTGCATTAACTTCAGGAACGATCAGTTTTTTTGAAGGATCCATACGCCATGCCGACGAATTATCGATTACTGTTGTACCAGCCTCTGCAAAAAGAGGAGCATATGTTAATGAGGTACCACCACCTGCAGAGAACAATGCGATGTCGGGCCTCATTGCAATTGCAGTTTCCATATTTACAACAGCATACTTCTTACCCTTGAATGAGATTTCCTTACCAACACTCTTCTCAGATGCTACAGGGATCAATTCAGTTAACGGGAAGTTACGCTCTTCTAATACTTTTAACATTACGGTGCCTACCAGACCGGTGGCGCCAACTACTGCAATTTTCATTTTTTTCTAATTGTTTTTTACTTGTTTTTAATTAATTATAAAGGTTTTATGTTTAATAAGTCCCCAAAGATGTGAAATATTTCAGCATTAAGTAAATGTTTCTGCAAACCAGGGTACTTATAAACAAAAAAGGGAAGTGATTTTTGTAAACCACTTCCCTTTTGTTGTTAAGATATATCTTCTTAAACCAGTTCGCGATTTACGTAATCAAAGCTTTGCTTAATGCTTACAAAAGGATCCTTTGAGAAATTCTCCTGCTCAACAATTAAGTGTTTAAGGCCTGATTCCTTGGCGTGCTTATAAATGCTCTTAAAGTCGATTTTTCCACTTCCTACTTCTGTATTAATCGTATTGTTCGCTTTATCCATATCCTTTACATGCCACATCACAAAACGACCAGGATGTTTCGCAAATAATGCAAGTGGATCGTTCCCGGATCTTACAACCCAGTATAAATCCATCTCAAACTGAACATTTTTCTTGTCGGTTTCCTGAAGCAATATGTCGTATCCGGTAGTATCTCCGTATTTTTTAAATTCAAAATCGTGATTATGGTATGCTAGCTGTAATCCAGATTTAGCACACAGTTCTGCTGCTTCATTTAATCTTGCCGCTACCTTTTTAAAAGCATCAAGATCGGGTCTTAATGATTCATCAAGATATGGACAGGTTAGATATTCCATATTTAAAGTTAAAGCACCTTCAATTAAAGGTTTAACTTCGTCCAGATTGCCGCTTTTAATAAAGCCATCTAAGCCAAAGTGGCCACTAGGAGCTTTTAATCCATTCGCATCAAGCAAACCTTTAAATGTTTTGGCATCTAAACCCCAAAATCCTGCATCAGCAGTATAACCATAGGTTTCAACTTCCTTGTAACCGGCTTTTGCTACCTTTTCTATTACACCTTTAACATCTTTAGGTAGTAATTCTCTTAAGGTATAAAGTTGTAGCCCAATTGGATGCGCACCACCTGCAGCAGGCGTGCTGCTGCAGGCAAAAGATGGTAATAACGCTGCACCTGCAACGGCAATACCTGCCTGCTTAATAAAATTTCTTCTAGAATTCATAGTTTTTGAATTATACATCACAAATATTTACTGCTTCTCTTAATGACTTCATACCGTCTTTACTCTTTGGAATAAATTCCTGGGCAAGATAGCCTTTGAAACCAGTTGCTACAATAGCTTTAATAATAGCAGGATAAAATAGTTCCTGAGTATCATCAATCTCATTTCTTCCGGGTACTCCGGCCGTGTGATAATGAGAAATGTATTGGTGGTTATTTGTTATTGTACTGATAACATTCCCCTCGTCAATTTGCATATGGTAAATGTCATAAAGCAATTTAAAGTTTTCAGAGCCTAACCTTTTACATAGTTCGACACCCCAAGGGGTATTATCGCACTGATAATCTCCATGGTTAACTTTACTGTTAAGTAGCTCCATAACCACTACTACATTATGCTTTTCAGCAATTGGAAGTATTTGTTTTAAGCCTTCAACACAGTTTTTTAATCCTGTCTCATCGTCTTTACCCCTACGGTTTCCGCTGAAGCAGATCAATTGCTTGTAGCCCGCTTCGGCAACCTTCGGAATCATTTCTGAATAGTTTTTAATCAGTGTTGCATGAAATTTAGGATCATTCCACCCGTCCGGGATACTGATTTCTGCACCATTACACATTGAAGAGTATAAGCCATGTTTCTTTAACGTAGCCCAATCATTAGGGCCAACAAGGTCTATCGCTTTAATGCCGATTTTTTTTGCCTCAATACATAAAGTATCAAGATCTACGCTTCCAAAGCACCAACGGCAAACAGAATGATTTACATTTCCTTTTAACATAGTTGACTTATATGGGTCAAGAGCAAAAGCGGGCAAAGCTGCCGAAACACCTAATGCGGCGGTTCCGGCAACGATATTTTTCAGTGCAGTTCTCCTGCTTAATTCTGATTCCATTTTTTTAAATATCTAAATTTTGATTTGGTTCAAATAGATTAATGGGCAATAGCTTCTTCTTCAATTTTCTTCTTGTCATTGAAAGTTAGTGCAAACAATAAGAAAACTACAAATGCAATACCAGATGGGATTAGCCACACCATTTTCCAGTCGGCAGCTCCGTTGGCACCTTTGTAAGTATCTGTAATCCATCCTGCAACTTCAAATCCAATAAGCATACCAACACCATATGTTGCTAACGTGATTAATCCCTGAGCAGCACTTTTATATCTTTCACCAGCTTTTGAATTGGTGTAGATCTGTCCTGATACAAAAAAGAAATCATAGCAAATACCATGTAATGCAATGCCAATCAGAATCATAAAGCTAAGCTCTCCTGCATTTCCATAGGCAAATAATAAATACCTAACAGACCATGCCAGCATACCCACAAGAATGGTTTTTTTGAATCCATATTTTTTGAAAAAGAATGGAATCAATAGTAAAAATAGCGCCTCTGAAATTTGTCCTATTGCCATTTTACCGGTAGGCCCTTCAACACCGATATTAGATAAGAAAGGGTGGGCATTTTGGTAATAGAATGCCAGAGGGATACAGATTAGGATAGCAGAAACAAAGAATATAGCAAAGTTTTTATCCTTTAATAGTTTCAAAGCGTCAAGACCTAAAATATCACCGATCTTTACTTTTTCACCTGCAGCTACTTTTGGTGGCGTTTTAGGTAATGTGAAACTAAATAAGCCTAAGCCTAATGAGGCAATACCAGCCATAAGGAAAGTATTTTTCAATAAACCTGCAGACAAGGCCTCAGGTGAATCCCAAATGAATACGTAACTGATAATTAGTCCAGCTGTAATCCAACCGATAGTTCCCCAAATCCTGATAGGAGAGAACTCTTTCTCCGGATCTTTCATCTGGTTAAAGGATACTGAATTCACCAATGCAAGTGTTGGCATATAAAGGATCATATAGCCTAATACGTATGGATAAAAAACAGATATATCTGCAGCAGTATACATTTGGTACATTAAAGCAGCACCAAGAAGGTGTAAAACACCAAGGATTTTTTCTGCATTGAAAAATCTATCGGCAATTAAGCCGATAATAAAAGGGGCAACTATTGCTCCCCATGATTGGGTTGAAAAAACAGCGGCAGTTTCTGAGCCAGAAGCAGAAAGGTTCTTGTCCAGAAAAGTACCTAAGGTAACAAACCATGATCCCCAGATAAAAAATTCCAGGAACATCATGATTGATAATTTAACACGGTTAGTCGTATTCATATTCGGGTTTTCGTTATTCTTTAAAAGTTAAATTATAGTTCTTTAATCATAATGTTACGGTACCAAACAGCATCTCCATGATCCTGAAGAGCTATTTTGCCTGATTTAAAAGTTCCAAATCCTTCCCAGCCAGCAAACTTGCTTTTTGAAACAAGATTTTTCCAGTTTTCATCCCAGAGTGTAGTAGTTACCACTTTAACGCCATTTAATCTTAATTCAAGGGCTCCATTGTTACTGATTACTTCAGCTGTATTCCATTCTCCAACAGGTTTTACCGGTTCAGAGTTACTTTTAACAAGATCATACAAATCTCCCGCTCTGTGCTTGGTTATCTTTCCGTCCGGATGACCATCGTTGTCCAGCACCTGCATTTCTAAACCTGTACTGTATGTAGCACCATATTTCGGGTCTTCGTGTACATAGAAAATTATACCGCTATTCGCTTTAGGAGCTACTTTCCATTCCAGTTTTAAATGGAAATTGCTGTATTCCTTATCTGTCACTAAATCACCTCCACCATCATTTTGGCCGTTTGGATCAAAGTGGAGTGTTCCATCTTCTACTTTCCATTTACTGCCGGCGGTTGTTTTTCCATATGTATGCCATCCGGCAGTGGATTCACCATTAAATAGTTTGGTGAATCCTTTGGTGCCTTTTTGACTTTTTGTACTACTGCAGCTCATTATTGTTGTTAAGATCAGCGCAGAGAAAATGTATTTTTTCATTATGTGGTTTAAAATTGTTCTTTATTTTTTATGCGCCCAAAGTCCAGCCTTTGCGATACTCACGTTTCACATATTGGTTCACATCATCAAGGTTAGTAACCTTCATCAGGTCGTTATCCCAAAGTAATTTAATATTACGGCCAGGATAAGAGATTTTTCCTTCACTGTTTTTACGTTGAACATCTACACCACGTATAGCAAGGTTTGCCATTAACAAGGCTTCTGTAAGCGGGCCTGCAATTTCAAAAGGAGAACTTACTTCCTGCTTGCCATAACCGGCAATAGCAGCTTCAACCCATTGTTTGTAGTGGCCACCTGCGCCACCTTGTACGCGGGCAAATTTTTGCGCTACCTTGATGTCTTTGTTTTTAGTTAAAGGAAGTAATTTCGGATTTGCGCTATAAGTTTCGCTCATCATTTTACCTTTTGTACCAATAAATAAGGTACCATTACCACCGTCTCCAAAGGTTTCGTTAGCTTGTAATTCTTCTGGTCTTTCAGGTTGGATACCACCATCCATCCAGTGTACAGTAACATCGCCCTTGGTCTTAGTTGTTTTAGGGAATTTTAATGTAACGTGACTTGATGGAGGACAACTATCAGGGAAATATCCTCTTTTGAATTCATCAACATATACAGAACCAACACTCGCCTGAACTTCGCTTGCATATTTTAAATTCAATACGCTAAACGGAGCTTCTAGTAGGTGACAGCCCATATCTCCAAGAGCACCAGTACCATAATCCCACCAGCCACGCCAGTTAAACGGAACCAATTTATCTACATAGTCTTTGTATGGGGCAGTACCTAACCAAAGATCCCAATCAAGATCTGATGGCACCTGAGCTTTGTTAGCCGACCATGGAATACCTTGAGGCCATACCGGACGATCTGTCCATGCATAAACCGTGTGTACATCTCCAATCAATCCTGCGTCATACCATTCTTTCATTTGTCTTGGGCCATCATTTGAAGCACCCTGATTTCCCATTTGGGTAACCACTTTATACTTTTTAGCAGCAGCAGTTAAAGCTCTTGCCTCATAAATATCATGAGTTAAAGGTTTTTGCACATACACATGCTTACCCAATTGCATTGCTGCAAGGGCAATAATGGCATGGTTATGATCTGGAGTAGAAACAGAAACAGCATCAAAATTTTTAGCTTCTTTATCCATCAATTCACGCCAATCTCTATAATATTTAGCTTTAGGGAAAGCTTTTACACTATTCGCAGCTCTTGAATCATGCACATCGCATAAAAAACCAATATCGGCTTTTCCACTTTTTGCAAATTCAGCAATATCAGATTGACCTTTTCCGCCTGCACCAATTCCCGCTACAATTAATCTGTCGCTAGGAGCTAAAAATCCTTTTCCGCCCAAAACGTGACGCGGAACTATCATAAATGCAGATGCAGCAATAGCTGATGTTTTTAGAAAACTACGTCTGTTGGTAGCATTCTGATCTTTTTTTGTTTCTTCCATGGTTCTATTTGGTTAGGTAGGTTGAATTATTTTTTAAGTGATAAAATATATTTTACCATTTCTTTTGCATCGTCTTTACTTAATGTTGGGTGCGGAGTCATTGGAATTGCACCCCAAACACCTTGTCCACCTGCAATGATCTTATCAGCCAGATGGTCAATGTTCTCTTCAGTTGCAGGATATTTACCAGCCACATTTACATAAGCAGGTCCAACAAGTTTTTGAGTTTTGCTATGACATGCAAGGCAGTCAGACTTAGAAATAAGTGCTTCGCCTTTTCCCTTTTCTGCAGTGGCAGCCGGAGCTGCCGGTGTAGTTGCAGCTGGTGCAGGTGCTGCTTCCTTTGCAGCCGTATCAGTAGCGGCAGGGGTTGTAGCTTCAGTTGCAGGAGTTGATGCTGATGTATTAGCTGAATCTGCAGCTTTATTTGCTGCGGCTCTTTCTTCCGGACTTGCACATGAGGCCATAAAGATTGCTAAACAGCCTAAAACTAATAATGTTCTTTTCATTGTTGTGTTGTATTATTTATCTAAACCTAAAATTCTGTTATTGAAATCATCGTCACCACCAGAAGCAGCAAAATCATCGAATGCTTTAGTGGTTACTTTTATGATATTCTTTTTAATGAATTCCGCGCCTTCTCTGGCGCCAACTTCAGCATCCTTAATGCAGCATTCCCATTCCATTACCGCCCATCCTTTGTAATCATATTGCGCAAGCTTACTGAATATGGTTTTGAAATCTACTTGTCCATCACCAGGAGAACGATATCTTCCGGCACGATTCGCCCAGCTTTGGTAACCACCAAATGTTCCTTGTTTACCTGTTGCATTAAATTCAGAATCTTTAACATGGAATGCCTTTATGCGCTCATGATAAAAATCAATATACTGAATATAATCAAGCTGTTGTAAAACAAAGTGTGAAGGATCGTAAAGCAAGCACGCACGAGGGTGATTGTTTACTTTTTCAAGGAACATCTCATAAGTGATGCCATCAAAGAGGTCTTCGCCTGGGTGTATCTCGTAACATACATCTACACCACAGGTATCAAACTCATTTAATATTGGCGTCCATCTTTTTGCAAGTTCGGTAAAAGCTGCATCAACAAGTCCTTCCGGACGTTGAGGCCACGGATGGAACATATGCCATAACAACGAACCACTAAATGTAGCATGTGCATTTAAACCAAGATTCTGAGAAGCTTTTGCAGCATATTTTAATTGCTGTACTGCCCATTCTGTTCTTGCTTTTGGATTGTTTTTATACTGATCAGGAGCAAAGGCATCAAATGCAAGGTCATATGCCGGATGTACAGCAACCAGCTGACCTTGTAAATGTGTCGACAATTCCGTGATTTCCAAACCGTATGATCTAACCTTACCGGTTAATTCATCAGCATAAGTTTTGCTTTCTGCTGCTTTTTGAAGGTCAATAAACCTTGTGTCAAGCGTGGGTACCTGGATACCCTTAAAGCCTAAGCTTGCCGCCCATTCACAAATAGCATCTAAAGAATTAAAAGGAGCCTCATCACCAATAAATTGAGCAAGGAAAACTCCGGGACCTTTAAGTGTTGTCATGATGTTTTTTATATTTTAAAATCTGTCCATTTTTGATCAGACTGACTTGAAGCTACTACTGTATCAATAAATGCCATACCTCTTACACCATCTTCAACCCTTGGGAAATCCAGCATGGCTTCTGTAGGAGTTGTTCCATGGATTTTAGCCGAAACCGTAAGTGCAAAATTTCTATAAATGTTTGCAAAAGCTTCCAGGTAGCCTTCCGGATGTCCGCCTGGAACACGTAAGTTGTGTTTTGCAATATCTGAAAGATAAGCTTGTCCTGCGCGGTAAATCTGAGCTGGTTCATTAAGCCATTTTAAAGTTAACGTATTTGGCTCTTGCTGGTTCCACTCTAATCCGCCTTTTTCTCCATATACTCTAATTTTTAAAGCATTTTCTTCACCTGCAGCTACCTGAGATGCTGATAATACACCGCTTGCGCCATTGTCAAATTTCAAAAGTACGTTACCGTCGTCATCAAGTGCCCTTCCCTGAACTACAACGTTCAGATCGGCACATAGCTTAGTGATTTTTAAGCCTGAAATATACTCTGCTAATTGCGCAGCGTGTGTTCCTATATCTCCCATACAACCGCTTTTTCCACTTTTGGTTGGGTCGGTGCGCCATGCGGCCTGGGCATTTCCTTCTCTTTCGGTAAGGGTGCTTAGCCATCCCTGAGGATACTCAACCATGATTTTTCTAATGGCACCAAGTTTTCCTTCTTTTACCATTTGTCTGGCTTGTTTTACCATTGGATAACCAGAGTAGGTATGAGTTAAGCATAGAATTAAGCCAGTTTCCTGTACTTTTTGCTGTAATAACTTAGCTTCTTCAAGAGATAAAGCAATTGGTTTTTCAATTACCACGTTAAACCCATGATCCAAGGCCATCATTGCAGGAGCAAAGTGGGCAAAATTTGGGGTAACAATAGTTACAAAGTCGATACGTTTGTCAGCAGGTAATTTGCTTTCTTTCTCAATCATTTCCTCAAAGTTCATATAAACCCTGTCTTCCGGAAGGAATAACATTTCACCAGATTCTCTGGCAATTTCGGGGTGTATACTCAATGCTCCGCAGCAAAACTCTACCTGGCCGTCAATGTTAGCGGCAATACGATGAACTGCACCGATAAACGCGTCTTTACCGCCGCCTACCATGCCCATTCTAATTTTTCTTGTCTTCATTAAATGTTACCTTTTTTTAATTCACTAACTGCAAAATCACAAGCTCTTGCTGTTAAAGCCATATATGTTAATGATGGATTCTGGCATGCAGCTGAAGTCATGCAAGAACCATCTGTTACAAATACATTTTTTACTTCATGCATCTGATTCCATTTATTTAATACCGAAGTTTTAGGGTCATGTCCCATGCGGGCAGTTCCCATTTCGTGTATTGCCATACCTGGAGCAGATCCGTTGTCATAAGTTTTTACGTCTTTAATTCCTGATGCTTCAAGCATTTCTGCAGCATCATTCATCATGTCAACGCGCATTTTTTGTTCGTTATCTTTAAACTCACAATCAATAGCCAATACAGGTTGACCCCATTTGTCTTTTTTGCTTTTGTCTATATAAACACGGTTTTCGAAATATGGGAGAGACTCACCGAAACCTCCTAATCCCATGTTCCATGCACCTGGTGTAGTCATTTGATCTTTAAATTCAGCACCAAATGCCATTTCAGCAACATCAGCATGCCAGTTACCTCTGCTTGCACCACCTTGATAGCCGAAACCTCTTACGTAGTCGCGTTTATCATTGCCCATGTTTCTATATCTAGGTATATAGATTCCGTTTGCTCTGCGGCCATAAGTATATTTGTCGTCAAAACCTTCAGCTCTTCCAGATGCACCACAACGGAAGTGGTGATCCATTAAGTTATGTCCCAATTGTCCACTGCCATTACCTAATCCATCAGGGAACTCAGCAGATGTAGAGTTAAGCAATAGGAAAGTTGAGCCTAAAGTTGATCCGTTTACAAAAACGATCTTTGCAAAATATTCTATAGTTTCTTTTGTTTCTGAGTCTATTACTACAACACCTTTTGCTTTTTGGGTTTCTTTATCATAGATAATGGTGTTTACTAATGAAAAAGGACGTAAAGTAAGGTTTCCTGTAGCTACAGCTGCAGGTAGGGTAGATGACTGAGTGCTAAAATAAGCTCCAAACGGACAACCTCTGCTGCAAAGATTACGGTATTGGCAAGATCCTCTTCCTCCATGAGGGACAGTTAAATTGGCTGTACGGCCAATTGTCATGATTCTCGATTTTTTCCACTTATCTTCAATACGTTTCTTTACATCTTTTTCAACGCAGTTCATCTCCATTGGGGGTAGGAATTGACCATCAGGTAATGCCGGCCAGCCTTCTACTTGTCCGCTGATACCTGCAAATTTCTCTACATAGTCATACCATGGAGCAATATCTTTATATCTGATTGGCCAGTCAACACCATGCCCATCTTTAAGGTTGTCTTCAAAGTTAAGATCGCTAAAACGGTAACTCTGTCTGCCCCACATCAGTGATTTTCCACCAACATGAAATCCGCGGTACCAGTCAAAACGTTTAATTTCTGTATACGGGCAATCGTGGTCATTTACCCAATAACTCTCGTTGAATTCCGAGTATGGATAATCTCTCTTTTGCACCGGATGCGCTTCTTTTTGTGCTTCGGTTATTCTTCCACGGTGTTCAAACTCCCATGGTTTCTTTGTAGCGGTAGTATAGTCTTTTATGTGCTCAATGTTTCTTCCTCTTTCAAGTAATAGAACTTTTAAGCCCTTTTCTGTTAGTTCCTTTGCTGCCCAGCCACCACTAATTCCAGATCCTACAACAATGGCGTCATATGTATTGTTAGCTGTCGCTTTCGTATTTAAATTGCTCATTTTAATGCTATAAAAGGTTTATGCCCAAACTTTTTGACCAGGTTTCAAATCCACACAGCCATCATAGCGGCCAGGGATATCAACATAAGCCATTGCTTTTGTTGCTCCAATCTCAGAGGTGAAATAACCTAGTAAGGTTAGATCTCTAATGATAGAAAAGAAACGTGGTTCTGTTTTCGGCTTGTCCTTTGGTAGTATTGATGCGAAGCCGGCATTTTCGGTTTGAGACTTTGCCTTATCAGGGTCAGTTTTTTGAGCGTCTGCCTCTTTTTGTTTATCCTGTTCAGCTTTGGTAGCAGCAATAGTCTCTTCTCTGAGTTTACTAAGCAATTGTGTACGCTCGGCCGGAGAAATTTCCAGGAAAGATTTTTTAAACTGGTCTTTAGATTGCTCTTCAAGAGCATCAAGTCCTTTCACAAATGCCTTTTGAGCATCCTCGGGATAACAATCTTTTACCATTAAGGCTATAAACGGGCCTACTCCTGCAGCCTTTGCACCCGGCGAGCTCGTTGTAGGGATAATGATGTCGGCAACTTCGGTAATCAGTTTAAGCTGGTTATCATCAAATAATTTGCCATTGGTTTTAGTAGATGGTGAGTTACAACTATCAAGAAATACTCCTATCGTAGTTGCAGATAAAGCTCCTCCCATTAGGAAGGCCATATTCCTCACTGCTTCTCGTCTGTCCATATTTGGTGTTTTAGGTGTTTTGGTGTATTCTAAGTGTGTTTTGTTTTGTAATATTAAGAAAAAATAAATAGTTAGTGTTCTAAATACACAATTAAAGTAAATATATAATGTTTTTGTTACTTTATAAAGCTACTTTGGAATTTAACGAAAATCCATCCAATTGAGTATCCTTATTATCGGTTTTATCCAGGTAAAATGTTGGTTGCACTAAAGATTTTTGAATAGGTTCGTTCATTTATTTATTTTTGTGGAAATCCAAATCAGTCATGATTGAGAATATAGTAGTTTTAGGCTCTAACGGCCAGATAGGCACAGAGCTGGTAACGGCTTTACGTAAAGTGTATGGAGAGTCCAATGTTATTGCGTGTGACATTCGCCGGCCCGATTATGACATCAAGAATTCGGGGCCTTTTGAATTTGTAAATGTTCTGGAAAAAGATACTTTAAATAGTATTTTTCAGAAATATCAGCCAACACAGGTTTATTTACTGGCGGCCTTATTATCTGCAACAGGCGAGCAAAATCCTAAGCTTGCCTGGGACCTTAACATGAATGGCTTACTTAATATCTTAGATTTGGCAATAACTTATAAAACAGCAAAAGTATACTGGCCAAGTTCCATAGCTGTTTTTGGTCCAAATTCGCCTAAAGATCATACCCCTCAGTTTTGTGTGATGGATCCCAATACCGTTTATGGAATTAGTAAACTGGCAGGTGAACGTTGGTGTGAATATTATAACCAAAAGTACAATTTAGATGTACGAAGTATCCGTTACCCAGGCCTAATAAGCTGGAAAGCTGCACCGGGTGGAGGAACTACAGATTATGCCATCCATATTTTTCATGATGCGTTAAAAAAAGGAACGTATGCATCGTTTTTAAATGCCGCAACAGAATTACCAATGATGTATATGGATGATGCCATCCGTGGTACTATAGAATTGATGGATGCTGAGGCATCAAAAATTACTATCCGTTCCAGTTATAATTTTGCGGGGGTAAGCTTTACTCCGGAGATTTTAGCAGCGGAGATCAGAAAGCATATTCCGGAATTTACATTAACTTACACCGAAAATGACCCCCGCCAAAACATCGCAGATAGTTGGCCAAGGTCCATTGACGACAGTTTCGCTGTGAAAGAATGGGGATGGAAGCCAGAGTTTGACCTTTCAAAACTTACGCTTGACATGATTAAGAATTTAAAGAAATAGTATTTACTAACTACTAAATAACCACCAAAGAGAATAAAATGGGAAGAGCATTTGAGTTCAGAAAAGAAAGAAAATTTAAACGTTGGGCCAAAATGGCCGTACAATTTACCAGGATAGGTAAAGAGATAGTAATGGCCGTTAAAGATGGCGGACCAAGTCCTGATACCAACTCTCGTTTGCGTACAGCTATACAAAATGCCAAGGCAGTAAACATGCCTAAAGATAGAGTTGATGCGGCAATTAAACGTGCTTCAAATAAAGATGAGAATGGGTATGAAGAGTATGTTTACGAAGGCTATGCACAACATGGTGTTGCTGTTTTAATTGAAACTGCAACAGACAATACAAACAGAACTGTTGCTAACGTACGTAGTTATTTTAATAAAACAGGTGGTACTTTAGGCAAAACGGGATCTCTTGATTTTATTTTTAATCGTAAATCAATATTCAGATTCTTACCTGGAGAAAAAGACCTGGAAGAACTGGAATTTGAATTAATTGATTCAGGACTGGAAGAACTATATCTTGAGGCTGATGAAGAAGGGAACGATATTGCTGTAGTTCAAACCGCTTTCGAAGATTTCGGTAAAATGCAGAAAGCACTTGAAGATCTGGCTGTTGAAATGAAAAGTGCTAAGCTTGAGCGCATTTCTCTTTCAACTACCGCAGTTACAGAAGAGCAGGCTGCAGATGTATTTAAACTAATAGATAAGCTTGAAGAGGACGACGACGTTCAGGCGGTTTATCACAATATGGCAGAATAAGTTCTGCCATATAAAAACCCATTATTTCTGATTGGAAAATAGCCATGGCAACAGTTCCGGCTCTGCAAAGGCAGAGTCCCAGCTGTTGTGATTGGCTTCGGGATAAAGCGTTATTTTCGGAGTTTTTCCCAATACTTGAAGCTGATCAGCAATGGATGTAGAAAGCACTACAGGCACTACATCATCTTTTTCTCCATGAAAAATCCATAGTGGAACCTTTTTATACTTCTGAACATTTGCAATGTTATCGCCACCGCAGATAGCAAAAGCAGCTGCAAATGTTTTGCGCTTACGTCGTAATAATTCATAAGTACCCATTCCTCCCATAGATAAGCCACCTATGTAAACTTTTTTCTTATCCACAAAGGGCTTATCCAAAAAATTATCTATCATACCCAGTAGTGCATGCATGGCTTTTGTGGGTTTACCTCCTGTTTGGAAATTAAATTCCCGCTTGCCATCTTCATTATTTTTGAATTCGACATTTGCCCAGAAACTATCATTGCTACATTGTGGGAATACGATTATTGCCGGAAATTTTTTACGAACACTGTCTTTTAAAAACAACTTGCCTCCATGGGTAAGCTGTTTCTCATTATCGTTTCCTCTTTCTCCACTTCCATGTAAGAAGAACAGTATTGGATATTTTTGATTTGGATCAAAGTTTTCGGGAAACAGAACCCTGTAATAAATGCTGTCTTTTCCTTCAATGAAATTCCCTGAATCATATTTCTTGAAGTCCTGGGCCATACCATTTAATCCTAATAGCAAGACCATAAAAGCCGTTAATTTAATCCTGTTCATATTACTAAACTAAACAAAATTGTAATCTTTTAAAAATGAGGGGATATAGGAATGACGATTGCTTTAAGCAGTCGTCCTCTCGACGATAGGAGAGATCTCTTGAACTGGCATAACCAAGGGATCTCTCACGATGCTCGAGATGACGAGGCGTGCTATAGGATGGCGATCAATTACATAAAAAAGGCTGATCATGTTATGATACAGCCTTATATACTCTAAACTTAATCTGCTAAAGCAGCGTAAACTGATTAGTCTTAACGTCTCTTGAATTTGTACCAATGAACACTTTAAAATCTCCTGGTTCTGCTACATATTTAAGTTCCGAGTTGAAGAATTTTAAATCATCAACAGTGATTTTGAAATTAACTGTTTTGCTTTCTCCCGCCTTTAAATCAATTTTTTCAAAGTGTTTTAATTCTTTAACAGGACGTGTAGAACTGCCTACAAGATCTCTGATGTAAAGCTGAACTACTTCTTTGCCTTCCCTTGATCCGGTATTCTTTACAATAACACTCGCATTGATCGTTTCGCCGGATTTAAATTTATCCTTGTCTAGCTTTATATCACTATAATCAAAGGTTGTATAGCTTAATCCGTATCCAAATGGATACAAGGGATCGTTGCTTACATCAATGTAATTAGAACGGAATTTAGAAAACCATTTGCCATCTTCTAATGGACGGCCTGTATTTTTATGACTGTAATACAATGGTATCTGACCCACATTTTGTGGGAATGTTGTGGTTAGTTTTCCTGATGGATTTACATCGCCGAATAATACATCAGTAATTGCTTTTGCCGCTTCGGTACCACCAAACCAAACATTAAGTATCGCCGGAACATTCTCGTTTTCCCAATTTAAAACTAATGGCCTACCACTAAACAAAACTAAAACAACTGGTTTGCCAGTTTTAAGTAAGGCCTGTAATAAGCGTTTTTGAACTTCAGGGATTTCCAGATTGGTACGGCTTGAGCTTTCACCACTCATTTCAGAACCTTCTCCCAAAGCTGCAATAACTACATCCGACTGTTTTGCAATGTCTACTGCTTCTTTGATCACTTCTTCTTCCGGGCGATTATCTCTTGGAATATCACGAGCAAACATAGTTGCTCTTTTTTGATACGCTTCATCCGCCAATAAGTTCGAACCTAAGCTATGTAATACTTTAACGTTTGATCCTAAAGCAGCTTTCATACCTGCAAGAAGAGAAGATGTATTGGCTAAATCACTATTTACACTCCATGTGCCCGGCATATTGGATCCAGTGTTGGCCAAAGGGCCTATTAATGCAACGGTGCCTGTTTTTTTGAGTGGTAATGTCTGTTTGTCGTTTTTTAACAAGACAAAAGATTGAGTTGCCGCTTCACGCGCAAATTGTAAATGTTCAGGTTTAAGTATTTCAGTTTTTGCACGTTCTTCATTGCAATAACGATATGGATCCTCAAACAAACCTAGCTTATATTTAGCCTCCAACACAAGGCGGCAGGCATTGTCAATTTGTTGTGTTTTTACTTTACCTTCCTGTACCGATTTTTTTAGGGTGGTTAAAAACCCTTCACCCACCATATCCATATCAACTCCGGCATTCAATGATAAGGCAGAGACTGTCTGCAAATCGCCCAGGCCATGATCTATCAGTTCGTTCACAGCGGTGTAGTCAGTAACAACGAAACCCTTAAAGCCCCATTGTTTACGTAGCAAATCTGTCATTAACCATTTGTTAGCGGTGGCAGGAACACCATTAATATCATTAAAAGATGTCATTACACTTCCGGCACCGGCATCAATAGCAGCCTTGTAAGGAGGCAGATATTCATTATACATCCTGTCCAGACTCATATCTGTAGTGTTATAGTCTCTTCCAGCTTCGGCAGCGCCATATAACGCAAAGTGTTTAACGCAGGCCATCATGGTGTTGTATTTAGAAAGATCATCGCCCTGGTAACCTTTAATCATTGCTTTTGCAATTTGACTTCCTAAATAAGTATCTTCTCCTGATCCTTCAGATATTCTTCCCCACCTGGGGTCTCTTGATATATCAACCATTGGAGAGAAAGTCCAGTTAAGTCCGTCAGCAGTAGCTTCAACCGCTGCTATACGTGCCGTTTTCTGGATAAGAGACATATCCCAGGTACAAGATAAGGCCAATGGAATAGGGAAGGTGGTTTTATACCCATGGATTACATCCTGCCCAAAAATGATAGGGATTTTAAGTCTGCTTTCGTTTACAGCGATTTCTTGTGCCTTACGGATTTTTTGAGGTGTTGTAAAGCTAAACATGCCGCCTACCTGACCTTTTTTGATCTTACTTTCAACATCTGTACTTACTACTGATCCTGTAGTTGCTTCGCCGCCGGTTAGCAAATTGAGTTGCCCTATCTTTTCATCTAAAGTCATTTTAGATAATAGGTTGCCGATAAAAGCATTCATCTTTTGATCAGCTGCGGGAACTTTTTTTTTCTGTTGCGCAGATGTTGCGCCGATGCAGAAAAACATAGACAAGAATAGTAAGTGAGATATTTTCATTTTTTGTGTTATTTTTTTAAATAGGGTGTTATTTCTTTGATCCAGATGGCATAGCCTTCTGGCTTCATATGTAGCATATCTTCTACAAACAGTTCTGGTCTTGGAGCACCGTTGCTGTCGAGCATTTTGGAGTTTACATCAATAAAAACTGCATTTTTTTGCTTACTGATATACTCTTTTATCATGGTGTTTGCTTTGGTCACATTATCAGCAAACTTCATTCTTGAAGGACTCTGCTTCATAGAGATATACACTATGTTTGCTTTGGGAAGACCTTTACGAAGGTTATTATAAAACGTTACAAATCTGTTGTACGTTTGCTCTGCACTTGTGCCTGTTGCAATGTCGTTTTCTCCACTGTAAATCACAACCTGCTTAGGCTTATAAGCAAACACAAGCTCGGTGATATACTCATTCGCCTGTTCAAGCGTAGAGCCTCCAAAACCACGGTTAATGGCATGATAATCTTTAAAAACCGTCTCCAGTTCATTCCAGCGTGTGAATGAAGAACTGCCCACAAATACAACTTTGTTTTTGGCAGGCATTGATACACTATCCTGATGTTTAAATTTCTGGATATCGTTCCAGAAAGGTTTCTCCTGCGCATGTGAGTTAACAGACAGACTTACCAGTAATACAAAAAGCAGACGGAAATAGAAGTGATGTTTCATGATTTTTTAAATTTCTAATTAACTTTGGCAACCTCTGTTTTAGGAGCGACTCCGCTCTCATTGATTGCTTCTATGCTAAAATAGTAAGTTTTATTTTTGTCCATCCCTTTATACCAGTATTCATTAGTATTATACACCATAATGCAGTTGTACAACTTGTCGGGTTCAGTGCCTATGTAAATGTTGTAAGCATAAGCATCTTCTACAGGTGCCCATTTTAACCATGCACTGCGTTTGTCTTTTTCGGTTCTTAGTACTACAAAATCTTTGACGCTTTTTGGTGTCGACTGATTGCCATTACCAAAAACCCGTAGGCCGCTAATAGCGAACTTACCTGTAGGCATATGTATGTTTTCCAGTTTTATAAATCGTGCCTTAACCGGTTGTTCAAGCTCAATATAATCATGAGGAACATCAGTTTTATTTGTGCCTTTATCCTTTAAGATTTTCCATTTAACACCATCTGTAGAATACCACAGCTTGTATTGATGATAAATATCCTGGCGTTTGCCAAGGAACTCGGCATCCTGATCTGCATAGTTAATCTGTACTGCATTTACTGTCGACACGCCACCGAGATCAGTTTGGATCCATTCGCCTTTATTTCCTGTTTTTGCACTCCAATAAGTTTTAATGCTTTCATCAACAGCATTGTTGGCATAGTATGATCCAAGTGTCGATGATACAGCTACAGGCTTGTTATAATTTAACAACATCCATCCGGTAAAACCGCTTTTTAAGTGATCCTGGGCTTCAGTAGGTAAGTAATGAGGATAATCGCCGAAGGCAGCATCCATATACATTACATCGTCATTATCGAATCCGGCTGGCCAAATACCAAGGCGACGTTCAAAGTTGTTTTTTACGGAGATGGCTATTGTAGAAACATGCCAGTAGTTCTTCCATTTATCCTGATAAGTAGCACCATGGCCTGCACCACGGGCAAAGCCACCTGGTTTCCATGAAAAAGGATTAGACTGGTGTTCAAATGGTCCCAAAGGAGTAGGCCCAACAGCAACACCATCGGCATAGCCGCTAAATTCCGTGCCTGGTGCGCCATATTGAAGGTAGTACTTACTGTTGTGCTTTGTTACCCAGGCACCCTCCATAAATGGATCTAAAAAGGTGTTGTCCAAATATTCTCCAAACCGTTGCCATCCATAGCGCTCCGGATTTAACAGGAGTAATTCTTTACGGGTGCCTATGGGATCAAAAGTTTTTCGGTTTAACTCAATACCATATAGCGGGTAGCTATTGCTGCTACCATTGTACATGTACAATTTGCCGTCGTCATCAACAAAATGAGCAGGATCCCATCCACCAATCTCAAATTCATGAACAGCTTCTTTCCATTCATTGTTTTTAGGATCTGTGCTCATCCATATCGGGAAATTTTTAGAATAAGTAGAGCCGAAAACAAGCATCGTGTCTCCCTGCACCCATACAGACGGGGCGCAAAGATCATCGTAAACCTTATGTTCAGGTCTTAAGAAGTTTTTAGAAACGAATTTCCAGTTATACATATCGCTGCTCCACCAATAACCCCATTGGTTGGTAGAAAACAGATAATAATCACCTTTGTAGGTTACAATAACAGGATCGGCTGTAGCCCTGTGTTTTCCTTGCTCCGCAAAATTAGGAATAGGAGTATAGCCGTAATCCAGATTAATTGGATTACAATAAGTAAGTTGTTTTTTTTGAGCAAATGTGCCCATGCTTACAATAAGCATTAACAACATTGAAATATATATATTCTTCGTCATCATCTACAAATTGGGACTCGTGAATCCTAAGGTTTTAAGACCTCTTTTTACATCAGGGCTGCTCATAAATAATTTCCACAATAAGCCGCTGCGGTAGTTTTCAATCATTACAATGATTGGCCCCTGATCTATAGCAAGGTGAGATTTTGCATACCAGTTTTTTTCTTCACTAAAAGCATCCACAAAACCATATTCACTCCATAGTTTGTCTCCTTTATCATAATAAAAATGTTTTAGCGCTTCCATTGAATATTCTGGGGTATAAGGGAAGGCAGATAAAGCTGCAGTTGGTGTAATTACACCAAGGTCTTCGGTTGGCGAATGGGCAGCATAGCCACCCCAGCTATCACTGGCAGTTAAGCCCCAGCTGTTGGCACCATAGCCTTTATATTTTTTTGGGTTTTCTATACAATAAGCCCTATTAATAAGTGTATGATTTTTATTTTGTTCCCAATAATCTGCATTGTTGTCTTTTAAACCACGTGGATCTAAGCCCATGAATGAGTAATGCGAAAAGAATAACGGGCCTCCGTAAGCAAAGCCTAGTGGTAGCGTAATGCCATTAAATTTACGACCATTGAAGTAGGTGTTGTTATTTGCGTAACCATCGTCGTAAACGCGTTTGTTGATAGGGAATTTTGGAGATGATGCTGCCATCACATAGGTAATCAAACACTCGTTCCATCCTTTAATCTGATGGTTCATGCTCCAGCCGTTGTTTGGACTCCAGTGCCAGTAAAGAACATTTTGATTTTGAGTGAACCAATTCCATTCAATACCTTCCCACATCCATAATATTTTATTTCTGATGTCGTTTTCGACAGGATTATCTTCAGTGTAATACTGACGGGCAGTTAATAAACCTTGAAACAATAAAGAAGTTTCAACGATATCTGCACCATCATCTTTTGGGCTAAAGCGGATTACTTTTCCGGTTTCGCCATTTAACCAATGAGGGAAAGCACCATGAAACATATCGGCCTTCCATAAAAAGTCTACTATTTTTTTTGTGCGTTCAGCAGCTTGTTCACGAGTGATAAATTTACGCTCTGAGGCTACTATCATAGCCATAACACCAAAGCCAGTACCTCCCGTTGTAACTACCTCATCGCCGTAGTCAAAAGATCGGTTACTTCGTTCGCGTGCCATGCCGCTAACAGGGTGTCCAAAATCCCAGAAGTATCTGAAAGTTTGTTTTTGTACCAGATCAAGAAGCTGATCGTCGGTAAGGTTTTTTTTAATTGAGAGGTCAGGTTTGATTCCTGCTACAGTTTTCTTTTGAGCGCTCGCCATTTTCGGAAACATGCTTGAACTGAAGGCAAGAGCTATAATTAATATTAGGGCGGAGCAATTTCTAGGAATTAACATGAATATTAAATTAAAAAGGTTGCCGGAGCTTGCGCTCTGGCAACCTTATGAAAAGGATATACTATCTGTAACCTGTGTTTTGAGTTAATAAGCCACCGCTACGTTCAATTTCAATATTTGGCACTGGCCATACCTCATTTTTGTTAGCTTTCCAGCCTTTTGGACCAAAAACCTCTGCACCACGACCCTGACGGATCACATCAAAATAACGATCACTTTCCAAAGCAAGCTCTACTTGTCTTTCTTTGTAAATAGCAGTTCTTAATGCAGTTTGGTCAGTAGTAGTAACATTAGGAAGGATAGTAGCATTACCACCTCTGGCACGTGCACGAACTCTGTTTAATGAAGACAATGCTAATGTTGGGTTGCCTGTCTCATTTGCAGCTTCTGCATTCATTAATAATACATCTGCAAAACGAAGAACTCTGATGTTTTGTTGAGCTCCCTGATTATATCCCGAAACGTAAAGACCAAACGGAACATATGATTTCTGATTGTACATGTCATTAGGAGTAGTAGTCGGAATTTTATCTCCTTGAGGAGTGGTTTCGCCTTTAAATAGAATGGTTGCGTCTCTTCTTGGATCACCAGGCTCAAATGCAGCAGCAAGTACAGTTGAAGGAGTATTGAAACCCCATCCACCTTCCGGGACACCGGCAACGCCTTGTACCTGACTGTATTGTGAGTTGGAAGCATCTTTGTTTCCCGGAATCATTTCTGCTTGTACCTCAAATAGAGATTCTACATTGTTCTCATTCTGAGTACGGAAACCTTTTTCAAAATCAGGAAATAAATCATATCCTAAGCCCATTACCTGGTTAGTATATGTTAATACATCAGCAAATTTTTTCTGATATAATGCCACTTTAGCATGTAAGCCCAAAGCTGCACCTTTAGTCGCTCTTCCAACATCTGTTGATGGATAATTAGGAGGCAATACTGCAGCCGCTTCTGTTAAATCTTTTTCAATTTGTGCATAAACAGTTGCTTTATCTGTACGCGGTATATTATACTCAGTAGCATTTTTAGGAACGTTTAACCTTAAAGGTACATCACCATAAGCTCTTACCAATCTGAAGTAAGAATATGCACGAACAAATTTAGCTTCGGCTAGATAACGGGATTTCAAAGCATCGTCCATTGAAATTCCCGGTACATTTTCCAGTACCTGATTGCATAAATTAATGTTTTGGTATTGTCCAGTCCAGAAGCTCTGTAAAGAGCCTTCGGTTGAAGTCACTGTAAATATATCATACAAATCAAAGAACGCAGCATCAGTAGGAGTACTACCTTTATCCGCTTCGTCAGAACCTGTACTTTCGATAGCTAAAGCCGGAAACGCTACGTTTTCCCAAGTGCGTAAATTGGCATAAATAGCAAATACGGCTTTAGTAGCATCACCTTCAGATACCCAAAACTGAGTAGCAGGTTGCTGGCCCTGAGGATCCACATTCAGGAAACTCTTTTTGCAGGATGATGAGATAAGTGTGGTTGATAATAATGCAATTGCACACCACCTTTGTAAAGAAATATTTTTATATGTTTTCATATCCTAATCAATTAAAATGTAAGGTTTACACCTAAATTATAAGTAGCATAAAGCGGATAAACGTTGATGTCTACTCCTGTATTTGTTGGGGTACCGCCCACTTCAGGGCTAAATCCTCTGTAACCAAAGAAGTTCAATGCATTTTGTGCATTGGCAAATACTCTTAGTTTTTGCATTTTCCATTTTGATACAAGTGACTGCGGTAAATTATAACCCAACTGAATGTTACGTAATCTTACATATGCACCACTTTCTACATAGAATGAGTTAGATTGGTTGTTGTTGTTGTTTGCTAAGTTAGCTGAAGGGTAGGTGTTTGAAGAACCAGCTCCATTCCAACGCTTATCAAAGAACTCTTTAACATAGTTCTCATTACCAAATCTAGAACCAAGGTTTGCATTGAATACATCAACCCCAGCTACACCTTGGATGTCTAGTGTTAAATCGAAATTTTTATAAGCAAAATTTGTATTCACACCGTATGTGTATTTTGGATTTGGATTACCTAACATAACTTTATCTTTCCCATCAATGAATCCATCACCGTTCTGATCTATGTATTTAAGGTCACCAGCGGTGGCACCACTCTGACCAGAAGCCGCTGCTTCTTCCACTGTCTGAAATACACCGCCTACTTTGTAGCCATAGAACATACCAATTGGATAGCCAGCTATCGTTCTGGTAGGAAGAACAGCATTGTTCAAACCGCCGCCACCAGCGTCGATTGCATTGGTTCCTGAGGTCACGTTCAATACTTTATTATTATTAATACCCGCATTTCCGCTAATGGTATAAACTAGTCCGCCTTCAGTTTTATCAGACCAGGTTGCACTAAATTCATACCCACGGTTTCTGAAATCGGCCTGATTGCCGATAAGCTTTCCGTTTGAAGTACCTAGAGATCCTAAAACAGGAATATCAAAAATTGCCTGTTCAGTTTTTCTATTGTAATAATCTGCTTCAATCTTTAATCTATCCGAAAGGAAGCCCATTTCTAAACCAACATCTGTTCCTGCGCTGCGTTCCCAAAATAGTGCCGGAGGTACAATTGTAGTTACACTTGCTCCTGTTTGAGGAATACCCCCAATAATTGCAACCAGTTGTGCGGCCTGGTTAACAGTTAATGTTGTCGGGTTAATAGGCACACCTGCGTTACCTACTTTACCCCAGCTTCCGCGAAGTTTTAAATTGCTGAAAACTGTTTGGTTTTTCATGAAGTTCTCGTTAGAGATAACCCAACCTGCTCCAATTGAAGGAAAATAACCCCAAAGATCACTTCCTCCGTAAAATTGAGAAGCAGCATCAGCTCTTAATGAAGCATTTAATAAATACTTGCTTTGGAATGAATAGTTTACTCTTCCAAAATAAGAAGTTGCCGTATTAAGAGTACCTGAATCTTTGATCAATCTACCATCAGCGTTTCCAAGGCTCACATATAAATCACCTTCTGAGCTAAAAGGAACATTCTGAGCGGATCCCTCAAGGGTATAGCTTTTATAACGCTGTGCTGTTTGACCAGCAAGGACTGTTAAGCTGTGATCGGCCCATTTATTATCATAAGAAAGTGTGTTTTCCAAAATATAGTTTCTGGTTTCAATTCTTTTAATTGCCAGGGTACTGATATTCGAGTTCTGAGCTGTAGTTGCAAAATACTTAGGCGTGTAATTTCGGTTTTCTTCTTGTCCAAAATCTCCACCTGCACTTGTTTTAAAAGTAAAATGTTTAGCAAATTTAAGTTCAGCATAGACATTACCAGTCACTTTGTAGTTTTTAGTGATGCTATTTGCAAAATCTATTGTAGCCTGTGGATTTACGTTACTACCATTACCTAAGTTGAAGGTGTTTGGATCTCCGTAGGAGCCATCAGGATTAAATACCGGAACTACTGGAGAAGCAGAGAACAATGCACGGAACACAGTAGTAGGTGCATCTTTTGAATTGCTTGAACTTCCTGTGACGTTGTAACCCACTTTTAAATTTTCTAAAACCTGGATCTCATGAGATAAACGAGCAGTATATCTCTTATAGTTGTTTTTTTCAACGATACCATCCTGATCTAAATAACCAAGCGATAGGTTGTAAGTAGATTTTTCTGTACCACCATTAATCGACACCTGATGGTTGTTAACCATTGCAGAACGTAATACCTGTTTGTACCAATCTGTACCGGCACCCAAATTTGTATTTGGAAATAATGGATCTTTCTTTAATAATGCATAAGCCTCGTTTACTGCTGTAGCGTACTCAGAGGCGTTAGTCATTTCTACAGCATTTGTTACGCGCTGAGTTCCAATATAACCGTTGTAGTTTACTGTCGGGTCTCCTTTTTTACCACGTATGGTAGTAACAAGTACAACTCCATTAGCCGCCCTTACACCATAAATAGATTGACTTGACGCATCTTTTAGGATACTTATATTGGCGATATCTGCCGGATTTAGGAAGTTAATGTCATCATACCAAACACCGTCTACAACATACAACACATTTGTATTGCCGTAAATGGTTCCTGTACCACGAATTGTTATTTGCGGGGCTTTACCCGGGGTACCATTATTTGTAATGGACACACCAGCAACTTTACCTTGCAAGGCACTTACAGGATTTACTGAAGCTTGTTTTGAAATTTCTTCACCTTTTAATGAAGCCACCGATCCGGTAACATCAATTTTTTTCTGAGTACCATAACCAACTACTACAACTTGCTCTAATTGTTGCGAGGATGAGGCAAGTTCCACGTTGATCACTGTTCTGTTGTTCACTTGCATCTCTGTTGGATTATATCCAATGTAAGAGAATACAAGAGTCGCATTGGCCGGAGCACTTATTGCGTATTTTCCCGTTGCATCTGTTTGTGTCCCAATTTGTGTTCCCTTTACTAAAACGCTTACACCTGGAAGAGTGGTTTTATCTGCACCGTCACTTACTACACCTCGTATAGTAATATCTTGCGCAGAAGCTGCGTTGATAAAAAGAAAACATAAAAAAGTTAAAACAGAAAGTTTTGTAAAGATTCTTTTCATGCTGTTTAAAATTTAGTTGTTAGTTGTATAAATCTCCGAGAGTATTTGAGTTAAAACAAATAAAACGCCTCAACATTAATACATCATCATAGAAATCTATACTTTCTCAAACAATCGAAATAGGCCTCTTGTTTCGCTAAAAACAGTGTTCTATGCCGACATAACAAAATTTAGACCTACAACAAGAGGTCAAAAGAATTTTATAAAATCAATCTTAAAAAAAAGGATATGAGAGGTAATGATGTAGTGCTATAGCTCCATTAGAAACTCCACGAGGTTCTTGTCGTGCGGTACATCAAGCTTTTTTCGAAGTCTGTAGCGGCGTATTTCTACACCTCGTAACGAAATGTTCAGTAATGATGCCATTTCTTTGCTACTCATATTCATGTGCAGATATGCGCAAAGTTTTAAATCGTTAGGTACAAGATCGGGGTGATTGGCTTTAAGTTTTTTGAAGAAACTCTCATGCGCCTCGTTAAAACTGCTCTCGAATAAATTCCAGTCGCGCTCATCGTTCATGCCTTCATCAATTACTTTTTGGATTTTTCTTAACTGTTCTTCTGCCAAAGGTTTTCCGCTCGAATCCTTAAGCTTCAGCATCTCCTGACTAAGCTTTTGCAGCAGCTCATTTTTGTAAACCAAACTCATGGCTGAGTTGGCAAGTTCCCGGTTCTTACCTGCAAGTTCTACCTGCAGTTTCTCTGTTTGCAATTTGATGATTTGCCTTTCAGTTGCCTCAGCTTCTTTTTTAAGAAATTCCTCCTTTTCAACCTGCAACTTATCAGAAATGGCTTGCTGATCTTTCATCAGCTTTCTTTCGTAAAAGCGCTTAGAAGCAATTAGTAAAAAGACAATGCCAACCAGGTATAGAACGAAAGCCCAGTTGCTGGCATAAAAAGGAGGGAGGATCGTAAACTCAAACGCTGTATCCTTGCTTATGGTCTCATCATTAATCTTAGCCCTAACCAGAAAGGTATAAGTTCCTGCACTAAGGTTAGTGAAATCTTTTTGCGAAGCAGAGCTCCAGTCAGACCATTGTTTAGAATAGCCTTTCAGGAAGTACTGAAACTTGATACTGCTTTGTCTGTAATAAGGAAGCGCGTACGAGATTCTGATGTTGTTTCTGCTAAACGGTATTTCAATTTCCGAATCTGAATTTCCTACCTCACTGATAATGGAATAGGTGTCTGTAATATCTTCTATTTTTCTAATTAATACAGATGGAAGTGCTATTTTTTTGCGCTTTAGCGAGTCTAGCTCATTGTAAATAACAAAGCCATCATCAACACTGATCAGATAAATATGGTCGCTGATCTTACTGATGTTTTCATAGTACTGAACCATTCTGCCATCTAAAACACTGAAACGATTGGAGTCTATTTCTATTTTTCCTGGCTGCGAAAAATTGATCAGCGCCATTTTACCATGGTTAATAAACCAATATTTCTTATGGTCGGCCTTAATGATCTTATTGGATTGAGAGAAAGATCCAAGTTTCTTATTCAGAGTGGTGTATTTGCTGAAATTGTTGCTGATCTCGTCGTAAGTTAAAAAGCCCTCATTGGACGAATAGATCAGTTTATTTTCAAGAGTGAAGAGGTTAATGCCATATGTACTTGGCAACCCATTCCGTTCGTCGTAATACTTAACGTTTGTAACTGTTTTAAAATCGGGACTCAATACCAATTTATATAAGCCTCTGTAGGCATGGCTTACCCAGATATCGCCTTTAGAATCCTGTTCTACGTATCTTGATGGTTCATCGAAACCTTTAATTTTGGAATCAAATTTCCACTGACCAGCCGGGTCCTTTTTGAATAATACCAGTCCATTATAAGTACCTTGAATAAGATAATTGTCGTTCAGTTTCTTGATAACCCAACCTCCGCTTATACCGGTAACTTTTTCAATTGTGTTTCCGGTAACGCTAAAAGTACCATCATTATGTCCACAAAGAAGCTGTCCGTCAATCATCCTTAAGTCCCAAACCTGTCCCTGCGATTTGGGTATCAGTTTGAAATCAAAAGAACTGAAAGTGTTGTCTTTACCACCAACCCATGGGCTGTAAAAAAGACCTTGGTTGGTTCCTAAATAAATTATGTTTTTATAAATAATGCTCGAATACACGGTGCCAAAAAGGCCGGTCTTATCAAAATAAAAGTAAAGAGGAGAATTTAATTCTATGCGGTCTATCCCGTTATCGAGACCAGTCCATAAGTTCTGATCGTCATCTGCATAAATACTAAGTACCGTATTGTTCTGTAAACCACTTGACTTATTGATCCTCTGTACAATATTTCCATCCTCATCAATAATAATCAAGCCGTTTAAAATTGTTCCGTAAGCATAGTATTTTCCTAATACTTTAACTCCGTTATTTAATTGATAGGTTTGCAGAAAGGTATTTGCAGGCGTATTAAAGGGAGTGTATTTTTCGCCATCGTATAGAAACAAACCATCTTTGCTGGTGCCAATTAATAAACTGCCGTTTTTATAAGGAAGGATCGAAAGCACGCTTCCGGGTAGTGGGGTGCCAATATTTTTAAGGGGAACAAGTTTATCGCCGGTTAGCTCAAACAAGCCTTTCCCTAAAGCTTCGATAATGAAACGTTTATCTACTTTATGCAGAAACAGAAAGAATGCAGGTATTTTTACAACACTTATTTTCTGGTCATTGTAAATATATATGCTCGAAAAAGACTGAAAGATAATGCGTTTGCCATCTACGTAGATTTTCCATATCTCATCGGTCATTTTATGTTCCTTCGGAATAAGATTGATGAGGGAAGTATATTTTAAACGCTTATGGTCTATTTTCCAATATCCGAATTCACCAAAGCTTCCGGTATAAATTATACCGTTATCATCTGTAGCTACCGAACGAACAATCTGGCGGTTTGGCATTTCATATTGTTGCCAGTATTTGCCATCGTAAGTTAAAAGGCCCTGGGTATTACCAAAATACATAATGCCATTTTTGCCTTTGGCAATAGACCAATTTTGGTTACCGGAAAGGTAAACTGATTTAGGATAATTTTGAATGTAAGGAACCCCAATACTTTTGATATCGTCTGCCAGAGCAGAAACAGATACAAAACAAAAGATTAAAAATATAAAGTATTTAAAGGGTCCGTTGCTCATCAACAGCTAAGATAGTTGTTTACTTGAAACGTTTACCTGCTGTGGTACTTTTACGTAATATCCTGTTCCATCATAAGGGCGTTTACGTGGGTTAGTAGTACACTCAACCGAGCAGCATCCTTGTAAAGCCTCTCCGCATTCGTCACATTGAGTGAAATGTTCATTACATTCCGGATTGGCGCAATTGATCATTTTTGGAGTAGTTTTGCCGCAATTATAGCATTTAGATACTATTGTTGGGTTTACAGTGTTTACGTCAACGGCAATACGGTTATCAAAAACGTAGCATTTACCTTCAAAATCTTCACCTCCGGCTTCTTTACCATACTTGATAATTCCGCCATGCAGTTGGTAAACATCATTAAATCCATGATGTAATAGCAAAGCCGATGCTTTTTCGCATTTTATGCCTCCTGTACAGTAAGTAAGTACTTTTTTATCTTTGTACTTAGCAAGCTCATTTATTTTATCAGGAAAATCTCTGAAATTCTCAATATCAAGGGTTACTGCATTTTTAAATTTCCCTAAATTGTGCTCATAGTTTGAACGCACATCAAGTATTACCACATCTTCCTGATCTATCATTTTCTGAAAATCAGCAGGTTCAAGGTGTTTGCCGGTTTGCTTGTTCGGGTCTATGATATTCGGATCTCTTAATCCTGAGTGGACAATTTCGGCTTTGTAACGACAGTGCATTTTGATGAATGAAGGCTCTTCAACATCATCGATTTTAAAATCAGTTTTTGCAAAACGTTCATCAGCTTTTATAGCTGCCATATAGGCTTCGCAGGATTCTTTTGTTCCTGAAACGGTACCGTTTAAACCCTCATTAGCAACAATGATGCGACCAACAAGATTTAAAGATTTGCAAAATGTAAGATGATCAGCAGCAAATTGTTCTGCCTCGGCTATGTGACTATAGCAATAGTAAAGTAGTGTCTGGAATTTTTTCATAATTCATTGATACCGATGCAAACGGCGTTTAATGCGCTGCAAAGCTAAGAAAAATATGTGAATTTGCATCAGATTGTGATCGTATGCTCAGGCTTTATTAGGGTTATGTTAAGGTGTTGGTAGGACAATCAGCCCTTTCAAGGCCCTACCAACGCCCTAGAAATGCCCTACCAACGCCCTGGCAACAATAGTCCTTTATGGTAAAGCAGTATTGTTTGTAACATTATTGTAAACCTACCACCTTAGTTAGATTATTGTTAAGTTTGTATGCGTTATTTAAAAACACAAATAAAACTAACTTATTATTTATAAAAATGACTAACACTACGATGAGATCATTGTGGCTGACCACAAGTCTTCTACTTGGATCAACAGTTGGATTTGCGCAAGACAACCTTGTAAATTCATTAAAAAACAACCAAAGCGAAAACAGCGCAACCAGCTTTAAATTTACTCCGGTTATCAATACTGAAGCTACTTCTGTTAAAAATCAAAAATCATCCGGTACTTGCTGGAGCTACAGCACCAACTCTTTTTTAGAGTCGGAAATGATTAGAATGGGTAAAAAACCTGTGGATCTTGCAGATTTATTTACTGCCCGTAATGCGTATGTTGAAAAAGGAATTAACTATGTGCGTATGCACGGTGCCTTAACATTAGGCGATGGGGGTGCATGCCATGATGTAATTAATATGTTTGCTAAATATGGCGCTTTACCTCAAGAGGTTTATAGTGGTAATGACTATGGCGCTCCTGGCTCATCAGATAGAATGAATAGCCTTACAAAAGCCATTCTGGAAAATGCAGTAAAAGCACCAGATGGTAAGCTTGATCCTAACTGGAAAACTAAATATATAGCCACTATTGATTCTTGTATGGGGGCTGTTCCAGAAAAATTCACTTACGAAGGAAAAGAATACACGCCAAAAACCTTTGCTAAAGAGGTTGTAGGTATCAATCCTGAAGATTATGTTGAACTTTCATCTTTCAATACTTCGCCTTATTATAAAAAAGCAGTTTTGATGGTGCCTGATAACTGGTCATATGATCAGGTATACAACGTACAAATGGACGATATCACTAAAATTATCGATAATGCTTTAAAAGGCGGTTATAGCGTTGCATGGGCAACAGATGTTAGCGAAAAAGGCTTTAGCTGGAAAAATGGTGTTGCTTACGTTCCTGAAAAGAATTTTGATAGCATGACGGACGAAGAGAAAAAAGCAATGTTCAATGGTCCGAAAGCTGAAAAAGAAATCACAGTTGATTTACGTCAGGCAGCATTTGATGATTATCAAACTACTGATGATCATGGTATGCAAATTACAGGATTAGCAATAGATCAAAACGGCAAAGAATATTACATTGTTAAAAACTCTTGGGGTGCTACTAACGATTATAACGGCTATTTATATGTGACCAAAAACTTTGTGAAATATAAAACCACAGCGTTTTTATTGCATAAAAAAGGTATTCCTTCAGATATCCGTAAGAAGCTAGACATATAACAGCAAAGGATTTTATTAAAAAGGGGCCTGTATCTTGAAATGCAGGCCCCTTTTTATTTAGGTTTTTTATGGATGCTGCAATATCTTTTAATCATACTGTGATATTTCTATACTTGAAACGAATAATTGAGTGAGTTAAAAAAGTATAACTTTATTCTAAGCATATGCCTTACAATGGATACACTTAAACAGAAGGAGCAGTTTGTATCAGTAATTGAACAGAACAAGGGGATAATTTACAAAATAGCCAATTCATTTAACAGGGATGAGGAGGATAGAAAAGATCTGGTTCAGGAAATTATATTTCAGTTGTGGCGTTCGTTTCCGGGTTATGACAACAAAAGCAAGTTCACTACATGGATGTATCGGGTTGCTTTAAATGTTGCCATTACCTCATACAGAAAGGAAAGAAAAAAATCGGCGCTAATTAGCCCCATTTCCGAAAATGTAATTGAGTTTATAGAGGATGATGTGCCAATTGATAATGAAGCCAATTTAAAACTTTTGCAACAGTTTATAAATGAATTAAAAGAGCTCGACAGAGCATTGATGCTGCTTTACCTGGAAGAAAAGAGCCAAAAGGAAATGGCTGAGATTCTTGGGCTTTCAGAATCAAACATTGGCACTAAAGTGAATAGGATTAAAGAGAAATTAAAGCAAAGATTTTTAAAGATTAACAACAATTAATAAACCGAAAATGGAAGAGCAAGATATAAAACGACTTTGGAGTAGTTTTGATGCGCAACTGGAAAGATCATTAGCACTTAATTTAAAAATGTTAAAAGAATTGCAGACCCAAAAAGCTGAACATAAGCTTCGTTCTTTTCGTAGAAATCAGGTAACAGGTGTAGTCCTTGGTGTAATATGGATTGCTTTTTTAGTTTTTTTACTGGTCAATACCTTGCACAATATTTATTTTGTAATATCTGTAGGCTTTATCATATTGTTTAATGTGTTTGCCACGGCTGCCTACATTAGGCATCTTGTAATGCTCTCTGAGGTAAATATAGAAGACAGTGTTACGGAATCTCAGAGAAAGATAACCAAAATCCAGTCGTCGTTTAATAATATCGGCAGAATACTAATTTTACAAACGCCATTCTACTGTACCTTTTGGTACAATGATGATCTGGTTGCAAATGCAGGACCAGGCTTTTGGTTAATTCAGCTCGTAATCGTTTCATTTTTTACCTTTATATCAGTATTCTTATTTAAAAAGCTGACATATAAAAATGTGCATATTAAATGGGTAAAAGCGGCTTTGGAAAGTTTTGGTGGTAAAACTTTAACTAAAGCCATGGAGTTTTTGGATGAAATAGAAGCTTATAAAACTGAACGATCATAAAAGACTAGAATCCATAATACAATCTAAACCCATGATTTACTCTTCTGTTTCCATCATAAGCAAAGCCATATGTGGCTTTGAAAATCAATCTTTGTAAGCCAAAGTAGAACTCTGTGTAATTTCTCTTTACTGGCTGACTCAAATAGTTAACCCCAACAAGTTCTTCCAGCTTTAATTTACGCAGCAGCGGAACTTTATTTGTTAAAAGGCCAGAGAAATTGTGTTCAAAGTGCGCTTCAAGATATTGACGGTCCGTACTGAAAAGATAGAAATCGAGGAATAAGAACTTTCTTAAGTTCGGAAGCCCAAGTAAAGAGTTATTACCTCTGAAATGTTTCGCCTCAGGATAGTAAACCGTGTTATTATTGATGAACTTACCAGCGCCAACAACGAATGATGAGTAACCCCATAAACCAGCGCTAATACGGTTTTGGGAAACTTCTAATGATACCAGGTCGTAATCTACATCACTATTGAATAATCCTTTTATGCCTTTTTTATAGGTAAGGTTAATTACCGGATATTTTGATCCCTGGTAAAATTTACCATCAGGGCGGGTTATATATTGCTGATCAATGGTGTAATTTAATGATGCCGTAATTGCTAACGATTTATATGTTGGAAACAATGGTGTTTCTGTATCAGGTGTAAAAGGGTTGTTTGATGTAAAAGTTTCGCCTTTTAGATCTTTTATTTTGAAGGTTGTCGAGTTTTCAAGATTAGTATGGCGAGCATAATCAGCAGTCAACGATGCCTGAAGTCCATTTGTCAGTTCCCTTGTGGTTCCAATGTTCGCAAATTCCTTTTTATAGAATTTGGAAAAGTTGGTTTCGAACAATAAAGAGTTAATGGAGTTGCCCAAAAGACTCATTGTTCCAAGGTCGTTTAAGTCGTAAATGCCAGAACCGCCACTTATACTAATGTTTGCTCGTTTTAACGGGTTGTAGTAATAATTTGCAGATATGTTCCCGGTTAGGGTTTTATTAGAAAATCCGTATCTCACCTCCGGTCGGATACTGTAATAACGGCTGTCCTGAAGTCGCTTCACATAAGTTACCCCGTATTTAAGTGCGAAACCTTCAACGGTGTTATAAAATATAGAACGATATATGGGGTCAAAACTATAATATTTCTGGGCGTACCTGTTGTTTATGGTGTATCCTGTTATAGCGGCCTTTACAATTCCAAATTTATTGTTTTCACGTTCTAATGAATCAAGATAATGCTTTGAAACTTTAAGCGCAGCAATGCTATCCTTTCTCACATAATCCCGGCTTTCTTCCTTTGTAAGCGGAATTGGTCTGTTATTAAGCCAAAACAAAGAATCTTTTTTATTTACCGCTTTGGTTATCTTGAGGATTTCGCCAGTGAAATAGTTTTTCGGAAAGTTTGGGTGGAGATTGTAATTGCTGTAAACCCCAACATAATAACCCTCGAACTTAAAGCCAAGCACATTCCCGTTAAACTGGAAATTGATATTTGAAGGCATATAAGTATTCTCGGTTTTAATAAACTGTTGTGAGATATTTAAAGTATCAAGAAGATTGATGCCTGAATTGCTGGTTAGGTACACATCGGCATTAAAAAGATGCCAGCTATCGTCTGTAATATATATAGTTCCCCTGAAAACAGGATCGTGTTCCCGGCGGGGGATGATCTGGATTTTGTTAATCGTTGCTCCGTTTTCTGTAGAAACACCTAGTAATTTGTATCTGTAATAGAGAAAAGCATTGTCGGAAATTGGTGATACAAAGCCGCGGGCACTTAGTTTATCCTCTAATAAAATGTTGTCGTAAAAATTTATAATCAGGTCTGATGCTTTATTGAAGCTAAATGCATTGTTACGGCCAGCAATTTTTGAAGACACCATTTCTTCGTGAATCTTATTTGGGCGCTCATATGAAAATGTAGAGGTCGACTCTGATAAATATAAAATCCCTTTTCTGTTGGTATCCAGATCAAGCGTTTTTTGAATGTCTTTTCCAAAGAACTTTTTTGGGGCACCTACAAGTTTTTGTACTCCTTTAATATATACATCGGCTTTATATGCCTTTACTTCGGTAAGGTGTTCTTTCCTTTTTTTAATGGCTTGCCTGATGATTTCGTAGGCAGGATCTTCTGCATTGCCATCTATGGTAACTCCGGCCAGGCTATAAGTTTCCGGCGTTATCACTACATCTTCAGTTAGGTTATCATTAATAGTGATTTCTTTCTCTAATGCTTTATAGCCAATTGCTTTATAAATAATGGTAAAAGTTCCCTTTTCAATGCTTAATGAATAAACACCATCCACATTTGCTGAAGTTCCAATCGTTGTGTTTTTTATATAAACAGAAGCAAATGGAACGGATTGTCCTTCTGTATCTTTTATTGTGCCACCAAGTTTAAGCTGTTGTGCTGATAGGCTAAGGGCGCTTACAAAAAGAAATAGCGTTAAAAAAATCTTCTTCATTAAATGGATTTAAGGCTTAAATATCGGATTAGTTGTGAATACTAAACAGTTTTTTTGTGTTAAAGTTTGCAACCATCGTTTAATTGCCTTACCACCACAAGACGATATTTTTATAACTTTGGTTGCATTAATTATTATAAATATGTACAAAACCTTAAAACCCGTTCTAGAACAAGAACTGGAGCAAATAGAAAAAGACGGTTTATTTAAACGTGAACGTATTATTGTAACCCCTCAGGGAGCCGATATTAAGATCAGCACCGGGCAGGAGGTGATCAACTTTTGTGCAAATAATTATTTGGGACTATCGTCTCATCCGGCAGTTATTGAAGCGGCAAAAAAAGCTATAGATAAATATGGTTACGGAATGTCCTCAGTACGTTTTATATGTGGTACACAGGATGTCCATAAAGAACTGGAATCAAAACTTTCCAAATTTTTAGGTACAGAAGATACAATTTTATATGCTGCAGCATTTGATGCTAACGGTGGTGTTTTTGAACCTTTGTTTAATGATCAGGACGCTATTATTTCTGATGAATTAAACCATGCATCTATTATAGATGGAGTGCGCTTGTGTAAAGCAAAGCGTTTTAGATATAAAAATGCGGATATGGCAGATTTGGAACAGCAATTAATTGCTGCTAAGGATTCCAGACATCGCATTATTGTTACAGATGGGGCATTTTCTATGGATGGAGTTGTGGCTCCATTAGATAAAATTTGTGATTTAGCAGATAAATATGAAGCGCTTGTAATGATTGATGAGTCGCATTGCACTGGTTTTATGGGTAAGACAGGTCGCGGTACTCATGAGCATTTCAATGTGATAGATAGGGTTGACATTATTACAGGTACCTTGGGTAAAGCGCTTGGCGGTGCATCTGGAGGGTTTACTTCGGGTAAGAAAGAAATTATTGACATGTTGCGCCAAAGATCTCGCCCTTATTTATTCTCAAATACACTTGCCCCTGCAATTACAGGAGCATCTGTAGCGGTTCTGGATCTTTTAAGTGAAACTACTGATTTAAGGGATAAACTGGAGCGTAATACTGCTTACTTCCGTACAAAAATGACTGAAGCTGGTTTTGACATTAAAGAGGGGGTACACCCGATAGTTCCTGTTATGCTTTATGATGCTAAGCTTGCCCAGGAATTTGCGGCTAAAATGCTCGAGGAAGGAATTTATGTAATCGGGTTTTATTATCCGGTGGTTGGACAAGGCAAGGCTAGAATTCGTGTGCAATTATCTGCGGCACATGAGCAGCACCATTTAGATAAGGCCATAGCAGCATTTACTAAAGTTGGTAAAGCGTTGGGCGTAATATAAAACTAAGCGGCTGAGTCTATTTTCTTTATGGAGTGATGCTTCATGACGATTTTTGGACTCAGCCGTTATAAATATATTGCATAAATAGCTGTATATTTGTTGCCATGTTACAAGACAAGATAACACAGTATACAGCAGAAATAAATGCTTTCTCAACTGATAAAGCAGATGAATTAGAACAATTCCGTATAAAATTCCTTGGTACTAAAGGAATTATCAAAGATATTTTCGATGAATTTAAGGCCGTGTCACCAGAAGAAAAAAGAACTCTGGGAAAGGTTTTAAATGAATTTAAACAGCTCGCAGAAGCAAAATATCAAACACTGAAAGATCAGGGTGGGGTAGCAGAAGTTTCAGCAAGTGCTGATATAGATTTAACCTTACCTGGTGAAGGGTTTGAAGTTGGCGCCCGCCACCCATTGGCTTTGGTTAGACGAGAAATCATCGAGATTTTTAATAAACTTGGTTTTATTGTAGCAGAAGGTCCGGAGATTGAGGATGACTGGCACAATTTCTCTGCTTTAAACTTCCCGGAAGAACACCCTGCTAGAGATATGCAGGATACTTTCTTTATTAAAAAAGGAGGCGAAAAAGGCGATATTGCCTTGCGTACGCATACTTCTTCTGTTCAGGTAAGAATGATGGAGGCTGGTAAGCCACCATTCAGAGCAATTATGCCGGGTCGTGTTTATCGTAACGAGGCCATTTCTGCTAGGGCGCATTGCTTTTTCCACCAGGTAGAGGGTTTGTATATTGATGAAAATGTTTCATTTGCAGATCTAAAGCAAACGCTATTCTATTTTGTACAGGAACTTTATGGAGAAGGTACAAAGGTTCGTTTCCGCCCTTCTTATTTCCCTTTTACAGAGCCGTCAGCTGAAATGGATATTTCTTGTACTATCTGCAAAGGCGCAGGTTGTCAGATGTGTAAGTATAGCGGCTGGGTTGAAATTTTAGGATGTGGCATGGTTGATCCTAACGTTTTGGAAAATTGTAATATCGACAGCAAGAAATATAGCGGCTTTGCATTCGGAATGGGTATTGAGCGTATTGCCAACCTTAAATTCGAAATCAAAGACTTGCGTTTATTTTCTGAAAATGATGCTCGCTTTTTAAAGCAATATAAAACGTCATTAATATAATGATTAAAAAAATAGTCGGATTATTTCTGTTGGTGATCACTTTTGGAGGATGTGGAAAAGAAAGTGAAATGATTCCTAATGTTTTTGTGGAATACAATGTGACCGTTCAGGAATTTAAGATTAAAGCCAAGAACAATGTATTACTGGTAGATAATCAGGGCGTTAAAGGTCTGATGATTGTTGCAATTGGTGGTGGCTACAGGACATTCGATAGAGCCAGTTCAGTAAACCCTCAAAATGGTGGTTGTGCAGTTGTTCCGGACTCGACCGGAATTACAGCTACTGATCCGTGTACAGGAGCTAAATTTTTGCTGCTTGACGGAACTCCGCAAAAAGCGCCGGCTGTACGTAATTTAAAATCTTATACTACATCACTTCGTGGTGGCCTGACTATAAATGTAAGTAACTAATGGAACCAGAGAAAATAAAGGAAAGTATAATCAGGTCTGCAAAAGAGCTATTCAGAAAGTACGGCTATCATAAAACAAGTGTTAATGAGATCGCCAGAAAAGCCAGAATAGCTAAAGCAACTATATATAAGTATTTTGAAAGCAAAGAACAGATTTTGGATGCTATCCTGATGAATTATCTGGACCTGAACCTTCATGAAATTTTAAAAAATAAAGCTCAGTTTGCTGATGAAGAAGAGCACCTTAAGGCGCTTGTAATGAAAACATGCAGACTTACTTATACCGTTTGTAATGAGTTTATCGGCTGGGATTTTGTTAGGGAAAATGCAAACTCGCAAGATTTTTTAAAGCATTTATCTGATCAGTTAGAGTCTTTATTGCTTTCTGCCTATTTAGAGCTCGACCATTTTAAAAATAACCCATCTCGTAAAGAAGGCCTGGCATTTTTATTAAAAGCAAGCAAGAGCATTGTATTCTCATTCGCCTTCACTTCTGTTAGTGATTCTGATGTTCGCAAGAACTTTGTTAGTTTTCAGAAAGAACTTCTTCCCTTCCTGGTAAAGGCCGCTTTGTAGGTTCTTTACAAAACCTTAACATGTACCGTTTTGGTATTCGGTATAAAAACATCTATATTTGACTGTATACGTCAATATATTATGAGTAAAGAGGTTTTAGAGATTTCTGTAATGGTTGATGAGAAATTTGATATGAGCTTTAATATGGTTGAAGGCTTTTTCGGTTTAATCCTTAAAGTTTTTGGTAAGTAGAGTTTGATATTGCATTTTCTTTTCTTTTAAAGGTGTTTTGAATGCCTTATGGAGATTAGTATGTCTGAAATTTTATCTAATTTTGCGGCATAATGAGTAGAAATAGAAAAGCCGGAACAGTAACCATCATCCCTAATCTAAGTATTATTGACATTGCCGAAGAGGGCAAAGGAGTTGGCAAAGCAGATGAACTAGTTATATTTGTGGATAAAGCCGTGCCGGGCGATGTGGTTGATGTCCGCATAGTAAAGAAAAAGAAAAATTTTGCAGAAGCAGTAATTGAAAGCTTAAATAAAGCTTCTGATTTAAGAGTTGACCCTTTTTGTCAGCACTTTGGTACCTGTGGTGGTTGTAAATGGCAACACATGGGCTATGATGCTCAACTAAAATTTAAGCATAAAAATGTAGAGGCTGCTTTACAGCGCCTTGCAAAAATTGATACCTCTGCAATGGAGCCAATTTTGGGTTCTGCAGAAAATAAATACTATCGCAATAAGCTTGAATACACGTTTTCTAATAAACGCTGGTTGAATAAGCAAGATATGGCAGATAGGCCAGAGGATTTAACTGGTCCGAATGAGGATCTGGAAATGAATGCGCTGGGTTTTCACGTTCCGCTAAGGTTTGATAAAATTCTGGACATCCAGCATTGTTACCTGCAGGCTGAGCCTTCTAATACATTAAGGAATAGTGTTAGGGCTTATGCTTTGGAAAACGGTTTAACTTTTTATGATCTGCGCAATCACGAAGGTAATTTAAGAAATCTGATTATACGTACTTCATCTACTGGTGAGGTAATGGTGGTGGTGGTTTTTGCTTATGCAGAACAGGAGCAGGTAGATGGTTTAATGGAGCATTTGAAAGTGAATTTCCCGGAGATCACTTCGTTGCTTTACATCCTGAACCAAAAAAAGAATGATACTATTTTTGATCAGGAGGTAATTACCTATGCAGGTAGAGATCATATTTTTGAGGAAATGGATGGCCTACAGTTTAAAATTGGGGCTAAGTCTTTTTACCAGACCAATTCTGATCAGGCCCATGAGTTGTATAAAATTACCAAAGAGTTTGCAGGTTTTACTGGTGATGAACTGGTTTATGATTTGTATACCGGAGCTGGTACCATTGCTAATTTTGTAGCAAGAAGTGTAAAACAGGTGGTTGGAATTGAATATGTGCCAACAGCTATTGAAGATGCCAAGTTTAATTCTGAGCTTAATAAAATAGATAATACTATTTTTTATGCAGGCGACATGAAGGATATCCTGACAAGGGACTTTATTGCAAGTCATGGTAAGCCTGATGTGGTAATTACAGATCCGCCAAGAGCCGGAATGCATGTGGACGTAGTGGAAAGACTCCTTGAAATGGAAGCTGAGAAAATTGTGTATGTGAGTTGTAATGCAGCTACCCAGGCAAGAGATTTGGCGCTGTTAAAAGAAAAATATGAGGTAGTTCGTATCAAACCTGTTGATATGTTTCCTCATACTCAGCACGTTGAAAATGTAGTGTTATTGAAATTTGTAGGTAGTACATCGGAAGATAGTTTAGAGAATAATTAAGATGGATATAGAAGAATTATTGCCACAGGAACCAGAAGGTGGAAAAGCAGAAGAGAAAAAGCAAAGCCCATTGGTAAGCTTAGAAAAGGATTTAGATTTATATGCTGACTCTATTAAAGAGATTGCTGTAGAGATAATGTTGGAAGGAATATCTGCTAATCCCATTTTTATTGCCCACCAGTACGAAGTAAATATTGGGGAGGTAATTTTGGATAGAAAAGAATTAAATACTGAATGGACTATACAGGCCTCTACTTTTGAAGAGTTTGTAGAAAAAGGTATAATCCAACCGGATAAAAAAGCATTATTCCTTAAAAGCTACAAAAAACCCGAAGATTTTATGTGCGTTTTTGTGATTGTACCTGAAGGGGCTAACTTTATTTATTATCCTTATAAAAACAAAGGATAACTATTCTTTTAAGAAAAGCAGTTTTTCTACTCTGACATGATTTAAAATAAGGCCATCAATTTGATGGCTTTCGTTTCTTCTGAAATTGAACTCCATTCCTGTTTCCGGGAGATAATAATAGTCTTTATTACCAGAAGAGGTTATTTTTTGTGTACTGCTGCCTATCTTCATATTCAGGCTACCATTATTTATTAGTATTGTATAATGAGCATCGATCTCAGGACTGTAAAAGTTTCCGCAATATTGATTTAAGGTATTGATGTCTTCTTTTTCCGGTTCAATTCTTTTTGCCCATGATGGTTTTCCTTGCTGAGTAATTAGCATTTTTTGAGTATGACTATTCTGGGGTTGCCTAAATTCGAAGGTGATGTCTTCCTCGCCTTTAATATAAAATAAGGAATCGTTTAATGGTAAAATAGGATAATCATTCTGATTCCATTTTTGGAGAACAGTTAAGGAACTGTCTTTACTGAGCACATCAAAAACCATATTTTGGCTTCCTTCTATCAGGTAACTGCCAGTGTAAGGTAAGGTACTTACACTAAGCTTGAATTCTTTAACTACTTTTTTTTCGATTGGTTTTTCTGTTTCTTGTTGAAGTAATATTGGTTTGGTACCAGGGTAGATGTTATTATAGATACTGGTAAGTATATTATAACCTGAAAAAGTACCATTGTTGCTCATAATGATAATACCAAGATCTTTTTCAGGAAAAAATGCCATATAGCTATGATAACTTGGCAAATCTCCACCATGAGAGATCATTTTTTGATCTTGGAAAGAGGTAATTCTAACTCCTCCTGCGTAATCTATTTGATTTCCATCGTTGTTTATGGCAGGTGTCAGTATTTTTTTCCAGACTTTATCACCCAAAACCCTATGGTTTTTCATTTCGTTGAACCATTTATCCCAGTCAGTGATCGCACTATAAACATTCGAATGACCTATAATTGAAGTCTTGGGATTATACTGGATGTATTTATTGTCTTCTAAAAGATATCCATTAGCCTTATTTTGTACCAGGTGGCTACGTGAGAAACCTGTATTTGCCATTTTTAAAGGATTAAAAATGTGCGCTTTAGCGAACTGACTAAGGTCCTGACCGCTTACTATACTCACAATTTTGGAAAGGAAAAAATAACCGGAATTAGTGTAGCTTTCCTGATCGCCCGCTGGAAAGTTTAATGATGACTGACGCGAAAGTGTAGCGTAAGCTTGCTGATCTGTGGTTTTACCATTTTCCTCCATATCCCTAAGCCAGAGTAATGTAGTGAAGTCTTTAATGCCGCTTTGATGGTGAATAAGCTGATCAATGGTAATGGTATCTGCATACGCAGGGAGGTCCTTGAAATATTTAGAAAGGTGGTTGCTTGTTTTTAATTTTCCTTGTTCTTCAAGCAAATAAATGCAGGCTGCCGTGAATTGTTTAGATACTGAGCAGATGTTAAAGCAAGTTGCAGAAGTATTTTTACGTTTTGTATTCAGATCAGCTAATCCAAACCCACTGGCGTAAACCAGCTTTTCCTTTTGTACAATACCTACTGCTACTCCGGGGATATTGTTCTTTGAAAGATTGGCTAGAATACTGTCAATCTTTTTCTTATTGATAGATTGACCATTAACAGCATTTGCAAAGAAAAGGAATATAATAATTATAGGAACAGAGAGGTTTTTCATAAGTATGGCGTCTATATAGTTATAGACGATTGATCTGAAATAATGGTTGCAATTTAAAATAAAAATTCCTGCCAGACATCCGTTTGGCAGGAATAACTAAAAACTAAAACTAAACTTTATTTTAATCGGTTTACATCTCCGCTTTTGCTGGAGTTGTTTTTTACTGATGCACTTCCTTTGTAGTTTATATCACTACCTCCACTGGCACTTGCCTCTAATGCTTTATTAACATGAATGTTTGCATCAGAACCACCACTTGAACTTACTTTTGCGTAATCAACTATAAAATCCAGTGCATTTACATCGCTGCCTCCACTTGTAGCAACCTCCATATTTGTTGCACTTCCTTTTAAATCAACATCAGATCCACCACTTGTGTGTACTTCAATATCTTTAGCAACTACATCTAATTTTAAATCAGAACCTCCTGATGCACTTAATGACAATCTATCGGTTTTTAGTGTGTTTTGAGTATACACATCACTACCTCCGCTTGCTGATAAGGCTTTTAACGTTTTATAATTGACATAAACTTTGATGCTTTGATTTTTAAATAACCGACCCCAGTTAACACCATCTTTATATCTGATTTTTAGGTTGTTTCCTTCTTTCTCGATGATGACATTTTTAATGAGATCAGGATGAGCGTTGATACGAATATTCTCGGAATTACTCTGTGTAAGGTATATGTCTATTCCACTTGAAACTGAAACTTCATTAAAGTTGGTTATAGAAACGTCTTTGTTCTGCTGGGCATTTGATGATATTACAGATGCCGAAAATACAAGTAATGTTAGGGCTGACTTAAGTATAGATGATGCTTTCATAATTGGTTTTAGATTGAGGGTTTATTGATTAGACGCAACAGAGGCCTAAACGTTGCACGATTTGTAAACTTTTTTTAAACGCATATAAAAATATTTTTATCTAAGTTTGAATATGAACCTTAAAATGGTTCTTTTTGTAGCATAAACAATGTGATACCAGATGGCAGAATCTCAATTACTTATTCTAGATAAAAAACAGATACAGCAAAAGATCAACAGAATTGCATACCAGATTCTGGAAGATAATTTAGACGAGAAGGAAATTGTATTGGCAGGAATATGGGACCGGGGCTATAAATTAGCCTTAAGGCTTAAGAAGGTATTGACAAAAATCTCTGATCTTAAAATCACGATGCTCAGGATAGATCTTGACAGGCTGAATACTAAATTGGTTGCTAATACTGATTTAGACGAGTCGCATTGGAAAAATAAGGTGATCATACTTGTTGATGATGTATTAAATAGTGGTAAAACACTTGCTTATGGTTTAGGCGTTTTCCTGAATACGCCACACAAAAAAATCCGTACAGTGGTACTGGTAGACAGGAGCCACAAAATTTTCCCGATAGCTACTGATTTTGTTGGTCTGGAGATGGCTACTGTTTTAAAGGAACATGTTGATGTGGTTATGGATGTTGAAGGTGAGGAAGACAGGGTTTATTTAAGCTAGCCGTTTGCATTTGAGGCTAATTTTTCTCATTTTAGAGGGATGTACCAGTCCCAAAAAAGCCCTGTAATTTTTAAGTTCTTTTCCTGGTATGTTACTTATATCATTAAGAAGGACTTTTCTTCGTACAATTTTAACAAGCTTCAGATCAAAGAAAATGAGGCTGTGCTTTTATTGGCCAATCATTTTAGCTGGTGGGACGGTTTTTTGATGTTCTATTTAAACAAAAAGTTGTTTAAGAAACAGTTTCATGTGCTGGTTACGAAAGAAGATTACGAGAAGTTATGGTTTTTAAAATATTTGGGCGCTTTTGCTGCAGAAACGAAAGGAAAGGATGTGGTGCAAACATTAACATATGCAGGGAGCTTACTGGATAATCCTGATAATTTGGTCCTCATGTTTCCTCAGGGAAAACTCTATACTAGCTACATCGGTAGTATAACTTTTGAAAAAGGAGTGATGCAGGTTGTGAATGCTTCCAGGAAGAAATTTCAAACTATATTTTCGGCTAATCTTACAGATTATTTTGGAGGCAGAAAGCCAGAGGCGAGGAGTTACCTCGCCACCTGGGAAGCGGAGGAGTATGTGAGTTTGCAACTACTCAAAAGTGAGTATAACAAACATTATGGGTATGCAGTTAAAAGCCAGAGTAAAACAATATGATCACTTTCGTTTATGCTGTGCTTGTATTTATTGTGCTGCGGTTTTCAGTTACGTTATTTAATTTCTTATCCAATCCAAAGCTTGGCTATTACGGAAAACACTTTACAGATAAGGTTTCAGTTATCATTTCTTTGTCGGATAAAAATGATGATCCTTCTTCATTGATCGCATCTATCAATGCTCAGGATTACACGAATGTTGAAGTTGTTGTTAAAAAACATTCAGAAACAACAGAAAAAGCAGTGGCTAAAACAACTGGCGGCTTTATTCTTTTCTTGGATGTTAATACAATTATTAATAAGGGGTTGATAAACAATCTTATTTGTCGTGCTAAGGTGTTTGATCTGGACTTGTTGAGCATAGTTCCTAATCGTAGATTTAGCGGACTATTTAGCCGGTTGGTTTATCCTTTAAGTGATTTCATTTTGCTGAATCTTTTGCCGTTAAGATTGGTGAGGTTGAGTACCCAACAAATATTTGCAACAACTAATACCGGGTGCATGTTTTTTAAAGCAAGCAGCTATAAGACGAGTGACTGGCATGGGAAAACAGAAGTTTTACTTGCAAATAAGTTCGTTTATATTGATGAAAAGGTAGGATTTGATAAGGTCTCATCGCAGTTGTTGCTGACATTTGGGAATAACATATTTGCCGTGTTAATTTACCTGGTGCTGGTTATTGCCGGACCTATTATTGTGTTGATCAATTTTGAACCGGTATTTTTGGTTTTACCTTTTGGATTGATTTTCCTGAGTAGGGTAATGATATCTTTCCTTACAACACAAAATCCTTTTATAAATGTTTTGCTCCATCCAATTCAAATGATTATGCTCTTAGGACTGTTATTAAAGGGACTTTGGATTAAGGTATTGACATCAGTTAAACATAAGATATAAGAATATGAAACTCTTTTTGTGTAATTTTGTACATTATTAGTGTCAGAAGAAAGATGAAATACGATTTAACCGTTACTATAGATAAGGCGTCGGGCTTTTGCTTTGGGGTAGTTTATGCTATTGATATGGCTGAAGATATTTTAGATCATGAGGATTACTTGTATTGCCTGGGCGATATTGTGCATAACGATGAAGAGGTTAAACGGTTAACCGATAAAGGTTTAAGGATAATCGATCATGAGCAATTGCAGGGCTTAAAGAAGGAAAAGGTTCTGATCAGAGCTCATGGAGAAGCTCCATCTACTTACCAGCTTGCATTGGAAAATGAACTAACATTAATTGATGCTTCTTGTCCGGTTGTTTTAAAACTTCAAAACAGAATTAAGAACTCACACGATGATGATGAGCAAATTCTGATCTTCGGTAAACATGGTCATGCGGAAGTAGTAGGCTTACAAGGACAAACTGATGGGAAAGCAATTGTTTTTCAGGATTTGGCAGAGTTGGATCATGTAGATCTGCCTTCGAAATTCACTTTGTATAGTCAAACAACTAAGAGTACAGATAAATTTTACCAGATAAAAGATGAACTCATAAGTAGGGGATATGACATTAAAGCAAATGACACCATTTGCCGACAAGTTTCTAACCGTTATACTGATTTGGAGAAATTTGTGGTAAACTATGATAAGATCATATTCGTTTCGGGGAAGAAATCATCTAACGGAAAGGTTTTATATGATGTTTGCAAAAAGTATAACGACAATTCATATTTCATTTCAAATATTGAGGAAATAGATTTCAACTGGTTTTCTCCTAAAGATAAGGTTGGAATTTGCGGTGCTACATCTACGCCTATGTGGTTGATGGAAGAGGTTAAAGCCTTTCTCCAAAATCATTAAAAAGTAATTATTGTTTTTACGGAAGATTATAAAAGTATAATAAGTTAATTTTGGGCCATATTATGGGAAAAAAGGGCGTTTTGTTAGTCAATTTAGGAACTCCGGATAGTCCGGAAGTAAAAGATGTACGCAAATATCTTGATCAGTTTTTGATGGATGAGCGCGTAATTGATGTTAATGCTTTTAACCGTACACTATTGGTTAAAGGTATAATTGTTCCTTTTCGCAGTCCTAAAACTTCAAAATTATATAAAGAAATCTGGGATGAAAACGGATCTCCATTATTGTATTATAGCAAAATACAAGCTGCGTTAGTTCAGGAGAAATTAGGAGATGAATATCATGTTGAACTGGCGATGAGGTATCAGAACCCTTCGATTCAGTCTGCTTTAGATAAAATGAAAGCAGGTTTGGTTGAAAGTATAAAAGTAATTCCCTTGTTTCCTCAATATGCTTCTGCTAGCAGTGGTTCGGTAATACAAAGCGTAATGGAAATTGTAAGTAAATGGACCACTATACCTCCGGTTTCATTTGTAAATTCATTTCACGATAACGAATTGATGTTAGAGGTCTTTGCTGAAAATGCAAAGAAATATCAGCCAGAGACCTATGACCACGTATTGTTTAGTTTTCACGGGCTTCCGGAGCGCCAATTGTTAAAGTGTGATCATACTGGAAATTATTGTCTGAAAAAGGACAATTGCTGTGAAACTTTAAATGATACCAATAAATTTTGCTACTCTGCGCAGGGGCATGATACAGCAAGGTTACTTGCAGAGAAATTGAATATTTCCAGAGAAAATTATACCGTTTGCTTCCAATCGCGTTTGGGTAAAGAGCCATGGGTGCAGCCATACACAACCGATGTGTTAAAGAAACTTGCTGCTGAAGGAAAAAAACGTTTACTTGTATTTAGTCCTGCATTTGTTGCCGATTGCCTGGAAACACTTTATGAAATTACAGTTGAATATCATGAAGAATTTAAGGCCTTAGGTGGCGAACATGTTCAGTTGGTTGAAAGCCTTAATGATCATCCAAAGTTTATTGATGCCATTGCAGAAATGGCGGTGAGCTAAAAATTTTGAGCAATGTATTTAATGATCTGATCTGTTGATCCGGTCTTTGTGTTTACATACCTTTTTGCAAGATCACCCGAAGTTCTGTCCTCTGTAAGCTTTTGGAATGCAATGAATAATTCCTCAGCATTTTTAATGCTAACAGCAGCATTTATGGAGATCAGGTCTTTTGCTTCTTGAAATTTATCGTATCTAGGCCCAAAGATTACGGGCATTCCAAATGCGGCAGCCTCCAGTGTATTGTGTATCCCTACACCAAATCCCCCACCTATATAAGCAATTTGTCCGTACTGATAGATAGATGATAAAAGACCAATGTTATCTATTATTAGCGTTTGAGTATCTACAGGCTGGTTTGTTAATTCTGAATACTTAACCGATTCAGGGATAAGTTTTACAATTTCGTCTATATGCGCTTTATCTATCTCATGAGGGGCGATAATGAATTTCCAGTTCGGATAGGCGTTAATAAGTGTTGCTAGTAAATGCTCATCAGCCGGCCAGGTACTTCCTGCAATAAGCGTGTTGTTGTTATCACAAAATTTTCTGATTGTTTCAAATTCCTTTGGCGATTTTGCATTCTCTGCCACCCGGTCAAACCTGGTATCGCCACTGATACTTACATTGTGTATGTTTATTTGACTGAGCAACTGCTTGCTTTCTTCATTCTGGACAAAAAAGTGATTTACAAAACTTAAAATTTTGCGGTTAAAAGAGCCATACCATTTGAAGAAAATCTGATCGGGTCTGAAAATACCGGATATAATGTAAAGTGGAATACCAGATTGGTGAAGGACTTTAAAATAATGATACCAGTACTCATATTTAGTGAATACCGCTAATTCAGGATTTATAGCTGCAATAAGTTGTTTGGCATTACTGGGTGTATCAAGCGGCAGGTAAAATACTCCGTCAGCCAAGGCGTAGTCTTTTCTGATTTCGTATCCTGATGGGGAGAAAAAAGTAATTATAATTTGCTTTTCGGGATAAGTACTTTTAATTTTTTCTAATAAAGGCCGGCCTTGTTCAAACTCTCCAAGTGAGGCAAAGTGAAACCAGATGTTTGACTTAGCGGGATCTATCTTTTTTTGTATTTTTTCAAAAATATTCCTTCTTCCTTGAACAAAAAGTTTAGCTTTATTATTGAACAGGGAGAATATTTTAATAATTAAACCATAAAGTTGAATCGCGATATTATAAAGCAAAAGCATTTTGTGTTTATTTCTTATCTTAGCCGAAGATACTTCAATAAAATTAAAACCGAATTAATATATGAAAATAGCCGTAATAGGAACAGGGTACGTAGGTTTAGTTACCGGTACTTGTTTGGCCGAAACTGGTAACGACGTTATATGCGTTGACGTTAATGAAGCCAAAGTGCTCAAAATGCAAAATGGTGAAGTTCCTATTTATGAACCCGGATTAGATGTACTATTTCACAGAAATATTGCTCAGGGAAGATTGGTTTTTACTACTGATCTTGCAGCCGGAATTAAGGAAGCACAAATTATTTTTATGGCTTTGCCTACGCCTCCAGGTGGCGATGGTGCAGCAGATCTATCGTATATTCTAGGGGCAGCAAAAGATATTTCGAAGCTGGTTACTGAATATAAGGTGGTTATTAATAAATCGACAGTTCCGGTTGGAACAGCAGATAAGGTGCAGGCTGTTTTTAAGGAAAATACTTCAGTAGAAATTGATGTGGTTTCTAACCCAGAGTTTTTACGTGAAGGTGTGGCTGTAGATGATTTCATGAAACCTGATAGGGTAGTAATTGGCACCAGCAGCGAAAAGGCAAAGAAATTGCTTTTAGAGCTATATGGCCCGTATGTTAGACAAGGAAATCCGATATTGTTTATGGACGAGCGATCGTCTGAGCTGACAAAATACGCTGCTAATTCATTTCTTGCTACCAAAATAACATTTATGAATGAGGTGGCTAACCTATGCGAAATTGTAGGAGCCGATGTTGACGCTGTACGTAAAGGTATTGGCTCTGACGCAAGAATTGGCAAAAGATTCTTATTCCCTGGTATCGGTTATGGTGGAAGCTGCTTTCCTAAAGATGTGCAAGCCTTAGCAAAAGCTGCGGATGAACATAATTATGATTTTCAGATTCTGAGAGCGGTGATGAATGTGAATGAAAGGCAGAAAATTGTTTTGGTTGATAAGCTTTTGAAATACTATAAAAATGATTTAAAAGGCAAGCACTTCGCTTTATGGGGCCTTGCCTTTAAACCAGAAACAGATGATATCCGTGAGGCACCAGCTTTGTATATTATTCAAGAGCTAGTGAAACATGGTGCAACGGTTACTGCATTTGATCCGGAAGGGATTGACAACGTAAAAGCGCTGATAGGTGATAAAATTCAGTACTCAAGCAATCAATACGAAGCTTTGGAAGGTGCAGATGCATTGCTGATTGCAACAGAGTGGTCTGTTTTTAGAAATCCAGATTTCGAAAGAATGGAACAGACATTAACTAACAAGGTTATTTTTGACGGCCGTAACCTATACGACTTAGAAAAGATGATTGACTTAGGTTATTACTATAATAGTGTAGGCCGTAAGCTAATAAACTAATGGGACGTAAAAGAGTTTTAATAACCGGTGCTGCCGGTTTTCTAGGATCGCATTTGTGCGATAGATTTATAAAAGAAGGCTATTATGTGATTGCCATGGATAACCTGATAACAGGGGATCTGAAAAATATAGAACACTTATTTGGTTTAGAGAGTTTTGAATTTGCACATCATGATGTTTCAAAATTTGTTCATGTACCTGGTAAATTAGATTATATTTTACATTTTGCTTCGCCTGCGAGCCCTATTGATTATCTTAAAATTCCTATTCAAACGTTAAAGGTAGGATCTTTAGGAACACACAATCTGTTAGGTTTAGCAAAGAATAAAAAAGCCAGGATGCTCATTGCTTCTACTTCGGAAGTTTATGGCGATCCAAGTGTAAACCCTCAGCCAGAGGAATACTGGGGAAATGTGAATCCGGTTGGGCCTAGAGGTGTTTATGATGAAGCCAAACGTTTTCAGGAAGCAATGACTATGGCTTATCACACCTTTCATGGTGTGGAAACACGAATAGTTAGGATTTTTAATACTTATGGCCCTAGAATGCGTCTAAATGATGGACGTGTTTTACCTGCTTTTATTGGTCAGGCCTTAAGAGGTGAAGACTTAACTGTGTTTGGCGATGGGTCTCAAACCAGGTCTTTCTGTTATGTTGATGATCTGATAGAAGGTATTTACAGGTTATTGTTAAGTGATTACGTGATGCCGGTAAATATTGGTAACCCGGATGAGATAACAATTAAGCAATTTGGAGAGGAGATTATTAAACTAACGGGAACAAATCAGAAACTGGTTTTAAGAGATTTGCCGGTTGATGATCCGAAACAACGCCGCCCGGATATTACAAAAGCAAGAGAGATTTTGGGCTGGGAGCCAAAAGTTAGTCGTGAAGAAGGATTAAAGATTACCTACGAATATTTTAAATCACTGCCAGCTGAGGCTTTAATAAACAAGGAACATAAAGATTTTACAACATATAATCGTTAATAAGAATGTCTAAAATATTAGTAACTGGAGGAACTGGTTTTATTGGTTCGCATACAGTAGTTGAATTGCATAATGCAGGATATGAGGTGGTAATTATTGATGACCTCTCTAATTCTAACCCTAAAATACTTGATCAGATAGAAACAATTATAGGAATTAAGCCAGAATTTGTTCAGCTTAACCTATGTGATGAAGCTAAGGTAAATGAATTTGCAGCAAAAAACACTGATATTGATGGAGTAATCCACTTTGCAGCTTTTAAAGCAGTTGGAGAGTCTGTACAGCAGCCACTGAAGTATTATAAAAATAATTTTTACTCACTAATTAACCTGATTACTGCGTTTAACAGTTCAGTTAAATTGGTGTTCTCTTCATCATGTACCGTTTATGGTCAACCAGATGTGTTGCCGGTAACAGAATCAGCCCCTACAAAAAGAGCAGAATCGCCATATGGCAATACCAAACAAATAGCTGAAGAAATTTTACAGGAAACCTGTGCAGTTACACCATCATTAAATGTGATTTCACTTCGTTATTTTAACCCGGTAGGTGCGCACGAAACTGCCTTAATTGGTGAGTTGCCAATTGGTGTACCTCAAAACCTTGTTCCGTTCATTACACAGTCGGCAATTGGAAAACGTGGACCGATAACTGTTTATGGTAATGATTATGATACTCCTGATGGAAGTGCGATAAGAGATTATATTCATGTGGTAGATTTAGCTAAAGCACATGTTGCAGCTATTAAGCGCCTGGAAGGTAATAAAGCAGATTCAAATTACGAAGTGTTTAATTTAGGAACCGGAAAAGGATCTTCAGTATTGCAAATTATTGATGCCTTTGAGAAATCAACAGGACAAAAGCTGGATTACACTATTGGAGCAAGGAGAGAAGGTGATATCGAGAAAGTTTGGGGTGATGTAACAAAATCTGCAAGAGACTTAAACTGGAAGGCAGAATTAGACATCGATGTAATGATGTCATCGGCCTGGAACTGGGAGAAGTACTTAAAAGACAACCCATTTTAGTATGCTGTTAAGTGAGCATAAGGATCTTAAACTGGAGATAAAATCTCTTCCCGAAAAGGAAAAAGATAAATTATTGCTCAGACTAATTGCAAAGGATAAGGTTTTAACAGAACATTTGCATTTTAAGCTGCTCGAAGATGAACATGATCTGGTAGAACGTTATGAAAAACTATTGGCAACAATAGATGAAACGGCTAAAGATCTTTTATCTAATAAAAAACTCACTTCAAAAGATACACTATTAAGAATGCGTAAATTAAATGGAAGCATCAGTCATCATTTTAAGGTAACAAAGGACGTTACTACAGAAATGGAGTTGAGAATTCATTTATTAAACCAAATTCCAATAGATTTTAAAGAAGGTATTTTTTCGCCTTTGCATAAGTTTAACGAAAAACTTTCTGTTTACTTTGTTAAGTCGACAGTTTCAGTATTGAATAAGTTTTATAAACTACATGAAGATCTGCAGTTTGATTTAAAGGATCGACTAGATACCGTGCTTAGTAAAATATATCAAAACAAAACATCTTCGGTAGCTCTGGAACTTGGACTGCCTAAAGAATTATAGACTATGAAAAAAATATTAATAACCGGAGGAGCTGGGTTTATTGGCTCTCATGTTGTAAGAAGATTTGTAAATAACTATCCTGATTACATGATTGTAAATCTGGATAAGTTAACCTATGCTGGTAACCTTGCAAATCTTACCGATATTGAGGATAAACCAAATTACCGTTTTGTTAAAGCTGATATTACAGATGCAACTGTAATAAATGAGTTGTTTGGTAAAGAGAATTTTGATGCAGTTATTCATTTAGCGGCTGAATCGCATGTTGACAGGTCGATCACTGATCCGACAGCTTTTGTGATGACCAATGTTATCGGAACAGTTAATCTTTTGAATGCGGTACGTGAATACTGGAAAGGTAGCTATGATAAGAAAAGGTTTTACCACGTTTCAACAGATGAAGTTTATGGTGCGCTTGGCGAAACAGGAATGTTTACTGAATCTACAGCTTATGATCCACATAGTCCTTACTCTGCTTCAAAAGCATCTTCGGATCACTTTGTAAGAGCTTATCACGATACTTATGGGATAGATATAGTTGTGTCTAACTGTTCTAATAATTACGGATCTCATCATTTTCCTGAGAAATTGATACCATTGGCAATCAATAATATTAAAAATGAACAACCAGTGCCGGTATATGGTAAGGGCGAGAATGTTCGCGATTGGTTATGGGTAGAAGATCATGCACGCGCGATTGATGTTATCTTCCATCAGGCTAAAACAGGACAAACATATAATATTGGTGGCCATAACGAATGGAAAAACATAGATCTTATTCATTTACTATGTAAGATTATGGACAAGAAACTAGGCAGGGCAGAAGGGGAGTCGGCAAAGCTGATCACTTTTGTAACGGATAGAGCCGGTCATGACTTACGTTACGCTATTGACTCCACCAAACTTCAAAATGAATTAAACTGGGTGCCTAGTTTACAGTTTGAAGAAGGATTAGAAAAAACAGTAGAGTGGTATTTGAAAAATGAAGGGTGGCTTTCTGATGTCACTTCCGGGAATTACCAGGCTTACTACGAAAATCAATATGAGGGAAGATAATTATCTTCCCTTTTTTATTCATACCTTAAAGCTTCTACCGGATCGAGTTTAGAGGCTTTTTTTGCAGGGTAATAACCCGAAATAATACCTACCCCAACACATAATGCAAAACCGCCCATAATCCATTCCCATGGTATTATGAATGATCCTCCCATTGCAAATGAGATGAGATTTCCTATGGCTATTCCAAGGAATATGCCAAATGCACCTCCAATAAGACAAATTATAACGGCCTCTATTAAGAATTGTTTACGAATTACAGAAGGATTTGCACCAATGGCCTTCCTGATTCCGATTTCCCTGGTTCTTTCTGTTACGGAAACCAGCATAATATTCATTAGTCCAATGGACGCACCAATTAGTGTAATGGCTCCGATGGCAATTCCTCCTAACACTACATATCTTAATTGTTCGAAAAGGGTTTGGGCAAGGGAATCACTTTTTGTGATCTCAAAATTGTTCGGTTCTGAAACCTTTACCTTTCTTATCTTTCTTAGTTCTGATGTAGCTTCGCCAATAATGTTATCCATCTGATCATTGCTTGGTACCATTACCGTAATGGTATAAGAAGGATTTGAGTTGGAGTTAATCAACTTAGCTTTTAGAAGGGGAACATAAACGGATCTGTCGCCGCTAAACCCCATACTTTGACCCTTTGACTCAAGAACTCCAATAACTTTTAACCTGTTGTTTCCAACGTTTATTACTTTATCTATGGGACTTTGATCTCTAAAAAGCTTAGTCCTGATCTCATTACCTATTATGCAGACATTGTTCCCTGACACTACTTCGGCGGGACTGAAATTACGCCCAAGCGAAAGATTCAAGCCTTGTGAGTTCAATCCATTTTCATCAATACCTTGAATATTGATATTAGGGTTAGTTTTTTCAGCGCCAAACTTAGCTGTTGAGCCTCCTGTAGCAAATACACTGATCGCGACTGTTGCAGGTGTATTTAATCTTTCCTTAAAACTTACCGCATCTTCGTATTTGATAGACCGGAATGGTTTTGGGCGTTGGCCAGAGCCGCCAACCCTTATGCCTGATCCTCTGTTTCTGATGGTAAACGCGTTGGCCCCCATACTGGAGAAGGCCTCAGTCATACTTTTTTTAACAGCATCGAGTGTTGTTAATATACCTACTAATGCAGATAGGCCAATTGCGATGATCAATGCGGTAAGCATGGTACGCAACCTGTTGCTTTTTATTGATTGAAGGGCTAGTTTTACGTTTTCGGTATAGGTCATTTCAGATGAAATATATTCTTAAAGGGATAAAAATAAAAAGTCCCGCTGTTAAGACAACGAGACCATGTATAATGTTACAAAAGAAAAGGAACTTAAACTGAGAAACTTGTTCCGCAACCGCAAGTACTACTTGCATTTGGGTTGCTAAAGGTAAAGCCCCTTGAGTTTAATCCATCTTGCCAATCTACCTGCATTCCCATCAAATACATCTGATGCGCTTTGTGCATGAAGACTTTAATGCCATCGATAATAAATTCCTGATCACCTTCTTTTTTTTGATCGAAACCAAGTACATAGCTCATTCCAGAGCAGCCCCCACCGTCAACACCTACGCGTAACCCAAAGTCCTCAGAAATTTCTTGCTGATCTTTTAATTTAAAAAGCTCCTTTACAGCGCCTTCTGTAAAAGTTACCGGTGCAAATGCTGTATCAACTGTATTACTCATATTATTAAAAATTAGGAAGTGCAAATTTAGTTATAATTGTTTATAAAAGCGCTATAGCTATCTCTAATAGAGACCTCTATCTCGTCATTTAAAAAATCAAATAGTGGGGTAAATATAAATAAAATGTACATTTTTGCTGAGACTCTATACTAATTATTACTGTATTCAAACAAAGCTGAATGAACGTACAAAACTTTTTAACAGAAGTTGCCACATTAGCCACCGGTGGTATTATAACAGTTGCAGCAGGATATTATCTTTTTATAAATGACCTGAGAAGGTATCTGGACACAAAACATGTTGAAGCAAAACCATCAGATCCTAAAAAAGACGAACATTTACAGATCCTTCCGTTACGATTGCAGGCTTACGAACGGCTGATTGTTTTTGTCGACAGAATTAATCCTGCAAATTTGCTGATCCGAGTACATCAGCAAGGTATTTCTGTTGTAGGTCTTCAATCAGTTTTACTTAATGAAATAAGATCTGAATATCAGCATAATGTTGCCCAACAATTATATGTAAGTGCCCAAACATGGGATGTTGTTCGTAAACTTAAGGATGATACTTTAACCATGGTTAGCAATGCCGCGCGAGGATTGCCTGTGGATTCTGCCGGTGTGGATTTGAGTAGAAAAATACTGCAGCATATGACTGATATGTCTGATAACCCTTATGATTTAACATTAGATCTTATTAAAAAGGATATTCATTTGTTATTTTAACTATGAAAGAGAAAAGTTTTACCACTACTTCGGGTATTGAAATAAAAGAAATATACACTACTGCCAAACCTTTAACAGAGGTGCCAGGAGAATTTCCTTTTACCAGGGGGATTCAGAAAGATATGTATAGGGGCCGGTTGTGGACTATGCGGCAGTATGCCGGGTTTTCGACTGCAGAGGAATCTAACAAACGGTACCATTATTTGCTTAAGCAAGGAACAATGGGCCTGTCTGTTGCATTTGATCTTCCCACCCAGATTGGATATGATTCTGACCACGATATGGCCGAAGGAGAGGTTGGTAAGGTTGGTGTTGCAATTGATTCATTGAAAGATATAGAAATCTTGTTCGATGGGATAGAGCTGCAAAAGATCACCACATCTATGACAATAAATGCTACAGCCTCGATTTTGTTGGCTATGTATATAGCCCTGGCTAAAAAACAGGGGGCTGATATTAAGCAAATATCTGGCACCATTCAAAACGATATCTTAAAGGAGTATGCCGCAAGGGGGACTTATATATACCCGCCAAAACCCTCTATGAGGATTATTACCGATATTTTTGAATATTGCAGTAAAGAAGTACCGAAATGGAATACAATTTCCATTTCCGGCTATCACATCCGGGAAGCAGGCTCAACAGCCGTTCAGGAGCTGGCCTTTACACTGGCCAATGGAAAAGCATATTTGAATGCTGCATTAGAGAAGGGATTAGATATTAATGTATTTGCTAAACGACTTTCTTTCTTTTTCAACTGCCACAATAATTTCTTTGAGGAAATTGCCAAATTCAGGGCTGCCAGAAGAATGTGGGCAAAAATAACAAAGGAGCTTGGGGCTACGGATGAGAAAGCTCAAATGCTTCGTTTTCACACGCAAACAGGTGGGTCAACACTTACAGCCCAACAGCCACTTAATAATGTAATAAGAGTCACCAATCAGGCCTTGGCTGCAGTTTTGGGAGGCACACAGTCCTTGCATACAAATGGTTACGATGAGGCGCTGTCGTTACCAACCGAAGCAGCAGCAAAAATCGCTCTGCGTACACAGCAGGTAATTGCTTTTGAAAGTGGGGTAACAGATACCGTTGACCCATTGGCGGGCTCCTACTTTGTAGAAACATTAACAGATGAGGTTGAGGCGGCAGCGCAGCTGTATATAGATAAAATAGATGCCATGGGCGGTTCAGTAAATGCGATAGAAAATGAGTATATCCAGAACGAGATCGCAGATGCAGCTTACCGGTACCAGGTTGAAGTGGAAGAGGCAACCAGGGTTATTGTTGGGGTAAATAAATTTACACAGGAACAGGAAGGGATAACCGAGGTGTTTACCATAGATGAATCTATCCGTACGATCCAAACGGAGAAGATAAATAAGTTAAAAGCAGAAAGAGATAACATAGCTGTTGAAAAAGCGTTGAAGAACCTAAGGGAAGCTGCAAAGGGGAGCGAGAATTTAATGCCGTATATTTTAACAGCCGTAGAGGCCTATTCCACGCTTGGTGAAATAGCGGACACACTACGTAATGTTTTTGGAGAATATTAAAAAGGATGTTAATAAATAGTTATTAACACAAAAAATTCAGGTTAAGAAGGGTAGGTTATTGCTACCTAAGCAGTTACCAAATAAATGAAAATTAAGTTTTTTTTGTTGATAATTTTTTGAATATTCGATCTCTCGAAACAGCAGTTTTTTTATGCTCGTATCGTTACTGTAAACCAACAAATTATAGAATAACAATGGAAAAAACTTGTACAGAAGTGTGGAAAAACTGTCTCCAAATCATAAAAGATAACATACCGACCCAAAGTTTCAAGACTTGGTTCGAACCGATATCAGCATTGAAATTGGAAGGCAAAGTTTTAACCATACAAGTGCCTAGTTTGTTCTTCTATGAATGGTTGGAAGAACACTATGTAGGGCTGCTTCGTAAGACAGTTAAAAAGCAATTAGGAGATGAGGGAAGGTTAGAGTATAACATCGTTGTGGATAAGTCTTCTAATACGGGATCGCCTTATACTACTAACATGCCGAGTAATGGAAATGGGGCAGAGGCGAAGATTCAATCAATGCCAATTCCGGTTTCTATAAACAAAGACATTAAGAACCCTTTTATCATTCCGGGTTTAAAGAAACTGAATGTTGATCCTCAATTAAATTCTAACTATACGTTTGAGAATTACATAGAGGGAGATTGCAACCGTTTAGCAAGATCAGCGGGGTATGCCGTAGCCGCAAAACCGGGAGGTACTTCATTTAATCCTTTAATGATTTATGGAGGAGTAGGGTTAGGGAAAACACACCTTGCGCAGGCTATTGGTAATGAAATTAAGCGTAACATGCCAGACAAACTGGTAATTTATGTCTCATGTGAGAAATTCTGTCAGCAATTTGTAGATTCATTAAAGAACAATACGATTAATGATTTTGTGAATTTCTATCAGGCAATGGATGTAATCATCATGGATGATGTACACAACTTTGCCGGAAAAGAAAAAACGCAAGATATATTCTTCCATATCTTTAATCATCTTCATCAATCAGGTAAACAGGTTATTTTATCATCAGATAAAGCACCTAAAGATCTGGCCGGACTAGAAGAAAGATTGTTAAGCCGTTTTAAATGGGGTCTTTCTGCAGATTTGCAGATTCCTGATTTTGAAACAAGAATAGCAATTCTTAAAAAGAAAATGTATGCAGATGGTATTGAATTACCTTCTGAAGTAGTGGAGTACGTAGCACACAACATTGACAATAACGTAAGGGAACTTGAAGGCGCAATGGTTTCCCTGCTAGCTCAATCAACTTTAAACAAAAAAGACATCGATTTGGCATTGGCTAAACAGATGTTGAAGAACTTTATTAAAAATACGTCCAAAGAGATTTCGATGGAATATATCCAGAAATTGGTATGTGAGTATTTTGAAGTTCCTGTAGACATGGTGAAATCACAAACACGGAAACGTGAAATTGTTCAGGCAAGACAGATTTCCATGTATCTTTCCAAGAGTCATACTAAGTCATCATTAAAAACTATTGGAGCTTTCTTTGGAGGAAGAGACCACTCCACGGTAATTTATGCATGCCAGACAGTTGAAGATCTGATTGATACAGATAAGAAGTTTAAAGGATACGTACACGACATACAAAAGAAATTAAAAATGAGCTAAATCATTAGAGCTCAAGTCTTATCACAAAAAAAGACCCTGCAAGTTTTACTTGCAGGGTCTTTTTTTGTGATTGAATGTTTATTTTAAAACATCAAGCTTCATTAACCCATAAAATAATGCAGCTGAATGTAATGCCTGATCAATTTTATTGTCTTTTAGAATTTGTTTAGCCTCTTCGATAGTATATTCCTCAACGTTAAGGATTTCATGATCATCTAAGTGCTGATCATGAGTTTTAACACCGCCTTTTAATAAATAGGTATAAGTAACATTTGTAGATGTTGCGGGATTGGGGTATAGCGTAGCTATCAATTCGGAACTTTTAAAAGAATAACCGGTTTCTTCTAATAGCTCTCTCTTAATGGCTACCTCAGGCAATTCATCGCCATCTATGACGCCACCAGGAACTTCTAAGGATATAATATCAGCACCATGGCGATATTGGCGAACCAAAATTATTTTATTGTCTTCTGTTACTGCTACGGCATTAACCCAATTCGGGTATTCAAGTACGTAATAGTCGTCTTTTATAACGCCATTTTGTAAATCACAGGTATCCACACGTAATGTCGCCCATCTTTCTTTCACCAGATATTTTGATGAAAGTCTTTGCCATTTTTTTATTTCCATATTAGGTATTAAGGTATTTATCAACTAGTTTTTGGCGGTCAAGATTAGTCATGTTTATAATGTGATGCTTTGTTTCCAGCAGGTAGTATATTAAATATAGCTTCTCAGCAAAAGAATCGTTCCTTGGGTTAATAACCGAAGGATCAAATTGAGAGTAGAGAAACTGACTTAGCATTTCCAATTTTTCGGCAGGGAATTCCTTTTCAGTTAACCGTGCCTCAAATTCAGAAGAATTACTGGAGAATAGTTCTTCAGGTGTTATTCCAAAATTATTTACCAATGATTCCATTAACAGATCATCTGCCTCAGTCAATTTGCCTTCTAGCTTTAAGCCCATAATACGGGCTAAAACTTGCGCAAGTTTCTGAATTTCTGCTGTAATTAAGTCTCTTCTTAACATATTCTTTACCAGCTACCGCTACTACCACCGCCACCAAAACTACCACCACCAAAGCCTCCGAAGCCACCACCTCCGCCGCCGCCACTGCTACCTCCGCCCCAGCCACCGCCAGAACCTCGGCCACCGCCTAATAACATACTCCAGAAAAGAGCATCAGCAGCACCACGACCACTGATAACTTGTCCACTGCCACCGCTACCGCCACCTCTTCTAAGGATAATGATTATAACAACAATGATAATGATGATGGCCAACATGCTGCCTCCTTTGCCAGCATCATTCTTCCTTTTTGGATTTTCGTTTTTGTATTCGCCTTTGGTATATTTTATAATAGCATCAGTACCTGCATTGAGTCCCTGATAGTAATCTCCAGTTTTAAAATACGGTTTTATCTCGTTTTCGATAATACGCTTGGCATAGATGTCTGGTAATACCCCTTCCAGGCCATATCCTGTTTGGATAGAGATCTTTCTGTCGCCAAGAGCAACCACGATCATTATCCCATTATTTTTCCCTGAGCTACCAACTCCCCATTTTCTACCCAATTCAAGCGCATATTCGTTAATGTCATAGTCGCCAACAGATTTTAATACAGCTACTGCAATTTGAGTGGAGCTTGAATCATCAAAAGCAACAAGTTTCTGTTCCAATTGTTGCAATTGATCAGCTGAAAGTGTTCCTGTATAATCATTTACCAATTTGGTCGGCTTTGCCGGAAAATCCTGAGCAAACCCAACCAGGGATGTTGTAAGTAAGAATAATGCTACGATTAATTTTTTCATAGCTTATGTGGTTTTATTCTGATCCATAAAAATAATGTCATTTGGCAGTTCATTGATGTCGTCATTTTGCGAAGGGAAAAACGTTGCAAGTTTTTCTCCTGCCAAAATTACGCCTGCTATAATGCCCTGAGCTAAATTGCCAGAGGCAAAATGAGCTTTCATTGCAACTTTAGTTGTTTCCCAGAAATCTGTAGGTACAACTTTATTAATTCCACTATCACCAACTATTGCAAACTTATGATCTACATAAGCCAGGTATATCAATACACCATTATGTCTTGATGTTTTATCCATCCCAAGTTTTGAAAAGTAGGATGTTGCTTTTTCAAATGCATCGCCGCTGCAATGTTTATCTATGGCAATTCTGATTTCGCCTGAAGTGGCTTTTTCAGCATCTGATATGGTTTGGGAAATTAGTTCTTGTTCTTGTTCTGTGAATGGCCCCATAATTGGATTGCTTTTATAAAGATAAGGGTAATGTATGTTTATTCATTTAAACATACATTACCCTTAAATGTTGTTATGGTATATTAGAATTCTACTTTTGGTGCATTTTGTGCACCAGCGTCAGCTTTAAAAGCAGCTTTTTGGCTAAATCCGAATATGCCTGCAGTAATGTTGTTAGGGAATGATCTTACCTTTGTATTATAAGTTTGAACCGATTCGTTAAAATCTTTACGCGCTACTGTGATACGATTTTCAGTACCTTCCAGCTGAGCTGATAATTCACTAAACTGTTGAGTAGCTTTAAGCTCAGGGTAGTTCTCGGTTAAAACCATCAATTTACCTAATGCCTGACTTAACTGACCTTGAGCAGCCTGATATTTTTGCATATTCTCTTCAGTTAATTTATCAGGGTCTATTGTGATCTGGCTTGCTTTAGAACGTGCTTCAATAACCTGAGTTAATGTACCCTGTTCAAACTTTGCTGCACCTTTAACTGTGCTTACAAGGTTAGGGATCAAATCAGAACGGCGTTGATATTGTGTTTCAACCTGTGCCCATTTGGTTTTTACATCCTCATCCAGTTTAACCAAGCCGTTGTAACCACAACCACTTACTGCCACTAATAAGACTAAGATTCCTACAATTACTAAAACTACTTTTTTCATATTTTTCTGTTTTGTTTTTCAGTGTTAATTTACGCATTAGAACTCAATTTCTGTACCTTTGTTACAGTTCAGTAGAAAAACCTGACAACAATAACGCAAAAAGACATCTAAATTACGCTGGCTCTGGCAAAAATCAATGATAAAATCGCCGATGTGCAAACCTTTAGAAAACCCGAAATGATGGTATTTCTCAATGTAAAGCCTATAAAATTCTTAAAAGATTAAATAACCGCTTTCAAGAAAAGTAATTTTCGAAGGGAGGATGAAGCAATTTTTTCGCTGTAAAATAACTGACATAATTACAATTCGTGTACTGCCAAAAGAAGTCAGAAGCTTTCAAATTTATATTTAATGTTTAAAATAGTAAGGATCTTTTAATGTTGTAAGATGTACCTTTGCATCAATTCAGGATAAAAACCTGACGATAATTATGCAAAAAGACATTGAAATAACGCTGGCTCCGGAAGAGACCGACAACATAACTGCGATTAAGAAAAACCTTTCGGAAGCTTTAAAAATTGATCTTTCCCGAATTGGCGGATATAAAATCCTTAAAAGATCAATTGATGCCCGTTCAAGAAAAGTAATATACAGGCTACAGGTAAGAACATTTATCGATGAACCGTTATTAACCGAATCGTTTGTTGTTAACTATAAGAATGTTAGCAATGCGAAACATGTGGTTATTGTGGGTGCTGGTCCGGCCGGATTATTTGCAGCACTTCAGTGTATCGAAAACGGATTAAAACCAATAGTGCTTGAACGTGGTAAGGACGTAAAACAACGAAGGAGGGATTTAGCAGCAATAAACAAAGAAGGTATTGTAAATACTGAATCTAATTATTGTTATGGTGAAGGGGGAGCCGGAACTTATTCAGATGGAAAATTATATACCCGATCCAATAAGCGTGGGGATATTAATAAAGTGCTTCAGGCCTTTGTTCAGCACGGCGCTGCGGAAGATATTCTTGTTGATGCCCGCCCCCATATCGGTACAAATAAATTGCCCCATATAATTACTGCAATTAGAGAAACAATTTTAAATGCAGGAGGGGAGGTGCGTTTCGACCAAAAAGTAACGGACGTTTTAATTGATTTTGGAAAGATAAAAGGTGTAGAGATTAACGGAGAAGAGAAACTATTGTCTGACGCTGTTATTCTAGCCACCGGGCACTCAGCAAGAGATATTTATGAATTGCTTCATAAAAAGAATATCCTTGTTGAAGCCAAACCATTTGCCTTGGGAGTAAGAATAGAGCACCCTCAGTCTATTATAGATGCGGCTCAATACCATTGCGATATCCGGAGTGAATTTTTGCCTCCGGCTTATTATAGTTTAGTTGAGCAGGTTGGTGCCAGAGGCGTGTTCTCGTTTTGTATGTGCCCGGGAGGGATAATTGCCCCTTGTGCAACGTATGCTGATGAAATAGTTGTTAATGGATGGTCGCCATCAAAAAGGAATAATCCATATGCGAATTCCGGAACGGTAGTGCAAATAACGCTTGATGATGTTAAGGGCGACTATCCGCTAAGAATGATGCATTTTCAGGCGGAAATAGAGAAAACTGCTTTCAGGCTTGGTGGGGGAGATCTGGTTGCGCCTGCCCAAAGGATGGTTGACTTTGTAGAGGGTCGAATTTCAGTAGATCTACCTAAAAATTCTTATTTACCTGGAACACGGAGTGTAATGCTTAAAGAAACGCTGCCAGATTTTGTTGCATCAAGTCTGAAAAATGCTTTGCCCCTGTTTGGGAAAAAAATGAAAGGTTATTATACGAATGAGGCTATTTTGGTAGGAGTAGAAAGCAGAAGTTCATCGCCAGTTAGGATTCCAAGAGATAAAGAGACTTTTCAACATCCACAGGTTGCGGGCTTATATCCTTGTGCAGAAGGTGCAGGTTATGCAGGAGGTATAGTATCGGCTGCAATTGACGGTGTTAATTGTGCAAATGCAGTTTTAAAGTTTAGCTAAACACATTTACCTTTTATTTGTTGTTTTCGTATGATTGATTTCGCAAATGAGCTTAGAAAAGGATATAGTGGGGATGCCTGGCACGGCAACAGTGTATCCGCTATTATTTCGTCGGTAAGTAAAGATCAAATATTTAAACGACCAATTCCAACTGCACATACCATTGCTGAACTTGTATTGCACTTAACTTCATGGACGGAAGAAGTATTTTCGAGGCTGGAAGGTAACTTGGCCAAGGAACCTGAAAAAGGCGATTGGCCTATGGCTAAAGAAGAAACAATGCAGGAGTGGGATGCCATTTTAAGTGATTTTCGTTTAGCTAATGAAAAACTGCTTAATCTTGCGAGGGAAATTTCTGAAGACCAATGGAGAACAACGGTTAATCAGGTTTCGGGACCTAGAGTGAATTATTTTGAGTTATTCAATGGTTTGGTGCAGCATCATGCTTATCATGCAGGGCAAATCTCATTGTTATTAAAATTTTAGATTGTGAAAAAAACATTAATTATAGGGGCGAGCCCCAATCCGGATAGATATGCCTATAAAGCTGCGCATATGCTTAAATCAAAAGGGCACAACATTATCAATGTTGGTATAAAAAAAGGAGCTGTGGCCGGAGAAGAGATTGAGCAACCAGGGCATCTGCATAATGACATTGATACGGTTACCTTATATATAGGTCCGCATTTGCAGAGTGGTTACTATAACTATATACTGGAAACAAAACCTAAACGAGTTATTTTTAATCCTGGAACTGAAAATCAGGAACTGGAAGAATTGCTGTTGGCAAATGATATTGAGCCGATAGAGGCTTGTACTCTGGTATTGTTATCTACAGGTCAGTACTAGTATATTTTTTTAACGACTTTCCAACGACTCATAGACGACTTTGAAACGACTCTGAACGACCTTTTGTCGTTTGTAAGTCTTTTTGGTGTGAGGTGATAGGCGATAATGTATTATACTTATATGTAGTACTACGCTGTAGCATATTTCATAGATTAGCGCTGGCTCGTCGTTTTTTAAGATAAAGAATTAACCGGATTTTAACTTGCTGTTAATTTTTCTGGTTGTG
>NZ_JABMKW010000008.1 GCF_013204795.1 Pedobacter panaciterrae
CAAATAGCCGCCTTTTTCAATTTTATTTCAGAGAAATTAATTCAAAATAAGTGTTTGTACTCTATCGGGTCCTACAGAAAGATATTTAACAGGAACTTCAAGTTCTTTTTCTAAGAAAGCGATGTATTCGCTAAGTTTAGCTGGTATCTCTTCAATCTTACTTACTTTAGTAACATCAGTTTTCCAGCCATCAATAGCTTTTAAAACCGGTGTAGGTTTTACTGTGATAATGTCATACGGCATGTAATCAATAGTTTCGCCATTATGCTCATAATGTGTGCAGGCATAAATGGTATCAAAACCATCTAATACGTCAGCCTTCATCATAATTAATTCAGTAACACCATTAAGCATAATTGCATATTTAAGTGCCGGAAGATCTATCCATCCACAACGACGGGCACGACCAGTTGTTGCACCAAATTCATGGCCAACCTGACGTAAAGTCTCTCCAACCTCATCATCCAGTTCAGTAGGGAACGGACCACCACCAACTCTTGTGCAATAAGCTTTGAAAATACCATAAACACTTCCAACTTTATTAGGAGCAATACCTAAACCAGTACAAGCGCCTGCAGTGGTAGTGTTAGAAGAAGTTACAAAAGGATAAGATCCAAAGTCAACGTCTAATAAGGTTCCTTGTGCACCTTCAGCAAGAACAGTTTTTCCTTCTTTTAAATATCCGTTAACAAAGTGCTCACTGTCAACATGAGGAATATTTTTAATGAAGTCAATTGCCTCAAAGAAAGCAGCCTCTTTTTCAGTAAGGTCATATTCAAAATCATAATGAGAAAGTATCTCTTTATGTTTTTCAACCAATTTGTTATAACGCTCTTTAAAATCAGGAAGAGTAGTATCACCAACTCTCAGTCCGTTACGGCCTGTTTTGTCCATATAAGTTGGGCCAATTCCTTTTAAAGTGGAACCGATTTTATCTTTACCCATTTTTTGCTCATTTGCTGCATCCAGCAATTGGTGAGTAGGTAAAATTAAATGTGCCTTACGTGCAATAACAAGTTTACCTTTTGCAACCGGATCATGACCGGCTTTCTGTAGGTTATCTAATTCTCTTTTTAAAATGATTGGGTCTATAACCACACCATTTCCAATTAGATTCATTGTTTTTTCGTTAAAGATACCTGATGGTATGGTATTCAAAACGAATTTTTTACCATCAAACTCTAAAGTATGTCCGGCGTTCGGACCGCCTTGGAAACGAGCTATCAAATCATATTGTGGACTTAATACATCAACAATTTTACCCTTGCCTTCGTCGCCCCATTGCAGGCCAAGAAGCACGTCTACTTGCGTCATTATTTAAATTTAAAAATGGAAATATAATAATTGAATTTTAACTTGCATGTTTAATAGCGGCATTCTGATTTTCCATTGATGCTTTAGCAGAGCAATCAAAACAAACGCCGTAAAGATTTAAAGAGTGATGCTTGATCTCGAACTTTAACAGTTCGCCAACCATACTCTGGATCTGATGAATACGCGGGTCGCAGAATTCTACAACTTTACCGCAATCAATACAGATGATGTGATCATGTTGATGATAACCGTATGATTTTTCAAACTGAGCCATGTTTTTGCCAAACTGATGTTTGGTAACCAAATCACATGAAACCAATAACTCTAAAGTATTGTATACTGTAGCCCTGCTAACACGGTATTTTTGGTTTTTCATATGGATATAGAGGGTCTCTACATCGAAATGATCATCTCTTGAATAGATTTCTTCTAAGATGGCAAAACGCTCCGGTGTTTTTCTCAGGCTTTTATTTTCGAGATAGGCTTCGAAAATCTTTCTTACCAACTCGCTGTTGTGGTTTGTAGACATAGTTTTTAAACTCCTTTCAAAGGTACCATTTTTTATATAAAACTCTATGATTTTTTAGCAATTTTAGGCGTCAAAGCGAGTAACTCCCGTTACACCTTTCACCCGAAGCAGATTTTCGATCAGGTTGTCTAAGTGCTCCTTATCATTTACAAAGATCATTATTGAACCATCAAAAATACCATTATCGGTATCTACAGTGATAGAACGCATGTTTACCTTAAAATCATTAGAGATAACTTTTGTAATATTGTTAATTAATCCCACATCATCTATTCCAATAATGTGTAAGCCCGTTAAAAATGTAAGCTCTTGTTGTTTGTTCCATTTTGCTTTAACAACCCTATACCCATAGTTAGCCATTAATTGCGCTGCATTAGGGCAATTTGTACGATGGATTTTAATTCCTTCATTTACGGTTACAAATCCAAATACATCATCTCCCGGTATTGGATTACAACATGCAGCCAAAGTATAATCTATTTTTTGCAGGTCTTCTCCAATCAATAAGGTATCAGATTCAGGACCTTTTACCTTGTTGAGCAGGGTTTCAATCTTCTGGTGATCATTTCTATCAGCGCCTCTATTTTCAATCTCCTTCTCGCTTGCAAGGTAATCTTTTAGGTCTTTTACTTCAATTTTGCCATTTGCAACGGCTATAAAAAGCTCCTGGGTTGATGGTAGCTTAAAGAAATAAGTAAGCTTGTTTAAATTATCTGTATTGTAAGTGATTTTTAAAGATTTAAGCTTTCGCTCCAAAGTTTCTTTCCCCAGATCTGCTATCTTTCTTTTTTCCTCTTTTAAAGACGACTTGATTTTAGATTTAGCTTTTGCTGTTACAACAATGTTAAGCCAGTCCTCTTTTGGTGTTTGCTTGCTAGAAGTGATAATTTCTACCTGATCGCCATTTTGCAGCTTATATGAAAGCGGTACAAGCTTATGATTTACCTTAGCTCCAATACATTTTGCACCTACGTCAGTATGTATCTCAAAGGCAAAATCAAGCGCTGTTGCACCTAGCGGTAATTGTAGTAACGCACCTTTTGGAGTAAAAATGAAGATCTCATCAGAGAATAAATTCATCTTAAAGTCGTCGAGAAAATCTAAAGCATTAGCTTCAGGGTTATTTAGCATCTCTCTTACCTTCATGATCCATTGGTCCAGACCATTGTCGTTAGAGGATTCCTTGTATTTCCAGTGTGCAGCAAATCCTTTTTCGGCAATTTCATTCATTCGCTGTGTACGGATCTGTACTTCTACCCACTGACCTTTAGGCCCCATAACAGTAGTGTGCAACGATTCGTAGCCATTTCCTTTTGGAGAAGAAACCCAGTCGCGCAACCTATCCGGATTAGGGCGATAAAGATCCGTTACAATAGAGTATGCTTTCCAGCAATCCGCTTTTTCATGTTCAGGTGCACTGTCTAATATAATTCTGATGGCAAAAAGATCATACACCTCTTCGAAAGGAATGTTTTTACTTTTCATTTTATTCCATATCGAATGGATAGACTTCGGTCTGCCGTAAATATCAGCTGTTAAACCTTGTTCTGCCAGTATTTCATTTATAGGCTCAACAAACCTTTTAATAAATAAAGTTCGTTCAGCTTTTTTCTCATTTAACTGAGTTGCTATGTATTTATAAGTATCTGGCTCAAGATATTTCATTGAAAGATCTTCCAGTTCAGACTTAATGGCATATAAACCCAGCCTGTGCGCAAGGGGGGCATAGAGGTAAATGGTTTCAGAAGCAATCTTTAATTGTTTTTGCCTTGGCATAAAATCCATAGTCCGCATGTTGTGCAGTCTGTCGGCCAGCTTAATTAAAATTACCCTTACATCATCGGCCAGGGTAAGCAACATTTTTCTGAAATTCTCTGCCTGCAAAGAACTATTGTAATCAAATACGCCCGATATTTTGGTTAGCCCATCAATAATTTTTGCTGTTTTCTTTCCAAACTCACGTTCTATATCTTCAAGCGTAATGTCTGTATCTTCTACCACATCATGTAGCAATGCGCATACTATGGAGGTGGTTCCAAGTCCAATTTCTTCTGCTGCAATCTGAGCCACGGCAATAGGGTGGTAAATATATGGCTCTCCAGATTTTCTACGCATGTTTTTGTGGCTTTCCAAAGCCATGTCAAATGCTTTTCTGATTTCCTTTTTATCCCCCCTTTGAAGTGTCGGCTTACAGGCGCGTAAAAGTGCCCTGTATCTTTTTAGGATCTCTTGCTTCTCTGCTTCTAAATCAATCACTAAAGCGTTTTTCATTCGTGTTTCCTTTTTTGGTTGTTATGAATTCTGCCAGCTACAGCCTCCATGTTATTGCTTTACTACTAGTTTTTTGTAATTAACGGTTGAGCTGGTTTGCCCGGTTGATTACGCTCCCTTTTATCAATATAAGTTTTTTATAAAGATGTAACTAATATGAGCAATAATTCTTCCAAATTTAAGTTTGTCATTATTTGACTTGTATTGTATTATTTACGTAAAAAATATGGCTCTTTATCGTTAAAAGATTATATTAGAGTTGAAAATGAAAACTAAAATATAAATTAGCTTTACCTTTATAGGGGTATAAATTTATGAAATTTTATAGGTTATTTATTCTGTTAATTGTCATTATTAGCGGTGCCCAGGTTAGGGCGCAGGTTAATGGCGTTACCATAAAAATGCCTGTACTTGGAAAAAATGATACGATTCGTGTTGCCGGAACTAATGATAATGGGGAGATGATACCATGGATACCTTTACATGAGGTTGTTATATATGGTGTCAGAATATTCAAATCCCCGGCCGAGCGTGCTGCCTATAGCAGATTGAGGTATAATGTGATGAAGGTTATGCCTTATGCTCTTTATGCAAAACAACGATATGAGCAACTGGAAAAGGATTTGGCACTAACACAAGAAAAAAGGGAACAGAAAAAGCTTGTTAAACAATGTGACAAAGAAATTAAAGACATGTTTAACAGAGAAATAAAAGAACTTACCATAACCCAGGGTCAAATACTTACCAAACTGATCGATCGTGAACTGGGCAGAACAACCTACGATATTGTGAAAGAAACTAAGGGAGGTTTTACCGCGTTCCTTTACCAATCTGTTGCGAGGGTAGTAGGGCATAATTTGAAAAGTACGTATAACCCGCAAGAAGAGAGAGATATCGAATCCATCATTATTTCTTCAGGGTTTTATCAATAGAACCTATGGCTGATAAATCCAAAAGTATACATCAATTTAAAGCAAAACTGATTAATGGTTCCGACAAAAACCTTTCTGATTATAAAGATAAAGTACTTCTGGTTGTAAATATTGCATCTGCATGCGGTTTTGCGCCTCAGCTAAAAGAATTACAAGATTTAAGAGATGAATATAATGCCCAGGGTTTCGAAGTACTGGGTTTTCCGTCGAACGATTTTGGCAGGCAGGAACCTCTGGATGGAAAAGAAATAGATACCTTTTGCGAGGTTAACTATGGCGTTAAGTTCCCTGTGTTCGATAAAATAATGGTTCGTGGAAGCCATGCGCATCCACTTTTCAAATTTCTGACCCAAAAATCAACCCCGAGATGGAACTTCCACAAGTATTTAATCAATAGAGATGGTGAGGTAGTAGATTATTTTTTCCCATTTACCACACCACTTTCATCCAAAGTAAAAAAGAAAATACAGAAATTGCTTTAAAGCAATCTTTTATAAACTATACACATCATGAAGTTAGATATATTGGTGCTTGCCGTTCATCCAGACGACGCAGAATTGGGATGTTCAGGAACTATAGCCAAACACATTGCCCTAGGTAAAAAAGTAGGAATAGTCGATTTTACCAGAGGAGAGCTCGGCACACGAGGTACAGCAGAAACACGAGATGAAGAAGCCGCTGATTCGGCTAAAATACTTGGTATCCAGGCGCGTGAAAACCTAAGATTTAAAGATGGTTTCTTTAAGAATGATGAAGAACATCAACTCGAAGTTGTTAAAATGATCCGCAAGTATCAGCCAGAGATTATCTTAACCAATGCATTGCACGATAGACACCCCGATCATGGCAGGGCCGGAGATCTTGCTAATGATGCGTGCTTTCTGTCGGGATTGCCAAAGATAGCTACCGAGCTTAACGGAGTGCAACAACAAGCATGGCGACCACGATTGCAATTCCAATACATTCAGGATCGTTATATTAAACCAGATATCATTATCGATATTACCCCATATATTGAAACCAAGTTAGCCTCAATAAAGGCATTTAAAACTCAATTCTTCAACCCTGAACTGGACGGACCAGATACCTATATTTCTTCTCCGGATTTTTTTGAAAGTGTAATTGGGCGGGCGCGTGAGTTTGGTAAGTCTATTGGCACAACCTACGCCGAAGGCTTTACCTGTCGTAAACTTTTAGGCGTAAACAGTCTTTTCGATCTTATCTAATCAACATATATTATTGGCCATATTCCAACAAAAACACTTAATTTCTGTTTTATATATAAACAGTTTAATATGGCCAATATATTTTCTTCTCTAAAGAACGCGTATACCCTTTTTAAAAGTGTAGATTTTAAAAAACTTGAAGAGCTTTCTAAAAAGGTAGACTTACCTAAAATTGTAGAATCCGTGTCTAACCTTGATGAAACCCAATTGCAGGGGCTCATGAAGGTGATAGGAACACCTCATAAAAAAAGAGAACTACCTCCTATTGAAGGCGATTTTTACCATCTGGGTGATGAAGCTTTAAAAGATGAAGATAGAGCTCTGCAGTTAAAAGTAAGAGCATTTCTGGAAAAAGAAGTAAAGCCGGTAGTTAATAAATACTGGCTTAAAGCCGAATTTCCTTTTGAGCTTATTCCTAAAATTGCAGAACTAAATATTTGTGGTTTGACTTATCAAGGCTACGGATGTCCCAACAAATCAAACCTTATGGAAGGTATGCTGGCAATGGAAATGGCCAGAGTAGATACCTCTATGTCTACCTTTTTTGGTGTACAGAGCGGGTTGGCCATGGGATCGATATATCTTTTAGGATCCGACGCGCAAAAGCGGCAATGGTTACCAGATATGCAACAGATGAAAATAATTGGAGCATTTGGATTAACTGAGCCGGAAGTGGGTTCTGGCGTTGCAGGCGGGTTAACCACAACAGCTAAGCGACAAGGCAGCAAGTGGATATTGAATGGACAAAAAAAATGGATAGGAAATTCTACCTTTTCAGATGTTACCATAATATGGGCAAGAGATGTAGACGATAATGAGGTAAAAGGTTTCTTGGTTAGAAAAGGTACAAAAGGATTTGCTGTTGAGAAAATGCAGGACAAGATGGCGTTAAGGATTGTACAAAACGGGCTTATAACACTTACCAATTGTGAGGTTGACGAAGAAGATCGTTTACAAAATGCCAATTCATTTAAAGACACCGCAAAGGTGTTAAAGATGACCAGGGCAGGAGTGGCATGGCAAGCCGTAGGGTGTGCCAGAGGTGCTTATGAAAGTGCGCTTGCATACACCAGAACAAGAAAACAATTTGGTAAACCTATTGCATCCTACCAATTGATACAAAACCACCTTGTAGAAATGCTCTCCAATCTTACGGCAATGCAGACACTCTGTTTCCGGTTGTCTCAATTACAGGATCAGAACCTCCTTACAGATGAGCATGCATCATTAGCCAAAGTTTTCTGTTCAATGCGCACACGCGATGTGGTAAGCAGAGCACGTGAAGTTATGGGAGGTAACGGTATTTTACTGGAATACGATGTAGCCCGCTTTGTAGCTGATGCAGAAGCTATTTATTCTTACGAAGGAACCAAGGAGATCAATACCCTTATTGTGGGGCGTGCTATAACCGGTTTTTCAGCTTTTGTGTAATCACTTAAAAGGAGCCTTTTCGATACTTGTATTGCCCATGGCAGTTTTTTCATAAAGGGCAATACAATATTTATTAAAACTGGTGTCGAAATTTACTTTACCTGCATATAATTTGTCTGGCACTGGTGTGCCCTCCAAAAAATAATAGACTTTAGTATTTCCTCCTTTATGATGAGGTTTAAAGTTGCCATAGGTTATCATTTCATTCCAAACCGAGTCTTTTACGGTAACAGCAAATACATACTGTATAGGGCCTGTATTGTTGTCGTTCCTATAGTGTGCAATTTCCTTGAATTCGCCTTTTAATCCATCTGTTCCAGGTTGGGTAAACGTACCTTTTAACATCCAACCCACTAAAACCAAAACAATAACGCCCAGCAGGATGTTGAAATATTTTCTCTGCATTATAACGCTGGTAGAATGGTTTCCATGATAGCTAAACCTTCGTCAATATGTTTTTTCTCCATACATAACGCAGGTCTGAATCTGATGGTCTGATTTCCGCAGCCTAAAAACATTACATTATGCTGCATTCCTTTTTTGATAAACTCATCGCGCATGTTTTTGTTTGGAAAGTCGAAAGCACAAAGTAAACCCTTACCTCGCACATTGGTTACTTTATCATGCTTTCCGGCTAGTGTTTGCAGGCCTTCTTTTAAATATTGGCCAACAACTGCAGCGTTATCACATAAGTTATCTTCAGCAATAATTTGAAGGATCTGCGAGGAGCGAACCATATCTACTAAATTGCCACCCCAGGTTGAGTTAATTCTGGAAGGTACTTTAAATACATTACTATCTATCTGATCAACTTTGTTTCCTACCAGAATTCCACATACCTGCATCTTTTTACCAAATGCAATAATATCCGGACGGGCTTTTTCGCTATAATGCTGATGGCACCAAAATTTACCTGTAAGGCCAACTCCGGTCTGCACCTCGTCGTAGATCAGGAATGCATCATTTTCATCTGCCAATGCTTTTAACTGTATTAAAAATTCTTCGCGTAAATGGTTATCTCCACCTTCAGATTGAATTGGCTCAACAATAATTGCACAGATGTCGTCTTTATTATCGGCAAAAGCTTGTTTTATCTGAGCAATTGATGTTTCTTCTGTTTCAACAGCCGTACTTAAGTTATTGCCCTCCAATGGGAATTTTACTACCGGAACAGATACTCTTGGCCAATCGAACTTAGCAAACCATTTGGTTTTATCAGGAAGCGTATTGGTTAAACTTAAAGTATAACCGGTTCTGCCATGAAAAGCTTTTTCGAAATGAAGTACTTTAAAACCCCTTTCTTCTTTATATCCTTTAGCAAAATTCTTTTGAACCTTCCAGTCCATAGCTACCTTAAGGGCATTTTCAACCGCGAGTCCGCCTCCTGCAATAAAAAAAGCATGAGGTAAATAGGAAGGGATACCAATTTTTGCAAAGGTATCTACAAACTGAGCGTATTGTTGCGTGTATACATCAGAATTAGAAGGATTGGCTAGTGCCGCCTGCAGAAGGTTTTTTTTGAAAGCCTCATCGTTTACCATTTTGGGATGGTTGTAGCCTAGAGGAACAGACGCAAAACAAGTAAAAAAATCGAGCAGAGAACGATTATACTTCGAATCATAAATATAAGCCCCCTGGCTTTTTTCCATATCGTAGGTAAGGTCAAAACCATCTGCTAAAATGTGTTTGCTTAAAGTTTCATTTACCTGGTCTGGAGCTACAGTTAGTTGATACATAATTTCTATGTTTTGATATGTATCAAATGTAATAAAAACCCCCAAATTAACAAATGCGGGCACTATTTGAACCCTTAGAACTAAAAACTAGGTTTAAACAGTTTAAAGTATGTTTTTGAAATAGAATCTATTTCGGTCTAACAAGTGTTAATAAATAAACTTGTCTTTCATACCCCAGATTCCCAGTATACCACCGGTATGGATGGCAATTATTTTCTCTTCTTTTTTAAAGTATCTATTACTGATGAGGTCATCAATAGCGAAGAACATTTTTGAGGTATATACCGGGTCAATAAGCATCCCCTCATCAGCTACAAAATTTTTAATATACTCAATCAAAGCAGGAGGGGTTTTGGCATATCCACCAAAATGATAATCCGTATGCATAACCAGTTGTTCAATATTCCCGGTATGTTTATAAATCTCATCCGCAATAAAGTCGCCGCCTTTTAAAACGGGCACTACGTGAAGTTGGGTTTTTAACTTACGCTGATGAATTCCTTTTAACAGACCTGCAGCAGTGGTTCCTGTTCCTGCAGCACAAAATAGGTGATCTACCTCTTGAGGCAATTCAGCAATAACCTCTGCACAGCCCCTAACCGCTTCCGTGCCGGCCCCGCCCTCGTCAACAAAATAGACATCGGGATCCGTTCCAAAATGAGAATCAAATAGTAAACGTTTGTTTCTGTAACTGTCTCTGTCGGTAAAAATTAAATTCATACCAAACAGCTTGCAAAGCAATAGCATTTCATTGCTTACCACTTCGCCACGCACAAAGGCTGTACTTTTTAGATCAGCCCTCGCACAAGCAGCTGCCGTTGCCACGAGGTGATTAGAAAAAGCTCCACCAAAGGTAACAATGTGATTTTTATTACTTTTCTGTACATCTTTTAAGATGTATTTTAGCTTACGCCATTTATTCCCAGAAATATAAGGATCAATTAAATCATCTCTTTTAACCAAGACCTGGTTTCTCGCAGTGTGCTTTAATTGATGTATAGGGCTATAAATATTTGTAAACATTGTACAAATATAAATAGCCTTTTATTAAACAGTGTTAATTAATGCTTGAAGTAGATTTTTTTAATCAAATAAGGAAAGAAGTTAAGAATTACTTTTATGTTCTCAGTAAAATTTTTCATAGTAAAATTATTTAGTCTGGATCATGCACTTCTCAAATAATAGGCCAATTTCTTTTCTAAATATGTTGTTGCTAAAGATTAGTTTTGCAAAACGAAATCACTAAAACCCCGAAATATTAAAATTGAGGGATAATGCAGGAGCATTTAATGATTAATTAATAGAAATAAAACACAATTTTAATGGAAAACAACAATAGCGGGGTAGAATTAGAGGAGCAGGATCTGTATGAACATTTGAACATTGTTGTTGATAAAGGACAGTCTTTATTGCGCATTGATAAGTTTTTAATGTATAGGGTAGAAAATGCTTCCCGTAACCGCATTCAAAACGCAATAGATGCCGGAAATGTTCTTGTTAATCAAAAAACAGTAAAACCAAGTTATAAGGTTAAGCCGGCAGATGAAATATCTGTTGTATTTCCACATCCTCCAAGAGACACAGAAGTTTATCCGGAAGATATTCCATTAGATATTGTTTATGAGGATGCTGATCTTTTAGTAGTAAATAAACCAGCCGGAATGGTGGTTCACCCCGGATATAATAACTATACAGGTACATTGGTAAATGCGCTTGCCTTTCATTTTGAGCAATTGCCACAATTACCAGGTAATGAGGGTAGGCCCGGTTTGGTGCACCGTATTGATAAAGATACATCAGGTTTATTACTTATTAGTAAGAACGAAATCACTATGACCAAACTTGCCAAGCAGTTTTTTGATCATAGCATTACCCGTAAATACGTTGCTTTAGCCTGGGGCGATATAGAGCAGGATGGTACTGTAACGGGTTATATTGGCCGTAGTGCTAAGAATAGAATAGTGATGGATGTTTATGATGATGAAGAAAAAGGTAAGTGGTCTGTAACACATTATACCGTTCTGGAACGTTTAGGATATGTAACATTAATTAGTTGTCAACTTGAAACGGGAAGAACACATCAAATCAGGGCACACATGCAGCATATAGGGCACCCATTATTTAATGATGCAAACTATGGAGGGGATAAGATATTAAAAGGCACTACCTTTAATAAATACAAGCAGTTTGTGCAAAACAGCTTTAATATTTTACCGCGTCAGGCTTTACATGCGCAAACTTTAGGTTTTATTCATCCAACTACTAAAAAGTATATGGAATTTGAAGCACCTTTGCCACCCGATTTCGATACAGCTTTAAATAAATGGAGAAACTATATTGTAGAGCCTCAATAAATGCAGCAAGAGTACATTTTACATAACGACGAATTTATATTAAAAAATCAACCTATTATTACTGCTGATAACCGCAGTTTCAGGTATGGCGATGGTCTTTTTGAATCCATGAGAATGAGTAACGGCAAACTCAAGTTTGCCGAATTACATGCCGATAGGTTAAGGGCAGGGATGAAAGCCCTTAAAATGGAAGGAGCAACCTTGTTCGATGAATATTTTCTGAAACAAAAAACAAATGAGCTTTGTAAAAAGAACAAGCTTAAAGATAATGTAAGGTTCCGATTGTCTGTTTACAGGGCAGGCGATGGGTTGTATACGCCAAACAGCAACAAATCGGGATATGTATTGGAGGCATCAGCATTAATCGAAAGCACATACGAACTCAATAAAAAAGGATTAATTGTAGACGTATTTGATGAACTTACTAAGCCTGTTGACAAGCTCTCAAATTATAAAACATGTAATTCTTTGGTTTATGTAATGGCTGGGTTGTATAAAAAACAATATAACCTGGACGAAGCCTTTATCTTGAATCAAAATGGATTTTTATGCGAAAGCATCAGTTCTAATATTTTTGTGGTTTACGATAAACAGATTTATACACCGGCTTTAACAGAAGGTTGTATTGCAGGAGTAATGAGAAATGTGGTAATGAATATTGCCAAAACCAACGAAATTCCTGTAATACAAGCACAAATAAACCCAGAAGTGTTGAAAGAAGCTGAAGAAGTTTTTATTACGAATGCTTTAGGTGGTATTCGTTGGGTAATGGGCTATGGCCGTAAACGCTATTTTAACGAAGTGACTAAGTTGCTGAGCGACAAACTAAATGCACTTTAATTATAGACTGTAGTTGACAGGGCCTTGCTAGGGCCTTGATGGGGCTAAAGGCCCTCCAAAGGCCCTAGCAAGGTTTATTCAACCCACGCTAAAACCCTACCTGTCAGGATAATTGTCTAATATTTTTAATAGTTTTTTGGATTCCTCCGGATAATCATTATTTGAATTTACCCGTTCTGAAGGGTCTTCTGCCAGATTGAATAATTCTATTCCGCTTTCTTTAGTTCTTCTAAGTTTCCAATCTCCCACGCGGGCTACTTCCGGAACACCGTAATGGACGTAGTAAATCGGCTGATGCTGGAACGAAGCATTTTTTTTAGTAAATAATGGAGCTACTGATTGCCCATCAATTTTAAGACCATCGGGCAGTTTAGTGCCACTCCATTCGGCCAGGGTAGGTAATAAATCAACACTGCTAAAAAGTTGTTTCTGAACCTGCGCTTGGGTGTGCCCTTTCCAGTATAAAATGAATGGAACCCTTGTGCCACCTTCATAAGTAGTGGCCTTACTGCCTCGAAATACTCCGGCAAACCCGGCATGGTTCTGTCGGGTTTTACCATCTCCAGCCATCCTTTCAGGATAGTTAGTCCAGGGTCCATTATCGCTCGTAAAAATAAAAATAGTATTGTCGGCTAAGCCCTGTTGCTCTAATGTTTTCCAGATTTGGTTTAAACCCCTATCCATTTCGTTTATAACGTAACCAAGTTCCCCGCCATGTGTTAAGTCGCTGTTTTTCTTGTGGGCAGCAAAATATACAGGCAAATGAGGCATGTTGTAGGCAAGATATAAAAAGAAAGGCTCTCCCTTTTTTTGTTTTTTAATGTACTTTATAGCTTCATTGTTGTATAGTGATGTCAACGAGCTATCGGCAGGTTGATAAACTTCGGGTTTATAGTTCCGGTATAGTTTGATGGTAGTATCGGTTTGCACATATGGGCTGCGGTAATCGTGGCTATATAGCAATCCGTAATAATTATCAAAACCTTGTTCCATTGGCAGGTTAGCCTTTTTATCGCCCAAATGCCATTTACCAATCATGTTGGTTTTATACCCGCCTGTTTTTAAAATTTCGGCCATTGTAAGCTCTGAGGCAGGTAAACCCTGATTGGAACCAGGCCCTAAAGGCGCAGGGATATTGTATCTGGTAGGGTATCGACCGGTAAGAAAGGCCGCACGTGATGGCGAACAGGTTGGAGATGCCAGTGCAAAATTGGTTGCTTTAACTCCTTTGGCAGCCATCTGATCTAAAAAAGGAGTTTCAATAACCGGATTACCATAGCAGCTTAAATCAGCGTAGCCCATATCATCTGTTAATACAAAAACAATATTGGGTTTTTGCTGAGCGGATATATTTTGAAATGATGCAAGGGTAAAACTTGCGATACTAAACAAGGTTTTTAATAGTGTTGATTTTCGCATAATAAAACTAACTATATGGATGCTGATTAAACAGGTAGGTAATGTAATAAAATACATCCATTATCAAATACTTGTATACAGAAAAAGCCAACCATATGGTCAGCTTTTTCCGTGTTTAAACCTTGCTCTTTACAGCTTAATCAGCATGTAAAGTATCTTTATGTTCTTCTGGTTTATAAGAAGCCTGCAATTCTGCAAGTTTCTTTTTACCATAAGCTAGCTTGGTAATTAGCACAAATAACACAGGAACAATAAATATGGCAAGGATGGTTGCCGAAAGCATACCGGCAGCAACTGTCCAGCCGATGGTCATCCTTGAGACTGCACCTGCACCATGAGAAATAATCAATGGAATAACTCCTAATATAAAGGCCAGAGATGTCATGATAATTGGACGTAAACGAAGCTTTACTGCTTCAATTGTAGCCGCAATTAACTCCATACCCCAATCCACACGTTCTTTCGCAAATTCGACAATCAGGATCGCATTTTTTGCAGAAAGACCTATCAGCGTAATCAAACCAACCTGTGCATATATGTTATTGTCGAGTTTTGGCAAAAATGTAAGTGCCAGAATAGCTCCAAACAAACCAAGTGGCACCGCCAGAAGGATAGAGAATGGAACAGACCAGCTTTCATATAGTGAGGCGAGTAGCAGGAATACGAAAACAATAATCAGTGCAAAGATTAATGTGGTACTGTTACCCGCTTCCTTTTCCTCTAAACTCAAACCAGAGAAATTATAGGAATAATTTGCCGGTAGGGTTTGTGCTGCCACTTCCTCCATTGCCGTAAGGGCATCGCCAGAACTAAAGCCGGGTTTAGCAGCTCCGGTTACCTCAATAGATCTGAATAAGTTAAAGTGGTTAATAATGGAAGCTTTCTCTACTATGTTGTAGCTTACTATAGAGCTTAAGGGAACAGAGACTCCCGATGAATTTTTAACATACAGACCATTCAGGCTCTCAATACCTTTTCTGAAATTGGTGTCGGCTTGGGTAACAACGCGGAAATTTCGTCCATACTTAGTAAAGTCGTTTACGTAGCTACTTCCAAGATATGCGGAAATAGTGCTATAGACGGTGCCTATTGAAACACCCATTTTCTTAGCCTGGTCACGATCAACATGGACCTGATAATTTGGAGTTCTGGCGTTAAATAGGGTATAGGCCATCGCAATTTCCGGTCTCTGATTGGCAGCTGCAAGAAATTTCCCTACGTTGGCTTCAAATTGTTTTATATCGCCGGTTTGTTTTTCCTGGATCTGCAACGAGAAACCACCACTAATACCCAATCCTGGAATGGGAGGTGGCGCGACAACTATTACACTACCGTCTTTGTCGCCTTTAAACTCCTGCGAAATGCTGGCAATCGTGGTAGCTACATCACCCGGCCTGTCATCCCAGTCTTTTAACTGTACAAAGAATGTGGCAGCATTAGATTTGAATGATCTGTTAAGGATGTTGATACCCCCAATTGATGTAACATTTTTTACCTCCGGGTATTTTTTCAGTATGGTCTCGGTAACTCTTTTGATTAATGCATCAGTACGCACTGCAGAGGCTCCCTCTGGCAAAGTAACACCCATCAAAAATACTCCAGCATCTTCATTGGGAATAAATCCAGATGGCTTCTTAGCAAATAGCCCAATGGTTCCAACATACAGACAGATCAGAATTATCACCATTAAAGGAGCCTTTTTTAAGGCCCATTTTACACCGTTTGAGTATTTGCTGGTTACATTGGCAAACCAAATGTTAAACTTAAAGAAGAACTTGTTTAATCCCCTTGAATCTTTGTTCAGGTTCATTGGGGTCAGCAGCAATGAACATAATGCAGGTGTTAATGATAACGCGATAAATGCCGAGATCAATACCGAAACTGCAATGGTGATGGCAAATTGCTGATACAACTGACCAACCATGCCGGGTATAAATCCTACCGGAATAAATACAGCTGCAAGTATTAATGCTATGGCAATTACTGGTGCAGTGATGTCTTTCATCGCCCTACGTGTTGCATCGGGTGCCGAAAGTCCGTCGTGATCCATATAATGCTGCACCGCTTCTACCACCACAATGGCATCATCCACCACAATACCGATGGCCAGTACGAAACCAAACATGGTAAGTACGTTAATAGAAAATCCAAAAAGGGTAAAGAAGATAAAAGTACCTATTATGGAAACGGGAATCGCCAGAATTGGGATCAGTGTTGCTCTCCAGCTTTGAAGGAAGAAAAACACAACCAGCGTTACCAGTATTAATGCTTCTACAAGGGTGTGAACCACCTCGTTGATGGAAACCTTTACAATAGATACTGTTTCATAAGCTACAACATAATCCAAATCCTTAGGGAAAGATTTTTTTAGCTCCAGCATGGCTTTATCTATTCCATCAGCTGTTTGCACAGCATTACCACCTGGAGTTTGGTTGATGGCCATCATAGAGGACACCTTACCGTTTATCTTTGAATTGGTTGAATAAGCAAACTCTCCAAGCTCTACTCTGGCTACATCTCTTAGATAAACTGCAGAACCATCGGCGCCCGATTTCACTACAATGTCTCTAAACTGTTCTTCAGTACTTAGGTCACCATCAAGAATTACCGAGAATTCGAAAGTTTGGTTGCTGTTTTGAGGAGGGCCACCTACCGTACCACCTGGAATTCTTGAGTTTTGCTCTGCAATTGCAGCCGAAACATCAGCAGGAGTTAAGTTCAATCTTGCAAGTTTATTGGCGTCAAGCCAGATCCTCATACTAAAAGGCTGACCAAATGCCTGCACATCTCCAACACCTTTAATCCTTAATAAAGCATCTTTTACGTATAAGTTTACATAGTTCGAAATGAATTTCTGATCGTAAGTGCCATTAGGGGAGTAAAGTCCAAGCACCATCAAAATATCGTTGTTTGCTTTTTTAGTGGTCACTCCTAAACGTCTTACCGCTTCGGGCAAAGCCGGTTCTGCAATGCCTACCCTGTTTTGAACATCGAGGGCGGCAACGTCTATGTTTGTACCCACATCAAAAGTAACGGTTATAGCCGAACGGCCGTCGGATGTACTATTCGATGACATGTATTTCATGCCCGGAGTACCATTGATCTGGCTTTCTATTGGCGTAGTTACAGTTTGCTCTACAGTTTGCGCATCTGCACCGGTGTAGGTGCCACTTACAGTAACCGTTGGGGGTGCTATATTCGGGTATTGACTGATCGGTAATGTGGTAATCACAATTGTACCAACCAGAACAATCAAAAGGGAAATCACAATCGCTGTGATGGGTCGCTTTATAAATACTTCTGATATCATATCTCTGAATTCTTTAAATCTATTTTTTAACTGCGCCTGCTGCTGGTTGTGCTCCAGGGGCTGCATCAGCCGGAGCGGTTGTAACTACAGCACCTGGACGTACATTTTGTACACCATCTACCACAACTACTTCCCCTTGTTTTAGACCGCTTTTTACCACTACATTTTTGTCAAACTGTTTTCCCAGTTGGACAATGCGGGCTTCGGCTTTGCTGCTATCACCTACAACAAAAACATTAAATTCGCCCAGTTGCTCTATAACAGATTTGTATGGAATTACCAGTTGATGTTCTGATGCTTTATTTAAAGCTCTTAGATTTACAGTCATACCCGCAAAGAGTTTACCTTCTGCGTTTGGATAACTGATCCTTACTTTGATGGTTCCTGTTTGAGGGTCAACCGCACGATCGATAGCGGTTATGTGGCCTTGACCGGTATAAATACTACCATCCTGCAATTGAATGTTGAAAAGAGAATCTTTTACTGCTGCAGTGTTTTTTTGTAAACGTAAAAAACGAGGAATCTCGGCCTGGTTAACAGCAATGTCTACCGCTATAGGATTGTTGCTCGAAACCGTATTTAATAAAGTTGTACCAGGTGTTGCTAATGCGCCCAATTTAACCTGAGAGATCCCTATTGTTCCGTTTAACGGCGATACGATGATCGAGCGTTGTAAGTCATTAGTAGCAGAAGATAATTGTGCCTGTGCCGCAGCAACTTGCGATTCTGCATTTGCCAGATCGGTTAGTGCATAATCAACACGTTGCTTTGCTACTGCATCTTGCTCTGCAAGTCGGGTATAGCGATCAGCATCTTTTTTTGCTTTATCACGATTTGCTTTGGCAACAGCAAGATTTGCCTTAGCCGTATTGTTTGCTGCAATATATTTTGTGCGGTCAATTTCATAGAGTTTCTGACCCTTGGATACTTTCTGACCATCCTTTACATAGATGGCGGTAATGTAACCGCCAACCTGTGGGCGTAGTTCCACTTCGTTTAAAGCAACCACTACCCCAGGGTAAGAATCTGTAGTGATTACTTCCTGATCTGATACAGTGTAAGTGGTTACGGGTGTAGCGGGAGGAGGACCTTGCTGTTGTCCGGCATTTTTATCGCCACCGCAAGAGGCTAATGTAACTGTTCCAAGTATTACGATGCCTAGTTTTATGTAGTTAGTAGTATTCATTTGAGTTCTTATTAAATTACGTTAATTTGCGATGATTGTTCCTAATGCTTGCTGTACGTCTAGTTTCGAAGAAAGCAGGCTGTATAATGAGTTTAAATAATTAAGCTGTGCAGTGCGCAGATCTGTTTCTGAGGTCATCAGATCCAGATAAGTTTTAATCCCCTCATCGTATTGAAGTTTAATGGTATTGTACACCTGTCTGGAGATATCAACGTTTGACCTTGCTGTTTTCCAATCGTTCAGATTTGCTTTATAAGTAGCCATTGCTTGCTCATATTGTGTATTGATCTGGTTTTTAGTGTTCAATAGATCAAGGTCAATTCTTTTTTCCTGCAATTCAGATTTTCTGATTTCCTGAATTCTTTTGGTTCCCTGAAAAATTGGGATACTTAATTTTAACCCGAATACAGAGCTAGGGAAAGATTTATCGTACAGATTGCTAAAGTCATTATTTAAATAATTGTAACTATAGTTTATAAACCCAGAAATTGAGGGCAGGTAGCTCCATTTATTATAGCTCGTATTTAAATGCTGCAATTGCTTTTGGGTTTGCAATAAACGATACTCAACCCTGTTCTCATAAGCCTGTTGTGCATTAGTGTCTATAAGAATGCCCTGTTCCATACTGTCGGACTTTAAGTTAAGACTAAAGTCTTTATCAGTACCATATCCAATGATCTCTTTAAGATAAGCGTATTTATATTTAAGCAATTCCTCAGTTCTCTTTTTATCTGCTTTGGAGTTGCTTAAGCTAATTTGTGCACGCTGAAAATCTGTTTTATCTACCAAGCCTTGTTCATACTGAGCAGAAGCATCTTTCAGTTGTTTTTCTAAACGGGCTATGTTTTCATTTATAATATTTAACTGCTCTCCGCTTGTAAGGATATCAAAATAGGCTTTACTTACATCTACAACGGTATTTATTTTAGTATTTTCTGTACTTTGCTTGTACTGTTGTCTGTAATATTTAGATGCTTTTGATGCCTGGATAAGACCTGCGTTTAGGAATTGTTGGTCGGCCTGTAGAGTTAGCGCTGAGGTATGCTTGGTACCAAAGGTAATGTAGTTGGTTTCACCATTCGTAGTAAGCGCATTTACCTGTTGCTTTAGGTTGTTATTATAATTTGCATTACCACTAATCTGGGGGAACCAACCCGATAGTGCAGATTTGATATCGCGTTCGCCAATCTCTTCATCGATCTGAGATTGCTTCACGCCCGGTCTGTTATTTAGTGCATAATCTATCACTTCCTGAAGTGTAGCATTGCTGAGCTGTTTATCATTGTTTACCGTTTGTGCTGCTAATTTTTCGGGCAGCAAGGCAGGTAAACCTATAAGAAGCATTACGAGTAATTTATGAATTTTCATATTTAAAAGGGGAATTGAGTATAGTTAAAGCCATTATATATATTATTGTCTTTTAATTCCGTCCCAAACAATCTGCACCACCTCCGTAATGTCCTCTTCAGAGTATATCATATGCTCTGATAATCTGAAGTTTGCAGCCGCAACTAACGTGCCTCTTATTGTTGGTCCGAGCAATCTTGGGTCTATTTTTTTAAAATATTCTCCATCTATTCCAGCTTGAAAAAAAGCGATTACTTTTTCTTTAAACAAAACACTGTCTTTTTCGGGGAAATTCTTTGCAAAAGGAGAGTTTATATATTGTTCAAGAAAGACCATTGCAGATTCATTTTTTATATAAAAGTTGTATTGGTTGATCATGAATCTGAAGAAACGATCCTTATAAGATTTTGATTCATCGTAGCCTTCAAGTATGGCTTCTGCCAGTTGATCTTTGGTTCTTATATAAAGCTCAACTATTAGTGTTTCTTTTGAATCAAAATAATGATATATGGTTCCTGCGGCTACATTAGCATGTTTCGCAATCTGACTCATAGGTGCACCATGAAACCCGTACTCTTTAACGAGTAGTAATGTGCTATTTAAAATAGCCTCGCGTTTGCTGTTGAAATTGTTTAATTGAACGTTCATTCGGTTGCAAAGAAGATGAATATTTGACAGATATATAAATATATAAGCAGAATGTTACATATAAATGATTTATTGTTGATATAGAGAAATATCACTTTTTCCTGTAATTTTACATTAGTTATTGCAACTAATTCTTGAAATCAAACTAACGCCTTATGAAAATTATTTTCAGTTTCTTACTTTCTGTTTTTGTATGTTTTTCTTGTCTGTCGCAAACTCAAAAGATTGAGCTAAAGCTAACTAAAGGACAAACTTATACCCAGAAAACTGTAGCCAATACCATCGTAAAACAAACAATGAATGGTCAGGCGATAAATATTGATATGACCATAACCGGTCAAATGAAATATGTTGTTACAGATGATATCGCAGGCATATATAGTATGGATGTAAGCTATGTAAACTTGTCAATGAAAATAGTTCATCCAGGTGGCGAGTCTACTTTTGATTCTGAAAAGAATGATGAAAAAGATATTTTGTCTTCTGTTTTCGGTATGATGAAAAATAAATCTTTCCAAATTAAAATGACCAAGGCAGGTAAAATAACAGAGGTAAAGAATGTGGAGGCACTATATGCAGGAGTGTTTGAAAAGTTCCCCCAACTCACTGCTGAACAGAAAGAACAAATGCGGAGTAAGATTATGCAGTCGTATGGCGATAAGGCTTTTAAAGGTAATCTGGAAATGCTATCTGCGGTATTCCCAGATCGTGCAGTAGCAAAAGGTGATACCTGGAATGTAAAAACGGAATTGGAAGCTGGAATGTCTGCAACTTTAGACGGCGTTTATAAGCTTGATGAAATTACAGCAACAGAATTTGTTGTTAGTGGCGCATCTATGTTTGCCACAAAAAATAAGGATGTTTATACGGAAACTAATGGAATGCCAATAAAGTATAATCTGGCTGGCACTATGAATTCAGTTATTAAGATTGATAAGAATACAGGTTGGATAATTGAAGGAAAGATTAATCAGAATATTAAAGGCAGTATGGAGATTAAAGCAAATGATAAGATGCCTGAAGGTGTGACGATTCCTATGGAAATGACCAGTGATATGGTGTTTACAGATAAGTAGTTGTTTGATTTATTCTTGTAAGAACCTACCTTTATTCAACTTATAAATTAACACTTTTAATTCTCTCGTTTATGTTTAATCATTTCTTTTCCTTTAAAGGACATCTTTGTTCAATCAAAAAAGGAATCTGTAAGCCGTTGGGTGCTCTTTTGTTATTTGCTTTTATTTTCTCATGTAAAAAAGAAAAACCTGTATCTGCGGACGATGGTTCGCTTGAACCCCAACAGTTAATTAAAAATATTACCTCTGAACTCGCTGATGCTGATAGCATAAGTAATTTCATCAATGCGCTTAAAAAACTTTCACTTACTAAAGAGGAGGTATCAGATGGAATTACCGTGTTCGCATTTTTAAATGATGAAGTACCGGTTACTCCAACTATCGTTAGAGATCATATTATAAAAGGGTCGTTGAACCATTATGAATTATACAACAAAAGAATCTTTAGTGCTTTGAGTGGAAAGGAATTAAAGATTACCCGTGTTGCCGATACCATATGGGTAAATGGAGTGCAGGTGGGTGGTAAGCAAATCATATACAACGATAATGATGCAGTGCATGCAATAAAATCATCGCTGAGTCCTACAACCACAACTGATGAACTGCATACAACAACCATTGAAGTTACTGTATGGGATGGTTCTAAATGGAGTATTACGAAACCTAAAGGAGAGGTAATTTCTGGAGCAACAGTGAATCTTTATGCTTCGCAAAGGGATTATGCCAATGGGAAGGTAGCTTATAGCGAAAAAACAAATGCTACGGGCAAAGCAAGCTTAAAGAGACTGGCTCCAGGAAGGTACTATATTGAAGCCTTTTATAGTAACAAAACGAATACATTTAGAAATGCAGTTGAACCGAACAATGGCTTTTATATGGGGTACGCTATTTCGGGAATCTTTCAATCAGATACTGATGTAAATACTGCAGCAAAACAGAATAATGCAGCTCCAGGGAATTTTAAATGGGTAGACCTTAACAATGATGGCATAATTGATGGCAAGGATTATTATGGTTTACCATATGAAAGTACTTTAACTATTAGTGCCCTTACAAGAAAAACAGAGATTAGCATTGGATTTTTAAACAATAAGAAGCCTTAAAAAAAAGCCGGAATATTTTTATATTCGTGAAAACCGAATTATAAAACCTTTAGCTAATTGTATGAACCGCAGAAAATTTATTAATCTTAGTGCTATTGCAGGAGCAGTTTCTGTTGCGCCAACTACGTATGTGCTTGGAGAATCAGGATTATCAAAAGACAAAAAAGAAAAACGATATCAAAAAGGTGCCAGTCCGTGGCCTGTTTGTCTGGATACTGCTACTATAAGACCTGCATCGTTAAAAGATAAAGTAAAAATAGCTGCTAAAGCCGGTTACGATGCAATTGAACCATGGGATGGAGAATTGCAAGAGTACGAAGCAAAGGGCGGTAATTTGAAGGACCTTGGAAAAGAAATAAAAGACTTAGGGTTGTTTGTGCCAAGTGTGATTGGTTTATGGAACTCACTACCTCCCACACAAGAATTGTTCGACAAATCTTTGAAAGATACACGCAATCGAATGCGCATGGCTGCAGATATAGGCGCTCAGCATATTCAAACCATTCCTGATACAGCTGGAGATAACTTTAATCAGAAATGGATAGCGAATAGATATAAAGATATTATTGAAATTGGCTTAAAGGAATTTAACATTCACCCTGCCCTTGTGTTTGTAAAATATCAACCCGTAAAAACATTGGGCCAGGCAATGGGGATTGCTTTAGATGCTAATCATCCAAAAGCGATGGTAATTCCTGATACTTATCATATGTATATATCTGAAGGTGGTTTTGAAGGGCTGAAACTCATCAATGGCGATGCTATTGCTATATTCCAATTCTCAGACGTTCCTTCTTCCCCGGCAGCGGTTGCCGACTTGGGAGATAAAGACCGTGTTTTTCCCGGTGATGGAATTCTGCCTCTGCCACAGATTTTCAAAGACCTTAAATCAACAGGTTTCAAAGGCTGCATTTCTCTGGAGCTTTATAATCCCGAATATTATAAGCAGGATTTGCAAAAAGTAGCAGAAACAGGATTAAGAAAAACTTTAGAGGTGCTTAAGAAAGCAGGAGTATAGAGCATCTATCTGTAAAAATTTTATCTTAAATTGATATATACCAATATTAATAAAAGCTTAGATTTGATTGTTGGATAAGCTAGTAATGCTTTTTTGCCATTAAATACGCGCTCTTATTATGAGGTTTATATTGCTGTTGATTTTACTCTGTTTAAATTTTAGTGCTTTTTCTGAAATTTTTGTAGTGACCAGCAATGCTGATAGTGGTCCTGGTTCGTTAAGGGAAGCCCTTCAGAAGGCTGCAGCAAACGGTGTGGGCCAGAAAGATTATATTCATTTTAATTTGCCGGGCTCAACGGATGCTCAGAGAACAATTATCTTAAGTGCAGAGCTACCTAGAGTTACATCAAATTTAATAATTGACGCTACTACGCAACCTGGTCGATTCCTGGGAGTTAGTTCTTCGAAAATTATAATTAAACCAGATAGAAGTACTTATCAGGCCTCACTTTTATCTACAGCTGCATTTTTTATCGCGGAGGCACACGATGTTGAAATTTATGGATTTTATTTTACAGGTTTTTTTTACATCCGAGATCAGTATGGTAATTTCTCTAATGCACAATCTTGTGGTGTGTTCATAATATCTTGTAATAACATAATAATTGGAGCGCCACATAAGGGCAACATATTCACATATAATGATTACGGATTATTTGTTAGTGCTGTTAACGATAATTCATATTCAATGCAACTCTCTACAAATATTAAAGTTCGTTCAAATTGGATAGGATTAGAGGAAATGGGTAATTTTTATTCGCCTCCATGGTTTAATCCAACCGGGATGTTAATCAGTGGAGGCGTGGGCACTGAGGTTGGTGGATCCACAGAAGAAGAGGGAAATATTTTTGGGGGATATTTTTATCTTGGCCTTGGCCTTGGAGGGGAAGGAATTGTAGCTAGTAACAATAAATTTGGGATAGATATTAATGGCAAGACTGAGGGTGTTGTAAGAATTGAAGGGAGTGGCGAGGGGTTGATTTTTAAAGATAATGTGGCTAGCAGTTTTTATATTCAATTGAGCTATCTTAAAAATTTTAAGGTTACAGGAAATAAGGATTTAGTTAATATCGGTGTATTGTCATCTGATCTTGAATTGTATTTTTGTGAAAATGGTCAAATAGGAACTGATGATGATGCTGACAAAAATATTTTTCGACTCTCGTTAACAGCGATAAGTTCTTTTGGTGGAAAAAATATAGAAATTAGAAAAAATAGCATTATATGCACTAAAGGCGCATATGCCGCTGTTCATGACGAAATGCCCGAAATTGAGGTGCTTGTTAATAATGATGCAGAATATTCTGGAAAAACTAACCCCAACGCTGATATTTATATTTATAATGACAATACGAACTGTGAAATCTGCAATCCTGTAGAATTTTATAAAAAGATAAGAGCAGATGCAATGGGCAATTGGAAAATTATCGGAGATTTTAGCAGAAATCGATTTGTTGCAAATAGCACATTAATTAAATCATCTTCGGAGTACACCCAGCCAGCAATTTTACCTAATAGTTCTGAATATCCTAATTCCATCATTAACCCAACCTGTGGATTGAAAAATGGCTCAATAAAATTGTTGAGTATAAAACATGTGCTGAAAATTGAGTGGTTTGATGATAAAAATCTAAAGATAGGTGAGGGAGCGGAAATTAAAGAATTAGGCCCTGGTAAATACCGTGCAAAATTATCTAATGGAAAGTGCTTTGTCAATTATGATAATATTTCGCTAATCAATTCGGAACCATTTTTTGATGACCAAAATTTACAAATTACAAATCCTGGTTGTGGAATTAAAAATGGCTCAATTGAAGGACTAATAGCGGGATCTACTGACGGAAAAGAGTTAGAGTTAAGGTGGTTCGATAAAAATAATATTGAGGTAGGGACGGAAAGCACTATTTCAGATCTCGGGCCTGGGGAGTATAGACTTATTGCTAAGGACAAAGAGAATTGCACTAAAACTTACGGCCCTGTTATTTTAACTAATCAAAGCGGCCCCTCCATTGACCTATCCAGCGTCATTTTTAAAAATGCAACCTGCGATGGCTCTAATGGTTCTATAACCAACGTTAAAGTAACAGGAACTGGAAATATTACTTACACCTGGAAAAATGCTGCAGGAGTAACTGTAGGTAATACAAGAGACCTAATAAATGTTCAATCAGGCTGGTATGCTCTCGAAGTGAAAGACGGAACGGCATGCCCTGTTTTAGGATCTGCTCCCGTTCAGGTCAAAGAGATAAATGGAATTATTATTGATGAAGCCAAGGCTGTAGTTGTGCCTATTGCGTGTAGTGCATCAACGGGTGGAGTAAGGGGTATATTAGTTAGCGGGGCAATTACTTACAAATGGGTGGATGAAGGCAATCATGAGGTAGGGCATTCTCTGGATCTTACGGGAGTTGGTATTGGAAAATATCGTTTGTTAGCAAGCAATAATAGTGGATGCACCAAGCAAAGTAAGATGTATGAGATAAAGGAATTAGCTACTACACCGTTTGATGTATATGCTATTGGCGGAAGCAGCTCTTATTGTCATGAACCGAATGGATCAATTATTGTCGAGGTTAAAGGTATTCAGCCTCTAAAATTTAAATGGGTTAACTCGTCAGGAGTAACAGTTGGAAACTCGTCGATTTTAACTGCTACTGACGGAAAATATAAATTATATCTTACTGATAATAATAACTGCGAATCCTTCTACAGAGAATTTTCAATATTAAACGTTGCTGAAGCTGTGATAAATCGTGGCGAAGAAAAAGTCACAAACGACCAATGTAATCTAGGCAAGGGAAGTATTAAAGCTCCTGGTATTTCCGGAACGCCTCCATATTATTATTATTGGTCAGACAGTAATGGTCAGTCAATCGGTTCTGGATCAGTTCTTGAAAATATTTCCGCAGGTAATTATTCGCTTATGATTGGTGATGCACTTACTTGTTCGAGACAAACCATTCTGTATACTGTTTTAAATGAAGATAAAATCTTATCCCCTCCAATATTAAATGATTTAAAGATTTGTGCCGCTGGTGATGCTTTTATTCAGGTAATGCAACCCGGAATCGGCACTTATGTCTTATATAATGAAAATGGAATCCGTTTAGATCAAAGTGCCTCTGGGACTTTTAAGGTTAATATTATAAATAGCCAAAACTATCTTGTTAAACAAATTGTAGGATTATGTGAGAGTCCGGCTGCAAAAATAAGAGTTACTATAGAAAATGAAGGCTTGTCTAAATTATCAAATGCTATTTCTCCTAATAACGATGGGCTTAACGACTTTTGGCAAATACCAGATATGATAAATTATCCTGAAGGGACTGTGCTGATCTTTAATCGTTACGGACAGAAGGTATTTGCATCGACAGGATATAAGCAACCGTTTGATGGCAGACAAAATGGAAAAGATTTGCCAGTGGGTACTTATTATTACATAATTGATTTAAAACGAGCATGTGGTTTATTAAAAGGCAGTATAACTATTATTCGATAAAATTTCCTCTGTATCATATTAAAATTGCAATTTTACTTTTAACTCTTTAAACAAGTTTCAAGTATGCAGCAAATTATATTAACGAGCATTGGCTGGCTGGGTGTGGTCTTATGTACTGTAGGCTATTTATTATTAAGCATAAAACTGATAACCGCTGAGTCACTTACTTTTCAGTTGCTGAATATAATTGGCGGACTATGCTTAGTGGCAACAGCGGTGGACAGCAATGATATGCCAAACGCTGTTGCTAATGTACTCTGGATGTTCATTGGAGTGTATGCTTTAGGACGCCAGTTAAGGACTCAGAGTACTGTCAGAAAAGATTAACGTATCCATTCCCAAAATCTGATAAGCTTTACTTTTATAATAATCCAGCCTTTCTGCATAGGCCTTTTTATCGTTTTCTAAAGAAAGATAAAAATAAGCCCCATCAACCAGCACAAAAATTAAGTCTGCAGCTGCTTTAGAATCCTCTATTTTAATCAAGTTTTTTTCATTGCACCGCGCTATCATTGAAGCAAGAGCAAATCGAAGTGAGTCAAGTATGGTCTTATACTTTGCTTTAATCTTTTTTTCTCTGAATGCCAGAGCATAAAAGGTATAGAACAACCCATCATCAAAAAGCAGATTCCATTTTTTTGAGAAAAGCATTTCAATAGTTTTTCTTAGATCAGCAAGTGTAACTCCATCCTTATTTTTAATTGTATAGATTAACAGATACCTTTCAAGTATATAATCAATAAGGGCATAGGTCAGATCTTCTTTTGTTTCGAAGTAGTGAATAATAAGGCTTGGATTGATATCCATCACTTTCGCAATCTTGGCTATTGAGGTATTTTCGTAGCCTTCCGTTTTAGCAACCTTATAAAATATCTTAACAATTTCTAATTGTCTTGCCTCTTTAAGGCTCTTTCTACCCATGATAAAATTTATTCATCCAAACTACTCAAAAGTAATCTTATTTCGCAAATTTATTTTTATAGATTGAATGTATGTTCAATTAATTTATTAATTTAGTTCTAACCTACTGTTAACATTATAACAGGATCTTAGCCGCGCTCCGAATAGTATTTAGAATACCAAACCAAACAAACTTAATCTTATTGCAATTATGAAAAAAAAGCTACTACTAATTTGCTTCATGTTTTTTGCAGCAAAGAGTTTTGCCCAAAATGTCACCGTAAAGGGTGTGGTTTTGGACGCCGAAACTAAAGGGCCAATTCCATCAGTTAACGTCAGTGTAAAGGGCACGAACCTGGGTACGGCGACAAACGTAAATGGTATTTATACCTTAACTAATGTAAACCCTAAAGCAACTCTTGTCTTTTCCTACATTGGATATAAGCAGCAAGAAATTGAGCTGAACGGGAAAACACAATTAAATGTAACCCTAACTTCAGACTTTGGTAACCTTGAAGAGGTGGTGGTAGTTGGTTTTGGGACAAAGAAGAAAATTAACATTGCAGGCGCGATAGACCAGATTTCAGGTAAGCAATTAGAATCACGGCCAGTTTCCAATGTAATGCAAGGATTGCAAGGTATTAGTCCAGGCTTAAATATTACATATGGAGGCGGTGCTCCCGGAACTGTACCCGTAATAAATATCAGGGGATATACTTCAATAAACGGCGGTTCACCTTTAATCGTAATTGATGGGATTCCGGCAGCAAGTAATGATGATATGCTAAGATTAACTCCTTCAGACATTTCTTCATTTACAGTATTGAGGGATGCAGCATCAGCAGCTATTTATGGTGCGAGAGCTGCTTTTGGAGTAATTCTTATCACTACTAAAAAGGGTAAAGAAGGGCGAACATTAATCAGTTATAACGCGTTAACCACTTGGGGCAAGCCAACAGTACTTCCAAAACCTGTAACAGATCCATATATCTATTCAAGGGTTTTAGAGACTTCTACTGACAATACTCCATGGGATTATGTAAATTACTCAGATGAGCACTATAAGTGGGCAAAAGAAAGATCTGATGACCCTTCACTTCCTGATACACGCATCGATCCAACCGATCCAAACAGATGGGCATACATGGGTGACAACAATTGGTATGATTACTTCTTTAACAAGGCCAGTCTATCTCAAAATCATACATTGACTTTTTCCGGAGGAGCTCAGGTAAATAATTCTCCGTTAACTTATTATTTGTCTGCGGATTATACCAAGGAAAATGGGTTGAATAAGCTTGCTGATGATTTCTGGGATCGCTATGGCCTAAGATCAAGAGTAGGTTTTGCTCCTCTATCTTGGTTAAAAATAGATAACAATCTTAACATTTATCAAACCAAGAGGGCACGTCCAAATGCCAGTATTACCGATCTATATTACTTGCAGCCAACAGATGTGGCAACGAATCCTGATGGAACATGGGCAAACACTGCAACAGGCAGACTGGCAGCGAGATTAGTTGATGGAGGAGAAAACCTTGAAACAATGTTTGGCTTTCAAAATATCACCGGTGCAACTGCTTCATTTTTAAACGGCGATCTTCAGGTAAATGGCGATGCTTCATTTAAGCGGGAGTTATGGAAATACCATAACGATTCGAAAAAGTTTAAAATTGGCTTCGGGCCTACTGATATCCGGGAAGAAGGCGGCAATGGTTATGTATATGAGAGTAATGGATATTTATATAACAATGCTTTTAACTTATATACAACTTATAAAAAAACCATAGGCGACCATTTTTTTAGTGCAATGGTGGGATATAATTATGAGGATTATAATTATTCGACTGTAGATGCGCAGAGAGATTTACTTATGTCTTCCTCTGTGCCCTACCTTAAGTTAACTACAGGTGAAATAACACTTGGGACAAAATATAATGCCTATGCTAGTACAAGTGCTTTTAGCAGGCTGAATTATACCTATAAAGATCGCTATATTTTAGAGGCTACAGGAAGATATGATGGATCTTCCAGATTTCCTGTAAGCCGCCGATGGGGATTTTTCCCTTCAGCTTCTTTGGCTTGGATTGCGAGCTCAGAAGAATTTTTTAAACCTCTGGCCCCTGTTTTATCAACATTTAAGCTGCGTACATCATATGGCGATTTGGGCAATCAGAATGCAGATTCCGATCCATATTTACGTGACTTTGGCTACATACAAACTTTACCGACAGATCCTTCCAATTATTTGATCGGTGGCACAAGACAGCAAGTTATTACCGGAGCACCAAGATTGTATGTTGATCCTAATACCTATACATGGGAGCGGGTTTCTACGCTTAATATGGGTACGGATTTAGGTTTTTTTAATGATAAACTGTCATTCACTTTTGATTATTTCATACGCAATACAACTGGCATGCTTGTTCGTGGTCAGGAATTACCAGGAGTACTTGGTACAGACGTGCCAAAACAAAATGCTGCCGATCTTAGGACAAAGGGGTGGGAGCTGTCTGTTACCTATAGAGATAGGTTTGATTTAGGTTCAAAACCGTTTAGTTTCGAAACTAAATTCTTTGTTTCCGATTCCCGTTCTGAGATTACTAAATTTGAGAACAAACAAAACTTATTATCTACTTACCGTGTAGGACAGACAATAGGTGAGATTTGGGGACTACAGAATGATGGGCTTTTCCAGAATAAGGCTGAAATAGATGCGCTTGATGAATCAAGTATAATTCCATGGGGTGCTCTTGAGATTATTCAGGGATGGCCTAAATACAAGGATCTGGATGGAAACAAAAAAATAGAACAGGGATTAAGTGCAGATGATCCAAAAGACCTTAAAATTATTGGTAATAGCACTGACAGATACAGTGTTGGTGCTAATCTGAATATGGATTGGAATGGATTTGATCTTTCAGTATTCCTTCAGGGTGTATTGAAAAGAGATTTTTATCCTCATCATTATTTGTTCTGGGGGCCTTATCAACAACCTTATGCAAATGTATACCCTTGGAATCTTGATTTTTACAGGGCGACAGGAGATTCCCCCGAACAAAGAGCAAAGCATTCGGCTTCTTATATAGCTGCAGGCTTAGCTGATGCGAATCCTAATTCTTATTATCCAGTTATGCAGTCGTGGCTAGCGGATGCTAATTATGGTTCAGGGTTAGATATTCCACAAACTAAATACTTGCTTAATGGTGCTTATCTAAGAATAAAAAATGTTTCATTGGGTTATACCTTGCCTGCTAAGTTTACCAATCGCTTTAAGGTTAGTCGCCTTCGTGTATTTGTTACTGGCGAGAATCTTTATGAATTCTCTGCCATTAAAAAATATATTGATCCTGAAGCAGTAAACCAAGGATCGAGTGCATGGGCGTATCCATATCAAAGAAGATATGCAGTTGGTTTAAATCTGGACTTTTAATAATTAGGGAGTTAACAATCATTTAAAAATCAGTTATGAAAAAGAATATATACATCCTGCTGGCAACAATTGCAGTTTTTACTGTTGCTTGCAAAAAGGGTAACCTGGATCGTTTTCCGCAAACAGAGATATCACCAAGTCTTTTCTTTAATACAGAGGAAGATCTTGCTCTATATGTAAATGGATTATTATTAATGCCCAATAGGGACAGTTATCTGAATGATCAAAGTAGTGACAATGTCGCAACTACTGCCGCTGTAGAAATAAAGAATATAATGGCAGGTAATGCCAATGCGCAAAATATAACCGGTGGGTGGAGTTGGACCAGACTAAGAGATATCAACTACTTTCTGGAAAACTACAATAAAGCAAAGGTTACCAGCGAAATAAAAAACCATTACATTGGCTTAGCAAAGTACTATCGTGCACAATTTTATCTGGATAAAGTAAAGCGTTTTTCTAATGTACCTTGGTATTCTGGCACATTAAATCCAGATGATAAGGAATTATTTAAACCAAGCGATACACGTGCACTGGTTATGGATAGCGTAATGGCTGATCTTGATTTTGCCTATAAGAATGTTAGAGAAAGTGTACCTTCCGGAACTCCAGGAAAGTGGGCAGTAGCTGTATTTTATTCACGAGCAGCTCTTTACGAAGGAACTTACCGCAAGTACCATTCAGAGCTTAATTTAAAAGCAACCGCAAATACCTTTCTGGAAACTACTGTTAAGATAACTGGGGAAGTAATTGCGTCTAAAAAATTCTCAATTTTTAGTAAGGGATTACCAAATCAGGATTATGCAACTTTGTTTTCAAGTCAGGATTTGACTACTAACCCCGAGGTGATTTTAGCCAATGTTTTTGATATGGATAAAAAAATAAGCCAAAACGTAAATTCTGTAGTATTTGGGGATTATGAACAGGCACCTGCAAGAGACCTTATCCAAACCTATTTAATGAAGGATGGAAGCCGTTTTACTGCCATTGCTAATTATGATAAGGCCAGTTTTGTTAAGGAGTTCGAAAACCGTGATCCGCGCCTGGCTCAAACAATGGTTTATCCCGGTTGGATTAGAGTTCCAGACGCGCAGCCTTATGTTCAAAAACTAAATAAAAATTTTACGGGCTATCATCAACTAAAAGGATATGTAAACAGTACTGATCAGACAATTTTAAATGGCGTTGATTTTCCTGTCTATCGTTATGCAGAGGTACTGTTAACCTATGCAGAAGCGTTGGCTGAATTGGGTACACTTAACCAATCGCAGTTAGATGAGTCTGTTAACCTGATTAGAAGAAGAGTTGGCATGCCTGATCTTAATTTAGCACAGGCAAATGCATCTCCCGATCCATTATTGCAACAACAGTTTGATAATATTGAATCGAACCAGGGAGTAATTCTGGAAATCAGAAGAGAGCGTAGGGTTGAGTTTGCTTTTGAAAACAGTAGGTACGACGATCTGATGAGGTGGAAAGCAGGGAAATTATTGACCAAAAGCCCGGAAGGAATGTATTTTCCAGGTTTAGGCAAGTATGATTTAACGGGAGATGGAGTTGAAGATATTATTTTGATTGATAAGTCTGTTACCATTCCGGCAGAAGACAAGAAAGAAAAAAATTCATTAGGAGTAGTGCTTACCTATTATCGTACTGGTGAGATAGGAGCCGATGCTACTGTATATCTGAAAAATGGTGCCAATGGAGGAGCGATCGTAACTGAAAATGTTACCCGTAAGTTTGAGGATCCGAAATATTATTATCGTCCTATTCCTCAGCAACAGATTATATTAAATTCGAACCTAAAACAAGTATTTGGGTGGTAATGACCAATATGCCCATTTAGAAATAAAAACAAGATGACGACACTGAAAAGAAGATCTTTACTAAAGGCAGCAGGACTAGCTGTTGGCGCCGTAGCAACCAGCGGCCTGTCTGCCTTTGCTTCCAATCCGGAAAAGCAGGATAAGAAAACCAAAAAACTGGCTCTTTCTGTTGCTCATATAACCGATGTGCATATTGGAGAAGGTGAAAATGCCCCCGAACGGTTTAAAAAATGCTTAAAACATATAATTACTAAGCACAAACCAGATTTCTTTTTGAATGGTGGTGATTCTATTGGTGATGCATCCTACGATAATGTTGTATATGATCAGGTAATTAAGCAATGGAGTATTTGGGACGATTGCATAAAAACATTGGATAAATATGAAGTTCACAGCTGCATTGGTAACCACGATTCATGGTGGAAGGCTCCATCTAAAGAGCATGAAATGTATGGGAAAGACTATGTGGTTAAACGCTTGAAGATTCCTAACAGATATTACAGCTTTTCAAAAAAGAACTGGCATTTTATTGTACTTGATGGTAACAATGCCAATATCTCACTAGATCAGGAACAATACGAATGGTTGGAGAAAGAATTGGAGAAATTACCGGCATCTACACCAACATTGCTAATGTCGCATTATCCAATTTTAGGAACTACTCAGGTTCTTGTAGGTGGGGGTCACTCCGATTGTAAGAAGCTAAAAGACCTGTTTCAGAAGCATCGCGATAAAGTAAGAGTTTGCTTAAGCGGGCATAATCACTTATCAGATAATACTCATTATAATGATGTTTTGTATTGCTGCAATGGAGCAATGAGTGGCTTTTGGTGGGGTATAGGCGATGCTGAATCTGCCAGCCCTGGTTATTATTTAGAAACCCCTCCCGGTTATGCAATGCTGAATCTATATGAAGATGGAACAGTTGAAAACGAATATTTTCCACACACTTATTAACAAACTATGAGAATCCCATTTATTTTAACAATCTGCTTTTTCTTATCGGTAGTAACCAATGCCCAGCAGAGAGAACAAAAAGTGGTTTACATTATTGCTGATGGCATTCCTGCCGATGTAATTGAAACCCAAAATCTTCCCAATTTTAAGAAGATCATACAAGCAGGGTCTTATTCCCGGATGTATGTTGGGGGTGGCAAAGGTACTTACAATGAAACCCCTACCATATCTGCCGTTGGTTATAACAGCTTGCTAACCGGCACCTGGGTAAATAAGCACAATGTGCCCGACAATGATATTAAGGAGCCTAATTATAACTATCAGAACATATTCAGGTTGTTTAAAGCCCAATATCCAAATAAGAAATCTGCTATTTTCTCTAGCTGGACAGATAACCGTACCAAATTACTTGGCCATAATTTACCGGAAGCGGGAAACCTAAAGGTTGATTATTTTTTTGATGGCTATGAACTAGATACCGTTCGCTTTAAGCATGATAAAAACGCAGATTATATGCACCGTATTGATGAACAGGTAATTGCTGATGCATCGAATACCATTCATGATAAAGCGCCTGATCTTTCCTGGATTTATCTGGAATATACAGATGATATGGGGCATGCACATGGCGATAGTCCTGAATTCTATAATGCTGTAGCGATGCTGGATAAGCAGGTAGGTAAAGTTTGGGAGGCAATAAGCTATCGTCAGAAAAACTTTAAAGAAGACTGGTTAATTGTTATCACAACGGATCATGGTCGTGATGAAAAAAGTGGAAAAGGACATGGTGGACAATCCGACAGGCAAAGATCAACCTGGATGGTAAGCAATTATAAAAACCTAAACACTTATGGTCAATATTTTGATCTTGGCGTAGTTGACATAATGCCTTCAATAGCCAATTATTTAAATGTAAAACTGCCTGACAGTGTAGCACAAGAAGTAGATGGCACTTCTTTCATTGGTCCGGTATCTATTGCAGCGCTTAAAACAATCTTTACTCAGAATCATATTGATATCAGCTGGAAAGCCTTGCAAAAAACCGGAAAGGTTAAAATATGGCTGGCAACAACAAATAATTTTAAAACAGAAGGAAAAGATACTTATCATCTTTTAGGTGAAACAGATCTTAGTCAGCAGCATTTTTTTGCCGATGTTAAAGCTTATCCATCAGAGTTTTATAAGGTTGTTATTCAGGCTAAAGATAATACCCTTAACAAATGGGTAGTCCTTTCTCCGGCAAAATAGATACGATAAGCAATGGTAAAATTACAAGTCTAACTTGTAATTTTACCATTATGAATTCACCAGAAGCATTATTAATAAAGCAAGCAAGATTAGATTCAAACAACTGCATCGCAAAAAAGGATGTAGACGGAGTATCTAAATATTGGCTTGACGATTTTGTACAAATCGCTGGCGACGGTAGCCATACCATTGGCAAAGCCGAAATTGCTGCCGACTGGAAATACATGTTTTCCAAAAGCAGTCCGCTTTTTGAGCGCATCCCCGAAACAATTGTGATCAGTAAAAGTGGCGATCTGGCATGGGAAAACGGGAAATGGAATTACAAAAATGACAAGTATCATGGTAATTATGCCGCAATGTGGCGTAAGATAAAAGGAAAATGGCTTACACAAAGCGAACTTTATGTTTCACTAAACTAGTTTGGTTATAGCATAAATTAATCCCGAGTCATTAACTTAGAGCACATAACCCAATAGATATGAAGATAGCTGTTTTTAGTACTTACCGATATGATGAAGAATTTTTAAGCCGATTCAATACCGGTCATGAGTTATCTTTTTTTACAGTTGCCTTAACGGAAGAAACCGTTAAGCTAGCCGAAGGTTTCGATGCAATATGCATTTTTGTAAATGATCGTGTTGATTCTGAGATCATAAAGACCCTGCATAAAGGAGGAATAAAACTAATTGTTTTGCGCTGTGCTGGCTTCAATAATGTGGCAATTGAAACAGCAAATGAATTGGGTATTCCTGTTTTAAGAGTCCCTGCCTATTCGCCAGAGGCAGTGGCAGAACATGCGATAGCCCTAATTCTTACCCTGAACCGTAAAACACATAAAGCTTATAACCGGATTCGTGAAGGTAATTTCTCCCTGGAGAAACTCATGGGTTTTAATTTACATAGACACAAGGTAGCCGTAATAGGCACTGGAAACATAGGTAAGGCTTTTTGTAGAATCTTAAAAGGTTTTGGTTGTTTAATAAGCGCATATGATCCTTATCCATCTACAGAACTTCAGGACCTTGGCGTTAAATATGGTACTTTACAGGAAACATTAAATGATGCGGATATTGTAGCGCTTCATTGTCCGCTTACCGAAACAACCAAACATTTGATCAACAAGGAAACCCTTAAACTTTTTAAAGAGGGTGCAATGCTGATCAATACGAGCAGGGGAGGTCTGATCGATACAAAAGCAGTTATCAAAGCTTTAAAGACCGGACAACTTGGGTATTTGGGCCTTGATGTTTATGAGCAGGAAAGCACCTTGTTTTTTCACGACCACTCAGAAAATGTTATTCAGGATGATCTGATTACCCGTCTTATCTCTTTCCCCAATGTACTAATTACTTCTCATCAAGGCTTTTTTACCAAAGAGGCAATGGAAGAAATAGCTCAAATTACATTTAAAAATATAGATGCATTTTCGAAAGGAGAAGAATTGGTAAACCGTGTAAAATAGAGATTTTACAAACGCATGCCCCTTAAAAATTCATCAACCTGCATGCGTTTTTTGCCTTCATACTGTAGATCAGTGAATTTGATAAAACCATCTCTGGCGGCAAACTTTAAATAAGTTTTGCCATCAGATAAAAAACTTCCAGGCGAGATACCAGGTTCTTTTTCTTCAAACTCTGCTTTAAACACCTTAAGGGTTTTATCATTTAGTTTAGTAAAAGCAGTAGGGTAAGGGCTTAATCCACGAATCAGGTTGTATATTTTATCGCCAGACAGGTTCCAATCTATTAAACAATGTTCTTTGAATATCTTTGGCGCATGTTTCAGCTCATCACTTTTTGGTTGAGGCTGCTCTGTATAGTTGCCGGCTTCTATAGCCTTTACGGTCTTCACCAGCAATCCTGCGCCTACATTCATTAACTTATCGTGTAAATCTCCCGCAGTGTCATCATTATTGATCGATACGCTTTCAGAAAATATTACATCACCTGTATCAATTTCATGTTTCAAAAAGAATGTAGTAACGCCACTTTCTTTTTCTCCATTAATGATCGCATGATTTATCGGAGCCGCTCCACGATATTGCGGCAGCAAAGATGCATGAAGGTTAATCGTTCCCTTTGCCGGCATATTCCATACCATTTCAGGCAACATTCTAAAAGCTACTACTACCTGTAAATCGGCATTTAGGCTTTTTAGTTCATCAATAAACAAAGGGTCTTTCAGTTTTAAGGGCTGCAATACCTTTATCCCCTTTGATACTGCATACTGTTTAACAGCACTTTCATGAAGTTTTTGTCCGCGACCAGCGGGCTTATCTGCTGCAGTAACCACACCAACAACATCAAATCCGGCTTCAACTAAAGCATTTAAAGAAGCAACTGCAAAATCGGGCGTACCCATAAAAACTATTTTCATCAACCAGTGTTTTAGGTGGCAAAATAACTAAAAAATTAGCGCATATAAAGCTAATGCCTGCTATTCTTTAGGGGCTTTTTTTACGGAATGAACGGGTTGTTCGCTTTCTTCCCTTTTCTTGGCAGGGTTCTTAAAGTTTGCCTCTTCCTTGTTATAATCCTTATCCTCAGGCTTTTTTACAGCCTTATTTCCAGCAGGAACCTTGTCTTTAGAAACTTCTTCTCTGAAGTTACTACTTGGCTTTTCATTTTTCTTTTTAGGTTCGCTATTCATATCCAAAGTCTTTAATAGCTGCCATTAGCGGCTGCTTATGGATATAACAAGTATTTTTTGCGCATTGTTTTGTAATTACTTAATCCCGGCTCCCAGCTTGCCCTTATTTCTTCTTCAGATTTACCGGCAATAATCTGCGCCCTAAAGCTCGAAACGCCAATAAGCTTTTCAATAGTGCCCATTTGTTTGCTCAATTTAGAGTTAAAGAAATCTGCTTTGTTTGGAGATGCCTTGTATAACTCAATTAACCAGCTCAGTTTTATTTTCTTTTCCTTTCTAAACTCGTTTACATCGTATTCCCTAAGATCCAACCCATAACAAAGCTGGTTCATAAACAATGGAGATTCAGACATCCCTTTAATGCTTTTTGGGGTAAACGAAAAGGTGTATTTATCCTTTAAAAAAGGAGAACCCACTATAGTAAATGGAAACATAGTGCCGCGCCCATGGTTTAAATAAGTGCCCTCAAATAAGCAGGTAGTAGGGTATAGTAAAATCGACTGCGCAGTATTTAAGTTTGGTGATGGTTTTATCGGGAGTTCATAAGGAGTATCATGCGTATAGTTGGCAACCTTAATTACTTTGATCTTGCATTTCAATTTATTATCAAGCCAGCCTTCTCCATTTAGCATTTGAGCGTATTCGCCTACAGTTAATCCATGTACAACTGGAATAGGTTTTAAACCAATACCCGATTTGTGCTGCGGCTCCAATATAGGCCCATCAATGTAAAAACCATTAGGATTTGGTCTGTCAAGAATCAATACTTCTTTTTTATTAGTGGCACAGGCTTCCATTACATGTTGCAAAGTATTTATGTAAGTATAAAAACGAACACCAACGTCCTGAATATCGAATATCATCACATCAATATCAGCTAAATCTGCAGCTGTAGGGGCCGAGTGTTTTCCATATAATGAAACCACTTTAATGCCTGTTTTTTTATCAATTTCATCATCAACGCTAGTACCATTGCTGGCATCGCCTCTAAAACCATGCTCGGGTCCAAATATCTTAACCACTTTCACACCAAGCGCAAGTAGGCTATCAACCGTTGTTTCTTTTCCAATAATGGAGGTTGGGTTTACCACCATACCTACTCGTTTTCCTTTTAGATAAGGCACATACAATTCCGTTTGTTCTGCACCAGTACGCAGCTCCTCTGCTTTGGGCTTGTCAAAGTTTTCGGCTTTTACCTTATATGGATTTGGCACGGCAGGGTTAAGCGCTATTTTGGTCGATGATCCACAAGCCTGAAGAGAAAGCGTAAGCAATGCAGTACTTAAAATATGTATAATGGATGATGTCATTTAGTAATTTTTTCTAACTAATAAAAAAACGAGACAAAAAATAAATGAGTTGTTTAGGTAACGTTAACTTTTGAAGAACCCTAACTCTATAAAGTTAAAGGTAATAAAAAATGGTTGATTAGAGATCTCATTGTATATTTCGGTTCAGCTTACATGTTACCAATGGCTGATCATAAATTCAAAGCGTGCAAAAAAGGCGCCCGGGACGGATGGCCCGGGCGGTAGTACTATTCAGCAGCAGCCTGCTCGTTGATCGCACCAACAGCGATTTCGGTCAGAGCTACATCAGTTGCTTTTTCATTATCCAGGGTGAACTGCAGCAGTTCAGCCACATCACTGTGTCCCATGTTCTTTGCGAAGACCACCAAGGTGCCATAAGTTGCGATCTCATAATGCTCGACCTTTTGCGCTGCCAGAATCAGTCCTGCGTCGCGGATCAGTGTTCCCGCGTCAGTATCTTCGATGATGCTGTTTGCCTCTTTAAGTAATCCTTCCATCGCATCACATTTTTTTGCCTGTGCTTTTTCGTCAAGCAGAGCAAAAACCTGTTCCAGAGTTGCGATATGAGTGTTGGTTTCCTCAGCATGCTTTTCAAATGCTGCGGCAAGTTCAGGACTCGTGGCTGCTTTTTTCATTTTTGGGAGGGCTTTAACCAGGTGCTTTTCCGCCCAGTAAATGTCTTTCAATTCATCCACGAAGAATTCATGAAATTCAGAATCTTCCATTTTTCCTGTTTTCGGAGTTACCGCTTTTTTAGCTGTTGTTTTTGTAGTTGCCATGATGATGTTTTTTATGGGTTAAATGTATGTTCTTAACACTAAAGAGATAATTTTGTTTAATTTATTTTGTATTTTTATAAACAAAATGTACAGATAATACTGCCCAGGGCTATTATTCAATCATATTAAGCCATTTTTTATTTTTTTTGAAGTCCATGCTTAAAACCTTTTATCCCTGCCACTGTTAATAGCGTTATTTACATAAGCTATGAAAACAATTAAACCTAAATTCAATCAAAATGGAACCATTCAACATAAAGATCAGCCATGGTAGTCGGCAGCTTACTTTAACCATTCTTCCATTGGAGGATGATGTATTTAAAATCATTTATTACAACGGAATTCTGGGTGGAGTTAAAAAGCAGGGAAAACAGTGGGAACTACTTTCTTTAGATGAAGTTGCAGGCGAGGACCTGCCTTTTTATGAACCAAAACATGGAGAAGACCGTATCGAAATAGAGCTCACTGAACAAATTGCAGACCGCATCGGTGTAGAGATTGAGCTTCATTTGGAGGAGTAGCAGTAAACCTGCTTAGTTAAAAATACTTTTTATGAAGTCCTACTTAGCAAATTATTATTCAGGAACCAGTGGCTTACTGCTGCCGGTTCGCAATAAACTTTTCTATCCGGAGGAATTTAAAGATAAAAGTAGATTATGTTTCTACAGTTCGATCATGAACAGTATAGAAGTCAACAGCTCTTTTTACAAAGTTCCGATGGCTTCTACGGTGAAGAAATGGGCTGAGGATGTACCCGAAACATTCAGATTTACTTTTAAACTTTCCAAAGAGATTACTCACAACAAGGAGCTGGCTTTTGATCCGCAGGCGGTAAGTGCTTTTATGGAAGTTATCGCATTTGTGGGGGATAAAAGAGGTTGTGTTTTGGTCCAGTTTCCGCCGAGTGTGCGAATAGGTAATTTAAAGCAGCTGGAGCTCCTAATGAGTGTCCTGCGTAAAAGTGATCCGCATTACACCTGGAACATCGCTCTGGAATTCCGGCACGTTTCCCTTTATAGTGATGTAGTATACAGGCTACTGGAAGATTACCGAATGGCGATGGTGATCCAAGATAAGCCGCCAGCGGTAACACCCATGATGGAAAGCGAGCTTCCTTTCGTATACCTGCGCTTTCATGGACCGGGAGGCAGTTATAGGGGAAGTTATGAGGATGAGCTGCTTTATGAGTATGCAGCCTACATTAATGACTGGATTTCAGAAGGAAAAACCGTGTACAGCTATTTTAACAACACCATGGGAGAAGCGATAGGTAACCTGTTTACGCTTAGTGATTTGGTGGGGACTCTGGCTCTGAATAACAATTGATCGATGTAGTGTGTTTAAGCGACATCACTTCATCCCATCCTTACTACGTGTTTGGTGTATTGCAAACAATATGGGTGGTTAACTGTTTTTCATTAATATTTTAACAAAGAGAGTAAGATATGCTTTGGTAATGCGTGGAATCTCCGGGGATTGTAACTGGTGTTATGGGTTAAGAAATGCGAATTAAGCGAATTAAAAGGATGAGGCTTAAGGCAACTAGCTAATCCTGAAATTTAATAATTATTTGATAGATTTAGAAAAGTGTCCGATTATAATGACTAAGAAAATAAATAAACTGCAGGATCAGAAAAAAGCAGGGCTACTGCCGAAATCACGAACAGGAATTAATGGTTTGGACGAGATAACCGAGGGTGGTCTTCCAGCTGGCAGGCCTACCTTGATATGCGGCTCGGCTGGGTGTGGTAAAACGCTTATGTCTATAGAATTTATTGTGCGGGGGGCGTTAATTTACAATGAGCCAGGTGTATTTATGGCATTTGAAGAGAAAGCAGATGAGTTGGCCGTGAACGTTGCTTCCCTGGGCTTTGATTTGAATCAGTTGATTGACGATAAGCTGATCAGAATAGACCACGTTCATATTGAAAGGAGCGAAATTGAAGAGACGGGTGAATATGATCTCGAGGGCCTTTTCATTAGGCTCGGTTATGCGATAGACAGTATAGGTGCAAAGCGCGTTGTATTAGATACCATTGAAAATCTTTTTGCAGGATTAGACAACCAAACTGTATTAAGGTCTGAAATCCGCAGACTCTTCCAGTGGTTAAAAGAAAAAGGTGTTACTGCAATCATTACCGGTGAGCGAGGTGACAACTCTTTAACCCGGCAGGGCTTAGAGGAATATGTATCTGACTGTGTAATTCTGTTAGAGAACAGGATCAGTAACCAGATTTCAACGCGGTTGCTGAGAATCGTTAAATATCGCGGTTCTGTACATGGTACTAATGAATATCCCTTTTTAATTGACGAAGACGGCATTTCTGTACTGCCCGTCACTTCCTTACAACTGGATTCCGCAGTTTCTACAGAATCGATCTCTTCAGGGATCGCCAGCCTTGATACAATGCTGGGCGGCGCTGGATTTTACAAGGGAAGCAGCATCCTGATTTCCGGCACTGCCGGTACAGGTAAAACCAGTATTGCATCTTCGTTTGCAAACGCCAATTGTTTGGATGGTAAAAAATGCATCTATTTTGCTTTTGAAGAGTCACCTCATCAAATCATTAGAAATATGCGTTCTATTGGCATTGATTTGAATAACCATATAAAATCTGGCCTCCTGGAATTCCATGCTTCCAGGCCAACCTTACATGGGCTAGAGATGCATCTGGTCGCTATCCATAAGAATATTAAACGGTTTAAACCTGATATTGTGGTCCTTGATCCGGTTACCAATCTTATTACTGTAGGATCAGTAAGTGAAGTAAAGTCTATGTTGATCAGGTTGGTGGATTACCTGCAAAACGAGGGTATCACGGTAATGTTTACCGCACTTTCCTTAAATAACACTTTCAATGAGCAGACAGATGAGGGAATATCTTCTTTAGTAGACGCCTGGCTGCTCATCCGGGATATTGAGTCAAATGGCGAGCGCAACCGTGGTTTATATGTGATGAAATCGAGAGGTATGGGACACTCTAACCAGATCAGGGAATTTATCATCGCAGACGAAGGTCTGGAGTTGGTAGATGTTTACCTGGGTCCAGATGGTGTTCTGGTCGGTTCGGCAAGAGAAGCACATATTTTACGTGAGCAAACGGGACAGGCCCTGCACGGTCAGGCGGTTAGTCGTAAAGATCGTGAAATTAGCAGAAAACGTAAGTTGCTGGAAGCGAAGATCGCCGGATTGCAGACCGAATTCGAATCTGTGGAAGAGGAACTAAACAAGGTATATCTTGAAGAAGAATTGAAACATAAAATACAAGAAGATAACCGAAGGGAGATGATTGAAAAACGCAAGAGCATTAAAGCAAAGAAATAATGGGGACGACGGAACAAACCTGGGAATTAAGGCTGTACATCGCCGGTAAGACACCAAAGTCTGTAAGTGCGCTAAGCAATCTTAAGAAGTATTGTGAAGAACATTTACATGGCAAATATAAAATAGAAGTGATCGATTTGCTAGAGAAGCCACAATTGGCCGAAGGCGACCAGATTTTTGCCGTGCCAACCCTGGTAAGAAAAGTTCCGGTGCCGATCCGTAAAATTATCGGGGATCTCAGTAATGAGGAGAAAGTTCTTGTCGGTTTAAATATCATCTCTGTAAAATCGAGTGTAGATGTCAAATAGCTCACAATATCAACTGGTGCTGTTTATTTCTGGCGCGTCGCCGAATTCTGTGCGCGCATTAAATAACCTCAAGCAAATTTGCGAAATACACCTTAAAGGAAATTATAAACTGGAAGTGGTGGATGTATATCAGCAACCGGAGCTAGCAAAGCAAGAGCAGATCATTGCCCTCCCCACTTTAATCAGAAAAAATCCGACCCCCACGCGGCATTTGATAGGCGACATGTCTGATCGGGCCAGAGTTTTGCGCGGACTGGGCATTAATCCCTCAGATATAGCGATCTAAATAGTTATGCAGTACGAAAATACAAAGGAGCAACTGGAAGCCGAATTGGCGGAATTACGGCATCAACTGGAGGAAGCCACTGACACGATAGAGGCCATCAGAACTGGAATGGTAGATGCCCTAGTGGTGCAGGGCACATCCGGCCATCAGATCTATACACTTAAAAGTGCCGACCGTACCTTTAGGGTCTTAATCGAAAAAATGCAGCAGGGAGCGGTTACACTGAACAGTTCGGGTGTCATACTTTACTGCAATAGCTATTTTGCGGACATGTGTGCCATAACCTTGGATGAGATTATCGGAAGGCACTTTGATGAATTTATCGGTGGGTATACCGCTGAAAAATTAAGCATTGTTTTATCCGCTGAAGGGCTGCGTGATTATAAAACCAAAGAAGTGCTAACTACAAATAGTGGTAAAGAAATGCCCGTTCAGCTTTCATTTACCAATCTCGATATGGAAGATGGTACGGCCTTAAGCATCATTTGTACAGATTTGACACAGCAGATAGAGGCTCAAAATAAAGCTGCAGATTTAACGGCCAAGACCGAAATGATTAAGCGAAAAGATGAATTTATCAGCATTGCCAGTCATGAACTCAAAACACCCATGACCAGTTTGAAAGCGTATTTACAATTAATCTCCAGGTACAGTAATGACAGTATCCCGGACCAGTTCACCATGCTAATCACTAAGGCTTCTGGTTCTTTAAATAAACTGGAGATATTAGTGAACGACCTGCTGGATGTGAGTAAGATACAAGCGGGCAAACTAAACTTCAGTAAAACCAAAGTTGAGATAAGCTTCCTTGTGAGAACATGCATAGAAAATGCTGGTTATATGTTTCCTGATTTTAAACTGAGACTCGACGCTGAAGGTGATTTTTTTGTATTGGGCAATCAGGAGCGGTTGGAACAGGTAGTGATGAATATGATCAGCAACGCCGTGAAATATTCTCCTGAAAATCGGAATGCTCTTATTAAGGTCTCCGCGGATGGCGATATGGTCAGAATTGCCGTTACGGATTACGGTATTGGTATGACTGAGCTGCAGCTCGGGAAAATTTTTGATCGTTTTTATCGCGTGGATGAAGCCAGTGTTCTGGCAGGGGGCTTAGGAATGGGCCTTTATATCTCCGAGGAAATTGTAAAGTCTCATGAGGGAGAAATGGGAGTTGTCAGTAACCTCGGCAAAGGGTCAACCTTCTATGTATTGTTACCATCAATAAGTTAAGCAAGGTGTTCGGAATGATCAAGAACATTAACAAAATGCAAACATTTACGGGGGGGGCTTGTTAACCAAAGAACAAAGCCAAAAATTATGAATAGCATTAATCAAAACCAGCCGGAAGAAAATTACGAAAACTTGAATAACAAGGACGCAGTGGAAAAAATCAGAGAACTCATTGCGGAGTCGGACATTTGTTTTTTCTGTACAAAGGCAGAAACAGGGCCTTCTATGGGGGTTCGGCCAATGAGTATACAGCAAGTAGAAGATAACGGAGACCTTTGGTTGGTTAGTGCCAATGATAGTCATACCAATCTGGAAATTAAGATGGCGCCTGAAGTAAAGCTCTACTTTAAAGGCTCCAAATATTCGGACTTCCTGTATTTGACCGGTACAGCAACCATTCATGATGATAAGGCAAAAATCAAGGCGCTCTGGAAGCCGCTCATGAAAACCTGGTTTACAGAAGGAGAAAATGATCCTAGGATATCATTAATTAAAGTAAGTCCTGGTGATGGTTATTATTGGGATACAAAAAACGGCAACTTGGTTGCAGGCGTTAAAATGCTGATCGGTGCCGCAATAGGTAAGACATTAGACGATTCCATAGAAGGCCAGCTCAAAGTATAAAATCACATTTTTGCTGTACCGGATTTTGTCTCTATTGGTGTTATGCGCTTTAAAATCAAGGATAATATGCCTGCATATGCGACATAGCCCACAAAAATAAAATAACCGGGTTGCAGCGAGGTGTTGTTTTGCGTTACAGTGGATAAGACCTCTTCATGTATATTCAGGTTCGAGAGCTGACTCTTTAAGATTCCGTTCAAGCCAATATAGGTCATTGCAATACCGACAACCATGACATCGGCCATGTCCCATTTACCCAAGTCAAAAGCCAAGTACCTGACCACCTTATTCTCTGCATATTTATCTTTGCCCCATATCTGGATGCCCTTTCCAATCATTCGCAGTACAGGGAGGATGACAACAAATAACAGAATCAATATGCCAACCAATATTGCGTCCGGCTTTGGCTGATCAATTAGTGCCTTTATGATGCCTAGTATACTCTTGCTCTGAAAAAATAGGACCTGATTTTGAAAAGCTAATTTCTCCCCAAGAAGCGTAAAATTAAGCGATTGGATGCGGGCGTCAACTTCTATGATCGTAGCGGTGATACCCACCAGCAGGAGGATAAAAGCAAATAAAAGGGAGAGAATATAAAGCGGAGTATGAAGGCTTACCTGTTTTTTCATCAACAGCCAAAGGCAAAGGGCCAATAAGACGCAGCCAACCATCGCGTATGCATAATTGTAAGTTTGTTTACGTATTGTGATCAGCTTTGAATTGATCGTTTTTTCAAAATCTCCTGCATTTGAAACGCGGTATTTACTGTAGATATGACTGCTAACCGTAGCACTGGCTGGCTTGGTATTGTCGTAGGTTTCCTTCTCCAACTGATCTACTTTACTGGTCACGATACTTTTGAGCCTTTTCTTACTTGCTGGTCTGTTGATCCTATTCACAATGGTACTGGCAAATGAGGGTACCTGTGCATGAAGGTCATCGGTGTCCACTAATGCATTGAAGGCCAATTTTTTGAGCTTACCGCCAATACTCTTTTGGGGTTTATTCACTTCGGCTACTGCCCTATTGACAAGACCGTTTAGCTGTTTTTCAACTTTTTCCTGAAGGTCTTTTTTCTGTTCTGCCGTCATGTCGAAGTCACTGATCTTTCCGTCCACCACTTTGGCAATCTTCTCCCGCCACTGATCTACCGAGAAAATGCCAAAGGTAATGTTATTGGCCACACTATAATCTTCCTTTATCTCTTCCTGATGCTTAGAAAGTGTAGATACCCGGTAACCAAAATAGGCCTCTCCGCAGAGTAGGACACTTAACCCGGCGATAAGCAGGATTTTAAGCAACATCGTTTTTCTAGTGGGCGTCATAAGGAGTAATATATTTTAGTATGGTCGACAAAATAAGCCCGTATAGCACGAAGCTGATGAATATAATGTAGCCTGGCTGCAGCGCAGTATTGTGGGTGGTCAGCACAGTCAGATCGTCACTCTTTATATTCAGGCTCCTTAGTTGACTGTCCAGTAGGCCGTTCAAGCCTATGTATACCATCAGTATCGCAATGACAATAACATCAGCCATGCTCCACTTGCCCGATTGAAAGGCAAAGTACTTGATGATTTTATTCTCAGCAATTTTCCTTTTGCTTAGCAGATGGATTCCGGTAGCGCTCAGCTTCATTACCGGGAACAAGATGCTGAAGACCAGTATCAAAATACCCACCAATACCGAATCTACAGCCGGTTGCGCAATAAGCACTTTTACCACATCAAGAATGCTTTTGCTTTGAAAAAACAGCACCTGGTTTTCAAAGGTGACATGTTCGCCGAGTAACACAAAGTCCAGTGATTTAATGCGTGCGTCAACTTCGATCATGGATGCAGTTAACCCTACCGCAAGCAATATGAATGCAAACATCAGTGACATGATAAAGAGGGTGGCATGCAACTCTACCCGTTTCCTGAATATCCACCACAAGGATAGTACAACCACAATGCAGCCTAGCATGGCGAATGAATAATTGTAAGTTGCTGTCCTGATGCGTGATAGTGATGAGATCAGTTTATCGTTTAATTCTTCAGTTGAATTTACATTATATCTTTTATAGACCTTATCAGTTGCCGCTTTAGTTGCCGCCACCGTACTGTCTAAATATTCCGCACGTTCCAGGGCATCAAACTTTGACATGGCCATTTTGCTAAGCTGCTTTTTGTTAGCCGGGTTATAAGCCTTTGCAAGTATTTCTGTGGCGAAGCCTGGAACCTGCTCCCGAATCTTGTCTGTATTAACAAAGGTTTTGATAACGAACTTTTTTATTTTACCATCAATGGTTTTCTTAGGTTTATTTACCAGTGCTTCTGCCTTGTCGATCAGTGCGAGAATGATTTGCTCAACCTCTTTCCGTAGTTCTTTCTTCTGTTTTGGAGTCAGGGTAAAATCACGGATCTGGTGATTCACAATGCCAGCTACTTTGTCCCGCCATTGCTCTACGGAAAAAACCCCTAGGGTAATGTTATTCACATCGGAATAATCCTGTTTGATCTCTTCCTGCTGGCCTGAGAGTTTGTGCAGCTGATAGCCAAAATATCCTTCCCCGCACAAAAATATAGCAAGGCCTAGTATGAGCAGCAACCTTGGAACAATTGATCCCTTCTTCAAAATCGTTTTTTCAAGGTCCATCATTTTTTTCTTTTGGTGAACCTTTTAAGCTGCCCCATATGTTCGGTTGGCACATTGTCTCCAAGCAGTTTCCCCCAGGGTTTAAGTCCGTTGATCCTGTCGAATATTATTTTTAGTACCGCGATAACAGGGATCGATAAAAACATACCCGGAACTCCCCATAGGGCTGCCCCTAGCAACACGATCACAATTGATATCAGCGCATTGATCTGAACCTTGGAGGACACGATTCTTGGGACAAGTATGTTATTGTCCAAAAATTGGATAAACGCATATGCGGCAATAATCAGTAGTTGTGTGGTAAAACCATCAGTGGTCAAGGTTGCCATTAATACAGGTAAGGCAATAGCGATGATGCCACCGATATAGGGCAACAGGTTCAGGATAGCCCCGATCACCCCTATAAGAATTGCATTCTGTACACCCAGTATTAACAATGCAGCTGAATTGAGTACGGCAACGATGGAAGTTTCGATGAGGAGCCCTACAATATAGCTCTGGATAGCACCTTTTGTCTCGCTAAGGATTTCAGCCACTTTAGTTTGATTCTCTTCAGAAAAAACTTCATAAAGGAAATTAAGGATAAGTGTTTTATAGAGCATAAGCAGGAAAACATATACCGGGATCAAAAAGATCACGCTTAAAATGCCCATTACGCCTGTAAGCGTTTGGCCGATCATGCCTTTGCTGCTGTTAGCCGCTTCGGTGATCATTTTGGTCTGCTTGCTTGCCGAAAATCCGAAGGATTTTTGGACCCATATCTGAAGATCGTGAAGTAACGTGCTTAATTTGTGCTTGATGGCATCCAGATCATCAAAAAAATGAGCAACCTGGGAGGAAAGAAGATACAGCACGCCAGCCAGCACAATGATTGCAATTAACATGGAGATGATAATGGCGATAATTTTGGGCACTTTTCTTTCCAGCCTGTTAGACAATGGGTTTAGAAGAATGGCAATCAGTCCGGCAAATGCAAGTGGGACAAGAATGTCTCTTAATACTGATAAAATAAAAACTGCGATCACTATGCCTAATAGTATAATCGGGACTTTGATATAAAAGGGGTAGTCTTTTTGCATAGCTGTTGAGTGCTTCCTTCACCTAACAATATTTAACCCAAGTAGTTTTATCAATACTCAATTATTTGTTGCGGATCAGCCATTAAATCATTCCATTAGGTCCCGTGGCTAAAAATGACTATTTCTAACTATTGCAATTGACGATGCGGAGTTCTAACTTCAATATTCTTACTATGGGCAATTGCTGTATTTGGCATTGATTTGCACCAACACTGATATAATACTGATTAATAAAAAAATGCATACAAATTATTTATAGCACTCTGGCTGATACCATTGGCCGCTTTTCAAAATTTGCCTTGTTTTAGCGTTTAACCAAACCGGGAGTTTAATTGATATGGACATTGTTACTGACCTTACAGCAGAAGCTGTTTGTTATATTATCCTCTATCAGGACATTTTAAAAGGCAAAGCCTCCGATCATCTAGATCAAAAGCTGCTGACCAAGAAAAGCTGGTTAAACCTTACTGTTGAAGACATCGAAGTTGAGGAGCTTACACCCAATCAACAGGAGCAGATTAAAGATTTAATCTGGCATAGTCCCGCCATGGAGGACCCGGCAAATCTTTCACATCGTTATTTTACAAGTACTCTAGGTCTTTTACAATGGCTGTCAACTAAAATACCCGGTGAAGATCATCCTGAAAAAAGATTGTTTTCCTGGCTTCCCTTTGTTGGTAAAAAGGAGGAAAATGAAGTGCTGATTCTTTTTCAGCCACCTTTTTTCTGGAGGCAGCAGATCAGGGCCTTGTTGTACAATGAACCAAAAGAGCGGATTGTTCTGGTGGAAAAACTTCGTTACATGCCGCTTCAGGTCGTTTCAGTATTGGCAGGAACGGTAACAAGTCCATACCGGATACGACTTTATCAGTTGTATGAATTCTCTGATGAAAGTCGCGAACACCCGATCATTAAAGAACATGGACCAGGTATATTGAGTACCTCTGACAGAAAAGCCTATCTGGGGTGGTGGAAGGGAAAAACGGAGCTGGCCAAAGAATACCTGATTAATGACCGGAAGCTTTTGACTATGCTTAAGGAAGAAAGGGCTTTGCCCTTTGAAACACTTTTCCGCGATGAGTTGGTTGAAATCACAAAAGCCAGAAGAGCAAGAAAAGCAGAATACGATATAGCAAGCAAAAACCCTGCGGAGGATAAAAGAGAAAACACAGACAGCGATGCGTTGGATGATGGGGTCTTTGATCCGATGTGTAAAGCAGGCGAGATGGGCCTGATGGGAATTGCACTTTCCGGTGGTGGAATCCGCTCGGCTACTTTCAATTTGGGCATCTTGCAGCGGCTGGCCAATCTGAATGTCCTGAAAGAATTTGATTATATGTCTACCGTCTCTGGCGGAGGGTATATCGGTGCCTGGTTAAACTCCTGGATCAAGCGATCCGGCTCGTTAAGCAAAGTTACTGATCGCCTATGTCCTGATAGATCCGGAGATCCATTGGCCGATGAAGTCCGTCCGGTCCGCTGGCTGCGAATGTTCAGCAACTACCTGTCTCCTAATGTGGGGATTATGTCACCCGATGCTTGGGGATCGGGGATGACCTGGCTTAGAAACACAGTCATCAACCAGGTTGTACTGCTGCTGATCCTGCTGACTGTCTTGTCAGCAATTTCTGATCTGTATGATACCTGGAATCTGCTGAAAGGCAAGGTTACTATGCTTAGTCCAAGAAACATTCTGATTTCCACTTTTATCATGCTCGCTATTGGGTCGGTACTGGCCGCAATTGCGATGCGTTCTTTTTACCAGAGGGATAAGCAGGCACATAAAGGGGTGCTCAGAAGCATCTGGGAGAAACTGTCGCTTAGCTTCTCCTCACTAACCGAAATAAAAAGAATCATTCCAAATATTTTAGTTGCCTGGGCGAGCATTTGTGCTCTGGCAATCAGCATCTATTTTAATGCGATATACCCATATACTGATGACACCGGGCAGCGAAAATGGTTGATGCTGGCACTTTCTTTAGGCGCTTTTCTGGCCTTTTTATGGCTTGCGATTTGGGGTAATTATCATAAACGGGAAGACCTGATCGAGCTGGGTAAAGCCAATGTTAAAGGAAGAACAGAAAATGTGCCCCGGATTTCCAGTCCAACGGTCATTGCCATACTGCTTTCATCGGCAGTGGCCTCTGCATTGTTCGCCTTACTGATAATATTATTCTGGGAATTCGTCGCTTACTTTTACCGTGTTGCGCCTTCATTCACCAAGATTGCACCTCAAAAAATAATGTTGGTATTGGGCGCCCCAATAGTAATGGAAATCTTCTCTGTCGCAGTGATCACCAGGATGGCGCTGATGGGCAATCTGTTTCCAGATTACAGGCGTGAATGGTGGGGCAGGTTAGGAGGTTACATCCACCGTTTCATGCTGCTCTGGATAATTGTAACCTTTGCCTGTTTGATCATGCCTGACCTATGGCCCGAAAAACCCAGTGCAATGATTCCCGTGGCTTGGGGAGGATGGGCCGGCATTATTGGCTGGGGGGTGAAAAAGGCATTTGAATCCAGGGATGAAGAATCCGGTAAGTCTGCGAACATTATCAGTGTACTGATCAAGGTTGTACCCTTTCTGTTTATGATTGGTATTTTGCTGATCGGCTCCTGGATTAACGAAGGGATCAGACATGAGACCAGCGCATATTCAAATGATTTCTACGGGCAAAACCTTTATATTACTGTTATTCTGGCAGCATTGACCCTGGTTTTAAGCTGGCGTGTGGGTGTCAATGAATTCTCTCTGCATCACTTTTACCGCAACCGGCTGATCAGGGCTTTCCTTGGTGCAACCCGTACAAGGGAAGATCGGGTTAAAACGGCCAATCCATTTACCGGGTTTGATACCAACGATGACATCATATTGTCCTCTATGAAAGTAGAAAACGGCTATTTCGGTCCTTTTCCGATCATCAATGCCGCGTTAAACTCAACAGTGGTATCAGCGCTGGACCGTCAGGACCGGATGGCTGAGTCCTTTATCTTTTCTCCATTATATTGCGGCTATGACTTTAGTCCAACCCGCTCATCGACCTATAACATTGACAATGTGTATGAATATGGTTACCGGCCGACTGAAAAATTTTCCAATAAAAACGGAGGACCCACCCTGGGAACAGCCATGGCCATATCAGGTGCTGCGGTAAGCCCAAACTGGGGATATCATTCCTCTGCAACCATGGCATTTTTAATGACCCTGTTCAATGTACGGCTGGGCTGGTGGATAGGCAATCCAAGACGTGATCGCTGGAAAATGCAGGATCCGAAACTCGGGTTACTGTACTTGTTGAGAGACTTGGTCGGGAAGTCCGATATAGATATGAAATACGTATGCCTATCAGATGGGGGCCATTTTGACAACATGGGGCTTTATGAACTGGTACGCAGGCGATGTAGTTATATCCTGATAGGAGATGGAGAACAGGATCAGGAAGGAACCTGTGAAGGATTTGCAAATGCAATCAGGCGTTGTCGTATTGATTTTGGTGTAGAGATCAATATTGACCTGAAAAACATTACCAGCAAGTTAAAAGACAGGGATTCGGCACACATTGCAAGAGGCTATATCACCTATCCCGGATATGCGCAGAAGAAAGGAACATTGATTTACATCAAAGCATCACTGACAGGCGATGAACCGGTGGATATCCGCGAATATGCCTTAGCAAATACGGATTTCCCCCACCAATCAACAGGCGACCAGTTTTTTGACGAGGCTCAGTTTGAAAGTTACCGAAAACTGGGCTATCATTCCATAGACGATCTGAAGGAACTATACCTTCCCAATGGATAATCAATAACAAGTCAACCTTCATGTCTTTTATTCATTAAAGAATAAACAGAATATTAATGAAATAAAAAATGCATTTTTGCTACGTTACAATTTATTGCAAGAGGTTGAATACAGAATATTTCATAGCAGGGCGCATAGCAGTAAAATCTGAGCGCACATTCTCAAAACTAATAGTTCGTATTGCTATAGCAGGGGTAATGCTCAGTCTTGCTGTAATGATGCTTTCTGTTGCGATTATTAAAGGCTTTAAAAGCGAGATACAGGAAAAAGTAAGAGGTTACATTGGCGATGTGAGAATCTTTAAGTTTGATCTTAACAATTCATTTGAACTGTCGCCTTTTGTACCTGAACCCGAAACTATAGCCAAGCTTAAAAGCAATCCCGATATCGAATATTTTCAACCCTATGCAACAAAACCAGCCATCATTTCTGCTAATGATGAAGTTGAAGGCATAAATTTTAAAGGCATAGATAAGACCTTTAACTGGGATTATATACGTAAACACCTGGTAAGCGGAACAGTTATAAACTTTGCCGATAGTGCTGCCGCCACCAAGCAGATCATGATCTCTCAATTTACTGCCAACCGCCTTAAACTAAAAACAGGCGACGACTTTATCATGCATTTCGTACAGGATCCTCCTCGCAGGCGACCATTTAAAATAGTCGGAATTTATGATATTGGTGTAGAAGAGATCGACAAAGGCTTTGTAATGGGCGATCTTAATCTGATCCGCCGTTTAAACAACTGGAAGCCTAATGAAATAGGGGGTATAGAGATCAGAATTAAGAATTTTGCCAATCTTAAAACCGTTTCAACAAATATTTACACAGAACTGGAAACAAAGCTGAAGTCAGAATCCGTTCAAGACTATTTTCCGGCAATATTTACCTGGCTATCCCTGTTAGATGTAAACACAAAAATTATCCTTGCATTAATGATGGTAGTAGGCGTAATCAATATGATTACCGCTTTATTAATCATGATACTGGAACGCACCAATATGATCGGTATGCTAAAAACCTTTGGTATGACAGATTTTAGTGTAATGAAAATATTCCTCTATAATGCCCTTTACCTGGTAGGAATTGGAGTAATATTGGGCAATGTTCTGGGGCTTGGCTTAGCCTTTCTGCAAACCCATACCCATATTTTTAAATTAGATCAAACGTCTTATTACCTGGCGTATGTGCCAATTGAAATACAATTTACCGATGTGTTACTGTTAAACATCTCTACAATTGTAATTTGTTTTGTGGTACTTATTATACCTTCGTTATTGGTGAGCAGGATAAGTCCTTTAAAAGCAATCAGGTTTAAATAGAAAGCCAGCCTTGCCTCTTTTTCAATTCAGTAATATGAGCAAGGTGGTGACGGCAATGCCAGTCATACAAACCGGTATTTTCATTAATCTTTATACTTCTGCCATGTTCCGGATGTATAAAATCCCTTTCCAATTCTTCTGCAGTAAGTGAATTTAGTAGAAACACCCATCGCTGATGAAGTCCCTCCAAAATCCTCAGACTCGATTCAACTGGCAACCCCCTGCTATCCGCTAGTTCAGCCCATCTTTCTTCATAATAAGCCTTTATTACAGGGCTATCTTCGGTCAAAGCCCATTTCAGTCTTATCTGGCTGTTCATATGGCTGTCGGCACAATGATGAACCACCTGTCTAACTGTCCAGCCTCCTGGCCTGTAAGGAGTGTCTAGTTGTGCATCACTTAAATGAGCTACCTCTTTCCTTAAAGCTTCAGGAAACGAAGCAATAGTAGCAATATAACCATCCAATAAAGCTTTAGTGATTTGAGCAGGTTGCTCGAACTTTCCAATTGGGTAACGTAATTTTTCTAACTCAGTTGAAGTCATTTTGGCGGTTTATTTATATCTAATGCAAATCATTCACTACTACCAGTAAACTTAACAAATCTGTTTACCGATTTCTTAACAGCCTCTGATTTTGCTTTGTTTAATTCCCTAAAAAGACAAGTCTCAACAACTACAGATTTGCCTTTTATAGTCCTTTTCCATGTCCCCTCAATTATGCCGTCAACAATAATCATTCTGTCGAACACAGGGTTTTTCTTCCTAAACTCACTGGTTAATTTTATCGGATTAAATATTGCAGTGCGATCAATGTATCCCATGCCATACTCATCGTAATCAGGCATCAGGAAACTCTTTTGAATCTTTTTAGCTAAAGAAGCATCCAATGCCAACTCTAATGTTTCCCTTTTTAGCAGGTATTCATTACCGTCAAATACCTCTTTGGTAAATACCTTGCTATCAAGCATAGCATCAGCCTTTTTTGCATCGGTAATGGTTAGGCCAGACCACACTGAGAAATCCTTAAGTGTAGCAGGCCCTCTGCTTGTAAAATATCGTTCGGCTAGCAATAATAAAGCCTCATCTTTAGCTATCGAGATCGCAGTTGACGCTCTTTCATCAAATAAAGCATAAGTAAATTGTTTGCCTTCGCGCCTGCCACTACACACCAAACAGTCCATCTCCGCATTCATCATTACATGACCCATTTGTCTGCCATTTAAACTGATCCCATTATTTTGAAACAGATCACTCAACTCAAGTCGAGTAAGGTGATGGCCACCGGTTAATGCCTTACCAATAATATCATTGCATTTATTAAAAAGCTTGCTGTCAAGTTCAAGCTCCCTTTCGTAATAAGCCATGGCTTTACGAATTCTGGGAGCAGTAAGCTCAAGCAACCATCTAATGTCCTCTGGAGTTGCAAAATGCCAGGTAGGGCGAAGCAAGTGAGTCCTTAGTATTTGGCCATCATTAAAGGCTTTTTCTACATCCGCATCGGTAACATTGTTTAACCGCAAACCAATTGCCCATTTCGACATCGCATATTCCTGCGCCTGCATGGCCACCATCCATCTCACGATTTCCTGAGGAGTACTAAACGAAGTTTTGGCAATTTGCTGATTAAAGAGCCGGTAATTAATAATGTCAGAAACAATCATATAGAAATGTGTACGATGTTAATTCTCGCAGGCCAATAAATTAGATTGCCCTAAACGCTGACAACCCCTGCTTGCAGGCACGGCAACCATGCCAACAGGCAGATAATTTACTGTTGCAATTGTTTTAGGTACATAAATAACCACTTCCGTTCTGGTATAAGAATGAGGCAGGTATTTAATGTAATAACCATCAGGATGCAGACCCCATATCCCCCTTGGGAAATCTGTATTTGGAGCAGCACTGCCACTAAGCATTGCCAATTGCTCAATTTGATCGTACGATGAATTGGCCTGATATAACAGACCTCTCATTTTGTTCTCAATTTCTACAATGGTCTTGGCAGGCTCAGGTAGGTTTGCAGTTATCTTTAACATCGCTTCGCTTGATAAATAATCCATTATGCTGCTGCTTAAGGCCGACAAATCATTTTTGTTAAGCAATTTAGCGGCTACAAGCTGAAGATCAGGCGAGAGCTTACTGAAGTTAGTTTTTGCAATTATTGCCCATAAAAGCAATTGTACTTTGCTTTGTTCAATCTCTGGATGCTGCTCCCAATTCGAGATAAGCGTTCTGGCAATCGTTTCTTTTGGGCCTGCCAAAGGTGCATACAAGTAGCCATCGCCATTACCCGGCCCGTGGGTACCTGCTTTTAAACAAAAACTTTTAAAAGTTCCGGTATAAAAACCCGGTTTTAAAGTAAAGCCCTGTGCCGATGTATAGCTTGAGGTTAAATCACAAAGTTTCTTTTTAACCGAGTCAGCGCCAAAGTCTACAGGCATTGTTTCGGTCTTGTTGCAATCGTCAAAGTTGGTGGTTATAGGGTCACTTTGAAGTAGCTTAAGTTGTTTGTTATTAAGGATGCTACCTGCGGCGGTGTTTAACGCATCTTTTAATTTGCCGAATTGTGCATTGGCATTAACACAACAAACCAGTAATAGCAAGATCAGGATTGGAGAGGTCTTTTTCATATAGATGTAATTTAAGATAGATGGTAAATCTACTATCAAATTTAACAACTATTTCTTGCCACCCAAACTTAATTTCAGGTTCAGACCAGCGGTGTTTATTTTGATGTTTTTGTCGCCATAACCGCGCAGCGAGGGTTTAAAGAAAGGCTCAAAAGTTAACGTGCTGCTTTTTCCAAGCGACTGATTAATCCCTATTGCAAAAATGGCACTATTGGCAAAGTCAAATCCCTTAAAATTGCTTTCTTCAGTTTTTCCTTTAAAGTCTGAATAACTATTTGAATAAGGGTTAAAGCCACTTATGGAACTGGAATATTTTTGATTGAGGTAGGTGCTTGAATTTACGCCTGTAGAAAGATAGTACTTGCCGCTTTTTCCGGGATAAAATTTAACAGCCACAGGAATGTCTATATTAAGAAATCGTGCGTCTAATTTAGTGCCATTTGCCCCAACTACATAACCGTTTATAAGGGCAGCATCTGCTGCACTGCTGGACAAGTTAGATAATGATGAGGGCACGGAGCTCTGGTAAGTAATATTGGTTTCGCTAATGCCGGCACCCATAGAAAGGTAAACGTTCTTATTGATCCGAATGTTGGCATTAAAACCCGCACCTGCATTTACTTTTACCGGATTATCTGCGTAATAATTTAAAAACGTAGCTGTATAAACATCAAACAATGCATTTTTTTTATCTTCTCTGGCTTTTTTACCAGCCGACGCCAATACAGGTTTATTTTCTTTTTCATTCTCTTTTTGTAAGAACTCAAGTATTGTAGGTTTAGTGGTCTTTACACTATCGGGTTTAACGGCAACAACATTTGCAAGCAGATTGGCGCTATCTGTGCCGGGCTCATTGCTGTTTATGATTGTATCAGTAATACTAACAGGTATTAATTGTTTTTCCTCTAAGTTGGCTGGCGCAATTCCTTTAACGATTTTTGCAGATACAATTTTTTTGTCAAAAGTATTGATCTCTTTATTAGTGGCTTTATCTAAATTACTGTCGGTTTTTTGAGGCGCTATAGGCGTTGCTTTTGCGGTATTATTTTGCTGACTAACATTCTTGAAAGAATCATTATTATTAGTGTTAAATAAGAAAACCCCAGCTAGCAGTAAAGACGCTGCGATGCCAGATAACCAAAGGTACAGCGGCTTATGACTGCTTTTTGAAGGGAAATCTTTTCTAAGTTCTGCCCAGCCATAATCTGCCCCTTCAGTATCAAATTCTTCGAAAACTGCCTTAATATGATTGCTGAATTTATCGTCTAACGTGTTCATATCTTTATAAGGTCACTTTGTATTAATTTTTGCAATGCCTGTTTAGCCCGGGTAAGGTAAGTTCTAGATGAGCTTTCGGGTATATTTAGCATCAGGCCAATCTCTTTATGCGAATAACCATCAATTTCATACAGGTTAAAAACTACATGATGTATTTCCGGAAGTTGTTTCATTAAGTTCAAAATATCAGCTGCCGAGAGTTTTTCAATGGCAGATGGATACATGGTTTGCTGAAATACCTCCGGGATTTCACTATCATGAATGTATTTTAAGTTCTTTCTTTTACTATCGAGAGCAGTATTAACCAATATTTTTCTAAACCAAGGCTTAAATTCTAAATCATCTTTAAAAGTATGGAGCGCGTTAAATGCTTTAATAAAAGCGTCATTTACCACCACCAAAGCATCATCTTTATTAATAAGGTAGCGCATGGCAACGCCCATTGCATAGGCGTAAAAGCGCTTATACAACATTTCCTGGTGTTTTAGGTCGCCCTTTTTACACTCCTTAATTAACTCAGCATCTGAGGCGTTATGTTTGATGGACATTTATTATTTCATTCGCTTTAATCTATATTGATTTTTGTAACTAATGGTGCTTGTCAAGGTGTTGTGGTGTTCTGTAGAAGGAAATATCTTATCTAAGATCAAACTGTCGCCTTTAATCATATAGCTATAATCGCCGTGCAAAACTTTGTTGCCAACATAATCCATTGATGATACATAATCCATGGAAAATTTAACCTTTGAAGAATTCTCAACTGTAAATATACCAGTACCATTTGTAGCTGCATACCTATCGCCGCTAAACTTAACTTCTGTGTTAACAGATACAAGCTGATTGACCGGCCCTTCAATAAACTTTCCTGTATATGTGTCGTTAAAAACTACTTTGTCATTATTTTTTTTACAACTCATAAATAAGCATAAGCTTAATGCAAATGGTAGTATTTGTTTGATGGCCATAATAGTTGGTTTATATCTTACTATTACGCAGAGGCGATGAGAAACGCTACAGGGCTACAGATATTTTTTTAGATTTCTATCAGAAACAATTGAGAAATACCGAAGAAAGACTTGAGAAACACTTGAACTTAAATATGTTATAGAGATGTTTAAACAATGCTTAAGGGATGGTTGAAATATCCTCATACATATTGCAACCATCTTCCAACGATCTTTCAACCATCTTCCAACCCAAGTGTTTCTCAAGTATTTCAAGTAAAATAGTCGTACTTCCCGTGTATTATCATCCCTGCATCATTACTCTTGCGTCATCCTAGAGCTATTGTCATCTCGACGACAGGAGAGATCTCTTGGTTATGTCAGTTCAAGAGATCTCTCCTGTCGTCGAGATGACGCAGGGGAGTAAATCGAGCGGGAAACGGGTGATGGCGCGTTCTTAAACCAAATGGCCCATTAGCGGATCGGTAAAGCTTTCTTTCGAATGTTCTGCATGCCCGGCAAATTGCTGACTATAACCCACATGTTTTTCCGAAGTTACAGTAAAATCATACCAGCTATGGCTTGATTTCAGATCAAGAGGGATAAAAATTTCCTCTTGGTTTTTCTTTAAAACGGCCTTAACAGGTGCTTTTTTGTAGCTGTTGTCTTTTACAGTTAAGCTAACTTGCTCACCACTGGTTATACGTTTAACGTGTAACAATACATTTCCATTAACCCTGCTGCCATCTTTTTCACTTTGGTACATTAAAGAAACAGCAATTTTAGGGTCGTTTGCACTGCCTTTATACCTGCGGTAAAAACCGTTTACACTGTATACTTTTAAATCGTAAACGCCATTGTGTAATGGCCAGTTATAGTCTATAGTATCACCTGCATCAACAGTAAAGTTCCAGTTGTTATCGGTAGCATATACTATAAAACCGGTGCCTTTTGCCTTGTCGCCAAAGAATTTATTCCCTGCAGTAAAGCCAATTTTAAACTGGTTGTTTGCTGTATCTAACGCACCATGGGCATAAAGCTCATATGGAATTGCGTTTGCAGGTTTAATACCGGGTTCCTGTTTAGGTAAGTTAGGGTTGCCTTTAGGGTTTTTAATAATGCCTGCAATGGCCAGTTGATCCAGGTTTTTGAAGTTATTAGGTAGTTTGGCGAATTTCGCTTTGTGAATGCTTTCGAGAAAAGGTAACCTTTCAACTGCTTTTGGCAATGGAATATTTTCGCCGTTGTATGGTCTAAATACGGAAGTTAAATCGCCGCATAGACTTCTTCTCCACGAGCTGATGTTGTCTTCGTAAATCTTCTGACCAGTTTTATGACTTAAAAACTGCTCCAAAAATTGGATAGAAGAAGTGTGGTCAAAAACCTGTGAGTTTACATAACCACCTCTTGACCATGGCGAAACCACTACCATTGGTACTCTAAAGCCTAAACCTAAAGAACTTTCTCTCTTACTGTTTTCTCCTATGTAAAGGTATTCAGAGCTGTTGTCTAATGATTTTGAAACTGCTCCTGTTTCTGGATTTTTTGGATCCGGAGATACAAAAGGAGGCAGGTGATCAAAGTATCCATCATTTTCATCGTAAGTAAGGATAAAGATGGTCTTTTTCCATACTTCCGGGTTCTTGGTTAAAATGTCTATGGCTTCTGAAAGATACCAGGCGCCATACCAAGGTGCTCCGGGATGATCCGAGAAGTTACTTGGCGCAACTAGCCAGGAAACAGTGGGTAATTTGCCACCGTCAACATCTTTTCTGAATTGATGCAGTACATCTCCTTTAGGGATTTGTGCGGTTCTTTGCGTCCCTTTATCATCGTAAGTGATGGTTTCAAGACTATGGAAGTCTGGATCATTTCTATTAGTTACAAATGCTCTTTTATGTAAGTCTTGTTGCTCCGGAGTTAATTTATCAAGAGTGTTTACTTCTAAAAACTCAATTTCCTTTGTTACAAAATCAAGCTTCTTTTTTAGTTTATCGTCTGGTTTCTCTTTTAGCTTGGCTTCTAGTTCGGTTTTTGCTTTGCGCAGGTAAACCAGATGCTCAGGATGTCTTTTTACATGATATTGTTTAAAAAACTCCATATCATTATCTGTAAAATTAGCCAGCCAGTCGTCTTCTTCATTTTCCAGACCAACGCCTACACTTAGCTCGTTTTGGTATATTTTCCAGTCTACATTGTGCTTAGACAAACGCTCCGGGAATGTACTCCATGAAACGTTTTCAGAACCGTCTATATACCCGTTAGAGTGGTGTGCTGTTGAGGTTGCATTTTGTTCTTCACGGATTTTGCCGGTCCAGAAGAAACAGCGGTTAGGACTGGTTCCTGTTAATATAGAACAGAAATTATGGTCGCAAACTGTAAATGCATCGGCCAGGGAATAGTAGAAGGGGATGTCCTCGCGATTGTAATATCCCATGGTTAATGGAATATCAGCATATTCCTTATTGCCTGATCTTTTGGCTTCCAGCCATCCATCGTATTTTCCGTTATTGCGGGCATCTACCTGATTTTCCCATGAGTGTGGAAGCGCGCTCATCCAGGTTGCTTTTGTATCTTTAATGTTTAACCGGAATGGGGCATAGGTTTGACCTTTTTTATTGCTTTGCAACCATACAGGGTATTGATTAGGTAGGGCAATAGCTCTAGGATCGTTAAAGCCCCTTACGCCTTTAAGCGTGCCAAATGCGTGGTCAAAAGACCTGTTCTCCTGCATCAAAAATACCACATGTTCTGCATCTAAAAAGGTACTGCCCACTTTAGGGTCTATTGCCATAGCTCTTTGTATTGATGGCGGTAAGATGCCAGCTATGCCTAGCGCACCGGTTAATAGGGATGCTTTTTTGATAAAGTCTCTTCTGGTTTCCATTTAAGTGTGTTATAATAAAAGGATTGGTTAGCCTAAACTAATCAATCCTTCGAATAAATTATAAAGAATATGAGCTTATTTTACCCACCAAACTTGTTGGTTAATTTTATCGTTTCCTGCACCAAACTGAGTTTCAATTGCTTTTGAAACATTGTCTCTGTTGTTGTCGTATTCCGATTGAGGATAAATCCAACGGTTAGGAACGGTAACACCAGCAGGGCGACGGAATTCGGGATATCCTGTTCTAAGGTTGTCGTAAAATGCGCTCCATCCCGATTGGAAAAACGTTCTTAAATACTTTTGAGTAATTATCTGCTCCATTTTCTGGGCAGTTGTAGTGCTCAATGCAAAGTTGTTTACCGGCAATGCCAGGTAATCGTTTGCTTTTTCTTCTGTTAAATAAGCCTCATAGCCTTTAACATAGGTTTGATAGAATTTAAAGGATGCCTTTACACCGTTTTTATAATGTTGGTTGGCATCGCCCGAAATCCAGTTTCTTACAATTCCTTCAGCAATAATAAATTCCTGTTCTGAGTAGCCCATTAGTACTAATGGCTCATTTGTAGGGTTGCTTGGAAAGCGGTCATTCACTTTAGATACCTTGCCTGCTGCGGCTTTAATGCTGGTTTCTGCATAGGGAGCAGCAGGGTCGCCACCTTCGTATGAGGTAAAATCATTAATTGGTTTACCCGCCTCTTTGCCAATTTTTGTTTGCGTACAATACAAGAATAAACGCGGGTCTTTTCTGTTTTGAAGATGCTCTATAAAAGTAGATGCCATGAACATACCAGATCCGAATCCGCTTGAGTTGAACTCCGGATAGCGGTTCCCTTCCTGATCTAGAAAGATCAGCTGCCCATCACCATCGGCTTCAGTATTGCCTAAAATAGGCTCGCTTTGTACAATCTGAGCAAAGGTTTCTTTAACTTTCAGGTCGTTGTCGCTTTCTTTTTTTGATAAAGTCATCAATACTTTTAATCTGAAAGAGTTAACCAGCCTGCGCCATTTAGCTGCATCGCCTTTGTAAATGATGTCGCCAGCAATGATTACGTTTAAGCCTTTAAGCATGTTGTTTGCCTCATCAAGCTCTTTAAGAATACCTTGAAACACGGTTTTCTGACTGTCGTAAACAGGCGGCATATAACCTGCCTGATCTTCTCCTTTCAGGGCTTGATTGTAAGGGATATCGCCAAAAGTAAGGGTCAGGTTGTAAAAGTAATAGGCTCTAAAAAATTTGGCTAAGGCGATGTAAGAGTTGTCGTTAATACGGCCGGCTTCTTCTATCATTTTAGTCACATTTCTAAGAGAGGAGTAGGGCGCAAAGTCGCCTCTTCCCCATTTAAAATACTGGCCTTCACTTTCGCCATCTGTTTGTACAAGCATACGGGTTGCATACAAAGGCGAAGTACCGCTGTATGCGCGGAAGGTATCCCACTCAATTTTGGTAAGCAAAAGCTGCGGGTGGGTTTGGGTAGGTTTGTTAGGGTCTATGTTCATTAAATCCTGGTCCTTGCATGACGACATAAGGAGTACCCCGGCTAGTAAACTATATATTAATTTTTTCATTATTCTTTTGTTTTAAATGTGATAGCTGTTAAAGTTTTACGCTTAATGAGAAGCCGATAAATCTTGCAGATGGATCTTGCAGGTTATCGTCATTACCGTAATCAGGATCTAGTAATGGCATTTTCTTCCACATCAAAGGGTTGTAGCTGTAAGCAGATACGTGAACTGATTTTAAGCTGCCCATTTTTATAACCTTTGCAAGGTCGTAGCCTACCGATATTCTTCTTAATTTGAAGAATGAGCGATCAAAAACGTTAGCAAATTTCTTGTTCTCTTCTTCAGTAACTCTTGCCTGGTATGGATAGATCTGACTCCATGTTTGCCAGTTTACAGCAGTTGTGTTTTTCTTATAGGTGCGTGTATCAGAAAGTACGTTTCCGTTTACATCTCTTTTAAGCTCGCCACCGGTAATTACTACACCTTCTGGAATGTAAATTGCTTTTCCGGCTGCGTATTCTGCGTCTCTGAATTCAACAGAGCTAGGATGTTTACCACCCCACCACATTTTTTCGATAGTTACAGAGCGCATAACGCCGCCCCATGCACCATCGATATCGATGTTTACATCAAAACCTTTTATCATGAACTTGTTTTGCAAGCCTAATCGCCAGCTTGGATCGCTATGACCAAGGTTTACGTTGAAGTTGTCTCTGGTAGGCAAACCAGTATTTGGATCAAGAATTACCTCGCCTGTGGCGCTTTTTTGCCATACTGTACCGTAGAAGCTATCTGCTCTTTCGTTTAATTTCAGATCGCCAAACTTAGCCTGGTTGTTATAGATTTCTGTTAATTTCTTTACAGAAGTGCTCCAGTTTGCGGCAATATCCCAGCTAAAGTTCTGGCTTTTTACAGCACTATAATTGGCCATTATTTCCAGACCCTGAGTTTTGTATTTGTTGCCGTTTACCTTACGTGTTTTAAAGCCAGATGCCTCTGATGTGCTTAAATCTATGATCTGGTTTTCATCAATTACATTGTAATAGGTAAATTCTAAGCCCACTTTTTTTACCAGTGAGGTTGATAAACCAACTTCGTACGATGTAGATTTTTCTGGATTGATGTTAGGGTTGATGATCCCGTTAGGGTAGGTAACAGATGGTGTTGATCCGTAGGTTACATCTTTTGTATAGGTGGAGCTGATGCTATATGGAGCAAGATCGTTTGATACTTTGGCCCATGAGGTGTAAAGTTTAAGGTAGTCTAAGGCTTTAGGCATTTTAATATAATCTGAAACCATAGTACTTAAAGATGCAGATGGATAGAAGTATGATCTGTTTTCTTTTGCAAGGGTTGATGACCAGTCGTTTCTGCCGGTTACGTTTAAGTACACCGCATTAAACAAATCGAAATTTGCCGATCCGTATACACTTCGGATAGATTTCTGTTCCAGGTAATTTGTTGCCTGTACCGGGCCCTGGGTGTTGTTTAAGCTATAAACAAAAGGCACAATTAGACCGTCACTAGATGCATATTCTTGCTGTATGTCTCTATTGAAAGTGGATGCACCCGCGTTTAAAGTGAAGTTTAGATCTTTAGAGATCTCTTTATTGTATGAGGCAAGGAAATCCAGATCGACATTCATTTGTGAATTGTTCCACATTTTGTAATCCCCATTTCTTGAATCGCCATAGTTCATGTACGATTTAGGGCTTTTCATGTTGTCGAACGATTTGTTTTCACGTCCCGAAGCTCTTGCCTGCAAGCTTAACTCAGGCGTTACCTGCCATCTAAGTTTTGCTTGTGCATTTAATACATTTCTATCTGTTGCTTGTGTAAGTTCTTCTGAAGCAAAATATGGGTTGTTGTACCAGGCGTAGTTATAGTTTGCCTGTCTGTATCCTTCCATGCCTGGAACATACATGTGGTCTCTAAGGTCTTTGCCGTTTACGTCGTCGCCCATCCATATTAAAATGGTGTACATATGGTTTTTAGGTCCGTATCCGTAACGTGGGTAGTTTGGAGAGCTAACTTTGTTGTAAGATAGGGTAGCGTCTAATTGAAGATTACTGGTAAGGTTAAATGAAGAGTTAAAGTTCATACCACCTGTTGTAAGTGAGGTATTTGGCACCTGACCTCTTTGAAATGAATATTTACCTGAGGCATAAAATTGTGCTTTGGCACCTTTATAGGCTACCGAGAAATCGTTATTGGTTACTATACCGGGTCTAAGAAAATCGTTTAGGTTGTCGTGTCTAACCCAATCGGTAGGTACTCTTTCGTATTTAGATTTATCATCATAAATAGTTCCTTTAACATTTCCGTACCATTGTATGGTTTCTCCGGTTTGCTTGTTTCTGATAGGGCTGTTCCATTGTGCTATTTTAACCCCTGGCTGAAATTTAGGCCCCCAGATCATATCACCATCAGAGATACCTCCATCTTCACCATCCCAGAATTCGTACTTGCCGTTAGATCCGTTTCCGTATTCGGTTTGCGTTTCAGGAAATACAGTGAAGCCTGCAGTAACCATATTGTTGGTGTTGATGTTGATCTCCAATCCGTCTTTTTCAGCATTTTTTGTAGTGATTAAGATTGCGCCATTTTTACCTCTGGAACCATATAAAGCAGATGCAGTAGTACCTTTTAGTACGTTTATATTGGCAATATTATCACCGGAAACATCGAAAAAGTCCGTTTCAACAGGAACGCCATTTATAACAATAAGTGGATTTTTACCTCTTAAAGAGAAGCCTGGTGCCTGGAACATCCCAGTAGGGTTGTTTACCGTTAAACCGGCAACTTGTCCGGATAGGGCATTACCGATGTTCATTGTTTTTGATTCTGACAACACATCTAATTTTACTTCCTGCGTTGCATAACCAATTTTTTTCTTTTGTTGCTTAATACCAATTGCAGTTACTACTACCTCGCCAAGTGTTTTAGAATCTTCCTGGAGGGTAATGTCGAGCTGAGTTTTACCTGCTACATCTGCGTTTTGAGAAATATAGCCAAGGTAAGTAAACGTAAGTGTGGCATCGGCAGCTGCCGGAATGCTGTATTTACCCTCGAAATCTGTAACTGTTGCTTTTTTTGAATTTGCTACACTTACACTAACGCCTGGTATGCCCACGCCCTTGGTGTCTTTTACGACTCCTTTAATGAGATTTTGTGCTATGGCTGCCTGAGCGAAGAAGAGGCATATAACACTAAATAAAAGTAGTTTTCTTTTCATGTTTGAGTTTGATTTTTACAGCGCAAAGCTAGATGAGTGCTGTAAAATCAATATGAAAATGGGATTATGGTTTTGTGATTTTGAGGTGGTGGAAAGACCGTGCCTATAACTTAAAGGTTATAGATTAAACTAATTGTTAACTATGTATTAGGTTTCTGTTTTCTATGAATAACGATGTTGTTTTATTTCCGTAAATTTGCGCCATTATAATTTAATATTAGGAAACTGTGTCGTTAGATAAATTAAAACTAAGCAAGTCGCTGGTAACAGCAATGAATGATGCCGGATATATATCTGCTAAAGAAATTCAGGCAAAAACTATGTCCAGGATAATTGGCGGGCAAGATATTATTGCTGTTGGACCTGAAGGCTGTGGTAAAACCACAACCTACGTGCTTGGCGTTTTAATGCGTTTAAAATACAGTACTGATGAGGCTCCTAAAGTATTAATTCTGGTTCCGGATCAGGAACGTGTGCTTGCAGTAATTGAAGAGTTCAAACTTTTAAGCAAAAACCGCAATCTGCGTATTATCGGCTTGTACGGTACAGGGGGCATGGATGAGGTGATTCAGGAACTGCTTGACGGTATTGATATTGTGGTTGCTACACCTACCAGAGCACGCGCGGTATATTTAAAACTTGGCCTTAACTTAAACAGGTTACAAATGCTGATAGTTGATGATGCTGAAGTGATTGTAAAGCAAGGTATGCCGTTACCGGTTTGTGAATTGGCAAGAAGTGCCGGTAAAGTTCAGCATTTAATTTTTACTACTGTTGTTCATGATAAACTGAACCTGATGATTGATCAGTTTATGAATTTCCCTACTACTTTAGAGGTTGAAGATCTTGGAGATAGTAAGGCAATAACGCACGAGCTTTTGCTATATCAGGTGCCTAATTTTAAAACCAAGGTGAACTTACTGAACCTGTTGTTGCGTGATGATGAGGTGTTTGATAAGGTTGTGGTTTTTGTGAATTCGAGATTAACAGCGCAGAAACTTGGTAAAACTTTACACTCGGCCAAACCAGGTGAGGTTTCTGTATTGAATCCTTTGTTTTTTGATGAAGAGGGTTTTGATCATATAGAGGATTTTAAAGATACCCCTGAAGCAAGGGTTTTAGTTATAGCCAATGAGGGATCTGCAAATGTAGACTTATCGGGTATTCCATTTTTATTCCACTTTGAGGTTCCTGAACATAAGGAATTGTTTTTAAGCAGGGTTGTAAAATCAGACTCGGAAGAGATTGTGGCCATTACTTTTGCTACTGATATGGAACTGGTAGACTTAAGGAAGATTGAGCAGTCGTTAGGTGCAAAAATTCCGGTTATGGATTTGCCTGAAGATTTGGTGATTGATAAAGTTGCTAAAGCCTCTACTAAAATTAAAACAGTAAAAGAAACTGTTGACGCTCCAAAAGGTGGTGGCGCTTTTCATGATAAAAAAGAAAGCAACACGAAAGATTATAACTACGGAATTGGGCAGAAAGCTAAAATGACAATGAAAAAGAAACACGGTTAATTATACTGTGTTATTCTATATAGGGTGCTAATTTTTCTTTAGGTATAAACTCTACGCGATAAGGCATAATACTACTTTTGAGCATCCAAAGGAAAGTTCCTTTAAAGTTGGTAAGTACTACAGTATGTCTTTTTGAGGTACATTGTAAAATTGTAGTATCAGCTATCAGGTAAGAGCTTCCCATGCGGTCGTTATAGATTTCCTGCGGAAGCTTTGTTTCGGTAACCAGTTGTGATGTTTTATCGCTTTCATCTAGCTTAAATATCAGTGTTCTGGATAGCTTTTTACTGGTGCCATTGTCGAACAGCATCAGGTTACCCTGATTGTTCATGTGAACGGAATGACCCTGATCAAAGGTGCTTCCTTCGGGCATTTTAAAGTCGCCATCTTTACCGAACTTCCAGATCACTTTACCTGTTTTGGCGTCTATTTTCCAGATTTGTCCGTTGTTATAAAAGGAGATAATGTAATTGCCATCCTTATCGAAATTTAAGCTGTTTGCATGCATCCAGTCTTTCTTATCCCTCATTAAATTTTTGTCCTTTAACGGATCAAGCTCGTCAAATACTTTCCAGCTCCATACTTTCTTGCCTTTCCTGTCTAGTACTAAAATACCATCGCTCTTAACGGTGTCTTGTTTGCTGCCTCCATATTTACTAAGGTCCATTATCTTTTGTTCTACACACAAGGTAACTACCTGATTTTGCTTGTTTAATATAATTTCGTGATGTATGGTTTGCTTAAAATCCTTTTCACCTTTTTTGAGATGAAGCAAGGTATCGCCATTTAAAGATACCTCCAGTATTTCATTGCCATAACTGGTTGGGTACTCATCATTACCAAGAATGGAAAGCAGGGTTTTGTTTTGGGTAAAGTGAGTGGTTTTAAAACCTGTTCCATCTACCTGATGGTACCATTTTATTGCGCCTTTAGCATCTATAATGAAAATGATGCCGGGTATTTCTCTTCTGTAGATAAGCATATAGCCTTCTTTGAAAGAGGTAGGGATTACTTTAGGATCAGGGGCGTAAACTTTAAAGAAGTCCTGTATCCACATTGGGAAGTCTGTGGTTCTAAAATCGTAGGTTTTGCTTTTGGCTTCGCATTTACTGGTCTGTGTAATTACACGATACTGATATTCTTGTTTGGGATTTAAGTTGGTCATCACGATGCGGTGATGCTTTTTGTTGACCGAAACGGGAGTTCTTGTTATTTGCTTTTCTTTTCCCTTTGGCCAATATTCAATTGAAACATCTAAAGAGGTTTTGAGTTCTACATCGGCATGTACCTTTAAGCTATTCCTATCTGGAGCGCTGAGTTTTATCTCTATAATTTGTTGCTCGCACTGGTTAGCGCAGGCACTTAACAGAAATAAAAAGAATAGGGGAATCAGTCTCTTTATGAATTGCATATGAATAGTTTTTTAGCTGTAGTACAAGGTAATATGAAAATGTATAGAAACAAAAAACGGGATACAATACCGTGTAGGTTGCTGTATCCCGATTAAATTTATTAATTATTAAAGTCTTCCTGCATTGCTCAGGTTCGGATTTAAATCGACCTGAGTTTGAGGATAAGGGAAATACTTGTGTTTGGCAATATCTATAGAAGCTGGTTTGCCAACCGATTTCAGATAAGTGTTAACTACTTCCTGGTATTTGCCCATACGGATTAAATCTACTCTGCGTTTACACTCAAAGAAGAATTCCCAACCGCGCTCCTGTAAGATCTTGTCGCGAAGGCTATCTTTAGTATAAGTGCCCGGAGCGCCAAGCAGGGTTGCTTTTGAACGTGCTTTTACCGAGTTAATCAAGTCAATACTTGCCTGTGTAGGTCCGTTTACTTCGTTTAATGCTTCTGCTTTGCAAAGTACGATATCTGCGTATCGTAGAATTGGAATACCATGGCCATCATAATAGGTTTTAGAACCTGCCGGATCTGCATATTTTTTGGTAGCAACATCTGGTAAGTAGTATTTGCCTTTTGGAGGTGTAGTTTGTCCGGCAGGGGCTTGCATGTATTGTAAACCATCGGTACCCTTATAGTCATAAAAAAACATTTCACGACGCTCATCATTTGGTGCATATGAGTTCCAGAAACTCCAGCTTACAGCATAATATTGCCAGCGATCTGTTACAACCGGATTATTTAATGGACCAAAGTGGTTCATTAATTCGGTGGCGTCATTTAATGCATCGGCAAGTGAACTAAAAATTGATTCTTTACACCATTTGTTGCTTTCCGCAAAAAGGCCTGCATAGGTAGGATATAATTCATATTGATGTAAGTCTTCTATCTTTTGGATGGTCTCTAAAGCTTTTTGCCATTGATGCTCGCGCATATACAGTTTGGTAAGCAACGAAAGGGCAGCGCCTTTAGTAGCCCGACCAACATCATTGGTAGGGTAAATGGCTTTTCCTTCGTAATTAACAGGGAGGTTTGCTGCGGCCGATTCCAGATCACTTATTAAGAACGCATTGATAACTTCCAGACTTGCAGGAGGCACTTTTGTGGTGTAATCTGGATTTTTTAGATTTTCTTCGGTAGTTAGGATAACCGGGCCAAATTCATCTGTTAGATCTATATAAGCCAATGCACGAAGGAATTTGATTTCGGAGAAATATTGATTCAATTGTGTTTCAGTAAGCGTTTTGATCTTTGGGATGTTGAAGAGCGCAGTATTTGCGTCTGAAATAAGCTTATATTGATGTTGATAGGCGAAGTTGATATATTTATTGTTGGTTGACCATTGTGCGTCAGAAAGTTGCGAGATATCTCCTGATTGAAAAGAATGACCAATATCTGTTGTGAAATCTGTTATGGCCATTTGAAAACCAGCATAGTATTGGTAGGAATCGCTAACACCACTAGGCTGTTTTAACCTTGCATAGATTCCGTTTACAGCGGCTACTGCATCGGCCTTTGTTTGAAAAGCATTTGCTTCTGTTAAGATGCTATAGACCGTAGGCTCTGCAATTCTTTTACATGAAGCAAGACCTATTATGCAAGCTGAGAATAAAATTATAGTACGTTTCATAATTGACAATTGTAATAGGTTAGAAATTTAATTTAAGACCAAGAGTGAAAGAACGGTAAGCCGGATACGCATTGAAATCCAGACCAGCTCTTAAATTAGTGCTATTGGGATCAGTATCACTGTTATTCGAATTTACTTCAGGATCTGAACCAGTATATTTGGTGATGGTAAACAAATCTTGTGCATTAAAATATATTTTAGCAGTACTAATACCTTTTAAGAATCCAATTTTTGAAGTTGGAATGTTATAGCCAATACTTAAGTTTTTCAGTTTCACATATGACGCGTTCTCTACGAATCTAGAGTTGATATAGCCACCATATTTTGAGGTAAAATATCCATTTCTAGGTACATCAGTATTGTTGTTTTGAGGGGTCCAGCGCTGTAATGCATCTGTACCTGTGTAAGTTTCCAATAACAAGCGATTCATATTATAAAGATCAGATCCAAAAGCACCCTGGAAGAATATGCCAAGTTCAAGACCTTTATATGTGAAGCTGTTATTAAACCCTAAAACATAATGAGGGTAAGCGTTTCCTAGTACCTTGCGATCATCAGCGGTAATTGCTCCATCACCATTTAAATCTTTATATTTTGGATCTCCAGGTTTAGATAGGGGTTGAGCAGCATAAACCTCGCCTGTCTTAATTACTCCATCATAAACATAGCCATATAGTTCACTTAATTCTCTACCTACAGCTAGCTTGGTGAAATCAGCTGCTGGCACAGCTCCATCGGGATTAGCTGTTTGAGAAATAATGTATGGTCTGTCGTTTAGATTTATTGCTTTTTGTTTGTTATAAGCAATGTTTAAAGTGGTATTCCATGTCATGTTATCATTCTCAACGTTTCTGCTGTTGATAGAAAGCTCGATTCCTTGATTTTGAAGTGATCCACCATTGATTAACTGAGAGTTGAATCCATAGATTTGTTCAATTGGAATATCTAGCAGAAGGTTTTTTGTTGTTTTGCGATAATAATCAGCTGTAACACTTAAGCGGTCATTTAAAAAGCCCATGTCTACACCTGCATCAAATTGATAATTACTTTCCCATTTTAAGTTGGGATTAGGTAAACGGGTGCCAACAACACCGCCGTATAGGTCACTTTCTTCGCTTAATGAAACTCCGGTTGGCCCAAATGTACTCATGTATACGTAGTTGTTTACCCGGTCGTTACCTGTTCCACCGTATCCCATTCTAACTTTTAAGTTAGAAAAGATCTTATTATCCTTCATGAAATCTTCATCGCTAACTCTCCAGGCTAATGATCCTGATGGATAATATCCTATTCTGTTTTTTGAAGAGAATTTTGATGAAACATCCTGACGAATAGTGAATGTAGCCAGATATTTGTCTTTTAAAGCATAATTTAAACGACCGAAATAAGAATACATTATTGCTTCTTGCTTATCAGTAATAGCTTTAATTCTTTCAGCAGCACCATCAAGATTGTTATAAAGGTACTTATCAGTAGTGAATTTTTGTACCTGAGTATAATGTCTTTCATTTTGATCGAACTGATAAGAAAATCCTGCTAATGCGGTAAATGAATGTATCTCATTAAATACCTTTTTATAGGTAAGATAAGTTTCCATTAAATTACGGGTAGAATTTAGTTCATTCACCGAAGCCTGTCCCTGAACCTTTTCTCCTGAGACAAGAGTAGTAGGTAGGTAAGTTCCTTCTTTAGTTGCTGAAAATTCTGTTCCTCCACTAATATGTAAGGTAAGCTCGTCAAGAATTTGCAGGTCACCAAAAATGTTAGCAGTCATTCTATTGTTGTAACGATCGTTAGTGGGTTCAAGTAACCAAGCTAAAGGATTATCTTTCCCATTTCTACGAGCATATGTTCCGTCTGCATTGTATGGAGCAATAGCCGGAGAAGTGAACATAATACCATATAATACGTTAGATGGTACTATGTTTCCGTCGTAAGTTTTAAATTGCGAAAATGATCTGGCAGCATATATATTCGCGCCAGCTTTAAATCTTTTACCAACTTTTTGATCTATGTTGAAACGACCAGAGTAACGATCGAAATCTGTTTTCTTTAATGCACCTACTTGTCCGAAATAATTTCCTGAGATAGAGATACGTGTATCTTCATTACCACCGCTGATGTTTAAGTTATGGCTTTGTACTGTGGCATTTCTTGTAGCAAGACTAAACCAATCAGTATTAGTAGAACTCTCTAAATCTTCGGCAGTATATTCTGGCGGGTTTCCTTGCTCAATTGCTTTTGCGTTAGCAATAGCTTTGTAGTCAGTCGCGTTCATTAAATCAGGTCTGTTCTTGATCCGTTGAGTTCCATAATAGCTTTCTAGTTCTACTGATGCTTTTCCTGATTTACCTCTTTTTGTTGAAATTAGAACAACTCCATTTGCACCCCTGGAACCATAAATAGCCGTAGCAGATGCATCTTTTAAGATTTGAATGTCTTCAATGTCACTTGGCGAAATATCTTTACCATTGTCTGTAATAAAACCATCAACTACGTACAAAGGTTCGTTAGTAGATTTTACTGAATTACCACCCCTGATGCGGATAATACTTGTACCTCCCGGTGCTGAACTAGCTTGAGTAACCTGTACACCCGAAGCACGACCCTGAATGGCTTGTGCAACGTTTGAAGTAACACCCCCTAAGTTTAAGCTTTCTTTTGAAATAGAGCTAATCGCACCGGTAAGGTCTTTCTTCTTTGATGTACCGTAACCTACCACAACTACCTGCTCAAGTTCATTTTGAGTTTCTTTTAAGGTTACATTTATTTGTGTTTTAGATCCAACAGTAAATTCCTGAGAATCGAAACCGATAAACGAGAATTGCAGAATGCTTTGTGCATCTGGTGCAGTAAGCGCATAATTACCGGAACCATCGGTAAGGGCACCTACTTTACCACCTTTTACTTTAACACTAACTCCCGGGATGCCTTCTCCTTTAGCATCCGAAACTTTTCCGCTTACTTTAATCCCTGTTTGGGCATAACCCTCTATAGAGAGGAGAAATGTTATTAATAGTGAAAATAGTAGAAATTTAGATTTCATATTTATTGGTTTATATGTTTGTTGTTTTAGTTTTAAAAAGGAAGCTGGCAGATTTTAGGTGTGTTTTTGTTAAAAAACATGGCCCAGCGAAATAACTGTCGGGGTAGAAATGAAAAAAGTCAATAAGGAGAGCCCTATGAAATTTCATTATCATTTTAGTTTAGTTTTGTTTAGTTTTTCCCAATCAGATTTATGCTTTTGAGTGCATAAACTGATATAAAGTATTAAGAGTGAAGGTAGAGCTAAAAACAGTGAGGGGCCGTTCAATTGTAATGTAAAAATTGCGCAAACGTTTGTTCTGGCAGTTTTTTACTGAATTACTATCGGAATTTAATAAGTGATTAATTTAACGTTAAATTAATCACTTATTGTAACCAGTTACGTTCCCTGATTATCAGGGCATTTTTTAGGTTTTAACGCAAAATAGGAGGTTTTAACTCCTTTTTAAAAGAGGAATGGGTGCCCAAACTAAGGTTATGTCTATTTAATTTTTTGGATTATTGTAAGTGGCAGTATATGAGCTTGTTAGTTTGAGTGCAAACGATTGATATGCTTTTTTTAGTAAAATGAAATTGTTACTTCAAGCTCTTGGCCTCATTCCAGTAAATATCCATTTCTGCCAGTGTCATATCATTCAGTGCTTTGCCATTTTCTTTGGCTTTGCTTTCAAGATATTGAAAGCGCTTAATGAATTTTTTGTTGGTTTTTTCTAATGCGTTCTCAGGATTGATGTTAATGAAACGAGCGTAATTAATTAAAGAGAACAGTAGGTCGCCAAATTCACTTTCTGCTTTTTCTATATCTATAGCGGCACCATCTACTACATTATACTCATCTTTAAATTCCTGCAACTCTTCTTCAACCTTTTCCCAAACCTGTTCCTTATTGTCCCAATCAAAGCCAACACCTCTTGCTTTTTCCTGAATGCGACTTGCTTTTACCAGAGACGGCAGACCAGCGGGTACCCCCGATAAAACAGATTTGTTTCCTTCTTTAAGTTTTAGTTGCTCCCAGTTTCGTTTTACATCGTGCTCATCTTGTACCTCAACATCTCCATAGATGTGCGGGTGTCTGCTAATTAATTTATCACATACACTGTTCAGTACATCAATTATGGTAAAGTCATTAGTTTCTGACGCTATGCGGGCGTAAAAAACAAGGTGCATCATTACATCTCCCAGCTCTTTTTTTACCTCGTCAAGGTCTCCTTCAAGGATAGCATCAGATAGCTCATAGGTTTCCTCAATAGTTAAATGTCGCAGCGTTTCCATGGTTTGTTTTTTATCCCATGGGCATTGTGTGCGTAATGTATCTAACACTGTAAGTAGTCTTTGAAATGCCGAGGCAGGATCGTTTGCAGTAACAGGAGGTATATTATTAGGCATTGGGTGTTTATTTTATGACGTTAAAGGTAACCATCATTGTGGTTAAAAAAAGAACAACAAGGCCTAATAAAAATATAATATCGGCAGCTCTCTCTAAAGGATAGTTCGAGGGACCTCTTCTTTTCATGGAAAGAAATGATAAAATACAGGCCGTCATAAATAATATAATTGCAAGAGCTGTTGTTTCGTCAATGATTGTACTGTCGCTCATTTTTGCGACCTTAAGAGAGGTCAATACAATAAAGCACAAACCCAGTAAGGTTGCAGAGGTATTAAGTATATGCGGCGTTCTGTTTTCGGGCATTTATCAAGCTATTAAAATTTGTTTTTATTCCTGTTCTTCGAGCTTAATATTCTTGGTGATTCGATATATCTTACGTTTTTTATGCGGCTTTTCTTCTCCGCCAAGTAAAACTCCCCATGGTTTTAAAGAATCTACACGATCAAATATAATTTTTAGCATTGCCATGTAGGGAATACATAAGAACATACCTGATATGCCCCATATCATTTCGCCAACTACTATGCCTATAAAGGCAAATAGTGCATTTATCTTTACCTTTGAACCTACAACCAATGGCATTAATACATTGCCATCCAGGGCATGAACACCTGCAAAGGCAACCACCACAAGTAACATCTTGGCTGCGCCTGCAGTAGCAAAAGTAATCAGCGCACTGATCAGCAACGCGGTAAAGATGCCTATATAGGGGATGATGTTGAAAATGCCGGCAATCAGACCAAGTAACACCGCATACTTTACATTTAATACCCAAAGTACTAAGATCATTAATAAGGTAACGATGAGCATTTGCAGGAATAATCCGGTGATATATTTTTTGATGATATATTGTATGCGCCTTACAATTTCTCCTACCTTATCTGCATGTTGTTCTTCAAATACAGCGGTTAAAAAGGTGAAAAGTACTTTACGATAGTTTAAGATGAAAAAGGTAAAAAGTAATAGAAAAGACAGAAAAAGCAGCGTTGAAGACAGGGTAAGTAATGTAGCGCCTAAAACAGTGGCGCTGGTGGAAAGTGCCGCACTGGTACTATCTCTTAAATAGTCTATCTGCTTTTTTGTATTGATGTTAAAGGTATTTGAAATCCAATTCTGGATGTCGTGAAATGAAGTTTCTCCTTGCTTTTTAAGCGCAGGCCAGTCTTGCCAGAGATCGGTAAGCTGGTTTGCCAAAAAATATAGTATGCTAGATATAAAAGCGATCATGAGTATCACAGATACGATTGCAGCCAGACTCCTTTTAAAGCGCCATTTTTGTTCCAGAAAATTAGAAAGAGGTAATAACAGTAAAGCCAGCAAGAATGACGTTAGCAGTGGCGCAAGTAATGTTTGTCCTAAAATGGCGAGGTACCCTAAACAGATGATTGCAAATAGCACCAAAGCAAGTTTAGCGTAAAAAGGGAGCGTGATGTTTCTCATAGATGATTTATTAAGCCAGTTAGAAAAGTTTAACATAGGAAAATTAACTAAAAACAAACGCCCTGCCAAATATTTAGCGGGGCGTTTGTTTTTATTAAAAGAATTAAAGGTTATTCCCAGGCACTGGCTTCGTCAAGGATTGCAATATCCTCAACATTTAGTTTTAATGTTGCGGCTTTCTTAAGATCTTCGAGCTGGTCTAAACTGGTAACGCTTGCAATTGGTGCAGTTATGGATGGACGTGCAATAAGCCAGGCCAGTGCTATACTTGCCTGATCTGCACTGTATTGTTCTGATACATCATCAAGGGCTTTTAAAATTTTAAATCCTCTTTCATTCAAGTAATTTTTAACTGCACCACCCCGCTGACTTTTATTAAGGTCTTCTACTGAACGGTATTTTCCGGTTAAAAAGCCACTTGCCAGAGCATAATAGTTAATTGTACCTAAATCATTATCCTGTACAATTTGTTCGAAGTTTTTTTCGTAACCCTCGCGTTGGTATAAGTTGTATTCTGGCTGTAAGGTTTGATATTTAGGGAGATTGAATTTTTTTGCTATTTCCAACGATTCAGTTAAGCGCTCCGGTGTTAAGTTGGAAGCGCCAATCCATCGAACCTTGCCTTCTTTTATTAATTGATGATATGCCTCAAGTGTTTCTTGTATTGGTGTTTCAGGATCATCGTAATGAGATTGATAAAGATCTATGTAGTCTGTTTTTAATCTTTTTAAGGAGTCTTCTACAGCTTGAAAGATATACTTTTTAGACAAGCCCTTTTTATCAGGTCCCATTGGGGCGCCAACTTTTGTGGCAAGTATAATTTTGTCTCTGTTATTTCTCTGCGACATCCAGTTTCCGACTATTGTCTCAGATTCGCCACCGGTGTTTCCGGGTACCCAGGCAGAATATACATCTGCGGTGTCTATAAAGTTAAAGCCTGCATCGGTAAAGCCATCAAGTATTTCGAATGATTTCTTTTCATCCGCGGTCCAGCCAAATACATTTCCCCCAAAGGCTATTGGGTAAACAAATAAATCGGAGTTTCCTAATTTTCTTTTTTTCATCGCTGTGATTTCTGTTGTTAAGGTAGGTTGTGCGAGCGCATTATTACTTACTTAACAAATTTAACAGCATGGTGTTTCTAATATAGTCGGTGGTTTGTAATTTATAATAATTATTTGGGTTCAATTGCTTTAGTTGCTCTTAGCATTTCTCGCTTTCCCGGTGCTCCGGGAAGCTTTTCTATGATAAAACCTACTGATTTGAGTGCACGTTTAAGTTTTCCGGTAATTGCATATGTAACGAATATGCCTCCCGGTTTTAAAAATTGGCAAGTATGTGCAATAATCTCGTCTGTCCACATTTCGGGCTGATGCTGAACAGAAAAAGCATCAAAGTAAATGAGGTCAAATCTTTGTTCAGTCTGGAACCTGTGAAGATATGTTTGTACAATTTTAAGCTGTTGGTCTGGAAGCATGGTTACTGCCTGCAGTAATGCTTTTCCATAATTGTCAATCAAACTGTTCCAAACAGTATCGGGTACGTATGCGGCATAGCCTGTTGATTCTAATTCTTCAATTCTTAATGGAAAGGCCTCCAGGCCAATATATTGAAGCTTTATCTGATGTTCGGCACAATGAGAAATGCTCATTAAAAAGTTAAGTCCTGTGCCAAAGCCAACCTCCAAAACAGATATTTCTTTATCCGGAAAGCTGGCTATTGCATGCTTTAAACCGGCATCAATAAATACATGTTTGCTTTCCTGTAAAGCACCGTGTTTGGAATGATAATTTTCGCCAATACTTTCGTTGTATAGTGTGTTTGAACCATCAGCGGTTTGGATAAGTTTATTCATCATTGCAAACTTAGATAAAATAGTTTTTAACTTTAGACCTTAATTGCTTGCTATGGATGTTGAAACATTTAGAGATTATTGCCTGAGCCTAAAGGGAACTACTGAAGGTATGAAGTGGGATCACCTGTGTTTTATGATTGAAGAAAAAATTTATGTGATTATGTCTCTTGAAGAAGGAAGGTTTTCTATTAAATGTGATCCGGATGAGTTTGATATGCTGGTGGCAAGACCGGGTATTCAGCAAGCTTATCACATGGCAAAACGCCAGTGGATATCTTTAGATAGTTTGGACGTATTGCCTGATCCTGAATTGAAAAGCCGTGTTGCAGAATCCCGAACCTTTGTACTAAGAAAGCTTAGTAAAAAGGTTCAGGAGAAATATAATTAGTTACTATTTGCCGGATTTAACCCTGCGGCCTTCTGACTCGGAACTACCTGAGCGCTGACGGGCTGCTTTAATATCGTTACTTCCAAATCGGTATGTACATGTTAAGCGGAATACCTGACTTTCCCATCTTTCATTAACTACATAGTTTTGTGAAGACAGTGCACTTGTAATTACACTTTTTTGCATTTTAAACAAGTCATTCGCAGCAAGTTTGATACTCAATTTTTTATCAATGAAAGATTTATTTATACCAAGGTCAATACCGTACTGAGGGTCTATTAATATTGTTCCGTAAACTTGTTTAGATTGATAAAAGCCAGACCATTCTATATTTAATGACGGATTTACAGTAATGGTCTGTGTTGTATTAAAGTTAAATGCAACTCTTCCACTTTGAAACGGTTGGCCTAAAAGATCTGGAGTTTTGAAATTGTTGTAGAATCCGGTAAAGTTGTTATTACTGCTCCACCACTTGGTTATTTGTATTGGATAACTAATGTTCAGGTTGTATGCATCTTGCGTAGCAAGGTTCTGATTAGAAATGAAAATTGTTTTTTTAGCCGTATCTGTTAATAGAACATCAGACATTACATCAGTGGTATGGCTATACCCAAATGTTACGTTTAATGTTTTTTTGTAAGAATAGGATAGCTCGAAAGCATTAGTGTATTGAGGTTTTAAGAATGGATTCCCAAACCTGTAAGAATACAAATCAAGGTAATAGATAAATGGATTTAATGAACCATAATCTGGACGGTCAATTCTTCTGCTGTAAGAGAGGCCCATTTCATGATCTTTAGATAGTTCCTGGTTTATAAAAATGCTTGGGAACAGATTAAGGTAATGTCTGTTTACAATCTTTTGTTCTGTAACAGAATTTCCTTTTGAGTTGGTTTGTTCAGCTCTTAATCCTAATTGTACAGAAGTAGTTTTAAATTTTTTGTTGAGGTTAGCATAGGCAGCATTGATATTTTCATCGTAAAGGAATTGATTACTGCGCTTAACATCGTTTTGCCACTGGTTGTTTTCGTAGTTCTCAAAGATGAAGTTGTTGTCTGTTTCTACAAAACTCGATTTTAAGCCAACTTCAAGTTTCATCTCTTTGTTAATAGGGTAGGTGTAATCTGTTTTTCCTGCCCATATTTTGGTCGTGGATGGTGTAGCATTTCTAAAAATATAATCAGGTTTGGCAGGCAGACCTTGGTTGTTTAAATATCTATTGTTGAAATTGTTATCCTGTCTTCCTATATGTTCGGAGTAATCAGCATCTATGCTTATTTCCTGTCCCAGGGTGTCTATTGTCCCTTTATAATTCAGGTTGTACGACATGCCGGTGTATTTATACCTGTTAGGGTTTTGAGCAACTACTGATGAATCTGTTTTGGAAGGCTGATCACCGATCAATGTAAGCACATCTGATGCATTTTTTCCGTTTGCATTATATCCATTAAAAGCAAAACCAATTGTGTTCTTGTCATTGATGAAATAGTCTATCCCGCCTTTATAATTGCTGTTGTTTCTGCGTCGTATGTTCATATTTGTTTGATCAAAATAGGTTTGATCGGTTGCGGTATTGTTTACCCTGGCAATATCTGTGCTGCCAAACCCTTTATTGCGTCCGTAATCGTAATTTCCAAAAATATTGATTTTTTTTTCACGATGATTTAGGTTTAAACCACCATTTGCCTTGTAATATCTTCCGTAACCAACACCTCCAAGTATAGAGCCATTAGTACCATAATTTCTGTTCTTTTTTAGTTTAATATTGATGATCCCAGAGTTACCGGCGGCGTCATATTTTGCAGAGGGGTTGGTAATTAATTCGATAGATTGGATTGCATTTCCCTCAGTAGATCTAAGAAGATTGGCTAATTGTTCTGAAGATAGGTAGGTAGGTTTGCCATCAAGCATTACGGTAACACCCTGTTTACCCTTTAAGCTAATTTTGCCATCTTTGTCGACAGTAACTCCAGGCGACTTCTGTAAAATATCCAGAGCCGTATTACCAGCTGCCAATGCGCTATTTTCTACATTTATGACTGTTTTATCAATCTGTCTTTCTATCAGGGGTTTTTGTTTAACAATTTCAACACCTTTAAGCTCTTTTGCATCGGTAGCCAATTGAACATTGCCTAGATCGTGAGTTTTTTTGCTTGAACTTATAGAATAAGGCCCCTTAAATACCTTTTTGTAACCAACTACATAAATGGCAATAAGATAATTCCCTTGTTTAATTTCTTTTAACTGATAGGTTCCATTGTCGGAAGTAAGTGTCCCTTTTACAGTGGTTGAATCTTTGGCATTTAACAAGCTAATGGTGGCATACGGAAATGCCTTTTGCTGTTCGTCTAACACCTTACCGGATATTTCTCCGGTTGTATTGTCTGATTGCGCATTCGCGACTGTAAAAGTCAGCGTAAAGGCAAATATGGCGAGAAGTAGAATGTATTTATCAGGTTTCATAATGGCATACTTTTTCCACATACGCTTTTAAGCATATTAATCGAATATGTGAATGGTTTTTGTGATTCTTATTTAGTTATTTATAAGATGCAGGAATGGTGCGAAAGGTTACAGCGAATATTAAAAAAAAGTGAAAATATGCCTTTACGATATTAATTATGAATTTCTATAAAATAAAAATGACCCGAAATTCCTTCCTGGTCATTTGAATTGTTGAGCGTTGAGTTAATAATTTGATTTCTTCTTTATTAGTCGGATTTAATGATTAATTCTTCAGTTTTATTAAAATTCCAGACTTGTCTTTGTTCCATTCTATCTATAACTAACGAGAAAGAGTCTTCATTTTCAATGATTTCGAGGAGGGTGCCCAGATTGACTATAATGTCTCCTGCAGCCAGGTTCGAAATTCTAATGGCTTTTAGGTCTGGTAAAGGTTCCGGTATGTAATTCATAGTGAGAGATGTTAATTTGGTTATTTAGGTACATAAACTTTCTCAAAAATAGTTGTTAGAATTTTGCAAAGTGGTGACATACACATTTTTTTCTTATTTTTAGCCCATGGAGAAACCTAGAAAACGTATAGCCGGAGCAATTAGAGATAAGGAAAGAACTATGCTTAAATTGATTGCTGCGGTAGGTGAAATTATTAAGAATGAGGGGTATACGGCATTAGGTGTTAACAATATTGCTAAAAAAGCAGAGGTCAATAAGAAGTTGATTTATAGGTATTTTGATAACAATGTAAATAATTTGATAGAAACCTATGTAAAGACAAAAGATTATTGGATTGGTTTATCTGGAGACATGGAAAGACTTATGGCCGAATCTCAAATTGATGGTGGCCGGCCTATGGTTAAGACAATATTAAAAACTCACCTTAGTTTTTTTTACACTGAAGAGGAAATGCAGAAGATCGTTATCTGGGAAACCAGTGAAAAAAGTAAACTGATGAAGGAGGTTGGTTTAAAGCGGGAAGCTTTTGGTGAGGAAGTTTTTAAACTACTTCTTCCGAATTTCGAAAAATCAGGTGTTGACTTTCGTGCGATAATGGCATTGCAGGTAGCAGGTATAATTTTTATGGTATTACAGTCTAAGGCTAGCGGAAATCCATTTTGTGGTATTGATATTAATAATCCGAATGATATGGATCGAATATTAAAATCACTCGATCAACTCACTGATTTAGTATACGATAAAGCAAAAAACTAATATAATGGCGCTTTTGCAAGCGCCATTATATTATGTATTTACCACATTCTAATTCTGTTTTCAGGTTTCTTATATAATTTATCACCTGGTTTAACGTCAAATGCCTCATACCACGCATCCATATTTACAGGTGCGCCAATGGTTCTGTAAGGTCCTGGCGAGTGCGGATCTGTTTTAATCAGCTGCGCTGCACTTTCAGGTAAAATGTTACCTCGCCAAACCTGTGCCCATGATAGGAAGAAACGCTGATCTGGTGTAAAACCATCAATCTTTTCATTTGACTGACCCTGTTTAGTTAATTTAAATGCTGTATATGCAGCATTAAGGCCGCCAAGGTCACCTATATTTTCTCCCATCGTTAGTTTTCCTATTACGTGGATGGTATCTAATACAGTATATGCATCAAATTGCTCTCCTAAAGCTTTGGTTTTTGCTTCAAATTTAGTCTTATCTTCGTCAGTCCACCAGTTACGAAGATTACCATCTTTATCATACTGGCTTCCTGAATCATCAAATCCGTGAGACATTTCATGTCCAATTACAGCACCAATACCACCATAATTAACCGCATCATCAGCATTTGGATCAAAGAACGGGAACTGAAGAATCCCGGCGGGAAACACAATCTCGTTCATTGTTGGGCTATAGTAGGCATTAACGGTTGGCGGGGTCATTCCAAAACGTGTACGGTCAACAGGTTTGCCTAACTGATCTATTGATTCTTTATACCCCCACGCACCTGCATTTCTTAAGTTCTGGAAATAGGCAGCACGGCTTATAACCAAACCATCATAATTCTTCCACTTTTCAGGATATCCTATTTTTGGCACAAATGCATTTAGTTTGGCAAGTGCTTTTTCTTTTGTTGCAGCACTCATCCAGTCCAGATTTTTAATCCTGATCTCAAATGCTTTTCTAAGGTTACTGATGAGCTCGGTCATACGCAGTTTTGCATCTGGCTTAAAATATTTGGCTACGTATAGTTGTCCTAATAATTCTCCAATTGTGCCATCTGTTAATTGCGACATTCTTTGCCATCTTGGAGTTTGAACTTTTTGTCCGCTTTGTACCTGATTAAAAGCAAAGTTTGCGGCCACAAAAGGTGAACTTAGGTTAGGAGCAGCATTTTTTAATACATTCCATTCCAGGTATGTTTTCCAATCTTTTAATGAAACACTCTTTAGCATTTCGTCAAAAGTCACAAAGAATTTTGGCGCAGAAACAAGTATCGTATCCTGACCGCTTACTTTTAGTTTAAGCAGCATTTTTGCCCAGTCTACAGATGGAGTGGTTTTGCTAAAGTTTGCAACAGTAAACTTATTATAGGTTTTATATGGATCGCGCATTTCTACACGAGACATTTGAGCATCTGCAAATTTCTTTTCTATCGACATTACCGTTGCTGCTTTTTTCTGACCTTCTGTATTATTGTAGCCAATTAAACCAAAAAGGGTAGTCATGTAGGTTGTATACGCCTCACGAATCTTTACACTCCTGCTATCATCCTTCAAATAGTAATCGCGATCAGGAAGTGTAGTGCCTCCCTGTCCAAGTTGAGGAAGGTATTTTGTTACGTTTTTTCTATCCTGACCGACACTAAATCCAAACATGGGAGAAGCAAGCCCGCTTACGCGCATATATACCGTATGGTCTAAAATATCCTGAACAGTTTTAAGTTGTTTAACTTTTTCCAGGTCAGCTTTAATTGGACTATAACCCAGTTTTTCAATTGCTATGCTGTCCATTGCGGCGGCAAAGAAATCACCTACACGTTTTTTTACTGATCCTACCGGAGCTGTTTTATCAGCAGCAGCATCTTCTACAAGTCCTTTTACTGCATTTATATTAAAATCTCTTAATACATTGAAACTGCCCCAACGTGTTTCTTTTGCAGGAACAGGATTGTTTTTAATCCATGTGCCGCTGGCATATGTGTAAAAATCATCTCCAGGTTTTACGCTGAGATCCATGTTGGTCGGGTCAATAAATTTTGCGGGAGATTGAGCACTAGCCGTATAGCCGGTCGCAAGAATTCCTAAGGCAGCAATGTGCCTGGTTAGTTTTAAAATATTCATAAAGTTAGTCAACAGATTTTATAACACTTTACCTATGCAGGAGAATCCCTGCGACATGTGGTGTTTATAATAACATCAATGAGGTAAAAGTAATAAATACTGCTTAACAAGCATTTTGTCTATTCAAAATATTACTTGTTAAACCAGTAGTAGATTTTAGTTAGGCTGAACCGCCTAAGCAAGGAACCTGAAAAGAAAAATAGTTTTATTGCTTTCATGACTAAGTCAGTTATACCTATTTAACATATTTTAACATATTTTATTGTGTAAGGGGTGTAAAATATGTTCTATTGTTTGGTAAGGTATGATCTGTTTACTGCTAATTAATACTTCTGCTTAATTTTTTTCTCTGGCCAAGATATAATCCGAAAACAACAAGCAAAGTGCCTGCAACTGTGTACATGGTAATAGGCTCGTCCATTAACCACCAGGCATAAAAGAAACCGAAAAGTGGACATAGAAACAGCCATAGTGAAGCTTTAACCGTATCTATTTTTAATAAGTAGAACCAACATATAAGCCCTATTACAGACACTGCAAGGCTAAGCCATAAAGCAGAGAATATAAGCCTGTTGTCCATTCGTATCAATGAGAAATCACTAAAGAAAAAGGTAAACGGGAGCAGAAATATTCCCCCTAGCGCCACCTGCCACCCATTGATCAAAATGTTGGGGAGCTTCCATTTCACTCTTGCGTAGTATACACTTGCAAAAGATACACAGACCATACTTAACATCAATAAGCTGATTCCCAATATAGTTGTACTGCTATCTTTTAACAGTGGATAGGTGGCAATTCCAATACCTGCCATACCTATTATAATGCTAAATATTTCTTCTTTTGATGGTTTACGGCCAATTAGCCAGGAAGACAATAGTACAATTAATAGTGGGTTTGTAGATGTAGCCAAACTGCCTATACCTGCTGCGGTATATTTCATCGCACATACGTACAGGCCAAGATAAACGGTGGTATTTAAAAGGCCAAATATTGAAAGGTGCTTCCATTCTTCGGCATTAGGTAATTTATAGGATTTATTAAATATATATCCAAATGAGAGTAATACAAGCCCTGCCAGGAAAAAACGAATATTTGCCAGGACCAATGGAGGCGCAGATAAAATGCCAAATTTTGTAGCTACAGATGCTGAAGCCCACAACATAGCGAACAGTAAACCTATAAAGATGTTTTTCACACATCAAAGGTAATCAAGCCAACGATGTAATTTGCGATATTTTGTATAAGTTTGGCCCCAACTTATTATTCATACGATGAAACCATCATGTGCTGCATTATATAAACCGAAATGAATAATAGCGAGCGGCGCATGATAGCTTCATCATCTTTTAGAACAACTGATGAAAAAACTGATTTTATGTATTCAATTGTTGTCAATTGCTTTTTATGGCATAGCCCAGGATAAACAATTGACCATTCAGGATGCAATGAGTAATGCACGCACTACTTTGGCTCCGGAAAATCTTTCTCAAATTCAATTTATTTATGGCACAGAAGATTATGTGTATGCCAAAAAAATAGGGAATGAACCCGTATGGATGAGTGGCAATTTTAAGAGTCAGCATGAACAGCAATTTTTATCATTGGTCCAGTTAAATCAGAAATTAAAGTCATTTCAAAAGAATACTTTAAAGTCGATGCCTGTTATTCAATTTAATCAGGGACCCGACTGGATATTAACGGTTAACGGAAGTAAAGTTGCGTTTAATCCTGTAAAGAATACCTATAAGGTGCTCATAGATCAATCTATTGGTAGTAAAACTAGTGTTGAACAAAGTACCGCTGGTTACATCGCTTATTTGGATAACTTCAATTTGTTTGTGACAAATGGTACTGATCAAAATCAGGTAACTAAAGATGGCAGCAAAGATATTGTGTATGCTTCGTCGGTTCATCGTGATGAATTTGGAATAACTAAAGGTACGTTCTGGAGCAATAGCGGTAAGCTACTCGCTTTTTATAGAATGGATCAAAGCATGGTTTCTGATTATCCGATCATTGATTGGACCACGAGACCTGCTAAAAATGTAAATATCAAATATCCTATGGCAGGCGATAAAAGCCATGAGGTAACTGTAGGGGTTTATAATGCAGATACGAAAGCTGTGGTGTACCTTAAAACAGGTGAGCCTGTTGAGCAGTATCTTACTAATATTGCATGGAGCCCGGATGATAAATACATATACATTGCGGTTTTAAACCGCGGACAGAATCACATGAAGCTAAATCAATATGATGCAGCAACCGGTGATTTTGTGAAAACATTATTTGAAGAAAAGGATGAGAAATACGTTGAGCCATTGGTGCCTATGTTATTCCTCAAAAATGATCCTGCTAAGTTTATCTGGCAAAGTAACCGTGATGGATGGAATCATTTATATCTATATGATTTAAATGGAAAAGTATTGAAACAATTGACAAAAGGAAACTGGGAGGTACTTGATGTAAAAGGATTTAATTCAAAAGGTGATCAGCTGTTTTATGTTTCTACTGAAGAATCTCCCATAACCCGTAATTTATATGTGCTTAACTTAAAATCAGGTAAATCTAATAGGATTACACAAGGATTTGCTGTACATGGTGCACAGGTGAGCACTTCTGGAAACACTGTAATTGATAATTATAGTAGTCCGGAACAACCCCGAGTAATCCAGTTAATAGAAACTGCAACTGCTAAAACAAAAACATTATTAAAAGCACCCAATCCTTTAGCTGCATTTGCTACAGAAAACTCCTCAATCTTTACTATAAAAAGTAACAGTGGAGACGATTTGTATTGTAGCTTATATAAACCAGTTGGTTACGACAGCACAAAAAAGTATCCGGTTATTGTTTACTGGTACGGCGGCTCACATGCGCAGCTTATCCTAAACTCATGGAATGCAGGTGCTGGAGATTATTGGTTCAGGTATATGGCTGAGCATGGTTATGTGGTATTAACAATCGACACAAGAGGAAGTGATAATAGGGGTAGAGCTTTTGAACAGTCTATGTTCCGCAGAGCAGGGGATGTTCAAATGGAAGATATGATGAAGGCAGTAGATTACTTGAAGGGGCTTCCTTATGTTGATTCTGCTAATATGGGGCTATTTGGCTGGAGCTTTGGAGGTTTTGGAACGGTTGATTTTATGGTTACACATCCTGGTATTTTTAAAGCTGCTGTTGCAGGTGGTCCGGTAATAAACTGGAAGTTTTATGAGGTGATGTACACTGAACGCTATATGGATACTCCGCAGGAAAATCCTGAGGGTTATGCTGCTACTGACTTGAGTAGTAAAGTTGACCAGCTAAAGGGAAAACTGATGTTAATCCATGGCCTGCAGGATCCTGTTGTAGTACAGCAACATTCTGTTGATTTCGTTAAAAAAGCTGTTGATAAGGGTATTCAAGTAGATTATATGATCTACCCTGGCCATGAGCATAATGTAATTGGTAAAGACAGAGCACATTTGTATCAAAAGGTTACTGATTACTTTATGCAAAACCTGAAGTAAAGAAAGTAAGGTTAAAAAAGATCAATGTACATTGATCTTTTTCCCTATTTTTCTATTTCCTTTTCCCAAAAAAGTCAGTGTTATGAGCTGATATGCAAAATCTTCCCTTCAAGATTTTGGGGAAGCGAATAGCATCTGTCTTTTTTATTCTTATTTTTACAGCCAAATCTGATACTTTTTCAAAATAATGAGCATTTCTACAAAATACGACCCGGCGGCAACCGAAGACAAATGGTACAGCTACTGGATAGAAAAGAACTTTTTTCATTCTGAGCCTGACGAACGTGAGCCTTATACCATTGTAATCCCTCCTCCAAATGTGACTGGGGTTTTGCATATGGGGCATATGCTAAACAATACAATTCAGGATGTACTGATTCGTAGAGCGCGTATGCAAGGTAAAAATGCTTGCTGGGTGCCTGGAACGGATCATGCATCAATTGCTACTGAGGCAAAAGTTGTTGCCATGCTTAAAGAAAGAGGGATCAGCAAAAAAGACCTTAGCAGAGAAGAATTTCTTAAATATGCTTGGGAATGGAAAGAGAAATACGGGGGTATTATTCTTGATCAGCTGAAAAAGTTAGGCGCAAGTTGCGACTGGGAGCGGACACGCTTTACTATGGAAGATGATCTTTCAGAAGCAGTAATCGATAGTTTTATCCATTTGTATAAAAAAGGAAGAATATATCGCGGCGTGCGTATGGTGAATTGGGATCCGGCAGGTAAAACTGCGGTTTCTGATGAAGAAGTGATCCGTAAAGAGGTAAATCAAAAGTTATATTATATAAAATATTCGGTATCGGGAACCAACGATTTCTTAACCATTGCAACTACCCGTCCGGAAACAATTATGGCCGATGCTGCCATTTGCGTTAACCCTAACGACGAGCGTTACCAGCACCTGAAAGGAAAAAAAGTTTTTGTACCACTAATCAATCGTGAGATACCTGTTATTCAGGATGAGTATGTAACAATGGATTTTGGAACAGGATGCTTAAAGGTTACTCCTGCTCATGATTTGAACGATTACGAATTGGGTGTTAAACATAAGTTGCCTGTAATAGATATCTTAAATGAAGATGGTACATTAAACGAACTTGCTGTTGTGCTTGTTGGTGAAGACCGCTTTGTGGCAAGAAAAAAGATTGCTGTCTTATTAGAAGAAGCTGGTCATTTAGATAAAGTTGAGGACTATAAATCGCAGGTAGGTTTTTCTGAGCGTACCAATGCAGCTATTGAGCCTAAGCTATCTATGCAATGGTTCTGCAAAATGGATGAAATGGCCAAGCCGGCATTGAAAGATGTATTGGATGGCGATGTTAAGTTAATTCCTGAAAAGTTCGTAAACACCTATCGTCATTGGATGGAGAATGTTAGGGACTGGAATATCAGCAGGCAACTGTGGTGGGGACAACAAATTCCTGCATGGTACGATGATAAAGGCAATTGGGTTGTAGCAAAAACTAAAGAAGAAGCACTTGACGAGTTTTTAAAACTTAAAGATATTGACGGGGTATTTACGGAAACTGAAATCCATGGTTTTAAACATCAGCTGGCACCTTTTGTAACTCAGGATCCTGATGTAATGGATACCTGGTTTTCATCATGGTTGTGGCCAATCTCTGTGTTTAATGGTTTTAAAGATCCAGACAATAAAGATATTAACTACTATTACCCTACCAATGATCTGGTTACTGCCCCTGAGATTTTATTTTTCTGGGTAGCACGTATGATCATGGCAGGCCATGAGTTCAGAGGTCAAAAACCTTTTACAAATGTTTATTTAACAGGTATTGTAAGAGATAAATTGGGCCGTAAAATGTCTAAATCATTGGGTAACTCCCCTGATCCTATTGGGTTAATTGAAAAATATGGTGCTGATGGAGTAAGGGTAGGGATGTTGTTGTGCTCTCCGGCTGGAAACGATTTGATGTTCGACGAAAGCTATTGCGAGCAAGGCCGTAATTTTGCCAACAAAATCTGGAATGCTTTCAGATTAGTTAAAGGTTGGGAAGTTGATGAAAATCTTGAAAATCCCAACCAACAAGCTATATTGTGGTTCGAAAATCGCTTTAACGAAGCGCTGGCAGAGATTGAAGAGAACTTTAAACAATACCGTTTATCGGAAGCTTTAATGGCCTGTTATAAACTGGTATGGGATGATTTCTGTGCCTGGTATCTTGAAATGGTAAAGCCAACTTATCAACATCCAATAGACGCTGAAACTTTAAAAATAACTATCGGTTTCTTTGAAAAAATCCTGACATTATTACATCCATTTATGCCTTTCCTAACGGAAGAATTGTGGCATGATGAACTCTTCGGAGAGAAAGGTGAGCTTGATTGCTGCATTGTAGCAAACTACCCTGTTGTTGGTAAAGCGGATGCGCAATTACTAAAAGAAGTGGAGATTATTAAAGGCCTGGTAGCTGAGATCAGAAACGTTAGAAATACGAAACAGATCTCGCCTAAAGAAGCACTTCCTCTGGCTATAAAAGTAAATTCGTCTTTAGATTTCGAAAAATGGTTAAATATTGTGTTCAAGCTCGCTAATATTAATCAGGTTGAGTTTGTAAACGATAAGATTCCAGGAGCTGTAAACTTTATGGTGGGCAACGATGAGTTCTTTATTCATCTGAATGAGGCTATTGATATTGACGTTGAAATAGAACGCTTAAATGGAGAATTGGTTTATTTACAAGGCTTTTTGAAATCTGTAGATGCTAAGCTGAGTAACGAAAGGTTTGTACAAAACGCAAAACCTGAGATCATTCAAAACGAACGCAATAAAAAAGCAGATGCTGAATCGAAGATCAATACTATCGAAGAAAGTCTTGCTGCTTTAAAAGGATAAATCTAATTGAGCATTCTTCGGCAGGCAGCTGGAGAATGCATTATTTTAACCAGCCTTCTTTAATGTTATTCTGTAGGCGCACCTTCTGTCGCCTGAAATAATATGATTTACCCTTGTTATATCTATATCCTCACCTAATACAAACTTAAAAGTATTAAGCTCTGAGGCGCAAAAACCCTGGCAAACCTGCGCTGCTGCACAAATTGGGCAGTGGTTCTCTATCAACAAATAGCCTTGTTCATCTTTACTATATTCAGCCATGTATCCTTCTCGTGTGCGGATATCTGCGAGTTGGGAGATACGACCTTCAAGATCTGTAATAGATTGTAATTCGTTAGAATATTTTTCCTTGCCAACTTGTTCGCCTGCTGCTATCACTTTATCAAGAGCCTCGTCGCCCAGCGTGGTCTTCATAAGTTGTATCAGTTTAACAGTAAGTTCGGCATGCGTATCTGGAAAACCAGCATTTCCTTCTTCTGTTAAACTAAAGTAAACGGTGGGCCTGCCAACACCTTTTGATTCGTTGGTCGATTTGATCAATCCCTCCTCACTTAATTTGATGAGTTGTAAGCGCGCGCCTTCACTTGTAATCCCAAGTTCTTTTGAAATTTCTCCTGCAGTTAATGCACCACGGGTTTTTAAAAGCATTAAGAATCGATTTGTCTTCATAATCTAATAAAACAAGTATTTGGTTGTTTTATTCACAAAAGTACTAACTTTGCTTAACTTTTTAACGAAATAAAGAATTATAATGAAATTATCGTGATACTCCATATTTAATTATTAACCCAACACTTAGTTCGGGCGATAAATAATCGCTGTTAACCTTAACTGCCAAAAAGAGATTTTTTAGGAGATGAGGACTACTTATGCCAAAAAAGAAAAATTACATTTATGAAAACAATACAATTACTCTCATTATTAGGCGGAATGTTGCTATTTGAAGCATGCAGCCCCACACAAAGCCAAACGCAGGAAGAAACTATTCAGGAATATCCGGTTTCAACAGTACAACCGAAAGATGCTGTTCTCAATACAGATTACTCAGCAACTATACAGGGTCAGCAGAACGTAGAGATCAGACCAAAAGTAGATGGGTTTGTAGAACAGATACTTGTTGATGAGGGTGCAGTTGTTAAAAAAGGTCAGTTACTTTTTAAAATAAATGCCCCCCAGTACGAACAGGAGGTTAGAACAGCTACGGCCGCCATAAAAAATGCTGAAGCTGAAGTAAGTACTGCAAAAATGCAAGTCGAGAAAACCTTGCCTCTGGTAAAAGAAGAGATCATTAGTAATTATGAACTTAAGCAGGCAAATTTTAATCTGCATGCTAAAGAAGCTGCACTTGCACAGGCAAAAGCTAGTTTAGTTAATGCCCGCACTAATCTTGGCTATACTCATATAAATAGTCCTGCCGATGGGGTGGTGGGAAACTTACCCTATAAAACAGGCAGTCTGGTTAGCAGTTCATCTCCACAACCGCTAACAACAGTTTCAAATATTGCAAGTGTTTTTGCCTACTTCTCCTTCAATGAAAAGCAGTTTCTGGATTTCACAGAAAACAACAAAGGGAAAACCATAAAAGATAAGCTAATGAATATTCCTCCGGTAACACTTTTGTTGGCCAATGGAACAGAATATTCAAAAAAAGGCAAGCTGGAAACCTTAAGTGGATTAATCAATACAGAGACGGGTTCAGTTAATCTTAGGGCAAGTTTCCCCAACCCCGATGGATTAATTAGGAGTGGCGCCAGTGCACTTATTCGCATCCCATTAAAAGTAAGCAATGCACTTTTGGTCCCTACTAAAGCAACCTTCGAAATGCAGGAAAAAACGATGGTCTACACCGTTAAAAACGGTGCGGTAAAAAGTACTGAAATAGAGATAATGGATGTCCCTTCTGGTGAATTTTATGTGGTAACAAAAGGACTGAACCCTGGCGAACAGATTGTGACGGAAGGAATGGGAAGCTTGAAAGATGGAATGAAAATCAAAGCAAAACACTAAAATATTATGTTAAAGAAATTTATAGATAACCCGGTCTTGTCTACCGTTATATCGGTTATCATAGTTATAATGGGGTTACTAGGCCTATATTCATTGCCTATTTCCCAGTATCCAGACATTGCTCCACCCGCCGTTGAAGTAAGTACCTCATATCAGGGAGCAAGTGCGGATGTGGTCATGAAAAGCGTAATTGTACCGCTCGAAGAAGAGATTAACGGAGTAGAACACATGACTTACATGACTTCTAAAGCAAGTAATGACGGTAGTGCCAGCATTACAATAAACTTTAAGCAAGGTACAGATCCGGATATGGCTGCAATTAATGTGCAGAACAGAATCACCAAAGCTACAAGTTTGCTGCCAGCGGAAGTAATCAAAGTTGGCATTACCACCAGTAAGCGGTTGAATAGTGAAGTATTTAGTTTTCTGTTGTACAGCGAGGATGGAAAGTATGATCAGAAATTCCTCGACAACTATTTAAAAATTAATGTGATGCCTCAAATCAAAAGAGTTGAGGGAGTAGGGAATGCCGCTGTATATGGAGGTATGGATTACAGTATGAGAATCTGGCTTAAACCAGATGCCATGGCTGCTTATGGGTTAATCCCTTCTGATATTACAGAAGCGCTTGCAGAGCAAAACATAGAAGCTGCACCAGGTAAAGTAGGAGAGAACAGTGGTCAGGCATTCCAGTATACCTTAAAATATACTGGTCGCCTTGAAAAACCTGCACAATTTGAAAACATCATACTCAAATCTGTAGGTAATGGTCAGGTACTTAAGTTAAAAGACATTGCTGAGGTAGACATGGGCTCTTTTACTTATTCGAGTACCATCATGGCGCAAGGTCATGAATCACCATATGTTGCAATCAATCAAACTTCAGGTTCCAATGCCAATGAGATCATAAAGAAGTGTATAAAAATATTGGACGATGCTTCATTAACCTTTCCAAAAGGAGTCAAGTATAGCGTATTCGCCAATGCAAATGAGTTTTTGGATGCTTCAATTTCTAAGCTTATAGTTACAATTATTGAAGCATTTATATTGGTATTCATTGTAGTATTTATCTTTTTGCAGGATTTCCGTTCTACCTTAATTCCGGCCATTGCAGTTCCGGTAGCTATTATAGGAACATTCTTTTTCCTTAAACTTTTTGGATTTACGATTAACCTGCTTACACTTTTTGCCCTGGTTCTGGCCATTGGTATTGTGGTAGATGATGCCATTGTAGTAGTAGAGGCGGTTCATGCTAAATTAGATCAGGGTGCTAAATCAGCAAAAAAAGCAACTATGCATGCCATGAGTGAAATTAGCGGGGCTATTATCTCTATAACCCTCATTATGGCTGCGGTATTTGTTCCGGTAACTTTTGTTACGGGGTCGGTTGGGGTATTTTACAAGCAGTTTGGGTTAACACTTGCTGTGGCCATTATCATATCTGCAGTAAATGCACTTACTTTAAGTCCGGCACTTTGCGCATTGTTGTTAAAACCACATGGCGAGCATCATGAACAGAAAACCGGCTTTTTACAGCGCTTTTATGCAGGGTTTAATGCTTCATTCAGCACCATGACTAACCGTTATAAGAAGTCGGTTGTTTTTCTGATTGCGAAAAAATGGATTGCATTTGCGATAATCATTGTGTTTAGTCTTTTATTCTGGTTTTTGGTTAAAACCACTCCAACTGGATTTGTGCCTAATGAGGATAGTGGTTCCATATATGGTAACGTTATTTTACCTCCGGCAACTTCTTTGGAACGTACTGAATTCATTGCAAATAAAATAGATAGCATCGCCAGATCTATTCCTGAGATTGAATTGTCATCTAGAGTTGCCGGTATGGATTTAATGAGCGGCACCGGGAGTTCGTATGCGGCTATATTTATCAGGTTAAAGCCATGGAAAGAAAGAACAAAAAAAGGGCAGGATATTAAAAGTATTGTTGGTCAGTTGTTCGCAAAAACTGCAGAAATTAAAGGAGCCAATATCATTTTCTTTGCCGCACCAACATTACAGGGGTTTGGAAATAATGATGGTTTCGAATTTCAGTTGCAGGATAAAACAGGAGGTAGTTATAAGGCTTTTGATGCAGTAATTGGGAAGTTTATGGGAGCACTAAATCAGCGTCCTGAAATTATGTATGCTGCTACATCATACAACACAAGTTTTCCGCAGTACGAGGTTAATGTAAACGTTGCGAAATGCAAAGAAGCAGGTGTTCCTGTTAACCGCGTACTTGGAACGCTGCAAGGCTATTTGGGGGGTATTTATGCGTCAGACTTTAATCGTTTTGGTAAACAATACCGTGTAATGATTCAGGCTGAAGCGGAACAGAGAACCAATAAAGAGGCCATCAATAGAATATTTGTTAGGAATGATAAAGGGGCTATGGCTCCGATATCAGAGTTTATTACACTTAAAAAAATCTATGGCCCGGAATTTATAAACCGCTTTAACTTGTTTACGGCTGGTGCCGTAAATGGCGCACCCAAGCCTGGTTATAGTTCTGGTGATGCGATAAAAGCAATTCAGGAAGTAGCTGCCCAAACCCTACCACAAGGTTATACTTATGAATTCTCCGGTTTAACACTAGAAGAGTTGTCTAGTGGTAGTCAAACCCTATTGATCTTTATGCTCAGCTTGCTGTTCATTTATTTCTTATTGAGTGCCCAGTATAAGAGTTATATTCTGCCATTCTCAGTGCTGCTTTCTTTGCCTATAGGACTGGCTGGAGCATTCTTGTTTGCACGATTATTTGGGCTTGATAATAACATATTTCTGCAAATAAGTTTAATTATGCTCATCGGCTTACTTGCAAAAAATGCGATCCTTATTGTGGAGTTCGCATTGATGCACCGCCTTAGTGGTATGAGTTTAATCCAGTCGGCAATTTCAGGCGCTACAGCCCGACTAAGGCCAATTTTGATGACCTCTTTTGCCTTTATCTTCGGCTTGCTTCCCTTGATGATCGCTACCGGAGCAGGGGCTTTAAGTAACCGCTCAATAGGTACCGCAGCGGTTGGTGGGATGCTTGTAGGTACAGTATTCGGGGTGTTTGTAATCCCTGCATTGTTTGTAGTTTTTCAATCTCTGCAAGAGAAAATATCTGGAGTACGCAAAAACAATGAAGTTTTATAATTCGTAAGAAATGAATATAATGAAAAAATTTATAGGGCTAATAATTTTGCTGACCATGTTGGTGTCGTGCCAGGTATCAAAGAAATACGAAAGGCCAGCAATAGATACAAAGAATCTTTACAGGGATCAGCACGATACAGATACAGTTACCATTGCCACTATGCCATGGCAAAAGTTGTTTAATGATTCGCTGTTAATTGAATTGATAACAGAAGGATTACAGCAAAACCTTGATCTGAAAATAGCTGTAGAACATATAAATGCAGCCAGAGCTAATTTTAAGCAAAGTAAAGCTGCTTTTTTACCAGACTTAACTGGTAATGCGGCCATAACCCAATCAAAATTGGCCTACCCTCAAGGATTTGGTATTATCAGCTCATCAACCCAGTATGATGTGGGGTTAACGGCCAGCTGGGAAGCAGATATTTGGGGTAAGCTTAAAAGTAGTAAGCGTAGTGCACTAGCTGGTTTACTGCAAACGGAAGAAGCGCGAAAGGCTGTGCAAACACAACTGATCTCTGAAATTGCAAATAACTATTTTACACTTTTGGCCTTGGATGAACAGCTAATTGTTTTAGAGAAAACGGTTGCTAACAGGAAAACGGATGTAAGCACAATGAAATCTTTAAAAGCAGCTAATATAGTAACCGGCGCCGCTGAAGTGCAGAGCGAAGCCAATCAATATGCGGCAGAAGTTGCTATACCCCGTTTAAAAAGGCAAATAAGAGAAACGGAAAATGCTATGAATGTTTTACTGGTTCGTAAAGCAGGTTCAGTAAATAGGAAAGCACTAGAATCTCAACAATTACCCTTTGATCTGAATATCGGTATTCCTGCCCAATTACTCCAGAACCGACCTGATGTTAAACAAGCAGAGTATGCTTTTATGAAGGCTTTTGAAACAACTAATGTTGCCCGACAGCTTTTTTACCCATCACTCAACATCACAGCTTCAAGTGGCTTTACCAGTTTTAGTTTTAAAGACTGGATTACACCCTCTGGGTTGTTTGCAAATGTTGCGGCAGGAATAACCCAGCCTATCTTTAATAAGGGAGCAAATAAGGCTAGACTAACAACTGCCAGGGCTGCTCAACAGGAATCGGCGTATCTATTTCAGAAATCCTTATTGAAAGCGGGAGAGGAGGTTTCTAATGCGCTTTTCTCTTACCAAACCGCAATTGAACAGCAAAACATAAGAACTAAACAATTGCAATCGCTGCAGAAATCGGTAGATTTTACCAAAAAACTGTTGCGTTATAGTTCTGCAACAAATTATACAGATGTATTAACTTCTGAACAGAACTTGCTATCGGCACAACTCGATAATATTGGTGATAAATTACAGCAATGGCAGGCAGTAATTAGTCTTTATCGCGCTCTTGGGGGTGGTTGGCAATAAAAGTACAGAGGAGACAGTTTGTTCTTATAAGGATTGATACTCTGGAAGATCTTTTATAAAGACAAACTGTTCCTCTTTGTGGTCTATTGTTGCATAACAATGCATTAGTCCGTTGGTTACTACCAGCCATTTGGTTTTATGAACAGAGTTGTACCTGGCCGCCTGGTCAAAAGTAGCCTGACTTATCTTAACAGAAGGTGCTTTACATTCAATAACCATTATTCGCTCTCCATGGGTACTGAATATTACAATATCTGTTCTCTTTTGAAGTTTATTTAAGTTAAGTCCGCCTTCTATTTGAATAAGCGACTTTGGAAATTTCTTTTCCAGTATCAGAAACTGGATGAAATGTTGTCTAACCCATTCTTCGGGTGTTAGTACCAGATGTTTTTTTCTTACTTCGTCAAAGATAAAATAACGCGACTCCTTTAGTGTGATCTTGAAAGGATATTGTGGTAGGTTAAGTGCTGTTGGTGTGAATGACATTTTTGTAAAAATAGGCAAAAAATTTTATCTAAGTTTGACCTATCATATGAGTGCTGCAGATATAATCAAAGACATTAAAGCCAGAAAGTTTAAGCCTGTTTATTTACTACACGGCGAGGAACCTTATTACATCGATCAGATCATTCATTACATGGAAAATAATGTACTGAATGATATGGAAAGAGGGTTTAATCAAACTGTTTTGTATGGGAAAGATACAGACATGGCTACTATTATGAATGCTTCCAAGCGTTATCCTATGATGTCTGATTATCAGTTGATCATTGTAAAGGAGGCTCAGGATTTGAAGTGGGCCAAAGAGACAGAAGGGAGTAGTAAAGAGGCTGAGTTTGTGCTCAATTACTTTGAGAAACCCATGCCTACCACCATTCTGGTATTAGGTTATAAGTATGCTAATTTCGACAAGCGTAAAAAGATTTATAAAGCCATTGATAAGAGTGGTGTTATATTCCAGTCAGAACTGGTTAGAGATTACAAATTAGCCGGATGGATAGATGATCTTGTAAAAGAGAAAGGTTATAAAATTGCTCCACAGGCATCCGCCCTGATGGCTGAATACCTGGGTACAGACCTTTCCAAGATTGCTAATGAAATAGAAAAGCTGCTTTTAAATATTACTAAAGAAACAACAATTGACACTGATCTTGTTCAAAGAAATATAGGAATAAGTAAAGAGTACAATGTTTTTGAATTGCAAAAAGCACTGGCAGTCAAGAATATTTTGAAATGTAACCAGATCATCAATTACTTTGCCGATAATCCAAAAGCCAATCCAATGGTTATGGTTATGGCCAACCTGAATTCTTATTTCTCAAAGATTTTAAAATATCACTACTTGCAGAATAAGGGCGATGCTGCTAAAGAATTGGGTGTGAATCCATATTTTGTTAAAGATTATGAAGCTGCTGCACGTAGCTATAGTCTAAATAAAACCTTTGATATCATTAGCTTATTAAGGGAATACGACTTAAAGAGTAAAGGTGTAGACAGTACCGGTAACACCACCGATGGCGAGTTGTTAAAAGAGCTGTTGTTTAAAATGACCCATTAATAGTTTGAACCTAATTACCTGACTTTATTTCAGGATGTTTGAATTGTATAATAAATGCTTTGAAATGTGTAGTTAATATTTATGCTCACTAGTGTAGATTTGTTTTATTATAAAATATAAATTAGCTATGATACAAGCCAAAGGATATGCAGCACAAAATGCTGAAACAGATTTAGCACCCTGGGACTTTGAACACCGGGAAGTAGGTCCGCACGACGTTCAACTTGAAATATTATATTGTGGTGTCTGTCACTCGGATCTTCATCAAATAAAGAATGATTGGTTTCCAGGAGTATTCCCAATGGTGCCGGGTCATGAGATTGTTGGTAAGGTAATTAAAGTGGGCGACCATGTAAAAAGGTTTAAAAAAGATGATCTTGCTGGTGTAGGATGTATGGTTGACTCTTGCCAGACTTGTGAAAACTGCAAGGAAGGATTAGAGCAATATTGCCTTGAAGGAAGTACCCAAACCTATAACAATAAAGGTAGAGATGGTGTACCTACTTACGGAGGTTATTCCAATACCATTGTAGTTCGCGAAGAATTTGTACTCCACATTTCGGATAAATTACCCCTTGCGGCCACAGCACCACTGCTTTGTGCAGGTATCACCACTTATTCGCCTCTGCGTCATTGGAAAGTTGGTAAGGGTCATAAATTAGCCGTTTTAGGTCTTGGTGGTTTAGGACATATGGGAGTGAAATTTGGTGTAGCTTTTGGTGCTGAAGTAACCGTTTTAAGTACATCAGCTTCAAAAGAAGAAGCAGCGAAAGCTTTAGGTGCCCATCATTTTGTAGTTACATCTGATCCTGCTCAGGTTGAAGCTGTAAGAGGTTCATTTGATTTTATTCTTGATACTGTTTCTGCAGAACACGATATGGATATGTACCTGTCATTGCTAAGAACAAATGGGACACAGATTTGCGTTGGTGTTCCATCTCAGCCTTATGCCATTCAGCCCTTTTCACTTTTAGGCGGCCGTAAAAGCATTGCAGGCTCAGGCATAGGTGGTATACCTGAAACTCAGGAAATGCTTGACTTCTGTGCTGAGCACAATATCGTTTCAGATATTGAAATGATTGACATCAAAGATATAACTGCTTCGTATGCAAGAATGCTTAAAGGTGATGTTCGCTACAGATTTGTAATTGATATGGCTACGCTTTAATATTCTAATCTCTTTCTTTTAAAAATCGTATTTAAATATATTTAAATACGGTTTTTTTTTGATTTGACCGTAAACTCGGCCATTCAATATATATGGTTTTTAGCATAAATAATCTTAATAATTCCCGGTAATTAATCAGAAGACTTAATGAAATTTACTTTCTAAAAATAAATACAAGGCAAATTTGATAATATTAATAATTAGAATGATTATTAATGAATAAAATGAACAATAAGTGAAAAAATCTTTACTTTTATCATAATATTTATAATATGATAAGACGTTTATCTTTACTGACGCTAGTTTTATTCTTTTATCATATTTCTATAGCATTCTCGCAAATTGTTATAGATCAGGTTGCATCTGGACCTTACACGCCTGAGTCAACTATAGCCGCAACTTTTAGTTTGGGTGCTACCTGTTTACAACCAGGTAATTCGTTTAATCTTTATCTTGTATCGCCCCAGGGAGTTGAAAAATCTATCGGATCCTATACCGGCTTCTACTCAACATTTGTAAATGGAGTAATCCCTCCGGGTACTACCGCTGGAACAGGATATAGGCTTAGGATTAAATCAACATTGCCAGTGTTTACTTCTTCAGATTCAAACCCATTTGATATAAAAGCAGGAGGAAAGGCAACAGTTGCTATAAATTCTAATTCTAAAGCGAGCACAAATCCCCTAACATTTGGAACTTGTAATACCGATGAGAACACACCAACAAAAGAATTTTTCTTTAACAACGAATCGAACACAGGAAACGTAACTGTAACTTTTAAAAATGAGTTGAACCCTGGAGTGCCACAAACAATAGCTTTTGGTGCTGTCGGAACTCCAATATCTTATACTGCATCACTTGCTCATTACACTATGTTTGTGAAAGCCACAATGCCCGATGGGTCGGTGGGTACAAAGGCATACTTTCTGATTAACAATCTTGCTGTAACTGCATTTACCACTACAAGCGGAAATACAGTATGTTTTCCCGTTGGTACATTCGAATATCGTGTTGATGTATCCAATAAAGGTATTGGAGTAAATTTTCCCGGTAACATTTATAAGGTAGACTGGGGAGATGGCACGTCTAACGAGTATACATATTGTGACATCAAGCAAAACAATGATCGTATAAGCCATACTTATACAAAGTCTTCCTGTGGGTTGTCATATCGATCTGGCAACCAAACCTTCTATAATGCTTTTGGTGTAAATGTTGGCTTAATAAGTCCGTTTTGCGGTGCAATCGGCTCACCTCTATCTACACCTGCAAAGGTAGTTACCAGACCAAAGAATCTGTTCTCTTTTCCTCCTATAGCATGTGTTAACGACGATATTATTTTTAACAATCAATCTCTACCCGGTGAACAGGCCAATACCAATTTTCCAGGTTGTGCACCAAATGATGTAAAATACAATTGGTACGTGGATGGCGCTCTTGCTGCTTCAGCTAAACCACTTACCTATAATTTAGTCCATAAATTTGTCACTACTGGAAAACATAAAATACGGCTTTCGTCAATCAGTGATGGAAATTGTCAGGCCGATGATCTGGAGTTAGAGATTTGTGTACAGGAACGACCAAAACCAAGTTTTACCTTACCAGATAATTTGATTTGCTTAACCCCGGGAGTGCTTACTCCGGCAAACACTTCGGTTTTAGATAACACGTCGTGCCCCTCAACTCCGGTTTATACCTGGAATGTAGTTCCGGCGCAAGGAGTATCTTATCAGGGAGGAACTAGTAATTCAAGCGTAACCCCACAATTTAAATTTTCTCAATCGGGTGTATATAATATTACACTCTCTGTTAAAACCGGAACCTGTCAAGAAATTACATTGCCACAAAAGATTGTAGTAAATACTGAGCCACAGGCAACTTTATCTCCGGAACAAAGACTTTGCCAGAAGGGTGATTTCGTATTTGGTCCTAATGCGACGGATACAAAAACGACTGTCAATGGAACGGCTGAAGATCTTTCAGATACCTACACATGGGAAGTTATCGGAACGGGTGCTTACTCTTTTGTAGCTCCAAGTACGGCAAACAGCAAATATCCAACCATAAATTTCGCTGATTTTGGTACTTATACAGTTAGCCTAACCCATAAAAATAATTGTGGAACCATTACCGTTAGTCAGAAAATAACATTTATAGAGGCACCGGTTCCAACTATCGTTGCAAATTCAAACCCCATTTGCAACAAAGCATCGGTTACTTTAACAGGGGCAATTTCAGGAAGCTATACCTCCTTTACCTGGGATAATGGAATTAATAATATTAATTTTTCAAATCCTTCTGATCTTACTACTGTATATACGCCAAGTGTCGCAGAGCGTAATGCAGGAAAGGTAACCATATTTTTGAGGGTTAATACGGGAGTGCCAGGCGCTTGTGCTACAGTTTTAAAACAAATAGACATTATTATACTTCCTGAAAATAAATTAACCAATACAAATAACACTAAAGTAGTTTGTACGGGCAATCCAGTAGATTTTATTCCAAAATCTACTGTTGATGGAAGCACATTTAAATGGACAGCAACAAATAATGATGGCTTAGCTACCGGATATAGTCCAACAGGAACGGGAAATATTACCGATATAATCACAAATACCAGTGCAACAAGTAATACGGTTGTTAGCTATACCATTATACCTCAAAAAGATGGCTGCGACGGAGAGCCATTTATTTTAACAGTAACAGTTACCCCGAAACCCATTTTAACTGCTACAGTAGCAAAGGCAGTCATATGTACTGGTAATCCATCTGGTATTTCATTGAGCTCAAATTTAGGCAATAACAATACCTTGTATGTTTGGACAAGTACTGCAAGTCTGGTTACAGGCAACACGAATCAGGTTACTCCCGTATCTGTTATTGCAATAAATGATATCTTAACCAATAGCGGATTAAATGAGGGAAGTGTTACTTATACGATTACCCCAATTGTTAATGGTTGTCCGGGAAATCCGAAAACTATTGTAATCAAAGTACATCCCACAATTACAGTGGCTGATGCAGGTGCCGATCAATCCATCTGTAACCAGTCTACTTATACTTTAAAAGGTAATGCACCCAAAGCTAGCGAAATAGGTAAGTGGACTGTATTGCCTGCAGGGCCTCTAATTACTGACCCTACAGCTTACAATAGTGCAGTAACCTCACTTAATCCCGGACAACGTTATGTTTTTACGTGGACAATTACTTCGCCAAGTTTGTGTTCAACTACAGATGATGTGGTTATTGATAACTTAGAAGCACTTCAAAATACCATCACCAACACATCAGGAACAACTGTATGTTCCGGGCAACAGGTTACCATTAATGGCGATGTACCCATTGGAGGTAAGCCTCCATATACCTATAGATGGGAAATAAGTACTAATCCAAGTACGAGTTGGACAATAATTCCTGATGCAACTAGCCGGGATCTGACCGTTACAATTCCTGTGAGCGCTTCGATTAGGCGTATAGTATCAGGTGGTGCTTGTGAAACCATAAGTAATGAGGTAAACCTGATAGCGCTACCACCAATAGCGGGAAATACAATTGGCGTAGATCAGGTCATTTGTTCCGGCAGTATTCCTGCTCCTTTAACTGGCCCACGACCTACCGGTGGCAATGGTTCAGATTACACCTATAGTTGGGAAAAAAGTATAGACAATGGGGTTAATTGGGTAGTTATAAATGGCGAAACAAAACCAACATATGCACCGTCTGCTCTAACTGTATCAACAAAGTATAGAAGGATAGCAAGTAGTGGCCTTTGTTCTGGTGGTCAGGCTAGCACTAGTAATAGCATAAGCATTACCGTTAAACTGGATGCACTTGCCAGTTTTACATTTGCATCTGATAAAGGATGTACGCCATTTAATATCGACAACCAAAATGTAAAAGCAATTGTTGATGTAAATCGAAATGATATTTACATCTGGTATGTAAATGAAACAGAAATCGGCAGGGGCGCTCAATTTCCTGGTTATCAAATCGCAAACGACAATGAATCCGTTATTATTAAGCTAGTAGTTACCAGTAAACAGGGGTGTAAAGCTGATGAAATGTCTCATGCATTTTCGACCCGGCAAAGCATTGCTGCGTCATTTACACAAGATAAATCCGAAGGATGCGGTCCGCTACAAGTTAGTTTTGTAAATACTTCCACTTCTCTTGTTGATGCTGATTTTAAATGGGACTTTGGCAATGGTATAACTTCTTCTTTAGTGATGCCCCCTCCAATCACTTTTCAGCCACATCCCCAAGGAAAAGATACCACTTACGTAACTACCTTAAGCGTAACTTCGCCATGCGGAACTAATGTGTTTACTTCATCAGTCTTTGTTAAAGCCCAGCCAATCGCTGTATTCTCACCAAATAAAACCGTTGGCTGCTCTCCAATGAAAGTTACCTTTAGCAATACCTCTCCCGGTGGTACAAATACTTACTATTATGATTTTGGAGATGGCGCCTTTCTTACTAGAACAGATAAACTACCTGTAGAACATGTTTATGTAACTGGAACAATAAAAGAGTATACCGTGAGAATGCGTGCGGAAAATGAATGCGGCAGTCAGGAAAGCAGTTACGTTATCCAGGTTTCCCCTAACACTGTTTTGCCTGAGCTAGTGGTAAACAGCTCAGAAAAAAGTGGCTGTGCACCATTTCTTGTGAATTTTCACAACAATTCTAAAGGGGCGAATCTATTTAGATATGATTTTGGAGACGGTGGGAGTAGGGTAACAAGATCAGCACCAGAAATTGTACAATACACATTTAAAAATCCAGGAGTATATAAAGTTGTACTTACTGCTTCAAATGGCTGTTCAGACACGACCACGACCGAGACAATCACGGTACTTGAACAACCAACAACCAACTTCACAGCAGACAAAACGGTTGGTTGTCCTGGCCTTCAGGTAAAATTCACCAACACAACCACTGGTGGATTGTCCTACCTATGGGATTTTGGAGATGGAACAACTTCTACAGAATTCGAACCAACGCATGTGTATAGCGGTTCTCTTTCATCTTATACTGTTACACTAACAGCAACAAATAGTTTAAATTGTCCAAATACACTTATACAAAGTGATTATATAAAAATTACAGCACCACCTATCGCACAGTTTTCAGTAGATCCTGGCATTGAAATTAGCATACCTTCTTATACATTTAGTTTTATAGACCAAAGCACCAATAGTCCAGATCAATGGCTATGGGATTTTGGTGATGGTATAACTTCGATAGACAGAAACCCAAAACATACCTATGCAGACACGGGGCTTTACAAAGTAACTTTAAAAGTGATCAATCAAAGCGGATGCTTTACTAGCTCCTTTAAGAATGTGAGAATTAGTGGAGTGCCCGGATATCTGTTTGTGCCAAATTCGTTTATACCCGGTAGTGAAAGTAGCGAACTTCGACAATTCAGAGCTAAGGGTTCAGGAATTAAATCATGGAGGATGTCAGTTTTTAACAAATGGGGACAACTCATATGGGAAACAACAAAGCTTGACGAAGGACATCCCCAGGAAGGCTGGGATGGAACATACCGCAATGTGGAATTACCCCAGTCTGTCTATTACTGGAAAATTGATGTCGAATTCATTAATGGATCACAATGGAAAGGCATGACATATAATAATAGCGCACCAAAACGAACGGGGCCAATTCATTTAATCAGATAACATGGCAAAGACATTAAAGATTCTGTTGATTTTGCTAATTTTTATAGGCATTGAATTTGCATCTGCACAAGATCATATTTATTCACAGTTTTTTAACCAGCCTATATATTTAAATCCTTCATTAACCGGTCAATTTGAAGGAGATATTAGAATGAACCTTGTTTATAGAAATCAATGGTCAGGCTTAAGTGGTGATCTGTCCTATATCTCCGCTTCGGCCGATTTGAATATTGCCAAATTTCCGGGAGGAGTGGGATTGATTTTTAATCGTTCCAGTGAGGGAACTGCCTATTTAACTAAAAACAATGCGGCTGCTACATATTCTTACAGTGTCGGTGGCGATGATTTTGTACTGTCATTTGGTATACAGGCAGGTTTTACCAATAGAACGATAGACTGGAACAAGTTGGTCTTTTCCGATCAGATTGATCCTCGCCTAGGATATGTTCCTGGCAGTATCTCTGCTGCTGAACCACCTGATATCTCCAATAAGTTTTTCTTTGACGCAGCAACAGGTGTAAACCTTGTTTACCGTAACTTTATGCTTGGGACGGCATTACACCACATTAACAGGCCCGACGAATCCTTTAGCGGAACGCAAGCCAAGCTTCCAATGAGAATTACCGTAAACGCAAGTTTCAAAATTCCCCTCACTCCATATTTTGATTATAACCAAGATGAAGGTGCTTCTCTTATACCTTCTGTAGTTTACTACAGACAGGCAAGTAATAGCAACGTTAGTCTGGGAGCTCAATTTAAATACAAAAGCCTAAATACAGGTCTTTGGTATCGAACGGGCCCCCAGAACGGCCCTGATGCAGTTGTTCTTTCTCTTATTTTTGATCTTTTTAAAGGAAGGCGTAATGGAGAAAAGGTGAGGCTAGGTATAAGCCATGATGCTACCATTTCAAAAATTAATTATACAAATACAAGCGGTACTACTGAGGCTAGTATTGGATACGAAAAGTACTTCCCGAATAGTTCTGGTTACAATCGTTTTAATGGGCTAAGGTGCTACGACTTCTTTTAGATAATGATATAAATAAAGGAATAAAAAGTATATTTTTGTCAGCGGTTTTGTCAACGAATGTATCAAAAACCCTTTTTAAACTATGAAGAACACACAGTATTGGTTAGTGAAGTCAGAACCTTTTAAATATAGCTGGGAGAAATTTAACAAAGACGGCAGAACCTTTTGGGATGGTGTACGCAATTATCAGGCACGTAATAACCTGAAAGAGATGAAAGAAGGGGATCTGGTTTTATTCTACCATAGTAATGAAGGTAAAAATGTAGTTGGTATAGCAAAAGTGGTAAAAGAGTTTTATCAGGATCCAACTACCAGTGACCCTAACTGGGTTGTAGTAGATCTGGCTCCGGTCGAGGCACTTAAAAATCCTGTTAGTCTGGAACAGATCAAAGCAGAAGAAAGTCTTAAAGACGTTTCATTGGTTAGACAAGGCAGGTTATCTGTAATGCCACTTAAAGCCGAGGAATTTGATAAAATATTAGAGATGGGTAGCTAATGCATCCCCGAATAAGGTTCTGCTCTTACATATTTCTTTGTTAAGAGCAGACCTATACTCATTATCAAACTCGATCCTAATACCACAACAAATAAGAAAGAAGTTCCTACTTCTGGTATTTTAAGCGCATGAGGTAAATTAAAATACAGCAGGATGCTAATCAGTCCTCTTGGCGCAATAAAAGCCTCCGCTCCACTATTTTCCCTTCTAAAGATTTTAAGATAAACAAACCTGATCACAAAGATAGATGCAAGCATAATCAAACCGTTTACAAGAACAATTTGATCATTAAGCTGATAAATGTTCATTGTAAATCCGAATATTACAAAGAAAAACGTTCTTAAAATAAATGCACTTTCAGCAGATAACTGATGTAGTTGTGTTAAATCATTAGATAGATTCTTGTAAATAAAAATACTTCTAAACCAGGCGTACTTGATGGTGTCTGCATTGTTTAAAAACAGACCGAAAGAGAGTATTAAAACAAGGGCCGACAAGTGGTACGACTGCCCAATAGCATACACCATTATCAATATAGAGATGATCAGGAAAAACTTTATGTGATGTGATATTTTTCCCATTACATAAAGCAAAACGATGCAGGAAATAGCCGATAATATAACTATCAGTATCGTATTTAGTCCTAAGCCAGTAAACGAAGAAGTAGAGATGTGAGGATTAGATATGGCAAAATTAAAGAGTATGATCCCCAGAATATCAGAAAAAGAAGATTCATAAATGATAAACTCTTTTCCTTTTTTAGATAGTGCTGCGGCAGATGGAATAGCTATTGCAGAGCTAACCACACTAAAAGGAATTGCATTGCTAAAGCACGTGTAAAGGTCGCGGCCGGTAATCTCGTATATAATAAAAGTGATCACAGAAACCGAGGCGATCAGTATTACAAGTGCCGATAGAAAAGCACCCTTAATGATTTTATTTTTATCCCGATCGTATTTCAGTTCAAGTGATCCTTCAAAAACGATCATGATCAAACCCACAGTACCAAGAGCAGGTAAGATCTTTAGAAAATCGAAGGTTTCTATCTTAAGGTTATCTACAAGTACGCGCAGGCCTATTCCTAAAAGCAATAGCAGCAGTACAGAAGGTAATTTAGTTTTACTGGCAACAAGGTCAAATAAATAAGAGAAGATGACCAGGCCGCTTAAAATAATCAGTGTAGTGTACGTCGTCATTTTTCCTATTTATTTAATAACAGCATTCCTGCTGTTATTGTTTACTCCTTAAAAAAAAGGGCTTTCAACTCAATAGCGTCATTTGGCAACATCTTTCCACTCAATATCAACCGCAATTGTCTTCTTCTTAAAGCCCCGGCAAATAATTCGATTTCTTCCTCAGTCTCAGGTTTCAATTCCGGAACAGGAATAGTTCTTCCACTTTGGTCAACCGCTACAAAAGTATAGTAAGCCTCATTTGATTTTACCCTGCTTCCCGAAGGAATATTTTCTGCCCAAACATCCAGTCTTACCTCAACAGAAGTATTAAATGAGCGTGTAACCTTAGCCTCAATCGTAATTACATCCCCAAGTTTTATAGGCTGTTTAAATGATACATTATCTACAGAAGCTGTAACCACAATTCTATTGCAATGTTTTTGAGCCGATATTGCAGCAGCAATATCCATCCAATGCAATAATCTGCCCCCCATTAAGTTATTAAGCGTGTTGGTATCGTTGGGCAATACCAACTCATTCATTATGGTGAAGGAATCCTTCGGACTTTTTACTTTTGTACTCATCTCAGGCAAAAGTAAACAAAATTCAACATAATCACTTTTACGAGATAAAAGGAGTCAACTAGCTTTGGGTTTCTTGATGATTTTGTATCTTAGTTGTACGGCATGAAAAATCAAACGCTGATACAATATTTTCACTGGTATTATCAAGAAGACGTTAAGCTATGGATTAGGGTTGCCGAAGAGGTGCCAACATTTGTTGAACTCGGAATTACAGGCCTTTGGCTACCGCCAGCTTATAAAGCAACCTCAGGAGATATTTCTGTAGGTTACGATTCCTACGATCTTTTCGATCTTGGCGAGTTTGATCAAAAAGATTGTGTAGCTACCAAATACGGAACTAAAGAAGAATACTTAAGTGCAATTAATGCACTAAAAGCAAGCGGCATAGCAACTATTGCCGATGTGGTGCTTAATCATAAGGCCGGTGGAGATGAGCTGGAAAAGATAAAAGTGCGGAAAGTAAACGACCTGAATCGTAAAGAGTTTATTTCGCCTGTTATAGAAATTGAAGCATGGACTAAATTTACATTTCCAGGCCGAAAAGGTAAATATTCAAGTTTTATCTGGGATTACCATTGTTTCAGCGGGCTCGATTTTGCCGCTAACCTGCAAGAAGGAGGGATTTTTTCAATTCAGAACGAATTTGGAGAGGGTTGGGAAGATGTTCCTTCCAAAGAACACGGCAATTACGACTACCTGATGTTTAACGATATAGAATCAAGAAATCCCGCCGTGAGGCAAGAACTGAAGGAATGGGGCGAGTGGTACTATAACACCTGTGGAATGGATGGTTTTAGAATGGACGCCGTCAAACACATCTCCCATAAATTTTTAAATGAATGGATTGACCATATGAAGAGTACTTTTAAAAGGGAATTCTTTATAGTAGGTGAGAACTGGGTGGTTGATAATGTAGAAGAACTTAAATCTTACATTGAACTTACCGAAGGCCGCATGAAGCTCTTCGATTCGGTATTGCATCAAAATTTATATGTTGCCAGTCAGCAGCGGGAAGCATACGACCTCAGTAATATTTTTGAAGGAACACTTACGTTGATAAATCCATACTTATCAATCACATTTGTTGATAACCACGATTCGCAGCCTTTGCAGGCATTGGAATCATTTGTTGCCCCGTGGTTCCGTCCTTTGGCATATGCACTTATTCTTTTACGTGAGCAGGGCATGCCTTGCTTATTCTATCCCGATCTTTACGGCAGCGCATATAAAGATAAAGACCACAATGGAAACGAAGTAGAAATAGAGCTTTCTGCGGTGTTCGAATTACCAAAGCTGTGTACGGTTCGTAAAGATCTTTCTTATGGTGTTCAGCGCGATTATCTGGATCATCAAAATTGCATAGGGTGGACAAGGGCAGGCGAAGATGAAAATCCGGGTTCTGGTATTGCGGTGCTTATGAGTAACAGTGGTGCAGGAATTAAAAACATGGAAATGGGTGTTAAACACGCCAATAAAACCTTTACAGATGCACTTGGTAACATAACTGAAGAAGTGGTAGTAAATGAAGAGGGATGGGCAGCATTTCTATGTGCCCAGAAAAGTGTTTCAGTTTGGGTGTTAAAAACTGATTAACGCTTTACGTTGCCAACATTGGAATATCCAATTAATTCTTCCCAACGCATACCCGGTTTTTTATAATAGGCAAATACCTGGTACGTATTTAAAGTTTCAAAGAATGAACCTTCAAAAATTGCCTGGTCAATTTTTCCAGTATCCTTGTTTAACCAAACATATTTATAATCATAAAGCCCTTGTTTAAGCAATATGTTTCCGTAAAAACGTTTACGCGAAGATTCAAAGTTAAGCTTACTGGCCTCGTTTAAAACATAATTGTTAAACCTGCCAACAACATAAGCTTCTCCATTAGGAGTAGGGGGTACCGCATTTAAGGTAAACATCACATTCGCGTAATCACCTTCTGTTGGATCATCGCTGCCTTCTTTGTTTCTGATAAAGAAACTACCATTCTCATCAACTAGGTTGCTGTATTTCACCTTGCTGGTATTGATGTCCGGAAAAAGCACCACTCTTGTTGTCGTATCCTTTATAATTTCCTGCACATTATCGCCTTTATACCGTAAGCTACGGATATCAAACTTTCGGAACTCATTACCTGCCAGGAAATCGTTGCTATTTACCTCGTTATAAGCCAATGAGCCGGGCTTAATAAAGTTCGGTTTTGTATTTATAATTGCCGTCTGCGGATTTCCATTCTGCATCACTATCGCTTTCAAATCCGTATAGGGATTCTGAATAGGCATTTGATGTAAAATAGTAAAGTTGACCTTCTGGTTGCTAAAACGCAGCGATACCTGTGAACTGGCCACTACATCTACGCCAATATTTACCACATTATCTACCACATAAAACTGCTGAGAAATAACCGGTTTTTGCTGGTTACCTTCTTCATACACCTTTAAAATATAGTTGCCCGAAATTTTAGGCCTGATCTGAGTATTCGGTAAAGTCAGTTGGTAATGTGTGTACTTTTGGATAGTTCCAAATGAGTATTTATACTCGGTTATCCTATCCTCACTTAAGCTTTCCAGATAATCTATGGTCGATAAGCGGGATGATTTCCAATCTGAAGTGCAATGTTCAACCGTATACCAGTAATTTTTGCTTCCGGCATTAAGGTCGTCAAATGAAAATACCAATCGTTCATTTGATTTTAGGGCAATTACAGGCAGAGATTGTTCTTGTTGCGAGTTGTAACACTGTACCGTCTTTATTGTAGGTTGGTACACCTTGTTTTCATATACAAATTGCTGATTTTGTGCAACAGCAATTTGTATACTTAACAACAGCAAAAAAAATAATCCTGCAGGTTTTATCATTTACTTTCTAGTTCCATTATTTCAGAAGCTAGGTCTTCCCAGGTATTTTGGGCAGTATCCAACTTATGCTTGGCAGCTAAATATTTTTTATTTGTTTCAGCAAGTTTACCTGCATCCGAATAAATTGCTTCATCAGCAATCTCGGCTTCTATAGACTTAACATCCGATTCAAAAGTTGCAATCTCAACCTCAATTTTTTTCAGTTGATCATTTAGCTTTTTAAGCTGTTGCAAACTGTTTGGAGTAGCAGGTTGTTTTTCTTCTAAGGCCTTTTTAACTTCTTTTACCTCTTTATCAGGTCTTACAGGAACACTGGAAGGTTTTGCAGGAGGTCTTTTGCTATTCCATTCTTCGTATTCAGCATATGTTCCCGGATATTCTTTAATGTCTTTGTCTTCTATGAACCAAATTTTATTAGCAACATTATCTAAGAAATACCTATCGTGAGATACCGCAATAAAAGTACCTTCATATTGCTGTAATGCCTGAATCAGGATGTTTACAGATTGTATGTCAAGATGGTTGGTCGGCTCATCCAGGATCAGGAAGTTAGAGTCAGTTGTTAGCGATTTAGCTAAAGCAACCCTTGATTTTTCACCTCCCGACAATACACGGATCTTTTTGAAAACATCATCACCGGTGAAAAGAAAACATCCTAATATACCACGCAATTCCGTGTCGGTATGTTTAGGTGCAAAGGCCTGTAATTCTTCAAGAATAGTGTTCTCAAGGTGTAACGACTCCAATTGATGCTGAGCAAAAAATGTAGTAGTAACATTATGACCTGTTTCACATTTACCTGTAAAGCCTTCGGCACCTGCTATAATTCTAAGCAAGGTCGATTTACCCTTACCGTTAGCACCAATCAAAGCAATTTTATCGCCTTTTTCAATCACGCCTTCTGCATTTTCAAGAATCTCTACATTAGGGTAGCTTTTTGTGGCGCCTTCAATTCTGATTACATGACGGCCAGATGGTTTGGAGAATTTAAACTGGAAGTTTACAGTAGGATTGTCATCATCCACGTCTTCCACACGCTCCATTCTATCCAATGCTTTCATCCTCGACTGAGCCATTTTAGCTTTAGAAGCTTTTGCTTTAAAACGTTCAATTAAGCGCTCTTCCTGCTTAATTTTAGCTTGTTGATTTTTAAATTCTCCTTTTTGAATTTCACCGCGCAGTGCTTTTTCTTCAAGGTAGAAACTGTAATTACCGGCATAAGAAGTTAGTTTTCCTTTGCGCGATTCAACAGTTTTGTTTACTACCTTATCCAGAAAATACCTATCGTGAGAAACAATTACAATAGCACCTTCAAAGGTTCCAAGATAAGTTTCTAACCATTTAATAGACGGTAAATCCATGTGGTTGGTAGGCTCATCAAGTAATAAAATATCAGGTGTTTGCAATAGAATTTTGGCAAGCATAACGCGCATGCGCCAACCTCCCGAAAAGGTATTTAGCGGTCTTAACTGATCCTGGGTACTAAAACCCAAACCAGCTAAAATCTCATTAGCTCTATATTCTATATTGTATCCATCTAAAGCTTCAAATTCCTGTTGCTTATCGCTCAGTTTATTTAAAACCTCTTCAGAATAATCTGTTTCTATTTTTTTAAGTAATACCTCAATCTCATCGTGCAATTGGTTCTGGCGTTCAAAAGCCTCCATTGCAACGTGTAATATACTATGGTGAGAATCGTAAGAAAGTAAATCCTGGTTTAAGTAACCTATTTTTAAGTCTTTAGACATAGAAATAGTACCCGAAGAAGGAGCATACTCACCTACTATTATTTTTAAAAGTGTAGATTTTCCTGTTCCATTGGCACCAATTAGCCCAACGCGGTCGCCCGGTTTAATGTGCCAGTTTGCCTCGTCATATAAGGCTCTGGAGCCTATCAGGAATGTTAAGTCGTTTATCGAAATCATGTGGCTGCAAAAATACAAACAAATTCCTATCTTCGTCCCATGTACCGTTTAATTAAGCCTATATTTTTTCAATTTGACCCCGAAAAAGTGCATTATTTCGTCGTTAAGCGACTGAAATGGTTTCATGAACACTTTCCGCTTGGCGAAACTATCCTCAGAGGAAGCTTTGATGTGAACATTAAAGGTCTTGAACGCGAAGTTTTTGGTATCAAATTTAAGAATCCTGTAGGCTTAGCCGCCGGCTTCGATAAAAACGGTGAGTACATAGAGGCACTAAGTGATCTTGGGTTTGGATTTATTGAGGTAGGTACTGTAACTCCATTGCCGCAACCTGGTAACGATAAGCCAAGGATGTTCCGCCTGGAAGATGATAGCGCAATTATCAACCGAATGGGTTTTAACAACAAAGGTGTAGATACACTTGCTGAAAGGCTAAGGCTGTTAAAAAGTAAAAATAGCGATATTGTTGTAGGTGGTAACATTGGTAAAAATAAAAATACCCCAAATGAGGATGCATTAAGTGATTACATAAAATGCTTTGACCGCTTATTTGAGGTAGTCGATTATTTTGTAGTAAACGTAAGCTCTCCAAATACTCCGGGATTAAGGGCTTTACAAGAAAAAGAACCATTGATGGAGCTGTTAAATACTTTACAGCAACGCAATAATAAGAATAACATCAGCAGGCCAATTCTGCTTAAAATAGCACCCGATCTTACCAATGAACAATTGGACGATATTGTTGAAATTGTAATGACTACAGGTATCGCGGGAGTAATTGCTACCAACACAACTATAGATAGAAGTAGCCTGCAAAGTCCGGAGCCGCTTAAGAGCGAAATGGGTGGTTTAAGTGGTAAGCCACTAACACATCGTTCTGTTGAGGTGGTTAGGTATTTATCTACCAAGTCAAACAAAGCATTTCCAATAATTGGCGTAGGTGGGATTCATTCTCCTAAAGATGCACGGGATATGCTTGATGCAGGTGCTTCATTAGTTCAACTGTATACCGGTTTCATTTACGAAGGCCCAGGGCTAATCAAAAGGATTTGTAAAGAGCTGTTAAGATAATCCCTTCTCCGGTTTTTGTGCGCGATCCTAAAACGACATAGGCATGCCTTGTTAATGATAAAGGTCGTTCAGAGTCTTTTCAAAGTCGTTTAAGAGTCGTCTGAAAGTCGTTTAAAAAATGAGCATAAAAAAAGCATCCCTGTTTTTCAGAGATGCTCTAATTTCTTTTTAGAAAAGAAACTTATGCTTTAGCAGTAAGTTTTAATAAGACCGCGTTGTTTTTAGCTAACTGATCTGTTGTAGATTGACGTGAACGGCTACCCAATTCGATGTTAGTAGCAAGTTTTAAGTTTTTCACATCTAATTTTGCGAAAGTTTTATTTCTTCTGTCTTTTCTTTTTAATCTGGTAACTGCCATGTTAATCTTTTTTTATTTATTATAAATCTTGAGGTCGAGAGCGGATTCGAACCGCTGTAGGAGGTTTTGCAGACCTCTGCCTAGCCACTCGGCCACTCGACCCTACTGAAATTCAGGCTGCAAAAATAGTAAATAATACTTATTATGCAATTTATTTCTGCAAATTTCTATTAATATCTGCACAAAGAATTGCTGCCGATATTGCAACGTTCAATGACTCAGCCTCTCCAACCCTTGGTATTGTTACCGGATTGGTAATTAAATTTATGATTTCGGGTGTTATCCCTTGTCCTTCATTACCCAAAATCACGATGCCTTCATTTCCCCATTTTGTTTCATAAATACTCGTTCCATTAAGAACTGCACCAAAAATAGGTACTTTAATATCTTTTAAAAATCCAGAAAGTTCTTCGTAATAAACATTTACCCTGCTCAAAGATCCCATTGTAGCCTGTACTGTTTTTGGGTTATAAATTTCAACGGTGTTGTTAGAACATATAATCTGTTTAAACCCAAACCAATCGGCTGTGCGAATAATAGTACCCAGATTACCCGGATCCTGAACTCCATCAAGCACCAAAGAAAATGATCCTTTTAGACTACTTATATCAAAACTGCGGCTTTTAGGGATGTGTACAAGAGCCAGTACACCTTGCGGAGTTTGTAAAGTACTAATCTTATCCAGTTCGGCGTTGTTTATTTCAAATAACTTTATATTTGCAGGCAAATTGGGCAGTAAAGACTGATATTGAGCCAGATAATAAATGCTATGTATTTGGTATGAAGATTGAATAAACTCTACAATAGATTTTATACCTTCAATAATAAATATCCCATTTTCTTTACGGTACTTTTTTTGATGTAACGATTTTATAAACCCTATCTGAGATTTTGAAAGCATACTATAATAATAAAAGGAATGTCCATTTTCATGCAATATTACTATTTATTCTGGTTTTTGTTACGGGATGCTCCTCAACAAAATATATTGCGGACTACCAATCTATTGTTAAAAATGTAGAAATTGACAGCATAGATAAAGCTTTTGAGGAAGAAGCACTCAATTATATTCAAAAAGATATCAGGCCCACATCTACAATTGGTATCAATGTTATTATTTATAACATGTTCAATACTAAAGATGGCCGTTATAAAACTTCCAATATAAAACCGCTTGGTACGCCTCCTCCAATTCTTGATAGTGCATTGGTAGAGATCTCCCGCGGTCAAATTGAAAGATTTCTGATGAGCAAAGGGTATTTTATGGCGAAAGTAAAATCAGAGATAAAGGTTAAAAAGAAACGTGCTGATGTTTTTTTTAAGGCAAGTCCGGGGCCTGTTTTTCATGTCAATAAAATAAAGTATGAAATCGCTGATGAACTTGTTAATAAATTCTACATGGAAAGTAGGGCCGCTGAAACTTTTCTGAAAGAGGGGATGAGGTATGATGATGATTCTTTAGCCCACGAACGTGATCGAATCTATACTGTGATGAAGGAGAAGGGCTATTTCGATTTCGCGAGGCCATACGTAAAATACGAGGTCGATTCGAACTTAAATTCCAGCAAGGCTAATGTTACTCTGATTATAGATAACCCTCAGGATAAACCCAAGCATGAGCAGTTTTATATTGGTGAGACCAACGTAATTATTGCCCCAAATGCAGATGGTTTTCCTGATACGCTTAACATGAACGATAAGGTTTTTAGGGGTTTAAGGTATACCGACCTCTCTAAAAAGTTTCGGAGGAATCCTATAGTACGGTATAACTTTCTTCATCAGGGCGAGATTTATAATATCTACAATGAGAACCTTACCTATGATCGTATGTATGAGCTTAACGTTTTTAAAAATGTTAAGATAGATTATAACAGGCCAAAAGACAGTGTCAATAAAGTGTTCCCGGTTATCCAGTTAATTCCTCAAAAAATAATGAGCAACCGGGTAGAGGGGGAGGTGCCTTTTAATGCCGGTACTGTTGGTTTTACTTTATCAAATACGTATACAAACAACAACATGTTCCGCGGGGCTGAACGATTTGAATTTCAGGTTAAAGGAGGACTGCAATCCAGAATTGGGCAGGGGAATTCAATATTCAAGGATATTTATCAGCGCGATTTTTCAATTAGTGCTAATCTGACCGTTCCCAGATTAATGTTGCCGTTTATTACTGCCAGACCGGGCAGAAGAGGTGGTATGCCACATACCATATTCTCTACCAGTTACGTATATGCACAGCAAAAAAGTTTTTTTGAACGCCATGTATTTCTTAGTTCGCTAACTTACGAATTTGTAGAATCGAAATCTAAATACCATTCTGTGACCCCTTTAAACTTTGAGTATAGATTTGGAGGACTTCTTTTTGATGCTGAAGATCCAAATAATAAAGGAGAGTTACTTAAGAATTTTTATAATCTTTTATTGTTAGACAGAAGAGATATCACCCTTGGTATCAAATACACATATTCCCTAAATGCCGATAAACTGCTGACAAATGAAAGCTTTATTTATTTTAGGGGAAGCATGGATTTAGCTGGTAACATGTTACAACTGGCAACAAGTCTTACTGGTAATAAAGCTAATCTGAAAGATAGTGTATATGCTACAATATTTGGATTGCCGTTTAACCAATATATGCGGCCGGAGATAGATTTGCGCTGGTATAAAAACCTTGGGGGAGAGAAACAGTTTGTTGCCCGTTTAAACAGCGGAATTGGCTATGCTTATGGTAACTCTAATTCGGTCCCGTTCGAGAAATTGTTCTTCGCAGGAGGTTCAAGCGGCATTAGGGCCTGGCAGGCCAGAACCCTGGGGCCTGGAAATTATGATAGGGGAAAGGCGCTTGATACTGATACCTTAAGAAGAGCATTATATGGCCTTGATCAGCTTGGCGAGCTGCATATTGAGGCGAATTTAGAATACAGATATAAACTCTTGAATAAGTTTTTTGGAGCCAAATTGAAAGGTGCTGTGTTTTTAGATGCCGGTAACGTATGGAATGTGACCAGAACCGGTACGCCATCTACCTATTTTGATTTCAAAAAACTGGGCAGTCAAATTGCCCTGGGCACTGGTATGGGTTTCAGGTACGATGTGCAGTACTTTGTATTTAGGTTTGATGTGGGTTTAAAACTTAAAGACCCACAGTTTGAAGGTTCCGATCAATGGATGTTCAAACGATTCTTTACTGGAAATAAGAAGTTTAAAGACGATTATTACCTTACCCATAGTCCGGAAAGGTATCGCTTTGTGCAATACAATTTTGGTATAGGAATGCCTTTTTAAGCGCTCTGCTTAAAACATTCGCTTTAAGCCATCAAATATAGTCTCGAAGAAAGTAGACAGGTTTAAACCGTTGCTGTGATTAAAGTAGATGAATATTAAAAGGATAATCACTGCAGCTATAATGAACTTCCTAAATGCAAAAGCCAAAAAGATGATCAGTGCAGGGAATAATATTAACCACATACTGTTGATCACATACGGAGTTAAGGTGCCGTCCTTTTTATGAACATATAAAAGTTTGCTGTGGGTGCCAGTATCGTTCTGATGTTTTATATATACAAAGGCCGACCGTTCCAATTGTAATGGCAGCACACCAACACCTCCATTAAATTTAATAGGCTGGGTAAAACCGCTTACACTAAAAGTGTAAGTGCCATTAATCTTTTCTATAGGTATATCTAAAGAATCAGCTGCTATAATGGCAAGCTTGCTGTTTTTGAGCAGGCTCTCTTTAACTATAAAATTATTGATGTCTGCATTTTGAGCAAAGCCGGAAACACACATTACCAACAGCAATATCAACAAATATATTCTTCTCATTCTATAGATCGTTTATTGTAAATCAGATACCCCAAATGTAGTAAAACCCCGTTTCTTTTTATCGGGTCGTCATATAAATTGTAACTAAAACTTATAGGCCCAACCGGGGTATGGTACACCAGCCCTGCAGTTGCCGCATACTGCCATTTGGTAAGCGGTTTCATACGGTCTATTCCCTGGAAGCCTACCTTCTCAAACTTCTGATATGGCAAAAACACATAACCTTCAACTCTTAAGTCAAGATTTCTTTTAATGCTGTATACGTTTTTAATTCCTCCTGCAAAGTAACTGGTGGCCCTAAAGTTTTCTAAAAATACAGATCTGCTGTCTTGCAATGGATAAAATGCAGGCGAAGCAAGTATAGTAGAGTAGTAGTTAGAAAATAAAGGCTGGTTTGAAATTACAGCTTCGAGTAGGTATCCTAAAGAATATTTATGTTTTGCGAGGAAGTAATTTTCATCGCTAACCTTTAAATTGAACCATTGCCGGTATTTTCTGTTTACTTCAGTTTTGCTTGCCACAAGTTCCGCAGATTCTGTTAAACCGTCGGTAATGTTGCCGGGTGTGTAGCTCTCTCTCCCTGCAAAATAATTCAGACTTAACAGGAAATTACGGCCCTTATTGGCGTATTGCTTGCGATTAAAGGTGTACTGTTCAAAAGCAAAGGTAGATCTGGAAGCATTGAACACAGTTTTGTCTAATTTATTCCCAATCTCAAAGGTGTTATTCGGACTATAGCCATCGTAATTGTTAATAAAGGCAGTATTCAGTGTTACCTTGGTATTCCGGTTTAGCGGAAAACCGATCTTTAAATCTATTTTTCTATCTGTCTGCTCAATATATGTAGGATGAGGGTTTTCAATAAAAATAGAACTGGTTTTATAGTAGTCAAAGTGATTATAGGTCATTTCCATAGCAAGGAATAATGGTAAACGAGAAGGATAATCTATCCTTCCATTTACTTGTATAGATTCGTAAAACCGCCCCGAATATAAGTTAGTGCCAAAAGTATACGATTTCTGGTTTAGGTAGTTGTACTGCATTCCAAGAAATACATTACTGATTGGTCGGGTGGATATGTTCCCCCCAAAGTCAATTTTAAAGCTTTTTTGTGGTTTGGCTACAATTTCGAAATTATAACTGTCCGACACCGGGTTGTACGTTATCTTGGGGTAAATGGTTTCAAAGGTTTCATCTGCTACAAGTTTGTAATAGCCTTGCTTAATATCATCAAGGTCAAAGGTGTTTTGATCTCTTTTGAAAAGACGCTCGATGTATTTTTTTTGCTGAGCATTTACTCCGGATACGGTTACGCCGCTAAAAAGCAGGTTGGGTTTTTTATTGTTGAACTGAGTTCTTTTAATCATCAGATCTCCTGTGGTTATGCGTCTGCTTATCTTTTTCTTGATCTGGTCCATATCGGCAATGGTTGCATCATAGCCTTGTTTTATCAGTTCCTCTACCGGGTTGAAATTGGTTGAAGTATACCCCCTTAGGTTTGGCTGGATATAAATACCATTTGGGCCAATAAGGGTAGAGTCTGATTTAGAAAGAAACATAAAAACCATTAGGCGGTTCATTAACCGCTCATCATTGTTTTTAGGGTATTCATTGAAGTTTTTTGAAGATACATTTGAGCCAATAATTACATCAGGATTAAAAGTATCTCTCATTACATCGGCCGGAAAATTATTATACAGACCGCCATCAAAAACGTACTTGTCGTCTAATTTTATAGGTCGGTAAATCAAAGGGACAGTCATGGTTGCTCTAACGGCATCGGCTAAACTGCCTTTTTTTACGGTTATGCTATTTTGCGACAACACATCAGATACCATGCAGCGGTAAGGGACAAACAGATTGTCGAAATTATCTTTTGAAATAGCTGATGCCTGGGCGAAGAGCTCTAGCAGGGCGAAGTTTAAAGGGATATCATTTACCAGATTTGACCTGAAATTGAATCTTAAATTAGAGTCGACAGAGAGCTTTGCTGTAATTATTGAGGGGTTAATGTTTTTCTTCTGAAAGAAGAAGCTGTAATCGCTCTTGAATCTTCCGCTTACCCAATCCTGAAAATTGCTGCTTAAAGCTATTTTCTCTATTTCGGTTGGCGAATACCCCGCTGCATACATTGCACCAACAATGCCACCCATAGAAGTTCCGGTAATGTAATCAATTGGGATATTGTTTTCTTCGAGTGCTTTTAATATGCCTATGTGGGCAAGCCCCTTGGCCCCACCGCCACTCAGTACCAAGCCTACCTTTTGCGCATTTACATTTAATGCGGTTATAAATAGAAAAAGGAAGAGTAATCTTTTTATAAGCATGGCTCATAAAAATAGGAGTTTTATTTCATAAAGGCGATCTGATTAATCAGTTTAACGAAAATATGCTGTAGGTTAAAATGGTAGCAAAGCCGACCCATAATATATACGGAATGAAGAGTAAACCTGCAGTTTTGTCAATTTTATAGAATACCATTGCGTTTATAATGATGACGAGCAGCAGGGCAATGATTTCAAAAAGTGCCAGCCCAATTTCGTGGGCGTAAAAGAAAAGGAACGACCACATTACATTTAAAACAAGCTGTATAAGATATATTGCAACTGTACGATTGAAATGTTGAACTTCTTTTCTTTTTAACCAAACCAGATAGGCGGCAATTCCCATTAAAATAAAAAGGGTAGTCCATACCGGTGGAAATACCCAATTCGGTGGGTTAAAAGAGGGTTTATTTAGGGTTACGTACCATGTTTTAACATATTGAGAAGTAAACCATGCGCCGATAGCACCCATAGCTAAAGGAATAGCAATATTAATAATAAAGGCAAATGGTTTAAATCTCATGTTCTGTTAAATTGTTGTGCAATGTTACAAGTTAATTTTCTTTAACAACAATCATCCAGCCTTTGTTTTTTGTTACCGGGATCTCATCTATTGCAGCAAAAGTTTTTGAGGGTTGAAAGTTCTTAATCTCAGGGGCAGTTATTGTTGCCTTTGCCGGGTCAATTCCCAATGCTTTCCAGTCTATGCTCAGTTTTATTTTTGTATCCTCTTTAGCCCAGCTTGCAAGTGCTATCAGCACACTTTTGTCTTTCTTATAAATGGTTGCCAATACATCAGGGTTGTTGGTTTTAACCGGATTGTTTTCTACCCAATAGCCGATCATTTTAGTGCCCTGCATACCAAAATCATCCCAGGCTTTCCATATTGCACGAGGGTCTGCGCCATCGCTCCATGGCATGCGGTTAGTCATTCCGTAAACCATTCCGCGCCATGCGTTACCACCGTCTTGCAGCATTTCGCCCATTAGCCCGAATGGTATGCCCGAAGATTCTGTTAAAAAGAAATCAGGAGTGCTTTTCTCGTAGTCGAAATACTCACCAAACCATAAACGGTTTAGATAAGGGAAATGCTCCATATATAGGTTTGCACTGTTGTTAAAGCCATCGCTTTTATTGTATTGGTTTGCCGAGTGCAGGTCTATAATGCCAGGATGTCCGTTTTGGGTAAGTACACTTTTTACGCGTTTCATTGTAGTTCTGTCGAAAGCTACATCATCCAGATAGAGCCCGTCTATGCCAACATTATTAACCAGCCAGTTCATGCCTTCAACATAATAGTTGTGCCAGCGGCTCATTCCACTGTTCACAACAGCTGCATCTTTTATTTCGGGTACATACCATGCCGCTATGTAATCTTCGCCAAGGTGTTCCTGTAACCAGGAATAGCCACCGCCTTTACCTGGCGAGTAAATTTCGTGACCCAAGCTGCGCAATGGGAATGTCTCGTAAGCACTGTTCGATAACTCGCGGACCGTATTGTAAATTTTAACCTTAAGCCCCTTTGAATGTGCTTCATCAATATAGGTTTTCATTTCCTTGTGGGCAATAAAAGGGTAATTGATGAATGGATTAATAGGCGTAGCATGGTGTATGTTTATTAGTGTTGCACCTGTTGCTTTAATGGTGTCCAGATTGTTGTATTTATGATAAAAGCGGTTGCTCCACTGAAAGTCGGTATTGATTGGGTGGAAAGGAGTGATTAGTAAAGTGAAGTTGTAATATAACGTATCGCCCTTTTTCATCAGGCGTTCTCCGCTGTAATTGTCGGCCAGAATGGCCTGTCCTTTTTTAGCGATTTTAATACCGCCTTTACCTTCGTTGCCCCATGATGTTGGCAATAGCAAAGGTTTCTGTAAATAGAAGTTTGTATTTAAAGGACGTACATAATGATTGTCTCTTAGTGAATATTGTAAACCTGCATTTACATCGCCTATCCAGGCGCCATCCTGGTTTTTGTTGGCTACATCCCATTTCCAGTTTAAGGAATCCGGGCGATAACCACCTTTCTGACCAAGGCCCATCATGTATTTAGCAGCGGTTGGGGTGAAGGGAAGATGCAAGCTGATGTTGCTCAGTTTAATATCATTTACAGCGATGAATTTAACTGTATACGATACAAAACCATCAAATTCAAGTGAGGCATTTACCTCCATGTTTAAACTGTCGGATGTGCTTTTTGAAGTCCACTTTGCAATGCCCGGCTGCTTATCTGTAAAGGTAATTTCGGAAGTTTTAAATTTAATATCTTTATGGTTTGGTCTAGTTACATGAAAATGAACAGGCTCGGTAAGGATGTTTTTTGGAGTGGCCGATAATTCTGTCATCTCCGGTGTAAAGAATGTTTGTATCTGAGCAGGTAAGCCGTCCTGATTTATGGTGAACTTTCTGCCCAGCAGAGAAATGGTTTTGTCGTTTATAACAAGAGGAATGTAAGGAGCAATAACCTCATTTTTCTCTGCCATGGTTGAATTTAACCATTTAAGTCGGGTTTGTTTTTGCGGTTCATTTATACCTCCATCTGCCAGGACAGTGTTGTTTACTGTTAGCACAATCCGGATAATTGTACTGGCCGAGCCTTTGGCGCTAACAGTTGCTGTACCTGTATAAATACCTGCGCTAATGTCTTTAGGGATATCAGCAAGTATCCATAAGGCCTGAACTTTGTTTTTGGCTACGTTTACAGTTTTATGTAACGGGCTGCCGTCCCAGTTAACGCCATCGGTATTTAAACATGAAAAAGCTTTTGCAGAAATGGATTTGCCTGCTTTATTTTTTAGATCGCTGAAGGTAACTTTAACATCATTAATATCTTTTTTTACCGGATAAATACCGAGCTGATAGGTGTAGTTTTCTCCTTTAGATGCTGTTCCGGAGAAAGCGTTCTTTAATCCTTTTGTGATCCATAACTGAGGCAGATCGTCCTGCATTTTTATAGGATTAACCCTGTCTTCAGTAAAAACAAGATAGTCTTTTTGTGGATGTTGTTTAATCAGGTTTTTAGTTTCTGCTGCGGTAGCAATTACTTCCATAGGGTAGAAACTGCTCATTGCATTAATTGCCTCTATGCGTACAAGTTTGGCAGGTACAGCGTTTGCGGTTGATTTTGGCCACTGACTCTCAGCCGTCGGAGCCTTTCTATACTGAGCATTTGGGTAATTTGAACGTCCTTCTACCTGGTACGGCATGTAGTAAACATAATAAGTGCCGGCTCCTGAGGTTGGCTCAAAATAGATGGTCCCTTGTTCTCTGCTGATGTTTGCCGCCTTTACATCTGTGATTCTGCTGTTGGTTTTTGCATCAACCACCCAAATATCCTTAAGCTCGGGATGGGTGTCTCTTCTTCGCCATTCGATAGTTGCTTTTGCTACATTTCCAGCTGCGCTTACCGTTAGTACAGCTCTATGGTTCCCCAGAGAGTCGGGATTCCAACTGTCGTTTCCGGTACCGTATTTAATTTGTTGAGCGCTAACTCCTGTAATCAGGAATAAGATGAAAATGAGTACTAAAGATGGTTTCATTGTGTGTTTTAGATTTAATGGTAAAAGTAACCATTCTGTTAATAGACTGGTAATATTTCAGATTTCCTATGCAAAACGTCTTTTTTTTAAAATAAAAGATGGAAGTTTGTTTTCTTGAATAAATTAAGTTTAAATGAGCGATAAAAAAGGATTTACAACCACCATACTTCATTCAGACCGTCTTTTGAAACCAGAATTCGGTGCATTACATCAACCTGTTCATAACGCAGTAACCTGGGGATACGATGATGTCCAGGGCTTGGTAAATGTTTTTCAAAACAAAACAAAGGGTTATGCTTATTCCCGTCAGGGCAATCCAACAACAACTGCACTTGAGCATAAAGTAACACAAATGGAACAGGGTCTTGCTACTGTTTCTTTTGCTACCGGAATGGCTGCCATTTCTTCTACCATACTGGCTTTAATAAAAGCAGGCGACCATATTATTGCAAGTTCATACCTTTTTGGTAATACCAGAAGTATTATGCAGACATATATGGAGATGGGCCTGAGCATCTCTTTTGTTGATGCAACTGATGTTCAGAATATTAAAAATGCCTATCAGGAAAATACCAGAATGGTATTTGTAGAAACCATTGCAAACCCTGCTACCCAAATATCAGATCTAGGTGCTATAGGTGATTTTTGTGAAGACAAAAAATTGATCTATGTAGTAGATAATACAATGACATCACCTTACTTGTTCCGTCCGGTTGCAGTAAAGGCTAGTCTTATCATTAACTCTTTAACAAAATATATTGGCGGTCATGGTAATGCATTAGGTGGAAGTGTAACTGATACGGGCTTATTCGATTGGCTTAGCTTTCCTAACATTGCACCAATAATCCGCGAGCAGATCCGTCCGGAAATGCAGGGAATGACGCAAATAAGAAAAAGAGGTTTACGTGATGGTGGTGGCACGCTTGCTCCTGAAGCAGCGCATAGTATTTCTGTGGGTTCTGAAACTATTGCTTTAAGGCTTGAACGTGCTTGCAGTAACGCGGCTACACTTGCAGAATTTCTTGATAAGCATCCTTTAATCAGTAAAGTTTATTATCCTGGATTGAAAAGTCACCCTCAGCATGAACTTGCTTCAAGCTTGTTCCATCGCTATGGCGGATTACTGAGTTTTGCACTAGTTGATGGCATCGATTGCTTTAAGTTCCTGAATGAGCTTAAACTGGTTATCAAATCAAGCAACCTTGGTGATACCCGTACACTTGCAATTCCCGTTGCTCATACCATATTCTTCGAATTAGGTAAAGAAAGACGTGATGAAATGGGAATCCCTGATTCTATGGTTAGATTGTCTGTAGGTATTGAAGATATAGAGGATCTTATTGGGGATTTCAGCGCTGCTTTTGAGGCTGTTTCCAATTAATAATTGTACAAAAGAAATAGAATGAATAGAATAATAGCGTGCTTGTGTTTAAGCATTTTCATCTGTTTTGCAGCGAGTGCACAACAGAATAAGATTTCAGGAACGGTTAAAGACGCTAAGGGAGTTCCTGTTGATGCAGTAACGGTACAGGTATTAAATAAAAATTTAAGTACAGTTACAGATTTGACAGGTGCTTTTGAACTTGTTAATGTTCCCTCGGGCAAAGTAAGTTTAAGGTTCAGCGCGGTGGGTTATGCAGCAATAAATAAACTGGTAACCGATGATAACAGGAGCCTGAATATTACTTTAGAAGATGCCGGGTTGAAGTTGGATGAAGTAATTGTTTCTGCACAGAAAACTGAAGAAAATGTTCAGAATATACCTTCCAGTATATCTGTTTTTTCATCAGCAAAAGTGAATGATTACAGGATACAGAACACCAGAGATTTGTCGGCTATTGTTCCAAATCTTTATAGCAGTAACCCTGGTGATGGAAGGAATGTAACCTCAATAAGAGGTATTACTACAACTTCTTACGATCCGGCGGTAGCTACATATATTGATGGTGTAAATCAATTTGGATTGGATACATACATTTCTTCTCTGTTTGATTTAGAACGGATAGAAGTATTGCGTGGCCCTCAGGGCACTTTGTATGGCAGAAATGCAATGGGTGGGGTAATTAACATTATCACCAAAAAGCCCGCAAATTATACAACTGGTTTTGCAGGTGTTGATTTCGGGAATTATGGTCAGCAGCGTTATAGCGCAGGTATCAGAACTGCTCTAATTAAGGATAAGTTGTTTTTTGGTGCAGCAGGTCTGGTTAACAGGCAAAGTGGATTTTATACCAATGAGTTTAACAATAAAAAATATGATCGTTTACATGGCTACCTGGGAAATTATTATCTGAAATTTCAGGGCAGTTCAAAGTTTGATTTAACTTTAAATGTAAAACATAATGAGAACCGTAATGACGGAACATTTCCATTAGTGGCTTCTGTTGAGGATGCATTAAGTAGCCCTTTTAAAGTAAACCAGAATACGTTAACAAAGATGTTTGATAACTTGTTTAACGCTTCATTGTCTGCAAATTATGCTGGTGATGGTTTTAATTTTACTTCTCAAAGTGCTTATCAGTCTAACTACAGGTATTATGATAAACCCATAGACAGTGATTTTTCACCGATCGATGGAATTTCTCTTATTAATAACTATGGTAAGGACTGGAATAAAATACAGGTTTTAACTCAGGAGTTCAAGTTCAGTTCTCCTTCATCGTCTACTTCAAAGCTTAAATGGGTAGGAGGCGTGTATGGCTTCTATCAGAAAAACCCGGTAAAACAAGGCTTGTCTTTTGGTGAAGATGCGGAAATGGTAGGGTCTATGCCTGGTCTTAATATCATAAGTATTAACAAAGGGAAGGGCTTTGGCTTAGCTGCTTTTGGGCAGGTTAGCTATGCAATAACAGATGAGTTGTCGGCCACTGCCGGTTTACGTTATGATTATGAGCATAAAAAGCAAGGGGTATATGGAGAGATGTTAATGCCTGGCGAGACGCAGCCTATAGTTGAACAAAAAGATACCAGCGCAACTGCTACTTTCAACGCATTATCTCCTAAAGTTAGTCTTGCTTATTTGTTTGTGGCTGACCATAGCCTTTATGCAACTTACAGCAGAGGTTTTCGTGCTGGCGGTCTTACACAAATCGGTTCCGACAGAACTGCAAGACCTTTAGTGGCCTACAAACCAGAATATGGTAATAATCTGGAGTTTGGATCTAAAAATACCTTTTTCGATCAACGCTTAAGCGTTAATGTTGCCGCTTTTTATGTTAGACTTACAGATGCACAAATACCTGTACTGATCTTGCCAGATGCAATAACAATAACCAGAAATGCAGGAAAATTAAGTAGTAAAGGTGTTGAGGTTGAACTTTCGGCCAGACCTGTTAAAGGACTAAGCGTTGATTATAACTTTGGCTATACTGATGCAAAATATAAATCATTGAGTTTGCCGGTAGATAAGGCGGTTGTGAATTTTGATGGCAACAAACAGATCTACACACCGGAAATGACTTCTATGCTTGCATTGCAGTACGGCTATCAAATTGAAAACCTTAATAAGCTGAATTTGATTGCACGAGGTGAGTGGGCGTATACAGGAGATCAATTTTTTGATCTTCAAAACCGGTTTGAGCAAAAAGGCTATCATCTGTTCAATGCAAAAATTGGTGTTTCTAATAAGAGATTTGACGTGTTTTTCTGGGGAAGAAATTTGAGTGATAAAACCTATGTAGATTATGTTTATGATTTCGGTGCTGCCCATTTGGGTAATCCGAAAACATATGGAATTTCACTGGCAGGAAGGTTTTAAAGGTGATTCTTAAGTGACCGTCCAGGCGCTGTCGTCATCTCGAACGCATGTGAGAGATCTCTTGAATCATGTTTAAACAAGAGATCTCTCACATGCGTTCGAGATGACGACAGCGTTTCAGACGATCGCCTAAATTATTTCTTTTGCTGAGAAAGGAAAGTAACAAGTGAAGCAAGTTCATCGTACGACAATGAATTGGCTAAACCCGCTGGCATCATAGATGAATCCATTTCTTTGCGCGATAAGATATCGCTTGCTTTAATAGTGAAAACTTCACCGGCAATATTACGCATCACAACCTTAGCAGCTGTTTCTTCAGTAATAAAGCCCATATAAGTTTTATCTCCCTTAGCAGAGATCATCACTGTAGCAAATCCTTGCGAAATTGAAGCACTTGGTTTAAGGATAGACTCAGCAATTTGCTCACGATTCATAATAGAACCGATTTGGCCCATAAATGGTCCTTTCATTTTTTCGCCTTTGCTGATGCTATGGCAGGCAATACATCCCTGACGGGTAAATAATGCTTTACCTTTAACCGCGTCACCTTCTAATTTATTGATGGCCAATAAAACATCCTCAATAGATGATTTACCAACCTGGCCTTTTTGATTCTTAATCTTTTCAAGATCTACTTTAGGCTCTTCGGTAGCAGCAACTTTTTCTTCGGTAGCAAATGCAGCGATATCCATACGATTGCGGGAATCTAAGTCTGCGAAAAATTGCTTGCCGCTGGCACCTTTTTTCTCTGATTCTCCTACAAGGAATTTCTCTATGGCCGGAGAACCTTCCCATAATACTGCTTTATAGTATGGACCGTGAGAATCTGGTCTTGTACCCCACCACCATGACGCATCATAAGCATCTTCTTTCTTATAAAGTCGAGCCAATGTTGTCAGGATTTGTGTTTTAAACTTTTCGTCATTCGATTTCTGATACGCATCAATTAATGCATTAACCGCTTTTTGATCATGCATATAACGTAAAGCCCACAATGCAAGCGTTGAATTTTCACCATTAATTGCTGCTATAGTAGCATCCACAGCTTTAAGGTTTATTAATGCCTGTACAGCTAAGTGAGGTTGAACAATAGCGGGATTAGGAGTAGCATGAGGACCCTCTACATCTTTAGCAGGTTCTACAAATGATGCAGGAACTTTGGTTTGTAATAGGGCAGTGGCAGTTTCTACATGTCCTAAACGACCTAGTCCTATTGCAGCAACAGCTTGAACACGTGGAGAAGGATCTTTAAGTCCCTCTAAAAACGGCTCAGTTGGAACATTTTGTAAGTTGTTTTTGCGATCTGCAAGTGTTTTCAATGCGAACTCTCTCATCGCATCTTCTTTTGTAAATGCTAATAAAGCAGGGATTCCATCAACACCAGCAGCTTGTGCATAAGTGTAAATACCAGCAACACGTGCATATAAAGGAAATTTTTTGTCGGAAGCAATTTTTAAAGCAGCTGCAGTAGCTTGTTTGTTCGAACGGTTAATCAGCTCCTGCGAAGCAGCTAAACGGGCTACTGCACTGGCTGATTTAAGCAATTCTGCTAATTGTTTAACAGAGGCTTTTTCAACATTTGGGAATGCTTTATATGTCCAGTTGTTTGGTACTGCACGAACTACATAACCTTTACTTGGGCTACCAGAATAACCTGCGCCATCCCATGCAGAAAGGTAAAGTCTGCCCGATCCGTCAACATCTAAATCTGTGATTTGAGGAAGTTTAATAAACTCTTCTTCTTTTTGGGTGAAAGTAGGCCCATCAGGTGTAACTCTATGGATATAGAGCATGCTTCTTCCCCAATCAGCCATCATTGGAACGTTGTTGTATTTTTCAGGCCAGGTTGGTTCGCTCATAAATAAAGCGCCGGTACCTGAACCTCCACCAACATCTACTAATGCCGGTAATATTTCATCAGTAAAGTGTTGAAACAAAACAGGATATCCATATTCTCCAGATTGGATAAAATGCGAAAAGCGAACATTCCATCCACCACCATCATTGGTGTTTTCTCTTGTGAAAACATTCATGTACGGATCAATAGCCACATCATAAACGTTACGCGTTCCATGAATAAATATTTCCATTTCGGTGCCATCAGGGCGCACGCGGACAATACCACCACCAAGCATGGTTAGTTTTTTGCCAGAACGATCTACTGCATTATGAAATCCAAAATCACCAACAGAAATGTAAATCCAACCATCTATACCCATTCTGATTCCATTTGTAGCGTGGTCTGTTCCACGTTCCTGAATGTATTTAGTATTACTAAGGTTTTCAATTAGAGGTTTTGCAGGACCATCAGCCTTTCCGTCACCATCTTTATCTTCAAAAACTACCAGCGCCATTCCTGTAGCTTTACCAGTTTCTTTAGAGAAGGTTGTGTGTAATACAAAGACCTTATCGCCTTGCACGATAATACCACGAGGGTTATCAACCATTGCAAATTCTACATGCTGGTCCATTTTACCATCGTTGTCTTTATCAACAAGTTTAAGGATACGGCCTTTGCCCGGATCTTTTCCTAATGATCCGATCATATCAACACCTACAAAAACTTCGCCTGTTGCAGCAACAGCCAGACAAGCGGGACTTGGTGTAACATCAGGGCCGGCAAACGGCGTAATTGTTAATTCAGGAGGGTCAAAAGAGGTGGTTTTTGGTTCGCCCACGAAGCTTTTTATTCCCAGGAATAGTATCAGGGAATAAATAAGGCTTAAAGAAAATTTAATCATTTGTGTATTCTATTAAGTGTTTAACGTAAGTGTGTTATTGTTTTGCTACTCTTTTTTCTGCCATTAGTTTTTGAACCACTTCCTGTAATTTAGCAGGGCTCTTGGCATACTTTTCTAAATTGATGATTTCAACTTTTCTGAAATCTACCGGATGGCTTTCGCTTTGTAATGAAATAGAACCGCCTTTTAAAAGCTGGCCCTCTGCAGCACCGCCAACAGGGTCTAACTGTGGTCTGGTGTAGCGTAATACCTCTTCGCCATTCACATAGTGAACCACTAAAGAGTCTGCAAGTACAAGAACTTCAACGCGTACCCATTGATCGCCATTGAAAGTTTTTGAGTTAGATTCAATACAATGGGTTTTGATCACTTTGCCGTCTTTTACAAATTGAGTACCAGGGGTACATAGGTTTGCAGTTGAGCGTTCGCCATTGCCAGCGCCGCCCAATAGCTGAACTTCTATAGAGTTAGGGAAATCCTGATCTTTTTTCATCGTAGCAGGATCCTGACCATGGATCATGATGCCGCTGTTGCGGTATGCCCATCCCGGACCGCCTTTTACTTGATCTCCAACAAAACGATACTCTACTCCTATAAGATAATATGAGTAAGGTTTTTTGTAAAACAGGTGACCATATTGCTCATCAAATTCTGAATATTTGTCATATCTAACCTGAATGTTTCCGTCTTTAACACTAAAAGTATTTCCGTAATTGTCATTCAGATCATGCTTTCTTATTTTTACATCCCAGCCATTTAAGTCCTTTCCATCGAACATTTGTTCCCATTTTGGGCTTGGTGAGGATTGCTTAACTGAGCAGCCAAAGAAAATCAGGGGTAAACTCAGGGCAATTGCTACCCTGAACATTGTAGAAATGAAGTTTTGTTTCATTATTGTGGTTTATGTGTAGGTTTTTCATTGTAAACTTAGGAATAATCTTTTTTAGATAAAGCCACTTTGTTGTTTCGACCTGTTTTTTTATTAAATTTTTTCAGTCTCCTAGGGTTTTGGGGCTATTATGTTCATCATGTTACAATTACAATATTGCAGCGCCTATCTTTTTTTTATACTTTGGGCCTCTTAACCGAACCTAACCTATTGTGCGAATTAGCCTCTTTTTACTTGCTTTCTTTTTCTGTTTATCTGTTTCAGCTCAAAAAAAAAATGATGCTTATCAGTTACATATCAATAAAGCTTCGTCGACCATTAAGATAGATGGGGAATTAGATGAGCAAGCCTGGCAAGATGCCGACGTAGCATCAGATTTCTACATGATCCTGCCAATGGATACCAGTTATGCCAAAGTGCGTACTGATGTGCGGATGACCTACGATCAGCAGAATCTTTACCTTTCAGTAGTAAACTATAACGGGGCACCCGGCCCTTATATGGTAGAATCTCTGCGCCGTGATTTTTCCTTTTTAAAAAACGACAACTTTATTATGTTCATGGATCCATTTGATGATCAAACCAATGGTTTCGCATTTGGTGCCAATGCTGCGGGTGCACAATGGGATGGCCTAATGTATGATGGCGGTAAGGTAGATCTGAGCTGGGACAATAAATGGCAATCTGTAGTAAAGAACTATCCCGATAAGTGGGTTTTTGAAGCTGTAATCCCATTTAAAAGTATCAGATATAAGAAAGGTATTACAAAATGGGGGATAAACTTCGGCAGAAATGATCTGAAAACTACGGAAAAAAGTAGTTGGGCACCTGTACCAAGACAGTTTCCATCAGCTTCCTTAGCTTATACCGGTACGCTGGTATGGGATATGCCACCGCCAGACCCAGGTACTACTGTTTCTCTAATCCCGTATGCACTTGGTGGCGTTATTAAAGATTATGAAACGGATAAGCCATCAACATATCGTAAGGATATAGGACTAGATGCTAAGGTGGCTATTACCTCTTCCTTAAACCTTGATCTTACCGTAAATCCTGATTTTTCGCAGGTAGATGTAGATAAACAAGTCACTAATTTAGATAGGTTTGAGTTATTTTACCCTGAAAGAAGGCAGTTCTTTCTGGAAAATGGAGACCAGTTTACCAATTTCGGGTATGCAGGTATTCGACCTTTCTTTTCCCGCAGGATAGGCCTGGGGGTACCCATTAAATTTGGTGCACGCTTAAGCGGTAAATTAAACAAGGATTGGAGGCTGGGCATTATGAATATGCAAACAGAGAAACAGAACTCTACTGCTTTGCCCGCTCAGAATTTCACGGTTGCAGCCCTGCAGCGTCGTGTATTTGCCCGCTCTAATGTTGGCTTTTTATTGATCAATAAAGAATCTTTAAATTATAATCCAAGTGATCTGGCACCGGGCACAGCTACTTATTCCCGTTACAACAGGAACTTTGGGATGGAATATAATCTGGCTTCGGCCAATAACTTCTGGACTGGGAAGGCAATGGTACTTAAATCTTTTAGTCCGGGGAAAAGTGGACACGACTGGACGCATGCCGCTAACCTGCAATACACAAGTGGTAAATGGAACATTAGCTGGCAACATGAATATGTAGGCCGCAATTATACTGCTGAGGTAGGTTACGTGCCCCGCCAGGGATATGTTAAAATGATGCCACAGATTACCCGTCTTTTCTTTCCAAAGAAAGGACCATTACTGAGTCATGGGCCACAAATTACATCTACCAATTTCTTTGATGAAAATATGCACCGTACGGATAACGAGCTGTTGGCATCTTATGGAATGGTGTTTAGAAGCAGGAACACACTTACCGTATGGGGGTCTGGTACTTACATTAAGCTTCTGCAACCCTTTGATCCGGTAAGTACTAAAATAGATACGCTTGTAGCTGGAAGTGAGCACAATTGGACAACCGTTGGGGCCGATTATGTGTCTAAACCTCAGAGCTTGTTTACATATGCATTGAATGCTCGCTATGGAGGCTATTATGCCGATGGTAAACGATTAACATTAGGTGGGGAATTTGGTTATCGTTTTCAACCATATGTAAGTATTGCACTAAGTGCAAACTACAATAAGCTGAACCTGCCCAAACCATGGGGATACAACGATTTCTGGCTTGTAGGCCCAAGGCTGGATGTTACCATGACAAATACATTGTTTCTTACCGGCTTTGTGCAATACAACGAGCAAATGAAAAATATGAATGTAAATACGAGGTTCCAATGGAGATATCGCCCTGCTTCAGATCTGTTTATTGTATATACTGATAACTATTTGCCCGAACCTTTTGCTGTTAAAAACAGGGCTTTGGTAATAAAATTGGTGTATTGGTTAAATATTTAAAAAAATTCATCAAATCTTCATAATTGCTCCCTATGTTTGTATCGAGAGCGTTAATTTAAATAGCCTGCGACATTCATTTGTCGCGGGTTATTTTATGCTTTTTTTCAAAAAAACTACAAATGCTTCGTAGCATTTTCATAAATTTAGACGTATTGATATTTCTGGCTAGTGCCAGGATGTTGCTTAGGAGGTTGCTAAGGCGTTTTTTGGGGTTGTTTCGGATGGGAGCCGAATAAACCGCTTAAAAAGCTCAAGGCAACCACCTGGCAATATTTCACAAAGAAGAGGGGGATGCTGACAAAACAAGTTGTTACTTTATTTGTTAGTGAATAATAAGTCTCATCGAGATGTTTAATATAGATCATCCCCTTAAACTCCCTTTTCTGAGGGAGGTGGCCATTGTCATGATGACTTGTATATTGTTTTGCCTATCCTGTACCGTTAAGCGTACTGCTACACCAACACCACTGGTGCGGCTAAATAAAATAGAGCCTCCAATTTTAAAGAAACATGCTGAAAAAATGGATGTCGCAGCCGAATTCAAAAAAGTTTTTGAAGCCAGCCACCTTACTTTTACTTATCCAGAGCAAATTGACTCTTTTTATAAGAGAAATGAATTTCAACCTGTACTCGTGTCCCGCTTTATGCCGGATAATCAGCTACGAACTTTAGAGGATTATTTAGGGAACGCGAATGTTCATGGGATAGATCCGGAAGTTTTTTCGGTAAGCCGTATAAAAAAGTTATTGGATAATTATAATGATAAAGATTCCCGGAGAAAAGAATGGGAAGTTTATCAGGATGCTATGGAGCTTGAATTGGTCATTGCCGATGCAATGATCAAATATAGTAATGCTTTGCAATTTGGGATTACCGATCCGGCAAGGGTTTATATTAATTATAGCAGTCCAACATTGCGACCCGATAGCATGAGTATTATACAGGTTTTTGAAGTAAGAAATATCAAAACTTACCTTGATAGCATACAACCAAAAGACAAACAATACCTGGCTTTGCAAAAAGCACTAAAATCGGAAAAGGAAAGTGACAGTATTTATCGCACTCTAATGGTAAACCTGGAACGATTGAGGTGGAAAAACAAGCCTACCGCTGATAAATATGTGCTGGTAAATATTCCAGAGTTTATGTTGAGTGTGATAGATAGCGGAAAAGTGGTGCTTCGCATGAAGGTTTGTGTTGGTGAAAAGGAAGTGAATAAGGAAACTCCTCAACTGAGCAGCATGATCTATAGTGTACAGGTAAATCCGGTTTGGAATATCCCGCAAAGCATTGCAAGTAATGAGATCATCACGTACGCAAAAAGAAACAGGTATTATTTTGCTAACAACGATATCAACGTATACCGGAATGGTAAGCTTGTGGGCGATCCGAAAGCTATCGACTGGCAATCTGAAGAAACAGGTTCTTATTCATTTAAACAACAGCCGGGCGAGCAAAATCCCCTTGGCAGGATCAAATTTCTTTTTAATAATGAGAGTAGCGTTTACCTCCATGATACACCTACACAATCGCCATTTAAGCAAAGTATAAGGGCAGTGAGCCATGGTTGTGTGCGGGTCGAACAACCTTTAAACCTTGCTTATGCACTGTTTGGTAAAGGACCAAAGTTTGATCAGATAAAAAAAGCGATGGCTAATGGTTATCCAAGAGCAAAATATATCGGACTACCTCTTCAGGTACCTGTTTGTATTACCTATTATACTGCCTGGGCGGATAAAAAGGGTGTTGTTCATTTCTATAAGGACATCTATGGTTTGGATGATGTTTTATATAAACAGGTATCTTTTCCTTTTTCTCAACTCTATTAGGTGGCGTTTAGTCTTATTTTTGCCATAAATTCAATTACCCTTATTTTTTTTGATTTGCTAGGGGCATCTTTGCCACCAATTATAATACGCAAATCATTTTTTTAGGTAAGATTCAGAAAATCTTATTGGTAGAAATAAAAAAGAAACATTAATAATGATTAACAGGTTAGGTAAAATTCTCTTTTCAACCCGTACCACGGGTGTGATGTTGTTGCTTTATGCTTTTTCTATGGCCATGGCCACTTTTGTGGAAAATGACTATGGAACATCTGTTGCCAAGGCGCTAATTTATGACTGCTGGTGGTTTGAATTGATTATGCTAATCCTGGTATTGAACTTTATTGGGAATATTGGCAGATACCAACTTTTGCAACGTAAGAAATGGCCTCTATTGGTATTCCACCTCGCATTTGTGCTTATTTTTATTGGTGGTTATATCACAAGATATATAAGTTTTGAAGGATCAATGCATATCCGCGAAGGCGAAACAAGTAAAGACATTATTTCGGATAAGACCTTTATTAAGGTACAGATAGGTAAGGGTGATGCGGCATTGGCATATGATGATGTGCCTGCTAATTTAACTTCTAGCCGCATTCCTATGTATTTAAAGCCTTTTAAAAAGACATTTACTTCTGAGTACGATTACAATGGAGAGCGTGTTAAGCTAAAGGTTGTTGATTTTTATGCAAGGGCACAGGATTCATTGGTGCGCGGTGATACTGGTAAACTAACCTTACATCTTGTTGTACTTGAAAATGGTAAACGTGTAAATAAATATATTCCTACGGGTGGTGTGCAGCTGATGCAGAACATGCTGGTTTCTTTTAACAAAGAAACACCGGGTGCCATCAATATAAGTGATGCAAGCGGTGCACTTCAGATTTCTTCTCCTTACGAGGGTAATTATATGATTATGGCTACCCAGGAAAGAAAACCTGTTGTTGGAAATAATGTTCCTCAGCCCTTCAATTTAAGAAGCTTATACACTTATGGTGGATTTGCCTTTGTTGTTCCTGAGCCTGCAATACCAGGCCACATCATTTATTTTGAGGGTGATAAAAGGACTCATGAGCATGATCTGGATTTAGTGAAAGTACAAATTACTACACCAACCGCTGTGGATACGGTGTCGTTTTACGGTGGAAAAGGGATGACAAATTTTCAACATCAAAGTGAAGTTGGCGGTTTGAGGATTTCCTTGGCTTATGGATCTAAGATCTATCAAACGCCGTTTTCGCTTAAATTGGTAGATTTTAAGATGGAAAAATATCCGGGTAGTAATAGTCCGGCTTCTTATTCTTCTGATGTCATGATTTTGGATGAGGCTGGAGAAACACCATATAAAATATTTATGAACCATGTATTGGATCATTCTGGTTATCGCTTTTTTCAGGCAAGTTTTGATGAGGACGAAAAGGGGACGATTCTATCTGTAAATCATGATCAGTTGGGTACCAACGTTACTTATATTGGTTATATTTTACTTTTCTTAGGCATGTTTGTTACGCTATTCTGGAAAGGGACTCATTTTTCGAAATTGAATGAGCAATTGAAAACAATCTCTAAATCGAAAACATTGCTGTTGCTGCTTTTCTTTTTGCCTGTCGGTGCGGCTTTTAGTCAGAAGATAGATATGCATGGTACTGATGGCGCAACTACTCATGTTCATGAAAATGGTGAGGTTCACGATAATGAGCACAACGTTGTGCCTGGGAATGGTACTGCCCCAGAACATAAACATGAGCATAATGATACGCAACTGTTTTTGCCTACTAAAACCTTAGACCCGGTACAATTTGCTTCATCTATTAAAATAGATGAGACTCATGCCGATAAGTTTGGCCATTTATTGGTGCAAAATATTGATGGCCGGATTGAACCTGTTAATACGATGGCACTGGAAATCCTTAGGAAATTACATCGCAAGGATCGTTTTTATACATTAAATGCAAACCAGTTTTTCTTATCTATTTCGACAATGCCTTTCAACTGGATCAACGTTCCGTTGATTAAAGTAAATACTAAGGGTGGGCCTGAATTGCTTAAAACTGTGAGCGCTACTCCCGAAGGTTATACTTCGATGGTAAATTTGATAAAGATTAATTCGGACGGGACTGCTGAATTCAGATTAAAAGACGATTATGCAAAGGCATTTGCTAAGAAACCTGCTGAACAAAATAGCTACGATAAAGATGTAATTGATCTGAATGATAAGTTACAGGCTATGGAGCAATTGGTTTATGGGCAGTATTTACGTGTTTCTCCAATTATTGGTGATGCGAATAATACCTGGATTGCTATGACTATAAGTGATTTAGATAGTATTTCCGTTAAACCAAGTGCTATTAGCCGTTATGTTAAAGCTGTTAACGACGCTCAGGTATCAGGTAACTGGTCTTCGGCCGATGCAGCACTGAAAGATATTGGCGAAGCGCAACAGAAATATGGTAAGAATGTAGTGCCTTCACAGTCGAAAGTAGAATGGGAGATCAGTTATAACTCATGGAATATATTCCTGAATCTGATGATTACTTATGCCATTCTAGGGGTAGTGATACTTTCACTTGCCTTCATGAAGCTATTTAAGAATTCTAAATCACTTGATACACTGGTTAAGGTAGTTTTGATACTTATCGGCATTGCAGCAACTTTACAGGCGGTTGGTTTAGGAGCTCGTTGGTATATTTCGGGGCATGAGCCTTGGAGTAATGGTTATGAAGCGGTATTGTTTATTAGCTGGATAGGTGTTTTATCCGGTTTACTAATGTATAGAAACAGTAATGCGTTTATACCTGCTGCGGGTTGTTTAATTGCTGTGATTTTGATGGGCTTTGCACACGGTGGTTCTCAGATGAATCCTCAGATTACTCCGCTGGTTCCTGTATTGAAATCATATTGGTTGATGATTCACGTAGCAATTATTACTTCTAGTTATGGTTTCTTTGGCTTAAGTGCATTGATGGGTACAGTTGTATTGATACTTTATGTAATTGATAACAATAAAATCAGTGCAAAGGTTAAAGCTTCGATAACTGAGCTAACGATTGTGAATGAAATGTCGTTAACGGTAGGTTTATTTTTACTTACTGTTGGTACGTTTTTAGGTGGTGTATGGGCTAATGAGAGTTGGGGCCGTTATTGGAGCTGGGACCCGAAAGAAACCTGGGCGTTTATTTCGGTTATTGTTTATGCGTTTGTACTGCACGTTCGTTTAATTCCGGGCTTAAGAAGTAAGTACTTGTTTAATTTGCTGTCGCTGTTAAGTTTCTCCAGTATAATCATGACTTATTTCGGGGTTAATTACTACCTGACTGGTTTGCATTCGTATGCGCAAGGTGATCCTGTGCCAATTCCGTCGTGGGTGTATATTACGCTGGCGGTAGTTTTTGCTTTGGCTTTTGTTTCTTACAGAAGATATAAGGCAAGGAGTAAGAAGTAATCTCTTATCTTTATTATAGATATGAGTGAAATTTCTGTTTATTCAGTAGCGATATATCCTGTTCTCTCAGTAATGGAAAAGGTGAAGGCTATGAAAGATGAGCTGGCATCCGTAGCTGGTTGGTATGGCAGTAGAAATTCAAAGGCTCACATAACAATATGTGAGTTTAATGTAATTGGTGAAAGAGAATTGTTAGCTATTAAAAGTCAATTGCTTAAGCTTTGTACTTCTGAACCGCCTTTGGATTTAACATTTGATCGTATTGATGTATATGAAAATGGAGTAATATGCATATTGCCAGATAAGGAGTCAGAGATTATACTTAAACAATGTATGAAGAGGATTCAACAAGGTATGAAAGTTAAGTTGACTCATAGAAGTTATAACCCTCATATATCAATAGGTAGGAGATTAAACCACGAACAATTATCCTTGGCAAGAGATCTGTTTATGGATACAAAAGTAAATCTAAACTTTATTTGCGATAGAATAGTTCTTCGTGTTCGTGTGAACGAAGGCCAATTTGTAGTAATTGGAGAGTTTGTTTTTCAAAGCAACTCTCAATCGAGAGATGAGCAACTATCAATGTTTTAGGTAGACTGAGATAGGGCATATATAGATATAAAACAGTCTTGTTTTTTTCTTATTTTTGTAATGAGGATATCAATTTTTAGTGATTTCATCGTAGTCTTAAGATATGGAGCACAGTAGAAAAATAGCCATGGTAGTTAATCAGGTCAAAATGGAAGACGAAGACAGTCTCGATGTTTTATTTTGGCTTAGCAGAACAGTTTCCGAGAGATTATCTGAAGTTAGTCGCTTGAGAAAAAACTATTTTACTTGGGCAGATGGTAAATTTCCCGAAAAAATTGAAAAAGTAGTTCAACAAAGGAAATTATGATCTTCGAACAAGATTTTATTGATTTTATAGAATTGCTCAATCTTCATAAGGTTGATTATATGATAGTGGGTGCCCATGCACTTGCGTACCATGGTCGCCCCAGACATACCGGAGATTTAGATATTTGGATTAAACCAAGCGCCAAAAATGCATCAAGAATGATTAAGGTATTGAATGATTTTGGTTTTGGATCATTAGGTTTAACTGAACAAGATTTTTTAAAGGAAAATTATGTTACTCAATTGGGATATCCACCCTTACGGATTGATATCCTAAATGCAATATCCGGTGTTGAATTTGATGAAGCTTATATAAATAGAGTGGATGGCGAGGTTGATAATCTTAAAGTTAACTTTATTAACGTAACCGAGTTCATAAAAAATAAAGAAGCCTCGGGAAGAAAAAAAGATCTTGGAGATATCGCTTCTATAAAAAAGATAAAATCTTAGCTTTAACTAACTGGTTAATTTAGTAACATTCTCGTATATTAAGAGTCTGATTATTAATTTGTTCAATATGAAATTCTTATTCGTCTTCTTAGTCGTTTTCAATCTGTTTTGTGGTGCTTTATTAGCCCAGCAAAGCCAGGAAAAATATACCAACGAATTAAAGTATCTCCTTTATTTACCGGAAAATTATAATAAAGATGATCAACAAAAATTCCCTGTTGTATTATTTTTACATGGCAGTGGTGAACGTGGAGATGATGTAAGCAAGGTTGCAGTAAATGGTTTACCAAAATTGATCGCCGATGGGAAAAAGTTTCCATTCATTGTAGTGTCGCCCCAGGTGCCAGAAGGAGAACGCTGGGAAAGCACAGATTTAATGCGTTTAATGAAGGATATTAAGAAAAAGTATAGAATTGATGAAGATCGATTGTACTTAACGGGTTTAAGTATGGGTGGTTATGGCAGTTGGGATATGGCAATGAAATATCCTCAGATGTTTGCCGCAGTTGTGCCGATCTGTGGAGGGGGGGATGTTTCCAAAGTCTGGGCAATAAGGCATACACCTGTTTGGGTTTTTCATGGAGGAAAGGATAATGTTGTTCCGCTTAAAGCAAGTCAGGATATGGTTAATGCACTAAAACCTATAAATCCGGATGTTAAATTCACTATTTTTCCGGAAGACGGCCACGACAGCTGGACTTCAGCATACAATACCGATAGTTTATATACCTGGTTGCTGGGCATCAAAAAGTTTAAGTACGCTAAAGTTCCGGTAGATCAGGAACTGCTGGATACTTATCAGGGCTCCTATTATAATGATCTTGCCAACGATACCTTGAAGATAACCGTAACAACGGGCATAGTTACAATGATTCGGAAAAAGGGAGTTACTGAACTAAAACCCTATGCAAATGACAAGTTCTTTGTAAATGAGAACGATCCGGTTGATGCTGTATTCTCAGGCAAAAAACGAAAAATGCAACTCCTTATAAATGCCGACAGACAGTATGTTTACAAAAGGATTGGTGATTAAAAAGTACAGCTAATCTCAGGGATCATTACCTGTTTTATGTTAAAATCCCTTAAGATGATGTAAGAATTGCTGAATTTTTATGTGCTTTATTTAAGTATCATTGAAAACACTTTTTAACCAAACCTGTATATCACAAAATGAAACCACACAAAAAACAAATTTATGCACTTTTTATTTTCCTGCTGTTTCAGCTTAGTCTGACTGCTCAGGTAAAGAAAGTAGCGCAACCCACACAGGACTTAAAACTATGGGATAATAAGCCTGCCAAAGAATGGATGACAGAAGCTTTCCCTATGGGAAATGGAAGAATTGGCGGGATGGTATTTGGCGGAATCTCACAAGAACACATTCAATTTAATGAAATTAGTTTGTGGACCGGGGACGAAACAAATACAGGTGCTTATCAAGCATTTGGTGATGTGTACATCAATTTTAAAGACAAAGATGCTAAGGCCGCTGTTCCTGCTGATTATCGCAGAGAAACTGATATTAGCAAAGCTGTTCAGAAAATTTCTTTCACAGACAATGGCGTTGCCTATAAACGTGAGTACTTTTGCAGTTTCCCTGATAAGGTAATGGTGTTGCGTTTTACTGCCAATAAAAAGGCAGGATCCTCGGCTACTATACAACTTAGGGATGCTCATGATGCAAAAGTTACCGCTGATGGAACAAGGTTAACCATTGCTGGGAAACTTGAAAATGGAATGGCATACAGCGCTACTTTATTGGTAAAAACAGAAGGTGGATCTGCAGTTATAGAATCGGATGGTAAAGGTGGATCTCAATTAAATATTAATAAGGCAGATGCATTTACTATTTTACTTTCAGCAGCAACTGATTATAGCAATAAGCGTGATCAACAATGGAAAGGTGAGGATCCTGATGCTAAAGTTAAACAGATTTTGGCGGCGGCATCAACTAAAAACTATCAGCTGTTGCTAAACAATCACATTAAAGATTATCAGAATTTATTCGGAAGAGTGTCGTTAAACCTGGGTGCTACCCCGGCAGCAACGCTGTCGCTTCCAACTTATAAAAGGATAATTAATTATAAGAAAGCAACAGATCCTCAATTGGAGGCACTTATTTTTCAGTATGGAAGATATTTGTTAATCAACTCATCGAGAAAAGGGGGCTTGCCTGCCAATTTGCAAGGCTTATGGAACGAAAGTAACAACCCGCCATGGCGGTCTGATTACCACTCGAACATTAATATACAAATGAATTATTGGCTTGCAGAGCCTACCAATCTTTCTGAATCTCATTTTCCATATCTGGATTACATAAACAGTATGCGCGAAGTGAAAAAGGAAAATACCAAAAAGGAGTATCCTGGGGTACGTGGGTGGACTGTGAAAACGGAAAACAACATTTTTGGTGGCGAAAGCTTTTTATGGAACACACCAGGTAGTGCATGGTATGTACAGTCTATCTGGGAACATTACGCATTTACAAGAGACAAAGCTTACCTTAAAAACTTTGGTTACCCGATACTAAAAGAGATCACGGAGTTTTGGGATGATTATTTGAAACGTAGAGATGATGGCACTTTGGTAGCACCAAAGGGCTGGTCGCCAGAACATGGACCTACTGAAGACGGTGTTTCGTACGATCAGCAAATCGTGTATGATCTGTTTACCAATTATATTGAAGCTGCTGATGCATTAGGCGTTGACAAAGCTTATAGAGATAAAGTAATGGATATGCGTGAGCACCTGTTAAAACCCAAAATTGGTAAATGGGGACAGTTACAGGAGTGGGAAACAGATCGTGATGATCCAAAGGATAACCACCGACATGCATCTCATCTTTTTGGTCTACATCCGGGCAGACAGTTCAGTACGACTGAAACACCAGAGCTAACAAAAGCTGCAAAAGTAAGTTTACTTGCACGTGGCGATGCCTCAACTGGTTGGTCTATGGCCTGGAAAATGAACTTTTGGGCAAGGTTACATGATGGTGATCATGCTTATCTGATTCTTAAGAACTTTATTACACTTGTAGGTGGTTCTGGTGTTGATTATAATGAAGGTGGTGGAATTTATGCGAATTTGTTTTGCGCACATCCTCCTTTCCAGATAGACGGTAACTTTGGTTATACTGCTGGTGTTGCGGAGATGTTGCTTCAAAGTCAAACTTCAGAAATTGAATTGCTTCCTGCTTTACCCAAAGAATGGACTAGTGGAAGTGTAAAAGGTCTGCGTGCAAGAGGTAATTTTGAAATTACTGATCTGCAATGGAAAGATGGAAAGATCGTTAAGCTCTCTGTGAAATCGTTATCTGGCGGAGATTGCAATCTTCGTGTTCCAAATGCTTTAAAGGCAGTTTTTGCTGTGAAAAACAGCAAAGACGAAAATGGCTATAAATATGGTTTTAAAACTGTAGCCGGTAAGGTTTATGGTTTTGTAGGCCAGTAATTAATTAAGGACAGGATGGTGCATGACACTTATGTCAAATTAATTACGGATAATAGTGAGTTGCTTAGGATTTCCGGGCAACTCATTATTAATCAAATATGAGACCATGTATTAAGACGTTGCTGCAGAAATGTGCAGTATTTGGGCTTTTGTTTGCCGTTAACCTTACGGCCCTTGCCCAGAAATTAAGTGTAAATGACCTTAAGGTTGAGCACCTTAAAAATCCACTGGCTATTGAAACGCCAAAACCCAGGTTTAGCTGGAAAATCATTTCAACAGTAAAAAATACCTTACAATCTTCTTATGAAATTAGAGTAGGCACTAGTAAGGCCTCAGTGAATGCAGGTAAGGATCTTGTCTGGAAAGGATCTACCACAGGAGATCAATCTGTATTGATCGAATATGCAGGATCAGAATTACAATCAAAAAAGAGATATTATTGGCAGGTTAGGGTAAAAGACAATCACGGCAATACATCTGCCTGGTCTGAACCTGGTCTCTTTCAAATGGGAATTGCTCCGACAGACTGGACCGCAAAATGGATCACCGTAGCGGGAAAAGATAGTTCTGCAAGAAGCCCGCTTTTTAGAAAGGAATTCTCCTTACAAAAGAAAGTCAAATCGGCTATAGCCTACATTACTGCAAAAGGATTGTACGAAGCCAACATCAATGGTCAGCGCGTAAGCGATACCTATTTTGCACCGGGATGGACCAGTTATAAAGATCACCTGCAATACCAGGTATACGACATAACTGCTGCTTTGAAAAGTGGAGCTAATGTATTGGGTGTAAGTCTAGGAAATGGATGGTACAAAGGGCGAATCGGTTTTGGAAATCAGCACAACTTTTATGGTGATACACGCGGATTGCTGATGCAGGTAGAGGTGGAATACACTGATGGTACCAAGGAATCGATAAATACAGATGAGAGCTGGAAATATACCTATGGACCAATTATGGCTTCGGACATTTATGATGGTGAGATCTATGATGCCAGGATGGAAATAGCCGGCTGGAACAATACAGGCTTTAAAGAAGATGCTGCATGGACTGCAGTTGGTACAATGGAAAAAGGTACTGAAAAGCTGGTGGCTATGAGTGGTCCGCCGGTAAGGAAACATGAGCAATTTAAAGCACTTAAAGTTTTCAAAACGCCAGCAGGAGAGACAGTAGTGGATTTCGGGCAAAATCTGGTGGGTTGGGTTATGCTTAAAGCTAAAGGTACTGCAGGAACGAAGATCACTTTGAGCCATGCAGAGGTACTTACAAAAGAGGGTAACTTTTATACGGTAAATCTGAGATCTGCAAAGGCACAGGACACTTATATATTAAAGGAAAATACAGAGCAGGTTTTTGAACCTCATTTTACTTTTCAGGGATTCAGATATGTGAAGGTAGAAGGCTATCCAGGAGAATTGAAAACTGAGGACCTAACCGCAGTTGCTGTGTATTCGGATATGGAAACAACAGGCAAGTTTTCGACGTCTAATGCCATGCTGAATCAATTACAGCACAACATCCAATGGGGGCAAAAAGGAAACTTTGTAGATGTACCGACTGATTGCCCGCAGCGCGATGAGCGTTTGGGCTGGACAGGAGACGCACAGGCTTTTGCCAATACAGCAGCTTATAATATGGATGTTGCCGGATTTTTTACCAAATGGTTAAAAGATGTAAAAACAGATCAACAACCTAATGGCCTGATCCCGCATGTGATCCCAAATGTATTAGGACCAAATGATGGTGCATCTGCAGGATGGGCGGATGTATCTACAATTATTCCATGGGATATGTATGTTGCTTACGGTGATCGCAGGATATTGGAAACACAATATGAAAGTATGCAGAAATGGGTGGGTTATATTTCATCCGTTGCAAAGAACAATCTTTGGAATTCAGGTTTCCACTTTGGCGACTGGCTGTTCTATCGTCCGAATGATGATAATGATGGCAGGGCTGCAGTAACCGATAAATATTTGATTGCGCAGACCTTTTATGCGCATTCTACACAGTTGCTGATCAATGCGGCAAAAGTATTAGGTAAACAGGATGATGTAGCTAAATACACCGCACTTCTTGCTGAGATCAAAGCAGCATTTGTGAAGGAGTACATGACGCCAACTGGCCGATTGGTATCTGGAACGCAGACCGCTTATGTTTTAGCTCTTCATTTTGACATGCTGCCCGAAGAACTGAGAGCGCCATGCGCTGAACGCCTGGTTGCTAATGTCCGCGACTATGGAAATCACCTGACAACCGGCTTTTTGGGTACACCTTATTTATGCCATGTACTGACCAGATTTGGACACAACAATGTTGCTTACGATCTTTTAATGCAGGAAAGCTATCCTTCGTGGCTTTATCCTGTAAAAATGGGCGCTACTACGATATGGGAAAGATGGGACGGTATTAAACCTGATGGATCTTTTCAAACTCCTGATATGAACTCTTATAATCACTATGCTTATGGTGCTATAGGTGACTGGATGTATAGAACAATTGCAGGAATAAATTCGGTAGCTGATCAGCCAGGGTATAAGTCTATTGTTATTGCGCCGAAACCAGGTGGAAAAATAACTAACGCATCGGCAGAATTAGAAACTGTATATGGCACGGTAAAATCAGCATGGACATTGGAAAATGGATTGTTAAAGCTTGATGTTACGGTACCAGCAAATACCAAAGCTAAGATCGTATTGCCAGATACAACTAAAGAAATTGGATCTGGTAGTTATCACTTTGAAAGTAAAATTTAATAAAAGAAAAAAGGCCGGTATCATTAATCATGATACCGGCCTTTTTTCTTTTATTACCTTGCTAAAGGTATTTGATATTATTTTATGTCAAACCACAGTCTTGTAGTTAATATATCCGCACCTTGTCTTGCTACTGCGGCTTTATAATTTGTCCCGTTAAGCGATTGTTCACGTCCTGGATAAATAAATCTTACAGGTAGTTTTCCGCCTAATGTACCTGCAACGGCAGGAGTAAGTTCCGGATAATCCAATCTTCTCCACTCAGCAAAGGCTTCTAGTCCCTGTCCAAATAAAGCAATCCATTTTTGGTCACCAATAGATTTTTTGTAATTACCAGCGTTATACTTTACGGCAGGAAGGTTTGTATATGTAGTGATTTCACCTTCTGTAACCCCATATTGCCTTAATGATTCTTCAACGGCTTGTTTATACAAAGCTGCCGGATCCTCACTGCTAAAACCACGCGCTGCTATCTCTGCACGATCAAATAATACCTCAGCATAGCTGATGATAACCGCAGGTGCAGAAGGAGCAAGGAAGTAAGTGCCGGGTTTAGAAGTTTTATTTAAACCAAGGCTGTTGGCATCACTGGTTAGCAAACCATTTGGAACGCCCACATAAGTTTCAGGCGTCGCATCTTTAGTAGGGCTGGCAAATATTGGCAAACGCGGATCACCTAAGCTCCTCAATTTATCTACAATTGTTTTGCTTATCCTATGGTCGTTACGTGTGTCAAATGTATTACTTATCGGGTTTTGATTAGGAGAAGCAACATATACCAATTGTGCTATTTCAGCATTGCTACTAATGTAGGCGCCACCTTCTGCTGCAATTTCTGCCAACACGGATTTGGTTTTCTCTGGTTCACGGTCGGCTATTCGGAGTGCTATGCGCAGCCTTAATGCATTTGCGAATTTTTTCCAGCGATCTATCTTACCAGCATAAATGATGTCACCTGCAATTGCCTTACCATTCAGATCGAGATCAGCTTGTGCAGATTTCAAATCATTAAGTAATCCGAAATAAACATCTTTTTGGGTATCATATACTGGAGTTACGAATTTTTTGATCTGGATAGATTGAGAATAGGGTATATCTCCGTAAGCATCTGTTAACAATAGAAATGTCCATGATCTTAATACTTTAGCTACGCCTCTGTAATTGGTGTTTTGTTGTGCATCGGCTAGCTCAATCAGTTTGTTAAGATTGGTAATACCTTTTGTATATCCGGTGTTCCATAAATCCTGAAGATCGGTATTAGAAAAAATATAACGATCGGCATCAGTATACTGTATTTTTGACCAGTGCTGAACAAATAGCAGACTTGAGTTAATATTGTTAGTTCCCCAGTATGCATCAGCAGTGTTCTTTATAGCACCTGTTAGCAAATAATCAGGAAGGGGGTTTTCTGCAGCGTTGGGATTTTTGTTGATATCTGCCAGCTCGTCTTTGCACGAAGTGAAAGCCGTTGCTATAATTGCAGAAAAAAGGATTGGAATATATTTGAATTTCATGATGTCTAGAATTTAAAATTAAGGTTAAAACCAAATGATCTTGTTGTTGGAAGAGTTAGGTCCTCCAGACCCTGAGCGTTTCCTGTGTTGAATGCAGTTTCAGGGTCAATGTTTGGTACATCTTTATGGATGATCCAAAGATTACGTCCCACTATTGAGAAAGTAGCGTCCTGTAACCCGATCTTTTTAACCCATTGCGAAGGAATGTTGTAGCTCAATCTAGCTTCTCTTAATTTGATATAAGAAGCGCTGTAAACAAATTGCTCATCTGCATTGGTTGTAGCTTTGTAATACTCTTCTGCAGGAATGATTTTATTGTTCTTAGTGCCATCAGCCAGAACGCCGTCAAAGATCATCCCGTCATTAAATGTTGTTCCTCCTGAGGTATAGGTAAGTCCGCCATTTTCAGCATTTCTTCCTCTCATTGTACTTGCCAGTACACCCGTATAAGTTCCTGTAGCGTTACTACCAGAGAATACCTTACCACCAATTCTGGCGTCTACGAGGAAATTCAAATTGAAATTCTTGTAAGTAAAGTTATTCGTAATTCCGCCTATCCAGTTTGGTGTAAACTTACCAAGAATTTGTTTTTCAGGATTGATAACCGGAGTACCATCAGAGCTTACCAGAATTTGTCCGGCAGCATCACGCTGGTAGGCAGTTCCGAAGAAAGTACCGTAAGGCTGGCCTACAGCTGCCAATACATCAAGCGTTCCACTGGTACCAATTGTATAGCTGCTAATGCGTCCTTCTTTATCCAATTCTGTAACCTTACTGCGATTACGTGAATAGTTTAAATTGATGTCCCAGCTAAAGTCTTTAAGTTTAACAGGGGTTAAACCTAGTTGAACTTCTATTCCTTTGTTATTGATACTTCCGCCATTAATAAGTTTTTGTGTATATCCTGTTCCTGAACTTACATCAACTTTTAAAATCTGATTAATACTGTTTGTATTGTACACACTTAGATCCAGCTTGATGCGGTTATCAAACAACCCAATTTCGGCACCCGCCTCAGTCGATTTGGTGATTTCTGGCAGAAGGTTTGGATTAAGGTCGATCGTATTAACTGATTGTTGTGGATTTCCATCAAATGGAGCAGTGAAGCTATAGGTATTGATCAGTTGATAAGGGTCTGTTGCCTTTCCTACTTTAGACCAGCCTCCTCTTAGTTTAGCGAAACTAAGCACCTCGCTTTTAATATCAAAAGCTTCTGTAAGAATTAAACTTCCATTAACAGAAGGGTAGAAATAAGATAAGTTCGGTTTTGGTAAACTGGAATCCCAGTCGTTACGTGCTGTTAAATTCAGATATGCATAATCTCTAAAGCCCAACTGAGCGGATCCAAATAAACTATAGGTTCTAAGTTTGGTGTAAACGTTTGAAGATACCAATGGATCTCTGGAGTTGCTCAAGGTATATAAGCCGTTTACTGCCAACTTGGTCGCTTTCTGATCGTTTTGTTCGAAAGTTGAAGTTCTAATGTTTCCGCCACCCAAAATATCTATTGAGAAATCTGAATTCAGTTTCTTATTGAACTCTAAACGACCTTCGGTATTATTTTCATTAACCGTATATGCATCTTCCTCATATGAACCGAATGGGGTACCATTTGTTCCATAAGCGATTTTGATCTTTCTACGGTCTGTATAGTAATCATTTCCTGTCCTGAAGTTGGCTGAAAGTGCGCTTGTAATTTTATAATTTAATTCTGCATTACCAATAATGCGATCACGTTTCTGACCAACTGTATTTTCATAGGCTATGAAATAAGGGTTACTATAGTAACTATTGTTCCAGTTAAAGTCGTTTCCGTTTTCGTCTTTATAGTTTTTAAGCTGACTAACATCTACCTGTCTTCCAAACCATGTAAATTGAAGCATCGGACCAGTTGCACGTTTTCCGCCTGAGGCAGGAAGGTTATCGGCATTGCTTTTTATATAATTTGCAGAAGCGTTTAAAGTTAATTTAGGAGTGATTCTGTACGTGGTATTCAATAATAATGAATTCTTGTCCTGAGAAGAATTTGGCAGTATACCACCTTGCGTAAGGTTGTTGTAAGAGAAACGGACATCTTGTTTTTCTCCAGAGCCTGCAATGGCAATACCATTATTAAGCGCAAAACCTGTTTCAAAGAAATCCTTAACATTATCTGGATGAGCAATAAATGGAACAGCAACACCTTTAGAGTTAAACTGAGGAATTAAACGGCCATCCAATGCTGGTCCCCAGCTTTCATCTACACCGTCGTTTACACCTCCACCTTTTCCATCTACAAAGCTAAACTTGCCGCTTGTACCTTGTCCGAATGAGTTTTGATAATCCGGTAAGGTCAATAGGTTTGAAAATGTAGCGTTGGAGTTAACACTGATACCTAAACCCTTTTGGCCTCTGCCAGTTTTGGTTTTAATAAGGATAACACCTGCTGCTGCACGTGATCCATATAGTGCTGCTGCATTTGGACCTTTAAGTACACTGATTGATTCAATGTCTTCTGAATTAATATCCGAAATGGTATTGGCAAAATCCCTTGATCCAGCTATACCTAGATTCTGCGAATTATCAACGGGTACTCCGTCCACTACAAAGAGGGGTTGGTTGTTACCTGATATAGAGGTTTCACCACGAATAATAATTCTTGATGAACCCATATCGCCCTGGCTATTTGTAGTTTGCACACCGGCAATTTTTCCGGCCAGAGAGTTGATTATATTGGTTTCTTTTGCGGTAGCAATATCTTTAGATTTTAATTCCTGAACAGCATATCCCAACGATTTCTTTTCTTTAGAAATCCCAAGGGCTGTAACAACAACTTCACTTAAAGCATTTGCCGAAACATCAAGCGCAATATTTAATGTAGTTGTAGCTGCGGTAATGGTTACTTCTTTTGTAGTATATCCAAGATAAGATATACTAAGTACATCATTAACATCTGCAGCTAGAGAAAACTTACCGCTGCCATCTGTAGTTGTTCCGCTTTTTTTACCTTTTATGGTAATTGATGCTCCTGGAATAGTCTCCCCGTCGGGGTTTCCGGTAACAGTACCTGTTATTTTAACAGATTGTGCCTGTACGGTTTGCAGGAAAAAAAAGGATATAAGAATCCCTGCAAAAATTTTGTATATTTTTAACATGTGAATTAAATAAATGGGTGTATAATAAATTCTTTGGGTTGCATTAAATAGAGCAACAGTGCATTCGTTTTTGAGTGATCATAAGACCAGATGAAGGGTAATGAGATGGAGATGAGCAGCGCATTTCTTTTTGGTGTACTTTCTGTGTCATGTTTTTATACATTTATAGTTTAGGTCATCCCTTACATACTTTGTCGCGAACAGAATTAGATTTGGTTATGATGATTGATAAGGAGCATTGCGCTGTTTAATCTTATCTTTTCCGCTTTGCAGCGAATTGGAATTAGCACCTTTTACAATAAATTGTAGAGGTTGCTAAGACATCATAGGGCCAATCCCTCAGTCTTTCTTGATAAGCAGGAAGTTTTAAGAACCATTTGCTGCGACAAATATAAGAATAATCTAGTATTCCTATAGAAATTAATAAAATAAATATTCTGTATTTTGAGCAGGACAGTACAGGTTGCTGAAAATGACTAAGAAAATTAACATTGTAAACACACTAAACTTTACCTGAATTATATTCTAATGAAATTTCTTTATTCTTTCTTGCTGATGCTCTTCACCATTTCTATGGCAGAAAAAGCATACTCTAATGAAGTTAAACCCTCAGGTTTGCAATGCGAACATTTAATAAACCCAATTGGGGTAGATTTGTTAAATCCGCGCTTGTCGTGGATGATGACAGATACCCGTCAGGGTGCTAAACAAACTGCTTATAGAATTATTGTAGGTAAAGATTCATCAGAAGTAGCAAAAAAAAGGGGCCTTTCGTGGGAGTCGGGCAAAGTAGCCTCGTCTGCAAATCTTGTTAATTATAAAGGCAAAACCTTAGAGCCGTTCACTAAATACTACTGGTCTGTTGAGCTTTGGGATAAAGATGGTAAACCAGCTTCATCTGGCGGGGTAGCAACTTTCGAAACAGGAATGATGAAAGTCGACAACTGGAAAGGTACCTGGATCAGTGATGGTAACGATATCGATAAACGCGAGGCTCCATATTTCAGAAAAGTATTTGAACCTTCTAAAAAAATAAAATCTGCAAGGGCATATATTGCTGCTGCTGGTTTGTACGAATTATATTTAAATGGGAAAAAAGTAGGGAACCATAGACTTGACCCTATGTACACCCGTTTCGACAGACGTAACTTATATGTTTCTTACGATGTTACTGCCCAACTTCAAAAAGGTAAAAATGCTGTTGGTGTTTTACTTGGTAATGGATGGTATAACCATCAATCTATTGCGGTATGGAATTTTGACAAGGCACCCTGGAGAGCAAGACCTACTTTTTGTCTGGATTTAAGAATCACCTATGAAGATGGAACTGTTGATGTGGTTACTTCCGGGGGCGACTGGAAAACAAGTTCAAGTCCGATAGTACTCAACAATATTTACACTGCCGAGCATTATGATGCACGCAAGGAACAACCGGGTTGGAATACTGCAGATTTTGATGATAAAAAGTGGAATGGCATCTCGCTTAGAGCTGCCCCGTCCAATAATGTTGTAAGTCAGGTTATGCAGCCAATTCGTAATGTCGAAGAAATTCCTTCTAAAACAATGCAAAAGGTTAACGACACTGTATATGTTTTTGATCTGGGCCGCAATATCTCTGGAGTTACAAAAATTAAAGTAAGCGGAGAGGAAGGCACTGTTATTCGTATTAAGCATGGCGAACGCTTGCATGCTAACGGAAGGCTAGACCTATCTAATATTGATGTTTACTATCGCCCTAAAGATAATACCGATCCTTTTCAAACAGATATCGTTACCTTATCAGGTAAAGGAGAACTTGAGTTTATGCCTAAGTTCAATTACAAAGGATTCCAGTATGTTGAGGTGATCAGCAGTAAGCCCGTACAATTAACCAAAGAAAGCATCACCGGTTACTTTATGCACAGTGATGTTACCCCGACAGGTAAAATAAGCTCTTCAAATAAGCTAATTGATCGACTATGGTGGGCAACTAACAATTCTTACTTGTCTAATCTAATGGGATATCCTACCGATTGTCCGCAAAGAGAAAAGAATGGATGGACTGGCGATGGACACTTTGCTGTTGAAACAGGCCTGTTTAATTTTGACGGTATTACAGTTTATGAAAAATGGCTTGCCGACCACAGGGACGAACAACAACCAAATGGCGTACTTCCTGATATTATACCTACAGGTGGATGGGGTTATGGATCGGCAAATGGAACTGACTGGACAAGTACAATTGCTATAATTCCATGGAATATATACATGTTTTATGGCGATAGTAAGTTGCTTTCAGATTCTTACAACAGCATTAAACGGTATGTGAATTACATAGAGCAAATTAGCCCTGCAGGATTAACAACCTTTGGCAGAGGCGATTGGGTGCCTGTTAAATCACAATCGTCATTGGAATATACCTCTTCTACTTATTACTATGTAGATGCAGTTATCCTTGCAAAGGCTGCAAAAATGTTTGGTAAGCAGGCCGATTATAGCTATTACAGCAATCTTGCAGAGAAAATTAAAAAGGCAATAAACGATAAGTATTTAAACCGCACAACGGGCATTTATGCATCAGGTGTACAAACTGAATTAAGTGTTGCCCTGCAATGGGGATTGGTACCTGGAGAGCTTATTACAAAAGTTGCAGAGAACCTTGCTAAAAGAGTTGCTGCCGATGGAATGCACCTTGACGTGGGTGTTTTGGGTGCAAAAGCAATATTAAATGCATTGAGTGACAATGGTCAGGCCGAAACAGCATATAAACTTGCAGCTCAGGATACCTACCCTTCATGGGGATGGTGGATTGTGAATGGAGCAACTACCTTATACGAAAACTGGGATATAAAAGCCGAAAGAGACATTTCTTTAAACCATATGATGTTTGGCGAAATAGGTGGCTGGTTCTTTAAAGGTTTGGGTGGAATTCACCCTGATGAACAACAACCGGGATTTAAGAATATTCAGCTTCGTCCTAATTTCGTTTCAGGGTTAGAACATTTCGAGGCAGAGCACGACGGTCCTTATGGTAAGATCATATCTTCATGGAAAAGATCAGGAAATGCTGTAATCTATACCGTAACTATTCCGGCAAATTCAAGTGCTACAATTACTTTCCCATTAACAGAGGGGAAAAAGGCCTTTAAAGATGGAAAAGCTGTTGCTGCCAAAACAAACATTGGAGCAGGTAAATATCAGTTTGAAATCAAATAGCAGTTATTTGTCTGGTATGGACCAATTGCATTAAATTACTTACTTTTAGAAAGATGAAGACTAAGTTTTTTGATTTTATTCATATTGATGAGTATTCTGCAACGCCTAAATATCTGCAACTGTCCAGTGCAATTATAAAAGCCGTTGAGCTGGGTAAATTAAAGAAAGACAATTTATTGCCTTCTATTAATGAGTTGAGCTATAAGTTGGAGATCTCGCGTGACACCGCTGAAAAAGGATACAAGTACCTTAAAAACATAGGTGTAATTAATTCCGTTCCGGGTAAAGGCTATTATATTGCCAATATAGATTTTAAGCAGAAACTAAAGGTGTTTCTGCTTTTCAATAAACTTAGCGCACACAAAAAGATTGTTTACGATGCATTTATTGCTGCATTGGGTGAGGATGTATCTGTAGATTTTTATATCTATAACAATGATTTCAGGCTTTTTAAACGATTTCTGACCGATAAAAAAGAAGAATATTCTCACTATGTGATCATTCCTCATTTTATTGAAGGCGAGGAATATGCCAGAGATATCATCAATACCATTCCAAAAGAAAAACTGGTTTTACTGGATAAAAAAATAAAAGGGGTTGATGGCGACTATGCTGCGGCTTATGAGAATTTTGAAAAGAATATTTACGACGCTTTGGAACAGGCCCGTAATGAGCTCAGCAAATACCACACACTAAAAATCATTTTCCCTAAAAAAAGCTATTTCCCTAAAGAGATTTTAGATGGGTTCCATCGCTTTTGTCAGCAGTATGCCTTTTCTCATCATGTAGTAAGTGATATATCTATTGAGCCAATAAACGAAGGAGAAGCTTTTATTAATTTAATGGAAGCCGATCTGGTTATTTTATTAGAACGGCTTATTAGTATGAAATATAAAATAGGAAAGAATGTAGGCGTAATATCTTACAATGAGACCCCTTTAAAGAAAATATTATTAAACGGTATTACTACTATTTCAACTGACTTTAAATTTATGGGTACAGTGGCTGCAAATCTTATCCTGGATAACTCCAGGCGCCATATCGAAGTACCTTTTTACTATACCCGCAGAGCATCAATCTAATTTTTTTTAGACTGTAACGAATTTATTTGTACTTCTTCATGATAGTACATGACAGTTTTAAAAATCTACTTGTATAAATTAGGCTTATTATTTTAACCAAATATAAAGTTCAATAAGTATGCAAGTAATTTTCGGGGTCATTTTCCATTTTATAGGAGGCTTTGCCTCTGGTAGTTTTTATATTCCTTATAAGAAGGTTAAGGGATGGGCCTGGGAGAGTTACTGGATTGTAGGTGGTATCTTTTCATGGTTGCTTGTGCCGCCTTTTGCAGCATGGCTTACTATTCCCGGTTTTACAGATATCATTGCTGCAACAAACGGTAAAATCTTATTACTTACTTACTTTTTCGGCGCCTTATGGGGAATAGGTGGCTTAACTTATGGTTTGGGTGTAAGGTATCTTGGGGTATCATTAGGAAGCTCTATTATTCTTGGATTATGTTCTGTTTTCGGAGCAATAATCCCTTCTGTATATTATAATTTTAATCCAAAACCGGGCAAGGATAGTTTAACAGATATGTTGAACAGCCAATGGGGGCAAATGGTTTTACTGGGTTTAGCAATCTGTGTTATCGGAATTATAGTTTGTGGCAAGGCCGGTGGCATGAAAGAAAAAGACCTGGTAGCGGCAGGTAAAGCCGATCCATCTAATAACGAATACAAAATTGGTCTGGGCCTTACTGTATCTATCATTTCAGGTATCCTTAGTGCTTGTTTTGCCTTTGGTATTGATGCCGGAAAAGACATGGCCAATGCCGCAAATGATATTTGGAAAAGCACACATCCGGGGCAGGGCGAATTCCTTTTCCAGAACAATGTAACCTATATCCTCATATTATGGGGAGGGTTAACTACCAACCTGATCTGGTGTATGATCTTGAATTTCCGTAACAAGACTTTTGGTGATTATACCAACAAAGAGACACCTCTTTTAAAGAACTACATATTTTCTGCGCTGGCAGGTACCACTTGGTTTTTGCAATTCTTCTTTTATGGAATGGGCGAAAGTAAACTAGGTAACGGAGCCAGTTCATGGATACTGCACATGGCATTTATCATTCTGATTGCTAACGCCTGGGGTCTTGCATTAAAGGAATGGTCGGGAGTTAAGAAGAAAACTTTCGGGACCGTGATAGCAGGTATAGCTATTATTATTATTTCTGTGCTAATTGTTGGCTACGGAAACTCAATCAAGTAAATACAAATTTAATTAATGAAATATTTTTATGACTGTTAGAACAACTGATTTTAAACATGTAAGTTATTTGTGGGATGATGCAAAGGCTGCAGAACTGGCTGGTGATGAGGTTGCATTGTTAATCTACCGTTCAAATTTACTAGGTGCTGATCTAAGACTTACAAATTACGGAGGTGGCAATACCTCTTGTAAGGCAATTACAAAGCACCCTTTAACCGGGCAGGATACCGAGGTAATGTGGGTTAAAGGATCCGGAGGAGATCTAGGTACATTGAAACAAAGCGGTTTAGCTGCATTGTATGTGGATAGCTTGCGAAATCTTAAAAATATTTACAGAGGACTTGCACATGAAGATGAAATGGTTGAATTATTTAACCATTGCATATATGACCTGAAATCTAAAGCTCCATCTATTGACACGCCATTACATGGTTTTTTACCTTTTAAACACATAGATCACCTGCATCCCGATGCTGCCATTGCAATAGCGGCAGCTAAAGATGGTGAACGTATCACTAAAGAATTATTTAACGGAACAATTGGCTGGGTGCCATGGCAAAAACCAGGTTTTGAACTTGGATTGCAATTGCGTAAATGTTTAGATGACAATCCAGGCATAAGAGGCATTATGTTAGGCTCGCATGGGCTGTTTACCTGGGGAGATACAGCCTTCGAAAGTTATATCAATACACTTGAAGTAATAGAAAAATGTGCCGAATATCTTGAAGCCAACTACGGTAAGAAAAAACCTGTATTTGGAGGTCAGAAAATTGAAAGCGCCGCACAAAATCTACGGCGTAAGCAAGCCGCTGCTATTGCTCCTGTCTTAAGAGGATTCTGCTCAAGTGAAAAGCATATGGCTGGTCATTTTACTGATGATGCAAGAGTGCTGGAGTTTATTAACTCTAATGATTTAGATCGTTTAGCACCACTTGGAACAAGTTGTCCTGATCATTTTCTGCGCACTAAGATAAGTCCGCTTGTACTTAAACTTGCTCCTAATGAAGACATCAGTGATGTTAAAGCGTTGAAAGAAAGATTGGCCCCTGAATTTGAAGCATATCGTAAAATGTATGCCGAATATTATAATTCTTGTAAACATGATAACAGTCCGGCGATGCGTGATGCTAATCCGGTAATTATATTATATCCTGGAATAGGAATGTTTTCTTTCTCTAAGGATAAACAAACTGCCAGAGTTGCTGCCGAGTTTTATACTAATGCCATCAATGTAATGAAAGGCGCTGAAGCCATATCTGAATACACTTCTTTACCGAGACAGGAAGCATTCAATATTGAATACTGGCTTTTGGAAGAGGCAAAATTGCAAAGAATGCCTAAACCAAAACCACTTTCGGGTAAAGTAGCCCTCATTACTGGCAGCGCCGGCGGTATTGGTAAAGCCATTGCCCGCAAATTTATAGAAGAAGGTGCATGTGCTGTAATCAATGATAATGATGCAGGCAGGCTGCAAAAAGCGAACGACAGCTTTAACAATGAGTTCGGTAAGGATGCTTATACTGCAGTAATATTAGATGTGACTGATTCAGCAAGCATTAAAAATGCTTTTGAAGAAGCAAGTCTGGAATTTGGAGGCGTAGATATAGTGGTAAATTGTGCCGGTATCTCTATTTCAAAACCTATTGAAGAGCATACTGAAAAAGATTGGGACCTTTTATATGATATTCTGGTAAAGGGCCAATTTCTAGTTACTCAGGCTGGAGTAGAGGTAATGCGTAAACAGGCTATTGGTGGCGATGTATTGAATATAGTTAGCAAAAATGCGTTGGTTTCAGGACCAAACAACGCGGGCTATGGATCTGCAAAAGCTGCTCAGTTACACTTAAGCAGATTAAATGCAGCTGAACTTGGGACAGATCATATCCGCGTAAACACAGTTAACCCTGATGCTGTAATATCAGACAGTAAGATTTGGGAAGGCGAATGGGCTGCAGGCAGAGCTAAAGCATATGGAATTACGGTACAAGAGTTGCCAGCTTTCTATGCAAAGCGTACCTTGCTTAATGAAGTGATATTGCCTGAGGATATTTCTAATGCATGTTTTGCTTTTGTTGGCGGACTAATGAATAAATCAACAGGTAATGTATTGAATGTGGATGGGGGCGTTGCAAATGCCTTTGTTCGTTAAAACTTAAAACCTACACAGATGAAACTAGAAAATTATCAATTAGAATCACATAATAGCGACCTTTTGGCCAAACATCAGCGTCAGCTTGATTTCATTACATCAGAAATTTCTAATGCTCAAAGTATTATTCAGAAACTGGTAGATTTCCAGATTGCTATTCCAAGTTGGGCTTTAGGTACAGGTGGAACAAGATTTGGGCGTTTCTCTTCAGGGGGTGAGCCTAGAAATCTGGAAGAAAAAATTGAAGATATAGGTTTGCTTCACAAGCTTAATGGCTCAAGCGGTGCTATTTCTTTGCACATCCCATGGGATGTTGCTGATAATACCAATGCAATTAAAGCTTTAGCTGCACAACATGGTTTACGTTTTGATGCTATGAACTCAAATACGTTTCAGGATCAGCCAGATCAGGCACAAAGTTATAAATTCGGGTCGTTACAGCATGTAGATAAAGCAGTGAGGAAACATGCCATTGACCATAACATAGAAGTTATTCGTCAGGGTGTTGAATTGGGATCTAAAGCACTTACTGTGTGGCTGGCAGATGGATCTTGTTTCCCGGGGCAGCTTAATTTCAGAAAAGCCTTCCATAACACTTTAGAAAGTTTACGCGAAATTTATGCGGCTTTACCAAATGACTGGAAGATATTTGTAGAGTATAAAGCTTTTGAGCCTAATTTTTATTCAACTACTGTTGGAGACTGGGGACAATCTTTATTATTTGCCAATAAACTAGGGCCAAAAGCATATACTTTGGTAGATCTTGGTCACCACCTGCCAAATGCAAATATTGAGCAAATTGTTTCGCTTTTGCTGATGGAAGAAAAGCTAGGTGGTTTCCATTTTAACGATTCAAAATATGGCGATGATGATTTAACCGCCGGTAGCATTAAACCGTATCAACTGTTCCTTATATTTAATGAACTTGTTGAAGGCATGGATGCCCGTGGAATGGATCATAGAGAAGATCTGGGTTGGATGATTGATGCATCACATAATGTAAAAGATCCGCTCGAAGACCTTTTACAATCTGTTGAAGCTATAATGATTGCTTACGCTCAGGCGCTATCTGTTGATCGTGTTGCTTTACAGGAAGCACAAGCTATTAATGATGTAGCACGCAGTCAGGAGATCTTACAGCAGGCTTTCAGAACAGACGTACGTCCGTTGGTAGCAGAAGCACGCTTACGTTCAGGAGCAGCATTATCACCACTTCAGGCTTTCAGAAAATTCAATGTGCGACAAGAGTTAATTAAAAACCGTGGAGCAAAAACGGTAGCAACAGGGTTGTAATTGATGGGAGTTAAAATGAAGGCAATCCCTGTAATAGCGATTTTCGATGTTGGTAAGACCAATAAGAAGCTGTTTCTTTTTGATGAGAACTATAAAATAGTTTTTGAGAGATCGGCACGGTTTACTGAAACTGTAGATGAGGATGGGGACCCGTGTGAGAATTTGGAAAGCCTAAGGCTATCTGTTTTTGATTCCTTAAGGGAGGTTTTTAGAAATCCGGCTTTCGAAATAAAGTCTATTAATTTTGCAACTTACGGTGCCAGCTTTGTTTATATAGATGAGGCCGGGAATCCTTTGGCACCACTATATAATTATCTGAAAGCCTATCCAGAGGAACTTACAGAACAATTCTATAATGCCTACGGGGGAAAAGAAGCATTCTCTAATCTCACCGCATCTCCGGTATTGGGGAGCCTGAATTCGGGAATGCAGTTGTATCGGATTAAGTACGAGAACCCTGACCTGTTTAAAAGAATAAAGTATGCGCTTCATTTGCCGCAATACCTTAGTTATCTGATTTCGGGCGAAGCATATTCTGATCTTACGAGTATTGGCTGTCATACCAATTTATGGGATTTCACTAAAAGCACTTACCATGAATGGGTTAAAAAGGAAGGTATATTGGAAAAGCTTGCACCTATTGTTCCTTCAAACAGTGTAATGCCAGCTGCATTTCCTGGCAACAATTATGCTGTAGGGGCAGGATTTCATGATAGCTCAGCAGCTTTGGTGCCTTATCTGGTAAATTTCCATGAGCCATTTATTTTATTATCTACCGGTACATGGTGCATTAGCCTTAACCCTTTTAACGCTAGTCCGCTTACTGCAGAAGAGTTAGAAAATGATTGCCTTTGTTATTTGCAATACGAGGGTAAGCCGGTTAAAGCATCACGTCTTTTTTCAGGATATGAGCATGAACAGCAGGTGAAACGAATTGCAGCTCATTTCGGTACAGACATCATCACTTATCGCTCTGTTCCGTACGATCCAAAGATCATTGAAGAGCTGGAGCATAAGCCCCAATCGGATATTACTTCTTTTGCAGAGCGTAACCTGGCAGACTATTCATCAGATATTATAGCTTATCATCAACTCGTTTTAGATCTGGTAAATCTGCAATATATAGCTACAAACAGGGTGCTTAAAGGCACCAAGGTAAAACGAATATTTGTAGACGGAGGATTTAGTAAAAACGCCATATTTATGAATTTGCTAGCCATTGCATTTCCTGAGCTTGAAGTATTTGCAGCCTTTATGGCGCAGGCAACTGCAGTAGGAGCGGCTTTGGCCATTCACAAATCATGGAACACTAAACCCTTACCAAATGATATTATTGAACTAAAGTATTATTCTGTAGTTCAGCACCAGAATTAATTATCGTGAGGCAAATTTAGCGGTAATTAATATTGGTTAATTTTAGTTTATGAATTAAGTCGCCTTAACGGGCGACTTTTTATATTTAGACAAGTTGATGAGTAAAACACTGGCCAGAATAACAATTAAACCCGTTATCTGAATAATGCTTATGATCTCATTTGCAAAAAATACAGCAAGTAATACCGCAACCACAGGGTTTACATAAGCGTAAGTACTTACTTGTGTTGCAGGGCGAACCTGTAGTAGCCATACATAGGCGCTAAATGCCACTATTGATCCGAATATGATCAGATAGGCAATTGACCACCATGCTGATTCGGGAACATTTTGAAACTGAAAACCATTCATTTCTCCGGCAATCATACTTCCCGGTATAAATAAAACTCCTGCAATTAACATCTGCCATGCAGTAGAAACCGATGCAGGAGTATCAGGCGCAGGATGATATTTTGAATACAACGATCCACCAGCCCAGCCAATCGGACCAATAATCAACAGGATCATTCCCAGAACATTTCGAGAATCTTGCTGCACAGAAAAACTAGCAGTTAGCTGTTCCCAAAATAAAAGGATTACACCTAAAAATCCGATGATTAAACCGGCAACAGTAAATTTGTTGCTAAAGTTTTCTTTCCACTTGCCCTTATCTAATATCACAAACCAGATTGCGGCTGACGAAACCATAATGGCAACCAGTCCACTTGGTAAAAATTGTTCTACCCAGATCACTATTCCATTACCCACGCCGAGCATCAGTATACCACTTATACCTGCATGAAATATATTCTTTTTATTAAATACCGGTAAACCATTTAAAATACACCAGCTAAGCAGGAGTGTGCCCGCAATGATAAATCTAAATGCACCTAAAAAGAATGGTGGAAAGCCGGCTACAGCTTTAGAAATGAAAAAATAGGTTGATCCCCATACCGCGTAAACGATAAGAAAGGCCAACAGAACAAGTAAAAGTGGGGCAGATTTTTTTTGAACGGAGGGCATAATTATTTTTTAACAAATAGAACATTTATCAAAGAGAAAATCATTCTTTAATAAATTATATAACAATTCTATTACCAAAGGTGCCTTGTATTGGCTTTACAGCTCTTCTCCGGTTGTTGACCTTATTTCGTTTCTTACATTAATGCTAACACCGTCTTTATTAACCACCGAATAATCGATTTCAATTGAACTGCTGTTAATCTTTATTTCATTAATAACACCGCTTCTAATTTCTCCGATTTTTTCAAGAAGATCTATGTCGTATTTTACTGAATTATCAGCCAGTCTTTTACAAACAAAATGAAAATCGCTGGTTACCAGAATATATTCTGAATCAGAAAGGGCCTTTTCAGCGTATTTAAGGTCTCTTGGAGAAGGAAAACTTCCTGCCAGGGTTCCTTGCTGATTGTATATGTAATTTACAGAGCTTACAATCTTACCAGCAACGTCTAATTTGCTTTTTGTGATCTCGGTAAGGCTGTTAGTCCATGGCAACATTTCAGAAGTGAAAGGCTCATCTTTGCCAGGTATTACGGAGGTGTAAGTATTCGTAATTGCACTGCTGTTGATGTCAATTTTAGTGAAGTCTTCAATAAACGGATCGGCCGCATTATTTATCTGGCTTTCTCTCATTTGCCGGGTGATATAAATAACTTTATTTACTTCCTTTATTCTGATAAAAAAATTATAACCTACCTGAACTTTGGTTCCACTGGCTGTTGGAATTTCAGTAGGGTCTCCGGTGTAAGTTTTAACCTTTAATTGATTGCCAGACCCATCAAAATAGCCGATCCAGTATTTTTTGTCCTTAGCTCCGGCAATTACATAACTGCCTTTACTATCTTTAAAAACCAATACTTTAACGATCAGGTTTTGTTTATCCGAGATTTTTAGATTTAATCTTTTAACCAAAGAGTCATTGCCTAAACTAACATCATCGCCAGGTTGGTTTTCAGCAGGTTTCTTACTGCAACTTGCAATTGCAAGGCATATCATTACCAATAGAGTTAAATGTAGTTTCATTAGGTTAGTTTGGTTCTTTGTTGTTGTATTGATTTTTCTGATCCGTACAGAACTTGATAAGGTAAATATATTGTTTTGTATTAAATAGTTAAAGCCTAATTGTTATATTTTTCTGGTGATGATAGTTATTATTGCTTTTAGTGTTAGATAATGCGTTAATGTCTGAAACAAGCATTAATGTATTCAATCAATTTTATATATTTGCGGACTTTGTCTTCGTAGTTCAATGGATAGAATGTCAGATTCCGGTTCTGATGATGGGGGTTCGAATCCCTTCGAGGACACACAATTTAGAAAACCGTCTTTATTTAATCAAGACGGTTTTTTTATTAATATACTTACTCATTGCTTCTTGTATTAGAGTATATAAATGGTTCGGTCCAGGCTTAGTAATAACAGGTGTTTCACAGGTGTTATATAGGTGTATAAGCGCGTAAAGTATTGTTATGAGTACTTCCATATTTAATGATCATGGCTGATATTATATGGAATCTGATAGGAGGGATATAAACGTAGAAAGCGTGGAACCCCACTTACCGAGCCAGAGGTCCTAGGAGACCGCGCAAGGAAAAGCAGAGCCCACGCTTATCGCGTGAGCACTCTTCACTTATCCTCTTGCTGCTATTTGAAATTTCCTAGGTTTCTGGCTCAAGATTCTTAAGTGCTAAATGCCTCAAATATTTTGAAGATTTCGCAAATTTATAATATTAGCTTGTTACATATCTTTTTAGTTTTATCAAATATACTAAAGCACTATTTAAAGAACAGTAATTTCTATATAGTTAATTTGTGCAAGAATAATTAAAAATTTGAAAGAAAAATCAATATTTTGTAGATATTCAAATTGAATGATACCGAGAGTTTACTTTATAAATAATTTTATATATTAAAGGCATTGTAAATATAACCAAATGAAAAAACCCTTACTATTCCTGATCCTTACTTTTTTGACCTTTTCCCTATATGCAAATATCCGTTTGCCAAATATATTAGGCAGCAATATGGTATTACAGCAGAAATCAACCACTAAGTTTTGGGGCTGGGGTTTGCCTGGTGAAAAGATAAAAATTACTACTTCATGGGATAATAAAACCATAGAAGCATTAACAGATGGAAATGCAAGCTGGCAAATTAGTATTCAAACACCACAAGCAGGTGGACCCTATACTGTTTTGCTTGAAGGTGAAAATAAAATTACACTCGAAAATATATTTATAGGAGAAGTATGGGTGTGCAGCGGACAATCTAACATGGAATGGAGTCATAATAATGGACTTACAAGCATTAAAGACGAATTTTCGCAACTTAGCAAACTAAATATCAAACTATTCAGAATACCTAAAACAACTTCAAAAACACCTCAGGATAATACCGAGGGTACCTGGGTGGCTTGCGATAGCAATACCTTAAAGGCATTTAGTGCTGTAGGCTATTATTTTGGGAAAGAGCTGAATAAGGATTTGAATGTACCGATAGGACTGATCAGCAGCAATTGGGGCGGTACACCGGCCGAAGTTTGGACCCCTGAAAATTTAGTAGAAGGTAACATGGTTTTAAAGGATGCAGCAGCAAAAAAAACGCCTGCTCCATGGTGGCCTACTGCCCCAGGTTATGCTTACAATGCAATGATTGCCCCGCTCGTTAATTATAACATAGCAGGTTCAATCTGGTACCAAGGCGAAAGTAACACCACAACTGCATCAAGTTATGCTGAATTAATGAATACCATGATAAGTGCCTGGCGCAAGGCCTGGAATAACAATTTCCCATTTTATTATGTACAAATAGCTCCTTATAAGTATGATAGTTATAATATCGGTGCATTATTGAGGGAAGCACAGACAAAGAATCTGGCTACAGAAAAAACAGGAATGGTAGTAGTTTCAGATTTGGTTAGCGATACACTAAACATCCATCCGACCAATAAGAAGGATGTAGGTCTGCGGTTGGCCAATTTGGCTTTAGTCGAGACTTACGGTTTAAAAAAAAGCGCATATAAAAGCCCGATTTTTAACTCTTTAAATGTAAATGGAAGTAATGCAGAGATTGATTTAGATTACGCCGAAACAGGATTAATGCTGAAGGGCGACAAACCAAAGGAGATTTTTATAGCTGGCGCCGATAAGGTGTTTCACCCTGCAACGGTTAAAATAAAAGGAAATAAAATCATTGTTTCAAATAAGCTGGTAAAAGTACCGGTTGCTGTTCGCTACCAATTTAGCAATGCAGGCCTAGGTAACCTTTTTAGTAAAGCTGGCTTGCCCGTAGCACCTTTTAGAACAGACGATTGGGAACTTGATATCAGTAAGATAAAGTAATATTTGACAGCTTTTTCTTTATAAAATCGATCTTACCAATCCACCTTCAACCCGAATTGCAGCTCCATTTGTACCAGATGCTAATGGACTTGCATAGTAGGTAACGGTATTGGCAATTTCATCAACCGAAAGAAATCTCTGCAGCAAAGAGGTTGGACGCATGTTCTTAAAGAAATCGACTTCTACTTCGGCAACCGAAATGTTTCCTGCTTTTGCTAAATCTTCAATAAAAGTGCCTACACCCTGAGATTTAGTTGGGCCAGGAAGAATACTGTTTACTGTTACTCCAGTGTTCTTACTAAGCTCGGCCAGGCCTCTGCTAATGGCTAACTGTGCTGTTTTTGTCATCCCGTAGTGGATCATTTCATCCGGAATAAAAACTGCGGATTCGCTTGAAATAAATATGATCCGACCCCAGTTTTTCTTTAGCATTTTTGGAAATAGGTTACGGGATAGTCTGATGCCACTCATTACGTTTACTTCAAAAAACCTGAACCAATCCTCATCCGGTATTTCTTCAAAGGGTTTTGGTTCAAAAATACCTGCATTGTTAACGAGTATATCAATATCGGGAAGGCTTTTGATTAATGTATTCACTTCTTCAGTATTTCCGAAATCGGCAGCCAGGCCTGAAACATCTGCACCCTTTACAAGGCTTTTTAATTTTTCAACGGCATCGGCAACACCACGTTCGGCGCGACCGTTGATAATCACTTTTACGCCTTCTTTTAATAAGCTGTGTGCAATTGCAAATCCTATTCCTGCTGTAGAACCACTAATAAAAGCGACTTTACCCTGAAGTTTTAAATCCATAATCTAAATTTAAGTTAAAACAAATATACATTATGAAGATCGGAAGTAGGAGATAATTAAGCGCGTATCTGCGCATGCAGTTACGCGCTTAATTAAAGTTCTTATTTGGAGTAAGTAACTACCAAAGGAAGGTGATCTGAGGCATGAATATCATTTATAACCTGATGAGAGGCAACCTTAAGTTTACTTCCTTTTTTTAAGAGAATAAAATCAATCTCTTTATCAGGATTTACATCTGGGATAGTAGGTGCACAGTTCTGTTCGCAGCTGCGGGTAAAATGTTTCTCCAATATAGCCATTGCAGGGGTAGTAGCGGTAAGGTTAAGGTCACCGGCTAAAATAACCTCTGTTTTCCTATTTCCCAATATCTTGTTGATCTCGGCAACTTGTAATAAACGATGCTCATTATTCAGGTCAAGATGGGTACAGGCAAAGTCCAATTTGCTGCCATTTGGCAGTGTAACATTTACTATTGCCAATGAGCGTTGCTCTGCTTTTAGTCCTTCTTTAAACGGAAGGGGGAAACGCTCAGATTTGTTGATTTTAAATTTAGAGAGTATAGCAACACCATATTCTCCTCCGTCGTAATCTATTCCTTTTGAAAAGAAACTATACATGCCTGTTAATTCTGCCAGCTTTTTTACCTGATCAACATTACCGCTTCGCGGAGTTAATACATCCAGTTCCTGCAAAGCTACAAGATCTGGCGACTGACTTTTAATGACATCAGCTATTGCCTGAAGATCAATTACGCCTTCCTGAGCAGGTGGATTTGCGTGATGAATGTTATAGGTCATTACTTTTAAAGAGTCTGTATTTGTGCTATTTGCCATAGCAAGCATACTACAGTTACTTAGGGCCAAAATTACCACCAGATGTTTAAGATATGTTTTCATATATGTGTTTCGCAAGTTAATCAAATCAGATCGATGTATGGTACAGTTTCTCATGTTAAAGCTTGGATATTGCGCTGGTTCTGCCTTTGGCCCAAATATCTCTGATTGTATCTTCATCGCCATGTCCATTAGGCACGGCGGCACTGCGGTTATTGGCATCATACCATTTCTTATTGGTAAGTTTTGTAGTTTGTCTGCTCCCTGGCATTTCAAGAAACCCATTAGGATCAGCCTTTGCAAGCCAATTATAGGCATGGTGTAGCCAATCTCGACGGTATTGATCACTTTGCTTTGCAAACCAGCTGATCTCATCGTACCCCCAAACGTAAATATCTCCAACAGGTTTGCCCGGCGACTTACTTGCACCAAAGTTATCCAGCTCTGCCAAGTAGGGTAGGTGTTCGCATGTCCAGCCACTTGGAGTTATTCCGCCTTTGCTGCGGTTAAAAAGAGCGTCAGAATGCCCAACTTTAAGAATTGCTTCTTCCGGTTTTTCAGGTGTTTCCAGAATCCTTAAAGGGAAAGAATGAAAGTCCATAAGCAATTTGCCTTCGCGCACAAAACCACCACTTGGAACATGTGAGTCGCATATCAGCATCTTTCTTCTGGCATGTTTAGCTGCATAACCTCTAATAAGATCTAATACCTGCGCATAATGATCAAGGTTCTTATCATTTTTATTCATTAACTCAACCTGGCCAAAGTGTATACCCTCTATGCCTGCATCAATATATGAAGCGGCAAGAAAATAGAAGAGTAGTTTTGTTTCAGATCTGCTGATGTCGGGCACGCCCGAATTTCCCCAATGTTTATTCATTCTTCCGTCTGCATAAAGTATATCTGAATAGCGGAAGTTTCGTTTTTCAACCGGAAGATCAAGCGCTTTAAAAGCCCATTCCGGTACAGGAACTTTTTCAATTTCAGGGGTAACGATTTCAAAGATACAAGCTTGTAAAATGATATCCGGATCTACCTGATGTACTCTGGCAGCCAGCTGTTTTTCCTGTTCAAAGTTCTTTAAAAGATCAGCTTCGCCTCCCCACTGGCAAACTGCGCGACCAATGAACTTAGCACCTATGTTTTTAATCATCCTTAAGTTATCGTCAAAATTGCCTTCTCCGGTAAGCATCCTTTGCATAGTTATTGAACGATCTAAATAATTTTCCAATACTTTTCTTGAGATCTTGCCTTTAAACTTATAGTCAGTTTTTTGAGGAGAAGTAGTTGCTGCTGTATGTATGCCTGCTATGGCAGAATTAATGAGGCAAATAAAAGTCAGCATTAATAAAGTTGACTTTAAAAACTTAGGGTTCATATAATCAATATTAGGGTGGTAGTGGTTGTTTATCAAACTTAACCAGTATGCGTATCAAATACTCATTATTGAATGTAAAGTAATTGATACGCAGTTGGTTTTGTAAAATTAGCCCTGACTTTTAACACCAGGACTAATTTTAACAAGGCTTAGTATCCGGGATTCTGAGTGTAATTTGGATTTGCCAATTGATTTGATGGTATTGGGAAAACCAGATACTTAGGATCGTCAGTTGGTTTTTCCTGCCATGGGGTAAGGTATTTTCCAAAACGGATAAGGTCTTGTCTTCTTACCCCTTCCCAGAAAAACTCGCGCCCTCTTTCATCTAACAACTGGTCGAGTGTTACGGCAGTCCATACGGTTGCCTTCCTCACTAATCTTACCTGATTAACTAATGCTAAAGCAAGCGCAGGCTGTTGAGTTCTTAATAACGCTTCGGCCTTCATCAGTAAAACATCTGAATAGCGATAATACACCCAATCATTTTCAGGTATTCCTGTAGCTGAATTGGTATAGTCGATAGGATACTTGATTACGCGTATGCCCGCAACTTCTAATCTGTCTTTATCCCTTTCAATGATATTAACCTCAGGTGTGAATATCAAATTATTGCCTCTTCTATCCTTTATGGCAACTCCGTTCTGGTTAACTTGCTGCCCAACAAGGAAGCCAACTCTTACTCCGGATACGTTTGTAACACCCGGGTAGGCTGCACCTCTTCTGGAATCCACACTTTCAAACTTGTTGTAGAAGTCGGATAAGGTACAAAAGCCATTATTACCACTTGGATTTTGGTTGTAGTGTAAAGGAGCAACCCACATTGCATTCAGTCCACCAGCATCTGATCCACCAACATTGCGTCCGGCAAAAACATTCTCCTTTGAGCCATCATTTGAAGGTGCAAAATTGTCGAAGTAATTTGCAGCCAATACATATTTGTTGGTGCCAATAATTTCATCAGCAAGACTGATAACTTTGGTCATATCTGCTGCATCAAAGGTTGGCGCTGCACGGTTTAAGAATGCTCCTTTGTTCAAATAACATTTCATGAGCAGCATACGAGCGGCATTTTTGTTGGCACTTGTTGTAGGACCATCTGGTAAATTAGGAATAATTGCCGTAATCTCCGTAATCAGGTAATTGATCTCATCGGCAGCATTTCTTACTCTCGAAGGTTGTGTAACATCCTCGCCCGGTTCTCTATAAGGTACCTGACCCCAGCCATCCAGAACAGCAAATTCTGAAAATGCACGAATGAATCTGGCTTCTGCGGCCTGTTGTGGACTAGGATTGAATTGAAGTACGCTGGTGGCAACATAACTTGCACTACCCAGGTCCCTGAATACACTATGAATACGGGTATGATCTGGTGCCCATTTGTGCAGATGGAGCGCTCTCCATGCACCATTGTCGTCCCAGTCTCCACCGCGGGTTGGAACAATGGCCTCATCAGTAGGGAATTCCTGTAATGCCCACCATCCATATGGTCCCTGGAAAGGAGCCCTCATTGCATTATAGCTTGCATTTAGTACAGCTGCAACATTGCCGGAGCTTACACCACTGTCATTGATCTCGCCATTAAGTGTTTCATCAAGTTTTGTACAGCCCGCAATTGATAAAGCAGTAATTATTAAGGCTGTTATATATCTATTTTTCATGTCTGAGAATATTTAAATTAAAGAGAAAAATTAACCCCGAAATTGAACGTTCTTGCGGATGGGTAAGGCACATATTCTATACCTGCCGATGGAACGCCATTGATGCTCTTGTCAACATTTACCTCCGGATCAAAGCCTGAATAATTTGTAAGCACAAATAAATTTTGTCCGTTAACATATATGTTTAATCCTTTAATTGCTTTTCCTATATTTCCAATGTTATAGCTTATTGTGGCATTCGCCAGTTTTAGGTAATCGCCTTTTTCTATATAGCGTGAAGAAGCAGAAATTGGATTAGCCAGTGATTCCTGTATGCCGGAATTTAACAGTGCCGATGCAACATTTCGGGTGCCTAAATTGGTAATTGGCAATACAGAGTTGGCGGTGTTGTTATACACATCTTGCCCTAAAGAACCATTAAAGTTAAGACCTAATGATAATTTTTTATACCTGAAATCTGTACTGATACCCAGGATTACACTTGGATTTGGGTTACCAACGTAATAATATGTAAAACCATCATCGGTGTATTTCGAAAATCCATTCTCATCAAGGCCCTCATAGCGGCGGGTAACCATAGCAAAAAGCGGCAGGCCATTCTGGATCACTTCTAATGTTACATCGCTTAATCCCTGTCCGTTTAAAGAACCGGTATTAATAATTCCTGTAACATCCTGTACTTTGTTTTTTATAAACGTAGCATTACCACCTAACGACCAGCTGATGTTTTCTTTATCAATGATACTTCCATTTAATGTTAACTCAATACCATTGTTTTTGATTTTACCGGGAAGATTTACCCAGGTAACTGATGCTCCTGCAGCAGAAGGATAGAATGGTATTTGTGGAAACAACAGATCAGTAGTGGTTTTTCTAAAATAATCTACCGACCCTGTTAATCTGCTTTTAAAAAGACCAAAGTCTATTCCAATATTGGTCTGCTCATCTGCCTGCCATTTTAATTTATCATTTTTATTGTTTATCCCCGTTAAAGTTTGGCCTCCCTGGTCGTAACCAAAAGCATAACGCTGTTGTGCCGATCCGGATGGGAATTCCTGATTCCCGGTTTTGCCATAGCCAGCCCTGATTTTAAGCTGATCCAGCCATTCTGTTTCTGAAAGGAATGCCTCGTTTTTAATATTCCATGCAGCAGAGAAAGATGGGAAATAACCATACTTATTATCGGCACCGAACTTGGTAGAACCATCTGCTCTGAAAGTTGCCGTTAACAAATATTTATCTGCATAGTTAAAGATGGCTCTTGCAAAGTAAGACTGAAGTTGTGTTTTAGGGTCGTAGTATGAGCTCATCTTACGATTGGCCGGTGCAGTTGCCTGTAGTGCATCTGTATAATCCACAGGAATGTTTCCAAAACCTGTTGCATTCATGTTTGAACCCTTATTGATGTAGTTGGTATATTCATAACCAACAAGGGCATTCAGGTTTAAACGCGAGGCAATCTCTTTATTAAAAGTTAAGGTATTGGTAAATTGCTGTGTTATTAATTCAGTGCTCGAATAACTTGCGTAACCTCCCAAAAAGTTCTGATCTGGTTTTTCTTGTACGCCCTCCAGGTTAATAAAGCTACGGGTAGATGATCTTCTTACCCCCGTGCTATAGTTTATGCTGGCCAACATTCGGAATTCAAGCCATGGAGCAATTTTGTAATATGGTGAAATACTACCCAGGATGGTTGATACTTTTGATTTATCGTTATACGCTTCAGACATGGCTAAAGGGTTAACAATTCTACCATTCTCAATAAACAATGATCCGTCGGCATTTCTTAATGGTTGCGTTGGATTCCATGAAAGGGCCTGACTGATCAAACTACCTGTAAAACCTGCGTCTGTTGTGATAGGCGCAATGGTTTCATTGAACTGGCTACTCAAGAGGTTTACATCAAGCCCAAGGTTTTTGCTTTCCAGAAACTTGAAGTTTCCATTAAATGACCCGGTGTATTTTTTTAAACCTGTTTTTCTGATAATACCCTGCTGATCCTGATAGCCTAGTGATGCCCGATAGGTGTTCCCATCGCCGCCTCCACTAAAACCAATAGAATAGTTTTGGTTGTATGCAGTGCGCGTAATGGCATCCATAGCATCTACATTGCTTCCAAAATCACCACTTGTAAGTCCATATTTATTCAATGCCGAACGATAGCCATCGCCGTCTAATACATCAATCTGGCGCATGATATTGGAAACACCAGTGGAAGCATTAACATCTAACTTTACACCACCGCTGGCGCCTCGCTTTGTTGTAATTAAAACTACACCATAGGCAGCCCTTGATCCGTAAATGGCTGTTGCGGATGCATCTTTAAGAATTTCCATAGAGGCGATGTCATTCGGGTTAATAAAGTTTAAAGGGTTTCCACCTGGTGCAGCACCAATACCTCCTCCCGGAGAGCTTTTAACCCCTCCAACGGTGCTTGGACTGGCCGATGGTCTGGCTGAACGACCATCAAGAGCAATTCCATCAACTACATATAAGGGTTGTCCGGAACCAGTCATGGCTGTGTTACCTCTTATCCTTACTGTTGTAGAACCTCCGGGTTGGCCACTGTTATTGATCATTTGTACCCCGGCAACCTTACCCTGAATGAGTTGGTCAGGTGCAATGAGCGGGCCTTTATTGAAATCTTTTTCGGCTAAAGTAGCTACTGCTCCGGTAAGGTCTTTCTTTTTCACCGATCCGTAGCCTATTACCTGAACCTCACTTAAATTATTTGCAGATTGTAATACAGGGTTTATTACATTTTTACCTGCAATTTCGACAGTTAAACTTTCCATGCCGACATAACTGAAGATCAACCGTTTTGCAGTCTGCGGGACTTGGATGGAGTATTTTCCATTGCCATCAGTAAGTGCTTTAACGTTTGTGCCTTCAACACTGACTGTAACACCAATTAAGGTGTTGTTGTCTTTATCTGATACTGTACCTGTAACTACTGACTGAGCTAAAGCTGCTGAACTGATCACTAATAGCACAAGTAGAACTACTGCTTTTTGCAGCATACGTACTCCGGGCCTGTTTTTTAAAACAATGCCGGTACTTTTTAATAAATAGTAATTCATCGTAAATTTTAGTTAGATTATTAGAATAAGAGTTGATTACAGTGATGATCAAAGTCTGCCCGACAAAAGCAAAGCGCATATAAATTCCCCGACGCGAATACGCCAAGAAAACAAGGGCCTGATTTTGCAGGATATACTACCTTAAGGTAATATCAATACAGAACTTAAGATTAGCCGGCTATTCTTTATTGGGCTTGTAAAGATGAATTAGCTGGACGTAAGAATTAAGCTTAAATAAGCTTAGGTGGATAAAACGTAGGTTCATAAAGGTTAGGATTAGGATGATTAAATAGGGTTAGGGGGTGTTGGGGTTAACTATAGACGCTTTTTAGTCATATCTGTTCGTTAGTGTTAGGAATTGAGACAATATTTGGTGTATTAAATTTAGAAAAATTTTTGGGAACTCTGCTAACTAATAAACTGCAGGTTTATTAACGAAAAGGATAAGCTTTGGTAGTCCTCATTTTTATTCTAATAATTTTCTGATTATAAGTGCCTTTTTTAAAAATAAAAAGGCATTTTTGCACCCGTAAAATAGTGAAAATCATGTAAAGAATTTAGTGCATATGGAAGAGGTAGTTGTTGAAGAAATCGTAAAGCTTTTAGAGCTTCAAGACGATGCGCAATTAAAGGCTTATTTAGATGATCTGAATATTTCAGATGTAGAACATCTGATAGACGAACTCCCCCAGCATGCAGTAAAATTTATTGAAACTTTATCTGTTAAAAGGGCCGTAAATGTATTCCGTATTCTTGATTTTCCTACTCAGGAAAAGATCATTAAAAAGCTTCCAGGCAATAAGTTAGCTGAGTTAATCAATTTACTTCCACCCGATGACCGTACTTCACTTTTTAGTGAACTGAAAGGTGATGCTGTTAAAAAGTTGATTATTCTTTTACCTGCCAAAGATAGAGTAGAAGCACTTTCGCTGCTAGGCTACGAAGAGGATAGTGTGGGTAGGTTGATGACGCCAGACTATGTTGCAGTTAAAAAGGATTGGACGGTAACACGAGTGCTTTCGCACATCAGGCGTTATGGCAAAAACTCTGAGACCATTGATGTGATCTATGTGATCGATAAAGACGGTGTGCTGTTAGACGACATTAGAATAAGGGAGATTTTACTTGCTGATCCGGAAGCCAAAATCGGTGATCTTACAGATCAGCGCTTAATTGCTTTAAAAGCAAGCGACCATCAGGAAGAAGCCATTAATATATTTAGAATGAACAACAGGGTAGCATTACCGGTTGTGGATGAGAATAATGTATTGCTGGGGATAGTTACCGTAGATGATATTCTATGGATTGCAAACGAAGAATATACCGAAGATATACATAAAATTGGGGGTACCCAGGCTTTAGATGAACCTTATTTGGATATGCCCATACTTGGTTTGTTTAAAAGAAGAATAGGCTGGCTTGTTGTACTTTTTCTTGGAGAAATGCTTACTGCAACTGCGATGGCACATTTTGAAGCTGATATTGCCAAGGCGGTTATATTGGCCATGTTTGTTCCGCTAATTATTTCAAGTGGAGGAAACAGTGGCTCGCAGGCATCTACTTTGATTATTCAGGCCATGGCACTTGGCGAGATTACTATTGGTGATTGGTGGAGGGTAATGCGCCGGGAGATTATCTCTGGTTTGATGCTGGGGATTGTATTGGGTACAATAGGGTTCTTAAGAATCTTTGCCTGGACTTTCTTTACCGATATGTATGGCCCACATTGGATGCTTATAGGTTTAACAGTTGGAGTAGCCTTGGTAGGGGTAGTATTATGGGGCTCGCTTTCAGGATCAATGCTTCCTTTGTTACTTAAGAAACTTGGGGCTGACCCTGCTACGTCATCTGCTCCGTTTGTAGCCACCCTGGTGGATGTAACGGGCCTGATCATCTATTTCTCTGTAGCAGTGTTGTTTCTTACGGGAGTGCTGTTATAAAGGACAAAATAGGCCGTTCTATTCAAAGACGGGCATCTGTTGCCCACTGCGCTGAATGGTCAACAGCGCCTAGGTCTTTTCTTAGAAGACCGATTTTTTGGAGGCATGATGCATAATTTGGAAATAAAAAAAGAGGATGATCATTTGTGATCATCCTCTTTTGATTTTTAAAAGTCAAAAATCTAAACGTTAAAACGGAAGTGCATAATATCTCCGTCTTCAACAACATAGGTTTTTCCTTCAACACCTAGTTTTCCGGCATCTTTACATGCATTCTCAGAACCCAGTGTTACGAAGTCGTTATATTTAATTACCTCAGCACGGATAAATCCTTTTTCAAAATCTGTATGAATTACACCGGCAGCCTGAGGCGCGGTGAAACCTTTTGTGATTGTCCAGGCTCTTACTTCCTGTACACCTGCCGTAAAGTAAGTATATAGGTCTAGTAACCTGTAGGCAGCGCGGATCAGTTTATTTACACCCGATTCAGTTAAGCCAAGATCGGCCAGGAATTCCTGGCGTTCTTCGTAACTTTCAAGCTCAGCAATTTCAGATTCAATTTTAGCAGAAATCACCAGAACCTCAGCATTTTCATCTTTTACTGCTTCTTTAACGCGCTCAACATAAGCATTGCCGGTTATAACGGAATTCTCATCAACATTACAAACGTACATTACCGGCTTTTGAGTAAGTAAGCCTAGATCCTGAATAAATTCAAAATCTTCAGCAGAAACTGCAGCAGAACGAACTGATTTTCCGCTCTCGATATGAGACTTTATTATGCTTAGGATATCGAAGGTTCTTTTTGCATCTTTATCGGTTTTAGCCATTTTTTCGACCTTCTGGATACGTTTGTCAACAGTATCCAAATCCTTAAGCTGTAATTCAGTATCAATAATTTCTTTATCGCGAATTGGGTCTACCGATCCGTCAACGTGAATCACATTTCCGTCGTCAAAGCAACGTAAAACGTGGATAATAGCGTTTGTTGCTCTAATATTACCCAGGAATTGGTTACCAAGACCTTCACCTTTTGAAGCCCCCTTTACCAAACCAGCGATATCTACAATCTCAATTGTATTTGGTACAATCCGGTTGGGATTTACGAGTTCTGCAAGCTTAGTTAACCTATCATCAGGAACTGTAATAACACCAATATTTGGTTCTATAGTACAGAAAGGAAAGTTAGCGGCTTGAGCTTTTGCGTTAGATAAACAGTTAAATAAAGTGGATTTTCCAACATTTGGTAAACCAACTATACCACATTGTAATGCCATGTATGTTTTTTTCTTGATTTGGCGCAAAGGTATCAATTTTTTAAAAATATTCTTTATGTTTAGGCAAGCTAAAAGCCTTATAAAAAAACAATACGATCAACATGGAACATTTTGAAGAAGAAAATCCTGAGGAAACAACACACAATGACCCTCAAGAGGGAGAGGAAGTCTTGTTAACCGTTACAGAAGACATACGTAGTTACATATATGAAACCGCCAGGTGGACCAAATTCTTGTCAATAATAGGATTTGTAGTAACGGGATTCATGGTCTTGTTTTCATTTAGTGCTGAAGCATTGATAAGCGCAATGAATGGTAAGGTGGGTGCAGCAAACAATCCCTGGGCGGCACTTGGAGGAGGTTTCCTTACAGTAGTATTCCTATTGTCGGCTTTACTTTATTTTTACCCAAGCTTATTAATGTTTAAATATGCCAATTCGGCAAAACAGGCTGTATTATATGGCGATCAGCCCGCGCTAAGCGAGGCAATGAGTAAAATGAAATCGTTCTTTAAATTTTGGGGTATCATTACCATCACCATATTGGGCCTTTACATTATCTCTTTTCTTCTTGGAATTGTTGCTTACCTTGGTGCTGGTAGTGTTGCTCCTTAATAACTAAAGATACTTTTACAAGGTTCCGTTAGCATATATCGGAATCTTGTTTTCAATGGTATGTTTAAAGCTTCTGATCTCTTTTTTTAAAAGACTTTCAAAATACGGGTTTAACAGCCTGGCTAAACCAATGCCAACGCCTCCAATTGGAGGATGATAGGATAGAACCACTTTCAATATCGTTCCGGTTTTATCAGCTGTTTCGGTAAACTTAACCCGCCCTACATGACTTATTAAAGAACTTGGAGAAGATCTCCATCCAATTAAATGATTTGGTTCATCCTTTATAATTTCTGCATCCCAGTCTATCGAAAATAAATTTCCCATTACATTGCTTTTCCAATGAGAAAGGTTTTCATCAATTACCTCTACGTTTAGTAAATGTTTAATGCTACCCGGAAGGTTATTTAAATCGCGCCAGTAGGCATATACCTCGCTGGCAGGTCTGTCAATTTCAAATTCACCCCTAATATTTATCGCTCTCGGTTTATTGCCATCTATTCCAAGTTTCTCATATACAAAACATTTGCCGGTAAAGCCCCTGTATGCCAGGTAAGCACCATATAAAAATTGCGCTTTAAGCGGTCTCCTAATCCCTCTGGTCATTAAAATACCACTTAGCAATACAGAAACCATACGTTCTGTAAGACCTATGTTCTCATAATGATGCTTCTCGATAGAGAATTTTCCCGACCGGAGCTTTAAATTACTTTCATGTGTTTTCATTTGATGGCTTATTTTTATTGGCAACGATAAACCAATAACACTTTGGTTAATAGATAAGTTTTAAGATTTGCCAAAATCATTTATTTTAATGACAATAGCGTAGAATTTTTAGCAATGCATAAATTGCAATTTTAAAGTTCGTAACTAACCATACACAATGAAACTAATAAAGACCTATTCAGCAGCAGCATTGTGCTCATTATTGTTTACTGCAAACAGTTATGCGCAATCATCTGTAGCAGCACCTAAACCTTATGGTGCCGTTCCAAACAAAAATCAATATGCCTGGCAACAAATGGAGTATTATATGTTTATCCATTTTGGACCAAACACATTTACAGACAAAGAGTGGGGGCATGGCGACGAAGATCCAAAGGTGTTTAATCCTAAGAAACTTGATGCCCGACAATGGGCTCGCACTGCAAAAAATGCTGGTATGAAGGCAATTATTATTACTGCCAAACACCATGATGGTTTTTGCCTGTGGCCAAGTAAATTCAGTACACACACTGTTAGAGAAAGCGCCTGGAAAGACGGTAAAGGAGATGTGCTAAAGGAATTATCTGCAGCTTGTAAGGAATATGGCTTAAAATTCGGGGTTTATTTGTCCCCTTGGGATCGTAATCATCCTGAATATGGCACCCCTAAGTATAATGACGTATTTGCCAACACCCTTAATGAGGTATTAAGCAATTACGGAAGTGTTTTTGAACAATGGTTTGACGGTGCAAATGGCGGTGATAAAAAGCAGGCATACGACTGGCCTAAGTTTTATAATGTAGTTCGCAAAAACCAACCTCAGGCAGTAATATTTAGTGATATCGGTCCTGATATTCGTTGGATGGGAAATGAAAGAGGTGTTGCGGGCGAAACCAACTGGTCGACCTTAAATACCGATGGATTTGGAGTAGGAGCAGAGGCTCCTGAAAGTAAAGTACTTAACACAGGTGATGAGAATGGTAAATACTGGATTCCTGCAGAGGTTGATGTTTCTATCAGACCAGGATGGTTTTATAGCGCCAATACCGATAATCAGGTTAAAACACTTGATCAGCTGGAATCTATCTACAATACTTCCGTCGGCCGCAATAGTAACCTGTTGTTAAATGTTCCGGTAAATCGTGATGGTTTAATTCATCCAACAGATTCTACCAGATTAATGGAATTCAAAAAATACCTGGATGCTGCTTATAAAACTGATCTGGCAAAAGGCAGAAAAGTAACAGTAAGCAACATCAGAGGAAAGGATAAGAAATTCAATGGACAAAATTTAACCGACGGAAACAACGAGACTTACTGGACAACAGATGATCAGGTAAAAAGCGCAGTGATTACCATAGATCTGGGTAAAGAAACCGAGCTTAACCGTATTGTACTTCAGGAATTTATTAAACTAGGACAAAGAGTGAAATCGTTCTCGGTAGAATATCTGGAAGGATCTGAATTTAAGACTTTAGATACACAGACTACCATAGGTCGCAAAAGAATCCTGGTGTTCCCCACTGTAAAAACGAGTAAGATTAGGGTAAATATTCTGGATGCAAATGCCTGCCCGGTACTTTCAAGCGTACAACTTTACAAAGCACCGGACTTATAGGCATTAGTTCTGCGGAACAGATGATATATGTAAATGTTTAACCTTTTTCTGGTATGCCCAGTAGACAACTATTGGGTATACAAAAAGGTTAAATAATGTATTGGTTATCAATCCACCTATAACTACAATAGCTAAAGGTTTTGATGCTTCTGAACCTATTCCGGTTGATAGTGCAGCCGGCATCAAACCAATTGCAGCCATCAACGCAGTCATAATTACCGGACGCATTCTGGTGGCAACGCCATTTTTCAGTGCGTCAGCAAAAGTCCATTCCGGACGATGTTTTAATTCTACCATATTGCTTTTAAATCGTGTAATCAGAATTACCCCATTTTGCACGCATATACCAAACAGTGCAATAAATCCAATGCCGGCCGAAATATTGAAGTTAACTCCCGTTGCGAGCAACGCAAGTATGCCCCCAATCATTGCAAATGGTACATTGTTTAACACCAGTAATGAATCTTTAATGTTTCCGAACAATACAAACAGGATAAAAAATATGAGCAATAAGCTGATCGGCACAGCTTCAGATAAACGACTGGTTGCCCTTTGTTGGTTCTCAAAATCACCTGCCCATTCCAGTTTGTATTCTTTAGGAAGTTTAATTTGAGCTTTTACTTTAGCCTGTGCTTCGGCAATTACACTTCCCATATCACGCCCTCTTATTGAGAATTTAATGGCCCCATAGCGTTCATGCTTATCGCGGTAAATAATGCTTGGGCCGGTAATTTTACGAATAGTAGAAATTTCACTTAATGGAACTTTGGCACCAGAAATAGTAGGGATACGTAGCGCACCAATTGAAGCTTCATCTTTTCTAAAGTCTTCAGGATATCTGATTCGGAGATCAAATTTACGCTCTCCTTCATAAATCTGTGTAGCGGCTTTACCACCAATAGCCATCTCTATTATGGAGTTTGCATCCTCTGTTCTCACTCCGTATAGCGCCATTTTACTTTGATCGAGGTTGATCTGCAATTCAGGCTGTCCAAGATTTCTAAGAATCCCTAAATCCTCAATCCCATTAACTGTTTTTAGAATGTTATATATGTCTTGCTCATGCTTTTCGATAAAGGAATAATCGTTGCCAAACATTTTAACCACAATAGATCCTTTTACACCTGATACCGCTTCCTCCACGTTATCCGAAATTGGCTGAGAGAAGTTTAAACTAATACCGGGATAACCTTTAAGCTTTTCCTGCATACGCTCTACCAGTTCCTCTTTGGTTTGCTTACGTTTCCATTCTGCTTTGGGATAAATATCAACCAGGAATTCCATATTGTAAAATCCTGTTGCATCTGTGCCGTCGTTTGGTCGGCCGGTTTGCGATATTACCTGTTTCACCTCCTCAAAGCTTAAAAAGATCTTACGCATCTCGTTCGAAAGCTTTTTAGTTTCATTGAGTGAAACACTTAGCGGAGCACTGGCCCTTACATATATGGATCCTTCATCCAGTGTAGGTAAAAACTCCGTTCCCAGAAATTTAAAGCTAAATAAGCCAACAACCAGTATAACCATGGCTGTACCGAAGACGAGTTTTCTAGCTTTAAAGCATGCCGTGTAAACCCGCATCACAACTTTTGTAAGGAACTCTAAAAAGATGTTGTGCTTTTCTTTAACATTCTTTCTAAGCAATACACTTGCCATTGCTGGTACCAATGTAAAGGTTAGCAACAGGGCACCTAACAATGCAAAACTTAGGGTCCATGCCAATGGCGAGAACATTTTACCTTCTACTTTTTCAAAAGTAAAGATTGGCATTAAGCCGGTAATGATAATCAGTTTGGCAAAGAAAATGCCCTTGCCATTTTCCAGACAGGCCCTTTTAATGATGCCTAGTTTACTCATCCGGTTAAATTTCTCGGCGCCGTTTTTATGAGAGTTGTAATCGAGGGCGACAAAAATCCCCTCTACCATTACTACTGCACCGTCTATAATGATCCCGAAATCTATGGCGCCCATAGAGAGCAGGTTGGCCGACATACCCTTTAGTTTTAAACAAATAAAAGCAAAAAGGAGTGCCAGGGGTATAATAAGAGAAACGATCAGTGTGGTTCTCCAATCAGCCATAAACAGGAACACAATCAGGGTAACAAAAATGATCCCTTCCAGCATGTTGTGCATTACTGTATGCGTGGCAAAATTTACCAGATTCTCACGGTCATAGAAAGGACTGATCTTTACGTCGCCCGGCAAAATGTTTTCATTTACATCCTTAATCTTTTCTTTAAGGTTGTGGATCACTTCGCTTGGGTTTTCGCCCTTACGCATCACTACAATACCTTCAACTACATCAGGATCATGGTCTCTGCCAACCTGCCCTAAGCGTGGTAGAGCAGATTCCGTTACCTCGGCTATGGTTTTAACATACACCGGTGTGCCGTTAAAGTTGTCAATAATGATGTTCTTGATCTCATCAATATTATTTAGCACACCAATTCCGCGTACCACATAAGCTTGTCCACTTTGCTCAATCACATCGCCACCCACATTAATGTTGCTTTTAGAAACAGCTTCAAAAAGTTCTGTAGCAGTTACTCCGTATTGTAATGATTTTTGAGGATCAACTGTGATTTGGTATGTTTTAACTTCTCCGCCAAAGCTTACCACATCGGCGATGCCTGGTACTGATAGCAGCTCCCGTTCAACCACCCAATCCTGCAAAGTTTTTAGCTCTCTGACGGATTTCTTATCGCTTTTAAGCGTATACCGGAAAATCTCGCCGGTAGGGCCATATGGTGGTTGGACTTCCGGCTTCGCACCCGAAGGCAGGTCGGCCTCATCAAGGTGGTTGTTTACCTGAACCCTTGCAAATTGATAATCTACATCGTCCTCAAATGTGATTTTAACTACCGATAGCCCAAATAAAGACGAAGAACGGATACTTGTTCTTTTCTCGGTTGGGTTCATGGCAATTTCTAGTGGCCGGGTAACAAACTTTTCAACCTCTTCGGCACTGCGGCCAGGCCACTGTGTAATGATGGTTATATTAGTATTGGTTACATCCGGAAAAGCTTCAATAGTGGTATGCTTGAAACTAAGATACCCTGCCAGCACTAAAATAAAGGTGGCAAAAAATACAAAGTATTTATTTTTAAGGGAAAAATTTATGATCGACTTAATGAATTGATTCATTACTATAAGTTAAGGGGTTATTGAGGTCTCAAACTGTCGTACAGGAAAAGTTGTTTAGAAGCAACAACTCTATCGCCTGCATTAAGACCCTTGCTGATATAGGCCTTGTTTTCGAATTTTCTGCCTATTTCTACTTCCTGTATACGTACTTTTTTTACCGGATCAAGCACCAGCACGTAATATTTATTATTGTCAAAAATGAGGCAATCTGTACTTACCACTGGCAAGGTTGCACCATTCCGGGTGGCAATTTGTACAGTTGCCATCATTCCCGGCTTTAATAAATAACCCGGATTATCTATCACCACCCTGGCATTCATTACTTTACTGTCATTGTCGAGCATGTTGTAGATTTTACTGATTTTGCCTTTAAATGGTTTATCTGGATAGGATAGAATTGAAAGATTAACCTCGTCGCCCTCTTTAATTTTGGAAATGTCTGATTCGTAAATATTGATCAATGCCCATACATTAGAAAGATCAGCTATTGTAAATAAGTTCTCATTGTTATCTGGTCTTACCTGCATATTGCTGGTTATATTTTTATCGATTATGAAACCAGATATTGGTGCTTTTATAACATAGGTACCATTCTTATTACCCCCATTTAAAGACAGAATAGACCTGCTTCTTTTATCTTCTGCTTCCTTAACCATAAGGTCGTTTTTTGCCTGTTCAAGATCGCGTTCAGAAGCTAATCCGCTTTTAAACATATCCTCTGTAAGTTTTACACTGCGTTGCGCATTTCTTAATTCTGCAGAAGAGCTGATGGCTTCTTTATCAAAACCAGCCATTTCTGCACTGGTCATAGTGGCCAGTAGCTGGCCTTTGGTTACCCGGTCTCCTCGTTTTGCCGGTACGTTTTTAACAAGCCCGCTTACCATTGGGTAAACCTTTGACATGTTCTCCTCGTTGGCCGTGATCTTTGCTGAAAAATTAAGGTCTGTCTGATTATTTGCGCCCTGTACGGTGTCTATTTCCAGCCTTTTCAGCAAAGAGTCTGTAATTACAAATTTTTCCTCCTTTGGAGCTTCTTTCGGCTGTTCTGAACAGCCTTGTAGAAATATTACAGCAGAGAGGGCAGTAAGTGTGCTGATGGTTTTAATGATTTTTTGCATGTGTGCGTTATTTAAAAATAGTTGAGCCGGTAACGAAATTGATTTCTTCCTTAGCGTTCATGCGCTCGTATTTTAATGTGTTCATTTGTAATGTGCTGGCTTTGTAGGAGTCGTAGAAATCCAAAAATTCAATCAGACTGATGTTCCTGTTTTTGAAATTTTTTATCACTTCAACAATCAGTTTGTCAAAATCAGCATTGAAATTACTGTCGAGCCCACGATACAGTTTTTCGGTTCTTAAAGCAGATGTATAACTATTGTATACCTCATTTTCGAGAATTGCTTCCTGCTGACTGAGCTTCGAGTTGCCTGCATCAATTGCAATTTTGGCCTTTTTTATTTCGCCCTGATTCCTGTTAAACAATGGTATTGGAAGTTTTATCCCTAGTCCGGTATAATTATCAGGATAAGAGCCCTTGAGGTCGTAAATAAGTGAGAGTTCAACATCAGGAACGGCATTGGCTTTTTGTAACCTCAGGTTGTTTTCGGCATAGGTGATTTCAGTTTTTGCCAGCTGAAGATCAGCGCGATTGCTCCTTGCGGTATCCAGTAAATTAGTATAGGTGTTTTTATCAGGTTGGTAGTTCTGTTCTTCCTCTGAAGGAACCACAAGAACAAGATTTGCATCAGGCCTGATGTTTGTCATCAGTTTAAGCTGAGTTTGCAAATCCTCAATATCATTAAGTAAACTGCTATATTCTCCTTGCAGACTGTATAACAATGATTTGATCCTGATGATATCCTTCATGGCTACATTTCCCATCTTTAACTGTTGCTCATTGGCATTCAATAAAAGTTCAAGGGAATTGATCTGCTCCTGGTAGACTTTGGCAGATTGCTGATCGTAATACATCTTATAAAAAGTGGAGCTGAGTGTATATCGCAAAGTGCGCATCAGATCAAAATATTCGTACTCGGCCAGTTTAACCCCGGTAGTAGCTAGTTTAATATTCTTGTTGCGTTTACCGGCAAGCTTAATCATTTGTGATAAAGAGCCCTGATATTGTCCGGTAGCTTTGCTGGTTTCAAGAAATCTCTTTGTTTCTTTATTGTACAAAAGATTTTCGTAGCTGATTTCAGGATTGTCAAATAAGCGGGCGGTTATCACATCGGCCTTTGCCTGATCTGTTTGGTATTGCTGAGCGATTAGCTGGTAGTTGTTCTTTACAAAAAGACTTTCGGTATCCCGTAGGCTTAGCTTAATCGAATCTGTTACCTGTGCTGAAGCTGTTGTTGCAAAGAAAACGAGCAGTATGCAGCCAAAAAAGGTATGGAATCTTAAAGGTATCATAACCATTTGTGTAATGTTTGGTCAAACCTACCCTGAGAGAATTAAAGCGAAATTAAAGCGAAATTAAAATGAGATTAAAATAGCGGGAAGTGCACATGGAAGGTGGTGCCCTGGTGCTTTTGTGACTTTACACTGATGTTCCCCTGATAGAGCATAATGATTTTATGTGCCATATATAGGCCCATACCACTGCCTGAATGTTCAGCTTTAGATGATGAGCTGTAAAAAGGTTTGAATATGTTATCCAGATCAGCAGGCGCTATTCCAACACCAGTATCGATAATGAAAATATGGATACCATCGTCTTTAACATCAAGCACGCATTTAACAGGTTGATGGTCTGAAAATTTAAATGCATTAGAAATGAGGTTGTCAATTGCAATTTGCAATAGGGTGGGGTTGCAGGTAATGCTTAGCTGATCTTCGTCCATAGGGAGATCTTTTACCTCAACCAAAAGGCTATTCATACCTGTTTTTTGATTCCATTCCTGTTGCAAACTCCATATCATTTCATCGATACGTACTTTTTCGAGATTGTTTGAGCCATATTCCAGATCGGCCTGGGCAAGCTTAAGTAAACTGCTGATGATGTTTTCCAGTTTTTCTGAATCCTCCAGTACTGATGCTAAGGCTTTTTGGTATTCTTCTTTACTCCGATCCTGGGAAAGAGCAATTTCAGTACCTATGATCATTCTTGTTATTGGAGTCCTGAGCTCGTGCGAAGCATTGGCTACAAATGTTTTTTGCAAAATGAAGGATTGCTCCAGATGCTCCATCAGGTTGTTGAAATTTTGAGCAAGTAGATGAATCTCGTCTTTATTGGGTCCTTCTTTTACCCTGAAATGAAGGTTGTTTGACTTAATCAGTTTAACCTGATCTATAAAAAGATCCAGAGGCAGGAGTATTTTTTTTGCAATCCATCGGGCAGAAAGCAGTAGCCCTACAAAGATAACAAGGAAAATAGCTGCCATTATTTTCAACAGTTTTTCTGCTCTGACAATGGTGCTTTGGTCGATGGCAGAGGCCAGGATTACAAAATCACCCTGATTGTCTTTGTAATAAATGCCTACTACTTGTCTATTGCCATCCTTAAACCGGGCTTTTTTATATCGCCTTACCCTTTCGATGGTTTGAATGTTCCAGTATTGCTGATCATCACCAATAAAAGTTGCGTCGTTTTTGCTGTTATAAATACGGATCACCTCTCCATTTAGCTTTTCGAGGTATTGTTCCCGTACGCGGGTTAGTGAATCGCTTGATATTTCATCGGCTTCCAGGTAAAGCTTGGCTGTAACCATGGTGCGGTCTGTAAGTCGGTCAAAAAAATCACTCTGCATAAACTTTATGAAGGTAAAGTATATGGTAAAGAGCACGCAAAGCAATACTAATGTACTGATCAGTGTAAAGTATAATGCGAGCCGATCTTTTATTTTCATGCCTCTTTGAGGATATAGCCCATCCCAATTTTTGTATGTATCAACCGTTTATCAAAGCCCTTTTCAATTTTTTTTCTGAGGAAATTGATGTAAACATCAATTACGTTGGTGCCGGTATCAAAATTAATATCCCAGGCATTTTCTGCAATGTATTGTCTGGATAGTAATCTGTTCGGGTTTTTTAAAAACAGCTCGAGCAGTATGTATTCTTTGGCAGTAAGTTCAATTGCTATGCCGGCTCTTTCAACAGACTTACTATAGGTATCCATAGTGATGTCTGCAAAATTAAGAATGTTATGTGGGGCAAAATTTTTGTTGTTTCTTCTTAAAAGTGCTTCCAGGCGAGCAAGTAATTCTCTGAAATGAAATGGTTTAAGTAAGTAGTCGTCGGCACCGGAACTTAGGCCGGTTACTTTATCTTCAATAGAGCCAAGTGCGGTTAGCATAAGGATAGGAAGATCTTTGTTTTTTGCTCTCAATTGTCGACATACCTCAATGCCGTTTAAGCCGGGCATCATGATGTCGAGTATTACGAGATCATACTCATTATCTTTAAATTCTGCCAAGGCCAAACTGCCGTCATGTATGGGGGTAACATGATATTGATGTTCCTCTAGCCCGCTTTTTATCAAGGCAGCTATTTTTTCATCATCTTCTGCTAATCCAATTTTGAACATATCGCAAATATATAGTATCTGTGGGAAAAGTTTTATAGGGGGCAGCGTCTAATTGGTAAGCAATAGGGTAAGTGTTGACAATAGTTTTTTAGGAGGTGACGACTGGTTTACTATCAACCCTCAAAATATTGAAATTACCTTTAATGTTTTACTTTTGATATTTTTTATTAATTAATTAGATATTTTTGTTATTTTAAGTTTCCTTGTTGTGTTTGATAGTAACAATATCAAATAATGAATTACGACGGATAAACTTGTGGGAATTCCCGATGAGATGGTATCACATTTTGTGATACCATCGAAAAAGAACTAATTAATTGAATCATAATATGATTACCCGAAAAATCTGCGTACCTTCGCGCAAATTTTATGAAGAAGATCGTTGATTACAGGAAGTTATTGGGTGTACAGAAGGATGCCGAATTAAAAGAATTAAAAACCATTTATAGGGGTTTAATGAAAGATTGGCACCCTGACAAGTTTCAGGATAGCGAAGAAGCTAAAATAGAAGCAGAAACCAAAAGCAAAGAAATTATTGAAGCTTATCATTTTCTGGTTAGTATTGCTCCGGAAACATTGGCCCTTTCATTGGATGAGTATACTCAGACTACTGCTACTTGTGGTATTGCTGATTATAGCTGGGCAGGTTTAATACTAACTGTTCATTTCCTTGATGGTAGTGCTTATGAATATTTTGGCGTACCTAAAGCCGTTTATGTAAAATTAGTGAACGCTGATTCTCCAGGTAGATTTGCCCGCAGACATATCTTTGGATCTTTCCCTTACAGAAACATCGTGAAACTGGAAACAGCTTAGGCTAAAACTTATATCGAATTTAAAGAGAGATCGCTAACCTGAGCATATAAGTGCTAATGGTGTAGCGATTTTTGCTTTTTAAACGTTTTATATATAAAACTTAAAGCATGGATATGAAAGTGCATTTTCTGGCTATAATTACTTTTATTACGGTAGGCTTTTATGCCTGCGAAAAGCAAAAGTCTGATCCAAATATTGAGCAAAAGCTAATTGGGAAATGGAATCTTAAACTTTCAAGTGGCGGTTTTGCCGGTCAAACTAAACCCGTTGAAGACGGTAAAAGCTCAGTTTTAGTATTTAAATCTAAAGATACTTATCAGCGGATTGACAATGGAAAGCTGGTTAAAGAAGGAAAATACATGCTTTCAAAAGCAAAAAGCATTTATTCCGGACAACTTGAAACAGCAATATCATTTAACGAAGTTGACACCATTTCTAAAGAGCAAAGGAAATATATATTGGGCTTAAGAAATGATTCTTTACTGATCAGCGATAATTATTATGATGGTTATAGTATGCTTTATCTAAGGGTAAAATAATTCAATTTACTTTTATATCTTAGTTCCATACTATGGAACAATTCAATATACCCGGCTATAAAATGGAAGAAATGACTATTGATGCCGCAAAAGCGCAGATTACTTCAATTGTCTATTTTATCCCTTTTGTTATTTTATTTTGCCCACTTTACTATTTTTTGTGGGGTGACGGAACACTTGACCTATTCAAAAATTTATTTCCAAAGGAGATGAATGGTTTGCTGACAAGCGCAATCATGATTTTGGTAATACTTATAGGAATTGTGCTCCATGAATTAATTCATGGAATAACATGGTGCCTGTTTGCAAAGGAAAGATTTAAGTCGATTAAGTTCGGTGTAATCTGGAAAGCGGTTACGCCATATTGCCACTGTAAAGAGCCTTTAAAAATAAAACACTATATATTGGGTGCTATTATGCCTGCTATACTGTTAGGAATACTCCCTGTAATTTTAGCTTTAATTACCGGAAATATTCAGCTTTTTGCATTTGGTATGTTCTTTACCATGGCTGCCGGAGGCGATTTTATGATGATAAATATGATTAGAAAGTTGGATATGGAAACATTAGTACAAGATCATCCTTCTAAAATCGGATGTATTGTTTATAAAACCATATAGCATCAAATTTTGTATAGTATTTAGTAAACCCTCAATTTAAATTATGGTCATGAAAAAATCAGCACTTTATTTAGCACTTATAGCTTTGCCTTTGGCATTTAGCTGCAATCAGGGAGGAGATAAAAGCTCGGAACTGAAAGATAGTACAATGATTGATACCGCAGATGCTCCAGTCAGTAATGAGTGTTTTATTGCTGTTGATGGTGTAGATACTGCACATTTAAATGTAATAACTTCTAAGTTGGGAAAAGTTACCGGTGGTTTGATTATAAAATATCATGAAAAAGCAACTAATGACGGTTTAATTGACGGAAAGTTTAGAGGGGATACCTTATTTGTTGATTATACCTTTAAAATAGGCGAAAATAAAACCATTTATAAAAACCCACTTGCACTTTTGAAAAAAGATGGCAAGCTGGTGCTGGGTGTTGGTCAGATTGAAACATCTTTAGGAAGATCATATTTTGTAAAAGGGAAACCGATTAACTTTGAAAGAGGCAGGTTTACTTTTGCGCCTACAGCATGTAAGTAGGATATAAATGAAAGCGCCCGAATCATGATCATGATTCGGGCGCTTTCGTTAAATTGCTCTTATATTGAATTATAAAGTACGGATTTTGATGTTTCTCCACTGGCTAGAGCCTGGGTGTTCTTGTAAAGCGATTTTACCTTTTGCAACTTTAGCAAAGTCTGCGAAGTCTTTGTTCTTAAACTTGCTGTTAGCAATCATAGCTTTCCACTCTTCGCTTCCTATCTGACCTTCAAATGTTTTAATACCATTTAACCAGAAAGTAAGGTGTCCTTTGTCCTGAATCAGTCTAACTTTATTCCATTCGCCAACTGGTACTGGTTTAGAAACAGTTGAATCGCCAGACATGTCATACAGACAACCTGCAAGGTGATTTTGTTTTTTGTTATCGCTTGCATCGATGTTATCTAATACCTGCATTTCAGGGCCGGTAAGATAAGTAGCTCCGTATTTAGGGTCCTCCTGGATATCAAATATAATTCCGCTGTTTCCGCCTTTAGAGATTTTCCATTCAAGGTTCAACTCATAGTTTTCGTATATCCCATCAGTAACAAGATCGCCTCCACCGGTAGGTTGGGTAGGATCAAAAACGATTGCCCCATCTTTTACCTGCCATTTTGCGCCCACTTCTTTTTTAAGATAAGTATGCCAGCCTTTTGTAGTTGTACCGTCAAATAATAATTTCCAGCCTGCTTTTTTTTCTTCTTTTGAGAGCGTATTAGGTGTTTGAGCCATTGCACTGGTAAAGAAGAGTGCAGAGGCTGCTAAAACGATTAATTTTCTTTTCATGAGTTTTTCTTTTGAGTACGCTAATATAAGAATTAGCTTAAATAATCGAGTCTGTACTTTAAATTTATCAAAGTCTTTACATTTTGTTATGAATGCCGTTGCATAATTAAAAACACTGGACGAGCTAATCTGTTATAGTTGTTGTAACGTATATGTTTCAATAATTACCACATGAAACTAGTCTGTCTGATCGTAGTTTTTTATTTAACAGGTATTGAAACTGTAACTCCGCAAACCATAAATTCAGCGGCAAGGGATTCGTTGATTACACGCAGATATTTGCGTAATAGGGAATATAGCGATATTTATAAGGAAAATGGTGATTTGTCATACATCTCGCCAAGAGGCGAACTTGCCGGACCGGTAAAGTATATTATTAATGGCAGGGTTACCAAAACGTATATGATACTTGCAATACCTGAATCGCCTGTGGCTTTTGCTATGGTGCCCGATTTTACGGTTAAGGTAATTGACGAAAAATCTTCGGGTGTAAGAACTCCGAGTTTAAAACTGGGAGGAACTTTATATTTCAGGCTTAGTAAATCTATCAGCAATTATAAATATGCAACGTTAAAATTCACTCATCATTCAAATGGACAAGATGGAGAGGCTTTAAATAGCAACGGTACAATAAATACCCATGATGGTAATTTTAGTACCAATTATCTTACTGTTGGATATAATTCAGGAAGAAAAACCAGCGCGTTTAATGCTGTTTCCTATTCATTAAATCATTATGGCGGTTTTGAGTGGCATAAATGGTTTCATTATGAAAAGGCCCTTAAAAATGATTATGGTTTTACCAGAGTTATCTATGATTTTTCGCTTCGCAGATATGTTAGACAGAAAGAGAACTGGCGTGCTGAGGTTGGATTGAATTATGCGGTAAATGCAATGCAGAATTATAATGCTTTTTCAATAAAGAAACGGCTTAACGTTGAAACTTCATTTAATTACAGCTTTCCTTTTATGAATAATGTGTTTTTAATGGCTGCTATGGGGTATTATGGTGAGGATCCGTATAACATCTATTACCGAAATAAGTATAGTTATTTCCGTTTAGGCGTATCTTCTGGGTTGTAAGTGCCGCGCTGTTTGTCTTATTTTATGAAGTTATTGTAAAGGCAATTGATGCTTTCTATTAATATGCTATTGAAACCATTGGTATAAGAAGTATTGGAGCCATTTGTGATGACCACGATCCCAAATTTTTCTTTTGGTTGGAAAAACATTGCGCTATAAAGGCCATAAGCAGAACCGGTATGTCCGGTCATGTGTTTTCCGGAAATCAGGTTGTCTACATTAGTCATTGCCAGCCCATAGCCTTCTTCCTCAGAAATTTTTGTTTGCATTACTTTAGCGCTCTTTTTAGAAATGATTTTTACGCCCTTGTAATTGCCCTGATTCATGTGCATGGTCATGTATTTTGCAAGGTCTGTGGCCGATATTTTCATTCCTCCGGTAGGAGAGAATGCGGGAGTGCTGTATCCCATAACATAGTTTTTTATCTCCTCTCTGCGCGGGGCATAAGCCGAAGAGTCTGAGGCAAAAGTTTTTGAAATGGAATCATATTCATATAGGGTTGTAAACAAACTGTTGTCTAGTGAGTCTACACAATAGCCCCCATAAAGTTTTAAAGGATCTAGTATATGATGTTTTACATATTGGTCAAATCGTTCTCCAGAAAGCTTTTCTATTACCGCACCTACCATATTGAAATTTAGGTTGCAGTATTTATATCCTTTTCCGGGTTCGTAATCATTGTAGCATTTTGCCCAGTTAGGACCTTTTTCTGGGTTAATAACATCAAGATTAAAATAGCCCTGGCTATCGTTTATACTAGAGGTATGGGAGAGCACCATTTTTAGGGTAATAACGGTTTCAGGATATTTCGGGTTCCTTACCTTAAAACCCACCAGTTTGCTGAAATCATCATTTAAAGATAGCTTTCCGGCTTCTGCAAGCTGCATAATAGAGGTGGCCGAGAAGGATTTTGAAATTGATGCTATTCTGAAGATATCTTTATCGGTAAGTGGTGTGCTGGTTTCAGTGTTTTTAAGGCCAAATGAGTGGGTATAAATGATATCGCCGTTTTTTACCACAGCAACAGAGAGCCCTATGGCTTCTTGTTTTTTCATGATGTCTTTTAGTTCAGCCTCTGCTTTGGCAGCTTGGCCAAAGCTGTGGAGACACGCACAAATGATTAAAATTGCTGTAAGAAAATGTTTTAGATAGGTTGGTTTTCTCATAGTCTGGGAGTCAATTTTTGAAAACAAGGTAAAGATAATTCTGATTAATTTCTAAATTGCCGGCATGATCGATTATAAGATAGAAGCAGCAAAGGCGGCCCTGCCTTTTATTAAAATAGGCCAGATTGTAGGTTTGGGTGCAGGAACAACGGTATCTCACCTGGTGGATATGGTGAAACAGGATGAGGATTTGGTTGCGGGTGTTACTTTTACTTCGTCGTCTTTTAAAACCACTGCTTATTTGCAGCAATGCGGATTAAAGGTGCAATCACCAGCGTTACTTAAAAAAATAGATGTTTATTTTGATAGCTGTGATCAGTTTGATGAAGGATTGAATGCTTTAAAAAGTGGAGGTGGTATCCATACTACTGAAAAAATATTGGCATCTATGGCTGTGGATTTCATATTGATAGGAGATGAGGGGAAATTTGTAGCGAAGCTGGATGCTACTTATCCTTTGGTGCTGGAGATATTACCTCAGGCTTTGCAAATGGTACTGGGAAGATTGTCGTTTGAGTTTCCAGGAGCAGCCATAAAGCTACGTATGAGTACTCAAAAGGACGGCGCTGTTATTTCAGATAATGGAAATTTGCTGGCTGATGTTCACTTTGCAGAATTGCCGGAATTAGAAAAACTTAACGTTCAGGTTAAAATGATTCCTGGTGTTGTGGAGCATTCTTTGTTTTACGGAATAGCTACAAAAGCAATAATAGCAGGGAAAAATGGGATTAAGGTCATTACGCCGAGTGTGGCTCAACGTGTATAATTACATCTTTAATACTTAAATCTGAGGCCAGAAGCTCATCTTTAACCTGATGGGCTACCTGGTGGGCAGTAAATACATCAATGGTTCCATCTACTTCTATGTGCATATCTACATAGTACTGTAGGCCCATTTTTCTTACATAGCATTTCTCTACTTCTTTTACTTCGATGTGCTGAGCAGCTATCTCGGTAATTTCTGCTATAAATTCTGGTGATGGGGCGGCATCCATAATTTCTGAAAATGCCGGACGGATAATCTTTATTGCATTATAAATGATGAATACGCAAGCCATTAATGCTGCCCAGTCGTCTGCCCCTTCATAGCCTTTACCTAATACAAGAGCAATTACAATTCCGATAAATGCTGCAATAGAGGTGATTGCATCACTCCGGTGATGATAAGCATCTGCTTTTACGGCCTGACTGTTCAATCGTTTTCCGATTTTAAGTACATAGCGGAATAAAAGTTCTTTAGAGAGGATTACTACCAGCAATACAATTAAGGTATAGCTTTTAGGTAATCCGTGAGGTGTTCTGATATAATATATAGAATGATATCCAATCCAACCTGCGGCTGCAATCAAAAAAAGGCCTATTAATAAGGCAGCGATGGGTTCGGCTTTACCATGTCCGTATGGGTGTCCCTGATCGGCAGGGCGCTGAGCATATATAAGTGCCAGCCATAATAACCCTGAACTAACCACATCGGCACCAGATTCGGTAGCGTCTGCAATAAGTGCATAGGAATGGCCAAGATATCCTGAAAGACCCTTTATAAATATTAAAGCGATACTGATAATAATACCTAACTGAGTAGTTCGTATGGCTTCTTTAGATGAGTTTTTTGATGATAATTCCATTGCAATAATAATGTAACGCTAAAACTAATGCTGATGTTTTAACAGGGGCGCAAAAATAGCTTTTTGAATGGATGTGCGTTGCATATTTTTGAATAAACTATCATCAATTTTAGTTTAAGCGTTTAATACAGCTAAAGGCGGAGTATTTAATACTTTTCTGCTACTTAAAACACCCGTGAGTACAACCAAAAAGCAGATTAGGATAAACAACAATAGTATCGGTAATAGAGAAGGAGTAAAGCTGGTGTCGAAGCTAAATACAGCTAGGAGCCAACTGCCTCCAAGAGCAAGAATTATTCCTGCACCGGCAGAAAATGCGCCCAGAAATAAGTACTCTATGGCTGTAATTACAAGGATCTGTTTTCGACTGGCTCCCAAGGTTCTGAGCAGTACGCTTTCTCTTAATCGCTGGCCCCTGCTTGTTAGCACTGCAGAAATGAGTACTATCCAGCCGGTTGCCATGCTAAAAGCAGCCATAAACTGTATTACAAAACTTATTTTTGATAACAACTCATCTAAAGTTTTTAATATAAGACCCAGATCTATCACAGATACATTAGGGAATTTTCGTACCACAGCGCTTTGGAAGTTAGCCGAAACGTCATTTGAAGTAATTCGTGTCATCAGTACATGAAACTGGGGGGCATCCTCTAATACACCTGTAGGGAAAACAACCCTGAAGTTAGTTTGCATTCTTGCCCAGTTCACTTCTCTTAAACTTCCAACAACGGTAGGTATCAGTAATCCCTGAACGTTAAAAACGATACTATCGCCAACTCCTACATGGATGTTCCTGGCATAACCTTCTTCTAACGAAACATAGACCTTTTCTTCCGGTTTTGCTTTGCCTTGCCATATACCTTCGGTTACTTTTTCTGCCGAGGTGAGGGTGTCCTGGAAAGTTACCCTAAGCTCTCCTTGAAAAGCACGTTTGGAATCACCTGCAGTATCCTGAAGTGCCGTTTTTCCATTGATTTTCTCAATTCTAACGGTTACAACCGGTACCTGGTTCATTACCGGTAATTTATAATCTCTGGTTAATGTGGCAATTGCTTCCTTTTGTTCATTTTGAATGTCGAACAGTATCATATTTGCCTGATTGGCGGCAGAGGATATGGTTACCCTTTTTATTAAAATGCCCTGTACAAAAAACAGTGTACAGATGAATGCTGCCGATAAACCTATGGATACGGTAAGCATAAGGGTTTGGTTATTTGGCCGGTAGAGATTCGCAAACCCCTGTCTCCATAAATAACTTGAAGAAGCTGGTATGAGCCTTTTTACTGCCCACATTAAGAGTCTGGATAAAGCAAAAAGTAATAGGAACGAGATTAAGATACTTCCGGTAAACACAACTGCCTGCATCCAACTGCTCATTTGAAATCTGGTAAATGCCAGTACAAAAAGCAGGATGAGTAGATACACAATCCATTTTAACGGGTCTCTGGGGTCGTTTGATTTCTCAAACGAATGCCTGATGGCATTTAATGGAGAGATAATGCGTACTGAAAGGAGCGACGGCAGAGTAAATAAAACTGAAATGACCAAGCCCAGCAGTACTCCTTGTAAGATGGCAAGCCATGAAATTTGTAGGGTAAGTTCTACCGGGATGAAATCTTTTAATACTATCGGTAATGCGAACTGTATAATTGTGCCCAATGCAGCACCTAAAACAGCACCAATAAATCCTATAAAAACAATTTGGATGAGGTAAATTAAAAATGCCTCCCAGGCTTTTAAACCAAGACAGCGGAGGGTAGCTATAGAGTTTAGTTTTTCGCCAATATATACATGAATAGCGCTTCCAACACCTATACATCCCAATAAGAGGGCAATAAATCCTGAAAGCTCAAGAAATCTGCTCACGTCTCTGAATGATTTTCCGGTGCTTTCCTTTTTAGATTCTACAGTTTCTGTGTCGAGATTTTCTTTATCAAGCAAGCGCTGGATTTTTTTAACCTGACCAGCTACGGCAGATGGTTTATTGTACCGGTAGTAATACTTGTATTGGATTCTGCTGCCTATTTTGGTTAATCCGGTTTGTTCAAGATACTTTAGCGGGATATAAACAACAGGCGCTACGGTAGCAGATATTCCGGTTTGCCCGGGTGCTTTATCCAATATTCCAGCTATTAAGAAGTTAAGTGAACCAATTTTAATGGAATCGCCTGGTTTGGCATTGAACTGCAGCATCACTGTTTTATCAACCAATGCCCTGCGCTCTTGCTGAAAGGTTCTTGCTGCATTTACAGGGGTAGTTTCGATGGTTCCATAAAATGGGTAATTGCCTTCAAGCGCGCGTACCTGTACCAATCTGCTGCCTTCATTTTTAAGGAAATAGATCATTGAAGCGAAGCTTCTTTCCGAAGCCTTTTCATTTCCCAGCGTATCTAGTGCTGCTTGTGCTTTTGCGCTTACGGGTTTGCGTGCCTGTATCACCAGGTCTGCTCCGGTAAGCATTTTGGCTTGATTGTCAATATCACGTTGCATATTATCCCTGAATGAATACACGGCTACTAAAGCCGCAATTCCCAGGATAATTGACGATACGAAAAGAAACAGTCGGGATTTATTGCGACGGGCATCACGCCAGGCCATTTTAAAAAGCCAGCCGATGTTTACAGATCTTTTAAGTGCGGAATTATCTTGTTGCATTTGGATCGTCTGAAATGATTACGCCACCTTTTATTTTTATTATCCTGTTTGTACGCATAGCCAGTTCCAGGTCGTGTGTAACTATGATTAGCGTAGTTCCGGCATCCCTGTTCAGTTCAAACATTAGCTTTTCTATTTTTTCGCTGGTTTCGGCATCCAGATTACCTGTAGGTTCATCGGCAAAGAGTATAGCAGGTTTGTTGGAAAATGCCCTTGCCAGCGAAACACGTTGCTGCTCGCCACCAGAAAGTTGTACCGGATAATGATGTGAGCGCTCTGCAAGGCCTACTTTATCTAACAGATCCATGGCATGTGCACGAATGTCTTTCTCTCCGCGCAATTCCATTGGTACCATTACGTTTTCAAGCGCGGTAAGGGTTGGCATTAGCTGAAAGTTTTGGAATATAAAGCCTATGTAGCGATTGCGTACCGCTGCCCGCTGATCTTCTGTGAGCTCATCTAGTTTTATGCCATTTAGCTTAACGGAGCCGGTAGTAGATCTGTCGAGCCCCGCACAAAGTCCCAGAAGTGTAGTTTTACCACTGCCGGATGGACCTGTAATTGCAAGTGTAGAACCTCCTTCTACAGAGAAATTGACGTTGTTAAGGACAGTAAGTTCTTTTCCGGCACTTTTATATATTTTACTTACATTTTCAATGTGGAGTATGTTTTCTGATGGCATATTATTAATAAATAGGTATTTTTATAGTTAAATATACGAGGCCTGAGAAGTAATGGCTAATTTTAGATTTATATTACATAGATATGTTACGTTTTAAAGCTTCAGCCCTGATCATACTATTGTCAATTGTATTGGCATCATGTGGAAATAACCAAAATAAAGAACCATTACAGGCGAAACCTGCAGAGGCGGCACCTGTTGCTACCGAAGTTCCAGTTAAACAAAAAAATATTCTATTCTTCGGTACAAGTTTAACAGCCGGATACGGATTGGAACAAGGAGAGGCTTATCCGGAACTTTTACAGAAAAAACTGGATTCACTTAAGCTTCCTTATAAAGCAATAAACGGTGGACTAAGTGGAGAAACGTCTGCCGCCGGGAAAAACCGGATAGATTGGTTACTAAAACAACCAATAGCCGTTTTTGTGCTTGAATTAGGCGCTAATGATGGCTTGCGCGGAATAGCGGTTAATGAAACTACTGCCAATTTGCAGACTATAATAGATAAGGTTAAAAAGAAATATCCTCAGGCTAAAATGATTTTAACCGGAATGGAAGTGCCGCCTAACATGGGGGCTAAGTATGCTTCTGATTTCAGGAATATGTTTAAAACACTTGCAGCTAAAAATGAAATGGTTTTTCTGCCGTTTTTGCTAGAGGGAGTAGCGGGTATTCCTAAGTTAAATCAGAATGATGGTATTCATCCTACCGCCGAGGGACAGAAGATACTGGCTGAAAACGTTTGGACGAAATTGAAAGGTGTGCTGTAATTAGTAAAGATTTTTTTTACTATCTTCATTATCTAATCAAATAGCAATAGTGTATGAACATAGTCGTTAAAATTTGGGTACGCAACCCTGAATGGTACTGTGATGAGCATAAAAATCTGGATGACCGAAAGGAATGGGAACAATTGAATGCTGCTAAAATTCCAAAACACTCTCATTGCGCAGCCTTTAAATTCTCTGAAGAAGTGACTGGTTATTCTAAAAAAGATACCAATACTTATGAGCTGAACATCTCTGCCGAAGGTGAGGGCCATGAGAATTCGGCTGTTTTGGGTACGGTTTTATTAGAAGATGTTCACGTAACTGAATTTAATCATGGAGAAGATAGTACCCCTGTTGTCATATCAAATGATATTATTCATGATATCGTTACTACGCAGAAAGAAAATGGGAAATTATGCTGGAACTACTTTCTTAAAGAAAATATAGATATTTTAAATTTAGAGTCCAATATCTGGCTATCTGCCGCTCACAAGGATCAAATTCTAAAGGAAGTCCCGGGCCTTATGCTTGCTTAAACGAATAGTATAATCTGTATTTGCGCTAATATATTTAGTTTTATAATTGTTTTACTAATTTTATTAGCTTAGTTTTGTCGTGACCTAAATTTATTTGTCATGAGGGAAGGGAAGCAAATAATTCATATGGATCAGGACGCATTTTTTGTGTCTGTAGAGTTAAAAAAGGATAGTAGTCTTATTGGAAAACCCGTAATTATTGGCGGCATGTCGGATCGTGGAGTAGTAACTTCATGTAGCTATGAGGCCCGAAAATTTGGGGTACATGCGGCGATGCCAGCCAGAATGGCAAAGATGCTGTGTCCGCATGGGGTTTTTATTAAAGGCAGCATGGATGCTTATTCTAAAGCATCTCATGAAATTACTGATATTATAAGGGAAAGGGCGCCGCTGTTTGAAAAAGCCAGTATTGATGAACATTATATAGATATGACGGGCATGGATAGGTTCCATGGTTGTATGACTTATGCCCATGAACTTCGACAAGTTATTATGAAAGAATCGGGCTTACCAATTTCTTTTGGGTTGTCGGTAAATAAAACGGTTTCCAAAATGGCAACTAACGAATGTAAGCCAAGCGGGGAGAAGAATGTTGAAGCATCGGGTGTACAACCTTTTTTAAATCCTCTTTCAATCAGGAAAATTCCGGGACTGGGAGAAAAGACCTTTGTAAAACTCAGTGATATGGGCATCAAGAAGATTCATACACTGGCCCAGATCCATCCGGATCAGATGAATATGCTGATGGGGAAAAATGGGTTATCGCTGCTTCAAAGAGCCAAAGGGATAGACAATAGTCCGGTAGTTCCATATGCCGAGCAGAAGAGCATTGGCACACAGTGCACATTTAAAGCAGATACTATAGATATAAATATGATCAATAACCTGCTTACTTCGATGGTAATGGATATTGCATTTCAGCTGAGAGAAAAAAAGAAACTTGCGGCCTGCATTACTGTAACGATCAGGTATTCTAATTTCGAAGATGTTACCAGGCAGGCATCTATCCCTTACACTGCACTAGATAATACACTTATTCAAAAAGCAAAGGAACTTTTTAAACAGGTATATACCAAGAGGATGTTATTACGACTTGTTGGTGTGCGTTTGTCTAGTCTGGTAAACGGATTTGAACAAATTGATATGTATAGTGAATCGCAGGAACAATATAGCCTGGTGCAGGCAATGGACAGGATTCGCAAGCGATTTGGAGAAAAGGCAGTAACAAGGGCATCTGTGTTGAATATTGAATTATAAGCCATGTACCTGAACGTTCATTCTCAATATAGCTTGCGTTATGGCACTATGTCTATCGAAAAGCTCATAAAGGAAGCCACTTCTCGAGGGGTTACGCAGATGGTGCTTACAGATATCAATAACTCAACGGGGATCATGGAGTTTATGAGAGCATGTAATAAGAGCGGTATTAAGCCCATTGGAGGTGTTGAATTTAGACGAAATAAGCAATTACTTTATATTGGGGTTGCCAAGGATAAGGAAGGGATGAAGGAGTTAAATGATTTCCTGACTGAGCATAATCTGGAACAGAAAGAGCTGCCCGATAAGGTAAAACCCTTTAAAAATGCAGTTGTAATTTACCCCTATGCAGGTGATAATGTAACGGAACCATTAGGCGAAAATGAATATCTGGGGATTCGCTATGATGAGCTGCATAGCTTGCACGGCAAGGAGATCAATCATATAAAAGATAAATTACTTGCATTACAACCTGTTTTTGTGGCCGACAGGCTCGAATACCGCTTACATGAGTACTTGAGAGGGGTAGATTTGAATACGCTGCTTACGATGATTGGGCCTGAAGATAAATGCAGTAGTACCGATATATTTCTGCCCGCAGGGGAGCTGGAAGCTAGATTTAGTAAATATACTTTCATTCTAGACAATACACGGAAACTGATGGATAGCTGCAGGATGAATTATGCGGAGGGGAAAGTGCACCTGAACCGTAAAACCTTTACCGGGAGTAAGAATGATGATAAAGCACTGCTTGAAAAGCTGGCAATGGGAGGTCTGATTTATCGTTATGGAAAGAACAATAAGGAGGCACTGAAAAAAGTAGAGAACGAACTGAAGGTAATTAATGACCTGGGGTATTGTGCCTATTTCTTAATCACCTGGGATATTATTCGTTATTCCATGTCTAAGGGTTATTATCATGTAGGCAGGGGCTCAGGAGCTAATAGTGCCGTGGCTTTTTGTTTGCGTATCACTGACGTAGATCCGCTGGAACTCGATTTGTATTTTGAGCGGTTTCTGAATGCACAACGTACCTCGCCTCCGGATTTTGACATTGATTATTCCTGGGATGAGCGTGAAGATGTGCAGGATTATATTTTTAAGCGTTACGGAAAAGACCATACTGCGCTGCTAGGCACGATGAGTACCTTTAAAGACCGCTCCATTATTCGTGAGATTGGTAAAGTAATGGGCCTGCCAAAAGCTGAGATTGAGGGCTTTACAGATCCGGCTAAAGCAACGGAAAACAGAAACAATCCTACTTTTGAAAAGATTAACGCCATATACGAAATGATGAAGGAGATGCCCAATCAAAGAAGTATTCATGCTGGTGGCGTACTGATTTCGGAAGAACCGATTACTTATTACACTGCATTGGATTTACCACCCAAAGGAATGCCCACTGTACAATGGGATATGTACGAGGCGGAGGTGATTGGTTACGATAAATACGATATACTAAGCCAAAGAGGGATAGGGCATATCAAAGAAGCAGTGAGGCTGGTGGAGGAAAATCAGCAATATAAAATAGATATCCATCAGGTAAAGACGTTTATGAACGATGCTAACCTGAATAACAAGTTAAAATCTGGCAATAGCATTGGTTGTTTTTACATCGAATCGCCGGCAATGCGGCAATTGCTTACCAAGCTGGGCTGCGAGAATTACCTGACATTGGTTGCGGCCAGCAGTATTATTAGACCTGGGGTTGCACAATCAGGTATGATGAAGGCTTACATTCAGAATTTTCATAAACCAGATGCTGTAGAATACCTGCATCCGGTAATGAAGGAACAACTGGAAGATACTTTTGGGGTAATGGTTTATCAGGAAGATGTGATTAAGATCTGTATTCATTATGCGGGGATGGATGGTACGGATGCAGACATTTTGAGACGGGGGATGAGTGGGAAATATCGCTCGAAAATAGAATTCAATAAGCTGGTAGAAAAGTTTCATGAAGGAGCAAAGGCATTGGGCAGGCCACAGGCCATTACGGCCGAGGTATGGAGACAGGTATTCTCTTTTGCGGGTTATAGTTTCTCTAAAGCACATTCAGCGAGTTTTGCAGTAGAAAGTTATCAGAGTTTACATTTAAAAACCTACTATCCCCGGGAGTTTATGGTTGCGGTGCTGAATAATTACGGCGGGTTTTATACGCGTTGGTTGTATGTTCATGAATTGCAAAAAGCGGGTGCAAAGGTGCATTTGCCATGTGTAAATGTAAGTACTTCTGGAGTGTCCATTAAAGGGAATGATGCCTACCTGGGGCTTATTGGTATACAGGGACTTGAGAATAGATTTATAGAATTAATTCCCGATGAGGTTAAGCGAAATGGTGCATTTATTGATCTGGAGGATTTTGTAAAACGTACTGGGATGGGACTGGAACAGGTAATCATTTTAATTAGGGTGGCAGCTTTAAGGTTTACAGGTAAGAGTAAGAAAACTTTGTTGTGGGAGGTGCATATGATGTTGGGTGGTAAAGTTAAGCCTGTTAATCATGCAGAACTTTTTCATTTGGAAAGTAAACATTATATGCTGCCAGAGCTGATTAATACCAAGCTTGAAGATGCCTATCATGAGCTGGAACTGCTTGGGTTTCCTTTGTCGCTTTCTATGTTTGATCTATTGAAAACCCCATACAGAGGAGATGTGTGCACAGACAACCTGATTCAATATGTTGGACAAACGGTAAAAATGGTGGGATTGTATGTTTGTGAAAAGACTGTGCATACGAAAAACAACAAGAAAATGTGGTTTGGTACTTTTCTGGACGCAGATGGAAATTTCTTTGATACTACACATTTTCCCAACAGCACGCCTACTTATCCTTTTAGAGGAAAAGGTTGCTACCTGATATTGGGTAAAGTAGTGGAGGATTTCGGTTTTCCAAGTGTTGAGGTAATCAGGTTTGCAAAGCTACCTATTGTTCATAATCCTGTGATGGATTGAGCTTGATTAAATACAAAATTTGGAATTTTATTTTTTATGAGTCAAAATGCCAAACAAAAAATTGTCGAAAACTTAATAGCCGGAAAAAGTGCGGAATGTATAGTATTCTTTGTTTTTGAATCAAGAGAATAGGACTTTTGTTAATAGAATTGTGTGCCTAAATTGTAGTCTCATAAATAAATTTTTGTTTCGCACTTTTCGTTTTAATTATGTCTATTAAGATTTGTAGACATGCTTATATTTGGTTTTTAGGCATTGTTGTTCCTGCATCGAACAGCAATGCCTTCCTTAAAACAGTAACCCGAAAATTTATTTATCAACTGTCCTGATTTAGTTTCGAAGTCTTCTTTGTATCCTTCATAAAAATATACACCATCAGGGATATGAAAATACAGATGGTGATGTACCAGTAGTAATATTCTTCATGGTTCCAATCTTTTAATTGCAAAGCGATATATTCGGCTGATCCCCCGAAGATGGCAACAGTTAGCGCATAGGGTAATCCAACACCAAGGGCTCTAACCTGGGCTGGAAATAGTTCGGCTTTTACTACTGCGTTGATACTGGTATAGCCACTAACAATAATTAATGCAATCATTAAAAGAAAAAACGCCTGCCACTGTGAGGTGGTGTGACTTAGCGTTGTAAGCAATGGAACTGTGCATATGGTGCCTAATACACCAAAAGCAATGAGGAGTGGTCGCCTTCCTATTTTGTCGGACAATGCTCCGAATAAAGGCTGCAAACATGCAAAGATGAGTAGTGTTAAAAACGACATCAATGTAGATTGTTCTTTTGTCATGTGTACAGTATTGACAAGGAACTTTTGCATATAAGTTGTGTAGGTATAGAAGGCGAGGGTACCGCCTAGTGTTAATCCTATTACGGTAATTACCGCTTTGGGATGTTTTAATAATTCTTTTATAGTTCCTTTCTTTTCATTTCCGCGTTGCTTTTGGTTCTCGAATGCTTTTGTCTCATCGAGGTTTTTCCTAAGATAAAGTGCAACAATGGAAAGGATGGCACCGAATACAAATGGAATACGCCAACCCCATTCCTGAAGTTGAGTTTCAGATAGTAGTACTCTTTGCAGGATTAATTGAATAGCGAGGGCTAGTAATTGGCCCCCTATTAAAGTTACATATTGAAAACTTGAGTAAAATCCGCGTCTGTTTTTGGTGGCCATTTCACTTAAATAGGTCGCAGATACGCCATACTCGCCACCAACACTTAAGCCTTGAAGCAATCTTGCGGTTAACAAAAGGATGGGTGCTATAATGCCAATGGTTTTATAGGTCGGCGTTAGGGCGATTAGAAAAGAACCCAGCGACATCAATAATACAGAAAGTGTCATGGATTGTTTACGACCAACGCGATCGGCAACGCGACCAAAAATATAGCCTCCAAGTGGGCGCATTAAAAAACCTAAAGCAAATATCCCTACGGTATTTATTAACTGTACAGTGGGGTTTCCTTCAGGAAAAAAGGAGGCGGAAAAATAAATTGCAAAAGCAGAGTAGGCATACCAGTCGTACCATTCTACAAGATTACCTATGGAGCCACCAAAAATGGCTTTTAGTCTTCTTGCCGAGATTTTATCATCATTTCCTTCCATAGGTTTTATAGTTAAATGCAATTTATAGAGTTTGATCTTTATATAGGCAAAAATGGATCAACTAAAAATTTTTAAAGGCGTATACAATATTTTGTTTCTAAATGCGTCTTTATATGGAGAGCGTTAATTTAGATATACAGGAATGGTCGGTAGGACCATTCCTGTTTTCTTTTTATAGCCTATCTAGTTGTAATATAATTGTAACTATATTCTATGGTTATTTGATGAACGAATTAATTTGTATCTTGTATTGTTTATTTTTTATCTGTAAAGCAGTACGTTATGAATCAAAAAGAAATCAAAGACGAGTATGTTAACGCAGTTAACAAGATCGAAACCATTCTTAAATTCGATAAACATGTTTATCCTACAGCGACCGATTTTATTGGTCACCTTTTAAAACTATCTAAAAGCCATCATTTTGAAGTTTTAACAAAAGACGGCTCTAAACTGGAAGATGCTATTAATGGGTAAATGCCTTTGACAAGAGCTATAAACCTGGTAATACTTCTGTTCCTTGCAAACTGTGCTTCCGGACAAATTAAAAAAGTTCAGGAGGTAGTTGATTCCTGTGTAAAACAGCGAAACTTTAACGGCGCAGTGCTAATTGCAAGGGGTGGGAAAATTGAGTATTTAAAATATACGGGAATAGCAGATAGGGTTAATGATATCAGGTATTCCGAAAATACAAGATTTCACATTTGGTCGTTAACCAAAACATTCACGGCTGTACTGATCATGCAGCTCTATGAACAAAAAAGAATAAATTTAGATTCAACAATCTCTGTATATTATCCTGAATATAAGGGCGAAGCTGCAAGAAAAGTTACTATCAGGAATTTACTTACCTATAGTAGTGGAAGGTTTCATAGGGATATTAGTTCTCCGGAAATGATACATGAGGCTTATGATAAAACAATCTGGCCTCTGGATACTTTTATAAATAAATTCCTTTCAGAAAAATTAATAGATACGCCAGGTACTAAATTCAATTATAATAATGGCGACTTCATTATCCTGGGTAAAATAATAGAGAATATTTATGGAAAAAGTTACCAGCAGGTGCTAAAAGAAAAAATATTATTGCCTTTAAAAATGTTTCATACAGATTACCTTCATCATGAGGACATCATAAAAGGCATAGATCATGGTTATTCAAATAGAGATTCAAGTGTAACAGATCTTTATATGCCAACAAATTATTATATGGATAATTTCTATTCTGCGGGAGCTATGTACTCAACGCCGCAGGATTTGCTGTTGTTTGATCAGGCAATTTTTAATCATAAAATATTAAAACCTGAGACGGTGGATGTAATGCTTAAGGGGGATGAAAAGCTTGGAGATGTTGCTTTTGGATTTTGGGTATACCCTAAGAAATTCGGAAATGTAAATACCATATTTGCTGAAAGGCAGGGAGCAGGGTACGGACATAATGCGAACTGGGTACACCTTGTTGATAAAGATCTTACTTTTATTTTCTTATCCAATACGAACACGACTGATCTTAATAAGATGCGCCTAAAAGTAATTGCTGCTTATTTGGGCCAGAAATAGATGGTGTTTGGTGCCTAAGCGTATTGGTTGATGAGCTGCTGTAATTGCGTTGCCTGAACAACTCCAGATTGCCTCCAAAGAATTTTACCTTGTTTAAAGAGTATAAAAGTAGGTACACCTTGCACACCGTATGCGGCAGCAGCGGCTTGATTCTTGTCCACATCTATTTTTAGAATGGTTGCAGTCTCTCCAACTTGTTTTTTTAATGTGTCCAGAATGGGCGCCATAACTTTGCATGGGCCACACCATGTAGCATAAAAATCGACAAGTACCGGTTTATCACCTTTAATGATTTCTGAGAATGTAGCCATAGTATTACTAGTTTAATGTTATGTTATTCTAAGCAACAAACAGAATGCCACATACCTGAGTGGGATTTCTAATATATAAATTGATAGCTTTGTAAACTAGATTTTAATGATATGATTAGATACTGCTTTATACTGTTTATGATGATTCAACTGAACAGTTTTGCACAAGATTATAAAACACAGATTGCAACGCACCGCGAAAATTACAAGGCAGATTTTTTGAAGGATACCCGTTCACCGCTAAAGGAAGGTGATCTAAAGAATTTACATTTTTTTGAAGCCGATAGTAACTATAGGATAAAAGCGAATGTAGAGCTTTTAATAAACGAAACATCATTCCAAATGCCAACCTACACAGGTACTAGCAGGGAATATATACGTTATGCAATTCTTAGTTTTAAATTAAATGGCGAACCCCAGAAGCTTACTATATATAAAAGCATTTCTTTATCGAAAATTGCCGAATATAAGGATCATTTATTTCTGCCATTTACTGATGAAACCAACTCGGAGGAATCATACGGTGGTGGAAGGTATATTGACCTAAGCAGCCAGGATATTTCAGGAAATTTTATTGAGGTCGATTTCAATAAGGCCTACAACCCTTATTGTGCTTATAGCGATGGCTATCAATGTCCTAAACCTCCGGCAGAAAATGACCTGAAACTTAAGGTTAAAGCTGGTGAAATGATATATACCGGAGATAAAAAACATAAATAATTTCTTTTGATAGAATTAAAAATCAGAGTTAGTTGATTTAATCAACTAACTCTGATAAGCATAAACCATATTTAGATTTGCTGTCTGCTTATCTTTAATACGCTTTAAATGATCTTGGAATAGTTCGTGCTCAGTTTGTGAGGCAGTTGCTAGCGCCGCTTGTTTGTAGTGCTCTTTTGCTGTAGCGAAGTCTTGTAATTCCTCAGCATTTAAGCCAAGGCTCTCATGAATGTGAGCTTTACAAACTCCTGGAACAGTTAATGCCTTTTTAGCTATGTTTTGAGCTAATTTATGCATTTTTAATGTGATCAACAGCTTTAGATAATGTTCATAAACATCAGGGAAATCAGCCTCCAGTTCTATGCACTTTTTATAATAGTAGCCGGCAGTTTGGTAATTTTTGAACTGATAATAATAAAAACTACCCAATTGATAATATGCTCTGGCATACTCCGGATCTGAATTAACGATTTCATGAAAAAAGTGAAGCGCTTTTGGCAGCTCGCCATAATGAAGTTCTTCTATTGCCTGCAGATACTTTTCTTCTACAGTGTATAAAATGTCCATAAGGATATATGTATGATTTGCTAAGGATTAAATAGCCATAGCAAATTGATTATAATAAAATAAATGATTTTTGTTTAGGTCTTAGCGTATTCTAGTTAAAACTAAAATCCATACCCAAGTCCATGAGCCAAGGAGACCGGCTAATGTTATTCTTTTGGATATATTTAAGACGTAGCATGATTTTATTTTTTTACAAATGTAGTTAATTTTTTTTATTTAAAAACAGACTGCCATAGGGTTGTCAGTGGAGGTGGTTTTCTTTGTATAAGAAATGAGATTAACCACTAAAAACCCTACATTATGACTACGATTAACACAACCGCAGAAACAGTTTTGACGCCTTTATTTATTAACTCTAATGCTTTGTTAGACCATTGGCAAGGCCACCGCAGACTTACAAGACGTGTGATTGAGGCTTTTCCGGAAGATAAATTATTTAATTATTCTGTTGGAGGGATGCGTCCGTTTGCCGGTTTAATAAGTGAAATTACCAGCATGTCTGGTCCGGGGGTGAAAGGCATTGCTACCGACGAGTGGACAACCATTAATGAAATGGATCATCACACAGGAAAAACTGAAGTGAATTCCAAGGAAGCGCTGTTAAAGGAATGGGATAGGATAACAGATGAGATCAATACTTACTGGGCACAGATTCCAGAAGAGAAATTTCAGGAGGTAGTATTGGCATTTGGTCAATATGAAGGAGAGGCGTATGGTATTATCCTTTATTTTATCGATAACGAAATTCATCATCGTGCGCAGGCCACTGTGTATTTGCGTAGTCTAGGTATAGAGCCGCCTGCATTTTGGAACAGAGATTAATTGCCTAAATTGCATCCATGGAAAAAATCTATGGTGATCATGTAAATCTATTAACAATACCCGGGGAAGCATTTTTTCATCCGGGTTTTTTTATGGAGGATGATAGTTATATGTATCTGGATAAGTTAACTGAGGAAACCGAATGGAAACAGGAGCCCATAAAGATTTTCGGAAAAACCGTTCTTCAGCCTCGTTTTACCGCCTTTTATGGGGATGAGGATGTTAGCTATACTTATTCTGGTATTACCATGAATGCTTTGCCGTGGACATCGACCTTACAGAGAATAAAAGAAAATATTGAAACAGCTTTTGATACTAAATTTAATGCCTGCCTGTTGAACCACTATCGCGATGGTAAGGACTATATGGGCTGGCATAGAGATAATGAAAGGAATCTGGGTAAATTTCCTGTGATTGCTTCTGTTAGCTTTGGGGCATCAAGAATTTTTCAATTCAGAAATTACAAAGATAAACTGCCAATCGTTTCTATTGAATTAACCCACGGCAGCTTGCTGATTATGAAAGGAGAGACCCAGCATTATTGGGAGCACAGGCTTCCGAAGACGGTAATTGAAACCCAACCTAGAATTAATTTGACTTTTAGAACGATTAAAACTTAGTGGCTTTAGTTATTCGCTTTATACGCATTGGAAAAAAATATTGTTGTAATTAAGTCAGAAAAACATTTCAAGTTTTAATTGTATCTTAAACCCATTACTTTTGTTAACACTGTTAACTAAAATTAAACTAGTATGGGAATCGCAGAACGTAAGATCAGACAAAAGGAAGAGTTCAGGGCTAGCATACTTGAAGCTGCCTGGCTACAAGTGCTAACTGATGGCTGGCAATCTTTATCTATTCGTAAAATTGCCGACGCCATCGAATACAGTATTCCGGTTATCTACAATCATTTCGAGAATAAGGAGGCTATTCTTTTGGAATTTACTAAAGAGGGATTTCAAAAACTCGCAGATGCGCTGCTTGAAGTAAAGAATAAATATACTGAGCCATCAGAACAACTGGAGGCCATTGCTCATGCTTACTGGGATTTTGCTTTTGAACACAAGGAATACTATCAGTTGATGTTTGGCCTTGGGATACCTGCATGTGAAATGGTAAATCAAATTGCCGAAATGAAATACATGACTGGTATTATGATCACAACTATTCAGGAAGCAATTGCTTCGAGCAATAATACCGAAACCAACTATTTTCTAAAGTACCATACTTATCTCTCAATACTGCATGGTTTGGTTTCAATAGAGATGATCCAGAAAGTAGGAAAGCCCGATCCGGAGAAGAAATTAATCCTTCAGGATGCAATTTCGGGATTTATTAAATCACTTACAATTAAATAATCACCAAAATTTATATATTTAGCATCAACTGAAAAACTGAAAGTTTAAACATGAGAAAACTATTTAACACTAATTTCAACAATGAGGGCGTACATTTTATGCTGCTTATTACACGTATTGCTATTGCTGCATTTATGCTTACGCATGGTCTTCAAAAATTACCATGGCTTTTGGCAGGAGGTGAGATTCAGTTTGCAGATCCTATAGGTCTTGGTCAAACAGCTTCTCTGGTATTAACCGTGTTTGCTGAAGTTGTATGTTCCGTTTTAGTTTTGTTAGGTCTGGGAACCAGATTTGCAGTAATACCTCTGATTATACTTATGCTTGTGGCTAGTCTTATTATTCATGCACCAGATGCATTTGAGAAGAAAGAACTTGCATTTCATTACCTGCTTACTTACTTGTTTTTACTTGTTGCTGGCTCAGGTAAGTATAGCATTGATCATTTAATAAGCCGCAATATGAATGGCCGCAGACGGTAGTAAAAAAAGATTTGTATAATTTTACTGAATAATCCGTTATAGCTGTTATGAAAAAGATATTATTAGTTTGCCTGATGGCGATAGGGGTAGCTGGTTGTGGTATAAACAAACAGGCACGACAAATAAAAGCACTTGAAAGATGTAAATATAGGATCACTTCGGCTGATGAGATTACTCTGGCAGGAGCTGATGTGAAAAAGATGATCAGCAATCAGGATATTAATTTGGGTAGCCTTCCGGGACTTGCTCTGGGATTATTGAGAAAAGATGTTCCATTAAGAGCTCGGTTGAACCTGGAAGTAAAAAATCCTTCCGGTGATGATGCTTCTATTAATCAGTTTGAGTACAAAATATTGATTAACAGACAAGAACTTGCTGCCGGTTTTGTAAATCAGGAAGTAAATGTTGCTGCGGGACAGGCTACGGTAGTCCCGGTTGATATGGAAGTAAATATCTATCCGTTTATCTCCGATAGCAAGGTAATGAGGGAAATCACTGAGTTTATTCAATCTGGAAAGAATGGACCCGAAAAGAAAGGGATACTTACACTTAAAATCAGACCAAGTATTAAAGTTGCCGGTGGATTAGTGAAATATCCGGGCTTTATTACTATTGATAAAGAAGTAAGCAGCAAAATTCTCCTATAAGAACCGTAGTATTTTTGCATGATTGTTACGGAGTTTAGTTTTTAATAACACTTCGGATTAATGTTTTTTAATTATTTTCGGGCTATCTTGAGGTTACATAAAATGTAATCTAAGATATGTATATGAAGTTACGTTTATGCTTACTCCTGCTTACTGCGCTGGTTCCTTCGTTAATTAAAGCCCAAAATATGCAGCAACTTAATGCTGCTGAGATTAAACAAGGCCTTGAAGGATTAAATGTTGTTGGCAGTGTTTTATATATTGCTGCACATCCTGATGATGAAAATACCCGCTTACTAGGCTATCTGGCTAAAGAGAAAAAAGTTAGAGCCGGTTATTTATCATTAACCAGGGGCGACGGCGGACAAAATCTTATAGGTAATGAACAGGCTGAATTACTTGGGTTGATCCGTACTCAGGAATTGCTGGCCGCCAGACGTACAGATGGTGCTGAACAATTCTTTACAAGAGCAAACGACTTCGGATTTTCGAAGAATTCTGATGAGAGTTTTAAGATCTGGGATAAATCAAAAATACTTGCCGATGTAGTTTGGGTGATTCGTAAGTTTCAGCCTGACGTGATCATTACCCGCTTTCCTGAAGATTCACGCGCAGGTCACGGACACCATTCTGGTTCTGCAATATTGGCTCATGAAGCTTTTGTAGCGGCTGCTGATCCTAAGCAATTTCCTGAACAGCTTGCTTTTGTAAAGCCATGGCAGGCAAAACGCATTCTTTGGAATACCTTTAATTTTGGAGGTAATAATACCACTTCAGATGATCAGCTGAAAATTGATGTGGGCGGTTATAACGCTCTGTTGGGTAAAAGCTATGGAGAGATTGCTGCCGAAAGTAGATCTAATCATAGAAGCCAGGGCTTTGGTTCTTCCAGACAACGTGGATCAGCTATAGAGTTTTTTAGTTATGTAGCTGGTGAGAAGGCGTCTAAAGATATATTTGAGGGCGTAGATTTTACCCTTAATCGGAATCCTGGAAATGGAGAGATACAAAAACTTGTTTCTGAAATTAATGCTGAATACGATGTTGCCGATCCATCTAAATCGGTAATAAAACTTTTAAAGCTTAAGCAACTGGTAAAAGGAAAGCCCTTTAAACAAGATTTGCTGGACGACTTGATCCTGGCTTGTGCGGGAATCTGGTTTGAAAGTGCTGCGGTAAGTTCATCTTATGCTTTAGATGCTCCTGTTGACGTTAGAATACAGGCTATTGCAAGGGCTAAACAAGGTTTCCCCTTAAAGATGAGTATTGAGGAAATTAATAGCAAAGCTTCTTTTGATTTGCCGCCTAATCAATTTGTTTCTCAGGATAAAACTATATCAACTTCAGGTATAAAAATTACTCAGCCTTACTGGCTGGAAAAGAGACATACTTTAGGTTCGTATGTAGTTGATTCATTGTCAAAGATTGGGCTTGCAGAAAATCCAATAGGCTTAAGCGGTTTATTCCGGATCAAAATAGGTGATCAGGTGATTGAAAAGAAACGACCTGTAGTTTATAAATATACGGACCAGGTACGTGGTGAAATTTATAAACCTTTAGTAATTGCGCCCCCTGTAACTGCTACTATGGGTGAAAAGGCATTTGTTTTTATTAATAATGAGCCTAAAAGAATAGCTATTCAGCTCAGAAGTTTTAAGGATAATGCAGTAGGAGTATTGAAGCCCGCAATTCCAATGGGATGGAAGGTTGCTCCTGAAAATATTAGCTTTAACCTGGCTAAAAAAGGTGAAGAACAGACCGTTGAATTTACAATTACCCCAGCAGGGAGTACCATTAACGGTAATTTAGTTTTAAATGTTGTTGTTGATGGCAAAACATACAATCGTGCTTTGCATGTAATAGACTATGAGCATATTCCTACTCAAACACTTTTTCCATTTGCTGAGGCAAAGGTGGATAAGGTAGACTTAAAGTTGGCAGGAAAACGCATAGGTTATATTGCAGGAGCGGGAGATTTAGTTCAGGAGTCATTAAAACAGATTGGTTACGAGGTAATTAACCTAACCGCAGGACAGGTTGTGAATGGAGATCTTTCAGGATTCGATGCAATAATTGCTGGTGTTAGGTTATATAATGTAAGTGAACAGATTAAAAGCATGCAGCCCAAACTGATGAAGTATGTAAATGATGGTGGGACTTTACTGATTCAGTATAATGTAAATGGCCCTTTGCGACTAGATAACTTAGGTCCATACCCTTTTGGCCTGTCTCGAGATAGGGTAACAGAGGAAGATGCCAAAGTTACAATACTAAAATCTGATGATCCTGCTTTGAACTATCCGAATAAAATTACAGATAAAGATTTTGAAGGCTGGGTACAGGAGCGAGGATTGTATTTTGTTACCGATGTTGATCAAAAGTACAGGACCGTTTTGAGCATGCATGATGATGGTGAAGGTGAGAAGACAGGGTCTTTAATTATTGCAGATTATGGCAAGGGTAGATTTGTTTATACTGGTTTATCATTTTTCAGACAACTGCCCGCAGGCGTGCCGGGTGCTTATAGACTCTTTGTGAATTTAATATCAGTTAAGAAGTAATATAATAACAGCATGGCAGAACATGACAACCCGGTACCAGAGAAACCAGAGCAAGAGTTGCCGCCTTTTGTTAAAACCTGGAAACAGTTTTACCGGTTACTGATAGGCTGGCTTGTATTTCTGATCCTGATTTTTTACGCATTTACAAAATACTTCGAATGAGTGTTATAGATTGGGCAGTATTAATTCTTACACTCGTTGTAATTGTAGTTTACGGCATTTATAAAAGCCGTGGGGCTCAAAACATTCAGGGCTATTTACTGGGTAACCAATCTTTGCCTTGGTACCATGTTTGTCTGTCAGTTATGGCTACCCAAGCCAGTGCAATTACTTTTTTATCTGCACCTGGTTTGGCGTATTCTTCGGGGATGAGCTTTGTACAGTTTTATTTTGGTGTACCATTGGCAATGATCGTTTTGTGTATCACGTTTGTGCCTATTTTTCATCGTTTAAAGGTATATACCGCTTACGAGTATCTTGAACAGCGGTTCGACCTTAAAACAAGGGCTTTAACCGCATTTCTTTTTCTTGTGCAAAGAGGACTTTCTACTGGTATTACCATTTATGCCCCTTCAATTATCCTTTCTACTATTTTAAATATCAATACTACTTACACTACTTTGTTTATTGGAAGCTTAGTGGTGTTCTATACTGTTTATGGGGGTACAAAAGCAGTTTCCTATACGCAGATGCTTCAAATGAGCATTATATTTTGTGGTTTGTTTGCTGCGGGTATTATGGTAGTTCATTTACTACCTGCAGATATTGGCTTTGTGAAAGCGATAAATATAGCTGGTAAAATGGGTAGGGCAAATGCGATAGACTTCACCTTTGATCCGAATAATCAATACACTGTATGGACAGGTTTACTGGGAGGTTTCTTTCTACAATTATCGTATTTTGGAACTGATCAGAGTCAGGTTGGCCGTTATTTATCTGGCGCATCTGTTAGTCAGAGCAGACTGGGCTTATTGATGAATGGCCTTGTTAAAATACCTATGCAGTTCCTGATATTGCTGATAGGCGTATTGGTTTTTACTTTTTATCAATATAATAAACCACCCATATTCTTTAACAGTTTTGAGCTGAACAAGCTGGAGAATAGTAAATATAATCCTGAACTGAATAAAATAAAGGCCGACTATGATGTGGCTTTTAAAGAAAAGCAAGTTGAGGTTAATAAAATGAATGTTGCTTTGGACAAAGATGATAAATCGTTGATTGACCGGCAGAGAAAGGCATTGCAACAGGCAGACGAGAAGGAGAAGTCGATAAGAAAACAAGCTACTGACTTAATGGTTAAGAATGATGAGCATGCAAATACAAAAGATAATAACTATATATTTCTAAGTTTTGTAACTCAATATTTGCCACAGGGACTTATAGGATTATTGATTGCGATCATATTTCTCGCTTCAATGGGATCTACTGCCAGTGCCCTAAATTCATTGGCATCCACAACAGTGATTGATATTTATAAGCGTCTGATTAAGAAAGATGCTTCAGATCATGAATACTTGCAGGCTTCCAGACTTGCAACAGTATTTTGGGGTGTGATTTGCATTGTTATGGCACTTTACGCAAGTAAGATAGGTAATTTGCTGGAGGCTGTGAACATACTTGGTTCTTATATTTATGGTACCATACTTGGTGTTTTTCTAGTTGCTTTTTATGTACGGCATGTAAATGGTAGGGCTGTGTTTTTTGCAGCTTTAGCAACGGAACTGGTGATTATAATTATTGGTAAACTTGATCTTGTTGCTTACCTATGGCTAAATGTGATTGGGTGTTTATTGGTAGTTCTTTTGTCGGTAATTATTCAGAGTATGATGAAGAAAACAGGAATTGCCGGGGAGAAAAATAATATTTAATATGATACGAAGTTTTTTAACTGCTTTTGTTTTAACTGTTTCTACTGTTACGGTATTTGGACAGCATGCATGGAAAAAGGTAACTGATGAACTGATATTTAACAATCCCCCATTTGATCAATGCCATGCATCTACATTGGTTGAAATTGATGGAGGAAAATTAATGGCTGCATGGTTTGGTGGTAGTCATGAAGGAAGTAAAGATGTAAGGATCTGGCTATCTATAAATGAACAGGGAAAATGGACTAGCCCTGTTGCCGTTGCCGATGGTAAAGTGAATGGTGAATGGTCTTCTCCTTTATGGAATCCGGTATTATTTAAAACAAAGAAGGGAAAACTTTTTTTGTTCTATAAAGAAGGGCCCTCGCCAAGAGAATGGTGGGGAATGGTGCGAACTTCTGATGATAATGGCAAAACATGGTCTGCTAAAACCCGTTTGCCGGAAGGGGTGTTGGGACCAATAAAAAATAAACCTATTGAGTTAGCTGACGGGACAATTTTGTCTCCATCAAGTACTGAAACTGATGATAAGTGGAGTGTGCATATAGAACGGTCTGTAGATGGAGGTAAAACATGGGCGATTATACCTGTTGATGCAGATAGTAGATTTGATGTAATCCAGCCAAGTATATTGATTCATGGGGGAAATAAACTTCAGATATTATGTCGAAGTAAACAGGGGGTCGTTGTTGAATCGTGGTCGGAAGATAGTGGGAAAACATGGGGTAAATTAAGCGCTACCACTTTGATGAATCCTAATTCAGGAACTGATGCTCAAACATTGAAAGACGGTAAGCATATGATTGTTTATAATCCAACTGTTCCAGGTAAGGAATGGTTTAATGGGCGATATAAATTAAACGTCGCTTTGTCGGAAGATGGGGAAAAATGGAATGATATTCTAAAGCTCGAAGATGGCGATACTAAAAAGGAGTTCAGTTATCCGTCAATAATTCAGACTAAAGATGGCAAGGTTCATATCAGCTATACATTTGATAGAAGGAATATTAAGCACATAGTGCTTGAATAATTTGATAAATATAAGACAGGATGCTGATTTATGGTATCCTGTCTTATATTTATGTTTTTGGATAATATTATTTTTTAGTCTCAGCTAATAAGCCAGTATGTAATCTAATATATTCAGGATTTTTAATCTCAGTGGCTAATTTTATGCCTTCCTCTGCAGTGGCTGCTGCAGCTTTCTTATCTCCTGATTTTAATTGAACACGTCCTTTTAGTAATTTAACCCATGGCGCTTTAGGATCTGCAGTTTCAGCAGCGGTAGCCCATTCAAGTGCTTTGCTTAAGTCTTTTCCAGTTTCAAGGTAATAGTATGCAGCCTGAAAGTAAGGTTTTTTCTCTCCTTTCATTGCCTCATCAATACCTGCCATCACTTTGGCGTCAAAATCAGTAGATAAATCAACCGTTAAAGCAGTATTTTCCCACATTAACTGCAATTTGGCAGTATTTGGATAAACATCGGCAAATTGAATAGTAAATGTTTCTACTTTCTCCTTAAGTTTAGTTGGCTTAACCTTTATGCGCAATATATCATCACTTTCTTTATACTCATAGGCACCCCATTGTTTTGATCCTTTGTTTATGATTACGGTCCATTCACTCTCTCCTGGAATGGTAAATAATTCATATTCTCCGGCAGCAAGATCTTTTCCTCCAATTTTAACGGCCTCTGTAAAAGCGATGGTAGTAGCAGAATTAGCACCGGTTCTCCATACAGAACCATATGGTTCTAATCCGCCAAAGATTTTACGTCCCTTAGTGTTTGGACGAGAATAACTGATAGTTACTTTACCCAGACCAAAATCCTGAGAAATGGTTTGCCCTGAGCTTGGTTGAGGCATTTTTACACCTTGTGCCTTAAGCTCAGATTGTAATGATACCGTTAGCGCAATAAGCAGTACTGTTGTTAATGTCTTTTTCATGATCATAAATTTGTTTTAGGTGATCAGTCAGTTTGAACAGAGCTGATCTAAGTTTTGTTGACGCTAAATTACCACTTATTTGATGCTTTAATTCAACAAAATCTTAAATTCGTTGCTATGGTCAATTTGCGTAATACAATAGCAATTTTAGCGCTCTTTCTTATTTCTTGTTCTGGTGCGAAATATTTCTCAGAGCCAATATTGGAGACGGGAGTCTCCAAAAAGCTGGCTATTTATCGCAAATTGACTTTAAGTAATATCAACTACAAAATCGGACTGGATATTCCTAAGAATAGGAGTGAGATTATAAATGCTACAGAAGAAATAGCATTTCAACTTAGATTGACTAAATATCCATTGCAGCTGGATTTTAGAGAGGATGCTAAAAAGATAAAAAGTCTGGAAGTAAACGGTGTTTCTGTAGCGGTGGATCATAGGGAAGAACACTTGATTATAGATTCTAAATACCTAAAGCAAGGAGAGAATATAATAGGTTTGAGTTTTGAGGCTGGTGAGGCTGCACTTAACAGGAACAGTGATTATTTATATACTTTGTTTGTTCCGGATAGAGCGCGGACAGTTTTTCCTTGCTTTGATCAGCCTGATTTAAAAGCAACATATAACCTCACTTTAAAAATTCCGGCGGATTGGAATGCTTTGGCTAATGCTGGGTTAAAAGATTCTGTTGTTACAAACGACTGTAAAACCTACCGATTTAATACATCAGATACCTTAAGTACTTATTTATTTGCTTTTGCGGTAGGAAAGTTTACACTTGCAAATGGTAAAGTCGGAAACATGCTGACCGATTTTCTATACCGAGAAACTGACTCGTTAATTATAAAAAACAGCTTGAATGAAGTGTTTAACATTCATTCGAAGTCATTGAGTTATCTGGAACAGTGGACTGGAATTCCTTATCCTTTTCAAAAATTTGGTTTTGTGGCTATTCCGGATTTTCAGTTTGGAGGTATGGAACATGTAGGTGCAATTCAGTATAAGTCGTCGGCCTTATTTCTCGATGAAGGTGCTACTAAGGATCAACTAAATGGTCGCAATAACTTAATTGCTCATGAAACTGCTCATATGTGGTTCGGAGATTTGGTTACCATGAACTGGTTTACAGATGTTTGGATGAAAGAAGTTTTTGCAAATTTTATGGCTGATAAGAGTGCGGAAAATATTACTGGGAAAGAAGCATTTGATCTTAAGTTTTTGATAGATCATTTCCCTGCAGCTTATGGGGTAGATCGTACTACGGGTTCAAATCCAATAAGACAAGATTTAGATAATTTAAAAGATGCAGGAACACTTTATGGAAATATCATTTACCATAAAGCTCCAATAATGATGAGACAGTTGGAGCGTTTAATGGGAAAGGAGAAATTTCAATTAGGTGTGCAGGAATACCTGAAGAAATTTGCGAATAAAAATGCTTCCTGGCCAGAGCTAATTACAATCCTTGATAAACATTCGGAGCATGATTTAAATAAATGGAATAAGGTCTGGGTAAATGAGGCGGGAAGACCTTTGGTTGACTATACGGTTAAAGCTGTAGGTAATAAAATTAGTAAGTTCATAATTAAGCAGAAGCCAGAGTATGGGGCAAATAGGATTTGGCCACAATTAATAGAAGTAACTCTTTATTATCCTGGTTATAGTAAAGAATTAACAGTGAGCCTCAATAATAAAGAAGTTAGATTAAAAGCTGCTGAAGGAATGGATGTGCCATCTTTTGTTCTGTTTAACTCATCAGGACAGGGGTATGGTCTTTGGCCATTGGATAAAAAAATGTTTAATGAGATATATTTGGTTGATAAGCCTTTGAGCAGGGCTGCTGCCTATATTTCATTGTATGAGAATATGTTAAGTGGGAGGTATATTAAACCATCGGACCTGTTAAATCTGTTTGTAAAAGGGCTGGATCAGGAAAAAGAAGAGCTAAACCTGAAACTGATGACCAATTATATCAGTAGTATTTATTGGGGACTCATTTCAGCCTCTGAACGTACTGGCGTATCCACATCATTGGAGAGCAATTTGTGGAACAGTATGCAGAAGCAAAGTTTGCCTAATAACAAGAAGGTGCTTTTTAAAACCTACCAAGACATATATCTATCGGCTAACGCCGGTGAAAAGTTGCACCGAATTTGGGAAAGTCAGAAAATTCCTGCAGGATTAAAGCTGACAGAAGATGATTATACCTCATTGGCCTTTTCACTTGTATTGAGAGATGGTGATAGTTCGATTCTGGGTAAGCAGCTTAAGCGAATAAGTAATGGGGACAGACGAAAAAGATTTGAATTTATTATGCCAGCTGTATCTTCTGCAGAAACAAAACGGGATGCCTTTTTTAAGAGTCTTGAACTAAAATCGAATAGAGAAAAGGAATCAAATGTGGGGGCTGCCTTATATTATCTTCATCACCCACTAAGACAAACTAGTTCGTTTAAATATTTAGCGAAGAGTCTGGATATGTTGGCTGAAATACAAAAAACAGGAGATATCTTTTTTCCTCAAAACTGGCTTCAATCTACATTTGGGTATTATCAGAGCGCGGAGGCCCTAAAAATTGTTCAAGACTTTTTGGAAAAGAACCCCCGCTATAATCCAAAGTTGAAGGCCAAAATTCTTCAGTGTTCTGATAATTTATTTAGAGCACAAAAATTATTAAAAGAATAAGGTCATTATTTAAGTTCGGTATAGGTGATCTTAAAAGTTTGCTTACTTTGAAGTATTGTAAACTGTTTAGGGTAATCAACACTATCGTATTGATAACTGAAATCGGTATTTTCCAGCGGTTTATCTGTATTTGAATAGCTTAGCCTGTTGTTTGTATCGGCACAAAAAAAGCTGTAGCCCATTTCCAGAAATAGCAATTGAGCATGCTGTACATTCTTGAAGATTCCATTTTTTTCGTCATGGGTATATTTAATGGGAGATGCATCATTAGGAGAACCTTTTACGATAATACCTGATACATTTCCAGCTGAGCTATATGACCATGTACTTTCTTTATATGGATAAGAGGGGCCGTCGCCTGATGCTTGAATAGAAATCAGTTGTTCTTTAGTATTTCTCGTCAACATCAGGGAACCGGTAGGTGTATCTACTTTACCATCTATATCGAAAAATGTAACCTTTAAATCTGTATTGGCTGTTTTTCTAAAATAAATAGATTTAAAAGGTATTTTGCTTTTGTATTTAAGACATTCAAAGGGTAATTGATCTCGGTAAGTTATTTTAACACTGTAGCCATCGGAACTATTAACTTCTGAAATAAGAGCTGAGTTTTCGACGTATTTAAGGTTAATAATCAGATTTTCCGATTCCAGTTTTATGGGGATAAATTGTTTTTTAACAGGATCTGTAATAATCGGTTTATCTGTTTCTACAGGTTTTTCTTCTTTTCTAGGTTTAGCCTTTTTACAAGAGGCAATTAAATATAATTCCAACAATTGTAAGGACGTATCTAAACTTTAATGTATTCATCATTATCTTTTGAAATGTTAGCGATCAACAGGTATCAAACATATTTATAAATATCTCTTTTAAAAAATTTATTTTCTTTTTAGTTTGTTTTTTAGTTCTTTAAAAGAAATATAATTCCTTTTAAAGAATTGTAAGCGTATTGAAATATTGATAAAAGTATTGCTTGAAATACGGTCTGAAATTGGGTTCCTGTGCTTAAAACACGTACTTTTGCTTGACTATTTCTTTTAGCGACTAACGTTTATTAAACCCTAACTATGGACGATTTTTTAGCTGCCCGACTCCAGATGGCCTTCTCTCTTGGCTTTCACATTGTTTTTGCATGTATTGGTATGGTGATGCCCTTTTTTATGTCAGTAGCTCATTTTTACTGGCTAAAAACAAAAAAGGTTGTCTATAAGGACGTTACAAAAGCCTGGAGCAAGGGTGTTGCAATATTTTTTGCAACGGGAGCAGTTTCGGGAACGGTATTATCTTTTGAACTAGGACTCCTGTGGCCAACATTTATGGAGCACGCAGGTCCTATATTTGGAATGCCGTTTTCTTTAGAGGGGACGGCATTTTTTATTGAAGCGATAGCCCTTGGGTTTTATTTATATGGATGGGACAAGTTAAATCCGTGGTTTCACTGGGTGACTGGTGTTGTTGTAGGAATAAGTGGGTTATTGTCAGGAATTCTTGTGGTTGCTGCAAATGCCTGGATGAACAGCCCCGCCGGTTTTGACTTTGTGGATGGTAAGTATTTAGACATAGATCCTATAAAGGCAATGTTTAATGATGCCTGGTTTTCTCAGGCGCTCCATATGTCGGTTGCTGCATTTGTATCTACCGGATTTGCCGTAGCAGGTGTACACGCCCTGATGATTCTTAGAGGGAGAAATGTGCTCTTTCACAGTAAAGCTTTTAAAATAGCAGCAGTATTTGGAACAGTTGCAGCTTGCTTGCAACCTATCAGTGGTGATATTTCTGCTAAGGATGTTGCTCATCGCCAGCCGGCAAAACTCGCAGCTATGGAGGCTCATTTTCATACAGAAAGAAATGCGCCATTAATTATTGGAGGAATACCAGACACAGCGAATAAAAGAGTTGATTACGCAATTAAAATTCCTGGTCTGCTTAGTTTTATGACTACAGGGAACTTTAATGGGGAAGTTAAAGGTCTCGACGTGATCCCAAAAGAAGACCAACCTCCGGTAGCGGTAACACATTATGCCTTTCAGATTATGGTTGGACTTGGAATGGCAATGGTGTTCATTGCTTTATTGTACTTTATAGCCCTTTGGAAAAAGAGACAATGGCTTAATAGTAACTGGCTATTAAAGCTTTTTATAATTGCAACTCCTATGGGATTTATAGCTTTGGAGGCAGGGTGGACGGTAACAGAGGTTGGACGACAACCCTGGATTATCTACGGTGTTATGCGGACTGTAGATGCTGCAACGCCAATGCCTGGAATTGCTTATTCCTTCTATCTCTTTACTGGTGTATACATTTCGTTGGCAATTATAGTGAGTTTATTGCTGTACCGTCAGATTACGATGGTTGGTAAATTATATGATTCTACTTCCAAACTACCTAAAAATTAATATTATGATCTATGTTGTTATTGTTTTCCTGTGGACATCAATTCTATTATATATCCTATTAGGTGGTGCAGATTTTGGAGCGGGAATTATAGAATTGTTTACCTCCAAAGGTAATCGATCCAAAACGCGTAAAACTATGTATGAAGCTATTGGCCCTATATGGGAAGCAAATCATATGTGGTTAATTATTGCTATTGTTATCCTTTTTGTTGGGTTCCCTAAAATTTATACTACAGTTTCAATCTATCTGCATATTCCATTAGTATGTATGTTACTTGGCATTATTGCCCGTGGAACTGCCTTCGTATTTAGAAACTATGATGCCGTTAAGGATGATATGCAAAAAGTATATACCCCAATTTTTATTTATTCAAGCTTAATCACCCCATTTTTCCTTGGAATAATTGCTGCCAGTTCCGTATCAGGTCAAATAGATGTTCAGGCACAAGATTTTCTTTCAGCCTATGTTTTTAGCTGGCTAAACTGGTTCTCTGTTTCGGTTGGGGTATTTACAGTTAGTATATGTGGTTTTTTGGCCACTATTTTTATCATAGGGCAGGCGGCTGACGATGACAGAAGCTTCTTTATCGGAAAAGCAAGGCGAACAATCTATACGGTTATGTTTTGTGGAGCACTAGTTTTTGTTGCTGCTTATCATGAAAACATCCCATTAGCAAGTTGGATTTTTGGAGACACTTTGGGTTTGACCGCCATTATTGCTGCAAGTATTTCATTGATTATTATGTTTTTCTTACTTCAGCGGAAGAAGCCTATATTGCTTCGTTTACTTGCAGGATTTCAGGTTGCTATGATCTTATTTGCTGCCACATACAGCCATTTTCCAGACATCGTACTCCTTAAAAATGGGGCTAATTTATCGTTACTTACCCATCAGGGACAAGCAAAGGCGATAGATACATTAGGCTACGCCTTATTGATTGGCAGTATATTTATTCTGCCCGCCCTGGGTTATCTGATCTACATATTTCAACAAAAAAAGGAAGTACAGGAAGCCCATTAATTTGTATTGAGGTGGAATGCTATTGTAAAATTGATTGTAACAAGAATATTAACCGCTAAACTTGCTCATTAGGATTAAACCTAAGCGAGTTTAGTGAGTCATAATTCCAAAGCTATAGTTAATGACAAACTTTCACCAAATATGAAATCAATATTCTTAAAAATCACAGTAAATACTTTATTGCTCGCTGGTTTTTGCATGACAGCGCAAGCACAAAAACTTAAAGATGTGCAGGAAGGCAGTATAACTGCTCCGACTAACATAAAAGTTGATGGAAGAAATACAGAATGGAACGATACTTTTCAGGCCGAAAATAAACGGACCAGTATTTTATATACAATAAGTAACGATGATAAGAACTTATACCTTGTAATTAAATCAACTGATATAGCAAATAATTCAAAGATTCTTGCCGGTGGAATTACGCTTGCTATAAATACTGAAGGAAAAAAGAAAGAAAAGGAAAGCATTACACTTACATATCCATTGATTAACAGACCCGCACAAGGTGGTGGACAGGGAGGCGGACGGCGCCAAATGGGTGCCATAATGGGTGGAGGCGCTGGGGGAACGCAAACTCCTGAACAAAGAGATTCTATGATGGCTGTAATGCAAAAAAGGCAATTAAGTCAGGTCAAGGAAATTAAGATCAGCGGGTTTAAAAAAACAACCGATACCCTTATTTCCGTTTATAACGATTTAGGTATAAAGGCATTTGCTAGTATAGGGAATGACAAAGCATTCTTCTACGAATTGGCAATCCCATTTGAAGAGTTGGGCATTTCGAAAGATGCACCAAAGGAATTTGCATATAATATAAAATTGAATGGTTTACAATTTCAGAGACCAGATGGCGGCGGCGGTGACGGCGACGGAGGAGGAAGAGGCGGTTTTGGTGGTAATAGAGGCGGCGGTGGTAACTTCGGCCCTAGACGTTCTGGAATTGATTTTCAAGCATTAACCAGCCCAACAGATTTTTGGGGAAAATATATCCTTAAATAAGCTGTATACATAGATACTACTCACACACAAATAAACCACACAAACAAAAAATGAATTATTTATATAATGCATTGAAACCTGCTATTGTATTATTTCTACTGGTATTCAGTTCTGTAGTACTTTATGCACAGGGGCAACAAAACCCTCCTCCACCCTTGCCTACGCGTGAGATAAGTGGAATTGTAAAGGATTCTACAGACCTCGGAGTAATTGGCGCAACTGTTAGTTTAACTTCCGACAAGGATACCCTAAAAACCAGTACTAATAATGATGGTGTATTTGTTTTTAGAAATGTAAAGTCAGCAACTTACATTATTGTAGTTCAGAGTATTGGGTATGTTAATACCCCAGCAATGCGTTTTAAACAAAACGACACAAGCCCAAGGATTGTGATGGATCCAATAGTTCTTAAGGAAGAGCATAATACTTTGAATGAAGTAGTTATTAATGGAACTCCTTCAATTACCTATAAAACAGATACAGTTGAATACAAGGCCAGCGATTACATTGTCCGAAAGAATGCTACTGTAGACGAACTGCTCAAAAAGATGGAAGGTATGGAGGTAGGTACTGATGGAAGTTTAGTCCATCAGGGAGAAGCAGTTACTAAGGCCAAATTGAATGGAAAGGAATATCTTGGAGGTGACATCGCAAATGCAATTAAAAATCTTCCTGCTGAAATCGTTGATAAAATTCAGATTGTTGATGACTATGGTGATCAGGCGGCCCGTACAGGCGTAAAGGATGGTGATCCTGAAAAAATACTGAATATTACTACAAGAACAGATAAGTCTGTTGGAAATATGGTGAATCTGAACACCGCTGGAGGCAGTAAGGAAAGAAAGGAAGCCGGATTATTTGCTACGCGGATTAACGGAAATCAACAGATTGGTATAAACGGTAATTATAAAGATGCAATTAATCTTAATGCATTAAGTGGCACGACAAAGAATGCAAATGCCAGATTTAGTTTGCGTGATAAAATCGGAAAAAAAATAGACTATAATTTGGGCTATCAATTTCAAAATTCCAATGGAGACAATTTGAATGAGACCGAATCCCTAAGTATTTTAAATAATGGGCAATTGCACTCCAACAGTTCAAATACAGGCTTGCAAAAATCAAATAATCATAATTTTAAGCTTGAATTTGAAGTAAACCTGGACTCAAGTAATTACCTTAAAGTTGTCCCGACTTTCCAGTCTAATTCTACCGATAATAATGGCTCCTCCACCTTAAGCCAAAGAGGGAGTAGTCTTTCAATGGGGCTGGATCAGGACCGCCGCATAACAAATTCAAATTCCAGCACAGCGCCTCAATTTGGTATTTCCGCTTTTTATCAGCATCTGTTTAAAAAATACAGAAGGAATTTTTCAACCCAGATAGATTTGAATAAAAATAATCAGGATAATGAGCAGGAAAGATACAATTTCACAACTTTTTATACTGAAGCGGCGCAAGACGGGAAAGATTCTATAATTAATCAGATCATAGCACGTAAGAATCGACGTGATAATTATCGCGGGAGTATGACTTATGTGGAGCCTCTTGGAGTCAATACTCAATTCGAGGTGAATGCCCAGATAAATTACAATGGTTATGACAATACCGCGACGACAAGGGATATTTTAAATGGCGGCGTTTCAGATATTATAGATTCATTAAGCAACATTTATAATTATTCCTTTACACAGGGCCGGGTGGCGTTGAATTTTAGATATGGAATGACTAATGCTTCCAAAGTTCGTTTTTCTGTTGGTTTAACAGGTGTGCCAGCTTTATTATCCGGAACTAAAGTAAGTCTGGGTACGACAACAAACCGGACCAGTTTTAACCTGATCCCTATTGCAAGATTTGAATATCGTTGGAGCAGACAGCAAAGAATATCCTTGAACTATTCAGGGAATGCAGTAGAACCAACATTTGATCAGATACAACCGGTAAGGGATGTTACAAATCCAAATAATCCGGTTATTGGTAATCCAGACCTGATAGCCACTTTTGTGCATACTTTAAGAGGTGATTACAATAATTATATTGCAAACTCCAAGCTCAATCTTTCACTAAACGTAAATGGGGCATATACGGAAAACGCTGTAATCAGAAATGTGGCAACTGTTGACAATCCAGATCCAAACCTCCCTGGCAGTAAAATTAATGAAACACGCTTTTTGAATGTTAGTGGAGTGTATAGACTAACCGGTAATTACAACATCAGTAAGCAACTCAACAACAGAAAGTATAATTTGCAACTTAATGGTACGGTGAGTTATAATCATAGCCTGAGTATGCGGGACGGTATCTTGAATACTACTGATATTACTTCTTTCGATCAGCGCTTTGGCCCAAAAATTAATCCTACGGAGTGGTTCGAAATCAATCCGAACATCGGATACAAAAATGAAAAATCTAATTCAACGCTTCGTTCCGGTAATAATGAAATTAACACGCTTTCTCTTAATTTAGATGGAAGAGTATACTTATGGGATGTATGGATGTTGGGTTACAATGGCAGTAAGCAGTTCATAAATGGTATAGTCGGAAATACAAATAATAGCCCTTTAGTGATAAATGCGAGTTTGGAACGTCAACTGTTTAACCGGAGAGGCCAGATCACTTTTCAGGCATTTGACATTTTAAATCAGAATAATTTTCTAAGAACACAGCAACCAGATGATGGCGGTTATATAAATACAAGAGTAAATCCCATCAGTAGATACTTTATGCTTAAACTGAGTATGAGACTGCAAAAATGGTCTGGTTCTCAAGGACGTGGTGGTAGAGGCATTATGCGTCGCGGAGACGGAAGCTTCATGTAGGACTTGATTTTTTAGGTGAGACACCTATGTTGATCAAAAATCCGTATTTTGGGTAGCTAACCAAATACGGATTTTTTTGTCTGTTGTAATTTATGAGGAAAACTCTACTAATCATCCTAATTCTATATTGTTTTACCCATTTTGAAGGTCTGGGCCAAATTGGCACACCTCAAATACTTAACTATAATAATGACCAGTATAAAGCCGGAATGCAGAATTGGGATATTGCTCAAGACAAGAACGGTATTTTATATTTTGGCAATAATGAAGGTTTACTGAGGTTTGATGGCAGGTTCTGGAATCTTATTAAATTGCCAAATTTTACTTCTGTAAGATCTGTTGAAATAGATTCGAAAGATAGGATCTTTATTGGGGGACAGGATGAAGCCGGATATTTTTATCCAGAGAAAAATGGAATATTGAAATATCATTCAATTATCCCTCTCATCCCCGAAAAATACCGAAGTTTTGCCGATATATGGAATGTTGCTATTATAGATGATGCAGTAGTTTTCAGAACAACCAGCGTTATTCTTTATTATAAAGATGGGGTTGTAAAAACCTATAAACCAGATATAGAATGGCAATTTGCAGGTAAGAGTAATCATCAGTTTTTTGCTCATTCTAAAGGGCATGGATTAATGATTTATGACGGTGAGATCTGGAAACCATATTGTTCAGATCCAGTGTTGCTAAAATCTGCGGTGACTTCCATAATAGAATACAATAAAGACACCATGCTGGTCGCCACGTTAAAAAATGGACTTTTTTTAATGCACAACGGAAAACTTACACCTAAACCAACAGCCCTGGATCAGATATTTTATAACGACAGGATTTATGGTGCTGATAGGATAGACAGTAATAAGTACGTAATTGGAACTACCTCTGCAGGGGTTCTAATTATTAACAAACAGGGGAAGGTTTTACAAAAATATACCTATAAGGATGGTTTACAGAATAACAATGTAAGAGGCTTTATTACTGATAGGAGCAAAAACCTTTGGTTAGCACTGAATGATGGGATTGATTATGTTGCCATTAACAGCGCAGTAAAAAGCATATTTCCTGATAAGAATAAACAGATAACAAGCTATGCTATACGTAATTTCAATGGGAAATTATATATCGGAACATCTAATGGCTTATATGTAACAGAAATTGAAGATGGTATTGCTGATTTAAGTTTGTCGACCAAAGCATTTACGGAAGTTAAAAACTCTAAAGGGCAGGTCTGGAATCTTAGCGAAATCAACAACAAACTTTTAATGGGGCATGAGGATGGCTTTTTTGAAATTGAAAATGATGTTGCCCATCAAATATATAATCGGCCGGGAACATGGTTGTTTGAACCAACTTCAGAGGTTTATCCTTCACAGGATATTATAGCTGGCACCTATCTGGGTCTTCAGAAAATAAGTTATAGAAATGGAAGTTTTACCAATCAGGGCAAAATTGAAGGGCGTACAGAATCCTTAAGGTTTATCGCATTTGATGTCAACAATAATTTATGGGCATCGCATCCATATCACGGGGTATATAAAATTGAATTGTCTGAAGATTTTAAAAGAATAAAAAAATATACCATCTATACAGATAAGCAAGGGCTGCCTTCACATTTGTATAATTACATTTTTAAAATAAAGAATCGGGTTGTGGTCGCAACTAAAAATGGTGTATATGAATATGATGCGGCAAAAGATAATTTTAAGCCTTTTGTCTTACTTAGCGAAGCATTAAAGCGAATGCGAATCCAATATCTTAAAGAAGATTCTAAAGGAAACTTATGGTTTGTCTCAGATAAAAAAGTTGGAATATTAGATTTTGGACATCCAACAACTACAAAATCATTTACAATACATTATTTTCCTCAGCTAGATGGTAAAATAGTTGGTGGATTTGAGTCTATTTATTATCTGAATGATGAGAATGTTTTTATAGGTGCCAATAAGGGTGCTTATCATTTAAATTATGCCAAGTATTTGGAGAATATCCCAAAACCAAATGTTTTACTAGGTACAGTAAAGCTTTTTGGTAAAAAGGATAGTACAATCTTTGGTGGTTATTTCCTGAATAAAGATAAAATGGTAAAAACTCAGGATTTATCCTCTGTTTTAAAACTTGCGAATGTGTACAGTTCTCTTCATTTTGAATATTCATCTACACTATTTGAGCATCAGGCAAATATTGAATTCGGTTATCAACTTGTTGGCTTTGATAAAGAATGGTCGTCCTGGACGCAAAAAAGTGAAAAAGATTATACTAACCTCCCTGCCGGGAAGTATACATTTAATGTTAGAGCCAGAAATAGTTTTGGCAACGAGTCTGAAGTTGTGGGGTATACTTTTGAAATTTTGCCTGCCTGGTATCAAACGATATGGATGTATATGTTCTATGTATTGCTCCTGGGCGTAATTATCTATATGTTCTTTAAGTGGCAAAAGAAGAAACATATCAAAGCCCAGACCAGATTAAGCTATCTTCATCAGCTTGAAATGGATCGTAGCGAAAAAGAAATCGTCCGTTTAGAATACGAAAAACTGGAAGCCGATGTAAATTATAAAAATAGAGAGCTATCTAATATGACTATGCATCTGGTCCAGAGAGGCAAGGTGCTGGCTAAAATAAAAGAGGTGATTTCTGCTGTAATTAAAAATCACGATATCAACGACAGTTCCCCCAGCTTCCGACACTTGATCCGACTCATAAGAGATGTTGAAAAGAGTGATCAGGACTGGGAAAACTTCTCAATCCATTTTAATACTGTTAATACTAATTTCTTTAATAAGCTAAAAGATCAGTTTCCGGAGCTCACACCTAATGAGCTTAAATTATGTGCTTATCTTAAAATGAACCTTTCTACCAAGGAAATTGCTCAGCTCATGAACATTACAATAAAAGCAGTGGAGGTAGGAAGGTATCGGTTAAGGAAGAAACTACATATTCAGCCTGAAACTAATCTATATGATTTCCTTATCCAGATATCAAGAACTGCTGAGGGCTCCTGATTAAAATAACTGTATTGTAAATCAGGAGTTTAGTTGCTCGCTGTAGTGGTGATGTAGTGGCGCTTGTATGGCGATAATGCCTTTGAATTTCTTTTTGTAGGGGTAGTGTAGTGGTATGGAAATATTATAAAAACCGTTTCCAGGTATAGATTTGAGTTAGCTGAAACCGCCAGGTGGAAGTCAAATTAACCAATTATAAACTAAACTAAATCTTATTGTATGAAAAGAAGTCTTACACTTATTTTCTTCGTTTGCTGTCTTCTTATGTCCCCATTTGCCTCAATGGCACAGGAAGTAACAGCAACGGGTAAGGTAACAGACAAGAGCGATGGAAAACCATTGCCAGGAGTTACCATAACATTACAAGGCACCACAAAAGCAACGCTCACAGACGCCAGCGGAAATTTTAGGATCGCGGTTCCCTCTGCAGGGTCAAAACTAATCATCAGCCAATTGGGGATGGTTTCACAAACAATAACCGTAACTAATAGCTCCTCTGTTAACATTGCATTAGAGACAGACGTTACTGCATTGGGAGAGGTAGTAGTAGTAGGTTATGGAACTCAGAAAAAGAGTAACGTTACTGGGTCAATTTCAAGTGTAAAAGCTAAGGACCTGGAAAGCATGCCGATAAATAGGGTCGAACAGGCTTTACAGGGCAGAACTTCCGGAGTAACCATAGCAACAAATAACGGGCAACCGGGAAGTGCAGCCACGGTAAGGATTAGGGGGTATACTACCTTTGCAAAAGATGGTAACAACAATCCTCTATGGGTGGTTGACGGAGTGATTGTAGATAATGGAGGTATTGGATACCTAAATCAATCTGATATTGAATCTATAGAAGTTTTAAAAGATGCAGCATCGCAAGCTATTTATGGAGCCCGTGCTGCAAATGGTGTTATCATAGTAACTACTAAGCGAGGTAAATCCGGACTTCTTCAAATTAACTATAATGGATTTTACGGTACTTCTGCAGCTGCAAAAACTTTGGATCTGTTAAATGCATCGGAGTATGCTACACTTAGAAATGAAGCGGCAAAAAATACAGACCCTAATGCAACTTTACCATTTGCGAATCCCGCAGCATTAGGCAAGGGAACCGATTGGCAGGATATCATATTTAACAATGATGCGAGGAGACAAACCCATGAATTTAGTATCGCAGGCGGCGGAGAGAAATCTACATTTTATTCATCTTTCGGATACATAAAGCAGGAAGGTATAGTTGCAAGTCCGATTTCAAAATGGAACAGAGCGAATATTCGTTTAAATTCTACTCATAAGCTTGCAAAATGGTTAACTGTTGGAGAGAATTTAGGATATAGCCATTCTGTAAATAGCAGCTTAGGTAATACAAATAATGAATTTGGAGGGCCTTTGAGTTCTGCTATTGGTTTAGATCCAACCACTCCGGCGATTGAAACCAACCCGGATCTTATTTCAAAACCACCATATACAACACCAAATGTTTTAAGAGATAAAAGTGGAAACCCATTTGGATTATCACCTTGGGTTGGCCAGGAATTAATTAATCCCCTTGCTTATATTCAAACAAAACTTGGGAATTATGGCTGGGATCATAACATAATTGGAAATGCGTTTGCAGAACTACAGCCTATTAAAGATTTAGTTTTTAGATCAACGTTAGGAACCAAGATTGCATTTTATGGCGATGATGCATTTAATCCGGTTGCCTATTTAAACTCATCCAATATCAGAACTAAAAACTCATTTGTACGTAATTGGAACAATGTTTTGAATTACAATTTTGAAAACACGTTGAGTTATTCAAAAACGTTTGGAAAGCATAATGCGAATATTATAGTTGGTCAGGGAATTTATCTTGATGAAAATGTCAAAACTTTAAATGTAACATTCAACAATATTATTGCAAATAACTTTGAAGAAGCAAATTTAAATTATAAACCAGTTAGTGCAGACAGAACTGCAGATGGAAACGATGGGACAGTTCATAAAGTTAACTCTTTATTTTCTCGTATATCTTATAATTATGACGAAAAATACCTCTTTACCGGTATTATCAGAAGAGATGGTTCATCGCGTTTTGGTGATAACAATAAGTTCGGATACTTCCCTTCATTTTCATTAGGATGGGTGCCTACCAAAGAGAATTTCTGGAAGGAAAATAACGTTATAAATTTCTTTAAAATCCGTGGGGGTTACGGTGTAACAGGTAATGATCAAATTTCCAATTTTGCTTACAATGCCCTGGTTTCAAGTGGACGGAACTATACTTTTGGAACTACAGATGTCAGCTCAATAGGATGGAGCCCGGCAGCCCCTTCTAATCCGGATTTGAAATGGGAAGAAACCCGCCAGACAACATTAGGTTTTGATGCCACTATATTCACCAACTTTACTTTGGCCTTTGACGTTTATAAAAAGAAAACAGTTGGAGTACTTCAGTATCCAACACCCCCAAGCTATCTAGGTGTAGCTGGAGCCCCAGCCCAAAACATTGGAGATATGGAAAATAAGGGTTTGGAACTTGAACTTGGATATCGTAAAACATTCGGAGAATTTAACCTTGGCGTAAATGGAAATGTTTCCTTCTTAAAAAACAAAGTAACTAAACTTGCCACAGGTAAATTATTTATTGAAGATGAAGCCCAAAGCTTTCAGGGTATGGGCAATATTACCCGAACAGGAATAGGGCACTCTTTCAATGAATTCTATGGTTACGAAACACTTGGCATTTTTCAAAATCAAGCGGAAATTGATAGTTATGTCGGACCAGGGGGAACTAAGCTGCAGCCTAATGCAAAACCCGGAGATGTTAAGTTCGCGAATTTAAATGGCGATAATCAGATTGAGGCAGCAGATAGGACATATCTGGGAAGCCCGATTCCAAAATATACTTATGGCCTAACAATAAATATGGCCTATAAGAACTTTGATTTTGTAGTGTTTGGAAGTGGAGCAGGTGGCAATATGATATTTCAAGGCTTACGTCGTTTAGATGTAACATTTGCTAACTGGCAAACTGACATCCTAAATCGTTGGACGCCTACAAATCCTTCGACTACCATACCAAGAGTTGTTGAAAAGGACGACAACAAAAACAACACTAATTTCACAAGAAGATATCTTGAAAAAGGAGATTATTTCAGATTAAAAACATTACAGCTTGGATATAACATTCCTAAAAATGTAATTCAAAAAATTGGTGCGCAAAAAGTACGTGTTTATGTAATGAGTGAAAACCTTTTTACCATAACTAAGTACACAGGGTATGATCCTGAAATTGGAGGAACTGTATTTGGAGTTGATAAAGGAATCTATCCGCAGGCACGTTCGTTTATGGTTGGATTAAATGTTGGATTTTAATAAACATCAAAATGAAAAATAAATTAACATATATAGCTGCTCTTTTTATTGGAGCGCAATTCATGGGATCATGTAAAAAGGATCTGGATGTAAATCCCAGAGAAAGAATACTTGAATCTAATTATTATAAAACTCCTGAACAGGCTTTTAGTAGTTTGATCTCGGTGTATGATCAATTTGGAAACCAGTCTGGTGGCTATTTAACCAAGCTAAATATTTTTTCTTCCGGGTCTGATGATCACTACGCTGGAGGTGATTCCCCATCTGATCTTGGTGATCTGCAGGCAATGAATAACTATACAGTAAGTTCATTATCCGGAGCACCAAGTTATCTGTGGGGTAAAGGCTTTACCGGGGTTTATAGGGCCAATATATTTTTACAAAAGGTAGAGGAGATTCAAATGGATGCCAGTACCAAAAACAGATATATTGCAGAAGCAAAAGCTTTAAGAGCTATCTTTTATTTCGACCTGGTTCGGATATTTAAGAACATACCCCTTATTTTAAAACCCGTTGAAACGAGTGATTGGTATAATGTCCTACAGGTTCCTCCTGCCGATGTATACAAACAAATTGAATTGGATTTAAAAGAAGCTATCCCCAATCTTCCGTTAACGGTTCCAAGAAACACTGAAGGTGGAAGGTTAACCCAGGGAGCGGCTCATGCAGTACTCGGTAAGGTATACCTTTGGCAGGAAAAATTTGCTGATGCCGCTACTGAATTTGCAGATGTAAACGGTCCTTCGCCCGGTACTACGCCTAGTAAATATGGTTATGTGCTAATGAGCAAGTTTGAGGACTTGTATAAACTCGCTAATAAATTCAATTCCGAATCCATTCTTGAGATTTCCTATAACAGCACTTCAAATATGGGCTGGGGTAATGTTGGTAGTGGCGAAGGTAATGTAGCTGGGATTATGTCGGGCCCTCGGAACTACAATATTCTAATTCCTGACAAAGCTCCGGATTATGTTTCCGGATGGAGTGTTATGCCATTTACTAAAGAGTTCTTTGCACTCATTCACTTCGATCCTCGTAATAAACCAACAGTTGCAAATTTAGATAGTCTTGAAAAGGCCGGTATTGTAACTTATAAACACGCCAACGATAATACTGGTTATTTTGTTGAAAAGTATGCTGGCAGAGTATCCACCAAAGCCAATAGCGGACAGCTTGAACTTAACTTCCCTTATAATCTTTATGAAATACGTTTGGCCGACACTTACTTAATGGAAGCTGAAGCTGTATTGAAAAGTGGAGGAGCTGTTGGAGCAGGAAGCAGAGCTTATGCTGCTTTAAATGCAGTAAGAGCCAGAGTTGGATTGAAACCAGTGGACGTTACCATGGATAATATAATAAAAGAAAGACGTATTGAACTAGCAGCTGAAGGACAGCGCTGGTTTGATCTTGTGCGTTGGGGACTTGCACCTGCTAAACTAGCCTTTAAAGGTTTTGTGGCCGGAAAAAATGAAACATTACCTATTCCAAATGGTGAACTAAATAATACAAAGATAGTTCAGAGTAAAGAGTGGGGTGGTACTAAATAATGCGCTAAGAGGTGGATAAGACATCCACCTCTTATTTCTGTTTTCTAATATACATCACTTAATAATTATGAGATCAAAAAAGCTCAGTTCAATTCTAGGGCTGGTTATTACATTTGTTTCATTTGTCGCAAATGCTCAAAATGATGTGAGCCTATGGCTTACAAAAGCAGATAAATCAGTTCTATTTACCAAACAGAAAAGAATATTGAAATTTGCGGGCATAAAAAATAACAATCCAACCATTGTAGTTGATGAGAAAGAGCCTTTCCAATCAATTGATGGTTTTGGCTATGCGTTAACTGGAGGAAGCGCCCAACATCTCATTAAAATGAGCCCTAAAGCAAGGGCAGCTTTGTTAAAGGAATTATTTGCTACTGATGGTAATAATATTGGGGTTAGCTATATACGACTGACCATCGGTGCCTCAGATCTAAATGAGAAAGTATTTTCATATAATGATTTAGCTGAGGGAGAAACAGATTTGGAGCAAACCAAATTTGAATTGGGTCCCGATCGAATAGATGTAATTCCCGTAATGAAAGAAATACTTTCTATCAATCCAAATATCAAAATAATGGGGTCGCCCTGGTCGCCACCGCTATGGATGAAAACATCTTATGATGCAAGAGGGGGGATGTTAAAACCTGAATTTTATGAAGCTTATGCAAAATACTTTGTCAGGTATATTCAGGATATGGGCAAAGAAGGAATTCATATAGATGCTGTTACTATTCAAAATGAACCACTTCATCCTGGCAATAACCCAAGCCTGCTGATGGTGGCACCTGACCAGGCAATCTTTATTAAGAATAACCTTGGACCCGCTTTCCAGAAAGCCGGTTTAAAGACAAAGATTATTATATATGACCATAATGCGGATCGTCCTGATTATCCAATTACGATTCTAAATGATCCTGATGCCAGGAAATATATTGATGGGTCTGCTTTTCATCTTTACGGTGGAGAAATTGAGGCATTAACAGATGTGCACAATGCCTATCCTGACAAGAATATTTATTTTACAGAACAAATGGTTATTGAAGATCCAAACGAAAATAGGATCAACATTTTATCACCAATTAAAAGACTCATTATAGGAGCTACCAGAAACTGGAGCAGAAATGTTTTAGAATGGAATTTAGCAGCAGATCCTGAAAATAAACCTTTTACGGATAGAGGAGGATGCCCGATGTGCCAAGGCGCAGTTACGATAGATGAAGATAAAGTAACAAGGAACCTAGCCTATTATTCGATAGCGCATGCATCTAAATTTGTTCGCCCTGGTTCTCTGCGAATTGCTTCCAGCGAGCCCAAAGAGCTTTCTAATGTTGCATTTAAAACTCCTGACGGAAAAAAAGTACTAATAGTTGCCAATAGTGGAAAGAATGCACAAACATTTAATATTAGCTTTAATGGTAAATTACTAAGCGATACGATTGACAATGGTGATGTTGCAACCTATATCTGGTAATATATCCTCAAAATAACTTTAACACACAATTTAACTTATACTCTTTTTATGTTTCAAAAATTAACATTAGTCAGGCTATTTTTTATAATAGCGGTATCTGTTTTGTATTCCACGTCTGGGTTGGCACAGGGCTTTTTAAGGGCAGATGGAAAGAAGATTGTAAATGAAAAGGGCGAGAATGTATTATTAAGAGGAGTTGGTCTTGGGGGATGGATGCTCCAGGAGGGTTACATGTTAAAAATAAATAAAGAAGGTCAGCAATATCGTATTCGGGAAAGAATTGAAGAGTTAATGGGGGCGAAACAAACCCAGGAATTTTATGATCTGTGGCTTGCCAATCATACCAGAAAGATTGATGTAGATTCAATGAAAGCATGGGGCTTTAACTCAATCAGGTTACCAATGCATTATAACCTTTATACATTACCTATTGAAAAAGAATCTGTGAAGGGACAAAATACCTGGCTAGACAAGGGATTTGCGATGACAGACTCTTTACTTTCATGGTGCAAGGCAAATCAGATGTATTTAATTTTGGATCTTCATGCAGCACCTGGCGGACAGGGAAATGATTTAAATATTTCAGATCGAGACCCTTCAAAACCGTCACTATGGGATAGTCCTGCTAATCAGGAAAAAACGATAGCTTTATGGAGGAAGTTAGCAGAGCGATATGTCAATGAACCCTGGATTGGAGCATATGATATCATAAACGAACCTAACTGGGGATTTGAGGACCTTGCAAAAGACAAGAATGGAATAAATGAAAAAAAGAATGAGCTATTAAAGAAATTAATGGTTGATATCACAAAAGCAATAAGAGAGGTTGATAAAAAACACATTATTATAATTGAAGGTAATGGCTGGGGAAATAATTATAATGGCATTCTTCCTCCTTGGGACAATAATATGGTTCTAAGCTTTCATAAATACTGGAGCTATAATGATCAGGCATCGGCGGAAAATATGATCAAGACAAGAGATCAGTATAATATTCCTATTTGGTTAGGTGAGACAGGAGAGAATTCAAATGTTTGGTTTACCGAGGCCATTCGCTTATTTGAAACTAATAATATTGGTTGGGCATGGTGGCCACTAAAGAAAGTTGGGGCCAACAATCCAATGGAAATAAAATCTAACCTGAACTATAATGATGTTGTAAGTTATATAAATGGAAATGGAAATAAACCTAAAGAAAGTAATGTTTATAGTGGTTTAATGGAGCTTGCTACTTACGCAAGACTTGAAAATACAATTATCCATTATGATGTAATTGACGCAATGATCCGTCAGCCTTTTTCTGCAGAAACCAAGCCATTTAAAAAGCATATTATTGGAAAAACTACTACTGTGAATGGAGTTGATTACGATTTGGGCAGAAACGGCGCTGCCTATTTTGATAAAGACACGGCAGACTATCACGTCTCTACCGGAAAATATACTGCAGGAAACAAAGGAAGAATTTATAGAAATGATGGGGTGGATATTGCAAAAGACAGTACCAAATATGAATCTTATTACGTTAATAATATTGAATCAGGAGAGTGGCTTCAGTATACTGTTGATGTAGAAAAAAAAGGAATATATACTATTAAATTAAATGTTGCTTCAGATAATACGAAGGGAAGGATTTCTTTAGCTTCTGACGGAGCCTTAATCGCAAAAGAAATCACGGTATCCAACACAGGCGGATTAACAACTTTTAAAACAATAGAAATAAAGAATATTCCACTCAAAGCAGGGAAACAAAGTATAAAGGTTTTGGCAGATACAGGTTATTTTAATTTTAATTACCTTCAATTTATTAGACAAATGTAATTGCAAATTAAATTATGAAGCGTAAAGGACGTTTACTCCTTGTGTTCAGTACTATAGCTATTTTGGTGATTCTATTCTCCCAATGTATGGATACCTCCAAAAATATGAAAGCAACAGAAACATCCATTGCAGGTGCAAAAACATGTGTCCAATGTCATAAAGATATTTCCAATTCTTATTTAAATGATGTTCATTATGCTGCTTCAAGCCCGGTAGAGAATAATAATCAGATCAAACTTGGTACTGATTACGTTTATGAGTATGATAAAAACTTAAAAGTTGCCATAGAAAAAAGAGATAGTGGTACCTATCAGGTTGTTTATTTTAATGGAAAAGAAGATCTGGCTAAAAGATTTGATATTGCTATTGGGGCAGGTAAAAATGCTTATACCTATGCCTCATGGAGAGGGAATATATTAAGACAACTTCCACTCTCTTTTTTTAATCAAATAAATGGATGGGCTAACAGTCCGGGTCTGCGAACAAGCAGCCCGGATTTTGGAAGGATAATAGACTCACGATGCTTAGAATGTCATAGCTCCTTTATAGAAAGTAACAAGGCAAATAATGGCAGTTTAATTGTTTCTCACGAAATGTTGAAATCTTCTCTTGTTTATGGAATTGATTGTGAGCGCTGCCATGGGCCAGCAGGTAAACATGTTGAATTCCATTTAAAAAATCCTGATGAGAAGGAAGCTAAATTTATGGTGCTTTATAAAACACTTACAAGGAAACAAAGAGTTGATGCATGTGGCATTTGTCATTCCGGTAATGATGCAGAGTTACTGAAATCTACATTTTCTTTTAAGCCAGGAGAAGATATTAAACAATATTACGCGCATGTTTCATCGGCTCAGGAATCCCAACTCGATGTTCACGGCCAGCAAAACCAGATGCTTGAGGCGAGTAAATGTTTTACTAAAAGTAATTCGCTCGAATGTTCAACGTGCCATAGCCCGCATGATCAGAACAAAGGAAGCTTAACATTGTATTCAAAAAAATGTATAAGTTGTCATGCTACCATAAAGCATACACAGAAAACATTGGAAAACGCTATGGTAAAAACCAATTGTATTGATTGCCATATGCCTTTAAAACCTTCCAAGGCAATTAGCTTTCAACAGGCCGGCATGTCAGACGTAAGTCCGTATATGCTCAGGTCACACCGTATAGCAATATATTAAGCGTAAAAATTTTGTGTCACTGTTTGAATTATATTGTTAAATTTGTTTTAAGCAGACATTAAATTCATGGATTACAGGCTCTTATCTGATGACGAATTAATTGTTCTTTTCAAAGGAAGTTGCCAGCATGCGTTTAAGGAGATGTATTTGCGGTACTGGCAAAAGGTATATCAGGTTGCTTATAAGAAAGTACACCATAAAGAGCTTGCCGAAGAGTTAACCCAAAATCTCTTTGTGGAACTATGGAGACGAAGAGAAACAGTAACAATAAATTCATTAGGGGCTTATCTTTTCGGGAGTTTAAAATATTGTATCATCAATCATTACAAATCATTATTGGTTCAGGAAAACTATCACAATTATGTAAAGGCTTCTGCGAATTATGGGGTAGTAAACAATACCGATTATCTATTGATGCTTAATGAACTCTCTGACGCACTTGCCAGAGGGATTGCACTGCTTCCCAAAAAAACTGCCGAGGTATTCAGAATGAGCCGAATTGAACACCGCTCGGTTAAAGATATATCTGAGCAGCTTCATATATCCGAAAAAGCAGTTGAATATCACATTACCCAATCGCTTAAATCAATTCGGTTTTACCTTAAAGAGTACCTGTTTCTATTGGTTGCTTTTATTATGTTTCTATAAGTTTCATTTTTTTTTAAAATTATTTTAGGGATAAGGGCTACTTAGCTTACATATAGTTTAAAAGCTATAAAAATGAGCAGAGAAGCATTTCATCTATTACTGGAAAGATACCTGCAGAACAGGTGTACAGATGAAGAAAAGGAAATTATCGAAAAATGGTATGGAATGCTTGATAAGCATGATATGGAAGATATTGCCCCAACCCAAATAAATGCATTGGAGCAGAAACTGTGGGACAGAATACATGAAAGTGCCATCACAGAAGATGAAACTCCTGTTCGTAAACTTAAACCTCAGCGCCAAACATCCAGAACTTTAATAACTGCTGTTGCTGCCGTAATTGCAGGCTTTGTAATTATTACCGCCTATGTATTCTTTAGAGTTGACAGTAAAAAACCTGAATTCATGGTTGCCTCAATTGCAAACAATATTAATTCTGTTTCAAATAATACTGCTATGCCCATGGTAGTAAATTTGGAAGACGGAAGTTCTGTTACCCTGCAACCAAAATCTTTATTGAAGTACCCTAAACATTTTTCCAAAACTGTTCGTGAAGTCACACTTGAGGGAGAAGGCTTTTTTGAGATCAGTAAAAACCCATCCAAACCATTCCTTGTATACAACAGCAATGTAATTACAAGAGTTGTAGGAACCAGCTTTATCGTAAAAACAAATAGTACAGCAAGCGAAACTGAAGTAACAGTTAAAACAGGAAAAGTAATTGTTTCTCCAAACTCCGGGACCCTTTCCTTTAAAATTGGTGACCTCTTAAAATCAGGCAAAGGGGTGATACTTACCCCAAATCAGAAAACTGTTTATAGTGCCTCCGAAAATACATTTGCAACCACACTTGTTGATAAACCTTTACCGATAGCAAAAAATAATAAGCAACCTATAAAAGAGAGCTATTCTTTCAATGACAGCCGTGTTGCCGATGTCCTAAATCAGCTTCAAAAATCATATGGGATTGAATTTGTTGTGGAAGACAAAGAATTGTACAACTATACATTTACGGGCGACCTCTCTGAACAAGATTTATACAGTCAGTTAGATTTTCTATGTGAATCAATTCAGGCAACCTATCAGGTAAAAGAGACTAAAATAATTATCAAAGAAAAAAATTAAAACCTAAAAATCAACCAGAACTAAAAACCTAACCAAACCAGCTTATGAAGAAAAGAGAATTTTACTAACCAAATGATAAAAAAAAAACTGACAATGTTGCGGGACATTGCCAGTTAAAAATTCTGTACGAAAAGTTTCATATTAACGAACAAAACTCCTAAAGTTATGAAAAAAAAGCGATTTGTTGCTTTAATAAAAACAGCAATGAGGATATCTATAGCCCAAATATTTCTTGTAGTTCTATTCACATGTGGCGCAGCGGCAAAAAATGCTGGCGCTCAGGGAATATTGAATAAAGAAATTTCCATCAGCATTAATGATGCTAAGGTAACCGAGATATTAAATGAAATTCAAAACCAAACAAAAGTTAAATTTATTTATAGTCCATCGGTAATTAAGTCTGAGCGAAAAACATCAGCAAACTATACCAAAAAACGGCTTGGAGACATCCTTGACGAGACATTAAATCCACTAAGTATCTTCTATAAGGTAATTGATAACAGAATTATTCTGTACGAAAAAGATATGTCTAAGAAGACTAATGAGCCAAATACCAATAAGCCCCCTGTTCCACTCAAAGGTAAGGTAACTTCAACAAAAGGAGAAACATTACCCGGGGTAAGTGTAAAAGTAAAAGGTACTACAACAGCTACTATTACAGATATAAATGGAAATTTTGCCATTAGTGTGCCTGATGCTAATGCTGTTTTGGTTTTTTCTTATATCGGTTTTACGTCAAAAGAAGTTCCGGTTAATGGCCAGAGCACTTTAAATGTTCAGCTTGTCGAAGAAGAAACTTCATTAGGTGAAGTTGTTGTTCTGGGATACTCGACACAAAAGAAAAAGGACCTTACCGGGGCCGTTTCTGTGGTGAATGTTGCCGACATGATTAAACAACCCAGCCCATCCATAAATAATCTGTTGCAAGGACAGGCCTCTGGGGTTACCATTTTGGGTTCGGGACAACCTGGAGAAGAGCCTCAGGTGCGTATCAGGGGAGTAAATACTTTTGGCAATAACAACCCACTTTACGTGGTTGATGGTGTTCCAACGCTCAATGTAGCCGATATTAATCCGAATGATATAGAATCGATGCAGGTGTTAAAAGATGCAGGATCAGCTTCAATTTACGGATCACGTGCGGCAAATGGAGTTATTGTAATCAGTACTAAAAAAGGTAAGGATAAAGTAAAGGTACAATATGATGCTTATTATGGTACACAGCGACCTAAAACAGGAAACGTTTGGAATATTTTGTCGCCACAGGAGATGGCAAATCTGAAAAGACTTGCTGAAGCAAATACTGGAGAAACTGAATTTGATGATCCACTATATGGAAATGGTCCAACCTATGTATTGCCCGATTATATCTATCCACTAGGGGCTAAAGAGGGAGATCCATCTGTAAACCCATCCTTATATAATGTAAAACCGTTATTTACTTCTGATGAAGAGTATAATAACTTTTACAGAATTAATAGAGCAAACAAAGCAGGAACGAACTGGTATGATGAAATATTTAACCCGGCACCAATAACCAGTCAGAACATCTCTGTAAGTGGCGGTTCAGATCAGGGGAGTTATCTTTTCTCTGCAAATTATTTCAATCAGAAAGGAACATTGGATAGAACTTATCTAAAAAGATATACAGTGCGTTCTAATACTCAATATAACATTGGAAAATATGTCAGGGTTGGAGAGAACTTAGCTTATACCATTACAAATAATCCTAAAATAGACGGGCTTAGTGGTGACAATGCTATAGGGCATGCTTTTAGAGAGCAACCTATTATCCCTGTATATGATATTATGGGGAATTTCGCAGGTGGTTATGGTGGGAAATTAGGCGATGCCTATAATCCGGTAGCCATGCTGTATCGTACTAAAGATAATAAGGCAACAGACAACAGGTTATTTGGAAATATCTTTGCAGAGGCAGATATTTTGCCTTTTTTAACACTTAGAACTGCATTTGGTGCCGATTCATTTTCAGGCGCATCCAGATCATTTGTTTTTCCTCAATATGAAAATGCAGAGAATACAACTAGTAACAGTTATGCCGAATCTTCAAATACTGGATTAGAATACACCTGGACAAATACCTTATCATTTAACAAAACTTTTAACCTGCATAGTTTAAAGGTATTGGTAGGAACTGAGTACAACAAGAACCGGTATAGCACCATGAGCGGAAGTAACAAAGGCTATTTCTCATTTGATCCCGATTATACAAACCTTTCGAATGGTAGCGGCCCAATGGAAACTGTTAGTGAAAGAACTGCTGATGCTTTGTTCTCACTAATAGGGCGTGTTGATTATGCATTTAATGACAAATATCTTATCGGAGCTACTATCCGTAGAGATGGTTCATCTAAATTCCTGAAAAACACATATGGAGTTTTTCCCGCAGTAAGTGGTGCCTGGAGGATCTCAAAAGAAAGCTTTTTATCTGATGTGAAATGGATTACGGATCTAAAAATAAGAGGTGGCTGGGGTATTATGGGTAACCAGGTAAATGTTTCCGGTGCCAACTCCTTTACAACATTTGGTAGTTCAATTGGCCAGTCTTATTATGCAATAGGTGGCGGAAATGCTGTAGTTGCAGGATTCTTTCAAAATCAAACCGGAAATCCGGATGCAAAATGGGAGAAAAATGTAAACTCAAACTTTGGTTTTGATGCAACATTATTTGGTGGCGGTATAGAGATCTCTGCTGATTATTACCAGAAAAATGTTCGTGATCTTTTGTACAATCCAGAAATGATTGGAACTGTTGGTGCTGCTACTGTGCCATTTGTTAACATAGCTCAAATGAAAAATGATGGGTTCGATATTTCGTTAACAGGACATAAAGATGTAGGAAGCGATCTTAAACTTAATGCCACTGCAACAATTACCACCTACCGTAACGAGATAAAAAAAGTATCTGGAGATGTAGATTATTACGATGTAGATTCAAGAAGATTTGATGGTAGTCGTATTATTCGTAATGCTGTAGGACACTCGGTTAGTGAATTCTTTGGTTATAAAATAGCCGGATTCTGGAATTCAGACAATGAAATTGAAGCTGCAAATACAAAAGCTCAAGCTGTTACCGGTGATCCAAATACTGTTTATCAGGATGATGTTAAAGTCGGCAGGTTTAAATACGCAGATGTAAATGGCGACGGAATGATTACGGCCGATGACAGAACCTTTTTAGGTAATGCAAATCCGGATTTCAGTTACGGGCTTAACCTGGGTGCTAGTTTTAAAAACTTCGACTTTAGTGCTTTCTTTTATGGTGTTCAAGGCAATTCAATTTGGAATCAGGTAAAATGGTGGACAGATTTTGTGCCTTCTTTTGGCGGAGCAAAAAGCCACACAGCTCTTTATGACTCATGGACACCCTCGCATCAGAATGCAAAGGCACCAATACAGGAAACAACCCAATCTTTTAGCACAAACAGTGTCCCTAATTCTTATTTCGTAGAAAAAGGATCTTACCTGAGACTTAAAAACGTGCAAATTGGTTATACACTCGCTGCAAATAAGCTTCAAAAGCTGGGTGTTAACAGGCTAAGGGTTTATATCTCTGCGGCCAATTTGTTCACAGTAACAAAATATTCAGGAGTAGATCCGGAAGTTGGAACCTCAAGTGAAACAGGACAGCAAACAGCCTACGGGGTTGATGACGGTTCTTATCCAAGTCAACGGACTTTTTTACTGGGTTTAAATTTACAGTTTTAATTACCTAACGGTTTAAGGAAATGAAAAGATCAACATATATATTACTAGCTGTGCTGTTATTTACAGGACAACTATTTTATTCTTGTAAAAAGGCTTTAATACAGCCACCTCTTGGCTCATTATCAGAAGAGCTTGTTGCTAACAAAAATGGTGTAAATGGACTGCTAATTGGCGCTTATGCCGCTTTAGATGGTATGCAAGGTGGCGATGTTGCATTGGGTGGGGGCGATGCCTGGCAAGCCTCTCCTACGAACTGGGTTTTTGGCTCTGTGGTAGGTGGTGACGCTTCTAAAGGAAGCGACGGTGCAGATCAGCCGGCTATTGATCCAATTGCCAATTTTTACTCAGGAGCAACCAATGCTTTTTATGATGGCAAATGGAAAGCACTATATGAAGGTGTTACACGTACAAATAATGTTTTAAAGCTGATGGCAAAAGCTACAGATCTGAGCGAAGCAGAGCGTAAAAGTATTGGCGCCCAGGCACGTTTTTTACGTGGTCACTATTATTTCGAATTAAAAAAGATGTGGAATATGGTTCCCTGGATTGATGAAACCACAACTAACTTTAATCAACCTAACAATGTGGATATATGGCCGCAAATTACTGATGATCTGAAGTATGCTTATGAAAATTTACTTCCAGCTCAATCTGAAATAGGGAGGGCAAATAAATGGGCAGCGGGTGCATATCTTGCCAAGGCTTACTTGTACCAGCATAAATATGACCTGGCCAAACCAGTATTTGATGCGGTTATTACACAAGGTCAAACCAGCTCAGGCCTAAAATATGATCTGAATAAAAATTTTGAAGACAACTGGTTGCCAAGCAGAGAAAATAATCCGGAAGCAGTTTTTGTGATCCAAATGGCTGCAAACGCAGATCCAACAGGACCTTCAAATGCCAACAATGGCGACATGCTTAATTTCCCTTATGGGGATGGAAGCCCTTTTAGCTGCTGCGGATTTTTCCAGCCTTCAATAGATTTGGTAAACCATTTTAGAACAAACCCCGCTACAGGATTACCATATTTAACAAACTTTAATAGTTTCCCTGTAAAAACAGATATGGGAGTAGAGGCTGGCCAAAATTTCACGCCAGATGAAGGAACACTTGATCCACGTTTGGATTGGACTGCCGGTCGTCGCGGCATACCTTATCACGACTGGGGAATTTACCCTGGTAAACCATGGGCAAGAGATCAAAGTTATGGCGGTCCATATGGACCAAAAAAGAACGTTTATTGGAGTGAAAATGCAGATAGCGATGGAGACCAGGGCACCTGGGCACCGGGAACGGCTGTTAACTATTCAATTATCCGTTTTGCGGATGTACTTTTAATGGCTGCCGAATGTGAGGCACAAATTGGAAGTTTAGGTAAAGCTCAGGAATACGTAAACAGGGTTAGGGCAAGAGCCGCGGATCATGAAAGCTGGCTTTTTAAATATAAAGATGATGAAGACCCTTCTGCCGGATTCTCTGATGAACCGGCAGCCAATTACAAAATCAATGAATATCCGGCAGGAAACTTCACAAGTCAAGGTAAAGACTATGCCTTAAGAGCGATCTATTATGAAAGGAAAATAGAGCTGGCAATGGAAGGTCACCGATTCTTTGATTTGGTGCGATGGGGTATAGCCGATCAGGAATTAAATGCCTATTTTAGCTATCAGGGAAAAATTACGTCTGACGTGAGGAACGGTAAGTTTGTTAAGGGCAAGAATGATTATTACCCAATACCACAGCGCCAGATAGACTTAAGCCAATCTAATGGTGCGCCGGTTTTAAAACAGAACCCAGGATATAATTAATCTGAACATAACCTAAAACAATGAACCAACCACAACGTTTTTTATCACTCGATGTATTTCGGGGTATGACAGTCTGTTTCATGATTATCGTGAACACACCCGGTAGCGGAGCAGAACCTTTTGCCATGCTGAACCACGCCGCTTGGCACGGTTTTACACCAACCGATCTGGTATTCCCATCGTTCTTATTTGCTGTAGGAAATGCCATGAGTTTCTCTATGAAAAAATTTGCCCAGATGGAGAACTCAGCAGTGCTTGCAAAAATATTTAAGCGTACACTGCTTATATTTCTTATAGGATATCTAATGTATTGGTTTCCTTTTTTTAGTTACAACGAAGGTGGAGGCATTAGTTTCTCGCCCATAGCAAATACGCGAATTTTAGGTGTTTTGCAGCGAATAGCGCTTTGTTATGGTATTGCCTCGTTGCTAATCCATTACCTGAGCACCAGAAGCGTAATCATTATCAGCTTATTGTTTTTGATTGGCTATTGGGTGGCCTTATTGTTATTTGGCGATGCGGCGGATCCGTTTAGTATGACGGGAAATGCTGGCCAATATCTTGATCTATATGTGCTGGGAGATAAGCATATGTACCATGGCGAAGGTATAGCTTTTGATCCTGAAGGGATATTGAGCACCATACCTTCCTGTGTGAACGTGATTATCGGATATTTTGCTGGTAAATTCATACAGGAAAAAGGAAAAGGATTTGAAACAATTTCGAAACTATTACTTGCCGGTGGTCTGTTGATATTAATAGCAATATGCCTGAATCCGGTATTTCCTATAAACAAAAAGCTATGGACAAGTTCTTTTGTATTGGTTACCTGTGGCTTGGATCTGGTAATTATCGGCGCGCTGATTTATGTTATAGAAGTAAAATCCTATACGAAATGGACAGGTTTCTTTACGGTTTTTGGGAAAAACCCGTTATTCATTTACATAGTTTCAGAGGTGTTGTTAACCATCATAGGGGTGATCATTCCTGGTTTAGATTTCAGGGGATGGGTTAGCACAAGGTTTTTTCAGGTTATCGCACCTGGTCCTGTTGGTTCATTGCTTTTTGCAATTTGTTTTATGCTTACCTGCTGGCTGGTAGGCTATATACTCGATAAAAGGAAAATATACATACGCGTTTAGTTATCAAACAAAATGAAGAAATTCTGTATTCTAATTGCACTACTTTTTAGTGGTTTAATAAATGCTTATGCACAATCGGCATCGCCGTTTAAGATTAGTGACCTCCACATTACAAGGGAGGTCTTGAACAATATTGATGATAAAACCTTATCAGTACTAACAATTACTAATAATGGCAAACAAACATTTCCTGCCGGAGGCTGGAGCATTTATTTTAACTCCAGACCTATGCAAGTTACCGGTATCGACAGTCTTAGTGCCGGAATAAAACATATAAATGGAGACTTATTTCGTTTGTATCCCTTAAAAGGTTTTGCGGCTTTAAAATCTGGTGCATCAAAAAAGATCAAAGTGCTTTCAACGGAGGTAAAAAATATTACTGACCTCTCATCAGGTTTTTATCTGGTGTGGGACAAAACCCCTTCTAAAGGATATAATATCAAGCATACAGATATAAATCCGACTCAGCAGGTTGAAAAAGTAGAGGCTGAGGTGGCGGCTCAAGTATTTAGCCGGAACAAATCTATACAGGATATTCCTCTAGATAAACTGCCCAAAGTTTTTCCAACTCCTGTATCTTATAAAGAACAAGAGGGGGCATTTAAATTGACCCCAGAAGTTTCGATAATAACTGAAATTGAGTTTGATAATGAGGCCAATCTATTTGCCGATGAATTATCGGCTATACTCGGTAAAAGACCTTCTTTTGTTCAGTCGCCTGTTAAAAACATTATTGTAATTAAAAAAGGAAACATAAGCGGTAATGAGTCCTATAGACTAAGCGTTACACCAGAAAGTATAGTTGTTACAGCTGCCGAACCGGCAGGCGCATTTTATGGTATACAATCTTTAAAGACTTTATTCCCTTCCACATCTTGGGGAGCTATCCAAAAGGAAATTGCAGTACCTGCAGTCGAAATTGAGGACGCTCCCCGGTTTGGATTCAGGGGATTCATGATGGACGTAGGACGAAATTTTCAAGCTAAAAAGGAGGTGCTGAAAGTTTTGGACGTGATGGCACTTTATAAAATGAACGTGCTTCACTTCCATTTAAATGATGATGAAGGATGGCGATTGGAGATTCAAGGCTTGCCTGAACTTACAACAATTGGCTCGCAACGTGGTCATACGATTGATGACAGTAAGAATATTCTCCCATCGTACGGATCTGGATCTGAAATAGGTGTGAATTCCGGAAGCGGATTTTATACACGCTCCGATTTTATTGAAATCCTTAAATATGCTACTGCAAGGCATATCCGCGTGATACCTGAGATTGAAACCCCCGGCCATGCAAGAGCCGCCATTAAGTCTATGGATGCCAGGTACGAAAGATTAATGAAAGCAGGTAAAAAGGAAGAAGCCGGACAGTATCTGTTGCGAGATTTGAATGATAAATCAATATATGAATCGGTTCAGGGATGGAATGATAATGTAATCAATGTGGCGCTACCATCAGCGTACAACTTTCTTGAAAAAGTGGTCGATGAAATACGCATTATGTACACAGAAGCCAATGCTCCACTGGCAACAATACATTTTGGTGGTGATGAAGTCCCGGCTGGAGTATGGGAAAAATCTCCTGCTGTTGCAAACTTGTTAAAAACCGATACTTCAATTAAAGGGGTAGATGAAATGTGGCATTACTATTTCAGCAAAGTCAATAATATGCTTAAGGCAAAGCAGTTGTATTTGTCGGGCTGGGAAGAAATAGGACTACGAAAAGCACTGGTAAATGGAGAAAAGAAGATGGTGCTTGATGATCGTTTTGCTAATGAGAATTTCCACGCCGATGTATGGAATAACTTAAGTGGTAATGAGGATCTTGCCTATAAATTAGCCAATGCAGGATATAAAGTTGTACTAACGTGTGTTACAAACCTTTATCTGGATCTGGCAACCAACAAAAGTTTTAACGAAACCGGCCAGTATTGGGGTGGTTATGTTGATGTAGAGAAACCTTATTATTTTGTTCCTTATGAACTGTTTAAAAATTTGAAGGAAGATGAAAGTGGTAACCCTATTGATAAAAAGAAATTAGAGGGGAAAACTACGCTTACTGAATTTGGAAAATCAAACATTGTGGGCATACAATCGCCTTTGTGGAGTGAAATCATTAAAACCCCTGAAAGATTTGAGTATATGCTTTTGCCAAAGTTATTTGGTGTAGCTGAAAGAGCTTGGGCAAAAAATCCCGAATGGGCAATTGAAACAGATACCTTAAAAAGTAAAGTATTGTATAATAAGGACTGGTCTGAATTTGTGAATATTATTGGCAAAAGAGAAATACCAAGGTTAAATCATTATTCAGGTGGTTATAATTACCGTATTCCAACCCCTGGGGTATCAATAGAAAGCGGGCGGGTGAGTGCAAATTTACAATTGCCAGGGTTTGTAATTCGGTATACTACAGATGGAACAGAGCCAACAATAAATAGTACTATCTACAAATCAGCTATTGATACAAAAGGAATAATACAATTAAAAGTGTTTAATAGCGAAGGCAAATCTGGCCGTTCGGTTAAAGTGCAAAATTAATAGGAAAGACAAGACAGTACAGGTTGCTTGTTAATGATTATAATTAGATATTTATTCAAGTTATGAGATTTTTCAAAAGGCAGAATAACTATTCTGCCTTTTGAAAAATTCATTTTTTTGAAACCAAATATAAAATCTAATTATGTTACAGCACATAGCATTCTGGCTTTGGGATTTTTTAGGCCATCTGCATCCTTTGGCAGTCCATTTTCCTGTGGCGCTGCTTTTATTTGCTGCTATACTGGAGCTATTCACTTTAAAAAACTTTAATTCAAAACTACGTTCAGGTATTGATGCCCTCCTTATTGCAGGATCACTTGGCGCTATAATATCTGCAGCTTTGGGGTGGTTACTGTATCAGGATGGTGATTATAGCGGCGATGTTTTAACGTTGCACCAATGGATAGGATTTGCAACTGCAGCGCTTGGTGTTTTAACGCTTTTTTTTCTTTATCAAATCCGCAAAAAAGATAAGTTTAAGCAAGTTAAAGTTTATCGGGGTTTATTATTTTCGACAGCAATTGGTGTTTCTGTAGCCGGCCACTTTGGAGCTAATTTAACGCATGGAAGCGATTTCCTGTCCAGCACATTGCCATGGAGCAAGGATTATGAAACAAAGGGCTCAGATAATTTTAGGCTTGTTGCATTAAAGGGTGATACAGCTAAGCTTACAAAAAAGCAGGAAGTAGAATTAAACACTGAGGTAAGAGCTATACTTGCACATAATTGTTATAAGTGCCATGGCTCAGAGAAAGTAAAAGGAGATTTGAGGCTTGATGGGAAACACGTAGCTTTTAAAGGTGGCGAGAATGGGCCTGTTATTGTGCCTGGTAATCCTCAGGAAAGTGAAATATTTAAGCGTATTTCTTTACCTGCAGATCATAAAGATGTAATGCCTTCTAAAGGGAAAAAGCTGGCTGAAAAGGATATTGAAATAGTCCGTTTTTGGATAGAAAAAGGAGCCCCATGGCCAGATGATGGCACAAAGCAAAACGTTTTTAGAGTAGCAAAACTTGAACCGCGTAATCCTGTTCTTCCTGCTCCCTCAAATAATTTATCTAATCCTGTTGATTTATGGACTAACCAGTATTTTGCTAAAAATAAGATTAAATGGCCCTCATTAGTTGATGACCGTACTTATTTAAGGAGGATTTATCTTGATATCATTGGTCTATTACCTGGCCCGGCCGATTTGGAATCATTTTCAAAAGATGCAAGACCAGATAAAAGAGCCTTGTGGGTTAAAAAATTACTGAGTCTTGATAACGATTATGCTTTGCATTGGCTAAGTTTCTGGAATGATGCTTTAAGAAACGATTATTCAGGAACCGGATATATTACAGGAGGTCGTTTCAACATTACTGATTGGTTGTTCAAATCATTAAAAACGAATAAACCTTATGATCAGTTTGTAAAAGAATTAATTAGCCCTTCCGAAGAGTCAAAAGGGTTTATAGAAGGTATAAAATGGCGTGGAGTTGTCAATGCCAGTCAAAGAACAGAAATGCAGGCGGCTCAAAATGTTTCGCAGGTATTTTTAGGTCTTAATCTGAAATGCGCTTCTTGTCACAATAGTTTTATCAGCGATTTAAAGCTGGATGATGCCTATGCTTTCGCAAATATTTTTGCAGATACAACGCTGGAAATTAATCGTTGTGATAAACCAACCGGAAAATATGTAGATGCAAGGATGCTTTGGAAAGAACTTGGTACTATAGACAACAAAGCCCCCGTTAAGGAGAAAAGGAAACAGCTAGCCGAAAATTTAATTAAACCTGAAGACGGACGACTTTATCGTACTATCGTAAACCGGATTTGGTCGCAACTTATGGGACGTGGTTTGGTTGAACCAGTTGATGTTATGGACAATGAGCCATGGAGTCAGGATTTACTAGATTGGATGGCATTTAATTTTGTTGCCAGCAAGGCTGATTTAAAAGAGCTGATTTATCAGATTACCACATCCAATACTTATCAACTGCCGTCAGTAGGCTTTAAAGAGGTAGCTCAGGTTAGTAACCCGAATTATAAGTTTAAAGGAATGGTACGTAAAAGAATGTCGGCCGAGCAGTTTACTGATGCTGTAAGCAGTGTTATAACTCCTGTTTTTGTTGATTCAAACATCAAATATAACCCTCAAATTAGGCCATCCTTTATTCGGGCTTCTTTGGTGGCCAACAATAGTTTCCTTACGGCCTTAGGCAGACCAAACAGAGAAACAGTAGCTACCAGCCGAGATTCACAAGCCAATTTGCTGCAAGCCCTTGAACTTACCAATGGCTGGAGGTTTAATTCTGTGCTTAAAATTGGTGCCGAGCATTGGAAAGCAAATTACAAAAATACCGATTTGCTTATTAAAGATATTTACTTAAAAACTTTAGGTAGGGAGCCGGTTGAGAAGGAAATTAAAATAGCCAAACAGGCTCTTGGCAAATCTCCTGGTGTTGATGCTATTCAGGATTTATTCTGGGCGATGGTACTGCTGCCCGAATTTCAAATAATCTATTAACCCGAATTATGCTTAAATTAATTATAATCTTAAAAAGATGAATTGGAATAGACGAGATTTTTTGAAGAATACAAGCGCAGCAACTTTAGCTGCTATGGCTGCTGGCATTCCTCTTACCAATTTGCTGTCCTCGTGCAATTCAAAAAGTAACCATGCAACTGCAGATACTGTTATTTTATTATGGATGGCAGGAGGGATGGCTCACACCGATACTTTTGATCCAAAGAAATATACGCCCTTTTCCAAAGGCATGCAGGCTAATAGTGTATTGAGCACCTTTAAATCTGTACCTACCATTTTAGATGGGATTAATTTTTCTGAAGGATTGCAATCTATCGGAAATGTAATGGATAAAGGAACATTGATCCGATCGTATGTAGCTGCAGATATGGGACATATATTACATTCGCGCCATCAATATCATTGGCATACCTGCTATAAACCCCCGCAATCCGTTTCGGCCCCTCATCTTGGGTCTTGGATCGCAAAAGAGTTAGGCCCATTAAATCCGGTAATTCCTGCTTTTATAGATATAGGACAACGGTTTACCCTTGGTGAGGCAGAAGAACTGAAAGCTTTTCATACTGCGGGGTTTTTAGGTAATGAATTTGGTCCGTTTCTAATACCCGACCCTTCTGCCGGATTAGAAAGTGTGCAGCCACCAGTTGGCATGTCCTCAAGCAGATTTGAAAAACGAAACAAACTGTATTATGATCTCATCAGTAAAAGTCCAATGGGTGAATATGGCAGTGATTATCAAAAGGAATCCTTAAAAAGATCCATGGAGCAAGCGTATATCCTCTTAAAATCTCCCGAGGCCAAAGCTTTTGACCTGAGCCAGGAGCCCAAAGAAATATATGATATCTACAATACAGGAAAGTTTGGACTAGGCTGCCTTATGGCTCGTCGACTTACAGAGCAAGGTGCCCGTTTTATTAGTGTAACTACCGAATATGAGCCATTTAAAGGCTGGGATACCCACGACAATGGTTATACTCGCCTGATAGATATGAAGAAGCAAATAGACGGCCCCGTAGCGCAGTTAATTAAAGATTTAGAGAAGAGCGGACGATTAGATAGAACCCTGGTTATTTTAGCAAGCGAATTTAGCAGAGACATGATGGTTGAAGGGCGTCCTGATGCAAAAGTACAGGAGCAGGTAGAGCAGCCTGATATTATACAGGATATAAAAAACTACGGTATGCACCGTCATTTTACAGATGGCTGTTCAATGCTAATGTTTGGTGGAGGTATAAAAAAGGGAAGCGTATATGGCAAAACAGCAGACGAAAGACCATGTAAAACGATAGAAAATCCTATAGTTATAGATCAAATCCATCAAAGCATTTATCATGCGCTTGGCATTGCTCCAGATACTAATTATTTAGTCGAAAAAAGGCCGTTTTATACTACGCCCGACGGGTTAGGTAAGCCCGTAATGGATCTGTTTTCCTGAAATTCATCGGTTCAGAAGTTAACCGAATAAAAAACGCCCTGTTTGTTTATTGCAAACAGGGCGTTTTTCTATTATTTTGTTAAAATGAAAAGTCGTCGTTTTGAACCCTTGTTCCTGCACCTTCGTGGTTCTCAGAGTATTCATAACGTTTTTCTACCACTTCCTGATGACTTTTAATATAATCAACAGTTTCATTTAATCCTTCAGCAAATTTCTCGAAATCCTCTTTGTATAAAAAGATTTTGTGTTTTACAAAAACACCATCTTCCAGTCTTTTTTTACTTTCGGTTAAGGTTAAGTAGTAATCTCCTGATCTTGTTGCTTTTACGTCGAAAAAATAAGTTCTTTTACCAGCTCTTACTTTCTTTGAAAAAACCTCTTCTCTCTCTTTGTTGTCAAATTCTCCCATGGTTGCTATAGCTCTTGGTTTTGGTTCGGGTAAATATAAAGGAATAATTACTAAAGTTCAAAATAGAAATTACACAGATTGACTTTCTTCTTCAAGTAATTGGTTCTGATACATTTCTGCATATGCGCCACCTTTTTGCAATAACTCGTTATGAGTACCCTGCTCAATGATTTGACCATCATCAAGAACCAGAATTTTATCAGCATTTTTTATAGTAGAAATCCGGTGAGCAATAAGAATACTTGTCTTGTCATTCATTATTCTACCTAAATTATTCAGGATCTCTTCTTCGGTTCTTGTATCGACAGCCGAAAGGCAGTCGTCAAATATGAGGATCTTCGGTTCTTTGATCAGTGCACGGGCTATGGAAACGCGTTGTTTCTGTCCGCCAGACAAGGTGATTCCTCTTTCACCAAGCATAGTCTCAAATTTAAGCTCAAAATCGATAATGTTGTGATAAACGGCAGCATTCTTTGCAGCTGTTTCAACTTCTTGGTCATTAACCGTATCAAGACCAAAAGCGATGTTATTTTTAATTGTATCAGAAAATAAAAACACTTCCTGAGGTACAAAACCTATCTGGTTGCGATAATCTTGCAAATTAAGGTCTTTTAAGCCCTTGTCGTCAATTATTATCTTACCGCCGTCCACATCATACATCCGCATCAATAAATTAGCCAGCGTTGATTTTCCAGAGCCTGTTCGGCCAATAATTGCTACGAACTGTCCTTGTTCAATTTCAAAGCTTACATTTTTTAAGGCTTCTATGCCGGTATCTGGATAAGTGAAACTTACATTCTCAAATCTGATATTTCCATTTATTACTCTTTTTTCCTGCGTATTAGAATTAATATCGGGCTTAAGCTGTAAAAATTCATTAATTCTTTTTTGCGATGCGGAAGCCCTCTGGATAAGAGTAGTTACCCAGCCAAGCATGGAAACAGGGAAGGTTAACTGGTTAACATATACAATAAACTCTGCAATGTTTCCTGCAGTTATGGAACCATTGATCACTTGCTTTCCGCCAACATAAATAGTAAGGATAGTACTTAAACCCACAAGCAGAAGCATGGTAGGATAAAATAGCGCCTGCACTTTAACAAGGCTCATCGCGCTGTTCTTATAACCTTCACTTTCGGCCGCAAACACTTTTTTTGTATGTGTTTCACGAACATATGATTTTATGACCCTTATACCCGAAAATCTTTCCTGTACAAAACTAGATAGATTGGAAAGCTGCTCCTGAATGAGTTCACTTTTCCGATTGATCATTGTATTCACAAAATAAATTATGATAACCAATGCCGGCAGTGGCAACAAACAAAAGATAGCCAGTGTGGCGTTAACAGAGAACATGGCATAAATGACCAGCAAAAAGAGAACACCCGTATTTATGGCGTACATAATTGCCGGCCCAACATACATCCTTACTCTGTTTACATCTTCAGTAGCCCGGTTCATCAGGTCGCCTGTATTGTTTCTGCGATAAAAACCCAGACTTAGTTCCTGATAGTGTGCATAAATCTCGTTTTTCATATCATATTCAATGTGCCTGGACATGAGTATGATCGTTTGGCGCATAAAAAATAGAAACAGTCCCCTTAGCAGGTAAAGCACCAAAACAAGTGCGCCAAAGTACAGCAAACTATAAGAGAAAATATCGTAAATAACCTCTCGGCGCTCAAATCCGTAAAACAAACCATAAATCTGGATGTTCTCCGTAATTAAATTGAACGCATGGCCAATAACCTGAGCCGGGATTACACCAAAAATATTTGATATAATCACGAAGAAAACTCCTGGAATAATCCACCATTTATATTTATAAAAGTACTTGTTTAAAAACCGGAGGTGTTTCATGAGGAGGTAAAGTTAGCCAAATGAAGATAAATTTTTTAAAGACTTTAGTTAAAACAATGTAAATAATGTTTTTTTGACTAGTTTTGCGGCTTATCTGATAAACAAAATTATATGTCTGGTAATAGTTCTATCGTAAATTCAGTTTTAGATCAAATTGGTGCCTCTGGGCATAAAAAGGTTGTTTATTGTAATGATCCCGATACCGGTTTAAAAGCGATTATTGCTATTCATGATACTACATTGGGCCCTGCAATAGGAGGTACAAGAATGTGGAATTATGCTACCGAAGCTGAAGCACTTGAAGATGTGCTCAGATTATCAAGGGCAATGACATATAAAGCGGCTATCACCGGCCTTAATTTAGGGGGCGGTAATGCTGTAATCATTGGTGATTCTTATAAAGGAAAATCAGAAGCCATGATGCGCAGCTATGGCCGGTTCATCAAAAATCTAAACGGAGAATTTATTACTGCTGAAGATGTTGGTACCAATACAAGAGATATGGAATATATCCAAATGGAAACCAAACATGTTACAGGAGTTCCTGAGTCATTAGGAGGAGCAGGTAATCCGGCACCAACTACAGCAAAAGGGGTTTTCCTGGGTATTAAAGCCTGTGTTAAAGAGGTTTTTGGTACTGATATGCTTGCTGGTCGTTCAGTTGTGGTACAAGGTATAGGTAACGTTGGAGAGCACTTGGTTGAGTTACTAAGAGCAGAAAATGTAGAGGTTTACATTAGTGATATTAATGAAGATCGTTTGCAACATGTAGCACGTACCTATAAGGCCAAACCAATTTCTGCAGATAAAATTTTTGGATTAAATGCCGATATTTATGCTCCATGTGCGCTTGGGGCTACGGTAAATTCTAAAACCATTGAAAAAATGAAGTTTGCTATTATTGCGGGTTCTGCTAACAACCAATTAGCTGATGAACAATTGCATGGTAAGCTTCTGTTAGATAAAGGAATTTTATTTGCTCCTGATTATCTGATCAATGCCGGTGGTTTAATCAGTTGTTACTCTGAGCTTACAGGATATGGTAAAAAACGTACAATGCAGCTTACAGAGAACATTTACAATGCTACACGCGATGTAATTAAAATGTCTAAAAAGGATAATATTCCAACAATATGGGCAGCTAACCGCATTGCAGAACAAAGAATAATAGATATAAAGAAAATAAAATCATCATTTTAATAAACAGGTAATTTACCACTCGTTCTTACATTCATGTTAAACAGAAGGCACTTAAGAATTAAAGCTTTGCAAAATATATTTGCTTGGCACATGACAGACAAAAGAGATTTAGCTTCAGCAAAAAAGGCTCTTATGCACAGTATTGATAATGTATATGAAATGTACATATGGATGCTTTCACTTTTAGTAGAGGTTACGGAATATACCGGTGTTGATGCAACAGAACGTGCTAACAAGCACCTGCCTACTGCAGAAGATCTTAATCCGAACTTAAAATTGCAAAACAATAAATTTGCAGTTACTTTAAAGAACAATCCGGACTTCGTTGCTGCTGTAAATAAATACAAAATCAACTGGATGGCGGATCCTGAATTTGTAAAAGCAATTTTTAACTCTTTGAAAGTTACTCCGGAATACACTGCTTATTTAGCAGATGAAGTAAATGATCTGGAAGAATCTAAAACCATTATCAAATACATTTTTAGAAAAATTATTCTTAAAAGCCACAATATTATACAGGCATTTGAAGATAAATTTATCAATTGGTCTGTTGACAAAGAGGTAATGCAGGGAATGGTTGCTAAAACCATCAAAAATTTTACATCAGAAGACGCATTTGCAAACAAACTTACGCCGATCAGTCAGGATTGGGACGAGGATAGCAAATTTGTTGAAGATTTATTTATCTATACCCTCAGGAATGATAAAGATTATCAGGCGCTTATTGCAGAACGTACAAAAAACTGGGAGTCTGAGCGTATTGCCTTAATGGATACAATATTGATGAAGATGGCAATTTGTGAACTGCTAAATTTCCCCTCAATACCTGTTAAGGTAACTATAAATGAATATCTGGATTTATCAAAAGATTACAGTACACCGAAAAGTAATTCATTTATTAACGGTATCTTGGATAAAATTATGGGCGATCTTAAAAGAACCAACAGTATTAAGAAAATTGGTCGCGGACTTATAGAAGAATAAAAATTTATGAAGAAAATTTTGTTACTGGCAGCAGTTGCGTTAACGTTAGCATCGTGCCAATCAAAAACTGACAAAAATGTTGATGCAGCTTCAACTGTTACAGACACTGCTGCAATTACAGCAAGCGCCGACTCTGCTAAAGCGGAGGCAATCCGTCATACCGACGGACCAGTATTAACTTTTGAAACTAATAATTATTACTTCGGTAAAATAGAGAAAGGTGAAAAAGTCTCTTATAGTTTCAAATTCCGGAATACGGGCAAAATGCCGTTAATAATTACAGATGCTATTGCAACTTGTGGCTGTACCGTTCCTGAAATACCAAAGGCGCCAATTAAACCGGGACAAGCCGGAGAGCTTAACGTTGTATTTAACAGTGCAGGTAAAACAGGCAGACAAGATAAAATAGTTTCAGTTAAATCTAACGCACTAAATAGTGCAATTGAACTACACTTAACAGGAGAAATTAAAGAATAATTAATTTATATAACAATAGTATGATATCAACAATAATATTGCAGGCAGCTGGTGGTAGTAGCATGTTAAGTACTTTAGTACCAATGGTATTAATCATGGTAGTATTTTATTTTTTCATGATCAGACCACAAGTTAAAAAAGCCAAAGACCATAAAAAATTGGTTGAAGATTTGAAAAAAGGAGATAAAATAGTTACTACTGCTGGCATACATGGTAGAATTGTAGACATGAACGATACTACCTTCCTTATCGAAGTTGAAGGTGGTACAAAAATCCGTTTTGATAAAACTGCAATCTCTTTAGACGCAACAAAAGCAGCGGCTCCTAAAGCTGCAGAAGCTCCAAAGGCATAATTTGATGGTCATCATCCTGATTTATTCAGGATCTCGCACCTGTATAATGGCTTTACTCTTGAGTGGTCCTGAAATAAATTCAGAGTTACGAGGAGTATAAAATAAAAGGTCTGTACCAACAAGGTGCAGACCTTTTATTATGCATGTGGTCTTACTAATAGATTATTCGTATTTTTACAGCGATGCCCTTTATAAAACTCACAAAAATAGAGCGGAAGCGATTCCTCGTTTTAGTCACCTGTTTGCTTCTTGCAGTAGCAGCGTGGTTGTTAATGGCGTTAAACAATAAGTACGTTTATACTGCTAAAACCGTATTGGTTTATAAGAATTTCCCTCAAAAACGTGCCTTTCATGCACTTCAGTCAGATACTGTTGATTTGCAGGTTGAGGGGACAGGCTGGCAATTATTATTTGCACGCTTAAGGGTTAAACCCCAGTCAATAGCCATCAATCTGGAAAAATTAAATAATCGCAATTTCATTCTTTTTTCTGAGCAATTGTTTAATGTCAACAGGCAGCTGGAAACTTCGCAAAAGATAATTTCCGTAAAACCGGATACACTTTATTTTGACTTTTCTGAAAGAACCGTTAAAAGAGTGCCAGTAAAATTGGTGTCTAATTTTAGTTTTGCAAAGCAATACGGTATTTCAGAAGATATTGAGATCATCCCTAAATATGTGACCTTATCCGGACCGGAAGAAGAGCTTAAAAAAATTAAAGATTGGCCAACCGATTCTTTAAAGTTTACAGATGCTCAAAATACAACTGTTTCAAGAATTGCTATGACGCAGAATAAGATGAAGAATGTAAGTATTTTTCCCACAAGTGCAGAGGTAAAGGTACCTATTGATGAGTTCACAGAAAAAACAATTGATCTGTCGCTGAGAATCATAAATAATAAAGATTATTACAACATTAAACTATACCCGAAGAAGGTTAAAATCACTTTTTTGGTCGCTTTGTCAAAATACCAGCAGATCAATGAGAACTTTATAGATGCTGTTGTAGATTTGGATGAATGGAGAGATTTAAAACACAATCAGCTAAGAGTTAAAATAACCCGCTTTCCGGATTATTGTAAATTGGTGAATATTGTTCCCGAGAAGATTGATTTTATAATTGAGAAATAATGTTAAAAGTAGGGATTACAGGAGGAATTGGTAGCGGGAAGACTACTATTTGCAAAATTTTTGAAACGTTGGGTGTCTCCGTATTCTATGCCGATACCGTAGCTAAAGAAATTATGGTAAATGATGCCATTCTAATCCAGGGTGTTAAAGATACCTTTGGCAAAGAAAGCTATCTGCCTGGAGATATATTAAATAATAAGCATATCGCTGGTATCGTATTTAACGACGCCGGGGAGCTGGCCAAGTTAAACGCATTAGTTCACCCTGCAGTTTTTAGAGCATTCGATAACTGGGTTAATCAATTGCCCGAAAAGGTTCCTTATATACTTAAAGAAGCTGCTTTATTGTTTGAAAGTGGTTCTTACAGAATGTGTGATAAGAACATTCTCGTTACTGCACCATTGGAACTCAAATTAGATCGCGTAATGAAACGCGATAGAGTAACTGCCGATCAGGTAAAAGCCAGAATGGACAAGCAGTTTACCGACGAAAAGAAAATACAGATGGCTGATTACCTGATAAACAACAACGAAACAGATTCCCTTATTAATCAGGTAATGGGTCTCCATCAGCTGTTTCTCAATACCAAACCTTAATGATATTAGAAGATTTTATAGAGATCGATAAGACCGGTCTGTTTTGCAGGTATGGTAATTTTTATCTGGATCCAAAAGAAGCAGTTAAAAATGCAGTCATTTCGCATGCCCATGGCGATCATGCAGTTGGAGGTAACCACAATGTGTACTGTACAATGGCAACCTCTTTATTTATGCATCATAGATACAAGAAATTTGCAGGTGGAGAATTCTACATCATGGAGTATCATCAAACTTTTGATGTGAATGGGGTTAAAGTAAGTTTTATTCCGGCAGGACATATTTTAGGCTCTGCTATGGTGCTAATGGAGTATGAAGGAGTAAAGTATCTTTATACTGGCGATTATAAGCTCCAACCAGATAAAACCTGCGAACCGGTAGAATTTGTAGAAGCAGATGTCTTGATAACTGAAACCACATTTGCTGATCCGGAAACACAACACCCGATTGCCGAGGAAGAAATAATTAAGCTGAGCTCAACTACCAGTAATATTATGCTTGGTGCATATGCCTTAGGTAAATGCCAGCGTTTGATCAGCTTGATGAATGATTACTGTACAGAAAAAAGGATACTTGTTCACTATAGTATGTTACCTTTTGTGAAAATATATGAGCAAATGGGAGTAAATTTAGGGAAGTATGAGATCTATGACCGTAAAGTAATGAAGAACAATCATACAAACATGGTTTATATGGTTCCGCCAATGGTTTTTAAGAGCTATTTTAAGGCAATTAATGTGATCAGGATATTTGCAACAGGCTGGAAACACCTTCAAAGTAGCCATGAAATTCAATTGTACATATCAGATCATGCCGATTGGAATGATATAATTTTAACGATAGAAAAGGTAAAACCTAAACAAGTTTGGACTAATCATGGTAATGGATACCATTTAAAGAAACATTACGAAAAAAGTTTGGTAGTGAAATTGCTTAACTGATGAAAGAAGGTGTAGATTATTACTTCAATGAAAATGGCTTTATGGTTTTTACAGAAGCTTATCACTTAAAACGTGGTTATTGCTGTAAAAATAAGTGTAAACATTGTCCATGGGGATTTGGAAAGCAAAAAATAAAAGCTACACCACCAAACAAATAAAGAACGAAAAGATGCAGTTGCAGAAAGAAACGCTTACCACAAAATTTGAGAGCATCCATCACCAGGCCATTGTAAATGTGTGGCATACCAGTAATTGGTGTACCGAGAAACTAAAGCAAACGATCCTGCCTTTTGAGGTTACTACTCAGCAATTTAATATTTTAAGAATTTTGCGCGGACAAAATCCTAGTCCGGCTACCATAAATCTTCTGAAATCAAGAATGCTCGATAAAATGAGTGATACTTCAAGAATAGTGGATAGACTGGTGCAAAAAGGACTTGTTATAAAAGAGTCAAATGCTGTAGATAAACGAGCTGTTGATATTAGAATAAGCGACAAAGGCCTGGAATTGCTTGAACTGATGGATCAGGAGGTTAGTCTTTCAGTACTGATCTCATCAAATTTAACCGAACAGGAAGCCACTACACTAAATGATTTACTTGATAAAATGAGAGGCTAATATATGCTTAATGCGAATGGCTAGAGCTGAAATACCCAATTAGTGCAATCGCTATGCCGCACAGTACGGCAATCATTTTACGTTTTGATACCTTGTGATCTACGCTCGACTCGAATAATATGGTAGTAGAAATATGCAAGAATATACCGATTACAATTCCCATAATTCTGTTGAAATAATTCTCAATACCACCAATAGTTCCATTGCTAAGCCCATAGCTTACGTAAAACCCAAAGGGGGCCATTATGGCAAAAATCCCAATGTAAATGAGTATGTTACTCTTTTTAAATTGATTTTGCATTAAAATACTGGCTAATGCAAAGGCAGCTGGGATGTGATGAAGTGAAATTCCAAATATCAAAGCATTATGCTGATCTTTTGCCAAAGGCATTCCCTCAAGAAAAGCATGAAGACAAAGACTAATCATAATTCCGTATGGAAATACTTGTGTCTCATGGTGTTTGTGGATGTGACCATGCTCTACGCCTTCAGAAAATTGCTCTAAAAATATCTGTAATAAGAAACCTATAAGAATAAATATTCCAATTTCCTGCGGGTCAGAACCACTGTATGCATCTGGAATTAAATGTAAAACAGTTATCGCAAATAAATAGGCACCACTAAAAGAGAGAATCAGTTTTAAAAGCTGGGACTTGTCGCTTTTAACTAAAAAAATAGCAGAACCTCCCAAAAATGCACTAAGAAATAGAATTAATACCTTCCAGATTTCCATTATAACTGTGGTTGTAATTTTTTATAAATTTTCGATGTCAATAAGCCTATAAGCGTACCAAGTATTGCGCCCACCATGGTGTCAATAGGGTAGTGAACACCTACATAAATCTGAGAGAACGAAATAATAAATGCCCAGAAAAGTCCAATTGGTAGCACTGGTTTCCATCTGTCGTAAAATACAAAGATAAGAAATACAGCTATTGCAAAATGATTTGTAGCATGCGCAGAAGGGAAGCTATAGCCACTTCCGCAAGGCACACGGTGAATGATATCATTAGCCAGTGTTATTTCATTACAAGGTCTTATTCTTGCTACTGCAGGTTTAATAAGCCTTGATGCAACCATATCACCAATAGCAAATGTAACAAGTAACATCCCAATGATGTACCAGCCTTTCTTTTTGTACTCAATAAATGAGAAAATAATGATGAACAAATATAATGGCGCCCAAAAATAACGATTGCGCATTAAAGGGAGCAGCCAATCAAAAAATGGATTAGCAAGGCCTCTATGGATCTTAAGAAAAAGTTCTACATCAAATTGTTGTAAACTTTCTATCATGCTTTTTTGCAAATTAGTATCAATCTGTCCGATTTGCTTTCATCAAAAGGATCTAATCCATAACTTCCAAAAGTAGCTGCTATCTTTAGTCCGCTTTTCTCAAACATACGTTCAAAATCTTGAAGAGTAAAAGCCTGCACACGTTCTTCGAAGGCATAAGGTTTATCTCTATGCTCGAAATTTATATGTTTAATAATTTTCCCCTCGGCTACAAATTTATGCAGGTGAAATTCAATACCTTCTACGGTTTTTATCTCTTGCTGGGTGAGATTTTTAAGGATCTTTTGCGTGTTAAAATAATCTATCACCAACGTCCCGTCTTCTTTTAAGCTTTTTCTGAACGCCTTCATTGCATTCACATGCTCCTTTTCCGTTTCAAAATAACCGAAACTGGTAAATAGGTTCATTGCAATGTCAAAATAGTTGATAAAAGAAAGCTTGCGCATATCATGAACAAAGAAATGAAGGTTCTTTTGTTCAAATTGCTGGGCATATTTAATACTTTGCTCTGATAAGTCAATTCCGGTTACATCATAACCTTTTTTATTAAGGTAAATTGAATGTCGACCTCTTCCGCAGGCGATGTCTAAAATTCTGGAATTTGCGGCTGGTTTCAGGTAAGCAGAAAGGTTATCAATTAAAAACTCTGCTTCGGCATCATTACGCTGACTATATAGTATGTGATAGAAAGGAGAGTTAAACCAATATTGGAACCATTTTCGCTGCATAGAGCCTGTATTTTGATGTTTTAGAAAAAAAACAAACTTAGATAAAATTGTTATCATAAAACAATTTTATCGCTACCTCCTCTACGAAAAATTTTAAATAGACAGCAAAGGAAATAAAGCATAATTTTACGAATGCATGGTGCTGAGTTAACCTGCTTTGCCTATTTTTTGTTATTTTTGGAAAAAAAATAATCAACAAATTGACACTAATAAAATCTATTTCTGGAATAAGGGGGACAATCGGTGGTATTGCCGGTAATGGTTTAACCCCAATCGATATTGTAAAATTCACTGCAGCCTATGGTTCATGGGTAATCAGCAAAACAAATAACAAAAGAATTGTTCTGGGCCGCGATGCCAGGATATCCGGCGAAATGGTAAATAACCTGGTTATCGGTACCCTGCAAGGTTTGGGTATTGAAGTAATCGACCTTGGTTTATCTACCACTCCAACTGTTGAAATTGCTGTTCCGATGGAAAATGCCGGTGGTGGTATAATTTTAACAGCGAGCCATAATCCAAAACAGTGGAATGCATTGAAACTCCTTAACGAGAAAGGTGAATTTATTAGTGATGCAGATGGAAAGGATGTTCTGGAAATTGCGGAGAAATCTGAGTTTGCATTTGCTGATGTTGATGATTTAGGTAAAGTGATAAGTAATGATACATATTTGCAAAAGCATATTGATGTTATTCTTGCGTTGCCATTAGTGGATGTTGAAGCAATAAAAGCTGCTAATTTTAAAATTGCAATTGATTGTGTTAACTCAACAGGAGGTATATTTGTACCAGCTTTGCTAAAAGCTTTAGGAGTTGAAACTGTTTATGAGTTGTATTGTGAACCTGACGGCCATTTTCCCCATAATCCGGAACCGCTTCCTGAAAACTTAACGGAGATTGCTAAAGTTGTACAGAGCAAAAATGCTGATCTTGGTATTGTTGTTGACCCTGACGTAGATCGTTTATGCTTTGTTTGCGAAGATGGATCTATGTTTGGCGAAGAATACACATTAGTAGCTGTAGCAGATTACATCCTTAAAAACACACCAGGTAATTCAGTATCTAACTTATCTTCTACAAGAGCGCTTAGAGATGTAACTGAAAATTCTGGCGGAACATATAATGCATCGGCAGTAGGTGAAGTTAACGTGGTTAACAAAATGAAAGCTACAAATGCTGTGATTGGCGGAGAAGGGAACGGAGGAATTATCTACCCTGAACTTCACTATGGTCGCGATGCTTTAGTTGGAATAGCTTTGTTCTTAACTCATCTGGCTAAATTTGGTAAGTCTATCTCTCTTTTACGCAAAAGCTACCCTGAGTATTACATCTCTAAAAATAAAATCACATTAACTCCTGAAATGGATATTGATGCCTTGTTGGTAAAGGTTCAGGAGAAATATAAAAATCAGCCAAACAGTACAATAGACGGATTAAAAATTGAGTTTGATAAGGAATGGGTACACCTTCGCAGATCAAACACAGAACCAATTATTCGTATCTATAGTGAAGCCGGATCTGAAACTGTAGCCGAAGGTTTAGCTACAAAAATAATCTCCGACATCAAAGAAATATTAAAATTGAGTTAGTAAAAAAAATGGAAAGAATTTATTTAGATAATGCTGCAACTACACCCCTGGATGCAGTAGTGATAGAGGAAATGGTTAAGGTGATGAATTCTTATTATGGTAATCCATCATCCATACACGCCCAGGGACGTGAGGTACGTACATTAATTGAAAAGGCCAGAAAAACTGTTTCCGGACTTTTAAATGCAACACCTGCAGAAATTTTCTTTACATCAGGAGGTACAGAGGCTGATAATACAGCCATTCGTTGCGGTATTGCTGCCTTTAATATAAAACATGCCATTACCTCTAAAATTGAGCACCATGCAGTAGAACACACGCTTAATATGCTTTTAGAGCAAGGTGTAATTGATAAGCTGAGTTTTGTTAATGTGGATGCAAAAGGCAATATCGACTATGACCATCTTGAAGAGCTGCTTAAAAACAATGAGCGTTCTTTTGTATCCCTAATGCATGCAAATAATGAATTGGGAACTTTAACAGATCTGGAAAGGGTAGGTGATATCTGCGAACAATATAATGCCATTTATCATTGTGATACAGTACAAACCATGGGGCATTATGTGCACGATGTAAGAAAGCTTAAAGCTCATTTTATTGTTTGTGCTGCCCATAAATTACATGGTCCAAAAGGTGTTGGCTTTCTATACGTTAACCATTCTATAAAAATCAGTCCGATGATTTTTGGAGGTGCACAGGAACGCAATATGCGTGGTGGAACAGAAAATGTTTATGGTATTGTAGGCCTGGCAAAGGCCTTGCAAATAGCATATGGAGAAATGGCGGAACATCAACAGCATATACAAGAATTGAAGACATATTTGAAGGATAGGTTAAGTAATGAAGTACCTGATCTCTTTTTTAACGGAGAGACTGAACCTGAAAAAAGCTTGTATACCGTTTTAAATGTTTCTTTCCCGGCAATGGACATGGCTGATATGCTTTTGTTTAACCTTGATATTAACGGTATTTCTGCATCAGGTGGAAGTGCGTGTTCATCAGGGTCCAATATCGGGTCTCACGTGCTTACCGGTATAGCTGCTGATCCTAACCGCCCATCGGTAAGGTTCTCGTTTAGCAAATACAATACAAAGGAAGAACTAGATTTTGTAGTTGAGAAAGTGAAACAGATTGTGAGTCAAAATGTGGCCGTATAGTTAACATTTTTAGTATAAATTATTAAAAGCCATCTTCAAAAGATGGCTTTTTTTCGTAACTCTGATCTTTTATTATTACTTTGTTACCATTATCAACTAGGGAATCTTCATTTTATTATGTTTATTTGTGTGCTAAATCGTTTAATTTTTTTAGAATTTAATATGAAACGAACCACAACAGTATTACTTTCCATGGCTTTAACGATGATCTTCAGTCATCATCTAAAAGCCCAGGAGACCGAAACAATTAAAAAAGATGGTCTTACCCTTAATTTTACCAGCCAGGACCCAACATTTGATCCCGCCCTAAAAAAGAGAATGATTGAAACTTTCTTTAAAGTTTATCCATTGCTTAGTCAGGAGTATAATCCAAACACTAATAAAGAAGTCTATTTTGTGATTGATACGGCTTACGATGGAGTTGCGGCTACCGGAGCAGGAAAAGTAACTTATAGCGCAGTTTATTTCAAGAAATTCCCGGGAGATGTAGATGTGGTAACCCATGAGGTAATGCATATCGTTCAAAATTACGGACGTAGTAACGGACCGGGATGGCTGACTGAGGGCATTGCCGACTATGTACGTTATAAGTTTGGAGTTGATAATCCTGGGGCAGGTTGGACACTCCCTGAACTTAGAAGCACGCACAGTTATAAAAACAGTTACAGAATTACTGCAAGATTCCTGGCATGGTTAGAAAATCACGACAACAAAGGGATTGTTAAAAAACTAGATTCAAGCTTACGCGATCATACCTATACAAACGAAATATGGCAAAAAGAAACAGGTAAATCTTTAGATGACCTGTGGAAAGCATATTCAGAAAAACCAGCATTATAACCACATTTGATATTTTTTAACCATGATTAAACAATTTTTAACCGCCTCATTAGTTCTGGCATCCTCTGCGCTGTTTGCACAGACAGTGGGCAAAGTAACGGATCCAGTTGAATGGATTAATCCGCTAATGGGTACTGCAAGTAAGCCAGATTTGTCTAATGGAAATACCTATCCAACGATAGCTTTGCCATGGGGAATGAACTTTTGGACACCACAAACTGGTAAAATGGGCGACGGATGGGCTTATACCTACGACGCTGATAAAATAAGAGGATTTAAACAAACTCATCAGCCGTCTCCATGGATGAATGATTACGGTCAGTTCTCAGTAATGCCTGTAACGGGTAAAATGAGATTTAATCAGGATGACAGAGCAAGCTGGTATTCTCATAAATCTGAAACCGTTAAGCCTTATTACTATAGCGTTTATTTGGCTGATGCCGATGTGACAACAGAAATCACTCCTACAGAACGAGCTGCCCAGTTCCGTTTTACCTTCCCAAAAACAAATGATTCTTATGTAGTTATCGACGCCTTTGATAAAGGGTCATACATCAAAATAATACCTGGCGAACGCAAAGTAATTGGTTACAGTACCAGATACAGCCGCGGTAAGCTTGAAAACTTTAAAAACTACTTTGTTATTTACTTTGATAAACCTTTTACATCTGCAAATGCATGGAGAGGTAAAAACCTTGCAAAAGATACATTGGAGTTGCAAAGTGATCATTCAGGTGCTATCATAGGGTTTAAAACCGAAAAAGGGGAGCAGGTTAATATGAAAGTTGCTTCTTCATTTATCAGCTTTGAGCAGGCAGATATCAATCTGACAAGAGAATTATCAAACGATAGTTTTGAAACAACCAAACAAAAAGGAAAAGCAGTGTGGAACAAAACACTTAGCAAAATCTCTGTTGAAGGCGGAACTATAGATCAGGTTCGTACTTTTTACTCGAGTTTATACCGCACTTTGTTTTTCCCTCACAAAATGTATGAGGTTGATAAGAGCAATAAGATAGTACACTATAGCCCCTACACTGGTAAAACAGCGCCAGGTTACAGATTTGCTGGTACAGGTTTCTGGGATACATTCAGAGCATTATATCCATTCCTTAACCTTGTTTATCCATCTGTTAATAAAGAAATGCAGGAAGGTTTGGTGAACGATTATAAAGAGGGTGGCTGGCTGCCTGAGTGGTCGAGCCCTAGCTATTCTGATTGTATGATCGGAAATAACTCTGCTTCTGTTGTTGCTGATGCCTACATTAAAGGTATGCGTGGCTACGACATCAATACATTATGGGATGCTGTAAAACATGGCGCTAATAATGAAGGCCCTGAAGCTACAGGTCGTCGCGGCGTTAAATACTACAATGAATTAGGTTATGTGCCTTACGATGTAAAAATCAATGAAAATGCGGCCAGAACATTGGAGTATTCTTATGATGATTTTGCGATCTATCAACTAGGTAAAGCATTAGGCAAACCTGCGTCTGAAATAGATATTTATAAAAAACGCAGTATGAACTATAAAAATCTGTTTGATCCATCAACAGGTTTAATGCGTGGTAAAAATCAGGATGGTAAATTCCAATCTCCTTTTAATCCATTCAAATGGGGCGATGCATTTACAGAAGGAAATAGCTGGCATTATTCATGGTCGGTATTCCAGGATATTGATGGATTATCTAAGTTAATGGGCGGTAAAGATAAATTTGTTCAGAAACTGGATTCCGTATTTACACTTCCTCCAGTGTTTGACGATAGTTATTATGGTGGTGTGATCCACGAGATTCGTGAAATGCAAATTGCAAACATGGGCCAATACGCTCATGGTAATCAGCCAATCCAGCATATGATTTATTTATATAATTATGCAGGCGCGCCATGGAAAACTCAATATTGGGTACGCGAAACGATGGATAGAATGTATAAAGCTACACCTGATGGATATTGCGGAGATGAGGATAACGGACAAACATCTGCTTGGTATGTGTTCTCTGCTCTTGGGTTTTATCCTGTAACTCCGGCTGTAGATCAGTATGTTATCGGTGCTCCTTTGTTTAAAAAGGTTACGCTTAATTTAGAGAACGGTAAAACGATTACCATCAATGCACCAAAAAACAGTGCTGATAACAAGTACGTACAGACCTTAAAGTATAACGGTAAACCATATTCTAAAAACTGGTTAAGCCACTCTACTTTATTACAAGGTGCTACTTTAGATTTTGATATGTCTGAGACACCGAATAAAGAAAGAGGCGCTAATGAGTCAGATTTCCCTTATTCGCTTTCAACAGATACTAGCAAATAGTACTTGTTAAATACAAAAAAAGCCCGGTAAAATATTTTACCGGGCTTTTTTAATTATAATATATTTTTTTAGTTCTTCATCATTTTAAGGAAAGCAGCAAGCTTAGCTTTCATCATTCTGCGATCTACAATGAAATCAAGGAAACCATGTTCCAAAACGAATTCTGCGGTTTGGAAACCCTTAGGCAGATCTTTCTTTATTGTTTCTTTAATAACCCTTGGACCGGCAAAACCGATCAAAGCACCAGGCTCAGCAATGTTAATATCACCAAGCATCGCATAAGAAGCAGTTACACCACCAGTAGTTGGGTCTGTAAGCAAAGATATATAAGGAACTTTGGCCTGACTTAACAGTGCAAGTTTAGCCGAAGTTTTGGCCATTTGCATTAACGAGAATGCAGCTTCCATCATCCGGGCACCTCCAGATTTGGAGATCATTAAAAATGGAACTTTATGTTTTATTGCATAATCAATAGAACGGGCAATTTTTTCACCTACTACCGAACCCATAGATCCGCCAATAAAACTGAAATCCATACAAGCTATAATGATGTCTTCACCTTCTATTTTACCGTGAGCAGCTCTAATGGCGTCTTTTAAGCCTGTTTTAGTCATGCTCTCTACCAACCTTTCAGTGTAGGGCTTGCTATCTGTAAAATTCAAGGGATCTCCTGATGTTAAATTTGAGAAAAGCTCGGTGAACTTATTATCGTCAAATAATACCTGAAAGTATTCCTTAGACCCTATTCTTAAATGATAGTCACAATATTGGCAAACATATTTATTCTCTATTTGATCGGCAGTATGTAATGCTTTTTTACAATTCGGACACTTGTTCCATAAACCGTCTGGCGCTTCTTTTTTTTCTTCAGTAAGCGTACTAATACCTTTTTTCTCTCTTTTAAACCAAGCCATGTTATTTCTTGAAAAATGCGATTACAAAGAAACAAAAAAAAATTAGAACAGTTTAAGGATACTTTAGTTAAACGATTATGAATGCCCAAATCATATAAAAAATATAAAATAATTCATGATCGGTTCATTACCAAGCCTAAACAATACGTTTTAATTGAAAATAATCCCCTTATTGGTTTGCCCAAAGTGATATTTTTCCTAACTTCGGCAGATATAAAATTATAAAAAATGAGTTTAAAAGGCTACAAGGGCGTAATTTACGGAGATGCCGTTCAGGAATTGTTTGAACAGGCTAAAAAACATCAATTTGCTTTGCCAGCAGTAAATGTTACCGGTACAAATACCATTAATGCAGTAATGGAAACTGCCAAAGCAGTTAATTCACCTGTTATCATTCAACTTTCTAACGGTGGAGCACAATTCTACGCAGGTAAAACATTAAATAATGATAATCTGAATGCTTGCGTATTAGGTGCAGTATCTGCAGCTAAACACGTTCATTTATTGGCTGAACATTATGGTGTTGCTGTAATATTACACACTGACCATGCTGCTAAAAAATTATTACCATGGATCGACGGATTGTTAGATCATGGCGAAAAATTCTTTGCAGAAACTGGAAAACCATTGTTTTCTTCACACATGCTTGACTTATCTGAAGAGTCTATCGAAGAGAATATGGAAATCTCTGCTAAATATTTAGCACGTATGGCTAAATTAGGCATGACCATTGAAATCGAGCTTGGTGTTACAGGTGGTGAAGAAGATGGCGTTGACAACAGCGATGTAGATAGTTCTAAATTATATACTCAGCCTTCTGAAGTAGCTTATGCCTACGAAGAATTAAGCAAAGTAAGTGATAAATTCACTGTTGCAGCTGCGTTTGGTAACGTTCACGGTGTTTATAAACCTGGTAACGTTAAATTACAACCAGTAATTCTTAAAAATTCTCAGGATTTCATCAAAGAAAAATTCAATATTTCTGCTGATAAACCTATTAACTTTGTATTCCACGGTGGTTCTGGTTCTTCTCAGGAAGAGATCAGAGAAGCTATTTCTTACGGAGCTATTAAAATGAATATCGATACAGATATGCAATGGGCAATGTGGGAAGGTATTTTGGATTACTATAAAGCAAACGAAGCTTATCTTCAAGCTCAAATCGGAAATCCTGATGGCGAAGATAAACCTAATAAAAAATACTACGATCCTCGTGTTTGGTTACGTAAGGGTGAAGAAGCCTTTGTTAAACGTTTAACACAAGCATTTGAAGATTTAAATTGTAAAGACGCAAGCGACAAATTATAATCCTTGGGTAAAAGTTACGAAGCGCCACAGGAATTATACTTGTGGCGCTTTTTTTGTTGCATTTAAAAGCTAAAAATAAATAGAAATCATGGACGCACTTCAGGTAATTAAGGTAAACAATCCGCAAGATTTGGATAAGGTATTTGCAATTAGAAAAACCGTTTTTGTTGAAGAGCAGAACTGCCCTCCAGAGCTGGAATGGGAAAATGAAGATGTTTCTAAACATTTTCTGGCATTGTTAAACAACGAACCTTGTGGCGCATGTCGTTGGCGCAAAACAGAAAATGGATATAAATTAGAACGATTTGCTGTACTAAAAAAGTTCAGAGGAAAAAGAATAGGACAGGCCCTGGTAGCTGCAGCCTTGTCTGACTTGCCTTCTGATGCAGATTACATTTATTTAAATGCGCAGCTGGACGCAATGAGATTATATTCAAGATTTGGCTTTATAGCAGAGGGTGAACAATTTGAAGAAGCAGGTATACAGCATTACAAAATGGTTAAAAAGCACCATCACGCTTAGCGGGGTTGCTTGGGTAACACTATCGTCATCCTGAAATAAATTCAGGATAACGATGGAATCAAAAATAAATTTAATACAAAGGGAAAACCTTTTGTGAAAACAGAACGGCTTCCTGCCACTTGTCCATATTCAGGTTTAAGGCCTCATTCCTGCTTTCTAAGTAGGTAATGAGTTCTTCTGTGGCCAGATTACCTGTCAGGTCGTCCGTAGCCATGGGGCAGCCTCCAAATCCTTTCAGCGCACTATCAAACCGGCGGCAACCACTTTCATAAGCAGCGTCAATCTTCTCAAAGCGCGTATCGGGTGTGCTGTGTAAATGCAAGCCGATCTCTGTGTTTTCAAATCTCTTCACCAGAGACGGTAAGATCTCTCTGATTTTTTCAGGAGAAGAAACACCTGTAGTGTCCGACAATGAAAGTATCTTCACACCATTGGCAATCAGTTCATCTGCCCACCTTTCAACTATTTCTACATTCCATTCATCCCCATATGGGTTTCCAAAACCCATAGATAAATAAACAACGGCTGTTTTACCGTATTTATCGCACAGTTCAAGCATCTGTTTTACCGTATCCATTGATTGTGCGATACTTGAATTGGTATTTCTTTGTTGAAACGTTTCTGAGATGGAAAATGGAAAGCCCAGATAGGTTATCTCGTTGTGCACAACAGCTTCTTCAACACCACGCAAATTAGCTACAATAGCCAGGAGTTTGGAACTTGTAGCGCTCAAATCCAGCTTAGCTAAAACTTCACGCGTATCCCGCAACTGAGGAATCGCTTTGGGAGATACGAAACTACCGAAATCTATGGTGTCGAACCCGACTTGTAAGAGCAGGTTAATATATGCTGCTTTAACGTCAGTATCTATAAAATCATGAATACCCTGCATGGCATCACGTGGGCACTCAATAAGCTTAATTGACTTTTGCTTCATCATTAACAGGTTTGGGCTCTACTACTTCAGGTTCCGGGTTTCCTCTTAGAAACGGACGGATAATTAACCTTGTTCCGCGGTCGTAACTAAAATAGCTCCATACCCAGTTCACAAATACCACCAGTTTATTCCTAAAGCCAACAAGTGTCATTAAGTGAACAAACATCCAGGTAAACCAGGCAAATATGCCCTGAAACCTAACCTTATGGATATCTACAACCGCTCTGTTTCTGCCTACCGTTGCCATTGCCCCTTTGTCGAAGTACTTAAAAGGTTCTGTGGGTTTGTTGCCAATAATATTGATCAGATTTTCGGCAAGTTGCTTTCCCTGTTGTATCGCTGCCGGTGCAACACCTGGATAGCCATTAGGGAACTCTTCTGTAATCATTGCGGCTACATCTCCAATAGCATAAATATTATCATGACCATCAACTCTGCTGATTTCATTAACTTTTACTCGATTTCCCCTGACTACACATTGCGGATTTAATCCGTCAATTACTACTCCTTTTACTCCGGCCGACCAAATTACAGTTGAAGTAGGAATAATCCTGCCATCAACAAGAATTAGCTGCTTCCCGTCGTAAGATTGAACACGTGAATTGGTCATAACCGTTACACCAAGCTCGCTAAGAAATTCTTCAGATTTCTTTTGTGCCTGAACAGACATTGCTCCTAATAATTCAGGAGAACCTTCTATCAAAAATATATTTACTTTTTTAAGGTCTAATTCAGGATAGTCATTTTTTAAAACGTGCTTTTTAAGTTCTGCAATTGCACCTGAGGTTTCAACACCGGTGGGGCCACCGCCAACAACCACAAAATTCAACAATTCAGCTTCGGTAAGCTTATCTGTAGCGATTTGTGCTGATTCCAGATTTTGAAGTAATAAACTCCTAAGGTTTAATGCCTCTGGAATGGATTTCATGGGCATGGCATTGTGCTCAATCTCATCTTGCCCAAAAAAGTTACTGGTTGATCCTGTAGCAATTACAAGATGATCGTACTCAAAGATACCGATGGTAGTTTCTATTGCATTTTCAAGAGGCAAAACCTTTTTCACTTCAGTAACCCTAAAGGTTAGGTTTTTTTGGCCTTTAAAGATTTTTCTTAGTGGGAAAGCAATAGAGTCGGCCTCTAAACCTCCCGTAGCAACCTGATATAATAGCGGCTGAAATGTATGGTAATTATGTTTGTCGAGCATAATTACTTCTATGTCCTTATTTCGCAGTTTCTTTGCCAGCTCAATGCCACCAAAGCCACCGCCTACAATTACAATTCTGGGTTTGTTGCCTTTAGGAAAACGTTGTTCCATAAAAATCAATTTTGGTAAATATACATAACAAACAAAAAGGCACCCAAAAAGGGTGCCTTTAATTATCATTTGTAAGTAATTACTTATTTGTTTTTACCAAGATCGATAACGATAGGAGTAGAGATACATAATGATGAATATGTACCAATGATACGACCAATCAATAAGGCAAAGATAAATCCGCGGATACTAGCTCCACCAAAGATGAAGATTACAAGTAATACGAAGAATACAGTTAGTGAAGTCAAAATAGTACGACTCAAAGTACTGTTCAATGCAAAGTTGATTAATTTATTACGTTCCTCGCCATGAAGATCTTCTTTCCCGCTTTCTGCAAGCTTCTCACGGATACGGTCAAACACAACAACTGTCTCAGTCATGGTGTAACCCATTACTGTTAAGATCGCTGCAATGAAATCCTGACCAATCTCTAGAGAGAATGGTAATACACCATCTAAAATTGTGTAGAACGAAAGTACAAGAAGCACATCATGGAACAATGCGATAACAGCACCTAAACCATAGTTTAGTTTCTTAAACCTTACTACGATATAGAAGAACATCACTAAACAAGAGAATAGAATTGCTCCATACGCTCCGTAAACAATATCGCTCGCAATAATAGGACCTACCTTTTCATTACTTTCAATAGTATATTTAACACCGGTTTTTGCTAAACCTTCGTGTAATGCTTTTTCAACTAATTTATCAGCACCCTGATCCTGATCAGTAATGTGGTAAGTAGTTGTAATTTTTAATTCATTATCAGCACCTGCAGTTTTAACGATAGTTTCTGACTCAGGGAAAGATGCATTCAAACTAGCTTTAACATCTTCAGTTTGCATTCCCTTATCGAAGTGAACGATATAAGTTCTACCACCTTTAAAGTCGATACCCAGATTTAAACCACCATTTTTGAAGTAGAAAATAAAACCTAAAACAATGATTGCCGAAGAAATAGTATAGTAAAGTTTTCTATGGCCAACAAAGTTGAAAGCAATATTTTTAAATGCGTGAATAGTGTGTTTGTTGCCAAAAGTAATGTTAGATTTTTTATCTAAAAGGTATTCGAAAACTAAACGTGAGATCAATACTGCACAGAATAGTGATGATAAGATACCGATACATAACGTAGTAGCAAAACCTTGAACCGGACCACTACCAAAGATGTAAAGGATAGCGCCTAATACAAATACAGTAACGTTCGAGTCAATGATAGATGACATTGCGTGTTTGAAACCTTCTTTGATAGCTACCGGAGTTGGTTTGCCCAAAGTAAGCTCTTCCCTTACACGCTCAAATATAAGGATGTTCGCATCTACCGATAGACCGATTACCAACACGATACCTGCAATACCAGGCAATGTTAATACCGCACCTAGTGATACCAAAATACCCATGATAAAGAACAAGTTGATCACCAATGCAAGGTTAGCAACCCATCCGGCTTTATTGTAATATAAAGCCATAAACACAAGGATTACAACAAACGCAAGTACGAATGACAATAAACCATTGTGGATGGCAACCTCACCAAGTGAAGGACCAACAACGAATTCACCAACAATTCTTGCAGGAGCAGGAAGTTTACCCGCTTTTAAGATGTTTGCTAAATCCTGAGTATCGTTTACAGTGAAACTACCAGTGATAGAAGAAATACCGTTAGGGATCTCATTTTGTACCGTAGGAGCAGAGTAAACTGTATTATCCAATACGATAGCAATAGATTTTTTATTGTTTGGATCAGCAGAAGCTTCAGCAGTAATTTTTTTCCATTTTGCAGCACCCTCACCAGTCATATACATGGTTACTTCAGGACGACCTTTTTGATCGTAGTCATGACGGGCATCACTAATAGCTTCACCACCTAAATCAGGCTTGCCATCAGAAGACAAAGATTTGATTGCGTACAATTCGAAAATCTTAGCACCACCAGATTGAGCAATGTCCATCGGTTTAACACTCCACATGAATTTGTAACTCTGAGGAATGATAGAAGCAATTTCAGGTCTTTTAAAGTAAGCGTTTACTTTAGCAGTATCTTTTTGAGCAACCCAACCAACAACTGGTCCCGGACGTAATGAAGGCTGTCCGTTCTGACCTTGGTAAGTAGGTACGTTTAATACAGAAAACAAAGGATTAGATTTTGCCAGTTCAGAGTTTTTAACTCCGGCCGAATCTTTAGTGTCTTTATTTTTTGCTAAGCCGGCTAATTTACTTTCCGATTTAGCAGCAGTAGTATCTGTTGAAGTTTTTGCAGCAGCACTTGTATCTGCAACTTTTAAAGTCGATGCAAGTGTTTTGTTGATGTTCTCCATAACCGGATACACCTCTTCGTTGTTATATACTTGCCAGAATTGTAATTCTGCAGAACCTTGTAATAATTTGTGAACCCTTTCTTTGTCCTGAACACCTGGCATCTCAATTAGGATACGGTTAGTACCTTCTTGTTTCTGCATGTTTGGACTTACTACTCCGAAACCATCGATACGACTTCTGATGATCACGAATGAACGGTCAATAGCACTAGTAGCTTCTTTAGATAAGAAGTTTTTTACTTCCGAATTGCTGGCATCAGGTTTAAGAAGTTTAGAGTTGTCTTGATTAGAAAAGAAGTCAGCTAATTTTACGTTAGGAGAAAGTTTTTCAAATTCGTTAACAAATAAGTTAATGAAATCTTTTCCGCCAGCGTTCAATTGAGTTTGAGCAGTAACCAACGCTTTGTTGAAATTAGCATCATCAGTATTTCCGGCTAAAGATTTAACCAGTTCTGATAACGATATTTCCATCGTTACGTTCATACCACCTTTTAAGTCTAAACCAAGGTTGATTTCTTTTTCTTTACAGAACTGGTAATTAAATCCAAAAAGAGGATATACCGGTACTGTTGCCATCGAATCTAAATAAGCTTTTTCCTTATCCAGGTCTCCTTTAGCATAAGCTTTTGCGTCTTTTTCAACTTTAGAAGTAACAAAGTTGAATGAGAGAGAATACACACAGACGATACCTAAAAGTATCGCCATAAATTTTATAAAACCTTTACCCTGCATTTGTTTGTAATTATTAGTCTATATGCTATATATTTTTTTAACAAGTCGGCAAATCTAATTATTTTTTTAATTAATAGGCCACGTTATGAAAGTTTTTATTATAGGCCTCCAACTATTTGCTTTTAAGATTGTTTAATACCGCTCAAGTGTCGAAAATGTGTAAGCTACCACATTTTTTTCATCAGGCTCATGATCTTCAGAATTTATTACTTTCCAGGTCTGCTTATCGATTTTCGGAAAGAAGGTATCGGCATCATAAGTCTGGTGTACGGTGGTAAGATAGATACGATCCGTTTTGCCAAGCGCATGTTCATATATCTGCGCACCGCCAACAATAAACACTTCTTCGTCCTTGGTACAAAGGGCTAAAGCATCATCAAGAGTTGTTACAACCTCAACGCCTTCAATGGCCAGGTCAGTATTTCTTGTAATCACGATGTTACGTCTGTTGGGTAGTGGTCTGCCAATAGAATCATAGGTTTTTCGGCCCATAATAATGGTATGTCCGCTGGTTATTTGTTTAAAATGCTTTAGATCTGCTGGCAAATGCCACAATAACTGATTGTTTTTACCGATGGCATTATTTTGGTCTATAGCTACTACAATTGATACGATCATACTGCAACTACTCCTTTAATATGCGGATGAGCTTCGTAATCTTTCAACGTAAAGTCTTCAAATTTAAAATCAAAGATGTTTTTAACGTCACGGTTTATTTCCATTACAGGCAGTTTTTTAGGATCTCTGCTCAATTGCAATTTTGCCTGCTCAATATGATTGTTGTATAAATGAGCATCGCCAAGGGTATGAATAAAGTCGCCATACTTCAAACCGCATACCTGGGCAACCATCATGGTTAGCAGGGCATAAGAAGCAATATTAAAAGGAACTCCTAAAAATATATCGGCACTGCGCTGATACAGCTGGCAGCTTAATTTTCCATCTGCAACATAGAACTGAAAAAATGCATGGCAGGGAGGAAGCGCCATATGTTCTACCTCGGCAACGTTCCATGCCGATACAATGATACGTCTGGAATCCGGGTTGTTTTTAATGGTATTTATGATCTGCGCTATCTGATCGATATGTCCGCCATCGGGTTTAGGCCACGAGCGCCATTGCGATCCGTATACAGGGCCCAAATTGCCGTCGGCATCAGCCCATTCATCCCATATCCTTACACCATTATCTTTTAAATACTTAATATTGGTATCGCCGGTTAAAAACCAGATCAATTCATGGATGATTGATTTTAAATGCAGTTTTTTTGTGGTAACCATAGGGAAGCCTTCCTGCAAGTTAAATCGCATCTGATATCCAAATACACTGATGGTGCCGGTTCCGGTGCGGTCATGTTTTTGTGTGCCATGATCAAGCACGTGCTGCATCAAATCTAAATACTGTTTCATCTGATTAATTTAAAAAGGCTATTTATTACAAAAGTACATATTATATGGAATCTTTAAAGCTATACTTCTATACTATGTTTTTGATTTTTGTAAGTTTGCAGGCTTAACAATAAACGCAAAAATTGATGCTTGCATTTGCTAATGCCAAGATAAACCTTGGTCTGTATGTAACTGAGAAAAGACCTGATGGATACCATAATCTTGAAACTGTATTTTATCCGGTAAAAATAAATGATGTTATAGAAATTACAGATGCCGGAGAAACAACTTGTCAGATAAAAGGTATTGATATTCCCGGAAGTACTACTGATAACATCTGCCTAAAAGCATTTGATTTACTTAAAAATGATTTCGATTTGCCAGCGCAACAAATTACGCTGCTTAAAAATATTCCTGTTGGGGCTGGTTTAGGTGGTGGCTCATCTGATGCTGCATTTCTGATCAAGTTATTGAACGATAAATTTCAATTGGGCTTAAATACCCATCAGATGGAAGATTATGCAAGGCAGTTGGGTGCCGATTGTGCATTTTTCATTAACAATAGACCAGTTTTTGCAGAGGGAAAGGGCGATGAGTTTAGCGAGGTCGATGTTGATCTTTCTGGCTACAAGATTATATTGGTTAAACCCCCGGTGCATGTGTCTACTGCCGATGCTTATAGTGGAATTGTGCCTCATAGATCCTCCAAATCACTAAAGGACTTAATTCAATTGCCGTTAAAAGATTGGAAATCGAACCTGAAGAATTATTTTGAAGACACTGTGTTTTTGAAATATCCAGAAATAGCAACGGTAAAACAAGCGCTTTATCATGAGGGAGCAATATTTGCAGCCATGAGTGGGAGCGGTTCATCAGTTTTTGCAATATTTGAAGACCAGGTGAAATTACCCGAACTGGAAAAGGATAATAAAGTGTTTTATAACATTTAGTACCAAAGAACATATTACAAGCATAAAGATATTTACAAATGGAAATTAACCTGATACGTAAAAACAATAAATTTAATTTTGAAGCTCAGAACCCAAGCGGTCAAACTGTAGAACTGGATGCTAAGCCTGAAATTGGTGGAGAAGGTAAAGGTTTCAGACCAATGGAAATGCTGTTGGTGGGCCTTGGAGGTTGCAGTGGAATTGATGTGGTGAATGTGCTAACCAAGCAAAAAGAGCCATTAAATGATGTTAAAATCAATATTAAGGCCACTCGTAAGGATGAAGAGATGCCGCCAATATTTGATGTGATAAACATACATTTCGATCTTTATGGCGCATTAAATGTTCAAAAAGTAGAAAGAGCACTTGCTTTAACTTTCGAAAAATATTGCTCAGTATCTAATATTTTGGAGCGTTCAGCTACGCTGAATTTTACATACGAAATTCATCAGTAAGGTCACTCTGATCTGAACCCCGTTATGTCGATAACCCCCGTCATCTCGACTTTACGAGAGATCTCTTGAATAAGCATAACCAAGAGATCTCTCCTAAAGTCGAGATGACGGCAATATCTCCTAGCTAATATAATCGCGATCCTCATCGCTCAACGCTTTCTTACGATCTTCGGGTTTTATCGGCGTATCAACCCTGTCATAGGTGCTTAAAGTAGTTCTGGGTCTGCCGGCCCAATAGCCCAGTATAAATCCAACAAAAGTACATACACCCACTACCAGCAGTTTAGAAATTTCTTTCTTTACAAAAATGAAGTTAAACTCTACGGCGTCTGTATTTATCATTAAAAAAATAGTAATGATTGCTGTAAATGCGATGATGAAAATGGTTTTGGTCTTCATGACTTAAAAGCTATAGTTTAAAATTAATTCTAATATAGGATTTTGGTTATACACTTTGTTTACAAAAACACACCTGGCGCCCACATCCACAATCGGCTGATAACGCAGTAGGTTCATACTACTACGTAATTCGAAACCAAAAGTTTTAGGTTCTGCTAAATTTGTTTCTGTACCGATGTTTTCATAATGGCAGAACATGCCTGCTCTCAGATTTCTGATATAGGCCAGCGGACCGATTTCTGCATCGGGGAAAACGATAGGGAAGCGGTAATTGAAAAGCAGGGTGTTTCTGAGAACGCTTTTTGCCCTGATGTTACTATAGCCATAAACAGTGTTTATTTCCTGGTCGTACAATCTTATGCCTGATGTATTCTGATAATTGAAATTGGCCAGGAAAGAGTGGTTTTTTAGCAGACCAGGGAAATACAGGAATCCTTCAACAGCGAACAATCGGCCGGCAAGATTATCATCAAATGGTTGGTGCATGTAAGAAATCCTTAATATCTGTGCCCATTTTGGTGCAATGTCTCTTGCGGCCTGTGCCGTGCTATGGTTAAAGGTGAAGTTGTATTCCATCGGGAAAATTAATTTGCTGATGAAATTTTTGGGCAGGTTTTCGGGCTGGTATCTTTGGGTGTAACTGGTTAGTGCATTAAAAGAGAAATTGTAAGTCTCATTTAGCGCGTTTAAGCTTATTGGAACGGATGCCTGAAGTTGGATATTGTTTTCTCTCCAATCGCCCTGCAGAACGCCTGATTTTGTGTTATAGAAAGTTCTTCGCGGCCGGTTCCTGTAGGTGGCTCTTATGATCGGATAAAAACTTTTTAAAGTGAAGCCTGCATTGTACTCGAATTTTTTCAGGTCACGGTAATAATCCACTCTTGCAAAAAAACCGAAAGTGTTAAGCAGGTTGTCGGAATTTAGTTGTAGTCCGCCGCGGTACTCGTTTTCGATAACCGGAATTATGCTGTGTACATTGAACAGGTTTGTTAGTGCACGGTATGGTTTTGAGGAGTAACTGCTATCTGGGATATTGTCGAAAACATTCGTTGTGTTCTCTTGTTTTTGGACGGCGCTGCCAAAATAAACGAAATTGTTATCGCCCGGTTGTTTTAGTTGTAGCGGCATTTCTGAAATTCCATAGCCGCTTAGTGTGTAGTTGTTGAAAATAATGGAAGCAGTGCTATCGGCTTGCGTTGGATTAAAGGCGCCGTATTTAGAGGCGCTCAGAGCGCTTATCTTTTTTGAAATGGTATCTATGCTGTAAATGTTGTCGATTCCATCGTAATGCGCGTTAAAAGCTATTCCTCGGTTAATGTATATCGGTCTGCTTATCTGCTGTTGCGTTTCCTTTATCAACTGTTCTGTTTTTTCTCCCTTGTCTGTTACCCACAAGGCTTTTCCTTTTTCGCTAACGCTAATGTAGGTGATCAGGTTTCCACTGGCGTTGTAGGCCGGAGTTTGCAGTATCAGGTTTTCGGGATTAGGAATAGTGTTTAGGATCGCACCGGTTTCTGCGTCAAGTTCTACCAGGTTGCATTTGTTGCTCAGGTCAAATTTTACTGCGATTATTTTTTTTCCGTCGGCAGAGAGTGTTGGCGAGAAGATGCGGCTTCTGGTGGTTAATTTTTTTTGCCGACCTGTCTTTAGGTTGTAGCTGCAAATTACGCTGTAGCTGCGCTGGCGATATCTTGGGTCATAACGGATCTCATCCCAAACCACAATGTTGTTCGCGTAACTAAACCATGGTTGCTCCTGGTAGCCGATGCTTAGCAGTTTTGTTTCTTTTTTTGCGCTGTCGATTATTGTGAAATGTGCTGTCTCTGCCTTGCTTTGTTTCAGGGTCAGAATTCTGCCATCCTTAATTTTTACAGGGAGGAAGTAGTTGGTTGCAAATTTTGAATCCTGGTTTAGTATCGGGTAGTTTTCCGTTTTGGTTTTTTCAGATTGCGCGGTCCATTCTTTTTTTAAAGTTTCGGTGGTTTGGTTAAACCATTTTTTAGTTCCGCTCTTGGTGAACTTTTTCAGGCTGTTCGAAAAGGGGTACGGTCTTACTGGTCTTTTGCGGATGTCGGTAAGCAGGCTGTCGAAAATATTTTTTCCAAATTCTTTTCTAATGTTCGATGCCATCAGGTAGCCGAGTTGGTAGTAGCCGGGGGTGATGTCTTTTTCAGATCCGAAGCTGACTTTGCTGTATGAGAATTTTTTGCCTTCGAGCAAGCTGGTTCGGTAAGGCATGATCCACGAAGGCTGTCTTCCGCGACCGGCATTTGTGAGAGCGGTTTCGATGGTTACGGCATCGCCTTCAAAAAACCAAAGTGGTATGCTAACTCCGAACCAGGCGAAGTAAACATACTCGGGAAAAGGGTAGGCTTTTCCGCCGGTTAATTTGTCGTATTGAGCCACGTGTCTGAGCTCATGAACGGCAAGGTTATTTAGCCAATCCTGACTGTCGAATTGCTGAGGAGGGGTGGTGTAAAATTCCGACTTTTTTGGAGCGAGTTGAACGAAGCCGTTTGCGATCACTCCACGGTTTTGAAGGACTAGTGGGAGGGTGGTTTTTTGCCTCCTAAGACTACCGCCTACATGGGGGTAAATATAGCCCAGGGTATTGGCCATTCTTTGGGCTTCTTTTTCGAGCCCGTCCGGAAATATGATCCTGAAGCCAGATGCATTTATTTGTCGCCATTTTACACTAAGTGGGTTTTGTTCTCCGCCAAAAAGCTGGGCAAAAGCAGTATGTGAAATTATACTTAATGTTAGTGTTATTATAAATTTGATTATCAGTTGTTTGAGCTCTTTATTTGATGTCATTTTTCTGATTTACTAAAATAATTAGTATTTGTAAATTTTTGTTGGTTAATTTTGATGATTTTTTAATTTATGTATATGTATTTAATTTTCTGACTTTCAAATAAATATACTAATAAAGTAAAGAACTGATAATTCTGATTTTTGTGAATTTTTAGCGTAGAAATGGAGGTTTTGGTGTTTCTGGAGCTAATTAATTTCAGGTTGTCGGAATCTGCTGTTAAGGTACACTAATTAAGCTTAAAATCCAACAAAATTTCTTTGTTAAAATTTGGCTGTGTATACAGAAATGAAAAATATGAGCGGGTAAAATGCTTGTCGGATGTGTCGTATTTTGAGTGAAAACTGGCTTAAATCTGAGGGGTAAAACGACCTCCCTATCTCCTGTTTCAACAGATGATTTACTACTGTAAATTCTTTCTTTTTTTGTAGATGGGATAAAGGAAAACTGAGCCTAAAATGAGTGCGGCTCCGAAGTAAAATCCGGTAGACATTGCCTCTTTTGTTCCAAAGAAAATGAAGGCCAAAAGGATGCCGTAAACAGGTTCGAGGTTGGTGATGAGCGCTACCCTAAAAGCCGACAAAGTGCGCATCACGGACACGCCGGCAACGTAGGCAAGTGCGGTGCATATGGTACCCAAAACGGTAAGGTAAATCCAGTCGGTAACACTTAAATTGAAGGCCTCGGTAAGCAAGCTTTGATCGGTAAAACGATACAATGTGATCCAGAAAAAGGCACCTGTAATCTCATAAAATCCAATGATTTTATGGTCGCTTTTTTGGACTAAAGTAGAATTTATGGTGGCAAATAAGCTCGATGCAAGGGCTGAAGTAAGGCCAAAAATGATGCCTAAAGTATACTTTGATTCGAATTTAAAGATCAGATATATGCCTGCAATGATGATTAAACCGACGATGACATCAGGTATAAGGATGCATTGTTTCTTTATTAGAGGCTCTAAAATAGCTGTAAAAAGAGTAAAAGAAGAGAGGCACACGAGGGTTACAGATACTGTTGAAACCTTAATGGCATGGAAGAATAATATCCAATGTATGGCCACTATACTGCCCGTAAAAAAGAACTGCAGAAACTGCTTTTTGGTTACCCTGATGCTGGTTTTGGTAGCCATGAAGTAGATGAACAGCGTGATGCTGGCTATCATTACCCTGTACCATACCATTTGTACCGCATCTATTGAGATTAATGCCCCTAGGATGCCTGTAAAGCCCCATATAAACACCGTAAAATGTAGGATTAATAAGTTTCTGGTTACAGACGTTTCTGATGTAACCGGGGTCATTATTTAGGTGCTTTTCTCAGTAGATAATAGCCCAGCAGACCAAAGAATATTGTTGGTGCCAGCACTGCAAATAGTGGTGAAGTGCCTCCTTTTAGGGAGAACATTTTAGCAAATTGGTTCATTACAATATAGCCAAAGCTTAATAATATACCTATTCCAAGGGGTAAACCAACACCTCCACGAACCTTTCTGGAGGATAGTGCAACACCTATGAGGGTTAAAACAAACGCAGAAAGAGGGTGTAGGTAGCGCTTATATTGCTCAAATAACAAATCATTCCAAATACCTGTGCCTCTTATCTTTTCTTTTCTGATTTTGTCTGATAACTCTTTGTTACTCAGGTTCTCAAATATATTGTCGTAGGCTGAGAAATCATCTGGTCGCATGTCCAGTACAGTATCTTTAGGTTTTACCAATTCCCTTACAAAAGTCTCTTTAAGGCCATTAATATACCTTACAGAGTAGTTGGTTAGTCGCCATGATCTCTTTAAAGAATCGTACGATATTTCTTCTGCAACAAGCTTTTTTGTCAATACGTCGCCTTTGAAATTATCTAATGAGAACCTGCTTCCTTTCTTTGTTTTATTGTCGAAACTATCCATATAGATGTATGTATTTGCATCTAATTTCATGTGGATATTGTTCTTGCTTGGCGATGCATTCTTCTTTACGTAGGTGTTCTCAAAGCTGTTTTTAAGCTGATTTGTATAAGGCAGAATGAACAGATTGGAAGCCAGATTTAGTGAAAATATGACGAATGCTGATATAAAATAGGGTAAAAGGAAGCGATTAAAGCTTACTCCGCCACTTAGGATAGGCACAATTTCGGTTTGATCAGCCATCTTTGCTGTAAAGAAGATTACCGCAATAAAATTGATCAAGGGCGAGAGCATGTTAACGTAAAAAGGGATTGAACCTGCATAATACAGGGTTACAACCTGCCAAAAGGTAAGGTTTGCGCTTAGAAAATCGTCTAGCTTTTCCGACAAGTCAAAAATAACGATAATCACTACAAATAAGGTCAGGGTGTATAGAAACGTGCCCAGATACTTACTGATAATGTACCAGTCGATGATTTTAACCCTGTCTTTTAAGAAACTCATTTATAATTTATTCCCTAAGATAGTTACCATTTTGTTTTTCCACGCATAAAACTCACCTGCAATGATTTTTTCGCGGGCCTGTTTAACCAGCCAAAGATAGAAATGTAGGTTGTGCAAGGTAGCTATTTGTGCACCCAGGATCTCTTTTGAGTGCATTAGGTGCCTTAAATAGGCCTTAGAATATACCTGGTCTGCATGCAGGTCACTGTCGGCTTCAATTGGTGAGAAATCATTTGCCCACTTCTTGTTGCCTATATTAATGATACCATTTTTAGTGAAAAGCATACCATTTCTGGCATTTCTTGTAGGCATTACACAATCAAACATATCTACACCTAACGCAATATTCTCTAAAATATTGATAGGAGTACCTACGCCCATTAAATAACGAGGCTTTTCATATGGTAAAATATCACATACTATTTCAGTCATCCCGTACATTTCTTCGGCAGGCTCACCAACAGATAAACCACCTATTGCATTGCCCTCACGGTCCATAGAAGCGATAAATTCAGCAGATTTTTTCCTTAGATCTTTATAGACTGAACCCTGCACAATAGGGAAAAGGGTTTGGTTAAAGCCGTATTTTGGCTCTGTTGAGTCAAATCTTGTACAGCAGCGCTTTAACCAGCGATGGGTCATGTTAATAGAAGATGCTGCATATTTATAATCGCATGGATACGGTGTACATTCATCAAACGCCATGATAATGTCGGCCCCAATGGTACGTTGTATATCCATTGCATATTCAGGTGTAAATAGATGCTTTGAACCGTCAATATGTGAATTAAAGGTAACTCCTTCTTCTTTGATTTTTCTTACTTTGCTCAAAGAATACACCTGATAGCCGCCACTGTCGGTTAAAATAGGACGGTCCCAGCCAATAAATTTGTGTAATCCGCCGGCTTGTTCCAGAACATCTAACCCTGGTCTGAGATACAAGTGGTAGGTGTTTCCAAGAATTATTTTGGCATCGATATCATTTTTAAGCTCTCTTTGATGTACTGCTTTAACTGTTCCTGCAGTGCCTACAGGCATGAAAATAGGAGTTTGTATCTCTCCGTGATCCGTTGTAATTGTTCCTGCTCTTGCTTTTGAATGTATATCTTTTGCCTCTAAACTAAACTTCATCTGTGTATGTTTATTGTTTTTTGATTAGAGTAAGTTAGTGTGTAATCTTCCTCTTCAAAAAATCAGGGCAAAAGTAGCAAAAAACCAGCTATTTACGGGCTAAAATTTTTATCAACATAAATGTGCATTACTGATTAAAAATGAGAAATTTGCCAGTTACAAAAATACATCGTGGAATTAACCTTAATTGAGAGCTGCCTGCTCGGCGCTTTAATCTTTTGCTTCTTAATACAGCTATATTTTAGCCTCTTTGTTCACTTAAAACTTGCTCTGGTAAAAGTCGATCCTATTCCCGAAACAGGTAGAAAACCTTTAAGTGTTGTGATTTGCGCACGCAATGAAGTTAATAACCTTACAGAATACTTGCCTTCCGTTTTGGAGCAGAATTATCCTGATTATGAGGTTATTGTTGTTAACGACAGATCCTGGGATGGTACACGTGAATTATTGGAAACCTTTGAAAAACAATATAAGCACCTTAAAGTTGTTCACGTAAATGAAGGAGAAAAGTTTATAGCAGGTAAGAAATTTGCAGTTACCATGGGTATTAAAGCAGCCACAAATGAGTGGCTTGTTTTTACAGATGCCGATTGTTTGCCTGCCTCGCAAGATTGGTTACTGAGCATGCAGCAACCCGAAAATGAGCATGTGGATATCCTTTTAGGTTACTCACCTTATATAAAAAAGAGAGGGATATTGAATGCTTTAATTCGTTTCGAGACATTTTTTACAGCAGTAAATTACCTTTCATTTGCTTTAAAAGGTATGCCTTATATGGGGGTTGGCCGCAATATGGCGTATAAGAAATCATTATTTTTTAAGAAAAAAGGGTTTGCGGCACACATGCATATACCTTCGGGCGATGATGATCTTTTTGTAAATGCTCATGCAACCAGAAGTAATACCGCAATTTCTATTAATAAGGATGCTCATGTTTGGAGCGAGCCAAATACAAGTTTTGGTGCTTATCTGAGACAGAAGAAAAGACATTTTGGAGCAGGTAAAATGTATAAAGGAAAACATAAGTTCATCCTCTCGTCGCAGATTATTATTCAATTCCTGTTTTATGCTTTCTTTGTCGCTTTGTTGTTCTTTAAAGCTACCTTATATATATCACTTGGTGTTTTTGTATTGAGTATTATAATAAGGTGTTTTGTTTACCCACGCCTTTTAAAGCGGTTAAGTTATGGTAATTTGAGTATTTGGTTTCCTGTTTTGGATATTCTATTGTTCATTTTTCTAGTGTTTAACGGCATTCTGTCTATATTTGTTAAAAAAGTACAGTGGAAATAAAGTCTACTCTAATACAGAAATATTTTAAAGAGCTAACTGATCAGCAGATAGCTCAGTTTGATCAATTGTACGAATTGTACAGTTTCTGGAATTCCCAGATCAATGTAATTTCAAGAAAAGATATTGATGAGTTATATGAACGCCATATTCTTCATTCGTTGGGAATTGCCAAATTCTGCACTTTCAAAGCAGGAGAACGTGTGTTGGATGTGGGCACCGGAGGTGGATTCCCTGGCATACCGCTAGCTATTCTTTTTCCAGAAACTCAGTTCCATCTGGTTGATTCTATTGGTAAAAAGATTAAAGTGGTTACTGAAGTAGCTGCGGCATTAGGTTTAAAGAATGTTAAAGCGAGTCATTTAAGAGCTGAACAGATTGCAGACAAGTACGATTTTGTAGTTTCCAGAGCAGTTACCAGGCTTATTGATTTTTATCCATGGGTAAAAGGGAAGTTTAATAAAGAATCTAAAAATGCCATTCCTAATGGCATACTATATTTAAAAGGTGGTGATTTAAAAGAAGAGATTTCTGAATCAAAACTAAAAGCGGAATTATATCCGCTTTCAGCTTACTTTGAAGAAGAGTTTTTTGAAACCAAATACGTGGTTTATATACCGCAGTAAGGTTTAATTGGTAAGCTTCAAATCTTAAAGGGCAGCTTCCTTTTTTAGTTCTTTAAATAGCCACCAGATGCTACTTTTTCTTAAAGCCGATCTTTAGTGATCGGCTTTAAAGTTTGATCATATGCAATGAAATCTTCTGATAATCTTAAGTAACCTCGATCATAATATAGCCAATGCATTACATCATCAAGGATTTTAGAAGGTTCAATAACTGGCTTTCCAATTTTTACTTGTTGCGTTTCGACATTAATAAATAATATTAGAAGTGTGCAAATACTCGCTAATATTAACTTTATTTTGGCTACTTTATTAGTCATAAAGTTTTTTAATAAAATCTATTTAGGAATTAATTACCTGATTTTTCTTTCACATTCACGGTGCCTTCTAGCGTTGTCTTAGTCCCTTCTTTTGTTTCTAATTTATCCTTGGTAAGAAGTCTATATGTTGTAGATAGGGATTTTGCTTGTTCTTCATTTTTAGTAGGTGATGTTGCTGGTTTCCCTTCGGCAACGTGAATTTTATATGCCAAAATTATTGATTTGGTTGGTTCTCCATTTTTGGTAGAGGAAGTAATCCCGTCGTTTTCTTTAATAGTTATTGATTTTCCTTCCTCTTTCACTGGCTCAACAGGAGGTGGAGGAGGAGGCACTGGTTTATCAGGCACTACAATTGGCGGTGGGAACTTTATCTTTTTAACGGATCCTGCTTTTTTAGGAGCTCTGACTTCATCAGGTTTTACTATTGGTGGTGGGAATTTGACCTGTTTAACCACGGGAGGCGGTGGTGGCGCAATTCTAACTTTTGTAATTTGGCTCTCTTTAGTTGTTTTAGATTTTGCACCTGGTTTAGTCTTAACCTCTATTATTTCAGCTGCTTTTTTCTTAGGTGTTTCCTGTTTTACAGATTGATCGGACTCGTATTTCTCCGGATACAAGTCTATCACTGCATAGTCTTTAGTAAACGCCATGGTGGATGCGCAGAGCATCCCTCCGGCAATTGGCAATGCAAACAGGAGTTTGAGCCTCGCTCTTCCCGTTGATTTTTTTTTGTTTAACATGTTAATTCTCCTTTTTAATATTGATTGATTGAATATTTGATTGGTAAGCTGATTAGGCGCAATACCAAAGGAATTTTGAATCAGAAACATCGCGTATTGATGTTTCTGAATGTCCTTATGTGTTGTGATGTCGTCGGCGATGTATTCGTGCAGAAGCTTAATTTCTTTTTTGATGAAATAGGTGATGGGATTAAACCATGATACGATTTGAATGATCTCAAAGAAAATTATATCTAAACTGTGTTTCTGCTTTATATGCACCATCTCATGCTTAAGAATGGTGTTTTTCTCCTGCACAGATGGATTTAAGAACAATAGGTTAAAGAAAGAGAAGGCAGCATGTGATTCGCCTAGTTCAACATACGTAATTTTTCCAGATTTCTGTTTTTTAGCATTAATGGAAAGTAAAATGATCTTATATATGCTCATTGCCATTTTTATTGCAAAAAATAAGGCTATAAAGAGGTAGCAATAAATCAACAGATTGCTTATCGTAAATGCATTAGATTTTTCGATTACTGGCGTTAATTGAACCGATAAGATCGTGACTTCCTTTTGATTGTTTAATAGATTATTGAGGTAGCCTACCTGCAAAAGTGGAATAATGAAAGCTATAATACTCGTTATAATAAGATAATACCTATTTAAGGAATAGAAAGTTTCCTTATGTAAAAGCAAACGGTAGAAGCCGTAAAACGCAGCTAAATATAGATTAGCCTCTAGCAGATAGTACAACCAGTTCATCATTTCTTGTTTTTAAGTTTTTCAGCAAGTTGGATCAATTCGTCGAGCTCATCCATGTCCATGTTTTTCTCTTTTACAAGGAAAGATACCAGGCTCTGATAAGAATTTTCGAAGTAATTGTTCATTACTTTATCAAATGCAAAGTGTTTGTACTCGTCTTCAGTTATTATAGGAAAGTAGATATGGGTGTTGCCAACGGCCTTATGATCTATAAACCCTTTGCCTTCTAATACTCTGATTACCGTTGACACCGTATTGTATGCTGGTTTTGGTGGGGTCATTTTGTCTATAACATCCTTTACCAACCCCTCTTTTATTTCCCATAAAATTAGCATTACCTGCTCTTCCGCCTTTGTAAGTTCTCTCATCATTTATTAAATATTGTTGTTAATTAAAGTTACTACTATTTTTATAGTTTACAAACTATTTTTGTAGTTTGTTTTTAATTATCTGATTTACAGTTATATATTTTAGTTTGTTGGTTGGTAGATAAATAAATATATAATTTAGCCCATGAGTTTAATCCACAAAATAGGCCTCACCTTAATTAAGAGTGTGGGGCATGTAACTGCCAAAAGTTTGCTGGAGCATTTTGGTAATGCAGAGGCTGTATTTAAAGCAAGTAGAAAAGAAATATTGCAAATTCCAGGGATTGGGCCTGCAACCGCAGATCAAATCCTGACTAATGATGCCCTAAAAATTGCTGAAGAGCAACTAAAATTTATTAAAAAGCATAGGGTTGAGGTTTTGTTTTATACCGATGATAACTATCCTAAGCGGTTAAAAAACTGCTTTGATGCACCCGTTTTACTATACTATAAAGGCACTGCTAACCTTAACCATAATAGAATTATAAGTGTTGTTGGCACCAGAAAGGCGACAGAATACGGTAGGCAACTGTGCAAACAACTGGCGGTAACTTTGGCTGATTATGATGTTGTTATAGTTAGCGGCCTGGCATATGGCATTGATATAGCTGCTCATAAAGAAAGCTTGTATCAGGACATGCCTACCATTGGGATTCTTGCGCATGGGCTCGATCGGGTTTACCCTCCATTACATCAGCCAATAGCCCAAAAAATGATGCTAAACGGTGGTTTGCTTACCGAATTCCCGTTGCATACCAATCCAGATAAAGAGAATTTTCCGAAGCGAAACCGGATCATTGCAGGGCTTGCAGATGCCATAATAGTTGTAGAAGCCACTGCTAAAGGAGGTGCGTTAATTACAGCTGATATCGCAAATTCCTATCATCGCGATGTCTATGCTTTCCCCGGCAGAACAACTGATGTGAGTTCTGAGGGATGTAATTTCCTGATTAAAACGAATAGGGCAGCGCTGATTAATCATGCAAAAGACCTCGCTTATTACCTGGGGTGGGATGAAATAAAGACAAAAAAGACTGAGCAAACTCAATTGTTAATTGGGCTCTCCAAAGAAGAACAGAAAGTTGTTGACCTTTTACAGGTATCGGATTTAAGGATCGATGAACTGTCCATACGGTCGGAAATTCCTCAAAGCAAACTCGCCATGCATTTGTTAAACCTTGAAATGCAAGGGATTCTGATTTCTTTACCGGGTAAAACGTATAAATTGAGTGGATAAACGCATTAGCTTCTGTAATGAAATTTTTTATTTACCTACATATTGCATTGTTTGTAAGTCTATTGGAGTACTAGATTAAAATAATATTCTATATTTTGTGTTATTTCAATATTAAATTACGAATATTCATTTATAAATAAAATTCCAATCTTCAATCTGTATTTTTGTGTCATGTGGTACAACAATATTTTAGAAACCATTGGTAATACACCATTGGTAAAATTGAATAACATTACAAAGGATATTCCGGCTACGATATTGGCTAAAATTGAGACAACCAACCCTGGTAACTCAATAAAAGATCGTATGGCGGTTAAGATGATAGAAGACGCTGAAAAAAGTGGTAAACTGAAACCTGGTGGCACCATCATAGAGGGGACATCCGGAAATACCGGTATGGGATTAGCTATGGCGGCCATTATAAAAGGTTACAAGTGTATTTTTACTACTACCGACAAGCAATCAAAAGAAAAGGTAGATGCTTTGCGTGCGTTTGGTGCTGAGGTAATCGTATGTCCAACTAATGTTGAACCTGAAGATCCAAGGTCTTATTATTCAGTATCTACGCGTTTAGAGCGTGAGGTTCCAAACTCATGGAAGCCCAATCAGTATGATAATTTATCTAACTCGCAGGCCCATTATGAGCAAACTGGGCCCGAAATATGGGCACAAACTGAAGGAAAGATAACTCATCTTGTAGTTGGTGTTGGTACAGGAGGCACAATTTCTGGTACTGGTAAATACCTTAAAGAACAGAACCCTAATATTAAGGTTTGGGGAATTGATACTTACGGATCGGTTTTTAAGAAATATAAAGAGACCGGGATATTTGATAAAAATGAGGTCTATCCTTACATAACTGAGGGTATTGGAGAAGACTTTCTTCCTAAAAATGTAGATTTTGATATCATTGACCTTTTTGAAAAGGTAACAGATAAAGATGCGGCTTTGATGACCCGTGATATAGCACGCAAAGAGGGGATTTTTGTTGGTAATTCAGCAGGTTCTGCCGTTGCCGGACTGCTGCAATTAAAAGATAAACTGAAGCCTGAGGATGTTGTGGTGATCATATTTCATGACCATGGCAGCAGATATATGGGTAAAATGTATAACGAGGATTGGTTAAGGGAGCGTGGCTTTTTAAAAGACGAAAAGCTTACCGCTGCTACTATTATAGATAAAAAAGACAAAACAGAAATTGTAACTATTGATTGTGAAAAGACTATTCTTGAAGCAATTAATACTATGCATATGCTAAATATCTCGCAGATTCCGGTTACCCAAAAAGAAATGGTTGTTGGTAAGCTGGCCGAAGGAGATATTTTAAAGGCTTTAATGGAAAATCCTTCACTTAAATCAGCTAAGGTTCAGGAGATTATGTCATCCGGGTTTCCTTTTGTTGACCTCAACACATCAATTGACAGGATTTCTGCGTTAATAAACATAGAAAACAGTGCGGTACTGGTTGAGACTGAGGGAGGTAAGATCGAAATTATCACGCAGTACGATATTATTAATGCTATTTCTGCTTAAATAAGCAACCGAGACAAAAACCACTATACAGTAAAAAAGCCCCAATTGGGGCTTTTTTATTTATCGTCATAATGTTTTTAATGTGATGGAGCAGAAGCCTCAATGCGCTTAATTTGTGCACCTAATGCACGTAAACGAATGTCAATGTCTTGATAACCACGCTCGATCTGCTCAATATTAAAGATTGTAGATTTTCCTTCGGCAGATAGGGCTGCAATTAATAAAGAAACCCCGGCACGTATATCAGGAGAAGTCATGCTGATACCCCTAAGTTTATATTTCTTGTCAATGCCGTTAACTGCTGCTCTATGCGGGTCGCAAAGAATGATCTGGGCACCCATATCAATCAATTTATCAACAAAAAACAATCTGCTTTCGAACATTTTCTGGTGAATAAGCACGTTTCCTCTTGCTTGTGTAGCAATAACCAACACAATGCTTAAAAGATCCGGAGTAAAGCCCGGCCATGGAGAATCGGCAATAGTAAGCATTGACCCATCTATAAATGACTCAATTACATAATGTTTTTGAGAAGGAATATAGATGTCGTCACCTCGCAATTCAAATTTGATACCTAGCTTTCTGAATACATCAGGAATTACACCAAGCTCTGAATAGCATACATTTTTAATTGTGATTTCAGACTCGGTCATTGCGGCTAAACCTATGAATGAACCAATTTCAATCATATCAGGAAGCATTCTGTGTTCAGTGCCGCCTAGTTTTTCAACTCCTTCAATAGTAAGCAGGTTGGAACCAACTCCGGTGATTTTGGCACCCATGCGGTTCAGCATTTTACAAAGCTGTTGCAGGTAAGGTTCACATGCTGCATTATATATGGTAGTAGTACCCTTGGCAAGTACAGCCGCCATAACAATATTGGCCGTTCCTGTTACAGAAGCCTCATCTAATAATATATATGCGCCTTTAAGATTTGTAGCATCTACATTAAAAAACTCTTTTTTAGAGTCGTACACAAACTTAGCCCCTAATTTTTCAAAGCCTAAAAAGTGAGTATCTAATCTTCTTCTGCCTATTTTATCGCCTCCCGGCTTAGGAATTGCAGCGGTACCAAAACGACCTAAAAGTGGACCGACTATCATGATTGAACCCCTTAAACCACCGCCCTTAGCTTTAAAGGCATCAGATAAGAAGAATTTAAGGTCAATGTTTTTAGCTTCAAAGGTGTAAGTGTCTTTAGATAAGCGCTCTACAGTTACCCCCATATCGCCCAGCAATTCAATAAGCTTGTTTACATCTTTGATATCTGGAATATTACTGATGGTAATTTTCTGATCTGTTAATAAAACAGCAGCAATGATCTGTAAGGCCTCATTCTTTGCTCCCTGAGGATGAATTTCACCCTTTAACTTCTTTCCACCAATTATTTCAAATGCGTTCATACTACTGTTAAGGATCTAAATATTAAAATTGGTAAGAATTAATGTCTCTGCTTAGGGTTATTGTTACGTTGCTGACGGTTGTTATTATTTTGTCTGCCTTTATTGTTATTTCTACCGCGGTTGTTGTTATTTGCAGGTCTGCTTACAACAGGCTTAAATTCAACTTTGTTTAGATTAACATTGTCATCCAGTTCAAGCTGACCACCAGATAGTTCACGTAAATTTTTGAAGATTGTTTCATCAGCTACGCTATCTTTATTCCACGTAACATAAGCCATTTTCATGAAGTTTGCTATGCCTTGTACCATTGCAGCTCTGCGTTCTGGTTCATCAACAGCTTTAGCCTTTTCAATCATTACTTCAACTGTTTTGCCGTAATGCTTGTATTTGATTTTTTGCTGAGGATATCCAATATGGTCAGGTTTTATTAAAGCTGCTTCAGGAGTAGGCTTAGGATAAGGACTATCCACATCTATCTGATAACCGGATATGATGTGTAAATGGTCCCAAAGTTTATGTTTAAAATCGGCAACATCGCGCAAATGAGGATTTAAGAACCCCATTAAGTCGATTACTGCCTGTGCATATTTATTGCGTTCTTCACGATCGGGTAATTCAATAATGTACTTAACCATGTTTTGTACATTACGGCCATATTCGGCCAGAATTAATTCGTTTCTAGTGGTATTATAGTCGAAATTCATTTAATTTATTTCTATGAAGTAGCTGTTCAGGAATAACGGCTAAATTTCAATTTTTATATAATTCTCTTTGTAGATTATTTATAAGCCTTACGATTCTCTGTCTAAGTTAATACAGATTTAGCAAATATATATCTTATTTAACAATTCGCAATTTAGCAAATTTTAATAATAACTGCTTATTACCTAGTCCCTGAAAAAATACAGTAGCTTTTACATCAGGTAATGTACCTTCTAAGGCAACTATTTTACCGAAACCGAACTTTTCATGCTCTACATCCATGCCATTTTGGAATAGATTGGCGGCATCAGGAGCGAAACCAGGAGTAGGTACGTGTGCCTTTGGAAGCAATGAAGTAGTTTTTGGACGAGGAGCAGGGGAGCTGGTTCCTGTAGCTGTACCCGAACCAGAGCTAGACATTGCAGGTTTTGGTTTGCTAAAGCTATCCCTTTGTTGTGTCCAGCTTCTGCGTTCGCCATCAAAACTGTCTTGTCCTAAACTGCTTTTAGCTGGTTTTACCACCTCAATTTCTAAATAGCGGGCATTAATTTCATTTATGAACCTACTTGGTTCGCAATTGGTTAACGTTCCCCAGCGATATCTGGAAGTAGCATATGTTAAAGTCAGCTTTTTCTCTGCCCTTGTTATGGCAACATAAAATAATCGTCGTTCTTCCTCCAGGTCGGTACGTGAGTTTAAACTCATTTGCGAAGGGAACAGGTTTTCTTCTAATCCTACTACAAATACGTTTTTAAACTCCAATCCTTTTGCAGAGTGTATAGTCATTAACGAAACAGTCTCTTTATCTTTTTCATCCTGTCTATCATCATTGGTTAACAATGCGATATCCTGCATAAAAATAGCGAGACTTCTGTCTTCAATATCCTCACGCTCAGCAAATTCTTTGATACCATTTAGTAACTCCTGAATGTTTTCGTATCTGCTGCGTCCTTCAATACTATCGTCAGTATGTAATTCTTTTAATATGCCCGAGTGCTGTGCAATATAGAGTGCGGTTTCGTAAGCATCCAATTTTTTAGATTCTGCAGCAAAGCTTTGTATCAGCATGGCAAAATCATTCAATTGGTTTGCTATTCTTCCTTCTATATACTGTTGCGGACTGCATATTACCTGCCACATGGTGATGTCATGCTTATCGGCGGCAACTATGATCTTCTCAACCGTAGTATCACCAAGTCCGCGACGAGGGTAATTGATTACTCTTTTTATAGCCTCTTCATCACTGGGATTAAAGGTTAAACGGAAATAGGCAATTAAATCCTTTATCTCTTTACGTTGATAGAAGGAGAGACCTCCGTATATTTTATAAGGAACATTGAGTTTCCTTAAAGCCTCCTCCATAGCCCTTGATTGGGCATTTGTTCTATATAGAATGGCAAAATCGTTAAATTTAAGTCCTTTTGAACTGCGATCCTGAACAATAGCTTCGGCAACCAGTTTACCTTCTTCGTTATCTGTAAATGCGCGCTGAACTTTAATTCTATCGCCGGCCTCATTGTCAGAAAATACATTCTTCTCCAGCTGGTTTTTGTTATTTGCGATGATACTGTTGGCAACTTCAACAATGTTTTGAGTAGAGCGGTAATTCTGCTCTAATTTATATACCTGCAACTCAGGATAATCACGTTCAAAGTTTAATATATTCTGAATGTTTGCACCCCTAAAGGCATAGATACTTTGGGCATCATCACCTACAACACATATATTTTGGTATGCAGCAGCCAGTTTTTTTACAATTGTGTATTGCGAAAAGTTAGTATCCTGGTACTCATCAACCATCAGGTATTTAAATTTCTGCTGGTATTTATTTAATACATCCGGATGGTTCTTAAGCAAAACATTGGTTTTGAAAAGTAAATCATCAAAATCCATTGCTCCGGCTTTAAAACACCGTTTGGTATATGTTTCATAAATAGAACCCATTAAAGGGCGTTTATTGCTAACATCTTCAGCCTGAATTTCAGCGCTTTGAAGATACTCTGAATAAGAAACCAGGTTGTTTTTAGCAGATGAGATTCTATTGTAAACAAAGTTGGCATTATACAATTTATCGTCAAGCTGCATCTCTTTTAATATAGATCTGATCAGACTTTTACTGTCGTCCGTATCGTATATTGTAAAGTTAGATGGATACCCGATTTTTTCAGCTTCAACCCTTAATATCTTGGAAAATACGGAGTGAAAAGTACCCATCCAGATGTTTTTTGCTTCTGGGCCAACTACTTTCATAATCCTCTCGCGCATGTCTTTAGACGCCTTATTGGTAAAGGTAAGTACAAGGATATTAAAAGGATCCACACCCTTTTGAATCAGGTGGGCTACTCTATATGTAATTACACGTGTTTTACCGGAACCAGCACCTGCAACTATCATTGCCGGGCCTTGTGTGTTTTCTACTGCTGCGCGTTGTTGGGGGTTTAAACCTGCTAAATAATCCAAAATCCGTTCCTGTTTCTGCTTTTAGGGTATAATACTTAAGATATAATCTTTTTAGGTTACAAAGCTACATTTTTTAGGAGTTGTTTCAAAAAGTATCTGGTACTGTTTCCAATTCGAATTTTACTTAGACAGTGTTTTCAACAGCTCCTTGGCGGGAACAGATTTAACATTTCCATCTTTATCGCCAACTATCAAGTTTTCGTTGTTGGCCGCTGAAGATTCAGCAAGTTTACGAAGCGCCTTGTTAAGTCCTATCATTACCTTTTCAGTGAATGTAGAGTCCTGAATTATATGATCAATATTTTTCATGGCCTTGCTTTATTATTCTATCCCAAATATCGTTATTAAAAACTGTTTTTCCAAAGCTGTCGCTTTTAGCAATAACTTCAGGCATTAAATCCATATTATCAACCAAAGTCCACTCATTACAAATTGGCATATACAATTTTAATAGGTTTTTAATTCCACGGTAATATCTTCTTTTAATTACATCTTCGGGTATATTATGTCCTCCATTACTTACGCGTTTTGCTACCCGTTGTATTGCCATCTGAGGGGAGCTTAACCAAAAATAAAGCAAGCTTATTTCATAGCCCTTTTCTTGTGCTTTCTTAACCATTGTAACGTAACTTCTTGTTGATAATGTGGTTTCAAACGCAAAATCAGCACCTTCATTCATTAATTCCTGGATTCGGCTTAACATTATTCTACCTGCTTCAAAAGCAACACCTTCCGGATTAAAGGGTGAAATTCCTGCTGCTATGTTATCAGCATTAACGAACTCTTTGCAGTTCAGTATTTCTGGTAATATAGTGTAACTAGCAGTGGTTTTACCTGCACCATTACATCCTGCTATAATATATAGATTAGACATGACTACGAAGTTACCAAATATTGAAGAGTTGAGGTATGTTTTGTTGCTTCGTCATCTCGACGATAGGAGAGATCTCTTGACAACGAAGTAGCTGCGTAGCAAGTAGCATAAGCAAGAGATCTCTCCTATCGTCGAGATGACTGCTTTAAGACAACCGCCTTGAAAATATGCTAAATACTTCCCAGGTATCGGCTGTTTCCTATTTTTTTCCTGTTTAATGAGCTGATGCTTACATAAACTTCAAGCCTTTTACCAGCCATTTTCGGATTAAATTTAAAAGTACACTGCTTATCACGACGTTTTATGCCACCAGAAAAACCATCTGTTACATGTAGTTCAGGACAATAAATCACCAGCATAACCTGATCATCAAAAGATGTATTTTTAATCCCATTGTCTAACCAGCTCAGTTTTAAAACATCAGGAGCTTGCAGTTCCATAGCTACTTCTTCAATCATAGGTAAATTGCCTTTACTGATCACAAATTCATGGTAAACTACTGTGTAATTGGGGTGTGTGCCTACAGCAACTTTATGATAATTTTCAGAAAAAGCTGCACTAATCTCTGTTCTTTGCTCTGCGTGATGCATAAAACCTATTGACACATAGGGATGGAAAGGTACCAGCAGTTCATTCATGAACCTTAGTTTTTGCCTGCTTTCTATTTGAGCAGGCGTATTTGATTTCTTGTTTTTTTTCTTTGGAACCTGACGTAAATATGGAATGCCTTTCCATATTCCTCCGATTACTGGGCCTATCTTACCAGATACTGCGCCTAAGATTCCTTTCTTAATTTTTGCCATTGTTTTAATTTTAATAGTGAAACATTTATTTAATTATCTTATTGTACTTTAATACATCTCCGTTTTTCTATCGATTTTTATATCACTCTAAAAAGCGTTTTAAATGATAAAGGTCGTTCAGAGTCGTTTCAAAGTCGTTTATTTAAGCTAGTTGAACCAGACCAAATCAGGCGTCAGTACAACGCTTATAACAATCCAAATCATTTCAGATTCAAAGTAAAACATAAAAAAAATATTATGGCAGTCCCAGGGGGTCCCGGACCCCCTGCTAAAAAGGCTCAAAAATGCAATCAGTTGGCTGGAAACAAAGAAAAATTTTTATTATTTTTTTACTAAAACGAGTAAAATTTAAGCATTTACCAATGTGTTGTGGTTAATTACATCCAATTTTTTTTGGAAACCTCAATCTTATACGTCCAATAGTTTACCAAACTTTTAATGTAGCTGTAGTTTCCATATTTGAAGTGAATTACACCGGCTGCAGTATGGATGATTAAATGCCCCACATCTGCACCTTTATGCCAAAAATATTGTTTGGCAGTTATTGCCTGGATTTTATGTGGCTCAATGATCTCGTGTTCTACGTCCCATATGCCACTTTTTTTAATGATGAAATGTTCATCAACATATAATCTGTGGCGCTTAAATTCGAAATACAGCATTGTGCCAACCACTATTATATAAGGTAAAGCCATAAATAAATAGTTTCTTAGAAGGGGGAGGGCATAGCTGCTTAACAATGCAAATACTGATATTGGAAATACAATCCAGATCATGGTTTGCAGAAAGATGAAACGGTAGTTTGGTTTTAGTTCTGCACCTTTTGTTGGTGCCCTGCTGAGAATCATCTTTAAAACTTCATTACGCTCTGTTTCGCTGCAACCGGGTATTTCTATATCCGATTTTTTACTGTCTTGCTTATCAGCAGAATCAAATGAAGCCTGCTTAATTTTCATGTTCAGCAGATCGAATTTTTTCTGGAAATAATTCTGACTGTATGCACTTAATTGAACTTTATTAGGAGTTAGCAATACATTTTTGTGCGTAAATAAGCCGGAACTGACTGCGAGTGCTCCTTTTTGCTTAATGATTTTAAAGTTGAAATACTTTACAAATGTTCTGACGATGTTTGTTGCCAGGATGATAATTAAAGCAAATGCCACCACAAAACACAAAGAGAAAAGAGTGATACCTTTGCTGAGCATCTTAGTAAATTGTTCCCTTTCTATTTCCAGCGCATCTGTATAGTCTTTAAATAATTGGAAAGCTCCAAAAATAAAACCTGTTAATAATAACAAACTGGCTCCATAGTTAGTGGTTATGCCTATTTTAAGTAGGGTATTGGTGCTTAGTTTAAGGAGAGGAGGAGCTGACTCTACAACCTGATTGTCTGCTTGAGTGTTAACGGTTTCGCTTTCTGAAAGGTCACGACTCAATAGCTTTTGCTTAAGAATAGTCGCTGTAGCATGATCTATAGCTTTAATGCTTGCTTCTTTCTTTTCGCTTCCGGCGGTATCAATTTCCAGGCTATAGACCCCAACAACCTGCTGTAACAGGTTCTGATTTATATTTACCTGCTGTATTTTATTGAGTTGAATAGTGAGGGAGGTTTTGCTGAAAATGCCACTATTGATAATGAATTCTTGCCGCTTCTCATCCAGAAAAAAAGTGAACTTTTGGTAGCTGAAATAAGCAAATAGTGCCAGAACTATTGTTAACAAGCATAAAAACGCAATGAGTATCAATGCCAGGTTGCCCGAATCTTTTGACTTAACTATAATCAGGATAAGAGGAAGTGCCAAAGCTCTAACTACCTTTTGAAAACTATTGGCAAACATGATAATAATGCCTGATGCTGATTGTTTTCGGGGCGCTGAAAAATCGTATGTTATATTAGGTTCTTCAGACATCTTTAATCAGCCTCATTTATTTGCTTCATGAGCAATTCTTTAATGCTTTTTGCATTGTCGATTTCAATTCCGGGAATATGTAAGCTACCCGAACTGCCTCCGGCAGTAAAAATTCTTAATTCGCCTAAGCCGTATATTCTTGAAAATAAGCCTTCGTCTAAAGCAATATGTTGTATTCTGGAAAAAGGAACTATAGTGGTTGATAAGGCGATAATTCCGCTGGTGTATAAAATGTCCTTTTCTCGAACAGCAAATCCGCGTTTTTTAAAGCTGGCTCTGTATAAAATGAATAACAGGACTGCGAACACGATATAAATGCCAATTAATGTATATAAGTAGGCCCTTGCATTGGCATTAAGTATTAGTAGTGTAACCAAACCAGCAGCTAAGACTAATAAGAATATAAAGATATTGATGAGCATTACATTCCAGTACTTGCTGTTTAGTGGGTTTAGCTGTACTTCTTCATATTTGGGTAATGATTCTGTATCTATGGTTTCATTAGTGAATTCCGTCATTCCTGCTTTTTTGATGATGTACTGAACGAAGTTAGGGAATTATTTTTCTTGTCAACAATAGCTATCATGTAAAACAATCAAGTATTTTAAACTAAATAAATTTGAAATAATAGTTGCGAGTGTGTAACAGGATAGTTACCTTTATCGTGAGAGCGTTAATTTAAGGGGGTAAGCAGAAATGTTTATCCCTTTTCTTTTTAACATCATTCTAAAAAAGTATTTCAACCAAGTATAAATTAGCGTCTGCAAATACTACCAACTGGTATAATTTAATTAGTTTTGCTACCACTAACTAAGGACTTTTTTCTGTAGAAAATTGTAAAAAATCCTAACATAAAGGTGCCTTTAAACTAACTTAAAATAAATTCGTAAAAACTAATTTGTTATGCAAGAAATCAAAAAATATGTTGAAGAAAATAAGCAACGCTTTTTAGATGAGTTGTTTGAATTGTTACGCTTCCCATCGGTTAGTGCCGACCCAAAATATAAGGAAGATGTGCTGAAAACTGCTGATTATGTTACCCAAAAACTTAAAGACGCAGGTGCCGATAAAGTAGAGATCTGTGAAACTGCTGGCTATCCAATTGTTTACGGAGAGAAAATTGTTGACGAAAGTCTTCCTACAGTATTAATTTACGGTCATTATGATGTGCAACCTGCAGATCCATTGGAATTATGGAAAACGCCTCCCTTTGAGCCTACCGTGCGCGATGGAAAGATTTATGCCCGTGGTGCCTGCGATGATAAAGGCCAGTTTTACATGCATGTAAAGGCTTTTGAGTTGATGATGAAAACCAACACGCTGGCATGTAATGTGAAATTTATGATTGAGGGTGAGGAAGAAGTAGGTTCTGCAAATCTTGGCATCTTTGTAAATGCGAATAAAGAGCGTTTGAAAGCTGATGTGGTATTGATTTCTGATACTTCAATGATCAGTATGGAGAATCCTTCAATTGAAACAGGCTTGCGTGGTTTAGCTTATATGGAAGTTGAAGTTGTTGGTCCGAACCGCGATTTGCACTCTGGTGTATATGGTGGTGCGGTAGCAAACCCAATTACCATATTATGTAAAATGATTGCTTCCTTACATGATGAAAACAATCACATCACTATACCTGCTTTTTATGATAAAGTAATTGAACTTACGGATGCAGAGAAAACTGCTTTAAATGCGGCGCCATTTGATTTGAAAGAGTATAAAGAGGATCTTGAAATTGCTGCTGAATGGGGTGAGAAAGGCTATTCGACACTTGAACGCACCGGAACCAGGCCTACTTTAGAAGTGAATGGAATTTGGGGTGGTTATATAGGAGAGGGTGCTAAAACTGTACTTCCTTCAAAAGCGAATGCTAAAATTTCTATGCGTTTGGTGCCTCACCAAAGTTCAGATGAAATTGCAGAGATCTTTACCAAGCATTTTGAGAGTATTGCGCCAGACTACGTTAAAGTAAAAGTTACTGCACATCATGGTGGTGAGCCGGTAGTAACACCTACGGATAGTATAGCATACCGCGCTGCAGAGCAAGCCATTGTTGATTCTTTTGGTAAAAAACCTATTCCTACACGTGGTGGTGGTAGTATTCCTATTGTCGCTTTGTTTGAAAGTGCTTTAGGTATCAAATCTGTGCTTTTTGGCTTTGGTTTGGATAGCGATGCGCTGCACTCGCCAAATGAAAAGTATGATATTTATAATTACTACAAAGGAATTGAGACGTTGCCTTTGTTTCATAAATATTTTGCGGAATTGAGCAAAGGGTAACTGGCTTTTTACTTCGGTTTGGTTATTTAATAAAAACACCAATATTCCTTCTCTCCTCGGATTTAGAAATAAAATCCGCATGTCGATCAGGAACATTGGTGTTTTTATTTGAGCATAACATAGAACTCATCATGTTATTATATTAGAGATAATTTAATGTTGAGCCTTTAAATACTTTTGTATTTTTGTCGCATCATGCCGCCAGCACAAAGAAAAACACCCGTTTCGCAAAAGACTTCTATTCCGCGAAAAACTACCGTACCACGTAAAAAGGCCGTTCCCCGAAAAAAGCAAACAAAGAAAAAGCCCTGGTCATTGCAAGTTAAGTTCATGCTTGTTGCGGTGTTGCTGGTTCTTTTATCTCCTTTTTATTACGCATACATTATTAAGGGATTTACTTCAACATGGAGATGGCTAAAGGATTTGGGTGAGGATCCTGCATATCGTACCTATCGCAGCTTTAATATCCGGATACCAAAGGATTACAATATACATGGTATAGATGTTTCCTATTATCAGGGTAAGATAGATTGGAAAAGGGTTAAGGCGATGGAAGAAGATGATGTGCGCGTGCATTTTGCATTTATAAAGGCAACAGAGGGGATGCTTAGTGTTGATCCTTATTTTCAACGAAACTGGCGGGAGGCTGCCAAAGTAGGTATTGTGTGTGGAGCATATCATTTTTTCAGACCTCAGAAATCGGGGAGCTGGCAAGCTAAGTTCTTCCTTCAAACTGTAAAATTCGAGGCTGGGGATCTTCCTCCTGTTGTAGATATAGAACAATTAAATGGTACTTCGCCTGCAAATATGCGAGCGCAACTGAAAGAGTTTGTTTCTTATATAGAGAAAAGAGAGCAGGTAAAACCGATTATTTATACCGGGCTGTCGTTCTATAATGACTATTTGAAAGGATACTTTGATAATTATCCTTTGTGGATTGCCCATTACCATCAACCAAAGCTTAAAGTTAATGAAGCTACCAAATGGTTCTTTTGGCAACACTCTGATAAGGCAAGAATCTCAGGTATTAATCACGCAGTAGATTTTAATGTTTTTAAAGGTGATAGTACAACCTTTTCACAAATGTTGATTAAATAAAATCCTTTCTGTTAATGGTTAGCTTAAGTTATTTAAAAGAAAAATAACTACAGTTATAAATATATAATGAATCATTATTTCTAATATTACTAAAAATTATTTTTAAATATTGGGGGTATGCAGGAGCTGGTCATTCGCATTCGGGAAAATGAGGACGAATCTGCATTTAATGAGCTTTACGAGGGATATGCAAATAAGTTTTTCCGGTTCGCACAATCATTTGTGGGAGAGCGTGAGATTGCAGAAGAAATTGTAAATGATGTGTTGGTAAGGCTCTGGATTGAGCGTAAGGAAAACTTGCGCATCAACAATATGCAGGTCTACCTTTATACATCGATAAAGAATGCATGCTTAAATCATTTGCGTAGCATTACCTCTAAAAAGAATAATGAAATAAAGGTAACTGAAGCGTATTATTTTCATTTGTCGGTTGATCCATCCCAGATTCTGATCAGTAAAGAGTTGTCAGATAATATGCTGAAGGCTATTAACGACTTACCTGCCCGATGCAAACTGATCTTTAAAATGGTAAAGGAAGATGATTTGTCTTGTAAAGAAGTAGCGAGTATTCTTGGGCTTTCTGATAAGACTGTATTTGCACAGCTATCCATTGCACTTAAAAAGCTCGATTCGGCAATTCATAGTAAGTAGGATTGAGATTGCGCACGGTTTAGGTTGAGATAAAGACTTGCGTGGAGATGATGGCTTAAGGATGGTAAAAGCCATTTACAAGAATTTCAAAAATATTTTTATTTCTTTTAGGAATATCGATACCCTCGCGTGTCTTTACCTTAGACACTATTTATATATATGATAAAATCCAGGTTTATTGAATTAATGGCCAAAAGCATATCTAAGTCTTCAACACCAGAAGAATTAGCTGAGCTGGAGGAGTTTTTTATTCATTTTCCGGAATATAGAAAAATGCAGGCTTTTACAGATGCATTGACGACAGAGGAAAAGCAACCAGACACTTTAGTAAAACAAAAAGATATTAATCAAAAAATTGATGGGCTTTGGGATAAAATCAGAACAGAGGAAAACACGATTACACCTGTTAAAGAGGCTAAGATAAGTTCATTAATATATTGGAAGTGGATAGCAGCAGCGTTGGTTGTGGGCGTTTTAACTGTGTTTTTTTTCTATGGAAGAAAACCAACTGTTCCGGATCAGTTTGCAGGTTCAGAAATGCACCGGATCTATGTTCCTTTTGGAAAAACCAGAGACTTGAAATTGTCTGATGGCACAAAAGTTAAATTGAATGCAGGGAGTACGTTTACTTATCCGGAAGTGTTTTCTGCTACAAGCAGAGAAGTGAGCCTGAAGGGCGAGGGTTTTTTTCAGGTAGAAAAAAATCCTAAAAGGCCTTTTCTGGTTCATACCGACAAGTTCATGGTAAAGGTATTAGGGACTGTATTTAATGTTAAGGCCTATGCCACAGATAAAAAGGTTGAAACTACATTGCTTAGCGGAAAAATCCTGGTTGAATTAAATGATAAGCCAGAAAAGAAGATTGTGATGCTGCCTAATGAAAAGCTTACTGTTGCAAATGACCTGGAGCAGGGCAGAAATGCTGATAAAAAAGCAGCCGTACCGGAGTATCAGCTAGAGAGACTATCTGAAGCCAATACACAGGACGTTAAAGAGATTGCCTGGCTGAGCAATAAAATGATTTTTACAAATGAAAGTTTTGAAGAAGTAGGTAAACAGATTGAGAGACGATTTGATGTGAAAATGGTATTTGATAATGAAACCTTGAAAAAAGAAGAAATTAGTGGGGTGTTTGAAGAAGAATCTTTGGAACAAGCACTCTCCTTAATAAAAATGACTACTCCATTTAAGTTCAGAAGGGATAAAGGAGTAGTTCACCTCTCTGCACCTTAAGCAAATAATTAACCAATAATAAAAACCAAATTAAACTAAAAAAATGAAGAAATTTTATCTGACCGATTCCTGAAAATCCACAAATAAATAAGGGAAGAATTGCAGTTCTTCCCCTTAAAAATCCGGATTTAATTCACAAGAGTAAGCGTTGTAATGGACTTACTCTATTCCTTAATTTTCAAAAACAAATGTAATGAAAAAGATTACAAAAGCTTTTGCGTGGCTTTATATGCAACCACCTTTTAAAATAATTTTGCTAATGAAAGGAGCATTATTACTAATTATGTTCACCTGTTTACAGGTTTCGGCGAATGTTTACTCTCAGGAAAAGTTCTCACTTGATTTAAAGCAGACGGAAGTAAGCAACATTCTCACAAAGATTCAAAAACAAAGTAACTACCGCTTTTTTTACAATTATGCCAGCTTAAAGAAGCTGGGTAAAGTAGATTTGCAGGTAAAAGATGCGGGTATCCACGCCATTATGGATGCATTAATGGGCAGTAAATTGCCATATAAAATAGCTGATGATCATGTGGTAATCATTGGTGCGCCAGAAGCCCAAATTGCCATAAAAGGTAAAGTTGTTGATTCAAAAGGAGAGACACTTATAGGGGTTAGTGTTAAATTGCAAGGAACCAATATTGGGGCTACAACTAATGTTAACGGCGAGTTTGTAATTAATGCTCCTGAAAACGGGGTTTTAGAGTTTAGTTATGTTGGCTATGAAAAACAGATTGTTAATATAGCCGGACAAACTAACCTGACCATTACTATGGTTGAAACGAATTCCAATTTGGATGAGATTGTAGTTGTAGGTTATGGTACTTCTAAAAAAATAGATGTTACAGGATCAATTGCCAGTATTAAAGGTAGCGATATTCAGAATTTACCTGTAAGTACAGTTGCCCAGGCATTGGAAGGCAGAGCAACGGGTGTTAATATAGTTCGTAATGATGGAACTCCAGGTGCTGCGCCAAGTATCCGTATCCGTGGTACCGGTACTATAAATGATGCTAATCCTTTGGTAGTAATTGATGGAGTGCCTTCAGGTAATCCTGACGCCTTAAGTGATGTTAACCCTAACGATATCGCTTCAATAGAGATATTAAAGGATGCATCGTCAAGCGCTATTTATGGTACAAGAGCTGCGAATGGAGTAGTTTTGGTCACTACTAAAAGAGGTAGTTACAGTCAGAAATTAGCTACTTCCATCAATGCATATACAGGTGTTTCTAAATCTACCAAGTACATTGACTTGCTTACAGCTCCTGATCTTTATACACTTAAAAGGGAAAGATTTACTAACGATGGGGCTGCTATTGAAGCACCATGGAATGATGCGTATTATTCAACCCAGCGCACAGACTGGCAGAAGGCCATCCTGGGAAGCGGAAAAGTAAATAATATCGATCTTAATCTGCAGGGAGGTAATGAGGTTTCTACCTATTATTTTTCTACTTCTTTTTATGATGAAAAAGGGATTATCGACAAGTCTTACTTTAAACGCTTTAGTACCCGCATCAATTCGGAGCATAAGATTAAACCCTGGTTAAAATTAGGGCAAAACTTGCAAGTAACTTATGGGGAAACCAATGGTTTTAATAATAATGATTCTCAGACAGGCCTTCTCTTTTCTGCGTTAAGGTTTAATCCTGCAATTCCAACAATGAATGATGATGGAACATATGGAACCTCAAAAGCTTTTGCCAACCAGTTAGGGGATATCAATAATCCTTATTCAACTATTCAACAGGCTGATGCTTATAACCGTAAATATAGGGCTATTGCCAATGTGTTTGCAGAGGTGCCAATTTATAAAGATTTAAAATTCCGCGCTAACTATGGTTTCGATGGTACAATTGGCCGCAGTTATTCTTTTAACATAGAAGACAGAATCCAAACAAGAGAAACAACAAGTTCAACATTAACGCAGGCAGAAGCAGAGAATTATTCACACTTGTTAGATCTTGTTCTTACTTACGATAAAGTAATCAGCAAAAGTCATATCACTTTCACTGGTGGATATTCTTCGCAAAGTTTTAGAGGAAGCTATTTCTCTGCTGGCAGAGTGGGGTATGATGATACTTCTAAAGACCAAAGGACTTTAAGAAAAGGAAATGCCTTTTTAACTGCCGATGGTAGTTATGATGATCCGTCGGGCCTGGAATCTGTTTTTGCAAGAGGATTTTATGATTACGATGGCAGATTTTTAGCAACCCTGACTTTTAGAGCAGATGGTTCATCAAAATTTGCTGCCGGAAACCGTTGGGGTTACTTCCCTGCATTCTCTTTAGGGTGGAGAGTATCTAATGAGAAATTCATGAAAGATGTGAGCTGGATAAGCAATTTAAAGATCACCGGAGGATGGGGAGAGCTGGGTAACCAGAATATACGTGGTTTCCAGTACGCGAGTTCGATAGTTGTGGGGAATACTTATGGTACAAATGGCTATACTTTTGGAGGTTTTGGAGTTAATGGTTCGGCAGTAACAATAACTGCAAATCCGGATATCACCTGGGAGCGTGCAGCCATGACCAATGTGAGTTTGGAGGCAGGCTTTTTAAACAATAAGTTAAGCACTACAATTACCTATTTTGATAAAAACACCAATAAAATGCTTGTGCCTGCTTTATTGATAGGAACAGCGGGAAGAGTAACTGCTCCTGACATTAATATTGGTAACATGAATAATCGTGGTATAGAGGCAGAGGTGAACTACCAATCGGGTGATACCTTTAAATACTCTTTTGGACTTAATGGCTCATTCATCAAAAATGAAGTAACTAAGCTTTATGGCTTAAATGCCTTTATTCCTTCTACAGTTTATGGCCGTTCTAGTCAGGAAATTTCAAGAACCTATGAAGGCCAGTCTATAGCTTCTTTTTATGGATGGAAAACAGCAGGACTGTACCAAACTCAGGCTGAGGTTGACAATGATCCTTATTTGAAGAATGATTCAAGAAAGGGTGCTATAAAGCCAGGAGATGTTCGTTTTGTTGACATTAACGGAGATGGTATGATTGATGGAGCAGATAGAACCTATCTGGGAAACCCTAATCCAAAAGCAACTTTGGGCTTTCAAACCACGCTGTCTTACAAAGGATTCGACTTGTCGGCAAACGTAACAGGCGTATTTGGAGTGAGCTTGTATAATGCAGACAGGATGCAAGGCACTGATCCAACCTATTCTTTTAATCTTTATGCAGAAACATTAAATAGATGGACAGGGCCGGGAACGAGTAATTCAATACCAAGGATGTCACTTGATCGTGCAAATGAGAACTATCGTACTTCAGATCTGTTTGTTGAAAATGGTAACTATGTTAGCTTAAAGAATTTAACAATAGGCTATACACTGCCTGATTTTATTGTGAAAAAGGCCACTTTTAATAGCTTAAGGCTATATGTGACTGGTCAGAATTTATTCATGATTACCAATTATTCGGGTTATACTCCTGAACTGGGATATACAAATGGCAATAGACAAAGAGGCGTTGATGTTGCTCAATATCCATCTGTACGCTCGTTCACATTTGGTTTAACCCTTAAAATCTAATCACCATGAAAACAAAATATATCATATATACATGTCTATTTGTAGTGGCTTTTTCCACTGCATGTAAGAAAAATCTGGACCTCACTCAGAAAGGGGTTTACAATACAGATAACTATTTCAGAAATGAAACCGATGCTGTAAATACAATTTCTGGTATTTATAACTTATTAGCCCAAGAAGATTACATTTCTCATGCTGAAACTACATTTGATGTAGCATCAGATGATTACTGGCGTTCAGGAGATCATGCTGAGGATGAAGCAATAGAGAATTTGACTTACAATGCATCGAATGCACAGATAAATTTTAGCTGGACCTATAAATATGAGACGGTGAACCGCTCAACAAATGCGATTATCAACATCCCAAAAATCACTGATATTACTCCAGCTATAAAAGACCGTAGCATGGGAGAAGCTTATTTCTTCAGGGCGTTTGGCTATTGGAGATTAATGGTAATCTATGGCGAGGTACCAATTGTTAGTGAGGAAGATTACGCTAAGAGTAACTTCAACATACCAAAATCTTCAATTGAGGAGGTTCGCAAACAAATTGAAGCAGATCTTTTGAAAGCTGTAGACCTTTTACCGGAAAACTATGGCGCTGCGGATTTTGGAAGGGTGAGTAAGGGAACGGCTCTAGGGTTGTTAACTAAATTGTATATGTATTGGGAAAAGTTGCCGGAAGCAATTACAACCGGTGAAAAGTTAATAAACAATAGTAAATATGCATTGGCAGCTACTTATGCAGAGAACTTTACGAGAGCTAACAAAAACAGTACTGAGCTCCTGATGTCTGTACAAGGATTACAGAATGTGATGTCTAATGATTATACAGTTTATTATATTCCAAGAGCCTGGGGAGGATACGGATTTAGTCAGCCATTAAAAGGACTCGCAGATGAATTTGAATTAAACGACCCACGTAAATCTGCTACATTATTAAGCGTAGGAGATAAGATAGATTTAGGGGATGGCAAAGGTGATACTGAGTTTACATCAGATTTGTCATCAACCGGATTTAGCTTTCGTAAGTACGCGGTGTTTTTTCCGGCCGGTTCTTCGGAAGGAAATGGTGTAGACCATAATTATGCAGTTCCGTTAATGCGGTCGTCTGATATTTATCTTTTAGTTGCCGAAGCAAAGATCCGTACTCAGGGCGCTGGAGCTGGTGATGCATTGATTAACCAGGTAAGACGCAGGGCATCAGTATTATTACCCCCTGTTGTAAATGCAGGAATGAAAGAATTGATTCATGAAAGACGTGTTGAATTGGCAGGAGAAGGCGAAAGACATCAGGATTTGATGAGATGGGATAAAAAGAACTTAGTTGATATAGCGGCAATATATAATCTGGCAAAATCAAAAGCTCCGGTAGATCAGGGCAAAACAGTGACTTTTGTGCGTCCTAAGCATTATTATTATCCAATTCCTCAGGTTGAGATAGATAAAAGTAACGGTGTGTTAAAACAAAATCCGAATTACTAAACTCATTTATGCAAGAAAGATTTGCCACCCTGGATATTTTTAGAGGAATGACCATTTGTTTTATGATCATTGTAAATTCTCCAGGTTCAGGAGCCCCACAGTGGGCTCCTTTAGATCATGCCGCATGGTTTGGCTTTACGCCAACTGATCTGGTTTTTCCATCATTTCTTTTTGCAGTTGGTAATGCATTGAGCTTTTCAAAAAAGAAATTTGAAAGTGATAGCAGTTTTTTGATGAAGATATTTAAAAGATCTGCAATTATCTTTTTACTGGGTTATTTAATGTACTGGTTCCCATTTATGCATAGAGACGATGGTAACTGGGTGTTTAACGAGATTAGTAATACCAGAATAATGGGAGTATTACAGCGTATAGCACTTTGTTATTTGTTTGGGGCGCTAATTGTTCATTATTGCTCAAAAAAATCTGCCCTGATCATTTCAATAGCCCTGCTTTTAGGTTACTGGGTATTTTTATTGCTGTTTGGAGAACAAGGTCAGGAATATACCATGCTCGGTAATGCGGGTACTCGTTTGGATATTTTTATTTTGGGTGACGCTCATTTATATCATGATAAAGGAGGGCCAATTGCATTTGACCCTGAGGGGCTGCTTAGCACGCTAACAGGTATTGTTAATGTGATCGGTGGATATTTGGCAGGAGCCTATATTCAGGAGAAAGGAAGAAATTATGAGTCTGTGGCTAAGCTACTGCTTGTTGGTGCCTTACTTATTTTTCTTTCATTGTTTTGGGGACAATTTTTTCCAATAGCAAAAAAGCTTTGGACCAGCTCATTTGTGTTGCTCACAGTGGGTTTGGATCTGGTGATCATAGGGGTTCTTATTTACTTTATAGAGATAAAGAAGATCAACTTTGGGAATAATTTTTTTCTGGTATTTGGGAGGAACTCTCTGGCTATTTATCTTTTGTCGGAACTCTTGCTGGTCGTTTTTCAGTTAATATGGGTAAAACCGGGGCTGAGCTTTTACAACTGGATCAACAACGTTTTTTATCAACCTTTATTTCCCGGAGCGTTTGGGACGCTGGTTTTTGCGCTGAGCTTTATGATGGTTTGCTGGCTGGTTGGGTATATAATGGACAAAAAGAAGATCTATGTTAAAATCTAAGTATGACCTAAAAGTTATAGATTAGACTTTTATTTCTAATAAGGTTATGAACATCAGGAAAGCAGAACAAAAGGACGCCAGCGCTATTCGGATTTTAATGGAACAACTTGGTTATCCTACTGAAGAAGGGTTTATTGCGAAAAAACTCATTGATCTCTCTAAATCTTCTGATCATTGCGACCTTGTCTGTGAATTAGAAGGAAAGGTATTAGGTTTTTTATCCCTTCATTTCATTCCTCAAATAGCTTTTGAAGCTGACTATGCGGTAATTAGCTACTTTGTGGTTGATGATAATTCCAGAAGCCTGGGAATTGGTAAAGCTTTGGAAGAGCGCTGCACTGCATTAGCTATTGAAAGGAAATGTAAAAGAATTATGGTTCACAGCAATGCAAGACGTACTGATGCACACCGGTTTTATTTAAGACAGGGCTTTGTTGAATATCCGAAAGATTTTGTAAAGTTCTTATAGGAGGTGTCCAAAACGCGTTTTGGACACCTCTTTAATTATAGATCAAGAGCAGCATGGCATAAAGATTGCAGTTCTATTATTTTGACTTATAAATTTAATAGGATTATGAAATTTTCCAGTTTAATACCGGTAGTACTGATAGCAGCTGTGGTAACCCAGGGTTGTGTTAGTAACAAAAAGTATAACGATCTCCAATCTAGTTACGATCAATTAAAAGAAAAGACTAAGGATTTGAATCAGAAGTATCAGTCCGGTCAACAGGAACTCTCTGGAACAACATCACGAGTAAAAAGCTTAGAAGAACAAATTGCCTCAGAAAAAGCAAACTCAGCTTCTTTGCAGGCCGCGCTTGATAAATGTTTGAGCTCTACCAGCCAGGGTAATGTAAATATTTCTAAATTGGTTGATGAGATTAATGCCTCAAATAAATACATCCAACACCTCGTAAATACTAAAAACAAAAGTGATTCACTTAATTTGGTGTTAACCAATAACCTTACACGTTCATTAAGTAGAGAAGAAATGAGAGATGTGGACGTGAAAGTGCTAAAAGGAGTAGTTTATATCTCTTTGTCGGATAACATGCTTTATAAATCTGGAAGCTACGAAATCTCAGATAAAGCGGGTGAAACACTAAGCAAAATTGCTAAAATCATTAAAGATTACCAGGGGTATGATGTATTGATTGAAGGTAATACGGATAACGTACCTATTTCGCAAACAAATATTCGAAACAACTGGGATTTAAGTGCTTTAAGAGCGTCATCAGTAGTTCAGTCGTTGCAGAATAATTATGGTGTAGAACCGAAACGCTTAACCGCCGGAGGTAGAGGTGAATATAATCCGATTGCAGGAAACGATACGCCAGATGGCAAAGCAAGAAACAGACGTACACAGATTATTATAACACCTAAATTAGATCAGTTTATGGAGTTAATTGGTAAAGCTCCGGAACAAGCTAAAGAACCTGTAAAAGAATAGGCAGGAATAGTGTTATCTGATTCGCAAGAGATCGCAAATCAGAATAAAGAAGCATGACTTTACGAGGATAAATATTTTTATTTTTATCTTACGTTATTGTTCATGCTTTTTTTATGCCAAATGATAAACCAAATCAAGTCCTGCAGTGCCGTATCCTGTTTTTTAATCATCTTTTTGAACATATCTGTTTTGTTTGCACAGCCAACAAAAAAAGAACCCGATGGGAAAATAGAAAAATTAAGTAAAGAATTGGATGCCATCATAAATCATGATGCTAAGGTTGAAGTGATTGCCGATGGTTTCGGTTGGGTTGAAGGACCACTATGGATAGAAAGCAAAAGGATGTTGTTGGTTTCAGATGTCTTAAACAATACTGTTTACAAATGGACACCCGAAAAAGGTAAGGAGGTTTATCTTGAACACTCAGGCTACACCGGAACTCAGCCCAGAACAGAAGAACTGGGATCGAACGGGTTAACGCTTAATCACAAAGGACAACTGCTGTTATGCCAACATGGCGACAGGAGAGTAGCGCTCATGAATGCTTCGTTGGATGATCCTAAGGCAGAGTATATTACACTTGCAAATGAATATAAAGGAAAAAAATTCGATAGCCCGAACGATCTGATTGTTAAAAGCAATGGCGATACTTATTTTACAGACCCACCTTATGGGCTAGAAAAGGGCGTCAATAATCCATCAAAAGCAGCTCCGTATCAGGGAGTATATAAGATTTCTAAAAATGGAGAAGTAACCTTATTAGTAGACTCGATTTCAAGGCCAAATGGAATCGCTTTCTTCCCGGGCGAAAAAAGCTTATTAATAGCAAATTCAGATGGTGAAAAGCCCTATTTGTACCTTTATGATCTGAATAAAGACGGATTATTGATAAATGGAAGGATTTTTCAAAATGACAGGGGTACTGACGGTATCAAGATTGATAAGCAAGGCAATGTTTTTACAACCGGCCAGGGCGGAGTTTGGATATACAATAAGAAGGGTACGCTGCTTGGAAAAATAAAGATTGAAGGCAGTACGTCCAATTGTGCCTTTGCAGATAATTATAAAACACTTTTCATTACTGCCGATAACTATTTATTAAAAGTTGACCTGGCAAAAAAAGCAGGTCAGTAATTATATTCCTATGTCTACATTATCTCAGATCTTAGAACATAAAATTATTGCCATTATTCGCGGTGCAAATCCTGCCGACGTGATAAAAATAGCCGAAGCATTATATGCAGGAGGGATTCGTATACTCGAAATTACAATGAACTCGGCGCAGCCACTTACTGTTATAAAAGAGCTTATCGATAAATTCGGTAGCAGGATGATCATTGGTGCAGGTACTGTTCTTGATGTTGACTCGGCAAAAAAGGCTGTTGCCGCAGGAGCAAGCTTTATCCTTTCTCCAATAGTGGATATAGAGGTGATTAAAATAGCAAAAAGCCTTGGTGTAGTGAATATTCCGGGTGCATATACGGCTACTGAAATCTACTATGCTTATAAAAATGGAGCCGACATTGTGAAAGTATTTCCGGCAACTTCTCCTTCTTATTTAAAAGACATTGCAGGGCCATTACCTCAAATCCCGCTATTGCCCACAGGAGGTGTCACGCTCGAAAACATTAAAGACTTTAAAAATGCTGGTGCTGTTGGATTTGGAATTGGCAGTGCACTGGTTAATACCAAACAAGAAGTTACACCAGAATATCTTTCCAAACTTACTGCTAAAGCTCAAGCCTTTGTTCAGGCAGTTAATTTATAAAAATATCCCAACATGAAAATTAGAAACTACGAATTGTTCCAGGTGCCACCAAGATGGCTGTTTTTAAAGATTGAAACTGATGAGGGGATTGTGGGATGGGGTGAACCTGTTATTGAAGGAAAAGCGGCAACAGTAAAAGCTGCGGTTGAAGAATTAATGGAATATCTTATAGGTAAGGATCCTATGAATATTGAAGATCATTGGAATGTGATGTACAGGGCAGGTTTTTATCGTGGTGGCCCAATTCTGATGAGTGCGATAGCAGGTATAGACCAGGCACTTTGGGATATTAAAGGAAAGTTTTTTAATGCTCCGGTTCATCAGTTATTAGGTGGAAAAGCCAGGGATAAGATGAAGGTATATTCATGGATTGGCGGAGATCGGCCGGCTGATGTAGGACTGGCCGCAAAGAAAATGGCTGAGCAAGGTTTTTTAGCAGTAAAAATGAATGCTACTGAGGAACTTCAGTATGTAGATAGTTATGATAAAATTGATGAGGCCATAAAACGTATAGCTGCGGTAAGAGAGGCAGTTGGACCTGCATTCGGAATTGGAATAGATTTTCATGGCCGTGTGCATAAGCCTATGGCTAAAATTCTGGCGCAGGAGCTGGAACAATACCGTCCAATGTTTATTGAAGAACCGGTATTGCCCGAAAATAATGAAGACCTTAGGGAGATAGCCAATCATGTTTCTATTCCTATTGCTACAGGTGAAAGGATGTTTTCGAAGTGGCAGTTTAAAACGCTGCTGAAGGAAGGATATGTTGATATTATTCAACCTGATGTTTCCCATGCCGGGGGAATAACGGAGTGTAAAAAGATAATCTCTATGGCAGAGGCTTTTGATGTTGCGGCTGCACCACATTGTCCGTTAGGGCCGATTGCTCTGGCGGCATGTCTGCAGGTGGATGCAACTTGTCATAATGCCTTTATTCAGGAGCAAAGTTTAGGAATACATTATAATCAGGGAAGTGACCTGCTGGATTATTTAACCGATAAAACTGTTTTTGAGTATGAAAATGGATATGTGAAAATTCCGGATAAGCCTGGGTTAGGAATTGAAATTAATGAAGAGCATGTAAGAAAAATGGCCGCGATTGGGCATAACTGGAGGAATCCTGTTTGGAGACATGAGGATGGCAGTGTTGCTGAATGGTAAATTATAGAATATGAAGCCAACGAAAATTCGCTATCAGATTCTTTTTTTGATTTTTGTTAATGTAGTTATCAATTACATGGACAGGAGCAATCTGGCAGTTGCAGCCTCTGATATTGGTAAAGAGTTTAAATTCTCGTCTGTGCAGATGGGACTGATCTTTTCTGCTTTCAGCTGGACATATCTGTTGTTTCAGATTCCAGGTGGGATATTGGTGAACCGCTTTAGTCCACGTATTCTATATGCGGTTAGTCTCATCACCTGGTCATTTGCCACCATTGTACAAGGTTTTGCCAAAGGGTTTATTACGCTATTTGGCCTTAGAATGGCAACCGGAGCATTTGAGGCCCCTGCATTTCCAATTAATAACAGGGTGGTGAGTAATTGGTTTCCTGATAATGAAAGGGCGTCGGCAATTGCAGTTTATACTTCGGGCCAGTTTCTGGGGTTGGCTTTTTTAATGCCGGTACTTTCGAAAATTCAATTTTATGTGGGTTGGAAGGGTTTATTTGTGGTAACCGGTTTAATAGGTGTGTTATGGGGAGTTGTATGGTATGTTTTTTACCGTGATCCTTTAAAACATTCGAAAGTAAATGAAGCAGAGCTTAAACTCATAGAGAGCGGAGGAGGGTTAATGGATGGAAAATCTATTGCCGACGCAGATTCAAAAAAGAAGTTTAAGTGGGCTGATTTGAAAGAAGTATTGTCGCACCGAAAATTATGGGGGATATATATAGGTCAGTTTGCGGTCAATTCCACTTTGTGGTTTTTCCTTACCTGGTTTCCAAAGTATCTGGTTGATTACAGGGGGTTGGATTTTATCAAATCTGGATACTGGGCATCCATACCTTACCTTGCAGCATTTGCTGGTGTGCTTTGCTCTGGGTTTTTATCTGATTATTTAATAAAAAAAGGAGTATCTGCCGCAAAAGCACGTAAGAGACCAATCATTATTGGGCTTTTAATTTCCGTATTTATTCTGGGAGCTAATTTTGTTGATACACCTGGGCTAATCATTTTCTTTATGGCTTTATCCTTTTTTGGAGTGGGCTTTGCATCGATTACCTGGATCTTTGTTTCCAGCCTTGCGCCAAAGCACCTTATTAACATAACGGGTGGGGTATTCAATTTTATAGGGCAGCTTTCGGGGATAGTCGTACCAATTGTTATCGGGTTTCTGGCCAGCGGCGGGAATTTTGCCCCGGCATTGATCTTTATCGCAGTTTTAGGGTTTATGGGGGCATGCTCATACATCTTTCTGGTTGGGAACGTGGAACGTATTAAAACGAAGAATTAATGGATCATTTTTTTAGCTGTGATTGGGGGACAAGTTCCTTCAGACTTCGTTTGATTCAGGCGAAAAATCTTGCCGTTGTTGCTGAAACAAAGAGTAGCCGTGGAATTTCGGATACTTATAAACTTTGGCAGGAAAAGGGAGGAACTGTTTTGTCGCGGGCAGATTTTTATGCATCTATCGTAAAAGATGAAATCAGATCATTGCAGCAGAATTTAAATATGGTAACTGACGGTATCCCTGTCCTGTTTTCGGGGATGGCCTCGTCTACCATTGGAATGGTGGACTTGCCTTATAAGAAATTGCCATTTAATCTTGACGGTTCAGATCTGAAAACAGAGTTTATGGCTGATAGTACGGGAGCTAACCCGTTTGTAATTATATCTGGAGCCATGGCTGATTGTGATGTAATGCGTGGCGAGGAAACTAAAATTGTGGGCTGCGATACGCTTTTGGATAATAAAGATCAGGAGCAATTGTTAATTCTGCCGGGTACACACCCTAAGCATATTGTGATAAAAAATAGCCAGGCGGTAAGCTTTAAGACCTATATGACGGGTGAATTTTTTAATCTTCTATCTGTGAATAGCATATTATCGGCTTCGGTAGAGGAAGGAGGAGATTTTGGTGATCCTCAAAATCAGGAGCGCTTTAAGGAAGGGGTTAAGGCAAGTAGGCACTCAAATCTCTTACATGCCAGTTTTATGGTGAGAACCAATGAGGTGCTTAAAAACATTCCTTCTCAGCAAAACTTACACTATTTAAGCGGCTTACTGATTGGTACGGAGCTGGGTGGATTAAAACCAGAAATACCAATTTATTTGGTAGGCGGGGCAGTACATGCTTCTTTGTATAAATTGGCTTGTGATGAACTTGGTTTAAGGATTAATAAGGAAATTGATGCAGATCTGGCCCTTATTAAGGGACAGCTGGTCATCTTTTCGAGATTTATTAATTTATATTAAAAAATGCCTGATGAAAGTCTTCATCAGGCATTTTTTCTAACTACCGCATTAAGATCTCTTTATTTTTGGCCTTGTTCAAAATTCACCAGCCATTGGACTCCGAATTTGTCTTTAAAACTTCCAAAATAAGCACCCCAGAAAGTATCTTCAAGGGGCATTTCAACGGTTCCACCTGCTGATAGTCCGTTAAAAAGATGTTCTGTCTCTTCTCTGCTTACAGGATGAAGTGATATTTGCACATTGTTTCCTGCATTTAAAATATGTCCGCATGAAGGCAGGATATCTGATGCCATTAGTGTAGTATGCTCGTTAATTGGTAATGCAATGTGCATTATTCCATTTTTTTCATTTTCAGGAAGCTGTGAAGATTCTGGTGCTTCCGTCATTCTGTGGACAGCACTAAATTCACCACCAAAAACAGATTTGTAAAAATTAAAAGCTTCTTCGGCTTTGCCGTCGAAGTTTAAGTAAGGATTCATTTTTGCCATGTTTTTCTGAGTTATGTAAGTTTAAAAATTGTTGTTAAACAAATTTATAGAATACTCATGGGTGCAGAGAGGTGCGAAAAGGTCAATTTTAGGGGCTGTTTGCGACAAGTTTTTCTCTTTATATTGATTAGCCTTAAAATAACATTTTAGAACTACCTTTGGTTCTTAATTTCGCATTGCTGTCATGATTAGATTAAATAACGAAACACCATCGAGTGTATTACAAGATGTAAAAATTGGTAATCTGGTTACCGATACATTTAGTAAAACCGGCTTGGTTGAGAAAATAGAAATTACTGATGATGGCCTATACCGGATTTACAAGTTTATTCTTGTAACAGGAAGAAGCATTACCGTAAAGAAGTAAATTCTATTTGTCAATTAGCCGACTTATGGTATCATAAGACAGGTTCTTATAGTCGTCGATATATAAGTTGCAAGGAGGAAGTTCTTCTTTGGTATGAGAGGTAAGTACACCAACTACTTTCATGCCTGCATTTAATCCGGCCGAGACACCAGAAAAAGAATCCTCAAACACGATACATTGATCAGGTGACACGCCAAGATTTTTGGCCGAAGTAAGGTAAACCTCAGGATCAGGTTTATGTTTTTTCACATCTTCGCTGGCCATTACAGACCCTAATATTTCTCTAATGGGCACTTTGTTGAGTATCAGTTCCAAATTGGCATATGGAGCCGAAGTAGCTACACCTAATTTTGCACCATTGTTTTTTAGGTTATTTATAAACTCAACTAAACCTGAAATTGGTTCTACATTGGGTTCATATATTTTTCTGAAAAGACCTTCTTTTTCCTGTTCTAATTGCAGAAGTTCTTCGCCTTCAATTTTTCTTTTTAAGAAGTGGCTGAGGATATAGCTATTCGATTTGCCAAACATGTGTTGCGCGAACTCTTCATCTGTAGGAGCTAAGTTTCTTGTCGAAAAAAACTCACGGAAGGCGAGGGAATGGTAAGGATTGGTATGGCAGATCACACCGTCCATGTCAAAAATGACAGCAATTTCTTTATTCATGAAACAAAGTTAAGAATTTTAAAAGAGCATACCGTTCTTAAAGCTACCGTCATCTCAACGACAGGAGAGATGACGGCGGGTATTATAACATGAAGTCAGCAAGTGGTGTAGTTATTATTCAGCTTTTTTTGGAGCATCTTTTTTGTTTGCTTTCTTCTCGCTTTTCTTTTCTGCTTTAAACTCTTTGTAAGCTTTGCGCTGAGTGTCGTTCAAGACTGCGTTTATTTTGTTATCTCTTTCATCTTTAGCGGCTTTAATAGCAGCTTTGTCTTTCTTTTCGCCTTTAGGATTGCTATCCTTTACTTTTTTAAAGCTTTCAAGGTTTATTGCCTCAATTTTCGACTTTTGATCGGCTGTTAGTGATAGCTTTTTAGTCAACTCCTCCGTTGCATGCTGAGCCTTTTGTTCAGGAGTTTTTTTTACCTTTTTATCACTTTGTGCAAATGCCATAGTACCCATACTAATGAATAATATCGCTGTGAAGATTAATCTTTTCATATACAATTTTTGTTATTCTAGAGTTATAGAGGGATAAAGATAGGAATGGTTTAATCAATAAAAGTAATTTGGTGTGTTTATTGCTATGAAGGAGTTTTAAAAGATTTTATATATTAAATACATGCTTAAAAAGATATCAATTGTTGTAATCGGTTTATTTGTTGTTTTATTCGCCGCTGCGGCTGCAATTCCTTTGTTCTTTAAAAAGGAGATTGATGCAAAGATTAAATCGTCTATAAATGAGAGTGTAAATGCTAAAGTAGATTTTAAAGATCTGGATTTAACTTTAATCCGTTCGTTCCCTAACCTGGGGATAAAGATCAACAACTTAACGGTTTTGGGTATCGATAGCTTTGCTAAAGACACTTTAGCGAACATTAAGCAACTTCAATTGAATGTGAACTTAATGAGTGTGATTAAGGGTGAAAAGTATGAGATAAAATCAATTAATCTTGAAGAACCAAAGATTCTGGCTAAAGTATTGAAAAGTGGTCAGGCCAACTGGGATATTGCAAAGAAAGATAGTACCGGCACTGATGGAGCAGATACTGCTAAAACTGCTTTCAAAGTAGCCTTGCAAAAGTATGCAATTGAAAAAGGTAAAGTTGTTTATGATGATGCCTCTTTAGGTTTTTTCATGGAGATGGATAATTTGAACCATACAGGTACTGGTGATTTTACTCAAGATTTATTTACCCTTAAAACCCAGTCTGATATAGAAAAACTAACAGTTAAGTATGGTGGTATTCCTTATTTGAACAAGGTAAAGCTTGATGCTGATCTTCCTATTGATATCGATATGAAGAATATGAAGTTCACTTTTGCCGAGAATAAGATTAAACTTAATGAATTGTTGTTGTCGGCGGTGGGATACCTTGCCATGCCAAATGATAAGGACATAGTTATGGATTTTAAGTTTGATGCAAAGCAATCTGAACTTAAAAATTTCCTTTCTTTAATACCCGCAATTTATGCCAGTAATTTTAAGGACATGGATGCTACAGGTAAATTTGCAATGGACGGAAGTGCGAAAGGGACCTATAATGAGAAATCATTGCCTGCTTTTAATGTTAACCTTTCTATAGAAAATGGTAAGATAAAATATCCTTCTTTACCTTCTGCAATTAATAACATACAAGTGAAATCGCAAATCAGCAATCCCGATGGTGTAATGGATCATACCGTTGTAAATGTACCTGCATTTCATATGGAGTTTGGGAATGCACCAATTGATGGAAGATTGTTATTGAAAAATCCGACAACCGATCCATTTTTGGATATGGCACTTAAAGGAAAGCTGGATTTAAAACAGCTGACAACAATTTTCCCGATGAAGGACATGACCTTAAGTGGTATTCTGGATGCAGATGTGCAGGCGGCAGGACGTAAATCATCTATTGATAAAGGACAGTATGAAGCATTCAAAGCATCAGGACAAATGCTGGCAAGCAATTTCAATTATTCAGGTAAAAATGTGCCGATGCCAGTCAGTGTGCCCTCGGCAAAAATGTCTTTTAGCCCTAAAAATATCACGTTAAGTAACCTTACAGCTAAGGTTGGTAAAAGTGATTTCGCCGCAAATGGTACGGTAAATAACTACCTGAGCTACTTCTTTAAAAAGAACCAGGCTTTACAAGGAACATTCAACGTGGCTTCGAACTTAATTGATGTTAATGAGCTGATGGGACCAAAAAGTACAGTGGAAACAGAAAAAAAGAGCGATTCGAAATTAACTGTATTTGAAGTGCCCGGAAATATTGATTTTGATATGACCGCAAAAGCGGGACGGGTGCTATATGATAATTATGATATCACTAATGCAAAGGGAGTTTTAGAAGTTAAAAACAAGACCATATACTTTAAGGATATGGGTATGAACATGCTTGATGGTACGGTGAAGATGAACGGGTCATACGCCACAATAGATCCTAAAAAACCAAAGGTTGATGTTGATTTCGGCATAGAAAAAATGGATATCCAAAAAGCATTTACTGCTTTTAATACTGTAAAGTTATTGGCCCCGGTTGCCAAATTCGCAAAAGGAGTATTCTCTACTAATTTAAAGTTTAATTCAGATCTGGATCAAAATATGATGCCTGTTTACTCTTCTATAAATGCAGAGGGTTTAACTAACATTATTCAGGCAGTACTTGATGGATTTGAGCCATTAAATAAACTGGCTTCAGCGTTAAGTTCCGATAAATTTAAAAAGTTGGAATTAAATAATGTACTTACTAAGTTCAAGATTAAAGACGGTCGTTTAAATGTTGCGCCTTTTGACATTAAAAAAGAAGGTATTTTGATGAATATTCAGGGTTCAAATGGTTTAGACCAGAGCATGGATTATCAGCTTGGGTTAAATGTACCGAGAGCTATGCTTGGAGCAAAAGCAAATGAAACGGCAAACGCCTTTATTGCTAAGCTGAATAGCAAGGCTGGTACTAATGTTGCTATGAGTGAAACTATAAAAGTAAATGCGGTATTAGGTGGTACAATTTTAAAACCTACTATTAACCTAAAATACGGTGCAGGGGATGCAAAAGCGGGAGCTAAGGAAGCCGTTAACCAGGTAGTTGCCGAGAAAAAAGAGGAGATTAAAGCCGTTGCTCAGGCTAAACTTGATACCATCAAATCACAAGCAACAGAAAAAGCTAAAAATGCGATTGCCGATAAAATTAATGGTCTTTTTAAGAAGAAAAGTCAATAAGGTATTGTATGCTCGTCGTCATTCTGAATTTATTTCAGAATGACGATTTTAATCCAATTAACTGTTTTTACACTATCCATTTTTCACATGTTTTCAGGAATTTAGGATCTATATCAGCTCCAATTCCAGGAGTATCGGGGATATCAACAATATATCCATTGTAGGTAATACCACCAGTTACGGGGTCAATGAGATGCCCAAGTAAGCAGGAATCCAAATCGAAAAAAATCACATTCGGGCTTGCCAAAGCAAAATGCATATTTGCACTGATTGCTATTCTACTTTCAAGCATTCCACCTATCATGCATTTTGTGCCGGTTTGTAGAGCAATTTCATGAATCTTTTGTGCCTCAAGTATTCCTCCTGATTTTGAAAACTTAATATTAAGGTAATCAACCGAGCCGCTGTTTATCAGCTTTCGCGCGTCGTGATGGTTGTAGCAACTTTCATCTGCCATAATTTTAATAGGAGAGTTGGCTCTTAGTTCGGGTAGCTTATCATCAAACCAGGTACGCATAGGCTGTTCGCAAAATTGAATATCAAAATTCTCCAACGCTCCCAATGCATATAGTGCATCATCAAAACTCCAGCCTTGATTTGCATCGAGTCTCAGAATCATTTCACTGCCAACTGCCTGCCTGATTAAGCTTACCCGTTCGATATCGCTGTGTACATCTTTACCAAGCTTTATTTTGATGATACGGCAGCCTTTAGCTTTAAATCCTATTGCAGTAGTAGCCATGTTTTCGGGGGTATCGATACCTATGGTCATGTCGGTTTCTACAACGCGTTTTTCACCACCTAAATATTTATAGAGGGGTTGCCTGGCTTCTTTAGCAGCAATGTCAAACAAGGCCATGTCAAATGCGCTTTTGATGGTGCTGTTGTGTGCAGCGTAACCCAGAAGCTCGCTCATTCTTTCAGGTATGTCAAGAGGGTCTTTTCCAATAAGAATACTGGCAAACTCTTTTGCCATTGCAAGACAGGTTTCCTGACTTTCTCCAACAATAATGGGAAACGCTGAGCATTCCCCAATCCCATAAATATTATTGTTGGTGTAAATCTTAATGAGTACATTCTGAGCGAAATACATAGTGCCAGTAGCAATTGCAAATGGTTCTGTTGGTATGCTGAAACGATAAATTTCGATATATGTAATCTTCATGTTATCAGAGCTATACTGTAAAAGTACAACTTATCTTTTTACCTTTATAGCATGAATTTAGAACCCAATAATTTAATTAAAGCCTCATCACCTTACTTGTTGCAACATGCCTATAACCCCGTAAACTGGTATGAATGGGGAGAAGAAGCGTTGCAAAAGGCGGAAGCGGAAAATAAGTTAATATTGGTTAGTATAGGTTATTCGGCATGCCATTGGTGCCATGTTATGGAGCGCGAGAGTTTTGAAAAACATGAAGTTGCCGAAGTAATGAATGAGCACTTTGTATGTATTAAAGTGGATAGAGAAGAGCGGCCTGATATTGATCAGATTTACATGATGGCCATACAGTTAATGACTGGTAGTGGGGGCTGGCCTTTAAATTGTATTTGCCTGCCAGATCAAAGACCAATTTATGGTGGTACTTATTTTAAAAAAGACGATTGGATCAGTGTTTTATTGAGCGTTGCTAACTTATGGGCCAATGAGCCTGATAAGGCTAAGCAGTATGCCGACAGGCTTACCGATGGAATTCGTAACTCTGAAAAGGTAATCCCTAATGTTAAGGTTGATGAATATACCAGGGCGCATCTAACAGAAATTATAGAGCCCTGGAAAAGATACTTTGATATGGCTGAGGGTGGCTACAACCGTGCCCCAAAATTTCCATTGCCAAATAATTGGCAGTTTATGCTAAGATATAGTCACCTGATGGAAGATGACGCTACTCACGTATCGGCTTTACTTACTTTGGAAAAAATGGCGCTCGGCGGTATTTATGATCATGTTGGAGGAGGATTTGCCAGATATTCTGTAGATGGTAATTGGCATGTTCCTCATTTCGAAAAAATGCTTTATGATAACGGACAGCTGATAAGCCTTTATGCTGAAGCTTACCAATATTCTAAATCTCTCCTGTTTAGAGACGTAGTAGTGGAAACTATTGATTGGCTTGAAAGAGAAATGACTTCGCCCGAGGGCTTATTTTACTCTGCTCTGGATGCCGATAGCGAAGGTGTGGAAGGTAAGTTTTATGTTTGGAACAAGGAAGAATTTGATGCCGTATTAGAAGAGGATGCTCAACTGCTGGCAAATTATTATAACGTTACAGATGATGGGAATTGGGAAGAAGAAGAAACCAATATACTTTTAAGGAAGTTTGAAGAAGAGGAATATGCAGATGTAAAAGGAATAACGGTAATGGAGCTTCAGGAAAAGATAAGAGAAGCGAAGGTTAAACTGTTACAGGCACGTAGCAAAAGAGTGCGTCCGGGATTGGACGACAAATGTCTTACTGCATGGAATGCGATGGCTATTAAAGGGTTAGCTGAAAGTGCTGGTATATTTAGTATTCCACATTATTATGAATTGGCAAAAAGAGCTGCCGATTTTATACTGGCAAATTTGCGTATGCCTGACGGTGGCTTGTATCGCAACTTTAAAAGCGGAAAGGTAACCATTCCGGGGTTTTTAGATGACTATGCTTTTTTTGTTGAAGCTTTAATTGCGCTTTATCAATCAGATTCTGCTGACCGCTGGCTCACTGAAGCAAAGCAGTTAACCGATTATGTGCTGGCAAACTTTGAGGATCCGGATAGTCCGATGTTGTTTTATACCTCTGCCAGTGGTGAAACTCTGATTGCCCGTAAGCATGAAATAATGGACAATGTTATTCCATCTTCAAATTCAACAATGGCACAGAATTTACACGTTTTGGGATTGTTATTTGATAATGAACAATATATAAACAAAGCCGCTGCGATGCTTACATCCGTTCATCCTCAAATAAAAACATACGGTTCAGCATATTCTAACTGGGCTATTCAATTGCTTAATGAAGTATTCGGAATTAATGAGATTGCTATAACCGGTGATAAGGTATCAGAGATAAAAAGGGAACTGAATATGCATTACATCCCTAATAAAATTACATTGGCCGGAACAAATTCGAGCTTACCTTTGTTAAAAGATAAGCAAAGCATTGAAACAAAAATCTATATTTGCCGAAATAAAGCGTGCCAGTTGCCGGTAGTGACCGTTGATGAAGCATTACAATTGATAACTAAATAACATCATAATGAGTATTAAACCCAATACAGTAGTATCATTAACGTACGAATTGCATACGACTAATGAAGAAGGACAACAAGTTTTTGTAGAGAAAGCAGATGAGCAAAACGCATTAGTATTTCTTTATGGTACAGGAATGATGTTGCCAAAATTTGAAGAACATTTAGATGGTCTGAATGTTGGAGATGAATATAGCTTTGAACTTAGCGCAGCTGATGGTTACGGTGAATTAGATCCGGGAGCTTTTGCAGACTTGCCTAAAGACATGTTTAAAGATGTTGAATTGCCTTCAGTAGGTGATGTTATCCCTTTACAAGATAATCAAGGTAACCACTTCAGAGCTGGCGTTACAGCTGTTCATGAGGATGTTATTTCAGTAGATTTGAACCACCCGATGGCTGGTAAAAATTTAATATTTGCTGGTAAAATTTTAACTGTACGTGAGGCTACTCAAGATGAATTGAGCCATGGTCATGCGCATGGTGCTGATGGTCATTCAGGTCATTAATAGCTAATTTGCTTAAAAACCCCTGATTTTCGAAAAGAAGATCAGGGGTTTTTATCAGTGAACCGCGCTGCTGTTGCACTTTTCACAAACCCCATAGGCCGTTGAGGTTACGGTTGTAGCTGTAAAACCTTCGGGCATTTTAATTCTTGGGACATTAACCTCCAAACAATAAATCTTAAGGCAGTTTGTACAATTAAAGTGTACATGCTCATCATGATGATGGTGTTCTGTACAGGAGGCCGAGCAGATTGCATAATTGGCAGTTCCATTCATATCCATAATCCTATGAAGTATACCCTTATCTTCATAAGTATTCAATATCCTGTATAGCGTAACCCTATCTATTTCTTTACCGAGCTTTTTCTCCAGCTCTGGTTGCGAAACAGCAGCTTTATCCAAAGCAATTTCTTCGAGTACGCGAACCCTTTGTTTGGTATGTTTTAAATCGTGCGTTCTTAATATGTTGGCTGGATCTATCATCTTGGTTAATTTATATAGGTTTGGCTGCAGTTAGTACAATTGGAGGGTTATCCATTGCATTGCCAGTATTTAACTTTAAAGTTCCCTTTACAGTTATGGTTTGATAAGTGAATTTTATCGGTTCGGTTAGCTCTACCAACACCATAATTGGTACCCCATTTTTACCGCAGAAATAACATTGATTAATGGGTAAGGTTGAGAGCATGAACTTAGTCTGTTTCATCCCGTCTTTAATAGGAACAATATAACCCTCAAGCTCAAAGGGCTTATTGGCAAATTTCTTTATGTTGTTGTTATAAACTGCAAACATCTCTGTATCCTTAACGATTTTGAAATCTACACTGCCAATAACATCCCAGTTGTCAGACATTATCTGATCATCAGGATTGTGCTGTGCCTTAACAGCGAGACCAGTAAAAAGTAATAAGAAGAGAATAATATTTTTTATCATAAATGTGTGTTTAATTCTTTGATAATATTTTAGAGATGTTTGATCTATAGGCCTGGACAGCAGGTATTATAGATGCAAATATACCAATAGCAAGTCCGGCTGCAAATAAATATGCCTCATCACCGAGTAAAATCAATCCGGTTAATCGTGCCTGACTGCTTTCCTGATTGCTTCCAATAAATTCTAATGCCAAATGCCCTAATGCTATTCCAATAATTGTACCTGCTAAAGTAAGCATAATCCCTTCTGTAATTACAATCAGAAACAGCTTAGCTCTGGATGCTCCCAGTGTACGCATAATGGCCAAATCATAACTTCTTTCTTTTAACGAGTTGTACAGATTTACAAATACACTTATTGCTGCAATGAACATAATAAGTAAGGCAAACCATTGCAAGGTATCCACACCAATGCCTATTAAAGAAAACAATCTGGTGCTTTCCTGAGCGGGAGAGGCAGCCTGCATATTTGTAGATTCATTTACCATGCGAGGAAACATAACTACCGACATTGGTGAACGGTACTGGATCAGTAAGGAAGTAATTTCTTTATTCTGAATTTCAGGTGCTTCCTTTTCTTTGTGTTTTGAATCATGATCATGTTCTTCCTTTTCCTCGTGATCGTGCATCTTCCAGACGCTCGAAATGTTCGTTAATATCAGATTGTCTGTTACATTTCCTTGTGGTGTTAAAATGCCCGCAACTTTATAGGCATGGGTTTTATGGATATCCGTACTTCCTGTAAGACCATGTGCGCCATAAAAAGTATCACCTATTTTAAGCTTTTGATTTTTAGCTATGGAGCTTCCAATAGTGGTTTCAAAATCGCTTTGCCAGAATTTACCTTCTTTAACCTTAAGTTTATAAATACCAACAAAATTACTGTCGGTGCCCACAATACGGACGCCATTATAATTATCTCCAAGGGCTAATGGCACTGCTTTTTTAACAAAAGGACTTCTAGCCAGTTCCTGAGCCTCTTTTAGAGGGATATTGCCTGTAGGGAAATCGATGTAATAAATACTGCTCAATATAAGCTGCAAGGGGCTCCCTTTGGCGCCTACTACCAGGTCGATATCCTTAGAGTTGTTTTCCAGCTTATCACTAATTTGCTTTGAAGCAAGTAGCAGTATGGTTAATATACCAGTTCCAAAAGCAATCAAGATAATGTTCAATACTGATGATAATGGTTTAGACCAGATGCTTTTCCAGCTTATCTTTAAAGGGCTCATGATAATTCGTAGGTGTTTGTAAACGCGTCTTTAACTCTTTTGTCGTGTGTAGCCACAATAAGTGTAGCCTGGTTAATGCCCGATTGGTCTATTAAAAGCTCCAGCACTGCTGCGGCATTTTTGTCATCCAAACTTGACGTTGGTTCATCTGCGATCAGTAATGTTGGTCTGTTAATTACCGCCCTTGCAATAGACACACGCTGCAACTGTCCCTGACTCAGCTCACTTGGATAGGCATCCTTTTTATCCGCTATGCCTAAAGAAGCTAAAACTTCCTGTACCCTATTTAAGTTGGTTGGAAGATTTGCAAAACTTTGCGCCATAACAAGATTTTCCTTTATCGTAAGACTTTTTATAAGGTGTGGACGCTGGAAAATGATCCCAATGTTTCTGCCCCTAAACTGATCCAGGTGTTTTGAAGACAAATCATAAATAGAAGTGCCATTAATAACAACACTACCTTGCCGGGGCTTTAAAATTCCTGTTAAGATATGAAGCAATGTAGTTTTACCACTTCCCGACGCACCAAGCAGTAACCATTGAGATCCATCATCTACCTGCCAGTCTTTAAAGCCTATTTTATGGCCATTCTCATAGTTATGAGCTACCGCATTTAATGCAATCATACTTAATCTTAATTTTTAATGTGGCTTTTTAAATAGTTCATGTAAAGCTGCCTGCCATTTACTTTATCATGTTTGCAACCTGGATTTATCATGCTTATAAAAAGCAAAAACGCACCAAATATTATTTTTCTGTTCATCACTTCTGTGGTTTGTAAAGTTAGCAAATGCAATTTTATTTATGTGAGCAACTGCGGCTGTATTTCCAGTTTATATAATGTGCAAAGGCAATGGTAAAACCTCCCGTCGGGATTAATACAGCCTCCATGTTTTCTATTAGGTAATGCCCTGTTGCTATCATTGCAAAACCCATTACCAGAATTATAATAGGCAATAGTCTTTTATGTTTAGGATAGGAGGTACTTAGTGAATACACGCCAATAAAGAGTGATAAGCCTATCATGGTCATCTCTACCCAGCTATGGGCTAAAAAACTAAGGCCAAACAATGGTAATGTAGTAAGCACGAAGGGCAACACTGCACAATGAATTGCACAGGCTAAGGAGGCGGTCATCCCCAACTGGTCTAATTTTTCGGATTTAATAAAGTGCTTCATATTGTTTAAATATATTTTTTGTACGCGTTTCAACTGGTTTTGAATTGTGATTACAAATATAAACGCAATTTTGTTGCATTTGTAATAATAAATAAAATATATTTGCAACACAATTGCATTTATGGAACAGAGAAAATTACCCGTAACCGTACTTAGTGGATTTCTTGGTAGCGGTAAAACCACTTTATTAAATCATATCCTTAATAATAAACAGGATTTAAAAGTTGCGCTGATAGTGAATGACATGAGCGAGATCAACATTGATGCAAGAACTGTTCAGAACGAACATAAACTATTAAGAACAGAAGAGCGGCTTGTGGAAATGAGTAATGGATGTATCTGCTGCACGTTAAGAGAAGACCTGATTACCGAAGTTGAAAAACTGGCTAAAGAGGATCGCTTTGATTACCTGATTATTGAAAGCACAGGCATTTCTGAACCAATTCCGGTTGCCCAGACCTTTAATTATGTAGATGAAAACCTGGGCATAGACCTCAATAAGTTTAGCAGACTAGATACAATGGTAACGGTGGTAGACTGCTATAATTTTAAAAAGGATTTTGGGACTGATGAACTTTTGCTGGATAGAGACTGGGTTGATGACCAGGTAGACCGCAGAACTATTGTAAACTTGCTGATCGATCAGATTGAGTTTGCAAATGTGATTATCCTTAATAAAACCGATCTGGTTAGTGAAGAAGATCTGAAGCTGATAAGGGCCGTGATCAGAAAACTTAATCCCTCTGCAAAACAAATAGAGAGTGTATATAGTAAAATTGATCTTAAAGAAATCCTCAATACAGGATTGTTTGATTTCGAAACTTCATCGCAAGGCGCGGGTTGGATTAAGGAATTAGATACAATTCATGAGCCTGAAACAGAAGAATATGGTATTAGTAGCACCGTGTTTCGCTCATCAAGACCGTTTCATCCACAGCGTCTATGGAACTATCTAAATGTAGATTTTCCAAATAACATTCTAAGAACCAAAGGTCTGTTTTGGATTGCGGCTCTGCCAGATTATGCACTCAACTTCTCCCAGGCAGGAGGCTCCCTTAAAATCGAAAATGCAGGAAACTGGTGGGCAAGTATGCCTTTGCAGGAAAGACTCGGCTATACAGATTACCTGGAAAACCGGCAAGACATAGAAAGCAGATGGGATATGGGTTTTGGAGATCGTTTAAACGAGCTTGTTCTTATTGGACAAGATATGGATAAAGACCAATTGAATGATGAACTAACCTCGTGTTTATTGAACCATAAAGAGCTGATTTGCTTTTGGCAGGGAGAGAAATTTGAAAATCCCTTTGAAAGGGTCCTTTAAAATCTTTTTTTTATGCTGAGAAGATTACTCTTAATTCCTGCTTTTATCGCTTTGCTTTCCGGATATGCACAAGCTCAAGTTCTAATTGACTCGATTAAACTGAAAGAAGTGAGTATTGTGGATAAGGTGAGGCCCATTAGCAGAACCAGTATTTCTGTAACGCTCTCAGAAAAACAACTTCAGCAAACCAAAGGCTCTGGACTGGCTGAAACCATTAAAGAGGTTCCGGGGGTAAGTATATTAAAAACAGGCTCAACCATTTCCAAGCCTGTAATAGAAGGAATGCACGGCAACAGAATACTGATCCTAAATAATGGAATCAGGCTCGAAGCTCAACAATGGGGTCTGGAACATGCTCCCGAAATAGACCCCTTTCTTGCCAGCAGAATTCATGTGATAAAAGGAGCAGAGTCAGTAAGGTATGGAGCTGAAGCAATTGGAGGAGTAATTATAGTAGAACCTCCTTCTTTACCCAGTTCAGCTGGTATATCAGGAGGGCTTAACCTTATAGGCGCATCAAATGGCAGATTGGGTACCACATCAGGAATGCTTAATGGTGGATTAAAATCATTACCAGGCTTTGGCTGGCGATTACAGGGAACACTTAAAAAATCGGGTAATGTACGCTCAGCCGAGTATTACCTTGGTAATACCGGAGTTCAGGAGTTAAATTATTCAGCAGCAGCAGGGTATCATACAGGCAAGGCTTTATATGAAGTTTATTATAGTCGCTTTGGTACTGAGTTAGGTATTTTATATAGCGCGCATGTAGGCACAAGGGAAGATATTGATGCCAGAATAGCAATAGGCAGGCCACTGGAGAACTATGGATTTACGTATAACATTTCTGCTCCACGCCAAAAAGTTGTACATGATTTATTCAAAGCTAAAGCTCACTATGACTTTATTGATCGACAGTCTTTAGATATAACGTATGGTTTTCAAAAGAATCAGCGTAAAGAGTATGATTTCAGGAGGGGTGATAGGGAAGCATTGCCTATTACAGATCTGATTTTGAATACCCATACGTTGGACATGGTTTTTGAAAAGCAAAACCTGAACGGAACAAAACGCTTACATGGCTTCAATGGGATTTTTCAGGTGAACAATAACATTCCCGGAACATTGGCAAATACATTTATCCCAAACTATGATAGTTTTACCGGCGGTATTTTTCTGATTCAGCGTTGGTTAAAAAATAACTTTGAGTTTGAAGGTGGACTACGATACGACTTTAAGCTATTTGACGCTGCGGGATATAGGTACGCTAACAATGGTGATGAAAGTTCAGAGATTACAGAGCAATACTACGGTGGGCAGAGCAGGTTTCATAATATTACCGGATCGTTTGGGACTCTTTGGAAAATTAACCTTTACTGGCAACTAGGCAGTAACTTAGGTTTAGCCTGGAGAGCACCTACTGCCAATGAATTGTTTAGTAACGGACTGCATCATGGTGCCGGATTATATGAAATAGGCGACCCCAACATTAAAACAGAGCAGGGGTACAAATGGATAAACGCTTTAAAATATTACAGAGAAAAACTAAATTTTACCCTTGATGCCTATGCTCAGTATATCAATAATTACATCTATTCTGAACCTGATAAAACTTTCAGACAAACTGTAAGTGGTACCTATCCAATATTCAGATATAAACAAACCAATGCATCATTTTTTGGTACAAGCCTTTCAGGGACTTATCGCTTTTCTGAGGTGCTGTCCTATAAATTCAATGCTGCACTAATCAGGGCGCGAGATCTTGGTAATCGTAAATATCTGCCTTACATCCCGTCGGACAGGGTAGATCAGTATATTCATCTCGATTTTCAATTTAAGAACTTAAATAGTGCCTGGATACAGGCAGGACACAGCTTCGTTCGTCGGCAAACCCGTTATGAGCCCGAAAGCGACTATGCCACTCCCCCAGGAGCTTATCATCTTTTTCAGCTTTCAGGCGGAACAACGATTAAGGTTGGGGAGCAAGAGCTGGGCTTAAATCTTAGTGTAGACAATTTATTTAACACCCTTTATAAGGAGTATATGAATCGATACAGATACTATACTCATGATATGGGAAGGAATATCACCATACGACTTGCCTATAACTTTTAACCGAATAAATCTTATCAATTACATATAATAATTTACAATTATGAACAAATTACGCAATTACTCATTAGCAATTTTAGTAGCGCTTATCGCACTCACATTTAATGCCTGTAAGAAGGATCCCAAGCCAGAAGTGCCGGAAGAAGAGATTGGCAAAGCAGAACTTACTTTTCTTGAAGTTGAACGCGAGGAACATGGGGATCATTATCATTATAACCCTATTGCCGAAGCAAAGCCAACCATTATAACTTTTGATAGTAAAGGCTTGCCTCCTATAGGTACACACCTCCATCTTACAGAAGGTAAAACCTACAAACTAACACTTAAATCATTTGATTTTGCGAATCGTGAAATGCAGCAGGAATTTCTAGAAAAACACAACATCCATCAGGCATTTATATTAGGTGCACCCGATGGCATTTTAACTTATGTTTATGCCGATAGGGATAAGGAGAATAAGAAAATAAATGTTGGAGTAATGGGATATTTAACGGTTGATGAGCATACAGAAACAGGCTTTACCTTCCGTTATGTACTTCGCCACCTTAATCCGGGAGTAAAGGCCAGCATCACGGCAGCGAACTGGAATGATATCAATTTTGCCTCAAAGTTTGCAGGGGCTAACGATTTGGATTTAAAATTCGAATTGCACCCAGTGCATGAAGGGGAACATGAACATTAAAAAATAAACTTGTAACAAATGTCATTGTTAGGAGACAAAAGGAAGCATAGAACATATACTTTTGAATAAATAATAGCTTATGAATAAGTCATATCCGGCAATGATAGCCTTTCTGCTTTTTATTAGCAGTCCAGTTTTAAAGGCTCAGCAGATTAAAAAGATTGATGGAACCTCGATTAGTGTTGATTCACTTCGAAACAAAATTTTATTCTTAATGGACAAGGCCAAAGTTAAAGGACTTGAGCTGGCAATTTTCAATAAAAATAAAGTAGTCTATAAGGAGGGGTTTGGTATTGGCAATGATGCCGCGGTGAAGTTACACCCTTCTATGAGCATTTACGGTGCATCTTTAAGTAAAACCGTATTTACAGTATTGGTGTTAAAACTGGTAGAAGAAGGAGTAATCGATCTGGACAAGCCACTACAGGATTATTTACCAAAACCCATCTACGAATATCCTCAAAAAACCAAATGGCAGGATAATTATAACGATCTTAAAACAGATACGCTTTATAAGCGTATCACTGCTAGAATGTGTCTGGATCATACTACTGGATTTCCAAATTGGCGATGGGATAATTCCGACCAAAAGTTACGGGTTGCGTTTATGCCTGGCAGCAGATATAGTTATTCGGGCGAAGGAATGGTTTATTTGCAAACAATAATTGAGAAAATTACTCAAAAGTCTTTAGCGCAACTTATGACGGAAAAAATATTTGTCCCTTTTAATATGAAGAACTCTGCTTATACCTGGTTACCGCGATTTGAAGCCGATTATGCACTTGGATATAACCAGGAGGGCAAAGCATATGAGAAAGACAAAGATAATGAGGCACGTTCTCCAAGTACTCTTGAAACAACACTTGATGACTATTCTAAATTTGTAGAAACATTACTGCAAGGCCATGCACTTAAGAAGCAATCACAACAAGAGATGTTCCGCCCACAGTTCCGTTTGCGGTCTGTTACCCAATTTGGGCCATTGTCTCAAAAAGACACCAGTGCTAACGACGGGATATCCTTAAGTTATGGACTAGGTTGGGGTTTACTTAAATCGCCTTATGGCTGGGGTGCCTTTAAGGAAGGCCACGGTGACGGATTTCAGCATTATTGTATTGTTTTTCCTGAAACCGGCACCGGCATAGTTATAATGAGCAATAGTGATAATGGAGAAAGTATTTTTAAGGATATACTTGAAATAGCCATTGCCGATAAATATACCCCTTGGAAATGGCAAAATTATATTCCTTATAACTATAATTCTCTTCAAGAATAAAGCGGAAACACCAAATTAAATTTCGCTTCCCTTAGCGTCCACAGAATTGGTAAGCACGATTTTTCGTCGCTTATCAATTCTTTTCAAATTAATTTATTAATATTGAGTTTAAAACGAACTCGGATTCGAAAAGGGGATAAGGATTTATGATCAATTACAGCACATGCTTTGACCAGGAGCTTGTCCTCTTATTAAAAGATGACGATGATGCTGCTTTTAAGGAGATCTATCTGCGTTATGATAAACTTCTTTTGATCTATGCTTATAAGAAATTACGGAATAGGGAAGAAGCAAAAGACCTTGTTCAGGATGTATTTACTTGGTTGTGGAATAGCCGCAAAGATTTCTCTTTAAACACAACCTTGTCTGGTTACCTTTATAAATCGGTACTTAATCGAATTTTTGATGTGGTTAAGCATAAGGGTATCATTAGAAAATATGTGGATAGCGGAAAACATTATGTTGAGATAAGTAATGAGGACACAGATTATTTAATCCGTGAAAAAGATATTGCACTGCTAATAGAAAAGGAAATATTAACGATGCCTCCCAAAATGCGTGAGATCTATACCTTGAAGAAGAAATACTTTCTAAGTACTAAAGAGATTGCTACGGAACTCAGCCTTTCAGAACATACCGTTTCAACCCAAATGAAGCGCGCACTAAAACACCTTAAAGTTAAACTTGGTATTATAGTTTTATTCGTAACTGTCGGTTTTTGATTTATTTTAAATCTTTTTTTTGTCGTTGTACCTAATGGCTTCTTTTGAATCGTCTTAGTCTTTAATAAGGGTTAAACCGGGAATAAAAGACCATGCAAAAAGACATACAAGCCATATTAGATAAAGTGAGTTCAGGAAATGGAACGGCTGAAGAACAGCAGATTGCCAAATACTGGTTGCACCAACTTCACCAGGATGATGATTCCGAGTTTTCTGAAACGGACCTGGATGCGCTTAGCTCTGAAATGTGGCACGAAATTCAGAAGAAAAGAAAAGCAGAAAGCCCAGGAAGACGCTTTTTATGGCCAGCAGTTGCTGCGGCTGCCTGTTTGATTTTAGCTTTCTGTACTGTACTGTATTTTTATCACGATGGTACATCAGATGGTAATAAAATTGCACAAGTATTATTTCAGGATATTTCTGCTGGAGGAAATAAGGCTTATTTAACTTTGGCAAATGGCAAAAAGATTAGTTTAACCGATGCATCTAGCGGTACAATAGCTACACAGGCCGGTATACAAATTACCAAAACATCGAGTGGACAACTTGTTTATACGATTGCTAATCAAAAAGCAATAGGAAAAAACGATTATTATAATCGTATTGAAACACCCAAAGGTGGACAATATCAGTTAAACCTTCCTGATGGAACTAAGGTCTGGCTCAACTCAGCCTCCTCTTTAAAATACCTTGTTAATTTCTCTTCAAAAGAAGAGCGAATTGTTGAATTAACCGGGGAAGCTTATTTTGAAGTAGCAAAGGATAAAAACCATCCATTCCTGGTACGTAGTGCAGGTCAGGAAGTTAAAGTTCTTGGTACTCATTTTAATGTAAATGCATATGACGACGAGAATGGAGTTAAAACTACATTGTTAGAAGGATCTGTAAAGGTGAATAATAATGTTGTTCTGGTTCCAGGAGAGCAATCAGTATTTATAGGAGGTAAGCTTAATGTAAAAGCTGTAAATGCCAGTGATGCGGTAGATTGGAAAAATGGGGAGTTCGTTTTTAATAAAGACCCGCTAACCGATATTTTAAGGAAGGTATCGAGATGGTATAATGTAGATATTGTCTATGTACGCAATCTCGGTTCGCCACTGGATGTCCCTACTTTTAGTGGCTCCGTCTCCCGATTTGAAAATGTATCCGTCATATTGAGGATGCTTGAAGAAACCAGTAATGTGCGCTTTGCCATAGAAGGCAAGACAATAAAAGTAAAATAACCTAACCAACAATCAACAACTAAACAAAACCAAAATGAAAAGAATCAAAGGCAAAGCAAGCTGATATTTCCGCGCAGGTTTTTAAGAAAAAAGCTATGAAAGTGTTTCAGCACTTCCATAGCAATATCTGAGTTAACCATAAAAAACAAATTCCAGATCAGTTTAACGTATTAACCCAAGCTTCAAAGGTATGAAATTATATACTTTTAACCTAGGTGCGCCATGCCAATGGCTACCTCCAGAATTTTTATCAGTTATGAATTCGGTTGTCCGGCAATTTGCTACAGCCGATAAAAGAAAATTACTAATGAGAATTAACTTGATCATAATTATAATGACCAGCTGTTTACTGCAAGTAAGTGCAACCAGTTTTGCGCAGCGATTTAGTTATAATAAACGACAGGTTGCACTACGTCAGGTTTTTCAAGAAATCAAAAAACAGACCGGATATAAAGTGCTGTATTCAGATCAGAACGTCAATGGAAATCTTTTAATTAATGCCGAATTTAATAATGTAGAGTTAGAAACTGTATTGCAATCTTTGTTGAAGGATTTGCAATTGACATATAAGATAGATCAGAAAGTAATTCTTATCAAATCGTTGGCAAGGCCTACGTTTCAACAAATAACAGCTTTGCCAGTTAGAGCTGATATCACGGGAAAAGTGGTAGATAATAAAGGAAAGCCTCTTCCAGGAGCATCAGTAAGTGTAAAAGGAGAGGGTAAGGTTGTAAGTACAAACGATGAAGGGATTTTCCTTTTAAAAGATGTACAGGAGCCTGCAACATTGATTGTTTCATTTATAGGTTACATCCGCAAAGAAGTAGAGGTTGTTAAAAACCAACAATTAGTTATAACACTAATGGAGGATGTTGGTCAGCTAAACAATGTCATCGTTGTTGGTTACGATAGTAAGAAGCAGAATGAACTGACAAGTGCTGTTGCTGTTGTCTCATCAGTGAAATTAAAAGATGTAACGGCTAATAATATAGGCACGATGCTCCAGGGTAAAGTGGCAGGTTTGCAAGTAGTAAACAGTTCCGGTGCACCGGGTGCTGTTCCTGAAATAAGATTAAGAGGGGTATCTTCCGTGAATGCCAACCAAAGTCCGCTTACAGTTGTAGATGGGATTATTGGAGGGAATTATGATCCTAATGATGTTGCATCAATTACGGTGCTTAAAGATGCCGGAGCTACGGCTTTGTATGGCTCTCAGGCAAATGCAGGCGTTATTATTATAAATACAAAACGAGCTACATCCGGAGAAACCAACTTTGAGTTTAAAGCTACATCAGGATTTAGGACAGCTGATTTTGGTAAACTGGATGTGATGAACAGTGCTGAACTGTATGACTCCCAAAAAGAATTTTACCGGGATTATATTGTTGGTGCAACAGATAATTCATACAAGATAGATCTGATTAAATTTTATAGTGAACGCCCGTTATCACTCTTGAATCAGGATTATGACTGGTCAAAAGAATCCTTTAAACCTGCTCCCGTTAATGCATTTTACCTGTCGGCCAGTGGAAGTACAGAAAAGAATAATTATTATGTAGGTGCATCTTACTATAATGAAAAGGGAACATTTTTGAACACAGGTTTTCAGCGCATTAACCTCCGCGCTAATTCAACATACACATTCTCTAAGAAATTAAGTATTACCAATAACATCAACCTGAGTGCATCAATGGGTAAAAGTTATGATTACAACGATGTGTATTATTCCTTTTTAAATCTGCCTTGGGACAATCCATATGATGAAAATGGCACGCCTATATATGTAGATGGGAATTCGGCCTTTAAATGGTGGTCGCGAGATAAAATCAATCCAATCCATACGGTGAAGAATTCTGAACATCCTTACAAAGGGTTTGATGTAAATTATGACTTTGGATTAAACTATAACATTAACAGGTGGTTAACTTTCTCTAGTACAAACAGAGGCTCTGCGGGTTTTAATAAAGGGAAAAATTATTTCTCTCCAATTGTAGCAGGCACTTATCATGGTACTGGTTTTATTGATGAGTTGAATACGCTGAATTATGGTGTTATCTCCAATAACCTATTTAAGTTTAATTTTCAATTTGGTGATCACTCTATTACAGGATTGGCGGGGATAGCCCTGGAAGCTGGACAAACAGAATACTCTGGAGCTTCGGGTAAAGGTTTGCCAGAAGGACTGAAGGTACTTAATGTTGTATCTAACAACCAACTTGTAAATGGATTTACCGATAAAAGTTACCTGCAGTCTGGATTATCGCAGGTTAACTATAATTATAAAAGCCGCTACTTTTTATCAGGCTCGTTTCGTATTGATGGCTCCTCTGCTTTTCCGGAAGGAAATAGGTACGCTTCCTTTCCTTCAGTGTCAGGGGCCTGGTTGGCAAGTAATGAAGATTTCTTGAAAAACAGTACCCTCATTGATAATTTAAAGCTAAGGTTAAGTTATGGTATTACGGGAACGCAGGATATTGGTTCATCGAGGTATCTTGGTCTGTATTCTTTAACCACTCAATACAATTCATTAACCGGAGCTGTGCCTTATCAGCTCGCGAGTCCTAATCTAACCTGGGAAAGTAAGCATCAAATTAATGCTGGTATTGATATCGGCTTATTTAAAAGAGTTAACGTTACCGTTGATGTGTATCGTAACAATACTAAAGATCTGCTTCTGCAAGTTTCGCAGCCTTTGTCTGTTGGCTTTGAAACGAAATGGGAAAATGCCGGAAATGTAATTAACAAAGGGATCGAATTAGGAATTAATACTACAAACATAAAAACAACGGATTTCGAATGGACTACAGATTTTACAATAAACTTTAACAGCAATAAATTATATGGTTTACCGGCAGACATTGTGAAGACAGGATCGTGGAGCATTTCCCAGATTTATCGCAATGGAGGTAATCTTTACGAATTTTATATGCCTAAATGGCTTGGAATAGATAGTCAGACCGGAGCACCTGTCTGGGAAAAGCTGATTTATAATGAAGAAGGCAAAGCGGTTGCGAGTGAGAAAACACTAAATTATGCGGAAGCTACCACTCAGGAATCAGGATCGGCGTTGCCCAAGTATCAGGGTGGTTTCAATAATAGTTTGAGTTATAAAGGTTTCAATTTACGTGTAAGTACTTACTTTAACTATGGCAATAAAGTGTTTAGCAACAACCTTCGTTTTATGATGAACGATGGACACGAACCTTATTATAACCAGATCAGACTACCGGATGGCGCTAAGATCTGGTCTGGTCCTGGTGATACTGATGCTACTGAGCCAAGCCCTCAGAATTCAGCAAATTCTACAGAAACATCTACCCGTTATCTTAAAAACGGCAGTTATTTTACAATCAGAAATATTTCATTTAGCTATGCCTTGCCTGCGTCGTTGGTAAAGAAACTGCACTTTAAAGCAATCACCTTAGGAGTTACGGCTGATAATGTGGCTACATTTTCGAATTTCTTAGGTCAGGATCCACAAACAACGATTAGTTCAGGAAGTTTTATAACGCCAGGGGTATCAGACTTCAAATATCCAAATAACAGGCAATATTTATTTACCGCTAACTTCAACTTTTAAGCATATGAAAAAGTATTTATTCTCCATAATTGTTCTCCTACTTATCTTTGGGAACAGCTGCAAAAATCTTGATGTTGTACCAAGTGATGCCATTAGTACGGAAACACTGATTACTACTACTGACGGCTTAACCAATGCTTTAAATGGTGCTTATGCTTTGTTTAAAGATCATATTACATTTAACGGTACAATAGATCAAAACAATATGTATTTGCGTCAGTTTTATCATTTGTCTGACTTTGCCAGTGATGATATTGTATGCGGACAAGTCACTACCGACCCTCTGTTTTATAGCTTTAGTCTTGGTCATTCACCCTCGCAAGGCAACACCAGGTATTTTTGGTATGTGTCTTACAAAATAATTACTGGTGTCAATACGGTAATTGAAGCTGTAGAAAAGTCGGGAACACAGGATCCGGCAAAGCTGCAACTGCTTGGCGAATGTTATTTTCTAAGAGCGTTTTGTCATTTTAACCTGGTCAGGTTGTTTGGTAAACCTTATAGCGTTGATCCTAATGCTGATGGGGTTATCCTGCGTACAAACCTTACTGATCCATCTAAAAAGAAGAGGTCTACGGTTGCAGAAGTATATGCTGCTGTTATTGCCGATGCGGAGAAGGCTGCTTCTTTAATGACCCAGCCGAGAACAGTGCAATATGCATCAAAAGAAGCCGCCTGGGCATTGTTATCACGAGTGAACTTGTACAAAGAAGATAATCAGAAAGCCATTGAATATGCCAATATGGTGATCAATTCTAAACGGTTCAGTCTTGCGACTGCTGCGGCCTATCCTTCCTTATTTGCCAATGCGCAAACAAGTACCGAAACGATTTTTTGTATTGCCTTTACCCCAGTTGACGATTATGGTAAATTTGGATCTATCGCATCGATGATCTATTCCGACGGGAATTCGGGATGGGGCGAGGAGTATGCTTCTTCTTCTTTGAGGAATGTGATGTCAAAACATCCTGAAGATGTTCGTTGGTCTTACATCGTCCCGCTGAAAGATGGCAATGGAATTATTCAGAAGAAAAATGGCATCGAAGTATATTATATAAGCAAGTTTTCTTTCCAGGGTGGCCTTCCAAATCTAAGCTCCCCAATCATGTTCCGTTTATCAGAAATGTATTTGAATAGAGCAGAGGCAGAAGCTAAGTTAAGCAATACTGGCGCCGCTCTTGACGACGTAGATCTTATCCGTAAAAATCGCGGACTGGAGAATTCTTTATACAATAAAACATTGCCATCAGGGTATTCGGCATTAGACGTTGTTCTGGAAGAGAAACGTATAGAAATGGCTTTTGAAGGGCATAGAACCTACGATATTTATCGCAATAAGAGAGCTATGAGTAAAGCTTATTGGGGTTATCACCTGGCCGGATTAAAAGAAACAGATATTGATTTGAGTAAGACACCAACTGGTTATGCTGACCTGTCTGTGAACTACACTAATCCCAGGATCATTTATTTTGTGCCTATAGATGAAGTGCTGAGTAATACGCTTGCTACTCAAAATCAATAATCCAATATTAAAATGTCGATTATAAATATTTTATTGATATGAAGAATTTAAAAAATAACATATTCCGATTGCTGATCATGATCACAGCGGTTACCATATTATACTCCTGTAAAAAGGATAATACCCCAAAACTGACGGATTTGCTTTATGACCTTACAGTGGATGGTAATCAGGTTGCCTTTAAAACAGTAACAACAGGTATTTCATCATACAGGTGGGACTTTGGCGATGGAGGTTCTTCTACTGATGCCAATCCTGTACACGAGTATGCAGGTAAAGGTAAATACGTAACAACACTTTATGCAACAATAAATGGAAGTGTAACGGAGGCCTCTACCGTTATCAGAATTGCTAAAACTTCACCTGTTAAGCTTGATGACAATACCTTGAGTGACTGGGATAAAGTGACTACCAATATCCTTACTGCCGGTCCGGAAGGAGGTATTTTCCGATCAGCTAAATTTGATTACGATGGCAATTTTATTTACGTATATGTAGAGATGAATTCTAAAAGAGCCAATGGCGATATCTTCGATTTCTATATTGACTCAGACAATAGTGCTGGCACGGGTTTATTAAGTGCCTATGCGGATGGTGGGTTTGATATTCTGCTGGAGGGACAACTGTTGAGCTCAGGTGTAGACATCTTTTACCATAATGGTGCACAAAATAGCTTTAGCTTTGCTCAACAGTCCATTTCAGAGGCTTATAACGTAGGTACTGTTACAGAAACCGCTGGTGTTTTGAGGTTTGAAATGCGTATTGCCCGTGGAAAGCTGAAGGGGCTAACAGGCACTGGAATGCGAATTGGAATTATGGCCACAAAAAGTGATTGGTCGGTAACCCTTGGCAGTATTCCTGATGCAGGAGCTTCGGCATTCCTGCTTGATATGAGTGAGTAGTTTTTAAAATAATTTCTTATGGCTAAAAATACAGCAACTCAATTTGTTGCCGGACGTGTGGTATCTCTTGATGTGATGAGAGGATTAATCATGTTTTTGCTTTGTGCAGAGAGTTGCCATCTATATGGAGCCCTCAAAGGTCTTAATCCGGTACAGCCCGCGGCAATTCTTATTGAGCAGTTTTTTCATCATCCATGGCATGGATTGCGATTTTGGGATTTGGTACAACCGGCATTTATGTTTATGGCAGGAGCGGCCATGTATATCTCCCATAGCCGCAAATTGGAGAAGGGGAGTACCTGGGAAAAGAACTGGAGTCATATCGTAATCAGGAGTTTTAAGCTTTTCCTTTTTGGTGTTGGACTTCACTGTGTGTATGCAGGGAAGCCAGTCTGGGAACTTTGGAATGTGCTTACTCAATTGGCTTTTACCACTTTGCTTGCCTACCTGATGATTGGCAGATCGTACAACTGGCAAATCATCAGTTCCGTGGCATTACTGCTGCTTACGGAAACAATGTACCGTTTGATACTGATGCCAGGTTTTGATCAGCCATTTGTAGAAGGTCATAATTTTGGATCGTATGCAGATACACTACTCATGGGTAAGATCAATCCAGATGGTTGGGTGGCCATAAATGCAATACCGACTACAGCGCATACAATTTGGGGTGTGCTTGCAGGAAAACTTTTAATTTCAGCGCGATCAGCATCTTATAAAATAAAGGTGCTGATCGGGTTTGGCTTGCTTGCTCTACTGATTGGATTCGGGCTAGATGCTTTACAGATTACCCCAATTATAAAAAGAATAAGCACTAGCTCTTTTGTGTTTGCATCAGGTGGTTGGGTGTTAATTATGCTGGCTGCGGTGTACTGGTTAGTTGACGTAAAGCAATGTACAAAATACGTGTGGATATGCGCTGTAATGGGAATGAATGCCATATTTATCTATATATTTTTCGAAACTATTGGTGTGCAATGGCTGAATGGTGTAGTCGGAATTTTTACAGGAGATATTTTAGCAATGTTGTTTGGATTACCAACCGATGTTAGTGCTGTAGTGACCGCTTTAAGTACGCTTCTGGTTGAATGGGCACTTTGTTACTGGCTGTACAAGCGTAATATCTTTTTCAAGCTTTAAACAAATTCATTTAGAAGAAAATCATCATGAATATAAAATTGACCCTTAGCGTTTTAATTTTTTCTACTGTTATCCTTCTGTTTTTTAGTTCCTGTAAAGAGGAAAACGAAAGTTTGGTTAAGGTAGAGAAGGTGAATGTAACTTACTCAGAAAGTACCGAAGATTTTCCTAATCCTGAACGGGGATTTTACCGTTACTCAGAAACCGCTGCAAGTAGCTATACCGTACTTGATGTAGAAACACTTATAACTTATCGCTCCTTACAGGATGTTTCTACAGCAAATTACAAAATATATAGCACGCTCGTTTTCAGGTATTATATTCTAGACAATGTAACCACCACTAGCATCTCAGAATCGTTTCTGAATAATATTAAAAAAGATATGGCTGCTGCAAGAGCGGCAGGAGTGAAACTGATTCCGCGTTTTGTGTATACTGCTACTGCGCGTCCGGGTAACTGTCCGGAAGGATTTATTTGCCCAACTTATGGAGATGCCGCTAAGTCTGTTGTTTTGAGCCATATTGCACAGCTTAAACCTGTACTTACAGAGAATGCAGATGTGATAGCTTGTATACAGCTTGGATTTATTGGTACCTGGGGAGAGAATTATTATACTGATTTCTTTGGTGATGCCTCTATGAATGGTGGACAGGAGAGTAAACTAACAGATCAGAACTGGCGAGACAGGGTAGAGGTATTGAAGGCCTTACTTGCTGCGGTGCCAGCCGATAGAATGGTTCAGGTTCGCTACCCACAATTTAAGCAACGCTTTTTGTTCGGCGTAAACTCAGCACTTTCTTCAGCACCACTTGCTGAGCTTATGGCATTCACGATGTCAGACGAATCTCGTATCGGTTTTCATAATGATTGTTTCCTTGCCAGTGCTAATGACTTTGGGACCTATGAGGATTATGGAAATAGCAGTACACCAAGAGCATCAGACGGTATGGTTTTAAATACTTTAAGGGATTATACGAAGGCCGACAGCCGATATGTTGTTGTTGGTGGAGAAACCTGTTCGGATGACTATAGTCTTAACGATTGTGAGCCAGCCGGTAAAACCCAGGAAGAACTTGCAGCCATGCACTTTAGCTATCTGAATGCTCATTATAATACTGCAGTAAATAATGACTGGCAAACTGGAGGTTGTATGGATAATATTAAAAAAAACCTGGGCTATCGCTTTGTCTTGCAATCTGCAGTTTTACCTGATAATGCTGTGAAAGGCACAAGCTTAAATGTAGTACTCAATGTTAAAAACGTTGGGTATGCATCGCCTTACAATAAAAGAACAATAAAACTGGTGCTACGGAATAAGGCAAATGGCGACTTGAACTCCTTTGCTCTTGCTACCGATGTAAGGAGATGGTATTCGGGAAGTTTTAAGGTAGAGGAAAGTATAAAAATACCTTCCGAATTTGCAACAGGTGAATATGAAATGTTGCTTCACCTGCCAGATGAGTATGCAAGTATTGCTGATAGGCCCGAGTACAGCATCCGCTTGGCGAATAAAGATGTATGGGAAGCTTTAACAGGTTACAACAAGCTTAACCATACTGTTGCCATTAAATAATTTGACGCATATTATTCACCATGATAATCAATATCTAGGTTGTATTGGTAAAGCAGGCCAGAAAGATTCAATGCGGAAAATTTCGCCTGTTTTACTTTATTGACAGCCGGATCAAGGCTAAAGTTCTTTGCCGTACGGAAGTCTGTTTTCTCTAGAACGGATTTGACAAATGTTGCGCCTGAAAGATCACAGTTATGGAATACGCTTGAGGTTAAATCGCATTCTTCAAAATCAGTTTCTTTAAGTGAACATTCCGTGAAGTTTGTTTTCTTAAGTTTTGTGCCATAAAAAGTTGAATAATCCAGATGGCTCCGCTCAAAATTAAAAGAAAATAGAAACTTATTGCATTTAGAAAAATCAATTCCCAGTATTTTACAGCCGGTAAAAGTAACATCCTTAAATCCGGTACCTGTAACCACAGTAAGTGAGAAATTGCATTGTTTAAAATGACAATCCATAAAATCATTATGGCTTAAATCACTCTTGGAGAAATCACAGTTTACAAATTCACATTTGATAAATTCTCGGTTCTCCAGTCTCTTTTCTGCATAATTGATGCTATTAAATGTTTTGTCTTCGTGGACTGTAGTCTCGTTAGAACTGTTCATGAAATTAGTTTAAGTTGAGTAATTTGTTAACGATCTGCTTTTTCTTTTCGTTGTTGATGCCATAAAGTCCAAGGTTATCAGCGTACCAAAGTCCATCTGCAACAAGGATAATGATCAGGCTGTTGATATCCAGATCTGCTACTGATCCACCCCCAATATGATTGGTAAACCATTCTTCCCACATTTTTTTATAGTGCTCATTAATAAGTGCCGCTTGCAAAATGACTTTCATAGTTCTCCTATAATGTAGATCACTGCTTTTTTTGATAACGAAGCGAAGAAAGGCAAGGGGGGCGATGTCATTTCCTGAGGCTCTTTTTTCTTCAATGGTCCACTCGGTCAGTTCAACAAGGCTTTGGTGTACCAATTCTTCCAGTAGCTCTTCTTTATTACGAAAATGATGGATAATGCCACCCTTACTCAATCCGGTTTGATCGGAAATCGCTTGGAAAGTGACCTGATGCCAGCCGGCTGTGGCACCTATTTCGGCTGCTATATGAAGAATCAATTGTTTACTGGCTTCCGGATCTTTCTTTCTTTTATATGGATTTTCCATTCCTCAAAGATACCGAACGATTGGTTTGTTTGCAAATTATTTTATATATTTGTCATCTCAATCAGTTAGTTCCAATGTCCAGATACGTTATTATTCTATCCCCTGTAATTGATACGCCAATTGATTTACGGCATGTTTTCGAGGTTATTTATACTTTTTCTAATATCTTAGAATGGTCTGTTGATCTCGACGATTGTGATAAGATTCTCCGAGTTGTTTGCAGCGAGGATATTGGTCAGGAATTGGTAAAGAGTATGGCGCTAGTAGGAATCAGTTCGTCGGTACTGGAGGTTTTTGATGAAAATGGGATTTCTATTATACAAATAGTGCATTAGCATCGTACCTTTATTCAATTAAAAAGAAAAGCTATATGAATACAGAAAAAGCCATTCTGGCGGGCGGTTGTTTTTGGGGGGTAGAAGAACTTATAAGGCACCAGCCAGGTGTTATTTCAACGGTGGTTGGATACACTGGAGGGGATGTTCCCAACGCAACTTACCGGAATCATGGAACACATGCTGAAGCCATTGAAATCATATTTGATCCAGCACTTTTATCCTATCGTTCGCTCCTTGAATACTTCTTCCAGATCCATGATCCAACAACACGGAACAGACAGGGAAACGACATAGGAACCTCTTATCGGTCAGCCATTTTTTTTATGGATGAAACACAAAGGGAAACCGCAAAGGCTTTAATCGCAGATATGGAAGCTTCTGGTAAATGGCCCGGGCCAATTATAACGGAAGTAGTTCCTGTCGCCGATTTTTGGAATGCTGAAGAAGAACACCAAAATTACTTGCAAAAGCAGCCATACGGATACACCTGCCACTTTGAAAGACCTGAATGGAAACTAGGTTAGTTGATTTAACTTTCTGTGTTTTGAGCCCCAACTGCTCAAAGTTTCCCATATTGGAATAAGTTCAATGCCTATTTCGGTTAATTCGTATTCTACTCTGGGTGGAACGGAGGAATGGAGTGTCCTGGATATGAGTCCATGATATTCCAATTCTTTTAGTTGTAAACTTAAAATCCGTTCGGTAATTTTTGGCATTGCATTTTTAAGTTCAGTAAATCGCATCTTTCCTCCCTCAAGTTCTCGCAGGATAAGTACTTTCCATCGACCTCCAAATATTGCTATAGCATATACAAGATCGGAACAATCGCTGATGATTTTGTAATTAATGCTATTGGTTGAATTTTCTTTCCTTAATGCCATGGCTTACATTTTTGTTAGTTCCCTACATTGGGTTGTAAAGAAGGCAAATCTATTAGTTAAGATTTATTTTTGACCGAAAATAAAATCAATAATGAAGAAAATTGCATTTGTAGGATGTTTGGGGTTAATTGGAATTATTACAACCGAATTTGGGGTTATTGGTATTTTGCCTCAGATTGCAGACCACTACCATATTTCCATCGATAAAGCAGGGTTGTTACTTAGTGCATTTGCCCTTGTAATTGCATTAACAGGTCCTTTTATGACCTTGTTTACTTCTGGCTTCGACCGGAAAAAAATCATGATGATCAGTATTGCGATGTTTTTGCTTACCGGGATAGTATCTTCTTTTGCTCCACCTTTTTGGTTGCTGATTATTGTGAGGATGTTGCCTGCATTTTTGCAGCCTGTATTTATTTCGAATGCTATTGCAGCAGCTGTGGCAAATGTGGGTAAATCGCAAGAATACCGGTTAGCGGGGATTGTTGTAGGTGGTATTGCAATAGCAATGGTGACTACCGTTCCGTTTGCTACTTATATGGCAAGTGTTTTCAATTGGCAGGCATCTTTTGGGGTACAAGCGGTAGTAACTGCAATTGCTTTAGTAGGTATTTACAAAGTTTTGCCTCCTATGCATCCGCAGGAAAAGAAATCGTACGGAACACAATTAAAGGTGCTAACCAATAGTCGTTTTTTGATCAGCGCTGCAATGAACTTTTTTATGATTGCTGCATGGTTTTCTACTTACAGTTATTTTGCTGATTATTTGGGTAAGGTTAAAGAGATGGATACTCAAACTATTAGTTATATGATGTTCCTCTTTGGTATTACAGGGATAGTATCTAATTGGCTGGCGGGGAAAATGATGAGTAAAAATATTCCGGCTACTATTGCTTTGTTTCTAAGTGGAACGGTATTGATTCCTGTGATGTTGTTTTATTCGGGTGCCAATACCTGGTCTACTGTGTCGGTGATCGCGTTATGGGGTTTTCTATATGCTCCTTGTTTTCTGAGTGGGTTTGCCTACATGACTTCTGCTGCCCCTCATGCTCCTGAGTTTGCTAATAGCTTGGCTATCTCATTTGGAAATCTTGGCGTAACGGCGGGTACTGTTGTAAGCGGTTGGTTCATCGCCTCTGTCGGGGTTTCTCAAAGCCCTTGGGTGGGTATGGCCTTTGGAATTCTGGCTTTTTTAATGATTATATGGAGGACTTTGCTGGAGCGTAAAAGTGAGTTTATTAGTAAATCTAATCAATGTACAGCATAGATCATTAGTTCATTCTGTTTCTAAAAATGATATCTTTACAGTCTATCTTTGCAAAACATCCTAAATAATGCTCGTTACAACGTATAGATATCTTTTTTTAATAGTATTCGTACTTTTTTTTTCGTCTTGCTTCCAGGTTATTGAGGAAATTAATGTCAATAAAACAGGGTTGGGGACAGTAAATTTAACCCTCAATCTGAGTGCGAGTAAAGCCAAGGTGGCATCTCTTATGCTTATGGATAGTATCCAGGGATATAAAGTGCCTTCCAAACAAACTATTCAAAAAGAAATCGATGAAATTGTTAGTTACCTGAAAAAATCAGATGGCATTACAAATGTCCAAAAGAAGATTGATTTCGATAATTTCATAGTGAGTATCTCTTTTGCATTTAAGGATGTTGCCAATATCAATACTGTAAATCAAAATGTGTTAAAGAAGTTAAAGATAAAGGGGCTTAGTAATGCTTCTTATGCTTATGAATCGAAAACCCAGACTTTTCAGCGCAGTTATCAGTATACAAAGGCTGCCGTATTAGAATACAATAAGCTTAAACCTGAAGTGAAAAATGTATTTAAAGATGCCTCATATACTAGTATATACAGATTTGAACAATTAATAACCAGCAGTAACAATCCACTGGCAAAGATCTCTAAATCAAAAAAAGCTATAATGATCAATACAGGTATATTAGGTTTAATCAACGGTAAAACTGATATATCGAATAGAATTACACTATCTAAATAATCACTCTATCTATGAACTCTCTTTACAAATGCCTGGTTGCATTAGTTTTTGCAAGTATAACCTTGTCATCCTCTGCTCAAGACCTGGTAAATAAAATACCTTCTGATGCCCTTGCTGTGGCCACAATTAAAGGAAAGAATTTTACCGATCTGATGTCTTTAAAAGAATTTAATAACACTTTTATCGGAAAAGAAATTTTATCAAAGCTCTCAAAAGGAACGGATAAAGTGGTTAATAGTGTTGAAAACCTGGGGTTTGATTTATCTTCATCATTATATTACTATAATCTGAGCAACGACAGTGTATCCTATAACTGTTTCCTGGCACCTGTTAAAAATGCCGAACAATTGGAAGCTCTATATGTTCAGGCAAATCAAAAGTTTACAGTTAAAAACGGGATTAAATCCTATTATAATTCCGACTCTACAGAAGTGGCTCATTGGAACGACAAGTTCCTGCTGTTTGTTATAGGCTCGGGTAAAAGTAGTTATTTTGCAAGACCAGAGGTTGTTGAACGCTTCAAGTTATCTCAAGCTACTTCTGGTGGACAAGCTGCAGACTCATTGTCGATAGCGGTGCCGGTACAGGATGAGATTGCTGTTGATAGCACGATGGCTGTAGATTCATTAGAAGAAGTTATGGCAGATACCATTGGATATGATTATGGTAATACTTTTTTTAAGGATGAACAGAAAAAGAAAACTGTTGTTGCCGGTTGGGTACAACTTATGGTTGATGATTTCTTTACCGACCCAAATACAACATCGATATTAAATAATAAAGATTTCGTAAAAAGTATAGATGAACAAGCTGAGGCAACAATTTGGATTGCTGGAGCTGATAAGCTTTTTAATACCTATATGCCATCAACCTATTTAAAAGGTATGAGCTTCTTAAATGGCTATGGAAGTGCTAATGCTAAGCTTTTTCTTGAAGATAAATCGATTAGAATTAGTACAAGCATGGCCTTTAGTGATGAAATTGCGGGGGTTTTTAAGAAAGTACTTAAAAGGAAACTGAACAAACGGTTCTTAAAATACATAAATGAAGATAAAGCGATTGGTTATCTGGCCTATGCTATGGATACTAAGGCCTATCTTGAGCAATATCCTAAACTGATGTCAAAAATTTATGGTTCAGTATACGCTGATGAAATAGGAATGGCAGCTGATCTGTTTTCTCTTTTGCTTGATGAAGAGGCGATAAGTAAAGTAGTAAAGGGAGATGGACTGTTCCTTTTTAATGGCTTGTCGCAAAAGGAAGTCAGTTATAAATCAATGGATTATAATGAAGAAAACTTTGAAAGCAAAGAAGTAACAAAGACGAAGAAAGAGACATTGCCTGACTTTTTATTTATGATGTCCAGTGAGGACACTCGTTTGATTGACAAACTTATTGCTTATGGTGTAAAAAAAGAGCTGGTTAAAAACAGCTCAGGATATTACGAACTGTCGGTTCCTAAAAGCCCACTGGCGCTTTATTTTATGATTAAAGAAGGAATCATTTTCTTTGGTACCAATAAAAAAGATATGGAGGATATTGCTGGAAACAGATATGTTGCCAATGTCTCGCGCAAGCACAGGAAAGCATTAATGAATACCAATTATGCAGGCTATTTCAGCGCTAAAAAGCTATTCGGAAAGATTCCTGTTGAAGAGTTTGCCAGCACAAAAAAACTTGAAAAACTTAATAATGTATTGAATTCAATGGGCGACATTTATTTGAAATCGAATCCGGTTAAGGGTAATGTATATTCTGGTGAAATTAACATAGATATTCCTTCCAATCAACAAAATGCTTTAAAGTACTTATTCTCACTTGTTGAAGACGCGCAAAAATAAATTACTTAGAGGTGGTGTAACACTGATACTAACGGGAGTTGTTTTAATACTGGCGTCTGCTTATGGGTATTTCAAATTCCGGGAATATAAATCCTACCAGGAGGTTATTCATGCTGAGGCCTCTTTTATTGTTAAGATAGATGTAGATAAGATCTATAAAACAATGGTTTTGGATTATCTTTATAACCCATCTTATTATAGGGGAAAAACTGATGATGAACTTAAAACTGGTTTAGCCATTCCAGGGAATGTTTTTATTTATACTGTTGGTTCCAAATCTTGCCAAACCTATTTCTGTTCTTTGCCTATAGCAGATTTAGCCGTACTGAAACAGTTTATTAAGCAAAGGCTCGGTGTAAATACGTTTAAAAACGCAGGTCATGGCATTACATTGGCAACTTCAAAAGATGGAAAACTTACTGTAGCTTTTAATTTAAAAACAGTTGCTGTTGCGTATACACTCAAAAATGAAAATGTAATAGATATCCTTACCGATCTGCTAGATAAGAAAAACCTATTATCTGATAAAGATCAGAAAATTGCGAGCTTAAAACATGCAAATACACATTTGGCTTATGCTTTTAAAGAGTATATGGGAACAGGAGAATTTAAGGATGGGGTAATTTATTTGAATGGCTATTTTAATTTTAATGATCTTGATGTTCAAGGGAAGGTATTTACTCATAGGGTATTTGATAAGCATGCCTCAATAAAAATGTGGCTTAATGCCCACCTTTTGAATGGTAAATCTTACTCAGAAATTCAACTTAAAGGCCACAGAATTTATCCCGATAGCTTATTGAAATATTATCAGGGCTATCTTGACGTTGAATTTGCAGGGATAGTTAATCAGATTGATACTGTGATAACTTATGAGTATAATGATGATTTTGAGAAGGAAGAGGTTCGAAGTACCCGTATTTTGAAGGTACCAAGGATAATAGGCACTTCCAGAGCTCAATCTAAATCTTTATTAAATTATCTGATTAGGGAAGGATTGCTTGATACTGTTGGTGTAATCAGTAAACAGGTGTTCCCCTTGTATACTTTGTATGGTAAAAGCGATACTGGATTTTTTACGCTTAGTACAGATAAGAATATTAGGGTGACTACGGTAAGTGAAAAATCTCCATACTTTTTCTACCTCGAAATGGATTTTAATCAGCTCAATGGATTGCGACAATTTCCATTACTGGAAAAATATACAAAACGATTGGATATCATTCGTATAAAAGCGACTAATGTAGGTAAAGAAAAGAAATATTTTGAGATGGATCTAAATTTCAAAATGAAAAACATTAACGCCTTAGCGCAATTGTTTTAGATTGTATAGGTTCTAAAATTATTTATTAAGTTTACTATCCAAATCAACAGCTAAATCAATGAAACATAAAGCAATATCCATCAGGCCATTTATCGGGGCCAAAGATTTTGAACTTTCAAGGAGTTTCTACAGAGACCTTGGTTTTGATGAAACAGTTCTTACACCTGATATGTCTGTTTTTAAAACAGAGCATATAGCGTTTTACCTTCAAAACGCCTATGTAAAGGATTGGGTAGATAATACTATGATTTTTTTAGAGGTTGAAGATGTTGACAAATATTGGCAGGAGCTTTTGGCTCTTGACCTTACTACTAAATATAAGGATGCAAAACTCGTTCCGATACGGGTTGATCACTGGGGCAAAGAATGTTTTCTGCATGATCCCTCTGGAATTCTCTGGCACTTTGGTGAATTTTTTAACAGTTAATCACACGCCCATTTAAAAAATATTTGTGACATAGTTTATATTACTTACATTTGCATAACTGATTATGTAATTGATTATATGTATGAAACTATTTGAGAAAACCGGAAAAATGGCTCTGGGCAGTCGGCTAAGATTACTGACTTCAAAAGTAACTGAAGACGCAGCGCAGATTTATGAATTATATAATATAGAGTTTTCTCCAAAGTGGTTCCCCGTGTTTTTTGTTCTTTCAGAAGAGGGAGAAAAAACCATAACCGAAATTGCTACTGAGATAGGACATTCCCAACCTTCAGTTAGTAAGATCATACAGGAAATGACTGTTGCCGGACTGATTCAGGAAAATCGGGAATCGTCTGATAAACGCAGAAATGTTGTCGCATTAACCACCAAAGGGATAGTGCTTGCAGCTAAGATAAAAGTGCAATGTGTAGATGTAGATGCTGCAGTTGAAAGCGTTATTCTAGAAGCAAGGTACAACTTGTGGGAAGCGATAGAAGAGTGGGAATTCTTGTTAGAGCAAAAGTCACTGCTGAGAAGAGTGCAGGAGCAAAAGAAACTTCGCGAAAGCAAAGATGTCCAGATTGTGGCTTATGAAGATAAGTATCAAGCTGCGTTTAGATCACTTAATATGGAATGGATCTCCACATATTTCCAAATGGAAGAGGCAGATTATAAGGCTTTAGATAATCCTAAAGAATACATTTTGGAAAAGGGCGGAAAGATATTTGTGGCTCTATACGAAAATGAACCTGTGGGTGTTTGTGCACTGATCAAAATGAACGATCCGGATTATGATTTTGAACTGGCAAAAATGGCTGTTTCACCTAAGATCCAGGGAAAAAGTATTGGCTGGTTGCTTGGTCAAACAGTTATTGACGCTGCAAAGGAATTGGGTGCATCTAAGGTTTATCTGGAAAGTAACACTGTATTGAAACCTGCTATCAATCTGTATCATAAGCTAGGTTTTAAGAAAGTAGTAGGTCGAGTAACACCTTATGAGCGATGCAATATTCAAATGGAAGTGCAACTGAAATAATATATCAGGATTAACTAAATATGGAACTTACAAAACATTTATAATTTTACTAACATGGCTTTCATCTGTTAATCCGAATTCGGCTGCAATTTGCTTTAAGCTGTACTTTCCACTTGCCATTCTTTGCTTGATCAGTGTTTTTCGGTAATTCTGAACATACTCCCGTAAGGTGGTACCGGTATTCCTTTTGAAATATGGTCCCATATAGTCTGCTGTTATATTAAAGTGTCCAGCCATAATGGGAGCCCTAAGCTGATCGGGCGAATAGATGTATTTATGTATATAACAAAAAATAGCTTGCATATCTTTACTACGATTTTCAAAGGGTTTTAATTCTGGCATATTCCTTTTTAAAATATGTGATAATGCGAGAATCTGCATCCAGATTAACTCTTCGTTATGAAGTGGTTCGCTTTTTAATGTGATCAGCATATCAAATAGACGAGCTACTGTATGTCGGTCATTGTCCGACAATTTAAAGCCTGCCAGATGTGTTTCTCTGCTTTTTATTAGGTATTCCAGGTTCTGTACGTAATTATTAGTATTACTTACATCCTGGTGGAGATATAAATCTGTAAACTTTAAATAGACGAAATGACTGAGTATGTCGATTTCAAAATAATGGGATTCTTCTGGACCAAGTAAAAAGATATCGCCATCCTTGTAGGGGATAGTTACCTGATTAATCACATGCGTTCCTGATCCCTTTTTAATATAGATTATTTCGTAATGATTATGATTATGCTCTGGATGTCGCCAACTGGAAACTTCAAAATCAGAAATCAGTAAAGGTTCAAATTGCCTGTAACGTTTCATGTCGGAAATATACAATATTATGCCAGAATTATACCATTTTCTCCAGCCTAATAAACCGAATTTTGACTAGCAGTTGATTAAACTTAAATAAAATATAACTTAACATGAAAGCGGATAAAAAAACAGCACTAGTAGTTGGAGCCAATGGAATAATTGGAACCAATCTAATAAATTACCTGGAGGAATTAGGAACCTGGGACATTATTGGTTTGTCCAGAAGGGGAGGGACAAGCACCAAAAAAATCCGATATATAGCTGTTGATTTGCTAGATCCTGCATCGTGTATTGCACAACTTAGTTCATTATCTGATGTTACTCACATATTTTATGCAGCCTATCAGGATAGGGCGAGTTGGGCAGAACTGGTTGAACCCAACCTGGCTATGTTGGTAAACGTATTGACGGCAATTGAACCGGTGGCAGCCAATTTGGAACATGTAAGTCTGATGCAAGGGTACAAAGTTTATGGTGCCCATCTAGGCCCCTTTAAAACTCCCGCAAAAGAAAGTGATGCAGGCCATATGCCTCCCGAATTTAATGTAGATCAACAGAACTTCCTCGAAAAACAACAGGTGAACAAACGTTGGACTTGGTCTGCCATTAGGCCATCAGTAGTTGGTGGAACCTCAACAGGTAATCCTATGAATCTTGCAATGGTAATTGCGGTGTTTGCTACTATTTCTAAGAAACTTGGGATTCCCTTACGTTTTCCCGGAAAATTGGGCGCCTATGATAAATTGATGGAAATGACAGATGCAGGACTACTGGCTAAAGCGACTGTATGGGCAGCTACAAACCCACAATGTGCAAATCAGGCATTCAATATCAATAACGGCGACTTGTTTAGGTGGAATGAGCTTTGGCCTAAAATTGCTGTTTATTTTAATATGGAAGTTGCGGCACCCTTGCAAGTGCCCCTCCAAACAGTTATGGCGGACAAAGAAGAACTCTGGAAATCTTTACAGGAAGAACACGGACTAAATTATAACTATAAAGACTTATCCTCATGGGCATTTGGCGACTTTGTGTTCTCCTGGGACTATGACTTTTTTGCAGATGGCACAAAGGCAAGAAGAATGGGCTTTCATGAGTTTATTGATACAGAAAAAATGTTTTATGATTTGTTCGATGAAATGCGCAGGAAAAAGATAATACCAAAAACAATATAATAGCTAAATCAGATTTTGTAGTGTAGCATGTCTTATTAAATCGGCAACATTTTTTGCTTTGAGCTTTTGTAGTAAGTTCTTTCTGTGGTTTTCTACCGTAAACTTGCTTAAAAATAACATTTCAGCAATGTCATTAGTGGTTTTGCCATCAGCAATTAGTTTTAAAATTTCCTTTTCGCGTACCGTAAGTTTGGCAAAATCTTGAGATTCTTTTAACTGTGGCCGGGAGATAATTTCTTTAACGATGTTACTAAAAGTAATCTGACCATTTAAGGCTTCATTGATACAGATAACAATTTCTTCAATAGACGACTCTTTAAGTAAATATCCACTGGCGCCATTGGCCAACATTTGCAAAATTACGCTGCGCTCCTGGTAATTGCTAAATGCCAATACAACCGTATCCGGAGATATGGTTTTTATTGTTTTGCACAAATCCATTCCATTTATATCAGGAAGCATGATATCCAGCAAAACAATTTTTACTGTTGCTATTTTTAAAAAGGAAATAAATTCCTCCCCTCGGGTAAAGCCACCAATAATTTCATATTCCGGTTTTTTACTTAAAAGCCTAATCAACCCCTCTATGACTATCGGATGATCATCAACAACGACAATGGTATTTTTATGCTGTGACATAAAGTTCTATATTGATGGAGGTGCCTCTTTTATTTCTTTCTGATAGGATCTCAATTTTGCCTTTAAGGTATTCAACCCGGCTTTTGATGTTGTTAAGACCTATGCCCTCAACCTTATCCAAATGTGTTGCATCAAAGCCCTTTCCGTCATCTTCAACCGTTATAAAAAACACATCCTCATTTTGCGAACATTGCAGCAAAAGGTTTTGCGCCTGGGCATGTTTGGTTGCGTTAGTAATGGCTTCTTGTATAATACGATAAATGTTTATTTGCTCTTGTGCAAGCAGATTGTTTTTGATGCCAAGATATTGAAAGTCCACTTTTAGCGCGGCAGAAGCTGCTGATTCACATAAGTCTTTTAGCAGTGCCTTAAGACCCAGTTTTAATAGCATTTCAGGCATCATGTTGTGGGATATACGTCTAAGTTCACCTATGGAAGTATCCAATTGCGTAACGATATTTTGCAGCTCTAGGGTGTTATTGTTGCCTTGTTCGTGTATATAATCTGTCAGATTTAGTTTTGCTATTGCGAGCATACAGCCCAGCCCATCATGTAGATCGCGGGCAAGTCTGTTTTGTTCATCTTCTTTGGCATTCAACATTACCTGCACTAGTTTTATTTGCTGTTGCCTGTCAATATCTTTAAGTTCTTGTTGGTGATTCAGATCTTTTTGTAAAGCTAATTTTTTACTGTTGCGGTAAAACAACCAGCCAAAAAAAGCAACAATAAGTAAAAATATACTGGCTAGGCCCAGTAGCCAATTCACCAGCCGACTATTTTTTGTGGCAAGTTTTGCCTTTTCATTCTCGGCGTTAAGCGCCACAATTTTCTTTTGGTTTTCTGCCGTTCTATATTTTACTTCGAGGAGGTTTGCAGTTTCTTTTAGTTTGCTGTTACTCAAACTGTCGCTCAACCCGCTATAAAGTTTTAACCATTTGTAAGCACTTTGCTTATTTTTCATGCCCTCATAGCTAGTCGCCAGTCCATAGTAAATCTGCAACTTGTTTGTTTCCCATGCCATAAATTGTTTGTCCTTAACCAAAGCCAGTCCTACATTCTTTGCCTCAGGGAAATCTTCTTTACTATGAAGAGCATAAAATTTTTGTAGTAGTATGCGTTTTTCGGCATAAGTGCCTTTGAATCTTTTTGCCAGAAGCATTCCTTTTTCTACTACAGTGAGTGCGCTGTCGAATTGCAAAGCAGTATTAAGGCGTAAAGCTTCACCGGCATAATATTCTAACCACATCTCGGACTGTGGATACGGCTTAAGCAAGATCATCATGCTGTCTAAATTCGATTTGGCCTCTTTTAACTTACCTAATGAAATATAATTTTCCCCAATAGATTGATAAATCATAGCCAGATATTGTGGTGCATTGGCTTTTTTAAGTATTGAAACTGCTTTTGTTAAATAGATTTTTTCCTTCGCGTGCTGACCCAGATTTTTGAATCCCGCAGAAAGGAGAAAATAGTTTTTTCCTAAGAAACCCAAATCACCTGATTGTATAGCCAACGGAATTGCCTTATGCAGTATAATTTCTATAGATTCTTTGATTTCGTTTCTAAGATGATGGCGAAATGCATAGCTGTGCCAGCACATTGATCTAACCAGAAGAGCTTCCTTTGTTTTGAATTTTTTTAGTGAAGCATCTGATTGCAAAAGCATTTTTTTAGCAAGTTCTGGATTTTTAGCCATCATTTGCAAAGCTTTATAATATAAAGATACTGCTTGCATAAAGCTGTTTCCTTCGCTGTGTGCTAATCCTTGTTGTAAATACTGCTCAGCTTTTGCTGTATCTGTTCTTAAGTAAAATTCTGAGAGTAGAAAACTACTTTTTGCCTTTGTGGCATTCGGTAGCTCTTTTTTTAACTGCTGGGTAAGGCTATCGGCATAATGCGTTCCGTTTAATGGCATCTGCGAAAGCGCATTGAAAAAGGAAAATATCAAAAACAAGGTGTAACCGTATTTTTTCATTGTAGCGTAGATAATTAAGCTAATGTAGCTAGAATGCCTGCCTGTTATTAAGATAATATCAAAAATAGCTGAAAACAGCTATAAGTAAAATATTAAAGCTTAAATTTGCAGCTTTAAATAGATTCATGATTAAATTATTTGTGGTGGGTTATCCACTTGATATACAGGAAGCTGAACTGATTGAGATATTCAGCATCCATGGAATGTTGCACAGCGTGCATTTATTGACCGACAAAGTGACCCACAAACATAAAGGCTATGGTTTTATAGAAATGGTGGATCAGGCTGGAGCCGATAGGGCAATTGCAGCTATAAACGGTATGGTTTTGAAAGGTAGAAAGATAAGTGTTAAACTGGCGGATGAGAATAGGGCAGAGAAACCAAGAACAACTTTTAAACCTAACCGATTCCATACTGAAGAAGGGCAAAGTAATGCAGGTAGTGGAGAGCAGTTTAAAAATAAGCGTCCTAGAAAATTAGTGTCGAATACATTCAGGGCCGAGAAGTAAACGATATTTCTTAAATTAGTAGGTATGGACTACCTGCAGAAAATAATCGGTGATATTGAATGCCATGATGTGGATGGGATCAGATCATGTTTTCAGCATGGGGTCCATCCCAACGATATCTTCAAAGGGCACCCCTTAATTTATGAACTCATCAGCGAATACGCCAGAACAGACCGCTTTAAAGCATGTGTCAAGGTATTTATCGATCATGGGCTGGAGTTTAATGATCCGTCGCTTTTAGCCGTCCTCTCAGATGATGCCCAGATTTTAGCGAAACATTTGACTACAGACCCAGGTGCACTTAACCGGCCTGTTAATTTACGGTGTGCTTATACGCCTTTACATGATGTCAGCCTACTTCATGTCTGTGCGGAATTTAATCATCTGTCATGTGCAGAAGTTCTGGTGAGGAATGGAGCAGACGTGAATGCGAAAGCAGGAACTGATGAACATGGGTTTGGAGGACAAAGCCCTATTTTTCATACTGTAAATCAGAACTCTAACCATTCCGCTTCGTTATTGGACTATCTGCTATCGGAATCAGCAGATCTTAACTACACAGTAAAAGGGTTGATCTGGGGTAAAGGTTATCCTTGGGAAACACTTGTTCCTGCAGTAAACCCAATCAGCTATGCTATGATGGGGCTTTTGCCGCAAATGCATAGGGATGAGAGAACCATCGCAGTTGTTGTATCCAAGTTACTGAAGGCTGCTCATGGGATTGATTATGTGCCGGTAAACGTGCCATGTGCTTATCTGAAATAATAAAAAATTAAATTTTCCCGTTATTGGGATAATTAATACATTTGGTTACCAGACTTTTCGAATAATAGCCATTCTAAAACAAAAAAATAACCAAACTTATGAGAAAGAATAAATTATACGCTCCGCTATTTCTATTTTTCCTGATTACCGCCTTTAACATTGCCAATGCACAAACGAAAATAGGGATAAGAACCGGTGTAAATTTCTCAAACGCAAATATGAAAGATGAACAGGGAAATAAGGGTGAAACTGAATCAATTCCAGGTTTCCACTTAGGACTTACAGTTGACGTTCCTATAGCCGGTGATTTTTACATTCAACCCGCTGCCTTATATTCCTCCAAAGGATTTAGACAAAAAGGAGAGGGCTTTGGCTATAGTGATGATTTTAAAGTTACGGTTTCTTATATAGAAGTACCGGTTAATTTACTTTATAACCCCAAGTTGGGAACGGGGAATTTAATACTTGGCGCAGGAGGTTATTTGGGATATGGAACAGGAGGGAAGTGGAAGTCCGCATCTGGTGTTTTAATTGGGGATATCCAAATTGGAGATAATGGAGAGGTGATCTTCAAAAACGATGCAGAGAAGGGTGAATTTGGATCTTATTTGTATGGAAAGCCCTTGGATTACGGGGTTAGTTTTTTAGCTGGTTATGAGCTTTTTAACAAATATTCTATCCAATTCAATAGTGAAATAGGACTGGCAAATTTGCAAACAACTTATAGCGGGATAAAACGGAAAGGGAAAATGAAAAATACCAGCTTTAGTATTTCACTCGGTTATAAGTTCTGATAAAAGGTTTTCTATTATCTATGACTGAGTCTTATTACTGTAAGCGTATTCTAAAACCAGGCTTATTGCTTCTTTGATTCTTTTCATTCCTTCTGGATTATTGATGTCAATTTCACAAAAAAGGCTGTCGGTAGTTTTGGCATGAAGTACCATATAATAAATACCTGCAACCAATAAACCGGCAATTGCCCTAAGATCGACATCATTTCCTTTCAACTCCTTATCTGTCAATGCAAAGAATGTGGAACTAAGTTGTTCTCGTTCTTCGCATACCTGATACATAATCTGGCTTCTCTGGCTAATTTGCCAAAGTACAATCTTCTGCATTTCTTCATTCTCATAGAAATAATCCAATTGATTAAGCAACAGATTTTTCAATATTTGCTTCGTGTCTTTCCCTTGGTTATTTTCGATCATGATACCTGCATCACCTGTTGCAGCCACCCAGTAGTCTTTGCTTTTTACATAAATTTCTATCAGATTATCAACTGAACCAAAATAAAGTTTAATTAGTTTACGGTCCAATCCTGCAGCTTTTGAAATGTTTGTAACGGTCAATCCGGTATATCCTTTGTCTTGGATTACAATTCCAACAGCCTGGATCAATTTCTGTTTTGATCTATCCTTATCGTTTAATGCCCCTTGGTATCTTTTCTTTTCCATAACAAACTGATTGTAGTAGCTAAATTATGGAGAAAGTCTGAGTTTCTATTCCTACTATTTCAACATGTTAGCAATGTTTATTGTAAAAAGTCAAATTACCTACAGAGATGTCGTACATAGCAGGTATGATCTTTATTTCTCTGCTATCTACGCGTTGCCGTATAATACTGCTTTGCTCAAGTATCTGCTGCACGGAACGGTAAACATTAAGTAAAGAAACCTTATTAACAAAAGATTCGTTATGGCCTGTTCTGTTGCTTATTTCCGTAAATTCTTGTGAGATACACACTTTTACTTCCCTTAGCAAGCCCGAAAGATTTTCCATCATCACATCGTCACAAGCACTCCTTACTGCCCCACAATTGGTGTGACCCATTACTACAATCAGTTTTGAACCTGCCGTGGCTATTGTATACTCCAACGATCCTAACACATGTGGAGATATAACATTGCCTGCAATGCGAATGTTAAAAATATCACCAATACTCTGGTCAAGAATCAGTTCAGTTGGAACCCTTGAATCCATGCAGCTCAATATTGATGCAAATGGCCTCGGATTGTCTTTTGTTTCCTGTACTTTTTGTAGCAAGCCGCGATGTTTGCTGCGTCCACTAAGAAATCTTTCATGACCATCTCTTAATATTTGTAAGGCAATATCAGGAGTCATTTCAGTGTGGTAATTTATATTGAGATCCATAATTTTAAGTGATTAGGGTTTATTATTCGCTGGCTTTCCCTTTTTCTTGCTGTATCATTTGCATCAATTGCAGACCCATTAAACCACTTAGGCTACCATCACTGCCGTTGCCACCACTTACAATTAGATCTGGGATGATCTTAATTTTTCCTTTTCCAATTTCTTCGGTTATTTTAAACTTGGTAAAGTTGTCGCCTCCCATGGCTTTTACTTGTAAGTCGTAAGCATCAGCTGTAGATTTACCTATGGCCATAATTTTTTCTGCTTCGGCCAATCCTGTTTTGGCTATTTTCTCTGCATCGGCAGTCGCATTAAGTTTGGTAGCTTCGGCTTGTGCACCAGCACGGGCTTTAGTTGCTTCAGCTTCTGCGTTTGCACGCATTTTAGTTGCCGTGGCTTCAGCATCAACCTGTAGTTTTAAACTATTGGCGTCACCTTCTGCCTTTTTTACCGTTGCATCAGCAGTGCGCTGAGCAATTTCAACACTTTGCTGTGCTTTTACAATTTCCTTTTGCATATCTGCAATTGCAGTTTCTTTCTCCATGCCCTGGCGCTGTTCCTGTGCCATTTTCTGTGTCTGATAAGTTTTTTGTTCCTCTTCTGCAATCTTACGGTCGGTAAGGGTTTTCATCAATGCCTCTGGTGGAAGAATATCACCTATTAAAGTATCTACAGCATTTACATTGTAATCATCCAGGACTGCTTTAATGTGTTCCTTTGCCGATTGTTGTCTTTCTTTACGGGTAATCAGAAAACTTATCACATCGCTGTCTTGTGCAGAATTTCGAAAATAATTGCCAATAGTAGGCTCTAATACCTGACTTACTAAATTACTCATGCTACCGAAACGGGCTATTACTTTGGGTGCCTCGGTTGCGGGAATATGAATGATCTGAGATACATCTAAATTGAAAGGGAAGCCGTCTCGGGAGCGGACGGTGATAGTACTCAGGTTCTTATCTAACTCATGAGATTCGTTCCTGGCGTTGGCCCAATTCAATACCAGATTAGTTGTAGGCACCAGTTCAACCTTCATAATGTATTTGTTGAATGGGTATTTGCCAGGGCCATAGGCTTCCATCCATACCCCACGCTGGCCTTTGCTTACAATATTGCCATGTTTGAAACTCTCCCCGGTTAAATCTTTACCGTCTTCACCGATGTAGCTGATCACAACGCCAACGAAACCAATAGGTACGTCGGTCATTGGTATTTCTTCAATCTGAATTGCCCATGGATTAATATTGTAACTACCTGCTAAAATGATTGATGGCTGCAAACCACGGTTACCATCATTTTTTAGAAAAACATCAATGTCCTGAAAATTATTGTGACCGGTAATTTGCTTTCCTGCAATTTGCCCGCTTTCAATTGGATGGCCGTCAAGCGTGGTTACAATGCCTACCATATTTTCATGTATGATGACCATGTCGGCAATTGTAACGGTGAAGGCAAATAAGTTGATACGATAAGTACCTGCAGTGATATAAGAGGTTTGTCGACCTTTTTGCCCATTGTTGTTTAGGAATTTTTCTGCATCCTGAAAATTATCCGATTCTACTCTTCGGGCAAGGATTGCACCTGTCGGTATTTCAGCACCATCGTTGGACAGGATCAATCCTATTTTACCTTCGGGTATAATGGTAAACCCGTGCATGTTCACATTGTATTGCCAGGGCCACATGCCCCAGTAAAGTCCGGGAGCCAGTGCTTTTGCCTGAAAACCAGCTTCTCCTTTAGTTGCAATAATACGTCCGTCTGGTAATTCTTTGTTGCTGCCAAAAAGCACAAATTTCTTGGTAACCAGTCCTACCTTGTTTTCGGGTACGATGACCATACCCAGGAAAACCCTTAGTATGAATTTGTAAAATAGGAGGGTGAACAGGATAGCGAAGACCCACCAGTAGATGAAAAAGATTTGAGAATAGTCCATGATCAATTAGTTTTAGGTGTGAGATATAATTTGATATTTATGATATAATTCATTGACTTCGTTTAGAACAAACTTCTCTATACATGAAAATATAAAAGTCTTATATATGTATTATTTGGTATTATTTTTATCTTATATTCATATTATGAATAAGGAAGACCTGCTACATCTCGAGAAGCTAATGAATTTTTTAGCTAGTAATTTTCTAAAGAAAAAGACATGGAAAGATGTCTCTAAGTCTGAGTGGGCGTACATTGTAGAAGAATTGAATGGGTTGTTACAGAACCGTAACAGAAAACAGAAAGTAAAAAAAGAAACTGATCTATTTGGAGCAAATTATTTGTATGAACATCTTATTATCAATAAACTAAAAGCATATGAAAATCGAAAAGACCTCACTGGGTCCAGCAAACCGAACCTTAGTAAACTAAGTCGGATAGTGCAGGTGTTAGGCTATGATAACTACATCGATTTTATTAATTCGCACAACGAGGCATTTAGTTTTAACGATTTAAAAATTGATATCCCTAAGGTTACGGTTAACTACAAGTTATTGGACGAATTGGTAGGATTATGGTATTCTTTTAACCGTAACTTACCTGATAACCCGGAAGAAATTAATGAAGAAAGAATCTGGCGTTCGTCAGTTGAAATTTATAAATCTGAATCTTCGGGCGAATATCTGATAGAGAGAAGTGGGGGAGATAATCATAAGTACTATGGAAAAGTAACTTCTTATGCAGATTACATTTTCATTATCATGAACAGTAATACTTTTATCAGACAGCGGCACTTTATCTCACGCTTAAAAGATATAAATGAGAAATTAAAGCAGCCTAACTATAGGATAGAGGAAATGCATTTTATTAGTACCTGCATTAGTTTCAATCAGGAGCCAATTGCCTTATTTGAAATTTTTCAAAAAGCATCTAATACAAAAAACTACGTTGCGGATTCTATAAGTTTCCCAATAGAAAGTGAAGAGCTTCCGGCAGGAGTTGTTGCTTATTTAAAGGACACTGAGGGGAATCGAATTAATTATAAGTAGATTTAAACATAAGTCGATGTTGCTTGTTCTAATATTGGCAGCAATGGCGCCGCAACTTTATAATAGAATTTATGGAAAATGTAGTTCAAAAGGAGTGGGATATTGTTGAAAATAAACTGCACAAAATACTAATATTCAAAGATTTTCGGGAAGCTTTCGCCTTTATGGTTAAGGTGGCATTTGTAGCAGAGAAAAATAATCATCATCCTAAGTGGTGTAATGAATGGAATAAATTGGAATTTTGGCTAAGTACTCACGATGCAGGTGATATTATTACTGAAAAAGATAGAGCCCTTGCTAAGCAGATTGATGAATTGTTAAAAGTATAATTTAAGAATGATTATAGGCTTACCGTTGTTTGTTGTTGTGCTTTTTGTGTTGACGATCCTATTTACGCTGTTTTTGTTTTATCGCGTAATTAAAAGATCCTTACAGTTTAATGTTAGCAGTAAAGCCAATCTCCTTCTAATTGTTTTAAGTTTGTGGATTATTGTTCAGGCGATATTGGGTTTAAATTTTGTTTTCAGTTCCGATACTACTGTTTTTCCGCCTAAGATTGCCATTATGGGGTATTCCCAGCTATTCTCTCAATTATGCTCGTATTTTTAACCCGGGGAGGTAGAAAGTTTATTGATGGACTCCCTATATTAAATCTCACTTATCTGCATGTAGGGAGAATTCCGGTGGAAATTATTTTGTACCTATTGTTTATCAATGGGACTGTTCCAGAACTGATGACATTTGAGGGGAGGAACTTTGATATTTTGGCAGGAATCTCTGCGCCTTTAGTAGCTTATTTTGGAATCTCAAAAAAGAAAATGGCCAAGGGATCTCTATTGGCCTGGAATGTTATTTGTCTTTGTTTATTGATCAATATTGTGGCGAATGCATTTCTCTCAGTACCCTCACCCATTCAGAAGTTTGGGTTTGACCAGCCTAATATTGCAGTTTTGTATTTCCCTTTTAGCTTACTTCCTGCTTTTATTGTGCCTGCGATGTTTTTTAGCCACCTGGTAAGTATCAGACAATTGCTAATGAACAAAGTAAGAGTTTTTGACGCTAATTAATAATTATAATGCACCTTTTATGAATTCCAAAAAAACTGTGCTTTTGTTGCTCTTAGTAGCCAATTCTTTATTTTGTGCTGCACAAGATTATATATTCTTTCTTCACAACAAGTTTGCAGAAGACCATTCGCTGACTGAAGTCCATCCTGAATATGGAAAAACGGAATATTTGGAAGTTTTAAACAAGTTTAAACAGGCTGGATTTCAGGTGATCAGTGAGAAAAGGTCCGCTAATACAGATGTAGGAGCCTATACAAAAAAGGTGGTTCGGCAAGTAGACAGTTTATTGAAATTAGGTGTTAAACCAAGCCATATTACAGTTATAGGCACTTCAAAAGGAGGATATATTGCGCAATACGTTTCCAGCTCCTTAAGGAACCCTAATCTTAATTTTGTGTTTATTGGTTGTTACAGAGATAAGGATTTAACATCTTTTCCCGGAATTAATTTCTGTGGAAATATTTTAACTATCTATGAGCGATCTGACGAATACGGAGTGTCGGCAATAAAAAGGAAAGAAACATCTAATTTAAAGGTTTTGCACTTTAAAGAAATAGAGCTAAACACGGGATTGAAGCATGGTTTTTTATTTAAGCCTTTGCCGCAATGGATAGAACCATGTATTAAATGGGCGAACCGTAATTATAAGTAGCTAAAATTTTAGCAAATAATCTGATTATTTAGTATATTAGTATATCAAAAGTTTTTTATGAAAAAGCAGGGTATAGACGCTCTGAATGAGCATGTTGAAATGATAAAAGACGAAGTGATTCTGACTACAGAAAGGGATATCGAAACGTTCTTTAATGCTTTGATGTATCCCCCTGATCCACTAAAAGATTTTTCAAAACTGGCAGATTATTATGAGCAGATTCTTCATCAGGTTCATAAAAATTTAGTTATTTGATAGTTCAGACGATACTCGTTTCTTAAAAAAATATTTACCTTTGTCGTATAAACGACTAATTACCCCATTGAGAACATCCATGTACGATGATGGCAAATGTCATTTTATCTATATTGGTGTAATTCATTAAGAAATGTAAGATCCTATAAACAGAGCAGTAGCTTTTCCTTTTTTGCTCAAATGCTAAACAGTACCACTGTACTTGTCTAGCCGCCTCGTGCTTATGCACAATTTAAATCTTATTTTTTTACTTTTTATCAATGATGCTTTATGGGTATTGTAGTTAAACAAATTTCATATGTGCATTCCAATAAGGAATGCCTGTTCCGCGATATAAATTTTTCTGTTTCTAAAGGGCAAAAGATAGCCTTAATAGGTGCTAATGGTTCTGGAAAATCTACTTTGCTTGAGATCCTTGCAGGTCGGGTTGAGCCTGCCTCAGGGGATGTTGCATCAATAAATAAACCTTTTTATGTCCCCCAGCATTTCGGTCAGTACGACGATTTAACTGTTGCCCAGGCCCTGGGTATTGACGGTAAAATGGAAGCATTACATGCAATACTTAATGGCGATGCTTCTTTAACCAATTTCGCCCAATTAGATGACGACTGGAATGTTGAAGAGAGGGCTCTGGCAGCGCTTAGTTTGTGGAATATACAACACATTGAATTAGCTCAGCCGATGAAAACAATTAGTGGAGGAGAGAAAACCAAGGTATTTTTATCAGGCATTACAATTCATTTACCATCGGTTATACTTTTTGATGAACCATCAAATCATCTTGATGTAGAGAGCCGGGAACAATTATATAATCTGATACAGACAAGTAAAGCAACGACTATAGTTGTAAGCCATGATAGAACTTTACTTAATCTTCTTGATGTTACTTTTGAATTGAATCAAAGTGGGGTAGAGGTTTATGGAGGTAATTATGACTTCTTTAAAATGCAAAAGGAGGAGAGGTTGATGGCTTTAGAGGCTCAGGCAGATCATAAAGAAAAAGCTTTACGACAAGCTAAGCAAATTGCCAGAGAAGCAGCCGAACGCAAACAAAAAGAGAATTCAAGGGGGAATCAAAAACAAATAAAGAAAGGCGTTCCCAGAATTTTTATGAATACGATTAAAAACAGATCTGAACAAAGTACATCCAAATTACAGGAAGTACATTCTGATAAGGTTAACGGTATTTTGCAAAACCTTCAGCAGCTTAAACGGCAATTGCCTGAGGTAAAGGAATTTAAAGTGACTTTTGAAAATTCAAATCTGCACGCAGGCAAAATATTGATAAAGGCGGAGGATGTGAATTTTGGTTACAGTTCCGGATATTTATGGGAGAACCCATTGAATTTCCAGATTAGAAGTGGCGAAAGGATTGCCATTTCTGGTAAAAATGGCTCTGGGAAAACTACACTTTTGAAATTGATATTGGGTAAAGTAAAACCATCAGAGGGTGCTTTAATAATAGCTGATTTCAAGCATCTTTACATTGATCAGGAGTATTCAGTATTAGATAATGAACTAACTGTGTTTGAACAGGTACAGGAATTTAATTCACAGCACTTGCCAGAACACCGACTTAAAACATTGCTACACCAATTTCTCTTCAAAATTGATATGTGGAATAAGACATGCAAACAACTTAGTGGAGGGGAGAAGATGAAATTGATATTTTGCTGCCTAGTGGTAAGCAATAGTTCTCCTGAGCTCATTATTTTAGATGAGCCTACCAATAATCTGGATGTTCAGAGCCTGGAGGTTATAACCTCAGCAATAAAACATTACAAAGGAACTTTGCTGGTGATCTCCCATGACGAGTATTTCATCAATGAAATAGGAGTAAATGAAAGGATCGCGCTTTAGGGTTTAGTACGGTTAAATACAAACAGGTCTTTAAATGCCCATTTACCGTCTTGCAGGTTGCCTCTGGCAATTACAAATTGATTGGAGGAGCGTTTTTCGTATAGAATACGTAAGCTTTCGCCCTCTTTTTGAAAGATAGCACGGTCTTTACTTGCTTCTACAAAGTTGTAACGATCGTGTTTGTCTTTCTCCTCTAAACCCAGAAGACCTGGTTTAAAATGTTTTACCATAGAGACCAGTCCTTGTTCGGTTTGCTCATAGGCTAATATTTCATAAAGATCAGCTTTACCGGCTTTCATCATGCGCATGAAGCCTAGTATGTTTTCGTCTTCTGGTTGTAACCAAACTCCTTCAATAGATTGGCCTTCAGGAGTAGTAGCTTTCCAATGGCCTTGAATAAAGGCTACATCTGCAACAGAGCCGCCATTTGGTTGAGTTTGGCCGAAGGTTTTAGGCAAAAAGCCAATAAATAGCAACAGAAAAGCGTAAGTGTGTCTCATAGTAATTAATTAATAATGAAATAATTTAAGGAATTTAAATATACATATTCATTTTAATTACCAGTAGAATTTGGTAATAATGACAAATACAATGAAACCAGATCTTCCCATTCTTTTTCCAGAGTAACGTTGGGTCTTGATTGCCCTGCCCGGTTATACCAGTAATCAGCATTCCACACATCTCCCTCTTTTCTGTGTAGATAGGCATGTACGTGAGCAGACTGTTTATCGCTTAGGTGATCTATCAGATCGTGTGCTGTTTTCCAGTCACCTTTTCCCTCATGCCAAAGCGCCTGCAAATGTGCAGGCAAACCTGAAGGTATCTCTCCGCTACTTAAAAAATCTTTAAAATACTTAATCTCAATTGATTTCATAATTAGATCAATTTTACTGTCTTTATTTTATAGCTGCAATTAGCTTTGCTTCCGTACATATTTGGTTAGAATAACAATCAGCTGACCTTCAACACGGCCTTCTATTTGCTCCTTATTATCATCAACTAATTTAATGTTTTTCACCACTGTTCCAAGTTTTGCGCTTAGACTGGATCCTTTAACATCAAGTGTTTTTATAATCACTACTGTATCTCCGTTTTCCAGCACATTATTATTAGAATCCTTATGGAATTCCACTTCAGAATCATTTTCGTGATCACCGGTTGCTTTGGCCCAAGCCAAAGTTTCATCATCAAGATACATCATATCCAGATTATCAATTGCCCAGCTTTCCTGCCTTAATCTGTTTAACATGCGCCAGCTCACTACCTGTACTCCTGGAACCTCACTCCACATACTTCCACTAAGGCACTGCCAGTGTTTGCTGTCTAATACCTCTTTTTTTTCAATCTGTGCTAAACACTTTCCGCATGTTACAACACATTCTTCTGCTGTATTTTGAGTTTGAGGGGGAACCTCATAGATGCTAAGATTGGCCTCAGATCCACATAATTCACACTTATTCTCACTTCTTTCAAGTAGCTGTTCTTCCAGTTTCATATTCATAATTCGCAAAACGCGAAGATACTCATTTCGAACAAGAAAGGCCATTTTGTATTACAAAATGGCCTTTCTTGTTCGAAATGAAATAGGTTTTCTTTATTTTGTTTTATATAATGAAGCACGCAAAGCTGCTACATCTTCACTTGAAATATATTCATCGTAGGTCATCATCTTATCAATTGTTCCGTTAGGAGTTAATTCAATGATTCGGGTCGCTACAGATTCAGTTAATGCGTGATCTCGTGAGGTAAACAATGCTGTTCCTTTAAAATCTTTTAAACCATTGTTTAATGCAGTAATAGATTCAAGGTCAAGGTGATTGGTCGGCTCATCAAATAACAATAGATTCGCGTGTCTTAACATCATTTGCGAGAACATACAACGCATTTTTTCACCACCTGATAGTACCTTTACATTTTTAAGTACCTCTTCTCCGGAGAAAAGCATTCTGCCAAGGAAACTTCTTACAAACTGTTCATCCTGATCTGTCCCTGAATATTCACGAAGCCAGTCAACCAAATTCTCATCCTTACCTGCAAAATATGGAGTGTTGTCATTTGGAATGTCGGCAACGTTAATGGTTACTCCAAATTTAAACTCACCTGTATAGTTTTTCTCACGTCCGGTTAATACATTGTAGAATGCAGTGGTAGCAAGACTGTTTTGAGAAAGAACAGCGATCTTATCACCTTTATTTACCATGAAGTTGATGTTTCTAAACATCACATCGCCATTTAAAGTGCAAGAAAGATTTTCTACCTGTAAAATCTGATCTCCGGCTTCTCTGCCAAGATTATTAAACAGAATGGCAGGATATTTTCTGCTTGAAGCTTTAATCTCAGAGATATCTATTTTATCTAAAGCTTTTTTACGTGAAGTTGCTTGTTTTGACTTAGATGCATTGGCACTAAAGCGCTGAATAAATTCCTGAAGTTCTTTAACTTTCTCCTCCAGTTTTTTATTCTGATCACTACGTTGTTTTAAAGCAAGTTGACTAGATTCGTACCAGAAAGTGTAGTTACCCGAGTAAATACTCATTTTGCTGAAATCGATATCAACTATGTGCGTACAAACTGCGTCTAAAAAGTGCCTGTCGTGAGATACAACCAATACAATATTTTGATAATCAGCAAGGAAGTTTTCGAGCCATGCAATCGTGTCGATATCCAAATCGTTGGTAGGCTCATCCAGTAATAAGATGTCCGGATTTCCAAATAAAGCCTGAGCCAATAAGACACGCACTTTTTGGTTACCATCAAGTTCTTTTAACTGTTTGTAATGGTGTTCTTCTTTAATACCTAAGTTACTAAGCATGGTGGCGGCATTGCTTTCCATGTTCCATCCATCCATTTCGGCAAATCTATTTTCCAGTTCGCCTGCACGCTCACCATCTTTATCAGAGAAGTCCTCTTTTAAATAGATCGCATCTTTTTCCTTCATGATTTCGTACAATTCCTTGTGGCCCATCATTACAGTTTCAATTACACTAAATTCATCAAACTCATAGTGGTTTTGTTTTAAAACGGCCATTCGTTCTCCAGGAGTAAAAGCTACACTACCGGTAGTTTGGTTTACTTCGCCAGAAAGAATTTTAAGAAATGTTGATTTACCAGCCCCGTTGGCGCCAATTACACCATAGCAGTTGCCATGATTAAATTTTAGGTTAACATCTTCGAATAAAGTGCGTTTTCCGTAACGGAGTGATAAATTTGAAACTGAAATCATATTGCTGAAAAATAAGCTGCAAAGGTAGGCATTATTTATAAAATCATTAAGACTTTTAGCGATCTGCCGGATGTCTGGTGGTTTTATATAAGTTTAAGGTTCAAAATTTCTAAATTAGAAAATCAGATACTGATTTAAAATAATTAATGTGAATAAGGAAGAGTTAATAGCAAGGCTTAGTACGTCAATGGAGTTTCAGATGGTGACTAATTTAACTAGTATTATTGAAAGTAATGATCTAAAAATAACCGACTTACTGGATATTAGTTTTCATAGGAAAAAAGAAGTTGCTTTTAGGGCCGCCTGGATGTTAGAATATTTGATGACACACAAGCCTGATCTGTTTGTGGGTTATATCCCAGAGCTTATATCATTATTGGCGAAACAGAAGAACCCTTCGGCGATGAGGCATTACGCTAAGATTATTGCTTTACTGACAGACAGAAAGGCTCATCATGTATATAAAGATAAGGCTGTAACAACAGATTTTGAACCTGTTATTGATATTTTGTTTACCTGGCTTGTAGATACAGAGGTGCTTGTAGCTACCAAAGTGCACTGTATGCAAACCCTGGCAAATCTGGCACCTCGTTACGATTGGATTAAAGACGAGCTGCTAGAGACAATAGATTATCTGGTTGATATCGAAAGTGTTGCGTTTTTTGGCAGAGCCAAGCAAATTAGAAAGCAATTAAAGAAGATTCGGCAGAAAGTTTAATACTAAAACTATTACACGGCGCAAACATTTCCATTGGGCTTAAATTCTATTTTTGCCATTTATGTGCTATAGTTAAAAAATTAGCATAACATTTGGAAGAGATATTGGAATGGAACAAGAAATAGAAATTTTAAGCAGGATTATTAAACGTAGGCGGAGCATTTTTCCGGTGAGTTATACTAATCAGGAGGTGCCGGTTAAGGTTATACAGCAAATTTTGGAAAGTGCTAACTATGCACCTACACATAAATTAACACAACCCTGGCGTTTCATTGTTTTCAGAAATGAGGGGAAAACTAAGTTTGGTAAAGAGCTAGCCCGCTTGTATAAAAAAACTACACCAGTTCATCAGTTTTTGCAAAAGAAATATGATAGCATTCTTGAAAAGGCAGAACAAGCCAGCTGCATAATTACATTAAATGTCGAATTGCATTCAGACAAGGTACCCGAATGGGAGGAGCTTGCAGCTCTAGCCTGTGCAGTTCAGAACATGGCGCTTACTGCCGAGGCCTTAAATGTTGGCGCATACTGGAGTTCACCGGGAATGATTGCAGATCTGAAGGATTATCTTAACTTAGGGGAACAGGAGAAATGTTTTGGGCTTTTTTATATGGGATACCATAACGAGGAACCCAGAGATGCAATTCGTACTCCTATTGAAGAAAAGATTAAATGGATAGAATCGTAATTTATGCAGGATATTAAAGAAACACTATATCGACTTTGTTTAAATTTTATAGAGCAAAGAATTCAGACTGCTGAAGTTGCATTGCAACAGGCGCGCGAAGCTAGTAATGATGATACTAAAAGCAGCGCCGGAGATAAGTATGAAACCAGCAGAGAAATGATGCAGCAGGATATTGATCGAAACAAGCGTCTTTTAATCGATGCTCAGGATAATCTAAGATTGTTAAAAAGTATTGAGATAAATCCTGAGTCTGAAATTGTAAGACATGGCAGTTTGGTGTATACCAACAACGGGAGTTTTTACATTAGTGTTAGCGCGGGTCAGCTAACGCTTGATGGTAAGGCTATTTTTGCTATTTCCCCTTCATCTCCCATAGGCAAATTGCTTTTGGATAAGAAGAAAGGGGATGCGTTTAGTTTTAATGATAAGAAATTTGTTGTTGAGGCAGTTGCCTAAACTATTTAAAACTCTTATTTATACTATGGTAAAGGTTCTTCGCTGTATAAGTTCCTGGATCAATAATACGTCGGATGGTAAAAAGCGGATTAGTCTCATCTCTCTTTGTTGATAAGATGAATGCCGCTTTAAACCCGTGCTCTTTTAATTTATGTAAGGCTTCTGGTTTCCAAACCCCATATGGATAGGCAAAATATTCAACCTTTTTACCTGTAATTGTTTCTAATGTTTTGGTCGGTTTATCTATTTGTACTTCCCAATCATCATTCGTAAACTCACTGAAATTTTTGTGATTCCAGGTATGGCTTGCGATAACATGACCGTCATCTGCGAGGGCTTTTATTTGGGTTTTGCTCATGTATCTCGGTCTTCCTATAGATACCGTCATGATAAAAAATACGCCCTTAAAACCATATTTTTTTAACTCGGGTGCTGCAACAGTAAACTGATCCAGATCCGTATCATCAAAGCTAATGATGATCGGTTTTTCTGGAAGTTTGCCCCCATAATTCAAATAATCATAAAGCTGGTCTGGTAAAATGGTATGGTAGCCACTATCTGCAAGCATTTTAATATGCTGTTTGAAATTGGCAGGAGGGATAATGTCATCATGCGCCCGTTTCGAATCGCTTGCTTTCCAATCTCTAATTTGATGATAACAAAGAACAGGGACTTCCTTTTTGCTTAAAATCTCGGCCGCGGTAGCTTCCTTTTTAGGTGCCTTACTAGTTTGGGCTGTGTCTTTATCAGGATTACCCGAAGCGGAACTAGTTTGACTTTGACTGGTATATGTGCATGCTGAAGCTAATATCATTAAGCCAGCACCCAGACTTAAAAGTATTTTCATTAGAAACTTTTTACTATGCTGTTATGTAGCGTTTTAGGACTCCAGTAACCACTCGCAATAATTCTTCTTATCGTGTACAACGGATAATTCTGATCGCGTTTATCAGCAAGAGAAAATGCCATCCTAAATCCACGTTTTTTTAGTTCAGGGAAACCTTCAGCATTCCATAAGCCAAAAGGATAAGCAAATTCAGTCATTTTTTTGCCGGTAATCTCTTCCAGTTTTTTGGTAGGCTTATCTAGCTGTTCTTCCCAGTCTTTTCCCTGGTATTTCTTGAAATTCTTATGGTCATAAGTGTGACTGCCAATTATATTGCCATCATCAGAAAGTTGTTTTATCTGCTCTTTGGTCATATAGTCAACAAACTTACCCTTACGGCCAATGGATACTGTCATGATAAAGTAGACTGCTTTAAAACCGTATTTTTTTAGTGTTGGAGCAGCAATTGTAAACTGATCCATGTCTGTATCATCAAAAGTAAACATGATCGGTTTGCTCGGTAATGGAGCGCCCGTATTTAAATAGGCATATAACTGATCAGGTAATATAGAGTGATAACCACTGTCGGCAAGCATTTTAACCTGATCTTTAAAGTTTTGTATTTCAACAATGTAGTCTTTCCCTACTTTGCCATCTGTTGGTTTCCAGTTACGAACCTGGTGATAGCATAAAATAGGTACCTGTTTGCGGGCAAGTATGGTTTTAGCATCAGCAACTTTAATTTTGCTTACATCAATTTTAGCGGCTTGTACTTCTTCCTTTGATGAGGTTTGTGTTAAAGTATCCTTAACATCCGGGTTATCGGTGTTAGTTTGTGATTTAGATTGGCAACTGGCCGTAAAAATTGCCGCTGCAGTTAATAAAGGTAGAAGATGCTGTTTCATTTATGATTATTTGTGGCAAAACTATGAAATCAACCGCTATTTTATTGCATTAACTATCACATTTATTACAAATAAAGATTCATCCTTCTTTAGTATTAATCAATAATTTAGCCGTTTTAATTAACAGTTCAAATGAAGAAACTTTACATTCTATTTTTATTGCTTATTAGTGCAGGTTTTAATGCGGTTTCGCAAACCAAAACTTTTACAATAACAGAAACCACAACCCAGGCACCGAAGGCAAATTATCAGCTTGCCTCAAGGTTTTCGCCCAACAAACTTAAAAAGATCATTTACTCAACGGCTGTTGATCCGCACTGGTTGAAATTAAGTAATCGTTTTTGGTATGAGTATGAAACACCAAACGGTAAGCTTTGGTACCTTGTTGATCCGGTTGCTAAAAGCAAAAAGAAGATTTTTGACAATGCACAACTTGCTGCAGAAATCACTACAATTATTCGTGATCCTTTTGATGCCCAGCACTTGTCTTTAGAGAATCTTAAGTTTTCGAGTGATGAGAAACAAATCAGTTTTGAAATAAAAAGTACTATTGATGAATTGAAAAAGGATCGTAAGGATAAGAAAGATGCAGATTCAATGCAGAAAAAGATTTTTTATTTTAATTATGATATTGCAAGTGCAAAACTTACCGAAGTCCCAAATTATACCAAGCCTAAAGCAAAGCCGTCTTGGGGTTCGGTTGCACCTGATTCCTCGGCAATTATCTTTAGTAGAAATTACAACTTGTACTGGATGGATAAGGAAAACTATAAAAAGGCTGTGAAAAATGAAGAGGACAGCACCATTGTAGAGCACCAGCTAACAAAGGATGGAGTTAAGTTTTATTCATATGGCAGCGATGGTGATGGCGAAAATAATGAAGAACAAGAGAAAAACAATAAGAAAAGACGCAGAGCTTACGTGTTATGGTCGCCAAATGCAAAATATTTTGTGCTCGATAGAACAGATTCCCGTAAGGTAAAAGACCTTTGGGTAGTAAACAATATTACTGCCGGCAGGCCTACCTTAGAAACATACAAATACCAAATGCCAGGTGAGCCTGATGCACCAATTGATGAACTCCTTTTATTCAATTTTGCCAGCAAAACCTTTAAGAAGCTAAATATCGCTGCTTTCAAAGATCAGAGTGTGTCTGTCTGGGGAGCGCCTCCTTTAAACAAAGATCGTGATAATGAGTTCAGACCTTCTATATGGCTGGGTAATAACAGCAAGATCTATCTTTCGCGTACCAGCAGGGATTTAAAACGAGTTGATGTGTGTACCGTTGATATCAATACGGATGTAGTAACTCCGGTAATTGATGAACGTTTTAACACTTATGTAGAAATCAACCGTCCGGGTTTGGTAAACGATGGAAAAGAAATTATCCATTGGTCTGAAAGAGACGGATGGGCTCATTTTTATCTGTTTGATAGTAATGGTAAGTTAAAGAACCAAATTACAAAAGGTGCCTTCCATTGTGAAAGCATAGTGAACATCGACGAAAAAAATAGGGTGTTGTATTTTACTGCAAATGGGCGAGAGGCTAAGGAAGATCCTTACTACCTGCATTTATACCGCATTAATTTTGATGGGTCTGGAATGAAGCTTCTAAATCCGGGAGATTTTGATCATGCAGTAAATATGAACGATGAGAATAAGTTTTTTGTAAATAACTTCTCTAAAGTTAATACGGTTCCTAGATCTGTATTGATGGATAACACCGGTAAAAAAGTAATGGATCTTGAAACTGCTGATCTTTCTTTATTAATGGCTACCGGTTATAAATTTCCGGAACCTTTTAAAGTAAAAGCTGATGATGGCGTTACGGATATTTACGGGGTAATGTATAAACCTTTTGATTTTGACCCGACCAAAAAGTATCCGATCATAGAATATGTATATCCCGGTCCTCAAACCGAGGCTGTAAACAAGTCCTTTAGTAAAAGCATGGATAGAACTGATCGCTTGGCTCAGTTTGGATATGTGGTAATTACAGTAGGGAATAGAGGAGGAAACCCTGCAAGATCTAAATGGTATCATACCTATGGTTATGGAAACTTACGCGACTATGGCTTGGCTGACAAGAAGGCTGCTGTAGAACAACTGGCAGATAGGTACTCATTTATCGATGCCACTAAAGTTGGTATTACCGGCCACTCGGGTGGCGGTTTTATGTCTACAGCCGCAATGCTTGTTTATCCTGATTTCTTTAAAGCTGCAGTATCAAATGCAGGAAACCATGATAACAGTATTTATAACAGATGGTGGAGTGAAAAGCATCATGGTGTAAAAGAAATTGTTTCAGCAAAAGGCGATACTACATTTAAATATAGCATTGATAAAAATCCTGATCTTGCTAAAAACCTGAAAGGTCATTTAATGTTGATGACGGGCGACGTTGATAATAACGTACATCCGGCAAATACCATTAGAGTAGCTAATGCTTTAATGAAAGCAGGTAAAAGATTTGAATTTGTTATTGTACCGGGACAACGCCATGCATTTGGTGATTTAACAGAATATGCTTTCTGGAAGCTGGCCGATCACTTTAATAAATATTTGATTGGCGACTTTTCTCAATCTGACCAGGTTAATGTACTGGAGATGGATAGGGAAGTGGAACAGAAGAAATAAAATAAAAAGTAGCTGCTAGCCCAGTCATGGTCGGAAGAAATTCCGGCCATTTTTTATGTTTTAAAAAACAGGCCTGGGTCTCCTCCGCATTGCACAACGATTAGGGCAATAGCTAAGTCCCTTACTTCCATGGAGAACCGTCTTTTTGCTGTTTTGTAAGTCAATTTATTTGCTTTTTTATATATCAGCACCAACATGGCTGCCATTAATGTCATGTACAACATTACCTGTATTCCGTTCTTATTCAAAGACACAAGGTGGCTCATATTGAGTTCCTGTTTTAGAAACCTAAAAAATACCTCTATATCCCAGCGTCTCCTATATGCTTGAGCCATTTCCTTTGCAGACAGATCAAAATCATTGCTCAAAAACCAATATTTCTTGCCATCCAACTTGCTTTCCACAATAATAAGACGAAAGGGACTATCTACTAGTTCTTCTCTGAAATGTTTATTCCCCTTTTTGTTATTTACCGCTACACCAGTATACAATTGAACTTTAGAGTCCTTTAATAGATTGGATTCGCCTAGATCCAAGTCTTTATTCTCCTGTATAAGCGACTCGAGTTCAACGAATTTCTTATTTTCTTTGGTCCTGCAAATGAATGTTATTGCATTGGAACTAAATGTTTTCATGTTTCTGATTGATTGCAAACCTCTATCCATCACATAAATGTTTTGATGATCTGTTTCTTTCTTCACATGAGCCATTACTGCTTCAGGCAATGCAAGATCTTCACTGGCATAGCCTTTGGAGGTAAATACATTGGATTGACATGGTAATACTCCATCAAAGGCAATACTATATTTCACTGCTTTCTTACCACTTTTGTTATCAAGCCCTTCGGTTAACTTACCAACCGTTTCACTAACCATTGAGCTATCAACACGGATAAGGTTATATTTCTCTCTTTCGGTTAGGGAGTACAAACTGGAGAACTGATCGTAAATGCATTCATAGATCTGCTTAAAATAATCTGGATCTATTTTAGAAAGTCGCTCTGAAATGGAGCTTCTGCGTACCCGTTCATCCTCATCCAGATTAAAAAGTACTTTGAATACAGAATCAGTGAAGGTATCGTCTAAAGTTCGTTAACTTAGTTTTTCATTATCCAAGATACCATACAACAGAAGATAGAATAGCTTATTACCATGAAGAACCTTCGCGTAATGATCGATCTTGGTAGTGAGGGATAAATTTGATATCAGCGCCTCAGGAATGTACCCTAATAGATGTTTTGCACTGATAGCATGATCTTTAAATTTTGCCATATCTTATTGATTATCAGCAATTAAGATACTAATTTAAATCCACAAAAACAAGAATAAGCAACTGATTATCAAGTGTTTACGAAAATAAAACAAACTCTTTTACGCAAAAAAGTCGGAAGAAAAATCTTCCGACCATGACTGGGCATCAGCCCCCTTTTTATTTAATGAATTGAATTTATTTTATACCTAGTTTGTTCTTTAATTCCTTTGAAAGCGCCGCTTTAGGTACTACAAGACTTACTGTATTAATCGCAAAATAAGGTTCAGATACTTCTATGTAACCTTTAAAAGGCCCAATATCTCCCCATGAGTTTTTTACCTTAAAGAACAGTTTCCCGTTTGCTGATTGCTCAAGACCAATTAAATGCATCAGGTGATCATCCTGAGTGGTTAAGTTCTCGTATAATTGCTGACGCAGTTCCGGTGTATATGCTATTTCTTTCATATCAGGGTTTAAATCAGCTTGTTTCGCATCCACTGTATCAGCGAATAACATAGCATATCCTTTTTTCTGTTGAAAGTTTCTGCTGCTCACATCGGCATCCCACATAATGGTATATCCATTTTTTACTGCAGTAGTTGTCATGGTTACCATTTCTGCCAGTGGAAGGTTGTAAAATGACCCGTTTGCAAAATTGTCTGGTGCTTCCAGAATAAATTGGGTATAGTAAGGATGGTGAGTAAAAGAAGTGATGTTTATATAATCGTTAGCGTCAAATTTTAGCACCTCTTTAGCAAAGGTTTGTGCAGTGTAGCTTTTGCCTTTGTAGTCAAAATTAGCTGGTGGAACCCCAATTTTCTGATCCAGAATTTGCTCATAACCCTTTAGCCAGTCATTATCTAGCGGACGTTTTTTAAGTACGCCGTCAAGATATGTTTTTAGTGCAGTTTCCAAGCCGGTGTGATCAGGTATTTCGCCGCTAACACCCTGGAAAGCTTCCTGAGGCATTGCACCATAAAGAGATATGGAGCGTACTAAATCATGCCCAAGACCACCCTCTCCAAACTGCGCTTTTCCCTGGCGGAGAATGTAATTCTTAGCTTTTTCTATGTACACATTACGTGCAGTAAACATTTCTGATAGATCCAGTTCCCCTAAACCTTTGCGTAACCCTTCAGATTCAATCAGGGAAGTTGTAGAGTAATTCCAGCAGGTGCCAGACTGACCTTGGTTTTTAACCGAAGTTGCCGCATTTTCTTTTACGGGTTTTAACGCACTATTCTGTGCGTGTGCGGATAAAATAAATCCGAACCCGATTGCAAATAATATAGTTTTTTTCATTTTGTTAAGCTAGTTTTCCAAAAATAGTAAACCATTACGAGTTTTAATAAAAAAACTGGTCATAAAAAAAGCCCTCGCTAATGCGAAGGGCTCTTTATCTAACCAAATGTAAAGTCTATTAAAAGTGGAATTGGATACCTAATTTAGGTTGGAAAAAGTTAGCTCCAAAGCTGAATGAATCAGAACCAGCTCCTTTTACTTTATCGCCGTCACCGTTTTCAACACGATAGTTGTTGTAGCTTAATCCGTTAACTGCAAACTCGATACCGATTTTTTTAGTTGGAAAGAAAGCAAAACCTGGCGATAATGCAACACCAATTTCTGTAGTAGAACCAACTTTCTCACCTACTTTACCAGCTGCATCTACAGCTTTAGCAGTTCCGAATTCCATTGGTACAGATAACTGACCGAAGAATTTGAATGACTCAGATAAGTTGGCATAGTAACGACCAAAAGGACTAACTACAAAAGCTTGTTTTTCGAACTCACTAACTTGTTTGTCGTAGCTATAACCAACGCCAGTACCAATTGCAATGTTATCGCTTACAAAGTAACCTACGCTTGGCACAATCGCAAAACTTGTATTTGATTTAGCACCATCTGCATCAGATTTCTTTGTGTCAAATGCTACGTTACCACCAACAATAATTTTTCCTTTTTCAGTTTGTGCTTGAGTAGTAAATGCTAATGCAGAAACTGCAACTAATGATAATAATAATTTTTTCATTTTCTTATTTTTTAATTTATAATCTGGTCATTCGCTAGTTTTTATATTCTGACCATTTACGTTATATAGTCAACAGCTGTGCCAAACATAATATGCCTTATTTTGCTGGAATCGTATTTTTTTGTAACTCGCTAATTGATAGTGAAATAAAATTAATGATGGATTTCAATATTATTTTAGGGTGACAATTAACTATTAATTGTCATTTAATTAACATGTAAATATATAGTCAATTTGACTATTATTGTATAATTGTCAGTAATTATAAGGGCATTCTGGCAGAATTTGCATCAGTTTTTTTTAAATGTGCCAAACCATAATGGCGCTTTCGTTAAAAAAAATTATATTCATAAAATCATTGTACCTACTAAAGTGTTATAACACTATGAGATTATTAATAGAACGAAAGCCTATAAAAGTATACCCGGATCCAAAACGTGTAATTGCACGATTCTTTTTTAATGGTGATGAACGAGCAATAGAAGTTATCAAAAAGGTAATGGAGCTTACTGAAACTGAAGTTTTTGATATTATATCACCCTTGCTTCAGGAGTATTCTAAGAGACATAGAAGTATTACCAAAATTCTAAACAGGCATTGTAAAAAGGTAAAAGACTGTATCGAGAGCGCTGGCTTCGATTACGAGGAACTTGATAAATACCACAAGCTACTCATTGGTTCCTATTTTACTCATGAATATTCTATAGAGTCTGCAGCTTTTTTTAATCCATCAGTAATTGAAGATCCTGATCAGTCTGATTTGGTAGAAGGTGAAAAAAGAGTGATTATTAGTTTTAGGGCTGTAGGGGAGGGACATATTTCCTCTGTGGTATTTAGACGAGCACTCATTGATCGCAATCACGACATTACTGTGATTCCGGCAGGAAACTATATTGATGAGGCAGAAGTGGTAAAAAATGCCATCTATAATAAAAAGCTTTTTCTTAAAAAAGCAGCCGATTCCAAAATAGATCTTGAAGTGTTGGATGAGGTAGGTTTAAAACTAGAGGATAAGTTTGATTATGCTACACTGCGCAGGATTATTCTGGATTCTAAAAGCCTGCAGGAAACCGACTTAAAAAAACTGGAATATGATAAGGTGCTTTGGCTGTCTGATACCTATCATGAGATTAGTTTTTCAAGAGATACTGATATTTCTGATCGTGTAATTTTCCCGATTTCTGAATTTGAACGTAAAGGCATAGAAGATGCAAGGTTTGTTCGCTTTGTTAAGGACGATGGCACAGTAATATATTACGCAACCTATACTGCATTTGATGGGGCTATGATTATGCCTAAGCTGCTGCAAACTACAGATTTTTACGATTTTAAAATCAGCCCGTTGCACGGAATAGGTGCACAGAATAAAAACCTTGCCTTGTTTCCAAGAAAGATCAATGGTAAATATGCCATGATGTCGCGTATTGATGGTTGCAATAACTATTTAATGTATTCTGACAGACTCACCGTTTGGGATAACCCGGTTAAGCTTCAGGAACCTAAATTCTCCTGGGAATTTATACAGATAGGGAATTGCGGCTCCCCAATTGAGACTGAGGCAGGGTGGTTAGTCATTACACATGGTGTTGGTCCGATGCGGAGGTATTGCTTAGGGGCAAGTCTTTTCGATTTAGACGATCCATCTATAGAAATTGGAAGACTGAAAGAACCGTTGGTAATTCCTAATAATGATGAGCGCGAGGGCTATGTGCCCAATGTACTTTATTCGTGCGGTTCTATCATCCATAATGGAGAGCTGATCATTCCTTATGGTTTGTCCGACTATTGTTCTTCATTTGCAGGCGTCAAAATAGATATATTACTCGAAAAACTTAAGGGCTCTAAATAATAGTAAAGAGCTATAAAATCTGATGGTAAAGGCTGATGTAATCGGCCACCATCTTTTCCTGAGAAAAGTTTTCGAACGCCCATTTATGGCATTTTGAGCGATCAATGATGGATAATTCTGAAACAGCTTCAATTGCTTCATCAACATTTTTCACCAAAAACCCTGTTTCCCGATCTTTTATCAATTCAGGCATTGCCCCTCTATGAAAAGCAATAACTGGCGTTCCACAAAGCATTGCCTCTGCAACACTTAAACCAAAAGGTTCTTCAAAGCTAATTGGATGCAGAAGTGCATATGCTTTCCGCAACAAATTATTTCTTTTTTCCGGATCGGCCGAGCCAATAAATTTAATCTCATCGCTTAAAAAAGGTTCAACCTTTTCCTTGTAATAATTCTGGTCTTGTATAATGCCTGCAATAATTAACCTGCGCTTTGTTTTTATTGCAATTTGTATAGCTTCAAAGAGTCCTTTGTCAGAATGGATTCGTCCGAAAAACAATAAGTAATCATCTGGATTGGCATTGAAATCAAAATTATCAGTTTGAATGCCATTGTATACGGTAGCCAGGTATTTTAAAGAAGCATGCCTGTTGGCGTTGCTTATAGAAACATAGTGACCAGAAGCATTGTACTTTTGATATACAGACAAGATCTTCTCCGAAGAGAAGCCATGAATAGTCGTAATTAAAGGTATTTTTATGAGCCCTGAATAGGTAAGGGGCAAAAAATCAAAATGATTATGAATAAGATCAAACTGATCGGCCTTTTCCATAAGGTTACTGATATGCAGGCACTCGGTAACCTTAGCATCTAAGGTTTTATCTTCCTCATATCCTTCGTTAATTACAGCATCTAACTTAGCGGCAGTAATTGAGTCGGCAGTAGCAAACAAGGTTACTTCTATGCCGGATTTTACCAATCCTTCAGTTAAATTAGATGCCATTTGTTCCCATGGCCCGTAGTGCCTGGGCGGAGTCCTCCAGGCTACGGGTGCCAGAACCGCTATCCTCATAACTTAAAAAGTTTGTTTTTGAGCTGCAGTAAGGTCGCTACTTTGAATAAATTCGTATTCCGATTCCAAAGCCTTAAGAACAATAAGATGCGAAATCCAATACGCTAACGTACTTTCTGCACCTTGATTCCTGTTTACCCCATAAGTTTGTAACCCATCTGCACAACCCTTGGTTTCATAATCATACAATGGAATATGTAAGGAGTTTTCTCCTAAAAACCACTGGTAACTTAAGTACATCTGTTTAATATAGGTTAAGTCTCGGGTAATCTCGTACGCTTTAAAATATACCATTACCATTCCCATAGTTTCGATGGCCTGCTGATCATATATGGCCATTTCTCCGCCATCCTTATAAAGCCAGCCATCGTTCCCAACCGGATTTAAATAACCTTTTATCAGCGTTTTTTGAGTCAGATATTCCAAGCTTTCAAAAGCAATTTCCCTTGATTCAGGATCTTTGCTGATCTCGTAATGATACATCAAGGCAAGTGGAAGTATGGCATTATCGTAGGTTAATTTGTTCTCAAACCAATTCCAGTGACCTTCCTTATTGGCACGGTAGGCAGCTTTCAAAGGTTCCGCAAGCTGATCTAACTGACTTTTAATGTGCTCATCATAAGGATGGGCATTTATAAAATGAGTTAAGCCAATCATCGTGTTGGCAATTCCTCTTAAATGCGTCAGATTCTTAAAATGAGGAATAGATTTCAGGAATAATTCTTTCGCAAATTCACGGTAGGAATTGTTAGGTGCATTGTTAATTAAATATCCTAAGGACCAAATTGTTCGCCCAAACGAATCTTCCGTACCAACCTCATCCAGATATTCTCTTTTGAAACTTAAAAAATTTCTGAAGTTTCCATCATCACATTGCATGTATTGAATGTAGCTCAAATAAATAGGCAATAAATCTAAAGCAGCCTTACTCTTGTTTTGCTGATAGGCCAGGATAGTTAATATTAAAGCCCTTGAGTTATCGTCTAAACAATACCCTTCCTTAAGATTTGGTATTCCATATTTGGCATGCTGCACAATTCCGGTATCATCCGTTAAACGTTGTATATGTGCCAGGCTAAAAGCAGGCATCATGTCTGGGTCTATAATAGGTTTGTTACCAGTTTCTTTCTCTGAAAGGAATTTAGAAATGGCTTCTGTCAGCACATCAACAAAAACTTCTCCCGTCGTAGGCCAGCGTAGATGTAAGCCGTATTCATATGCATTAGCCCTTAACTGATTGAGTTTTTCATCACTTTCAAATAATTCATTTACAATTTCTGCAAGGCCATCGGTATCTTTAAAGTCGAATAATCTGCCACGATGATCAGCAAGTAATTCCTGTGCATGCCAGTAAGGAGTTGATAGTACAGCTGTACCTGCTCCAACAGCATATGAAAGTGTTCCGCTGGTAATTTGTGCTTCATTTAAATAGGGTGTGATATACATGTCACAGGCCGTCAGATAGTCGAACAGCTCTTCTTCTGATACAAATTTGTTAATGAAGGTAAGGTTGTCTTCAACATTAAGCTTTCTCGCCAGTTTTTTTAGCCCATCACGATATTCTTCTCCAGAGTTACGTATCACGCCAGGATGGGTTGTCCCTAAAATAACATACATCACATCCGGATTTTTAGCTACTATTTTTGGTAGTGCTTCAATAACCGTTTCCAAACCTTTATTTCTGCTGATCAAGCCGAAAGTGAATAGGACCTTTTTGTTTTTAAATGCCAGGGTATTTTTTACAGGATTAACATCTTTAGGTTCCAAATCAGGAACACCATGCTCAATTAATTGAATTTTATCAAAAGGAATTCCGTAAATGCTGGTTAAAAAGCCTACAGCTCTATGGCTCATTACTATAATTCTGGAAGAGTGTTTTGCGATCTCGCGCAAAACAGTAAGCTGCATATAATTAGGGTCTTTTAATATGGTGTGGAAAATAGTGATAAGTGGTTTTTGAAGCCTTGCGATGAGTGGCAGAATATAAACTCCACTTTCTCCGCCATAAATGCCATATTCATGCTCTAAAATACAAACGTCAGCAATACTGGTGTTTATGTAATCAGCGGCACGGATATAATCTTTCTGGTTTTCTTGTCTTATTACATATTTAACCTCTTTAGGGTATTCATATTCATCTAAAGAATCTGAATCATTCATCGCTACCACGAAACTGTCTTCCGATACTGTTTTTTTATTGGAGCCGATCGCTTTAAGTAGATTGTTGTTGAAAGTGGCGATACCACATTCACGGGGTGGATAGGAAGATATATAAGCAATTTTCATAATTACACAAGAGTTGTTGCTTGTATAACAATAGTTAGAGAGGAATGTTCTGTTGTTTTTTTATTTTATTTAGGAAAATAACATAAATGTTAGACAAAATTCATGAGGGATAAATGAATTGTTTAACTTTTTTAAGAAAAATAATAAAGTTGAGCGGTTATAAAAGAAAAAGAATGAGATTATTATTTTAATCTCACTCTCTTTTTTTAAAAACGATCGCCTTAATAACAATTCGTTTTCTTGCTAAACTTTTATTTGTTGTTTAAAAAAACAAACTTGTGGTCAAACATATCCAGTTTAATTTTACTGTCTTTATCAATCTTTCCAGCAAGAATCTCTTTTGACAATTCATTTAATATACGTTTCTGAATTACTCGTTTTAACGGACGTGCACCAAACTGAGGATCATATCCTAATTCCGAAAGCCAATCCAATGCCTCAGGCGTTGCCTCTATCTCGATTCCCATTTCAGCAAGCGTATCTTGTACATGTTTAAACTGTAAGGTAACAATGTCTCTAAGTTCATTCCGGTTGAGCGGTGTGAACATGATCAGCTCATCTATACGGTTCAAAAACTCTGGCCTTATTGTTTGTTTTAGTAACTCAAACAACTCGCTTTTAGTTTTAGCAATCACCTCATCACGGTTCTCATCATTAAGATTTTTAAAGTTATCCTGTATTAAATGAGATCCAATGTTGGAAGTCATAATAATAATGGTGTTTTTAAAGTTCACTACACGGCCTTTATTATCAGTTAGCCTTCCATCATCCAATACTTGTAGTAGTATATTAAACACGTCAGGATGCGCTTTTTCAATCTCATCCAACAACACTACCGAATATGGTTTTCTACGTACAGCTTCAGTTAGCTGACCGCCTTCATCATATCCTACATATCCCGGCGGCGCTCCAATTAAGCGTGAAACTGCATGGCGCTCCTGATATTCACTCATATCTATCCTGGTCATGGCATTTTCATCGTTAAACAGAAACTCTGCCAACGCTTTGGCTAGTTCCGTTTTACCAACACCGGTTGTTCCAAGGAATATGAACGATCCAATTGGTTTGCGTTTATCTTGTAAACCGGCTCTTGAACGACGAATCGCATCAGATATAGCCTCAATAGCCTCGTCTTGTCCTGCAACACGTTTATGCAGCTCGTTTTCAAGATTCAGTAACTTATCTCGCTCACTTGAAATTAATTTAGTAACCGGAATGCCAGTCCACCTACCCACAACGCCTGCAATATCATCGGCAGTTACCTCTTCTTTGAGCATTCTGCTTTCGCTTTGCATACTTTCCAATTGAGATTTTAACTTTTCGACGTTATCCTGCGATTCTTTTATTTTACCGTAACGGATTTCAGCTACTTTGCCATAATCGCCTGCACGCTCTGCCTGATCTGCTTCCAGTTTATAATTCTCTATCTGTTCCAGTTCATTGTTAATATTGTCGACCAGATCTTTCTCGCCTTGCCATTTTGCTTTTATCTCGTCACGTTCGGCCGACATGTTGGCAATTTCTTCACCTAGAGTTTTAACTTTTTTACTGTCATTCTCTCTTTTAATCGCCTCACGCTCTATTTCTAGCTGCATGATCTTTCTGTTCAACTCATCAACCTCCTCTGGTACACTATCCATTTCCAAACGTAATTTGGAGGCAGCTTCGTCCATTAAGTCGATGGCTTTATCTGGTAAAAACCGATCAGAAATATAACGTTGTGATAATTCTACTGCCGCAATAATGGCCTCATCTTTAATCCTTACCTTGTGGTGGGTTTCATACCTTTCCTTTAATCCACGAAGAATAGAAATTGCATCCTGGGTATCGGGCTCATCAACCATTACCTTTTGGAAACGGCGCTCAAGTGCCTTATCCTTTTCTAGATATTTTTGATATTCATCTAACGTAGTTGCACCAATTGCACGTAACTCCCCACGGGCAAGCGCAGGCTTAAGGATGTTTGCTGCATCCATAGCACCTTCGCCACCACCTGCACCAACCAGGGTATGGATCTCATCTATGAATAGAATGATATCGCCATCACTGTGTGTTACCTCTTTAACTACTGCTTTTAAGCGTTCCTCGAATTCACCTTTATACTTCGCTCCGGCAATTAATGCACCCATATCAAGCGAGTAAACGGTTTTTGTTTTCAGGTTTGTTGGCACATCGCCTTTAATAATCCTGAAAGCGATACCCTCAGCAATAGCGGTTTTACCTACACCTGGCTCACCAATCAATATCGGATTGTTCTTGGTACGTCTGGAAAGGATCTGGATTACCCTCCGGATCTCTTCATCTCTACCAATAACCGGATCCAGCTTGCCTGATTCAGCATATTCATTAAGGTTACGTGCATATTTATTAAGTGCATTATATGTTGCTTCGGCATTCTGATCGGTAACATGATTGTCGCCCCTTAAAGAAATGATTGCTTTTTTAAGGTCTTTTTCATTTACACCCTGATCTTTTAAAAGTTTTGAAGTATTGTCGTTAACAGATAGAATGCCTAACAAAAGATGTTCTACAGAAACAAATTCGTCTTTAAATTCTTTAAGGTATGATTGTGCTTTTTGCAAAGCAGAGTTGGTTCCTGATGTTAAATACGGATTACTACCACTAACTTTAGGAAATTTCTCGATCTGAGCATCTAGCTGCTGACCAAGAACATTAAGATTTACATTTAATTTTTTTAAAACGTACGAAACTACGTTTTCATCAACAGTGAGCAAACCCTTTAATAGGTGTGCTGTTTCAATAGCCTGTTGCTGATTGCCCTGGGCTATTTCAGAAGCCTGTTGAATTGCTTCCTGGGCTTTTATAGTAAAGTTGTTGAAGTTCATGTCAGCAATTAAACAAAGCAAATGCCATCTTGGTTTTTAGTTATTAATCGGAAATTTTGTCGGTTCTTTTTATTTAAAACTGCATAATTGTCTGATAAATAGTGGTTTATGATGAAAAAATGTCTGAACATAAGATTTCTGATTTAATTTTACGTCCTTTGTAATATCTACCTTTTTCTAAAATGCTTACTCCACTTGACAATTTTTATTTGCAAAAAGAAGAGCCTGTAAGGGGTTGTTTACTTGCGTTAAAAGATTATCTATTGGCCTTTGATGAAAATATTACCCCTGAATGGAAATATAAACTGCCATTTTTTTACTATAAAGGAAAAATGTTTTGTTATTTATGGATTCATAAAAAATACCTTAAACCTTATATAGGTATTGTAGAAAGCAAGCATATAGATCATCCTGATCTGATTATTGAAAAGAGGGCCAGAATGAAAATAATGTTGATAGATCCTAATGAGGATTTACCGATTGAAACGATGAACGATATATTAAAACAAGCGCTTGCCCGCTATTAAATGAAGGAATTTATACGATTATACTTAGATGCTTACCGCGGGTTATCTACCCCGGCATGGATGCTTGCCCTTGTTATGCTTATAAACAGGAGTGGGGCAATGGTTATTCCTTTTTTAGGAGTTTACATGATCAATCACCTTCATTTCTCTTTAGAAGATACCGGTATGGTGTTAAGTTGCTTTGGGCTGGGAGCTGTTTCCGGAAACTTTTTAGGTGGCTGGCTTACCGATAAAGCCGGACATTTTAAAGTTCAGCTGGTTAGCTTAATTTTAACTGTGCCTATGTTTTTCCTGCTACCACAGTTAGATACTGTGGTTAAGCTTGCTGCAGGTGTTTTCACTTTAAGCCTTGTTTCTGAAACATTCAGACCTGCCAACTCTGTGTCTATTGCTTACTATTCAAAACCAGATAATATCATCAGGTCATTTTCACTAAACAGGATGGCTATGAACCTTGGGTTTTCAATTGGCCCTGCCTTAGGCGGTTTTTTAGCTGCCATATCTTACGCGTTTTTATTTTATGGCAATGCAATAGCAGCCCTTTTGTCGGCCACACTTTTTTTCATCTATTTCCGCAATCGTAAAGGCAACGAGAAGAAGAAAGACGAAGTGGTAGAAGAAGAGGGAAACCAAGCCAATTTGTCGCCCTATAAGGATGTACCGTTTATGCTTTTCAGTGTACTTTCCTGCATTTTTGCCATTTGCTTTTTACAGTTGTTAAGTACACTCCCTTTGTATTACAGAAATGTTTACAAAATGACAGAGGCAGAGATAGGAATAATACTTGCCTTTAGCGGACTAGTTGTGTTTTCACTAGAGATGCTGGTAGTTCATATTGCCGAAAAGAGATTTACTGCCCGAACTGTAATTGTAGCGGGTACTGTATTGTGTGCCTTATCATTCCTGGTTTTGAATCTTGCTAAGGGTATTCCGGTACTTTACCTTTCTATGTTTATAATATGCCTGGCAGAGATCCTGGCTATGCCCTTTATGGCAACGGTTACGCTTCAAAGATCGTCATTAAAAAAGAGAGGTGCATACATGGGTATTAATGCTCTATCCTTTTCTGTAGCTCATATATTTTCTCCTCTGGTAGGTACAAGAGTTGCTGCCCAATTTGGATTCGAAACTTTATGGTGGGGTACGGTAGCTGCATTAACCCTTGCTTCGATAGGTTTCTTCTTTGTAATGAAACAAATGAAGTTATCAGCATAATGTCATTCTTTTTTAGTTAATAGGAATATCGGGAAAAGTCGATATATCTTTGTGCTATGGATCAGTTAGAGATTTTTAAAGCACTATCAAATAAAACACGACTGCAGATTTTGCAGTGGCTTAAAGAGCCGGAAAAACACTTTCCGCCGCAAGAGCATGCCGCGTTTGATGAGGTAGGGGTTTGTGTGGGGCAAATACAACAAAAGGCAGGTTTAACCCAGTCTACCGTTTCAGAATACCTATCTATACTCCAAAAATCAGGACTGCTGGAATCAACCAGGCTTGGGCAATGGACTTATTACAAGCGTAATGAGGAAGCCTTTGCCGCACTAAGCAATATCATTAAATCAGAAATATAGCATTTATTAAAATACAATTATATGAGTACAGAAACTTTGTTCAGACCATTTAGTTTGAAATCATTAAATATAAAAAACAGAATCGTGATGGCACCGATGACACGTTCATTTTCGCCAGCAGGAGTACCAACGGCCGATGTTGCCGCATACTATTCAAGAAGGGCAGCCGGAGAAGTAGGCCTAATCCTTTCAGAAGGAACGGTTATTGATCGCGTTTCATCATCAAATGATGCCAATATTCCACATTTTTATGGCGATGCAGCTTTAGCAGGATGGAAAGAAGTTATCAATAGTGTTCACCATTCTGGTGGAAGCATGGGACCGCAAATATGGCATATGGGCATAATGGATAACCATCATTCAGGATGGGTTCCTTCGGCACCTTTTGAAGGGCCATCTGATCTAAACAGACCTGGATTTTCGAACGGTGTAGCCATGACTCAGGATGATATTGAAGCGGCCATTAAAGCCTATGGCAGTGCTGCGGCAGATGCTAAAAGATTAGGTTTTGATTGTGTCGAGCTTCATGGTGCTCATGGTTATTTAATTGATCAGTTTTTCTGGGAAGGTACTAATAACCGTACCGATAGTTATGGCGGTAAAACACTGAACGAACGTACTAAATTTGCTGTAGAAGTAGTAAAAGAAGTGAGAAGACAAGTAGGTGAAGATTTTACGATAATCCTGAGGTTATCACAATGGAAACCATCTGATTATACTTTACAAATGGCTAAAACACCACAGGAGATGGAACAATGGCTGCAACCTTTAGTTGATGCCGGAGTAGATATTTTTCACTGTTCACAGCGCCGTTTCTGGGAGCCTGAATTTGAAGATTCTGATCTTAACTTTGCAGGCTGGGCTAAAAAAATTACCGGAAAAGCAACCATTACCGTGGGGTCTGTTGGTTTATCAGGCGAATTCCTTGCGGCATTTAAAGGCGAAAGCTCTGAGCCAAGTTCATTAGAAGAATTGCTAAGAAGAATGGATAGGGGAGATTTTGATTTAGTTGCTGTGGGCAGGCCATTACTTGCTGATGCTAAATGGGTTCAGAAAATCCGTGATGAGCGTACTGCTGAGTTAAAAGGGTTTTCTAGAGAGGCATTAATGCAGTTATTGTAAGGCTATTCTGCTTAATTGAGTATACCTGTGCTTATGCCAAATCCTCACATAGTTCACACATTCTGCATACATTCTACACAAAAAGGTACCTGTTTGTGGGTTTTGTGTGAAGGAGGTGTGAATAATATGTGAAGAACCACCAATCCTGTGAAGAACTTCACTATTTTAAAATCAATACGGGCTTATTTGCATCAGTAGATAAGCCCTCTGTAATGCTATTGTGGTTAAACTGTATAGGAAACTATGGACTCCTGGCAATGCAATGATCATTTGTTGCTTATGCTGATCGGCAAAAGTAAGCACTCCATTTAATATGTCTTTATCAGTTGAATATTGTAACTCGTAATCATAACCTTGTAGAATTTCGCTTAGCATCCCTTTTATTTCCAACTCAGGATGTTCAGGAAGTAAATGTTTATTAGCGGGATCAACATTCAGTAAGGTGAGTTTTGGATGAGGCCAATGTTTAATACTATGTAGTCGCTGTAATAAACTTACATGATTTAGTGTTTTGAAATCGCAGGCAACAAGCGCATTTTTTACAGGTTCATATGTTGCCTTTGGTGGAACGATGAATACTGGTATAGGGCTTACTTTAGCTATTTCAATCATGCTATTTCCAATATTGCTTATTTCGCCATCATGATTATTGCTACCTAAAAACAATGCGTCAGGATTTTCCTGTTCTATTATTTCAAGTATACCACGTAATAAAGGTGCTTCCGTTAAAGCAACTTTAATGGAAATATCTTGGTTTAGTTTTTTTTGTATCTGAGACTTTAATTTTTCAAGCTTTCCTTGTAGTAAATCCTTTTGTTTAAGGATATCATCCTCATTAAGCTGCACAAAATCTGCAGATGGATAGATCTGCTCGAATAACGTGATGTAAAAATTTGCAAAAAGGATAATCTGGCTAAGATTCTGATTGTTACTAAGGCCTACGGCATAATTGACTGCATTGTTAGAAGGTTCTGAAAAATCAACGGGTATCAGTATCGTTTTCATGATGAATAAATTTATTGAATGTTTTTAGTTAGTTGCTTAATTAATAGGGTAGATGCAATAATATCTTCCTCTGTAAGGTCTATTGATGCAGCTGTATACATCTCCATTGCCCATGGAAGTAGTTTTTCTTGAAGATCTTTTCCTTGTTTTGTTAAGTGGATGAGGTTGTTTCGCCTATCGTTTCCATCGGGCATTCTATTAACCAGATCGCGCTTAACCAGGTTGTCCAATAAATAAGTCATGCTGGCTTTTTCTTTGATAATGCGATCAGCTATTTCCTGTTGATTTATGCCATCCTTTTCCCATAAACACATTAGTACTTCGAGCATTTCGTAAGTAATATTTAGCTGGTTTTCTTTAATTCTGGCCTGAATAAACTGGCGCGAACGGCTTCGCATTTCAATTACTGCACGACCAAGCTCAAGGGCTAGTGAGGCTTTGCTATTCATAAGTTTTATTTTGTTAGAATAAAGTTAAGGAATAGATAGTATAGTATTTAACTATTGTGTGTCATAATTTTGAAATTATATCGGGCGACACGGATGGGTAGAAGCAAAAAAAGCTGGCCATATGGCCAGCTTTCGGACGATTATTAAGGGTATACTACTCACAACAAGTGCAAGTATGTATTATTTTAATATTTCTGTTAATCTTTGAGTTTGATGATCAGCAAGATTTTGCAAAGGCTTCACAGCCAGCATTTTCATCATCATATTAAGATCTGCAGAGATAATATGTTTTGCAATAGTTCCGCCGTTACCGTTGTCAGCCACTGTCCATTTTAATTCAACATCAAAAGGAGGTTTTTCTGTTGGTATAGCAGTTAGTTCCTTGTTTTCTACGCGATCAGATATCTTGATTGCTAGTTTAGCCATGTTCTGGATGGTGAAGCTAGCTTCATCTGTTGTAGAAGACCAGTTGTAAATGTTTTCTGGCATTAATTGCTGATGGTTGTTCATATCAGCCAAAAATGAATATACCTTTTCAACCGGTAGGTTTAACTCTACGGAGCTTTCAATAACTGTCATTATAATTTTAAGTTAATTGTTCTAATTCTTTTCCCCAGTCGGCTGGGTTTCTACGCCATTTAGTAAGCAAATCAACATCATTTTGTGCAATGAAGCTGTGCTCAGCAGCATATTCTATTAGTGTATTGTAGTTAGAAAGGGTCGAGAAACGACATTTTGCTTCTTTGAAGTTTTCTTCGGCCTGATCAAAACCATAGGTAAAGATTGCAACTAATCCTGCTACAGAAAGGCCTGCATTTCTTAAAGCATCAACAGCCTGAAGACTGCTTTTTCCTGTTGAAATTAAATCTTCTATAACAACAACACGTTGTCCTTCAACTATTTCTCCTTCAATTAAACTTCCGGTTCCATGCTCTTTTGCTTTCGATCTAACATAAGCGAAAGGCAAACCGAGCTCTTGAGCAACCAATGCACCTTGAGGTATACCAGCAGTGGCAACACCAGCTATTAAATCTACAGAACCATATTCTTCCTGTATTAATTGCGTAAGCTTTTGTCTGATATAAGTTCTAACAGAAGGATGGGAAAGTGTGATCCTATTGTCACAGTAAATAGGAGATTTCCAACCTGAAGCCCAGGTAAACGGGTTGTTAGGTTGTAATTTTATTGCTTTTATTTGTAATAAAAATTCAGCTACTTTTAATTCAATATCACTTTTATTATACATGTCTCAAAATTACGGAATTTCTGGCGTTTTGCTTGTAAGCGTAATAAACTTTTTATTTATCGCTTATTAGAAAAATGCTGAAAACTCTTGTTTAATTCAATCTAGAACTGGCAAATATCCGTAATAAAAATCAATGCTGAAAGTCTTTTCTGTGATCGGCTGTGAATCAGTAGTATCTGAGATTTATTTTTTGTTTTTTCTATAAATGTAAGAGCAGTATGTTATAATTCTGTATTTTTAAACCTCGATTTTATTCCGGTAACAACCGGATTAAAAAGAATGCTTTAATAGTATTGCTGCGGAGAACTAAATGATAACGAAAACGACTACCTTCTGATGAAGAATTACAGAATTTATATTAACGATAATACTTTGTTTATTGCGGACTTGATGCCTAAACAAATAAAGAAAGTTCAACAGCTTGATAAGCAGGATTTTGATTTTGAACTCTTCTATAAGAATTTAGAAAAGGTATCTGGAAAAGACTATATACTACTTGATCCGGATCCTAAACAATTATTTAAAAAGATTAAAAAAAGCTGTGAACTTATAAAAGCTGCTGGTGGTTTAGTGAAAAATGTGAAAGGCAATTACCTCTTTATTTTTAGAAATAAGAAGTGGGATTTGCCCAAAGGTAAGGTAGAAAAAGATGAGAAAATGAAGGAAGCCGCCCTTCGTGAGGTTGAAGAGGAGTGTGGAGTAAAGATTTTTACCAACGATGAAAAGCTATGTAAAACTTATCATGTTTATACGCTTGGGAGTAAATTGGTGCTTAAGAAAACCAACTGGTACAGCATGACAGTAAAGGGAGAGCCTAAACTGATTCCTCAAAAAGAAGAAGGAATAACCAAAGCAAGCTGGCTAAGCAAACTGGAACTTAATCAGGTATTAAAGAATACCTATCCTTCAATTGTTCAGGTAATGGAAGTTGGGGGCCTTTTAGAAGATAATATTGTAGTAAAACCAGTTTTACATGCTATAAAAAAGGTATAGCTTGTGGCGGTAAAAACTTACTTACATCACCGTTGTTGCGCAGAATATCGCGCACAATGGTTGAACTTATAGCCGAATATTCTGGTTTGCTCAGAATAATTATGGTTTCTACTTCAGGCATCATCGTCTGATTGATCTGCGCAATTGCTTTCTCGTATTCAAAATCAGAAACCGAACGCACCCCTCTAACCATGTATTGGGCATTGATCAGTCTGCAGAAATCAACTGTAAGCCCTTCGTATAGTTCAACTTCCACTTTTGGCTCCTGTTCAAAAACCTTTCTTACAATTTCTTCGCGTTTATCGGCCGACAGGAATCCTTGTTTGGAACTGTTTAAGCCAATACCCACTACAATTTTATCAAATAAAGGTAACGCGCGCTTTAAAATATCTACGTGAGCTATGGTAATCGGGTCAAATGAGCCAGGAAATAGTGCAATCTTCATGGTTAAATATACTAATTGGAGGGCTTTTCAAAAAAACTAAATGAAGAGTTGCCATATCTTCTGGTTTCGGTATAACCGGGCTGATTGTTTAATTTTAATAGTGATGGGTGTTCTACTATAAGCAAACCATTATCTGTTAACAGGTTATTTTTCATTACCAGCTCCGGAATTAATGGAATGGTTGACAAATCATAAGGTGGATCAGCAAAAATGATCTGATAGGATTTGGTGTGACTTTGCAGAAACTTAAATACATCGGCTTTTTGCACATCAATTTCATTTAACTGATGTTTTTCGATAACAGATTTTACCCAATAAATACAGCCAGAGTGTTTATCAACCGCTGTTACCTGTTTAATGCCTCTTGATGCAAATTCAAAGCTGATGTTTCCTGTTCCACAAAATAGATCAAGAACGGTACAGCTATCAAAGTCATAAGTGTTGTAAAGGATATTGAAAAGAGCCTCTTTGGCCATATCTGTTGTTGGCCTTACCGGCAAGCTTTCGGGTGCATTAAAGCGAATACCCTTTAATTTTCCACCAATTATCCGCATTGATCAAGGGCTAATAGACTACTGTAATAATGAGCAGGCATGTCATCTAAAATTTTTTTGTCAACTTCATTACCGGTTGTCGGGATGAAATTGATGGTTTTGAAGTACTTTTCAATGCATTTGTATTGACTATCTCCGTCGTTGATGATTCCACTAAGGTAGATGTCAGTTTTTGAGGTGTCTATATTAAGCTGATTGATAATGAAAAGCAGGTAGTAGTTAAATTCCTCAGCGTTCTCGATTTGAAAATAATTTTGGAATATCAGTTTACCGCCATCGGTATATATTACATTAAATGAGCCCACAGTAAAATCAAGTACCAGGCTAAGCTTTTCATTGTCTTTGGAAAGCGATAAAACAGGTGCTGCATGATCAAATAGTTTGCAGTTTGACAGCGAAACATTTAAGGTTTCTTCTATGAACTTATTTAGTGTAAAGATGGATGTGAAACCAAAATTGGCAAAAGGCTGGGTGTAAAGGTTATTAGATTGTTCTTCTGCAAAGAATTTTGCGAAGTCGTTTAAATTCTGCTCATTGAACAAGTCATTGGGTATGGCTATTGAATTCTCGGTATGTACCGAAGCCTTAATTTCTTTAAATGGCAAACTTAAATAGCTGTCTGTCCTTAGTTTTTCGGAAAGCGCTTTGCTTACATTCTGACATTCCTGCTGGTCGTAAACTGCCTTTAACTGATTGTTGCTCTTGTCTATAATGGCATACGAAAAACTATCGGCAGTAATTTTTATTAACAGGTTGCAGTCTGCCGCTGTATTCGGGTCAAACTCCGGATCAACTAATAATATGCTATTTTTGCTGTTCATATGAACAAAATTAATCCTTTTTTCTATAACATCACCATTGCATATTTGTTAAATGGATAAAGCGACCCTAATAGCCCAGTCTTATCAATTTACTCCTACTGCAGAACAGTTTACTTTTTGCAGTGAAATGGCTTCTTTTTTGTCACATCAATTAGATGGTCAGTGTTTCATACTAAGGGGGTATGCAGGTACAGGTAAAACTACCTCGGTAGCCGCGCTGGTAAAGGCTTTACCTAAGTTTACTTTACGCGCTGTTTTGTTGGCTCCTACGGGAAGGGCTGCAAAAGTAATGAGCAACTATACCGGCAGAAAAGCATTAACCATTCATAAAAAGATCTATAGAAAAAAAACTGCAGTAGCTACTGATATGTCATTCCAGTTGGCCCCAAACCTGGCAGAGCATACTTTATTTATCATTGATGAGGCATCTATGATTGCCGACGAGTGGAATACGCAAACGGGTTCGTCGTTTTTAAAAGACCTGATGGAGTTTGTGTATAACGGAAAAAATTGTGCAGTTGTTTTTGTGGGCGATACTGCCCAGTTGCCACCGGTTGGAAGTCTGGATAGTCCGGCATTAAATAAAGAATACATTGCTTCAAATTTTGGGATGAGGGTAACGGCTGTGGAGCTAAAAGAGGTGGTGCGTCAGGAAAAGAAATCGGGGATATTGGCCAATGCTACTATGCTTAGAAAACTGATTAATGATGACAGTGAGACAGAAAAGGTTGAGCTGCCAAAGTTCATCACTAAAAACTATAAAGATATTTTTAGAATGACGGGCGTAAAACTAGTTGAAGGATTGGAATACGCCTATAACAAGTTCGGTATAGAGAATTCACTTGTAGTTTGCAGATCTAATAAGTCTGCGAATGTTTATAATCAGCAGATCAGAGCCAGACTATTGTACCGTGAAGAAGAGCTGACAGGGGGCGATCAGATCATGGTAGTTCGGAATAACTATTTCTGGCTGCCGGAGAATGAGTCGGCTGCTTTTATCGCAAATGGAGACATGGCCAGGATACGCAGGGTAAGGGGTATTGAAGAGCGCTATGGTTTTCGGTTTTGCGAAGTTCAGCTAGAATTTCTTGATTTCCCGGAAGCAGGGGAGGTTACCTGCAAAGTTATATTGGATACGCTGACTGCAGAAACACCAAACCTTTCTTATGAGCAAAGCAATAAGCTTTTTGAAGGGCTTAATCTGGATTATGATCATATAAGCAACAAAAGAGATCGTTTAAATAAAATTAAAGAAGATCCATATTATAATGCACTACAAATTAAATTCGCTTACGCGGTAACCTGCCATAAGGCCCAGGGCGGGCAATGGGATGCTGTATTTGTGGATCAAGGTTATTTAACGGAAGAGATGATCGATATGGATTTCCTAAGATGGCTTTATACTGGGGTAACAAGAGCGAAAAAAGAATTATTTTTAGTAAATTTTGCACAAAACCTATTCTCTTCTCCTGCTGAAGAACAATTTTAGATGCTAACCTGAACTTACTGATATGAGATTTGCTTACTCTATTAAACAAAAAATGAAAATTGCAGTGCTGTTATTTTGTATAATGGCGTGCACAATACTGATCAGGTTTCTGGAAGATAAGAGTGTTAAAAGCATGAATGAGTCATTTGTTTCGATGTATAACGATCGCCTTATTCCAGCTACAGACTTATTTTACGTTGCTGAGAATGCTTATGCAAAGAAATCGATGATCGAGGATTTTTTGAATACAGCTTATGAGCAATCTTTTAATCCCGCTGTTTTTAAAGCCCAGCTTGCATCGTACAACAGGGCAATAGATTCTTTAATTAAAAAGTATGAGAAAACTTTTCTGGTTAAACAGGAAAAGGAAAAGCTGATTGTTTTAAAAGATGGTCTTGAAAGTACAGGGAAGATTGAAGATCAAATCATGGCATTTGCTGATAAAAGAGATATTTCCAGTGCCAGGAAACTTTATGCACAAGAGGGAAGAGCTTCGTCAAAAGGCACGATTCAAAAATTATCTGAATTAATGAGGATACAAACCCAGGTTGGTGAGGAACTAATTAAAGATTCAGCGTTTATGGTTTCAGGTAGCAAACTGTACTCGACTTTACAAGTTGCATTAGCTATTCTTATTGGTATTTTAATAGTAGGAATTGTCTTTACATCGAACGTTGTAAAGATCAATAATGATAAATTTAACCTTAATTAACCATTTATTACAGGCTTTTCCATTACAGATTATTATGTTTGTTTCTGCAAAAAGTAACAACATGACACCAATAGCGGCCATTGAATTTAATAGTGCTTTCTTTTTCAAGTTTTTAAAATTCGGGTTGGTAGGTTTCTCAGGTCTTATTGTTGATTTTGGTATTACTTATCTCTGTAAAGAAAAATTAAAGATTCATAAGTATATATCCAATTCATTGGGTTTTATAGTAGCAACAGGGTCTAACTACACACTTAACAGATACTGGACTTTTGATAATCATAATCCCGCCAGCATTATTCAGTTTGGTAAGTTCTTTGTGATTTCGTTGGTAGGATTGGCGATTAGTAATATGATTATTTATTTGCTGAATGATAAGTTGAAATGGAATTTTTATGTTGCCAAAGCCTGTGCAATAGTATTGGTTTCATTGTGGAACTTTTTTGCAAACTATCTTTACACATTTACTGGATAAACCCTACTGCTAATGCTGCAAACAAAAAAAAGTTCTGAACAGATATTGTTTATATTTCTGGGAATATGGACTGTATTTAATATCATTCAGGCTGGTTTTGTAGAGGTTCATGCTGATGAGGCTTATTACTGGGTTTATTCGAGATTTTTAGACTGGGGGTATTTTGATCATCCGCCAATGGTTGCCCTGTTTATTAAAATAGGCGATTCATTATTGCCTTCTACCCTTGGATTGAGGATATTAACGGTTATAACAAGCACGCTCTCTGTTTATTTGCTGTGGCAAATTGTAGGTCGTTATGTCCAAAATATAAAGCTCTTTATTCTGCTGTTTTCAGCAATAGTACTGTTCCATGTATATGGGTTTATCACCACACCAGATTCTCCTCTCTTCTTTTTTACGGTATTGTTCTTTTATGTGTATCAACGTTACGAAGCTGAGAATAAGATTAAATGGGCTTTGCTATTGGCCCTGGTTATTGCCTGCTTACTTTTCAGTAAGTACCATGGCATATTGGTTTTGTTTTTTACCATATTGTCTAATCTTAAATTATTAAAAAGGCCATCTTTCTGGCTTATTGTAGTCATATCTATAGTTGCTTATCTGCCGCATATACTGTGGCAGGTTCATAATAATTACCCGTCATTTTATTACCATGTGATAGATCGATCTGCGGCTATTTATAAGTTTAATTTTACTTCAGAATACTTCCTTGCACAGCTTGCACTTGCCGGCCCGCTTGTTGGTTGGTTTTTATATAAATCGGTAGTGGGTTTGAAATCCTCAGATACCTTTCTTAGGGCAGTTAAATTTAATTTTTACGGAATATTTATATTCTTTTTGTTTAGCACCCTAAAGGGAAGAGTAGAGGCCCACTGGACATTACCTGCCATGTTATGCCTGTTTATTCTGGCTTATATTGCTATGGCCAGAAAGCCTGTGCCTAAATGGTTTGAGAAACTCGCTATCGTTAATATTGCATTAATTGTTTTGGTGCGGCTGATATTGATCATCCCGATAGATGCTTTAATGAAGGTAAATGTTGTTGCGTATTATTTTGGAACGGAGAAGTGGGCTAAACAAATCCATGAAAAGGCCGGTGATTATCCGGTAATATTTTACAACTCGTTTCAAACTCCATCGAGATATAATTATTATAACCGCAGCACAAAGGGTTTTAGCTATGATTCAAGATATTACAGGAAAAACCAGTACGATATATGGCCTTTAGAAGATAGCCTTAGGAACAAGAAGGTTTATTTTGTAATACCTGATAGTCATGGTGATCAGGCCAAACAAGATACTATTAACACAAGTAAAGGCGTGTTTTATGGAGCATGGATAGATAAGGTAAGAATGTATCAGAAGGTATCTGTGAATCCGGTTGTAGCTCCGGGAGATTGGAAGAGCGGAGAGGCTAAGACTTTGAAATTGAAGATAACTAATCCTTACAATGAGCCCATTTCATTGGGCAATAAGGGGGAAACCTGGAAATGTTACCTGGAATACGGGTTTAAAAAGGATGATACGCTAAGTGAGTTTAAACCTGTTGTAATGAATTTGGAGCATATTCAGATTGGGGCAGGAGCGCCTGTAGAAATAGAGGGAGTGATAAAAGCGCCGGTTCAGGCAGGGAAATATAAAATGATCTTTTCTTTAAGGACAGAGCCTTTTTTAGGGGGAAGAAACAGCAACATGATTGGTGTTGAAGTGAGATAATACACTCGTCATTCTGAATTTATTTCAGAATCTCGTTTAAGCAGGTCTGTTAATACCATGAGTTGGATTCTGAAATAAATTCAGAATGACGAACGATTAATAATTCAGCATAACAAATGCGCTTTGAATTATTGTGCGTCGTATATGATTACTTTTTCAAAAAGACTACGGAATTCATCTAAAAAAGCGGTATGTAAGTGGTGTACCTGATAAACATCGTGTCCGGCAAGATCCTCAAAGAAGATGCTAAGTGAAAAGGTATAAGTAGTATCAACAACTGCGCGTTCAATAGGTGCAGGTGTACCGATATGTAATGTTTTTACAGATTCTACACCCTTAAGGGTTTCCAGGCTTTTTCTGAAGGCAACTTTTTGTTCTTCGGTAGTGTCGGCTTTAAGCCAGAATAATACGTGATGAGCTAGCATATGATATATTTTTCGGTAAATATAAAAAAGAATCGGAGATAGGTCCTAAGATCTATCCCCGAAATCTAACTAGCGTGCACAATAGAAACGGGATAAGATACTGAAACGCTACAGTGCCTATGAACTAAAATTAACAACGTTAAATGTGAGTTTTAACATATTTTAACAATAAACAGGTTTTAAGGGCTTGCGAAAGGGTTAAGGTTTGTCTAATTTTCGCAGCGAAAATAAATGGTCTAAATGGAAGAAGTAAATAATACCACTGACAGCTTGGCGTATGGCACTGATATCCGTGCGCTGAACGAAATGATACAAAAGGAAAGCGCATTTATCGATCTGCTTTTTATGGAGATGGATAAAGTGATTGTTGGCCAAAGATATATGGTAGAGCGCTTAATGATCGGTCTGCTTGCAGACGGACATATTTTGTTAGAGGGCGTACCCGGACTTGCAAAAACACTTGCAATCAATACCTTATCTAAAACTATTGATGCAGGCTTCAGCAGAATCCAGTTTACACCAGATCTTTTACCGGCCGATTTGGTAGGTACTATGATCTATAATCAGAAAAAAGAAGAATTTATTGTTAGAAAAGGTCCTTTGTTCTCTAATTTCATCCTTGCAGATGAGATCAACAGGGCACCGGCAAAAGTGCAGAGTGCTTTATTAGAGGCTATGCAAGAGCGCCAGGTGACTATTGGAGACACTACTTTTGAATTACCTAAACCTTTCCTGGTTTTAGCAACCCAGAACCCAATAGAACAAGAAGGAACTTATCCATTGCCAGAGGCACAGGTTGATAGGTTTATGCTTAAAGTAGTGATCGGCTATCCTAAAAAGGAAGATGAAAAGCTGATCATGAGAGCAAATATTGCCCCTCAGGGAATGCCAAAACCAAAAGCTATCCTACATCCTGATGATATCATCAGAGCAAGGAAGGTTGTAAGGGAAGTATATATGGATGAAAAAATTGAGCAATATATTATCGATATCGTTTTTGCTACCCGTTACCCGGATCAATATAAACTGGCAGATTATAAAAACCTGATCAGTTTTGGAGCCTCACCACGCGCAAGCATAAATCTTGCCTTGGCTTCAAAAGCCTATGCTTTTATAAAAAGAAGAGGATATGTGATTCCAGAAGATGTAAGAGCTGTTTGCCATGATGTTTTAAGACATAGAATAGGTTTGACCTATGAGGCTGAGGCGGAAGATATTAATACAGAAACCATCATTACAGGAATATTGAATGCAGTAGAAGTACCATAGCTTATGGATACCAAAGATCTCTTAAAAAAAGTAAGAAAGATTGAAATTAAAACCCGTGGGTTAAGTAATCAGATCTTCTCGGGAGAATATCAATCGGCATTTAAAGGCCGGGGTATGGCCTTTAGTGAAGTCAGGGAATACCAGATGGGTGACGAGATTCGTACCATCGACTGGAATGTTACTGCCCGTTTTAATCACCCTTATGTAAAGGTGTTTGACGAAGAAAGGGAGATGACAGTGATGTTACTTGTTGATGTTAGCGGGTCTAAGAATTTCGGAACGCAGACCCAGCAAAAACAAGAACTTGCTACCGAGGTATGTGCTGTGCTGGCATTTTCTGCTATACAGAACAATGATAAGGTAGGTGTATTGTTTTTTAGCGATAAGGTAGAAAAGTTCATCCCTCCTAAAAAGGGAAGAAGTCATATTTTGATGATCATCAGGGAACTGATAGATTTTAAACCTCAGAACAGGGGTACAAATGTAGCTGAAGCTTTAAGATACTTTACCAGCGCTATTAACAAAAGATGCACTTCCTTTCTGATCTCTGATTTTATGAGTAATTCTTTTGAGAATGAACTTAAAATAGCCAACAGAAAACACGATCTTATCGCACTTAGGTTATATGACTTGCATGAGGAAGAATTTCCTAATCTGGGACTTATCCCTGTTAGGGATGAAGAAACCGGTGAGTACGAGTGGGTAAATACTGGGGATAAACGTGTTAGACAGGCTTATAAAGTTGCAGCAATGGAGAGAAATGGGAAACTAGAAGATCTTTTTAAGAGATCAGGAGTAGATTTTACAAAAATTGGAACCCATCAGTCATATATTAAACCATTAATGACATTATTTAAAAAACGCGAAGCCAGAAGGTAGGGGATATGAAGCAATATTTTAATTTTAGCTGGTGTTTAATGCTATGCCTGGCTTGCTTTACTTATAAAAGTAATGCTCAGGATATAAAGGTAGAGGCTAAACTAGATAAGTCGACCATTGTTTTGGGAGACCAGACAATTTTGCGCTTAAGTGCCCGATTGCCGGTAAATGAGAAAATCAGTTTTCCTGCATTGGCAGATACCATTTCTTCTAAAATACAGATTGTAGAGGTTGGCAAAACCGATACTATAGCAGATAAGAATAATCCTAAAGTGGCTACAATTAGTCGCCAATATACAATCACTTCTTTTGATGCTGGATTGCAGGCCGTTCCGGCTTTCTTGTTCCAGGTAAACACGCAAAGTTTTAAAACCGATCCTTTGCCCTTACAGGTTACTGCTGTTGCTGTTGATACTACAAAGGCCATTTATGACATAAAGCAGCCCCTTGCAGTAAAATATTCCTTTTTAGATTGGCTAAGGGACCATTGGCAGTGGGTATTATTGTCGTTCGTGATAATTTTACTGATTGCAGGGGTGATCTATTACCTATGGCAGAAAAGGAAGAACAAACCGGTTAAGGTGGAGGTTAAGCCATTGGTACCTGCAGATGTAACCGCATTAAATAAGCTAGCCGTTTTAAGAGATAAAAAATTATGGCAGCAGGATGAGGTTAAACAATACCATATTGAACTTACTGATATATTGAGAGAGTATCTTGAAAAACGCTATCATGTTAAGGCACTTGAGCAAACCTCTGAAGAGATTTTTGCAGGTTTAAGACATATGGAAATTACGGATCAAAACAGGAGTAAATTACGTCAGATATTAATGCTGGCCGATCTTGTGAAGTTTGCTAAAGGGATGCCTTTAAACGCAGAAAACGAGCAAAGTATCGAGAATGCAATCAGTTTTGTGACCAACACTAAAGAGATTAATCAATTACCCGATAATAAAGCGCAAAATGAAACTGTTTAGTGGAATCGAATTTGCTAATCCAGGGTTTTTCTGGTTACTACTGCTGGTACCTTTAATGATTGCCTGGTACATCTGGCGCAATAAGAAGCTTCAGGGTACAATGCGCATATCGTCTGTTAAGGCCTTTATGGGTGTAAAGAAAAGCGGCTATGGTGTTTTACGGCATTATAGCATTGCATTGAAATCATTAGCCCTTATTGCAATAATTATAGGCCTGGCCAGACCCCAGAGTGCATTAAGTTGGCAAAATACAACAACAGAAGGAATAGATATTGTTATTGCTACTGATATTTCCGGAAGTATGCTTTCTGAAGATTTAAAGCCAAACAGGCTGGAGGCAGGAAAAAATATTGCTATAGACTTTATAAAAGACAGGCCCGATGACCGGATAGGTCTTGTGGTATTTAGCGGCGAAAGTTTTACGCAGTGCCCGCTTACCATTGATCATGATGTATTAATTAACTTATTTAAAGGAATTAATAATGGAATGATTGAAGATGGTACGGCGATAGGAATGGGCCTTGCAACAGCTGTTAATCGCTTAAAAGATAGCGAGGCAAAAAGTAAGGTGGTTATTTTGCTTACGGATGGCTCTAATACGGGTGGTTCAATACCTCCGGTAACTGCTGCCGAAATTGCCAAGCAAATGAACGTGCGTGTTTATACAGTTGGGGTGGGTACTAAAGGATATGCACCTTATCCTGTAAAAACACCTTTTGGTATACAGTATCAGCAAGTTCCTGTTACCATTGATGAAGGAACGCTTTCCAGTATCGCAAAAATTACCGGAGGTAAGTACTTCCGTGCTACAAATAACGATAAGCTAAAAGAGATTTATCAGCAAATTGATCAATTAGAAAAAGCAAAGATCGCTGTTACACAGTATCATAAGAAAACAGAGCGTTTTTTGCCTTTTGCATTGATTGCGCTGGCTCTTTTGCTGGTTGAATTTGGATTAAGAAATACATTGTTTAAAGGAGCTTTAACTTAATATATGTTACGTTTTGAACACATAGCGCTTTTATGGGGGCTAGCTGCCATTCCATTGTTTATCCTGATTTTTTTTCTGGTGCGCCGGTGGAAAAGAAAGGCGCTGGCCAGTCTTGGCGATAAAGCTACAGTAAGGAAAATGATCCCAGAGGTTTCTTTTACCAGACCGGGATTAAAGTTTATCTTTTTTACCGTTGCTTTTGCATCATTAGTTATTGGTGCTGCCAATCCTCAAATTGGAACTAAGGTGGAAGAGGGTAAAAAGAGCGGCGCTGATTTAATGATCCTGCTTGATGTTTCCAATAGTATGCTTGCAGGAGATCTTTCTCCGAACAGACTTGAAAATGCAAAAAGGGCAATATCACAATTGATTGATAACCTTCATAACGATAGGATAGGGATTATCATTTTTGCAGGAGAGGCTTATGTTCAGTTGCCCATAACAACTGATTATTCTGCTGCTAAATTGTTCCTGAATAACATTAGTACAGATATCGTTCCGACACAAGGAACTGCAATTGGTGCTGCAATTGATATGGGTATGAAATCTTTTGATTTTGTAAATGGAACAAGTAAAGCAATGGTACTGATGACTGATGGAGAGAATTTTGAGGATGATGCTATTGCCTCTGCAAAAAGAGCAACCGAAAAAAATGTTGCAATACATGTTATTGGCCTCGGTTCTGCAGAAGGAGCTCCGGTTCCAATTTATCAGAATGGCAATCCAACAGGCTTTAGAAAAGATGAAAAGGGGCAAACGGTTATCACCAAGCTAAATGAGCAAATGTGTAAGGAGATCTCTGAAGCTGGTAACGGAGTTTATGTTAGGGCCTCGAATGCCAATAGTGGATTGGGAATTGTGATGAATCAGATCAGCAAAATGGAGCAAAAGACATTTGACAGTAAAGTATTTAAGAATTATGAAGACAGGTTCCAGTTTTTTCTTGGGTTTGCTTTAATACTATTGGTTATAGAATTCTTTATCTCAAGTAAAAAGAACCTGAAATTAAGTGAGTTGAATTTGTTTGAAGTAAGAAAATAATGAAGCAGTTTATCATCATCATATTTATATTATTACAAGGCACTTTGCTTTTTGCTCAGAAAGAGAAGAAGTATATCCATAAAGGGAATCAGCTGTATCAGGAAAAGAAATATGCTGAGGCCGAGGCGAGTTACAGGGAATCGGTAGATAAATCGAAGGCTTCTGTGGAGGGAAACTTTAATCTTGGGGATGCTTTGTATAAGCAGAAGAAATTTGATAATGCTGCTCAGAAGTTTACAGATATTGCATCATCATCTGAGAATAAAGCGGTTAAGGCCAAAGCATATCACAATCTGGGCAATTCATTACTAGAGTCGAAAAAGCTGGAAGAAAGCATCGAAGCCTATAAAAAATCATTGATCAATAATCCTAAAGATGATGAGACTAGGTATAACCTGGCTTATGCGCAGGAAAAGCTGAAACAACAGCAGCAACAACAGAATAAGGATAAAAACAAGGATAAAAATAAAAAGGATCAGGATAAGAAAGACCAGAACAAAGATCAAAATAAGGATAATAAGGATCAGCAAAATAAGGATCAGCAGAACAAGGATAAAGACAAGCAGGATCAGGATAAAAAAGATCAGAAAGACGGACAACAGCCGCAACCTGATAAATTATCGAAAGAAGATGCTGAAAGAATGCTTGAAGCCTTAAAGAATGAGGAAAAGAACACTCAGGATAAGCTTAAAAATAAAAAAGCAAAAGGTGTAAAAGGCCGTATTGTTAAAGACTGGTAGACTGAGTATTTTTGCGCTAAAATGAAAATGAAACACTATATATTGTCGGTATTACTGCTGTGGACAAGCGCCTTGTTTGCCAATGGAATAAAATCTGGTGCCCAGGATGTAAAAGTTACTGCATCGGTAAGTAAAAGTGTGGTGGGTACAGGAGAGGCATTTGAAATTAGTTTTTCTGTAAATGGCAATATAGAATCGTTTAATCCACCAGCCCTTAATGGCTTTCAGGTCGTTGGGGGGCCAAATCAATCCTCAAGTTATTCATCTATTAATGGAAACACAACAGCCAGCATGTCTATTAGTTATGATCTTGTTGGGGTTAAAGAAGGTGAATATATTATAGGACCGGCACTTGTTGTTGTGAATGGAAAACAGGTTAAGTCAAACTCTGTTAAAATAAAAGTAGTAAAGGGTAAGGCTGTACCTCAAGGGAATCAGCGAAATGCGGTACCTCAGGGAGATAAGGTTGCGGAAGGAAATAGTATAGACATTTCAAAGCGGTTATTCCTTAGAGCGGTTGCAAATAAAACCAATGTTTATATCGGGGAGCAGTTTTCAGTTTCCTATAAATTATATACCAATATTGATCTGGTAGACAATGCGCTTGATAAATTGCCGGATTTTAATGGTTTCTGGAGTCAGGAGATCAAAAATAACAGCCAAAATGTACAGTGGGAGATCGAAACTTATAATGGTGAAAAATACCATGTTGCAACCCTGAAACAGATTATTCTTTTTCCGGAGCGTTTTGGCAAGCTCACGCTCGATCCTTTGGCGATGACTTTTGTGGTAAGGCAAGCTGCACCTTCAAATGATCCTATTGAACAGTTTTTTGGAGGTTCTTATAAGGATACAAAATACAAGATTAAAAGTACACCAATTACCATTAATGTGAAACCTTTGCCGGAAGCAGGCAAACCAGAGGGTTTTAATGGGGCCGTTGGAAACTTTTCTATTGGGGCTAACTTAGATAAATCATCAGTTAAAGCCAATGAAGCATTAAACTATACCCTTAAAATTACCGGATCAGGTAATTTAAAGTTGTTAAAGGCTCCGGAATTAACCCTTCCGGCGGATATAGAAAAGTATGATCCAAAGGTAAACGATGATATTAAAGAGACCATGACCGGTGTTTCCGGCAGTAGGGAGTATAGCTATTTACTTATCCCAAGGCATGAAGGCAATTATACAATTGAACCGTTAAAGTTCTCTTATTTTAATCCAGCAACGGGAAGATATGTGAGCCTCACATCCGGATCATTTCCCGTAAAGGTGGCAAAAGGCGACCCAGGTTCAAATGTTACCGCTTATGCAACAGGTGGACAGCAGGATGTTAAAACGCTGGCAAAGGATATTGCTTATATTAAAACAGGAAACCCTGGTTTAACAAAAGATGGCGAAGGCTTTTATGGTTCAGCTTTATATTATATGCTCCTTTGTACAGGTCCTGTTCTATTTTTAGCGGCATTTGGATATAGAAAATGGTATAGAGAAAACAACAGAGATGTTATAAAGGTAAAGGGTAGAAATGCCAACAAAATTGCAGCTAAACATCTGGCCAGTGCCCAGAAGCAATTGATCAGCGGAGATAAAAAAGCTTTTTATGAGAACGTATACAGAGGATTGTATGGTTATTTAAGCGATAAATTAAATATCTCTGCCGCGGATTTAAATAAAGAGAATATTGGGGAACAGCTTAAGTTAAGGACTGTTAATGAATCCATAATCGATCAATTAACAGATACGCTAGACCTTTGTGAAATGGCGAGATATGCACCTATTTCTGGTATATCTGAGCAAGAAGTATTTGATAAGGCGAAAACTATTATTAACGATATAGAAGACAATGCATAATCGCTTGAACCACTTTTTTTACAGTTTTATACTGCTGGTGATATCGCCTTTGTTTTTGTGTGCCAAAGGGAATCCGGAGGCGCTGTTTGCGAAGGGTAACAGTCAGTATGCGAAAGCACAATATAAAGAGGCTGCACAATCTTATCAGGAAGTGTTAAATGATGGGTATAAATCAGCTGAGGTATATTTTAACCTGGGTAACGCCTACTATAAAATGGGAGAGATGGCACCTGCTATTCTTTATTACGAAAAGGCATACAAAGTTACGCCAGGAGATCAGGAAATTAGCTTAAATCTTCAGCTTGCTAACTTAAAGATTGCCGATAAAATAGAATCAGTACCAGAATTTTTTCTGACGAAGTGGTGGAAATCTTTCTTTCTGTTTTTTTCTGCACAAGCATTATCCGGGTTCGCAGTTGCGTTTTTACTGCTGGGTTTTGCTTTATTGATTGTTTACCTTTTTGCCATTTCGATCTCAATTAAGAAACCAGCTTTCTACGCTGGTATAATTCTACTTGCTCTGGGACTGTTATCCATTTTTATAGTAAGCACACAAAACAGTTACCTTAATAGTAGCAGTCAGGCTATTGTATTTAATGGCACCGTGAATGTAAAGAGTGGCCCTGATGACAAGTCAAAGACACTTTTTGTGATTCATGAAGGAACCAAAGTTACCATTAAGCAAAACGACAACAACTGGATTAAAGTAGAGTTGCCTAATGGAAACATTGGTTGGGTTGAGGTTATTGCCGTAAAGGAAATTTAAACCTTTCTAAAATCAACAATTAATTCATTCTATTTTGTTTCCGGATGTTCCTTCCCATTGTGGCAGGTAATGCAGGAAATTGCTAAAAGAGCTTTTCCATCTTTGTCTTTACTGCCAATCGGGTGAAAATATTTTTTATTAATCTTCATTGTCATACGCATCATATCTCTGGCAGTTTCTTTTTCCGGTTTTTCATCGCTGGCAAAATCTAGTTTTTTAGGATCGTCTTTTCTTGCTGCATGGCAGAAGTTACATTTTACTCCTAAGGCTGTTTTAAAGCCATCCATAACTTCTTTAAGCTGATCATGACTGATGTCTTTAGGAAGAACCTTCAGGTTTGTAGGCTTTTCGTCGGCCTGCGGCATAAATGCGCTTAGCATAACGACTGTACTTAACAATACAGATAATGTGATGGTTTTTTTGTAGGTCATTTTGAGAAGTTTGATAAACTAATATACTAAATATCAATTAAAATATATTCAGGTAGAAGAGTTGAGAAGTATAATCGTTACAAAGAATTATATTTACACCTTCTGACTACAACGGGACTATTACAGTTAAATAAAATGAAACATAAAAAACGCCTCTACTATTTTGTTATATTAATTTTACTTGTGCTTTTTGGTAGTTTTCTGTATTTCAAACCGGTGCTCAAAACAATGGTTGTTAATGAATTTAGAGATAGGTCGTATGAGAAATTAGTTGGTGTATATGATGAAAAGAAAGATGTTCCGTCTGATGTGATAAACAATATTAAACACGTATCGATTAAATGGAAATCTTTTGCATTAAGTTCTAATAGGAAAGCTTTGCAAAATGCAATAGTAGAAAATAAGAACGTTCTGATTACTATTGAGACCTGGCCAAGTTTTAATGCTGAAAGTATTTCTGTTCTTGATGAGGTTCTGAAAGGCAGCTATGATAAAGAGATCAAAGCATTAGCGAATGTAGCGAACCTGAGTAAAGGATCTGTTTTTGTACGGTGGAACCCGGAAATGGAAGTGCCTGTAAAACAATATCCCTGGCAGTATCAATCCCCATCAACTTATATAGATGCATTTAACTACTTTTCGGTTCATTTAAAAAAACTTGCCCCTAAGGTTAAAATTGTTTGGGCTCCTACAGGATATCCAGGTGATTCAGAATTCTGGCCAGGAAAGAATAATGTTGATTTAATTAGCATTGTACTAGGCAGTGGTGGAGAAAAATTATCAAACATATATCCTTCGAATTTAACTGATTTAGATAAATTAAGATTTAAGCTTCATAGACTCCGATTTATGGATAAACCCGTATTTATATTGTCTGCAGATGGGATGGGGAATGTTCAAAAAACAGATTCCATTCTTAAAAAGATTGAAGTAGAAAGAAACTTATATAAAAACACCATTTATTCGAGTGAAAACTTTAAGGAGCCATTTGTTAACAATCAAATCAGAAAGAATTTAGTCTTGGGTGTATTTGACCCTATGAAGAAACTAATAGATGAGCCGGAAATAGGTGTAGAGCATATATTTGTTGATTGGGGTGAAATACAACGAGGGGAATTTCTAAAGAAATTTAATGAGATTATTACGAGAAAGCATGATGTTATTTTAACGATGGAACCTTGGAAAAGTACCAGTAATCTTCCTGATCCAAATGTACTGCAAAGTACGTTAAACGGAAAATATGATAAAGAGATTTCTAAACTTTACAGCGTAATTGCCAATGTTAAACAAACCGTATACCTGCGCTGGGCACATGAAATGGAAATTCCTATTCATCGTTATACCTGGCAGAGCCAGGATCCCGTGGTATACATAAATTCATTCAGGTATTTTATGAATTTCTTAAAAGAGAAACCTAAAAATATTCAAAGAGTTTGGGGACCAGCTGGAGACAGAGGCTCGGCAGATTGGTACCCTGGCAACGATGTGGTTGATTATATCAGTATTGCTATATATGGTTTACCGGATAAAAACATTACTGATGAAAATATGCAGGAGGCTTTTAGCAACATATTTCAACGTAAAAGCTATAGAATGAGGTTCTTCAATAAACCAATATTTATAACTGAGTTCGGTGTAAAGGGGTCGGAGAAATATCAGGATAGATGGTTAATAGACGCTGCGAAAACCATTCAAAACGACAAGCAGATTTTTGGTGCATGTTACTTTAATTTATACGACAATCCGAAAGCCTGGGGCCATATAAAAGCTCCTGATTGGAGCATAAGTAAAAACTCATTAAAGAAATTCAGTTCAGAACTGAAACAAAGTTTTACTTTAAAATAATTAAGTTTTAAGTGTTTGCAGGGATTTGTTATATTTAGCGTATTATAAACTTGGGATGCTCTTAACTTTAAGAAAATATTTATTTTTTTTTCTCTTTTTAAGTACGCTGTATGCTTGCTCAGACAGCCGGTCAAAACGATCTGGTAAAGTTTTTATTGAGCAGAAGGACGGTGATTTTAAATTATTTAGAAACGGGAAACCCTTTGCTATTAAAGGCGCCGCCGGTTCTGAACATTTAGACCTATTGTCTGAACTTGGGGGAAATACCATCAAGACATGGGATACCACCCACATCGACTCTATACTGAAAAAGGCAAACGAGGCAAACATTGCTGTCATCATTGGCTTACCAATACCTGAAAGCAAACACATGTACTTTTATAATGACGATGCAAAGGTCGCCAGCCAATTTAAAGCGATAAAAAAGTTAGTTAACAGGGTGAAAGACAATCCTTCTGTACTAATGTGGTGTGTGGGTAATGAGCTTGTTTTTCCACATAAGCCCTCTTATAATAAATTTTACGGGGCATTTAATGATATCGTTGATATGATCCATAGTGATGATCCAGATCATCCGGTTACAACTACTATGATAAACTTTCAGCGTAAAACGATCTTTAATCTTAAGATGCGAACCAATGTAGATATTATATCATTCAATATTTTTGGCAGAATAGAATCTTTAAGTCAAGAGTTAAAAGACTTTTCCTGGTTTTGGAAGGGACCTTATCTGTTAACTGAATGGGGCATTGATGGCCCATGGGACGGGACTGCGGAAACAGCCTGGGGTGCTAAGATAGAGCAAACAAGTACAAAAAAAGCTGAGCAATATTATTCCAGATATAAAGAGAAAATGCCTGTAAATGACGGAAGATTGCTGGGCTCATTTATTTTTTACTGGGGACAGAAACAAGAAACCACACATACCTGGTTTAGTATTTTTGATGATGCAGGAAACAAAACGGAAGTAGTAGATGCTGCCGAAGCTATCTGGAAAGGCAAGCCATTGACCACCACAGCACCAAAATTAAACTATATGCTCCTGAACAGTAAAGGGGCAAAAGATGATATATTTCTAAAGCCAAATGAGAAAAATACCGCAGAAGTATTGATGTTAAACGGTGATGTCAATGTTAAAAGAATTGTTTGGGAAATTTATCCTGAAGATTGGTATAAAATCAACAATGTAAACAACACTAAAAAACCTTTACTTATTAAGGGGCTTATTGAGCACACTCAGGATTTGAAGGTTATCTTTAATACTCCAATTAAAGAGGGACCGTATAGAATATTTGCAACAGTTTATGACGATAAAGGTTATGTGGCAACATGTAATACACCATTCTACGTATTAAAAACAGATGAAGATAGTAGAGCCAGTAATTAATCCAACGAGAAAACAGACTTTCACTTTACGCTTAATGATTGTCATTGGCATGCTTTGCATGGCTTTGTTTCTTAGGGAGCTGTTTTTAACTGATGCCGAAAGTATTCCATTATACTGGATGTTGATGGCCACACTAATTTTCATGTGCCTTAAAATAGTGCACGAATGGATACATTACTTTTATATAACTGTACCGGATACACCTAAAGCGGAAAAGATATATACCGTTGATATATTTACGACTTTCTGTGCCGGAGAGCCTTATGAAATGATTAATGAAACATTAATCGCTATTAAAGCAATTAAATATCCCCATAACACCTTTTTATGCGATGAGGCCGATGATCCTTATCTAAGAAAAATATGTGAGGAACTCGGTGTAGTTCATGTTACCAGAATAAAGAAAATCAATGCAAAGGCCGGGAACATCAATAATGCATTAAAGCAGTCATCAGCAGAACTTTGCGTGGTATTGGATCCCGATCATGTTCCTTTTCCGGATTTTCTGGACCCAATAGTAAGCCATTTTAATAATCCTGAGGTTGGATTTGTGCAAATTGTACAATCCTATAAAAATTATGACCAGAGTTTAATAGCCAAGGGAGCGGCACAGCAGACATTTCAATTCTATGGCCCGATAATGATGACCATGAATAAATATGGAACTGTGCTTGCTATTGGAGCAAACTGCACTTTTCGACGTTCTGCATTGGATTCTATCGGTGGGCACGCAGCCGGATTGGCAGAAGACATGCACACTGCGATGCAGTTACATGCAAAGGGTTGGAAATCAGTTTACGTTCCTGCGGTATTGGCAAGGGGCTTGGTGCCAAGTACTTTATCTGCATATTATAGTCAGCAATTAAAGTGGTCGAGAGGTGTTTTTGAACTATTGGTTACTTCCTATCCCCAGTTATTCAAGAATTTTACCTGGCAGCAAAAGCTGCATTATGGTATTATACCAATGCATTACCTATCGGGTGTCATTTTTCTTATTAATTTTTTGATACCAATATTTTCTTTGGTTTTTAATACCAGTCCTATAAATATCGTTTTCTTTAATTTCATAACAATTAGCTTCCCGCTGGTGATGTCAATAATCCTGATAAGGCATTTTGTACAGCGATGGGTAATGGAAGAAGAAGAGCGCGGATTCCATGTAGTTGGGGGGTTGTTAATGATAGGGACATGGTGGATATTTATTATTGGATTATTCTACACGATTTTACGCAAAAAAGTTCCTTATAACCCAACGCCGAAAGATGGTAGGGATGAAAATAACTGGAGTTTAAATATTCCCAATATAGCAGTAATAGCAATCTCTCTCTTTTCAATTATATTTGGATTATATAAAGACTGGAACCCTTACAATTTGATTATGGCGGGGTTTGCAGGACTTAATTGCATTATATTGTCGTTTACAATTGTTGCAAGCAGACAAAGTCAATTCAGGAAGTTAAAGAGGAAAGTACCAGTACTAAACTCAACAATGAGTTATGTTTCGGAATTTAAAGCGCGCTTCTGGAAACTCAGGAGAAAAATATATAGTGGAGTTAGGAGTACTGCATTAATGATTACCACACTTATTGTTTGTGGGGCGATCTATTTTGTAAATACGCGCTCTGGCAACGAGGTAAAACCACTGCCTTATAATTATAATAAAGACATATTTATTTCAGGGATATTTGCCCCCGAAAAAAGCAACGGGTTAACTTCTTTAAAGCTTGTTAAGCAATACGAAATTCAGAGTAAATTACATTTTGGTATAGTTTCTCTTTACATTCCATGGGGAGATCATGCTGAATCTATGCTGCCCAACTCACTGATAGATTCAATTTACAAATCAAACGCTATACCAATGATTAGTTGGGAACCATGGCAAAGTTTATTTGATAAAGTAAAAAGTTTTGAGGAAGGGCAGAAAGAAGAAAAGGTGTTCTCACGTATCCTAAAGGGTGATTATGATGATTATTTAAATGCTTTTTCTAAGCAAATAAAATCGCTTAAACGCCCTGTTTTTATTCGGTTTGCCCACGAGGCAGACAATCCACAATATCCGTGGTCTGCTAAAGGAGGGAATAGTGCAGAAGAGTTTAAAGATGGCTGGAAATACGTTCACGACTATTTTAATAAAAATGGTGCCTATAACGCGATATGGGTTTGGAATCCCTGGAAGTCTGATGCGGTGTCGGGATATTTTCCTGGAAGGCCATATGTGGATTGGATAGGTGTTACTAATTTAAATTACGGTACTAGAAATGGTAGCAATAGTTGGTACAGTATGGAGCAGCTTTATCAGCCATTCCACAAAAATCCTTTATTCAAAACTGATTTACCTGTTATGCTTGCGGAAATGGGATCGTTGCCAGCTGAGGGTAAGCAAGATCAGTGGTTTCAAAATGCGTTTAAAAGCATTAGACGTAAATTCCCGGAAATTAAAGCAGCTGTATTCTTCAACAGTAGCTTAGATAGAAACACGATAGACACAGCTATTGGCAAGCCTCTGAATTGGAAAATTGAAGATTTTACCAAAGTAGGTTTGGCATTAAAAAAATACAACAAAAAGCGAAGCTGGATAAATTATCCAAATGGTATTGAAACTGCTGTAAACAACACAGAAAGTTCTACAAAAAATATAAACACTCAGGTTTTATCAGAGATAAGAGGGGTTAATTATGCAAAAGGTCAGATATGGTCTACCAATTACCATGCTTTAAAGAAGAAAGAAATTGTAGCTGATATTTTGGAAATGAAAAAAGTAGGCTTCAATACGATCAAGTATTTTGGGCCAAGTGTATATGACCGAAATGTATTAAATGTTGCTGAAGATAATGGACTTAAAGTAGCCTACAGTTATTGGCTGCCGGATAATAGTGACTTTATTGCCGACAGAAAAGCTTTAGATAGTTATGCGGATAAAGTGTTAAATACTGTAGCAGAATTAAAGGGTAGAAAAGACATCATTTTATGGAATATTGCAAATACGCCTCTGCGTAAACTGGAGCATGATTACTATATGCCAGATCTGTTTTTCCCGCGGGAAGCATATATTTCATGGTTGCATAAGTTAGTAAAGGAGATTAAGAAAATAGATCCGAGCAGACCAGTTACCGTAGATCTGTATGCAAACAATAATCTGGGTAAGAATATCGCCATGCTTCATAGCAGGATTCCTGATATCGACTATTTTGGTTTGGTTGCGGATAAGAATTCTGATTCTGTTTCATTGTCAGAAATAAAGAATTTCAAAGAGCCATATTTCTTTAGCAGGGTAAATACTTCAGATTATTTAAAGAACAAGAGTGCTAAAGCAGGTGTGTTTATAGCCAACTGGCAAGATGAAATGACTAATCAGTTTGTCACATTTGATGGTCTTAAAGATTACTCCGGAAAGAATAAGTTTGAATTTTATGAGCTGTCAAATCAATGGACCGGTTCAAAATTACCTTCAAAGATGCCAATGATAAAGGTATTGTTGCCTTCGGTAACCATATTTGCGAATATGCCTGTAACATACCGGGCTTTGGTCTTAAATTCAAACGAGTGGAGTTTACCCAAGCCTGAGGCAAACTTAAGGTTTAAATGGAATCTTGTGAAAACTGATTCCTATGGTAATCCTGTTAATGTGATAGAACTGGGAGAGGGAAGTAGTATGACCTTAACCATTCCCGAGAATCCGTCAAGTTATAAACTATATCTCTATGCAATGAATGATAGTGAGGTCAAGATCGTAAGCACGAAACTTAATATTCCATTGAATTAGAGATAAAACATAAAAGGCTACCATTACAGTAGCCTTTTATGTTTTAATCGGTGGACTTGAGGGGGGAGACAATCGAACTTTTTTGGCTAAAATTAGGCATTCCCACTTATCCTATAATCTTCAATGACTGTATAAGTTCATCGACTATTTTCAGGTGATAGCTCATTAAAATAGGGCTACCTGGAAAATTTCCTGAAACTTCTGCTTTTAAAATACTTTCAGTTTCTTTCTCTTCGAAACTAACGGCCTTCATGGTGGCTTCGTAACGCTCGTTGGCGTCCGCTATCCAATGCTCTATTTCTTTTCTTCCACTGTGCGTTCTGCCCTCATCAAAAACTAGTGCTGTTTCTGAAAAACATTTCGCATAAGCAACACTATCAAAACTGTTCTGCGCTTGTACTAGATTAGTTATTACTTTCGGTAAGTTCATTTTTTTTTAATTTTTAAAGATGATTAAATTGTTGGTAAGGTGCCTCCGTCGATAACAAATTCAGTTCCTGTCAGATAACTAGCTCTTGGCGAAACTATAAAACCGACCAGTTCAGCTACTTCCTCCGGCTCTGCAGGTCTGCCAAAGGGTATGCCACCCAAGGCATCCATTACGCTTTTCTGGGCCTCCTCAATGGAAATATTTGATCCTTGGGCGATCCTTTCCAAAAAACCTTTTACTGCAGTGGTTTTTATCCATCCTGGAGAAACAGTCAGTACGCGTACACCTTTTGGCGTTACTTCATTTGATAGGCTTTTACTATAGTTGATCAGTCCCGCTTTTGCAGCGGCATAAGGTAAAGTGGAGTCATATAAAGGCAATTTGCCCTGGATTGAAGCAATGTGGATAATAACACCACTTTTTTGTGCAATCATCTGCGGTAAAAATCCCCTGTCTAGTCGAACAGGCGCAAGCAAGTTTGCCTGTAGGGTGGATTCCCAATCTTCATCGGTTAAGGAGGCAAAGCCCCCGGCCGGTGTTTGCGAAGAACCAAGGTTGTTCACCAAAATATCTAGTCTTCCATAAGTCGACAGCACTTCGCTGGTTACTTTTCGGACTCCTTCTGCCTTACTTAAATCGGAAGGAATGAAATGTAGGTTGCTGTTCTCTTTTTCGGGTGCGTTCCTTGCGGTAATGATAACCGTTGCGCCGGCTTGCAAGAGCCTTTCTGCAATTGCCCTTCCGGCTCCTTTTGTCCCTCCCGTTACCAGGGAAATCTTGCCCAATAACTCATTGTTGAAATTAAATTGTTCCATATTTAAGAATTGTTTACGGGACAAAATTGGGGAGTAAAAACAGTTTACACAATTACGGAATTACGATTCGGATAGGAATAAATTTTTCCCCTATTGCACAAAATGGAACATAGGTGTAACTTTATAAAATGTACGAAAGAAAGATAATACCGAATTTGAATTGTGGATTTGATCTTATCGGTGAAGTACTTTTCGGAAAATGGAAAATCCGTTTGCTATGGTTTATCAATGAGGGGCATAAACGCCCAAGCGAATTGCAACGCAAAATCCCAGATGCTTCGCGTAGGGTCTTGAATATTCAGTTGAAAGAGCACGAACTGGTGACTAGAAAAATTTTTCCTGTTGTATCGCCAAAGGTAGAATACAGCCTTACCGAATTTGGTAGGACATTAATCCCAGTGATTGCAGCATTAGGGCAGTGGGGTGATGAAAACGAAGTGCGTTTGCGTGATGTGATTTTAAGACAAGTTTAATATTGCTTAATTTCACCTCTACAAGTAACGCTTCTTTGAAGAATCAACTTTAAACACCTCACCTCATAATTCGCATGGATGCTATACAGGAAAATCTGGATGGTAAAGTATCCTAGCTTTTATAGTTCCCCTTGGTCTTGGTCCCAGGTGATTATGCAATTCTGTTTTACCTTACCTCCTATTTACCAGGGTAAAAATTCGTCTGATTGTGAAAAAGTTCCTGTTGGACCATTCTCATCAATTAATGCCATGGCAACGCCAGACTTAGCACCTTCTTCCGGAGTTAAGGGTGCCTGATCTGAACCGATGGATGTTTGCACCCAACCTGGACTAACTGCATTTACTTTAATCTTGGAAGCGTCAAGGGCATTAGCCAGAAAAACTGTGAACTGGTTCAATGCCGTTTTTGAAGCACTATAAGCATAAGGTTTTAAAGCGTATAACCAATGTTCTTTATCCAAATGAACACCAAAGGAACCGGACAAGCTGCTGATGTTTACAATACGCCCCGCTTTGCTTTTTCTTATTGCGGGCAATAATGCCTGAGTCAGCTCTACGGTACCGAAATAATTAATATCAAAAGTATCCCGCAGGGTTTGTACGGGTACAGTTTCCGTGTTATTTCCGAACCACACGCCGTCTAAAAATACGGCTGCATTGTTGATTAGAATGTCCAAGACACCATATTCGCTTTCAATATATTTTCTAACGTTATCAATATCAGCCGGATTACTGATGTCAAGTTTAACAAAGATAACATCTAATGATGCTTCCCTTAAGGCCGCTTCCGCTTTTTTGCCTTCGATTTCATTTCTTGCCCCTAATAAAACTTTAATATTATGAGCTGCTAGTTGTTTCGCTGTTTCAAAACCTATTCCTTTATTGGCTCCGGTTACTAATGCTAACTTTTTCATTTTGCAAGTTGTTTAATTTCAATGCAAATGTAGAGAGGATGACATGGCCAATGTTAGCGTAAATAAAACCGATCCTTACTAAAATCAAACTTTCTTGCACAAACTTCGAGGAGCAGCTATTCCTTATGTAATTTTCTGTATCCTGTGGGAGAACTGCGGGCATGCTTTTTAAAGAATAAATTGAAATGTGACGGCTCTTCGAAACCGAGTGCAGAAGAAATCTCCGCAATGTTCCAGTTGGTTAATTTTAATAAGATCTTAGCCTCTTGAACAAGTCTTGCTGCGATGATCTCACTTACGGTTCTTCCTTTGGACAATTTTACCTGGCGGTTCAAATAATTGGGATGGAGTGATAGACTGTCTGCGAAATCCTTTGCAGTTTTAAATTTGATCGTATCCTGAGGGGATTCTATGGGAAACTGCGATTCTAACAATCTTATAAAGGAACAGGCGATAACCTCGGTGGTATTATTTGTTTTTACGAAGGAGCTAAACGGAGCGAGTTTTTGTGCATTAAAAATAATTTCAAGTAAATAGGTGCGTAGCAGATTCTCTTTAAAAGGGCTATCGGTTTGTGATTCATCAAACATTTTATTGTAGACCTCAATAAAGTGTTTCGTCTGTTCCTCTGTAAGGGAATAGATGTTCTGCCTGCCTGGTTTATAGATCGGAAATTCAAGTAGACGATAACCACTGTTAACTTTAGTAATAAACTCCTCTTTAAACACGCAACTGATGCCGGAGTACCCTAAACCGGCCGAATGTATCCCAAAAGGAATTTTTGTGGTGGTGAATAGTAAAGAGTTGCCCGAAACATCAATGTTCTTATCTTCAAATTCAAGCCGATAGTTCCCTTGTAATAAAGTGGCGGTGTAAAATTTCTTCCTGCTATATTCCAATGAAAAAATCGGATTCCCGGTTATGCTCAGGTCCAGTATATGAAAAGTATTTGGACTATTTTGGATTGTGTCTGATAAAGCAGTACTATTTGCCGGGTCAATAGAAGATGTAGCATCAGATATTTTCATAAGCAAAAATAAGTAAAATTCAGTTCAAAGATTAGCGCCTAATTTAAATACATCGTTTCAGCCAGTTATTTGAATAAACATCCCTTTGATTTTTGGTCGATGTAGTGGTAAAGAAGGAAAGGACTTTTCAAAGTAGTTTACTGCTAATAATTAGCTAATTACGGTTTTATGGAAGGAAGTAGTTTAGATAATCGAACACTTTAACTGCTTGATATCAAATGATCTATTATTTTTTTTGAAAAAGAAAAAACCTCTAATTTATCTTTAACTATTTGTTAATCAATAAATTAGAGGTTATTCCGTGGACCCGAAGGGAGTCGAACCCTTGTCCAGTTGTGTGATAAATTATGCTTTCTTCATGCTTATTTTCCAATTAATTGTAGGGATCTGGCGGGCTGGAAACCGACCTAACCTTTCACCTTAGGTACTTTATCTCACAAATGTAGCGTACCTTACAAATGCCAGCTTCGTTATTTCGATGCTCCGGATTCTAGCCTAACGATGCAGCAGCTAGAGGAACAAAAGCTTATCTAATTCTAAATTAGGCAGCTAAGGCGTAGTTATTTTCGCCAATTATAGTTTGAACGTTATCTTTTAAGTGCTCTCCGTACAACGCACTGCATGCTTACATACTCAGCGCCACCCTGTCAAATCCAGAACGAGCCCATTATATGTGCTGATGGTGTGTGGTTAACTACTCCTTTCAAACCATCAGCTTAGATACAAAAGTACTAAAATTATGCCATAGTTCTACCAGGATATTGTTTTAATGCAATATCCAGACAATCCATAGCACTATTAAGGTCGGCGGTATTTAAGACATAAGCCATTCTAACCTCGTTTTTTCCATAACCTTCAGTCGAATAAAACCCGGTAGCAGGAGCCATCATAACGGTTGCGCCATCATGAGTAAAGCTTTCCAGTATCCACTGACAAAATTGATCAGCATCATCTATTGGTAATCTAGCTACAACATAAAAAGCACCGCCCGGATTAGGGCAAAACACTCCTTCGATAGCATTTAACCTTTTTACCAATGTATCTCTTCTTAAGGTATATTCTTTGTTTACCTCCTCAAAATAGCTATCAGGGGTATCCACTGCTGCTGTTCCGGCAATTTGTTCAACCATACCCGGACTTAATCTGGCCTGGGCAAATTTTAATGCCGATTGGATTACTTCTTTGTTCTTAGTGATAATACAACCTAATCTTGCACCACAAGCACTGTAGCGTTTAGAAACGGTATCTATTACCACTACATTTTCATCTATTCCATCGAGGTATAAAGGAGAGATAAATTCTCTGCCATCATAGCAAAACTCTCTGTAAGCCTCGTCAGAAAACAAGAAAAGGTCATATTTTAAGCAAAGTGCTTTAAGGGCTTCCAGCTCTTCTCCTGAGTATAAATAACCTGTAGGATTATTTGGATTGCAAATAATAATACCCCTGGTTTTATCGGTAATTAACTTTTCAAAATCAGCTATTGGAGGGAGTGCAAAACCATTTTCTATATGCGATAATATTGGTTTTACAACCACATTACTCATGCAAGCAAACCCATTATAGTTGGCATAAAAAGGCTCAGGAACAATAATTTCATCGCCTTCGTTAATACAGGTCTGCATGGCTATGGTGATAGCTTCAGATCCGCCTACAGTTACCAAAATATCTTCAGGGGTAATGTTGTACCCAAGTTTATTATAGTATTCGGCAAGTTTAGTTCTATAGGTCAGTGTGCCTTCAGAAGGAGTATAGGCCCAAACATTGAATGTAATATTTTTGATGGCATTTAACATCACTTCCGGCGTCGCTATGTCAGGTTGTCCAATATTTAAATGGTACACCTTTTTTCCGTCCCTCTTTGCCTGATCAGCAAACGGGGTTAATTTTCTAATTGGCGAAGCGGGCATTTGTACCCCTTTCTCTGAAATCCTTGGCATGGTACAAAAGTAAAAAACCTCGTTGATTAACGAGGTCTTTTCTTAGAAATATCTTTATTGGATTCTATTTAGTACTTCCAGCTACAGTTTCGCCTTTGATGTAAAGAACTTTAGTAGTTGTTTTAGCATTAGAAGTTATAGTAATGCTTTTGCTAAATGGAAGTGCTGCAGTAGGGTTATAAGTAACTTTAATTGTTCCTGTTTCTCCTTTTTTGATTGGAGTTTTGGTGTATTCAGGTACTGTACAGCCACAAGTTGTTTCAACTTTGCTAAGGATCAATGGTTGATCTCCTATATTAGTGAATTTAAAATCTACAGAAGCAGGTTTGTTCAAAGGGATTTTTCCAAAGTCATAAGTCTCTTTGTCAAATTTAAACTCCGCTGGTTTAGATTGAGCATTTGATGCAACACTTATTCCTAAAATTAATGTAAATAGTAATAATAACTTTTTCATCTTATGTGGGTTTTAAAACAAATTTAATGTTTTAAACGATAATTCAAAAAGTATTCCAATATATAAATTAACTCACACCGTTAAGTCATACTTTAGAATTTATGTATCTTTGCCCCATAACTGATTTGCTTATGACGCCAAATAGTAAACTTACAACGAACCCAATTGATGCTTCAGAGTTAAGTTTTGATGATTTCAAAACGATTGTTATTAACGACTATAAAATAGCTTACGAGAGTAGACAAGCTAGTTTATTAGGACGTAAAGAAGTGTTGACGGGTAAGGCGAAGTTTGGAATATTTGGTGATGGTAAGGAGATTCCTCAGATAGCAATGGCCAAAGCTTTTAAAAATGGCGATTGGCGATCTGGCTACTATAGAGATCAGACTTTTGCCTTTGCAACCGGAATTTGTACACTAAAAGAGTTTTTTGCTCAGTTATACGCAAACCCAAGTGTTGAGGCTGATCCTGCATCTGCCGGGCGACAAATGAATTGTCACTTTGCTACCCGTTCACTTAATGAAGACGGTAGCTGGAAAGACCTGACGGAGATGAAAAACTCTTCGTCTGATATTGCGCCAACCGGTGGTCAAATGGCCCGTTTAGTAGGTTTGGCCTATGCTTCCAAATTATACAGGCAAAATCCCGACTTAAGTTATCTTAAAAATTTCTCGGTAAACGGCAATGAAGTTGCGTTTGGTACCATTGGTAACGCCTCTACTTCCGAGGGGGTGTTTTTTGAAGCCATTAATGCTGCAGGTGTTCTCCAAATTCCAATGGCTATGTCTATCTGGGATGATGCTTATGGAATCTCAGTTCCTGCCAAGTATCAAACTACTAAAGAGGATATTTCAGAAATTCTAAAAGGATTTCAAAGAGATGAAGATGCAGCCGGCTACGAAATATTTAAAGTAAGAGGCTGGGATTATCCGGCACTGTGCGAAACCTATCAGCGTGCTATAGATGTATGCAGAACTGAACATGTTCCCGTTTTGATACATGTTACAGAGGTCACTCAACCACAAGGACACTCTACTTCCGGTTCTCATGAGCGTTATAAAGATAAAGATCGCTTGGAGTGGGAGCGTGAGTATGACTGCAACCTGCAGATGCGTAAGTGGATGCTTGAATCAGCTATTATTACAGAAGAAGAAATTACTGAGCTGGAAGCAACTGCAAAGAAACTTGTACGTGAAACCCAACGAGAGGCATGGAATGAATTCTTAGCTACCATTAAAGTAGAGAAGGAAGAGGTAATCGATATGATCAACAGAATTGCCAACGGCAATCCTGCTATCAGTAAAATTGCTTCACTACTTGCCAGTACGCCCGATGCATTGCGTAAGGAGGTTGTTTCTTCAGCAAGAAAAACATTACGTCTTAGCATTAATAACCCTTCTCCAGAGAGAGACAAACTGATAAACTGGTATAATAGCCAGGCCTCTTTAAACGAAGACAGGTACAATTCTAAGCTATTTACCGATGGTATAGAAAGTCCGTTATTGGTTAAACAGGTGGCTCCCGAATACACTGAGGAAAGTAAAATGGTAGACGGCCGTGAATTACTGAACGCTTGCTTTGACGCTAATTTTGCACGCGATGAGCGTTTAGTAGCCTTTGGTGAAGATTTAGGCGCAATAGGCGACGTAAACCAGGGTTTTGCAGGCCTGCAAGCCAAGTATGGTGATTTAAGGATCACTGATACCGGTATTAGAGAAATGACAATTATTGGTCAGGGTATTGGTCTGGCTTTGCGCGGTTTAAAACCTATTGCAGAGATTCAGTACCTCGATTATTTACTATATGCACTTAATATTTTAAGTGATGACCTGGCAAGCTTATCTTATAGGACTAAAGCCGGTCAAAAAGCGCCTGTTATCATCAGAACCCGTGGACATAGGTTAGAAGGCGTGTGGCATTCAGGATCTCCAATGTCTATGATTTTGGGCTCATTAAGAGGTTTGCATATATGCGTTCCGCGTAATATGACACAGGCTGCAGGTATTTACAATACCTTATTCAGATCTGATGAACCTGCTCTGGTTATTGAATGTCTGAATGGATACAGGTTAAAAGAAAAACTACCGGAAAATGTTGGCGAATACACTGTTCCTCTTGGAGAGGCAGAGATCGTAAGAACAGGAACTGATGTTACCATTGTATCTTATGGAGCTACTTTAAGAGTTGTTGAAGAAGCGGCAGAAGAATTAGTCCAGTTAGGGATTTCAGTTGAAATAATCGATCCTCAAACACTACTTCCTTTTGATACAAAACAGATTTGTGCAGAATCTTTAAAGAAAACAAATAAGTTATTGGTAGTTGATGAAGATGTTCCGGGTGGAGGCGCTGCATTTATTTTACAACAGGTACTTGAAGCGCAAAATGGTTATTACCATTTAGACGGACAGCCAAGAACGCTTACTGCTAAAGCTCACCGTCCGCCTTATGGATCAGATGGAGATTATTTTAGTAAGCCATCTGTTGATGATATTATTGAAACTGTGTATCAAATTATGCACGACAATAACGCATCAAAATACCCTTCTATATTCTAAAAACAGACTTGCCAGAGAAGATAACTCTTCAGAGTTATCTCAGACTCTCCTTAGACCATGATCTAAGGAGAGTCTAAATTAACTTTGTTGATTTTCTGTTATGCTAATTTGCTTGATCTGTTTCGAAGCAAATGATCGGCTAGCACTAATGCTGCCATTGCCTCAACAATTACAACTGCACGAGGTACAACACATGGATCGTGTCGGCCTTTACCTTTAATTTCTGCAGCTTCGCCTGCAGCATTTATGGTTTGCTGATTGTGCATAATTGTTGCAACCGGTTTAAAGGCTACTGTGAAATTGATTTCCATTCCGTTAGAAATACCTCCCTGGATTCCACCAGAGAAGTTGGTAAGCGTTTTAGGCCGACCTTCATTTGCTAAAAAGATATCGTTATGCTCTGATCCCCTCATTTCGCTTCCGCTAAATCCAGACCCATATTCAAAACCGTGAACAGCATTAATGCTTAGCATAGCTTTACCCAGATCTGCATGAAGTTTATCAAATACAGGTTCACCTAAGCCAACAGGGCAGTTTTTAACAATACAATTGATCTTTCCGCCTACTGTATCGCCATCCTTGCGAACGCCATCAATAAATTCGATCATTTGATTTGCGATAGCCGGATCTGCACAGCGAACGATGTTTTCTTCGCGGATAGCTAGCAAATCAGCGATGTTTTTACTTTCAAGATTAGGTGCTTCGATTTTGCCTACTGAAGATACGTGTGCAAAAACTTCAATACCATGATGTTTTAACAACAACTTGGCAATAGCTCCTGCTGCAACGCGGGCAGCCGTTTCACGAGCTGAGGAGCGTCCGCCGCCACGGTGATCACGAATGCCATATTTAGCATCATAAGTATAATCGGCATGAGAGGGGCGATAAACATCAGTATTGTGGCTATAATCTTTACTGCGCTGATCCTCGTTTGGAATAAGCATTGCAATTGGCGTACCTGTACTTTTTCCTTCAAATGTTCCTGAAAGAATCTGCACGGTATCGCTCTCCTTTCGCTGAGTAGTAATCTTAGATTGCCCCGGTTTGCGTTTATCTAACTCTGATTGAATAAAATCAAGATCGATGGGCAATTGCGCCGGACATCCATCCAGAATAACACCAATGGCCACACCATGTGATTCCCCAAAGGTAGTGATGCGAAATAATTGCCCGAATGTGTTGCCTGCCATTTTAGAATTATTTTATGTTTTTAATTAAATCTCTGTAACTGTAAACCCTGCTTTTACTAAATCTTTCCAGAAATCAGGATAAGATTTTTCTACAACATCCATTTCTTCCAGAACAACTTCGTTTATGACCAGACTAAGCGGAGCAAAAGCCATCGCCATTCTATGGTCTTCGTAAGTAGCAAAAGATACCCTTTCAGGGAAGTTTAGCTGATCGCAGTTCAGTGTATAAATAAAGTTGTCTTCATTTAAGGTTACACCAATCTTTGAAAGCTCATTTTGTAAAGCCAAAACACGATCAGTTTCTTTGATCTTTAAGGTTTCCAGACCCGTGAATTTAAGGTTTTTTCTTAAAGCAGCGGCACATACAATAATGGTTTGTGCTAAATCCGGACAATCTTTTAGATCAAGAATATCATCATTAAAGTTTGTTTCAGTGGTTTTAAGGTTAATTCCTTTGCTGGTTTTTGCTGTTTGTACCCCAAAGGCAGTCATAATTTCTCTGATACGACTATCGCCTTGCAAGCTTTTATCTTTTAGATAAGGCAAACCGATCTGTGCATTTTCAGCAAGCGCTGCTATGCTATACCAATAAGAAGCTGCACTCCAGTCGGGTTCTACTGCAAGTGTAGCCGCTTCAAAAGTCTGTGGTTTAATGGTAATGTTGTTTCCAGACCATTCATGCACAATACCAGCTTCCTGAAGCATGTCTAACGTCATTTTAACATAAGGAAGAGAGGTTAACTCACCTTCAATCTGTAGCGTTAAACCTAGCGGTAAAATAGGCGCAATCATTAATAAAGCTGAAATATACTGACTACTTATATCACCTTTAATTTTAACGGTATCAGTGCTTTGTTTTAACGGACCATTGATGTTTAACGGAGGGAATCCATCTTGTTCAAGGTAAGTAATATCAGCACCGATGTTTTTTAATGCTTCAGCAAGAATACCAATGGGGCGTTGTTTCATTCTTTCTGTTCCTGTTAATAAAAAGTTACCAGGTAGGGTAGAGAGCATGGCTGTTAAAAAACGCATTGCAGTACCCGCAGGGCCCACATCAACGGTTTGTTGATGTGGGTTGCTTTGCGAGATATTATTTAATATACTGTTTAAAGTAACAGTATCAGCAGCATTAGACATATTATCAACCTTTACAGTCCCCTTACTCAAAGAGCTGATAATTAATGCTCTGTTACACTCACTCTTAGAGCCTGTAAGTGTAATTTCTGTATCTATTTGTTTGCTTCCTTTAAAAGAAACAAGCGCATGTTTACTCATTATTAAGACTTAACTTCTGTGTGTGCTTCTGCTGCAATTCCTTTTTCGGCTTTGCCTGCGTTCATGATCTCAGTTTGTTTACGGATAGACTCACCATGAACAAGTTCCAAAAATTTCTCAGTAAAGTTTAAATCTAATTTTAGTGCTTTTGCAAATGAGATACCTTTTTGAATGATAGCATCCCAACGGTTAACCTGTAAAATTGTAACCTGGTTATCGCGTTTGTACTCACCGATTTTAGCAACGATAGACATACGCTCACCTAATTTTTGTAATAAGATGTCGTCAATTTTATCGATTTGCTTACGGAATTCAGCTAATTGATCAGAGATCGCTTCATTTTTAGTTTCTGGTTCACGAACTGTTAAGCGATCAACTAACTCAGCTAAAGCAGCTGGAGTTACTTGTTGTTTAGCATCAGTCCACGCAACAGAAGGATCAACATGCGACTCGATCATTAAACCTTGCATATCTAAGTCTAATGCTTTTTGAGAGATGTAAGGAATTAACTCTCTGTTACCACAGATGTGACTTGGATCGTTGATGATAGGTAACTCAGGGCATAATGTTTTCAATTGGATAGCAAGTTCCCACATTGGTTCGTTACGGAACGAGCTTTTCTCGAATGAAGAGAAGCCACGGTGAATTGCACCTAATTTAGTGATACCAGCGCCATTGATACGCTCTAAAGCACCAACCCATAATTGTAAATCAGGGTTTACAGGGTTTTTAACTAATACAGGAATGTCTACACCTTTTAAAGCGTCGGCAATTTCCTGAACTGTGAATGGGTTTACTGTTGAACGTGCACCAATCCAAAGGATATCTACACCAGCAGCTAAAGCTTCTTCAACGTGTTTAGCATTTGCAACCTCTACAGCTGTTGGTAAACCAGTTTCTAACTTAGCTCTTTTTAACCATTCTAAACCTATACTTCCAATTCCTTCGAATTCTCCAGGACGAGTACGTGGTTTCCAGATACCTGCTCTTAAAACAGATACTTTTCCTGTTGCAGCCAATAAATGAGCTGTAGTTAATAATTGCTCTTCAGTTTCTGCACTACAAGGTCCTGAGATGATCAAAGGCTCATTGTTGATGTTAAGCCAGGTGTTAAGCGGTTGAATGTTTAATTGTAATTTCATTGTTTTGGGGTTATATGTGTTAATATTTTATTTTAATTGGATTATTTATGCTAATTATACTTTGTCGTTTTTCTGGTACTCACCCATGATATTAAAGTTCACGGTGTATTTAAGGGCCTGGCGGACAGCCTTATCATAAGCCTCCATGTTTTTCCATTCCATATCTACATAGAAGTAATATTCATTTCTTTTGCCAAGCACAGGCATGCTCTGTATTTTGCTTAAGTTAACCTGCTGGTCAGCAAAGATGTTTAACACCTTAACCAGTGCACCAACATGGTTACTTACCTGGAAGCAAATAGATGCTTTATTGATTGGAGCCCCTTCTTCAGCTGTTCCTTTTTTAAGGATCAGAAAGCGGGTAAAGTTTTTCTTGTTCGATTCAATTCTTCTTTCAATGATATTTAGCCCATACAATTCCGCTGCAAGCGTATTTGCTATAGCAACTGTATCTGTAAGCTGTTCTTCCTTAATGCGCTTTGCACAGGCAGCAGTATCATTGCTCTCTATGATCTGGATCTGTGGGTAATCTTCAAAGAAATCAACGCATTGGCGAATAGCAATAGGGTGGGAAGTAGCATATTTGATATCCTCAAACTTTACACCGGGCAGTGCCATCAGGTGAAGTTGAATAGCCAGGTAAACTTCGCCAACTACAGCGAAATTGTATTCACGTATTAAGGTGTAATTCGGTAGAAGACTTCCGGCTATTGAATTTTCAATTGCCATTACCACGAAGTCTGCGCCATCGTTTTCTAAAACCTCGCATGTGTGTTTAAAGGAAGTACATTCAATGGTCTGAATGTCTTTTCCGAAAAACTTGAATGCGGCCTCTTCGTGAAATGAAGCTTTAATGCCTTGAATTGCTACTCTTGTTCCTTTTTTCATTAGAATATTTTCCCTTTTTAATGGTTATGAAATTATCATAACTGTTATTTTCTCTAAACGAAAAAAGTCCCGGCTTTAGACCGGGACTTTTCGTATACATTTATCTTATTAGATTCTAGTGCATATTAGTCCCGGCTCTTACTAAAGTAGTAGAAGTAACCAAACCAATATGTAGTGATATTTTTCAAAATTTTCTTTTCGTTTCGCCAAATGTACTAACAAAATTTAATTTGTCAATAGTTAATTTAAAAAAATTATTTATTGTTTGTTATAAGGTTCTTGTTGTGGTTCAAAATATTAGGCATTTTCTGACTTGGAAGTTAAGGTGTTTAGGTAAGCAAAACTATCCAAAATGTCGTTTTTTGATACCCTACAGTTAAAATCACACGCTCCAATGCGGCTCAATAATGAGAACATGATCTGTCCGTTTTCATTCTTTTTATCGCTTTGCATAAATTCCAATAATTGGTCAAAACTTTCTTCCTTAATGTGATATTTAGGATATAATTTTAAAATATAGGTACCGATGTTGTTAAGCTCATCCTCGCTAAGCGTATTGTTTTTGGCCGACAAGAAGCCTTCGCATATCATACCTATGGCTATTGCCTCGCCATGTGTTAAAGGGTTTTTATCGTTTATTAAAGAATAGGTTTCAACCGCATGGCCTATAGTATGCCCATAGTTTAATATTTTTCTTAATCCTTTTTCATGAGGGTCTTCTGTTACAACCTCGTTTTTTATCTCTACCGAACGGTAAATAGCGTTGGCCTCAATTTGTTCGTAATCGCTGTTTTGCAATTCTGCATAATAGTCTTTGTCTACAATTAAACCATGTTTAATCATTTCAGCAAAACCAGAAAGCAGTTCTCTTTTAGGCAGCGTTTTAAGGAAGGAAGTTTCAATAAATACAGCTTGAGGAAGGGTAAACGTTCCAACCATATTTTTTACATTATCTACATCGATACCGGTTTTACCACCCACCGATGCATCAACCTGCGAAAGCAGGGTAGTAGGGATATTAATAAAATCTATCCCGCGTTTATATGTTGAAGCCACAAAGCCACCCATATCGGTAATCACGCCCCCGCCTAAATTTATCATCAAGCATTTGCGGTCTGCCTCAAAATCCAATAGTGTTTTCCAGATGCCAATACAAAAATCTATATTTTTGTTCTCTTCGCCAGGATCTGTTTCAATCAGATCAAATCCTGTAAAATCTCCCAGCATTTCCTGGAACTGAGGTAAGCATAATTCTGCGGTATTCCGATCCACAAATACAAAGATCTTGCTGTATTTGCTGCTTTCTATAATTTCTACCAGAGGGGCAAGATTCGCTTCAAAATGGATGGTATGTCCGGCACTGTTTAATTTGTTCATTAAATGATTGTTATTTTCTGACCCATAAAATCAATTACATCTCCAACCCGCACCTTCAATCGCTTGCGGTAATCAACCTTGCCGTTATATTTTACAAGACCGTCTTCAACAACAGTTTGGGCTTCGCCACCGCTTTGAACAAGTGCAGTTGCTTTTAACAACTGAATAAGGGGAATGAATTCGCCTTCTAATTTAAATTGTATCATTATAAGACAAACTTAGATAAAATTTTTTACTGCCAAAATTACAATTATTTATAGTGTGTTCTACCAGTGGTAGCTATGGAATTTATACTTTTGCAAACGATTTGACTAACTGACATTCACTAATGGAGACATTCCCCAAAAAATCATTGAATTTTGATGATACTGAAGTTGCTTTCCGCAACAAATCTAACTCTGAATTAAACGCCGCCTATTGGCTTTTTAAAATAATAAGCAGTAATTTTTTAACTAAAGTTGGCCCTCCGGTTACCAATTTCTTTTTGAACATTGGCTTACCAATTAAGGGTATTATTAAAGCCACCATTTTTAAACACTTTTGCGGAGGTGAAACGATTGCCGAATGTGCAGAAACAATTACGCAGCTTCATTCAGGTAAAGTAGGCACCATTCTGGATTATTCTGTAGAGGGTGAAGATGAAGAAGCTGTTTTTGATTTTACCTGCGAAGAGATTATCAGAACGATAGATCAGGCCGCTAAAGACAAACGTATTCCAATTACCGTATTTAAAGTTACAGGTATTGGCCGTTTTGCTTTGCTTGAGAAGTTGGATGCAAAACAGGCACTAACATCAGATGAAGAAGCTGAATATGAAAAAGTAAAGCAACGTTGCGAAAAGATCTGCAGAACTGCCTTTGATAAAAAGGTACCTGTAATGATTGATGCCGAAGAAACCTGGATCCAGAAAACAATTGATGAGCTTGCCGTAGAGATGATGCGCTTGTTTAATAAAGAAACCATTATTGTTTACAACACTTATCAGATGTACCGTCATGATAAACTTGCTGATTTAAAAGCAGACCACCTTATTGCGAAGGCTGCCGGCTATATTTTAGGGGTTAAAATGGTGAGAGGTGCTTACATGGAAAAGGAGCGTAAAAGAGCTGAAGAAATGGGTTATCCATCACCAATACAACCTACTAAAGAAGCATCTGATATTGATTATAACGAGTCGTTAAGGTATTGCATGGCTCATATTGATGAAGTTGCTTTTGTCTGCGGAACTCACAATGAAGAAAGCAGCAGGTTATTGGCAGATTTGCTTGATCAGAATAAGATTGCGCACAATCATCCTCATGTTTATTTTGCCCAGTTATTGGGAATGAGTGATAATTTAAGCTTTAACTTATCGGACGCCGGTTATAACGTAGCGAAATACGTGCCTTACGGGCCAGTTAAAGCGGTAATGCCGTATCTTTTCAGAAGAGCTCAGGAAAATACTTCCATTGCCGGACAAACGAGCCGCGAGCTTGGGTTGATTATAAAAGAAAAGAAAAGAAGAAGATTGTAATACGTCATCTCGACGATAGGAGAGATCTCTTGAATCTCATAAGCAAAAGATCTCTCCTATCGTCGAGATGACGGAGTGAAGTTAAATTTACTTCTTTACTTTAAAAGGCTGGCTCCCCGTTAGTAAGTCCCAGAATAAAATGAAATCGCAGGCTAAACTATAGGCCGGATACTGAAACGTAGCAGGTTTGTTTTTTTCGAAAAAGAAATGTCCTACCCAGGCAAAGCCATATCCAACTATTGGAATGCCAATCATAAAGCGTAAGTCGTGAAACAATACAGCGGTAAACAATAGTAATACGGCTAACAGGCTTCCGATAAAATGTAATATCCGACTAGTAAGATTACTATGTTCGCTCAGGTAGAAAGGATAAAATTCCTTAAGAGATTTATATCTTTTTTCGGTCATGCGGCAAATTTAACTATAAGATATGATGATCAGTTAAAAATTGCTCCAGATCTTTAGGGTGCTTATCCATTAGAAGTGTATTAAGTCCTGCCAGTTTAGCTCCAACAAGATGCTGTGGGCTGTCATCAATAAACAATGTTTCCTCTGGTATAAGGTTGTTTTCTTTGATGACCTGTTCAAATATCTCAACATTTGGTTTACGAAGGAACATTTGCTGAGAGTAATATGTTTTTTCAAACAGGTGGTTATTATCATCGACATTATATTCCCGTTTCAGGTAATCTACAATCCAGTTGTAATGAATTTCGTTATTGTTACTAAGTAGAAAAGTGCGGTATTTTTCTTTTACTGTAAGCAGCGTGTCGTGTACCGCAGCAGAGGGAACACCAATCAATAAACTGTTCCATGCGCTGTCAATTTGTTCGTCTGTCAGCCCTGGATTGTTGGCTGCTTCGCGTATTTTAATGCGAAACTGGGCCGGAGAGATAGATCCTGTTTCAAAATCATTAAAAATTTCATTATGATTTTTATGGGCAAAGAACTGCTGAACATCGGTTATACCTAATTGTAAAAGAGCATTTTGAGTCCTTACAAAGTCTATTTCGAATATAACGTTGCCATAATCGAAAATAATATTTTTTATTTTTTGTGCTAAAACTGTTTCCATAATTGGATACAAATATGTAACATTGCACTCGCAAAATCTAATAAGATTTTACGGGGCCATTAGCTCAGTTGGTTAGAGTAGAAGACTCATAATCTTTTGGTCGATGGTTCGAGCCCATCATGGCCCACTAACAAAAAAGCCGTTTTTCGATAAGAAGAACGGCTTTTTCCGTTTCTAAACGTCGACTTTTAAACCTACAGCACTCACTCTGGTAGTTTTGGGATTGATCCGTAGTTTTCAATGGATGTACATGATTGTTTGTTGAAATCGTATTAATTGGCTGAGAACCTATAAATGTTAAAAAATGTTAAATCAGTTTGAAAATTTTATTTTGTTTTTTTGATTTGCTCCCACAGACAAACTATTGAACCGACATTTTTTTAGGCTATTATTATAAATTCTAGTGTTTAGATCATGTTAGTAAATTTCTCACTTACCCACCTTCATGGAAGGTGCAAATCTTTATTGTTTTTTCTATTCCTTTTTGGATTACACCCGGGATTGCATGCCCAAGGTCAGGCTGCAACTATCGACGGCAAATCAGCTTTTACGGCAAGGCTGATCAATATCGAAGCCGCAACGAACGAGACATTTCGTTACAATACGACCTTACGTAATGGATCTGCAAAGCAGGCCCTGTACGAGTTCAAAACGAGTTTGCCGATCGGCTGGATAATCAGTTACAAGGTAGATGGTAATCAGGTGGCCTCTTTAAATATTGACCCGGGTACATCCCGAGATGTATCTATAGAGATCAATGCCACAGCAAGCACCACACCCGGCAAGTACAAAATACCTGTAAAGGCAGTTGCAAATAAGGATACCCTGTCCCTAAATCTGGAGGCAGTTGTAAAAGGGTCCTATGGAATAACCTTAACTACACCAACCGGGAAGCTGAGCGAAGAGCTTACCTCCGGTAACCATAAGGAAATCCTTCTAGAGGTAAAGAACTCGGGTACGCTGCCATTGAATGATGTTGAACTCACATCGCAATTGCCTACTAATTGGGAAGCTTCCTTTGAACCTGCCAAACTTAAACAAGTGGAGCCAGGGAAAAGCGTAAATGTAACTGCAAAGCTTAAAGTTCCGGATAAAACCATCGCAGGAGACTACGCTGCTACCTTTACCGCAACAAATAGTAATGGCAACGCCCAGGCAGCCTTCAGGATGGTTGTTACAACCTCATTACTCTCTGGGTGGATCGGTATTTTGGTTATCCTCTTAGCCATTTCACTGATATATTATCTGATCCGCAAGTATGGTAGAAGATAGAAGAAATGAAGGATCCTATAATACAACTGAAGGGCCTAACCAAATGTTATGGCCCTCAAAGAGCCGTAGATGATCTGAGCCTCAATATCAGTAAAGGCGAGATCTTTGGACTGCTGGGGCCTAACGGAGCAGGTAAAACCACAACTATACTCATGATGCTGGGGCTTACTGATCCAACAGATGGTACTGCATTTGTTTGTGGCTATAATGCAACAAGTAACCCTATTGCTGTAAAAAGAAAAGTAGGTTACATGCCCGATAGTTTAGGCTTTTATGATAACATGACAGCGCTTGAAAACCTAAAGTACATCGCAAGATTAAATGGCCTCTCCGAAAATGAAATCAGAATACGAACGTCAGAACTGATGGAGATTGTTGGGCTTTCTTCGGTGATGACCAAGAAAACATCAACTTTCTCCCGAGGTATGAAACAACGCCTTGGCCTGGCCGAAGTATTAATTAAGCAACCAGATGTGATCATTCTTGATGAACCAACCCTGGGAATTGATCCGGGCGGCGTACAAGAGTTTCTGACACTTATAAAGCGTTTAAGCAAAGAGCAGGAATTGACCGTTCTGCTTTCTTCACATCATTTACATCACGTTCAGCAAGTATGCGATCGGGTAGGGGTTTTTGTAAAAGGCAAATTATTGGCCCAGGGCAATATAGAAACCTTATCAGCCGATTTGTTTGGTCATATGGGACATGTTGTATCTATAAAGTCAGCACATGCTATTCCTCAGCCCTGGTCGTTGCAACAGGAACTGGAGCAATGGGAAGCCATTAAACAGATTACAATGGATAAAGAAACGATAGTGTTTGAATGTAAAGAGAACATTACACCGGCACTGGTCCGCTTTTTTGTTGAAAACGGATACGACATCCTTGGGGTACGTCAAAAAGACTATGGACTGGATGACATCTATCAACAATATTTTGAAGACATTAATTGAAAACCATGAACAGTCAAATTAATATATATAAGACCGCAAAAGGCATCCGGAAATCCAGTCCCTTTGGTGTAGTTCTTCACAAGGAAATGGCAGATCATATCCGAAGCTGGCGCTTTATTGTGCTTATCGGGTTGATCATACTAACCTTCATTGGGTCAATGTACGTGTCCTTAGGTAATATCCGCTCAGCCATAAGCAATACCAATGATCCGGATCACACTTTTCTATACCTTAAGTTATTAACTACCACTGATAATTCCACGCCGCCCTTCCATGTGTTTCTGAGCTTTCTTGGGCCCTTATTAGGTATCAGTCTGGGGTTCGATGCGATCAATATAGAGCAGAACAACGGAACGCTTACAAGAATTATGGCACAGCCCCTTTATAGGGACAACCTGTTGCTGGCCAAGTTTGTAAGTGCCATGATCATGGTCGGCACCTTATTCTTCGTATTAACTTTGTTGATGACAGGAGGAGGTCTGATCCTGACAGGGGTAAGGATGGAGCCACAGGAACTGTTAAGGATATTAGGCTTCGTGGTGATCAGCGTTATCTATGTAGGCTTTTGGCTGAGTTTGTCTATCGTACTATCTATTAAGTTCAGGCAAGCGGCTACTTCAGCGCTTACCGCTATAGGTATATGGCTATTTTTTACAGTATTTTACCAGATTATTGTCAACCTTGCAATCAGGTCCATTCTGCCTGATCCCAGTTTTTTGAGTCAGGACCAAATCCTGCGTTACAACGAGTTTATCCTCGATCTGTTGCGAATCGCACCCAACCAGCTTTATACAGATGCAAGCACAACCATGCTGATGCCATCCGTTCGAAGTCTTGGCCCGATGACGATGGAGCAAATGGCCGGTGCAATACCTGCGCCTTTGCCATTTAGAGAGAGCTTAATGATCGTGTGGCCTCAGGTAAGTGGTCTTATAGGAGCAACCGCAGCTTGTTTTGCGCTTTCCTATTATCTGTTTATGCGTCGTGAAATTCGATCTTAAATATGTTATATAAAATGATACAGGAATACTACATTCCCGGTATAAGCTGGTTTCGGTTGATCTTTAATGATAAGCGTAGCTTCAATAACAACTTTGGTAACACCTCTCAAGTTTGCTATCGAATTAAGCTTAGCCTTTAGTTGCACCTCACTGTCAACTAAAACGGCCTGGCCAAACCTAAAAGACTCTATACCGTAGTTTATTTCCATTTTAATGTTGCGAACATCGGCAATCTGTTTCCATAAGTATGGAATTAACGATAAGGTTAAATATCCATGTGCTATTGTAGCCTTAAATGGACCTTCGCTTTCCGCTTTTTCTTTATCAACATGAATCCATTGGTGATCCAATGTTGCATCAGCGAATTTATTAATCTGTTCCTGATCTATTTTATGCCAATTAGAAATACCTAACTCTTTGCCTAAATGCGATTTATATTCTTCAAAACTATTGATTATTAACATATATGTATTTATTTATCAATTAAGAGCCATTTCTATACCTTAGACAAAAGCATCAACTGTGCCAAGTTAACAATAAGTTGATTTGAACAAAACTTCTTTCCAAGAATATTTTACTGTTTGGCTTTCTTTAGGATAATTTAGCTAAATAAATGCATTTCTGAATTCTAAAGGCGAAAGATTGGTTTTCTTTTTAAATAACTTGCTAAACGACTGTGAATGTTCAAAACCTAAGGTATAGGCTATTTCACTTACAGATAAAGTTGTGGTAGATAATCTTTCTTTTGCTTTTTCAATCAGCTTTTCATGTATATGTTGCTGGGTACTTTGGCCAGTTAATGTTTTAAGTAAGCCACTTAAATAACTGGGTGATACGTTTAGTGCTTCCGCAATGTATGTTACGGTAGGGAGGCCCCTTTTCATTAAATCGTCACTGTTAAAATATTCGGTAAGTAGGTCTTCCAGCTTGTTTAAGGTTTTATGGCTGCTTATTTTTCTAGTAAGAAACTGCCGGTTGTAAAACCTTCCTGCATAAGTTAGCAATAATTCTAGTTGAGCTATAATAAGGTCCTGACTGAACTTGTCTATATTAGCCTGGTACTCCTGCTCAATGTTTAGCATAATGGCGGAAATCATTTCCTCTTCTTTTTCAGATAGAAACAGGGCCTCATGCACAGAATAATCGAAGTATTCGTATTCCTTTATTTTTCTGGCCAGCGGGGTATTCCAAAGAAAATCGGGATGGATATAGAGTATCCATCCTGAATGTTTCAATTTCTCGTTATTGTTCACCTCAATGCTAAAAACCTGTCCGGGCGACATAAAAGTCATAATGCCTTCATCAAAATCATAAGCCTGCTGGCCGTATTTCATTTTGCCATTAAAGTTTCTTTTTAGCGCAATGCAGTAAAAATCCAACACCAGACTAACCGGTTCACTGTCTTGCAAACGCGATATCGCTTCTACGTTAATCACGCTAATCAGCGGATGTTCGGGTTTAGGTAGTTCCCTGAACTTATGAAATTCGCTGATCGTTTTAAATCTATGGGGTGCTGTACTGGCCATATCACAAATTAATCATTTTAGTTAAAGACCGCGGCAAATTCTTTTGCAAAATCACTCAATTTTACTTTTCCCATAACTGCCGGTTTATTGCGGTTATAATCTTCTGCCAACAAACCGTTATGAAGACTTGCATACATTTCAGTCAGGCCAGCTGCAATGCGGGGGTTCATTCCAATTGATTCTAAACCGTTTTGCGTTTCTTCATCAGAAATGATCACCCATTTCAACTCAGGCTTGCCTATGGCAGTTCCTAAAATACGTGCAGTTTGGTCGCCAGTAAGTTCTTCGCTGGCTACATAGCGTACTTTTCTGCCGGTAAATGGTATTACTAATTCTTCGGCAACCGCGGCAGCAATGTCTATTGGCGAAACCCATGGGATAATACTTTCCGCACCATAGTTTGCGGCTATAACGCCACCGTTTTTGATCATATCTGTATAGCCATATAGATTATAAAAGAAGGATGTAGGGCGGATGTGGGTAATGGCTACTTCTGGCGATAACCCATTTAAAATACCTTCAACATTGTGTGCACCAAGCAGAATACCCGAACCCTGTTCTAAATGGGCACCAATGGTACTCAGGTTAACTACGCGTGTTACCCCGGATTTTTCAATGGCATCGGCGTAGTTTTGACCAAGCTGGCGATAGTAAGCAAGAAGATCAAGGCTATGGTCAAAGTAATTGTTGGGTGGCACCATGGTATATGCTGCATCTGCGCCGGTAAAGGTTTCTGTCAAAAAGTTTACATCTTCTAAAGAACCTATAGCAGGTATGGCACCTAAATCTGCTATCTCAGTTTTTTTGTCCGGGTTACTGCTTATTACGGTAACCTGGTGACCTTGTTGTACTAATGTTTTGGTTAATGGTCTGCTAATGTGACCTAATGAACCTGTGATTGTTATTTTCATCGGAGTATAATTTTATTGATACTCCAAAGGTCTGCAGGATAAAGCAGGGGTATGTAGCCGAATCTACTGTTGTTGTAGTCAGATTTAAGTACCCTTCTTTCTCAATTCATTTGCTAAACCTTTAATAAATAAGTAATTAATAGTCCCGCCAATCACGCCGCCTGCCACCGGTACTAAGCGTCTGCTTAATTTAGATCCTAAATTCATCAGTATTTTCTCTGCAACCTCTTCCATAATGTTTTTGCTGATGGCCAATTTGGCATCGGCCTTAACAGATGAGGCTACAATCTTAAAAAAGTCGTCAAAACTGATTTTATACTTGCCGGTATTGTGGTAAGAAATAGCCAGGGTAACCCTAAATTGCTGAGTGATAATGTTAATCACATCCAGCGGTGTACCAATAAGCATGGTGCCAACGCCACCCACTCCGGTAATTAATCCTGAGCCTGCTGCCAATAAAGCACATTGATTGGTAAATTTATCGATCCCCATAGCATCCACACCTTTTTTGATGTTCAGCTGGTCAATCTGATTAAAGATCTGCTTAAAGCCACCTGCTGCCAGTTGCGTAAAGCTTCCCTGGATGTCCGTTCTTACCTTTTTAAAATTGATCCGCTTAAACGATGGTAAATTCATTCCTTTTTGTTTTAGTACAAATTGATAGTACTACTTTCATGCCAGAGCAGAAATTCAAAAAAAGTAAATAGATTTGTTTTCCTTCAAAAACCTGTTTTTGTAATGAATAGTGCGTTAAAGCAACATATAGAAAAAATTACTCCATTAACGGATGCCGAATTCGAATATGTTTCTTCAATGTTCAGCAGTAAAAAGCTTAAGAAACATCAATTCCTGGTACAGGAAGATAGTGAGGTCCACAACGAGTATTGGGTAGTAAAAGGATTGCTTAAAGCCTACCATACAGACGAAGACGGGAAGATACACATTCTGCAGTTTGCCATGGAAGACTGGTGGATCACCGATTTTCAGGCCTACATGAATTGCACCCCGGCAACAATTGCTATAGATTGTATAGAAGACTGTGAATTGCTTGTTTTATCGAGAGATAATAAGGAAAAGCTGTGCAATGAATTACATAGCATTGCCAATTTCTTTCGAAAAAAATCCAATGTTGGGTATGTTGCACTGCAACAGCGTATCCTGCTGTTGCTCAATAAAAATCCTCAGGAAAGATATAACCGTCTGTTTAAACTGAATCCAAAATTGCTCCAGCGTCTTCCTAAAACTTTACTGGCATCTTATTTAGGGGTGTCAAGAGAAACCCTAAGCCGGTTAAGCCATCCATAGTGTGCGTGTAATCACAATTATTTTGTGATTAGCATCCTTTTTGCTGTCGTATTATTGTTCCAACTTTGCATCATTATATTTTATCTTATATAGAATGAATTTGATCAAAAAAGGAATGATGGCTCTTGCTGCGTGTGCCATTTTCATCTCCCTAACCTTGTCTGCGGCGGCACAATCAAAAAATAAAGCAAATACTATGAAAAAGAAAATTCTGTTTGTGGTTACCAGCCACGATAAAAAAGGAAGCACCGGTGATCCCACAGGTTATTACCTGGGTGAAGTAACCCATGCCTGGAAAGTACTAAAAGATGCGGGTTATGAAATAGATTTTGTTAGCCCGAAGGGAGGTCAGCCTCCGGTTGATGGCCTGGATTTAAGAGATGCAGTAAATAAGGAATTCTGGGACGACCAATATTATCACAATAAAATCAATCATAGTTTAAAACCTGCTGAGATAAAGCCCGAAGAATATTCAGCTATTTATTATGCAGGGGGGCATGGAGCGGTTTGGGATTTTCCTGATAACGAAGAAATCTCGGCAATAGCCACTAAAATATACGAAAATAACGGTATTGTCAGTGCGGTTTGTCATGGTCCTGCAGGGATTGTGAACATTAAATTGCGCGATGGCAAGTACCTGATAGCTGGTAAGAAAGTGAACGGCTTTACCAATGAGGAAGAGGTAGCCGTTAAATTGGATAAAGTTGTTCCTTTTTTATTGGAAGATAAGCTGATTGAGCGAGGTGGCATTTATGAAAAATCGGCCCCCTGGCAAGAGCATGTAGTAACTGATCAGCGATTGGTTACCGGACAAAATCCCCAGTCTGCACATGCAGTTGGTAAAGCGGTTTTGGCATTACTTTCAAAATAAATACAATATTAATGCAGCTATGACGGCAGGAGCATAGCTGCATTAATATTACTTGTATATCAATTAGTTTTTTAGTAATTTCAACTTACTGATAATATAGGGATTAGCTGGCTACGGTAACCTCGTAACAGGCATTTGTCAGGACCAGACGGACCACCATATTTTAATTTATTAGCATAGCTATGTTTATATCGATTATCACTCCTACCTATAATCGTGCTGATACGCTTCATCGTTGTTATGAGTCGTTGAGCAAACAGTCTTTTAAAAATTTTGAGTGGATTATTGTTGATGATGGCTCTACAGATGATACATCAGAAACCGTGTCGGCGTGGCAGCGTGAGTCGCCTTTAAATATTAATTATTATCAGAAACCCAACGGGGGCAAGCCCTCTGCCGTAAATCAGGGCGTAAAGCTTGCAAGCGGTGAAATGTGTGCAATACTTGATTCCGATGATGCCCTTTGCCACGATGGGCTTAAAACCTTAGTTGATGAATGGGAAAGCCTCTCACCGGATGTAAGGGATAAGTATTGGTGTGTATGTGCTTTGGTGGAGGATTCGATTACAAAACAGGTTGTCGGCGACTTATTTCCTGCAGATCACATCACCATTACAGGAGGTGAATTTCAGTTTAAGTATAAAATAATAGGTGAAAAATTTGGCTTAATGCGTACCGCATTGTTAAAGAAGAATCCATATCCAGAAGCAGAGGGCTATAAATTTGTACCCGAAAGTTATATTTGGAATAGGTTGGGGCGACAATACCAGTACATCTGCATCAATACAGTAGTGCGAACTTATTTTATCCCAACAGGCTCTGGTTTTGGCAATCTGAGTGGCAAAGCAAACAGAATCCGAAATGCCAAAGGTTTAACTATGTGTGATGTTGATGTAGTGAATGAAGACCTGCCACATTGGTTTTTCAGCTCGCCCGTATTCTTTTTCAAAAGAGCCGCTCAGCTCTCCCGTTACGGAATGCATTCTGAATCTTTTTTGCGCCAGTATAACAGCATAGGAACCGGATGGGGTAAGGCGCTTGTTTTACTCTCGTTCCCACTTGGCTTTACACTTTATTTAGCAGACAAGCTATGGTTTAAATATTATTACGCCCCAGCCAAGGCTAAATTATTAAGAGATACCGTTTCCTGAAACCGATAGTTCAAAATTGGAATTGGTGGCGAAGGGTGTCCGCAATATGGATTAAACAGAGAACGTTTCTAAATTGAAATGATCTTGCCTGGTCTGTTTACTTTGTTTTAGCTTTGGCCAAAATTAAAAATAGATGTCAAAAACGAAGCTTACAATTAACAATAACGGATCGGTAAAGATAGAAGGCGATTTTGAAATCGTTGACAAGAATGGTGAAGTGTACGGATTGCAGGGCAGAACTGCGCTATCAATTTGTCGCTGCGGACTTTCAAAAAATAAACCATTTTGCGATGGATCTCATAATGGTCATTTTGAGCATGAGGCTGTGGCGTTTGATCTGCCTCCTAAAAAGGTTTAATTTGCCGGAAGGGTATAAATTATAAAAAGGGGTTTCAATTTGATACCCCTTTTTTTACTTCACTTCTTTAACAAGTAAATTATCAATGCTTGCCAGTGAATCATAGGCCCTAACGCCAATCATACCGCTTTTAAATTCTGAATCTTTTACAGATATCAATGGCTTTTCTGATCCGTTAAAGTATACCTTAATGTCACTGCCTTTGGCTTCTATTTTAACCTTGTACGACTTTCCTATTTCTAATTTTTGCTGTTCTGATGCAAGTGCAACCCATTTCTGGTCAGATGATTTGCCCAATTGGATCGTGCCTGTTTCTGCATCAATTCCCAGGTAATAGCCCTTATACATATCTGCACCAAGTACCGCATCCGTCACTCTAAAAACCAGACCGGCATTTCCTTTTGAGTTTAGCTGTACGGTGGCCTCGTAGCTCAGGTCCTTAAACATGGTACTGCTCGCAATCGCTTTTGAACCATGGATCCCATATCCCCAGGAACCTTTGTTAGATGCGGCGTGGATTGCTCCATCTTTAATAAACCAGCTGCCGCCATATAACAACCAGTCTTTAACTGTAGCATTGTCAAAGTTTTCTTTAAACAACTTACGCGGACTTTCAGGCGTGCCAATTACAGGAAAATTACTGATTCTGATGTTTTCACTTCCAAAAGGAGTAAGGGTTATTTCTTCTGTCTGTTCCGATGAAGCAACCGGACTTCTTGGTACTTCAAAGGCATGCATTTTATTATAAGCCATGGTCCATGAAGGTATTTTCTTTGCAGAGACTTTCAGTTTAACAGGCGTAGTGGCTTGGATAAACGGATTCTCGGGCATAGCTGTGTTTTGAACTTTTACCGAAGCAGCCAGATTCTTACGATCTATCACCAATCCATAGTTCCAGGGCGAAGCAGAGGACACCTCATAGTCAAAAAAGCCTTCTACAGGATGTTTTTTACGAATACTGTATTTAGCATTCATCTGTAATCCATACACCAAGGGGCCACGTTCTACAGTAACCGATTGGTTTACCTGATCTGATACTTTTACTTCCATTGGGAAATTAAGTACTACCTCGTCATTGCTGCTCCATGATCGGTTTACGGTATAAACCTGACCGGTTTTAACATTCGATAATGCTTTGCCATTCACCGCTATTTGCGGATTTTTACACCATTCGGGTATTCTTAATTTCAATGGGAAAGTGGCAGCCTTTGCTAAGTCTATTTTAATTCTGATCTGCTCTTCAAAAGGATAGTTGGTCACCACATTCAATTTAACGGGAACGGCATCAGCTACAAAAGCATTCAGCTCAACCGGTGCATAGGCAATTACGGCCAAACCCTTATCAGGAGTTGCTGCCCAGCTGTTTTTTACAAAATAAGGCCATCCCATGTGCATGTTGTACCTGCAGCATCCCATGCCGGAGTACGGACTTAAAAGGATTCCTCCATCGTAGTCCTCATCAAAACCAGAGTTACCGTGCTTACATACCACCTGGTTGGGCTGTGTATAATATAAATGAGATTTAATGTCTCTGCTAAACTGCGATGGCAAGGTGTTAAAAGCAATTTTCTCCAGTCTGTCGCCAATCTGTGCATCATGAACTATTCGGGCTGTGGTTTCCAGACTTTGCATCCATTCTACCACGGTACAAGTCTCCGTTCCCTGAAAGGAACTTCTGCCAGCCAGGAATTCTGTTCCCGATGCAATGCCCGATGCCTGTCCGTGATCTCTTATTAAATTATAGATTCCTTTTTCAGTTGCATCTCTGTAAAATGGAGTGTTGTTCAACTGTGAGTAAATTGCCGGAAGTTTAAGCGCCTGACCAACACTAACGCTGTGTTTGGTATGGAAATCATCGCCATAATGGTAGAACTGGTTATTTGTATAGATATCTGCCCAAGGATAGGCCTGTGATTTTAGTTTTTCTGCTAAGGTTAGCAGCGACCTTTCGCCAGTTCTGTTGTATAACCACAATACCAATTCTATGTTGTCGCCGGTTCTAGATTTGCTCCATTCCGTTAGTGGTTTTTTATCCAGGTTCTCCAGCTGATACTTAAAATATTTGGTAAAAAAACCAATCACCCGTTCATCGCCGGTAGCCTCATAATAACTTTGTATGGCATACATCATTGGCATTCTTGGCCACCAGTCGTTCATTTTTGCTGGGCCAAAAGCTCCGTTCGCCTGCTGGTGGTCTAATGTCCAGTTTATCCATTTCTGCGATTTTGCTTTTAATTCAGGATTATCCAATGTATAAGCCAGTGCTATAAGTCCTTTTACGTAATAAGGAACACGTTCCCAACCTTCGCCATTGCCACCCAGCCAATCAGATTCAGGGCCAAGGTTAGATGCCTCCGGATAAAGTTCTTCGGCATGTCCGGTTGCGCCATCTTTTTGAAATTCCAATTGTTTCAATAACCAGCCTTTGGCTTTTATACTGCCAAGGGGAAGCTGTATGTACGTGTCGGCGGTTAACGGCGCACGGTTGTATACATATTGCTTTCCAGGGCTGTTTTGCGCAAAGAGCAATGACGGGATCGAAGCAAATGCCAAGATGAGTGATTTCTTAACGTTCATGTTTATAAATGGCTTTGTGTGTTTAAAGAACAAGTTTATTATAAAATATTTAGTGTTTCAGCTCTTATCTGTAAATTGATACAATCTGAAGAATTTTTGAAACGTATGGGCGAGTATTATCACTGAATGTTAATATTACTTAATGAATGGATAAGAAATCAAAATTACGGGTTTCAGAATGTGCTTTATTTGTTACCGAATTTAGTTGATCTCATGAAATGAAAAAGTACCTGTTTATTCCCCTCATCCTTTGTGTTTTATTTTTAACACCCTGCATGCTTATTGCCCAAATCACGGAAAGGCCAAGACCTGTTGAATGGGATCAGCTGGTAGAAGGCGGGCGGTTTAAAGATCGTTTGTTACCTATGCCAAAAGGCAAGCTCAGCAGTGATACCTGGGGTGCCAAAGGTGTATTGCCAAGGTACGTAGATAATGGTATTGAAGACCGCATCAGATCTTATTGGGGAGGGAAAATAATTTTAGGATCGGATAAACTCTATCACCTTTATGTAGCCGGCTGGCTCGAAAGTTCGGCGAAAGGTCATGCCGAGTGGCCAAATTCAATTGTTTACCATACGGTAAGCGATAACTCAATTGGCCCTTTTGTGGTAAAAGACACTATAGGCAAAGGGCATAATCCTGAAGTTTTCCGGATCAAAGACGGCAGATATGTGATTTATATTATTGACGGATATTACATTTCAAATAGTTTAAACGGGCCATGGGAATTAAAGCATTTTGATTTTGAGAAAAGAGATCGCCCGATTATCGAGGGCCTGTCTAATTTAACCTTTGCGCAAAGAGAAGACGGCTCTTACCTTATGGTGTGCAGAGGTGGTGGTGTATGGATCAGTAAAACAGGAATTTCTGCTTACAATCAAATTACCGACAGAAGGGTATACCCCAATGTAAAGGGCGAGTTTGAGGATCCGGTGGTGTGGCGCGACAATGTTCAATACCATTTAATTGTGAACGACTGGTTAGGCAGAATCGCCTTTTACCAACGCTCAAAAGATGGGGTTAACTGGGTTACAGATCCCGGAGAGGCATATACCATTGGAGTAGCTAAACATGAAGACGGACAGGTGGAAGACTGGTATAAATTTGAACGTATTAAAGTGCTTCAGGATAATTATGGAAGAGCTATTCAGGCGAACTTTGCAGTAATAGATACTTCTAAGGCAGATGATAAAGCCAGCGACCGCCATAGTTCCAAAAACATCAGCGTACCGTTGAACCCGGGGGTTTTGCTGACCATGCTGAACAAGGAAATGCCGACAGCTAAAACCAAAGTGATCAGCGTTAAAATTGCAGCCGAAAAAGGCTTTAACCCGCAAATAGATGTAGATGTTAAATCCCTTCGTTTTGGGGCGTCAACAGAAGTTAACTTTGGCAGGGGCAGCAAGGTGTTAAGTGTGGTAAAATCAAACAAAGATCTGATTGTAAATTTTGATGCCAAAGGCAGTGGCATCACAAAAGAGGAATTTGCACCAAAGCTGATCGGGAAATCTACCGCAGGTAAGCTGCTTTACGGATACACCCGTGTGCCATGGTTAAACTATAATGAGGCCATTCTTTCAGCCCGTAAACCGGTATTTAGCTCAGAGAATAATAAAACCAAACTAAAAATAGAGGTAGAAAATTTTGGCCAGGTAGTGTCTAAAAAAAGCGTTTTAGAGGTTACCTGTCTTGTTGGTAACGAGAAGAAAACTTTAGGCATAGCAGCGGTTCCGGTACTACAGCCATACGGTAAAACAGAAGTTAGTTTGCTTACAGATCAGGTATTTGAAAAAGGGAAGGAGTATGCGTTTTCTGTAACGGTGAGTACCAATAACACAAAAGTTTCCTTATTCGAGTTTAAAGCGGTTCCTGTTAAATAAGATCAGAATGTTTCTTTTGTCTTCAGGTCTGAGATATGTAAGTTTTCGAAATAGCCTATTCCTGCTATTGTCAGTTTAACTCCCATTATCTTACCAATTGATTTGTTGTACTGTGTTTTAAAAGCTTCTTTAGAGTTGATGTATAGTTTAACCTGTTTGTTTTCAATTCGAAGCTTTAAATCAGCGCCGGTACTCAGGTCATGTCCAAGCGCCCTAAGGTCATATTTTGCGCCATCTTTAACATCTTCAGAAAACTGATAATGTGCCCAGGCCACACATTCGGGTTTAATGATGCCAAACACATGCTTATCCTTTTCTCCGTAAATAAACAGATCTGCTTGTGAGCATCTTACACCGGCCCTGTTTTCGGAAGAGGCAACGTGCACCGTCAGTTCAAAATTATCTCCGTTGATATTGGTAGGTCTTACGTGTGAAAAATGAACAAAGAACGTGCGGTTGGTATCCACACCGGCACTGTAAACTTCTCTTGCTGATACCGTAATTGGCGTTCTAAGGCCTAAATCTTTTACTAAAACCGGGTATACTCTTGTGGTATCCTGCATCACAGAAGTAATGGCACTCCAGGTTTTACTTTGCAGATAAACATATCCGGTATCGATGGGTCTTTTCTTATACAACAGCATAGGGTAGTACCTTCCCGGGATTTCGTAATAATGATTAAAAAGGCTGTCTGAGAGGTTAACCTTCTTTATCTTACCATCACCAAAATCAACAGAGAAATTAGAAGATGAATCAGGCAATGGTCCTGCTGCGTCCAGTTTAAATATAGCCGAATGTGGAGTAAGTCCTTCGGGGTTTATGCACTTCAGCTTTACGTTCTGGGCAAAAAGATCCGTGCCTGTATCTGGTTTTCTTAATAGTACTATCGCAATAAACGTAACCAGTACTATAAAAGCAATAAAGTATAACATTTTCTTATTGCTTTCCTGCTTATGCGTTTCAGGGGTTTTTGCAGGTGCCTTCTGTACTAATCCGGTTTTTACATCTATAATGGGATTCTTAAACTCAAATTCGTACCAGTCTCTGTAGCCTATAAATTTCGCAAGGGCATCGCGTGTTGCCTTTTGTGGATAATACCGGGTAGATGTTTTAGATTTTCCAAAGATTCTTTTAAGGGTGCTTTCGCTTAAATGAATGGATGTTTTACGTGACAATAAACCACTTAACCTTACATAGTCGCTGTTCGTCCAATCAGAAATTGGTTTTTCACCGATCTGCTCAGCTACCTTCTGACAGCATATGTCCAGCTGTTGAAAAAATATTGAATTTTCAGCTTGTTCAGAATACCTATTCATCTGGTGTAAGTGGTTGTTTTATAGTTTGTTAGGTTGTCTAAAATATTGACCAATATTTTGGATATGGTGTTGGCGGTTCATTCTGTAAAACGGGATATAAATTTACTAAACCAATCAAAACTAAATCAGATTGACAAATAACAATCTTTTTTAAAACTTAACCAAATATAAATGAAAAGAAAATTATTACTTCTGGCGATGTTTTTAGGCCTGCAATATGCAGCCGTCGCGCAAACCAAAAAAGTATCGGGTAAAGTTATCGATGCCACCACAAAACAACCTCTGGCGGGTGTTAGTATTACTGTTACAGACACCAGGCAGGGAACAAGTACAAATGTGGAAGGCGCGTTTACCTTAAATGCCCCTTCCGAAGCAAAAACCATTCTGTTAACATTTGTTGGCTACCAGGACCAAGTTGTTGAACTTACGGGTAAACCACTTCAAATTGGTCTGCTGGTCGATAATAAGGACCTCAACGAGGTTGTAGTAGTTGGTTATGGTACGCAAAGAAAAAAGGACCTTACCGGCGCAGTAACTTCAATAGGATCAAAGGATGTAGGAGGGCGGCAAACACTTCAGGTTTCTGAAGCCCTGCAAGGCAGTGTTGGCGGTGTTTCTGTAACCCGTACCAGCAGTGCTCCCGGCTCCGGATCCAACATCTCTATCAGGGGGATTACTACCATTGGAACAAACAGCCCGCTAATTATTCTGGACGGGGTGCCTGTAAGCAATATTGATAATGTAAACCCAAATGATGTTGAAAACATTACGGTACTAAAAGACGCTGCCTCGGCTGCAATTTACGGATCAAGAGGGGCGGCAGGCGTAATTTTAGTAACTACTAAAAGAGCTAAACAGGGGCAGAGCAGTCTGGAATATAACTACGAGTATGGCGTGCAAAGAGCAACCGCATTACCTGAATATGCAGGCGTACAGGATTATATGCGCTACTTTAATGAGCAGGCTACTAATGATGGTGCTTCTACCGGCCCTTTTCCACAATCAAGTATCGACAAGTACCTGGAAAACAACCTGGCAGATCCGGATAAGTATCCAAATACCAATTGGCAGGAAACCGTTATGACCAATAAATCGGCCCCACGCCAACGCCATGATCTGGTGTTTACCATGGGAACTGATAAAATAAAAACCAAGGCTTCGCTGGGCTATTCAGATGCCGGAGCATTTTACGACAACAGATCTTACAACAGGTACCTGTTTCGTATCAACAACGACCTGCAGCTGAACAGCAAAATGAATATCAACTTAGATGTTGCCTATAAAAGAACAACCAACAAAGGCAATGCAAATGAATTAAGTAACAACTACAATCCCATTTATGAGGCGCGTATTATGCCTCCAATTTATGATGATTTCTATTCCAACGGGCTTTTGGCTTTTGGAAAGGATGGCAGAAACCCAATTGCCCAGATCAATGAGGGAGGATTTAGTAAAACCCTTGCAAATCAAATCAGCGGTCGCATTATGTTTAATTACAAACCCATTCAGGGACTTACGCTGATCATGCAGGTAGCACCAACTTTTGATCTGGATAAGGACAAGTATTTCTCTAAACAAATAAAGTTTACCAATGCCGATGGCAGTGTAAGTACCATTGTGAACCAGCCTAAAACTATCCTGAGCGAAGGCAGAAATGAGGCTTTTAGCATTAACGGGCAGTTGCTTGCTAACTATACCAGAGAGATTGCAAAAGACCATACCATTGATGTGCTTGTGGGTTATGAAGAAAATTACAGGTCACTTGAATCTTTGGGTGCTTCCAGAACCGGTTTTGCCCTTGTTGATTTTCCTTACTTAAATGCCGGAAGTACAGAACTGAGAGACAACTCGGGCAGTGCAAACGAATCAGGATTACATTCCCTGTTCAGTCGCTTGCAGTACAATTATAAAAACAAGTATTACATCCAGGGAAATATCCGTTCAGACAGATCTTCCCGATTTGCTGATAAATTCAGAAATGCGGTATACCCATCGGTTTCGGCAGGCTGGACAGTTACCGAAGAAAGCTTTATGAAAAGTATGAACTGGCTTTCTTTCCTTAAATTAAGAGGATCATGGGGCCGTGCTGGTAATGAACGATTGTTAGACAGGAACAATAACCCCGCTTACTATCCTTACCAGGCAACCATAGATTTTACAAATGCACTGTTCTATCAGAATGGAGTTGTTACCCCGTTAACAGGAGGCGGACAACAGGTATATGCAGTAGAGAATATCAGCTGGGAAACCAGTCAGACCACCGATGTGGGATTAGATGCAGCTTTTCTTGATAACAGGTTAACCGTTTCTGCTGATTACTATAAAAAGAAAACTTACGATATCCTTTTGCCGCTTGATATTCCGCTTTACTTAGGATATGACAAGCCTAACCAAAATGCGGGGGTATTAAATGTGAAGGGATGGGAACTGGAAATGGGCTGGAAAGATAAGATCGGGAACGTGAATTACGCTGTTGCAGCGAACGTTTCAGACGCCAAATCAAAAATCGGAGATCTAAAAGGGACAGAATTTAGAGGTGATCAGATTATCCGTAATGGCAGCGAATACAATGAATGGTTTGGTTATAAAGCCAATGGGATATTTCAGACAGCGGCAGAAGTTGCGGGAGCACCAGTGCTAAATGCAAACACTAAAGCAGGAGATATCCGCTACCAGGATCTGAATAATGATGGAAAGATCACTACCGACGATAAGGTGTTGCTTGGCGGAGCTTTACCCCGCTATCAGTATGGAGGAAATATAAGACTTGATTATATGGGCTTTGATTTTGGTGCAGTATTTCAGGGAGTTGGGAAAAAGTTAAGCCGGTTAAACGACGAAGTTACCCAACCATTTGCCGAAGCTTTTGGAAACGTACCAATTGAAATGGTTGGGAAATTCTGGAGCCCGAATAATACTGCCGAGCAAAACCTTCAGGCCACTTATCCAAGGTTATCGCGTACCTCTACGTCGAACAACTATACTTTGTCTGACTTTTGGTTAATCGACGGCTCTTACTTTCGTGTAAAAAACCTTACGCTGGGCTATACTTTAAAGGAAAGCTGGATAAAAAAGGCAGGCATTCAGTCGTTCCGTTTCTATGTCTCAGCTAACGACCTGTTTTCGTCCAGTAAGTTTCCAAAATATCTGGATCCTGAAGCCGGAAACTATGCTTACCCAATTGTAACCACAATATTGGCCGGTGCAACCTTAAAATTTTAATCATGAAAAAGTTCTATTTAATTATCATCATATCTGTAGGTCTTTCGGCCTGCAATAAACTCGACCTCAATCCACTTTCTGAGGCCTCGACCGGGAATTTTTATTCCAACCAAACCGAATTGGAACTGGCTGTTAATGACCTTTACCGACTGGTTTTCTGGGGGAATGATAACGAATTGTTTGGCGACAATGAGTGGCACCGCGGCCAGTTAACAAATGCAGTGATCGGCGGCACGATGAATGCCGACGATGCTGCGGTGCAAACTTATTGGTTAAACTGTTACAAAGCCATTGCAAGAGCGAACTCGTTTCTAGCCAATAAAGATAAAGCTGCGGCCAATACGCCAGCAGCAGTGATGTTGAGACTGGAAGCAGAGATGCGTTTGATCAGGGCAAACCAATATGCTAAACTGGTTACCCATTTTGGCGACGTTCCCTTATTAACAACCACTTTAACCCTCGAAGAATCATACGGGATCACCAGAACCGGTAAAGATCAGGTACTTGATTTTATTTTTAAAGAGCTTGATTTTGCTATCGCCAATTTGCCTGAGACCTATGCGCAGGCCGAAGTGAAAAGGTTAACCAAGGGTGCAGCCTTAGCTGTAAAAGCACGAACTGCTTTGTATGTAGGGAAATATGACGTGGCACGCGATGCTGCAAAAGCAGTAATGGATTTAGGTGCGGCCAATGTTTATAGCCTTAATGCCAGCTATTCTCAATTGTTTTTAAAAGCAGGTGAAACCAGCAAAGAGCTAATTATCAGTATTCCAAGAGATCAGGCCCAACAGGTTTTTAACGGAGCAGGTTATGTGCAGGACAATATTTCCAGAAATGCCGGTGGCTTTGGCGCCCAATTGCCAACACGGGATATTGTGGATGCTTATGAGTGTACTGATGGTAAACCCATTGATGAGTCGCCTTTGTACGACCCTAAACAGCCCTTCAAAAACCGCGATCCCCGTCTCACGGCAACTGTTGTGGAGTTCAACACCCAATGGCTGGGGTACAATTATACCCCGCATCCGGATTCTTTAACGGTTTATAGTTCAAAACAGAACAAAAGTGTATCCAATAAAGATTCACGTGCGGTTGCCGCATTTGCAAGCTATACCGGTTTCCTTTGGAAAAAGGGTATTGACCAAACCTGGGCCGACCGACTTGCCGAAGACAACGATGCCATCATTATCAGGTATGCCGAGATGCTGCTGACTTATGCAGAGGCAAAGGTAGAACTGGGAGAAGCGAATGCTACTGTTTTAGATGCCATTAACCAGGTGAGGGCAAGAGCCTATGGTGTTACTGCTGCACAAACCACCTTATATCCTGCTGTAACGACAACAGATCTAACAGAACTTAGAAAAGTTGTACGGAGAGAAAGAAGGGTAGAATTTGCAAAAGAGGGGCTTCGCTACATGGATTTGATCCGCTGGCACCTGGCCGAAAAGGCACTGACAAAACCAGTCATTGGTTTACCTGATCCGGCAAATCAAAACCGCTCAAAATGGCCTTTCCCGGGCATTACTCCGCTCGACGATGATGGCATAGCCGATTACTCGGGTTTTGGATCTGATGTTAAGGCACTTATTGAAAGGAAATTTGATAAAAACAAGCAATACCTGTGGCCTATACCGGCTGTAGAAAGAAGGGTAAACCCCAACATCACTCAGAACTTAAATTATTAACCTATAACACACACAAATGAATATTAGCCCTAATTTAAAAAGTTGTGCTGCCCTGGCGGCACTACTTTTATCTTTGAACACATTCGGACAGAAGACAACGAAACCACTGCAGGTAAGTGGTGTATATCCACATTTAGCTACGTTTAATGAGGGCTGGCCAAAAACAGAAAAAAGCACTGTAGGATTTGGTGAGGGGTTTGAAAATGGCATCGGAGCGATAACCCCATGGGCAAATAAGCTATGGATGGTTACCTATTCTCCTCATACCCCTAATGGAAGTGCAGATAAGCTTTATAGCGTAGATGCAGATCTGAATGTAACCATACATCCGGAAAGTATTGGCGGCACTCCTGCTAACAGGATGATCCATAAAGAATCGAATCAACTGATCACCAGTAGCTATTTTATTGATAAAAATGGAAAAGTAAGGGCAATTCCCTTTTCCGTAATGCCAGGCAGGATGACCGCAACCGCAAGGCACCTGACTGATCCGTCCAACAAAGTATACTTCTATGATATGGAGGGTAAGGTGTATGAGGTTGATGTAAATAGCCTTGCTGTTAAGAAACTATTTGAAAAACCTGTACCCGGCTGGCATGGAAAAGGCGCCTATACCGGTCAAAACCTCTTTGTTGTTGCGAACAACGGCGAGGATGCTGTTTTCAAATTGACGAAGGATATGCTAAAAGCAGGAGATTTGCCTAAGGGGCCAGAAGAAATGGGTGTTTTGGCAAGCTGGGATGGTAAGACCTGGAAAATCATAGAGCGAAAACAATTTACTGATATCACAGGACCCGGTGGTATTTATGGTTCACCAGACGATAAAAGTCCGCTATGGGCAATAGGCTGGGATAGGCGATCGGTAATTTTGAAGTTGCTTGATGGCGGACAATGGTATACTTATCGTTTGCCAAAAGCGGCACGTACCTACGACCATAGAGGCGGATGGTATACCGAATGGCCACGCATCAGGGAAGTTGGCAATGGAAAAATGCTGATGGATATGCATGGCATGATGTACGACTTTCCAAAAACTTTTTCGAGAAACAACAGCGCAGGTATTTCGCCTTTAAGCAGCCACTTGCGCTATATTCCAGATTTTTGCAGCTGGAACAATCAGATTGTAATTGCTACAGATGAGACTACTGTACTGCAAAATCCAATGGCCGGTCGCTCTCAATCGAACCTTTGGTTTGGCCAATGGAGCGATTTAAAAACATGGGGCGGTGCAACCGGTTGGGGCGGCCCATGGGATAACGATGCTGTAAAAGCAAACACAACTTCGGATGCCTTTTTGATCAATAATTTCAACAAAAAAGTGCTGCATTTAACCCAAACATCAGAACAGGCAGTGAGTTTTACCATACAGGTTGATAAAACAGGGAATAATAAATGGGTAGATTATAAGGTAATTAAGGTGCCAAAAAATGGTTATGTGAATTTTATTTTCCCGGCCGATTTTAAAGCTACCTGGATAAGGTTTAAAACAGATAAGGATTGTAGGGCTTCTGCTTTCTTCCATTTTACCGGAACAATGCACGAAAAGCAAGATCCTGTGTTCAATACTTTAAGCGATATTACCGACAAAGATGAGATTAGTTCTACGGTCATTCGCCCTGCAAACTTCAACAAAAACCTGCAGGTATTGTCGACCAGTAATGGCAAAAGTCAGTATGTAGAAGTTGATGAAAAACTGACCTTTTCTAACGGAGCGGTAGACAGTACTTCTCAAATGAAGCGTTTGCTGTCGTTAAGTAGAACCTATTCTGTAGATGAGGCTTCTGTGATTATCAAAGATAAAACGGGAACTTTCCGTTTACCAAAAACATCGGATGCTTACGAAACTTTTCCTTATCGCGATCGTCGCGAAGTTGAGTCGGAGCGCTTTATGCTGAACATACAAGGAACCTTTTATGAGGTTGGTCGCGAGGCTGGTTTCATAGCCCTTCGTCCGATTACCACACACCATAAAAAGATCGTAGATTTTTGTACGTGGAGAGGGTTACTGGTACTAAGCGGAACCAAACAGGGGGCAAAAGCTGATGGCCACTACTTTGCCAATGAAAAAAATACTGATGGACTTTGGTTCGGGGGAATTGATGACCTATGGAAAATGGGCAAACCTACAGGCCATGGAGGCGTTTGGGAAAGAGCTGCGGTTAAGTCGGGCACACCATCGCTGCCATATCTTATGACGGGGTATGATAAGAAGAAGGTTTCCTTAAGTGCTGATAAGGATGTAAAGATCACCTTAGAAGTTGATTTTGACCTTTCCGGCTTTCACACCTATAAAACCTTTACTGTTCCTGCCGGTAAAACGATCAACTATGAGTTCCCACAAGGGTTCAGCGCACATTGGATAAGGGCAATTTCAGATAAAGCCTGTACTGCCACAGTTGAGTTTACCTATCAATAACAAAATGGAAGTAACTAAAGAAAGAACGGCAACCCAGTATCTCCTGAGTGCGCCCGTAATTGTGGCTGCACTTGGGTACTTTGTAGATATTTATGACTTACTGCTTTTTGGCATTGTACGCATACCCAGCTTAACGGAGCTTGGGCTAAATGAAGCGGAACGCTCTGTCCAGGGTGCCAGTATTTTAAACTGGCAGATGAGTGGTTTGCTGATCGGGGGAATACTTTGGGGTGTTCTTGGTGATAAGAAAGGGCGTTTGTCGGTTTTATTCGGATCCATAATTACTTACTCTATCGCCAATTTTGCCTGCGGGTTTGTACACGATGTGAGCATTTATAAGCTATTCCGTTTTGTAGCCGGGGTAGGTTTGGCAGGAGAACTTGGCGCGGGTATTACGCTTGTTTCAGAAAGTTTACCTAAAAGGCTGAGGGCCATTGGTGCTTCAGTAGTAGCAGGAGTGGGGCTTCTTGGTGCTGTTGCCGCTTATTTTACCGTGGAACTTTTTAGCTGGCGATATGCCTATTTCACCGGTGGTGGATTAGGCATATTGCTTTTGTTTCTTCGAATTGGTGTTTTTGAATCGGGCATGTTTAAATCTATGCAGGACTTTGATGAACTTAAAAGAGGGTCACTGCTTTCCTTTTTTACAGATAAGAGCAGGCTTAAGCTTTATCTGAAATGCATAGGTATTGGATTGCCCACCTGGTATGTGATCGGTATTCTGGCCACCTTTAGCAACGAATTTGGTAAGGCATTGCACATTGCAGAAAATGTTAAGCCCGGTTTGGCAGTGATGTGGTGTTATGTAGGGCTGGCATCAGGCGACTTGCTGAGCGGTGTAATCAGTTATTATCTGGAATCGAGGCGCAAAGCGGTGGGGTTATTCATGTTGTTTACTTTAATCGGAAGTATTATTTATCTATATGCCGGCATAACCACCGCCACAGGTATATATATGATGCTCTTGTGGCTTGGATTTGGTATTGGTTACTGGGCCATGTTTGTAACCATTGGTGCAGAGCAATTCGGCACCAATATAAGGGCAACTGCTGCTACTACCATCCCCAATATGGTAAGAGGAACAGTGGTAGGGATGACCACCTTGTACGGCTTTTTGAAACCAACTGTATTAGAGCTACATGCTGCGGCTATTGTTGGTTTCATCTGTTTTGCAATCGGGTTTTACTCCATTATTACTATTCCGGAGACGCACGACAGAGATCTAGATTTTGTAGAACCGGAGTAAAATCCGGTCTACATGCCTTCTAAGGGCTTGTAATTCAATCATTAAAAATATTTTGTGAATTAATTTGGAAATGTAAATACTATATCTACATTTGTACTGTACTACATAAGTATTACAGTGCTACTTTATTCACAACGCTATGATCGAATTAACAAACCTTAGTTTCGGATACAGGAAAAAAGAACTTCTGTTTTGGAATCTGAACCTTAACCTGGAGACCGGCCATATTTATGGCTTGTTGGGAAAAAATGGGGCAGGTAAATCAACTTTACTTAAAAACATTGCAGGACTGGTATTCCCAACCGAGGGTACCTGCAAGGTTAATGGCCTTAGTGCAGCCAAGCGACTTCCTTCTTTTTTACAGGAATTGTTTTTTATTCCGGAAGAGATGGAACTGCCGTCGCTTTCAGGGAATGAATATGTTCGCCGTACGGCTCATTTTTATCCAAAATTTGATCACGCACAATTCTATAAAGTACTTGCTGAATTCAATGTGAATCCCGATGACAATTTAAAGCAGTTGTCTTTTGGTCAGCAGAAAAAAGTAATGATCACTTTTGGTCTGGCCACCAATACCTCATTGCTGATTATGGACGAGCCGACTAACGGGCTTGATATTCCTTCAAAAGTTCAGTTCAGAAGAATCATGGCCTCTTCAATCACAGAAGACCGCTGTATGATCATATCTACCCACCAGGTAAGAGATCTGGACAGTCTGATTGATACCTTACTTGTCCTTCACAAAAAGGAAATTGTGCTGAACAAGAGCCTGGATGATATTGGCGACCGCTTACTTTTTACCACGTCGGGTAATGCCAATAAAGAGGGAGTATTATATACCGCGTCTAACGCTATCGGCAATAATACCATTAGCATCAATAACCAACAGCACAACAACAAGGTTGATATGGAGCTGCTCTTTAATGCGATAATTGATGATCACACTGCTGTAATTGAATCTTTAAAATAACGCTATCATGAACGAAACTTTCAACTTTACCCGCTTTCTTAATCTGTTTAAGAAACACACCGCCGAGCAATACAAAACGTACTTAATGTCCACAGGCGTATTAATTGGAGTGTTAATCTTAGTCCTGGGTTTTATAAGTTATAGTACCAGGGGTCATATGGGCCCTGTTATACAAGCAGCAATGTTTGTAAATTTCCTGTTTTTTTCGGGAACTATTTTTACCAGCCTGATCTTTACCGATCTGGGCGACAGAAAAAAATCAATTCCGGCGTTATCGCTACCTGCTTCTCATTTCGAAAAATACCTGGTTGCCTGGCTATACTCATTTGTGATATTTCAACTTGTTTTTCTGGGCTGCTTTTATGCTATTGATTACCTGGTGATCAGTATCGGGAATGCAAACTCACCTGATAAAATAGAGGTTGTAAACGTATTTTCTCCTGATAGGAAGGTGTGGGTGTCATTTTTAGTGTTCGCTATATTACATTCTATCTGTTTTTTTGGTGCGGTATTTTTTGAGAAGCTCCATTTTATAAAAACGGTATTCAGTTTTTTCATTTTTATTGCGGTGTTGTGCCTGTTAAACCCGGTTTTACTTCATACTATATTTCAGGAGGAGATTGAAAATGGGATTCCCTTTAACATGGTCGGCCTTATCATCAAAAAAGAGAATATATATATTGAGCCAACACAAACAAGTTATATTATTGCGGCAACAGTAGCCATTTTGATTTCGGTAATCCTTTGGATAAGTACTTATTTCAGGCTAAAAGAAAAACAAGTGTAAGATGGAATTTAGAGAGAATGAAGCGATATACATGCAGATTGCAGGTTATGTAACTGAAAATATCATGTTGGAAAAATGGTTGCCTGAGGAAAAATTGCCTTCGGTACGTGAGCTGGCATCCGATCTGCAGGTGAATCCGCTAACTGTTGTAAGGGCGTATGAATTTCTGCAAGGTAAAGAGGTAATTGCCAACAAAAGGGGCATCGGTTTCTTTATTGCTGCAGATGCAGTACAGAAAGTAAAGAATTACAGCAAGGAGCGTTTTCTGGGGCAGGAGCTACCGGAGTTATTCAAAAGCATGTATCTGCTTGGCATTAGCGTAGAAGATATTGCTGAGCGATTTGAGATTTTTAAAGCACAAAACTACCAAACAAAATAGTTATGAAAACCAGCACAATGTTTATACTAGCAGCAGTGGTTGCCACATTTATTGGCCTTACCGCCTATAATTTTAGCCTTAAGGCATCCTTTTTAAAAGGAGACTATAAAAATCGGTTTTATGGTTTAACATTTAGTTCTGTTAAAGATGTAAACGAAGTCGAATTGCAGTCGGCAAACAGAATTACCATCCGCATTGAGAAGGGTAAAACCCCGGGCCTGTGGTTAAGAGACAGACTTAAGGGAAACCTGGTATGGACAAAAAATGGAAATTCGATAAAAATAGATCTGACAAAAGCAGCTAAAGACGGCGGTTTTCAGATTTGGGACAATGAATTGATCCTGATCATGCCAAGTACTGTTAAGCTAACCAGTCGTGCATATCACAGAGACAAAGAGGAAGAAAAAAGGGCCCATATTTCCGGCAACATTAATATTTCCGGTTTCGAGCAAGATGCGATGCAGTTGGATCTGGGTAAATACACCAGTGCATTTTTAGACAAATTGAAAGTGGGCAAGTTAAATGCGGTAATAGGTAATAAGGACAATGGGAATGCCAGCCTGGTTATTTCTTCGGCAAACCAGATCGATACGGCGGCTTTTGATATTCCTGGTGAGGGAAGTCTTGACCTGATGGATCCTAACATTACCAAAACGCATTATACCATTTCCGATAAGGCAACGGTTTCTTTAAACGGCAAAGCCTTACAGGCCATTAAAACAGAATAAGTGTTGATGCCATAATAATATTACCATAATCCGGAAACGGTAGCCATTATATTTTCAGATAATTTAATAAATTAACGGAAAATATTTCCTGTATGACTATTAGTAAAAAGCATCTTTTGGGATTGCTGACTGTTTCCGGATTACTTCTGGCTTATAAAAGTGATAAAATTGGATCAAATAGCACATTTGATTTTGCTTCAACAGCCAGGTATGCTGATACCATTGGTAAATACAGAGACTGGAAAGTTACCGGAGGTAATGGTGAAAATATAAAATATTCGAAGCTTAAACAGATCAATACCAGTAATGTAAGCCGGCTAAAGGTTGCATGGGTATATCATTCGGAGCAAAACGACAATACTAAATTTGGTTCCATTCAGTGTAATCCCATCATCGTTAATAACGTACTCTATGGAGTATCTCCAAAGCTAAAGCTCTTTGCGATAGATGCGGCTACCGGAAAAGAAAAATGGAATTTTGATCCGGCCGATTCTACCATAAATAAAACATGGCACCGCAATAGTGTAAACATGAACAGGGGTGTGGCTTATTGGCAGGAAGGAGCCGATAAGCGAATCATTTATACCGTAGGACCAATTGCCTTTGCAATAAATGCGGTTAGCGGTAAACTGATCTCCAGTTTTGGTAAAGACGGTGGGATAGACCTTAGGAAGGGGCTTGGAAGAGAAGAAAGCAAGGTTTTTGTAGCGCCTACTTCTCCCGTTATGGTTTATAAAAACCTGTTCTTTTTGAGCGGTTATGTAGGTGAGGAAACGCCGGGATACATCCGCGCATTTGATGTGAAAACGGGAAAACAGAAATGGGTGTTCCATACCATTCCTATGCCGGGAGAGCCCGGATATGAAACCTGGGAAGACAAAACGGCCTATAAACGCATGGGCTCCACAAATAGCTGGTCGGGCTTTAGTCTGGATGAAAAGAGAGGAATGTTGTTTGCCGGAACGGGTAACCCAAGCAATGATTTTTATGGTGGCGACCGACTGGGCAAAGGACTTTATGCCAACTGTGTACTGGCTTTAGATGTCCTTACCGGGAAATTGAAATGGCATTTTCAAACTGTACACCATGATGTATGGGATATGGATATTTCCAGTCCACCAATATTGACTACGATAACCCGTCAGGGTAAAAAGATAGATGCGGTAGCGCAAACTACTAAAACCGGGCTTATTTTCGTTTTCGAAAGGGCTACTGGTAAGCCGCTTTTCCCTATTGTGGAAAAGAAGATGATTACAAATACGCCAATTATTGGTGAGAAACTCTGGCCAACCCAGCCTTTCCCTGTTTTGCCTAAGCCTTTTGCCAGACAGATCTTAACAGAGAACGACCTGAATACTTTGGTTAGTGATTCATCTCAACAGGATATTAAAAAGCGCTTTAAAACTTATCGTTCGCAGGGAATATATACTCCGCCGACCAAAGAAGGAACCATTATTTTTCCGGGGTATGACGGTGGAGGCGAGTGGGGAGGCCCGGCTTTTGATCCTGAATCAAATATCCTGTACGTAAATGCCAATGAAATGGCCTGGGTGCTGAACCTTGTGGAGAATGAGCCGCCTGTAACTACGGCGCAAACGAATCTGGAAGCAGGCGCGGCCTTGTATAATAAGCATTGCATGGTTTGCCATGGTCCGGAACGATTGGGTGCAGGGGATTATCCGTCGATAGTGGGTGTTGAGAAGAAATATAACCTAACGCAGTTTACCGAGCTGTTGTCTACAGGCAGGCGGATGATGCCGGGATTTAATCACCTGAGTAAAGAAGAAAAAAACGCAATAGGATCATTTATTCTTGATCTTAAAGCTGAACAGGCAAAGCCTTATACCGGAAAATCAGAGGCCAAAACCGCAAAGGCAGCAAAGCCTTCTTATGGATCTACGGGTTATAACAAGTTCCTGACTAAGGAAGGTTATCCTGCGATCAGTCCGCCATGGGGAACTTTAAATGCCATCAACCTGAATACCGGGAAATATGTGTGGAAAGTTCCTTTTGGTGAATTTGAAGAACTGAAAAAGAAAGGAGTGCCCACTACAGGGCGCGAGAATTACGGAGGCCCGGTGGTTACTGCAGGCGGACTTATCTTTATTGGTGCAACAGCGGATGGTAAATTCAGGGCGATAGATAAAAAAACAGGGAAAATACTTTTCGAAACAGATTTACCTGCACCGGGTGTAGCCACGCCGGCAGTGTATGAAGCTGATGGTAAGCAATATGTGGTGATTGCCTGCGGAGGCTCAAAATGGGGAGGCAAATCTAGCGATGCGTACGTGGCGTTTACACTTTAGTAAGTAAATGTTAACCTACTGTTAAATATTTTATATAACTTTACTGGAAGGGATTAAAGATATTTATGAACGCTTACTGTAACTTTTCCGATCTGGAACTGACTGTTTCATTGAAACAGGCGGATGAACGTGCATTCAGGCAGGTTTTTGACTTGCATTTCAATAAGCTATATGTTTTCTGTTTTAGGTTCTTAAGACAGGGGACGGGCTGAAGAAATTGTTCACGATGCTTTGTTAAATGTTTGAGTTAACCGCGACAGGTTAAATGAGGAGTTTTGCCTTATCTGTATACCATTACCAGAACGCTGGCGCTAAATGCACTAAGAGATCTGGCCACGTTGCAAAGGGCTATTGATGCGCTTTGGACGGATATGGAAAAGGTAATCAATGAAACTGAAGAGTCTTTGTTGTTAAGCGACCTAAGGCAGTTTACAGAAAGTGCTTTGGTGCAGCTGCCGCCACAGCAACAGCTGATTTTTCGAATGAGCCGGTACCAGGGGCTTAGCTATGATGAAATTGCAGAGCAGTTGCATTTATCTAGGAACACGGTGAAGAACCATCTTATCGCGGCATTGAAGACTTTGAGAACGCATTTTAACCAGTCGGATGTGGCGTATTTTATATTGATTAGCGTAGGGATTGGTTGCGGGGTGGGTTAAAAAGCAATGCTAAATCTGTGCATGTTGTTTTCATAATGATAAGTAACCTGCCACTTATTAATGTTGCAAATCTGCTTTACAATTGATAATCCAAGACCATTGCCTTTGTACCCGGCAGTTCCTTTGCCAAATCTGGTGAACAACTTAGATTCAGGGAAAGAAAGCGGTTCTCCTTCATTACTGATCGCCAGCGAATGTTCATTCAGGCTAAAAACTATTTTGGAACCGGCATCGGTATAAGAAAGGGCATTTGTTAGCAAATTAGAAATCAAAACTTCCATCAGGAATGAGCTGGCATATACTACCTTGGACTCAATATGCTGTTCAACCTGTAAGTCTTTATGCTGAAACAGGTCTTCCATTAAATCATAATTGCGTTTCAGCGTATTCTCTAAGGATACCCATTGTACGTCGGTAAATGCATTATTCTCCAGTTTGGCCAGCAGCAGCAATCCCTTGTTTACTTTACTAAGGCGTATTGTTGCTTCTTTTGCATCGTTAAGTAAACGCGCAATGTCTCCCGTTAATGGTTGCTGACTAATACTTTCCAATCTCGTTTTCAGGATACTCAGAGGGGTTTGAATTTCATGTGAGGCATTTTCAGTAAATTCCTTTAAAGCCGTATATTCCCTTTTGCCCCTGGCCGCCAAATCGATAAGTACGCTGTTCATTTCCTTAAACTCAGTCACATCAGTACGCGTTAGCTGTAATTCTTCTTTTGAACTTACAGAGTACCCCTTCATCCGCTTCAGGTTTATTAAAAATGGTTTCCAGATCCTGCTGCTAATGAAATAGTTGACCAAAGTGCCAAGTACAATTAACAGGACTGCTATGGACAGGAAAATGTAGAGAATGGTTTTAGAATAATTGTCCCAGCCAATATATGTAGTCATAACCCTAATGCGGTAGGGCTGACCATTGATCTTTTTGCTCTCTGAGAAGTAGTAGTACCCTTCAGTTACTTTTTGGAGCCGATCATAAATGAGGGTGTCTTTAAAAACTTTAGGCAGCTTCATCAGGCTTTCATCGCTCTTGGTGATGGTTACCAATGGGAAAGCTACCGTTCGCCCCATATGGATTTCTTCGGCAACCATATCGGTCTGTAATTCCAGCTGCTCCTCTATTTCTTTAGATATTTCATGTCTCAGAAAAAGGAACAACATACAGCCGGTAATGCCTAAAACCAATGCACTTAGTCCAAAATGATAATAACTAATTTTTGATAAGAGCCTCACTAGTACGTAAACTTATAACCCATTCCATATACTGTTTTGATGTATTCTTTGCCGGAAATGTTGCACAGTTTTTTCCTCAGGTTCTTCATGTGTACATATACCGTATCGAAGTTATCACTCTGGTCGAAATGATCTCCCCAAAGGTGCTCAACTATTGATGCTTTGCTCACCACACGGTTCTTATTGATGACGAAATAAATGAGCATGTCGTATTCCTTTCTGGTTAGGCTTACCTCGCTGTCTTTGAAAAAGAATGATTTGGAAGAAGGGTGCATGGTGAAATCGTCGAATGTGATCTGTTCGGCACCTTTTAATGTTTTTCTGCGGTATATGGCGTTGACCCGGGCGTTCAATTCTTCCAGGTAAAAAGGTTTTGTGAGGTAGTCGTCGGCGCCAAGATTTAATCCATTCAGTTTGTCCTGAAGCGAATCTTTTGCCGAGAGAATAAGAATTCCGGTTTCCAGATGGCTTTTTCTGATGTCTTCTATGAGGTCTATCCCGCTTCCATCGGGCAGGGTAATGTCGAGCACTACAACATCATACATGTAGTCCCTTAGTTTCTGCTCTGCCTGACCAAAAGTTATAGCCTGTTCGCATATGCAATCGAGTGAGCTGAAATAGGTTTCCATTTCTTCCAATAGTACCGGTTCATCTTCTACAAACAACACCTTCATAATTATTATTCAAATTAAATACGATTTTTTTAGACTCTTTAGAAATTCTTTAGAATTGGCTTTAATATTTGCAGCAAGATTAGCACTTATTTAGACTTAATACAAACAATATAGTGATAAATTATATAATCAAATAGAAAAATGAAAATTCAATACTTTAAGAGTTCAGTATTTATTGCACTTGCTGTTGCGGGTCTTGCTTCGTGTAAGAAAGATAAAGTTCAGGATGATGTTATTCCTCCTTATGAAGTGCCAACAACCTACAACTTCGCCGGAGCAAACTACACTGCTTCGACGCAAAGGGTAAAAATGGCTTTAGAGTTGAACTCTTACCTTGGAACTGCATTAAATGCTACCATTACTTCAACAAAAGCAAATGATTATTTTAACAATACTAATAATCCATTTACAACTGATGCAACTCTAAACGCATCTGGTGTGAAACTGGCTGACAAAACTGCTGATGCCGAAACTTTCACAGGATACTTTGTGGAGCAAGCTGCAAACAGTACTAAAAATGCCATTGAAGCTACAAACGGTAGTGCTGGTTATGTTATTAAAGGCACTTCAAAAAGACTGGTAAGCGCAACAGGTTTAGAGTACAACCAGGCAGTAGCTAAAGGTATGATGGGCGCTTTATTCTTTAAAGAAGCTATTAATATCCTAAACAGTGTGCCTGATGCTAATAATGTTACTGTTACTAATGGTACAACAGCTATGCAACGCAGCTGGGATGAAGCTTTTGGTTATTTAGGTGTACCTGTTGATTACAATCCGGACAAAACCTATGCTAACACAGATGCGGTTAGACCATTATTATGGGGTGGTTATCTTGCTGAACGCGGTAAAGGAATTGAAGCAGGTAAAATAATTTTCAACGCTTTCTTAAAAGGCCGTGCGGCAATTGGGGCTAAAGATTACCTAGTTGTAAAAGAGCAGATCACTATTATTCAGGCTAAATGGGAGCAATTGGTTGCTGCCGCGGCACTTGCTTACACTACAATACCTACTAATTCAGTAAGTGTTGGTGACCTGCCTACGCAGTTCCATGCTTTATCTGAAGGTTATGGATTTATTTCATGCTTCAAATATCGCCCTGCAAACAGTAAATTAACGGACGCAAACTACCAGAAACTTAAAGCAACAATCGGTACTAATTTCTATACATTAATCAACGAGGCTAATTTTACTAAATTGGTTGAGGCACAAAATATATTAAAAACAACCTACGGTTTAAACTAAATAGCAGTTTTGTTTTAGTAAGGCTCCTGGCACTTTTGCGCCAGGAGCTTTCATTGTTAATACATTAAGTTAAAGAATATGAATATCAATCGAATCAAATACGGCATGGGAGTCACCATACTGGCAATTACAGTTTTCATCGTTGCCTGCTCTAAAAAATCGGGCACAGATAATGGTCCGAAAGCAGATGGCTTTGATAAAGCCGGTATGCTAACGAACTATGCTGACAATTTGATTATTCCTGCATATATGGGGCTACAGGACCAAATCACCCAGTTGGAAACCACTGCAAATACGTTTCTTGCCACCCCGAATGCGGATAACCAACAAACTTTAAAAGTTGCATTTAAGACTGCATATCTGCAATATGAGCAGGTATCGGTAAATCAGTTCGGACCTTCAGAGCGGGTTTTACTTAATAATTTTCTAAATACGTTTCCGGCAGATAACGCAGTAATTGACGGAAACATTACCCGTGGAACTTACGACCTGACGCAAAATTCCGCCATAGATCAGCAGGGTTTTCCTTCGCTTGATTATGTGTTGTTTGCTCCCGATGCATTGGCTAAATTCAGTGGTAGCAGTGCTGCTAACCGTAAAAAATATGTACAGGATCTGCTTGCACGAATGAAAACGCTTACCGGTGGTGTAGTTACTACCTGGAAAAATACCTACAAAGCAGAATTTATACAAAATACACGTTCTGATGCAGGTAGCCCTATTGCTTTTCTGATCAACCAGTTCGCCTATGAAATGGACCAGATGAAAGGACCTCGTATTGGCTGGCCATTTGGCAAACAATCGGGAGGAGTTCAATATCCGGATAAAACAGAGGGTTATCACGCAGGGATATCTGTTTCACTAGCGGTAGCAAACCTGACTAACCTTAAAAAGATGTTTACCGGAAACAATAGCGGTAAGGGGATGTCTGATTACCTGGTGGCTTTAAATAAGAAACCATTAAGTGATGACGTAATTAAACAGTTTGATTTAGCTATTGTTAAACTGAATGCGATACCTGATCCGTTCTCAACTGCTTTGGCCAATAAGAAAACAGAAATTGAGGCTGCTTACCGTGAGATACAAATACTATTGACATTGATTAAGACCGATGTAGCTTCGGCAACAGGCGTGCGTATTACCTATCAGGATACTGATGGTGATTAATCATTGTTTTCAGAAGCCTGTATCTATTGCACCGCTGGTTATTTTCAGGGTGCTTTTTGGGTTAATGATGTTTGCCGGAATTATGCGTTTCTGGCTCAATGGATGGATAACAGATTTATATGTGACGCCCCGGTTTTACTTTAACTACTGGGGGTTTGAGTGGGTGCATCCACTTGGTGGTACCGGGATGCACCTCCTTTTTTTGCTGGCTGGCGTTTCCGCTCTGGGAATGGCTGCGGGACTTCTGTACCGCATTACAGCAGTGGTCTTTTTCCTGTCCTTCACCTATATTGAAATGATTGATGCGACCAACTATCTCAATCACTATTATTTTATCAGTCTGGTTGGGTTTTTAATGATCTGGCTTCCTGCAAACCGGTATTTTTCCATTGATGTAAAAATATGGCCTGATTTAAGGCGTGATATGGTCCCATTATGGACCGTTGGTATTATCCGTTTGCAAATTGCAGTGGTTTACTTTTTTGCCGGACTTGCCAAACTCAGTCCTGACTGGCTACTGGACGCTACGCCCATGAAAATCTGGCTGCCTGCCAAAAGCCATCTGCCACTGATCGGCGGTTTGATGTACAAAAGCTGGGTGGCTTATTTTTTCAGTTGGTTTGGTGCACTATATGATCTTTTTATCACTTTCTTTTTAGTTAACCGGAAGACCCGTCCCATCGCCTATGTTTTTGTGATCGGCTTCCATCTGGCTACAGCTTTGTTTTTTCCCGGCATAGGGATGTTCCCTTATGTGATGATCATCTGTAGCTTTATTTTCTTCAGCTCTTCCGCTCAGCAAAAATTACTGAACCGAATTAAAAGCCCGGGACAAACTACTTCCGATCATAGTGTTTATCAGTTGCCTGCGCGCGTAAACAGCATGTTTATGGTTGCTTTAGGTTTCTATTTTTGTGTTCAATTAATTGTTCCCTTACGGTTTTTAGCTTATCCCGGTCAGTTGTTCTGGTATGAAGAGGGTTACCGTTTTTCGTGGCGTGTAATGCTGATGGAAAAATCGGGCAATACTTTTTTTTATGTTAAAGAACCTTCTACCGGAAAAATTTATGAAGTTAATAACAATGAGTTTCTTACTCCTTTACAGGATAAAATGATGAGTACCCAACCCGATCTGATCTTGCGCTATGCGCATTATCTGGCATCGGTATACAAACAGCGCGGGCTAAAAGATCCGGCTGTTTATGCAGAATGTTACGTGGCGCTGAACGGAGAACGTTCGCGCCCATTTACTAACCCCACTATTGATCTATCCAGACAGCCTTTTAGCTGGCGTCATTATACCTGGATACTACCCCTTGTTAAAGATGAAAAATAACACCTTTGGTAAAATATTTCTTTTTGTACTGTTTAATATCTGTTTTTTAAACGCGTTTGCACAAAACTATACCATTAATGGTAAAGTGCAAGTCAACGATCAGGCTGCCGGTGGTGCAACTGTGAGCCTGGCTCCCGGAGGCTTGAAGACCGCGTGTGATGAACATGGTAATTTTGAGTTTAAGGAAATTGCTGGCGGAGAATATGAGCTGCTTGTTCGCCTGGTAGGCGCAAAAAACTTCCGTAAAAAAATCAACGTTAACGGCAATATTGTCCTTAACATCGCTTTAGAAGATGCTGATACCAGACAATTAAACGAAGTCAATGTACAGGATAGCAGTCAGCGAATGGCATCGGGCAATTTAAGGCAGGTAGAAGGAACTGCCATTTATGCGGGGAAAAAAACTGAGGTGATTAATGTAGGAAATTTGAATGCAAACCTGGCCACTAACAATACCCGGCAGATATACAGTCGTGTTGCGGGAATCAACATTATTGAATATGATGGTGGCGGACTTCAGCTTGGCATTGGAGGCAGGGGATTAAACCCAAGTCGGGTATCGAACTTTAACACTCGTCAAAACGGTTATGATATTAGCGCGGATGCTTTAGGTTACCCGGAAAGTTACTATACACCACCTGCCGAAGCATTGGACAGGATAGAGATTATCCGCGGTGCTGCCAGTTTGCAGTATGGGACACAATTTGGTGGTCTGATAAATTTCCAGCTAAAAAAAGGCCCCGCAGATAAACCGGTGGAGGTTACCAGTCGCCAAACTGCAGGTTCCTATGGATTTTTTAATTCTTTTAATAGTATTGGTGGCAAGGTAAAAAAGCTGAATTATTATGCTTACTACCAATATAAACGTGGTGATGGTTGGCGTCCAAACAGTCATTTTGACCAGAATGGGGCTTATCTGCACCTCGATTACCAGTTTACACCAAAGCTCAAAGTAACGGGTGAATATACTTACATGCATTACCTGGCGCAGCTACCGGGCGGCTTAACTGATGAGGAATTTGAAGCTGATCCAAGTCAGTCTAACCGCGCCCGAAACTGGTTTAAGGTAGATTGGAATTTGGCTAGCGTTACCCTTGATTATGAGTTTAATGACCATACGAAAATTAACTGGCGTAGCTATTATCTACATGGTAGCAGACAGGCACTAGGCATACTAAGTTATATCAACAGACCGGACCCTGGAGGTCAGCGTGATTTACTGGACGATACTTTTAAGAATTTTGGGTCAGAGATACGTTTGCTTCATCAGTATAAATTAGTAAACAATCAGCCTAGTACCTTTTTGGGGGGCGTGAGGGTTTACAAGGGTTTAACCCTGCGCAATCAGGGGAATGCAGATGATGGCAGCGGCCCGACTTTTAAATACACAGGTAGCTTTCCGAGTGGCTCCGGTTATGAATTTCCAGGGACTAATGTGGCGGTTTTTACCGAGAATATTTTCCAGCTGACTGAAAAATGGAGCGTTACTCCGGGTGCGAGGTTCGAGTTTATTTCTACTAAAGCAGACGGGTATTATGCCACCAAATCAAGTCCTTATGATGATTTTTACTACATCCAGAATTTTGAGAAGAAAACAAATAACCGGGCCTTCGTCTTTTTTGGTTTAGGTACTTCATATAAACCTATGAAGGGCATTGAACTGTATGCCAATGTATCACAAAACTATCGCAGTGTAAATTTCAACGATATCAGGGTTGTCAATCCGAATGCCCGCGTCGATTCTACTCTGTCAGATGAAAAGGGGTATACAATTGATGGCGGTATAAGAGGTCATGTGAACTCCTGGATGCGGTACGACCTGAGCTTGTTTTATCTGAAATACAATAAACGCATTGGTTCAGTAAACACAAAAAGCGCTGATAATCTGGAAAACTACCGCCTAAGGAAAAACATAGGGGATAGTCGTAATATTGGGTTTGAGAGCTTAATAGAAGGTGATTTATTGAAGGCTATTAGTAAAGGAACCAGTAAATATAAACTCAGCGTTTATACCAATTTTGCGTTGATAGATGCGAGATATATCACCAGTTTGGACCCATCTGTTCGAAAGGATAATCTGGTTGAATTTGTTCCGCCTATTTTATTTCGTACAGGTGTTTCTTTTGGGAATAAGCTTTTTGATGTTGCTTACCAGTTTTCTCATGTTGGTAAACAGTATTCTGATGCGACCAATGCTGAAAGATCAGATAGGGCAATTGATGGGGTAGTACCTGCGTATCAGGTAATGGATCTTAGCGCAACCTACAGATGGAAGTTGTTTACCTTATCTGGAAGTATCAATAACCTGCTGGATGAGAAGTATTTTACCCGTAGGGCAGATGGTTATCCCGGGCCGGGTATTTTGCCGTCTGATAACAGGACGTTTTATTTGACGCTGCAGGTTAAGTTGTAAAGAGGGGAGGCCACCGTCATCTCCTTTGGTTAATCAAAGGAGATGACGGGAAGAATGACGAAGTGGGTTAGCAAGAAGAAGTGTTATATTTTTATAGGAAAATAGCGTTCTGTAGCTTCATTCTTCAATTGGTCACATATTTTCGGGGTTCCGTCACATTTGTTTAAGGCATGTAGTATCAAGTGCTATCATTGCGTTATGAAAACGCTAATTTTAACCATCGGACTATTTGTAAGTTCAACATTCTTCTTAGTCGCCCAAACTAAGAAGTTAATGATTTTAGGCTTTCGGGACAGTATCTATTCTAAGATACTGGGCGAAAAGCGAGAGATTCTTGTCCATCTTCCGGATACTCCAGCAGACGAATTTGCACCGGATCAGAAGTATCCTGTTATTTATGTTCTTGACGCTGGCTCATACTTTCAAACGATAGCCGCAATTTCCGAAAGCAAAGGCGGAGGCAGTGGGAACTTTTCAAGTCCAAAGGTCATCGTTGTAGGTATAGTCAATACCGACCGGATGAGAGATTTGAGTCCTACACACTGGCCGAATCCTCCTCTTGTTCCTGCCGGCATGGCAGCCAGTTCTGGTGATGGTGAAAAGTTTCTTGGATTTATAGAAAAAGAACTTATTCCACATATAGATTCCATTTGTCCTGCAGCTCCGCATCGCACCATAATAGGTCATTCGCTTGGGGGTTTGGCTGCTATCAATGCTCTACTGAATCATAAGGGATTGTTCCAGAACCATGTTGTGCTCGACCCGACCACCTGGTGGGAAAAGGAAAACTGGATCAATTCTGTAAAAAACAAACTTACCCTTGCTGATTATTCTAATACTAGTGTTTTTCTTGCTATCGCACATTCGGTTGACAAAAGTTTGTCGATTGAGGCGCTAAAAACGGATACGAATCTCAGAACTTTACCTATGCGTTCAGAGTTGAATTTTGATCAGTACATTAAATCGATAATAGGTGCGCATCCATTGATCTACCAATCGAAATACTACCCTGATTACGATCATGGAGGTGTTGCTTTGCCAGGCATTATTGATGCCATGGGTTTTATTTATAATTTTTATGGGATCAGTTTTCCTTTCCCAGGGTTCTTTGCTCCAGATTACAGTGAGGATGGAAAACTGGCAGCGCATTACGAGATGGTTAGTAAGAGATTAGGGTATAAAGTTGCCCCTCCGGGAGAGTTGATAAATGCGGTGGCTCATGAACTGATGGGGTCTAAGCAATTTGACAGAGCAAAGAAGTATCTTGATTTGAATTTGAAAAATTATCCGAATAGTTATAAATCTTATGAGGCAATGGGTGATTATTATAAGGAGTTGGGGAAGAGGGAGTTGTCAGATGGTTTTTATAAAAAGGCAGGGGTAATGAAAGGGAAGGGCTAATCTAAAGGGGTCTTCATCTCCTTGATTAACCAAAGGAGATGACGAGGAAAAATGACGAGTGTGCTAGGATGTTGGGGTAGTTTCCAGAATGGTTTTTAACTGGGGAGCGAACTCTAATCCCCATTTATCAACGGCAGAGATTAGCGGGAGAAGGGATTTTCCGGTTTCGGTAAGGTGGTATTCTACACGCAAAGGGACTTCAGCATAGCTTGTTTTTCCAATCATTCCATGAAACTCTAATTCCTTCAATTGTTGCTGTAATACGCGTCTGGTTATGCCGGTTATTGCATTTAGGATGTCTCTGGGACGGGTTTCTCCTTTTGAAATTTCATCAAGTATGCAAAATTTCCATTTAGAGCCTACCACTTCCATGGCTACAATAAGGCCGCAATTATAATCGATGGGAATTTTTCGCTGATACATATGGCTTTCTATAAAATTCAAAAGTACTAAACTGATGGTTTAAGTCCATAGGGATTAATTTATCACTAAGGGATTAATTACCCCCGTATTTCAGCGGAGCGTTATAAGCCTGATCTTTGCAGTGCAAATTTAAACGCATAACTTTTAATAATTATAGCATGAAGACTTTGGTGATTGTGATACATCCGGATCTCGAAAATTCGGTAATCAACAAGCGATGGATTGAAGAATTAAATAAATACCCTGAAAAGTATACCATACATGATCTGCACGCCCTTTATCCGGATGAACAAATTGATGTTGCACATGAGCAAGAACTGGTCGCAGCACATGATAAAATCATATTTCAGTTTCCATTTTACTGGTTTAATTGTCCGCCGTTTTTAAAAAGATGGTTGGATCTGGTGTTGACGCACGGCTGGGCATATGGTAAAGGCAGTGGGTATAAACTCGCTGGTAAGAAAATAGCTTTGGGTATTGCTGCGGGTATAAATGAAGAGGATTACCATTCGGAAGGAAGATATAAATATACGCTCAAAGAACTGACTGCTCCGTTTGAAGTGACATTTGATTATATCAAAGCAGATTATAAACCACTTTTTGCTTTTTATGGGGCGGAGCATGATGCAACTGAAGCAAGAATTGAAGAGAGTGCGAAGGATTATATTTCTTTTCTGGGAGGGATGTGAAAAACTGTTTTTTAAATTAAATCTGCTTTTACGGTTGCTATCTTTCCATCTTTAAATGTCATGTCAAATATGCCGCCGATTTTTCCCTCTGGAAATTCGCCGGTAAACTCTACCTCCAGATGTGCTTCGTTATTATTGATATCCAGTTTTATCAATCGGGTATGTGTATTGTATCCGATAAAATAGCTTGTAAAATAATCTTTGATGCCAGCGTATCCAATAAATTTTCTGCCAACAGAAGGATCGTCTAAAATAGCATCTGTGTTATATTTCTGGAGGTATTTATCGGTATCGAGGGCATTGCTCAGATTAATCCAGTCTGATATAAATGATTTGATGTCCATTGCGGTTTTTTAATTGAATGAGGCCCTGAATTCCAGCGGCGTGACATTGGTTTTCTTTTTAAAGATTTTACTGAACGATTGGGGGTGCTCGAAACCAAGCTGATAAGCTATTTCTGCTACTGTTAAATGGGATGTTGACAGAAATTCCTTAGCTTTTTCAATCAGTTTTTCGTGTATATGCTGCTGAGCATTTTGTCCGGTAAGGGAACGGAGCATATCACTAAGATACCTTGGCGAAACATTTAAATGCTGTGCGAGATAATCCACGGTAAGCAATCCGTTGTCCAGTGGTTCCTCTTTGTCAAAATAACTGCTCAGCACATCTTCCATTTTCACGAGTAAATCATTGTTTACCGCTTTACGGGTAATGAATTGCCGTTTATAAAAGCGATTACTGTAATTCAGCAATACTTCAATATAAGAAATCATGAGGTCCTGACTGAAATCGTCGATAGTGCCATTTAATTCTTGCTGAATGTTATCCAGAACGCCCAAAATAGTTGTCTTTTCCTTATCAGACAGGTGCAATGCCTCATTGGCTTCGTAAGAGAAAAATCCGTACGACTTTATGTTCTTGCATAAGGGGTAATTCCGGATAAAATCGGGGTGGACAAGCAGTGAAAAACCTTCGTACTCTTTATCATCTCCAATAATTGAGATCAGTTGATTGGGAGCGGTAAATATCATACCACCCTCGTCAAAATCATAGTATCCCTGACCATAGCCGAATACTCCTTTCAATGTCTTTTTGAAAGATATTTTGTAGAAATTGAACACAAAAGAACTTTTGATATAGGCTTCATTCATTACCATTGTGGAATTATCTACAAGGCTGATCAACGGATGCAGGGGTTTAGGTAAGCCCAGCATCCGGTGCAGTTCTGAAATAGAATTTATCCTCAAAAGATTGTCTGCTTCTTTCCTCATTGTGCTAATTTTACTAATTCTCCGAACACCATTTTGTTCATCTCTTTTACTGCTGCTTCAGCACCAATCTCGAGACGTCTTGCATATAGTTGATTGGCAAATTCTCCAGCCACATATCTAAGTTGATCTTTACCATCGGTAGCGGCTTCGTACACCACTTTGGCGATTAATTCTACCGGCTCAAAATTGTCGGGATTCATTAAACCGAATAATTTTTCTAATCCTTCTTCGTAGGCAGGGTGGTGAGCAACAGCTAAAGATTCTCCTGCAAAATTGGTTTTAATTCCGCCTGGTGCGATGGTTTTGATGCCAATGTTGTGAAGGCCTAATTCAAATGACATGCTTTCGCTCCAACCTTCCAAAGCCCATTTTGTAGCGTGATAAATACAGTCCAGAGGGAAAGTTACGAGGCCGCCAATAGAAGTAGTGGTCAGGAATAATCCGCTTTTCTTTTCTCTGAAATACGCTACAAAAGCCTGGGTAACGCGGATCACCCCCAACAGGTTGGTGTCAATTTGTTTCACGAGCTGCTCATCTGAAATCGCTTCCAGCGCACCTATCAATCCGTAGCCTGCGTTGTTTAATACCACATCGATATCGTGTTTTGCTATTGCTTCTTTTACTGTGTTTTGAATTTGTTCTACATTGGTAACGTCTAATGGTAGTAAGGTTACATTTTCCAGTGTATTCAATTCTGTTTCTTTGTCGGGATTGCGCATTGTGGCGATAACGTTCCAGCCGTTACTTTGAAACAGTTTGGCAGCGGCTTTTCCTAAGCCTGAAGATGCTCCTGTAATAAAAATTGTTTTTTTCATTTTGTCATTGTTTAAATGTGATATGCAAAAGTCAACAGAAGTTGGGTGCTGGATGTGGCCATATTGAGGAATGTAGTAGCCAAAATGACGGAGGTATGGTGGAGAGGAGGAGGTTGTTTGATTTCGGACAGTGGTGTTCATATTCGCACAAGTGATTTGCCGTGAAATTGGCGTTTGTGGCTTAAAAAAGGATTTTTTACCTTATGGCTATGTTGTTGTAATGCTGATTTTGATTAAAAAATATAGCTATGCTGAAAAATTACTTCAAGATCGCGTTCCGGAATTTGAAGCGCAATAAATCATATGCACTTACAAATGTGCTTGGCCTGGCACTGGGGATTGCCTCTGCTGTCCTGATATTTGCATTGGTGAAATACCACCTGAGTTTTGATGGCTACCATTCTAAAGCCGATAGGGTTTACCGGATCACTACGGAATTTCATGGTGAAGAGACTACTTATAGCACTGGGGTAACTTCGCCGCTTGCGGAAACCTTCAGAAGTGATTATCCGCTTGCGGAAAAGGTTGCAAGTGTGGCGGCTATTCCCGACAGGGTTATTGCTATTCCTTCGGCCAATGGCACAGAAGCAAAGTTTGAGGAAAGTCTGGCTTTTGCTGAGCCAGAGTTTCTTGATATCCTGGACTTACCATTGATCCGCGGAAACAAGCAATCGGCATTGCGTGTGCCCAATACGGCGTTGATTACAGAACGCATTGCCAGGAAATATTTTGGCGGGGCAGATCCTATTGGGAAGACCTTTCGTGTAGATAATATATTTAGTGTGACAGTTGCAGGGATTCTAAAAGATCTGCCTGTTAATACCGATCGGCCTGAGGAAATTTACGTGCCTTTTGAGCATTTGAAACAACATAGTCCATGGATGGTTGAAAAGGATTGGTGGTTTAGTGTGAGCAGAAGTCTGCAGTGTTTTATCCTGGTTAAACCGGGTGTAACGCCTGCCAGAATAAAAGAGGCCCTTATTGCCATGTCCAATAGTCATTACAATGCGAAAGATGCCAAGTATTTTCAATTCAGGGCGCAACCGCTTTCTGATATCCATTTTAATCCTAATTTGCATGGTCCGGTTGAAAAGAGAAATCTATGGGCTTTGTCGTTAATCGGCGTTTTCCTGATCATCACCGCTTGTGTGAATTTTATTAACCTGGCCACTGCGCAGGCGTTGAAGCGTTCTATTGAAATTGGTATCAAGAAAGTGCTGGGGGTGCAGCGCTGGCAGCTGTTCTGGCAGTTTATAGTAGAGACTGCGGCGATTACGATGCTGGCTATGGTGGTGGCTTTGATTATGGCTGAGTTGAGCTTACCTTATGTGAACCAGTTGTTTGATGTGCAGGTGAAACTTCATCTTTTCAGCGATGTATATATGTTGCTGTTTTTGCCCGCATTGTTCCTTGTTATGATCATGCTGTCGGGTTCTTATCCGGCTTTGATCCTCGCTGGTCTTCAGCCTGTGCTGGCTTTGAAGGGGAAATTGTCGCAAAAAGATGCCGGTGGTATTTCTATGAGGAGGGGCTTGGTGGTTATGCAGTTTGCTATTTGTCAGCTACTGATTATCGGTACGCTTGTGGTGGCTGGTCAGGTGCGCTATTCTAGGCAGGCAGATATGGGTTTCCGCAGGGATGCTGTGGTAATGCTTCCGGTTCCGAATAATGAAATTACTAAACTCAGCGCGCTTAAAGCCGGACTTTCGGGAATAACCGGGGTGGAAAATCTGACGTTTTGTGGTGATGCGCCTGCTTCTGAATTCGCTCCGAGCACTAGTATTCAGTTTGGTTCCCGCCCAAAGGCCGAAGATTTTGGCATATCAACAAAAGCGGGGGATGCCAATTATGCTTCTATGTTCAATTTGCAAATCCTAGCCGGGCGTAATTTGATGCCTTCGGATACCGTGCGTGAGTTTCTGGTTAATGAAACCACAGTAAGGAAGCTGGGGTTGGCCAAAAATCAGGATGCTATTGGGCAAACTGCGGTGATGAATGGTTATAAGGGTACAGTGGTAGGTGTGGTTAAGGATTTCCACAATAAGTCTTTCCATCAGGGTATTGATGCGCTTTATATTACCACTTTGCGTGATAATTACGGTGCTTGTGCGGTAAAAGTGAATATGGCAAATATGAATGCTACGCTTGGTGCTATGAAAGACGTATGGGCTAAGGTGTACCCGAATAATGTGTATAAGTATGATTTTCTGGATGATAGGATTGCTAAGTTTTATGATCGCGACCGGATTATATTGAATCTGATACAGGTTTTTGCCGGTATTGCGATACTGATCGGTTGTTTGGGCTTGTACGGACTGATCTCATTTATGGCTGCTCAAAAAACCAGGGAAGTAGGTGTGCGCAAAGTATTGGGCGCCAGTGTGCAGAGCATTGTATGGCTTTTTGGTAAGGAGTTTACCCGTTTGCTGCTAATTGCTTTTGTAGTTGCTGCGCCTCTTGGTTGGTGGGTGATGAATAACTGGCTCGAGAATTTTCCTTACAGGATCAGTATTGGGGCAGGGATTTTTGTACTGGCAATTCTGGTAAATATGACTGTGGCGGTTTTGACTGTGGGGTACAGGTCTGTGAAGGCTGCGATGATGAATCCGGCGACAAGTTTGAGGTCGCAGTAGCTTTTTGGATAGCAGCAACACTTACTTGCTTATTAACTTAATATATACTACCGTTTTAAGCAGGTCTTCTTTTCTGTGGCGTGATATAGGGAGTTGTTTTCCGTCAATAAAAACCCGGCCTCCGGAAATGGCGTCGATTTTACGGATGTTAATCAGGTAGGATACATGTATTCTGAAGAACGAATCCTTAGGGAGCATTTCCTCTAATGAGGTCATTGTCTGATGAATAACAAAGGTCTTATCTTTGAAGTGCAGTTTCAGGTAATTCTGCATTCCTTCCACAAATAGGATATCTTCCCAAATTATTCGCCGGAAAGTATCACCTTGTCTGATGTACATATCTGAGTCGGAGCCTTCCTTAGTATTTTGTAATACGATACGAGATTGAAACAGATCCAATGCCTTGTTTGCTGCCTGAAAGAATCGTTGAAACTCTAAGGGCTTCAACAGATAATCTACAACATTCAACCTGAAGCCTTCCAGTGCATGCGCTGAATAAGCTGTGGTTAATATGGTGAGTGGGGATTTGTCCAGGGATTCTAAAAACTCAAGCCCGGACAGCATGGGCATGTTAATATCCAGAAACATCAGGTCAATCTCCTTTACTTTCAATATCTCTGTTGCCTTCATTGCAGAGGTGCAGGTATCTACGACCTCAAGAAAATCCAACTGGTTAATGAAGTTGACCACCCCTTTAATTGCGACGGGCTCATCATCCACAACTAAACATCTTAGTGGCTGACTATTTGTTTGTTTCGGTAGTATCTCTGCCATAATTCTATATTTTGATCACCAGTTTTGTATAATAAGTTGTTTCAGAATCCTTGATTGTCAAGCTATAATCGTTGGCATAAAGAATATCTAAACGTTTTCTAATGTTGTCTAGTCCTAATCCCGAAACGCTGTCTTTTTCTTGTTGAATATTCGATTTGGAGTTTTCGATTTCCAGGCAAACCGACTTTGCTGCCTGCTCAAAATTTATCTTTACATAAGCCTCTGATATGCCACGAGAAACATGTTTAAAGGCATTTTCTATAAATGTAATCAACAACAAAGGGGGGAATTCCCTGTCGTTATCTTCGACCTTCCAGGAACAATTTATGGTCAGCTCGTTTCCCCAGCGTACTTTTTCTATATCAATAAAGTCCTTTAAGAATTGAACTTCCTGCTCTATGCTTACTTTTCTGTTTTTCTCGCTGTTGAGTTGATGACGAAGTATTTTAGAATATTTTATTAATAATGAAGAGGCCAGATCTACATCTTCCAGCATTAGTATGTTGATGTGATTTAGTACATTAAACATGAAATGAGGATTGATTTGCTGATGAAGTATTTGTAATTGGGACTGAACCAAGGCTTCATGCAGTTTCATGTTTTCCTCATAGAACCTCAATCCGCAAAATCCAAAATTAACGAATAAGGCCACCAGTAAAGCATTTATGTACATTATGCCAAATACACTCCTCCCCAATAATAACTCGGATGGAGGAAAAATGCCGCTTTCTTCTAAATAAAGAAAACCATAAAGAATTGCAGGTATAAAAATGGCAGATATGGCTGACACAAGAAAAAACTGCCCGACGAACAAAAGCATCTTTTTTTGTCTCATTGCTTTTTGTAACAGGTTTTTGCTTAAGTATGTGGTAAATGGGTATACGCAGGACATGACGCATAATGCCAACAAGCCACCTTCCACAATAGATGAGTCGGGTATGTATCGAAAGCCAAAGACAATGGTTAGGAATATCCATATGAGGATAACAAACCGATCGTAGTTTTTCAAAAGTGTCATGCCACAAAGTTAAGGGTATTAATCTATAGACAATTACCAGGCGTCAAAGCGAAACGCCCATCGGTCAAAACTATTTTCGACGCGCCGGAATCCCTTTGATATTTGTCTCAACAGACGTAAAAAACGTCTTCTATATATTAAAATTATGAGATTATTATTGATTTGTGTTTTTATAAGCGTGACTTGTACAAACATCAGTGCACAGGTTTTTTTCAAGACTGAATATTTTGGGACGTCAAAGTATCAGGTAACAGAAGGCGACTCTAGTCAGACGATAGGGAATAGTAAGGGTTCAGCAATGGTTTATCAGGGAGGTATAAACATTCCTCTCTCGATGAAGTTGAATGAGAAAAACCGCCCTACGATGTGGTCTATTAGCGGAGGCGGGGCATATGTTAAGCTTAATAATAGGAATTTTACTGAACCATTGGTTATTGATGAGATTTTGAATCTGGGTTTAAGTCTTAATTATCAGCGGCCATTAAATGATAGGTGGTCACTGAAAGCGGGGATAGGTGGCGGAATTTTTATGCCAAGTACTAAATTGTCGCAAATCAGGTATAAAAATACATTGGCTAGTGCCAGTGTTGTTTTCATTCGTCATTTGAGGCCGAATCTGGATTTGGGAGGTGGTCTTGCTATCAATAACTCTTTCGGATTTCCGATGCTATTTCCTGCTTTTTACCTCAACTGGACCACATCCGGACGTTATAGTGTTCATATTTCGCTGAAGGACGGTCTTGAAATGTCGGCAGGCTACAATGTCAATAAAAACTTAAGGCTAAGTTTTGTAACGGAGATTAACGGACAGATGGCTTTATTGGAACAGGAAGGAAAGGATAAGATATTTACCCACCAGTATGTTGTTCTGGGATTGCGTCCGGAAATAAAGGTAGGGAAACGTGTTTCTATACCGCTCACTTTTGGATTAAATGCTACACGGACGGCACAAATAACGAATAGAAGTTTAAAGACGATTTTTCAGGATAAAGGGTATTCTTTTAAGGCATCGGCGTATGCTTCAGCAGGGTTGCAGATTGGGTTTTAGGGCCGTCGTCATCTCGACGATGGGAGAACCGAGCTCTTCAGCGCAGCTAAATCTCTTGGTTATGAAGCGGTAGCAAGTGATTTGCATGAGCAAGAGATCCCTCGGTTCCCCGGGATGACGGGTTAGGGTTGCTGGCACCAGGCAAATCCTTGCGATAATTTGATTGCAGGGATTTTTATTTTTTACTAAGGGCAACTTGCTCAAACGGGATCCTGAAACAAGTTCAGGATGACGAGCGATCGGGTAGTGATGATGACGTGGCTATTCCATAATTTTATCTGCAAGTTTTGCTGCAAAATCATCCATATTGACTGTTCCGGTATTGCTTAGAATGATGATTGTTGAGTCATCTTCCAGGATATGAAAAAGCATTGCCTGAGCACCCATAATGCTGCCCGGTCTTTTAATAATGGTATACATCTTATTGTTGATCTTATAATCAAGATAGACCCATACACCCAGGCCATACTCGCCCAGGCCGGAGCTGAACATCTGTTTCAATGTTTCAGGTTTCAGGAGCTTTCCACCGAACAAAGCATTTGAAAACTTAAGGATATCATCCACTGTGGAGTACATTGCTCCGGAAGCATACCAGTTTTCGATATACGCGGGAAGGTCTGGTACCAGTTTTTTGATGTCATTCCTATAGAAATAAGTATTTGCCAGACCGTTTATAATTGTGTTCTGAGTCAGCATTCCGGAATTGGTTAAGCTTAGTGGAACCAGTATTTTTTCCCGTAAAACTTTCTCAAAACTTTTGCCACTCAACTTCTCGATGATTTTTCCCAGGATAATAAAATCAGCATTGTTGTAGTCAAATTCTTTGCCCGGTTCTTTTACCAGTTCCATACTGCAAAATTTCTCGAGCATCTGGTCGGAGGTATTTGGTAACTGATATTGAGGGAGCCCGTTCTTTAGTACTCCCTCGAGCGATGACCCGTTTTCATCCATATTACGCATGCCCGATGTCATGTTGAGTAGTTGCCTTATGGTTACTTTGTTTCCGCCGGCGCCTTTGTATTCAGGTAGATATGTGATGATCGGCTTTTCTAGGTCTATGTTTCCCTGCTCTACCAGTTGCAAAATGAGTACGGAGGTGAAAGCCTTTGTGATTGAAGCGACTTTATATCTGGTTTCAGGTTTATTCAGAATGTTTAAGGAAAAGTCGGCCAGACCAAAACTTTTTTTATATACGGGATGCGATTTTTTGGCAATCAGAATTGTTCCGTTGAAGTTGCTCTTTTTAACATAGGCATCGATAAAAGCCGCAGTCTTGTCGGGTTGTGCGAAAGCGATTGCGACTGTGAAGAGCAATAAGATGGTGAATGGTCCTCTCATGGTGTAAGTATTTGTATAATAGGACCTAATGAGAGAGAGAATGGTTGCATAAGAGGATTGATCACATCCCAAGCGCTCCAAAATACCTAAAGATTTCTTATTTATCGAGAAAGCTTTCCATCATTGGAATAACATAGTCTTCTTCTTTGGAATTGGATTTTAGGGTTGTTATTTCACCGATGTACTCACCATGTACGCCTGGTATTATGGCTAGTTTTGAGTCGGCAATCTGTCTGCTCATTTCTATAGCGTGCTCGGGTTTTATAACATCTTTATCGCCTATTATGATTAGCGTTTTGGCTTTAATGGATTTGATCTGTTCGTCTGGTATGTCTTTAAAATTTACCATGCGCTTTGCGTCTCTGTCGTGCATTATTTGAAGGCCTTTTGGATCAGGTGTTACAGCCAGATAAGCATCTTTTAGCTCCTGGGGCATATTTGTTAAGTTCGCTTTTTTCATGAAATCCCAAAATTGTGGAGGCATTCCATTTCGTTTAGAAAGTGCAGAGCCGAGAACGATTTTATCTACAATTTGAGGGTGGCGAATGGCTATTTGTATAGTGGTTGTGCCTCCGTTACTGAAACCAAAGAAGTCGGCCTTGTCAATTTTCAAATTCTTTAAAAGGGTTGCAACGTCGTCTGCGTCTTGTTCAAAGGTTGCATCTTTACCTCTGTCACTGGTTCTTCCGTGAGCCTGCAGTTCAACAGCAATAATCTTTCTGTGTTTAGCAAGCATCGGAATAACTCTTCCAAATGTTGTTTGAATGGTAGAGCCGCCACCGTGAAGTAAAACAAGGGGTTTGCCGTCTCCATAAATTTCGTAGTACATTTTAATCCCGTTGACTTCTGAGTAGCCGTGAGTTTTGGTTTGTTCCGGGCGGTTTGTATTGTTACAGGATGATAGTATCAGAGCTGTTAAAACAAGATGTGCGATTGTTCTTTTCATTTTGTAAATTTTGATAATGCAACCATTTGATTGCAAATATAAGAACAACCAAATGGTTGCGCAAATGTTTTTAAAAAAAGGTCTGGTTTTGTAAAAGGGGATTACCGGGGAGCTTGCTCAGAAGAGATCCTGACCCGTCAGAGCTGCGAAGCAAAACAAGTTCAGGATGATGGGGTGGTAGCGATGTGCTGAGTCTAGTTGTCGTCATCTCGACGCCAGGAGAGATATCATGGTTATGCTACTTCAAGAGATCTCTCTCTGCGTTCGAGATGACGGGTGTAGTGGTTAGGATGACGACAGACCAGGGCGGGTGATGTTTTATTATTTGCCTAGTATTGATTGTAGCTGTGCGGGGTAGCGGGCGCCGGAGATTTTGATTGTTGCTAATGCGGCGGTTATTCTGGAGTGAGCGTCATCAGTTAGCAAAAGGTTTGCGCTACCAATATTTTCTATAAGGCGGGTTAATTTTGTTGTGCCGGGTATGGGAACGATCCAGGGTTTTTGAGCCAAGAGCCAGGCTAATGCTATTTGTGCAGATGTAGCGTTGTTGTCTTTTGCAATAGAAATAAGTAAATCGACTAATGCCTGATTGGCTTCTCTGTTTTCTTTGCTGAAGCGAGGTGCCATGCTTCTGCCGTCGGTTTTATCAAATTCTGTGTCGGGGTTTATTGTGCCGGTAAGAAATCCTTTGCCCAATGGACTGAACGGTACAAAGCCAATACCCAATTCTTCTAAAGTTGGTATTATTTCTTTTTCGGGGTCGCGGTAAAACATGGAATATTCGCTTTGCAATGCTGTAACAGGCTGAACTGCGTGTGCTTTACGGATTGTTTCTGCATTTGCCTCGGATAAACCGAAGTGCTTTACTTTACCTTCCTGGATTAAGTCTTTTACTGTGCCTGCAACCTCTTCAATAGGTACATTGGGATCAACTCTGTGTTGGTAGAACAGATCAATATAATCGGTTTTGAACCGCTGCAAAGAGGCTTCGGCAACGGCTCTAATGTTTTCAGGGCGACTGTCCATTCCCAACATTGTTTTACCTTCCCTGAAGCCAAATTTTGTTGCAATGACTACTTGCTTGCGAAACGAAGAAAGGGCCTGACCCAGTAATTCTTCATTGTCGCCATAAGCTTGGGCTGTATCAAAAAAAGTAATGCCTTCTTCAAATGCGGAACGTAATAATTTAACGACTTCGCCTTTTCCAGGTGCATCGGGAAAGCTTAATCCCATACAGCCAAAACCTAATGCAGATACTTCTAATCCGCTATTTCCTAATTTTCTTGTTTTCATTTTTTATTGCTTTTGAAACTACTGTAGCAAAGTTGGTTCAATAAAAAATGGAATCATTTGCCATTTGGCAAAAAGTGATTTAGCGAATGTTTTTTCTTATTCTGCTCAATGAAGATTGGGTGATGCCCAGATAAGAAGCCACATATGATAGTGGTATACGATTTACCAAGGTTGGGAATTTTTCGAGAAATTCAAGGTAGCGTGTGGCGGCATCCTGCGAGACCAACTGACTTCTTCTTTCTAATTTTTTTCTCAGATATGTTGCCGTTATTTTTTGAATGATGCTATCCCAACCAGCAATGGTTTCGGAAATTTCTTTCCAGTCCTTTTTTGAAAATACAACGAGTTTGGTGTCGGTAACGGCTTGTAAATATTCGGAAGGGGTATAGCTTGTTTCCCCGTCATGGCCGTCCAGAATCAAATGGTTTTCTTCGATAAAGTAGCGAGTATGTTCTTCGCCTTCATTGTTATAATAGAAAACCCGAAGAATGCCGTGCGTAATAAAGCCAATCTTTGTTACCACTTTTCCTGCTTCCCAGAAATGTTCGTCTTTATGAAGTGTTACTTCATACGCTTTGCTTGAAATAACGTCAATTTGTTGAGTGGTCAAATTGCCGAATTGTAAAACGTATGGTATAAAGCTTTTCATAGGGTAAAGATAAGTTTTTATTAACCTAGGGGAGATGATTAGCTTTTTACGAAATCGCTTATCGTCAGGGTTGTAGTTTTATTATACTTTTCTAGAACCAATAAATCATCATCTCCGGTTAATAATATGTCTGCTTTACCATCATGAGCAAGAGATAATAAAAAAATTGTCTTTTGTATCTCTGCATACTTCCACTTTTGCGGTCACCTCAACAAAGTCGGCATATTCCTGGATGGTCTCTAAGAGTTCCTCAACATCAGAAGCAGGAAAGAAACGGCGAAATTTAGGTCTGCGAGTTACTTCAAGAAATTCTTCCAATAATTCAGCACTAAAAATCAAAACACATTTCTTTGAAAAAAGAATATCGTCGAGTTTTGATTAGTTTTTAGAAATTAAAAAACTAATCCAAAGATTAGTATCTAAGATAACCCGTTGTGGTTTACTTTTCATATCGCTTTGCTCTCACCAACTCGACCTCTTTGGTAATTTCGTCAAGTGAAGGTGCCGATTTAGCTTTGGAACGCAGCTTTTTCAGAATATGAGCAAAACCACTTTTCGACGGACTTTGAACAGAAATAAGATTTAGGTCAGCAAGGTCTTTAATTAATTTTGCTGCCTTCGGATTTAGTATATCAATTGTCATGGTACTCATAGTTCAAAAACAAACATTCTTTACACAAAAGCCAAACCAATTTAATCTACCACTAAATATGGTGACGCCCAATTGGCCAGACACTGTCTGGCCAATTGGGGTAAAACTGATACGGTCGCCGAGATAACGGACTATGAGGTGTTTATTACGAATAACATCTTTTAGTGGCCTACTTTTACATCGTTTAATGGCCTAATTCGTTATGCTGAATTTATTTCAGCATCCCGCATATGCTATTCAAAACCTGCTCAAATGAGATCCTGAAATAAATTTGCTTCGCAGCTTCTTCGAGGTCAGGATGACGAGCGACTGGGAGTTGTTCGAGATGACGGGGAGTAGAGAATTATGCGAGTTCAAGAGATCTCTCTCTGCGTTCCTTAAAAAGAGTAGCTCATTGTGGTTTTGTGGAACGCTTACAAGGAGATTTTGTACAGACCATTGAGGGGAATACAAATGTAGAGGGCAGCAGAGAGGGTGATGGTGTTTACAGGCAATTAAGGCATAAAAGAACGATTGCCAAGTACGCTGATGGGCTGTAGTACAGGTTAGTGGATGCTAAAAAAATGTTTTTTTGGTAATTTAATTTTGAAGTATTACTAAAAATATTAGTAAATTTGTCTATTCAATTTTACTGATATGGGCAACAGACCTCAACGAGAACATAAACCGTTATTTGAATATTCAGCTAAATATGAGCAAACGGTTAGAACAATAGATTTGATCAGAAAAATATTTAATAATGCGCTTAAGCAAAGGCTATGGGTGTTTGAGCCATCGGTGAAAAGATGGTTCAGTCCTGAGGAGTTCATGGAAATGTATGAGCGGTATGACAACCTGGATCCGAAATGGATTGCAAAGATTGAAGTGCGTGATCCGATGGAGGGGTTGGAAGCTGCGGATACACAGGTTGAGAGTATACTTGCCAGAAAGGCTATATTGACAAAGAAGATTATAGATTACGAAAGGTCTAAGCAGAAAAAATAGCAGAAAAGAAAAGTATTTTAAGCTGCATAGAATGGGAGTAAGTTTTAATGGCGGGATTACATTTGCTTTTGAGGAGTAAAAAAGTATAGCTTTGACTATACACTTTTTACACTTACATATGAATTTTGATTTTCATGTTCAACAGATTGAAAGTACACACACACTCTTAAACCAAGCTGCAGTTAAAGCTGTAAATATTCATTTGACGCTACGCAACTGGCTTATTGGGTTTTACATCGTTGAATTTGAACAAAAGGGAGAAAATCGATTGGAATATGGAGCTAAGTTGCTTCATCGCTTGTCTGCCAATCTAAACCAAAAGAAGCTTTTGAATATTAATGAACGAGAGCTACGACGATTCAGATCATTTTATCAAATCTATGCTAGTTTAGGGGATATTTTTTCGAAAGAAGCAATTCGGGGGACATGCTTAAAGGAAAACGATATTCCCTTTAAGCAGTTGCCAGATTATCAGGATACAGGAACAGCTCAGGAAAGAGTAAAAGTGATTTTACCTAATAAACCGACTTCCAGATCTTAAATGTGTTCTGATGGTTCCCGTCTATTTGCCTGATGACAAGGCAAAGGTGTTCTTCTCTCTGAGGGAAATATTTGTCAATGATTTGCTGAGTTTGCTGAATTAATTGTCCGAGGTGCTGTTCAAAATCAATGTTTTTAACATCTAAAATAACCTGATTCATTCTTGCTGAAATTGTGCATTCGAAGGTAAATTCTCTTTTGAGCGCTTTTACTACTTTTGACCTCAGTTTTTTCATTGAATTCTGATTTTGGGTTATTAAAAAGGGTTTCCCCATTAATTATTATCAGTCTAAACGTTAGCTGCCTGTAATAATTGTGCAGGAAAATGTCATTATTTTATTCTCCCGTTTTTATTTGGCAACATTCTAAATTAGCAAAAATAGTATAAGCGCCAACCTTTTCTGTATTGTTTTATTGTAACAAATTTGGGTGAAACCCAGAGTCACTTTGAGAGTGATCTGGATCACATAAAACAAGCTTCATTTTAATGGTGATGTAGGTCACACAACTTCTGGGCAAATCCTTCACAACTTTGATGTACAATTAAAAACAAAAGTTATGAAAACTCAAAAATTTGAAATCTTAGCTGCCCAAAGTAATATTGATTGGGTAGGCAAAAAAGTAACCGGCGCACACAATGGTACCATTGGTATTAAAGAAGGTGAAATTATTCTGAACAATGGTAAACTGGAGGGTGGTAAATTCATTATCGATACCGCATCTATCAAAATACTGGATGTTACTGACCCCGGAACGAATGCACAATTTGCCGGGCACCTGGCTTCTGATGATTTCTTTGCAATTGAAAAATATCCTGAAGCAACATTGGAAATTACTTCAGTTTCGGGTAACGATGTTGAAGCTGACCTGACCATTAAAGGTATTACGCACCCGATTAATTTTGATGCAGCGATAGCGGTAAATGGCGACAATTTAAGCGCTACCACCAAGCTGTTAGTTGACCGTACCAAATACGAAATGAAGTTCCGCTCTGGTAATTTCTTTCAGAATTTGGGAGATACCCTGATCTACAATGATTTTGAATTGTCCATTGATGTAACCGCTAAAGCTGTACAACCAGTGTTAGCTTAAATTATACAGCCATGCCATACATTAAAATTGAACTAACCCGCGAAGGGGTTAGTCGCGAACAAAAACAAGCCCTGATTAAAGGGGTTACAAATCTGATGACTGACGTATTGAATAAAGACCCTCAGCTGACTCATGTGGTGATTCAGGAAATAGAACTTGATGATTGGGGTTTTGCAGGTGAACAGGTATCTGTATTAAGGGAAAAAGGTATTACAGCCGATAAGAAATAAGGAAATGAAAAAGCAAACTATAATAGTTACCGGTGCCTCATCTGGAATCGGTAAGGAAATAGCCCGTCACTTTTTAGAAAATGGCGATAGTGTAGTGATCAATTCATCGACCCCAGAAAAACTGGAGCTGGTTTATCAGGAGCTTGGCGGTGGTGATAACCTGGCCATGGTAGCTGGTAATGTAAAAGATAAAAGTACCGGAGATCAGCTTTTGGCAATAGCGCTTGAGAAATTTGGTGCTGTAGATGTGCTGGTAAACAATGCCGGTATTTATGAGACCAAACCATTTCTGGAAGTGGATGAGGCTTATCTGGACCGTTTTTTAAATACCAATCTGAAGGGTACTTTTTTTACTACGCAGGCGATTATTCCACAAATGTTGAAACAGCAGGGCGGTGTAGTGATCAATATTGGTACCCCGCTGGTAAACCATGCGCTTGGTGGCGGCCCATCAACCGCACCAATGGCTTCTAAAGGGGGAATACATGCGCTTACCCTGCAGCTTGCCGCTGAATTTGGTAAACATAACATCAGGGTGAATACCGTTGCCCCGGGCGTGATCCGTACACCTATGCATGGTGATGATGCTGATCAAAGTGCGGGATTGCATTTGCTTAACCGTGTTGGTGAGGTGGATGACATTGCACAAATGGTATATTTAGTTGCCAGAAGCAATTTTATAACTGGCGCGATCATCAATGTGGATGGTGGTATGGCTGCGGGGCATCACCTGAATTAATAGAACCTTTAAAAACTAAAGAAAATGAAAACTACTAAAGAAGATTCACTGGCAATAACCCAGGCACTGGAAGATTATTATTTTAAAGGTATTTATGAAGGTGATACTGATAAGCTGCGGAAGGTTTTAAATCCGGGTACTTTATTATTTGCCGATATAAAAGGGCAGCCTTATTTTAAAAAGCTTGAGGAGTACCTTGATGGGGTGGCCAACAGGCAAAGTCCGAAAGACTCTGGTAAGCCTTTTAAAGGAACGGTGATATCGGTAGAGGTGATCAATACGATTGCTGTGGCCAAGGTGCATGTTAAAATGTACGAGTTCAATTACGATGAGCTACTATCGTTTCATAAGATTGATAACCGCTGGATGCTGGTTAACAAAATGTTTACAGACGTAAGCGAATAGATTTAAATCTTTAACTTTAAAGGGTACAATGAAACATAGCTGATATGCCATCAGAAGCTAAAGAAATCTTAAAAGCCCATATCGATAAATCGGTTGTTCTTAGTGATGAACAGTTTGATTATTTCTTCTCTCATTTTAAAATACTGAGTTTTAAAAAAGGACAAGCCATTATTATGGAGGGCGATGTGGTAGATTGTGAATACTTCGTGATTTCGGGTTGTTTAAAAGCTTTCTTTATCAATGATGACTTGAAAATGTTTATCCTGCAATTTGCCATGCCTACCTGGTGGGCTTCTGATTATAACGCATTATACAACCATACCAAGGCCACCGTGAATGTGGACTGTATTAGCGATGCGGAAGTGCTTTGCCTGAGTAACAGTGACCGGGAAAAGCTGTGTAATGAGATTCATAAGGTAGAGCATTTTTTTAGGTGGCGGACTAACAGGGGCTATGTGGCGGTTCAGAAAAGGTTGTTGTCTTTTATGAATAATGATGTAAGATATAGGTATGAGGAGCTTTTAAAGCTGTATCCGGAGCTTTATAATATGGTCCCTAAGAAGCTGATAGCCGCTTATTTGGGTGTTTCGAGAGAGACACTGAGCCGGTTGTATAATGATTAATAAATTTTAAGATGATGTGGTACGAAACAAGAGCATCGAAAATACTGGGGATTGATTATCCCATTTTACAAGGGCCATTTGGAGGGAATCTTTCTTCTGTAGCGTTGGTGTCAACTGTGTCTAACGCTGGTGGACTAGGAGGCTATGGGGCTTATACATTGAGTCCGCAGGAAATTATTGAGGTAGACCAGCAAATTAAGGCTGCAACGAATAAGCCTTACAATATTAATTTATGGGTTTCTGATACAGACGCCGTGGACGGTACTGTGTCTGATGAGCAGTTTAAACAGGCTCAGACTTTGTTTAAGCCTTATTTTGATGAAGTAGGCATTGCTTTGCCCGAGAAGCCTGCGCCATTTAAATCGCGTTTTGAAAACCAGTTGGAAGTGATTTTGCATCAGAAGCCGCCTGTATTTAGTTTTATGTTTGGTTTGCTGGACGAGGATGTTTTGGAGCAGTGCAGAAGGCTTGGGATTGTTACGGTCGGGGCTGCTACTATTTTGGATGAGGCTATAGCTTTGGAGGCAACTGGGGTTGACCTGATCATTGCCTCTGGTTTTGAGGCGGGCGGGCATCGTCCTTCTTTTTTGGCTTCGGCTGAATCGTCTGTGACTGGAACGTTTGTGTTGCTTCAATTGATTAAAGAAAAGGTGAAAACTCCGGTTATTGCTGCGGGTGGTATTGCTAATGGAAGGGGTGTTGCTGCGGCGCTGGGGCTTGGTGCTGATGCGGCCCAGATTGGCACTGCTTTTCTGGCCACAGAGGAGTCGAATGCTACTGCCGTTCATCGAGAAATGTTGTTTTCGGATAATGCTAAGTATACTACTTTATCAAGGGCTTATACCGGAAGGCTTGGCAGGGGAATAACCAGCAGGCTTGCAAAGGATATGATCCATAAAGAACATGGATTTTTGCCGTTTCCGCTACAGACGCAGTTCATGTCGCACTTAAGAAAAGGTGCGATAGAGCAAGAGAAATGGGATTTGATTTTGTTCTGGGGCGGGCAGATAGCGCCCATATTGAAACACCGGAAAGCAGGGGTGCTAATGCAGTCTATACTGGAGGAGACTACGGCGTATTTTGATCAGTTATGATCCTGCCAGCCTGCCAAGTAATTTTAATTTTTGTTTGAGGGTTTCGGACCAGGGTAGGCCTAAGGAAAGCCTCATGCAGTTTTCAAACTGATTTTGTAGGGTAAACATCCTGCCGGGAGAAATGCTGATGTTCTGTTTCAGCGCCCTTTCGAACAGGATTGTAGTATTGATTTCTTTACTAAATTCTACCCATAAGGCAAGCCCGCCCTGCGGTCGGCTGGTTTTGGTTCCCTCCGGGAAATATTCGGCTATGGTATCTATATATTGCTGGTAGTTGTACTGCAAGGTTTGACGCAGTTTGCGTAGGTGATTTTCATATCTGCCGGTTTTTAGAAAGTTGGCTACTGCTTCTTGTGTAATGGTAGTTGAGGATATGGCGTGAACCAGTTTGAGCTTAAGGATCTGCTCTTTGTATTTGCCAGCTGCGATCCAGCCCACGCGATAGCCCGGGGCCAGGGTTTTGGAAATAGAACTGCACCAGAGTACTGTTCCCCCGGTATCAAAGGACTTGCAGCATTTAGGGCGCTGGGCACCAAAATACAGATCGCCATAGACGTCGTCTTCTATAAGTGGAACGCCGTGTTTGGCCAAAAGTGCAACGACTTCTTTTTTATGTTCATCGGGCATGCAGCTGCCTAAGGGTGTGTTGAAGTTTGGAACCAGCAGGCACAGGTTGATTTTGGAGACTACTTTTTTTAAGGCATCGATTTCGATTCCTGTAATAGGATGGGTAGGCAGTTCGATTACTTTGAGCCCTAAACTGCGGGCCAACTGCAGGATGCCGGAATAACAGGGGCTTTCCATTGCGATGGTATCGCCAGGCTTTGATAAGGCCATCATGCAAAAGGATAGTGCATTCATTCCGCCGGCTGTGGTGACCAGGTCGTTTTCATCAAAATTCCCTCCCCAGGTTAAGGAACGTGTTGCAATCATTCGGCGTAACTTCTCGTTGCCTTGTAAGGGTTCATATGCGGTGCCACTGTGGCTAAGTGAGCGTGTGGCGAGGATGATTTCTTTATTTAGCTTAGCTAAGGGCAGGAGCTGATCTGCGGGCGCTCCAATGGAAAAAAATGTAAGGTCTGTATTGCCCATGTTGGCGTAAATTTTACGAATCAATTCTTCCGGTTCCTGATTGCCGTTGATTAATGAAGGGCTGCTGACCTGCGCAAGCGGAAGTTTTTTGTAGGGAAGGCGACTTACAAAATAGCCGGACTGGGGTTTTGATTCGATGAGCGATTGTGCTTCCAGTTCGAGGAATACTCTTTTTGCTGTGTTCATGCTGATACCATGTTCTGTGCATAGCATTCTGACAGATGGGAGGCGGTCGCCCTCTTTTAAAACTCCATTTTTAATGAGCGTGGCAATGTTGTTTGATAATTCGGTGTACAGGAAGTTGCGCTTCATGAGGTAAAGATAACTGTGTCTGTTTAAATATCAAAAACTGTAACTGTGTTCATTTAGTGCTGCCAGCTACTTTTGTGTAAAAATCAGATATTATGTTAGAATTTATTGTTAAAACAGGTAAAGAGAATATGGATGTAAAGACGGTACACCGATTCTTAAGTGAGGATTCTTATTGGGCTAAAGGTATTTCGTATGAACTGGTAGACCGATCGTTAGCGAATTCTTTTTGTGTTGGTGCTTTTGTAGAGGGGGTGCAGGTTGGATTTGGCAGGGTGATTACGGATTATTATACTTTTGGGTGGTTCGCAGATTTTATGGTGTTGCCTGAATTTCGTGGAAATGGGATATCGAAGCTGATGCTGGCTCATATTTTTGAGCAACCGTGGTCGAAAAGGTTGAGGAGAAAAATGTTGAATACCAGTGACGCGCATGGTTTATATCGCCAATTTGAATTTAAAGACCTGGCTAATCCTGGCTTTATACTGGAAGTTTATAATCCGGAGGCTCATTTGCAATATAAAGGAGAAGATGCTTAACTTTATTGCATCTACATCATCCTAAAAAACATTGAATGCTATCTAATTACGCTAAATTTCTGCTCCTGCTGTTGTTAACGGCATGCTTTTCCTTCGCCTATGCGCAAAAAGAGAAAAAATATATGGCCCAGGTTCGCCTGAATGGCAAATGTGGGTTTATTGATGTTTCGGGCAATGAAGTGGTTCCGCTGGTTTATGACGATGCGGGTTTGTGGAACAACAACCTTGTACCGGTAAACATTGGAAAATACATCCCTAAATCATATCCGGTAGTGGAAATGTCTACTGCACAAAGTAAAAATGTAAACGTTGAGGTTGTAGACAACTCTGAAAAGGCAGGCAAATGGGGCTTTTGCAATGCAGCGGGCAAATTGGTAATTCCTGTTCAATTTACAAATGTGAGTTTCTTTAACGAGGGAATGGCAGGTGTGGAGGTAAATGACAAATGGGGCTTTATTAATACGAGTGGAAAAATGGTGGTTGAGGCGGTGTATGATACTGTCGGCTATTTTTCGCAAGGACTTGCTGTAGTTGCAAAGAATGGAAGCTATGGCTACGTGAATTTAAAGGGCGAAGAGGTAATAAAGCTTCAATATTTAGGTGCTGAGGCTTTTGAAAAAGGGTTAGCAAAGGTGTTTGAGAAATATGATTCGAAAAATGGTGACAAAAAAAGTATTGGCAGGCTTATTAACCTTCAGGGAAAAATAGTTACAGATGCTAAGTATGATATTGAGTCGAATTTTACGAATGGGTTGGCGAGTTTTTCATTTGCTGAAGCAAATGCTGAAGATAGCTTTACATATGGACTTATTACGACAACGGGGCAGGTGGTAGCTCCACCAACTTATAAGGAGATTTCGGCGTTTAGTAATGGCCTGGCCTTGGTGATGGTTTATAAGATACATGAGTTTTATAATGAGTATGTGCCGCATTACGGCTATATAGATGCGAAAGGAAAAGAGGTGGTAAAACCTACTCTTGCCAAAGGAGTAGACTTTAGTTATGGTATGGCGCCGGTTGCAAGATTTGACAGCAAGGATGATGGGCAATCGGAATATGCCCTGATTAATACCAAAGGGGAGCATTTACTTGACTTTAACTGGAGTAGTTTAGATATTCTGGATAGCAAGCATCTTTTGGCAAGCTCTATTAAGAATCCGTACGAGAAAGTAATAATTGATACGAAAGGGAAGCAGATACTTGCACTTGGTGATAACGGATTTGCCAGTTTGGGCAATGGTTTATTTTTTGTGAAGAATGTGGACTATGAGCCAACTGCTTTTATTGGTTTGGACAAAAAACCATTGATTGATCTGAGTAAAAATAAAAAGACAAGATTTATTTCGTACCAGCATGGCTTACTCCGTTTTGGTGACCTGGATGGTGATTACAGTGAAGTGAGTGCCATAAAACTTGGCCTGATGGATTTAAAAGGTACGGTGGTTGTGAAACCCAAGTATAACGAAATATTTGATTTTGAGGCTACGGATAACTCTTTGTAAGTGCTTAGTTCTGTGTGATCTCATAAAAATCCTGAACCTGATCGAAAGGGTTTTTGTAGCGGAACTGTGCTTTCTTTAGGACTTTCTTGGCAGCAATGTTATCGCGGTTGACTACGGCACCTATGTTGGAAATGCCTTGCGACAGGATCTGGTCTACAATGGTCGGAAGGATGTCTGTCATGAGATAACATCCGCTGGCAAAACTGCTGAGGTAAAATTCGATGAAGAAAGGGTAGTGATCTATCTGGTAATGTTCCTGTGCTACTTGAGGGGAAATGAGATCGATAATGCCTACGACTTTGCTGAGTTTTTTATCTGTAATGAAATGGAGGTAGTTTCGCCCGGCATGGGCATTCATGAGCATGGTTTGCAGGAATAGTTCTGCTTCCTGAAATGTACTTAATCGTTTATTGGGGACGAATTTTAGGGTATGATCATCGGATAGGATGCAAAATACTTCTTTTGAGATTTGACCAAAACGTTCCAGGTCTTCTGGCCGGAAAGGGTGGATCAGGTAGTTTTCATTTTGAAAGGTAATGGGCTTGAACATAGGCTGGCCAAAAATAAAAAACTAATTCAAATTCTATGAATTGGGTGGGTTCTATTTTTGAAAATGTGGTAAGAATTTAAGAAGGTCTTGTATATACAAGTTGTTTTTTTATCTTTGTCGGTGAGAGCGTTAATACGGGGGTAGATCGAAAGGTCTGCCTCCACTAATGATAGTTTCATCAGCGTTTTCAATATTTTCATTTTCAATATTAAACTTGCAGATAGCAATTTGTTTTTTGACTGATTTTAATTCTTTGATTTTCTCTTCTATTTGCAGTAATTTCTTATCAAGAACTTGAATCTTTGCTTTTTTGCTGATTTGCTTTTTGTACCAGGCATCTACAACTTCTTTGATTTCGGCCAGCGTAAAACCTACCGCTTTTGCCATTTGTATAAATCTTAATTTCTCGACAACGTCATCTCCATAGTATACATAGTTATTGGTTTTTACTTCCTCTTTCTTTTCGCCGGTGAATAGACCTGTTTTTTCATAAAATCTTATGGTGCCGATAGGTATTCCTGTTTCTTTTGAAAGCTGATTAATTAATTTCATATTTCTTTGAAGTGTAAAAATAAAAGTGAACTATGCAGTATACTTCATACTTGTTGGTTGCAAAATTAGTGTTTAGTTTTGCTTTTACAATTGAAAATTGATCACTAATTAGAATTATCAAAATGCAGTATTCAGACGAAGAACTAATAAAATCGCTACCTGGTTTTAAAAACAATTATGCAGAAGTGAATGGGACGGTGCTGCATTATGTAGAGGGTGGTGAAGGACAGCCTTTAATTTTGATTCCCGGATGGCCAGAAACCTGGTGGGCTTATCATAAAGTAATGCCATTACTGGCGACAAATTATCGTGTTATTGTAATAGAAATAAGGGGTATGGGTAGTTCGCAGAAACCATTGGAAGGTTACGATAAAAAGAACATGGCGAAGGACGTTTATGAGCTTGTGAAAAAGTTGGGTTACGAAAAAATTAATATTTCGGGTCATGACATTGGTGCTCATGTTGCCTTTAGTTTTGCCGCGAATTTTCCAGAGATGACTTCCAAGCTTGTTATTCTAGATACCCCGCATCCGGATCCCGGAATGTATCAACTCCCTATGCTTCCAATATTAAGCGCAAACTATACTTATCCATGGTGGTTAGCCTTCAATCAGACAAAAGAACTTCCTGAACAGCTGCTGGCAGGTAGGATGTCTATTGTAATAGAATGGATTTTTAGGAACCTATTGAAAGATCAAAATAGTATTGATGAGTTCGATAAAGCTGCTTATGCTTTTGCTTATGATAGTAATGATGGAATACGTGCGTCAAATGCCTGGTATCAGGCTTTTCCGCAGGATATAGAGGATAGTAAAACTTATGGTAAACTCATGATGCCTGTAATTGGAATTGGTGCTGCCGGATATGAAATGTTGCAATATTCCCTGCCTAACTACGCAACAGATTTACAGTTTGTAAAAGTTGAGGATAGTGGCCATTTCTTGCTTGCAGAAAAACCTGAAGAGACAGCTAATCTTATAAAAGGATTTTTGGGGTAGATTTGAGATCGGGAGGTAATTAGCCAAGCAGGTTATCTAGCGTTGTTTCTTCAAGTACCAGATGTTGCGGTACACCATTGATGTCTTTTTTCCATTCTATAAGTCTGATTTTGCCGTCTTCTATTTCTATACCGGTGATATCCCCGTCGTTAAAACAGCAGCAACCAGCATTGAAATAAGTGTTTTTGGAATTTTCGAGCCTGGGAGAGGTATTACCGCTGATTTTTCCTGCAAGGAGTTCGGCTTCCAGTTTCTGAATGGTTGCCTTGTCGCCTTTTTTCTTAGCCTCATTGAGCCTGATGTAAGTACGTTCCAGATGGGTAAGTGAATTGAATACTGGCTGATGAGTGTGGCCGGTAATTAAGGCCAGGTTGGTTTGTTTGGCGGTCCAGTCGTACATAATCTGGTTGTGTTCGGACTTGAGCTGGTTATCAAAGGCAGGTGTATTTGGGTTGATGCGGAGGAAAGATTGAACTGGCCCCCAGATATTGGAGACGAACCATTTGCTGAACCAGTTTCCATCGCTTTGCATGTCGCCCTGATGGCCGTGGGTGATAAATATGTTGAGTTGCTGGTCTTTAACAGCGAGGGTGAAAATGATGCCCTCATAGATTCGGACCTTTGTTCCAAAGATATTTTTGAGCATAAAACCTGCGAGGGGGTCGTTGTCCCAGTAGAGATCGTGGTTGCCAAAAAGTTTGATGTAGGCATTGCGTTCGAGAAAGCGTTTTTCTGCTTCGAAGTTTGCTTTGTTGTGTTTGATGACATCCAGGAGCATGTTTTTCCAAAGCTCTTCGCTGTCGCCCATGTTGCAGTATAGAAAATCGTGCTCGTTGTAATAGCGTAGTGCTGCCAGGTAATTGTCTTCGCAAAGCGTGAAGTCGTCCTGATGGCTGCGGTTTCCTTTGTGCTGGTCTGAGAACAGAATGATGCGGTGTTTTGTGCCCAGATCGATGAGTTGGCCACGTTTGCCGGGGCGCTGTATGATGTCCTGGTATAGTGCCGATAGTGCTTTGTGTACTCTTGTACTATCTGGCCTTGATGCGTATTTATTGGCAAGCCTGATGATCAGCGGAGAAAATAGCTTCTGTAATAATTTGCGCATATACTAAAGATAAGGTTTACTGAGCTTTTTAACAAAGCAGTTTGAGCTTTTGAACAAAACGCTGCGCTGAATTGGGCTGTACCTTTGAATTGTATTTAAAAATTAAGACAATGGAAAAAGTATGGTTTATTACAGGCAGTTCCAGGGGATTGGGAAGGAGCCTGACAGAAGCAGTGTTGAACAGCGGCGATAAAGTTGCTGCAACCGCACGCGATATTACGCAATTGAATGACCTGGTAACAAGGTTTACTGATCAGATACTTCCTATAGCGCTGGATGTAACTGATTATGAGCAGGTGTATGCGTCTGTTGCTGAGGCAGCGAAACATTTTGGACGTATTGATGTGTTGGTGAACAATGCGGGATTTGGTATCATCGGCGCTGCCGAAGCTTATACAGATGAGCAGATGCGCAGTCAGCTGGAAACAAACTTGTATGCACCAATTGAAATTACCCGCGCGGTTTTACCTTACATGCGCAACCAGGGTGAGGGACGTATATTGCAGATAAGCTCAATAGGCGGAAGAGTGGGTAATGCGGGTTTAACCATGTACCAGGCAGCAAAATTTGGTTTAGGCGGCTTTACTGAGGCTTTGGCTAAGGAAGTAGCACCATTGGGTATATATGTGACCAGTGTAGAACCGGGCGGTTTTAGAACTGATTGGGCAGGTGCGTCTATGACTTATGCACGTGAGATTGAAGGTTATGAAATGGTTAATCAGCGGACAGCACTATTTAAAGGCGGGAAGTTTGTCCCTGTGGGAGATCCTGAAAAAGCGGCAAAAGTGATGGTTGAACTGGCTTCGCACCCTGCGCCACCGGTGCATTTGGTACTAGGCAGTGAGGCGATAGGTATGCTGAACAATGCCAATGAGGTGAGGCAAGTGGAAATGGAAGAATGGCTGGATATGAGTTTATCTACAGATCATGATGATTCTGAGAACTTTCTTGCTAGTGCTGATGGCAAGTGGTACATCAGCGATGTTAAAAGAAAACAGTAAAATGCTTAATTTTATGACCTATGACTAATTCGCCCATTGCTTACTCTTGCTATTTTACCCGCAACAGGCAGGGGGAGCAATTTGTTCCCGAGCATGTGTTCAGCTACCAGATATCTGGCACGCTTACAATAAGCGACGGTATTACTGAGCATGTTTTTAACGAGGGTGATTTTCGGTTCATCAGACGAAACCAGTTGCTTAAGTTTGTGAAACAACCTCCTCCGGGAGGGGTTTTTAAATCTGTTTCCATTTATCTGGATCAGGCGGCTTTAAGCGACTTTAGCATGGACTATGGCTATAAGCCGGAGGGTAATAGAGGCAGGCCGGTTGAAAAAGTAAAGCCATTAGAAGGTTTTGGGCTTTATCAGAGTTTTATGAATTCGCTGTTGCCGTATGTTGCGGCTGATCAGTTGATTAATGCTGATCTTCAGAAATTGAAACAGCGCGAGGCGATTATGATTTTGCTGCAGACAAACCCTGAATTAAAGGATGTATTGTTTGATTTTAGTGAGCCGGGTAAAATAGATCTGGAAGCCTTTATGAATAAAAACTTCCATTTTAATGTGCAGTTAAAGCGCTTTGCCTACCTTACGGGGCGTAGTTTGGCTACGTTTAAACGGGATTTTTCGCAGGTTTTTAATGCCACGCCAAGCAGGTGGCTGCTGCAAAGGAGGCTGCAGGAGGCGCATTACCTGATTAAAGAGAAAGGCCGGGCACCATCAGATGTATATCTGGAAATTGGATTTGAGGACCTTTCGCATTTCTCGTTTGCATTTAAAAAGATGTACGGGCTGCCGCCATCAAGAATTTACTAATCATCCAGTCCTTTTCCGTTGAGAATTAGGGGCATGCATTTTTCGACCCTTGCTTCTCTGGTTTTGGATTGTTTGGCTGAAGTGAAATAGAGATGGTAGCCTCTTTGTCGGCCCGGAGTTAATGCTTCAAAAGCGGTTTTTAAGGCAGGGATGTGATCTAGTTTTTGCTGAAATTCGGCAGGGAATACGAGTTCTGTATGTTCCTTGAAATCGACTTTTAAACCGGCTTTTTCTACTTCAATGGCCTGGTGGATGTAGGATTTTAGTGCGGCTTCCTGTTCAACTATCTGGAGTGCGTTGGTGAAGCGGATTTGGCGTGCCGACTGCACATTCTTTGTTTGCTGAACCAGGATGCCATTAGGATCGTTTAACAGGGTGCCTTTGAAAAACAGCAGCGCACAGTATTCTTTAAATACGTGGATTAACACGATGTTGCTGTTCTGGTACGTGTAACAAGGGCAGCCCCATTTTAATTCTTCGGTAAGGCCGCTACTGAGCACGATTACTCTTAGCCGCTCTATTTCTTCCTGCCATTTTTTTTCTTTACTAAAATAAAAATCAACTTTAGGATTCATACTGTTCGTTAGTTTGGTGAAAAATTAGACCCTTAGTGCGCCACGGAAACCTCTGGCAGCATAGTAAGATTCTGCGCCGTTGTGGTACAGGAAAACGGTTCCGTAGCGGTAATCGCCAAAAAGTGCTCCTCCGAGTTTCCTGATGTCGGCAGGTGTTTTTAGCCAGCTAGACGTTTTGGTGTCGAACTTTCCGAATTGCTGCAGTTCGCGGTATTGTTCTTCCGTTAATATTTCTATGCCCATATCGGCAGCTACATCCATTGCGCTGTTTTGTGGCTTATGCTCTTTCCTTGCATCGAGTGCTGCGCGGTCGTAACAAAGGCTTCTGCGTCCTTTAGGGGTTTCGGCTGCACAATCGTAAAAGATATATTCGTTTTTGCTTTTATCGTAACCAACTACATCGGGTTCGCCGCCGGTTACTTCCATGTCATCAAGCGACCATAGTTTTTGAGGATTGGCTTCGAGCTTTGCCTGTACTTTGGCCCATTCTATATCTTTATGGCGGTTCATGTTTTTCTCGAATCGGTTTTTGAGCGTTTTGAGTAGTTCTTCGCGTTGTTCTGATGACAACTCTTTTTTATTGTTTTTCATACTTTTATAGATTAGTTGTGGTGGTTTTTCTATCTGCAGGTCTGAAATACCAAGATACAAAAGTGAGGACTAGTAATAATATCGGTCCAAAAAAATCTTTGCCTCCATCGCCATTGGCTAAGTGAGAAAATACTGCGCCCGACATGGCGAAGAAAAAGCCTGCATATGCCCATTCTTTTATTATGGGGAATTTTGGAACAAGTACTGCTATGACGCCCAGTATTTTCCAGACGCCAAGGATGGTTAGGATATAGATGGGGTAGCCTAAGTTTTTCATCATGGTTACTTCGTTTTCCATTTTGATTAATTGCACTATTCCGGTTGATAACATTCCTAATGAGAGCCAGATTGTAGCGATCCAATAGATGATTTTATTTCGCTTTGTCATGGTGTGTTATTTTAGTTTACTTACGATGTTTTGTAGTTTATTATGTGCCATATTGATGCCCTGCGCAAATGGTAGTTGCAATACCTGATCTCTGATGGCGGCTGATTTGTATATGATATGGATGGTGAGTTTGCTGGTATCGCCGTTAATTTCTTCGAATTGCAGGAACTCTAGCTGGGCATCGAAAGGTGCATTGTCCATTTCAAATGTCCGCGTGATTTTTTGGTTTGGGATAAATTCGTGAATGACTCCGTTGGCGTGGAATACGATGTTTCCCTTAGGGTCGCTGGTTTGGAAATGGTAACTGCCATGCTTTTTGTTTTCCATTTTAAGCACTTTTGTGCCCATCCATTGCTCAACGATTTCGGGTTCTATGTAGGCTTTGAAGAGCAGTTCTAATGGCAAATCAAATTCCCTTGTGATTGTTAATTCCTGTTTGCCGTTTTGGGCATCGATTTTAGTTTTTTGTTCCATAGGGTTCTATTTTTTTGATTGGTAGTTTTTCATTATGGTTTCCAATTTGTTGAATCGGTCGTCCCACATTTGGCGGAATGGTTCGATGAAGTCGGCTACGTCTTTCATTTTTTTTGCGTTTATGTAATAGTAAATTTCTCTGCCGTTTTGTTTTTGTTCAAGCAATTCGCACTCGGTTAATATTTGCAGGTGCTTTGAAACAGTGGGTCTTGCGGTATCAAAGTTTGAGGCTATTGAGCCTGCGGTCATTGATTGTGTGGCCACCAATAGCAGTATAGCCCTTCTGGTTGGGTCGGCTATGGCTTGAAATACATCTCTTCTTAAATTCATCGTGTAGCTATTTGACTACAAATATATATGTAGCTATTTAACTACGCAAATTTTTTTTTGATATTTTTTTTAGAATGGTGTTTTTGCATATAATTGGTGTGGAGGGAATTATGTATTTTGGGGGTATGCAGAAAAAGGAAATAGAAACTTTTTGCCCGGCAAGCCGAGAGGAGTGGAGGCAGTGGTTAAAAGAAAATCATAGCTCAAGCCAGTCTGTTTGGCTTATTCAGTACAAACAAAAATCGACCAAGCCGAGTATACCCTGGAGCGATTCGGTGGATGAAGCGCTTTGTTTTGGCTGGATTGACAGTACCAGGAAAACGATTGATGAGGAGAGTTTTATACAGTTTTTTACTAAGCGCAAACCGAACAGCAACTGGTCGAAGATCAATAAAGCAAAGGTTGAGCGCTTAATTGCAGAAGGATTGATGGCGGAAGCGGGTTTAAAATGTATTGAGGTGGCAAAGAAAAATGGTTCGTGGTCTATACTGGATGCGGTTGAGGAATTGATTGTTCCGAAAGATCTGGAGGAAGCATTTCTGCTGAAGCCAGGTTCTGCAGACTATTTTAATGGTTTGAGTAAGTCTGTTAAAAAAATGATATTGCAATGGGTTACGCTTGCCAAAAGGCCTGAAACCAGAGAGAAAAGAATTAATGAAGTGGCAGAACTGGCTGCCCAGAAACTGAGACCCAAGCAGTTTAGGTAGGCTTAAAAGTGCGTGTTTTTAGCGTTTTTTAGCCTCAAAATTAGCGTTTCGATTAGCCAAAAATGGCTTCTGGTTTCCTGTTGAGGGTGGTATTTTTGCATCATGATAACAAGGAAACTATTTACGCTTTTAATCGTTCAAATGAATATAAGTTCCCACCTTTGTTGAAATTTTGAGGGATACTCATATTGTAATTGAATAAATACCATAAATATTGAAACAAGCTAGCGAAAAGCCTGAGGAGCAAAAACTGAAAAGAGGGTTGCAAAACAGGCATATTCAGTTGATTGCCCTTGGTGGAGCCATAGGAACAGGGTTATTTTTAGGCATTGGTCCGGCAGCTGTATTGGCTGGGCCGTCTGTAATTTTAGGTTATGCACTGGCCGGTATTATTGCCTTTTTTATTATGCGTCAGTTGGGCGAAATGGTGGTGGAAGAACCTGTTTCGGGAAGTTTTAGCCATTTTGCTTATAAGTACTGGGGATCCTTTGCGGGCTTTGCTTCTGGCTGGAACTATTGGGTGTTGTATATCCTGGTAAGCATGTCGGAATTAACTGCCATTGGCATTTACGTGCATTTCTGGTGGCCTGAAATTCCATTGTGGTCGTCGAGCCTTTTCTTTTTTATCGTTATTAATGCCTTAAACCTCACTTCTGTGAAGGTATATGGTGAGGTGGAATTCTGGTTTTCGATAATAAAAGTGGTAGCGATTATTGCCATGATCATTTTTGGTGTTTACCTGCTTGTTAGCGGGAGCGGAGGTGAGCAGGCAAGTGTTCAGAACTTATGGAATGATGGTGGCTTTTTTGCAAAGGGCTGGTTTAGCGGAGATGGGAAAGGGGGCTTTCAGGGGTTGTTTGCTGCTATTGCATTGATCATGTTTTCTTTTGGTGGACTGGAATTGATTGGGATAACGGCGGCAGAGGCTGAGCAACCGGAAAAAACAATTCCAAAGGCTACCAATCAGGTGATTTACAGGATCCTGATTTTTTATGTGGGTGCGCTTGTGATCTTGTTTTCATTATCCCCATGGAAAAACATTACTACAGATAGCAGCCCTTTTGTGATGGTTTTTGAAAGTTTAAAGGGCTTTCAGTTTACGCTTTTAGGAAAGACCATTTACTTTACGAGTGTGATTGCCAATGTGCTTAATGTTATTGTGCTGACAGCTGCCTTGTCTGTTTATAATAGTTGTGTTTATAGTAACAGCAGGATGCTATTTGGGTTGGCGGAGCAAGGAAATGCGCCTTCTTTTTTATCGAAGCTGAATAGGAATTCGGTACCTATAAATGCGATTTTGATATCGAGCTTGTTTGCCGCGATATGTATTATCATTAATAAGCTAATGCCGGAGAAGGCATTGGAGATTTTGATGTCGCTGGTGGTGTCATCGTTGATTATCAATTGGTTGATGATCAGTATTACACATTTGAAATTTAGAAGGAGTAAAGAAGAGGATCGGGTTAAAACCAAGTTTCCTTCCTTTATTTATCCGATATCGAACTATATATGCCTGGTGTTTTTGGTAGGTATATTGGTGATTATGTGGATAACGGGATTGAAGATGTCGGTTGAGTTGATTCCGGGATGGATTTTACTATTGTATGTTTGCTACCTGCTGGTTAGAAAAAAGAAAAGCGGAGATAAATCCTAAGATTTAACCCCGCCATCTAAATTAACGCTCTCATAAATATAAACGAAGAAAAGAGCAAAAGGTTTAAACGTTTCTGTGTTTTTTTGGAGGTATGACAGTAATATGATATTGTGAGAAGTTGATTTCTCACTTTACCTTAAATGCAGTAAGGTTTGGAAGGAAATTTGTCGGCCGGAGCGTTTGTTTTGATAAACAACGAACATCGCGGTAGCGCAAAGACCGATTACCCCTGCCAGACAAACTGCTAGTCGCGGACCAAAGGCTTGTGCTGTCCACCCGATAAGTAAGCTGCCAATCGGGATCATTCCCTGGTAAGCCATGATGTAATAGCTGATGGCACGGGCCCTCATTTCGGGAATGGTATGCGTTTGTATGTAGGTGTTTATGGCTGATGTTTGCGCCATCATACCAATTCCGCCGAAGGCCATGAATACAAGTGCTAACGATAATATGCCTGAGTAAGCCAGTAAGATTAAGCTAACCCCGAATATGGTACTTGCCAGCACTACGATTCTTTTTAGTGGTTTAGCAGATCTTAAATTGGCTAAATACATGGCGCTAATGACAGAACCTAAGCCGGCAGCGCTCTCGAACCAGCTAAATGTTCCTGCATCGCCATGAAAAAGATCTTTAGCGAAGATAGGCATGAGGGTGTTAAATGGTATGACGAACAGACTGCTGATGCCTATCATGAGGATCATGCTGCTCAGTTCTCTGTCGCCTGAAACATATTTGAAGCCTTCTTCGAGTTCGATCCAGATGCTTTTCTCTGATCGTTCGACAACGCCGAGGTTCAGTTTCATTAAGAATAAACACACGAGAACGGGGATATAACTTAAAAAGTTTCCGATGAAACAAAAGTCTTCACCAAAGGTGCTGAGGATTACCCCGGCAATGGCAGGCCCCACGATGCGTGCAAGATTTGCCATGGTAGAGTTTAGTGCAATTGCATTGGGAAGGTCTTCTTTATGATCGACCATTTCGACCATTAAGGATTGTCGGCAGGTTACATCAAAAGCATTTATGATGCCCTGCACCAGACTTAAAAAGATGATGGCAGGTATGTTGTAAAATTTGAAAAAGATGATTGCGGCAAGTGCTCCGGCCTGCATCATTGATATTACCTGGGTAATGACAAGGATTTTGTAACGGTTGTGCCTGTCGATTAAACTGCCTGCATAAGGTGAAAGTATGAGCGAAGGGATAAGACTGGCAAAAGCCACCAGGCCAAGTAAAAGTGCTGAGCCTGTTAGTCGGTATACCAACCAGCTGACAGCAGTTTTTTGCATCCAAGTTCCTATTAAAGAGATACTTTGGCCATAAAAGAAAAGCTTAAAGTTGCGGTATTTTAATGATCTAAATATATTCATGTGTAGTAGATGTCTTGAAGACGTTACAAATTTCGGAATAAGTTATTGAGTTGTAAAATTGATTGTTTTAATGATATTGATTAGTTTTAACGATTGATTATGGAACTTAGACAACTCAACTATTTTGTAAAAGCAGCTGAACATCTTCATTTTACTGAGGCTGCAGCTGAATCGTTTGTAACGCAATCGACCTTATCGCAACAGATAAAGCAATTGGAAGAGGAATTGGGCATGTTGTTGTTTGACAGGATAGGCAAACATGTTAGGCTGACGGAAGCGGGTGGTGTTTTTCTAATTCATGCAAAACAGATATTGCTTGATGTACAAAAATCTAAAGCCGCGATATCAGAATTGAATAATCTGGCGGTGGGCGATTTGAAGATTGGAGTTACTTATGCGTTTAGTTCCATGGTGTTACCGGCATTGGCTCCTTTTTCGTCAAAGTATCCGGGGATTAAGATATTTATTGAATATGGTACGCCGGAATCACTGGAGATTAAGCTGAAGGCAGCGGAACTGGATATCATTCTTAGCTTCCATGAAGAGTCTGATAACCAGGGACTGGAAATGCAGCCTTTGTTTTCTTCTAAAATAGTGATGGTGGTTTCGCGTAAGCATCCATTGGCATCTTTAAAGAAGATAACGGTGGCAGAGCTTGGTGCACTGGAACTTATTTTACCGGGCAAGGGCTTTAGTTCGAGAGATTATGTAAATGAGCTTTTTGGTAAACGCAAGATCGTACCGAAGATTAAGATTGAAATGAATGAGGTAAACTCATTGCTGACGCTGGTAGAAAGTACCTCGTGGGTTACGATTTTAAATGAAAAGGCCATCATTAGCTGGGATACGCTGATTGCTATTCCTATTGCTGGAAAGGAACGCTATAAAAGAGCATTTATATTGAGGCAAAAAGGAATTTATCAAAAGAAGGCCGCTAATTTATTTATTGAGGAGCTGAGCAAGATACTGTGGTAAATTGATACGCATTGGCGAAATATTGAGACGGATTGATTACTTAATCAGTTTCATATTGCCTTACTTTGTTTTATAACCATATATAAATTAAGAAGATGCGTAAACAATTAATAATAGTTGTACTCTTTTATTTGTGCAATATAAGTTTGGGTTTAGCTCAGGTTTCTCAAGTAAACACTCAGAAGTTTGACCGTAAATCGGGGGTGACTGCAACATACAGTCAAAGTATTTTGAAAATTACCTGGCCTGCCGGAAGTAATAATTACGGGCAGGTTGACCTTAACATGGAAAAAGGGAAACCGTTGTTTAGTCGCCTATTAATTGGCGAAGCTAAAAAGGCTAAACTGGTTTCAACAGATCTTGATCCAAGCTTTTTGCTCACCATTGGAAAGAGGGATTTGATCTCACAAAATGGATGGAACATATTTTTTGATAAGGTTCCTCAAAAAAAATATAAGACCTATAATGTAGAACTGGAAAAATCGGCTGCGACTGTAAAAACTGTAGGCAGCAGGACGGTGGTGACCATTTCTTCATTAAAAGCTGACCGTTTTTCGGGTGATCTGGAGATTACTTTTTATAACGGGAGCCCCATGTTTAACATAGCGGCAGTGATGGCTACTAAAATAGATTCAACGGCTATTGTATATGATGCAGGTTTAATTAACAGATCGGCAAGCTGGAAAAACATAGCATGGATAAATACGGGAGATAGTTTGCAAACTGCAAATGCGGTTAGTACTGATAGTTCAAAAAATATAGCTGTAAAATACCGCACCATAGCTGCAAAGGGAAAGGAAGGCGTTTTGGCAATATTCCCAGCGCCGCATCAATACTTTTATCCTTTAGATGAGGCCTTTAACCTGAAGTTTACCTGGTATGGCAACAACTACAGGAAAATGACTGATGGATATGGTATTGGGATCCGTCAGGATTTAGAGGGCGACAGGAGGTTTGTGCCTTGGTTTAATGCACCGCCTGATACTAAACAACGCTTAAATTTCTTTTGCCTGCTTAGTGCAGCAGATGAAAGCGCTGCGTTTACTGAGGTAAAGAAATTTACAAATAACGATACTTATGTTAAGCTACCGGGTTATAAAACCATGTCGAGCCATTTTCATAATGAGTTTATCATGAAAGTAGTGTTGGCAAACAAGCCAATTCCAGAAGTTCCTGATTTTGTGAAGGTGTTTAAGAATACGGGGATTGACATTGTGCATTTGGCAGAGTTTCATTATACGGCTCACCCTAAAGGACCGGATGAAACTAGGTTGAAAGAGTTGGAAGCGCTTTTTGAACAGTGTAAAAGACTGTCGGACAATAAACTTCTTTTGCTGCCCGGTGAAGAACCCAATGAGTTTTTTGGAGGCCACTGGCTAGCACTTTTCCCTAAGCCTGTTTATTGGATCATGTCGCGTAAGAAGGAAGCTCCTTTTACTGAAAATCACCCTAAATATGGTAAGATATATCATATTGGCGATAAAGATGACATGCTGAAACTGCTTGAGGATGAGAAGGGATTGGCCTGGACGGCACATGCCCGCACAAAGGGATCTGTTAATGCACCAGATGTGTACAAAGATGAGGCGTTTTTTAAATCAGATCATTTTATGGGTGCAGCCTGGAAGGCAATGCCTGCGGATTTGTCGCAACCAAGACTCGGGAACCGGGTATTGGATTTGATGGACGACATGAACAACTGGAATTTGAAAAAGACCGTGATTACTGAAGCAGATCTTTTTACGATAACACCGGAAAATGAGATGTACGCACACTTAAATGTAAACTACCTGATGATGGATGCTTTGCCTGAGTTTAACAAAGGCTGGCAACCGGTATTGGATGCGATGCAGCAGGGTAAGTTTTTTGCGAGTACAGGGGAGGTGTTAATCCCTGAATTAACTATAAGCGGGAAACGTTCGGGTGAAACAATAGCGTTGGATAAGTCGGGCTTTGCAAATGTTAAGCTTAAACTGAACTGGACCTTTCCAATGAATTTTGTAGAGATCATATCTGGTGATGGCAATAAGGTGTACAGGGAAAAGGTAGATCTTATTAAAACAAAGGCGTTTGGGTCTGAGCTGTTGCAGTTTAAAACTAAACTGAGCAACAGAACATGGGTAAGGGTAGAGGCATGGGATATAGCAGCAAATGGAGCTTTTAGTCAGACTTTTTATATTAAACATTAAACCAAACTACAATACACACACATGCGATTTAATAATTTGTTTTATACACTATGTATAGGTGGGATAACCATGTTAACTGGTTTTACCCTTCATACAAATGCACAGGTTAGTGCCAATCAAAACCCTTATAAAGAATTGCCTTTAGGAGCAATTAAACCACAAGGTTGGTTAAGGGAGATGTTGATCAGACAGAAGGATGGAGCTACAGGCAATCTGGATAAGCTTTATCCGGTTGTGATGAACGAGAGAAACGGATGGCTTGGCGGAGATGGCGATCAGTGGGAGCGGGGACCATATTGGATAGATGGACTTTTGCCGCTCGCTTATCTTTTGGATGATAAAGCACTTATCGCCAAAACAAAGCCCTGGGTAGAATGGGCGATTAAAAGTCAGCAACCCGATGGTTATTTCGGACCAACTAAAGACTATAGCTATGAGCGTGGTATGCAGCGCGATAACAGTAAAGACTGGTGGCCAAAAATGGTAATGTTGAAGGTACTTAAACAGTACTATTCTGCGACAGGCGATAAAAGAGTGATTACATTGATGACCAATTACTTTAAATATCAGTTAAAAGAATTGCCATCAAAACCGCTTGATCATTGGTCTTTTTGGGCGCGTTACCGTGGGGGCGACAACCTTCAGGTGATTTACTGGCTGTATGACATTACCGGAGATAAGTACCTTCTGGATCTTGGAGAATTGGTGCATAAGCAGACTTTTGATTATACCAATGCTTTTTTAAATACAGACATGTTATCCACTTTTGGAAGCATCCATTGTGTTAATCTGGCCCAGGGATTAAAAGAGCCTATTATTTATTATCAGCAGCATCGCGATAATAAGTATCTGGAAGCCACGGATAAAGGTCTTAAAGACATACGTATACAAAATGGCGTGGCTCATGGGCTATATGGCGGAGATGAAGACTTGCACGGAAACAATCCAACACAAGGATCGGAACTTTGCAGCGCGGTAGAGATGATGTTTAGTTTAGAAAGTATGCTGGAAATTACAGGTAAAATTAATTATGCGGATCATCTTGAAAAGATTGCGTTTAATGCTTTGCCTGCACAGGTGTCGGATGATTTTATGGACCGTCAGTACTATCAGCAGGCCAACCAGGTTATGGTTACCAGACATACCCGTAATTTTAATCAGGACCATAGTGGAACAGATCTGTGCTATGGTTTACTTACAGGGTACCCATGCTGCACTTCTAATATGCATCAGGGATGGCCTAAATTTGCACAAAACCTTTGGTATCAGACAGCAGATAAAGGGATAGCTGCTTTAGTATATTCTCCAAGTGAGGTTAAAACCACAGTAGGCAACGGAGTAGAAGTGACCTTTAAAGAGGAAACAAATTATCCTTTCGAAGAGCAGATCAAGTTTACACTTAGCATGGCCAAAAAGGTAAAATCGGCTTCTTTCCCTTTTCACCTTCGTATACCTGAATGGTGTAAAAAAGGATCGGTAAAAATTAATGGACAGGTGTTTAAAGAAGCTGCGGGCAACCAGATCGTTAAAATAGAACGCGAATGGAAGTCGGGCGATGTGGTTGAATTGGAATTGCCAATGCATGTTTATAAAAACAGCTGGTATGAAAATTCAGTGTCTGTAGAACGTGGACCAATTACGTATGCTTTAAAAATGAATGAAGAAGTGACAAGGGTTAAGAATGATAAGGATCCAATAGAATATGGGAATTATTATGATGAGATAAGGTCATCTTCGCCATGGAACTATGGGCTGATTGAGACGCCAGATAACAAATTTGATGAGCAATATAAGGTAGAGAAAACAGGGATAGTTTCCAATTATCCATGGAACCTTAAGAATTCGCCAATTGCGATTAAAACAAAAGGCAAAAGAATTCCTTCGTGGCAATTGTATAATGAAATGACAGGACCAATTCCGTATAGTTTTGTATATGGTATAGAAACCTCTTTAGAAGAAGAAATTACGCTCGTGCCTTATGGCTGTACCAGCTTGAGAATTTCACAGTTTCCACTGGTTCAGCGGAAGTAAAGGTTGTAAGTAAACAATTGAGCTGTTACAGGAGTGTCTTTCTTAAGCAAGATACTTTTGTAACAGCTTTTCCAATTCCTGAGGAAAGAGGGGTTTCTTTAGAAGCTTAATTACATATGGATTGGCCTCAGCCTTTTTAATATCACCAAAATCCAGAGTAGATGAAAGTATTGCGATTAAGCATTTATCTTTTACAACTGCGGGGAATTTCTTGTAGATTTCTAAGAATTCGAATCCGTCCATTTCGGGCATTTGTATGTCCAGCAAAATAAAATCGGGTAGATTTGCTACATCGTCAATATGTTTGTTTAGATAAGACAGCCCTTCTTCACCAGAGTGACATAGAATCGTCTCATCAAACAATTTAGAGATTGAGATGATCTTTGAGTTTATTTTAAGATCCACCTCGTTATCATCCACCAGCATTACTTTTTTGTACTTACTTAACATTAGGGATTGTAATTTTAAAAGTTGTTCCTTCTGCAGTATTTGAACTTACAGATATCTTTCCATTAATCTTGTTGAGCGCTTCTTTAACAATAAATAAACCTAACCCACTACCATGATTGGTCTTGCTTTTAAAGAACTGTGTGAAAATCTTTTCCAGATGTTCATTTAATATGCCCATTCCATTATCAGCAATGGTAATTTCTACTGCTGTTGGGCTGACATTAACATTGATATCTACTTTTTTATTCTTCTCATCTTCTTTTTGATATTTAATAGCATTAGATATCAGATTCCCTAATATCACTTCTATTCTGAAAACGTCTCCATGAAAAGGAATATCCTGTTTAATGTTTACATGGAAATGTGTGTCTCTATCACTATAAGAATAAAGCTCAATCAGTTCATTTATAAGGGTTGAGAAATTTACAGGTGTATGTTTGGCAACGGTTTTATTGTTTTTATAATATTGTAATGTTTTTTGAATATAGTAATCCAGTTTATTAGAACAGGTTTCTATTAAGCCCCAGTATTCGCCGCTGGAATTAAAAAGACCCTCCATTTTTACAAGGTTCACTATACCCATTGCCGAAACCAGAGGAGCTCTTAATTCATGAGAAATACTATAAATAAACCTATTTAGTTCATCATTGGTTTTCTCTAACTCAACAATTTTATTCCTTAAGTCTATTTTGGCTTTGTAAGCATCGTAAGCGTTCTTTATGGAATTATGAAGTTCCAAGTCATTCCATGGCTTAGTGATGTATCTGTAAATGTCGCCATGATTAATGGCATCTGCCAATGCTTCTATGTCAGTATAACCAGTAAGTAAAATTCTTATAGGGTCTGGATAGATTTCAATAATGCTTTTGAAAAATTCCACTCCTGTAGTTTGCGGCATTTTTTGATCCGCTATAATTACATGAACAGAAACATTTTCCAATATGGTTAAACCCTCGGCAGCTGAAAGAGCAGTATAGATCTCATATTGTCTTCTAAAGCCTGCTTTAAAAGCGTGTAAATTGTTCTCTTCGTCATCAATATAAAGAACCCGTACTGTTGGCGCATTCATAAATAAAGTGTTAATTTCAGTTTATAGGCAAGGTAATAATAAATTCGGTACCTTGATTCACTTTTGTTACAACATCAATATTTCCATGATGATTTTCTATAATTCTAAAAACTATAGATAGACCTAATCCTGTTCCCTCGCCAACATCTTTAGTAGTAAAGAATGGCTCAAATATTTTTTGCCTTACTTCCTCTGGCATACCCGTTCCAGTATCCTTTATGCTGATTTTCACTTGGTTACCGTCTTGCCATGATCTTATTGTCAGAATGCCGGGTTCATCTTTGGCGCCTTTCATTTTAATGGCATGTATCGCATTAGAGATTAGATTCATGAAGACCTGGTTAATTTTTCCAGGTAAACATTCTACTTTAGGGATATCTCCAAAATCTTTTATTACTTCAAGATGATCAGGGAATGTATTTTTAACGAGAACAAGGGTAGAAGCAAGGCCTTCATTCAGGTCGACAGGCTTTGTGTCATTTTCATCAAGTCTGCTAAAGTTTTTCAGGCTTTTAATAATTTCAGCAGTCCTTTTAGCTCCTTCAGAAATTCCTGACAATAGGGACTTGATCTCATCCCTTACAAAATCTATATCAATTTGTTTTTTAAATGAATCAATTTTAGCAAGCTGAGGATTAAGATCTTCATTGAAGTCCAGTTTCTCGTACATCATGATTACACTGTCCATGTCAAGAATATCCAATTCCAGCGGTTTGATGTTTGAGGTAACGAAATTAATAGGATTGTTGATCTCATGTGCTATACCAGCCGTTAGCTGACCTAATCCAGCCATTTTTTCTGAATCTACCAGCTGGCTTTGCGCTTCTTTTAAGTCGCTTAAAGTAACTTCAAGGGTTTGGTAAGACTCCTGTAATTCAAGCGTCCGTTCATTCACCTTTTTCTCTAATTCAATATTTTGTTGCAATATCAATTGCTCATTTTCAAGTGATATACGAAGTGCTTCGGCCTGTGAATCTTCTTTCTCCTTTTTAAAGATGTTGATTTTGTCTGCAAGCGCAAAGGATAGCAAGATCACTTCAAGGGCAGAGCCAAAAGGCATCATGTTGTAAGTGATCGTATTGTAAGGTAAAATATTATAGTCTTTAAGCACAAAAATACAAAGACCAAACAAGAACATGCTCCACGCAATTAGAAAGAATTTTGCTGGGCGATAACCTTTTCCGTAAACTAAAACTGCATTTAAAAGCATAAACAAGGCTACCGACATGGCCGCCATTTGAAGCAGCTGATAAGATACGTTCATGTTTCCCAAAAACATCAGTATAAATGCGATGAAGTATAGCAGATAGAAAACCCTTGAGAATTTATGCAGTTTTGGTAGGAATTCCTTGGTATGGAGGAATTTTTTCATAAACTCCAATCCTGTTAAAGCCGCCAGTGGTGTCAATATGTACACCGCATGGAACGAGATCCATACATTGTTCGGCCATAGATACTTAAAAGGGAAGCCTTGGAAATTTGCCTGAAGTAAACCTATAAATAAAATGTTGATGATGTAATACAGGTATGTATTGTCCTTTGTTGAAATATATAGGAATAAATTATAGGTAAACATAACCACCAATACCCCGGCAAAAATTCCAAATATCAAAAACGAATCTGCATTCTTGGCAGTAATGATATTGCTTTCGCACAGTGTGGTGGGAACCTGAAGCTGTTCATATCCACTTATTTTAAGATAAATGGTAGTGGTTTTTCCGGGGTCTAAGCTAAACTTGAAAGTGCTGAAAGGATTGTCAAATGTTCTCTTGTAATAAGGACGCCTGTCTCCTATAAATTCTTTGTAGACAACATTATTTTGGTCATCTAGCTGATAAAAATCAACATAATCTATTGTGGGTAAAGGAATTTGAAGGATGAGGTGAGGGTCATTTGTATTATTTTGTACTTTGAACTTTAGCCAGTAACTGAAATTACTTATGCCCAAATTAGGCACGTCAGAATCAACAGCTTTAAACTCTTCGCTGCTTATTACTGCCTTAAGGTTAAGTTTGTTGCTTGTATCGGTAAGCAATAACATTTGTTTGCCAAAATTGCTTAACGTCTCATCATTATGTAGTTTAATGGCTTCCTGACTTATGGCAGGTAATGCTATCGAGCACGTAAGTAGCAAGGCAAAGAATAACCTTAATAAAAAAGATCTAATCATAGACAGGTATTAATAACTGATAATCTATATCTATCTCACCCTTTGGCCCCTGCTCAATTGTATGTTGTATTGGATTATTTCTCAAATCAAATATACGATCTCTATCATACTCATCTGCCGTTTCCAAAGTTTCGGCATTCATCTTTCTCAATACTCTTGCAATATAGTCGTCTTTTGGATAAAAAAACTCACCATTATTACCAATTCCATTTTCAACTATGAAACCAACCCTTCTTACCATGGGCATGGTGTAGTCTCCACAGATGGTAAATAGTGATCCAAGTCTGATTTGATTTACAATTGCAATACCGGCTCTTACAAGCAAAAGGCTGATACCTATGCCTGCAACGCTTTTTGCATTCCACAAACCGCAGAGTTCACCCGTTCCATCGTCAAAGTATTCGTTGATCACGTGTGCTACTTTTGGATCCATGTATCCTACTGCCTTTTCGACCGGCAAGGGATGAATCCCATCTGCAATATGAACTCTTACTCCTCCAACAACGTTTCCCTCTTCATCCTCGGCAACTATACCATGTACACTTGGCAAATCCATCCACAGCCTGTTATTGGTTGTAATGTTAGTGATACCATAATCTCTCAATACCTGAACATGCCCATCTAGATACCTCTCGCAAGTGTCAAGATCTTTAATTGCTGTAAAAGATCGAAATGTAAATTTTCTCATATTGTGTCTAGGAAAACTTTAAAATATCTTCCAGTGGTCTTTTTAATGATCTAGAAGATGCTTCGTCAGCGTAAGACAACCTGAACATAAAAATTCCACAATTATTTCCCAAAGCAGGAAATATTTTCCGCAAGTCGTATTGTAGGGATTCAAGTTCTTGGGCCATATTAGCCGTCATACCAGCACCATTAGTCTGATTAAACCTATCAAATACAAACAGCGTGCCGCTGATAGGTTGAAACGAGAGACCGTTCAAATTAGCAGTGATCCATGCTCTTTGAAGAGCTTCGCCACCTTTCACAAAACTTTCCGGACTATACTCCGGCATGCTGATCAATCCGATGGCCGACGAAGAAGCAACCCCTCCTTTAGATATTTTTTCAAAAGCGCTTCCGCCTCCCCATTTGTTTAATAAAGTAATTACTTCAGGTTTAGCAGCAACCATCATTCCGGTCCTGTCACTCTCAGATAATTCCAGTGTGGCAATGTCGATTCCTTCAATTATCGGTGATCCGTCTGCAGAAGGCCATTTGATCTCTTTCGTAAAGAGGTCATGGTGGCCTTGAGGATGCAAGAATCTCAATCTTTCTACTGATGCTACAATGTTTGCTATTTCATTAATCGAGTCTCTATCTTCTACAAGATCCAGATGGGCATTTGGTTCATCAATGGTTACATTCTTACTTATTTTTGCAGTAACGGCAGCGTCAATAGGTTGCTGATCACCTTTCTTTCTATTAGTTAACCTTAATCCTACCCCAGCAATCAACTCATTGCGATAGGTTTGTCCCTCTGCTTTGCTAAATCCAAATGCTGCGATTAATCTACTGTCACTTCCTGCCGGAAACAAATTGATTGTTGTTTCCAAACCAAGGCTGGCAGCTTTTATTTTTAAATTCTCAATAGCGGCTCCAAGTGAAATATAAGAAGCTGTATTCTGAAAGTCCATCCATGAAATCGATTGGTTTTCATCATGGAACAAGAACAATTGTTCTTTATGATATAAAAACTTCCAAGGCTGGCTATTGCCTCCGGATGGGGCGAGTCCTGCAGCTGCAGCTAATTCTTTTACCTGCTCATGTGTGAGTGTCAGTTTTGAATGAATTTCAGTAGCTACTATATCTGCTGCTTTTTGCATCTCATCTAATTTCAACTCGGGAGCGGAATAATCTATCACCTTATAGAAATCGTCTTCAGGTTTTACTTTGTCGCTGATGATTTCTTCAAGGTCTACAAAATACCTTCCTGAATCATTGTATTGTCCTAATGCAATCCTTCTGCAAACATCAGCACCTAAAGCACCACCTAAAGCCACCGCCGAGGCCAATTGCGGCCAGGTAGTGATAGACTGCCCAACTTCAACCATAGAAGCTTTTAATCGATCTGACGACGTCTCTAAGCCCACCATAGGAAGGAGATAGGGGATCTTCTCTTCATTGGTCTTTAAATATTTAATTTTTGTGTGATCCAGGTGGTCTATTAGTCCATGTAATATAGCTCTGTCTGGCTCAAGGTCAAACCTTTCCACATCCAGCGTGCCTTTATCGCTGGCATCCATTACAACGGGAACACGAAGCGCTTTTGCCTTATGTCTTAGTAAAATTTTAATATCCAGTCCATCACACTCATCTACAATCACATCAAGTTTTCCGCCTTCCAAAAAGAAGCGATCCATATTCTCTTCCGTCATCCCATCCTCAAAAAGTGTAACTTTCAAAAAAGGATCTATTTCTTTAATTTCTCTGGCTACAATCACTACTTTCGGCAAGCCCAGGTTGTGTACACCAGTTCGGATCCTGTTTAGGTTTGTTAGTTCCAGTAAATCAAAATCCGCAAGTCTGATCTCTCCAAAACCACGTTCCATAGCCATAGTTATGGATACTGATTGGCCTACAGAAAGACCAACAACACCAACTTTTTGCCTGCCTAAAATATCCCTTTCTTCTCTTGTGATCTTGTAAATGTTGCGGCTGGTCCGCATTTCGATAAATTCTTCTTCATCAAGCAAATGCACTAAACGTTCAGACCATGGGTAATATACCCATACCCCATATTCCTGCATAGACAGATCACCGATATGAAGTTTTTTTAAGTGCTTTAATTCTTCTGCACTTGGTTTCTTTTTGGGTAATTTAGACTTTATTAGATCATCCAACTGAGTGTCAATTTGATCATGTATGGAGATGTGTTGCTTCTTTTTAAGCAATTCCTCTAGCCTGTTTTTGTCATTTTCCAAATAAATTCGAAAAAATAAAGGCTCTGTAGCCATAGTGTTTTCCACTGAGTTGTTCTCAAATAATAGCATCGCAATAATAGATAAAAAATATACCCCCAATTATTTATTTCAATAAATACAAAAATAGTATATTTGCTAAATATTTAACTATCTTAAGTAGGAGTTTAAACAATTTTGCATGGTTTTTTAGTTTTATGGATAGGCAAATAATAAGTGTATTGTATGTTGATGATGAAATACATAATCTAAACGCCTTTAAAGCTTCTTTTAGAAGGGTTTTCAATGTGCATACAGCAGAGTCTGCTGCTGAAGCAGTGCAAATATTGAAGCAAGAACATATTAATATCATACTTACCGATCAGCGCATGCCTGTTACCACAGGTATAGAATTCTTAGAATCAATCATTGATGAATATCCTGATCCAATTAGAATACTTCTTACTGGATATGCTGATATAAATGCAGTTATTGATGCAATCAATAAAGGGCAGGTTTATCTATATATTGCTAAGCCATGGCAAGAAGAGGAACTCCGATCAGCTCTGGAAAAAGCTTTTGAAGTATATTCTTTAAGGGAGAGAAATAAAGAATTAAATGAGGAACTTTTACTTGTTAACGAACAATTAGAGTTTATGTTGAGACAGAAGTTATTGTCTTAAGTTATAGCTTTTGAGCCCTCAAATAAGATCCGAATAGTTCAGTTTGATTTGTCTGAAAAATCAGGCACTTGGAGTTTAAGTCAAACAATTATTTAAAATAATTAAAACTTGTACTAGAAAATAACTTTTAAGCTAAATAACTTCATTAAAACTTATTAAATCGATATATTTAACAAAAAACATTTCAGAGAATATGAGCAGCGGTGCCTCAATAAACGTTTTGTATGTAGATGATGAACTTCATAACCTGAACTCTTTTAAAGCCGGGTTTAGGAGGTTATTTAATATTTTCACTGCTGAGTCTGCGTTAGAAGGAAGAAAAATTCTTGAGGCAGAGAATATTCATGTTATTATTACAGATCAAAGAATGCCAGTTATGACTGGCATCGAATTTTTGGAATCTATTATACCTGATTTTCCTGATCCGATAAGGATTCTTCTGACAGGGTACGCAGATATAAATGCCGTTATTGACGCAATAAATAGAGGACAGGTTTATAAATATATTCAAAAACCCTGGATGGATGAAGATTTGAGGATCAATATAGAAAAAGCCTTTGAAATATATTCTTTAAGAAAAGAGAACAGGGAACTTACCCAGCAACTGATATTAGCAAATAAGCAACTAGAATTTTTGCTAAGGCAAAATAATTTGCTGCCTTAAATGTAAGAGCCGATCAATTATGAGAATCTGGAGAATAACTTTACTAACATTAATTCATCTCTCCTTTTTCTTAAGTATTCAGGCACAAAATATATCCAATGAAGGCACTGATTTTTGGTCAGTATTTCCTACACATGATCCCGCATTTTACCTGGGGCTCCCAAAGCTCGCCAACAATACCATTTATGTGTCTTCAAAAAATAATTCAGAAGTAACAGTTACCTGTGGGGCTTGGAGTCAAACTAAGAAAATTATGGCCAACGTTGTTGAACCATTTCTTATTCCGAGAGCCGATGCATACGTCGATTTAAAAGACATAAATACCGTTAAAGTTCAAAAGGGAATACATATAACGGTCACAGCCGGCATGCCCAAAGTAGCCGTGTATTCACATATCTATGCGGGCAGGCGTTCTTCAGCATCTCTGATCCTTCCAACAGACGCGCTTGGACAACAGTATTTTTCAATGAATTATACTCAAAATGGCAATATAAACGATGGAGCAGGCAGAAATTACTTGGCAATTGTTGCAACTGAGCCAAATACAAAAATAATAATACATACAAGAGAGGGGAAAAGATCAGTTTCCTTTAATAATGCAGGAGAGGTTTATGAATATATGCCGCCTGACCAGCGAGATTTAACCGGTACAATTGTTGAAATAGATCCACTTTCTCCTGACAACTGTAATAAACGATTTGCTGTTTTTTCTGGAAATACTTCAGTTTCTATTGGTAAGGGTAGTCCAGATGAAGATTCCAGAGACCCGCTATATCAGCAGTTATATCCGCCAACAAGCTGGGGTAAAAACTATAGTGTAGTTCCATTTAAAGATAGAAAATTCTTGTTAAGAATATTAGCGCAAGAAGATAACACCCGGGTAGACTTTAATGGTGGTACATTTATATTGAATAAAGGACAATTTTACGAGAGCCCTTCGTTGCTAATGGAATCATTGTTCATTAAGGCGAATAAGAAGATAAGTGTAGCACAATATTCTTTAAGTCAAATCTGGTCATCTGCAACAAATCTTGAAATGTTGAGCGATCCTGATATGGTATTGCTTAATCCGATAGAATTTAATGTTAAGGCTATCACACTATTCTCATCTACAAAAGAGCGCATCTCTGAGCGCTATATTAACGTGAGTATGAAAACCTCAGTAACATCAACTTTTAAAATTGATGGAGCCGCTCCGGAAAATGGCACATGGTCAGTAATACCATCCAATCCTGAGTATTCATGCATACAGATAAGAATTAGTAATGTAAGTTCAACATTGACCGCCAACGATGGATTTAATGCTATTGCTTACGGCTTTGGCGAAAAAGAATCTTATTCGTATTCTGCTGGAACAAACCTAGCGGCCGACAATTATCTTTTGATTCATAATCAGTTAACCAATACGGATTCAAAAAATGCTTGTGTTGGTCAAAAATCAAATTTTAAAATTGTGTTACCCTATAAGGCGCTAAGCATAACGTGGGATTTAGAGGGGTATTCTCCAATAGATTACACACCAGAACCTCAAATAATACCTACTCCAGATGGTCCTTCCTATGCATACTTATACAACAGGGATTTCATCTTTGATGAGTTAGGGAAATTGAAAATGCAGATCACGGCTGTAAGACCAAATGAAAATAATTGTTTAAGTGCTGAAATCGAATATGATTTTGACTTTGATATAAATCCCGTTCCTACGCCCATTATAAGTCTGGATCCAGAGGGGTTTGTAGATTCCTTGATTAGTTTTACAGATCTAAGCAATTCTAACTTAACAGATAAACCCCTGAATAAGTGGTTGTGGGACTTCGGCGATGATCAGGTATCAACAGCACAGAATCCAACTCATATCTATCGAAAACCTGGTGATTTTACCGTTAGGTTTTTTACAGGAAGAGATGACGGATGCATGTCTGAAGTGATTACAAAAGTTATACGTATCCGGACTAAAATAAATTATGATTCAACGGATATATGTCCTCCAAATGCTTTTAGTCCTAATGATGATAAAATAAATGATACCTGGATTATTGATGCTATTGAAACTTACCCTGATGTTACAGTAGAGGTTTTTACTCGTTACGGAGCGCGAGTTTTTTTTAGCAGCGGGTATAGTGTACCTTTCGATGGAAAATTTAAAGGTGAAGCCTTGCCTGTGGGAACTTATTATTATATTATCGATCCAAACAATGGCACAAAAAGAGTAACAGGAGCTTTAACATTATTGAAATAACGTGAGAAAAAATATATACCTTATTCTGGCACTTGTATCACTAAATGTTGTGGCATTAGCGCAACAAAGGCCTCAGTATACCCAGTATATTTTTAACAATTACCTGTTGAATCCGGCCATTAGTGGTATTGAAAACTATACCGACATAAAAGTTGGTTATAGAAAACAGTGGGTTGGTATAAATGATGCACCTCAAACTTCATTTGTTTCAGTGAACTGGAAGCTTGGCGATGATTATTTATGGAGAAATCCGCTATCCTTGCCTGATAAGGGAGACAACCCGATGAGCAGGAATTATATGCAAAATTATACTGCTTCACCTTCACACCACGGGATGGGAATAATCGCCGTATTGGATGAAGTTGGGCCAATATCGAGATTAGATGCCAATATTACATATGCCTATCACCTGCAAATGGCCAATCAGTTAAATCTTTCGGTGGGTGTTGCTGCCGGATTAACAAGGATAGGGTTCGATTCGGGCTCATTGCAGTTTCATGATGGAGAAATAGAACCAGCAACCAGGAATGCCATTGAAAGTCAGGTTAAGCCAGATTTGGGACTTGGAATTTGGTTATATGGAGCCAGATTTTTTGCAGGTGCATCGGCGCAGCAAATCTTATCTCAGAAGTTAAAATTTGTGAATGATCCTGGATTCAATCTTGGAAAGGAAGTTCCGCACTTTTTTGTTACCACCGGATATAGATTTTTTGTCTCAGAAGAGATATCTGCAACTCCTTCTGTGATGTTCAAAAAAGTAAGCCCTACACCGGTATCAATAGATGTAAATATGAAACTGTCCTTTAAAGACCGATTTTGGATAGGGGGGAGTTATCGTAAAGACGACTCATTTGCCGCATTGGCCGGGGTGAATATTAGCAAACTGATTAACCTTACCTATTCTTACGATTTTGTTACTTCGGATCTGAATCGTGTTACGAATGGAAGCCACGAAATTGTTTTAGGATTCCAACTCAATAATGTGTACGAAGTGTTTAGCACCACAAAAATGTGGTAAATCAAATATTAAAGCTCTTTTCTAAGGCGGGCCACAGGAATATTCATTTGTTCCCTATATTTAGCTACAGTTCTGCGGGCAATATTGTACCCTCTGTCTTTTAGTATCTCTGTGAGCTTTTCATCTGCAAGTGGTTTGCGTTTATCCTCATTGCCGATGCAGTCTTCAAGGATTTTCTTAACTTCTTTATTAGAAACCTCTTCACCACTTTCTGTTTGTATGGCTTCAGAAAAGAACGATTTCAATAGAAAAGTACCAAATTCGGTTTGAACATATTTAGAATTAGCAACCCTCGAAACCGTAGAGATATCCATATCTATTTTATCTGCAATATCTTTTAAGATCATTGGGCGCATTTTACGCTCATCTCCGGTAAGAAGGTATTCGTATTGATATTGCATAATAGCATTCATGGTTTTAAGCAAAGTCTGCTGCCTTTGCTTAATGGCATCGATGAACCATTTTGCCGAGTCCAGTTTTTGTTTTACAAATTGAACCGCTTCCTTCATCTTTTTATCTTTCTGGGCTGCTTTATCGTAATGATCAAACATGTCAATATAGGAGCGGCTAACCCTTAATTCCGGTGCATTCTTTGAATTGAGCGTAAGAATTAAGATACCATCATTATTTGATACATGAAAATCGGGAATTACCTGTAATTGTTTTGTTGTTACCTGATTAGAATCGCCAGGCTTAGGGTTGAGCCGTAATATTTCGGCAATAATCTCCTTAAGATCTTCACTGCTTAAACCTAAAGATTTTTCAAGTTTATCGTAATGCTTTTTGGTAAACTCGTCAAGATAATTTTCAACAATTTCAATAGCCTTTAAAATAATTGGGTTACTAGGGTCTTTCCGTTTCAACTGAAGGGTTAAGCACTCCTGCAAATCTCTGGCCGCAATACCCGGAGGATCAAATGCCTGAATAACCTTAAGCATTTCAAAAACATCTTCTTCTTCAACCATTACATTTTGAGAGAATGCAAGGTCATCAATCATTGAAGTAATTGGGCGGCGTAAATAACCGTCGTCATCCAGGCTTCCTATAATTTGTTTACCAATAATAAAGTCCTGATCTGATAAAGGAACAAGATCCAGTTGTTCCTGAAGGCTTTCAAAAAAGGTACTTTCAATCGCAATTGGAGTTTCCTTTTTCTCTTCATCGTCATCATTGTTATTGTACGATGTACTGTAATCATTTACACTATCGTCCTGCAAATAGTCATCTACATTAAATTCATCAACACTTTCTTCCTTTGCTCCGGCATCAAAATCATCCGGTGCATCATTTAAATCATCATACTCACTTTTAGGTTCTTCTGCAATCATTAGACTTGGATCTTCCAATGCAGGATTTTCTTCCAATTCTTCTTTAATACGTGTATCTAAAGCAACGGTTGGTACCTGCAGCAATTTTATAAACTGAATTTGCTGAGGCGATAATTTTTGAAGGAGTTTTTGTTGTAAATGTTGTTTAAGCATAGAGTAAGTGGCCCGGTAATTTAATATACCTGTTTCAAAAATACGCATTTCGTTTATATAATAGCAATTGCCACAATTATATTATAGAAAATACCTGATAAACAGAGCGAAATATATCAACCGTTTTTAGCGAAATATTTCATCGACATTACAAATATCTATTCCCCTTTGACGATGATTTTATATAAATGTTTTTTTATGATTAATGTAATTAATTTTAATGATAATTTGGCGCAAATATACGTTGAAAAGGTTTTGAAATAGCTAGAAAAAAGGGTTATGCGTGAATAAAAATTGGGTGGTCCAGGTCATTCAGCCCTCGTACCACTCCGGTTCTGTTTTTGTTCGGCTCTGGTCGAACGAGGTCCGAACAAGGTACCTATTAAAGTGCTGCAAAAACCGACTATATTACAGGCCCCAGTCAGCGCCCTTTCCAAATCTGAAACTAAACCAAAATTCATCCAATTTTTGGTAATCAATTGTATGGATTTACGATCAATTGATTTCATACGATTAAATATATTATAAATAAGAATATAATGCAACATTGTATTCTTATTTATAATACTTACTATCTCAAAATTTGTACTTAAAACAAATCACGAAAGTTTGAGCGCCGCTTCACGCTTATGTTCCGCTAATACATAATAAGTGAAAGTTTTTCCCACCATAGCCATTGCTTTAAGTTTTGTTTCAAAAAAAACATAAAAACTCTTAGAGCAGGTGGTCGCAACTTTAAGATGAAAATCATATTGTCCGGCGATCTGAGAACATTCCATTACCTCTTCGAAAGTGTTTATTTGCTGAAAGAAATTGTAAGCTGCCAGTGATGAATGGTCATTGAGTCTAACAAGTATATACGCCAATTCAATCTTATGGAGTTTTGTGTAATCGAGCAATAGTACAGATGCTTTTACAAAACCTCCCTTTTTAATAGTTTGATTCTTTCATGTGTCGCTGATTCCGATTTATGAATTTTATGAGCTATTTGCTTTATTGGCGGAGCCATGGTGGATGTCTGTCATAGGGGTGCCAATAACAGGTTAAATTTAGGCTAGAAAATGGCTTGGCCTGGATGGGCGGCCGTTTTTTTTTGAATTTCTTCAAAAACAATTCTTTGATATCTATGTTTAATTTTCTAATTTTAGATAAAACAAAACTAAACTATTATGGGGTTTGTAAAAGAATTTAAAGAGTTTGCCATCAAAGGCAGCGTGATGGATCTCGCAGTCGGTGTAATTATCGGTGGTGCTTTTGGTAAGATCATAGACAGTGTTGTTAATGACCTTATCATGCCGTTAATTTCAACAATAGTCGGCTCGGTTGATTTTAGTAATATGTATGTAGTACTAAAAGGAACTGTTTCCGAAGGAATGGCACTTGTTGATGCAAGAAAAGTTCCTGGAGCTGTTGTTTTTGCTTACGGTAATTTCATTACAGTAGCTATTAACTTCATATTACTTGCATTAGCGGTATTTATGCTTGTAAAAGGGATTAATTCAATGAAACGCAAACAAGAGGCAGTTGCAGCCGCACCTGCAGGTCCTACTAAAGAAGAAGTTCTACTTACTGAAATCAGAGATTTACTGAAAAAGTAAATTAAAAGCTCTTTTTGACACCTGGGTCGGTTATAATAATATAATCACCCAGGTGTTTGTGTTTTTCCCATTCCGGGTTGTTAAAATCTGCCGAAGGGAAACACGACAAATTCGAAATGGTAAGTTTCTTCGAAGTACTTTTTAATTTTGCAAGCGTACCCAATCTTTCGTCACTATGAAAGCGGCCATTGAGCTGTAATATCTTTGTACCCTTATGTTTCTTTATATATCTGACAATAGACCAAGCCATTGTAGCATCCCAAAAATTCTGAGTCTGGTATATTTTCATGCTACCCATATTATGGCCGCCAAGTTCTTTTATAAATTTATTGTAATAGCTTCCGGTTGCTGTGTCTATAGGTAGTGGGGGTAAATAAGCTTTCGACTCTTTAGGAAGGGTATTTAAAACATTGAGCCCTGATTTACTAACCATATTGCTATATCTTGCAGCTCCATTAGCTCCAATTACATCTATTTTGTTGGCTTTTGCATATTCAATAAGGGGGCTGTAGTCCTTATAGTTGTTCCATGCCCTAGCTTCTTTCGTGAAATTTTTTTCAGAGATATAACCTCCTAGATATTCATTTATCACGGGCTGTACATCGGTATGAAACATTTCCATAGAAAGAGCAGTTTTGGGATATGCAAGATGGATCTGTTTAAGAATTTCAAGCTCCAATGTGTGACCTACAGAATCATTGTGCTCTTCACCAAAAAATAAAACATCTGTTTTGTTTAGATTTTGGATCAATTCATTTACAGAGATAACTTTTCGATTTTTAACATCATAAATTTTATACTGCCGCGAAGTTTGCGCTAAAATAAATAAGGGCAGGCATATGCAAATAATAGTAAGGAGATGTTTCATGTGTCAAAAGTAAGGGATATTTTCACCGATTAAAAATGCACGTTTACCGATCTTTGGCGTAGATATAAATCATTAATGTTGGCTAATGGGATGGTTCTATATACATTTGATCTAGTACATTATATTAAAAGTTAAATAGAGCATAAAATTCATAAAGATTTTAATAGACTTTATTGAATTATATAAAATATACAGAAATGGAAAAATTTACGAACAACAACAGTTCTAGCAGATTATGGAGTGGGTTGATAATATTAGGTGTAGGTCTGGTGTTCTTTTTAAGGAATTTTGGCATCGATATTCCTCATTGGGTTATCAGCTGGCATACCTTGTTGATTGTAATCGGCTTGCTGGTTGGTTATAAGAGGAACTTTAACGGTGGTGGATGGATGATAATGGTGTTGGTAGGAGGGTTTTTTACACTTGAAGACATTGGAGAATTTGACTTGTCCAAATACTATTTTGCTATTGCATTTATTATTCTTGGTTTGTACATGATTTTTAAACCCAAAAGAACTGAATGGGATAAAGAGAGGTGGAGAAAAAGATGGAATAAAAGACATCCACGTTTCAGAAACTTTGATGAAGCTGTGAATACAGATGAAACGAAAGAATATAGCGATATAGATAAAGATGATATTCTTGATTCCGTGAATGTGTTTGGAGGCAGCCATCAAAATGTATTCTCAAAGAATTTTAAAGGAGGGGATGTGATCGCGATTTTTGGTGGCTCGGATATCAACTTAACGCAAGCTGATTTTGAAGGCACAATAATTCTGGAGGTGGTTGCAATATTTGGAGGATTAAAGATCGTGATTCCACCAAGTTGGGAAGTGAAATCTGAAGTTACCGCCATTTTTGGTGGTATGGATGATAAGAGAGCAATGGGTCAGGTGATAGACGGGCCAAGAAAAATAATAATTATTAAGGGGGTGGCATTATTTGGCGGGGTGGATATTAGAAACTTTTAAAACCCTATGTTATGAAATGGTTTTTAGTAAGGTATATTTATGAAATAGTTTGCGGTGAGGGTAGTTACAAACCGCAGTTTGATGAACAATTAAGATTAATGCTAGCATTAAATAGTGCAGAAGCACTTTTAAAAGCAGAAGAAACAGCCAATAGTTTTCATCCGCCATTTAATAACTGTAGTGGCGAACTGGTAACCTGGAGATTTATTTGCATTGCTGATCTGCATGAAATTCAAACACCTGATGATGGTGCTGAAATAGCATCAATAATGCATGAACCAATTGATGTCTCTGCTTTTTTAGATCAGATAGAAAAGAGACAGGCCTTTTTAAAAGAACATATACAACTTACAACTACAGAATTAGATTGTTTTGACAACTAGACCTCTATCAGTTCCACAGATCCAGAAGTTTGCCCTTGTTATATTTTTAGCCTGGGTAGCAATTTTTGTGTTCCTGTTTTATTATACACTGAATTTTACGCTGCCTGTTTCTGTTGCTGACAGTTTAATAACAAATGGGCTATTGGCTATAGCATGTATTATTCTGAGTAATTTATTAGGTTATTACCAACCTAAAAATGAAACGATATTGTTTATACTGGTGTTAACTCTAATGCTGGCTCTGATCATCACTTTTGCAAGTAAGTTTGCACTAAACTTTTTGTTTGTAGATAACCTTACTTACCAAAGTTTTTTAAACTTGTCTTTATTGGTTCGCTTTATTATTGTATTTATATTTTTAGCCTGGTGTGCTTTAGCAAATATATTATGGTACAGACTGGAAGAACAGTCTGCCACCCAGCAAAGATTGCTCACGGCTCAGAACTTATCAAAGGAAGCAGAATTAAATAAGCTAAGGCATCAGCTGCAGCCACATTTTTTGTTTAACAGCTTGAACTCTGTATATGCCCTTACTATAGTAAATCCTAAAGAGGCAGGCACCATGATCACTAAGCTTGCCGCCTTTTTAAGAGGTACATTAAAACGTGATGATGAGGTTTGGGTTAGCGTAGGAGAAGAGATGGAATATATCCAGCTTTATCTTGATATTGAAAAAGTAAGATTTAGCCACAGATTGAATATTGATATTAATATCGACGAGGATACGTTGAATCTGTATTTGCCAGGTACATTGTTACAGCCGATAGTAGAAAATGCAATAAAATTCGGCCTTTACAATACCTCGGCTGCAATTACAATCTCAATGCAAGTAAAGGTTGAAAATAATGTACTGGTGATTATGGTACAAAATCCTTATGATCCTGAAATGAAGGCGGCTGGCGGAACTGGTTTTGGTTTGTCTGCTATTAAAAGAAGGCTATATTTGTTGTTCGCTGATGAAAAATTGCTGAAAACAAAGGCTACAGAAGATAATTTATTTATAACAACGCTTAAAATACCTCAGGCAAATGATAAGAACAATACTAATTGATGATGAACCCTTAGCCAGGGATATTGTGAAACATTATCTGAGCGACTTTCCAAATATTGAGGTGGTGGCAGAATGCAATGATGGGTTTGAAGGTATTAAAGCGATCACTCAGCACCAGCCTGATTTTATTTTTCTGGACATACAAATGCCAAAAATTAATGGTTTTGAGATGTTGGAATTAGTAGAGAAACCGCCTGCGGTAATATTTACCACGGCATTTGATGAGTATGCAATTAAGGCGTTTGAAGTTAATGCGGTCGATTATCTATTAAAACCTATTGAAAAGAGCAGGTTTGATCTTGCTATGCAGAAACTACCATCAAGGTTGAATAACAATAGTGATGAATCAACCAGAGAATTATTAGATTCTGCAGCGCTTAGTCCAACACAAAATAATAGGGTTGTAGTTAAAAAGAATGGGGTAATTAAAATTATTGCCGTTTCTGATATTCACTACCTGGAGGCAGATGATGATTATGTGAAAATGAGTACCGTTGAGGGGATATTTCATAAGAATAAAACAATGAGCTTTTTTGAACAAACTTTGGACTCCGCTCAATTCATTAGGATACATCGTTCATATATTATAAATTTGGCGCAGGTTACTAAGATCGAGCTGAAAGAAAAGGATAGTTATATTGTTCTTTTAAAATCGGATATATGGCTGCCAGTGAGTAAAACAGGGTATGTGAAGTTGAAAGCTGCACTAGGCTTATAGAAAATTCTAATTCTATTTGCAATTAGAAAAAAATCGCACTATATTTGCACCTCTTAATTAAAAAAATAGTCTAAGATATAATACAGTTATGAAAAGAACATTCCAACCTTCGCAAAGAAAGAGAAGAAACAAGCATGGCTTCCGCGAAAGAATGGCTACAGCAAACGGTAGAAGAGTATTAGCTTCACGTCGTGCAAAAGGAAGAAAAAGATTATCAGTTTCTGACGAACGTCGTCATAAAGCATAATTTTTGATTGCAGCACGTTTAGGTGTTAGCAGATCAGGACATCTGCAAAGTTGCGATCAAAAACATGAACACATTTAACAAAGAAGAACGGTTATGTAGCAGGAAGTTAATTGACTTGCTATTTAAGAACGGTTCTTCTTTTTTATTATACCCCTTTCGCGTATCTTATTTATACGTAGATACAGCGCACAAATATCCTGTGCAGGTTGTAATTAATGTTTCTAAAAAACGCTTTAAAAGGGCAGTAGATAGAAACTTGATTAAACGCCGCACCCGTGAGGTTTATCGCCTTGGGAAACAATCACAGCTTTACACATCTCTTGTCGGTTCTAATGAGCTATTGTTGCTTTCTGTGCAGTTTATTGGCAAGCAGATTTACGATTATTCATTTTTTGAGAAAAAAATGTCCGGAGTTTTTAAAAAATTAGTTGCAGCCGTTGGGACCAATGAAATGAAAAAAGCTGATGGGGATAATTAAAAAGCTAATTGGCTGGTTTTTTTTAGGCTTGATAAAGCTTTACCAATGGTTATTGTCTCCATTGCTTGGAGCAAGTTGCAGATATACGCCTACTTGTTCTCAATATGGTATTGAGGCTATTAAAAAGCATGGTCCGTTTAAAGGAGGCTGGTTAACTTTGAAACGTATTGGCCGGTGCCATCCTTGGGGTGGTCATGGCCATGATCCTGTTCCGTAATGATATTTTTAATTTAAACTGATGGCTACTATACTTCAAATTGAAACCGCTACACAAGTCTGTTCTGCTGCAATAGCACATGATGGTAAGACCATAGCTTTAAAAGAGCTAATGGCAAATAATATTCATGCCGGTAGCTTAACTTTGTTTATAAAGGAGGCTATGGATTCTACAGGATTGCAATTTGAGGATCTTGATGCTGTAGCAGTAAGTATGGGGCCAGGTTCTTATACAGGATTGCGTATTGGCGTTTCTACAGCAAAAGGACTGTGCTTTGCTCTTGATAAGCCATTAATTGCAATTCCTACTCTTCAAATGATGGCACAAGGATTTATGCTTCAAAATCCTGATTACGATGGACTGATTTGCGCAATGATTGATGCCAGAAGGATGGAGGTATTTACTTCTGTTTATGATAATAATCTTAGAACCGTGACTCCGGTTGTGGCCAAGATAATAGATGATCAGAGCTTTGCCGAGGATCTAAATGATAATGTAATAACTTTTATTGGCAACGGTGCCGCTAAGTGCGTTGGTGTGCTGAAGCAGGAAAATGCAAAATTTTCGGAACTGAATTTTAACTCAGCATCTTACATGAGTAAACTTGCTCATGATGCCTATGCGTGTTCCAGATTTGAAGATGTTGCTTATTTCGAGCCCTTTTACTTAAAGGATTTTGTCTTAACTACACCTAAAAAAAAGTAAGACAGTTGTTCTGATATTTTGGTATTAGAACAATTGATTCTTCCAGGTCATTATCCTTCCGTGTCATCTCGAACATCGTGAGAGATGACGACCGATCTAGAAATTAAACCATCATTGTGAATTTTTACTTCATCTCTTTTTAGAGAATACACTGAAAATGCGTTTGAAGAAACCTGTTTCCTGATCATCCAAGCCTGGTATATAGCTGCTGTTTTGGGGGTGTTCTACTGTATAGCCGAACTTAATACCTAATCCCATGTAAAAAGATGCACCATTATATCCTGACTTTGGCGATGTATCGGTTTTGATTGCTGCATAAGCGGTTCGAGTTGTCTTAAGGAGATTATCTGAACCTAAGAAGAACTCAAAGTTTGGGGTTTGATACATTCCCTGCATTCCAAAAAGAAACAGGTTATTGAAGTTGTAGATTGGAATTGCACTTATAGAAAAATCAGAATAGCGGAATTTATTTACAAGGGCTGCATCACCGCCATTATAAAACAGATTTTTTGACACCATAAAACTAGGTGTATAGAAACTGTATGTTTTAGAAATCAGGAAATCAGCTTTGGCATTTGTGAGGGTATAAAAGCTTTTATTTACAGCATCATTTTTTACAATATCTGTAATCTGGTTTCTTATCCTTTGATCTTTATCCCTCGGACTGCGGGGCGGGGTGTTTGGGCCATTATCCTCCGGGATTATGGTAGGATTAAGCATGTTGTCAAAATTGCTAACATAGGAACTGTTGCTCCATCGTATTACGCCAAGGTCTTTTATATTAGCCATAATAAACACCCCGCTTTTTGAGGTATATGTTGTGCCAAAGCTTAGCGCAAGTCCCGGGTTTTTAAATGTAGGAATCAGGTCGTTAGTTTCTAAATCTTTGGCCTCCAGAAAACTTGCTTTATATGTACCTTTTAATGATAAAGCTATTTTATCCGTTGTTGGTCCGGGCTGGATGGCCGAATGGTCAGTCTTTAAACTGTTAAAGGAAATTCCACTTAATAAACTAATCTTAACACCGAAAGCAAGCTTTTTAGTATAGTTTTCTCTGTAGGTTAGACTGAATTGATGATAAGATTGACCATATCCGCTATTGTTAAACGGATTTTTAGTTAAATTGGAATTGTTAATGAACCTGGTGTAATCATCTATTACGGCAAGCGATTCATTAGTGTATTTTGCATGAAGGTCTGTTCGCAATTGCCACGAAAAACCAATCTCCTTATGATACTTATAGGATTTAAATATCTTAAAATTGAATAAATATATGTTGGAATTTTGATAGACGCGGTTTAGCTTATTCGTTCCGATTGGAATGTCTTTTACTGAAAGTTTTCCACTGCTAATTAATTTATGCATTATATCCTCATTGCCTTTATTGATGGCATTTACTCCGAAATAGGGTAAGAAGAAATTTGAAGCATATTTTCGCGAGGAATCTAGAACGAATGTTTTTTGCGCTGGGTTCTCAAATCCATCAAATAAGGTTTTTGTATTGAAAAGACCATACTGTTGAGCTTTTAGCTGATTAAAAAGAAATAGAAATGAGAATAGGATCAGATATTTTCTCATAGTGAGTCATTTTCTAATATTAAAGAATCTTGAGCTAAAGGTTGTTGTTTCCTGCTCATCAAAACATTTGTTTGAAATTTACCATTATCTCCGCTAAGTTGGTATATAAATGATTGATAATTTTTTAATCCCTTTTCAGATGTGATGTGTTTGTAGTAAGGCAGGTATATATTTTTTAGAAATATATCTGAGGAATTATTGAGATCAATGAAGAAACTAATGCTGGAAGTATTTGGCAATTGATTGATGCTGTTGGCATAACTCTCTTTATTTATAAGAAGGTGGTTGTTTTTATAGTTGCTCAGGAAAGATTGTATTGTGCTGGCATTATTAGCAAAAACCATGTAATTATCTATAATGATATAGTAAGGCCTTTTAAATTTCTTAAATGGCTCTCCAAAATAAACATACAAGAGATCGTCCTCTTTAAATAGTTTAATGCCATCCCCATAATCTCCACTAAGATCTAGTAGTAACTGATCAACTTTTTCGCCGTTACTCAAATTGATCGCGCCAATTTTTTCTGCAGTGCTTAGCTGGAAGGTAATAAGCTGATCTTTGAAATATTTTGGGAATATCTGATTTGGATCTATATGATATTTAAGACTAATGTTTTTTTGTACGTTAGTTACTTTATTTTCTTCTTTTTTACTGACGAACCAATTTTGTAGCTTTTCTTTCCAATTACTGTAACTTTCTATAGTAAAAACAGTGTAGTTGGCAGTATTTTCCGGTAGAATATTGGTTATGGTAGTTTTTTGGGCATTGGAGCTAATGAATAATTCATAGTAGTTTTTTGGATCATTATTTTGTGTTACACCTGTAAGTAGTACTTTTTCTTTACTGAAATTGTATACAAGCGATGCAAATGCAAGGTTATTATCAAGTACAGAAAGCTCTCCGCTAAGTTTGCCAGGCATGGTTGATTTTAACAGTTGAGGAAAGGTTTCGAAATTGATGTAAACTTCGGCGAGACTGTTTTTTGTGAGTCTCGTTGTCGATTTGATGTATTGGACAAATTTATTGTTACTGTTAGGGCTAGATAACGCATTTGAAATGGATTGAGCAGAGCTTGATAATAGTAAAAGGTTGTCTTTAGTGCCCAGATAGAATATCATGCTATCTGGTAGGGTTATAGTGGTTATCTTTTGTGAGGTATCTAATTGTAACTTAGCAGATGCCAATGAAATCAATAATTGATTTCTGTTGGATCCAGGATTTATCTGAGTGCTATATAACAAATCTATATGTTTGTCTTTTCCCGGAATGAGACTAATGTATATATTTTGTTTGCCAATAATACGGTTAATCTCTGGAGCTGACAGTATATGGTCCTTTATAGATTGCAGTTGAGCGAAATTGTCCTCTCCAATAATCTCCTGCAAAATATCCTGACCTTTTAAGATGTCAAATATGCTTTTGTCGTTTTGAAATGAAAAGATGAGTGATGAGTTTGCTGTAGCTGCATATAAACTACTGTCATTGCTTTCCCGATCTGTATTTAGACCAGAAAAATACATGTAGGCCAGGGTTAAGATGGCGGTAAACAGAGCTATTATTATGACAAGAATTTTTTTCATTTGCGGTTACTACAAATTTAATTTTAATAGTTGGGATTAATAATAAATGCTTCAAGTTTGTTAAGTTTGTTTTCTCAAATTGTGGGTTTAGAATATAATGGATAGACGTATATTGGTAACTGCATCATTATTTGGAGCTATTGCAGTAATGCTTGGAGCTTTTGGTGCACATGGCTTAAAGAATGTATTGGATGCCGGCTCTATTGAGATCTGGACAAAAGGAGTGGAGTATCAGTTTTATCATACCTTCGCATTACTTTTTCTTGCTCAATTTAAAGGTCGGGAAGCCGCGCAAGGCAAGTTCGTAAACCTGGCGTATGTTTTTTTTACATTTGGCATATTGCTTTTTTCCGGGTCGTTGTATTTGCTCGCAACACGAAGTGTTACAAACATTGGCTTTGTAAATTACATTGGTCCGGTAACTCCTATTGGAGGGTTATTGTTGATTCTTGGCTGGTTGTCGCTGCTTTTAGCGGCTTTAAAAAGTAAATAATGTTGGATTTTCTTGATCCGGAATTTGTTGAAAGAGAGACACTCTTTATTGAGGTCATTTTACCCCTTTCTCTGTCCAAAAATTATATCTATCGTGTTCCTTTTGAGTTAAATGATCAGATAGCAGTCGGTAAACGTGTAGTAGTTCAGTTCGGGAAGAATAAAATCTATACAGCCTTAGTCAAAAGTATCAGTAAAGAAGCGCCCGAAGTTTATGAGGCTAAATATATTATTGATGTTGTTGATACTTATCCTATCATTACCCCTGAGCAGTTGAATTTATGGGATTGGATGACTTCTTATTACTTATGTAATGAAGGCGATGTGCTATCGGCAGCATTACCAACCGGCCTGAAACTGGCAAGTGAAACAATCATCGTATTGAAGGAGGAAAGTCCGCTTTCTGATGATGACGGGGTTATTCAGGAGATCGTTTTTACAGATAAAGAGCAGATTATTTTAAATGCCTTAAGAAGCAGACCAAGATTAACTATAGATGATGTATCGGCATTATTGGGACAAAAAACGGTTTATCCGATCATTAATTCCCTGCTGAGCAAAGGGATGGTTTATATCGCTGAAGAAGTGGTAGAGAAATATAAACCACTGTTAAAATCTTTCGTTTCTCTGCAGCCATTTTACAATGAAGAGGAAAACTTAAAGCATCTGTTTTCGATTTTAGAAAGGGCACCTAAACAATTGAATGCGCTTTTGGCTTATTTAAAGCTTTCTAAGCAGCAGACTACGATTTCAAAGCAGCAATTACTTGAAGAGAGTGCTTGTGGCACAGCGGCCCTTAAAACGCTTGTAGATAAAGAGGTTTTTGCAATATACAAGCGGCCGGTTAGTAGATTACTGGAAAATGCCGATGACTTTGTGCTAAATTTTGAACTTAGCGAAGCTCAAAATAAAGCCCTGCAACAAATAGAAGATGGTTTTCTCACTAAGGATGTTATGTTGCTGCATGGTGTAACTGCATCAGGAAAAACACAGATATATATAAAACTGATTGAAAAAGCAATCGAAAAAGGAGGGCAGGTATTGTTCTTATTACCTGAAATTGCTTTAACTACTCAAATAGTAGAACGCATACAGCGCTATTTTGGAGATGCTATTGGTGTTTACCATTCTAAATTCAATAACAACGAGCGGGTAGAAATTTGGAATAAGGTATTAAATGGCAAATATCGGGTGGTTCTGGGCGCTCGTTCCGCGGTATTTCTGCCTTTTAAAGAACTGAGATTAATTGTGGTTGATGAAGAACATGAGTCTTCTTATAAGCAGCATGATCCATCGCCAAGATATCAGGCTAGGGATGCTGCGGTTTACCTGGCACATCTTCATCAGGCCAAAATTGTGCTTGGGTCTGCTACGCCATCTATTGAAAGCTATTACAATGCAGTTAGCGGAAAGTATGGTCTTGTAACAATTACCGAAAGATTTGGTGGTGTTGATCTGCCTTTGCAGGAAGTGATCAGTATCTCTGAAGAGACCAAACGTAAGAAAATGGTTTCTTATTTTTCAACTAAGCTGATTGATGAAATTGCTTTTACGTTGGAAAATAAGGAACAGGTAATCCTATTTCAAAATAGACGGGGGTACGCCACTATTTTAATTTGTGGTACTTGCGGCTATGCACCTAAGTGTGTGAATTGTGATGTGAGTTTAACTTATCACAAAACAAGTGGGAAATTGCATTGTCATTATTGCGGTTATCACCAAAGTAGCATTAACATTTGTCCGGCTTGCGGGTCTGTTCACATTGAACAGAAAGGATTTGGCACTGAAAGGGTGGAAGAAGAACTGAGTTTGATTTTTCCTGAAGCTAAAATCTCAAGATTGGATGTAGATAGCACACGTACTAAAAATGGACTGCAACAGATCATTTCTGATTTTCAAGAGAAAAAGACAGATATCTTGATCGGTACACAAATGGTTGCTAAAGGATTGGATTTTGATAATGTGACTTTAATTGGAGTAATTAATGCAGATACACTTTTGAATTATCCTGATTTCAGGGCTTTTGAAAGAAGTTACCAGTTGTTGGCTCAGGTTGCGGGTAGAGCAGGCAGAAGGGATAAGCAGGGCAAAGTTATTATACAGGCTTATGATGATAATCATAGAATCATTAATCAGGTTATTGATAATAAATACCTGGAAATGTATAATGAGGAACTTGCAGAACGGAAGCAGTTTAACTACCCACCGTTTACAAGGCTCATCTTTATTAATATAAAGCACAAAGATGCTGATCTTTTAAATGTGGCTTCGCAGAAGTTTGCAAACATTCTTAAAGGTCAGTTAGGTGGGAGAGTGTTGGGCCCGGAACAACCATTAGTGTCACGCGTGAGGAATTACTACATCAAACAAGTAATCATTAAGAGCGATAAAAATACTTCGATACAAAAGGTGAAGTCGATATTGAAAGATACCATTATTCAATTTCAATCAGAAAAGGAGTATCGCGCAGTAAACATTCAGGTGGATGTTGATCCATACTAGTTTTATTGGGATTGATTTTGTGCGCATTAGCCTTTTTTTAACTTTTTAGAGCTAAATAATTCAATTTATTAGATTTGAAAAGGCTAATTTTGGGGTGCTATGGCGTATAAGTTTGTTGACAATTACAGAGAAAAGGGAGCGAGAAAGAAATTAGTAGAGCACCTTGAAGCAAGAGGTATTACTGATAAGAGGGTATTGAGAGCTATAGGTAAGGTGCCTCGTCATTTCTTTTTTGATGAAACTTTCTGGAATCAGGCATATAAAGACATCGCTTTTCCAATAGGAGATGGACAAACTATTTCGCAACCTTACACCGTTGCGTATCAAAGCGAATTATTGCACATAAAAAAGGGCGACAAGGTTCTTGAGATTGGTACCGGATCCGGCTATCAGACGTGTATTTTAATGGAACTCGGAGCAAATGTGTATACTATTGAGCGTCAGGAAAGCATATACAGGCATACCATAAGGGTTTTACCCGGTATGGGATACAATGCTCATTTCTTTTTTGGAGATGGATCAAAAGGGATTGCTGATCATGCACCCTATCATAAAATCATTGTAACAGCGGGGGCACCCTTCGTGCCAGAGATATTACTTAAACAACTTAAAGTAGGTGGTATTTTAGTAATTCCGGTAGGTGATGAGCACTCCCAAAAAATGGTAACTGTAATTCGAGTTAGTGAAACCGATTATGAAAGGATAGAATTGGATACCTTTAGGTTTGTACCCCTGGTTGGAGATCAGGCCTGGTAATTTTTTTGCAGGGCTGTTAGAATTTCATAGCCCTGTCCATTTCTCTTTTCGATTCCCTGTCTTTAATACTGTCTCTCTTGTCGAATTCTTTTTTACCCTGGGCCAATGCGATCTCTATCTTAGCAAAACCTCTTTCATTGGTGAAAATACGCAGTGGGACAATAGTGTAGCCTTTTTCTTCTCCTTTTACTTTAAGCTTTTTGATTTCTTTTTTTTGTAAAAGCAGTGCCCTGTCGCGTTTAATATCGTGGTGATGAAATGAACTATGACTGTATTCTGAAATGTGTAGGTTTCTTACGTATAGTGTATTGCCTATAAACATGCAAAATGCATCAGACATATTGGCCTTACCCTGTCTGATGGCTTTTATTTCTGTGCCTAATAAAGCAATTCCTGCATTATATTTTTCAATAATGTGGTAATCAAAATAGGCTCTTTTATTTTTAATCTGGATATCGTTCTTCATAAGAATCCGCTAATATCTCAATTTTATCTCACAATAAGCACTGGAATAGTCACTTTATGACGTACAGAATTCACTGTAGTTCCAAGTATCAGATCCTTTAAGCCTTTATGTCCATGGGCACCCATAACAAGCAGTTCAAGGTTGCTTTCATTAGTAATATCTACGATTGCTTTTACTGTTCCTCCGTAGCCAATATGGACGGTGGCTTTGTATCCAAGTTCCGCCAGATTAATACGGTACTTTTCCAGATTTTCTGTGTCACTTTGTGTTTCATAATCAAGTGCCGATTCGCCATGGTAGCGGGCTACAGCTGTTTCAACTACGTGAATTAAATGATAGTTGGCCTGTTTGCCACCTTGGATTAAAGCATGTCTTATTGTGTTTCTATCGTTCTTGGAAAAATCAACAGTAATACCGATTCTTTTGTAGTGTATTTTTTCAACCTCATCAATATTAAGTGCACTGCCATGCGGAGTTACATTTTGCTCACGCTTAATTTTGCTGATCAAAGGGTATATGAAAACGTATAACAAAAGCAATCCAATAAGTATAGCTAATGGAACTATTATAGCATAAACATACCAACCGCCATCAGCACCCCAGGTTTTAATTTCTTCTACAACGAGTTTAACATTTAAGGAAACAATAACGATGGAGCTTCCCCAAGCTAGAATTTTTACCCACGTTTTGATGGCGAATCCTTTCATCGTACGCTTGTCTGATGTGAAATGGATTAGTGGGATTACGGCAAAGCCGAGTTGAAGACTTAATACGACCTGACTTAAAATTAATAAACCACCTAAAGCATCATTGCCAAACCATAATATAGTAAAAAAAGCTGGTATAATTGCCAGCAATCGGGTAATTAATCGGCGTAACCATGGCTCTATACGAAGCTTTAAGTGGCCTTCCATTACAATTTGCCCGGCTAAGGTACCGGTTACGGTAGAACTTTGCCCTGCAGCGATTAGTGCAATAGCAAAAAGAGCTGGAGCAACATTGCCGAAGATGTTTTGAAGCAGTTTGTGAGCGTCTTGAATTTCCGCAACCTCATGTAACCCATTTTTATAGAATGCAGCGGCTGCAAGGATTAAAATGGCTGCATTTACAAAGAATGCAAGGTTTAAAGCTACGGCTGTATCAATGAAATTAAACTTGATGGCTTCTTTGATTCCTTTATTGTCTCTTTCAAATTTTCTGGTTTGAACCAGCGATGAGTGCAGATAGAGGTTGTGTGGCATCACAGTTGCACCAATAATACCAATTGCGATATATAATGCCTCTCCTGATAGCATAGTTGGCTCAAAACCTCTTGCAATTTCCTTTAGGGATGGTTCTACTATAAACATTTCTACTAAAAATGAAACGCCTACTATGAAAACCATTGAAACAATAAAGGCCTCCATTTTGCGCATTCCTTTGTTCAACAAGAAAAGTAGGAGTACAGTATCAAAAATGGTTAAGCTAATTCCCCATATTAAGGGCAAGCCAAATAATAAGTTTAAACCAATTGCCATACCTATAATCTCAGCAAGGTCACAAGCTATAATTGCAGTTTGTGCCAGGCCAAAAAGCGGAATGTTTACCCATTTTGGATAGCCGTTTCTTGAGGCTTGCGCAAGATCAAGGCCTCTTACAATACCCAAACGGGCGCTAAGCGATTGCAGAAGCAATGCAATGAGGTTAGACATTAGCAGAATCCAGATGAGCTGATAGCCAAATTTACTACCGCCGGCAATGTCTGTGGCCCAATTTCCTGGATCCATATAGCCAACACTTACCAGGTACGCAGGGCCGATAAAAGAAAGGATGCGTCGCCAGCCAGTTCTTTTGCTGGTGTCAACACTTTGATGCACTTCACTTAATGAGCCGGAGTTTTTTGTGGTGGTTTCAGGTTTGTTCATATTATATTTTAATGAGGATGTGTTTTGCCACTTCCCGGCTTACATTAATCTGTTTGTTTTCTATACTAAGCTCTACAGAACCATCAAAATCAGTGATTTCTGTAATTCTTATTTGCTTACCTAGTGTGAGACCTACTTTCTCGAGATGCTGTAAAAAGACTGATGAATGTTCACTAACTCCCATAATCAGGCCTTTGTCTCCGGTCTTGAGTTTTGATAATTTTATAAATACTGTATTATCAAGCTTTCCGTTTTTATCTGGTATAGGATCGCCATGGGGGTCATTTTTAGGGAAAGCGAGGAATTCATCTAAACGTTCAATAAGCTCGGGTGATTTAATATGCTCTAACTCTTCGGCTATATCATGAACCTCATCCCACTTAAAATTCAGTTTCTCTACAAGAAATACCTCCCATAGCCGGTGTCTTCTTACAATGTTAATTGCTGCATTTTTACCTGATTCTGTGAGTTTTACACCCTGATATTTTTTATAATCAACTAGCTTTTTGTCTGCTAATTTCTTTATCATGTCGGTAACCGAAGCCGCTTTAGTCTGTATTCTTTCGGCTATAGCGTTGGTTTGTGCCGCGCTTTCAGTATTAAGCGAAAGGTGATAAATGATTTTAAGATAGTTCTCCTCTGTGAATGATTGCATTTATGGTTGCCTAACTATAAGTTTAGACAAATCTAAAAAAATATTAAGAAATAAACTGTAAATAATTGTAACATTTTTAGAATAAAATTTGGCATGTAACGCATTCTTATTCTACCTTTGCATAATATTAATAAAACTAATGGCAGCAGAACTAGATAAAACTGATTTTAAAATTCTTAAATTACTACAGGAAAATGGAAGGATAACTAATTTATTGTTATCTCAGGAGATAGGACTTTCTCCAGCTCCTACATTGGAAAGGGTACGTAAATTAGAGATGTCAGGATTTATCAAAAGCTACCATGCCCTTGTTGACGAAGAGAAGTTAGGTTTAGGCATTAAAACTTTTATTCAGGTTCAACTTGATTTTCATAAAAATAATACCATACAGATCTTTTTGGATGAGGTAAATCAGATTAAAGAAATTACAGAATGTCACCATGTTACTGGACAAGCCGATTTCTTACTTAAGGTTTACGTTAATGACATTAAGGCTTATGAACGTTTAATTATGGATAAGATCAGTAAAATATCTGTAGTTAAAACTTTTCAGACAATGATGATCATGTCTACTACCAAAAAGGAACCAATCGTTCCTTTGGAATACTAATTTCTTTTAGACAATTTGCCAGTCAATTGCACTAACACCTTGTTTTTCTAAAATGGCATTGGCCTTAGAAAAATGCCTGCACCCAAAAAATCCATTATAGGCCGAGAAAGGAGATGGATGGGCTGCCGTCAAAATAGTGTGTTTGGTCTGATCAATTAATGTCGATTTATTTTGGGCATATCTACCCCATAAAAGGAAAACTAGGCCCTTTCTATGTTCAGATAGCTGACTTATTATTTTGTCGGTAAATATTTCCCAACCCTTACCCTGATGAGACCCTGCTTCGTGGGCTCTCACCGTTAAAGTAGCATTAAGCAACAAAACTCCTTCATCAGCCCATTTGGTTAAATTGCCATGGGAAGGAGTCGAAAATCCCTCAATATCAGTAACAAGTTCTTTATATATGTTCTTTAAAGAAGGAGGAACTGTAACACCTTTTTGAACTGAAAAAGATAAGCCATGAGCCTGTCCTTGTCCATGATAAGGGTCTTGCCCTAAAATCACTACCTTAACTTTATCAAATGGGGTATGATCTAATGCATTAAAAACCTCTGATCCCTTAGGGTATACTGTGATGCCTTTTTGCTTTTCGTGCTGTAAGAAAGTTTTTAGATCTTTCATATAGCTCTTTTCAAATTCGGCATCTAGTTCTTTAAGCCAGCTCTTCTCTAAAGTAATCGACATATTTAGTTTTTTGATAATATAAGTGCCAAATCTTCTTCAATGCTTATAATTGGTTTTTCAATAATCCGACCGAGCTCTTTTTCATCCTCATAAATAATAAAGGTTGGTACACGATCTATATTTAAGTTCTCTAATAACCCATTTTCCGCTTTTTTTGTTCTATCTACACAGATAAAATTTATGTCTTTTTTATCAAGTGACGATGCATCTGTCGTTTTTAGAAAATGGGGTAATTGTTCACGGCTATCACCGCACCATGTTCCTAAAACAATGGTAATAGTTTTGCCTTTTAATAAAAGCTCTATTTCGTTTAAAGCACCAGATTCAGGAATATATTTTGAGTACCCATTGTCATACATTTCCCTCATAGATGGAAATGTTGTTATAGCATCACGGGTACAGGTATTTAATAGAATGATTTCACCAGTTGAGGAATCTTCTACTTGCTTATTAATATGCTGCGCTGTGGTTTCCATAATTAAAGATTTGTAAATCTATTCATATTTTGAAAATCTTTAAGTAAAATATGAAAGGAACGTCATTTCTTTTTTGCTTAAATTATAATTTTAAATCTGTTTTTTGGTATTTAAACACGATATTTGCAAAAAAATTATAAAAGGATATGCCAAATATAGTTCGTCTTATTTTAGGTTTTGTTGTGTTAGGAGCTTCCATTGCCCTTATGTTCTTCAGTTTTTGGGGCTGGGGTATTTTGGGTATTTTTATAAGTATCCTGATTCTTGTTACATATTTTTATAATGAGAATATGTTGCTTGCTCAGTGGTTTTTAAGAAAAGACAATATGGTTAAGGCCGAAGTGTTCCTAAAGAGAATCACTAATTATGAAAAACAACTGATCAGAGTTCAACAAGGTTACTATAACCTTTTGATTGGTCTTATAGAATCAAGAAAGGCTCCAATGCAGTCTGAAAAATATTTTAAGAAAGCACTTTCTTTAGGTTTGCATATGGACCATAATATTGCCCTGGCCAAATTAAGTTTAGCTGGCATATCAATGGCAAAAAGAAATAAAAGGGAAGCACAAATGTACCTTACAGAAGCAAAAAAGGCAGATAAGAATAAACTGCTTGCTGATCAGATTAAACAAATGAAGGATCAGCTTGGAATGATGGATAGACAACAACAGGTTAGATACAGGTAAAGAAAAAGCTTAAAGCCACATGCAAATGTGGCTTTTTATTTTTCGCTTAATCTGTCAAAGTTTTCATTAGGTTCATAATGCTCTGAATTTCTGCTGATGATATCATCTTCAAGATAATCTTTCTTTCTGCTAAAGAACAATTGCTCTGATTGTATTCTTGTGATCAACTGACGGATCAACGTCAAGTCAAATGCTTCTTTACTTAGTTTTATGCAGTATTCTTTTTCTGTTATTTCAAGGCTTGAACTGTTCATAATTTATCAATTTTAATATGCCCTAAAAATAGAAAAGGCCTGCTAAGTTTTTATGTAGCAGGCCTTTAAGTTTATGTTATCTCTATGTTAAGAAAACCAGGCGGTTACGTCTTCTTTTGAAGGCATGGTTAATTCTAGTTTAAGTTTCTTACGCATTCCTCCAAGATCATTAAAAACCTTGTTGGGGTTAGCACCTTTTAACTCTTCAATTGTATTGATTCCCATTTTTCTAATCACCTGAACCCATTCAGCCGGAACGCCAGCATTTACGAAATCTTCATCGGTAGTTACTTTCGCTTTTTTCTCTGGTCTCATTTGAGGGAAGAACAGCACTTCCTGAATTGTTGACTGGTTAGTCATCAACATTACTAATCTGTCTATTCCTATTCCTAGTCCTGAGGTAGGTGGCATTCCATATTCAAGGGCTCTGATAAAATCATCGTCCATAGCCATTGCCTCATCATCACCTCTCGCTGCTAGTTTCAATTGATCCTCAAAACGTTCTCTTTGATCAATCGGATCATTAAGTTCTGAATAAGCATTGGCAATCTCTTTACCCATTACAAACAATTCAAACCTTTCTACCAGACCTTCTTTGCTTCTGTGTTTTTTAGCAAGTGGAGTCATTTCCAAAGGATAGTCGGTTATATAGGTTGGTTGGATCAGGTTTGCTTCAACTTTCTCGCTAAATAATTCGTCGATAAGTTTCCCACGACCCATTGAATCGTCTATCTCAATATTTAGGCTTTTGCAAGTTTCCTTCAATTCCTCTTCAGTCATGTTAGAGACATCTATACCAGTATACTTTTGTATAGACTCATACATGGTCAGTTTTTCATATGGGCCTTCAAAGTTAACCTCATGTTCACCAACCTTTACAATCGGAGATCCGTGAATAGTCACCGCAATCTTTTCAAGACATTCTTCAACCATGGCCATCATCCATATATAGTCTTTATAAGCTACATAGATTTCCATAGAAGTAAATTCAGGATTATGCGTGCGGTCCATACCTTCATTTCTGAACATTTTACCGAATTCATATACACCATCAAATCCTGCTACAATAAGCCTTTTTAGATAAAGCTCGTTAGCTATACGAAGGTATAGCGGCATGTCTAACGTATTATGATGTGTGGTAAAAGGACGTGCAGCGGCACCACCATGGATAGGCTGTAATATCGGGGTCTCTACTTCCATCCAGCCCTGATCATCAAAATAACTTCTCATAGTGTTGATCACCTTAGAGCGGTTGATGAAGATCTGTTTAAAACCAGGATTTACAGTTAAATCAACATAGCGTTGTCTGTAGCGTAATTCAGGATCAGTAAACCCATCATATATATTACCTTCTTCATCGCGTTTAACTATGGGTAAAGGTTTTAAGGCTTTAGAAAGGAGTTTAAACTCAGTAACGTGAATAGAAATCTCACCGGTTTGAGTGGTGAAAACATAACCTTTAACACCTATAAAATCTCCAAGATCAAGCAGTTTTTTGAAAACGGTATTGTAAAGCGTCTTGTCTTCATCCGGACAAAGATCATCTCTTTTTAAATAAACTTGTATTCTTCCTGTAGAGTCTTGTATTTCGACAAATGAAGCACTTCCCATAATACGGCGGGTCATTATCCTGCCGGCTATGCTGATGTTCTTATATGCAGTTTTATCCCGCTCGTAGTTTGCTAAAATATCTGCAGCATTTGCATTTATTTCAAATGCTTCGGCAGGGTAGGGATTTATCCCTAATTCACGCAATTGATTTAGTGAATTACGGCGCAATAATTCTAATTCTGATAGTCCTGTACTCATATATCTCTTGTATCCGGCATTAAGCCGTATAGTTTTATTTGTATTGTATTTTTAAAATTATGCAAAAATAGGTATTTGCAACATTTTTTGTCTGTATTAAATGGGAATATTCAGTACCAACAACAATATATATTAATCTGACTCAACAGACTCCGTATACATTTCGTTGATAGTTTCTGCATATTTTTTTTCAAGAACTTTCCTTTTGGCTTTTAAAGTTGGTGTTATTTCGCCCTCCTCAATACTAAAGGGATTACGTTTAACTTTAAAATTCTTAATCCTTTCAAATTTTGCAAGTTCCGCTGAAAACTTTTTAATATCCTGACCTATCCAGTCTATAATTTCTTTTTCCGCTATAAAAAGCTCTGGCTTTTGAAAAAATGACTCAGGAAGTTTAAATGTTTCCTGAAGGTTCTCTTTATTTGGGATAATGATTGCTGTCAGGTATTCCCTTTTATCGCCAATTAAAAATAATTGATCTATTTTAAGACTTTTAAGATAGATGTTTTCTACCGGAGTAGGATAAACATTCTTCCCATAAGCATTTACAATCATGTTTTTTAACCTGTCCGTGATTTGTAGATTACCTCGGTAAAATCTGCCGATATCACCTGTGTGAAACCAATTGTGTTTGTCAATAGCTTCGGCGGTTTCAGCTGGTTTATTGAAGTAACCCTGCATAACACAGTGACCACGAACTATTATTTCTCCTTCTGCACACTCAAAATTGGGGTCAAAAGATTCATGTGTTTGAATGTTGATCATTTCCTTGGTTTCTACATCCTGTATGCCGATTTCAATACCAGGAATTACGCGTCCAACTGTGCCATAAACCTGCCTGTGATATTCTGTAACAGACATAACCGGCGAGGTTTCTGTCAGTCCAAATCCTTCAAGTATTTTGATATCAAGATTTCCAAAAAATTCGCCCACGTTTTTAGGTAATGCAGCCCCGCCCGAGATCATAAATTTTAATCTGCCCCCTGTTTTCTCCTTTATTTTACTGAAAACAAGTTTCTCGGCTATTGAACGCTTTGTTGAGAGAAAGATGCCGGGTGATCTGCCTGCTTCTTTTTCCTGACGATAGTTCTTGCCTGTTTCCAGGGCCCAAAGAAAGATTTTAGATTTTAATCCACCTCCAGCAGTACCACTTTTTATAGCTTTGTCATGAATCCTTTCTAATAGTCTGGGAACACAATTCATTACAGTGGGCCTTATCTCACCCATATTTTTTGCCAATAACTCTAAACTTTGGGCGAAGGCAATTTTACAGCCCTGTGCACAACAAACATGATAGGTCGCAGTACGCTCAAAAACATGTGATAAAGGTAGAAATGATAAGAATGTTTCAGTCTCATCAATAACAGGAATCTGTTGTAAACAAACCTTAACGTTTTCAACGAAATTACTATGAGAAAGCATTACACCCTTAGGAGTACCGGTAGTGCCAGAAGTATAAATCAATGCCGAAATATCTGAAGGGGTAAGTGCATCCCTAAGAACTTTTATTTCTGCTAATTTGTCCGTAGTGAGATTGCTTTTAGTATTAAGAACTTCCTCAAAACTTATAATTTCTACATTCAGGTCTTCTGGTACGGTCACTTTTGTGTATTCTGAAAAAGCGGGTATGATATATTTTAACTGCCGGCAGTTGCCTGCAATTTTCAGTATTTTCTTGTATAAGAAGGTATTCCCAATTAAGATAGCTTTGATACCTGAATCATTAATGATATACTCTACCTCATGCTCGGATAGGGTAGGATATATAGATGTATTAATGGCTCCGATTTGTTGTATTCCCTGGTCATAGTAAACATACTCAGGAGAGTTCTCTATCATTAGACCCATTCTGTCACCTTTTTTTATCCCTTTGTTTAAAAAGAATGTTGAAACCGCATCCGCATTATCGAGCGTCTCTTTGAAAGATATTTCCTCCCACTCCGTAGTCTTTTTATCTATAAGGAAGGTCTCTTCTGGTTTATGAATGTTTTCAACTACATTTCGCAGTAAACTGGGAACTGTAGCCGACTCGTTGAATGATACCATATTATATGATTGGTTAGCTTGTTATAGCATAATAAAAAAGGGCGCTAAAAGCGCCCTCTACAAATATAGTGAAATGTATGTTAAACAGAAAAACTCTCTCCACAACCGCAGGAACGGCTGGCATTTGGGTTGTTGAAATTAAAGCCTTTTCCATTTAAACCATCAGAAAAATCAAGTTCAGTGCCTGCCAGGTATAAAAAAGATTTCATATCCAGAGCTATTTTAATTCCTCTGTCTTCAAAAAACTGATCTCCCTTTTGTTCTTCGTTATCAAAATCTAGGTTATAGGATAAACCTGAACAGCCACCACCTTTAACTGAAACGCGTAAGAAATAGCTGCTATCCATATGCGCATCTTGCATAAGGTGATCAATTTTGCTCTTTGCTTTATCTGTTATCGTGATCATGTCTTAATAGTATTAATTCTAATAATGGTATTCAAAATGTATACCAAATTACACTCATTTTAGTTAAACATTGTAGCTTATATGGCTACATCTGTAATATTTACCTAGTGATGAGATTTAGCCAATTCAAATGGCGCCATACCGTTTTTAACACGATAATCGTTAATTGCTGATTTAATAGCATCCTCTGCCAATACTGAACAGTGAATTTTTACCGGAGGTAAAGCCAGTTCTTCCACAATATCCATATTGTCAATAGTTAATGCTTCATCAACTGTTTTTCCTTTTAACCATTCGGTTGCAAGTGAAGACGATGCAATTGCAGACCCACATCCAAATGTTTTGAATTTAGCATCTGTAATTACGTTGTTTTCATCAACCTCAATTTGCAAACGCATTACGTCGCCGCACTCAGGTGCACCAACTAGGCCTGTGCCAACTGATTTACTATCTTTATCTAAAGTACCAACATTTCTAGGGTTGGTATAATGTTCCATTACTTTTTCTGAATATGCCATTTTATTTTACTTTAAATCTCTGTTAATAGAGATGATTTATATTTTTATTAATTAAGGGGCTATTATTAATGTTCAGCCCACTCAATTTTACTTAAGTCTATACCTTCTTTGAACATTTCCCAAAGTGGAGAAAGGTCTCTAAGGTGATTAACTGCTTTTTTAGTGTTTTCGATTGCGTAATCAATTTCTTCTTCAGTTGTAAAACGACCTAAACCGAAACGGATAGAAGAGTGTGCAAGATCATCAGATAGTCCAAGGCTCTTTAAAACGTATGAAGGTTCTAAAGAAGCTGAAGTACATGCTGAACCTGATGATACAGCAAGATCTTTCATTGCCATCATTAAGCCTTCCCCTTCAACATATTTAAATGAAATATTTGCAACATGCGGTAAACGGTGGTTTACATTTCCATTTACATAGCTTTCTTCGAGTTGAGTAAGCGCAGTTTCAAGTTTATCTCTTAAACCAGACAAGCGTTTTGCTTCACTATCCATCTCTAAACGGCAAAGTTCACAAGCTTTACCTAAGCCAACAATACCAGGTACGTTTAATGTTCCAGAACGCATACCGCGTTCGTGACCACCACCGTCCATTTGTGCTGTTACCTTAACTCTTGGGTTTTTGCGACGTACATAAAGCACACCTACACCTTTAGGACCGTACATTTTATGGGCAGAAAATGCCATTAAATCAATACCATCTGCGTTTACATCAACTGGGATTTTACCAACCGCCTGTGTAGCATCTGTCATGAATAAAGCACCGTGTTTATGAGCAATTGCCGATATTTCTTTGATTGGTTGAACAACACCTATCTCATTGTTTCCATACATAATGGTTACAAGAATAGTTTGATCGGTCATTGCTGCTTCAAGTTCCTGAAGATCGATAAGACCGTCTTCTTTAACTTTAAGATAAGTAACTCTTGCACCTGCTTTTTCCAGATGTTTACAAGTATCTAAAACAGCTTTGTGTTCTGTTGTTGCAGTAATGATATGATTACCTTTATCCTGATACATCTCGAAAACACCTTTTATACCCAGATTGTCTGCTTCTGTAGCACCCGAAGTAAAAATGATTTCTTTTTCTGTACAGCCAATTAATTTGGCTACTTGTTCACGAGAGTAATCAACAGCTTCTTCAGCAACCCATCCAAAGGCGTGATTACGGCTGGCAGCGTTACCAAACTTGTTTGTAAAATAAGGTAGCATTGCTTCTAAAACCCTAGGATCTAGAGGGGTAGTGGCATTATTATCTAAGTAAATAGGAAGTTCCATCGTTTTTGTTTATTCTTATTAATAGACAAAGATACGAAAAAAGATTACCAACAATTATAATTAATACCTATGACGGTATAGTTAAAACTTGCATTTTTACATTTGTTTAACGTATTAATTCATTTATGAAGAAGATTGAGCATATTGGCATCGTAGTAAAAGATCTTGATTTTTCCTGTGGTTTGTACGAAAGGCTATTGGGAACTTCTTGTTATAAGAAGGAAGAAGTAGCCTCCGAAAGTGTGAATACAGCCTTTTTTAAAACAGGAGAAAGTAAGATTGAGTTGCTTGCGGCTACTTCTGAAAATAGCCCAATTGCCAGATTTCTTGACAAGAAGGGAGAGGGGATACATCATATTGCATTTGAAGTAGATAACATTGTGTTGGAGATGGAAAGATTAAAATTAGAAGGCTTTGTATTGCTTAACGAGCAACCAAAGCCAGGAGCTGATAATAAACTGGTATGTTTTGTACATCCAAAGGGTATCAATGGGGTTTTGGTTGAATTATGTCAGGAAGTGAAATGATGGATGAGTTAACTTCCCTAAGTAATATTATTAATAAGGATTTTGATATTGATAACCTGGCCACTGAAGCTTTAATGCGAGAACGGCTGATTGAGGCATTTGCATACTTGTTGGATAATGATATCTCTAAAATGATGAATATTTTATATAGGACTGATGTTGATGAAGTTAAACTAAAGGCCTTATTGATTAGTAACTCTGAATTGCCCTCAGCAGAAGTGATTGCTGACGCTTATATTGCGAGACAAAAGCAGAAAATCGAAACCCGTAAAAAGTATAGTAGATAATTTTTCCACACTTATTTGTTTCTGAAAAATAAAATCACGATATTTGCATCCTTAAAAATAAGCGACACATAAGTATATAACAATATGAAAAAAGATCTGCATCCATCAAACTATAGATTTGTAGTATTTAAAGATATGTCTAACGAGTACTCTTTTTTAACAAAATCTTGTGTAGATACTAAAGAGACTGTTCAATGGGAAGATGGTAATGAATATCCTCTATATAAATTGGAGATTTCTCATACTTCTCACCCTTTTTATACTGGTAAGATGAAATTGGTTGATACTGCTGGTCGTATCGATAAATTCAAAACTCGTTACGCTAAGAAGTAATTATACCAAAATAAAAAATTATTTTAAAGTCCCGGTGCTGTTGCTTCGGGACTTTTTTTATTTTTGTCGCTTATGATAATCAATTTATTTGATGATAGTGCGTGGAAGTCTCTGCGACCGCTATCTTTCACACGGCCAGTTGCAGATCTCCGTATCGGGATTTTAACTATTGCCCAAAAATGGGAAAAGTACTTAAATGCCGAATCTGGATTTTTAACAATAGCTTACCTTGCAGTAAAATATCCTTTATTATCTGGTGCCGAATTATTTATCAATGGATCTATATGTCCGGATGAAGGCTTGTTAAATGCGATATCTAATCTGAAACATGGCGAGTGCTTAAAGAAACAAGATGTTGTCATTGCATATAAAATTAATACTGCCGATTTTGATACTCATACCCTGGATAAACTGCAAACTATAGCTTATTCTGATAATTTCATCAGGATTGCTGTTCCAGAGGATATTTTTAAGTACAATGATACTGAACTAAGAAAAGATTTTGCATTACTTACCAAAGGGAGGACTTCCGCAAAATTAAGTTCAACCAATACATTTATTGGCGATAATATTTTTGTAGAAGAGGGCGCCGAAGCGGAATGTTCATCCTTCAATAGTTTAAACGGACCTATTTATCTTGGAAAAAATGCCCAGGTGTGGGAAGGTTGCCATATAAGAGGTTCTTTTGCCTTATGTAATGATTCTCAAATTAAGATGGGCGCAAAAATTTATGGGCAAACCACTATTGGACCTTATAGCAGGGTAGGCGGAGAAATTAATAATGCTGTCATTTGGGGTTACTCATCAAAAGGCCATGAAGGATATTTAGGGAACGCAGTTATGGGGCAATGGTGTAATATTGGTGCCGACAGTAACAACTCTAACCTTAAAAATAACTATGCAGAGGTGAGGTTATGGGATTATGAAAAAGAAAGCTTTCGTGAAACAGGATTACAGTTTTGTGGTTTAATTATGGCCGACCATGCTAAATGCGGTATCAATACCATGTTTAATACAGGTACTGTGGCTGGTGTAAGCGCTAATATTTTTGGCCCAGGTTTTCCCAGGAATTTTATACCAGATTTTGCATGGGGCGGAGCTCAGGGGTTTGATGTATACAGCTTAAACAAAATGTTTGAAACCGCCACTAAGGTTTACGAGCGCAGGAATTTAGAATTTAACAAAATAGAACAAGACATTTTAACTCAGGTTTTTGAAGATACAAAGACCTATAGACATTTTTAATTAAAGATTATGAGAAAAAAAATAGTAGCCGGAAATTGGAAAATGAATTTGGATTATGCTGAAGGCATATCCTTGTTTTCAGAAATTGTTAATATGGTTAAAGATGAAAAAAAAGGTGACCAGTTAGCTGTTATCTGTGCTCCATATATTCATTTAAACAGCTTAGCCAAGCTTGGTGGCGACGTGGTAGGTATCGGTGCAGAAAACTGTCATGAAAAAGAAAGCGGTGCCTATACTGGCGAAATTTCAGCTAAAATGATAAAATCTGTAGGCTGTGGGTATGTAATCGTTGGCCATTCGGAGAGACGCCAGTATTTTGGCGAAAGTGACCAATTGTTAGCGCAAAAAACAGTCGCTGTATTACAAAATGATTTAACTCCTATTTTCTGTATTGGTGAAACGCTTGAAGAGAGAAATAACGGAAGCTATTTTGAAGTTTTAAAATCTCAATTAGAGAATGGAATCTTTGGCTTAAGTGCTGCTGATTTCTCTAAAGTTGTGATCGCATATGAGCCTGTATGGGCTATTGGAACTGGCTTAACTGCATCGTCTGATCAGGCTCAGGAAGTTCATGCTTTTATCCGTAAAGAAATTGCTGCTAAATATGATCAGGCAACTGCTGATAATACCAGCATACTTTATGGAGGTAGCTGTAATCCAAAAAATGCGGCAGAATTGTTTGCTCAAAATGATATTGATGGTGGTTTAATTGGTGGTGCTTCTTTAAAATCAAGAGATTTTGTAGACATCGTTAAAACTTTCAATTCTTAATGCAATATATACAGGTTACTTTCAGCTTCACTGAGGTTCAGGAATATCAAAAAGATTTATTGATTGACGAACTTGCAAACATAGGTTATAATACTTTTGAGGATACATCTGATGGGTTCGATGCTTTTGTAGGGCTTGACCATTATAATGAGCAGGCTTTAAAAGAAGTTATGGCTCAGTTCGAAGGTGAACTTAAGTATACCTATACATTAGCAGAGATCGCAGCAGAAAACTGGAATGAAGAATGGGAAAAGAATTTTGAACCATTAATTATTGATGATCAGTGTTATGTCAGGGCTACTTTTCATCAGCCACAACCTCAGTATAAATACGAGATAGTGATTGATCCGAAAATGGCTTTTGGTACTGGTCATCATCAAACTACAACCATGATGATGCAATATATCTTATCTACCGATGTTGAAGATCAGATCATATTGGACATGGGATGTGGAACTGGAATATTAGCCATTTTAGCTTCTAAAAGAGGAGCTAAAATGCTAACTGCAATAGATAACGATGATGTTTGCTATGAAAGTACACTGGAAAACTCAGCCCTAAATAACATCACAAATATTACAGCACTGTGTGGTGGGAAAGAAGTGATTCCTAACACCTCATTTGATGTTATTCTTGCAAACATAAATAGGAATATCCTTCTTGATCAGATTTCAAGATATGATGAAATACTAAAAGAAGGCGGAAGCATTTTCTTCAGCGGATTTTACGAATCTCCCGATCTTGAAATGATAACCGAAACTTGCAAAGAGTTTGGTATCAATTATGTTAGTCATAAAAAGATTGGTGAATGGGTAGCTGCCCACTTTAAAAAATAAAACAAATGCGTATACATTTTATCGCCATAGGTGGCAGTGCTATGCACAATCTTGCCATTGCTTTACATAAAAAAGGCTATCAGGTTACCGGCTCTGATGATGTCATCTTTGAACCTTCAAGCAGCAGGTTGGAAAAGCATGGGATTCTACCTAAATCTATGGGTTGGAGCGAAGATAATATTACAGAAGACCTGGACGCAGTTATTCTGGGTATGCATGCGCTTGTGGATAATCCTGAGTTATTAAAAGCGCAGAAATTAGGCTTAAAGATATATTCTTATCCGGAGTATATTTATGAGCAAACAAAAGATAAACTTCGTGTGGTAATCGGTGGAAGTCATGGTAAAACAACAATTACCTCCATGATATTGCATGTTCTGAACCATTACAAAAGGGATTTTGACTATCTGGTTGGAGCACAATTGGCAGGATTTGATACCATGGTCAAGGTCACAGATTCAGCTCCTCTGATTGTTATTGAGGGAGACGAGTATTTGGCCTCACCAATTGATCGCCGGCCAAAGTTTCATCTATATAAAGCAAATATTGCGGTGATTAGCGGAATTGCGTGGGATCATATTAATGTATTTCCTACTTATCAGGATTATACCAGACAGTTTGAACTTTTTATAGATACAATTCAACCTGATGGGAAACTAATTTTCTGTAATAAAGACAATGACCTTAACACCATAGTCGAAAATTCAAATGCTCCGATTGAAAAGATTGGGTATGGAATTCCAGATCACGAAGTAAAAGATGGTATAACTTATCTGCTGCCTGACGAAACTGCATTAAAAGTATTTGGAGATCATAATTTAATGAATCTTAATGCGGCAAAATTAGTATGCAAGCAATTGGGTATCTCTGAGGAGGAGTTTAACAAGGCAATAGCTTCCTTTACTGGTGCAGCAAAGAGATTAGAACTTTTAAATAGCTCGAATGAAACAAATGTATATAAAGACTTTGCTCATTCGCCGTCAAAGTTAAAAGCAACGATCGAAGCGGTGAAAACTCAGTTTGCTACACGAAAATTAATTGCCTGTATAGAGTTGCATACGTTTAGCAGTTTGAATAAAAATTTTCTTGCTCAATATGCAAACACTATGTGTAATGCAGATGTTGCAATTGTTTACATTGATGAAAAAACATTTGTGCATAAGAAAATGCAACCATTTACAAAAGAAGAGGTACAAATGGCGTTTAACGACGATAAACTGCAGTTTTTTAATGACTTTACTTTATTGGAAAGTTACTTGCGAAGCATAAATTTTTACCGTACTAACTTGTTATTAATGAGTTCTGGAAATTTTGGTGGACTAGATCTTACGAAATTGGCACGTGAGTTGAATACAGTATCCTAAAAAGAACAAACAACAAATAGTACACCTAAATTTTAAACATGAATATCATTGGTAAAAACATTAGACAGCTACGCCAAAAAAATGGCTGGAGTCAAGGTGAAGTAGCAAAGCGTCTAAATATTTCCATCCCTGCATTTTCAAAAATCGAAACTGGTATCACTGATATAAACATATCGAGATTAGCGCAAATAGCGAATCTGTTCGAGGTTTCTACTATGGATATTATTTCAAAAGAGGGTGAAAATCCTCAATCGCTTAATTTTGAAGAAATCAACAGCTTAAAAGACAAACTTTCTCAAAGAGAAGAAGAAATCATTAAGCTGCAAAAAAAGGTTATTGACCTTTACGAAGAAATTCGCGAGAAATAAATCTCTAAAAGAAAATTTTACGCATGGTCAGGTGTCGCTTTCCAAAAGTGGCACCTGTTGCTTGGTGAATTGATAGCATCTTATCATTAAAATCACCTACCCACGACAATTCCAGTTCATCATACTGATTAAGTGGTAAAACATATTCCTTTAGTTTTATAAAAAGTGCAGACTCTAACCCGTGTTTTTGATAGGACTTTTTTGTACCCATTACAATAGCCCGCATTCTGTTTACACCTAGCCAGCGCTTATAAACAAACTTTAACTTTTCAATTATTCCAAGCTTACCATTAAAGCCTTTAATCATCTGGTTGGCATCTGGTATAATAACTACAAAAGAAGCAGGCTCTCCGTTCACGTAGGCAAACCAAATTAGTTTTTCATCCATTATAGCTTCCATCATTTTGAAGCTTTCCTGTAGTGTCTCCTTTTTTATTGGCACAAAGTTTTCGAAGTCTTCCCAGCCGTCATTATAGATCTCCATAAGATCCTGAACATATTTTTCTGCATTCTTTTTAGAGAAATGTTCAAATGTATATCCGGGTTTGTTTGCAACCCAATTAGCAATTTTTGTGAAACGCTCTGGAAATGGATTTCTTACAGCAAGGTGATTGGTTATTTGCTCGTATTCAGTAGTGAATCCGTATTCCTTAAAGAAGTCATGATAGTAGGGGTGGTTATAATTCATGCCAAAAGAAGGTGGAGTAAAACCCTCAACCAGTAATCCCCAGAATGAATCGTTTTCACCAAAGTTTATTGGGCCATCCATAGCCTTCATGTCATTTTCCTCGAGCCACAATTTGGCTGTGTCAAATAGTTTAAAAGCTGCGGTTTGATCATTTATGCATTCAAAGAAACCCATGCCCCCGGTGGGTTGATCGTATTGAAAAGCTTTTTTCTCATTTATAAATGCAGCCACTCTTCCTATTGTTTGGCCTTTATTATCTTTTAACAACCATCTTTGGCACTTCCCGTGTTTAAAGAAAGGATTCTTATCAGGGTTAAATATTGTATTTATATCCTGGTCTAGCGGACAAATCCAGTTTTTATCATTTTGATAAATAAAACGGGCAACTTCTAAAAAATCTTTACTGGTTTGTTTATCAGATACAGGTACAATTGTCATGCTTGATGATTGGGATAAAATAAAAAGCATCCCAATGGGATGCTCATAAACTATTATATTTTTAGTTACTAGTAGTCGTCATCGTCGTCGTCCGAACCAAAACTATCAAAAGTATCCAGATCATCTAATGGCATATCAAAATCGTCATCATCATCGTCATACTTTTTCTTCGTAGTAATTTCGTCTTGCGAATCTTCCATCTCAGCTTCTGGATCCACTAATGGACTTTTCTTAATTGGTTTCTTTGGAGTTTTCATTACAAAAAATATAATTCCCTAAGGTTTTTATTTATGAGTTAAATTTACAGAAAATCTTTTTAAATCAAAAGAACGATGTTTTTTAAAGTTTTTCTGTATCTCAAAAGTAAGATAAATAGAAATTCCACAACGAATTTTTTTTAAAAAAAATTAAGGCAAAAAAAAATGGTAAAGCTATGAACTTTACCATTTTTTAACACACAAATGAAACCTGAATTGAGATATAGTTTTAGGTTAGGTAAAATATCTTTGATCAATTCTATAAGAACGCTTTTTACAAACTCTGTTTGTTTTAATATCTATAACAAGTTTAATGCAAATTTTAAGATGATTAATTTTTAATTAGTAAGTGGTATGAAAAATTGAGTAAACGGTATTTTACTACTTTAAGGGAATGGCAATTGACACGAATGTGCCCGAATTACCATTTTGTTTTATCTCCATTTGTATAGGATTTACTTCAACCCTATTTAAAAGATTAATACGTTCCCGTGTTAAATCCATGCCTTTACTTACGTGATGTCCCTTTTTATCTCTCAAAGAATTGTCTATACCTATACCATCATCAATAATTTGGATCAACAAATGTTCAGTCCCTATTAAATCTATATGTATGTCAATTTTACCACCCTCTTCCTTAGGCATTATTCCATGCCATATGGCATTTTCTATATATGGTTGAAGCAGCATAGAAGGGATTAAGGTTTCTTCTTTATCTATTGCCTTATTTAGCGTAATGGTATAATTCAATTTGCCTCCAAATCGCTTCTTTTCTAAACTGAGGTAAAGCTCCAGGTATTCAATTTCTTCTTCAAGCGTTATATAGCTTTTTGTACAAATTTCCAGATTCTTCCTGATCAGTCTGGCAAAACCAGTTAATATTTTGTTTGCCGAGGTGGTATCTTTTGTGTTTATATAATGTTGTATTGAGTTCATTACATTAAAAACAAAGTGCGGGTTCATCATTGCCTGTAAAGCCCGTTGCTCCAACATCAAAATTTTATTCTTTAACAATAGCTGCTCTTGTTCTTTGTTTTTTCGTCTTTTAGTTACAAAAACCGCTACTTTATAAAATATAAAGCCTGCAAGTAAGAATGTGATTATAAGAAACCACGGCGTTTGCCAAAAATGACTTCTTAGAACGAAGTTGATCTTGGTTGGACTGCTCCAATCACTATTATTGGTTTTGGCACTTATTTCAAAAACGTAATCACCTGGTTCTAACGAAGAAAACTCAAGTCTCCTGTTTTTTGTCTCGGTCCAGTTGGCATCAGATTTTAAACGATAGCGGTAAACAATATTTCTATTTTGAAAATCAATGGCGCTATAATAAAATGAAATGTTATTGTCAGATGGGTCAAGCGTATGACTAGTCTCATTTAGCCCAAGCTTCATCTTATTATTAATTATAGATGATATAAATACTTTAGGGGGCTCATTTATGGTTTTAACCTTATTGATTGAAAAATAGACTAGGCCGCTGTTAGTTGCGAAATATGCATAACTGTTATCAATATACAATGAGTTAACATCATCTTTAAGCAAAGCATTGGTAAATTCAAAAGTTTCTACAAGCGTCTTTTGATTATTTAATGAAACCTTGTTAATGCCATTATTGGTAATTATCCATACATCATTACCCTTTATGAATAGCTTTTTACAAATATTATCTGCAAGTCCATCTCTTTGGGTAATTATCTTTATCACTTTTCTGTTTTTGATAAAAATAATTCCATATCCATCAGTAGCAAGTACTATAGTACCATCGCTCAATTCCTTTATGTCATTAATTCTTCGGGTTAAAAGGCTGCTCTTTTCATAATAACTGTATAATGAACCGCTAGAAAATTCTGATAATCCGTTGATATTTGAGAACCACAGGTTTTGGCTTTTATCAAAAAATACGCAATAAGCTCTATTGTTAAAGAAATCTGTTCCCTGCTTAAAGTATAAAGAGCTAAATTCAAATTTACCTTCAGTGTAGGGTAAAATAACCACACCAGACGATAGGGCCAGGGCCAGACTTTTATCTTTTGCTACACTAAAACTCTTAATTACAAACATTGAGTTAGTAGCTTCCCTTAAATAATCTATTTTTTTATTGCCCTCATAAATATTTGCTATTCGGCCTAGTCCATATTCCGAAGCAAAGTATATGGTTTCATTTGCCGTATCTAAAGTAAGCTGCTTGATGATGTTATATTTCTTTTTATCCGGTATTGAAATTTTATTGACTGCAAGATTAACAGGATCAAGAATATTAATGTCGGCCTCATCTAATCCTAACCAAAAGTGATTTTTGTTGTCCTTAATAACGCTTTTTACAACGTTGCTGCTTAATCCGTTACTTTGATCTACTATATAAAGCCGTTCCTCACTTTTTGGGAGCATGTAAATCCCGTTGTTAGTGGTAAACCACATATTACCTTTAGAATCCTTTATTACCTGACTTGATGATATGTTACTCAGGTAAGTAATCATTTTTCCGGAACGACCAATAAAATATATTCCAGAGGCATTGCTAATCCACACATCTTTGTTGTCATCTAAATGGAAAAAGCCCGGATCATTGTTTAATAAAGATGGATCAATTTTTAATTGAAAATGTTGGACATTTCCATTTTGAATGTTAAGTCCATTTTTATCGAGAAAAGCCAGTGTCTTATCTGGCATATTTAATCCAGACTTATAATTGATCAGGAGTGTTTTGTGAGGAATTACGGTGAATTCTGAACCATTAAACGTTCTGACAGACCGATTGCTGAATATCCAAATCTTTCCTGATTTATCTTCGTGCACAAAACTATTGATAAATTGCCGGTTACCATTGGCCGAGATATATTTCATGATGGATTTACCATCCCAGGTCACCAAAACATTCTTGTTTGTGCCAAACCAAATTCTGCCCTTACTATCTTCAAAAAAAGAAACAATAACAGCATTGAATCTTAATAGCTTCAGTAGTTTGTTATTTGTTTCATTAAAGAACTTGCCATTAAAAAAATAGCTTAACTGCCCATTTAATGCCAGAAACCATATTTTTCCACTTCTATCTTCTTTAATCTGTAGAATTTGATTGTCAGGAAGACCGTCATCAACAGAGAAGGTTTCGAATACTTTTCCATCAAATCTACTTACCCCCGCATCAGTGGCTACCCAAATGTAACCCTTAGAATCCTGTAGGGTATAAAAGCAGCTATTACTTGGAAGCCCATCTTTAGTGCTAAAATGTTGAAGGTATGTGCTTTGAGAATAGCCATTCAAGCTAAGAATTAATAAAACAATTAGTATTGTACTGCTTATGGTCCAATTCTTTATCTTATTTATCACTGTCAAAATTGGTATATGATTTAACCTTTTCCATAAAATCACTCGCGCGTCTTCTGGAAACAGCAATTTTATCGCCATTTTTTAATATCAGCTCCAACCCATTTTTAGAATTGTACTCTCTTAAATAATTCAGGTTCACTATACTCGATTTATGAACCCTGATAAACTGATGAGCAGGAAGGATCTCTTCGTACTCCTTTAAGACTTTCGATACCGTGATTTTATCTTTGTTGGCCAGATGGAAAACAGAATAATTACTATCTGCTTCAATATGAACAATATCATCAATACTTACCAAGCTATATCCCTGCCCGTTAGGTAAGCTGATTTTACGGATTTCGTTTCTCTCTGATAGATTGACAGCTAAATTTTGCAACCCTTCATTACGATTATGCTCCGTTTTACTCAAGGCAATATATTTCGATGCTTTATTCACAGCCTCTTTTAGCTCATCAATATCTATAGGCTTAAGTAGATAGTCCAATGCATTTGCTTTAATCGCTTTTAATGCATACTGATCGTAAGCAGTAGTAAAAATAACATGCGTTTTAGTGGATTGCATTTGAGGGATTAAATCGAATCCATTTTCTCCCGGCATGGCAATGTCCAGAAAAATAAGATCAATGGCATTATGGGCCAGTAAGTTTCGGGCTTCCGAAACAGACTTTGCTATGCCAGATATATGGATATTCTCACAGTTTTCCTGCAATAAAAAATATAATGAGGAACGGGCAAACTCTTCATCGTCTACAATAATAGCATTCAGCACAGTAATAGATTTTATATATGGTGAATTTATTAAAAAAATGAACGATTGAAGAATATTTCTTTCAAACACCGAAAACCGAATTCATTTTTCTTTCGTAAGTGCACATATAAGCAGCAACTAAAGTCGTAATCAACTAAGGGCTTTTGGCCCTTATAAACTAATAAATTATAGAAAACTCAAACTTAAAAAACTATGAAAAATTTACAAGAACAAGAAAAGCAAGAATTGCTCCCAGCAGAAAGGAGTGTTTTTACTGCGCCATTGCAACGCCGTTCCTTCCTGCAATTTGCAGGAGCTGGTGCAGCAACTATAGCATTAGTAGCCGCAGGATGTAAAAAAGACAGGAATGATCCTATGGTTCCTGGTGGAGTAACATTAAATTTTAAAGATGATTTCGGTGTATTGAATTACGCTTATGCTTTAGAACAACTGGAAGCAGCCTTTTATATTCAGGTAGCATCAAATCCGCCATCAGGTTTTTCTCCTGCTGAAAAGCAGTATTTTCAAGATATTCAATTTCATGAAATTGCACACAGAGAGTTTTTTAAGAAAGCTTTAGGCACAGCAGCAATAGGAAGTTTAGAAGTTGACTTTTCAAGCATAAATTTCACAGATAGAACCAGCGTTTTAGGCGCAGCTATGGCTTTTGAAGATTTAGGTGTTGGTGCTTATAATGGTGCAGGTGTACATTTAACAACAGACGCTTATTTGGTTGCCGCAGGAAAGATTGTTTCTGTTGAAGCACGTCACGCAGCATATGTTCGTGATCTGATTTCAAACGGAACTTTTGCTTCTAGTCCACAAGTAGATGCTAACGGTTTGGATAAAGCCTTAACGCCCGATGTAGTTCTTGCAGCTGCAGGAAAGTACATCAAAACTAAAATTACTGTAACTAACCTATAACCTAAAACTTTAGAAAACATGAATATCGTAAATATATTAGAAGAAATAGAAAAAGTAGATGGTGAGATCTATGAGAGATTAAACCCGAGAAGATCTGCAATGAAGGATTTTTATAACATGGGTAAGAAAGTGGCTTTGGCAGCAATGCCTTTGGCGTTAGGATCTATGTTTACAAAAGCTTACGGACAAAGTACACCAACAGCGGTTGTTGATGTTTTAAATTTTGCGTTGACACTGGAATACTTGGAGTATCATTTTTATAACCATTCGCTTTTGGCTGCACCAGGATTGCTAACGGCAGGTACGCCTGCACATGGGGCCATCACTACTATCCGTGATCACGAATTGGCTCACGTAAATTTGCTTAAAGGTGCGTTGGGAAGTGCTGCAAGACCAGCCTTGGCTTATTCTGATTTTGATTTTACAGCAAAGGGTACTTTTCCAACAGTTTACTCAGATTATAAAACATTTTTAGCAGTTGCCCAGGCATTTGAAGATACTGGAGTAAGGGCTTATAAAGGACAGGCCACAGTTTTAAAAGGAATGCCGGTGCTAACAACAGCATTACAAATCCATTCTGTTGAAGCACGTCATGCTTCTCATATCCGTCAGATGCGTGCCGCTCCAGCTGGCGGTGGTGTTCCCATTAAACCATGGATCAGTCTTGGTGCAGGCGGTGGTGCAAATGATTCTGGTGTTCCTCAGGTAGATCCTGTTTATAAAGGTGAAGATCTTGAAACTCAAGCAGGTGTAACCATTACTGGTATTGCCACTGGAGTTACTAAAGCCGCTGCAGTTGAGTCATTTGATGAGCCTCTGGCTAAAGCCGATGTTTTAACAATCGCAAGTTTGTTTATTAAATAGTTTAAACCGCACTTATTTTATATACAAGAGTTGTTTAAGTTTAAGATAGGGAAGGGGGCGAAAGTTCTCTTCCTTTTTTAATTATATAAGGAGCCTTAGTAGTTAATCACCTGCTCTTCCAAATGTTCTGGCAAATCACGGTAATTATATTGCTGACCGCGTAATTGGGGTTCAAAGCCAGCTTCTCTAATCGCATCTTGTATTCCCTTTGCAGTAAAACGATGTGGAGCTCCCGCTGCCGAAACCACGTTTTCTTCAATCATAATCGAACCAAAATCATTTGCGCCGGCATGTAAACATAGTTCAGCAACACTTTTTCCAACGGTCAACCAAGATGCCTGTATGTTTTTAACATTAGGCAACATAATTCTGCTTAGTGCCAGCATTCTTATATACTCATCACCAGAAACATTATTGCTAATACCTCTTAAGCGTTTTAATAAAGTACCATCATCTTGAAATGGCCAGGGAATAAATGCCAAAAACCCTTTGGCATCTGCAGGTTTCTCGCTTTGTACTTCTCTAATCCAGACTAAATGTTCAAAGCGTTCTTCAATGGTTTCCACATGCCCAAACATCATAGTCGCAGAAGTAGTGATGTCAAGTTGATGAGCTGCACGCATAACATCCAGCCATTCTTGTCCACCGCACTTCCCTTTTGAAATTAATCTTCTAACACGATCATTTAATATTTCTGCACCAGCACCAGGTAAGGAATCCATGCCAGCTTCTTTAAGTGCTTTTAAAACTTCGGTATGAGAAATGCCCTCCAATTTTGCAACGTGTGCAATTTCCGGCGGACCCAAAGCATGAAGTTTTAGATCAGGATATAGTTCCTTTAATTGTTTAAACAGATCTGCATAAAATTTTAAACCCAAATCCGGATGATGTCCACCTTGCAATAACAACTGATCTCCACCTAACCTGAAGGTTTCTTCAATCTTTACTTTATAGGTTTCTATATCCGTTATATAGCTTTCATCGTGTCCAGGTCTTCTAAAAAAATTACAGAATTTGCAGTTTGCAATACACACATTAGTAGTATTCACATTTCTGTCTATCTGCCAGGTAACCTTGCCACTTGGTACTTGTTTCTTTCTCAATTCATTGGCAACATAAGCCAGCTCAGCTGTAGCTGCATTATTGTATAAGAAAACACCCTCTTCTTTCGTTAAAAAGTCGAACTGTAAGGCCCTTTGTAGTAATTCGGCAGTATTCATAGTACAAACTTAGATAAAATTGATGCTTATATTTTCAATACTGTGCAATATTTTTATCAGTGTGCAAATGCTAACGCAGTTTTATCTAAGTTTGCCGGAATTATTTTTAATCTATGGTAGACTTTAATCGTTTCACATTACCCAACGGACTTCGAGTGCTTGTGCACGAAGATGATACAACGCCAATGGCGGTATTAAATATCCTTTACGATGTTGGTGCTCGCGATGAGGAGCAAGACAGGACCGGGTTTGCTCACTTATTTGAACACCTGATGTTTGGTGGTTCTGTAAATATTCCCAGTTATGATGAGCCTTTGCAAAGAGTAGGCGGAGAGAATAATGCCTTTACTAGTAACGACATTACTAACTATTACATTACCCTTCCGGCTGTAAATCTGGAAACTGCCTTTTGGTTAGAAAGTGATAGGATGCTAAGCCTTGCCTTTTCAGAAAAAAGTTTGGAAACACAGCGTAACGTAGTTTGCGAAGAGTTTAAACAACGTTATCTGAATCAGCCATATGGCGATGTTTGGTTAAAGTTAAGACCACTGGCTTATAAAAAACACCCTTACCAATGGGCAACTATAGGTCAGGACCTAAAGCAGATTGAAGATGCAAAAATGGAAGATGTTAAAGCATTTTTCAAAAAACACTATAACCCCCAAAATGCCATAATGGTTGTTGGTGGTAATGTTAAAACTGAAGATGTTAAGGCACTTGCCGAGAAATGGTTTGCACCTATTCCTGCCGGAGATAAATATAACAGAAACCTTCCTCAGGAACCATTACAAACCGAGGAACGCAAGGAAACAGTTAAGGCTGATGTTCCATTGAATGCCATTTACATGGCTTTTAAAATGCCTGCCCGACAAGATTCTGAGTATCAAAGTTTCGATCTGATGTCTGATATTCTTTCACAAGGACAGTCGTCAAGATTGTACAATAGTTTATTAAAAGAGCAACAATTATTTAGTGATATACATGCTTATGTTACCAGCAGTATAGATGAAGGTCTATTTGTAGTTGAAGGAAAGCTTGTTCAAGGTGTAACCGTTGAAGCTGCAGAGGCTTCGATATGGGCTGAACTAACAAAACTAACACAGCATGAAGTTACAGACGAAGAAATCACCAAGGTGAAGAATAAATCTGAATCTATTATGGTCTTTGCTGAAATGAGTCTTTTAGATAAAGCCATGAATCTTGCCTATTATGAATTGCTGGGTGATGCCAATGGACTCAATACCGAAATAGATAAGTACTTAGCTGTTACCCCTCAGGGCATTCTTCAAGCCGCTAAAAATACCTTTGTAAAAGAGCAATGTTCAACTTTATATTATTTAAACGCCAAAGATGCTTAATCGTACACTAGCCCCGGAATCATTACAGGTTAATGAGATCAAATTTTTAGAGCCTTTAGCCCAACATCTTGACAATGGCATACCTGTTTTTACCATTAATGCAGGTAAACAGGAGCTGGTAAGGATAGAGTTTATATTCGAAAATGTAAACTGGGATGCATCAAAGCCATTACAAGCCGTAGGAGTTAGTCATTTGATCAACAATGGTACTGCTAAGTTGAGCGCTAAGGAAATTGCTGATAAAGTAGATTATTATGGTGCATTTTTACAAACTGAATATGGAGCGGATCAGTCTAGCGTAAAACTATATACGCTTAACAAACACCTGCAATCAGTACTGCCTATTTTAAGATCAATCTTAAATGAAAGTATTTTCCCTGAGCAGGAACTGGCTATTTTTGTTCAGAATCAAAAACAATCCCTACAGGTAAATCTTCAAAAAAATGATTTTCTAGCCAGAAGACAATTTGCAAATTCAATTTTTGGCAATACACCTTATGGATCAAATATCGATGCTGAGGATTACGATGCCCTAAAAAGGGAAGACCTGATCAACTATTTTAAAGCTGCTTTTAAACCAGAGAATTGTACCGTAATAGCTGCCGGAAAGTTCGAAGAAAAGGAATTCGCGATACTAAATAACGTTTTTGGAAAACAGTGGGAAAATACTGAATTCTCTGTAATCAATAAATTTACATTTGAAGCAAGCCCTAAAGGCGAACTTTTAATTGAAAGGCCAGAAGCCATCCAATCTGCCATTAGAATGGGAGCTTTAAGTATTAGCAGAAATCACCATGATTTTCCTGGATTTCAGGTGCTAAACTGTTTGCTAGGAGGTTATTTTGGATCACGGCTAATGGCCAATATCCGCGAAGATAAAGGCTATACTTACGGAATAGGCTCGGCTGTTGTTTCTTTAAGAGATGCCGGATATTTCTTTATTGCAACCGAAGTAGGAGCTGAGGTATGCAACAATGCTCTTATTGAGATCGAAAAAGAAATTAACTTGTTAAAAACCGAATTGATTGCTGATCAGGAGTTAGACCTTGTACGTAATTATATGCTCGGTTCTATGCTTGGTAGTTTAGAAAATGCATTTTCTCATGCAGATAAATTTAAGAATGTTTATTTCTCAGGACTTGATCATAACTATTACGAAAACTACATCACAACAGTAAAAACAATTACCTCACAAGAATTGAAAGATCTGGCTGGTAAATACTTAGACACAGACACCTTTACCAAGGTAATTGTAGGTAAGAAATAAAAATAGGGCTGTATTAATGTGTGATACAGCCTTATTCAATTTTGGCAAGAATACCTTTTTGCTTATCTGCCTGATAGATTTTTTTAGAAAATGCTACATAGTCATTGTATTTCTCTGGCGGATATTTTTTGTTGTTAATCGTTTTTGTCCGGCTATAAATAAGACTGTTATCTTTTTGTACCACTTTGGCTGTGTACTTGCCAAACTCCGATTCAATCACAACATCTTTAGGCATAAACTCTACTTTGTAACCTTTAGGAATATTATAAATAATCTCATCTTCATCAGAGTAGCCATATTTTACATTGAAATAAGTCTTCCGGTTTTCAATAGGAGTAACCGCACTCTCTTGCCGATTCGTCATATTTAAAGTAAGGAATAACTTATCGCCTCCTTTAGTTAAGATCTGTGAGGCTTTTAGATCTACTTTTTCATTCAGAACAGCAGCCTCTTTATTTGGCTGATTAAAGCTAAATGAGCTGATCTGCATGTTCGGTATACTAAGAGAGTTCATTAAGCTTTTCCTTTGCTCAGTCGGCTCAATCAATGTCATTCTCAGATTTTCTTCATACTGCGCAAAGCCATATTGGGTTTCAAGGCTAATATTTGCAGAACCCTCCTCATCAAAATTCACCTTTGTTATGCGTTTCTGATAGTTGTTGGCCGGGCTATAATAAGGTGTTTGAGCTAATTTACCTCCAGCTTCTGTCACCAGCAAAACTGTTCTGTCTGAATTGTCGTTTCCTATATAACCCATTGGTACAAACTGGCTTGTGCATTCCAGCCATGTGGTATCTTTTTCCAGAGGTACACAAAGTATCATGTGATTTGCCTGGCTTAGACTTGCAAATTTTTTATTCAGCGACGGCATATCATTCCCGATAACTACGAGGTTAGATTTTATACCTGCTTCTTGTAATAGAGCTTTCATGTAGTTAGACAAAGCTTTACAGTCACCATAGTTTACGGCCGCAACCTTTTCAGCTGCAATAGGCTTGTAGCCACCAATACCCAATTGCACACCAACATATCTGGTATTCGATTGCAAATAGTTGTATAATAGTTTTATTTTGTCTTTCGGCGTTGCAGCGCCTTTAATTAGGTTTTGAACTTTTAATTTTACAGATTCAGGCAATGCCTGTGCTCCATTATTTAAGCCAGAAAGCCATGCCCCCAGGTTATCCCAGTTTTCAATGTTCGCCTTAGAGTTATCATATTCAAACTGATTTGGTGCCAAAGTTACCCACGGGCTTACATCAGCTATGCCAGCGCTCATCGGCTCATACTCAAGTGCTTTCACATTCTCACAGCTCCATTTGTATTGTATTTTGTCTTTTACCTTTAAAGAATCAGTTTTAAGTCCGGTACTTTTAAGGTATTTGAAAGTCATGGTTTCAGGAATTCTGAAAGTGTATTCCGATTTTTCTACTGCTGCCCCCCAGGAACTCACCGGTTTCCAGGACGGGTAAAAACGTATTCCACTATACTCAGTGCTATAACTGTATTCTATAGTATAAGGATAGTTGTTATATAAGAAATCCAGAAATTTAACTCTGCTGTCTTCATAAAGAGAGCCGCTCGAGACTGCACTTCTGTCCTTAAAATCGCTGCTCTTATACTCCTTAACTTTGCTACCCTTACTATCGTATAGTGTGGCTTTTAAATTGTAAACATTAGAGAATTTATCGTAGAATTCATACATGTTCGATGCGCCTTCTGCACTCTTATTTAATAAGGTTACAGCAATTTTATAGTCGTAAACGGCATTCCCTGGGTTCTTTATATCATAAGTTTGGTTCTCGTATCTAATCACCAATGAAGCATCCTTAAGTAAATCAGGGGGGATTTTATTTACATCATATATACCTTGTGACTTAGTTTCTTTAATAAGAAACAAGCCAATCACAAAAAGTATTACTATTCTCATCTCTAGCTCTTTTTAAGTACAATTTGTTCAGACTGCTTTCTTACAATATTTTTAAACAGTTCCTTAATGTAATGGTATTCTTCGGGGGTATAAAGTGATTTTTTAAGCACTATTTTGCTGCTAATCACCATTTTTCCAGGTTCACCGGCAAACAGAAAAGTAAATGATGCAGATTCTTCAGGTAGTATGATTTTTTCATTTTTTGGTGTTTTGTCTACCTGGTATTCCTTAGGGTAATCAATAGTAATTCTAACCACTTCTTCAGTCGGGTGGCCAAAATCTACCGGGAAATTTCTCTCCTCTAACTTGAATGGATTCTCTTTAGTCCTTTCGTAAAGGAGCGGAGTGAAATAAATTAAGTTTCCAGCCTCTTCTACATTGTCTTCAATATTGACGTCCATACTTTCAATAAGGGATTCATTAAGGTTCGTAAGGTTCTCTATCTTATAGTTTTTTATACCTAAACCGGGTTTCCCATTTTTATAACTTTTAAGAAAGTCATCCTCATTTGAAGCAGATTGATAGCTGTTTCTTCTACTAAAGGCCTCATAATTTGTAGTGGATAAATACATTTTACCACTAATCTTATTCTCTCCGTCAAGAGTTAAGAGGTAATTAATATTCTTTCTGCTAATTGTGGGGTCCTCGAGCGAGATCCATTCAGCAGTCTCATCAGCTAAATTTACTTTTAATCCTTCATGGGACAGATTATCAAAAGCAATCATATCTGGCATATGATTTTTATCAGTAGCATCTAAAAGGATGGTTTTTTCGCCAATTTGAACTCCAACAATTACATTGTTAAATTTTGTGATCATTGGAAAACCAGGATGGGCACCATTAGATCTTGTACTCAATAAAATAGGAAAAGCATTAACTTTTGCTTCTGATAATAAAGTAAGTAAACACAGGTTTACATCAGCAGAGTTCCCACTTTTCTTTTCAAATACGGTTTTAGGATTTGTTTCTGAAGTAGAGAAGTCGTCATCATGATTAAATTTGATGTTATTTTTTACATAGTTAAAAACTAGTTGAACTATAGTATCCTGATTGGTGTTTATTTTAATTATATCTTTCAATAATGTTTTGCTGTAACTCCTTTTATTTATAAACAAGCCAAAGTTTTCGTCTTCTTTTAGCCCCTTCACAATTTTTGGCCATGTCGAAGTAACGTCACGGTAAACCTCACCAGGTACAGTTACCGAACTTAATTCAAATCCAACTTTACTAACATAATCTTCCATTGTTGTAATGAAATTTTCTGTTTTTAAACCTGGAACATTTTCAACCTGATAATGTAATTTTAATGAAGTTGTATTTAAAGTGCCAGATGCTGAAATGAAGGATTCGTTAACCCTTTCCTCTTTTGGATTGATAAATAGAAACCCTCCAGCAGTAATTTTATATTTAAAATATTCTGGAATTTTGATCTCATATGCTGAATATAGCATTGGAATTTCCTTCTGGAAACGCCATGATCTCAGGGTAAATATAAAGTCCGATTTAATCTTATATTTAAATTCCACTATAGATCCTTCTTTAACATTAGGTAATGCAAACTTTTTTAGGGTATAGTTCTTATCTTGCTTCTCAGAAAACTTCGATTCTTTGCTTAATTTGCTGGTAACAATTTTACCTGCTTCAAGGTTATAGGTAGCACCATCCGTGTACTCCAAATTTTGCTCGCTACCATTTTGCTTATACAATTGAATTTCAAGATTTGCATAATCGTAACCGGTTTTGTTAATGATCTTGTATCGGGTATGACGTTCAAAAACATAAATGAAATTGCCCGTTTTTGCACTAAATTCAAACCAACCTCTTCCGACATCAAATAATGCTACCGCAGAGGCCGCCGAATCTGCGCCATTAACCTTAGTATCAAATTCATTAAGGTCAACTTTACCATACTTAAAGGTTCTTGGTTTTACTTCTTTTTCCTGGGAGTAAGCACATAGGTTTGCTACTAAAAGCAATCCGAATAGAACAGATTTTATCGCATTCATGAGAGTGTAATTTGTTTAACAATAATAAGGTATATCCCAATAACAAAGAGAATAATTTTTTTTCATAATTAATCTCTTTGTAGAATATATTTACATTATGAACCACAAGCTAATATACCTATCTGTTTTTCTACTGTTAAGTCAGCTAAGTTTCGCTCAGGATAAAGCAAAATATAAGGTCTGGAATCCTTCAAATGATACTATAAATGTTTTGGAAGGTCAGGGCTGGACAAAAAATCTAAAAGATTATTATGATCGCTTACCGTCAAAAGCCGAAGGAATAGTACGCCCAGAGGTATGGAAGTTATCAAAGAACAATGCTGGTGTAAACCTGCGTTTCCGCACAAATTCGAATGAAATCATCGTAAAGTATGCTGTCAAAGGCAATCTGCAGCTTTCGCACATGCCGGCCACAGGCGTAAGTGGTGTTGATCTATATGCAAAGGACAGAGATGGCAGGTGGCTTTGGAGTGCTGGCGCTTTCTCTTTTGGCGATACCATTACTTATCGCTTTAATAACTTAGAACAGGTTAATAACCCAGATCGGGAATACACACTTTACCTACCACTGTACAACGCTGTGAAATGGTTGGAAATCTATGTGCCTAATGAAAAATCGTTTACGCCCGTGCCCCTGCATCAGGAAAAACCGATAGTGGTTTATGGTACTTCAATAGCGCAAGGTGCTTGTGCAACCAGACCTGGTTTGGCATGGACATCCATATTGCAACGCAAGTTAGACCAGCCCGTAATTAACCTTGGTTTTTCTGGCAATGGCCGTTTAGAAAAAGAAGTAGTTGATTTACTTACAGAAATTGATGCTAAATTATATGTGTTAGATTGTTTACCTAATCTTATCTCTATATCGAAAGAAGATCTTACATCAAGAATTGAAGCCTCTGTACTTCAATTGCAAGCAAAGAGACCAGGAGTTCCCATTCTGTTAACAGAGCACGATGGTTATACAGATGAGCTGATAAGCCCTAAAAGGAAAACTGATTATGATAATCCAAATATTACCTTAAACGAGGCATTTAAACAATTAAAGACAAAAGGAATAAAAAACATCTACCTGCTTTCAAAGAATGAGATAGGCCACGACATCGAGAGTACTGTTGATGGCGTTCATCCTAATGATATTGGAATGATGAACTATGCAAATGCATACGAGAAGATCATCAAAAAGATATTAAACCAGCCAGAGGGAAATATCAGTACAACCAAACCGACTACACAATATCGCGAGCTTCCTGGATATGATTGGGAAAAGAGACATAATCAGGTACTAAATCATAATAAAACCAATCCGCCCAAGTTGATTTTTATAGGCAATTCCATCACCCATTTCTGGTCTGGTGAACCCTTGGCACATGTTGCAAGAGGGACCGAATCATGGAATAAATATTTTAAAGATAGGAACCCTCTAAACATGGGCTTTGGCTGGGATAGGATAGAGAATGTTCTTTGGCGTGTTTATCACGGAGAACTGGATGGATTTTCAGCTAAGCAAATTGTATTGATGATTGGTACAAACAATTTGCAGTTTAATACTGATGATGAGATAGCCGAAGGGTTAACGGTTCTTATAACAGCGATAAAAGTGAGACAACCGGGGGCAAAAATTCTTGTGCTCGGTTTGCTTCCACGCAGAGAAATGGAAGCCAGGGTTGCTAAATTAAATCTGTTGTACGCTAAAATAGCACTGAACTTAAAAGTTCAATATGCTGATGCTGGAAGTCTTTTGCTTAATACAAAGAAAAAAGTAAATGAAGCACTTTTTACCGATGGATTACATCCTAACGCACAGGGCTACGAAAAACTGGGAGCTTTTATTAATAAACAGATTACCAATAATTAAGCGAAATAATATTACGCCTGTAAAATGAAATTTACGCAACCGTTTGTGTGAAAAAAACTTTTCACGCCTGCCCATAAGCTGTGTATATTGGTGGTATAAACTAATTTGACTTCTGGTCGAACAACCATTCTTAACCATATAAAACACAAGATGAAACCAAACCGTAGAAAATTTTTACAACAACTGGCAATTGGTTCCGGAGCAGTAGCTATCGGCCTTCCTACATTTGCCAATGAAAATGCGCCAAGCGATCATGAACTGGCAGCAGCATTAAATCAGGGTAATAGCAGTCAGAGATTCAATATGAGTGGATATGCCGCTCCAAAAATTGATAAAGTAAGGGTTGGAATTATAGGTCTCGGAATGAGAGGGCCGGGTGCGGTTTCCAGATTGTCACATATAGAAGGAGTAGAGATCAAAGCACTTTGCGACAAATTACCTGCAAGAGCCTCAGCTGCACAAAAATACCTTACTGATAAAGGTCTTACTAAAGCAAAAGAATACTCTGGCGAAGATGGCTGGAAAGAAATGATTGAAAAAGAGGATCTTGATTTGGTTTATATCTGTACACCCTGGCATTACCATACTCCAATGGCTGTGTATGCTATGGAACATGGAAAACACGCCGCAACTGAGGTTCCGGCAGCACTCACTCTTGAAGATTGCTGGAAACTGGTAGAAACATCAGAGAAAACGCGCAAGCATTGTATGATGCTGGAGAACTGCTGTTATGATTTCTTCGAAATGCTAACATTAAACATGGCCCGCAATGGTATGTTTGGTGAATTAATTCATGCTGAAGGTGCATATATCCATAACCTGTTGGGGTTAAACTTCGATAAAAATGGTTATGCAGACATGTGGAGGTTAAAAGAAAACATCAATTATAACGGTAACATTTATCCAACTCATGGTTTAGGCCCAATTGCACAATGTTTAAATATTAACAGGGGTGATAAAATGGATTATTTGGTGTCCATGTCGACCAATGATTTCCATATGGCTCATGAGGCTGAAGAAAGAGCCAAAAAAGATGATTTTTACAAACAATTTGTAGGTAAAAACTATCGTGGTAATATGAATACTACAACCATCAGAACAGCTAAGGGAAAAACAATGATGTTACAACATGATGTAACCTCACCAAGAATCTATTCCAGAATTCACCTGCTTAGCGGAACTAAAGGATTTGCCAGTAAATGGCCGGAACCTGAACGTATCTCGTTTGGCGAAGAATGGGTAACTGAAGATGGATTAAAGAAATTGTATGATACTTACAGCCCTCCAATTATTAAACATGTTGGAGAAATCGGTAAAAAGATTGGTGGCCATGGTGGTATGGACTTTATCATGGACTGGCGTTTAATTGATTGCCTGCGCAATGGATTACCCCTTGACCAAAACGTTTACGATGCTGCATCATGGAGCTGCATAGTACCATTAAGTAAAAAATCAGTATCTAAAAAATCGGGAAGTGTTGATGTGCCTGATTTTACCAGAGGAGCATGGACTAGCAATGCTCCTGTAAACCTAACACTAGATGGTGGTGGTAACACTACTGTTAGAAGTGTTAAATAGTAGCCGTCTCAAATAAAAAGGAGGGTGTATCATAAATCATGATACACCCTCCTTTTTATAGAACAAAATCTTACAAATTACTCTCAATAGCACCAACTTTTTCCCTGTAAAGGTCAATTGGGCCATCAAGCAATACCGCTACTACTGTAAGATCTTTATCAAGTCGGTCTTTTGGAAGTGGGATGTAAACAATTCCAGGTACAGAACTCCAATAGAGTTTGTTGTAGATCTCTGGTTCAATCATAGTTCCCTCTCCAACAATTCTAATCCGGCTCACCTTATTTTTAATTCCTTTTAATGCAATTGGCCCCGTAGGTTTCCCTTCCACAAAAAGATACACCGTCTGCTTGTCGGCAGATAAAGCACTTGCCCCTTGGTAATGTCCATCAGGCAGTCCTTTTCCTGTCTTGTATAAGCTCTCCGCGTTTTTGGTGACCCATTTGTACAGTTCAGGATTTAACCCCTTTTTGCCTGCTTCGAAGTCTAAACCATCGGTCGGCAAATCTGTATCCTTAAACGGGTTTACTCCATTATGCAATGAACTCGCAATATTGTTAATCTGCGTTTTATAGTCCGCTCTTTTATTGGTAAGGTCATTGAAACTTAACGAAATCAAAGATTGATCATTTACTTCAACAGGATTATCAAATTTTAAAGCGATTACTGTTACATCCTGATCAGCTGCGGATGCAGGGATCTTGATCGAAATGTTCTCACCATTGGTCACAAAAGTTGCCTTCAAATCAGAGCCTACAATCTTAGCAGAGCGAACAGCCGATCTGATTCCGCTTAACAACAATCCGCCATTGTCCGGAACCCAATCGGCATATAAATAAAGCGTTTTTTTATCTGCAGAAAGTGCGGTTTTCCCATTAAAATGGCCTGCTGGTAAGCCAGCATGAGTCCCATAAATTGCTTCAGCATGCTTTTTGGTCCACCTGCCTAAGCCTTTCAAAATATTTCCCTGCTCTGTTGCAATAGTGCCATCGGCTTTTGGCCCAATGTCAAGCAATAAATTACCACCCATGCTAATACAATCAACCAACGTGCGAACAATCATATTTGGTGATTTATATTTAAAATCATAAGGCTGATAACCCCACGAATCATTCATTGTGTAGCACAGTTCCCAATATTCGCTATTTGGCCTAAGAACCGGGATACCCTGTTCAGGGGTTTCATAGTCGCCATGATGATTCAAACGAGAATTGATTATAATATTTGGATTATACTTTTTAAGGTCTGCCGAAATCTTTCCGGCCTGCCATTCCTCAGCAGAGTGCTCCCAATCACCATCAAACCAGAGTAAATCAGGCTTAAAGTTCACAGAGAGTTCATTCATTTGCGTATGTAAGTACTTTTGGAATTTATTCCAGCGCTTAGGTTCTTCACTAAGTTTGTACCTTTTTCTGTCTCTGGTAAAACCGTCGTAATCAGGATGGCTCCAGTCTGGTAAGGAAAAGTAAATACCTGTTTTCAAGCCAGACTTTTTAACTGCTTTTATAAAGGGAGTAATTACATCTTTCTTAGCGGCACTTTGCTTTAAGGTGGTTGTCGCATCAATCGCTTTAGTATTCCAAAGGGATACACCATCATGGTGTTTAGTGGTTATCACAGTATATTTTGCACCACTTTCCTTGATTAGTTTAACCCATTCTTCCGGACGATAATTGGCTGCCGTAAAACCATCCAACTGCTTCATATAGTTATCATGATTGATGTAGTTGTTAAAAAACGACCATGATTCGGAGATGCCATTTACAGAATAAATACCCCAGTGTATAAAAATTCCAAGTTTTGCATTAGCAAACCACTCCATTTTTTGTTTTTTGTCGTCAATATCCTTAGCACCTGGTTGCTGGGCATTTACTTTGCCACATAGCATTATTACAAATAGCAAAGGGGTTATTCTTTTTTTCATTAAAAGGACTGTTTTTATGATTAATTATTTTTGTAAATATGATTTCTGATAAGAAAGCGGACTTTTCCCTGTTATAATTTTGAAATGTTTATGGAAGCTGGCAAAATTATGGAAACCACTTTCGTAACAGATCTGTTTAACGTTCATACTGTCCTCGATCAATAATTTGCAGGCATGTCCAACCCTTATCTCACTTATAAACTGAGTATAAGTTTTCCTTGTTCTCGATTTAAAGTATCTGCAAAATGAATTAGGGCTAATGTTGGCCACGGCAGCCATTTCCTCCATCTGAATCTTTCTTTTAAAATTAGCAAGAGAGTAATTGTAAATGGCATTAATCCTGTCATTCTCAGTCTCTTCAAAATCATGACGGAAACCGATAGACGACAATAAGCTGCTTTGTGAGTAGTTTTCTATAGCCAGCAGGGCTTCTACAAGTAAAATAATTCGTTTAGGCCCTTCAGATAATAAAATAGACTCTATAAGTTCTCCAATCAATCTTTTGCTTTTATCCTGAACCTGTACACCCCTCTGGGCACGTTCCAATAACAATTTAAGGGATTTGTTTTCAGGAAGATTTAAAAATGAATTACCCCAAAAATTCTCACAAAAGTGTACTACAACTACATCTGCATTGCTTTTTTCGTCATTAAAGTAATTATCGTCAAATCTCCAGTAGTGAGGTAGGTGAGCGCCAACAAGTACTACATCACCAGATCTGAAACGTTTAATACTATCGCCAATAAATTGAGTTCCGTTGCCTTTTTTAAAATAGATCAGTTCAACTTCGGCATGATAGTGCCAGCGGTTGTTAATGTAAGGCACCTTGTCTCTTCTCGCGCTAAATGAATTTACAGAGTTGTTAGCTACTTTAAGCAGTTGAGGTTTCATCTTAGTCTAATTTAGTTGTCAGATGTAAGTCACTTAACCTAACTTATACTTAAAAGAATAAGGTCAAGATCCGGTTCATTTGATTTGGTTAGGTAATAATTTCTAAATGTATAAAAATCTTTTAAAATTACATGTATTGATGATTAAATGATGCTAATTTGTAAAAATCGCTGAATATTTGATGATTTTACCCTTTGAATAAAACTACGCAAACGTTTGATAATGGCTTTAAACCGCGTTAATTATTAAGCAATACACCGCTTTTTTAATTGCATAAATATTAATAAAGAAAAATAAAACAGGACGTTTTTTCGTTTGTTATAATAGGCTAGCTAATTAAAACGGGAATGACTGAATTATCTGAGAAAAAAGAGCGTAAATCACAAAATATACTAATCATTGAAAATGATGATGATTTAGTAGAGTTATTAGAAGAGTTATTTAGTTACGAAGGCTATCAGGTACGTTGTTATAAAGATACTAATGATATTTTTTCATTGATGGAGGATTTTAAACCAGATATTGTATTAGTGGATTATTTACTCCCTGGAATTAACGGAGGGGAATTATGTGCCCAATTGAAAAGAGATCCGTCTACCAAACATATTCCTGTAGTTATATTTTCTGCGTATTCGCAAGTATTGCTATCACTTGGTAGTTACGGCTGTAACGCATTTATCTCTAAGCCTTTTGAGCTAAGCTCATTGTTAAATCAAATTAATAAATGTTTAGAAAATCCTTCAAAAATATTTACTGAAAAAGAGTTTGATAAAAAAACTTCCGCATCAGCGGGTGTTAATGAATAGGTAATCTTAGTTAAGTTGCCAAGAGAGTTTCAGTCATGAATGCAATTGGTTACATCAGGGTATCACCATATCTGGAGTCTGTAATAGCTCAGGAAACTGCAATTAAGACTTTTTGCGATCAGAAAGGATTAAACCTATTAATCGTTTTTAAAGATACCGGTGAGTACAATGAAGATATGGAGCGCGAAAGCTGGCTCGCCCTGGAAGAATACGTAAGATATAACCGCAGTGGAGTTGATTTTTTGCTGTTCTTACTGCCGGCAAAAATAACACGATTCAATAAAATGATAGATCAGATTCAAGATCATTTTAAACGGGAATACGGAGTAACGCTGGTGGCTGTGTTATAAATCACCTAAATGTTTGTTAATTGCCGAACCTAACTCATCAACCTGTTTATGGGTAAGTGAGCCCCATATTTGTTCCCATTTTTCATCTTTTCTAATCTGGGCCTCTTTACCATTCAGAGTGCATACATAATACGGTATTCCATCGGTGGTCTCAGTTTGCTTAACTTCTACCTTAATCTTTTTTTGTTCGTTGTCATGAAGCATAACAGTGAACTTTATGTCTTCGGATGCTTCCATAATTTTGTAATTTAGTTTTGTAATTTATATAACAACCAGTACGAACTAAAGTTTGGTTTTTGTAGTCTTCCTCACTTAGTTCGCACATTCCACACATATTATTCACAAAAAGGCACCTGCTTGTGGGTTTGGTGCGAAGAATGTGTAAAGAAATTTTTAAGTTGTTTATATTTGGTGAATACTAATGTTCATTTTTAGATAATGATAAAAGGAATCACGAAATTGTTTTTGTTGGGAAGCTGTGCTTTGATCGTTTTGATGCCCTCAATTGTTAACGCACAATCAAAAAAAAGTAGTGCTTCAAAGCCTAATATCATATTTATCTTAACCGATGACCTTGGGTACGGCGATTTAGGTGTGTTTTTTCAAAATCAGAGAAAGGAGAAGGCAGATCAAAAACTTCCTTATCAATTTACTCCAAACCTCGACAAAATGGCTGCCGGTGGAGCGCAATTAACTAATCAGTATTGCAACGCACCGGTATGCGCCCCTTCCAGGGCATCTCTTTTAACAGGGCTTAATCAAGGCAATGCAAAGGTAAGAGACAATCAATTTGATAAGCAGATTGAAAATAACCATACTATTGCTACGGTACTGAAAACAGCGGGTTATGCTACATCAGTTATAGGAAAATGGGGTTTGCAAGGCGAAACTAAAGATGAACCTAATTGGCCGGCACATCCTCAAAAAAGGGGGTTTGATGATTTTTTTGGCTATATGCGCCATGCCGATGGACATGAGCATTATCCTTTTGAAGGAATTTACAGAGGTAAAAAGGAAGTATGGGACAATTATAAAAACGTAGCTGCGGATTTAGCCAAATGTTACACTACCGACTTATGGACTGCCCGTGCCAAGAAATGGATCATAGATCATGAAAGTGCCAAAGGACCCGAAAAACCTTTCTTCATGTTTCTTGCCTATGATTCTCCACACGCTGTGTTGGAATTACCTACTCAAGCTTATCCCGAAGGTAAAGGACTAAAAGGCGGCATACAGTGGCTTGGCAATCCTGGTAACATGATAAATACAGCATCTGGTAAAGTTGATTCTTTTGTACATCCGGATTATAAAAATTCTACATATGATAATGGAAAGGTAAAAAATGCGCCATGGCCTGATACCTTTAAGCGATATGCTACAGCCACCAGAAGAATTGATGATGCAGTAGGCGACATTTTGCAGCTTTTAGATGACTTAAAAATTTCGGAAAATACGATTGTCGTTTTTACATCTGATAACGGACCATCTATTGAATCTTATCTTCCTGCAGGTTACGCACCTAATAACCCGGAGTTTTTTGGAGGGTTCGGACCTTTTGATGGAATAAAAAGAGATGTATGGGAGGGTGGATTAAGAATGCCAACTCTGGTAACCTGGGCTCAGCATATTCCTGCTGGTAAAGTTGTGGTATCGCCAAGTATGCTGTCAGACTGGATGCCTACCTTTGCTGATGTTGCAGGTATAAGTGCTCCGGCCAGAACAAATGGAGTTTCATTGGTCCCATCTCTAACAGGAAAAGGTATCCAGGCCGAAAGTTTAATTTATTCAGAATATTCTGAAGGGGGTAAAACGCCTGATTTTAAAGCTTTTGAGGCCAGCAGGAGGGGCCGGAAACGTGGGCAAATGCAAATGATCCGTCTTGGGGATTTTGTAGGTGTGCGTTATGATATCAAATCTGCAGATGATGATTTTGAAATATACGATATAGTAAGCGACCCTAAGGAAACTACTAACCTTGCTTCAATACCGTCCTGCAACGAATTACAGGTTCAAATGAAAGCCAAATCATTACAGGCTCGAAAGGCAGATCTTGAAGCTCCACGGCCGTATGATAGGGCCGAAATTCCGGCTGTTGAGATTTTAGATAAAACATATCCCGGACTTTCGTGGAAATTCTTTAAAGGAAATTTTCCATACGTAGTTTCAGAAACGGGTCTTACTGAAGTTTCAAATGGTATTAGCAAACATTTAGGAGAAGAAGTGCCAAAAGCAAGACCTGGAATGACACTATATGAAGGTTTTATAAAGGTGCAATCTGATGGAGAATACAGCTTTTCACTTCAGGCAAGTGGGAAAGCTTATATGAGAATTCATGAAGCAGAACTAATTGACGCGGATTTTGGTTATCAGTCAGTGAGCCAGGAAACAGAGCGTGTTTATCTCAAAGCCGGCTATCATCCGGTTAAGATTTATTATTTAAGAGAAGCAGGTAAAGAGCGTATACTTTCTTTAAAAATGAGATACAAAGATGGTGATTGGAAACCACTAAAAGGAACTGATTTTTACGCTATTAGATAATTTGTTAACCGGATTTTCTGACTTCGCAATAATATTCTAATTAAGATGAGAAAAAAGTATGTTTAAACTTTCATTTATTCAAAAAGATAATTACATTTGGGCTTACCCTTTCGGGGGTATGTTTTTCATAGGTAGATGTAGGGTCGAAAATTAATTTTCGGCCCTTTTTTGTTATCTAAGGTTCCGTATCTTTATCTGCGCTATGAGGAAGAAGAAAATTATTGTTGCAATTACTGGTGCCAGCGGATCAATTTATGCTAAATTACTGTTAGATAGTTTGTTGAAATTGTCTGATCAGATTGAAAAAGTAGGAGTAGTAATGTCAGACAATGCCAAAGAAGTTTGGCGTTTTGAACTTCAGAATCAGGATTACGACCGTTACCCCTTTACTTTTTACCCAAAAATGGATTTTAATGCTCCATTTGCGTCAGGATCGGCTAAGTTTGATACAATGATCATCATTCCATGCTCAATGGGTACTCTGGGCAGAATTGCACATGGGATTTCTAACGATTTAATTTCCAGGGCTGCAGATGTTGTATTGAAGGAACGCAGGAAATTAATAGCCGTAGTAAGAGATACGCCTTTTAGCCTTATTCATATTAATAACATGAAAGCTGTAACGGAAGCAGGAGGGATTATATGCCCTGCCAGCCCATCTTTTTATTCCTTACCCAAAACTATTGAAGAGGTTGCACAAACAGTAGTAAGTCGTGTAATAGATCTTGCAGGACTAGAGCAAGATAGTTATCGCTGGAATGAATCATAATTTCATTTAAAACCTTATCTTTGCAGGCTTATTGGGATATCTAAAAATTTACAATCGTCATGCTGAATTTATTTCAGCATCCCGAATTTGATATTCTAAACATGCTTAAACGGGATGCTGAAATAAATTCGGCACGACGCGTGCATAATTATAGCGATAACACTGAATGAAGAAGGTTGCATTTTATACACTTGGTTGTAAGTTGAATTTCTCTGAAACTTCAACAATTGGCAGGTTATTTACCGATGCCGGATATGCTGTTGTAGACTTTACAGATGGAGCGGATGTGTATGTAATAAACACCTGTTCTGTAACAGAGCATGCTGATAAAAAGTGCCGTAAAGTAGTTAAAGAGGCTTTAAAGTACGCACCCAACGCGTATGTAACCATAGTAGGATGTTATGCTCAGTTAAAACCTGTTGAGATTGCCGAAATAGAAGGCGTTGATATGGTGCTTGGTGCAGCAGAGAAATTCCGGATAGTTGAATACATCTCTGATCTTACCAAACAGCCTAAGGCCGTTATTCATCAGCAAAACATCGAAAAAGTTAATCATAATTTTATTGCAGCCTATTCAATAGGTGATAGAACACGTACTTTCTTAAAGGTGCAAGATGGATGTGATTATCCATGTACTTATTGTACGATACCATTGGCGCGTGGGGGCAGCAGAAGCGATACCATCGAAAATGTAGTAAACCGCGCTAAACAAATAGCCGAAAGCGGCGTTAAAGAAATTGTACTTACGGGGGTAAATCTTGGCGATTTCGGAATAAGAAACGGAGAAAGAGAAGATAAATTCTTTGACCTGGTAAAAGCACTGGATGAGGTTGAGGGTATAGAAAGGATAAGAATTTCTTCTATCGAACCGAATTTGTTAAGCAATGAAATCATTGAATTTGTTGCTACTTCCAAAAGATTTGTACCTCATTTTCATATCCCTCTGCAGTCTGGATCTAATAAAATATTAGGTTTAATGCGCAGACGTTACCAACGGGAACTTTATACCGAACGAGTTGCTAAAATTAAAGCTTTAATACCTAATTGCTGTATTGGAGTTGATGTAATCGTTGGATTTCCTGGTGAAACTCATGAAGATTTTCTGGATACTTATCAATTCTTAAACGAGCTTGATATTTCTTACCTGCACGTATTTACCTATTCAGAACGCGAGCAAACAGCAGCGGCTGAAATGAAAGGCGTTGTTGCCGGAAGTGCCCGTGCGGATAGAAGCAAAATGCTTCATATTTTGTCTGATAAAAAGAGAAGGGCCTTTTATCAATCTCAGATTGGTTCAATTGGCGAAGTGCTTTTTGAAGACGACCAAAAGAATGGTTTTATGCATGGTTTTACCAAGAACTATGTAAAAGTTAAAGCTAAATATGACCCGGTAATGGTAAATGAAATCAAAACCGTAAAACTTATTGAGCTTACCGCCGATGGTGAGGTAGAAGTTGCCGAAACAGAAGAAGTTTTAGCGCATTAATACTATATTCGCATAAAACTTTTTTATACGTATGTTTCCTACTGTATCTCATTTTTTAGAATATCTTTTTGGTATACAAGTCCCATTGCCGTTTAACACATTTGGTGTTTTTGTCGCTTTAGCTTTTATTGCTGGTTACTGGGCTTTTACTCAGGAGTTTAAACGTAAGGAAGCACTTGGTATTCTTCATCCAATCAAAAAAACGATGACTATTGGTAAGCCTGCTACTACAACTGAGCTGGCTTATAATGGTGTATTCGGGTTCCTGATCGGATATAAATTAGTTTATGCACTCTTAAACTATCAGCTGTTTGTAAGCGATGCCCAAACAGTACTTCTTTCATTAAAAGGAAATATACTTGGAGGCTTGTTTTTTGCTGGTTTGTTTGCTTACTGGGATTATAAAGAGAAAAATGCGCATAAATTACCCAAACCAAAAACTGTTGAAGTAACGCAGCACCCATATGAATTAATGGGCACTCTTATCGTTTGGGCCGCTATCTGGGGTTTTCTTGGTGCAAAAATATTCGATAACCTGGAACATTGGGACTCATTTGTAAAAGATCCTATCGGCAGCTTATTGTCATTTAGTGGTTTAACGTTTTACGGTGGACTAATCTGTGGCGGTGCTGCTGTTTTATATATCGCAAGGAAAAATAATATTAAAGTATTGCACATGCTTGATATTGGCGGACCAGGTATGATGCTTGCGTACAGTGTGGGCAGAATTGGTTGCCATATGTCTGGTGATGGCGACTGGGGAATCGCTAATCTAAACGCTAAGCCAATTTCATGGCTTCCGGATTGGTTATGGGCTTATACCTATCCAAATAACGTTGCTAACGAAGGAAATCCTATTGCGGGTTGCGTTGGCAGGTTCTGTAACGAATTACCTCAGCCGGTATACCCAACACCTATATATGAGGTAATCGTATGCTTTATACTGTTCCTGATCTTATGGAAGATCCGTGACCGTATTAAATCTCCGGGAATGATGTTTGGTATATACTTAATGCTAAACGGTCTGGAACGCTTCTTTATTGAATTGATCAGAGTAAATACTAAATATAATGTTGCCGGTATACATTTTACGCAGGCAGAGCTAATTTCAAGTATTCTGTTTTTGTCTGGCTTAGGTCTTGTTTTATATTCATACAAGAACAAAGAAAAGTTGGCTAACTATTAAAATTTTTTTCTGAGTTGAATTACGAATTAATATGTTCTAAGGTAATTGCTGTTACCCGCTTAACAGGCAATTTTATAAGAAAAGAGTCGATGAACTTCGATGCAGGTGCTGTCGAGTTCAAAGGCCTAAACGATATGGTTTCCTATGTAGATAAGAATGCTGAAAAGTTATTGGTTAGAAATTTAGCCAAGCTAATTCCTGAAGCAGGTTTTACTACTGAAGAAGAAACCGTAAATAGCAAAGGTGCTGTTTACAATTGGATCATAGATCCATTAGATGGCACTACCAACTTTATTCATGGTGTTCCCACTTATTCTATAAGCATAGCGCTTTATGAAGAGGATAAACCCGTTGTTGGTGTAGTTTACGAGATAAACCGCGGAGAGATGTTTTATTCTTATAAAGGTGGCGATGCTTATTTAAACAACAAAGTGATTAAGGTTTCTTCCAGACCAGGTTTATCAGATTGTTTACTGGCTACAGGATTTCCATATTATCAGTTCGAGAAACAGGCACAATACATGCAGCTACTTTCAGAAATGATGCAGAAAACGCATGGCTTACGGCGCATAGGTTCGGCTGCGGTTGATTTAGCTTATGTAGCATGTGGCAGGTTCGATGCTTTCTTTGAGTATAACCTGAATGCCTGGGATGTTGCTGCCGGTGCTTTTCTGGTACAACAGGCAGGTGGAAATATATTAAACTTTGCCGGAGGCGATGAATTTCTAGAAACCAGAGAAATTCTGGCAACAAATGGCTTGATTGATGGTGAAATCTTAGAAGCTATTAAACGGAGTTTTAAAAGTTAATAGAATTAGTCGTGTTATCGCCACCATGTCATCCTGAAGTAAATTCAGGATGACAAAGATTATAAGAACAACATAAAACAAAAGAGCCTGTTTCAACATTGAAACAGGCTCTTTCTTTATATTTAAATCGGCTTACAAAGCTTCAGACACTACTTCTTTCACTTCAGGAACCATGCGTTGCAATAAATTCTGAATTCCTGATTTCAAGGTAATGGTAGAAGAAGGGCAACCGCTGCATGAACCTCTAAGCTCAACAGTTACAACACCCTCATCAAATGATTTGTAGCTAATTGCACCACCATCTTGTTCAACTGCCGGGCGAACATAATCATGTAGAATTTGCTGAATTTTAATCTCAAGATCTGTTCCTTCAAAAGTAGGTGTCTCATCAGATGTTTCTTCTTTTATTTTATATTCAGATTCAACAGCTCCTTTAACAAATTCTTTAAGAATTGGTTCGATATCTGGCCATTCAACACCCTCTGTTTTTGTAATCGTAACAAAGTTACTTGCAAAAAAAACACCATTAACAAAGTTGAACTTAAACAGTTCCTTTGCAAAAGGAGAGTGCTCAGCACTTTCTTTAGTTGCGAAATCTTCACTGCCATTGATCAATAATTTATTGACCATGAATTTCATTGTAGCAGGGTTTGGAGTTTGTTCAGTATATACGTTGATAGTCATTGTCTTCTTTTTTTCTACAAAAATAAATAATTCGTTGGTGCAATTTAAGGTATCGATGTCTGTTTTAGGTCATTATATCTAAAATACGCCCGTGTAGTTAAAAGGAGTGATGTTCTTTAATTCCTGTTTAATCTGATCATTCACATTTAAGCCATCAATAAAGTTCGCCATGGTATCAGCAGTAATCTTCTGATTGGTACGGGTAAGATCTTTAAGTGCTTCGTATGGGTTAGGATAAGCCTCTCTTCTAAGTACAGTCTGAATTGCTTCAGCAACTACAGCCCAGTTGTTTTCAAGGTCGGCATTAATAGCTTCATTATTCAGCAATAATTTATTTAAACCTTTTAACGTAGATGCAATAGCTATTGTAGTGTGAGCAAGAGGCACGCCTACATTTCTAAGTACCGTAGAATCTGTAAGGTCCCTTTGTAAGCGTGAAATTGGTAATTTAGCCGCAAAAAATTCGAATAACGCATTTGCTATACCAGCATTACCCTCTGCATTTTCAAAATCAATAGGGTTTACTTTATGAGGCATTGCAGAAGAACCAACTTCACCTTCTTTAATCTTTTGTTTAAAGTAGTTTTTAGAAATGTACGCCCAAATGTCTCTATCAAGATCAATAATGATGTTGTTTATTCTTTTTAAAGCATCACATTGTGCAGCAAATTGATCATAATGCTCAATTTGAGTAGTATACTGAGCGCGCGAAAGGCCTAATATCTCATTTACAAAATTATTAGAGAAATCTACCCAGTTTACACCAGGATAAGCAATATGGTGTGCATTAAAGTTACCTGTTGCACCGCCAAATTTTGCGCTGTTAGGGATGTTTTTTAAGTTATTTAACTGAATCTCTAAACGTTCTGCAAATACCATAAACTCTTTACCAAGTTTAGTAGGAGATGCAGGCTGTCCATGCGTATGTGCAAGTAAAGGCACATCTTTCCATTCAGTAGCCAGACTTTTTATTTTAGCAATCAACTCAGCTATTTGAGGATAGTAAACTTCATTTAAAGCTAGTTTAATAGTATAAGGTATAGCTGTGTTGTTGATATCCTGAGATGTTAATCCGAAATGGATAAACTCTTTATAAGCTTCGAGACCCAATTGATCAAATTGCTTTTTTATAAAATATTCAACCGCTTTAACATCATGATTGGTGATCTTTTCTGTGTCTTTAATTTCCTGAGCATGGTTATCATCAAACTGCTCATGAATTAAACGTAGTTTACCGTAAATAGATTTATCGAATTCTTTTAAACCAGGTAAGCCTGTTTCACAAAGTGCAATAAAGTATTCAATTTCTACAAATACTCTGTATTTTATTAATGCTGACTCTGAAAAATATTTAGAAAGGCTTTGAGTAGTGTTTCTATAACGTCCATCAACTGGAGAAATAGCTTGAAGAGGAGATAAATTCATGAATTTGACTTATTTTTACAAGCGCAAATGTAGCATTTATTAGCCTTTTAATGAAGTAAGGTTGCTGAAAAGCAAAACTTTGGATAACAAAAAAGGCCTTGGAGATTCCAAAGCCTTTTTTATTTTGTTAAAAATGACTAGTGTTTAGTTGAGTCAACAGTAGTAGTTACAGTAGTATCTTTTACAGTTGAATCAGTTACGTTAGTATCAACTTGAGTAACAACAGTAGATGAATCAGTTACAGTAGTATCTGTAGATTCACCTGTTTTCTCAGAGTTACAAGCTGCTACTGATAAAGAGATTGCTAAAGCTAAAAAGCCAAATTTAAATGCGTTTTTCATTCTAATTCTATTTTAAATAATTAATTAATTTTACAGATTAATACAGGAAAGTTTAAAAGGTAACCCACCTAATTGAAAAAAAAAATAAAAAATATTTTAATGTGGGTTACTGGGTTACTCTTTATAGTATTGCCGTATTAAGGAAGAAATAAAAAAAGTAATTTTTTTTGTTATCATTGGGTTACCATTCACGTTTAAATGTATTAATTGGTGAGTAATAAGTTAAGCAGTTCAGTTCCAACAGATAGAGAGGTAGTTTTAGGGGTCTTAAATAACTCAGAAGAAGCGCTAAATAAATTGTATACGGGGTATTTTCCGATGATTTTACAGTTTATATTAAATAATAACGGTGATGAAGATGATGCAAAAGATGTGTATCAGGAAGGCATAATTGTTTTATATAATAAAATTAAAAGCGGAGATTTCGAGTTAAGCAGTAAACTAAAGACCTATATATACTCAGTCTGCAGACGTATTTGGTTAAAGAAGTTAGCACAGCAAAGCAAGAAAACCAATAACATCTCTGACTTTGAGGATGTGATAGCGATAGAAGAGGACGTTGAGCAGCATGAAGAGAAGGATAAGCAATTTGATAAGATGCAAGAAGCACTCCTCCATTTAGGCGAACCCTGCAAGACCATTATTCAGGACTTTTATATTAACAACCTTTCCATGCAGGAAATTTGTGAAAAGTTTGGGTATACCAATACCGATAACGCAAAAACACAAAAATATAAGTGCTTACAAAGGTTAAAGAAATTATTTTTTCAATCGTGATATGAGGAACGAAATAGAGTTAGAGGGCATAATTGAAGATTACCTTAACGGTAAACTTACTGAGGCAGAAGCTAACGCTTTTGAGCAACTACGCTTAAATGATCCAACTGTTGATCATAAGGTTGTTGCGCACAAGGTTTTTCTGGATTCGTTAAAGGATTATGCCTCAAATCTTGATTTGAAAAACAAGATGGATCATGCACATGATCAGATCGATGTTGATGCTTTAAGCAGAAAGCTTGGACCTCATCCTTCGTTTATTGTTAATATGTGGCGTAAAAATAAATCAGCAATTGCTGTGGCCGCCTCTTTTATATTATTAACAATTGTTACCATTTATTCTATACAACAAACTACAGAGCAAACCGGTAGCTATAAACAAATGAGTGCTGAGCTTAGTAAGCTTAAAAGTTCTACCAATAACCTGATCAGAGATGTAAAATCAAGCCAGAATTCAAAGGTGCCTGTTAAGCCCGTGAAATTTGGCGGTACCGGTTTTGCAATTTCTTCTAACGGATATATCTTAACTAGCTATCACGTAGTCGAAAAATCTGATACGGTGTACGTTCAGAACAACAAAGGTGATCTTTATAAAGTTGATATTACCTATAAAGATCCTATTAATGACATTGCCATTCTAAAAATCATTGATAAAAAGTTTTCATTAGGCTCGTTACCTTACTCATTAAAAAAGGGTAAAGTTGGCCTCGGAGAATCTGTTTACACACTGGGTTATCCTAAAGATGAAGTAGTGTTAGGAATAGGCTATTTAAGTTCACAAAGTGGTTTTAATGGTGATACTTTAGCGTATCAGTTATCTCTTGATGTTAATCCAGGTAATAGTGGCGGGCCGCTATTAGATAATAGCGGAAACGTAATAGGCATAATCAATGCTAAAGAAAGCTATACAGACGGAGCAACCTTTGCGGTAAAAGCAAAGTTCCTTCAGGAAGCGTTAAGCTCTATCCCTCAGGATTCTATAGTGGGTAGGATATCTTCTGTTAGGAAGAGCAAATTATCGAAATTAGAGCCATCAAAACAGGTATCTAAAATTCAGGATTACGTGTTTATGATAAAAGGTTATAACTAATAACTAACACATAAATTTGAAACCCCGAAACTTTAATTTAGTTTCGGGGTTTTGCTTTATATAGAACTTTAAATATGGATTTCGGAAAAGTAACAGATAGCCAGATAAAGGATGTAGATTTTACATTGCCAAAAGATGGTATACAGACTTCAAAGACATTGTCGAAAGGTAAGCCGGTTAAAAACCCTGAGTTTTACGTTGGCTGTGCTAAATGGGGTCGAAAGGAATGGTTAAATATGATTTATCCATCAAAAACCAAAGAAGCCGACTTTCTGGATCAATATGTAAAACATTTCAATTCTATTGAGCTGAATGCGGTTTTTTACAGCATCCCGAATGCAGAGCTGATTAAAAAATGGAAAGCCAAGGCTGAGGATAATTCCAATAATAGTTTTATTTTCTGTCCTAAATTTTCCAGAACAATCAGCCATATTAAAAGGCTAAAAGATGCAGAGGTACCAACAGATCTTTTTCTGGCAAGTATTTCTGAATTTGGTCAGTTCTTGGGGCCATGCTTTTTGCAGCTTGGAGATAACTTTACACCTAAGAGCCTGCCTGTTCTGGAAGAATACCTGAAATACCTGCCTACTGACCTTGCTGTTTTTGTGGAATTAAGGCACGAAGGATGGTTTTTGGAAGAAGCGAATAGGAACCAGGTGTTTGATATGTTTGCAAAGTTAAATAAGGGTGCAGTAATTACTGATGCAAGCGGCAGGAGAGACTGTGTGCACATGGAACTAACCATACCTGAAATATTTATTCGCTTTGTCGGAAATGGATCGGCACATCAGGATTCTGACTTTGCAAGGATAGACGATTGGGTGGTAAGAATTAAACAGTGGTTGGATAAAGGACTGGAAAAAGTGTACTTCTTTCTGCACCAACATGATGAAAAGGATACACCCATTCTTGCCGATTATACCATTAAACAGTTTAATAAGCACTTGGGAAGTAAGATTCCTGAAATTAATTTTATTACAAAAACAGGAGAATTATTTTAAATAGTATACTTAACTTGTAGACTTTAATATTTACTTTTAAACATTGTTATTTACTACTAAAATATATAATTATGAGTTTAAGAATAGGGGACGCAGCTCCCAATTTTAAGGCAGAAACTTCTATAGGTAATATCGATTTTTATGATTTTCTGGGAGATAGCTGGGGAGTCTTGTTTTCTCACCCTGCAGATTATACTCCGGTATGTACCACGGAACTTGGCCGTACTGCATCTTTAAAAGGAGAATTTGAAAAAAGAAATGTTAAAGTACTGGCGCTTAGCGTTGATTCTGCAGAGTCTCATAAAGGCTGGATTAAAGACATCAATGAAACTCAAAATACAAATGTAGAGTTTCCTATCATTGCAGATGAGGATAAGAAAGTTGCTGATCTCTATGATATGATCCATCCAAATGCTTCAGAAACTTTAACTGTACGTTCGTTGTTCATCATCTCTCCTGATAAAAAGGTTAAATTGATGCTAACCTACCCTGCGTCTACAGGGCGTAACTTTAACGAAGTATTAAGAGTAATCGATTCATTACAACTTACCGCTAATTATAGCGTTGCGACTCCTGCAGATTGGGAAGATGGACAAGATGTTGTTGTAATGAACAGTATTAAAACAGAAGACATTCCTGCAAGGTTCCCTAAGGGGCATAAAGTAATTAAACCTTATTTAAGAACTACACCTCAACCTAATAAGTAATAGTGTAGTATAAGGATAAACAAAAAGCGGGGCATTGTAAAAATGCCCCGCTTTTTGTTTCCTGGAATTCAATTTCTCCGCATTCTGTCGAGATGACGAAGCGAACTAACTAAACTTAGCTTGCAGTTCTTCAAACTTTTTGGCGATCTTATCACTAAGCTCAGTTTGCTTGTAACCCACAGCCATTCTGTGCAGGTTGCTTAAAACATACATGCCTACCTGAATATCTCTTCCGTAAGCGTTAAACCGTTTCGGTTCTAAAGAAGCAATATAAGTCAGCTCTTTATTTAAAAATTCAAATGTTTCATTTGTCAATTCATTAGCGGCCTTAGTTTCATTTAAGGCATACATATTTTGGATGGTCTGATACCTGTTTATGGTATCGTCAACTGAATAATTTTTAAGAGGAATCTCTTTAACGCTTTTAACTAAAATGTTGCGTGCCTTATCTGTTTTTCCTTCCATGAAAAGGTTTGTAGTAAGCGAGTTCGAAACACTCCATGAACTTTGGGCAACTCTTCTGCTTTCCGGATCAATGTATTTTGCAGTTTTAAAGCTTTTAAAATCAAATTTATGCATTAGGTTATCGTACATCGGATCGCTATTGGTTTTCTCCATTTTATCGCGTGTATCCTTAGGATCAGTTTTGAAAGGCAACAAACGGAGCGCATATCCTTCAAGATATAGGTATTTACCTAAACCTGCATAAGTATCTTCAGATACATTTGATTCAAAATATATTGGCCTTTCCCAATTGTTGTTTGCAATGATATCCAGTAAAGCCAGATCATATTTGTACATGATATCTTTATTGTATTTCCACTCCATCAAAGGTGTAACCTTGTCTTTGTCTTTAGGTGAAATGGTATGCGTTTTTACCAATTGATCTGAGTCTACCGTTAATTTGAAGTTCTGGCTAGGCAAGAAATTCACGTAACTTCCATCCGATAGTGGAAGTTTATCCTCCTTATTATCTGAAGTCAATACTGCTAAAAGATCTTTTAGCTCCACACTGTCTTTTAAATCGTAATCATAATAACGAATATAATCTCTAACACCATTTACATACTTCTCTGTTGGCATAGTAATAGGCAGAGCTGCGGATTTATTCAGCTTCAATTTCATTTGATTGATATATGCATCATCAGAAAGATATTGAATATTTACAACCCGTATGTCGGTACGAATACCCTCAACCTCCTGTGCGTACCACAAAGGGAACGTATCGTTATCAGCGGTCACAAACAATATGGCGTTCGGAGCACAAGAGTTAAGATAGTTTTTTGCCCACTCTAAGGCAGTTGCTTTGCCAGAACGGTTATGGTCGCCCCAACCCTGAACACCCATAATTGCAGGTGCGGCCAATAAGCCAACCAACGAAGCCACTATAAGGCTCAATTTAGGCGCATTAAAGCGCGATAACCACTCCCTGATAGCAAATACCCCGAAGCCAATAAAGATAGCGAAGGCATAAAAGGAACCTACATAAGCATAATCCCTTTCTCTTACTTGTCTGGGATCTTGATTTAAATAAACAATAATAGCCAGACCAGTAAATAAGAAAAGTGTTGTAATTACCAGGGTGTCATTTCTGTTTCTACGGTATAAAAAGAATAAACCCGCAATACCTAATATTAAGGGTAAACCGTAAAATCTGTTAAATCCTTCATTGTCAACAATACTTGGCGGCAGGTTGGTTTGGCTTCCCAATCGTATAGCATCCAGCGATTTAATTCCGGTTATCCAGTTCCCTTCGCTATAGCCTCCCTGACCCTGATTGTCATTTTGTCGACCAACAAAATTCCAGAAAAAGTAGCGCCAGTACATAAAACCTACCTGGTATGATGCAAAGAACTTTAAATTCTGGGCAAAAGAAGGGGTTTCTCCGTCAGCAAGATTTAACCACTGCTTGTAAAAGTTTATGTGATCTGGTTTGTCACTATATGTTCTTGGAAACAATAAATTCTTGTCATATTCCACATCTATACCTCTTCCTGAAACCTCATATTTATCTTTTCCTTTTCTGTATTTGGTATAAGTTTCTTTGCCGTCAATTTGTTTGGCATCAAAAGTTTGTCCGTATAAAAGCGGCGTTTGACCGTAATTTGTACGTCCTAAATAACCATATAAAGCAAAAGCATTATCAGGATTCGAAAGGTTTAAGCTTGGCTTCGCATCTGCTCTTATAATGATTAAAAAGTAAGAGCTAAAGCCAAACAATACAAATGTTAGGCAGATCATGCTGAGGTTAAGATTGTACTTTTTATGCTTAATTGAGTAGTAGATGGCGTAGGTAATACTGGCCGCCAAAAGCAGTATAAATGTTATGGCGCCGTATCCAAATCCAAAGCCCAGTGTGTTTACGAAGAACAAATCGAACCTTGCTGCAAGCAATACAAAATATTGGATAATAACGAACTGAACTATTACCCATATAAGCCCTGCAACACCTATTGCTTTAATGATACCAAAGGTGGTTGGCTTTGTTGTTTTTTTGAAATAATAAACGAGTACTACAGCTGGAATGGCCAACAAACTTAATAAATGGACCCCAATAGATAATCCAATTACAAATGCAATTAGTACCAGCCAGCGGTCGTCTGTTTTACTTTCCCATTTCAAAATTGCCCAAAATACAAGGGCTGTAAATAATATAGAAAGTGAATATACCTCGGCCTCAACTGCCGAAAACCAAAATGTATCTGAAAAGGTAAATGCCAAAGCACCAACTACACCTGTAGCAACAACGGTTAGCACATCCGCGGTAGTTTTTTCCTGTTTGTATAGCTTACTGGCAATCAGGGTGATGGTCCAATAAAGAAACATAACTGTGGCGGCACTAAAAATTACTGAGCTGAAGTTCATCCAGTAAGCAATTTTTGTTACGTCACCTGCAGCTAACAAAGAAAATAGCTTTCCTATCATCAGGAATAAAGGGGCGCCAGGCTGGTGACCTACTTGTAATTTATCGGCTGCGGAAATGAATTCTCCGCAATCCCAAAAGCTTACGGTTGGTTCCATGGTTAGCCAGTAGACCACTCCTGCAATCAGAAAAAGCAGAAATCCTACAAGATTGTTAATTTTTTGATAGTGGTTCATAGTTTGAGGGTAATTTTCTTAATAGTAAAAATAACTAAAACATTGAAAGTTAGCGGATTTGGGAATGTTAAAGTATGTTAAAGAATGTTAAAATTGTTCGCAAAGAATGCTTGTGCTTTAGTTTGGAATTGTAATTTTATGCAAGCCGGCCTAAGCTTTGTATGGGCACTAAAATTAGTAACTGAATAAATGGAAATTAAAGTGATCATTACAGGAGCTACCGGTATGGTAGGCGAAGGCGTATTATTAGAATGCCTGTCGCATCCGAAGGTAAAAGAAGTACTTGCAATTGGACGTAAACCTTATCGCGGTCAGAAGCATCCCAAATTAAAAGAATGCATTGTGCCAGATTTTTTCAATATTGACGGCATACAAGATCAGTTAACCGGTTATGATGCATGTTTTTATTGCGCAGGCATAAGTTCAAATGGGATGAAGGAAGCGGAATATAGTTACATTACTTATGACACTACTATGCACCTTGCAAATAAACTTGTTCTTCTTAATGCTGGGATGGTTTTCAGCCATATATCCGGTAGTCATACGGATAGTTCCGAAAAAGGGAGAGTGATGTGGGCACGTGTAAAAGGTAAAACTGAGAATGCTTTAATGAAGTTGCCATTTAAAAATGTATATAATTTTCGTCCGGGTTTCATGAAGCCTACCCCAGGTCAGGTAAATGTTAAAGGGCTTTATCAGGTTATAGCATCATTATATCCTTTGCTCCGCTTGCTAATACCAGGCCAGGTAAGCACTTTAAAAGAGGTTGGACAAGCTATGATTAATAGTGTTCTTAAAGGATATTCTAAATCAATACTGGAGATAAAAGATATTAAAATATTAGCCGCTGAATAGGCTTTCGTCATCTCAAAGTAATTCCGCATCATGGCGGCAACCATTTATCGCCTAACTACGTAAATGCTTAAAAATGAATAGTTAATATTCTTTTTTAAGGGAGTATCTACCACAATTAAAGGTGATGGGTGAGGGTGATGAGGTCCCGGAATATAAGTATTCCGGGGCTTTCTTTTTGATTAGGCTATTGAAGGTATCAATTGCGCGGAGTTGCAGATTCCCAAACTGAATAATCCGTTAAAAGCTGTTCATGTTCTTTTATCCATTTTCTCTTTTCTTCCTGATTGGAAGTAAAGCTAATAATGCGCGCGATTAATGGCATAAATTCTGATTTAGATAGTTTGTAAAAATAATCAGCGTAAAAAGACCAGAAAAAATCCTTTTCTTTTTTCTTTTCAGAAAGTTCCCCGGTAATACCAAAAATTGTTTTAAGCTGTAGTTCTAGTTGATCTGCTTCCGACAAACCAGCCAATCCTGGCGACAGCGAAGCCATTGATATGGCCAGGCTTGCTGCACCTACGTCGGGATCCTTTTCGTTGGGATTACGATTGATCGTAATGTTGTTTACTCCGGTTGTTTTGGTAATCCCTGAATTGAGAATTGATTTAACATCCTGAAAAGCTTTAGTCGAGCGTTGAGTGGTAGCTTCCAGTATCAGGAAATTACAGTAGCTAAGAAGTGCAGCAATTTTTTTACTTGGTTCGGCCATGTTTATTAATGCGTATAAGCGATGGCTACTTGCGTGTTTTGGATTTAGCTGCAAAGCTTTGGTTACATTTTGTAATGCCTCCTCATTTTTGTCGAGGCTACTATAGGTTATGGCAAGATTATAATATAGGCCCTGATATTCTGGCTGCGCTTTTATGCCGCGTTTATAATATTCAATGGCTTTATCTTTCTGCCCCTGTGTATCATAAATACTTCCTAACATGTCGTATGCACTGCCTGAATTAGACGGATTCTCTTCAATTATTTTATTCAGATACGGGATGGCATCTTTAGCCGATTTATTGCTAAATAGTGTATAGGCAATTTCATAATTCGCGGTAGAATTATCCGGATCTAATTGTAATGCTTCTTTATATTTTAAGATAGCTTCTTCAAATTTACCGGCGTCATGGAGTTTAACCCCTTCAGAGATTAGGCCGTTAATCTTGCTTTTATCCTGAGATAAAACCGCAGTTGAAATAAATAGAGATAAGAGAATGAGCGTTAATTGGTTCATGATCAGGAAAAATTTGGTTATGATTATTTCGTTAGCATAAAGCTAAATTAAATCGATCATTTTTTTAGAACGAATTATTGAAATAACTAAACCTAAAATTTAATAGTGCTGCATTATTTCGGCATCTATTATTAGATAATCATGATTAGCACCTTGTGTAAAAACAAAGAACTTGTTGTGATCAGGCTTTATTTTGTATTTCTTAACCAGGTTTTCCGCTTTATCCCGATAGTTTCTGGCAATAACATTTCCCATCGGCGACTTTTCTTTTTTAAGATCACTGGAAGATAAGAGACTGTTGATCTTAAAAATTCTTCCTGGAAAGGAGGAATCCAAATGATCTGAAACATACAACTGTGTTTGATGATGTAGCTTTTTTAACCGAAACCTTGCAGCTATCAGGTTAAAGGCTCCGCTTTTAAGCAGTGCTGTATCTGGTTCATACAGATAGCCAGAAGGAGTTTCGTTTAGCAATTCAACCTCTGTTTCTTCTTCACCTTTAAAAAAGGAGAATTCCTTTTGAGATTCATTTAGGGTAACTGCTGTTATTTTTGGTTGTTGCGCAGATCTGTCGCTGTCAATAATCCATAACAGTTCTTTGCACTCATTTTTTACACTTATAATATGAACTTCAGAAACATTGCTTAGCTCCTTTAAACCAGCCGTAATGTCTAATAACGGTGCTGTTTTAATAATGATGCGTTTTGATTTGGAAAGTAGTAATTCCAGATGCTCAACCACATTCGGAGTGCAGTCTTTTAACATAAAAACTTTGCCTGCCGAACTTCTTCTTGCAGGGTCCAGGTAAATCGTATCAAATATTTCGTCGGTTTTTTCCAGTAGCGCAATACCATCCACAGCCAGGCATTTAATATTTAGTTGTGCCAACATTAATGCATTATGAGCAGCTATTTCAGAAAGATCCACATTGATTTCGCAATGTGTTAAGCTTTTAACGGTTTTTGCAAAGTAATAACTATCTACCCCAAAGCCACCTGTAAGATCTATTAAGTTGTCGCCAATAGCTAACGCTGATTTGTATGTTGCTGTGGTTTCTGATGAACATTGCTCAATAGAAAGTAGGGCAGGGTAATAAATAGAATCTGTTTTATACCAGGTAGGCAGTTTTTTTACCGATTTGTTTTTTGCCGCAATCTGGTTAGCAAGCGCTTTAGAATCAACATCCTTAAACGGACTTTTAGACATAGCGAGTTTGTGTACATCATCATTTAAATGATTGTTAATGTACTCCTGAACTTCGCTATCTAAAACATGTTTATTCAACTGTTGTCTTGTCCCTCATTACAATTTGACAGGTATACCTGCTTTTAACTTCCAGTAGGATGTTTTTGTTAACAGTTACCCTATCTATGGTTTGCTGGTTATAGTACCTTATGGTAACCAATTCCAGGCCTGTGTTATACTTAACTTTATAGTGCTGTGAAAGATCTGCTATCAATCCTTCCAGCTTTTTAGGATCATGATCAAAACTTACCGAAAAACTGATTGCAGAATTCAGCATGGTTGTAATTTTTACCTTGTGTTTATGGAACAAACTAAAAATATCACTGAGGTTTTCTTCTATGATGAAAGAGAAATCTTTAGGGAAAATAGAGATCAGCGCCTGGTTTACTTTAAATATAAAGGATGGAACCGGAAGATGATTGTTTTCTCCCGTAATGTCTGTGCCTTCGGCTTTATGATCAAGAAAAGAACGAACAAATAAAGGGATGTTCTTATTCTGAATCGGCTTTATTGTTTTAGGGTGAATAATAGTTGCACCATAATAGGCCAGTTCAATTGCATCATGATAAGATAAACGCGGAATTCTTTCCGTTTCATCAAACCATTTAGGATCGGCGTTTAAAACTCCGGGCACATCTTTCCAGATGGTTAACGAAGTTGCATTTAGGCAAGAAGCAAATATTGCGGCCGAATAGTCAGAACCATCTCTACCAAGAGTTGTGGTAAAGTTTTCGCTTGTGCTGCCAATAAATCCCTGGGTTACTGCAATATATTGTTCTAAAACAGGAGCCAGTTTTTTCTGTATTTCCTGCTCTGTTTTTTCCCAGTTTACCTGTGCCTCCCGGTAATTGTTATCTGTATGGATAAAGTTACGGGCATCAACCCATTGCACATTACAACCTGTTTCGTTTAAGTAAGCAGCAGCTATTTTGGTCGAGACGATTTCCCCGATTGAAACGATTTGATCGTAAATGTAATCAGCAGCATCGTCCGGTTCTTCCTCTATTAACCAATCTATCTCTACGAATGAGTTTGCCACATCGTTATACACCGGGTTACTGTGGTCTGGAAATAACTCACTAATGATGTTGAAATGGAATTGTTTTACCTCTTCAAATATCTGATGTGTATCCTCAAGACCCGTTAAATAAGCTTTTGTTAAATCCTCAAGCTTATTGGTAACCTTACCCATTGCCGAAATAACGATTAACAGGTTGTTTTTTTGATTGCGTTCTTTAATGATATTGGCCAGATTTTTTACCCCTTCGGCATCTTTAACTGATGCACCTCCAAATTTGTATACCTCCATTAATTTGCGGGACTAAGTAATGAATTTGGTTTAGCAATTTCTTTAAGCTCACTGAAAGGAATAACCAGTTCTGTTTTTCCATATGCATAAGCCTTGATTTCGTAAGGATTATAAAGAAACATTAAACCTTGATCCGTAATGGTAAAGTTGTCATTCAGTTTGAACGTATCCTTATCAAAGAAATAGCCATCTTTTAAGCTAGCAGTAGGACTAAGCTTTTCATTTTTTCTGAATATCTCTTCGGCCACAGCAGTAAGTTTTGGCAGGGAACCTGGTTGAATTAAAGAATCTAAAAGGATTTCCTGATGTGTGGCCGGATTGTAGTTCAGGTAGATAAATACACTGTTAGGGTGTGCACCGCCTGAATAATTTACATAAGTGTTTAGTAGCGACAAGTAGCCTGGTTTTTGTTTCACAACCTTAGCATTGATGTCTAAGAACCAGGTTTGCGGGTAATCCTTTTCAGATTTTCTAAAGTCGTCATAACCTTTTATAAAATCGGTAGCATATTCATTATATGTTTTGTAGTTTTTGCCAGAATCTGCTGTCAGTTTTATTTTGGTTTCAACAAACTGGTTAACTTTTTCATCATTAAATAAAGGATACGAAATAACTGCTTTAGAAGTATCAGTTACATTTTTATCAACAGATACTGCGGTTTTGCTGTAAACTTTTACTGAATCGTATTTAAAAGTTAATGAGTCTCCTGTATTTACAACACTTGTAGTGTCGGTAGTATTGCTTGTTTTATTCTCACTCTGACAAGCTATAAAACCTATGGCGATAATAAATAATCCTAATTTCTTCATGTTACTTCGAGATTTGTTCCTTCGAAAAGGATGCATTTAACCATCCTGCTTCTATATCAGCAGCGTACTTTTTGTAAAAATTAATTGCCGGCTCATTCCAGTCCAGCACCTGCCAAACCATGCCATTGTAGTTTTTATCTTTTGCTTCCTTTATAACCGTTTCAAAAAGGAGCTTACCTGCGCCTTTCCCCCTGTATTCTTCAGTTACAATGAAATCTTCAAGGTATAAGCGGCAGCCTTTCCAGGTCGAGTAGCGGGTATAGTATAAGGCAAAGCCAATAATTTTATTGTTATCCTCAGCAACAAAAGCTTTCCATACTTTGTTTTCGCCAAAACCGGCATCCATAAATTCTTCTATGGTTACGGTTACTTCCTCCGGCGCTTTTTCATAAAGAGCCAGTTCATTAATTAATTCCAATAATCTCGGACAATCTTCTCGCTCAGCAACTCTTATTGTAATGCTCATTCTGTTTTGTAATGTTTAATCTTCCTTTTACCAAAAATACTGCTGCCAACTCTTACCATTGTGCTACCTGCTTCAATTGCAAGTTTGTAATCGCCAGACATACCCATAGATACTTCCTTAAAGTAGTCATCTTTTCTAAAAAAGCTAACTTTAATACCGTCAAAAAGAACTTTTAACTCAATGAACTCATCAAGAGTCTGTTTTTCTGTGGCGTTGTTACTTGCAATTCCCATTAAACCTACAATACGTACGTTTTTAAGTGTAGCAAATTCTTCAGACCTAAGCAGTTCAATAGCCTCATCAAAACCAAGACCAAATTTGGTGTCTTCATCGGCAATATAAATTTGAAGTAAACAGTCTATTACCCGCTTATTTTTTACGGCTTGTTTATTTATTTCAATTAATAGCTTCAGGCTATCAACCGAGTGGATCAGTTTTACAAAAGGGGCAATGTATTTTACCTTGTTGGTTTGCAGATGACCAATAAGATGCCACTCAATATCTGTAGGTAATTGTGCTTGTTTGTCAACCAGTTCCTGAACTATGTTTTCGCCAAAAACGCGTTGCCCGGCATTGTAGGCTTCCATAATTGCGGCGGGCTCCTGGTATTTAGATACGGCTATTAACTCAACCTGTGTCTTATCTAATTCGCTTTTATATTCTAATAAGTTATCTGCTATACTCATTTATCAGTATTTTTGGTAAAAATAAGAACCTTAGCGAACTTTGTCTAAGAAATAATGATGTTTTAGCCCATAATGAAGAACTTTATATACACAGCCTTCCTTTTTTTATTCGTTGCAGGCTGTAAGCCAGGTATTCCTTCCGATATTATTCAGCCTGATAAAATGGCCCTGGTATTGCACGACATTCATATTGTGGATGCTTACATCACTACCATACCTAACATCGATACGTCAAGAACTATGGCTGCGGCTTATTATAATGGCATTTATAAAAGATACGAGATAGATTCGGCCCTTTACGGTAAAAGTATGGCTTACTATAGTCAGCATCCGAAAGTATTAGATGGCATCTATGATAAGGTAACCAAGGGATTAACCAAGCAAAAGAACGTTTTGGTAAAGGCAGATTCATTGGTACAAGCCAAGGCAGCTAAAATTGTTAAAGCTAAGTTTAAGGCCGACTCTGTGAAGCGTGCAGATTCTTTGAAAAAAGTTACTGCACCACAACGAGCTAAATTTAAGGCCGACTCGTTAAAGAAAGTTATTGCAGTTAAAAAGGCTGATTCTATTAAAAAAGTGGATTCAACCAAAAAAGCAAAAGCTGTTTTAAGGAAGGCCGCCAGGAAAAAGAGGGCAGACTCTATAAAGGCCAGAGAATTATTAAAGAAGACTATTAATAAAAAATAAGATAGAAATAGGAATGTTATATCCGGAGAATTGTTTAGAGCGTTTGGGGTTTAATGAGGTAAAACAACTTATTTACGCACACTGTCTGAGCCCTATGGGGCAGCAAATGGTGGGCAAAATGCAGGTGATGACCAAGTTTGATCAGATCAATAAGTTTTTGAGACAAACAAATGAGTTTAAAAGTATCCTCGAGAACCAGGAACCGCTGCAAATCAGTACATTTTTCGACATAAAATCTCTGGCCGATAAGATCAGAGTGGAGGGCACTTATCTTGTAGAGGATGAACTGCACCAAATGTACGCCTCTTTACAAACTGTATTTTCTGTACTGAGGTTTTTTGATGAAAGAAAAGAAGTATACCCTAATCTGGAGGCGCTGTTTGAGCACCTGCCTGTCGAAAAGAATATACTTAAACGCATAGAATCTGTACTGGATCCGAAAGGAAAGATAAAGCCAAACGCTTCTGTTGCACTTCAAAATATAATTGGAGAGATCGCAAAAGCAGAGCAGGACGTAAGGAAGAGAATGGACTCTATTTATAAGCAGGCAATTAGTAATAATTGGGTTGCCGATGGTAGCTTAACCATACGTGATGGCAGAATGTGTATACCGGTACTTGCCGAAAATAAAAGGAAACTGAAAGGTTTTATTCATGATGAATCGGCTAGCGGACAAACGGTATACATAGAGCCAGAAGAGGTATTTTCATTAAACAATAAGCTTAGGGATCTGGAATTTGACAAGCGCAGGGAGATTATAAAGATCTTAATAGCGCTCACAAATGATCTGAGGCCATATACACCATTATTATTGTCGTACCATGGTTTCCTTACTAAGTTAGATTTTGTCCGTGCAAAAGCCCTGTTCGCTATAGATGTTGAGGCCGATATGCCGGTTCTAATAAAGGAAGCCAAGACTAAGTTGGTTAATGCACGCCACCCTTTACTGTACCTTTCATTTAAAGAGGATAAGAAAACCGTTGTTCCTTTAAATTTTCATATTAATGAGAACATGAGGATTGTGCTCGTATCAGGGCCCAATGCCGGAGGTAAATCTGTTTGTATGAAAACTGTAGGTCTATTACAGTTAATGGTACAATCAGGCTTATTGATTCCAGTTCATGAATCTAGTGAGGTAGGTATATTTGATCAGATATTTGCCGATATCGGCGATGACCAGTCGATAGAAAGTGATTTGAGTACTTACAGTGCTCACCTTACTAAAATGAGGTATTTTGTTGCCCATGCTACGCCTAAATCGCTTGTTTTAATTGATGAGTTTGGAACGGGCACAGATCCTCAGTTTGGCGGGCCTATGGCAGAGGCTGTTTTGGAAGTGTTGAACAATAAAAAAGTGAGAGGGGTAATTACCACCCACTACTCTAACCTAAAGCTTTTTGCTGGTAATACCCCAGGCTTAGAAAATGCTTCCATGTTGTTTGATAACGACAAGATGAAACCAATGTACGTACTGGAAATTGGTAAACCGGGAAGTTCTTATGCTTTTGAGATTGCACAAAACATTGGTTTGCAAAAAGAGGTGTTGGAACTTGCCAGGGCTAAAACCGGTACCAATCAAAACAGGATAGATAGTTTGCTTGTCGATCTGGAACGTGAAAAGAAACAGATCTACGATACAAAAGTTAATCTTTCCAATCAACAGAATAAGGTGAAAAACCTTGTCGCAGAAAACGAGAAGCTTAAACTGTTTCTGGATGAGAACAAGAAAGTACTGATCAAAGAAGCTAAGCTCGAAGCTCAGGCGATTATTAGAAATGCCAATAAACTCGTTGAGAATACCATAGCAGAGATTAAAGAAAGCAAGGCAGATAAGGTAGTAACCAAAGAATTGAGACAAAACCTGCAAAAGGTATTGGTGCAGAATCATGTAAAGGAAGAGAAAAAGCCTGAAGTACCAGTGATTAGTAATACGCCTATTGAAGTGGGCGACTGGGTACAGCTAAACAATAGCGAAACTATGGGGCAGGTTCTTGAGATAAACCGTGATAACCTGGTAGTTGCATTGGGCGACCTTCGTTCTGTACTGAAGAAAAACCGTGTTCAGAAAATCAGCAACAAACAGGCTAAAAAAGCAGTTCAGAATAACTCATTTACAGGCAGTATTTCTGAAGCGATATCGAGTTTCACTGCTGAGCTTGACCTGCGTGGTATGCGTGGCGAAAATGCCTTGCATGAAGTGGAAAAATATCTTGATAAATCGATCATGCTTGGCTTTCCTTTTATAAAGATCATCCACGGAAAAGGTGATGGTATTTTAAGGAAACTGATTCGTGAATATTTAAAGAAATATAGCCAGGTAAACAGGGTAGAAGATGAGCATGCAGATAGAGGTGGCGATGGCATCACTTATGTTTATTTCAATTAGATAAACTTATTTACATTTAGGATGTTGTATGAGAAAAAGACATCCTATGAAGGTATTAATCGTAAGTTTGTTCGCGCTCTTTATGAGCGTTTCTTCTTGTAAGAAAAACAAATCCGGAGACTCGCAGAATCCTGGTGATGTTGCTATTAAAACCAAAGTTTTAGCCACAGGACTTTCACATGTATGGGAGGTTGTTTATGGGCCTGATAAGCAATTGTGGATTACCGAACGTTCAGGGAAAATTAGCAGAGTAAATCCGGAAACAGGTGCTGTAACGGCGCTTCATACTATTGCCGAGGTGGTATCAAAAGGTGAAGGTGGTTTGCTGGGTATGACCCTAAATCCCGACTTTGAAGCCAATCCATGGGTATATGTAGTTTATGATTACGGCTCAAATTATAAAGGGAAAGTAGTTCGGTTTACTTACTCAAACGGCACCCTGAATTCGCCTCTGGTTATTCTTGATCAGATTCCGGCAGCATCTATCCATAATGGCTCCAGGCTGCTCATTACAGCAGATAAAAAACTCCTGATTACTACCGGTGATGCAAGTGAGGCTGATAATGCACAAAACATGAATTCTTTGTCGGGCAAAATACTCAGGGTAAATCTTGACGGGTCAATTCCTGCCGATAACCCGGTTGCGGGTAGCCGCGTATGGAGCTTGGGGCATAGAAACCCGCAAGGTTTGGGGCTGGCTAATGGAAAGTTATACGAATCAGAGCATGGTCCTAATAACGATGACGAGGTTAACATCATTCAAAAAGGACGAAATTATGGCTGGCCAAATGTTGAGGGTTATTGCAACAAAGATGCTGAAAAAACATTTTGCACAGCCCATAATGTGGTAGAGCCAATTCAAGCATGGACACCTACGATAGCCACCAGCGGCTTAACTTATTACAGTGGCGATCTTATCCCTGAGTGGAAAAACTCTTTACTGCTGGTTAGCTTAAAGGCCTCTAAATTAACTCAGCTAAAACTCGATGCAGCCGGTGATAAGGTTGAGACCAGTAAAGATTATCTTGTAAATGATTACGGGAGGCTAAGGGCCATTTGCATGAGTCCGGATGGTAAGGTGTATATTGGAAGTAGCAACGGCAATGATGATAAAATTATAGAAATAGCGAAATAGTTTGGTTCTAACACAATTTATAATATAATTTAGTAACAAAACTTTTAGTATGATAAACAAAGTCGTAGCAGGTGCTGATGAAGCCATCAGTGACATAAAAAACGGTAGTACTTTAATGCTTGGAGGCTTTGGTTTGTGTGGAATACCCGAAAATTGTATTGCCGCTCTGGTAAGAAAAGGGGTTAAAGAATTAACCTGTATATCAAACAATGCCGGTGTGGATGATTTTGGTATTGGCTTGATGTTGCAGCAGCATCAGGTTAAAAAGATGATCTCGTCGTATGTAGGGGAAAACGCCGAATTTGAGCGTCAGTTGTTAAGTGGTGAGTTGGAAGTAGAATTGATTCCTCAAGGCACTTTGGCTACAAGATGCATGGCAGCGGGATATGGCATGCCGGCCATTTTTACTCCTGCAGGTGTAGGTACCGAGGTTGCCGAAGGTAAGGAGACCAGAAATTTTAACGGAAAAGATTACCTGATGGAGTATGCTTTTGATGCTGATTTTGCCTTAGTAAAAGCCTGGAAAGGTGATACTGCAGGAAACCTGATCTTTAGATCTACCAGTCGCAATTTTAACCCCGTAATGGCTATGGCCGGAAAAATTACGATTGCTGAGGTGGAAGAACTTGTGGAACCCGGAGTGCTCGATCCGGATCATATTCATACTCCCGGCGTTTATGTACACCGTATTTTTCAGGGGGCTAACTACGAGAAAAGAATAGAACAACGTACGGTTAGACCAAGAAATTAATTCTATAATATATTGATATGCTCGATAAGAATGGTATTGCGAAACGTATCGCAAAAGAAATAAAAGACGGTTACTATGTGAATTTAGGAATTGGCATCCCTACGTTGGTGGCTAATTTTATCCCCCAAGGAATTAATGTGGTGCTTCAATCTGAAAATGGTTTGTTGGGTATGGGGCCTTTTCCCTTTGAAGGAGAAGAGGATGCCGATTTAATTAATGCCGGTAAACAAACTATTACTACCTTACCCGGATCTTCCATATTTGATTCGGCAATGAGTTTTGGAATGATCAGAAGCCAGAAAATTGACCTGACGATATTAGGAGCCATGGAGGTATCAGAAAATGGTGATATAGCCAATTGGAAAATACCAGGTAAAATGGTGAAAGGAATGGGAGGGGCAATGGATCTTGTTGCTTCTGCAAAGAATATTATTGTTGCCATGCAGCACGTAAATAAAGCCGGTGAAAGTAAGCTATTACCAAAATGTTCTTTACCGCTTACAGGAGTAAACTGCATAAGAAAAGTGGTAACAGAATTGGCCGTATTAGATATATTACCTGAAGGTGGATTTAGATTAGTAGAAAGGGCTCCGGGAGTGAGTGTTGATTACATCAAACAGGCCACTGCTGGTAAACTGTTCGCTGATGAGAACGCGCCCGAAATGATATTGAATTAATTTAACATAAACAGGCTTATTCGGCCTGTTTATGCTTGCAATATTTTACCTTCAGATCTACCGAGATCTCTTCGGTTATTGTGATGATGTCATCAGGTGTGTCATGATTGTTTATAATAACCTGATCACATTCGCCTTTGTAAGGCAATAAGAACTCTTTGTAAGCAGGAACCACATGATTGTGCCATTTGTAAACCACATCTTCTTCAGGGTATCCGCGTTCCATACCATCGCGTTTAATTCTGCGGTCTAATGCGACAGATTCTTCTGCCTCAACAAAAATCCTGTGATCCAGAAGGGCAGCAATTTCTTTAAAATGGAGGATAAAAAGCCCCTCAACAATGATAATAGGAGCAGGATTAATTTCCAGTATTTTGGTTATTGCTAATGGATTATTGAAATTGTATTCTTTCTTATAAACAACTTCTCCTTTTAAGAGCTTCTTGATATCAAGCAGAAACTGCTGATCATCTATGGTCGATGGCAGATCAAAGTTGTATAATTTATTCTCTTCCTGAGTCATTTCACCAGCCGGGATGTAATAATCATCCTGTGAAACTAATGTTACCTCATCATTTTTAAAATGATGTAGGAAACAATTCAAAAAGAAGGTTTTACCGGATCCACTACCACCCGCAATACCGATAATAAAGGGCTTATTATTGTTCATTCTCTTGTCCGCCGTATGTTAAATTGCAATAAAATCTTTTGTCTAAAGCTCCCAGTGCATCAGCAACTGCTTTAGTCATTACAATTATAACATCTTTTGTAGACTCATTTTCAGAAAATTTACCAACAACTTTTGCAAAGGTTGATCTGTTGCTCATTGGGTTGGTAATTTTCATTACGGTACCAATTGGAGCTGTGCGGTGTAAAACCAACATTTTAGTAGGATCGAGATCAGTATCAGAAATCCATACGGCGGTACCTTTTTCGTCGATCTGGTTTAAGCCATACCTGCTTGCCGCATATTTTAATGATGGATCTTTGATGGAATTTAGGGTGTCAAGAGGGTGTTCAGGCTCTGGCGGAGTAACAGGGTATTGACCCCTGATCCATAATTTCTGACCAACAGTTAATGAATTGTCTGTCAGGTTATTTTTAGCCTTTAACTGATCCATTGTTAACTTGTACCGTGTTGCGATAGAATACATCGTTTCGTTTGATGCAACTGTATGAATCAATAACGGCCCGTTATCTTGTTTTGCCGAATCTGGCTTCGTAGAATCTGGTTTTGAAGTGGCGGGCTTTGAAGTATCTGGCTTAACTGCTGCAGGTTTTTGAATTGGCAGTTGAGGCTTTATGCTGTCTTTTTTTACCACAACGGCCACAGGATCCTTTTGTGTATTTTCAACCGGTGGTGTGTTGATCTTTTCAGGATCTACAGTTGCCAATGGTGTTCCATCCGGAGATTTTGTAGCAGGGATTTTTAGTATCTGACCAATTTGTAAGTTTATTGAACGAAGATTATTAACCCTTTTGATTTCGTTTACAGTAGTGCCGTATTTTTCGGCAAGCATATTAAGGTTTTCTTTTTTCTGAACGGCATGTTCTATAAGATTGCCCTCGGTAGGCGTGTCAGTAGCTGCTGGCGTTGCGGTCTCTTTAGTGTTTGCTGTAGCAGTAGGATTTCCGTTAAAAGGAATGTCGGTTGGCACTTTAATGATTACACCAATTTGAAGGTACTTGTTGTCATTAAAAGTCATAATATACTTAGGAACAACGTTATATCTTCTTCCTAGTGAGTAATAGGTGTCTTTTGCGACAATCTTATGGATGATCAATTTTTTACCATTGTAATTTTCAACCCCAATTGAATCCCTGGTGTTTGCTTTAGCAGCTGAAAAACTAAGAAGTACGGCAAAGAATGATACTATATAATATTTATACATTAATTTTCTGATAAAGTAATTTCGCAATTATACGAATAATAAAAATAACCCCTGAATTGATACTATAAACGTTGCTTATGATTTACTATTGTATGTTTAAGAACATTTTTCAAACCATTTTAATTAGGTATTGTTATATTTTCAATTCCTGTTAAGGGCGACAAAATAAAAAAATAAATACTATGGACGCAAAAGAAATCAGTTTAAATGAAAAGAAAGTAAAACCCGTTGTAGATATGCTTAACGATTATTTAGCAAACTACCACGTTCATTATCAGAAATTAAGAGGATGCCACTGGAACATTAAGGGCCAGAATTTTTTTACACTGCACATAAAATTTGAGGAGTTATATACCAATGCGCAACTTACAATTGATGAGATTGCTGAACGTGTTTTGACACTTGGAAAACCACCTCATAGTCGTTTCGCTGACTATATTAAAGAATCTGCGATAAAAGAAATTGATACCATAGGCTTAAAGGATTTGGATATGGTGGATGCCGTTCTGGACGATATGGCTAAACTAATCGAAATAGAACGCGAACTCCTTGAAGCAACCGATAAAGCCGGCGATGACGGATCTAACGATATGGTAAACAGGTTTATGCAGTTCAAAGAAAAAAATACCTGGATGCTTCGTTCATTTGCAGGCAAGAAATAATCCCCATCTCGTCATCTCGACAACAGGAGAGATCCCTTGGTTATGCCCGTTTGCTTCACAGCTACTGTGCGTTTTCAAGAGATCTCTCCTGTTGTCGAGATGACGATTTGTATCATAGCATAACTATATCTTTGGATATCAAGTTGCCTTTAAATATCAAGTTCTTTAATATCTTTGGCATGTAATGGGATATAAAAGTTTAGCAGACTGTGTTGCCGATCTTGAAAAGCATGGGCATTTAATCAGGATAAAAGAAGAAGTTGATCCTTACCTTGAAATGGCTGCAATACATCTAAGGGTGTATGAGCAGCAAGGACCGGCATTGTACTTTGAGAAGGTTAAGGGAAGTAAATTTCCTGCTGTTTCCAATTTGTTTGGAACATTAGAACGTTCCAAATTCATGTTTCGCGATAGCCTGCCTAAAGTTGAACAACTGGTAAACCTTAGATCTGACCCTGTTAAAGCACTAAAAAATCCTTTTAAATTACCAGGTATCGCTTTTACTGCATTAACAGCACTTCCCTTAAAGCAAAGCCTGTTTAAAGCTAATTTTAGCAAAACTACCATCAGCGAATTACCTCAGATTGTGAACTGGCCAATGGATGGAGGCCCTTTTATTACCATGCCCCAGGTTTATACAGAAGATATCGATAAACCGGGCGTGTTAAATGCAAATCTGGGTATGTATAGAATACAGTTGGCGGGCAATGATTACGAAACCAACAAAGAAATAGGATTACATTATCAAATACATAGGGGTATAGGTGTTCATCAATCTAAAGCCAATGCAAAAGGACTGCCCTTAAAGGTGAGTATTTTTGTTGGTGGTCCACCTTCTCATCCTTTGGCTGCGGTAATGCCTTTGCCCGAAGGCCTTTCGGAAATGACTTTTGCAGGAGCCTTAGGTAACAGAAGGTTCAGGTACTTTTATGATGATGAGGGATTCTGCATTTCTGCAGATGCTGATTTCGTAATAACAGGTACTGTTTATCCGCAAGAGAACAAGCCAGAAGGACCGTTTGGGGATCATTTGGGTTACTATAGCCTTACCCATCCTTTTCCATTAATGAAGGTGCATAATGTTTATCACCGGAACGATGCAATATGGTCGTTTACCGTAGTAGGTAGGCCTCCTCAGGAAGATACCAGTTTTGGTGCATTGATTCATGAGATTGCAGGATCGGCCTTGCCAAAAGAAATACATGGATTAAAAGAAGTAAATGCTGTTGATGCAGCAGGGGTACACCCTTTATTATTTGCCATTGGAAGTGAGCGTTATACACCATATCTTAAGGAAAGAAGGCCTCAGGAAATTTTAACTATTGCAAACCATATTCTTGGTAAGAATCAGTTAAGCTTAGCTAAGTACTTATTTATTGCTGCCAGAGAAGATAATGAACAGTTAGATACTCATGATCTTTCTGGTTTTATACAACATGTATTGGAACGTATTGATCTTACAAGGGATCTGCATTTTCATACCAAAACAACTATTGATACTTTAGATTACAGTGGAGAGGGGTTAAACAGTGGTTCTAAAGTAGTGTTTGCTGCGGCAGGAGAGAAAAAGAGAGTGCTTGCGACCGAACCTCCCGAAGGTTTTGTAATGCCTGCTGATTTCAGTTCTGTTAAGCTTGCTATTCCAGGTGTAATGGCTTTGCAGCTTCCGGCTTATACTAGCGCCAGAGCGGCAAAAGATGAGGTAGCTCTATTAGAGGAAGCTGTAAAAGGTAGAGATTTAAGTGGTATACCGCTAATTGTGCTTTGTGATGATGCTGAATTTACTGCTCAGAATATAAACAATTTGGTATGGGTAACCTTTACGCGTAGCAATCCGGCAACTGATATTCATGGTATTTCGGAGTTTATTGATGATAAACACTGGGGCTGTAATGGGCCTGTGATAATTGATGCACGTAAAAAACCGCACCACGCGCCTGAGTTATTGAAAGTACCCGAAATAGAAGAAAAAGTAAATAGACTAGGTGAGAACGGGGCCTCGTTATTTGGAGTGATCTAGTTTAATAAAAAAAAGATTGATATACGATAGTATAGAGGGTAAAAACTGAGTTTTAATAGAGAATAGTCGTTCAGAATCGTTGCAAAGTCGTTTATTTTATAGCGCATTTTCGTCATCTCGACGATAGGAGAGACCTCTTGATTATGCGAATTTGCGGCTACTTCTCGATCAAGAGATCTCTCCTATCGTCGAGATGACGAGAAGAATGACTATCATAATAACTTTTAAAACCTCAATCCAAAGGTTAAAAATACATTGTTTCTTGACGTTTTAATATCAGCAACAGGTTCTAAAGGGTTGTCGTTTGTTCCAAGTAAATAAGGAGACAGCTCTGTGTTTGTTTCTGTACGTTGGTAAGCAACATCAATATAATAGTTGTTAATTCGGTAGCCAAGTCCACCAGAATAAAACTGAGTGGCGAAATGCCCATTATCATCACCTTGTATTGCGCTTCCATTAACACCGTAACCACCCCTTAAGCTAAATGCATTGTCTATTTTATATTCTGCTCCAAGTCTAAAGTTAACGGCTTGTTTATAATTGTCTCTTACTGAATTGTTTTCGTCTACAATTGTTGCCGGATCTAGCCCCTGATCAGTTGAGAAACGAATCGTACTGTAATCAACATAATCCACATCGGCAGAGATCAAAGCTTTACCTGCAATTACATAACTAGCGCCCAAAGATCCTTTTAAAGGTGTCCTAACACGGTAATTGAATGGATAGTTTTGTACAGTGCCATTAAGGCTTCCTGCGTTAGCACCACCAACAATTTTGGAGTCTAAAACTATTGAGGTATTGTCTTCAATAAGCATCCATGAAGGAGATTGTAAGGTTGCTCCAATTCTAAAGTTTTCAACCGGTCTAACAATTATCCCTAAACGGGCATTGTATCCTGATCCTTTTGATTCCTGATTTTGTCTGTAAGATAGGTTGTACTTTGAGTTGTCAACCATTGTTCCTGATTCAGTAAACTCACTGTCGTTGATGTAACGAACATTTACCAATGAGACACTTGCTCCAATATACACCTGGTTAGAAATGTTAATAGCTCCAGATGCTGTAAGTTCAGATGTAGAACCAGACCTTACTTCACTTTTCTTTTGTGTGTTAGGTACATTTGTAGACGCAAAATATTCGTCTTTTACCCCATCGTAATCTAAAAGGTACCCATCATAAGCGTCTTTTTGTACAGAGCCATTTGTTAAGCCGTTTGAATTTGCCAGATCACCAAAATAATCTACGATTGAATTACTTGGGTTTGATCCACCGTAATTGAAATTAGCGGTAAAATCATTGTTTCTGTTGTAGGCAATTCCGAACACAGTACTTACCACCCCCCGTTGGGTGTCTTGCCCTTTCATTCTAATAGCGGGGCTAAAAAGTACCAGACCAATATGGTTAAGGTTTACGTTGTCTTTTGTGGATTTTGTGTTTTGGTTCAGAAAGTTTGCATTTCCAGAGAAATTATTGAATTCAGGAGTTACACTGAATTCAGATTTAGTGAACATTCCTAGTCCTGCCGGGTTACCGCCAATTGAACTCATGTCTCCGCCAACTCCAATTTGCGCTCCACCCATACTTTTAAATCTGGAGGTGCTACCATAATTGGTTTGAGAGAATTTTAAAGCATCAGGCGAGTAAATCTGGGCGTATGTTGTTCCTGAGATGGCTACTGTAGCCACCAGAGATAGTATCAGTTTTTTCATGTATCTTAATAATAGATTTTAAGTGCACCCTGCGTGATGCAGGGCACTTTAAGTTATCCTCTTCCTGATCTTGATGATCTGCCACCGCCACCACCGCCGCCGCTGCTACCACTGCTGCTTCTTCCACCACCACTGCTTTCTCTTGCAGGAGGGCTGTAGCTAGGTCTGCTTTCTGGCTGACGGGCCGGAGCACTTTCTCTTGTAGGTCTTACTGTTTCAGTACGCGTAGGTCTTGTTGCTTCGCCACGAGAAGGTCTGGTAGATTGGCCATCAGACGGTACTCTGCCCGGTCTTGTTGAAACTGTTCCATCAGCATTAGTTCTTGAAGGTCTGGCTCTGTTAGGAATGATATTTCCATCAGCATCTACTCTGGTTGCCGGTCTTGCATATCTGCGATTCACGCCAACTCCATTTTCTCTACCCACAGATGGTCTGGCCCTGTAATCAGGTACATTGGTAGTTCTGCCGGTGTAATAGCCACCGCCCCACAGTCCGCCACCCCATAAACCACCGCCCCAAAGGCCTCCTCCGTAATAGCCACCGCCGTAGTAGTAGTTATTCCAGCCAAAGTTGTTGTAACCCCAGAAAGGAGAACTTGCAAATCCCCAGCCTCCATAAGGAGAATTCCAGTAGCTGTTGTAGAATGGACTATATCCAAAGTCCAATGAACCAGAAGAATACCACCCAGAATAATAATATGGATCGTAGTAAGTTCTGAAAGGACTTGAGTAATAAAATCTGTTTATACGAGATGAGTAATCCTGATCGTAATAGTAATCACTTGTTCCGTAATAATCACTCTCATCATATTGTTCATCAGCATATTGCTGATCGTCGTATCGAGGTTGCTGTACTTGTTGAGGAGCGGGGGTATAAACCTTTGCCTTCACCGTACTGCTATAAACGTCATCATCAGTATTGGCACTTTGCTGCGCAAGCCTTGGCGCAGAGCAAGACGTAACAGCTATGGCTGCTAAGACGAGCATTCCTGTGAATAAATGGTTAGGTTTCATAACTATATGTGTTGTTTGTGTGTTGCAATTTTTTTGTAGGTATAAATTTATAAATTTGTAGCCTACATTACAAGTCATTTAACACAAAAAACGTTCCATTCAGCTATGAGCAAAGGCATTACAAGTAAAAACGAAGATTATTCCCAGTGGTATAACGACATTGTTATAAAAGCTGACCTGGCAGAACACTCATCCGTTAAGGGATGCATGGTGATAAAACCTTATGGATACTCCATTTGGGAGAAGATGCAGGCTATTTTAGACCAAAAATTTAAAGATACAGGACACAGTAATGCTTATTTCCCGTTATTCATTCCAAAGTCATATTTTTCAAAGGAAGCTTCTCATGTTGAAGGTTTTGCAACAGAATGTGCCGTTGTGACACATTATCGTCTTAAAAATGATGGAAATGGGAACATTATTGTTGATGAAACAGCCAAATTGGAAGAAGAATTGATCGTTAGACCAACCTCTGAAACCATCATTTGGAATACTTATAGAGGATGGATTCAATCCTACAGGGATCTTCCTTTGTTGATAAATCAATGGGCAAATGTTGTGCGTTGGGAAATGCGTACCCGTTTGTTCTTGCGTACTACTGAGTTTTTATGGCAGGAAGGACATACCGCTCACTCAACTTCTGATGAGGCAATTGAAGAGACAAGAAAGATGCTTGATGTTTACGCAGATTTTGCTGAAAACTGGATGGGTTTGCCAGTGGTAAAAGGTGTAAAAACGCCAAATGAGCGTTTTGCAGGAGCCTTAGATACGTATTGCATTGAAGCATTAATGCAGGATGGAAAGGCGTTGCAAGCTGGAACTTCTCACTTCCTTGGACAGAACTTTGCTAAAGCATTTGATGTAAAATTCACGAACAAAGAAGGTAAGATAGAGCACGTTTGGGCAAGCTCGTGGGGTGTTTCTACACGTTTAATTGGTGCATTGATTATGGCGCATAGCGATGATGCCGGTCTGGTACTTCCTCCAAAACTAGCTCCAATACAAGTTGTTATTGTTCCTATTTACAAAGGCGATGAGGAGTTAAGTAAGATCTCAACATTTGTTGACGAATTAATGCCAAAGCTGAAACGTTTAGGGATTTCTGTAAAATACGACGACCGTGATACGCAGCGTCCGGGCTTTAAGTTTGCTGAATATGAGCTTAAAGGGGTGCCAATTCGTCTGGCTATTGGTGGTAGAGATATGGAAAACGGCACCGTTGAGCTTGCAAGAAGAGATACCAGAGAAAAACAAACTGTAATTCAGGAAGGCCTTGAAATTCATATTGCACAGCTTTTAGAAGAGATTCAACAAAATATCTATAACAAAGCCTTCGACTATAGAACTGAGCATACTACTGATGCCAATTCTTATGATGAGTTTAAAGAATTGCTTGATGGTAAAGCCGGATTTATTGCTGCACATTGGGATGGAACACCTGAAACAGAGCAAAAAATTAAAGAAGAGACTAAAGCTACCATTAGGTGTATCCCGTTAGATAATAAGCTGGAAGAAGGGGTTTGTATTTACTCAGGTAAGCCATCTACCCAAAGGGTATTATTTGCACGCGCTTACTAAATTTTAATGGAATGGAAACTGACAACTACAGTAAAATACTGAGCGAATTCGAGAGTAAAGCTTCATTAAAACAAAAGATATTTAGAAACACTACTGAGGTCTTTGGCTTGCTGAAGACCCAGCTTTCTAAAATTGCGGTTAAGCTGCAAACAGATTATGTGGTCAAAGATCCCTCTGTTGAAGTGCATTTTAAGGAAAGCGGTAAATTTGAAGGTCAGCTTAAGTTTTCAGGTGATATGTTGATGGTTTCTATGCATACCAATGTGTTTGCCTTTGATAAAACACATTCCATATACCAAACAAAGTACATCAAAGAAGATGAGTCTCTAAGTTTTTGTGGAACTATTTATATCCATAATTTCCTTGCTGATTCTGTGAAATATAACAGGTTGGCAGATGAGGGATCGCTGATTGCACGTATACTGGTTAATAAGGAAAAGCATTTTATGGTTGAGGGGGAGGGTGCGCTTGATTTCTTATACCAAAGCATGGCTGAAAACGTTGTAACGGAAGAAAAGCTAACAGATATTATAGAGCGATCTATTCTTCACTGTCTGGACTCTGATCTTTTATTACCCCCTTTTGCAGAAATAAAAGAAGTAACTTTAAATCAAAAACAATCAATGCTGGCTTCAAGCGGTTATCCAACCAGTAAAAACCTGGGTTACCAGTTTAAATCAGAAATTGAGCAGAACGATAATATATGAAATTTGCAACTAAAGCGATCCACGCCGGACAAGAGCCTGATCCTACAACGGGAGCAGTGATGACCCCGATTTATCAAACCTCTACTTACTGGCAGAAGTCGCCGGGTGACCACAAAGGGTTTGAATATTCGAGAGGTACTAATCCAACTCGTAAAGCACTTGAAGATTGTTTGGCAGCATTAGAAAATGCTAAATATGGAATGGCTTTTTCGAGCGGAATGGGCGCTACAGATACTGTATTAAGGTTATTGAAGCCTGGCGATGAAGTGATTACGGGGAACGATCTTTATGGTGGTTCTTATCGCATATTTACCAAGGTTTATGAAAAGTATGGCATTAAGTTTCATTTTCTGGATTTATCGAAACCGGAAAACATACTACCACACATCAATGAAAATACTAAATTGGTCTGGATAGAAACGCCAACCAATCCAACAATGAGGATCATTGACATTGAGGGTGTTGCTAAAATTACTAAACAGCATAAGTTAATTCTTACTGTTGATAATACTTTTGCATCTCCATATTTGCAGAATCCAATGGACTTAGGTGCTGATATTGTGATGCACTCTGTAACCAAATACATTGGTGGTCACTCTGATGTGGTAATGGGCGCTTTGCTTGTAAACGATGATCAGCTTTATAAGGACCTTTGGTTTATTTACAATGCCTGCGGAGCAACTCCAGGACCTCAGGATTCATTTTTGGTGCTGAGAGGTATTAAAACGCTTCACTTAAGAATGAAAGCGCATTGTGAGAACGGAGAGAAAGTGGCCCGTTATCTTAAAAATCATCCAAAAATTGATAAGATCTACTGGCCGGGTTTCGAAGATCATCCTAACCATGATATTGCAAAAAAACAAATGCGTGGTTTTGGGGGTATGGTGTCTATAACATTAAAAGGTGCTGATCTTCAGGAAACATTCCGCGTGGCTTCTTCTTTTAAGGTTTTTACACTTGCAGAATCTCTTGGCGGAGTAGAATCTTTAATTAACCATCCAACTACAATGACTCATGGTTCTATCCCTAAAGCAGAACGTGAGAAAGTAGGAGTTACAGATAACCTGTTGCGCTTAAGTGTTGGTGTGGAGGATATTGATGATTTGCTCGCCGATTTAGAACAGGCATTAAGTTAATTCAGCAAGTCATCTCGTCATTCCGTCATCTCGAAAGAAGAGAGAGATCTCCTTGAATATCCTGACCAAGAGATCTCTCAATCGTTCCTCATTTCGAGATGACGTATTGTAAACCTCGAGATTACATAATTTAATTAATACAGTTATCTTAAACATTACACCTTGGAATTTTTAGAACTTAAAGAATTTTTGGATGTAAAGGTTGATCAGTATAACCGACCAAACTTTATTCAAAATGACCCAATCTGTATTCCACACCAGTATACTAAGAAACAAGATATTGAAATTGCTGCTTTTTTTGCGGCAATTTTAGCTTGGGGGCAACGAAAGACCATCATTAACAAGTGTATTGAGCTGTTTGAGCGGATGGATAATGATCCGCATAATTTTATGCTGCATCATGGCGAGGATGATTTAAAGCGATTGCTGGGTTTTAAACACAGAACTTTTAACGATACGGATCTTCTGTATTTCGTGGCATTTTTTAATCAGCACTATCAACAGTTCGATAGCCTTGAGACAGCATTTTTATCTCCTTCTGATGTTTTTAGAACTGATTTTTTAACTGATGAGCTTCAACATGGATACACAAAGTATGCTTCTTCGAGCTGCATGTTATCAGAGTTAACTCAGCAGGAGCCAAAAACTGAAAGATCTCTTAATTATTTCAGGTCTTATTTCTTTTCTCTTCCAGACTATCCCAGACGAACGATAAAGCATGTTTCTTCGCCAATGCAAAAATCAACCTGTAAGCGTTTAAATATGTTTTTAAGATGGATGGTAAGGAAAGATAATAAGGGTGTTGATTTCGGGATCTGGAACACAATTAAGCCTTCAGATTTGATATGTCCATGTGATGTGCATGTGGATAGGGTAGCGCGTAAGCTTGGCTTAATTGAAAGAAAACAGACGGATTGGCGCACTGCAGTGGAACTTACAAATGAACTGCTTAAATTTGATCCTATGGATCCGGTTAAATATGATTTTGCATTGTTTGGCTTAGGTATAGAGGAGAAATTTTAAAGCTATTATGGTTACTTTTAAAGCAGAAATAGAGCGTTTTGCCGAAATGGGGGAAAAAACAGGCTGGACTTATGTTTTTATTCCACTTGCTATTGCCAATATGATTAAGCCCGATTGCAGGAAGAGTTATCGGGTAAAGGGTCGTTTGGATCACATTGAAATTGAAGGCATAGCACTTGTGCCCATGGGAGAGGGGAACTTTATTATGGCGCTAAATGCGGGCATTCGCAAGCAGCTCAAGAAAGATCTGGGTGGAGTTTTAGAACTGGCTTTAGAAGAGGATACAACTTTTAAAATAGAGGTGCCAGAAGATCTGGAGGTCTGCCTTTCTGATGAGCCTCATCTGCTTAAAAACTTTTTAAAACAACCTAAATCACATCAAAATTGGTATATCAATTGGCTTAACTCGGCTAAAACAGAAGCTACCCGTACCAAAAGAATTGTGAAGATCGTTTTAGCTATGGATAAGGATTGGGATTTTGGAACGATGATGCGTGATGGAAAGCCGAGAAAAGAGGAATAGATTAAATCCTGTCGTATTTCCTGAACCAGCTCCATACTTTCATTTGGATTACTCCAATAAAAGCTTCCCTGAAAATCCGTGTACTCATTTTTGAAGTACCCTCTGTACGATCTGTAAATATAATGGGAACTTCCTCTACCTTAAATCCGTATTTAATGGCTGTAAACTTCATTTCAATCTGGAAGGCATAGCCAACAAACTTAATTTTGTCTAACGGAATAGTAGCAAGCACTTTGCGGCGGTAACATTTAAAGCCGGCAGTTGCATCCTGTATGTCGATCCGTGTAATTAAACGCACGTACATAGAGGCAAAATAAGACATTAACACTCTGCTCATAGGCCAGTTAACTACGTTAACTCCTCTAACATAACGGGAGCCCACTGCAACGTCTGCACCATTAACACAGGCTTCGCGTAAACGTATCAGGTCATCCGGATTGTGCGAGAAATCTGCATCCATCTCAAATATATATTCATATTGAGGTTTGGCCAGCGCCCATCTGAAACCATGAATGTAAGCCGTTCCAAGTCCTAGTTTGCCTGTTCTTTGTTCTAAATGAAGTGCCGGATATTCTTTCTGGAGGTTCTTAACTATTTCGGCTGTGCCATCAGGGGAACCATCATCAATAACTAATATTTCGAAGAAATAGCTTAACGAAAAAACCTTTCTAATGATTCTCTCAATATTTTCTTTCTCGTTGTAGGTAGGTATTATTACTAGACTGTCTGACACGTAAAATAAATTAAGTAGCGAAATTATGGATTCTAAATGAAAAAACCCTTAATATAGATTATACTAAGGGTTAAAATATGTTAAAACAGCTAAATTTTAGCTTACACCTTGCATCAATCGCTTAATTAAAGGAGAGAAAAGGATTAAAAATACTCCGGCAATAGCGGCATAAACAGCCAGCTGATAATATCCTGAAGTATAGGATTCCAGTTTGGTTAGCAAAGATACATTGTCTCCGCTTACAGACATTTCTGCTCCAAGTTTTCCTGCGGCAAACTGTCCGAATGCACTTGCTAAAAACCACATACCCATCATCATACCTGTTAATTTTTTAGGTGATAATTGCGTAACCAGCGACATACCGATCGGGCCTAAGCAAAGTTCGCCAATGGTGGTTACCAAATAGCCCAGTGTGAAAAGATTTAATGAAGTTACACCATTTGCATCGGCAAAAAAACGAGTATAAAAGAAGATGTAAAAGGATGCTGCCAGGAACAAGAATCCTACACCAAATTTGATAATCGAGTTTGGTTCCATTTTCTTTTTAGCGAGCCATAACCACAGTAAACCAATTAAAGGACTAAATATAATTACGAATAAAGAATTAGAACTGTTGTTTACTACGTTAGGATCGATATTGAAGAATAAAAGGGTGTGCGACAAGTTTTTTTCTGCAAAAAGAGCCAGTGAACCACCGCTTTGCTCGTAAATGGCATTGAACAAGAAGTAGCAGAAGATAAAGATAAATGCGGCAAACAATTTCATCTGAAATTTTCTGTCTTTAACTTTATACGTCTCATACAGGAAATAAATAATTGATAATGGCGCAATGGTATACATGAAATAATCTGTATAATGCGTGTTTTGAACCATTATCAAAATCAACGGAACAGAGATCAGAGAAAAGAGGTAAACACCAATTTCACGTGCTCTTTTCTTCGAGACAGTCATGTTTTTTAAAGGTGAATCGCCAATAGGGCCTAATGTTCTCTGTGTAAAGAGGAAGGTTACCAATCCTAAAGCCATAACAATTGCGGCAGCAAGGAAGGCATAATTCCATGAAACATATTTACCCAGGTATACACAAAGTGCGCCACCAAGTAGACCACCAATATTGATACCTGCATAGAACATTCCGTAACCTGCATCCCGGCGGGCATCACCCTCTTTATATAAATCGCCTACCATCGACGATACGTTTGGTTTGAAAAAACCTGTACCGATAATAGAAAGGGTAATACCAATATAAAAGAACTCTTTTGGGGAGACCGCAATGATTAAATTGCCGAGGATCATGATCATTCCGCCAAAGAAAAGTGATTTTCTAAAGCCTAAGACTTTATCGGCAAAAATACCACCAAGGAATGTGAATGCATAAACGAATGCCTGAATAGCGGCGTATTGCAGATTGGCATCTTTATCTGTAAGTGCAAGACCTACGATCTTGTCGATCATGAAAATGGTGAGCATACCGCGCATACCGTAAAAGCAAAAGCGTTCCCACATTTCCACTAAAAACAAAGCCCAAAGCTGTTTTGGGTATTTCCCCTTAAAGTCCTGGATCTCCTCCAGCGTAATGTTATGTTGCATTGTTATTTCAGTTAGCTTATCTTACTTCGTGCATTAATTTTTTGATCACTGGAGTTAACAGGATAGACATTACTCCAATAGCAACGGCAACACCTGTTATGATTAAGAAGAAATAGCTAATCCCTTTTTCTGAGGCAATTCTATCAGCGTTTTCTCCAAGTATACCTGCAACTTTATTGGCAATAGCAATAGCCAGGTACCATACACCAAACATAAAGGCAATCATTCTGGCAGGAACAAGTTTACTTACGTAAGAAAGACCTACAGGAGAGATGCAAAGTTCAGCCATGGTATGGAAAAGGTAAACCATGATCAGCCAAAAAATACTTACTGAGGCTGTTTTTGCACCAGGAACAATGTCTCTGGCACCAAAAACAAGAAATGCCATTCCCAGGCCTAATAGGATCATACCTATACCAAACTTAACGTTTGCACCAGGATTAAATCTGCTTTCCCACCATTTAGAGAACAATGGAGCAAGAGTGATAATAAACAATGAGTTAAGTACACTAAACCATGAAGCCGGGATTTGGGTAAGGCTTTCTTTTACTTTCTCAATTTTAAGCGAAGCTAAAGTAGAATCTGAGAGGTTTAAAAACCCTGCTCCATAAAAATCTCGCACTAACATCCAGATAGTAATGATCCATATGATCACAAAGCTGATGCTTAGGATAATATTAGCCAGGCCATATTTTTTGAAGGTTTGCTTAAATAATAGAAACAAAACCCATGTGATAATTCCTAAAGGAACTACAGCAATTAATGAGTTGGCAATTAAGAAGATCAAACTTGAATTACCAACCAAAATTCTGTCGGTATAATCTCTGGCAAAGATGGTTAATGTACCCGGTGCTTGTTCAAAAACAGCGAAAAATGAAAAGGTTAAGAATGCAAAAAAGGTAACTGCGTATAATTTTTCCTTAGTTACCTTTGAATATTTTGTTAGCCTGTAAAATAATAAGAACAGAAACAATCCCAGTGCTAATAATATAGTGAAATTGGTTCCTTCCATTCCAGCTATTTTGAAGTCTAGCAGGTTGCTTGCTCCGTGGGATATCTTGGAAATAGGATCGTTAATAACCCAGATTAAACCTAAAGCGGAACAAAGAAGAACAACGATAACCTGCCATAATGTAAATGGAACCCTGTTGTCGACATCATCTTTATCGATTACAATATCTCTTGTTTTAAGTGGTTTTAAGCCGATGTCTCCAAAGATGTTCTGAGTGAAATAGAACTGTAATAAGCCGAACAGCATGAAAACTCCCGCCAATCCGAAACCAATGCTCCACCCAACCTTTTCGCCCAGGTAACCACATAATAATATTCCAAAAAATGCACCTGCATTTACACCCATATAAAAAATGGTGTATGCACCATCTTTCTTTTCAGGATGGTCTTTGTACATTAAAGATACTATTGAGGTCATGTTTGGTTTGAAAAAACCGGTTCCAAAAACCAATAGGCCAAGACCAAGGTAAATGAAAAATGGCGTTTCTACCGCCATGCAACCGTGACCTAAAGTCATCAATAAAGCCCCAACAATTACAGCCCATCTAAATCCAATTAATTTATCTGCAAAGTAACCGCCAAGCATAGTGGACAGATATACCAGAGCGGTATATGATCCGAAAAGCGACATCGCATGTTCCCGTGGCCAGCCCCAGCCTGGATGATCTCCTAAAACAGATGCTGTAAAGAACATGACCAATAGGGCCCGCATACCATAGTAGGAAAATCTTTCCCACATTTCTGTGAAGAATAAAACAAACAGTCCAGCGGGATGCCCCAGCACTTTACTTTCAAAAAAGTTATTTGGCGTATCCAAATTTTTTGTATCCATTTTAGTTTTCTTGTGTGTTATTTATAGTAAGTTTAGTTAGTTCAAGTATATTAATCTAATGCTATATCAACCTGACATGCGTTTTATATCAGGATTTTATGTTTTGTTTCGGAGTTTTTTATGTTAGTTGATTGTGCTTTTCCCTCTTTTTGTAAAAATAAGCATCGCGCAAGATAGGCACATGATGGCAAACTCCCAAATTTTTAATTTCCATCAAAGGTGTATTAAATACACTTAAAGCTTCTTTATAGCCTTAATTTTCTTGTCTTTCGGATCTGAAAAAAGGTCGTCCATCTGGTTCGGCTCATTCTTTAATTCTATGTTTTCTACTAGCTTTAATCGTCCGTTTAATAGTTTATACGCATCAAAACTTAAATCGGATGCATAATATTCAAAATTTCCCGTCATTTCTTCCGAAATAGGGGCCAGGTGATCAAATACAATCATATTAACGTTCTTATCGAGCGTTACCGTCATTGTATTTTGTTTGTTGTATTCAAAAACTATCCTGTTCCTGGTAGCTTTACTTTTGGCTTCTTCAAATACAGGCTTACCAAAAATGGGTTGTTGTTCCTTATTAAAAGAAAGCACATCAATCACCTTTTTAGAAGTTTTTAAACTATTTCCTTTCCAGCCTATTAATACGTAATAAGGTTGTTGACCATTCATAATAACCGGTATGATTTCATAATACCGGGCACCATACCAGTTTTTATTGCCATTAATGCCATTGGTATCCTTAATATTAGCAGTATCATCAATAAGAGGAAACATTTTTAATTTTCCATCTTTTGTGGCCATTTGAATGGTGCCAAAAAAACGATAAGAACCATCATCAAGAGGCACATACCATGAGAATATCCTGAACGAGTTATCAGGCGATTTAAGAATGGTAATTTTTTTTAATGAATCGAAAGGATAAAGAAAAGATCCCTGAGTTTTTAGGGAGTTCACCAATGTTTTTATAAAAGTCGCATTTTTAGTATACCGCTCAGAGTTGCTGGTCGCGTTAAATGTCTCTTCACTAAGCTTGCTTAATGAATCCTGGAATTTATGCATTGCAGGACCATTGTTAAAAGCAAAACTATGCTGTGCCTTAAGCGTTGCTGTGGCGCAGCATAGTATCATTATGAGTATCAAAGGTTTTAACCTCTTTCGCATCTATTTAATCTTTTCTATAACTATTGCACTGGCACCACCGCCACCATTACATATTCCGGCTACGCCTATTTTTCCATTGTTTTGTGCCAGAACGGAAAGTAGTGTAACTACAATTCGTGCACCCGAGGCCCCCAGTGGGTGACCTAAGGAAACTGCTCCGCCATTTATGTTCACTTTTTCTTCATTAAGTCCAAGTTCCTTATTGTTTGCAAGTGAAACTACAGAAAATGCTTCGTTAATTTCGAAGTAATCAACATCGGCAATGCTTTTGCCAGCTCTTTTTAATGCTAATGGAATTGCTTTAGATGGAGCAGTAGTAAACCATTCAGGTGCCTGTTGTGCATCAGCATAAGCCAGGATTTTGGCCAAGGGCTTTAATCCAAGTTCTTTTGCCTTATCAGCACTCATTAAAACAAGAGCTGCGGCGCCATCATTAAGTGTTGAAGCATTGGCCGCGGTAACGGTTCCATCTTTTTTAAATACCGGTTTTAAACCGGGTATTTTATCAAATTTAACAGCAAAGGGTTCTTCATCTTTAGAAACAAGTGTTATTTCGCCTTTGCGGTCTTTTATTTCTACCGGAATTATTTCTGAATCGAATTTTCCTTCAGTTTGTGCTGTTTGTGCTCTTTTATAAGAGGTGATTGCAAAAGCATCCTGATCTTCTCTGCTGATTCCACATTCTGAAGCACATAATTCGGCGGCAGAACCCATGTGGTAATCGTTATAAACATCCCACAGGCCATCTTTAAGAAGACCATCTGTAATCTGACCATGACCTAAACGGTAACCGGTGCGTGCTTTATCCAAATAGTAAGGAACATTGCTCATACTTTCCATTCCTCCGGCAACAATGATATCAATTTCTCCCAGTGCAATACTTTGAGCAGCAAGCATGATTGCTTTTGTGCCGGATGCACACACTTTATTAATTGTGGTGGCAGGAAGATCGGGCAGACCAGCGAATTTAGCTGCCTGTGTTGCAGGCGCCTGACCAATATTGGCTGATAAGACGTTGCCCATGTAAACTTCCTGAATATCTGAGGGCTTTAGTCCTGCTTTTTCCACTGCCGCTTTGATGGCCAAAGCGCCTAATTGGGTAGCAGAAAAGCTTGATAATGCACCTCCAAAGCTACCAATTGGAGTTCTGATAGCAGATACAATTACTACTTCTCTCATTTACTGTGTTTTAAGTTAGTTGAAAGCAAAGTTATATAATTACAGTCATTCAGTGGTTATAACTGACCATTTTTAACATTATTGATCTGTATCATTTTTGTTTAACCGTTTTCTCCTGTTGGATTTTACGGCCTGATTGAGCAAAAATTCTATCTGTCCGTTGGTGCTCCTAAACTCATCTCCGGCCCATTTCTCAATCTCTTTAAGTAGTTCAGGGTTTATTCTGAGAACAAAAGCTTTTTTATCTTTTTCAGACATATCTAATTGTTAATTATATAATGTCCCGGTATTAACAACGGGTTGAACATTACGGTCACCGCATAGCACTACCAGAAGATTACTAACCATAGCCGCTTTGCGTTCCTCATCCAATTCTACGATATTTTTTTCAGAAAGTCTATCCAAAGCCATTTCTACCATTCCAACTGCACCTTCCACAATAAGTTTCCTTGCAGCAATTACGGCTGTAGCTTGTTGGCGCTGTAACATCGCACTTGCAATTTCCTGGGCATAGGCAAGGTGAGAAATTCTGGCTTCAACAACCTCTATTCCTGCGCGCGACAATCTTTCGCTTAATTCGGCTTCAAGTAATGAGCTTACTTTTTCTGCACCGTCTTTTAAGGTAATTGTGGCCTCTTCATCTTCAAAATTATCATATGGAAAAATATTGGCCAAATGCCTAACGGCGGCTTCACTTTGTATTGTTACATACTGCAGGTAGTCTTCAACTGCAAATGTTGCCTTTGCAGTTTCCTTTATTTGCCAAACTACAACAGCTGCAATTTCAATTGGATTTCCAAGCTTATCATTTACTTTAATCTGATGCCCGTTTAGGTTTCTCGCTTTTAATGATACCTTTCTTTTAATGGTTAAAGGGTTAACCCAAAAGAAGCCATCGGTTTTAACTGTGCCTACATACTCGCCAAAAAGGGTGAGTACTTTAGCCTCATTTGGGTTGTTGATGATAAAGCCAGGCAGTATTAAAAAACCACAAATGGCTAAAATAACTTCTACAACTACAAAACTTTGAGCTGCCATTGCCAGTAATCCGCAAAATAATATGAGCGCAATAAATACAGCAATCATTCGAATGCCCGCAGGCGGAGTAATAATTTTTTCCTGATACATAATGATATTAATTTGATATCATAAAGTAAGCAATAATTTTCCATTAAAACAATAGTTAATTAGCAGGTATCCAGGTTGTTTTTTGTATATGAAGAGTCGATAGTTAAAATCCATTATAGCTTTAAAGGCAATAAAACAAACATTCAAATGAAAAATTAATGTTATTTTTGAATCAAATTCAACATAAATCGCTTTGGCAAAAATCAACAAGAATTCTCACAGGGTACTTTACCGTAAGTATACATCAAACATTAAGTATATCATGATGGTGCTTTCTGTATTGATAATAACTGCTTTTTTACCAAAACAGCCACGTTTCAGGTACGAATTTGAAAAGGGAGAGATCTGGAAAAATAAGGACCTTATATCTCCATTTAATTTTGCAATATTAAAGACAAACCCACAAGTAGATACAGATAAAAAGGATGCATTAAATAATGTATTGCCTATTTATACTATAAATAAGTATCTGATTAATGATGTTGAAGAGGCTTATTTAAATGAGTTTGATGTAAAGTGGAGAAGTAATGCCCTTCCAGAAAATGAAAAGGAACAATACAGACAGGCCTCGTTTAAACTTTTAAAATCGATTTACGATAAGGGGATTATTGCAATTAATGCCAAACATCAAAAAGGAAGTAAGAATTATGATTTCTCTTTGCTGGATAATAATATAAGTAAAGCGGTTAGTACTCAAGATGTATTTACCGTACAAACTGCTCTTGATTATTTTAAAGATAATTTCCAGTCTGTAAATCTGAAAGTTAAGGAGGTAATTGTTAATCTTGTTGAAGATCATTTGCAGCCCAACATTATTTTTAATGAGAAATTGACGGCTATCGTACAAGAGAATGCAATAAATAGTCTTTCTACAACCAGAGGAATGGTTCAGAAAGGCGAGCTGATCATTGCTAAAAATAATGTGATTGACGACGAGATTTACCAAAAGCTGCAGTCATTTAAGGAAATATATGAAGCGCAGTCTAAAACAATTGGTGATAGCAGCCTGGTTTATTTTGGTCAGATCCTGCTTGTAGGCTTTAATGTTTGTTTGCTAATGGTGTTTTTACACTTGTTTCGCAAGGATATATTTGCCGACAACCGTCAGCTTTCTTTGATATTACTGGTAACGACGAGTATGCTTTTGGCCTTATCTTGGGCTATAAAGCTTAGTCTCCCTAGTTTATATTACATTCCATTTTGTATAGTCCCCATTATTATAAGGATATTATTTGATACCAGGTTGGCACTATATCTGCATTTATTGGTGATCCTGATTGCCGGTTTCTTTGTGCCAAATAGCTTTGAGTTTGTATTTTATCAAACAACTGCCGGTATGGTGGCTATCTATAGTATTCGGAATTTGGTTAAAAGAGAGCAATTGCTATTGTCGGCTTTATTTATATTGTCGGCATATTTTATTTCTTTTATTGGCATTGCATTATTGAGGGAAGGGGCTATCGGTCAGATAGAATGGATGAATTTTGTTCCATTTATTGTTAGTGTATTGCTTTCTTTGCTTGCTTATCCTTTGATTTATGCTTTTGAGAGGCTGTTTGGAATCACCTCTGATGTTGCATTAATTGAGCTTACTAACACTAATAATAAACTGCTAAGGGAGCTGGCTTTTAAAGCTCCTGGTACGTTTCAGCATTCTTTGCAGGTAGCAAATCTGGCCGAGGCCGCAATATTCAAAATAGGAGGGAACTCATTGCTTGTTCGGGCGGGGGCATTGTACCACGATATTGGTAAAATAGAGAATCCTCAATATTTTATTGAAAACCAAAATACCGGACTTAGTCCGCATGATAAGCTGCCATATGAACAAAGTGCCCAGATCATCATTAAACATGTGCACAAGGGCATAGAGATCACACGTAAGCATCAATTACCCGAAAGTGTGATAGACTTTATAAGAACTCACCATGGTAATACCCGTGTAGATTATTTTTATCAGTCGTTTTTGAAGAATTCTCCTGAAAAGTTTGTTGATGAGAATATCTTCCGCTATCCGGGACCTATACCTTTTTCTAAAGAAACTGGTGTTTTAATGTTGGCAGATTCGGTGGAAGCGGCCTCAAGAAGTCTGAAAAATCCGGACGCCCAGAGCATAAATGACCTGGTTGAACGCATAATTGACTATAAACTGGAGCAAAATCAATTAGATAATTGCGATATTACATTAAAAGATCTCGAAACTATAAAGCTGATATTCAAGACAATGCTTATGAGTATCTATCATGTTCGAATAGATTATCAACAAACTCTATAAAATTTCTTTTGCAAATATTAATGAATTGCTATATTTGCAACCTCGAAAGGGAGATTTCGAGATACGGAGGGATGCCTGAGTGGCCGAAAGGAACAGTTTGCTAAACTGTCGTACTGGCAACGGTACCGAGGGTTCGAATCCCTCTTCCTCCGCAAAGCCGGAAAAGTGTCTGTTTTTAGAACACTTTTCCGGCTTTTTTATATCTATTTGAAAACGAATGAATTGTGTTTGTTTTTGAGTTTCTAAAAATAGAAGAGATAAAATTACTCAGCAATCTCATTTAAGCGTCTAAAAATATTTTTTAAGTTAATTTACTGTATTTCAATATGTTGTTTGTTTTTGTCTGATACGAAAGAATGAGGACGTAACATTGAAATTCTGAAAATTGTAAGAGGGGACATGGGATTCGAACACCTTCATAGATCCAAATACTAAGGTTTTTGTATGTACTATTAACGACAGTTCGTATTTTCTATAGTCAACTTAGCAAAGTTTACTAGAAAACTTAGTGTTTCTTGTGATTTAACATTTTGTTTTTTAGGGTTTTATATCTTTCTCTTGTTAATGCTAAAACTACCATTTCTTTGATAAACATGGTATTCCTACTGCTTTGTAGATACTCATGATACTCTGCTCACAGTCTTTCTTAATAATCAGGAAATCTTCATTTTCGATTTCTCCATTTTGTATAAGTTCTTTGGTTTTGAGTATCCTTTTGTAGCCTGTTCATATGGCCTTACCCGGATATATAAATATACAGTTTGTATGCTACTCAATTCCTTCTAAAAGGATGAAAATTGATTGTTGTTCCCACAATGCAATATTATTTAATAACTTAATAATAGATTGACAAGCAATTCTAGAATGAATATTTTTTTTGGAAAATCCTAATAAACTTCAGTAGGAAAATTGGCATTTACGATGACTCAACATTATGTTACCGACTGAAGCCTCTTTTTCCATTTAACAAATTCATGCCAGATTACGGATGAGAATCCGATGCCAATACTGAGGGACAGCTGGATTAAGCTCAGTGACTGAAATCCAAAGAATACTGTTAATGGTTTGATGTAGAGAATAGCACCTGAAATAAGTATAGTGATCATAATTATGAGAAATACCAGGTTGTTTTTGTACTTTATGGTAGTAAGTAGAGAATAATAGAAAGATCTGTTAACCAGAGTGAGCAATACATTTGCCGCGATTAAACAGGTAAATACCATGGATCTTGTGAGGAGTTCTCCATAACCATGTTGAACGGCATATTGATAGATAAATAGAGTTCCTGCGGTAATCATTAATCCTTGCAGGATGCTTGTGGTCAATTCTTTCCCGCTGAAAAATGTGTTAGAAAAAGGGCGCGGTTTCTGAAGCATGGTGTTTTGCTCTATCGGTTCATTTTCATAAATAATGGAACAGGTTGGCCCCATCACCAGTTCTAAAAATATAATGTGAATGGGAGAAAAAATATTGGGATAAATCCAACCCAGGGCTAAGGGAATAAATACGGTTAATATGATGGGGATGTGAATAGAGATGATGTATTGAATTGCTTTTTTCAGGTTGGTGTAGATTCTTCTGCCCATTGCTATAGCAGTTACCATTTTGGCCAGGTCATCTTCCAGCAGGATCAATGAAGCGGCTTGCCTGGCGATTTCTGTGCCTCTTTTTCCCATTGCAATCCCAATATGTGCGGCTTTCAGGGCAGGACCGTCATTTACTCCATCACCGGTCATGGCAACGATTTCATTGTTTGATTTTAAGGCGTTAATGATCTTGAGCTTCGCATCCGGGAACATCCTGGAAAATATGTTCATTTGCATTACAGTGCGCTGAAGTTCTTTTTCCGGCATTTTCATAAGCTCATCACCGCTGATGCTTTTTTCGTACCCTTTGAACCCGATTTGTCTGGCGATAGCGGTGGTGGTTGCCGCATTGTCCCCGGTGATGATTTTAACGGCAATTCCAGCCTGGTAGAAATCCTTTAATACTTGCTCAATGTGTTGTTTGGGCGGGTCATAAAAGGCCAGCATACCGATGAATTTAAACTTAAATTTTTGCTGCTGATCCGGAAACTGAGATCCCGTAAAATCCGATTGGCCTACTGCCAGGACGCGGTATCCCTGTGAGGCAAGTGAGTTAACAGCCATTGTAATCTTTTCTTTTTCAAAAGCCTCAAGTACCGATACCGCAATCAGGGCTTCAGGGGCGCCCTTAGCTGCGATGATCCGTATCCCGCTTTTATTTTCAAATATGTGGGTCATCATGGGCGGTTTTCCACCTAAAGGATATTCGTGAACCATTTTATAGTCCGGGCGTTCATCGGAGAATGTAGTTTCAGCATAACCATGGTGTAAGGCGACTTCCATTGGATCGAATGGAATAGGTTCACTGGCCCACATCCCCATTCGGATCAGGGCTTTTTCTGCATCATTAAGACCCTGGTCAGGAGCTGCTATTTTATCGGATGCCAACAGATATAGTCTGGCAAGACTCATTTTGTTTTCGGTAATTGTTCCGGTTTTGTCTGTGCAGATTACCGTCGCACTGCCCAGTGTTTCTACGGTTTTCATCTGTTTGACCACGACCCCCATTTGCATCATGCGCCATGCCCCCAGTGCCATAAAAGTAGCGAAGGCCACCGGTATTTCCTCTGGCAATATACTCATGGCAAGGGTAAGTGCCTTTAACAGGCTATCCAGTACATCGAGGGAATTAAAGTAATTAATGCCCCATACGATGCAAAAAACGGCTGCTCCGGCAACCACCATTTTTTTGATAAAATTGTTGATTTGAATTTCTAGTGGTGTCTTTTCTTCTTTGATATCTTCCAGACTTTTACCAATTTTTCCCAATTTGGTGCCATTTCCAATCGCTGTAACCACTGCTATGGCCAGCCCGCTGGCTACAGTGGTGCCCTGGAAAACCTCGTGATCGGTACTGTCTTTGTCTTTATATACCGCAAAGGATTCCCCGGTAAGTATAGACTCGTTTACAGAGAAGTCATTAGAATGAACAATACTGCCATCGGCGGTAACAGAGGTACCTTCTTGAATGATCAGATAATCACCGATTACAATTTCTTCACTTTTAATCTCGGTGGTCTGACCATCCCTGATGACCTTGCAATGTGGCTGACTGTAGGTTTTCAGTTTATCCAAAGCATTTCTGCTTCTGGAGTCCTGATAAAGTGAAATAGCCGCTACTAAAATAACTGCTGATGCCAGAAAAATGGCATCTGACGATTGATCGCTAATGAGGTAAATAACCGCGGCGGCCATCAGTAAAATAACCATTGGTTCTTTTGCCAGGTTTTTAATGGCATCTATAAGCGCATACTCCTTTTTAGAGGTTAAACGGTTATCACCATTTTTTGATCTTGAGGCAATCACTTCTTGCTTCGATAATCCGGGGATATTAAAGTTGTTTGCAGGCATCTGTTTAAGATTGATACTTTAAAAATCGGTTATATTCCCGAGCATAGGAGTGATTCAGATCATTGTTTTGCTTGATTCCTGCTCAGGTGGTTTTTACCCCAAAAAGATAGCCAACCAATGCGGTCATGACCATGGCTGCCGTTCCCCAAAAGCAAATTCTCAGGACGGCCTTTCCCCGGCTAGAACCACCTGCTTTTGCCGCAACCAATGCTGACAAGCCCAGGAATACTATAGAAAAGCCATATTGGTAAATGAGCATCAGTTTTATTGGTGCAAATATCGAAACCAGCAACGGGAGCAAGCCACCAATGATGAAGGAAGCTGCTGAGGCTAATGCTGCCTGCATCGGTTTCGCCTGGGTGATCTCGTTAATACCCAGTTCATCCTTAGCATGCGCCCCCAGGGCATCATGGGCAGTGAGTTGGACTGCCACTTGCTTGGCCAGGTTTTCATCCAGGCCTCTTTGGCGATAAATATTGGCCAGCTCCTGTAGTTCCGCATCCGGTGTATTCTCCAGCTCTCCTTTTTCTCTCGTCAGGTCAGCGACCTCGATGTCCGATTGTGAGCTTACTGAAACATATTCCCCTGCAGCCATGGATAATGCTCCTGCTACCAGTCCTGCCAGTGCAGCAAGAACAATCGGTTCCCGTGTGGTACTTGCTGCTGCAATCCCTATTGCCAGACTTGTAGTAGAAAGGATGCCGTCGTTTGCCCCTAAAACTGCAGCCCTTAACCAGCCGCTTCTGTTGGTATAATGTTCCTCAATTTCCATACGATGTTTTACCTCCATTGATCATGTCTGATACGATGCCCTTGTTTTCTTTTCTTTCAGCCAGTAATACCCCTGCAATGTGTACTCCAATAAAGATCAGGATCAAATACATACAGAAACCATGAAATTCTTTGATGCTGTGGCTTGTCCCCTTGCTGATACCCAGTTCCTGATCAAATGCCATAGACAGTCCTGTAACGCCCATAATAATTAACAGCAGGTAGAAAATAAGGTATAGTGCTTTAACGGTAAGATCGTGCAAAGCCAGATTGGATTTTTTACTGTGCCTGCGATAAGTCTGATATGCACTGTTCAAGCTGCTGAAAAATTTTTGTTTACGAGGTTGAAAAATTTCAGCAATTAACCTGAACAACAATATTGCGACCAGGGCGTAACCAAAATAGATATGGATGCCCCAAACCTTGTCTTCAAGGCCATGGGCTACGCTTTTAGCTTGCCCGGGGGTTACAGAAACACCGGATTTCTGCAATTGTTGTTGTACATAGCTTGTATTGCCTTTTACATCTAACAAGGTTGAATTTAACAAGACTGTTAATAATGATCCGCTAATGATTAGCAGGTTCAGCCAATGCCATACCCTAACAGAGGCACTATGTTTTTTGATATCAGATGGATTGTCAATATCTTTTCTTAGCGGTTCGATAATAGCCATGGCGATTGTGTTAATCTTATTTTACTTTTAAATTTAAGGTAATAATGTTAGAAACCAGTCCTGTAGATCTGCTGTAATGTCCGTATCTCAGTTCCAGCATGTTAAGATGTTGCCAGCCAAATACACCATGGGGTGGGGCAAGTCGTATCCCTGCGCCATAGAAATCACTGTTCAGAGTAGATAGGTCATAATCACTGGTAAAATAGGCAGCGGAAGGATCATGTTGGCCATAGGGAGCGAAATAGCGTGATCCGGTTTGCTTGTTATAACGATAAAAAGGACTTAAAGAGATAAATGAGGTTAGTTTTACAGGAACTTCTATTTCGGCAGTATGGGCCCTGATGCCCCAGTTATCCATGAAATATCTGTAATAAGTTCGGATGATGACCTGATCACTCGCAAAGTAATTTAACCGGGCTGCAATAGGTAGCTTATAACGCTTGTCGGGCAAGGTTTCTGCTCTTAAAGAGCCATCCGTAAAATAGTCGCGCTGGTATTTGGTGGCCAGTAAACCTTTCTGGTAAGCTGGCTCGACCATGATCAGTGCCTGCAGCTTTTGGTTGATGACCTGGGAAAGAGAGAAAGCGGCACTGAATGAATTTCTTGGACTTGATCCCTCACTTTTTGATTCCCTGCCATTGCCTGGATTGGTTTCAGATCTCAGTTCAACGGGTAGGATGACTTTCCAGGTATCCAAAAATGCCTGCAGTTTGATTTCAAACTGCGTATTTTTATCTTTTGATAAACGAGTAAGGTTAAATCCTGCCCCTAAGGATTGGTAGTCATATTCTGTTGAAAAGGATCCTATAAAGCCGATAGCATTCCCTGTTTTTTCATTACTGTGTGTCCAGTTTAGCGAAGGGTAGACACGCGTGTCTGCCCTGGAGGCAGAAGAGATGGTGCCTGGATCTATTTTATCCGATGAAGCAGAAGTGTAATGGTCTACACCGAGTTCAAACAGAAAAGTGTTTTTATTCCCTGCTTTGTTGAATTTAGACAGCTGCAAATCGAAGGTGTTTGCAAAATCTGTTAGTTTTTCAGTTCCTATACCACCCGTTACAGCCGAATTGTTCCCATCCTGATGGTAATATGCTGATACCAGGTTAATTTCATCAATTTTGAGTTTTCTGCTTTGGTAATTGCTCGTGTCGGAAGGAGTGGCTTTAATTTTAATTTGTCCGTTGGCACCTAATACACCGAGGAACAGCATGAGTACATGCAGATAAATTTTTCTCATTATTTCCGCTAATTACAACCACAACCACCACCACTTTTTCCGCCATTGGCACCCGATCCGCCTTCCCGGTAGAGCTGGAAACTTTGTTCAAATTTCTGAGCTGGTCTCGACGATAAGGTCATTTCGGCGTCGTTGAGCTTGTTTTTTTGATAGGGTTTCACTGTTGCGCACGCACTCAGCAAACTGAGGGCAAAAAGGCTCGTACCTAGAAGTACTGATATTGGAATTGACGTTTTCATATCATTGTTTTACATTAATATTTTTGGAAGTATACAAACGGTCAAAATCATCTATAATGATGCATGCGACATGTTGCAACTGGTTGATCAGATCAAGACCTACCTGAACGCCCATTACCACTACTGGTGTGGCCAGGGCATCAGCCAATTCAGCGCTCGGACAAAGGATACTTACACTTTTGATTCCGCTAACCGGAAGACCGGTCTTAGGATCAATGGTATGCGAATATTTTTTGCCATTAATGGTAGCATATTTTTCATAATTGCCAGATGTTGCAATGGCCATGTTGCTGATGTTTAATGAAGAGAAGGGAAGGTTGCTTTGGTTCGGGTCAGCGATGCCTATGGTCCAGGGTCTATCGTTTAACTGCATGCCCCAGGTCACCAGGTCACCCGCGGCATTAACAATTCCAGCTTTGATACCGATATTTTGCAAAACAAGCTTGGCCCGGTCTGCGGCATACCCTTTGCCAATACCGCCAAATCCAATGCGCATACCCTTGTTTTTCAACATTATTGTCGAATTTTCTGTGTCTATTATTACGTTTTGATAGTTGATCAGACTTACCGATTGAAGCGCAGTTTCAACCTCCGGAAGCGAGGTCATGTTGATGTCAAAATTCCACAGGCTTTTATCAATAGAACCATAAGTAATGTCAAAAGCGCCCTGGGTAATATCCGATATTTTTATGGCCCGCTGGATAAGGGAAACCACCTCTTTATCTACCTTTACGGGTTTTATACCCGCATGCTGATTGATCAGGCTAGTCTGACTGCTGTCTCTGAAAGTGCTGAACAGCGCTTCAATCCGGCTCACCTCTGCTATAGCTGCATCAATTGCCTTTCGGCCGGCAGCTTCATCCTCAGCAATCACCGTGAACTCAAACCGATTGCCCATTAGCTTCAATATACGCTGACAGGATTCTTTGATTCTCATTGCTTGTTAATTACCGGATACTGTGGTTTTGATTTCCTGAACAAACTTTTCAGGACTTTCATTTGGATAGCCATCCCAGGATTTTAAGACTTTTCCATCTTCGTTCACCAGCAGGGTATAAGGAAATTTACCGTCCGGGTTATATTTTTCTGCCAGAGCCTCATTTTGTTCAATTTGTGCTGCAGACAACTGATTCTTTTTTTGACGGGGGAAATCTGCGCGCACCAGTACCAAATGTGGTTTGGCGTAATTCTCAAAGGTTTCGGATTCGAAGATCTCTTTTCTTAAACGAATGCATGGACCACACCAGTCAGATCCTGAAAAATTGATTAAGATCTGTTGATGACCGGCTTTAGCCTGCTGCTGTGCCTCATTGAAATTGCCATTCCAGATTAAGGAAGCTGGAACAAATGATAATAGTATAATTAGTAATATTTTCATCAGTATGCCTTTTGATGAATCTAATATCTATGGGAATTCTGAAGACATTGTGAAGTTGTGTGTTAAAATATGTTAAGGTTTTGTCATCTAATTTTTATTTTCGGAATGCTTAAAGACAATCTTAAAGTGGTGTTGTTCCCGTTGATAGCAGTAACTCAACTGATAATTCTTTCTTATACATACTTGTTTCAAAATGGCCAGTCCCAGTCCCGTACCATCAGAGGCGTTGTCTTTATAAAATCGTTCAAAGATTTTTAAAGGATCCAGGCCCATCTGTGTGCTGGTGTTGGAAAAATCAAGGTTATCTTCGGTCAATGTAATCCGAATGGACCCTCCGTCGTAATTATGTCTTATGGCATTACTGAAAAGATTATTCACCAAAATCTCTACTAAGGAGCGGTTGGCATAAATGATAAATTCGGCGAGTTCTGATTGTATGTTCAAATTCCTTTTTTGAATGAGTTCCTGGAAGTAACCGAGTTTCTCTTCAATTAAAGTCTTAAGGTTAATTTCTTCCCTTGCCTGGAGCTGATTGTTGTCAATTTTCACCAGGAGTAAAAGAGACTGATTCAATTTTGTTAGTTTCGAGGTGGCTTTATACAGATCTGACAGGATTTCACTTTCTTCTTTCCCCAGTGAATTGGACTGCAGCAGGGTGTCAAGTTTGGAGTTGATCACTGCAAGAGGCGTCATCATTTCATGGGCTGCATTTTCAGTAAACAGCTTGATCTCTTTATAATCCGATTTTACCTTTAAGGATACTTCAAGAACAGCTTTGTTCAGTTCTTTAAATTCTTCAATATTGGTTTGGATTGGCTCAAAAACCTTCTCCTGATTAATGTTAAATGCCTTGATGTTTGTTAATAATTGTCTGAATGGCGACCACATTCTTCTGATCAGGATTTTGTTGACCAGCCACAAAATCAATAACAACGCTATGACAGGTAATAAAATGATCAGGATGATGCTTTTGATCTGTTCCTGACGTTCAAATTTTGAGGCGATGATGAGTATTTCGTAAGGTTGCCCGTTCAGCACCAATTGTGTTTTCAGGTATCTTGCAGACTCTTTATGTTTTTTTTTAGGATTGTAGAAATTTGTGTCAGCAAACGATCTGCGGCTATTGCTCAGCTTATGTATTTTTTTATACTCCACGATTACATCATCGAAACCTTCGGGGGATGGCAGAATATTTTTAACATGAGCAAAGTCTTTTACTTCCAGGAGCTCCTCATATAAGTGGTCCTCGATCTGCCTGTTGATGTATTGACCTAATGTCTGATAAAATAAGAATCCTATAATCAAGAGGCCTGTAAGGGTAATGACAGATAAAATGCTGTTGTAACTGGTAAATAATTTCATGCATCGGTGAATTTATAACCTACTCCATAAACCGATTGAAAATAGTCTTTGCAGCCGGAATCTGTCAGTTTTTTCCTTACATTTTTAATATGTGTATAAATGAAATCAAAACTATCTGCCATGTCCGCTTCATCACCCCATATGTGCACCACTGCCGCGGATTTGGAAATCACCTTGTTTTTGTTGACCAGGAAATATAAAAGAAGGTCAAATTCTTTTCTGGTTAGGTACACAAGCTGGCCATTTACTTTGACTTCCTTTGAGGCGGTGTCAATTTCCAGTTCATTGAAACTCAAAAGGCTGTTTCCATTGAAATTACGTCGTCTTATAATCGCTAGTGTTCTGGCATAAAGTTCGGATAAATGGAAAGGTTTGATCAGGTAGTCGTCAGCACCGAGGCTTAATCCTTCAATTTTCTGATCCAGGGAATTGCGCGCTGAAATGATGAGTACGCCATCTGCCTTATTGAGCTTTTTAAGATACTTTAAGAGCTGAAGCCCTTCTCCATCAGGAAGGGTTAAATCCAATAAAACGCAGTCATAATCGTAAATAGACAATTTTTGATATCCCTGTTCATAATTTGAAGCACAGTCACAAATATTTCCTTCAGCCGTCAAATACTGGTCAATACTTTGCCTTAAGCCTTCTTCGTCTTCAATAATTAGAAATTTCATACGTAAATATGATATTAAAATCTGAAGACTCTTTGAAGTTGGCCCCCATATTTCCCGATCGCAATCCGCTTCAGCAGATTTACGATGTAGTCGAACTGGGATTTTTTAGCTGATGCTTATTGGTTTGAAAGATTTTGTTTTTGAATATCTGCAGGCGCTGCAGAGCCTCTTCCAATTCCCGTTCCAGCAACGTATATTGATCTATTAAACTGAAGTCAATAGTTTGTTTTGGATCTGTAATCAGTGGTTTAAGTTGCCCGAAATATTCGCGTAGTCTATTTTTCAAATCTGCGCAAATACGGTTTAGACCTGAAAGTCTGTCAAAATCACTTTTGATCAGCATAAAGGAAGCTTTTTTAAAGAGCTTATTAAGCGTGGTCAATTCGCATTCGATAAACGACAGGTCAGTGGTCCATTGCTTGCCAATGAGGAATAGTTCCTGTAACTCTGTTTCGAGTTCATTGTTTTCAATTGTTGTTGCAGGTGTCATAACATAAGGTTTAATAATGTGTAAATGTTCCCTTAATTCACTGTTTTTCAATTGATGGAGCTCAGTTTTATACATGATATTCATCACGTTTTGAGGGGAAAATGGCTTGGTTTCAGACTGGGGTCTTCAGAAAAGATCGTTTTGCTTATTTATTAATGACAAGACCACTGAACAGCTTTCATGGAATTTAATCGATAAGGAGTCTTTTAACAGATCTTCCTGGTTTAAAAAGCTGTGTTAAATCAAGTTAATCCGTGACGCGGATCATTAAATAGTCGCGTAATAACCTGGAAATTTAGGGTTTAATTTAATGGATATGAAGATTTTAGTGAATTTGGTATTTTTGTTAGGTGCTGTTTCAGCAGTAAAATGCCAGGAAGCCAAATCTCAGCAGGCAATCTTAGCTGAAATGAAAAAGTCAACCTTCGGTATTGAATTGTGTTATCCAAACTCTGTCAAAAGGTTTTATAAGGCAAACGGCTTTAATTATGCATGGATCAAACCTAAAGACAAGGCGGGCCAAACCTGGACGGGGATGCTTTTGCTGGACTGTGTGCTTCAATTTGGACTTAATCATAACGATTACCATCCAGAAAAACTGTCCTATGACAGCTTAAGAACCATGATCAATGAGCCTGAAAAGGTCAGTGAGGTAGCCAAAGCTCAGTATGATCTGTTGCTGACTGATGCGCTGATTACTTTTATGAACCATTTGCATTACGGAAAGCTCAACCCTGAAGTTAGCTCAGCAAAGATAGATGGTGGAGGGTTAAAGGGATTTAGTGCCGAATCTGAGCTCATCGGTGCGCTAAAAGGAAAGGACTTCATGTTGACCCTGCTCAGCGTACAACCAAAGACTAAGGAATATGAGCAACTACAAAGTTATATGAGACTGATAAAGGGACAGTATGTCGACGACTGTTATGAAGTGCCCGAAACTGAGGCAAGAAAAATTGCCATTAATATGGAGAGACTAAGATGGGCGAATATTAATGGATTTAATTATATCCACATCAATATTCCGTCCTATTCAGTAAAGCTACACGAAAAAGATACCACTTATGATTTTAAGGCAATCGTGGGCAAAGCTGAAACACAAACGCCTGTGTTGAGCAGTAGTGTAACTCAAATTACTACCGGACCGGACCGCAAGGTTCCACAACATGTTTTTACGCAAACGCTCTTGCCACAGGCTATTAAAAACTCGGATTTTTTTGAGCACAATCATTATGAGATATACGATATCAAGGGAAAGCATATTGCAATAAACAGTTACAGGATAAGACAGATAAATAGTAATCCGGCGCATTATTTTGCCCGGCAGTCCAATGCTTGCGACAACTCTTTAGGCGCGCTGGTATTTCAATTCTCAAATAAATTCAATATTTATTTACACGACAGCCCCAATCAAGCACTTTTTGAGCGAGATCTAAGGGCGCTAAGTCATGGATGCATCCGGGTTCAGCAGGCGGAGAGACTGGCTGAATTGCTACTAAAGTACGATGGTTCAGAAAGTAAAATTCCCTTGATGCAGAAGTCGGTAAATGCCTATCAGAAAAGGAACTTCATACTGAGGAACCCGGTTCCGGTTAAGATCACATACCTCACTTGTGAGATCCAGGAAGGACTGCCGGTTTTTTACAAGGATATTTATCATTTGGATGAAACCCTGGAAAACCAGCTTTATGGAATGAGTGAGCCCAGCCTCGCCGATAATTTATGAAGTGAATTTTGTTAAGAATTATTATGGGGCGTATGTGTTGGGAATCCTGGAACGTGCAGTTCGGCGTGAGGAAATAAGCATTAGTGAGGTATCCAGAAGAATGAAGGTCTCTCGAAGGACTTTGTATAACTGGTTTGAACAGCGTACATTAGATATAAGTCTTTTATCAGCTATAGGAAGGATCATCAACCATGATTTCAGCAAAGAGCTTGGTGAGGATTTGAGTTTCAGTGATGATCAACCTGGTAAGGTAGATAAAACGCATCTTAAATTGTCAGACCCCTCTCTTCCAGAAGAGCATGTGCATTACTGGATGCGGAAGTACATTGTTTTACTCGAGGAATATAATCAGCTCACCGATAAAATTGAACTTTAGCGTCAAACCGATCCTTCATCCCTCAGTCCAGTCTGTGGTTCAGCTAGAAGTTTTGAACTGGGTTGGTTCATTTTATCAGAATTCTCGTTTTTATATTATTAGTTTATGCAGCCAATTAAACGAACTGCCTGGCGAAATGATGAAAATGCGCTTGTCATCAGCAGGACCCTTTTACAGCAGATTAGTTCTTCAACTTGGTGATGCGACTAATGTCGATCAGGCATAGCTGATTGCCATTCTTTTCTATCAGGCCCTCTTCCTTAAAATCTGAAAGTGTTCTGCTTACTGTTTCCAGGGCAACTCCGGCCAGTTCAGCTAGCTCGTCTCTTGATATGTTTAACAGGATGGGAGAGGCTGAGGTCTTACTTAAACGCAATAGCACCTGTGCGATGCGTTTTCGTACCGAAAGGTAGGCCAGTTCTAATAGCTGTTCTTCTTTTTGGTGGATGTCTTTGGACAATATTTTGATAAACTGACGACTTACTTCCGGATATTTGTTCAATAAGTTTACAATAAGTTCCTTTGGCAATAAACAAACCGAAGTATGTTCCGTTGCCTCAGCAGTCTCAGTGTACGCTTCTTCAAGCAATAGCGAGTCCAGGCCGATGTAGTCGTCTGGTTTATATAAACTGGTGATCAATTGCCGACCATCAAGGGCTCGTTTGATCATTTTGATGCTGCCCTCCATAAGCAGGTATAATCCCTGAGGGCTGTCTCCTTCATAAAACAGCACCTGTTTTTTTTTTATGCGTTTGATTTTACGGCCGGCAATAAGCGCTTTAAGCTCGTTCATCCCATCTCCCGGGTTCAGCGATAGTCTCTCCAGGTGATTTAATGTACTGCGGTAGGCATCTTTCTGTTTTTGCCATTTGTTGATTCTGGTTTCTATTGCAGTGATTAATTCCATATCATCAAAAGGCTTGGTCAGGTAATCATCAGCACCCATTTCCATGGCCTTTCTGAAATCAATCCGTTCGGTCTTGGCGGTCAGGAAAATAAATGGTATTTCAGAGGTAGCACTGTTTTTGCCGAGTAAATACAACACTCCATATCCATCCAGTTCGGGCATCATAATGTCGCACAAAATAATATCAGGCTTATGCTGGCTGGCAAGCTCGATTCCTGCTTTTCCGTTATTAGCCTTAAGTGCTTTGTATCCGGATAGTTCCAGTATCTCCGCACAGCCTTCCCTGATATCGTTGTCGTCTTCGATGATCAATACAGTTTTCATGATTCCAGATGAAGGTAAAAAACTTAAAGTGTGACAGATGGTAAGTTAGGCAATTATTTTCCATTAACACAGATAAAAATTAAAATTTGTTCCGAAATCTACTTCACTTAAATGGATATATTGATATAAAGTAAGTACAGTATTTATTTGAGTTTATAATAATGTTTATCAATATCTTATGTTATTTATGTCATGTTCTGATTGAATCTTAGGTGCGAAAAATTTCCTGGTTTTTCCTGCTGTTGAGACGCAAATAGAAAAAAAAGAGCAAGCCTCTTGTAAATTACACCTTAAAACCGCACCCATTTTATCTTCATCAATCCGGGGCATTAATAAAAATCAATTTTCCCAGCTGTTAAGGGTATTTATCGTTTCGTGGGCTATTTCTTCCAAAGCTTCAGTGGTTAGAAATGCCTGATGTGGTGTAATCAGTACATTAGGCATCCTCATCAGTTCCGACAATAGCGGATCCCTGACCTGGTCTGCTTCATGATCTTCAAAAAATAAGCCATGCTCATTTTCATACACGTCAAGGCCTAAATAGCCGATTTTACCTCTTTTCAGCGCATCCAGGGCGTCTGTTGTTTTGATCAAACCTCCGCGTGCGGTATTGATGATCATCACTCCTGTTTTCATTTTTTCAATGCTCGTGCAGTCAATAATTTGTTTGGTCTGTTCATTTAACGGGATATGGAGGGAAATGACGTCAGCATTTTTATACAGAGCATCCAGGTCAACCATCTCAATGTCGGGTAAATTCTGCCCGGGGAGGATATCATATCCGATAATTTTGCACCCAAGTCCCTTGAAAATTGGTATTGCCGCCTTGCCGATGTGTCCCAGGCCAATCAAGCCTACTGTTTTTCCGTAGAAATTAAAGCCAATTAAGTTATTCAGGCTAAAGTTAAAATGTTGACATTGTTGGCTTGCCTGCACCAGATGACGGCTTAATGCAAGGGCAAGGGCGGCAGCATGTTCAGCAATCGCCTGGGGTGAGTAGGCCGGTATGTTTGCGATCTTTATTCCATATTTTTCTGCGGTGACCCTGTCAATATGATCTATTCCAACAGATCTGGTGGCAATGTACCTTATCCCTAAAGCTGCCAGCTTGTGAATAACAGGTGCGGTGACGTTATCATTGGTGAAGACGACCACTGCATCTGCCCCCTCGGCAAATGAGGTGGTTTCCGTACTCAATGTCCGTGTGGTAAAAACAAGGTCATGCCTTTGGTTATTGGCATGTAGCATCAGGGATTTCTCAACGGATTTTGTGCTGTAAAAAATTGCTTTCATGATTGGAAAAATTAAATGTATTGAGTTTGATAATTCAGGTGAATGAATTGTATCGCTATTTCTTCCTGAAAACCAGTAATGGAAGCTTGGAAACGGAAGAAAATTCAGCAGAAATACTGGATAAAAAGATTTTTTCAAAAATTGTTCTCCTTTGATTGCTGAACATAATTAATATTGACGGTTTGATGCTTTTTATATTTTTGTTGATGTTTGCGATCAATGTTTTTTCATAATCGAGGGTGTCGAAAACTGCACTAATGTGGTGTTTATTGAGTTTTTGGGTTAAAGTGTTGAAGGTCCGGGTGTCGGCAAGGTAATCCAGTGGGGTTTTAAGGTGCAACAGGGTCACTTTTGCATCGATCGAGGTGCTGAAGCTTGTTACTTTCTTTAGCTCATCGTCAAGATCAAACAAATCTGATGCGTAGCAGATACTGAGGATTTCGGTTCTTTTGTAGAATGGAGGAACAGCGATGACTGGAACTTCAGATTTTTTGATCAGGGTGGCTGTATTGGATCCAAGCAATCGACTGGTTTTGCCATTTCCATTCCTGCTGATGCAAATGTAATCGAAACTGTTTTCCTTCGCGAAGGTCATGATATTGTGGTCAGGATTTGCTCCCTGTTTTGCAACGCAATGCAAAGGTTCTGTGAAGGATAGCCTAAGCGATTTATATACACCGGCTATAAACCTGCGCAGTTTCTTGTTGATTTTCGCAAATTCGCTGTTTTCAAAGGAATTGAAAACCCTCTCACTCCATCTGCTTGGTCTTGGGACCAGGTAGGAATGGAAAAATGTGATCTGGCAGTCACTTTGCATGGCAAGTTGCATGGCAAAACGCAATGCCCCCTTTGAGTTTGTGGAGAAATCTGTTGTCACAAGAATCTTTTTCATCATCTGTAATTATGTGGTATGCAGTTCAAACCTAACTTGATTTTCTGGATCAGCCGGTGATCACCATCAGCGGTTCCGGTGATCTTTGTCATGTATTTTTTTTTATGGATTATGAAACTTTGAGCTGGAAATAAGCCTCATCTTAATATAAAATATCATGAAAACTACCTATCTCAATAATGACGCTGCACAATACTGGTGGCTGATGTTTTGTTCCGGAGTATTATTTATAGGACTGGGAATCTGGATGCTTGCCGCCCCAGTCTCGTCTTATCTTTCCCTAAGCCTGTTGTTTGCCTTCGGGATGATTTTTGCCGGGATTTTTGAAGTGACCTTTTCGGTAAGTAACCACAAAAGGCTTCATGGCTGGGGCTGGACTTTGAGTGGGGGGCTGATTGACATTTTCCTTGGAGGCTATCTTTTAAATCTTCCGTTACTGACCATGGTGATCATGCCGGTAATCATTGGCTTATGGATGCTCTTCAGGGGATTTATGGCCATAAGCAGTTCTATTGAACTTCGTGCCTATGGAGTACTGGACTGGGCCTGGCTTTTGCTGACAGGTATCCTGATTGTCGTTTTGTCGGTATTGATTATTGCAGATCCTCTTTTTGGCGCCATCAACATTGTCGTTTGGACCGCTTTCGCGTTCTTATTGTCGGGAATATTCAGAATACTGTTATCCCTGCAGCTCAGGAGTCTGGCCAGAAATCTCTATTGAATCTTCCTTGCTCCAGGAATCATTGACAACCGGTAAATATTAAAATACAGCTGACATGAGCAAATCCGAGATCGTCTTTCTTGACGGACCGCAATCCAGGTGGAAAGAGTTTATCTTCACCTTAAAAACCATGAGGGAGTTTATTCGCGGATTCAGGAAGCTTCATTTTCTGGGGCCCTGTATTACCGTATTTGGATCTGCCCGTTTCAAAGAAGGACATCCTTATTATGAGCTGACCAGAAAGGCTGGGGCAGCATTTGCGTCACTTGGTTTTACGATCCTTACAGGTGGCGGCCCGGGTTTGATGGAGGCAGCAAACAGAGGAGCCAAAGATGTTAACGGCCGTTCAGTGGGCTGCAATATCGAACTTCCTTCCGAGCAGAAACCAAATCAATATCTGGATAAATGGGTTTACATCAATCATTTTTTTATCAGGAAGGTTTTGCTGGTGAAATATTCCTTTGCTTTTGTGGTTATGCCGGGAGGCTTTGGCACTCTGGATGAATTCTTTGAAGCGCTGACCCTGATCCAGACCCGTAAGATCAGTAATTTCCCGATCATCATCCTTGGCAAAGAATTTCACCAGGAACTGATCGCTTATATATTGCGTTTGCAAAAGGAGGGAACCGTGACAAGGGGAGACACAGAACTGTTTCTGGTTACCGACAGTATTGAGGAAGCTGTTGATTTAATTCGGGAAAAAAGCATCAAACAATATGGGTTAAAACCCAGACAGAAACCACATCCTTTTCAATGGCTTTTTGAGCATAGCTAGCAGGCCTCCTCCAGTGCCGATAATCATGCTTAAAGATGATGATTGTCACTATTTAAATTGCTGTTACTTAGCATCTTTGAAGCGTAATCGGGTATTTGAACACAAAATTGTAATCCCATGAAAAAGATCTTAATCCCAACTGATTTTTCCAGCTCAGCTAAAAATGCGGCCAATTATGCAATGCATCTTGCAAAACAGATGAAAGCCAATGTCAAATTGTGTAACGTGGTCATGGTTCCCCTGGAAGTTCCCTTGGCAGCACATGTTTCAGCCCCGTTAATCACATTTGAGAGTCTGGAGTATGAAGTTGAGCAGGAGTTGAAACGTTATGTCAAAAAACTAAAGGAAAGAGATGAGCAGGAAACAGCTCCCGACAGCTTCCACCCTTTGATTGAATATGCCGTGGGCATAGGCAGCGTGGCAGATGCGGTAACAAATTTTGCAGCCGACCGTGAAATAAGTCTAACGGTCATGGGCATGTCCGGGGCAGGAGGAATAGGGAAATTTCTAATAGGAAGCAGCAGCAGGGCGATGGTTGAGGCCACTAAAACGCCTCTTCTGCTGATTCCCGATGAGGCCAGATTTTTGGGCATCCGTAAGATTGCCTTTGCAACAGACCTGAGTAAAACCGATATCGGCATCATCCACACGTTAGCCGGCTTTGCACGGATGTTTAATGCTGAAATTCTGATTGTCCATATCAGCGAGAAAGTTCCTGATGAGGGTATTGAGCAGCCGAATAAAATAAATGTATTCTTAAATGAGGTGACCAACAAAGTCAATTATCATAAGATTTATTATCAGCACGTGCTGGATTCGGAGGTGGACAATGGTTTAGACTGGCTGGCCGAATATGGCCAGATGCAGGTGCTGGCCATGGTCCATCGTCAACACAACGTGCTTCATAAACTGTTCAGGGGCAGCTATACCCAAAGACTCAAAAAGAGAATCTCTATCCCCTTAATGGTATTTCCCCCTGATTGCGGAAACAAACCGCTATAGCAGTTTTCTATCCTGTATCTATTTATTTTTTGTAATATGAAAAAGATCTTAATTCCAACAGATTTCTCGGTTCCGGCCGAAAACGCTGCGCGCTACGGCCTGGAACTTGCCAAAGGCCTCAAAGCAGATGTATTGCTTTGCAATGCGATTAAAGTACCTGCGGACGCACCTATGGCCGCGCAGGTCGCATGGCCTTTAATGGACTATGCCGATTTAAAAAGGGAAGTTACCGGCGATCTGGATGAAATGGTTAAAATGCTGACCGATTTGTCCTGCTCCCCTGAAGAGGAGCATTGCCCTGACTTGAGCTATGAGGCAAGTGCAGGAACGGTTTGTGAAGTGGTCTCATCCCTGGTTAAGCACAGAAAAATAGACCTGGTGGTGATGGGGATAGCTGGTGCGGGTGGGCTTACCCAGTTCCTGCTGGGGAGCAATAGTAAGGAGATGATTGAAAAGGCGGAAAGCCCCGTGTTATTTGTGCCTTTTGAGGCGAGTTTTAAAAAGCTTCGCAAAATCGCTTTCGCGACGGATTTCGGAGAACAGGATATCGTTTCACTGCAATTTATCGCAGAACTTGCACAGGCATTTGAAGCGCAGATCACCATTGTTCATATTACCGATAAGGAGGTGACTCCCGATGGTAAACTGCAAAATAAGATAGATGCCTTCCTGGATCGTGCGGCCTTGACTATAAATTATCCTCATATTAAGTTTGAATATGTCTGGAACATAGACATTGACAATGGACTGGAATGGCTTGCCGAACAGGAGCATATGGATATGATCGCCCTATGTCATCGCCGCCATAGCTTGCTTCAACGAATCTTCAGGGGGAGCCATACACAGAAGTTTTCCAGACATACTAAAATTCCACTGTTGGTATTTTCACAGAAACAGTAATTAACAGGGGGGGCTTACCACTGAGTTCATCTGTGATCAGCATCAATGCATCAGCTGACGACCGTCATACTTGCTCCAGTCTCAGCTGCTTAAATTTGATAACCAAATCATTCAATTATGCAGACCGCGGTAAAACTAGCTACACGCTTGAATAATTATCATTCTTCAGCTAACAGCTGGGCTCAAGACCTTGAGTTTTTTAAGGTTGAAGGTGTTTTCTTCCGCCGTTTACTGGCTGCCTATTTCGTACGCTTGTCTGGAGCCCGATTTACTCAACAACTCAGTGCGTTAGAAACTGAACTCGGGGAAATAGAAAATAACCGTTATGAACTGGATAGACTGCTTAGTGAACACCTCAGTCAGATAGAATTGATCTCAGAGGATGCGATCCTGGAAAACCCTCAGGACCTGGAAGCAATGCACATCCGGCTGGGACGGCTGATAACCGAGTTGACCCATAAATTCCGCCATACCAAAAGAGTACTTTTCGCGCTTGTGGAAGAAGTCGTTAAAGATGATGAATTATTTGAATTGTAATGCTTAACCTTTCATACATTAAATAATAGCCACATGAGCACATTATTGCTTTTTGATCAGCATGTATTCTCCCTTCACCTAGCCCTTAGAGATATCTTATTAAGTGTTTACCGGAAAACTACCGGTGAGTAAATTCATAATTAAATTCTATCATGATGAACTACATCAAAAAATTTAGTGAGATCGGCATTAATGATATTGCCGAGGTTGGCGGAAAGAACGCCTCTCTGGGAGAAATGTTCAGTCATTTAACACCAAAAGGTATATTAATACCTAAGGGGTTTGCCGTTACTGCTGCTGCCTATAAATATTTTGTCAGCTGCAATGGTTTTGAACTCCCACTTGCTGCGCTGATGAAAGAACTGGACAGACAGGGGTATACCAACCTGGCAGAAATTGGAAAGCAGGCCAGGAACCTGTTGATGTCCGGCAGAATGACCAATGACCTTGGAATGTCGATAATCGGAGCTTACGATGCGATGTTTGATGATGGTGTACAGGAGGTTGCCGTGCGCAGCAGCGCGACGGCAGAAGACTTACCTGAGGCGAGCTTTGCAGGTCTTCATGAGTCCTATTTAAACGTTCGCGGAAGCTATGCCCTGTTATATGCGGTCAAGCAATGTTTTGCATCTTTATACACCGACAGGGCAATAAAATACAGGGAGGATAAAGGCTTTGATCATCATAAAGTATTTCTTTCTGTTGGGATACAGGAGATGATCCGCTCAGATATTGGGTGTTCAGGTGTTGGTTTCACTTTGGAGCCGGAATCCGGATTTAAAGAGGTGGTACATATTGCAGGCGTTTGGGGTCTGGGTGAAAATATCGTTCAGGGAACAGTTACACCTGATGAGTTCCTGGTTTTTAAACCTACCCTTGAGCAGGGTTTTAAGGCAATTATTCAAAAAAACATGGGCAGTAAGAACCAGATGATGGTTTACGCGGATCAGGAGGATGAAGTAAATGCAACGATCAATAAGCTGACTCCCCTGGAGCTGCAAAATAAGTTTGTCCTGGAGGATCAGGAAATCGAAAAGTTAGCGAAATGGGCCATCATTATTGAAAGACATTATCAGAAGGCTATGGATTTTGAATGGGCAAAAGATGGTATCGGCCAGCAACTTTACATCATTCAGGCACGCCCGGAGACCGTACATTCACAGAAAAAGAGACTGCAGCTGACCTCTTACCATTTAGCTCAAAAGGGGATCCTTGTGTGCACCGGAGAGGCAATTGGTAGCCGTATTGTGTCCGGCCCGGCGAGAATTCTGAGTTCTCCCCTGCAGGCGGCAAAACTTAATCCGGGAGATATTTTAGTGACAGATACCACTAGTCCTGACTGGGATCCGATCCTGAAGAAAGTAGCAGGAATGGTAACCAACAGGGGCGGAAGGACCAGTCATGCGGCAATTATTGCTAGGGAGTTGGGAGCAGCTGCAATAGTGGGCGCTACAAATGCCACTACTACGATTACTGACGGGGAGATTATTACCCTGAATTGTGCTGATGGCAAGACAGGATTTGTTTATCAGGGTAAAGCAGAATGGACCGAATCTGTAACTGACCTTGAGGATATCCGAATTCCGCAAACACCAAAGGTACAGTTGATTGTCGCAGATCCGGAACGGGCGTTCGAGCTGTCTTTTTACCCCAATGATGGTGTGGGTTTGCTTAGAATGGAGTTTATCATCAGCAATCTGATAAAGATTCATCCGATGGCCCTTGTGCATCCTGAAAAGATAAGCAATGAAAAGGATAGGGCAGATATGGAACTGATTACGCTGCAGCACCCTGATAAAAAAGCATTTTTTGTGGATAAGCTTTCCAAAGGAGTGGCCACAATTGCCGCTGCTTTTTTTCCGAAGGAAGTCATTGTGAGGATGAGTGACTTTAAGTCCAATGAGTACGCAGGTCTTATTGCCGGCCAGGACTTTGAACCGGTTGAAGAGAATCCGATGATTGGCTTCCGCGGTGCTTCCAGGTATTACCATGAGCGTTACCGTGAAGGATTTCAACTGGAATGTGAAGCCATGCGGATGGTACGAAATGAAATGGGTTTTACCAATGTGAAATTAATGATTCCTTTTTGCCGTACTGTGGAAGAAGGGAGGAAAGTGATCGACCTGATGAAAGAATTTGGCCTGATACAAGGAGACCATGGTCTTGAAGTCTTTGTAATGGCAGAGATACCGGCCAATGTGCTGATGGCCGAGGAATTTGCTGCAATATTTGATGGTTTCTCCATTGGGTCAAATGATTTAACCCAATTGACTTTAGGGATTGATAGGGATTCTGCTCTGGTAGCTGACCTGTTCGATGAACAAAATGCTGCAGTTCAGTTGCTAATTGCCCAGATGATTAACCAGGGTAAAATATGCGGCAGGAAAGTAGGAATTTGTGGTCAGGCGCCCAGTGATTCTGCGTCTTTTGCGCGTTTGCTGGTCAGACATGGTATTGACAGCATTTCGTTTAATGCCGATGCACTCATCGCCGGGATAGCCAATATAAATGGAGTATTTTCCCCGCAGCTCAGTCCTTCACCTTCATGATGCCCAGGTAGGTGGGTTCTGCATGTTCATTTGCCGATCGGCTGAGTCCGGCTGACAGACGAGGATTTCTAGCTGATTTGCAAGTGCCGGTTCAACATATTTAAGACACGCCAGCCTTGCAGCCGGCATCCCTGATCATGCAATATAGACGTTCTACGTCTGTCAAATGACATAGTTCAGTTCCAGGGTTTAATGTAGCAGCCGTCCCGCAGGCGACACCGTATTGCGCGGATTCAACCATGTTTTTCTGTTTATAAAGTCCCATGATGACTCCCGCCAGCATACTGTCACCAGCACCAACGGTGCTTTGCACCTTAACTTGCGGAGGAAAAATTCTAACTTTGGTATCACCGGTGACCAGCATTGCGCCATCGGGGCCAAGGGAGGTAATGATCACTTCACATTTATATTTGCCGATAAGTGTTTTAGATGCCTGTTCCACCTGCGTTATACTAAGTGTTTCTTCGTTTACCAATGAGGCCAGTTCCTTCAGATTTGGCTTGATCAGAAAAACACCGGCCTGCAGTGCATACCTGAGTGCCTGACCGGAAGTGTCGACAATAAGTTTTGCTTTTTTTGCCCTGGTGATTTCAGCGAGTTTGCCGAAGATGGTTGCCGGAACGCCGGCAGGGAGGCTTCCACTGACAATCAGGTACTGGAAGTCTGCTGATTGCTCAATTGCTTTCAGGCAACGATTGCATTCGGCCGCGCTGACCATGGCTCCGGGCATCCCAAAACGGTATTGCTTTTGGGTGCTTTCTTCTTTGATCACCAGATTTTCCCTCGTCAGGCTGATCGTTTGGATAGGAACGGTTGTTATGTTTTCCTTGCACAGCATCTGGGTGAAAAATCTCCCGGGATAACCGCCTGCCAAATAGATGGCTGTTGCATTTCCGCCAAGTCTTTTGATTGCTCTGGCAACATTTATTCCACCTCCCCCTGGCTCATAAACGGGAGTAGAACAGCTCAATTTCTTTTCCGGAATCAATGTGGCTACCGATGCGCTCTTATCAATGGCAGGAGAGAAGGTCAGGGTGATGATCTTATTATCAGGCATAATTGTAATCGCTTAGTAATTGCTTTAGCTGGATCCGTCCCAGATGAATTCTTGTTTTTACGGTTCCTATCGGAACTCCTGTCTGACTGGCAATTTCACAATACTTGTAGCCAAGGCTGAAGAGCTTAATTGGAAGATAGAGTTTTTGCGAAAGTTTTTTCATCGCCTGACTAATGTCCTGCTGGATGAATCTACTCTCACCCATATTTTGGGAGGACGCCCGATGGAGAGCAGATGCGCTGATCTCTTCAATAAAATTGAATGTTGCCTGTTTCAGGAGGTTTTTTTTGTAGTTGTTACGATAGGTATTTCTCATGATTACAAATAGCCATGCCTTCAGACTGGTCCCGTTCTGAAATTGCTGATAATATCGCAGGGCTTTAATCAAAGTATCCTGAACCAGATCGTTGATGGTTTGGTGGTCTGAAGTAAACTGCCGGGCAAATTTCCGTAGTGAAGAAATTTCTTTAGTCAGTTGCCCGCTGAATGCTGAACTGCTTTGAATGGCTATTGGCTGCATGGTATGATTGGGTTTAATGAATGTAAATTTCAGGTTCCGGAATTTTATATCCCATGAGTTGACGCACATTAAATCGTGATTTAAATCATCCGATCAGGTGCCCGCAGTCATGGGTGTTGAAAAAAAATCAACCCATCTTTACCTTGTCTAATTGATATGGTCATGAATGAAATAATCCTTCAATCGCTTGGGGCTGCCCAGACAGTCACCGGCTCAAAACATTTACTGAAAACTCCAGAGCTGACAATACTTGTAGATTGCGGACTGTTCCAGGGTGTCAAATCATTACGTGAACAAAACTGGACTGCCTTGGGTATCGAAGCCTGGGAAATTGATCTGATCATTCTGACCCACGCGCACCTTGATCATTGCGGATATATCCCACTGCTGGTAAGACAGGGCTTTAAGGGAGAAATTTATATGACAGCGCCTACCAGCGAGCTGACACAGCTCATTCTCCTTGATAGTGCCAAAATACAGCAGGAGGATGCAGAAAATGCCAATAAGCACCATTATACAAAACATCATCCGGCCAAACCGCTTTATACGGTTGAAGATGCAAAAGCATCATTCAGATTTTTTACGGTTCGGGATCCCAATATTTTTGTCCGTTTAAGCGACCACATCCATTTTCAGTTTAAAACCTGCGGTCATATTCTGGGTGCCTGTTCGGTCGAATTGAACTGCTTTGGAAAGAAAATCATCTTTTCGGGTGATATCGGACGCCCGCAAAGCGCGATCCTCAATCCACCGGATTATTTTACCGAGGCAGACTATATTGTTATGGAATCCACATACGGAGACCGGCTTCACGGAACGAATGACCCTTGCCAGGAGCTCGCGGCAATAATCAACGATACCATTGCCCGCAAAGGCAATGTGCTGATCCCAAGTTTTGCAGTCGGCCGGGCACAGGAACTGATCTACCTGTTGAATAGTTTAAAGAAACAGGGAAAAATTCCTTTAAACCTGCCCATAATCATGGATAGCCCGATGGCTGCAGCTGCCACAGGTATTTCATTAACTTATGCAGAGGATTACATGAAGATTGGCAGAGCAGAATTTCAACAGATGAACAACCACATCACCATCAATCAGGATTACAGCAATACTGTAGGCTTCATTAAGGATAAAAGCAGTAAAATAGTGATTGCTGCCAGTGGCATGTTAACCGGTGGAAGAGTCCTGCAATATCTGGAACATTACCTTGAAGACAACAGAAATACCATTCTGATCATTGGTTTTCAGGCCGAAGGAACACGCGGGCGTGCTTTGTTGAACCATACGCATGAAGTTAAAATTCATGGAAAGTATTATCCTGTTAAGGCCAGGGTGCAGGAGCTGGAGGGATTATCCGCGCACGCAGATCAATCCGAACTGATGGCCTGGATCAGAAAATTCAAAAAAGCACCTGCACAGATTATGCTGGTTCATGGGGAGCCTTGTGCTCAGGAAGCCTTGAGGGTTAAAATCCAGACCGAACTGAGTATTCCGGTGAAAGTTATGACCCCGAATGAAGATGTATTGCTATTTAGCTGTGACCATTTTGTGGTTACAGCTGCCCATGATTCCAAAAATTAAAGATTTACGCATCGCTCAAGGAGTATTTGCCGATATCTTATTGGAATTAACTGGGGTCGTTTTTTGCAATTCCTCAGGCGATATCAATCTGTTTTTCCAGGTAGACATCCTGTATGGCATTCAGCAGTTCAACACCTTCCGGGAATGGTCTTTGAAAGGCTTTTCTGCCAGCAATAACCCCGGTTCCGCCTGCCCGCTTGTTGATCACTGCGGTTCGAAGTGCGTCTTTGAAATCGTCTTTGCCATTTGAGGGGCCTCCAGAGTTGATCAATCCGATTCGTCCTGAGTAACAATTCAAAACCTGATAGCGGCAAAGATCAATTGGGTGGGCTGTACACAGCTGGCTGTACATTTCTTTGGTATATTTACCGAAAGTCTTACCATAACGGTTAAGGGCTTCATAGCCCCCGTTGTTTTCAGGCAGCTTCTGTTTGATCAGATCAGCCTGCAGGCTGACCCCAAGATAGTTGGCCTGTCCGGTCAGATCAGCCGAAGTATGGTAATCCACCTCATCCTCCACGAAGTTCTCGTTTCGCAAGTAACACCATAATATGGTTGCCATACCCAGTTCATGAGCCTGCTCAAAAGCATTGGACACTGCGATAAGCTGCCGGGAAAACTCTTTGGATCCAAAATAGATGGTGGCTCCGATGCCAACAGCCCCGGTATTCCATGCGTTTTTTACGGAGGCATACATGATCTGGTCATGCTTATTGGGACAGCTCAGCAATTCGTTGTGATTGATCTTTGCGATCATCGGGATTTTGTGGGCGTATTTCCTTCCTATAATGGCAAGGTTACCCACGGTAGTTGCCACTGCATTGCAGCCACCTTCAATGGCCAGCCTGACAATGTTTTCCGGATCAAAATACATCCGGTTTGCACTGAATGAGGCGCCAGCACTGTGCTCTATACCCTGATCTACCGGTAATATGGACAGGTACCCTGTGCCGGAAAGCCTCCCTGAATTATAAATGGTTTCAAGACTTCGTAGTGTCTGATTGCTCCTTGCCGAGGCGAGAAGAATCCGATCTATATAATCTGGCCCGGGAAGATTTAGGGTTTGCTTAGTAACGGCTTGGCACTGGTAAGTAAAAAGATTTTCATCGGTTCCAACCAGATCAGTGATTTGACGGTAATTCATGGCGGTATAGTTTGTGATTCATTTGATTTTTGAAGGCAGCACCATTAAAGGTAAAACCAATTTTTTAGCTAACTTTTGCGTTTGACTACCGGTTAGAATTTCATTAATGAAATTGCGGTCCCGGTGCACAATACTCAGCAGTCCGTTTTTGCCATTTTTCCTGCAAAGCTTTTCTAAACCTTTTACAATCGAATGGTCGACCACCGATTGGAAGGAGATCTTGGGATAATGACATTCTTTTACAAGTGCAGTGCGGAACTGTTCCTTTTTAAGATCTTTTTCCAGACATGGGCTTTCGTTACGAACATTCATCAGAATGATTTCCGCCTGCAAACTCGCCGCAAATTCTGCCAGTCGGTTAAGTGCAGGAATTTCCGCAATATTTAAATCGGTGGCAAAGGCGATCCATTTGATCTTACCTACATTTTCTTCGGGTGATACCAATAACAGCGGTACTGAGCCAGCATCCACCATGTATCTGGTGTGATTGCCTAGCAACAAGTGCCTCAGGCCGCTGCTGGCATGGGTTCCCATGATGATCAGGTCTATCTGTCTTTTCGAGATCACATCGTCAATCTCTTCGGTAAGCACACCTGTTTGACACAAGTAACTGACAGGAGGATGAAATCCTTTACTATGATCCTGGTGCTCCAGTTGCTTTTTTAATCTTTTGAGCCCCTCAATGCTTTCTTCTTCAATCCGGCTGTATTGTTCGATAGGAAGTAGTATAGATTCGTACTGAGGGATTTCGGCAGGTACGTTAACCACATTGCAAAGGATCACTTCAGCTTCCAGCATTTTTGCAAAGTCATATCCAAATGCTACCGCATGGTTGGCCGTAGCGGAAAAATCAGTCAGCAATAATAATGTTTTCATAATCGGTATATTGATAAGCAAAGACAATTCTGTTAAGCAAATTTCAGGGAAAAGGAACACCCGGGAGGTGATCATGGTCATCAAGCAGGATGATATTAAACATGATATTTTTGCTCTTTGTTAATGTTGTCAGTAATCACTTGCTTAAATCAGTATGATCAACCCCAGTGCCGCAGCTCCCATGATGATAAAGGTCATCCATAAAAGGATTTTAGACAACCTGCCACTTTTATATTCCCCCATGATTGCATCACTGGCGGCAATTTTTATAATTAAAAAAAGCAGGGGAACGGCTGCAATCCCGTTTATAACTGCAGTGTAAATAAGCGCTTTTACAGGATCAATGCCGATGAAGTTCATGGTTAATCCGATCAGGGTAGAGATGATGATAATGCCATAGAATCCGGGGGCCTTGTTTACTTTTAGATTCAGGCTGGCCTTCCAGTTGAATGCTTCTGATACTGCGTAGGCAGCTGAACCTGATAACACCGGAACTGCCAATAATCCCAGGCCAATGATCCCCACTGAAAATATTAATTTAGATAAATAACCGGCATTTGGAAAGGAGTCAACCAGTGGTTCTAATGCCCTGGCAGCATCAGCGGCGTTTTTAATGTCTCTCACACCACTGTTGTGTAAAACTGTTGCAGCCACCAGCAGTATGCACCAGGTCGTAAATTCAGAAATGATCATTCCTATGGTATTGTCCTTTCGCATCGCATGAATCAGGTTCCAGCTTATTTTGTGTTTTTCATTTCTTATTCTTCCATTTTCATGCACTTCCTCAACTTCCTGTGAAGCCTCCCAAAAGAACATATAGGGGGTAATTGTTGTACCAAATACGCCGGTAATGATGAACAGGAATGAAAAGTTGAATTCAAAGTGTGGAATTACTGTGGCCCAGAGTACCGTCTGCCATGGCTGATCAATGATAAAAACGGTAACAGGGTAGGCCAGCAGGGTGAGCGCAAGCCATTTTAATATCCTGGAATAGACATGGTAACTGGTATAGATTTCAAGTAGTAGAATGGTTCCTGTAAAGGTGAAGGTGAGCACGACAAATGGTAAGGGGATAAGCAGTTGTGCTGCGGCTGCCATTGCACCGATATCCGCCCCGATGTTAATGGTATTGGCTACCACCACCAGGCCCACCATAAAATAAAGCACCGGGCGGCTGTAGTGCTGTCTGACAACAGCTGCTATTCCCTTACCCGTAACCAGTCCGATACGGGCACATGATTCCTGCACAGCGGTCATGAATGGCAGCATATACAATGCTGTCCAGAGCTGACCGTAACCAAATTGCGCCCCTGTCTGCGCATATGTAGCAATGCCAGATGGGTCGTCATCCGCTGCACCAGTGGTTAACCCGGGACCAAGTACGCTGAGCCATTTCCATCTTTTCTTTAATTTGTTTTTATTCATATACGATTCGCTCATTACATTCTGGTAACAATCTTGCTCACGAGTTATGCGATAAAAATACCTGTTGTTAGTTTTGGGAAACGTGACCAATATCATTTCTATTTATGATGTTGTCCGGAAAAAACTGTGTTTATTTTACTTATGATGCTTTTAATTTGTTTATCCCGTGGTTTTTTATTTGTAACGGCGCATTATACGTATGACATGAAATCGGAAATAGTCATAAAACAAGCTAATTGTTAAGAGTGTAATAGGCAATAGAAAAGCATTAAATTGATGCCGCATGAATAAAAAGGTGCCTATGATTCCGCCAAAGAGAAAAGCGGTAATGATAACTGTTCTTAGGAAGATACGCCGCTTTAATCTTATTGCTAGTTTCAATCGCTGGCTTACAGCCGTTGCGAGGTCTGTTCCCAGATCTGTGAACATTCCGGTGAGATGGGTGGTTCTGACCACTGACCCCGAAATCACCGAGACCAGGGCGTTCTGCATACCCATAGCAAATAATAAACTTCCGGCAAAATATTCTTTTTGGTGCATTGAGCCATTATAAGTATGCCCCGAGATGGTAACAGTTGCTAATATCAGTATAATGATGACTATTGGGAGTGAGTACGCCGATGGCTTTTCCTTTCCGACAGTTTCTATGCATATGCCGGATGTAAATGCCCCTGTTATAAATAAAAATAACCAGAGGGCAACAATCCCGGCCTGTCTAAAATGTGTTTCCACAAGATTAACAGCAAATAATGCTGCATGCCCAGTGACATTTGTTGTTAACACATTGAACGCAAGAAAGCCGGCACCATTTATAAATCCTGCATTGATGCATAGCAATACTGCAAGCCTGAGGTTATGTCTAAAACTTCGCTTTTGTCCTGTATGTCTCAGCATTTCTTTTGAAATTCATTAACGTTTATAGCCTTAATAACCTTTTTAGCATCTTATTTCCTATTAGAGCATCTCAGGAGTTTTTCAATCTCCTGTATCCAGATTTTCCGACCCTGAGTGCTGATGATTCCCTAGGATTTAAATTCTTTCAACAGCCTGATTAGGTTTTCTTTGGCAATCCCTGCTAACCCACAAGATCTCTTCTGGATATATTGATTATATTTTGCTCTCCATAAAAAAGGCCGATTTCGATTTTTTCCTGAAAACTATAATCATCTTTCTAGCAGGAAAAAATTATTCAAATACATAATGCTTACAAAGTTAGCATAAAATGGGAAAACAGCTCCATCGAGTACTTGTCAAGTCCATTGGGGAGAGTTTCTCTATCCTGATTTCCAATTTGCTGAAGCATTCAGATACAGGCAGACCATGTACTGCTGCTGCCCTGGGAATATTCAGTATCAAAGCCTCCATCTGTGCATAATTTTGCATACCCGAGATTTGGTAAATCAAGGCCTCTACCATTTCATTTATTGTCAATTTCATATTAATGGAACTAATCATTTTTTGATGTTCATTTTAAGGTAATTGCTGAAGTTGCTTAAATAGCTGATAATTGGAGGGAATATTCACTTCATTTCCATGTTAGGTTACCAGTTCCCGCTTGTTTTTCTCTACAGAGACCCGTAAAAGTAATTGATATAATAGTTGCATAATCTTGCAGAATATTGGACATTAATGCAATCTCATGGAGATCGCTGGGCTGTGATTTTACTGTCTGGTTTTTCACTTAAAAGAACTGCAGAAGTAATTACTTCCTTTCTGATCTAATACATTGGGGAGGGCTTTCATATTTTTAGGGAAAGATGGCTGTAGTAAAGTTCGTTGAAATATTGTTTTTTCGGAATTAGTACGATGTTCATTCTTGTTAAGGCGAATTTAGGCTGCAGAATCAGGTGTGTCTCCTCTTCTGATATAATCAGGTTCAGGAATTTTATCTTTATCTTAGTGAGGTAACTTATTTTTAATAATGCCGTAAAGGTAAGTTCCACTTAGGGCGCCCAATACGACAATGATCATAGCCCAGTATCCATATCCGATATTTACAAACATTGGTCCCGGGCAGGCACCGGTTAACGCCCAGCCCAACCCAAAAATTGAACCTCCGATCAGGTAACGCGACCAGCTTTTGTCCTTGTCATGCAAGACGATCGGTTGGCCCTGAATATTCCTGAGTTTAGTTTTTTTGATGAGGTATACGGCAAGCATACCGAGAATTACTGCCGTTCCGATAATTCCGTACATATGGAAGGACTGAAAACGGAACATCTCCTGAATTCTGTACCAGGAAATGGCCTCAGATTTTGCCATTACGATACCAAATAGTATTCCTGTCAGTATAAACTTTACTCCTTTCATGTTTCTAAAATATTAATGGTAATAAAAAATGTGTCATCACTAAGCCCCCGGTAAAGAAGCCAATTACGGCAAGTAAGGAGGGAAGTTGTAAGTTTGATAAACCGCTGATCGCATGTCCGGAGGTACAACCGCCGGCATAGCGGGACCCAAAGCCGACTAAAGCTCCACCGGCCAGCAAGATCACTATTCCCTTAGAGGAACTAATGAGCTGATATCCGAACAGCTGTGATGGATTCAATTGTCCATCAAAAATAATGTTCAGCTTTGCCAGATCATCAATTGTGGATTGTGATAAAGCCATGGGGATTTCGCTCTTGAGTAAGGTCGCTGCAATAACACCGCCAAGAACAGCGCCAAGGAGAAACAGCAGGTTCCATTTTTGAGTCTTCCAGTCAAAGTCAAAAAACTGGTGTCTTTTGCCCGCACCGGCAAGGGTGCACAGGGTTCTTAAATTAGATGAAAAGCCGAAGGATTTTCCGAAAATAAGCAGCAAAACCATAATAAAGGCAATGGCAGCCCCTGAGGTATACCAAGGCCAGGGTTGTCTTAATAGTTCCAGCATAACAGTTTATGGATTGGTCATTTTACTTGGACAAACATAATCGGATAGTTGAAGCTTGCCCGATTCTTTCAAGGCCTTAAAGCCACCTTTGATATCGATAAGGTTCTCAAAACCACGGGCACGCAGAATGGAGTTGAAAATCATTGATCGGTATCCGCCGGCACAATGCACGTAATAGATTCTATCCTTGTCAATTTTTGGCATGTGCTCATTGATGTAGTCTAATGGTACATTTATAGCATTCAGTAAATGCTCAGAAAAGTATTCCGATTCCTTGCGGACATCCAGGATATTTAAATTCCCCGATTTTTCTCTTCGGTCGGCCAATTGCTCTGCTGTTATGGAGATGATTTCGTCTGTTTCTCTGCCACTTTTAATCCAGGCATCAATTCCACCTTTAAGGAAACCGATGGCATGATCATAACCCACTCTTGACAACCTGGTCACCACTTCTTCTTCTCGTCCCTCATCCGCAATTAACAGAATCGGTTGCTGTATATCCGGTATCAATGCACCCACCCATGGGGCAAAACTGCCATCGATACCAATGTTAATTGAATTGAGGATAAATGCTTTTGCGAACAATTGGGCATCTCTGGTATCCAGCAGTAATGCGCCGGTTTCATTTGCCATCAATTCGAAAGCATCGGGTGTTAATGCATGCGTGCCTTTTTCCAGTACTGCAGTAAAGCTGTCGTATCCTTCTCTGTTCATTTTCACATTCAATGGGAAGTAAGCCGGGGGTGGGGTCAGCCCTTCTGTTACCTCTATAATGAATTCTTCCCTTGTCATATCGGCCCTGAGTGCATAATTTGTCAATTTCTGGTGTCCTAAGGTATCAGTAGTTTCTTTGCTCATATTTTTACCACAGGCAGAGCCGGCGCCATGGGCAGGATAAACAATAAGATCATCGTTCAAAGGCATTACCTTTTGACGCAGTGAATCAAATAATATCCCTGCAAGCTCTTCCTGGGTCATGTGTGCTGCTTTTTGTGCAAGGTCAGGACGGCCGACATCGCCTATAAATAGCGTATCGCCTGAAAATAATGCGATTTCCTTTCCGTGTTCATCTATAAGCAGGTAGGAGGTGGACTCCATGGTATGGCCTGGAGTATGCAAAACTTTAATCGTGAGTTTTCCCAGCTTAAAAAGCTCGCCGTCTTTTGCAATATGCGCCTCGAAAGTCGGATTGGCATTCGGGCCATAAATAATCAGTGCCCCGGTTTGTTTAGACAGATCTACATGGCCCGAAACAAAATCAGCGTGAAAATGTGTTTCAAATACATATTTAATGGTGGCATTATTACCTGCGGCTTTTTCGATATAAGGAGCGACTTCTCTTAAAGGATCGATAATGGCAGCCTCATTACCTGATTGAATGTAATAGGCGCCTTGTGCCAAACATCCGGTATAAATCTGTTCAATAATCATGTTCTTTTTTTTAATTCTTTTGTATACATCAAATTTCGGCAGAAAGTGAACACCAAACGGTGACTAAAATCACCCAACTCTTGTTATTTTAAAAATTCTTTTAAAATGATATAAATGCCCATGAACAGGACAAACCAGCCGAACGCTTTTTTGAGTCCTGATCCGGGAATTCTTTTACTGATGAGGTTTCCAGCAAGCAGGCCGGTTATGGCAATTGCGCTGACGCTGAGTAAGAATTTCCAGTGGATTTGAAAATGCCCCAGGTCTCCCGCAAAACCGATCAGGGAATTCAGTGCAATGATAAGTAAAGAGGTTCCGACTGCTTTTTTCATGGGTAATTTTAATAACAAGACCAGGGCAGGGATTAGTAAGAAACCTCCTCCTGCTCCTAACAGTCCGGTTACCAGTCCAATAGCAATCCCGTAGCCTAGAAGTTTAAAGAATTTAATGCAGTCTTTGCAATCCTGTTCCTGTGCATCATCATGTTTACTTCGAATCATGCTTATCGAGGCCGTTAACATCAGTACGCCGAAAAGTACCATGGTGGCTAACGCGCTGGTAATGGTATGACCAGCTATAGTGAATAATTTCTCTGGAATAGCAGGAATAATGAGTTTTCTGGTCGCAAAGACAGTGACAATTGATGCTGCGCCAAAGAAGAGGGCTGCTTTCAGGTTCACCTGACCTTTGCGATAGTTATTGACTGCCCCGATTAGACTGGTTGAGCCAACTATAAAAAGTGAGTAAGAAGTGGCCAGAAGAGGAGCGATCCCAAAAAGATAAACCAATACTGGTACGGTTAGGATAGAGCCACCTCCGCCAATCAGACCCAATGAGACGCCGATAAATGCCGACGCTAAATACGCAATAACTTCCATTTTCTAAATAGTTTAGACAAAGTTGGAAGTTCGGACGGACAATAAAGGTGACTTAGGTCACCGATGAGTTATTTGAGGTATTGAATGTAATTTCTGTGTAAGGCGACTTCGCCACGCTGCTCCATTTTTTTTAATAATCTGGAGATCACCTCTCGTGAAGAATTCAGGTCGTTGGCGATATCCCCGTGCGTGACGGATAATGATCTGGTTTTTAAATCCTTGAATTGTTTTTCCAGATAAAATGCCAATCGTTCATCCATACTCTTAAAAGCAATGTTGTCGATAACGGTCAATAATTCTTCAAAACGATTTCTGTAGGTTTCCAGTACAAAGTAATACCAGGTCTTGTATTCCTTCATTAAGGTATCCATTAGCGATATTGGAATCATCAAGCCAATTGTTGGCTCAACAGCCTTAGCCATCACCTCGCTGGTTTCTTGCTTGGTTGCACAGATCATAGACAAGGCACAGGCATTGCCCGGTTGCAGGTAGTACATAAAAAACTCATTGCCGTCGTCTCCCTCACGATACAGCTTCACCAATCCCTCAACAATTAGCGTCGTGGACCGCATATTTTGCCCAGTTTGCATGAGCATTTCGTCTGCAACAAATGTTTTTAGTGTGCCGTTTTCAATTAAAACTTTTTTTAAGTCAGGCTCAAAAAAAGAAAAATGGGAATCTATATAGCTTTGTATGGTTTCAGTTTTCATTTTTCATGGAGTGTTATTGTTTGCAAAATTACTAATTCACTAAATATGCAGATGAACTGCCTAATTGAGAATCCAAGGTCATCACCATGCGTTATTTGCTGGATTTTAGTAACACGAATCTAATGAAATTACAAAAAGTTGTGCGAAATGTTTCAATTAACTGTGAGCCATTCATACTGAACTATATTTGATTTAGATCAATGCTAAAACTAGAACAGAATGCTTGAGCGCAATGTATCTTTAGTTGAACGATTATCAGGTTTTTTATTAAATTATGTTGGAGCTTCCTTATTTAGAGATTTATGCCGAAATTTTCGATAGAAGGTTTAAAAATAGAGTATTGCAAAAGGTAGATATTCCGAGGGAAAAATGCATAAATTTTTTAATTGGAGCATTCAGTACCAGATGCTTATGGTTTCGTTTTACATTGGCAGACAGCAAATTTTGGAAGAATCTATGCTGCATACGGTGGGTTGTTAGCGTATAGGCGCTATTTAGATGTAAAAAAAATGCGGAATTATGTAAATTTATATTTGCATAATTATATAGGTTTGTTTAATCATGAAAAGTAAAGCTATCTTTCTGTTAGTGATATTTTTGCTCAATACCGTTGTGGGTTTTGGCTGTGCTTTAGCAATGGAGGTGGATCATCATGATGAAAATCATTCCCATGCTAAACCTACTCATCATGGACACAAAGATCATGGTCACCATCATGCAGGTGGACATGAACACAAAACTACCCCAATATCTGGGCAGAATTTTACAAAAGAAGATCCTTGCTGTAAAACTTTAGTGAATGATTTGGCTACTCAAAGCAAATTAGTTCCTGAAATGAGCAAAGTGCAGGTAGTTTTACCTGTATTGTGGCTTACTGATCATTCTTACTCTTTATTAATTCCCGTAACCGATGTTGAACTTGGTCGGGGCGCCTATGCAGATCACAGAGAAAGACCGCCTAACAGGGACATTCGCATAGACATTCAAAGTTTTCAGATATAAGATTTAATGTGAGATGTTGGACCCGGTAAAATAGGGTATCGGCATATGATACACTTCGCATAGCTATTGCTATGGCCAAGAATTAGTATAAACATTAAATTATTACATCATGAAAAAGATATTTTTAGTAGTTGCTGTAATTGCAACTGCATGGATCAACCCGAGTTTCGCTCAAAGTACTCAGACACAATCATTGTTAACTTCTTACTATGACATCAAAAATGCCTTAGTAAACTCTGATGCGGCAGTGGCAGCATCAAAAGCAAGCGAATTTTCTAAAGCATTGGCAAGTGTTGACATGAAGTCTATGCCCAAAGCAGAAATGACAGCCTTCATGGGGTTTCAGGATAAACTTGCATTTGATGCCAAACATATCTCAGAAACAAAAGACATTGCCCACCAAAGGGAGCATTTCGCTAATTTTTCAACAAATCTTTTTAAACTGGCTAAGGCAGTAAAACTTACTAAAGACCCGGTTTATTATGACTATTGCCCAATGAAAAAGAGTTATTGGCTTTCTGAGAATGAGGCGATCAAAAATCCCTACTTCGGTAAACAAATGCTAACCTGCGGGGCAGTTAAAGAAACTCTAAAGTAATTCTGTTTGTTAATTCCTCAGCTTCACCTTTATTGGGTGTTCTGGTATGCAATTGACATGTGGATTTTATTGAACAATTCTGCCATAGGATCACATAAATACACTTTGTTCCGCTAAGCAGGTAATCAAACATTTAAAACGATTTTAATTTAAACACGATGAAAACATTAATTTATAGTTCAGTTTTTTCCTTATTATTTTTAGCAGCCTGCTCTAATGGTAGTAATAAAACTAAATCAACCACTTCCGAAGATGCTACAGTAACAACGGCCGTTGCATCTGGATCTTCAGAAAAAGGTACTTCTACTGCCGCAGTATTAGCCTCATACCTCAAATTAAAAAATGCCTTTACAAATGACAATGATAAAGACGCGGCAGCAGCAGGAAATGAAATGGTAACTGCCTTTGCCAGTTTCGACAAAAAATCTTTAACTCCAGAACAGGATAAAGCTTATACCGATATATACGATGATGCTAAAGAACATGCCGAGCATATTGGAGCTAATGTTGGAAATATTGCACACCAGCGTGAACATTTTGATATGTTGAGTAAGGATATGTACGACCTCGTTAAACTACTTGGCGCTAATCAATCGCTGTATGTGGATCACTGCCCGATGTACAATAACAATAAGGGAGCAATCTGGTTGAGCGAAGTAAAGGATATTAAAAACCCTTATCTGGGAAAAGCCATGCCAACTTGCGGTACTGTTAAAGAAGAATTAAAATAATAGGCCATGAAAGGCATAAAGAAAATACTTCTTGGACTATTGGTGATCTTTATACTTATTCAATTTGTACAACCTGCCCGCAATAAAAGCAGGCAGGTTATGCCAAATGATATTTCTAAAATAGTTTCTGTACCCTCAGATGTACAGGGTATTCTAAAAAAAGCCTGTTATGACTGCCATAGTAATAATACTGAGTATCCCTGGTATGCTAATATGCAGCCCATGCACTGGTTTATGAACAATCATATTCAATCCGGGAAAGCTGAATTAAATTTTAGCGAATTTGGTTCTTATACCTCAAGAAGACAGCAAAGTAAACTGCGCTCAATAGAAAATAGTTTAAAGGATGGCAGTATGCCCCTGAACTCCTATACCCTGATCCATAGAAATGCCATTTTGACTAAAACGGAAAAATTGTTGCTAATGAACTGGGTACAAAATTCAAAGGATAGTTTAAACAAAAAGAATTTTAACTAACCATTAATCATCAAAGAAATGAAAAATATACTAACGGTTTTCTTATTGATCTTCTATTCTGCGGTTTCTGCCCAGGATATGAAGAAAATGAAAATGCCTGACAATGAAAGTACGAAGCAGTCGCGGGTTATTTACACTTGCCCAATGCACCCGGAAATACAATCCAACAAGCTTGGTAATTGTCCTAAATGTGGCATGAAACTCGTTGTTCAAAAGGTAAAGGCTGCTAAACCGAAACCTGGGGCAAAAGAGAAAAAGACGGCTCCATCAAAAAAAGAAGGCATGGAAAATATGAAAATGCCTGATAAAAAGCAAGACAGCGATGAGTCAGCGCAGAAGGTAACTTACACCTGTCCAATGCATCCCGAAATTCATGCACCCAAGCCAGGCAATTGTCCTAAGTGTGGAATGAAATTGGTACCTGAAAAAGCTAAAGCAGCTCCCACCAAACATGACGAAATGCAGATGCCTATGAAAGATGCTCCAAAGGATGGAATGGAGAACATGGAAGGTATGCAGATGGGAGACAATAGTGCTACAATGGAAAACATTAAAAAAGCCAAATCGAATTTGGGCCCCATCAAAACCATTGCTTTTACTCAACCACCCCGTACTGTTCGCTATGATCTTTATATTGCCGATACTACAGTAACCTTTGGAAAAAAAACAAAAAGGGCAATAGCTGTAAACGGACAGATACCAATGCCAACACTCACTTTTACCCAAGGCGATACAGCATTGATATATGTACATAATAAACTCGATGAAGAAACCTCTCTGCATTGGCATGGCCTGTTTTTGCCGAATAAAATGGATGGTGTGCCATTTCTAACCCAAATGCCCATTAAGCCGCATTCTACTTACATCTATAAATTTCCAATTGTTCAGCATGGCACTCATTGGTACCATAGCCATAGCGAATTGCAAGAGCAGATTGGTATGTATGGTGCTTTTATCATGAACAAAAGAAAAGAATGGGACATTCCAACCGTTCCGGTGGTACTTAGTGAATGGACAGATATGAAACCAGAAGAAGTACACCGAAGCCTGAAAAATGCCAACGATTGGTTTGCCATTAAAAAAGGAACGACCCAAAGTTATGCCGAAGCCATTAGAACAGGTCATTTTAAAACCAAAGTGGCCAATGAGTGGAAGCGTATGAATGCAATGGATGTAAGTGATGTGTACTATGATACTTTTCTGATCAATGGTAAGAACCAAAATGAGCAGCCACAATTTAAAGCCGGAGATAAGGTAAGACTTCGTATTGCCAATGGCGGGGCATCTGATTATTTCTGGTTAACTTATTCCGGTGGTAAAATAACCGTGGTAGCTACCGATGGAAATGATGTCGAGCCTGTAGAAGTTGACAGGCTAATTATAGCTGTATCCGAAACGTATGATGTGGTGGTCACCATTCCCGAAAATAAAAGCTACGAATTTTTGGTTACGCCCGAAGACCGCACCAAATCTGCTTCCCTTTGGTTGGGTAAGGGAGAAAAAGTTCCTGCTCAAAAACTGCCTAAGCTGAAATATTTTGCCGGAATGAAGATGATGAATGACATGATGGATATGAACGGCAACATGATCGAAATGGAAGGCATGAAAATGCAGAACCAGGTTATGGACATGAACACGGTAATGTATCCCGAAGTAACGGGTGAAGAGACCCCGAAAAAAGAAAACAAAAAAGCAGCTATGCCGGGGATGCAAATGTCTAACGAAAAAAACATGGCAGGTATGGATATGACAGCGGAAAGTCCTGACATCGTTACGTTGAACTATAATATGCTTCGTGATCCAAAGAAAACGACTTTACCTAGTGGCCCGTGGAAAGAGCTAAAGTTTGATCTAACAGGGAATATGAACCGATATGTCTGGACTTTGGATAATGAAACGGTTTCAGAAAGTGATAAAATCCTGATTAAGAAAGGAGAAAACGTTCGGATCATTTTGTTTAACAACAGTATGATGCGCCACCCTATGCACCTGCATGGTCATGATTTCAGGGTTGTCAATGGACAAGGCGAATATGCTCCCATGAAGAACATCATCGACATTATGCCCATGGAAAGGGATACTCTTGAATTTGCAGCATCAGAACCAGGTGGTGATTGGTTTTTCCATTGCCATATTCTGTACCACATGATGAGCGGAATGGGCAGAGTGTTCAGTTATGAAAACTCTCCGCCTAATCCAGAAATTCCTAACCCTAAATTAGCGCAGCGTAAGTTGTTTAGTGATGACAGGGAATTTCATCCCATGGCGAGAGTTGGAATTGAAAGCAATGGAAGTGACGGTGAAATCATGCTGGCCAATACCCGATACCGTTTTACTACCGAATGGAGAGTGGGTTTTCAATCCCATCATGGTTATGAAAACGAAAGTCATTTTGGGAGATACCTTGGAAGAAATCAATGGCTCTTTCCCTATGTTGGTTGGGATTTCCGTAAACGAACGGTTGATCCGATGGAAAAGAATATTTTTGGGCAATCTACAGCACCCGGGGATAATCTTTTCGGACAGGGCAATACCAAAAACTTTAGACAGGTATTTCATTTGGGGGTACAATACACTTTGCCAATGTTAATTGTTGCAGATGCTTCTGTCGATCATAAAGGAAACGTGAGATTTCAATTGATGAGAGAAGATGTACCTATATCCAAAAGATTGCGCTTTCAATTTATGGTCAATACCGATAAAGAGTATATGGCGGGGTTTAGATACATCGTCACCAAATATTTTGGCCTGTCCACCCACTATGACAGTGATATGGGTTATGGCGCCGGACTAACATTAAATTATTAACCAATTAATCTTTACATCATGAAGCATACCTATAAAATAATCGGAATGACCTGTCAGGGCTGTCGTAGTAAAGTTGAAGATGCCTTGAATAGTATTGACGGGATTTCTGCTAAGGTTACCTTGGAACCAGCTGAGGCAACGATTACGATGGATAAGCATATTACTACTGAAAAATTGCAGGAAACGCTTTCTGCTGCTGGAAATTACAGGATTGAAATGTCCGGCTTTCAAAAGATTGCCGCAGATAAACACAGTCCAGATCATTCTGGTCACCAACATCATGTTTCAGCCCCTCAGGGTCATGGCGCTGCTCCGGTTAAGGTTAACAAGGAAGAAACCGGAGAGGTATATTATTGTCCGATGCATTGTGAAGGAGATAAAACTTATGGTAAACCAGGTCATTGCCCGGTTTGTGGAATGGACTTGCTGAAGCAGCCGGTATTAAAGCAAGCCACTCAATTTACTTGTCCTATGCACCCCGAAATTATCAGAGATCAGCCTGGTTCATGTCCGATATGTGGAATGGATTTGGTTCCATTGGGTGTAAATTTGGAAGAGGAGGATAAAACTTATGAAACGCTTTTGCGTAAGTTTAAGGTCGCAACGGTTTTTACCATACCTGTCTTTTTGATTGCAATGTCTGAGATGATACCAGGTAATCCGATTTTCAAATTGATGGAATTGAAATATTGGAACTGGGTTCAGTTTGCATTTTCTATCCCTGTGGTGTTTTATGCAACATGGATGTTCTTTCAGCGCGCATGGCAATCCATAATTACATGGAAATTAAATATGTTTACTTTGATTGGTATTGGTGCGGGGGTGGCTTGGCTATTTAGTCTTGTCGCCCTGCTTTTTCCTGATGTTTTTCCAAACCAGTTTAAAACCCATCACGGTACGGTCTATGTTTATTTCGAAGCAGCAACTGTTATCCTGACTTTAGTCTTGCTTGGTCAGCTTTTAGAGGCCAGAGCGCATGGGAAAACAAACAGTGCTATTAAAGAACTGTTGAAACTGGCACCCAATACCGCTACCAGGATTGTAGGCGAAAAAGAAACCACAGTTTCCATAGATGACATTCAGAAGGGGGACATGTTACGGGTGAAGCCGGGAGAGAAGATACCTGTTGACGGCAGTATTAAAGTTGGAGAAGTGACGATTGACGAATCTATGATTTCAGGTGAACCTGTTCCGGTGGAAAAGAAACCTGGGGACAAAGTTAGCTCTGGAACAATCAATGGTAATAAAACCTTTGTCATGCTTGCGGAGAAAGTAGGCTCGGAAACACTGTTGTCCCAAATCATTGAAATGGTGAATTCTGCAAGTCGTTCAAAAGCACCTATCCAAAAAATGGCCGATAAGATTTCAGGTTATTTCGTCCCTGTAGTGGTGTTGATTGCCATAGCTACCTTCGTAGCATGGGCAATGTATGGGCCTGATCCTGCATATGTTTACGCTTTTGTAAATGCTATCGCTGTATTGATTATAGCCTGTCCGTGTGCGCTTGGTTTGGCGACGCCGATGTCTGTAATGGTGGGCGTAGGAAAAGGCGCACAGTCTGGGGTGTTGATTAAGAATGCAGAATCGTTGGAAAAAATGAATGCAATTGATGTCGTGATTATTGATAAAACTGGAACAGTAACCGAAGGGAAACCATCGGTTGAAAAGGTCATTAGTGTAAACCCAGATTTTGATGAAAAGAAAGTCCTTGAAAGAATCGTAGCATTGAACAGCAGCAGTGAGCATCCTTTAGCACAGGCAACGCTTCGTTACGGGGAAGAGAAAAAGATCAGTATTCAGCCTATCACAAACTTTGAAGCTGTAACTGGTAAAGGTGTAATGGGTACATTGAAACAGGAAAAACTTGCTTTAGGCAACCAGAAATTAATGGAACACGTTAAAGCTGAAATTGATCCTGAATTAGAAGAGCAGGTTATGACCGCACAAAAACAAGGTAAGACAGTTTCTTATTTAGCTGTTGGGCATAAAGCTGTTGGCTTTGTGGTTATTTCTGATAAAATCAAGCCCTCAAGTGCTGCCGCTATCAAAAAACTTCAGGAAGAAGGTTTAAAGGTAATCATGTTTACAGGGGACAATGAAGATACAGCAAGGGCAGTTAGTCAAACCTTAAATTTAGATGGTTTCAAAGCCGGGATGTTACCGGAGGATAAATTGAACGAAGTGAAAAAATTGCAAGCCGAAGGAAAAAAAGTGGCGATGGCAGGCGATGGTATTAATGATGCCCCGGCATTATCACAGGCTGATATTGGCATTGCGATGGGTACTGGGACAGATGTTGCTATTGAAAGTGCAGCAATTACCCTTGTAAAGGGCGATTTGAATGGTATTGCAAAAGCCCGTTTGTTAAGCCACAAGGTAATGGGCAATATTAAAGGTAACTTATTCTTTGCCCTTGGATATAATGTATTGGGAATACCCGTGGCTGCGGGACTTTTATATCCGTTTTTTGGAATTTTACTGTCACCGATGATAGCTGCGCTTGCCATGAGCTTCAGTTCAGTATCCGTTATTCTGAACTCACTGCGCCTTAAGAGTGCAAGAATTGACTAATTTTTAATTAAATACATTTAATCACATTAATTATGGAAGATAAAGTGGGGATTATTCCATATGTGGCCACCTCTTTCGCGGAACGTGGCCTCATATTACGGTCCAAAATGGTTCTTCCCCAATTTTGGTGGTGAAAAATATAACAGACAAGCAATTCCTTTTTGTAAATAACTGTTTTTCAAGTTGATACAAGATTATTAGCTCGGTGGTTCCTTTGTATTATTTTTTGCGGGAACTAACATTGATCATGATTCTCATATGTTAGAGAACCCTACGGCTTTAATCACCAGCAAGCTTTAATGAACACTTAATTCATTGATTTTACATTACTCACTTCATTTTGAAGAACCACCAAAATTGGGGAAGAACCACTATCTGCGAAATATACAAATATCAAGACCACCCAACATTATGCTAAAATCTTAGACATTAAAGTCGCAGCGGATATGGCCGGCCTGGATGAAAAATTGCGTGACAAGGGACTGATTAATGTGGAAGCTAATGTGGGGGATCAGGAAAATGACAAGCCAGCGGATTTGGTCACCTCGCCAGAGCCCAGCAGTGAGCCAGAAGACAAACCCGAACCGAAGATTATCAGGTTGTACGCCTAGTTGAATATGCTAACTATTAAAAATCAAACCATGACAGATTCTGTATTAACAGAGGAAATTGTTGTAAATAATATCAATTATATCAGGGAGCCTAAAGGAATGTTTGATGCTTATTTAGCTTTCTTAAGGAACTTCGGCTATCCGAAGGCCGGGGGTACTGGTTTCCCTACAATTTATCATGCGATGGTAAGCAACGGATCGCCAGAGCCAACCTATGATACAGGTCGGGATTGCACCTGTTTTCTGACTAAACTGCCGGCAAGAATTGAAGTAGAAGTATTATATGAAGGTGTAAATGGTAAGGTTAATGCTGAAGACAAAGCAGGAGGGAAGGTGAAGGTGTAAATGAAGGTGTAAATGAGGGTGTAAATGAACAGGCATTAGTTAAGATGATACGAGCCACCTTTCCTGCCTGTGCTATTGCTACGAGTGAGGATATAAAAGAGCTTGTAACTGCACAACATAATCTGTGAAAGTTGTTGAATGATGTTTAGAAACAAATTATTTACTTTTGACCATTCGAATTAAGAATAGGATAAGGGGTATTATTTGCCCCTTATCCTATTCTTAATAGTTATGATATGACCAGAGCATATAAATCTGTAAACCTTACTCAAAGCCAGTAAATATTTATCAAACACCTGACGGTGAAACTGGAATTGACATTAAAATTGAGTATGAAACAAATTGACTTACCAAAACCAGATTGTCGACTTATTTAAATCTAGCAAAGCTAACATCAGCGAGCATATCAAAAACATTTTGAGTCTAAGGGATTAGATAAAGATTCAACTGGTCGGTATTTGCGAATAGTTCGGCAGGAAGGCGAAAGAAAAGTATCCAGAGATCTGGAACATTATAATTTGGACCTGATCATTTCAGTAGGTCTTATCCGTCTATAACTTTATAAACGACAAGTAATTTCAAGATTGACGGTCCGTATATATGTAAAGTACATCTTTCTGATCCATGTCTTTATCTGCTGTTGAGGTTTATGACGCTGTCGGTTAACTTGGCAAGTGAGCGACTGGTTTCCCTTTCATATTTTCAGCAACCAGATAGGCAATAAATTTTGAGAAGACACTGATGTCACCAGTGACGCTGGCAGTTTCCAGTGATTTCATGTACTCATCCCTTTTCTCCACTGGTATCACTGTCCATGGATATCCCCCTGAGGCGAGCATTGTATTCATTAAAAATCTGCCTATTCTACCATTGCCATCCATGTAAGGATGGATGAAGACAAAAATATAGTGGCCCAGGACTGCCCTTACTGCAGGATGCTGTTCCTTTTGCAAGAGTTCAAATAATTCAGGCATGGCATCACGCATAGCTTCAACACTCAGTGGTACGTGCTTTGATGAACTGATATAGACTTGGTGACTCCGGTAGCCAGCCAGATCTGAAGCTTTTAGTATTCCAGCTTGTACACTCGGATCAAAAAGTTCCCGGTACCATTTCTGATGGTCTTTATCTGCTTGCAATCCAGCGTTCTCTCCCTGTAGGATTTTTTCCAATGTTTTTTTTACTTCCTGAAAGGCTTGGAAATAACCTCTTGCAGCCATAGCATCTTTCTGTTTACGGTCTTGTTGGGAGCTATCTTTGTCCCATTCACCGCTGCTCACTTTAGCAATGAGCTCAGGGGTAACTTTGTAACGTTCAATGGAAAGAGAGTGGTAAGCATCTGTTAGATACACTTCATCTACTATTTTAATATAAGCTTCCTGATCTGCCGGTACACCAGGAGCTTTCGGGAAATCTTTTATAATGATTTCACTCATTTGCTGCCACATCAACCGTATGCGATTGACAAAAGGGGATCGCTCACGTGGGCTGATCGCTATTTGTAATTTTTCCTGAAAGGGGTCATATTCTCTGATGTCATATCCCGCTTGTCTCATCGTATCAATGATTTGGTCAGCAATCCTATCCCTTCCAATGTTCCGGAACGCACCGCTCAACCTACCGCTAATGGTAGAGTGACCATTGTCAAGCAAAATAGGTAATAGTTCTGAAGCATCGCTAATACTGGCTAAGGTGATGCGGCAATCCAGTGGTTTTGATCGATAGATCCCTTCGGTGCTATATATCAGTGCTGCTTGCAGGTTGTACACCTGGAGGTTATTGATGGTAGTCATCAATTCCTTCGCAGGAATTTCAGCCCTATAATTGAACAGAGAGGTGTTATGGGGGAAGGAAATGGGGCTGTTATTTGCTTTTGGTGAGCGCAGATGAAGTTGTGTGGGTACTGTCCAATTACCCGCATGTAGCACGAGCGATTGGTCTGCCGAAAGGCACCAGTTTCCTTCATACTTGTGCCGAATAAATTTGGTGCAGAAATCCCAATAACAGCTGTACCAGGATGTTGTATCTCCTGGGACTTCAGAAGGGTTAGATGAGATATACCAGCCTTTAGAGACTTCTTTTATAAAGCCATTCTTCAAAAGGATCTCCCGTTGGGAACGGCTTGGGATTTCATCTGTATGGATTCCTGCAGATCCTTTTTCCTGAAGTTCTTTTAGCGTTACTAATGCTTCTGCAAATTTTTCCTTTGGTGTTGCCATAGCCTTTTGATTTTGTTCTGCTGGTGTTTCTTATCAGTCTGTTAACTCCTGCTGAATTAACACTTCCTCCTTAGAGTTCTTTTTTGTTACGTCGTTTCTTAATAGATTCAATAATATCTATTCATATTTTATAGTTGTGTTATTTCTATTGTTTATTGTTGTGTTGTTTCTATTGTTTGTTGTTGCGTTATTTCTATTGCTTGTCGTTGTGTTAGTTCTATTGCTTATTGCAAATATATGATTATTATCTGTTTACCTCTCCTTTAATAGTCCTAATTGTATTGCCTGTCTGTGTTCTGTTTAGTTAAATATGTCCTGCATTTGAGCTTTACACTTTGTGAAAAGAGTAGCCAAAAAACGTATAAGAAATTGCAAATTAATAATGCTTAGCGTATATTTTAATTATTTTACCATCTAGAAGACTTGCGTATATTTAAGAGTAAGCGGCTATTTTACAGACCCCTATTATGACACGACATTTTATTGCAACAATACTGACCCTAATAACTTTGACAACGACAGCACAAAACAAAATGCGACCAGTTGACGAACTAATAAATAAGACCGACTCAGGTTGGACACTTGTAAAAGATTGGATTAAATCTGCCAAAAACAAAGTTGAAATTTTGGCGGTTGATACAGTAAAAGCAAAAGACGCTTTGTATAAAATCCAAGTGACAACACGTTCGCCAATGGGTGCAGTTGTTTATATGACAGGTGGGCTTTTAATTGATGATGGTTGGATTAGAATTCTTGGTTCGGGCAATGCAAAACTTGGTCGGACACTTCCAGATTGGAACAAAGGAAAATCATTTAAAGAATTTGGAGAAATACCATCATTTTTGCTTATCGCTGACGACGCTGTTGGCGGACTTTACCTTTTGAACGGCGGTGGGCTTGGCAAGGACTTTGGAAAAATCTATTATTTTTCGCCTGACAATTTAGAGTATGAATCGCTTGACATTACATATACAGAATTTCTACAATTTTGTTTTAACAACGACTTAGACAAATTTTATAAAGGCAACCGGTGGACAAAATGGAGAGACGAAGTTTCAAAGTTAGACGGCGACAAAGTTTTTAGTTTTTATCCATTTCTTTGGACAAAGGAGGGTAAAGACATAAATAAAAATACACGAAAAGCAGTTTCGGTTGAAGAGCAATACAGTTTAAACCTTGATATGCGGAAACAACTTGGGCTTGATAAATAAAAACAGCCGCTTCATTAAAAAAGGCATATATTTCAAAAAGGCTGAATTTGTGTTAAGTTGTGGAGGGACTAATGGATGCCAACCCGACATCAGGTACAATGGTGCTTTCCGGCTGAGCTATGGGTTTGAATGCGTGTTTAGCTAGGAAGCCAACAAAACTGATACCACATTTTCATGCATTAGCAGCGCTTGTTGATCCTGCTTACTTAGAGGAATTATTTCGGTGATGATGTAAGTATTTTCGAATTTTCGCAACCTATAATGTAAACAATCAAATGATGATGAAATTTATGTGCATTATGTTGTTGTTCTGCCTATTTTCCTGCGGACAACAATCTTCACCCGATGGCAGGTCACGTTTAAGAGATGCGGCGATACAATTACAGATTGACAGTATGAAGCGGCAGAATATTGCGTTGCTGGACAGCATTGCCAATATTAACAGGAAACTAAATGCAATAAAACGATGAACCTAACTATCAGGAAAGCCACTGTCACCTTGCTTTTTTTGCCTGCCTTTTACTGTGGGCCTTGCGCAGACGAATATTCTTGCTTAAAAACATAGATGATGAAGCTGTCTGTTTCGTTATCTACTGAAACACCCTTAAATTGATTGGTTTTATTGAAGATTGCTTTGTTGGCCTTCAAGACCTACTAACGATAAAATGCCAGTTTATTTCAAGAATTACGAAAATAGGCGAAGAACCACTTTCCCCGAAATACGCATATATCACGACTTTAGCTGATGAAACCCATCTACTTTGCTACCCAAACCTGTGCCTGCCTACTGAAATTCCCCTGCCGGAGTGTAGTAAAGTTCTGGAAAATATGGTAGTTGCCACTTCCATTTATGATCTGGTTAAAGTCTACCACATCCGCCGGGCTCTGACCAGTGTACACCGCCATCATGTTTTGCGGGTTGACCGGATTTACCCAGCCGATCAAGATTCCGTAGCCTTTTCCTGCATAAATATTTTCAGCGATTACCTTTTCATCTCCGACATGCAGCGGGATTTGCGGCATGTACTTTTCCAGAAACTTATTCCCCTTGACGCTTCCCCAGACAGATAGGTTGTAGCCCGTTAAATCCATTTTCAGCGCAGCGGTATCGGCTACCATTTTTGCTTCTTTGAGCGAGCCAATCCTGTTTTTAAAACCGTTCATGAAGTCTTTCAGCTTCCGGTCTGCAACCTGGTCGGTTTCGGCTGTTGAATAAATAAACAGGATGTTTTTCTTATCATAGATGTCCCCGATCTGCGGAATAGCAGCAAGGTCAGGCTTTCTGATCTGCTCCGTTTCCGCCATCCACCGGTCAATGTCGCTCTGCTGAATAGACTTCATAGCCTTCACGATCTCCGGCATAAAATTGTCGAGCGTTGGATATTTCGACCGGTTGGACTCATAGTGCTTTAAAGCCGCAATCAACGGATTTAAGTAGATCCAGCGCATTCCTTTCTGGAACCTGAAATAGTTCAAATCTGCAGCCTCTTCTCCGAATTTCAGGGCCGCCATCCGGCAGGCAATTGCCTCTGTGAGGTGTTCTTTGAAAACTACCGGCCAGGAGTGATAAGCCTGCGCCTTCATGGACTCGCGGATTGGTTCTAGTAAATGCCCCATGGGCTCAAACTGATCCTGGATTTTCTCCACAGCAGGATTAGCGAAGGAATGCGCGAACTCATGCCAAAGCAACTTATAGAGCCCTCGGACGTCAAAAGTCGGCACCCTGATCGCTGTTTTTTCCGGGGAGATCACCGCATACAGTTCCGCGCCGTCCCTTTTGAATATTCTTGGTCCAAAATTCCCCCAGCCTAAAAAGTTCAGGATCACGTTAAACTGAACCTGCTTTTTATCCTTCGCCCCGCAATAGTCCATCAGTCTGTTCTTTTCATCAAAATCAGGCAGGTTATACGCCAGGGTAGCTAGCGATATCTGATAGAGATCCGAATTGCTGTTAAAAAAAGCGGCGTAATTTGATTTCCGGCAAAAATCCTTCATCAGGATACGCAATGAATCCAGTGCAGGATTTTTCTTTTCTGATACTTCAATATCCTTGCGCCAATCCAGCTCCTGTGTCATGTGCAGCATAAACCAGATCGGCCCGTCAATTGTGGTAAAGAGTTTTCCGTACAATGGATTTTTTGAAAGATAGGCAAAGAGCTGATGGTCTTTGTACAGCGTAAATGCCGCTGCCATTTTTTGCTTATAATCCAGGTCTATAAAATTGGTTACCGGAACGCCAGCCAATACCTCCATCGTATGAAACAGTTCGATTCTCGGATCAACCGAGAAATTCACCTCATTTAAAACGATCGTGTTTTTCCTGAATTTGGCTCCGGATGTCCCGCTGAATGCTTCAGTGGTAAAAACAGCAAGCAATATAACAGCAAAGAGGGGAAAGGTTATTTTTTTCATATGTTATGTATTTAGCGTTCGTGTTTGTTCAGGGCCGAGCTCAAGCGATAGGACGCTGATAGCTCCTTCCATGTTGCACCTTTTTCATTAATAATTCATAAGGATTATAAACGATTATGGTATTTCTAATTTTTTTTGCTCCACCGTCCCCTTGCTGGAGTGAAAGTAGCATCATCCAGGAGGCGCTATGAAAAAATGTGACGAAACCCCAATAAAATGTGATGAGTAGATAAAAGCTGGATTAAAAACCGGGGTGACGTCTGGGTGTATGTTCCGTTGAAAATGGTTCTTCCACAATTTTGGCGGTTTTTAAAATGAGGCGAGTAATGTAAAATCAATGAATTAAGTGTTCATTAAGGCTTGCTGATGATTAAAGCCGTAGGATCCACTAACATAAATATTTACCTATTTGATTTCCGCTGTTATACCTTTTGCATTTTTTACATTTTTACTTTATGTATGGCTATGGAATACATTTGGAAAAACTGTTTTAGAAATCTCACCGAACAAAATGTGCGTAAGACAGAAAAACAAATTATTTAGCAAGACTAAAACTTATCTGAAATCAGAAATACAAGAAGTTTATATCCTTGACTTAAGTATGAGAGGACACGTTTTCTTATTAGACCAAATTACTTATTCTCAAACTCCAACCAATCAATCGTCGTGATGACAAACGTAAACAGGCAAGACAGAATAGTAGATTGGTTGACAATAGCTCAAGCAAATGATTTATTAAACAAAATAAAGTCCACATTAATCTGCTATAAGCAACTACAAAATGTTTAACCCAAAACACAATATGAAGGAAATCCTAAACGTAAAAACTGCTTTGGGACACCTATCAATTGTCTTCATTCTTATACTATTTATTTGTGTTTTTCTATATATGCTTGGTATTCCGCTAATATATTGGGCGACATTTGGGGAAGGCGCATCATCTGATAGAACCTATGAAATGCCCATACATATTTTCATTGAAAACTGGGGTGCATTAATCATTATTTTATTGGCTTGTGCAATAGCAATGATATATAATCTTAATAAGCGTGACATCAGGCATTCGAAATCATATCTAATAACGGCGGCGGTAATTTCAGTTTTGTATATATTTAGAAATCCAATCATAGACGTATTTATTGGAATTAGCTGAAGACAATTGCTGCTCATAGCAAGGATTTTGCAATAGTGGGGCGAAACTGCAAAGTTCAACGCCAGTTTTTCGATTCAACTTTTGTACAAAATTGAAGATTTTTGCTTTCTTGTTTCTGTTTGTTGGAAATACAATTACAATATTATTGGCCTGGAAAATGTGCTGTTGGTCCTGAACAAATTGTTATTTATCAAACACCAAGCGGTGAAACTGCAATTGATGTAAAAGTTGAGTAGAATACTGTCTGGCTAGCATTAAGTCAGATGGCTGAACTGTTTGGTAAAAATAAATCAACAATTTCAAGGCACCTTAGTAACATATACAAGGAAGAAGAATTGGATCAAGAAGCAACTGTTGCAAAAAAGGCAACAGTTCAAATAGAAGGAAATATACAGTCAGCACCATTCCCGCCAATTGCACACATTAAATCTGTTAGGTTTCCTAAAAACCATTCGGTGTCATATCCGGACAATAGCTGTTTTAACTTTTTTGATTTCTGTTCGAGGCTCATAATTTAAATCTAGTTTAGTTTATAATGCTATATTATGGTGATATTGTCCATCAAAACCGTTTGTTTGTCCATTTATATTGTACATCTTGTGCCCTAATTTAGAGCGCCAAATATCAATGATATGACTCTGAACTCATCCTGAACAGATTTTAAAACATATACCCAAACAGGATAAGCTTCATAAAAATTTTGGGCTGTAATTCCCGTGTCCTAACCAAATTTTAAAACAAACCTATGAACAAGAAAATTACTACCCTAATTTATTATAGTATACCCCAGAATGAAATCAAGAGTAATCAGTTAATTACCCAGAATCCGGCTTGATAGCATACGCGTAGCCCACTTTCAAATACAAATGGACAAGATTAGAAAACGTTTAAATTATATTCTGGCAGCGCTGTCAGTGGTCATCATTACAGCATGCGATGCTTTTGCTCAGATAAAAGCTGAGAAGAGTGCCGCAATAGATCTGGCAGGCACCTGGCAGTTTCAGACTGACTCCCTAGATCGGGGCATTGCTGAGAAATGGTACAGTACCAAACTCAAGGAAAAAGTAAAGCTTCCGGGATCAATGACGACCAATGGTAAAGGCAACGACATCACTGTACATACACCTTGGACTGGCGAAATCGTAGATTCATCCTGGTTTTCGCAGCCTCAGTACGCAAATTACAGGAGGCAGGGAAACATAAAGATTCCTTTCTGGCTGCAGCCGGAGAAATACTATAAGGGGGCAGCCTGGTATCAGAAAAGCGTTACTATACCTGCATCCTGGAAGGGCGAATGGTCAGAGCTTTTTATTGAGAGAAGCCACTGGGAAACAATAGTTTGGGTAGATGACGTCAGAATAGGAATGGAGAATAGTCTGGGTACAGCCCATGTATTCCAGTTGAAAGACCTGCTAACACCTGGTAAACACGTGATCACCGTGAGGATAGATAACCGGGTAAAGGACTTTAACGTGGGAATGAACTCACATAGTATCACTGATCATACCCAAACGAACTGGAATGGTATGGTTGGAACATTACAGCTCAGGGTCAGGCCGAAAATATATGTTTCAGACCTGCAATTATACCCAGATATTCACGCCGGACTGGTAAGAGTGAAACTCAAAGTTAACAACCCGACAGGAGCTAAAGGCATGGCACAGCTGAACTTATCGGCAATTTCTTCTAGGGCAAACGCTCGACGGTTAAAGACCTTAGTTAAGGACGTGGTGCTGAATGGAAAAAGCGTTGATCTCAGTCTAGTATACGCAATGGGTAGTCGTCCTTTACTTTGGAATGAATTTCATCCCGATCTCTATCGTTTTGCCGTCAATCTAAAAACCACCCTTAACAATCTGCCGGATCAACAGGAGCTCCTATTTGGTATGCGTGAGTTTAAAGCCAGGGGCACACAGTTTATCATGAATGACCAGCTTACATTTTTACGAGGCACCCTCGACTGCGCTTCGTTTCCAAGAACTGGTTATCCGCCTACGGATTTGGCCTCATGGCTCAAAAGTTTTAGTGCCATTAAACATTATGGTTTAAATCACGTCAGGTTTCATTCTTGGTGCCCGCCGGAAGCAGCTTTTGCGGCAGCTGATCAACTGGGAATATATCTGCAGATAGAATGTTCCTCTTGGGCCAGCACAGATGCAGTAATAGGTGATGGAAGGCCATTAGATGAATATATCTACAAGGAAAGTGAAAGAATGGTAAAAACTTACGGGAACCATCCTTCATTTGTGATGATGACTTACGGCAACGAGCCTAGCGGTAAAAATCATGTGACTTACCTTACAAAGTTTGTCAACTTCTGGAAAGTCAAAGACACAAGGAGGCTATACACCACTGGTGCAGGCTGGCCTGTAGTCGATCAAAGCGATTACAATAACACTCCAGACCCCAGGATACAGCGGTGGGGCGAGGGATTGAACAGTATACTGAATGGCCGGAAACCTTCGACAACGTACGACTGGAGTGAGATCATATCCAAGTGGAAACAGCCGTCGGTGAGCCATGAAATCGGTCAGTGGTGTGTCTATCCGGATTTTAAAGAAATGAAGAAATACACTGGCATCCTGAAACCGAAGAACTTCGAGATCTTTCAGGACAGATTGAAAGAAAACGGAATGTATATGTTAGCTGACAGTTTCTTGATGGCTTCTGGAAAATTACAGGTCCTCTGTTACAAAGCTGATATTGAAGCGGCTCTGAGGACTCCTGGTTTTGGCGGGTTCCAACTGCTTGGATTAAATGATTTCCCAGGACAGGGAACTGCCCTTGTAGGTGTACTTGATCCTTTCTGGGAAGAAAAAAATTATGTGACCGCAGTTGAGTACAGACGTTTTTGTAATGCTGTTGTACCATTAGTCAGGCTTCCCAGCATGATTTATACCACCAGCGAGCAGCTGGTGGCACCGGTTGAAGTAGCAAACTTCGGAGGTAAAGCACTTGCCGGTGCAAAAGTAAGTTGGACCATTACTAAAACTGATGGCACCCCCCTCTACCATGGTGAATTTAATCCGGTAGATATTGCATTGGGCAACGGTCAGCATATTGGCACGATCCGCCAAAAATTCAGCACCATTCAATCTGCAGAACAGCTACTTTTAAAGGTAAAGACAGGATCGGCAGAAAATTCATGGGATATTTTTGTCTATCCCACCGTTCTGCCTGATATTTCAAAGGAAGTGCGGGTAACGCAGGTATTGGATGATGAAGCTGTCGAGGAACTAAACAACGGTGGCAAAGTACTATTGACTTTAAAAAAGGGATCTGTTAAGCCAGAGATGGGCGGTGATATCAAGGTCGGTTTTTCAAGCATCTTTTGGAATACAGCTTGGACGAAAAGCCAGCCCCCAACCACACTAGGTATCTTGTGCAACCCTGAACATCCTGCCTTTGCTGCATTCCCAACAGAGTACCATAGTAACTGGCAATGGTGGGACGCGGTCACCCATTCAAGCGTGGTAAGAATGGATGCTCTCAGTAAAAAAATCAACCCTTTGTTGAGGGTCATTGATGATTGGGTTACCGCCCGACCACTGGGTCTGATATTTGAATGTAAAGTGGGCAAAGGAAGCCTGATAGTTAGCGCTATTGACCTGCTATCTGATCGTGATCAGCGTCCGGAGGCAAGACAATTATTATATAGCCTGCAGAAATACATGGAGGGAAATGCTTTTATGCCGGAAGTATCAATGGATATAGCTGACATCCAAAAGCTCACTAGTGAAAATAGCTTATAAGTATCAGAAGGTAAGTCGCTGATTCCAGCGTTGATGATCTGATAACCAAAGCCTGCCTGGTAGATCTTTGTTGTAAAAAGGGCTGGGAAGGACTTGGTGGAGCCTGGCCGCAGCCATATCCTGCGGTCAGGCTGTCACCAAAAAAGATAATTTATTTCATTCAAGTTGAGCTATTGGTCTTCTGAGTCTGTGTTTTCTAAAGCGTTGCCGGAAAGGTCACCTGAAATGTCATCCGTTTCTTCTCATCTTCTTTATTTTGAAGGTCCGATTTCTTCTGTACCTGTTTTGCTTAGCGGGCCATCGGTATTGATGTAGTCTTGATTTCCTGAGTTTCATGACTGATTGATATGCAGTAAAGAAAATAATTTTTTGAATGCAATAATATAAATTAATGCGTTATAAAATAAACGAATCCGGTATGGTGCCGGAGGTTAATCTTTCTTCTAATTCCAACACCCGGTCCTGGCACATCTGTTTGTTCGCGTTAAGTAGATCAAATCAGATCACATGTCACAAAAATTAGAATTTTCATCGGCTTCCGGTTCGCAGTTTTATGCGACCATCAGGGCCAGAGTAGACCAGTTTTTTTTCAGCACCAATTAAGTCAGCATGCCAATGCCTATATGTGGGGTAAAACGGTTTTTTTCTTGTCCGGTTTTACCGGATTGTATATGATCATCATTTCGGGATCAATGCCCGCCTGGCAGCTGTTGCCGCTGGCCGCAGGTTTGGGGATGTTCAGCGCCTTTGTCGGTTTCAATGTTTGTCATGGTGTGCTTTCGGGCAATAAAAAAGTGAACAAGCTTTTTGGCTTTATTTGTAATCTGATTGGGGCAAACCCCTATGTTTTGAGCATCACGCACAATGGGTTCACCATACCTACACCAATATTCCTGGACATGACGAGGATGTCGAAGTCGCTCCGGGCCTGATCAGGATTGCTGAGGAGGATGAGGTCAATTCGATCCAGCGTTTTCAGCATTGGTACGCCTTTCCATTATACAGCCTTGCTTCCCTTTCCTGGGTGTTTAGAAAAGATTATGTGAAGTTCTTCCAGAAAAAGATAGGCGCATAACAAAGCAAGCACCCTAAGCTGGAGTATTACAATCTATTCTTTTATAAGGCGCTGTACTATTTTATGTTTATCGTGCTTCCGCTGCTGGTATTGGATATTACCTGGTGGCAGTTTCTTATCGGATTCCTTGTGCTGCACATTGCTGAAGGGTTAACGATGGGTCTGATATTTCAGCTTGCGCACGTAGTGGAAGGGACTAATTTTCCAGTTCCCACCCATATGGGACAGATCCAGGAGGCCTGGGCGGAACACCAAATGCGTACTACGGCGAATTTCGCTACACATAATAAATTGGCGGCCTTCTTTTTAGGAGGGTTGAACAGGCAGATTGAGCATCACCTGTTTCCTAAAGTTTGTCACATACGTTACGGAGAGATATCGCTCATTGTGAAGCGCACGGCTTTGGAATTCAATTTACCTTACATCGAAAACAGGACTTTCTTCGCCGCCCTACGCTCACATTATGTTACGCTCAGAAGATTTGGGAAAGAGGCAACCAGGATTTGATATAGTTAACTTTTTGGTGGGTTGTTGCTTACTGCTATCCGGTGGTATACCGTTCCTAATAGCCAACCGGTGGGCTGTCTAGACATAACAACTGAAACTGCCAAATAAAAGTTGTAATTGTGAAAAAATACAGCCTTTTCAAAACCCTATGAATGATAACGCCAGCGAAATAAATCCCGCTGATAATCGTCTCCCAAGCCTTGCTGATTCTTTTTTAGAACCGGATGTGGCAATTGTTAACCTGGATTCGGCGAACGTCGGGACCTGGATAATGGATGCGGCATCAGGCCAGTTTCTGCCATCCAAAGAAAACCAAAATTTTGTTACCATGCAGAAGAGGAGTTGACGATGAAATTTTTAATTTAGCAATAACATGTATATTTCACAGATAGTGGATGAACATCCGCGTTCCGCGAAAGAAGTGGCCACACATAGAATAGTCCCCACTTTATGCAACGTTTGGCGAAATCTTATGCCTATTGATTTGGCTTAAATGCAGTTTATAAGCAGGTTTTTTCCCTTTTTTTTGTTCGGAAAAATTTGCTGAATTAGATTTAACTAACGTTATTAACATAAAAGAAATTCCTTTTATGCTTTCGCTGCTCCTGTTTGCATGTGTATTGTTTGCCCGGAAAAAAATGTTAAATCCAGTGTACGAACTATAGGATTGCTTCTGTCACCAAGTCTTTTACAGCGATGGAGCACTTGACGCGCTGGCATGTACAAATAATTCCGGATCTCCGTTGTTGGGTACAATGAAACCAAATCCTTTTAACTCATTAAAAAAATACTGTTCCTTCTGGCATGGTGTATTTAACAAAATTAGGTATTCCGGAAACACTGGTTTGTTTCATTACGTTGACTATAACAGCCGGGTTTGAGTTTTTGTTCATAAAATATTAAAATAAATTTTATGAAACATTCTGTTTAACAAGGTGTTGAACTTAAGCTGGCTTATCACGTCTCAATCAAGCGTATTTCTCAAGTTGGGAGACACTTAATAAAAGGCGGATGATGCTTGGCTCTAGTCAACACTTAATATAATATATCATGAATAATATAGAGGAAGAATTGCCGGAAGATGAGGATCAATCTGCGATTATAAATAAAGACGTTGAGTTTGAAAACCGCTCAGTAGATCCCGGATTTGTGTTCGAGGAAACACAGAAAGATATAAATGATGCTGATGATCAATCGAAAGGCATTGAACCTGCAGGTGAACAGGGCACCGAGCGTGGAGCTCCCGGACTTGGAGAGCTGGATGGTACCAATCCCGGTTCTAATCATCACCCAATGGATAGTTAAACCTAAAAAAGATTCATATGGCTAAGAAGCAAATTACACCTTCAACCCCAGTAAGCCCCAGAGATGGTTTAGATAATACAGGAACGCAAGGATATGACTCCCTGAGTGATGATGCGTTTACGGGTTCTTCAGAGAAACCGCAGGAAAATCCTGGTGACGATGAGAGTCATACCGGAAGTTCTTCTGAAGATTTTGAGGATAAGGGGAACTAAACTATGGGAAATATAGCAGAAGAATGGGAGCCTTTCGAAATTCAGGTAACCATTGAGGGCGAGGTTAAATCCTTATTGGTTGTTCCGGACCGTGAGGAGCCCAAATACGCCATTTTTGATCAGCATATTCCTTTGGGTACCATGTGGCAGGAATCTGGAAAAACCGGGAAGGTCTGGTGTGGTGAGGGTGTGGTCGTCAAAGCATTATTGACGCAGCTTGGCGAGCAGCTGGAAGATTATTTAAACAATAAACCTGTTTAAAACTGATTAATTATGGATCCCTTTAATATTATTATCAATACTGATAAAGAAGAAATTGAACTCAATATCCATCCAGAGGAAGCAGGTACTTACAAAATTGTATACCATGGTGCACTGATCGGTGAGATTTTTTTAGGTTCTGACGGTGAAAAATGGAAGGCTTTAACCGCTGATGAGTTGCAGCCGGGAGGATTTCCTGTTTATGAATATGATGAAACTTCTGGCCATCAGGACATCCTGCTGGATGAGGAGATGGTGCAGGAAATCGGCAGGAAAATAGCGCGTTGATGTTACTGGGTGTATGTGTTTGTCTCCTGATTTGCCTATTTGGTTGATTAAGTAAGTGAATTAAGTTATGGAAAATGATTCGATAGATCCGCAGGGTAGAATAGAGGTGGACTATAGCCAGTATGACGAGGCTGTACAAAAGTTAAAGCCGAAGGTATATCAGGAAGGTGATATTTTTTGCTGCCTTTCCGGTCCGGATTCGGGAGCGGAGATACACGGGATGCAGCGATCCAGGCCTGGAGATCAGCACTTGAAGAAAGGCTAAGGCGATTGCATGGGGAAGATGAATATTGATATCCTGATCTTAAAAAAAATATGGTAAATCACGTCGCGTCGTTTGCAGATCATGGTTTTGAATGGACAGATCTGGTAGATCCTTCTTTAGAAGAGCTAAACGGGCTTGCCAAAAAGTATAAATTGCATCCTGCTTTAGTTAAGGATTGTCTTCAGCCTGACCACCTGCCTAAATATGAAAGAATGGAAAACTATTCTTTTATCATTTTCAGGATACATACGGATAATAATGTAGCTGAAGCAGATACAGTTCAGTTGCTCACTCATAAAATTGCGATCTTTTATGGGGAAAAGTTTCTGCTGACTGTTCACCGGCGGGAACATGAATTTATTAAGCCATTGATGGATCTGACGAGAGCTGGCAAAAGCGGGAATAGCAGAGAGCTACTGAATTCACTGATCAGTGCCTGTTTGAATACCTATGATGTACCCTTGGCCAAACTGGCTAAATCGGTGGATTATTTTGAGGAGATTGTGTTTCTCAGGCCCAAAAAAGTGCCGCTTTTGAAAGGACTGTATTATCTGAAGCGGAAAGTCGACTTACTGAAGCGAATGCTTATTCTTTCATTTGAAATCATTGATGCCATTGATTCCACAGAGGGTGACGTGAATACACGGGATATCCGCGATCAGTATGTTAAATTCCAGAGTATGTTTGATTCGCTTGCTGAGAACATTCACCAGTTGCTGGCAATTTATTTTTCGGCCTCTTCTCAAAAGACCAATGAAATCATGCGGGTGCTGACCATCTTATCTGTGTTTTTTATGCCACTGACTTTTATCGTCGGGATATATGGAATGAATTTCGATGTCATGCCGGAACTCCACTGGAAAATAGGTTATCCCGGAGTGATGGGATTGATGGTGGTGGTAACCATTTCGATCTATCTTTGGTTTAAGCGCAAAGGTTGGTTGTGAGCGCCTAGAGATCATGGTTATCAGAGAATCAATTCCTTTCCGGTAATGATTCTGATATGATTTGCAGAATATCTAGTCGGGGGCGTACTGTTAACGCGATACGATTTTATCAGTATTGTGACTATTGATTTTTGAAACCATTTTGTTTTTTTCCCAATCGTAATCTTCCTTAAAGTCCTCATCAGGGTGGAAGTAATAAGCGGGAGTATTAACGAGGCGAACAGCATGACCTGGTGTGAAGGTGTTCGCTTTTTTTGTTGTAGTCGATTTCATGTCAGTAAGATTTGATATGATTTGAACAACCAGCTCATCAATATAGTTTTGCTTATTTGATAACTTTTTAGGCAAACTGGCCTGAAACGATGCTGTGTTCTAGCTGTTTTTGCTGAAAAAAGATTTGTGGAATCAACATAAACGTATTTTGATGCTACTTGCCTCTGCTGGGCAGTTTGAGGATGCCTGGAAGCCATGATCGCCTGGGGGCAACCTATGTGATAAATTCGGCGGAATGTAAGAGTTGATTTATGTGAGTTGAAACAAATCTCAGGGAGCAGTGTTTTACTGACAAATGTATAAATATCGAAACAAGTGGAGATCACAATAAAGAGAAAGATAAACTCAAAAACCAAGTCGTGGAGGAAGCCAAAGATTTTGATAGTCTATCTTTCGATGAACAAAGAAATACTTTTGAAGTCGATGTAACAGATAAGGATACAGCCTATGACCACCCGCTTCCTTATGAAACCCCTTCAGACAATGGTGCCGATTCCAATTCAGATTATGAGAGGCGAATCCGTATGTCGGAGATGTGTATGCTAATAAAAGTGAGCAGGCGGGAGCCGCGAGTTAGATGACCTTGGAATGCATGTAGACAACGGAAAAAGTGTGAAACTTAACCCTGAAGATGAATTTCTGGGAAGGACTGCGGAAGACGACCGGGATGACCTGGATGAAGAGGGTTACCCGGTAAATGACAATCTGGATTAATCCTAAGCGCGGGAGTTTAATTGAACTAAGAAAGGTGAAGGTAGTGGTCCGGACTGTACTTCCAGCAGCAGATCGCCGCCAAAATGAAAGATGATTTCCGCATGGCCGTCGGGTAAAACCCCAAAGGCTGCCGACGCTGGCACACAACAGTGATTTTTTTGGTAAGTTGATCCATAGCAGCTAAATAACATCAAATTAGGATGCTAAAATATGATATTGAAGAGGGTTTTGAGATATAGCATCTTGTTAATAGTAGGTCCAGTAAATTTTTTCGTATGGTTGTTGCGATATATGAGAACCCTCCTGCGGATGTAATGGCCGATGCGAATTCCAATAGAATGCACAACCGGACCAACGAAAGCCGTAGTGGCTCAGGCGTCACTTGCTAAACCTCCTTTATCTGTGCGCCTAGGCAGGGAAAAATAAAACGTACTTCCATTTCCGGCCTCGCTTTCCACCCATAATTTACCCTGATGGCGGCTGATCATTTCATGTGAAAGGTATAAACCTATTCCCAGTCCTGATATGTTGGCTATGGCCTCGTCAATCCTGTAAAAACGCGTAAAAATATGTTTTGCCTTTTCTGGCGCTATTCCCATTCCGAAATCCCTGACACTGACTATTAGATTTTCCTCGGCCTCACACAGTTCAACTTCGACCAGGCTAGCTTCGGGAGAATACTTTATAGCATTTGAGAGCAGATTCAGCACCACTTGCTCAATCCTCTGAGCATCGCCGGAAATAATGGAATGGTTGAGTTTGGTACGGAAAGTAATTGTATGGTTGTCAGCGCCATACTGGATCAACTCTATGGCTTCGTTGATAACCTCCTTGAGGTCAAAGGCTGCAATAGTCAATTTCAACTGGCCGGCCTCTATTTTTGAAACATCAAGAAGATCGTTGACCAGTGAGGTGAGCTTGGAAACCTGTAGCGACGCTTTACCCAGGAATTTTTGATGCTGACTGTCTTTTAGCAGTCGTCCCAGAATTTGCAAGTATCCGCTGATGCTTGCCAGAGGTGTTTTGAGCTCGTGACTGGCTAACCCGATAAATTCATCTTTTTTGTCATTTAAGGCTTTCACCTGTTCAAAAAGCTTGGCATTATCCAGGCTGATTGCTGCCTGAGCAGCAATCGACGACACCAATATCTCATGCTCCTCTGTAAATTTTCCGGGCTGGGGATGTCCGAAGAACAGCCCGCCGATCACCTGGCCTGAGCGGGAAACCACTGGAACGGCAAGATAGCTCACCACTGGCAGGTGGCCTTTTGGCATGCCAAAATGTGGGGCATTTTGTCCGTAGCGTGAGTCCTTGGTAATGTCATCGGATCTGAGCACCGACTGGCCTGAAAACGTCGGATGGAAGACAGCCGTATTTCGTGGCATACCAAATTTTTCAAAGGCTTCCCGTGGAGCACCTGATAAGGTGAAAAGCATGTAGGATTCTCCCTGTTCGTCGGTCTTATTATAAAAGAAGGCACCGAATTTTGCACCGGTCAGGTTCGTGGTCGCGTCAGTAACCTTTTGTAAAATTTTATTCAGGTCAAGTTCTGCAGAGATGGTACCCATGATCATGTTCATGATCTCCAGGCGCTCTGTATATTTTTTTGCTGTTTGCTCGGCGGCAAGTTTAGCGCTGATGTCCCGTCCAATTTTGGATGCACCTATAATTTTACCATTGTCGTCAATAACCGGTGATATGGTAAGTGAAAGCTGTAGTTCCTGCCCGTTTTTGCCCACCCGGATGGTGTCGAAATGATCTACCTTTTTGCCGTTTCGGATTTGAGAGATAATGTAATCTTCTTCGGACAACCTATCTCGGGGGATAATCATAGAAATATGACGACCAACCGCTTCCTGTTCCCGATAGCCAAAAGTCCGCTCTGCAGCCGGGTTCCAGCTGGTAATGATCCCGTCGAGCGTTTTGCTGATAATAATGTCGTCGGATGAGTTGACTATAGCTGCCAGTCGGGCCTGTTTCTCAGCAAGCTCGGCTAGGCGCAATTCATTTTCCTTTTGGACACTAATGTCCAAAACCATTCCGATAAAGCGAATGGGTAACTGGCCGGCAAAATAGACTTTACCCTTTGCCCGTACCCAGCGAGTCTTACCATCCTCGGCCCCGATGGTGCGGTATTCAATATCGTAGTCTTTATCACCGGTGCTGCTTGCAAACAGACTGTCAATGATAGTTGCTGCCCTTTGACGATCTTCCGGATGAAGTCCGCCTAGAAAGTCCTTTTCGTAAGTGACCACATCCTTATGGCTGATACCGAAAAGCGTCCGGCACCTGTTATCCCATTCCATTGTTCCTTTTAAAAGATCCATATCGAACGTGCCCAATTGAGCGGCCTCCTTAGATAACTGAATTTGTTCATAGGTCTTTTGAAGTTCAAGGCGCGAGAGTACCTGCTCAGAAACATCTACAGAAATTGCCAGCACACCCTCGATACTGCCATTAGTGTCTCTGTAGGCCTGATAAACGAAGTTTTGATAAACGATCTCGGGCTTGCCATGTCTGATGAGAGATACGGGTTGCTCGTTGGCGAAATATGTCTTTCCGGTATGATATACATTTGACATTACCGATTCCAGGCCTTGTTCCCTCGCATCGGGGAGGGCATCAAACACGGGCTTATTCTCCACTTCCTCTAATGGCTTGCCCCAGATCTCCACCATTGGGGTATTGACCAGCTCAACAATGAAGTCAGGTCCTTTCAACAGGCACATAGCCACTGGTGCTTGCATGATCATATTCCGGAAGTTCTGCTCGCTGTATTCCATCTGCTTTTTTGCAAGGAACAAATCGGTTACATCCGCTGCAGTATTCATAATCCCATAAACGCTTCCGGATTTATTCAGCAAAGGAGTAAAGCTATAATTGAAATAGAACTCTGTGAGCTTACCGTCAACTACAATGTTTACCTGTTGGTTCCTGATGTGGAAGGGAATACCGCTATCGTACACGGCATGCAATTGCGCGTAGATGTTCTGTTCCTCCAATTCAGGTAACAATTCGGAATAGGTTTTGCCAATTACATTATCGCCTTTGCCCCATACCTGGATAACCGCCTTATTTGCCTGCGCAATCCGCATTTCCCTGCCAATGTACACTGCTATGGGAAATGGCGCGCTTTCTACCATTGCATTGATTTGCCGTTCCCGGTCAGAGATGACCTCCAGTGATGCCTCCAGCTGACCCTGCATGGCGATCAGTTCTTCATTGCTGGCTTGTAACTCCTCGTTGGAGGCTGTCAATTCTTCATTCAGGCTCTGTATGGCATCGGTGTCAACCCGAGCGCGGGAATCTTTGTTTTCTTCAGGTGGCATCAGGCTCTAGGTTTGTTAATTAGCAGAATGGCTAAATCATTAAGTACATCAAAATCAAATGGCTTTTCGGTATAGGCATCGGCGCCTGCTTTGATAGCTAATTCTTTGACGTCATTATTTGCAGATACGAAAATCACCGGGATCTCCTTCAGAATGGAGTCATTCTTAATCATTTGCGTCGCTATTATTCCTCCCTGCGGAGGTATCCAATTATCCATGAGTATCAGACGAGGCATGATCTCCTTTGTTTTCCTGATTAAATCATTACAGTTCTCAAAAGCATACACTTCCCATCCGCTGTCTTCAAAAAGAAAACGGAATATACCCAGGAGATCATCATCGTCATCAAAAATGACTATTTTATTAACAGCTGGCATTTTCTAAATATAGCAATTATTGCTTTTTTGATATTTAAATTTTACTTTATTTTTAACGTGATCGCTCCTAAGCTGGGGATTTTTCCATATGTGGCCACCTCTTTGGTGGAAACCTGCCTTATATTACGGCCCCAGTTGAGCGATAGATTTCGCTAAAAAGTCACCCAGCTCGTTTTATGCATTTTTTAGCGTCAGGAGAAGCGCTGTTGGATCAGGCATAGATTCCGTTTCACCACCACAAGGGGCAGAACTACTATCTGTGAAATATATGTAAAATTCATTAGCGTGGAGGATATAAGTACGGCAACCTGAAAAAATTGTTTTTTTTCAAAAACTAAATCAGTAAAATTCGGTTGATAGCAAACAGAGAAAGATCGAGCGATAGAAAGTAAAGTTTGGTATGATGGTCATACTCACATATCAGTCTTTTTAATTAGTTAATCGTTATTTTTATGAAAAGAAAACATGAAAGCAAACAGAGCTTTTTTGAAAAGCTAGCCACCAAAGTAACTAAGGCTACAGGTAGTACTCCGGTTATTTTGGCTGCGTTTTTAATTGTAGTGGTTTGGGGAATCAGCGGACCAATCTTTGATTATTCGGAGACCTGGCAGCTGGTCATCAATACCGGAACCACTATCATTACTTTCTTAATGGTCTTTCTGATTCAGAAAACCCAAAACAAGGACTCCCTGGCCATACAAATCAAGCTTAACGAACTTGTAGCTGCCCATGAGCTGACGAGTAATCATATGATTGATGTGGAGGATTTGTCGGAAGAGGAGCTGGAGGTTATCGAAAAATATTATGCAAAGCTGGCCGACCTGGCCAAACAGGAAAAGAATATCAAACAAGCTTATTCCCTTACTCAGGCACAGCTAAGACATGACAGCAAAATAAAAAAGCCAGGAAAAAGCACCTAGCAGGTAAATGTTCCCGGTAGTCAGCAGGAGTATTGCCTGGGCGACGGGTAGCCTTAGGAAAAAATATTAGCTAGTTACAATAAAAAAGTTAAACGAATGGGCTTGGAAATGGTTATGAACTATAAAGAAGATAAGACTCAATTAAAAAGATTATGAAGCTGAAGAAATTGATAGCAACCACACTAAACTGCAAATCTGATCATAGCACATAGATTGCCATTGCAGTAATCGCCGGGGTTACGGTCGGAGCGGTAATTTCCTTACTTTTTACGCCAGATCGAGGTAGCGAAACGCGAAGAGGTATTACAGGTAAAGCGCTGGCACTGGGAACCTCGCTTAAAGGACTATTTGCTCCATCAAAAACAATAACATGACAGAAGACCCGTATAAAGCGGAGCCTCCATATGGGAGCCTAACATCGAAGCAGGTCAGAGGAGGAAAATATGGGTTATGTTAAAACGCCCACGACTCCCATTGGGCCAGCAGGACGCTCAGAGTGGTCTCATACAGATATAGGTTGTCACTTTTCGAACTTGTAATAGTAAGACGACTTAGAAGGTAATTTGTCAGATTTTTTAAGGCGGATGTACGAGCCTGGATAAAACAAAAGAATAGACTACAGAGGATTAAGTCGATATGATTTAAATTCTTGATTATGGCTATTATTTCAAGTCTGAATGTCAAGACTAAAACCGATGCTGTTGATGCAAGAATCCTAAGTCAATTTGGGGTAGAGGGAGCTCACAAACTGTGGATACCTCCTCCTGCTGGATTGTTTATAGAGCAGGCGACTGGTTTTGCTGGGACTGGGGTGAAGATACAGAATAGTATGATTAAAGGAAATGGACCCTTTATATGTAGTTGATGGAATGCCATTTTCTTCTCAATTGCTAACTCTGAGTAATCTAATTTTAGGAACCTCAGGGGCATTAAGTTATGGGAATCCATTAAGTTTCATTAATTCCTCAGATATAGAAAGCCTATTTTAACCACTGCTAACGTTAGTATTGACAAGGAACACAAGTTTGAAAAAGTTAAAGATCTATATAGTAGGACAAGACAAATTGTTTCTCCAATATTAGTATAGGGATTAGCTGCCGGATAGGTATTTCCTGGTAGGGAAATTTTGCAACGATAGCCTTCAATACAGTAATCAGATTTTTTTTTCTGGCCTCAAAAACTAGCAGTTCAAATTCACCTTTTTTATAGCCAAAGCCATCTCCCGCGTCGATGTAGATTTGCCCTTTTGCTCAAGTCTAGTAAAGGAAGCCTTTGCCAGGCGTCTTTTTATTTATCCATTAACAAGGAGGTTTTTTTGCATAGCTGTAATTATATTAATAAATTACCTAAACATCCCAATAATGCAAGACTTAATGAATAGTAAACCGACAAGTATTTCACGTAAAGAATTAGCAAAAACACAAAAAATACTGGAAGTTAGCCCGATGGGTGCTTTTCAGGCTGATACAGCAGGTAATTGCTTGTTTCTGAACCATCAATGGGAAAATATATCGGGACTAGGTGTTGAACAGTCACTTGGCAAAGGTTGGATGAGGATCGTTTACGAGGAAGATATCGTTCATATCATCAATCTGATTCAGAACGTAATGGCAGAAGGGAAGGAAATATTCGATTTTGTTTATCGGATTCATCATCCCGCTAAAGGAATCCGTTGGCTAAAGGTGAATGCAAAGTTTATTTTTGATGACCATGGGGTTGTTTCTTATTATATTGGTTTTTTAGAAGACATCACTGATCGCACCCTTAGCGAACTGGCGTTTCAAGAAATAAAAACGAGCCTGGAACGCAGCAACCTGATTCTGGATGTGAGCCAGGAACTGAGTACAACAGGTGGCTGGGAATTTAATTTACTGACAGGAGAGGTGTTCTGGACAAAGCAGGTCTATGAAATCAATGGCGTTAATGCGCAGGATTTTGTTCCTACGTTTGAAGCTGTACTTTCGCTTTACGAAGAAGGTTATGCCCAGATGATGGAAGCAAAGGTAAAAGATGCGATTGAAAAGCAAATACCATATGATTTTGAACTCAGGCTATGCACCCCTGCTGGCGTAAGAAAATGGGTTAGGGCCGTTGGCATACCCATTGTAGCAGACAATAAGGTGGTGGTGCTGAGAGGAGCCATTACGGATATTACCCAAAAGAAGGAAATTGAACTGGAACTGCTGCGCGCAAGGGATATTGCTGAACATTCAGCAAAGGTAAAAACAGATTTTCTTTCGGTAATGAGCCATGAGATCCGCACTCCTTTAAATGGAATTATCGGGATTGCCAATTTGCTAAAACTTAAGCATACGATGGATCAGGAAGAGTATGTGCGTAGCCTGATCTTTTCTGCCGACCACTTGTTACAGCTCATTAACGATATCCTGGACCTTACCAAAATAGAAAGTGATAAACTGGAACTGGTGTTGGCAGAAGTGAATATTTTTGAACTGGTAAGGAATATCAAAAATCAGTTTAAGTCGCTGGCCGAGGCTAAAGGGATCATGGTGAAGAGCTTTATTGACGATGATATTCCTCAAAGACTAATTGCAGATCCGGTGAGACTAGGACAAATATTGAACAATCTGGTAAGCAATGCCATTAAATTTACGGAAAGGGGAGAGGTAACTATTACTTTACGCCTTAGTGCATTGACAGACAGTAAAGCCAAGGTATACTTTTCTGTAAAGGATACGGGAATCGGTATTCCTGAAGAATTACATGAAACCGTTTTTGAAAGTTTTAAGCAAGTACAACAGTCCGCTCACCGTAAACATACAGGAACAGGTTTAGGTTTGGCTATTACTCAGAAATTGGTGGAACTTCACGAAGGACGTATATTGCTTAAAAGTACAGCGAACGAAGGGGCGGAATTTTATTTTGAACTGAATTTTGACTTGGCTACCGACAAAAATTCACCAGGGGCTTTCAGGCCAGGGCCTGAAATTACGGTATACGAAGGCAGATTAAATGGCTTACGCATTTTATTTGTAGAAGACAACCCTATTAATGTGATGGTGGCCAAAAAACAGCTGGAATACTTCGGCTGTACACCAGACTGCGCTTATAGTGGAAAAGAAGCTCTTGCGTTGCTGACAGCTAACAACTATGATGTAGCTCTGCTGGACCTCCATATGCCTGAAATTGACGGTTACGCTTTGGCGGATCTTATACAGCAGCAGTACCCGGGAATACATATCGTTATTTTTACTGCCGATATTATGACCGAGGTCAAATTGAAACTCGCTAAAATGCATATTTTCGACATTCTGAATAAACCTTTTTCGCCCGAAAGAATGTTTGAAGTGTTATACAACGTAGCTGGGAGTCGAGGTATTATAAATGGAGGAGGACTAGGATGATTATTCCTTGTTTTTCGAACCTAATCTGACAATTGATAGATTATAATATTAGGTCATAGGGAAAAAAATACCCAATGTACATTAAACCTTCTTATAAGTCGTATAATTAATCACCCCATCGAAAAGTTTATTTTCAATATTTTAAATTTTTGTTTCAATCGTCGCAAGTTTTGTCGCTAGAATTTTATGCCTTTGATCCCTTACCTCAAGGGTAGTCTTTGCTAAGTCAGTAACCCTTTCTATCAGCTTGTCAGGAAATTCTGAAGTGAAGCGGATGTATTTCAGTAATTCCTGAATTTTTTGATGAACAGATGCTCCTGAAATATTGATATTACAATGCTTAATGCAGCGGCAGTACATATACTATTTATTTTTACCCCTGCTCCAACCAGCTGTCATATTGGTGCTGCAACAAGGACTTTGTAAAATGCCCTTCAAAGGAAATTCTTCCTTAGGTTTGGAATTCATGGATCTTTTACCGTTCCCGCTTTTCGAATAATCCTTTACGAGTGTGAACTACTTTTTAGATACTTTATAAAACGAATATTTATAAAGAGCCTACGGAAATAGATTTAAAGCTATCAAATATCAGTTCTTCCTTGCATCAATTGCAGTATACACCGAATTTGCCTTCGACAAAAGCCTATGCGCCAGGGTAAGTTGGCGAATTATCTATCAAAATTTAAATTATAACCATTATGAAAATCAACCAATTGTTCGAAAAACGAATTGAACTGAAAAATTGCCAAATCAATGGTGGTCGGTTAGCTGCCACCCAAAAAACCACTTCAACCAGTACCTGTGTTCAGGGCTGTTCAGACACCAGATACACGGTTAAAGACGACAACAAGACTACGATTCAGGTTTGTACCGACTATAACTGTCCGGATTAACACCAGCTCTTACGCAGCAATAACCATAATCTGGAAAAATTAATCTAATTATTTTAATAAGCAAATTTCAAAAAAATGAAAATTAATAAAGGTTTATTCGAGAAAAAGATCGACTTAAAAAGCTGTCAGATCAACGGAGGCAAAATGGCCTTTGGTACAATGAGCGATTGTCAGGTACGAACCGGTACAACCAGTTGCCCAGATACACATTATACGTATTATAATGATGATGGAAGCATCAGAAGCACCAGGACGGTTTACAATCTTTCAAATTCTATTGATTAAGAATTGAAAAATAAAAATGGAGGTACATCCTCCATTTTTAACGGTAGTAAGGCAAAACTAATTTTAAACCAGTTTACAACATATAAGTATATGGTCATAATTTTCTCCATCAGCGACGATTACTCAACAAGCAGGGTAATTAACTGGTTAATAAACCTAAAGAAAGATTTTATACGAATTAATGAAAATACCGATGTAAAATTAATTTCTCTTACAGATACAGCCTTCACCCTCCATATTGATGGTAAAACAGTTTGTAGCAATGAAATAACAAAGATCTGGTATAGAAGAGGTGATCTGTTTTTTCAACAAAACTTTGACAGCGAATATCTGAATAACTACCTGTTAACAGAAAATGAAAGCTTAATGGAATATATCCACTACACTTTCGATAAAATGGAATCGATAAACAATTTCGCAACCAGAGATGTCAATAAACTTCAGGTACTTGATTTATGCAATAAATTTAAAATCCTGACACCAAACTTTATGGTTAGCGGCAATAAAGGCGCTCTGTTAGATTTTTACAACAAAGAAAAAAACATCATCTCCAAACCCTTAAACTCGCCACTCTCTGTTTACGATTCAGATAACTTTATTCACTTAGCCTATACAACAGAAATCGGCGTAAATGATATCAATGAATTACCAGATGAGTTTGTTCCTACATTTTTCCAGAAAAACATTATAAAAGATTACGAGATAAGGTGTTTTTATCTGGACGGGGATTTCTATGCGATGGCAATCTTTTCGCAAAAAAATAAAAGGACCGAAGTAGATTTTAGAAACTATGATAATTCAAAGCCAAATCGATTAAATCCCTATCAGTTTCCAAAGTCTTATCAAAAAAAGATTAAGCAGCTGCTAGATCATATCGGCCTAAATTGTGCTTCATTTGATGTCGTTTCTTCTAAAGAAGACCATCAGTATTATTTTTTGGACCTTAACCCTATAGGCCAGTTCGGCATGGTATCTAACCCCTGCAACTATAATCTCGAAAAGGCTCTTGCTTTAAACCTCTGATATGAAAAAAATTAAAGTTGAAATACAAAAAGGAGTAGCACCTGTTCATTTAAAATCTTTAATCAAGAAAGAAAGGCCCGACTACCTCATTAAAACCAGGGCATCAAAGATTTTTGCCACCAACAGTTTACAATTAGACCTATTTTATAAATCGCCGTTATGAGGAAATTCTTTCTAAGAAACCAGTTATGTATTCCGGTCAAAGGTTACAATAGGGCAATCATTTATGATATACTTCGAAAAGATTATTTCTTCATTTCGAAAGCGCATTTTTACATTTTAGATACAGATGATTTCATCGACTTTAATAAAATCGAAGATGAGGAAGAAAGGCAATCCCTCATTGATTTTTTAATTAACGAAGAAATTGTATTCGAACTTGCCGATCAAAACCAGAAACAATGCTTTACAGCGCTCAACAGAAAGCTAGAAGTACCCAATAAAATCACAAACATTGTACTGCATACCAATGTAGACCTTAATTTCTTCGATTGCATTAAAGACGAATATATTCTAAATCTATCTATTATTGCCCCTCAGGTAGATGATAACTTGTTTAAGGTTTTAAAAAGGATAGACACCCTTGAAATAGATAGTGTTTACCTATACATCGAAAATTTCGATCACGATGCTTTAGAAGATCATCGTAAACGGCTAAGCGATCATAACTTGGTTTTTTCTGTAAACTTTTTCAATTCAAAAAATAGTATAGAAAAAACCGAGCTGTATCAAAACGTCTACTTTAATTATTTTGATGAAGAATTTACAGTCTATAAACGCAAATTAACGATAGATAAACTAGGCATCAATACAGAGCATTTTTTAGAAGCTTATAACTTCCATTCCTATTATTTTGGCAAGGTGTATATCGATAGCGATGGTAACATCAAAAATGGTTTAAACAATACCCTAAGCTTTGGCCAGGTTAAATCAATCTCTTCGGTGCAGTTTTTAAATCTGATCTCATCCGATCAGTTTCAGGAATTGGGAAATATTCAGAAAGATAGTATGCTGGTTTGTTGTGATTGTGAATTCAGGTACATGTGTGTAGATAGTCGGGTTCCTGTTAAAGGTATTGACAAGTGGTATCATCCAATCGAATGCGCCTACAATCCGTATTTATCAAAATGGGATGATGAAGTAGACTACCTTGATCTAAATCACTGCGGGGTTACTATTTCAGCCTCCGGATGCTTTATAGATAAGGAACAGTTATCTCAAAAATTCAATAGTATCTGGTCTGCTTAATATGAAAAAATTCCCTTTTTTTAAACAGCCTGACGCTAAGGATTGCGGTCCAACTTGCCTGCGTATTATAGCTAGGTACTATAATAAAAGTATTCCATTACAGCAAATCAGAATGCTTTCTGAAACAACCAGAGAAGGAAGTGGTTTAATGGGGCTTAGTAATGCAGCGGAGCATTTAGGGTTTAGAACATTGGGGGTTAAGATAGATTTCAATACGATGGTTGCAGATGCACCGTTGCCTTGTATTGTGCATTGGAATAAAAACCACTATGTCGTAGTTTATAAAATTGATAAAGCAGGCCGGGTTTATATTTCAGATCCCAGCTTTGGTTTAATTACTTATACCAAAGAAGAATTTTTAAAATGTTGGATTGGTGAAAATGCGAATGAAAATACAGAAGAAGGTATTGCGCTAATTCTTGAGACCACCCCTGAATTTTATAAAAGTGAATTTGACGATGAAGAAAAGAAAGCAAGCTTTTCTTTTTTATCTAAATACCTGCTTAAGTACAGGTCACTTGTTGCTCAGCTTATAATTGGCCTTTTGGCAGGGAGTATATTATCCCTCATTTTTCCTTTTCTTACTCAAAGTATTGTAGATGTAGGAATTCAAAATCAGGATCTAAATTTTATATATCTGGTCTTACTTGCCCAGGTTATGCTCTTTTTAGGTAAAATGGGCTTAGAAATTATCAGGAGCTGGATAATGTTACACCTTTCTGCGCGCATAAATATAGCTATCATTTCAGATTTTTTCATTAAGCTCATGAGGCTTCCCATCAGCTTTTTTGATACCAGAATGACAGGAGATATCATGCAAAGAATTAACGATCATCATAGGATAGAGCAATTGCTTACCAATTCTTCGCTCAATACACTGTTCTCGATGGTTAACCTGGTTATTTTTAGTGTCATTCTGTTAATTTACGACTACCGTTTGTTTATCGTTTACTTAATTGGGGCAGTTTTATACATTGGCTGGATTAGTTTTTTTCTGAAAAAAAGAAAGGAGTTAGATTATAAAAAGTTCTCGCAAACGGCACAGGAACAAAGCAAGGTAATGGAACTCATTAACGGCATGCAGGAAATAAAAATGCACAATGCCGAAAAACAAAAGCGCTGGGATTGGGAATTCCTACAGGTCAAATTATTCAAAATTCAGATAAAGGCACTTTCGTTAGAGCAATGGCAGTCTGTTGGAGGAGGTTTTATCAACCAAGTCAAAGATATTTTGGTAAGCTTCCTGGCCGCAAAATTAGTTTTAAGTGGAAACCTTACCTTGGGTATGATGCTCTCTGTGCAGTATATTATTGGCCAGCTTAATGCGCCGTTGTTACAATTGATTGATTTCATCAGGCAAGCCCAGGATGCCAGAATATCGTTAGAAAGGTTAGGAGAGATTCATGATAAAGAAGATGAAGAAAATACCAGCGAGCAATATGCTACGGAAATACCACAGCAAAATATTGCGCTGAATAACCTTTCCTTTAGGTATACCGGCTCAGATTCTTTCGTCTTTCGAAATTTAAACCTGACCATCCCATACCAAAAAACAACTGCAATTGTTGGTGCGAGTGGTAGCGGAAAAACCACGCTGCTAAAGCTATTGACAAAGTTTTATGAACCTAGTACTGGCGAAATTAAGATAGGAAACACCAACATGAAAAATATTTCGCCCAGGTTTTGGCGTAGTCACTGTGGTGTTGTGATGCAAGAAAGCCATGTGTTTGATGATACTATTGCCAATAATATAGGTATTGGTGAAGATATTGTAGATAAAGAAAAACTACGAAAGGCAATTGATATTGCCAATATTAAGGAGTTTATAGAAAGCCTGCCTTTGAGTTATAATACTAAGATTGGTAACGAAGGTTTGGGAGTAAGTGGTGGCCAAAAACAACGGATTTTTATTGCAAGGGCGGTTTATAAATCACCCGACTACATCTTTTTTGATGAGGCTACAAGTGCATTAGATGCCAATAACGAAAAGATAATTATAGAAAATTTAGAGCAGTTTTTTAAAGGGAAGACTGCAATTGTTATTGCCCATAGATTGTCTACAGTAAAACATGCAGATAAAATTATTGTATTGGACAAGGGGATGGTTGTAGAAGAAGGCAATCATGCCGAACTGGTGTCAAAAAAGGGAGAGTATTATAGATTAATCAAAAATCAACTGGAACTTGGAAACTAAGAAAGACATATTAGACCAGATAGAACTGCGTTCTGAAAGTGTTCAGGATCTTCTGTCTGAACCACCGCATTGGATGTTTCGTTGGGGAAATGTGATTATTTTTTGTGCGATTTTGATGATTTTGATGATGAGTTATTTGATCAGGTATCCAGAATTTGTGCCCGCCACCATTATCGTAACCTCACAGAATCCTACCGAAAAGGTGGAGGCAAGAACTGATTCCAGGATTGAAAAAATATTCATCAAAGATCATCAAAAAGTGAAGAAAGATGAGGTATTAATGGTTTTACAATCTACAGCAAATTATAAAAATATTCTGGAACTTAAGATGATTGTAGATTCTATTTCTTCAGTTCAACTGTTTTCCTTTCCGGTTCAAAAAATATCAGCTTTTAAATTAGGAGAGCTTCAAAGCGACTACAATGCCTTTGCAAAAGCCTTCCAGGATGAAAAGTTGTTTGCAAAATTTCGCCCCTATGCCCCAGAGCATATTGCTGCCAGCCAGAATATTGCTGAATATAGAGGGCGAATAGTAACGTTAAAACAACAGAAAGATTTGGAACTTGAAAAATTCGAGCTGATAAGAAAAAATTATCAACGCTCACAAAAGCTGTTTAGTCTGAAAGTTATTTCAACAATGGAATTGGAAAGTGAAAGAATTAAATTTTTACAAGCACAGCAAAGTTTAGAAAATATCAATATTTCAATATCTCAAACAGAAGAGGGCATCTCCAATTTTTATAAAACAAAAAGTAGCGCAACAATAAATACCGAAAAAGATAAAATTAATTATGCCTCTCAAACTTTACAGCTGTTTGAACAATTAAGAAAGTCATTAAAACAATGGGAGCAGAGTTACCTGATTGTTTCTTCTACAGAGGGTATTGCAAGTTTTCAGCAGTTTTGGGGAGAAAATCAGTTTATAAAAAGAGGGGATGCGATCTTATCTGTATTGCCCATCAATAATAAAACGCTGATTGGGAAAATGTCAGTTTCAGCAACTAATTCCGGAAAAATTTATTCGGGGGGTAAAGTGCTCATCAAATTGGAGAATTATCCTTATCAGGAATATGGTATTGTAGAAGGAAGAGTGCAAAACATATCTTTGACCCCTGATGCAAAAGGAAATTATTATGTAGATGTTATTCTTCCCAAAGGGCTAAAAACTTCTCATTATAAAAGTCTTATTTTTGATAAAGAGCTTAAAGGCAAGGCCGAAATCGTAACCCAGGATTTAAGGTTAATTGAAAGGGTATTCTATCAGTTCAGAAAACTTTTAAGATACCAGGTTGATTAGAATTGGAGGATCTTGATAAATAATTTTAATGAATGAATAGCACAGTAACCCCTCTTGTTCGTTTTCTGTTTTGTGGTGCCTTGATATTCTGTGCATGCAGAAATGATGAAAATACTTCTAAAATGCAGAAAAAAAATATGCATAGGAGCAATCCTGAAAAGGATTATCTGGAAGCAGTTATAGCGATGGATACCCTATCAACTGAGACCTACAAAAGAGTAATTGATAAGCATGACAGTCTTTTTAAGATTTATAACAATCCAGTTGACCCCTATCTTCATTATTTCAAAGGGAGAAAGTATCTGTTAGAAAAGAAAAGAGACAGTGCGATTGCGGAGTATCAGAAGATGAAAGGCAAAAGGCTCAATGACACGATAGAACTATTGAAGACTTACAGTATTCTAAGTCAGAGCTTTGGAGATGGACTATTGGTAGAATCAGGAGTAATGGAAAAAATAATTTCCGCTATGGAAGTTGCAGAACGGACTCATAGCCCTATTACTTACCGATTTTACGATTTGCTGGCCAAAGCTTATTTTCAAAACCAGAATGAGAAAGCATCGTTCAAATACTCGGGGCTGTATTATGAAAATCATCCATATAAAACTCATGCAGTTGTTAAACAACGTTACTATGATATTTCTTTTCTGCTGGCATCTCGATTAGGAGATGATCAGAAAATGAAGTTTTATAATAGCAAGGCCCGTGAACTGGCTGTTAAAATTGGTGACAGCCTTGCCATTGCCCGTAGCTACGATAATGAATCGCAGATTTATGCCAGGCAGAATCGGAATGAAAAATCTTTGCAATATAGTAGGTTATATTTCAATTATCTGAAAAAACATAACAACCTAAATGACATTGCTTTTAACAATCTGGCCACATCTTTTATTCGAAATAAGCAGCCCGATTCAGCAATCAAATATTATCGTGAGGGTATTGAACTCGAAAAAAAGAATCTGTTTAAAAAACGAAAAGGACTGTATTACAACGGCCTTAAAGATGCCTATGTACTAAAGGGAGATTTTGCCAGGGCGATGGAGGCTGCAGATTCTGCTTATACTATCGAACTCAGGAATTTTCAGGCAATTGAAGCGGTTAAAATTGCGGAATTGCAGGAGAAATACGAAACTGAAAAAAAGGACCAAAGTATTCAAGAACTAAACGAGCGAAATAAGTTAAACGAAGCCGCTATAAAGCAGCAACGCTGGACGCTTGTTTTACTCACATTGATTTTTTTGAGTATTTTTCTTTTCTTTTATATTCTTTACAATCAACAGCGTTTAAAGCAAAAAAACAGATTACTAAAATCTGAGAACCAAAGACTAAATATTGAACAAAAGTTGTTGCAAACTCAACTAAATCCACATTTTATTTTTAATGCAATTGCGAACCTTCAGAGTTTAATAGCCTCGGGTCATGTTGAAGAACCTGTTTGTTATCTTAACTCATTTTCTAGTTTACTGCGAGGAGTTTTAGAGCAAAACAGAAAGGATTTTATTGAGTTAAGTGAAGAATTAAATTCCTTAAATAACTATATCCGACTTCAACAAATGCGTTATGTAGGTGTGTTTGATTATCAGATAATTGTAGATGAAGGTTTAAATCTTGAACACATACTTATCCCTCCAATGCTTATACAACCCTTTGTAGAAAATGCCATAGAACACGGTTTTAGACTTATAAGTCATAAAGGCATGTTAAACATCTCATTTAACAAGGTAAATGAGATGTTATCCATAAGTGTGGATGACAATGGCAGTGGACTCAGAAGTAATGATGTAAACAAACAAAAGAAGCAATCCTTAGCCCAGGTTATTTTGAGAGAGCGATTGGCACTACTTTTTTCATCACATGAGCAAAGTGCAAAATTTACGGTCAACGATAAAAAAGAAGGCCATGGCGTAATCGCTGAAATCACAATACCCTTAATTGAAGAATAAAAGACGATAAAAATGAAATTATATATCCTCGAAGATGAAGTGCGAATTATGCAGCATATTTTGCAGATTGTAAAAAAAATCAGCTATCTCGAAGTAGTAGGCGTCACAGATAGAGTTTCGATAGCTGCAATCGAGATACCTGCATTGGCACCGGATATTATTCTTGCGGATATCCGGCTAAAGGATGGTGATAGCTTTCACCTTTTCGATGAGATCGGAATGAATGATTTTCAGGTAGTTTTTCTTACTGCTTATGATCAGTATGCAATTCAAGCATTGAATTTAGGTGCTTTCGGCTACCTGCTTAAACCTATAGATGAGATTTCTTTAAGTGCAATTTTTAATAAATGTTTTCATCATCGGGAACAGGAAAGCTTTAGTCAGCAGCAATTGGCCATTGCCAAAGCACATTACCTTGCACAAGGAGTAGGTGCAGCCAGACGTGTTGCACTAAAAAGCATCGAATGCATTGAAATCGTTGCGATAGATGACATTGTATTTTGTAAGAGTGATAAAGGATATACAACCTTTTATTTAATAGATGGAAGAGAAATACTTGTTTCAAAAGGGCTAAAAGAATATGAGAGCTCACTTACCCCATTCGGTTTTTTGAGGTGCCATCAATCTTATCTGGTAAATTTTCAATTCGTTAAAAAGTATTACCGTGAGGGTTACTTACTGATGGAAAATAAAGCACAGATATTGGTCTCAAGCCGAAAAAAGGAAGAGGTGTTAAAGTATTTAGAGAATATTGCTTAGTTCGATAAACTCATATCTGTTTGTTCGGAATATACCGGCTAATCGGCCCTCACAAACCATTCATCATAAGCCGCCTCTTGCCCATTTCCATCTGTAAGTATACCGGATGTATGGAGCTTACCGTTTTCAAATTTTAAATCAAATTTTGCTTTCATGCTCTTAAAATCCTTGTATGAAGCAAAACTAATAAACTCTTCATAAACACCATTTTTTAAGGTGTATAGGCCACCCGCACAGGATACTACAAGCTTCTGGTTATCTGCCTTTGGAATAGCCTGTTCACGTATGACTACAACCATGCCCGGAGTAAATACTTTGCGCATGCTTGCCGAGGTGCTATCTGCAGTAAACACGCTGCCATCAGGATTATTTACCCGCTGAGATATTACTCTCCAGGTCCCGGTTAGTTCTTTGCTTTGTGTCGGAACTTCAACCTTGCTATACCATTCATCGTAAGTGGTGATGATTCCATCAGCACCCGAAAGGGTACCAACTGTATGCATTTTGCCATTTTCCATTGTCAATTTAAACTTCACCTTTAGGTCCTTATAGTCTTTATAGGAAGCAAATTCTGTAAACTCTTCATAAACGTCGCCATTTAAAGAATAATGGCCGCCGGCACAAGAAACTACCATTTTTTGATTGTCTAATTGTGGTATTCTTCTTTCGCCGACATTAACAAACATGGTTGGCGTATAAACCTTTATCTGATTTAAAGCGGCACTATCGGAAGTAGTTACACCGCCTTCAGAATTTATAATTTTTTGAGATACCAATCTCCAGGTTCCTTCAATGTTAAGCCGGGTTTGCGCAGATGAATTCAGGGAGAAGATCACTAATATAGCGATGGTAAGAGAGATAATTTTAGCGTTCATACTTATATTTAGTTTCTCTAAGATAAGAATCTTATTTAATGAAAAGATGATCTTGCCAATAAAGACCTGTCACTTGTGTAACTGCTCCCAGGTAAAAACAATGAGCTAAAAAATGGATGATATTGAACATTTTATAAAATGGATAAGTTGGCAATCTGAAAAAGAAGGAATCATGCTTTTAATGGAATGGAATATGAGAATATGGCGCCATTTGGTTCTGCATTCTGTGCCCAAATTCGACCCCCAAGTTTTTGAATAAAATCTTTGCACATGGAAAGGGCTATCCCCGCTCCATGTTGTGTAGATGAACCGAAGTTACTGGATACTGAAAATAGTTTACTGAGCGTCTGCTCATCCATTCCCCGGCCTTCATCTGTTATGGATATAGTAATCAAATGATCGTCCTGTGTGCAACTAATTGTAATTGTCCCACCCTCAGGGGAGAATTTAGCGGCATTAGACAGTAAATTTCGATTAACGAATTGTAGCATTTCCTTATCCGATGTTGCAATTACGTATTTTGGTATTTGGTTTGACAATGTTATCTTTTTTGGAGTCATTTGCGGCATAACAATGTCAGCCGATTCGCTAAAAAGATCATGCAGTACTAGTGTTTCAGCTTTATATTGATAACCGGACAATTGTTGTTTGATCCATTGCAATATGATGTCGAATGACTCCAGCATATCTGAAGCTCTCTTTTCTATATCACCATAAAACTGTTCCATTTCCTCTTTCGTAAATTCTGGATTGTCCTTCATTAAACCAGCAATGCTTATTGTAGAGATAAGTGGAGTTCTGAAATCATGTGCTAAAATAGAGAAGAGTTTGTTTTTGAATTCGTCGGTTGCCTGTAGGGTCTTATTTTGTTCCAATATTTGCCGGTTGAGTTTTCCCAGCTCACTTTCATGTTTACGCGAAACCTGGTATAAGCGATACATGAAAAGGAGTAGAAATAAACTGACTACACAAATGGACACCAGCAGCCATATTTTGGTCTTGCTATTTTTATTTATGATACTTAAAACAGCATTATCACCTTGTATGATATTGTATTTAATGTAATCTCCAACAAATTTTTTCAAATTCTCATTCTCTTCGGCCATTGTGGTTTCCAGTAGCTTCTGAACGCTGATAATTTTATCCTTATTGCCCAATAATTCAGTAAAGCTTAAAACATCCTGCAATAATGGGATCAACGCCACTACATAACCGTTTTCTTTAGCCAATTGATAACTACTCCATGCATAATGCAAAGCACTATCTGGTTGGTTTTTATAATATCGGGCGTAGGAATTCAACAAGTAAATTTCCTGTTCATTAAGCTCATATTTTCGCGCTTCAGCTAAGGCATCAGCCAGCACCTTTAACGATTCTTTAATACGACCTTTTTTTAGTAGAAAATCGGATTCTAACTCCTTTACTCCAATTAGCATTCGGTAATCATTATACCTGGAAGCAATTTCCCGAGTTTTATTTATATAGTACTGACTACTATCATCAGAAAGAGTTGAATTAGCCATGCAATAATTGGCATACGCCAGGCTCATAATACTGTCTTTACTTCCTGTTCGAATGACCTGTCTCAAAAGATTAAGAGCTTTTGTAGAATCATTAAGACTTCCATATACATTGCTCATATTTATTGTTACCTGACTAACGTTTGCGCTGTCCTTTTGAGCGCTATAAGCAGACAATGCTTGGGTTAATAGTTGAAGAGATTCCTGGTACATCCCCCTCATAGCGAAAATAGTCGCTATAACATTATCAGCATCTGCTACTCCTTTCGGATATTGTAACCTAGTGGCCATCTCTTTGGCCTTTATACTATAATAAAGAGCGCTATCCAGATTCCGCATATGATAGAGCATTCCTAAGCGGTTTATGGAATTGATATAACCGATACTGTCTTTAACAGAAGACAATTTCTGTTTCTCTGCTCTTATTAAATTGGATTGTCCTTGTATTGTGCCATAACAAAATAGTAGGACCGGCAAAAAGTAAGGCAATAGTTTTGGTAAGCGCATGGTGAAAATAGGAATAGATCAAACTAATTTAGTTTTTAATTTAAATAAACTCAATTGAAAATAGACTTATTCATTTCATTTATTTATAGATTGCGCCTTGAGATGGTTACAGAATTTGCATCCGTTTATTTAATAGCGGTCTATAGGTGTCAGATACAGGAATCATAGTGTGATTGACGATTAATGTGCCCCCCTCAATGGAATCTATTTTTCCAAGGTTAACAATAAAAGACCTGTGCACTTTGAAAAATGTATTTTCGGGTAATTTTTGTTCTACAGATTTCAAGGATGAATGGATAGAGTAGTTGGTATTTGAAAGGAAAATTTTTATATAGTCTCCCTTAGCTTCAAAGTATAAAATATCAGATAATTTAATTCGTTTAATGATATTTGAATCTCGGATAAACACAAATTCATCTGCTTCATTTGCAGCCTGCTTTTTGGTTTTGATCAGATCTCGAGCCTTTTGTACCGCTTTCAAAAACCGAACAGATCCTATTGGTTTTGTTAAAAAATCAACTACGTTTAAATCAAAAGCTTCTATAGCATAATCTATTTGAGAAGTAGTAAAAATAATCATAGGGTTTTTACCCTCTAACAATCTTGCTAGCTCAATTCCGCTCATTCTGGGCATCTCAATATCTAAAAAAATGATATCAATATCGTTGTTAAGAATAATCTGATGGGCTTCGGCGGCATTTGTACATTCACCAACCAAGAATAAGGATGGGTCTAAAGTTATTAATTTCTTTAAAACGGCTCTAAATACCGCCTGGTCATCTACAATTAAGCAATTCATCAGAAATAATCTATTTATTAATCCAATATACGTTAATATTTCTATTCAGTAAAGGTACAGCCCGTATTAAACATCACTATAAATTATAACGCTTCAAATCCCCATTTCGACGACAGAATTTGCCTTTCTATCTCCTTTTCGTTTCGCAGATCGTGTTTCAGCAATAGTTTTGATTAATCAATTCACAAAAATATAAGCTATTATGAAAACTATTAAAAACTTTATCATCGTAATTATTTCAGTATTATCTGTCCAATTAGCCAGTGCTCAGTCCATTTCAATGAAAGATCCTGTTAGTTTTAAACTAAAAAATGGGTTGACCATAATTGTTGCAGAGAATGGGGAAAGTAAAAAAATATTTGCAGGTTTTACAGCAGATGAACGAGCAACTGAAAGCAGTAAACCTGGTGTGCAAGAAGTATTTAACGTTATGATGAATTTCAGCGATAAGGGCGGTAATATAGCTGCAAATACCTCCGATTTTGCTGCCACCTTAATGATATTCTCAAAATCAATACAGGAACCTGCCTTAAACCAAACTTTTTTTGAAACAGCCTTAGCAAAAGTAATTACTAGTGTGAATGCGAAAGACCGCTATTATCCCGAAACAATTACAGAGGCATCACTTCAGGCTATAACTTTAAACGATATCAAAGCATTTTATAGTAAGAATATTATTCCTTCAAATGCATATCTGACTATTGTGGGCAACATCTCTGTCTCCGAGGCTAAAGCTTTAGCAAAGAAATCTTTTGGGGAATGGAACAACCGTTCTAACTCGGAACTATTGGCTACCAAATAGCCTAAATTTAATCGATGAGTTATTGATTAGCTGTACAGAATTATTTTTTTGCAGCTTTTCCTGTTATGGTATATACAGGTTGATATGAGATTGGATTTAGGCTAGGGCTTTATTTGCATTAAATCAATTCATTACAATAGAGCAATAGGGCTTCGTGAATCGGCACCACATTCGGGAATATGTTGGTGCGTGCCACATTTGGTAAATATGGTGTTTTGGTGTTTATCCTAGTACTTACTTTACCGGCTTATATCGAGGAAGGTTTGTGGGATGGTTTTATATGGAAGGAACACACCAACGTATTTTCTATTTTCTCTTCCCTGCCACAAATAATGGACATCAGCATACTAACTTTTCTAGTCCCTTTACTTGCACTGTCACAAAGTACGCATTATGTACTGGATGGCTTTATTTGGAAATTGAAAAGCAGTGAGGGAAAATAGCCTAAAACATCCGCTCATTTTTTCTTGTAAATCTCCATTATGATCGATAAAATGACCTCTAGGTGTTGCAAGGGACTCCCAGCTACCCCGCATAGACTAATATTAAAATCAACTAAAAATCTGAAAATCAACTGATTTCAGGTTTTTTTTTGTTTTCCGACCAGAAGCAAAATATGTAGCTTTTCTCACCATTCTGGTGAGCAGTGGCCATTATCACTTAAACATGCATCATGATAACATAAATGTAGTGATCAGTTCCTGATGCCTTTTATTTCAGCTTCTTTTCTCTGGCATCAAGACCAGCATATTGCCCAATGTTTCGGCTGTCCGTGTAAGGTTATCTGCTGTACATGCCAACGCAGTTGTGAGATCGTCTGGCTGGTTTCCAATAGGCATTAATACATCGAAATATGCCTGTAAATTTACATTCCGTTTCAGTGGCACCTTCCCCGCGAAGGCAACCACAGGCAGCCCTTTAAGTTTGGCACGGTATGCTACGCCAAAAGGCCCTTTTCCCTGTAAGGTTTGCGCATCAATACTCCCTTCCCCGGTGATGACCAGATCTGCCCGCTCCAGTGAAGAATTAAAATCTGTAAGTGAAAGAAAATGATCTATTCCATTTACCAGTCGGGCATTCAGAAATGCATATAAGCCTGCAGCTGCGCCTCCTGCAGTGCCTCCGTACTTTATCGCAGCCATATCCCTGCCTGTATGGTGTAAAACCACGCCTGAAAGTTTGTTAAGCGCCTGGTCCAATTTTTTTACCTCATCCGGGGAGGCACCTTTTTGCGGGCCGAATACAGCCGCAGATCCCTGGTTACCTAGTAGCATATTGTCTACATCGCACAAAACAATCACTTCACATTTCAATATTCTTTCGTCAAGGGCTGAAAGGTCAATAGTCGCTAAATCTCTAAGATCCTCAGGAAGAATGGCTAACTCATTGCCGTTCGCTGCTAAGAAACGGACACCAAGGGCACGCAAAATGCCGGTGCCACCATCCACAGTAGCTGAGCCACCCATGCCGATTATAATTTTTTCAACCCCCTGGTCAAGTGCTTTTCTGATCATTTCCCCTGTACCGGAAGAATTGGCACGCAAAGGGTTAAGCTCTTCGGGTTTAAGTAACCTTATTCCTGATGCGTCTGCCATTTCTATAACGGCTGTTGCACCATTATCGATCAGGCCAAATACAGCATTTATTGGTCTGCCCAGCGCATCGTGTACTGCCACATCCAATAATGTGCCTTTGCATTTTTTTATAATTAAGGTTGCTGTACCATCCCCGCCATCTGCTACCGGGAAACACTCAGTGGTCACACCGGCCTTACTTCGCCTTAAACCTTCCTGAATAGCAAACGCAGCTTCTTCGGCATTCAGACTGTGTTTAAAGGCATTGGGGGAAATCAGGATGTGCATCATGTCTTCAGTTACAAGTTTACCACGTTTACAGGATTCCCATTTTTATATGCATTCAAATTGGCAATAGTTACCTCCATTAACCTGGCTCTCGCTTCTTTTGTTGCCCAGGCGATGTGAGGTGTAATGATGCAGTTTTTTGCACCGAAAAGCGGGTTGTCCTTCGCAGGCGGCTCAACAGAAAGCACATCGAGGCCCGCTCCGGCAATTTTACTGTTGTTCAATGCTTCGGCAAGATCTTCTTCGATAATGATAGGGCCCCTTGAGGTATTCAAAAGAAAAGCGCTGCTTTTCATTCGCTGTAAGTTTTCTTTATTGATGAGCCCTTTGGTTTCAGGTGTTAGAGGGCAATGGATACTGACAACATCTGACTGCTCCAGCAGTTCGGGTATTTCTGCCCATTTAAAATTACTGCGGTGAGACTGATCTGTCCGGTTCCGGCTTGTTCCAATAACTTTCATTCCAAATGCGGCGGCCACATCAGCAACCTGCCGGCCTATATCACCAAATCCGATAATCCCCATTGTTTTTCCTGTCAGTTCAACCAGCGGATAATCCCAGAAGCAAAAGTCGGGAGCGGAAGCCCAGCGGCCGGAGGTTACCGCATCACTATGGCGCTGTACATGTAGGCAAAGTTCCAGTAAAAGGCCAAAGGTTAGTTGCACGACAGACGGAGTACCATAACCTGGTACATTACTTACTGTTATCCCCTTTTCCCTGGCCACTGCGGTATCCACAATATTATAACCAGTGGCCAGGACTCCAATGTATCTTAAGTCCGGAAGACTGTTTAATGCCTCAGCGTTTACCGGTGTTTTATTGGTAAATATAACATCTGCCCCTTTTGTGCGTTCAACAACTTTGTCTACTGGGGTGCGATCGTACAGGGTTACTTCACCAAATTGTTTTAACTCGTCCCAGCTCAGGTCCCCTGGATTCAGTGTATATCCGTCTAGTATTACGATTTTCATAAAATACTGTCACGACTATTTTGTTTCCCGTATTTTCTTACTGACCTATTCACATAAAAGCAATAAAGCCAAACTGCTAATGATATTATAAAGGTTGGTGCAAGATATTTTATCGGGTAAAGGAGTTTAGTAGTAAGATCAAAACCGCCTACTCCCATTAGTCCAGCAAATAGCATTTCTTTAGATTTTATATTTACCATATTAATTTATATTGGTTTACTAAAGATAACAATTATTTAAAATACAAAACTGGTTGCGTTTTTAAACGAAGTTGAAAATATTTCTCATTATATAGTTTCCTGAAGCAGTACTAACAACTACTATCAAAGCATGCATTTATCACTTGTTTTAATAGCATTATTGTCTGTAGCGTTTTGTATTCTCAACTCGTATAGATACCAACAGACAGAAATCACAATAAAATCTTAAAATCTATGCTTAGAACAAGGTACTATCTAATCTCATTGCTTTTGTTTCTGATCTGCCTTTCTGCCACCCTTATGTTGAGGGCTATTGTAGATCTGGATGAAGCTATCGCTGCTGTAAAAATTATATTTTTGCCTGCTTTGGTGTGCCTTCTGGTTATGTTGCTACTGCCATTGTCCATATACCTTTTGTACAAAGGGAATAATGCAGGTAAGGTCAAAAAGCACATTAGATTTCGATAGTGATGATAACAGTACAATCGAAGGCCAGATAGATTGTTTAGAAATTGCAGTAAATTATTGTTGTTCAGTTAGATAATGGCTTTATATCCAATTAATCTTTGTATTTTAGATAACCAGGCTTCAGTAGAATTTTCCGGGGGCACGACCAATTATTAAAACTGACAATTAATAGAAAAAAATGAAACCGCAAACTAATCAGCCATCGCCTGAAAACATTATGAAAATTGGAACAGGCTTTTGGGCTTCAAAAATTCTTTTGACCGCTGTGAGTTTTCAATTATTCAGCAAGCTTTCGGAAAAGAAAACTATGAAAGCCAAAGATGTCAAAGAAACTTTAGGACTTAAATGTACAGACAGAAATGTTTATGATTTTTTAGATACGTTAACTGTATTTGGTTTTTTAACGCGTGAAGGTATTTTGGAAACAGCCATTTATTCGAATGCCATTGATGCAGATACATTTTTAGATATAAATAAGCCGTCCTATATTGGAGGTATCCTTGAAATGATGAACAATCGTTTATATGGATTTTGGGGTAATTTAGGCGAGGGGCTGCTTACGGGACTTCCTCAAAACGAAGCCAAAAGAAGTGAGGATTTTTTCGGTTTAATATATGAGGACCCTGAAAAATTAAAAGAATTTACCAATGCAATGAGCGGCATTCAAATGGGGAATTTTATGACCTTTGCTCAAAAATTTGAATTTCAAAAATATAATACATTAGTTGATATAGGCGGTTCAGCCGGGTTGCTTTCGCTTATGGTTGCAAAATATAACCCTCATATGCATTGTACAAGTTTTGACCTGCCTCCGGTTGAGCCTATTGCAAACGCTACCATCCAGCAATTCGGATTATCAGATCGTGTAAAAGCCGCAAGCGGCGACTTCTTTACCATGCCAATACCCAATGCCGAGGTTGTGGTAATGGGGAACATCCTGCACGACTGGGACGAAGAAAATAAAATTTCTTTAATGAAAAAAGCTTATGATGCTCTCCCAGCTAATGGGGCATTTGTAGCTATTGAAGGCATCATAGATGACGAAAGAAAGCAAAATGTTTTTGGTATGATGATGAGTTTAAATATGCTGATTGAAACAGGAACGGGATTTGATTATACATTTGCAGACTTTAACAGATGGGCTAATATTGTCGGATTTAGAACCACCTCACTTCTTCCATTAGCAGGGCCATCAAGCGCGGCAATAGCCTATAAATAAACTTGCATTAACATTTTACCTGCTTTATTCTATGAACATTCTTGCTAACTGTCCATGCGTGCCTTAGGTATTTGTAATTCATGAGGAATGTGCGATATCTTTGCTAAACGGGTGCTCTGGTGTAAAAAAGTTAACAAACTATAGTTTAGGTGGTGGTTTTATTAGTCTTATGCTTGATGTGTAGTGAACTTTGCTTTATTTTTTACTAAAAAATCATTCCAATGTCAATATTGAGGAAGGATTTTTAATCAGAGGTATTAAAAAGCAGAGGTATAGTGCTATTTATGTTAAATGAGCGCAGGGAATATTATAAATATTTATAGATTTGGTTGATATAGGTGAAGATGTGCCCTGAAAGTCTAAATAGTATCGGAGACCATGAGCTCTTGCTCCAACTGAGTGAGGGTAATAAGTATGCGTTTGACATTTTATACAACAGATACTGGAAGCTCGTTTTTAATACTGCCTTTAAAAGGCTAAATGATATGGAACGGTCTCAGGATATTGCTCAGGATGTATTTGTTCAGCTTTGGATCAGGGGTACAGCAAGTCCTATTGAAAACCTTCCTGCTTATTTAAATGTTGCGGCCAGAAATGGGGTATTTAAACATCTCGAGAAAGAGGGTAAGTATGCGGCGCTTCCCGATACTGCAGCTGAACTTGAAGGCGTGCTCGGTGATGCTGATGCGAAAATATTACATGACGAATTTCTTGAAGCTTTTGATCAGCTGATTGAAAGCCTCCCTTCGCAACAGCGTATCATCTTCAGAATGCGTTTTGAAGATGATTTAAGTAGCAAGGAAATTGCTGAGAGGCTGCAGATTTCTCCAAAAACAGTGCGAAATCAATTAGGCAAGGCTTTGAATAAGCTCAGAACATCGTTAATGCTCTTTTATGCAGTTATGTTATACTATCAGGCACGGTAAAAAAGCGGCTTCTTCATTGATGTAATGTAAAAAAATAAAAATTTTTTTACCGCGTGGGCTAATTTGAGTTTTTCGACTCATATAAGTATAAAACGGATCATGAAAAGCGCCTACAAAAACTATTTTAGAGAAATTCTTAAAAAATATAGACAACAAACTGCTAGTTCTGAGGAAATAAAATTCCTGGAGTCTTACTACAATATGTTTGAGGTCAATGACGGGCTGATTAATGGTGACAACGAGTCTCAGTTTTCGGAATTAAGAGATGATATTAAAGCAAATATTGACAGGCGAATTGAACGTCCGAGAGTCCGAAAACTAAGTTATGGCTGGATGAAATACGGCGCTGCCGCAGCTGCGCTGCTGCTTGTTTCGGTTGCAATTTATCTGGTCTCTTACCAGCAAAAAAATGATCTGCTAGCACAAATGGATCGTACCGTTGTTCCTGGAAGTAATAAAGCGGTGCTTACACTGGCTAATGGGAATAAAATTGTATTGAACGAGGTTAAAACAGGAGAGGTCGCACAGCAGTCGGGGATCAACATCACTAAAAAAGATAATGGAGAAGTGATCTATCAGGTTTCAGCCAGCCCAGATTTAACTGAGGAAACTGCAATGAATACCATAACCACTCCAAACGGCGGTCAATATACTGTTGTACTCTCTGATGGTTCCAGGATCAAACTTAATGCAGCTTCTTCGGTAAGCTTTCCGACCTCATTTAAAGGGAGGGAGCGGGTAGTTGACCTCCATGGCGAGGCTTATTTTGAAGTTGCCAAAAATATTCAACATCCTTTTAAGGTGATTTCAGGTTTACAAACAGTAGAGGTTTTGGGGACGCATTTCAATGTGGAGGCCTATGCAGATGAAAGTGCAATCAAAACTACGCTTGTTGAGGGCTCTGTTAAAGTTGTAGCCGGAAAGCACCATATAATTATTTTTCCCGGGCAGCAGGCCAGCGTTAGTAGGGAAAGTACCGGTTCCATTGCTACCGCTCAGGTTAATCTGGATAAGGAGATGGCATGGATCAACGACGTGTTCATTTTTGATGGGGATAACCTGAAATCTGTAATGAGCGAAATTTCCAGATGGTATAACATTAAGATAGTATATAACGGAGCTATTCCTGATAAGAAATTCTTCGGCGGCATATCCAGGAACAGCAAACTTTCTGAGGTATTTAAAATCCTTGAGCTCAATCAGGTAAAACTGAACTTAAAGGGCAAAACGGTATATGTATCGTATGACCCTTCCAATAATGAACAACCCTAAACCACCATACAAAACTAACCGAATTTTTAACTACAAACCATTTATCAGATGATAAGAAAACTACACCACCACCACTAGGAACCACAGGACTAAAAAGCCGAAAGTGTCTCACCACTTCCGGCTCAAAAAAAGGTCAACAGCCAGATGTTGAGGCCGGGCTGTTATTTATTCACTTAATTCTATTCCAAAAGTATGAAATTAACTTTTCTTTACAACCCCGCGTGCGAAATGCGGAGGGTAAAGTACAAATTCCTTATAGTGATGAAATTAACTGCTATTTTATTACTGATCGGCGCCATGCATTTGTCCGCCGCAAGCTATTCGCAAAAAATAAGTGTTTCCAGACGTAACACCACACTTGAGACTGTTTTTCAGGACATTAAACAGCAAACAGGCTATCTCTTTTTTTACAGCGAAGAGGTTAATGTGAACCGTGTGAAAATTCATGTTGCACTTAAAAATGTACCGCTTAGTGAGGCTTTGAGTGCCGTGCTGGAACAGCAGGGTCTGACCTTCAATATTATAAACAATACCATTGTCATCAGGAACCAGATCGGCAATAAAACCTTAGAAAGCATAAAAAATAACTTTGTCGAGATTTCTGGTCAGGTGACAGACAGCAAAACCAGGCAACCCATGCCTGGGGTGAATGTGTCACTCAAGTCGAATTCCAATATTCGTACCCAGACCAATGCTGCCGGAGAATTCAGGATCGCTGCGCAACCAGAAGACGTACTTTTATTCACTTACGTAGGTTATCAGGTAAAGGAGGTAAAGGTTGGAGAGAAGAAGTTCCTGAACATTGAACTCGAAGATGAGGTTACTCAAATGAATGATGTAGTGATCACCGGTTATCAAACCATAAAAAAAGATAGCTTTACGGGCACTGCTATAGCGATCTCCGGAGATCAGCTAAAAACCATAAATCCTCAAAATCTTTTACAGAGTATAGGTGCTTTTGACCCGTCATTCAGGCTTGTGCAAAACAATCTTGCAGGTTCAAATCCAAACAGAATACCTTCCATTAATGTACGTGGATCTTCGGCATTGCCAAGTGGTGATGGCGAAGTATTGAGAAGGGATGCGATTTCGGGTGGCGTGAACATGCCGGCATTTATCCTGGATGGCTATGAAGTTGATGTGCAAAAAGTATTTGATTTGGACGTAAACCGTGTGGCATCGGTTACCCTGCTAAAAGATGCGGCCGCTACTGCCATCTACGGAGCCAGGGCCGCTAATGGCGTGTTGGTTATTGTAACCAAAGCACCAAAAGAGGGTAAGTTACGGGTGAGCTATAATTACGAATTGAATGTTACCGGAGCAGACCTGAGTGATTATCAGGTGCTAAATGCTGAAGATAAACTAAGATATGAAGTGCTTGCCGGCCTGTACGACTCTAGTCACGAGAATATCCCTCAGGATCATTTAGAGGAACTGTATTATCATAAGTTCGCAAACGTAATCGGAGGGGTAAACACTTACTGGTTGTCGCAGCCGGTTCGTACCACGGCCGGACAGAAGCACTCTGTGTATCTGGAAGGTGGTTCTCAGGCATTCCGTTATGGTGTTGACCTGAGGTACCAAACCAGGCCTGGAGTGATGAAAGGTTCTGCAAGGGACCAGTATTCCGGGGGCATGAACTTTACTTATAATGTCAACAAATTTCAATTCAGAAATGACCTTTCTATTACTCAGGTGACGGGAAATGAATCTCCCTATGGCAATTTCGCGGACTATGTAAAAACAAACCCTTACTACCCGATGACCGATGCAAATGGAAACATTACCCGGGTGATAGATATCTGGGAAAATTCAGCAGGTGAAAAATCCTATATTTTCAACCCGTTATACGATGCACAACTGAGCAGTTTTAACAAATCCTCTTATATGGAGATCATCGATAACCTTTCTGCTGAACTGGAGCTAATGAAAGACCTTAAACTAAGGGGGCAGATGAGTTTAACAAGCCGTTCAAATACAGATGACATCTTCATTTCTCCCCTTGCTAATAGATATTACCTCTATGAAACGGCAAAAATTGATGAAAAGGGAGAATATACCAACAAAAACAGGAAAGAAACCTATTGGGACGGAAATATCCGCTTAACCTGGCTAAAGCAAATAGCCAAAAGCTATTTTAACGTGATGGCCGGTGTAAACATACGTACCGAGCTCTCGGATGCCAAGGAGTATACTGCCTTGGGTTTTGCCAATGACCGGTTTTCAAACATCGGATTTGCGAAAGGATATGCAGAAAATGGAAGGCCTTACAGCAGGCTTGAGCGGTCCAGGTTATTCGGCTCATTCATGAGCATGAACTATTCCTATGACAACAAATACCTGATGGATGCTACCGTAAGGATTGACGGCTCTTCCAAATTTGGTGTGGACAATAAACTTGCGCCTTTCTGGTCATTCGGACTGGGCTGGAATCTTCACAACGAGAATTTCCTCAAAGACAACAGTGTCATCAGTCAGCTTAGACTGAGGGTATCAACGGGACTTACCGGCTCTGTATTGTTTGATCCCTATCTCTCCAGAACGACTTACAACTACTCGTCTGATAACTGGTATTCAACCGGTATCGGTGCCACAGTGAACAATTATGGCAACGAAAATCTTTCCTGGCAAAAAACTTTAATGACCGATATCAGTATAGATTTAGGTCTGTTTAAAGACCGTTTAACCATTTCTCCTAAAGTTTACAGGAAATTTACCAAAGATATCCTTGCAGACATCACGCTTCCCCCATCAACGGGCTTCCTTTCTTACAAAGAGAACCTTGGGGATATGGAAAATAAAGGAGCTGAACTGGGGATAAGATGGGATGCCATTCGCAGAAAAGACTGGTCGGTAAACCTGACAGCAAACATGGTAGCCAATAGAAATCGTATTGTCAGGATTTCCAACGCCCTGAAAAAATACAATGACAAAGCCGATGAACTGCAATCAGTAGATCAAAAGGATGGAGGTTTCAAAGGAGTACCCTTGTTGAGGTATAATGAAGGTCAGTCCATCAATGCCATCTATGCAGTACGTTCCTTAGGTATAGATCCTGAAAACGGTCGTGAGCTTTATGTAAAAAGAGATGGGACACTTACTTACGATTACGACAAAAGAGATATCGTAGTGGTAGGCAATGCCGATCCAAAGGTCAATGGGTATTTCGGTGGAACATTCACCTATAAAGGCTTTAATCTTACTGCTAATTTCGAGACTTACTTTGGAGGGGATACGTACAACCAGACCTTGGTCGATCGGGTAGAGAACGCAGATGCAAGGTACAATGTAGATAAGCGGGTATTTGAAGGAAAATGGAAACAATCCGGTGACTTGACCTTTTACAAAAACATCGCAGATTTAGGCACTACAGAAGTAAATTCCAGATTTGTTCAAAAGGATAATCTGCTTAATCTGCAGTCGCTTTATTTATCCTACGATATAGATCAGAAATATGCCAAAAAACTGTCGATGTCTAACTTACGGTTTGCCGTAACTGCCAATGAGGTAACAAGATGGTCCTCGATTAAACAGGAAAGAGGGATTGATTATCCTTTTGCAAGAAGCATCACTTTTTCGGTCAACGCTACTTTTTAGGTCTTACTATTTAACAGATAAAATATAAAAATATGAACATTAAGTTGTTAATCGGTTTCATTTTACTTGCGGGCTCATTGAGTTCCTGTAAAAAATGGCTGGAAGTTCAGCCAGAATCAGAAATATCGGCTCCGGTTCTTTTCAGTACCGAAAATGGTTTCATGGAAGCTTTAAATGGAATATACATCAAGAGCACCAGTCATGACCTATATGGGAAAGAGCTGACATTTGGAACTACTGAAGCGCTTGCCCAAAATTTTTCTATTGGTACGGACGGACAGGACTACAGACAAACTTCCTTGTACAACTACACCAATGGAAAATTCATTGAACGTAAGGACAAAATATGGAGCGGCCTGTATAGTGCCATTGTCAATTGCAATTTGATATTGAGTAATATCGATGAGCGTAAAAATGTATTTACCGGATCAAACTATGAATTGATTAAAGGTGAAACCTTAGCCCTAAGGGCCTATTTGCATTTCGACCTGTTGCGTTTGTTTGCCCCATCTTACCTCAAAAACCCAACAGCTCCCGGAATACCATTTGCAAAAAAATACTCCAAGGAGGTTACGCCAATGTCGTCGGTTACCGAAGTAATGGGTCTGTTGATTCAAGATCTGGAACAAGCTAAAACCTTAATGACTAATGATCCCATTCGCAGCGCGGGATATAAAGTCAACTACCCGCTGGTCACAGATACAACCAAAAATACAGAAGAGAGCTCCCCAATATTGTTCCTCCAGAACAGAAGACATCACCTGAACTACTACGCGGTGTGCGGGACACTGGCCCGGGTTTATCTTTATAAAAATGATAAAGTAAATGCACTGAAAAATGCCAAGGAAGTGATCGACTCGGATAAATTCCCTTGGACCGCACAAAGCGATTTTATTGCTTTTGATGAAGCAAAAAAAGACCGTATCCTTTACAAGGAACTGTTATTTGGTTGGTATATCCCCGGCTCTGCAAAAGACATCAAAGAAAACTGGTTTAAAAGTGGTACCCGTAGTTTCTTCCTTTTGGAAGACGATGCAAGGTTAATTTATGAAGCGGGTACCGTTGGGGGAGAAGACCTTCGCTTCAAACAGTGGCTTACGCTAATGGCAGATGTAAGCAGCAGGTGGTATGACATTGTAAAGTACAATAGAAACTCGCTCAGTACAGAGGCAAATGCCAACTTGCATTACCTGATGGCACCCGCAATAAGGCTAAGTGAGATGTATTACATCGCTGCTGAATGTAGCTATGCAACAGATCCTGTACAATCGCTGAAATACTTTAATGAAGTACGTGCTGCCAGAGGATTTCAAAATCAGCTAACAGTTCCTTCAGAAGACGGTCTTATTAATGAATTATTAAAAGAAGCCCGCAAAGAATGGCTTGCTGAAGGCCAGATGTTCTACATGTACAAGCGACTTAATAAAGCTATTGCTGCACCAACAGGAAGTGCAATCCCGCCTTCAGATAAAATATTCGTATTGCCACTTCCGAATGATGAAATTGTTTACGGAGGCAGATAATTTATAAGAACATAATTATGAGAACTATAAAATCATATATCATCATCATCCTGCTACTATTGTCCATTGCCTCCTGCAAAAAAGCAGAAGAAATGGTGTTTAGTAATGAAGCCAATGTCTATTTCGATATATACAATGGTGACAAAGATAGCCTTGTCAGGACCTTTGCCTATACGCCTACCAAAGCTCAGGACACCTTGTTGTTACCTGTCCGGCTGTCAGGGATAAGAACATCTGTTGCCCGAACGTACAATGTACGGGTAGAATCGGATTCATCTACAGCTATTCCCGAACAACACTATCAGCCATTGAAAAGCACTTACACCATGCCGGCGGACGCGGGTACGGCCTATATTCCGGTCATCATGTACAACAAGGATAAGATTCTGGAAGAAAAATCGGTTTCTATCATTATCAAGCTGATTGCTTCTGATGATTTTGGTGTAAAAAATCCCACAATGCTGCGGGCTAAAGTAGTATTTTCTGCCAAATTGGAAAAACCAGACTGGTGGGATACGTGGCTGACCAATTATTCAAGGACCAAGCACGAATTGTTTTACATCACGACCGGTCAAACTTCTATGACCACCGGTTCTCAAGGTGGCCTGGATGCACCTAAAAACCTTTACTATACTGGCTTGCTCACCATCATGATGAACAATCCTTTTAATTGGGTTACCAAGAATGTGGCTAAGGGGTATGTGTTGGAAGAAGTAACCCCTGGAAATTCGGATAGTTATTATTTTTTCAATACCGGAAATCCTAGTAAAAAAACGCTGCTGAGGAAAAATACACAGACTGGAAAATATTACTTCATAGATGAAAATGGAAAAGAAGTTATTTAAAAACATAAAGATGAGCCTTAGAAAAATAATAGGATTAATAATATTGACTATAATCGCCCTGTCTGCCTGTCATAAAGATTTGGGCGATTATGAAATCAATATGCCCGCTGCACCAGAAGTGTCAAATCTTGATTCAGTTTATACTGCTGTAGTTGGAGATAGTTTAATCATCAAGCCCACTATAAAAAATACAAAGGGAGATGACATAGAACTGCAATGGCGCATAAGCGTGATGACGGGTAACGATGTGAAATTTATCGGGCCGGCACTTAGAATCATATTTGGCCTGGAGGCCCAAAGGTATGAAGCTCGCCTTACTGTTTACAATAAGACAAACGGAATGAAATATTTCCACGATTTCTTCGTAGATGGGGGTACAGAATTCGGCTCAGGTACCGCTGTATTGAGCTTGGAAAACGGCACCACTCAGTTCTCGTTTATTAAGACTGACGGAGAAGTGCAGGCGCGCCTGTATCAGGCCATGCAAGGAAAAGACCTACCAAAAGACCCTATGAATCTTTTCCTGATGAAAAATACTACTACAGGTGGTACACTCCTTGGCTATTGGATCATCACTAAAGGTGGTGGAATACGATTAAATGCCAATACTATGCAGGAAGATCCAAAATACCCTAACACCATTGCTGATAATTTTTTTGCTGCGCCCGATAAACTGGAGGTTGGCCAGCTCAAACAGCATCCTCAAGGTATATTGGCCGGTGTGATCAGCAATGCACTTACCTACGGAACAACCAATACCTGGGACCAATCACCTACTTATGGCATGTTTAGCGCGGCCGAAGGCGAGTATCAACTCGCACCTTCATTTATTATGAATTTTAACCAAAACCAGGGGACCTATTTTATCGGATTCGAACGCAATCTAAAACAGTTTGTAAGGCTCAACGTATATAATGGGCCCACCTATTTTGGTACGCAGTACGATTCTGAATCGACTGCAATATTTGATCCGAAAAATGTAGGGATGGACCTGATTCATATGGAACAGCTCAACAGCAGCGACTGCTTTGCTTATTGCAAAAGTGGAGAGGGAAAAATCTACGAGCTCTCTTTCAATGTGAAATTTACTGGTCCTTTTACCTTTAGCCCATTAAGAAAACGCCTTTTTATTCGCCAGGAACTCATCACAGAGAAAACCAAATGGCAGGGTGCCAAAAACGGAATCATCTACCTTAGTTCAGGATCTAAAGTATATAGATATAACCCAATCAATGAAGATGTAAGGGAGTTGTTAACCGATTTTGGTGGAGGGGAAGTAACGATGATCAGACTTTCTGAAAATGAAGAAACCATTATGGTGGGTGTAGCAGGTAGCATTTACTACCTGGATATTTCAACCGGAAAACTGGGAACATTCATCAAAAAGATTGAAGGAATCCCAGGTGCTCCGATAGATGTGGCAGTACGATAAATAAAACTTATAAAACATATGAAACTAAAATTTTTAATTCTTGCCGCCCTTGCACCTGTTGCAGTGGCCGCACAAACGCCTAATTTTACCATCACAGGAAAAATAGGAAATTTAAACAAACCAGCGAAGATTTATCTTGATTATACTTCTGAGGGCAATGGTCGCACTGATTCTGTGGAATTGGTTGATGGCAAATTTAAATTTTCAGGGAATATTGCAGGCATTGCTTCTTCGCGGATGACGCTTTCGCGTGAAGGCATCAGAGACAAAGAAATTTACGGTACCAAGGGACTGGGTGATGTGATCTATGTCAACTTCGGAAAGGAAGATATCAGCATTACGTCTGCAGATTCACTCTACAATGCAAAATGGACAGGCTCAAAGGTTTATGATGAAATGAAAGCTTTTGATGACCAGGTGGGGCCTACTGTAATGACCGTGCACCATAATGCGAATGTTACCATCAATAGGGCAACGCCTGAACAGCAGCAAGACACAATGTATTTTAAAGTATTGGACAAACAGGTACAGGCTTTCAGAAAATCACGTGGAGAAAAGATGTTGGAGTTTGCCAAAGCTAACCCCCATTCTTATTTCGCGTTGCAGGCATTATCTGAATTGGTAAGTGGCTACAATCTGGAATCAGCGATCGCCATGCCGATCTTTAATAAGCTTGGTGAGGAACTTCGTCTGTCTTATGGGGGACAAGGTCTTTATAAACTATTAAATGCACATACGGTGACTGCCTTAGGTGCCGTTGCGCCAAATTTTACACAGAAAGATGTAAATGGCAAGCTCGTTTCCTTATCAGATTACAAAGGGAAATTGGTACTGGTAGAATTTTGGGCGAGCTGGTGTTCTCCATGTCGGGCAGAAAGCCCAAACCTGCTTAAGCAATATGCTGCTTTCAAAGGCAAAGGCTTTGAAATACTAGGCGTTTCTGTAGATGGGGACAAAGTGAAATGGTTGGATGCCATCAAGAAAGATGGCCTGACCTGGACACAGGTATCTGATCTTAAAGGTTGGGACAATGATGCCCGCAAAGTGTACGGCATTTCGGGTGTTCCTGCAAATTTCCTGATTAGCCCTGAAGGAAAGATTATCGGCAGTCACCTGGTGGGGGAGGCGCTGAACAAGAAACTAGCTGAATTGCTGAATTAAGCAACTGCAGCAATTGCCTTCTGCCCCGGGCAATACCTTTATGGTTTTGCCCGGGGCAGAAATGCACAATACGTGATGAAATCAACATGTATCTTTCAAAAATGGTAATGATCATTATAAAAAAAACATTTACTACAGGTGTATTCCTACTACTGCTGTCTGCCCAATGCTTCGGTCAGAAATTTCGTCCCAAAAAACTAGAAGAAACATTATCTATAGCCGTAAAAAAAGCATATGGTGCTAGTGTAAGGATATGGGGTTATGATACATTGAAAAAGGTGCAGACTAGTGCTCAGTTTACGGGTGTAGTGGTTACTGCCCAAGGCCATATTCTAACAGCGGCACATGTGAATCAACCTGATAATACTTATTTAATCATGTTCCCTAATGGGAAATCGCATGTCGCACGCGGGCTCGGTGAAATTGAATTTACGGAGAATAAGATGTTTCCCGATGTAGCACTCATGAAAATCATCGAAGCTGGTGCCTGGCCTTATGCCGAAATGGGCTGGTCATCTTCCCTAAAGATAGATGAACCTTGTTTAAGTATCGCTTACCCGGAAACACTAAATCAAACACTGCCAACCCTTAGGTTTGGCCGAATCACGGATCTGAAAAATCAGTTTGGGTTTATTCAATCAACTTGCGTCATGGAGCCGGGGGATTCAGGGGGTCCGCTGTTTGATCATTTTGGACGGGTTGTTGCGTTACACAGTGCAATTGGAACCGATGAAGATGAAAATTATGAGATCCCTATCGATCTTTACCGGAAATACTGGACAGCCTTAAATGTCTCCAAAACTTACGGTGCACTCCCTTCAAATGAGGATGCTGTTGGCAATGATCCGCTTCAATCGGCAATTCTGAGTATTTCTGCCCTCCAAGATCAACAGGGTAGTTTTTCTACCCTGACTACAGAGCTAAAGGAGAGTTGTTTAGGTATTAGCAGTACGGTACATGGCAAAACACAAAAAATTAATGGAACTCTAATCTCCCTGACTGCAAGATCAGCCGTTGGTAACAATGTCATCAATAGTCTTGTGATCAGTAAGAGTTCCTTAATTGGCGAAGATCCGGTTGTATTTACTGCGAATAAATCCTTTGCGCTTAAAGTCATTTTGCGTGATCCTGAAAACGACCTTGTGCTGCTGCAACCGATAGGTTCAATTCAGGGCGGTATACAATTAAAACAGTTTAACCGGGATAGCTTATCCTTTCAAAGACTGGGTAAATTTCTGATTTCACCGCTACCAGATCGCCCTGATCAGGTCAGTGTAATCGGGAGTATGTATTTTAATGCCCCAAAAAGGTTTAGCATTGGATATTTAGGGGCTATGGCTACATTCAAAGATAGCAACATTGTGATTACTGCAGTCCAGGCAGGTTCTCCGGCCGGAATAAGTGGGATAGCCGTAGGTGATCGGGTTCTAAGCATCAATGATATGGCGATCAATAAGCCCGAAGACTATGGAGCCGAGTTGATGAAGTTCTGGCCGTTTGATTCACTTACCTTTAAGATAAAACGATTAGATCAACTCTATTTCAAAAACCTGACTTTGGATGTATTCAAATCGCCTTTATCAACGCATCCAGCAGAACTGTTTAATGGAGGTAAAAGCATCAGACGCGATGGGTTTACGCAGGTGTTTAGTCATGATGGCAGGGTCAAGCCCGAGGAATGTGGCGGTCCTGTTTTTGACCTTAAGAATCGTTTCTGTGGCATTAATATAGCGCGTTCCAGCAGGACAACTACACTGGTTGTTCCGACCGAGGTATTACTGCGTTTAATTGAACGTTATCAAAGCAGTCTGCCAACACGATAACTTCATAAGTCAATGCATCATCTACTGAAGTAAAAAATGCGACTATTTACCCACTATTGGTACGGCAAGCGGCTAAGTGTAAGCCACCGGGAGAGCAATATTGCTTCCAAAGCCGCTAACCAACATTTTGGCTTTCGATACAGCCATCGAGAAGCATGTAATTGTCTTGATGGAACTACTGAAGATGTACTTTACTATGTACTTGACTTGCCGAAAGGTCAAATCAATGAGTAAGATATGTCGTCCGTTGTTAAATAAATGATAATTTAATATTATTTAAATCATGTAATTTTATTGCATGAAATTCTCTGTATATGTAATTTATGAACTGCTGATGAGAGCCCAAGAATTTGATCCGGGAATAGGTGAATATCAGTCATATAGAAAAATAAATGCAGGTATTTCAGTGATTACTACCGGGGGTGCTTTTGATATGCCTGCTTATCTTTTAGACAGGCAGTTCAATAATCCTGCTTTGGTCACCAGGGATGATATTTTAGGCCTTTTATCGACTTACAAGCCAAAACAACGCTTTTAAATAAAGGTTGAATGTCTTTTGAGATGCATCTCTTAACAAGATCCGAAGAACAATATTACAATTAACATTATGGTAATGCAGGAGGCTTTTTAAACATTTAGTTTTGCTGAATGAATTATTTGTTCAGCGAATGATAAAAGATTACCACAAGCTATCCGACCACTTGCTACTTGAAGAATGTCGCCTGAACAACCTGAGGGCATATGATCAGTTGTTTGAACGGTATTTTGGTAAACTCTACCAGTTCTCCTTGAACTACGTTAAAAATTCCGCCGTGGCCGAAGAGTTGGTTATGGACCTGATGTTCAACATCTGGAAAAAAAGGATGGATTTGGAGGTTACCGGAGAATTCAGTGCCTACTTGTTTACAGCAATGAAAAATGTGATGTTCAATCATCTCCGTAAAAAGGAGCTGCTCACTGCAGACATTAGTTTTTTGCCAGAGCAGGCGGCTACTGTTAGCCATTCAGCAGACCATCGTCTTCAGTACAAGGAATTGGAACAGGTATACCAGCTGAAACTAAGCCAGCTAAGCCCGCAGCGAAGGAAAATCTTTAAACTAAGTCGTGAAGAACAAATGACTTATCCGCAAATTGCAGAAAGCATGAACCTTTCTGTAAATACAATCAAGACCCAGATGCTGGTTTCGCTCAAATATCTGCGGGAGAGTCTTAAAGAACACATCGATATCACGATCCTACTAACTGTTATTTTCTTTTTTTAATTTTTTTTTCATTTCCGCTCACCCTGCCTAACGTTTATCGGTGTCTTGTAGGTGAAGGATAGATACAATGAATTTAAAAATAGATAAGGCCCTCATTAAAAAATACCTTGCCGGCCTCTGTAATAAGGAGGAATTAAAATTAGTGAGAGACTTTCTTAAGCAGGAGAATGCTCAGCAACTGTTTGATGAAGTATGGAATGAACAATGGGTAAATGAAACTAATGCCAATGATACAAACCACCATTCGCAGCAGATGGCTGACTGGAAAAGAAAAATACATCAGCGGATCAATGAAGAATCTCTAAACTCAGAAATAACCGTTGCAAAAAATACTCCTATTCCATTTATTAAAAGAATTACGAACTGGCAATACGCAGCAATCTGGGTAACATTATTTATTGGGGCCGGACTTTGGGTTATTACATCCAAAAGAAGCAATGAGTCATTAGTGATTGCTTATGTAGAAAAACATAACCCTAGCGGACGCAGAACGATTATAACGCTGCCTGACAGCTCACAGGTTTATCTTGGGCCTGAGAGTAAATTGCGTTATGCAGAAAAATTTAATGGAAGTACCAGAGAAATAAATCTGGAAGGAGAAGCCTTTTTCGAGGTTACTAAAAATCCAAAGAAACCATTCATTATCCATACCGGAATAATCACAACCAAGGTATTAGGTACTTCTTTTAAAGTAGATGCATTTATTAATAAGCCGGTTACTGTTTCTGTAAGTACAGGTAAGGTTAGCGTGGATAGGCATGCCACTAACAAAACAGAATCAATTGCCATATTGATGCCCGGGCAAACCGTAACATGGAATGAAACTGATCATATAAAAACATTAGGCTCTGTAGTGGTTAAGGATATCAGCGGATGGAAAGATGGACGTTTGGTGTTTAATAAAGTCCCTCTATCAGAAATCGCAAATATTCTGGAGCGGTGGTATGACGTGGAAATCAGTTTTAAAAATAAAAAAAACGCTTCAAAGTTGTTAAAAGTCAACCTGACGGCAAATGTACCTATCAATACCTTAATGAAGATTTTAAGTGTCTCGGGACAATTTAAATATCATATTCAAGGCAATCACATTACTATTAATTAATCGGAAAGGACAAGATATGTAACACCTGGACTTAAAAAAAGAAACGCCCTCCCGCTAAGGAGGACGCAAAAATCATCAACGAGCTGGTTGTTTTCGAAGACGCATCAGCCCAGAGATAAATATTAACAGATATCCGCCACTGGCGAAAACCCGTAATGATCAAAAATATGCAAAAAGGATTACATCTGCGTTCTTCTTTTCGATTTATTAGCATGTTATTAAAAGGTGCTATTATCATCAGAAAGAAGTTTAGCAAGATGGCTAATAACAATCTGGTAACAGATAAAATTTATTTCTTTATGAAATGCTCGTTCCTTCTGATCGCTGTCAACCTCACATTTATTGGAGTGCTATTTGCCAGCTCTGTTCGCAGTCAGAATTTGAATCAGAAAATTAAGCTTAAGCTGGAAAATGCAAGTGTCGAAAATTGTTTAAGTACAATAGAAAAGCAATCGAACATACAGATCAATGCCCAGGTAAGCCTGCTAAATAAAATCACAAAAAAAATAAGCATAGATGCTACTGAGATTACTGTGGCCGATGCGCTGGCTAAAGTTTTAAACAATACTAATCTGGAGTATAAAGTAATTGAGGGTTATGTTGTAATTACTAAAAAACCAGTCCCCATAATTATCTCAGGAACGATTGTAGATGAGAAAACTGGTGAAACACTAATTGGCGTAGGTATTCGCATTAAAACAATGGGTGGTGGCGCATCTACTGATATGAATGGTAAGTTCCGTATTACCGTACCTGAGGGCGGAGCGATACTTGTGATTTCTTACATCGGTTATCAGAGTAGAGAAATTAAGGTTGATGCGAATACTAAAGAGTTGAGAATTTTACTGAAATCATCCTCTACCCAATTGGGCGAGGTAACTGTTCAGGCCCGTAGGAAGACAAATACAGAGGTGGCGGTGCTCGACGAGCGTAAAAAAGCGGCTATTGTACAAGATGCCATATCTGCAGTTCAGATAGAACGGACAGCAAGTATTACTACAACACAGGCGCTGCAGAGAGTGCCTGGGGTTACAGTAACTGATGATAAATATGTAGCTATCCGTGGTTTGGGAGACAGGAGTGTAGTTGGCCAGTTGAATGGCGTACGCTTAGCTTCGTCAGATCCTGACAGAAGTTCAATTCCTTTCGATCTGGTACCCGCCTCTCTTTTAGATAATGTTACCATTTATAAAACAGTTACACCTGATAAACCTGCAGATGCAGCAGCAGGTATTGTAGAATTGAAAACCAAGTCTGTGCCCGATAGCATGGTGGTGAATGTAATTATTCAATCTGGTTTTAACTCAAATATCGGGATAGGGGGACAGTATAATAGTTTTTTCAATAGCGATATGGGCTTTTTGGGGGATAAGATCAATAACAAGAATTTGTCTGCTGATTTCTTAAACCTGGCCACAAAGTATAAAGGTGGGGTAAACCAGATCCAGAATATGATTTCGAACAGCGGGTACAGTCCCGCGGCAAAGCAGGAAGTTGGTCGTATTAACGGGATAATGCAGGGCTTTGATCCTGTGCTGACTACCAAATATAAACAGGCTCCATTAAATCAGTTATACTCTGCAACTTTTGGTAATAGTTATACCTTGTTTAAAAAGCATAAACTGGGTATTATAGCTGGCGGTAACTATTATCGCCGTACCACAGATATTTCGGGTGGTGATATTCAGCAATACAGTATTTATCAGGGTGTGGTAACCGGAAACCCGCAGGTAAGCAGTCCAAGAAATATTCCAAATTACATTACTCCGAACAATCTTTACATGGGCCGGTACCAGACCTATAAGGAAAATACAGGTAACGAAACACTTAATTATGGTGTTTTGGGTGGTTTAACTTATCGCTTCGATACCCGAAATGAAATTAGCATGCAGTATCTGGGTAGCTGGGGAGGTGAAACACAAGCCACCAATATGAATGGGAGTTACGAATATACCGGGTTGCCAGGAGAAGTGAAAAGTACCATTTATTCTTTAAAACAGAGTTATCGTACACTAAATACCTTTAACCTTCAGGGAGAGCATAAGTTTTTGGAATCAGACTACTCGCCTAAATTAAGTTACAACATTTCCTCTTCTAAGGCTGGTCAGAATGATCCTGATTACCGGTTTGTAACCCTGGCAGATTATACACCACGTAACGGCGGGTATTATGGTAGCCCTACCACCGGCAATGGTAACACCATTCCGGACCAGGTATACAGTTCGCATTTATATGCACTTTCTTCTGGTTATGTTAACGGCTTTGGTGCTTATGGAATTATTCAGGCAGAGCCCAATGGTCGGCGTTACAGAAACCTGGACGAGACCAATTATAACTATAAGGCAGATTTAACAGTGCCGTTTAAATTATTCGGGCAAAAGCAGGAGCTAAAAACCGGGGTAAATTACCTGAACCGCGACCGTGTATTTACAGAGAATGTGTTGTTCTTACCGGGCTCTAATTTTTCTTCCAATAAATCGTTGCCATTGTATACGGTTTCCGGAAACCTCGATCGTTTGGTGAGTAATGAGATTATTGGAATCCATGCACCAACTGCAGGTATGGGCGAAGGCGCAAGCCCGGTAGGAGGATTCTTATACAACAGCCAGAAATCACCAAACAACTATACCGGTTTTTTTGAGACCAAAGCGGCTTACGCCATGCTGGATTTAAAATTGACCAAAGATTTAAGGTTAACCGGTGGTGTTCGTTTCGAATCTACCAATATCCAGTCGGCGGTAGATACCTCTGGTGTATTCCTTGATCCGGCTTTAACCGCACCGGGCACCAATATTCCGCTTACTTTAATGAGCCCTAACTCCGTTTATAAACCTGGTTATAAGCCTTACTACTCTTTGAACACCACTTATAATTTTAGGGAAAATATGAACTTCAGGGCTGGCTTTAATACGACACTGGCCAGACCCGAATTAAGGGAAATCACCAATGTATTTGAATTTGATGCTTTCCAAATGGGACTGGTTGTCGGGAATCCAAAACTGATCAATCAGACTACTCAAAACCTGGATTTTAGGTGGGAATGGTTCCCTAATAGTGGAGAGGTTATCGCTGTCTCCTTATTTGGTAAACGGATTGAAAATCAGTTGTATAAGGTCTTTAGCTTAAAAACCAGTGGTTTAGCAGCAACATATCCTGAATATCCAACCATCAGATTTGAAAATGATCCAAACGTGGGTAAAGTATGGGGAGTAGAATTCGAGATTGTAAAAGACCTGGGAAGGATGTGGGACCCGCTCCGCAACTTCTTTGCAGGAACTAACCTTTTACTGGCACAAAGTGATATCAAAAAATCACCGGAAAGATTGGAAGCCAACAGGTCTTTGGACAGGCATACGCCAGATAACAGCCCTTTGTTTGAGCAAGCCCCCTTCTCTATTAACGGTTGGATAAATTACGACAATAAGAAATTAGGTACCAGCCTTACCGGAACATTTAATATGGTTGGCGAGCGTTTGATACAGATTAATTTAACCGGGGAGCCCGATCTGTATACCCGCCCGGTGCCTATGCTGGATTTTGTGTTCAGTCAACGTGTAACTAAGCGTGTTATTTTTAAGGGATATGCTAAAAACATATTAAATCCTGCAATTGAAACCGTTTATGCCAACCCAGGTACCGGTGGTAAATGGTACGGAAATAAATACCTGAACCGCAGTTATAAACGTGGGGGAGAATTTATGATGGGGTTCACTTATAATTTGTATTAAAGATGAAGAAATTAACGAAATACACTCAGCAATTGCCATTATTCCTTGGATTTTTGATGTTGCTGGGGCTAGGTTCCTGTAAAAAGGAAAAGCAGGATTTTGAGTACGATAACAGGCTAATCACAGACGCTCGTAAAAACTCATCACTGCGTATTGTAAACCTGGGGAATTACGGTCAGGTGATAATGGATGGTGATACACTGACCAATAACAGGTATGTTTTGCCTACAGATCCAATCTCTACAGTAATACCGGGCACTAAATATTTTCCTGAAAACGGGGGTAAACTGGGTTCAACATGGAACATTCCTCAATCGCTTTTAAAAAACGGAAAGGCCCGCTTTTTTACCGAAATTGGGGGGTATAATACTCCGGGTGATAAGCTTACAATCGATCTTCAGGAAGATGCAGCACAGGCTATGGATTATTACCTGCTCGCCACAGAACGTATTGTAGACGGAGAACCTAAATATCTAAAAATTCCGCGTGCGGTTTCTCCCCCTTCAGATCCTGCCAAGTTTAAAGTAAGGCTGCTCAATCTTTCTTCGAATATTGAGATAAGTGATATGGAGAACCTGGTAGGGCCAATGAGCCTTACATGGGCTGATGGCACACCAGTAAGTGGTACGACCAGTAACATCTTGCCGGGGCAATATTCTGATTATATCGAACTGCCTTATACTACCGCGCAGCTAAAGGTGTTAACCTCAGCAGGGATTCAGGTGCCAGGTACTACTAAGATGCCGATTTTTCCGGCAACATCAACCCTTACCTCTGTCCGTGGCTGGCCTCCTGAGGATACACACCTAACTTTCAGTGCATTTAAAAGCTTTGTGCCAGGAGGGATTTATACCATTGTTATTGCGCCATATAATTTTACGATCCCTTATTTAATCGGTAATCCTGGTGAACAGGTTTCAGGATATCAGAATGCCATCATGATCATGAATGATATCAGTGAACCACTGAATGTAACCTATGCAAGAGTGCAGGCAGTAAATACCCTGGTAGGCATAGACGGGGTTAAAATAACCATGAATGGAAATGTATTGGGTAATGCACTAGCCTATACCGAGCATACAGATTATCAGAATTATATAACGGGTAATTATACCATCGAAGCTAAAGATGCAGCTGGAAATGTATTGGCCAGTAATCAGCTGAGGTTAGATCCTAATACTAATTTTACTTTATGGATTCATCCCGACGCCGGTGGTAAGGCAACCATTAGTACGGTGGCTAATGATTTAAGCAGGGTAATTCCCGGTAATACAGCCACAGATGACGCCACCTATGTGCGTAATAAACTGGACTATCCTTTTAGTATCCGTTTTCTTAACCTTTGTCCGGATTTACCATATGTCACTTTTACAAAGGATAACGGACAGTCTTTTCTTCACAGTTACAATAGGAATCCGGCGGCAGTAAATAACCTGAGACCTGGTGTTTTTCCCACGGAGGCCCCATATATACAAATAGATCAGGATAATATTCCGTATAAAATAATGGCTTTTCGTTCTGCGCCAAGCGTAATTCCTGGAAGCTGGGCTAGTGATATACCCGTACTGAAAGGACAACAGCTTATTGCCCGACCAAGCTTATATGTGAGGGGCGGTTTACCCAACCATGAGCCTGGTATTTATACCATAGCATTGGTTGGCAGCACCAGTCCATTAGCCCCTGCGGGTCAAAAAGCAAAGATGATTATCCTGAAACACACCAAATAAAAGAATCAGTATTATGTTACCATTAAGAATTAAGAATGTCACATTTTATGCTGCTGTCGCTCTGTTGTGGTTTGCAACGGGCTGTTCAAAGGTAGAGTATAAAAAAATTGATGATCCAGCTTATCTAAGGGTTTTTAACAACCTTAATTATAAGATTGGAGTCGATAATAAAGATGAAATGCTCCCTTTTTTGACCATGCTGATTGATCCTGAAATGGATCAGGACGGTATGCCTGTCGGCGCTCAGATTAAAGGAGATTTTTTGGATAAGCGTGATCCTTATGCGCCACCTTACCCATCTCATATCGGGAGTGGGACAAGTGTAAACAACCCGGAGTATCCAGGCAGGGAAAATGTGTTGGTCGGACCTGTTTTAAATGGTTTCGATTTAAGCAGCTGGGCGCAGATTCCATCAGGTAAACACCGCATTGTGTTTATGTTCCGTCCAAAAAACACCGTTCCGTTTTTTAACCTGGATCCTAAACTGAAAAAAAGTTTCCTGATCGATACTACGATGGTGTTGGATAGCAAGGAGGTATATACCCTGCATGTGTTGCAGAAAGATTTCCTGACGAAAAGGAATGGCATTTACCTTAGAAAAGAGAATTTTCACAAACTGCCATTATCCGATTCCTCAATCTATGTTAACTTCTATAACATGAGTGCCAAGGGATACTGGCAGGCAGATAACGACGCTAAAGGAGGCAACGAATACGGAAAGGGAGCCATGGGAAATGGTGTAAAAGACCAGATGAATATTTTTGTAACCCTGTATAAAAACAGGACTGTTTCTTCACCAAAAATATCCGGTTATAACGGAAAATATCTGGGCAATTTAACCAGAAACGCTGACGTACTTGAAGTTAGCCCGTATTACAGTTTTCCATTGTTTGCCGATGCAAGCGCTGGAGGTATTTTTACTGACATGTGGCAGCGGTTTGATTTTCTGGCACCCGGCATGGACATTAGAAATATTCCTTATGGCCCCACCGTAAATCAAACGGATGGGAACTGGGCTTCTATAAACTGTTTAACACCGTACCCGGATTACAGGCAATGGAACGAGATCGTAATGCCCAATATGATTGTAAACATCCACTCCGGTAAATATAATCCGCGGTCGTTTGCCACTGTAAATACCATTGAGATTGTAAATGGAAATGTTTACCTCAGTACCATACAGCGTAAATATGCGCCTCCAGTTTACTAATGGTTTAATCCAATAATTAGAATAATGAAATACGAATCATTAAAGAAATGCCTTTACTTCCTGTCGGTGTTGTGGTTGCTGGGTTTAAACGCCTGTAAGCACGACGATCTTCATATTGATAAGGCGAATGACAATTTTCGACCTGGCTTTGACTTTGTAAAGAATAACTATGACCTCAGCTTATTTGCTTCGGCAATAGAGAAAACAGGAATAGGACCAGAGTTAAACGGTGCCGGGCAATTTACAATCTTAGCCCCCAGTAATGCTGCCTTTAATATCATAGGGATAAACCGCCCCAGCGATTTTGATAAAATGAACCCTGATACATTAAAATTTCTGGTACAACGCCATATTTTAAATGAACGGATAATGTTAAAGGATATTCCTTTTAATGGGATAGATGTGCGTTACCGTACACTGGCGGGGACTGAATTGTATGCTTCCATTGTTAGCAGAGATAACAGCAATACTTTATATTTTAATGGCTCACTTGCCAGCAGAAAAGATGTAACGCTGGCAAATGGTACCTTACATGTACTGGACAGGGTAATGAAATCTACTGCAAATACCACCGTACAAGGTTGGTTGTCTGCCAGACCTGAATATAGCATCCTGGTAAGCGGATTAAAGAAGTTCGGATTCTGGGATGAACTGGCAACAGAGGGACCTTACACCATACTGGCCCCAAAAAATAAGGAGTTTGAAGCGAATGGTATGACTGCGGAGGTAATTGCCGGCTTAAATGTAAATAGTTATATCGGCGACCGTCTGTTTGGCTGTTATGTGATGAGAAAGAAGCACTTTTTTGTGTCAGATTTTGTGGTATTCAGTATCATCAACAACGATTCCTTTTACTATCATCCGGTAGCTAATGATACTTATATCATGACAATTACTGCCGGCAGGTTCAACTACGACAACATTTACGATCAATCTATTGGCTATAATATTGAAGTAAGGACGAATAAGAACTTCCCTTATGACATTGTGACTAATGTAAAAGGACACGATCAGAAAGCGATAGATAACCTTACCGATAATGGCCTGGTACAAGACCTTCAAGGTATTTTAATCCTTCCTGAGCAGGCAATAAAGAGTAATTAGATGATTTATAACAAGAATAAGATGAATTTAAAACTTATCAATATCTGCCTGTTATTTATAACATTGGCATCTTGCAGAAAAGCTGAATTTCAGCCTGAAGTTGAAGGTGTGCAGGTACCTGCAGAAGATTTAACTATTACACTGAACCAGGTGCTGGAGGCATCACCATATGTACTTTTTAAAGCAGCCTGGAAACGCAGCAATATGAACAGTATTATAGAAAAAAGAGGTAGTAATGCCCCTATAACCCTTTTGGTGCCAAGTGATGCGGCGTTTACTGCAGATGGAATGACTTTAGAAGTCATTAATAACACCAGCCCTGCTTTATTGGATAGCTTGCTGCTTTACCATACTTTATCGGCGGCTGTTAACCCTAAAGACCTGAGTGAAAGGGGAGAAAATACGATTGGTATCAGCTTGCTGGAAAATACCCATATACAAGTAAAGGGATATGATAACCAATACCAGACTGATCCTTATTTTTACCGGCAATACATCAATGTATCGGGCAATGATCTGCTGATTAATGGTAAAAAAAGCGGAGGCTCGGCTGTTACTCTGGCAAAAAACGGAACTTTCTGGCCAATAGACCGGGTACTGAAAAAACCAGAAAAAACAATGTTACAGGCTTTGCAGGATGATGGCCGTTTTGGAATGTATATTGAAATTATGACCAAAACCGATATGCTTTGGGATGAGGCTATGATGGGGGCAGTTGATCGCGATCGATTTCCCAAAGGATTGTCGATCGACGATAATTACCTGATCTTCAAATCTATTTTTGCTCCCACAGATGAAGCGTTTCATCAGGCAGGATTTAAGACTGTGGATGATTTGATGGCATTGAATAACCGTAATCCTCTTCCGTATTTTGATTGGGATACCTATGAGCAAGTCGGTACCGGATATGCAACGGATACCTTATTGACCATGCATCGTTGGGGTAGGATTTTTAAAGAAAGGGACGGTTGGGGCCCCGGAGACGATAATCCGGATAGTTTTTATTCGAACGATCTGAACAATAAACTATTGTCGGGCTATGCGCTGACTACCTCTGGGTATTCGGGAACTATTCCAATTATGTATGTGCCATTTGATTTTGGTAAAAATGAAGCAGGACAAGTAACTGTAAAAGTCAAATCATCCGCTCACTCGGCCGCAACCATTGTTGAGGGAGACATCAACACTTTAATGGGGCCAATACATGCGGTAAACCGGTTAATGCCGCCTAAAGATTTTAAATTCTGACCGGTATCATTAGCTCATAAAGATTAATAGAAACATGAATTATTTACATAGAATATCAATTAGGCCATTGGGCATTTTCCTTATGCTGATCAGTTGTAGTATGATCCTTAACGGCTGTAAAAAGGATGATGCCGTTAAAGTTGTCGATAACAATAAGATCAGCGCAATTATAGCAGATAATTTTAACCTTTCTGTCTATAATACTGCCTTGATAAGGACAGGATTGGCCAAAATTACTGACAAGGAAGGTTTGTATACCGCTATTGCACCCTCAGATGATGCTTTTGAAAATGCGGGTTTTGGAAATGCAACAGCCATCTTAAGTATGGATCCTTCCAGGGTATCCTCTATCATGAATTACCACATCCTAAATGGAGTTTATGAGTTTGATAAATTGCCTTTTTTGTTTAACCAGGAGGTCAAATCTGCTAACGGAGGTAAACTTTTTGTAACACATTGGGTGAAACAAGGTGATACCATTTTAACAATTAATGGATCCAAAATAGTCTCAAAAAATGTACGTGCATCTAATGGATTAATTCAGGTTATAGATCGTGTACTGGAGCCATACAGCCATAATAAGGTTATAGAAGCCATCGCTTCAGACAGGGATTTAAGTCTGTTTTATCAGGCTTTACAACGTTCTGGTCTAGCAGAAACATTAAATGGTCAGGGCCCATATACCGTATTTGCGCCAAGTAATGCTGCAATGACCGCCTTCGGACTGCATACTATTGAAGAAATCAATAGCATGGACCCTGCAGTTTTGCAGGGCTTAATGCGCTATCATATTTTGTCTGACCGCAGGTTTGTATACGATTATGTGCTAAGTACTGGTACATCTAACCGTAGTGACCAAACCATGATTGATGGAAAATCTATTCAGGTAATCCTTAAACCTAATCCTCAGATAGCCGGTGCATTTATAGGTATTGAATTGAAAGGAACAGGAAATACATCGGTTATCCAATTGACAAAACAGGATGTACTTACCGGTAATGGGGTAGTACATACCATTGGAAGCCTATTGAAAATTACACAGTAATTAAGATTTTAGAGATGACAGTAAGAAATACAATTTACAAAATATTTTTACTCCTGTGTATGTTACTGCCTTTTGCTGCGGTAAGCCAGGAAACCAGTGGTACTTTAAATGGAAACGTGCTGGATGCCGGAGGACAACCGCTACCGGGTGCATCTGTTACGGCGATACATCAGTCTTCAGGAACAAAGTATGCGACTGCTACAGATAAAAACGGACATTATTATTTGCCCAATCTTCGTATTGGAGGTCCGTATTCTGTAGAAGCAAGCATGATGAGCATGAAAAACGATAGGCGGGAGGGAATCTCTATCCGTTTGGGCGCAGCAGTTGTTTTAAACTTTGCGCTGAGCGATCAGGCACACCAACTTACCGAAGTAGCAATTAAAGCTACAAAGAAAGGAGCTCAGGCAAGTGCTTATGGCTCAGGAAAGAACATCAGTGCCGATCAGGTTCGTAATATGGCTACCGTGTCACGGAGTATAACTGATGTTACCCGTTTAGTACCTCAGGCCAGTAAAGACAATAGTTTTGGTGGTGCCAACTTCAGGTATAACAACGTAACAATTGATGGTGCCATTAATAACGATGCCATCGGATTTAGCCCTTCTTTGGGAGGCCAGTCGGGCACATCTGGAATGGCCGGAAGTTCAACCAGAACCAATCCGATATCCATTGATGCAATTGAAGATATGCAGGTTTATTTAGCTCCCTACGATGTGAAGATCGGTAATTTTACCGGAGGTTCTGTAAATGCGGTAACCAGAAGCGGAACCAATTCCCTTAGTGGATCGGTATATGGTTTCGGTCGTAATGCTACGATAACCGGCAAGGATAGGGTAGGATCATTAGGGAAAATGAACAACGACTTTTACGATTACCAGACTGGTTTTCGGGTTGGGTTTCCAATCATCAAGAATAAATTGTTTTTCTTTAGCAATGAGGAGATTACCCACAGGCAAGATCCTTCACAATTGATTGCAGGTATTGCCGAAACCGGCCATATTTTAAGTGCCAAAGACGCGGCTGACATTACTGCTGCCAATTTCTTTAACGCCGGAACTGCAGGATTGTTTAATACTTATGCCAAGTCGACCAAGTTTTTTAATCGTTTAGACTGGAACATCAACGATAAACATCAGCTTGCAGTTAGAAATAACACGATCATTTCTGAAGCTTCCCATATGGACAGAGATCAGCAGGATTTTAGATTCAGCAGCATGGCCTTTTTGCAAAAGAATAACCAGAGCTCAACAGTGGCCGAACTCAAAAGCAGGTTTAATAATAGCCTATCTGGTAATTTACTGGCCGGCTTTACTGCTGTAAACGATTCAAGAGATCCCTTTGGTGATCCGAGTCTGCCGCAGGTACAAATTGCTGGCAGAACACCCGGTACCACCATTTACGTGGGTACCGATCGTGAAGCCAGTATTTTTGATATGAAACAGCGTACATTGGAGCTTACCGCCAACTTAAACTGGAATATTGGTAAGCATACCCTTACCATGGGTACACACAATGAGTTTTATAACATCACTTATGGTTTTGTAAACGCATGGAACGGGAGGGTAGATTACCTAAATATCGAAGATTACCTCAGCAACAATCCTTACCGTGTTCGTGGTGCGTATAGTTATGAAAATAACAGCCGTTCGTATATTGAACAGCATCCGGGGGCAAAGTTTAACATCAATTTATACAGTTTGTATTTTCAGGATGAAATCCGTGTATCTGACAAGCTGAAGGTAATTCCGGGGTTGAGAGCAGATATGGCTTATCTGGTTGACAGACCAGAACTGAGCGAAAAGACCCGTACGGCGGCAGCCGATCCTTATTTTGGAAATACGTATACCTATACACCTTTAAGCAGGATCACGAACAATTACCTGAATAAGATACAGCTTTCGCCTAGGGTAGGTTTCAGGTATGATTGGAATGGTGATCAAAGTCTGATTCTACGTGGTGGTGCGGGACTTTTTACCGGACGGATACCTATGGCATGGTTGGCGTATGCATTTTATAACAATGGTGACGGCTATGGCGGTTTTGATCAGAAGGCCGATCAGAAACCTTTTGTGCCGGGCAGCAATCCCCTTGCCGGTGGTGCAAATGGTATTGCCGATTTTATACAGCAAAATGGCGCAACGATTAATAATCCCAATAGTGGTAAAACCCAGATCGATTTAATTGACAATGGTTTTGTGATGCCGCAGGTGTTGCGTACCAGTTTAGGTTTGGATTATACTTCAGCTAGTCAGTGGAAATTTGGTGTAGAAGCCATCTATACTAAAAATATTAAAGATGTGTTGTTTCAGCAATTGAACGTGCAGGACAATCCAACCTATTATGGCTATGATAAAGACCATCAGCAACCGGTATATAGCGGAACAGTAGATCAGCGTTTTTCAAATACCTATCTACTTAGCAATACCAGCAAAGGTTATCGTTACAGTTTAACAGCTAGCGTTGGCAAAAACATTGTTGATCAACTGCAAGCTTCGGTGTCTTACACTTATGGTCAATCAAAAGACCTTTCCAACGGTGTGCGTAACTCAATGGAATCTAACTGGCAGCTGAACCAATCATTGGTGCCCAATAACCCGACATTGGCCAATAGTAACTTCGATATCAGAAACCGTATTGTAAGTACCATTAGTTACAATAAAATGTGGGCTAAGGCAGGTAGAACTAATGTGTCTTTGTTTGTAAGTGCACAATCTGGCAGTCCATTTACCTATGGCGTGGTTAGTAATAGCATACAAGGGCTGCCACAACAGGTAAGTCTGGCCTATATCCCTCACAGAGAAGAAGCTATCCGTTATTTCCAGGACAACGCTACCTCAACTGCTATTCAGCAGGCAGAGGCTTTTAATAGTTTTATTGATGCAGATAAATATTTAAGTAGTAAGCGTGGTGGATTTACAGAAAGAAATGAAGGCCGTACGCCATGGAATGTACAAGCTGACTTGCATGTTTCTCATGACTTGTTTATGAGTGCCGATAAGAAGCAGTTTATTACGTTTACCGCTGATGTAATGAACCTCACCAATCTAGTCAACAGGAGTTGGGGAGTTCAGTATTTCTCTCCAAATACTTTCAACTCTACTTCAAGTGTTGGGTTAACCCCGGTACTATTCCCTCCATCCCAAAATTCCGGTGAATATCCGTTGTACCAGTTTAAATCGCCGGGTAAGCCTTATAGTATTGACTACTATGGTTCACGAACACAGTTGCAACTGGGAGCGAGATATACTTTTTAAGTGATACAGATCAATCGAAATATGATATACGATATGAGTTATTCAAGAAAATTTAATACCGGGATGCATAAGTGGATCGGTGTGCTAAGCCTTTTTATTTTGTTGATGATTGCCTGTAAAAAGGACAAGACAGAACTAGTTAAAGTGCCTCTGGTGGTTACAGATTATTATCCAAACAGTGGTGCCCAGGGCACACTGGTAACGGTAGAAGGCACAGGATTTAGCAATAAAGCCGATGAAATATCGGCCACATTTTCTGGTGTAAAGGCTGAAATTGTTAGCGCAAGCTCTACTGCCGTGGTAATGCGTGCACCGGCTTCGGCAACAAGCGGTGCCATTATAATGAAAGTAAATGAGGAAAGCATCAGTATTGGTAATTATACTTATCAGGAACTAAGTATACAGGCGATCAGTCCGGTAAACGGGGCTGCTGGAACACATGTTCGTATTACTGGTGCTGGTTTTAGCAGTACAACAGGCCCGGCAGAAGTGTACATAAATGGGAAAATGGCTGTTGTAGTGAGTGCCAGTGACAATCTGCTGGTAGCTGAAGTGCCTGAAGACGCAGGCACCGGTCCGGTAACCGTTAAGGTAAATGGAAAAGAGGCTTCAGGACAAACCTTTAAGTTCCAGGTCATATCTGGTATTAAGCCTGCAAGTGGTGGCAAAGGTACACGTGTGAAAATCTCTGGAGGTGGTTTTGATGAAGTAACTGCCGGTAACCATGTAGATTTTAATGGTAAACTCGCGTTGGTAACTGAAGCGGCCGAGGATTATCTTGTGGTTGTTGCGCCCGCCGATGTGCAGACCGGCCCGGTATCGGTTACCATTAATGATCAAAAAGCGACTGGACCTGTATTTACAGTTGTGCCCATGCCGGTAATTGAATCTGTAACGCCGTTGAGTGGGCCGTCAGGTGCTGAAATGACCATTTTGGGATCAAACTTTAGCCCGCATACAGATGAAAATAAGGTAACTATAAATGGAAAAAGTACCACTGTTCTTACTGCAACGCCTTTTAAGGTTACCTTAACTATTCCAGGTGGAACAGGTGATGGGAAGGTAATCTTGAATGTAAATGATCAGATTGTTCAGGGCCCTGATTTTAAAGACCAGAGTTTAGGCATTTCTAAAATGACTCCTGACAATGGCCTGTCAGGTACACGGGTTACCATTACCGGAACAGGGTTTAGTGCTACTGCATCAGCAAATACAGTGACCTTTAATGGGCTAGCAGCACAGATAGTCAGTGCAACAGCTACCAGCCTGGTGGTAATTACACCACCTGCATTAACATCTGGTCCGGTAAAAGTGGTAAATGCAGGTCAAAGTGCATTGTCACCGGTTAACTTTAACCGTGCAGGTGTAATGACTTTAGCGGGTGGGCCAAATCAAACAGTTCTGGATATCAGTGAGCGTGGTGCAAGTATTGCCGTAGATAGCCGTGGAAACGTATTTGTGATGGAACTTAATAACCATGTAATTAAAAAGATTACTCCAGAAGGCGTTGTTTCGATATTCGCAGGAAGCCCGATAAGAGAAACCGGTAATCAGAACGGTACAGGTACTGCAGCGCGGTTTAATTTTAGCTTTAATTCGGGTATAGTAATTGACAAGCAGGATGTGTTATACGTTGTCGACGGTTTAAATAACAGCATTCGTAAAATTACACCTGCAGGTGTGGTAAATACCTACGCAGTAAACCTTAATGGACCTGGTAAACTGGCTATTGATGATAATGGAGATTTATATGTGCAAACGCAGTATAGTTTAACAAAGGTTGATAAGTCTGGAGTCAGAACGGCTGTAAGAGGTTTTTATGGGGGGAATGAAGCCTCGAGGCCTGTCATTATAGGTCCTTACCTGTACTATACAGATAATGATAATCTTTTAATTAATCGTTTTGGCCTGATCGATGCGTCAAACCTTCGTGGATGGGCAGGAAATGGTGAATTTGGAAATTCTGATGGCCCTAAAAATCAATCGATGCTGGCTATTCCAAAAGGATTCATTTACGACGGAAAAGGCAACTTCTATTTCTCTGATGGTTTTAAACAAACAACCAGAAAGCTGAATATTACGCTTAATGAACTGAGCACGGTTTCCAGTCAATCGACTAGTGGGTCATATAAAGATGGAGGGTTGATGGATGCAGAGTTCCGCAACAGAGATGACATGGCTATGGATAAAGATGGTAATATTTATATCGTCGATGCAGGAAATAATGCAATCCGGAAAATGTTTTTAAAATAAGTTTCAAGTTTGATTATGCTCAATTCCGGGCCGGCAGTCGCTGGCCCGGTTTATTTACAAACACATCAGCTGAGCAATTAAAAAATTCACGGTTAACATACAGTTCATATGCTGTTTTTATATTTGTCTCTGTATCAGTTCAATAAAAAACATTATGGAAATCAATTACCTGGTTGTCGTACCCGTCCTGATCTTGGTCATTGCCCTGATCCTATTCCTGATCCGCAGGAACAGGAAGGACCAGAAAAAATTAGAGCGAGAGCTGAACCAGTCAGAGCTGAAGCCTGAAAAGCATGATAAAGATCATATCTGACAGTTAAAGAAAAAGCCAAATGCCTAAAAATATAATTCTGTTGTTATGCTGGATGGCCACCTTCTGTCCTGCAGATCTCCCTTACGGCTATGATCAGGTGACGATGCTGGAAAAAAAGATCAGTATCATCGTTTATCCGACAGAAATACTGGAAAGTGTCATCTATCGACTCCAGTTGAGCGTGGGTACAACTTTTGAATTCAATATCCGGGTGCTGGCGCCCTATCAGGCAAAAGGGAGCAGTTATAAAGAGGTCTCCTTGAAACAGATTCTTGATCACCAGCTCGCAGGTACATCTTTGAAGTATAAACTAAAAAAACGGAAATTGGTCTTATACCATTCTCCCCTTTGATCGATCACTACCTAAGAAATAAGGTAATTGATCCCTTAGACGCAAATTCAAGTGAACAAAAAACATACAATATTAAATCTTTCAACACTAATCTTCATTATCGTGGTAGGGTGCAACAATAAATATCCATTTAAATCCCCCTATGAGATGGCCAGCGGATATGTAATTGGAAAGGAGAGCTGTAATGAGGATACTTCAAAAGACTATTGGCTAATTGAAATTGTATCATCATCCTCGGCAACTCAGCAATATGGTGATACCCTTACCCTTAATGGAGTTAAGTATACTAATGTAATAAAAGCAACTGGTCTCTCCCAGACCTTAAAAATAGCTGGAGAAAAGGTGGGTTTTGATTTTAATATCGCTGGCACCGCCACTTTAACTATGGGATGCGCTATAGATACTCCTAAAATATACAAACTAAAACTAGCTAATATCATACATAGCGGGAGATCATCATTTTAATCCTAGCAGATCAGTTTCAATAAGAAAGGCATAGGGATATACTTTTTAAAATTTAGCTGAGATTGATAAGATACCAATGAGTTTAATGATTTGTCCTACTTTGCGCTTATAGCAAGCTAAAAATTTAACATGGGAAAAACACCAGTGGGCATGAGCTCAGACCTGCAAAAAAATCTTTTTACAATAAAGTAAAAGTAACCCACAATTAATATCTTATTTATATCCCTTGCCGAGTTTTGCGGGTAATATCATGGGGTCAAATAAAGAGCTGGTTAATTTTGAGGTGCTCTATAAACGCTGGAGTGGCATGCTGCATCAATATGCCCTTTATTTTGTAAAGGATGAAGAAACCGCTGCCAGTTTGGTGAACGACCTATTTGTGCAGCTTTGGTTTAACAAAACCAGTCCTGATAACCTAAAAGGCTACTTGTTCAGGGCGATAAAAAACTCCGCGCTTAATTACCTGAAGCAGTATAAGAACAACTCATTGACTTTACTTGAGCAGGATGACCTCACTGCAATTTCTGATCTTTCCTTTGCCGATGAGGTTACCAGTGAATCTGAGCAACTGGTTTTTCTACATTTTCTTATTAGTAAACTTCCCGAGCGGCGGCAACTGGTTTTTAAAATGCACAGAATAGAAGGATTCAGTTATGCAGAGATAGCGGAATTGCTGCAGATTTCGGTTAGAACTGTAGAAGACCATCTTTCAAAAAGCATGCAGTTTATCTATGATCGGTCCCAACATTTAATTCATAGAAAGTTAACAGAAGCTTAACCGATTACAGCCCGTATTTTCTGCCTGCACAATTGTCTTTACTGTTGAAAGAGGATAATTATGGATAATAAATTATGGGATTGTATTGTTAAGCGATTGTCTGCTGAAGAGACCGCCGAGTCGGCGGCCATGCTTGATGCCTGGCTTATCGAAAATAGAGGACACCAAGAGGAATATTTAAAGATACAAGTGCTTTGGAAGTTGACAGAGAAGTTACCTGCTCAAGAACAGCTAGATTTTGAAATCGTAAGAGAAAGAATTTCTGAAACAAACCCAACACCTCAGCTTACACTGGTAGATAATGCTGCCCGTTGGTGGAAGTACGGCCTGGCTGCGGCAATGACCGGTATCTTCCTGCTTACAGCGCTTTTTTACTACCGATCAGCTCAAAACTCAGCGCAGCCTGAAGAATGGGTATTGAAAAGTGCGGGAGCAGGTAAAATGATCAGGGTTTTATTGCCTGACAGTACACTCGTATGGCTGAATTCAGGAAGCGAAATTCGCTATGAACGTGACTTTAGAAACAACAAGCTAAGGTTGGTGAAACTGAAAGGGGAAGCATATTTTGAAGTCACCCATGATTCATCACATCCTTTTGTAGTCAGTAGCGCAGGAATGAATACTACGGTTTATGGAACCAGTTTCAATGTACGGGCTTATAATACGGAAAGGGCTATGGTTGTTGCTGTCAATTCGGGTAAGGTAGGTGTAACCACATCTGAAGATAAGAAGGCAGTATTTCTATTGCCAAGTGAAAAATTGATATATGACAGGGAAAAGGCCGAAGCACATAAAATAAGCATTTCCAGTAGCGATGTAGATTCTTGGGTGTCAGGTGAACTGATCTTTGAACAGACTCCGTTTAATGAAGTTTTTGAAGCCTTAGAAAGAAAGTACAACATCAAAATCAATACCGAAAAAACTAACTATACGGGTTGCAAGCTGACTGCAAGATTCAGGAACAAATCTATAAACGAAGTTCTTAAAACACTAAATCTCTCTATGAACATACGATCAAAATTTGTAGGACAAACCATTTACATAGAAGGAGGGGGATCATGCAGTAACAATAAATAAAAAGCCGATCCTGTTTGCGCAGGAACGGCCTTAATTCTTAGGCAAACGGCGGTGAACCGTTGACTATATCTTATCATTTAAATCGTAAAAATTTAAACAACTCAAATTTATGAAAAAAAATAATGAGGCTAAGTGCCTTATGAAAATAATTATGCGAGCATGCTTAGTAATTAGTGTCATTTCAGTGATCTCCATCCAGCTGGTAGCAGCTTCTGTAGTACGTGGTCAAAGCGGGCTGGATAAACGCATCAGTATTAATATGCGCAATGTGGCTTTCACAGACCTGCTTAAGGAAATTGAAAGAAAAACAGGGGTCAGCTTTGTGTATACAAATAAGGAAACTCTCAATACAAAAGTAACTGTCCATGATGAGACCAAAACGGCCAGGACAATATTGACGCCTTTGTTGCAAAAAAATAACCTGCGACTTATTGAAGATGGAACGATGGTTGTCCTTAAAAAAGCAGAGCTGCAGATACGTGCTCCAAAGCCTGGCGCGGCAGTAGGCTATGTGAAGGATAAGTTAAGTAACCAGACCTTGCCTTATGCTACTGTGATCTTGAAAGAAACCAACCAGAAGTATGTTACCGATGCCAATGGCTATTTTGTAATCAACAACCTAAAACCCGGAAAAGCAACGCTTGTTGTGAACTATATTGGTTATGTGACAACATCATTTACCTTAGATATAACCGATGGTGAAACGGTAAAAATGGAACTGAAATTGGAAAGCCAAAGCAACGATATGAAGGGTATTTCAGTAACAGGGATTAGAAGAGGAGAGGCCATAGCATTGAGCAATATGCGTAACGCAGACAACATCAAGTATGTACTTTCTCAGGAGCAGATTGAGCGCTTTCCTGATGCTACTGTTGGGGAAGCCATGCAACGCGTGCCAGGGATTGCGATGGATTATAGTTATGGCTTGCCAAGAAACATCATCATCAGAGGGCTGGATCAGAGTATGGGGTCTATCACGCTTAATGGAAACAGACTGCCTTCTACGCAAACCAATTCAAGGGATATTGATCTGAATGGTATTTTGTCATCTACTGTTGAGGCGATAGAAGTCAACAAAACCCTCACTCCCGATATGGATGCTGACGGAACATCAGGTTCAGTGAACATCATTTCTAAGACACCCAAGTCGGGCACTCAGCAAATGCAGGTGAAGGGTTCATTTGGTAACAATTTTCTATTGGGTAAGCAAAACTTTGATGGCTCATTTGATTTTAGTCGCAGAGATACCAAATGGGGCTATCTGGTTGGCGTAAATTATAGCAATACCTACAGAGGGGAAGATCGGGTTCAGAAAGATTACGACATGTACGAGATTGCAGGAGTAGAAAAAATGAAGTTATCTAATCTTGAACTCGAAGGTTCGGACTTGCACCGTGAGAACCTCGGACTACAAGCTGAACTGAGCTTCTTTCCTACAGAAAAGATTCAGATCTACGCAAGAACGTCTTACAATAAGTTTTACGAACTACAAACAAGGGGCACAAAAAGCTATAACATTGGAGAATACACCGATGAAAATACAGCTTCAGACATCAGTATAGGTGCTAGTGGTTCACCCAGAGATTACCATAGAGATTTGCTGAGCTTTTCAGTTGGTACTAAGGCGATTGTCAATGACTGGAGGTTGAATTTGGACCTCACCTATGCGAGTGGTTTATACGATCAACCCATTTACTATGACGGTTATTTTACTTATGGTGGTTTGAATGCCGGCATCGACATCAGCGATCCGCGTGCTCCGCAGTTTGCTTTTACAAATGGCGATGTGAACAATGCGGCCAACTACACCACTTCCTCTTATGTCAACAGACACCAGATCGCTCATGACAAAGATGGGCAAGGATCGTTTAATGTGCAGCGGACTTTCAACCTTAGCCAAAAAAATAAACTGATGTTTAAGTTCGGAGGACGTTACAGGTATAAGGAAGATGACCATACCAGAGATTATTTCCAATACATCCTGAAGACAGGTAAGGTATCTATGGATAATTTCCTCTCTGATTATTCCAGAAAGGATTATTTTAATGGTAAATATGATCTTTCAGGAGCGATTGCCAATGGTTACCTGATGGAAGATTATTATCAGAAAAACCTGTCGCTTTTTGAAAGTGATGAAACCTATATCAGACAAAATACTGATCCGGATTCTTACAATGGTAAGGAAACCATGGGAGCGGGGTATGTAATGGGTAAATTGACACTGGATAAGCTTGATATTATTACCGGACTGAGGTATGAGCGCACAGGGTTTGATTACCGTGGCAACATTGTGTCTTTCGACAATCAGGGTAAATATGTAAGCACAAATAAAGTGAACACCAAATCTGCATTTGATGGCTTCTTTCCAAGTCTGAACCTGAAGTATGCCATTGATCAACGTACCAACGTGCGCGCAGCTGTTACCAGGTCGCTTTCCCGTCCTGGTTATTATGACCTGGTTCCATGGCAGGAAGTTGAACCGAGAAGAAAACGAATGAAGAAAGGAAATCCGGATTTGGATCAGGCTACTTCCACCAATGTCGACTTCCTGTTTGAACACTACTTGAAATCACTGGGTTTACTATCCGGAGGCATCTTTTACAAGAACATAGAAAATTATATTTATCAAAGTATTTATACCCAACAAGGCGGTCAGTTTGATCAATATCAGGTAACGCAGACTGTAAACGGCGCCAACGCACATGTGTATGGTTACGAAATTGCCTGGCAGCAGCAGCTAACTTTCCTGCCTGGATTTTTAAACGGTTTGGGTATCTATGGAAACTTTACGCAGATCCAGTCAAAGTTTAAAGTGCCTGGTATCGTAAGTGAGCGTACCGTACGTTTGCCTTCAATGCGTCCTAAGGTAGGTAATGCTTCTCTGTCTTATGAGAAATATGGTTTTTCAGGCCGCATTTCTTTGAATTTCTATGAAACTTTTATCAGTGAGCTTGCAGAAGAGCAAGCCAATGACCTGATGGAAAAAGGTAGAGTCCAGCTAGACTTCTCGGCCTCTCAGCGGATCAATAAAAAGTTTACCATTTTTATGGGTATCAGTAACATCAACAATGCCCAAACCATCCTGGATTATGGCGATGGAAGACCGAATGATCATAAATATTTTTCAACGTGGGCCAATGCAGGCTTTAAATACAACCCTTTTTAATGATGAAAAACATTACCAGAGAAATTATAATGGTCATTATTGCCCTTTTAGGGTTTCAATTGGCTAATGGACAGTCGTTCAAAGCTTCAGCATTTCCAGATCGAATTATCCTGACCTGGTCGGCCGACCCAACGACTACACAATCTGTTACCTGGCGTACCGACACTACTATACTTAAAAGTTACGCCCAGGTACTAATGGAAGACAGCTCACCCGATCTCGGAAAAGACAATTTCGGAGAATTTGTTGCCCTGACTACCACCCTGCAAGGAGTAGAATATGAAAAAGCAAATTACCATAGTGCAACCATAACCGGTTTAAAACCCGATCAAGTTTATACCTACCGCGTAGGGGACGGTAAGAACTGGAGCGAGTGGTTTCAGTTTCGAACCGCACCGGCAACAGTGAAACCTTTTTCATTCATTTATTTGGGCGATGCTCAGAACGACATCAGATCAAAATGGTCGAGGGTAATCAGGAGGGCCTTTGCCACCCACGGTGATGCACGTTTTATTGTTCATGCAGGCGACTTGATCAATCGCTCCAACAATGATAATGAATGGGGAGAGTGGCATTTTGGTGGTGGTTTCATTAACGGGATGATCCCAAGTATCCCTTCGTCTGGAAATCATGAATACTTCAGAGATGAACAAAAGACCCTGACCTTAGATCCACATTGGCGTTCCCAATATACATTGCCCGAGAATGGACCTAAAGGTTTGGAAGAATCTGTATACTTCATCGATTATGCAAATGTTCGTCTCATTTCATTGAACTCCCAGATGATCGTATTGGATTCCAACTCCATGAAGGCTCAGGCTATATGGTTGGAAGGGGTGTTGAAGAACAATCCCAAACAATGGACCATGATCACTTATCATCATCCAATCTACTCGACAGCAAAAGGTAGGGACAATAAAGAATTCAGAGACCTGTTTAAGCCACTGTTTGATAAGTACCATGTAGATATACTGATGCAGGGACACGATCATACCTACAGTCGTGGACAGAATTTACCCACTGGTGTTTCAGGAAAGGTAGGAGGTCCCATGTATGTGGTCTCAGTAGCTGGGCCAAAAATGTACAAAATAGATGTGACGCCAAGGTGGATGGATGTATTTGCAGAAAATACACAACTGTTCCAAATCATATCGGTTGACCACGATAAACTGATTTATACCGCATATAAGGCTTCCGGAGAAGTCTTTGATTCCTTTAGTCTTAAAAAAACAAATAAAGAGAAGGCTGCAGTATTTACAGATTTAAAAAAGTAAAGATGTAAGACCAAAAAAGCAAGAGTTCTTTTAAACTCTTGCTTTTTTACACTACATATTAATGGTCATTTTACCAAGTGTCTTGGCTGCTCCGATTTTTTTCCCGTTTACCCAAACCATAAAACCTTTTCCTCTGCGGTACCTGGTTCCGTCCTTAACATATAAAATGGTAATTTCTTTTCCATGATAAAGTAGCTTGTCCAGGCAAAAGTAATCCCATTTGCCTTCTGGTAAAAGGGGGTTGATCACCAGGTGATTTCCTTCAGAAGGACGTAGTCCAATCAGCCCTGAGATCACCAGATCACAGAAGGTAGAATGATTGTAATCCTTGCCACGCTCTATGCCACCCTTATCCTTTACCCAGGTACCATCATGCCAGCTCTTAAGGCGCGTGCGGGAAATCCAGTCACCTGTCAGCGGGTTCAGATTTTCATCTATCCAGGGTACCACTTTACCTTCACCGGTTTTTAACTGCTGACTGGTAGCATAGGTCTTTAAGAGTTTATAATAGTCGGCGCGTCCAACTACAGACTGGCTGTAATTGTTTAGCAAATTAGACATAGCAGTTAAAGCAACAGAAGTTGCATACGGCCAGCTTGGGCCATTCCACTGACATTCATGTCCCTGGTAGGATAATTTAAAATCGGGATGGTTACGCGCAACAGTTGTTGGGCCATAGGGGGCTTTAAAAAATGAACTATCAATAAGATATTTCCAGGCAGCGGAGTACCCCGCATCGGGCATATTGAAATACCAGGGTGTGTACCCCTGAAGTTCCACTGCATCGCAAAGGTCTGAACCAGAAGCTCGAGATTTTACTTTAAAAAAGTTTGCAGCATCGTCCCAAAGCAGGCCTTCTACTTTTGCCTTAAGCTGTTCAGCTTTTTTACGGTAAATTTTGGCATCGTCGTGGTCTCCTCTCTGAACAGCCATTTTGCTGATCGCAATTGCATCACCATACATATAGGAATTGATGGTAGGCCTGTATCCGCTTCCGCAAACGGACACTTCCATTCCGTCTCTGTCGTCAAGCTGCCAGAACAAACCGTTGGCATCTTGCTTGTCTTTTTCCCAGGCTGAATAATTATCGATCAGATCCGGTAATAACTGTTTAATGCCTGCCGAATTGCCACTTACCAGATATTGATTGTAGATCGCATCTGCTGCCCAGAAGCTATAAAGCCGCGGGTTTCCACCTTTGCGGAACCAGAAAAACGCATAGTCGTTTAAATAGGTTTCGTTTCGGAGCCAACGGCCTTCATAGAAATGGAAAGCAGCAGGGCAGCTGATGGTATTGTACTTTCCCGCCCAGGGTACATCAGGTAAGAATTCGGTGATCACATAACCTTCCGGTGTTTTTTTAATGTGCTTCCGGTAGGTCCACCACCTGAAATAATAGGTCCTTTCAATATCTTTGTCCGGACAGTCTAAAAGAGGAATGTCCTTTTGAAAGAAATATCCAGCTATCTTTTTTACTTGACTTTATGCATTTTATCACGCTCTAAGCAAGTTAAGGACATGGTAACAAAATGGGCAGGACTTCGTCTAAAGAAAAAGAGAAAAATGGATACTGGCAAAAACATTAAAAGTAACCTGGAAGATTTCAAAATCAATATCAAAATTAAACTTTCAGCACTTTGGGCATCTGTAACATTATGCTATTTGTATGGCGACTATTTTGAACTATATGTTCCTCAAAAAGCAGCAGGTCTGGTCAGTGGTGAAAATTTGTTGGACACCCCACAAAAATTATTGATGGCAGCGATATTATTGGCTATTCCAGCCGTAATGGTTTTCTTAGCCCTCATTTTAAAACCCACCATAAACAAGCTGATGAATATCATTTTCGGCCTTTTATTTACCATCATTATGCTATTGATCGCTTTTACTTCATTGGTGCCATGGAAATCATTTTATGTTTTTTTAGCATTGGTTGAAAGTGCAATAACCGCAATTATAGTTTTTTATGCCTGGAAATGGCCAAAACAAAATATAACCGCTTAAAACATGATAACAATTACCTCATCCATCAAGAAAACGGCAAGGATTTCAGGATTATTATATCTTATAGTAGTGCTTATGGGGATTTTTAGTCTGGCATATGTGCCTAAAACCCTTTTTGTCTGGGATGATCCAGCGCTTACTTTTAAGAACATTGTATCGTCTGAGATGCTTTTTCGACTAAGTATTGTGAGTAGTGTAATCTGCTACACGGCATTTGTCTTTTTACCAATTGCCTTATACAGGTTATTGAAAACTGTTGATGAGTTCTATGCAAAACTCATGGCCATTTTAGCAATTGTAAGTGTTCCTATATCTTTTGTGAATTTGCAAAATAAGCTTTCGGTTCTTTCTCTGATTAGTAGGGACAATTACCTGAACGTTTACACAGCAGAGCAATTGGAAAGTCAGGTTATGTTTCATCTAAATCAATACGACAATGGGATGCTTCTGGCTTCTATATTTTGGGGGCTTTGGTTACTGCCTTTCGGCTATCTGGTTTTTAGATCAGGATTTCTTCCCAAAATTTTAGGTATCCTTTTAATGCTGGGCTGTTTTGGCTATTTAATAAATTTTACAGGAAATATGCTCGTTAAGAATTATTCCGCCATCGGGGTTTCTAAATTTGTGAGTTTACCGGCCAGCATGGGTGAAATAGGAATTTGCTTATGGCTGTTAATCGTAGGTGTAAAACAAAAAAGACAAAAAATCAGCTTTACGGCTGATTGATATCCTGCTCCACATATTTTTTTAGCGACTCTCCAAGTATAAAATTCCAACCTTCAGTAAAGCTGGTGATAGCGAAATTCGGGCTGTCTTTAGGGAAACTTCCAAGTCCTTCATGGGTCAGTTTTAATCGGGTTTTTTGTTCGCCTTCCTTAAAAAGTTCCCAGGTGACTACTGAATACCCGTCGTTATGTTCAGGGTAAGTCCAGCTGTAACTTAGCTTATTGGGAGGGTCCACAAAAATCACTTCGCATACATGTAGGTATTGCTCCTTTTCATCACCCCCGGTAAATTGGAATTTGAATCCCTTTTCCGCTTTGAATTCTTCAAGTTCAAAGTACCATTCTTTCATTTGGTCTTTATCGGTAATGGCTTTCCATACCTTTTCAATTGGTGCATTATAGCTGCGTTCTACAATTAGTGGTTTTGTTTCCATAATTACTTGTATTTAATTGTGTTATCTCCTGATGGTTCATCGTCCCCGCGCTCCAGAAAGTTGCCAAGGGCATCTAATTTATGGTTCCAGAATTTCCTGTACCGATTCAGCCATTTGTCGATTTCTTTTAGCTTATGTACATCAGCTCTGCAATAGCGCTCCCGGCCATCCTGCCTTACGATGATCAATCCGCACTCTTCCAGAATTTTGATGTGTTTGGATATGGCTGGCCTCGTGATGCTGAAATGTCCGGCAACGGCATTGAGGTTCAGGGACTGATCACTCAGTAAATCAATAATCTCGCGCCTGGTGGGGTCGGAGATTGCCTGAAATACGTCTCTTCTTAATTCCATATATTTGAAACCATGTGGTTACAAATATATAGGGTACCATTTGGTTACGCAAATTTAAAATCAAATTTTTTAGCAATCGTTTATATATTTATATTTCAATTTGCCATCTCATGAAATTCACCAGAATATCACCTCATCCAAGTCTAGAAAAGTTGATCGAATGCTACTGGATGATGCAGAGTGATGATCGCACTCCTCGGGTAGAGAAAATTATTCCTGACGGATTTACAGAGCTTATTTTTAACTACGGCAGCGTATATAAAGCCAAAATAAACGGATCCTGGTATACCCAAACACCAAACCTGCTGGCTGGGCAGATCAGCAGCAATTTTCATTTGGAGAATACCGCAGAGACCGGGTCTTTTGCCATTAAACTAAAACCTGCAGCACTTACCCAGCTCTTTGGTTTGAATATGGAATGCTATCTTGATCAGATTGTTGACCTGGATACCTTTCCTCATCAGGAGTTGGCTGGACTAAAGGATCGGTTTCTTCCTTTTGAAAACGAACAGATCCTTAAACAGTGTTTGGATGATCATTTCCTTGAGCTAAGCAAATCGGCCACTGAAAATCCATTAGAAGAAGAGCTAGAGCTTATCTTTGATTCAAACGGTAAGGCAAGTGTTAAGGATCTTTGCCTAGCAGGGAAGAAGAGTGAGCGTCAGCTCCAGCGGCTTTTTAAAAAGTACATAGGGCTTTCACCAAAATACTATGCACGGATCATCCGTTTCAATTATATCTTTCAATTGATCAGAGAGAAAAAGCGCAGTTGGGCAGATATTGTTTATGAATCAGGTTATTACGATCAATCTCATTTCATCCGCAATTTTAAAGCTTTTGCGGGAGAAGATCCCTCTGCTTATTTTTTTGAGACACCAAGCATGGCCAACTTCTTTCTTAATAAATGATTTCTGTAACCAACGTCGGTTTTGTACAATACATAAACATCCCTCAATCGTAATTTTGAAAGAAAAAGATTATGAAAATTCAACGATTCTCTTTCCTGATTTCTCTTATGTTTATTTTGGGCTTCAATAATATGGCTTGCGGACAGGAAAACACTGCTCAAAAATTTAAAAAGCTACAATGGCTGATCGGTAAGTGGCAACGCACAAATTCCAAACCCGGGCAATCGGGGTACGAAAACTGGTCAAAGGTGTCTGATACCAAACTTACAGGAAAGGGCGTAACGCTTAAGGGGAAGAAAGTTGTTTTTGTAGAACAACTGGAACTTAGCATCAAGGGAGACGATATTTTTTATATCGTTACTGTTACCGGTGATTCCGGGCCGGTTAATTTTAAGCTGACCGCCATTAGTAAAGACGCTTTTGTATGCGAAAACCCAGAGCATGACTTTCCGAAAAAGATTGCTTATACCCGGAAAGGTGGAACCGTAAAAGCAATCGTTTCCGGCAACGGGCAAACCCTTGACTATGAATTTATCAGTTCAGCTCTTAAAAAGAATTGATGGATTTATTTTTATTGTTGTTGTTGAATTTGCTGCATAAGCTCCAGATTCCGACGATAGCTGTTGCCTTGTGTAAGAGGGGCAGATACTACGATTGATTCATTCTCTTCGGCGAAAGGTTCTTGTGTATCTGATGTACCGTTGTCGTAACCAATAATTACCTGAACGGTGAGTTTATGATTGGATGGGCCTTTGTAAACGCCTTTTACCGGAGAACAGTCTGTGAAACTCCTGCCTAGCGCCAATCTTACATATGTTTCGTTAGCAATGCAGTTATTTGTCGGATCTAAACCCAGCCAGCCATAGTCGGGTATGTAAGCTTCTACCCAGGCATGAGTGGCGCCTTCTCCCCGAATTCCGTTTTTATTAGGGCAAATGTAGCCACTTACGTATTTCGCCGGGATTTTAGCCATACGCAACATCTGGCAGAGAATATGTGCGAAGTCCTGACATACACCTGATTTGATTTGCCAGATTTCATCGATCTGAGTCTGTACTGTTGTTACGCCTTGTATGTATTTGAAATGTTCATATACATATTGGCAATAGTCCATGGCTACACGATAGGGTGTTAAATCCGATTGTAGGAATTGTTCTGTAATCTTTTTGAGCTCACCAAGTTCATTAAAAGCTTCCCATTTCAGGTAATCAATGTAAGGAACCTGATATCGTAGTTTTTCAAGTTCCATCCACTGCATCTCACTGAACATGGTTTCTGAGGGGAGTTCTTTAGCAATGGTAGCAACGGTAAGTTCGGAATAGATTTCCAGTTCTCTGTGTCGCTCACTATAAGCAAAGAAGCCAATCTTATTGCCGTAATAGTCGGTAAATACATCTACTTTCGGGTTGCCCGAAATTTTAAGGGTGTGCTTAATTACGCTCTGAAATTGATCTTCAATGGGGTAGAGGATAATGTGGTTTACGCTTTCTCTTACCGGAGATTCGTAAGTGTATTTAGTGATGTGTTTTATTTTAAATTCCGGCATGGTGCTTAGTATATGTTGAAACAAGTTTGATTGAAGGCATTTCCTATGCCGTAGAGTTCGGATTTTATTTCCGCGAGGTAGAGGTGAAGGTCTCCTTTTTTTAAACCCTTTATAGAACTGTATTTTACTTTACTTTGGAGCCTGCCAATAAGGAAAGCAAGATTTCCTGCGGTAATGTGTCCGTCGCCTTTTAGTCTTTCAAAATATTTGAACAGCTGGTTGATGCAATAGATAACAGACCTCGGAAATTCATTGTTCAGCACAACCTGGTCAAGTACGTTTTCTGCTTCAAAACCTTGTCTATAGGTTTTTAGATACAGCTCGTAACCGCCTATAGAAAACAAAAGGTGTTTCCAGTAGTTGGTGTTTGTCAGTAAGTCCGGGTTGTGGTCTACCGAGCCAAATTTAATGTCCAATATATTTACCGATTGAATACTGCGCTCCAGATATTTTCCGATGCGCATAAAGCTACTTCCTTCGTTCCTCGCCATGGTGATTTCTGTAATGCCGTAAAAAAGCATTCCTTGTTTAATCAGAATGTCTAATACGGATATCGGGTCATCTTTTTTCAACATGGCGTTTAGCTTAGGGTCCTTTACTGTATGGTAATATTCGTTTAGGCACTGCCATACGTCTTTAGTAATGTGGTCCTGTACACTTCTTGCGTTTTCTCGTACTTGCGTGATGATGTTGAGGATGGAGTTGGGGTTCTCCTTGTCAATCACCATGTACTGCAACACCGTACGACTGTTAAATTCCATGGCCTCCAGTCTTTCGTCATTCCGATCGCAAAATAGGTGCATAACGGGACTCCATGAAAACTCTGCGATCGCATCTTGCGAGGAAGCATAATTTATTTTAAGCATGCGTAGCATGCCATCTGTTCTTTCGATATAACGGCTTAGCCAGTATAGGCTTTCAGCAACCCTGCTTAACATAGTAATTCTGTGTTTAATCTTATTGTTGTTTATTTAGAAAGTACCCAGGTGTCTTTACTGCCGCCTCCTTGAGAGCTGTTTACAACCAGCGAACCCTCTTTAAGTGCTACTCTTGTTAATCCTCCGGGAATAATGTCTATCCCATTGGGACCGCAAAGTGCAAACGGACGAAAATCGACCCTTCTGGGTTGTAATTTGCCTTGCATGTAACATGGCGAGGATGATAAGCTGATGGTAGGCTGTGCAATAAATTGTCGTGGATCTTTCAGTATTTCCAGCTTGTATGCTTCAATTTCTTCTTCCGTTGAAGCGTGTCCCATTAACATGCCATAGCCACCGCTGCCATTGGTTTGTTTAACAACCATACGGGAAATATTTTCGAATACATAGGCGCGCTCACTTGCGTTTCCTAACTGGTAAGTGGGTACATTTTTAAGTAAAGGTTCTTCATTCAGGTAATATTTTATCATGTCTGGCACATAGACGTATACCGCTTTGTCGTCGGCTACACCATTTCCTACCGCATTTACAATGGTCACATTTCCTTTTCTGTAAGCATTCATTAATCCGGCAACACCAAGTAAGCTGGTTGGATTAAAGGCTAGGGGATCAAGGTAGTCGTCATCTACTCTCCGGTAGATCACATTCACCTGCTGCAATCCGGCAGTAGTTTTCATATACACTTTGTGGTCTTCCACAATTAAATCAGGTCCCTCCACCAGCTCAATTCCCATTAAGCGGGCCAGCGTAGTATGTTCAAAATACGCTGAGTTGAAACTGCCCGGACTCAACAAAACTATTGTCGGATCGGCAACGTCATGTGGTGCAAGTGAAAGCAGATTGTTGTAGAGGACTGTAGGATATTCAATCACGCTTCTTACTTTACATTGAGGTAAAAGATCCGGGAATAGACGTTTGGTAATTTCCCTGTTTTCCAGCATGTAGCTAACCCCAGAAGGAGTGCGGACATTGTCTTCAAGGATATAATAAGTTCCGTCGTTGTCCCTGATTAGGTCAATCCCGGCAATGTGTATATAGATGTCGTGAGGTACTTTTACATTGACCATCTCTCGTAAAAAATGAGGACAAGAGTAAATTACATCGATGGGAACAATCCCGTCTTTAATGATAAACTGGTCGCTATATACATCTTTCAGAAAAAGGTTCAGGGCAGTAACCCGCTGCTTAATTCCTTTTTCTATAAAAGACCATTCATCAGCAGTAATAATTCTGGGAATGATATCGAAAGGGAAGATCTTTTCTATGCCTTCGCCGCTATTGTATACGGTAAAGGTGATGCCTTGGCTCATGAAAAGTGCTTTGGATAGTTCTTCTTTTTTGTTGAGCTCTTCGGTCGACTCCAGATCGAGGTAGTTCATTACAGTTTTGTACTCTTCTCTTACCGTTTCTGAGTCATTAAACATTTCATCCCAAGTGTTTTTGGGTAGATCGTATGATTTTGTGTAGCTTTTTGTTTCCATATTCGATCATTTTATGTTAAAATCTTCTGAAATATAGTTATATCTTTATTTAAATTGATTATTAAATCAAATAAAATGTTATTTTACTTTATTTAATCATTTTTTTGGTGTTAAAATTTATTTTTTAGTCTTTTTTTGTTTTGTATCTATTTTAAATTGATTTATTGTTGTTTTTTATTTGATATTTTAAATATTTATGAAGTTTGAAGTTTCTGCTAGGATAGTTTATGAGGTAATTTCGTCTTCAACATTGATCTTGAATGTGCAGCCGGTTAAATCTGCGGGACAGTTTCTTGTAGAAGAGCATATGGAGCTGAATCAGCAACTGAAAATGAGAGAGTTGTTTTCAATTTCCGGTGAAAAGAGGTTCAAAATCATAGAAATTCCTGATGCGGGAAACTTAATTATTCATTATCGGGCATTAGTAGAAACAGAAGTCCGTGCGGTTGAGGCAGAACATTTGGATGATATACCCATTGGCAACATGCCGGTTAGCGCTTTGTCGTATTTAAATCCCAGCAGGTACTGTCAATCCGACAAGTTATATAAGTTCGCATTTCACAAATTTGGGCACATCGATCATGCTTTTTATAAGGTTATGGCTATACGTGATTGGATTTATGCCAACGTAGAATACAGTGGAGGCTATACAAATGCCCAAACATCTTCATATGATACGATTACGGAGCAAATAGGGGTATGTCGTGATTTTGCGCATTTAGGCATTGCTTTGTGCAGGGCGTTAACCATCCCGGCAAGATATTACACTGGTTATGCATATCAATTGCAGCCTGCAGATTTCCATGCCTGTTTTGAGGCTTATATTGGTGGTTACTGGATTATTGTAGATGCAACCAAACTTGTTCCGTTAAATGGACTAGTTAAGATTGCTACTGGAGTTGATGCCACTGACACCGCATTTGCTAGTATATTCGGGAATTTGCAGTTTGTAAGTTTAGATGTTACCGCAAATTTAATTGATAGTGAGTTTCGTTATATAGATCAGTATACTGCAGAACAGGGGTATACTTATATTTAATATGGCTTTGATGAGATCCTATTTCAATATGTTAAGAATTGCGTAATTTAGAAGATATTGACTAATCCCTTCAAGATGAAAGTAATTTTATGCTTAATTGTAATTAGCATGACTTTAAACGTGCACTCTCAATCTTACCATTCAGATGAATTGGAAGTAGTAGCTGAGTTTGGTCAGTCACAGCCCATCGGTGTTAGCGTTTCTTCTACCAACAGACTCTTCGTTTCATTTCCCAAAAGAGAACCCTACCGGTATGGATTAATTGAGATTGTAAATGGAAAGTATGTTGCTTATCCCGATGAGCGCTGGAATCGGAAAGAGGGAAAGGCAACAGAAACCTTTTTAAATGTTCAGGACATTTACATCGATACGAAAGACCAACTGTGGGTATTGGACCCTAAACCTGATCAGCATAAATTTAAATTGGTACAGATAGACCTTAAAAGTAATCAGGTGAAAAGAGTTTATCAGTTTGACGACCTGGCAAAAGATAAATCAGCATTAAATGATGTTAGAGTCGATACAGATAAACAATTAGCTTACCTTTCAGATCCCGGTCAGGCGGCGATTGTGGTATTAGATCTTAAAAGCGGTAAAACAAGGCTGGCACTTCAAAATAAGCCTCAAACATTAGCCGTTCCCGGATTTAGTTTGTCTTACGGGGGAAAGACAATGGCAGACAAAAATGGAAATATCTTTAAATCCAATGTAAATGGGATTGCAATAACTAAGGACAATAAGTTCTTTTATTTCAGACCAATCAACACCATGCATCTTTATCGTGTGGAAACAAAATATCTTGCAGATGCAAAATTAACAGCTGATGAATTGTCTGAATATGTTCAGGATTTAGGCGAAACAGGAGTTTGCCACGGTATGGAAGCAGATAAAACCGGCAATATCTATCTCACTTCTTCTACAGATTATAGTATAAAATATTTTAACCCAAAGGGTGAATTGATAACACTGGTACAGGATAGCCGGTTAATATGGCCTGATTCTTTAGGAATTGGCAGCGACGGATATTTGTATTTCTCTTGTGCTCAGATGAACCGTTTACCACAATGGAATGATGGTATGAATAAAACCAGCTATCCTTATCGCATTTATCGGGTGAAACTTCCAAAATAGCCTTGGCTCTTGTAAGCAATAAATTACAAACAATCCTATCCTGTTTTAGTCTGATGACTTTTCAACAAAATATAATATCATATGTTTGTAACATAACTTTTAATCGAATCTAAAAAGAAAACGGAATGTATTTACAACGATTTTTTTATCTGTTTCTTATCATTTTGATGATCAGTAGTTGCGGGATCAGCAGAAAAGCGAAACATCAGGAAACCTCATTTGACAATGGCATCAAGCAGATTAAGCACGTGGTGGTTATTTATATGGAAAACCATAGTTTCGATAATCTTTACGGTGAATTCAAAGGTGCAAATGGTATTGAAAATGCCAAAAGAGGAAATTTTGTACAGGTTGACAAAGATGGAAAACCTTATAAGTACCTTCCTGAGATTCCGAGAAACAACTCTTTCCCAACCAATCTGCCAAATCAGTTATTTAATATAGACCAATACGTTCCGTCTGACAAGACAACGCCTGATGTTACTCACCGTTTTTTTCACAATCAGTTGCAAATTAACGGAGGAAAGATGGATAAGTTCGCGGTATATAATGACTCCAAAGGACTGGCGATGGGTTATTATAACACGGAAAAATTACCCCTTTATCCGATAGCTCAAAAATACACACTGTGTGATAATTTTTTTCAGAGTGTTTATGGCGGCTCTTATTTTAACCACGTTTATATGATTTCTGCGGCTGTGCCGGTTTGGCCGGATGCCCCTAAATCAATGATCGCAAAAGTTGATGCTGATGGTAAAATGATAGAGGATGGGATAGTTACTCCGGATGGATATGTTGTGAATCATGTCCTTTCACGAAACAAGCCTTACCCGCCCAAATCAGATACTTCCAAATTACTGCCATCTCAGACGATGCCGACTATTGGTGATAAACTGAGCGAAAAAAATATATCATGGGCATGGTATTCTGAGGGATGGGACGATGCAGTAGCAGGAAAGAAGAATAATTTTGCCTATAATCATGAACCATTCCTATATTTTGCCCAATATGAAGAGGGTACAGAAGGCCGAAAACATATGAAAGACCAAAATGATTTCATTGAGGCAGCGAAAGAAGGTGCCCTTCCAAGTGTTTCCTTTGTGAAACCAGGCGGGGGAAATGATGAACATCCGGGAGGTTCTGCGGTATATTCTTCAGAACAACTGGCAGTTAACCTGATTAATGCGGTATTGGAGGGACCAAATGCAAAGGATGCATTGGTTATTCTGACCTATGATGAGTTTGGTGGTTTTTTTGATCATGTAACCCCACCGGTTATCGATCGATGGGGCCCTGGTAGCCGTATTCCTGCAATTATTATAGGGCCATTTGCCAAAAAGGGCGTTGTAGATCACACGCAGTATGAAACAGTAAGCATTCTTTCTTTTATAGAGCATAGATGGGGAATAGAGCCATTGGCCGAAAGGGATAAAAATGCGAACCCGTTCAGGAATGCGCTGGTGTTTAAATAAGTTACTGTTAATCAGGAGGAGGGATATGTTATGTATAAGAAGATTGGAATAGTAGCAATTCTGTTTACAGGGCTATTTATTGTAAGCTTTACCTCCGTTAATTCGAATAAAACAGAACAAATACCAGCCAGTCTGCGTGAACGAAAAATCCAAAAAGAAGTTTTAAGTCAGATTATATCCTTCCAGGAGTATGTAAAAGATACCTTGTTTTTTGAGGTCAGTAAAGAAAAGGTTGACGGACGCAGCGTTCAGCAAGCCTTTTTAAAATCAAGGCTGCTATTCAAAAAATTTGAATGGGCGGCAGAGTATTTTACTGCCGACTTAACTAAGAGGTTAAATGGCCCTCCAGTACAAGAGATCGAAAATGCGGATTTACTAGAGCCTTCTTTAGCCCGTGCTATTGATCCAATGGGGCTCCAGGTGATAGAGCAATTTATCTATCCGAAGTATGATACAGCCGGAAAAAAAGAGTTGATCAGCGAAGTCAAACATTTAATCACAAGTACGGACTATCTGATTTCTTATTTCGCTGATCATCAGTTTGCGGATTGGCGAATATTAGATGCTGCCAAGTTAGAGGTATTCAGGATAATCACTTTGGGAATTACCGGATTTGACAATTTCCTTTCTTTGAACAGTATGAAAGAATCGTCCGAATCCTTAAAAAGCCTACGGGGTATCCTTTCTCTCTATACCAGTAAAAAGGAAAAAACGACTTTACTGCAGGATCTGAGTGCCTCAATTGAATATCTTAATCATAACCCTGATTTTGATTCCTTCGACAGAGCAACATTTATTACAAGTTTCGGGAATGAGATCAGCTCCGGGATAGCACAGTTGGAGCAGAATTTATCGGGCGATAAAATTAAATATAACCGAATGCTTAGGCAGGAGGTGAGTACATTATTTGATTCGGATGCATTTAATGTAGAGGCATTTTCACCAGGCCCTGAATACGGTATAACCGATGCTAAAGTGGGGTTAGGGGAAAAACTTTTTTATGATCCATTGTTATCCGGTACCGGCACAAGAAGCTGTGCCTCATGCCATAATCCCGATTTAGCATTTACAGACGGATTGGCTAAGCATACAGATGTTCATGTTCCTTCAAAACTGCTGACAAGGAATGTACCCACATTACTCAACGCGGCTTTACAATCAAATTATTTCTATGATATGAGGGCGTTAACGTTGGAGGATCAGGTGCGTGATGTAGTCAGTAGTAAACAGGAGATGGATGGCTCAATGGATGTGATCATAAAATATGTTTCTGCAGATAAATCATATCAGTCGTTATTCGCAACGGCTTTTTCTGAAAAGACCGGAAAAGGAATCAGTTCAGACCAAGTGACAAATGCCCTTGCTTGCTATATTCGCAGCTTAACAAAACTCAATAGCCGGTTTGATGAATATATGCGTGGTAACAGAGGCGCCTTGTCAAACCAGGAATTGAAAGGCTTTAATTTATTTATGGGAAAAGCAAAATGTGCCACCTGTCATTTCGCTCCTTTATTTAATGGGGCTACTCCCCCAAAATACGTGGAGAGCGAAACGGAAGTGCTGGGCGTTCCTGTGTCTGCGGCGGATTCGACGCTGGACTCGGATCTGGGTTATTATAGCGTGATTGGTGTTGATTCTTATAAAAATGCTTTTAAAGTTCCCACTATTCGGAATATCAATAAAACTGCGCCTTATATGCACAATGGAGCGTATAAGACTTTAGATGAGGTAATGGAATTTTATAACAATGGGGGAGGTGCAGGCTTAGGAATGCATCTTTCTAATCAAACGCTTTCCGAAGAAAGCCTGCATCTCACTGAAAAAGAAAAAGAGGATATCATTGTTTTTATGAAGAGTCTGGAAAGTAAGTAAGATCGCTGTCGGCTCGCTATTTTTAATAGAAAATGTTCATGCAAAAAAAACATTACTAATAGTCAAATTATCGGTGGTATTAAGCCAGCTATAGTTTAATCTTTACGCTAAACTAGTATAATAGACTATGGGAATGAAGAATTTAGGGATGACGTTGATTGGTTTTCTTTGTTTAAGCAGTGGAATGGTTTCATTAGCACAAGAACCAGTTCAATCCCTTAATGAATTATTAAGAGGTATAAACGGTTCATTAAGATTGTCGGTAAAGGAATTTGATGGGACAGACTTAATATCCGAACATCCATTTAGCAAAGAGTTATTGCGGACAAAAACAGGTAACTGGAGTATGCAATTTAAAGCAAGTTCAGTTTCGAAGCATCCCGAAGTTATGGATGTTTCTACGTCATTTCGCTTAAACAGTGGTATTGCTAAATCATCAGCAGTTTCAGTTTCCTTTGATTTTAGTAAATGGAATCCAGAAAACTATGTGTTAGTACCTGCTTCTGTTTACAATGGAAACCGATACAGAGCAATTGGAAACAGTTATAGTCCACAATATCCAAAGGATATGTACTATAACCCTTCCGTGCCACTTACTATTTCTAACAATCCCCGACTTTCAATTGAATCAAATAAAGCCTCATTTGTAGAGTTGACAACAGGAAATGTGGCTACGCCCGCGCTGTGTTTTTTCTCAAAAACGGAACAAAAAGGATTTATTGTACTTACTGAACAAATGACCAGATTGGGTAGCAGCGGATTAACCATTACGGAAAATGCTGCAAAAGACAGCTGTTCTTTCAGTATTTCTGCACCTGCAGTTCGTAAAATGGCAACCGGCTTTGGTGATTTTCACATAAGTGGTGACAAAGCACCCGATTGGAATCCTGGTGATGAGATAACATTAAACTTCAAATTATACGTTTTTAATGCTGCAAGTATTCCAGACCTTTTAAAGAAGTTTATGCAGGTACGCAAAGCGCTTTCAGGTTTAAACCACCCTCGTAATATAATACCTATGAGTAAATTGTTTGAAGCAGCTACAAATATATGTAGAGGAAACTTTGTTGATGTTCCTGCAGGATCATTTTATAGACCTGAAAACAATAAGACTTTTCAGCTTGGATGGGTTAGCGGAATGATGAATACCTATCCAATGTTAGCCCTTAATGATAAAAAGGAGAGAGAAAGGGTTATTGCCGAATTGGATTTTGTGGTAAATAAATTACAAGGAAAAAGCGGATATTTTTATGGGGGAATTACAGCTGGCGGCGAAATTATCCCAGAAAAGATGTCTCCTGATTTTAAACCAATTCAGGCAATGGTAAGGAAAAATGCTGATGCGTTGCTTTGGCTCATAAAACATATGCAACTGTTAAAAGCTCAGGGCTATGGAAAAAGTGTTAAGCCGGAATGGGAAAATGCAGCTAAAAAGCTCGCTGCTGCCTTTGCAAATACCTGGAATAAAGATGGAGAATTTGGTCAGTACGTTGTTCCTGAAATGGGCGAGATTGCTGTATTTAATTCAACGGCTGGAGCTATTGTTCCGGCAGGCTTAGCAATGGCATCCGATTATTTTCGCAATAAGGAATGGATGAAGGTGGCTCAGGATGCAGCTAAATTTTATTATCAGCGGGATGTTGAAAAGCAAGGTTTAACAGGAGGTCATTGTGGAGATATATCTCAAGATGCTGATTCTGAATCCGCATTTGGGTTCTTAGAGTCATTAATGGCTTTGTATTATTACACCGGAAAAAAAGAATGGTTAAATAGGGCAGAAGTTCAAGCTGCATTAGGTGCTACGTGGACGTTTTCTTATGACCCTGTTTTTCCTCCAAATAGTGAAATAGGAAAGCTTAAGAGCAATATGGCCGGCGCTATTTGGGCCAGTATTCAAAATAAGCATGCGGCTCCCGGCATTTGCACGGCTTCAGGAGATTATATCTTTAAGCTGTTCAGGGCTACAGGTAATCCGCTATATGCAGATTTGATCAGAGATATTCAGCATGCACATGCCGAAGCAGTAAATATGCCGGGCCATTTAACAACCAATAACCTGATTGGTTCTTCAATGGAAAGAATTCAGCTAAGTGATGCTGAAGGGAAAGGAAGTATTGGTAATTTTATAAACACGCGTAACTCGTGGACAGAAACAAATGGGGTGCTGATGGCTTTGGAAATCCCTGGCATTTATCTTAATATGAATCATAAAAAATTATACGTTTTTGATCATGTTAAAGCTCAGGTATTATCAGTTGATAAATCAGGGATTACCGTTCAACTCAAAAATGAAACAGAATACGATGCAAATGTGTCGATAATGGCCGAAACTGAAAAACAGGCCATAAAACCCTTAAGTTATACGGCATTTTTAAGATGGCCTAAAGTTAAGGTTAGAACTGGCGAGACTATAAAGATTAAAGTTAACCCTGCTAAGGGCATAACAATGCTATAATTATGAAGGAGATAAATAAATTGGTTCTGGGTACTGCCGGACTTGGCGGGATATGGAGGGAGATTGATGTTCAGGAATCAATATTGACAATTTTGGATGCCCTTAAATACCGAATAGCGGCTATAGACACTGCTCCTGCCTACGGAGATGCGGAAGAACTTGTAGGAAAAGCTTTAAATCAATGGACTGGCAAAAGACCGTTGATTAGTACAAAAGTGGGTCGCTTAAAAGGTTATAGGGTTGATGAAGCACACTATGATTACACCGTCGATGGCATGAAAAGGAGTGTGGAAAACAGCTTAAAATCATTAAACATTCCGATTATAGACATTCTGTTTTTACATGACCCTGCTGCAATTCCTCCATCGGATATAGAACAGGTTTTGAAGCAGATGGAATTCTTTATGCATCAAGGCTATGCAAAAAGAATTGGTTTGGGGGGTAACGCACCCGAATGGTTTGAACCCTATTTTAAATCTAACCAATTCGATGTGATTATGGAATATAACAGGCTTAATGCTTGTTGTATTGATGCTTTGAACAGTGCTATCCCTTTTTGCAGAGAGAATAGCAGAAAATATTACGCGGCCAGTCCTTTAAACATGGGATTGTTGGGTAGTAGTTTTTCTGAATTCACAACCTCTCCTCCCAACTGGCTCGGGGTAAAAAATATTGAGCAGGCAAAAAGAGTTAATTCAATAGCAGATAAATATAACCTTTCATTACAGGAGCTTGCGCATCGATTTCTTTTAACCATTCCAGCTGAGTTTAAAATTGTAATTGGCGCTGCAGACAGGATGCAATTAAGGGATACCCTTGATGCAATGAAATTGGGTGAATTGCCTACGGAAATTTATGATGAGATACTACTAACGCTTAATCGACAATAGATGTACGACATAGATAATGAGATTTTTAATATAAAAAGAATTAGGATAAGAGTTCTAGAGCAGGTTGCTGCGGTAATTCCTTTTCAGGATGCTACTATGGGGCCTTTCCCTAATTTCGGGATATCAATTATAACTATAGAGGATGAGGAGGGGAATTTGGGAGAAGCCCCGGTTTATAACAGCTATATGAACATTCTGGAATCCTGTATTTTTCCAATACTTTTTCATAGCCGATCGGTTCCCTATAAAGTGTTTTATCCTAAATTATATTGGTCTATTAGAAATGAAGGATTTAAAGGTGCGGCAGGTGCAATATTGGGCCAGGTAGATATGGCTTTGTACGATTTAGCCGCAAGGCGTAGAAAAGTTCCATTGTATAGATATATTGGCAGTATTCAAAATGACGTGAAAATGTATGGTAGCGGAGGAGGAACCAATTATACACTCCAGGAACTGGAAACCGAAGTGAGTTTTTTGATGAATAAAGGTGTTGACTGCTACAAAATGAAGATTGGAAAAGACTTTGGAACAAAAATAAATGAGGATATTGAAAGAGTGAAATTTGTAAAGAGTTTGGCCGGTAATAAAATGAAGATCGCAGCGGATGTAAATCAGATTTGGAATTGTAATGATGTGTTTAAATTTGTTGATGCCATTGGAGAAGAAAATTTATGTTGGTTAGAAGAGCCTATACATTCAGCTGCTTATGATCAAATTGAACTACTTTGTAAAAAATTATCAGTTACTGTAGCTTATGGAGAATCCGAGCGGACATCAAAGATCTTCCCAACCCTTGTTGATTCCGGAGTTGGACACTTACAGCCTGTTCCAACACAATTAGGTGGAATGAAAGAGTGGATGGAAATAAGAGACCTTTGCGAAAATAAAAATTTGCAATTCTCTTCTGGTGGATATTCCCTATATTCAGCGTTTCTCATGACTTCCGCAAATAGGGATAGCATGATTGAGTACTTGTATCCGCTGATGTATGGGTTAGAAAAATATTTTTTAGTCAGACCAGTATGGGAAAACGGTAGATTTTACTTGTCCGAAATAGAGGGGCTGCCAGTAAGAATTGATTGGGATTATTGTTATAAAGAAAATAAGATAGTACAAGAGCGGTTATGGGAAAAACAAAATGTTTCAATATATAACCCTGTTGTTTCTATGTAGCTAAGGGACCAACTTTGAGTTTATCATTCAATTACATCGATTATATAATTTTAGGGCTATATGCTCTTGCTTTATTTTGTATTGGTTTTCGCTCTGGTAAAAAGGCCAAAAATCAGGAAGATATATTTTTGGGTGGAAGAACATTGAAGTGGTGGCAAATTGGTTTTTCCATGTTTAGTGCCAATGCCGGCCCTATGATGTTAATTGGTTTTGCAGGAGTTGGCTTTTCGCATGGTATTGTTGGTAGTAATTTCGAATTGCTGGCATGGATATTTTTAATGCTATTAGGGATGGTTTTTTTGCCATATTACTTAAAAGCCAAAATAAGTACTATCCCCCAATTTTTACTGATCCGTTTTGGTAAGCGATCCTACAATTTTCTGGTTATCTACAGTCTGATTTCAATATTGGTGGTATGGTTGGGGAGTGCTTTGTATGCTGGAGGACTTTTAATTTCTGGGATATTTGGTTGCTCCTTATTTATGGCCCTCATTATAATTGCTTTAATTGCAACCAGTTTTACAGCCATTGGCGGATTAAAAGCGGTAGTTCGAACCGGTGTTTTTCAATCCATTATTATTATAGTTTCTTCTATAATACTTACTTTTTTGGGCTTTCAAAAAATTGGGGGCATAGACATGTTGATTAGCCAAACGCCGGATTCTTATTGGAAGTTATTTCTGCCCGCATCAAACCGGGAATACTCCTGGATAGCTATTGTTTTGGGGTATCCGGTTGTGGCAATTTATTACTGGTGTGCGGATCAAACGATTGTACAGAAAGTACTTGCAGCAGATAATTTGAAGGAAGGACAATATGGTGCGTTGTTTGTTGGTGTGCTTAAAATCATAATGCCTTTAATATTTATTCTTCCTGGCATTATGTGTTATGTTCTATTTAGAGATACAGCCCAGGCCGATAATGCCTACATTACTATGATTAAAGAATTAATGCCTCATGGTTTATTAGGCCTAAGCATTGCAGCATTAATAGCATCATTGATTGATACAGTATCTTCCAGTTTAAATTCTTTTTGTACCGTGTTTACATTGGATGTTATTTCGCAGGTTAAAGTACTTAATCAGAAACAACAGATAAAGATGGGAAAGTGGATTACTATTATTGCTGCAATAGTAGGTGTAGGTATCGCCATGGTTTTTTCTTATTCAGGGAAAAACTTTTTTGAATTAAGTCAGGGCCTGGTTTCTATACTTGCTCCACCACTGTCTGTGGTATTTCTGGCAGGCATTATGTGGAAACGTGTGAATAGCATTTCAGTAGAGATAGTTCTTTATGGTGGTGGACTGGTGTGCTTAATACTTGGGGCATGTCATGTACTAAACTATCCTTATAAAGGCTATTGGCCACATTTCCTTTTGCTTTCATTTTACCTGTTCGTAGCGTTAAGTGTTGTTATTATAGCAGTAACATTAGTTTCAAAATCTGCAACAAACCCGATAATACCTTCACTTCTTGAGTCAAAAAATAAACCGGTAGAAGAAACCTATAATTCCAAGCCTATTTGGTTGGTTTGGTTAGGATTGGCATCTGTAATGGTTTTAATTTATTTACTTTTTAACTAATATTTCGATGAAAAAAATATTCCTACAGTTAGCACCAGTAATTTTTGCCTGTTTTTTTATAATGTGTAAGCCTGCTAACTCTGATTATAAAGAACCTGAACTTGTAGAAAAGGTATTTGTCGTAAATACCGTGGATAACAATAAAAAACTGAATGAGTATTTAGCATACCATAAGCAAATTTGGCCCGAGGTAGAAGCCGGGTTTAAAAAGGCAGGCTATAAAAGTATTACACTTTACCGTTTCAACGACCTTATTGTTATGGTGATTATCGTGCCTAAAGGTGCCGACTTGAATGTAATGGGGAGGCTAGCAGAATCTTATAGCCCTCGCTGTGCAGAATGGAATAAATTAATGAATACTTATCAAAAAGGTGTTAATGGTACTGTTGAAGGACAGAAATGGGTTGAGGTAATTCCTTTTTACAAGTTTAAGCAGTAATTTTATATCGCTTAATAAAGTCTCTTGGCGATAGGCCCTTTACTTCTTTAAAGTGCTTATTGAAATTAGAGATATTGTTGTAACCACTTATGTAGCAGGTTTCTGTTACATTGTGGTTGCCTTCCATTAGCAGCTTAGCTGCGTGCCCAACCCTTATTTCTTTAATAAATTCAACTAAAGTCCTGTTGGTTTTAAGCTTAAAAAATCTGCAGAAAGCGGCTGTAGACATGGGAATAATTGAAGCAACATCCTGTAAAGAAATATCTTCTTTGAAATTATTGAATATATAATCAAAAACACGGTTGATTTTATTTGCTTCAGTTGAACTTTCAATGATGTTAAAAGAAGGGGATGATAGCGTTCTACATGAGCTAGAGAGAGATAAAACATCTAAAAGCTGGAGCATTAATGCAGCTCGCGACAACCCCGTTTCAAATAACATTTGGTTCAGAATCATTTTTGATCTCGTTACCGTAGCTCCAGAAAATATAAGACCTTTTGCCGCGTTTTCGAAGAGATGGTTTAGGTGAGCAGCTTCTGGTTTAGCTAATAAATCTTTTCCTAAAAAATCAGGGAAAAAGTGCACAACAACTGCTTGTGGTTGTACCTTTTCGTCTAGAGTATTATAATATTGCCAGCAATGCGGTAAGTAACTTCCCAAAAGCACTAGTTCTGTGCCCCTAAAATCTTCAATATGGTCACCTACAAAGCGTTTTCCGCAGCAATTTTCTATTAAAGCGATCTCAAAATTAATGTGAGACTTTAATGACGTGTACTTTTTTATTTCCAGAATTTCTGATCGCACAGTAAATGATTGATCAGGGGGAAAGGTAAAATTCTCGTAGATATACTGCATTTCAGTGAGTTATTTGGTTGATTTTCCTAAAGCTAATAAAATAGTTTGAGCTCCTAAATATAGGGTATTCTGAATTGGGAATAAATTTTCCGTGCAAAAAAAACATTATAAACGATCAAATTAACGGTAGTTGTAGCTGATTATTGTTCAGAGCTTTACCCTATAAGCAATCGATTGTTTTTTATGGGTAGAAACAATCTAACAACTAAACCAACAACCAAATAATTTAAATTATGAAACAGGTATTACAAATGCACTTGCGGGTGCTAGGAATTGTCTTCATGTTGCTACAATGCCATTATGTTTTCGCGCAAGAAAAAATATCGGGGACGGTAGTAGATTCAGAAGGAAAACTCCCTTTGGCAGGTGCCACAATTGGAATTATACAGACACATACTAATGATACTAAGTTTGCCACATCCTCAGTACAAGCTGATTTGGCTGGTAAATTCGTAATTGTCGTGCCTAGTGGGGCGATGCTGAAAATTACTATGACCGGCTATCAGGCTGTAACTGTTGCACCTCAGCAAGGAATGGTAGTAGAAATGACTTCTACCACTATTGGGTTGCAGGAAACGGTAATCGTCGGTTATTCAAAGCAAAAGAAAACGCTTTTGAGCGGTTCAGTAGCTTCTGTTAAATTTACAGAACGAGACACTGAAATCCCCACTACATCAGTCGGTAACTTATTGGCAGGCAGAATGGCCGGATTATATATTTCTACACCTAGTGGTAAACCTGGGGCACAGCCGGCTATTAATATAAGAACACCAAGTTCATGGAATGCCGCTCCGACTTTATATGTAATTGACGGAAAAGTTACTAGCGACGCTGCGGAATTCAACAACTTAAGCCCTAATGACGTTGAAGAAGTAACTATTTTAAAAGATGCAGCTACTACTGCTGCTTATGGTGCCCGTGCCGGAGCGGGTGTTGTATTGGTTACCACCAAACGTGGTAAAGCAGGTAAAGCAACTGTTAATTACTCCGTGAATACTGGGCGAGATGTTCGGGGAAAAAACATGGAGCTAACAGATATTATGGAATGGGGAGTTATTCAAAACAGAATTTGGGGTGAAGCTGGCGGACCGGCAAATACTCCCTGGACTGAGACTGCAAAAGCGTATTTTAAAGATACAGATTTTGGTGGAGGCAAGGGATATGGTTTTGATCTATTAAAAGATGTTTATGTGAACCCTTCTATTACTACACATAATTTAAGTGCATCCGGAGGCACAGATAAACTTCAATATTTTGTTGGAGCTTCTTATGTAAATCAAGAAACTTTCATTAAGAATACCAACGAAAAAAAATATAATGTTAGGGCAAATATAACAGCTAGCCTTACCAAAGATGTAACCGTTTTTGCTGGTCTTAGCTTAAACAATAATAAATTTAATTCGCCTCAGGGAGATTGGTCGGGAGATATGTATCCTAAGCTCCTATTATGGCAACCTTACATGCCTTCGTTTACTGCGAGTGGTTTACCTGTAGATTATTTTTGGATTTCCAATAAATCGGGTGAAGCGGATGGGCTAGCAGGATATAGCAATTCAGAAGCCATTAAATCTGTGGTTAATTTAAATTTAACTTACAAAGCACCCTTCTTGCAGGGTTTAAGCGCTAAAGTGGGTTACATAAAAACTTTTAACAACAGCAATCAAAAAATATATACACATCCTTTCACGTATTATCAATTGAAACAGATTGAGCCTGTTATCTGGGATTTGAATACCATTGTAGGGCAGCGTCTTACTGCGCATTCGCCTAGTTTAGAAAAACTGTCGGCCTGGAATCAGGAGGCACAATTGAACCTTCAGGTGAATTTTGAAAGGAATTTTGGTGAACATCACGTAAATGCGGCATTGGTGTATGAGCGTCAGGAAAGGAGTTACGATGGTATAGATGCCGTCATCAACGGTTTTCCTATTTATATGACTGATCAATGGTGGGCATCTACCGGAGGGGCAGGTGTTGTAAATGGTACACCTACAAAGGGGATTAGTAATACTTATGGTTTCCTGCCTACAACGGGTCGTAAATCGTATATTGGACAATTTGCCTATGATTATGCTGATAAGTATGTCGCTACATTTACTTATCGTTACGATGGTTCGGTAAATTTTCCAGAAGATAAACGTTGGGGGTTTTTCCCTTCAGCTTCTGCAGCCTGGATCATTTCGAAAGAAAATTTCTTTAGCAACGTAAAAGGAGTAGAGTCATTAAAATTAAGAGCTTCAGTTGGGCTGACCGGGAATGACTTTGTGGGGATAGATCCAAATGGTGCCAAAGATGATTCAAATGCGAAGCGCTGGCAGTATGAAGATAATTACGTTGCAGGGAACAATGCCATTCTTGGTGAGTCCCCTTCGCTTAATCCCGGTATACGATACAATGTATTTCCAAATCTTAATATTACCTGGGAAAAATACCTGAACAAGAATTTGGGTGTCGATATCAGTTTCTTAAAACACTTCACTGCTACTGCTGAATACTGGCATACCCTTACCTATGATATTTTAAGTACAAGGATTCAAAGTACACCGCCAACTTTTAGCCGCCCTCTACCATCAGTAAATTATGGAAAAATGAAAGCAAATGGTATTGATCTAAGTTTGAACTACACCAATAACGTTGGCGAATTTAAGTACGATGTAGGTCTAAATGCCACCTACGGTAATTCCTGGTATGTCCTAAGGGATCAGAACATCACCTATGATTATCAAAATATTATAGGAGGTGGTCGTTCTGCCAATATGATTACGGGTTATACTGTTGATCATTTGCTTAGATCACAAGCTGATGTCGATGCTTTACTAGCGGCTCATCCGGGGTATAATTTCAATGGAAATGTACCCAAACCTGGTCAGTTTGCCTATAAGGACTTCAATGGAGACAATACGATCAATGATAATGACATTACAATATTAAATAAAAGCAATAACGCTAAAGTCTTGGGCTTAAACCTAAATGCAGAATGGAAAGGGTTAAGCGTGATGGCTAATTTTAATGGCTCATTTGGTTACAAAAAATCTTTCCGGGATTTGTCAGGAGGAGTAGAATGGAACAGAATGTGGCGTCCGTGGTCTGATGAATCATGGAGCGAGGAAAATCCTAATGCCTGGCTACCTTTTCGCTACAGCGCAAATGATGATGTAAGATCGGTTAATACCAGTGGAAGTAATTTTTGGCTGGCGGATGCAAGTTTTCTACGCCTAAAGTTTTTGAATGTTGCCTATAATGTTCCGCACAAATTGTACAAGAAATATTTAAGCAATGTTCGTTTTTACGTATCAGGATCTAACCTTTTTGTGATCAGTAAATTCAATAAAAAATTCTATGATCCGGAAATGAATGGCGGCACGGCGTTCCCTATTGTTAAATCATTCAATGCCGGTGTTAGTGTAACGTTCTAAATTTTAACATTAAAAGGAAATCAAAATGAAATATCAAAATAAAAGTAAATTTATCCTTTATGTGGCCCTAATTGTATTCGGCTCGTCTTGTAAAAAAGGATTGGACTATGAAAACACAGGTGCCATAAATCCACAGAATGTATGGACTGATTCTGTGTTAATTAAGGCTTATTTGAACGATGTGTACGGTGGACTTATGCCTAGATGGCCCCTTGGGAGTGGAGCGAACGCTGACGAGGGAATCAACGCATCGGGGGGGAACCTAGGTAATTTCCAACAGGGTATAGTCGATGTGGCAGTAAATTTCACTAATCTGGATTATACTTATATCGACAAAACCAATTACTTTATGGATCAATTGGCAAATGTATCGGAATCGGTGTTAAGTCTAAGTACCAAAAATAGGCTAATAGGTGAGGCCAAATTTTGGCGTGCCTGGACTTATTGGGGAATGGTCAGTTCAGTTGGAGGCGTACCATTGATCTTGCATACCCAGAATGGTAACGATCCAAATTCCTTAAAAGTAGCACGCAGCAAAACGTCGGAATGTGTTGCACAAATCATTAAAGATCTGGATGAAGCTGCTCCCGTTTTGCCACCCAACTATAGCGGGGCCGACTACGGCAGGATTAACCGTGCCGCCGCACTTGGTTTTAAAGCCAGGGTGCTTTTATGGTATGCAAGCCCATTATTTAATCCGACAAACGATCAGAATAGATGGACAAATGCTTATAATGCGGCTAAAGCTGCAGTAGATGCTGCAGATGCTGCAGGTTTTGGCCTGTTTGAAAACTATAAATTAATTTGGTATTCGAAGAATAAAGAGCAAATTATGACCAGGCAGTACTACTACCCGGACAGTTACATGAACTTTAACTCCATTAGACCACTTCCATTTACAAATGGAGATACCAATACGGATCAGCCAATATTGCCACTATTGATTGCTTATCCAAAACGTGATGGCAGCCCTATGCAGTTTGATAAAAACCAAATGTCTAATGCAGCTTATAACCAACAGTTTTTAACCGACTTTTACACCAACCGTGACGATCGTTTTTACGGAACTATTTGGTGTGGTGGTACAGTATACCCTACACCCGATGTAAATACGATTGGCATGACAAGCCCAAGATCACATTCTTACTGGCAGGCCTGGACATGGAAGGCAACAGCGACGCCAAGTACAGTTGTTCCGGCAAGAGATAATTCTTTATTCTCCGGTATTTCTCCACTTGTCCAAAATGGCGACGAAAATGGGGTGTCAGGATTTTTTCAGCGTAAAGGTTTAGATACTCTTTTAGATAGAAATGCCTTAGTGGGTGTGGCTGCTGGTGCTAAAAGTTGGTTTTCACCAATGCGCTATGCAGAACTACTCTTAAATCTTGCTGAATGTGCAAATGAAACAGGTCGTACTAACGAGGCATTAACTGCTTTGTATGCTATTCGCCGACGTGCTGGCATCGCTCCTGGTGGAGCTCAGAAATACGGTATCACAGCGACTGGGCAGGCAGATATCCGTACTACGATCATGAATGAGCGTCAGGTAGAGCTTGCGTTTGAAGGATTTAGGTTTAGTGATTTAAGAAGATGGAAACGCTATGATATCCTGAACGCTCAATCTACTAGACGGGGTTTATTCCTAATGCTAAATAAAGGTCAAGCATTGCCTGGCAACACAGATAATATCATGACTGCTTCTGTGAGGTCTAAATTTTTTATGGTCATTGTAGAAAGCCTGGATAAAACAGCATCGTCTAATCAGACTTATAAGCTGAGTTTAAATCACTGGTTTAACTCTTTAAATCCCGCGCAGATCTCTATTGAGCCTGATCAATTGCCGCAAAACAAAGAATGGGGCGGTTCCTTCGATCCTTTGCAATAATTTCTCATAGTTAATCCACTTAAAAATGGAGATTAGTGCTCCAATCATGGTCCGAAGAAATTTCGGCCATGATTTTATATTTTATCCAAATAATCAATCAACTTTAGTCAAAATAGTAGATTTTAGATATTATAACACACAACTGAAATAACCAATCCATTATGAAACTTAGCTTCATTAAAATTGCAATCGCTTTTTCTGTGACAACAACTCCGATATCGATTTTTGCACAGCACAATTTTAGCAGCGACTATTTTAAGATCCAGATCAACAACAAAGGTTGGATTACCAGCATGAAAAATATCACTGTTAAGCCCAATCGCGAATTTAGTCCTACGAATAAGCCCTCGCCGGTGATGAGTTTATATGATAGTAAAAAGAATGTTTACTACCAGCCGACCAGTGCAACCTACACTCAGGGCGGTCAGACAATGGTACTTAAATATCCGAATGGTTCTGTGGCCAAAATTACTATCCTACCTAAAAAGAAATATTTGAAACTTACGCTGCAATCACTCTCACCGCGTAATGGTATTGATGTGATCCAGTGGGGAAATTACCATACCAATATTACCAATTTAATGGGTGAAATTATCGGTGTAGCACGCGATACCAGTAAAACGGTTAACTATGCAATAGGTATGCTTGCCTTAAATGACAAGACCATAAGCGGTCTGGCTGAAACCATTGGTGATGCAGCTCCTTTTCAATACATTATACATTCACCAGATGCGAAGCGTTTTCCTTTACCTAAAGACCTTCACGAAGGACAGATTTTTACATTAGGTGGAGATGGTATTAGTGATGTCGCTTTTTACGCGCACAAAGAACCCTGGTATAGAATTATGTACGGTAACGCAGCCTTGGTAGACAAAAAAGGCCAAATATCTATTGCTTATCAATCAAGAGACAGGTCTTTTGAAAGAGAAATTAATTTCTCACTTATGCCGCTTATGGCTGCCAATAAACCAAACCATATACAGGTGCAACCTTTGCCGGTAGATTATATCGGATCATCTGTAGCGTTATGGGGAAGTCCGGATAGCATAGCTTTGTTGGATGTGATTCAAGAAATTGTTTTGGCGGAAAAGCTTCCTCATCCAACGATTAACGGAAAATGGATAAAAGATCCAGCAGCTTTTGTTCCTGATGCCCTTACCAGTGGCAATTTAAATGACAGCATTATCTCTTATACATCAAGATTGGGTTTTAAAACAATCAGTTTATATGATCAGGGCTTTCTGAAAGCCGATCGCGGTAACAATGGATATATTGACGGAAGGAATTTTGAAAAAAAACCTATCAAATTAACAAACGGGAATATTTCGCACAAGGAATTTTCGGATATGGCCGCTAAACATGGTATTACGATAGGCCGAACTCCTATTACTAATTCCTTAGCTCCAGGTACCATGGATGCCAGTCCAAGCCCCAGCGATAGTTTGTGTTATCAGCAAAAACGCTTACTGGTAAAAAGTATCAGCGCAACTGACACGGTCATTCTTGTTGACGATCCAACACATCTTAATGAGATTGCCAGTTGGGAAGGTCATTGTGCAGACTTAAATATGATAAAAATTGGAAAAGAACTTATCCACTATATGGGCGTTTCTAAAGATAAACCTTACCGGCTTTTAAATGTAAAGAGAGGATACTGGAAGACTACGCCATCAAATCATGCGAACAGAGACACCATTTATAAACTTCAGGTTACGGTTAATTATGGTTACGACGGGCTTATCCCGAATATGCAATTGCAAGACAAAATAGCGGAGCACTTTGCTGAGATTTGTAAAATCAATGGTCTTGCTTATTACGATTTCGATGGACAAGAGTTTTTGTTTAATAATGGACACGGCTATTATTCGACCAAACGCTTCTTTGGAAAAATGTTTGAAAAGGCAAAGCAATTGGATGTTCCATATATCCGTTTCACAGGCGCTACTTTATCTGAAGGATCCTGGCATTATCAAAGCATTTGGAATGTTGGTGGCGGAAAGAATTTGTACGATGCCGAAACCCGTGAATGGGGCAGCACAACCAGTCAAGGAAAAGATCTTCGTGACGTAACTTATGCTAATTATTTTCCTGTGGGAATGGGGGGTAATTTCCCTATCAATGCCAAATCTAAAGTTGAAGAATATGAGCATATACAAGCCATTTCAGTAGGAGTTGGTACAACATACAGTTTAAAAATAAATCAAAAGGATGTTGAAAGTTGTCCTCAAAAAGACGCCATTTTTAAAGCGATAAGGACATGGGAAGATGCAAGAGCGGCCAATGCTTTTCCGATATGGGTAAAAAATCAGCTGTCAGATCCGGCGCAATCATTCCATTTGGAAAGTGTTGATGCTAATAATTGGAATTTATACAAGACGGGAAGAGATGGCTCTAACAAAAAAATGTTTGTAAAGCTAAAAAGAGCGAAAGGGTATTAGTAACCTTGTCTCGGCTCTTTCGATATCTTTTTGGGAAAAGGTCAATAATCCGCCCAGGATTTAGGAAATGGCTATCAGAGGTATTACAAGGTAATACCTCTGATAGCCATTTCCTTTGATCAACTCGGCAGATATTTTCTCAGGCATAGCCATATTATGAAAGAATTTGTCTAGACCGAGGTTAATAAAGCTAAAAAAAGAACTCATAGCTATAAAAAATGCAGGTATTTGCGGTTTTGTGAAGGAATGGAGTGCTAGGATGGTCGAAATAGTTTGTTTCTTGCTGTTTTTTGTCGAAATTATTATCGATATTTACTATAAAGATTACTACTCTGCAGGTTAATGCGTGTTATGCGGGCTCCTGTCAGACGAAACCAGCCAATAACCATTACAATCGTTAGCTAACAGTTTAAATTTTACTAAAATTGGCATTTTATGAAAAGAAAACTACTCTTGTTATTTCTGTGTATAGGATTGTGCATTACGCATGTCGCCGCCCAGCAGATAACTGTATCAGGTAAAGTCACCTCGGCAAACGACAACAGCCCATTGCCGGGTGTTTCAGTAAAAATTAAAAACAAGTCCGGTGGATCCAGCTCCGATGAATCGGGCAATTATTCCATCAGCGCCCAAACGGGGGATGTGCTGGTCTTTAGTTTTATTGGTGCCATAAGCCAGGAGGTTCAGGTAACAGGAAACAAGGTGATTAATGTAAAGCTGGCGGAGGACAGTAGGATCTTAAATGAGGTTGCGGTTACAGCCTTTGGTGTAAAACAGGAAGTGAGGGGACTGGGCTTTTCTACACAAAATGTTAAGGCCCAGGATATCGTAGATTCCCAACAGCCCAATATCGTAAATGCATTACAAGGAAAAGTTGCAGGAGTTCAGATCACCAATTCCAGCGGTGCTGCTGGTTCCTCTGCCAACATTATGATCAGGGGAGGAAGTTCACTGAGCGGCAGCAATCAGCCTTTGTTTATTCTGGATGGTATTCCGGTAGATAACAGTACTCCCGTTTCTCAGGGTGGTTTGGTGGCGTCAGTGGCTCCAGCCTCAAACCGGGCAATAGATATCAATCCTGAAGATATTGAAACCATCACTGTTTTGAAAGGACCTGCAGCTGCAGCGTTATATGGAATCAGGGCAGCTTCAGGAGCAATTGTTATTACCACCAAAAAAGGCTCGGGTGGGGCGGCCAGAATTGTGTATCAGAATAATTTTTCATTTGATCACATCAACAAACTTCCTGAACTTCAATCGCAGTTTAAACAAGGCGAGCAGGGCGCAGCCAATGCAACAGCATTGGGATCCTGGGGCCCAGCATTTTCTTCAGGGGAGCCTATCTATGATAACCTGGGGGCTATTTTTAAAAATGCCTTTGCACAAACACATGATGTTTCGGTAAGTGGCAGCACAGATAATTCCCATTATTACACTTCCGGATCTTTTTTGGAACAAGGATCGATTATTGATAATTCAACTTTTGGGAAAAAATCGTTCAGGATAAATGCAGATACCAAAGTTGGAGAAAAGTTAACTGTGGGGGGAAGTGCTAATTATATTCGCACAGACAGAAAGTATCTTTCTCAGGGAAGCTTCAATGGTATTATGGGTGCGCTTTCCTGGCCCCGCAGTCTAGATATGAAAGATTATCTTAATCCTGATGACTCACAGAAAATTATTAACTCTACAGGAACAGACAATCCTTACTGGACCATAGACAATAAGCCTTTTACCAGTAAGGTGAATAGAATAATTGTACAGGGTAACCTTGATTATAATCCATTTAGCTTTTTAAACTTTACCTATAGGATAGGTACTGACTATTATACAGAGAATTTTAAATCTGTAAGAATGCCAGGAACATTGGAGCCAAATGTAATCAAAGGTTCTATTGCGCAATCTGTAGCCAATAACCAGATCACTACCTCAACAGCTATTTTGACAGGCAAAAAGAAAATAGGAGCCGATATAAATGTTAGTCTTTCTGTAGGTAATAATATAGAAGTCAGCGCTCTGCAGACTTCTACTTCCAGTGCGCTTAATTTTATTGATCCTACCTTTGCCAGTATCAATAACACCAAACCTTCTGATAGAACCACCTCAGAAGATTTGAGACGTAGAAGGATATTCAGCTGGTTTGGAGATTTTAATGTGGATTGGAAAGGGATCGCTTATGTGAATTTTAAGGGAAGGAATGACTGGTCGTCTACTTTGCCTGTAAAAGATCAATCGTTCTTTTACCCTTCGTTAAGCGGTGCAGTGATTTTGACCGACCTGCTAAAAGAAATGGGAGCCAAATCTGATGACCGTGTTTTTTCATATGGTAAAATAAGGGCAGCTTATTCTAATGTGGGTAAGGATGCTCCGCCATATTCACTCACTACCTTATTGGCTACCCTAACAAACGATTTCACCATTAATCCACGAGGATTTATTATCAACTCAAATAATGCTTTTGGTAACCCGCTACTGGTACCTGAGTTTACACGTGCCTTTGAGGTAGGGGCAGACCTTAGGTTCATTAAAAACCGTTTGGGTATAGATGTGACCTATTATTCAAGCAAGTCTGATAACCAGATTTTGCAGTTGCGTACACCACCATCTTCGGGCTCTTTTTTAGCAACCCTGAACGGAGGATCTATACGAAATAAGGGGATAGAGGTGATACTGAACGGAAGACCAATAGTCGGTAATGATTTTAAATGGTCAATAGACGTCAACTTTGCACACAATACCTCGGTTGTTAAGGCCTTACCTGCAAAAATCGACAGAATAGAACTTTCTGATGCCTGGGCCGCTTCAAACGTAGCACAGGGAGCTGCTTTTTTGGACGGTAGTTTATTTGGCATAAATGGAAATATTTGGAAACGAAATGCCCAGGGACAGTTGTTGCTAAACAATGCGGGTTATCCACAGGTTCAGACGGCCCTGGCTAATATTGGCGATAGAAATCCTGATTTTACAATGGGAATAACCAATACTTTCAATTATAAGGACTTTATGTTCTCGTTTATGGTTGACATCCGTTCGGGCGGACAGGTATTCAATGCAACAGAGAATGCCCTGGTAAGATCAGGCCTGAGTCTGAAAACCCTGGATAGAGGAACCAAGGTGTTTGAAGGAATTATTGAATCAACCGGTGCTCAGAATACAATTGCAGTTCCTTTAAACCAGAATTACTATCAGACCATTTACGCCAACCAGGGATACGATTTTGTAGAAGATGGAAGCTGGGTAAGACTGAGGTATGCTACACTGAGCTATAATATGCCCACAAAGTATTTGGGTAAATTAAAAATCAAAGGACTTTCCTTTACCGTAACGGGTCGGAACCTGTTATTGATCACTGATTATTCTGGTGTTGATCCGGAAGTTTCGGGTAGTGGTGCCGGAGTAGGTGGGACGGGTTCTTTTGGTTTTGATAATCTGGGTGTTCCGGCAACCAGAGGGTTTGATTTAGGTTTAAAATTAACATTGTAATAAGGAGGACTAATTATGAATACGATATATAAAAAAGGGCTGGTTTGTCTGGTTTTGGTCGCTGCCATTATAGCCCCTTCCTGTAAGAAATTTCTGGATGTAAATACAGATCCGAATAACCCTACCAAGGTAACAGCAGCAAACAGGTTAGTTGGTGCCATTACCACTTCTAACGGCGCTGCAATGTGGCGGGGAGGCAGGGAAATTGCCGGCTTAACCCAGTATGGTGTAACCAAACTTTTAACAGGAACCAACCTGAATGCAGAGACCTGGCGCTTTACCGCAAGCTATTTTGCCTGGCAAAATACGTATGTGTTTACGATGCCAAATTGTATCGATCTGATCAATCTGGGAGAAGAAGAGGGGAGTCCATCTTTTGTTGGTGCCGGAAAAACTTTATTGGCGATGAACTTTGGGCTCCTTGCCGATCAGTATGGTGCCATTGTAATTGACGAGTTTTATAATGGTAAGACGCAGCTTTCGTTGACACCTAAAATGCAGGACCAGCAAACCGTTTATCAACGGATAGACAAATTACTGGATGAAGCCATTGTTGCGTTTAATAATCCGACAAACAATACTACATTAAATTCTGCAGCGGGTGACATTATATACCAGGGAAATGTAGATAAATGGAAACGTTTTGCCTGGGCCTTGAAAGCCCGCTACCTGAACCATCTTTCTAAAAAAGGGGCGCTTTATAATTCTACAAAGATTATTGAAGCCTGCGGAAATGCCTTTAATGCCGATGGAATGGATGCCGAATTTCCATATCTGGCTGGTGCACTGCCGACTGATGAAAATCCATGGTATAGTTGGGGTGGATTTACCGTGCCGGTTGGCTCTACACCAAATGATAATACCTATAATCCAAGATACTTTGCATGGAGCCAGTTTTTTGTGAATATGCTGACGACATTGCCTGTTACCAATACCAGCCTTCAGGATCCACGGATCAGCAAGATTATGCAGCCAGCCGTTTCCGACGGCCAATATAGGGGGCTAAGATCTGGAGGCGGCTTGGTTGGGGGACAAGGTATTTTAGCTAATGGGCAGAATGGTGATGCTACAAAAAAGAACGCGAATGACTATGGGCTTTTTAGCAACAGCGGTTTTTACACCAAACAAACTTCACCCTTCCCCTTCATCACTTACTCTGAAGTGAAATTGATTGAGTCGGAAGCTCGGTTGAGATCGGGAGATATACCGGGGGCATTAACTGCCTATGAGGAAGGCGTTAAATCTAACATGCGGAAACTTGGAGTTACAGGTGCAGAAATTAATACCTATTGGACCGCACAGCTTGCTGATGGCTTAAATGCGCATTTTGCGAACCTGACACAAGGCTTAAGTCATATTATGAGACAGAAATACATTTCATTGTGTTTAAACCCTGAAACCTGGGTAGATATGCGCAGATCCGATTTTAGTCAGGCCATATACGGGCCTTCACTGGTTAGACCTTTAAACCTGAATACTGTAATATTTGATGCCAATAACCCCGCACAGTGGATTAGAGGGATGGTTTACGAAAGTAATGAACAGACCCGTAACCCGGATAATGTTGGAGATAATTCTGAGAAATATCGATTGCTGACACCACTTTGGTGGGATACAAATTAACTGTGTAGCCTGCGCTCTAAAAGGGCGTAGGCTATTTTATGGATGCTAATCATCACATGGTTAGAATTTCGTCGGATAGTTCATGAACTTAACCATTTAGTCTATTTCTTATAGCGTGAATCTCATTTAATTTAGCTTATCCTTTACGTCAGTTATCACTCACACAATATGAAACTTATAAGAAAGCAAATATTTACAACACTTCTATTGGCCGTGGCATGTAATTGCTGTGTTGCCCAATTATTAGTTCCGGCTACAAAACCTAATTCGGCACAGCAGGCTATGATTAAAAGAGGCTATGGTATGTTTATCCATTTTGGTATTAATACATTTAACAATACGGAATGGTCTGACGGAACTTTGCCATTGGAGAGTTATAACCCCACAGATCTTGATCCTGATCAGTGGGTGTTAACTGCAAAAAAGGCGGGCTTTCGTTATGTATTGCTGGTTACCAAGCACCATGATGGATTCTGTTTATGGGATAGTAAATATACCGCTTATGATGTAGCTTCATCTCCGGTAAAAATGGATGTTGTAAAAGCTGTATCGGATGCGTGTAAGAAATATGGAATCCAGTTTGCAGTTTACTATTCATTGTGGGACAGGAAAGAACATTCCTATAAGGATAAAGACCCCCAAAAATACATTAACTACATGCTGAACCAATTAACAGAGTTGTTTACTAATTACGGAACAATTGGTGAGTTGTGGCTGGATGGAGGATGGGATAAAAAGCCGTCGGACTGGGGTATTGATCAGGTTTATAGTTTGGTAAAAAAATACAATCCTAATTGTGCGGTGAGTGTTAACCATACCATTGTAAATGAAGAAGGACAACGCAACTATACGCCTCCAGCCAACATGACTGAAGATAACAAATATTTCTTTCAGTATTTTCCTTCTGATTTCCGTTTATGGGATCCGGAATTGGTCGCCAAATCAGATAAGAAACAATACTTGCACGAAGGGAAATCATATTACCTGCCTTTTGAACATACCATTTGTATCAGTAAGCGATTGAATTGGTTTGAAAAATCAGAGCCACTACCAACCAGAGATCTAGATGAGCTAGAGGAATTGTTTTACTGGAGTACAGATAATGACAATTGTCTTGTGATGAATGTTCCTCCGGATCAAACCGGACGCATACGTGAATATGTAGCTAATACGGCAATTGGACTGGGTAAAAGGCTTAATCTATCATTGAATAAATTACCTAAAAATGGTAAATTCATTTCAATAAATAAGCCGGTTATAGCAAATAGCGTTTGGGATGATAAAAACGGACAATATGAAGGTAATGCTATTAACGACGGGAAAATGAATAGTCGTTGGGCAGCTAAAGATACGCTGGCTACTGTCGAAATGAATTTAAATCCCTCAGAGTCGTTTAATAAGATTAGCATATTTGAATATCAGGATACAAAGAGATTACCTGATGGCTTTTCTCAGATAAGAGTATCACGTATACAACAGTATAGTATCGATATTATGCAAAATGGGCAATGGCGAACCGTTTACCTTTCTGACGAACCTATGGGAGATTGTAAAGTAATTAGATTGCCATTGAGTTATAATGCAAGCAAGTTGAGACTAAAAGTACTCAAAGCGACGGCTCCGCCTTCAATTTATGAATTGAGTGTGATTAATATGCCTGCAAATTAATATTTCTGTTCTTATTAGAACTTACATTTTTAGTCGTTTTCTGATCCTACTCAACGAAGGATTAGTTATACCCAAAAAAGATGAGATATGATATGCCGGAATCCGCTCAATGATATTCGGATGTTCTTCCAATAATCTAAGGTATCGTTCTTCATGTGAGAAAAACATGAATTCTTCTGCGCGTGTCTGTGCATAAGCAAAAAATAATTCTGCCAGCAGCCTGCCGAATTTCAGCCAGTTGTTATTGGATTCATAAAGGCTGTTGAGATCTTTATAGGAAATAAAAACAATTTCAGAATCTTCCATAGCTTCTATGAAATACCAGCAGGGATTTTGCGATATAAAACTTCTAAAAGAAACAACGAACTGATTCTCGGAGAAAAAGAAAATGTTTTTATCTGCTTTAGCTTTTGGGTCATGGTAATAAATGCGGAAAATCCCTTTTATCACTAATCCAAGGTCATTGCAAACCATACTCTGCATATTAAAAAAATCGCCTTTATTGATTTTTCGTGGTTTCCAGAATGCCTGGCCCTCCTCGATGTCTTTATCTGTCAACGCAGCGAAATCCCGCAGATGCTTTGCTATGATCTCGTTTTTTTCAGTCATGATTGTCATATTAATAGATGAAGCGTTTTACTGCTATTAATCCTAGCTGGGAAAACAATTCAAATTTAGGTAAATTACATTCCATAGCATTTTAACTTAAGTGAAAAAAAATCATTCTGCTTTTTCTGAAACTTGTAAAAAAAAATAAAATGGGATTATCAAATTTAGGCATTTTTCATACCGTAATCGGTATCATTGCCATCATCGCAGCATTAGCATCTTATGTAAAGTGTGGAAAAATAAACCTCGCAAGCAAAAGTGGGAATACATACTTGGTTGGGACCATCATTACATCTGTAACTGCTTTAGGCTTAAGTAAACATGGAGGATTCAATCCGGGGCACGTATTGTCATTACTCGTATTGGTTCTTGTAATTGGCGCATTTGTTCTTCACCGCAGAAAAGCGGGGAATAATAAAGCACGATATTTTGAACAATTTTTCCTTTCGTTCAGCTTTTTTCTTTCTATGATTCCTACTGTAAACGAAACGCTTACTCGTGTTCCGCTAAGCGCGCCACTAGCCAAGGGCCCTACTGACCCCTTGATTGGTAAAACCTTACTGGTTATACTTATTTTGTTTATAGCAGGATCTGTATGCCAATATCGACAACAAAAGAAAATCAACAGAGGCGCTTAGTTTACAGCACTTTCATGGGGGAGGGAGTTAAAATGGCCTGAAATATGGTCGGCTGATTAGTGGCGAAAAAGCCCAGGGAACCGATGAAAGTATGATCAAAAGCCCGGCGCTAAACCATAGCGCCATTGTTTTAAACTTTTCGGGGTCTGTTAGTTTGCGTTTTGCCCTGGCCGATCCGATGGTGATTACAACAATTGCTACTACCATCATTAGGCTGTGCTCCATTCCAAAAAAACGGATTTCCCTCCGATGAACTGCATCATTGAAATTGTGCAAAAAATAATTGACAATCGGGCTGATGAAGTAAAGCACAAGACCGAAAATAAGTTGTATGTGTGCTATGGTCGCCGTCCAATGTCTTACGGAATTATCGACCCTGGAGAAACTTCTTTTTGAACTCCAGCCGTTAAAGGCACGAAAAATGGCAAAAAGTAAACTTGCCAATACCAGCCAGCGAACCAGAGAATGTATTGCTAATACTGTTGTGTACATTTTATATTATTGATCTTATTTATTGGCGGGGCTAAGGTAAAACAAAAGTATATTGTATAGTGATCATTCTAAAATGTTTAGAATGAATTGCTAAAAAAAGATGTATTGAGTAGTTTGCAAAAAAAAATAGCCATCTGCGGGGGGAAAATCTGCTAGCACAAATTAATATAAGATCATGAAAAAAATTATACCTGTTTTATTATTGGCTGTTTTAAGTAGCACAACGATAAAAGCACAGTCTCTTCAACCTTTTGCAGATGGAGATCGAGTGGCGTTTTTGGGAAATAGTATTACAGAGGCAGGATACTACGGATCCAATATTTGGCTGTATTACATGACACGTTTTCCGGAGCGGAAGATTTCAGTAATTAATGTTGGGATAGGAGGCGATGTTGTAGGGCAAATGAACGACCGTTTTGAGCAGGATGTTTTGCCGAAAAAGCCGAATATTGTGGTACTTACCTTTGGAATGAACGACAGTGGCTATTCTGAGTTTAATGGAGCAAATGCAGACGAAGCAACAAAACAGCGTGTAGCAAAATCACAAGAGAATTTTGTTCTGCTTGCAGGAAAATTGAAGGCTCAATCCAGGATTAAACCTGTGATGATGTCCTCGTCGCCTTATGACGAGACCATGGAAAACAAGAACAATTATTTCAAGGGCAAGAGCAAGGCAATGGAGCAGATTATCGCCTTTCAGCAAGAAGCTGCAAAAAATAACAGATGGGCCTATGTAGATCTGTTTCATCCCATGACAGAAATAAACGTAAGGGAACAAAAGAAAAAGCCAGATTTTACTATTACAGGACCCGATCGCATCCATCCGGGTAGGGGTGGGCATCTGGTGATGGCAGCATTATTTCTTAAAAGCCAGGGCCTGGCCGGTAAACCCGTGGCCAGTGTTCACATCGATATAAAGAATGGACTTGTTGAGGCAGAAAATGCAAAGGTTAATATCAATAAAAAAAGTGAGCAGGGATTAAATTTCATCTATTTTGCCAATGCATTGCCTTTTCCAATAGATTCTGTTAATGGCGTGTGGGAAAACCCACAAACGCAGGCAGATGTATTGGCTGTATATCCGTTTATCCAGGAATTCAATCAGGAAACTTTAAAGGTTGAAAACCTGGAAAAAGGAAATTATCACCTGATAATAGATGGTAAGAAAATAAGGGCATTTAGTGCTGATACGCTTGCAAAAGGTATCAACATGGCTTTGTTGAGCAATACACCGCAATACCAGCAAGCGGTTTCGATCATGTACCTTAACGATTTAAGATTGGAGCTGGAGAAAAAGATAAGGGAATATTATTGGTTGCACTTTAACTATTTCAAAGCGCAAAACATGTTATTTGATGATTCGCAGCAGGCATTTGAAAAAGTAGCTGAAAAAGCTAAAACAGATTGGTTTGTGAAAAGCAAGATGGGAACTTATCAAACGGCCCGTTTTCCGGAAGTAAGGAAAATGTGGGAAGATAATATCAGACAATTAACCGAGAGGATCTACCAAGTCAATAAGCCAAAATCGCACCTTGTAGAAATTGTGCAAGTGAAATGAGAAAAATTGAAATCTTTATAGTAAAGCCACCCATTGGGTGGCTTTGTCAGAAGAATAACCCCGAAAATAAAATTGCTTAATTCATTGATCTTGCTGCATCACGTAATGCCTTAATCGCATCATGTGCAGACTTAATCTCTGAGGCCTGGTTGCTAACCGTTTCTAATGCTGTGCCACTAAGCTCACCATTTTCCAGTGCCATTTTGTAGGCTGCTTTTATAGCATCTTCTCCACGCTCAGCCTCAGAAAGTATGCTGGCACGGTCACTGCCACCAAATAATGATTTTACATCGATCCAGGCGCGATGTAGGGTGCCTGCAACGCTGTTGCCTGTTTCCACATCTTCGTCATAACCTGCTACAATCGCAGTCAATTCCTGACTGAATTTACGGCTCTGGGTACTGTACTCCTGGAATAAGGCTTTCAAATCCACATTTTCATCTTTGATGTCCGCAATAGCTTTTTCAAATCCCGCGATGCGGTCGTTGTTGATCTCTGTGAGATCGTTTAATACTGATATTGATTTTGTGCTCATGGTAAATGGTTTTAGGGTGGTAGAACAATTGAAAACGCAGGCGGTTTTAAATAAAAAAATAAAAAAACACGTTTCCGTTATTATAAGGTATAACTAATATTTTTTAAAAAGCACTTTGTATTACAAAGTAATTTAGCTACCTTCATATTTAAATAATTTGAAAAATCTTAACCATTATCAATCATGAAAAACAAAGCAGGTAAAATTAGCGGGTTTATCTTAGGGACAGCGGGCTTCCTTTTGATGTTTAAAATGATCTTCCTTAGAAATATTGCTCCATCAGATGAGCTGGCACCAGGAGTTGTAGTTATCACTGCTGTATTAATTGGATTATTATTTGCCTTTATAGGGTCATTAGTTCAAAACTATTTTATTAAGAAGAGCACCACCTAAGTGCATTATCATTCCTTATTGCCTTTTAATTATATGGTAGATTACAAAGGAATCTTTTTTAGCAACGGAATGATATTCTCTAATGACTTTTGGAGCATAGCTTCCTGTTTTTTTTGACCTGATGATCCTAAAATAAAGTTTGTGATCCAGTTGCTGGCTTTATAAATATCTATGGTAAGTTTAATTTCCTTGTCTGCTACTTTTATCAGCGTGAAGTAAGTCACCTGATCTCCTTTTTCATCTGTTTCACTAAATTCAATCTTATCTTCCGAATAGGAGTAGCTGCTGGAATAATATACTGTTTTTCCATTGGTTAGTGTCCATCTGCTCTTCATACCCACCCGTGGTAAGAGGTGATTAAGTGCCTCAATTTTTTCTACGCCTTCCCACCAGAGGTGCCGAAATTCAAATGCACCTGAGGCATGAAATAAAGTAATGATGTCGGTTTCGTATACTCTTGATACGGAGTGTGTTTTCTTTTTTCCGGAAAGATCTAATGGAGGTAAGGGGTCATCAGGTATTTCATTTTTTAATTGGCTCAGCTGGGTGTAATGAAAGTGTATTTCCCCCGTTTCTGTCTGTTTCATACTGTCAGTCCAACTCATCCAGTCTGTAAAATCAGCCGGTGGGTGATTATCCAGAAGGTCTTTGGTTACCAGCCAATATTCATGTTGTGCGATGTCGTTCTTCAAAAGCTGGTGCGCAACAATAACATCTTTGCCAATCAGTTTACTGAAATTCTTTACATTATACCCGGCAAATTCACCGTAGTGTGTAATTACTTTTAAGGAAAGATTGGCTGCAGAAATACAGGCCTTGCACTGGCAATACCTCCTTTGATCATAAGTCATAAGGTTCTTGTGAAACAGACAAAACATCTTCTCTACCTGCTTGTACAGCTCTTTGAGTTGCGGCGGTTCTCCGAATTTGTAAAAAAGAATGGCATCACCTTCTATTTCGGAAACTTCGAGACCAATTTGATTTGCATTAATAAGCAATTCAAGCAATTCCTGTATGATTATGCGGCTGTGATTAATTTCTGATTCTGTTACAAATCGAGTGAAGCCACTAATGTCAGGGATAAAAAGCAGACCCTTTGTTTCCATTTCATATTAAAGTTACAAACAATAAATCATTAGGCAATCATCAGCGCAGATCTAATGTTTGATAAACAGCTTTCGAAAAGAATTTTACATTTCTTCGTAACCTATTGGCGTAGAATTCATCTTATTGTTATAAATACACACATCGATAATGAAAACACATTTACTTTTTGCATTCTTTTTATGCTTATATATTTTGCCTTTTGAAGTTGTAGCGCAACAAAATGGCAAAATAACCGGAACGGTTAGGGATGACAAGCAAACCCTGCCTTCGGTAAGCGTACTTTTATATTCTGCCAAAGATTCTGTACTGGTTACCACAGGGATGACCGATGGAGAGGGTAAGTTTAATCTTCCGGCAGTTCCGGGAGCTTATTATGTTTTATCAACTTTTGTTGGTTATAATAAAGTGAAAACACCGGTATTTGAACTTAAGGGTTCAACTTATGAGCTGCCAGCAATTGTGCTTAAAGAAAACACAAATAAATTAAATGAGGTAAGTATTACAGCATCAAAGCCTGTTTTGGAACGAAAAGGGGATAAACTGATTTTTAATATTGAGGCTACACCCTCTGCCGCCGGACTTAATGGCCTGGAGGTGCTCAGAAAGGCACCGGGAGTTACCATTGATCATAATGAGAATATCTCTCTTGCCGGCAAAGGCAATGTACTGGTAACTATTGACGGCAAACAGACTTATTTGAGTAGCGCCGAAGTAGTAAGCTTGCTTAAGTCTATGCCAAGTTCTGAGATCGAAAGTATCGAGATCATCAACAATCCGGGTGCGCGATATGATGCAAATAGTACGGGTGGAATCATCAACATCAAAACAAAGAAAAGTCTTGCCATTGGCTTTAATGGTAATTTGACGCTTGGTGTTGGTTATAATAAACGTTTACAAGCCAACCCAGGTGTTAACCTAAACTATCGCAGGCAATTTTTTAATGTATTTGGGTCTTATGACTACAATAGATGGCCTTTTCAGGAGAACCTTACCATTGACAGGGTAACTCCCGGTATGAATTCAAAACAATTGTATTTTAGCCAGAGAAATAGGGATACTTCAGTTTTTGCGTCGAATAATTTTAAAATTGGAACAGATTTCTTTCTGACCAAAAACCATACAATTGGTGTTTTGCTTAAGGGTAATTTGAATGGATTTGATCAAAATGGTTTTAGCAGAATTACGATTGGCGATTCGTTTGCAAAACCAGATTCCATATTGCAAACTCCGGGCAAAAACTCAACAGATCGTAAGAATTTTTCGTACAATATCAACTATAAGGGGATATTGGATACCGCAGGGCAGGAAATTACTATTGATGCAGACTACTCAACATTTAACGGGAATAACAAAGCGAGTTTTGTAAATCGCTTTTTCCTTCCTGATGGAACTTTTTTTAAGGACGGACAGATATATAGGAATTTTTCGCCTTCGGATATCAACATTAAAGCCATTAAAGCAGATTATGTATTACCGCTTAATAAAGTGTTCAAGCTTGAAACAGGTATCAAGGTAGCCAGTGTGAAAAGCGATAACAATTTCGTTTATGAGAATGATGTTAATGGAGAGTGGATAAAGGACAACAGCCGTAGCAATCGCTTTAAGTACGACGAACAGGTAAGTGCTGCTTATGCGATTTTGAACATCAGTACAGGTAAATTCTCGGTGCAAACTGGTCTTCGTGCAGAACGGACTCAGTCTACAGGTAATTCGGTTACAATAAATCAGTTGAATAAGCGAACCTATACTGATTTTTTCCCTTCGTTAACATTTAGCCGAAATTTCGATGCGGATAATGTTGCCAGTGTGTCTTATTCGAGAAAGATTAACAGACCAAATTATCAGAACCTTAATCCATTTATTTTTTACCTTGATCAGTATACCTACAACGAGGGTAATCCTAACCTTAAACCGGAATATTCTACAAATTTTGAAGCGACTTATTTATGGAAACAAAAATATAGCGTTGCGCTTGCCTATTCACATACATCGGATGTAATCACACAGATCTTATTACAGAATGAAGCCAAAAAATCGATGTACCAGACGGTACTTAACCTTGCTTCTAATGATGTGGTATCACTTACGCTTAATTTCCCCGTAAAAATAAGTAAATGGTGGAACCTGAATAATAATCTTGTTGGTTATCATAAACAAATCCAGGCACCGGATCTTAACGGAACAGATCTTAATTCGAAGCAATTCAGTGCCAGTTTGTATACTCAGAACAATTTTACACTAAACAAGCTCTTCAGTGCAGACGCTTCAGTATATGCCAGTACGGCACAGATAGATGGAGGATTTAAAGTGAAAAGTATGCTGACCGCTGATGCAGGCCTGCGTTACAGTTTTCCAAACCAGAATGGTAATTTGAAACTCGGAGTTGGTGATATTTTTCATAGTCAGAGGGGCAGGGTATTTAGCACACTGGCTGGTAATGTATATAACCTTGAGCAATGGGGTACTTCGACCAATGTGAGGCTAACTTTCACCTATCGTTTCGGAAAAACCAGTGTTAAGTCTGAACGAAGCAGACAGACAGGGCTTGACGCGGAACAAAAAAGACTGGGAGGGAAATAAAACACCAATTTCTTATCGGGTCGAAAATCAGTCTTTTTTGGAAAATTGAATTTCTAAATCCCGGAGTACTTTATCATATCCTTTCCTGTCAATAAAAGCATTAGGATTATAAGCGCCACCGGCTTTGTGCTTCTTATGAAGCCCAAACTGGCTGGCATGAGAGGAAAGCCAGATATCGAATGTGAGCTTTTTCATGGCGCCTATTGTATAAGCATAGTCCTTAGCGATTTCAGGATAGGAAGTTACTTCGGAGAATTTTTTCTCCGTCACGATTGTAGGCATATTGGCAATTAAGACCTTATAAATCCGGTCTTTGTCTTTTACATCGAACAAGAAGCTACAAGAACCCTTTGTATGACCTGGATGATGGAGCATAACCAGCTTCATATCATCCAAACCCACGGTATCACCATTATGCAATAAACGATCAGTTTTTATTGGTTCATAAGTAGGTCCATGACCTCCTAATGCATAATCTGAACTGCCCCCATCCGCTGCAACCGCGGCGTCCTTTTCATCCACCATAAATTTAGCTCCGGTTGCTTTTTTAATTGCCGACATAGCTCCCATATGGTCATAGTGTGCCTGCGTGGTCAGTAATATCTTGATATCATTAAATTTGAAACCCAAGGTTTCAACATTTGCCTTAATCACTGACAGAGAAGTGGCAAGCCCGGTATTAATGAGGATATTCCCTTTTGGGGTCACAATGAGATAGCAGGCCAGATCTTCTGTGCCCACATAATATAAATTGCCGGCAATGCGAAAAGGCTGATAAGATTTAGACCATTCTATTGGCGTATCTTTTGGTTCTTTTACCTGTTGAGCTGTTGCAAGAAAAGAACTAAAAAATAAAATAACCGTAAGAGTATTGAAATAGTGTCTAAACATAGGAAATGATTTTAAAGCTAATATATGGGAAATACTTCTGAAAGCATCATAGTCCAATAGCCTGAAGCCATGCCACTAAAGCTGCACCTACCTGAACTGGAGAGTCTTCTTGTGGATAATGAAGACCCTTTACGACAACTTTTGTGGTATTGGGCAGACTGTTGCAAAACTGTTTTGCATCGGGAGAGCTCATACCGGGATTCGCCTCGATATACAGTTTTGGTACCGCGCTTTTCTTTAGCCAAGCCGTATACCTGGTAGCTACAGATGTAAATGCATTTGGTTCTGCATCAAAGGGGAGTTGACGTGCCCAGGATAGCATTGGTCGCCGTGATTCTCCAGGTACAACAAAGGGCCTGCGGTATTCATCGTGTTCTTCTTTTGTTAGTGGATTTATGTGCGATAAGGGGATGTTAACTTCAAGAAATGAGTTTTCCTCGAGTATCATTTTTTCACCTTCAGGAGAGCGTAGGGCCTGAAAGATTTCCTTTCCTTTTGGAGGCATCTGTTCCCATTTGTAGGGAACGGTAATAGATTCCATAAACGCGATCCCTTTAACGGCATTAGGATGTCTGCTTGCCCAGTCGAATGCCAATGCTGAACCCCAATCATGAACTACAAATGTTATGTTCTTTTTAATTCCAAGTTTTTCGTAGAAAGCATCCAGATATCGACTGTTTTCGGCGAAAGTGTGTGATTTCGGATCTGAAATCTTTTCTGAATCGCCCATCCCAATTAGATCAGGAGCGATACAGCGCCCTAAGTTGGATACCTGTGGAATGATGTTTCTCCATACATAAGATGAAGTGGGATTGCCGTGTAAAAATACAATAGGATCACCAGTTCCGGTTTCTATATAAGCGATATCTTTTCCAAGTACGGTGACGTGTTTTTTTTCGGATGCCTGTGATGTGAGGGCGCTGGTAATAGCGATAATTAAAGGTAAATGTTTCATGTGCTGGTAATTTAATAATACAAAATTATGCTACACTGAAAATCAAAAATTGTACAAAATCAAGTTTTATCCTATTTCGGGATTCACCATTTCGGGAGGCCTTTTTTAAAGAACTGACCAGGGCTTTCGCCTGTAAATGTCTTGAAATCCCTATTGAAATGGGCTTGATCGAAGAATCCAGTTTCCTGTGAAACTGCAGTAAGATTTTGATGAGATTGGTAAGTGCTGATGACGGAACGGATTCTGATGATGGATGAGAAGTGTTTAGGAGAGGTACCTATCTGGCTGCGGAAACGCTTTTCGAAAGAATCGATGTTGATGTTCAGTGTAGCGGCAAGATCTTTTATTTTATAATTACCGCTTGTGGATTTGATGATATCAACAGCCTTACTGATCATAGGATCTTTACCATTTCTTTTAAGTTGTGTGATCAGAAAGGTTTCTACTGCGGCTATACGTTCGGCATGCGTTTGAATCGTTTCCAGGTTTTCTTCAAGTCGCTGAACCTGTCCAATGGGAAATACGGTGTCGAGATTTGTGGTCAGCCCCAAAAATTCGTTTAGGGGAGTGTTTATAAAAGCTGTGGCACCGCCTTCATTGAAAAGCACCAGTAGTACTGCTGAGCCGGAGGTATAGTATACCGGGCGTGCAACTTTAGACATTCCAGTAATCCCAAATCCCAGATTATTGTGGCTATTGTTTAGGTATATTGCGCCTTTAAAACGTAATGCCATAACAGGGGCGGTACCAGGTAATAATTGCCTGGTTAAATCACCTTCACTTTCTGTAACCAAAAAGCGGTTTACAAAAGGCTTAAGCACATCGGATGGAAGAAATTGATGAACTTTCATTACGTTTGCTATAACCAAATATAACTCTTTGCCTGGATCTTATTACGGATCGATGTAACTTTATAAAATGAGGGAGTATCATAATTTATGATACTCCCTCATTTTATAAAGTTACATGGCCAGCTTAGTATAACCTACCAGAATTTTACATATAATGCAGCAATGATCAGGAGCGTTATCACAATCAGAGCCAATGTAGATGGAGAAACTTTGAACATGGATTTATCCAGTTCAAATGCTTTAGGATTTACTTTAGGACCAGCCAAACTCATTACAATCATAATGGCCATAGTAAAGAAGAAAGAAAGACCCATGCAGATATGGAATGGAATTTCAAAACCACCTTTGCCATTAGGGTAGGCCGTATATAAGAAAGTATCGTTACCCAGCAGACTCGGTGCCATTTCGTTAAAGAATACCGAAAACAGGAAACCTGCCAATACCCCGGCGATGGCCGCACTACCAGTGGTTCTTTTCCAGAACATACCAAGAATAAACATGGCAAATACACCCGGACTAATGAAGCCAGTATATTTCTGAATGAAAGTAAAACCACCTTCACCACCAATGCCTAATAAATCGTTCCAGGTAAAGAGAACTGCCAGAATCATACCTATAAATACTGTTGATCTGCCAACTAATACGAGGTTCTTTTCTTCTGTACCTTTCTTGAAATATTTTGCATAAATATCGAGTGTAAAGATTGTGGAGATACTGTTTACTTTACCAGCAAGTGAGGCTACAATAGCTGCGGTAAGTGCAGCTACGGATAGCCCTTTAAGACCTGTAGGTAAAAAGGTAAGAATGGCTGAATATGCACCATCTTTGCCACCGATCAATTGAGGCAGGTGCCCGCCTTTGTACAATACATAGGCTGCAATACCCGGCAACATCACGATCAATGGCATCATCAGCTTCAAAAGGCCAGCGAAAAGTATTCCCGTTCTTGCGGTTTGCAGATCTGCACCAAGTGCGCGCTGAGTGATATACTGGTTACATCCCCAATAATTGAGGTTGATGATCCAGATACCAGCTACGTAAGAAGCTAGTCCCGGGAAAGTCAGGTATTTGCTGATCTCATTTTGGGTGGATTCTGCGGTAGGTTTAGGGATGATCATTTTGAAATGCTCTGGAGCCTGTTCCATTAAAACATTGAAACCGGCAATGGCATTTGCTCCAACACCGAACTTCTCGCCCACAACAGTCAGTGCGATGTATGTGGTTACTAATCCACCAAAAATCAATACCGCCACCTGGATTACGTCGGTATAGGCAACTACTTTCATTCCCCCTAAAGAGATGATCAGTGCAAATACCGCAAGCCCGATCATAATCACATGCAGGTAATCTCCACCTGTGAGCCCGTTAATGGCCACTGCACCCAAATAAAGAATGGACGTTAGGTTTACAAACACATATAAAAACAGCCAGAAAATGGCCATGATTAATGCTACCGACTCATTGTACCTGGTCTTTAGAAATTGAGGCATGGTGTAGATCTTGTTCTTAAGATAGACCGGGATGAACCATACGGCTACAATAATAAGTGCGATTGCTGCAATCCACTCGTATGCGGCCACTGCAATACCAAGAAAAAAACCCTCACCACTCATTCCAATAAATTGCTCGGCAGAAATGTTGGAGGCAATAAGGGAGGCCCCAATAGCCCACCAGGTGAGTGTTCCTTCTGCTAGAAAGAATGCTTTGGCATCATGCTCATTCTTTTTACGCTGGCGATAGATAAAATATCCATAACCGGAGACGATTAAAAAGTAGATGATGAAAACTACATAATCTGTAGTTACTAAATTGTTGTTCATATTGGTCTTATTTGGTTGGTTTGAGCAAATGGTTAATGTGCCGGTAAATTACGTTTATCCGGCACATCTTCCTTATTTATAAAAGATTTCATTCCATTGAAGTTCGTTTCTGAACTGGTTGATCCTGGTATCAGCTCCAATGTTTACGTATTCTATACCTGCAATGTTTGCAAAATCCAGTAAATGCGCTGTTGTCAGATTCTGACTGTATGCAGTATGGTGTGCACCTCCGGCGTAGATCCAGGCTGCACAGCCAGTCTTCATATCAGGGAGCGGCTTCCATAAAACCTGTGCTACAGGGAGCTTTGGTAACTTATGCTTGGGTTCCACTGCTTCTACCTCGTTTACGAGTAGTCTAAAGCGGTTACCCATATCGATAATTGAAGCATTGAGTGCATTTCCACCGGCTACAGTGAATACTAGTCTGGCAGGATCTGCTTTCCCGCCGATACCAAGGGGATGTACTTCAAGTCTTGGTTTTTCGTTGGCCAACGATGCATCTACTTCCAGCATGTGAGAGCCCAATACCATTGAATTAGCAGGGTCAAAGTGGTAGGTATAGTCCTCCATAAAGGCGTTTGCCCCAGGTAATCCGGCACCCATTACTTTACAAGCACGTACTAGTGCAGCGGTTTTCCAATCGCCTTCTCCGGCAAATCCATATCCTGCCGCCATTAATCGCTGTGCAGCAATACCCGGTAGCTGAATCATACCGTGCAGATCTTCAAAGGTATCACTAAAGCCTTTAAAGCCGCCGTCTTCCAGGAATTTCTTAAGACCCAGTTCTATCTTTGCAGCTTCATAAACAGAACCATGTCTATCTCCGCCACGCTGGAGGTCAGTTGCCATAACGTAGGTTGCTTCATATTCTGTTAACAGCTCCTGGATAGCTTCCTCTGGAATGCTGTTGATAACGGCTACAAGGTCACCGATGCCGTAGGTGTTGACCTGGAAGCCAAATTTGAGCTCAGCCTCTACTTTGTCGCCATCTGTAACGGCTACATAGCGCATATTGTCTCCAAAGCGCGCAAATTTAGCACCTTGCCAGTCATGCCAGCCAGCTGCGGCTCGTGTCCAGGTATCAATTTCACTTAATACTTCCTGATCCTGCCAATGTCCAACCACTACTTTTCGATCTTTGCGCATCCTGGTTACAATAAAGCCAAATTCACGATCTCCATGTGCACTCTGGTTCAGGTTCATGAAATCCATATCAATGGTATCCCAGGGAATGTCTCTGTTGAATTGAGTGTGTAGGTGTAATAAAGGCTTCTGAAGAATATTCAGTCCTCTTATCCACATTTTTGCAGGTGAGAAAGTATGCATCCATGTGATTACACCAATGCAATTGGTAGTTAAGTTGGCCTGTTGCAAGGTTTCAAATATCTCGTCAGGTGTTTTTACTATTGGTTTATAAACAACTTTAACGGGAATTTGCGGAGCAGCGTCTAGTGAGGATGCCACTTGCTTTGCGTGATCAGCTACTTGCTTTAACGTCTCCTCTCCATACAGGTGCTGACTACCCGTGATGAACCAAATTTCTAATTCTTTTAAGTTTATCATATCTTAATACTGTGTTTTACTTAATTGCTGAAATACGGAACAGACCTGCTCCATGTTTATTGATTGTTGCTGTATATGTTCCTTTGGCCCTACCCTTATTACTCTTGCTCCAAAGATCTCTCACTTTGCAGACCCCGGTAAATCCAAGGTCATTCAAGTTTACAGAAATGTTTGCTGCTTCATTGCCATCACCCGGGTTAAACAAAGCGACGTATTTATCTCCAGTTTTTGGATCATCTGCCACCCAGCAGATTCCATCCTCATTACGAAACAATTGTTTGTTATTGGTGCTGTTGTTTAGGATATTGAGCACCTCTGTGTTGTTTAATAGGGAAAGGGTAAAGGCGTCATTGCTTGGCAGGTCACCTCCAAACATCAATGGGGAACGGAATATCGTCCACAGTGTCATCAGTGTGTATTGCTCATCTTTGGTAAATGCCGTCATTCTTGGATTTCCTCGTTCTGCGCGAATTCCAATTTTCCCAAGAGGAAGCATGTCTCCATCAGGCCAGGCACCAGGTGCGCGATATTTGTTCCATCGCTCAAATACATCAAAATGATCTTTCAACATAGGCCAGTTGTCCCAAAAATCGTCTACTGTGCGCCACATATTGGCATGACCTTGCACATGGGAAGCACTTGCCATAGGTGTTTCTCCGGGCGAAGTACTCAGTACGATCTTTCTACCTGTGAGTGCGATTGCTTTACGGATCATTTCTACCTCTCCGGTATGGTAAGGTCTGGAAAGGTCATCCACCTTAATGAAATCTACACCCCACGATGCATATAGCTTAAATAGCGAGTTGTAATATTCTTGTGCTCCATCACGTCCGGCCACTACAGTGTACATGTCATGTAGCCACTTACATTGCAGATCTGTGCTGTAAATGTCTTTGGCGGTAGCCTTACTCCCCATGATTGGCAGATTACGTTTTACCGCCTCTACCGGAATGCCCCGCATGATGTGAATACCAAATTTCAACCCCTTTTTATGAATGTAGTCGGCAAGGGGCTTAAACCCTTTACCGCTTGCTGCTGAAGGGAAGCGGTTTACTGCTGGTTGAAATCTGCCGTATTCATCCAGTACATAGTCTGGATCCGTCTCATTATAACCATGCGCTTTGTCGTTTCCAACATACCAGCGAATGTCTACCACCACATACTCCCATCCAAAAGCTTTCAGATTTTTAGACATATAATCTGCATTGCTTTTCACCTCAGATTCCACTACAGTGGGGCCAAAGCAATCCCAGCTGTTCCATCCCATAGGAGGTGTCTTAGCCCAATCATGAAAGTCTTTTTGCTGTGCATTTACGCCTATCAGGGCTCCAATCAGGAGTACCCCTGTTAATGTTATTTTTTTACTGACCATAATAACTGTCCGGACCATGCTTACGTTCAAAATGCTTTTTTATTAATGCATCTTTTAATTTTGGTGAGTGCATATTGATTTGCCTTGTTAGCAAGGCCATATGTGCAATTGATTCCAGTACTGCACTATTGTATACCGCTTTTTCTGCTGTCTTACCCCAGGTAAACGGAGCATGATTTCCCACTAGTATCATTTCAACCTCATGATGACTATAACCGAGCTCAGTAAAGTGATTAATGATCTGAAAGCCTGTTTCGTATTCGTAGTTTCCTTTAATCATCTCATCACTCATTGGTGGTGCACAGGGTACATCCACAGTGAGGTGATCGGCATGGGTAGTACCAAAAATAGGTATATCCATTTGTGCCTGTGCCCAGGACGTGGCATAGGTTGAATGGGTATGTACAATGCCATTGATTCCTTCCCAATGTTTGTATAACACAGCGTGGGTTTTGGTATCAGAGGATGGTCTGAGCGTTCCTTCAACAGTATTTCCGTCAAAATCAACGATAACCATTTTATCTGGTGAAAGATCTTTGTATGGCACTCCGCTTGGTTTGATAGCGAAAACACCTTCATCTCTGTCGGCCGCGCTAACATTTCCAAAAGTGAACAACACAAGACCTAGCCTTGGTAATTCCATGTTAGCCTCATAGGCAGTTTCACGTATTATTTTATAAATGCTCATGATACATAAGGTTTGATTTCTCTCTTATTGTACTTCTCCAGATATCTACCTAAAGCCAGATATTCCTGGTAATGCTGGCGATACATTCTTCGTTTATTCAGATTGGGCTGGTATTCTGCTTCGAATCCTGTTCCCATTGCTTCCATTGCAGTTTCAATATTTGGATGGATACCGGCTGCTACTGCAGCAAACATGGCCGCTCCGAGTGCGCAGGTGTGCTCAAATCGATGAATTTTTATTGGCATTTCTAATACATCGGCCATCATCTGCATGATGTAAGGTGATTTTTGGGCTACTCCTCCTATACCAATTATTCCTTTTACAGGTACACCCTGGTCTTCGAACCTATCAACGATACTCTTTGCCCCAAAACAGGTTGCTGCAGCTAAGGCTCGGAAAAATTTTGGCGCGTCGGTTCCCAGACTTAAACCGGCTATGGCTCCTTTAAGTTCCTGGTTGGCATCAGGCGTTCGTCTTCCATTTAACCAGTCCACGGCGAGCTCTGCGTAATCTTCGTCGCCTAATTGTTCAGCTTGTTCGCTTAGACGGGAAATAATTTTTGCTTCCAGCTCATCTTTTAAAGCAACGGCTGTAGCCTGATCGATTAAAGCAGATTCAGTGAGCAGATGATTCAATGGCCAGCTGATTAAGTTTTTGAACCATGCATATACATCACCAAAGGCCGATTGACCAGCTTCAAGTCCTATTGTTCCCGGTATAACTGAGCCATTTACCTGTCCGCAAATGCCTTTTACCAATTTGCCTTCCAGGTCTTGCAAGGGGGCAACAAGAATATCGCAGGTACTTGTCCCCATGATTTTGCAAAGGTGATATGGTAATATCTGTCCACCAACGGCACCCATGTGTGCGTCAAAAGCACCTACACCAACAACTACATCTGTTGATAATCCTAATCTCTCGGCCCATTCCTCACTTAATCTTCCAGCAGGTTCGTCTGAAGTATAGGTGTCCTGAAATAGTTTTTCAGTAAATCCAGACAATAGGGGGTCTAATTTGCTAAAAAAATCATCTGGCGGAAGGCCGTTAAACTCTTCTGCCCAAAGGGCTTTATGTCCCGCTGCACAGCGGCTCCTTTTCATTTTTCTGACGTCATCGCCTCCAGTTAGCAAGAAAGGGATCCAGTCACAATGCTCTACCCATGAAAAGGTCGCGTCACGAACAGCAGGATCTTCTCTTAACACATGAAGCAGTTTTGCCCAGAACCATTCTGAAGAGTAGATTCCTCCCACATATTTAAGATAGTTTGTTTTAAATTTTGTGGCATGCTCATTAATCTGCGCTGCTTCTTTGATTCCTGTATGATCTTTCCACAATACAAACATGGCATTTGGATTTTCTTCAAAGCCAGGAGTGAGGGCAAGGGGTGTTCCGGTTTTGTCAACCGCTACCGGAGTAGAGCCAGTAGTATCTACGGCAATTCCTTTTATGGAATCTGCTATTGCTGCACCACCCGCTTTTGCGATACACTCTTTAATGGTATGCTCCAATCCCTCGATGTAGTCAAGTGGATGCTGTCTGAACTGATTTAATGATGGCTTACAGTAGAGGTTTTTTTGCCACCTTTTATAATAATAAACTGAAGAGGATACCTCTGCTCCATTTTCGGTATTAACAATTACCGAACGAACAGAATCCGATCCGTAATCTATACCGATGACATATTTGGTTAAATTCATAGTAACTACAATAAACGTCTAATTAACGTTTATTTTTTTAACAAAAGAAAATTATTATGAAATTTATTTCACATTATTTTGATTATCAGCTAATAAGATTCTCTGGGTTCGGTATGAAATTTAAAAAAGATTGGAATTTAGCTTTGTATTTGGTTTTATCCAGAGTGTAGTAAAAAGCCCCACGTTTGGAACTGGACTTGTCTTTTTCAGTAAGTTTGATTAGTAAGTCCGTAGAGTTGACTTTGCGGATAAAATTCCGGTTGTCAATTTTGGCATTATAAACCTGTTCATATAAATTCTGTAATTGCGGGATGGTGAATTTGGTAGGCATTAGCTCAAACAGTATTGGGTGAAGTGCGGCTTTATAACGGATCCTTTTTTGGGCTTCCTCAACCATGTTGTTGTGGTCAAAGATAAGCGATGGGGCTTCATTGATGAGGAACCATTCGGCATGATACCTGTCGCTGATCTGTGTTTTGTAAGTATTGATGTCTATTAATGCAAAGTAAGCTACTGATACGGTACGTTCAATTGGGTCTCGTTCCGGGTTTCCATAAGCGCTCAGCTGTTCCAGATAAACATCCTTTAGTCCTGTAAGTTCAAACAGGATGCGTTCGGCTGCACCGTCCAGGGTTTCTTTCTTTCCGACAAAGCCACCCATTAAGCTCCATTGATCTTTTGCTGGTTGAAATCCTCTTTTAATCAATAAAATTTGTAGTTGGTCGCCGTCAAAGCCAAAGATGATGCAGTCGACTGCAACCAGAACGCGCACTTGGTCAGAATAGGTTATCATGTTGAGGGGATCGTTTGTCAAAAGTAGTTTACTTGGTTTTTTTGAGTTATGAAAGCAATTTATAAAAATAATAATCAAAGCTACAAAATTAATAATCGTTAATTTGACGTTTAATTTAAAATTCCTACATTAGCCCTTAACTGAGCTGAAAATCCCGGGACTTCTTCAGTGAAGACAATCTGATAAACAAGATATGATAACCAAGTATAAATTTTTTTCAATTTCGGTTAAGATGAAATACAAAAGCAATTTAATCGCTCTGCTCATTGCGGGGACTTTTTTTAGGGCGAGTGCACAACAAGATGATGTTATTGTGGTCAATGCGGCTAAGTCTGAGGGAAAAATATCACCAACTATGTGGGGCGTTTTCTTTGAAGACATTAACATGGGAGCCGATGGTGGGATCTATGCCGAAATGGTAAAGAACCGGTCTTTTGAATTTTTAAAGCCATTGATGGGGTGGTCTGTAAAAGGCGATAAGATCAAAGAGGGCGACCTGCTTGTGCTGAACAGACAAGATGCTCAGCTCGCTAATCCAAGATTTCTTAGAGCGACTATAAAAGATGCTGCAAAAGGACAGGCCGGTTTAACCAATGAGGGATTCAAAGGTGGGATGAGTATAAAAAAAGACCTTGAATATGAGTTTTCCCTGATGTACAGACAGCAGAGTCCAGGAATCACATTGCATGTAGAATTGGTAGATGAACAGAATAATATATTAGGAACTGGTGTATTAAAACCGACTGATATATCAGGGAAATGGGCGAAACAAGAGGTGAATTTTAAAGCTGGTACTACAGCAGCAAAAGCTAAGATGAACATTTGGTTTGAAGGGAATGGGGTATTGGATATGGATATGATTTCTTTATTTCCTGCAGATACCTGGAAGGGTCGTAAGAAAGGCATGCGTGCAGATATGATACAGATGTTGGCAGACATGAAGCCAGGTTTCATCCGCTTTCCGGGTGGTTGTATTGTAGAAGGAACCGATCTGGCCAACAGGTATCAGTGGAAGAAAACAATAGGGCCAATAGAGGAGCGTCAGTTAATCATGAATCGCTGGAATACGGAGTTCGCACATCGCCCTTCACCTGATTACTTTCAAACCTTTGGACTGGGCTTTTTTGAATATTTCCAATTGGCAGAAGATATAGGGGCTGAGCCATTGCCAATTCTGAACTGTGGAATGGCATGTCAATTCAATACTGCCGAAGTAGTTCCTTTGGATCAGCTGGATCCTTATGTACAGGATGCTTTGGATCTGATTGAGTTTGCTAATGGTGATGCTTCATCGGAATGGGGTAAGGTCCGGGCATCAATGGGGCATGCTGAACCTTTTAATTTGAAGTATTTGGGTGTAGGCAATGAGAATTGGGGGCCGCAGTATATTGAACGCGCCAAAGCCTTTCAAAAGGCCATCAAAGCAAAATATCCAAAGATAAACCTGATTTACAGTTCGGGTACAGATCCTGATAGTGATCGGTTTCATTTTCTGGACAAAGAACTGCGTACAATGGGGGCAGATATCATAGATGAACATTATTACCGTTCTCCTGAATGGTTTCTGAAAAATGCTTCCCGATACGACAGCTACGATCGTAAGGGAGCAAAGGTTTTTGCAGGTGAGTACGCTGCTCATATAGATGGAAAAACTACAGGAAGTAACCGAAACATCTGGCAGGCGGCAATTGCCGAAGCAGCCTTTATGACTGGGCTGGAGCGTAATGCCGCCGTAGTAAATATGGCTTCTTATGCGCCTTTGTTTGCTAATACAGAAGGTTGGCAGTGGGCTCCTGACTTAATTTGGGTAGACAATATGAATATTTACGGTACACCAAATTACTACGTTCAAAAGTTGTTTTCTACCAACAAAGGGACTCAGGTTGCTTCTGCATTAGCAGCAGGAAAGTCAGTTTCTGGTCTGGATGGTTTGTATGTATCGGCAGTGGTCGACAGTATGAAGAAAGAACTGATCGTGAAGCTGGTCAACACCAGAGATACTGAACAGAACAAGCAAGTTTCTTTTGAGGGTTTAAAATTAGTAGGAAGTGAGGCTCAGTTGACTGTATTAAAAGGCCATTTGACTGATCAAAACACGATCGATAAACCCTTAGCGATTGCTCCTACACAAGCTGCACTCAAATTAAAAGGGAAAACTGCCGCACTGAAATTGCCTGCAAATTCATTTGTCATGTTGAAGGTTAGTTATAAATAAAATGACTGGTAAGCAAACAATTCGAAGGTTTTTGAAGTATGGTGTCTGCTTGTCGCTTAGTATTTCCTGGAGCCTGTTACCTGCACAGCAAAAGTATCCTTTCAAGCTGTTTAAATCACAAGAGGTAAGGTTGCTGAATGGTGTTTTTAAGCAAGCACAAGAGAGAGACCTGCATTATATGCTGGCACTGGATGTCGACCGGTTATTGATGCCTTATCTGAGAGAAGCAGGATTAAAGCCATATGTACAAAGTTATCCTAATTGGGAAAATACCGGGTTGGATGGACATATAGGTGGACATTATTTGACTGCACTGTCGCTGATGTATGCCGCTACTGGCGATCAAAGGATAGAAAAGCGGCTCAAATATATGCTGTCGCAACTAAAGAAATGTCAGGATGCGAGTCCAACAGGCTACATCGGCGGGGTGCCTGGCAGCGTCAAACTATGGGAAGAAATAGCCCGGGGAAAAATAGACGCCGGAACTTTTAGCCTCAATGGTAAATGGGTACCACTTTACAATATCCATAAGATACTTGCCGGATTGCGTGATGCTTATCTGTATACAGGCGATGTTGATGCAAAAAAAATGCTGATCAAATACAGCGATTGGTTTGTTTGGTTAACTTCTAAATTGAATGACCAGCAGATTCAGCAAATGCTGAAGTCCGAGCATGGGGGCATCAATGAAGTACTGGCCGATGTATACGAAATCACTGGAGATCAGAAATACCTAAAATTGGCTTATCAGTTTTCCGATCATTCCATCCTGGATCCATTGGCTCAGGGTAAAGATCAGTTGAATGGGATTCATGCCAATACACAAATACCAAAGGTAATCGGATTCAAGCGCATAGCTGATCTGAATAAAGATAGTATTTACCAAAAAGCAGCTTCGTTCTTTTGGAATGAAGTGGTACACCATCGGACAGTAGCGAACGGAGGTAATAGTGTGAGGGAACACTTTAATCCACTAAACGACTTTTCGGGAATGATCAATAGTGTAGAAGGACCAGAAACTTGTAACAGCTACAATATGCTCAAACTTACAAAACTATTTTATGAGTCAGAGGGGCTTGCTGGTTATATAGATTATTACGAACGTACCGTTTACAACCATATTTTATCCTCACAACATCCAGACAAAGGAGGATTTGTCTATTTCACTCCTATGAGACCTGGACATTACCGGGTGTATTCCCAGCCTGAAACGAGTTTTTGGTGTTGCGTAGGCTCAGGTTTAGAAAATCATGCCAAATACAATGAGTTGATCTATGCGTTTCAGGATGATATACTGTACCTGAATCTATTTATCCCTTCCAGTTTAAACTGGAAAGAGAAAGGACTAAGTTTTGAGCAGCAGACTCAATTTCCGGAATCAGAAAAAACAACTTTTACGATGACCAGCGGAAAAGCGAGCCGTTTTACCTTGAAAGTCAGGTATCCTGTATGGGTTCCGGAAGGAGCGATGCAGGTGTTGGTGAATGGAAAAGCAGTGGCTGCTAATGCAACGCCAGGGGGCTATATTTCTCTCACAAGGGCCTGGAAAAAGGGCGATCGGGTGGAACTGTTGCTTCCGATGAAGACTTATACCGAACAACTGCCGGATGGATCGAACTATGCGGCGGTGCTGCATGGGCCTGTTCTGCTTGCTGCCAAAACAGATACTGCCAATTTAAAGGGTTTATTTGCTGATGAAAGCCGGATGGGGCATATTGCATCAGGAAAACAATATCCCTTGCAGGACATGCCGATGTTTGTTCATGATGGACAGAATAAGGATTCGTTGATCAAGCCGGTGAAGGGCAAAGCTTTGACATTTACAGCATCCGATCTTATTTATCCCGAGCAATACAAGACGTTGGAACTGACACCTTTTTACAAGCTTCACGATTCCAGGTATGTTGTCTACTGGCAGGTGGAAACGAAAGCAGGGTTGGAGGCTTTAAAGAAGAAAATGGCTGAACAACAACGGATTGCCGATGAACTTGCCCGCGTTACTATAGATATGGTGTTTCCGGGCGAACAACAACCGGAGTCTGATCATTTTTTTAAAGCAGAGCAGACTAGTAATGGGGTGTTCCAGGATCGACACTGGCGTACTGCCAAAGGTTGGTTCAGCTATGAACTGACAGACCAAAATAAGGAAGCCCACTGTCTGCGACTGACCTACTACGGAGGGGATAAGAACCGGAGATTTAAGATATTGATGAACGACCAATTGCTGGCTTCAGTGAGCCTGGACGGTAGCGTGGGCGACAAATTTTATGAGGTAGACTACATCATTCCTCAGGAAATGCTAAAAACGTCTTCTTCAAAATTAAGAGTTAAATTTGTTGCAGAGGATGGCTCAGAGACCGCGGGCATCTACGAATTGCGGTTGGTGAAAAAATAATAACATAAATGAACCACAAATGAATATACAAATCAGTTATTGTCTACGCGCACTGGTGCTCGGTACCATGGTGCTTATCATAAATTTAAGGACCACCTCTGCCCAGCAATCGAAAAAAACGGCTTACCTTTTTACCTATTTTACAGGAAATAACGGAACGGAGGAATCCATCAGGTTTGCCTTAAGCAACGATGGTTATACCTACCGTGCGCTAAATGCTGATAAACCTGTGATCAGTTCGGCAGTAATAAGTTCTACCGGAGGTGTACGTGATCCGCACATTTTGCGTGGAGCCGATGGTAAGACCTTCTATATGGTGGTTACCGATATGGTGGCTGCAAAAGGTTGGGATTCTAATAGGGCAATGGTATTGTTGAAATCTGCCGATCTGGTTAACTGGACTTCAAGTATTGTCAATATCCAGAAACGTTTCCCTAATCAGGACAGCTTATTACGTGTATGGGCACCTCAAACTATATACGATAAAGAAGCAGACAAGTATATGATCTATTGGTCGATGAAACATGGAGCAGGTCCTGATATCATTTATTGGGCGTATGCTAATAAGGATTTTACGGATCTGGAGACTGAGCCAAAACAACTCTTCTTCAGCCCGACAAATGGTCCCTGCATTGATGGAGACATCGTCTTCGACCAGGGGAAATACCACTTGTTTTACAAAACCGAAGACAGTGAAAAAGGAATTCGGGTGGCAGTGTCTGATAAGTTAAAAGAAGGTTATGTGGCGCGTCCTGGTACAGTACAACAAACTAAAGATCCGGTAGAAGGTGCGGGGGTATTTAAACTCAATAATGGAGAGGGGTATATCTTGATGTATGATGTATACACTAAGGGACGCTATCAGTTTACAAAGACTAAAGATTTCAAGCAATTTACAGTGGTTGATCATGAAGTAAGGATGAACTTTCACCCGCGCCATGGCACTGTATTGCCAATCACAACTGCAGAAGCGGCAGTCCTATTAAAAAAATGGTACACCCGAGCGGATGTAATGGGGTCTGGACAATCACCGGCGATTAAGAAAAATAACATTGTGATCGATACCCTAAACTCAAAGGTTTACCTTCCGGTAAAAAACGGGACTTCATTGAGGTCTTTCGATCCGGAATTTGTGCTGTTTCCTGGTATGAGCATTAGTCCGAAAGGACCTTTTGACTTTACGAAAGGACCTGTTAAAGTAAAAATCACATTGCCGGGGCATAAGCCCCTTGTGTATGAAGTTACGGCTGCTATCGATCTGAATCCAGTATTGAATGGTTACTATGCAGACCCCGAAATCCTATATTCTAAGAAAACTAAAAAATACCATTTATACCCTACCAGCGACGGTTTTCATGACTGGTCAGGAACTTATTTTAAAACCTTCTCTTCCCCTGACCTTGTGGACTGGAAAGATGAAGGGGTGATTGTCGATTTACTCAAAGACGTAAGTTGGGCTAAGAAAAATGCATGGGCACCTACCATCGCAGAAAAGAAGGTAGGTAATAGCTACAAATACTATTACTATTTTACCGCTGCACAAAAAATAGGGGTTGCTGTTTCTGAAGACCCATCTGGTCCTTTTAAGGATAGCGGTAAGGCGCTGATTGCAGGTAAGCCTGCAGGAATAAAAGGTGGGCAAGAGATCGATCCCGATGTATTTACCGATCCTAAAACAGGCAAAAGTTATTTGTATTGGGGTAATGGTTATATGGCTGTAGCTTTGTTGAATGAAGATATGATATCGATAGACTCTTCATCAATTAAAGTCATCACTCCAGATAAAACTTTCAGGGAAGGCACTGAAGTTTTCTACAGAAATGGAAAATACTATTTTTTATGGTCGCAGAATGATACGAGAGATGCAGACTATGGTGTTAGGTATGGTGTTTCCGATTCGCCAACAGGTAAAATCAGTTTGCCGGAAAATAACCTGATTCTTTCTAAAGACGAATCACAGGCCATTTACGCTACCGGACACAATTCTGTTATTCAGGTGCCGGGTAAGGATGAATGGTATATTGTTTACCATCGCTTTACTCGTCCGGCAGGATTGAGCATGGGGCAGTCTGCAGGTTATAACCGTGAAGTGTGTATCGATAAAATGGAGTTTGATGCCGAGGGTAATATAAAAGTGGTACAGCCTACATTGAAGGGGATTAGATTAGTTAAATAGTTAAATTTCATCTAATAACTGTTAATAAATGCCTCATTAGTACTTGGTAATAAGCCTATTTTTGAAGGAAAATAAGTTGCCATAACCGGTTTTTTGAGAATTTAAGTATATTAAAATGAAATCATCACTCCTGATACTGGCTGTCGGAATCGCTGTTCTACCTGCCAGCGCGCAGCAGAAGAAAGATTACCCTATACAGCCTGTGGCTTTTACGCATGTCCATGTAAACGACCAATTCTGGGCTCCAAAAATGCAAGTTAACGCAACAGTCACAATCCCTTATACATTGCAAAAATGTGAAGATAATGGAAGGATAGACAACTTTTTAATGGCTGCACATGAAATGGAAGGTAAGCTTTCTCAATTTACGTTTGATGATACGGATGTATACAAAGTAATTGAGGGTGCCTCATATGCGATGCAGGTGAAGAAAGATCCGGCCCTGGAGCATTATATAGATTCGCTGATTACTATAATTGGCAAGGCACAGGAAAAGGACGGCTACTTATTTACTTTTCGTACGGCAAATGCAAAGAAACCTCATGAATGGATAGGAAGTAAACGATGGGAAAAGGAAGAGGAACTGAGTCATGAACTGTACAACTCAGGCCATTTATTTGAGTCGGCAGCAGCCTATTATGAGGCAACAGGAAAAAAAACTTTACTTGATATTGCCCTCAAGAATGCTGATTTGCTGGTCAAAGATTTCGGCCCCGGCAAACTCCAGATCTATCCGGGTCATCAGATAGTTGAAATAGGTCTTGTTCGTCTTTATCGCATTACGGGCAATCAGAAATATCTGGATCTTGCCAAGTTTTTCCTGGATGTAAGGGGTCCTAAGGGTGATGCATATAACCAGGCAAATGCCAAAGTTATAGACCAGCGTACTGCTGTTGGACATGCAGTAAGGGCAACTTATATGTACACCGGGATGGCTGATGTTGCCGCATTGACCGGCGATCAGAACTATCTTAACGCTATAGATAAAATCTGGGAAGACGTGGTTTATAAAAAACTGTACATCACCGGCGGTATTGGAGCTACTGGTGCAGGAGAGGCATTTGGGGAGGCTTATCAACTGCCAAATATGTCTGCCTATGCAGAAACTTGTGCAGCCATCGCTAATATCTACTGGAACAGCAGAATGTTCCAGTTACATGGTGATGCCAAATACATGGATGTTTTAGAAAGAACACTTTACAATGGCTTACTTTCAGGTGTATCTTTAAGTGGCGATCGTTTCTTTTACCCCAATCCCCTGGCTTCTATGCACCAACATCAGCGCAGTGCCTGGTTTGCCTGTGCATGCTGTATTTCTAATATGACCCGTTTTTTGCCCTCTGTACCAGGCTATGTTTATGCACAGAACAACAATGACCTCTATGTGAACTTATTTATGAGTAATACGGCTGAGGTAAATCTTAAAGCAACTAAAGTCACACTTACTCAAACAACAGGGTATCCATGGAACGGAAAAGTGGAGATCATCATCAACCCCGAGAAATCATCCACATTTGCCCTCAATATTCGGATTCCGGGATGGGCTGCTCAGTCGCCTGTACCGGGTGATTTGTATACCTATATGGATCAGGCTAAATCGTCCTTCAAATTACTGCTGAACGGAAAACCTGCAGTTTATAAAATGATCAAGGGTTATGCCGTTGTAGCACGTCAATGGAAAAAAGGAGATCAACTTATACTCGATCTGCCAATGGAAGTTCAGAAGGTGATTGCCAATGCGAAGGTAAAAGATGATGTTGGCAGATTTGCTTTTCAGCGTGGACCAATTGTATACTGCCTTGAGGGGCAAGACAACAAAGACGGGCTGGTTCAAAATATCATGGTCGATAAAGATGCCAAAACTACTACAGCATTTAATAAAGAAAAATTAAACGAAATCCAGGAGATCTCAGTTGAAGGAACAGGTACTAAAAGACAAGTGAGTTCCGATGAATTAATTCAGGTAAAACAAAAGGTTACTGCAATTCCATATTATGCCTGGGCAAATCGCGGATCAAGTGATATGACCGTTTGGATTCCTTATGAGGCTTCCTCAGCCAGACCACAGCCAGCACCAACTATTGCCTCTTTAAGTAAGGTGAGTTCTTCATTAGATAACCCGCGTTTATTGGGGGCAATCAAAGATCAATATGAACCTGCCGATTCAAAGGATACCAATTATCCCTATTTGCATTGGTGGCCAAAAAAGAACACCACCGAATATGTGCAATATGATTTTTCTGAAAACCAAACCGTTTCAGAATCCGGAGTTTATTGGTATGACGATGGGCCATGGGGCGGTTGCCGGATTCCGCTTTCATATAAGGTATTATATTTGAAAGACGGCGCCTGGATACCTGTTGAAATATTAAGTGATTCGGGAATCGCTAAGGACCAGTTTAATTTTCTTAAATTTAAACCGGTAAATACCAAAGCCTTGAAACTTGAAGTTCAGCTGCCGATAGAACAATCTTCGGGTATTCATGAGTGGAAAGTAAAATGATTAATTGGTAGTTAATCAAATATCATCTTATGTTTAATAAATCAATCTATATTAAAAGGAGACAAGTTCTCAAATCTAAATTTAACAACGGGATTCTACTTTTCATGGGCAACAACGAAAGCCCGATGAATTACAGAGATAATACTTATCACTTTAGACAGGATAGTACTTTCCTGTATTATTTTGGAATCAATGTGCCAACGCTTTCGGCGATCATAGATATTGATGAAAACAGGGAAATCATTTTTGGAGCAGAAATGACTTTAGATGAACTAGTGTGGATGGGAAGGCAAGAGTCATTAAAGAGCAAGTGTGAAAAATGCGGAATAGATGAAGTCCAGATACCTGGTGCACTTAAAAGTTATGTTGAGCAGGCAGAACATAGGGGTAGAAGTGTTCATTTCTTACCTCCTTATCGTGCAGATAATGAGATCAAGCTGGCTGCCCTGTTAAAGATTGATATTGAGGAATTGAATACGGCTTCTTCGGTTGAATTTGTGAAAGCTGTTGTTTCACAAAGGTCTGTGAAGTCGGAGGAAGAACTCATTGAGATAGATAAGGCAGCATCAGTATCTGCAGATATACACCTGAACGTGATGCAGGCCACCAGACCTGGAATGTACGAAAGAGAAGTTGCAGCAGCCATCCATCAGGCAGCCCTGGCTTCCGGAGGTAACCTGGCCTACCCGATTATATTAACGGTAAATGGAGAGATCCTGCACAACCATTATCAGGGCAATCGATTAAAGGAGGGGCAACTCGTACTTAACGATTCGGGCGTGGAAACGGCAGGTGGTTATGCAAGTGATCTTACCCGTACTTTCCCCGTTTCCAAACGATTTACCATTGAACAAAAAGATATTTATGAAATTGTATTGCAGGCTTATCGGGATGCCTCAGCAATGCTCTCGCCAGGCACAAGGTATCTTGACATCCATTTTCAGGCTTGCAAGAGCTTAACTCTCGGTCTGAAAGCATTGGGATTAATGAAAGGGAATGTCGAAGATGCAGTAGCCGCTGGAGCACACACTTTATTCTTTCAATGTGGTACCGGGCATATGATGGGACTTGATGTTCACGATATGGAAGATCTTGGTGAACAATATGTGGGTTATTCGGATAAGTTGAAAAAAAATACCAGTCAGTTCGGCCTAAAGTCCTTGCGGATGGGCAAGGAGCTACATCCAGGTTATGTGGTCACAGTTGAGCCGGGGATTTATTTTAATAAAGAATTAATTGACCGCTATACCGCTTCAGGTTTGTTCTCAGATTTTATAAACTACCCAGCTGTAGAAAAGTTCCGGAATTTTGGAGGTGTCAGGATTGAAGATGATTTTGTGATCGAGGAGGGAGGAGCCCGCATGCTGGGTAAACATCTGGCAAATACTGTTTCAGAAATTGAAGACATCAGGGATTCCGCCTTTTAATTAAGAAGCTACCAAAAAAAACACTTATTTAAATCCAAGGCCACAAACGGGGTAAAAATGGATTGATACCTGATAAAATACGAAAACTATCCTCATTTATTTGCTTCTAACTTTAACCGAGTTAAATATATCAGTCAATTAACTAAACTAGGTTTAAGTATGAAAGCAAAAAATGAGTGTTACAAACACCGTAGTAATGGATTATGGTTTCTTTTGCTCTTCCTTCTTCCCTGTCAATTGTATGCCCAAAATGCAATTACAATAAAAGGAACAGTTTATGATTCTGCAGACGGAACTACGCTGGTTGGTGTTTCTGTCAATGAAAAAGGTACAACAAATGCGTCAAGTACAGACAATAAAGGTAGTTTTATCCTTAAGGTTTCTAATGCCAATGCGCAGCTTGTATTTAGTTATCTCGGGTATAAACTTCAGGAGGTTTCACTCAATGGACAAAACACAGTCAATGTAAAGCTGGAGCCGGAAAGCAGAGGGCTAAATGAAGTTGTGGTAGTGGGTTATGGTACCCAAAAAAGAGGAGAGGTAACCAGTTCCATCGCCACGGTAAAATCCGAGGATTTCACAAAAGGAGCAGTAAGAGATGCCGCACAGCTCGTTCAGGGTAAAGTTGCCGGGCTCAGGATTACAACGCCTTCTGGCGATCCCACTGCCAGCACACAAATCAATCTGAGGGGGTTGAATTCCATCAATGGATCTTCTGAACCTTTAGTCCTGGTAGATGGAATTCCGGGAAGTTTAAATACAGTTTCTCCCGAAGATATTGAATCAATAGATGTCTTAAAAGATGGTTCAGCTGCAGCGATATATGGAACACGTGCAACTGGCGGTGTAATCCTGATCACTACGCGGAAAAATCGAGGTAAATCAAAGGCAACAATTGAATATACAAATTATGTAAACGTTCAAAAAATTGCAAGAAGGCCCGAACTGATGACCGCTGATGATTACAGGCGATTAATTGCCGAGGGTAAGAATTATACAGATTTTGGAAGTAATACCGATTGGCTGGATGAGATTTTACAAAATCCGGTAAGTCAGAACCATAACATAAGTTTTTTTGGTGGTACCGGAACTACAAACTTAACCGGGTCAGTAAACTATCGAAACTGGGAGGGCATATTTTTGCGTACCGGTCAGGAACGACTTACCATTCGGGCCGATTTAAATCATGCCATGTTTGATGATAAGTTAAAAACCAATATTCAGGTGATCAACCGAACAACATCCTCCACTCAGGGAGGAGCCGATGGATATGCTTACAGACAGGCGATGATACGTAATCCTACAGACAGAATTTTAACTGAGGACGGAAAATGGCAGGAAAGAGCAGTTTATTTTTACGATAACCCCCTTTCCAGAATTAATGAGGCAACAAACGACAATACTTTTCGGGAGATGCGGGTTAGCGGAAGTCTTGACTATCGCCCGATAAAGGATCTAAGCCTAAAAATACTAGCTTCTAATGTACAAAACAATAATCTGAATGGTAATAGTACTACTTTCGATCACGTAAATACAACCAAAAGTCAGTTGAACGGAACTGCTTCACGGTCTACTTATTCTAATAAAGAAAACCTGATTGAGTTAACGGCTAATTATGCAAAGAGCATCAATAACCACAATTTTACATTGCTTGGTGGCTATAGCTGGCAAGATGCAACTTTTGAAAACTTCAGTGCTTATAATTTTGATTTTCCTACAGATGCATATACCTGGAATCAATTGGAAGCTGGTTCCGCATTAAAAAGAGGACTGGCGGAAATGACCAGTTTCAAAAGTAAATGGCAGCTTGCCGGTTTTTTTGGACGTCTTACTTATAACTGGGATGAAAAATATCTTTTTATGGCAAGTGTAAGAAGAGAGGGATCGTCAAAATTTGGTGTGAACAATCAATGGGGAACTTTCCCGGCTGCCTCTATTGGCTGGAGAGTAAACAAAGAGAATTTCATGCGGGATATTGCAGTAGTATCAGACTTGAAGTTAAGGGCAGGCTATGGTGTTACAGGAACAATTGCGAATGAACCCTATATGTCTCAGAGCAGTTATGATTTTACTTATAACGAAGGTGCATTTATTAATGGTAAATGGGTTCAGGGATTTGTTCCAACAAGAAACTTTAATCCGGATTTGCGATGGGAGAAAAAGAAAGAATATAATGTTGGTGTCGACTTTGGTTTATTTGAAAGCAGGGTTACCGGATCCCTCGACTATTATACACGGAATGTAGAAGACCTGCTTTATAATTTCCCCGTGCCTGTTCCTCCATATTTAACCGGTAACATGTTCCTTAATGCGGGAACAATGAAAAATTCAGGATTTGAAGCACTTTTAAATATTAAAGCAGTAGACAGCAAAATGCTGAAATGGAACACCAACATTACCTATTCGACTAATAAAAACAAATTGGTTGATTTGTCTAATAAACAGTTTGACGTAACTACTGAATTTTTTGATGCAGGTTACACTGGCGAGCCTATTCAGTCATCAACCCATCGTGTAAAAGTTGGTGGCCCCATTGGCCAATTCTTTGTACTTAAAAGTGTAGGGGTAGATGACAATGGGAAATGGTTGGTAGAGAACAAGGATGGACAAGTTATACCCATTGCAGAATCGACTGCCGAGGACCGTCAGTATTATGGGAACGGAATTCCTAAATACCTGATGGGCTGGAATAACTCTTTTCAGATTAAGAACTTTGATCTGCAGGTAAACATTAGGGGAGCCTTTGGTCACGATGTACTGAATATGCAAAGAATGTATTATGAAAACCCTGTTAACAAGGCCTATAACGTATTAAAAACCGCATATGATCCGGTATATGGTAAACAACTCAATACAGACCTGGTTTATGTTAGCCATTACATTGAAAAAGGCGATTACATTAAAATTGACAACATCACACTTGGTTATACCTTACCTAAAGATTTTATCAAAAAGATAAGTAACCTCAGAATCTATGTTTCCGGACTTAATCTATTTACCATCACAAAGTATAAAGGTCTTGATCCCGAAGGGGTAAGCTATTCAGGTGATTTCACTTTTGCACCTGGAATTGAACACCGGGATACTTATCCTACTACACGGACTTTTACTGCCGGACTTAATGTTTCATTTTAAGTTATAAATATCATGAAAAAGAAAATTTTCCAATATATAATAATCGCAACGCTAGTTTCTGGCGTTATCATTTCCTGTACTAAATTGGATGAGGAAGTGTATTCCGAAGTCCTTCCATCTAAATTCAATCCCTCAGAGAAAGATCTCCCATCTATTCTGGCGCCTACCTACGCTTCTTTAAGAACGGTTATGTGCGGATGGCAGGGATATTTTGATTTGCAGGAAGAAGCTGCCGACTGTATCATTACACCGGTTCGCCCTAATGGTTGGGATGATGCCGGAACATATCGCCGAATGCATCAGCATACCTGGACTACCCAGGAATATCAGCCCTTTAATACCTGGCAAAATGCCTATTCGAGTATCACAAAATGCAACATGATACTCTCACAGATTGAAGAAGGTACACTCAAGTTAGAAGCGATTAAAGAAAGCGCAGTTGCAGAGCTTAGGGCTGTGCGCGCACTTGCTTATTATCTATTATTGGACAATCATGGCAATGTTCCAATAGTTACAAGCTTTAAGGACGTTTCTTTGCCTAAACAAAATACAAGGGCCGAAGTGTATGCATTTGTATTAAAAGAATTAAATGAAGTATTGCCTGTGCTTAGTGAAGATGCTGCCACTACTTATGGAAGAATGAATAAATGGGGAGCAAAGGCGCTTCTTGCTAAAATATACCTCAATTCGGAAATCTATGTGGGAACACCTGAATACGAAAAATGTATTAAGGAAGCCGATGATGTGATAAACAGCAATAAGTACCAGTTAGATAATAATTACAGCGATGTATTTACTTACACTAACCAGAACTCAAAAGAGATCATATTTGCCATTCCATATGATGAAATTTATGGAGTAGGAAATCAGATTCATTTAAAAACCCTTGATCCACTAAGTCAGAGTGTATACCAGATGACCGCCCAGCCATGGGGTGGGAATTGTGCAGTACCACAATTTATCGATACTTATGATGCCGATGACAGTCGTATGAAAGATTCCTGGATACAGGGCCCACAGATAAACCCTACTTCTGGTCAGGTGATGATCAATTACGTGAAATTTGTTCCTGGTATGGGTGGAACTGATGGAATTGTTGCAGCCAGTAACCAGGGCTTTCGAATAGGTAAGTATGTAATTAAACCTAAAGCCACGGGAGCTATGGATAACGATTTTCCATTTTTAAGATATGGAGATGTTTTGATGATGAAGGCAGAAGCACTGTTAAGGACGGGCAAATCAAATGAGGCTGCTTTAATTGTAACTGAGATCAGGAAGCGTGCTTTCAAAGATAATCCGGGAAAAGCAACAGTCACCGGCGCAGATCTTTTAAAAGGTAGCAACTATCAGTATGGATTACAGGCACCTGATGGAAAAGTATCTGTGGTGAATGGAGGCGCAGATATTGTTTATGGTCGATTTTTAGATGAACTAGGTTGGGAGTTTGCAGCAGAAGCTCATCGCAGGCAGGATCTGATCCGTTTCGGCGTATTCCAAACCAAGCGGTGGTTCAACCATTCTCCGCACCCACAGGCACAAACACGCACACTATTTCCAATACCGCAAGACGAGTTGGCAAAAAATCCCAATTTGAAGCAGAATCCTGGTTATTAGGCTGTATTCATAAGGTGAATAATAGAAAAGATTTGTGCTTTTTAATAAGCGTTACTTTGACGTATATTAGCAATGTGTCACCATATCTTAACCAATTTAACATGCTTGTAATCAGCTAAGTGTTAACATTTGTATATTAACACTCAACAACTAATCAACCAACTTAATCCACCACCTAAACAACCGACCATGAAAGTACTCCCATTTACTTTACTTGTACCGAATGACAAGAGTGTGATATCTGAACAAATTGAATTACCTCATTTCTATCAATATCTTCACAGGCATGACGAGTGGCAGATAACTTGGGTTGAGCGTGGTGAAGGTACATTGATAGCAGGTAATAACATGCACGCATTTCGTTCCGGAGATCTTTTTTTAATAGGAGCTAATCTTCCCCATTTATTTAAAAGTAACCCCGAATATTTTATGGGTGAAGAAAGTAAAAGTATCAAGGCATGTTCTATTTATTTCAATCCTTCAGGAGTATTAGCTGGTTTATTTAATCTACCTGAATTAAAAGCAGCGAGTTCTTTTTTGAGGAATAATAAGCATGGGTTTAAAATCCCTGAGAAATACAAGAAACAGTTTGCATCAAAGATGCTTGAAGTTCATCAGGCATCTGGAACCGATGTACTATTTAATTTTTTGAATCTGTTTGAATTACTCCTGGATATTGGGGGAAGTGCCGAGGAGCTTTGTTCGGACTTTTATTCTTCAAATCTTTCAGAACGTGAGGGAATGAGGTTGAGTAATATTATCAATTTTATTATGCGTAATTATAACAATCAGATTGATCTTGAAGATGTGGCAAATGCTGCTTATATGACCCCACAGGCATTTTGCAGGTACTTTAAAAAACATACCGGACATACTTTCATTTCTTTTTTAAACGAAGTGAGGATAAATGATGCATGTAAAAGCCTCGTATCAGGTGAAAAACCGGATTGTATCTCGGGAGTCGCCTATAAAGCTGGATTTAATAGTATTACAAACTTTAATCGTGTTTTCAAGAGTATTATAGGTCAGTCGCCGCGTGCATACATAGATGCCTATAATAATGTAAGTAGAGTAGGTCTTATCGCAGTATAATAAGGCAAATATGACTATGCTTATGAAAAAACATTTATACAGACTCTTAATTATGTGTTTATTGCCATCGCCCCTTTTTGCGCAGGAAAAAATGGCCTCTGCTCTATACGAGCAAACCAGCGAGATGGGAACCACAATCATTACTTACCAAAGGGATGTAAAAGCCATTCATGATTTCTATTCACCATATATTATAGAAGGTACTTATCCCGAAGTCGAGCATGTTTATTATTCGCCTGAGCAAAGGGAGCGATTGCTTGCAGTCCATAAGGAATACCTTAAAGGGCTGGAACATCTGGATTTTGATTCTTTTAGTATTTATGGTAAGGTTGATTATCTGTTGCTAAAAAAGGAGATCGGTAAAGAAATTGGTCAATTGGAGAATGCGGAAATTAACGATCAGGCTATTCTCAAATATATTCCCTTTGCTCAGGATATCTATGCATTAGAAAAGGAAAGACGAAGGGGGAAGGCAATGGATTGGCAGGCTGTGGCCACAAAGCTTAAGGCAATACTGAAAGTAGTGGAGGCTTCAAATGCATCCTTATCAAAAGAGACAACATTGAATAAGAAATTATCAGGAACTGCAAATGAAGCAATTTCTGGTTTGAAAACGAGACTAAGAGGTTTTTACGAATTTTATAAAGGATATGATCCATTATTCGATTGGTGGGTGCCTAAACCTTATGATGCATTAACCGTCGCTTTAACTAATTATGCATCATTATTTTCTGGGAAACCCATTAAGGAGTCCCTTCAAAAGGACAGTGACTACGGAATAAAAGGAACCCCAATTGGGCAAACAGAACTTATCAGGCAATTAAGTGCAGAAATGATCCCCTACACACCAGAAGAACTCGTTAAAATTGCAGAAAAAGAGTTTGCATTTTGTGATCAGGAGTTATTAAAAGCTTCGGCGGATATGGGTTTTGGAAAAGATTGGAAAAAAGCCCAGGAGAAAGTCAAAGAAAGCTTTGTTGCTCCCGGTAAACAGCCTGAACTAATTGTGCAACTACAGAAAGAAGCGCTTGATTTCATAAAGGAACATAATTTAATTAAAATTCCTGCCCTTGCAGAGGAAACATGGGGGATGGTCATGATGTCGGCTGAAAGACAGCTGGTCAATCCGTTTTTTACAGGAGGAAGAGAAATTAGTGTATCGTATCCAACAAATACAATGAATGAAGGCGATAAGTTGATGAGTATGCGTGGTAACAATCCATATTTTTCAAGAGGTACCGTACAACATGAATTACTCCCAGGTCATCATTTGCAGTATTATATGAATAGCCGCTACAAGAATTACAGGGAACTTTTTACTACGCCCTTTGGAATTGAGGGATGGACCCTTTATTGGGAACTTCTTTTGTATGACAGAGGTTTTGCTAAAAGCCCCGAAGAGCGTATCGGTATGCTGTTCTGGAGGATGCATCGCTGCGCAAGGATTATATTTTCGCTAAATTATCACTTAGGTAAATGGACTCCGGGGCAGTGTGTCGACTTTCTTGTTAATCGGGTGGGTCATGAGCCTGCCAATGCAGAGGGAGAAGTCAGGAGGTCATTTGAAGGTGGCTATAGTCCTTTATATCAGGTCGCCTATATGATTGGCGGGCTACAATTGATGGCTTTAAAAAACGAACTCGTAGAAAGCGGAAAAATGAGTTATAATGAATTTCATGAACGGGTGATGAAAGAGAACCTGATTCCGATGGAAATGGTGAGGGCAACATTAACCGGTCAGCCATTAAAAAGAGATTTTACAACCCAATGGAGATTCTACAAATTATGAAACAAGAACCCACCGGATTTAAATCTTCACTCAGGTTAATTGATGCCACGATGCTGGTTGCCGGCAGTATGATCGGATCAGGAATATTTATTGTAAGTGCAGATATTACCAGGAATGTAGGGAGCTCGGGTTGGTTAATGGTGGTATGGCTGATAACTGGGTTTATGACACTAACTGCAGCTTTAAGTTATGGCGAATTAAGCGCTATGTTTCCGAAAGCTGGTGGACAATATGTGTATTTAAAAGAGGCATACAATCCATTAATAAGTTTCTTATATGGCTGGAGTTTTTTTACGGTTATTCAAACCGCTACTATTGCTGCAGTTGGTGTGGCTTTTGCAAAGTTCACAGCTTATTTATTACCTCAGCTTAGTGAAGATCATATAGCTATTGATCTTGGGTTTTTACATGTTTCGCCGGCACAGCTGCTCGCAATAGTTGTTATCATTATTTTAACTTACGTAAACAGCCGGGGTGTTAATGCAGGCAAGTCCATACAAACAGTTTTTACGATGGCCAAACTATTGAGCCTTTTCGGTTTGATTGTATTCGGTTTGTTTTTTCTGCAAAAAGATATCTGGCAGAGTAACTGGAAAGATGCCTGGGAGTTGAAACCACTGGCCGGATCGTCGGCCGTAGGCTCTTATACTACAATGGCTGCTTTTGGTGCGATTGCCGCTGCTATGGTGGGCTCTATTTTTAGTAGCGACTCCTGGCATAATGTCACCTTTGTTGCGGGTGAGATCAGGAATCCAAAAAGAAATGTTGGGTTGAGCCTTGCACTTGGTACGGTCATGGTCACCATATTATATATTTTGACCAATATCATGTATACCGGTGTACTTTCGCTCAGCGACATGGCACATGCAGATAAAGACAGGGTTGCTGTCTCTGCCTCGCAGGTTATATTCGGATCATCGGGCACTGTTATTATTGCGCTAATGATCATGGTGTCTACCTTTGGATGTAATAATGGATTGATTATGGCAGGCGCCAGGGTTTATTATTCTATGGCTAAAGACGGCCTTTTTTTTAAGAAAGTGGGTGCCTTAAACAGAAATGCTGTACCTGCCTTTGGTCTTTGGATCCAGTGTTTGGTGGCTTCATTATGGTGCCTTAGCGGCAGATATGGTGATCTGCTTGATATGATCTCCTTTGTTGTGGTGATGTTTTACATGCTTACAATTGGAGGTATTTTTATTCTCAGAAAAAAGCGCCCTGATATTGAACGTCCATACAAGGCTTTTGGCTATCCGATTTTGCCACTTATTTATATCATTATGGGGTTAGCTTTTTGCGTCCTCCTGATCCTATATAAACCCCGTTTCACCTGGCCAGGATTGATCATCACGTTGATTGGTATTCCGGTTTACTTTGTGATTGGAAAATTAAAAAATAATAAACATGAAAATTAGTAGTATCTATCTTTTTTTAATAGTTATTGCCTTCAGTTCCAAAGCTCAACAAAATCAATTACAACCCTTTAGTCCATCAGGTGCTGAGATGGAACGAGCCTATTCTCAGGCTGGACAGCTGGATAGTGCGTTGAGAAAGGTAGCCGTAAATAATGAAATAATTCCATTTTGGAACGCAGACGGACACTCGTTTTGGTACAAAAGAAACTTAGCCGATCGCAACTGGGAGTTTATTTATGCTGATATAACAGAAAGTGTACATAAACCGGCTTTTGATCATACCAGAGTTGCCACGATAGCAAATAAGTTCTTTGATAAAGTGCAGGAAGCTACAAAACTAAAATTTGATAGGCTTATTTTTGGCAATTCGGGAACCCTGTTAACACTCAAGTTAAATGGGAAATGGCTTGAAATTAATTTGGACGATTACAGTTTCAAACAAGCTAAAGATACCAGCTTTGTTAATTATGATCCAAGGAAACCATTACAAAGAAAAAGATCGAGATGGGAGGGGACTCCTTCGCGCTTCTTATCCCCGGATGGAAAAAACGTTCTCAGCTTAAAGGCCGGGAATCTTTTTGTAACAGATACCGAAAGTAAAGCAGAAACCCAGTTAACAACGGACGGGACAGAAAAAAGACCTTATGCTGAATTCAGTTGGTCGCCCGATAGCAAAAATGTTATAGGATACCTGGTGAATCCAAAGAAGATAGATAGTGTTTATTATGTGCTGAGCGCAGTAACAGGAACAACCAGAGGACAGTTAAAATCACATGAGTATGCGCAGCCGGGGGACGCCTTCACCAGTTACGAGCCTTTTATTTTCAATATTGCAACTAAGAAGATAATAAAGGTAGATACAGAGCAAATCGATTTTTTTGAACCACAACCTTTGCATTGGCGGAATAATGACAACAGGTATTATCTCTATGAAAAAGTAGATCGTGGCCACCAGCGTTTTAGAGTGATTGAAGTTGATGTACAAACGGGGAAAACCAGGAATATTATAGATGAGAAGGCAAAAACTTTTATTTATGAAGATCGCATTTACACACGCTATTTGCCCAAAACCAATGAAGTAATTTGGACAAGCGAGCAAGACGGTTATCGCCATATTTATCTGGTAAATATACTAACGGGGAAACAATTTCAGGTTACAAAGGGGGATTTTGTAGTACGTGATATTGATAGCGTTGACGTGGAGAAAAGGGAGATATGGTTTACTGCCAGTGGTGTGAATAAAAAAGAGGACCCTTATTTTTTACATCAGTACAGGGTTAATTTTAACGGTAAAAATAGGATAGCACTCAATCTTGAGCAGGGCAATCACCGGGTAGTATTTTCTCCCGACAGAAACTACTATGTGGATACCTATTCACAGATCAATGTTGCGCCAGTAACTGTTGTTAAAAGAACTGCAGATGCCAAAAGCATCATGGAATTAGAGCGGGGTACTACCACTGGTTTTACAGAAGCAGGGCTTAAATTACCTGAGGTATTTGTTGCTAAAGGAAGAGATGCCAAAACAGATATTTGGGGAGTAGTATGGCGACCATCGAAAATGGACAACAGCAAGACGTATCCCGTTATTGAATATATTTACGCAGGCCCTCAGGATAGCTTTGTACCCAAGAATTTTACGCCTTATAGCGAAATGCAGAGCCTTGCTGAACTGGGTTTTATTGTTGTGCAGATGGATGGTATGGGTACTGCAAACCGCTCAAAAGCTTTTCACGACGTATGTTGGAAAAATCTGGCTGATGCAGGATTTCCGGATCGTATTTTATGGATAAAGGCAATGGCACAAAAATATCCTAACGCAGATATCAGCAGAGTGGGTATTTATGGCACTTCAGCTGGGGGGCAAAATTCAACGGGCGCTTTGCTGTTCCATCCAGAATTTTATAAAGCTGCGGTATCGGCTTGCGGATGTCATGATAACAGGATAGATAAGCAATGGTGGAATGAGCAATGGATGGGTTATCCGGTTGGCCCTCATTACGATGAGCAGTCCAATATCACTAATGCAGCAAAATTACAAGGTGATTTGTTTCTGATTGTTGGCGAGGCCGACGAAAATGTGCCACCTGAATCTACTTACCGCTTGGCTGATGCCTTAATCAAAGCAAACAAAGATTTTGAATTACTATCTATACCTGGAATGGGGCACAGTGATGGTGGTGCATACGGAAGGCGAAGAAAAAGAGATTTTTTTGTAAAGCATTTACTGCACGCCGAGCCACCCAAACGTAATGTTGTGATTAATTAATTGCATATGCTCCATTTTAAGAGCTAACTATGTTAATATAGCTTAACCAGTTGTTAATATTATAGAACTCATTTCTTTGAAGACTAGAACTACACCTACTATTGTAGGTAAATTCATGATTTACGTACTGGATCCCTTAGGATCGATTGCATTTATGCATACGTTTAATTGTTATTTGTAACGACGCATCACACGAATAACGTGAAAGCGGAAATAATCATAGAATAAGGCAGTCATTAGAAAAAAAATGGGCATTAGAAACGCGTCAAATTGATATTGCAGGAATAAAAATGTACCCATAACTCCACCAAAGAGAAAGGAAGTAATAATGACCACTCTAAGCAAGATGCGCCGTTGTATCCTTGCAGTTAATTTCAAAGGTTGAATAACGGCGATAGAGAGATCTGTCCCCAGATCAGTAAACATCCCTGTAAGATGGGTGGTCCTCACTACCGAACCAGAGATCATCGAGACCAATGCATTCTGCATACCCATGGCAAATAGTAAACTGCCTGCAAAATATTCAGTTTCATGTAGAGAACTATTGTAGCTATGGCAGGAAATGGTAACAGTTGCTAATATCGCTATAATGATCCCGATAGGTAGTAGGTAGGCTGAAGATTTTTCTCTTCCAATCGCTTCTATGCATATACCTGAAGTAAATGCTCCTGTTAAAAACAACAAAAACCAGAGTGCAACAATACCTGCGGCTCTAAAATCTGCTTCAGCAAGGTTAACTGCAAATAATGCAGCATGTCCTGTTACATTTGTCGTTAATACTCTGAATGCCAGAAAGCCAGCACCGTTAATAAATCCTGCATTTAGACAAAGCAAGATAGCAAGTCTGAGATTATGATTAAAGGTTCTTTTTTGTCCTGTATGTCTGAGCATAGGTGGATAGTTTTTTGCGAATTAGCCTGGTCAATTTTGCCGGGCTTAACTTCTATTAGATCTCCGAACGAGTTTTTCAATATCCTGTATCCAGATTTTCCGACCTTGTGTTTTAATCATACCCTCAGCTTTAAACTCCTTCAATAGTCTAATTACATTTTCTTTAGCTATACCTGCTATACCAGCAAGATCACTTCTGGATATATCTATTACAATTGTCTCTCCATAGGAAAGGCCGGCTTTTGATTTTTCTCTGAATACAATCAGTGCAATTGCGAGTCTTTCAGCCGCTGAGGCGTCGGAAAATGCTGAAATATTGTTTACGAATACGGTAAACTCATGGCTCAATGCCTTTAATAGACTCGTAGCAAACTGTGGGTTACGTTGAAGAATTTCAAAGAAATCTTCTTTTGGTATAAAGCTGATTAAACTTTCTTCAAGCACTGCAGCTGAATCCTGATGCCGTTCTTCAGATAAAATGGCATGATATCCAATTAGTTCTCCCTTATTAGCCACATAAATGATCTGCTCTTTGCCAGTAGCCCCTTTTTTATACTTTTTAACTTTTCCTGAATGGATATAGTAAAGTCCGGAGGGCATCATCCCTTCCTTGAATATAATTTCACCTTTTCTATATTTCTGAATATCCTGTTTGCCTATTAAAAAGATATAATCTTGCTCATTAAGCATATTAAGGACTGAACGGGTAGAGAACAACCATTTTTCAATCGGGAAAAGACCTTCCAAACTCATGTGTACAAAGTTAGCATAATAAAGTGCTCTTAATACCGCCTGTATTTCCTTAAAATACTTGCTTTTTCGCGCAGACAAATCAGAGCATAGCGAAAGCAACTCCATTGTGTACTTGTTAAATCCATTGGAGAAAGTTCTTCTATAGTGATTTCCAATTTACTGAAGCATTGAGATACGGGTAAACCATGGACTGCCGCTATCCTGGAAATATCCAGTATCACAGATTCCACTTGAGCATAGTTTTGCATGCTTGAGATCTGGTAAATCAAGGAGTCTACCATCTCATTTATTGTCATCTTTTTATTAATGGAATAGGTCATTCTTTGATATACATCTTAAGATATTGGTTAAAACTCGCCTCTATTAACTGATAATCTGCGGGTATCTCTGCATCACTTCCATGGTAAGTTACCAGTCTTGTTCCACTTGGTTTGTTATCTAGTATTTTGTAAAAGATATTGGCGTAATAATTATACAAACTTGCTGAATACTGTATAGAATTATCAATTCGTCCATAGGTGTACAGGTTTTCAGCAAAGGAATTGAAAAAGTACAGGCCATTATAATTACTGAAATCGAGCTCAGTGAAATTACCATGCATGAAGTGTATATTGAGTTCAGAAGGACTGTTTTTCCTGGACATCAGCGCAATTTCATGGAGATCCCTTCGTTGTTCAATACCATAGAAATCACAATCTGGATAACGCTGGGCAGCAGTAATACAAAATTTTCCGATACCACTGCCAATATCAATGATCTTGCTATTTGGTTTATCACTGAGAAAGGCTGCGGAGGCCATAATTACATCCACAGGGCTCCAATGAATACGGGAGAGCTTCTTCATTCTAGGAGATAGCTGGCTATCATAGATCTCGTCGTTTGAATAGTGTGTTGTAGAAAGAGTTGAAGTGCTCATGTCTTAATTTGTTATGGCGAATTTAAGGCAAGGAGTCAATGGATTCCACAACAAAAGATCACTAAAAAAAATGATAAAAGTCATTATTTGAAGTAGGATTGCATGGGATTGATTACTCTTTCTAGCATCAAAGCCTATATATGGGTTTGTCTTATAGCCATATCAGGACGTGACAAGACTTCCGACATTTGTGTGTTGATAGGGCGTTGATAGGGCGTTTATAGGGCCTTGCTAGGGTCTTAGTAGGGCTAATTACCCTATCAAAGCCTTGGAGACGCCCTAGAAAGGCCTTCTTATCTAATGGTTAACCCGCTTAAACATTTTTCAGCGCTGGAAAAAGAAACATTAAATATCAATTCTAGATTTATTGATGTAAAGAACGTTATCTAATATTTTGTAATTTGGGCGGGGGGAAAGTATAAGCGTGCTATCAACCCCGACCTAAAATAATAAAAATGAAAAAAATATTAGTTATTCTATTGTCCCTCATGGCTAATTTAAGTTTTGCCCAAAGAGGAGAGAAGCCAAATGTTATCTATATATATGCTGATGACCTTGGCTACGGCGATTTGAGTTGTTATGGTGCTACCCGAATAAAGACACCAAATTTAGATAAACTTGCTGCATCTGGTATCCGTTTTACTGATGGACATTGTACTTCGGCCACATGCACACCTTCACGTTATGCTTTAATGACCGGTGAGTATCCATGGCGTAAAAAAGGAACTGGCATTTTGCCGGGAGATGCCGCATTAATTATACCTACCGATAAAACTACCTTACCTAATCTCTTTAAAAAAGCAGGCTACCAAACTGGTATTGTGGGTAAATGGCATCTGGGACTTGGTGATGCCGTTGCGAAAGATTGGAATAATGAAATTAAGCCTGGACCAAATGAGGTTGGTTTTGGTTATTCCTTTATCTTTCCGGCTACAGCCGATCGTGTCCCTACTGTTTTCCTGGAAAATCATAATGTGGTTGCATTGGATCCTAAAGATCCGATAAGTGTTAATTATGTAGAGAAAGTGGGTGATGAGCCAACGGGTAAAGAACATCCGGAGTTGTTAAAATTGCAATCTTCGCCAGGGCAGGGCCATAACAATACGATTGTGAACGGGATTGGCCGTATTGGTTACATGAGTGGAGGAAAACTTGCACGCTGGGTGGATGAGGAGGTTTCTTCAACCTTTTTAATCAAGGCCAAGGATTTTATTCAAAAAAATCAAAAAGATCCCTTCTTTTTATATTTTGCTTTAACCGAGCCTCATGTACCACGGATGCCTGCAACAATGTTTCGTGGTAAAAGTGGTTTAGGTTTACGCGGAGACGCTATTTTACAGTTGGACTGGACCGTGGGAGAGATTATTAAACAGTTAAAGGAAGCTGGACTGGACAAAAATACCATGATTATTTTTTCAAGTGATAATGGCCCCGTCCTGGATGATGGTTATGAGGACGAAGCAGTGACCAAACTAAATGGCCATACACCTACAGGTGCTTTTAGGGGTGGGAAATACAGCATATTGGAAGCTGGAACCAGAGTGCCATTTATTGTAAGCTGGCCAGGAAAAATAAAGCCACAACAGGTTTCTGCAGCTACTGTAAGCCAGATTGATTTATTAGCCTCATTCTCAGCACTGCTCGGCCAGCCGATACCCGCAGGAGATGCACCTGACAGCGAAAATACCATTGATGTATTTCTTGGTCAATCTAAAAAGGGAAGGTCTGTCTTGATAGAACATGCAAATACGCTTTCGATAGTAAAAGATGGCTGGAAGTATATTGAGCCTGGTGATGGGCCAGCCTATAACAAGCTGGTGGGCATAGAAATGGGCAGTTTAAAAGAGGCGCAGCTGTATAACCTGAAAACTGATGAGGCAGAGAAAAATAATCTTGCTGCCAAATATCCAGATAAAGTGAAAATGCTTAAGGGTTTATTGACGACTATAAAAGATAAACCCTGAGAAAGTATGTTAAGCTATTGCTTTCGCAATTGCTTAACAATTGCTCAGGATCATCTTCGGGGTTCGTTCGGTTGCAACCGAATCAACCCCGAAGATGATGCGACGTAACTGCGAACCAATCTCGTGAGCAATAGCTAAGCGGGTGCCCCTGTCCTATACTGAAATACGTTTACAGATTTAAAAGCTAAAAAAGAGAGAGTACAAATAGGCAAAAAATGATAATTCTTTCTGTGTGACCAAAGAAATAACTTCGAAGAAGTCTCAGTGCCTTTCGCATGTGCTGTTCAACGGTGTTTTCGGAAATATGCAACTCTGAAGCGATTTCTTTGTTCGTGAGATGATGGTTGCGGCTAAGGTTAAAAACGCTTCTGCATCTTAACGGGAGCTTTTCTATCTGAAATATCAGCTGTTGTTCCAGTTCTTTGGATTCAATTGTCTGTAAAGTGGAATTGTCTGTTTCTGTAAAAATATGAGAGCTATGTTCCTCATACCTTTTTAACAGTTTTTCTCTTCGGTAATGATCTATGATCTTATGTTTAACAATGGTATACAGAAATGCAGAAAGGTTGATAATTTGATTGGCCGTTTTTTTCCTGGTAAATAATGTCAAAAAAGTTTCCTGAATAATTTCCTCAGATAACTCTCTGCTCCGGGTTTTGCTCAATGCAGCCGACAGCAAACCGACAGCATACCTTTTGTATAGCACTTCAAAAGCATTATCCGCTCCATTCTGCCATAGCAATATCAATTCTGCATCACTAAGCTCCACAGGCATAACTCTATATTTGGTCAACGAAAATCCTCAAAAATTAATTATCAGTGCAGGCGAAAGATGCCTGTATCCATTAATACGAAAATAAGCAACATAATTATCATAACTGTCCTTTACTATCCTGCCCTGTCATTGGGTAAATCAGCCAAGTGATACATGAATCTAAAAAAAAATAAAGAAGGGATAACGGTTGGATAATTTTCGTACGTCTTACCATTATAAGCACACCCCGATAGATCATTTATGGATAGCGAAAGGTTACAATATTTATTTGAACGATATCAGGCTTCCAGCTGTACTGAGGAGGAGTTGGAGGAACTTAATGACTGGTACGAAAAATTAGGTGCTGGCAATGGGCAGATTGAGCATTGGATTAACCAGGCAGGAGGTGAGGAGCAGTTGACAGAAGAGTTGTATCGTAATTTTAACAAAAGGAAAAATATACAAAAGAGACATCAGCTGTCTAGCTGGTCGTGGAAAGTATCAGCCGCCGCGATTTTGATTTTGCTTGGTACAGGACTTTTGTTTTACAAGTTTTTCCCCGGCCGCTCAGAGATTCCTGCTGAACTAGCGCAGGTTCCGATACCGCCAGGAAAGAACAAAGCAGTGCTAACACTCGCTGATGGAACAAAAATTATTCTTGATGAAAGTAATAATGGAGCGATTTTCCACAAGAATGGGGTTTTGATTACTAAAACGGATAGCGGAAGTTTGGTCTACCATAATGAAAAAAATCCGGTAGTTACATCAGATAAAATGGCCTATCATACCTTATATGTACCAAGAGGAGGGCAGTATAAGGTAAAGCTGCCTGATGGAACTAATGTTTGGATGAATTCTGAATCTACACTTTACTTTCCAATTACTTCTAATGGGAAAGATCGTCAGGTACGTTTAACCGGAGAGGCTTACTTTGAGGTAGCTCATAATAAGCGACAGCCTTTTAAGGTACAAACCGGAGATCAGTTGGTAAGTGTATTGGGGACTCATTTTAACGTAAAAGGATATCCAGGGGATGCTGATATTGCCACCACCTTATTGCAGGGCAGTGTTCGTATTAGTAAGTTGTCCACCGGTCAAGCCAAAATGCTGCTACCCGGTCAGCAATCGAATCTTAAAGAAAGCGGAAAAGATATTGAAATCGCTTATGTCAAAACCGATCAGGCAATTGCCTGGAAAAACGGTTATTTTTTGTTTGACAACCAGGATATTAAAAGTGTGATGAAGACTATCAGCCGTTGGTATAATGTAGATATTACCTATAACAATCGCTTAGGGAATGACCGGTTTGGAGGTACTTTCTCCAGAAATGCAAACCTGTCTGAGCTCCTTGCAAACCTACAGGAACTTGGGGGTGTCCGTTTTCAGGTTACCAACCGAAATATCATTGTCAGTAGTAGCCAATAAATTTTATATAACTAAAGCTAAAGAAAGGAGTAAGATGTGTAATTACTAATGAAAAATTAGGACACCAAGAACCAAGGACGTTTGAGCCGCCCTTGGTATGCCAGAGTGAACTGGAGCGGAGGTCTGATCAAACTAAACGAATAATTTAAAAAACCAACCAACCAAATGTATAAAAAAAATACTGAAATAGTTTTCAGGAGGGATTCCTGTATGTTTCGACTAATATCCCTAAAGATGAGACTAACCTATATGTTATTGTTTTTTAGTGTTTTTCAGCTCAGGGCCGAAAGCTTTGCGCAGAAAATAAGTATATCTGTTCAGAACGCACAGATAACGGATGTCATCTCCGAGCTTAAGAAGCAGACAGATTTTGATTTCCTTTACAACAATGCCACGCTAAAAAATGCTAAACCGGTTACTCTGGATATTAAAAATCTCGATCTGAAAAAGGTTCTGGATCTTTGTTTTGAAAAACAACCGTTTGACTATAAAATCAGAAATAAAACGGTACTGATTACAGCTAAAAGGCGTTGGGATAATACGCTCTGGCCAGCTGTTGAAAAATGGCAGGTGCTTAAGGGGGTTGTCAGGGATTCTGCCACAAATGAAACGCTGATAGGGGTGTCAATCATGGTTGAAGGAACAAAGACAGGGGCGGTAACTGATAAGGATGGTAATTTTACCATCAGCCATCCCGAGCCAAATTTTGTTTTGGTGATTTCCTATTTAGGTTATCGTACCGAAAAGATATCCATTAGCGGTCAACAATCTATCGAGATTAAAATGAGTAAGATGAACACCAGCCTGAATGAGGTTGTTGTTGTGGGCTATGGTACAAGAGTTAAAGGGGCAATCACTGGTGCCATTTCAACGGTCAAGTCTGATGTATTTGAGAATCGCCCGCTTAACAATAGCCTGGATGCATTGCAGGGTACTGTACCCGGATTGACAATTACTAAGGGTAGCGGACAACCTGGAAATCAAAGCTACGGCATTAAAATCCGTGGCTATTCTTCAGTAAACGAAAGTAATCCTCTGATGTTGATTGACGGTATCCCTGGTGATATTGATAACATCAATCCAAATGACATTGCTGAAATCTCTGTGCTAAAAGATGCTTCTGCGGCCATTTACGGCGCGCGCGCGGCAGATGGAGTGATCATTGTAACCACAAAAAAAGGAAAAAGCGGAAAACCGGAAATTACCTATAGTGGTACAGTAGGTCTGAAAACGCCGACTTACCTTAGGAAGATTCAGAACACGCTGGAATATGCTGAATTTATGGATGAGGGCCTTCGTAACGCTGGTATCAATGGGTTTCCACAAGAGGTATTTGATAAAATCAGGGCCAATGCAGCACCAGAACTTGATGGTGGCTGGAATTATGGAATCACTAGCTATCCTGGTTTTTATGGTTATACGGACTGGAACAAAGAAATCTATAAAAATTCTACTCAGCAACTACATAACCTTTCCATATCAGGTGGCGGGGAAAACAATAATTATGTAGTATCTATGGGCTACAATAAAGATGAAGGATCACTCCGGTTCGGAGAAAACAATTCGGAAAGGTATAACCTTCGACTCAACTATGATTTTCGACTGACCCCTAAGTTCAACTTTGAAACAAGAACCAGTTTTGAGAATAAGTCTACCATTACACCAACTATGCTTGGAAATGCGCTGACCAATGTTACCCGCCAGTTCCCATATCAGCCGGTGCGCAACCCAAATGGGCAGTTCTATGGCTACCAAGGGTATGAAAATCCGGCGCAGTCACTGGAAGAGGCAGGCACTCAGCGTGGAAGCTCCTCCAGGTTTGCTACCAATTTTAAAGCTGATTACACCCTTCTAGAGGGACTTAAATTAATCGGACAGGCAGCTATAAGACTGGATTACCTCAATGACAATGGTACCAACAGGACCTTTACAAGGTACAATTATGTGGGTGACATTCAGGACATCAGAAACACACCGAATTCCGCCTCTTATCTTAATCTGAAAACATTAAATCAATTGTATCAGGTATACCTTGACTATAACAGGCAGCTGGGGGCTGATCATAGAATAAACTTTACGGGGGGAGGATCGATTGAAAAAACCAAAATCGAAGGCCAGACAACCTATGGTTATAATTTTATAGGCAATGACATCTTTACCTTAAATCTTGCTGACAGAACGAAAGCTGCTTATGCAAACTTTACTGGTAGACTAAGCAATCAGGCACTAGGCTCGTACTTTGGCAGGTTCAGTTACTCTTTCAGGGATAAACTGGTTTTAGACCTTACGGCACGTGCTGACGGTAGTTCTAAATTCTCACCGGATAAGCGCTGGAGTGCGGTATTCCCATCAGCTGCACTGGCCTACAATTTATCTGAAGAAAGTTTTATCAAGTCACTCAATACTTTTGATCTGTTAAAGCTCAGGGCATCCTGGGGTAAAATGGGTAACCAGGAAATTGGGCTGTTGGGTCTGTATGATTACATACCCTTGATCTCCATTGGTGGAAATTATCCTATAGGTAGTCCAAATTCGGGGTTAACCGGGGCCAATGCTAATCCAGCGTCTACAGATAGAACCTGGGAAACAATTGAAAATAAAAATATAGGTATCGATGTGGCACTACTTAGTTCCAAACTTAATTTTTCGTTTGATTATTATAATAAAACGAATAATGATATGTTGGTTGACATTGCTGTTCCTGCAACTTATGGCGGTACCGCACCTTCCTCAAACCAGGGAAAGTTGGTCACCAAGGGATTTGAAACCTCAGTCACCTGGAAAGACCAAGTGGGTGCTTTTCGTTACAGCGTATCGCTACAGCTTAGTGACAGCAAGAACAAGTTGGTGGAACTGAAAAATCTGGACAATTATCAGGAAGGTCTTAATAAATTCAGACAAGGTTATGGCATCTGGTCTTATTTTGGTTATGTGTACGAGGGTATCATTCAAAATCAGGAACAGCTGGATAACTACAAAAAGCTTACGGGTGTTCCTGCCCGCGTAGCCATTGGTGATGTAATGTATCGTGATGTTGATGGGGATGGAAAGTTGACTGCTTTTGGCGACAAATCAAAGGGTCTTAATGGTGATATGGTTTATCTCGGTAACCTGATTCCCAGGTATACCTTTTCTTCTAACATTAGCATAGGATTTAAACAATTAGACCTTCAGGTGTTTTTGCAGGGCGTAGGAAAGAGAGATGTAAGGTATGAGGGTAACATTGCTACCCCAAATACATTTTACTGGCCTTCGCTTTCTTACTACAATGGAAAGACCTGGACGCCAGAGAGAACGGATGCTAAATTTCCACGATATCTTCCTGGTGGTGTAGGTTATGATGACATCAGAAGTTATGATTATCGCGCTTCATCTCTCACGATGCAGAATGTAGCCTATTTAAGGTTTAAGGTGATTACCCTGGGGTATAACCTGCCGGCCAGTGTTGCCAACAGTTTAAAAATGAAAACTGCCAGAATATTCTTCAGCGGTCAGGATCTTTTTACCATTTCAAAAGGAACATTTGGAGGGAACTTTGATCCGGAGGATGGCTTCAGGAATGAGGGAACTTATCCTTTCAATAAAGTGTATTCGCTGGGTCTTACTGTTAAATTTTAAACGCAAGCTTTATGAAACTTAAATATATTAATCATAGGAAATTATTAATTGCAGGTGTGTTTATCCTTGCTGCGCTTTTAAACGGATGCAAAAAAGACCTTAACCTGGTTTCGGAGGACAGTATCACTGATGCTACATTCTGGAAAACGGGTGCAGATTTTAAGCTGGCTGCAAATAATCTATATAACGGACTTGACCGTTTTGGCTTTGAGGATACTGAATCAGATATAGCATTTAATTTTCCAAATTCGGTAAGTAACGGAAACCTGCAGCCTGCAGAGTCAGTGGTACTCTGGACAGACAGCTATGGCTATATTCGGTCATCGAACAACATCATTGAAAAAGGATCGGCAAGTACAGATGCTGAAATAAAAAGATATGTGGCAGAAGCCAAATTCTTCAGGGCATGGTACTACTGGAAGTTACTGAGGCTATATGGTGGAGTGCCATTAATTACAAAAGTCTTGGCAACTGATGATCCGGCTTTATTTACTCCCAGGTCAAGCAGAACGGAAACTGTTGATTTCATTCTTAAAGATTTACAGGAGGCCAAAGCTGATCTACCTATGCAATCGGCTCTCGCTTCTGTGGATGTTGGTAGGATTACCCAAGGTGCGACGCTTGCTTTAACTGCACGTGTGGCATTATTTGAGGGGACATGGGGGAAATTCAGGGCTGATGGCAATGCTACAAAATATATTGATGCTGCGATTGCTGCTTCAAGGGAGATCATGAACAGTGGTACATATGGTTTGTACACAGGCAAGGGCGCGCAAAGCTATCGTTACTTATTTTTGGAAGATGGCGACGACTCCAGGGAATCGATTTTGGACAGGAGATATGCCCGAAATATCCTGGGACATGATATTCCATATCAGTATGATGGGAACGGTTATAACCCGACCAGAAAGATGGTTGACCTTTATTTAGATAAGAATGGATTGCCCATCACAGCTCCAGGAACGGTTTTCAAAGGTTACGGCACTTTTGTTTCTGAATTTCAGGACAGGGATCCCAGGATGACCATGACGATGATCATTCCGGGAACGTTAACCAACAGGGTTTTCTTTCCCGTAAATAAGATTGCCAACTGGCCTGATAAGCCGCAACGTAATTTCAATACAGGATATATACTCTATAAATATATGTCGGAAGACCCAGTGGCCAATAATTCCGGACAAAATGGAGATGCCAGTATATTTGACTTTGATCGCCACCTTATCCGCTATGCAGAAGTGTTGCTTATTTATGCAGAAGCAGTTTTTGAAAAAGCAGGAGCAATAAGCGACGGTGATCTTGATCTTTCGATTAATAAGCTCAGAGATCGTGCGGGTATGCCGCATTTGACCAACACTTTTGTGGCTACCAATAACCTTAATATGAGAAATGAGATCAGGAGGGAAAGAACTGTTGAACTCACTTTGGAAGGATTCAGGTACGATGACTTGCGCAGATGGAAAACTGCTGAGACTGAATTGCCACAGGATGTTAAAGGAATTAAAATTACTGGTTCTGACTGGGCTGGGAAAGCACCTTACAGCGATCCAAGCTACCTGAGTAAGGTAGATGCAAATGGTTTTCTGATTGCTGAAAAAAGCCGAAAATTCGATCCAAATAAGGATTATCTTCAGCCGCTTCCGACTAAAGAGGTCGCCTTTTATCAGGCTAATGGCCACAAATTAGAACAGAACCCTGGCTGGTAGGATGATTTTACGCTCGAGCTGGCCGACTGTTGTCGGCTGGCTTTTTATACAATAATGATTAAATGAATTAAAAAATAAATTATATGTTCAAAAAAGTGAGTTTATTAAACTTCTTGGTTATCTGCCTGATGTCTTTGGCATTTGGACAGCAAGCAAAGAAATCAGCTTCTGGAGGGCTTATGGGCCATCGATTTTTAACTTTTAATACTATAATAAGGGTAAACCAGATTGAAGTATCACGGGATCGGAGTGTTGGCGAGGATGAGCGGGCTTTACATACACCTGAAAAAGTTATTGCTTTCAGAAAAGCCGTGGAAGAGGGTTTTCCTGGAGCCAAGATGACCTGGGCGTTTAGCTGGCTGGCGCTGAATGACAGCACAGAGAATTATAAAGAAATCCGGAAACTCGTTGTTGGCTATCACCGTGAATATGGTGACGAGATAACGTTTATCCCCGGTGCTTATTTTGCAAATGCTTATAATACTACTGAGCAAGTAAATAAGGACCTGCATGACGGACTTGCACTTGTAAGCCGGATGGTAGGCAACAGCTACCGCCCGCTTAGTATAGTAGCGGGTTTCCTTTCTGCAAAAAACCAACAATACCTAGCTGAAAAAGAAAATATACATGTTTGCCAGGGCAACATCTGGAGTCAGTTTGCGATTGATAACCAGGATGGCGATGGTTCTGTTTCTTATCCCTTTTATCCTTCAAAAGAGCATTTTTGCAAACCTGCACAAGGTAAGAGCGATTTTATTGATGTAGTTAATCTGGACGGGTGGACTGTGGATTTTTTAGCCGCCAGACGACAAGGTTTTGCAGAAGGTTTTAACAGCCGTATGGGAGTTGGACCTATAGAAACATTAGGTAAGCACGGAAACGAGATCGGCCTGAAAGAAATGCTTCATGCTACTGCTATCCATTTTGATAAGGGCTTTGAATTGAATGGGTTTGGTTGGGTTACTAATTGCTGGGAATTGTCTCTTCCTTATGATGCTGCCCGGTTGAAGGATTGGCTAAGCAGTGTAAAAAAACGCTGGCCGGATACAAAAGTGATTACCCAGGGAGAGTTTGGTTTACTATGGAGATCCCATTACAAAAGCAACGATTTCAACTATCGCTTTGTAGAAAAAGGGTCAGGAATTGGTGGTTCGGATGCCAATCTTGAGATTAGTTGGTTTATGAACAAGGATTTCAGGCTGGCATTGCTTAGGGACTGGAAACTTAATAGCCCGAAGTTGGTAGTTGACTTTACCCGTTACGATTTGAATGCAAGGGAGCCAATTGGAATGACGAGAAAGTGGAGCTTAATGGGCGATATTAATCAAAAACAAACCCGTCCGCAGGATAAGCCCGTTCCGTTGAATAAGCTGCCGGAAAAATCAAATTTGATTATAAAAAAACGATACCCAAATTTATTAAAAGGGTTGTAATTTAAACATACAGGGTGATACACAGAAAGCTAAATTTTCAGAAGTGTTGATATGTAAACACTTCTGAAAAGAAGCCTAGCGATCTAACCATTTTTTGAATTCTGCAACTTTGTTCTTGCTGATGATGACCGGTTCGCTGGTCTTAGGATCTGTAACTATTCGCAACTGATTTTTACCGTATACGAAAATAGTTTTGATTGACCTCATGTTGATGATGAACTGTCTGTTTGCTCGGTAGAAGATATCGTTGTCCAACTGCTTCATCAGTTCGTCAAGGCTTATATTGGTAGAGAACTGCTTGTTGTCGAAAGTAAATATAAGAACGGTACTCCCGTCTAAAAAGAAATAGGCGATCTCGGACACATCCAGGTGTATAAGTTCATCTTTATGGTAGGTGATAATCCTTTTCCGACCGTTTTCCTTTTCTCGTTCAGGGTGCTGAACCAGTATCTGATCCTGCAGTTTTTCCTGCAAGGTATTGAGTTGCAGGTCGAGTGTACTCAGGCTGTTGATCTTTTCATTAAGGCCTGCGATTTCGTCTTCCAAGGCCTGTTCATGCTTGCTGTAAATCCTTCTTATCAGCAATAGGCAACACGTAATAATGATCAGGGTACTAAGCAGAAAACCAATGCTAAACTGCTTATATAGATCGGAAAGTTCCTGGTGCATTACCTCGATATTTGCATGGGAAGCTACAATCCAGTCGCTGCCTTTTACGGGGTACACATTTACGATTTCCGAGCTTCTGTGTTGGCTTTTGGGAAAGTTTCTGATACCACCGAGCTTTTTCTGAGAACTGATGACCTCGCTAAAGGAAATAGAATTTTTTCCTTCACCCAGATCAAGTTGGGAGTTGTTTTGTTCAATTTTTTGCCCTATAAGCGCCGGATTGGGATGGCAAAGTTCGATGCAGTTCTTATCATACATACAGATGAATTCGCTTTGCACGTCGGTATTCTCGATACTCTGCTGCAGGTTCCGTATCACTTGTGGCTTTTCAATTCCAATGAGCAGCTGTTGTTCCAGTAATCTGCCAATCTCCCTGCTTTCACGTTTCCCAGATTCCATCTTGCTGGTCCAAAGTTTTTCACTGGCAACCTGGTAAAGATAGCGGAAAGAGAAAAAACTGATCAACAATACCGTGGCAGTAACGGTTATGAAAACGTAAATATGCAGTCGGGTCTTATTCATTTGGGATGCTTGAGTAAAGTTCACGTACAAGAAGGGGTGTGTGAACTATAAATTTGTGTAAGCCGAATGTCCTAAAAATATGGACTTATTCAAAGAAAAAAAATCGGCTTTACCGGCTAATAATTCCCTTTAACAGGAAAACATTGGTTCAATCAGCTCGTAGAGAGTAGTTTTGTTTCATCATTATCTAATATAAGTAGTATATGAAACGTAAATGGAAAATTATTATTTGTATCGCACTTGCCTTAGTATGCCTGCAATTTATAAGGCCAAAAGAAACCACAGGCTCGGCATATGGCGTGGGCAAGCAGCTAGGTGGTGTGTCCAGAGAAGTAAACGGAATCTTGCAGACTGCTTGCTTTGATTGCCATTCTAGTGAAACGCGGCTACACTGGTATGACAAGATTACTCCTGTGAATTTTCTGGTCGCTTCGCATATCAGAAACGGTAGAAAAGCGCTCGATTTTTCGAATTGGGATTCGCTGGCTACCGCGCAGCAAAGTGCTGCGCTTTACTATGCGCTCAATAAGATCTTGTCCGGAGAGATGCCACTGCCAAGCTATACTGCCGTTCATCCTCAGGCTAAGGTGGATGAAAATGAGATTGAAACATTAAAACGTTACCTACTTTCCATTTCTTACGGAGCTAAACAAGGTAAAGTTGCGCCAAACAACCCTAAAGAAATAACGGCTGTGGGTGTTAAGCCAGAGCGGGAAGTTAAACCATCTCCTAACGGGATAGCTTATATTCCAGATTACCGAAATTGGAAGGCAATAAGTACTACGGACCGTTTCGACAATGGAACATTACGTATTATTTTTGCAAATGAAACCGCCGTAAAGGCCTTGCAGTCAAAAAAAACAGATCCATGGCCGGATGGGAGTATTTTTGCGAAGACTGCCTGGAAGCAGCAACAAAATGCTGATGGAAGTATTTCTGCCGGGAAATTTGTACAGGTCGAGTTCATGATAAAAGATGCCCGTAAATATGCCAAAACAAAAGGATGGGGCTGGGGAAGATGGAAAGGCGACGATTTGCTGCCTTACGGAAAGACTTTGGATTTTGATACCGAATGCGTTTCCTGTCATCAACCTCAGCGAGATAATGATTATGTATTTACCAGGCCAATAGACCTGTTCAATTTTAAAAATTAAACGATCATGAAAAGGAAATCAATTATAGGAATGATCTTATTCGGTTTGGCGCTAGCATTAGGCTGCAGTTCGGAACGTAGCGACAGTTTGAATGATGAAGCCTCAGTTGGATCTGTTCAGGGACTACCCGAAAATCCCTTACTACTAACCGCTCTAACAACAAGCATTCGTCCTGATAACGGTACCACGTCTACACTTTATGGAAATGAGCTAGCCGTACGCCATACGCACACGCAAGAGAATAGCTATCCGGCTGGCACGATTCTGTACAATGTTACCTGGAAACAAAAAGCAGATCCTCACTGGTTTGGTGCCCGTGTGCCAGGGAAAGTATTTTCGGTCGAGCGTGTTTCGATCGGCCTAAGTGGCGAAATGGTATATGAACTCTATAAGGGGAGCCCTCTAAGGTTGGTGCCGGCTTCGGATCAGATACAAAGGCTGTCGCAAGTCTTATCCATTCAACAGGCAATATCGCCATAGGTCAGATAGGAACTATAAAATTTCTATTTCTTTCTCTTCAAAGGTCTCAAATATTTGTGCAATGATTATATTTCTTGTAAGATCTGCATTTGAAATATCCTTGCACCAGAAATATATTTTTATGCTGCTGTTTACCTTACTCACAGGACTGATCATAATTACGGGTTCCTTGTTTACAAAGACGTTATCATTTTTAGTAATAATATCTCTGATCTGATGTACTACTTCAGTTGAATTGAAAGGTTTAGCGATAGTTAAAGAAATGTCTATACGCATTTGGTTATTGCTAAGGGTCCAATTGATGATATTGTTCGACAAAATGGCCCCGTTGGGAATAATAATCTCTGCACCTTCGTCACTAAGCAGTGTACTGGCGCGGACACCGATTTCCTTAACCCTTCCTTTTTTATTGCTTAGCTCTACCACATCTCCGATGCGGATAGTTTTATCAAAAATAAGGATGATCCCCGATACGAAATTGCTTACGATATTCTGTAAGCCTAGCCCGATACCTACACCAAGGGCGCCAAGAATCACGGTGATTTTGTCAATCGGCAATCCAGATGCTGCAACAGCAATAAGGAATCCTCCAATGAGTAGTACCAATCGTGTAATTAGTAATTTCGAGCGCTCTCCTTTATTGTCTTCTATTCCATCGTCGCCGGTATCTCCAAAGAAGTAGGCAATGTACTTCTGTAAAAAGTTGGCAATCCAAATGATGCCTAAAAAGAGTACAATACCGCCAAAGGTAAAAGAGAAGTTCCCTATAGTTCTTTTTTCATTAAGGATCTCCATTAAAGATTCATAAAGACCGTTAAAAATATTAAGATTGGTGGTAAATATCACAAACCAGATAATTGTAGCACCCACACCGGTTAGCCTTTTAAGGCCTGCGATAACAGGGTGCCAATCGAAATACTCAGGATAGCCTTTGCGGATTCTGCTACTTTTCATTTGAAGCAGAAAAGCCTCCACCAATACTTTCGCAAGAATGGTTAAGGATATGGCATTTAACAAGGAGTTTACACCTGTCGAATAAAAAATTTGGGTAAGTGTGAAGCGACCAAAAATATTGCATAAAGTAGCAATGACTGCAAATATGGTATAGATAAATCCCGTAAGGAGTATCATTCTATATTTTTTTGCCTGCTCATCTATCTTCTTCAAAATACTGACGCCGTAGATGGTAGAACTGAGACTAAGGAAAAGAAGGAGCCAGCGTTGATATCTTGGTGGCATGCCTAAAAGACGCAGAAAAACAGGTGCAAGAAGAAGCAGTACAAATATGCACCAAGGGTAAAATAATTTTGACGATAGTTTTTTACGAAAAAATGCTGTCAGCAAAACTGCAAGTAAGATCTGTACCGATTCGATATAAAGTGCCGGGGCCATGAGGTCAAAAATCGGCGCCAGCGTAAAAAGCATGATAAAGGTAATGAGATAGGGTTGCGGACTGAGTAAAGAGAAATCGTCAACTGCTTCCAACCGGTCGCGTTGTTTCATGCTTCTGAAATTGAAAAATACCCAGAAGAAGAAAGTAGCACAGGTAAGGAACAGTAAAAAACGGCTGCTGCGGGTGTATACAAAATAATAGCCTGATATTTCCTGTTCCCCATTAATAAACTTGCGGAATCCAACACCCCTGGTCTTACCACTTGCTGATTCCCAAAGGTAACGTCGTTCTTTTCCGAAAGCTTTTATACTTACTGCACCAAGTTGGTTATCGGTAAGATACATTAACTCCTTAATGTTTATCAGATTGGCCGATGTTCGCGCCTGCAGGTTATTAATTGACGATGTTGTTGTCTTTAGCAGACTGTCCATTACCACACGTTTTTTCTGGAGCTCTGCAAATTGATCTTTAAACATAATGCGCATAGAAGGCAGCGTAAAAAGTTTAATCAGCACGGTGTCTTTGCGTAGATTAAGAATTTCCGTTTTTAATTCCCTTAACTCTTTTTCGTATTCATCCAGATCCGACAGGCAATCTTTGTTGTTTGTTTGAAGTTCTTTAAGTAAGGTCTGATCCATTTGCAGGTTTTGCAAATTCAACATTCTTTCACTTTGTGTAAGCCTATTTTTGAGTAAGGCAAGAGCAGCCTCATCTTGTGTTAAATGTGCCGTTATGGGATTTAGTTTCTTAAAAGAACCAACTGTAACGGGAACTTTGTTTACCGTTTCGAATACCTTCTCTAAATGAATCAGATAATCGCCCTTTGTCAAGGTTGCAGAGTCAGAAAGGATAGAAATGTCCTGACCTTTATCCATTGCCTTATTTTTCTGTGCAAAAGTAGAGACGGAAAGGCACAAGACCATTACCAGGGATATTGTGAGGTGAATTGCTATTGAAAAAGGATTTTTTATTGTCATTTGATCCATAGGAAGTATTGAAGATGTATCCAGAATATAAAAATGCTTTGGATTGTCAAAAATAGTTAATACAATTGTGATAATAGGTTAGAAAAAAGAATTCCATATAAAATCCTCATTGTTTCCTGCACCATTACCGAAGACTTTTCTGAAGAAATATTTTAGCCAAGTATGGCCGCAGTTAGTTGGTATATTGTATATAATATATATTGTATATTTGATCATCATTTAAAATTTGCAACATTGAAAGATAAAATACAATCCGACTCATTAAACCAGTTAGCTGATCCGACATATTCCAGGGTACGGGAAAAATTAAGAGAAGATATTCTTTCTGGTTATTTTATTTCGGGAGAAAGGCTAAAGATCGCTGAGTTGGTTGAGCGGTATAAAGTAAGCCAGATGCCCATAAGAGAAGCATTGCAACAATTGCAGGGTGAAGGATTGCTGATCATTGAGCCAAATAAAGGAGCCCATGTCAGAAAAGTTGATCAACAATTTTTAGAAAATATTTATGAGATCAGACAGCTAATTGAAGTTTATCTTACGGTTAAGTGTATAGAAAACTTAAAGGAAAAGGATCTGAAGCAGCTCAATCAACTGCAAAAAGGATATGAAACAGCAGCAGCAAAGAAAGATTATACCGGCTGTTTACAATTCAATAAACGGTTCCATTCTGCAATTTATGAATTGGCCAATAATGCTGAAGGTTTGCAGATATTGGAAAAACACTGGCAGTTGATCAATACGTTACGCCTGACTTATGGCTTTGGTGTAGAGCGGACAAATGAGGTTATAGAGGAACATCGTGCAATAATTAGCGCCTTGGAAAACAGAAATCCCATAGAAGTAGAAGCTGCAGCCGCCAGGCATTGCGTTAACGCCAAAGCCGACCTTCTACGTCAGATAGGAGATAGATTAAAATAGGATTTATTCATTTCTGAGGTAAGATAGTTAGGATGTTGTTAATGAAACGCCAGCTATTTTGTGGTATTTATAAATGTTTACTTTCATATTGTATATTGTATACAATATACTAAATTTGAATTATTATGAAACGCTGCCGGTAGAAATTATAAGTACATTATTATGAAGATCACTGAAATTAAAACCTTTATTTGCCATTCCTACAGAACAAACTGGGTGTTTGTGAAAGTAATCACAGATTCTGGTCTTTACGGAGTAGGTGAGGCAACGCTGGAAATGAGGGAATTAACTGTTGTGCAGGCGGTAAATGAACTTAAAAGATATTTAATAGGTAAAGACCCTCATCATATAGAAGCAATCTGGCACGATTGCTACCGCGATGCCTATTGGCGGGGTGGGGTAGTTTTAATGAGCGCACTGGCTGCCGTTGATATGGCATTATGGGATATCAAAGGCAAAGATCTGGGGGTGCCAGTCTATCAGTTACTGGGCGGAAAAGTAAGAGATGCTGTTCCATGTTATGCAAATGGATGGTTTGCCCCGGCTAAAACGCCCGAAGAATTTGCTGCAAAAGCTAAGGAAGCCGTTAAAAAGGGTTTTAAAGGTCTTAAATGGGATCCTTTTGGTTCGGCCTACATGAACCTGACCAAAAAGGAATTTGCTTACGCTTTGAAGTGCATTGGTGCTGTTACAAATGCTGTTGGAAAAGAAATAGATATTTTAATTGAAGGTCATGGACGATTTAACATGCCGACAGCCATTAGGGTAGCTCATGCCCTGGAAGATTTTGACATTACCTGGTTCGAAGAGCCTATTCCACCAGACCACATGGAAGGATTGGCACAATTAAGAAAGAAAACTAAAGTTCCGATTGCAGCAGGGGAACGTCTATATAGCAGGTGGGATTATCGAAGTTTTCTAAATCAGGATTGTGCAGATTTCATTCAACCTGATGTGAGCCATGCTGGGGGTATCTCCGAACTAAAAAAGATTGCTGCGATGGCTGAGTGCTATTATATTCCGCTTTGTCCTCACAATCCTAGCGGACCAGTAGCAAATGCAGCAACCTTGCATATTGCAGCTTCCACACCTAACTTTCATTTTTTGGAAACGATGAGCAGTGATGTACCTTATCGAAACAAAATAAGTACTGAAAAAATTGAATTTACCAATGGAATGATGCAAATTAACGATTTGCCAGGTCTTGGAATAGACATCAATGAAGAGGCAATCAAGGAGCATACATATGAACCAAGAGACTTAAGGCATTACAATGGTAAGCTTACTGAAATCAGACCGCAAGATGCCATTGGCTATTTTGCTTAATAATTTTCTAAAATGAAAAATGATCAGATATAACGCTCCACGTAACTTAAAATTGAAATCCTTTAATTGGGAGTTGATTATTCTGCTGTGGCTGGTCTTTTTCTTTAATCAGGCAGACCGACAGGTATTTAATGTGATCCTGCCGCAAATTAAAATAAGTCTGCAGCTTACAGACGCTGAATTGGGTATGATCGCTTCTGTATTCATTTGGGCGATAGGATTATGTGTGCCTTTAAGCGGATATATTGGTGATGTTTTTAGTAAGAAAAAAGTGATCATTTTTAGTCTGCTATTATGGAGTGTTGCCACTTTTTTTACCGGATTCAGTGCAGGATTGATCCATCTGGTAATACTTAGAGGAATTGTGGGAAGCAGTGAATCTTTTTATGCTCCGGCGGCCAACGCGCTTATAGGTGATACATATAAGGATAAAACAGGGTTTGCAATGGCCATACATCAGACTGCACTTTATGCGGGGATTATCATGAGCGGACTGATTGGCGCATTGATAGCAGAAAGGTTTGGGTGGAGTGTGGCTTTTTACATTTTTGGAGGAATAGGAATTGTACTCTCCATTGTACTTGTTGTAAGGTTTAAAAAAGACATTTTACCTGATACTGATTCGTTAGTAATCAAGAAAAAGGTGACCGTGTTTGACGGCTTAAAAGGATTATTTCAAAAGAAAACAGCAGTATTGCTGACTATGGCATTTGCCTGTATGATATTCGTGAATGTGGGCTACCTAACCTGGGCGCCAACATTTTTACATGAAAAATACAAGCTCTCTCTAGCAAACGCCGGCTTTTCCTCCATGTTTTATCATCATGTTTTTGCATTTTTGGGGGTGCTGGCCGGCGGGCGCTTTTCTGACTACCTGGCGAAGACCAATATTGGTTCAAGATTAAAATTGCAAGCATTTGGATTATTGTTGGGCAGTCCTTTTATTTATCTGCTGGGATCAGCAAATGAGCTGATTTGGGTGTATACAGGTATGGGTCTTTTTGGTTTTTTCAGAGGCATTTATGACTCCAATATTTACGCATCTTTATTTTTGGTCACGGCACCTGGAGTAAGGGCATCTGTTTCTGGCGCAATGATTATGTTTGCTTTTTTAATAGGCGCTTTTGCACCATGGATCTTAGGGACGATAAAGCCTACATTAGGATTGTCAAGTGGTCTATCAGCGCTCTCCGTTGTTTATTTACTGGGGAGCATTTTTATTTTTATTGCATTAAGATTTACCCTTGCCAAAGAAATACATGTGGATGCAGAGGCAAAATAAATTTAATTAGTATCATGAGTGAATTAACTGGAAAAACTGCATTAATAACAGGTTCTTTAAGGGGGATTGGCAAAAGTATAGCCCTAACCCTGGCAGAAAAGGGAGCAGATATTATACTTAACGACCTGGCTGAAAGTGAAGACCTTGAAGAAATAGTGAACGGGGTAAGGGCTTTTAACCGCAAGGTATTCTTTAAAGCTGCGGATGTAAGTAGAGAAAAAGATGTGGAAGCACTCTTTTCATTTGCTAAAAACAGCACGGGCAAACTAGATATCCTGGTCAATAATGCAGGAACATCTCAAGCCCAAGATATTTTTGACACCAGTCTTGATGATTGGGAACATGTTTTAGGAACCAATCTCACGAGTTGTTTTTTGTGCGCCAAGTATGCTATGCAAATCATGAGAGAACAGAAAGATGGTAGGATCATTAATATTAGCTCAGTGGTTGGGCAACAGGGGGCACTATATGGCCATGTACATTATTCAGCCAGTAAAAGTGCAATTTTAGGACTAACAAAAACACTTGCCAGAACTGGTGCCCCATTAGGGATCAGAGTAAATTGCATTGCCCCGGGTATTATTGAAACCGATTTACTTACCCAAACACATGGAAATGAAGGAATTGTAAGAATTGCTGAGAATGTACCTTTGGGTATTGGACAGCCACGTGATATTGGCCTGGCAGTCGCTTTCCTGGCAGGTGAGGGTGGTAATTATATTACGGGAGCAACCATTGATATTAATGGGGGACTTTATTTTCGTTGAGGGTTTTTTATCTAAATGGTGCTATATCGATTTGATTATTAATATAATCATCTTTTTTTAGTGGTTTTATTGCAGTATTTGTATTAATATAATTATATATTGTATACAATATATAATTATATTAAGTTTGTATATGAGTCTGTAATTGTTGCCGGATCAGACATAGGATTGATTTTACACTAACCAAATATAATATGTTAACCAAACCACTAAATCTTTGTGGGACCATTACTTTCAGCGTGATTTTTACCTGGATATTGGTAATGGCTTTACCATCGGCTGGAAATGCGCAAAGCAAAAACATTTCAGGTAAAGTAACCTCGTCTGACAATGAACCGCTCTTCGGTGTCACCATATTTGAAAAAAACACTAAAACCGGAGCCACTACCGATGCTGATGGCAAATTTGTGATTACAGTTTCAAATGCAAATGCCACTTTATCATTCAGGTACGTTGGTTACCAATCAAGGGATATCCCTTTAAACGGCAAGAACATCATCAACCTTGCTCTTAAAAGTCTTGATAATGCATTGAATGAGATTGTAGTGATTGGCTATGGTGCAACCGCACGAAAAGACCTGACCGGATCTGTCGGGCAAGTGAAAATGGATGAATTTGAGAAGGCACCGGTAAAATCATTTGACGAGGCCCTGGCCGGAAGAGTAGCTGGTGTTCAGGTTTCAGGCGCCGATGGGCAGCCTGGGTCAATAAATAATATTGTGATAAGGGGAGCAGGTTCAATCACACAAGACACCTCACCATTATATGTTGTAGATGGTTTTCCATTAGAAGATGCGAACAATAACTCCATAAATCCAGCAGATATTGCGGCTATCGATATTTTAAAAGATGCATCGGCCACAGCCATCTACGGGGCAAGAGGAGCAAACGGAGTAATCATTATTACCACCAAAAGAGGAAATATAGGTGATCCGGTGATTGCTTACAATGGGTACTATGGTTTTCAGAAAAATACAAAAACCATCGATTTAATGAGTCCCTATGAATTTGTAAAATACCAGTTAGAGCTTGATCCGGCAAATACGAACACAACCTATCTAGCCGATGGGAAAACACTTGACGACTATAAAAATGTAACGGGAATTAATTTTCAGGACCAAATTTATCGGAATGCCCCCATGCAAAGTCATGATATCTCAATAAGGGGTGGGTCTGATAAAACACGTTATTCGATCTCAGGAAACATCATTGGCCAGGATGGGGTGGTTTTAAACTCCGATTTCAAACGTTACCAGGGACGAATTACACTTGATCAGAATGTAAATCAAAAATTAAAAATTGGGGTTAACCTAAATTATAGTTATAGTGCATCTAACGGAAGTATAGTTAATGCTGCCTCGCCAATCCAATCTGCCAGTACCAATCTGCTTTATGCAGTATGGGGCTATCGTCCTGTAAGTGGTAACGATAACAATCTTGATGATGAACTATTTGATCCGGGCTTCGACTATAATGTAATTGCTGATTACAGGGTTAATCCGGTGATTTCTGCTAAAAATGAACTTCGGCGCCGGTTGATCACAGGATTAATCGCGAACGGCTATGCGGAATACAAAATTATTCCATCTCTTACCCTAAGAGTTACAGGCGGCATCACCAATAATATGCAGAGAGATGAGGCCTTTAATAACTCCCAGACCCGACTGGGTAATCCACGTAATTCGAGTGGTGTGAACGGATCAGTTTATTATAACCCTTCTACCGTTTGGCTAAATGAAAATACACTCAGCTATAAAAAGATTTTTAATAAGGTGCATGATCTTACTGTATTGGCAGGGTATACCATGCAAGGAAATAAAACGGGAGTAAATGGCTTTGCTGCTCTCAACGTACCTAATGAATCATTAGGCCTTGATGGTTTAGATGAATCGCCTTCCCTGATCGGTACTTCATTAAGTTCCAGATGGGGCCTTTTGTCGTACCTCGGGCGCATAAATTATAATTATAAATCAAAATATTACTTTACTGCGTCTTTCCGTTCCGATGGATCTTCAAAATTCGCACAGGGGAAGCGCTGGGGGTATTTTCCTTCTGGTGCACTATCATGGCGGATGAGTGCTGAGGAGTTTATGAAGAAATTTACATTTATTTCTGATGCTAAACTACGTTTAAGTTACGGCGAGACAGGCAACAATAGGGTTGCCGACTTTTCCTATCTCGACCAGATCACACAACCCAATTCCGCGGGTTATTCCTATGGCAATGGCTCTCCTTCTAAAGGAGCCATCTTAAGTGCTTTTGGAAATGCCAACTTAAAATGGGAAACTACAAAACAAGTGAATATTGGTTATGATTTAAGCCTTTTTAAACAACGTGTAAATGTAACTCTTGACATTTACAGAAAAACAACCCATGATCTGTTATTGCAGGCCCTTTTGCCTTATACCACCGGATTGTCTGATGCCTATAAAAACGTAGGGAAAATGCAAAATCAAGGTCTTGAAATCTCACTGAGCACGGTTAATATTCATAGGAAGGAATTTAACTGGAGTTCAAGTTTTAACATCAGTTTCAATAGAAACAAAGTACTGGCACTTTCTGAGAACCAAACTTCTTTAAAAAGTCCGGTAGGTTTTGATCAAAAATGGAATGCGCTTTCTCCTTACATAGCCCTTCTTGGACAGCCAGTAGGGCAATTTTATGGTGCAATTTGGGATGGTGTTTATCAGTATGAAGATTTTGATAAGAGCCCCCAAGGCGTTTATACGCTTAAAGAAAATATTCCCAGAAATGGAAATCCTACGGTGCAACCAGGCGATATCAAATATAAAGACCTTGATGGCGATGGAAATGTTAATGCAAATGATTTTACGGTAATTGGACGCGGTCTTCCTAAGCATACAGGTGGTTTATCAAATAATTTTTCTTATAAAGGGTTTGATCTTAATGTATTTCTTCAATGGTCATACGGAAACGACATCATCAACGCTAACCGTATGCTATTTGATGGCAACGGAAAGCAATCCAGGTTTTTCAATCAGTACGCAAGTTATGCCAATAGATGGCAGCCAGATAATCCCAGTAATACTTTGTTTCGAACCGGAGGGCAGGGGCCATTTTATTACTCAAGCAGGGTAGTTGAAGATGGTTCTTACCTCCGGTTAAAAACGATATCACTGGGCTATAATTTTCCATCAAGAATATTCCAAAAAGCACAGCTTAAAAGTTTAAGGATTTACGCTTCTGCTCAAAATATTGCAACATGGACAAATTATTCCGGACCAGATCCTGAAGTGTCCGTCCGAAATTCTACCCTTACCCCCGGATTTGATTTTTCTGCCTATCCCCGTGCAAGCACGCTCATATTCGGGTTAAACCTATCATTCTAACTGATCTATTATAAAAGTATGAAACTGATAAAATATTTTTACCTCACCATGCTGGTGGCAGCAGCTACTTCCTGCCAGAAAGTGCTGGATACCAACCCAACGGATTTTATTAACCCAGACGCTTATTACAAAACCCCGGAGCAGTTACAAAGTGCCCTCAATGGTATATACAATTCATTGGGCACTCAGGAGGTATATGGAAATAATTATTTATATATGTTCAATACCAATACAGACGAATCTTATGGTAGAATAGTGGAACTTACAACGTCCTATCAATATGATGCCGCAGATCCCAAAAATGAATTGTTCTGGAAAGGCCTGTATGTAGGTATTGAACGGGCCAATTTATTGCTTTCGAAAGTAGACAATGTAACCATGGACCAAACCGCGAAAGATGTGATCAAGGGGCAAGCATTGTTTCTGCGCGGCTTTCAATATTTTATGCTGGTGAGCAATTACGGTGATGTTCCATTGATCTTTACCCCAACTAAATCAGTAACAGAAGTTAATGTTGCAAGGACACCGATGAAAGATGTTTATGCGCAGATTACAAAGGATATGATTGATGCGGAGGCTTTATTGCAAACGCAAACGGCTACGGTTCTGGGGTCAGGGGGGAAGGTTACCCGAACTGCAGTTCAGGGGATGCTGGCCAGGGTATACCTTTATATGGCAGGCTTTCCGTTAAAGGATACAGAAAAATATAAAGATGCACTGTTCTGGGCCAATAAGGTTGTTAACCCTACAGGAAGCGCACCTGAACACGCCCTTAACCCCGATTATAGAGATGTTTTTATTAAATATGCCAGGGAGCAATATGATGTGAAAGAAAGTATGTGGGAATTGGAGTTCTGGGGCAACAATACCGGAGGCGTTAATTTGGGAAACACTTATACCGGGCGCTTTTGTGGAATTACCTGCAATGATGCCAATAAGGGCTTCAGTTCCGGTTCGATAAACGCGACCCGAAAATTGTATGCTTCCTATCAAGTCAATCCTTTGAGCAATGATAAACCCAATAAGGCTTCTTTCGACTGGAGGAGGGATTGGAACTGTGCTAATTATACTTGGGGTACAGGTGCAACAGCTAAAAAGACCAACGTGACAGGTACCTGGGTTATGAATGCAGGAAAGTGGCGCCGGGAGTATGAAGTTGTGAACCCCAAGGATAAAAACTATACCTCCCAGAATTTCGCATTTTTGCGTTATTCTGATGTACTGCTTATGCTTGCCGAAGCAGAAAACGAAGTTAACGGGCCTGCAAATGCTTATCAGTATGTGAATTTGGTTCGTAAAAGAGCTTACGGCATATTATATGGAAATGTGATTAAGCACATTGCTGTAACCAATGGCGGCTCAGGCTATACCAGTGCTCCCACAGTAACAATCAACGGCGGCGGCGGCAGTGGGGCTACCGCCGAGGCAACCATCTCAGACGGTTCAGTTACTGGAATTACCATTACTTCGCCAGGGACATTAACAGTAGGAGGCCCTTATTATACTTCCGCGCCAACAGTTACCCTTATTGGCGGTGGAGGAACCGGTGCTAACGCTACAGCGATAATTACTGAACCTGATGACGCTGACCTTTCTGCATTGCAAATTTCAAGTAAATCGGAGCTTTTAGAAGCGATAAAAGAAGAAAGATCAAGAGAATTGTGTTTTGAAGGATTAAGGAGAAATGACCTGATTCGCTGGGGCAAATTTGTTGAGGATATGAAGAGCTTTCTGGCATATGCCAACGCAAATGCAGGAACTGCAACGAACATTACTACTGCCGCTACTAAGGTGTCGGCCAGAAACATTTTTATGCCAATTCCTATTCATGATATTCAACTGAATAACTTACTGATACAAAATCCGGGATATTAGTTTTAAAGCTATGAGATTAGTGTACAGAATAATGACCCCAGGGCTAATTATCTCTTTGTTCGCAATAGGAGGAAGTATAGTAAGCGCCCAAAGCCTTAAAAATACCGTTTATGATAATTCAAAACCTATTGTACAGGTCCAACCCCTGGATATGCAAAGAGTTGATCAAATTGTGGCCATGTTACCAGATAAGCCTTTCGGATTCGGGGATACCTATAAAAACAGGAAAGCCTGGGACATGTTGTTTAAAAGCGGGAAGTATAACAGCGTAATCAGTAGTGCCGACAGCTCACTGAACCTGTCATTTCCGGCCTGGAGTGACGACGATTATTTGGCATACTGGACTAAAGGGACTTCTGTTCCAGGTAAAAATATGCTACAAAAACGCCTCTTATGGCTAACCTGGTATGTATTTGCAGAATGCCTTACGGATAAGGGGAAATATACAAGAGCCGCAGAAAATGCATTACTCGAGCTGTGCCGTCAAAAATCCTGGGTAAACCCCACACATGATTATAACAAGGTAAATTTTGAAGGTAAAAAATACCTGGTCGAATTATCGGCGGTAAGTTATGCACAGCACATTGCACAGGCGCTATATCTGTTAGATGATAAGATCGATCAAAAAGTTAAAGAAGAAGCGATCAAGGCTGTGCAGGAACGGGTATTTGATCCTGTATTAAATTCAATTGCAACAGGAAACAATGAAAATTTCTTTTTAACAAACACCAATAACTTTAATGCAGTATGCCTTTCCGGGACAGTTGGGGCTGCTGAGACGATACTCAACAATAAGACTGAAAGGGCGAAATTTATTGCCATTGCGGAACGCTATCACAAAAATGGAATCCAGGGCTTTCTGCCCGACGGATATTGTACAGAAGGACTAGGCTATTATAATTATGGTTTTGGAAACTTTGTTCTTTTACGTGAAACAGTTTATAAAAGTACGGGTGGAAAAATCGATCTGTTTGCTGATCCAAAAGTAAAACTGATGGCCGAATTCCTTCCCAAAACTGTAGTTATCCATGGTGTTTTTCCATCAATTGGCGATTGCCGACCATATACCCAGCCCTCACCCTTTATTCTCTTTTATGTAAACCGGAATCTGGGTGTTGATATTTCAGAGTTTAAGAATGTGGTTTTTCCAGATCGTCCTGTGGACCTGGCAACTAGTATCCTTTCTGTTTTTCCGGAAAAGGTATCAGCAAAGCAACTTCCAATCAAAGAATCAGAATCTGACCTGCGATCCTATTTTGATCAGGCGGGTGTGCTCACTGTCCGCCCGGGCGCAGCGTCCGAAATGGATATGGGGGTGGCAATAAAAGGGGGCAACAACAATGAACATCATAATCATAACGATGTTGGATCTTTCTCTGTTGTAGTAGGAGATGAGGTTTTAATGGGCGATCCGGGGATTATCCCATATACATCAAAAACATTTGGACCAGAAAGGTATTCTTACAAAACCATTGCTTCCTATGGGCATCCGGTACCGCTCATTGCCGGTCAGCAGCAAATACCAGGTGCTGCAGCAAAAGGGAATGTCCTTAGCACCAGCTTTACCAATGAGCAGGATAAAATGGTTATGGATATTGCCAGTGCTTACCCAGTAAAGGAACTCAAAAAATTGGAACGGGAATTTATTTATAACCGCAAACATAATGGATTTTTTAGCGTAACAGATCATTTTGCATTTAGTGAGTATCAGAGTTATGAAACCGCCCTGATCACCAGAGGTAGCTGGAAGCAGATCGATGCCAATCAAATCGAAATTACCGGCAAAAAAGATAAGTTATTCATTACCATAGTAACTAAAGAAGCGTTTGAAATTAAAAGTGAGGAACTTTCTGAGGGCGGAAAGCCTTATACCAGATTGGCCTTGCGTTTTAAAAAACCAGTAAAGGAGGGAACTGTTCTGATGATTTTTAAACCTTGTAAGTAAAAAGTATGCCGTTATTTTCGCCAAGGTTAAGGGCAGTATTTATTATCCTGTTCATTTCTACATCATTTGGATTTGCCCAGCAAAACAACAAGAGTTTTTTTCCTGCCGGAAGCAGGGTGTGTTTTATTGGAAACAGCATTACCAACAATGGCGAATACTACAATGACTTATGGATCTATTATGCCACTCGGTTCCCGGCTCAAAAAATACGTTTTTACAATTGCGGAATATCAGGAGATGTTGCAACGGGAATTTTAAAAAGAATGGATAAAGATGTGCTCATCCATCGGCCAACTCATGCGGTAATGATGATAGGCATGAATGACGTAAAACGGGAACTTTATGGTAAAGCAAATTCTAATGAAACCTTAAAGCAACAGGCATTGGCAGCATATAGGAGCAGCACAGAGGCTGCGGTAAAAATTTTAAAAAAGAACGTAGAAGGTGTTACGCTGCTGAAACCATCTATTTATGACCAGACCGCAGTTATGGAAACAGAAAACCTATATGGTGTAAATGATGCTTTGCAGCGTTGTGCAGAACATATGCAATTTTTGTCTGAAAAGTATCATACCAACCTGGTCGATTTTCAATCAGTATTGCTCCGCATCAATAAAGAAGAGCAGTTAAAAGACCCTGTTTTTACCATCATCGGTAAAGATCGGGTACACCCACAGTCGGCAGGACATTTTGTAATGGCCTATCAGTTCCTGAAGGATACAAAGTCGCCCCAATACGTATCTAAACTGATTATTGGAGATGATTTAAAAGCATCGCAAGAGGGTAGCTTTAACGCAGAAATAAGAAAACAATCAAATACAGACAGCTTATTAACTTTTGAATGTCTTGAGAAAAGCCTGCCCTTTCCGATTAAGGAATCTGCTGCCGATGCGCTCAAATGGGTTCCCTTTAATGAAGAGTTTAATACGGAATTATTGCAGGTAAAAAAAATATTACCGGGGAACTACCATCTTTTTATTGATGATGTTTTTATTGCAGGGGTTACTGCTAAGAACCTCTCGACGGGGATTAATCTTGCGCTATACAAAAATACGCCTCAATACCGGCAAGCCATAACGGTAATGAATACTTGCATAAAATACAGAGATGTGGAAGCAGTAATCCGCAATCTCCGCTTTGTTGAATTTATGCATCTTTCTGAACTTAAAGATGCATCAGATACAACTCTGGTGGCTGGATATCTTAAAAACCGACTGAAAACATTAAAAAGTGGCGGGCATTATGAATATCACCAGAAACAATTTAAGAATTACTTGCTGAAAAAGAGTTCAGAAACAGAAGCCCTCAGACAATTGTCTGTACTTGCCGACACTATTTATCAGGTAAATCAGCCACAGGTTCATGTTTTTAAGATTGTTAAACAGCAGTAAAGAAAGTTTGATTGAAGATGCAAAGAAGAAAATTTATTAAGAATGCTGCAGTTATGGCTGCACTTCCTGCTATTTCCAGCCTTATGGGAGCTATTGAAAGTGGCTATATTAAAGCAAATTCCAGGATATTACTACGCTCATCCTGGCAAACGGTAAACATAGGTGATATTGGCCACACTTTTGGAATAATGGAACTGTTTAAAACCTATTTGCCTGAGGCAGAGATCACATTATGGCCAAATAGTCTGGATAATGGCGTTGATGTGTTGCTAAAGAAGAGTTTTAGGAACCTAAAACTTGCCCCCGGAAAGATCGATGCATCAGGTAAACCGACAACACCGGCCTTGCAACAGGCATTTGAAACGTGCGACATCATGGTACATGGTTCCGGACCCTGGATTGTAGTTCCTGCTGATCTCGCCGCATGGCATAAACAAACCGGTAAGCCCTTTGGAATGTACGGAATTTCGCTGGTAGATGCAGATGTCAAATCTTTAGATCTAATTAATAAAGCCTCATTTATCTATTGCAGAGATACTGCTTCATTAGATTACCTGAAATCACTGCGATCTAAATGTCCGATAACTGAGTTTGCCCCGGATGCAACTTTTGCAATCAATCTTCGTAATGATAAACTTGCTGCTGATTACCTGGATTCGAAAGGATTGAAAAGTGGAGAATTTATTTGTGTCATACCACGACTGAGGTACACCCCTTATTGGAAAATGAAGAACATAGAGCCAACAGAGGAGGAATCAAAGAAATACATGATTTCGCAGTACTATAAAGACACCGATCATGCGAAACTTCGTGATGTAATGATCAGATGGGTACGGGAAACGGGTTTAAAGATTCTGGCGTGTCCCGAAGTCACATATCAGGTAGAACTGGCCAAAGAAATGCTGATAGACCCACTGCCCGAAGATGTTAAAAAACATGTGATATGGAGAGATACCTATTGGATTCCGGATGAAGCGCAATCAGTTTATGCTAAGGCAAGAGCACTGGTCAGTTTTGAAATGCACTCCCCGATCATAGCCTTTTCATCAAATGTTCCTGCTATTCATCTGAGGCAACCCACAGATACCCGAAAAGGACAAATGTGGGCCGATATTGGTCTTGCAGAGTGGCTTTTTGAAATAGATTTTACAAGCGGAAATCAGATAGGAGATGCCCTGATGGAAATTCACTCCAATTATCCCAAAACATTAAAGAAATTGGCAAAAGCAAAAGAATTTGTGGTCAGCAGGCAAAAAGACTCCATACATAAGATATAATCAATACCCAAGTTTAGCCTTCTATATCGCCAACTAAAGTGTTGAATTTTATCTTTATATGAGTTTTGGCTTGTTTCTGAAATTCTTCTGGTGTTTGCCCGGTTTGCTTTTTAAAGAATCGGCTAAAGTACGGACGGTCAGAAAAACCCAACTCATAAGCAATCTCTTTAATGGTATTCTCGCTGTGAATGATACTGCGTTTTGCCTCCAAAATAAGTCTGTCATGAATCAGTTGCATACCTGTCTTATTTAGTTTGTCCTTAAGGATTTGGTTGAGGCGTTTAGAACTAATCCCTAATTTGCCTGCATAAAAATCAGTGTTTCGAACTTGCTGGTAATTACTTTCCAACAGCATTAAAAATTCATATACCCTTTTTTGATGGATATCCTGGGTGGTGAATTCATGTTCTTTTACCTGGATCAGTTTAAGCAAAAAAACTTTGAGCAATGCCCTTACCATAACAATATTATTGCTGGTATATTCTTTATCCAGTAATTGGAATATTCCCGAAAGTTCAGTGGCTGATGTTTCATTTAGCCTGAGGCAGGAAAATTCACCCTGTACATTAAATATTTTGAAAAGATCAAGAAGAAATTCTTTATCTTCTTCTTCCAGCATACTTCTTTTAAAAGAAATCAGCTCGCCATTTTTTCCCGCTTTATTCAATTGATGAACCCTATATGGGGGGATCAGATAAATCCAGTCAGCCTTTGCCTCCAGTTCTGTGTCTTTTAGTGCGTGTAGGGCTTCTTCATTTTTTAGCCAGACAATCTCAAAAAAATCCTTCCGTCCGGGGTCATTAAGATAACTCGGAGGGCAATTACCCAAATTCCGTATATAAATTAACGATTTTTCAAGTCCCGGTTGCAGTGCTGCATTTATCATGGCATAAAGATAAGGACTATGAGTTTGTTGTATTGGACGATTGGGAAATTATGGTGGACTATTCGGAAACCCTTCTTTTTTTGTGGCTTATTTATGACTTTTTGACCCTTTAGTTTCCTGATTGTCCCACATAATGCGCTGATTGTGTAAGGCTGAACCGATTAGCCCTCATTACTTTTACGGAGGATTAAACAATAAGAAAAATGGAGATTGAAAACATAAGTGAGAAGCAGATTGCTAATGATATCCGTGCCAGTCTGGAGATGATTTTAGTTGAAAATACCTGGTTGTTAAAACAAATGGATTTCAACGAAGTGGCCACTCTGGTTAATTATGTTGGGTCTGCTAATCATATTTTTATTATTGCAGCCGGGCGTTCTGGTTTTGCGATGCGGTCGGCTGCAATGCGATTTATGCACCTGGGGCTTAAAGTTTACTTTGTGGGCGAAACCATTACGCCTGCCATACTAAAAGGAGATCTATTAATTGCGGCCTCCGGATCCGGAACAACTAGTACAATTGTAAGGGCGGCACAGAAGGCAAAGGAAGTTGAAGCCATTGTTGTCGCGATCTCAACTCAAGAGCACTCGCTACTTTCTGGTCTTGCAGATCAATTAATTTTGATACCTGCAGCAGGAAAGCAAGATCTTGAGAGCAGTCGCTCTAGGCAATATGCAGGAAGTTTGTTTGAGCAATTCTTGCTGTTATTAATGGATTCAGTATTTCAGTCATTGTGGAAATTTAATGGTATACCAGCCGCAGAGCTATGGAAAAGGCATGCAAATCTTGAATAAATACAATCAATCAATTATATATTATCATTATGGCAAAATTACAAGTAGCAATAGATTTATTAACCACAAAAGAGGCATTGGCATTGGCAGCTAAAGTAGCACCCTATGTAGATATTATTGAACTGGGGACACCTCTGATTAAGAACATGGGGTCGGCAGTTATTACAGCGATGAAAAACGCGCATCCTGATAAATTGGTTTTTGCAGACCTTAAAACTGCAGATGCAGGTGAGTTGGAAGCTGATGTCGCCTTTACTGCTGGTGCAGACTTAGTTACAGTAATGGGAGCAGCGGGAGATGCTACAATCATTGGCGCTGTTAAAGCAGCAAAAGCCCATGGCAAAGGGGTTGTTGTAGACACGATTGGTTATCCGGATCGGGTGAGACGCGCTCAGGAAGTAAGTAAACTGGGAGTGGAATTTGTAGAGCTTCACGCGGGTTTAGACGAACAGTGGACAGATGGTTATTCAATTCAGGTATTGATAGACGAAGCTGCAAGAGTTGGAGTTCCTGTTTCTGTAGCGGGTGGTGTAAACATCAGTAATGTGGTCGCTGTTGTCGAAGCGGGAGCAAAAGTGATAGTTGCAGGTGCAGCAATTTATGGAGCCGAAGATCCGGCAGCAGCTGCGAAGGAATTGCGTGAGGCAATTGATGCGGTATAGCGCCATTTGAGTTTGCTATTTAAGAATGTAGACGATTTTGAAAATGAATTAAGAAGGTCTTTTAATCGCAATTGAAAGACCTTCTTAATTCATTTTCAATTTATAATTTTCTATATTGTTAATCATTAACAAAAAGCCCAATATGATATTAGAAGTTGCTGCCCTGTATATTAAGGAAGGACGAAATGATCAATTTGAATCAGATTTTATAGAAGCGGGTCAATATATAAGTTCAATAACCGGATACATCAGACATAGTTTGCAGAAATGTATTGAACAAGACAACAAATACTTATTACTTGTTGAATGGGAAAATCTCGAAGACCATACAATTGGATTCAGACAATCTGAAGTATATAACAATTGGAAAGAGGCTTTACATCATTATTACGATCCATTTCCAATAGTAGAACACTTTCATGTTGTGGTTACCAATCCGTTACCAGCACATTAAAGGCGTAACATATGTTATTAAATCAAAAGAAAAGGAAATTACAAGCTTTCGGAATAATTGCATTTATACTAGTGCCTTTGCTGGGGTGGGTATTTCCTTCGAAAGCAAAACCTAATCCGCCGGTTAACAGGCCAAATATAATTTATATACTTACTGATGATATGGGGTATAGCGATGTGAGTAGTTTTGGGGGTAATTTTGTACCTACACCCAATATTGACAGGATTGCTGCTAACGGCAGGAAATTTACTCATTTTTACAGTGCTGCGCCAATCTGTTCCCCATCAAGGGCGGGTTTTATAACAGGTAACTATCCAGCAAGATGGAATTTTTCGACTTACTTAGATAATCGCAAACATAACCGTAATGCGCAGCAAGCAGATTTTCTTGACCCTGAAGCACCCACTATTGCTAAAATTTTTAAAAGCGCCGGATATGCTACAGGACATTTCGGAAAATGGCATTTGGGTGGAGGCCGTGATGTTACCAATGCGCCTGGATTTGAGAAATATGGGTTTGATGAGCATGCTAGTACCTACGAAAGTCCTGATCCCGATCCTTTAATTACTGCTACAAACTGGATCTGGTCTGAAAAAGATAGTATAAAACGATGGGACCGTACTAAATACTTTGTAGATAAAACATTGGAATTTATGCAGAAACATAAAGGACAACCTTGTTTTATTAATTTATGGCCTGATGATGTACATACTCCATGGGTACCTCGAAAAGAAACAGAATATACAGGCCAATATCCGATGAATCCGGAAGAAGAGGCTGCATTTAAATTGGTATTAAAAGAATACGATATCCAGATTGGCAGGCTGCTGGATGGGTTGAAAAAGCTTGGGCTAGATAAAAACACCATTGTTATTTTTACCAGCGATAATGGGCCGCTGCCAAGCTTTAGAGGCACTCGGGCTGCCGGATTACGCGGTACTAAACTTTCTTTGTATGAGGGGGGCACCCGCATGCCATTTATGATCAGTTGGCCTGGCCACATAACACCCGGTACAACCGACGAGACCTCGGTATTAAGCGCACTTGATTTGTTGCCTTCATTAGCTAAAATAGCAGGGGTAAAACTACCTAGCAGCTATCGCGGCGACGGTAAAGACCGTAGTACAGCGTTGCTGGGAAAGCCATCTCCTAGAAATATGGATATGTATTGGGAATATGGCCGTAATGATATCGCATTTAAATTTCCCAAAGGTCGCGATAAAAGTCCTAATCTGGCTATACGGTCAGGGCAGTGGAAGCTTTTGATGAACAGCGATGGTAGCAATGCACAACTGTATAACATTCAAAAAGATCAAAATGAATCCAAAGACCTGGCCGCAGATAACCCGAAAATTGTTCAGGGATTGAAAACCAAATTGGATAAATGGTGGACATCACTTCCTAAACTAAAATAATTATTTTATCTATTCTGAAAGTTTTTTTACTTCTTCCAGGCCCTTGGTAAAGCCGTTATTCATAACCTCCTCCCATTCTTCGCCTACCTGCACAGAAGCTTTAAGTTTAGTAATACCATTGTCTTCAGAAAGATGGTATTCTTCCAGGGAGCCTGCCCAGCTTTTCACCCTTTCGCTGGTGGTATCTTCTTTGCCATCTATTACTTCACCTAAATGCTCAAACACGATGTGATAAGGCTCATTTTTTATTTTAATGGTACTAACCATACCATTACCTTTTCCATCCAGGAAGAGTGTTTTACCACCAACCTTCCAATCACTTTCTACTTTGGAACCACCACCAGGATTAAAGGCGTCTGTCCATTGTGAATAAGTTGGCTCATTCCAAAGCGTGCTCCAAACTTTTTGGGCCGGTGCTTTGATCTCTTTTGTGAACTGTAATGTTTTCATAGTAATATTTTTTTAGGGTTAACATATTGTTTAACAAAACTATAGAAAAAAGTAAGCGCGTATGAGGTATTGATGCGACAATTTAAGGGCTTAATTACGACTTGTTTTATCTCTTATAAACAGCTTCATTTTTATATGGTTTGGATAGGGCAGATTTTTTCAACATAAAAAAGAGCAGCCATTTCATGGCTGCTCTGGGAACAAGGGGAATTGAGGGTTAATAAACTTTTTTCTGAGCATTAAACTCTGTCCAGGTTTTTAACCAGGTAGTACCAGCAGCTGTTCCGGCTGCAATTGCACCACGGGTTCCTACCGGAGAAGTTGCCTGAGGGATCAATACATCAGGGCTATAGCTATAAGTTGTATAATTTGCTGCTGTAGGGCCTGCGTAGAAAGAAGTAGGGAGTGCAGAACCTAATTTTAGATAAGCATTTGCAGAAGCACCAGTATTGTCAGGAGTTACAGAACCACCTGCTGCGGCAAAAGCATGCAGGATGTTATTGGTATAAGTACCTGAAGCACCACCTTCATAGATAACACCTGCAGGGAAACCAGCGATCACAGAATTCTGAATGTCAAGACCTGAATTTCTTCTCCAGCGATTACCCAACTTTAATGCAGTGTTATTTGCATTTGTTCCAAGTATGGTGAAGTTTTTTAAAGTAGGTTTTGTTCTTGGAGTTGCAGCACTTCCTGTTTTGTCATTGTCAGACTCAATACCATTTGCATCAGAACTTCCAGATGAAGTACTGTGAGTAGAATTGATTGCTTTTAACCCAACTGCATACTGGATAGAACCAGTATATCCAAAATCGAAATCGAAATCATCATCATCGCCACCAGCAGCTACAAGGTAAGTTGCATTTACAGTTCCACCGAAGAATTCAAAACTGTCATCAGCTGAGTAGGTTACCTGGATGTGATCTAAAGTAGTACCAGAACCAACACCACCTAAGGTTAAACCATTGATTTCATTGTCAGCAAAAAGTTTAAATCCAGGATATTCAATCCTTACATACTTTAATGTTCCTGAATTGTCGGCAGTTGTTGATCCACCATAACTAACATCAACGCCAGCAGGAGGAGTAGGTAATCCTTCGATTACAGTAGTGGTTGGTTTATTAGTTTGTGCACTACCTAATAAAATGATACCACCAAAATCTGCTGCAACACGACTACCTGGAGCTGCCGGAGAGGTAAATACAATTGGCAAAGCCTCAGTACCTACAGCATCAATTTTAGCACCTTTAACTACTACTAGAACACCGTGGATTGGTTTGGTAACAGTTTCCGGTAATCCTGTATCAGGATTGGTTTGAGTACCGGTGTAGTTTTTGTCTACTCCTGAGGAAAGAATTGTTCCTGCAGGAATTTTTAAAGTTTTACCAGAAGGTACATAACTAACTCCATCAATTAACCAAACTTTGCTGCTGGTTAGATTAATGATGTTGTCTGTTGCATTTCCGTCAAAGTTGTCCTGGATCACACCATCTGTGTTTACCGGAATACTTTGAGTTGGATTCGAAAATCCTGCTGATAAAGAACGATTGAAGTTACCGCTTCCGTCGTTGTTTTGATCTTTTTTACAGCTTGATACTGTAAGAGCGGCGGCGGCTACCATAGCTACCAGGCCTGCGTTTTTCAAATGTTTTACCATTTTTTTGATTTTAATTTTTAGTACTGCTAAGTTAAGGGATGTAGTGTTAAATTAATATTATTTATTTATTTTAATAATTTAATATTCAAATTGTTATGTTAGTTATATTAAGTATTTATTTATATAAAGATAGGCCGATTTAATTCATAAATAATGCGTTTACCTGCACTTGGTAGGGTTTGCCGTCAGTACCCACCATATTCGCACCTGATGCTTCTACAGTCTGCTCATTGATATATAAGGTGATGATATTGTAAAAGATTCCATTATTATAATCGTTAATATCAACAACCCCAGCAAAACCTTCATGTAAAGGTTGTTTTGTTGTGGAATCGATAATATAGAATATGAGGTAGCCGTCGCCAGTTACAGGAGTAAAGGTTTTGTAGTTAGTGTATCCTCCGAAGTTAGAGCTAACGTTTTCAATGGTATCCAGATCAGCAAAATCTCCAAGATTATTGTCAAACATTTTTATAATGATATCTACGTTTTTCGGTAAACATTTTTGCGCGAGATTGGCAATTTTAATTTTCATAAAACCTTCTTCGGGTTTCGGCTCATTTTCCTGGGTATTTTCAACTAATGCTGGCTTTGCCTCAGATGAAGGTTGAAACAGTACTAAATTCTTGATGCCGTTCTCTTCAACAGTAATAATTGTATCAGTTAATACCTTGCCTTTGTCGTCTTTAAAACTCAATTTGCCTTTTCCAATGGGAACTTTGATATTTTTAGTGAGATCAAGTCCCACCGAAATTGTGGTTCCGTTATAATCGATGATCAATGGATTAACCAATGTTTGATTTCCAAAATTTATTTTTCCAAATCGCTGAGCTGTTAGTGCAATTTCCTTCTTGCATGCAAGTAGGAAACAACCTAGTGACAGTGTTAAAAGGATTATTTTTTTATAGAATGACATGCCTTTAAAAGTTATAAGTAAAAGATAAGTTGTAGCTGCGGCCGTACTTAACCCGGTAGCGTAATAAGTCTCCTAATTCAGGTTCGTACCTGTCTGTTCCCTTTAGTTTTTTGAAAGGCTCTAATGAATCGGAGGTTTCTGACCAGGAGTTCGCGTTGGTATAATACTCGTCTGCTGCGTTGAGTATATTGCTGATGTTCAGTTTGATCTCCGCCTTTTGTTTAAGAATTCTTCCACTCAGCTGCAGGTCCAATAGACTTCTAGGCCGTTGAAATTCCGTAGCAGAAGGAGTGGATACGATATAAGAACGAAAACCGGACCTGTTGAAAGAAACATTTGTCCCGAAATACTTGGACTGATAAGCGAGTCCCGCATTGATAATGTATGGAGATTGACCAATTAATGGTCGCTTTAATGATTGTATTACATCAATATACCGAGGTGCGTCTTTTGGTTTATCCGGATTAAAATCAGGATTTTCCATCTTTTGAAATGTTTTTATTTCGCTCCAAATTACCGCAGCGTTTCCATACAAGCTAAAATTTTTCAATTCTTCGACAATGATACCCAGAGATTTGCGCCATTCCATTTCAAATCCATAATTTATTGCAGAATGCTGATTTTTATAGGTCAAAGTAGTTTGAGTTGCATGAGGTGTTTCATTCACCAGCTCCGCGGGCTTGTCTAGTTTTTTGTGAAATGCCGATATGGAGATAATTTCATCGGGATTAGGATAGAACTCATAACGAAGGTCAATATTTTGTACGCGGGTGCTTTTAATATTGCCTCCAATAATAAATGCCTGTAATAGAGGATCAGGAAAACCATAAACCTGGGTTTCTCTAAAATCCGGACGTATGATCGTTTGGCTATATGCACCTCTAAAGTTCATTTTTGAAGTCAGACTGTAAATCGCATTCGCAGAGGGAAGAAAATACCAGTTTTTTTCACCTGTTTGTTCTGGGACCGTGCCTTGATATATTTTGTCTGGAAATTTTTGTTCTTCCTGCTCTCTTTTTCTTATCTCGGCTTCCTGTTTATTCTGTAGATTGAAGTTTTCAGCACGAACTCCATATACCAGGCGCAACTTTTTGGTAAGAAGCTGATCCAGCATTAAATAACCTGCGTGATATTTTGAATTTGCCTTGCTGATGTCTCCATTCCCAATATCAAGCCAGTAATAGGCTTGATTTAACCCATAGCCTACACGCTCTGGAGTTAAAAGGTCTTCATATTTATCTATATAATCAGGGGCACCTACCGGCTCAGCATTTCTACTCTTACCGTATATTTTTGCAATAGTTACATCCTGATTTCTTTTTTTGTACCAGCCGGTATATCCTGTTTTTAACAAACTCTTCTCGTTCAAAAAATTAAATGGCTGGCTTAAATTCAAAGACCAGTTTAAATCATCCTGATTCACTGCACTCCATAAACGATAGTCACCAGAGTAATTGTCTTTCAAATCGTCCACCGCCATTACATTGGGTTGTTGATAAAACTTTCCAAGCGTGTTTTTCATTTGGAGATATTTAAAACTCCTGAGGTCTTTGTGTGCCTGATTTAAATGGGTGTAAGCTCCACTCCAGCTTAATTTAAATCCATTGCTACCTATAAGGTGTTCACCTTCTATTTTATGCTGATTTATGCTGCTGAAAACAGGATCAACAAGATTAGTCTGGAACAAACTCTGTTGTGAATCTTCTAATAAAATTGTTTGGTAAAAATCCTCATTGAGCGTTTTTGTATATAAATTCCTGAGGTTTAATTTGAATTTCTCACCTTGTATACCTCCATTTAATACTGCACCAATTGTGGTATTGAATATATAGCCTGTACCACGGCCAAGTGTATCAGGAGATTTAAAACCATCAATAAGCGCCCCAAAACTTCTGGCCGATTCAAATTCATTGCTTTGCTGCGTATTACGATATGTCAACCCACCGGTAAAGCCAATTTTAAGTCCTTTTTGTTCATTAATCTCGTATACACGCCCTAAAGTAAAGCGGTAGTTTTGATTTGGGATTGCCTGGTTTTTGTAAATCGCAAATGACTTGTTGTCGAATTTTTTACTTTGTTCAATAGCGCCACTGTAGCCGGTTTTATATCCTGTTTCGTCTGTATGCTCTATTCTTGGGTCGTCCTGCCGATTTGCAAAGCTCCACGAAACAAGACCGGCAGGCTTTTCACGTCTGCCATCATCAAATGCAAAATAATCTTTATTTGCTCTTCCTCCGGCAGTTAAAAAATCTTTTCCGGTAGTTTGAGTGTTCCCACCGCTTCCAAAGCTTAACGTTAAGAAATTCTGATCGGGGATACTTAATGTATTTACAATAACTTGTCCGCCAACAAACTCTGAAGAAACATCAGGTGTTGCTGTTTTATTTACCACAACACTGGCCACTAGTTCATTAGGTATCAGGTCAAAAGAAAAATTACGCCTGTTCATATCTGTATTGGGAACTACAATTCCATCTATCATGGCCTGATTGTAGCGCTCTGTTAAACCACGGACAACCACATACTTATTATCAAGAGTTGTTACACCACTAATTCTTTTTAACACAGCACCTACATTATTGTCGGGTGTTTTTGCAATTTGCTCGGCTGAGATACCATCGGTTAATGATGCTGCATTTTTTTGCTGGGCATAAAGTCCGGCAATTGATTCTTTTTTATAACTACCCTGTACAACCACCTGTTTCAGCATTTCATTAGCTGGTTGCATAGCGATGCTAAGCGGTGTGGTTTTGCCTTCCTCAACCAGTATCCCTCCAATACGTTTTGCCAGATAACTTACATAGCTTACCTCTAAAGTGTAAGTTCCCGGATCAATGCTTATGGAATATGTGCCATCAACACTACTTTGAATAACCTTTCCGTTCTCTATTATTTTTATACCAGCTCCAGGCATAGGCTGTCCCTTTTCGTCAATCACCTTTCCTGTGATCTTGCCTTGCTTAATACGCTTTATATTGGAAGAAGCTTTGGAATACCTTACCGAAATGGAGTTGTTAGCAAGGGAGAATCCAAATCCTAACGGAGTCATTTCTGAGAGTACTTTCCCTAAAGGTGCTTTTGTATAATTGAGGCTTTCCAGTTCAACCTGTTCCAGCATATCATCATAGTAAAATTTGTAATTTGTTTGCTTATTCAGCTCCTTAAGAAGGGCAGAGGCCTTTACTTTTGTAAAATGAATGCTTACTGGTATACTGATATCTTTATATGCCTGAGAAAATAAAGGTGTGGCGAACAGAATAAATAAAAATGAGAGGTTGAATTTAAGGCTGTTAGGTTTTTTTTGTATGAATTTATCCGTTAGGATATGAATCTTAAAATGCATATTTTTGTTACAAATTTTTTACTATTAGTATGAAATTTAATTTTTAGTAGCGGGTTGCTCCCGCATTGTAAAGTGCCGTTTTACCGAACGGCACTTTCTTTTTGAGATTTAATTTTTAGTAGCTTATTTCTTCATTAATCTGTAGTTTAAACTGTCAGTTTTCTTAAATTTTAATTGGTGAATAAATGCAAGGTTTTTTAATGTTTCATCAACAGTTTGATTGCTGAAATCTCCGTTAACTGTAAATGAAAGTGTGGCTTTGGGATTGAAGTCAATCCTTATTTTGTAATAAGAGCTAATTCTAAATAAGGCCTCATTAAGGGAAGTATGCTCAAAAAGTAATTCTGGTTTGCCAATTGGATCATTAACAACCACATCAAACCTACTCATGTTTCCACTGCCATAATTGTATTCGTAGGCCTTGCCTGGGGTAAGGAATACGGGTGCTTGTTTAGATGCCTTGTTCCTCGGTTTGATGACTACTTTTCCGGTATAAAGGCTTACTTTTTCCCACTGGTAACTCTCATTGTATTGAACGGTAAAAGAAGTTCCTAAAGCTGTAGTCTGTAAGTCTCCGGATTCTACACTAAATGGTTTACTTGGATCTTTTTTTACTTCAAACAATGCCTTTCCATTTGTAAGAAAAACGCGTCGTTCTGTTTTTGTGAATGCTTTAGGATAGCTAAAAGTTGATCCGGAAGAGACTGTAACAACTGAACTGTCCGCCAGAATCAATTTCTGCATTTTACCAACGGCAACATTTACCGTAATAAAAGTTTTTGTGTCCTGTATATAATTGAAATGTTGATGACCTTTAAACCCTCCAACAAGTAAAACTATGGCTGCTACAGCTGCGGTGATTTTGTAAATAAGCTTTAGTGGGTGTTTTTTTTGTGCAATCTGACTAGAGAGACTATTTTTTATATTTGACAAGGACTCATCTATGTCTACAGGTACTTCTCTGACATTTAAAGGCTCTAAATCAATATCCTCTTCCAAAAGTTCCTGGTGTGCTCCGGATTTTATCATCATCCAAAACTCGTCAAGCTCTTTAGGCGTTAATGTTCTGTTCGCAAATTTTTCGAGCAGTTCTTTTCTTTTATCGTTATCCATTGTATATTATTCAGACAGTTCAATTCACTGCCTTTACATGAATATATACAGTACAACTTGTGGGTAAGGGGGGCTTGAGGGTAAAATATATTTTAAATATAGTCTCCCGTCTTATTTAATGCTGAAAGTGTTTGCGATGCTTTAGATAAGTGGTCTTTTACCGTTTCTTTTCCAATAGAAAGATGTGAGGCGATTTCGGCATAAGACATACCGCCAAATCTGGAAAGGAGGAAGACTTTTCTTCTTTTTTCTGGCAAAAGCGCATGTACATGATCAATTAAGAGTTTAAGGTCAATTGATGTATCAAGGTCATTGCATTCCTGTTGATTTTGCTCGTTGTGCTTGCAATCGGAGCTATACCGCTCTTTCATTTTCTCATCTCTGGAAACTTGCTCCAGCCAATTGTAAAATATGCTTCGTGCAATTTTATTCAGGTAATTTTTAATACCCTTTTCAGGCTCTATATTACTTCTGTATTTCCATAACCTCATAAAGGTGTTGTTCACCAGCTCTTCGGTGATTTCCTTCGATCGAGTGTTTTGATAAAAGAACGACCATATGGAGCGACTAAATACGTCAAAAACTTGATTGAAAGATTCTTCATTGCCATTGATGAAGCCCTCCACAACTTTGTGTCCTAAGTTTTTCATTGGTCATTTAATATAAGGGTTGATGGTACACAAAAGTATTTAAGGCACCTCATAGTTAAGTTAACTTACAATTATCTATTTGTTAATCCTTTAGGTGGGCTTTGCACTTTTGTAACACTAACAGATCTACCGATCTGATCTATCATGTCCCTTGAATCGAATAGTATCTGGATGTTGTTCTGGCTTAAGGACGATCTTTTTAGTGACTCTCCTGCAATTCGACCGATTGCGGTTTTTATCAACGGATCAGCCTGATCACCAAAAGGGATCAAATCTTCGCTGAATTCATCTACTGTGATATCAGGGTTTAGGCCAGTGGGGTAATTTCCTTCACTATTGCTATTAAATAATTTAAATACCATAGGCTCTATGCTCCAATTGGCCAAAGTATGGGTATTCTCGTTCTCCTTGATCTGAAAGGAAGCCATGTCTTTGCCCAAGGTTTTCTGCCCGACCTGAATTACGCTTAACCAGGGTCTTAAACCCTTAATCAAAAATTCAGCTGCCGAAGCAGTATGGTTTCCGGTTAAAATGAATACCTGTTTTATTTGTAGGCGCATAGAAGCTATTTCTTCAAAACTGAAATTGTATCCTGCAGAAATATTGGCTATCGTACTGGCAAAATTTTCCCTTCTTAAGGGGGCATTCTTATTACCCCTGTACTCTATAAATACGTCAGATGCCTGAACCTGTGCAATAGCGGCTGCCATTACCGCGCTCATGGCAATATCTCCTCCTGGATTGTATCGAAGGTCTAATATGAGTTCAGTTGCATTATTTTGTTTAAAATAGGCAAAAGCATTCTGAAGGTCATATTTTGATCGCCCTTCGAAAGAATTTAGAAACAGATAGGCAATAGATTTACCGGCACTGCTGATGATTTTATATTTGTATACAGGATTTTCAGCCACAATTGCTGCTCCGAGAATGAGTTCTTCTCCTTGCTGAAGTTTTAATACTATTTTACGCTGTTTAATGCTTGCGGCGATGAGGTTAGGTGCATTTATAGCCGACGGAGTAGTTTGATTAATACTTAGAATAATACTTCCTCTTTTCAGCCCATCGTGCTCTGCTATAGTGCCAGGTACAACTAAAGTCACTACCGTCTTAGTTTCTCCCGAACTATCGCGATAAATCGCTAGGTCAAATCCGAAATTATGTACCAGTGAGGGATAGTAGCTTTCTGGCAAAGTTGGATTGACTAATTTCGAAAATCTGTCTTCAGTACTTTTAATTGATGAAAAAAAATCCAAAGGAGCTTTAGTAATTTCTGGATTAGAAGGTAGACTATTTTGCCAATAGTAGTATACCCGCATGCTGTCTAATACCCAGCTGTTGATTTTTTCGTTGGAACCTGCAGGGTAATCTGGTTTTTCTGGGTCAGATTTCCGACAAGCAATAAATTGCAGTGAAAGCAGGAGCCAACTAATACAGAATATGCTGAATTTCTTGCCAGAGATTGCCATTTCACTACTTTAAATCGTAGATGAAGGTAAATGATCCGGATTAAGCGAGGATTAAGTTACGGTTACGATAGTTATTCTAATTACAATAAGTTAAAAAGGGAAAAAATTACAATCCTTCGGGAAGACTGTCCATTCCTAACCCAGAATTTATGGTGCAACTTTGTATTGTTCAATCACTCATAAAAAAATAAAACGATGGAAAATTTAAATGTTAAGAATGTTGTTCTGGTACATGGCGCATTCGCTGATGGTTCTGGTTATAAAGCACTTTATAACGTATTGACAAAAAAAGGTTTCAATGTTTCAGTGGTACAAAATCCATTAACCTCACTTGAGGATGATGTCCTTGCTACACATGTGGCGCTTGATAGAATAGGAGGACCAGCTATTCTTGCTGGCCATTCATGGGGTGGAGCTGTAATTACCGAAGCAGGGAATCATCCAAATGTGGCTGCACTTGTTTATATCGCAGCATTCCAGCCAGATAATGGAGAATCAGCTTTGGAATGGCTGCAAACTGCTCCGCCAGCACCAGAAAACGGCGTTTTGCCGCCTGATGAAAAAGGTATAGTTTATTATGATAAAGACAAATATCACGCAGGTTTCTGTGCGGATATCGATGCTGAAGAAGCTGAGTTTATGTATGCCTCTCAGGGTGCGTTTTATGCAAAGGGTTTTGTAACTCCAATTACAGATGCTGCCTGGAGAAATAAACCTTCATATGGATTAATTGCAACTGAAGATAAAAGCATCAATCCTGAAATTCAGCGAAATATGTACAAACGTTCAAATACCGTTGTCGAAGAAGTTAAAGGGAGCCACGTTATTTTTATGTCACAACCTGAACTTGTTGCAGAAATGATTGTTAAGGCGGCTGAAAACGCATAGAAATAAAATCAGGAATATTTACCCGTATACCGGTTAGCCGGTATACGGTTTTTTATAAATGGATTGTTTTGTCTTTATAAGCAACATGCTGCCATGTCTCCAAACGAATTTCAAAGTTATAAATACGGTCAGTAGCTTAGGTTTTATTGAGATATTCCTAATAGATATTCTGTTGCTAATGACAGTAAATATTCTATTAAGTTTAATTGTAGTGTTATTTTGTTGCTTTTATTTTGTTAAATAGAGTATTAAATTCTTGTATAGCATATATTTTTACGCTTTTTTATTTAATTTATTTTGTTTTTTATTAGTTTTTGAAGTTTTTTTATTAAAAATATCAAAATAAATACCAGTGAATTTAAAATTATATTACTTTAGCTTCATGAAATAATTGAATTGTTGGGTATTGTATTCTTTGTAGCCTGATTTTCGTTCAGATTATTTAAAAACCAAACTTTTTTTGCTCACTTTTTGACATTTAAGCCAAATTAGTTCTAAATAGCTAAATCGTTTTACCTAAAAATTATCAACATATAATAATAAACCGACTATTAAACAAATAAATCTAACTAAAACAATTTAGCCTATGGAATAACCTAACAATCAAAATTAAACCAACCAATGGAAACTTTAATGTTTCAAACCAAACCAATCAATCTGAACTCCTGGACTCCTGATGACAAATAGGGAGCAGGTATTAATTTAAAATTCATGAATGCAATTTTATATAAGAATAAAATACTAGGCGTAGTAATGCTATTGCAGATAGCACTAGGAACTATATTTTTTAGTGGCTACGCCCAATCCACCACAGCAATCCATATTAACGGTGTCGTTAAAGATGCAACCGACAATCAGCCATTACCAGGGGTGTCGGTAATAAATAAGAGTACCAACAACGGCAGTTCTACAGACGATCAGGGGCGTTATTCAATAAACATGCCTGTTGGAAGTACAATCGTGTTTCGTATGCTTGGTTATAAAGCAAAAGAAATTGTAGTAAAAGCCGGTGATACCAATATCGAAATTCAGCTGGAATCTGATCAAAAGACGTTAAATGATGTAGTTGTTATTGGTTACCAGAAAGTTTCCAGAAGAAAGGCCAGTGCTGCTATAACCTCGGTTGATCCTAAATCTATTGCTGATGTTCCGGCGCCGTCCCTAAGTACCTTATTGCAAGGTCGTGTTGCTGGATTAAACGTGCAGAACTTTTCAGGCGAACCAGGGGTAAGAAGTACTGTTGTATTGCGCGGAAATACCGCCGTGAGCAGAAACATCGACAATAATCCCAATTCGGCTTCTGGTAAAGCCAGCTTGGCCAGAGCGATTAGCGGACCGCTATATGTAGTGGATAACGTAATGCAGAGTACGGAGGATATTGCGGCTTTGAATTTTGGTAACGGAACCAGTACAGATGTCTTAGCAGGTATACCTATTAGTGATATTGAGAACATCGATATTTTAAAAGACGCATCAGCTGCAGCAGTCTATGGATCTCGTGGAGCCAATGGAGTTATTCTTATCACAACAAAAAAAGGATTAACCGGAAAAACGCAAATTAATTTCTCTACCTACCATGGTATTACAGAACGCCCAAACCTTGATAAGGTACTGATAGGAGCAGAAGAAGGCCGCGCAAAAATGGAACTGATCAACCATTATGGAACGTATGATAACCTAAAAAACATTCCTCAAATACTTACTGATAGTTTAAACAGTGCTTTTAATAATGCGAATGACTATAGAGGCCAACTTTATCAGACTGGTAAAGTGGATAATTATGATCTGTCATTTACCGGCGGTACAGAGCAATTTACTTATCGTTATGGGTTAAATTATTATTCTGAAGACGGTATCATTAAAAAATCAGGTTTCGACAGGTATAGTATCAACAGCAGAATGGGCGTAAAGCTTGCCCCTAAATTGGAGGTTGGTGTTCAAATTCGCTATAACCGTCTCGACAGACCAAGATCTGTTAGTGATTTAAGTGGAGGTAACAGCCCTTTTAATGGAGGATACTATGCAAGCAGTCCACTGCCATCTTCAAATCTTTTTCTCCCTGATGCAAATAGAGATTTCATCTTTGGAAATACAAATATCCAAACAGATGCCAATACCAATAACAGCTTAAGCATAAGTCCGACCATCGATTGGAAAATCTCTGACAAATGGTTATTTAACACCATCATATCTTATGAAACTGCAAATAGCAGAAAGGATACTTTCACACCAGGAACAGTTCGCAGAAGTGGAACAGGGTATGCAACGAGCTTTGTAGACAATTCTGCAAACTATTTGATGAGCAATACCATTCAGTTTTCGACCACTATTAATGATACCCATCATTTAAATTTACTTGCCGGACAGAATACTGAGTTCCATCAATACAGGGCAACATATGCCGAGGCTGATGGTATACCTAACGATCAGATTAGTGTAGTAAAAGTGATCAATAAAATGGGTTCTTATGCCTATTCAGATTTGATCGAAAGCGGTATCCAAACTGCCTTTTTCAGAGCTAACTATGATTTTAAGGGGCGATATCTGTTCTCGGGCGTAATAAATGCCGATGCATCATCAAAATTTGGTAAAGGTAACCGGGTAGGTTTCTTTCCATCATTCTCCGCTGGATGGATCGTTAGTGATGAACCTTTCATGAAAGCTGCCAGCTCCTGGTTAACCTTATTTAAAATTCGTGGTAGCTATGGTATCACAGGCAGACAACCGGATGGTGGCGATAGTTACCTATCGTTCAATACCTATAACGTTGGGGCGGGCAGTTTCCCGGGTAGCTCAAACCCATCAACAGGTCAAAACGAATCGAATACGTATAATGGAGTTCCTTCAGTGTCTCCAAACTTTTCAGGAGGCTTGTCAAACAGTGAACTTACCTGGGAGCATTCAAAACAAGCGAATATTGGTGTAGACCTGACTTTTTTAAATGGCCGATTTAATTTTGTGGCCGATGCTTATGTCAGAAATACGACCGAGGGAATATTTACACTTGCACTCCCTATTACTACAGGTTACTCAACTATAACTTCAAATGCCATTGGTACAAGAAATAGTGGTATCGAAACTCAATTCATTGCTCATTATTTCAATCCATCAAAAGCATTTCAGTGGGAAACCAATTTCAACTTTGCTTTCAATAAAAATCTGATCACATCGCTGCCAAATGGTGGCCGGGATATCTATTTAGATAAATTCCTTTTGCGACAAGGGCAGTCTATCAATCAGTATAATGTATTTGAGCAAACGGGCATATATGCCACTGATGGAGATGTTCCTGTAAATCCCATCGACGGAAGTGTGCTGAGCTTTTATGGATATCCTTTTAAAGGTGGAGATCCAATATGGAAGGATCAGAACGGAGACGGAATTCTTGACGCTACAGATTATGTACCTGCCGGGAATCCAAATCCAAAAATGACAGGAGGTATGGTAAATACCTTCAGCTATAAGAATTTTAGCCTTTCCGTATTTGCGACATTTACGTTAGGACGAGATATCTATAACGATTACCTGGTAGGAAAGCTCTCGCATTTAGTACCAACAGATGATGGTGATCCTGATCCTTTGCACGCATTAAGCAACAATGCATTTCCATATTTAAATGGCATTAATTACTGGCGGAATCCGGGGGACAATGCAAATTATCCTTCTTTAAGTTCATTCTCTGGCACGCGTTACAAATACGCTGCAGTAAGCTCTCGATGGGTTGAAAACGGATCTTATATCCGTATAAAAACGGCCACTTTAGCCTACGCATTTAAGCCAAAAGTATTACAAAGACTATCATTAAGCAGGCTAAGGGTGTATGCTATGGCAGATAACCTTCATATTTTTCAATCGGCCAATTTACCGGATGCTGAGCAGGTTGATGCCTTTGGTATTTACAACGGCAGCGGTTACGCCATACCTAAAAAGTATACGATAGGTCTGGAAATAGGGCTTTAATAGTTTTATCATTTATTAAATATGAAATCATGAAAATACATTTCAAAAAACATATTACAGGGCTTGTGCTTTTAATACTAGTCATCAGCTCTGTTGCTTGCAAAAGAATTCTGGACCTCGAACCCCATAATTCGACCTTTACCGGAGCTTATTTTACTAATGGACAAGATGCAAATAGTGCCATTTCCGGAGCATACTCTTCTCTAAGACGGGTATTGCTAAACAATTATTCGTGGCATGTGTATGGTGATGCGCCTTCAGGTGAATTTAGCATCAGATCTGATAGGGACAATCAAAATTATAACATTTCAAATGGAGAATTTACTGGTTTAAACGTAGGTTCCGGGAACTGGAACTGGCAATCTTATTATCAACTGTTACAGCAGGTAAATTTGATAATTAACAAGGTTCCAGGTATCGCTATCGAGAAATTTACCAATCAGGATGATAAGAAACGTATCATAGGAGAAGCTTATTTTCTTCGTGCTTTCACTTATTTCTACATGAGCAGAATATGGGGCGATGTTCCGTTAAGACTTGAACCTGATCTTGATATTAATCAGGCAAAAAATATTCCTCGTACACCTGCGGCCGAAGTGCTTGCTCAATGCATCAAGGATCTTGAACTTGCCAAAGCTAATCTTGTTTTTGGTTACAGTGATGAAAATCAAAGAGCTGTAAGGGCAAATAAGGGAAGTGCACTTGCTTTGGAAGCACACATAAAAGCCTGGACAGGAGATTATGCAGGGAGCGAAATCGCTTCGGATGATGTAATTAAGAATGGAGGGTATGCTTTAAGCGACTCTACAAACTATTCAAAAGTGTTTATCGGTAAATCTCTTGAGGGAATCTTCGAGATCAACATCAGCTATGGACAAAGTGAAGGTATTTCTTTAAACGGAGGAGGGTATGCCCCAACTCTAAGAAGACCTTATGTAGCCAACAAGGCAGATATTCAATGGCCTGTAAATACCTCTTACATCAATAAAATCTATAAAGATACTACTGATATCAGGTATAGAACTTTCTTCTTCCAGGCGCAGTCGTCAGAGGGTCAGACCATTAAATTCTCTAATGTAACCTACGCCGATGGTTCGGCAAAAAATGATCCGAGGCTATCCAATAACCTGATCATATTCCGTTTGGCAGATATTTATTTGCTACGAGCAGAAGCGTTGAACAAATTGGGTCGTGATGGAGAGGCGGTTATACTGCTCAATGCCATCAGAAAAAGAGCTAAGGTTGCTGAGTATGTCGGGGGAGGCACAGCTTTGGGCACAACAATCCTAGAAGAAAGGCTTCGTGAACTATATTTCGAAGGCCAGTCTTACTACGATATGGTAAGAACCAAAACACTTCCTACCTATAACGAACGCTTTAAAGACCAGTTCATGAATGGCACTCCTGAAGGTGGCTGGTTATGGCCAATAGATCCTGGAATGTTCAAAGACGACTTTACGTTAACACAAACGCCATACTGGCAAGGAAGGCTTTAATCATTAAATGAATCAGATATGAAAAAATTAATTATGATATGCATTGCAATAGTCACAGTGGTTACTGTTTACTCTTGCAAGAAAGATTATGTGATCGGTGGTAGTCTTTACAACCCTAAGGTTGATATGACCACATACGATTATCTAAAAACCAAAAAGCTGTTTGATACGCTCATCATCATGGTAGATCGGATGGGTCTAAAAGATGAAGTAAACGCCAGTGGGACGGTTTTTGCTTTAACTAATTACGCTATAAGTAATTATGTTAAAGCAAAACAGGCACATCTGCGTATTAAATTAAATGATGAGAACCTTGTTTTTACATTCGATTCTTTAAAGCTCCCAGAGCTGAAGGATTCTTTGAGGGCTTACTTGTTTAAAGACAGACTCCCCGTAGAGGCACTAAGTGAAGTGGGGAAATTAAGGAAATCTAACGATGGGGAATTCAGGTTAATTCAGGCCATTCCAACAACAGATTATACCGACCCTAACATCTTCCCAGTTAAACCAAAATATGTTTACCTCACTAAAATAGTTAAAAAGGAGGATGGAACGGGTACCATTCCTACTGACTCTACACAACTCCCATTGGTTGATCCTGAACAATTGCTGCAGGCACGTGTGCAAACCTCAGGAATTATTACCAACACCGGTGTGATACATGTGGTAAATAACAACCACACGTTTACTTTTTTCGGTGATATCAAGAATTAATGATTTTAAGCTAATAATATGAAAAGATATATAAAACTTATAACATTTGGCTTTGTAGCGATGGGGATCATATTCTCTTGTAAAAAAGTCGAAAACGGTTTTCTCAGCAATCAGATCAGATACCGGGATAGCCCAATAAAAATTCAAAAAGGCATAACAGTTCAAACTAAGCCGGTAGACAATGATGGCTCCAGTGCACCGGTAACTTATGAATTGTTAGATATTCGTGATGCGGTTACAAAAAAACATGCAGAACTATTATATACAAACTACGAGCGGTATATTTTTATCTCTCAGTTTGATGTGAATAGGGATACAACTGTTGAATTGCTAAATAAGCACAGGCAATTATTAAATGCACCGCCGGTTGAATTTAATACACATACTGGAGCATTTACTTTTTATGGAACAACTGCAAATGTGGCTGTTGGGACCTATGAATTTGATATTCGGGCAACCAATGAGAATGGTTCAAAGGATTTTAAAAACATTGGCCAGTTTTCTTTATATGATGGGCCCGTAGCGGAGCAATCTGCAGGGGGCGGTGCGTGGTTTAAGGATGGATCCAGTGCGTCTGGGGATATTGGAGAGCCAGAAGTTAAGATTAAAAAGACTTCCAACGAAGGTACATTGATTATTCTAAAAATAGTAGATAAAAACGGCACTCCATTTAATCCAAAGAAAAATGAGTTCATCAAACGTGGAGACAGGAATAGCTTTGATACTTTTGCCAGGTTCCATCCCCTCGTATTAACAGATTCTACAATGGCCTGTAACTTTGAAGTAGTTCCATTCCCGCTTGTTGCGGGCCCTCCTGGACAGGGTTATACCATTTATTACAGAATTCCAGGCAACTTTGCCAAACTCGACCCAGGTCTTACTCCAACTCCAGACCGAGGCTATAGCATTAATCCGCGATTTACTTTCCGAATCTATCAGGAGGGAACTTACGAGGTAACGGTTAGAATTAAAAATGCCACAAGAGATGTCTTGTAGCAAGTAGTGTACATCAAAAAAGGGTGCCAATATTTCTTTGGCACCCCTTAATAAGAAACTCCGATCGACTTTTCTTGACCTGGTCATCTTCATTATTTATTACTTTAGCTATTAAAGTATTTAGAGGATGAACATTGTCAAGATAAAAAACATTGTAGTTGCACTACTGTTGCTATTTCCTGAACTCGTCTTTTCGCAGGGAAAGGCACAACAAAAGAAACCAAATATCATTTACATCTACGCGGATGATTTGGGTTACGCTGAGATTGGCCCATACGGACAGAAAAAGATTAAGACTCCTAATTTGGATAAACTGGCCAAAGAGGGGATGAAATTCACTCAACATTATACCAGTACACCAGTTTGTGCGCCCGCCCGTTGCATGCTAATGACTGGCAAACACGGTGGCCATTCTTACATCCGTGGTAACTATGAAATGGGCGGTTTCCCAGATAGCTTGGAAGCCGGGCAGATGCCATTGCCCGAAGGAACATTTACGATTCCGAAAATGTTAAAAGAAGCTGGTTATGTCACAGCTCTAACCGGCAAGTGGGGTTTAGGAATGAACAACACAACAGGGTCACCCTTAAAGCAAGGATTTGATTATTATTATGGATACCTGGACCAAAAGCAATCCCATAATTTTTATCCCTCTCACCTTTGGGAAAATGATGAGAAGGTTATGCTTGATAATCCTTATATGTACGTCCATAAAGGTCTCGATTCTACAAAAGCGACCGATAAGGATTTTGATTATTACAAAGGCAAAGTGTATTCGCCAGACATAATGACTAAAAAGGCTGTTCGTTTTATTAATGAGCAAAAATCGAAGCCGTTTTTCTTATACATGCCTTATACTATTCCACATGTTTCGTTACAAGCACCTGATGAATATGTTAAAAAGTATATAGGGCAGTTCAATGAGTATCCTTACTACGGACAACAGGGATACGCACCAACTAAGTACCCATATTCAACCTATGCTGCTATGATCACTTATCTGGATGATCAGGTTGGGATTATTATGGCCGAAATTAAAAAGCTAGGGCTAGACGACAATACGATCATTATGTTTTCAAGCGATAACGGAGCCACATTCAATGGTGGGGTAAATGCTAAGTTCTTTAACAGTGTCGATGGCTTGCGTGGATTAAAGATGGATGTATATGAAGGAGGGATCAGAGAACCATTTATTGCCAGGTGGCCTGGTAAGATACCAGCAAATACGACCAGTGATTTTATATCTGCACAGTTCGACATGATGGCTACTTTTGCCGCGATAACGGGTACAAAACCGAATAATACAGATGGTATATCTTTACTGCCAACATTGTTGGGGAAAAATAAAGAGCAGAAGCAGCGTGATTATATCTATTGGGAATATCCTGAAAAGGGTGGGCAACTGGCAATAAGGATGGGGGATTGGAAAGGGGTAAAAGTAAATCTTCGCAAGAATTTAAATAGTCCTTGGCAAATCTTTAACCTGAAAACAGATCGGAACGAAACAACAGATATTGCTTCAGAACATCCTGAATTAACCAAGCGTTTTGACGAGATCGTTAAGAAAGAGCATCAAGTTTCTCATTTGCTGGAATGGGAGTTTTTGGAAAATAAATCTGGGAAAAAGTAAGCTGGAGTCGATTTAAAGTAGAACCCCGTATGGTTGCTATTATGCTCTGTTTGTATAGATAACGTTGATACTTTTCTCATTATTGCGCTTGAAAAAATATAGTTGAAAAACGGCATTTTGATACGTTATAACTTATATTTTTGGCTTTGCACATCTCTAAAAAGCCATCAGTATGATACCGGATAACAAACTCAACTCAGCAAAAAAGCCAGGAAAAACGAACACAAATGTAATTGGTTTTCAGTACATCGACAGATCAAGTTTTATGACTGTAGGAGGGAAGGGCGCCAATCTGGGAGAGCTCGTTGGAATCAAAGGAATAAGGGTGCCGGAAGGTTTTTGCGTGACCACTGAAGCGTATAAAAGAATAACTGAAAATAATCAGAAGTTTAACAGTTTGCTGGATGAATTAAGTGATATTAAGGTAGAAGAGCGAGTTAAAATCAGGGAGCTTAGCAACAAAATACGTAAGGTTATCGAAGGAATATCCATTTCTGAAGATATGGAGAAAGAGATTGTGGGATTTCTCACAAAGTTTGATGAAAAGGATGCGTTTGCTGTACGATCTAGCGCAACGGCGGAAGATCTGCCTTCCGCATCATTTGCCGGGCAGCAGGACACTTATCTGAATATTATTGGTAAAGAGGCAGTCTTAAAATACATCAGCAAATGCTGGGCGTCACTGTTTACAGATAGGGCTGTAACTTATCGTTTGCAGAACGGATTTGATCACAGGAAGGTCCACCTGTCGGTTGTTGTTCAGAAAATGGTTTCCCCGGATGTAGCAGGAATTATGTTTACAGCAGATCCGGTTACCTCAAACAGAAAAATAGTATCTATTGAGGCCAGTTTTGGATTGGGCGAGGCATTGGTTTCCGGAATTGTGAATGCAGATAATTATAAGGTTTCTGAGGGCAATATTATCGATAGGAAGATATCCAATAAGAAACTGGCTATTTATGCCTCAAAAGAGGGAGGCACGAAGGAGCAGGAAATCGGGCCAGATCAGCAGAATGCCCCGACGCTGACGGATGAACAGATTCTACAGCTGGAACGTATGGGTAGAAAAATCGAAGCGCATTTCGGTAACCCACAAGATGTCGAGTGGTGTTTGGTGGACGATACGTTTTATATTGTGCAGAGCCGGCCCATTACGACCTTGTATCCGATCCCGGAAGCGAATGATCAGGAGAACCATGTTTATATATCTGTTGGTCATCAGCAAATGATGACTGATCCTATGAAACCACTTGGATTGTCCCTATGGCAGTTAAGAGCTGCCAGGCCTATGTTTAAAGCTGGTGGAAGGTTGTTTGTAGATGTTGCGGATAGCCTTGCTATGTCTACTGCAAGGGAAAATTTATTAGAGGCGATGGGACAACATGATCCGCTCATAAAAGAGGCACTTCTGACCATTACAGAGCGGCGAGATTTTATAAAATCGTTACCAAATGATGAAAAAGCACCTATGCCGGTTAAAAGTACTAAGGGGATATCGTCCGCGGATATTTTGGCGCAAGTGGGAAACGACCCTGCAATCGTTGCTGACTTGATTAAACATAATGAGACATCGGTAGAAGCGCTAAAACAAAACATCCAAACGAAATCAGGAACGGATGTGTTTGATTTTATTCTGGAAGATATCCAGCAATCAAAGAAGACAATATTTGAGGCACAACATATGGGTGTGATCATAGCTGCAATGAATGCTTCATCCTGGCTCAATGAAAAGATGAGCGAATGGCTAGGTGAAAAAAATGTGGCAGACATGCTTTCTCAATCCGTATCAAACAATATTACTTCGGAGATGGGTTTGGCACTATTGGATGTAGCGGATGCAATCCGCCCTTATCCGGAAATAATTGAATACTTGCAACAGGTAAAAGCAGATGATTATCTGGACGAACTTGCTAAGTTTAACGGTGGACCAGACGCCCGTCACGCTGTTGACGCATATCTCGATAAATATGGTATGCGATGTGCCGGTGAGATTGATATTACCAAAACCCGTTGGAGTGAAAACCCTACTATACTTGTCCCTTTAATTTTGAGCAATATTAAAAACTTTGAATCTGGAGCCGGCAAGCGAAAATTTGAACAAGGACGACAGGAAGCTCTGAAAAAAGAAGAAGAATTAGTAGGCCGATTGGTATCATTACCAGATGGTGAACAAAAAATCAGGGAGACAAAACAAATGATCAGCCTGCTCAGGAGTTTTGCAGGTTATCGCGAATATCCAAAATACGGGATAGTTAATCGCTTCTTCGTTTATAAGCAGGCTTTGCTGAAAGAAGCGGAACAACTTGCAAAAGCCAACATCATTCCAGATAGGGAAGATGTTTACTATCTTACCATTGAAGAATTTCGCGAAATGGTACATACCCATAAGCCAGACAACCAGCTCATCGGCAAAAGAAAAGACGAGTTCAAATCATACGAAAAACTAAACCCGCCAAGGGTGATCACATCAGACGGCGAAATTGTTTCGGGTAAATACAAGCATGAAAAAAAACTTCCGACCGATGCTATTGCAGGTCTGGCGGTTTCTTCAGGAGTGATAGAGGGTAGGGCACGTGTAATCTTAAATATGGAAGATGCAAACCTGGAAGATGGAGATATATTGGTTACCACCTTCACGGACCCCAGCTGGACTCCCTTATTTGTATCGATAAAAGGTCTGGTTACAGAGGTTGGCGGAATGATGACCCATGGAGCAGTAATTGCACGCGAATATGGATTGCCGGCAATTGTTGGAGTAGACAATGCTACAAAGCTGCTCAGAGATGGTCAGCGCATTAGGCTGAACGGAAGTGACGGATATATAGAAATACTTTAGGGAAAAATCTGGACAAAAGGTTTAATGTTTTTGCCCCTTATTGATCTTAAAAAGGTGCAATAATTGTGGAAACAAGGCCGACATATATTCCTCTACCGCAGTTTTCGAACCTGGAAAGGTGAGTACAAGTGTTTCGCCTATAAATCCTGCAACACCACGGGATAACATGGCGTAAGGCATGCGTTCCTGACCATATCTTCGTGCTGTTTCCATAATTCCATCAATTTTACGTTCAATTAAGGGGCTAATGGCTTCTGGCGTAACGTCTCTCGGAGAAAGTCCGGTACCTCCTGTAAAAATCAGGAGCTGATGTTCAATTCCGCAGAGTTCAATAGCCTTTTCTTTGATACTGTCAACTTCATCTGGAAGGATCTCATATTTGATTGTTTCGATGCCAAGTTGCTCCAATAATCCAATAATGGCTTTTCCTGATGTATCCTGAGCCTTACCTGCAAATATAGAATCAGAGCAGACTACTACAGCTGCCTTGATATCTGGAAACTGTAAATTCTTGAGGTCAGATTTACCACCGGATTTTTTTAGCAACCTGATATTTTGAATCTCAACACCCTTATCGATGGGTTTGAGCATATCATACATGGTGAGGGCAGTAATGGAGGCACCATGCATGGCTTCAACTTCTACACCTGTTTTGTATATAGTATGCACTTCAACAGTAATATGGATGTTTAGTCCATCAATTTCGTAGGTAATGGAGGTATATTCTATTGGAAGGGGATGACAATCAGGTATGAGGTCGCTCGTTTTTTTTACACCCAAAAGTCCGGCTGCACGGGCAAATTCGAAAACATCGCCTTTGGGTATTTTTCTTTGTTCAACGGCTGCAATGGTTTCCGGTTTAGATACTTTTACTGTAGCAGTTGCAATAGCTATTCTTAGTGTGCTTGATTTTTTTGTAATGTTTACCATATTAGCTATTCTCTTTCCATTGATGTGTATCGTCTTCAAATATTTCTTTGCCCCAAATTGGCAGTTCTGCTTTTAATCTTTCCACGATTTCTGCACAGGCATCTATTGCCGGTTTGCGGCGTGTAGATGAGGTAAATACAAAAAGACAGATCTCACCCGCTTTTATTGTGCCCAGGCTGTGGTAAACATGCATGCAATGAAGTGGGTATTTTTGAAAAATATCTTCCCTGATCTGATGCATTTTTTCTAGTGCCAGCTCCTGATAAGCTGTATACTCAATTGCTGCCACAAGCTTTCCTTCAATTTCATCTTTCCGCACCTGTCCCATAAATATGCTATGGCCGCCAATAGTTGTTTTAACGCTGTGTTTAGAAATGCTCTCAGCTATGAACGCAGGTTCGATCCTTCCGTCAATGAATATGTTTTTTACTTTTCTTTCCACTTCTATGGTATTATCCTCCTGAAAAAGGTGGCATTATGCCTACTGTATCTTGATTTGAAATCGCCGTATTCTCCTGAACAATATCCTTATTCAGGGAAAGCTTATATTTCATATTGCTAAGCAATGGAAATGAGGTTTCCAGATAAGCTTTTAACTCATCGGTATTGCGGATGTCAGAGATCTCGATCTTCTGATGTGCTATAAATTCGGATATTTTTCCAAAACTGATGATCTGAATTTCCATAATGCTAATTTACCCTTAAAATGCTGATTTTGCTAATAAATTGCAAGATAACCACCCAGCTATGGTCTTAGTTAGGTAATTGCATAATGGTTACAACATCTCCCTGTTTGAAATCCTGCTGTTCTTCGGGAAGATAGATCAGGCAGTTAGCCAGTGCAAAAGAGCTTAACCGAAACGACTCCTGAGCATTTAATGGTGTTGCCTTGCCATTTTTGTAACTTCCCTTAAGGAAATGGGTAAGGCCAGCCGGTTTTTGACAGTCGTGCGTCAGTTCGGCACTTATTTCTTTTACACTATTTTCTTTGTGCGAAATTGCTTTCAGAGCCGGCAATACATAATTGTAATAGCAGTTAAGAACCGAAGATGGGTTTCCCGGTAAACCAAATATCAGTTTTTGATCTTTTTTTCCGAAAAATAATGGTTTACCTGGCTTTTGCTTTACTTTATGAAAGATCTGCTCAATCCCACATTTCTTTGAGGCTTCCAGTACAAAATCGTAATCTCCTACGCTCACACCGCCGGTAAGCAGAACAACATCATGTTCCTGTAATGCTGACCTAAGCACATCTGTTAGTATTTCCAGATTGTCATCAGCCTCTGTTACTTCAATTTCAGTGATTCCTTCATTTTTTATTGCGGCAGTTAAAGAATAGGAGTTAGATTCATATACCTGACCAAAATTAAGCTCCATGCCAGGTTGCTGAAGTTCTTTACCTGTTAAAATGATGGCTACCTTAGGCATCGGGAAAACTTCCACATCCTGAATGCCAATTCCAGCCAGAAATCCTACAGCAGCGGGGCCTAGCGCGGTTCCTTTTTGCATGGCAAGTGCTCCGGCTTTAATCTCCGATCCTATTTGACGAACATTTGCTCCGGGCGACAGCTTTGGATCCTGAAGCGTGATCTTATTTCCCTGTCTACTGATCTTTTCCTGCATCACAACTGTATCCGCACCTTCAGGCAGGGGAGCTCCGGTAAAAATCCTGGTGGTTTGATTGGGGTTAATGGACAACAGTTGGCTGGTGCCAGCGGCCATTTCCCCGATCATTTCTAATTCTGATGAGGAATCCTGATAAACCAAAGCATATCCATCCATAGATGATTGTTTGAAAGCCGGAATATCATAGCGCGCATAGATATCTGCAGCTAAAATGTGTCCTGAAGCCTTTTTTAGACTTAATTTTAGGGCTTGCAACGGTTGAGTATGATCTGAAATCAGTTGTTTTGCCTCGTTAACGCTTATCATTTTAAATTATCCTCCTATGGTAATCATACTTCTGTTCTTGATGGAATCCGCATCCAGTTTTTCGAAATGCTCAATAAGCTGTCCGCCAAGTTCTTTTTTCTTACTCCAAATAGAAGATTGGATCAATGGAAGAATGTCTTGATTGTTTCTTAAAGGACTCAGTAGGTCTGTCTCTCCATCAGAGAACAGGCAATTTTTGAGCTTTCCATCAGCAGTCAACCGCATCCTGTTACAAGTACTGCAAAATGGTGCTGTCATGGTGCTTATAATGGCAAAAGAACCTTCGTGTCCCGGAATCATGAAACTTTTTGCTGTATCGTGTGGTGCGGCTTTAACCGGAAGCATGGTGAAATCTTTAGCTATGGTAGCCAGTATTTCATTAAGAGAAAACATTTTATTGCTGGTCCATTTATTCCCGCTGAATGGCATAAATTCAATGAACCTGATTTGGATGGGATTATGTTTTGTCCAATCTATAAAATCTTTAATTTCATTATCGTTGAGCCCTTTCATCACTACCATATTTATTTTAACAGTAATTTTGTGATGTAAAAGCAGTTCTATATTGCTACGTACCTGATGGAACAGGTCTCTACGTGTAATGAATAAGAATTTTTCTGGCTGAAGAGTATCTAGACTAATGTTAACTGTTTTAATGCCACCTGCAATTAGTGCAGGGAGCATTTCTGCAATACGCGTTCCATTGGTGGTGATCACCAATTCTACAGGAAGCTTGCCTAAAGCAGTTATGATCGCGGCTGCATCTTTACGCACCAAAGGCTCTCCACCGGTTAACCTGATTTTTTTTACACCCTGTTCTACAAATATTTTTGCAAGCTGAACAATCTCTTCTGTCTGCATCAGCCTTGAAGCTGGGGTAAAGTCATATTCTTCCTCTGGCATACAGTAGAAGCAGCGGAAATTGCAGTTATCAGTAAGTGATATCCGCAGGTAATCGTGCACTCGTCCAAAAGAATCTGTTATCATTGGTGTTTGATTAAATTGTTGTAATCTGTTTCTGTATCTATATCTATATGTCCTAACTCAAAGGGGATAATTTCTGTATCCTCCATGTTTAATTGTACAATACTTTTTGCCCCTGTATTGCCGGTAAGAGATAAAAGCTTTTCAAAGTATTTTTTACTGAATAGGACAGGAGTACCTACCGTTTCAGCATAACTACTGGCAATGATGCCTTTACTACTCAGCTTACGCTTTTGAAGGAGTTTCTCAAAGACTTTTGAAGTAATGAAAACCTGATCCGCGACCGCAATGATTACGTTTTCTATTTCCTTTGATTGATTCCCTATCGCAGACATCCCTGCAGCAATACTCGAGGATATTCCTGTTTGCCAGTTAGGATTGACAATATAGGCAATTTCCAGGTAAGTGTGATGGTTTAATATTTCTTTTGAATAGGCACCAAGAACCACAACAGTTGGTATAATGGGTATTTTTAAGGCTTCTTCGGTTACTAAATCCAACAGTGTTTTGCCTTTATACTTTAAGAGTTGTTTGGGCCGACCCAGCCGGCTTGAATTCCCTGCTGCCAATATGATGATCCCCGTGTTCATAAATTAGAATAGACATGTATTGGGCTCCTTTTTACTTTCAGGGAATTTGCCGAAGCACCCGAAAAAACAGATTTAATTTCTGCAACAATCGAGATAGCGATTTCTTCTGCAGTTTCTGCTCCGATATCAAGGCCAATCGGTCCATGTACCCGGGATTCGTTTTCCGAGGTATTCCTGTCCAGTTCACCGAGCATCCTGATCAGTTTCTTTTTAGGTCCAAGAATACCAACGTATGGCGCATTGGTGTCTAGAAGAAGATTCAGGAGTTCAAGATCATAATTGTAATTGTGGGTCATCAGCACGAATGCTGTTTGTTCATCTATGTGGACTTGTGATAGAAGTTGCTCCGGTTTGCTGACCAAGACCTGGTTTGCATTTGGAAAACGTATTGTTGAGGCATGAGCGGGTCTGCCATCAGCAATCGTTACCTCCCATCCTAAAAGATAAGCTACCTCTGCCAACGGTTGTACATCGTTTCCGGCACCAGCAATAACCAAAGAAATGGATGGCCGGATAAACTCTAAAAACCCGTCTATATTTTCTTCAGGCGTTTGATAATTACTGAAAACCGAAGTTTTATTATCCCATACCTTAGCCACATCATCCATTATTGATTGTTTTATTTCTACGGGGATATTAGATTGGAGGCTATCTTTTCGGTAAAGCATACTTGTGCCAGGTTGCACTTTTGAATCTAGAGCGAAAAGTGTGACCAAAACCGCATCCTCACGTTTCTCGCTTAAGGCAGCTAAAATGGCAACTGGATTGAGTTCTTCCTCTTCAACTATCGGTTCAAAAAGGATATGGACAATGCCATTGCAGCCTAGTTGTACACCAATCTTTGCATCCTCTTCATCGGTTGTATCATAAGTGATGAGCTTGTTTTCCTGTTGCACAATAGCCGAAAGTGCTTTTCTCAAGGCATCACCTTCCAAACAGCCCCCGCTAATGGCGCCTGTAAGTTGTCCATCTTCTGTAATCAGCATTCTGGCTCCTGGTCTGCGATAGGAAGATCCTTCTACCTTTACTACGGTTGCCAGTGCTGTCTTTTTGTTTGCCTTCAAAGCTTTTTGATAGGCCTTAAGTATGTCAGCAATTTCTTTCATCAGAATCTCGTAATTAAACAGCGCTTAAATCAAATGGAAGTTTCCTTATCCGCTTCCCTGTTAAATCAAATATGGCATTTGTAAGGGCCGGGGCAAAGGCCGGTAAACCCGGTTCACCAACTCCGCCTGCATCTGCCTCATTTTCCATAATGTGCACTTCTATTGGTGGTATGTCTGTAATTCTTGGCATTTTATAATCATAGAAGTTTCTTTGCTCTACCAGTCCATCTTTAAATGTGATTTCGTGAATTGTGGCCGCACCTAATGCCATTACTATGCTTCCTTCTACCTGAGCTCGGATGATATCAGGATTTACGTACCATCCACAATCCATCACGGCCCAAACCTGATCTATTTTAATTTTACCGCCAGCATCTTTGGATACTTTTACAATTTGGCCCACCGTACTGGAAAAGCATTCTGTAATGGCAGCGCCAAAACCTTCATTCTTCTTCCTTTTCTTCCAGCCCGAAACTTCTTCCATTTTGTCAATCAATCGCTGGCATCGTTCATCCTGTAAATACTGTCTCCTGAGATCCAGAGGATCCTTACCTGCTGCTAAAGCAACCTCATCCAGAAAACTTTCATAGGCAAATCCATTGGTAGAGGCATATACAGAGCGCCACCACATAGTAGGAATAGGTGTTTCAAATTGTACTTCGGCAAAGCTGATGTTTTTGATGCCGTCGAAGTATGGTTTAAGAAATCCTTCGGAGGTGCTTCGGTTCGCCTGGTCTGTTTTCCCACCTCGCCAATGGTCATTATTCTGACCTGACATGCGGAATTTGAGTGCAGTTACCTCTCCGTTATGAATAGCACCCTGGCACCTGTATGAAATGCCCGGACGGTATGGTCCTTGGGTAGCATCATCCTCTCTTGTCCACACCACCTGAACCGGAGCTCCGATTTCTTTGGAGATCATTGTGGCCTCATGAGGATAATCCATAAATGCTTTTCTGCCAAATCCACCACCCAGGAAAGTCATGTTAACGATGACTTTTTCTTTAGGTAAGCCCAATTGCCCGCTGATGTAATCCTGTACCCATTCCGGAGCCTGGATAGGTCCCCAAATCTCCACCTTGTCGCCTTGATAATGAGCAACACAGTTTACAGGTTCCATGCAGCTATGCGACTGATAAGGAGTCTGGTAAACTACGTCTATGGTTTTTCCTTCCTGTTTAAGGATATCATCTGGATTCCCTTGTTTTTTTAGGTATAAACCTTCCTTGGTTTGGAGGTCTTCTTGCTGGCGTTTGTAGATTTCAGCGGTGTTTATGTGTTCGAATCCGGAATCATCCCATTCTACCTTTAATGCTTTTTTCCCCTGCATTGCTGCCCAGGTTGAATTTGCAACAACGGCTACACCCTCACGAAAAGTATTAAAAACGCCCATGCGAACTTTAAAAACCTTTGTAACTCCTGGTATTTTCAGGGCTGCACTGGCATCAAAACTTTTTACTATTCCTCGTAACCTCGGATTACGCTCAACAGTTGCATAAAGCATGCCCGGTAACTTCTTATCCAGACCAAATATTGCAGTACCATTTGTTTTTAGTGGGGTATCCTGCCTGTGTAGTGGTTTGCGGATCAGTTTGTATTCGGAGATTTTTTTAAGGACAACTTCTTTCGGTGCTTCTAGTTTCGAAGCATCTACAACGAGTTCTCCATAGTGAAATTTCTTTCCTGAAGCTTTGTGTAGTACTTGGCCGGATTCTGCATAGCAGTCAGTAATGGGTACATTCCACTTTTTTGCTGCAATGGTGATCAGCATAATCCGGGCAGTTGCGCTTAACTTTAATAAATTCTTATAAGATCCACGTATGGTTGAACTTCCGCCGGTAATCTGACTGCCGTACTTTTCTCTGTTACCTTGGGCGAAAACGATATTTACATCTTTCAGATCAACTTCGAGCTCTTCGGCAATAATTTGTGGAACGGACTGAAAAGAACCCTGACCCATTTCGGCACGGTGGTTAAAAATAGTGACTTTGCCATCTGTATCTATGTGGATCCAGGCGTTCAGTTCTACTTCTGATTTTGCTACCCCACTTGTATTCACGATTTCTGCTTCTTTGGCACTTGAAGGGAAATAGAAACCTAGGCACAATGCTGTGCCTGCCAGACCTGAAACCCTGAGAAAATCTCTTCTGGAAACTTGGTTAGTACTCATAGTTGTAGAATTAATTTATTTGCTTTTAGGAGCATATGCCCCGGTATTGATCCATGTTTCCCATGCTTTTTTGAATGCTGCATGGCTCATTGGTGGCTGTGAACGTCCCTCTCCCGAATTCCATCCAGATAAAACCAACCCATCGTCTGCATGTTCCAATAGTTGTTTCATAGACTTATTGCCATTTTGCTTAGGGTTTACCAGTTGTTTAGCCAGTTCATGTGCTGTTTTGCTCTGGAACACCATTTTCATATCTGCAGGTGGCAAATGCCAGTCCGGATTTCCCGGTGGGGCATGTAAACCAGGAGTATTGTTCGGCTGATGGCAATTCGCACATTTCATCGCAAACACGCCTTTGCCGTCGTGCCCTCTTTTTGGATACATCTCATGCAGGTGACTGTCGTCTCCCTGTAAAGGGATATCTCCCGAAGGGTGACAGTTCATACAGCGTGGGCTCATTAAAACTTTATAAACCTGTTCAAAGGCTTTTACTGATGCTATACTGTCCTTTTTTATTTTCTGTGTGGTTTCTCCAGTAACATTGGGATGGTTGTTTACAGTACTCAAGCTGAAAGCCATGATTCCAATCATGGAGAGGATGACTGCCATGATAATTATTGATCTTTTCATATTGTTCTGCCTTCCTTTTTATGCAGTTCTGCTGCTAAGTGAATCGCTTTTCGAATGCGGGGATAGGTACCGCAACGACAAATGTTTCCAGACATAGCATTATCAATATCCTCATCTGTAGGATTTGGGTTTTCCCTCAATAGCACAGCTGCCGACATCAATTGACCAGAATGACAATACCCGCATTGTGGCACATTAACTTCATTCCAGGCTAACTGTAGTGGATGATCATTGTTTTTTGATAGTCCTTCGATGGTGACGACTTTTTTACCTTCCGCCCGGCTAACTTTGGTTACACATGACCGTACAGCTTCTCCGTTCAGGTGAACTACACAGGCTCCACATTGAGCAACACCACATCCATATTTGGTTCCGGTCAGACCAACAAGATCCCGAATGGCCCACAAAAGGGGCATATCTGGATCTGCATCTACCTCATAAGATTTTTGATTGATATTTAAGTTAATCATATGCTAATGGTTTTTGGTGATATTTCTCTATTAAAATACTGTTTTTCTAATTATATTTTGCTTTTAATGTTAAATCATATACCTTATCCTTAATAACTTGCCATAGGGTTATGATGCTTTTCATCTTCAATTCTTTAATTCAAAGATCAAAATAACTAAAGGCATTAATGGTAGATGGATTACGGGTATTACTACCAATATTACTGATTGAGATAATTTGATAACAATCGAACTTATAGAATGTCTAAATTTGTTTCAATAAACTAATAAAAATGATTGGAGTAGTTCTTTCAGGTGGTCAAAGTCTAAGAATGGGAAAGGATAAAGGCCTGTTGCAAAATGGGCAACAAACATGGGCGCAACAAGCATTTGCAAAGTTGTCATCATTACAAATTCCTGTTGCCATATCCGTAAATACACTACAATTACCAATATACCAAACTGTCTTTCCTACCTCTTCATTAATCGCAGACGAGCCTGTATTATCTATCGGAGGCCCACTTAGAGGCATCTTATCCGTACACCTTATTTATCCGAAGGAAGATTTACTGGTACTTGCCTGTGATATGATAAACATGGAAGTTGATCTTTTAGACTTTGTTGTTCAACAGTATGAGGATAAGCCGGCCGATGCATTGGTCTTTATGAAGGAAAAGCAATCTGAACCACTATGCGGCATATATTCAGCAAAGGCATTGGACAAGGTATATGCCTTGTATATGAATCAGGAATTGCATAAGCACAGTATGAAATATGCACTTGAACAGCTAGATGCCTGTTACCTTCCTGTTCCTAAAAAATGGAAGGCTTATTTTGATAACTATAACACAATAAGTGATTTAAATAATATCTGAGGCTAATCGATTATTCTTTGGTTGAATATCTCCCATACAATTCTTTTTAGACTGATTTTTTCTTAATTTTAAGAGCGATTATTTTATTAAAACCGTACGGAAATGGAGGATTTAGAATTAGTTTCCATAAAGCAGATACTTGTCAGAAAGGTTAAGGGTTTAATAAGTGCACCTTTATCGGATCTACTTTCCATAGAAGAGCCTCTTGAAATAAGAATTGCTTATGGCCCCCGGTCAGAGCGGATACAAAAGAATATATCTGTGACCATGCGCACGCCAGGTAATGACCTGGAACTTGCAGTAGGCTTTTTGTTTACAGAAGGAATTATTTCTTCTTATCAGGATGTGACTGATACCTATCACTTAGACATGAAATGTTCATCACAAAAGCAGAATATCGTGCAGGTGGAACTCGCTGAAAATTTCATACCTCAGTTGCAGCAATCTGACCGGAATTTTTATACCACCTCTAGTTGCGGAGTATGCGGAAAAGGCTCTATTGAATCTATTAGGACAGTTAGTCCTTTTAATAATCAGGATAAACCCCAATTAAACCTATCAACAGATATATTATATAAATTGGCAGGAAAGTTAAGTGCAGCCCAAAGCGGGTTTGCAGCTACCGGAGGCATTCATGCATCAGGCCTTTTTACTGTCAAAGGTGATTTAGTTCTGTTGCGGGAAGATGTTGGGCGACACAATGCACTTGACAAGTTAATTGGCAGGGCACTAGTCAACGACGACCTGCCATTGGATCAGCATATTTTATTGCTGAGTGGAAGGGCAAGTTTTGAATTAATTCAGAAAGCAGCCATGGCCGGTATTGCAATTGTTGCTGCCATTGGCGCTCCATCGAGTCTTGCAGTGGAACTTGCTGCGGAATTTGATATTACACTTTTGGGTTTCCTGAAAGAAGACAGGTTCAATATTTACAATTTAAGCAGTAGAATATTAATACCAACATCGCATGAAACCATCATGATTTCTCAAACTACATAGTGGTATGAAAAATCTGACAGCTTCATAACAATTGAAAAACAAATAATATACAGATGAAAATTAGAATTAAAGGCAACTCGCTGAGATATAGACTGACCAAATCTGACGTCGCAAAGCTGGGATCTGAAGGCTTTCTAGAGGAACGTTCTGAGTTTGTGGGTAAAACGCTGGTGTATGCCATTGAAACTATAGATGGTGATGGTCTGTCGGCTGATTACATTGGCGATCGGATTGTACTAAGCATACCAAAAACAATGGTTGATGAACTCAACAATACAGATAGGGTGGGTTTTGATGATCGGAAGGGGCCTGTTAGCTTACTCATTGAAAAAGACTTTACTTGTCTTGATAATGTTGAAGAGGACCAGAGTGATAATTTTCCCAATCCATTACTAAACAAATGAGCTATGGAAAAAGAGAAAAAAGAACCGGCTGCAGAAAATCCATACAAATTATTAGACCTGAAATTAACAAAGGTTGAAAAATGGGCTGCAGGAATTCCTGCTGTGATGGCGGCATTTGGTGATCTTTTTGAGGAGGGGGTACCCATTCGTGGTACAAGGGCTTTGTTTAGGATGAATCAAATGGGAGGCTTTGATTGTCCAAGCTGCGCCTGGCCTGATCCAGATGATGATCGATCTCCTTTGGGCGAATATTGTGAAAATGGGGCAAAGGCTCTGGCAGAGGAAGCAACTACCAAAAAAGTTACTGCAGACTTCTTTAAAAAGAACTCTGTCTTCGATCTGGCCAAATTAACGGATTTTGAAATAGGCAGTAAAGGGAGATTGGCCGAACCTGTTTATTTGCCAAAAGGCGGCACTCATTATCAGCCTATCAGCTGGGATGATGCTTTTAAAAAAATAGCGGAACATCTAAATGCACTAGAAACACCGGATCAAGCTGCTTTTTATACCTCTGGCAGAACGAGTAACGAAGCTTCATTTTTATATCAGCTATTCGCAAAAGAATTTGGTACCAACAATATGCCAGATTGCTCTAATATGTGTCATGAAACATCGGGTACTGCTTTGTTGCCAACCATTGGTATTGGAAAGGGAACTGTAAAGCTAAATGATTTTTACGATACAGACGTGATTGTGATCATTGGGCAAAATCCGGGAACCAATGCGCCCAGAATGATGAGTGCATTGGAAAAAGGTAAAAAAAACGGGGCAAAAATCATTGCGATTAATCCTTTGCCAGAGGCCGGACTGATGGGTTTTCATAACCCGCAGCAAATAAATGGCATTATTGGAAGTGGTGCTAAGCTTGCAGATCTTTATCTGCCTGTAAAAATAAATGGTGATATGGAGCTTTTAAAAGCTATCGGGCTCCTGCTGATTGATTTTGAAAAAAAATCTCCAGGCGAGGTATTTGACCAAAAATTTATTGCAGATAAAACTATTGGGTACGATGCCTTTATCAAACAGTTTGACCATTACAAACTGGAAGATCTTGCAGCTGCCTCTGGGGTATCACAAGCTGCAATTTATGAGGCTGCCCAAATGCTGGCATTCAAAAAGCGGATTATTTTTTGTTGGGGAATGGGGCTTACTCAGCAACCTAACGGAGTAGAGATGATTCAGGAGATCGTAAACTTACTGTTGCTTAAAGGAAGCATAGGTAAGCCTGGTGCTGGTGTTTGTCCGGTTCGGGGACACAGCAATGTTCAGGGCAATCGAACCATGATGATTAACGAAAAACCCAGTAACGAACAGTTGGATCGCATTCAAAAAGTTTTTGGCTTTGATCCTCCCCGTGAACATGGATACGATGTGGTTGGGGTAATCAAAGCTATGCACGAAAGCAAAGTGAAAGTCTTTTTTAGTATGGGTGGAAATTTTTTATCGGCAACACCCGACACTACTTTTACTGCTAAAGCATTAAGGAAGCTTAATTTAAGCGTTTCGGTTTCTATCAAACTTAACCGAAGCCACTTGGTGCATGGGCAGGAAGCATTGATTCTTCCAACCTTTTCACGCAGTGATATCGACATGGTTAATGGTGAACCACAGTTTGTGAGTACGGAAAATTCAATGGGCGTAGTACAATCATCTAAGGGCATGCTAAAGCCAATATCGGATAAGCTCGTGAACGAAACACAGATTGTATGCCGAATGGCGATTGCAACTTTAGGGAGGAGGTCGGTTATCGACTGGCAACGCTATGCCAATAGCTACGATGCGGTAAGGGACGACATTGAAAAGTGCATCCCGGGTTTTGAGAATTATAATTTAAGGGTGCGGCATAAAGAAGGATTTTATTTGCCTAATGCTGCACGAGAAGGGAACTTCATTACCAAGAAATTTGGCGATCGGGCTCCATTTACCCTAACATCCATACCTGAAAATGTACTAGCTCCGGATGAATATATGATGGCGACAACGCGTACGCATGACCAATTTAATACCACAATATATGGGCTTGACGATCGGTACCGAGGGATTAAGAATGAGCGTCGGGTAATATTTATGAATCAAAAAGATATTGAGAAAGCGGGATTTGCAGATGGGGAAAAGGTAGATTTGTTTAATTATGACAACGGCATCGAACGGATCGCTCCATTATTCATTATCGTTTCATACCAGATACCAGAAGGGAACACCATGACTTATTTTCCTGAAACCAACGTGTTGGTTTCTATTAATAATGTTGTCCGGGGAAGTAATATGCCAGCATCAAAATTTGTTAAAATTAAGATCAAAAAGCATAATCCTAAAATATACGAATTAATAGACCAATTATAAGTTAGTCTACAAAATAGGAATTGGTAGGTTTATAGTCTTCCTGTGGAATTTGTGCCTGCTCAAAAATCGAATGTTCAATAGCCCTGCAAATGGTATTAAGAGCGAGGTCGTTTTCTTCTTCTCCAAACGGCTCGCCAATTTCCTGTATAATCGCATCTAAAGCAATGAAAGTATAGCTAATAAGTAACACGATCAAAGGCATCATCCAGCCTAAGCTATCTACCAAACCAAAGGGTAGCCAAAAACAGTAAAAATAAACGGTACGATGTAATAAGACACTATATGCAAACGGCAAAGGCGTATTGGAAATTCGTTCACAACCTCCAACGATTTGTGAAAACTGATTAAGCCTGTTATCTATAGAAGCTAAAACAATGGTGTCAATATGATTTTTCTTGGCTTGTTTGCTGACCCATTCTCCTATAAAATCTAAAATGATCACTGGAATATGTCTTTTATCTCTTAAATAATCCACTTGCTCTGCCGAAAGCAGTCGGGAAAGGTGTTCTGTTCCGGACTTATTTCTCAATTGATAATTAAGAGACCAGCAGAATGCTGCTATCATTTTTATGAAATCTTCTTTGCTTTTTTTTCCTTCAGGAGAAGGATCATTTATAAGCGTCAACACCTGCCTTGTCAAAGACCTGGATTCAATAACTAATGCGCCCCAAAGTTTTCGCCCTTCCCAATACCGATCATAACTTGCCGTATTGCAAAAGCCCATAAAAATAGCTAAAGCCAGGCCAATTAAGGTGAAAATTGTGGGATTAAGGTGTACTTTATAGTCATATATTTTCCCCTTAAAGTATAGGGTGATCAATGATAATACTGCAATAACTATAAGCTGGACGATAATTTTATTTATTACGGATCCTTTCCATATAAATAACATTTTCAGCCAATTGGTGCGCTGTCTTGTGATCATCTTTTATTTAAGTATTTACTTATAGTGGAGATTTTATTTCATAAATCAAAAGGATAACAAAATTACAAAAAAAGCCTCTGAATCTTTTTTTCTGCAGAAATCTTGTCTCATGTTTTTAATTTTAAATCTTAAATTAGAATGATATGAAAAGACCGATAACGCAAGAGTCACAAAATATAACGGACTACCCAAATAATAATACCATATTCACTGTGTGGAAGTTTAAGCACAATATAGAAATCAAACCTGCATTCGAAAAACTTTGCGCTCTGGTAGCTAACCTTAACCATTCTTATATTATACGGGTTCCTGGTGGGCGGGTAAGTTGTGTATTGGGTATTGGTCATGATGCCTGGCTTCAACTTTCATTGCCCACACCACTACCCAAAGAACTTAAGAATTTTGAACCTGTTACCGGTTTAAAACATACGGCTGTAGCTACTCCAGGGGATCTGCATTTTCATTTACGTGGTACCGATATGTCCGTTTGTTTTGATATGTTGACCGCTATAACCGAAATATTAGACCCGGTTGCAGATTGTTTGGAAGAAATACATGGTTTTAGGTATTGGGATGGCCGATCGATCCTCGGTTTTGTGGATGGCACAGAAAATCCCGTAGGCGATCAACGCGAATTCTTTGCCACGGTTGGTGACGAGGATCCGGTTTATGCAGGGGGAAGTTACCTTTTCGTACAAAAGTATCTGCATGATATGCGAGGCTGGACAAAACTGCCAGTCGAAGAACAAGAAAAAGTAATAGGTCGGTATAAAATGAGCGATATTGAGATGCCTGATGACCTAAAACCTGACAACTCACATAGTGCTTTGGCAGCTATAGAAGATGAAGATGGCAACGAGCTGAAGATCGTGCGAGACAACATGCCCTTCGGATCTCCATCAAAAAATGAGGTTGGCACATACTTTATTGCATATGCCAGCACTTTTAGCACTACTCATAAAATGCTGGAAAGAATGTTTATTGGAGTTCCGACTGGAAATTACGATAGGATACTCGATTTCAGCACTGCATGCACCGGCAGCTTGTTTTTTGCCCCATCAACGAATATGTTGAAGCAGTATACAGCAGATGGTGTTTCCTGACTAAGAGAAGACCACTATAATTTTATTTAAAATCAAAACTTTTTAGGATTGTATCAGTTGCTATTGGTATCATGGAAACAAATCATAACAATGATCCGGGAGCAAGTCATGTCCCTGAACAACAGAACGGAACAGAAATGAATGCCGTAGAAAAGGTCGAACTAGCCTCGGTAGCCGAGGCGGTAGATTTTTTTAAAATTGTGAAGGAAAGATTGCTGGATATAAACCAATGGGCAAAGATCGCAGGTACTGAAATGTCAAATTTTTACCTTACCGATTCTAGTGGTCATCAGGTAAGCAGGTTTGCAATAGATGGCGATCATATTAAAATTGATATTCCTGGTCCGGGAACTGTTGCAGGTAAAGGCTATGATTGGGTTCGGATTGAACAGATCATAACCGAGGAATTGGATGGTGCAGAAGTATTGAGCATCACGGTACGGCCTTCTGCTAACCCTTTAAACGACAAAGAGGATACAGCGCATTTTCTCACAGATGAGGCAACCTCGACCTTTCAGGTCAAACGTATGGGGAATACTGTTAGTGCAGAGGAACACGGTAGGAACGAGATGCCTAATACCGGTACCGATAACACCCTTGATAACATCCGCAATGTATTTGTAGGTTGGGGTGCTAAAATTGGGCTGTCTTATCCTCAATGGAAAGCCCTTGTAAAAGGGTTGCTATCTATTCGGGCTTAAACAATGTGCTGCCGTCTGTTTTAATCTGCCATGATGTAATGGGATTCATGTGGTAACCACCCATAGCTGTGCCACGTGCTTCAGCCAGTTGCCTAAGGGTTGGCTGTACATATCCTGTTTCATCAACAGCGCGGCTTAGTATTTCCGTTGGGCTACCATCCCATTGCCAGAGATGCCTGAAATAAGTATGCGCCTTGCTTAGCACCGGATCTTGTAGTCTGGCATCCTGCCAGGTTTTCCCCGCATCAGTACTCACTTCAACTTTTTCAATTTTTCCTCTGCCACTCCATGCAATTCCCCTGATCTCAACCCAGCCAGGCATTATCTTTTGAGGATAAGAAGGAAAAGTAATAATCGACCTGGCATCCATTTCAAAGCTGAACATTCGTATACGATCTTTTACCGGGTAGGTGTATTTTGAGGTTTCTTCCCTGGTCATATAGGGTTCGTCTGATAACTCTATTCTTCTCAGCCATTTGATGTTCATGTTGCCTTCCCATCCCGGGAGCAGCAGGCGTACCGGATATCCTTGTTCTGGTCTGATAGCCTCTCCATTTTGTGCATAAACGATCATAGCATCGTCCCAGGCCTTTTTTACCGGAACGCTGCGGGTCATGACAGCAGCATCTGAGCCTTCTGCCAGGAACCATAAAGCCTTTGGATCAGCACCCACTTCACGAAAAAGGGTTGACAGCATAACTCCGGTCCATTCGCTCTGACTGGTAAGCCCTAGTATCTCCTGTGGAGTTAATTCTTCCTTTCCTCCACGAAAATTACCGGCACATTCCAGGAAACAGATTCGGCTCACAGCGGGAAAACGCTTCAGCTCTGCAAGTGTAAATTTCATTGGACGCTCAACCATTCCATGGATAAGCAGCTCATATTTTTGTGGGTCAATGGCTGGTACGCCGGCATGGTGTCTTTCGTAATGAAGATCGGAAGGAGTGATGGTGCTATGAAAATCCTGCAAAGGGCTACGTGAAGAGGTCTCCGAAAACTTGCGTACAGGATGTTCAAATGTTGAGCGCTTGCCTTGTGCACTTGGGCCGGGGCCTATTGTTTTTGTCGGATCTTCTGGTGGTTCAGGGGCAATATGCGGTCCTGTTTGTACATGTTTTGCAAATATCGAATTCACTGGTAAAACAGCGGCAGCAACCATCCCGCCAAGCAAGGTCCGGCGGCTTATCTTGTTGGATTTTATAACTTGTTTATCTTTTTTTTGCGCTTTCATTGTTCCTTACCTGACTTCAGGCCCTCCTTTACGGTCATCCATAATGAACAGTTTTTTTGCAGGCATAACGATACCTGGTAATGTTTTTGCATTCAGCAACTGATTTTGTTTAATGATTTTATTGGCATAAAGAAGATAGGCAGTAATGCTGTATACCTCGTTATCGGTCAATGATCCGGGTTGGTTGTAAGGCATTGTTCTACGGATGTAGTCAAACAATGTAGTTGCATACGGCCAGTAATTTCCGATGGCCTTAGGCCTGCTTTTCGCTAAAGTATCGCTAACCAGGACGGGAGCAGGGAGTTTGATTTTTGAAAGATCTGTATCGTTATTGCCATGACAAGCCATACATTTTGATGTATATATTACTTTACCTTTTAATACATCACCCTGCCCCGCAGGAAGTCCTTTTCCATCTGGACGTACGTCTATATCCCATAAGGCAATTTCTGCTGTTGTAGCCAACCTGCCAAAGCCAAATCTTGAAGGATAACTTGTCCCATTTTTATGCGTTGATGGGACGGGCTGCTGGGCAGATACCTGATGAAATAAAATCAGACCTAGCAGGGCTGTTCCAACAACAATTTTTATTTTCATTTCTAATTTACAATTGACTTATGACGGCCAAATATAATAAAATCTAGTAAATCGATAGAATTAATTTGTTTTTGTAAAAAATGCCGTTACATTTGTGGAAAAAGAATCAATTACTATGATTAAATAAACACATGGAAAAACAATTACTCCACAAAAAAGAAGACGCCACATCTATTCGCCTGAAGTTGAAATTCTCAGCTTACTGTTGTTGCTGTTTCGAGCAATAGCATTTTTGCTACTCCCTTAAAAAAATAAAGACAGGATAAGATCCTGCCTTTACGCTGGCCATCAGTATGCAACGCCAATCACCTACTGAAATGCCACTAGTTTCAACCAACGATTAATTAATTAAAACTTTTTAAAGTTATGCAAAATTTTAAAAAGGAGAGGCCTTTATCTAGTGCTCGCTCCTTTGTTAAAAAAACATTACTGCTGCTTAGCGGTCTTATAATGTTTTTATTTATTCCATTGATTTCCAGGTCTCAAACCCAAACAATTGTCAATTCTACATTAAAAGGGCAGGTTATAGACCAGGTAACCAGAAAAGGAATCGCCGGTGCCAGTGTAAGCATTACAGGTACTACACATTCGGTACAGACTGACAAAGATGGTAGGTTCAACTTTGTAACTGGCCAGAAACTGCCCTATACTTTGGTTATCACTTTTATCGGATATGAGAAAAGGGAAGTGATAGCCAGAACTGAAGCTATAGAAATAGAATTAAAGGAGATTACTAACCAATTAAATGATGTGGTAGTAGTGGCCTACGGTTCGCAGGAGCGCAGAAACGTAATCGGATCTGTCGTAAAAACCAGTCTCGATGATGTAAAGAACATTCCGGGTGGTAGCTTTGAATCGCAGCTTCAGGGAAAAGTAGCTGGTGTACAGATCACCAATAATACGGGTGTGCCAGGCGAGACTGTAAACATTCGACTGCGCGGGGCTAATAGTATTAACGGAAACAACAATCCTTTGTATGTGATAGATGGGGTATTTATAAGTAATACCAGCTTGCAGACTTATGATACAGGTGGTAAGTCCACATCGCCTATTGCTGATATTAACCCGAACGATATTGCGAGTATTTCTGTGTTGAAAGATGCTGAAGCAACTGTGCTTTATGGGGTTAGGGGAGCCAATGGGGTTGTTATCATTACCACTAAGCGTGGTAACTTTAACCAGAAGCCGAAGCTTGATCTGAATGTAAATAATGGTTTTGCAAAAGCCATTAAACTATGGGATCTGGCAACCGGCCCACAACATGCTGAATTGATTAACGAGAATTACATCAATACTGGTGGAACTTTTGCTACCCGCCCGTTCCGTCCTGTTTCAGAAGGAGGCAGAGGCTTACCTGAAGAGCAGCAAACTTACGACCGCTTAAGTCAGGTTTTTCGTACTGCTGCGCTGCAGAATTACGATGTTTCTTTGGCTGGAGGAAACAACGGAACAAAATATTACATTTCGGCGGGATACAACAAACAGGAGTCAATTCTGGCACCTATATCTTTCGATCGCGCCAGCTTCAAGGCAAATTTTGATCAGAAGATCACTAATAAAATAACAGTGGGTATAAGCAACACCCTTGGCAGGACCCACCGCAATGAAGGCCGGGCAGGAGATGGGCCAGCTGGTGGTTTACTTCAGGCGGCACTGCACACACCTACATATCTGTCACCTTATAATGCACAGGGTGTATTGGTTGGTAGAGCCGGCTTTGATAATGTACAGCTTTTGCTTGAAAATTACGACATCAACTCTACCAGTTTACGTTACATTGGTAACCTATACGGTGAGGCAGAACTCTTACCAGGACTGAAGTTCCGTTCCAGTTTTGGTTTGGACTATACCAATTATCCTGAATCTGAATATTGGAATACTTTCCTGATCTCGGGAAGTCCAAATGGTCTGGCCACTTCATCCGTTGGTCAGCGCACCTCGCTGCTTAATGAGCAAACACTTTCCTATAGTTTTAAGGTTAATGACAAACATACATTTGGCATTTTAGTGGGTAATACATTGCAAAGCGATGTGAGTAGTACCACTTCGGCCACCGGCAGAGGCTTTGCCAACAATTCGTATAAGCTTATTTCCTCGGCTGCGGTAACTACTGGTTCAGAAAGGTGGTCGAGAAGGAATCTTGCTGCCTTCTTTACTAAGCTTGATTACAATTTCGATGGCAAATACCTGCTTGATTTCAGTCTGCGTGCGGATGGATCATCTGCATTCGGAAAGGACAAGCAATGGGGGTATTTTCCCGGCGTAGGTGCAGCATGGCAGGTTAAAGAAGAAAACTTTTTGAAAAATGTGGACTTTATCACTGATCTGAAGATCAGAACTAGTTATGGTATTACAGGAAGCCAGAATGGTGCCGATGATTTTTCTTCACTTGGCCTTTGGTCTGGAGGTTCATCATACCTTGGAAACCCAGGTACAGCACCTCAGCAAATTGCCAATCCTGATCTTGGCTGGGAGCAAACTACTCAGTTCAACACAGGATTTGATCTCTCTTTATTTGAGGGCAGGCTGGCATTTTCATTTGATTACTACAGAAAATATACCAGTGATGGGATAATTTCCAGCCCGTTAGCCGCTACAACAGGTTTTAGTAGTTATACTAAAAATCAGATAGAGATTAGTAACAGGGGCTATGAGCTGGGAATCAGCTCTACCAATATTAAAGGAAAGGACTTTAACTGGACAACGAGCTTCAATATATCCGGAAATAAGAACAAAATAGAGAAATTATCTGCACCGGTGAAGTTTGGAAGCAGGGACCTGATCTGGAATATAGAGGGAAGCCCTTTGTACTCTTTCTACCTATATAAAGAGCTTTATGTAGACCCACAAACGGGTAACGTGGTGTATGATGATTACAATAAGGATGGTAAGATCACTGCTGCAGATAGGCAGGTCTACGGGAGCGTATGGCCTAAGTTCTTTGGCGGTATGGGTAATAATTTTGCTTATAAAGGATTAGATCTGGGTGTATTCTTTTCCTTTTCTTATGGAAACAAGGTGTATAACCACAACAGGTTTTTTGGTGAAGCTGGCGGAGCACGTGATGCCAACCGTATCATTTTTGCCAGTAACGTAGACAGGTGGCAGAAGCCTGGTGATGTAACGAACACACCAAGGCCAGATGGAATTAACAACAACAACTATAAAGATGATGGCAGTCGTTGGCTGGAAGATGCCTCTTTCCTGCGCTTACGCTCTTTGGTACTTGGTTATACACTTCCTAAATCGATTACAGAACGGGTTAAGCTGGATAGGGTGAGATTGTCTGTGACGGCTAATAACCTGTTCCTGATCACCAATTATACAGGCCTTGATCCTGAGTCTTCTGCCAGTAGTTCACAAAATGCGCAGGGAATTGATTTGGGTACACCACCACAGCCACGGAGTTTTCAATTTGGTATAAATGTGTCCCTATAATTAGGGATAAGAAATTAGAAATCATGAAAAAAGCAATATATATCTTGTCCTTCTTTAGCATCCTGTCCTTCTCCTCTTGCGAGAAATACCTGGATGTAGAGCCTCGTGCATCAGTGTCAGACAAGCAAACGATCTACGACAATGCATCGTCACAAACTGCACTAACCGGGGTTTATGCTGCACTGGCATCCGGGTCTTATTATGGTACCACATTTCAGTCAATTGGATATCTCAATGGTGATAACATACAATGGACAGGTTCACAATCACAGGTTCAGGAATTCATAAATCATAATGTTAGTGCTGACAACTCTACCATCAGCAGCGCTTGGTCGGCCATTTACCTAACCATTAGCAGGGCGAACCAGGTTATTCAAAAGGTTCCTGGAGTAACAGATCCACTCCTTAACCAAAGTACAAAAGACCAGATCGTCGGTCAGGCTTATTTTATTCGTGCATTAGCCTATTTCGATCTGGCCCGCACCTGGGGCAGCGTACCGCTGATCACCAAGCCTACTGAAACGGCAACTGATAACAGTGGGATTCCGCGCAGTCCGCAAAATGAAGTATACGCACAAGTGTTGAACGATCTGGATAAAGCAGAACCTCTGTTGACTGAAACTACGGACAGACATAGAGCTACCCGAAAAACAGTATGGGCGCTAAAGTCGCGGTATTACTTATATAGAGGCGATTGGGCAAATGCAGAATTGTATGCAACAAAGCTGATTGTTGATAACGCGAATTACAAATTACTGAAACCTTTTGGAAGTTTCTTTCAGAACGATGCCAGGGCCACTCAGGAGTCTGTGTTCGAACTCTTTTACAGCGCAGCAGAAACCAATGGGCATCGTGGACAATGGCAGCCTCAGCAAAATGGAGGAACTCGCCAATGGGCACCCAATGATGCATTTGTAGCATTGGTAAATGATCCACTGATTGGAGGTACAAGAAGTGTTTTGGTGGCAAAAGACAACCAGAACCGTTGGTATGGCAATTTATATTACAGGAGTCCTGCAACAGATCCTTCTTATCTGATTCGCATAGCTGAACTTTATTTGATCCGCGCCGAAGCACGAAGTAACCAGGCTCCCGACGGTGCAACTGTTGCCAATGATAAGTTAGCCGGTGCCATTGCTGACCTGAATGCGGTGCGAGACCGTGCTGGACTGGCGGGAACACCTGCAGTTACCAAAGCAAATGTGTTGTTGGCTATTGAAAATGAAAGAAGAGTTGAATTTGCTTTTGAGCCGCACCGCTGGTTTGACCTGGTAAGAACAGGAAGAGCATCCGTTGTACTGAACATTACTGACGTCAGAAAATACCTGATGCCTATTCCCAATGATCAGCTGCTGATAGATCCGGCATTAGGGCCAAATAATCCAGGATATTAAAATTTATAGATTATGACAACTATTAAATTAGATCAATCTTCTCCTGAATGGAATGGTTATGAAAAAACCGCTCTGCGCTTCTTTTTCATCTATTTCATTCTTCAAACCATCCCGCTGGACTGGAAGTACTATAAAGGAATCTTTGCCATTAACTGGCTCAACCTCAATTATGGAGATATTTTTTTCATTACCAGGTATTTCCCCAGCTTTGGTTCTGCCACAGGAAGTTTCATCGACTGGATCATTATTGCCGTCATAGCCGCCATTGGGGCCGCAGTATGGGCTAAAAAAGAGAAACCAGATACAGATTATAGCATTTTGTACTACTGGTTAAGGACCATATTGAGGTACAGGCTGGCTATAGGAGTTATCGGTTACGGGCTTATCAAGTTTTTTCCGTTGCAGGCACCTTTTCCATCCATCAGTAACCTGAATACCAGTTATGGCGACTTTACCGACTGGAAGATATTCTCACTGAGCCTTGGTGTAGTGCCGGGTTACGAGTCTTTTCTTGGTGGAGTGGAACTGCTTGCAGGCATTCTCTTGTTCTTCAGAAGAACAGCCTCAATAGGCGCGTTTATTATACTGGTGTTTACAGGGAATGTGTTCATTTCAAATCTTGCTTACGAAGGCGGAGAATATGTGTACAGCTTTTACCTGATCTCGCTGGCTATATTTGTATTGGCCTATGATGCAGGGCGAATCTATAACCTGATCTCACTGGGCAAACCAACTGCTCCGAATTTATTTAAGCCCGTATTTACCGGATGGTTAAAAAATGGCAGGATTGTTTTGAAAAGTGCAGTGATCTTCTTTTTTGTATTTGTTTACGGGTTTAAAACCTACAAAGGGTATAGGACCGACCCTTATCAGTTTCCAAAAGCAAAAGGATTAAAAGGAGCTAGTGGGATTTATAATGTTAGTGAGTTTAAACTCAATGGCAAAGTATTCCCTTATTCTGTTACGGATTCAACAAGATGGAAGGATGTGGTGTTTGAAAAATGGGCCACAATAAGTATCCGTTCAAACAGACCGGTTATACTTGATTCTACCAACTATGAACAGATCAGCTATAAAGATAAAGACAGAAATTACGAGTTGGCCGGTTCCGGTGGAAGACATTATTACAGCTATAAAGCAGATACAGTAAACCATCTGTTATTACTGCAAAACAAAAACAGCAATTACAAGAACGATAAACTGGTACTGAAGTATAGCAGGCCAGATAGCGCAACAATAATCCTTTCGGGCGTTAACAATTCAAAAGATTCTGTTTACGTTTTACTGAACAAAATAGACAAGAAGTATCCCATTAAACTTGGCCGTCGTAATCGTTTGAAACTTTAATACAAATGAAAATGAATAATTCAGAAAATACACCAACTCAGTGGTCGACAGGCAAAAAAATAGCATTTCGCATTACGTTTGTGTTCTTCTTGCTGGTATCCATTCCGCTAAGTAGTGGTTGGTATAAAAATTTAATTGCCATCGATTGGCTAAATCCACATTATCGTGATATATATGATATTGCACGCTTCGGTACCAATACACCCCCTGTGCTATTTGGTGGTTCAGGACGGCCAAACATTGCTGATGGGGAAGGACAAGAAGCTGCCAGTCCTCAAAAACAGCGTCGCAGCGACTCCTTAACGCGGGCAAAAGGAGCTGAATCATCAAAGATTGATTCAGATAAAGAGAGATCACAACGCAATGAAAGTTTTGTTCAGAGAAAAAGAAGCTGGCTTAGCGACTACAGTTCATGGGGAAATGCATTGGCTATAGCAGTAGTAGTAGGGCTGGTGTGGAGTTTGCTCGACCGAAAAAGGCAGTCTTACAATGTATTATATTACTGGCTAACCGTAGTTGTACGTTTTAGGGCAGCTATAGGGATTATTGGTTTTGGTTTTACAAAATTGTTCCCAACTCAAATGCCTTTTCCTTCACTGGGCCTACTGAATACAGATTTTGGCGACTTCACCGCACAAAAAATCTACTGGCTTTCCGTAGGTATAGTACCCTGGTATCAGGTATTTGGTGGTATAGTAGAACTTGCTGCCGGAGCCTTATTGCTCTTCAGAAAGACAGCTACCTATGGTGCTGTATTACTTATTGGTGCATTGGGCGATATCACTTTTGTGAACTATGCTTATGATGGTGGAGTGCATGTATATGCCTTCTATTTTGTTTTGCTGGGCACTTTAGTCATTGCTGCAGACGTGCCAAGATTATACAACCTGCTGATTCTTGAACGCTATACCGTACCACAATTTTACTATCCGGATTACAGTAAGCCGATATATAAATATACCAGGATTGCATTAAAGGGACTTACGATCCTTATCTTCTTTGTAATTCTGACTTATACCGAAGTGATTAATTTTAAGTATGATCCTTATAAACAGCCATCAACAGCAGGGGTGAAAACACTAAGGGGCAATTATAATGTTACGGTGTTTAAAATAAATGGACAGGAGATTCCGTATTCCCCATTAGATAGTGTACGATGGAAGGAAGCCACCTTTGAAAAATGGACCACGCTGACATTCAGGATTAATAAACCAGTAGTAGTTGACCCATCCAATGGCGGTGGCAGTCCAATGCGCGATATACAACGTACATTCGAAATTGCCGGTACCGCAGGCGGACAGCGTGCTTTTCATTACTATGCTGATACTGTAGAACATGTACTTTATCTACAGGATAAAAATGCCCTTGCATCTAGAGGTGGACGAGGCAGAAGGGGTGGCTCCGACGAGAAGGAAAGCGGTAAAACAGATAACTGGATCAGTAAAGTGGCATGGAAGAATATAGGTGATGAAAACAGGATGATCGATAAACGCGCCTGGTCTACCAGAAGAGACCGTGAATTTGCTCGTCCTGAGCGGAGTTCAAATCGGGCCAGGTTGACATTGAATTACCATACCACTGATGGAAACAAAGTTATCCTGGAAGGATTAAATGAGAATAATGATTCTCTTTATGTTGTATTGGATAAAGTTAACAGGAAATACGTTTTGCCTGAAAGTAAACTTAGCGCAGGAAAATACTAAACAAAATTTTTCGCTCATATGGGTCGTATGAGCGAAAAATTCATGATGGTTGTTGAAATTGATGGCTAAATGTTATCTTCGAGGATAATTTCCGTCTCAACTATACCCTACTATCCATAGGTTCATCATGCGTTTACTTTATTTTTTTATTGTTTTAATATGGATGGAAGTTCAGTCTCTGCCTGTTCAAGCACAGCTAAGTTCAGAGGGGAACAATGAACAATCTTTGTATCGAAGCTATGCATTTAAAACATATACTATTGCAGATGGACTGCCTTCTAAAAATACGACAGCCACTCTTAAGGATCGAAGAGGTTTTATTTGGATAGGTACTGAAAACGGCTTGTGTCGTTTTGATGGTTATACATTTAAAGTATTTTACCATGCGGAAGGAGATCATACTTCTATCAGCAATAATTATGTTAGCACAATAGTAGAGGATCATCAAGGTAGGTTATGGGTTGGGACAATGGATGGCTTAAATTTACTGGACCCACTTACTGAAAAGTTTCAGGGCTTTCATCATGATGAAAAAGTAGGTTCTTCGATCAGTAATGATAAAATATGGTCGATACTTTGTGATCGTGAGGGAACCATATGGGTTGGAACAGATGATGGGTTTAATAGATTTCATGAACAAACCAGATCCTTCACCACTTATCAGCCCAATCCGGGTATACCAGGTGCTATGGTTGGGAAATCAGTTAACGCTATTGTCGAAGACAAACACGGAAGCTTATGGCTTGGAAACTGGAGTGGTGGACTGAATAAGTTTAATAAGCACACAAAGCGTTTCACCAATTTTCAGCAGACGCAGTTACCCGGACTTAAAAATCCAAACGACATCTGGTCACTTGCATATGATGAAAATGGTATAATTTGGATTGGTACTTACTGGAGTGGTCTGTTTAAGTTCGATCCGGAAAAAAACAATTTCAAGTCAGTTCTGTTGCCAGATAGGGCCAGTAATGGTGTCTACAGTATCTTGCCAATACAAAAAAACACGCTCATTGTTGGAGCAAGTAATGGGTTCTATTGGTTGAATACTCAGAATTCTAAATGGGAGCCTATTAAAAATGTGATAAACTATGCTTTTGGAGATTCCTACATAGATCGTAATGGTATCATTTGGATTAACGGCAGGAATGGTGTTTTGAAGATTGATCGTCAGCAATATAAGTTTGATTTGACAGATCTTAAGCTGGAGAATTGCGAAGTGAATAGCCTGGCAAGTAAAAGTAATACGCTTTGGATTGGTACCAGCAAGGGACTGTTTACGCTAGACTATAAATCTGGAAAGATGTCTGGCTTTAAAAAAAATGTACAAACAACTAGCTTAAAGAGCAATGACATAAGTAAGCTTTATTTTGATAGCAAGGGGGTTTTATGGATTTTGACCGAAAATGGATTTGATAGCTACGATCAGGAGCGCAACTTATTTGTTCACCATAATCATCACTCCGCTTTGGGCAGTCTTTTTAACGAAGATGTTTTTCGGGATATCCTTGAGGTTGACCCCGGCATCTACTACCTTGCAACCGATGCGGGGCTTAAAGTTTACAATAGCAATAACAATACTTTTAAGCATTATTATAACAAAAAGGACGACAGGTATTCCTTAAGCAATAACCACCTTTATTCCTTGTTAAAGGACAAAAGAGGTGATATTTGGATTGGAACATATGGGGGCGGACTAAACCGTTTTGACAGAAACTCAGAACGCTTTCAGGTGATCCGGTCTTCAGAACGCTCAGGTACTGGAATCAGTAGCAACATTATCAGAAGCCTTTATCAGGACTCCAATGATAACATTTGGATCTCTACACCAGATGGATTAAACAAATATGTAGCTAAAGAGAAACGTTTTGTTACATATTCGAAAAAGGATGGTTTTTCCAATAATGTATTCAGAGGAATTACTGAAGATGCTGAAGGAAATATGTGGGTAACTACTGAAAGTGGAATATCAACATTTGATCCTAAGCATATATCAGTTAGGAATTTCGATGAGGCTGATGGGGTTTACGTGAATTCGGTTATGTTTAATGATGGGCAAAACATACATCTGGCCGGAAGTAGGGGAATTATCAAATTTGATCCCTTGGCTATCCATTCAAATAAAACCATACCACCAGTATATTTTACTGATTTTCAATTGTTCAATAAATCTGTTCTCCCAACCTCCAAAGGGCCTTTAAAAGAAAACCTGAATATCGTAAAGGAACTGACTCTTGACTATGAGCAAAGTGTTTTCTCATTTGAATTTGTGGGCCTAAATTACAGGTATCCAGAAAAAAATAAATATGCATATATATTAATAGGCTTTGATAAGAAATGGAATTATGTTGGTTCACAACGTAAGGCAACTTATACAAACTTAAATCCGGGAACGTATAAACTTTGGATAAGAGCGTCTAATAATGATGGTGTATGGAACAATAAGGGAAGGATTCTGGTTATCCATATCAGTCCGCCATGGTACTGGACCTGGTGGGCGTATCTTTTATATGCGGCAGCAGTTTGCCTGGCCATTTACGCATATATACTGTACAGAAATAAACAGGAAGACCTGAAGTATAAAATAAAGGTAGCCAATATCGAAAGTGAAAAAGAAAAGGAACTCAATGAGAAAAAACTTTCTTTTTTTACCAATATTTCTCATGAATTCAGAACTCCTCTTACTTTAATCATCAATCCGATTAAGGAATTGCTTTATCATGATGATAAAAATGTAGATACCAGTAACCTTAATATCGTTTATCGGAATGCAAAAAGACTACTGAGCCTGGTTGATCAGCTACTGCTTTTCAGAAAGGCTGATACCCAGGCAGATAAGTTGAAAGCTGCAGATCTGGATATCGTCAATTTGTGTAAAGAAGTATATCTGTGTTTTTCACATCAGGCTCGCTCAAGAAAGATAAACTATGAATTCATCTCTTCACAAGATCATATACAGATTTATGCAGACCGCGAAAAATTAGAGATTGCCATATTTAACCTGCTTTCAAATGCAATAAAATTTACACCAGATGAAGGACGCGTTTCCCTTGAGGTGTCAGAAACTTTGGATACAGTAAAGATTCAGGTCAAAGATAGCGGATCTGGCATTCCCGACAACGCAGGACAGAAAATTTACAGCAGGTTTTATCAGGAGCCTGATCATAACAATTCTTTAAGAACTGGCTTCGGTATCGGATTATATCTGGTAAAGAATTTCATTGAGAGTCATGGCGGTACGATCAGTTATAAAAGTAGCCAGAATCAGGGGACTACCTTTTTTATCACCTTGCTGAAAGGAAGAACGCACCTTAACATAGATCAGATTCTCCCGGTTTCGGAAACGAGTTCTTTACTGTTAAAGGAATTGGCCGATGATGAGGTGAATCCGCTTGATCAAAAAGAAAGTATAACTGTAGAACAATATGACGCTGCCTTTGCTTCAGAAAGAAAATCCCTCATTATCATAGATGACAATAAATCCATCCGGGATTATCTGGTTGAGGTTTTTAAAACCCAGTACAACTTGTATGTTGCTGCAAGTGGGGAGGAGGGGATGAAGATGATCCGGGAATTTCTTCCTGATTTCATCATCAGTGATGTCATGATGCAAGGCATTAGCGGAATAGAGATCTGTAGTCTGGTCAAGGAAGATACCTCTTTATGCCATATTCCAATAGTGTTGCTGACCGCCAGTTCATCGCCTGAAATTAAATTGAAAGGTATTGAGATCGGTGCCGATGATTACATCAGTAAACCTTTTGATAAGGATTTGTTGGTGGCCAGGGTTGCGGGTATTTTGAAAAGCAAGAGCAGCCTTCAGCAATATTTCTACAATGAGGTTACTTTGAACCCAAATAATTTTAGAATCTCGGCTGAGTATAGAGATTTCCTTCAAGACTGCATCAGGATTGTAGAAAAACACATTACTGATCCAAACTTTAATATTCAGATCCTGGCTGATGAGATTGGTATGTCGCGCTCTAACTTGTTTAACAAAATCAAATCTATTTCCGGACGATCGTCTAACAGTTTTATTCGTTTTATACGTTTACGGAAAGCTGCTGAAATATTTATTAATACAGACAATACCATTTCAGAGACCATGTTTATGGTAGGCATGAATGACATTAAATATTTCAGAGAGCAGTTTAATAAATTGTTCGAGATGAATCCTTCAGACTACATCAAAAAATACCGCAAGAATTTTTCAAAAAATATTACCCTAAACAAGGATGTAGTAAGGAAATAGCCTTTTTTGAGGTGGAATCTAAATTTTACCCCTCTAATATTGGTTGTTTACCCCCTTTGATTCTCTGTAAATCCATCGAATTTAGCCCTGTCGACTCAATCGAAGATCGGGGATTTATGTTGTGCGCACAACACAAATCCTGTGTTTGAACGGGAGCAGTTGACAGGATAATTTCAAAACCAAATATAAATCGATATGAGAAAAACTATACGAAATGTATATTCTCCGCTTTGGCCGATGACAAAGAAGGTGTTTGTTGCAACGGTAATAAACGCGGTACTGCTTTCGGCGCAGTCGACACAAGCATCAGAGCTGATAGTAAAACCCTCAACATTTAATGCTCGGCAAGCTGTGATCACAGGTACAGTGCGCGATGAAGCAGGCAACCCTTTACCGGGAGTAAGTGTAATTGTGAAAGGAACAACAACCGGATCAATCACTGATGCACAAGGTAAATACAGTATAAATGCGCCTGACAATGCCATCCTTGTCTTCACTTATATTGGGTATACAAAAATAGAATTGCCTGTTGGAGGAAAGACTTTGTTAAATATCCAGCTCACTCCCGATCAGACTTCATTAAATGAACTGATTGTTGTTGGGTATGGTACCCAAAAGAAAGAAACGGTAACCGGATCTATCTCGCAGGTAAAGGGAACTGAACTTGTTAAAAGTCCACAGCCCAACCTATCCAATGCACTGGCAGGAAGATTTTCGGGTGTGGTAATCAATAATAGAGGAGGAGAGCCAGGATACGATGGTTCGAGCATCACAATTCGCGGGCAAGCCACAACCGGTAGCAATGCCGTGCTTGTAGTGGTAGATGGTGTACCCGGACAAATCGGAGGTTTGGAACGCCTGGATCCGAACGACATTGAAAGCGTGTCGGTACTGAAGGATGCTTCGGCAGCGATCTATGGTAATCGCGCTGCCAATGGAGTAATCCTTGTAACCACTAAAAAAGGTAAAACAGGTAAGCCTACCATAAGCTACAGCTTTAACCAGGGTTTTAGTTCACCTACCCGTTTGCCAAAACTTGCGGATGCAGCAACGTATGCGCAGATCATGAACGAGATCAACTATTACGCAAGTGAATCCGGAGGTTTGAACCAATCTTATTCCGAAGAACAAATTCAGAAATTCAGGGATGGTTCTGATCCGATCTTGTACCCGAATACAGACTGGGCTCAAACAGTGCTCAAGAAATCTGCGCTGCAGAATCAGCACAGTTTGTCTGTAAACGGAGGAACTGATGATGTGAAGTATTACATGTCGCTTGGTATGATCGATCAGGACGGAATCTATAAAAATGGGGTTACCAGCTATAAACAATACAATTTCCGCTCAAATATTGATGCAAATGTGAGCAAGCGTCTGAAAGTGGGATTATCACTTGCCGGCCGCGAAGAAAATCGCAAATTTCCAATAACTGGCGCCAATGATCTTTTCAGATCACTTTACCGCTCTAAACCTATTGTAGCTGCATTTTATCCAAATGGATTGCCAACCAGAGGGATAGAAGGCTCAAACCCTGCAATACTTGTAACGGATTTGGGGGGGACTAGCAATAACCCTACACAGGTGCTTAATGCTATTTTGAAAGGCAGCTACCAGATACCGGGTATCGAAGGCCTGTCGGCAGATGGATTTTTCTCTGTAGACAAGTCTAATGTATTTGTGAAAACCTTTAATAAACCTTATTTATTGTATGAGTATCAAGCATCAACCGATACATACACTTCAGGTGTTTATGGAGGGAATAACAATAAAGCCACCCTTAAAGAATCGCAAAAACGAGAATCATTACTCACTTCAAACATTAAACTGAATTTTGAGCGTAAGTTTGGTGTACATAATATTAACGCCTTTGTGGGGTATGAGCAAAGCAAAAATAACCTTGAGTTCTTTGACGCTGATCGCTTCAATTACCTGTCAAACCAATTGCCTGAGCTTTCTCAGGGAGGAACAGCAGCAACAGATTTTCTGAATTCCGGTTACAGTTCAAACTATACCCGCAAAAGTATAATCAGCAGACTGGCGTATGCCTACGACGATAAATATCTATTTGAAGGTCAACTGCGTCGCGATGGTTCATCCATCTTTGCTCCTGGCAAACAATGGGGTACTTTCCCCTCGGTTTCTGCTGGATGGCGCATCAATAAAGAAAAATGGTTCGGTGATAATGTGAAGTTCTTCGACGAACTGAAGTTAAGAGCTTCTTATGGTTCGTTGGGTAATGACAATGTTAATGCATTTCAGTACTATGATAATTACATTCTGGTAGGTAATGGCTTTGTGGCGCAAGCACCAGGTGGTGCGCCAACTATTCAACCGGGAGTGGGTTTGTCAAAACTTGCTAACCCGAATATTACCTGGGAAGTATCAAAAAAACTTGACATAGGGATTAACGCTACATTCCTGAAAAACTTCACATTTGAGGCGATCTATTTCAAACAAAAAAGGTCCGACATCCTTGCAACACGTAATGCCTCTCTTCCTGGATCTTCTGGTATTGTGAATCCTTATAATGATGGCAGTTCAAATTACAATCCATTGGTTCCTTCAGAAAATATTGGTAAAGTCAACAGCGAAGGTTTTGAGGGTACACTGGGCTATACGCATCGTGGAAATGAATTCAACTGGGGTGTGTCTGGTAACATGACTTATGCTAAAAGTGAAGTCATCTTCATCGATGAAGCCTCTGGTACGTTAGATTATCAAAAAAAGACCGGCAGGCCACTGAACAGTTATTTGTTGTACAATGCGATAGGCATCTTCCGTACCCAGGCTGATCTGGATAATAATCCTCATGTTTCAGGAGCGAAAATCGGCGACCTGATCTATGAAGATTATAATCGTGATGGCGTGCTCAACGCAGATGATATGAGCATGGCAAAATATGGTAACATTCCTCAAATTACGTATGGTTTTAACTTCAATGCCTCTTATAAAAACTTCGATCTTTCGGTATTGTTCGCAGGACAGGCAAGGGTAAGCCAGTATGTATTGCCAGAATCAGGTAGTATAGGTAATTTTTATAGCAGTTGGGCCGATAATAGGTTCAGCCCTTCCAATCCTAACGGATCTTTTCCAAAAGTGACTGAACGTGCAGGTAACGCCATTAGTGGGGGAGCTTATAAAAACAATTTCTGGCTGAATAATTCTTCATTCCTGCGTCTTAAGAACGTAGAGCTTGCCTACAACCTGAAAGGAGATTTTCTATCAAAGATCAAGGTTTCCGGAGTAAGGATATTTGCAAGTGCCTTTAACTTATTCACAATCACTAAAGTAAAAGACTATGATCCTGAAGGTAGCAGCGAAAGCGGACAGTTTTATCCGCAGCAAAGGATCATCAATTTAGGTGCAAACGTTAAATTTTAAATCTTGTAAAAATGAAGTACAAATATAGCATACCAGTTTTTATTTTAATAAGCGGTGTACTGGCACTGAGTTCATGTAAAAAGGATTTTCTGGATGTTACTGCAACAGACCGGATCCCAACGAATACGTTGGAAACAGATACCGCCGTGTTTGAGGCTTTTGTAACCAATAGTTACATTGGAACAAGGCTGCAAGATAAAGAAGCAGATGGAACCAATCCAGGATTTGGACGTGGGTTCGAATATAGCATGTGGAGTTCATTGACTGATGAGTCCATTTATAATAATGATGACAATACCTGGTTGGTACAAAGAGGGCAGTTAGCCCCGGAAAACCTGGGAGCACTTGGCGTATTATGGGGCAGAAGCTACCGCGGCATTCGCGAGTGCAATTATGCCCTCAAGGTTTTAACTACCATACAAATGAGTGCCGCGCGCAAAACCAGACTCGAAGGTGAGTTAAAGTTCATCAGGGCATTCCGTTATCAGGATCTGATCCGTAACTACGGAAAGGTAGTGCTTATGGGAGATCAGGTGCTTGGCTTAACAGATAACCTTCAGGATCCTGCGCTATTCAAACGTTCAACTATTAAAGAGGGTATTGATTATGTAGCAGCACAGCTTGATGACGCTGCGGCTAAATTGCCGTTGAATAATGACAATTCATGGTTATTGGGCAGGGCTACCAAAGGTGCTGCATTGGCACTAAAATCCAGATTATTGCTGTATGCTGCCAGTCCTTTATATGAAGCAGCGGGTACCTGGCAAGCTGCGGTAAATGCAGCACAACAGGTAATTGGCCTAAACAAATATGGAATCTATCAGGGAGGCTATGGTAATATGTTCCTGATTAACGAAAGTAATGAAGCCATATTTGAACGTGTGTATACCAAGAATGCCAATCACACTCACCTGGAAATCGCTAACGGACCAAATGGCTATGGCGGTTGGGCCGGAAATACCCCTACGCAAAACCTGGTAGACGTTTATGATCTAACCAACGGCCTTCCGGCAAATACCAGTAACCCACTGTATAATCCAGCTAAACCTTATGAAAATCGTGATCCGCGTTTTAAAGCAACCATTTTGTATAATGGTGCAGCTTATCGCGAGCGTAATATAGAAACGTTTATACCAGGCGGAAAAGATAGCAGAGATGGAAATGACAACTGGAATACTACAAAAACCGGTTATTATCTTAAAAAATTCATGAACGATGCCTATCCTTTGCAGAATCCATGGGGTAATGCTGGCTTCCAGCCCTGGATTTATATCAGGTATGCTGAAGTTTTGCTCAATTTTGCAGAAGCAGCAAATGAAGCCTATGGCCCTGATGTTGTACCAGCCGGATCAAGCTTCTCAGCCCGTCAGGCCATCAATATGATCAGGTCAAGGGCTAGTGTAAATATGCCGGATCTGGCTGCTGGAATGGCACAGACTGATATGCGTACTGCTATCAGACACGAACGTCAGATAGAGCTTGCGTTTGAAGAGCATCGTTTCTATGATGTTAGAAGATGGAAAATAGCAGATGTAACGGAAAATCTTCCTTCAAGAGGTGTGGTCATCACCAAAAATAATGATGGAACTTTTACTTTTACTTCCAAGATAGCACTTGATGGGCGTAAGTTCGAGACCAAACATTATTGGTTACCAATTCCAAGGACTGAAATTCTTGCCTCAGGGAACCAATTACAGCAAAATCCGAACTACTAGCAGAATTTATAGAATGCCGGGAAACAAAACGTTTTTCCGGCATTTTGTAAATTTTCCAATTTATAAAACATCCTAAATGAAAATATTCAATTTAATTTACTTGTCGGCAGTATTGTTACTATTATGCAGTTGCAGTAAAAATAATGCAGCACATACTTTTGAACTTGGGGATAATGACTTTCTGCTCGACGGAAAACCTTTTCAGATTGTATCCGGTGAAATACATTATCCACGCGTACCCAGAGAAGCATGGAGAGACCGGATGAAAATGGCAAAAGCCATGGGACTCAATACTATTGGAACCTATGTGTTCTGGAACGCACATGAGCCTGAAAAAGATGTGTTTGATTTCTCTGGCAACAATGATATTGCTGAATTTGTAAAGATAGCACAACAAGAAGGGCTATGGGTAATATTGCGGCCTAGTCCTTATGTCTGTGCCGAATGGGAATTTGGAGGTTATCCGTACTGGCTTCAAAATGAACAAGGTCTGAAAGTAAGAAGCCGGGAAAAACAATACCTGGAAGAATACCGCAAATACATTCACGAAGTGGGTAAACAACTTGCTCCCTTGCAGGTCAACCATGGAGGTAATGTGCTTATGGTGCAGATTGAAAATGAATATGGTTCTTATGGATCTGATAAGGAATACTTGCGTATTAACCGTGAGATGTTTATTGATGCGGGGTTCGATGGATTACTATATACATGTGATCCTCAAAAAGACATCAAAAAAGGATTTCTGCCCGGAACACTTCCTGCAATTAATGGGCAAGACAATCCGGAAATCGTGAAAAAGGAAATCCGCGAATTAAATGGTGGCAAAGGCCCCTTCTTTATAGCCGAATGGTATCCGGCATGGTTTGATTGGTGGGGTACACCGCATCATAAAGTTCCGGCTGAACAATATACAGGAAAGCTCGATTCCGTACTTGCAGCTGGCATTTCCATCAATATGTATATGTTCCACGGCGGTAGTACCCGCGCTTTCATGAACGGAGCTAATTACCGTGATACTATACCCTACGAACCTCAGATCAGCAGTTATGATTACGACGCACCACTTGACGAAGCAGGTAACGCAACTGAAAAGTTTATGAAATTCAGGGCGGTTATTGAAAAGCATTTGCCTGCTGGTGCCAAGTTGCCTGCTGTTCCTGCCCCAAAGCCAGCAGCAGCTCTTGATGCTATTCCCTTTTCATCCGAAGTTAGTATTTACGAGTATCTTGGAAAATCAAAGCAAAGCATTCAGCCACTGACTTTCGAAGACCTGAACCAGGCCTATGGATATGTACTTTATCGCACAACTATCAATGGAGGAAAGCAGGGTATGCTAAAAATTGATGGATTGAAGGATTTCGGTCTGGTCTATGTTAACGGTAAACGACAGGGTATTTTGGACAGGAGACTGAATCAGGATAGTCTCATGATAGATTTACCATCGGGTAAGATCACTCTTGATATATTAGTAGAAAATATGGGAAGGATTAATTTCGGGCCATTTTTACTTCAAAATAAAAAAGGGATTACCGGCAAAGTCACCTTAGCTGGTTCGGTCTTGGAATCATGGGATATGTTTTCATTGCCTTTTGATAAACAGCCACTTAAAAAAGAGGTTAGCAATGCAGTTAATCGGGATGCTCCAATGTTAAAGTATGCAGAATTTGAACTGAAAAACTTACAGGATACCTATCTGGATATGCGGAAATGGGGTAAAGGCGTGATTTGGGTAAACGGTCATAATCTTGGAAAGTACTGGAGTATTGGCCCTCAGCAAACAATTTACCTGCCTGCTGAATGGCTGAAAAAAGGTAAAAACCAGGTGGTTGTACTTGATTTGCTTAAGACCGATCAGCAGTTCCTTACCAGTCTTAATAAACCAATTTTGGATCAGATTAATACCAGGTAATAATCAATTAAATCAAATTTAACTATTCTATTGAACGATAGAATAGCTAAATTTGGTTGACCATTAATTGATTATATGCTTTCAATCTTCAAAACCTCCTCCATTATTTATTCTTTTAGCATTGCAATAATGCTTATTCCAGTTGCTTGTAGGAAACAGAATAATCCAGATCAAAACAAAAAGGTCAAAGATGCTCCAACGAGCGAACTTGGAACTGTTTTTCCAGAAATCAGGGAGATCAAAAATGATACAGCAAAACTGGCTCTTTATCCTTATGCCAGTTTTTTTATTATTGACCTTGGACTTAAGGGGAGTGAACAAAAACTGAAGATGATCCGCCAGGCTAATAAATCTGATGTTCCTGTAAAAGTGAAAGTATTCCAGGACAATAGAAGTGAGGTAGCGGAAATCTATCCTGCAACTAAACAGGATATTGATAAGTATAAAAAACATTAAAAAACGACTTCTCATGAACCCGAAGGAATCAGTATCGAAAAACCTGGCTGATCTGTACGAGATGATGGGCTTGCCTGTAGACTTGGTAAGTGCCGAGTCGGGGTTTACTGTACATTCCTTAAGAGAAACATTTAAGAATCTCCCTTTTAAATCGATTGCTTACCGACCAGATTATTTCAGCTTTGTTTTCGTTAAAAATGCATACGGAAAGTATATCATAGATGAGATGACATTTGACATTACCCCCGGTACAATCTATTTCACTAATCCGGGAAATTACAGAAGCTTTGAATGGTCTGAAATTACAGAGGCCTATCTGATCACATTTAATGAATCTTATCTGCAAGAACATGTTCATCAGGATGTTTATCAGGACTTTTCTTTTTTGCTTACAGAAACAGTTCAGCCAAGGTTGATGCCACCTGAACAGTTTGATGAAATAGAAAAGCTCTATCACCAGATCCATAAAGAGCATTTGGGCAATTCTATCTATAAGAATAGAATTATTGGAAGCATGTTTGTGGTTCTGCTATTAAAAATAAAAGAATACTTCTGGCAAAATTATAATCCTATATATGAGGGGAATAGGAGTTCCTTCATTGTTAAAGTATTTAAAAAGAACCTTGAAGATCACTATCGGGCTATCGTTTTTGGTCAGGAAAATATTTTATTCCGGGTTCAGGACTACGCAGATTTGCAGCATTTACATCCGAATTACCTAAGTAGCGTAATCAAAACAAAAACAGGTAAACCTGTTAGCACGTGGATTGCTGAAAAAACAGTTGCAAAGGCAAAGTCGCTATTGCATAACTCAGAAGCTTCCATCAAAGAAATTTCTTTTACACTTGGGTTTTCAGAGGCTACCCATTTTAGTAATTACTTTAAGAAGTATACAGAGCTTACTCCGATAGCTTACAGAAAGCTGCAAAGCTAATCTTAGATTTTTATACTTAATCCTTTAATATCCGTCCTTTTTGCAGTTGTTCTTTATCTGACCTTTGAGTTATCAAAATAAGATAAAGAAAACATGAAAACTCTAAAAGAAAAAGTAATTCTGATTACAGGTGCCTCAAGAGGCATAGGCGCAAGTATCGCTCATAAATTAGCATCAGCAGGTGCAAAAGTAATTGTAAACTATGCAGGTGGTAGAGCTGCGGCAGAACAAACCGTAAACGACATTATACAACAAGGTGGTGATGCCATTGCCATTCAGGCAGACGTAAGTAATGCCGCTGCTGTTAAAGCTATGTTTGACACCGCAATTGATCATTATGGCCGGATTGATGTTTTGGTGAATAACGCAGGTATCATGATCAATAAATTACTTAAAGATACTACTGACGAAGATTTTGCACTTCAATTTGATATTAACGTTAAGGGAACTTTTAATACGATGCGTGAAGCAGCTACCCGATTATCGGACAACGGAAGCATCATTAATTTTTCAACTTCTGTGAACCGTATCATGTTGCCTACTTATAGTACTTATGTGGCTACAAAAGCAGCCGTAGAACAATTAACCCGTGTATTTTCTAAAGAGGTTGGTGGCAGAGGTATCAATGTAAACTCAATTTCGCCGGGACCAACCAATACTGAATTATTTACTAAAGGTAAATCTCAGGAAGTTATAGACCGCCTGGCATCTCTTTCTGCTTTTAACCGAATTGGTGAGCCTGAGGATATTGCACAGGTGGTGACATTCCTTGCGGGGGATGAGGCAAAATGGATTACTGCACAGAATATTGGCGTTAACGGCGGCATGGCTTAATCCAATCAGTATTATTTAATCAAAATATCATGAACAGTTTAAAAAATAAAGTGGCATTAATCACAGGATCAGCAAGAGGTTTAGGTAAAGCTATTGCCGAACGTTACGCTGCCTTAGGCGCAGACGTGGTGATCAATTATTCAAGAGATAAAGCATCAGCTGATGAAGTGCTAAGTAATATCAAGGCAATGGGGGTAAGGGTAATTGCGGTACAGGCAGACGTAAGCAAAGTGGCTGATCTGGAACGTCTGTTTGAAACTGCAAAAAAAGAATTTGGGAAAATCGATATCGTAGTAGCCAATGCCGGAATCGAACTGGTAGAAACACCTGTTGTAGATTTTACAGAGGAACAGTTTGACAGGTTATTTGCCATCAACACTAAAGGAGCATATTTTACAATGCAACAGGCTGCAAGAAACGTAGAAGACAAAGGGCGTATCATTTACATTGCTTCCAGTACTACAGCCTTTCCGGTTCAGGGCATGGCTGTGTATGGTGGGAGTAAAACTACACCAAGGTATATGATTGATGTTTTATCTAAAGAGATTGGCCATAGAGGAGTAACTGTAAATACCATCATTCCATTCGCAGTAGATCATTCGGGTATTTTTGCCGAGCCAGATAGCTATCCTGAATTAAGGAAACAGTTGCTGGACAGCTGTCCGATGGGTAGACTTGCAGAGGTAGAAGACGTTGCCAATGCAGCTGAATTCTTTGCCAGTGACCTTTCGTCATTTGTTAATGGCCAGCATTTGTTGGTAAATGGCGGGGCTACCAACTAGTGAAATCATTTAAAATATAAAACCGGGTCATTTTCAGACTCGGTTTTATATATAGCGCCGTTAAGTTTATTAGTCAAATACCATTATTTGTTGATATTCGGGTTGTTGTTCAATTCAGTTTGCGGTACAGAGAACAGGTAGTAACTGCTGTTGGGTTTAAAGGCCGAGCCATCAGGGAATTTTAAAGTTGTATGCTGCTTTGCAGAAACAACCTTGCTACTTCCATCAGGAGTAATCACAGTAACTTGAAGTGGCTTACCATCTGTACCAAGCGCTGGATTCCTCACTACAGCAGTCTGAGTTCTTAAAATATCAGACAGTGCAAACCCTTCACCCCATAATTCTTTTCTTCTTTCTATAAGAATCTCAGCAATTACCTGATCCTTGGTTTGCGATCCAAGTGTAAACGGATCTGCTTTTCTGGCGGCACGAAGCGAGTTCAGCTGCTCAACTGCTTTTGGTAAGTCTGAATTTCTGGCATAGCCCTCTGCAGCAATCAAAGTCATTTCTGATGCACGCATGAATACGATATCGCCTGTCTGATCAGCCCTGAACTTAAACTTCTGGTAGCGTAAATAACCTTCTCTGCTTGGCAGACCGTCCCATAAGAATAGTTTTGTTCTGATGTCATGACTATCAAATAACTTTTGAAAGTTAGGATCGGCCATAAAGCTATAATAATAGGCCGAAGGACTGCTGGTGTCCAGAAAATGGAAGCTATAACTAGCTGTACTTTGATCCGGTTGCTGACCATGTCCCCAAATCCATTCGCTGTTCTTAAGGTCGTTAAACCCATTGCTGTAATCGGCTTCAGACATGTATGGATAGTTCTTTTTTGCTTCAAGTGCATGTTGTGCAGCTAAGTCCCATTTACCCATGTTCAGGTAAGTTCTTGCCAGCAAGCCATTTACTACATCAATGTTGATCTTGTACTTGGTAGTGCCCGGACGCTGATAAACTGGAAGTAGTTTTTCTGCCTCAGTAAGGTCTGAGATGATCAGCTGATAAACCTGCTCAACAGTCGATTTTGATTTACCTTCAGTTGTCGGACCGGTAGGTTCCGTATAAACAGGAACCGCTTTGGCCTGGGGATTTACCTGGTAATTGAACTGGTAGTACGTAACCAGATTCAAATAACTATTGGCTCTTAATGCATAAGCCTGACCTTTAATCTGCGCTTTTTTCTCTGCCGTTCCGGTTGAGGCGTCAATTTTACTGATGATATTATTGGTGTTATTTATCACACGATAAAGAATGGTCCAGAAAGCACCCAGTCTGGTTTGATTATTAGCCAATGTATATTCATATGCATCGCGATATCCGTATTTGTTGGTAATGATGGCAATATCGTCTCCCATTACATCACTGGTTCTTAAGATAGAAGAGTAACCAGGATTTGCATAAGTAAAATAGGTGTCGTTCATGTACGACCAGGTTCCATTCAGCACGGTTTCAATGTTATCTGCTGTCCCATAGATCAATGATTCGGGAACGGAGGTAGTCGGTGTAGTGGTAAGCTCCTTTTTGCATCCAAGAAAGGGCAAAGCGGATATCCCAATTATATAGGTGATCTGTTTAATTTTCATTTTTGTAATTTTTAATAGATGCATTAGAAAGTAAGGCTAAGTCCGGCAGAAAAAGTACGCATAGCCGGATAACGGTAATAAGTAGTACCATCAACAGTTTGTTCCGGATCCATACCATCATGTCCGTAAAAAGTAAATAGGTTTTCGCCGGTTAAGGTTAGTTTAAGGTTGTTTAAGCCCCATTTACTGGCCAGAGTTTTAGGTAAACTGTACCCTAGAGTTAAGTTCTTTAAACGAGCATAAGTTGCACTGTAAAGAAAACGGGTAGAAGCCTGAGTCCATCCAAGGTTATCGGTTGTTAATCTTGGTACATTCGTATATTTGTTTTCCGGGGTCCAATGGTTTAATATTTCTTTAGACCAGGTACGCCCGGTGCTGCTGCCATTGTGCATTAATGATAAATAATCATTGTCTAAAATTTTACCACCGATGCTGTAGGCAAACAATGCCGATAATTCAAACTCCTTGTAACTGAATGTATTGCTTATACCGCCAGTAAGATCTGGAAGCGCACTGTCCTGAACATATTGTATCGCATCGGCATAGATATTAGTGGTTACTTTGTTCCCATTAGCATCTTGTTTATACCATAATGGATTTCCGGTTTCCGGATCCACTCCGGCCCATTCTTTCAGGAAAAAATCGTACACAGAACCACCTTTACGCATGATCTTTGTAGTAGTTTTGATATCTTCCTGAGGCAAAGCAGTAATTTCGTTTTTGTAATGTGTAGCGTTCAGGCTAATGTTCCATCTAAAATCTGCAGTACGAATAGGGGTTGCATTGATCTGAACCTCTATACCGGTGTTTTTTAAAGCACCGATGTTGGCGTCAATTGAACCAAAACCGGTCGACGGAGCCTTTGGTCTGCTAAACAGCAAATCTCTCGATCTTCTATCGAAATACTCCACTGTACCGCTGATTCTGTCGTTCAGAATTCCGAAATCAAGACCCAGATTAAAGTTTAAGTTGGTTTCCCATTTAAGATCTGGTGTTGGAAGTCTTGAAGTTACCAAACCATTTTCACCAAGGTTATTTTGGATGGTGTACAAGCCTTCGTAAGCATAATAAGTACCAATATTATCATTTCCCTGAGCACCATAACTGGTTCTAAGCGTTAGTGTACTTAACCAGGAATTGTCTTTTAAGAAGTCTTCTTCAGATAGTTTCCATGAAGCACCTAGCGACCAGAATGTTCCCCAGCGTGTTGCCGGAGCAAATCTTGAAGATCCGTCTGTTCTTAGTGATGCAGAAAGCAGATATTTCTTTTTATAATCATACTCTGCGCGTCCAAGAAAACTTAGTAAGGTATAGTCCAATGCCGACCCGCCAAAATCGTTTAATTGTGAAGCAGCGTCTGGTTCATATAAGCCAGGGAGTACAAAGCGTTCCCTGCTACCAGAAATGATCCTGTAATTGTATTTGTAAATCTCCTGACCTGCAAGTAAATTTAAATGATGGTCTTCGTTAAAGGTCTTTTCGTAAGTTAAGATGTTGTTCCATGTCCATGAATAAGTTCTGCTGTTGCTTTTACTTACCGAACCTTTGGTTTCAGCTCCATCGCCAAGTACCGGATTCGTATAATTATGATTGTTAACGTTTGCAAAATCAGCGCTGTAAGTAGTTTTGAATTTTAATTCGGGGATTATGGTAGCTTCAAGGAAGGTACGTGCCGAAACATTGTCTTTTAAGATTTCAGATTTATCCAGATCAACAGTTGCCGCGAGGTTGCTTCTTGGGATGGCTGAACTTGGGCGATAAGCGCCAAAATCATAAACTCTGTTGCCATTTGCATCAGTTTTGTAAGAGCCATCAGGATTTCGTTCATAAACAGGATAGAAGCTTGGCACCAAACGCGAATAGTTTACTACGTTTCCTGTATTACTATCTTCAGAAATAGGATAATCCTGAAGGGTATTTGCTGCTGAAATGTTCAGTCCGGCAGTTAACCATTTTTTTGCTTTGGTAGTTAAATTAACCCTTGCGCTATATCTTTTGTACCCGGAACCCAATGCAATACCCTTATCATTAAGGTATCCGCCAGAAATAAAGTATTGGCTTTTTTCGTTACCACCACTAAAGCTAAGATCGGCTTGGGTACGTATTGCGGTTTGTTCCATTGCATCACCCCAATTATCATCCCATAATGGTGTTGCTCCTGCAACAAGCTTCCCATCTGGTCCTACAGGAAGTGGGTATTTTGAGCCATAAGGGTTGATACCCAGATCGGTAATGATCTGCTCGCTTGCAGCCTGACCAGCCTGCAAATCCGTATAAGTTGGGTTAGAGGCTTTTTGTTTGTTTTTAACAGCAAGCCAGTAGTTTTGGAAATATTCATCAGTTGTTACCTGTTCATAATCCTTTACGGCCCGCTTTGAAACACCCTGACTAAAATTAGCTGTGATCTCTGTCTGGTCGTTGCGTTTTCCTGCTTTAGTGGTAATAATGATCACTCCGTTTGCACCTCTTGAACCATACAATGCACTTGAAGCAGCATCTTTAAGGATACTTACAGATTCAATATCGCTGGAATTGATTGAGCTGAGATCACCCGAAAACGGATTGCCATCTACCACATATAATGGAGCCGCAGATGCATTGATCGATCCAACACCACGGATACGCAAGGTTGCAGACGTACCGGGCTGTCCGCTCGAGGATACCGCCTGTATTCCGGGAGCAAGACCCTGAAGTGCTTTGGTGATGTTAGATACCTGTCTGTTTTGGAGCTGATCGGCATTGATCTGTGAAACAGCTCCGGTGATATCTCTTTTTTTAGAAGTACCATAGGCCACTACAACTACCTCATCGAGGCTATTGGTTACATCACCTAAAATGATGTTAACGGTGCTTCCGGCCTTTGCAACAACTTCCTGACTGGTAAAACCCAGAAAGGAGAAGCTGAGTACTTCCTGTTCTTTGTTTAGCGTAATGCTGAAATTTCCTGACTGATCGGTACTTGTTCCTGCCTTAGAGCCTTTGATGAGTACATTTACTCCGGGTAGGGGAAGGTTGGTTCCTTTTTCAACAACACGGCCGGTCACTTTATAGTCCTGCTGCGCGTTTACGAATTGAAAGAAGAACAAAAAACATAGAATAGTTAATTTTGTTTTCATTTGAATAAATGGGAGTTTTTGGACATAAGAATTCCATAGCCATTTATGGCATATCTTATGAATGGTTAAAATTTAAATTGAATTAGATGTGTCAGCCAAACTGTATTAACAGGATCAGCTTAACAAGTTAAATAGGAATAGAATGTAGGTAGCGTACAAATATTTGCATGTCTTTCATCAATTGGGTTGAATAATAAATTAATTGGCTGCAAAGATAAATAAAAATACGACTAATTTGGTAGTCTTTTTGTTTATTGGTCAGAAAAATGTAAAATCAGAGAAGTGAGGGCACTTTTTCGCTTTTTGAGCTGCCTTCTAATGACTTGAGAAATCGGGTGTTAAACTCTTAAATAGTTGTGTGTCTTTAACTTTTGCTCCAATTAATATCCATTAAGCTGATGTTATTTTTCCTGGAAGAGCTAACTGCAATTCCTTTGTTCTGATCGTCGGTTAAAGTGAATCCTTCAAGTTCATCAGTTTTATCTGTATCGATAACTTTAATAACTTCTTCATGACCGCTCGCGATCGATTTGTTTAAGTCTACAAAAGTTAACCTCCATTTGCGACCTTCAATTTGATTTTGAATAAGAACCAGTATGCCTTTACTTTCTATAAAATGAAGATTTTGTACCCAGGGAGAGCATGTGAATTTATGATACAATAATCCTTTTTCACTTGTTTTGTCAGCTTTGGAAAGCTTAATAGCATCATAAAGGCGCACTTCGTTTGCCTTATTTCCGTAATCAGCTGTAGCCATAAACCATTTTCCTTTATGCTCTACGTATTCTGGTCTGGTTCCTTGTATACAGGCATCATCCTCTATTGTTTTCAATAAATTACCGTCTAAGGTTTTGCTTTTTAGAAACCTTGACCAATCAATTGAATATATCATTGCTTTCCATAGAGTTCCCTCAGCATTTTGACGTACAGAGTTTCCGATAAAAGTTGGCATACCTTTTCTAAAGGCAATACCTGTAGGATGTTTAATTATATTTTCGCCTTTAATGGTAAAATGATACTCCTCAGGCCGGTATATCAATGAATCATTTTTTAAATGATATTGCCGCATTACGCCAATCTCGCGATCGCCGTATAGAAAATACTTTCCGTCCTGATTGGATATTCCCTGACAGGCTCCTAGGGAATCTAGTGTAAAAGATTTTGTAATGGTGCCCGAAAGTGGTTTATAACTAAATACAGAGATCACCAATCCAGTAATCAATGTCGCACTAAGAAGTTTCATTAGCTAAGGATCTAAGGGTTCGTCAAAATCAATCTGTAAAGACATGCTGTTCGGATAAAATTCAACTTCCGTATCGCTCAGCGTTTGTCCTATTTTATATGGATAATAACCCAATTCTTTTTTACAGCGGTCAGAAAGTATTCCCGAGATGTAAGGAATAGTTGATTTGATTGTGCTAATCAATCCCAATTTTTCCATCGGCATCCCATAACGAAACATCAAACGAATACAATTACGAAGATTGGTTGTGGTATGTCGGGCATGAGGTTCCATAATAATTGAATTCTCAGGAATATGTAAAGTACTTACCAAGAATTTCTTCATCTCATAAGCCTCACTATATTTGGTTTTATAAGGATGAACCCTTCCGCCTGATACCACTATAAACGGCGCCACGCCTTTATGATACTGAATTGCTGCAATTCTACAACGTATCATACCACCCACACTTAACTCAGTATCTCTATCTTCTGGTCCGGCTCCTGGAACTAAGATTACGCTGTATTTGTAATTTTTGAAATTCGTTTTTTTGATTTTTGCGATTGCAGATTGGTTAACACCAGTGTTCATGGGTTCATAATCCGCTGCTTCTAAACGGTTGTTCAATTCAAGTGCACCTAATGCGAAATTCATTGAAGGCTCAAAAAAGAGCTTTTTATCAGGCCCTGTATTGAGCGATACATTTGAAGAAATGAACGTAGGAAATTCCTTATCCTTTGAGCTGAAAGCAATAGAATCTATTTTGGGATAATTAGGTTTTTTACCTTCAATATATACCTCAATAGCATAATTAAGAGCTTTAGCGTCCTGTTCCCATGCTTTTATAAGTAATTGTTGGCCAGGTAAATCCTGAAACAAGCTGTAGCAGCCTGATGGTAACAGATGGTTTTTAACAACCTCACCAAATACATTTTCCTTTTTATATAAAGTAATAAGTCTTTCATTAACCAATAAAATTTCTGCCTCGCTAAACTTCATTGCATCAGCATAACAGCTAATATTTTGTGCGCAGGTTTTTAATGCAGTAGCTGCATTACTGCTTTTGTCCTTTAACAGCTTCTGAAACACCAGATCTTCGGCTATTGCTTTTCTCAAATCAGGAAGCTCCTGTATGAGTGTAAGCAAATAATAACTTTTGTACTGAATGTAAGGATTATATAACTGACTTTTTCCGATAATCAGCTGATAAGATTGATCTGCAGAATTTTGCTGTGCTTTTGTCTGAAATATAAATAACCAAAATAGCAAAATAGTAACGAGTATTCTCATGAAATAAATTTCCGCAAGCTAAATAAGTGCCATTAATATAACATTATGGCTGTATTAATTCTGTTGGGCTGATTTTAATGGAATCTGATTCTAATGATAATTTTTTAGGTTTTTACCTAAAAACCTTCTCATAGACTTAATACTGGGGATACATAGTGTTAAAAATACACACATACTTTTGGCTGAATTAAAGCACTCAAATAAACTTGTTTTTTAACTAAAGTTATTTGCCTATGTGAATCTGATTCTACATGCTCTTTAAACATTTAAACCAGGAATTATTCAAAATTATTACTAAAACTAAAGATGACATCATTTTTTTTCAATGCAGGTATTAAAAACACTTGTAGAAAATTGCTTTTTCCGGTAGGAATACTCGCAATTTTCAATTCGCCAATAATGGCTTCAAACAGATATAGTATTCATACATCTGTTCTCAAAAATAAAGCAACTTTCACCATAAGCGGTATTGTAACCGATAATAACCAACTGCCACTTCCAGGTGTAGGCGTTTATGATAAAAAGACCAAAAAATCTACTTCCACAGATGTTAATGGTAAATATTCGATTTCGCTTGAGGAAGGATCAACTTTAGTTTTTTCATTCATCGGTTACGAATCACAGGAAGTGCAGGTAAATGGGGCAAGAACCTTAAATATTTCATTAAAGGAAAGCACTAACACACTGGATGAGGTAGTAGCGATTGGTTACCAAAAGATCAGAAAATCTGATGTAACAGGGGCTATTAGCAGTGTTAAAGCTAGTGAGCTTAACTTAACTTCAGCAACCGTTGGGCAGGCCCTTGTAGGTAAAGTTGCCGGTGTACAGGTATCTCAAACAAGTGGTGCACCTTATTCAGGTACAAAAATAAGAGTAAGAGGTATTGGTTCAATCAATGCAAGTTCAGATCCTTTATATGTAATCGATGGGTATCCTGCCGGGAATAACGTTTCCATAAATCCTGAGGATATCGAAAGTATAGATATCTTGAAGGATGCGGCCTCAGCTGCTATTTATGGTTCCAGAGCATCGGGTGGTGTGGTTTTGATAACCACAAAAAGAGGTAAAGATGGAAAAGGCCGTTTCGAATATGATGTGCAGACTGGTATTTCTCAATTGGCTAAAAAAGTAAAATTATTAGATGCTAATCAGTTTATTCAGTTACTAATTGATGGACGTAATAATGCATATAAGGACCTGATGGTAAATGCCGGAAAACCATGGACAGATGCTATGTTCTCTGACAATAATGCTGCGCGTATTGCTAATATAGGTAACGGAGGTAGTGTAAGTATCCCTTCAGATATTTATAATTTTAGTACCCAACAAGCTATTCCTGCTGCTTATAATACCGACTGGCAAGATGAGTTGTATAAAAATGCAGCTTTTCAGCGCCATAACTTATCCTTTTCCGGAGGCAATAAAGACATTAAATATTTCCTAAGTGGTGGTTATCAGGACAACGATGGTATCGTAACCAACACGAATCAAAAGGTGATCAACTTCAGGTCAAATATAGATGGAAATGTAAGTGAACGCCTGCATGTGGGTGCTAATGTTGCTTACACGCAAAACAGCAACGGTGAAGTGCAGGAAGGACGTTATAATCTGAGTCCAATGATGTCTGCCTTACTATATTTGCCTTATCTTCCTGCCAGAGATGCAAATGGCGCACCTATTCAGTTTGGAATGGCTTCACTAGCCTCAGCATACGGCATCCAAAACCCTGAAAATCCATTGGCTACAGTTCAGCAAATGAAAATAACAAGAAAGGGTGACAAAAGTACTTATAATGCTAATGCTGCCTATAAGATCATTGAGGGACTGGAGTTCAAAGCAAATGTGGGCATGCAAACCTTCAGTGAAAAGTATGATTACTATTTGCCCACCAGTCTCAGCAGTGGCAATAATCCGCCGTATTCTAACGAGGCGATAACAGCAGCAACCGCAATTGCACAAACATTAAAAGAAGTTGACCAACTGGCAGAATTTACTCTAAATTACAGCAAAACTTTTGGCAAACACAAGCTGGATGTTTTAGGCGGTTATTCTGCTCAGCAAAGCACTAGTGATCTGATTCGGGTTTCCGCAAAAGGTTTCCAGAATAATAACATTGGAGAAATTACTGATAAAGGAGCCGATGCCGGTTTTTTTACACTAGGTACCGAAACCGGAAAATCAACCACTACTCTTTTATCTTACTTTGGCCGTTTCAGTTATAATTATGCAGGAAAATATTTCCTGACAGGTTCCTTCCGTCGTGATGGTTCCTCAAGATTTGGGCCACTGAATAAATATGGAAACTTCCCTTCAATTGCAGCAGGCTGGAGTATTTCAGAGGAAGATTTCTATAATAACTTCCTTGGTGAACAGTCAACCGTTAAATTAAGAGCAAGTTGGGGCTTAAGTGGTAACAACAACATTCCAAACTATCGTACGCAACAAGAAATGAGCTCACCTGGGGGTGTTGTATTTGGGAATAGTGTATCAACAGCTATATGGCCAAATGCAATTCAGGATATAGAATTGGGTTGGGAATCTACTTCACAATACAATTTCGGTACAGATATAGGCTTATTTAAAAATCGCCTATCCGTTATTTTTAATTATTATTTGAGTTACTCTTATAATCTGTTGTTCAATCAACCTATCTCGGCCATATCCGGTACCTCATCTATTTTAACAAACCTTAATGACAGTAAGATCAGAAACAAAGGCTTTGATTTGCAACTAGACGGAAGGATCATTCAAAAAGAAAACTTCACTTTTGGCCTGAGCGGAAATATCGCGTTAAACCGTAATAAGGTTTTAGATATGGGTGGTGCAAGTACCATTTTTGCTAATGGTGCCGAACGTTCTTACCTTACGCACATTACACAAGAAGGCCAACCGGTCGGAATGTTCTATGGCTTTAAAGTACTGGGCAGGGTAACTGCAGAAAATCTTGACAAAGTTGCTCCTTCAGCCGCTTCTACAAATCCTCTTAAGGTGGGTGATCTTTATTTTCAGGATACAGACGGCAATGGAATTGTAAACGATGCTGATAAAACTGTAATTGGTACTCCCTATGCCAAATTCACATATGGCTTTGCATTAAATACTTCGTATAAAACACTGGATCTTAGAGCGTCATTCAATGGCTCTCAGGGGAATCAGGTACTGGATGGTCAGGATTATTATTTATTCAATATGGAGGGTTCAGGCAATCAGTATGCAGAAGTGGCAAACCGCTACCGTAACGACGCCAATCCAGGTTCAGGTATAATTTACAGAGCATCAAGAGCCGGAACTCAAAGCAATAGCACACGTTTGTCTACCTTTTATATTCAGGACGGATCGTATTTCAGATGTACCAACATTACTTTAGGCTACAGCTTACCAAAGTCTGTTTCAAATAAACTCAAAGTAAGTAACGTCCGCATTTACGCAAGTGTAGATAATGCTTTTACCATAACTGATTATAAAGGCTATAACCCCGAAGTTGATTATAGTAAAGGTTCTAACCTAACCCCTGGTGTCGATTATGGAAATTATCCACTTGCCAGAGCTTATAACCTTGGTCTTAAACTTACTTTTTAGCATTAAGAAAGATGAAAAAACATATTTTTAAAGTATTGGCCTTAAGCATCGTGGTGTGTTTAAGTGCATGTAAAAAAGATTTCCTGGCACAAACCAACCCTAATGCCATTAAAGTTGACGATTATTTTAAGAGCGAAAATGACGTTTTGCTAGCTGTTAATGGTGCCTACCAATCCCTTAGAAGCAGCAATACAGTTGGTGAGAGTAGTGGCCTTTTTACCGATGAACGTTCTGATGATGCCGGCCGAAATGACAATCAGAGTAACGCCGGAGAGCCGTTTCAGTTCAACGATTTTTCTCTTTTACCAAGTAACTCCTATTTAAAAAGTCATTGGTTGGCTTTATATCAATCCATTACCAGATGTAACGTAATTCTGTCCAACATAGACAAGCCAACATTTACCAATCCAGCCAATAAGCCCATTTACACTGCAGAGGCAAAATTCATCAGGGCTTTGATGTATTTTGAACTGGTTCGTAAGTGGGGTGCTGTACCTTTGGTTACCAAACATCTAACTACTACTGCTGAGGTAACAGAAAATACGGTAAGAGTATCTGAAACAGAGGTATATAATCAAATCGTTGCAGACCTAAAGGACGCATTAAATACTAATCTTCCAAACTTCCAGCCAGTTTCAGGTCTTGGAAGAACATCAAAAGCTGCAATAAATGCTTATCTGGGTAAAGTTTACCTAACTATGGCTACTTCCCTTGAAGCCAACAAGCCAGAGAACTTAGCCAATGCTAAAACTTATCTACTCGCTGCTTACAACATGCGTGCTTTCGGGGCCTTGTCAGAAATTCCCTATACAGAGGTATTTGATGTCAGTAAAAAGACAACTTGTAAAGAGTTGATTTTTCAGATCGTTTATAAGCAGGGAGATGTTAGCTACAGTTCAAGCATAGCTGCCAACAATCAAGCTAAAGGAGAAACTATCAATTCCTTGAAAAAAGCTACAGGTATTGGCGGAAACGTAAAACTTGATCTGATTAATGACTATGAAACAAACGACCTGAGAAAAGATTTTTCGGTTAAGTATGCAAATGACCCGATTGTTAAGGATTGGTTTGTTACCAAGTTCCGTGACGCAAGTTCAGGAGCAGCTGAAAATGGTTACGGAGGCAATGATTGTATATTGATGCGCTATGCAGATGTGATCCTGATGCTGGCAGAAGTTAGTAATCTTCAGGGCAACGAAGGAGAAGCCATTCAATATCTGGATATGGTTAGAACCAGAGCAGGTATGCCAACTTACGCCATTGCCAAAGCAGACGCTTCTTATACTTCAAAATACCCAACCCTGAAACTGGCCATCTTACATGAGCGTAGAGTAGAGCTTGCTTTTGAACATCAGAGATGGTTTGATCTTATCAGAACTTTTAATACGACAGAATTGGTGGCTTACTTTAAAGCAAAACCGCAATCATCATACGGCATTGCTAAACTATCCAACATGACCACAAAAGATCGTTACTATCCAATTCCTTTTGATGAAGTAAAATTAGATCCGGTTAAGATGTACCAAAATCCGGGCTATTAATATTTAGAATCTTTTTATTTCTGTTTTATTATTATGGCGGCTGAATTTCAGTCGCCATTTTTTGTAACCCCAACGATTAATATCATCCGAAATTTTCTACTTTTACCCTGTGAAGCTAATTGCCTTATTTTTATCGATCATTGTGCTAACACTAACATTGGTGCCGTGTTGCGCATTGGAGGAAGATGAGGCCCATATCCATCAAACCATTCAAAAAGAGGTTGATCATCATTGTGCGGAAAATGAAGACAGTTGTTGCAAGGACTGTTCGCCGTTTTATGTTTGTGGCACCTGTATCGGTTTTACGTTTACTGGTTTTTCTGCCTTTACTTTCGCGGTGCCATTTAAAGCAGTGCAGCACAATATGTTTTATCTTTCGGTTGAACTTCCGCTTATATCTACTCCAATCTGGCAACCACCTAAATTAAGCTAGTTTCTTGTCCGAGGTCTTTCCGACCAGTATTATTGAATTATCTTATTTACAAATTTATCATGAAAAAATTGATTGTGCTTTTGGCTGTGTTGCTGTTTACAGTTTCAGCCTATGCTCAAAATACATATAAAGCGCTTGTTAAAGACGCGAAAACAAATAAACCACTAGCTGGGGCAAGTGTGAAATTGCTTGGATCTGCTATTAGTTCGGTATCCGGATTTGATGGGCATGTAGCTTTAAGCAATGTTCCCGCAGGCCCGCAGGTCATCCAGTTCAGTTACATAGGTTTTAAAACAAAGACAGATACCCTTACTTTTCCGATTGATCAGACTGCCGACATAGTGGTTTTACTTGAAGCGGCAGCGGAAGAGGAGGAACTTGACGAAGTAGTGGTTTCCGCTACCAGGAGCAGCCGTACAATTGACAACGTCCCAACACGGGTTGAGGTAATTGCTGGTGAAGAACTTGATGAGAAAGGAAATATGAAACCTGGAGACATTCGAATGATGCTCGCTGAAAGTACAGGGATCCAAACTCAGCAGACCTCTGCTACCAGCGGTAATTCCAGCATCCGTATACAAGGATTGGATGGAAAATATACCCAGATCATCAGGGATGGCTTTCCCTTATATTCAGGTTTTTCGGGTGGATTAGGCTTGTTGCAAATCGCACCGCTTGATCTACAGCAGGTGGAGGTAATTAAAGGCTCATCATCAACGTTATACGGCGGTGGAGCGATAGCCGGATTGGTTAATTTAGTGTCGAAAAAGCCAACCGAAGAACGCCAGCTGAGCTTCCTGTTGAATGGAACATCTGCATTGGGATTAGATGCTAGTGGTTTTTATGCCCAAAAGTTCGAAAAAATCGGTGTTACCGTTTATGCAGCCTATAACAAAGGAACAGCTTATGATCCTTCGGATATTGGTTTAACCGCTATTCCTAAGTTCGACCGCTTTACTTTAAATCCGAAACTGTTCTTTTATTTTAATGATGCAACTACACTTTCGGCTGGAATCAATGCCACGACTGAAAAAAGGATAGGAGGTGACCTGGAATATGTAAAAGGAAATGGTAGTGTAGCCCATTCTTATTTTGAAGAGAATAAAACCGGACGTTACAGTTCCCAGCTTGAACTGGATCATAAACTTAATAATCAGGAAAAACTCGTTGTCCGTAATTCCGTGAGTTATTACGACCGGAGCATTGGTCTGCCGAACTACCTGTTTTCGGGCATACAAGTATCTACTTACAGTGAAGCCAATTATAATCGCAACGGAGAAAAAGCAGACTGGGTAGCGGGTGTAAACTTCCTGACTGATCACTTCAAAGAAGACCAGAACAGCAATGCTGCACTAAGGAGTTACAACTACAACACCATTGGTGCATTTGTGCAAAATACCTGGAACTTGTCAGAACGCTTTAATATTGAATCGGGTGTCAGGGGCGATTACCATAACGAATATGGAATTTTCTTTTTACCCAGAATTTCTGGACTATGGAAGATCAATGAACATTTCTCGACCCGTTTAGGTGGGGGACTAGGTTATAAAGCGCCAACGGTGTTTACAGAAGATGCAGAAAGAATCCAGTTCCGTAATGTATTGCCAATTGACGTGACCACCACCAAGGCAGAGCGTTCTTATGGTGCCAATTATGACATCAATTATAGAACTACATTATTTGAAGATAAGGTAGGCTTCAGTATTAACCAAATGTTCTTTTATACCCGAATCAACAATCCGATTTTGCTTACTGCAGTTACAGGGGGCAATTTGGAATATGTGCAGCCAAAGGGAAATCTGGATACTAAAGGGATGGAGACCAATGCCAAGATCACCTATAGTGATTTCAAATTATTTATTGGCTATACCTATGCCGATGTAAATCAGCATACTGGCAGTACCAGTACAGCTTATCCACTGGTTTCAAAACATAGACTCAACAATGTGCTCATGTACGAAGTAGAGGATGAATGGAAAATTGGTGCCGAGGCTTATTATTTCAGTAAACAAAGATTAAATGACGGTGCAACAGGTAAAAGCTACTGGACAGCAGGATTGATGGCTGAAAAATTATGGGAACGCTTTTCCATTTTTGTGAATTTTGAAAATTTCACTAATACCCGACAAACCAAGTTTGATACCATTTATACTGGTACAATTACGGATCCTGTATTCAGGGATATTTACGCTCCTGTTGACGGTTTTGTAATTAATGGAGGGATCAAGCTAAGGCTTTAATGGGAGTGTCTAAGTAATAAACTACTATTTCTATAGATTTTATTGTTTGTTTTAAAAAAAGTATTATATTTGCATAATTAAATAACTGTTTACAAGCTGTAATCAAATGAAAACAGATTTGCATTTTATAAAAATGAAAAGAAAAACATCTAAAAAAGGAATGCATTTCCTTTTAGAATGTTGTTGTTGTTGATTCAGCGCGCTGCAATCTCAGCGTAAACTAACACCCACAAATTCCATTAATATAATAATAAGGGATGTCAAAAAACATCCGCAGGGCATTGCTTTGCAATTTTATCCTGAGTAATACCATTTTAAACAAAACAAAATCAAAGCGTATAACCAAACAATCAATCTTAAAATCATGAAAAAAAGTTTACTTATTCTCTTTTCACTTATACTCACGGCAAGCGTTACTTTTGCCCAAAGCACAATAACGGGTGTTATTAAGGGTGCCAATGGCGTTCCGGTACCAAATGCAACTGTGCTCATCAGAGGTACAAAAATAACTACATCTGCTAATGATAAAGGAGAATTCAGCATCAGTACAAAGCAGGAGCCTCCATTCTATCTTCAAATTAGTTCAGTAGGCTACAAAGCCCAGGATTTTCAAATCCTGAAATTTCAGGATACTCCTTTAGAGTTAACCCTGGTTGAAAATGCACAGCTTGACGAAATCGTTGTGACTTCAAGAAGACGTTCGGAAGTTTTACAAGATGTGCCTATCGCAATTACTGTTATTGGTGGTCAGGCTGCCGAAAACGCAGGAGCTTTTAACGTTAACCGTTTAAAAGAGCTGGTGCCTTCTGTACAGCTATATGCCTCAAATGCAAGAAACACTACACTTAATATCAGAGGATTAGGGTCAACATTTGGTTTAACCAACGACGGTATTGATCCTGGGGTAGGTTTTTACGTAGACGGAGTTTATCAGGCACGTCCCGCTGCTACATCTACAGATTTTCTTGATATTGAGCAGATAGAAATCCTTCGTGGCCCTCAAGGTACCTTGTTTGGTAAAAATACAACCGCAGGTGCCTTCAACATCACCACTACAAAACCAACACTGGTTCCAACTGCAAAAGTTGAATTGAATGTTGGAAATTACAACTTTATACAAGCTAAAACATCGGTTTCTGGAGCAGTAGCAAAAAATCTGGCCGCAAAGTTGGCCATTTCAGGCACACAAAGAGATGGTACAATTTTTAATACCAGCGAAGAACGCAGATACAGTGGTCAAAATAACCTTGGGTTTAAAGGCCAGTTATACTATACCCCGTCAGATAAATTACAAATTTTGTTAAGCAGTGATGTAAGCATTCAGCATCCGGCAGGTTACCCATTGGTCATTGCTGGTGTAACTGCTACAGAAAGAAGTGCTTACCGTCAGTATGCCAAAATTGTTTCTGATTTAGGATATGAGCAACCTAAAATAGATCCTTTTTCAAGAAAGATCAATACCAATACACCATGGAAACAGGATCAGTCAATTGGCGGTATCTCTTTAAACGTGGATTATAAAATAGGAAATGGAACACTTACATCTACTACTGCCTGGAGATTCTGGAACTGGGATCCTACAAACGACAGAGATTTCTCTGAATTGTCGGCATTGACTAAATCGCAAGGAAACTCTCGCCATGATCAATACTCGCAAGAGGTTAGATATGCTGGAAATATCACAGAGAAAGTAAGTGGTGTGATAGGTGTATTTGCACTTGCTCAGAATTTGAAAGGTTTATCGCAGACTGAAGAGGTGGGTAAAGATCAATGGAGATTTGTACAAACATCTGCAACCGGTGCTCAGGCAGGATATACAACACCTGGTCTGTTAGATGGCTTCGGTATCAAAACCAATTCAACTATCAAATCTTTAAGTGCTGCTATTTTTGCGCAGGCCGATTGGGAGTTTGTAGAACACTTGCACGTTTTACCTGGTTTAAGGTTTACTTACGACAAGAAAGATGTTGATTACGACAGAACAACTTATGGAGGTCTTCAAACTACCGATCCTGCTTTGCTTGCGCTTAAAGCTGCTGTTTATGCCAATCAAAAATTCAATATCAACACAGATAACAATAACTTGTCTGGTAACATCACCTTGTCATACCGCCCTACAACTAAGTTGAACGTTTATGGAACTTATTCTACCGCTTATAAACCAGTTGGTGTGAACGTAGGAGGTTTACCAACTACCAGTACTGGTGAAGCAGACTTGTCTCTTGCTGTTGTAAAACCGGAATATGTTCAGCATTATGAATTCGGTTTAAAAACAAAACCTCTTAAAGGTGCTATTGTAAATGTAACAGCTTTTAATACAGATATTAAAGATTACCAAACTAACGTCCAATCTCCACAACTAGGTGTAAACAGAGGTTATCTTGCAAACGCAGAAAAAGTGAATGTAAAAGGTTTGGAAGTTGATGGAAGTTATCAGTTAGAAAGGTTCTTGTCTATAAATGCTGCTGTTGCTTACCTTGATGGTAAATATAAAAAATTCACCAATGCACCACTTCCTTTAGAAGAAACAGGACATACAGAACTTGTTAATGGTACTGCAACTCAAGTAGCCTTTAAAGATGCTTCAGGTGGAAGATTGCCAGGTATATCTAAGTGGAATGCTTCTGGTGGTGCTGAATTTAGCGCTCCTGGTAAAGTAGGCACCAGAGATGGTAGGTTCTTTATCGCTGGTGATCTTAGTTATCGTTCGGAATATTCTTCGAATCCAACACCTTCAAAAGTCTTAAATGTTGATGGTTATACATTAGTGAACGGAAGACTTGGATTCAAATCAGATAAAATCTCCATTTTTGGCTGGGTTAGAAATATTGGAAATACCAATTACTTCGAACAGTTACAGGCTGCAGCTGGCAACTCTGGCCTATATGCAGGTGTACTTGGTGACCCTAGAACTTATGGAGCTACAGTGCGCTACGCGTTCTAAGATTGTTATTTAATACGCAAAGAAAAAAGGGCAGTCCAAATTGGATAGCCCTTTTTTCTTTGCTTAAAGTACTTTTTGTCCATTTGAATTTTTAGTATTTTTTGATCGTTCCGCGCCATTTGCTAAGGCTGTAATGCCACTGTTGGCATGGCCTTTGTAATAGGACTGTTACATCAAAATATCATATTATGAAAAAGACAATGAGAATTCTCAGTTTACTTTTAATCGCTACGACGGTTATGATCGCCTGTAAGAAAGACACAGATCCGGCAGACAAAGACTTCTTTGTTGGAACCTATAGAGGATCTATCTCTTACCAAAAAGATGACAACACAATAACCAGTTCAGAAGGAAAGGTTACAGTGAGTAAAGTCGGAGATACTTACAATTTTTTCTTTGGCAATAATATTCCTGATATAAAGGGAGTGAAGTTTGAAAAATCTGGCGATAACAACTATGTCAGTGTTGGAAGTGGAGTAACTGGTATTTCAATTAATGCCAGTACCTTAAAAGTGTTAGTTTCTAATAATGGAGCTACCTGGACAGCTGATTGCACCAGGTAATAAACGCAAATAAATTAAGCTTATCATAAGGCTCGCTATAGTGGCGGGCCTTTTTTATATGCCGATCTCTACTATTTCTTAAGCGGCATTTCCTTAGAAATACTCGCTGCATCATCTAAATGCCTTTTCAAAACAGGTAGATATTTTAAGCAGAATGTTTGTATATCGGGATCCTTGTTTTGGCTTCCTTGCGTAAACAAATCAATGGCTTTCTGATGATCTTTGATCATCATTTGCATATAGCCAGAATCAAAATTCGCTTCAACAGAATCTGCAACTATAGTTTTGTTTGTAGACGTATCCGCTTGTTTTACAGATGGACTACTCAGGGCAGTATCTACCCTGGTTTGCATGCTGTTAATTGGGATGCTCATCGAATCTGGTAGTTTTATATTTTTTCTTTTTGCCAGAGCCTTTATCTCGGCATTAATAACCATGTGGTCGTTCAAAATGACTTGAGCATAATCTTTAATTTTCGAGTCTTGTGCTCTTTTTAATCCCAGATTTCCCATAGAAACTTCATTAATACCACTGATGGATGCTTGTTGTAAGAATTGATCGGCGGTAATGGAATCGTTTTGCTGAGCTGACGCAGAACTGGGCGCAATAAAAATTGCATAACATGTAGTTATTAATATTGCTAGTTTAATCGGATTCTTCATAGCTGTTGGATAAATGTAGATGTATATTTAACAACAACCCATTTTCTGAAAAGTTTAGGAAAGTGTCTGTTTACTAGTTGATTAAAGTAAAGGCTATCTCTTCAGATAGCCTTTAAAAACCAAATATAAATTAAACGAGTATTGTTCGTGCTTCGCAGCATGGAACTTTAAAAAGCAGGTTGCAATGAGTAAACAACCCGCTTTTTACCGTACTGAGCATACGGTTCAACCTTAAGTAAAAACATGAATAATCTTAACGATTAATGCTGTTGATAAACAAATATAAAAAAAGTATACTAATTTAGTAGTATTTATTTGCGACTTTATTTTTATTCTTCTATGTTTACATTGTTGGATAGGTAATAGTAGCTATTCAACGCCAGAAAACTAATAAATATTAATAATTAACTTAAAAACATTATGAGCAAGTTCGCAAAATTAAAAGAGGTTGTAGCCTCGGTAGAGACAGACGTAGAAAAATTTTATAACGCTGGAAACAGTGCTGCCGGCACCAGAGTGCGTAAAGCTTTACAAGAGATTAAAGGGCTTGCCCAGGAGATCAGAACAGAGATTACTGAAAAGAAAAATCAAGGGAAATAGATTGTTGCAATCTTAAATTATACAATTTACATCCCAATCCAATTGATCAGGATAGTGGAAAACACTTTCCTGATCAATTGGTCTTTAAAACAAAAGATTTAGGTCTTTTAAACAAAACACACCGGCCAATATCCATCTAATTTTGTTGTTATAAATAACAAATAAGATGGAACAAAAAGAAACAAACAAGTACAATCGTACTTTACAACAACCCATTGGTTCAGGGTTTAATGCCACATCAACAAGCAATGATGTAATTAAAGGAGTCGACCTCACTGGAAAAATCGCTATTGTAACAGGTGGCTATGCTGGTATTGGTTTAGAAACAGTTAAGTTATTAAGTAGAGCAGGGGCCAAAGTAATCGTCCCCGCCCGCGATGTAGCTAAAGCCAAAAAAAATCTTGATGGAGTAAAAAACATTGCCGTTGAACATCTGGATCTGATGAATCCCGAATCCATTGATGCCTTTGCCAGGAATTTTCTCGAAACCAATAGCCCGCTGCATCTTTTAATTAACAATGCAGGCATTATGTGGGTGCCGCTTCAGCGCGATTTACGCGGTTATGAGTCGCAGCTTGCCACCAACCATTTAGGACATTTTCAGCTTACCGCTAAACTTTGGCCGGCATTAAAACAGGCAAATGGCGCCAGAGTGGTCAATGTGTCTTCATTCGGACATCAAATGGCACCATTTGATTTTGAAGACCCCAACTTTGAACATCGTCAATACGAAACTTTGCAGGGGTATGGTCAATCTAAAACGGCAAATAACCTGTTTACTGTAGAGCTGGATCATAGGGGTAGATACTTTGGCGTACGTGCCTTCTCATTGCATCCTGGCTCTGTAAACGGTACAGATCTCGGAAGGGTAGCCCCAATGGCTTTGTTTCAGCAGATGGGAACCCATGACGAGAATGGCGAAATCTATCCAGAGGTAGCTAAAAAGCTCAAAACAATACCGCAGGGTGCCGCAACTACATTGTGGTGTGCAACCAGTCAAAAGCTTGAGGGTAAAGGCGGCGTTTATTGTGAAAATGGAGACATTGCAGAGCTTGACTTGGGAAACATCGATCATCAGTACGATAACCCTTTAACACTTCGTGGCGTGACACCCTACTCAATAGATCCAGAAAATGCAAAACGGCTTTGGCAATTAAGTGAAGAAATGACTAAAGTGATATTTACAGCAGATTGAACATTGCTATGCAATTAATTCCCTAATTTTAGATGGTAAACCATGGCACATCAGATAGAATACATACACGATGATATTAAGAGATCGTGCTTTGAAGACCAGTTCTTCAAAGCCGATGTGCTGTTTGAAGACCATTTGCTGGTATGGATCATCTCGGGAGAAACCAGGATCGTGCAAGCCGATCAGACCTATGTGTTTGGAGCAGGAGATACCCTGCTGTTTCCGCGTTACTTGCTGGCTACGGTTCTCAATTATCCTAAACATGGCTTGTCTCATAAATCGGTAGCCATGCACCTTAAGCTGGAGCGGCTAAAAGACTACTATAATAAAAATGAGCCCCAGTCCCAGGGAGAACCGATTCCACCTCCTAGCTTTCGAACCTTTGAACAACATCCATTATTAAAAAGCTGTCTCTCTTCACTAATCCCGTATTTTGAGCTCAAAGAAAAACTACCTGGCGCCATCGCTTCACTCAAAATAGAAGAGGCTATCCATATCCTGAGAACTATCGAACCCAGTATTGACCATATGCTGGCCAACTTTGCAGAGCCCGGAAAGATTGATATCGCTAATTTCATGGAAAAAAATTATATGTTCAATATGCCGATGGAAAAATTCGGTTACCTGACTGGACGTAGCCTGACAACGTTTAAGCGCGATTTCAAAAAAACTTTTCAAACCACACCACAGAAATGGCTTACTCAAAAAAGACTGAAACTGGCCCATTATCAAATCAGAGAAAAAAAACGGAAGCCCTCAGAAGTCTATCTGGAAACAGGATTTGAAAATCTCTCCCATTTTGGTTACGCATTTAAGAAATTTTTTGGCTACGCACCCACAGAGGGATTTAGGTAATAGGGCTAATCCTTAAAAGTGAGCACAAATCTAACTCCCTCGTTTACCTTGCTTTCTACATCAATATGGCCTCCTAAACTATTAATGTGGTTATATACCAAATAAAGGCCAATACCTTTGCTATCTGTATGATTGTGGAATGTTTGATGTAGCCCAAATATCTTGTTTTTACATTTTTCCATATCAAACCCCAGGCCTTTGTCTGAAAAAATCAATTGTCGGGCACCATTTGTTTTTCTGGTGGCAATATAAATATCAGGGTGTGAATCTGGTTTTGCGTACTTAATGGAATTAGTGATCAGGTTTAGAAATATGCTGTCCATATAAACTTTGTTGAAATTGATCGTATCAAATTCAGAAAAATCAATTCTAATAATAGCTCTGGAGCCTAGTATCAATGAATTTATAGAATGAAACACCCCGTTCAGAGAATGATGAAGATTCAGGTTTTCTGTGGGCACATGAACGCTTTTTTTCTGACTGGCCGCATCCAGGTAATAATTTAAGGTAACCTTCAATTCCTCTGTTGTTGATTGTAATATATTGATCAGATTTTCAGTTTCTTTATCCTGAATTGTAGAAGTATCCAAAAGACTAAATATTGCAAGTAAGTTATTTACAGGTGCCCTCAGATCATGCGAGGCCATATGAGTTAAATGCTGCAGCTCTTCATTAATCTTTGATAGGCTGATCAAAAGTTTATTCCGTTCTTCTTCAAGTTTCTTTTTGTGTGTTACATTTTTGGCAACCGCGTAAACCAGTTTGGATTCAGGAACAGGAATTGAAGTCCATGACAGCCACACAATTTCGCCTTTTTTAGTGAGGTAGCGGTTTTCGAAATTTAAGAGTGGAATATTTTTCCTGAGGTTGTTCCTAAGTTCTTCTGTAATGTTCTGGTCTTCTTCACAAACAAAATCATTAATAGGTCTTGAAAATAACTCTTCATCACTATATCCTAACAGTTTAGAAACCGCAGGATTGATTCTTTTAAAGTATCCATCAAATCCGGCGATACACATTAAATCCTGAGAAACTTCAAAAAAAGGTTCGCTATCAAAACTCTCTACAGAAACTCGATGCTGGTTATTTGCTTTAGGTATCATACGGCCAAGGATCGCTTTTTCTGAAGTTAATAGCTGTTAGTTATACTAAATCTACTAAAGTTTAGCTGTTTGTTCATTTTATTCAGTAATAAATTTTCTATTTTCTGCTCCGCATAGAGGGGGATATGCTTATTTATCTGATAATCATTAGATTCTGCTAAAGAGGGGTGACGAAAAATAATTTATTTGGGTTTAAATATCTGCTCACTGAAACCTCCTGCTGGGCAGAATTAAGACAGAATCAAGTTCAATTCGGGTTTTCTTCGGAAAATAGGTACCTTTTTCCGAAGCAGTCTCGAACCAGTGTTAACGTTGGTCTTATCAATCTATGAACGAAGTTACCCCTTGCTTAGTCTGATTGAAACAAAAGTTAGATTATAATTTAGAAGTATATAAAATTTGACTTTAGGGGTAATTTCATCATCTTTATTTAGCAAACTACTTACACCTTACTTTAAAAATGCCACAATTCAATCCAAAATTCGATGAGTATTATGCAAAATCAGCAGATTTTGCAAAGCCTATTATGGAATATTTACGCCAAATAATCCATGAAACATGTCCGGATGTTGAGGAAGTAATTAAATGGGGTATTCCACATTTCGATTACCATGGCGATATGATGTGCATCTTTGCTGCCTACAAAAATCACTGCTCATTCAGCATTTGGAAAGCAGCATTAATAACTAATCCAAAACTGAAAGAGAACATTAAACCTGAGCAAACAATGGGAAATATGGATAAAATCAAATCCCTGTCAGATTTGCCGGACAAAGAAACATTGATCGCGTATGTAAAAGAGGCGATGGCTTTAAATGAAAATGGAATAAAAATAGTAAAACCGAAAGCTGAGAAGCCCAAAGTTATTCAAGTACCAGATTATTTTAGTGAAATCCTGGAAGCAAATCCACCGATTAAAGAGATTTTTGAAAGCAAATCACCTTCATTTCGGAAAGACTATTTAGTTTGGATAATCGATGCAAAAACAGACGCCACTCGTCAAACCAGAATAGAACAAGCCTTAGAATGGATAGCCGAAGGCAAAGGCAGGTTTTGGAAATATAATAAATAATCCAAACCCCATGTATTGTCTGGTTCTGCCTTTTTTTATCCTGATCCATAATATGTAAATTAAACTAAAATCTGATAATATCTGTATCCGGAGGAGTATGCCCAAGTAAGCGGCACATAATCATAATTTGCCCTTTATGATGAAATTCATGTGTTAAGACATGGGTAAAGACCTCCAGGGTAGTAGCCTCCATCTTTTTGCCCGAAATTATTCCGCTGATCACTTGGTTTGGGTTATTACCAAATTCATCAATATAAGTTAAAATGAGGCTGTCGGCTTTTTCAAATAAGGTTCTAAGCACCCTAAATGAAGAAACGTTGTAATCCTGATAAGTATCAATGTTAAGTTTTAGAGAGAAATTGCCGATCCAATGGCAATATACTCCTGCAATATGCAATAACATTTTGCCTGGAGAGAAGCCATTAAATTGGTCCAATGGGCTGAATACTTCCTCTTTTAATTGTGTCTCTAAAAAATCGAGCACAACAGTCCTGGAACTTTTTACCAGGACATATTGTTGTCTTAGTAATTCTTTAGCCAATATTGATGTCATGGAAATAAAATTACGATTTTTTAGTAATTTAGATACTTTCTGGCATTGGTCCTTATTTCTAAAATGCAATAGCCAACATTCATGGCAGCAGATGTTGGGGGTTTAAAGTGTAACATTAATCGATTATTATGAGGATACTTTGGAAATACCTTAAGCCGCATCGCACGCTTGTTTTTTTATCTTTAATACTAGCTGCTGTAGCTCAATTACTCAGCCTGGTTGATCCTGTAATATTTGGAAAGATCATTGATGAATATGCCACAAATAAGAACCACTTGTCTGAAACTGAACTGATAAATGGGATTTTATATTGGTTATTAATAGCACTTGGCATTGCTGTGGTGGCTAAACTATGTAAAGCTGCTCAGGATTATATAACCCGCAAAGCTGTAGCACGCTTTGGCATGAATATATTCAATGATGGCCTAAAGCAAACCTTACGCCTCTCATTTCAGGAATTTGAAGAGAGCAGAAGCGGAACTACGCTTTCTGTTCTGCAAAAAGTGAAAACTGATGCAGAGCGTTTTATTAATTCCTTTATCAATGTTTTGTTTTCTTCGCTTGTAGGAGTTGGCTTTTTAATATGGTATAGCATAAACAAGAATTGGCTTTTGGTTCCCGTTTTCTTTGTAGGAATTGTGCTTCTTGGGTCGCTTACGGGCTTAGTCTCTAAAAGGATAAAAGGGATTCAACGATCAATAAACAGGCAAACAGATAGCCAGGCTGGGGTTATTACCGAAAGCTTGCGAAATATTGAGTTGGTTAAAAGCCTTGGGTTAACGTTTCCGGAAATCAGGCGACTGAATGAACAAACATTGAAAATATTTGAGTTGGAAATGCAAAAGGCCGGCAAGGTAAGTTTCTTGTCTTTTTTGCAAGGGAATATGCTAAACTTACTAAAGCAATCTATCCTTTTCATTCTTTTGTGGCTTATTTTCAGGAAAGTACTTAGTACCGGGGAGCTTATTGCTATGCAATTTATTTCTACGGCTATATTCACTCCTTTACAAGACCTTGGTAATATGATTGTGCTTTATAGAGAGGCAGATGCATCTTTAAAGAGTTTCGACAGGCTGATGAATAAACCCGTAGAGCAACGTCCTGAAAATTCAATTGAGATTGGCAAACTCGAAAACCTGCAGTTTGATAATGTCGTATTCCGTCATAGAACGGCAGGCTATAATGCCATCGACGGCATTTCATTTAAGATTAAAAGAGGGGAGACAATAGCCTTTGTGGGCCCGTCTGGATCAGGTAAGTCGACGCTGGTTAAGTTGCTGGTTGGATTGTACGTTCCTGTTGATGGACGGATCTTTTTTAACGATGTACCTTCAACCCAGGTACAATATAATCCGCTTAGGCGGCAAATAGGCTTTGTAACACAAGATACACAGCTGTATGCTGGTTCTATTAAAGATAACCTGCTCTTTGTGAATCCAACGGCTACGGATGCAGATATTAATGATGCGCTGGAAAAAGCTTCAGCTTCTGGATTGGTTGCCAGAGCATCTCATGGGTTAAATACCATCCTTGGAGAAAGTGGTATGAAGTTGTCTGGCGGAGAAAAGCAAAGATTGTCTATTGCCAGGGCATTATTACGCCAGCCTCAATTACTGATTTTTGATGAAGCTACTTCTGCATTAGATTCGCTAACTGAAGAAGAAATTACCACAACCATAAGGGAGATATCGGATAGCAGACAACAAATGACCATATTAATTGCTCATCGTCTTTCTACCATCATGCACGCAGATGTTATTTACGTTCTTGAAAAAGGGATTATTTCGGAAGCCGGTACTCACGATGAACTATTGGAGCAAAGAGGACTTTATTATTCCATGTGGCGTCAGCAAGTAGGAGAAAGAAGAGAAATTCGCAGCTCAATAGATGTGTAGTAATTAGACGTATAATAGTTAAAAATATCACAGAAAATTAAAAGAAGATAAAAATGCTAATTGAACCAAACATACGGTTAAGCCGTATTCTTAGAAATACATGGCAGGTAGATATCATTATGATTATATCCTGCACAGCAGCCTATCTCGTGAGGACAGTTTTAATCAGGCATCATTTTGAAATTCCTTCCATTATCCCTGCTGTTTTAGGTACAGCCATTGCTTTTTTTGTAGGTTTTAACAACAATCAGGCATATGACCGCTGGTGGGAGGCCCGGAAAATATGGGGTTCTCTGGTGAATGATTCCAGATCATGGGCAAGAAGTATCATTAGCTATATTTCCCAAAATGAAACTGATGATCAACAATATGCTGCGCTAAAGAAACGAATGGTATATAAGCAAATAGCGTTTTTATATGCACTCAAAGCAAAACTTAGAGATGCCGTTGATGAAACCTATAGCCAGTATCTTGAACCGCATGATATGGAGGAAGTTAAGTTACATAGTAATGTTGCTAATGCAATTTTGATGCAGCAATCCAGAGCCCTGCAGCTTCTCGAAAAAGGAGGAATGATTGATGGTTTCCGTTTTATTGAAATGAATCAGTTGCTTGTAAAATTTTCTGACGAGATGGGTATGAGTGAACGCATTAAAAATACCATATACCCAACCGCTTATATTTATTTTACCAAAGCATTTATATGGCTTTTTGTGGTGTCGCTTACCCTGGTCATCAGCCCTTTTGCCGGGGTGTGGTCTATATTTTTAGGGTGGTTAGTAGGCTTTGTTTATGTGTCTACTCAGATCAATGGGATGAGCTTGATGAATCCTTTCGATAATAATTCTGCAGCTGTTCCATTAAATCAAATTACACGTACTATAGAGATCAATCTACTGGAAATGCTGGGTGAAACAAATATACCTGAACCTGTAAAGCCGATTAATAATGAGTATGTACTTTAAGATGGTGAATAAAACTTTCTATAGCCGACAGAACTTCTGTTTCAAATGTTTCTTGTCTTCTTCTGCTTTTCTTGTTACTGCCAAATGATTGGCTTATGGCGTAGCTGTTGCCATATTTATTCTGTTTTTTTGATAGCGCATAATGCAATAAGCAATCTTCTTCTATGCGTAGTATGAAAGCCTCATCAAAAGTTATGATCTGGCGCGTATACAAGCCAGGGATTTTGCAGTAGATGTTTCTGGTAGTCTGATCAAATATGTAGGTCAGGTTAAAGTGAAACAGAAAATCGTACAATGCAGTAAATCCACATAACAAGCCTATAGCAAATATCCCCCATTTGGTTTCATAATTCAAATTAAGTGTGGGTATCATAATAAATGTTATCAAAGCAACAACGGTAAAAAGGATAACTTTCCATTTATAATCTCGTTTGGGTTGAAAACTTAATCGATCACCTTTTATTTTTAGGTTATAATTTGCCATATGTTTAATCTTGTTTAAAGTTTTTTAATGTTCCGTTAGGTTCGAAATCAATCGAATAGCGTTCCCGGGTTCCATTTATTGTTCCGGGGAACCAGCGTATGCGGCCATCCCAGAAAGACAGGTATACATGTGTTGTTGGTTTTGCACCTTCTACCTGTAATACCTTTTGATTATACGCTTGCAATACTGTTAGGGCAGAGGAAAAGTTGATTTGGTTTAATGGGACCAACCGACGTTCTATATTGCCGGAAGTTGTTTGTATAGGCTTTGGGGCCGACCATTTGCCATTTTCGTATTCATAAGCATCTACATATTTTGGATTTTCGGGATGTTGCAACATTAACCTGATTCGTCCATCGCCATTAAAGTGAACAGACTGATATATCTGTATTTCTTTGCCGGCATACTGAGGCAATTGTATAAGCTCCCTTTCTGCTCTTTCCAATTCTGCTTTAGTAAAAAAAGCTTTTTCGCGTTTTGTTTTGGGTTGGGGTGTAGGTATAGTATTGACCTTTTGTGACATGTTAATGCTTTTCAAAAACTCATTTACTTTTTCCTGTATCTCTTTACTGTTGTTACCTGTTTTGTTTTTCTGCAATGTTTCCAAATCCTTAAAAAGTACTGCGGCTTTTTCTTGCATACCATTAGCTTTAAGGGTATCGCCGTTTATAATCACTTCAGATTTTTGTATTTGCTGCGTTGTGGTTGTAGTGAAACCTGTTGTCGACTGTTTCTGCGCCTGGCGCTTCAAGGCAGCATCACTGGGCTTAAAAGTTTCGTTCACACTTTTGTTGATCTGCTTACAGCCTGTTAGTAGTAAACAGCCAATGATCAATGAGCTAGCTATGATGTTTAAGGTCTTCATATTATTATGCTTAACTCTTTTAAATCGCTGGCAAAGGCTACCCGTTTGGGATCTTCCTTGAGGTAAAAAATATCCACTTCTTTTTGACGTGTGCTATCCAGATCTAACAGGTCTACTATTTTTTTTATACTAACACCATGACGTTGATTTTGATGGTCTGTAAATTCAAGCACAAACTCAACCACGGGTTGCTCGTTTATGTATGTTCCAGTTTGACTGGCCTTGAGTAATCTGGCTGTTGCCGGCAATCCTTTGTACTTTATTACAAAATCATTTTTAGGATTTTGATTGGCAAATTTTGACATCAATCTTCCAAGAAGATTAATATTACCCAGGTTAAGTATTAAGGCACAAACCAGGAGCGGATGATAAAAAACCATAAAGCGCCATCCCATGCCTTCACTTTCTGTTTGATAAGCAAAGCAATAATAACCGGCTATCAGAGCTGCAATAACAAGCAGGGTAATATGAAGCAAGAGAATTACATTCCCTTTAACACTTACCTGGAAGCTGGACAGAACCATATAAGGATAATCGTTTGGATTTTGATCGAGAACCAATTCTACATTCTTTCCCGCCTCAAACCTGCGTTCATAAGGGGTTTTGTCATTTACAGTTATCTTTTCTTCAATTTGGGTACCTACAAGGTTTTTAAATGATAAATTAAGCTCATAAGTACTGTAGTTGACCTTTGGGTTTGATTTGTCAATACTAGTAAGAATCCTGGCCTCCCGCTTTATGCCGGTATTTTTAAGGTGCTCTATTTTTCTTTTTATAGAAAGAGTCCGAAGTATCCATTTGTTGTAGTAGCCTGTCAAAAGAATAATCCAAATAATGATAGATAAGACTACAAGGCCCAGAGCAAGCCAGGGATTTCTTGTTGCTAATTCTGGCGGATAACTATCACTCTTAATACCATAGTATAAGATCATGGGAAAAGGTATCGCATAAAATAATGCGAACAGTTTCCAAAATATAAAGAAGCCTTTACCCATAATACTTTCAGTTTTGTTAATCAGGTAAACCCATTATGATATACAGTTCATCATTTAATTTTTGTAATGGCTTTGCCGAGAAAAAACATTGGCGTAGAAAAATGTTTTTTGTTTTCCTGTTTTTTTGCATTACCAAAATACCCGATACGCCTAGTGTGATAAAAAGACTTTTAAGCTTGGAGACTAGAAAATGATCAAAATCATCGAAACTGTAGGTGATGGGTGCACTAAAGAAGAATGCTTTATAGTGAATCTTACGATCTACCATATCAAAGCTTATTTCTGTAGTACTTCGCAATATGCTCAATACCCCAATTACAGCCAGAAACACAGCGAATACTGCAGCTCCTTTCGTACTCGCATATATGAGGTTAAGTACCATTATGGCAAAAATTATTGCAGCCATGGTATAAAAAAAGCCTTTTTGCACTTTTAGATGATAAGTGCTGCCTTCTTTTTCGAAATATTTAAATGTTTGCATAATTATTCCAATTAACCAACGAAAGCAAATTTGTTTTCAAACATTTTACCAATTATTGGCAAAGGCTTTTGAGCACCATTAGCCGCATTGATAATTCCAATAATCCATAATATCAAAAAAACAAAGCCAAATACACCTATAAAAGATAAGGCAGGTATAACCATAGCTACTATATTTAAAGCAAGGCTAAAAATAATGTTCACAAGTGCCAGACCTAATGCTTGTCGTAAATGATATTTAAGCATTGAATCTGCATTGTCTTTTCCCTTTAAATAGGCCACAAGCCAACCAATAATGGTGATGTAGGATACGATAGATAGTGTTTTGTTATTCATTTTGATAGTATTTTGTTGTAAAATTATTTGATGTAAAGTTGCACTCTTACTCAAAGTTTTACCAAATTCAGGCTTACTACAAAACGCCTACATTCAAGTTGCACAAGCGTCTACAATATGTCTACATGAAAAAATAGATAGTTGATTTATATTAATTTTACTTTATGAATTATTTAAGGCACCTATTGTTTTTTGTAGCTGCGGGTTTGTCATCTTATACTGCAATAGCACAAACACCTGCTCAGCTTATTCATTCGGCTGAATCACTTCGTATCAATGAAAATTATAAAGCAGGGCTTGTTCAGGGGAGGCTTGCTGTTAATACTGCCTTAAAACTGAAGGATTTTACTACCGCAACCAGGGGCTATGTTGTTCTTGCCAATATTTACGCCAATATGCAGGAATTTCCATTGTTAAAAAAAATGAGCGATTCTGCCATGGTTACCGCAAAGCAGGCGCATGGTTCTTCAGCTATTGCCTATGGTTATTATGCCCAGGCTTTTTTATACAAGAGTATCGATAATGCCGAACTTTCCATGAAATATGGCCAGATGGCACTTAAGGAACTAGCAAAAACTCCGGATCATTACATTCTGGCTAAAATATATTACTTGTTATACGCTTTAAATACCCGCTGGAATAATATGCCCAATATAAATCGGTACGCTCGCTTAGCCACAGAAAATGCCTTGCTCACTCAAGATTACAATTTACTTGGTAATTGCTATACCGCTTTATCCATATCAGCGGATTATAATTATAATGCTTCCAAAAGTATCGGCCAGCGAGATAGCATCCTCTTTTTCTTAAAGAAGGTAGAGGAGATATACGAGCAGCATCCGAAAGAAATAGCAGCAAAGACTTATGGTATTGCCTGCATTAATATTGCAGATTATTACTTGAAAAATTTTGCAGAAACAGATAAAGATGCGAAAGCAAGTGCTATTCAATATGCTAATAAAGCTCAGGAAGTGATGAAAGATGCGCCGAATGGCGAAGAAATTATAGCCAGCGGTTTGGGTATTCTAAGTGAGTATGCCATGCGTGAAAAAAACTTTCCAATGGCTGAAAGTTATTTGATGCGGGCTTATAGCATGATGCAGGCGCAGGAAATTCCCTATTATTATACCCTGGTCAATGTGGTGAGCTCGCTTTCCAGATTGTATGAGCAAACTGGAAACGACTCCATGGCATTAAAATTCCAGAAGAAAGTAACAGAATACAACGGTAAACTTTTTGATCAAAAACAGGCATTAAACGCGCAAAAGCTGGAAATTCAATACGAAGCCGAAAAAAAAAACAATGAAGTGATCCTGTTGCGGCAAAAGGAAAAGTATAATCAGGTACAACGGTATCTATATATAGGTATTTCGATTATTTCTTTATTGGGCCTTATTTTTATGTTCCGGGCTTATCATTTCCGCCTGCGTTACTCTTTGCAACGTGAAAAGCAATTGCATTTAGAAAAACAAGAGGCCGAATTGCAAACAAAATTAGATAAAGAAGAACAGCTGCGGCTACGGGCAGAGCAGCAACTGCTGGAAACCCAACAGCAACAATTGCAAAAAGAAATGATGGCTAATGTGTTGCAACTGGAACACAAGAAACAAGTGTTTTCACAGATCAAAGAAAAGTTAAATGATAGCCAGGAGTTGAATATCAATAGAATATGGAATGAAGAGTTATTGCTGGACAATGATTTTAATGATGCAAAGATGCATATTCAACAAGTACACCCCGACTTCTTCGGCCTTCTGAATGAAAAAGCGCAGCAAAAACTTACTCCGCTTGATCTAAAGCTTTGTGCTTACCTGCATTTGCAAATGGACACAAAGAAAATAGCCAGCATCCTTCATATAGAGCCCAAAAGCGTACGCATGAGTCGTTACCGGATCAAGCAAAAACTGGGATTGGGTAAGGAAGATGATTTGAATATTTTTTTACAGAAACTAGGGTAATCCTTGTAATTTAAATTCACATTTTTCCCCCTTAATTAATTGTATTTTTTTAGTTACTTTTAGCGGCTGTGCCAGGTATCTAATGGCTGGGAACTGATTTTAACAATGGGTAATTATTCAAAACATACTGATGAAGAACTAGCTTTGTTGTTGAAACATGCTGGCCCGGATGTTTTTAAGGAGATTTATGATCGGTATTGGGATAGGTTACTTAACGCAGCTTATAAAAGGGTTAAGAACACCGAAACCTGCGAAGAAATTGTACAGGATGTTTTTACAAAACTTTGGACGAATAGAACCTCACTCCTATTTACAACTGGCCTTGGTAACTACCTGTATACGGCAGTTAGGTATAATGTAATAGACCATTACAGAAAACACGCTATAAGGGAAAATTTTATTACTTCAGAACAGGTTCAGTTAAAACTCGACAACTCTACCGAAGAGTACATTTTTCTTAACGATTTGAAAAAACACATTGATATGATGATCGCTAAGTTGCCGGTCAAATGTCGTTCTGTTTATCAGTTAAGTAGAATTGAGTTTAAAACAAATAAAGAGATCGCATCGGAACTTAACATTTCAGAAAAAACGGTAGAAGGCCATCTTACAAAAGCGTTGCAAAGCTTACGGGTAACAATAACTGAACTTATGCCCATCTTACTATTTTTTATAAAATAAATTTAGATTTACAGCAAGGGTTCTGCAGTTGTTAAACGACATGTTAAATAAATAACCACATAGAGTTTAACGTAGTATGAACAATTTACAACTTTCCAAATTATTGGAAAATTATATCAATGGCAATTGTACGCCTGAAGAGGTTTCAATGTTAAATCATTGGTATGATCAATATCAGGATAGTCCTAATTTTGTTCAGGATTTATCAGAAGAAAATCAGAACCTTTTAAAGAACAAGATTTTTTTAAGCATCGTTGCATCTACAGATCAAACAGATAATCCTGATTTACCAGAAATACCAAGGCCTAAAATTGGCATATGGTGGCTTAAATATGCAGCAGCAATACTGCTGATAGTTTCTGTTACTTTCTTTTTTTTGAATAAATCGCTACCGTGGAACAAAAAAGAACAATTGTCCAGTCAGCAAATTCACCTGGTAAATAAAACTGGTTTTATCATTAAAAAAATACTGCCAGATCAAAGTGTTGTTTATTTAAATCCTCAGGCAAGTCTTACTTATCCTGTTGAATTTAAAAAGGCATCCAGAGAGGTGATTATGGAAGGAGAATGTTTCTTTGAGATCACTAAAAATCCAAATCAACCTTTTATAATCAATAGTAATCATATCATTACCAAGGTATGGGGTACCAGCTTTAGGATTTCTGATTCTAAAGATGGAAGCTCTGCCAATGTAATTGTTGTAACCGGTAAGGTATCTGTAAGTAAAAAGGGCGCCAACCGTAAATCAGATGATGAGGTGTTTTTACTGCCGAAGGAAAGCATCGTTTTTAAAGGAAATAAAAATCTTCTTTATAAAGAAAAGCACGCAGATATGTCTTCTGTTGCGATCTGGAACCATGTTGATTTGTCTTTTAGTGATAAAAACCTTTCAGAAATAGTGAAGGTTCTGAGCTCGGAATTTAATACTGTTATAAAAGTTCAGGATGAAGAGCTCAATAAAGTAGTGATGAATGCCGATTTAACGGACTTAAATCTCCCTGATGTGTTAGAAGTGCTTAAGGCTTCGCTAAATCTGGAATACCATATTGACAATGATATTATCGTAGTGACCAAAAAGAATTAACCAAAATTAACCAATAAGTAAACCTTCAAACGAACCAGTATGAAAAAGACTCTACAAACATGATCCAATAAGCTTCTTAAGTAAGTACAAGAGTGCTCGAACACTCCTGTACTAGGCTTTTAAAAGCCCCCTTTGTGACATCAATTAAATTGGTGAGGGGACCTCAATTAATTATATTTTTTCAAATACAACTTACTAAAATTATGAAATTTTATTTACATCATAAGCTTTTCTGGTGCAAAATCATGAGAATTACACTAAGTCAAATATTGGTATTGATACTATTTACCAGCATCACCTATTCCAAGCCCACTTTGGCCCAGGAGGCTTTGAATAAAAAAATAAGTTTAACCATAGTGAATAAAACGCTGCCTGAAGTTTTGAAAACACTGGCTGTGGCTAATAAAGTTCAGTTTATTTATAACCAGGATGTTATTCACTCTAACAATAAGATGTCTCTTCAGTTCGACGACGTTGAACTCAAAACAGTGCTTGATAATCTGTTGAGCAAATATTCAATTCACTATCAGGTGTATAAAAACAAAATCATTCTGATTGACGGTGAGCGACTCGAAACAAAACTTCAAGTCAGCTCAAAAGCCATTACGGTTACCGGTAAGGTGGTTGACGAGATCAATATGCCTTTGATTGGTGTTAGTGTTACTGTAAAAGGAACAAAAATTGGAACCATTACAGATATAGACGGAAAGTTTAAGATTTCTGCTGAAAGTGCAAATGATATTTTAGTTTTTAAATACATCGGATATGTAACCTTTGAAGCGCCTGTCAATGGCACTCAGCCTTTAACTATTCAGCTAAAACCAGAAGATAAATCATTAAGTGAAGTTGTTGTAGTGGGATATGGTAAGAGTTCCAGAAAGGCCCTGATCAGCTCAATATCTTCCGTTAAAGGTGATGAACTGAATAAAGGCGCCATAAGCGACGTCGGACAGATGCTGCAAGGTAAGGTACCTGGACTAAACATCAGCCGAAGTGGTGATCCGAATCGCAATGCAGCTATTGTTATGCGTGGGGCTTCTACGTTACGCGAGGGTGCACAATCACCTTTATTCGTTATCGACGGTGTACCAGGTGCTGATATTTCATTGCTTGCACCAGATGACATAGCCTCGATCGACGTTTTGAAAGATGCTGCTGCTGCTGCCATTTACGGCAACAGAGCTGCAAACGGAGTGATCATGGTAACTACAAAACGGGGTACCGCAGGACAAGCTCAATTGGCTTACAGCGCTTATTTTGGTGTTGAGAATGTATCCAACCAGTACGAGATGATGAATGCTGAGCAGTTGAAAGCTTTCCTGGCTAGAAATAATTCTGCGTTAACACCAGCCAATGATCAGGGTGCAAATACCAACTGGCAAAATGAAGTACAACGTAAGGATGCCATATCGCAAAACCACAACCTTTCGCTTAGTGGTGGTACAGATAAAACTACGTATAATGCCAGCTTGAACTATTTCAAACAACAAGGTATTGTAAGAACAAGTGATCTGGGCCGTTTTATTGGCCGCATAGGTCTTGAACAAAAAGCCCTGAATGATAAATTAAAGATCGGGCTAAATCTGAGTAATTCAATTAGCGATGCCGATCTGGTGCCTTATCGTAATACAGTTCTTTCTCAGATGCTTACTTATTTGCCTACTTCGCCAGTTAAAAATCCTGATGGAACATACTTTGACAACCTGATTCAGACCAGTTATTATAATCCGGTTTCCATGCTGGAGAATGCAACTGAGAACCTGAAAACTAAAAATATATTGGGGACCTTTACTGCAAATCTTAAATTGCCTTTTGGTTTCACTTATGATGTTGCGGCTTCTTATCAGAATACCCAAACCGTATATGGGGCTTTTTACAACAGCATTTATACCTCTAGATACAACAACGTAAGGAACACACCCGACCCTCCGGCAAATCCTTCCTTTGTTTCACTGGTTGGTAAAGATGGTTTAGCCTTGAGAAACGCTTATCAGAATACCAATAAGATCGTGGAAACTTACCTGACCTGGAACAAAAAGTTTGGTGATCATGATATCAACGCGGTAGTCGGTTATTCTTATCAGCAATCACTGAACAACGATGGTTTACAGACTTCCTCAACAAATTTTCCGATTAATCAGGTTAGCTATTACAACCTGAGCTTAGGTAACCCTTATGCAATCACAGATTTCCGTGTTAACTATGGCCCAGAATACCTTTATCAGGAAATTCTGTTAATTTCTGACTTTGCAAGAGTAAATTACAATTACAAAAATAAGTATTTACTGCAAGGATCTATCCGGAGAGATGGATCGAACGTATTCGGCAAAAACGAAAAATGGGGTTACTTCCCTTCTGTAGGCGCCGGTTGGAACATCGACCAGGAAAATTTCTTAAAAAATCAAAGTCTGATCAGCACATTGAAACTACGTGGAAGTTATGGTATTGCTGGTAATTCGCTAGGCTTTGCTCCACTGACTACAAAATTGATCTATGGAGCGGTGGGGCAGTTTTATTACAACGGATCTCCTAGAGAAGGGGCCTATGGTGCTATTCAAAATGAGAACCCGGATCTGCGTTGGGAAAAAACAGCTACTGCAAATATCGGTATGGACTTCAGCATCTTTAAAGGAAGATTAGGTGGTTCAGTAGATTTTTATGATAAAAGGACTACAGACCTGATCATCGGCTTCGACGTCGATCAGAACCTCTACCCATCAGGTCAGTTAACAGCCAACGTAGGTAAATTAAGCAATAAAGGGGTGGAGATTGTTCTGAATGGTACACCGGTAAGTAATGGCAATTTCAGTTGGACTACAGGAATCAACCTTGCCCACAACGTCAACAAAGTACTCACACTTTCTGATAGCCAGTTTAAAATCGATGATAGGCTCATCTTCCAACCTGACGGTGGGGGACAAAGTGGGGCAACATTGCAGATTCTATCACCCGGACAGCCAATAGGAACGTTCTTTACCTTCAAATATGCTGGTAAAGATGCCAATGGAGTTTCTCAATATTACGATGCGGCAGGAAATATCAAAACACAGGGATTACTGAATAAAACTGATTATTACGTAATTGGTAATGCACAACCTAAGGCTTTGATTGGTTGGACCAACTCGGTAAACTATAAGAACTTTGATCTGAGTGTTTTCGTAAGGGCAGTATTGGGCAATAAGATCATGAATGTAACCAGAGCTGACCTCTTCCGTCCTAACACTGCTCAATTTACCAACATACCTGTTGAAGTAGAGAATGAATCTACAGCAGATTTTAACTCTTACAGGTATTCTTCGCGCTTTCTTGAGAATGGCAGCTATCTGAGATTGGACAATGCAACTTTGGGCTACACCTTTAAGAAAAACATTATTCCTGGGGTTGGTTCTTTGCGTCTCTACACTACTGCCAACAATCTATTCGTGATTACCGGATATAAAGGTATTGATCCAGAGATCAATCAGGGTGGTTTGGCACCAGGTGTAGATACCAATAACTTTTATCCAAAAACCAGAACCTTTCTTTTTGGTCTAAATGTATCATTTAATTAAAATCTTAAGAAGATGAAAAATCTTATAAACATAGCAACCGGAGTAATTTTATCACTAACAATACTTACGTCCTGCCATAAACTGGACCTGGAGGTGAAAACCCAGTTAACTCCTGAAACCTTTCCCCAAACAGATCAACATTTTATACAATTGACCGGACAGGTATATGTCCAGTTGCGTCAGGGCATCACCACCGATTATTTTTTCATGCAATCGCTAAGTACTGATGAATCCATCATGCCTGCAAGAGGAGGTAACTGGTATGATGGTGGTAGGTATGAACAACACCATAAACATACCTGGGATCCTGACAATGGGCATGTTAGCAGTGGCTGGGGATGGCTGTCAAGTGTAATCAGCAAGGCCAATCAAAGCCTGTTCTTACTTAAGGATGCACCGGAATCTCCCGCTAAAACCACAGCTTTAGCTGAAGTTAGAGCCACACGTGCATTGGCCTTTTTCATGATGATGGATCTATGGGGCAACATCCCTATTGTTACAACTTTTGGTGAAACTACATCTCCTGAGACAAAATCCAGAACAGAGGTTTTTAATTTCATTGAGGCCGAGCTTAAAGAAGTTTTACCAAACCTGAGTTCGGTTGTGGGAGCCGCTACTTATGGCCGTCCTACCAAATACACAGCAAATGCAATATTGGCTAAGATGTATTTGAATGCAGAGGTATATACCGGAACACAACGCTATAACGATGCCGTAGCACAGTGCGATGCCATTATTACCGCAACAGGAAGTCCGTTCGCTTTAGAATCAGACTATAAAAAGATGTTTTTTATAGATAATGGACCTCAAATTAAAGAGTTTATTTTCGCTTTACCCTTTGATCCAGGGTTCTCAAATGGTTATCTCTTCTTCGCAAGGTATTCCTTGCCTCGCTCGTTACAAACAAAGTTTAGCTTGAAACATACACCAAGTGCACCTATGAGTACGCTACCTGAATACTATGCAAATTTCGATGATCCTAATGACAAGCGAAATATGCAATGGATAAAAGGTTTGCAATACTTGTTCTCGGGAGCGCCTGTTAATGTATCGACAACAAAGAAAGGATACGATCAATTCTATGCGGGATCTGATGGCGCTACTCCGATCAATTATCAGGTAGACATTACGCCAAACGTTACTTTACGTGATGCCTCCAGACCTTTCGACGCAGGTAATGATGAAATCGCATGGAACATGGGCTATCGCAACAATAAATTCTATTGCGACAGTACTTCGTCCAACAGGAATCAAAATAATGATTTTCCAATGTTCAGGTATTCCGATATTTTATTGATGAAAGCAGAGGCGATATTGCGTGGAGCAACCCCTACGCAGGGCCAAACGGCTTTATCACTGGTGAATCAGTTGCGTGCAGTACGTACTACCTCGGCAGCTTGGGGCTCCGTTACTCTTGAAGACCTCTATAAAGAGCGTTGCAGGGAATTTGCCTGGGAGTGCTGGCACCGTAATGATATGATCCGTTTTGGAAAGTATGAAGGGACATGGGGTTTTAAAACAAACAATGATGTGCGAAGACGTTTGATGCCTATACCCGCTAGTGCCAGGGTACTCAATCCCAAACTTGAACAAAATCCGGGATATAATTAGAGCGATTTTTATGGTATAACCACTTCGTTATGCTATCGCCACTTTGTCATCTCGACGATAGGAGAGATCTCTTGTTTATACCAATTTGCTTCCCAGCTACTTAATGGTCAAGAGATCTCTCCTATCGTCGAGATGACGACAGTTTTAAAGATGACAACAAACCATGAATGAACTAAGAAAATATACACTTGTCTTAAACATTTTTTTAATCAGTTTCTTACCCTTAATTTCTAAGGCCATAAGCTCAAAAGATAATGTTAAAGAATATAATATTGTTACCTACGGGGCAAAAGGAGATGGCCGAACTGATGATGCTCTGGCCATTCAAAAGGCCATTGATGCCTGTTCTGATGCGGGCGGTGGTAGGGTAGTTGTACCCTCAGGAAAAACCTATCTGGCCGGACCTTTCAAGCTTAAGTCTTTTGTAGATTTTTATATTGAAACCAATGCTAAAATATTGGCAAATCCCGATGAGAAAGTATATACCGAAAGTGCATTTCGTGAAAATAAAGGCGAAGGAACCATATGGATTGGTGGTGAGAAGTTAGTTAATGTTACCATTCATGGAGCTGGAACTATTGATGGCAATGGTATCTCTTTTATGGGTGCTGAATTAGAAGATTCTTATGTGTTAAAACCTTTTAATGTTGTTGATCCCAGACCCCATATTCTTACCATTATTGGAGGCAGGAACATCAGAATAAGTGACCTTACCATTCAAAACTCAGCCTATTGGACAGTCCATTTAATTGGCTGCGATGATGTGGTCATAGATAATATCACCCTTTTGAACAGTTTAAAAGTAAGGAATAGTGATGGGATAGATCTTGATCACAGTAAAAATGTAAGGATCAGTAATTGTTACATAGAATCTGGTGATGATTGTATCTGTTTAAAAAACAGAAGGGAGTATGAAGAATTTGGTGCTTGCGAAAATATCACTGTTAGCAATTGTACCATGAGCTCTCGTTCGTGTGCTATTAAAATAGGGTCAGAAAACATGGATAGCATCAATAACGTGTTAATTAATAATTGTATTATCAGCAAAAGCAATAGAGGTATTGGTATTCAAAACAGGGATGAAGGGACAGTTTCCAACGTGATATTTTCAAATATAATTATTGAGGCTCATTTGTTTTCTGATGTTTGGTGGGGCAAGGCCGAGCCAATCTATGTAACTGCCTATCCGCGGGCAAAAGGCAATAATAAAGATGCAGGCTGGCGTTTCCCTAAGGGGCAGACTGAAGGAAAAGTGGGAGCAGTAACGGGCATCTATTTCAACAATATTAAATGTGTTAGCGAGAATGGTATTTATCTAGGTGCAGAATCGCCAGATAAAGTGTCGGGAGTTGTTTTTGATGGGGTTGATGTATTCATCAATAAAACGACGACACTACCAGGAGGAGTTTACGATCGTCGGCCGAGCAATGTTGAGGGGCTTTTGAAAGCCAGAACATCCGCTTTTTACCTTGATAAGGCAAGTCAGATTACCTTAAGAAATTGCGCGGTAACCTGGGGTAAAAACAGGCCCGACTATTTTGCACATGTATTGGAGAGTAATGGCGTTATAGATTTAAAAACGATTAACCTGGAAGGGGAATCTGCTTTCCCTGCTAAATTTGAGGCAATCAAGAAACAATGAAAAACATAATCAGATCGTTTTTTATTAGCTTTAAAAACAATACGTAGTTTAATTATGAGAAGTGTTTCCTTTATTTTTCGTTGTGGTTTGGGCAGTTTGTTGCTGTTTAGCCTTGGTTTATCCTTAAAAGCGCAAGATGTAGTACAGTATGTGCAGCCTCTTGCCGGTACAGCCGCCAGCACAACCAGTGCAGCCTTAAAGCACGGTAGCGGAACCGAATTAAATGCCAATACTATCCCAGCCGTAGGCCTCCCTTTTGGGATGACTCAGTTCAGTCCCGAAACACGTAAATCAGAAACCAAATGTCTTCCCCCATATCTTTATAAAGACAGTGTGCTCACCGGTATTAGGGCTACACATTGGCTTAGCGGTTCCTGTACACAGGATTACGGCAGCTTTACTATTATGCCGATGATGGGGAGTTTAAAGACCAAACCAGAAGAATATGGCGCAGTATTTTCTCATGAGCAGGAAATCACCAGTCCAAATTACTATAAGGTCAGCTTACCTAAGTATCAATTGGATGTAGAACTTACTGCAACACTTCGTTCGTCGATGATGCAGTTTACAGCACATCGTGCAGATAGCTTATACTTGCTGATTATGCCTAACAGCGATCAGGGAAAAGGATTTGTGAAGATCGATAAAGAAAATGGAGTGGTGTGGGGTTATAATCCTGTTCACCGCATTTATCAGGGCTGGGGTGAACCTGCGGGGTTTAACGGCTTCTTTTATCTGAAAGTTGAAAAGGCAATTGCCAGTCAGGGAACATTCAGTTCCAAAGGTGTCCTTGCTACAGATTCTATTGGTAAACAAAAAGATATTGGTGCCTATCTGGGATTTAAAGTAAATAAAGGAGAGGTACTAAGGGTGCAGGTAGGTACTTCTTTCAGTAGTCTGGAAGGAGCAAGGAAAAACCTGGAACAGGAGATCACTAATTGGGACTTTCCAGCGCTAACCGCACAAAACAAGCAAGTTTGGCAACAAGCCCTGAGTCAGGTCAAAGTTGAGACATCAGTTGTTAAAGACAAGCGTATATTCTATACAGCATTTTATCACAGCATGCAGCACCCACGCTTATTTAATGATGTGGATGGCACCTATCCAAGGTTTTCAGGTAGCTATCAGTTAGAAAAATTATCAAAAGGCAATTATTATGACGATTTTTCCATGTGGGACATTTACCGGGCTCAATTACCCTTATTTGAGTTGCTGAAACCTGAATTGATCAATGATGCGGTTCAATCTATGATCCTGAAAGGGAGCCAGGGAGGCTGGTTGCCTATTTTTCCATGCTGGAACAGTTATACTGCAGCAATGATTGGCGATCATGGAACAGCTTTTATTGCCTCTGCTTATACAAAGGGAATCCGTAATTACGATGTGAATGAGGCTTATCGATTGATGCGACAAAATGCGTTTGATAGTCCATCAAAACCAGACTATGCAAACGGGCAAGGAAGACGTGCATTGGATACTTATTTGAAATATGGCTACATTCCAATGGAAGACAGTGTACCCGAGGCTTTTCATAAAAAAGAACAGGTCAGCAGAACTTTGGAATATGCCTATGACGATTATGCTTTGGCCATGGTAGCAAAGGGATTGAACAAAACTGCTGATTATACTACATTGATGAGCAGGAGTAAAAATTATCGCAATGTTTTTGATGCAAAGGTGAACATGATGCGGGGCAGGTATATCAATAAAAGCTGGTATGAGCCTTTTAAAGGAAATGCCAAAGAGCCTTATATTACAGAGGGTACACCGCAACAGTATACCTTTTACGTACCACATGATGTACAGGGACTGGCCGAATTGATGGGAGGCAGAAGCAAGCTGGAACAATCATTAGATACGCTTTTTAATGGCGGCGAGTATTGGCATGGAAATGAACCAGGGCACCAGATACCTTTTTTATATAATTACACCGGTTCCCCATGGAAAACACAGCTTAGGGTAAAAGAGATTCTGGCCAATGAATATAGTGACGGACCTGGAGGTTTGAGTGGCAATGATGATGCCGGGCAAATGTCTGCCTGGTATGTGTTTGCTTCTCTGGGATTTTACCCTGTAGATCCGGTTTCCAATAATTATTTGCTTACCACTCCTTTATTTGACCGCATTACGATAAGTCTTCCTAATGCAAAAAAACTAACTATTGTAACACACAAACAATCTAAAAACTCAGGCCATATTTCAGCGGTTAAGTGGGATAAGAAAGCTTATACCAAGAGTTACCTCAGTCATGATAGATTGAAAGATGGGGGCCTTATTGAAGTTACTTTAACAGATAAACCGAATAAAAGGTGGGCTACAGGTTTAACTGATCAACCCTTGGTAAAGAAATAAATAATTGCATGATTTCGGCAACGATTGCATAAATTTTTATTGCTTACATTAGGCAAAAGGGCATTAAACTTCTTAATATCGTATTGAAATACGCCCTTTTAACCAAGTACACTCAATGAAAATAACATTAAATAAGATCCTTTTGCCAATTCTTTTTGTTTTAGTAACCGCTGTAGCCTCATTTGGGCAGAAAGCAGTTAAAACTGACAATGTCAAATTAAAACTAATTACAGACGGACTTTCACATCCTACAGCAATGGCTGTTACTAAAAAAGAACCGAATTTGCTTTTTGTTTGTGAACAGGAGGGTCGTATACGTATTATAGAGAATGGAAAGTTAATTCAAACCCCTTTTCTTGACATCTCAAAGGAAGTGATAAAAAATGAAGGCTACGATGAACGTGGATTACTTGGCCTGGCATTTCATCCCAACTATCCCACTAATGGTAAATTCTATATATACTGCAGTGCTCCTTCACAAAAAGGCAAAGGAACAGACCACCAATCGGAGGTAAGAGAATATACGGCATCTAAAAATAATAACAAGATTGCCGATAAGACGAAAATGCGTAAGGTACTGGTTGTTGATCAGCCAGAATCCAATCATAATGGTGGGTGTTTGCAGTTTGGAGCAGATGGATTTCTTTATATCTCTCTTGGCGATGGCGGTGGCCAGAACGACATGCATGGTGAATATGGGAATGCACAGAATTTAACCAATCTGCTTGGAAAAATTAGCAGGATTGATGTAAATAAGATCCCATACGGGATTCCTGCCGATAATCCATTTGTAAATACTGCTAATGTACGCCCTGAAATCTATGCTTATGGATTTAGAAACCCATGGCGTTTCAGCTTTGATCGTAAAACCAATGAGCTTTTTGCTGGTGAGGTAGGTCAGGATAAATACGAGGAAATAGATCTGGTTACAAAAGGGGGCAACTACGGTTGGCGTGCATTTGAAGGTGTTCATTCCTACAGGCCAGCAGATCCACAACCTAAAGAACATATTTTGCCAATTGCCGAATATCCGCATACCGAAGGCATAAGCATTACAGGTGGATATGTATACCGTGGTAAGGCAATTCCATCCTTAAGTGGTAAGTATGTTTTTGGCGATTTTATGGGGCCGGTCTGGAACCTTTCCAAAGGTTCAAACAACAAATGGGTAAGAACAAAAATGTCAATTTCCAGAGATCCGGGATACTGGCATATCTACAGTTTTGGGGAGGATCTTAAAGGTGATATATATATGCTTACCGTTTTACTGGAAAGCCAAAAGGGTGTGTTGTATAAAATGGTTCCATAATCTTTCAATTTGACAATCATGAAACGAATTATTTTCTGTGTCTTGTGCCTTGTTGGCTTAATCTCTGTTGGAGTTTTTGCGCAGCAAACCAAGATTGTTTATTTATCAGGAACTGATAAGGACAATACTGTTAAGTGGGAATTCTTTTGTACCAAGGGAATGAATAGCGGTAAATGGACTGAGATACCAGTTCCCTCTCAATGGGAACTACAGGGGTTTGGTGGTTACAATTATGGTCATGACAAGAAAAAATCGGATGAACAGGGTCTGTACCGCTATCATTTTAAAGCAGACAAATCCTGGGCTGATAAAGAGATTCAACTTGTTTTTGAAGGGGTGATGACTGATGCTGAAGTCAAAATTAACGGTCAGCTGGCTGGAGCGATACACCAGGGTAGTTTTTACCGTTTTAATTACCATGTAAATAATCTGTTAAAATTTGATGCCGATAATGTGTTGGAAGTAACCGTAAGTAAACAAAGTGCTGATCCTACAGTAAATGATGCTGAAAGAGAAGGCGATTTCTGGGTGTTTGGAGGTATTTTTCGCCCTGTTTACCTTAAGGTAATGCCTAAGTCGTTTATTAACCGTGTTGCAATTGATGCAAAGGCCGATGGGAATTTCGGAATAGATGTATTTACTGGCAATATAAAGTCTGGAGATAAAATATCCGTGCAATTGAAAACATTAAAAGGAGCTTCATTCGGAACTCCGTTAACTTACAGTGTATCTAATCCTGCAGATTCTATAAGGCTTGCCGGTAAGTTTACTAATCCTAGCCTCTGGAACCCTGAATTCCCAAATCTTTATACTGCTGATGTGAGCATAGTAAGAAATGGGGCCGTTGTTCATCTACTAAATCAACGCTTTGGATTCAGAACAGTAGAGGTAAGAAAGTCGGACGGTATTTATGTAAACGGCACTAAGATTTTAATAAAAGGGGTAGATCGTCACAGTTTCTGGCCGGAAAGCGGCAGAACACTAAGTAGAAAGATTCATCTTCAGGACATTATGCTCATGAAAGATATGAACATGAACGGTGTTCGTATGTCCCATTATCCGCCTGATGCCGAATTCTTAGACCTTTGCGATTCTATAGGATTATTTGTAATTGATGAACTAACCGGTTGGCAACAACACTACGGTACTCCCGTTGGGCGAAAGCTGGTTAAAGAATTGATAGTTCGTGACGTGAACCATCCAAGTGTTGTATTTTGGGCAAATGGAAATGAAGGAGGGTTTAATTTCGATTTGGATAACGACTATGCATTTTATGATCCGCAAAAACGGGTAGTGATTCATCCCTGGAGTAATTTTAACAACATAAACACTAAACACTATCCTGAATACAGTTACATCGAAAATGCCGCTAAAAAACAAGATATACTGCTTCATACTGAAATGATCCATGGTCTTTACGACGGAGGACATGGAGCAAGTCTGGATGATAACTGGAAGCTCATTCGTCAAAATCCGAGGCATGCAGGAGGCTTCCTGTGGGCACTAACCGATGAAGGAGTGGTTAGAAAAGATAAAAAAGACAGTCTGGATACCGATGGAAACCATGGGGCGGATGGTATTGTTGGTCCTCATCGCGAAAAAGAAGGAAGTTTCTATACCATCAAAGAGGTTTGGAGCCCGGTACAGCCAAAAAAACCGGATTTTACTTCACAAAACATAACTATTGAGCTAGAAAATAACTACTTGTACACCAATCTTTCTGATTGTAAGTTTAGCTGGCAACTGGTTAAATATCCTTTGGCAACAGATAAAAAAAGTGGATTTACCCAAATTTCTTCGGGCAAATTATCAGTTGCATTGGCACCGGGTAAAACAGATAATTTCAAACTAAACCTTTCTTCTAACTGGAAAGATGCAGATGCATTGCGGTTTACCGCTACAAACAGTCAAGGTCGAGAAATTTATACCTGGATTTGGCCTATTAAAACCACCGCTCAAATTGCACAGAAGAATTTGATTTCTATAGTCAAACAAAAAAGTAAAATTACCGATTCAGAAAAAGAGAATGAATATGTTGTGGTACAGAATGGTATAACATATACTTTTGATACGCAGACGGGTTATTTAAAAACTGTTGAAAATAGTAAAGGGGCAGTTTCCCTTGGTAATGGTCCTATCCTTGCAGGTGTAGATCAGACACTTCAGAGCTTTAAACATACTAAAACAGCAAATGGGGGAATCATAGTAGAAAGTTCTTACTCAGGTGAATCAACGCTGCATGCCAAATGGTTATTTGCTGCAGGAAAACCTGTAACTCTGGAGTACGATTATACACAAACAGGAACCGCAAATTTTTATGGGATCACTTTTAACATCGACGAATCTAAAATAAAAGGAATGCGATGGTTGGGCGATGGACCTTACAGAACCTGGAAAAACAGATTAAAAGGAGTGAGTACAAGCGTTTGGGAAAAGAGTTACAATAATACCATAACTGGCGAAACTTTTATTTACCCGGAATTTAAGGGCTATCATGCTAATCTATATTGGGCAGAAATACAAGCGGGGAGTTCTTCATTTAAGGTATATACTGATAAATCAGACTTGTTTCTGCAGATGCTGAAACCGGATAAGCAACGTACATCGTTCATCCCTCATGTAAACCCTCCTTTTCCAGAAGGAAACCTTGGATTTTTAAATGCAATAGCACCTATCGGGAATAAATTTAAGCAGGCAGATTCAATGGGACCACAAAGTCAAAAAAACATTGCGGTGGGTTCAAAGGTATCAGGAAAGCTTTGGTTCGACTTCAATTAGGTCGTTTAGGTAAGTGTAGGAGTTTTTTAGTACATTCATCATGTTTTAGCTTACGTGCTTTATGTATAAACCTATAACTTTAAAAGATATCGCAATAGCACTGGACCTTTCACCTTCAACGGTTTCCCGGGCGTTAAGGGATACTTACGACATTAGTGAAAAGACAAAAAAACTGGTGAATGACTATGCCACTCTTGTAAATTATCAATCCAACCCAATGGCGGCCGGACTAAGGAGTAAAAAAAGTAAATCTATTGGCATAGTTGTCCCTGATTTAGCAAATAGTTTCTTTTCACAAGCCATATCAGGAATTGAGTCAATAGCAGAAAAAGAGGGTTATCATACCATAATCTCGCAAACAAAAGATTCATATCACAAGGAAATCGAAGTGATTAACCATATGGCTAACCGCTATGTCGATGGTCTGATCATTACCATGTCTTCCGAAACAACTGAATATACACATCTACAGCAAATGCATAAAAGCGGTTTGCCCATTGTCTTCTTCGACAGGATTGTAGATGAAATAAATACTTATAAAGTAGTCTGTAATAATTTTGAAAGCTGCTATAAGGCCACTACGCAATTAATAGAAAATGGTAAAAGAAATATCGCTTTTCTAGCTAATGCACCACAATTGTCAATATCTAAAGAGCGGATAGGCGGATATAAAACAGCAATGACTGATCAGCTAATTTCATCGCGTGATGAACTGATCAAGTTCTGTCCTTCAGGGGGCAGCGATTATGAAGAAGTTGAACTGGCAATAAAACAATTGATGGCTTTAGACGAGAGCCCCGATGCAATATTTGTGGCGGGAGACAGGCTAAGCATGGCTTGCCTGAGAGCTGTAAAAAATTTAGGTATTAAAAGCGATGAACTGTCAATCATAGGTTTTTCGAATGTAGATATTATTGATTTGCTTCAAACCCCAATTTCTCATATCAGACAACGAGCTTTTGAAATGGGGCAAATATCTATGACCATGCTTTTAAAAATAATTGAGGCTAAATATCCCATCAATGACTTTGATACCAAAGTCATTGATGCTGATATATTCTGGGTAGAACATCTAAGCGTATGAAAAACAAACTTCAGTTAAAGTTCATGCTGATATTGGCATTGATGATTGGCATTGGTAAACAGACGATGGCTCAAACCGGCATCAGTCATATTTTAGCGCCAAAAGTTTTACCAGGAAAAGGACTTAAGCAATTCGATTTTTTTTATGCCGGTGAAGCCAAATCCCGCAATATGTATATTGTGCGTGGTGGTAAAATAACATGGTCTTATATAGATACACTGGGAAGAGGGGAAATTAGTGATGCAATATTAATGAAAAATGGAAATGTATTGTTTGCCCACCAATATGGCATTACTTTAATTAATTCCAATAAAGAAGTGCTTTGGAAGTATAATACACCAGAAGGGTTCGAAACCCATACAGCTCAGCTCATTGGCAAAACACACGTTGTATTTGTTCAAAATGGTAATCCGGCTAAAGTTTTGGTCATGAATATCAGCAGTAACAAGATTGAAAAAGAGTTTAAATTACCTTTTAAAAGTGGTACTCATGGTCAAATCAGACATGCCAGATTAACAAAAGAAGGAACCATTCTGGTTGCTCATATGGACTTGGGTAAGGTTTGTGAGTATGACATCAATGGCAAGGAACTTTTATCACTTGAGGTTCCCAGTGTTTGGTCGGCCGTACAGTTAAAAAATGGTAATATACTGGTCACCAGTAATAATCGGTTTGTTCGGGAAATCACCCGTAGCGGGAAGATCGTTTGGGAGTACATTTTAGACGAAATATCCGATTATAAGGTTTCATCACCACAAATTGCAACACGTTTGCCAAATGGCAATACACTTATAAATAACTGGTTTAATCAATGGGATAGTAAATTAGACCCCGAAAATGCACCGGTTCAGGCTATCGAAGTTACGCCAGCTAAAAAAATTGTGTGGGCGCTCCACTCATGGGCAGCACCTGTAAATCTGGGTCCGTCAACTACCATCCAGTTACTTAATGATACCGGTTCACTGGAAAAGTTTCATTTTGGTGAAATAAGATAAAGATGTTTAAAATGAAAGCCCCATTCGAATGATTGGGGCTTTTTTTACGCATAAAATTATTTTCATTGAATTTAATTGCAATTCTAAGAGTATGGGATCGGATTCTTTCTGTCTTGATTGTATGGAGGAAAAGAAACCAAAAAAAGATGATTGTGAGGAAGAAGGGCCTTTATCCTTTAGAGTTGAAAAAGTTTCTCCACAAAAAATAAAGGAACACTGGCAAAAAATAGCGAATAGAATTAATGGAATACCCAAGACGGCTCCCGATGCTGGTATTCCAAATAACAAAGATAATCCCAATAAAAATGATACCTACTAAAGCTTCCTTTACGGATAAGAAATATCTGGTTACCCTTTTTTTTGTCACCTCTCTTTTTATGTTATGGGGCATCGCCATTACCATGGCCGATGTTTTAAATAAACATTTTCAGCATGTACTGAGCTTGAGCAGATCGCAATCGGCCTTTGTACAATTTGCCGTGTTTGGCGCCTATGCGGTGATGGGAATTCCTGCCGGCTTGTTTATGAAACGATATGGTTATAAAAACGGAGTATTACTTGGTTTATCACTTTTTGCAGCAGGTGCCTTTCTTTTTGTTCCTGCTGCTTATACCTCCTCATTTGCTTTTTTTGGTCTTGCCTTGTTTATCCTGGGTTGTGGCTTATCAACGCTCGAAACTGTAGCACACCCTTTTGTAGCTGCACTAGGAGACCAGCGCACAAGTGATCAAAGGATTAATTTTGCCCAATCTTTTAATGCAGTGGGCGCAATGCTGGGACCATTGATCGGCTCTTATTTTTTACTAAGAAACAACACGCCGGGAAGCACAGACCTAACTTCAGTAAGGATTTTATATCTGGTAATAGGGGGAGTGATTGTATTGATTGCCATTTCTTTTGCAATGGTTAAGGTAAAAGATACCACTGATCCACATGCCGTGCTGGCAGATGAAGCAGCTGTGAATGTTGATGCTGCACCTGATAAAAAACTTTTTGAACACAAGCATTTTGTATGGGCGGTGATTGCACAATTTTTCAATGTGGCGGCGCAGGCTGGAACCTGGGCATTTTTTATCAACTACGGACATGAAAAAATGGGATTCAGCGATGAAAAAGCCGGAAATTATATGGTCTTGTTTATGGGGTTAATGCTTCTAGGTCGCTTCACAGGTACCTTTTTAATGCGGGTAATTGCACCAAATAAGCTGTTGGCGGCTTTTGCCCTGTGGAATGTGTTAATGTGTATTATCGTAGCACAAGGATTGGGCTGGCCTTCTTATGTAGCCTTGCTGATGATCAATTTCTTTTTTAGCATCATGTTTCCTACTATTTTCAGTCTTGGAATCAAGAATCTAGGCGCCCACACCCAGCAGGCTTCCTCATTCATTTCTATGGGAGTTGTGGGAGGGGCCTTTTTTCCATTCATTATGGGAAGAATGGCAGACCATTTTGGAGTGGCTCATGCGTATTATGCACCCATTGCCTGTTACCTGGTGATTTTCTTTTTCGGAGCTAGATTTTATAAAGTAAAACATTAATGAAACGAAAGATAGTAAGTGTGTTCTTGTCAGGCCTTTTTTGGGTTGGTATGGCAAGGGCTCAGCACATCAAAATACCTTCTTTAACCCATACTGAACACCCAAGACTGCTCACCGATGCGAAAACGGGAAAAGCACGACTGGCCACATTGATTAGTCGTGAAGATTGGGCAAAAACTACATATGAGAAAATTACTGCTGAGGTAAGTCCTTACGTTGATCGGCATCAACAAGACAGCACCTGGATGGTTTCCCGCCTGCAGATGTACTGGAATACCCATTCAACAGATGTTTTCATAAAAAATGGCGCTTATGCCTATGCAACAGGAAAAGCGCCGGTCCCAACAGTACGGTTTACCGGTACCAGAGATGTTGTCAGTCAGTATATGCGGCCTAAACTGGAAGATATTAAACCCTACATGGATCAGGATGGCAAGGTCTATTTTCAAAGCAAGGGATCCGGACAGGACTGGGAATGGGTAGATCAGTCTAAAACAGGCAGAAGTATTGAATCGATAAATATTGAAATCATCAATAAGGCAAGAGATGCGGCAATGATTTACTGGCATACCGGATCAGAAAAATATGGAAAATTCGCTTACGATCTTTTCAATACCTATATGACCGGAATGTATTACCGGAATGAACCAATAGACCTGAACAAAGGGCATGATCAGACTTTGGTAGGTTTGTCGTCATTTGAAGTAATTCATGAAGACATGCTGGAGCCTTTAACTGCATGCTATGATTTTTTGCATGGCTACATTCAAAAAAAACACCCCAAACAATTGCCTTTGTATGCAGAAACATTTAAGAGATGGGCGGATATTGTTATTAAAAACGGTGTGCCTTTCAATAATTGGAACCTGATAGAGGCAAGGTTTGTTGCCTGCATCGCCCTGATACTTGAAAATGATCAGGTTTATCCGGATAAAAAAGGTTGTGGGTACTATCTGGATCAGATTTTGAATCAAACTCATACACGGCAATGGGCTCTTACCGATATTTTAAAGAAAGGCTATGATCCCAAGACGGGAATATGGGCCGAATCTCCGGGCTATTCGGTAAATGTTTTGGCTGATTTTACGGGTTTTGTAAACTTCTTTGATAGAACCATGAAAATGGATCTCTTACCTGAACTGCCTGTGCTTAGTCAGGCAGTTTCTGCACAGCCACAATACTTATTTCCCAATGGGTCTATCGTTGGATTTGGGGACACTCATTATGGGCCAATCCGCATGGAACCCATGGAAGATCTGATCAGGAATGCCAGGTTGCATGGAAAAAAACAACAGGAATTATATTATACACGTTTGTTAAAAACAATGCAGAATCTGCGACAAAAGGAGGAATCAGGTTTGCCAAAGTTAAGGACTGGTTTTATGTCTTTGTTTAGTAATCCACCTTTAACGCTTAGTGAATCGGTAGCAACTGGTTTACCAGAGGATTATATGACTGCCACTTTTTGGGCGCCTAATGTAGCCTGGATGGTACAGCGCAATGGTATTGATCCGCACCATGGCCTAATGATCTCTCAGGCCGGTTCAGGCGGAAATCATGCGCATGCGAACGGAATTGCGATGGAATTATATGGGAAAGGCTTGATACTTGCTCCTGAAGGGGGAATTGGAGGTAGTTATTTTCAATCCGATTATGCAGAATATTACTCTCAGTTCCCGGCACACAATACTGTAGTGGTAGATGGCATTTCATCATACCCTACTATGAAAAGTAACCATTTTCTTAAACTACAGGGTGCTTATCCGGAACCGGGTATAAAACAGGGATACTTTAAGGATGTTACTTATTCGAATTTACTGTTTCTGGAACCAGAGACCAATTCTAACCAGAACAGGCTAATGAGCATTGTACGAACCAGTGACTCTAGTGGGTATTATGTTGATGTTTTCCGGTCGGCTAAAAAAAATGGAGGTGATAAGTATCATGATTATATCTATCATAATCTAGGGCAGCGACTTAGTCTTACTGATGCCTTAAAAAAGCCATTGCCCTTAAAGGCTACTGATAAGCTGACCTTTGCCAATGAGGAGCTGATGGGTTATGATTATTGGTACGATAAGCAGTCTGTCGTTTCATCAGGCGATTTCAATGGCAGGTTTGAGCTAGATATTCCTGGAAGGGCAGGAGTATATATGAACATGTGGATGAAAGGATATCCGGATCGTGAGATTTTCAGCGTGAAAGCACCACCCTCAAAATCCTGGAGAAAAGATCAGTTGATACCTGATAGTATTGCCAACTTGCCTTTACCTACTGTTGTGGTACGTCAGAATGGAGCGGCATGGGAGCGCCCCTTTGTAGCAGTTTACGAGCCTGCCGAAGGTAATACTGGAGGAGATATTGCCAGGATCTCTTCATTTGCAGGGGTAGGAAATGATTCTTCTTTTGCGGGAATCCAGGTTGAAAGTAAAAATGGAATGATCGATTATATTTTTGCAGGGGCAGCGGCCGAAAGCATTAAATATCAGGATATACAGTTTAAAGGTACTTATGGAATGGCGAGAGCTAAAGCTGATGGATTAGTGTTTTTGTTTCTTACTGATGGGAATGAACTCTCAAAATCTGGATATGGTCTGTTCGCCGGTAAAAGTGCTTCGGCAGTGTTGTCTTTTAAAGACAAACAGATTTTTTTCAGCTCATCCGCCGAAATCAATCTAACACTTCCCGACGTTTACCTTAGCGATAAAGAAGTTTCAATAAGCTTTACCATTGAAGGAAAGCTGAAAAGAATAATAGGTAATAGATTGGAAAACAATGGAACAAAGGTTGTTTCTTTTATGATGCCGGCTTTGAATCTCACCGAAATTGCTATTAAACAGTAATACCAATATCTTTAGGTTATGACAAAGAAACTATCCATAAGAGATATTGCGGACGAACTAAACATATCCAAGACCACAGTATCTCTTATTTTAAATGGTAAGGCAAAGGAAAACAGGATCAGCGATGTGCTGATCGAGCGGGTGGTAAATCATGTGGAGAGGAGGGATTATAAGCCTAACCAGCTTGCAAAAAGCCTTAGCACCGGTAAAACCATGATTATTGGTCTCATGGTCGAAAAAATTTCTGATTATTTCTTTGCGCAGGTAGCTTATCATATCGAAGAGCTGGCTTATCAGAATGGTTATAAGATCATTTATTGCAGTACAGATAATGATGCTCGCAAAACCAGAGAACTCATTAATCTTTTTCGTGAAAGACATGTAGATGGATATATCATTACACCTCCGGCCGGCATTGAGCAGGATATCCAGGCATTGATTGATGAAGGTTTGCCTGTTGTACTTTTTGATAGGTATTTCGAAGAAGTAAATAGCAGCTATGTGATTCTTGACAATTATAAGGCAAGCTTCGATGCAGTAATGTACCTGATTAACAGTGGTCACGAAAATATTGCCTTCGTTGAACTTGATTCCGATCAGAGTCAGATGCTCGATCGGCGAAAGGGATACCTGGATGCCCTGGCAGTGAAAGGCCTTAAGCCGCTGTTGTTAAAAATACCGTTCTCCAGTACAATGGACCAAAAGGCAGCGAGGCTGGTCAACTCTATCAGGAATAATAATCAGCCAGAGGCTATTTTCTTTGCCACAAATTACCTGGCCTTTAGCGGAATAAAAGCACTTAATCAGTTAAATCTTAATATTCCAGGTGATGTGGCCATCGTTGCTTTTGATGATCATCAGGTCTTTGATATTTACGCTCCAACCATAACGGCAGTAGCACAGCCGATTTCAGAACTGGCAAGTCAATCCATCCGCATATTGCTGGATATGCTGGATCCTAAAAAAAATGCTCAGTTTCCTCAAAAGATAGTTGTCCAATCAGCATTCATCGTTCGTGATTCGACTAAAAAATAGCAAAGCAGTGTATTCCTTGTAATTAGAATTTTCTAAAATTTATTTATTTCTGAGTATAACTGATAAATTTAAGTGTCACTAGTGTATGGCGACAATAAATACTTTCAGAAATCTTTTTTTCACAGTGGTAGTTGTTCTTGGCAGCAAGATCAGTTTTGGGCAGTTGAACGCCAGGCAATCCATTGCCTATTGCGCTTCACAAATCCATAAAACGCTTAGTCAGCTTCCTGCAGATAGTGTGAAAAATATACCAAGAAGTATTCTTTCTGGTCAGCAGCAATGGCAGTTCATTAACTATCAGGACTGGTGTAGTGGTTTCTGGCCCGGAATACTTTGGTATGCTTATGAAGGTACACATGATCAGAAATTTAAAACCCAGACCGATAAATTTTCGCGCGAGCTTACACCACTTTCTACGATGAAGGCATTTGATCATGACCTCGGTTTTCAGATTTTTAACAGCTTTGGAAATGGTTATCGATTAACAAAGAATCCTGACTATAAAAAGATCATACTCGCCTCTGCTGATACTTTGGCAACCCTGTTCAATCCAAAGGTAGGCACTATTTTATCCTGGCCACGACCAGTTTCCAATATGGAATGGCCACAGCATAATACTATAATTGATAACATGATCAACCTGGAAATGTTATTCTGGGCCTCAAAAAATGGAGGTGATAAAAGGCTCTATGATATCGCTGTATCACACGCCAAAACCACTATGAAAAATCATTTCAGACCGGATTATACTTCTTATCACGCAGTGGTTTACGATAAAGAAACCGGTAAAAAAATAAAAGGTGTAACCCATCAGGGGTATGAAGATGATTCCATGTGGGCAAGAGGGCAATCATGGGCTATATATGGATATACTATGTGTTACAGGGAAACCAAAGACCCTTTATTTTTAGATTTTGCTCAGAAAGTGACTGATGTTTACTTGCAGCGATTGCCTGCCGATCTGATTCCTTATTGGGATTTCAGTGATCCTGCTATTCCAAAAGCCCCAAGAGATGCTTCTGCAGCAGCTGTTGTTTCTTCAGCTTTACTGGAACTTTCAACGTTTACCAAGGATAAAATTAAGGCAAACACCTATAGGGATAAAGCAGAGCAAATGCTAACTTCTTTATCATCAGTACAGTACCAGAGCAGACAAAAGAATAGTGCTTTTCTTTTACATTCAACGGGACATAAACCCAACGGATCTGAAGTTGATGCTTCTATTATATATGCAGATTATTATTATCTTGAAGCCTTATTGAGGCTTCAAAGGCTTCAAAAGGGCTTAAATCTTAGGAATGCCTTGAAATAAAAGCGTTTACAGAACTGCTTTTATTTGAAAAGTATTAGCCGGATGCAGATATAATCTGCCTATTTTAGGCTACTGAATTAATAAACTGAACAGGGGTGAGGATTTCGCTGATTTTATTGCTTTTTCTTTTTAGCCTAACAGGGCTAAAGGCAACGGATTTTCCTCCTATGAGCTATTTGGGGATAGAAAATGGCTTGTCCAATAATCTGGTGCGTTCCATTTATCAGGACCACAACGGCTTTATGTGGTTTGGTACCCGCGATGGCCTGAACAGGTATGATGGATATGGATTTAAAGTATTTCGAAACAAGCTCAATGATCCGCATTCTTTGGTGCATAACATTATTCATGTCATAACCAGTGATGTCAGGAATCATTTGTGGATTGGAACCCGCCAGGGAATTAGCGTCTACGATGAGCTTTCCGGAAAATTCAATACCGTAGCTTATCACTCTGCCAAAGGCACGGACACCATAAGGGAAGTGATCAAAGATATTGAGGCAGACGCCAAAGGAAATGTTTTTATCGGGTCTGAAGGCCTTGGCTTGCTCTTATGCAAAGCCGATAAACTTATTGCAGACCAGATTCCCTTAGTTGTAAATGGAAAAGAAACCAGGTCATATGGAGTTCAATCTCTTAAAATGGATCAGAAGGGAAAGCTCTGGGTATTTGTTCAAAATCTTGGGTTATGTGTCCTGGACGAGCATTCAGGCAAGCTTAAACTAATAAACACTTCCCTTAGTATGTCGCTTTGCATGGAAATTCTTGGCAACTATATCTGGATTGGAACAAATAACGGCCTGTTTAAATATGATATGCTTCACAATGGCGTGGAACAGATGTTTGCTACGGGTAATGTGCCAATTAGTAGTGCAGTATCTACACTTAAGTTTGATTCATCAAAAAATCTTTGGATTGGGACAGTTGCCGGACTGATATATCTCCTTAATGGTTCCAGTTCGGAAATAGAATCTTTGAAAACGGCAGATCATAAAAATGCTCTGGACGGTGGCATGATTTATTCTATTTATATTGATAAGGAGTCCAGGAAATGGATCGGAACTTCTTTTATCGGGGTGGGCATCATTGATCCGAATAAAAAGAAATTTCAAACAATCGCGAATGAGCCTGGAAACAAAAAGTCACTGGCAAAGAGTGCCATTACAGCCTTTTACGGTGATCAGGAGGATCAGCTATGGATTGGTACTGAAAACTCAGGACTTAATATCTGGAACAGAAAAACAAACTCATTTGTTCAGCATCAAAATATTCCAGGAGATCCAAAATCCCTTTCGGGAAATTTTATTACCGCTATTATCTCCGATTATAAGGGGGATGTTTGGCTGGGGACTTTTGCCGACGGATTAAACCGATACAACAGATCAACCCAAACTTTTGAGAGATATAAGTGTATTAATCCTCAAACCGGAATAGAAAGTAAAGTTGTGTTCAACTTATACGAAGATCGTGCCCATACCTTATGGGCAGCTACTTTGCGCCGCGGCAGTTTACTGGGAGCTTTATACAGATTAAACCGCACCGAAAATAAATTTGAGCTCTTTGATACCAAACTTACCGACCTGTTTGTATTGCATGAGGATGCCCGAGGTGTTTTTTGGGGAGGGAATCTGAACCAGCTGGTGAAAATCGACAAATTGGGTAAAAAACACCAGTTCTTTAATATTGGTTATACGGTTCGGGTAATTAATGAGGATGCGCGTGGCAATTTCTGGATTGGTACAGAAGGTGGTGGTCTTTTGCTTTTTGATCGAAAGACGGGTAAAATAATTACACGTTATACCACAGAAAATGGACTGTGTAACAATTCCGTACTCAGCCTGCTCGATGATCAGAAGGGTAATCTATGGATCAGCACTTATAATGGGATTTCTAAATTTAACATTGCAAAAAAGGAGTTTACAAATTTTTATCAGAGTGACGGTCTTCAAAGTAACCAGTTTCAGATCAATTCAAGTCTGAGGCTAAAATCTGGAGAGATGGTATTTGGGGGGATAAAGGGATTTAATATTTTTCAGCCTGCAAGTATTGTCCCTGTTAACAATGCGCCCAATCTGTTGCTAACAGGACTCAACATTGATAATGTACCAGTTGAACAGCATCCTTCTTTTGTAAAAGAAAGTAAGAGTGGCAGGGTTCTGGAACTTAAGGTTCCTTATGATAAGGCAGTGTTTTCTTTTGAATTTACTGCGCTTGAATATTCTGCCGCCGATAAGATTTCATACGCCTACTATATGGACGGATGGGACAGGGACTGGAATAAAGCAGGGAATTCGCGCACAGCTACTTATACCCATATGGATGAGGGTAGTTATGTTTTTAAAGTAAAAAGCACCAATATCGAGGGTGTTTGGAACAGTAAGCAAATCAATTTAAAGATTGTTGTATTGCCACCATGGTATCGTACCTGGTGGGCATACCTAATTTACTTCAGTGCAGTTGCGGCTTTAGTGTATCTGTATTTTCTCTATCAATCCAGACAAACTAAACTTACTTATGAAGTTAAAATAGCAAATCTCAGTGCAGAACGCAAAAAAGCCGAGTATGAAGCGGAAGTGGCAAAACATGAAAAAGAACGTCTTGAACATGAAAAAGAGCGTGTAATTAATGAGAATGAAAAAGAGTTGAATGAAAAAAGGCTGTCTTTCTTTACAAATATTTCCCATGAGTTCAGAACCCCATTAAGCCTGATCATCAATCCTGTTAAGGATTTGATGAAAAAGTCAGAAAACCGATCTTCTGAGGACATTAAGGAACTCGGTTTTATCCACAGAAATGCAAGAAGAATGCTGAGTCTGATTGATCAGCTCTTGCTTTTTAGAAAGGCCGAAGCGGGGTTTGACCATATTAGGGTTTCGAAATTAAACTTATATGATTTGTGTCAGGAGGTATATCTGTGCTTTACCCAGCAAGCAGCTTCAAGAGCGATTCAGTACGAGCTTATCTTCGAAAATAAAGCACTGGAAATTTTTGCTGATCGTGGGAAACTGGAAATTGTTTTGTTTAACCTGATATCGAATGCACTAAAATATACCCCTTCCGGTGGTGCCGTTTTGGTCGAAGTAACAGAAACAACTGAAGATGTACTCATTAAAGTGGAAGATAACGGTTCTGGTGTTCCTGCCGATGCAGGCGATCAATTGTTCGAACGTTTTTACCAGGCCATACGAAAAGATAATTCCGCTAAACCGGGCTTCGGAATTGGTTTATTCCTGGCCAAACAATTTACAGACCTGCATAGTGGGCAATTAAGTTATACCAGTGAGCTGGGTAACGGCACCTCATTTTACCTTTCATTGTTAAAAGGACAATCGCATTTTCCGGAGGTTATCGCAGACCTGGATAATCAGGGTGAATCCGTCTTATTTAATGAAATGCTTGGCGAAGTGGATGCATTTTCAGATGAGTTTAATGCAGATGAAGAGGTAGAACTGATTAGTGATAAACAAAGTATCTTAATAGTTGATGACGAAGCAGATATCAGAACCTATATTAAAAGTGTATTCAAATCAGATTACCTGCTTTATGAAGCGGAAAACGGGACTGATGGACTGAAACTGGCTACAGAGAAATTACCTGACCTGATCATTACTGATTTCAGGATGCAGGGCATTGATGGAATAGAGTTTTGTGAAAAGATAAAGAATGACCCCGCATTATCATATATTCCCGTCATATTACTTACCGCAAGTGCTTCCGCAGACATAAAGCTAAAAAGTATGGAGGGTGGTGCTGATGACTATATCAGCAAACCATTTGAAAAAGAATACCTGGTGGCCCGTGTGGCAAATCTTTTGAAAAACAGGAATAACCTGCAGCGGTATTTTTATAATGAGATTACGCTTCAATCAAATAACCTGACCATATCCGAAGCTTATAAAGAATTCCTGGAAAAGTGTATCATCATTGTTGAACAGCATTTAAATGATGCCGACTTTGGAATTAAGGCCCTTGCAGAGGAGATCGGAATGAGCCATTCCAATTTATACAAACGGGTAAAGTCAATTTCAGGACAATCCGTAAGTTCCTTTATTCGTTTCATCCGCTTGCGTACTGCAGCAAGGATCATGATCAATACAGATTGTAATGTAAACGAGGCGGCTTTTCAAACCGGGTTTAATGATGCTAAATATTTCAGCAAACAATTTTTTAAATTGTTTCATTCCAACCCATCTGAGTTCATAAAGAAACACCGCAAGTCTTTTAATAAGCGCTATAAATTCAAAGATTAGCGAAAAATAGCCTTCTTTTAGGTTAAAAAACGCCATTTGGCGAAAATACACTCCTTAATTACGAGTTTGTACCCTTCCTTTTTTTTATTCCAAACCATATTCGTAACTGCAATTTACGGCAAACCAGAGCTGAAAATCTTTCTGCTCAGGCTTGTTGCAAACCAAACATTGCAGTAACCAAATATGTAATTCTTATGAGCAAAGTCGACAATTTGATGGTGTTATGGGATCAGACCAGGAATGGTGAGCAAGGATCTTTTGCCTTACTTCACAAAGCACTTTATCCGGGTTTATTCAGATATGCATTTACCACGATTCAGGATGCTGATCTGGTCGATGACCTTCTGCAGGAACTCTTTATTAAGTTCTGGGAAAACAGAGTGAGGATAGGTGAAATCACTAATGTCCGAGCTTACTTTTACCGTTCCACCCGCTGTACCTTATTGGACCACATCCGGAAATCCCAATTGAAAGCATCAAAGCTTGAGGCAATGCCTTTTGCAGAATTTGAATATTCAAATGAAGATGCCATTATTTCCAGGGAGCAGGATGTGGAGTTAAAAGAGGTAATGATGGGGGCCATTAATAATTTACCACTGAAACAACGCGAGGTCATTCATATGCGTTTTTACCAGGACCTTAATTATAACCAGATATCAGAAATCACGGGGATAAAGTATCAATCTGTAGTTAATCAGGTTTACCGTGCAGTTCAGATTTTACGTGAAACGTGTCTACTTTCCAATATTTATGCAGCTTAGAAAATTAAAACCACTCTTAACCTTTGTTGTTGCTCTGGCTGGTTTCTTTAGTTCCGTTAGGGCACAGCAACTGGTTTCAGGATCTCTTCAACAATTGTATTCTCCGGATAAAAATATCTTAATAACATTCTATCAGAAACAATTAACCGATAGTACCCGTGCGATGTATTACACGGTAAATTTTAAAGGAAAACCCGTTATACTCGAATCTTTATTGGATTTACAGTTAGACAATCATTTAAGTGAGCAGGCGATGGCGTTAAAGGTTGACCGGCGCGAAAAATGGTTTGAAAACCTGAAGATAATCGGAATTGTTCGCAATTCTAAAGATACAGCATGGACGCCCATAACCGGTGAGAGTAGCCAGATCAGAGATCATTATCAGGCCATCACGATACAAGCAGTAAAAGAAGACAATCCAATTTATCCCATCCACATAGAAATACGTGCTTATAATGAAGGCACCGCATTCCGGTATTTCTTTCCCGAGAATGAGAAGGGAACCTATTATCGGATTGTGTCTGAGAATACCGAATTTTCATTGCCCGAGGGAACTAATGCCTGGCATGCTTCATGGGCTCAGGCACCTTACCGGTTATTGCCTTTAAAGAACTGGCCGGATGAGGGAGAAAGACCTTTAACTTTGGAACTGCCTGGTGGATTATATGCCTGTCTTGCTGAGGCGCAGATGGTTGATTATGCACGTACAAAATTCAAACTGAGCACTGTAAAATCCAATACCATTCAAACTTCCATGTATACTCCTGCAGATCTGATCTCGCCATTTGGCACTCCATGGAGAGTCGTAATGGTAGCAGAAAAACCCGGAGATCTCATACAAAACAATCACTTGCTGCTTAACCTTAATACTCCATCAAAGATAAAGGATGAAAGCTGGATTAAGCCGGGCAAGATCATCAGGGTAATGACCCAGACCACCGCAGATGCAAAGGCGAATATTGATTTTGCGGTAAAACATAACCTTCAGTATATCCTGTTCGACTGGAAATGGTACGGGCCATCATTTACTTTTAAATCTGATGCTACTAAGGTGGCCATTCCGGATTTTGACCTTCCTGATATTATCAATTATGGGAAAGAAAGAGGCGTTGGTGTTTGGCTGTATGTAAACCTTCAGGGTTTGTATAGTCAATCTGATAGTTTGTTTAAGGTTTATGAGAAATGGGGGGTGAAAGGGGTGAAATTTGGGTTTGTACAAGTGGGGTCTCATCGCTGGACAACATGGGTGCAAAAAGCCATTCAGCAGGCTGCAGATGCACATATCATGGTGAACATTCATGATGACTGGCGGCCAACAGGGGAACAGCGTACATGGCCTAATCTCTTGACTTCAGAAGGCATCAGAGGAAATGAGGAAATGCCCGATGCCACCAGCAATACCATTATGCCATTTACCCGATACATTGCCGGAGCAGCGGATTATACCATTTGTTATTACGACGAGCGAATCAAAACTACTCATGCCCATCAGCTGGCAATGGCGGCAGTTTATTATAGTCCCTTACAAACCTTATATTGGTACGATAAGCCAGCTCATTCCAAAGATGAACCGGAACTGGAGTTTTGGGATAAAATCCCGACTACCTGGGATGAAACCAAGGTCATACAAGGAAATCCTGGTGAATACATTACTATTGCCAGGAGAAAAGCAAAGGACTGGTTTATTGGAACGCTGACCAACAATGATGCACGTAAGCTTAAAATACCTTTAAATTTTTTACCAAAGGATAAAAAATACATTGCCAGTATTTATTCAGATGATCCTTCGGTTGCAACGGCTACTAAAGTAAGGGTAACCAGGAAACCGGTAGATCATAAAACCATAATTGATACAGATTTAATTCCATCTGGTGGGCAGGCCATCTGGATAAGAGAAATTACTAAATGATGAAAACCAAGTTTGACCTCCTGATTGTTCTTTTTTTTGTGATCCTATCAATTCCTGTCAAAGGAGCCGTCTGGCAATGGTCAGTGGCAGTGAAGACCATTCAAAACGATAAGCCTTGCAGGGCTTATTTATGGATTCCGCCCGATTGTAAAAGGGTTAAAGCTTTTATTTTTTCGCAGAACAACATGGAAGAGCATTCCATTCTGGAGGATCCTGAATTCAGAAAAGCTATGGGTAAGCTAGGTATCGCCCAGGTCTGGATTAGTCCGGCCTATGACCTTTTTTTTAATTTTAGTAAGGGGGCAGGAACTGTTTTCAATGATGTTATGAATGATCTGGCCGAGGTATCTGGTTATGATGAATTGCGGAACGCTCCATTTATCGGAATGGGGCATTCTGCTGCCGCCAGCGCTCCATATTACATGGCTGCGTGGAATCCTGAAAGAGCACTTGCTGCGATTTCAGTTAGCGGCCAATGGCCTTATTTTCGCCATCCCGTTTTTGCTCCGGATATCTGGGGAACTAGAAATATAGATTTTATACCCTGCCTGGAAACCATGGGAGAGTATGAGGCTGCTGAAAGTGTGGCTTTAGAAGGATTAAAGCAAAGAGCAACACATCCGCTGCTGCCTTTAAGTATGCTGGCAAGTCCGGCAGAGGGGCATTTTGCAAGTAGCCCTGAAAAGTGTAAATATATTGCGCTATACATAAAGAAAGTAATGCAGTACCGTTGGGTCGAAGGTACTGGCCAAACCAGACTTCGATCTTTAGATCCCACTAAAACAGGCTGGTTGGTTGATAAGTGGAGTAGGGATGAGCTTCCAAAGGCAGAAGCGGCGCCAGTGAGTCGGTACAAAGGAGATCCTGCACAAGCCTTCTGGTATTTTGATGAGGAAATGGCAAAGGCCACTATGGATTATCAGGGTAGGTATCGCCATAAAAAAGTTCAGCTTATTGCCTATGTGCAAAATGGGAAAAAAGTTGAACAAAAGAATACACATCAGCAGATTAATCTGAAATTTGAACCCTTGCCAGATGGGATAACGTTTAAATTAGGTACAGCTTTTTACGATACTATACCGGGGGGAAGCCCCCGTCCGGCTATATGGGCAGGTGCTTCTGCTGGTGAGCGTATTGGGCACGCAAATAATGCGGAATCAATCGTGATCCGAAGAATTACAGGCCCGATGATCAGGTTTAATGACACTACTTTTCGAATTCAGCCTCAGTCGGGATTCTGGCAAAACCCACATAGTTATGAGCTGTGGTTTGCCGTTAGCCATCCAGGAGATGAACAGTATAGGCCAGCTGTGCAACAGGCCCAAATGCTTGTTCCTCCTATGAATACTGCCGGTAGGAAGCAGCACCTTACTTTTTTACCTATTCCGGATCAGTCTGCAAATAAAAACGGGATTGAACTTAAAGCCAGCTCAGATGCAAATGTGCCTGTTTATTTCTATGTGCAGGATGGCCCCGCAGAAATTGTAGGTAATCGCCTGAATCTTTTGAAAATTCCTCCACGTAGTCGTTTTCCGGTAAAAGTTACTGTTGTAGCCTGGCAATATGGAAACAGCAATGAACCCAAATTGCAAACTGCAGCTCCCGTTATAAATACCTTCTGGATTACGCGTTAGCTTTTGTTTTAAAAGCGTCCGTCATCTCGACGATAGGAGAGATCTATTGAACTATGCCTGAACAAGAGATCTCTCCTATCGTCGAGATGACGGCGAGTGCTATAGCATTGTGTGCTAAACACCTCAAGGTAAAGAGTACATTAATGTTCCGAACCCTAACTGGTCAAAGCCCCCACTGTTTGGTCCGTAGTCACCTCCGCCTCCTTCTGGTAAAGTTGTTTGTACACCCAAAGCCGTATACCTCGCTTCAGATTCAGCAACTTTTTTAATCTTCGCATAATGAAAATAGGCGGCAGACCACATCGGACGAACCGTGCCCCGGCTATTGTCACTTACTACCTTGTGTACCTCTGATTGGGCGCAATTTGCTGCCCACAGACGGGTATATTCATGAAAAGGAACTTCCAGCCTCGCTACATTGTATTTGGCAGTGTATTCACAAGCTTTAAGGAAACGGTTATTATCAAGACCATAAAAATCGTCGCCCTGGTTCCATGCCATTTGCGAAATTGTACTCATTAACGCGATTACCAGTGTAGCATGACCCTGATCACGTCCACTTTCCTGCAACTGCGCCAAACCCGCATTTTCACCATCAAACACATAATTAATCGCTTTAAACCAGTTGCCATTGCCATTTCCCCTTTGCAGATAGTTAATGGTATAATTATACATTGACCGGTTATCTGTTAATATACCAATGGCCATAATAGAAGCCAGGTTACACATATCCCAGTTTGCCCAGTAATGGGAATCGCAAGTGCCGTTGTGTCTATTTAAGAAATCTTTGTTTATCGTATAAAAAACGTCTGTCATCCATTTTTGATACGCTTTAAAATCTGCTGCCTGCCAATTGCTATAATCCCTCATCAATTCCCCGGTCAATGCAAATTGATAGCCATAGATGCCGGCAGCCAATTGCGCATTTGAATCGCCGCTGATGCGTTTACAGGTACTTGCCCAGGCATTTAATATTTGAATGGATTTTTGCGCATATGTATTATCTCCGGAAATTTTCCATCTCAATGCCAGCTGATAGGCAGCTGCAACATCATTAAAGGCTCTTGAATAATTATCAGGATCTGGTTCTTCCGCACTTCCGCCACCCCGTACCAATTTTTCAGGAGGATTTGGCGTGTAAGATAACTGCGCATGTGAATTTGCCAGAAGTTTATTGTATCCTGAAAGCCATGGTTGTGCATTTTCGTTCAGCTTTGTTTTTATTCTTGCGAAATCTGCTGCGGTGTGTAATCCTCCAACATGTTTCATTGGGGCGCCTGGCGCCAGTGTATCAATAGATAAAGCAGTACCCTGAGGTGGATCTGTTGGATCTGGTACTTGATTAGCAGCATCTTTCTTACTGCAGTTTAAAAGAAATATTGATCCTGCAAAAAGCAGAACCAGGTTAGTAAATAGTTTCATAATTGAGATTTAAAATTGATAGGGATTACCACGGGTATACTTTAAAAAATACTCCCGGGCTTGCATTTATCAAACCCGGGAGTATTAATTTTAGGTTTTAATTGTCTTTTACGCCATAGAACTCAAGCTCACTTACATTCAGGTTTCCGGTAGCAAAATACAGGTATAGATAACGGTAACTGGTTGTACTGTTTATGGCTGCCTCATTCCAGTCATAAGCAGGGGCTGTTGTGATGGTGTATAAAAGGTCACCATTTGTCGTCCCTATTTTATCAGGATCATTTGTCCCATACACCCGGGCGCCATTCATTCTTGCGGCATTACCTGTTCTAGGGTAATAACGCATCCTGTTTAGTTTCGCTTTCCCGGCGGCTCCCAAATCAAAACCGAGATATCCCGATGCAACAGCACCATCGACAAAAGTTGCTATATTTCCATCAAACGCAGCTGCAATTGTTGTAGCAGGATTATTGCTCCATGAGCCGGGTGTTCCAATAATGGTTCCTGTTATTTTCTCCTCACCAACCAGGAAATAAATACCTTCAATTTCCTGTAGGCCTATATAAACCTTTATTGTGCCGGTAAGGCCTCCAACAGGTACTTTTACTTCTATCTTCGCATCTGTTGCAGAGATCACCTCGGCATTAACCCCACCAAAAGTAACCCTAATGTCACTTGCTATGGTTCCAAAGTTCTTACCCAATATGGTAACTAATGAACCCTCCAGACCGAACCCAGGCGAAATATTAATAATCTCTCCACCGGGTATAAAGGTGAAATTACCGGCCACTTCTTTGGTAAATTGCCAAACCTTTACAGAGATCTTTCCACTGGTGGCAGTTTTAGGAACAGTTACTACGATCTGCTTGTCGGTAACACTGATGATGTCCTCCTGAGTAGCCGCTACACCATTAAAATAAACAGTAACAGCTTTCTTAACATCTCCGAAATTAGTGCCGTTAATGGTGATTTGATATCCGGGCCGTCCTGCAGCCGGAGAAAAATCATTTACAGTTAGTTCAGGATAATTAAATTCTCTGAAGTTAGGATCTTTCTCACAGGAAGCGAACAAAATCGCGAAAAAGGAGAGGATACCGAACCAACTCAATATATTATAAACTTGTATTTTTTTCATAATTTCTAAAGATCTAATGATAATCCAATGTCTGTCCTACTAGTTATAACCAGGATTTTGAAGCAAATTCTTATTCAAAATAATTTGGTTTACAGGTATAGGATATAAATAATGTTTTGGTGCAAGAGAATGGTTTGCCGAACTGGAAACCACAACGCTTTTTAGCATCCCTTTTGGCGTTTGTACTGCCTCTTCTCCCCATACATACGAGGTAGGTTTATAAAGAGAAGTTGGCTGCCCCGAAGCATCTTTAAATGGTGTGGCATAACTTGCATCTCCTACAACTCTTCCCAATCGAGAAGCATTTAAAGAGACTTCCAGAATGCCCCAGCGTTTTAAGTCATCAAAACGCTTGCCCTCGCGGTATAACTCCACTGCTCTTTCTCTTCTGATTTCTTCTTTCATATCCAGACCGTTAGCCCCGGCCAATGCATTGGTCAAATGTGCTACTGCAGCACGATCTCTTAATTTATTTATAGAAGCATCCAGTTGTGCATCAGTGATGTTACCATTTAATTCAACTAATGCTTCTGCATAAGTCAGGTAAATTTCTGCCAGTCGAATAATTGGCCAATTGGCAGATTCAGTATTGTCAATCCTTCTTGAACCATATCCGTATACCGCATATTTGCTGTTTCCGTAGCCACTTGACCCTAAGCCTCCAAAGTCCAGTGTAACAGATGCGGGTGCGGTAGTGGAGGCGTACAAGTAGTTCAATAAACGTCTGTCTCTATTCTGAAATTCTGAAACTGCGGTATGATACCCTTGGAACAAAGGCGATTTAGCCGGTGGCAATCCATCTGTACACACCGCCATATCCACAAATTTGCGACTTGGATATAATTGTCCCGAGGTCCAGGTTATGTTTAGTCTTGCCTGTCTATAGGTATAATCATAAGTCCGATATAAAATGAATTCTTTATTAGAGGTCTTGTCGTACCCACCTGGATTAGACCCTGCATCCTCAAGATTGAACAAATACCATGAACTCGAATTTGCCATTTTTGAATCGGCATTTTTATTCCATAATTCATAACCCCCATTGGTCATAATGTCCTCGCATTGGGCTACAGCATCTGTAAGATACTTGTTTATATTACCAGGGTCGTATCCGGCTGTGCCGGCACCCTTGCTTGTGCCATCTCCATCAGGAGTCTGCCCTACATATTTTTCCCAGGTAGCTTCATACAACTGGACCTGGGCTTTCAAAGCCTTGGCTGCCCATTTGCTTGCCCTTCCTTTATCTGTGGCAGTTATGTTTTGCTCAATAGGTAATTTTGCAATAGCCTCATCTAAATCTGTTAAAATTTGTGCTACCACCTGATAACGACTATTGCGTTTTGCCTTTAATTCAGGCGAATTTATATCTAATACAGTTGTTACTATTGGTACACCACCATAAGTTTTAAGTAAACCAAAATAAGCATAAGCTCTAAAAAAATAAGCTTCGCCTACATACTGGCTAATTTCTGCTGCATTTGCATAGGTACTTGCTTTTGCAAGCAAAATATTGCAGTTACGGATACCGGAATAATTCCAATCATTATTGCCAACTACGATGGTGCCATAACCAATATCATAACCATTTCCATTGGAATTTGCAGACAGATCTGAGCTATTGTCCATATTACCAAAACTCCATCCCTGTAGCTGGCCATAGAAATCGGCCGCAAATGCTTTAAAATCTGCGGACTTCTTAAAATATACTGCATCTGTATATTGTGCAGTAGGGTCCAGGTCTATAAAATCCTTCTGGCATGCAGAAATACTGAAGCCAAGTACCCCTATAGTTATATAATTGAATATCTTTTTCATTGCTTTAATCATTACTGGTTGTTAAAATCCAACATTTAAACCGAACGACCACGTTCTTGCAAACGGATAACCGCTATTTATAGAAGACTCGCCCATTTCCGGGTCAAAACCATCTTTAACAGATGTTGCTTCCCATAAGTCGTTTCCTGAGAAGTAAAATCTTACTTTGGATAGTTTTATCTTCTCCGTAATTCTTTGAGGTAAAGTATAACCTACGATCAACGTTTTTAAACGGATGTATCGGTTATTTTGCAACATAAAATCATTATTTTCATAATTCCATTTAGCCCTGGTTCCATTAACTGTTAAACGAGGAAATAATGCGTCCTGATTGCCCTCTGTCCATGTCTTTCCCAGAAATGCGGGATTCTGATTCGTAAATATTGCACCAAATGGATAAGCCATGTAGCCGCTGCGCATGATATTCTGTTTCAACTGACCTTGAAAGAAAGCGTTTAAATCAAACCCTTTCCATGAACCACCCAAATTGAAACCAAAATTAAAATGTGGTGTGCCATCACCGGCATATACCAAAGAGCTTTTTTCGTTACCTATATTGGTAATATTACCTGTTCCTGCAACGTCAACTCTTTTTGTATCACCAGGACGTAAAGCTACTGCCTGATTGTTTTTAGGCATGTTGGCCAGGTTTGTACTAGACCCATAGGCAGCGTAATATGCATCTACTTCTGCCTGGTTTTTAAAGTAGCCATCTGTTTTGTAAACAAACCAGGATTGCCATGGGCGCCCGTTTACGATTCCGTTTCTACCAGCGTTATAACTATCAGCACCTTCAACTCCCGATACCAAGGTTTTTGTATCACCAATGTTAAAAGCGAAATTATAGCTAAAGTCACCTTTTGTGTCTTTCCAGCCTATAACAAACTCCCAGCCTTTAGTATTGAATTTGCCGCTATTGGTTTTTGGTGCGTTACCTCCTAACACAGAAGGATAGCTTACATTGATTAGCATCCCAATATTGTTTTTTTCGAAAATATCAAAGTTGGTAGTTAATCGACTGTCAAAAAATTCCAGATCAATACCCAGGTTTTTTTGCTCTACTTTTTCCCATGTGCGGGTATAACTAATTAGTCCGTTGTTGTTCAAACTACTTGATGACTGTGGTGCAGCAGGCGAACCTAAAACAGCAGAGCCAATATTGACGGTCGACAGGTAATCGAAAGCACCCAAGCCAGATGCCTCATTTCCAGTAGTTGCGTAAGAAGCCCTTATTTTACCGAAATTAAGTACTGGCGTAATGCCCGTCAGAAAACTTTCTTTGGTAAATACCCATCCCAATTGTGCAGATCCGAAATTTTTAAACTTATAGCCTGAGGCAAACCTGGAGTTACCATCTCTTCTGCCTATCAATTCCGCCAAATATTTTTCGGCATAATTATAGTTCAATCTTGTCAGGTATGAAAACCTGCCATTTTGGGTCTTGGTTCCGCTGTTTGTTTGCGTTTCTAACCCGGCCAGACTAATATCATAAACGCCCTGGTCTTCAAAACCCACACGGTTAGCCGTTACCTGTTGCGAGTTGCTTTTTTCTGCATTGAGGCCTGCTACCGCCGATATATTGTGTACACCATTGAATGTTTTTTCATAACGTAACAATGCCGAGTAATATTGATAAAGCCCTTGCCAGGCATAAGTATTGTAAGTGTTATTTGTACCTCCGGTATTTAAACCAATCCCTGTGGGCGTGCCATACCAATTGTACAACTGCACAGGTAATACATATCTTTCTGAGTTAAATCTCTCGTTTTGCAAAGATGCCAAACCTTCCAGGGCAAGATCCTTAAAAATCTGATAGGTGGCGGTTACGTCCACTCTTCCGGTAAGTGAATTTTTATTTTCTCGCCCACCGGCAGCTGTCATAGCCGCTGCATTTCTGTTGGCACCCCCGTCAATTCCGTTAAATGTGGCAAACCATTGCCCGAAAGGATTTTTCGCTGGATAAAAAGGCATGTCGTAAGCATAAAGTGTATTGTCTAGCCCAACAGAAGGTGTACTGGTATTGGCATTAACCAAACTAACATTCGATTCAAGTTTAAATTTATCAGATAGCTTATAGTCGTGGTTAAAGTGAAGATTGTATTGTTTCTGTCCGTCATAAGCAGTAGCCAAATTTCCTCTGTTGTTTGCATAACCCACAGACAGACGATATCCTGTTGAGTCTGTACCTCTGGAAATACTTAAATTATGCTGTTGAGAATAACGCGTGGCAAACATCTCATCCAATCGGTTAGCATTAAAGATATAGTAATCTGTTCCAAAAAGATCATATCTGCCTTCCACACCTTGCTGCATTTTCTCCAGGTTTTCTTTATTTCCCCAAACCCAGTAATTTGGTCCGGCTTCTTCTTTGTTTGCCGCTAGCCATATTGAAGCATATTGCTGCATATTGGGCGAATAACCGGTAATACCGTTGGTATTAAAACGCGCATTACCATTGTAATTCACTTGTAATTTGCCTTTTCCTTTCTTAGTTGTTACCAGTATCACACCATTGGAAGCCCGTGAACCATAAATTGCTGCGGCCCCATCTTTCAAAACAGAAATGCTCTCAATATCATCGCTATTCATATTCTGGAAGGAATAGGAATTGAGAACAGGGACACCATCCACAATAATCAATGGATCGCTACCATTCACAGAAGAATTCCCACGAATCCTGAATGCTAAACCTTCGTTACCAGGGCGGGGTGAACTACGGGTAACCAACAGTCCTGGCGATTGACCTTGCAATGCCAGGCCCACATTAGTTACAGCACGATCCTGGAACACTTTGCGGTCAATAGTTTCTACAGCACCTGTAAGTGTCGCTTTCTTTTGCTTTCCATAACCTACAACTATCAATTCATCCAATACATCATTTGTTTCTTTTAGTTTCACATTAATAACTTCTTTGTTATTAACTGCCAATTCCTGCGTTTCAAACCCAATGGAACTAAAAACCAGAATACTTATACTATTTGGTACGGTTAACTTAAATTTTCCGTTTTTATCTGTAACCGCACCCAGATTGGTGCCTTTAACTTTAACAGATACTCCCGGAATTGCTTCTCCTTTGGCATCGGTTACAGTACCCGACACTACCTGATCCATTTTTGCAAAATGATTTCTGCTGTTATTTTTTAAGCCCTTTATACTAGCATAGTGGGGATCCGAAAAGCTATCAGGGGTGTTATGAGTGTTAGAGGATTTAGAATAGGCTAGATTGATCAATGATGAAAATAGAATCATCTGACCAAATCCAACCCTCATAATCTTACTCCATTGAGTTGAATTTTGTAAGTGAAGTTTCATAAATTTATTTGGTTCTTTAAATGGAAAAATAAAAAGACCGCTTTCCTATTCTAAATAGTTGCGGCAAGATTAATTAACATAAAATCTCTTTATCCTAAGGAATCCTTTTCATACGCTCGGTTTAAGTGGTTTATCTATAGACGCAGCACTTTCCATTCAATACTCTCTTGCCAGATTTTATTGGTGTGTTTTGTATATAAATTATAGTTTGTTAGCTTTATTTCTGCCGTGGTGGGAATAACATATGGGTACATTTCGTCATGCAAGGCACATCGCCATCTCGAACGTTGTGAGAGATCCCTTGGTTCTGCCAGTTCAAGAGATCTCTCACAACGTTCGAGATGACGACAGTTTTAAACAATCTGTCATTGATAATTTTGCTTCGCAGCTATTTCGTGGTCAGCATGATGAGTGAGCCAATGAGTATAAAAAGCCCATTATGTTGTCATATCATTATAACTAGATTTTAAATGAAAAAAATTGTTTTGTTTCTTAGTCTTTGCCTTGCCCAATCTTTTTTGGTTAATGCTTTTTTTCAGGAGACACCAGGCTCTGGTAAGTTGATTTACGTATCCAAATCCGGAAATGATTCTGCCGATGGTTCCTTTGCGCGGCCGCTTTTGACTATTAGCCAGGCTATATTAAAAGCAGAGCCAGGGGACCAGGTGATTGTTCGGAAAGGTATGTACAGGGAACTCGTAGTATTAAATAGGAGTGGGGCATCTGAACAACAAAGGATTACCATAAAAGCCGCTAAAGGCGAAACCGTAAGCATTAGAGGCTCTGAACAGGCAAAAAGCTGGACCAAAGAAAAAAACGGCATTTGGAAATTGCTTATAGATACCTCATCGTTTAAAGGCATTATTTTTTTCAATAATGTAAAAATGCAGCAGCAGAATGAGCTTAAACACGTAAATGGAGCTGTATTAAGCTGGATAGCAGAAAACGGTGGTGGAAAAGTTATGATCAAAGCAAATTTTGGTAAAAGCAATCCCAACGAATCGCTTACCGAAATACCCGTAAGGTCATCCGGAATTTCAGCTTTGGAAAATGTAAATTATATTGCGATAGATGGAATTCATGTGAGTCAGGTAGTGAGCGCCATTTCCAGCATCTATGGAAAACAGGGAGGAGCAATTGAGACGGGTGGAGGAACACACTGGATCATCCAAAACTGCACCGTAGACAATTGCAGTGGCGTGGGTATCTCAATTGGTAATACCGGTAAAACGTATCCTGAAGCCAGCCCAAGAAACCCGGAGTTAAGCAATTATAAAGAAATCGAAAAGGTTGGTCATCACGTCATTCGTAATAACCATATATTAAACTGCGGCCAGGCAGGAATTTTTGGTTTAGCGGGAGGCACTGCAAGTTTGATAAATGGAAACCTGATTGAAAAGATCAATACCGAAGGGTTGTACACAGGCACAGAATCTGCCGGCATCAGATTGGCAGTGGCCATAGACGCTGTGATTAAAGGGAACTTAATCCGCCAGATCAAAGGAAAGCAAGGTTTTGGTATTTATCTGGGACCCTTGTTTCAGGCTACGCGGATCAGCGAAAATATAATTTCTGATACAGGGGCTGATGCAATATATCTTTTCAACAGCCATGGGCCGGCGCTGGTCGACAACAATGTGCTTGCTTCGGGAAATCAGGCCGGAAAATCAGGTGTCAAAATGCTCGCCAGTGAAGCGAATGTTTTTATCAAAAACCTGTTTTACAATTGTAGTTTTACCAATGAACGTCAGCCAGGGAAATCGGTGGCCACAAGTAATTATCTGCCCCATACTTTAGTCATCAAACAAACCATTCCTTCTCTCAATATAGACCATCGCTGGTTTGGGAATGTTTTTGTAAAACAAAAGCTGGATACCCAAAGCTGTACGGGATGCAAGATAGATTACAACAATTTTGTAGATGATGCCAATTTCCATTTGATACACACTGAGCGTGGTGCAAATGTTAAAGTTAACCTGAAGGGGAACGTAACAACACATCCCGAATTTAATGCAGATTTCATCGGTTTTTTTGCTTTAAGTAAGCAGTATATCGAGTATCCTAACGGAAATCCGAAACTGCCTAATTCATTTTTACTGTTAAAATAACAACATACAATGATCAGATTTTTATTTGCCAGAATTTTCATGTGCACTTTTTTAGTGATTATTTCATCAATGAGTAATGCACAGGTATTAAAATTGGAAAAGCCGAAAGCTTATCATCCGGCTCCTTTTACACATCCTGGCCTGCTGCATTCGTCTTCCGACCTGCTAAGAATGAAGGATATGGTAGCCAGGGGAATTGAACCCTGGAAGAGCGGATTTGAAAAATTTAAACAAAGTCCTTATTCTAGCGCCAGCTGGAAGCCAAGCGCAGCGGCACATGCAGAAAGAAGTCTGCTAACGGGAGCCGGGAAAAACATAGGTAATCTTGAAAAGGATGTATGTGCTGCTTATCAGAATGCACTGATGTGGACAATTACCGGAGATGAAGCTCATGCAGAAGCAGCGGTTCGGATTATCAATGCCTGGTCTGATACCTTTAAAATCTTTGATGGTACCGATGTAGAGCTTGGAGCAGGGTTGAATGTATTTAAAATGGCCAGTGCTGCCGAAATTATGCGTGCCACTTATCCTAAATGGTCGCAGGCAGAAATTAAGAAATGCCAGGACATGTTTAGTAATGTATTTTATCCTCCCATCCAATATTTTGCGCTTTGGGCACATGGAAACTGGGATTTAGCTTGTATGAAAGGTATGATGTCTATTGCAGTTTTTAATGATGATCATGAGATGTTTGATAAGGCAGTAGATTTTTTTTACAGAGGCCCTGGAAATGGGAGTCTTTTGCATTACATTGTCAATGAAGCCGGGCAGGGTCAAGAGAGCGGCCGCGATCAGCCACACAGTATGTTGGGAATTGGTCACCTTGCCGAGATGTGCGAAATTGGATGGAATCAGGGCCTGGACATGTATAAATTCTCAGATAACCGACTTTTAAAAGGATTCGAATACACGGCCAAATATAATTTAGGTGAAGATGTACCCTTTGAACCCCACATGGATATTAGCGGCCGGTTTCCTGCATCCACAATTTCTACCAATGGTAGGGGCAACCTCCGCTCTATTTTTGAACAGGTGTATAATCATTATGCCTTTAGGGTAAAGGGAATACCAGCTGAACAGTATAAATATACAAAGGCTGCGGCAGATAAATTAAGACCCGAAGGTGCGGGGTTTAATGCAGATAATGCAGGTTTTGGAACTTTATTTTTCTCGCTTAAGGAAAGCTTGCCAGATAAATAATAAAACCGTTAATATTTTTAATAATAGTAATTGTTTTTATGTGACTTTGATATTTTTTATGCTATTTTTTTATTAAATGAATAAAACTTGTTTATTGTTAGCTAAACAGGTTTAGCTTTTGTAAGTTTGAATAAGCCAAATATTTAAACATGCAAAAAGTTAATGAATTGACGGAGTTGTGGGATAACTCAATAAAAGGCGAAGAGCAGTCTTTTGCCTTGCTTCACAAATCATTGTATCCTTATTTATTTAGTTATACGGTTAAGACAATCAAAAATGAAAGTGTTGCAGATGATTTATTAGTCGAATTTTTTGTCAAATTCTGGCATAACAAATTACAGATCGGAAGCATTAGTGATGTTAAGGCCTATTTTCATAAGTCTGTCCGCTCAATGATCGCCAATTATGTTAAAAGCCAGCAAATAGAAGCAACACTTACAAAACAGTAACCAACCCAAGGTACTGACTGTTGCTGCGTCGTTTTCTATCTTCCGACACAAAGGCCAGATATACATCTACTTGTTTTCCAACAAAACTTTCATCCATCTTAAGTTTGGCAAATCCTTCCTTAGCTCTTTCAGATGCGGTATTAAATTTTGCCCGCTCACCGGTTATGTCATAAGCCACCAGCATTGCTCTGTCGTCATAAGCAAAATTGCCACCTGTCCAGCTAAAGCTAATTACATTTCCGCTTTCTGCAACGGCTGTTGCAGTGGTGGCCTGGCTCATATCTCCAAAACTTACCAATGCCAGGGCCGGATTGATCTGGAAATAGGAGGGAATCCCAATTAGCGCATTTTTAGAATTGTAAGATTTTGCAGCTACAAAACCCTCAAAATTGGCCGCATATCCCTGAAATCCAACACGTAAAAATTCAAGTAGTGGTTGTAGCCATGCCTGCACGTAGGCGAATTTTTCTCTGTTTATTAATTCTTTTGGCGTGGGTGGGCTTGTTCTAAGCCTTGGTTTGCCACGCATAAGGCTTCTTTCCTTTGATTGATAACCGACAACAGTGCCCGCTTTTCCGCTAAATCCTCCTAAAATTCCGTTTTTGATAATTGCCATAATTATAATTGCTAAAAGGTTGATATATAATATATTAATATCTTTTTATAAATAAAAATTTGATTAGAACTATATAGGGATATTAAAAGGATTTTATCCCTACTATGTCCCTGTTACCTCCCTGTTATCTCCCTGTTTATGCTGACGATGAAATCGCCGTATAAGCGCTCTGGAATCTGCGGGTAATTTTAGAGGCACTTTATTTTTCAATTGGCTTAGCGGATTATACTAGAAAGAAAAAAAGCTATATATTTAATTTGGATGATCGTTAATCGTATAAAAGATATATCGCTTAAACCAAAGCACATGCTATTAAAAAAAAGTATTAAACTCTTTATCATTGCAGTAGGCATAAACAGCCTTGCCTACGCTCAAACGAATAAAAATGAGCCGGTAAAGGTTGCTGTTGATTTTTCAGCATCAATAGCGCCAATGAAACCACTATGGGCCTGGTTTGGATATGATGAACCAAATTATACCTATATGAAGGATGGTAAGAAATTACTGACCGAAATTGCGGCGGCAAGTCCCGTACCGGTGTTCGTTAGGGCGCATAGTTTATTGGTAACCGGTGATGGTGTGGCTGCTTTAAAATGGGGCTCAACAAATGCTTATACCGAAGATGCCAGTGGAAATCCGGTTTATAACTGGTCTATTATCGACAGTATCTTTGATACTTATATCAAAAGAGGTATGAAACCGCTGGCACAGATTGGCTTTATGCCCGAAGCACTCTCGAGCAAACCTGTTCCTTATAAACATAACTGGAAACCAGGTGATAAATACAGCGATATTTTTACTGGTTGGGCGTATCCTCCTAAAGATTACAATAAATGGACAGAGCTTGTTTATCAATGGGTAAAACATAGTGTTGAGCGTTACGGAAAAGAAGAAGTAGAAAGCTGGTATTGGGAACTTTGGAACGAACCAGATTCGCAATATTGGAGAGGAACACAGCAGGAATTTTTTAAATTATATGATTATTCTGCCGATGCTGTTAAAAGAGCTTTGCCAACGGCAAAAATTGGAGGGACTGATATTACAGGGGGAGCAATGAAATTTCAGGATGCTTTTATAAAACACTGTTTGTTTGAGACGAATTATGCAACCGGAAAAACCGGATCGCCGCTTGATATCCTTTTATTTCATGCCAAAGGATCTCCAAAATTGGAAAATGGAAGAGTGGTTATGGGAATCCGTAGTCAGCTTCGAAACATTAATGATAATTTAAAGGTCATTGCGGCTTATCCGCAGTTAAAGGATCTACCGATAGTGATTGGAGAGTCGGACCCCGAAGGATGTGCCGCTTGCGGTATGGCTACTGATCCTCAAAATGCATATCGAAACGGAACCATGTATTCCAGCTATACTGCCGCATCTTTTGCCCGTAAATATGAACTGGCTCACTTACTGAAATCTAACCTGATTGGTGCGGTTACCTGGGCTTTTGAATTTGAAAACCAACCATGGTTTTATGGTTTCAGAGACCTGGCAACTAATGGAGTTGATAAACCGGTATTGAATGTATTCAGGATGTTTGGAATGATGAGAGGTGATTTGGTAAAGGTTGATGCAAACAGAATGTATCCTCTGGATAGTATTTTAGCATCTGGTATTCGTGGTGCCCACACAGATATTGGCGCATTGGCATCAAAAGATGCAAAATCTGCTGCGGTTATGGTTTGGAATTATCATGATGCTGATGAAAAAGGCAGCGCCGAAAAAGTTAACATTCAGCTTAATGGATTGCCCTCGAAAACAATAGAGCTTAAACATTATCGTATTGATGATCAGCACAGCAATTCGTACGAAGTTTGGAAAAAAATGGGTTCTCCGGTAAGTCCGACAGCTGTACAAATCAAACAACTTGAAAAAGCCGGGCAACTGGCTATGCTCGAAAAACCTTCGATACTTAAAACTAAAAATGGAACTGCTAATTTAGAAATCTTACTGCCAAGACAGGGTGTATCCTTTCTGCATCTTTCATTTAAATAATTAAACCAAAAACCTTTTATGGCAAAATAGTTGAATAAAAAGCCAATATGAGCGTAAGCACGGGAGCGGTAATGTGTTACATTTGATCTGGATACTAATCAAATATAAAATTCTAGTTTCAATAATTGTGTCGGGCATGGGCGTAAAGTCCATTTACAGTTTTACCAATGTTATTATATAAACAATTAAACGATGAGGAGTTGGCTGATCTCTTGAAGAAAGGAGATCATTTGGCATACACTGCCATCTTTGACCGTTTTTATGGTTTATTATTTGTACATGCCTGTAAGCTTTTAAACGATCAGGACGAGGCAAAAGACGTAGTTCAGGAATTATTTGAAATATTATGGACGCGTCGCGAAACCATTTCATTTGATCGTAGCCTATCTTCTTATTTATATTCGGCCATCAGGAACCGTATTATAAACCGTATTTCGCACAATGCTGTAGAAAATAAATACATCAGCTCACTGGCTGGCTTTATAGATCGCGATACCTACTTTGCAGATCATAGAATAAGGGAGGTTGAAATGAGAAAGATGATTGAACGGGAAATTTCGGCCTTACCATCTAAAATGAGAGAAGTGTTTGAACTGAGCAGGAGAGACTACCTCTCTTATAAACAGATTGCAGTTAGGCTTCAGATATCTGAACAGACCGTACGCATGCATGTGAAAAAGGCTTTACGCATACTTAGGCCCAAGTTTGATTTATTTGTTATTGCTTTTTATAGTTTGTTTTTGTACTTCATATAGCGTTTGAATACCAATGCCAGATTGTTTTAAGCTGCCGTCATTTCGACGATAGGAGAAATCTCCTGATTATGCAAAGGTTCGCAGTTACTCCGTGGCCAAGAGATCTCTCTTTACATTCGAGATGACGGGCAGTCCGATAGCGGGATTTTATTCCTTTATCTTTTTTTTATTAAAATAAGTACCCCATACCCCCCAGCTTTCCTGTCATAGTAGCATAAAGTATAAATACCAAATATATTGTATGCATAGGGATCCCGGAGAACTGTTAGAAAAATACAAGGCCGGCAATTGCTCTGAAGAAGAAAAAGCAATTGTTGAAAGCTGGTATCTGGAATTACATTCTGGAAAGGAGGCTCCTTCACATAAAATTATTAGCAATACTAAAGACGAGGTATGGGCGGCATTGTCGGCCCAGAAGGATAAGGAATCTCAGCCTGTTCAGATAAGTAAGCTCTTACTTAAAGTTGCCAGTTGGGCAGCTGTAATCAGCATCATCGGTTTCATTGGTTTTATTTATTTAAACAAGCCAGGGAACCGCCCCTCAATAGCTGGCGTTTCAAAAAAACAAGACATCCCTCCGGGAGGTAACAAAGCATTTTTAACACTTGCCGATGGCAAAAGGATTTCATTAACCGATGCGGCTAATGGTGAGGTGGTTAAACAGGAGGGCTTGGTAATTAATAAAACTGCAGATGGTCAGCTGGTTTACACAGTATCAGACTCTGACCTCCAGGGTAAAAATGGAGTTCAGTTATTCAATACCATAGAAACGCCCAATGGAGGAAAGTATCAGGTTAATTTGCCTGATGGCACAAGGGTTTGGCTAAATGCCGCTTCATTATTACGTTATCCAACTAAATTTAGTGGAAGTAAAAGAGTTGTTGAATTGAAAGGAGAGGGCTATTTTGAAGTAGCTAAACTACCCGGTAAAATCCCATTTATTGTTAAAAGCGAAGGACAAGAAGTAGAGGTTCTGGGAACACACTTTAACATCAACAGTTACAAAGACGAAGGCCCAATAAAAACTACCCTTTTAGAAGGTAGTGTTCGGGTAATCCGCTCAAAATCTAATGTGAATGCGACTGATAACAACGTATTGTTAAGGCCAGGTGAGCAGAGCGAGCTGGGTGATCAGAAAATAAATGTAAAAGAAGTGAATACGGAAAGTATTCTGGCCTGGAAAGACGGAGACTTTGTATTTGATGGCGATGATCTGAAAAGTATTATGAGAAAAGTAGCAAGATGGTATGATGTAGAAGTGATCTATAAAGGCGAGTTTGATGATGTGAAATTTGGTGGCTTGATCTCCCGCTCAAAAAACATATCGTCGGTATTAGGAATTATGGAGTCCACAGGCAAAATACATTTTGTAATTGAAGGCAATCGGATCACGGTATTGCGCGATAAAAAATAAACAAGCAAATATTTATAACTAACCAAAAAAATAAACAGCATGAGAAGAAGAATGACCACACAACTTATACCCTGATTTGAGGTAATAAAGCCTGGAATCGGTATTATGCTGTAACAACCAGGCCAAGCCTAAAAAACCGGAAGTGCTTCGAACCACTCCCGGTAAAAAATGGCTGGGATTACCCTCCAAGAGTTATTTTTTCGTTAAACCCCAACTAAACAAATGTATGAACTTTTACAAACAATCTGTATGTAAGCCGCGGAGCTTTGTACCTAAATTTCTGCTGATTATGAATTCTGCTTTACGCAGATTTAAAGAGACAGATCATAGTAAACTAATTATGAGAGTTAAGATTACTACAATTTTACTAATCACCCTCTTTTTGCAGATTGCCCAGGCAAGTAAGGCTCAACGTATCACCTTTTCAAAAAAGAATGCCAGTCTGCAACAATTGTTTAAAGAAATCCGTAAACAAAGTGGATACGATTTCTTTTACAATCTGGAAGATATAAAGAAAGCGAAAAGAGTAGATATTTCAGTTAACAATGAAACGCTTGAAGAAGTATTAAAACGCTGTTTTGAGGGGCAACCTTTTACTTATATGTTTAAGGACAAAACGGTGATCATTAAAGATAATGTGGCCGATATTATACCAGCCAAAAGTACTTCGGTTCAAAAATTAGAACTTAAAGGAAAGGTTACTGACGAAAAGGGCGGGCCATTGCCTGGTGTTAATATAAAACTTAAAGGAAGTAATACTGGTACCATAACAGATGGTGATGGTAATTATGCGCTGACCTTGCCTGATGGAACGGGAACGCTTGTATTTAGCTTTATTGGCTTTGCACAACAGGAAATTCCTGTAAATAACCGTACCTCCATTAATGTGGTGTTAAAAGAAGAAAGCAGCGCGCTTTCTGAGATTGTGGTGGTAGGTTATGGCACACAAAAGAAAGTGAACCTCACCGGGGCTGTAAGTAATGTTACGGGTACAGAGTTAACCACCAGGCAGGCACCAAACACAACCTCTTTATTACAAGGCAGAATGCCGGGTGTGCAGGTAACACAGAATTCTGGTCAGCCGGGAGCAGAGAGTGCAACTATACAAATTCGTGGTCAGGGTACTTTTAGTGGTGCAGGCAATGATCCACTTATCCTGATAGATGGTGTAGAAGGTAATTTAAATAATGTAAACCCAAATCAGATAGAAAGTATCTCTGTATTAAAGGATGCTGCTTCGGCAGCAATTTATGGTTCCAGGGCTGCAAATGGGGTGGTTTTGGTAACCACCAAAGCTGGTAAAGCAGGAAGATTAAATGTTGACTATAGCTATAATTATGGCAGTCAGAGGGCCACTTCTATCTATGACAGGATTACCAATTCTGTTGAATTTATGGAATTGCTTAATAAAGCAATTGCGCACACCGGTACAAGTGCCAACCAAATCTATACCCCCGATCAGATTGAGCAATACCGCCAGGGTGCCATTACAAATCCTGCACAATACCCAAGTTACGACTGGATGGATGCGATTTTTCGCACAGCTCCAATGCAACAGCATTATGTGAGTGTTAATGGTGGTAAGGAAGGAACAACGTATAATTTTGGTGCCGGCTATCTTGATCAGGATGGTATCCTTATAGCAACCGGTTATAAAAGATATGATGCACAGTTTAACTTTAAAACAAGTTTGAACAATAAAGTCACTTTCGGAACCAACATTGCTTTTTCTAAAGGAGACCGGAATGAGACTGCATTGAATAATAATTTTGATGGAAATTCGACAGAAGACCAGATTTTAAGTGCCTTAGCTGCTCACCCTACATTTACACCAAAACTTCCGGATGGAAGTGGAAGATATGCTGCTAAAGCCTTTATTCAGGAAGGAGGAAATAAGAATCCGGTGGCCACGGCAGAAAATGGCGGAAGGTATATCAAGAACTATTATACACTGGCATCTGCATTTCTTGATGTAGATATTCTTCCTGGATTAAAAGGAGAGATTAAAGGCGCAGTAAAATATAATGATAAGCAAACGAAGGTACATGTTGTTGGTGTACCGGGATATATGTTCCTGCCGGATGCAAGCGGACAATACCTGTACAATACACAATGGAACGGAACCGTAGGTGAAAATAACCTGACCGTTCGAAACGAAAAGGATGTTCAGTATACTGTATTCGGAACATTAAATTATACCAAAACCTTTAATGAAGTACATAACTTCTCTGCGTTATTGGGAGGAAGTCAGGAAACTTTTCGCTACGATCGTTTACAGGGCTTTAAAAGAAATGCCCCTTCTGATGATTTGATCGAACTTGGGTCTTATTCTCCGGGTGGACAGCTGGCCGATGGTTATGCTTATCAATGGGCACTACAATCGCTATTTGGAAGGATCAATTACAATTACAAGGAGAAATATTTGCTGGAAGGAAACTTCCGTTATGACGGTTCTTCACGTTTTCCGAAAGGAAACAAATGGGGATTTTTTCCATCTGCTTCTGCCGGATGGAGAATTTCGCAGGAAGACTTCCTGAAATCTGTTGATTGGGTGGATAACCTAAAAGCGCGGGTATCATGGGGACAGGTTGGGAACCAGAATGTTAATCGATCGCTTGGTGGTGAATCAATGCCTTATCCATATCAGGATGTTTTGAATCCGGTTTTATACAATATTGGAGGCTCTTTACAGCAAGGGGTAACCCGAACCGATCTGATTAATAGAAATATTACCTGGGAAACAACTACGGTAACCGATATAGGTCTGGATTTCAGTTTATTTAAATCATCGTTGTTTGGTAGCGTAGACTGGTATTCTAAAAACACAACGGATATTTTGAGGCCACTTCAGGTGCCTGATTTTATAGGCGTTGCCGGTCCAACAGTAAACCTTGGCGAAATGAACAACACTGGTTTCGAAGTCTCGCTGGGATACGAAAACAAGATCAATGATTTTCATTACAAAGTGCAGGGGAATTTTGAGACCTACAAAAATAAGGTAGTGAAATATGGTGCGCGTGAAATTAATGGCGGCAATGGAACGATCAATCAGGAAGGGCTGCCTTATAACTCTTATTTTATGTATGTATTTGATGGCATCTATCAAAATCAGGTCGAAATTGACAATGGTCCAACTCCACTTGTTAAACCTAAACCTGGCGACATGAAATACAAAGATGTAAGTGGGCCAAATGGTGTTCCTGATGGCAAAATTACTACAGATGACAGAATGGTTGTTGGAGGGGCTTTCCCTAAATTTAATTACGGACTAAGCTTCAACGCTGATTATAAAAACTTTGACCTGAGTTTCTTCTTCCAGGGAGTTCAAGGCCGTAAGATCTATGTTAAAGAATGGGGAATTGCGCCATTCAGACAAGCAGGGCCGCCGCCTACGTTCTGGAGAAATGCCTGGGATGGAGAAGGTACATCAAATACCATCCCTCATATTTTCAACGAAAATTATACGCCTAATACTCAGGTTTCTGACTGGTGGTTACAGGATGCTTCTTATTTGAGGTTAAAGAATTTTCAGCTGGGTTACAGCTTCCCGGCCAAGCTAATTAACAGAGCTAAAATTAAGGCACTAAGATTATATGTATCTGGAGACAATCTGCTAACATTTAGCGACTTTTTTAAAGGGAGCGATCCTGAACGGGCAGCAGCCAGTGGCCGGGCAGCAATTTACCCCCAGGCTAAAATTTATTCATTCGGTGTGAAAGTAACACTATAATCATTGATGTTATGAAGACTATATATATAAAAACAATGCTTCTGATGATGTTGAGCACAATGGTGTTTTCATGTAAGAAGACTTTAGATACAGATCCGCTTTCTAATCCCAATTCCGAAAATTTTTGGAAAACAGAAGGAGAGGCCAATAAGGCACTTATAGCTTGCTATTATAAGCTTAAAGAACCAATTATTTCCAATGGGGCAGGGCAAAGCGGTAATTTCCTTTACTGGGAAGCGCTGTCTGACAATGCGTCCAATACCTCTAATTACGAAGCATTTGATATTGTAATGAGGGGAGAGCATAATTCTGCGACAACAGGAATTGTGAGTAAATCTTTTACTTTTGGTTTTCAGGGAATTGCTTATTGTAATTATTTTCTGGACAACATAGACCGTGTTAGTGTAATTACAGATGTTGTACGGAACAAAATGAAAGGCGAGGCTTTGTTTCTAAGGGCTTTTTACTATAATGATCTTACCCAGCTTTATGGAGATTTGCCACTTATTTTGAAACCAGCTACATTGGATGGCGATTTTTTGAAAACACCCAGATCACCTAAAACCGAGGTAGTTGCCCAGATCCTGAAAGATCTTGATTTGGCCATTTCTTACTTGCCAGCAACTGCATTTAGTGACGGCCGTGCAGTAAAAGGTTCAGCAATAGCGCTTAAAACCAGGGTGCTGTTAAATAATCAACGATATGGTGAGGCGGCTGATGCAGCCTGGACATTAATTGGTGATGCCGGTAATCCGTTTAGGCTTTCTGATAATTATGCAGGTATATTTTTTGGTAATCAAATTAACAACAAAGAGATCATGTTCTCTGTGCAATTTAAAGCCCCAGATGATTATCACTCTTTGGATCAGGTTATTGGTGGGCGTATGTCGGTATTTCCAACGGTAGAACTGAAGAATGCTTATGAGCCAAATGATCCGCGCAGAAAGATGACCATTTTTGAAGCGGGGGATCCGTGGGCATACAATCCGGGAGGCTTTAAACAAGCTGGAAGTACGGCTGAAGGACAAATTCCTTATACCACTATGGCCTTTAAAAAATGGGTAAATCCTGCTATAAATAATGCATCTGGTGCTACATTGAGTGATCAGCATATGGTTAAAATCCGCTATGCCGATCTGTTGCTGATGTATGCTGAGGCCATGTTTGAAAATGGGCAAGGTGCTGACCCGCGTGCTTTAAAGGCATTGAATGATGTAAGGGCAAGACCTGGAGTTAATATGCCGGCACAGCTTGTGCTGACCCGTGAAATCATTAGAAACGAGCGTAGAGTAGAACTTGCCTTTGAGGGTTTACGGTACAACGATTTAATCAGATGGAAAATAGCAGATCAGGTTATCCCTCAGGTAGCTTATGATGCCAAAGGAACAAAGAGAAAGTTTAAGTCTTACCTTTTTCCGATTCCATTGAGCCAAATGGATATTATGAAAGCCGTGTGGACACAGAATCCAAACTTTTAGGTAGTGCGTAGTCTGTGGGCCATGTTTCTGATCCTGTTCTGTTTTGCTCAAAAAAGTAAGGCACAGGAAATATATTCAGGAAGATATAAAGCTGTTTTCGCAACTGCGCCTAAAAAGGTCCCAACGTCAAAAACTCCAGATGGTCCGTTGGCGGGAAATGGAGATATTGGGCTTACCCTTGGTGGTAGCCCTGATAAATTGTTGTTCTACTTAGGTAAAAATGATTTCTGGCGGGCATATCCGGTTTATCCCGGAGGAGGTATTGCTTTGCCAGGATGGTTGGAAGTTCATATTAGCGCCCTTAAGGGCGCTAATTATTATGCAGAACAAATTCAGGACAGGGCCTTAATTGCGGGAAAGTTTACGAAGGATGATCTTACAGTAATCCTTAACTCCTGGGTATCGGCTACAACGAATACGGTGATTGCAGAATTTACAGCAAATAAGGCCTTTACAATGAACCTTGCCTTAAATGCTACTGAAGGAAATACCTCTGTAAACACAAAAGGTATTAATGGAGATGTGATTTGGGTAACCCGCTCTTTCGAGAATACTCCATTACTGGAATGGCCTTCGTATGTTGCTATCGCACTAAAAGTACTGGGCGGAAAAGTTGAGAAAGATGGGACGCTTAATATGAAAGCCAACCAGAAACTCACCCTATCTGTTACCATGTATACCAATTACGATAAAAATGATTGGAAGGAAAAGACGATCCAAGAGGCGCAGTCTACAACACAAAATTCAATTGCGGCCATAAAGAAAGAACATGAGGGCTGGTGGAAGGATTTTTGGAGCCGCTCAAACGTTCAAATTGGCGACTCCTTAATTGAGAAGTATTATTATGCTTCACAATATCTGTTCGGATCTACTTCAAGAGGGAATAAATTTGCTCCCGGTATCTGGGGACCATTTATAACCAGGGATTCATCCTCATGGGGAGGGGATTATCATTTAAATTATAACTACCAGGCTCCCTATTGGGCTGCATATTCGTCCAATTACATAGATCAGACGGCTAATTTCGATCAGCCCTTATTGGATTATATGGAAAAGGGAAAACAACACGCCCAGGAATTACTTCATATTAAAGGGATTTATTATCCCGTTGGAATAGGCCCTAAGGGATTGGTAACTACCCGCTGGCCGCTTACTCCGGATGAAATGGAAAAAAGATATGCGACAAAGGAGAATACCATTGATGGAGGATATAAATTTTTAGGCCAAAAGATCAACGCTGTTTTTAGTGTAGGGAATATGCTGATGCGTTTTTACAGTACTTATGACACCGCTTATGCCCAAAAAGTTTATCCTTATATGCTGGAATGTGCTGATTTTTGGGAGGATTATTTAAAGTTTGAGAACGGGCGTTATGTGATTTATATGGATCATTATGGTGAGGTGATGCCAAACCTTAAAAATAAGGGGAAATGGCGAGATCAATTGGGCGATTTTAATTCGACACTTTCTGTTGGCCTTGTGAAAATGTTATTTAAGGGAATCATTGATGTAAGTAGCTTTTTAAAAGTCGACCCTGAAAGGGTAGATAAATGGCAGCATATTGTAAAACATATAAGTGATTTTACTGTGGGTGAAGTAGATGGTAAACTGAGCTTAAAAGAAGTTGAAAAGAGCCCTTCGGTCAGGCATAGCCGTATTTCCGGTTTGGCACGGGTTTCTATCCATGGGTTGATACTTCCGGGTGGTGTATGTGGCCCTAAAACGGATTCAGCTTTTAACCAGATCCTGCTTAGTGATGTAAGCAGATGGAAGGAAAGAATGAAAGCTCCGGGTGAATGGGCAAATACGCTGGGTAATGGAATTGAAACCTGTTTTCCTGCCGCGGTAAGGGTTGGATATGATTCTGATGAAATTATTAAACAGCTGAAAGACCGGATTGCACTGCAATCGCTTCCAAATCTGTGGATCACTGCTGATGGTGGAGGGACAGAAACCCTTGCCGCGGTTCCATTAACGATAAACGAAATGATGATGCAGAGTTATGAACAGGTGATCAGAATATTTCCAAACTGGAACAAGGCTAAAGATGCAAGCTTTGAGCAATTGCGGGCCTATGGTGCTTTCTTAGTAAGCAGCCGCCTGAAAAATGGCAAAATTGAATATGTTAAACTAGTAAGCGAGGCGGGTAGACCATGCAGTATAGACAACCCTTGGTTGGGAAAAAAAGTGCAGTTAATCAGGAACGGGCAGAAGGTAGAGGTGTTAGCTGGTAAAACATTTACGTTTGATACAAAAAGAGGCGAACAGCTGGAGCTAACAATAATATGAAAATTATGAAATCAATGAGAATGACCATCCTGCTATGTATCATTAGTATAGCTTGTTTTGCACAGAAGAAGATACACATCCTGGTCATTACAGGCGGGCATGGTTTTAAGCAGGAGCCGTTTTATCATATGTTTGATTCATTAAGCAAGAATATTAGCTATGACAAACTGGAACAACCTGCAGCCAATGAGCTGATCGCCTCTCCGGCTGTTGATAAGTATGATGCCCTGGTTTTTTACGATATGTACAATTCCATTACTTCTGTACAAAAACAGGCTTATATGCATTTGTTGAACAAGGGAAAGGCAATGATATTTTTGCATCATTCTTTGGTATCTTATCAGGATTGGGATGAGTTTCAGAAGATCATTGGAGGTAAATATTATGAGCAGGCAACCGTTGTAAAAGGGGATACCATAAAATCAAGCTACCAGCACGATGTTATTATACCCGTAAAAATTGAAGACCATAAGCATCCTGTTACCAAAGGGCTTAAAGATTTCGAGATTTACGATGAAGTATATGGCCATTTTGGTACTCAGCCAAACATCAGACCCCTGCTTAGTACTACTCATCCAGGGAGTTCACATGATATCGCATGGATTAATACCTATGGACAAGCAGATGTATTGTTCATCCAACTAGGACATGGGCCGGAAGCCTTTGGAAATCCCAATTACAGGAAGTTGCTACTGCAGGGCATTGAATGGTCGGTATTGCGGCATAGAAAAAAATCCTGAAATGAAAACTATTTAGTCTGTTGTTGGTTTATAAGGTACATTAGGAGAGCAAATTATGGACCCGTTTAATATTATCATCACCAGCCATGGGGAAAAGGTTGATTTAAACATACACCCCCAGGAAGCAGGCAGTTATAAGGTGGTTTGTCATGGCGGACTTGTAGGGGAAATATTTATGAGCAAATCAGGGAGCTGGGAGGCTGTTTCGGCTGACGATCTGGATTCCGGTGGTTACCCCATTTATGAGTACGATGAAACATCCGGGCATGCTGATCTGCTGCTTGATGAACTTGTAGTACAAGATATTGGCAAGCAGATCAGCGATATTGAGGGGCTTTAGAGGTCGTTATTTCTGTTCGTTTGCCCAGTCTTTAAACTGAGTAATTGATTTACTAAGAACACCTGCAGAGCCTTTGAATTTGCCAGAACCGCTTGGTACCCCACCTTTGCCATACCATTCATAGAAACCATGGTTTTTGATAACAAGATCAATCATAGGGCGAACTTCTTCATAAGCTTCTTTTACAAATCCATTAGCAATCAATTGCTGGATCATTCTTCCTCCAAACCAGGTCCAATCTCCTCCATTTTGATAAATGTATGGTTTTGACATCCCTCCACGGAAAAGGCCTTCAGGATAAGTAGGGTATATGGTAAGGCCAATACTTGGCATGCCCGAAAGCTTTACGTTTTCAACCATTTGTTTGTTAACGATTGCAATTTCATCTTTTGATAATAATCCTGCCTCAATAGCAACCGCAGTACCTCCGTGATAGTGAATATTATTCTCGTCAAAGCCTGCGGGGACAGGAGATTTTCCCGGATAAATATGAGGAATGAATTTCTTCCTTTTTTCGTCCCACAGGTGTTTTCTCACGTTTGCTTTAACTGATTTCTGTAATTCTTTCCATTGGGTGATCTGGTTTTTATCAGTGGTCATTTCCTGAAGATAGTTGAGTGCAATAATTAGCATTGCATTATCATATACATCTATTGCTTCATCAGATAGGTTGTTCCAGTCGCAGCCAAAGTCATCATTAGGCTGTACATCTCCCCAATCAGCCGTCATTGCTCCGTAAAGCAAGCCATAACTTTTGTTGTATCTTTCCTTAAGTAAATACCTGATCATGCGTTCCATTCTTGTTAATACGGTTACACCGGCAATTTGTTCGCTTAAAATACTTGTATCTCCTGTTTTCTTAACGTATTTTCCTACAAGCTGAATTAATGAGGTTTCCTGATCTGTTTCAACAGTGTTTTTAAAGCCTACATGCTTAGGGTCGTTATCAGAATAGTAAGGTGTATCATCGTTCCATGTGAAGTCCTTTTTCAAGACATAACCATCCACCATCTCGTCATTTTTTTGCTGAAGCGCGAAGAAGACTAAAATGGCCCCTTTAACTTCTTCTTTGGAAGTCTCCTCGAGCGCGGTTACAATAAAGGTATTCATATCGCGTGCCCAGATCTGCGAGTAACCACTTCCTGCATTAAACCCTTCTTTTATGGCAGTTCTGGCCATGCTGTCTACTATTTGCATGGAGGTGTCTGCCAGAATAGATTTTGCGAGTTGTTGTTCTTCACTTTGTTTAGTGGATGAGCAGGAGCAAATAAGAAAGGTAAGGGCCAATAGATATGCCGAATAAATCTTCATGAGTTTGTGGTTTTTAATGTATGTACATACGAAGATAATAAAAATGTAATAATTCATTTGATTCATTGAATTATTTGAGTTTGAATAGTTTTTTTATATTTTTATGTGCGGGATTTAAAAAATATCTGTATATATGTATATACAATATAAATAGCCTTAACCAAATAGCACAAAGTATTATGATGGATTTTTTTCAAGCAATTTATGATTGGGTTATCGGTTTCTTTGGTATTGGAAATTTTATCAAGATCGTTAACTCTGGGGATTACAGCTCCTTTTTAACTTACGACGGATTTACCTCTATTATTGGGCCTCTTTTTCCAATAGTTTTGGTAATTGAGATATTAACGGCTTTAATATTAAGGAAATTTAAAGCCATTGATTATAAAATATCTTTCTTTTCGTACGTTTTTAATGCTTTTGTAGGACGATTTATCTCCATAGCTGCAATTGTATTTTGTATAGGGCTTTTTGAGAAGTATGCTATCTTTAAAACTAGTTTTACCTGGTATTGGTTTATTTATGGCTATATAGTATGGGAATTCGGGCATTTCATTTATCATTATCTTGGTCATAAAGTTCGCTTGTTCTGGTGCCTGCATTCTACTCATCATGCACCACAGGCTATGAATCTGTCTGTATCTTATGCACACTTTTTTCTGGAGGGGCCTTATGCGGATGTGATTAGAACTACGGTATGCATTTTATTAGGCGTAAATCCGCCGATGTTGTTTGTAATTATGTTTATTGATGGGTTTTACGGTGGTTTTATACATATAGGTGAACAACTGATGAAGGATGGTAAATTGGGCTTTTTGTATAAATACATTCTGACACCTTCGCACCATAGGGTACATCATGCTAAAAATCCATTGTATATGGATACAAATTTTTGTAACCTGCTGAATATCTGGGATCGAGTTTTTGGCACTTATCAGCCTGAGGAGAAGAATCTTCCAATCGAATACGGTATTACCAGAGAAATGAAACCTAATAGTTTTCTGGATAGTTATTTTGGGGAGTTCGCCTGTTTGATAAGGGATGTTTACAAAGCCCCAGGACTTAAAAATAAATTCCTGTATATTTTTATGCCACCAGGATGGAGCCATACAGGTGATCATAAGACGGCAAGTAAAGCCAGAAATGAGTTTAAGGAAATTCAACGCCAACCGATACAAAATGAGTTAGCGTCTGACTTTAGTGCGGATCCAAAGCAAATAGTGATTCAGGAATCTATTTAAGTTCTGTGTGGTTTTTTATTGCATTAAGGTAATTTCTGATATCTTTTTCCAGCAAAACAGGATACTGATAAGTTAGTTTTTCTGCCAGTTCTGTGCCCAACTCATGGGCAATGTCTGCATAGGCAAATAAAGCCCGCCAGTTGTCCTGGATTTCGGCAGAGGCAAAAGTTGCTTCAATTTTTTTCCATAATTCAGATGACAAGTATTTCTTAAAAAAGCGGCCGTGTTTATTGGTGGTAATTTTCCAGTCATGCGAAAGAGAGATGTACCATTCAATCATTGGTACAAGATAATCATTCCTCATCATGTTTTCCGTCATGAACTTAGCATAGAAAAGCTCATCCCGGGCAAGGCACTTGGCCACGTATGTCATGTCCCACCAGAAGTCGTTCATCACTTGTGCGAATTTTTCAGCTCCTGGTTTTTTTATGATAACAGACTGATATGTTGGCGGCTTTAAGTTTTTACAGAGCTGATCTTTATCTATTAAAACTTTATAGCCTACATCCCAATCTTCCGGCAATTCAGATTTAGCGGCTTCTTTTTGAAATTCCAGTATGCTATAGAGTTTGAAATCAACCTTTACATAATCTTCATAAAGCACCATTCTCATGGCATGCTTCCCCTCAAAGGCTTCTTCACTTTCAGCTACTTTGGCAATAACTCTTCCGAACTCACTGAGCCAGCTGTCATCTTTAAGGACTGCAGTTAAATCTTCAAAAACCAGTTCAATATCAAGGTCGCTGAATTTATCTACGGGTGCAATGGCGCTGGCCAATGAACTGGTGAGCAGTACAGCCCTAATCTCATGGTTTGAATTAGCCCAGTTTATGATGTGTTTTAGCTTTTCGTTTCTGGCTTTAACCATAGTGATTGGGTAGTTGTTTTGGAAATTGAGTTCATAGCAGGTTAAAAATAGCAATTTCAGCCCTTGCTCCAAATCTTGCAGGTAAAATACTCGTTCCAATACCTTTGGAAACATACATTTTAGGAACATTATGATTATACCATCCTTTAACATATTTTCCGCTTCCCGGTGGCAAAAATGGAGCATAGCCAAATAAATTTATCTGGCCTCCATGTGTATGTCCCGAAAGGATAAAATCAATATTCGTGTCCTTATCCGTTTGACTTGAAATATAGTCGCTGTACCGAGGGCAATGATTCAGAACAATATGGTAGTCGCTTTTTTTATAGCCTTTTATTGCAGTGCCATAATCAGCCTTGCCTCCAATAAAATCATCTACACCTGTTATTGAAATGGACTTATTCTTGAACGAATACTGTTTTGTTTCATTAATTAGCAGAGTGCAATTATTGCCTGCATAAATTTTATTTAACTCATCTAAATCGATATTACCCCAATATTCCCAATTACCTAAAATGGCCACCTTTTTTATTTGCTTATCAATTAGTTTTAAAAACTCATTGAGTAGAGGAGTGTTTTCCGATTTACCTATCGCATCACCGGTAATTAAGATTAGTTGAGGTTGTAATTTGTTAAGCTTATTTGCCAGATGCTTTAACTGATAATTTACAGATTGAAGATGCAAATCAGAGATTTGAACAACTTTGATATGGGTTGTTTCTTTAGTTGCCTTGCCAATGTAAAATTCATTAGTTTCGATAAAAAACTTCTCAATCCAAAACATATCTGCCAGGATGGCTCCGAATGTAGCCAGAAGACCTGCCCTTATGAATTTTCGCCTGGTTAGTTTCATTGTCAACTTTAAATATTAAGGGCCGTATTCCAAAGAAACGATTTTTTTCGATTTTTACACGATGGGATTATACTATCTTTAGCATCAACGTATATATTCATGAAAGTCGCTTCACTACCTGAAAATGAATCTGCCAGGCTATCGGCCCTTGCTTCCTACCAACTTATGGATAGTGAACAGGAGCAGGAGTACGATGACCTTGCTATGCTGGCCGCAGAAATTTGTCAGACACCAGTTGCTTTGATTACCTTAATTGGAGAGCAGCGTCAATGGTTTAAATCCAGATATGGGACTGAATTAACAGAAAATCACCGTGATTATACTTTTTGTAGCCATGCAATAATAGATGATCAGGAGATCATGATCGTCAGCGATGCTACTGAAGATTCTCGTTTTTTTGATAACCCGATGGTAACCCAGCATAAAGTGGTTTTCTACGCAGGTGTTCCTCTGGTAAATCCTGATGGATATGCACTTGGGAGTATCTGTGTTATTGGTAATGAAAAGAAACAGCTCAATGACAGCCAGATAAGGGCATTGAAAATTCTGGGGCGACAGGCGCTTCAATTGATCGAGCTACGTAAGAAAGTATACGAATATGAAGAAGTGAATAAAGCGCTGGAAGAGTCAAATGGTTTGGTTCGGAAATTTGCCGAGCGCGTAGCCCACGATATCAAAAATCCATTGGGTAATATCATGCTTACGGCACAAGCTTTAAGAAGTAAAGCAGAGAAGGCGGGGCATGATGGCTATTATCGTTTTATTGACATTTCGCTAAATTCAGCAAAGAAACTAGTGGACTACGTTAATGAACTGCTCAGGGACACAAAAACTTCTACAGGGGTAGGAGAAGAGAAGGAAGTTTTTTCCCTTACCCATTTACTGGAAGAAGTAATCAGTATGCTTACTGTACCAGAAAATTGCAAACTCCAACTTCCGCTGGACGCGGAAATTTGTTCCTCCAGAATTGCATTGGAGCAGATATTGCTGAACCTATTAAGTAATGCCATAAGATATAACGATAAAATTCATCCTGAGATTAAAATAAAGTTTGAACAAACTGCAGAAGGATATACTTTCGTAGTAGGCGACAATGGCATTGGTATGTCGAAAGAGGTTCTAAGCAGTATTTTTGAGCACGGCTATTGTTCCGGCGTTTTGGATCGCTTCAGTAATATCGGAAATGGTATTGGGCTTGGTACTGTGAAATCGCAGGTAGAGAGATTACGTGGACGTATTGAGGTAGAATCTACAATGGATGTAGGGTCTACCTTTTTTCTTTACTTGCCTAAGTGATCCAATCATTCCTGTCTTAATTGGCGTTTATGGGTTTATTGTTTACTTGAAGCCAATCAAATGAGTTCTCCAAGCGGGCATTATAATGTAACTGCTTATTTATCCCCTGATGGAAATGAGGATGTATTGAAATCTCATATCGAAACCGCTGCTGTAGTTGGCCAGCAATATTTTGTGGTTCCGGCGACGCCTACAGATATCAGGACACCTGGCACTATCAATGACTATAAACGAATGGCACAAAAGTTTAACGGGGCAGGCGAATTATGTAAAGATCACCAACTTAAACTTGGATATCACAATCATGCATTTGAGTTCAAGGATTTGCGTAATGGGCTAACAGGCTATGACGTACTTTTAAAAGAGACTGATCCTGGACTAGTTAGTTTTGAGCTGGACATTTTTTGGCTTATTAATGCAGGTTATGATCCTTTGGTTTTATTTAAAGAAAATCCGGGCCGTTTTAAAATGTGGCACGTGAAGGATATGGATAAAACAGACAAGTCTGTTTATACTGAAGTAGGAACGGGCAGAATTGATTATAAGGGTATTCTGGCCGAGGCTAAATTATCGGGACTTGAAAATCTCTTTGTGGAGCAGGATGTTATTAAAATTGATCCTTAAAAGAGTATTACTCAAAGTTTTTTTATGTAAAAACTTTAGTCGGTTGATCTGGTTGGTTAAATAACCAGATCGCTCGTCATCTCGAAAGAAGAGCGCCGTACGTTGACGGTAGTATGATTGTCAACGATAGCATGATTGTCATTACCACTTCTTTGTATTTTTAATACTTTAGCAATTTCTGTAAAATCAATTGGCCTTCCTCCCAAAATCCTAGGTTTGAGTCGGAATTAATATGGCCTTTCTCACCGATATTTATGAATTCACTGCCCCACTGTTCTGCAAAATATTTGGCTCTGTTTAAGCTTAGGTAAGGATCATTAAGACTTGCCACTACTATTGATGGAAAAGCGAGCTTTATTATTGGTATTGGTGCAAACCCTCTTACAACATCGGGGGTGTGTTCAGGAGAATCAACGTCTGCAGGAGCTACAAGCAATGCTCCTTTGATTTTAGATTTATCATATTTAACCGCCCAATGAAGCACTAGTGAAACCGCAAGACTATGGGCAACTAAAATAACCGGCGAGTCCAATTTTTCTATGGCCTCATTTAGTTTTTCTAACCATTTTTCCAATTCAGGTTCATCCCAATTTTCCTGCTCGATCCTTACGACGTTGTCAAAGCTCCTCGACCAAAAGCTTTGCCAATGGTCATCTCCAGAACCGCCTAGTCCAGGTATAATCACAATTTTTGCTTCCATTTTTCTAAATGCAGTTGTTTATTCTTTTATTCTAATAGGGCTTAGGTATAGATTTTAGCTCCTAATATTGCGCACAATTTAGTAAACTGTAATGAACTTATTGAGCCATTTTAAAAATGATATTTGCTAAATTACAAGGGTATTTTAATTGTAAGACATGTTACAAAACAGAGTTGATCCATATGGCAACCTTATCAAATCTCCTGCGAGGGGTACATTTATGGGGAATAGGGGATTGCTGCACAATGAAAAGCAGGAGATTCGACGCCTTTTTAAGCTCACTGCCTGGATAACCTGCGTGTTGGAATTTAAAGATAGGAAGCGGCCGGTAATGGCTCCGGGACAATATACTGAGTTGTTTTTTCTTGATGAACCCACCTCATTTGCTGCTGGTCACCGACCGTGTTTTGAGTGTCGCAGAGCTGAGGCGACTGCTTTCAAAACGTTTTGGTTAAAAGGAAATCCTGAATATGGATTTAACGCTAAAACACCAATAAAAGCGATAGATGATATTCTTCAACAGGAAAGGATTGATCAAAATAACAAAAAGGTTACCTTTCTGGAATACCCGGATGCACTACCAGACGGCACATTTATTATCTTTAAAAATGAACCTTATTTAATAAGGAATGGAATGATGTATCTCTGGTCGGTAGAAGGGTATGGGATAGCAAAGTTGTTGCCGAAAGAAAAATTATCTGTTTTAACTCCAAAATCTGTTGTAAAGACATTTAGAACTGGGTACCTTCCTTCATTTATAGAATAGAAAAGAATATGAAGTTTGCCATAGGAATCTGTTTATTACTTTCTTTGATCCAATCTGTGGGTGTATGCCAGAATTCGAAACAGCATTCATTCGCTGCCAACTATAAACTGATAGCCCATCGCGGTGGTGTGGTGGATAGCCTTTCTGCGGAGAATAGTCTTTTAGCATTAGAAAAGGCAGTAAATAGAGGTTACTGGATGGTAGAAGTGGATTTAAGGTTAACCAGAGATGGAGTATTAATTACAAATCACGATAAGAATTTGAAACGATCTTTTGGTCTGGATGCGGATGTTTCGTCCATGACCTGGGAGCAGATCAGTAAGCTTAGAGATAAAAGAGGCAATAAAATATTAAAATTTGAGGAGGTACTCAATTACTGCGAAGGTAAACTGCAGGTTATGATTGATAATAAAATAGATGGAAACGATACCTTACTATTTGCAAAAGTGATAGACATGCTGAAAAGACACCATCTATACGAGAATGCGCTAATGATTGGTACAGATGAGTCTACTGATTTTTTTACTGGAAAGATAAAGCTCAGCTGTACCAGAAAGCAGCTTGAAGAAAATATGCTTAAAACCAATTACCTTTCATCTAACTATTTTCTTTTCTCTGATAGTATTTCAGAATCAGATGTTGAATGGGCTGGTAAGTATAATATTTTAGCCGTAGGTGTAATTAACTCCTGGGCGCTAAAATCGTCTGATGTTATGGGCAAGGCCAAAGAACAGGCTGATAAATTAAAGTCAACTGGGCTGCTCTATTTTCAAATTGATTCCGTATTCGATCATTTATTTAGCTATTAAAAAATAAGATGAAAAAATTACTAATCCCCGGACTTATAATGACCGTCTTGATGTCTGCATTCACCCTTAAGCAGCACAAGAAAGAAACTGTAACATTCACAAAAGAGAAATTACGTGATAAAATAAAAGGAGGCTGGGCAGGCCAAACTATTGGGGTGAGCTTTGGAAGTTATACAGAGTTCCGGCACAATGGTACTTTTATACAAGATTATCAGGTAATCCCATGGGGAGAAGGATATGTTAAAAAACTGATGCTGGAATGGCCGGATTTATATGATGACATATATATGGACCTTACTTTTGTAGAAGTATTGGAAAGAGCTGGCTTTGATGCTCCTGTTGATTCATTTGCAAATGCCTTTGCAAATGCTTCCTATAATTTATGGCATGCAAACCAGGCTGCTCGTTATAATATTCTTAATGGAATAAAAGCACCACAAAGCGGACATTGGCTAAATAATCCACACGCTGATGATATTGACTATCAGATAGAGGCAGATTTTGCAGGATTAATGCATCCGGGAATGCCCAATTCGGCAAGTACTTTAAGTGATAAAGTTGGCCATATTATGAATTATGGTGATGGATGGTATGGCGGGGTTTATGTTGGGGCAATGTACAGTCTGGCCTTTTTATCTGACGATGTGAACTACGTGGTGAATGAGGCTCTGAAAACCATACCAAAAGAAAGTGATTTTTATAAATGTATTGCCGATGTAATCAAATGGCATAAAAAATATCCAAACGATTGGAAGCAGACCTGGTACGAGGTTCAGAAGAAATGGTCAGAAGAAGCAGGGTGTCCTGAGGGTATATTCAGTCCGTTTGACATTGATGCGAAAGTTAATTCTGCTTATGTGGTAATGGGGCTGCTTTATGGAAAAGGAGACTACACAAGGACGTTGGAAATAGCTACACGTTCCGGACAGGATTCTGATTGTAACCCATCTACAGTTGGAGGGATTTTGGGAACAATACTAGGCTACAGTAAAATTCCGGATTACTGGAAAAAAGGATTAAATGGTAGTGAGGATCTGAACTTCAAATACACAAATATGTCTTTAAATAAAGTGTATGAAACAAGTTATCAGCATGCTTTGAAAGCAATTGCTGCAAATAATGGCAAAGTAGGTGATGCCGAAGTAATTATTAAGGTGCAAAAACCAGAGGTGGTGCGCTTGGAGAAAGGTTTTGAGGGAATTTATCCTGTAGCAAAAGAGCCACTTAATCGTAATATTGATGATGTTTATGAGTTTGACTTTGAAGGAACCGGATTTGTTTTGCGCGGCAATGCCGGAAAAAATGATCAGAATCTGGATGATTATGAACTTAAAGCCAAAGTATATGTTGATGGTCAGATCGTCGAAACTGCTCATTTACCTACCGCTTACAGAACCAGAAGACATGAAATTTGCTGGCGCTATCAGTTAGCCAGTGGCAATCATCATATAAAAATTGAGGTTTTGAATCCTAAAAAGGGATATTATTTAAGGGCATGGGATTACATAACCTATGGCGATAAAGCCATTGATGGGATAATGGCTCATAAATAGAATCAGTTTATAGATTAAGATAGCGTGTTATCATATGCTGTAGTTCATCAGAAATGGCTAATCCTGTTTTATTTTCAAGCTGATGCTGTGCAGAATTAAATTTCTCAATATAAGTGCCCGTTTGGTCGTTAAATTTTAAGTATCCCTGGTCAAAGAAACGTTCCTGTACTTCGCCAGATGAATCCATTGAACGGAAAATCAGGGGTGAAATTTCAAATGTCTGTTTGTTTATGTACAGCCATCTGAATATGTCAGCAATGTCTGCATTTGCAGGCAGGTCATTGCGTTTCACTTCCAGTAAGCAATCGGAATCATTTTCCAGGTAATATAAGCAGGTAAAAGGAGGTTTCATGTATTTCTAAAAAGCAGATGTGGGCCGAAAATAAAAAAAGTTATCTGTCTTTCTTCCATTTTTGTAATCCTTTTTCAAAAAAATGATCAAAGAGATGCGCTTACTATAGTGATCTTCTGGTAAAGAAATATTATAATCCATAACCAGAAGCGATCCGATGTTTTTTTAAACATTAATTCCAACGCTTCAAAGACTGTGGTGTTTGGGCTTACAAAAATTGTAGAACTGTTTTTTTCTTGTAAGATGTTTCCAACTTTTCCCATAATTGAACTCCTTTCTGTAGCAGATTTGGGTAGTAATATATCAATAGGCTGGTCATATTAAAGTTACCTTTAATATTGCTTAAAAAAGAATAATAAGTGGTTGATTTTCAGTATATTTATATATTACACGAGTAATGGATTCAACCGTATGAAAAATAAGATATTCTTCTTGGTTTTTCTAGCTTGTTTCCCGTTGATGTTAAGTGCACAAAGGGTTGTGATGATAAAGATTGATGGTGCAATTAATCCGGTTTCAGCGTCCTTTGTACATAACGGAATTGAAAAGGCAACGAAGGAAAAGGCAGTATGTCTGGTTATTCACCTCAATACACCGGGAGGCTTACTACAATCTACCCGTACTATTGTTAGCGATATTTTAACCTCACCGGTTCCGGTAGTGGTTTACGTTTCACCATCCGGCTCACATGCAGGTTCTGCCGGAGTTTTCATTACCCTTGCAGCTCATATTGCCGCGATGGCACCCGGAACCAATATTGGTGCTGCGCACCCTGTGAACCTGGTAGGTAAGACAGATTCAGTAATGAATGTAAAAGCCACCAATGATGCCGTAGCATTTATCAGAAGTATAGCTGAAAAACGAAAACGCAATCTTGAATGGTCCGAGGATGCAGTCAGAAATAGTTTGTCGATTACTGAAAATGAGGCACTCAATAAGAAGGTAATCGACTATATCGCTGCAAATGAAAATGAATTACTTAATCAAATAGATGGACGAAATGTAGAACTAGGCTCCGGAAATGTTACTTTACATACCAAAGGAGCTAAAATTCAATATGTAGAGATGAATGCTTCCGAGAAGCTACTTGACTTTATCAGTAACCCCGATGTTGCTTATGTTTTACTCATGCTGGGCATGGCAGGGATATACTTTGAATTGTTTAACCCCGGGGCAGTGTTGCCAGGAGTGGTTGGGGTAATTAGTTTGATTCTTGCCTTTTATGCTATGAATACTTTACCTGTTAATTACGCCGGATTAATGTTGATCGTCTTTTCTCTGGTTCTTTTTCTGCTCGAAATTAAGGTGGTTAGTCATGGGGTGCTGGCAATTGGAGGTGTGGTTTCGTTGTTTCTGGGTTCGGTAATGCTGTTCAAGTCAAGTTCTTCATTAGATATGATTAAAATATCTACGGGAGTGGTTATTTCAGTTACTGTTTTAAGTGCCACTTTCTTTCTCTGTGTAATAGTTTTAGGCTTGCGGGCACAGCGACTCAAAACGGTAACAGGGATTAATATCTTACTGGGCCAGACCGGAGAAGCGCTGAGTCTGCTTAACCCACAGGGTCAGCTACAGGTAAATGGAGAAGTGTGGACTGCGGAATCAACTAAAGGAAAAATTAATAAGGGTGAGCTTGTAAAAGTAATAAAGGTTAAAGGGCTTACTTTATTTGTGGAGCCACTAGGGCGTACTGTATAATTCTATTTTTAACTAAAAGGAGGTGTTTATGTATTACAATGTTTTTATTATAGTGCTCATTTTTTTTGCTGTCATCGTACTTTCCAGCGCGATTCGTATACTTCGTGAATATGAACGGGGAGTTGTTTTTCGCTTGGGCAGGGTGCTAGACAAAGGTGCAAAAGGACCTGGATTGATTCTTTTGATTCCTTTTATAGATAAAATGGTAAGAATATCACTGCGTATTATTGTTATGGACGTGCCTCCTCAGGATGTGATTACAAGAGATAACGTATCTATAAAGGTTAATGCTGTGATTTATTTTAGGGTAATAGACCCTCAAAAAGCTGTGGTGGAGGTTGAGAATTTTTTAACTGCTACCTCTCAGTTTTCGCAAACAACATTACGTAGCGTGCTGGGGCAATCGGAGCTTGACGACCTGCTTTCGCAACGCGATAAAATAAATCTGCACCTGCAACAGATCATTGATCTGAAAACGGAACCATGGGGCATAAAGGTAACGGCGGTTGAGGTAAAGCAAATAGACCTTCCTCAGGAAATGCAAAGAGCAATGGCTAAACAGGCCGAGGCGGAACGTGAAAGGCGTTCAAAAGTGATTTCTGCCGAGGGAGAGTACCAGGCCTCGCAACGTTTATCGGATGCTGCAAAGATCTTAAGTGAACAGCCAAGCGCACTTACCCTGCGCTATCTGCAAACACTTCGTGAAATTGCAACAGAAAATAATTCAACAACGATTTTCCCGGTGCCAATTGATCTGTTGAAACCTTTTATGCAACCATCCGTAGAACTGCATCCAAAGGAAGATAAGCTCGCTAAAGATACAGAGGGCGATGACCCTACTTAATGATATCTTTAATGTAATGGTAACTAGAGAGTTTGCTGTAGCGACATTTTAATCTAAAAATCCAGCGAAATATCTTCCTGATTTGCATACTTTATTGATTAGTATATGAAATTCTATTTCAAAATTAGGAGGCAATAGTTTATTTTTGTTATGGGTTAACTAAAGGTAACCGGTTACCTTTAGTTAACCCATTTAAGTATGGCAACAATAAATATCAACGGAAATATAAAGGAGGCAACCTGCGAACAGGAACTATCAGCAATTCGTGATAGCCTCGAAATACTTGGTGGAAAATGGAAACTAAGGATCATGCGATACCTCAACAATAGAAAGGATGGCCAGAATACTTTCAAAAAAATCCAGCGTGAAATAGAAGGCATTTCGGCCAAAATGTTATCAAAAGAGCTGCATGATCTTGAAATTAATCTGCTTGTTTCCCGGACCGTGCTGGATACCCGACCCATTACCGTAAAATATGCGATCACTGAATACGGTAGCAGTGTGCTGCCGGTAACAGAGAGTTTAGTGATATGGGGGCTTAATCACCGAGAAAAGATAAAAGCATAGAAAGGAAGCTAATCCTTTAAGGGATCGTTTTTGGCGATATTCTCAATTTCTTTATTTAGGAAAAAAGACAGGCCCGTTCTGATAAGTACAGTACCGGCTAATATTCCTAAATCTTCAAATGAAGGATTAAGTATGGTATCAATGATGTCGGAGGCGATTAAGAATTCCAGACCAAGCAATAGGTAATACCCCACCTCGATTTTTATCTGAACAGTTTTTTCTAACGAAAAGGATCGGTTGAATCTACCAAATTCATTATTGATAAATTTAAATAAGCCTATTACAGCACCATAACAGATAATTGCGATACTGACGTAGCTAATGATATTAGATATAGTTTGGAGTAGCTGCGACATGGTTATTGCTGAATAGGGTTTGAATTAAATATACGATTTAGGATGCAATTATAAAATTCACCAATATTGCACAAAGACAATTATTTAAAAAATGTAAGTATTTTTTTACTAAAATTTATATAGATTGAAGTAATGCTTAGATTTGAATTATAGAAAGAGAATATGCAAAAGATTTATATGGGAGATGCAGGGCCTAAAGTGTCACCTGCAGTATACGGTTTTTACAGATGGGATGATGTTAAGGATGCTGATGCTACTTTAAAAAAGATTTTTTATTTGTGCATGGAGCTGGGTATTAACACCTTTGAACATGGCGACAGTTACGGTTCCGAGAAATGCGAACAATTATTTGGAGAGTTGCTAAAAGAAGGCGCTTTTAAAAGAGAAGAGGTTGTTTTATTTAGTAAATGCGGACTAAGGCTTCCAAATGCACAGCGCCCTGATATCAGAGTTAAACATTATAATACCTCAGCAACTCATATTATTGCCAGTGTAGAGCAATCATTAAAGAATTTGAGAACTGATTATATCGATATCTTTTTATTAGATAAACTAGATCCAATATCTAATCTTGAAGAAACAGCATTAACCCTTGAGCGACTGAAAGAATCAGGTAAGATCAAAAACATTGGTGTAGCAAATTTCTCCGTTTTTCAGCACCAGTTATTGGCTTCTTATTTGACTAAGCCAATTGTAACCAATCATATTGAGCTGAATCTTCTGAATATGCAGGCATTGGATAACGGACAGATTGATTATATCAAACAACGTTACATGCGCCCGCTGGCTTACGCTCCTCTTGCAGAAGGCAGAATTGCTGCAGGAACAGATAAACAAGCCGTTAAGGTGCGCGAAAAGTTAGAGGAATTAAGTGCAAAATATAATGTACATATTGAATCATTGGCCGTAGCGTGGTTAGTTAAATTGGGCGCTTTACCACTTATTGGTACCACAAACGAACAAAGAATAAGAAACGCAGTAAATGCCTTTACTATAGAACTAGATCATCAGGACTGGTATGAATTGTATAACGTTTCGGTTGAAAACAGCAATCTAAAAAACACTTTGTAGCTCTAAGAAGAAACCTACATTTTTTTTAAAAAATTAGTAGGTAATCCAATTTACAGTCGTATATTTGTGGTGAGAGCGTTAATTTAAGCGGGAGTGGCCAATCTGGTTTATTCCCGCTTTCTTTTTTTTAGCATTTTTTTCTAAGCAAAAAGACCACCCACAATTCCCTCTGATTCTATTCAAATACTCACTGCTAAGGGGAGAATACTGATGCTGAAACCCAAATATGCCTATGCTACTTAAAAAACTTTAAATTTTTATGTTTTTTAAGTGGTTGATATAGAGTTGAAACCCGATTAATGTATCGTAAAAGGATGTTTTTTAGCTCTAATTAGTGTTTAAATATTTGCACGCAAATGAATTATTTCTATCTTTGCAGCCTTAGCTGATGAAGCTAGAAATAAAAAAAGTAAAGTTAGCTTTTATAAAAATAAAGTTGTTACTTTGCAATCCCTTCGAAAAAGGGAAAAAGAAGATACCAGTTCGGGGTGTAGCGTAGCCCGGTATCGCGCCTGCTTTGGGAGCAGGAGGTCGTAGGTTCGAATCCTGCCACCCCGACACAACTACTTAGATGAGTAGTTTAATATTGACCAGTAAAAACAGATACCAGTTCGGGGTGTAGCGTAGCCCGGTATCGCGCCTGCTTTGGGAGCAGGAGGTCGTAGGTTCGAATCCTGCCACCCCGACACAATTATTAGATCCTGTAAGCTAATAGCTTACAGGATTTTTTTATTCTCTATGGATTAAAATAATTTTATATCTTTGCATCCAATTCCTGATTTGTTAACCTTTAAAATATCAAGGAATCATGACAGAGCATATCTACATATCGCCCCTTTCGCTCATTGCCTGATAAGGCAGTCAAACCGCCGTTTTATTAAACAATTAACAATTGCATAAGTAATTTCTGCAATGTTTGTCTCCACCAATTCATTGGGTTTTTCTGAGCACTTTTAAATGGGTATATCCTTACACAAGGACGAACTGAGATTAGAAATCCAATTCAATAAAAAATTAAAATGAAAGTGTGATGAACACACAGGAATGGTCGTACCGTATTAAATCGGTACGTCAGAAAAGACGACTCGTTAAAACAGATCGTGATAAGCAGCTGATACAGTTTGACAAACGACGCGCAGAACTTTGGCAACAAAAGAGGCTTTTGCCACTGGTACCATTAGAACATCCCTACCAACGTGGCTGGAAACGTTTTTTTGTACTTCGAGAAGATTTAAAACATAGTCCAAGGACAGCGTTTTATGAAACACTGCTTGCGAAGATAAACACCGTTGAATACCATTACGATAAGACGTTCAAACGGAAGAAGCGACCTAAAAAGCGCTATGGGTACGAAGTGAAGCAACAATTATTGCGTGAGTTTTCCATTTATAGCTGGGATGCTAAAAAGGTGAATTTAACCGACGACGAAAAGGCTTGCTTTACATGCGTTGAAACCTTTGATGTTAAAACCAGACGCGTAGGTATAAAATACGTATTTACTGAGCCTTGGCGATATAAGTTAAAAGTTACACCCCATATGATTACGCATATAAAGTTGATGGATCTGGATATTGAAAGAGAGCTATCATATATAGCCGATCATATTGATAATCATAACCTGGAACCACGTATTAACTTGCTAACGCGAGGCAGAGGGTACCGTTGGAGCGGATGGTTTTACGAGCAGAATAAATACATTAACAAAATTAAAAACATACCCAGATACAGCCCAAAAGAAGCTTATCTGGAATTAGAAACATAAACCCACATGGGCAATTTAAGAACAAAAGATTTAAGTAAAATAGGTTATCATAATGATCAGCTGCGAAGCCTGGTTATTGGCATAGCCTCCAAAAATTTCAAACACTATAGTAAACAACAATTGCTGGATCTGTTGGTGAATATTAACAATGATCCGCAAGCATTTTTGGATAATGAATTAACAAGTAAGATAGCTGAGAAGATAATAGGCAAAGTAGAAGGGGCATCGTTTAAAACTTACGAGTTACGCGATGAACCAGTATTCTGTAAGACATACGGAGGTAAGGGTATTGAACAATCAGCCAAAAAGCAAATGGAACTTGCAGGTCTGTTGCCGGTAAGCGTACAAAGTGCTTTAATGCCAGATGCGCACATGGGATTTGGGCTACCAATTGGTGGTGTGTTGGCTACAGATAATGCAGTGATCCCATATGCAGTGGGCATGGATATTGGTTGCCGAATGGCGCTTTCTATTATTGATGAAAGTGATAGTTTTATAAAAAGATTTGAATATCAAATCAAGCAGGCATTAAAAAATCACACTCATTTTGGAATGGAAGGTGGGTTGGATATGAGGCAAGAACATGAGGTTTTAGATAGTTTGGTGTTCAATGAAGTATCTTTTTTGAAACCATTAAGAGGTAAAGCTGTAAGGCAATTAGGGACATCCGGCAATGGTAACCATTTTGTAGAGTTTGGCGAAATTGAATTGTTGGCCGATAATACCTTAGGATTACCCGCTAAGAAGTATACTGCATTATTAACACATTCGGGAAGCCGTGGTTTAGGTGCAGCTATAGCTAAACACTACACAAAAATAGCTATGGATAGCTGTAAACTACCACGGTACGCACAACAACTAGCTTGGCTAGATATTAATAGCGAAGCCGGGCAGGAATATTGGCTTACTATGACATTGGCCGGTGATTATGCTAAAGCTTGTCATGACCGCATTCATGCAAACCTTTTAAAAGCATTAGGGTTAAAGGCGCTCCATGTGGTGGAAAACCATCACAATTTTGCCTGGAAGGATAAATTAATTGATGGTAAAGATGTGATCATACACCGTAAGGGGGCGACCCCAGCGCATAAAGGTGAACTGGGTATCATTCCTGGCAGCATGACAACACCGGCTTATCTGGTGTCTGGCAAAGGAAACTATGATGCATTATACTCTGCATCACATGGCGCTGGCCGTGCTATGAGCAGGCAAAAGGCTAAGGATAGTATGACTGTGTCTGCCATGAAAAAGTTGCTTGCTAATGCCCGTGTTAGCTTGATTGGAGGGACGGTTGAAGAGAACCCTTTAGCTTATAAGGATATTGAAACCGTTATAACTGCACAACATGATTTAGTGGAAATACAAGGTAAATTTTATCCACGTATTGTTAGAATGAATAAAGAGTAGTGATGAAGGAAATTATGATACAGATTACATCAGGTAAGGGCCCGGCACAATGCTGCCGGGTATAATAACATAAAATAATTCAGAAAGCATTCAGGCTCCATCTAATGAGAAACCCATATTTTCCGATAAGTTGAGGTTATTTCCCTTCTTTGGAATCCTTTGGCGAATTCCTGAAGTCGGAGGGCGACAAACCCATATTCTTTTTGAAAAAATTGGAGAAATAGGCCATGTCCTCAAAACCAAGTTCAAAAGTGATGTGTTTTACAGATTTATCAGTATAATATAAAAGCCGTTTGGCTTCTACGATAATCCTTTCCTGGATAAGTTGCGAAGGGGTCTTTTGGTTGAAGATCGCAAAAAGATTAGACAATGTCTTGGGCGATTTGCAAAGCTGTCCGGCATAAAAACTAACGGAATGTTCCGATTTGAAGTTTGCCTCAACCAGCAGATTGAACTTTCGGATAATATGGAACCGTTCGTCCGGCAGTTTCTTTACTGGAACATGCCCCGCTTTAGCCAAATGCGTCACATAGCTGATCAGACGCTTTAATAATACCAGCAGCATTTCATTCTGGATATTGTCGGAAATCTTAAACTCATCAATGAACACATCGCAGAGCAGTTTCAGCTTTAGCTTTGCCTCGTCGCCTAGCTGGATGAATAAATGGTCTGTACTGCTGAATAGGAATCCCACACAGCTTACTTCGCTATCGTGATCAATAATGCAATAGAATTCGCGGTTAAACTGCCAGGCAACGATGCCCTCAGAATTTTCGAAGCTGAAGGATTGGTTGAACAGCAAAGTTACCAATGAATCCTTTGGAAAAACATATTCAGCTCCGTCGATAGTGATGGCTTGGCTTTCTCCTGGATTCCAGGCAATGGTAAAATACTTGTCGAATCGATCTTTGGTATAAAACAACCTGCTGAAACTTGGTTCATCCTTAAAAATCAGCAATTCGCCATTTGTATCTTCCTCTCGTAGTTTGAGCTTCATCTATGATGACGTTTAATCTTTAGCAAGATATCAAATCTGGTTTCAAAATGCAAGATTTCGGGAATGCCAGCTTAAGATTTTAGTTACTATCGTTAACAAAAAATGGCAGGAAATCATTTGATCTGCCTGCCACCGGTCACTGCTATTTATAGCCTGAATCCCAATTCCAGTTTCTCATTTTCACCGAGAAAGGATGATGAAGTTGCTGTATTTGTCACTGCTTCGGAAGTAGATGTAAATGGTATTGTGTTAGGCAACAGCAAAATGTTGCTGATGGAGGAAGGTATCAAGGAATCGTTTTTCAGAACGATAAGATCAATGCAGCAGATATTCTCATTTTCGGAGGCAAGCCGTATAACGAACCAATCGTGGCAGAAGGTCCGTTTGTTATGAACAGTTATGCTGATATAGCAACTGCCTACCGGGACTTTTTTGCCGGAGCCTGCGGAAGTATTAATCTATCATCGCTGCGATAAATTGTAAAATGTAAGACAAAGAATGAACAGGCGAAACAATTTCTGCAACTTATCGGTTATAGCTAGGCGCCTTGGAGATTGAGATGGCCGTTTAGGTGAGTTAACAATTACATTATGAAAAACAACGATCAATTTGCTGCACAGGAAGCCCAGGTACTCTGGACAATAAATAAACGTCTTGAGGCGATAAGACAAAAGAACCTGGAATTGACTTTATCATTTTATTCTCACCGGATTGTTTCTTTTGATGTGGTTGATCCGCTTCAGCTTTCAGGTCTGGATGACATCAGAATGCGCTTGAAAAATTGGTTCTCCACTTTTGGTGAAGGCCCGATTGGTTTTGAGATTGCTGAGCCTTTTCTTTTGGTGCGCGAGGATGTAGCTTTCTGCTATAATTTAAACCATGTATTTGCCGCAAAGAAGGATGGGGGAATCCTGGATATGTTCTGGAGGGAAACTACCTGTTATCAGAAAATGAATGGGAAATGGTTAATTGTTCATTCGCACAATTCAGTCCCATTTGACATTCAAACAGGAAAGGCCTCGGTAGGTTTAAAGCCGACGACTGAAGGCTAGGAACTGTCGTGCTGTATTAAATCGGTATGTCGGAAGTTAATAAAAAGACCTTGGCTTTTTAAACAGTGCCAATTATGTGAGTAGATTTTTCTTAGATTTACTGCTTTTAAAATTGGCAAATATTTGATGATCAAATCTATTAAAGGGCTGCATGCCAAATTGATCGGTAACAGTGCTGACACGCCACTCCAGGCCAGAATTTTTCATGAAGTTAGCCTGATCGCTATGATCGGTCTTCCTTTGGCAGTGCTGGTAAATATTGTGATAAAGGTGCCATTAGCCAATGTAGCACTCTCGGCTGGCTGGATGGTAACTGCAGCGATGTACATCAATTCCAGATATTTTGGAAGACTGCAGCTTAGCTTTATCATATTTAGTGCAGGTACGAGCTTATTGATGGCATTTAACTATTTCATCAATTCAGGTATACATGGACCTACATTGATACTTTATCTTCTTTCGCTGGTTTTTACTTTGTCTGTAATGCCGACCAGGCAGTATGTATTTTGGATGCTGATTAACGTGGGTATTGTTGGTGGGTTATTGTTGGTTGAGTATTATAACAGAGGATTTGTAAAAGTCACCTATGCAAAGCGAAGTGATCTGTTTTTGGACACAGCGACAACTTATATCTGTGTAGTTGTTTGTATGGGTGCGGTATTTTCTTACCTGATCAACAGTTATCAGCGGGAAAAGAATAATGCCCTGGCTGCTTCCCTTGCTTTAAAAGACGCCAATGATTCCAAAACCCGGTTATTATCTATTTTATCGCATGACCTGCGTTCTCCGTTGAATTCAATTGCCAGTTTTCTTGAAATGCTCCATGAATATGAATTATCGCCGGATGAACGCCGATTTCTGGAAAAGAACCTGCTTAATGAAACAAAAAACACGCAGGTGCTGCTGCATAATTTATTGAACTGGACAAAATCGCAGATGGACGGTGGTACCAGCGTAAATATGGTGAGACTGAACCTGTTTGAAATAGTATCAACCTGTTTGGCTGTACAACAAGCAGCAGCAGATATAAAAACGGTCACAATCGGTGTGAATATTGATCCCTCTGCCGAGCTTACGGCGGATCTGGATATGCTTAAACTGGTGATCCGCAACCTGATTAATAATGCGATTAAGTTTACGCTGCCAGGTGGGAATATTCAAATATATAGTTCCAGAGATTCTGGTCGTGTGAGGTTACATATTATGGATAACGGCGTGGGCATTCCGGTGGCAAGGCAGGGAAATCTCTTTGAGCTGAATGCCGCATCTACTTACGGCACAAGCAACGAAAAAGGTGTTGGGCTTGGCCTGAACTTATGCAAGGAGTACACTGAGATGCAGAAAGGTAAGATCAGTTTTCATAGCGTACCGGGTAGTGGAACAACCTTCACATTAGAATTCCCTGAAGCGAATGATGAAGGCATTGTGGGTTCACACACTGGTAATTACTTAACTACAGACTCAAGTAAAGAATTGGCTTCCCAAACTCCTCAGATTTAGGAATACCCCAATATTTCGTCAATCATACCGAATTCTTTGGCTTCTGTAGCTGTCATCCAATAATCGCGAGCTGCAACTTCATTTATTTTATCATAGCTCTGACCACTACGCTCAGCAATGATCTGGTACAATTCGTTTTGAATCTTAAGTACCTCTCTGATACTGATGTCCATGTCTGCAGCAGTTCCTTGCGTTCCGCCAGAGGCTTGATGGATCATTACCCTTGAGTGTTTTAGGGCGGAGCGTTTCCCATCTGCACCTGCACAAAGCAATACTGAAGCCATAGAGAGTGCAATACCTGTACAGATTGTGGCAACATCAGGCCTTATATATTGCATGGTGTCATAAATACCAAGCCCGGCGTAGACTGATCCACCTGGAGAATTGATATATAGCTGGATGTCTTTTTCAGCATCGGCAGACTGTAAAAAGAGTAATTGTGCCTGTATCACATTGGCATTTCTATCGTCTATAGGCTCACCAATAAATATAATCCTATCCATCATCAAACGTGAAAATACATCCATCTGCGCTACGTTTAATTGCCGTTCTTCTATGATGTAGGGGGTCATAGCAAATGGACCAACATTGGCTGATGTTTGGGAGATGTGACGATCTACATGTAGACTGTTGATCCGATGGTGTTTTATTGCATAATTGCGAAATTCGTTGTTCTTCATGTCTGTTGTTATTAGTTAAATTTTTAGGCATAGATTGCCCATGCCTCTGGTTTGGAGGGGTATAATTGTTAGTGCTAAATTAAATGCGGATGTTATTTGCCGAAAAGCTGCATGATCTTTTGCCTGAAAGAATGATGCTCTGGAGCCGTAAACAACTTTTCATGTACCTGATCTATTTCTTTTCTCAGCTGCAGTCTTCCGTATTTATGGACCAGACTATATGTTTTTTGCTGCCAAAAAACACTTTCCTTTAAATTTGGTTGAAGCAGAAGATTAGCTTCAAAAAGGAGTATGTCTTCTGTATCTGTATCAGATAAAAGAAAATCCTCTATTAATCGCAGCTCATTCCATGATGTCTTCATATTCCAATGATTTTTCTTTTACAGTTTCTTTTATTTTTTCGAGGCATTTAAATTTCTGAACAGTTGCTGACCGGGCGCTTGAAAATCCAAATCGTTCAGCCAGTGTTTCCATATTCAGCTTTTCATAATAAAAAGCGCTTAGGAGCTGCATACATTTCTGACCTGCCGTTTGCATCAAATGAAGTAATCTGGAAGAAGATACCTCTTCATAGACAGAATCAGCCGGGGCTGCGTCTACATCTAGTTCAATATTCAATTGATCAAGAGGCAGCTGCTTGCTGGTTTCTTTGTACCGTTTATTCCAAAGATATTTGGTAATGCCAAAAAGGTATGCTTTTTCGCTATGTTTAAGCACTATCTTAGCATGCTTTACTTTTTCATAATAAATGATCAGCGCATCCTGAAAAATATCTTTGGCTTCATCAAATGATCCGCCCATTCTACTCACATGGCTTGCTACAAGAGGAAAAGTATCCTGGTACAGCGACATCAGCAAAGCTTCATTATCTGTGCTTACTTTATCTTTATTGAGTTTTGTAACCATTGCAACTATGTTTTAATAGTATGTGCCAGTTTGGACATAAATATCACCCAAATCTGGTAATTATTTTTTACTATTTTTTTTCTACATAGAAAGCAATACGGCTACATAATGGCAAATTGCTGCGGCAAGTACCATTGCGTGCCATAAGGAATGCGTATATGATCGTTTACCAAATAGGTAGACAATAGTTCCGGCCGAATATAATGCCGCACCGATAAAAAGCATAATGACCACAGATTCCGGAAGCACTGAAAAGAATCTATTGCCTCCAATAACCATCATCCAGCCCATAAGCAAGTAAATAATTGTTGACACTATATTAAACTTGCCCGTAAACCATATTTTAAAAAATACACCTAAAAGCGTTAGTCCCCATAATACCGAAAGCAGGGTGATACCGAAATGGTTGTTCATATAGATGAGTAGGAAAGGAGTGTAGGTTCCGGCAATCAGGAAATAAATACTAATGTGATCAAAGATTTCGAATAATCTTTTTACTGCCGGTTCCAGGGCCAGGTGGTATACCATTGAGCAAGTAAATAAAAGCATAAAGCAAAAGCCGTATATTCCGGCGCCGACAATTGCCGGGACATTGTTGTGAGCGGTTGCAATTCCTACTAATACCGGGAGGCCACTAACGCCAAATACGACTCCAATACCATGTATCAGTCCATGAACCAGTTCTTGTTTTCTGGTATACTTGTATTTAAGTTCCCCCATCAAATAAGTAACAATTGAACTTTGTAAAAGTTACCTATATACCAATGTTTATTGTAATGTAAATAATTATCTTAGTTGTCCAAACCTTTAAATTATGAAGGCTTACCTAATCCACTAAATATGAATTTCAGATACTTGAGGATAGCAATATTTACGCTTTGCATGCTATTCTCCATAAATATATTTGCCGTAGAAGGTGTTCCGGCCCTAATTCCGCAGCCAGTAAAGTTTCAAAGGCTTCCAGGTAGCTTCAAAATAAGCAAGACTACTAAACTGATTGCAGCTCCTGCAAATAAAGAAATAGCAGAATTATTCGCTGCTATGATCAAAGTGCCAACAGGCTTTACATTAAGTCACGCATCGGGGGGAGTTTCAACCATTCAGTTAGCTATGAACAAAGCTTACAATAAGCAGATAGGCGAAGAAGGGTATACTTTAGATGTTAAGCCAGCCAAGATTACTATCCAGGCAAACAAGCCTACAGGTCTTTTTTATGGCATGCAAACTTTAATGCAACTGTTGCCAAAAGAAATAGAAAGTGCAGAGATTATTAAAAATAAAGTATGGTCTATACCCTGCGTTAAAATAACAGACTATCCAAGATTTGGATGGAGGGGTTTAATGCTTGATGTAAGCAGGCATTATTTCCCAAAAGAAGTGGTTAAAAAATACATCAACCAGCTTGCTAAATACAAAATGAATGTATTTCATTGGCATTTAACTGATGATCAGGGATGGAGGATAGAAATTAAAAGCTTACCACAACTTATTGAAGTAGGGGCCTGGCGTGCTCCAAGAATGGGTTTATGGTGGAAACGTGATCCACAAGGGGCAAATGAGGTTGCAGATTATGGAGGGTATTATACCCAGGAAGATGTTAAGGAAATTGTTAAATATGCTCAGCAACGTTTTGTAACCATCCTGCCCGAAATTGATGTTCCCGGACACAGTTTAGCTGCACTTGCTGCTTATCCGAACTTGTCATGCACAGGTGGGCCCTTTAAGGTAAATGTTGGCAATACCTTTTATGGTGTTGATGACAATGCATTATGTCCGGGTAACGAGGAAAGTTTCGTGTTTATGGAAAAAGTATTGGGAGAAGTGGCAGCGCTTTTCCCCGGTCAGTATATCCATATTGGTGGTGACGAATGTTTTAAGGGATTTTGGAAAGACTGCAAAAAATGCAAGAAAAGAATGAAGGACGAAAACCTGAAAACCCCGGAAGAACTGCAAAGTTATTTCATCAGGCGTATGGAAAACATCGTTAAGTCTAAAGGCAAAAAAATGATGGGGTGGGACGAAATTCTGGAAGGTGGATTGGCACCCGAAGCTACGGTAATGAGCTGGAGAGGAATGAAAGGAGGCATCGAAGCAGCAAAAATGAATCACCATGTGATAATGACTCCTGCCGATAATTGTTATCTTGATCTTTATCAGGGAGACCCAGCTGCAGAACCACCAACTTATTCTATGCTTACCTTATCAAGTTGTTATAATTTTGAACCCATTCCGGCTGAAATACCTGATCCTTCACTGATATTAGGAGGTCAGGGCAATTTGTGGACAGAATCTGTTCCGAATTACCGCCATGTAGAATACATGACCTGGCCCCGTGCCTTTGCCTTGGCTGAAGTTTTCTGGTCGCAAAAAGAAAACAAGGGATGGGATAGCTTTATCTCCCGTATGGAGCATAATCTTGAAAGGTATGATGTAGCAAATATCAACTATGCAAGAAGTGTGTATGATGCCACAATAAAACCTTTAAAAGATACTGTTAATAAAACGCTGCGTATTGCATTAGCTACGGAGATAAAGAAATTAGACATCTATTATACGTTTGATAATACTTATCCGGATAACTTCTCTCCAAAGTATACCGATACCCTTACAGTACCAAAAGGAGCAGATCATTTAAGGGTTTTAACTTACCTCGATAGCAAACCAATGGGTAAAATGATTACTGTTAGTATAAAAGATCTGGAAAAGCGTACGGAAGAGTAAGCAAATCTTACTAATTTTGGCCTAAAGAAGATATTTATTACCATGCTTGGATTAAAATTATTGACGGACCCGCGGTGGGCAAACATTGCTGAATCGAATTTAGAAGAGATTTTGACTGACCATGCCTGGTGTGAACAAAAAGCAGCAACGAATGCCATTACCCTGATCGCTAATAATTCAGAACATATGGATTTGGTGCAGGAATTAACAGCTATTGCTATTGAAGAAATGCAACATTTTAAGATGGTGGTTGATATAATTGAGAAACGTGGGTATACACTTGGTCGTGAGCGTAAAGACGACTATGTTGGTCAATTGGTTAAATTCAGTCGAAGGGATGGAAGCAGAAACTCGGCTTTTATTGACCGTCTTTTATTTGCGGCGATGATTGAAGCCAGAAGTTGTGAGCGCTTCCGCGTACTGTCGCAAAACATCAAAGATGAAGAACTTGCAAAATTCTATTATGACCTGATGGTGTCAGAAGCTGGCCACTACACTACTTTTCTGAACTTCGCCCGCAAATATTCCATTGATATTGATGTGGATAAAAGATGGAAAGAATGGCTTGAATTTGAAGGTGAGCTTATACAAAGTTTCGGCAATAAGGAAGCCATTCACGGCTAATTGTTTACTTTATCTTTTCAAACACAAACTTTGCGTCTTGATAATTGATTGGAACATTTTTTTTGAAGTAACGTATGTTCATATAAATTTCCATTGAACCTTCGCCCATAATTAACTTTCCGTCTTTTTTTAACAGTGCTATGGGAGCCTTGTGCCATGTCTCAACTCCATAATGCTGAAAGCGATAAGTTCCCTTTAGTTCGTCTCCTTTTACAATTCCGGTTACATCACCGGAATCTTTATAGAGACCATGGTAATTTATTTCAAGCTGCCCGAAGAACTCCTTGTCAGTAATGTTTATTTTAAAAGTAGCAGTATCATCTTTACTTATAGCGCGATATAATGTTTTGGTGTTATCTTGTTCTACGCTAGTACTTGAACAACCGTATGTCGCGAAAGCGACAATTAAACATAGAATTTCTGCAAATTTCTTCATATAATGATGAGTACCTTCAAATATATGCTAATTTTTATCTCCACATAAATTGATAAAGATTTTCTGATTAATGGATTATTAAGTAAATATTAACCAGATTTAGTTTTTTTGCTTACAAGACCATAACCAAATAAAACCACGGATGCGAAAAATTATTGCACTTATTTTTGTACTGTTTATCTGTACATCAATTTTTAACATAACTCAGGCTCAGTTAACTACAACCGGTTTTTCAGGCGATAAAACTACCTGGAGGGGATTTGACCGATATGATTTTCTAATGGATACACTCAGCTTGGAAATAACTCCATTTAAAGCTGTTGAAAGTGAGGGTTTCGGGATTAATGTTGAGGTAAAAGGGAAGGTGCGCTGTCTGGTTGTTGTACCAAAAACTGCAGCCGCAGGAAATCCCTGGTCATGGAGAGGATTCTATTGGGATCATGAACCCCAGTCGGAAATCGAGTTGTTAAAAAAAGGTTTTTTTATAGGATACATTAACTGCGATGCTGGCAGACAATGGGATGCATGGTATGCCTTTTTAACCAAGGAACATGGGTTTTCAAAAAAACCGGCCTTTGGTGGAATGAGTAGAGGAGCTATTAATGCCTATGCCTGGTCTGTAAATCACCCTGATCAGGTATCTTGTATTTATGGAGACAACGCTGCAATCATGCCAGAAAGTCTGGCAAAAATAGCAGAGCTTGCTAGACACGATGTTCCTTTATTAAGTATCTGCGGTTCCGAAGATTTTCTGTATGAAAAAAATACGCTGTCTATTGAAAATATTTATTTACAAATGGGTGGGAGAATGACTGTTCTGGTTAAAGACGGGACAGCTCATCATCCGCACAGTCTGCGCAACCCAGGTCCTATTGTAGACTGGGTTGTTAAAAATGTTGCTAAAGCAGCGCCATTGCCAGATTTTATTGATGATGACTTCATCAAGTCTTATTACTATAATACTCAAAGCAGCTACCTGTATTTAAAAGAAGAAAATACATGGATGACCGCCAGAGGCCCCGGTTATACACCTTATTATGAGCAATATGAAGTTAAAGGAAAGAGCCGCTATGGGGTGTCTTCAATGATTATTATAGCACCTAATAAAGCCGCTGAAGGCAAACCATGGGTTTTTAGAAGTGATCGGATGGACAGAAATGCCCTGGTAGATCAGGCTTTGCTGGCTCAAGGATATCATATTGTTATTACCCCGCTTACCGCACAATCAGGTGCAGTAATGGAACAGTGGGATGGGGTTTATAAAATGCTAACTGATCATGGATTCTCCAAGAAACCAATATTAGAAGGATCAGGAGTTAATGCAGGGGAATGTTTTGCATGGGCAATGGAAAATCCGGAAAAAGTTTCTGCTATTTATGCTGTAAATCCGGTGATGCGCAGTTTGATGACCAAAAAGAATCTGTTCGATGGACTTAGTCTGATTGCAAAGGAAGCTGTGCCCTTGTTAATTGTTTCTGGAAGTCAGGACCCTTGGTTTAAGGAGCATACTAAGGTAATAGAACAACATTACAAGAAGCTTGGTGGGAAATTAAAAATTGTAATAAAAGAGGGGCAGGGGCATTTTATTACAATAGCGCCTGAGGTTATTGTGGCACAGATTACTAAATATTAGTAATCTGTGTATAATTATTGATTTAGTTTTGCAATTGCGTCTTCCGAGCTGCCTACAAAATTTACTTGTTTGCCTTTGTTGCTTTCGTAAATAAAGTCTTTCATACTTTTGCTTTGGTATTTACTGAAGTCACCAACAATAGCAAGGCGAACCCTGTAATTTGAGAATTTTTGAAGAATTTCTCCTGCAATACCTGTTTTCAGATCAAAGAACTCAGTACATATATTTTGTTCCTGAAGGATAATTCTATCAACATCCTGGTAGTATAAATCTGCCAGTAACTGTAATCCTTCTTCCGGATTCTTAATCAGGACTTTATCAGAGACGACCTCTGCAATTCTTATTTCTCCTGTTTGATGTATTTCTATATTCATTTGGATCTCTTTTGACTCAAACATAAGAATATATACGGGTTTTTATTATAATGCTTTTGCTTTAATGATCTCAAGAAGCTGGTTTAACCGGTAAGCAATTGGCTTCTTTATAACCTGTTTTTCACAAAAACTTCTCCAGGTAATTGTCCAAATTGATTTTTGTAGATCGCAGCAAAGTATCCCGGTTTTAAATATCCAAGTTCATTGCCTACCTCATTTATTGTATTAAAATTTCCACTTTTCAAGAGCTCTTGTGCAAGGTTTAATTTTTCGCGAATAAAGAAACTGTTGGGGCTTTCCTTAAATATTCTCTTAAACAGCTTCTTATATTTAGAAATAGACATGCCGGCCATGTAAGCCAAAAAATCTATTCCGGGAAATGCTCCCAAAAGTTGCTCCATCAGATAAGTTTGAGTTTTGATGATCTGCGCAGTATCTAATTCAGAAAGTTTCCCTAATACCAGGTCATTTTCATTTATACGTTCTACCAGGTATGCAAAAACCTGCAATGAGGTTCCACGCAAAGAAAGTTCAAATGATGGGTCGTTATAATTTCGCGTTCTGAGTTTAAGAATACAAAGACGGGTGCGACTGTCCATGTGGCTTGTAAAAACGATTGTGTTATTTTGCCCCATTTTAGGACCACCTGTAGATCCTAACAGATACTTTTGAAGCAGGGGTTTAGCTATGAGCAACCAGAATGAATACATTTTAAAAGAAGGGGTATAGCTGCTTTTTAATGTGGCATCGACCACAATCATTCCCAATTTCGAATGATAATTAACTTTGCTGTGGTTAATTTTTTGAATATCAATTTCATCGCTTAGATCATAATAGGCAATGTAAAAGTCTTCCGCATTTACTACTTGGTTTAGTTCAACACTTCTTTGCAAAGTAAAATCAACAACAAGGGCCATTAATCCGGGCATTACCTCCATAAAATAAGAACAGCCTTGAGCTATATCATGAGGAATTGATATTTGTTTTCCTGTTGCCATTACAATGATGCTGCATATTCTTTAGGCGACATCCCAAAGTAGCTTTTAAATTGCTCTGATAAATGAGAGGTGCTTGTGAAATTCAATTTTTCGGCCAATTCTCTAATGGTATACTGTCCGGATCCAAGTAAATCTCTTGCAAGTTCAAGCTTGTTGTTTAGGAAGAAGGCATTAGGAGTTTGGCCGGTGATTTTTTTATATAGTTTCTTGTATTTTGTTGCCGACATATTTGCCTCAGCAGCTAACGAAGTTATTCCGGGGAAAATGCCCTCTTGTTTTTTAATTAGGCTTGTTTGTGAGTTTAATATCATTGCAAGATCTGTACGAAGAACTTTGCTAATCATTATTTCTCTTTTCATGATGTTATCCAGGCAATCTGCCAGCAAGTTGTAAGCCAAACCACTTAATAGGAGGTTGAAAGATATGCTTCCTGGAGTGCTTTTCCTGAACTCATTGATGATATGCCAACTGTTGCTACTCATATGGGCATAATGCAGAAGGGTATTTTGCTTCTGATCAAAAACTCTGTTTAGTACCTCATCAAGGATACCTGTTTTGGATAGATATTCTCTTAGAATATGCTTCTTTAAGAAAAGTGAAATGCCGTACGATTTACTTCCGGACTTTATTACAAAATCTATATCAAGTTGACTATCTGTAATCGCCAGATTGTAATTCCATCGCCCCACCGACCGTGAAATATCATCCATAACGTGAACCAGATCTCCTTCAGTAAGATTGAAATATATTCCTGCAAAATCATTTTTAATATTCCTGACTTTGTACAACACATCCTGATGATAAATCACATCTACCAGCATAACCGTAATGTTTTCGCTTATTTGAAGCGTATAATAAGTGCCCGTTAATATATCATCAGGAACAATGATAAAATTGCCGCGTACAAATCCGCCAAGGTTAACGGCCAATTCTTCAACCCAATCTGTCTCAACTCCAAAGCGATAAATTACTTCTTTCATACTAAAATGAACAAGTATGGGGAGCTATCTCGTTAATTATTGTGCATTTTTTTCTTAATTTCATAAAAAAATGTCCTCATCGGGTATTTTTAAACCTTATTTTGGCTCTTATTTGTTGTTGGTGGCGCTAATTTTGCGAAATAATTTGATATCCTTATCAAATTTATCAAAGTAATGGGGGTTAATGTACAGGGTAAAGAAGTATTTTTGTTAGAATGTGGGTCCGATAGGCATGTCGGGCTGCATTCTGAGCAATTGGTAATTGAGGTAATAGATATAATGCTTAAGCAGGAGCTATATACAATGCCTGTTTTTTATAATAAAAAATACATTGGAGTTGTTCGGTTTAAAGATCTTATCAGTTTTCTTACCCACGAAGAGCGAGAAGAAAACCTTATTTTTCATAAATTGAATTACAGCATAGAAAGTGTTATGATCATGCTGACAGAAAGAGGCGAACTGGCATACACAGCTTAAGTTCAGAATTCAAACAGAATTCCAATCTACCTTTGCTTTTTATATAAAATTTTATATGATAAGTAAACTATTTAAGGGCAGATATAGCGTCTTATTTTCTTTTTTAGCCATTTTTGTTTTTATCTCCTTCCTGATCCGTACTGTTTTGTTTATTGATTCGATTGGCAAAACGGACTTTTCATTCTTAGGTGTATTAAGAATTTACCTGCTCGGTTTTGTTTATGATTTTGGAGTAGGTCTCTTTTTAACCACTTTGTACAGCTTATATTTACTTATACTTCCAGATAGATGGTCGGCTTCAATTGCAAATAAGATCATTACTTATGTGGCTCTTTTTATAATCCTTCTTATCTCTTTCTTTTCATTTTTTGCTGAACTTACTTTCTGGCAAGAGTTTGAAAGCAGGTTCAACTTCATTGCTGTGGATTATCTTGTTTATACTTATGAAGTCATCAACAACATAAATGAATCATATCCGCTGCCATTATTAATTGGTGGAGTATTGGTAATGGTGTTATTGGTAATGTGGCTTTTTGCAAAGAAGAGGATTTTTAAAAATGTTTTCCAATCTGTTGTCGCATTTAAGAGTAGGGCAGTTATAACCGGGATTTTGCTTGTTATTACGTCATTATATGCCTTTTTCCTAACAAATTCCTTTGCCGAATCAAGTACCAACCGATACGAAAATGAACTATCAAAAGCAGGTATTTATTCCATTTTTGCAGCGTTTAAAAACAACGAGTTAAATTATAACCATTTTTATGCTTTACTCCCTTTAAATGAGGCGTTTGGTATAATGAGAAGTGAGCTAAAGGATCAGCAGAGCACTTTTGTAAATGATGGAAACTCAATTAAAAGGAATATCCAAAACGGTGGTCAGGTTTATAAACCAAACGTAATCATGATTACTGTTGAAAGCCTAAGTGCCAGTTTTCTTGCGCATTTTGGCAATACACAGAAACTAACACCCGTACTTGATTCTCTTGCCGATAAGAATCTAATGTTTACAAATATGTATGCAACAGGTACCCGTACAGTTAGAGGTATGGAAGCGCTAAGCTTATCCATACCTCCAACGCCTGGTAGCAGTATTGTAAGAAGACAGGGAAATGAAAACCTGACAACCGTGGGCCATATCTTTGAAAAAGAGGGATACACCAGGACATTCTATTATGGCGGGGATGGCTACTTCGACAATATGAACGAATATTTTGGCAGTAACGGCTTTAACATTACAGACAGGGGAAGAAATATCAAAATTGGAGATAGTTATTTGACAAAAAGAACGATCATTCAGGATGATCAGATTCATTTTGAAAATGCCTGGGGAGTTTCGGACGGAGATCTTTTTGATGCAGTTATAAGGGGCTCAGATGCCGATGATAAGGCAGGGAAGCCATTTTACAGTTTTGTAATGACAACCTCAAATCATAGGCCTTTTACCTTTCCAGCGGGAAAAGTAGATATGAAACAAGGCAATAGGGAAGGTGCAGTTCGTTACACAGATTATGCCATTGCAACATTCCTTAAAAATATTGAAAAGAAAGCATGGTATAAGAATACGATTGTGATAATAGTGGCGGATCACTGTGCCGCCAGTGCCGGAAAGAATGAAATTGATATCGACAAATACCACATTCCGTGCATCGTTTTAAATTTACCGGTAAAGGGCAAAATGGTAATAGATAAGCTTTGTTCACAAATTGATCTTTATCCAACATTGTTTAGCCTTTTGGGATGGAATTATGAAAGCAACCTGTATGGTCAGAATGTATTAAATCCGACCTATCAGCCCCGAGCAGTTTTAGGTACTTATCAGAAACTAGCTTATTTAAAGAAGGATAGTTTGGTCATATTAGGTCCTCATAAGGTTACAGAAACCTTTTTGTATCGCAAATCAAGTAATGAGCAAATCCCTAATAAGCTGTCTAAAACCGTAATAGATCAGGCAATAGCAAATTACCAAACTGCTTACGACTTGTTTAAAAACGGCGGATTGCATCAGTAACAGGGGCTTTAAAAAAAATAGTAATCTAACATTTTTATGGCAAAACCTTTTGGTTAAGCTTTTAATTTTGTAGAAAATCATTGTAGTATGTTTAAAAAGAGCATTTCTCATTTAGGGACGTTTTTTTTAGCTGTATTATCCCTGCTGCCATTATCGTTTCTATACATTTGGGCAGATGCAGCTTACTTCCTGCTCTATTATGTTTTTGGCTATCGCAGGCAGGTAGTAAGAGAAAATCTCTGTAATTCGTTTCCCGAAAAGGAACTGAAAGAAATTATCGTAATTGAAAAGAAGTACTACAGATATTTATCCAGCCTGATATTTGAAGTGATTAAGATGATTAACATCTCTGAAGCGCAAATAAGAAAACGGTTTGTTTTTAAAAACAAAGAGCTGGTAAATGAATATCTAAATAAAGGAGAAAGTGTATTAGTTTGTTCAGCACATTATGGTAATTGGGAATGGGGAACTTTAGGGATAGGCTTAAACTTTTCTGCTGATCATTACCCAATTTATAAGCCCTTAAATAATTCAATATTTGATAAATGGTTTCGCGAAACCCGGAGTAAGTTTGGGAACAAACTCATCCCAATGCGACAAACCCTAAGGGCTATTCAAGCCAGCAAAAATACACCAAGTATTTTTAGTTTTGGTAATGATCAATCACCATCAATAAGGGAACTGCATTACTGCAGAACATTCTTAAACCAACCGGCATACATTCAACTTGGGATAGAGAAAATTGCAAAAAAAACCAATCGCCCTATTTTTTATTTAAGAGTTAAGGTTCTAAAGCGCGGGCATTATGAGGTTGATTGTGTGCCCCTCTGTTTGAATCCAATGGATACTGAAGAATTTGAGATCACCAGATTGCATACGCAGTTTCTTGAAGAGATTATTAAAGATGAACCTGCTTACTGGTTATGGAGCCATCGCAGATGGAAACATAAACCGGTACAAATGCCGGAGCCTTCTCTTAAAACAGACATTCTTTATTCCGATGTTTAACATTTGGAACCCCATTTTTTAGCATTAAGGAATATTCAGTACAATACTTTTACTAATTCATAGTAAATAGTACGCTATTGTAAATTACAATTTTATGAACCTGAAGTACTTCTTTATCATTCTCCCGATGTTGCTTGTAGGCCAGGCAATAGCCCAGCAACGTAACCTCATTGATCCTTTGGCAACAAAAGAGACGAAGGCTCTTTTCGATAACCTGTACAAATTATCCGAAAAGCATACTTTATTCGGGCATCAGCATGCTACTGAATATGGCCATGGCTGGTCTGGTGATGCTGATCGTTCAGATGTTAAATCAGTTGTTGGATCTCATCCAGCTGTTATTGGAATCGATCTGTCTGGATTAACCGGACAATCGGAGGCTCAGATTGGGAAAACAAAAGAACACCTAAGAAAGAATGTTATAGATACCTATAACAGAGGCGGGGTTACCACTATAGCCTGGCATTTCTCTAACCCGGTTTCAGAAGGAGACTTTTACTGGAAAGACTCGGTTTCTTTACCTGCTGTCGGGTACATTATTCCAGGAGGTAAAGCGCACGATAAGTATATCAAAATCCTTAACGATATTGCTGATTGGGCAAAAAGTCTTAAAGCTCCGGATGGCAACCTAGTACCCGTAATTTTCAGACCTTATCATGAGTTTGATGGCGACTGGTTCTGGTGGGGAAAATCACATTGTACAGTTGATGAATTTAAATCCCTATGGAAATTTACTGTTTCTTATTTACGTGATACGGCCGGTGTGCACAACTTTATTTATGCATTTTCTCCCGATAATCTATTCAATTCTGAACAGCAATATTTGGAACGTTTTCCTGGTAAAGAATGGGTAGATATGCTTGGAACGGATAATTATGGTGATATGGGACGCGATGGCAAATACAATCTGGATGCTGCCATAAAGAAACTCCGCATCGTTTCGGCATACGCTCAAAAGAACGGTAAGCTCGCTGCCTTTACCGAAACCGGATTGGAATCGCTTACCAATCCAAACTGGTGGAACGATGTGCTGCTTAAAGTAATGAAAAATGATAAAATAAGAATGAGCTATGTGTTGGTATGGCGTAACGATACCAAAAGCGCTACACATTTTTATGCGCCTTACCCTGGTCATCCAAACATTCCTGATTTTCAGAAATTCTATAATGACCCCTATACCCTTTTTGAAAAGGACCTTAAAGACATTTATAAATAAGTATTTGTATATTGACAATCAGCTTTAAAATAGCGATAACGGCCGAATAGAACGAATGGGACACAAATTGAAAATACTGCTTTTGGTAGGGGTATGCCTGCTGTTTACCAGCATACATTCCTCTGCACAGTATAACCAGTATCAGTTTTCCCATCTGGATATTAATAATGGTTTGCCGCATAACGATGTAAATTGCTTTTACAAGGATGATAAAGGATTTATCTGGTTGGGAACACTTGCTGGCCTTGCCCGGTTTGATGGATATAGCTTTAAAGTATACCGGCACAGGATAAAAAACAAATCTACCATAAGCGATAGTGATGTTCGTTCTATAACGCAAGGCCCCGATCATAAGTTGTGGATAGAAACAAGGGCCGGAATGGATGTTTATGATCCTGTAACCGAATTATTTGATCACAATATACAACCGGAGCTTTCAAAATATGGGGTTCCGGGAACCACCATCAGAGCGCTAAAAAAGGGTGTTTCAGGCGCATTCTGGTTTATTTCTCCCGCATCCGGATTATATAAATACGATCCGGTAACAAAGAAAACTAACTATATAGCACATAAAATCAGAAGAGAGAGCAGTCTTTCGGCAAGCCCAATTATTGATATTGCAGAGGATAAAAGCGGAAATGCATGGCTTATTCATTCCGACGGAAAATTGGAGATGCTGAAAAAGAACACGGATATTGTTGTGCAAAGAATAGATCTGTCGAGCAAGTTCTCAAACAAAGAAAGCGATACCTATAAGATCTTTATAGATAAACAAGGATTGATATGGATCTACGATATATCCACTTCCACAGGTATTTATTACTTTGATCCTGTAAAAAATGTACTGAATAAGATCAGTAAAAGCTCACCTGTACTTAAACTGAACTCTGATATTGTAACGGGTATTGTTCAAGACAATAGCGACAACATATGGATTGGCACCGATCATGGAGGTATTAACCTTATCGATAAGAAAAACTTCAGCATCAGGTATATCCTTAACAATGAAAATGACAGCAAAAGTTTAAGCCAGAACAGTATTTCCAGTATCTATTACGATAATATGGGTATGATTTGGATAGGTACTTTCAGAAAAGGGATCAATTTTTACCACCCAAATATCATTAAGTTTAACCTCATTAAGCACTCTTCTGATCCCAATAGCTTAATACATAGTGATATTAACAGGATGGCCGAAGATAAGCTGGGTAATATCTGGATTGGTACCAATGGCAAAGGGCTGGTTTATTATAACAGGAGTACCCATAAATTCACTTCCTACAGGCACGATCCTTCAAACAACAATAGCCTGTCTCACGATGCCATTGTTGCTATTTATATAGACCGTTTTGAAAAATTATGGATTGGAACCTATACCGGAGGTTTCGATTACATGGATAATGGTAAGTTTATCCATTACAAATACAACGCCTCAGATCCTGAAAGTTTAAGCGATAATAAGGTTTCTGATTTTCTGGAAGATTCATCAAATCGGTTTTGGATAAGCACCATGGGAGGTGGAATAAACCTTTTCAACAGAACCACAAAGAAATTTAAAAGATATACGCAGAACCTGAGTCTAATTAGTTCCGATTATGTATTTAAGGTACTGGAAGATTCGCATCAAAACATTTGGGCAGGTACATCCTATGGGATGAATGTATTGCCAAAAGGAGGGACAAAGTTTATCAAGATAGTAAACGATCCAAAAAACGATAACAGCCTGATCAACGACAACATTAACAGCTTTATTGAAGACAGCAGGGGCTACCTCTGGATAGGAACAAGAGATGGTTTGAGCCTTTATAATCCCAAAACCAAAACCTTTTACAATTATACCATCGAAAATGGATTGCCTGATAATAACATCATGGACATTCAGGAAGATAATCAAGGTGACTTTTGGGTAAGCACATCAAACGGCTTATCAAAGATATCGGTTACTTATAACAAAAAACTTAACCTCATTTTCAAGAATTTTGATGAGAATGATGGCCTGCAGGGTAAGGAATTTAACCGAATTGCCTCCGTAAAACTAAGAACCGGAGAACTTGCATTTGGAGGTCCTGATGGGATCAATATTTTCCAACCTTCTTTAATTAAATCTTATAATCAAACCTTTAAACTCTTTATAACCGACTTTCAACTGTTCAATAAGAGTGTAACAGCAAACACTGCAATTGATGGCCGGGTAATACTTAAAAAATCAATTTTTGATACTAAAGAGCTTACCTTAAACCACGATCAAAATGTATTTACCATAGAGTTTGCATCATTAAATTACATTGGCCCTCATAAAGTGAAACATCAGTACATGCTGGAGGGATTTGATAAGACATGGATTTCTGCAGATAATACTTTACGCAAGGCCACCTATACAAACCTTGATCCGGGCGATTATGTTTTTAAGGTACGGGCATCAAGTACCGAAAACATTTCTGATGCTAAACCGGTAACCTTAAGGATCAGGATACTGAACCCATGGTATACTTCTACATTGGCGTATATTCTTTATTTTCTGGCCATAGGCGGTGCATTGTACTATTTCAGATACCGCGGTATCCAGCAACTAAAGCAGCAATTTGCTGCTGAGCAAGAAAAACAAAAAGTTCAGAGACTGATTGAACAAGAGAAAGTAGAATCACAACGCTTGCTTGATAATGAACGTTTAGAAGCAATGAGGTACAGAGAGCTGGATGCTATGAAAATCAAATTCCTAACCAATGTAAGTCATGAATTTAGAACGCCATTATCTTTAATTCTAGCACCAATAGACAAAATCCTGAAAGGATCATCAGATAATCTGATTAAAGAGCAGGTCTCTCTGATACAGAAAAACGCAAAGCGTCTGCTCAACCTGGTAAACCAGCTGCTCGATTTCAGAAAGATGGAGCTTAAAGAGATCAAACTTCAAAAAAGACCTGGCGATATCATTTCGTTCATCAGAGACATTACTTATTCCTTTAAGGATCTCGCCGAACAGAAAAACATCCAGTTAACCTTTAATGCTACTTACGAGAAGCTTGATGTAAATTTTGATCATGATAAAATAGAGCGGATTCTCTTTAACCTGCTTTCTAACAGCTTTAAATTTACATTGGATAACGGCAAGGTAAATGTGTCTGTAGACTGTATTATGATCGACCAATACATGGTTGAGATTAAAGTTCGCGATACCGGAATAGGTATACCAAAAGAGAAACAGGAGAAGATATTTGAAAGCTTTTTTCAGAATGATATTCCAGAATCTATCATTAATCAGGGTAGTGGAATAGGTTTGGCAATAACCAAAGAGTTTGTAAAACTTCACGGTGGCGAGATCTTTTTAGAGAGCGATGAAAACATTGGCAGTTGCTTTACCATTTTGCTGCCATTCGAGGAACTTAGACATCAAAGCAATCCAACGGATAACTTTGTAGATAATCTAATTGCTAATGAGGATACGTTAAACAATCAGCAAGCAAACGTTACGATCTCTTCTAAAAAAGCAACTGTATTACTTGTTGAGGATGATGCCGATCTGCGTTTTTATCTTAAAGATAATTTAAAGGAAGACTTTAATGTAATAGAAGCCGGTAATGGAAAAGATGGCTGGCAAAAGGCATTATTCTACCATCCGAATATCATTGTCAGCGATATTTCTATGCCCGAAATGACTGGTATAGAACTTTGCAAAAAGATCAAAGGCGATTCCAGAACAACCCAGATTCCAGTAGTGCTGTTAACCGCTTTAACTGGCGAGGAGCAGGAGCTGACGGGTCTGGAAACAGGGGCCAATGACTACATGACCAAACCATTCAGTTTTGAAATCCTAAACTCCAAAATCCGCAACATATTAATTCAGCAGGAATCCTTCAGAAAGCTTTATCAGAAGCAGGTAGAAGTACAACCGGCAACCATAGAAATGGAGAGCCCTGATGAACAGTTCCTGCAGCAGATTCTTCAGGAGATAGAAAAGAATATAGGGAATAGCAATTTCTCTGTAGATATGCTTAGCAACCTGATGCTGATAAGCCGTGTAACCTTGTACAAAAGAATTGTAGCACTTACCGGCAAAACCCCGCTCGAGTTTATCAAGTCTTATCGTTTAAAACGGGCAGCGCAGCTGCTGGAGCAAGGAAAATTAACCGTTTCACAGATCTGTTATAAGGTAGGTTTTAAAACCACCAAGAATTTTGTCAAATCTTTTAAAGAAGAATTTGATGTGCTCCCTTCAAAATATGCTGAGAGCACGGATATTACCGCTTTGTAGCCTTTTTTGCGAAAGGTTAACATTTGCGTACCCCTTTTTTAGCAATACAGGATTCAGTTGTATCTAGTTTTAACAAATAGAAACCCATCCCCTGGGGATCTTAACTAAACCAAATATGACGACCAAACATGAAAACGACAAGAACGAGTTGTAATGAATGGATTTTTATCCTGTTCATGATCTTTACACTTACCGGAATCACCAAATCCGGTTACGCCCAAAGTACTTCTAATAGAATAGTTACGGGTGTTGTTGCTGATGAAAGCGGAACAACTTTACCCGGTGCATCTGTAGTGGTAAAGGGAACCAAAACCACCGCTTTAACTAATAATGAAGGTAAGTATTCCATCATGGTTACCTCAAATGCAAGTGTACTTGTATTTTCCTATGTAGGGATGACCACAAAAGAACTTACCGTAGGTTCGGGCTCAGTAATTAACGCTAACCTTGAATCCTCTACTTCAACCTTATCAGATGTAGTAGTTATCGGTTATGGTACATTGCGTAAATCAGAAGTAACCTCAGCAATTTCTTCTGTTTCCCAAAAGGACATTAAAAATTTACCTGTTGCCGGCGTAGATCAGGCCTTGCAAGGTAAGGTAGCAGGTGTTACCATAAATAACAATGGCGGTCAGCCAGGAGGTGGAGTTTCCGTAAGAATCAGAGGGCTTACCTCAACAGGCGAAAATAATGAGCCTTTATACGTAATAGATGGAGTTCCTATGAACTCTAAAAGCAGCTCCCTGGAACAAAACTTTTTAGGTGGAGGTTCCGGACAAACCGGGCAAAGTGTGCTGGCAACCTTGAACTCTGCCGATATTGAAACCATCGATATCCTGAAAGATGCATCAGCACAGGCCATTTATGGAGCCAGAGGTGCAAATGGAGTAGTGCTCATCAATACCAAAAGAGGCAGGGCCAACCAAAGTAAAATTACTTACGATTCTTATGTTGGTATTTCAGAAGTTCCAAAAAAGCTTTCTGTAATGAATCTGCGCCAAAATGCAGAATACATGAACGCTCTGGTTTTAGAAGTAAGAGGGGTTCCGGGAAGTGGAATGGATAGTATTGCAGAGTTTAAAAACCCATCCTTATTAGGTGTGGGTACCGACTGGCAGGACGAGATCTACAGAAGAGGATTTACTCAAAGCCATCAACTTGGTTTTTCAGGAGGAACAGAAAAAACACAGTTCTATTTCTCTGGTGGCTATCTTAATCAGGAAGGAACTCTCATCAAAACAGGGTTTAAAAGAATAACCCTAAGAGCTAATATAGACCACCAGGCTACTAAATGGTTAAAAACAGGTATCACTGCAAACCTGTCCAGAACCAATCAGCAGATCGGCCTTTCAGATGGTTTCGATGCCGTTACCAGTACAGTGCTTTATAATAGTCCTGTAACTCCCGTTAAAGATGTTTTTGGTAATTATATCTCTACCAATGTAATAGGAGGCAGCACATTTGGAAATCCAAATAATCCGGTTGCATTAGCAATGTTGCGTGATGTAAGCAATCAATCTTCAAAAGCTTTCGGAACAGTATATGCAGATCTGAACATCATAGGTGGTCTTACCATCAGATCAGAGGGTAACTTTGATTTTAATCTGAGCAGCGATAGGGCATTTCAGCCATATGTACAAAATGCTGAAACCAAAGCCGTCATCCTTTCTCCGGCAAGGCTTAGAGAGCAAAGAAATAACAGCCTTTACTGGGCAATTAAAAACTATGCTAATTATAACAAAACCTTTGGTAAGCATAATATAGCTGCTACGGTAGGCCATGAGGCACAAAGATCCAAATACGACTTTATCAATGCCAACAGAGATAATCTGGTTCTTAATATCCCAAATTTAAATGCCGGTGATGCAGGCGATACTCAAGGTATAGGAGCTGGCGCGGCAACATGGAGTATGGAGTCGGTATTTGCACGTTTAAACTATAATTACGACAACAGGTACGCCATCAGCGGAACAATAAGAAGAGACGGATCTTCTAACTTTGGCCCGGGCCACAAATGGGGTACATTCCCGGCTGTTTCGGCATCGTGGACAGCAAGTAACGAATCTTTCTTAAAAGACAACAAATATGTTAATTATCTGAAGCTAAGATTCGGATATGGAGAAGTGGGTGGGCAGGATGCCGGCTCAGGTAACCTATACTCTGCAAATATCAGACTATTTCCTATTGCACCATTTGGTCCGGGTGGATTGCCTGATAACGTAGATAACCTGTTAATTACCTGGCAGTCTACCAATACCTACAATGCAGGTTTAGACCTTACCACCTGGAATAAAAGATTAGAGTTCAGCTTTGATGCCTATAAAAAAGTAACCTCAGATATGTTACTGGCTACTCAGCTTGGTGCTTATTCTGGTTTAGGAACGGCATGGAACGATATCAAAACGCCAACAACAAACGATGGCCGCATGACCAACACTGGTTTCGATATCGGACTAACTTCTTATAACATTCAGAATAACAACTTTACATGGAAAACCAATATCATATTCAGTAAGTATAAAAATATCCTTAACAGGATGAACGAGCCTAATGCCACTTTACCTGGTACTTTTGATGAATATGGGACCAAATCATTGGTTACCTTATCTCAACAGGGTCGCCCGCTTGGTGCATTCTATGGCTATGTTACCGATGGATTATTCAGATCGCAGGCAGAGCTAAACAATGGGATAGATTACGGACTCTCAATTGCTCCGGGTAGCTTATGGCTGGGCGATGTAAGGTTTAAAGATCTAAACGGCGATAAGGTGGTTGATGATAAGGATGTTACCGTTATAGGCGATCCTAATCCAGACTTCACCTACGGCTTTACAAATACCTTTAGCTATAAAGGAATTGACCTTTCGATATTCATTTATGGTAGCCAGGGAGGTGACATTTTCAACTATAGTCGTCGCCAAACCGAAGCATTAAGCTCTCCTTACAACAATCAGCTTACTACTGTATTGAACAGATACTCTGCAAACAATCCTAATGGAGATTTGCCAAGGTATAATCAATGGCACAACAATAACAACAGAATTTCTGATCGGTACATTGAGGATGGATCTTACCTAAGGATACAGAACGTAGCGCTAGGCTATAACCTGCCAAAATCTTTAATAAGCAAAATAAAGGTGAGCAATGCCAGGTTCTACGTTTCTGTTCAAAACCTGTACACATTTACCAATTATTCGGGTTACGATCCGGAACTGGGAGCGCTTAATAACAACATCAGGTTCATGAATATCGACAATGGTCATTATCCGGTTCCAAGAACATTTACCCTGGGTACCAACATTGAATTCTAACCTCTAAAAATTAAAGTAATGAAAACAAATCTCATCATCATATTTTTTGCAGTAGCTTTAATTGGAGTTTCCTGTAAAAAGAGTTTCCTGGATAATCCCTCAGAAACGGGACCAACCACCGAAAATTATTATACCACAGCAGCCGAAGTAAATGGTGCCACAGGACTTTTGTACAATTCTGTATGGAACGACTGGTCTGACAAAGCCTTTATATCTGTAGGTGATGTGCTGGGCGGTACCGTAACCGGAGTGCAGGGCAACGCACAATACAACTCATTTTATAATTTTAATATCCAAAGTACAGATGGTCTAGTAATGGACACCTGGAAGTCTTGCTATAAGGCAGCCGGACAGGCATCTGTACTGATTCATACTTTTATGAATAAAAAAACTCAGGTGGCCGATCCTTCCTATCTGGATGTAGGTATTGCCGAAGCCAAGTTTATCCGTGGGTTTGCGTACTTCTATATCGGCCGTGCTTTTGGTGATGCGCCCATAGTAGAAAACCCGGTAGATCTAACCAAAGCCGGGGCGCCTGCAACACCAAGATACCTGCAAAAAGATGTATTAAAATTTGCACTTGAGGACCTTAAGTTTGCAGAAGAAAACCTGCCCGAAATAGCAACTCAGGATGGTCGGGTTAATAAATATTCAGCAAAAGGGATGATGGCCAAAATCTACCTTTACTTAAAGGACTATGAAAACGCAAGGTTAAAAGCCAAAGAGGTTATAGACTATGCAACATCAACCAAAAGAATAGGCCTGAATCCTGATTTTCAGGGCATGTTTACCTCCTCAGACATCGCCAACAAAAACAACAAAGAAATGTTGTTTTCATTAAGATGGTTAGCTGCTATGGGATGGAACGGAGGAAACAGGTACATGCTTTACGTAGGTCCGCAACCTTTGTTAAAACCAAAACCAACAGGAGGAAATGGTTATTCAGCAGTGGTTCCGTCGTTCGACATGTTAAATGCTTCAACAGGTTATGCTACCGGCGACCGTAGAAAAGGATGGTCGGTAATGCAGCAGGGCTTTCATAAAGCCGATTGGATCAACGACAATTTCCCTAACGGATTTACTTATGATACTACAGGGATAACAAGCGATTTTAAAATTCAAACAGGCACCCGCTCCAATATTCAGAAATATGTTGTAGGACCAAACAGAAGCGCTGAAGTAGTAACTTCCGACAGTCATAACAGCATTTCTACTTATATTCTTCGCTACGCTGACGTATTGCTGATTTATGCAGAGGCAGTAATGGCCGGAGGGGGCTCTACCAGCGATGCTACCGCTTTAAGTGCCTTTAACGAAGTACATAACCGTGCTGGTCTGGTAAGCTTAACCAACATCACGCTTGATGATATCTTACACGAGCGTAAAGTAGAGTTCGCATTTGAAGGCGACTACTGGTTTGACATCCAAAGACAAGGATTTGCTAAGGCACAGCAGATGATAGCCGCACAGGAGCGTGGTACATTAGGTGGTAACGGCCAGTTAACCAGCTTTAAGGCCACACTTACTTCGGCAAAGCAGTTGTACCTTCCGGTACCACAACCAGAAACAGTTATTAATCCTTTACTGCTTGAACCTGCAGTAGCTTATTATAAATAGATATGAAAACTATTAAAAATCTAAAGATATTCCTGCTGGCATGTATGGCAGGAGCATTAACCATAACAGGCTGCACAAAAGAAGAGCAGTCGAACAGTAAAGCATCCAATAGTCCGGTGGCCAATAAGCTTGATCCGGAAAGGGCAAGCGGAAATACTGTACTCACCTTAACCGGAAGCGGCCTGGGCGATATGACCAGTATTGTTTTTGAAAAAGGGAATGTGCCTGCTTCATTTAACCCAACACTAAATACAGATAATGCATTGATATTTAGAGTGCCTGATACTGCAAATGGTGGTGCCCAAAACATCATTTTAACAAACAGACTTGGAGTTCAGCTAAAAGTGCCATTTAATGTTGTTGCTTTGCCTTTGGTAAATACAGCCTCTAACTATAATTTTATTGAAGGCACAGAAATTACCCTGGTTGGAAACAACCTTGAGGATGTAACCAGCATAACGCTGGATGGCGCAGCGGCCGAGGCCAGTATCGTATCTCAATCCAAAAAAGAACTGGTAATTAAAATGCCTGCAACTACGGTAAACAGCGCAAAACTAATACTTACCAACTCTACCGGGCCAATTACCACAAATCAGGTATTTGTGAATCTGGATAAAGCCTATAAGATCTTTACAGATGATTATGGTAATGGTTTCGAAAACGGATCATGGGGCCCCGCTTCAATATCAACCGATTTTGCCAAAAGTGGAACCAAATCCTTTAAAGCAGGATATAACAAAGGAAACTGGAGTGCAGATGGTTTTGCAAACTGGAATGGTGTAGCCAGTATGCCAGAGTATAATTATTTGTCGTTCTGGGTTAAGGGAGCTTCGGCCGACTATACGCTTTATGTAACAGGCGATGCAAGGGCAGGGGGGTATGGAAATTCAGATAGAAGCGTTCCAATAATAGTACCTGCTAATGTATGGACTTACTTTAAAATCCCGATGACAACACTTGAACTTTGGAAAAAAGGTCCGATGAAACAATTAGGCTTCTGGATAGAAGGCCCTGAAAAACAAGATGAAAGTTTCTACTTCGATGATGTGATCCTTGTAAAATAAAAACACACTTAAACCAATTATAATTTAAAAAGCCAGGTCATCCGACCTGGCTTTAAATTTTAAACAAAACTCAGACGAGCTAACAAATTTCGATTAGAAATTGTGTATGATTTGACTAAGGTATAACTATTTTATTAAATAGTCTACTAATTCCGTAGAATTAATATATAAATTATATATTTAGGGAAGGATTATTTAAAGTAATAGATCTATTTATACATAATTAATTAAACAAATCATGGCAGAAAAATTAAATCCAACACAAACCGCATTAGGTGATGTTGCCGCAAGGCCGCTGGCTATTGCAACCCGTACCGTGCCGCAGGCATCATTTATTACTCCAAGATGGTTGCCTCATCTTTTAAGCTGGACGCCCGTAGAGTCAGGGATTTACAGAGTGAACAAAGTAAAAGAAGGAGAATCAGTGGATGTAGATTGCTCTAACAGAGACGAACGTGTATTGCCTAACACATTTGTAGATTATGTAGCACAGCCACGTGAGTATCTGCTTAGTGCAGTAAATACCGTGCTTGATGTACATACCAGGGTTTCCGATTTGTATAGCAAACCTTACAACCAGATCAGTGAGCAATTGCGCCTTACTATTGAAGCCATTAAAGAACGTCAGGAAAGCGAACTGATCAATAATAAAGAATACGGTTTGTTGCACAGTATTGTACCTTCTCAGCGTATTTCTACACGTTCAGGAGCACCCACACCAGATGATCTGGATGAGTTGATCACTAAAGTATGGAAAGAACCCGGATTCTTCCTCCTTCATCCACTAGCGGTAGCTGCCTTTGGCAGGGAGTGTACACGCAGAGGCGTACCACCACCAACGGTATCTTTGTTTGGTTCTCAGTTCATCACCTGGAGAGGAATTCCTTTAATCCCTTCCGATAAAGTGCCTATAGAAAATAATAAAAGTAAAATATTGCTCATCAGAACAGGAGAGAGCCGTCAGGGTGTAGTGGGTTTATATCAGCCCGATCTTCCCGGTGAGCAATCTCCTGGTTTATCAGTTCGCTTTATGGGGATCAATGAAAAAGCAATTGCTTCTTATCTGGTATCTCTTTACTGTTCGCTGGCAGTTTTGGTAGATGATGCTATTGCTGTACTCGACGATGTTGAAATTAATAAATATCATGAATATAAATACTAGGTTATGAGTGGTACAATTAATGGTCCGAATGGACTGCCAGATGTACATCTCTTAGAGAAACTGGCAAATGAACTTTTTTTCTCGGCTCCCGGAACATTGGATAAAACTCAATCTTCACCTTTGGCAATTAATCAGGGAAATTCTGTCGATCTTCTGGATCCGCAAACAAGTTTGCCGGATGCAAATAATCTGGGGCTGGGGCATGTGCCTGCCTCCACACATGGAAGTGGGGGTATCTCACCCGGCACCAAATCAGTGAATGCCCTGCCGTTTGAAAACGACAGACCCTTTGAGAAAGAATTGAGCAAAGCCCTGGCTGCAGTTAATGTTTACAGTCCTTCTTCTCAATTGCCATTTACACCTTCGGCAGTTTTGGGAGAACATTCATATTACTTCTCTTCTGCAGAAAAGCTTGCCAAAGGAGACTACCGCGAAATAACTGGCCAATCTTACCCTGCATTTAACGTAAACATTGTTCGTAACGATTTCCCAATCCTTTCAGAGTATGTAAGCGGAAAACCCCTGATTTGGCTGGACAACGCTGCAACCACCCAAAAACCGCGACAGGTAATAGAAAGGTTAAGCTATTTTTATACACATGAAAATTCCAACATACATCGCGCTGCCCATGAATTAGCTGCCCGTTCTACCGATGCTTATGAAGCAGCAAGACAGAAGATACAGCACTTTATAAATGCCAGATCAGCAAATGAAGTGGTATTTGTACGCGGAACAACCGAGGCTATAAACCTGGTTGCAGATAGCTGGGGTGCCCAATATCTTCAGGAAGGAGACGAAATCATCATCAGCCATTTGGAACATCATGCCAATATAGTTCCTTGGCAGTTATTGGCCAAAAAGAAGAACTTAAAACTAAGAGTGATCCCGGTAGATGATGATGGACAAGTCATTCTTGATGAATATGCAAAATTGCTGAATCCAAGAACAAAGCTGGTTTCTTTCACCTTGGTGTCTAATGCATTGGGAACGGTAACCCCGGCAAAAACAATTGTAGATATGGCTCATGCTGCGGGAGCAAAAGTGCTTGCCGATGGCGCACAGTCTGTTTCACACATTCGTACGGATGTACAATCACTTAATGCAGATTGGTTTGTGTTTTCTGGGCATAAAATTTTTGGGCCTACAGGTATTGGTGTATTATATGGTAAAGAGGAGTTGTTAAACAGTTCACAGCCTTATCAGGGTGGCGGCAATATGATTAAAGATGTAACGTTTGAACATACCCAGTTTAATCCCGCGCCATCACTTTTTGAGGCAGGAACAGGTAATATTGCGGATGCAGTTGGTTTAGGCGCGGCAATAGACTATGTTCAAAAGATTGGGATTGACAATATTTACAGCTATGAGCATTTTTTGTTAGGCTACGCAACAAAGCAGTTACAGCAAATTCCAGGGTTGCGCTTAATTGGAACGGCAACTAATAAAACGAGTGTGCTTTCATTCGTATTAGATGGATTTACAACTACTGAAGTTGGCGAGGCATTAAGCAAAGAAGGTATTGCCGTAAGATCCGGCCATCATTGTGCTCAGCCCATACTGAGAAGGTTTGGATTGGAAGCAACAGTGCGACCATCTTTGGCATTCTATAACACTTGTGCAGAGATTGATAAATTGGCTGATACAGTTAGCAGCTTAAAAAGCGGAAATCAATTTCGTGTAAGGTAGCAGATCTTATTGAGGCTGGTATATAGAAAGTATGCCAGCCTCAACTATTATTAAGCCAAAACTGCTATATTAGCGGAAGCAAGCAAACTATTAAATGGACCATCCTTATAAATCAGAACTTTTAGTAAACCTAAAAGCACATTATCTTGGCCGCAACTGGCGCTCAATTAGCTATTTTGATGCTAAAAGAGATGAGATTTTATTTGTTTTACCTGAAACGGATGATGTTAGCCATGCACTTAACAATTTGTATGAGGTTTTAGGAACATTGCCAGAGATCGATCATCCTAAGGAACGTGTAGTAATCAGTTTCTGCTATGAAAACGGCGATTCATACTGTTCGCGTTTAATTAATCCCAACAAACAGGACGAAATCAACCTTGCTTTGATTGGCTACCGTCCGGAACGCAAAATCCGTCCTGAAGAACTTCAGGAGATGGATTAGTAAAGCTTTCTCGCTCAAAATGTTACGATAGTAACGGATTATATTTCATAAATTAGAGTACACACAAATAAAACACGCTATGAAATCTAATTTATGTTTTTTCATACTGCTCTTCTATGGGCTGTATGTTCAGGCCCAGGAACAGCCTGATTTTGAGAAAAAGGTAAGGTTTGGGATTAAAACAGGCATTAACGGCTCTCTTTTTACACGCAACGTAACGCCCACAGCCAACTCAAAAAGAACTGACCTCAGTTATTTTAACCGCTATTTCCGTGCATCTGCACTTGTTGGATTAACTGCCGATGGGCGATTAACAGAACGAATTACACTGGGTGCCGAGTTGCTCTTTAATTCCAGAGGGATGGTTTACAGAGAAAAGAATAATTATGTAATTATTGTTGACGATGACGGACAGGAGCAGCAGGCCTATAATAACTATAATTTCAATATTGATTATGTAGAACTCCCAATTCTGATCAGTTACAATTTTAAACCAAGTGCATACAGGCTCTTCTTATCGGCTTATGCCGGCATGGCACCGGGTATTGCTGTTAATTCGAAAACAAAATTAAGATATGAAGATGGGGTAGACGGCGATGGCGGCAGGGGCCGAAACGAAACGCTGCCTTTAAAATATGTAAATCATTTTAACAACAGCTTGCTTGCGGGTATTAAGGTGGGCGACAATAAACCATTTAGAATAAATCTTTATGGTGATTTTAGGATCAGTTACACCCTGCTGCCGGTTTTTAATCGCACTGTATCAGACCAAGGCGATAACCTGGATACCCGAATGCTTACCTTTTCTGCAAGCCTTGGTGTAAGGTTTTAATTAGTAAACCAGTCGTTATCGGAGTTTTACTGAGGTGTTGTTAGGGCTTTGATAGGGCATTCCCAGGGCTTTTTGCCCTATCAAGGCCCTATCAAGGCCCTGTTAAAGCCCCACAGCCAAAAGTTTGATATAAAATGTATATTTTGCTGTTCTAACCAAATACATGTTTAACCCTATTACTAATAAAATGTTATATAAAACGATACTTACTTCCATTTTTATTATACTTTCCAATTTTGGTCTGCAGGCTGCAGATAAAAAACCATATGAAGCAGATCTTATAATTTACGGTGGTACCTCAGCAGCGGTAACAGCAGCAGTAACTGCTATAAAATTGGGTAAAACTGTTATTGTTGTTTCTCCCGATATTCATCTCGGAGGCTTGTCATCCAGTGGATTGGGTTTTACAGATACCGGAAATAAAGAGGTGATAGGAGGCTTATCCCGAGATTTTTATCATCGGGTTTATTTACATTATCAGCAAGATACTGCATGGAAATGGCAAAAAAAGGAAGAATATGGGAACAAGGGGCAAGGAACACCTGCTATTGATGGTAAAGACCGCACAATGTGGATATTTGAACCACACGTTGCCGAAAAAATAATGGAAGATTTTATCAAAGAAAGTAATATTAAAGTTTACCGCAATGAATGGTTGAACCGTAAAGATGGTGTAGAGATGAGGGATGGTAAAATTACATCAATCACTACCTTAAGTGGTAAGCAATTTAGTGGTAAAATGTTTATTGATGCCACCTATGAGGGAGATTTGATGGCTGCGGCAAAGGTTAGCTACCACATAGGCCGTGAAGCAAACAGTGTATACGGAGAAACCTGGAATGGCGTGCAAACAGAAGTGTTTCAGCATGGCCATCATTTTAAAACAAATATAGATCCATATAAAGTTACCGGCGATAAAAGCAGCGGTCTACTGGCAGGCATATCCGACCAGGATCCGGGGATAAAAGGAGAGGGCGATAATAAGTTGCAGGCATATTGCTTTAGAATGTGTCTCACCAATAAGGCAGAGAACAGAATTACATTTCCAAAACCTGATAATTACAACCCGGCAAATTACGAATTGCTGGCTAGGGTGTTTCAGAGTGGATGGAAAGAGTTGTTTGATAAATTTGATGACATACCCAATCATAAAACGGATACCAACAATCATGGTCCGTTCAGTACCGATTATATTGGCATGAACTACGATTATCCGGAGGCTTCGTACGAAAAGCGAAAGCAGATCATTAAACAGCATGAAGATTATCAGAAAGGATTAATGTATTTCATGATCACAGACCCACGTGTTCCGGCTGATCTGCAAAAAAGACTGCAAACATGGGGTTTATCTAAAGACGAATTTAAAGATAATGGAAACTGGCCCCACCAAATTTATGTAAGAGAGGCCAGAAGGATGATAAGTGATCAGGTACTTACAGAAAACGAAACTTTAGGACGGAAGGAAGTGCCTCAACCTATTGGGATGGGTTCTTATGCTTTAGATTCGCATAATACACAACGATATGTAACCGATAAGGGATTTGTGCAGAATGAGGGCGATATAGGTGTGCATGCCCCTAAACCTTATAGCATCTCTTACGGATCAATAGTTCCTAAAAAAGGAGAGTGTGGCAATTTGCTGGTGCCGGTTTGTGTTTCCAGCTCCCATATTGCTTATGGTTCCGTTAGAATGGAACCTGTTTTTATGATCCTTGGTGAATCAGCAGCAACTGCAGCTGTTATAGCCATAGATGACCAGGTAGATGTTCAGCAGGTTGCCTTTAAAAAACTGGAAACCCAGCTGCTAAAGCAAAAGCAGAGATTAAGGTTGAATTAATAAAAACAACTATTGTATTTTTATGGCAAATCTATTTGTTTTACTTTCGTTGAACTAAAGGATAGGGTTAACACCAAATATGAGCCGTAATAAATTATTGTATCACTTAATTAACAGTGTATTATTGTTAGTGCCGCTTCTTTGCGGTGTAGATGCCAGTGCTCAAAAAAACAATATAAGCTTTAATCACCTAACGGTAGAAGATGGTTTGTCGCAAAGCAGTGTACTCTCTATAGCTCAGGACAGTATGGGGTTTATGTGGTTCGGAACTAAAGATGGACTTAACAAGTTCAATACTCAAAGATTCGAAGTATTTAAACACGATAAAAACAACAATGCCTCTTTAAGCAGCAGTCAGAATATTAATTATTTGCTTACAGACAGAAAGGGCAATTTATGGGTAGGTACACAAAAAGGATTAAATCTTTATTTGCCTAAAAGTAATTCTTTTAAGAGATTTCTTCACGATCCGAAAGACAAAACCAGTATCAGTCACAATATTATCAGGAATCTTTTTGAAGACAATAAGGGAAATATTTGGGTCGGAACAGACAACGGGCTAAACAAGATGATAGCGCCTGATAAATTTCAGCGTTTTTATAGCAGCAATACTAAGGGTCAAGGGTTGGCGCACTCATTAATAAAAGCTATTCATCAGGACCATAATAATGTACTCTGGATTGCTACTATGCAAGGCCTTACCAGCATGAAAGAAAAAAAAGGAAAGTATGTTTTTCAATCTTATTTTCATGACCCCAGCAATCCAGCTAGTTTAATTGATGACGACCTTAGTGCTGTTTTTGAAGATCAGTACCATAATTTATGGATAGGTACGCATAATAATGGACTGGAATTAATGGACAGGGCTACCGGCACTTTTAAGCATTACTCGGCAAAAGGCGGACCGAGTAGTGGACTTAGCAGTAATGTAATTCGCAAAATCAAGGCAGACAAAGATGGAAAATTATGGATCTCTACCTTAAATGGTATAGATATATTTGATGTTAAAACAGGGAAGTTCACGGTTCTGAACCACGTCCCTAATGATCCATTAACCTTAAACCAAAATTCTACTTATGATATTCTGAAAGATGCCGCAGGTTCCATGTGGGTAGGTACTTACTATGGAGGGGTTAATGTGTACCATGCCAACTCTACCCCGTTCAGAGAATACAAGACCAGTTTGGGCGGTAATGGCATCAGCAGCAATGTAGTTAGTGCTATTGTTGAAGATGAAAACCATAATCTGTGGATTGGGACAGAAGCAGAAGGGTTAAATTATTATAACAGAACAACCGGGAAATTCAAAGCTATAAAAAATGAAATAGGCAACCCTAATTCATTAAGTTCAAACCTGGTAAAAGCCATTTCAATTGATAAGAAAGGAAGTGTTTGGGTAGCTACTTATGAGGGGAATCTGGATAGATATTTGCCTTTTTCGGGTACTTTTAAGCATTATAAACCAAATACTGCAGATCCACATGCCTTAAACTCGAACAGGATCGTTTGTTTGCTACACGATAGCCGGGGCAGATTGTGGGTGGGAACACGCGCACAGGGCGTTTTTCTTTATAATGAGGCTAAGGATAATTTTACGTTGCTCAATAGCGCTGCCTATAACCAGGAGTTAAAGTTTGTAAGAACTTTTTTTGAGGATTCTGCAAAAAATATATGGATAGCTACAAATTCCGGTATTTATATAGCTTCAGCAAGTTCTAATCAGATTAAAGAGTTCAAGAGTAATAGCATTGATTTTAAATTCGACGACATCAATTTTATTAAAGAAGATTCGAAAGGCAATATCTGGATAGGTAGCTATGAATCAGGGTTGATTAAGTATGATAAAAACAGAGAAATAAGTAGGTTTACGATTAATGATGGTTTACCTAGTAATAACGCAGTAGGTTTTTTGGAAGACAGTAAGGGGAATTTGTGGGTAAGTACTTCCAACGGTTTATCGAAATTTGATGGACGGGTTTTTAAAAACTATACTGTTGATGACGGGTTGCCGGGAAATGTTTTTAATTACAACTCCTTTTTTAAAGACAGTAAGAACGAAATGTTCTTTGGTGGCTATAACGGTATGGTGAGTTTCTTCCCGGATCAGATAAGAGATAATAAAAAGGTGCCCAAAGCTATATTTACCAGGTTAAGGTTGTTTAATAAACCCGTAAATATTAATGATAAAACAGGCTTGCTTACTCAAAATATAGGCTTAACAAAGGAATTAACTTTTTCTTATCATCAGAATATCTTTACTATTGATTTTGCCATTCTAAACTATGTAAAATCCGAAAAAAACAGATACGCTTATCAACTTAAGGGTTTCGAAAAAGAATGGAATTATGTAACTAATCCACAGGCCGCGTTTACCAATTTGCCGGCGGGCAGGTATGTCCTTTTAATTAAAGGAGCAAATAACGATGGGGTGTGGACCAGCAAGCCCGAGGAGATGATCATTAATGTAAATCCGCCTTATTGGAAAACATGGTGGGCATATCTTATCTATATACTTTTGCTTTCGGGGCTTATATTCCTTGTTTTAAGGTTCCTGTGGATAAGAACATTGCTAAGGAAAGAGCACGAGATTTATCAGATGAAGCTCGATTTCTTTACAAATGTATCTCACGAGATCAGAACGCCACTAACCCTTATTGTGGGCCCGTTGGAGCATTTGGTAAACGAAACAAAGGAATCGCCTGCCTTAAACAGAAGATTACTTACGGTAAAGAAAAATGCTGGCAGGCTAACCAGATTGGTGAATGAGCTGATGGATTTTAGAAAAGCCGAATCGGGTAATATGGAACTTAATGTGGCACCGGGGAATATTGTAAGCTTTGCTAAAGAGATTTATATTTCATTTACCTACGTAGCCCTTAAAAATCATATTGATTATCGCTTTAACTGCGATGAGGACATCATAGAAGTGTATTTTGATAGTGAACAACTGGAGAAAGTATTGTTTAACCTGCTCTCTAATGCGTTTAAGTTCACACCTGATCATGGAATTATCCGCCTGGATATTCTTAAGACCAGCGACAACCAGGTCGAAATAAGGGTAGCTGATAATGGAAAAGGGATTCCCGAAGAAAGCAGGAATAAGATATTTACAAACTTTTATCAGGTTAGAGACCATCGCTCGGGAACTACGGGTACAGGAATTGGTCTGGCCTTAGCCGAAAAGATAAGCAGGTTGCATCATGGTCGTTTATCATTGGTAAATAATGAGGAGCTTAAAGACGAAGACGTTCATACTTGTTTTAGCCTGAGGCTTAAATTAGGGAAAGAACATTTTAAAAAGGATGAACTTATTGAACAGTATATCAGCAGTGAAAACCCTATTCTTTATCAGCAGGAATCGGAAATTGAACCGGTAAAGAATTATGAGCCGGCAGAGAAAACAGAAGACGGGATAACTGTTTTAATAGTAGAAGATAATGTTGAGGTAAGGAGCTTTATTGCGCAATCTTTAAAGCAGTCGTACCAGGTAATAGAAGCCAATAATGGCGAAGAGGGTGTAGAAATGGCGATAGAGAAGATTCCTGATATTATTGTGAGTGATGTGATGATGCCGGTTATGGATGGATTGGAGCTTTGTCGTACACTTAAAACAGACCCACGCACAAGCCATATTCCTATTATATTGCTTACTGCGCGTTCCGGCAATATCCATGAGGTAAACGGACTGAAAACAGGAGCAGAGACCTACATTACAAAGCCATTTAGCATTAACAGCTTGCAACTTAATATTTATAATCTGCTAACCTTGCAGGCTAATATGCGTAGAAAGTTTAGTCAGCAGATAACACTTCAGCCAACCAATATTTTAATAGAATCGGCCGACGAGGAATTCCTGAATAAAATAATGGGATATATCGAAGCCAATTTTAACAATGAAGATTTTAGTGTAAATACACTTGCTGCGGAGGTAGGGATGAGCACACCAATTTTGTACAAGAAAATTAAGGCGCTTACAGATCTTACGGTAAATAACTTCATCAAATCTGTTCGTTTAAAGCGAGCCGCTCAGTTACTAAAGCAGGATGTTTATACCGTTTATGAGGTTGCCTATATGGTGGGCTTTAGTGATAGTAAATATTTCAGTAAAGAATTTGCAAAGCAATTCGGACAAACCCCCTCAGAGTACAGTTTAAAGTAACCTTTTTTCTGAATTTAAGAAAATCACCCTCTTTCTTTAAGATTTTAACCCCTCTTGCATTTTATTGGCGCTTACATTAGCTAAACCAAATATGTAAATCACCGGTGTATGAACGAGGTATCTCAAGCAGTGTTCTCTTGTGCGCCCGCATCTTATGGTTTTAACTTAATAAATTAAACTATGAAAGCACAACTACTAAAAGTTTCAATGTCGCCTGCTCAGTCATTTAGTGTTAGGCAGGATGTGGTTCCATCTGTTAATAACAAATGGCATTATCACCCAGAATTTGAATTAGTTTATTTCAGTAAAGGAAAAGGTACCCAATTTATCGGAGACAATATTAGCAGGTTTAATCAAGGTGATATTGTTCTTGTTGGCCCTCAGTTGCCACACTACTGGCGATTTGATGATATGTACTTTAGAAATAATAATCCTGCCTCTAACCCTGACGTAAGAGTGGTTCATTTTTCTGAAAATATGTGGGGTGAATCTTTTTTGAATTTACCCGAGAATAAGCTGTTAAAGTCTGTCCTGGAAAAGTCGAGAAGAGGGCTAAAGATTAAGGGTAAAAACAAACAGCATATAGCTGATTTGATTTCTGAAATGCCCAATGCAGAAGGCATAGACAGGATAATTATTTTAATGCAAGTGCTCGCTGAAATCACTAAGTGTGAAAAATTGGAAACGTTTTCATCAATTGGTTTTCAGCATGAAATGGAGCCTCATGAAAAGGATCGCATTAACGATATCTACGATTATTCTTATGCTAATTTTAAGAACAAGATCACTTTAGAAGAAATAGCTGATGTAGCTAAGATCAGTCCTAATTCATTTTGCAGGTATTTTAAATCTCGCACCAGGAAAACCTATTCGCAGTTTTTGATAGAGATTAAAGTGGGCAGGGCCTGCGAACTGTTAATTGAACACAGCCTTAACCTAAAACAGGTATGCTATGATTGTGGCTTTAATAACTTCGCGAGCTTTTACAAATGCTTTAAAAAGATCACAGGAAAAAGTCCGCTATGTTATCAAAAAGAATTTGTTACCAATTTCAGTTAAATATTAAACATACAATCAATAAACTAACCAACCAACCTAACAAACTACGGGTTTGAGCAACTCGTGAATTAACCAACCAAATATTTTAAACGCTATGAAGAAAAATGATACTCAAACAGTTTCATGTTATGGCTATTCTGTATGTAAATTATTCAGTTTCCTATCCTTACGGATGGTGATAATTGGGTTTTTACTTACCGGTTCAGCAGCCTTTGGGCAAACCATTAATATTACGGGAACAGTAAAGGACGGCGGAGGGGGAGCAATACCCGGTGTAGGCGTTAGGGTAAAAAATGCCAAAGTATCCACACAGACTGATGCAAATGGTAAATACAGCATTACAGTTCCCGATGCAAATTCAACACTTCTGTTTTCTTACATCGGCCTTGTTTCGCAGGAAGCGGTTGTGGGCAATAAAAAGGTAATTGATATTACCCTGAAAGAAGATGAGTCTGCATTGGACGAGGTTGTAGTAACCGGATACGGCGAAAAAGTTAAAAAACGTGACCTCACCGGTTCAATATCATCAGTAACTGCTAAAGACATTGCAGAACGCCAGCCACTTACTTTATTTGATGCATTACAAGGGCAAGCCTCTGGCGTATTGGTTACCAATGATAACGGCGATCCGGCCGGACAGGGAACCATCCAGATCCGTGGAGCTTCTTCAATAAATGCATCGGGTACCGGCCCTTTGTATGTAATCGATGGAATCATTAGTGAGAACGGGAATTATATAAACCCTTCAGACATTGAGTCATTTGAAATTCTTAAGGATGTAGCGTCTGCGGCCATTTATGGTGCAAGAGGTGCAAATGGTGTAATCATCATAACTACTAAACGAGGTAAAGAAGGTAAGCCGCTTATTGGCGTTCAGTATACTTATAACAGAGGTGAGCTGGCAAATAAAATAAGAACTATTTCTGCTGATGAACTTAGGTTTTACAGAATGATCAGAGGGGGTGGTGCCGGAATTGGCGGAAATGTGGATTCTATTAACCCTTATCTGAATGCTGACAATGATTATCAGGAATTATTGTTCAGAACATCGGAAAAGCATACTGTTAACTTGAGCTTAAGTGGAGGCTCAAAAGGAATAACTTATTACGGGGGCTTAAACTATGTAGATAATCAAGCCATCGCATTGAACAGCTGGATTAAAAGAATACAATCGAAATTAAACGTAGAATATGCCATATCAGATAAGCTGACCATTAGCAACAACCTTGCTTTTGCTTATCAGACAGGAAATATCCTGAACATTCAGAATACAGCAAGGCAGATCTTTGAACGTAATCCGTGGACAAGTCTTTATAGGCCTGATGGAACACTTGCAGGTTTTACAGAATCAAAAAGAAACCCTGTTGCTTTTGCCTTGTTAGATAAGAACATCGATAATGATTACCTGGCTCAGTTTAACACCCAGGCCAAGTATAAGATTTATAAAGATTTGAGCATTACTACCATGTTCAATGCTCAACTCGATAATCAAAACAGTAGAAATGTAACTCCGGCTATTATAAACAATGCTGCATTTTCTACAGGAACAGGATCAGCAGAAAGAAAGGTTTATTGGGAAAGTCAGACCTATATGAACTACAACAAAACCTTTAGCAAAGACCATACAGTAACTGGTGTAGCTGGTTTTACTGCCGATAGAAGACGTAGGGATGAGTATAGAATCAGGGTAGAGGAGTTGTTGAGTGACGATATTTTTACTTCGAATGTGGGGATAATTGACCCTACAAATACGGGAACATTTGCGACAGCAAATTCAAATGTATCGTTGCTGGCAAGGGGATCATATAGCTATAAAGGAAGATATATTGTTCAGGGAACTATCCGCAGAGACGGATCTTCAAGATTTGGAGAAAATAACAAATGGGGAAATTTTATATCTATGTCGGCCGCATGGCGATTCTCTGATGAGAAATTTATGGATTGGAGCAAAAGTTTTCTGGATGATGCAAAGTTAAGATATAGTTATGGGTCAGCGGGAAATGATGCTATCGGCGATTATCAATCGTATACTACCATAAACTTCGGTGGCAACTATTATAACGGGTTAAGCGGAGCAGCAGAGAATGTGGTTTTAGGAAATTCGCTTATCCAATGGGAAACAGCTACATCTGCCAATTATGGAATAGACCTTACCATGATCAAAGGAAGGTTAACTTTTACAGCAGAGTACTATAACAAAACCACGAAAGACCTGCTTTATCAGAGCGAGCTGGCTAAAGAAACAGGAAAAACTCAGGTTGCAGTAAATTTAGGCACCATAGAAAATACAGGTCTGGAATTTACCGTTGTGGGCACTCCAATTAAAACCGAGAAGTTTGGCTGGGACGTAAATGCAAACATTACATTCCCTAAAGCAAGAGTGAAGAAACTTGCTGATGGTACTGCATTTTTATCGGGTAATAAATGGCTGATACAGGAAGGTGGTAAAATCGGTGACTTTTTTATTTTTAAGAATCTTGGTGTTTACCAATACGATGTGTCAAATGCATATACACCCGAAGGTAAAAGACTTACTCCTATAAACGTGGTGGTTAGTGAAGATGGTAGCACAGTGACCAGTTTTGGAGGATATACTTTAGATGGGCAACCATACACCGGAACTGTTAAAAGTAAATATTATAACAATGTAAAACTGCAAGGTGGTGACACTGAGTGGTTTGATGCTAATAATGACGGAAATATTGACGACAATGATAAGATCATTGCCGGAAATGGTTTGCCAACTTATTATTTCGGACTAAGTAATACCTTTAGATACAAGAGATTTTCATTGAGCTTCTTGTTTAATGGTCAGTTCGGTAATAAAATCTATAACAGGGTAGCTGCTGACCAGAACCGATTTAACTCTACTTATTCTCCGCCAACACCGGATGCTGCACTTACTTCATGGTATAAGCAAGGTGATGTAACCAAATATCCTATGGCATCACGCAAGGATACAAGAGGAAACATGCGTTATGAACAAAACAGTCTTTATCTGGAAGATGGCGCATTTATCAGGTTAAGCAGTGCCAGATTGGCCTTTACGCTTGATCCTAAAATAGCCGCAAAGGCTAAAATGAAATCGGCAACGGTTTATGTTTTTGGACAGAACCTTTTAACCTGGACAAATTACAGCTTGTTTGATCCCGAGTTCAGTACCTCAAATCAGCTACAACCGGGTAATGATTCTGGTCGATACCCTAAAATAAGAGAATTCGGTTTGGGCGTTAACCTTACATTTTAAAATCAGAAATCATGAAGAAAATATTATATATAAGTGCGGTATTTAGTGCAGTTCTTTTTTTAGGCAGCTGCAAAAAGTTCCTTACCGAAGAACCATTAACACAGGTGTCTGCCAAGAATTATTTTAAATCATTAAAAGATGTAAATGCTGCTATGGCCGGTGTTTACGGATCCTTTCAGCAGGTAATGACAGGTACGGGGGCAAATTTTAGCGGTAAGTACCATTATTGGGGAGAGGCCCGATCAGATAATTTTGATTTGCATCCTGGTTATAACAACATTACCATGCAGGAGCTTTCATTAAACAACCTTACCTCGGGAAATGCACAGTCATCGTGGGCCGAGCTGTACAGAACTATTGGAAGAGCAAACACCGCAATCAAATACATTCCACAAGCGGCTTCTTTAGATAACCAGATTACTCCGGCAATAAGGGATAAGAATTTGGCAGAATGTTATGCAATGAGGGCAATGTGCTATTTCTATATCATCAGGCTCTGGGGAGATGCACCAATATGGACTGAACCATATGATGATTTTTCACAGGAAGATGAGAGGCCAAGAGAATCTAAGGATAAGATCATGAAGGAGATTATTCTTGCTGATCTGGAAAAAGCATATTCATTAACGCAGAAACTTCAAACGCCTAATGTATGGTTAATCGGTGAGGCTGGTATAGCTGCAATTGCAGCAGATGCTTACATGTGGAACGCAGGTGCAAATAACCAGCCTCAGGATTATGAGAATGCAATAATGTGGATCAAAAGGGTTTTTGCAGCAAAAGCACCTTCGGGCAAGGTGTATGGTGGTAATGAGATCACAGATCTTGAGAGCCAGGCAGATTGGAAACCGAAATTGTTTCTTGATCCAACAGGTTCTAAAGAGGCGATCTGGAGCATTTACTGGGATAACTTAAATAACGGTTGCGCGTGCATTCCAGTTTCAATAGGAGAGTCTAACACTACCATTCGACTGGATTCAGTAATTCACAACGATTGGAAACTGAATAAAGCTGATACCAGAGTGACTAAAACACTTGATACTTTGAAAACGCTGGCACATTTCGATAGGTTACTTAAATATTATGATGTTCCGGGTTCTGGTTTCCCGGGAGGTGGCAAGCCTGCTAAAGAGTACAATGTTTACCTGGTGATGTACCGTTTAGGTGATGTTTATCTTTCTTATGCTGAAGCGCTAAATAAAACGGGCGACCGTGCAGGAGCCTTGAAATACCTGAATTTTATTAGGGTGCGTGCTGGTTTGGCCACGCTGTCTGCTGATGATCCTTCGGTTGCAAATGAAACTGCTATGGAAGATACCATCCTTCAGGAAAGAAGATATGAGCTTTTTGGAGAAGGTAAAAGGTGGTTTGACCTGGTTCGTACAAACCACGTGAACAAAATAATGGATCCTGTAATTAACAGAAGACTTACCAGGCTGCAAGGTGGAGTGCCTGCAACCGGTGGTTTTGGGCCGTTGAAAGAAAAACTGTTGTGGCCGATAAACCGCTTTGTTCTGGAAGACAACAGGCAATTAGTTCAAAATCCAACTTACAATTAATGATCAGGAAAATGAAGAATTTATTTAGAAATATATTAACGGTAGCCGCTGTTGCTACTTTAATTTCGGGATGTTCTCTTGCAGGGCTGGACTTGCAGGAAAACTACGACAGGGTTCCGCATACTGTAGACCCAAAGATCTATAAGAGTACATGGCAATACCTAAAGGACAGATCCAGAGGGGCTAATAGCGAGGCAAGGATATTTGACAGGATGATGGAAGCTATTGAGTATTCCGGGATAGATACAAATGAATACAAAAAGCCGAACAGAACATTTATACTGCTAAATAACGGTGCTGTTACTGGTGCGAACTTTTGGGGTACCTATAAAATAAATAATAAAGTTGCGACAAAATGGGACGATTATCCTAAAGAGTTTGTTAAAAACTACCTCTTGTATCTTATTGTGGAGGGCCAGCATGATCACTTTACCATTCCTGCGCTTCAAACAATAGAAGGCAATACACTGGCACCAAAAGGCTACTGGAATCAGTTACCGGTGGGTATTACATCAACCAGTGTTTTTTTACCTAACCCTAATTCAATTATGACCATTAAGGTGCTTAATTCATCGCCATCTAATACCTCAGATTATCCGATTGTGTTAAATGAGGTATTGAATGTTAGAACCAGCAGCATCCAGGCAACAAATGGCTCTATACATGTAATTGGGGGAGTATTAACCACAAGTATTCCTGAATAGTCCTTAGAAACCGATTATACCTATAAATTATATTGATAAAAGTGAAAAAATACAGACTGATACTCTTTTTAGGATTGCTGATTTGCAACCAATACTTATTTGCACAACAAAAACAACGTTTATCCGGAAACTGGGAATATTTAAAAGGCGATCTGGGAGGTGTTTGGGAAGCTGTAAGGCCAGTTAAGGAAGGCAATCCGGAAAGTGTTCCGTTTTGGCAGGAGGTTACGCTACCGCATTGCTTTAATGCTACCGATGCGGTAGATCCTGATGTGAATTACTATCAGGGGCCAGGCTGGTATCGTACACAGCTAACAATTGCCAACCCATACCAAAAGGGAAGAACTTTGCTTCACTTTGAGGGTGCCGGACAAAAAACACAGGTTTACATCTACAACAAAAAGGTAGGTGAACATGTTGGCGGCTACGATGAATTCACTATTGATATAACAGATGAGGTGGAGGCCTTCAAAAAAAATGAAGTCTTTCAAAAGGAATTTAAGGGCAAAATTCCTGTAGAAATACGCTGCGACAATTCAAGGGATCTGGAAATGATCCCTTCCAGCTTATCCGATTTTAATGTATATGGTGGTTTGTACCGCTATGTAAATTTGGTTTATACTCCACAGGTATCTTTAGATAAAGTATTTGCCGATGCAAGCGTTGATGCAAAAGGCGGTTCAGGTAGATTAACGGTGGCGGCCAGATTATTAAACCCGGACGGGATTGATACAATTTCTGTAAAGATTAATCTTAAAGATCCTCGGGGTAATGTAATCTCGAGCTGGAAAAAGGAAATCAGGGCTTTTACAGGCGATAAGGTGCTTTGGGATACCGTGGTTAAAAACCCAAAACTCTGGTCTACCGATCAACCGAATCTTTACACCGTTGAAACTATTGTGAACGTTAAAAGCGAAACAAGTGTTCACCAGGAAAAGATCGGGTTCAGAAATTTCGAGTTCGTAAAAAAGGGCCCTTTCATGCTGAATGGCAAAAGAATGCTGTTAAGAGGAACGCACAGGCACGAAGATCATGCCGGAGTAGCGCAGGCAATGACCGAGGACATGATAAAGCAGGAAATGATGATGATGAAAGATATGGGCGTAAACTTTATCCGCCTGGGCCATTATCAGCAATCGAGAATAGTGCTTGATCTGTGCGACAGCCTGGGAATATTGGTATGGGAGGAAATTCCATGGTGCCGTGGCGGTTTAGGTGGCGATATTTATAAAGATCAGGCACGCAGGATGCTGACCAATATGATTGAGCAGCATTACAATCATGCCTCAATAATTATCTGGGGGCTTGGCAATGAAAATGACTGGCCAGGGGATTTTGCTGAATTTGAGAAGGACAAGATCAGGGCTTTTATGAAAGAGTTAAACGACCTTTCGCATAAGCTGGATCCATCAAGGAAAACAGCGATTAGAAGATGTGATTTCTGCAAAGACATTGTTGATGTTTATTCGCCTTCTATATGGGCAGGTTGGTACCGTGGTATTTATACGGAGTATAAGGAAGCCTCTAAAAAGGAATTTGAAAGTGTAGACCATTTTCTGCATGTAGAATGGGGTGGCGATAGTCATGCCGGCCGCCATTCTGAGAGTCCGGATAAAGCATTAAGCCTGGTTAAAACAGGCGTAGGGGCAGATGAAAGAGAAGGTGATGCATCATTATATGGAGGTAGTGCGAGGGTATCTAAGGATGGCGACTGGAGCGAAAGCTATATTGTGAACCTGATAGACTGGCATTTAAAAGAGCAGGAATCTATGCCTTGGTTAACAGGTACAGCGTACTGGCCATTTAAAGATTTCTCTACACCAATTCGTCCGGATAATCCTGTTCCTTATGTGAATCAAAAAGGGGTTGTAGAGCGAGACTTTACCAAAAAAGAATCTTACTATGTTTTTCAGGCCTATTGGACAAAAATGCCGATGGTACATATTTACGGACATTCATGGCCGGTAAGATGGGGAGATGCAGGAGAGGAAAAAATGGTTAAAGTATATTCTAATTGCGATGAAGCTGAGCTTTTTGTGAACGGTAAAAGTTTGGGCAAGAAAAAACGAAACATTAAAAGCTTCCCGGCGCTGGGTTTAAGGTGGATGGTGAAACTAAATGAAGGAACCAATAACTTTAAAGTAGTGGCTACTAAGGATGGTAAGACTATAACGGATGAGATCAGTCAACAGTACCAGACTGCAAAATGGACTAAACCGGCTAAAATGGTATTAGAAAAAGTTTCAGAAAAAGAAGGAGTTGCAACAATTCAGGTAAAATTGACTGATGATAAAGGTATATTGTGTCTGGATGCCGCAAATTACATCACATTTGGCTTAACTGGAGATGGAAGTCTGGTAGACGATCAGGGGACTTCCAGCGGATCGAGAAAAGTGCAGCTAAGTAACGGGCATGCAATTATTAGTGTAAAACTAAATGGCGGAAAAAGCGTAGCCAGTGTTAAGGCAACTGGAATACCTTCTGCATTTATAGAACTTTAAATGAGTACAATGAAATTAAAGCAGGCTTTATTATCAGGCGCTATCCTAATGAGTATCGGCGCAGAGGCACAAACAAATAACCTTAAATTGTGGTATAATAAACCGGCAAAGGCCTGGGAAGAGGCATTGCCTTTAGGCAATGGTAAAACCGGCGCAATGGTTTATGGTCGCGTAAACCGCGAGCGCATCCAGTTAAACGACAATACACTTTGGTCTGGCTTTCCAGATGCTGGCAACAATGTTAACGGTCCGCAGGTTTTGCCTCAGGTTCGTAAAGCAATTTTTGAAGGCAATTACGATCAGGCTGCCCTACTTTGGAAAAAGATGCAGGGTCCATATTCGGCGAGGTATTTACCATTAGGCGAGCTTTATATTCTGGATAACCGCAAGGATAGTGTAACCACATCATACAAAAGAGAACTGGATATCAATACCGCCATTTCTGCAGTCAGTTATACTATTGATGGGGTAACTTACAAAAGAGAAGTTTTTACCAGTTATCCGGATAAAGCATTACTGGTGAGGATAACCTCCAGCAAGCCGGGTGCTTTAAACTTTAAAGCCGGGTTAGCAAGTAAGCTGCGGTTTAATGTTAATGGTGCAGATCAGAACGGGCTTATCCTTACAGGGAAGGCACCAAAATATGTAGCAAACAGAGATTACGATCCGAAACAAATAGAATACGATGAACAATCGGGAGAGGGGATGAACTTCGAGATTCGTATTAAAGTAAAAAATGAAGGGGGTACCGTAAAAATCAATAACCAGCAGGTAGAAGTAGCCAATGCAAATGCAGTGACGATATACTTGTCAGAGGCCACGAGTTTTAACGGCTTTGATAAGTCTCCCGGTTTAAAAGGTAAGGACCCTTCGGTTGAAGCTAAAGCAAATCTGGATAAGGTTTATGCAAAAGCATATAATGATTTAAAAGCTAAGCATGTTGCAGATTATCAGCAACTGTTTAAGAGAGTTGAATTTCTGCTAAAAACCAACCCTGCGGCAGAACAGCAACCCACAGATGAGCGTTTGCTGCAATATGCAAAGAACAAAAACGATCAGGGATTGCAAACATTGTATTATCAGTTTGGCAGGTATTTAATGATTGCAGCATCCAGACCAGGTTCACGACCTTCCAATTTGCAGGGGATCTGGAATGATATGGTACAACCACCTTGGGGCAGTAATTATACCACAAACATTAATACCGAGATGAATTACTGGCTGGCAGAAAACACAAACCTTTCTGAATGTCACGAGCCGCTGTTTAATTTTATGAAGGAGTTGGCGGTAAATGGCGCTAAAACAGCCAAGGTTAATTATAATATAAACAAGGGCTGGGTGGTACACCACAACTCTGATCTTTGGGCTAAGAGCTCCCCTCCAGGTGGTTACGATTCAGACCCTAAGGGGATGCCAAGATGGTCTGCATGGCCTATGAGTGGTGCCTGGTTTAGCACCCATTTATATGAGCATTACCAATTTACTGGCGACAAAGTTTTCTTAAAAAATACCGCTTATCCATTAATGAAAGGAGCTGCCGAGTTTATGCTGCAATGGCTCATTAAGGACCCTAACAGCAATTATTTAATCACAAATCCGTCTACCTCTCCTGAAAATACGGTAAAAATAAAAAGTAAAGAATATCAGCTCTCTATGGCCTCAACCATGGATATGTCTATTCTGCGACAGCTTTTTACAGATATTATTGCTTCCTCGGAAGCCTTAAATGAGGATGCAGATTTTAGAGCAGAGCTGATCGCTGCACGCGAGAAGCTGTATCCGTTTCATATTGGTCAGTATGGTCAGTTACAGGAATGGTTTCAGGATTGGGATGATCCAAAAGATACCCATCGACACATCTCTCATTTGTTTAGCTTATATCCCGGGAATCAGATTTCTGTATTTGAAACACCTGAACTGGCGAGCGCGGCAAAACAATCTATGATATACAGAGGAGATGTAAGCACAGGATGGTCTATGGCCTGGAAAATAAACTGGTGGGCCAGGTTACAGGATGGCAATCATGCTTATAAAATACTGGAAGATGCTTTTGCCTATATAGACCCCACAAAAGAAAAGGAACAAATGAGCGGAGGTGGAACTTATCCCAATCTCTTTGATGCACATCCTCCATTTCAGATTGATGGAAACTTTGGTGCAACGGCAGGCATGACCGAAATGCTTTTACAAAGTCAGGACGGGATGCTAAGCTTATTTCCAGCCTTACCAGATGCCTGGAAAGAAGGGAGCATAAAAGGAATTAAAGCCAGGGGCAATTTTGTTGTAAACCTTGATTGGAAGAACGGAAAGCTTGCACAAGCACTTATTAAGTCGGAAATTGGTGGTAACTGCCGCCTAAGAACCTTGCAAAAAGTAAAGGTGGTGGAAGCAGATGCACAGCCTGTGAACGGATCAAATCCAAATCTACTTACACAACTACCGTACAAACCGCAATATAAGAACAATGCTAAATCTGCTTTGCAATCTGTTCCGGTACAGCAAGGCTATATAGTTGATTTTAAAACAGAAAAAGGAAAAACCTATAAAATAATTACCCTATAAAATTGCCTTCATGAACAAAATATTTAAATACCCGATGTATCTGTTGCTCTTACTTTTAACTACTGATCTTGCCGCACAGGATATTAAATGGGAATTAGTGGCTCCAGGTGTATGGAAAGGCAGTGTCGGGAAACCAGAGGCTTATAACCTATTAACTGCTTCAGGTGCTACACCATCTGCTGATGGACTAAAAAACATGGGTGATGCACCATTCCCATTTGAAAAAAGCGAAATCACCGGAAAACTATCAGATGGTAAAACCTATCTGCGTTTTCCATTAGATAAAAAAGAGCAGCTTTATGGCTTTGGATTAAACTTTCAAACAGTGCACCAGCGCGGTAAAATCCTTGAACTCCATGTAGATCATTATGGAGGTAAAGACAATGGACGCACCCATGCACCAACGCCATTTTATGTTTCATCTAATGGATATGGCGTTTTTGTAAATTCAGCACGTTATTTAAAAGTATTTGCAGGTTCCTCGGTTAAAAGAGATGGTGCCAACGTGCCTGAAGCCAAAGATCGTAATACAGATAAAAGCTGGTCGGCCCGCCCTTATTCTGATGGTGTAGAGATCCTTGTTCCTGCAGAAGGTGTAGAGTTTTATGTTTTTGCGGGCCCAAAACCATTAGATGCCGTTCGTAGGTATAACCTGCTTAATGGCGGTGGTGTGTTGCCTCCACGTTGGGGTTTAGGCTTTACACAGCGGGTTAAAACCTTGTTTACTTCTAAGGATGTGGAAGACGAAGCTAAAGCATTTCAGGACAAAGGCTTTCCGTTAGATTTTATCGGACTGGAGCCGGGATGGCAAAGCAGAGCTTATCCATGCACATTTGAGTGGGATACTAAGCGCTATCCAGAACCTGCTGCTTTTGTAAAAGAGATGCTGGGTAAAGGCATCAGACTTAACCTGTGGACTAACCCTTATGTATCGCCGGAAGCGTCGATTTATAAGGAGATCAAACCCTACACTGCCGATCATACAGTTTGGGTAGGTGCAGTTCCAGATCTAACCATGCCCGAGGCCCGCGATATTTTCTTCGGACAGCTTAAAAAGAGCCAGGTAGATATTGGCATAAGCGGATATAAATTTGATGAGGTAGATGGCTATGACCATTATTTATGGCCTGATGTAACGATATTCCCATCGGGTAAAAGTGCAGAGCAATTGCGCCAAACCTATGGCCTGCTTATTCAGCGCTACAGCGCTGCCTTATATCATGAGCGTAACCAACGTACTTATGGATTGGTACGGGCTTCTAATGGTGGTGGCAGTTCATTGCCTTATGTAATTTATAACGATTACTATAACCATGAAGATTTTATTACCGCTTTAATAAACAGCAGTTTTGCTGGGGTATTGTGGACTCCCGAAGCGAGGGCATCTAAAACCGGAGAGGAATGGTTGCGTCGTATGCAGTCGGTAGTTTTCTCGCCAATGGCAATGATCAATGCGTGGTCTAGCGGTACAAAACCGTGGTCGTACCCGGAAGTAGAACAGCAAGTGAAAGACATGGCAATTTTGCGTATGCAAATGATGCCTTACTGGTACAGCGAGTTTGCGAAATACCACTTTCAGGGAATCCCTCCGTTTAGGGCAATGAACCTGGAGGAAGGTTATCAATCTGATGTTAAAAAAGAAGTAAAAAGCACCAATCTTGAAGATAATCCTTATGTAGAGGCAGTGAGTAAAGAGGTTAAAGATCAGTACATGGCAGGCGAGTATCTGTTAGTTGCTCCTATGTTTACCGGAAAGCAAACGCGCACAGTAATACTTCCTAAAGGCAAATGGTTCGATTTTTATACCGGTAAATATGCGGGTGATGGAGAGGTGATCACTGTTACACCAGGACTGGATAAAATACCTGTATATGTTAAAGACGGTGGCATTATCCCAATGGGGCCGGCCTTACTACATGCACCAAAACCTAATGAAAAAGTAAATCTGGAAATCAGGTATTATGGTAGCAAGCCTGCAAAATATCAGCTTTATGATGATGATGGTGAGACCTTTAATTATGAAAAAGGAGGGTATAGCTTTAGAGAGATCAGCATCTCTAAAACAGCAGGTGGTAAACTGAAAACAAGTATATCTAAAGCCGAAAACGGAAAGCCAAATACAATTGATAAAGTAACTTTTAAAGCAATGACCAATTAGCAGCAATGATTAGAAAATTCGTACTTATCTTCTTTACAGCCATAGTGGTAATGATGGTGCAGCAATCGTGTTCATCCATAAAAAAAGCGCCTGTTAATGTGTTAAAAACGCAGATAATGGAGCAGGCCAACTGGGCTATGCAGCAAGAACCGGTTACCGTTACAGCCGAAACTTCCTTAAGAAGTGCAGGTGGTAAGCACGACTTCTATTCGGAGGGCGACTACTGGTGGCCTGATCCTAAAGATGCAAACGCGCCTTATATTCAAAAAGATGGGATGACCAATCCGGATAATTTTGTTGCCCATCGGTTGGCGATGATCCGGTTCAGCAAAATCATTGGAGCACTTGCATCTGCTTATAAAATAACAGGAGATGATAAATATGTAAAGCAGGCAATGGTTCATTTAGAAGCCTGGTTTATAAATGCTGCTACTTTAATGAATGCAAACCTGCAATATGCACAGGCAATTAAAGGCAGGTTTACAGGCAGAGGGATAGGAATAATTGATACCATACAACTATTAGAGGTTGCACAAGGTGTTATAGTGATGCAACAGGTACTAGATCCAAAGGTTTTATCGGGAACCAGAAAATGGTTTACAGAATACCTGGGCTGGTTAATGAGCCATCCTTATGGCAAAGCAGAAATGAATGCTCAGAACAATCATGGAACCTGCTTTACCATGCAGGTCGCATCCTTTGCTAAACTTACAGGGGATGAGAAATTGCTTAACTTTTGCAAAGAAAGGTATAAAACAGTGTTGTTGCCAGATCAAATGGCGGTAGATGGAAGCTTTCCAAGAGAACTGTCGAGAACAAAACCTTATGGTTATTCCATTTTTAATTTAGATGCCATGACTACGCTTTGCCAGATACTTTCTACTAAAACCGATAATTTATGGGAGTATAAGACGGTTGACGGGAAATCTATTGAGAAGGGGATTAGCTATCTTTATCCTTACCTGGCTGATAAAAGCAAGTGGACTTTAAAACCTGATGTGATGTATTGGGAAAACTGGCCCGTTGCACAGCCAGCTTTGATATTTGGAGCACAGGCATTTCATAAAACAGAATGGTTAAACACCTGGTTAAAGCTGGAGCATGACCCAAAAGTAGAAGAAGTAATCAGAAACCTACCGGTAAGAAATCCTTTGATATGGCTAAACTAAACTATAAAAACATTTCTTTATTTCTATTACTTCTGCTATTGTGCAGCACCGCACAGAGTCAGGTTTCGGGAGATGAAGATGTAAACATGTTTAATCAGGCCTTGCAAAGAGATCAGAAAGCCATAGATGCAGCAACAGCAGGATGGTGGCGCAAATCTATGAAAACGCACGATCAGCGCATCGCGTGGTGGCGAGAGGCACGCTTTGGAATGTTCATTCATTGGGGACTTTACTCAAACCCTGCGGGAGAGTGGAAAGGCAAAAAAGTAAATGGCTATTCGGAACATTTGATGCGGAAAGAAAAGATCACAAGGGCCGCATATCTTGATCTGGCACATGAATTTAACCCATTAAAATTTAATGCCGAAGAATGGATTTTAAAAGCAAAGAATGCTGGTGTGGGGTACTTTATCATTACCGCTAAACATCATGATGGCTTTGCAATGTATGACAGTAAAGTGTCCGATTTTAATGTAATGCAACAAACACCGTTTAAGAGAGATCCAATGGCGGAACTGGCAGCAGCAGCTAAAAAGTACAACATGAAGTTTGGATTTTATTATTCTCATGCTTTTGACTGGGAACATCCCGATGCACCCGGAAACGACTGGGAATACCAAAATCCCGGAGGTGATAAATTATTGGGTGGTGCAAACTGGTTCGATAGTCACCCGGAATGGCTTCCTAAAGCTGTGAAATATGTAGATCAAAAGGCCATTCCTCAAATAAAAGAGTTAATTAACAAGTATCATCCCGATATACTTTGGTTTGATACCCCACATAAACTACCGCTTTCTGAAAATCTGAGGATACTGGAAGCCATCCGTGAAACAGATCCAAATATCGTTGTCAACGGCAGACTTGCAAGAAGTAATTACGGCAACTTTGGCGATTACCTAAACACCGGCGATAGGCCAGCCGAACTGAGAACGGTAGAAGGCGACTCAGAGGCAATTCCAACAACGAATGAGTCGTATGGTTACTCAAAACACGACAACAGTCATAAATCTCCTAAATTCTTTATACAACTTCTGGCAACCAGTGCTTCAAGGGGTGGTAATCTTTTAATGAATATTGGTCCAAAAGGCGATGGTAGTTTTGATGAAAAAGATATCAGGATATTAGATGAAATAGGAACCTGGATGAAAACCAATTCAGCCAGCATAAAAGGCACAAAACGTTCAGCCTTACCTATCCCTGCATGGGGTGTTATTACTCAGAAAGCTAACCTGCTTTACCTTCATGTATTTGACTGGCCAGCGGATGGTAATCTGCTTGTTGGAGGCTTAAAGAGCAATGTAAGTAACGCTTATCTTTTGGCGGATCCTTCGGAAAAGAAATTGATAATCAAACGCTTAACGCCTGAAGATGCTGTAGTCACTTTGCCTCAAAAAGTGCCAGATGCTATTGATGCTGTTGTTGTACTGGAAGTAAAAGGCAATATACTTGCCGATACGGTAAGACGGTTAGTAAAAAACACTACCAACAGACTGCTTGCTTTTGATGCCCAACTGCATGGTAAGAAATTTACTTTTGGCGATGGTAAAGCAGACCGCTATTATGTGGATGGGTGGAGGCTAAAGGACCAATACCTATCGTGGACCTTAAAATCACTTCAAGCAGCCAAATATAAAGTAGTAGTTAAATATATTGCAGGCTCAACTTCTGGAGCTGCTTATGAAATCCAATTGGGAACTACTAAAATTAACACATCCGTAGTTCCTCCGGCCGATGGAATGGTAACCTCACAGGATGCAGGTGTTATTTCGGCGTCGGTGGGTATACAACTGCTTACCATTAAACCAACACAAATTAAAGGAGCTGAGCTAATGAAACTGTTAGAGGTACAGCTAATTCCTATTCAATAAAACCTATAAAGCATTACCCAATCATGAATAAATATATTTCTACCGCACTTATTTTATCTGTTTTTCAATTACCATCCCTTGCGCAAAAGATCAATGTAAAAAAGGCATTTGAGCAGGCATCGCAACAAACAGAGTTGATGCTTAAAGAAGTAGATCAGGCAAAGGCAGCTTCCGGTAAATCCGAACTGGTTTCGCCCAGAACGTTAGATCATGGCAATTTAAAACTGGTAGCCTCCAAAGACTGGACAAGCGGTTTTTTCCCAGGAGAACTATGGTTTTTATACGAATATACAGGTAAAGAAAACTGGCTGACACAGGCAAAGAAATTTTCTGCTGACATAGAAAAGGAAAAGCTAAATGGCGTAACCCACGATATGGGGTTTAAAGTGTACTGCAGTATCGGAACCGGATACAGGCTTACCAAAGATCCACACTACAAAGACGTAATTATCGAATCTGCGCAGACATTGAGTAAAAGATTTAATCCTAAAACTGGAGTGATCCGATCATGGGATCATAGTACGGATAAGTGGGTGAATCCGGTAATTATAGACAATATGATGAATCTGGAACTGCTTTTTGAAGCAACTAAGCTTACGGGTGATTCATCATTCTATAAAATTGCTGTGAGCCATGCCAACACTACGATGAAGAATCATTTCCGTGCAGATTATAGCTCTTATCATGTTATCGATTATGATCCAAACACAGGGGCGGTTTTAAAAAAGAATACCCATCAGGGATATAGTCATGAATCGGCATGGGCAAGAGGGCAGGCATGGGCGCTGTATGGTTATACTATGTGTTATCGCTATACAAAAGATCCAGCATATTTAAATCAGGCAGAGCATGTTACAGCCTTTATTCTTAATCATAAAAACATGCCAAAAGACCTGGTGCCTTACTGGGACTTTGATGCCCCTGGTATACCTAATGAGCCTCGAGATGCTTCTGCTGCTGCAGTAATTGCGTCTGGTCTTTACGAATTAAGCAAATATAGCAGCAATAAGAATTTATATAAAAGTAAAGCCAATCTCATGTTGCAGAGTTTAAGCACAAAGTATATTTCACCTGAAGGAGAGAATAAGGGCTTTATTTTATTACACAGTACAGGTTCAAAGCCATCTAACAGCGAAGTAGATGTACCGATTTCTTATGCAGATTATTATTATCTGGAAGCACTTTTAAGATACAAAGCATTAAATAAATAAGCCAATTAGGCTGAACGATAGGCAAAAAACAAAGAGTATTAACCAGTTATTACTCCCTAATTTAGGTATTGCTCAATTACATTTATCAAAATATAACATGCGTAGAATACTATTTTTAATAACGTTAGCGCTTCTCTTTCTGGGACAAACAGGCTACAGTCAGAAACAATTATCTAAAGATGAACGTATGAAATGGTGGCGAGAGGCCAAGTTTGGAATGTTCATTCACTGGGGTGTTTACGCACAGTTTGCAGGGGTTTATAAAGGTCATGAACAACTTAGGGGTGGGGCCGAATGGATCATGAACCGTTCTAAAATCCCGGTAGCCGAATATCAGGAAATGGCTAAAAGTTTTAATCCTGTAAAATACGATCCGGATGCATGGGTAAAAATGGCAAAAGACGCAGGCATGAAATATATCATCATTACTGCTAAACATCATGATGGATTTGCCTTGTTTAACTCAAAAGCCAGCAAGTGGGACATAACTGATGCCACGCCATACGGTAAAGATCTGTTAAAGCCTTTGGCAGAAGCTTGTAAAAAGCAAGGAATGAAACTTGGCTTTTACTACTCGCAGGCCCAAGATTGGAATAACGCAGGAGGATCTGCAGCAAGAAAGGTAATGACTGAAGGCTGGTTAAATCCGGACTCGGCAAAGGTCGACGCTTACACTGAAGCTCATCATGGACATTGGGATCCTGCCCAGGAAACCAAATCCTTTGCTCAGTATATTGATGAGGTATCGGTACCTCAGGTTAAAGAACTGATGACCAATTATGGCGATATAGCGGTGCTATGGTGGGATACCCCAACAAACATGACAGATGAAGCAGCGTTGAAATTACAGGATGCCTTAAAAACACAACCTCAGATTATTACCAACGACCGTTTAAAACGTCCTAATTTTCCGGGAGATACCAAAACTCCTGAACAAAAAATACCCAATCAGGCAGAGTTGGATGGAATGGACTGGGAAACCTGCATGACCATGAACGGAACCTGGGGATTTAGAACTTCAGATACCAAATGGAAATCGACAGAAACGCTGATCAGAAACCTTGCCGATATTGCCTCTAAAGGTGGTAATTACCTATTGAACATAGGGCCTAAGCCAGATGGAACTTTTCCTGAGGAAAGCATAGAACGATTAAAAGCCATTGGCAATTGGATGAAAGTAAATAGCGAAGCGATTTACGCGACCAAATCAAGTCCGATACCCCCGCTAGAATGGGGACGCTGTACCCGAAAAGAAACAGCCAAAGGTACCACGCTTTATTTCTCTGTATTTAATTGGCCATCAGATGGCAAATTGGTTATTCCTAATCTTAAAAATGAAGTGCTTTCAGCTACATTGTTAGCCACAAAAAGCAAGCTGAAAACCGCTACAGAAAATGGTGTTTTAACCATAGCACTACCTTCGGCAGCGCCAGATGCAATTGCAAGTGTAATAAAGGTTGAGTTTGAAGGTATTGTTGGAAATCAAATTCAGACGAAGCCCAAAGAAGCAATGAAAACAGGAGCACTAGATTAATTATAATGAAGAAAAATATAGTTCTGGGATTAATCCTTTTTCTGGGATTTAACTCTGCTTTAAGCGCAAAAGAATACAAAATAAAATCGGCTAAAGATCTGGAAGTTTTACATTTAAAACCAGGTGATAAGGTGATTATGCAAGCCGGAGAATGGAAAGATCAGCAATTGGTATTTAAAGGAACAGGCACCAAAAATCAGCCTGTTACTCTTACCAGCGCAACACCCGGCAGTATCACACTAAGTGGAAATTCTACGCTTAAAATTGATGGTGCATGGCTGGTCGTGGATGGTCTTTCCTTTGCAAATGGATATATCGACAAGGGTGATGTAGTACTATTCTCAACCAAATCAACATGGTGCAGACTAACGAATACTGCTATTGTTGAATATAATAACCCAGATAAAACAGCTGATTATCGATGGATATCTATGAATGGTTTTAATAACAGGGTAGATCATTGCTTTATCAAAGGTAAAAGCCATCAGGGGGTTACCCTTACGGTATGGCTGTCAGACAAGCCTAACTACCACAGAATAGACCATAACTATTTTGGAGAAAGACCGGAATTGGGAGGTAATGGCGGTGAAACTTTAAGGATAGGCAACAGCACCTGGTCCCTTCATGATTCAAAGACCATCATTGAAAACAACATATTTGAACATTGCGACGGAGAATTGGAAGCTGTATCTATTAAATCGTGCAAAAATATTATCCGCAACAACCTGTTTTATGAATGTAAAGCAACACTTACCCTGCGCCATGGCAATAACTCAGAAGTATACGGAAACTACTTTATAGGCAACAATAAACCAGGTACAGGCGGAATAAGGATAATTGCCGAAGGGCATAACGTGCACGACAATTACCTGCAAGGTATTACAGGAAAGAGTGTTAGCGCAGCAATTTCTATTATGGCCGGATTACCAAATCCGGAACTTAAAAGCCACTGGCAGGTTAAAAACGCAAGTATCATCAACAACCTGATCATTAACGCTACTGAACCCTTTTCAATAAGTGCTGGTTATAATCCAGGCAGGTATTTGCCACCATTAAACACCATTTTCTCAAAAAATGTAATTGTAACCGAACATGAACCGCTAAAATGGAATGATAACAAGGTAGAAATTGAATTTAAAGACAACCTGATTGTAGGTAATAGTGCTTTTGGTGAGCTTCCAAGAGGTTTTGCTGTTCAAAATATTAAGTTAAAAAAGGATCAAAATGGATTGTACTTAAGGCCTGATGAGTTAGCCCATGAGCCTTTTTGGAAAACCGAAGCTATTGGCCCATCTTGGGAAAAAGGCATGACCGAGGTATTTAAAATCGAATAAAGGCAAAAATAACCGTTCTTTTCGGAGTCTGGAACCTTTTGCCCGCATCGCTAAAAAGGGCAAAAGTTCCTAGGCCTCCTCTAAGAAGGTGATTTTTTAGGAAAGCAGGAGTACTAGCATGTATAAGAGTTTAACCTGTCAGGTTTATTTTGTACTTCTTGCTTTCAACTGTGCTTTAAACAAAGAAGAAGGCTCCAAATCTGATTGGTTTAGACCTTCCCATTCTCCACTTTCTTTACCATCCAAGCGACCTTTTAGTTTTTTGCCTCGTAAACCTATTGCATAGTTTTTTCCAGAAACCCATGGGTTTTGTACTGCTGCGCCTGATACCTTGCAGTTCCATAATACCTGAGTTACACCCGACCAACCATGTCCGCTGCCCCAGTTGCCACGATCCTGCACATTAATTTCTCCATCGGTATCTATATTGTCGTATAATGTTCCTGAAGCCCACCTGTGGTGTGGTCCAATATCGGCATGTGTTTTTCTGGATTTGCAGTTGTAAAAAACATTCGGTCCATTAACGCGGGCGCCTGTAACATAATCATGGCGTCCTTCAGTAGTTTCGAGATTCTGAAAAAGGTTTTGCTGACCTTCATTATTAAAAGAATATCTTCTGCCACCTGTAATGATAGATTTTGCATCAAAGCACTTAGAATCAGTTACTGTTATGTTTTTAGCACCTGGTCTAAGACTCACGCAGGAGTTGCCAAAATAGTAAGAACTCACATTCCTTACCCATCCATTTTCGATATGATCAAATTCAACTGCAACCCAGGCATGGTCTTCATCAACATCACCAACAAATTCCGATTCAAAACGCATGTTTTCTATTCCGTTTTCGGCTAATCTGCCTGCATACTGATATTTGAATACCTCACCACCACCGTATTTTTTATCCATAGACATTACAATCGGGTTGTCTATAGAAATCTTATTGCCGTTAATAGCCGTTATTTGTCGCTCATAACTAAGGTTGTATTCTTGTGCTGTCCATTGCTTTGTACCATCTCTGGCAATAATCTGATCCATCTTTAAGTCATGAATCCATGCTTCCGTTCCTGGTCTGAAAACTATTATACGATCGCCTTTTTTTAAGCCTTCTGATGATGCTATATTGAAAGATTTAGCACCTGTTGGTACATAGTCATCAACAATTTCTACCCTGCTGTTTTTTACTTCAATAACCTTTCCCTTTCCACTTACTTTAATTAGAGATCTTTGTCCTTTTCCGGTTGCAATAAGCTTTGTAACACCGCCCTCTCCGCGTAAAATGATACCACTTGTTTGTATAGAAATGCTTCCGGAAATGGGATAGCTCCCTTTCTTAAGTAGGATAGCCCCTCTATATCCATTTCTATCGGGTGCTAAAGCCGCAACTTCGTCAATAGCCTGCTGAATTGCCTTTCCTGCATCACCCTGTACCGGATTAAGGTTTTTAACTACTTTTATATCAGGTATTTCTATTAATCCATGATGATAGCCAACATTACTGAAATCAGGAATGGTATTTCCATTTTCATCGGGGATATAAGTAATGCTGCCATCCTTATTTACGGTAAGAAATTTTGACTTCCAAAAAGTGCCGTCCTTTTTAAAGGAAATGATAATGGGGTAGATAAACAGACAAGAGCTTATCAGAATAAGATAGAATGCCTTTAGTATGTTTTTGTTGCTGCTCATTTTTTAATATTACTGGTGCTTATTGTCAGTTGTACACATGCAATTGAGCAATAATTGAGGGATTTTTACTCTCTGTACTTGGCACAATAATCAACCGAGTTGGCATGTTGAAACAAAAAAGGCCCTGAACCATCCGGTTCAAAGCCTTTTAACTAAAAAATGGAACTCTAATGTTTTCCGTGCCCATGACCATTGCCATGACCGTTTCCGTGTCCTCTTCCACGATCACCCTTCCAGCCTCTGTCGTTGCCTTTGTATTTTTTATACTTATAAGAATCGTGTCTGTCATAACCTCTATCTACATAGCGCACCTGACGGCTGTAACGAACCGGTTGAGAACGGTATGATCTGTATCTCGCATATCTTACCCTATGGTCTCTATAATAGCGATATGGCTCAGGTGAATTAATAACCACCTTATATCCATGGTATAAATCGTAATCTCTGTATCTTGGAGGTAGGCCCGCAGAGAAAGTCCAGTTCCCATTACTCAGGTAAATAAACTGTCTGGTAGGAACATAATAGTAACTCTCAATATCAGGCATATAATAATAATCAGCATGATCATAGCCTGAAGGGCCCCATGCGGGCTGAGAACCAATGTTTACGCTAAGGCTAACCTGAGCATCTGACTTGTTAGGCAAAAGCCCAATTGCCGCAAGTAATGTTAAAAATAATAGCTTTTTCATAACCAAATGTTTTAAGTGTGTGTTAAAAAATGGTAATAATGTTTATTGTAAATTAATGGTACCAATACTGGTATTCTGACCAGCTGTGACAGAAACATTAGGAATAGTAGTTTCTGCAAAACCCTCAACAGGTAATATTTTTACAGTATAGTTTCCTGTGGCTAACCCTCCAACAGTAAACATACCTGTAGCATTTGTTACAGTTCCAACGGTATCAGTTCCGGCGATAACCAAAACCTCCGGGTGACTTGTTAGTGGTAATACTACACCAGAAATTAAACCAGATGTTGCAACGGTAACACCTCTAACAACAGGTTTAAGTATATATTTTCCATTTCCAGTTGCAACAATAGATTTAGCTGCATCAAAGTCAAGAAGCAGAGAATAAGTAACCCCTGGCAACAATTCAGGATTTTCTGTAAGTTTTACTTTCCATCCAGAGCTTTGTGCACTAGGTGTTTTTAAATCTTGTACCTGGCCATCAACAACGATGGTATTGTTGTCATAAAGCACGAGTCTGATCTCAGTGATCTCGCCAGATGGCATATCGCCAGAGGCCACTAAGATATCAGGATTACTGGTGCCAATTCGAAAATCAAGAATGTTGAATATTCCATGATCAACCTCAAAGGTGTAAGGTTTACCGCCCGAAAGCAGAATTACTTGCTTTACATTTAAATTGATAGCGTCAAAATCTCCCGGAGCATCAGTCATCCTGATCTCTACCTTAGTAGTGCCAGAAGCCTGACTGTCTTTTTTACAACCTATAAGTGATGCTATTGCAATAACCAATACCATCAGGGTTGCATAAATTGTTTTGTTTTTCATAGTAGTAGAGTTTTAAATTCTTCAATTAATAACTCAAAGCTCAACTCTGAACATGAAAACAACATGAAATTCAAAAAATAATTTAATTCTTTTGAAATTTCATCTGAATTTCATGTTAGCTAACAACCTTTGTTATAGATATTGAGTGGCGCAGATGAACATGAATATGTTTTAGGAGGGGTTGAAAGTTTGCCTCGAAAGAGGTAAACTTTCTTTATATTTACATGATGAGCATTTCGATATATTTACAAACAATGGTCAGACACTTATTAACTGTAACAATAGCCATCTGTTTACTTGTTTCGCCTGCAGTATCAAATACTTTGGGAACCTCATCTCTGAAATCTTATAATCAGAAAAAAAAAGGTAAATCTGAACAAGCAGATCGTTCTAAAGGAGACAGGCAAAAGCAAGAGGTTAAGGAAGTGCCAAAATCAAGAAGACAACCAAAACCTGAGGTTGTTAAGCCCAAGGGGAGGCCAGATGTTAAACCCATCAAAGTAAGTCGCCCCAAAATTAAAAAACACTAGCCTGTATGAAATTACTATCCCTTAGTGTAATTATTTGCTTGCTAAGTATAAAAGTTAAGGCTCAAAAAGACATCGACTCTGCCGACACAAAAAAAACTACAATAACTTTGGCCGCTATATATAGCAATAACGTGAGTTACTATGGACAAACAACGGCCGAAAAGCTGCCTTATGTATTGGCCAATGCGACAGTAAGATTGCCTGTTGGTCTATATTTTTCTGCAGGTGCATATAAACTTTTAAATGTTGGATCTGGTATTTCTGAAACAGATTTAGGAGTTGGTTATGATCATGATTTTAACGAAAGATTTACTGCCGGCGTAGGTTATAGCAGATCATTCTACCCAAAAAGTTCTCCATTATTACAAGCATCTAATGAGAATAATCTAAATGTAACAGCCGATTACAATTGGCCATGGTTTAAGAGTTCTTTATCTGCTGACTATGCTTTTGGACAAGAAAGCGATGTGTTTGCAGGATTAACAAATTCAAAACTAATAGAACTAGGTACGCTATTTAGTAAGGAAGATCTATTATCCATAGAACCTTCGATAGAAATAGTGGCAGGTACACAGCACTTTCTTAAAACTTATACGGAGCAGAAGAATAAAAAGAATAATGGTAATGGCAACGGAAATGGCAACGGTAATAGTAATGGAAATGGAAACGGAAATGGCAATAGTACAATAACCACTACTTTGCCGGCAACAAGTTTTGAACTTTTGTCGTACAATTTTAAAATACCATTGAGTTATAGTAGGTCAAGTTATATGGCCGAGGTCAGCTATCAGTTTTCTATTTTAGGTGCAAATGCCATTACTGAAGCTAAAAGGCAGCAATCTTTTATTAGCCTTGGTCTTTATTATCAATTTTAATTTCAGTTGCATAAATGAAAGTACTCATAGTTGAAGACGAAAAAACACTTGCTTACGAAATGGAAACCTTTTTAAAAAAGGCATTTTACTTGTGCGATCTGGCGCATACTGTAGCACAAGGATTAGAAAAAATTGAAGTAAACAGTTACGACTTTATTCTGCTTGACCTTGGTTTGCCGGATGGCGATGGACTGTCGCTGCTTCCAAAAGCAAAAAAGCATAATCCAGAAGCTGCATATATTATTTTAACTGCCAGAGGCAACCTGGAAGATAGGATAACAGGATTAGATCTTGGGGCTGATGATTACCTTGCTAAACCTTTTTCGTTGCTAGAGCTTCAATCAAGAATGCAGGCAATTGCCCGTCGTAAATTTAATGTAAAAGAAGAAGCAATCCCACTTGGAGAATTTAGCATTGATCTTCAAAAGCGCCTTGTTCAATACAAAGAAGAACAAATTGAACTGTCGCGTAAGGAATACGATTTGTTAAGCTATCTGTTTCTACACAAAAACCGCGTTTTAACAAGAATGCAGCTGAGCGAACATATTTGGGGCACCTTTGCCGACGATGACTATGATTCGAACTACATTGATGCACACATAAAAAACATCAGAAAAAAATTAAATTTATGGGCACCTACCGACTGGCTAGAGACAGTACGAGGTGTGGGCTATAGAATAAAGAAATAGACGTGAAACTATCTGCAAAGCTTATTTACTTCATTACCGGATCTAAACTTGCAGTTGTGCTGTTATTTATACTTTCTATGCCCTTTTTGGTAGCACGTATTGCTTCAGAATACACCAATTATTCATTAAGAGATCAGCAGAAGAAAGCATTAGATAAGGTGCAGAAAGATGGTATAGATTATTATCTGCAGGGCGATGACAGCTATGGAAGTTATACTATGCTTAAAGAGGAATATGTTGCCATTGAGCCCGCTGCACCAGAGCTACTTATTGACACCATAAAAACAGTAGAACGTATTGTGGAGGGGGATACATTGAGTTACCGCGTACTTAACCATACTTTTAAGGCCAAAAACAAAAACTATCTGCTGGAGATCGGGAAAACTGTAGGTAGCATCAATCAATATAACAAGCCTTTGCAACGCATAGCCTTATATGTTCTGATGGGGCTAATCGCTTTAACTATTGTAATAGACCTTATTTTTACCCGGGTATTGATAAGACCGCTTGGCAAAATCATAGAAAGCAAACTGCTAAACCGAAAGTTTCCTTTTAAAGATCAAAGTAAACCTGTAAAAACCACCACACAGGACTTTAAATATTTAGATGAGTCGCTCATCAGTTTGATGGATCAGATCAATGTCGACTTTGAAAAGGAGCGAGAGTTTACAGCCAATGCTTCTCATGAGCTGATGACTCCGATAAGCATCCTCCAAAACAAGATGGAAAACCTGCTTGCTGATGACCAGATCACTGAAGATGTGGCAATGCGCATTGTGGGAATGATGAAAACGCTGGACCGATTAAAGAAAATATCTTCCTCATTGCTGTTCATTTCAAGAATTGAGAACGATCAGTTTGTAAAATTGGCATCTGTAAAACTTACAGATTTACTGGAAGACATAAAAGAAGAGATTAGTCACAGGTTAGAGGACAAAGGCCTTACTTTTTCTATACATATTAAAGAGAAGGTTACACTAAAAAATGTTAACCACGATCTGCTTTTTCAGTTGTTCTACAACCTTATAAATAATGCAATTAAATACAATGTTGAAGGTGGGAGCGTGATGGTTACCGATGCTTTTAACAAACAAGGCGACTATCAGATTTTCATTAAGGATACGGGTATTGGCATTGCAAGTGAAGATATTGACTTTATTTTCGATCGGTTCAGGAAGGCCAATTTATCTGAAAACGTGGGTTATGGGCTTGGCCTTTCAATAGTTAAAAGTATTGCATTATATCATAATATTGATATTAAGGTTGCATCTGCAGTTAAGCAGGGATCAACCTTTACAATTACTTTTCCACAGGTAATGTTGGGATAGTTTTCATATATTCATGTTTTTAAATACCATGAAATTATCTTCTATAATACAGCCACAGGAATTGATTTTACCAGGTAAAAACGATTTTATTTTATTTGATGTTAGCGCCGGATCGAAAGCCAGATATGATGAACAGCACTTAGATGGTGCCTTTTATCTTGATCTAAATACAGATCTGGCCGATATTAAGGATTTCGCTGTTGGAGGCAGGCACCCTTTACCTACGTTTGAACATTTTTCTGAAGTTTTAGCAAAATACGGGGTTACAAAAGATAGCCATGTAATTGTTTACGACGATAAGAATGGCGCTAATGCTGCTGCCAGATTCTGGTGGATGTTAAAGTCAATAGGACACCAAAAAGTTCAGGTTTTAAATGGCGGTTATGATGCTGCTGTTAAAGCGGGATTTGCTGTTAGTTCTGAGATTCCAACTCCCGAAACAGCAGAGCCTTATCAGATCACCGAATGGCAGTTACCATTAGCAGAAATAGATGAGGTAGAAGTTGCTGGTAACAGTGATAATCATGCAGTTATTGATGTTCGCGATGCTAATCGTTATGCAGGATTAACAGAACCAATTGATTTAATTGCGGGCCATATTCCTGGCGCAATAAATATTCCTTTTAGTGAGAATCTGGATGCTAACGGGGATTTTTTAGCACCTGAAATACTAAAAGAGAAATATTCAAAAGCTTTAGCCGATTATAAAACGGAAAATGTGATTGTGCATTGTGGTTCTGGCGTAACGGCTTGTCATACACTTTTAGCAATGGACTATGCAGGTTTAGAAATCCCGAAGTTGTATGTGGGGAGTTGGAGTGAGTGGAGCAGGAATAAAATCAAATGACAACCGAGCAATACCCGAAGGTTTATTTATACAGAAGAATAGTTCAGGCAAAACTATTCATCGATAACAACTATGCCGACAAAATAGACCTCAATAATATTTCTAACGAGGCCTATTTTTCAAAATTTCATTTTATTCGACTGTTCAAATCTGCTTACGGAAAAACACCCCATCAGTATTTAAAATATGTGAGAATTGAAAAGGCAAAAGAACTACTCAAAAAAGATACTCCTGTTTCTGAGGCCTGCTTTTTAGTGGGCTTCGATAGCCTTTCTTCATTCAGCGGACTATTCTCAAAGGTCGTCGGAAAATCCCCGTCAACTTACCTGAAACACCACCAAGAAAACCAAAAGAAGATCAGTTTAACACCTCTTGCCTTTGTGCCGGGTTGTTATGCCTACCAACATGGTTGGCTCGAAAATAGCAATTTTGAAGAAACTGATATTTGATTTATTGCTCAAGTTTGTAATGAGTTTAACATCTAAAGCAAATAGCCATGATTACAAAAATGACCATTACAAACATTCATGTTATAGATCAGGATAGTGCCTATGACTTCTATGTAAACAAGTTGGGATTCAAACTGGTAGACGATTTTCCAATGGGGCAGGGAACCCGTTGGCTTACCGTTTCGCCTCCCGAGCAGCCCGACCTGCAATTGGTATTGTTTCCGGTTACAGTAAGTAAAATGTTTCCCAAAGAAATAGCGGAAAACCTAATAGACCTTATCAAAAAAGGGATATTTGGCTGTGGGGTTTTAACTTGCAAAGATATACATGCTACTTACGAGGAGCTTAAAGCCAAGGGTGTTGAATTTATAAAACCGCCAACCAAAGAGTTTTACGGAACAGATGCATTATTTAAAGATGATTCTGGTAACTATTTTTCATTGCAACCTATAAATAATTTTGACAATGAAAACGATATTTGATAAGGCAACAATAGATGAATTGACTGCCAGGGTTAATTCACTGAATGAAAACAGCAAGCCGCTTTGGGGTAAGATGAATGTTTATCAAATGACCATGCATTGCACAAAATGGAACGAATGGGTTTTAGGAATAACCAATCCTGTTAACGGGCAAGAATTTTTAGGTAAAATCTTCGGCAAAATGGCGCTCAAAAGCAATACTAAAAACGACAAGCCAATCGGTAAAAATATGCCGGCAGGAAAAGCATTTACCATTAAGCAAAAAGAATGTGATCTGGAAGCTCAAAAGAAGATCTTGATGAACCTGATAGCTGATTTTGAAAACTTTTCAAATGATAAGTTCATTCACGATTTCTTTGGTAAAATGACAAGAGAGCAAATTGGCATATTTGTTTATAAGCATTCAGATCATCATTTAAGGCAGTTTAACGTTTAAGTTTCTTACTGGAATAAATGCTGCGGATCACTTCATAAGTATAAAGTGGCACTGCCCAACCCATCCAAAAAAGAGGAACAGTAACTTCTTCAAAACTGCCCAATTGCTGTACTAATGGAATCTTGTAGATAAAACCTGAGATCAGAAAAGCTACGGTAACCAGATAACTTCTGATCATCCATTCTTTGTGAAGCTTGAATTGTTTCCTCATAGCGGTATAGAAAGCAATAAAAGTTGTACTGATCCAAACACTAGCCCAGATCTGCAGTGTAAAAGCATAAGCCCAATTTACCGCATAGGCCGTTGTTGAAGCAAGCACCAGGGCACTGATACTGCTTACCAGGATCGACAACAGATACAAATAACCAATTACGCGATGTATTTTCCAGCTATAGGTACGTAGTTTAGACCAGAATTGAATAATACCGGAAATCAATGCTCCACCACCAGCTGTAATATGCGCGATGAGGAACCACCGTTGAGGGAAATATCTGCCTAATGCTTCTGGTGTCATTTGCAGGTAATGATCTGCTCCATGCATGAATAGCCAGGTTATAAAAAAAACAGTTATCCATATTAGTAACGGCAGGGTGTCAATCCAGTTAAGTTTAAATTGGCCTTTTACATTCAGTTCTTTTTGCATTTCAGATTCCTCTTTTGTTTTAATTAATCACGATAAGCGATAACACAAATTTCCCTGAAAGATTGTAAGGCAACAATAACCGATAAAAGATTCGGTATGGGGTTCCTGTGAGGTTCGGGATGGATTGAGTAATTTTAACCAGCAATAATAAAAGTATGTATACAAGAAAAATACAAGAAGATCCAGATTGTGGTATCTATTTAGCGATGAGAGTATTGGGCGGAAAATGGAAATGTTGCATTCTGGATGCAATTAGAGGTATTTCGAGGCCCAGCGAAATTGCCAGATATATCACTGAAGCATCCACACGTGTTATCGAAATGCAATTGGCAGAACTGCTTTTTTACGGTATTGTTGAAAAATGTGCGGAAGATGTTTATCCAAAAAAAACTGAATACAAACTCACCAGCTTTGGAGAAACCTTATTGCCTATTCTTTCCAAAATAGATCAGTGGGGAATTGAACATGCAGAGGTCATCAAAGATCGAATGAGTGAACTGCAAGAAGATGAATAAGAGCGCATTCTCAGACCAAGAAAGAATATTCAGCAAAGCCTTCCGTTTCCAGCGGATGATGAGTTACAACCAGACAGGTGATTTTTAACTCATCAAATAAAGTTTTCAGGTCGGTCATTACATCCTTTTTGAGCACATTATCTAAAGCCGAAAAAGGCTCATCCATTAGTAATAGACTAGGTTTTGTAGATAAAGCCCTTAAAATAGCCAGGCGTTGCTGCTGGCCACCTGACAGATGCTTAGGTTTATGTGTTCTAAAAGCGTCAAGCCTGCCTATCGCTATTAACCTGTCAATATATTGAGCATCGTTTGAACCATACTGAAGGTGTTCTATAACAGTCATATTTGGAAACAAGGCATAATCCTGAAATACAAAGCCTATACTACGTTTCTGAGGTTCCAGATTCCTGTTGGCTTTGGTATCAAGCCACACATTCTCGTTCACAGTTATCTTTCCTTCTTCCGGTTTAATCAAACCGGCAATAATTTTTAAAAGCGTTGTTTTACCCGATCCAGAAGGACCAATAATCTGGGTAATGTGCCGATGATGAAATGAAGCCTTTACCTGAATCAGATTAGTTCCATTGTAGATTCTAACTCTTTTTTTTATATTAATTTCTATCATTCAAGCGGGCTTTTTGCAGATTTTCTATTCAAAATAAAAACAGTCAGGACTATTACAAAAGTGATTGAAAACAGAATCAGGGAGTAGTAATTTGCATTGGCATAATCCATACTTTCTACCGAATCATAAATGGCGATCGAGGCAACTTTGGTTGCACCTGGAATATTTCCGCCAATCATCAAAACAACACCAAATTCTCCTAAGGTATGCGCAAAAGTAAGCACAGCCGCAGTTAGCAAAGAGGATTTGATATTGGGTAATAATACATGCCAAAGGGTTTCAAACTTTGACTTACCCATGGTATAGGATGCTTCTCTAATCGAGGTAGGCAAATGTATAAAAGCCGATTTTACCGGACTCACCATAAAGGGCAAGCTATAAATAACCGACGCTAAGATTAAGCCCTCAAATGAAAATACCAGGTGTATATTAAAATGTTCCTGCAGCCATTCTCCCAAAGCATTTTTAGGGCTAAAAGCCAGTAATAGATAAAATCCCAGCACTGAAGGAGGCAACACCAATGGCATGGTAATTATTGCCTCAATGATTAGCTTAGGGATGGAACTACGGCCAGATAGCCAATAAGCTATGGGCAAGCCAATCACAAAAAGGATTAACGTTGTCACACAGGCAAGTTTTAGACTAAGGAATATAGGTGTTAAATCCATTCTTTTTAAACTTACGGAATTCTATACCCATTCTTCTTAAAAAGCTGTTTAGCTGCGGGCGATTGAAGGTAACTGAAAAACTTTAAAGCTTTATCGTAATTCCCCTTTTTGGCATGAGAAAGAATAAGCATTCCCTGTTTTATTTCATCATAAGCTTTAGGATCAACCTTCACCCATTTGAGTTTTGCAGCATCGGGACTTTCGTATATTAATGCTTCTGTTGTAAAACCAACACTAGCCACTCCTGTAGAAATATAGGTGTTCACCTGCGAGATACTTTCTCCCAGTACCATTTTACCCTTGATCTTGTTCCATACCCTGTAATGACGCAAGGCCTGTTCTGCCGCCTTTCCATAAGGTGCTAGTACAGGATTAGCTACAGCTACCTTGTTTACTTTGTTGGTAGTTAACAGGCTCCGCCAGTTTTTCACTTCCAGATCTGAAGTGCTACATACAATTAAACTGCCCAAGGCATACACTTTCGGTGGGTTAGTTCCGAAACCTTCCTTATAAAGAGCATTTGGAAAATCCATATCAGCAGAAAGAAAAACATCATAAGGTGCGCCGTTCTTTATTTGAGTAGTTAGCTTTCCCGAAGAACCTGCAATAACCTCTATTTCAGTTCCGGTTCTCTTTTTAAAGTCTGCCTGCAAGGCTTTTATTACAAATTGTGCGTTGGCAGCTACAGCAACTCTTAAAGGTTGTGCTTGTGTTGCCAACGACAACATTAAAAGCAGAAATAGGAATAGCCTTTTCATTTCGTTAATTGGCAAATTTAACCTTTATTGAAACAACCTGTCTCACGTTTCTCGGTTTCCTTTTTTCGCCGAAGTATTTACTTCCTTAAAATTTTCTCCATAGCCTTTCCTTTTGCCAATTCGTCAACCAACTTATCCAAATAACGTACCTTTTGCATGAGCTGATCTTCGATTTCTTCAACACGATAACCGCAAATAACACCAGTAATTTTTGAAACATTTGGATTTATTTGTGGTGCCTGAGCAAAAAAGGTTTCAAAATTGGTTTTGTTGTCGATGAGTTTTTGAAGTGATTGTTTGTCATATCCTGTTAGCCAAAATATGATCTCATCTAATTCTTCTTTTGTGCGGCCTTTTTTCTCCGCTTTTTGAATGTAATGCGGATAAACGCTCGCAAAAGACATTTTATATACTCTTGTACTGTCCATTTTATCTGTTATTAATTCTCAAAGTTGTTTTTTATTAGGGTTGTTAGTATGACCTAGCAAGGCCACCATCAAGTGGGATGCTTGCTCCTGTGAGATATGAAGCATATTCTGATGCCAAAAAAGCCACTAAATAACCATATTCCTCAGGTTTACCAAGCCTTTTCATCGGAACTTCGTTTTCTCTTTCTTTCCTGATTTCAGAAACCGTTTGACCGCTTGAGGTTGCTTGTTTATCAATAAGGTCATTTATCCTTTCAGTATCGAAATAGCCTGTTAGAATATTATTGACGGTAATATGGTGTTTTGCTACTTCATTAGATAGTGTTTTGGCCCAGGCTGCAGTTGCAGATCGAATAGCATTTGAAAGCACCAGATTATCTATTGGTTCTATTACAGAAATGGAAGACACATTTATAATGCGACCATGTTTTTGTTTAATCATGTGGGGTAACGCCAGCGATGTTGTTTCGCAAACCGTTTTGAATACAAGGTCAAAGGCCTGCTGATAGGACTTGACGTCTTGGTTTAATGCGGTTCCCCCTTTCGGACCGTTGGTGTTGTTCACCAAAATATCGACGGTATGGTTCTTGAAAAAATCAGAAATGATTATTTGATATTTTTCAAAATCTGAAAAGTCGGCAACAAGATACTGATGCACCTGATTTTCGTGCATTACTGGCAGAAGGGAAGTGATTTCTTTTAGTTTGGCCTCATTACGGGCCATTAAGGTTACATTAGCCCCGCATTTAGCCAATTCCTCTGCTATAGCAAGTCCTAATCCCTGAGTACTTGCGCCAACCAGTGCATTTTTTGATGTTAGCTGAATGTTCATAATATAAATGACTTTCTAAATTCTAACGGCGAGAGGTTGGTTTTTGTTTTGAATAACTTACTGAACGATTGTGGATGTTCAAAACCTAACGCATAAGCAACTTCACTTACGGATAAGTTAGTGGTAGATAGTTTTTCCTTCGCCTTTTCTATAAGCTTTTGATGGATGTGCTGCTGTGCATTTTGTCCGGTTAGGGAGCGCAGCATGTCACTTAAATAACTGGGTGATAGATTTAGTGTTTCGGCAAGATATTGAACAGTAGGAATACCCTCGCTTAAAGATCTTTCATCTGTGAAATAAGTGTCTAATATCCTTTCCAATTGTTGTAACAAGTCACTGTTCACTGCTTTTCTGGTAATGAACTGGCGTTTATAAAAACGATTGGCATAGTTTAGCAATAACTCAATCTGAGAAATCACCACATCCTGGCTAAAGTCGTCGATCCGGCTGTTCAGCTCATTTTCAATCATTTTGAAAACCTCTATGACCGTTGCTTTTTCCTCTTCTGAAAGATGTAAGGTTTCGTTCGTTGAATAAGAAAAAAAGCCATACTGCTTTACGTTTTTAGATAGTGGGTAACCTAAAAAGAAATCCGGATGGATGAGCAAAGTATATGCAGAACATACAATATCGTCATCATCTTCGCTGCCAATAACCTGGCCGGGCGAAATGAACAATAAACCACCCTCATCAAAATCATAATAACCCTGTCCATATTTTAACCTCCCGCCAAGCCTGGGTTTGTATGATATTTTATAGAAACCGATTACATGATTTTGAAGAGGTCTAACCACTTCCATCTGTGAGTGAGGACCATTGAGCAGACTCACTAACGGATGTTTCGGCTTAGGTAACCCAAAAGCATGATGGGCATCTATTAAGGAAGCAATTTTCTGTGGAATGTTTTCTTTCTTTTTCATCGCCAATTGAAATGATAACCAATGGTTGGCTAAATATCGATTATCATTCCTGCTTTAACAAGTTATCTTATTTTAGATTGCATTATTTTGAGGATCCCTGTGCGGAACTAGAGACTTCTTCCCATTCTTCCCAGACGGCTAAACGCTCATTGTAAATATCACGCACCAATGGCAGGCATTGGCTACCGAGGAAGAGCCGTAGTGGCGGATTTTCTGCATCTACAACTTTGAATAGCGCATCTGGAGTCGCATTCGGATCGCCTCTTTCCATGGTGCTTAGGCTTTCAAAAAAAGTTGCTTTAAATTCTGTGTAAATTTCCATTCCTTGTGCAAACTTCAATGAATCCTTACTACCAAATTCAGTAGCATAAGCGCCTGGCTCTATAATAGTTACCTTGATGCCAAAGGCTTTAATTTCTTCGGCAAGGCTTTCATGTATGGCTTCAAATGCCCATTTTGATGAACTATAGTAACCGATAACCGGTAGGGTAACATGGCCCAGATTACTAGATGTTCCCAATATGTGACCAAATCCTTGTTTCCGAAGTAATGGTAAAGCGGCTTGTATAACGGCAACAGGGCCAAGAACATTGGTTTCATAAAGTGCGCGAATATCGTATGTGCTGGCTTCTTCAATAGTTCCTACCAATGAATAGCCGGCATTGTTCAACACAATGTCGAGTCGGCCGAAATGCTTATAAGCTTGTTCCACTGTAGCCCTTACCTGCTCGGAATTTGTTACGTCAAGTTCTAAAGTCAGCACATTTTCACCATACCTTTCCTTCAGGTCTGCAATACTTTCCAAATTGCGTGCAGTAGCTGCAACCTTGTCGCCACGTTTTAGCGCTGCATCAGCCCAAACGCGCCCAAAACCTCTGGAAGTGCCCGTGATGAACCAAACTTTGTTTGCATTTGAATGATCTTTTTGATGTGTCATGATTTTATATTTTAAATAAATGATACAACAAAGGTCAACAGATAGCATTGCCTCCTCGTAGGCTAATTGAGGGTTTTTGTAGCCAAAATGAGGATGTCAGACCTAAGGCGATAATGCTTAATATGTCGCAAATTGGTCGTGAAATTGTCGTATATGCCCCTGATCAATACCTATTTTTACGTGCATCTTTGTTAAAGAAAATTAACATAAACATAAATCAATACTAAAAACTACTCTTATGTCAGACAACAAAGTTTCATTGCACAGAGTTATTAAGGCATCGCCTGATAAGGTATATCGTGCCTTCACCGAAGCCTTGGCTATCGCTTCGTGGTTACCACCTTATGGTTTCCTTTGTACTGTACACAGTATGGATGTTAAGGTAGGTGGTACATTTAGAATGTCATTCCAAAATTTCACAACTGGTAATGGCCATTCATTTGGTGGGGAATACTTAGAGGTTAAACCAAGTGAGTTTTTGAAATACACAGATAAATTTGACGATCCAAACCTGCCAGGAGTAATGACCACCTCTGTTTGGTTTCAAAAAACATCTGTAGGTACAGAGCTAAAAGTATTACAAGAAGGCATCCCTGCTGTAATACCAGCCGAAATGTGTTATCTGGGTTGGCAGGAATCGATTGAAAAATTGATTAAGTTGGTAGAACCTGAAATACCGGATGCTTGATTAGCTCCGGTTCAAACCACTGAATCAATTTTAGTGAAAATTGGTAATCGTCAAATATGGCTGACGGGAAAAGCAGTTGATCAGAAACGATCGGTCACAAAAGGAACGTTTTTCTAAGGCTGGACCCTCAGCATGATGATGAGTTTAATCTAAAACCCAACTTTGAAACCCCTCTACTGATTTAAATAACCATTCGGGGTTTAGTGCTTGCAAGGCAGTAATATCGGCAGTACTTGCCCAAGCTGCTGCTGCAATGGGGATGCCAATTTCCTTACAGTAAACTATATCGCTTGGTGCATCACCAACATACAGACATTCTTCGGCCTCGGCCTTAAAACGCTTTAACACAGATCTGATACCGTTCACTTTATTAGGGCCATCTGGCGAACCGGTTTCTAACACATCAAAGTATTCTGACAGGCCAAATTGTTCAAGCGAAATTTTTGTGCTGTACTTACCCTTTCCAGTAACCATGGCCAGTTGTACGCCTTTATTTTGCAAGCTTTCGAGTAACTCTTTAATCCCCTGAAAAGGGGCTGGGCAGGTATAATGTAGTTGTTCGTAATACGTCAGGTAAGATTTTACACCGGCATCCTCGTGGAGTGGAATCAGTTTTCTTATGGTGCCTTCTTCAGATGGGCCAAAGGTTGCCACAATTTCTTCGTCGCTAATCCGCTTACCTAACAATGGCTCTATGCTCTTTTTAAAAGCAGCAATACATAATGGTAAGGTATCTGCAATGGTTCCGTCCAGGTCAAAAATGATTACTTTGAAATTTGTCATTGTCTTTGAATTAGTATTAAATATGCAACTATACGCTATTTTTTGTGAATATTATGCAAATATATTGTGTTTATTTGTACTTTAGATGCAAATAATTTGCAATGACAAAATCAAAACGCCAACAACATATCTTAGATCAGTTGCGTCTGAACGATCAGGTGAGCTATCAGGAACTGGCAGCAAAACTGCAAACTTCAGAAGATACTATAAGGCGTGATATTCGCGAGATGGCCGATGCCGGCTTAATAACCAGGGTAAAAGGTGGGGCACAGCCAAGAGCCATATTACCAGTTACTTACCAGGAAAGAGAACTGTATGCAAATGGGAAAAAGCGGGTTGTAGCCCAAAAAGCAGCACGTCTGTTTAAAGATGGGCAAGTTGTTGTTTTCGATGGTGGTACAACACCTTTTCTAATTGCCAGCTATTTGCCACGGAACATTGAATTAACCCTCATTACCCATAGCTATCCTATTGCCAATTTAACCTTTGATTTTCCCAATATTGAACTCATTTTTGCAGGAGGAAAAGCTTCCAAAAAGTCGAAAGTTTCTACCGGTTTCGATGTGCTTAAAAAGTACAATACCCTTCACGCAGATATCAGCGTACTCGGTGTACATAGTCTGCATATCGATCAGGGTGTAACGGACCCTGTACTGGAAGAAGCGGACGTTAAAACACGGATTAGCGAAATGAGCGACCAGTTGATCGTTGTACCTACCACAGAAAAGCTGAATGCAGTATCGACCATCGAAATATGTAAAACAGATGTTATCGACCTGATGATCACAAATCTGGATCCCGAAGATTTATTATTACAACCTTACCGGAAAGCCGGGATAAAACTCCTTTAATATTATGTCGTCAACGATTTTAAATTATGCCAAGCGCCTCAGGTCTATTGCCCATTTGGGTTTAACTTATGCCAACAATGAATATGATACAGATCGGTATCGGGAATTGGAGCAGATCAGTTTAGAAATGATGAACATGGCAACCGGATTACCATCAGATCAGTTAGCTGGCTATTTTAGCGCAGCAAAGGAATATATCACCCCCAAAGTAGATATACGGGCAGTTATTTTTGACCACAAAAATGAGATTTTGCTGGTCAAAGAGAAAGCAGATGGCAAATGGTCTCTGCCAGGCGGATGGGCAGATATCGGACAGTCTCCAACGGAAGCCGCTGTAAAAGAAGCTTTAGAAGAAACGGGCTTTAATGTTAAACCGATAAAGCTATTAGCTGTGTTGGATAAACGCTGCCATCCACATCCTCCTCAATTAGATTACGTATACAAGATCTTTATTCAGTGTGAAATTACAAGCGGAGAATACAACCAGGCATTTGATATTTTAGATATGGGCTTTTTCAAACAAGATGATTTACCGGAGCTTTCGGAAGACAGGGTGCTGGCCGGGCAAATTGACTTAATGTTTGAGTATTTAAATGATCCTGAAAAGCAAGCATTGATTGATTAAATTAGAATCTAAAAAAGGTATCTCTGCCACCAACCTTGCCGCCAAAATTCTGAATGTTGTAAGTCAAAGTTAGCAAGCCATGACGGCCTAAATTATTCGTGCTGATATCCCGGATATAGTTCTCGCTGATGTTAATAGACCTCCTTGTATTAGTATTTAGAATATCATTCACCGCAAACTTCAACTGAGCTTTGTCGTTCTTTAGGAATAAGAAAGTAAGGCCGGCATTCCAAATTTGAATGTTATTGTTAAACCCTGCTATGGTTTGGGTATTGTACTGTAGCTTATAGGTTGTTTCCCAAACCATTTTTTTTGGAAAACGAAGAACCAGTTCAGTTTCACTTGTATGTACCAGAAAATCCAGATCACTATAAAAAGGATCGTCATAAGAACTTTTATTAATACCCAGGTTATAGGTCTCGGCAAACTCAAACTTATCATTTAAATTGAGTCGAGTGTTGAGTCTTGGGGTTAAAGCTATATTATTGGCGAAACTTTTTACTGAATTAACCAGTACTACATCGTGATTATAGGTTAGCCAAAAACCACCTCCAAATGTAAACTGGTTCTTGCCATTTTTAATCTCCTTGCTTACGGACCCACCGCCATTAAACTGCCATATGCCGTCTTCATTAACAGGAGTGTTTACCTGAACACCGTTGTCGCGTATTACCCTGGACATCACAATTGCATCTTTCTGAAATGTCAGGAAGCCATTATAGAAATAATTGAGCAAATGTTTTGTGTCATATTTAGATACCCTTGTTCCAATTTGATGAGCTCTTGCAGGTCTCAGGTTAGGATTACCTTCTTGTATGAACAAAGGATTAGAGTTGTTGGCCACAGGCTGAATGTATTTTACATCTGGTTCTCTGAAAGATGGGGAGTAATCCAGACTAAAGGTCTTGTATCTCACCGTCAGCGAAGGGGCAACGAAGCGGTAATGCTGTTCAAATGAGGCTGCGCTATTGAAATTGTTTTGCAGGTCAATGGTATTAAGTACAAAACCTGGCTGGATGTTAAAGTCCTTTGTAATCTTCCATCTCAAACTTGCACGTGAATTGCTTTTATATCCATTTTGAGTAACTGTTTCTGATAGTGTAGGAACCGCAATATCATACGCCTGATTTAGTGGGTTTTTATAAAAAGTAAATAGGGCATTTTCATTGTCAAGATAATTGCCGCCAACAGCAAAACTTAGTGCAAACGCTTTGCTAATCGGTTCGGCATAGTTGGCATTTAAGCTCAGTCCAAAATTACGGATGTTGTTATCTCTTAGCTGATCTGTTACACTATTTGAAGGCGGATTATAGAAATCATTCTTCGCTATATTAAAATTATCATTGAGATTATCTCTTTCACTGATGCCTATGGCAGCATAGAAAGTTCTTCCAGGTTTCTTAAAGTCTTTCCAGAAACTGCCGTTAAAATAATACTCTGTATTTGTTCCCCGCAATCTACTATCATTTATCCCATTGTTCAGTAAAATGCTACTAGCATCCCTGGTCTCAGTTTGTTGAAAGCCATTGTTGCGAACAGTGCGAAGAACAACAGAAGGCTCCAGTATTAGCTTGGTCAGCGTATCAATTTGCCATTCAGCCTTGGCGCCAATGTTGTGGTTATAATTCTTGTTGCGCTGATTGGAATTGGTTGTGGTGTGTAGCTTTTCATTACCCAGATTTTGATTAGCATCAATGATCTGTTCAAGGGAGTTATCAATCGACCCAAAGAAATACTTACCGTTCACTATTATCCCACCTTTGGTAAGTGTATTAAAATTTGCACCAGCCCCGGTTGAACGCTGCACTCCTGCAGAAGAGCCACCAAATGAAATGTCATTTACAAAAGCAGTTCCATCACTATTGGTATACATAGAACTAATGCCGCTTCTGGAAAACCCACCAATACGTGAAATCTCTCCAACATTAAAACCTGGTTTGTTCACATTGTTACCATAAGCCAGCAGACTTAGTTGTGTCGTATCTCTGAAAAAATTTAAAATGCCACCAGTTTCATATAACTCTTTTAGACCACCACCTGCATAAAGTTTACCAAAAGCGCCCTGTTTGATGGCTTTCTTCAGCTTTAAATTGATTACCTGTGGCACATTTCCGGCCAGTAGATCCGGATCCTGTCTTTTGGCCTCCTGATCGTCAGTAACCTGAACTTTGTCTATGATATTTGCGGGGAGATTCTTGGTCGCAATCTGTTGGTCCCCTCCAAAAAACTCTTTTCCGTCAACCAATATCTTACTAACATCTTTACCATTTACCTGTATACTGCCATTTGCAGCAACCGTTACACCAGGAAGTTTTTTCAGCAAATCATCTACTACAGCAGTGGGAAGGGTTTTAAACGATCCGGCATTAAACTCAATCGTGTCTTTTCGAACAATGATAGGGGGGCGTTCTGAATAGATAACCACCTCATTTAAAGCATTTGTTTTCACAGACATTAGCAGATTCCCCAGATCTAAGTTAGTGCCTGCTGTAGTTAGCGTAACCTCTTTACGTAAAACCAAATATTGCCAGGCATTTACCACCAGGCGATACTTTGTTCCAGCTTCCAGGTTTGAAATCTTGAACACACCTTTGTCGTCAGACAGTTTGTAGGTCGTTAAAACAGAGTCCTGCCCCTTAAAAACGGAAATTGTAGCATAATTAATGGTCATTTTTTGATTGGCACTGTCAATCAGCACTCCGGTAAGGCTGCTTTTTTGGGCAAATAGAGTCACCGACAATAGCGCAAAAGCTATCGTTAATACGTTTCTTTTCATAAAGTTTCTAAATTTTAGGCAATAGGCTTCCTCTCACTTTTTAGTGATTTTTAAATTTTGCAGTAAATAATTGTTATTTGTTTAGTCTCAGGTATTTTGCTTTTCTGTAAGTTTTATCTCGGCGAATCTCCAATTGGGCCAGTTGGACCAGGACTTCCTTTAGGCCCGGAAGATTCTATTTTCACACGTAACTTAGACGATCGTTCCGCAACCTCCTCAGCTCTAATCCTGACCTCCTCGGCTCTTGTTTTAGCTGCATCTATTCTTATTTTGGATTGGTCCAATCTTATCTTCGCTTCATCAGCTCTCGCCCTTGCTTCATCAGCTCTCGCTCTTGTTTCATCGGATCTTATTTTTGCTTCATCAGATCTTCTCTTATTCACCTCAGACCTCTTCCTGTCTTCTTCAAACCTCGCTTTCGCTTCATCAGATTTTATCTTAATCATTTCAGACTGGACAACATTTGCTCCAGGCAGCTTCGAAGAATTACTTCTTTTAAGTTTAACCCTCTTCTTTGGCGGCCTGGTGGTCAGTTTTTTTCGAAGCTTTAATGTGTCGGTCTGTGGCTTAATTGTATTTTTAGCCACAAGAGTAAGCAAGTGATCAGGAGTGTTGCTTACGCTTTGTGAACCTACAGACGAAAATGCTGCAGTCAGCACAACAGCAGTTATCAAACAAACAGTCAGTAAGCTTTTTTCTATGCCACTCAAAGTATGGTTATCATTTGAAACCATCCGTCTCACACGTCCAACTAAACTGTTTCTGTTTGCAGAAAGCATCATTGCAAATCGCTGATTTGCCTGGTATTGCTGGCAAGAAAGCAAAGCATTTATATAAACTGTTTTATTCTGTTTAGTGGCTATTACCATATCATCACAGCAGTTTTCCCTTTCTTCTTTAATCAGCGTTGATATCCATAAAACTGCCGGATTAAAGAAAAATATAAGCTCCAGAAAGTTTTGCAATACATTAACCAGGTAATCCCTACGGCGAATATGACTTAACTCATGAAGTAAAATTACCTCCACCTCGGCAACGGATAAATTAGTCAGCAAGCCAACCGGAAGTAAAATCAGCGGTTTTAAATGACCAAGAACCATTGGCATTTTTGCAATCCCAGACTCAGCTACAGTTATTTTATTTTTAATCTGCAACACCTCACACAAATAGCTGACCTTATCTTCCCAGTATTTCCCTATTGGTATCAGCTGTTCGCGCTTCAAACGATACAGATTATAAAATCCTACACCAAGCCTGGTAAATTTGATGCAAATCATTAATAACCAAATAAGCACAATGATCTCCGATTTTGAATTTAAATATTGATAACCGGAAAAAAGAATGTTGTTCTCACTTGAGCCAATTGTCTGATTATATACGTCCTTAATGTCCTCGGGACCAGCTAAATGGAAAAATAGGGTCAAGCCTGTGGCCAAAGTAAACATTAAAAGATATCCAGTCAGTAATCTATACCTTAACCTGGCGCTCGACTTACGGGTAAAAATGATAGTTAAACCAGTAACCACTGAAAGTACCAAACCTAACCACAGAGATTGTAGTAAAGTATCGCAAATTGCTTGTATCAGCAGATGTTTCATATTGAAAATGATTAATTAGTTATTCCTCATTAATTTTGTTTAGCAGGTCTCTAATCTCTTTCACATCCTCTTTTGATGTGCTTCCGTTTCCTAGTAGTTGTACTACCAGTTTACTCGCAGAACCATTATACATTGCGTCTACAAATTTCTTCAAGAGGTGACGCTTTGTTTTCTCTTCGTTTTCTGTAACATGGTAAATGTGTTTTACCGCGCTTTCATCTCTTTTCAGGATTTTCTTTTCGGCCATGATTTGCATCAGCTTCAAAGTAGAAGTATAGTTGATTTCCCTGCGTTCATTTAGTCTGTCATTTACAAATCTAACTGACGACGGGCCATATTCCCATACTACCTGAAGTATCTCAAGTTCCGATTTAGTAGGTTCAATTTTGTTGTTTTCAGTTTCGTTATTTGCTTTCATAAATCTAATGTAGGAATTTTTTCGTACGAAACAATAGGTAGTGAGATTTTTATTTTCTGCTCGTCCAAATCAGCCCGCTAAAATGTCTATTTTGACCTATGCCAGGCAGCATCATTGCATGTAAATTTGATTAATCATTAAAGATTAATTAGATAACTATGAAACTATCCGATTTCACTATCAAGGACAAGAACTTAACTTAGCTTAATTGTTTGAAAAACAGTAAATTTATAAGAAGGAAAAGTCTAAATACTCACCCTAAAATCTAAAAAACATGAAACTTAAAAGTTTAGCCGTGGTACTATTTTTAATCATAGGCAACCAAATGGCAAAGGCGCAAGTAACTGTAACCGATCTGGTAAAGGAATGGGAAAGGTCAAAAGCTTATACTAAGGAATATCTGGATGCAATGCCAGAAAGTGGTTATGCTTTAAAGCCCACTCCAGAAATGCGATCTTTTGCCGAACAGGTGTTACACCTGGGTGATGCCAATTATGGTTTTGTTTCGGCTGTTACAGGTACTAAGAGCCCGGTTGGGCAGGGGGAGCTGGAAAAAACCAGTGATAAATCCAAAACCAATGTGAGCAATTTGGTACTGGCCAGCTATGATTTTGTGATCGATAACATAAAAAAGATGACCGATGCGCAACTCGATGCACCCATCAAATTATTTGGAAAATTTGATATGACCAAAAGATTGGCTCTGGCTAAAGTTTTTGAGCATCAGGCACATCACAGAGGACAAACAACTGTATATCTTCGATTGGCAGGCGTTAAGCCACCGCAAGAAAAACTTTTTTAGGTACGTTTTCTGGAACCTCTAGATTCTGTTAAAGGGACAATTTAAATTACTCCCTTAACAGAATCTTAAAAATCAGGTCATTTATTTAGTTTCCTTTACCAGAGCACCTTTTGCATCCCATACCAATAAGCTGCCCTTAACAAGATCATCATCTGCATGATCAAGAGTAAGCGTAATATCATGTATTTTTATTTAGATTCATTATAATTAATGCACTTTGCTTACTTTCGGCAAAAAATAAATACGATGATTAAAAACTTACTTTTGCTGCTCTCATTTTTAATGCTTTCCTTTTCTCTGACCTATGGACAGAATATTAAAATTAATGGCGTGGTTACTGATAAAAATTCTGGGATTCCATTTGTAACCATCGAGGCAGACAAATCGATAAAAACACAAACCGATACTAAGGGACATTTTACATTATTTGTAGAAGCCGGGAAACCGATAGTATTAAAAACAAGGGCTGTAGGATATAAGAACCTAAATATAGAATTAGGATCTTTACAACGTGATACAACCTTAAACTGGATATTGGAACAAGAAAACAATACGTTGGAAAATGTTGTCATCTCTGCGACACGTAAACCAGAAAATATACGGAACATAGCTGCTTCAGTAAGTGTTGTTTCAAAAAAGAAGCTAGAATCAGAAATGATTATCAACCCTGATTTAAGCACCATTTTAGCCAATCAGGTTCCGGGGTTCGCGCCAACAGCACAAACAGGAAATAACGTAGGACAAAATCTTCGAGGACGTCCAATGCTGGTTATGATTGATGGTGTGAGCCAGTCTTCACCCTTAAGAAATGCAGAGGTAGATCTACGTTCTATCGATCCCGCAGTTTTGCAGCGAATAGAAGTTGTAAAAGGTGCAACGGCAATTTATGGAAATGGAGCAGCCGGCGGATTAGTCAACTACATTACACTTGTTCCAGATACTGCGGCAAAGTTTGCAGGAAAAACGTCTGTTAACTTAAATGGATCAATGATCAACCCAAAAAACTCCGGAGGTGGACGCATCAATCAAATGTTTTACGGGAAGGTTGGAAAAATCGATTACGTAGCTAGTGGAACTTATGAACAAACCGGTGAATATAAAGATGCCAAAGGTGATGTGGTTGGTCCGAACTATAGTTTAGGCGAAACTGACAGTTACAATGCATTCTTCAAAGTTGGTTACCAGCCAACTAAAAACCAACGTTTGCAACTCGTGTACAATCTGTACAGCAGTTTGCAGAACAGTAATTTCACACTAGTAAATGGTAATCTTGCCACGGGTCAAAAAGCTACAGGAGTTTTAGGTAAACCTCTAGGCATACCAACCGGGGTCGATTACAACCATAATATCCATCTATCATATAAAATAGACAGCATATTATTGAACACTAGTCTGCATGTTGATACTTATTTTGAAAAACGCAAAGATGTATTTTACGTCTCTTTAGGTCGTTTTGATGGTGGCGATGGACAATCGCTTGCTACAAATGAGAAAAAAGGTGCCCGTTTATTTTTAGAAACACCTGTATTACAAACCTCGGCCATAAAGGCAACACTAGCTTATGGTGCAGATTTTTTAAAGGATAAAACTGCACAACCTTTAGTTGATGGCAGGACCTGGGTACCCGAAATGGATATGGCCAACCTGGCTCCATTTGCACAGGCAAGTATAACGGCATTAAAAGATTTGATATTTACCACCGGAATACGTCTGGAACATGTAAATATTAATGTCGACGACTACAAAACATTGCGCACTACAAATGCAACAGGGGGAACATTAACGCCTTCTTTTGATGTTACTGGTGGCAAATTAAAGTACAACACCTATTTGTATAATGCTGCATTAAAATATAACCGTTTTGCATTGTTCAGTCCTTTTGTTAGTTTCTCTCAAGGCTTTTCAGTGATGGATATTGGTCTGGCATTGCGTGAGGCCAAAGTGAATAGCATTGATAAGATCAATACCGATGCTGTAAAGGTGAATAATTATGAGGCTGGTTTTCAAAGTACTTATCAGGACCTGACTTTTCTTGCTTCTGTGTACAAAAGTACATCGAAACTTGGTATTGAAGTCGTATACGACGCAGCTACCGGATTGTTTAATACCGCAAGAAGTCCAGAAGAAATATATGGATTTGAACTCACTGCCAATTACAAATTGATGCCGTCATTAGAATTGGGTGCAAGTTATAGTTACACCGAAGGTAAACGCGACATTGATAACAATGGCAACTTTGATGACAGTGCAGACATGTATATGAATGGCCGCCGAATTTCGGCACCAAAAATTACCGGAACGGTTACTTATAGCCCGTTGACCATATTAGATTTAACACTTAATTATACCGGAATAGCGTCACGTAACCGCTTCGAGAAAAATGCTTCAGGCGTTTACAATGGTAACGAAGGAGCAGTTAAAGCTTATAACCTATTCAGTTTTGCAGGCAGCTACAGGGCTAATAAAAATACCCGGATTACCTTAGGGGTAGAAAACCTGTTTAACCAGGATTATTTTCCAGCAAGGGCGCAATGGTTTATGCAACCTGGTTTTTATTCCAAGGGCAGGGGTACAGCAATTAACCTGGGCATATCAGTAAACTACTAATTTTAGTCACATTTAAAATAGAATTATCATGAGAAAATCGTCTCGATTTCCTCATGATAATTCTTATTAGATTTAAAAATCTAGCCCTTTAGTTTTTCTAATGCTTCCTGAAATGCTGAAGCATAAGCCTTTGTGTTGCCCACAGGAACATCAAACTGATTTTTTTCCAGTGCTATAAAGAATTCATCTGCAACTTCTTCAGGAGGAATGCCATTTGCACCGCCTATTTCCGCCGAAAATTCTGTATTTACCAAAGGAGGGTATACTTCGTATATCTGGACGTTTTTTTGTTCTTCGTAGGTGTACCTCAATGCAACGGTATAGCTGTGCAATGCAGCTTTTGTTGCGCCATAAGTAGGTATGAATTTATTACTCCCATAAACAGCTATCGAAGAAACATTTACAACCGCTGATTCTGCTTTTTGCAGCAGGTGTGGCAGTAGCAATTCCGTAAAGTGGATTACACTAAAGTAATTTGTATTCATTTCTATAACAGCCTTCTCGTGTGCATTTGAGGTTTCATTCAAAAGATAACTAAAGGCTGCTCCGGCATTATTTATGATGATGTTCACATCTGGGTGATGCTCTTTCAGGTGTGCCGCGATACGGACCCTGTCAGCTTCTACCGATAGATCGCCCTGGATAGCGACAGCATCGCCTAATTCTCTTAGTGCATTCTGAAGGCGTTCTTCATTACGTCCGTTAATGATGACTTTGTTGCCTGTTGCATTTAATTTTTTAGCAATTGCTAATCCTATTCCGGCGCTTCCGCCACTAATGAATACTGTATTTCCTGTTGTTTTCATTGTTTATATAAATTTAATTCGTAAATTTGCTTGCATTTTGCAAGTACAAATATACATTTCAACTTGCAAAATGCAAGTGATTTTATAAATATTTTTATTATGGATACAAAGAAGAGGTCGGATTGCCCTATTAGCTGTTCACTTGATGTCTGGGGAGACAAATGGTCGCTGCTGATCGTTAGGGATCTTATGTTTGCGAAACAGTGCACATATGGCGATTTTTTAAAATCGGACGAAAAAATAGCAACCAATATTTTAGCCACCCGATTACAAATGCTCGAAGAAAATGGGATTGTTGCCAAACTAAACCATCCCGACAGCAAGGCAAAAGTTTTATATAGGCTCACACAAAAAGGGATTGATCTATTGCCTATAATGATCGAAATTAACCTATGGGCCGAAAAATATTTTACCCTACCTGCTGAAAGGAAAGCATTGTTGAAAGAGATAAAAAAAAATAAAGAAGGCTTTTTAAAAGCTAGAATAAAGGAATTAAAAGAATCTTAATATAGCTACTTATTTATCAAAATCAGTTTTTTAGCCTCTTCCAAAACCTCGTCTTTTCCGGTTAGTATGCCATCGATGGTTGGTCTTACTACTTTGTTAATTTTTACTCCAACACGTTGAGCATTAGTGCCGTCAGGATAATACACCCCTAGGCCAGAATACCAGGTTGTAATAGCACCCGGTAAAGAAATAGGGGTAACGTTGCCATCGGCACCAGCAGACGAGCTGCCTATAACAGTAGTGTTTGGAGCACTTTGCAAAGCCATTGTAACAAACTCTGAATTGCTCTGTGAATTTTCATTAACAAGCACTACCACTTTTCCCTTATAATAATCTGTTGTTTTAATCCCGGTTTTGGCAGATTCTTCATATATAAACATACCAGGATTGCTGATGGATCGGCCAGTAAATTTTGCGAATATACTCGAGTCTGGTTTGAAATAGGCAACAAAGGTACGCTCCATTTCATCAACCGGATAGCCACGCATGTCTACAATAATCCCTTTTGTATCTTTAAATTTTGTTTTTATGCTGTCTAGCATGGTGTTTTTATAAGCGCCACAATAAACGTAACCAATACCAGTATTTATTAATTGGTATGCAGGTTTATGAGATTGCAGATAAACATCATTGACCTTGCTTATTTCTAAGCCTTGTTGAACCACAGTCATGGGCACATTCTTTCTAATGATTTGTAGGTTAAAAGTGCTATCGATACCTCTTCTCAGGTAAACACTAGTCATATCTCTCAATGCAGTTCCATGGTTTGAAGCTGGGGTGATAGGCAAGTATTTATTGATTAACGATTGTACTTTCTCTCCGTTAATAGCAGTTATAATATCGCCTCGGGTTAGATTCTTAGTAACATCAAAGGTTTCTTTGAGAGAACTTGTAACTATAAGCTGATCCCCCACAAATCCGGCATCAAAGGGCAATCTATATCTTCCCAGATCCTGTTCACGGACTTCGCTTTCAATAAATGCATGCGAGTCGTGGATACTTGCAATTAGTTTAACCATTGCCTTTACGTAGGTATGTTCATTATCAGCTTTAATTACCTGTGGGATAAAAGCAGGAAGGATAATGCTCCACTTCTCAGTAGTTAGTTCTCTGTTTGGACAAAAGTATTGAATCATACTCCAGTAACGATAAAGCGCCAATAAGCGTAAACCTGCATCAGGGTACTTCTTGTCAGCGTATTTGTTTTCATGCAGAAAAGAACTGTTTTTTATATTAATCAGACCACCTACATAATAATTCGTTGTGATGTTTGCGTTCTTTAAAATGTAATCCAGTTTGGCCGAAAGCGTTTTGCTAAAAATTTTATTCTTGAATAGGCTTCCGTAATCAGGTCTAACGGCGATGTTTGCAAGGCTAGGCTGTGTTTTGCAATCTCCGCAGGGCGGAACTTTGCCTAATTTATCAACCCATTTTTCCATCACCTGCGATACCTGTATATCGGTTCTGCAGCTAAGAACCTCAGGCAATACACGGAAAAGTTCCGCATCCCAGTTATAATCACCATTGGCTATTGCCGGATGATGGTATTTTAGAAAGCCCCATAATTCCCCGAGTAAGCTTAAGTTTTTTTGAGTTGAGGGGGTTAATGGAATGGTATCTACTCCAGAGTTTTGATTTAGTAGCGTGTCTTTTAGTGCCTGGTATATATTAGCTTGTTGCTCCCGCGCTTCATCTATTGGCTTTTCGTCCAGATACAGGCGTAAGCTATCAACCCAGACCGTGCCTTTGCCAGCCAGTACCGCACCAACGTTTATGGCTACTATTTCACGACCGTCATAAGGTAGCTGAATCATAAACTCTTTCCAGTCATTTGTGCCTGTTAAAGCCTGATTCTCTGAATTTTCGTAGCCCACACTTTTTCCATTGATGCCATCTGTGCGCATCCAGATCCCTGCAAAACCACCAGTTACGTTTTTGGTTTTTAGGTTCCCAACTAGCATTAATTGTTTTCCCTTAAATCTTTTGTTTATTTTAAAGTTTATGCCCCCGTAATCAGCACCTGCACTGTCGGTAATAGAAATGGCATATTTTCCTTGCAGTTTAATTGTACTATCCAGTTTTACGATGTACGGGCTTTGGGTTTTTATTCTAAGATTCCAACCCTCCGGATTTCCTGTGTTGTCTAGCACTTCAAAGTTGCCGTTAAACTTGTTTTGCGCCTGTGTTAATGCACTGCATAACAGGAGTATGGAAAAAAGAGAGCGTTTAATTCTTATCATAGATCTAATTTACAGAATTAAGGATTCACTGCTATATTTTGCAATCAAGTTTAACTTTTTTTAACGTCATAGAATAATACGAGATAACTCATAGTGCCAGTATATCAAGTCAATATATTGCGTTAATTCGTGAATTTCTGGTTATCCTTTTTGTTTAGTAGTTGCTAAAATTGATAATCCCTCGCCAATCCAATATTTTTAATAGTTTTGAGATTCGTAAAACTAAAATAAACTACACACCTTGAAAAAAATCATCTTATTGGTTTTATTAACCACAGCTCTAAACTTTTCATTAACAGCGCAAAGCAACGTAAAAATATACAAGTTATCGGCTTATGGCATAAAACCTAATTCTGGAAAAAATACCACACCTCTGCTAACTTCTTTGCTTAAGGAGATCAAAAGTAAAACTTCGGATCTCGATAAGGTGATTATTCAGTTTGAAAAAGGTAGGTATGATTTTTATCCGGAAGGTGCCATCAAGCGAGAATATTATATCTCGAATCACGATCAGGACAATCCAAAAACAGTAGGTATAGGAATAGAAAAATTCAACAATATTACCTTGATTGGTAAAGGCACCGATTTAATGTTTCACGGACGTATGCTTCCTTTGGCATTAATTGAAAGCAGCAATGTGAAAATAAAAGATCTGAATATAGACTTCGAAAAGCCTCAGATTACCCAGGTCAAGATAATTTCAAATGATACCACAGCAGGCAATATTGTATTTGAAACTGCACCATGGGTGAAATATAAATTAAAAGACAGCACCTTTTACAACACTGGCGAAGGATGGGAAATGCAGCCAACATCAGGCATTGCCTTCGAAAACGGCACTAAACATATTATTTTCAATAGCGGTGATATTGGAGTAGGTACTAAGAGCGTAAGTGAGGTTTCGCCAGGCAAAATCATGGCACACCACTGGAAGAATAAGAAACTGGTTCCCGGAACAGTAATAGCCATGAGGAGCTGGCAGCGGCCTGCGCCTGGTATTTTTGTTCACAAAGGCAAAAATATCAGTTTTGAAAATGTAAAGGTACATTATGCAGAGGGAATGGGGCTTTTGGCACAGCTTACAGAAAACATCTATATGGATGGTTTTGGCGTTTGCCTGAGAGGGAAAAATGACCCGCGATATTTCACTACACAGGCCGATGCAACGCATTTTTCGGGATGCAAAGGAGAAATCGTCTCTAAAAATGGTTTGTACGAGGGTATGATGGACGACGCAATTAATATCCACGGAACCTATCTTAAAATAACAAAGAAACTAGATGATCATACGGTAATTGCTAATTACATGCATGAGCAATCTTATGGTTTTGATTGGGGAAACATACGGGATACAGTGCAGTTCATACAGTCTAAAACCATGGAACTATGGGATGCAAAGAATACTATTGCGTCCATTAAGCCAATATTGCGCAATAGCACCGATCCGATTAAGGAATTCAGGATTGAATTTACCAAAGCGCTGGATCCTGTAATTGATCCTTCCAAACAGGATATTGGAATTGAAAATTTATCATGGACACCGTCAGTTGTTTTTACGGGCAATACCATTCGCAACAACAGAGCAAGAGGTGCACTGTTCAGTACGCCAAAACCTACACTTGTAGCAAATAACTTATTTGACCATACTTCCGGATGTGCGATATTGTTATGTGGCGATAGTAATGGCTGGTATGAAACAGGATCGTGCAGAGACATTACTATTCGCGATAATAAGTTTGTAAATGCCTTAACCAGTATGTATCAGTTTACCTCTGCCATAATCTCCATTTATCCAGAAATCCCTGATCTTACCAATCAAAAGAAATATTTTCACTCGGGGATAAGGATACTGAATAACCAGTTTGATACCTTCGATCAGCCTATTTTATATGCAAAGTCTGTGGATGGACTTGTTTTTACAGGCAATAAAATTCAAACAAATAAAGAGTATCCGGCATTTCATAGTAATAAGAAACGCTTTCTTTTTGAACGTGTAATAGGTGTGGACTTTAGTGATAATAAAGTAGATGGAAAACCAATAGAGATGCTTTAGATTTCGGATAATTTTCATATTCATTATGCAACATTATAATATTTTAGATGTCTTGTTGGTGTATACAATGAAATAAACAATCATGATCAGATTAACAATTCTCCTTTGCGTCATACTACTTCAAAGTGGTTTAAGTTTTTGCCAGCAATTATCAAAAGCCGATTATTTTCAAGATCTGCAATATTTAAAAGATACGCTGTCTAAGCGGCACATCAACCTGTTTGCCAAGATCAGTAAAGAAGATTTCGATAAAAACATAGCTTCAATTAAATCCCGGTTAACAGATTCCGATAATGAGAAATTTACCACTGAACTTTTCAAACTCACTGTTGCTATTCGCGATGAACACACCCATATAGAACCGGTTTTTACCAAAGTTGTACCTATTAGGTTTAACAAGTTTATTGAAGGAATATATGTAACAGCAACAGACACAGCCAATGCTGACGTGCTACTTTGCCAGCTAAATGCGGTGAATGGACATGCCATTAATGAGGTGATGAGTCGTTTCAAAGAGATCATACAAAGTGAAAATCCTTCATTCTTTGACACAGGTTTTTTGCGTTTCATTAATAATCCTCTTATTTTGAAAGGTTTACAGATTACCAGCAATTCAGATGAGACTACATTTGACTTCACCGATCCAAATGGTAAAAAGATTCAACGAGTCATTAAATCTGTGGCTGGAGCAAACGTCGATAATTTGCCGTTGGTAGAAGCGAAAAACATGCTGCTTTCCAAAAAGAAAAAAGGAAATTACTGGTACAACTATGATGCAGGAACTGGTACGTTGTATTTCAATTACAACAAATGCCAGGAGCAAGAGGGATACCCATTTTCTGCCTTTAACGATGAACTCTTTGCTGCGATCATTAAAAATAAGCCTAAACGCCTTGTTATTGATCTGCGCGATAATGGTGGCGGTAATTCGGGTATTTTAACCCCTTTTATTGAACGTATTGAGCAAAGCCATTTAAACACTAAGGGGAAGTTTTATGTACTCATTGGAAAGCGAACCTTCTCATCGGCATTAATGAATGCAGTAGCGCTTAAGCGGGGCACTAAAGCAATCTTGTTGGGAGAGGCAACTAGTGGGAGCGTAAATCATTATGGAGAAGTAAGGGGTTTTAGGCTACCTCATACCAAAATTGTTATTGGCTATTCTACCAGGTACTGGGAAACCTGGAAGGGATATGATGGGCCTCTGAGGCCAGATATACCAATTACTTACTCCGTAAACAACTACGCAAAAGGAATGGACGAGGCAATGATTCATGTTGATAAGGCACGGTAGAAACATTGTTGAAACACAAATAAGTTACCATGACTAATCGAATTGAAAATACAATTACAATAAACGCCTCTCCGGCAATAGTATGGGGAACTTTAACCCAACCCATGTTAATGAGGCAATGGATGGGAGAGCCGGAAATGGAAATAGAAGTTCATACCGATTGGCAAATTAATGGTCCAATTCTTATTAGTGGATTTCATCATATAAAGTTTGAAAATAAGGGGATCGTTTTACAGTATGACATAAACAGCGTTCTTGAATATAGTCATTTTAGCTCTGTATCGAGACTTGTGGACATACCTCAAAACTATTCAATCCTAAGATTTACATTGACACCTATAGAAAACCAGACGATATTAACGTTAGCAATCGAAAATTTTCCTACAGAAAATATATTTAAACATCTTGAATTTTATTGGAGAACTACCATTATGTTGATAAAGGAATTTATTGAAAAACAATTGGAGGTAATACCACCAACAACAATTAGTAGGTGAATATAAAAAATCTGTCGTCCTAATTTGTTTGTTTGAATCAAACCTACATATGTTAGTCGAAACAAGATATGTATGTAACGGACTAATATTATATTTTTGCGAAATCTTCAAAATAGTTGGAGCATTTAGCACCGAGCGCTTTGTTAGACAAAAACTGGTAATTTTAAAATAAAAACAGAGGGATAGGTGAAATGTACTCACGTGTAAAATGCGTGGGCACACTATTCGTTGTTATGGGTATACCAGTACCTAGTCTAGCGGATATGTTGGGTACCGCGCTTTTTGCATTAATAAAGCAAATCCCTAACTACCTCCTTCAAAGTTTCATATAATATCAGCCATGATTATTAAATATGGAAATACGTATCGCAATTCTTTACTCGCTTATTCTCGATCATTCTGATTGAGTTTTTCTAGTGCGGGGTCCTGAAATGAGTTCAGGATGACTACTGTTTTAAAGCAACAAGAAAGTTAACAAAACAGCATTAAAAAACGAATTAACTCTTCGTAATGGCCATGCTTTGCCTAAAAATTCATCCTTAAGAACATGAACGAGAAAGAGATTGAATCCTGATAAGCTGCAGGAAATAAGATGTTACAAATTATTTGTACCTCAACTACAGATAGCAAATTTCTACACCATTATGCAACAGAGTTTAAAACTGGAATTTCCTGATTCTGTCGGGTAAATGTGTTATAGCCACTAATATAAAGTTATCAGACAAAATACACCTGAAAAAGTATTTATATCTGCTTTCATTGTTATGTTCCGAAAAAATTGAGGTTCCTGAATTTGAAAGTGTATTTGTCCAAATTAGGGCTCAGGATGAGTATTGGTTGTCGGGAAAGTTTGATGAGAAAATTGGGAAGGTTTTAGATACGCTCTATCTTGATGTGAGAGATTACTCACTCGATTATTTGTACGACTGCAATGATTTTGTTAATGTTAATCTGATCAGTTTTAATGAAGGTGAAGTGAAAAGCAGAGCAGAGGAAGCTTTGAAGAAGTTAAAGGCCTTTAAATAAACCGGTAAATACAGTGCAAGCATAGTAAAATTTTGGCCCGGACATTCAACCTTTTTGCCTTTTTTTTGATTAGTTCAAACGCTTCGAACCTGGTGCCACTCTGGTTCGCTACATGTTCGGCTCTGGTCGAACGAGGTACGAACAATGTCGGTCTCAGAGTGTAGCAAAAACGGACTATATTATAAGCCGCAAAACGCTTACTTTCTCAACCTAAAACCAAGCCAAAACTCATCCGATTTTTGGGTAATCAATTGGAAGTTTTTAACATCAATTGAGGAGTATTAGCCACGGGTCTGACACCCAAACCTCACAGGAGCTAAACCGGGGTTTCATATGTGTGTACACCAGTCACATACCTGTTAGACACCCAAAGGATTCCCGAAACCTGATCCTGGTTTCTCTGGCCGAATTTCAATACAAACAATTTTAGTGGAATTAACAAATAATGTTTGTTTTATTACAATTATTAGTGAAACTGGGTTTGTTCTGTTACAAATCATTTGCTATATCTTTTAAAAGAATTCATCTAATGATGTATAAAAGATAGAATTAATTGAAAAATACTGCACTTATGAAGGCGCTTTTAAAATAATACATTAATTTAGGCTTATTGAAATTAACACAACACATTATAACTAAAACCAAATATTAAATGAAGCAAACATTAAAACCAGGCTTAGCTGCAATATTTTTACTTGCAATTACAGCATGTAATGAACCAAAAAAAGTTGATTCGAATGTAGCGCAGGCCGATAGTACCGCTGCAACTGTTCAATTGGATAGTACAAAATTCCAAAAGGAAATAGATGGTAAAAAAACCAATCTGTATGTGCTTAAAAATAAAAACAATGTACAGGCCGCCTTTACTAATTATGGTGGCAGACTGGTTAGTTTGCTTGTGCCAGATAAAGATGGTAAACTTGTAGATGTTGTAGTAGGGTTTGATAGTGTTGATGGATTTGCGAATTCTACTGAGCCTTATTTTGGTGCTACAATTGGCCGCTATGGTAACAGGATTGCTAAAGGCAAATTTAGCTTAGATGGTAAACAATATACTTTGGCGCTTAACAACGGACAAAATACTTTACATGGTGGTAAAAAAGGATTCCAGGCGGTAGTTTGGGATGCAGCAATGCCTGATTCGCAAACTTTGATACTTACTTACTTGTCTAAAGACATGGAAGAAGGTTACCCTGGAAACCTGAAAGTAAAAGTTACTTACAGCCTTAACGATGATAATGAATTGAAAATGGATTATGAGGCTACTACAGATAAGAAAACTGTGGTTAACCTAACCAATCATGCTTTCTTTAACCTGAACGGAGAGGGTAGTGGCGATATTTTAAACCACGATCTTCAAATCTTTGCTGACCTTTATACTCCGGTTGACACTACTTTAATCCCTCTTGGTAAAAATGTAACTGTAAAAGGTACACCATTTGATTTTACAACTGCTACAACTATTGGCAAACGTATTGAAGAAGCTAACGATCAGTTAAAGGCAGGTAAAGGTTATGATCATAACTATGTGTTAAATGGCACTAAAGGATTAGGTATGATCCATGCTGCCACTGTAAAAGGTGATAAATCTGGTGTGATCATGGATATCTATACTCAAGAGCCCGGGTTGCAGTTTTACAGCGGTAACTTTATGCAAGGCAAAAATGTATTTAAAGGCGGTGCAAAGGATGATTTCAGAACTGCACTTGCTTTGGAAACTCAGCATTTCCCTGATTCTCCGAATCAGCCAGCGTTTCCAACCACGGTTTTAAATCCGGGGCAACAGTATAAAACAACTTCTATTTACAAGTTTAGTAAGTAAAAGGTAAGTAATTAATGAGGGGTTAACACGATCGTGTTAACCCCTCATTAATTAATACGATTATGCATTCTTTATAAGAATAGTTTCCAATACGTTCGCAAGGTCATCGCATTTATCAGAAGCGATTTCCATACTTTGCAGTACCTCTTTCTGTTTAATCAATTCAATAGCATCAGCTTGGTGGTCAAATAAATTGCCTACTGCGGTATTGCAAATATGATCTGCTGTGCTTTCTCCCTTATTAATCTTAATACATATCTCAGCAATAAGCCTGGTGTTTTTAAAGTTCCTAAGTTCAGCTATGGCGATATTTAAATCCTTGCACATCTCTAAAAGCAGTTCGGCCAGTTCTATCATTGGCTTGCTTATGTTTTTTAGATTGTATAAGTCCATATTCATGGCTGCTGCATAAATATAATCGGCAATATCATCCAGAGAACTTGCCAGGGCATGTATATCTTCCCGGTCAAACGGGGTGATAAATATTTTACTTAAGCCCAAAAGGATGTGATGTGTAACATCGTCGCCTACTTGTTCCAATCTTGCAATTTCTTTAATGTGTACTTTTCTGTCTTCCTGATCAGGAGTGTTTACTGCAAGAACAAGCGTTTTGGCAATTTGCACAAGGTTGTTGCCTGCCTGCTCAAACATGGGTTGAAATGTTTTGTCTTTAGGACTAAAAAAATTAAATACAGAGTTCATAGTACTTTTGCTTTTAACAAAAATATCATTGCAATGTTAACGCATTGTGAAGTTTAAGTGCTATTTAACAATGGTTTACATTAAAAATTACCATTTATAACTCATGTTATATATTTTAGTAGAAATTGATCATCGCAATAGTTAAGTATGAGCAAACAGAAGAAGAAAAAAGGGAACGGTAGTTCAAATCCAGATGCAGCTAAACAGGCATTAATGCATCAGAAAAGATTTATTGAGCGTATGGAACTACTTTGCAATGCGCTTGTTGGACCGGGATATTTTGAGAAATTCCCCGAGCGAATTCTTGCGCATATGTATGCCACCAGGTATCCGGCATTAAAAATAAAGGCAAGTCCGGACTCTGATGTTTCTAAATCGACAGTTATAAAGGCTAATAAGCTGCTCAGTGCTTTTCTGGAAGATCAATATATTAATTTAAACAATGGTGAGCGGGTGTTGTTTAGTATGCTTCTTTCTGAAGGATTGCTGCTTATTCATTTCCTGCATGTGGTTCCTGCTAACTATTTTCCTCATGCAGCGCTCCTTAAAGAAGAGTTTAAAGATTATTTTCCGGATACCGAGGCTTATTTAAGTATTCAGGAAATGATGGGTACCCTGGTGCAGGATATTATTGTGTTTTTAAGTGATTTAAACAAGAGCATCATTAAGGCTGATTATGGTGAAACGGCCTGTTTTGAGATCACCAGCAACTACAATGATATTTATTTGTACGAGTTTAAGACAAATAAAATATCGATGCTTATTAACGGAGAGAACCATTCGATGATTCGTTTGGGCTGGATTGATGAGGAACTGAATTGGATTTTTGCTAAAGTTAAACCATCGGCACTTGGCTTTAGGGTTGCCGGGCTAGATGTGCCGCTTGATGTTTATATACAAACGCATGCCCTGAAAAGGTTGCAGGAGAGGATAAATATTACACCCGGTATTATGCATTCTATTGTGTTTATGACCTTTATGAATCCGGAAATTAAGCATCATAAGGATTACGATAGGAGCCTGATTGAGTTTTATCTTTCTGATAAAAAGGCAGGATACCTGCAGGTTGAACTACATGGCGACAGGCTGGTTATCCATACTTTTTTATTTTTAACCAATAACGGGACTCCCGAAGGGATCAAGCTGGAAAAGCTTGCAGGGCTGCAGAAAGCGGATAAAATATACCTCGAGATAGATAAACTTTCAACCTTTAATTCTTATCATATCGAAAAGAATGAGCAATTAAAGGACTTGTTTATTAAAGCTGGCTGCGGTTCTTTACTGGAGCTGGGGCATTTGCAGGAGTTTACCGTTAACGAGGTAAAGGATAAAGACCCTGATTCTATATTGAAATACCTTGCAGACTCAAAATACTTTAGATCGGCAGAGTAGGTTCACGCTTGTAAGAAATATTATTATCTTGCTTTCCTATTTTAACAATCGATGATAATAATAATACAGTGTAAAGATCAGATAGGGCTGGTTGCCGATATTTCGCAGATATTATCTGCAGCAAAACTAAATATTGTTTCTATGAGGGAACATGTTGATAAGGCCGAAAGTATGTTTTTTATGCGTTTGGAGGTTGATGGGCATTCTGATGAGGCTTTACTTACAGAAGCTATGTGCAAGATTTTACCTGCCGGCGCACTTATTCATGTTAATCCTGTTGCCGAGAAAAGGATTGTGGTAATGGTCACTAAAGAATATCATTGCCTTGCCGATATTTTGGTACGCAATAACTTTGGTACTTTGGGAGCCACTGTGGTTGGGGTTATTGGCAATCATGATATACTGAAAAAGATTTGCGAGCGCTTTGATGTTCCTTTTTCTTTGATTTCTTATGCTGATGGGGTGAATGATCCGGAGGAGGAAATGATTGATCAGATAAATGCGTATAGTCCTGATTATGTGATTCTGGCTAAGTTTATGCGAATTCTATCGCCGCGTTTTGTGGCTAGTTTTGCCGATAGGATAATTAACATACACCATTCTTTTTTACCTGCTTTTGCCGGGGCAAATCCGTATAAGCAAGCTTTTGAAAGAGGGGTGAAGCTGATTGGTGCTACAGCTCATTTTGTAACAAATGATTTGGATGAAGGGCCAATAATTGCCCAGCAGATTATTCCGGTAAATCATTCGTTTACTGCTAAGGATATGGTAAGGTCAGGAAAAGAGATTGAAACCGCGGTTCTGGCAAAGGCCATGAGGCTGGTGTTGAGTGATAGGGTGTTTGTTTATAAGAATAAAACGGTGGTGTTTGAGAATTAGGGACTTCAAAATGCTCGTCATCCTGAATTTATTTCAGGATGACGATAGCTTTAATAAGAGTATGACGGGTGTTTTACCAGGAGGATGATGAACCTCCTTACTGGTGTACATGCAACTGGTTTTTAAGCTCCTGAATTTCCTGTTGCATCGCATCTACTTTTTCTAGCAAATGTCTAATCGCATCTATTCCCTCGATATTGATTTGCAAATCGTAATGCAGATGGATGTACTTATCCAGTTCACCAAATTGTCTGATATGTATGTACTTTTCTGATTCAACCTTCATTAATGAAATGATTCCTGAGTCTTCAAGGGATATAATAAACTCCGGTTCAATATCATACTTAAAGCAATATTCTGTTATTGTTATTAATTCTGTTTCCATGATTAATTTAATTTAAATGCCTTACCCCAGGTTTTTTAGTTCATTAAAAAGCTCTTTCTGTTTCTCTGTAAGCTCGGTTGGTATCTTAACTGTATACGTTACAAAGAGGTTTCCAAACTCTCCATCTTTTTTATATACCGGAAAACCTTTCCCTTTTAGTCGCACCTTAGTTCCGCCTTGCGTTCCAGGGGCCACTTTAAGCTTTACTTTACTGTCAAATGTAGTAACCGTTACATCACCTCCCAGAACGGCAGTATAAAGGTCTATTTCTGTGGTGGTATACAAATCGTTGTTAAGTCTTTTAAAGTGCAGATCGTCGCCAATAATAAATGTGATGTACAAATCCCCGTTAGGGCCACCATTTGCACCAGGTGCACCCTGACCAGCTAATTTAATTACTTGCCCATTCGCTATCCCCGCCGGAATGGTTATCCTTAGGTTTTTGCCGTTTACTGCCAGCGTTTGCTTGTGTGTGTTGTAGGCATCGCGAAGCGATATGCTAATCTCTGCCTGGTAATCCTGCCCTTTGAATTTACGGCTTCCGCGTTTTGACTGTGCTCCTGCATTGCCAAACAAAGATTCAAAGAAATCAGAGAAATCTCCGCCACCGCTAAATCCTTCGCCACCAAAATCAGCACCGCTAAAACCGCCGCCCTGATAACCTGCACCAGAGTATGCATTTTGGTTTTGTTGCTGCGATTGTTTTGCCTGTTCAAACTGATCGGCATTTTTCCAATGTTCCCCGTATTCATCGTATTTCTTACGCTTTTCGGGATCGCTCAGTGCCTCATTAGCCTCATTTATTTGCTGAAACAACCTATTGGCATCTTTGTCATTAGGGTTTAGATCGGGATGATATTTTCTGGCCAATTTTCTATAGGCTTTTTTAATATCGTCCTGTGTAGCACTTTTTTCTAGTCCCAGGGTTTTGTAGTAATCTATAAATGCCATAATTAACTAGTTTGTCATTTATCTTAAGTTATTAATTGCCGATTTTGTTTTAGTTTTTGATAAATATTAAATGTAGTTGTGAATATATTAATTACTTTAGAATTTTATTTGTCGAATACCTCTCTGGATATACTTCTATGGTGTAACCGCTATCTAAACATTAAACTTTACTGTTAAAATGATTGTAGAGCATAACAATGATGCTAGCCTTTTACTAGAAATGAAATTCGGGAATCAGCAGGCCTTTGAAACTTTGTACAACAAGTATAAAGGATTGCTCTATGTGCATGCTTATAGGAAACTTAAGGATAGAGAGCAGGTAAAAGATATTATTCATGAGATTTTTCTGAGTTTGTGGGAGAAAAAGACCACTTTGGATATAAAAGGAGAGCTATCCTCGTACCTATTTAAGGCGGTTAGGTATAAGATTATTGATACTATTGACAGAAGCTCTACAGCCGAGCAGTACATTAGTCATTTTCAGTCTTTTATTGAGAGTTATCCATCGCAAACAGATCATCGGGTAAGAGAAAAAATCCTGACATCGATAATTGACAAAGAGATTGCGAATTTACCCACAAGGATGCGCGAAGTGTTTGAGTTGAGCAGGAAAGAAAATTTGACTCATGCAGAGATCGCCGAAAGGTTAAACATATCTGAGCAAAGTGTGCGTAGCCATGTTAAAAATGCCTTGCGTATATTAAGAGTAAGGCTAAGTACATACTTGCCGTTGTTGCTGCTTTTGTTTAATAAGTAATTTCTAAGGATAGTCTCTCGTTCAGAATTGAACACCTGCTGTTCACTACCGTACATCCTGGAATCTATAATTTGCTTTATTGTTCTTTAAATGAGCTTGTTTAAATTTGGCATTGGCTTGGTATATTGCAGTGCATGGATAAGCTTAGTTTAAAAATTGCCTGGAGGAACCTTTGGAAAAATAAGGGTTTTACATTAATTAATCTCGGAGGATTGGCTATTGGTTTGGCCGCATCTCTGTTATTGTTGCTTTATGTGGCTAATGAGTGGAAGTTTAACACTCAATATAAAGATGCCGAAAACATCTATGAAGTGAAAACCAATTTTCTGGATGCAGCGGGTAAGGTATTTGGTACCACTGGTGTTTCTCCAAATGCGCTCCCTTTGGCCATGAGATCAGAATTAGCAGGAGTGAAAGCAGCGGCATTTATCACCTGGCCAAGTCAAACCTTACTAGTCAACGGTACAACCAGCGTGAAAGTAGATAACCGCATAGCTGAGCCGGATATTCTTAAAATATTGAGTTATAAATTCATCAGCGGCAGCGCAGAAACAGCTTTTTCAAAACCTAATTCCGTTATCCTTACCAGCAATACGGCAAAAAGGCTTTTCCCTAATACCTCTGCCATCGGCAAATCTCTCAAATTCATGAATTTTGCGAATCTTACTGTAACGGGGATTATAGAAGACCTGCCGGAAAACATGAGCTACAGGTTTGAGAGTCTGGTATCGACCAATGAAAATGTGGGTATTTTTCCTAAGGCCATGCAATGGGATAATTATTCTTTTTACACATTACTAAAGTTAAACTCAGGGGTTAATGTCGATGATTTTAACAAGAACATTAGCAATTTCTTAAACCAACACAGCAATAAAGAAGTTACCTCAATCTTCATTTATCCATTACTTAAAAGCAATCTGTACGGAGACTTTATAAACGGGAAACCAGCGGGCGGAAAGATTGGGCAAGTACGCATCTTTATTGGTCTGGCCATCGGAATCCTGATCATTGCCTGCATCAATTTCATGAACCTTGCTACGGCAAAGGCTGGTAAACGTGCAAAAGAAGTGGGCATTAAAAAGGCAATGGGAGCTGGAAGGGGCTCATTGATTCATCAGTTTTTGCTGGAAGCCATTCTGATGGTATCATTTAGTTTCATTTTAGCAATTACAATTGTTGAGATCAGCTTGCCACTGTTCAATAACTTGTTACATGTGAACCTTACCCTGCAATCCTTAGGCTTTACAAACTGGCTCTATCTCTGTGTTGTTGTTTTCATTACAGCACTTTTGTCGGGCAGCTACCCGGCTTTTTATTTATCCGCTTTTCAACCCGTTGATACTGTAAAGGGATTGATCAGGCAGAATGGATCTTCGGTGACTTTGAGAAAAGCCCTTGTTGTAGTTCAATTCAGTTTTGCGGTTCTGCTTATCACCGGTACAATTGTGGTTTATAATCAACTTCAGTACCTCAGAAACAGGCCAATGGGCTACAACAGTACCTCGCTGGTAGAAATGCCAATGGAGGGGATGTTGTTCCAAAATTATGATGCGCTTAAAAACCGTTTGGTACAATCTGGGGCAGTGCTTTCTATGTGTAAAACCACCGCAAGCATCTCTACACAAAACTCTGTGACCAGCGGGCTTGAATGGGAGGACATGCTACCTGCAGATAAATCCCTGAGATTTAACCAGATCATTACCACAAATGATTTCAGCAATACTACAGGCGTAAAAATGGTCATAGGGCGTGATTTTAGCAAAGATATTGCTTCAGATAGTTCTGCAATTATGCTGAATTCCAGTGCGGTTAAAGCTATGAACCTGCAACAGCCCATTGGTAAAAAGGTGCTCTATGAAGGAATACGAAGGACTGTAATTGGTGTGTTTGAAGATATCATCTGGGCTGATCCTACCAAAAAGGAAATGCCTATGGTAGTGGCATGGGGACCCTTTTTGCCAAACGTGATTACGATGCGTTTGAACAGTGCAAGAAGTACCAAAGAAGCTTTGGCAACCATCACTAAGATCACGAAAGAGATGAACCCCGTTTATCCGGTGGATCTGGAATTTGTGGACAGCCTTTATCAGGAGAAGTTTGAAAGGGAACGTGTGCTTTCTATACTTTCTAATTTGTTTGGCGGGTTGTCTATTTTTATATCTTGTTTGGGTTTGCTTGGGCTTTCGGCCTATAGTGCAGAGTTGCGGACTAAGGAGATTGGTATTAGAAAAGTACTAGGTGCAAGTCATGTAGGCATTGTTAATTTGCTGAGCTGGAACTTTGTAAAAATGGTGTTGATCGCTATTTGTATAGGCCTTCCTTTAAGCTATTACCTGATGAATATCTGGCTATCTAAATTTGATTTTCGAACTGAGATCACAGGGTTCATGATGTTCAGCTCAGCTGGATTCATTGTTTTGATTGCTTACCTGACCGTGAGTTATCAGGCGGTTAGAGCTGCATCAGCAAATCCTATAAATGCAATCAAATATGAATGATGTGAGTTAGCCATCTCATCATCCTGAATTTATTTCAATTTTTATTACCCCCCTGCGCCTTACTTGGCCGACTATAGTTTTAAGAAGCATTAAAAACTATGGCTGGCTCAGAATTCGATGCTAAAGCATTGATAAAAAAATATAAGGAAGGTATTTGCTCAGATGAAGAAAAACTGCTGGTAGAGCATTGGTATGAAAATATCAATGACAGCGGTTTTGATTTGGATGAGCAATTGGCCGAACATGATCTGGCAAGTGTATGGACGCGCTTGCAAACGGATATCACCGATAAGCCTTTACAAAAAACAAAGCATACTATTTCCTACATTTTACGGATTGCCGCAGTGATTTTACTGTGTGCATTCCTGTGTGGTGGTGCTTACTACTTTATTTCTTATAATAAGCCTCTTAAAGAAAACAATGAAATAGCAGATAAGCCGATGGATGATGTTGCTCCGGGTGGGAACAAAGCAACATTAAAACTTGCCAACGGTAGTATTATTGTTTTAGATAAGGCAGGAAATGGAATATTAGCAGAGGAATCTGGCCTGAAAATAACAAAAACAGAAGATGGTAAAGTTGTTTACAGCCAGTCAAATGGCAATGCAAGTGGGAATAACGAAGTAGGCAAGAATGTGATTGCCACCCCTCGCAGCGGTCAATATCAGGTAACGCTGCCCGACGGGACCAGGGCATTGTTGAATGCTGAATCATCCATTACCTATCCAGTGCTTTTTGCAGGTAATGAGAGGCGGGTTGACATAAGTGGCGAGGTTTACTTTGAAGTAGCAAAAGATAAAAAAAGACCTTTCAGGGTGTTTGTAGACAACATGAAAGTAGAGGTTTTGGGTACCCACTTCAATGTTTCTGCTTACAAAGAAGATAAAGACATTTCTACAACCTTATTTGAGGGTTCACTTGATGTGATCAAGGGGGCTGATAGAACACGACTTGTGCCGGGCAGATTGGCGAGATGGAATAAAAAGAAAGAAAATCTGGAGAATTTGCCTGCCGATTTGGAAGAAGCCATGGCCTGGAAAAATGGTGATTTTGTTTTCAATAAAGAGAATATACAGCTTATTATGGTGAAGCTTTCTCGCTGGTATGATGTAACTGTTGTGTATAAGGGTAATATGTCGGGACTGAACTTCAGTGCAAAAATATCTCGTAAAAGTACCATTTCTGAGGTACTTGAACTATTTCAGCTAACAGAATCAATGAAATACAACATTAAAGGAAGGGAGGTCACAATTAGCAATTAAGTACTATCTGAATCAAACCTATTAACCTTAAACCAAAACATTCATGAAAATTGATCTAACCTATAAACCGCCTTCTATATTATTTAGAAGGCTAATGAGAATATTATGTTTATTACTGATACTATTAACTGCCCAGATCACAGCTTCGGCATATGCACAAAGAATCACCCTTGCTGAAGAAAATGCCTCTCTGGAAGTAGTATTAAAAAAAATAAGTAAACAATCTAACTACGATTTTGCCTTTAATTCGGACATGCTGAAAGATGTAAATCCGGTAAATGTGAAATTAACCAATGCAACCCTTAAGGAAACACTTGATGCTGTTTTTAAAGACCAGCCGCTTACCTATGTGATTACCAAGAATACGGTTGTTGTAAAGAAAAAACTTGCTAAAAAAACTGCTGCTATTATGCAGGAAAGCGCTATGCAGGTATTAATATCTGGAATTGTAAAAGATTCAAAAGGCTTGCCCTTGCCGGGGGTAAGTGTAAAAGTAAAAGGGGGAACTGCCGGCGCTGTTACGGGAAACGACGGAAAATACAGCATCTCAGTTCCTGAAGATAATGGGGTTCTGGTATTTAGTTTTGTTGGATACACCACTCAGGAAATTCCTGTATCCACAAATAAAACCATTGATGTTACACTTTTAGAAGACACGTCTGCACTGCAGGAAGTAGTAGTGGTAGGATATGGTACCCAAAAGAAAGTGAATTTGACCGGAGCTGTATCTTCTGTTGACTTTACCAAGGAAATGGATAACCGGCCTATTACAAATGCTTCGCAGGCATTGTCGGGCAAGGTAACCGGCGTATGGGTAAGTCAGAATTCGGGATCTCCGGGCAGTGACGGCGCAACATTAAGGGTTCGTGGATTTGGAACGTTAAATAACACAAACCCTTTGATTTTAATTGATGGAGTTGAAGGAAACTTAAATGAGCTGAATCCCAGCGATATTGCCTCTATGACGGTGCTTAAAGATGCTGCATCATCTGCCATTTATGGTTCAAGGGCTGCAAACGGGGTAGTGCTGGTAACTACAAAAAAAGGCAGTTATGATTCGCCTTCCCAATTATCTTACAATGGATATTATGGGGTTCAGAAACTGGGCCGTCGTTTTGATATTATAGACAATAGCGCGGAGTTTATGGGGATATGGAACAAAGCAGTGGCCAATAATGGTGGCGACCCGCTTTTCCCTCAGGAAGTGATTAGCGCTTTTGAAAATGGGACAGATCCTTTTCTATATCCAAACACCAATTTCTTTGATGAAGTTTTTACCACCGCCCCAATCCAGGAGCATAATGTTTCTGTAAAGGGTGGCTCTGAGCGTCAGAATTATTATTTGTCGTTTAATTATATGGATCAGGATGGTATAATTAAAGAAACTGATTCGAAGAGATTTGGGTTAAACCTGAACATGAACAGTAAGGTGAATAAGTGGATGGAGATAGGAGGAACGGTACAGGCAACCAGAAAAATTACGCAAAGGCCATATGATGAAATTAGCCGGGTGATGTACCTGATGCAGAATGGGGGGTATCCATTTACTGCTCCATATACCCGTGACGGCAAATTCGGTGCAACGCAGGCGCTTTATTTAAGCGGGCCAAACAAAGGTCAGCCAATAGTGGATACCAGGAACCCATTGCCTGATATGTATAACGGGCGCACACAATATGCAAACAACTTTATAAAAGGGAGTTTAAATGCTAACATTAAGTTTACCCCTGAACTTACGTTTAAGTCGCTTTATTCTGGTCAGTTTAATAACAACAGGAGAGATAGATTTAATCAGTTAAATTATGCATATACCGATAGTGGTATTAAGACAAGTGTTTTGGATTATCCTTCGACCATCAATAACTCGAGAACGAATGATGAGCAATTTTACTGGGCCTTTTTTAATACGCTTGATTTTAATAAAACATTTAATGAAGTGCATAACGTAACTGCCGTTGTGGGTATGCAGGTAGAAGAGAATCAGTTAAAAAATATGCTGAGTCAGCGGTCGGGACCTCCTAAAGAAGGCTTGTCTGAGGTAGATGCGGGTACTTTTAATCCGCTTGCTAATGGGAATACGACAGAATGGAGGATGCAGTCTTATTTCGGCAGGATCAATTATAACTTTAATGAGAAGTATTTGTTAGAGGCCAATTTAAGAGCCGATGCATCATCGAGATTCAGTGCTGGCAACAGGTGGGGCTTTTTTCCTGCTTTTTCTGCCGGATGGAGATTAAGTGAGGAGCGCTTTTTAAAGGATTTTAAAGCGATACAGAATTTAAAAGTAAGGGCTTCGTGGGGTCGTTTGGGGAATCAGAACATTAATGCAATTGCCGGAGATTATCCATATCTGTTATCCCTTACTCAGAATTATGGTTCTAGTTATAACCTTGGCGGTGCCTTGGTACCGGGTGCAGCCATTACTGCGCTGGTAGACCGTAGTATTTCGTGGGAAACCACTGAGAGTACCAACATTGGTGTTGATTTTACGATGTTTAGCGGAAAGCTAAATGTTGAAATGGATTATTTTACTAAAAAAACATCAGATATTTTAGTGCGGTTGCCCATCCCTCAGATTTTAGGCGGAGTGAGTGCACCGGTAGAAAATGTGGGTAGGATGACGAATAAGGGATTTGAAACATCAATCTCCTATCAATCCAGAAACGGAGATGATGCATTTAACTATAGGGTTGGCGGAAACCTGACCTATGTAACCAATGAGGTAACTAAATTTAGAGGTGGGAAATCTCCTGATCAACTATACCTTATCCGTGAGGGTTATTCATTTCAATCGCTTTATGGCTTTAAATTCCAAGGTGTGTATCAGACAAATGAAGAGGCAAAGCAACATATGTCGAACAATGCTTATACGCCTACTGCCGGAGATTTGAAATATGAGGACGTAAATGGTGATGGTCGTTTGGATTATCAGGATAAGCAATCATTAGGTAATACAATTCCTAAGTTCACCTTTGGTTTAAATCTTGGTTTTAGCTATAAAAGCTGGAATTTAGATGTGGTAACTACTGGGGCTGCAGGTGTTAATGCTTTTACAAAAAGCAGATGGGCCGAGCCTTTGGGGATATCGGGCGGTGTAATTACCGAGCGTTGGAGAGATGCGTGGACACCTGAAAACAGGAGCAATACATTGCCTCATATTAAAGTAAATGATACGTGGAACAGGTATGAGTCATCGTTCTGGGTATCAAATCTTTCCTATTTTAAAATTAAAAATATACAGCTGAGTTATCAATTGCCAAAAAAACTGATAAACAGTTTAAAAATGGGTGGAATAAGTGTATATGCTAATTTCCAAAATTTACCTGCATTTGTTTCGGGTGATTATGAAGGGTTTGACCCGGAGAGAAATACGTTTGATGATGGCGGCGGCCTTTATCCAATACCCTTTATCAGTACGTTAGGTGTCAATTTACAATTTTAATAAGAGAAATTATGAAACGTATAATTAGTTTATTGTCGGTTATTCTTGTGTTCTTCTCTTCTTGTACTAAAGACTTTTTGGAGGTTACACCGGAAGATAGAATTACAGAGGATAATTTTTGGAAAAGCGAGGGGGATACTTACCTGGCACTTTATGGAGTGTACAATACTTTGCAGAGCAGGCATGTTTATGGCTATGGTGGCGGACTGGACGCTGCATCTCCAAATGCTTATCAGTGGGCACATTGGGAAGGAATGGAAATGCAGGTGGGCAACGGTACTATACAGCCCGGTGATGCAGGAATTGTAATTGAGCGCTGGAGAGATTGCTATAAGGGCATTAACAGAGCCAATTATTTTTTAGATAATGTAGATAAAGTTCCGATGCCCGATGCTACCAAAGAGGTAATGAAAGGCGAGGCTTACTTTTTGAGGGGCGTATTTTATTCGCTGCTGGTAAACACTTATGGTGGTGTTCCGATTTTTACCAAAACGATTTCTGTTGAGGAATCAAGAAATCTTGAGCGTGCCGATCTGGAAACATCGTGGGCTCAGGTGCATGCTGATTATGACGCTGCTATTGAAAGGTTGGATGTTGAAGCGCCGATAAAAGGCAGGGCTACTAAGGGAGCTGTGTATGGAATGAAGATGCGTGCTTATTTGTATCAGAAGAAATGGGATAAAGTAGTGGAGTACGCTGATAAAATAACTGCTTTGGGTATTTATAATCTGTTTCCTAGCTATTATGGCTTGTTTCAGGTGGCAAATGAAAATAACCAGGAAGTGTTGTTTGATGTGCAGTTTATGAGTGGCCCTTTTTCGCAGGGGAGTATATTTGACAGGTACTGGCAGCCTCAAAATTTGAAGTATGGTATTATTGGATCGAATTCTGTGGCACCTGTTCAAAATCTGGTTGATGCTTATGAAACGTTGGATGGTTCGCCGGTTAATGCTGCGGAACCGTACAAGAATAGAGATCCGAGATTGGATTTTACGATTTTAAGACCCGGAGCGTATTTTCAGGGGCAGTTGTATCCGGTTGAAATAAAGAACCATACTGGGCAAAAGGTGGGCTTCGGAATAAGGAAGTATACCATAGAAAACATGGAGGTAATTGCATCTGAATCGCCTTTGAATTTTATTGTTTTAAGGTATGCTGATGTGTTATTGTCTAAAGCTGAAGCTTTGATTGAGGGTCAGAATAAGAATATTCCTGAAGCTATTGCGCTGATTAACAAGATCAGAAACGGAAGAACGGATGTTAAGTTGCCTGCTTTGTCGACAGGATTAGGTTTAGAGGAAGCGAGAGAGAAATTACATAAAGAACGCCGGATTGAGCTTGCATTGGAAGGTTTGTATTGGGATGATGTTAGGAGGTGGGAAATTGGTCCTAAGATTTATCCACAGCAGGTAAAAGGAGCAAATGGGGAGTTGATAGATACGAAATTTGCGAATGGGTATGATCTGATTAGAAATCAGCTGCTGCCGATTCCGGACGGGGAAATTTCTTTAAACCCTAAGTTGATTCAGAACAAGGGGTATTAAAGTGGGGTAGTAAAGTAGGGCGGTTGTATTGAGGCATTCGTCATCCTGAATTTATTTCAGGATCCCGGAATTGTAATTCAAAACCTGCTTAAACGAGATCCTGAAGTAAATTCAGGATGACGAGCGGTTTATTAAACAGAAAGCCGGGACTTTGATTTTCCGGCTTTCTTAATACAAGCCTCCAAAAAATGATCAATACCTGTTGTAGCATAACCCAAAAGCCTTGAGTTTTCGCCAAGTTCAGATGATACAATTGTTGTTCTCTCTCTGATTTGCGTCATGCAATATGTATTAATTGCCTGTTGCATCGGCAGGGTGATGTATTGTTTGGCCTCGGCAATTTTCCCGCTTAAAATAATCAGTTCCGGATTAAACAACTGAATAAGTACAGCAATTCCCTTTCCCATATAAGTGCCAATATTAGATAGTAGCTGGATGGCATATTGATCGCCTTTATTTGCTGCTTCTATAATTACATCAGGTTCAATCCTTTGTAATTCTTCGTTAGAGAGTTTATTGAGCATAGAGTTTTTGCCCGATAAAATACCTTCTTTTGCCATTTCCGATAAAGCATTGCCCGAAGCGATGGTTTCCAGACAACCGTGTTTGCCGCAATAGCACAATGCGCCATTCTCTACAAAAGGGATATGGCCTAACTCTCCTGAAAAACCACAGGCACCTTTTCTTAATTTCCCATCCATTATAATTCCTAATCCAACACCCCAATCCATTAACAGAATCAAAGCATTTTGTTTACCTTTTGCCATTCCATGTGCAAATTCTGCCATTGATGATCCATTTACATCGTTCTGTATAATAACGGGTAGTTTCAGCGTGGTTTCAAATGCGGCCGTTAAAGAGGTGTTTTCCTGATCGCTAAGAAAATAACTATAGCTTTTGCCTTTTTCGGAATCAATTAAGCCGGGCATGCCAACACTACAACCAATTAGTTGGTCGTTGGTAATGTTTTGAGCTTTTAGAATACCCTCTACATGTGTACTTAAAATACTAAAGAAATCGGATCTGCTGCTTTTTGAGATGGGCAAAGCGATGGTTTTGGCATCAACTATATAGTTATAATTGTTATCCATAACTGCTATTTTGGTATGAAATAATTCAATATCAATGCAGAGGATCAGGATTTTTCTATCCCTTAAGCCGTATAAATCGGGCTTTCTGCCACCCATAGATATTCCGTAGCCTTTCTTTTCTACCCATTCTTCGTCAGTTAAATTAGTAATGAGTTTTAAAATACTTGGAGTACTCATGTTCATGGTATCACATAATGCGGAAACTGAACTTGGCCCTAAATTAAAAAGATGTTTCACAAGCTGATATTTATAGATCAGCTGCTTATCGCGTGTTGGTTTTGTTATGTTATTTAATAGACGAAGATCCATAGCTTTAATTACTCTATTTCGTTAAATATAGATAACTTATGTTAAAAAATCACAAAAGTATTTTTAATACGTAAATAAATTAATAATGTTTTGTGTTTTTGACAATTTCTCGCTAATATTAACAATGCAAGTATTCGATTTAGCGGTGCCTTTGGAGGTATTAAAAATTGAATACCCATACAACCATATATATTAACCTTGAAGAACCATAAAAAAAATGAATCCAACAGTCAATATTTAACCGGTATTTGACTCTGTACCAAATATGAGCCCGACGAACTTACTGCGAGTTAATTCTAACTGTGCGGTGATATGTTATTTTAGTGAAGCTCTGATATATGAAAACAATACAATTGAATATATAATTCACACATAAATGAAAATATGAAGCCTAAACAACCTAAAGAACCAGAAAACCAAAATTCGAGAAGAGATTTTATTAAGAAATCGGCTGTAGGACTTGCCGCATTTACTATTGTGCCAAGATATGTACTTGGAGGAACAGGATTTATTGCACCAAGTGATAAGCTTACCAAGGCTGTAATAGGCGTTGGCTCAATGGGACGTGGTCATTTTACATATGATGGAACTCAGGTAGTTGCTGTTTGTGATGTTGATAAAAGGCACCTTGATCTGGCAACATCTATGCTGGATAAAGGCGTTAAAACATTTAGCGATTATCGCGAACTGATTAAACTTCCTGAAGTTGATATTGTACACATTGCTACTCCGCCTCACTGGCATGGAATTATGGCAGTTGATGCTGCAAATGCAGGTAAAGATGTTTGGTGTGAAAAACCAATGACCCATACTATTGGAGAAGGTAAACGTGTAATGGAAGCTGTTCAAAAACATGGCAGAATGTTCCGTTTAAATACCTGGTTCCGCTTTAAAGATACTTTTTATGGAATGGGTACAACTGTAAAACCAATTAAGAAGTTGGTTGACAGCGGATTGTTGGGCTGGCCTTTAAAGGTTACTGTAGGTAAACATACAGGTTATGATTGGAAGTTTTACTGGGTAGGTAAGGATCACCTTGAGCCTCAGCCGGTACCTCCTGAATTGGATTACGACAGATGGCTTGGCCCTGCGCCTTATAAACCATATAATGCACACAGGGTTCATCAAACCTTCCGTGGTTACTGGGATTATGATGGTGGTGGCTTAAGTGATATGGGACAACATTATATTGACCCTATCCAGTACTTTTTAGGTAAAGATGATACCAGTCCGGTTTCTGTTGAAATTGATGCTCCGCAACAACATACTGATGCTGTTGGAATATGGAGGAGGATAACTTATACTTACGCTGATGGTTGTCAAATCATTTTAGATGGCGAAGGAAAGGATACTAACGTGCCTTACATTGAAGGACCTAAAGGTAAATTATACCCGGGCTTTAAATCGGATATTCCGGATTTAGAGCGTAAACTGGCCGCTTTCCCTGATCCGACACCACAAATGACCGACTTTGTTGAATCTGTTAAAACCAGACAGAAATTCGCTTTAAATGAAGAAAATGGACATCGTTCATGCAATATCGTTAACATCGGTTTAATTGCCTTGAGGTTGGGCCGTTCGTTAAAATTTGATCCGGTAAAACAAGAGTTTATTGATGATGAAGGCGCTAACAGATTAATTAACCCTGTAATGCGTGCACCTTTTACTATTTAATTAAGCAGTTCATTTAAACAATTCAGATTAACATTTTACACATATCATAATGATAAAAAAGATATTCTTTATCCTGTTGGCGGTTGTAATGCTGCAAGATGTGGCAAACGGACAGGCAAAAAAAGACGAACGAACCGTAACTACCCGCATTGCTGATTTACTTGCCCAGATGCCTGCGGCTGATGCTGAGCTATTTAAAAATAATGTAAACGACATAGCCAATCTTGGAGAAGAGGGTTATGTAACTTTAATAAGTGGCCTTAGCGCCCCAGGTAAAGGCAATAATTCATTAATTGAGTATACTGTTGGCGGATTTTCTGCTTACATCACTCAGAATGGAAAAGAAGACTGGAGAAAAATGGCGGTTGCTGCTTATTGCAAAGCCTTAGATAAATTAACTGATAAACAAAATAAATCGTTTATCATCAGTCAGTTTGATCTGGTTGGTAAAGATGACGCGGTTTCTTGTATACAAGGGTATTTAACTGACGACCAACTGGCAGATCCTGCGGCACGAGCTTTGGTTAAAATCAATACTCCGGCTTCGAAAGCAGCTTTATTGGCTGGCCTGGCAAAAGCGAACGGTGCTGCCAAACTTTCGATTATAGAATCGTTAGGCGACAGCCGCTTTAAAGAAGCTGCTCAGCCTATCAATGCTTTGGCATCCGATGGCGATGCAAATGTTGCTAAAGTAGCATTGTATGCACTTGCTTATATTGCAGATCCTTCGTCTGAAGCTGTATTTGCCGCTGCTGCTGATAAAAGTGGATTTAAATATGAAAACACTAATACTGCCGCAGTTTACCTGATCTACGCAGAACAATTGCTTAAAAATGGCAATAAAGAACTTGCTGAAAAAATTGCTAAAGATATAGCTGGCAAAGTAAACACTGATGAATTGGTAGGTGTGCGTACCGGTGCTTTAAAAGTATTGGTTGAAGCAAATAAAGACAATAACCAGGAGCTCCTTTTAGATGCTGCAGGCGATAAAAATGCTGAATATCGTGCTGCTGCTTTGAAATTTGCTGTACCATATGTAACCTCAGCTTCGACACCTCTTTGGGTTAAGAAATTAGGTAAAGTTGATGATGATGGAAAAGCCGGTATTTTAAGTATGCTTGGCCAAAGTGGTGCTAAAGAAGCTTTACCAGCGGTAATTAAGTTGCTTAAAAGTAAGAATGAGACTGTAAAGCTAGCTGCAATAAATGCTGCTGTTAATATTGGTCAGGACCAGGTGCTTGATGATTTGCTTAAGTTGGCAAGCAAAGGTGATACTGCTAATGTGACTGCGGTTTCTAACGCCATTCACAGAATGAAAGGAACAGGAATTACCGAAAAGATTGCTGCTGCTATTCCATCTGCGAAACCAAATGTACAGGTTGCATTAATCAATTTGCTTGCTTCGCGTGCTGCAAACGGTCAGCTAAATACAGTTTATGATCAGTTAAAAAGTAAAAATCCTGAAGTACAACAAGCTGCATACGCTGCTTTAAGTCACGTTGTTGTGAAAGAGAATTTACCTCAATTGTTTACTTTATTGAATGAAAGCTCTGGAGCTCAGGAAACTGCTGTACAGGAAGCTATTATTGCTGCAGTAAGTGGTGGTGACAATTCACAACAGGTTGATGCAGTACTACAACAAATGGCTTCGGCACCTGAAAACAAGAAATTACTTTTCTACAAAGTTCTGGCAAGTTTAGGTGGCGAGAAATCGTTAAAGGCGGTTACTGATGCTTTTGCATCAGGTAACGAGCAAACTCAAAAAGCTGCGTTAGACGCATTGTCTGCATGGGTTGATGCCAGTGCAGCTCCTGAATTAATTAAGATTGCACGTGAGACTAAAAATACTGCTTTCCTGAATACTGCTATCAACGGATACCTGCGTTCGGTTAGAGAAGGTGTTTATCCTGCGGAGCAGAAGTTGTTATTACTTCGCAACGCGATGGCTGTGGCTCAAACCAATGAGCAAAAACAACAAATTTTAAAAGATGTTGAGCAAGCTAAATGTTTCAATGCAATTGTTTTTGCCGGTAAATATTTAGATGATGCTGCTTTACAGCAAGCTGCTGCAAATGCAGTAATGAACATTACACTTGCCGGAACATATAATGGTGACCTGGTTAAAGGTTTGTTAAACAAAACCATCGAGGTAATAACCGGTGGTGATAGTGGCTATCAGAAAGAAGGAATGCGTAAATACATTTCGGAAATGAAAGCAGGTGAGGGTTTTGTGTCTATGTACAACGGAACTGACCTTACCGGTTGGAAAGGTTTAGTGGCAGATCCGATTAAGCGTTCTAAAATGGATACTAAAACGCTTGCTGCTGAGCAGGAAAAAGCTGATGCCGAGGCACGCGATAGCTGGAAACCTGTTAATGGTGAGCTTCAGTTCATGAGTCATGGAAATAACCTTGCTACTGTTAAAAAGTATGGTGATTTTGAAATGCTTGTTGACTGGAAAATTATTGATGATAAAAAAGGAGAGGGTGATGCCGGTATTTATTTGCGTGGTACTCCACAAGTTCAAATCTGGGATAATGCCCGTACAAATGTAGGTGCTCAGGTTGGTTCTGGTGGCTTATACAACAATCAGGCTAATGAAAGCAAGCCACTTAAAGTTGCTGACAATAAACTTGACGAATGGAATACCTTCCGTATTTTGATGAAAGGTGATCGTGTTACCGTTTACTTAAACGGTGTATTGGTAACTGATAACGTAATCCTTGAAAACTACTGGGACAGAAGCCTTCCGATTTTTGCTGAAGAGCAAATCGAATTACAAGCACATGGTTCGCCAGTTGCTTATCGCGATCTTTACATCAGAGAAATCCCTCGTGCAAAACCATTTGAGTTAAGTGCACAAGAGAAAAAAGAAGGTTATAAAGTGCTGTTTGATGGTACAAACATGCACAGCTGGACAGGTAACACAGTTGATTATACTATTGAGGATGGAAATATTGCGATTCGTCCTAAACCAGGAAAAGGTTCAGGTGGTAACTTATTTACTAAAGAGGAATTTAGCGACTTTATTTACCGTTTTGAATTTAAATTAACTCCAGGTGCCAATAACGGATTGGGCATTAGAGCACCTTTAGAAGGTGATGCTGCTTATACAGGTATGGAACTTCAGATTTTAGATAATGAGGCTCCAATATATAAAGACCTTCATGTGTATCAGTACCATGGTTCTGTATATGGCACTTTACCAGCAAAAAGAGGTTTCCTTAAACCAGTTGGCGAATGGAATTATGAAGAAGTTGTCGTAAAAGGCCCTAAAATTAAAGTGATCCTTAATGGTACCGTAATTCTTGATGGCGACATTACTGAGGCTAGAAAGAATGGTGCTGCAGATGGTAAGGAACATCCGGGTTTATTACGCGACAGCGGCCACATTGGTTTCCTTGGACATGGCTCTCCTGTAGAATTCAGAAACATAAGAATCAAAGATTTAAGTAAAAAAGAGTCGGCTAAAGCCCCTGCAAGCAAAAAAGCTGCAGCTAAGAAATAGTAGGATTTCTATTTTTAGCTTTAATCGATCGTCATCCTAAATTTATTTCAGGATCTTGCAAGAGAAAGTCGGACTAGCAAGTGAGAGATCCTGAAATAAATTCAGGATGACGAGCAAACTGAGGATGACGAGTAGAAAAAAAATATAATAATAAAAAACATGACTGAAGATAAGTTAAACTCATCAGCAGATAATTCTAGAAGAAACTTTATTAAAACCAGCGCGCTTGCAGCCGCTGGTTTTATGATCGTGCCCCGACATGTATTGGGAGGAAAAGGATTTTTAGCGCCGAGCGATCGTTTACAGGTTGCCGGCGTTGGTGTTGGTGGAAAAGGTGAAAGCGATATAGCGAATATTTATAAAGGTGGTAAATCTGATATTGCATTTTTATGTGATGTTGATGATAGAAGGGCCGCTGGTTCTGTTAAGAGATTTCCGAAGGCGAAGTATTATAAAGACTATCGCCAGATGCTTGACAAGGAATCGAAAAACATTGATGGTGTTGTAGTTTCTACACCAGATCATAATCATGCTATGATAGCCCTGGCTGCAATGCAGCTTGGTAAACATGTTTATGTTCAGAAGCCTTTAACACATGATATTTATGAAGCACGTGTATTAACTGAAGCGGCAAAACGCTATCAGGTAGTTACACAAATGGGTAATCAGGGTGCTTCTGGTGACGGAGTAAGGCAATTGAAGGATTGGTGCGAGGCTGGTTTAATAGGTAAGGTACATACCGTATACTGCTGGACTGACCGCCCTGTTTGGCCTCAGGGAATTTCGTGGCCTGCTACTAATGGTGTTGTTCCTAAAGAATTGGATTGGGATTTGTGGTTGGGCAGTGCCCCATATAAGCCTTATATAGACAAAATGGTTCCGTTTAACTGGAGAGGCTGGTGGGATTATGGTACAGGTGCAATTGGCGATATGGGTTGTCACCTTGTAGAACCTCCATTTAGCATTTTAGGTCTTGATACGCCTCTTGATGTTCAATGCAGTGTGGGTAGTGTGTATGTGGATGAATTTAAGAGGGGGTATTTCCCTGAAAGTTGTCCGCCATCAAGTCACGTGATCATGACCTTTAAGGGAACGAAAAGAACGAAAGGTGATTTACAGCTTCACTGGATGGACGGTGGTATTAAGCCCGTGCGTCCGGTAGAGTTAGGACCTAATGAGGCATTTGGCGATAATGGTGTATTGTTTGAAGGAACCAAAGGAAAAATGATCTGTGATGTTTATGGATCTAACCCGAGATTGCTGCCTTTATCAAGGAATGAGCATGATCATACTAAACAGAAAACCCCTAGGGTACCAGGTGGTGAAGATGGCCATTATACACAATGGGCCGAAGCTGCGATTGCAGGTTATGGAAAGATAGAATTAAGTTCTCCTTTTGAAATTGCAGGACCGCTTACAGAAACGCTATTAATAGCAAACCTGGCCATTAGAGGAACCGATGTTCAGCGGAGAAATGCTGATGGTGGAATCAGTTATCCAGGCAGAGACATTAAACTGATCTGGGATAAAGCGAATCTTAAGGTTACTAACTTTGATGAGGTGAACCAATTTGTTAAACGTAATTATCGTGCAGGATGGAGTTTGGGAGTGTAAATTTGCGTGTTCTGGTTGTTGGATGCGGTAACATGGGTAAATCTCATGCTATGGCCTATCACACCTTAGACGGCTTTGAAATATGTGGAATTGTATCGACCGGTAACAGTAAGGTTGTTGTAAATGAAAAGCTGGGTGGAGGTTATCGGCTGTTCAGTGATTTTTATGAGGCGCTTGAGGCTACAAAGCCTGATGCAGTTTGCATTTCTACTTATCCGGATACTCATGAGGCTTTTGCCGTTAAAGCACTGGAGAGCGGCTGCCACGTATTTATAGAGAAGCCTCTGGCGGATTCTGTAGAAGGTGCGGAGCGTGTTGCTGAAGCTGCGAGAAAGGCCGGTAAGAAACTGGTTGTTGGTTATATATTGCGTTATCACCCTTCATGGGAGAAGTTTATTGAACTTTCGCAGCAAATGGGTAAACCACTGGTAATGCGGATGAACCTGAATCAGCAAAGCCATGGTTCGAAATGGACCGTACACCGTAACTTGATGAAAAGTTTAAGCCCCATAGTAGACTGTGCGGTGCATTATATTGATGTGATGTGCCAGATGACCAGGTCAAGGCCTGTTCAGGTAAGTGCTATTGGTGCCCGGCTTACCGATGAAATACCTGAATGGAATTACAATTACGGGCAACTTCAAATTCGTTTTGAGGATGGTTCAGTTGGCTGGTACGAAGCAGGCTGGGGCCCAATGGTTAGTGAAACAGCCTTTTTTATTAAAGATGTTTTTGGCCCGAAGGGCGCGGTATCTATAGTTGCCAAAGAAGCATCGAAATCAGGAAAATCAGATTCAATTGATTCACATACTAAAACAGAATCAATAAAAGTACATTATGCTGATCTGGATAAAGATGATGAGTTTGCCAGGACCGATGAGTGGGTTGATCTTAAAGATGAACCGGATCATCAGGAACTATGTAATCGTGAGCAACGCTTTTTTCTGAGAGCTATTCAGGAAGATCTGGACCTTACTGATGCAACTGAAGATGCGGTTAATAGTTTAAGGATTGCATTTGCCTGTGATGAATCGGTGAGGACAGGGCAAATGGTGGTGTTGTAGTCATTTTTATTAACAATGGGAATAGGATGTGGAAAAAATGATTAGAGATTATGAAACATTGATTTGGTGCAAATCCAATAATTATTACCTTTAGAGCGTTATATCAAATATTTTTAAAATCTTAACTTAAGAAAAACATGGAAAAATTTTCAAAACTTAAACAACTTATTGCTGGAATCGAAGCAGATGCAGACAAATTTTATAATTCAGGTAATGGCGCAGCCGGTACTAGAGTTCGTAAAGCAATGCAGGATCTAAAAGGACTTGCTCAAGAGATCCGTACTGAGGTTACTGAGAAGAAAAATGCTAAATAGTATTATTTGAATTATACGAAAGGCCTGCAAGAGATTGCGGGCCTTTTTTTGTTTTATGCCATCGTCATTCTGACCTCGAAGAAGCTGCGAGGTCAGGATGACGTGGTGGTGATAGCGACGTGCAAATGTGAAAATATTTACTGCCCAGGCAACCTTGTTGTTTCTTACTCCGTACTAGGAGATATAAGTTCATTAAAACTTAAATAAGGCAGTAGCTCAATTAAATATGAATAGGATAAGAAAAATAACCCGATTGTTGGTGGTACTCATGCTGCTGCATTTTAGTGCCGGGGCGCAGAACTTTGTGAGCAAAAATATTAGAATAGGCTTATTCTCATCTACACCGCTAGAGGATATAAGGGCTGTAAGCGATAACGGTAATGCTGTTCTTGTTGCCAAAACCAGAGAAATAGTTGTGCAGCTAGCCGTTAAGACGCTTGAGTTTGACAGAAAGCTTATGCAGGAGCATTTCAACGAAAATTATATAGAGAGTGACAAATATCCTTATGCAAAATTTAAAGGGGTGATAGACCAGCCAGTGGATTTTACCAAAGATGGTAATTATGCTGTAACGGTTACAGGTATTCTTTCTGTACATGGAGTAGATAAGAAACGAACAATTCCAGGAAAAGTAACCGTAACCAATGGGGTTGTACAAATCAGTACAGAATTTAAAGTTGCCTGTGTGGATCATGATATTAAAATACCAAAGCTGGTGTTTACCAAGATTGCTGAGTTTATTACGATAAAAGCTGAAGGTAAGTTCAATTCATTAAAATAACCAAACCCATGAATAAGATTAAATATTTACTGATTTCCTTTTCGCTTTTTACACTGCATGCTCGAGCTCAGGAAGCGGACTCATTGTTAAAAGCCCTGGACAGCGGGGGTGTAGCTACTACTGTAGATGCCGCCTTTAAGTCGACACATGTAGTTTTATCTCACTCAAGTGAAACTCAAAAGAAACATGATCTGGATCTCAGGATCCGTCACCATTTTGGTGATATAGGCGGACGTTTTGGAAGTGCACACACTTTATACGGCCTGGATGTTGCAACAGATTTGTTTATTGGATTGGACTATGGGGTTACCGATGATTTTACTGTTGCAATAGGAAGAAGTAAGCAAGACGAACTTTTCAACTTTTCGGGTAAGTACAAGCTGCTAAAACAGAAGAGTAATAGTTCGATGCCGATTAATATGACCCTCTTTGCCCAGCTTGGCTGGATTGCCAGGGAGCCATTTAATGATGGCGAGTTTGGACAATATAGTGACAGATTCTCTTATTTCTTTCAATCTATTATATCACGTAAGTTTTCATCGCGCCTCTCTCTTGAGGTAATGCCAGGGTTTTTAGTGCGAAACAATATTGAGGATAGCGGTGATTCCAAAAACCTGTTTTCCCTTGGTTTTGCGGGAAGAATGAAAATTACTAAACGACTTTCTTTTATTGCCGATTACACTGTTGTAAATGGATTATCGAGACCCAAAGATTTAACGGAAACTTATTACAATCCATTTGGTGTTGGTTTGGAAATAGAAACCGGAGGGCATATTTTCTCTTTAAACTTCATGAATTCGGAGTATATAGTGGAAAATAATTTCATTCCAAATACTAAAAAATCGTGGAGCAAAGGCGGGGTTCGTTTTGGCTTCACTATATCAAGAAACTTTACCCTGTTTAAGTCAAAAAATCAGGATCCGGACAAGAAATCAAAAATTTACTAAACTAAAATCAAAAACTATGGAACGTGACGAATTTATCAAATCATTAGGGCTTGGCCTTGCATTGGTTTGCACAGGAACATGCCTTTCGAGCTGTGGAAAAAGTGGAAATGATGGTCCTGACGACAAACCTGATCCAGGACCAGGAAATAATACTGCCACAGTAGATCTTTCAACTCAACTAAAGGCTGTGGGTGACCAGGCGAAAGTAAATGGCGTATTGTTTTTTAGGATAGCTGATGGAAATACTGCTGCAGCATTTGTAGCAACAGAATCTATTTGTCCGCATCAGGGAGGTAGCTTGGTATGGAAACAGGCAGATAATAAAATACAATGTCAGTTGCACTTTTCTGAATACGCTACCAATGGATCCGTACTTCAGGGACCACAAGGTACGACCGGAAATACAAGAACGCTGAAAATTTATAGCACAGCTATTAGCGGAAGCAAACTTACAGCTACCATTGCATAGTAATTATCTCTTTTAGTAGCTTCATTTCTTTTAATGAAAATATTTATTTAGATTTCTTGATAATGTTGGTACGATATATGTAAATTGTACATAGTTATTAGGCTAATCTGACAGCAGAGTAACAGATATTCAATCAGCTATTTAAAAAGTTATGAAAAAACTACTTTCACTAATTGCTATGCTCAGTTTCTGTGTGAGCTTAAGTATGGCACAAACTGCTTCAACTGCTACTGCTAAAAAAGCAGCGACAACAAAAGCAAAAAAAGAAACTTCGAAAGCTAAAGAGACTGCTGCTGAGGCGAAGAAGGAAGCTGCAAAGGCTAAGGCTGATGCTAAAAAAGAAGCAACAGCAACCGCAAAGAAAGAAGCAGCAAAGGCTAAAGCTGACGCTAAAAAAGAAGCAACTGCTAAGACCAAAGCAACAGCCGATGCAAAAAAAGATGCAACCGAAAAGGTTAAAAAAGAAACTACAACTGCAAAAACTAAAGCTAAAGCAGAAGCAACCACTGCAGGAGCAAGATTAAAAAAAGATGGTACGCCCGATAAACGTTTTGCGAAAACAGCTGCAGCTCCAGCTAGTGATATAAAACTTAAAAAAGATGGCACACCGGATAAGCGTTTTTCTGCTACAGCTGCCAAAGAAAAAGCAGAGGCTCCTGTGAAGGAAGTTAAAAAGGAAGTAACAACAGTGAAAAAACAAACAACTACCGCTGTTGCCAATGCTGCTAATAAAGATTATAAGCCAACTGTAGATAGAACGCTGAAAGGCCCTAATTCTGAAGTAATTTATACCGGCCCGCGTGGAGGTAAATATTACATCAACAAAAATGGCAACAAAACTTATATTAAAAGAGAAGCAGAATAGTATAAAGGCTTAGTTTTAATAAAAAAGGCATCCAATTCCGGATGCCTTTTTTATTTTATTCTTTATCGCCAATTAACGTTCCTGATACATTCCAGGCGCTAAAACTTCCTCCCTCTGGTTTCCCTAACGGTATTGCTACCTGAAAGGTGTGTTTGCCAGGTTTAAGATCCGGTAAAGGGATTTCAACAGGTAAGGTAATTGTTCCAGGACACCAGTTAGAGCGGCTAAGATCCGAAGAGGACAAACCATTCCCAAAATTGCCTGAAGCAGGGTTTAAATATCTGTATGTTGCACAATCCTCTCGCCATGGAATAAAGTGATATACTCTTTTGCCATCCATAAAGATTTCGTTTTGTTTTGGTACAAATTCATCTCCGCCACCCCAGCCACCGTGACCAGTTGTAAGATATCTCATTTTTAGGTTTTTTACACCTTGCGGGATCTCCACAGTTACGGTAAGAGAATCCTGATCGAACATTGTGCCGTATTCCTGTCCCGACATTTCCATTAAATTGGTTGTGTTAAAAGCAGGCATTAACCATTTCTTTTCCTCTTTTTGACTTTCGCCCTCATAACCTGGATAGTATTTGAAGTACAGACTGGCTTTATGTCCGCCTTTATCATAGTTTCCTATAAAAACGCCTATCCACACTTCTCCTTGCAAACGCGGTAATAAGGATGTGATATCCTGTTTGTAGACAACCGAATCGGCCCAGTTATACCCTTTTATTTTTGCCTGTGGATTAAAATGGTTTACCCCAAAAGAAGTGAAAAAACGCATTAACTCAAGCGGAGGTAAATAGTTGTCGGTAGCCGTAACTCCTTGGTATTTCTTTCCATTTCTGGCTGAATAAACAGGAAGTACCTGAATACCGCTCTGCAAAGCATTAAGATAAGAGATGGATTTGTCGGTAGGGATCATAAACACAGAACCTGTACGGTCATATGCGTCCCCGTTAGAATGTTGTGCTAATTCGATAAATAATTGTTGACCAACTTTTGTTGGCGGTAGCTTTACTTTCTTAAGAATAACAGTTCCACCAGAGAAATGGTAAGTGACATTAGATTGTTCTCCGACAGGATTTTCTGTTTTGTTGCCAAAACTAATCTGCTCATTATTGAAAATGGTAAGCGTAGTGTAGCGGCTTTCGATTACTTGTCGCTGGTATGCTGGTTCATCTAACATGGTACCCCAGCTTTTTGGCCAGGCAAGTTCTTCGGGGGTTACTGTACGGTACTCGATGTTCTTTGCAAAGGTTTCGGAATTACCATTACGAATGGTTTTAAGAACTAAGCCTAATTCGGGGGCAATTGAAATGCTTGGTGTTCCTTTAATTTTAAGGTCGTTTGTATACCACACCTCGATGGTGTTGGAACGAACAAAGACTTTAGCCTTTTTACAGGGAATGCCCAATATTGTGTCTATTCCTGGAAGCAATTCTGGTTTTACGTATTCAGAGAAGGGCTTTTTAAGTGTGTATGCTATAGCATTGCTGTTTTGTATCTGATAACTTGCCTTTTGAGCAATTTGCAGATACTGCTGTTCGGTCTGACGACCCTGAGGTACCAGATGTACCTGGTTACCTTTAACGAACATTTTTTGCTCTGCCTTTGTTTCTTTTCCGTTATTTCGGAATCCATAGGTAACAACAGCTTCCTTGGCTTTTGTGTTTATTTGTGAAAACGATGGAGCACTGATTAAAAATAGTGCAAACCCTAATAGAACTACTCTCATGGGGCATAAAGTTATGAATTATTTTACCTCAAGTACTTCTAAAAAGAGTTCGAACATTTCCTCTGGTTTAAATGGTTTAGAGAGAATATAGAGAATGCCCATTTCTTTAAGCCTAAGTCTCACTTCTTCAAGTACATCGGCAGTAAAAATGATTACTTTGGTTTCCGGATAGGTTTCTTGTATGTATTTAGATAGCTGATAACCATCCATACCCGGCATGTGCAGATCTACAAGAACAACATCAAACTTTTCCTTTTTTAGAAATTCTATGGCAGTATAGCCATTGTCCGCTTTATTAGCATTGATCCCAAAACGACTTAATTGGCGGGTGGCGACGAGTAAATTTGTAGGATTATCGTCAACAATCAACAACTTAAAATCAGGTAGGGCAGGGAAATCAAATTCGAATGCGTTTGATTTCTTTTCCTTTAGTATTGGTAAGGCCTTTTTGAAGTCAATTTGGAACTCGAATATTGATCCTATGGACGGTTTACTGATTAAGCGAATTTCGCTTTTGAAAAGCCTTACTAAACCTTTGGTAATGTTAAGTCCCAATCCGCTTCCTTCTTGTTGCCTGTGGGAATCCTGGTGAACCTGATGAAACTTGTCGAATACCAGATTATGTAGATGTTCAGGAATTCCAATTCCAGTATCGGAGATTTTAAAAAGGATAGATGCATGATCGTCTTGATCGACAAGCGTTTTTAGGGTGATGCTAACCTCTCCTTTTTCGGTAAATTTGATGGCATTAGCCAATAGGTTATTTAATATCCTTGTTAGCCTGAGATCATCAATCATTAAGGACTCAGGTGTTTTGTAATCATGATGGAAATTTAGGGCAAGGCTTTTATTTTTAGCGAATGGTAGAAACTGCTTGTAGACATTATTTATAAGTGATATCAGATTTGTAGGGGCTTCATTTAATTGCATCTTTTTACTTTCAATCTTTTCCAGATCTAATATGTCGTTTATAAGCCCCAATAAATGATTAGAAGAGTATCTTAGATGATCCACATACTCTTTTATATCCTTGTTCGAAGATGTTGCCTGATCCAAGAGATTGCTGATGCCAATAATTGCATTTAAAGGAGTCCGAATCTCATGACTCATAATGGAAAGCGTCTCTGTCCTTTTTCTGGCAATTTGTTCAGCAAGATTTTTGGCCTCAATAAGCTCCAGCTGGTTGTTTTTAATGTCTGTAATATCTTTCAATATTCCTCTGAACAATCGAACATTGTTGTTTTCCATTATTGGAACGCCTGAGATCCTTACCCATTTTTTATTCCTTTTAGCTGTTATGAGCTCTAATTCAATGTCGAAGGCAATATTTTTGTCAAGCGAATTTTTCAGCGCTTTTAATAATTTTGTTTTATTCTCTTTGTCAAATGATTGTGGGACATTGATACTATTGATTACCATATGCGGATCTGATTCGTTGATTTCGTAGATCTGATTCGTTAAAAATACTTCTTTACTTATGGTATCATATTCCCAACCACCCATTTTTGAAATTTGATGACCTATTTCTAGCAAGTTGTTGATCCTTTTGAGCTCTAAGCTATTCTTTTCAAGCTGATCGGTCATCTCTTTTTTAGCTGTAATATCCTCAATGATACAGATTATCCTGGCATCAGTATTAATGGAATCGATTTTTTGAAACTTAGCACAATACCATAGCGACTTAGTTGGGTCAAAATCTGGATAGATGCATTGTTGTCTTTCTCCAGTACTAAGTAATCTGACTATGCAGTCAATAAAGATATCTCCAAACTTGCCAAAAACTTCCGGGATACTCTTATTGATAAAGAATTCGGGTGGCATGAACAATTTAGATTTATCTTTTGTCCAAACCCGCTTAATTACAGATTGTTCGGTTAATTCCAGAATTACATCATCAAGTGCTTCAACCAGCGATTGCAAATTATGAGCGTCATTATCCATAGGTAGGTAGTGGTAGATTTAAAGTTTGTAATTATTTGGTTAGTTGTGTCGACTTGTTATGTAATCCTCTAATCGTAGCAAAACTTCCCCGTTTTCTGCCTGCAAATAAATAGCATTGTTGTAGGAATTGTTCGGGATGAAGGTTTTTGCCTTGGTTGTAGGATAAAACACACGTTTTTCTTATTTTTATATACTTTAGATATACAACATCCATGCCTCATTTTAAAGCCAGTAAAATTGGAAGTTTCTGGATTGCTAACTTATTTTGAATAGTGACAGTGAAGGTATAGTTAATGGAAAGTAAAATACCTGAATTTAGGCTATTTGTTAAGTGGCTGGTAATCTTGCGTATATTTTTTTAATGCGGTTTTTTTAGAAAATTATCAAAATAGATTTGCGCTTATTCGCATGTTTTTATATCTTTGGCGCTCCTTAAGGGGAAAGGCCTTGGTAGCTCAGTTGGATAGAGCAACGGTTTTCTAAACCGTGGGTCAGGGGTTCGAATCCCTTCCAGGGTACAAGAAATTTATTTCTTAATTAAAGGCGACATTGCTCCAGATGTCGTCTTTTTTTTGCCTCTATTTTTTTAATATTGATTTAGTCAGGAGCTAATAGGGCTTCGATCCAGAATATTTAAAGATCATTACAAGTTATCGATTTAAATCTTAAATACTTGAAAAGGAGCGTGTAAGGCTGTTGTTTGGAATAATTTTAAATAATATTGTTTAGAATTATTTTAAATAGTAGGTTTGTGCCGATCAAACAAATTTCAACTATGATAAGAATTTTTACCAATTGTATTATTTTGCTCTTATTTTCTGCAAGTCTGTCATTTGCGCAGACTGGAAATATTGGTGGCTCAGTAAAAACCTCCGATGGAAAACCCGCAGAACTTGTAACTGTAAATATTAAAGGAACAGGTAAAACAGCCTTAACAGATAAAAGAGGATCGTATGAGCTAAAGAATATTAGAACAGGCAAATATATTCTGACTGCAACATTTATTGGTCTGGCAAAACAAGAACAGGCTATTGAAGTAAAATCGGGAGAAACTGTATCTGCTGATTTTGTATTGAATGAGAATTCCGATCAATTACAAGAAGTAATCATTTCTTCCAGAAATACTAACAAAGTAACTGCTGCAGTTGCTAAGATGCCTTTAAAAAATCTGGAGAATCCACAGGTATATAGTTCTGTTTCTTCTGAAATATTAAAACAGCAAGCGATTAGTAACTATGATGATGCGATGCGGAATATTCCCGGAATCGCAAGAACATGGGAATCTACAGGAAGGGGAGGTGATGGAGCCTCTTATTTTGCGCTCCGTGGTTTTGAAGCGCAGCCAAGTCTGATCAATGGATTACCTGGCCTGACCAGTGGAAACCTTGATCCGGCAAGTGTGGAAGAGATACAAGTGATGAAAGGACCTTCTGGGACATTGTTTGGAGCAAGCTTTTATGGCTATGGAGGGATTATCAATACCATTACTAAAAAACCGTATTATGAGTTTGGCGGTGAAGTAGCCTACAACCTAGGTAGTTTTGGTTTGAACAGGGTAACTGCAGATATAAATATGCCTTTGAGCAAAACTGAAAAAATTGCAATGCGTATTAATACTGCCTACCATACAGAAAACAGTTTTCAGGATGCCGGATTTAAAAAGTCTTTCTACATAGCACCTAGTTTGGCTTATGAAGTAAATGATAGGCTTTCCTTTCAGGTATTGACAGAAATTTTGCAGGAAGAAAGGGCTGCTCCTCCAGTCTTTTTTAATACTAATAGAGATACAACGCTCATCTTTAAAAACCTAAAAGAGCTAAACCTAGACAGGAACTTGTCTTTCACCAGCAACGATCTGACTATAAAAAATCCAAGATATAATTTGCAAGGTCAGATGCTTTATAAACTATCAGATCAATGGACTTCACAAACTGTGGTTTCCAGAGGGAACGTAAAATCAGATGGCTATTATACCTATATCTGGGATGATGCATACCTGAATATGGGGGGCGCGAACAGGGACAATTATTTTGACCAGTATTTCCATAAAGAACAACAAACCACTAATACAACTGATATACAGCAGAATTTTAATGGCGATTTTAAAATCGGAAGTCTGAGGAATCGAGTTTTGATAGGGTTGGATTATTATACCCGCAATGTAATTGACAATGGCTCGGCTTGGGCTTTAGTAAGACAGGTTACACCTCAGAACAGTGAAGTTGAATTTGATAAAGATGGAAAAGAAATTCCTCCGGTATATTTAACGCAAGCTTTGGTTGATAATGCGCTGGCGGATGCAGGAGCAGGAAGTCGTACCAATATCAAGAACAGTACCTCCAGCGCTTATGTATCAAACGTGCTTAATTTTACTCCTTCATTAAGTGTTATGGCTAGCTTAAGGATGGATTATTTTGATTCCAAGGGTGATCTTAAAGATACTGAAGATGATTATAATCAATTAACCTTCTCGCCTAAATTTGGGGTTGTTTATCAGCCTATACTGGATAAGGTGTCGATTTTTGCGAATTACATGAATGCGTTCTTTAATGTAGCCCCACGTGAAGTATTTGACGAGAATAAAGTAAGCCTAGGCGTAAAATCATTTAAACCTGAGCAAGCTAATCAATGGGAAGTAGGAGTGAAAGCTAATTTCTTTTCTGATAAGTTGTTTGCCACTTTCTCTGTTTATGATATCAGAGTTGCAAACAGGGTTTATGATACACCAACTTCTTCCGTGCAAGGTGGAAAAACAGGAAGCAAGGGTTTTGATTTGGATTTAAGTGCAAATCCTTTTCCTGGTTTTAATATCATTGCAGGAGTTAGTCACAGCAGAATTAAAGTGCTTAAAGGAAACACAGGTGAGCCCACTGATTTTTACAACGAAGTAGGAAGTGCACCAGGTGGTCAGGGACCTCAGGATCTGGCAAATTTATGGGCTACTTATAAATTTGGATACGGTAAATTAAAAGATTTCGGGATCGGGTTAGGTGGAAACTATGCTGGTGTATATAAGGTAATAGATAATAGTGTAACAGGAGTTTTTGAATTGCCAAGCTATACCTTGTTAAATGCAAGTTTATTTTACAACTCAGACAAATATAGGTTTACCTTTAATATGAATAACCTGACCAATGAAGATTATTACATTGGTTACTGGTCTGTTAATCCACAAAAACCAAGGAACTTTGCGGCAAGTTTTGCTTATAAATTTTAACTTATGAAGGCTAAAACAATAAAAAAATGGTTTGAAGTTCATAAATGGACCAGTCTTATTTGTACGGTTTTTTTGCTCATGCTATGCCTGACTGGTTTACCTCTGATATTTTATGAGGAAATTGATCATTTACTGGGCAAGGAAGTAGAAATGCCTGCTGTTCCTCCTGGAACTCCAGAATTGTCAAAAGATGTTGTACTGCATGAGGCCTTAAAACACGTACCCGTAAAGGCAATAAAGTATGTGTCATGGGATGTAAAAGAGCATCCTGGTGAAATGTTTGTTGTTGTGGCCGATTCAAGTGAGGCGCCCATTGAAGGAGATCATTACCTTAGGATGAATGAGTATACTGGTAAGGTAATGGACACGCCGCCCAATGAAATGGATTTTATGCTGGTGATGTATTACCTGCATGTAGAAATGCTGGCGGGCATACCCGGTAAACTTTTCCTGGGGCTGATGGGGCTGCTTTTTATTGTTGCTATTGTTTCCGGTATAGTATTATATGGTCCGATTATGAAGCGTTTTGATTTCGGAATGATCAGGACAGAGAAATCATCGAGATTAAGGTGGTTGGATTTGCATAACCTGCTTGGAATTGTAACACTGGCCTGGGCATCGGTTGTTGGACTTACAGGTGTGATAAACACCCTGGTTGACCCAGCGCTGGACAAGTGGAAGTCTAGTCAGCTTGCCGAAATGGTTGCGGGATATAAGAATAAACCTAAGGTAACAGGAACTTTAAGTTCTTTGGATGCTGCTGTTAAGACAGCTAAGGCAGCCGCTCCCGGAATGGATGTCTCTTTTGTTGCCTATCCGGGAACACTTTACTCCAGTAAGTATCATTACGCAGTGTACATGATTGGAACTACTCCGCTAACTTCAAGGATTATCAAACCGGCGCTAATAGATGCCAAAACTGGGGAATTGACAGGCATGAGAGATCTGCCATGGTATTTGAAAACAATCTTTATCTCCCAGCCATTTCACTTTGGTGACTATGGGGGTATGCCGATGAAGATACTCTGGGCGATTTTCGATATCGCTACTATTATTGTATTGATTTCCGGAATTTACCTTTGGCTTGCCAGGCGCAAGGCGAAGTCGGCCCAACTTAAAAGGCTTATGGGAGAAGCCGAATCGCTCACCTTATCAACTGTTCAAGAGAATGAAGAATAATAATAACGTGTTTTTCAAAGTATGGGGTATCCCTATTTTACTGGGAGTGATAACAATTTTAGGCTTGTTATCAGCAATAATGGGAGTAGGAGTATGGCATATCGTGTCATGGATTGCCTTAAGTATTCCGGTTTATGTTATGTTTAGGTACGGATTAAAGTATTTTAAATAGGTCTTTCTAATTTTTCTGGTTGTGGTTTAGCGAGTTAGGGATA
>NZ_JABMKW010000009.1 GCF_013204795.1 Pedobacter panaciterrae
CAAGTTAAGAATGGTCAGAGATTCAAACAACACATTTTACAATGGAGAGTTTGATCCTGGCTCAGGATGAACGCTAGCGGCAGGCCTAATACATGCAAGTCGAACGAGATTAAGGGGCTTGCTCCTTATGAAAGTGGCGCACGGGTGCGTAACGCGTATGCAACCTACCTCAATCAGGGGGATAGCCCGAAGAAATTCGGATTAACACCGCATAAAAACACAGGATAGCATTATCTAATGTTCAAATATTTATAGGATTGAGATGGGCATGCGTGTCATTAGCTAGTTGGCGGGGTAACGGCCCACCAAGGCGACGATGACTAGGGGATCTGAGAGGATGACCCCCCACACTGGTACTGAGACACGGACCAGACTCCTACGGGAGGCAGCAGTAAGGAATATTGGTCAATGGAGGCAACTCTGAACCAGCCATGCCGCGTGCAGGAAGACAGCCCTCTGGGTCGTAAACTGCTTTTATTCGGGAATAAACCTTATTACGTGTAATAAGCTGAATGTACCGAAGGAATAAGGATCGGCTAACTCCGTGCCAGCAGCCGCGGTAATACGGAGGATCCAAGCGTTATCCGGATTTATTGGGTTTAAAGGGTGCGTAGGCGGCTTATTAAGTCAGGGGTGAAAGACGGTGGCTCAACCATCGCAGTGCCTTTGATACTGATGAGCTTGAATGAACTAGAGGTAGGCGGAATGTGACAAGTAGCGGTGAAATGCATAGATATGTCACAGAACACCGATTGCGAAGGCAGCTTACTATGGTTTTATTGACGCTGAGGCACGAAAGCGTGGGGATCAAACAGGATTAGATACCCTGGTAGTCCACGCCCTAAACGATGAATACTCGCTGTTAGCGATATACAGTTAGCGGCTAAGCGAAAGCGTTAAGTATTCCACCTGGGGAGTACGCCCGCAAGGGTGAAACTCAAAGGAATTGACGGGGGCCCGCACAAGCGGAGGAGCATGTGGTTTAATTCGATGATACGCGAGGAACCTTACCCGGGCTTGAAAGTTAGTGAATTATCTAGAGATAGATAAGTGAGCAATCACACGAAACTAGGTGCTGCATGGCTGTCGTCAGCTCGTGCCGTGAGGTGTTGGGTTAAGTCCCGCAACGAGCGCAACCCCTATGTTTAGTTGCCAGCACGTTAAGGTGGGGACTCTAAACAGACTGCCTGTGCAAACAGAGAGGAAGGAGGGGACGACGTCAAGTCATCATGGCCCTTACGTCCGGGGCTACACACGTGCTACAATGGATGGTACAGAGGGCAGCAAGCTGGCAACAGCAAGCAAATCTCAAAAAGCCATTCACAGTTCGGATAGAGGTCTGCAACTCGACCTCTTGAAGTTGGATTCGCTAGTAATCGCGTATCAGCAATGACGCGGTGAATACGTTCCCGGGCCTTGTACACACCGCCCGTCAAGCCATGGAAGTTGGG